>NZ_JBTTIE010000001.1:3102500-6166848 GCF_054719465.1 Mesorhizobium sp. RSR565B | reverse complement strand
TCGCCACCAGCCAGTAGCCGGCGCCGGCGCCGACAAAGGTCAGGACGACCGACAGCAAGGTCTCGCGCCACAAATCGCGAATGGCATGCGGCCAGTCATGCAGAAAGAAATCGCCGATGCGCTGCCGCAAGCCGCGACGCGCGCCATAGAGGTAGAAGTAGCCGCGCAGGCACAGCGCTTCGAGATAGCTGACCAGCGCATTGTCGAGCGACGTCGCCCGCGCCACCGAAAGCGAGGACAGCGCCGAGCGGTAGAGCAGCGGCAGCGACAAAAGCTCGTCTTCCGACAGCGTGCGCGGCGCACGTTTCTCGACCCGGGCAAGCAGCGCCTCGAACGCCTTCCAGTCGGCCTCGCGCTCCGAACGGAAGCTCGCCAGCGACTGGCGCACCGCATCCTTGCCGACCAGCGCGTTCACAACAGATCCTCTCGCTTGAGTTCGAGATAGCGCTCGACCAGTGCCGGCCCGAGCCTCTGATGGTCGGCTTCGATGACATGCGCGCCGAGCAGCCTGAGCCTGCCGATGACGACCTGCCTTTCGCGCAGCAGCCCGCCGGCGACAACCGAGCGCGCCACATCCTCCGGTGCGTCCGGCGGCATGTCGGCCAGTGTCTCCAGTTCGACATCCTTCATCATCATGAACAGCACCAGATGCCGTTCGGTGAGCCGGCCGACCGTGCGCAGCATCAGTTCGGCGCTAATCGGATCGACGAAGTCGGTGAAGATGATCACCAGCGAACGCCGGTCGAGCCGCGCCGCCAGCGTCGTCAGCGCCAAAGTGAAATTGGTCTCTTCGGTGGAATAGTCGATTTCCGCGGCCCGCTTCTGGATCATGGCGAAGCTGGCGGAGCCGCGCACGGCGCCGCTGGAAACGCGCGGCCTCGCGTCGAAGCCGAACAGGGAGACCATGTCGCCGCCCTTCAGCGCAATGAACGCCGACAGCAAGGCTGCGGTGACGGCGCGGTCGACCTTCGGCACGCCGCCGACGGGCTCGCACATCAGCCGGCCGCTATCGATGGCCAGCACGATGTTGTTGTTCTCCTCGATGCGGAATTCGCGCGCCAGAAGCCTGCCGTGGCGGGCGCTGCGCTTCCAGTCGATCATGCGCCGGCCCATGCCGGGCTGGTAGTCCTTGAGCGCCTCGAATTCGCGGCCTTGGCCGGCGCGGCGCTGCGCATGTCCGTCGGGCAGCGCCTGGCGCTGCAGAAGCGTGATCGCCTCGTCGCGGGCGCTGCTGACGTTGGGCAGCACCACCACCTTGCCGTCCATCGGCAGCACCACCTGGTTCCAGACCAGCCCGAACGGCCCGCGCCAGCGCACCCACAGGCGATCGAACCTGGCAATGCCGCGCCGCAGCGCCTGAAATCTGAGATCGAGCGATGCGCTGCCGGCCTCGGCGGTCGATGCGCCGCCGGTGCCGCCCAGCGGTTGCAGCCGCTCGTCATGGCCAAGACGCGCCTGCACGGCGCGCGGCCGTCCGCCGAGCCTGGCGGTGACATTGACGGTGAACTGGCCGCCGACGCTGACCTGCGGCGGGGCGTGGATGCTGGCGTTCAGAGAAGCCCGTCCGCGCCCGGCGGCCGCGTCCACGGCCAGGAAAGCAAGCAGCGCGCAGATCCACAACAGGCCGAGATACCACATCGACGGCAGCGCGAGCGCGATCAGGAAGGCCGGTATTGCACCGGCCGCACCTGCCCAGACTGCCCGGCCGCTCGGATAAATCAACGTGGCGCTTCCGTCTGGTCTACAAGGTCGGTCACGATCTGTTCGACCAGGCGGCCGTCGATCTGCGCCGCCGGCGACAGGATAACGCGATGGCGCAGCGCCGGCACGGCAAGCGCCTTGACGTCGTCGGGGATGACATAGGCACGCCCGTCGAGCGCTGCCCGAGCCCGTGCAGCTCTCGCCAGCATGGCGCCCGCGCGCGGGCTGGCGCCGACCTCGAGGTCGGGGCTTTCGCGCGTGGCCCGCACCAGCCTTGCGATATAGTCCACGACGTCGTCGACCAGCGTAACCTCGCCGACGGTCGCCAACGCCTTTTCCAGCGTCTTGCGGTCGGCCTGGGCGGTGATGCCGTATTGCTTGATGTCGTGCGAGGCGGTGCCGCCGCCATGGTGGATGATGATCGCCTTTTCCTCTTGCGCGCCGGGGTAGCTCACCCGGTGCTTGAACAGGAAACGGTCGAGCTGGGCTTCGGGCAGGGGATAGACGCCCTGGTGTTCGATAGGGTTCTGCGTCGCCACCACCATGAAGTTCGGGCCGAGCGCATGAGTGGTGCCGTCGAAGGTGACGGCATGCTCCTGCATCGCCTCCAAAAGGGCAGCCTGGGTCTTGGGCGGCGTTCGGTTGATTTCGTCGGCGAGCAGCAGATCGCAGAAGATCGGGCCGCGCGTCAGCGTGAATTGCCCGGTCTGGAAATTGTAGATGTTGGAACCGACGATATCGCCGGGCATCAGGTCGGGTGTGAACTGGATGCGGCCATAGGCGACGCCCAGCGCCTGGGCAAAGCAGCGCGCCGTCATCGTCTTGGCCGTGCCCGGCGGTCCTTCGAGCAATATATGCCCGCCGGCGAACAATGCCGTGAGCATCAGATCGACCGTATCGTGTTGCCCGGTGATGGCCTTGGCCACCTCTTCCCTGATCTGTGTCGCCAGGGCCTTCACATCATCGACGTTCACCGAGCCTCCTTGCCGTCCAGTCGTGCAGCTTTTCGGCTGCATCATGCATTTGTGTCAGGGTCTTTGCCGCGTTCGCAGCTTGCAGGCGGGTCGTGAACCCGCCGGCTTCGTCCTTATCGCGGGAATCGAGCCAGCGGTCGAGCGCTTCGCCCTGCAAACCGTGCGGCGCGCCGAGCAGCGCGCCGGCGCGCACCCGCGCCAGGGTTCCATAGCGGTCGCCCAGTTCCTCCAGCCGGCCTGCGCGGCGCAACAGCATCGCCGTGGTGTCGACCAGCGCGCGTTTGCCGAAGGCGATGGCGCGCTGATCGGCCCGTGGCGGCCCGAACCGGCCAAGGCCATGCAGGAAGGCAAGTGCCGCCGCCGCCAGGATGGTCAGCGTCAGCGCCAGGAAGGGCGGCTCGACCAGAAGCTTGGCGAGATCGTATTTTCGCCCGACGCCATGCAGCGTCAGGTCGAACATGACAGCACCCTCTTCGGGCTGCAGGAGCTCGATCAGCTTGAGCGCCGCCGCCGCCTTGTCGGGATCTTTCAAGCCGGCGTTATTGATGAGATCGGGGTCCGTCAGAATGTAGAACCGCTCGTCTTCGACCTCGGTCAGCACGGCCTTGCCGTTGCCGGCGGCAATCAGCGGGTGTTCGTCGGCCACCCATTGCAACTGGTCGGGAACGCTGACCATTTGCCCTGAGACGTCGAGTTGCTTGACCGTGGTCTCACCTTCGCCGAGCTTGGCCTTGGCGATGCGGCCGAGCCAGTCGTTGACCACCACATCCGGCAGTCGCTGGATCTTCATCTCCCAGCCCTCGTGCTGGAACAGCGGCAAGGTCGCCCATTTGGGCAGCACGAACAGCGTATGCATGCCCTTGCGAAGCTTGATGATGTTGGCGAGCGCATCTGGGTCGCTGTCAGGCGAAATGGTGACGATCAGCAGCGCCGTGTCGATCTCAAGATCGCTGTCGGACCGCGCCATATCCGGCGGCTCGCCGGTCAGCTTCAGCCATTCCGCCAAGCCGGCATAGCCGATGCCGCTCTTCGACAGTGGGGTTGCGCCACCGACGCTCGGCTGGCGAAAGTCGGGCGCATAGGTGGACAAAAGGAAGAAGCCCGCTGCCGCGAGCAGGCTGGCGAAAATGCCCCAGAACAGCGTCCTTCGGCTGAACGGTTCCTGCTGGGCGATGTCGGCTGTCGCGTCGCTCACGTCCAGGCATCCCTGAAGACGAATCGCTCATAGGCGCTGCGCGCCTCCTGCCAGCCCTCGGGCCCGACCGGCCGGCGCGCGAACAGAGCGGCCTCGACGATGCGCGCGATCTGGGTAAAGGCGCCACGCGCCCGCGTTGGCAGCGACGCCGCTCCCGCGATATCGCGCGCGGTCAGCGACGGGCGCAGGAAGTCGGGCAGGCGGCCGGCAATGTCGGCAACGCTGCGGCGCAGCAGGAGATGCACCGCCTCGTCATACTCGCCCCGGGCGGCGAGCGCATCGGCTTCCGACAGCAGGACCTGCGCGGCGCCAACGTCGGGGTGCCATGTCGCTTCCGCCTCGGTCACGCTCTTTTTGCGCCACCAGGGCAGGCGCCAGGCGACGCCTTTCACTTCAAGGACAATCAGCAGCAGAATGATCGCGGCACCTGTGATCACCGCGCCCCAGAACAGGTAGATCATGTACGGGCCGAGCGATTTCAGGAACTCGCCCAGCGGTCTCAGCCACTCGGGTGTCTCGGGTGGTCTGTAGGCCGGCAGGTCGAACTGGATCGAATCGTCTGACAGCAACTGCTTGTGCAGTTTGGCCAGCCATTCGGCTTGCGCAGCGTCCGGCTGTGCAGCAGTCACCTTTTCGCCCCCATGCAACCTGCGGTTCGCGGGCCGACACTGGCAATACGCCAAGGCAATTGCAAGCGGCGGCAACCGCAAGTATCAATATCGGTGATTTATACTTTCTGATTTCGGGTATCCATTAGTCGGGGGGAATGTAACATGACGTCAATCGCGAGCGAGCGGCCGGAACGGTTCAGCATCGGCAGGGCTTTCAGCAATACGTTTTCGGTAATCGGACGAAGCTTCGTCCCACTTGCCGCCATCGTCGGCCTTTTTTCGACGCTGCCTGCGCTGCTGTACAACATCTGGAGCTTTAGACAGATTGCAAAGATAGCAGTACCTGGGGCGAGCTTCGAGCAATCGGCGATGGCGGGCTATGGTGCCGTTTCGATGATTGCCGGCCTGGTGCTCCTGATCTTGGCCTTTCTGGCGCAGGCGGCGCTGGTACGAGCGACAATCGAAGATTTGAACGGCAAGCGCCCGTCGATTGGCGATTGCATTCAGGTAGCCTTGCGCAGCTTCCTCCCCACGCTCGGAATTGGTATTGTGATCATCGTGGCAATGTTTCTGGTGGCGATGATATTAACGGTCATCACCATGGCCATCCCCATCGTCGGCGGTGTGATTGCACTTCTGTCGCTCATCCCCATAGCCATGTGGCTGATCAGCATATCGGTGGCTGTGCCCGTCGCAGTTCAGGAAAGGCCTGGCGTCTTCGCCTCGATTTCGCGAAGCAGGGCGCTGACGAAGGGAAGCCGCTGGCGGATATTCGCGCTGTTTCTGGTCCTCGGCATTGTTGCGATAGGGCTACAAGTGGTTTTCACCTTGCTGTTTCAGGCTGCTATTGCGAGCGGCGGGATCAGCACGACCGGACTCATTGCCGCCGCCATCGGAAGCAGCCTGCTGTCGACAATCGTTTCGGCGGTGATTTCGGTGGCGATTGCCGTCACCTATGTCGAGCTGCGCCAGGTCAAGGAAGGCACCAGCGTCGACGAACTGGCGCAGATATTCTCGTAACGAAGGTTTTGGCCCGAGAACAGCCAGTCATGTTGGCGCGATTGGCCGGTATCTAGCTCGGGCCGGAAGGGGTAATCGTGGCATCGACGGCGTCGGCGCGGCTTGAGAAGTTCCAGATCGGCAGGGTTTTCAACAACACCTTCGCCGTGATCGACCGCAATCCCGGTCTGATGATTGCTTTGGCGGCGCTTTTCCTGGTCCTCCCAGCAGTTGCGCTCAATCTGTGGAACCACTGGAATGGCGGCCCCAACGGCTACATCGCCACACCTCCGCTCGGCGCGAAGTGGGTCATTATGAGCAGCTCGTTCTTATCGCTCGTTTTAAGCCTGATCTATTTCGTTTGCGCGCTGTTGTTCCAGTCCTCGCTGGTGCAAGCGACGATAGAGGACCTGAACGGCAAGCGCCCGGCGATCGGCGACTGCATCCAGATAGCCTTGCGCAGCATATTCCCGACGCTGGGGGTGGGGCTGATTGTCTTTTTGGCCATGATCCTTGGCCTCATCGTGATGGGCATCGCCGGAATGTTGGTGCCGATCTTCGGAGCGATCATTGCCTTCGTGGTGTTGCTCGTTGCCGGCATCAGGTGGCTGCTCGGCATATCGGTTTCCGTGCCGGTGCTGATGCAGGAGCGGCTTGGCATGTTTGGCGCGATGTCGCGCAGCCGTGCTCTGACAAAGGGCAGCCGCTGGCCGATGTTCGGTGTCTTTCTGATCCTGTTTTTGGCGGCGCTTGCCTTCCAGATGATGTTTGCCTTGCTGATCGGCCTGATTGTCGCTTTCTTCAGCGGCCTCTCGACGGTCGCCCTGATTTTCGGCGCTATCGGAAGCGTCCTTATCGCGACGGTCGTGTCCACGGTGGCATCGATGGCCATTGCGGTCGCCTATGTTGAACTGCGCCAGGTTAGGGAAGGCACCAGCGTAGACGAACTGGCGGAGATTTTCTCTTAGAAGGCGAAGCCGACTCGGCTGGTCGGGCGGCGGGGATTTCAGTGACAACAGCTTGGCCCCGCCTCCGCGCTCGTCCGACACAGGCACGACGAGGTGATCGCCACATCCCGCGCGAGCTGGACATGGTCGAAGCAGCGTTTGGCCGCACGGTCTGCCTCGTCCTTGCGGTGCTCGTTCCAGGTGAGGTTGTAAAAAGGCCCGGCGGCATAGGCGATGCCCCAATGCACGAAGGCGCAATCAGGATCTGTCTCCAGCGCCTTCTCGAAGCACTTTATGCCTTCCTCATGGTTGAAGCCGTAGCACCAGTTCAGCGCGATATCGAACCAGCGCTGCGTCTCGGCCGAGGCGGTGGAGATTGGACGGCGATAGGTGCCAAGGTCGAAGTGGTCCATGCGTTCTCGTGCAAAATATCGCGGCCAAAGTGTATCAGGCCTTGAACTCAATCTTGGGGTGCTGACCTAGGTAAAGTGCGAAGCAATCTGTTCGACAGGCTCCTTGTCTGGGCGCACCAAAAGCCAGAAGATCAGCCCTGTAGCGCCACCGAGTATCCCTATGAAGGAGCATGCATAGAGAACTCCGCCGATTCCCAATGGAGGACTCCACTTAATGAGGCCCCGAAGACAAACGCTGGAACAAAAACTGCCAGAAAGCCAACGACGACGTATACCCAAAAAAACTGCCAGCGCCGTCGGGTGAGGACATAGAAGGCCGGAATTCCTACCACCGCCTCCACAACATAGAAAACAAGGGTTACGAAGATGAAGCCCGACAACGGCCCCGTCTCAGGGTGGTTCGCATGCCAATTGTAGCCGGGCAGGATCGCCGGAATAATGGGTGCAAGAATGAAAGCCCAACGGGCGCGCATGTGTATTCTCCGGAATGACGGGAGCCCACAGCGGCGCCTCGTCGACACACCAGACCGATCCACGATCGCCGCGTCAAGACAGACACCGTCGTAAATGCTCGGAGTGCGCTGCAGGTATCTACCTGAGCGACATACCGCTCAGGTGCCAGCCGGTATGCGGCGTCCCCGAACGATCACCCCTCCAGCCACACCTTCTCAAAATGCTGTTCCAGCGACTGGTGCTGTTCGCAGCCTTGCACGCCTTTGCGATAGGTGCGGTAGACCGAGCGCCAGTAGGGCTGGATGATGATGCCGGCATCGCGCAGATTCTGTTCGATCCTGGCCATGATCTCCTTGCGCTGGGCAGCATCCGGCGTTGCCAGCGCCTTGTCGAGGAGTTCGTCGAACTCTTTGTTGGCGTAAGCGCTTTCGTTCCAGGCAGCGCCCGATTTATAGGCGAGCGCCAGCACCTGGACGCCGAGCGGGCGGCCCAGCCATTCGGTGGTGGAGAAGGGGTATTTGCTCCAGTCGTTCCAGAAGGTCGCCGCCGGCAGCACGGTGCGCTTCATCTTCAGGCCGGCCTCGCGCATCTGCGCGGCGATCGCATCGCCGGTGCTCTTTTGCCATTCGACGTCGACCGAGATCAACTCGAATTCGTGGTCCGTCTTGCCGGCCTCGGCGAGCAGTTTCTTCGCCTGATCCATATCTCGCTTGGCCGGACCGATATCGGCAAACTCAGGATGCATCGGACCGACATGGTGGTTGTCGGCGGGCTTGCCGCGACCGCCGAGGCCCAGCGCCAGCACGGCGGAATTGTCGACGGCAAGCTGGGCGGCGCGGCGCACCTTGACGTCGTCATAGGGCGCGTTGCCGACATTGAAACGGGCAACGATGGTCGATCCGGTGGCGATCTCGGAATTCAGCAAGCCCATCTGCTCGGTCTGCGACACGGCGTCGGAGGCGGTCTCGTGGTCGGTGTCGATCTCGCCGGATTCGAACGCCGACAGCATCGCGTTGGGGTCGGAGCCGTAATCGACCCATTTGATGCCGTCGAGGTAGAAGTCGCCCTTCCACCAGGGCTTGTCCTTGCGCTTCACCTCCGCACTGGTCTCGGCATTCCAGCTGACCAGTTCGCAGGGGCCGGTGGTGATCGCCAGCGCCTTCATCGGGTCGTCGCCGCCCTCATAGGAGCGGTGCATGATCAGCGCGGGATAGTCGGCCATGCCGGCGATCAGCGAAATGTCGGGTTTCGGCAGATTGAGCTTTACGGTGAAGTCGTCGACCTTCTCGATGCCGCCATCGACCGGCTTCTTGGTGTCGGCATTGACCAGCGCGCCCATGCGCGCGGCGACCGAATTGCCGGCGACGGAGGCATCGCACCAGCGGGTGAGATTGTGGATGACGTCGTCGGCGTTCAAGGTGTCGCCATTCGACCAGGCGATGCCCTTGCGCACATGCAGCGTCAGCGTCTTGGCGTCGTCGCTGGTTTCCCAGCTTTCGAGCAGCCACGGCTCGAAGGTGAAGTCGCGGTTCCAGCGCACCAGATATTCGTTGCAGTGGCGCGCCACATTGGACATCTCGACACCGTCGAAGGTGCGCGGATCCTTGAAACCCTTGACGTTCATGGCGACGCGCAAGGTGCCGCCGCGCTTCGGCTCCTCTGCCCGGGCGGGCGACGCGCTGAGGCCGCCCAATGCCAGTGCTCCGGCCGCGCTGACGCCGAAGCCGGCCATGATGGCGAGATATTCGCGCCGGTTGACGCCGCCCTTTGTGAAATCTTGGGCGACGGGTTTGGCCTGCGGGTGCAAATTGCGGTCGGTCAGCATGAATTTCATCGTCGTTCCCTCTTTTGTTGGGCGCCCCGACGGTCCGCCTCCGCTGGGGCGGATGCGATCATCGGGCGCCGTTGCCTGAGCAGGTGATGATAAAGCGGGCCGACCCCGGGAAATGTTCTCTTTTCCGCAATTCTTGTGCGCCACTCCGCAGTGGGAGTGCAGACAATCTCCCCCTTGTGGGCGCGGCAATCGCATATGGATTTCGGCGCTTTGCGCTCCACGAATACCCCCACCCTTAATCCCTCCCCACAAGGGGGAGGGAGACTCGGCAGCGCTGAACTCGGCAGATTGGCCACGTTGAGCGCCGCAATATGGCGGGCGGCAGCGTTCCCTCCCCCTTGTGGGGAGGGCTAGGGTGGGGGTCCTCTTCGCAAAAATCTCATATGCGATTGCCTGCCCATGAGGGGGAGATCAGCGCTTCGCCGCCTCAATATGGCCAGTCGTTCTTGCCGAGCACGGCGACGGCGGCGATGGCCGCAAGCGTGCACACGAACGCCTCGCCGGCGCGCGGAACACTTTTGCGGGCGCGCAGAAAACTGTGCACCAGCCGCGGCTCCTCATACCACCAGGCGCGGCCGCCGGCGGCAACGACGCGGTCGCGATAGGTCTCGCCGTCCGACGACAGCGGATCGCACTGGGCCGTGATGATGACAGTCGGCGGCAGGCCGGAGAAGTCGTTGTCTTTCAGCGGAGAAAAAGTCGGGTCGTCGGGCGACTGTGCCGGGGCAGCGCGAATGGTGCGGTAGAACGCGATGTCGCGCAGCGTCAGCAACGGTGCCTCGGCATGTTCGACATAGGAGCCGGCACTCTCGTCGCCGCCGAGGCCGGGATAGATCAGCACCTGGCCGGCCGCCCGGCGCAGGTGGCGGCGAGACGCGTGCGCGACCGCGGCGGCAAGGTTGCCGCCGGCGCTTTCGCCGACGAGCACGATCGGCAGGTCCGTTGTCACCGCCGCCCATTCGAACACGGTCAGCGCGTCGTCGAAGGCGGCCGGGTGGGGATGTTCCGGCGCCAACCGGTAGTCGGCCGAGACAACGTCGAAACCGGTGCCGGCGCAGATCTCGGCGCAGATGTCGTCATGGCTGTCGAGCCCGCCAAGCACAAAGCCGCCGCCATGATAGTAGAGGATGACGGCGCGCACGGGCTTGCCCGCCATCCGATAGTAGCGGATCGGGATGGCGTGCCCTGCATCGGCGGCGATGATGCCGCCGCTGGCCGAAACCCCTTTGGGATAACCCTGATGGAAGGCGCGGCACATCGCATCATAGACCGACCTTTGCTCGGCGATCGGAAGTTCGGCGATTTCTGGCGGGAACCAGTCATTGACCAGGTCGATATACTCCCACAGCGCCGGATCGAGCAGGGTGGCGTATTTCCCCCGCCTGGCGGTCTTGAGCTTGTGGACCGTGCCCATCTCTCAGAGCTCGCCGTAGAGCCGTTCGGCGTTTTCAAACGTGAAGCGCAGCGGTACCGAGCCTTCGACCTGCCATGCATCGATGGTGTCGCCCGCCATCAGCCGGCACGCGTCTATCGTGTTGGTGACGGCGCCGCCATAGAGCCGGTTGGCAAGGTTGAGGATGGCGGTCTGGTGCATGGCGGCACTGCCGCTGCCGCAGGCATCCTTGACCAGAAGCACGCGAAAGCCGGATGCCACCGCGTCCTTCACGGTGGCGTCGATGCAGGCCTCGGTCCAGACGCCGGCGACGATCAGCCATTCGATGCCGCGCGCCTTGAGTTCGGTTGCGGCAGGCCCGGCGCCGAAGGCGCTGGCCTGCGTCTTGACCAGCATCGTCTCGCCGGCCGCGGGCGCCACTTCCGGGCAGATTTCCGTCAGAGGATCGCTCTTGTCGGAAAAGGCGGACTTGCCGTCGGCGTCGAGCGGATGGAAGGGATGCGCCTTGGCGGCATCGACGATATAGGCCCAGTGGCAAAGCGGCACGAAGTTGCGCCGCGCCGCCGCCTGCAGGCGCTGGACGTTGGCCAGCACCTCGCCATAACCTTCGACCAGATAGCGCTTGTCCTGCCGATGCTCTTCCTGGAGGTCGATGAACGCCGCGGCGACCGCGCCGCGTTTGATCGAGATGGGGCTTTTCATGCGGATGGGCCTATGCCTGTCGTCGCCAACGCCGCTCGGGTCGTGTCGACGCAAACGGTGGCGATTAGCGGGTGCCTCCCCACCTTCGTCATCCACGGGCGAAGCAGGAGCGAAGCTCCGTCGCGAAGACCCGAGGATCCATTCCGTGAGGTTGGCCGTGGGGTGCGGCGGAGCAGAACTTGCACCGTTGCGGCGCGGATGAGTCCCGGCATGGATCCTAGGGTCTGCGCCGCGTCGCTGCGCTCCTTGCTTCGCCCTAGGATGACGACGGGATTGGCGTTCGCGCTGGTTGCCAAGGGATGCGAAACGACCATCAAACCTGTTTCTCCAGAAACTCATCCTCGTAGGGAAAGCGCGACAGAAGCTCGGTGCCGGTGTCGGTGATCAGGATTTCGTCCTCCAGCTTGACGCCCTCGCGGCCACCTTTCTCGCCGATATAGCTTTCCACGCTCACCACCATGCCGGGCACGACAACACCGTCGCGGCCATAGGTCTCATAGTCCATGGCATGCGCGATGAACGGCGTCTCGCCATGCATGCCGACGCCATGCATCACCGAGGTATAGCGCTGGTCGACGAAACGGTCCGGGATTTTCCACGCTCTTTCGGCGATCTCGCGAAACGCCATGCCAGGTTTGACAATCGAAATGTTGTGCTGAACCTGGTCGTGCGCCATGCGGTAGAGCGATTTCTGATAGTCGGTCGGCTTGCCAGGCCCGCAGCGGAAGGTGCGCGAAAAATCGGAATAATAGCCATAGCAGCCGATCGTGTCGGTATCGAGCGCCAGAAGCTCGCCCGGCCGGATCTTGCGGCCGCTGGCCTCGTTGAACCACGGATTGGTGCGCTGTCCCGAGGTGAGCAACCGCGTCTCGATAAACTCGCCGCCCTGGCGGATCACCTCGCCATACATGATGGCGAACAGCTCGTTTTCGGAGACGCCGGGCTTGATCGCCTCGCGCACGGCATAAACAGCGGCTTCCGCGCCAGCCATCGATACCTGCAGGCATTTGACTTCCTCGGGTGTTTTCACCGCGCGCACCGCCAGGATCTCGCCCTGACAATCCCTGACGTCGCAGCCGCGCTTTTCCAGCGCCAGCGCCTGCAAATGGCTGCAGCGGTCGAGCCCGAGCTTCATCGAGCCGCCGCCATGTTTCTTCAAAAGCTCGGCGATCTCGTCGGCGAAGGGGCCGGCGGTTTCGTCGTCGCGGCCCGACACCGAAGACCATACCAGCTTGGACGGGCGCGCCTCGTCGATCGTGTCGAGCACCATCGAGACATGGTAGCTCTGCGGGTACTCGAACAGCACGATCGGCCCGTCGGTGGGGATGAAGAAATACCGCGTCGAGTTGCGCAGGAAATAGCCGAACATGTTGCGCGAGCCGGTGGCGTAGCGCTGGTTGTAGGGGTCGAACAAAACGACGCCGCCATAGCCCGCCTCGCGCATCCAGCCGCGCAGTTTCGCCAGCCGCCCTTTGCGCAAGGCGTCGGCATCGATGAAGGACGGCTCGGTATCCGACAGCCACATGCCGCCGGCGGAGTCGGCCGCGACCGGGTGGCGCATGCGGTCCTTGAAATCCACATCCTCGGTGCTGTCCGGGTCGAAAACGACGATGCTCATGGTGCGCCTCCTGAAGGCCTGAACATAGCTACGAACTGCAGAATGTCTGTGCGAGAATCCGCAGATGTCGTGCGAAATGCCGCAAGAGGGCATGGATACAAAGGGCAATGTTGCGATCCTTCGCGCCCCCCTCTGTCCTGCCGGACATCTCCCCCACAAGGAGGGAGATTAGCAGCTTTCGCGTCCCGCTCGCCCTGCAACGATGGTGATTGGCGAAAGCCGAGGCGACATCTGATCTCCCCCCGTGTGGGGGAGATGTCCGGCAGGACAGAGGGGGGCGCTGTCCCGCCAGCATCTCACCGCGTTAGCGCGCAGCGCCCTCTAATGCCGCCGCATCGCCTTCGGCGCGTGCCCATGCTCCTCGCGAAACGCTCGGGCAAAACTTGACATGGACGCGAAGCCGCAGGCCAGCGCCACGTCTCGCACCATCAGCGTCGAATGGGCCAACAGGTCGGCGGCGCGCCGCAGCCGGAGCCGCCGGTAATATCCATTGGGCGAAATGCTGAGCTGGGCGCGGAAATTGCGCTCCAGCTTGTCGGAGGAGACACCGAGCCTTGCCGCCAGCTCCGTCATGCCGAGCCGCTCTTCCACCGCATCCTCCATGATGGCGATGGCCGACAGCACCAGTTCGTTCTGGACGCCGGTGCGCAGCCTGAGCGGCATCAGCTTGCGGTCGACGCTCGAACGCAAGGGGCTGTGCACGAACCATTCGGCAACGCCCGCCGCGAGCTCGCCGCCATAATCGTTGGTGATGATCTCCAGCATCATGTCGAGGCTGCCGACGCCACCGGCCGAGGTGAAGCGCTTGCGGTCGATGACGTAGAGATCGCGCCGGAGCTCGATATCCGGGAAGGCCTCGGTGAATGCCGCCTGGCTGGTCCAGTGCAAGGTGCAGGCATGGCCGTCGAGCAGGCCGGCCCTGGCAAGGAAGAAGGCGGCGTCGGCCACCGCGCCTATGTGAGCGCCGGCGCGCAGGCTCCTGCGGATCCAGGCAACCGCATCGTCGGCGACAAGCAGGTCCGCATTGCCGCCCGAGCAGACGACGATGCGATCGACCTTCGGCGCGCCGAACGCTGAGAATCCCGGTTGTATGACAACCCCATTGGATGCCTCGACCGTGCCCTGGTCGGCGCCGACGATCACCCAGCGATAGCACTCGCGCTTGGCCAGCACGTTGGCGGCGCGCAATGGCTCGATCACCGAACTGAACGCCATCATCGGAAAGCCGGGAAAGACCAGCACGGCGAAGGTGAGGGGACCTTCGCTCGCTGCGGGTTGCGCCCGGTCGTGTGTTTGGCTGGCACGGTCGGTATTCACAATTGTGTATTTCCCGGGAGCGTCATTGGTGGCAGACAGGAAATGTAGCGGGCTTTTTGGTCCGCCGGCAATGGAGACGACGCCATGTTTGCGGCCCAGAGCATCGACAGCACCAACAAGCCAGCCTTCTACCGCGAACTGGCCACCCAGTTGAAGGCGCTGCTGGAAGGCGAGAGCGACTCCGTCGCCAACGCCGCCAACACATCGGCGCTGATCTTCCAGATGGTGCCCGATCTCAACTGGGCCGGCTTCTATTTCCTGGCGTCCGACGAGGAGCTGGTGCTTGGACCGTTCCAGGGCAAGCCGGCCTGCGTGCGCATCGCCGTCGGCAAGGGCGTGTGCGGCACCGCGATCGATCTCGAAATGTCGATGCTGGTCAAGGATGTGCACGAGTTTGCCGGCCACATCGCCTGCGACGCCGACTCGCGCTCGGAACTCGTCGTGCTGCTGAGGGACAGTGACGGCGTCTTCGGCCTGATCGACCTCGACAGCCCGACGCCCAGCCGCTTCGACAAGGACGACCAGGCCGGCATCGAGGCGCTTGCCGCGATCTATGTCGCGGCGAGTTCGTTCGAGGACTAAGCGAACTTCACCAGCATCAGACTGAAGCCGCCGATGAACAGGAAGGCGCAGAAGGCGAGCGCCAGCGGGCGAAGGCCGCGCGAGTGCAGTTGCGAAATGTTGGCCTGCAGACCCATGGCGGCGAGCCCCATGGTCAGCATGATGGTGGTGGCGAACGCCATGGCCGACTTCACTTCGGCCGGCACGGCAACCAGGCTGTTCAGCGCCACGACGGCGATGAAAGCGGCGACGAACCACGGCATCGGCGGCCGCGCACCGGATTGGTCGCTTGGGCGATCGCCATTGCTCTTGCGGCGCGCCATCAGGCCGAGCGCGATGACCATCGGCGCCAGCAGGGCGACGCGGGTCAGCTTGGCGACGGTGGCGATCTCGCCGGACTGGGCGCCGTTCTGGAAGCCGGCGCCGATGACCTGTGCCACCTCGTGGATCGAGGCGCCGGCCCACAGGCCGAATGCGTGCTGGTCGAGGCCGAGCACCGGCGCCAGCAGCGGAAAGCCGAGCATGGCGACGGTGCCGAACAGCGTGATCGAGGCGACGGCATAAGTGACGTCCTCGTCGCGCGCATCGGTGACGATGTTGGTGGCGACGATCGCCGAAGCGCCGCAGATCGAAGTGCCGGCGGCAATCAGTTGCGCCAGCTTGGCGTCGACGCCGATCAGCCGGCCAAGCGTAATGGTGAAGACGAAGGTCGCTCCAAGGGTCAGCGCCACGATGCCGACGCCGCCGTCGCCGATGGAGACGACCTGGCCGAGCGTCAGCTGAAAGCCGAGCAGCACGATGGCAAAGCGCAGCAGGCGCTTCTGCGAGAAGGCAATGCCGGCCTTGGCGTGGGCGGGCGTGCCGAGCACGTTGGAATAGATCATGCCGGCGACGACGGCGAGGATCATCGGGCTGAACAGCGCGAAGCCGGAGACATTATGGGCCGAGAAGGCCACCCCCGTGATCATCGCCACCAGCACGATCCCGGGGATGACGCCATTCCACACGGAATCGAGCCGCTTCCGGCCCACGGCCAGATCGGCGGAAATCATGCTGATCGGAATATCGTTCGCTAGCTGGGCGGCGGAAGACAATGCAATTCTCCACGCAAGTACCTCAGGAGAATGTCATTCCAGAATCGATCTTTCCAACGAATTGTTTTTGTTGAAATGATCGATTTTTGTGAACGTTTAGGGGCGGCCGAGGTCAGAATGAGAAAGAGCGGCCGGGCGAAACCTGGAGCCGCCCTAGATCATGATGAATCCCATCACGATCTAACCCCACTTTTTGGGATCATGCCCTAGTATTTCATCCCAATTCGCGCGGCGATCGTATGGTCCTGGCTGTCGCCGTTGCTGCCGACCGCGGTGCTGTAGTTCAGCCCGAAGGCAATACCGCCGATTTGCGCATCGACGCCGAGCCCGATTGACAAATAGTCGTTGGAAAAGGCATCTGCGTCCAGCGCGTAGGGCGTGGTGCCGATATCGGCATAGCCGAGGCTGACGCGGCTGGAGCCGGCAAGGTCGTGCGTATACTCAAAGCGCGCGCGCGGTGTGAGCAGACCCCAGCTGGTAGGAATGTTGTTCTCGATGCGCAGGCCAAGGGTGCCCGACAGCGTGTCGACGGTCTGCTTGCCGAAGGTCAGATTATAGATGTCGCCACCCGTCTCGGTGAAGCCGTCAAGCGTGGAGTGGGACCCCGACAGACGTCCATAGGGTGATATCAGAGAGTCCGGCCGGCGAAATTCGTAGCCCGCCGTCAGCGACCCGAAGACCTGGCTTCCGTCGCGCGTTCCAGACGCGAAATCGCCGGTATCGGTCACATAGCGCTCACTGTCGAAATTGAGGGCGCCATAGCCGGCAAGGCCATCGACAAAAAAACCTGGCGCCGGGCGGTAGCTGCTATAGGCGGCGACCGAGATGGTATGGGCGCGGCTTTCGGTGCCGTTGCTCCCGACGTCGGTGACGTCATGGCCATAGCCAAACCCGAGACCGGCGGTGAAGGTCGGGGAAAAGCGGTAGTCGGCACCGACGCTCACGCCGACCAGCGTATGGTCGAGCTTGATGGCTCCATCGTCATCGGTGCCGAAATTGACGTAGCCGCCGCTCCAGAAGGCCAGTTCGCCAAATGGGTTCTCGGCCGGCAGTGACGACGTCTGGGTGTCCACGTCCGTGCCAGTTGAAGACTGTCCGGTCTTGATCGGCGACGCGCCGGTCGAGGTCCTGTCCTGCTTTGCGTTGGCGTTGGGCTGAATGCGCTCCGGATTGGGCGCTCCGTAAGTGGACTGCGACGATGCCGTGGCGATTGCGGCGAGCGCCGGATCGTTCGCCGCATTCTGCTGCTGAGCGTATGCGTCGGGATTGTCCGACGATTGCTGGACGGCAACGCTGAGGCCTATCGAATTGTGGCGCTGGTCGCCCTCATTGTGGAGCTGTTCCAGCCTCTGTCCAAATCCCTGGATCTGAATGTCGGCGAAGTGCTTTGCCGCCTCCACCTGTGCCCGAATCAGGCCGATCACTTCCGGATCGCGGGAGGGGTCGGGCCGTGCCGTGACGTTGATGGTCACGGTTGCGGGAGGTGACGTTCCGTCGGCATTCGAGAGCGTGTAGGTCAGGCTGGTTGTGCCGGCAAAGGTGGCTGCCGCGGCAAACTGCAGGATATAAGCGCCGCCATCGGGCACAATGGAAGCCGTGCCAGCTTCGCTCGGCGGCGGCGAGGCAATCGTGGCGCTGGTAAACGGCCCATTCGTAGCCCCTTGCGTCAGGTCGAGGGACCCGGTCGTTCCGGCCATCACGTCCAGCGTGTGGTCCTGTGCCGACGGCAAGTGGATCTCGACGACCACAGTGTAGTCACGTTGGCCGGTAAAGCCGTTGCTGTCCGTGGCCCGCACCGTAAAATCGTAATTGGCCGCGACAGTGGGTGTGCCAGCCAGTGTACCCCCAGGCGAGAGTGCGAGGCCGGGAGGCACCGAGCCGGAAACCACGGTGAAGGTGTAGGGTGCGGCGCCGCCATTGGGGCTGCTTGCGGTGATGGTCTGGCTGTACGGCGTGCCAATATGTGCATTCGGCAATGTTGCCGGCGAAAACTCCACCGTCGCCGTGGTGCAGGACAGGACAAGATTGGTCACGTCGGCTCCCGCCACCGTGCCCGAGGCCGTCGTGACCGTGCATGTCTGGTCGGCCGGCTTGGCAGTAACCTCAACGCTCCAGTTGGAGCCGGTCAGCAGGCCATCCGCAAAGGCAAAGGTGGTATCGCCGACATTCACGTCCCTGGTTTGCGTCCCTGCCGGCGAGCTTGATGTCAATTTCAAACTCACCGTCCCGGTCTGACCGCTCGCTGTGCCGCTGATCACATAGAGCGGCTCATCAAAACAGATCAATGCGGACCCATCGCCGGAATTGACGCCTTCCGCCACCGCAGCCGATTGCAGCGAGCCGGCATCCGATGATCCGCCGCCGCCGCCGCCGCCGGCGCCGTTCCAGTTCTGCTGGCACGAGGTCGTGCCGACGCCTGCGCCGCCACCACCGCCGCCGACAGTAGCCCCGCCACCGCCACCACCAGCATATCCGGCGCCCAGGAAAGACCCTGAGAAATTTCGTGCAGTTCCGCCTTGGCCATTTGCCTGACCGGCCGTGCCAGGAAAACTATCGCACCCAGCGCCGATCGCGCCACCGGCACCTACAGTGCCACCTTCACCGCCGAAGGGGCCAAGGCCGCCCGAAACATCGGTTCCTGCCGAGCCGGATCCCCCGCTCTTGCCACCGGCGCCACCAGCTATCGAATTTGTAGTGTGCCAGCCCCCGTTGCCACCGCCGCCACCGCCGCCAGCAATTGCCAGGCGGGTTCCGCCCAGCCGCAGGTCGGTCGCCCCTCCACCATTGCCGCCGTCGGGAGTACCGCTCGCGCCACCGGGATTGACCGCGAGCGAGCCACGGCCGCCAACGCCGACAGAAAGGATGTCACCCGGCGCGACAGTCAAGGAACCGCTCACCTGGCCGCCGAGCCCGCCGGCGCCGCCTGGGCTCAATGGGCTGCCCCCGATGGTGCCGGCGCCGCTCTTGCCAACCCCGCCTTGCGCTCCCTTGAGGTATACTGTGGCGGAATGGGTGTTGCCAGGAACCGAGATGGACTGGTCGGCGCCAGTAAAGCTAAAAGCATGAGCTGTCTGTGTGGGACTACAAGACTGCCCGAGCGCTGACGTCGTGCCCGCGAGCGCGTAGACGACCGTCATCGCGCCTAACAAACGTGAGATTGTACGCTTTGCCAGCCCTCGATGCATGGCGCCCCCCCCCGTCAGCCCGTCCAGTGCTTCTCCGCTTATATTATGATGCCAAGATTAGATCAAATAGAAATTTGAACCAATGGTAGGTTGAATGTCCAACAATATTAGCTGTTGCTGTTTTTTTGTACGCGTACGAGAGCCCTACTCGACGGCGCAGCAGTTTAGGCGAGCAACCACCGCGCAAGGTGAAGACTGGCGTTGCCTGGCAGTACACTTATGGCCTTGCCGGCGCCGCCCGCTCTAGCCGCGCGGGTCAACTCGGAGGCTGGGCCAACGCCAAAATCTTGACAGCGCCGCGCTTCCTGCTCCAGCGTGGCGTCATGTTCGTTTTCTCGTTCGCCATCGCCAAGCGACGCCGTTCCTGCACCACGCAGCGCGGCAAGCTGTTTGCGCGACGAAAAGGACCGGCCCAATAAAATTCCGGTTCGTTCGTTCCAGCCCCGCCCGCGATGTCTGCCGGCGGGGTTTTCATGTCTGGAGCCTTTGCCATGTCCAATTCTTCCATCCTGTTTCGGCCGGCCCAACCGGCGGACGCTGCTGCCATCCGGGACATTGTGCGTGCCGCCTATGCCAAATGGGTGCCTCTGATCGGCCGCGAGCCGCTGCCGATGCGCGCCGACTATGACAAGGCGGTCGCCGAACATCCGTTCGATCTCGCCATCGAAAATGGCCGCATCGTCGGCATGATCGAGACCATGCTGGCCGAGGATCATCTCTGGATCGAGAATGTCTGCGTCGCGCCACAGGCGCAGGGCAGGGGAATCGGCCGGCTGTTGCTGGAACGGGCGGAGCAGAATGCGCTGGAGGCCGGCTGCTTCGAGCTGCGCCTGCTGACCAATGGCGCCTTCATGGCCAATGTGTTGTTGTACAAACGGCATGGCTATACGATCGACCGGGAGGAGCCGTTCATCAACGGCATGACGGTCTATATGAGCAAGAAACTGGGGTGATGGCCGATAACAGGGAGGATCGGATGGCAGTCAGGGTCCGGTTGAAGCCGCTCTCGGGGCGGTATGCGGTTTCGCGCCTCGAAGCAAAAGAGAGCATTCCCGGCTGGGCCGAAGGACCGGGCTTCGTCAGCATCACCAGGACAGAGGACGAGCTTTCGGTCGTCTGCCTGCAGGATCGGGTGCCGGACGGGGTGAAGCATGACAGGGACTGGGTCGCCCTGAAACTCCAAGGTCCCTTTGCCTTCGACGAAACAGGCATCGTGCTGTCGGTGATAAAACCATTGTCGGAAAACGAACTCGGCATTTTTCTGGTATCCACCTTCGATGGCGACCATCTGCTCGTCAAAGCCAAGGATGAAGGCGCGGCAAGGGGGCTTCTGGTCGCGGCGGGGCACACGCTTCTGTAGCCGTCGGCTCAATCGCCCGCCCTTGCGTTTGACATCGCTCTTGCCCCATCGTTATCCCTGAACCGATACGACGATCTGGCGATCGCCCCCCATCAATTCAGAAATCCCCCGAGGAGAAGCCCATGTCACACAATCTGCAGTTCTATATTGACGGCGTGTGGGTCGATCCTGTCGTGCCCAGCACACTCGACGTCATCGACCCGTCAAACGAAGATGCTTTCGCGCAGATTTCGCTCGGCTCAACGGCCGATGTCGACAAGGCGGTTGCGGCCGCCAAGCGCGCCTTCGAGACATTCGGCTTCACTTCGGTCGAGGAGCGCCTCGATATCCTCAACCGCATAATCGAGGTCTACAAGAAGCGCAGCGCCGATCTGGCGCTGGCCGTGTCGCGCGAAATGGGCGCGCCGCGCCAGTTCGCGCTCGACAGCCAGGTCGGCGTCGGCCTGGCGCATCTGCAGAAGATGGCGCAAGTGCTGAAATCGTTCGAATTCCGCCACGTCAAGGGCTCGTCGCTGATCGTCAAGGAGCCGGTCGGCGTCGTCGGCCTGATCACGCCGTGGAACTGGCCGCTGAACCAGATTACCTGCAAGGTCGGTCCCGCCCTTGCCGCCGGCTGCACCATGGTTCTGAAGCCGTCCGAAATCGCCCCGCTCGACGCCATCATCTTTGCCGAAATCATCGACGAGGCCGGCGTGCCCAAGGGCGTCTTCAACCTCGTCAATGGCGACGGCCCCGGCGTCGGCCAGGCGCTGTCCAGCCATCCTGACATCGATATGATGTCGTTCACCGGCTCGACACGCGCCGGCATCCTGGTCGCCAAGGCGGCGGCCGACA
This sequence comes from Mesorhizobium sp. RSR565B, assembly GCF_054719465.1. Taxonomy (NCBI): domain Bacteria; kingdom Pseudomonadati; phylum Pseudomonadota; class Alphaproteobacteria; order Hyphomicrobiales; family Phyllobacteriaceae; genus Mesorhizobium; species Mesorhizobium sp. RSR565B. The sequence continues at coordinate 6,145,657 of NZ_JBTTIE010000001.1, read as the reverse complement.
CCGTCAAGCGCGTGCATCAGGAGCTCGGCGGCAAGTCGGCCAACATCCTGTTCCCCGATGTCGACCTGGAAAAGGCCGTCAGCAAGGGCGTCGCCGGCTGCTTCAGCAACTCGGGCCAGTCCTGCAATGCGCCGACCCGCATGTTCGTGCCGCGCGACCGCCACGACGAAGCCACCGGCTATGCCAGGACCACGGCGGAAAAGTTCACCGTCGGCCCGGCCGATGCGGCCGGTACCAAGCTCGGCCCGGTGGTCAGCCAGATCCAGTTCGACAAGATCCAGGACCTGATCCAGGCCGGCATAGATGAAGGCGCGACGCTCGTTGCCGGTGGCCCCGGCCGTCCGGCCGAACTCAACCGCGGCTACTATATCCGCCCGACCGTGTTCGGCGATGTCACGCCCGACATGCGCATCGCACGCGAGGAAATCTTCGGACCGGTGCTGGCGATCATGCCTTACGACACAGTGGAAGAGGCGATCGGCACCGCCAACGACACCGTCTATGGGCTGGCGTCCTACATCCAGGCCAAGAATATCGAGAAGGCCCGCGAAGTCGCCGCCCGAATGCGCACCGGCAACGTCTACATCAACTATCCCCAATGGGACGCCGGCCTGCCCTTCGGCGGCTACAAGCAATCCGGCAACGGCCGCGAATACGCCGAATACGGCCTCGAGGATTTCCTCGAGATCAAGGGCATCGCCGGCTACGAGGCGGCGGAGTAGGGCTACCCCTTGGGGACCGGCAACCAGCCGGTCCCGAGGCTTCAGCTCTCAAAGGTGCGGCTTCACTCTTCCCGGAAAGCTTTCTGGATCTGATCCGACAGCGGCTTCACCAGATAGGAAAGCATCGTCCGGTCGCCCGTCGGGAAGAACACTTCGGCCGGCATGCCTGGCGCCAGCGCCAGCCCGCGCAGCTTGGCGACCTCGGTTTTGGGCAGCGTCACCCGCGCCACATAGAAGGCTGCTCCGGTGCGCTCTTCGATGGTGAGATCGGCCGAGATCCGCGACAGCGTCCCGGTCAGCTCCGGCGTGGTTTGCCGATTGAACGCCGACAGGCGCAAAATCGCATTCTGGCCCATCGTCACCTGGTCGATATCCTGCGGTGCGATATGCGCTTCAACGGTCAGGTCGTCCGTCACCGGTACGATCTGCATCACCTGTTCCCCGGGGGTGATGACCCCGCCGATCGTATGCACCGCCAACTGCAGCACCACGCCATCCTGCGGGCTGCGCAGATCGATGCGCTTCAACTGGTCCTCGGCCGCTACCTTGCGTTCGACGAACTCGGAGATCTTTCCCTGGGTATCGCGTAAATCGGTCGCGACCTCGCTGCGAAGATCCTGGTCGATCTGGATGATCTGCAGTTCGATCTCGGACGCCTTGCCTTTCACCTGGGCAATTCCCGCGGTCAACTGGCCATGCTCGCCTTCGAGCCGCACCGCGTCCCGTTCCAGCGACGTCATGCGGTCGATTCCTATCAGCTTGCGATGCCAGAGCGACCGCACACCTTCCAGCTCGATCTGGATCAGCTCGATCTCGCGGCGTTTCGCCTGCAGCTGCTCGGTCAGGCCGGCACTCTCCTGCTTCAACTGCGCGATCCGTTCGCGCAATTGCGATCGCTGGCCAGACCGCGCCTGGTGCCGGAAATCGAACAGCGATTGTTCTCCGGCCATCGATGCGGCGACACCGGCTTCGTCGCGCCGCGATGTCAAAACGTCCGGAAAGCTGATCGTGTCCTTGCCGTCACGCTCCGCCTCCAGGCGCGCCAACCGTGCATAAAACTCATCCAGACCTTTTGAGACGATCGCCAGATTGGCGCGTGTTGTCGTTTCATCCAGCCGCACCAGAATATCGCCCGCCTTGACCCGGTCGCCTTCACGCACCCTGATCTCGCCGACCACGCCGCCCGTCGGATGCTGAACCTTCTTTACATTGGAATCGACCACCAGCCGGCCAGCTGCGATCACCGCACCCGACATCTTGGTCACTGCCGCCAGGCCGCCAACACCTCCGACAAGCAGCAGACAGGTAGCAACGCCAGCCACGAGATAGCTGCGGACCTGCCGATGATGCAAAGCGGATCTGTCCTCGCTCATGCAGGAACGCCTCTCTCCGTGGCGGCAACGACCTTGAGCGGTGCCGCCGATCGGAAGACCTTGTTCAGCACCTCATCCTTCGGACCGACGGCCTGCACATGGCCATTGGCCATCACCAGCACGGTGTCGACATTGGCCAGCACACTTGACCGGTGCGCGACGACGATAACGATGCCGCCGCGGTCCCTGATGCCCTGGATGGCGGCGGACAAGGCCACTTCACCCTCTGAGTCGAGATTGGAATTCGGCTCGTCCAGGATGACCAGGAACGGATCGCCATAAAGAGAGCGGGCAAGGGCGACACGCTGGCGTTGCCCCGCCGAGAGCGAGGCGCCGGCTTCGCCAACCTTTGTGTCGTAACCGTCGGCCAGATGCACGACGAGATCATGCACGCCGGCGGCCTTGGCTGCCGCAAGCACCATGTCGGACGACGCATCCGGGTCGAAGCGGGCGATGTTCTGCGCAATCGTGCCGTCGAACAACTGCACATCCTGCGGCAGATAGCCGATATGTTTACCCAGCTCGTCGGCCGGCCACTGGTCAAGCGTCGCGCCGTCCAGCCGCACGGCGCCGCGCGCCGGAAGCCAGACACCTGCAAGCGTACGCACCAGCGATGATTTGCCGGAAGCACTCGGGCCGATGACCCCCAGGCCTGCTCCCCTGGCCAGTGAAAAACTTGCATCCCACACCACCGGCGTGCGTTCGCCCGGCGGCGCGACACTGACATTCTCGACCGCCAGCGCGCTGACAGGCGCGGGCAGGGTCACGCCGGTTGCGCCTTCCGGCAGCGCGGACAGAAGCTGCTTCAGGCGTGCCCAGCTTTGCCGCGCCGAAATGAAACCCTTCCAATGCGCTATCGCCAGTTCGATCGGAGCCAGCGCCCTGCCCATCATGATCGAGCTTGCGATCATGATGCCGCCGGTCGCCTCTTGCTTGATGACCAGATAAGCGCCGATCGCCAGCATTGCCGATTGCAGCATCAATCGCAGGATCTTGGAAATCGTGCCAAGCGTTCCCGCGACATCGCTGGCCGCCGCATGGGCGTTCAGGTACTCGGCATTGACGGCAGACCACCGCTCGGCGATACGCCCGCCAAAACCCATGGCCTGCATGGCTTCGGCATTGCGCCTTGTCGCCTCGGCCAACGTGCTGCGAACGGCCGCGTGCTGTCCGGCGATCCTTGTCGGGCCGCGGGTCCGGAATTCGGCCAGAAGCGTCAGTGCAAACAGGACAACGGCGCCGGCAAGCGCGGTAACGCCGATCCAGAAATGAAAAATGAAACAGATGCCGATATAGAGCGGCATCCATGGCAGGTCGAACAAAGCGGTCGGTCCGGCACTGCCGATAAAGGAGCGGACCTGATCGAGATCCCGTAGGGGTTGCAGCCCGTCGCCGGAAGGCTTGGCGCGCAGCGGCAGGCGCATCAGCGCCGAATAGACCGACGGGCTCAGCTTTGCGTCCAACCCCTGTCCCAGCCGCACCATGAGGCGAGAGCGGATCAGCTCCAGCACTCCCTGAAACACGAACAATGTTCCCGCAAGCACCGCCAGGCCGACCAGCGTCGGCACGCTGCGACCCGGAACGACGCGGTCATAGACTTGCAACATGAAGAACGAGCCGGTCAGGGTCAGCACGTTGACGACCCCGCTCATCAGGACGATGCCCGAAAACGCACGTCGAAAGGACGCCAGGATTCCGACCAGCGTAAGCGGCGTCGATGGCGTCAGCTGCATGCAGGCTCGCAATCAGGATATGGCATCTCGTCCTTCAATAGATAACTGCCTTGAGTGTGACATGGACGGGCAGGCCGGCCTGGAACTGTGCGCTGCCCCGCGCCACCAGCCAGCCGTCCGCACGCTCCAGGCGCGCAACGACCTGCAGCGTTGGTGAAGTGGTCGAGCTTGCGGGCAGGGGCAAGGAAAATTCTATCGTCTTTGAGCCGCCCTCGCTCTTGAGGCTGGTTTTGGCGGCGCGGCGTCGCCCACTGTCCTGAATGGCGGGATCCTCAAGATAGATCTCGAGATGACCTTCCGGGATAGCCTTGCCGCCCACAAAGGTGACGGCGCCGCGAATATCTGTTGCGCGAATATCTGGCGCGCGAATATCTGGCGATTGCGCTGCCGCTGCCCCGGTGGCCGCGGCGACTGCCGCAACTCCGGCGGCCATTAACACTGTGCGGCGGTCAGTCATCGCGTCCTCTCCCTTTTCACTGCGCTGGGGTATGCGGGAGGGCAGCCTGACGGCACCCCTCCCGGCAACGCGTTAGATGACAATGAAGTCTGCAGCCGAAAGATCCAGATTTGTGTTCAGGTGTGCAAACTGAACGGCCGCTCCCTGTCCGGAACCATCGGCGTCGTAAGACAATATTCCACTGTCGGTGTCGTAGATGATGCGGTCGTCGGCATCATGAGCAGCGCCGGCTGCGCTCTTGTAGAATGAGCCCAGAGCGAGGGCGCCGTCGCCGCCAACGCTGGCAAAGATGAGGTTGTCCAGCAGGATCGTATCGTCGGCGACCTTGAAGTCCTTGATCCAGTCGATATTGCCGTTCCCGAGTTCTGTCGAGAAGCGGAAATAGTCGTCGCCGGCGCCGCCGGTCAGCGTATCGGCAGCCAGCCCGCCATCCAAAAGGTCGCTGCCGCCGCCGCCGTTGAGCGTATCGGCGCCCGCAACGCCCGGCTGAGCTGGTGCCGGCGGGAATTCGACCGACACGTTCAGCTTGTAAGTCGAGCCCTCCGGCACGGATTCGACCCAGCCATCGCCAGGAGCCGAGTCCGACCATTCGCCCTCCACAATATAGTAGGTTCCGGTTTCCGGAACGATGAAGCTGGTGCTCGAATCGCGGCCGTTGTTGGAACCGGGGTCGTTGCCGCCATCGTCATTCTGGGCGACGATATTACCATCGCTGTCCAGCACCCTGACGATGCTGTCATGGACATTGGGGTCGGCAATGCCATCGATGTCGATGGTGATGATCGTGCCGGCGGCCAGGTTGATGCTGTAATATCCGCCGAGGCCGTTTCCGGTGGCATTGACGGTGGTGTGAAGGGTGGTCGTCGAATCGAAGATGTCGGGGTCAGCCGTCAGCGAGAAGTTGTTCGAGATGTCGAAGGCGGTCGAGACCGAATTGTTGGTCGCGTCCGGTCCGAGCGTGGCGTAGCCGGTGCCCATGCCCGGGCGTGGCGGAGCATCGCCCTGATAGGCGAAATCGCCGAGCAGGGTGTCATCGCCGCCGCCGCCGTCGATCTTGTCGGCGCCGCCCTGGCCGGTCAGCACATTGGCCGCGCCATCGCCGGTCAGGTGATCGTTGAAGCCCGAGCCAGCCAGATTTTCGATCGAGATATAGGTGTCGCCGCCGGATTTGCCGCCACCCAGCTTGAGGTTTTGCCCGATGGCCGCGTCGGCGTAGTCCGCCGTGTCGCTGCCGGCGCCGCCATTCAATATATCGGCGCCGCCACCGCCGGTCAGCGTGTCGTTGCCGGCGCCGCCGGAAAGTTTGTTGGCCTGGGCGTTGCCGATGAGATGGTCGTCGAAGAACGACCCGACGGCGTTTTCGAATCCGACCAGGATGTCGTGTCGGATAACGGTGCCGCGCCCGACGATCTGCACCGGGCCATCGCCATCGCCGCCATTGGCCGTGCCATTGGCGAGGTCGATCGTCACGCTGGCGGAGCTGCCTTCGTAGACGACCGTATCGATGCCGGCGCCGCCATCCAGATAGTCCTGGCCGGCGCCGCCGATGATCGTGTCGTTGCCGGCTTCTCCGTACAGGATGTCGCCGTCATTGCCGCCATCCAGTATGTCGTTGCCGCCGCCGCCGTTGAAATAGTCGCCGCCGCCCCGGCCCCAGAAATGATTTGCCGCCGACGTACCGATGAAACGGTCGATGCGGTCATCGGAGCCGATCAGGTTCTCGATGCTGTAGAAGGTGTCGCCCGTGGCGGTTCCGCCGCTGGCCACGTTCGTCTCGAGGTTGACGAGCAGTTGGAAGGGGCTCTCCTTGCTGAAGTCTACCGTGTCGACGCCGGCGCCGCCCCTGAATATATCGACGCCATCCTGGCCGCTCAGCGTATCGTCGCCGTCGCCGCCGTCGAGGATGTCGTTGCCCTGGCCGCCGAGGATCGTATCGTTGCCGCGGCCGCCATAGAGCGTGTCATTGCCGTCGTCGCTCTCGGTCTGGTCTGGAAGGTCGGCGACATCGATGGTGTTGTTGATGTCGCGGCTGGCGAGCGAGTCGCGGCCGCCGATGATGAGATCATCGCCGCCCTGGCCGAAGATCGTGTCGTCGCCGGCGCCGCCGTCGAGCGTATTGTTGCCATTGTCGCCGAAGATGACGCTGGTCAGCGTGTTGTCGCCGATGATCGGCAGGGTTTCGGTGCCGCCGCCTCCAGGCTGGAGTGTCGACCCGTCGGCGTAGATGATGTGTTCGACGTTGGCGATTTTCCGGATATTCAAGTTCCGGTTCAGCAGAACGACCGTGTCATTCCCGCCATTGGCTTCCTCGCGCACGATGTCGTCGAGGGAGTCGACGAAGTAGGTGTCGTCGCCGCCATTGCCGGCCATGCGGTCGCCGCCGCCGCGGCCATCCAGCACGTTGGCTCCGTCATTGCCAATCAGGACGTCGTCATAGCTGCTGCCGATGCCGTTCTCGATGTAATAGTCGGTGCCGTCGGCGTTGTGCCCGGCGAAGATCGACACATTGTTGCTGTGGCCGTTGACGCTGGAGAACTGTCCGGCGCGCAAATCGAGGATCGTGCCGGCCGTCGAGCCGGAGAAGTCGATCGTGTCGGTTCCGCCGGTGTCATGGATGACGAAACCGATATCGTGCTGCATGCCCGACGAGGTCAGCCGGTAGCCATCCACGGCACTGCCGAAGCCGTAGACGTTGTCGCCCGTGTTGAGATCGATATGCTGATAGGTGCGCACGCCGTTCTCGTCGACGGTGGAGAAAAAGCGGCGGATGACTGCCTCGATGTCGGCCATCATCGGCGTTGACGCCGACCAGCGGCTGGTTTCACCGACATCGATCCCGTCGAAATAGGACATGACGCTGTATTGCTGACGGTCGTAGGTCCAGGTCGCATTGTTCAGATAATTGATCTGTACGCCGCCGGGGCCGCTGTAATTGTAGAGCCCGGGGTGGTTCAGGCCGAACTCATGACCGAATTCATGGATGAAGGAATCGAAGACATAGCCGCCAATATCCGTCTTGTTGACCTCGGTGTCGTGGAAACGCTGGCCGATGCTGACATAGCGGTCGTTGGAATAGGCGCTGCCGTCGTCCTCTTCGCCCAGTTCGGGGCTGACAACCTGCATCCAGTCCGTTGCGCTGTTGTATGGTGCATTGTCGACGATTTCGAACTTCAACGGGGTGACACTGGCCCACATCTGCAAGGCGCCGATCGCGGCGGCCTTGTATTCGGGATGGTCATTGAGCTCGGAGACATTGATCCTCAGCGTTCCCGCCGCGATCGCCGGCGTTATCGACCGGTTCAGCGCTCCAAGATAGGTGAGGAAGGCTCCGTAATCTTCGCTTTTGCCGTACGGGTTGTCCGGCGTCTGGTCGTTGACCCACCATTGATCGCTGGTTTGGCTTGGGTTCGGCATCCTTGGGACTCCTTGGTCTCGCAGCCGTGGCAATTACGGCTGTACGGTTTAGCAGTTGCCAACCACCGACAAGCATCGTTTGCGTTTGCCGGTCGAGCCCCGTCCCAGTGCCAACAATGCTATTGGAATCTTCGCTTGTCTAGCCTCTGTTCGCGCTCAGTACATATGAAGGTTCTTGGGCGCGCTTGTACCGGCGGGTTTTGAGATACTCGTTTGGTGTTAATTGAGCTATCGCTAATCTATGGTCGTACCTCGCCCGCCATGCGCACCACAATGTCTGCATCAACCATCCCGGCTGGCGCAGGCTGCCGGTCGGGCGGCGCAAAGCAATCCGGCAACGGCCGAATACGCCGGATACAGGCTCGAGGATTTCCTCTCGATCAGGGGCATCGCAGGCTACGAAAGCGGCGGAGTAAGCTTCCGTCTTTCGCTCAAACGCCGGTATGCGCGCTGTTGCCTTTCGCGGGCGGGGCAGGCGGCGGGACCACCGCCTTCGTGCTCTCGCCGGGGGCGTTGACCGGGACGAGGGTTATCGCGCCGGTTGGGAAAATGATCGAGCGTTGCGCAAGGGCACGAGGGCGGAACGCGCAGGCGTGCTTCAGAAACCCGCCCGGCGGGCGAAATGTTCATAGGTCACGCGCCAGGGGTCGCTCTCCGCGCGTCTCTCCTCGCCGATCCAGTGAAAGCCGTCGGCGGTGATCTCGGTGAACCGCCACCGCGCCTGCAGGCCGCGCGAGTCGGCGCCCATCTGGACGATGTCCTTGCCTTCGGCCCGCCCGATCTGGCGCGAGTAATCCTGGTTGAGCGGATCGCTCCAGATAATGTGCCAGCCACCGATCCCGGGATCGAAGACGCGCAAGGTCGTGCCATACATGGTGGACGGGGCAGGGCGCCTGGGCCTGATCCAGATGTCCTGAATGGCGCGGCCTTCGAGCACCCAACCAAAGTGACACTCGCCATCCCATTTCTGAATTGTGCCGTCGTTGCGGTGGTGGAGCGTCTCCATGTCCCAACTGCCGATCAACCATCCATACAGGTCCATGTCTTTCGCCCGGTCGGCTGGCGGACCTTCGGATGCGAGAGCGGTAAGAAACGTCGCCATGATTGTCTCCAGGCAAGCCGCGCCGAAACGCTGGGCGTTCCAACCCTTGCACCGTTGCGGGTTCCTGGTCTTGGGAAAAATTGCGGTAATGCTGCTGTGAAGGCACTTCCGCGTTCGCGCCATACCAAATCTATGCGTGAATGCTAATGTAGCGTCGGCGGGTACCCCAATGCCCGCCTGGCCGGCGCCTCCTCAGGCCATCTCTTGAATGAGCGGCGCCGGCCGCTGATTTGGGCGGCGACCAAATTGCCGCCGGAGGAATATGAGGCGGGTAGGCGATTATTGCTGGGCAGTTTTGGCAGGCATTCCGATATCGGTCTGTATCCCCAGAACGTCCGCTGCCCAATCGCGCAGTTCCGGAGAGGCATCGCCGGATTTCATGATCGACACGGCCAAAGCGGCCATGTCCGCGGGCGGCTTGTTGTTTGAAGCCATAGGTGAAATAGCCGGCCATGATGGCGCATCCCACCGAAATGACCGGTGGGACGATTTGGAGTGCCGCCAAAGCTATTGTGCGCCAGCGGCCTGATCGGCTGGGTGCCGGAAGCTCATCCTCATCCACAAGGTTAGTCCATTCCACACTGCTCACCAGCCGGGAGAACGTTCTCCGTGAGGATTGTCTACATTAGTTAAATTGTCTACATTAGTTAAAATGCGGATAGATCCGCGTTGGGATGCCGAGGAACCTCGTCAAAGCGCACCGAGGGCAATGCCCACTGCGCTAGGCGAAATAGATCAACAGGGCGAGGAGTCCAAAGACAACGATAAGGCCAACTGGCCAATACCGTACGATCTGATCAGGATATTTCTCGCTCAGGCTAAGCAACCGGTCCTCGTAAGGGAGACGACTAAAGCCTGCCGGGCCGTTCTGTTGCTTGATGTCCCGGAGGATGCGGCGCGATTCCCTGATATCTCTGTCCTCTCGTTCGGCCATTGCATAAGTCCTCCCTGCCGGGACCGATCTTAGCTTGTTTACGTGAAGTGCCCAACAGCGTCGACCGGATCGCACGCCAGCGGCGCATGACATCATTGGAACCCAATCAATTCTCGGGCGGCGCCTCATCTTGCCAGCCGGCCAGCTCCGGCAGGTCGTCCAGCCAGCTTTTCTCCGTCATCAAGATTTCGCCGGCCTGTGGTGCCGCCTCAGTGGCGTTTTGAATAAGCCAGCCCATCCACTTTCGATAAGCGGCTGGGGCCAGTTCGGGCGGCAGCACCTTGGCTTTGGCCAGCATGCGTTTACGGAAGCTGAGCTGCCTGCGCAGTTTGGTCGTCGTGAATTTTATCGCCTTGCCCTGGTATTCCACCGTCCAGCGCCCATCGCCGTGGCTGGTCAGCCTGTCGATGGCAAAACCGGCATCGACCGGCCTGTCCCGCCAGGGAAGCTCGATGGCGTTCCGCCTCAGATCGAGAGCCCATCGCCGGTAGTCGGCCCCGGTACGCTGCGGCGGCAGCACGCCAGCCTGTTCGAGGATTTTCCTGCGAAAGGTCGGCTGCTTCTTGATCTGGCCGGTCGTCAGTTCGATGCGGTGCCTACGCAATTCGACATGCCAGCGGATCCTGCCGTTGCCGACATACTTGACTAACCTGTCGATGACGAACGCGTCCTCGGTAAGCGTCACGCATCCCTGGCTGATGCGTTCGAGGATGTACTGGCTGTCAGTGGGCATGACGTGCCTTGGCTGGGGAACCTGGATTCGAACCAGGACTAACGGAGTCAGAGTCCGTGGGTCTACCGTTAACCTATTCCCCAGCAGGCGCTGTCGCGCTGGTGGGCCGCCGAAGCAGCCGCGCGTGCCTTGTAGCCGCCGCCGGAAAATAGTCAAGCCTAAGCTGCGTTTCAATCACAGCGTTTCATAGGGGCAATTACGCCGGGGTGGCGCGCCGCACCCAATGATCCTCAACTCTCCGTCCGGCTGTATTGCGAGTGCTCGAAGAACAGCACCACGCCGAGCGCGATCAGCAGCGGGATGATCAGGTAGAACAGCCGGAACACCAGAAGTGCCGCCAGCACGCCGACCGGGTCCATATCAGACAGGCCGGCGAGGAACACGACCTCGAACACGCCGAGCCCGCCCGGCGCGTGCGAGATCTGCGCAACCGAGAACGACACCAGGAACACGCCGAGGATGACGAAATAGCCGGGATTGCCGGCAACGGGCAGGGCAAAGAAGATGATCGCCGCCGCCGCCAGAAGCTCGATCGGGCCGATCAGCAATTGCCGCGCCACGATCGGCAGCGCCGGATAGTGCAGCTGGAAGCCGGCGATTTTCAGCGGCTTCAGATGCAGCCAGCTGCCGAAGATGTAGGCGCCGACCAGGATCAGCAAAGCGATGCCGGCGGCGATCGCCAACCCGTGGTGCGGGGCGCCGGAAAAGCGGTCGATGATTTGTGGCTCGAAAACCAGCACCAGGCCGCCGACCAGAATGCTGGAGAGCACAAAGGTGATCCAGCAGATTGCCACCAGAATGCCGACGTCCTGGCCGGTCAGCCCCCTGGTGCCGTAGGCGCGGTAGCGGATCACGGCGCCCGAAAACACCGAGCCGCCGATATTGTGCGACAGCGCGTAGGTGGTGAAGGAGCAGAAGGTGACGAACAGCCACGACACCTTCTTGCCGATATGTAGAAGGGCAATGTGGTCGTAGCCGGCAAGCGAGGCGTAGGCGACCACCGAGCTCAGCGCCGCAAGCATCCAGCCGCGCGTCGGGATGGCGGATATGCCGTCCCAGACATCGTCGATCGAGATGCCGCGCAGTTCATGCCACAGCAACAACAGCGACCCGATGACCGCCGCGACACCGATGACCGGCCACAGATAGCGCTTCCAATTCGTGGCCCCCCAATTCATGCAGTTGTCGTCATGTGTTGCTGCCCATCGCCCAGGCGGGCGTTAAAACGTCCGCGATTCACCAATTCCCCCTCATTTCAGAAATGCCTCATTGAAGCCGGCTATTCAACCGGCAAGGGTGAGCAGCCGGTTCGCCAACGGCGAATTCGCCGTGCCAGTGGCAAGATGAAAGGCTAGCGAACGCCGGGACGCTGCAAAGCAGCGGGGATCTGGCAGGACGCAGCCGGCAAAATTTGAGTCCTTGCTCTTGGTGATCCGGTCCGGCGCTGCTACTCTGGCGGCAACTTAAAAGATTGAAGCGCCTGCTGCGTCCGGTTTACCGGTTCGCGCGGCGCCGGAAGGAACTGAAGTGGAAGACCACGACACCGGCGCTGGCGCGCCGGAAGTGGGCGTGTCCAGGGCTTCGCCGCCATCAGGCGGGCCAAGCCCATCCGCCGGGCGGCCCCGCCAGGCGGGGCCCCAGTCCGGCAACGGACAGGCCGGCGACGCCCAGCATCAGCGCGGCAAGGCGAGAAAGCGGCGCAAGCGCCGGCGTGGGCGCAAGGTTTTTGCGCGCGACGACAGCCCTCTCGCAACGGCCGCGGCGGTCGGTGCGCCGGCCTCCGTCGGCCCGGCCGCTCCAGCGCCCGTGCCTTTGCCCTCGGCCCCACAACCCCGACCGGAACAGCCCATGCATCGGCCGCCGATGCAGGAACTGCCGGTGTTTGCCGCGCTCGATCTCGGCACCAACAATTGCCGGCTTTTGGTCGCGGTGCCGCAGCGCCATGGCCAGTTCCGCGTCATCGACGCCTTCTCGCGCATCGTCAGGCTGGGCGAGGGGCTGACGGCGAATGGGCACCTGAGCCAGGCGGCGATGGACCGCGCCGTCGAGGCGCTTAAAATCTGCGGTGACAAATTGCGCAACCGCAAGATCCGCAAGGCCCGGCTGATCGCCACCGAGGCTTGCCGCACCGCCGATAATGGCGTCGAATTCCTGCAGCGCGTCGAACGAGAGGCGGGGTTGAAGTTGGAAATCATCGATCGCCAGACCGAGGCGCGGCTTGCTGTATCCGGCTGCGGCTCGCTGGTCGAGCGCGACACGCAAGGCGTGGTGCTGTTCGACATTGGCGGCGGCTCGTCCGAAATCGCGCTGATCGACCTCACCGGCCAGCGCTCGCCGCGGCTTGCCAACCACATCGTGTCGTGGACGTCGCTGCCGGTCGGCGTTGTCTCGCTGGCCGAGCGCTTTGGCGGCCGCACGGTGACGCGCGAGATCTTTGCCGCCATGGTCGATGATGTCGCGGTGCGGCTAAAGTCCTTCGACGGCCGCGACCGGCTGAGCCATGTGCTGGCCAGTCCGAAATTCCATCTGCTGGGCACATCCGGCACGGTGACGACGCTGGCCGGCGTCCATCTCGATCTCGAACGCTACGACCGCCGCCGCGTCGATGGGCTGTGGATGGACCGCGACAGCGTCGACCGCATGGTCGAAAAACTGGTTGGCTGGGATTTCCAGCAGCGCTGCGCCAACCCGTGCATCGGCGCCGACCGTGCCGACCTGGTGCTGGCCGGCTGTGCTATCCTGGAAGCCATCCGTGCGGTGTGGCCGTCGGAGCGGCTGCGCGTCGCCGACCGGGGCTTACGCGAAGGCATTTTGAGCGAGCTGATGGCTGATGACGGCGTCTGGCGCAACAGTGGGCGGGGCCGAGCATGATCCGCATCGCTTTGGTGAACGGTCGACCCCCACTCCGTCGAGCTTCGCTCGACACCTCTCCCCCGATCGACGGGGTAGAGGAAGGGCGCGAACTTATGCAGACCGGCGCCTTTCCTCTCCGTCCGGAGGGGGGAGAGGTGGCGCCGCGAAGCGGCGACGGAGTGGGGGAAGCCCTTCGCGAAACGCGAAGCCGCCGAAAAACGGCGGCAACTCGGCCAGCGCAAAAGCTCAAACAAGAAATAACGTCATGACCAAGAAGCCGGAAAAGCCGGGCTCCGCCAGCATTCGCGTCCTCAAAACACGAATCAAGAAGAAGTCGGGCCTCAAAGAATCGTCGCGCCGCTGGCTGCAGCGCCACATCAACGATCCCTATGTCCAGAGGTCAAAAGCCGACGGCTACCGGTCGCGCGCGGCCTACAAGCTGATCGAGATCGATGACAAGCATCATCTGCTGAAACCCGGCATGAAGGTCATCGATCTCGGTGCGGCCCCCGGCGGCTGGTGCCAGGTGGCGGCCGCGAGGACGAAATCGACGGCTGATAATCCACATGTCATCGGCATCGACTATCTCGAAATGGATGCGGTGCCGGGTGCGCCGGTGCTGCTGATGGATTTCCTCGACCCGGAAGCGCCGCAAAAGCTCGCCGAGGCGCTGGGCGGCGACCCCGATATCGTGTTGTCCGACATGGCCGCGCCGACCACCGGCCACAAGCGAACCGACCACATCCGCACCATGCATCTGTGCGAGGTGGCCGCCGATTTCGCGCTGTCGGTGCTGAAGCCGGGCGGGCACTTTTTGGCCAAGACGTTTCAAGGCGGCGCCGAAAACGAGCTGCTGTCGATGCTCAAGAAGAACTTCCGCTCAGTGCACCACGTGAAGCCGCCGGCGTCGCGGGATGAGTCGGTGGAACTGTATTTGCTGGCGAAGGATTTTAAGGGCAGAGACGGCACGGCGTGAAAGGCGCTTCGTAGCGTTCCGTCCCTCTGTCCTGCCGGACATCTCCCCCGGAAGGGGGGAGATTGGCAGCTGCGACCGCCTCGCCATTCCTTCAAAGTTGCAAGATTGGCGAAAGCCGCGTGATATCCGATCTCCCCCCTTGCGGGGGAGATGGCCGGCAGGCCAGAGGGGGGTGTGAAGGATCGCCGACGTCGACGATTTTCGTCGCGCCGCCCCTACTTCCCAGCCGTGCTCACCGGCTCCAGTGTCTTCGGCGTCGTCATCCGGCCATGACCCGATACGGCGTTGCCGGCGTCCGGCGCCAGCCGCATGAACGATACCGACGCCGCCGCTGACACTGCCGCCACGATGAAGAAGGCAATGTGGAAATCGCCGAGCATCAGCGGGCCGCCATGGATCGAGGTAGACACTTCCAGAATGCCGCCGGCCAGCGCCACGCCGAGTGCGATCGACAGCTGCTGGAACACCGCCGTGATCGGCGTTGCCTTGCTGGTGTCCTCGGCCGACACTTCGGCGTAGGAGAGCGCATTGACGCCGGTGAAGAACATCGAGCGGATAAAGCCGCCGACCAGCAATATCGCCAGCATCAGTGCGTAAGGCGTCTCCGGCGTGAACAGGCCGTATATGGCGATCGTTGCCGCGGCGATCAGTGAGCCCCAGATCAGCACCCGGCGGAAGCCGGCAAGCCGGAAGATCAGCGCGGTGACGAACTTCATGCCAATGGCGCCGATGGCCGAGACGAAGGTGATCATGCCCGACTGGAACGGCGTCAGCCCGAAGCCGATCTGAAACATCAGGGGCAACAGGAACGGCACCGCGCCGATGCCGATGCGAAACAGCGAGCCGCCGAGCACCGAGGAGCGGAACACCTGGTTGCGGAACAGTTCCAGCGCCAGCAGGGGATTCTTGGCGCGCCGCGCATGCAGCAGATAGAGCACGCCGGAAATCAGCCCGACCGCCACGGTGATGAGGCCGGTCGCCGGCGGCAGATAGGGCAGGCTGACCACCGACAGGCCGAAGACGACGCCGGAGGCCGCCAGCCCGCTCAGCACGAAACCGACGAAATCGAGCGGCGGCGTCTCCATCGAGTCGGTTTGCGGCAGGAAGCGCGTCGCCAGCCAGATGCCGATCAGGCCGATCGGCACGTTGATCAGAAAGATCCAGTGCCAGGTGAAATAGGTGGTGATGAAGCCGCCGATCGGTGGTCCCACAAGCGGGCCGACCAGCGCCGGCACCGTCAGCCACGACATGGCAGCAACCAGCTCGCTCTTCGGCGTCGCGCGCACCAGGACCAGCCGGCCGACCGGCGTCATCATGGCGCCGCCTATGCCTTGCAGGAAGCGCGAGACGACGAAGGCCGGCAGTGAATTGGAGATGGCGCAGCAGACCGAGCCGACGATGAACACGCCGATCGCGGCGCGAAAAATGGTCTTGGCGCCAAACCGGTCGGCCATCCAGCCGCTGATCGGAATGAAGATGGCCAGCGCCACCAGATAGGCGGTCAGCGCCAGCTTGAGCGCGATCGGGCTGGTGTGGATGTCGACGGCGATCGCCGGCAGCGATGTCGCAATGACGGTCGAATCCATGTTCTCCATGAACAAGGCGACCGCCAGAATGAGCGGAATGATGCGGTTCAACGAACGCGTCCGAACTGGTCTAAATGTGCCTGCCGGCCAATCCAAACAATGAAAAGGCGGGCAAGCCGATACAAACGGGCGGTTATCACGCCTCAGGCGCGATGTCGCATTAATTTGCTGTCACTTTTGTGCGACCGTGGGCGGACAAGAGCCGTCGCTGCGTTTCGCCACATTGAATGAACTTGCGAAAATTGACCGGGTTCACTATGCTGTAGTGAATATAACTACTATATGGACAATGCCATGGAAGAAGCCGTTTCCGCAGCCGACGCCAACCGCAAATTCTCGCTCCTCCTGCGCGGTGTCCGCGAAGGACAGAGCTATGTCGTGACCAGCCATGGGCGCCCCGTGGCGCGGATCGTGCCTGCAGGGCAGCCCGACCCTGCGGCGTCTCGTTCGCGCACAGCGCTGCTGTCGCGCCTCGAACGCCAGCCTGTTGTAGAAGCCGGGCGCTGGAGCCGCGACGAGCTTTACGAGGACGAGCGGTGAAGGTCGCGCTCGATACCAACATCCTTGTTTATGCCGAGGGGATCAACGGAGCCGAGAAGCGCGACATCGTTTTCGGCCTGCTGCACGACATTGCGCAAGAGGCAGCCGTCATTCCAGTCCAAGTGCTCGGCGAATTGTTCACCGTTCTCACACGCAAGGCCGGACGATCACGTGCACAAGCGCGCGACGCCCTGTTGAGCTGGCGCGACGCGTTTCCGGTTGTCGGCACGACGCCGGAGGTGATGACGGTCGCGGCTGATCTTGCGACCGATCACCATTTCGGCATCTGGGATGCGACCATCCTGTCTGTTGCCTCGCAAACCGGTTGCCGGCTGCTGCTGTCGGAAGATCTGCAGGACGGCTTCACCTGGGGCGGCGTAACGGTCGTCAATCCTTTCGCGTCACCGCGCCATGTCTTGCTCGATGCCCTGTTGGGCAAGTCCGCCGAATAGGCCACGACCGGCTTTTCAACCACGCCGCGACGTGTTACCAGCCAGCGCCAATCCTGAAAGGGAAGAAACGAGTCGGCGCTGTCCATTTCGGTCCAGCGCTTTTTTGTATTCTCCCGGCGCTTTTCGTATCCGAGGACTGGCCATGGCAAAAATCATCGAAACGTCCACCGGCGCGCTGGCGCTGACCTTTGACGACGTGCTGTTGCAGCCCGGTCATTCCGAGGTCATGCCCGGTGAGACCGACATCCGCACCCGCATCGCCACCGACATCGACCTCAACGTGCCGATCCTGTCGGCCGCCATGGACACCGTCACCGAGGCGAGGCTTGCCATCGCCATGGCGCAGGCCGGCGGCATCGGCGTCATCCACCGCAATTTCTCGCCGGCCGAACAGGCCGAGCAGGTGCGTCAGGTCAAGAAGTTCGAATCGGGCATGGTCATCAATCCGGTCACCATCGGCCCCGACGCCACCCTGGCCGACGCGCTGGCGCTGATGCGCACCTATTCCATCTCGGGCATTCCGGTGGTCGAGAATGGCGGCACCGGCGGCCAGAAGATCGGCCGCCTCGTCGGCATCCTGACCAACCGCGACGTGCGCTTCGCCTCCGATCCGGGGCAGAAAGTCTACGAATTGATGACCCGTGAGAACCTGATCACGGTCAAGGAGAATGTCGACCAGGACGAGGCCAAGCGGCTGCTGCATCAGCACCGCATCGAAAAGCTCGTCGTCGTGGACAAGTCCGGCAATTGCGTCGGCCTGATCACCGTCAAGGACATCGAGAAGTCGCAGCTCAACCCGCACGCCACCAAGGATGCGCAGGGGCGCCTGCGGGCGGCGGCAGCCACCAGCGTCGGCGATGACGGCTTCGAGCGCGCCGAGCGGTTGATCGATGCCGGTGTCGACCTCCTGGTCATCGACACCGCGCATGGCCATTCGCAGCGCGTGCTCGATGCGGTGACGCGGGCCAAGAAGCTTTCCAATTCCGTCCGCATCCTGGCCGGCAACGTCGCCACCGCCGAAGGCACGCAGGCGCTGATCGACGCCGGCGCCGATGCCGTCAAGGTCGGCATCGGCCCGGGCTCGATCTGCACCACGCGCATCGTCGCCGGCGTCGGCGTGCCGCAGCTTTCGGCGATCATGTCGGCGGTCGAGACGGCGCATAGATCAGGCGTGTCGGTCGTCGCCGACGGCGGCATCAAATATTCGGGTGACCTGGCCAAGGCGCTTGCCGCCGGCGCCAGTGCGGCCATGATCGGTTCGCTGCTGGCCGGCACCGATGAAAGCCCGGGCGAGGTCTATCTGCATCAGGGCCGCTCCTTCAAGGCCTATCGCGGCATGGGCTCTGTCGGCGCCATGGCGCGCGGCTCGGCCGATCGCTACTTCCAGGCCGAGGTTCGCGACACGCTGAAACTGGTCCCGGAAGGCATTGAAGGGCAGGTGCCCTACAAGGGACCTGTGTCTGGCGTGCTGCACCAGCTTGCGGGCGGGCTAAAAGCCGCTATGGGTTATGTCGGTGGCCGCGACCTTGCCGATTTTCGCGAACGCGCCACCTTTGTGCGCATATCCAACGCCGGACTTCGTGAAAGCCACGCCCATGACGTCACGATTACCCGCGAAAGCCCGAACTATCCTGGCGGAGCCTGACCGGCAGCCAGAGCGGTACATGCTCTGGCGCCACCAGGCGACGATCGTGCTGCGGCTGGCGCGCCATGCCGGCGCGCTGTGCTTTGCCGCCGCGGCGGTTTTCATCATCATGACGCTGCTGGAATTCTTCTATTTCCGCCGGCTGAGCGGTGGCCTGCCGTCGCTCGACGTGCGCCTTGGCGGGTTCACGCCCGACGAGGGCATGGCCTGGCTGACGGCACTCGGCCGGCGCGGCAGCGAGATCATCCTGGTCTGGCACTATTTGACTTTCGACCTTCTCTTCCCGGCGCTGCTGTCGCTGACCATGGTCAGCCTGATCCTGGCAACCGGGCGGCGGCTGAAGAGTTTTCGTGCCATGCCGGTGCAGCTTCAGGCACTGTTCGCGCTGGTCATCGTGCTGCCCTACACGTGCGCCGACTACGCCCAGAACATTGCGGTGGCGCGGCTTCTGTCCGATGCGCTGTCGGCCAACCCGGATTCTCTGTCTTTCGCCTCGTCGCTGATCGTCACCAAATTCGCGCTGCTGGCGATCCCCGTCATCGTCATCGCGTTTTTGATCCTTGCCGCCCAGCGGCGTCCACAGGCATGAACGACAGAGCAGGGGCAACGCCATGAGCCAGACCGCGATTTTCTGGCCGATGCTGGCGCAGGTGTTCCTCGTCTATATCGTCTATGTCGTGATGGGCCGGCGCCGCTACGGCGCGGTCAAATCGGGCGAGGCCAAGGTCGGTCAATACAAGGTGCGCACGACCGAGCCCGGGTCGAGCGTCACGGTTGCCAACAATCTCATCAACCAGTTCGAACTGCCGGTGCTGTTCTATGTGCTGTGCCTGGCGCTGCACGCGACCAATGGCGTCAATTATCTGACCCTGGCCTTGATGTGGATTTTCGTGATTTCCCGCTATGGCCACGCCTGGGTCCACCTCACCAGCAACAATCTGCGGTTTCGCAGCCGCGCCTTCTACGTCGGCGCGATCATTCTCTTGCTGGCATGGATCTGGTTCGCGCTGCACCTGCTCGGAGCGGTGTAGGGCAGTTGTTTACCCTCCCCCTTGTGGGCATAGGCGCTAAGATAGGTATTGCCTTGCGGAATCGGGTGTGATTCTACGCTGCGATGACACACGAATCGCTTGTTGATGACGGCTGGGCCGAGACGATTGAGCTTCTGGGCGGCGAAGAGTTGATCGCAGGAAGTGCCCGCGAGACGAAGGCGTTCCTGCGCCCGCGCGGCGTCAGGTCGGCGAGCGACCTGTTGCGCCTGACACTGGCTTACTGCCTTGGCAAGGTTGGCATGCGGGGCGTCGTGGCCTGGGCGGCGGCGAGCGGGATTGCCGACATTTCGGACGTGGCGTTGCTCGGCCGGCTGCGCAATGCAGGACCATGGCTGCAGCAGTTGATTGGGCACCTTTTGAAGCGCGAGGATGCAGGTTTGGCCAAAGGCCGGCTGATCCGCATCCTCGATGCGACAGCGGTTGCCAAGGCCGGTGCGTATGAGAAGAAGAACAATGGTCTTTGGCGCATGCACTGCGCCTTCGAGCTTGAGCGCGAGCAGTTCGACTTCCTCGAGATCACCGACCAGAGCGAGGCCGAGTTGATCGACCGCGTGCCGGTGGTGGCGGGCGAGATCCGCATCGGTGACCGCGCCTATCTGCAGGCCGAGCGGATCGCCAAGGTGATGGCGCAAGGCGGCGATGTTGTTGTGCGCGCGTCGTGGAAAAACGCGCGATGGCTCGACGCCAACGGCAGGGCGTTCGATCTCATCGGCTACCTGGAGAGCTGCCGGGAGGAAGTCTGCGAAACGCCTGCCCGGCTGGCACTCAAGAAGGGCGAGCCTGTGAAGATGCGCCTGATCGCCTTGCGCAAATCCGAGGCCGCGGCACAAGAAGCGCGGCGCAAAATCAACAAGGAAGCCAGGGCCAAGGGCAACAAGGTTCAACCGCAGACGCTGATTGCGGCCGGCTTCGTCCTGCTTGTGACCTCGCTTGACCGGGAGGAGTTTCCCGCCGATACGGTCCTCAAGCTCTACCGCATGCGCTGGCGCATCGAACTCGCCTTCAAGCGCCTGAAGAGCCTGATCGGGCTGCGCTCTCCTCCCGCCAAAGACCCAAGGATCGCAAGGTCTTGGATCCTTGCACACTTCCTCATCGCGCTTGTGACCGAACCCCTCTCGCAGGAGTTGGGTGTCTCTCCCCCTTGAGCGACGGGCGCCCGCTACTGTGGCGCGCCACCCGCCAGATCGTCGCCTCTCTGATCGCGACCATCTTTACTCAACCTTCCTTGGCGGCCCTGCGCCAAAATCTCCATGCCTTGCGATATCGCTGGCGCGAACCACCACGAAAGCGCAAATTTCAGTCCATGCCAAAGCTATCTTAGCGCCTATGCCCTTGTGGGGGGGGTCGCTCCGCGCAGCGGAGCGGGGTGGGGGTCTACAAATCGAACACCGCGATCTTGCGCTTGTCGAACTTGATGCCGATTTCGCCGCGCACCAGCTTCAGTGCGGCTTCGCCGAACACGGCGCGTCGCCAGCCCTGCAGGGCCGGCACGTCGGCATCCTCG
The DNA here is from genome assembly GCF_054719465.1 of Mesorhizobium sp. RSR565B. Taxonomy (NCBI): domain Bacteria; kingdom Pseudomonadati; phylum Pseudomonadota; class Alphaproteobacteria; order Hyphomicrobiales; family Phyllobacteriaceae; genus Mesorhizobium; species Mesorhizobium sp. RSR565B. The sequence goes on along the minus strand of NZ_JBTTIE010000001.1, from coordinate 6,124,581 downwards.
CCCTCGGCGGCGATGCGGTCGATGTCGTCGCTGGACGCCAGCACTTTCGAGGCGACGCCTTCCTTCTCGGCGACGATCCGCAACAGAACCTTCAGCAGCTCGGAGGCGGCATTGGAGCCCTCGGGCGGCTGAAAGCTCTTGGGCAGCTTCGGCATCTCTTCGCGGGGCAAAGCGAGCGCCGTGTTGACCGCGCCGAGCAATGCGGTAGCCGTCGACGAACGCTCCCAGCCTTTCGGCGTCGTGCGCAGCTTGCCAAGGGCTGCCGCATCGCGCGGCGCCTGCTGGGCGACCTCGTATATGGCGTCGTCCTTGAGCACCCGGCCGCGCGGCACGTCACGCTCGCGCGCCTCGCGTTCGCGCCATGCCGCCACCGTCTGCACGATCGCCAGCTCCTGCGGCTTGCGCAGCCGCATCTTCAGCCGCTTCCAAGCGTCTTCGGGGTGCGGATCGTAGGTCTCGCGCGAAGTCAGCACCTCCATTTCCTCGTTTAGCCAATGGGCGCGGTTTTCCCGCTCCAGTTCGGCGCTGAGATGCTTGTAGACGTCGATCAGATGGGTGACGTCGGCCAAGGCATAGTCGAGTTGCTTGTCCGACAGCGGCCGGTGGCGCCAGTCGGTGAAACGCGAGGATTTGTCGAGCCGTGCGCCGGTGATGCGCTGCACCAGCTGATCGTAGGAGACGCTGTCGCCGAAGCCGCAGACCATGGCCGCGACCTGGGTGTCGAACACCGGATGGGGCACCAGATCGCCGAGATGGACGATGATTTCAATGTCCTGGCGCGCGGCATGGAAAACCTTGACCACCGCCTCATTGGCCATCAGCCGGAAGAACGGGGCGAGGTTGATGTCGGGCGCCAGCGGGTCGATCAGCGCGGTGACGCCGGGCGCCGCCATCTGGATCAGGCACAGAATCGGCCAGAATGTCGTTTCGCGGATGAATTCGGTGTCGACGGTGACGAAATCCGACTTTTCAAAAGCGGCGAGAACGGACTCGAGCTCATTTTGGGTGGTGATGACGTGCATCAAATCGCTTTTTAGTAACGGGTAAGGTTCTCTTTCAATTTCAGCCATGGGCGCTTTCGTCAAGCCGCCCTTCGGTCAAGTATCGGCCGATCCGTCGGAATCGCCATTTCTGCGCGCCAGCCGCGCGAAGACGGTTGATGTGCGCAGCAGCGCCGTGAAGCGGCTGCGCTTGCCCGCCGGCACGCTGCCGCGCACCTGCATGCGGTAGAGAATGACGGCGATGAGGGTGGCGTAGACGACTGCGCTGAAGACAAACAGGGCGCCCGGTCCGAAATGTTGCATCACTGCGGACGCCGCGAAGGGGCCACCAATGGCGCCGAAGGAATAGAACAGCATCAAGGCGGCGTTGATCAGCACGAACTCGCCCTTGTCGGCGCGGTCGTTGGAATGCGCCGCCGATAGCGAATAGAGCGGCATGGCGAAGCTGCCGAAGATGAAGACGATGATCAAATTGAGGGTCGGATCGGCGCCGGCGACGAAGACCAGCGCCAGCGCCGCGAACATGGCGCCGCATGTCGTGGCCAAAAGCACCGCGCGCCGATCCCAGCGGTCGGAGAGGTAGCCCAGCGGATACTGGATGAGGGCGCCGCCGAAGATGCCGACGCTGACGAAGGTGACGACATCGGCCACCGACATGCCGATCTGCTCGGCATAGACCGGCGACAGCGTGCGGAACGCGCTGTTGGTGACGCCGACGCAGATGCAGCCGAAGCAGCCGAGCGGCGAAATCCGCCAGACGCGGGCGAGATCGAGCTTGACGTCTTCCGGCGGCGTCGGGTTGGAGCGGTCGCCGAGCGACACCGGAACCAGCGACAGCGTGATCATCATCGACATGATGGCGAAGATGGCAAAGCCGCCGGGGCCGAAGATCGGGATCAGGAACTGCGCGCCGGTCACCGAGCCGATATCGACCATGCGGTAGATGGCCAGCACGCGCGCACGATCCTTGTTTTCGACGCCGGAGTTCAGCCAGGCTTCCATGACGGTGAACAGGCCGGCAAAGCAGAAACCGCCGGTAAAGCGCACCGCGCACCACATCACCGGATCGATGATCAGCACCAGGAGCAGAGTACTGGCCGCGGCGATGGCGGCGAGCGCTGAAAACGTCCGGACATGGCCGACTGCCTTGAGGATGCGGGTGACTGCGAGGCAACCAAGCAGGAAGCCGGCGAAATAGAACGTGCCCATCAGGCCGATGTCGGAGGCCGAAAACCCTTCCTGCGCGCCGCGCAACGCGATCAGCGTGCCCTGCAGCCCGTTGCCGCCAAGCAGGATGCCGGCGGCGATGAGGAGCGGGATCAGCGGGCGGATGGAGGACATACGGAACCGTTGCTTAGGTGGCTCCACAGTTCTGAACCATCGGTGTGGCCAATGCCAGTGGCTTGTCCCGCCGCCAACAGGTGTGTGGCTTCAAGTGCGGCCGTTCAAGCTCCGTCGGCCCTCGCCAAAGCTTCGCTCGCCGGCGCAGGCTTGCCCCGGGACGCCCTTCGGCCAAGCGAGCCGGCAGTCAGCAGGCTGAGGATGATGAAGGGGATGCCGATACCGAAGGCCGAGCGAATGCCCCAATGGTCGGAGACGAAGCCGAGCAATGGCGGGCCGAGCAGGAAGGCGACGAAGGAGATCTGCGACAGCGCCGCGACATTGATTGCCGCGGAGCGGTCCGTGCGTTGGGCCGCCGCCGAGATCGCCAGCGGAAAGATCGCGCTGCTGCCGATGCCAAGTAGCGCAAAGCCCAGCATCGATACGAGCGGGGCAGGCGAGAAGAAGACGAGCAGCACGCCGACCGCCATCGTCGCCAGCAGCACCCGCGCCACGACGCTCGGCGAGTGGCGGTCGACAAAGGAGTCGGCAAAGAAGCGCGTGCTCGCTTGCGAGAATGCAAACAGCGCCACGGTGAAGCCGGCGACGAAAGGGCCCGCATCGAACACGGTGCGCATGTAGATTGCCGACCAGTCGATGCTGGCGCCTTCCATCAGCATCGCCGACAGTGTCACCGCGACGAGGACGAGGATCGGCAGCGTCGGCCGCGCCAGCGTTGGCGCCGTCTCGTCATTGCCGGCGAAGCGGCTCGGCGCCGGTTCGTAACCGCCGAGAAACAGCGCGATTCCTGTCGCCACCATCGGTACGACAATCGCCAGGTGCAGTTGCGGCGAAATGCCGAGATGCGCAAGCGCGGCGCCGAACAGGCCGGCGCCGAAAAAGCCGATGCTCCAGAACGAATGCGCCCGGTTCATGATCCGGCGCTTGAGCAGGAATTCGGTTCTGTCGGCCTCGACATTGAGAATGATCTCGACGCTGCCGATCATCAGGCCGACCGGAAACAGCATCAGGAACAGCGCAAGCGGCCCAGGCGCATGCACGGCAATGGCAAAGACAACCGACAAGAGCGGCACCAGCCCGAGCAGCGCGCGGCGGAAGCCGACGCGCTCCAGGATCGGCGCCGCCAGCGTCAGCGCGGTCAAGGTGCCGATCGGCGTCCCGATCAGGCTGAGCCCGAGCGTGCCGTCTCCTATGCCCATGGCATGCTTGATGTCGGGCAGCCGCGGGAAGATTTGGCCCATGGCGAACGAATAGATCGCAAAGCCGGCGTAGACCCGGTGTTGCGGAGCGAGGCGGAGGCCAAAGGTCATGACGATGCTTTCGGGGAAGAGAGTCGACGGTTGTCACTGATTGATATGCTTACATCTTGCACAAACATGCAAATCGTGCAAGAACGTGCATGAAAAAACAGGATCATGCAATGCTGACCGATCAGCGGCATCAAATCATTCGCGATCGCCTCGCCGTCGAGGGAAGGGTGCTGGCCGGCGAGCTGGCAAGCCGCTTCGGCGTTTCGGAGGACACGGTTCGCCGCGACCTCAGGGAACTCGCCAAGGCCGGGCAATGCCGCCGCGTCTATGGCGGTGCGGTCGCGCCCGCACCCTTCGCATCGACACCAGTCGGCCTGCGCGCCGGCCATGCGGTCGAAGAAAAGACGCGGCTGGCCCGCGCGACCGTGGCATTGCTTTCGGGCGGACAGACCCTGTTCATCGACAGCGGCTCGACCAATGCCGCGATCGCCGGGGCCATTTCGCGCGACCTCGAACTGACCGTCGCCACCAATTCCCTCGAAATCGCCTCTGTCCTGTCAGACCACGCTTTGGTCGAACTGATTGTGCTGGGCGGCCGGTTCGACCGCCACCTCGGCGCCTGCGTCGGCGCCGACACGCTTGCCGCCGTCGCGCAACTTGGCGCGGATCTGTTTGTTCTCGGCTCCTGCGGCCTCGATGCGTCGCGCGGCGTCACGGCCTTCGATTCGGCTGAGGCCGAGGTAAAGCGGGCCATGGCCAAGAACAGCGCAGGCATCGTCATCGCTGTAACCAACGACAAGCTAGCCACAGCCGCACCCTACCGGGTCGCCAGGCCAGAGGCGATCCGCCACCTCGTGGTCGAAAAGACCGCGCCGGCCGCGATCCTCGCGGATTTCGAACGCCAGGGCGCCGAAATCCATTTGGCTTAAACGGAGCTCGGCGCGCGGGCAGTCCGGGACGCAGCATGGGCGACGAACACTTCGACATCTTCCTTTGAATAACCGAGAAGGGCTCCTTCAAGCCTCGCCAGATCATTCGATGTGAAGATGTTGAAGGCCTCTCCGCTGCGGCACATCCGGGAGATCAACAAGCTCAGTTTGCAGCGCCATTCCTCTGTCGGCAGGCAGTAGCGGCGATCTTCCACGGACGTTTCTGGATCAAAGTGGGTGAACTTCAGGATGCGGCCTTGGTCGACAAACGGTGCAAAGCCCGCATCGCCAATATCTTCGGCGTCCACACCCGGCTCCGTCCCGAACAGGGCCATTGGCTTGTCGCCCTGAAGCATCAGTTCCAACTCGCGGCCATTGTGTGGCCCGACGCCCGGTGGAACTGTACGTTTTGGCATAAAGCATCTCCAGATTGCTTGAGGACGGCACTGTTGCGGGGAACACTTCTGGCGGCAAGCGCCAAGCCTGGCAAAGACTTCATGCTGACTAGCGGATAGAGAGACGACCCAAACCCGACTCGCCTTGACAAATCAGGCCTCCCATGCGCTTTTCGCGCAAATTTTGGACCGGGCTTTGAGCTCGGCCCACAACCCAGCACCCCGGACTTTTGACATGACAATGCATCGTTACCGCAGCCACACCTGTGCCCAGTTGAGAAAGAGCGATGTCGGCTCTTCCGTCCGCCTGTCGGGCTGGGTGCATCGCGTGCGTGACCATGGCGGCCTGCTGTTCATCGATCTGCGTGACCATTACGGCTTGACCCAGATCGTCGCCGATCCGGATTCGCCCGCCTTCAAGGTCGCCGAGACGCTGCGTGGCGAATGGGTGATCCGCGTCGACGGCGAGGTCAAGGCGCGCCTGCCGGACACCACCAACGCCAACTTGCCGACCGGCGAGATCGAAATCTTTGCCCGCGAGGTCGAGGTGCTGTCGGCAGCCAAGGAATTGCCGCTGCCGGTGTTCGGCGAGCCGGACTATCCCGAAGACATCCGCCTGAAGTATCGCTTCCTCGACCTGCGCCGCGAGACGCTGCACAGGAACATCGTGGCGCGCACCAAGATCATCGCTGAGATGCGCAAGCGCATGACCGATGTCGGCTTCACCGAGTTCTCGACGCCGATCCTGACGGCTTCCTCGCCGGAAGGCGCACGCGACTTCCTGGTGCCGTCGCGCATCCATCCCGGCACCTTCTACGCGCTGCCGCAGGCGCCGCAGCAGTACAAGCAGCTGATCATGGTTTCGGGCTTCGACCGCTATTTCCAGATCGCGCCCTGCTTCCGCGACGAGGACCCGCGCGCCGACCGCCTGCCCGGCGAATTCTACCAGCTCGACCTCGAGATGAGCTTCGTCGAGCAGGACGACGTGCTGTCGACCATGGAACCGGTGATGCGGGGCGTCTTCGAGACTTTCGCCAACGGCAAGCCGGTGACGCAGACATTCCAGCGCATCCCTTACGATGTCGCGATGCGCAAATACGGCTCCGACAAGCCGGACCTGCGCAACCCTATCGAGATGCAGGCCGTCTCCGACCATTTCCACGATTCCGGCTTCAAGGTCTTCGCCAACATCCTGGCCAACGATCCGAAGGCCGAAGTGTGGGGCATTCCGGCCAAGACCGGCGGCAGCCGCGCCTTCTGCGACCGCATGAACTCGTGGGCGCAGGGCGAGGGCCAGCCGGGACTGGGTTACATCTTCTGGCGCAAGGAAGGCGACAAGCTTGAAGGCGCCGGTCCGCTGGCCAAGAACATCGGCGAGGAGCGCACCGAGGCGATCCGCCAGCAGCTCGGCCTTGCCGATGGCGACGCCGCCTTCTTCGTCGCCGGCGATCCGAAGAAGTTCGTCGCCTTCGCCGGTGCCGCGCGTACGCGTGCCGGCGAAGAACTGAACCTTGTCGACCGCGAGCGCTTCGAATTGTGCTGGATCGTCGACTTCCCGTTCTTCGAATGGAGCGAGGAGGAGAAGAAGATCGACTTCGCCCACAACCCGTTCTCGATGCCGCAAGGCGGTATCGACGCGCTCAACGGCGACGACCTGCTCGGCATCAAGGCCTTCCAGTACGACATGGTCTGCAACGGCTTCGAGATCGCCTCTGGCGGTATCCGCAACCATTTACCGGAAACCATGGTCAAGGCGTTCGAGACGGTCGGGCTGGACCGCGCCACGGTCGAGGAGCGCTTCGGCGGCCTCTACCGCGCCTTCCAGTATGGCGCGCCGCCGCATGGCGGCATGGCGGCCGGTGTCGACCGCGTGGTCATGCTGCTGGTCGGGGCCAAGAACCTGCGCGAGATCACCATGTTCCCGATGAACCAGCAGGCCTACGATTTGTTGATGAACGCGCCTTCGGAAGCCTCGCCGCAGCAGTTGCGTGATCTGTCGCTGCGTGTCGCGGCAGTGAAGAAGGACTGACGGCAGCGTTGCAGCTGCCCTTTCTCCCCGTCTCTATACGGGGAGAAATGTCCGGCAGGACAATGAGGGGTAGCACGCATGCAGGCGATTGGCGAACGGCCTTAGCAGTTGGCGCCTTCTGACAATCGGTTCAGCATCGAACTACAATTTGCAGGCGTTGGCGCCGCCCCTCATCTGCCTGCCAGCACCTTCTCCCCGTATAGTGACGGGGAGAAGGGAGCGAACTTCGATCAGTCTTCGTTGGCCTTGACGTGGACGCCCAGCGTCTTGGTCAGGTCGGCCGGGTTGGACATGGCGCCGGCCATGATCAGCGCGAACGGCACCGCTGCCGGCGGCTCGGCCGAAATCTCGAGGCTCTTCGGATCGTCGAGGTACTTGCTCACCGCGGCCGTCACTTCGGCGGTCAGTTCGGGATTGTTGAGCTGCGCCATGCCGAACGGCACGATCGCCTTGGCCTGGTTGGCGATGTCCTTGCCCGACATGCCCTGCTGCTTGCCGACATACTCAAGCACTTTGCCGGTGAGCGAATCGTCATCGAAGCGGATCGAGGCGCTGTTGAAGGAGAGCTGCTGCAACAGGCCGAGCAGGGCCATGCCTTGCGCCGAATTGTCGGCGCCTTCGGGCTGCGCCGCCATCTTCTTCTGCATCTCCTGCAGCGACTTGACGAAGTCGACCGTGTAGCCGCCGAGGCCGAAGGTCATGCCGAGCGTGCCGGCATTCTCGACCGAGATGTCGTATTTCGACAGGTCCATCTTGCCGTCGCTCGGCTGCCAGGTGCCGCCGATTTCGATATTGCCCGAGATGTTCTGGTAGCCGAGGGCCTCGATGGCTTCCTTGGATTTCGCATCGTCGACCAGGGTCAGGTCGGCGTTGAACTTTTCCGTGGTGGCGGAAAACTCCATCGCCTTGCCGTCGGCCGGCGGCGTGATCTGGACAGCAAGCCCATCCACCGAGAAGGCGGTCTTGTCGGCAACCTTGACCGTCAGGTTTTCGAGTTCGGCCGACTTGTAGATCATCATCGAGCCGAGCGGGCCTGTAGCGCCCTCAGCCGGGATGTTGGCGTCGTGGATGACGAAGGGGGTGAGGTTGAGCGTGACGCCGTCCTTGCTGTGCTCGAAGGCCGAAGTCGTGATGGTCGCGACATCGAAGCCGCCATTGGCTTCGGTCACGCCCTCGAGCTTGACGTCGCCGATCGGCAGCGCCTCCTTTTCGGCCGCCGGTTTGACCGACACGCCCTGCAGCACCATGCTGGAATTGTCGCCGGTAACGCCGGTCCAGGTGATATCGACGCCCTGGACGGCAAGTGCGGCCTTCAGTCGGTCGGCAACCGCCGTGTCTTGCGCAAAGGCGGCATTCAGCGGCAGCGTCAGCAAAAAGGTCGAAAAAGCAAGTTTCTTGAGTGTCGAACGTTGGATTGTCATCGCGAGTTCCCTGAGAGAGTCCTGAAAAAGTGTTTTCTCAATTCTACGCCATCACCATTCCGTGACGAACTGGACGGGAAAAAGGCGCTTTCCCGCAGAGTTGTCGAAAATCACGGCGAAAGGCAAATCGGAGCGGGAGCCTTCGCCCGATGCGGTGAATATGTCATGAAGGTCGGGCTCCCCTGCGTACCGTCTCCTGCCTTAGAGAGGGCGTGTAACAGATTGATGTTGGTTGGCAACAGCACTGCTACCGTTGCTGTTGCACAGGGACGGCAAGGGGGAACATGAAGTCCGTCACATCCATTGTCGGACCTTGAGCCGCCCTCGTAAGCCCAAAGGCTGCAAAGTGCGGATTTCCGCAGCCCCGCCTTGCCGCGAATCACCCGCTCGGCTAGTCCAGCCGTATGGGAAAAAGGATTTTGCCGCCTGAAAATGGCGGCGGTGACCACATCGAACCGGTCGATCTGAAGAAGGCGCTGGAAGAGCGCTATCTCGCCTATGCGCTCTCGACCATCATGCACCGGGCGCTGCCTGACGTGCGCGACGGGCTGAAGCCTGTGCATCGCCGCATCATGCATGCCATGCGGCTGCTCAGGCTCAACCCCGACCAGGGCTTTGCCAAATGCGCCCGCATCGTCGGCGACGTGATGGGCAAGTTCCATCCGCATGGCGACCAGTCGATCTACGACGCGCTGGTGCGCCTGGCGCAGGATTTCTCCATGCGCTATCCCCTCGTCGACGGGCAGGGCAATTTCGGCAATATCGACGGCGATAACGCCGCCGCCATGCGCTATACCGAGGCGCGCATGACCGAGGTGGCGAGCGATTTGCTTGCCGGCATCACCGAGGACGCCGTCGATTTCCGGCCAACCTACAATGAGGAGGACGAGGAGCCCGTAGTGCTTCCCGGCGCCTTCCCGAATCTGCTCGCCAACGGTTCCTCCGGCATTGCGGTCGGCATGGCCACGTCCATCCCGCCGCACAATGCCGCCGAGCTTTGCAACGCGGCGCTGCAGTTGATCGAGCAGCCGGACGCGCCCGTGACAAAGCTGATGGAGTTCGTCCAGGGGCCGGATTTCCCGACCGGCGGCATCATCGTCGACAGCCGCGCATCCATCCTGGAGGCCTATGAGACCGGCCGCGGCGGTTTTCGCGTGCGCGCCAAATGGGGCCAGGAGGATCAGGGCAGGGGCACCTGGAGCATCGTCGTCACTGAAATCCCCTACGGCATCCAGAAGGCCAGGCTGATCGAAAAGATCGCCGAGCTTTTGATCGCGCGCAAATTGCCGCTGCTCGAGGATGTCAGGGATGAAAGCGCCGAGGACGTCCGCATTGTGCTCGTGCCGAAGAGCCGTTCGGTCGATCCCGGCATTCTGATGGAATCGCTGTTCAAGCTGACCGAACTTGAAAGCCGGTTTCCCCTCAACATGAACGTTTTGTCGCGCGGCAAGGTGCCTAACGTCCTGTCGCTGAAGGGCGTGCTGAAGGAGTGGCTCGACCATCGGCGCGATGTGCTGATCCGCCGCTCGAAGCATCGGCTTGGCGAGATCGAGAAGCGGCTGGAAATCCTTGCCGGCTACCTGATCGCCTATCTCAACATCGACGAGGTCATCAGGATCATCCGCGAGGAGGATGAGCCCAAGCAGGTGATGATGGCCCGTTGGTCGCTCACCGACACCCAGGCCGAAGCCATCCTCAACATGCGGCTGCGGGCCCTGCGCAAGCTGGAAGAGTTCGAGATCCGCAAGGAGTTCGACGGTCTCACCACCGAGAAGAAGCAGATCGAGGCATTGCTCGCATCCGACGCCAAGCAATGGTCGACGATCAAATGGGAAGTCACGCAGGTTCGCGACAAGTTCGGCCCCGAGACCGAACTCGGCAAGCGCCGCACCCAGTTCGCCGACGCGCCGGAGCATGATCTGACCGACATTGCGCACGCCATGATCGAGCGCGAGCCGGTCACCGTGGTGGTCTCGGAAAAGGGCTGGCTGCGGGCGATGAAAGGCCATCTGGCCGACCATTCCACGCTCACCTTCAAGGAAGGCGACAGCCTCAAGCTCGCCTTCCATGCCCAGACCACCGACAAGATCCTGGTCTTCACCACCGGCGGCAAATTCTACACCATCGGCGCCGACCGGCTGCCGGGCGGCCGCGGCCATGGCGAACCGATCCGCATCATCGTCGACATGGACAACGACCAGGACATCGTCACCGCCTTTGTCCACGACCCCAAGCGCAAGCTGCTGCTCGTCTCCTACGATGCCAATGGTTTCGTCGTGCCGGAGGAGGAGGTCGTCGCCAACACCCGAAAGGGCAAGCAGGTGATGAACGTCAAGGCGCCCGACGAGGCCAAGGCCTGCGTCCCGGTGTCAGGCGATCATCTCGCAATTGTCGGCGAGAACCGCAAGATGCTGGTGTTTGCGCTCTCCGAAATTCCCGAGATGGGCCGCGGCAAGGGCGTTCGCCTGCAGAAATACAAGGATGGCGGTCTGCTCGACCTGAAACCCTTCACGCTGGCGAGCGGCCTGTCCTGGCAGGATTCCGCCGACCGCACCTTCGTCAGGTCGCGCGAGGAACTGGCGGAATGGATCGGCGCGAGAGCGTCGGCCGGACGGATGGTGCCGAAGGGGTTTCCGCGGACGGGGAAATTTGGTTGAAGCTGCTGATCTCCCCCCAAGTGGGGGAGATGGCCGGCAGGCCAGAGGGGGGCGCTGTCCCGCCAGCGCATCAAATGGTCATGGCTCGCCACTCGGTCGCAACTCTTGGGTCTTCAATGTCGGGTGCCAGGCTGGCGATCCTTCGCGCCCCCCTCTGTCCTGCCGGACATCTCCCCCACAAGGGGGGAGATTGGCAGCTTCACCAACCATTTGGACTATCGTCACGATTGCGGCACTATAACAGTGCATAAACGCTGTTAGGCCGGGGAGAATTGACCGTTTGAAGGAAGCGAAGATCCAGAAGCCTGAGCGTCAGCAGCGCCTGTTCGGCCTGTCGACTCCGTTGCGAGCCGCCGTCATCCCGCCGCTGTCGGCGGCGCGCTGGCTGTTGGTGCTGATCGTCGCCGCCGGCGTTTATTTCTTCCACGGGTTCCTGTTTCCCGTGCTGGCAGCCCTCGTCATTGCTTTTGCCAGCTGGCCGCTCTACCGCCGACTGCTTGCCGGTGTCGGCGGTAACCGCACCGTCGCCGCGACGCTCGCCATCCTGTTCATCCTCGCCTTCCTGGTGGTGCCGATAGCGCTCGCCGGCACCTACGCCATCAACGAGGTCCGCGAATGGGTCGGCTGGGCGATCGAGACCAACAGGCACGGCGCGGTCACACCGCACTGGATCACCTCGCTGCCTGTCGTCGGCGAGTGGCTGAACGAACAGTGGATCGACAATTTCGGCCATCCCGGCGGCATCGGCGAGCTGATCCAGCTGGTCAGCGGCGCCAATATCGGCAGCATCTATCGCGGCGTGCTGGCTGCCGGCGGCAGCGCCTTCGGCCTGTTGCTGACGCTGCTGTTCATGATGATCGCGCTGTTCTTCGCCTACCGCGACGGCGAACACTTTGCCAGCCAGATCGACCGGCTCGGCGAACGCATCCTGCCGACGCGCTGGGAGCGGATTTCGCGCGTCGTGCCGGCGACCATTTCCTCGACCGTTACCGGCATGACCGTGATCGCCATCGGCGAGGGGCTGGTGCTCGGCATCGCCTACTGGCTGGCCGGGGTGCCGTCGCCGGTGACGCTGGGCGCATTGACCGGCGTGATGGCGCTGATCCCCGGCGGCGCGCCGCTGTCGTTTACGCTTGTGTCGATCTACCTCGCCGCCAGCGGCTCGCCGATGGCGGGTCTGGCGCTGTTCATCTGGGGCGCGGTGGAACTGTTCATCGTCGACAAGACCTTGCGCCCGAAGCTGGTCGGCGGACCGATCAAATTGCCCTTCCTGCCCACCTTTTTCGGCCTGATCGGCGGCGTCAAGACGATGGGCTTTCTCGGCCTGTTCATCGGCCCCGTGCTGATGGCGCTGCTGGTGGCGATCTGGCGCGAATGGCTGCGCGAGGTGGAACTGGCCGAAGACACCGTTCCCGACACGGCGGCCGAGCTCGAAGGCGGGCCGCCGCAGATCGAGATTGTCGCCGGCCCCGCGAAGAAAAGTCAGGCTGGGTAAGCGACGGCGAGCGCTGCCCGGCGCTTGCGCCCTTCATGCAACTGCCACAGGGAATGCGCGACCAGCGTGACGATCAGGATCACGCCGCCGATCAGGCTGTTGCGCGACGGCGTCTCGGCAAAGATCATCCATATCCAGACCGGCGCCAGAACCGTTTCCAGGAGATAGAACATCGCCACTTCCGGGCCTGAAATGTATTTCGGCCCGTTGGCCAGGCAGAAGAAGGCGAACGGCATGATGACGGCGCCGTTGAAAACGATCCACCATGGCGCCTCCACCTGGAAACCGGTCCTGGAGACCATGAGCGCCGCCAGCCCGAACGGCAGCAGGACGCCGGTCAGCGCGGTGAACCCCATATCCCTCCCGCTGGCGCGCGAAACGGTGATGGCGCAGGCAATCGCCAAGGCCGAACACAGCGCCGTCACATCGCCGAACAGATATCCCGTGCCGACGGAATCGCCGACGATGATGGCGATGCCGACGATCATCAGCGCCATTGCCGCAAGCGTCAGCGGCTGCGGTCGCTCCTTCAGAAACAGCCACGACAGCAGCGCCGAGAACATGGTGGAGAAGGCCAGGATGAAAACCAGATTGGCGGTCGAGGTGTTGTAGACGGCAGTGATGAAGGCGATTGCGCCGAGCCCGTAGAGTGTGGCGACCACGAGCCCCGACCAGCCGGGTATCAGCTGCGGAGCATTCTTGCTGAACGAGCGCCAGATGGCCCATACGATCAGCCCTGCCACGAAGGTGCAGCCGGTGCGCAGCAAAAGGATCGTCCAGGCTTCGCCATGGGCGAGCCGGATCAGGGGAATGTCGATGGTCAGCGCCAGCCCGCCAAGCGCGGTGAGCAGGAGTCCTTTGGTGTGGGCATTGTGAGAGGACATGCAACGGCTTTCGCAATGATTTGAGCAGATGCCGGTCGGCGCAATCGCCCCGCCAACGGGCGGAAGACCAGCATCGTCTCGGCTGAAAATGTTTAGATCAGGATCTGGTAAGAAGAAAAATCAGCGCGTGACCGCTTCGTGGTCGTAGCGTTCCCAGCCCTTCGGGCCGAGATGCTCCTGCGGCATGAAGCGCATTTTATAGTTCATCTTGCGCGAGCCGTTGACCCAGTAGCCGAGATAGACATGGGGCAAGCCCATGGCCCGGGCGCGGGCGATATGGTCGAGGATCATGAAGGTGCCGAGCGAACGGTCCTCGAACTCGGGATTGAAGTAGGAATAGACCATCGACAGGCCATCGGCCATCTTGTCGGTCAGCGCCACGGCGATCAGCTCGCCCTGGCCCTTGCCGGTGATGAATGTGTCGGGGCCGCGGCGCCGGTATTCGATCACCTTGGTGTCGACATGGGTATCCTCGACCATCATGGCGTAGTCGAGCACCGTCATGTCGGACATGCCGCCGCGGCGATGGCGAGCGTCGAGATAGCCGCGAAACAGCGAATACTGCTCGGTCGACGGCTGCGCGTCGTGCATGGCGCCGATCAGATCGGAATTGCGCTGGATCACCCGCTTCATGTTGCGGCTGGCGGTGAACTCCTGCGCCAGGATACGCACCGAGACGCAGGCGCGGCAGGTCTCGCAGGCGGGACGGTAAGCGATGTTCTGCGAGCGCCGGAAACCGCCTTGCGTCAACAGATCGTTCATCTCCGGCGCCTTGTCGCCGACCAGATGCGTGAACACCTTGCGTTCGAACTGGCCCTCGAGATACGGGCACGGCGATGGCGCGGTCAGGAAGAACTGCGGCGACTGGGTCGGATGGTGCGTCATCGAACCTTGGGAACACTCCTGCGAATCGCTCTACCTTTGGCTTGGCTGGCGAAAAATTCAACAGGATTGTGAAGGCGGGGTTGAACGGACCCCTTCACATTTGCGCACAAATGCCTGTTGGCGTCGGTTGAACGCCGGTTCAACGGTCGCTGCGGCTGACGACGGTGCCAAGCAGCAGGTCGTGCAGTGTGCGCTTGCGATCGGAAAACAGCGTCACCAGGAGGACGAGCGGCGTCAGGATGACCGTGCTCGCCCAGAACAGCACCGAATGGACAACGGCGGTGAGGCCGTCGATACGGCTGCCGTCGAGACGATCGAGCCGAATGCCCATCATCTTCATGCCTGATGTGGCCTGGTTGCGACCGCCCAGCGTGTTCCAGATGTAGAGAATGGCGACCGCCGGCACGAGGATGGAATACAGCGCCCAGCCAAGACCGAATGTCAAAAGGCCAAGCACGGCCACCAGGATCGCGAACGGAATGGTGAGCAGCGCCACGATGCAATAGTCGATGATGAAGGCCAGGATGCGCCGCGTGCGCACACCGTCATAGGCCCTGACGTCGTCGAGCCTGCTGGTGATGATTTCGCCGTCAAGTACGCGCGCGTTCATGTCATGTCCTCGTAACAGGCGCCACGCTAGGGTGCGCCGCCACTGAAATGGTGAAGACCGCGGGCGGAATCAAGATCGGTTCGTCCATCGGTCCGGCTCGGCAGTGTGACGAGGTTGAGCCGATTGAATTTGGTGGACGGATGGCGTTAGCTTGCTGCGGCGCAACAAGACGCCGAGGGGACGGGGTTACATGGATTACGACATGCTGGTCATCGGCAGCGGCCCTTCCGGGCGCCGCGCCGCGGTGCAATCGGCCAAGCTCGGCAAATCGGTGCTGGTGGTCGACAGGGGCCGGCGCCTCGGCGGCGTCTCGGTGCACACCGGCACCATCCCGTCGAAGACGCTGCGCGAGACGGTGCTGAACCTGTCCGGCTGGCGCGAGCGGGGCTTTTACGGCCGCGGCTACCGGGTCAAGCAGGACATCTCCATCGCCGACCTGGTCGAGCGGCTGCACAAGACGCTCGACCACGAGGTCGAGGTGCTGCAGCACCAGTTTATGCGCAACGCCGTCAAAAGCGTGCGCGCCATGGCGAAATTCGTCGGCCGAAACAAGGTCAGCCTGACGGCAGACAATGGCGACTACTCGGAGGTTGGTTTCACCAATGCGCTGATCGCGGTCGGCACCAGGCCGCACCGGCCGCGCGACGTGCCTTTCGACAAGATCCGCGTCTTCGACAGCGATGAGATGCTGGAACTCGACCATCTGCCGCGCACGCTGACGGTGATCGGCGCCGGCGTCATCGGCGTTGAATATGCGACGATCTTTTCGGCGCTCGACGTGCCGGTGACGCTGGTGGAGCCGCGCAACACCATCCTCGATTTCGTCGACCGCGAGATCGTCGACGACTTCATCCACCAGATGCGCGACCGCGGCATGACCATTCGCCTCGGCAGTACGGTCAAGGAAATCGTCTCAAAACCCGACTATGCCGAAGTGACGCTCGCCGATGGCCGCACCATCCGCTCCGAGATCGTGCTTTACGCCGCCGGCCGCAGCGGCAATCTCGGCAGCCTCGGCCTCGACGTGGTCGGCATCGAGGCCGATTCCCGGGGCCGCATCAAGGTCGATCCGCAGACCTTCCAGACCAGTGCGCCCAACATCTATGCCACCGGCGACGTCATCGGTTTCCCCAGCCTTGCCTCGACATCGATGGAGCAAGGCAGGGTGGCCGCCTGCCACGCCTTCGGCGTGCAACTGCCACCGCCGCCGGAAACCTTCCCCTATGGCATCTACGCCGTGCCGGAAATCTCCACCGTTGGTCAGTCGGAGGAGCAGGTGCGCGAGAGCGGCGCTGCTTATGAAGTCGGTCTGGCGCGGTTCCGCGAAACCTCGCGCGGCCACATAATGGGCGTCAACTCCGGCTTTCTGAAGCTGCTGTTCTCGGTCGAAACGCGCCGCCTGCTCGGCGCCCACATCGTCGGCGAAGGCGCCACCGAACTGATCCATATCGGCCAGGCGGTGATCAACCTCGGCGGCACGGTTGATTTCTTCGTCAACAACACCTTCAACTATCCGACGCTGGCCGAAGCCTACAAGATCGCCGGGCTCGATGCCTGGAACCGGATGGGACAGGGCTAGGCGACGAGCATCTGCTCAGCCGTTCCGCCGGGCGCCGATGCGGTCTACCAAGGTCTCCTAGCCTGCCTGGCGTGCGACCAATGCTGGTCCCGCCAGCCATTGCCGGACGATGGCGGCATCCGGGCCGCCGATTTCGTGACCTGAAGGCACGATGCGCGCATCGACCTCGGCGCCATGTTTGTTGAGCAGCGTCACCAGTGGCGGCGCAAACGGCCCGTAGGTCTCGTCGGCGGCACCAGCGACAATCAGGACGCGCGTTCCGGTCAGATTGGTTGCCGGCGCATCGTCAAGCACGGGCATTGCTCTCAGCAACGCCGCTTTTCGGACGAGGCCGGAGTTGAGCAGCATCAGGCTGGAAACCAGATTGGCGCCGTTGGAATAGCCGAGGAAAGTCGCCCGGGCGAGGTCGAGCCCGTAGCGCTTTGCGGCCTCGCTTGCGAAGGCGGCAAAGTACGATGTTTCGGCACGGATGCTCGCCTGTTCGAAACTGGTCGGCGTGATCCGCTCGAACCAGCGGAAGCCGTCTTCTTGGCGGATGCGGCCACGCACCGCGACCAGCGTGGCGTTGGGGGCGATCTGCCTCGCAATCGGCACCATCGTCGTTTCGTCGACACCCGATCCGTGCAGTAAAAACAGGCTCTCGCCGCCGGCATTCTCCGGCTTGAGGAGGCGGTAGGGAAAGGCCAGATCCTGATGCAGAAAGGCGTTCTCGTCGCTATATCGATGCACGCTCATATCTCGTTGTTTTCACGGAGACATTGGTCCTTTGCCAGCTTCAAAACGGAATATTTTCACGCTCCGCCAAATGTGATTGCAACAGGCTCATTTCAGACCGTTTCTGCGCCGATATGCTCCCTGCGGGAGGAATCGAAGCGGTGTGCGCCGATGGTCGCATCCCGGCATGAACAACGCGAGCATCCTTGCTCTCCTTTGAGGCCTTTTGTCGATGACCCTGCCAGTCCCGCCCGATCGCGCCCCGCGTATCGCCGATCGCGCTCCGCGTATCCCCGATCGCGACACGCGCATTGACGTGTTCCGTGCGCTCGCACTCCTGACCATCTATATCGACCACGTGCCGGGCACCGTCTTCGAAACGCTGACCTACAAGAATTTCGGATTCTCGGACGCGGCGGAAGCCTTCGTGCTGATTTCCGGCATGTCGGTCGCACTCGCATATGGCAACAAGTTCCAGCCGGGCGGCCGGCTGCTGGCGATGTTGAAGATGTGGCGCCGGGCCGGCGTGCTTTACAGCGCCCACATCGTCACCACCATGGTTGTGATGGCGTTGTTCTGCGCCGCGGCGGTGTTCGGCCGGCGGCCGGAACTGCTCAAGCTGATCAACATCGAGCCGCTGATGAAGAACACGCCGGAGGTCATGATCGGCATTGTCACGCTCGGCCACCAGCTTGGCTACAACAACATCCTGCCGGTCTATGCGGCGCTGCTGTTGATGGCGCCGCTCTTCCTGCTCTTCGTCAGCTACCGGCCGCTGCCGGCGCTGGTCTTTTCCGGCGCGCTGTGGCTCGTCGTCGGCCTCTGGCAGATCGCGCCGCCGAACTATCCCGAGCCCGGCTTCTGGTTCCTCAACCCGCTGTCCTGGCAATTCCTGTTCAACATCGGCCTTGCCGGCATGCTGCATGCCAGGCGCGGCGGCACAATTCCCGTCAATCGTTGGCTGGTGGGCGCCGCGGCGACCTATGTCGCGGCAGCGGCGGTCTGGGTGCACAGCCCGCTCTGGGGCGAGATAACGTGGTTTAACCTGCCCGTGGTGATCGGCGGCTTCGACAAGACGTTCCTGTCGCTGCCGCGGCTCCTGCACATATTGGCGGTGAGCTATCTGATCGTCGCCCTGCCGGCTTTCTCGAACCTGTTCCGTCTCAGCCCGGACCATCCGCTTGCCCTGCTCGGCAAGCGCTCCTTGCCGGTGTTCCTCGCCGGCACGCTGATCGCCATGGCGGCGCAGGTGATGAAGCTGATCAATCCGGGCGGCTTTGCCTATGACGTCTTGCTGATTTCGGCCGGCATCGCCATGCAATTCGCGCTCGCCTTCTATCTTGAGTGGCTGTCCGGCATCGGCTTGGGCAAAAAGCCGGTTCGCAAAGAAGCGCCAGCCGTTCACCAGACCTTCGGCATGCCCGCGATGCCAAGGCTAAGCCGATGATCCCACATCAGCCGCCTAGCTAGCAGGCGAGGGGCCGGACGACCCCCGCACCACAAGATCGACCGGCAGCAATTGCCGGTGCTGCGAGCCGTCATTTTCGAGGATCGCCTTGACGGCCAGCCGGCCCATCTCGGCGATCGGCTGGGCGACAGTGGTTAGTGGCGGCTCGGAGTCGGCGCCTTCCGGCACGCCGTCGAAGCCGACGATTGACACATCGCCCGGCACGGCAATGTTACGCTCGCGCAGCCAGTCGAGCGCATGCAGCGCGATCTTGTCCGACATGGCCAGGATTGCCGTCGGCGTCTGCGGCAGCGCGAAAATATGATCGAGGCCGGCCCGAACGCTCGCCTCGTCATTGAGGGTTTCGTAGATTGGCACTTGCGAGACGTCGATGCCGAAGCGGGAGAGCTCGCCGAAATAGCCACGCAGACGGTCGCGTGTGCCCGAGTAGAGGGATGTCGTCTCGACTTGCTCCTGCGTGACGGGACCAAAGCCAGCGTCGGCAGATTCCAGGGCGAGTACGGCAAAGCTGCGATGGCCGAACTCGGCCAGATGGCGCGCCGCCAGACCCGCGCCGGCGACGTTGTCGACGCCGATCGCAGCGACCGCCTCATTTTCCGAATCGAGATCAAGCGCCACGAAAGGCAGTTTGCGTTCGCGCGCCAGTTCGACCAGCCGCGACCCACCCTCGATGCAGAACACGATGAAGCCGTCGACCAGGGCGCTCTGGATGTTCCAGGCGAGCTGCTCGCTGTTGGCGGCCGAGACCAGCGAAATTCCGGCGCCGGTGGCGTCGCAGGCCTGCGAAATGCTGGCCATCATGACGCGGGCAAAGGGATCGTCGAAGAAATAGGACAATGGTTCTGCCGTTGCCACGCCGATGGCGTTGACCTTGCCGGCGCGCAGCAGCCGGCCCTTGGGATCCGGGCCGGCATAGCCCATCGCTTCCGCCGCCGCCTTGACCCGCTCGCGGACCTCTTCGCGCACGATTTCCGGGCGAGCGAACACGTTGGACGCGGTACCGTGCGAGACCCCGGCCGCCTTGGCGATGTCGGCAAGCCGCACTGGTCTCGTCTTGCCGGAGGTCAATGCCGTCATTTTCGTCTCCTGAACCGGAGCCTGTTTAGCACTTTCGTTGGATCGGTTCAAATTTTCCCTTGATCGGACGGCGGAGAGAGTCTATATTTGAATCGATCCAAGGGATTCACCAAGTACAACTTGGATCGATTCAAGAGGAGGGTGGCATGCATCCCGTGAATTATCTGTTCGAAGACATCTATGGCAATGATTGGGGCATAGTCTCCGACGCCGCCACCCGCAAGCGCCGCGACAAGGTCGGGCCGTGGAGGCGTGACCTGCAATACCTTGTGAAACGCAAGCGCAGCTGATCGGCCCCGGCATTTTCGTGCCAGCTGATTGGATCGATTCAAGTTCTTAAAGAGGAGACGAACATGCATCCCGTGAAGCATCTGTTCGAAGACATTTATCGCAACTACTGGGGTATCTCGCCTGCCACGGAGCAGCCGGAAAGGCGGCGGCCGACCAAGCCTGCCAAGCGCAACCGCGACCTGCTGCCGCAAAACCGGCAGGATTAAGCCTCGTGTGATATCTGATGGGGCACGGTTCTTGGCTCGTCAGGACCGTTGCCGCACGAGCGCCGAGGCCGCGATCACCAGCCAGCCCGCGATGAGCAAGGTGCCGCCGATCGGCGCCGACATCGGGAACAGCCGCGATCCCACGAAATCCCGTGCCAGCAGATCGCCGCAGAACAGAACAAGCCCGACGAGCAGCACCAGGCTGCCGATCCGCAAGATCCGGTTTGCGCCGGCGAGGCCGACGGCCAAAAACACCGGCGCATGCATGAGCAGGAAGGATGCGGCCGTGCCGACGAACGCGCCGCCGAGATGCGCTGAAGCCGCCGACAGCGCCACGCCCGCCGCGCCGGCAATGCCGCCGGCGAAAACGAGGATGCGCGCGCTGTTTGCTGGTGCTGACTCGGCGATGCTCATTTCTCGGGCTCCGTGATTGACGATAGGCGGCGCGACCTGTCTGTCAGGATTTTTCCGATATCGCCAGCATGTCGCGCGTGCGGCGCGCCTGGGCCAGCCAATTATACGCGGTACCGCCCGCCATCAGCACCGACGTGCCGAGAAACACCGCGCGCATGCCGAAATGGCCGCCGACGAAGCCGCCCAGCAGCGGCCCCGCAACCTGGCCGACATATTGCGCCGAGATTGCCAGGCCCAGCACATTGCCGCCGACCCCATCGGGAACATTGTGGCGGATGACGCTGGTGATGCAGGGCAACAGCCCGCCCAGCACCAGACCCATAAGGAACCGCAGCCCGACCAACTGCCAGCTCTCGGTGACGAAGGCCTGCGGTATCAACAGCAGAGCCGAGACGGCCAGCGATGCGACGATGACGTTCCAGTGGCCGATGCGGTCGGCGAGTTTGCCCAACCGTGACGCCGACAGGATGGCGCCGAGTGCGGCCGCCGACATGACGACACCTGAGACCAGGGTCACCCGGCTTGCGTCCGCGACCAGTTGCTGGACGTAGACGGTGATGATCGGCTCGATCGACATGTTGGCGAAGGTGAACAGCATGCCGGTCGCCAGCATGGCCACGACAGGGCGTTTGTCGGGGATCTGCGCCCAACTTCCCTTTGGTTTCTCCTCGCGTTTTGCCTGTACTGGCGGGCGAGGCATCTCCTTTATCAGGAACGTCGTCGCCAGCGCCGCCAGGAAAATGACGCCGCCCGCGATGAGGAAGGTGGCGCGAATACCGATCAATGGCGGCAGCGCGCCGCCAAGCAACGGGCCGACCAGGGAGCCTGCGGTGATGCCGGCCGACAGCACGCCAAGCGCCCAGCCGGAGCGCTCCTTCGGCGTCTGCATGGCGACAAGGATCGTCGAGCCTGAGGAATAACCGCCGGCAAAGCCGATCAACAGGCGCAAAAGCACCAATTGCCAGACGGTCTGCACCATGCCGGTCAGCGACATGCAGATCGCCATGCCGAAACTGGCGCGCACCAGCATCACCTTGCGGCCATAACGGTCACCCAGCCGTCCCCACAGTGGCGCGACAAGGGCGGCGGCAAGGAAGGTGGCGCCGAAAGCGATGCCGGACCATTGCACGATCGCCGCGTGGCCCACGGCGCCCAGCTGTTCGACATAGAGCGGCAGGAACGGCAGCAGCAACGTCATCGCCACAAGCGTGCTGAACGATCCGGCAAAGCACACGAACAGGTTGCGCCGCCAATGAATGTTGTAGGTGGAAGGCACTTCGGCGGCCCGCGCTGCACTGTCCTGCGGCATGTCCTGTCCTGTCCGCTTGCTGCGGATACCAATTTGGGATACCAACTTGGTACCCTCATGGACGCAAAGCCCGGCTGCTGTCAATCAGGCGCTCTCAATGTGATCGGCAAGACCAACGGGCAAGGCCGATCGCCAGCAATGGAAGCAACTATGTCGCAGATGCACATCGTCGAAAAAGCGCTTCGCGAGATGATCCTTGGCCTCGAGGTCGGTCCTGGCGAGCGGCTGACGGAGCGCTGGATCGAGAGCCGCTTCGGCGCCTCGCGCACGCCGGTCAGGGCAGCCCTGCTGCGGCTGGAGACGGAAGGGCTGATCTGCCGCGACGGGCGCGGTTGGACCGTGTCGCCGATCAACCTTGCCGAACTGGAACAGATCGCGGTGTACCGCGAAGCCGTCGAGGTCGCGGCGGTCAGGCTGACTTCGGCGCTGGCCGACAGGAGCGCAGCCGATGTCGTCAAGGCGATGCTGGACTCCTGCGACACTGCCACGCCGCGCGAGGAATGGCACCGCGTCGGCATGGATTTCCATATCGAACTGGCGCGGCTCTCCGGCAACGAGTTCCTGTTTCGGGCCGTGCGCGATGCCATGACGCGGCTGTCGCGGGCGCGCTGGCTGGAGGTGCGCGACGAGGCGGCCCTTGGCCGCGCCTGGAGCGAGCATCACGCCATTCTGGCAGCGGTGCGGGCCGGCGATGCCGATGCGGCGGCGGCGCGACTTTCCGCCCATATAGCCGGCAGCCGCGCCCGCCTGGTGACGTCGTTGCACAATGACCGGCGCGGCCTGCGCGCCAGGGGTTTTGCTGTCGTCGCCGCTTGATACCGGTCACGAAAACGAAAGAACGCCGACGCCATCCGCTTTCGGCCTCGCTTCGCGGACGCCGATGGCGTAAGAGGCGGCCATGGAAAACAACCGATTTGAAACACCCGTGACCGTTAAGTCGGGCACGGAGGGAAGCACTCAGCTCTTGCGTACGGTGCGCGAGGCTTCCGATTACCTGCTCAACAGCTGGCCCGGCAAGCGCAGCCCCAAGCACCGCGAAGCGCTGCAGGCCTGCCATGACGCGCTGGCCGGCGACAAGCCGGCGATGATAGCAAGACGCGCCTTCATCGCCGCCGCGCGCGAGGTCAACGTCTTCGTCAGCGACAAGGCCCCGGCCTGATCACATCGGCCTGATCAGACCGGCATTTTGCCAGGATCCGGCCCGTTTCGTGGGCCGGTGATCCTGTCTTGCCTATTTTTCTGTCTCGGTGTCGGTTTTCGAACTTGCCTCGTTCTCAGGCTCGGCGCGCTCCTTGGCCGCGACCTTGGCGGCGAGCTTCTCCGCCTTCTTGGCGGCCTTCTGCCGGTCGCGCTCTTTGCGTTCCTGACCGTAATTCGGTGGTCGAGCCATATCGTTTCCTTTCGCTGTGCCTGATCCTGCCTAGAAGCATTGGCCGGCAAACACAACAGCGCCGCGAGGGCAGATGCCAGCGGTTCTGGACTTGCGTGATGGCGAACACAATGGTTTAGAAAAGGCTGCGGGACAGTTGCTGGAGCCGCCGCCGACCGATTTCGAATCAAAACGACCGATGGCCACGCTTCAAAGAAACGCACAGAAGCTGATCTACTATGCGCGCAACGCCATGCGCGACATCGCGCCGCCGGTTCTTTTCCGGCGCCGGCTCGGCCGGCTGCTCGATCAGGCCAGGCTTTCCGACGCATCGGTCCGCCAGCGGCTCAATTACTACAACACGCTGCGGGAGCCTTTTAGCCCCAGCCCCGAGGCCGTGCCGGTCAGCCGGCTGCCGTCGGACCGCAGCATGTACTATTACGATCTGAAGGAGTTCACCCGTTATTTCGACCCAGATCTGCGCATCGACCTGGAATTCGGCGACGTCATCGAAGTGCCGAAGATGCCGTCGATCGTCAAGGACCGGCCGATAGCGGGCGACAACGGCAACGGCGTCCTGTTCAAGCTGAACAAGTTCCGTCATTTCTACATGCCGGCCGACGATGTCGCCTTCGCCGACAAGCATCCGCTCGTCGTTTGGCGCGGCGAACTCAACAATCCGATCCGCACCTTGTTGCTGGATGCAGCCCGCAATCTGCCGTTCTGCGATGTCGGCACGCCGAGGGCGACAGCACCTGCGGAATACCGCAAGCCCTATCTCAGCATCGATCAGCAGCGCCGCTACCGCTACATCATCTCGCTCGAAGGCAATGATGTCGCGACCAATCTGAAATGGATCATGAGCTCGAACTCGCTCTGCCTGATGCCGCCGCCGACCTATGAGACCTGGTTCGCGGAAGGGCAGCTCGAGCCCGATGTCCATTATGTGCCGCTGGCGCCCGACTTCAGCGATCTGGCCGAGCGCGTGCACCATCTCGAGAAACATCCGGCCGAGGCCCAGCGCATCGTTGCGGCGGCCAACGCCTATTGCCGCAAATTCGCCGACGAGCGGGCCGAGCAGGCGATCTGCCTGCTCGTGCTCTACAAATATTTCGTGCTCAGCGGCCAGATCGAGCCCGATCCGCAGGTCTGGCGGTTTATCGCGGGCTAGCGGCTTCCGGCGCCCTTAAGTCAGATGACGCTGCGGTCCATAACCAGATCGGCCGGGCCGAAGCGGTCCTTCGCCGTAAACTGCTGGTGCCAGTAGGGATAGAGCACCGGAGGCCGGCTGACGGCATCGAGACGCTGGCGTTCATCAAAGGACAGCGTCAGGCTCGCCGCGGCGAGATTGTCTTTCAACTGGGCTTCGTTGCGCGCCCCGATCACCAGCGAGCTGACGGCCGGCCGGCCGAGCAGCCAGGCCAGCGCCACCTGGGCCGCCGAAACGCCGCGTGCCGCACCGATATCGACCAGCACGTCGACAATCCGCCACAGCCGATCCTCGTCGCGGATCGGGGGTTCCGACCAGCCGCCGATCTGGCGCGCCGTCGGACTGTCGCGGCGGTATTTTCCCGACAGCAGGCCGCCGGCGAGCGGGCTCCACACCAAAACGCCAAGGCCCTGGTCGACCGAGATCGGCAAGAGCTCATACTCGGCCTCGCGTGCTTCCAGCGTGTAGTGGATCTGCTGGGTGACGAAGCGCGGCTGGTGCTGGCTGTCGCTGATGCCGAGCGCCTTCATGACCTGCCAGCCGGAATAGTTGGAGCAGCCGACATAGCGGATCTTGCCCTTGGCAACCAGCGTGTCGAGCGCGGCGATGGTTTCCTCGAGCGGCGTCGCGCCGTCCCATTCGTGCAGGAAATAGATGTCGATGACATCGGTCCTGAGGCGCTTCAGGCTCTTCTCGCATTCGCGGATCAGATGATGGCGCGACAGGCCTTCGTCATTGGGGCCCTTGCCGATCCGCATGCGCGCTTTGGAGGCGATCAGCACGTCGTTCTTGCGCTTGCCGCCGAGCGCCTCGCCGATGATCTCTTCCGACAGACCGTTGGAATAGACATTGGCGGTGTCGATGAGATTGATGCCGGCATCGATGCAAGTGTCGATGATGCGCGAGGCCTCCGCGAGATCGGAATTGCCGACGGCAGCGAACGGCCCGCTGCCGCCGAAGGTCATGGTTCCCAAGGTCAGCGCCGAAACTTTCAAGCCGGAACGGCCAAGCGTGCGGTATTCCATGTCTGATCCTCGTAGTTTTGGTGGGGAGGCGGTTTTAGCAGGAAAGGGCGGGGAAGCCCGAACGGGTCCGCTATTTGTAGGACAATTTGAGCGGCTTGTCGCCATGCCAGGGCGCTGGATCGGCAATGCCTCGCTGCTTTGCAGTGAAGACCGGCTGGCCGGCGGCTTGCAATAAAACCGTCATTGCCGGCCTATATCAAGTCGGCTCAGGGTTTCATGTCAGCCGGCAAGCGGAGCAGTGGAAATGAATGAGCTAAAGCAGAATTCTGCGGCCAGGGATTGGCTGGAAGCCGAACTCGCCGACACGCTCGACGAGGACTATGAGCTGGAAATCTCGGAGCCGGCGCTGTCGTTGGAGATCGCCAAGATCTACAAGAACGCGCATCCGCCGTCGATCGATCGCATGCAGTATTTCCGCGACCTGATCGGCTTGCAGTCGGAACTGATCAAGCTGCAGTCCTGGGTTGCCTACCACAAGAAGAAGCTAGTGGTGGTTTTCGAGGGCCGTGATTCCGCCGGCAAGGGCGGCGTCATCAAGCGCATCACCCAGCGCCTCAACCCGCGCATCTGCCGCGTCGTGGCGCTGCCGGCGCCGACCGAGCGCGAAAAGTCACAATGGTATTTCCAGCGCTACGTGCCGCATCTGCCGGCCGGCGGCGAGATCGTGCTGTTCGACCGCTCCTGGTACAACCGCTCCGGCGTCGAGCGGGTGATGGGCTTTGCCGAACCCGATCAGGTCGAAGAGTTCTTCCGCGACGTGCCGGAGTTCGAGCGCATGCTGGTCCGCTCCGGCGTCACGCTGGTCAAATACTGGTTCTCGATCACCGACGAGGAACAGCAGATGCGCTTCATGATGCGCATCCACGATCCGATGAAGCAGTGGAAGCTGTCGCCGATGGACCTGCAGTCGCGCGTGCGCTGGGAGCAGTACACCAAGGCCAAGGAAGAGACGTTTGCCCGCACCAACATCCCAGAGGCACCGTGGTACATCGTCGAAGGCAACGACAAGAAGCGGGCGCGGCTGAACTGCATCGACCATCTCCTCAAACAGCTGCCCTATGAGGACGTGCCGCACGAAGAAATCACGCTGCCCGAGCGGGTGTTCAACCCGGAGTACGAGCGCCAGGTCCTGCCGCGCGAGCTTTACGTGCCGGAGAAGTATTGAGCACTTTTCCTTCTCCCCGTTTCACGGGGAGAAGGTGCCCGAAGGGCGGATGAGGGGCAGCGCCGGCATCGGCGAATTCACAGTCGTCGGACGCTGCTAACCTCCAAAAGCAGCGCTGCCCCTCATTGCCTGCCGGGCATTTCTCCCCGTAGAACGGGGAGAAAGAAGCCTGCGCCTATCACTTCGCCACTACACCCGCTTGATCGTCACATGCGTGGCGAGCGCTGTCGCCACCTGCTCGGTGCACTGGTAACCCAGCTTCAGCATATCCAGCCCGGCAAACAGGCTCTCGCCCCTCCCGAGCAACACTGGCGACACAGCCAGATGCAACTCGTCGATGAGCTTCTCCTTGAGATATTGCCGGATAGTGGAAACGCCGCCGCCGACGCGGACATCCTTGCCGCCGGCCGCAGCCTTTGCTTGTTCGAGCGCGGCGTGGATGCCGCCGGTAACGAAGCGGAAAATGGTGCCGCCTTCCATCACAATGGGGTCGCGCTTGTGATGGGTCAGCACGAAGGTCGGTACGTGATAGGGCGGGTTGTTGCCCCACCAGCCCTTCCAGTTCTCATCCGGCCATTCGCCGCGGATCGGGCCGAACATGTTGCGGCCGAGGATCCAGGCGCCGACATTGTCGAAGCTGCGGACGGTGAACCGGTCGTCCACATCGGTGCTGCCGCCATCCTTGCCGACCATCTCGTGGAAGGTGCGAGTGCCGGTCATCCATTTGTGCAGATCTTCGCCACCAACGCCGAGCGGATTTTGCAGGTCCTGGTCAGGACCGGCGCCGAAACCGTCGAGCGACAAGGTGAAGGCATTGACGCGCAGTTTGGACATGGAAGACTCCCTTTGGTGACCAGTTGTGATTTGCAATCAGTATTCAAACTGATTGCATTTTGCAACTAGTATTTTTAGAGGCAAGCGATCTGTGGAATGCGCAGGGACCTCAAGCCGCCACGCGCTTCGGCATCACCGCAAACGGGCTGAGCCCAAGCCAGATCTGCATCTTGCCGGCGACGTCGAGATCGCCGGTCAGGCTGATCTTGTCGCGTTCCTTGTGAACTGTCGTCAGCCCCATCCAGATCGAGGTCATGGTGCATAGATCGGTCGAGACGTAGAGATCCACGTCGAAGCCCGGATCGTACCAGCAAAGATCGACCTCGCCCTGCTTTTCGACGATCAGCCACCACGATCGTTTTGACGCCGGCAGGTCATGGTACAGGAATTGTATCACGGTGCGCCCGTCCGGCAGCGGACTGGGGTTCAGATTGCGCCGCATGTCCCACATCAGCAGCGACGGATCGAGGTTTTTGAGCGACAGCCTGGCCTCGACCCATTTCTGGCCCCAAAACCCCATCGCCTCGACAACCGGGCGCAAATCCCGGCCCGCCTCGGTCAGCCGGTATTCGAACACGCCCTTCTCGGTCGCGATCTCGGTCCGCTCGACGATGCCGCCGGCCTCGAGGTCCTTGAGCCGTTGCGACAGAAGGGTTGGCGACATTTTCGGCACGCCGCGGCGCAAATCGTTGAAGCGGGTCGATCCCGCCACCAGTTCGCGCAGCAGCACCATGGTCCAGCGTGTGCAGAGCAGCTCGGCGGCCATGGAGAGCGGGCAGAATTGCTTGTAACCGGCTTGTGTCATGTGGTGAGCTCCAAAAGATGTTGCCGGACCTTATTCAGAAAACCTGAGTTCAGCCAGTACAGAAGCTGTACTGGCACCCCCGGTACAGTTCTGTGACTGGAGCGGTCCGGCGCCGCCATGCGAGGCAGCGGTCACGTCACCGGGCAGTCCGGTGCCGATCCATGAGGAGTTGGACAATGACCGCTTACGTGATCGCAGACATCAAGGTGAAGGACGACAAATGGGTGCCGGCCTATGCCGCTTCGGTGCATGACCTCGTCCACAAGCATGGCGGCAAGTATCTCGCCCGCAGCGGCAATGTGAAGACGCTGGAGGGCAAGCCGCTCGACACCAGCCTGATCGCCATCATGGCGTTTCCGTCGGCAAAGGCAGCCGAAGCCTTCACCAACGATCCGCAATACGCTCCGTTTGTGGCGGAGCGTCAGAAGGGCAGCGACAGCCGCTTCCAACTGATCGACGATACCGATCTCGCCGGAACGATTCCTTATTTGCCAAAGGCGTGAGGAAAAGCCGGAACCCGGAGCATCCAGGTTCCGGCTAACCCTTCAGCATCTGCGCCACTTCCGGCGCGAAGTAAGTCAGGATGCCGTCGCAGCCGGCGCGCTTGAAGGCGAGCAGCGATTCCAGCATCGCTTTCTCGCCGTCGATCCAGCCATTGGCGGCCGCCGCCTTGATCATCGAATATTCGCCCGAAACCTGGTAGGCGAAGGTCGGCATCTGGAACTCGTCCTTCAGCCGGCGGATGATGTCGAGATAGGGCATGCCGGGCTTGACCATCAGCATGTCGGCGCCCTCGGCGATATCCTGCTCGGCCTCGCGCACCGCTTCGTCGGAATTGGCGTGGTCGAGATAGTAGGTCTTCTTGTCGCCCTTGAGCAGGCCGGCGGTGCCGACCGCCTCGCGGTAGGGGCCGTAGAAGGCGGAGGCGAATTTCGTCGCATAGGACATGATCGCCACATCCGAAAAACCGTTGGCGTCGAGTGCGTCGCGGATGGCGCCGATGCGGCCGTCCATCATGTCGGACGGCGCGATGATGTCGGCGCCGGCCGCTGCCTGGATGACGGCCGCGGCGGTCACCTGTTCCACTGTCTCGTCATTGACGATGATGCCGTCGCGCAAGATGCCGTCATGGCCGTGCGAGGTGAACGGATCGAGCGCGGCATCGGTGATGATGCCGATCTCGGGCACCGCGTCCTTGATGGCGCGGGTGGCGCGGTTGATTATGTTTTCCGGGTCGAGGATGTGCGATCCCGTCTGGTCGCGCAGGCTGAGTTCAACATTGGGGAAGGTGGCGATCGCCGGAATGCCGAGCTTAGCGGCCCGCTCGGCCTCCTTGACGGCGAGGTCCAGCGACAGGCGGAAGACGCCGGGCATGGCGGCGATCGGCTCGCGCGTGTTCTTGCCGTCGATCACGAAGATCGGCCAGATCAGATCGTTCACCGTAAGCCGGTTTTCCTGCACCAGGCGGCGCGACCAGTCGGCCTTGCGCATGCGCCGCAAGCGGCGGCTGCCGGTGATCTCGTCGACGCTGCGCGCACCGGCGGGCTTTGCCGGTGCGAATTTGTTGCTCGTCGCGGGGGTGAATTTGTTCATCGCAAAAACTCCGGGTCGGGGCGGCTTTTACCACGAGGCCTTGCCGCTGACCAATGCGACACGATTGTGCCAGTCGATAACGCGCTGCTTACGGCTTCGGCGGCCACGCCAGCTCGGGGCCGGTTTTGAAGAACGACACATTGTTGGTGAAGATGCTCTTCGGGGCAAGCCGGATCAGGCGCCCGTCCGGATGGCCGATGTCGGCGACATTGTCGATGAACCAGCGGTTCCAGGTCGCCTCCGGGCCGAGATATTTGTGCAGCAGCCGTTTGAAGCGGTTCGGCGCCATCGGCTCGATGGTGGCGGAGCCGCGCAGGCCGAGATGCAGCAGGATGCCGGCCTCATTGTCGAAATGGACGATCTCCACGGCGCAGCGCGGGTCACGTTCGAGGTGTTTGACAGCACTTGCGCCGGTCGAGCCGAGCAGCCAGATCGCAGCGTCCTCCCAGATGAACCACATCGGCGCGTTGCGCGGCGCGCCGTCAGCGGTCACGGTCGCCAGATTGGCCATCAGCGGGCGGCTGAGAACATCATCCGGGTCGAACTTTTTCGGCATCCCCCAGCCACGGCTCGGCGCTGCGGTTTCAAGCGTCATGCGTTTGTCCCTGCATCAGAAGAAAGGCTGTTTTGCCCGGCAATTTTGCGCGCATTTCTGCCGGGGGCAAAGCACGGTCGCGTTCCCTTGCGAACATCCAAACCGCGCCCGCCGGTTGACGCACCCATGCGCCACCTTTAGCACTTCAGTCCCGCAGGCGCGGGGAGGGGATTCTCTGACGATGGATTTTGGCGGCGGCGACGAGATCCGCTTCGAACGGTTGGGCAAGGCGGGCGTCGTCACGCTGACGCGGCCGCAGGCGCTCAATGCGCTGACACATCGCATGATCAAGGCGCTGGACAAGGCGCTCGACGCTTTTGAGCGCGACGCCGGCATCGATGTCGTCGTCGTCAAGGCCGAGGGCAGGGCGTTTTGCGCCGGCGGCGACATCATGCACGTCTACGAGGCCCGCGCCGGAAAGCCGCCGGTCGAGTTCTTCGCCGACGAATACCGGCTTAACGCCCGCATTAACAGTTACAAAAAGCCGTACGTCGCGCTGATCGACGGGATCGTGATGGGCGGCGGCGTCGGCATCTCGTTCCACGGCTCGCAGCGCGTGCTGACCGAGAACGCCCAGTTCGCCATGCCCGAAGTCGGCATCGGTTTCTTCCCCGATGTCGGCGGCAGCCATCTTCTGCCCGACCTTGGCGGCAGTTTCGGCATGTATCTGGCGCTGACCGGCAACCGCATCCGCTATGGCGATGCGCTGTGGTCTGGCCTGGCCACCCACACCATAAAGGCCGCCGACCAATCCGCCTTTCTCGATCGGCTCTGCGCCAATGGCGATCCGGAATCGGTGCTGCGCGGCTTCTTCGTGCCGGCCCGGCGCGAAACCGCCCAGCCGGTGCTGGAAGCCATCGCCCGGCATTTTTCCCAACCCTCGCTCGCCGAAATCCTCGATAGCCTGGAGCGGGCGGCCGGCGCCGACGAGTTTGCCGCCAAGACGCTGGCCACCATCCGCACCCGCTCGCCCACCAGCCTCAATGTCGCCTGGCGCCAGATCAGCGCCGGGCTGACGCTGTCGATGGAAGCCTGCATGAAGATGGAGTTCCGCATCCTCAACCGCATGCTGGCCGGGCACGACTTCTATGAAGGCATCCGCGCCGTCCTCGTCGACAAGGGTTCGACGCCGCAGTGGCGGCCGGCAAGCCTGGCCGAGGTCGACGCTGCTTCGGTGGACGCCTATTTCGCGCCGCTCGAACGGGAGCTCGAACTGTGAGCGAAGTCACGTCGCGGCGCATCGTGCTGCAGCCCTCGGGTGTCGAGATCATCTTCGCCTGGTTCCAGCGCGTCATAGCGGGCTATTGCCTGCTGTTCGGCATCCTGTACTGGATCCGGCTGATCGGCTTTTATCCCGGCCCGCTGTGGCGCTTCGACCTGATGCCGGTGCACTGGCAGGTCGTGGCGGTGATGCTGGCCGTGTTCTTCCCCTTCGCCGCCGCCGGCCTCTGGATGCTGGCGTCGTGGGGCCCGGTGATCTGGTTCATCTGCGCGGTGACCGAGACCATCATGTATGCCGGCTTCCCCGATCTGTACGGCCACCGGCCGCTGATCGTCTTCTCGCATGCCGCGGTCGCGCTGCTCTACATCGCCTTCCGCATCGTCATCTGGATGCGCAAGCGCCCGCGCGCGCCTGAAACGCCGCCCCGCAGCCATTGGCTAAATCTTTAGGTTAATTATCCTTGCTCGGGTGACCGTTCGTTAAGCGTCTTGCGAAACCTATTACCGGTAAGCTCTTGTTAGCCCTAGCGTTTAAGTCGAATTTTATGAGTATTCGATAGTGTCGCAATCAAGGTGAAAAACAAAAAATCACCAGGGCGACAAACGAGAGGCAAAGACAATGATCAAT
Source organism: Mesorhizobium sp. RSR565B (assembly GCF_054719465.1). Lineage (NCBI taxonomy): Bacteria > Pseudomonadati > Pseudomonadota > Alphaproteobacteria > Hyphomicrobiales > Phyllobacteriaceae > Mesorhizobium > Mesorhizobium sp. RSR565B. The sequence continues at coordinate 6,092,181 of NZ_JBTTIE010000001.1, read as the reverse complement.
TCGCGTCCGGCGGCGAAGACCGCCAACGTATCCGACGATCGCCGCGAGGCTATCCGTTCGCTTTACATGGAATCGCTTCAGCTGGTGGAGCGTTTGCATCGCCGTCTGCTTGACGTGATCAAGGACGAGTTCGACCGCAACGGCCGTTCCGACATCAATGCCATCCAGGCGCTGCTTCTGTTCAATATCGGCAATTCCGAATTGACCGCCGGCGAGCTGCGCTCGCGTGGCTACTATCTCGGCTCGAACGTCTCCTACAATCTGAAGAAGCTGGTCGATCTCGGCTTCATCAACCACCAGCGCTCGCGCATCGACCGCCGTTCGGTCCGCGTTTCGCTGACGCCGAAGGGCAATGAAGTGGCGGAAGTCGTCGCCGGTCTCTATGAGCGCCATGTCGGCTCGATCGAACAGGTCGGCGGCATCAACAGCGAAGAGTTCAAGCAGATGAACCGCGCGCTGCAGCGCCTCGACCGCTTCTGGAACGACACCATCGCTTATCGGATGTAAGACGCGGCACTGAATAGCAGCTGCGCCGGAAGAAGCGCGGCCGGAGGAAAGTCTCAGCCAACAGGCCGGTGCCGAAAAGCACCGGCCTTTTCTTTTTCGAGCCGCCTGCGCTTCCAATTCGGCGCAAAGCCACGTTGCCGCCATATTCGCGGTGGAAGCGAGGGGTGTGGGTATGCGGCGGCGAAAGCTGTTCGCGCGCCTGTAAGGTCGCATCGCCGTCCGCTTTTGACGGCCAGGTGACGCAGGTCATGGTTGGCTAATTGTTAACAGTGCCAACTTTAAAGTGCGGGCGATATCGCCCAACATCGAGCACGTAGCCGAACGCTGCAACAGCCAAACGCTACAAGCCAAACACGACAAGAATGTCTGGAACGTCCATGAGAACCAGCCGCCGCTTTTTCCTTTCTGGAGCCTCCGCGCTCGCCGTCGCCATGGTTGCCAATGCCGCCAGCGCGCAGGATGTCATCGACGATATCCTGAAATCTTCGGCCCGCGGCAATTGGGACGACCAGTTCGACGCCCGCGCCTCGGAAGGCGGCAAGGTCGCCTCGACGCTGCCGATCTTCAGCCTGCAGACGGTCGCCTTCACCGAACAGGCGGTGGCGCAGTATCAGAACATCGTCGCCCAGGGCGGCTGGGGCGAGGTGCCGGCGACCAAGAAGCTGCAGCTTGGCGTCGACGATCCGGACGTGGTGCCGCTGCGCAAGCGGCTGATGATTTCGGGCGACCTGGCGCAGAGCGCCGGCATTTCGACGTCGTTCGATTCCTACGTCGACGCCGCGGTCAAGCGCTTCCAGGCGCGCCATGGCCTGCCGGCCGACGGCGCCATGGGCAAATACACTTATGCGGCGATGAACGTTTCGGCGCAGATCCGCCTCGGTCAGCTGCAGACCAATCTGGAGCGCCTGCGCGAAAAGGCCGGCACGCTGGGCAGCCGTTATGTGCTGGTCGATATCCCGGCGGCACAGATCGAGGCGGTCGAGAACGATCGCGTCGTGCTGCGCCACACCGCAATCGTCGGCAAGATCGACCGCCAGACCCCGGTGGTCAATTCCAAGATCAACGAGATCATCGTCAATCCTTACTGGAACGCGCCGGTCTCGATCGTGCGCAAGGACATCATTCCGCTGATGCGGAAGAACCCCGACTATCTCAAGGACAGCCACATCCGGCTGTTTGCGCCTGATGGCAGCGAAGTCGATCCGATGACTGTCGACTGGTCGACGGATGATGCCGCAAAATACCGCTTCCGCCAGGATCCGGGTTCCGGCAACGCCATGGCCTCGGTGAAGATCAACTTCCCCAGCCCCGACGGCGTCTACATGCACGATACGCCGCAGCAAAGCCTGTTCGGCAAGATGATGCGCTTCGATTCCTCGGGCTGCGTGCGTGTCCAGAACGTGCGCGACCTCGTCACATGGGTCCTGCGCGACACACCCGGCTGGGACCGCCAGCATTTCGAGGCGACCATCAAGACCGGCGAGAACACGCCGGTGCAGGTCGTCAACCCGGTTCCGGTCCACTTCCTCTATGTGTCGGCCTGGTCGACGGGTCCGGGCGTCGTGCAGTTCCGCGACGACGTCTACGCGCTCGATGGCGCCAGCGAACTGCAGATCACCTCTTCGCTCTAAGCGGCTGATCTCCTTCAGGAAAGGCCACCGCAAGGTGGCCTTTTCCGTTCGACATCCCAACAGAAGAAGACTGGTGGCCGCCAGCCATGCAGGCCATGAACACTGCCGGACGTTGCGCCGCAGGCCCATCTGGACGGACTAACGGCAATTGCGCATGGTCCTCAAAACAGCCGGAATCGCGCCATGCAGGTCGCAATCTTCATCCTCGCCGTGCTGGTCTTCGTCGCTCTTTCCGGCGCACTGGTGCGGTTGGTTCGGGTGCCGCTGCCGGTGCTGCAGATTGCCATCGGCGCCGCGCTCGCCTGGCCGGTGAAAGGCATCCATGTCGAGATCGACCCCGAACTCTTCCTGCTGGTGTTCATCCCGCCGCTTTTGTTCGGCGATGCCTATGGAGCGCCCAAACGCGAGCTGATCGCGCTGCGCGGACCGATCCTCGATCTGGCCATCGGGCTGGTCTTCTTTACCATTGTCGGCTTCGGTTATGCCTTGCACTGGTTGGTGCCGAGCATCCCGCTGGTCGTCGCCTTCGCGCTCGCTGCCGTGCTGTCCCCGACCGACGCCGTGGCGGTGTCCTCGATCGTCGACAGAAGCCTGGTGCCGGCGCGGCTGATGCATATTCTGGAAGGCGAGGCGCTGCTCAACGACGCCTCGGGCCTGGTCATGTTCCGCTTCGCCGTCGCCGCCGCCGTGACCGGCAGCTTTTCCTTCGCCGATGCATCGCTGAGCTTCTTTTATGCCGTCGCCATCGGCATCCTGGCCGGCATCGCCGCGTTGTTCATCGCCGCCAGGCTCCTGCAGCTTCTGAATCGCATCGGCGGCGTTCCGGCCGAGGCGCAGGTTCTGGTCATGGTCCTGCTGCCCTTCATTGCCTATCTCGTCGCCGAACATCTGCATGCCTCAGGCATTCTGGCGGCGGTCACCGCCGGGCTTTTGACCGGCGGCTCCGGCGTCTTCCGCTTCCTCGGCGTCTCGGCGCGCATGCAGACGATCTCGCTGTGGACAACCTTGTCCTTCGTCTACAATGGCGCGCTGTTCATCGTGCTCGGCATGCAGCTTCCCGAAATCATTCGCCGCGTGCCGCCCGAACTGACTGGCCATTACCCGATCATCCAGCCGGTCGCGACGGTGATTGCGCTGACGCTGTGCCTGATCGCGCTGCGCTTCCTCTGGATCTGGGTCGGCGACATCGCGGCAGGCCTCAAGGCAAAATGGGGAAAGCGCAAGGCCGAGCCGTTCGGGATGCGTGTGCGGCTTGCCGGCTCGGTGGCGGGCGTGCGCGGCGCGATCACGCTGGCCGGCATCCTGTCGCTCCCGCTCGCCATGCCGGACGGCTCGCCTTTTCCCGCGCGCGACCTGGTGATCTTCCTCGCCGCCGGCGTCATCATCTGTTCGCTCGCCATCGCCAGCGTGGCGCTGCCGAAGATAGCGCGCGGGCTGGTCGAGCCGGGCGAGGATGGCAGCGCCATCGAGGAGCGTCTCGCCCGCATCGGCGCCGCCAAGGCGGCCATCGCCCGCGTCGAAAGCATGGCGGGCGCCAGCGACGACGACCAGGGCGAGGTGCCCGGCGCCAGGCTTGCCGCCGCCGAAAACATCGTCGCCGGCTACCGGCGCCGGATCGCCACTTCGGACGAGGCCGACGACGCCCGGGCAGAGGCCCGCGAAGCCGGGCGGCTGGAGCTCGAAATGCGGCTTGCCGGCATCGAGGCCGAGCGCATCGCCGTGCGCGACCTGTTAAGCAGCGGCGCGATCAACGACCATACGGCGCGGGCGCTGTTTACCGAGATCACGCTCACCGAAGCCTTGCTGCAGGGGCGGCAGGAGCGAAAATAGCGGTTCAGGGCCGCTCTGGCGCAATCCGGCCAGCAAATTTCGCGCTGCAAACGTGGCGAGGCGAAAACAACTGTGTTAATGGCGCGGCAATGCATGTCGCCCGGAACCGTGCAGCGGTTTCGGGGCAGCGATATGCATAGATAGATGCCCCGAACCGAAGGATTTCAGGCCATGGCAACTGCAGCGGCAGCGTCGAACAAGTTCGAATCCTTCTTCGAAACCACGCTGGAAGATGCCGATCCGGAGATCTTCGGCTCGATCCGCAACGAGCTTGGCCGCCAGCGTCACGAGATCGAGCTGATCGCCTCGGAAAACATCGTTTCGCGCGCCGTGCTCGAGGCGCAGGGCTCGATCATGACCAACAAATACGCCGAGGGTTATCCGGGCAAGCGCTATTATGGCGGCTGCCAGTTCGTCGACGTCGCCGAGGAACTCGCTATCGAGCGCGCCAAAAAGCTGTTCGGCTGCAACTTCGCCAATGTCCAGCCGAATTCCGGCAGCCAGATGAACCAGGCGGTCTTCCTGGCGCTGCTGCAGCCCGGCGACACCTTCATGGGCCTCGACCTGAATTCCGGCGGCCACCTGACGCACGGTTCGCCCGTCAATATGAGCGGCAAATGGTTCAAAGTCGTTTCCTACGGCGTGCGCAAGGACGACCATCTGCTCGACATGGACGCGATCGAAAAGACCGCACATGAGACCAAGCCAAAGCTGATCCTGGCCGGCGGCACCGCCTATTCGCGCATCTGGGACTGGAAGCGCTTTCGCGAGATCGCCGATGCGGTCGGCGCCTATCTGATGGTCGACATGGCCCATATCGCCGGCCTGGTTGCCGGCGGCGTGCATCCGTCACCGCTGCCGCACGCCCATGTCGTGACCACGACCACGCACAAATCGTTGCGAGGCCCGCGCGGCGGCATGATCCTGTGCAATGACGAGGACATCGCCAAGAAGATGAACTCGGCGGTTTTCCCCGGCCTGCAGGGCGGCCCGCTGATGCATGTCATCGCCGCCAAGGCCGTCGCCTTCGGCGAGGCGCTGAAGCCGAGCTTCAAGCTCTATGCCGAGAGTGTCGCCGCCAACGCGAAGGCGCTGGCGTCGAGCCTCAAGGAAACCGGCCTCGACATCGTCTCCGGCGGCACCGACAACCATCTGATGCTGGTCGATCTCAGGCCCAAGAACGCCACCGGCAAGCGCGCCGAGGCAGCGCTCGGCCGCGCCAACATCACCTGCAACAAGAACGGCATCCCGTTCGATCCGGAAAAGCCTTTCGTCACCTCTGGCGTGCGTCTAGGCACGCCGGCCGGCACCACGCGCGGCTTCGGCCAGGCCGAGTTCCGCGAGATCGGCAAGCTGATCGCCGAAGTGCTGGACGGGCTGAAGGTCGCCAATTCCGACGAAGGCAATGCGGCTGTGGAAGCGGCGGTGAAGGCAAAGGTCGTGGCGCTGACCGATCGTTTCCCGCTCTATCCCTATCTCGGTTGACCACCAGCGGCGCTTCGTCTTTTATCCCGCGCTCTGCGCCGCTTGCTGTCCGGGCGGCGCGGCCTGTTGGAGATCTGACGATGCGCATGTTCCGTCCTGCCGTTCTGGCCTTCATCGGCTCGCTTGCCGCTTTCACCGCGTCAGGCGCGATCGCCCAGGAGCAGACGCAGCCGGGCACGGATATCCCGGCCACCAACACCTTTGGCAGGTGGACCACCATCATCGATGCGCTCGACACCGGCCAGGATTCGCACAAGACCTGTGCGGCCTCGACAGCCTTTGTCGACGGCAACGGCAATGCCGGCACGCTGACGCTTTCGATCTCGACTGGCGACGCCCTGCCGCCCGATGCCTATCCGGCGATCATGTTCACCATCGCCAACAAGGAGCTGCCGACCGGCAAGAAGATCGCCGCGACCTTTGGCGACCCCGGCGTCAAGGTTTCCGCGACCGTCTATTCCAATGATGCCGGCCGCCCGAGCTGGACCGTCGACAACCAGGCCAAGACCAGTCTCGCTTTGTTGCGGGCCATGCGCCAGGTCATCTCGCTCGATGTGACGTTCGGCAAGCAGGCTGTCGCCAGCATCCCGATGGATGGCTTCACCAAGGCCTACCGCAACCTCGGAACGTCCTGCGGCTTCCCGACCAAGGACGTCGCCCCCTGACATATCTGGCGCGGCTGGCAATTTTCCTCCCGCCTCGCTATCTCTGAGGGCGCGAGCGGCCGTTGCCGAACCTTTGCCGTCCCGGCAAAAACCTCTAAGCCTATCGTTCCGCCAGAATCGCCAACCCGAAGGCTCTCCATGCGCTGTCCCTATTGCCAGTCCGAAGATACGCAGGTGAAGGATTCGCGCCCCGCCGAGGATGGCGCGGCGATCCGCCGGCGGCGCGTCTGTCCCGATTGCGGTGGCCGTTTCACCACCTTCGAGCGCGTCCAGTTGCGGGACCTCGTGGTGGTCAAGAAGTCCGGCAGAAAGGTGCCGTTCGACCGCGACAAGCTCTTGCGTTCGGTGGAGATCGCGGTGCGCAAGCGCAATGTCGATCCCGAGCGCATCGACCGCGCCGTCACCGGCATCGTGCGCCAGCTCGAAAGCTCCGGCGAGACGGAAATCGCCTCGGGCGAGGTCGGCCGGCTCGTGATGGAAGCGCTGAAGTCGCTCGACGACGTCGCCTATGTCCGCTTCGCCTCTGTCTATCGCAATTTCCGCGAGGCCAAGGATTTCCACGATGTGCTGGGTGAGCTCAAAGGTGACGAACTCAAAGGCGACGAGCTGAAGAGCGAAGAGGACGCCGGCTGAGCATGGCAAGCCAAACGTCAGGGAAGGCCGATCAGCAGGCCCTCGATCGCCGCTTCATGGCCGCGGCGCTGCGGCTGTCGCGGAAAAATGCCGGCCGCACCTCCACCAACCCTTCCGTCGGCACCATAATCGTTCGCGACGATGGCGCCGGCCCGATGATCGTCGGCACCGGCGTCACCGCTGTTGGCGGCCGGCCGCATGCCGAGACCGAAGCGCTGGCTGAAGCCGGCGAGTTGGCGCGCGGTGCCACCGCCTATGTCACGCTGGAGCCCTGCGCCCACCATGGCCGCACGCCGCCTTGCGCCAACGCGCTGGTTAATGCCGGAGTGGCGCGGGTGGTAGGCGCTGCCAGCGATCCCGATCCGCGCGTCTCCGGCAAAGGCTACGCCATCCTGCGCGCCGCCGGCATCGAAGTGGTCGAAAAGGTGCTGGTCGAGGAAGCCGCCGGGCAGATGGCCGGCTATTTGATTCGATCCCTGAAAAAGCGCCCGGAAGTGACTCTGAAGCTTGCGCTTTCCAGCGACGGCAAGATCGGCAGGCATGGCGCCGGCCAGGTTGCGATCACCGGCGATATCGCCCGCCGCGAAGTCTATCTGATGCGCGCCGAAGCCGATGGCATACTGGTCGGCATCGGCACGGCGCTGGAGGATGATCCCGCGCTCACCGTCCGGCTGCCGGGGCTGGAGAACCGCTCGCCGGCGCGCATCGTGCTCGACCGCCAGATCAGGCTGCCCGAAGCCTCGAAGCTGGTCTCCGGCATCGACCGGGTGCCGCTCTATATCGCCGCGAGCCTGGAGGCCGACCCGCTGCGGCGGTCGGTGCTGGAGCGTGCCGGTGTGCGCTTCATCGGCACCGAAACCCATGAAGGCGGCATTGCCTTGCCGGAGCTGCTCGAGGATCTCGGCGCGCTCGGCATGGCCAGCGTTCTGGTCGAAGGCGGCGCCAAGGTAGCCAGCGCCTTCCTCGCCGAAGGACTGGTCGACCGCATCGTGCTGTTCCAGGGACCGGAAGCGATCGGCGAGGGCGGCATTGCGTCGCCCATCGACGCCAACCATATCCCGGCAGGCTTCCGCAAGTTGCGCGAGATACGCTTCGGGGAAGACAGCTATGCCGAATGGGTGAGAGATATCTGAAATGTTCACTGGAATTGTCACCGATATCGGCACCGTCGCGGCCGTCAAGCCGCTGAGCGAAGGCGTCGGCCTGCGCATCGACACCGCCTATGACCCCGCGACGATCGCCATCGGTGCCTCGATCTCCTGCGGCGGCGTCTGCCTGACGGTGACGGCGCTGCCAGATGGCGGGTCCAACGCACGCTGGTTCGAGGTCGAAGCCTGGGAAGAGGCCCTCAGGCTGACCACGGCGTCGGGCTGGAAATCAGGCACCAAGGTCAATCTCGAGCGGGCACTGAAGATCGGCGACGAACTTGGCGGCCACATCGTCTCCGGCCATGTCGATGGCATGGCCGAAATCGTCGAGCGGAAGGATGAAGGCGATGCCGTTCGCTTCACGCTGGAGGCGCCGCGCGAACTGGCAAAATTCATTGCCCCAAAAGGCTCCGTCGCACTCGACGGCACCTCGCTCACCGTCAACAAGGTCGAAGGCGCCCGTTTCGATGTGCTGTTGATCCACCATTCGCTGACCGTGACCACTTGGGGCGAGCGCAAGGTCGGCGACAAGGTCAACCTCGAGATCGACACCATGGCCCGCTACGCCGCGCGCCTAGTCGAGGCGGCGAAAGAGGGGCTTTGATGGCCGCAAGACTCACAATCGAACAGAAAAAGCGGCTTACGCGCGAAGCAATGGCCGATGTAGACGCGGGTCGTGTAGTGGATCACGAAGCTGTTCTCGTCTGGGCTGAAAGCCTCTGCAGCGAGTGCCCGCTACCGACGCCCAGCCCAAAGACGCGCTAGGCCAGGCTTCGCCTCCAGCAATCTTCCGCTTGCGATCAAACCGGCTTCGGCCTAAGTCACCGGCTACCCCCGGAGACATTTATGGCTGGCACATCCCAACACGGCAAAGCGTTCATTCGCCCGAAGAAGAAGGCCCACCTTCTGATCATCGAGGCGCGCTTTCATGACGATCTTGCCGACGCACTGCTCGACGGCGCGACGAGCGCGCTCGACGAAGCCGGCGCGACCTATGACGTCGTCACCGTTCCCGGTTCGCTGGAAATTCCAGCCGTGATCACTTTTGCGCTCGACGGCATGGGCGAGGGCGGCAAGGACTATGATGGTTTTGTCGCGCTCGGCACCATCATCCGCGGCGACACTTATCATTTCGACATCGTCGCCAATGAATCGAGCCGCGCGCTGATGGATCTCTCGGTGCAGGAAGCGATTGCGATCGGCAACGGCATCCTGACCACCGAGAACGACGCGCAGGCCTGGACGCGCGCCAAGCGCTCGGAGGGCGACAAGGGCGGCTTTGCCGCGCGCGCGGCGCTGACCATGATCGCGCTCAAGGAGAAGCTGGGAGCGCAATCGTGAGCGAACCCGCTTCGCCCGGCCAGCCCGCGATACGCCACGCCAACAAGCGTGGCGCCGCCCGTCTGGCCGCCGTGCAGGCGCTTTACCAGATGGACGTGGCCGGCAGCGGCGTCTTCGAGATCACCGCCGAATACGAGGCGTTCCGGCTCGGCAAGGAAGTCGACGGCGCGCTTTATCGGGAGGCCGACGCGCAGTGGTTCCGCGCCATCCTGGCCGGCGTCGTCGAGAACCAGACGACCATCGATCCGATCATACGCCAGGCGCTGACGGAAGACTGGCCGCTGTCCAGACTCGATTCGACGTTGCGCGCCATCCTGCGCGCTGGCGTCTACGAACTGATGAAGCGCGACGACGTGCCGGTGGCCGTCATCGTTTCGGAATATGTCGACATCGCCAAGGCCTTCTACGAGGAAGACGAGCCGAAGCTGACCAACGCCGTGCTCGACCGTGTGTCGCGCCGGGTGCGGGGCGAGGGGCGCGGCAAGGACGCATTGTGACCGGCACCGTCGCCGGCGCAGCACGGGACGCGCGCCGCACGGCGATCATCCTGGCGACGTCGCAGGCGATTATCGGTTCGGCCGCGCCGATTGCCATTTCCATGGGCGGGCTGGCCGGGCAATATCTGCTTGGCCCCGATAAGTCGCTGGCAACGGCGCCAATCACCGGCTTCAACATCGGCGTGGCGCTCGGCGCGTTGCCGGCCGCGGCCATCATCCGTTGGCTCGGCCAGCGCGGCGGTTTCATGACCGGCACCATCGTCACCGCGCTTGGCGGCGTCATCTCCACGTTGGCTCTGTTCCACGCCAGCTTCTGGCTGTTCGCTTTCGCGCTGCTGGTGATCGGCGTCGGCGGCGCCTTCGTCCAGCAGTTCCGCTTCGCCGCCGCCGATAATGCTCCGCCCGAATTCAAGGCGCGCGCCATTTCCTTCGTGCTGGCCGGCGGCGTCATCACCGCGATTCTCGGGCCGCAGATCGTCATCTTCACCCGCGAATTGCTGGCGCCGGTGATGTTTGCCGGCTCGTTCGTGGCCATTCCGGTTCTGGCGGCGGCCGGCGCCATCATCCTGTCATTCCTGCGCATCCCGGCCAAGGCTCCCGGCCACGCGGAAGTCGCGTCAAGCGACGCCCGGCCGCTGTCCGAGATCGTCACCCGGCCGCGTTTCGTCGCGGCACTGTTTTGCGCCGTCGGCAGCTATGCGCTGATGAGTTTCGTCATGACCGGCGCGCCGCTGGCCATGGTCGGCTGCGGCCTGTCGACGGACGACGCCACGCTCGGCATTTCCTGGCATGTGATGGCGATGTTTGCGCCGAGCTTCTTCACCGGATCGCTGATCCATCGCTTCGGCGCCGAACGCATCGTCGCAACCGGCCTGGTCCTGCTCATCGGCTGCGCCGCGGTGGCATTGTCCGGCCTGCATTTGTGGCAGTTCTGGACGGCGCTGATCCTGCTTGGCCTCGGCTGGAATTTCGCCTTCATCGGCGCCACCTCCATGGTCGCCGACAGCTACCATCCGTCCGAAAAGAGCAAGGTGCAGGGCTTCCACGACTTCGTCCTGTTCGGCTCCGTCGCCTTCGCCTCGCTAATGTCGGGCGCCATCTACAATGCCTGGGGCTGGGAGATGCTGAACTGGCTGGTTTTCCCGGTCGTCGCCCTGTGTTTCGTCGCCCTTGGCGCGCTCAAACTGACCGGATCGCGCAAAGCCCGCGCCTGATCCGGTTCTATCTTTGGCTTGGCACGACCTGTCAGCATGGCGCCGACCGAATCGCGGCGACCGCATAAAATTATTGCTTCTGTACCCATTGTTATGAAACCGTGTGCCCCGACGGGGCGTTGAAGCCATGCTCATATGCGGCCACCGCATTTCGGTCCAAAGCAAGGGGTTTTCACAATGTTTTCAGTCAAGATTCTGGCCGGCGCGGCGTTGGCGCTCGGCATCACGGCCGCCTCCGCCAATGCCCAGGTGGTCGTCTCCTCGAAGATCGACACCGAGGGCGGCGTGCTCGGCAACATCATCCAGCTTGTGCTCAACGCCAACAACATCAAGACCACCGACCGCATCCAGCTCGGCGGCACGCCGGTGGTACGCAAGGCGATCACCGCCGGCGAGATCGACATCTATCCCGAGTACACCGGCAATGCCGCTTTCTTCTTCGAGAAGGCCGACGATCCGGTCTGGAAGGATGCCGCCAAGGCCTATGAGACCGCCAAGAAGCTCGACTATGACGCCAACAAGATCGTCTGGCTGTCGCCGTCACCGGCCAACAACACCTGGGCGATCGCGCTGCGCAAGGAGGTTGCCGAGACCAACAAGCTGGCGACCCTGACCGACTTCGGCAAATACGTCGCCGGCGGCGGCACGGTGGTTTTGGCGGCGTCGGCTGAGTTCGTCAATTCGGCGGCAGCCCTGCCGGCGTTCCAGACCACTTACGGCTTCACGCTGAAGCCGGAGCAGTTGATCACGCTTTCGGGCGGCGACACCGCCGCGACAATCGGTGCTGCCGCCAACCAGACCAACGGCGCCAACGCCGCCATGGTCTACGGCACCGACGGCGGCATCGCGCCGTCCGGCCTGGTCGTGCTCGCCGACGACAAGGGCGTGCAGCCGGTCTACCAGCCGGCGCCGATCATCCGCGAAGCGGTGCTGAAAGAGCATCCGGAGATCGAGACGCTGTTGAAGCCGGTGTTCGCCAAGCTCGACCTCGTCACGCTGCAGGAACTCAACGGCCGCGTCCAGGTCGGCGGCGAGCCGGTCAAGGGTGTCGCCGAGGACTTTTTGAAGAAGAACGGGTTTTTGAAGTAGTCAGCGCATATTTGATCGTGACGCTGGTGCGAGACACCCCTCTCTGGAAGCTGCTGATCTCCCCCCTTGCGGGGGAGATGTCCGGCAGGACAGAGGGGGGTGCTGTCCCACCGACCTCACAACCGGTAGCAGGTGCGTGCCTCGACAGGGTTGCTTCCGAACAGGCCGACGCTCGAAAGCTGACGATCCTTCACACCCCCCTCTGGCCTGCCGGCCATCTCCCCCGCAAGGGGGGAGATCGGACTTCGCGTCGGCTTGCGCCGATCACCAGCGTAGTCTGCGCAACGTGGAAAATCGCTCCTCATGAGGGGCATCCATGACCCTGCGTTTCGACAAGCTCGGCATGGTTATCGCGGCGATCGTTGCCTATGCGGCGTTTCTGGCTCCGTTCGCCACCTTCCGCGCCAATCGTATCGTTCCCGGTCAGGCGCGCTCGATCCTGGAGGCGCTGCCGGCCACAGTCGGGCCGCTACTGCTGGCGATCGTCGTCGTGGCCGCAATTGTTGCCTTGCTGAAAACCCCGCTTGTCCTGCGCCTGGCCGCAAGCGTCGTGGCGCTCGCCGCCCTTGCCATCCTGATCGGTGTCGCCGGCACCTTCCTGATGCCGGCCGGCAACACCTTCGCCCGCATCTCGCCGGCTTCCGGGTTCTGGCTGTTGATCTTTGCCTTCACATTGTTGCTCGCCGACGTGCTGACCAGGCTCAACCTGTCGCCAGCGGCCCGCGTCGGCGTGCTCGTCGTCGCGGCGCTGGCCATCGGCTTGTTGCTGATATCGGGGCAGTGGGATAGCCTGTCGATCCTCAAGGAATATGCAAACCGCGCCGATAGTTTCTGGGCCGAAGGCTCCAAGCACATCACACTGGCGCTGGGGTCGCTGGCGGCGGCGGTGATCGTCGGCCTGCCGCTCGGCATTCTATGCCATCGCGTCGAACGGTTGCGCGCCGGTGTGCTCAACGTGCTCAACATCGTCCAGACCATACCCTCGATCGCGCTGTTCGGCCTGCTGATCGCGCCGCTCGGCTGGGTCGCCACCCATGTTCCGGGTGCCGCAGCGCTCGGTATCAGAGGCATCGGCACCGCGCCCGCCTTCGTTGCCTTGTTCCTCTATTCGCTGCTGCCGGTGGTGGCCAACACCGTGGTCGGGCTTGCCGGCGTACCCCGCGCGGCCAATGATGCAGCGCGCGGCATGGGCATGACCGATGGCCAGCGCCTGTTCGGCGTCGAGTTTCCGTTGGCCTTTCCGGTGATCCTCACCGGCATCCGCATCGTGCTGGTGCAGAACATCGGCCTGGCCACCATCGCAGCACTCATCGGCGGCGGCGGCTTCGGTGTGTTTGTGTTTCAGGGCGTTGGCCAGACGGCGATGGACCTGGTGCTGCTGGGCGCCGTGCCGACGGTGGCGCTGGCTTTTGCCGCGGCCATCATCCTCGACGCAGTAATCGAGATGACCGCCACCAGGCGCAGGGTTGAAACGGCATGATCGAGATCGAAGGCATTACCAAGCGCTATGACGCGACGACCGTGGTCAACGACGTGTCCATGGTCGTCGAGCCGCGCACGGTTTGCGTCATTGTCGGTACCTCCGGTTCCGGCAAGACGACGCTGCTGCGAATGATCAACCGGCTGGTCGAGCCGACCGCCGGCGTCATCAAGCTCGACGGCAACGACAACCGCTCGCTGCCCGGCTACGAACTGCGCCGCAGCATCGGCTACGCCATCCAGGGCCACGGCCTGTTCCCGCACCGCACCGTTGCGCAGAACATCGCCACCGTGCCGGTCCTGCTGGGCTGGGACAAGGACCGCATCAAGGCCCGCGTCGATGAGTTGATGACACTCTACCAGCTCGACCCCGAGGCTTATGGCCCGCGCTACCCGCACGAACTGTCCGGCGGGCAACAGCAGCGTGTCGGCGTCGCCCGCGCGCTCGCCGCCGAGCCCAATGTGCTTCTCATGGACGAGCCGTTCGGCGCACTCGACCCGATCATCCGCACCAAGGCGCAGGAGGACCTGCTGGCAATCCAGAAGCGCTTCGGTACCACCATCATCCTCGTCACCCACGACATGGAGGAGGCGGTCCACATGGGCGACAAGATCGCCGTCATGGATGCCGGAAAGCTGGTGCAATACGCCAAGCCGGAAGAGATCCTGGCGCGGCCGGCGAACGCCTTCGTCGAAACCCTGGTCGGCGCCAGCGAAAAGCCGTTCCGGCTCTTGTCGCTCGGCCGCGTGCGCGAGGCCGTGGAAAAGGGGTCTGCCGAAGGCGAGGCGATCCCAGGCGACGCCAGCCAGCGCGACGCGCTGGCCGAGCTTCTGTGGTCGGGCCGGCCCGCGCTGCCGGTCAAGGGCGAAGACGGCAAGCCGCTCGGCCGCGTCACCGTCGACGGGCTGGTGAAGCGCGCGGCGAGGCCGGCATGAAAGGGGCCGGTCTAAAAGCCTGGCTGCCTTCGCTGCTCAGGCTTGCACTGGTGGTGCTTCTCATAGCCTTCGTCACCAATCCCGGCTGGTTCGAGCCGCTGTTGAAGCCGCTGACCGAAAACAATGCGCCGGCGATCTACAATCAGGGCAGCCTGCTGACGCTGACCCTGCTGCATCTCAGGACCGTGCTGATCGCTACCGTCGCCGCAACCATCGTTGCCGTGGCGCTTGCCATCCTGGTGACCAGGCCGGCGGGCGCCGAATTCCTGCCGCTGTCGCGCAGCTTGGTGAACATCGGCCAGACCTTTCCGCCGGTGGCGGTGCTGGCGCTGGCGGTGCCCGCCGTCGGTTTCGGCGAGAAGCCGACGCTGATTGCGCTGTTTCTCTACGGCCTGCTGCCGATCTTCGAGAACGCGCTGACCGGCCTCACGACACTGCCCGGCAACATCATGGAGGCCGCGCGCGGCGCCGGCATGACGGGCTGGCAAAGGCTGATCAAGGTCGAATTGCCGCTGAGCGCGCCGATCATTCTGGGCGGCATAAGGCTGTCGGTGGTGATCAGCCTGGCCACGGCGACGATCGGTTCGACGGTTGCCGCCAAGACGCTGGGCGAGGTGATCATCGCCGGCCTGCTGTCCAACAATCTCGCCTTCGTCCTGCAAGGCGGCCTGATCGTCGCGGCGCTGGCGGTGCTGATCTATGACGGACTGTCCGCCATCGAGCGCTATACGGCGCGCAAGATGGGGCAGGAGACTGGCGACTGACCTTCGCTGGACTGCGGGCAAAGCATTGACTGACGCAGCGTCATTTCAACCGATCTAATAGCAAGGCATCGGCCACGGGAATGTTCTGGCCTAAACCTTTTGGCTGAAAGCGGGGCAAAAACCGAACAATATCTTGACGTTCCGAGCCCTGTTTCGCATACACCGCTGCGAAGGACGGATTCCGCCTAGGCTTATCCGCTCCCCGCACCAACGGCCCAGGGAGGGGTTCTTTTGGGCCATCAATCGAGGAAAATTCGGCAATGACCATCATTTCTGCCGTCATCGCCTGCGGCTTGCTTTCAATCCTTTACGCCATCTGGGCGACACGATCGGTTCTTGCAGCCGATCAGGGCAACGCACGCATGCAGGAAATCTCCGCCGCCATCCGCGAAGGCGCGCAAGCCTATCTGGCGCGCCAGTACACCACCATCGCCATCGTCGGCGTGGTCGTGCTTGTGCTCGCCTGGTGGCTGCTCTCGATCACCGCCGCGGTCGGCTTCCTGATCGGCGCCGTGCTCTCTGGCGCCGCCGGTTTCATCGGCATGCACGTCTCGGTGCGCGCCAATGTGCGCACCGCGCAGGCGGCGTCCAACAGCCTCGCCGCCGGTCTCGACATCGCCTTCAAGTCGGGCGCCATCACCGGTATGCTGGTGGCTGGCCTCGCGCTGCTCGGCGTGTCGATTTACTACTATATTCTGACCGGCCCGATGGGCCTGCAGCCCAATGACCGCATCGTCATCGATGCGCTGGTTTCGCTCGGCTTCGGCGCTTCGCTGATCTCGATCTTCGCCCGTCTGGGCGGCGGCATCTTCACCAAGGGCGCCGACGTCGGCGGCGATCTCGTAGGCAAGGTCGAAGCCGGTATTCCCGAAGACGATCCGCGCAACCCGGCCACCATCGCCGACAATGTCGGCGATAATGTCGGCGACTGCGCCGGCATGGCCGCCGACCTCTTCGAGACCTATGCGGTGACCGTCGTTGCCACCATGGTTCTGGCCGCCATCTTCTTCGGCGGAACCGCCGCTCTGGGTGCGGCGATGCTCTATCCGCTCGCGATCTGCGGTGCCTGCATCCTGACCTCGATCGTCGGCACCTTCTTCGTCAAGCTCGGTTCCAACGGCTCGATCATGGGCGCCCTCTACAAAGGCCTGATCGTCACCGGCCTGCTGTCGATCGTCGGTCTCGGCGTCGCTACCTCGGCAACCGTCGGCTGGGGCGAGGTCGGCACCGTCGCCGGCATGACCATCATCGGCAAGAACCTGTTCATCTGCGGCCTGATCGGTCTCGTTGTGACCGGTCTTATCGTGGTGATCACCGAATATTATACCGGCACCAACAAGCGCCCGGTGAACTCCATCGCCCAGGCCTCGGTGACCGGTCACGGCACCAACGTCATCCAGGGACTTGCGGTGTCGCTCGAATCGACCGCACTGCCGGCAATCGTCATCGTCGGCGGCATCATCTCGACCTACCAGCTCGCCGGCCTGTTCGGGACGGCGATCGCGGTCACCACCATGCTCGGCCTGGCCGGCATGATCGTCGCCCTCGACGCCTTCGGCCCGGTCACCGACAATGCCGGCGGCATTGCCGAAATGGCCGGCCTGCCCAAGGAAGTGCGCCACTCCACCGACGCGCTCGACGCGGTCGGCAACACCACCAAGGCGGTGACCAAGGGCTATGCCATCGGTTCGGCCGGCCTCGGCGCGCTGGTGCTGTTTGCGGCCTATTCGAACGATTTGAAGTTCTTTGCCGCCAATGGCGACAAATATCCGTACTTCCAGGGCATGGGCGATGTCTCCTTCGACCTCTCCAATCCCTACGTCGTCGCCGGCCTGATCTTCGGCGGTCTGATCCCGTATCTGTTCGGCGGCATCGCCATGACGGCCGTCGGCCGTGCGGCCGGCGCCATCGTCGAGGAAGTGCGCAAGCAGTTCCGCGAGGATCCGGGCATCATGGCCGGCACCTCCAAGCCAAACTATGCCCGCGCCGTCGACCTTCTGACCAAGGCGGCGATCCGCGAAATGATCATCCCCTCGCTGCTGCCGGTGCTGGCGCCGCTCGTCGTCTATTTCGGCGTGCAGCTGATCTCGGGCTCCAAGGCGTCCGCCTTTGCGGCGCTCGGCGCCTCGTTGCTCGGCGTCATCGTCAACGGCCTGTTCGTCGCCATCTCGATGACTTCGGGCGGCGGCGCCTGGGACAATGCCAAGAAGTCGTTCGAGGACGGTTTTGTCGACAAGGACGGCGTCAAGCACCTCAAGGGGTCCGAAGCGCACAAGGCTTCGGTCACCGGCGACACGGTTGGCGATCCCTACAAGGACACCGCCGGCCCGGCGGTCAACCCGGCAATCAAGATCACCAACATCGTGGCGCTTCTGCTGCTGGCCGTGCTCGCGCACGGCTAAGGCAACGCCACTGCTTCAGGAACAAACCCGCGGGAGCGATCCCGCGGGTTTTTGTTTGAGATTTACGCTGGTGGCAGTCAACCCTCATCCGGCTCGGTCCCCACATCGCCGCGCTTGCTGTAGCGATCCAGCAATTCTCTCACGCCAGGTTCGCGCTCAGGCATCGGCGCCAGGCCACGCAGGCGCCGCAGCTTGGCAAGGAAGGCGCCTCGCTTATACTTGCGGCGGAAGGCGCGGGCGCGGGGATGGATGCCAAGAGCCGCCATCAGCCTGCGCCTGAGATAACTCGATGCCGCCAGGCGAATGGGTTCGCCCGCGCAGCCAAGGATTTTCACGCGCAAGGCGTCCGGCGTCTGCATGGCATCCAGAAGATCCTTCTGTTCCTGCGCATTGTCGCCGAGATAGGAACCCTTGCGTATGCCGGAATGCAACTTGATCACCGTGAGGTGCGGCATCGTCGCGATCACCGCGCCCTTTCGCCATGCCCGAAACAGCCAGTCCTGCGAGCTTTCGCAAAAGCACTGGCTGGCGGGTCGCCAAGGTCCGAGCAGGCTGAACGAAGCGCGGCGAAACATGTGTGCCGAGCCAAATCCTTCCGTCGTGACGGGGTCGTAATAACCATCCTTGCCGATCCCGAAGATCGAATTGACAGGATTGCCGGCCGCCGACGGCGGCTGGATGACGGCACCGCGCGCCAGCACCACGTCGGCGCCCGAGGCGTCGATCCAGCCGGTCATCGCCGCCAAATGGTCGGGAAACCACAGATCGTCGTGGTTGAGCAAGGCGACGAAGCGGCCACGCGCCCTGGCAAAGCCGATATTGTTGGGACCGGACTGTTCGCCGAAATTGACAGGAAGATCGATGTAGACGATGCGGGCATCGTCAAATTCAGCGACAACGGCCGCCGTATCCGGCCTGCAATCGTCGCCGATGACCAAGGCTTCCCAGCCTTGCAACGTCTGGCGCATGACGCTGGTCAATGCCTGCCGCAGTGCTGCCGGCCGGTTGTGCGTCGCGATCACGATCGAGACCAGCGGTTCGCCGCCGGCCTGATCGCGCTGCGCCGATGCTTCCACGCTACACCAGTCTGTAGGGAATGTGGTCGGTGTCTGGCGGCAGGCGCCAATGGTCGGGCTGATTGTAGGCATAGGCCTTGTCGACGAGGTTGAGCAGCACCGCCGTCTCCGCTCCGAGCGAAACAACACCGTGCCATATTCCGGGTGGAATGATGACGACCGCCGGGCGCAACGGGCCGATAATCTTGTGCCAGACGGCGCCGAAGGTCGGCGAGGCCTTGCGTCCGTCAAACAGCGAAATGCGGACGCTGCCAACGCAGCAGAATAGCCGGTCGGTGGTCACCGCATGGGCATGCCAGCCTGTCACCGCGCCGGGATACAAGGTGCGTTGGAAGACCTGGCCGACCGGTTCGGAATCGAGCTCCCACTCCTTGCGAAAAATCTCGGTCAGATAGCCGGTGGAGGTTGCGACCGGCCTTATCTCCTTGACCCTCACGCCATCGATCGCCACCGGCTCGATGGGCATCCAGTCAGGCGTGACCACCTGGCCGTCAGCCGTTCCGGTCGCCATCCAGTCTGTCGGTTTTGTCCGGGTTTTTTCCGGCACGGATGCTCCTCCCAATTCAGCGTGATGCGCCATTGGCCAGCACGGTCTGATACGAATTTGACCGGTCGCTGGCAAGTACGCGTCAAGGTTTGCTGATAGGTTTCGATCTCACGGCACTTGATGTTTCCGACGCAATCGGAGGGCCGCATTGCCCAAAACATCGTTCCATCCTACCCAAGCCCGGACCGTTCGCCTGCTTTAATACCCCGGTCATTGGCCAGGACATTGCGATCGACGCGGTGTCGGGCTCGCCTCTGCGGCGATTTTGGCCAGGGAAACGACATTCGGGCAGGGAAAAGACATGGACATTTTCTTGATGGCGGCTTCGCTTGCGCTGGCTGGAATTATTGCCGGCATCTACGTCTCGGGTGTAATCCACGATTTTCGCATCGATGATCTTACCGCCGGCCAGTACATGGCCATGCATCAGATGCGCGACCGGACGTTTACCCGGGTGATGCCGTTCGTCAGGCTGACGACGCTGGTGCTGATCGCGGCGATGGCGATGTTTGCGGTCGATGCCGGCCTGCCGCGCATCCTGACCATCGTCGCCGCGGCGCTGGTGGTGATCGACATTGGCTTCACCGTCAGCCGTCAGGTGCCGCTCAACAAACAGGTGCAGAGCTGGACGCCGGTGACCATCCCCGATGATTGGGCGCAGACGCGCGACAGCTGGGCGGCCAACCACAATCTGCGCCTTGTGCTTGGACTGGCCGAATACGCCTGCCTGTTTGCCGCGGTCATCCTGACGCTCAGCCGGTGATTCAGTTTTCGCGGAACGCCGCGGCATGGGTCGGCACTTCTGCCGGCCGCCGCCGTTGAAAACAGGAGTATTGCCATGCTGCACCACGCTTCATTCAACGCCCGCGATCCGCAGGCCGTCGCCAGCGTCCTTGCCGAAATGCTTGTCGCCACCGCGGTTCGTGCGCCGTCGCCGCCATTTCCTGAGGGAGCATGGTTCGTCTGCCTCGGCGACGATTTCGGCTCGCTGATCGAAATCCTGCCGTGCGGCACGGTTCTGGACCAGCAAGCGCCGCTCGGCATCGGCTTCGACCCGAACATGCGCCTGCGCTCCGGCTCGCATGTGCTGCTCAGCACGCCCAATTCGACCGAAACCATCCAGGGCATTGCCGCCCGCATGGGCTGGCATAGCGAGCTGATCGATGCGCGCCTGTTCAAGGTGCTCAAGGTCTGGGTCGAGGACGAAACCCTCGTCGAATTCCTGACGCCCGAGATCGCACCGCTGTACCGCGCGACATTCGGCTGGGGCGGCATGGCGACACTCGACGCCAAGCTGCGCGAGCTGGAGAGCCAGATGGCGGCAGCGCTTGCCGCCAAGGCCGCGAACCAGTCGGGCCGCAAGGATGACCAACCGGCCGGTGCAATGAGTCCGTGAGCACCGGGGGGCGCCTTCTGCTGACCTCCCGAGGAGAGTTCCCAAACGGCCGCCGAGGTCAACCGGCGCCGGCGCTGTCGCCGGCTTCCGCCTTCAGCCAGTTGATGAATGATCTGGCAGGCTCCCAGGCGGAGATGGACGGGTGGACGACGACGTAGTGGTTCCAGTTCGTCGGTATGTCCGTTGTCAGGAGGCGGACGAGCCTGCCTGTGCGCAAATCGCTCTCGACCAGCGACTTCCTCGCGATGGCGACGCCCAGACCGCTCGCCGCCGCTTCGACCGCCAGCAAGGTGCCGTTCAGATTCATGCCGTCGCCAACCGTATCCAGCGGCAGATTGTTTCTCTCGAACCAGTGGCGCCAATTGGCGCCGCTCTCGTCATTTTCGGCCGTCGTGTCGAGGATGCGAAACAGTCGCAGCACATCGTGCTGGTCTCTGACCGGGCCGTTGGCGGCGAGATAGTCGGGACTGACGACAGGAAAGATCGCATCTGCCATCAGCCATTCGGTCTTGACGGCCGGATAGTGTCCGCCGCCGAAGCGCAATGCGATGTCGACTGTTCGCTGCGAAAGGTCGACGACTGCAAGATCCGCATTGATGTCGATCTCTGTTTCGGGATGCTTTTTGCGAAACCTGTGCAGGCGCGGGGCCAGCCAGCGTACGGCATGCGAAGGAATGGCGGTGACCCTCAGCCTCGTGCGCTCGTTGCGCGCGACACTCGCGATCGTGCTCTGGATTTCCAGCAATGCGCGTCGCACGCCTGCGGACAATCTTTCGCCTTCAAGCGTGAGTTCGACGCGGCGGACATGGCGGGTGAACAGAAGCACGCCGAGATCGGCTTCGAGATCGGCGATGCGGTGGCTGAGCGCGCTTGGCGTAACATTCAGCTCATCGCCGGCGCGCTTGAAGCTGCCCAGCCGGGCAATGACCTCGAAAGCCCGAATGGATTCCAGTTGTGGAAGCCGTCTTGTCATTTGCCGTTACCCTATCCTGCCCATGGGTTCCTTAGCATGAATGAACTAAGCTCATCCATAGCTTCGTAAATAGTCTTTTGTCCAAGTGCGCAAATCATTGTAGCCATCCACTGCCCCCCGATTGCCGCCGTCGGAATGAGAGGCCGTTCATGGAACGAGCCTCGACTACGAACGACAGTGAAATGAAGACAATCGCTTGGGAGTACCCCATGACTATTCGACCCCCCGAGTTTGCGCATGCGCGCTTTTCGACCGCCATGTGGCCCCGAGCCGAATGGAGAAACGTCTATTGCGACCTGTTGCGCCGGATGGTGACCGACATGGATTTTAACGTCACGGAGGAAAAGCTCTCCGTCGACGCGACCATCCTGCGGCTGCCGGGCGTCGGCATTGCCGATTCGAGGACCACCGCCTTCCGCACCATCCGTTCCAGCGCCATGGCCAAGGGGACCGATGACTACATTTTCTTCATGTGTCTGGAGGGCGCTGCCACCTTCTCGCATCTCGGCCGCGAGGCCAGCATCGAGGCCGGCCAGGCAATCCTTCTGTCCTCCTCTGATCCGCATGTGATCGAGCGGGCGATGTCGCATCATCTCTTCATCACCATCCCCAAGGCAGCGCTCGGGCCCGTGGCTGCGAATGCGGATGCCGCCCTGATGACGCCGATGTCATGCGTGGGCGAAAAGTTCTTGCTGCTGACCAGCTATGTCCGTCTGCTGATGCAGGAGCCGAACCTGGCCGCGTCCGAATTGCGCTGGCTTGCCGCCAAGCACATACAGGACCTTGTCGCGGTCGTGGTCGGGGCAACGCAGGACGCCACTGAGGTCGCCGCAGGCCGCGGCATACGCGCCGCGCGGCTGCGCGCCATCAAAGCCGATATCGAAAGCAATCTGGCTTCCGGCGATGTCGGGTCCGACGCGCTGGCCGGGCGCCACCGCGTCAGCGCGCGCTATATCAGAAAGCTGTTCGAGGGTGAGGGTACCTCGCTGTCGCAGTTCGTGCTTGGCCGGCGGCTGGCGCTGGTTTGCAGCAAGCTATCCGACCTGCGCCTGGCACACCGCACCATCGGCGCCATCGCCTTCGACGCCGGCTTCGGCGATCTCTCGACCTTCAACCACGCCTTCCGCCGGCATTTCGGCATGACGCCTTCGGAAGCGCGGCAGAGTGCGGCTGTGCACCGCGCCTCGCTGGAGCCCGGCGGCCGAACAGGCCACGCGCGGCAAAGCGCGACGGGTGTTGCGGCCGCATGACCTCAAAACAAAAGCCCGCAGGATCGCTCCCGCGGGCTTTTGGTCGCCTGAGATGGTGTCGCTTCGGGGGAAGCAAAAATCTAAGGAAGGCGGTCGCTTCTTAGGCGCCGCCGCCAGGAATGGGGGGCGCCAGCTTGCTGGCGCCTTTGATGATCTGGCTGAGGAAGTTCTGGTCCTTGCCGCCGGTCGGCGTGGTGCGCGAGATGAAGTCGAAGATCTTGCCGTCCTTCAGACCGTAATTGGCAATCTGGGTGACGCGCCCGTCCTCGCCAAAATAGACCGCGAGCACTTTCTGGTCGACCAGGCGCGGCTTGTCGAAAGCGACATAGCGCTTGCGCGTTTGCGAAATGTAATAGAACGCCTCATTGTCGAAGGTGGCTTTCGTCGATGGCGTGCCGAGCGCCAGAAGCACCTGTTCGCGGCTGGAGCCCACCGGCACCGAATCGACAGCCTGCTGGTCGATAACATAGCCCTGCGTCAGCGTCTCGCTAGGGTTAAGGTCGCCGAACATCTTGGACGAATTGCAGCCCGACAGCGCGGAAGCCACCAGCACCAGCGAAACCGCGGCGGTGGCCCCAGGCAGAAAAGTCGACTTGAATTTCAGCGCGCGCAACAACAACTCCATTAGCTGGCCGCAACTTGCGCTGGGCGGCAAAACCGGTAAACCAGCTTGCTTGCCGATGCAACAAGGCCCATTCAAACAATCGGTCCCCAGGAGACCACCCTCAATGTTCCAGCGCCTTTTTGGCCGCGAACGCAACGCCAACCGCGCTATCACCGAGGCGCTTTACGCACAAATCGTGGCGGCGGCGCGGCAGACCGTGTTTTATTCCCACTGGAATGTGCCGGATACGCCGCTCGGCCGTTTCGAGATGCTGTCGCTGCATATGTTCCTGTTTCAGCACCGGCTGCGCGGCGAAGAGGGCGTCGCGCATGAGGTCGCGCAGGTGCTGATCGACGAGTTCTTTCTCGATGTCGAGCATTCGCTGCGGGAACTGGGCGTTGGCGATGTCGGCGTGCCCAAGCGCATGAAGAGGCTGGCCAAAATGTTCTACGGCCGTACCGCCGCCTATGACGACGCGCTGGAACGCAGCGACCGCGACGCGCTTGCTGCCGCCCTGGCGCGCAATGTCAGACCCGATGCCGGCGCCTGGCCGCAAGCCTTGCCGCTGGCGTCCTATGTAATCGATGCCGCAAGGCAGCTTGAAGCACAGCCGTCCGAATCGATCGTTTCCGGTGCCGTGGCGTTTCCCGTCGCGAAAGCGGAGTGAGGAGGGGAGACCAAGATGAAACATGTGGACACGCCTAGCCCGGTCTCATTTGCGGCCAATGTCGGCCGCCTGCCGCACAAAGGTTTGCAGGTGGTGATCGACGCCGACGCCGCGCAGCGCGCAATGCTTGCGCGCGAGCACGAGCTGCTTTCGGTCGAAAACTACCGTGCTGAGCTTTTGGTGGCGCCGTGGAAGCGCAATGGCGTCAAGGTCAGCGGCCGCGTCGAGGCTGATATCACCCAGGCCTGCATCGTCACCCTTGAGCCGGTCGCGGCCCATATCGACGAAGAGGTCGAGGCGCTGTTCCTGCCCGAACAATCCAAACTCGGACGGCAAGGTTTCGAAGGCGGTGGCGAAATCCTGCTCGACGCCGAAGGGCCGGACAGCCCGGAAACTTTCTCCGGCGACACGATCGACGTCGGCGCGCTCGCCGAACAGTTCTTCGGGCTGGCGATCGATCCCTATCCGCGCAAGGCAGGCGCCTCGCTCGATGCCGCCGGCCCGAACGAGCCCATCGAGAATGAATTCCAGCAAAAGCTGCGATCCTTGCTTGGAAAATCCTAAAACACGAAGCGATCGGAGAAAAGCCGGTTGTGCGGCAGCCCAAAACCGCTATTTTCGCCGAACCTTCGCGAGCCCCCGAATTTCGCGAGTTTAGTATTTCTTTCGCGGGCCATGTGCCCTGGCCCAAGCTAGTGAGATAAAGACCGCGTGATCAGGATTTCCATCGATGCCATGGGTGGCGATCACGGGCCAAACGTGGTCATCCCGGCACTCATGACGGTCGCCGTCAGGCGTCCCGACATCCGCTTCGTCATATATGGGCGCGAGGAATTGGTGCGCCCCGAACTCGCCAAATTCCCCAAACTGGCCGAGGTCAGCGAGTTCCACCATTGCGAAGTCGCGGTCAGGATGGACGACAAGCCGAGCCAGGCGCTGCGCCACGGCCGCTGGAAGTCGTCGATGTGGAAGGCTGTCGAAGCAGTCAAGAGTGGCAGCGCGCAGGCCTGCATTTCGGCCGGCAATACCGGCGCGCTGATGGCGATGTCGAAATTCTGCCTGCGCACGATGGCGACCATCGACCGTCCGGCGATCGCGGCGATCTGGCCCACGATGCGCGGCGAGAGCGTGGTGCTGGATGTCGGCGCCACCATCGGCGCCGATGCGCACCAGCTGATCGACTTTGCCATTCTCGGCACCGGCATGGCGCGCTCGGTGTTCGGCATCGACCGGCCGAAAGTCGGCCTGCTCAATGTCGGCGTCGAGGAGATCAAGGGACAGGAAGAGGTCAAGGAAGCCGGGCGCATGCTGCGCGAGGCCAACATGGCCTCGATGAATTATCATGGCTTCGTCGAGGGTGACGACATCGGCAAGGGCACGGTCGACGTGGTCGTCACCGAAGGATTTGCCGGCAACATCGCGCTCAAGACGGCAGAAGGCACTGTGCGCCAGATCTCAGGCTATCTGCGCGCCGCGATGAACCGCACGCTGATGGCCAGGATCGGCTATGTCTTCGCCAAGGGCGCTTTTGACCGCCTGCGCGAAAAGCTCGATCCGGGCCGCTCCAATGGCGGCGTTTTCCTGGGTCTGAACGGCATCGTGGTAAAGAGCCATGGCGGCGCCGATTCGGACGGTTTCGCGGCAGCGATCGAGCTTGGCTACGATATGGTGCGCAACAATCTGATCGACCGCATCGAGGCCGATCTCGACCTGTTCCATGCGCGCAACCCGCATGCCCAGGCAAGCAGGAAATCCGACGCCACCGTCGACGAAAAGGAATAGGAAAGAGCTTTGATCAGATCAGTCGTGCGCGGCACCGGTGCTGCGCTGCCCCGCCGCATCATGAAGAATGCCGATTTCGAAGGCATGGTCGAGACCTCGGACGAGTGGATCGCCCAGCGCACCGGCATCCGCCAGCGCCATATCGCCGCCGATGACGAGACGACGGCATCCCTGGGCGAGGCGGCGGCGCGCGCAGCGCTCGACAATGCTGGTCTTGCGCCTGCCGACATCGACCTGATCGTGCTGGCGACCTCGACGCCCAACAACACCTTTCCGGCGACCGCCGTCGAGATCCAGAACCGGCTCGGCATGCATCACGGCTTTGCCTTCGACCTGCAGGCGGTGTGCTCGGGCTTCGTCTATGCGGTGACCACCGCCGACCTCTACATCAGAGGCGGCCTCGCCAAGCGCGTGCTGGTGATCGGCGCGGAGACCTTTTCCCGCATCCTCGACTGGAGCGACCGCTCGACCTGCGTCTTGTTCGGCGACGGCGCCGGCGCGCTGGTGCTGGAAGCGGATGAGGGCACCGGCGGCATTGCCGACCGTGGCGTGCTGGCGATGAGCCTGCGCTCCGACGGCGCCCACAAGGACAAGCTTTTCGTCGATGGCGGTCCCTCGACCACCGGCACGGTCGGCCATCTCAGGATGGAAGGTCGCGAAGTGTTCAAGCACGCCGTCGGCATGATCACCGACGTCATCGAGGCGACGTTTTCGCAGGCCGGCATAACCGCCGACGACCTCGACTGGTTCGTGCCGCATCAGGCCAATAAACGCATTATTGACGCTTCGGCCAAGAAGCTCGGGATTGCTGAGCAAAAGGTGGTGGTCACCGTCGATTTGCACGGTAACACCTCGGCTGCTTCCGTGCCGCTGGCGCTTTCGGTGGCCGTCGCCGACGGTCGCATCAAGAAGGGTGATCTCGTGCTCCTGGAAGCGATGGGCGGCGGCTTCACCTGGGGCGCGGTTCTCGTTCGCTGGTAAGTGCCGAACGGTCCGGTTTCGGTCCTTGACCTTGCCGGATCAATTACTTAGGCTCTGCCTTTACCTGTATCGATTTATGTTTTTTGAACTGATGGGACGGTCGCATGGGGGGAAAGACACTTACGCGCGCCGACCTTGCCGAAGCTGTTTACCGTAAGGTCGGCTTGTCACGCACTGAATCGGCAGAACTCGTCGAGGCGGTGCTGGACGAAATCTGCGAAGCCATCGTACGCGGCGAGACGGTGAAGCTGTCGTCCTTCGCCACCTTCCACGTCCGTTCCAAGAACGAACGCATCGGCCGCAATCCCAAGACCGGCGAGGAAGTGCCGATCCTGCCGCGCCGGGTGATGACCTTCAAGTCGTCGAACGTGCTGAAAAGCCGTATCCTGCGCTCGCACCAGAACAGCAAGGCCAAGGGCGGCAAATAGGTTCTGCCGCAGGCTTCGGTTGAAAACGCCGGGCCGTTTTGACGCCGGGCTTGAATATTGTTTCATAAACCGCTGAAATGATACCCGATTCGGCAGACTGGGCCGGATCGCCGTCCAGCGTGAGGATTTCGCCCATGGACAAGAGCCCCGACGCTTTCCGCACCATCAGCGAGGTCGCGGAGGATCTCGATCTGCCGCAGCACGTGCTGCGCTTCTGGGAAACCCGTTTCAACCAGATCAAGCCGATGAAGCGCGGCGGCGGCCGCCGCTACTACCGGCCGCAGGATGTCGAACTGATCAAGGGCATCCGCCACATGCTCTACGACCAGGGTTACACGATCAAGGGCGTGCAGAAACTGCTGCGCGAGAACGGCAACCATTTCCTGGTCGCCATCGGCAATGGCGACATGGCTGCCGTCGAAGCGATCTCGCAGCGCAGGCAGGCCGATCAGGTGCCGCTGACGCCAGCCGCCCAGCCGCGCGGCATGGATGACGAGATGCTGGTCGGCCAGCCCAAGGTAAAACCCAGCCGCCGCTTTTTCGGCCTGGGCAAGACCGAGGAGGAAGGTCCGGTCCAGCCTGGCGCATCGAAACTGTCGCGCGACAACCGGGCCTTGCTGCAGGAGGCGCTGTTTGACCTCCTGGAGTGCAAGCGCCTGCTCGACCAGGTGCGCTAACCTTTCCGCTGCCCTCGGGCAAGCAGACCGGAACCGGTTCTGCGGCCATGCGTTTGGCCTTCTCTCAAAAGAAGGAAAAACAATCATGGTATCGCTTTCGACCCTCTCCGATCTCGATCTCGAAAAGCAGGTCGCGACCCTTTCCAAAGAGCTCGCCGCGTTGCGCAAAGTCGTGGCCAAACGCGGCGGTGCTTACTACGAGGACGGGCGCGATGCCGCTTCGGACTATTATGGGCAGCTTGCCGACCTTGTCAGCGATGCGCTGCCGGCGATCAGGAAGCAGGGCAGGGCGATCGAAAAGACGGCGCGCGATCGTCCGGCAACAGCCGCTGCTGTTGGGTTGGTCGTGGTCGGCCTTCTCGCCAGCCTGTTGCTCAGCCGGCGCTAAAACAATTCACGAAAACAAAAAGAAAATGGCGGCCGTCCCGCGGACGACCGCCATTTCCCTGATCTGCGGCCGATTACTTGGCGAGCTTGATCTTGGCCTGCGGCGAAACCTGCGCGGTCTGGCTGCACTTGCCATAGACAGTGCCATTCTTGTCCGTGGCGTCGGTATAGGTGCCTTTGCACTCGATCGAGAGCACCAGGCAATGACCGGAGCCCTTGCAAACCGCGCCGCCGTCGCCCGTGGGATGCGTGCCGTTGGCGAAAGCCGAGGTCGGAACGGAAGCCGAACCGAAGGCCGAGACCATGAGGGCCGCGGCGAGCGTGAAGCGCTTGAAGTTGGTCATTTGAGCATTTCCTTCTCTGGATCGAGGATCGCCACCATGGCGTCCTTCTGTGTTGGGATCGCCTTCTCGGCGTCCATGCCGGTTAGTGCGGCCTCCAAAGCAAAGGTTCATGCGTGGTTCGAATTTTCTTCGCGTTTTTTCGCGACGTCGATTTTTAGCCTTCGCCAACGGACGGCGCTTGGCGGGGCCGGCATCGATTATGCATTTTCGCGTGAAGGCCGCTGACGTAGCGGCGCGGCATCCCATGCGAAGGTCACACCGTGGCGTGCCCAAATGGCCGGCCAAGACCGAGTCCGCGCCCGGCTCTTGTCAGGTGGCGGCAGCAGTCATTGCCGCCACTTGGCACCGCGCTTTCTGCCACTCCCGGCTGCGACTATAACGCCAGTCCAAAGGTACCGGCGGAGGAGACGGGCGTGGTCGCAAATTACATCGACGAGTTCATCATGTTCTGCGCTGGGCTGTGGATGACAGGCGTTGGTTTTGGGCTGCTCCAAAGTCCTTTTCAGGCCCAGAAAGGTCAGCAGCCATGGTGGCTGCAGGTCGCGAAGCATTTCAAATGGATGGGACCGCTTTTGATTTTGATCGCAATAGTGCTCGCGTTCGCGGCGCCGTCCTAGCGGGTTCCGGCAGCATTGAGGGACCCGTGGTGTCCTGCAGCTGGCAACCGCTGTGTTGTCGGCCTTGCGCCTGATACGTTCGTTGGGGTGCGCTGTGGTTGCTCGCGTTCTGGCGCATCGGCGCCATCGAATCCTGCCTTCAGCTTTTCCACGTGTCGCCTGGCAAAAACCAACGGGAAGGCGGCCTTGGCGAGGACTCCAGGGCCAGCCTTCCCGTTGGGCAAGTCGGCCGTGTCAGGCCTTCTTGGCCTCCACCTTCTTGTGGTGGTAGTGGTGGTGGTGGTGGTGATGGTGATGGCGGTGATGCTTGTTGTGATGATGATGATGGTGGTGATGCTTCTTGTGCAGCGATGCTGCGTCGGCGCTGCTGGCGCCGATGAGCGGCAGAGAGACAGCCAGGGCAAAAGCCAGCCCGAGAGCCGACAGGAGGGACTTCTTCATGACTTCGTTTCCTTTTCTGCGCGGGCTGAATTTGGCCGTCACCGAGCAAGATCGGTGCCGGTGAACCCCGCAGTCATGACTATCGCCTCCGAACTTTTCGACAGTTTTTCCGGACTGTAGAATTTTGTTTCTGGATTGTGTCTGGCGGCTTCGTCGGCAACTTACATCGGCGGAATGACGCCGTTGGTGCCGACAACGACCCGGCCCGCGGTCAGCTTGCCGTCGCTGCCGCGCTCGGCGTTGACGAACACCACAGCGCCAGGCTTGAGGTCGGCGGGCGTCGCCGGCGCGAAGGTCACCACCGGCGTCGTCTGCGGGATCGCGATCTGCTTTTTCTGGCCATTGTCGTAGGTCAGCGTCACCGTGCGACCTGCAATCTCGGTGACATCGGCGACCGTGCCGTTGGTCATCCGGCTGTTGGGCTCGAGATCCCACGGGCGGTCGCCTTCGCCGGCGCCCTTCAGCGCGGCCGGGAAGATCACCACCTCAAGCGCGCCGCTGCCGCCATCGGCCTTCGAAACAGAGGCAATGCCGAGGAAATCGCCTTGCTTGATATCCCCGGCATCCGCCTTGGCGACGCCGGAAATCTTCCACCCTTCAGCCAGCGCGATGGCGTCGGTAGCGCCTTCGCGGGTCTTCACCGTCAGCGTCGCTCCGGCAAAGGCGGTCACCGTGCCGCGAATGCGCACGGCCTCGGCGGCCTGCGCCGCGACCATGCTCGCGCCGACGAGGCCTGAAATCGTGGCGAGCACGATGGCTGATGTCTTGAATGTCATGGATCTGATCCTCTTGGGAAAAGCTGGCCCGATGCGACTGCCAGCAACATCAGGCTAACGCGCGAGCGGCGCAAAACCGCTGAACACTTCGGCGTGCGGCCCTTCAAAAGAACTTGATTGGGAGATCGGGGCGGAGATCCTATATGTGCCCTGGCGCCTGCGGTTTTGACGCCGGTTCACGATGCTGTGACGGTCGGTTTGGGCCTTGGCAAATCGCCGTCAAGCGGGCATTGTCCCGGCTCTCAGGCAACACCCTATCATTTGATCCAAAACTCTTTAGCCCCATGGAGTTGCCAATGCCCCAAACTGCAAAACACGAACCCTTCTCCAGGCTGGCGGCCGACGTTGCGGCCGATGTAGCGCTCGAGCACCCCGGCCTCAAAGCCATCCGGGAGACAAAGGGATACAGTATTGAAGAGCTTTCCCTGACCTGCGGTCTGTCGACCAGCGAGATTGCCGACATAGAGAGCGGCAAGGACACCGATCCGACGAAACTTCGCCGGATCGCCGCAGCATTGCAATTGCCGGAAACGGCCCTGATCGATGCCCCGGCGCCCACGGCGCCTGTGGAAAACCGGTCCGTTTCATAAACAACGGCCAAGCGTCGTTCAACAAGCCCGCCATGGTTTGCCCTGGCGGGCTTGTTGCATTCGCCCAACGGCGAATGTCACTTCTTGCTCGGATCGTCCGCCGGGTTGACGTAGGTGATCGCGAACGGCCCCTCGCCATGAACCTGGACGATCGTAGCGCTTGTCGTCCAGGCGTAATGGTTCATTCCCTGTGGGGCTACGCCGAAGCCGCCGGCGGTCAGTTCGATGCCCTTGGTCTCGTCGAGCTTGTCGCCCATGCCGATATGAAAATTGCCGGAAATCACCGTCACATATTCCGAGGTGGGATGGTTGTGCGCGGCAATCCTGTAGCCGGCCGGCAGCTTCAACCGCAGCACGTAGATGCCATCCTTCGAGGGGTCCCCGGCGATGACAGCCATGTCCGCGCCGGCGGGCAAGACAGCAGGAGCAGGGCCCCATTTGATGGCGTCCGCGTTTATCGGCATGTCGTCGGCAAGCAGCGGCGCCGTCCCGATAAGCAGCAGCGCCAGAGCCGAGGCGAGCTTGAGCATGATGATCTCTCCGGTTGGTCGTGGGAGCACAGCATCAGCGCCGGCCCTGATCCATTGCGACCTACCAATGCAGCAGCCCGAACACATCTCCCGCACGGGGGATGCGCCTTGTGTTGCTGACATGCGGCGCGACCCGCCCGGCCTGGTACCGCTGCAGCCGTCGAGGGGCGGGGAGGTTGCCGCCGACCGAGCGTGAAGCTATCCAGTGTGAACGCTAACCGTTTTCGAATGGGACAATGCCGAGATGAGCCTTGAATCCGTGCGCGCCTTCCTGGCTGCCCATGCGCCCGATGTCGAAGTGCTCGTCACCGAAGCGAGTTCCGCGACGGTGGCGCTGGCGGCTGAGGCGCATGGCGTGGAGCCGGCGCAGATCGCCAAGACCATCTGCCTGCGCGTCGGCGGTGAGACCATGCTGATCGTGGCCGGCGGCATGTCGAGGCTCGACAACCGCAAATTCAAGGACCGTTTCGGCGGCAAGCCGCGCATGCTTGACGCCGACGAGGTTGTCGCGATTACCAGCCATCCCGTCGGCGGCGTCTGCCCATTCGGCCTGCCGGCGCCGCTGCCGGTCTATTGCGACGTCTCGCTGCGCGCCTTCGATGAAGTCGTGCCCGCGGCCGGCGCCACCAACGCCGCTGTAAGGCTCAGCCCGCTGCGCATGGCACAGATTGTCGGCGCCGAATGGGTTGATGTGTGCCAAGGATGAATGTTGGTGATTTGAGAAGCAGGACCTTTGGGGGCAAGTCCTGTCTAAAAATGGTCGGAGTGGCCGGATTCGAACCGACGACCCCTTGACCCCCAGTCAAGTGCGCTACCGGGCTGCGCTACACTCCGGACCGCGCAAAGCCATATATTTTCAAGGGGTATGGTGCAAGCGCTAAAACGGCGCGCCGGGCCTGAAAGTCGCCAGCATTCGGCCTTGTCGCCGCAACGCCAAGGCGATATGGCTCGCGCAGTATCGATACGAAGGATTGCGCGTGGCAAATTCCTGTTTTTTTCTGGCGGCCGACGCCAATTATTTTCCGTATGCATGCTTGGCGGCGCGCAGAATTCTGGATGTTTCGGGAGACGCAACGCCAGGCTTCATCCTGCATGTCGGCGCACGTGATGCCGATATGCGTGTTGCTGAACGCCTGCTGAAGAACCGTCTTCGCATAATGGACGTTTCGGGGCTGTTTGCGGAGGCTGGCCATACTTTCCGGCCAAGCAATGTCGGCACTTTTGTTCGGCTTTTCGCCGACCAACTGCCTCAGTTCGCGGACTATGACCGCATCGCCCATGTCGATTGCGATGTTCTGTTCAATCGAGATATCGCGGATCTCGTGGGCCAGACACTTCATGCTCCGTTGTTGGCCGCTCACGACGATTACATGTATTTCCGCCCGGGCTATCGGAACAAACTGTCGATGCAGCCGGGGGCGCCTTATTTCAACGCCGGCATCATCGTCTTCAACATGCCGCCGGTGCGTCAACAGGGACTTTTGCACCGCGCGAGAGATGTTGCCGTTGCTGGGCAAATGAACGATCAGAACGCGCTGAACATCGTCTTCGAGGGCAAGTGGCAGACGATGCACCCGAACTGGAATTTGATGTCCAACGATACGAAGGAGTTTCGGTTCGCCCAAGCCTATGCGCGGCATTTCGCCGGCGGCAAGCCATGGGGGAGCCAGGTCGATGTGGAGCCTGAGGCGCTTGCCGTCTGGCGCGATCTGGCAAGGGATACGCCGTGGCTTGAGCCCTTCCGGCAGCGTATTCCCTTCGAGCGGGGCGTCATGAGGCGGTTCGCCCGCAGGTTCGACGGTATCATGGGGATGTTGCCGAACAAGGACCGGTATCGGCGGCGCGCACGGTACGACGGCAGCAAGGTGCATAAGATATATGCCGAGCATGCTGACGCCGGGGCGATGGCTGTGCAGTTTCCGGAAGTACTCGGTGGTTTCGCCTGAGACCCGCAACGGAGCTCTCGTGAATGGGTCAGGCAACAGGTTGTAGCATGCCGCAAAAATCGTGTTTCTTTTTCGCCACCGACCAGAGGTATTTCCCGTATGCCAGCCTGGCGGCGCGCCGCGTGCTGGATGTGTCGGACCACCTCGACGGCTTTATTTTGCACACCGGTGTCATCTCCAACGAAGACCGAGCTATCGGAGAGCGTCTGCTCGGTGGGAAGATCCGCATCCTGGATGTCACGAAATTCATGAAAGCGACAAACTTCAACCGCGGAACGCACCCAACCCTTGCGACCTACATCAGGCTGTTTGCCGATCAATTGCCGGAGTTCGAACCATATGACCGCATCGCCTATTCCGACGCCGATGTGCTTTTCAACAGATCGATAGAAGACCTCTGCAACGTCCCGCTCAACGCTCCGCTGCTGGCCGCACACGATGAGCAGACCTATTTCGACGTAAAGTATCGACAGCATTTACCGATGCAGCCAGGCGCGCCGAAGTTCAATGCCGGCGTGCTGGTGTTCAACATGCCACTGATCAGGCAGGAGGGGCTTCTGGAGCGTACCCGGCAGTTGGCCTCCGAGCAGGTTTACGGGATGGATCAAGGTGCATTGAACGTGGCTTTCGAGGGCAGGTGGCAGACGATGCACCCGTTCTGGAACGTGATGACCAACTACACCAGCCAGATTTCTTTCAGCCGCTGCTACGCCCGCCACTTCGCCTGGGGCAAGCCCTGGGACCGTCCGCCGATCGGTGTCGAGGTCGGCGCCATGGCGATCTATCGTGATCTGGCGAAAGGCACGCCCTGGGCCGGCCGTTTCAACAGCAACTGGCCGATCAAGAGAGGCATATTGAAAAACCTCGGCCGCAAGTTCGACGCCATCAGCGGGATTTTGCTGAACGACGAGAAGCGCAAGCGACGGGCGCGGTTCGACGCCGAAAAGGTCAGCGCCATCTTTGCCAGCCATGCGGACAATTCGATGTTGGCCGTGCAATACCCCGAACGGGTAGCTGGCATAGCCAGATAGAACTTGACGCTCCGCCGGACGCGGTTCCTCCCGCCAATCTTCCTCGATAAGTCTATTGCCTCGCTGGTTGATGCCCTCCGGCTAGCACGCTCAAGGCCGAGCCGATACTTAGCTCCAATCCAGATTGATGTTGCGGATGCCTTCCTGCGCGATCCGGCCCGGCAGCTTGCCGATCCGGTCGGCCAGGTCTGGCGAGAACCGTTCATGTGTCTCGACCAGGATTTGTCCAATCGAACGGTGAATGCTGGCGTCCAGCATGGCTTCGATGCATTCCGCTTCGGCCCCTTCTATGTCCATCTTGACGATGGCGATCGGCTCATGGAGACCTTGCAGGAACTGCACCAGGTCAACCACCTCAACTTCAAAGCTTTTCCCGTTCGTGTGTTCGTGTGTCTGGATCAGGGACGACGATTCGGTCCTGCGGAGATCGCTGACGTCCGGCCTCTGATGGAATGTGGCCGCTCGCGCTGATCCACCAACAGCCTTCGGAATGATCGTCACCCGGTCGTTGTTGCCAAACCTTTTCGTCAAAATCTGGCGAGCAACAGGGTCAGGCTCGAAAGCAATCACCCGCATCCCATAGGCTAGTACATGTCCCGTGACGTCGCCAATATTGGCGCCGAGATCGATGAACAGACTATCGGCGGGAAGCTTTTTCATAAGCTGATGGAAGTCGTATTCGGCCTGCCGCACACGCCGCGGGGGCCTGTGCCATCGGCGATACGCGTACCAGCGCAGCATGAATTCGAAATAGCTTTCCCTCAGCATAACCACGCCCGTCAGATTAGTGGCGCCCACCAACCCGGAATATTATCCAGCCCGGCAAGCACGCCAACTCAATTGGAATTTTGTCAGTCGCGTTTAGCGACGTTTTCCCACCATCACAACATAAATGCGCCGCCGGCAACCGTGCTCAATTCGACCAGGGGTTGGAGCAAGCAGATCAAAGCCTGCGAGGGCCTGCACAACCCCGGTATTGGCGTGCGCGGCTGTTCCTGTCCTTTAGGATTACTCGGCTACCTCGGTTGCGCCACCGCCCGCAACCCGCGCTGATGCCTGTATTCCAGCGCGATCGCGCCCCAGATCAGGCCGAGCAGCAGGTAGACATGGCGCCAGTGGTCGATGTCGATGAAGGTGCCGAGCCCGATATTGCCGATGAAAGCGACGTAGGCGCAGAGCAGATAGGGCTGCCATGGCCGGTCGCGCAAAAGGATGCGGAAGCCGGCCGCGATCGTCCACAGCGTCAGCGACAGGAACGAGACGAAGCCGAGCCAGCCATAATCCATCAGCGTCTTCAGCCAGATGTCGTGCGTGTCTTCGCCGAAAATGGTGCCGAATACCAGCGGGCCGATGCCGAGCGGACGTTCGAGCGCCATCTCGAAGCCGATCGTGTAGCGGGCGAAGCGGCCAAGGCGCGCCGTGTCGTAGCTCTGTTCGAGCTGGGCGCGGCTGGAAAACATCTCGCCGACGCCGGGCAGCTGCAGGATGACGATCATGGCGACCACCAGCAGGGTGACGGCGGCAATGGTCATGATGATGACGCGCAGCCGGAACTTGCCGCTGTTGCTTTGCAGGAACAGGGCGCCGGTGAGCAGGATGGCCGAGACGGCGAACATGCCCCAGGCGCCGCGCGAGAACGAAAAGAAGATGCCGGCGGTGATGATCAGCAGCGGCACCGCCAGAAGCGGCATGCGCGCGATCGAGCCGGTCAACAGCAGATAGAGCAGATAGATGCCGGGCAGCACCAGGAATGGTCCGAACACGTTCGGATCCTGGAAGGCGCCCTGGGCGCGGTCGTATCTGGTGAAGATTTCAGCGCCCGGGAAAGCGTGGAAATAGCCGGCAATGCCGAGCAGCGAGGTCACCACCGCGGAGACGACATAGGCGATGAAGATCAGCCGGTAGAGGCCGGGCTGCACCGCCGTCACCGACGAGAAGAACACCGCGGTGAACGCGAGAAACAGCGAGACGGCGAGATAGAGCGGTGTGTTGGCGAGATCGGCCATCTGCGTCATGGCAATCATGCCGCCGATGTTCATCGTGATCAGCAGCACGAGCAGCGGCACGGCGGCGCGCGATATGCGCAGGCCAAACAGCACCCACACCCCGATCAGCCCGAGCATGAAAAGATCGTAGGGCGCCGGTTCGTCGATGACGAAGCCTGACAGGAAGACGCCGAAAAACACCGCGCCCGAGGATATCAGCGCGATCAGCTTGGCATTGACCGTAGCCTGCGGCACATAATGGGAAATCGCGCTCAATAGGCGTTTTCCGTGTTGAGCAGCCGCAGCGGCGTCATGAGCAGGATGCGCAGATCGAACAGCATCGACCAGTTCTCGATGTAATAGAGGTCGTATTCCGTGCGCATGCGGATCTTCTCATTGGTGTCCATCTCGCCGCGCCAGCCATTGATCTGCGCCCAGCCGGTAACGCCGGGCTTGACCTTGTGGCGGGCGAAATAGCCGTCGACCACCTCGTTGTAGAGAAGGTTGTGCGACTGCGCGGCAATCGCATGCGGGCGCGGACCGACCAGTGACAGCGTGCCGAACAGCGAGTTGAAGAACTGCGGCAGCTCGTCGATCGAGCTCTTGCGGATGAAGCGGCCGACGCGGGTGACGCGCGGATCGTTCTTGGTCACCGTCTGCTTGGCGGTCGGGTCCGAGCGGTCGGTATACATGGAGCGGAATTTGTAGACTTCGACGATCTCGTTGTTGAAGCCGTGCCGCTTCTGCTTGAACAGCACCGGACCCTTGCTGTCGAGCTTGATGGCGATGGCCGTCGCCAGCATCACCGGTGAAAACAGGATGATGCCGATCAGCGAGAAGACGATGTCGAAGGCGCGCTTGGCGACCGAATCCCAGTCGTTGATCGGCCTGTCGAAGATATCGAGCATCGGCACCGAGCCGATATAGGAATAGGCGCGCGGGCGAAACTGCAGCGCGTTGGAATGCGCCGAGAGCCGGATGTCGACCGGCAGCACCCAGAGCTTCTTCAGCAGCTGCAGCACGCGCGTTTCGGCAGTCAGCGGCAGCGACACGATCAGCATGTCGATGCGCGCGATGCGCGCGAATTCCATCAGCTCCGAAATGGTGCCGAGCTTGGGATAGCCGGCTACGATCGGCGGCGAGCGCTTGTCGCCGCGGTCATCGAAGATGCCGCAGATGCGGATGTCGTTGTCTGGCTGCTTCTCGACCGAGCGGATCAGCATCTCGGCCGCCTTGCCGCCGCCGACGATGACGGCGCGGCGTTCCATGCGGCCGTTGCGCGCCCAGCGCCGGATCAGCTTCGACATCACCAGCCTGAGGCCGAACAGCAGAAGCAGGCCGACGACAAACCAGGTGCCGAACAGCAGACGCGAATAATCCTCCGACATTTTCATGATGAAGGCCGTCAGCGCCATCAGCGCGAAGGTGCCGGCCCAGACCATCAGCACGCGGCCGAGATTGGAGATCGGTCGCATCAACGCGGAGATCTGGTAGCAATCGCTGACGTCGAGCAGCACCACGGCCACGAATGACGCCGCGGCAATGGTCAGCGGATATTGCCAGGCGAGATAGTTGAAGAAGCCGACAAAGTGGAAGTAGAGCGCGAGCCCCGACAGGAACAGCAAGCCGAATTCGACGATGCGCAATACGCCGCTGACCATGACCGGCGACATCGTATCGCGCCGGTATTGCGAGGCGACCTGGCGGGCAACACTGTTCATGCCGCCGGGCGTGGGGCTCTCGGCAGGACTGTCGAATTTGCGCACCGCATCGGCCGAAAAGCGGCGCGTGGGGTCGGTCTCGTTCATCGGGTTTCCCACAAGCTTCCGCGATGACGATAGCAGAAAGAGAGCTAAAAAAACCTTGAGACAACTTGTGGTTTTGGACGGTCGTCTATCTGTTGAGCGCGGCGAAATAGGCCTTTTCGATTTCGGCGGCCATCACATCGGCGCCGAATCGCGCCCTGAGCCTGGCGGTGTCGGGCATGACGCGCCGGTATGCGTCGAGATCGCGCAGCGCTTCACCCACCTTGTCGCCGAGTTGGCGCGGATCGGGACGGATCAGGGCAGGGGATCCCTCACCGAAGATTTCGGGAATGCCGCCGACGGCCGTGGCGATCATCGGCCTGCCTGCGGCCAGCGTCTCCAGCACGATATAGGGCATGGCTTCCGCGCGCGACGGCACAACCACGAGGTCGGCCAGTGCAAAGGCCTCCCTGGCTGGCATAGGCGGCAAGAAGCGGACCTGTTTTCCGAGGCCCAGCCGTTTCACCTGCGCATGGTAGCGCGGCAGGTCGTCGCCATCGCCGACCATGACCGCGGTCAAGCGGCGCTCAAGCTGGGACCCGGCCAGCACCAGCGCGTCGATGAAAATGTCAGGCCCTTTGAGGTCGCGCATCATGCCGATGTAGAGCAGGTCGGCCGCGTCGGGCTGCGCGACCACCGGTTCGAACTCGGCGGCGCGCAGGCCGTTATAGACCAGCGTGTTCGGGATAGGCGGTTCGCCGACCTTCCTGCGATAGGTGCGCCGCTCATAGTCGGAGACGAACAGCAGGCAGTCGGTGAAGCGCGCCATGAAGCGCTCGAGCGCGAAGAACAGCTTCCCGGTCGTCGTCGTTTCATCATAGTGGAGGGAGCCGCCATGCGGCGAATAGAGGCGGGCTACGCGAGACCTAGATACCCGCAACAATGAGCCGAACAGACGGGCATAGGCGCCACCTTTGGCGCCATGTCCGTGCAACACGTCCGGCTGCAATTCCTTGATGATCCTGTAAGTGCGCCAGGCCGAGGCGAAGTCGCCCGGCCCGACATGGCGCTGCATCGGCGTGCGATGGATGCCGAGCGCCAGGCTGTCCTTCATCTGGTCGAACAGGCGTTCCTCGTATTCGCCGCCGGTGGTCGAATCGCAGACGATGCCGACAACATGTCCGGCGGCGAGCTGGGCCTCCGTCAGGTCGCGCACATGCCGGAAGATCCCGCCGACGGGTGAGCGAAAGCAGTGGACGATCCTGAGCTGGTCCGCCACGTTGATGTCAGAACAGGCGTTCGCGAACGTAGACCGTGTCGCCCGGCAGCAGCGGATCGGAGGTAACCACCCGGCCTGTCATCACCTTGCCGTTGATGTCGCGGGTGATGTCGACGCTTTCCTGGTTGGCGCGCGGCGAGAAACCGCCGGCAATCGCGATGGCCTTCTGCACGGTGAGGCCCGGCACGTAGGAATACTGGCCGGCGGCGCCCACTTCGCCCATGACGAAGATCGGACGGTAGCGATCGATCTCGACCGACACGTCGGGGTCGCGCAGATAGCCTTGGCGCAGTTTGTCGGCGAGCGCTTTTTCCAGCTGCTGGGCCGTGTGGCCGCGCGCCGGCACCGCGCCGACCAGCGGGAAGGACATGTAGCCGGACTGATCGACACTGTAGGTGTTGGTCAGACCGTCCTGTTCGAACACGGTGACGCGGACACGGTCGCCGGCGCCGAGCCGATAGGGCTGGTCGAGTACCTCGTGGAAGGCCGCCGGCGTCGGCCGGTAGCTGGAGCAGCCGGCGAGGATCGACACGGCCAGCAGAGCGCGAAACAGACCAGCAGCGCTTTT
The DNA here is from genome assembly GCF_054719465.1 of Mesorhizobium sp. RSR565B. Classification (NCBI taxonomy): domain Bacteria; kingdom Pseudomonadati; phylum Pseudomonadota; class Alphaproteobacteria; order Hyphomicrobiales; family Phyllobacteriaceae; genus Mesorhizobium; species Mesorhizobium sp. RSR565B. The sequence continues at coordinate 6,051,940 of NZ_JBTTIE010000001.1, read as the reverse complement.
CATGATCGGACACACACCTTCGTCGCTATGGCCGCCAGGACACGGCGGCAAACCTTAAGGATCTGGGTTCGTTATCATCCTGTTAGGGTTAATGGCCGGTAAAGGGACGCGGCCGATTTGGCGGCAATCGACAAAAAGCCGTATAGTTTTGCTGGCTTTGTTTACCGGATGTCAGCAAACCCTAACAGCTGCTTACCGCGATCTTAACGGCTGAGTTACCATAGTTGTTTACGCTACCATCTAGCCTCATGTTCCGGAGCAGGAATGCATGTCCGACCAGTCCGCGGCCGCAGATGTCGATGTCGACCTGAGACAGCTCTTCGCCAGCCTGGCGCGGAACTGGCTGCGCATTCTTGTGATCACGCTTCTCGTCACTGGTCTCGCCTTCGCCTTCGCGTGGCTTGCCACGCCGCATTACAAGGCGACGACGCAGCTGAAAATCCAGTTGAGCGAATCGGCCTATACGCGGCCTGCCGGTACCAATGAAGACGACAAACCTGTGCTCGATGCGGAAGGTGTAGCAACCGAGGTTCAGGTCATTTCCTCGTCCGACATTCTCAATAAGGTGGCTGGCAATCTGCATCTGGGCGACAAGCCCGAGTTCAACGATGCGCTCGGCATGTCGCCGGCAGCCCGACTTCTTGTCATTGCCGGACTGAAAAGTGATCCGGAAGAAATTCCGCTCGAAGAGCGCGTGCTGACGAAGATGCGCGACAAGCTCAATGTTTATGGCGTGGAAAAGACCCGCGTCATCGCCGTCGAATTTTCCTCGGAAGATCCCCAGCTTGCCGCTGACATTCCGAACGCCATCGCCAAGGCCTACCTGGCCTATCAGGCGGACGCCAAGACCACGTCGAACGCCGCCGCGACCGCCTTCCTCGGGCCGGAGATCGAGGAGCTGCAGAAGCAGGTCAGGGATGCAGAGGCCAAGGTCGCGGCCTTCCGCTCCGCTCAGTCGGACCTGTTGATGGCTGGCAACAATTCGGTGCTGGCGACACAGCAATTGTCCGAGCTGTCGAGCGAGCTGTCGCGTGTGCGCGCCAGCCGCGCTTCGGCCGAGGCAACGGCCGAAAGGGTGCGCCAGGCTTTGCAGAATGGCGGTTCGCTGGACGCTGTACCCGAAGTGCTGTCGTCCGATCTGATCCAGCGGCTGCGTGAGCGTCAGATCGAGCTCAGGACCAACATTGCCGATCTTTCCACCACTTTGCTCGACAACCATCCGCGCCTGCGGGCGATGAGGTCGCAGCTTGCCGATCTCGACGGCCAGATCCGCAACGAAGCGCAAAAAATCATGCGCGGGTTGCTGACGCAGGCGCAGACCGCCCAGGCGCGCGAAAACCAGCTGATATCGGACGTCAACAAGCTGAAAGCGGCGTCGTCGCGGGCCGGCGAGGAGCAGGTCCAGCTGGATGCGCTGCAGCGCGAGGCGAACGTCCGGCGCCAGCAGCTTGAATCCTATATGGCGAGCTTTCGCGAAGTGTCCTCGCGCAAGAATTACCTGCCGGTCGATGCCAGCGTGTTTTCCGAGGCGCGCGTGCCGTCGGAACCCTATTTCCCCAAGCTCGTGCCGATCGTCGGCGCCGCCTTAGTCGGCTCGCTGCTGCTGATGTCGGTCATCACGCTGCTGCAGGAGCTGTTTTCCGGCCGCGCCATGCGCCCGGCGCCCGGCGCCCGCTTGGACCGCATCGAACAGGTTGCGATGCCGGCAATGTCGGCGCCGGTCGTCGACCCGGAACCGGCCGCAGTCGTGGCCGAGGAGGTGGTCGATCAGCGGACGGCCATGGAGTCTGAACTGGCGCCCGAGCCGGAGCAGGAGCCGGCTCCTTCAGTGCTGGAAGGAGCAGCGGCTGCCGATCCAGAACCGCAAGCCGAACCTGAACCTGTCCGCTCCAGCCTTGGCGAGATCGATGTCGAGAAGGCGGCGGAGAAGCTGATCGCCAGCGGTGCTGCGCGCGCCATCTTCGTCTCGCCCGAAGGCGATGAGGCCGCGGCCTCGGCAGTGCTGGTAGCGCGCGAAGTCTCCGACGCCGGCCTGCGCGTGCTGCTGCTCGATCTGACCGCATCGGGCGCGGCGTCGCGGCCGATGCTGGACAGCGGACTTTTCCCCGGCATCACCAATCTGCTGGCTTCGGAAGCGCAGTTCAGCGACGTCATCCACGCCGACCTCTATTCGGACTGCCACGTCGTTCCCGTCGGCACCGCCGATCCGGTGCGCGCCATGCGCGCCGCCGACCGGCTGCCGATCATCATGCAGTCGCTGACCACCGCCTATGATCTGGTCATCGTCGAATGCGGACCGGCCGATGCGCAAGGCATCAGCCGACTGGTCGGCGACAGCACCGAGGTCTTCATGTCCATGCTGCAGGCGGACGATGAGGTGGCGCAGGCCGCCGTCGAGCTGATCGAAAGCGGCTATCCCGACCTCACTCTGGTGACGCCGATCGGCCACGAGACGCCGGGTAACCCCGTGCCGGGACGACGTAGCGCCGCCTGAGACATCAGACAATTCGACTTAGGCGGCGCTACTACGGATCGGCTCGTCCATCGCCCGCCGGCTCCCGAAAAACCAAGCCTGTCAGCCGGCGCCGGGATCTACCCCAACTCCAGGGTCGTCACGCCAAATATTCGGCGCGAGTCGACCTTCGGAGGCGGGCCCTTGTACATGCGCGTTGTGGTGAAGGTCGGCCTGAAACCAATTGCTGAAAGCGCCGTGGTGAAATCGAAATTTTCGGCAGGAACGTCGATATGCAGGTCGCCACCTTCGCATGCGGCAGCCAGACTGCCCATGAGCTGCATCGCCGTCTCGGTGTCGTCGGCAAACAGCGGGCCGATCTTGTAACCCGAACGGCAGGGACGAGCCACGGCGTAGCCTATGGTGCCGAGTGAACTGATCGCGGCGAACCCGCAATGCGGCGGCTGCGCCCAGCGGTGCAGGAAGGCTCGTCGAGGCGCGGGGAAACAGCGGGCGTCATAGGCGATGATGTCGGGCACGAGTTGCGTGGTTATCATGCGCACCCCTTCGCTTCGGACGGGCGGGGTCGCGATACGGCCGCTGAAGCGGATGGTTTCGTATGCCGAGTTAAAACCAGTGCGGCGATAATTCGCCAGCTGCGCGGCGACGCCGTCGAGGCCGACCGTTCGGCCGGCCAGCCTGGCCATGCCCGCATTCCAGACTGCTTTGCCATGGCCTTTGCCGCGCATGTCTGGTCGGCAGATGTAGAGACCGATGAAACCGAAGTTGCCGCCATAGGCGACAGCCGAGATGGCGGCGGTCATCTCGTTGTCGACAAAAGCGCCGATGAACCCTTCAGGATCGGTTGGCCGGAACGCGGCGGCATCATCAAGGCCAGGGTTCCAGCCTTCAGCCGCCGCCCAGTCGATGAGAACGGTCAGTTCCGGCGGAGACAATGCGCGGACGGTAGGCTTCATAGCGTTCACTCCGCGGCGATCACCCCCGGCGAGAAGGATTTCAGCACGCCGCGATAGGGCTTGGCCAGCGGACTGGCATAGGCGCCGCGCTTCGAGGTCGACAGGCCCAATGCGATCAGCGCCTCGGCCTGTTTGAGGGCGGCGCCGACGCCGTCGATGACGGGCAGGTCGAACTCTTGCTGCAACCGGTGTGCCAGGTCGGCCATGCCGGCGCAGCCGAGCACGATGGCCTCGGCGCGGTCTTCCGCTATGGCGCGGGCGATCTCGGCGCGCAGTTTCTCGACAGCGCCGGAAGCAGCGTCTTCAAGCGAGAGTACGGGAATGTCGGCGGCGCGCACGCGGGCACGCCCGGCCATGCCGTAGCGCTGCACCAGCCCCTCGACAGGGACACGCGAGCGTTCGGTGGTCGTCACCACTGTGAAGCGCTGGGCAATGTAGGAGGCGACACTGAGTGCGGCCTCGCAGATGCCGATGACCGGAATGGAGGCCATGGCGCGTGCCGCATCCAGGCCGGTATCGTCGAAGCAGGCGATGATGGCGGCCTGAGCCCCCGCACGTTCGCCGGCGGCGATCTCCATCAAAAGGCCGGGCACGGCCAATGCCTCGTCATAATAGCCCTCGATCGAGGCAGGACCCATCGAGGAGGTGACCGCGATCACCTCGGTCCCGGCGCCGGCAACGGCGCGCGCCGCCGCCGCGATCGTCTCGGTCATGCTCGCCGTCGTGTTGGGGTTCACCACCAGTATCTGCACGATCAAACCCTGGCCCGCTTGCGGCCGACATAGAGGATGGCGCCCAGTGTGGCCAGGATCACCAGGAAGGAGAACACGGTGGTCACCGTGCCCAGTGCGTAGAGCACCGGCGTCGTGACATTGGTGGTCATGCCGTAGATCTCGAGCGGCAGCGTGTTGAAGGTGCCCGACGTCATCAGCGTGCGGGCGAACTCATCATAGGATAGCGTGAAGCCGAACAGGCCGACGCCGATCAGGCTCGGCGTGATCATCGGCAGCACGACATGGGCGAAGGTCTGCCAGGACGAGGCACCAAGGTCGCGCGCGGCTTCCTCGTAAGCCGGCGAAAACCGGTTGAAGACGGCGAACATGATGAGCACGCCGAAGGGCAAGGTCCAGGTCAGGTGCGCGCCGAAGGCTGACGTATACCAGGCCGGGCGGAAGCCGACCTGCTGGAAGACGACGCCGATGCCCAATGAAATGATGATCGAGGGCACGACGAGGCTGGCGACCGCCAGGTAGAACAAAGCGGTGGCGCCGCGAAACTTCTGGCGGAAGGCGAGGCCAGCGAGCAACGACACCACCACGGTGACGATCATCACCATCAGGCCGAGCACGAGCGAGCGCTTGAAGCTGCCGCCGAAATCGCCGACCGCCTGGCGTTCGAACAGATTGGCGAACCAGTGCAGCGACACGCCGTTGAGCGGGAAGGTGAGGCCGCCGGTCTCACCCTGGAAAGAGAGGATCAGGATCGCCGACAGCGGGCCATAGAGGAACAGCACGAACAGGGTGAAGAAGACGGCCAGCACGTAGAATCCGGCGGTGCGTTTTTCGTGGCTCACCTCAGAGCTCCTTGCGGATGTCGACGATGCGCAGGATGCCGGCGACCATCAAGAGCACCAGCACCAGCAGCACCACTGCGTTGGCGGCCGCAGCCGGATATTGCAGCAGCGACATCTGGTTCTTCATCATCAGTGCGACCGACGCGCTCTGGCCGCCCGACATCACCTGCACGGTGGAGAAATCGGCCATCACCAGCGTGACGACGAAGATGGTGCCGATCGCCATGCCGGGCTTGGCCAGCGGGATGACGACGTTCCACAAGACCTGCCAGCCGGACGCGCCGGCATCGCGCGCGGCCTCGACCAGCGAGCGGTCGATGCGCATCAGCGTGTTGAAGATCGGCGTTACCATGAACAGCGTGTAGAGATGCACCATGGCCAGCACCACGGCGAATTCCGAATAGAGCAGCCATTCGATGGGTTTTGGCACCAGCCCCAATTGCACCAGCGTCGAGTTGATCAACCCGTTACGGCCAAGCACCGGGATCCACGAGATCATGCGGATGATGTTGGAGGTCAGGAACGGCACCGTGCAGACAAGGAACAGCACCATCTGCATGGCGGTGGTGCGGATATGGAAGGCGAGGAAATAGGCGACCCAGAAGCCGATGAACAAGGTCAGAGCCCAGACGATGGCAGCGAATTTGATGGTGTTGAGATAGGTCTTCCAGGTGACCCATGATCCCAGCACGTCGGAATAGTTCGTCGTCAGGAAATCCGGATACATGGCGGCGAAGTCATAATCCCAGAAGGAGACGACGACGATCATGATGATCGGCAAGAGCAGGAACGCACCGAGGATGAGCGCCAGCGGCGCCGATTGGAGGTAGGGCGTGACGGCACTGATGGAGAAGCGCCGGCGTCTGGCGGGCTTGGCTGCTGCGATGGCGGGGCGTTCGAGCGCGACTGTCATTGGGAAAATCCTCCGCGTGATCGCGATGACTTGCGATCCTTCGCGCCCCCCTCTGTCCTGCCGGACATCTCCCCTACGAGGGGGGAGATCGAACTCTCATAACGGCCTTCGCCAAACTCCAACGTTGCTAACGAAGAGCCGGCCATGACGCTGCCAATCTCCCCCCAAGTGGGGGAGATGTCCGGCAGGACAGAGGGGGGCGCGAAGGATCGCAACATCACAGTGAACGCGTCCGCTCTACGCCGCGATGAACTCGTTCCAGCGCTTCACCATGTAGCGGTCCTCGTCCATGACCGAGTTCCAGCAGGCGACTTTGCCCATACGCTCTTCGAACGAGCCGCCGTCGCGCACGGCGCCGGCCTTTTCCATGACGGTGCCGTCCGGCGCCTTGATCTCGCCCTTGGCCGGCTTGCCTTCGATCCAGTAGCCCCATTCGTCCTCGGACATGAACTTCTTGGCCGAGACCATATTGGCGGAATAGTAGCCCTGGCGGTTGAGATAGCCGCCGACCCAGCCCGACGTATACCAGTTGATGTATTCGTAGGCGGCGTCGAGCTCGGCGCCCTTGAGATGGGCGGCAAGGCCAAGGCCGCCGCCCCATGACCGGTAGCCTTCCTTGAGCGGCTGGAAGCGGCAGGCGATGCCCTTGGAGCGGACGGCGGCGACGGCCGGCGACCACATCGACTGGATGACCACTTCGCCCGATGCCATCAGATTGACGCTCTCGTCGAACGACTTCCAGAAGGCGCGGAACTGGCCGGCCTGCTTGGCCTTGATGAGGAAGTCGATCGTCTTGTCGATCTCTTCCTTGGTCATGTTGCCCTTGTCGGCATATTTGATGCTGCCTGTGGCCTCCATGATCATGGCCGCATCCATGATGCCGATGGACGGGATGTTAAGGATCGCGGTCTTGCCCTTGAAGGCCGGGTCCATGATGTCGGCCCAGGTGGTGATGTCGCGGCCGACGAGGTCGGGCCGGATGCCTAGCGTATCGGCGTTGTAGATCGTCGGCACCATGGTGAACCACTTGGTCGGCGCCTTGGCGAAGGTCTTTGAGTCCTGCGCTTCGACATAGCCGACCGTGTGCGGCGCGGTGCCCTGGGCAATGATGCTGTCGGGCGTCAGCTTGCCGGTTTTGAACAACGGCACCAGCTCGTCGTAGTATTTCAGCTTACTGACATCCATCGGCTGCAGCACGCCGCTCGGGAACACCTTCTTGCAGATCCAGTATTCGATGTCGGCGATGTCATAGCTGTCGGGCTGGGTCACGGCGCGCTGGGCGGCCGCGTCCGAATCGGTCGCCGTCATTTCCAGCGTGATGCCGAGGTCGGCCTTGCACTTGTCGGCGATCGCGTTCAGGTTCGACACGCCGGTGCCGAACTGGCGCAGCGTGATGTTGGACTGCGCCCAGATGGTCGGGAAGCCTGTAATGGCGCCCGAGCCTGCGGCGAGGCCGACGGCGGCCGCACCTGTCTTGAGCAACGAACGTCGCGAAATTCCGGTCTTTGTTTCTACTGTTTTTGTCATTCCTATTCCCCTGTTTTGTTTTGCTTCGTTGAATTCATGAATGAAGGCGGCCGAGGACGATGGCGTCCTCGGAATCCCAGGCGAGCGGTACGGCGTCGCCAAGGGCGACGGGTTTGGCGAAGAAGTCGGAATCGTCGATGATAACGGTGAAATCGTCGATGCCGCCGCCGGTGACCGACAGCTTCACCGTGGCGCCGCGATATTCGATGTTGGAGACGATGCCGGTGAAGCCGAGGCCGGGAGAGGGTGCTTCGCCGATGCGCACATGGTCGGTGCGGATGGCTATGTCGATCGGCGTGCCCACCTCCTGGCCCGCCTCCCGGCCTTGCCCGCGGGCGGCGAGCGAGGCGCCACCATTGACGTCGAAGACGACCATGCCGTCGCGCGCGCCGGTAACCCGGCCGGAGATGACATTGTGGTCACCCATGAAGCGCGCGACGAAGGCGGTGGCCGGCCTTTCGAACACATCTCGCGGCGGCGCCGCCTGTTCGATGCGGCCGTCATTCATCACCACGATCAGGTCCGCCAAGGCCATGGCCTCTTCCTGGCTGTGGGTGACGTGGACGAAAGTGATGCCAAGCGAGGTCTGCAATTTCTTCAGCTCGGCGCGCATGCGTATCTTCAGGAACGGGTCGAGTGCCGACAGCGGCTCGTCGAGCAGCAGCGCCTCGGGATCGGTGATCAGAGCGCGGGCGAGTGCAACACGCTGCTGCTGGCCGCCGGAAAGCTGCGCCGGCCGGCGCGTCGCATAGGCCTCCATCTGCATCAGCTTGAGCATGTCGAGCGCCTTGGCACGGCGCTGCTCCTTGTCGACGCCCTTCATCTTCAGGCTGAAGGCGACATTGTCGACAAGGTCGAGATGCGGAAACAGCGCATAGGACTGGAACATCATCGCCGTGCCACGCTTTGCCGGCGGCAAGTCGGTGACGACGATGTTGCCGAGGCGGACATCGCCCGACGAAATGCTTTCGTGGCCGGCGATCATGCGCAGCGTCGAGGTCTTGCCGCAGCCGGAGGGGCCAAGCAGGCAGCAATAGGTGCCTGCCGGTATCTTCAGGCTGATGGCCTCGACGGCAGTCGTCGTTCCGTACACTTTCGAAACGGAGACGATGTCGATCTCGGCGGCTTTGGACATTCAGGCTTCCCCGTTTGGTCGCGTCAACCAATGCATTATGCGTGCCAATCGGCGAGATTCGGCCAAGCGTTTGAATCATCAGCAAAATCGGAATTCGTGCCCACTGCCTAGCCGGTGGGCTATCTTGTGCATTGCACAAATTATGGGCGATTGTGCGCGATCCGCGCAAGAATCGTATGCAATCTTTTTTGGCTTCGTGTCCACTTTGCCTCTCGTGCGCAGGCGACGAGTTGCGCTAGAAAGAGGCTGGGAACCATCATCGCCATGAACATTGCCGATCAGATCCATTCCGCCGACAGCGCCAACCAGGATCGCGCCCAGGCGATTCGCGACAATCTGCGGGACGCCATCGTTGACCGTCGGCTGACGCCCGGCACCAAGCTGTCGGAAGGCGAGGTCGGCACGCTGTTCGACGTCTCGCGCACGGTCGCGCGCGCGGCGCTGCAGATGCTGTCCTTCGAGGGGCTGGTGCGTACCGAGCGCAACCGTGGCGCCTTCGTCGCCAACCCTACGCCCGAGGAAGCGCGCCAGGTGTTCGCATCGCGCCGGCTGATCGAGCCGGGCATCGCCATTGCCGCCTGCGGGCGGGTCACAGCCACCGATATCGCTGCGTTCCGCGCGCAGCTCGACGAGGAAGGCCGCTTCATCGCCGAGCGCGGCCCAACCGCGCGGCGCTCCGAAATCAAGGCATCAGGCGATTTCCACCTGCTGCTCGCCTCCGTCGCCGGCAATGCCATCCTGCAGCGCTTCATGGAGGAGCTGGTGGCGCGTTCGTCGCTGGTGATCGCCCTTTACGGACGATCCGGCGTGTCGGCCTGCGGACACAGTGAGCACACGGAAATGGTCGGCGCGCTGGAAAGCGGCGATTGCGGGTTGGTGAGCCGGCTGATGCTGCACCATATCGACCACATCGAGGCGGATCTCGACCTGCGGGTCAGGGCCGGCCCGGCGCTCCGCGAAGCGCTGAATTTCTGAACGCTAGTTTTCGTCGTCCGTGGGAGCGGGCGCTGCCTGTCCGGCGGCCTTGCGGCGCAGCATCTTGGTCAGCTTCCAGACCGTCGGGTTGTTCTTGATGAAGGCTTTCGCCCGTGCGCCCTGCCGCAGCGCCGACGCCAGGGCGCGTCCCTTCAGCGTCAGGGGCGCCAGCACCTCGAAATGCTGGGTCTCGATATCGCACCAGAGCCGCTTGTAGGGCTCGTCGCCGACCGAGAAATCATAGACATCGAAGCCTGTTTGGCAGGCTTCCTCGATGATGTCGAAGAAAAGGAAATCGCCGGGGCTGGTGTGGCCGAGATCGTCCTCGGCGATGGCGCCGAATTCGCAGATCAGGCGTTTGCCCGAGCGGCTCGAGCCGGTGATTGCGCGCAGCTTGCCGGCCACTTCGAGCCCATGCAGCACAAAGGCCGGTTTCTCCTCGGCCAGCGCGCCGGCGAAGAGGGCACGGAAGAAAGCCCGCACCTCCGGCTCGCCGAAGACATTGGCGATGCCCATCTTGGCGAAGCGGAACTCCTTCATCTCGAAGAAAGCGTCGAGCAGCCGGTTCACGTCTTCGGGTGTCTGCGCCTCGATGCGGCGATGAACGCCGACCGCCTCGAACTTGCGTGTCTGCGAACGGTGCTTCTTGCGCTTGCGCTTGCCGCCCACACGCGACAGCAGCGCATCGAAACCACCGTCGAGATTGACGGCGAGCGACAGGTTTGGGCTCGGAAAGTTGGAGAACGCCGCCAGCGGATTGGCAACGCCATCGAGGTCGGGCAGAAGCCTTTCCAAGGCAACGAGATCGATGTCGGGACGCGCCTTGCCGATCGCCGTCACCAGCCTGCGGATCCCCCCGGCATCGGCCTTTGCCAGCCATGCCGGATCGGCGGCGGCGAAATTGCCGTTGGCATGGCGCCCGCCCATGAAGCGGGCGACGCGGAATGGACCAGTTCGCGTGATTTCCAGTGCCAGTGCAAAGACCGGCCTGTCCTCGATTGTCAGCGTGGCAATGACGGCATCGGGATTGGCCTGCGCCGTCCAGGCACGAACCCAGGCCGCGCTTTGCGCCGGCGCAAACAGCGCCGAACGGCAGAATTCGCCGTAAGAGGCGAGCGCGGCAGCATCTGCGATCGACACCGACAGACTGGTCTGGTCGGCATCCGGCGTGCGCGCAGACGCCTTGCTTGCGGCGAGCCGATTGCCGTCAAATGACGCGGTGGCGTCAACCATACCTCAATCCTTAAGGCGTATTCGTCGCGATCAGGAGTTCGCGTCGGCGCGTTCCGTGCTTGGATCGAGCCTAGGCGCAAAAGGTGAATGAATGATCGACGGTGGTGAGGCAGTTCGGAAACTGGCGCTTAATATCGCCCGCTTTACCGGCCTTGCACCGCTGGCCAAGCCGTTCGTCGGCGGCATTGGCGCAATCCTCATGTTGCATCGGGTCACCGCCACGCCGGAGAAGCCGGACGGCGTCAACCGCCACCTCAACATCGCCCCGCGATTTCTCGACGCTCTCGTCGCCGACATGAAGGCGAGGGGCTATGCCTTCGTCACCCTCGACGAGGCGATCGAGCGCATCAAGGCCGGCGGCAAGGACGGCCAGTTCGCCACCATCACCGCCGACGACGCCTATCGCGACAACATGACCGAAGCGCTGCCAGTGCTCGAAAAGCACGACGCGCCGATCACCATCTATGTCGCGCCGGGTCTGATCGACGGCAGCGCCGATTTATGGTGGGACGTGGTCGAGGATATCGTCAACGCGCGGGAGCGTTTGACGCTGGCGACGCCGAAGGGGCCGGTGACCATAGACTGCTCGACCCACGGCAAGAAACTCCACGCCAATGCGCGTCTGCATACCTATCTGACGCTCGAGGTGCGCGAGGAGGATCAGCGCGCCGTGCTGCGCGATCTGGCGCACTCGAACGGCATCGACCTCGATGGCTTGCGCCCAAGCACGCTGATGACCTGGGACGACATCCGCGCCGTGGCCGGGCACAGGCTGGTGACGATCGGCGCGCATACGGTCAACCACCGCAATCTGAAGCGGCTCGACGAAGGCGATGCGCGCCATGAGATCGTCGACGTCAGGCGCCAACTGCAGGCGCAGCTCGGCGAAGACCCCCGTCATCTCGCTTACCCCTATGGTTACGCCAGCGCTGTCGGCTGCCGCGAAGTGGGCTTTGCCCGCGACGCCGGCTACGCCTCGGCGGTGACCACTCGCCACGGCGTGCTGCACGCCGAGCACGCCGGCTTCCTGCACGCGCTGCCGCGCATTTCGATCAACGGCCGCTACCAGAGCGTCGCCCATATCCGCACCATGTTGTCGGGCTTAACGACGCCGCTGGCCAATGCCGGCAAAATGGTCGTCACCATCTGACCTGGGTCGGGCGCTTCAGCCTTTCGGCGGCGGCTCCAGGATCAGCCATTTGATGATGCCCATCGCAGGCAGCACCCAGAACAGGCCGCTGAACAGGAAGAACAGGAAATGCACCAGCGGGCTGGATTGCGACAGCTGCGCGACCGCTATGATCGACGCGACCAGCGCATAGATGATGACCAGCGCCACCAGTAGGAAGGTTCCGATCAGCTTTTTCAGGCGGATGGGCATGAGCGTTCTCGTTGATCGCCTCCGCTTAGGCCCAACCGGGGGCGCGTGCAACCCGTGACTTGCGGCGCGACGGCGTGCCGCGCCGTCCGGTCTTGTCAGCCGGGTTGCGATGGTTCACCAATCCGCCACGTCAACCTGCCGGGACCAACCCATGGCCGCCATATCAGCCGCCGCGCCTTACATTGACCGCGATCGCGACTTGAAGAATCGGGCGCTGGTGCGCGGCTGGCTCTATGTCGTGCTTCTGGTGCTGTTTGCGCTGGTGCTGGTCGGCGGCGCCACCAGGCTCACCAATTCCGGCCTGTCGATCACCGAGTGGAAGCCGATCCACGGCGTGATACCGCCGCTCAACGACGCCGAGTGGCAGGAGGAATTCCAGCTCTATCAGAAGATTCCGCAATATGCCGAGCTCAACAAGGGCATGAGCCTCGATGCCTTCAAGTCGATCTTCTGGTGGGAGTGGGCGCACCGTATCCTGGCGCGCAGTGTCGGCCTGGTCTTCGGCCTGCCGTTGCTGGTCTTGTGGGCGACGCGCCGCATCGAGCGCGGCCTTGGGCCAAAGCTGGTCGGTATTCTGCTGCTTGGTGGCCTGCAAGGCGCCATCGGCTGGTGGATGGTGGCCTCCGGCCTGGTCGACCGCGTCTCCGTCAGCCAGTACCGGCTGGCCACGCATTTGACGCTTGCCGCCCTGATCTTCACTGCCACCATGGTGGTCGCGCGCGGGCTGGCGCCGCATTCGGAGCCTGCCGCCGACCGGCCGACACAAAGGCTGGCCGGCTTCATCGTGCTGCTGGTGCTGGTCCAGATCTATCTCGGCGGCCTGGTCGCAGGGCTCGACGCCGGCCTGAGCTACAACACCTGGCCGCTGATGGACGGCAAGGTGATCCCGTCAGATTTGCTTCTGCTCGAGCCGGCCTGGCGCAACTTGTTCGAGAACCCGAAGACGGTGCAGTTCGTCCACCGACTGGGCGCCTACACGGTCTTTGCCGTCGGGCTCTGGCACATGATCGCGACACGCCGGCGTTTACCAGGCACGACACACGCACGCCGCGCGACGCTGCTGTTTCTGCTGGTGCTGGTCCAGGCCTCGATCGGCATCGGCACGCTGCTGATGCAGGTGCCGCTGCACATGGCGCTGACCCATCAGGCCTTCGCGCTTGTCCTGCTGGGATTTGCCGCCGCCCACTGGCGCGGCAACAAGGGCGCCTATCCACTGCCAACGCGGCCGCCCATGAACGCAGGTACATCGTCTACGGTGTCTTGGCCGTCGCAATAATCTATTTCGCGAACGAACTGCCTCGCTACGTCTAACGCGCGAGGCTGCGCCGGTCAGAAGCTGAGCCGCACCTTTCGGATCACTCCCGCAACCGACAGCTCGCGGTTCTCGTCGACCGCATTCTCGTCCTCATGATGCCATGCGGCCGACAGCCAGCCATAGGCGATGGCATGGTCGAGAATGGCAGCCGGCGTCTGGCCGAGTGTCCTGGCGAAGATCTCGGCCATATGCGCGATGCGCTCGGGATCGAGGCAGAGGTCGTCGCGCCCCAGTGGGTTGTAGAACAGATTGGCGGCGTCGAAGCCGGGATCGCCGAGCACGCCCTTCGGGTCGATCGCCAGCCAGCCGCGCGCACCGTGCAAAATGTTGTCGTGATGCAGGTCGCCATGCAGCGGCTTGACCGCATGCGGGGCATCGAGCAGGCGGTCCGCGATTTCGGCGGCCTCGATATAGAGGCTGTGCTCTCCGGCGTCGCGATCGGCTCCGGCCTTTTTGAACAGGCTGGCAAACCGTGTCCGCAGCGGCTGCAGGTCCGGCGGGTCAGGGTGTCTTGTGGGCGAGAACAGTCTCCCCATCAACTCGGCCGCGATTGCGGTCGCGGGGTTGTCGCCTTCTTTGGCCAGAACGTCGGAAAGCAGGGTGTCGCCGGCATATTCGAGCAGCATGCGGTGGCCGACCCGGCCAAGCAGCCGCACCGCGCCTTCGCCGCGCCGCCATGCGAGATAGTGCTCGCCGCGCAACTCGTCCTCGACATCGTCGAATGGTTTGAGCGCCTTGACGATGGCCGGCGAGCCGTCCTCACGCCGCACCTTCCAGATGCGGCTCGAAAACGTCTCCGCAATGAGCTCGGGCGCGCTGATCTTCCAGCGCTTTGGAAATGCAGGCGCGTCCATTCAGAGCGTGATGCCGAAAAGTGTTAAGCGGTTTTCGGGCAACATGCTCTCTCCAACTGAATTAAAGGCCGAGCATCAGATCCATGTTCTGAACGGCAGCACCCGAGGCGCCCTTTCCGAGATTGTCATAGACCGCAATCAGCAGCGCCTGCGCCCTGTCGTCATTGGCAAAGACATAGACCTTCATCCGATTGGTGCCGTTATAGACCTCGGGATTGATCTCGGGCAGGCGCTCCACGTGCTCGTAAGGCGCTACCTCGATCACGCTGCCCTTGATGGCGGCGAAATGGTCGGCGATCGCGGCATGCAGTTCAGCACCCGTCGGCACATGGTCAAGCCCGCCGAGCTGCAGCGGCACCACCGTGATCATGCCTTGGGCGAAATTGCCGACCGCCGGCTGCATGATCGGATCGTGCGACAGCTTCGCATAGGTGCGCAGCTCCGGCACATGCTTGTGCTGCAGGGTCAGCCCATAGACCTGGAATTCAGAGGCATCCTCGCCCTTGGCGACATAGTCCTCGATCATCGGCCGGCCGCCCCCCGAATAGCCCGAAATGCCATTGACGGTGATCGGGAAATCCGCCGGCAGCAGGCCGGCGGCGACCAGCGGCCGCAGTGTCGCGATCGGTCCTTGCGGCCAGCAGCCGGGATTGGCGACGCGTTTCGCATTGGCGATGATCCTGGCCTGATCCTTGTCCAGCTCGGCAAAACCGTATTCCCAGCCCTCGGCGACGCGATGCGCCGTGGAGGCGTCGATCACCTTGGTGGTGTCGTTGGCAATCAGCGACACGCTTTCCTTGGCAGCCGCATCCGGCAGGCACAGGATGGCGACATCGGCTGCATTGAGGAACTCGGCGCGCGCCGCCGTTTCCTTGCGGCGCTCGGCCGGGATCGAGATGATCTCGAGGTCGCCGCGCTCGGCCAGCAGCGCCCGGATCTGCAGGCCGGTGGTGCCGTGTTCGCCATCGATGAAGATTTTCGGTTTCATGTGCCCGTCAATTCCCTGCTAATTCAGGCCTATATGCCCTGGCCATGGTTTGCCGCGCCATGGTTGCCGCTGTTCAGCTCTTCCGCCCGCGCTTTTCGCTCGGCCACCAGGCCGAGATAGTGCATGGCCACCATCGAGCCGGCGATCGCCGTTATATCGGCGTGATCATAGGCCGGCGCAACCTCGACGACGTCGGCGCCGACAATATCGACCTGGCCGAGCTGGCGCAGCGTCGACAGGATTTTCGCCGAGGACGGTCCGCCGGCAACCGGCGTGCCGGTGCCGGGCGCAAAGGCCGGGTCGAGGCAGTCGATGTCGAAGGTGAGATAGGTCTTCCTGCCGCCGGTGCGGTCGACGATCGCATAGGCGATGTCGGAAGCCCGCATCTCCTCGATCTCGTGACCGTAAAGGATCTTGATGCCGAACGTATCGGGGGCATGCGTGCGGATGCCGATCTGGATCGAGCGGTCGGGGTCGATGATGCCTTCATTGACGGCGCGGCCGACGAACGAACCATGGTCGATGCGCTTGCCATCGTCAGGCCAGGTGTCCTGGTGCGCATCGAACTGCACCAGCGCCAGCGGCCCGTGGATGGCGGCATGTGCCTTGAGCAGCGGCCAGGTGACGAAATGATCGCCGCCGAGCGACAACAGGAAGGCACCCGATTTCAGGATCTTCGCCGCCTCGCGCTCGATCGTGCCTGGTGTCTTCTGGTGATTGCCCGAATCGAGCAGGCAATCGCCATAGTCGATGACGGCGAGATGCTCGAACAGGTCGCGCGAGAACGGATATTGCGGGTCGTTGTCGAGGATCGCCGAGGCGCGGCGGATCGCCTGCGGCCCAAAGCGCGCGCCCGGCCGGTTGGTGACGGCGGCATCGAACGGAATGCCCCACACGACGGCGTCCGCGCCCTTTGCATCCTTGGTGTATTTGCGCCGCATGAACGACAGCGCGCCGGCATAGGTCGGCTCGAAGGAAGGCCCCGTCTTGGAGCGGGCGGTGAAGGCGTTATCGATGGTCTGGTTCGCCATTACGGGTCCTTCTTTGTTCATCGGGCTGCCACAACTACAGAACCGGCACGCAAGATGCCAGTCACAGCTTGGCGAAGGACTTGTATCGCCAAGGTGCAAGGCCCGGCGGCATCCTCTCCGGCGGCCGCGGCGATGAACTGGCGGTGCGGGCCGGCATGCCGGCCGAGACCACGGTTTCTGGGCCGAACGCGGCGCCACCATCATCCAGACCGACGAACCGAAGGCTGCCATTGGCTGGCTGGGGGCCAACGGGTTTAGGGTGCCTTATGTGGATGAGGGAAGCCGGCCGAGCCGCGAATACGGCGAGTATCAATTAGAAATCGTACGTCGGCGCCATCACCCCACCCGGCGCTGCGCGCCGACCTCCCCATCGAGGGGAGGTAGGGCGTTGGCGCTTTAGATTCCGACAGTCGTAGCGATTGCGAGGCATGCAAGGCTGCCGCGACCTCCTACCTCCCCTCGGTGGGGAGGTCGCGCCGAAGGCGCGGGTGGGGTGACAGCGCCGCCCGCAAAATCTTCACGCCGCTTTCGCCACCCCATTCAATTCCCTCAGCACATCAGCCGACAGCTCCAGTTCCGCCGCCGCCAGGTTCTCTCTCAAATGCCCGACCGACGACGTCCCCGGGATCAGCAGGATGTTCGGCGAGCGGCGCAGCAGCCAGGCGAGCGCAACCTGCAAGGGTGTGGCGCCGAGCCGCGTGGCCACATCCGACAAGGTCGACGACTGCAGCGGGCTGAAGCCGCCGAGCGGGAAGAACGGCGTGTAGGCGATGCCGGCGCGCGCCAGTTCATCGATCAACCCGTCGTCGTCGCGATGCGCCAGATTGTACTGGTTCTGCACGCAGACGATCTCGGCGATCCCACGGCCTTCCTCGACCTGCGCTGGGGTGACGTTGCTCAGGCCGATATGGCGCACCAGGCCCTTGCGCTGCAGTTCGGCAAGCGCGGTCAACTGCGCCTCGATCGAGCCCTCGGCCGGACCCATCACCCCGAACATGATGCGCAGATTGACGACATCCAGCACCTCAAGGCCGAGATTCCTGAGATTGTCGTGCACGGCCTGCTCTAGTTCCTTGGCGGAATAGGCAGGCAGCCAGGAGCCGTTGCTGCCGCGCCGCGCCCCGATCTTGGTGACGATGACGAGGTCTTGCGGATAGGGCGCCAGCGCTTCGCGGATCAGCTGGTTGGTTACATGCGGGCCATAGTAGTCGCTGGTGTCGATGTGGTTGACCCCGGAGGCCACCGCTTCGCGCAGCACTGCAATGGCCGCGTCATGATCCTTCGGCGGACCGAAAACGTGCGGGCCGGCAAGTTGCATGGCGCCGTAGCCGAGCCGTTCCACGGTGTGGCTGCCGAGGGTGAATGTGCCGGATTTTTGGATGGTGGACATGGTCGGTCTCCTTTGAGGAGGCGAAGATAGACGCTGCTCAACCTCGGGATAATAAGGTACAATCCGTACAGCTTGTGCGGAATGGCGAACAATGATGGACCTTGGCGATCTGAACGCTTTCGTGACGGTGGCGCGTGCCGGCGGTTTTCGCGAAGGGGCTCGCGCCGGCGGCGGCAGCGCGTCGGGCCTGAGCGAAGCGGTGCGCCGCCTGGAGACGCAACTTGGCGTCAGGCTGTTCAACCGCACCACACGCAGCGTTGTTCCAACCGACGCAGGCCTCAGCCTCTTGGGAAGGCTTGGCCCGGCGCTGTCGGAGGTGGAGGCGGCCCTCGACGTGGTCAATGGCTTTCGCGACAGGCCGGCCGGTTCGCTGCGCCTCAACGTCCCGGTCAGCGCCGCGCGGCTGATATTGCCCGACATCGTTCCGGGCTTCCTCGCCGCCTATCCCGGCATTCGGCTGGAGGTCATCGCCGATGAGAACTTCGTCGACGTGTTGGCGGCCGGCTGCGACGCCGGCATCCGCTATGACGAGCGACTGGAGCAGGACATGATCGCGGTGCCGATCGGACCGCGCGTCCAGCGCTTCGCCACTGGCGCCAGCCCCGCCTATCTCGAGCGCCATGGGCGGCCGCAGCACCCGAGCGACCTGCTTGGCCATGCTTGTCTGCGCGGTCGTTTTGCCAGCGGTGCGATGCTGCCGTGGGAATTCGAGCGCGACGGCGAGGTGGTGCGGGTCGACACGACGGGGCCGTTGATCGTGCGGATCGGCGGGGCGAGCGATCTTGCCGTCCATGCGGCCATTGCCGGCAGCGGCATCGTCGCTCTCTTCGAGGGCTGGCTTCGCCCCCACTTCGAAAGCGGCGCCCTGGAGCCCGTGCTCGAACCGTGGTGGCAGAGCTTTCCCGGGCCATTTCTGTACTATCCCGGACGGCGTCTGGTTCCGGCGCCGCTACGGGCGTTTATCGATTATATTAAGGCCGGCAAGTTCTGAGACTTGAACCGAGGCCGGCGCCATCACCCCACCCGGCGCTTCGCGCCGACCTCCCCATCGAGGGGAGGTAGGGTGCCGCGTTTTTATGGTCGAACTGGTTTGCTAGCCGCTGGACCATCGTGGATTGTCCGGGTGGCAAAACTGCCGCGACCTCCTACCTCCCCTCGATGGGGAGGTCGAAGCGCCGGGTGGGGTGACTGCCGAGACCCAAAAGAAAAGGCCGCCCGGAGGCGGCCTTTCGATGTCTGGAACGTCGCAGCGCTTAGCGCTTCGAGAACTGGAAGGAACGACGGGCCTTCGCCTTGCCGTACTTCTTGCGCTCGACGACGCGGCTGTCGCGGGTCAGGAAGCCGCCCTTCTTGAGCACGGCGCGCAGTGCCGGCTCATAGTAGGTCAGCGCCTTGGAGATGCCGTGACGAACGGCACCGGCTTGGCCGGAGAGGCCGCCGCCGATGACGGTGGCGACGATGTCGTACTGGCCGGCGCGGTTGGAAGCGATGATCGGCTGGTTGAGGATCATCTGCAGGACCGGACGCGCGAAATAGGTCGCGAATTCCTTGTCGTTGACGACGATCTTGCCGGAACCCGGCTTCACCCAGACGCGCGCAATTGCGTTCTTGCGCTTGCCGGTGGCATAGGCGCGGCCCGACTTGTCGAGCTTCTGGACATGCACGGGTGCTGCCGGCTGGGTGTTGGTGTTGCCGGTGGCGGCGCCCAATTCTGCGAGCGAGGAAAGCTCAGCCATCTTATGCAACCTTCTTGTTCTTGGCGTTCAGCGCGCCGACGTCGAGGGTGACGGGCTGCTGGGCGACATGCGGATGTTCCGTGCCTGCATAGACGCGGAGGTTCTTCATCTGGCGACGGCCGAGCGGCCCGCGCGGGATCATGCGTTCGACGGCCTTCTCGACGACACGCTCGGGGAAACGGCCCTCGAGCAGCTGGCGCGCGGTGCGCTCCTTGATGCCGCCGGGGTGACCGGTGTGCCAGTAATAGACCTTGTCGGTGAACTTCTTGCCGGTGAACACCACCTTGTCGGCATTGATGACGATGACGTTATCGCCGTCGTCGACATGCGGGGTGAAGGTGGGCTTGTGCTTGCCGCGAAGATGATTGGCGATGACAGTGGCGAGACGGCCGACGACGAGACCCTCGGCGTCGATCAGCACCCACTTCTTCACCACATCCGCAGGCTTCTGCGAAAAGGTTGCCATGGATTTCTGCTTTCGATTTGGACCTTCCGAAGAAGGCGTTTCTTGTTGCTTAGATTGGCGACAAGACACTTGCCCGCCGCCAATAACAAAACGGCGGCCTTTGCGGGCCGCTGCTTCGTGACGGCTTATAGGCGAGGGGAGTGGGCACGTCAAGGCGCGGGAAAAGCACGTCTGCTCGTAAAGTGCAATAAAAACAAAGGTTTGACTAAAAGGTATTATTTTACCACATCGGCGGCGAGCTTCGGCGGGATCGAATAGGTGCCGGTCGCATGCGCAACCGTGTGTTCCTTCGGTCCGGCGACGATGTCGATATCGAACACCATCAGGCTCTTGCCCAGCTTCAGGATGCGGCAATGGCCGTCGATCGGGCCGGCCTCGGCCTTGCGGACGAAATTGATGTTGAGGTTGACCGTAACCGAAAGCGCATCCGGCCCGGCATGGCTGAGCACGCAGACATAGCCGCCAATGTCGGCCAGCGTGAACAGCGAGGGCCCGGACACCGTGCCGCCGGGACGCAAATGCCGTTCGCTGGCGTTGAGCCGCACCGTGCAGCCGCCCGGAAACACATCGAGCGCCTCATACGACGTGAACTCGTCGTTGAGCTGCGGGTAGACGCTGGCCATCAGCGCATTGACTTCAGCCGCCGTCAGCACCGGCTTGAGATTGTCCTGGGCGGGCATGTCGGTCTCTCGTTCTATGCCGGGCCTGTATGAACGCAATGATGCGCTTCTGGCAACACCTCTGGCGCAAGCGATGGGTGTTGATGAAACTCGATCCGATATTAGATAGTCTGGCGGCGCCCGGCGGAATCGCGGAGACCCTTGTCATGGCCGAAATCCTTTCGATCAAACCTGTTGCCATAGACGGGCCGGTCATCGCCGGGCTGGACAAGGGCGTGCTGCGCCTGACGCTCGCCAATCCGCCCGCCAATGCCTTGTCGCTTTCCGTCATGGCGGCATTGAGCGCCGAGCTCGACCGTGCCAAGGCCAACAAATCGGTCCGCGTCATCGTCTTGGCGGCCGCCGGGAAAGTCTTCTGCGCCGGTCACGATCTCAAGGAAATGACCGCGCGCCGCGCCGACGCCGACAAGGGCAAGGGGTTTTTCGAGCAGACATTTTCGGCTTGCGCGGCGTTGATGCAGCAGATCGTGCGCCATCCGCTCCCGATCATCGCCGAAGTCGATGGCCTCGCCACTGCTGCGGGGCTGCAACTGGTTGGCAGTTGCGACCTCGCCATTGCCTCGCATGAAGCGACCTTCTGCACGCCGGGCGTCAATATCGGCCTGTTTTGTTCGACGCCGATGGTGGCGCTGTCACGCAACGTGTCTCACAAGCACGCCATGGAAATGCTGCTCACCGGCGAGACCATCGATGCCGCAACCGCCAAGGAATTCGGCCTGGTCAACCGCGTCGTGCCGCGCGAATACCTGAATCAGATCGTCACCAAATACGCGCAAACCATTGCCTCCAAATCATCTCTGGTGGTCAAGACCGGCAAGGAAGCCTTTTACGCGCAGGCCGAGATGGGGTTGGCGGACGCGTATGCCTATACCGGCCGCGTCATGGTCGAGAACATGCTGGCCCGCGACGCCGAGGAAGGCATCGGCGCCTTTATAGGCAAGCGTAAACCGGAATGGACGGACGAATAGGCTTTTCGATCCATGGAACCGCGCATCTCCATCATCACCATCGCCACCGACGATCTCGAGCGCGCCGTGCGCTTTTACGAGGGCATGGGCCTGAAGCGCCACGCCGGCATCACCGATGGCGTCGCCTTCTTCCAGATGGGCGGCGCCATTCTCGGCCTGTTCCCGAGGCCAAGCGCCGAGGAGGATTCAGGCATTGCCTTCGCCGCAGCACCGTCGGCGGTCTACCTCGCCTACAACACCCGCTCCGATGCCGAAGTCGACGACGTGCTGGCGGCCGCCGAGAAGGCCGGCGGCAGGATCGTCAAGCCGGCAGGCCGCGCCTTCTGGGGCGGCTGGTATGGATATTTCGCCGATGCCGACGGCCATGTCTGGGAAGTCGCACACAATCCGGCCTTCCCGATCGCGGATGACGGCACCATCTCGCTGCCGGACTGAGCGTCCGCATGGGCTATCGCAAGCAACTGACCCGGCTTAAGGCGCCTTATCTCAAACGCATCCTGATTGACCCCGAGCGCGTGGAAGATTGGGAAAAATATCCATGGAACCTGCCGCTGTTTCGCGGCCGTGAATTCGAGCTCGAATTCACCACGCCGATCACCATCATTGTCGGTGAAAACGGCACCGGCAAATCGACACTGCTGGAAGCCATCGGCGCGCTGGCCGGTTACGACGAGGCCGGCGGCGGCAAGGGCTATCGTCCGGTCGATCATTCCATCGCCATCGACAAGAGCGGTGCGGCACTGGCGAATACATTCCGCGGCCACTGGCTGCCAAAAGTCACCGCCGGCTGGTTCTTTCGTGCCGAATCTTTTTACTCGGTCGCGCGCTATCTCGACCAGGCGGCACTCGAAGACCCGTTCGGACCGCCGCCGCCGGACTTTCTATCGTGGTCGCATGGCGAAGGGTTCATTCGCTTTTTCGAGGAGCGCTGCCGCCGGCAAGGCATCTACATCCTCGACGAGCCCGAAAGCGCGCTGTCGCCGTCGCGGCAGATCGAATTGTTGAAGATGCTGCGGCGCATGGACCAGTCAGGCACGGCGCAAGTGATCATGGCGACGCATTCGCCGCTGCTGATGGCTTGTCCCGGCGCGCGGCTCTTCCGAATCAGCCGTTTCGGCCTCGACCCCACAGATTTCACCGATACCGATCATTTTCGCATGATGCGCGACTTCTGCACGGACCCGCAGTCCTTTATGGAGGAAGCACTGAGGGAGACCGACGAGTGAATCACGATAGCTACGACAATGCCTATATCGGCGGCATCCTCAATTCTGTGAAGACCATCGCCATGGTCGGCGCGTCGGCCAACGATGTCAGGCCGAGCTTTTTCGTGCTGAAATATCTGCTGGCCAAGGGCTTTTCGGTGTTTCCGATCAATCCGGGGCAGGCCGGCAAGGAAATCCTCGGCCGCATGACCTATGCCAGCCTTGCCGATCTGCCGGAGCCGGTCGACATGGTCGACATCTTTCGCGCCTCTGCATCGGTGCCCGGCATTGTCGATGAGGTGCTGAAGCTCGACCCCTTGCCGAAGGTGATCTGGATGCAGCTTGGCGTGCGCGACGACGAGGCGGCCGCGCGCGCCGAGGCGGCCGGTATCAAGGTGGTGATGAACCGCTGCCCGAAGATCGAATATGGCAAGCTGTCGGGCGAGATCGGCTGGACCGGCGTCAACTCCGGTGTGCTTTCGTCGAAGAAGCCGCTGATGCGGTCGGGATTCCAGAGTTTCGGTGTGCGCCAGAAGTAAGGCAGTGAATGGTGAATGGTGAATAGAAGGATTTTCCTGGAAGCCGGGTAAAGCCGCATATGAGCGGCTTGCAATCAAGGTGGGACTGGCCGACTTTGCGACCACCATTTATCGCTCACCATTCATCATTTCACCATTCACACGTTTACCGCTCAGGGAGGTTTTCGATGACCCGCACGCCCGGTTTCAACACGCTCGCCGTCCATGCCGGCGCCAAGCCCGACCCGGCAACGGGCGCACGCGCCACGCCGATCTACCAGACGACCTCCTTTGTGTTCGACGATGCCGACCATGCCGCCTCGCTGTTCGGGCTGAAGGCCTTCGGCAACATCTACACCCGCATCATGAACCCGACCCAGGCGGTGCTGGAAGAGCGGATCGCGGCGCTCGAAGGCGGCACGGCTGCACTTGCCGTTGCTTCCGGCCATGCCGCACAGGTGATCGTGTTCCACAATCTCATGCGGCCTGGCGATAATTTCGTCGCCGCCACAAGGCTTTACGGTGGTTCGATCAATCAGTTCGGCCATGCCTTCAAGAATTTCGGCTGGGAGGTGCGTTGGGCCGACACCAACGACATCTCCACTTTCGAAAGCCAGATCGATGGCAAGACCAAGGCGATCTTCATCGAGAGCCTGGCCAATCCCGGCGGCACCTTCGTCGACATCGAGAAGATCGGCGACATCGCCCGCAAGCACGGCTTGCCGCTCATCGTCGACAACACGCTGGCCTCGCCCTATCTGGTGCGGCCGATCGAGCATGGCGCCGACATCGTCGTCCATTCGCTGACCAAGTTCATCGGCGGCCACGGCAATTCGATCGGCGGCGCCATCGTCGATGGCGGCACGTTCGACTGGTCGAAATCCGGCAAATATCCGATGCTGTCGGAGCCGCGCCCCGAATATGGCGGCCTTGTCCTGCACGAAACCTTCGGCAATTTCGCTTTCGCCATCGCCGCGCGCGTGCTTGGCCTGCGTGACATCGGCCCGGCGATTTCGCCGTTCAATGCCTTCCTGATCCTGACCGGGCTGGAGACCTTGCCGCTCAGGATGCAGCGCCATTGCGACAATGCGATCACCGTAGCCGGCTGGCTGTCCAACCACCCCAAGGTCGCCTGGGTCAACTATCCCGGCCTGCCCAGCGACAAGAACAACGCGCTGCAGAAGAAATACTCGCCGCAAGGCGCCGGTGCTGTCTTCACCTTCGGCCTGAAGGGCGGCTACGAGGCCGGCATCAAGTTCGTCGAGGCGCTCGAACTGTTCTCGCACCTCGCCAATGTCGGCGACACCAAGTCGCTGGTCATCCATCCGGCATCGACCACGCATCGCCAGCTTTCCGACGAGCAGAAGGTCAAGGCGGGTGCGGGACCGGACACGGTCCGGCTTTCCGTCGGCATCGAGGATGTCAACGACATCGTCGCCGACCTGGAACAGGCTTTGGCCAAGGTTTGATTTTTTGAGTGAGTAGTGAGTAGTGAGTAGTGAGTAGTGAGTAGTGAGTAGTCGGTATTCACTAGTTAGCAGTGATTAGTGATTAGCCACCCGCTCGAGGGAGCGCTTTCCACTCACTACTCACTACTCACTACTCACTACTCACTACTCACTACTCACTAACCTATTGGAGGCAAACCCTGTCCGCGCATTACCTGACAATATCGACCGACAGCGTCGACGCCGAACATGGCGCCCCGGCGCCGGATCGTCTGATTGCGGGCGATCCGAAGTTCCGCACCTGGAATGTCGAGGAGCGCGATGGCCGCCTCTATGCCGGCATCTGGGAAGCGACGCCGGGCAAATGGCGCATCGAATATGACGAATGGGAGTTCTGCCACATCCTTTCCGGCGTCTCGGTGGTTGCCGAGGACGGCGGCGAGGCCCGCACGGTGCGCGCCGGCGACAGTTTCGTGCTCAGGCCAGGCTTCAGGGGCAGCTGGGAAGTGGTTGAAACGACCCGCAAGGAGTATGTGATCAAGCTCTGATCACGCGGCGCGCTTGGACTTCACAAAAGCCGATCGATGTCAGTGTCGGAAAAGCCGTATCCGCTCATCATCTCCCTGTGCCAGGGACTGCCAAGCAAATCACTGAGACATAAGTCGACGCGCTGGAGCAGGGTGGCACTGCCTTTGGCGAGAGCGAAAGCGCCGGGCGCTGGCTGTTTTTCGACTGCCGGGACGTCGATGACGTCGAGAGGCGCGTCGGGTCGCCGGCTCAGATAGCCGCGATGCGCGAGCGCTACACTCGCATAGGCATGCACCACGCCGGCCGCGACGGCGTTTGCTGCTTCGGCCTGAGTGGCAAATATCCTTAGCCGTTCGGGCTGAATAGCGTTTTGCAGGGCCGTCCGGTGCTGGATCTGGCCCGATATGACGCCGATCAGCGCCGTCCGATCATTGGCTACGGACCGATAGCCATCGAAGGCCCGGGGATTGTCTTTCGCGACCAGCAATCCATCCGCCAGCATCCAGATCGGCCTTGTGAAGTCGACCAGCTTCCGGCGGTCGTCGGAAATGAACAGGCCGGTGGTTATGTCCCACCGATGTTCGGCAAGCCCAGGCAGCAGTTCGGCAAACTCGGTCTCGATGGGCAAAAGTTCCAGCCCGAGCGTCAGGCAGACCCTCGTGGCCAGTTGGGCATCGCTGCCGCCCAGACGTCCCGATCCGTCGATAAAGCAGAAGGGGTGGTTCCTGTAGAAAGGCGAATCTCATTTTCTCGGGCATGCGTCGGCTCCGCCGTCCTCACAAGCTCACAGTGAGCTTTTCCAGCCCATGGAAATGATAGGTGTCGCGGAAGCGCGGCTGCTCCGCAAGATGGAGTTGCGGCTGCCGCTCGAACAGGGTTTTCAGCGACACCTGCAACTCCAGCCGCGCCAGCGGCGCACCGATGCAGAAATGGATACCGGCGCCGAACGAGACATTCTTCTGGTCTAGTCGGCCGGGCCGGAAGGCGCCAGGTTCGGCAAAGGCAAGCGGATCATGATTGGCCATGCCGAGCAGCAGGCCGACCGTCTCCCCCGGTTGTACGACAACCCCGGATGTCACCTCGACCTCCTGATAGGCGTAGCGGGTGAACATGTGCAGCGGCGCGTCGAAGCGCAGGCACTCCTCGACCGTCGCAGCGGTTGCTTCCGGCGAGGTGAAGAAACGGCCGGGGTCGCCGCCTTGCGCCAGCAACGTGCGCACGGCGTTGCCGGTTTGATGGACGGTCGCCTCGTGGCCGGCATTGAGCAACAGGA
This sequence comes from Mesorhizobium sp. RSR565B, assembly GCF_054719465.1. Classification (NCBI taxonomy): domain Bacteria; kingdom Pseudomonadati; phylum Pseudomonadota; class Alphaproteobacteria; order Hyphomicrobiales; family Phyllobacteriaceae; genus Mesorhizobium; species Mesorhizobium sp. RSR565B. The sequence goes on along the minus strand of NZ_JBTTIE010000001.1, from coordinate 6,025,374 downwards.
TGGCGGACGAGACCAACTCGTCTTCCGACAGCTTCTGGCCATCCTCCTGCGCCGCGATCAGCAGCGACAGCAGGTCGTCGCCAGGCTTCTTGCGCCGCTCGGTGACATAGCCGCGCAAAAAGTCGGAAAAATCGCGCGCGGCGCGATTGGCCGCTTGCTCGGTCTCGCGCGTCCGGCCATGCATGTACATGGCCACCATCCGGTGCGACCAGTCGAGCAGTTGCGGCCCCATTTCGACCGGCACACCGAGCATTTCGGCAATGATGGTGATCGGCAAAGGTGCGGCGAAGCTGGGCAATAGATCGACGTGGCGCGGTTCGAAACGGTCGATCAGCTCATTGGCCAGCGCCTCCACGCGCGGCCGCAGCCGCTCGACCTGGCGCGAGACGAAGGCGCGGTTGACCAGGGTTCTGAGCCTGGTGTGCACCGGCGGCTCCAGCTCCAGCATCGAATTGCTCTCGATGCCGTCGAAAGCGGCCAAATGCGAGCGATCCTCGCCGATGCCGCGGCTGTCGGGAATGCCGGCCGGGTTCTGGCGGCCGAAGCGGCGGTCGCGCAACAGCCGGTTGACGTCGTCGAAGCCGCCAAAGCACCAGGAGCCGAATTCCTCCCAGAAGAAGGCATTCGATGCGCCATGCAGGACGGCATAGGCGTCGTAAGGGTTCTGGAAAAACGCCGGTTCGTGCGGGTCGAGCCGCAGGCGGCGCGTGGCTGGATCAAAGGCGAGGTAGGGCGGCATGGATGTGGTCATGCCAGACCATTACCGCGGCTTGCCGGCTTGGTGCCAGACCGGATGTTGGCACCCGACGGCCCTATGGATTGAGCCAACCGAGGCGGACCTCGGCGAAGTACCGAAGTCTAATCCTCGCAATGCTTGGCAATATGCACGCGGCGCCAGCTGGTCGAGCCTTCCTGCACCACCACCCGGCGCGCCATCCTCTGGTATGACGGCGCTATCTGGGTGACGTGCCGCCGCTCGGGCCGCACCAGCACTTCATGGGCGACGCTCTCATATTCGGCCGGCAGCACAACCCGGCGGGTGCGCTCCGGTTCAACCACCACCGTTTCGGCCACACGCGCGTAGCGGGCCTTGCGCCACACCTTGCACAGCACCTTGCGGCCGTGGATGACGCGCCATTCCCAGGCATAGCCGCCATCGTCGACCTGGACCGTGCGGTAAACGGTGCGGGTTCTCGCCGGTACGATGTCATAGGTGACTCGGGGCGGCGCGATCTGCTCGACGCGCTCCATGGTGCCATAGATCGGCGGATCATAGTCGACCAACTGCCCGCCGGGACTGACCATGACGTCTTCATAAACGGTGTCATAGAGCGCCGGCCTGTGCACCGGCTCATAGCATTCGGCGGCCCGGCCGTCGGCAACCGCATCGGACACCATGCCGAGACCGGCAAGGCCGGAAATGGCGAGGCAAACAGTTTTCCTGATCATGGCACTCCCCCTGTTTGAACGCGAGAAGGTGAGGTTCAACGTTGAACTGTAGGGGATGGTTCTCCGGGGGAAAGCGGTTTCGCCGCGTTTCGTTAAGCGACGGGGTTAAGGAATTGCTACACCGCAAAAACGCCGTTGGCCGCCTTCGGGCTTCCCTTGCGCGGAAACCTTGATTCGACTTAACCAGATGGCTAGGAGAGGCGGCCTTGCGCTAGGGTGAGCCGGCATCCTATTTACATTCTAACCATCAAGAACCGATTCTGCCCGATTTCCCGGCGCCGGAATCCCCATCTCCAAAAAGGGTAGTCCATGAAGAACCCCGTCGAAACCTACATGAACCTCGTTCCGATGGTGGTCGAGCAGACCAATCGCGGCGAGCGGGCCTACGACATTTTCTCGCGCCTGCTGAAAGAGCGCATCATTTTCATCACCGGCCCGGTCGAAGACGGTATGGCGACGCTGGTTTGTGCACAGCTTTTGTTCCTCGAGGCCGAGAACCCGAAGAAAGAGATCAATCTCTACATCAACTCGCCGGGCGGCGTGGTGACCTCGGGCATGGCGATCTACGACACCATGCAGTTCATCAAGCCGGCGGTGTCGACGCTGTGCATCGGCCAGGCGGCGTCGATGGGCTCGCTGCTTCTGACCGCCGGCCACAAGGACATGCGTTTTGCCACGCCGAACGCCCGTATCATGGTTCACCAGCCTTCCGGCGGTTTCCAGGGCCAGGCCTCCGACATCGAGCGGCACGCGCAGGACATCATCAAGCTGAAGCGCCGCCTCAACGAGGTCTACGTCAAACACACCGGTAAGAGCTACGAAGACATTGAAAAGACGCTTGACCGCGACCATTTCATGACAGCCGACGAAGCCAAGGATTTCGGCCTCATCGACAAGGTCATTTCGTCGCGCGAGCCGGTCGAAGGCGCTGCGGCATAAGCGCTGCATGGCAGTTGCGTGGCTGGATAACGCGCTTTTGCTGGGATTTGCGGCATTTCGGCCACAATTGGCTGTTCCCTCGGTGGATGGGATTGCCTACGTTAAGGCTATGTTGATTTTCGACGGCTTAGCTTTGTGCAGGGTTGGCGCGAATCATTGCGACGTTTTCTGATTTGTGTTTCGTACGGAATGCGTTGCGGGAGCCGGGACACTGGCGGCGGCGAATTCCCGCGATAGATAGAATATGCGCCCTTTCAGCCAGACCATCGGCGGGCGGCCATGAAAGGACAGGAAAATGAGCAAAGTCGGCAACAACAGCGGTGATTCGAAGAACACGCTTTATTGCTCGTTTTGCGGCAAAAGCCAGCACGAGGTGCGCAAGCTGATCGCCGGCCCAACGGTGTTCATCTGCGACGAGTGCGTCGAGCTATGCATGGACATCATCCGCGAGGAGAACAAGACCTCGATGGTGAAGTCGCGCGAGGGCGTGCCGACCCCGCAGGAGATCCTGAAGGTTCTCGACGACTATGTCATCGGCCAGCCCTACGCCAAGCGCGTGCTGTCGGTGGCTGTCCACAACCACTACAAGCGCCTGGCGCATGCCGGCAAGAACAACGACGTCGAATTGGCGAAGTCCAACATCCTGCTGATCGGCCCGACCGGCTGCGGCAAGACGCTGCTTGCCCAGACGCTGGCCCGCATCATCGACGTGCCCTTCACCATGGCCGACGCGACGACGCTGACCGAAGCCGGTTACGTCGGCGAGGACGTCGAAAACATCATCCTGAAGCTGCTGCAGTCGGCCGACTACAATGTCGAGCGCGCCCAGCGCGGCATCGTCTACATCGATGAAATCGACAAGATTTCGCGCAAGTCCGACAACCCATCGATCACCCGCGACGTGTCGGGCGAGGGTGTGCAGCAGGCGCTTCTGAAGATCATGGAAGGCACCGTTGCCTCCGTGCCGCCGCAGGGCGGCCGCAAGCATCCGCAGCAGGAGTTCCTGCAGGTCGACACCGCCAACATCCTGTTCATCTGCGGCGGCGCCTTCGCCGGGCTGGACAAGATCATCTCGGATCGCGGCAGGAAGACTTCCATCGGCTTCGGCGCCATCGTGGCTTCGCCCGAGGATCGCCGCACCGGCGACGTGTTCCGCCTGGTCGAGCCCGAGGATCTCTTGAAGTTCGGCCTCATCCCCGAGTTTGTCGGCCGTCTGCCGGTCCTGGCGACGCTTGAAGACCTCGACGAGCCGGCGCTGATCCAGATCCTGACCGAGCCGAAGAACGCGCTGGTCAAGCAGTATCAGCGGCTGTTCGAGATGGAGAGTGTCGACCTGACCTTCCATGAGAATGCGCTGTCGGCGATCGCCAAGCGCGCCATCGAGCGCAAGACCGGCGCCCGTGGCCTGCGCTCGATCATGGAAGCAATCCTGCTCGACACCATGTTCGAACTGCCCGCTCTGGAAGGCGTGCGCGAAGTGGTGATTTCGGAAGAAGTGGTGACCGGCAGCGCCCGGCCGCTCTACATCTATTCCGAGCAGAAGGAAAAGAAGGGCAACGTCAGCGCCTGATCTGGCATCTGGCCTAACCTTTTTATGGAACGGCGCCCGCGGGGCGCCGTTTTGCTGTGGTGAGGTACCGATCCTTGTGACGGAGTGGATGAACGAACGTGTCGACCCTTGATCTTTGCCCCTCGTGCATCCAACTAACATCGGAAGGCCGAGGTGCCGAATTCTGTGCTGTAAAACTCCCGTCACAAACGGTGGTAGGCGGAACGATCCCCGGTCGTTAATATGAGATTCGCGGTTGGCTCAATTAGCGGCCGCGACATGAAAGGTTGGACAATGGCCAAAATATCCAAGGCTCCCAGCGACGGCGTCTTCGCAGTCCTCCCACTGCGCGACATCGTGGTGTTCCCGCACATGATCGTTCCGCTCTTTGTCGGGCGTGAAAAGTCGATCAAGGCGCTGGAAGAGGTTATGGGTCAGGAAAAGCAGATCCTGCTTGCCACCCAGATGAATGCCGCCGATGACGATCCCGAGCCCGATGCGATCTTCGACATCGGCACGCTCGCCAATGTGCTGCAATTGCTGAAGCTGCCCGACGGCACCGTCAAGGTGCTGGTCGAAGGCGCTTCGCGGGCCAAGATCGTCTCGTTCACCGACCGTCCGGACTTCCACGAAGCTACCGCCACGGCGCTGGTCGAGCCGGAGGAGGAAGAGGTCGAGGTCGAGGCGCTCGCCCGTTCGGTCGTCACCGACTTCGAAAACTACGTCAAGCTGAACAAGAAGATCTCGCCTGAAGTGGTGGGCGCCGCCAGCCAGATCGACGACTATTCCAAGCTCGCCGATACGGTTGCCTCGCACCTCGCCATCAAGATCCCCGAGAAGCAGGAGATGCTGGCCACGCTGTCCGTCAAGGAACGGCTGGAAAAGGCGATGGGCTTCATGGAAGCCGAAATCTCCGTCCTGCAGGTGGAGAAGCGCATCCGCTCGCGCGTCAAGCGCCAGATGGAGAAGACGCAGCGCGAATATTACCTCAACGAGCAGATGAAGGCGATCCAGAAGGAGCTCGGCGAAGGCGAGGACGGCCGCGACGAGGCCGCCGAGATCGAGGCGCGCATCAAGAAGACCAAGCTCTCCAAGGAGGCCCGCGAAAAGGCGGAAGCCGAGTTGAAGAAGCTGCGGACGATGTCGCCGATGTCGGCGGAATCGACCGTCGTGCGCAATTATCTCGACTGGATCCTGTCGATCCCGTGGGGCAAGAACTCCAAGGTCAAGCAGGACCTGGCGTTTGCGCAGAACGTGCTCGACACCGATCATTTCGGCCTCGATAAGGTCAAGGACCGCATCGTCGAGTATCTCGCCGTGCAAAGCCGCCAGAAGAAGCTGAAGGGGCCGATCCTGTGCCTCGTCGGCCCTCCCGGCGTCGGCAAGACCTCACTCGGCAAGTCGATCGCCAAGGCGACCGGCCGCGAGTTCATCCGCATGGCGCTTGGCGGCGTGCGTGACGAGGCCGAGATCCGTGGCCACCGCCGCACCTATATCGGCTCGATGCCCGGCAAGGTCATCCAGTCGATGAAGAAGGCCAAGAAGTCCAACCCGCTCTTCCTGCTCGACGAGATCGACAAGATGGGCCAGGACTTCCGCGGCGATCCGTCATCGGCTTTGCTCGAGGTGCTCGATCCCGAGCAGAACTCGACGTTCATGGACCATTACCTCGAGGTCGAATACGACCTGTCGAGCGTGATGTTCGTGACGACGGCGAACACGCTGAACATCCCTGCGCCCCTGATGGACCGCATGGAGATCATCCGTATCGCCGGCTACACCGAGGACGAGAAGATCGAGATCGCCAAGCGTCACCTGATGCCCAAGGTGATCCGCGATCATGCCCTGCAGCCGAAGGAATTCTCCGTCGGCGAGGACGCGATCCGCGGCATCATCCAGACCTACACCCGTGAAGCGGGCGTCAGAAGCCTGGAGCGCGAGCTGATGAAGCTCGGGCGCAAGGCGGTGACCGAGATCCTGAAGACGAAGAAGAAGACGGTGAGCATCACGGCGGCGAACCTCGCCGATTACCTCGGTGTTCCGCGCTTCCGCTTCGGCCAGGTCGAGGCTGACGATCAGGTCGGTGTCGTCACCGGTCTTGCCTGGACGGAAGTCGGCGGCGAGCTGCTGACGGTCGAAGGCGTCATGATGCCCGGCAAGGGCCGCATGACGGTGACCGGCAATCTGCGCGACGTGATGAAGGAATCGATCTCGGCGGCGGCCTCTTATGTCCGCTCGCGGGCCATCGATTTCGGCATCGAGCCGCCGCTGTTCGACAAGCGTGACATCCACGTCCACTTGCCCGAAGGCGCCACGCCGAAGGACGGTCCGTCTGCAGGTGCTGCCATGGCGACAGCCATCGTGTCTGTCATGACGGGGATTCCGGTCCGGGCCGATGTGGCGATGACTGGCGAGATAACGCTTCGCGGCCGCATCTTGCCGATCGGCGGCCTCAAGGAGAAGCTGCTCGCCGCATTGCGCGGCGGCATCAAGAAGGTGCTGATCCCGGAAGACAACGCCAAGGATCTGGCGGAGATACCGGACAATGTGAAGAACGGTATGGAGATCATTCCGGTCTCACGTGTCGGCGAGGTTCTGAGGCACGCGTTGGTGCGCATGCCGGAGCCGATCGAGTGGGTCGAGCCGGTCAATCCGCCGGCTTCCACCGATACCGTTGACGATGCTGGAAAGTCGCTTGCACATTAGAAACTACTAAAGTTGCAGTGCACAAAGAGAGAGCCGGGCCTTGAGCCCGGCTTTTTCATGTGAAAAACCCACCTTTTCCGGGCTTTTTTCAACTTATTTCCGGCTTTTTGACTTGGGTTTGCGAGCGCTTCTTTCTAAAGTCCCTCTCCTGCCGGATGAGTCGAAAGTTCCGGTTTTCTCATGGAAGGGAATTTTTATGAACAAGAACGAACTGGTTTCCGCTGTCGCTGAATCCGCGAGCATTTCGAAGGGTGACGCACAGTCGGCGGTTGAGGCGGTGTTCTCCGTCATCACTGGCGAACTGAAGAAGGGCGGCGATGTACGGCTCGTCGGCTTCGGAAATTTCACCGTCTCCAAGCGTGCGGCATCGACTGGCCGCAACCCGCAGACTGGCGCGGAAGTGAAGATTCCGGCGCGTACCGTGCCGAAGTTCTCGGCCGGCAAAGGCCTCAAGGACGCGGTCAACTAAAAATTTTTTCAGAGAATGTTGAAAAGCCGGGTTCGCCCGGCTTTTCTTTTGCCTCGATGGCGGCAGGCCGTCAGCCCGCTGAGGCGCGCCTTCAGCCCACCGGCGCATCCGCGCGCATCAGGCCTTCCTGCTTGAGGTCCGCCCACAGCGCCGCGGGCAGCTTGGCATCGAGCAGGGCGCGGTTGCTTTCGACTTCACTCGGCCGCTGGCCGCCGGGGATGACCGACACCACGGAAGGGTGCAGCAGCGGAAACTGCAGCGCCGCCTCGATCAGCCTGACGCCATGGCGCTGGCAGACGGCCTCGATGCGCCCGACGCGATCCATGATGTCCCTTGGCGCCTCGGAGTAATTGTAATAGGCGCCTGGCTTCGGCCCGGTCGCCAGGATGCCGGAATTGTAAGGACCGCCGAGAACGATGCCGATGCCGCGTTGCTCACAGAGCGGCAGGAAGGTGGCAAGCGCTTCCTGTTCCAGCAGCGTGTAGCGCCCGGCCAGCAGGAACAGGTCGAAGTCGCCACGCTCCGCCAGCGTCTGGCAAACCTCCCATTCGTTGATGCCGCCGCCGAAGGCCTTGATCACGCCCTGGTCGCGCAGCGCAACCAGTCCGTTGTAGCCCGAGGCCATGAATTCCTCGATGCGCTGGTCTGACGCCTCCTTGCTGCCATGGGTGAAGATGTCGAGGTCATGGACGAAAAGGATGTCGATGCGGTCGACGCCAAGCCGTTCCAGCGACGCCTCGAACGAGCGCATGACGCCGTCGTAGCTGTAGTCGTAGACCTCCTTGCGCGTCGGTGTGTCGAAGAACTTGCCGATGCCGGTTCGTTCCTCCGGCGGGCAGGCGCGCAACAGGCGACCGACCTTGCTCGACAGCACATAATCGTCGCGCTTCCTGCCGCGCAGGAAGGCATTGAGCCGTGTTTCGGCAAGGCCCAGGCCATAGAGCGGCGCGGTGTCGTAGTAACGGCAGCCGGTCGCCCACGCCGCCTCCAGCGTGGCGTTGGCATCCGCGTCGGGGACGGCGCGGTAAAGGTTGCCGAGCGGCGCGCTGCCGAAGCCAAGCTCGGTGAAGTCGAGGCCGCCATTGCCGATGCGGTCGAAATGCCGTGTCTTCATGTCGTGCTGATTTCCTGGATTGATTGTCTGACATGACACTATCACGCCGCTGGCTCAGCAAAAGCCGCCATGGCCGTTGGACAGGCATTTTCGCGGTGATAGCATGAACAAAAACAAGCCTTTTTCCGAAAGCGCGCAACCCGAAATCACCGGCCACAAACCCAGCCGGACAGATGGGACTCTCATGACGAATGCCGGCTCGGATATGTTTTCGACCGCCCTGCAAGAGCTGGGCGCCGTACTGGCGCGCGTCGACGAAGCCGGCATCGACACCGCCTGCGAAACCCTGGCCCGCGCGCAAAAGATCGTCGTCTATGGCTGCGGCCGCGAGGCCTTGCAGCTCAAGGGTTTCGCCATGCGCCTCTATCACCTTGGCCTTGAGGTGTCGGTGGTCGGCGACATGAACACACCACCGCTTCGCCCAGCCGATGTCTTCCTGGTCAGTTCCGGCCCGGGCGAGACGACGACGGTGCTTACCTTGATGCAAGTCGCCCGCCAGGCCGGCGCCACCGTGCTTTTGCTCACCGCCGAGGCAGGCAGTAGTGCGGTCGCGCTTGCCGACTTCACCTTGCTGATCCCGGCGCAGACCATGGCGCGTGACCAGGGGCCACAAAAGACATCGCTGCTGCCGATGGGCTCGGTCTTCGAAGGGGCGCTGTTCCTGCTGTTCGAGGTGATGGTGCTGAAGCTCAAGGCGCTGACCGGCCAGTCGTCCGAGGCCATGCGCACCCGCCACACCAACATGGAATAGATCATGCGCTACGAACTGATGTTGCCGCACCAGATCCGAAAGGCGATCGCCGAGAACTGGCCGGTCGCTCTCCCGCTCGGCGTGCTCGAATATCACGGCGAGCACATGGCTGTCGGCATGGACACGCTGGCCGTCGTCAAGACGCTGGAGCTCTACGAGAAGGAGGCCGACATCGTCATCCTGCCGGCTTTCTACTACGGTGCGGCGAGCTATGTGGTGGCAGCACCTGAAGGCAACGGCTCGGTGCAGGTCGGCGGCAACCAGCTGGCGCCGTTCGCCGAAGAATTGTTCTACAGCCTGCTGCGCATCGGCTTTCGTAACATCAACGCCATCATCCACCACCAGACCGAGAACTTTGCCGCCGGCATGCCGACCGATCTCGCCTTCAAGGCCGCCGGCCGCCAGGCGATTTTCCGCTTCCTCGAGAAGCAGCGCGGCGAGGGCTGGTGGGGCTCAGACGAGATGGCCGATTATTATGCCGGGCACGCCGCCGGCGAGAATTTCTTCAACTGGGTGCAGGTGCACCCGCTAATGTCGGCTGCCATGAACGGGAAGTATCCGTTCGATCACGCCGGTGTTGGCGAGACATCATTGATGCTGGCACTGTGTCCGGAAGCGGTCGATGCCGGGCGTTTTGGCGAGAATACCGCGTGGTATACGGCCAGTGCGCCGGAGGCCTCGGCGGAGCTAGGGCAGAAGGGCGTCGCGATGATCATGGATCACCTGAGGGCGATATTGGGGCGCTAGCAGACAAAGTCGCTCTGTAGCGATCCTTCACACCCCCTCTGTCCTGCCGGACATCTCCCCCGCAAGGGGGGAGATCAGATGTCATTTCCGCTTTCGCCAATCACCTACGTCGCAAGAAAAGCGATGCAGCCAAAGCTGCCGATCTCCCTCCTTGCGGGGGAGATGGCCGGCAGGCCAGAGGGGGGGTGCTGTCCCGCCGAGGTCAACAGTAGAGGGGCACGCCGCCTCTCGCCCTACTTCACCGCGCCCGCCGTCATGCCCATGATCAGATACCGCTCAAGCGCAATCCCGATGACCGCCAGCGGTGCGATCGCGGCGGTGGCAAGCGCCGCCATCGACCACCAGTTGATGCCTTGCGAGCCGGTCTGGCTCGCCACCATGACCGGGATGGTCTTGGCGTCGGTCGAGGTCAGCAGCGCGGCGAAAAAATACTCGTTCCAGCACAGCACCATCGCCAGGATGAAAGCGGCGACCATGCCCGGCAGCGCAATCGGCATGACGATGCGGAAAAAAGCGCCCCAGATCGAGAGGCCGTCGACCAGCGCTGCCTCCTCGAGCTCGACCGGGATCGAGTTGAACTGGTCGCGCATGATCCAGATGACGATCGGCAGCACCATCAGCGTGTAGAGCAGGATCAGGCCGATGCGTGTGTCGAGCAGACCGACTTCCCGGTAGAGCACCAGGAAGGGCAGGGCCAGCACCACCGGCGGCAGGATCAGCTGCGACAGGAAGAAGAAGGAGATGTCCTCGTTCTTGAACCAGGCGAACTGATAGCGGTAGCGGGTCAGCCCATAGGCGGCGAGGCTGCCAATGACGATGGCGAGGCTCGACGCACCGACCGAGGTGATGACCGAATTCATGAAGCGCTTGAAAAACTCCTCCCGCACCGTCGAGGTCTGGAAGATCGAATCCGGCGACAGGCCGAGCGAGCGCCAGCCCTTCCAGTCCGGCTGGAAGTCGACGAACGGGATGAGATGTCCTTGCGTGACGTCGACCGCGGTCTTGAACGAGGTGGTGATGGTCCAGTAGATCGGGAACAGGCAGATGAAGGCCCAGAACGCCAGCGCGCCATAGATGAAGATGCGATTGGCCAGAAAACCCAGCGGTGAGCGGATTTCCGAGGCAGCATAGTCGGTGGTCTGGACGCTCATTGTGCCTCGTCAGTTCACGTTGCGCACGAAGCGATTGGCGAATTTCAACAGCCAGGTCACGAACACGACGATGATGACGAGATAGGCCATCGCCAGCATGGTGCCGTAGCCGACATTCGAACGGTCGCGGTATTCGCGGTAGATGAAGCTCGACACTAAATCCGTGGCGCCGCCGGGGCCGCCGGAGGTGACGGTAATGATGATGTCGGCAAGCTTCAGCTTGAAGATGATGCGCAGGATCACCGCCGTGACCGACACCGGCAGCATCAGCGGGAAGGTGACCTGCCAGAAAGTCTGCCAGGGCGTGGCGCCATCGACGCGCGCCGCTTCCAGCACGTCGCGCGACATCGCCTGCAGGCCGGCAAGCAGCATGATCATCATGAACGGGATGAAGGTCCAGGCGTCGAGCACCATGATCGAGATGCGGGCGGTGATCGGGTTGGAGAAGAAGGCGGGGTTTTCCCAGCCGAAATGGCGCGCCAGCGTCGCCGCCGGCCCGAAACGGTACTCCATCAGCGATTTGCCGATCATCCACGACACCGCGACCGGCGACAGCATCAGCGGCATCAGGAAGACGACTCGGAAGAATTTGCGCGCCCGGATCTGCGCGTTGAGCAGCAGCGCCAGGCCGAAGGCAATCACATACTCAACCAGCACGGCGAGCACATAAAGCACCATGTTGAACAGCGCGTTGCGGTAGTAGGGATCGGCCAGCATCTGCCAGAAATTGTCGAGCCCGTTGAACTTGCGGCCGGAAAAGGACGACAGGTTCCAGTCGGTCAGCGCGATATAGAAGCCGAACAGCGTCGGGAAGATCACCATGGCGATGGTGAACAGCAGCGCCGGCAGCAGGAACAGCGCGCGCTGGCCGTCCTCGCCGCGCGTCAGCACCTGGCCGATGCCAAGCGTCACGCCCCACAGAACATAGGCGTAGACGATCGGACGCCAGGTCTCGAAGCCGAGCGTGGTGATCTCGTTCTTGTAGAGGATCTCAAACGCGATCACCGCCAGCAGGCCAAGCGTGGCGGCCGCCATCAGGGCAAAACCCGCCCGCTTGCGGGCCGGCGAGATCAGATCGGCTGGGCCGGCGTTGGCCGGCCATACATTGGTGGTCTGGTCAGCCACGCGTCCCCGTCCGTTTAAAAAATCAAGCCTGCGACCGGCCCGAGCCGGTCAGGTCCGGCGGCTTGCACCGCCGGACCTGTTGTCACGATAGGATCAGCCTACACGCCGAGCGAGGCCTTGTAGAGCTTGATCTGGTTTTCGCGGCCGATCTGGTCGGTCAGCTTCTCCCAGGCCGCGGCAATGGCGTCGGCGCCTTCCTGCGCCTTCATCTTGCCGGCGAATGTGTTGGCCAGAATGTCCTCGGCAGCCGAATAGTACTGGAAGATGCCGGGGATGCGCGGTTCGATCGCCGCGTTCGGATGGTTGTAGCTGTCGGCTTCCGACTTCAGATACGAGGTGATGAACGCCTCGTCGTAGCCTGCCGCCACCCATTCGGGAATGTCGAAATGCGAGTTGCGGTAGGGCTGGAAGCCGGACGGATACATCGCCGTCCAGATTGACAGGTCCTTGCCGCCGAGATGAGCGGCGGCCGACCATGCCGCTTTTTTCTTCTTTTCGTCCGTATCGACGCGGGCCATGACATAGACGCCCCAGCCGAGATAGGCACAGTTTGGCGCATAGTTCGGGCCGCTGGCGAGTTTGTCCCAGGCGCCGGTCTTGGCATTGTAGACGTCGTCGGATCCCGGCAGGATCGAGAAGCCGGTGACGTCGCCGATGACCGAGCTATCGTTGGTCTTGACGTTGGAGCCGACGTCGCCCCACCAGGTGACCATTGAACCGGTGCCGGCCAGGAACTGCTGGAAGGCTGTCGTGTTCGGGTCGGCGTTGATCTGGTCGGCGGGCTCCGACGGCAGCGCGTCGATGACGTCCTGGATGGCGCGCACCCAGGCCGGATTGTTGATGCGCGGCTTCATCGTGTCGGCATCGAACAGCCAGGCCTTGTCGTCGGGATGCTTGGCATAGGCGGTGGCGCGGCTGCCGAGGAAGTAGAAGCCGAAACCGCCCCAGGCCTTGGGCGCATCGAGATAGCCGAAGACGTCCTGGTCCTTGAACTTCTTGCCCTTGAGGAATTTTGTGACGGCCTGGACTTCCTGCCAGGTCTTCGGCACACCCCATTCGGTGGTCGCACCGCCGTCCTTCCACGCCTTGGCGAGGTCGGCATCGGCAAAAACGTCGGTGCGGTAGTTGAAGTTGTGCGCATCGCCATCGACGGTGATCCGGTACTGCTTGCCGTCCCAGGTGCCGACCGGCGGCTGCAGGTAGGCCACGACATCCTTCATGTCGATCTGCTCTTTGACCCAGTCGGGCATCTCGGAGGTCAGGCCCTTGCCGCAGACATCGCCTTCGAAGGGCGCGCCCATCTCGATGATGTCGAAGTCGACGGTGCCGGTGGCGATCGACTGCTGCAGGCGGGCATTGTAGTCGGCCTGCGCCAGGTCGATCCAGCTGATCTTGGCGCCGGTATAGGCCTCCCACGGCTTCAGGAAGCCGCGGAACAGCACATTGTGCAGGTTCTGGTTGTTGAGGCCCATGAAGGTGAGCTCGACGCCGGCGAATTCGCCTTCCTTGACATTGGCCTTGGTGGCTTCCAGGCAGAGTTCGCCTACCTTCTGGAAGTCGGCATCCGTCGGCTGGCCTTTGCCGACGCCGGGGATCTGCAGAATTTTGGAGCGTAGCTCGCTGGCGGCTTCAGCCGGGCGGGTGAAAGCGCCGAGCCCAGCGCCCGATGCGGCGGCAATCGCGGCCATCGAGGCCGCGCCTTTGAGTATGTCACGCCGGGTGGCACCCGCGCGGACGAGTTTTTCGTACAGACCGACTCTCATCTATTCCTCCCAGAACAACAGTCGTGAATTAAAATGCCAATCCCTCCGACGCCGAAACGTCGGCGGTTCTCCTTTATCATACGGGGACGTGGGACCCCACCCTGCGTCGCCTGGAGCTCCGATTTTCGGATAAAAATCCGACTGCCGGATTGGCAACAGCTAATATTTGCGTAATCGATTACCTTGTCAACACGAATGGCTTTTTATCGATAACATACCGACTTGCCCTTGCCGTTGGCAATGGCTAGCTTCACCGCGAGAAAAGGGGGGACGATGGCTCAAGTCGCGATCAGCAATGTGGCCAAGGCGTTCGGAACCGTCAAGGTCCTGCACGAGGTCAGCGTCGATATCGCCGATGGCCAGTTCGTGGTGTTGGTCGGCCCGTCGGGCTGCGGCAAGTCCACGCTGCTCAGGATGGTGGCCGGGCTGGAGACCGTCTCCGGCGGCACGATCGCCATTGGCGAGCGCATCGTCAACAATCTGCCACCGGCCAAGCGCGACATCGCCATGGTGTTCCAGAACTACGCGCTCTATCCGCACAAGACGGTGGAGCAGAACATGGCGTTTGCGCTGAAGCTGCGCAAGACCGATCCAGCCGTGGTCGCCGAGCGGGTCAAGCGCGCCGCCGACATTCTCGACCTCAATCCGTACCTGAAACGCTATCCGCGCCAGCTATCCGGCGGCCAGCGCCAGCGCGTCGCCATGGGCCGCGCCATCGTGCGCAATCCGCAAGTCTTCCTGTTCGACGAGCCGCTCTCCAATCTCGACGCCAAGCTGCGCGTGCAGATGCGCACCGAGATCAAGGAACTGCACCAGCGGCTGAAGACCACCACCATCTACGTCACCCACGACCAGATCGAGGCCATGACCATGGCCGACAAGATCGTGGTCATGCGCGACGGCCGCATAGAGCAGGTTGGCGCGCCACTGGAATTGTTCGACCGGCCGGCCAATCTGTTTGTCGCCGGCTTCATCGGCTCGCCGTCGATGAACCTGCTCAAAGGCGTGGTGCGCAAGGTCGACAAGGTCGAGATAGCGGGCACGCTGTTCCCGATCGCGGCCGGCAGCGCCGCCAAGGAGGGCCAGGCCGTGGTCTATGGCGTGCGGCCCGAGCATCTCGAAATCCATCCCGACGGCGTGCCGGCAAAAATCTCGGTGGTCGAGCCGACCGGTTCCGAAACGCTGGTCTTCGTGCGCTTCGGCGACGGCGAGATGGTGGCGCTGTTTCGTGAGCGCCACGACTTCAAGCCCGGCGACACGCTCAATCTCAAGCCGCGCCTCGACCAGGTCCATCTCTTCGACGCCGAGACCGGCAACCGGCTCTGATTTCCAATCGACTTTGACCAAACCTGTTTGACGAGGACTGCCATGCTCAAAGGGATCAACCCATTGCTCAATGCCGATGTGCTCCAGGCGCTCAGGGCAATGGGACACGGCGACGATCTGGTCATCGCCGACACCAATTTCCCCGCCGATTCGGTGGCAAAGCAGACCGTGCTCGGCAAGCTGCTGCACATCGACGCCTCGGCGGCCGATGTGGTCAAGGCGGTGCTGTCGCTCTATCCGCTGGACACTTTCGTCGACGATGCGGCCGCGCGCATGGAGATCGTCGGCAAGCCGGACGAGATCCCGCCGGTGCAAAAAGAGGTGCAGAAGGAGATCGACAAGGCGGAAGGCAAGGCCTGGCCGATGATCTCGGTCGAGCGCTATGCCTTCTACGAGCGCGCCAAGAAAGCCTATTGCGTCATCCAGACCGGCGAGCGCCGCTTCTATGGCTGCTTCGCCTTTCGCAAGGGCGTCGTGCCGCCGGACGCCGAGTAGGGCCATGGCGTCGGGCAAACCTGTCGTCATTCTGGGCGTTTTCGTCGCCGACACCGCCTACCGCGCCGATCGACAGCCGCGCATGGGTGAAACCATTCTTGGTAATTCCTTCAAGCTGGGACCGGGCGGCAAGGGCTCGAACCAGGCGGTGGCGGCAGGCAAGCTCGGCGCGGACGTCACCTTCCTGACCCGGCTTGGCGTCGATGCTTTCGCCGACATGGCCAAGGCGACCTGGGCAGAGGCGAGCGTCAAATCCGCCGTCATCGAGACGCCGCAAAGCTATACCGGCGCGGCCTATATCTTCATCGAGGAGACAACCGGCAACAACGCCATCATCGTCAGCCCGGGTGCGGCGATGCTGATCTCGCCTGAAGACATCGAGGCCAACGCCGGCCTGATCGGCGGCGCCGGCGTCTTCGTCACCCAGCTCGAGCAGCCGATCGACGCGGCACTGCGCGCACTCGAAATCGCGCGCGGTGCAGGGGTGACCACCATCCTCAATCCGGCGCCGGCGGCCAAGCTGCCGGACCGCATCTATACGCTTTGCGACTATGTCACCCCCAACGAGACCGAGGCCGAAGAGCTGACCGGCATCAAGGTTTCTTCGATCGACGAGGCTCGCCGCGCCGCCGACAGCCTGCTCAAAAAGGGCGTCGGCTCGGTCATCATCACGCTCGGCGAAAAAGGCGCGCTGCTGCACACGGCCGCTCGGTCCGACCATGTTCCCGTGGTCAGTGCCGGTCCGGTGGTCGAAACCACCGGCGCGGGCGATGCCTTCAATGGCGGCCTGGCCGCCGCACTCGCCAAAGGCGTGGAGCCGCTGCAAGCCGTCCGCTTCGCCTGCGCCGTCGCCGGCATTTCGGTGACAAGGCCGGGTACGGCGCCATCCATGCCGACGCTGCAGGAGGTCGAGGCGCTGCTGGCCAAGGGGTGACGTCGTTGCGGGAGAGACCGAATTCAGATCCGACCGGATCTGAATTCCCACATGCAAGACCATGATTTTAGACGATTATGTCACATTTCTCCTGAGGAGAAATGGCGCGAGTGACGGGGCTCGAACCCGCGACCTCCGGCGTGACAGGCCGGCGAAAACGCCTGATTAATCAACGACTGATTCAATTCCTTACGCTCTCGAATTTGCGGGAAAAAGCGCGAAATTGAAACATGCTTATCAGAACTCCTCGTCGTAATCCGCGAGTCATTAACTTCCGATCCTCAGCTTATCGACGACGCGTCCGGGGGGTGCACGATCCTTCTGACGACGACGGGCACTGCGCGCGCGTATTTGTAGCAAGCCGCCAGGCTGAAGCTACACAACCGCCGGGCATGTTACTGCCTCGGATCATTAATTTTTCGCTAGCGTTTGATTAAGCCCCTTAGGGCCGGACGTCTGGGCGTTTTGTAATGCACGGCAATAGCCGGGCGGGCGCCGGTCGCCTCCGTCATGTCGCCGCTGCGCCGCGTCAGGCTTCTTTCTCACCAAGCCCGAAAAGTGTTTTCGAGAACTCCCATATCGTCTCCGCGCAAGGTTTCGCACCAATGCAGCGCGAGAGCTTGGGACAAGGAGCCCGGCATTTGATCGCCAGGGCTCCTGAGAGAACGGTAGACTCGGCGTCAGAGTCTCGTCGGTGGCCTTTTCCAAGTGCCAGATTGAGGAGCGACACAGCTTCGTCGCGGCCAAGTTCGGAAGCCCATGTGTTCATCGTGCAAAAGCGCGAAATCTCGTAATGCTCGAGGGCTTGGGAATCAGCTAGAAGGCCGGCATCTAGTGCAGGCGCGCCCTTGTATTCTTCCATGATCTCGGCGCCTTCATCCGTGATGCCGACGATAGCCGCGCAGGTCTTTGCCTGTGGCTTCTTGCCGATCTCTTCGAGAACCTCCGGGGCCTTTTAGCTGCCGTTCAGCATTCGATACGCCCCGAAATCGCGGTCACGCGTCTGGTGCCACCGTCGCCCATTGCTCGCCCAAATTGCAGATCCTTAGCGGGAGAGCGCTTCTGCTCTCACCACTCGCAGGCACGAGATATTTCGGTGTTGGGCGTGATGCACCTTTTTTCTCCGTCGATCAAAAATGGTGGGGCGGGAGATTCGCTCCCTTTTCGCGCCCCCTAAAAGCAGACGCTTGATTCGTTGACTGACCCTTGGGCGAAATTGTCTGCCCGCAAGCCAAGTATGTTCCGGAAACCAACAAGACCATCAGCGTCGAGTCGAGAATATCATGGCCGACAAGGATGCCTGTCATCCCTCCAGCAACGTATATTATGACGGTGACCACCATTATGGTGGCGCCAAAACGTTCCAGCGGATCAGCACTGATGCGCAGGACTCTTGTCGCATTCCGGATCGTCACGACGAATATTGCAGCCAATGTCAGCGCACCTGCGAGTCCGGCCTGCACCAAAGCCGTAAGGAAGCCGTTGTGAAAGTGGTTGAAGCCTTCGGTGGCGCCAAAGCGCTGTTTGAACCCCTGCCTTGAAAGCATCCGGCCGGCGGCCATTCCGTGACCAAAAACGGGCGCTTGGCGAAAGGCATCGAGCCCGACGTCCCACAACCCGACCCGCAACCCGAGCGGCGTGGTATAATCGCCGTTGACGGCGAGGGCATTCCAGTCCTCGAACAGGACATGTGTGCGATCGGCGACAATCGGAGACGTAATTGCCGTGATGATCAATGTCGATGCGCCGGCAATCACCAGCAACTGCTTCATGTCTGATCGGAAGACCCTTTCGCGATGGGTCACAAGCACCGCTACCAGCGCGATGAGCAAGGCCACCCAGACCATGCGCGAGCCCGAGTAGAGTGTCGCCACCACACCGGCAAGCGCGGCGGCCGTGAGCGGCTTCCACGCTTTCTCGACCCCAGACAGAGCACCTGTAAGACACATCATCACGGCCAGGCAGGTGACCGTGGCAAACACGATGGGGTTTCCGGCCCCACCTTCGGGTCTCAGCATCCCAATCCAGTGGTATTGGACGATGGCCAGCACCAGTGCCCCGACACATGCTGCGGCGCTGGCACGAACGGCAGTGCGTGCGAGGCTCTCCTTGTCCATGATGCTCCACGTCGAATAGGAAATCGGGAACAACAGCAAGGTCATCAGGGGCAAGAAATGAGTGGCATCGGCCCGCAGCGTCCCGTTTACGATCGACGCCAGGATCTGGGCGGCGCAATAGGCATAGATGGCAGTGGTCATGGCAAGCATAGGCCGATCAATGTTAAGGCGCCGCCGGCCGGCCGCCAGCAGCGCCAATGACCAGAGCGCGCCGCCATGGAAGACGAAGCTCACCACCGAACCGAATACCGGCGGCGAAAAGAAGCAGGCGATCGAGAAATACTGGTTGACCTGGTCAGTCGTGAAATGGCGACGGAGCGATTTAAACAGGGTTCAATGCCTTTGCTTCGTTGGCTTCCAGGTCCCTGAGGGTCGGTTCGAACGACCCTGGCGCACGTCGGTTCGCCCTCTCCCTCCCGTATAGCTGCTCGCTTTCGCGTCTGATAGTGCCGAACGTCTCGTCCCTTCCGACGGCATGAGCGGCACCGCAAAGACTAAACCGCCCGGGCTCACCACCCATCACGCTGCGATCGCGTTTGAAAATCCCTTGGTCGCTCCCCGCCAGGACTGGAACATCAACACGTCCCAGAGTAGATATTGGTTGTTTTGGTGCCCGGAGAGGTGCTCGAACCAGGCACGCCGGATCGCTTCAGGCCGGAAGAATCCGTCTTCGCGCAGCCGGCGCTCGTCGAGCAACTCCTCGGCCCATTCGCGCAAAGCGCCGCGCAACCAGGAATCAATGGGCACGCCGAAGCCCATCTTGGGGCGTTCGACAAGCTCTTTTGGAAGATGCCTGTAAAGCAGCTGTCGCAGAGGCCACTTGGTCTGGCCGCCGGCGCGCAGAATTGAGAGCGGTAGCGACAGCACGAAGCTTATGAGTCGATGGTCGAGAAACGGTACACGTGTTTCAAGACTGACGGCCATGGCGGCGCGATCGACCTTCACCAGTATGTCGTCGGGTAGATAGCTCATAAGATCGATGTACATCATCCGCTCGACGCTACCGGGCAAATCCGGCAACGGTTCCAGGCCGGTCAGCATTGTTGGCGGCTCGACCGCATCCGAGATGATCTCGGTCGGGTCCCAGTGCGAGCACAGGCGACGGTAGACATCGTCCATGGTCCGCAGCGAAAGCACAGACGCGGCTTTGTGGATCATGTCGCCGACGCGTTCGCGGCGCAGGCGTTGCGGGAGGAGCGGCATGATCCCGCCCGCGAGGTTGTTGTAGAGGCCGGCCGACGGCAATGTCGCCAGGCTAGCAGACGCGCGGCGCAGACCGACCGGAATTCGGGACAACTTGTTCCAGAACGCATCGGCGAGCGCGTAGCGGTTGTAGCCTGAGAACAACTCGTCGCCGCCGTCACCCGACAACGCCACGGTAACGCTGCCACGTGCCAGTTTAGAGACGAGGAAAGTCGGGATTTGCGAGGAGTCGGAGAAAGGCTCGCTATAGATGCCCGACAGTTGCGGCACCACGTCGAGCGCGTCGCGCTGGTTGAGATAGAGCTCTGTATGATCGGTGCCGAGATGGCGCGCCACTTGCTTGGCATGGTGCGCCTCGTTGTAGCCGACGTCCTCGAAGCCGATTGTGAAGGTGCGCACCGGCCGCGCACTGATCGACTGCATGACTGCCACGACCGCGGAAGAATCGATGCCGCCAGATAGGAAGGCGCCAAGCGGCACGTCGGCGATCATCTGCCCTTCAAGTGAGCGGCGCAGATGACGCTCGACCTCGTCGACCACCTCTTCAGAGCTGCCCAGGAAAGGCTCGCGCCGGCCTTGCGCTGCGACGTCGCTGGCGCGCCAGTAATTTTCGACGCGCGGCTCATTCATAGGATCGGAGAGGACGAGTAAGTGGCCGGGTCTCAGTTTCCGTATGCTCTGATAGATGCTGTAGGGCGCGGGGATGTAGTTGTGGCGCATCATCAGCGCCAACGCATTGCGGTCTATCTCCGGGCGCCAGTCCGGCAGAGGTTGAAAGGCGCTGAGTTCCGAGGCAAACGCGAAGGCCTTGCCGACACGGCCGTAGTAGAGCGGCTTTTCACCCACGCGATCGCGACCGAGAACCAGAGTTCTTTCACGCCGGTCCCAGACGCCAAAAGCAAACATACCGGCGGCCAGTTCGAGTGCTTTTTTGGTCCCTAGCTCTTCGATTGCGACCAGGAGGACCTCGGTATCGGAATGTCCACGCCACGCATGTACACCAAATTGCTGGTCAAGGTGCGCCCGCATCTCGCCGTGATTGTAGATCTCGCCATTGAAGACAATGACATAGCGGCCTGTGTGAGAGATCATTGGCTGGGCGCCAGCCGAGGACAGGTCGATGATGGCAAGGCGGCGCTGGCTGAGCGCGACGCCCGCCTCGGCGTCGCTCCAGACCCCGTCGCCGTCGGGTCCACGATGTCGGATGTTGTCGGCCATCCGACGCACAGTATGGCCGCCGCCGCTCGTCGCAGCCGCTCCACCCACAATGCCGACGATACCGCACATCCGCCGTTACAGCTCCATATCGGCTTGCCCAAGTTATCCGCGCGTCACCAGACTGGGAAGAAGCCGGTGGCTATAAATCTATCCGCTCGAAACACCATTCACCACAGCCGGTGCCGAAAAGGCCAACTCCCGGCAGCACATTGAAACGCCGATCCGTGCGAAACCCAAGATTTTCCACAGTCCGCTCCAACTCGCTGGCTAACGCGGATTGATAGGGATAGCCGCCAAGCCAGTCGTCGACATCCGCCAGAAATTCCATGCCTCGGCGCGCGCGGTAGTTCCTTACAAACGATATCGGGTCCCGGTGGCGCAGGGTCCTTGCGACCATATAAGCCGAGACAAAGACCGCCTTGATCGGCGGCCGTACCCATCGATGCGAGGCGTAGAACCTCTTTTCGACCGTCCATAGTCCGCACAGCGGCGTCTTAAGATAGATCGCAATACCCAGTCGCCCAGAGCGGCCGACCAAGCCAGCCGCATTGGCGATCGCTGTCCACATATCTCCGGTATGGTGGAGGACACCCCATGAATAGACGACATCGAACGTGCCGGTGGGCAGCGAGGATCTGTCAAGGATATCGGCCCGCTCAACGGTCCAATCGGCATCGGGTGCAAACCGGGACAGGACGGCCCTGGTCGTCTCCACGCAATCCGCGTCATAATCGAGTGCTGTGACTTTCGCCGCGCCGAGCCGGAGTGCGGCCGCTGAATGCAGCCCCGAGCCGCAGCCGATGTCCAGAAAAGTCATGCCGTTGAGGTCACCCGCCAGTCGACCAAGATCCTCACACGCCCGGTCCAGATGTTCGGCCTCGAAACGCGCGGCAAGCTCGGACCAGTTGCGGCCGAAATCATAGCGCACGTTCATTTGTCGCCCACCTGTCGTCCTTTTTGCGTGGCACCGCCTCTGCGGATCATACCCGATAGTACTCCCGATACCATTCGCAAAGCGGAGAACTCCGACCTCTATTGGAATCCGGCCTGGATCCCGTCGCCTCCTCGAGCGAACTGACCTCGACGAAAGTTGCCGGCACGTCACCCGGCTGCAGCGGCATGGGATTGCGGTTCGCCTTTAGTCGGAGCGCGTTCTCCAGCACCGCGATCAGCCGTTCAGCTGAACTGGCGAACTGCCGTCGATATTGTGGATTCTGAACGGCGCGTTGCTGATCGCCGGATCCGGCGACGCTTTCCCACTGCGGGTTGGGTGTCGCGGGCTGACGCATGGCGCGGACGATGCCTTCGACAATATCGCCGACATAAGTGAAATCGCGCTGCATGTTGCCATGGTTGAAGAAGTCGATCGGCTCGCCAGCGACGATGGCCTCAGCGAAGATGAGCAGGGCCATGTCTGGCCGTCCCCACGGACCATAGACGGTGGAGAAGCGTAATCCTGTCGTGGGCAGTGCAAACAGATGGCTGTATGTATGGGCCATCAGCTCGTTTGCTTTCTTGATGGCGGCGTAGAGGCTGAGCGAATGGTCAGCCGAATCGGGCACTCAAACGGCATGCGCGTGCTGGGGCCGTAGATCGAGCTCGATGACGCATAGACAAGATGGTTCACCGAGGCGTGCCATCCCAGGCCGATAACAGCAATGCGTTCGGACATAGGCAGGTTTCCTCAGGTAGTGAGTCGACGTCCTTGTATGGTAGGCGTTACGTCAATTCAACGACACGCTGTTGCCAAGGGGCAAGTCTCCGCTCGAAAGCAACTCTGAGACACTTTTGGCGAAGCATCTGCTCGATGTTGTGGATAACATGCGCCATGATTGGGTTTTGCGTGTCAAAAATCTACAAGGGTCGAATGGGTCGCGAGCAATCTCCCAAGAAATGACTGCATGAAACGAATCGTCGTCATCGTCAGCGAACCAACGTCCCTCGCAAGCACCAGGGGACACTTGCTTCTTGCGCTGCGCGATTCCGGGTACGAAGTTCATGCCATGGCGCCGGTCGACGCCATGACCATTCGTTGGCTGGCCGAGAACGGCGTCCACTTTCATCCATTGCCAATGGAACGAGCCGGGATTGCTCCGTTCGGCGACACGGTGTTGGCTTTTCGTCTCCACAACCGGCTAAGAAAACTCAAGCCTCAGGTGGTGTTGACCTGTGCAATCAAGCCGATCGTCTACGGCATGCCGGCTGCGTTGCTTGCCGGGATCCAGCGACGGCACGCACTTGTCACCGGCCTCGGCTACGCCTTCACGGACCGGCACAAGTCACCACGCTGGAGGATGGTAAACGCAGTGGCTCGGCTCCTCTATGCCGCAAGCCTTCGGGTTGCCACCACGGTCACCTTCCAGAACGACGACGACCGCAACGACTTCCGTCGCCTTGGGCTGCTCGGGCGGACCCAAGCTAATGTCGTCAACGGCTCGGGAGTCGATCTAGACCGATTCAAAGTCGCGCCACTACCCGATCAGCCGCGATTTCTGATGATTGCACGCCTGCTGCGTGACAAAGGCCTCGCCGAATATCTGGGTGCGGCGACGCTGGTTAGGGCTGTCAGACCTGACGCCCGTTTCCACCTCGTCGGAGATATGGATCCAAACCCCTCGGGGTTTCCATTATCGGAGGTTGAGGAGGCAGTCGCCGGCGGAGCCATCCGTTATCACGGCCCGGTCGAGGACGTCCGTCACATCATCGCGGATACGCGTATCTTCGTGCTTCCGTCGTATCGCGAGGGGACGTCGCGATCGGTTCTGGAGGCCATGGCGATGGGGCGCCCGGTGATCACAACGGATGCGCCGGGTTGCCGGGCGCCAATCGTGCCCGGGGTCAACGGGCTGCTGGTTCCGGTTGGTGCCACCACATCGTTGGCTGAAGCCATGATCCGCTTGATAGACAACCCCGACGAAGCCGTATCCATGGGCAAGAACAGCCGATCGATTGCCGAACAGCGCTATGATATTCAGAAAGTTACAGCTGACATGATGGGCATCATCGAAGGGGGAGTCCGAGCCGCAGGATGACATTCACAGGCAACCCATCGTCGAATCGGTACGAGTTCGGAGCCAATTGGGCGTCGTTCGTCGACAAACACTACTCGACTGAACGTCGGCAGGTGGCGGCCGACAAGCTTCTGTCCTTCCTCGGCAAGCAGAGCCTGGAAGGAATGGATTTTCTCGATATCGGCAGCGGCAGCGGGCTACACTCGCTTGCCGCCTTCGACGCAAAGGCGGATCGGATACATTCCTTCGACTTTGATCCTCTTTCGGTAAGTACCACCGGCAGGCTTCGCAAATTGGCCGGGGACCCGCCGAACTGGGCCGTCGAACGAGGTGACGTTCTCGATGCCGACTATCTTGAGGCGCTGGGCACTTGGAGCTTGGTCTATTCATGGGGCGTGCTCCATCACACTGGCGCCATGTGGCAAGCAATTGAGAATGCTGCACGAAGGGTAGGGCCTGGCGGCCTTTTCTTCATCGCTCTCTATTCGTCGAATGTCGTAACGCCTTCCGCGCAATTCTGGCTCAATGTGAAACGTCGGTACAATGCCGCCAACCCTCGTCAAAGGCGATGGATCGAATGCTGGTACATCTGGCGTTTCGGCCTTGGCAGAAATCCACTTCGGCTGCCAATGCTCCTGAAGCAGATTCGCGAGAAGAAAAAAGGTCGCGGCATGAGTTACATGACCGACGTCCGCGACTGGCTGGGAGGGTGGCCGATGGAGTTCGCCGACGACCAGGCCGTGATCGACTTCTTGAAGCAACGGTTCGATTTCGAAATCGTCAGGATATCCACCGGTGAAGCCTGCACGGAATTTCTCTTCCAGAACCCTGGCAAGGTGCAATCCAAACCGAACTGACGTGGCGGCCTTGCTGCACCGGCGGCGCCAGCCCGATCAGGCACGTTGCCGAACCCGTCCACGCGATGCATTCAAGCGATCTGTCCGCCGGTTGTCGTCGAGATATGCGGCTGGCGGTGTTCAAGGGTTACGATCTCGTCGCAACTTTCAACTGTCGTGAGACGGTGTGCGATGATCAATATTGTCAGATCGGTGGGCAGTTCTCGGATCGCCTCCATGACTGCCGCCTCGGTCTCCATGTCGAGAGCGCTCGTCGCCTCGTCGAAGACGAGCACAGATGCCTGTTTGTACAAAGCCCTCGCGATGCCTATTCGCTGGCGTTGACCTCCCGACAGGCGGACGCCGCGCTCGCCAACACGCGTCTCGTAGCCCTGCGGCAAGCTTTCTATGAAGTCCGCCAACGCGGCCTGCTGCGCCGCGCTGCGGACGCGCTCGTGGTCGGTCCTGGCAGGGTCGATGCCGAAGGCGATATTGTCTGCGATGGACGCATCCGCCAGGAATATGCTTTGTG
This sequence comes from Mesorhizobium sp. RSR565B, assembly GCF_054719465.1. NCBI lineage: Bacteria > Pseudomonadati > Pseudomonadota > Alphaproteobacteria > Hyphomicrobiales > Phyllobacteriaceae > Mesorhizobium > Mesorhizobium sp. RSR565B. The sequence continues at coordinate 5,999,939 of NZ_JBTTIE010000001.1, read as the reverse complement.
GCACATGTGCGATCTGTCTTTGCCAGGCACGTCGCGTAGCGCCGTCCAACGTCTGCCCGTCGATCTCGATCGCTCCGCTGGTCGGTTCCAGCAAACCCATGATCAGATCGACCGTCGTGCTCTTGCCGCTGCCGGTCTTGCCTACGAAGCCGACCTTGGTCCCCTTCGGGATTTTGAGATTGAAGCCTTCGAGTATCGGCGGCTGGTCGGAGGCGTAACGAAACGACACGTCCTTGAGTATGATCGCTTGTTCGAATGGCAGGCGCCTGGCTGGAGGCTCGTTCCATTCGGGGCCAAGTGGTGCTTCCAGCGCCTGGAGCACAACTTCGGCGCCGGCAAGATTGCTGAGTATCAACGCCCAATTGCCGTATACAAGCTGCATCGATGGCAGCAGACGCTGGGCTCCCAGCACGAATGTTCCAAGTATTGGCAGTACCTCGCCGGCATTGTTGGATCGGATGATGAGGAAATAGGCGAGGGCCGCGATGATCACCATACCCGCGGCTTCAATCGCGAAACGCGGAGCGCTGGCTGCAAGCGCGTTCGTTGCGTTGGCGCGTTGCAGGCGCAGGTCGAGTTCGCTGTAGCGGGAAAGAAAATATGGCTGTGTGTCGTTGATAATGACATCGCGGATACCGCCCAGCCCCTCCTGTACAGAACGAATGCCTTCGGCCTGCGCGCTAGCGATGATCCGCGCATTCTGCTTGAGGTGTTTTCGGATCACAAGCGACATGGCGAGATACACCGCACCAAAGCCCGCGAAGATAACGAAGGTGATGATCGAACTTAGTATGAAAAGCGCTGCGACGACGAAGACACCGATGATTATGCCGCTGATTGATTGCAACAGTGGCAGCATCACGCCAGCGGTGATTGCTTGTACCTGTCGTAGCGCCGCCAACACCGAACTGGAGTTGCGCGAAACGTGGTAGTTGTAGGGCTGGCGCAGCACTCGGTCATAGACGGTCACGCCCACCTCATGTCCCAGCGAGAAGACGTATGAATTCGTGGCCCAGGTGAGGAGTATACGCACGGCACCGGCCACGATGGCCACTACGGAAAACAAAACCGTGAGCCCGAGCAGGCTGTCAGAAGAGCCGGTCAGCCGAAAGCCTGCAAGCTGACGCGCCAGAAACGACTGTCCGCCAACCGTCTCAGGATTGGCGATGCGCGCAAGAAACGGCAGCAAGGCACCAAGCGTGGCCGCTTCCGCCAGAGCACCGAACACCATCAGGACAAGGAGGCCGAAAAACTGCCTTTGCCGCCGCTGCGATACCTGCCGCCACAAGCGCCGCATTGTGTCGAAAGTGCTGCCCGAGTCTCGGTTTCCGCTCAACGCCAAATCGATGTCCGTATTCAGAGGGCCCAATGCACACGTCCAGCGGGCCACGACAAGCCACAACCGACGTCGACTGGCAATTTATCACAGAAGCGCCGAAGGTGGTCCGTCCACAAATTTCCTCGCAATGGACTAGAAGCCACGGCCGCGACGAGGTGATAGTCTTCGACCATGAATGATGCCTTTGAGATTCGGTATCAAAAGTTGCGGCCAAGCTTAACTGCTGCATTACTGTGCTCATTCGGCTTCTTCTCGGCAGGGGTTGGGGCGGCTTTCCTGCTGTTTGTCTCGGCCTATCCGCTCGGATTGATCAGCGCTTACCCGGCACCACCTGCCGAGGCAACCGAAGGGCCGCTGGGATTCCAGCAGAAGGTGGTGGATGTCGATGACCTCTACCGCGCTACGGACGAACCCATGCAGGCCTATCTCGAGCGCCTGACAAAGGCTGTCGCGGGTGGAATGGTGCATTATTGGACGGTAGGCGACAGCTGGGCGGCGACCGACACGTCCTACACGCGCATCAGCGTTTTTGACAACTACCTGCTCTGGATGCTCAGCTTCCGGCCGCAATATCGCGAAACGCTGCAAAATTATGAGTTTGTAACGCCCCGCAAAGGGCTTGCCCGGGGGTATGGGTTCTGTTCCCAGGTGTCCAAAATCGTCTATTCCATCCTTGCCGATCAAGGCATCGAGGCGACGATCTACAGTGTCCCCCAACACACCGTGGTAGTGTCGAACGGCAATATTCTGGATTCCGACTACGGCGTCTTTGTTCCTCGCTCGCTTGAGGACGTGCAGAGGGAGCCGTCAATCATCGATACCTACTACGCGCAATTCGCGCCGATGTTGCCCCTGCTGAAGACGGCTTATGGTGGGGCTTGGCAACCGGCTGGCACCATAGAGGACTTCGACGGCGTGCGTGCATACGAGGCAAAGTTCGAGCGGCTCAAATGGGCACCGCCACTCGCCCTCCTGGCAACCGGAATGGTGCTTGCCACGTTCGGGATGATGCTGCGGCATCGTGAAGGACGCAGCCCGTCTGCTGCGCGGCAGGCTGGAGCTGATCTTGCCGGCTAGTGACCTTTTGTGGATTGTACGCGCAATACGACTTCTTCTTGCCGGCTCTGGACGCTATGTGGAAGCGGGACGGGCGAGAACAGACGGAGGGGTGAGCGACGCTGCGAGAAGACCTTGCGTTGACTAATGCTGAAAGCCGACAGCGCGTTGCCGCGCCTTCCACCGCGCGCCTGAGAAGGACCCGTCGCAACGTGCTCTTCATTATCGGGACGCTCGATCTCGGAGGCACGGAAAGCCAACTGGTGCTGCTTGCCAAGGAGTTGAAGGCGCGGGGCTGGCAGGTCGAGGTCTTTGCCCTCTCGTCGGGCGGTGTTCTTGCGGAAACGCTGAATCGTGCCGGTATCCGAATATCCTACGGGCTTCATCGCCCCAATCCCTTGCCCGCATCACTGACAGCGGCGGGGGCGGAAGAAAAATCGAGCGTTGCCCCCAAGACGCGGCCGAGCGTCAAGGCAATGCTGGTGCTCGGCGCCGCGATCACTTTGCTCGTTGGTCGCATCATTTTGACCCGGCCACGCGTGGTTCACGCCTTTTTGCCATTGACCAACTTTCTGGGCGCGTTGGCAGGTCGGTTTGCGCTGGCCCCACTCGTCATCACCTCCAGGCGCGGTCTCGGCAACCACCAGGAGCGATGGCCGCGGCTGAAGCGCATGGATCGAATCGCCAATCGGTTTTCACATGTGGTGGTCGCTAACTCGCATGCGGTCGCGGCCGACATGGCGGCCCGGGATGGCTATGATCTCGCCCGCGTGCGCGTGATTGCCAATGGTCTCGATCTGAGCCGTTTCGATGGTATCAGCCATCGCCGTGATGAGATCAGGCGCAGCCTTGGTCTTGAACCTGACGATGTCGGGGTCGTCATCGTCGCCAATCTTATTCCCTATAAGGGACACAAAGATCTTATCGACGCTTTCGCAAGCGCAAGCCAAAGTCGGCCGGAGCTGAGGTTGTTCATCGCCGGACAAGATCGAGGTATTGGGCAGGCGCTGATAGAGCAAGCCCAGCGGCTTGGCGTCGGATCGACAGTTCGGCTGCTCGGGGCTCAGGACGACGTACCAGGCCTGCTTGCCGGCATGGACATCGGCGTGATCGCCTCCCACGAGGAAGGCTTTTGCAACGCCCTGATGGAAAAACTCACCGCAGGCCTCCCAGTGGTGGCCACCAATGTCGGTGGAAATCCGGAGGCAGTTTCGGGGATGCCGGGTTGTGTGCTGGTGAAGCCTCGTGACCCTGCCGATCTGGCCCGCGGACTGCTTGCCGTTCTCGAGCGGTTGCCCGAGCAGACAGTGGACCGAAAATTTCGTCAGCGGGCGATGCGCGAACGCTACTCCATAAGGGCTATGGTGGACGCTTATGAAACCCTCTACCTCGCGGGCAAGTGAATGAGCGGGATTGCTCACTTCCAAGGCCCGGTGAATTCGGCGTCTACGCCGCGCAGCATCCTGCCATGTGTCGTCGCCGGGCTGTGTGCATTTGCCATAGTTATCTATCAGTCGTGGTTCATGCCCTATTTTCTGCCGTTCTTTACGGGCCGGGACGAGTTCGCCAGACTGGTTTTCCATGCCCTCTACGGCAGCGTGTTGATTGTTTCGATTGCCGTTCTTGCAATCCGTCGGGACGTGCGTGGCGCGATCCTCCTGCTCGCGATCGCCGGGGCGATGGCGGTTGCCCCGGTTGCGCTTCATCCACTTGGCATCGTCGCAAAGTGTTACCTGATTACCCTTTTCCTTGGCGGCGGGGCGATTGTCCTCATGCTCGCCTCATCGCCCGCAATGGTGCTGCGTCTATGTGCGTCGGTGACGGCGCTCAATGCGGTGGTCTGCTTCCTCGACCTTCTTTTTGCCAACGGCTTCACCAGTACGCTTGGCAGAGCCGCCGGCCTGGCGATCAATCCGAATGTGGCAGCCGCCGGCCTGCTTCTTGGCGCCGCGGCGAGCTATCGCGCCGTCGCGCCAAAATGGCGTGCCACTTTCCTTGTTCTCGTAAGCGCCGCTCTGCTCGTCACGCTTTCCCGCTCGAACATTCTTGCAGCCTGTGGCACCGTGGCGGTGCCGTTTGCCGTTGATATTTGGCAGCAATTTCGGGGTCACCGTCGTTTAAGGCTCGATCCAAGGGGCTGGGGTCGCCCGCTCGCCGTCGCATTAATACTGCTGGGGACAATCGGTGTCGCGCTCGCCACAAATGTTTATTTTCGCGTTTCCGTCGGCAACTCCTTCGCCGGGATGATCTCGGTTGGAAAGGCGCTCGATGAGGCGGCGGATGCTGTCGATTCGTCACATAATGAGGTTGCGTCGTCCGCCTTAGACCCGGTTGCGCCGTCGTCTCAACAAGCTCTGGCTGAATCAAGTTCGGCTGCGACGATTGACCAGCCCACGGCAGAACCTTCGATCAGATCAGACCCTCCGCAAGCCGATCCTGCGCGAGCCACTGCCTCATCTGCGCCTCCGTTCAGCGGCCTGCCTTCGTCCGCGACAGGCCAATCCACAAACGCTGCCAAGATCCAGGCGCTAGGCGAACGTCTCGTGGACGAGGGCAAGAGAAATTCGATCTCGGCAAGAGCACTCTTTCTGGAGCGAGGCCTGCTCGCGTACAGAGAAGGCGGCTTCTTCGGTCGCGGCCTTGAGGTGGCGCAGGCTCTCGCGCCTCACAACACCCTTGTCCTTTTCGCAATTGCTTTTGGGCACATCGGCTGGTTGATCCCGATCGGCCTGGTCGCTTCCGCTTTCTGGTATGTCCGCAGCGCCGGCGATCTGGCCCTTGGTGTCGCACTCGTGGGGGTCATGCTGACATCGCATGACCTCTTGCTGACGCCCTCTCTCTTTCTTCCGGTCGCGCTAGGAATTGGTGGGATGCTTGCCGAGCGGCGGGGATTTACTGAAACACATTCCTCAGCAAAAAAAGGCGAGCATCGCAGCTTTGCTTTTGGAGCTAATGCAGGCGTGATGGCCTTTGCGGCTGGCTGCATTGCGATATTGCTCATCACACCGTCGCTTGTTACCGGACGACTGCAGAACGAGACCATGTTTACCGCAAGAGGCGGGTACGAGACGCTGCTACCACGCTCGCAATTTCCTGGCCTTTTCCAATTTGACAACCTTGTCCTCGATCCCCTGTTGAAGGCTTCAGACCTGCGTGAAGAAGGGACCCCGCTCCACCAAGTTGAATGGGCGCCGAACGCATGGCCGGCTGTTGGCCCGGGCGAATATACTTTTCGCCGGCGGGACGCGGTGCTGTTTTCGGCCACGGATTCGAGCGACCCTCGCCAAAACGGACGAACCTACGCAGTCGCCGTTCCGCTCTCAGTCAGCGCGCTGTGCCTTGCTCTCCTGGGCACAATCATCGCTTGGTCGATTGTGTCGACGTCTGCCTTGACGCCACGGATAAGTCGTCGCGAAGCCTCTCTATGACTTTCGGAACAACAAGGCGTGCCCCGTAGATGGAGAAGTGGTTCTCATCCAGGTAGAGGCTATGCCCTGCGCCGTCCGTCACATCACAGCCATTTGCCGAACAGATGGTTTCGCCGGGATCAAGCAGGTGAAAGCTGGAATGGCTGGCGAAAACCATGAATGCCTGGTCGAAGGCGACGTTCTCCACCCGGGTGGGAACCGGGCAGGGCAAGGAAAGGTAAGTCGGTCTCAAATGGCAGACCACATTGGCGTCCGGCGTGTGCCCGATCAGGATCACCGGACCGCGAAAAGCGGCATAGAGTTTCGCTAAGTCCCCAAGCATGGTCGCATACAGTTTTGCCAGGTCGGGCATCTCGACAGGCGCACCATCCACTTTCCGTTCGAGAAGAGTGCGATATCCGGGCCAGCGCTGCGCTTGGACAATGGCGAGTATGTCACCGGCCTTCAACCAGCGAGCCGCCTGGTCGGTAGCATTCCGGCAGTGCCGCGTGACCGCGCCGTTTGTTCTGGTCTGGAACTCTGCTCCGAAATAGCAATTGCCGGCATCGGCCAGCAGGAAATGGAATTCTTGACCGCCGAGTTCTTGAAGCGCCCGCGTGTATTGGTCGATGTGCGAATCGCCGACCACGAGTATCTTCTTTGGACTTTGAAGGTTGCCGAACTCGCAGAAATCCAAGCAGGCCAACGAGCCGGTGATCGCCTTCAGGGCTGCGCTGTTGGCAAGTTCGTTCCCCGCGACGGAATGAAGACGCCACGGCATTCCGCCCGACATCGCGTAGCTGACCACGGAACATGAGAGCAGGCCAGTCAAGGCAAGTCCAAAAGAGGGGAGCAAGCCATGGCCAGCGCGAAAAGGCTGCTCGACGAAATGAAACATCGACATGGCCATGACGAGGGCCAGAAGCCCGACGAAGAGCGCTTCGGTCGGAAGCAGGGGGCGAAGCAAACCGTATTCGCAAAACACGATCAGGGGCCAATGAACGAGGTAGAGCGAGTAGCTGATGCGACCAAGATAGCCGACTGCGCGATTGCGCAAGGCGAAACCTCCCAATCGCGAACGGTTCGCAGACAACACCATCGCGGCGCCGGTGGCAGGGGCAAGCACGTTCCAGGCGGGCGCGCCCGAACGGCTGTCGAAAGAGAACACTGCAAACGCTATGAGGGCCAAGCCCAGCCAGGCGAGCAGCTCGTGGACAAGGACAGGTCGCGGCTTGGGAAGCCAGACCAGCGCCGCGCCACAGGCGAACTCGAACACGCGAAATGGCGTGTTGTAAAACACGGTTGCACGGCCGTCGGCGATCCAGTCCGCCGCCGGGGTCCCCGCAAACGGCCAAAACGATCCGTCCTGGAATGCGACAATGAGCCAGAAACTGAGAATGGCAATCGTGATGATCGACCAAACCATTCGTCCTGGGAATGCGGCAAGCAAAACTGAAAGCAGCATCGGCCAGACGAGATAAAACTGCCACTCCACACTGAGTGACCATGTATGAAGGAGCGGTTTCATCCGCGCGGCGAGATCAAAGTAGCCGGACTCGCGCCAGAAAAAGATGTTCGAAACGCCGTAACTCGATGCCATCAGCGATTTCGCGAAGGTCTCCAGATGTTGAGGCGTAAGCAGAAGAAACGCGGCGATGCATGACAGGGAGAATGTCGCGAAAAATGCCGGCAGCAGGCGGCGAGCCCGGCGCGAATAGAAATGCGCCAGACTGAAACGCCCTGCCTCCACATCGGTGGCCACAATGCGGGTGATCAAAAAGCCGCTGATTACGAAAAACACATCGACGCCGACAAAGCCGCCGGAGAAACCTGCGAATCTCAGGTGGAAAAACAAAACAGCCAGCACCGCGACCGCTCTAAGCCCGTCTATGTCCGTGCGGTGACCGTCCCCAGCCGCTGCCGCACATGACGGGCTGCCGAACTGTCCTCCAACCCGCAACGCGCGGCTGTCTTCCGAACAGGCCATTCCAGCCGTGGTCGAGAGCGGAGCCTGGCCGCTTCGCATCCCGTTCAATTGCTCTTGCCAGCCGTTTGAGACGGCGTGGTGTTGGCGGCCGACAATCGGTTTTGCTCCTGGCCTTTCAGGGCCGGATAGAGACCCATCATTCGCGCGACGGCTTCGTCTGTCTCGGGCTTCAGGTTTCTGCGTATATGCGAACCATCTCGGTAGATGAACTCGCCATTGACGTAGGTTGCGCAGTGTCTGTCTGGACACATCCCTTTGAGCGGATCGACGAAGACGACGTTATTGTCATGAACGAGCGATGCGAGCGCGGACACCATAGGCGACCAGATCCGGAAGACTTGCTCGCTATTCATCTCGGTCGAACAACGCCTTAGCATACCGCTTTCGAGCATCGCTGCGCATGAAGTCAGGTCCAGGCCGGGACCAGGCACTTGGCCAATGATTGCGACGCGCCGATCCGCCCTTTCGACTTCCTGGATGAGGCTACGCAGGCCATCGCGCAACAACAGGACTTTGCTGGTCTGCCTCTCACCATTGTCAGCAAGGACATTGGTGTCGGCAAGGCTTGTCCAGGCTGCGGAGAGCACCACGAGGTAGATGTCATTGCGTTGTTTCAGCATGGCGACCGCGGCCTTTCGCGACGATGAGCAGCTTTCCCGATATCCGGCCAAATCCGGAAAGTCGCGGTGGACACCTTCTCCAAAGGCGGCCGGACAGGCGCGGTAAAGAAAGAAAGCCGTGTTTTCTCTTTTACCTGCGCTGTCTAGCAGCGGCGCAAGATGCTCGGCATGGCTGTCGCCCCAGAGCACGGCGTGGCGCGCCGCTTTGTCCCAAGGCGCACCGAACGCGCAAAAGGTACTGCCCAACTCAGCGATGCTGACCATCTGCGGGCATGACCAGTCCCACATCACATCGAGGCTGCGCATTGCCTCGACTTGCTTCGAGATCCTGCTGGTGAAACCACGGGCTTCGAACACGGCATTGGCACTCAGGCAAACCATTGCCACCGCGGCGGCACCAGCGAGAAGCACGCTGGATGGCGGCGCCCGCAGGCGGCGAACGGGTTCCTCGATGAACCGCCAGGACAGATACGCCACCAGCCAGGCAACCGCTACAAGCACGCACGATTCAACCGCCGAGGGCATTGCGGTGCCAATATAATGGCGGAAGAACACGAGGATCGGCCAATGCCAGAGATACAGGCTGTAGGAGATTCTGCCCGTCGATCGCAACGGCGCGCTCGCAAGCACGGCCGAAATCGTCGACTGCGACCGCGGCCAGACGACCAGAGCAGCCCCGATCACAGGACCGAGCGCGAAAACGCCTGGAAACGGTTGGCTCGGCGAGAGAAAAAGGATGCTTGCGACTACAAGACCAAGGCCGCTCAGCTCAAACCATTTGGACGTACGCCCGCGGCCTTTCGGTGGCGCAAAGACGAGCAGGCCGCCGATAGTCAACTCCCAGGCTCGGCTGAAGGGAACATAGAATGCCTGCTTCGGATCGGCCTCCACCAGATTGAGGGCGATCGAGAAGCTGACCAGCGCAACAATGCAGATCAGCGCGACAACGGGGAGCTGGCGGCCGCGTGACAGCCGGTTGGCAACCAGAAGCAACAGCGGCCATACGAGATAGAACTGCTCTTCGACGCCGAGCGACCAGAGATGAAGCAGCGGCAGCAGCGCCGCCTCGCGATCGAAATAGCCGGTATTCCAAAGGAAATAATAGTTTCCCAATCCGAACGTGGAATATGCCGCACTGCGTCCCAGACCTTCATAGTCGCCCGGCAGCAACAGAAACCAGCCGGCAACGAGTGAGAAGCAGATCATCACCAGCATCGCCGGCAATATTCGACGCATGCGTCTGCCGTAGAATTCCACAAGGGACAGTCCGCCGCCTTCAGCCATTAAAAGGCGCGTGATCAGGTAACCGGAGATAACAAGGAAGACATCAACGCCAGCAAAGCCGCCCCGAAAACCGGGCACGTCAAAATGGAAAAAAACCACTGCGACCACTGCGATAGCGCGCAACCCGTCAATATCTGGGCGATAGTCGGACTTCAAAGCTCCCCCCGAACAGTCCCTCGGCCTCTTAGCCTAATTGCGCGATATCAGTCGATGGCCTGAGTTATGCAGTGGCGGCACTCGCTGTTGGAGGTGCAAGTTGCATTGCGAGAAACGTGGAGATACCCCCACAATTTGTTTCGGCCAGAACGACGGAAATCTCCACATTGGTGGGGAATGTGCCAGAATCAGCTATGGTCTGGTGACCAAAGGACGGAGAACTGGCAGGATTTCGGGTGGGTGTTTGTTCGCTGATGATATCGAGGGCGACGAAAACTAGCCAGCCTTGATATGAAAGTGGTTGTTTGCCCCATCCTCGACTGTATAGATGACGCTCCCGTGGGAGGACGTGGCAACCTTGGACAACCATAGCGCGGACTTGGTCGAATTTGGCCAGCACACACATGTGCTGGTTACTGGCGGAGCAGGCTTCGTAGGGTCGGCGCTTGTCGATCTTTTGCTCGCCCGCCATTGCACCGTAACCGTCATCGACGATCTCTCGAACGGGCTGCTGCCCAATCTGCCCACCGGCAATTCCCGGCTGACGATCCGCACTTTCAGAGTTGGCGATCCGGCATACGGCGCGGCGGTCCACAATGAGGTCGGGTTGGCCGATGCAGTCTTCCACCTGGCGAGTCCGATCGGCGTTCAGCTTGCCCACATGGAGCGTTTTGCCGTCACCAGCCGCATTCTCGAATCAGGCTGTGCGATCGTGGAGGCGTGCAGAGTACACCGACGTCCGCTGCTTTACACGTCGAGTTCAGAAGTCTACGGCTCCGGCCGGGACAGGCCAATCACGGAATCCGATCCGGTGACGACGGACCTGCGACCGAGATGGGGCTACGCAGCTGCCAAGGCCGCGATCGAACATTTAGTGGCGGGACTGTTTTTTGAATTCGGAATCCCGACCTGGATCGTTCGACCATTCAACATGGCCGGACCGCGCCAGCGCTCGGCGACCGGCCTCGTCCTGCCGGTGTTCGTCGATGCAGCGCTGCGTGGTGAACCACTCGTAGTCCATGACGATGGAGAGCAAAGGCGGGCGTTCCTGCACGTTGCCGACGCCGCCGAAGGTCTGCTGCTGGCAATGCAGTGCCCGTCATTGCGTGGCCGGCCAGTCAACTTGGGCGGAAGCGAAGCGATTCAGATTGGAAATCTTGCAAGAATGGTGATTGAGGCCACCGCGACGACCGCGCCCATTATCATGAAACCATCCAGCACGGTGTTTGGTGATCGGTTCGCCGTAACATACGACCGAGTACCTGACACAAGCCTGTTAACAACCATGACCGGATGGCGACCCGTGCGAAGCACGAGGCAGATGGTCCTCGACTGCATAGAGCACATGCGTACCGAACGAGTGGTTGCTTGACGTCTGGCTCCTTGGTCTCGTTCATCGGGGCCCTGCTCATCGCGGTTCCCGGCGTCTGGCTGTTTGCGCGTCTTGCGCGGCGTATCGGAGCCGTCTCCAAGGTCACGAAAGATCGGTGGCACACATCAGGCGAGGTTCCCCGGCTCGCGGGGCCCGCCATGCTGATCGCGATGTCACCATGGCTCCCCGTTGAACATACTCTCCTGCTATCAGCCTTCTGTTTGATCGGGGCGCTCGATGACCTCCGATCTCTTTCTGCCGGTGCCAAGGCAGCAGCGTTGGCCGCCGCAGCTGTTTTGGCCGGTATCATTACGCATCTGTGGTGGGTTCCGATCATCATTTGGATCGCTTGCAACGCCGTCAATATGCTTGACCATGCCGATGGTCTTGCCGCGAGCGCAATCGCGGCCGCCTTCCTCGGGCTGGGCGGCGCTCTCGGTATGGCGGGCGTCGGAGCATGCCTGGGATTTCTATTCTTCAACTATCCGCCGGCACGCGTTTTCATGGGCGATAGCGGCAGCCTTCTCCTCGGAGCGGCAATCGTGCTACTCGCGTCGCAAAGAGGGTTTGACGCTTCCCTGGCGTGGATTGCCGTACCGCTGATTGACGCCGTCTTCGTAATCAGTCGCCGCTTGCTGCAGGGGCGAAAACCTTGGATCGGCGGCACAGATCATCTTGGTCACACCTTGCTCCGCCTGGGCGTGAACCGCCGGGTTTTGCCCGCCCTATATGCAGCGACGGCACTGACGATCGGGCTTATGTTCTCGGTCTGGGCAAACACATAGGCACTTGAAGGCGTTGGGTCGAAGCTTCGGACACACGCCAGCGGCGTGTCGGCTTGCCGTGACTTCAGCCTAAAAGCTGACAGTCCGCTCGCGGCCCCAACTTGTTCTTGGGTTGCTATGACCCATCTGGCGGAAGATGAAACGGCAGAGCTTTGCATCTTGTCGGGGTAGCGCGCGTTGATTTAAAAATATGTGCGCTGGATCGCTTTGGCGACAACCGCGTTGCCAGCGATGGTCTCACACGCGCCTGAACATCGGTTTGTCAACACCGGGAGCATTGGGCTTCACGTCGTCCAGGTTGGGCCTGCCGAAGGCAGGCCGGTCATGCTCCTGCACGGCTTTCCCGACTTCTGGATCGGCTGGAGACGGCAGATCGATGCGCTCGCTTCCGCCGGATTCCGGGTCATCGTTCCCGACCAGAGGGGCTACAACACCAGTGACAAGCCGAAAGCCATCCGTGAATACACGCTCCCCAAGCTCGTCGGCGATGTCGTTGCCATCGCCGACGCGCTCGGCATCGGAAGGTTTCACCTCGTCGGTCATGACTGGGGCGGTATCGTCGCCTGGGCCGCAGGCGCAAAGCTGCCGCACCGCCTGGAAAGGCTCGTCATCCTGAACGCGCCCCATCCCGAGGTGCTGCTTGCCCATTCCTTGCGATCTCCGACCCAGTTCCTGCGGAGCAGCTATGCGGCCTTCTTCCAGTTCCCCTTGCTGCCGGAGGCTTTTCTGGGGGCGGGGCGCTCGGCTCTGCTGGCACGGGCGCTCATCAAATCCAGCCGAACAGATGCCTTCACGGCGGAGGAAATCGCAGAGTATCGGCAGGCCTGGGAACGGCCGGGGGCGCTGACAGGCATGCTCAACTGGTATCGGGCGCTGCGCTTCCGCCCAAGCCTGAAGGAGCGGATCACGACGCCGACCCTTGTAATGTGGGGGATGCAGGACCAAGCTCTGGAATATGGCCTGGCCGAGCGCAGTCTGGCCCTTTGCAACGATCGGGGCCTGCAGACGTTCGAGAAGGCGACACATTGGGTACAGCGCGAAGAGGCCAGCGCGGTGAATGCCGCGCTTCTGGCGTTCCTGGACGGCTGAGATGCCGTTCCGTTCTGCAGGTGGCCTGACTCGCCGTGATCTCCTGACCGTGCTCGCTGCCGCGGTCACAACCCACCACCTTACCTCCTCTGCTGATGCAGCATTGGCAGAGGCCTCAACGGAGCATCCGATGCCACACGTCGTCCTTCTCGGGGATTCGATCTTTGACAACGCTGCCTATGTCGCGCACGGGCCCGACGTAGTGCGGCAGCTGCGGGAGCGGTTGCCGGAGGGGTGGCGTGCAACGCTAAACGCCGTCGACGGCGCCGTCACAAGCGGCGTCGAGCGGCAGCTTGAACGGCTCCCCCAGGATGCTAGCCATCTTGTCGTCAGCGTCGGTGGCAATGATGCTCTTCGTCATGCAGGGATTCTGGAGCAGGGGGCCTGTTCGGTGGCCGAGGTTCTGGACAGGATCAGCGATATCCGGGAGGAATTCGAGCACGACTACTGTACGATGCTCGAGGGGGCGCTGGGCCAAAACCTACCCACCGCTGTCTGCACGATCTACGAGGCGCGCTTTCCCGACCCACAGCGTCGTAGACTTGCCGCAACTGCCCTGACGGTCCTCAACGACGTCATCACCCGGGCGGCGTTCTCGCGCGGTTTGCCGCTCGTCGACCTGCGCTTGGTATCGAATGAGGACGCGGACTTCGCCAATCCTATCGAACCGTCAGTGCAAGGCGGCGCGAAGATCGCGGCAGCCATCGCGGCACTTGTAGTCGAGCACGATTCAGCCGGACGTCGGTCGGTGGTCTTCGTCGGCTAAACGGCGTAATCCCGCCCGATCGTCTGCACTCCCGATGGTCGGTCGGTCGGACTGAAAGCAACAATTCAGACGGCCAGCACGATCTTGCCTTGAATACTGCCGTCGGCGGCGCGCTCATGTGCGCGCGATGCCTCGGCCAGCGGGAATGTGCTGTCGATGACGACACGCACAAGGCCGTCGTCGAGCAGGCGGGCGGCTTTTGCCAACTGCGCGCCATTGGATCGAACCTGTGTGGATGAGACCGTGATCCCCAGCCTCTCTGTCTCTTCGTGACCAGCGAAGCCCAGTGGGTTGACCAGGAACAGCGCGCCGCCCGGCTTCAGAACATGGAAGAAGCGCTCCATGCCCGCGCCGCCCACCGCGTCGAGGACAAGGTCGACGTCTCGGACGACATCTTCCGCCGCGGTTGTCTTGTAGTCGATGAATTGATCCACGCCGAGATCGCGCATCAGCGCCTCGTTCTTGGCCGATGTCACCGCGATGACGCGCGCGCCCCGCCATTTCGCCAACTGGACGGCCAGATGCCCGACACCGCCTCCGGCACCATTGATGAGCACCGTCTTGCCGTCGAGGGGCACCGGCTCATGCGGTAAGGGCTGGAACGGATTCGGCTCGTCGTGGCCAAGTTCGATCAAGAACTGCCATGCCGTCAGAAGCGACATCGGCGCACCAGCCGCATGAATATGGTCGATGCCGGCTGGTTTCAACGCAACATGCGATGCCGGCACACTGACATAATGCGCGTAGGCATTGCTACCCGTCATCAAGTTATCGGGGAAGCGAACCATTGCGTAGACCTCGTCACCGATGCTGAACTCAGCGACGTCAGCGCCAACCGCTTCAATGACGCCCGACACGTCCGTGCCGAGAATCAGTGGGAAGGACGCGTTGGGTCGCCATTCTGGCGGCAGTGCGCGATAGCCATCCCGCAGATACCAGTCGGGCGGATTAAGCCCGGCCGCCTGGACTCGGACAAGCACCTCGCCGGGCTTCACACCCGGCCTAGGCGCGTCTTCGTACACCAGCATCTCGGGACCACCGAATGCGTGCAGACGGACTCCCTTCATCTTATCGCTCATTGGTGAAATCTCCGCTCATCCATGTCATTGGAGCGAATGTAGCGGCATGACCGCCGGTTGATAATCGGTGCCGATGGCGGTTAAGTAATGCCATGGCGGAACATATCACTTTGGATCGGCTCACTGGCATCATCGCCTTCGCGCGTGCGGGATCGCTGGGCAGCTACACGGCAGCGGCGCGCGCGCTGTCGATTTCCCCGTCGGCGGTCAGCAAGAGCGTCCAGCGGCTCGAGCGGCATTTAGGAGTGTCGCTGTTTACCCGTACAACGCGCTCGCTCACCTTCACGCCCGAAGGGCGCGACCTGCATGAGCGCGCGCTGCGTCTGCTACGCGAGGCGGAGGAAATAGAGCAGGCGGCAATGACCGCGCGCTCCGAACCATCGGGCACGTTGCGCGTGGCCGCGTCGCTGCCGATCGGACTGCATCTGATCGCTCCGGCTTTACCGGCTTTCCGTCGGCTCCATCCGAACCTGATCGTCGATCTCAGGCTGGGTGACCAGATGGTGGACATGATCGAGGAAGGGATCGATGTCGCCATACGCATCGGTGATCTGGCTGACACCCGGCTACTATCACGCAAGCTCGCACCCCATCGCCTTTGCTGCTTCGCCTCGCCAGCCTATCTCGAGGAACGCGGCACACCGACCCATCCCGATCACCTGGAAGGGCACGACACCGTCAACCTTCGGTATCAGAGCACAGGCCAGGCCTTTCGCTGGCCCTTCCGGATTGGCGACCGTGAAATCGAGATCGTGCCCAATTCCGGTGTGGTCGCCGATGCCAGCGATGCCGTGCTCATCATGCTGGCAGCCGGCGGTGGGATAGGCATAGGCGCCTCCTTCATGGCGGCTCCCTATGTGAAGCGCGGCGAACTGGTCCCAGTGCTGTCCACGTTCGCGGTCGAGCGAAACAATGTCACCGTGCTCTGGCCGGCAAGCCGACGCGCCAACCCCGCCGTGCGCGCCTTTCTGACCATGCTCGACGCGGCTTTCACTCTGCGAATGGCAGCTTCAAGCATCGACTGATCTGGCGCGGAAGGGTCGCTAAAGGGCGAAAGCGGTCAATCACTGCTGATTGGCTGAACGGCAGCTATTCCGGGCACAACGTCCAAAAGCTGCTATTCCGTTTCGGCCCCACTACAGGCCGCCCCTCCTCGTCGAATAGCATTAGACTAGTTGATCGGCTACAACGACCTAGAGTGCTAGCAACGGGGAGGGCACATGTCGGCGAGTGCTTACGCATTGACTGGCTTCATCTCGTGGGCGCTGGCCCTGCTGATCGTGATGGAAGTTATCCGGAGCTACCTGGTGATCTCTGGGCAAGTCCCGGCAAACGGCTTTACGCCAGATAACGGAGCCCTCTCCCCGTTTATGCGGAGGTTAGCCCGTGCCCACGCCAACTGCATTGAAGGGCTTCCAATCTTCGGAGGTCTGCTCGGAGTCGCGATCATCATTTCAAAGACAGATGTCACGGATCCCTTGGCCTCCACGATGTTAGGCGCACGTATAGTGCAGTCGGTGATCCACCTCGTCTCAACCAGCCAACTCGCGGTCAGTCTCAGGTTCACCGCGTTCGCTGTGCAAATGGTGATTGGTGCGTATTGGTGCTGGTTGCTGTTGATCTGAAGAGTGGCGGAGCCCCGACGCAAAAGTGGGCCACCTCGATTCCGGGAGCCTTGGCAAACCCACTCCGGATCGTGACCCGAAAGACTGTCCCTTTTGACAGGCGAGCGAACCGCAAAACTGGCAGTGGCAAAACCGCCGTTGAGGCATGATATTGCTGTTGGATTTTGGGGCTACTCCCCAGCTTCGGAGAAGGATCGGCGTTCAGAGAGCAATTTGCACGCCTGGGCGCTGCGGCGCTCCCCAGCTTTTGGCCACACGCACGCCCTGCAAACGCTCGGGCTCCAGAGCGCCTGGCAGCGGAGCAGAGAATTGTTGGACTTTGTGAGTGGTAGAGGGAGAGGAACTGAGATTCAACCTTCTCCACCTGCACTTGTTCCTTGCACGCTGGCCTCAGCAGCACCTAATCCTGCCACGCAACCTGGAGGAGCAAGCCAGTGCTACCGAGCTATGTAGACACCGATCGGCTCGCGCTTGTAGCCATAGGCCTCCGCCCGTCGGGGTTCACCGGCGCCGGGGTGGGGGGCCGGCCTAGGGGGCCCAGCAACGCGCACGTCAGCCTAGCTATCTTTGAGTCGCCGGGTCCGGAGACCGCCAGGCTGGATTATACCCGACAAATCTTGATAGGCTGCCGTTCTGGGGGTCGCACGATGAACGAGGTTGAAAAGCTGGCCGTCGAGGTTGTCGCGACCGGCCTTGGCTGGCCCGAGGGCCCGACGGTGCTGCCCGATGGCCGAATTGTCGTCGTCGAAAGCTATCGCAGCCAGCTGACGGCCATAGATAGCGGCGGAAGTGCTCGCCAGTTCGCCTATGTTGCCGGAGCGCCCAACGCCTGCGTTCTCGGATCGGATGACCTGCTCTATGTCTGCCAGAACGGCGGCACGACCGGACCTTGGCGGGCCGCGGACATGACGACGCCATCGATCCAGCGGGTTGCCGAAGGCGGAAAGCCGGAAATCCTGCTGAGCGAAGTCGCGGGCATTCGGCTCAATGGGCCAAACGATCTTGTATTTGCTGCTGACGGCCGGCTCATCTTCAGCGATCCCGGCACATACAACCCGGGGAATCCGGACCCAAGCTACATCTTTGCCGTCAACCCCGACGGCAGTGCGTACCTTGCTCTCGGGTTCGACAAGCCGACCTTCCCCAATGGTGTGGCGATCGAAGCCGACGGCTCAATCATTTGGGGGGAGTCCTATACGGGGCGCGTCAAGCGGCAGCGTCCGGATGGTTCCGTCGAAGACCTGGGCCGCTTGCCTGGGCCCAATCCGATCCCGGACGGGCTGAAGGTCGGAGCCGATGGCCGCCTTTATGTCACGGATATTGCCGCCAACGGCATTCATGTGCTCAGGCCGGACGGAACAGCGGAAGGTTTCTTCGTCTGCGGCAAGGCAACGACCAACTGCGTCTTCTTGGGCGAGACGCTTTGGGTGACAAATGCCGGCGTGCTGGCGACCGGCAGCGATCCATCCTTTGAGGGAACACTCTCCCGCGTGCGTGTTCCGGGAGGCGGTGGACCGACGCACCACGGTCGCATAGACGGTAAGAAACCGTGAGTAGCTCCTCGACTGTCTCGAACGCAGGTGCTCTGATCAGCAGTGGCGTTGGTGCATCGCCTGCTTCGACGGCGGCGTTGAAGCGCCTGTACAGCGTGGCCGCGGTCCGCGTCGCCGCGCGGCGGACTTTGCCACGCCCGGTGTTCGACTTCGCCGATGGCGGTGCCGAGGATGAGCGAACGCTGCGCCGGAACGAGCAGGCTTTCAGTGAGGTTGCCATTCTGCCGCGACCACTCAACGGTGCAACGACGCGAGACCTTTCCCTTGACCTCTTCGGCGCGAAACTTGCCATCCCGCTCGGCATCGCGCCAACCGGCCTGGCCGGTCTGTTCTGGCCCGACGGTGAGTGCGCGGCAGCACGAGCAGCGGCAGCCGCTGGCACCTTCTACTGCGCCAGCCACGGCTCGACATGCACGCTGGAGGACATAGCGGCCACCGGAACCGGCCCGCGGTGGATGCAGGTGTTCGTCTATACCGATCGCGGCTTCACTCAAGAAATGGTGGAACGGGCAAGTGTCTCCGGGTATGAGGCGCTGGTTCTCACCATCGACAACCAGATGCTCGGCAATCGGGAACGCGACATCCGCAACGGTTTTGCAATCCCGCCGCGCTTTGGGGTAGCCGGGACGCTCGCGGCCGCCACCAAGGCGGCGTGGCTACTGCGTATGCGCACTCGACTCCCGAAACTGACCTTCGGCAACTACGCGCGCCCCGGAGATACGGGGACGGTCAGTGCATTGGCGGGCCGGATGGCCGCAATGCTCGATCTCGGACTCTCCTGGGCCGATGTCGACTGGCTGCGCACTGTCTGGTCCGGACCGTTGTTGCTGAAAGGCGTCCTGCATCCCAGCGAAGCCGCCGAGGCTGTAGCCCGAGGAATCGACGGCATCATCGTATCCAATCATGGGGGACGTCAGCTCGACGGCGCCGCCGCGTCGCTGGACGCGCTGCCGGCAGTTGTCGCAGCTGTCGACGGCCGCATACCGGTGCTGATTGACGGTGGCGTCAGGCGAGGCTCCGACGTCGTGAAGGCGCTGGCGCTCGGCGCCTCGTGCTGTCTGATCGGGCGGCCGCAGTTGTGGGGGCTCGCGGTTGCCGGCGAGCACGGTGTGCGTCACGTGCTCGAACTATATCGCAAAGAGATCGATCGGGTAATGGGACTGATGGGGGCGCGGAGCCTGCGCGACCTCGGGCCGGACTGTGTTTCGTTCGTTCAGGGAATGGGGCCGCTACATGATTGAAGACCCACCGCTGCTCACCATCAAGCGCCGTTTCGAACGGCCCGCAGCAGAAATCATCAGTGCTTTTGCGGGCGTGCCGGTTAGCCAGGTCGTAGACGCCATGGGGGGACGCGGGGCCTTGCATTATGCGATCAAGCCACTGTCGCCAGCTACTGCGACGATGGTCGGCGTTGCCGTGACCTGTCACTGCGGCCCCGCCGACAACCTCGCCCTGTTTGGAGCACTGGATGCCGCAGCAAGTGGCGATGTCATCGTCGCGGCCACCGACAGCTTTGCCGGTACGGCGGTAACTGGCGATCTCGTGCTCGGCATGGCGCGCAACAAGGGGGCCGCCGGCTTCATCACTGACGGCCTCGTGCGCGACGTTGTCGGGATCGAGGCGGTCGGGTTGCCGGTTTACTGTGCCGGGATCATTGCGAACTCGCCTGCGCGCAATGGTCCAGGCACGGTCGGATTCCCGGTGGTGGTGGGAGGAGTGACCATCTCGCCGGGAGACATACTGGTCGGCGACCGCGACGGTGTCGCCGTGGTCCCCCGCCTGGAGGCTGAGACTGTGCTGGCGCGGCTCGCCGCCATCAGGGCGGCTGAGAAAACTCTTGATGGCCTGGTGCGGCAAGGTCTCGAGGTGCCCGACTTCGCCAAGGTCGTCCTCAAATCGAACAGGGCGCGCTTCGTTGACTGAGATGTGAGCTTCTCTAGCTGCGGGACATATGAAGCGCAACACGATTTCGTCCTTCCGATTTGGCACGAAACAGAGCCAAATCGGCGGCATTGACGAAATCGTTTGGCGTCTCGTTCTCGGTGGGCACCGCTGTTGCGACGCCGACGCTGATGGTCACGCGATCGGGGCCGTGGGGTATGTTCAACTCTCGCACGCTCTGGACGAGCCGCTCGGCGATCGCACTGGATTGTTCCAGTATAGTGTCGACCAGCACGATGACGAACTCTTCGCCTCCGTACCGCGCAGCGAGATCGGTGGAACGGCCGGAACCGCTCTGGATTACGCGGGCGATTTGCTTGAGCACATCGTCGCCGGCCATATGGCCATAGGTATCGTTGTATCGTTTGAAGTTGTCGGCATCGATCATCAACAGCGACAGTGGGGACTGTGCGCGAAAAGCGCGTTTCCATTCAGCCGCCAGATATTCGTCAAAATAGCGCCTGTTACCGAGACCCGTCAGGCCGTCGATCCGCGTTAGACGTTCAAGCTCTAGATTTGCACTGATCAGCTGTCGCTGGCTTTCCCTCAGCGCTCGGTGTGCCGAGTCTCGCTGGACGTGATCCAGATAGGCCCGCGTGTGATATCGAATGCGTGCAATCAACTCGATACGATCCGGCAGTTTGACGAGATAGTCGTTCGCGCCCGCAGCGAAGGCTTCGCCCTTGGTGGCTGGATCTTCCTTGCTCGACAGCACAATGACTGGAACCGCGCGTGTCGACGCATGCTTCCTGTATTCTCGCACCAGATGTAGCCCATCCACCCCGGGCATGACGAGATCCTGCAGGATAACGGTTGGTTTTACCTCATCCGCGACCGTCATCGCTCTCAACGGGTCGGTGCAGAAGTGTAAGGAAATATCGGGCTCGTTGGCTAGGGCGCGCCTGACCGCCTCGCAAACCATGATCTGATCATCGATGAGCAGAACCATGGATGAATAGTTATCTGCGAGTGGCGGGACCAACTCTGGTTCTTGCGTCATCGGAAGGGGCCTTTCACGTGGAGCGCTCGCAGGCTTCGATTATACGTGAGCCGATCGCACCCAAAGGAAGAATATCAACAGCCGCGCCGATGTCGGCGGCGGCCTTCGGCATGCCATAGACGGCACTGGTTGCTCTATCCTGCGCGATTGTGAGATGCCCCTTGTCACGGAGCTGTCTCAGCCCGCGCGCACCATCCCTGCCCATGCCTGTGAGCAGAACACCAATCACCGAGCCAGGCCACCATTGCGCCGCACTTTCGAAGAACACATCTACGGACGGCCGATAAACATTGTCCTTGGGGCTGGGCGTATAGCCAAGTTGCTGAGCTGACTTGAAAACCAGATGATCCGCAGAACTGGCAACGAGAACGGTGCCCGCTTGTGGACTATCCCTTTCCCCCGCCGGACGGATCGGGAGACGCGTATGCTGCCCTAGCCAATCAACAAGGCCTGGAACGAACTGAGCATCGAGATGCTGGACGAGCACAATCGCGCCGCCAAAATCAACGGGAAACGCGCTCAGGACTGCGGCAACGGCAGCCGGCCCGCCCGCAGAGGCGCCGATTGCTATCAGGCGTCGAGTTGACGGCTCAGCCGCACGTGACATCCGCCTTTTTGCCTGGGTAGGCGCATCACCGATCAACTTGCCTATCGTTCGTATCTTGTTCGTCAAAAGCCGGGCGGATTGCGAGGACGCGTTGCCTTCGATGCCCACCGACGGAATATCGACTGCGTCAAGCGCGCCATGACCCATTGCTTCGTAGACGCCGGCGAGGTTGGCTTCGATACTGGCGGTCACCAGCAAGATTGAGCACGGGGTTTCCGCCATGATTCTGCGCGTCGCTTCCACGCCGTCCATCTCTGGCATCGCTAGATCCATGAGTATCAGATCCGGCAGATCACGTCTGCAGACCTCGACCGCCTCACGCCCATTGGTCGCGATCCACGCGACCTGATGTTCGCCGGTCGACAGGACCAGTCGACGCAGAAGTTCAACCGCCATCGGCATGTCGTTGACTACGCCGATTCTCATTCGCTGGCTTCCAATCTCGATCTCATTCAGCCGCCTCGCCAATCATGTCCACGACGGCATGGATCAGCGCCTCGTCCTGAAAACTACTCTTGGTCAGATAATAGTCCGCACCTGCGTCGAGCCCGCGCGCGCGATCTTCTTCCCGATCCTTGTATGAAACGATCATAATGGGTGTGTTCTTGAGATCAGCGTCCTTTCTGATCAAACTCACCAGTTCGATGCCATCCATGCGAGGCATGTCGATGTCGGTGACGACGAGATCGAAAGGACCAGACCGGACGGCATTCCACCCGTCCATGCCGTCTACCGCCACTTCGACCTCATAACCGTAATTGCCGAGCATCTTGCGCTGGAGTTCGCGAACCGTCAGTGAATCGTCAATCACGAGCACGCGCTTGCGCCTGCTCGCTTCGGGACCGCCCGCGGCGCGCCGAAGAGCTCGAAATCCGCTGGACGATGCAAGCTTTTCCACCGATCGGATCAGATCGTCGACATCGAAGATCAGAACGGGCGAACCATCTTCCATCAGGGCCGCTGCGCTGATGTCCTTGATCTTGGCAAACCGTGGATCGAGAGGTCTGATCACTAACTCGCGTTCCCCGAGAAAACGGTCAACGATCAGGCCGTACGCATCGCCCCGACCCGCATCTACGACGACGACCGATAGTTCGTTCGGTTCCGATCCGGGCTCACCTCGATCGAGCACCTCGCGAGCGGTGACCAGCCCGATCTGTCGATCGTTCAATCGAAAATGCGGCCGGCCCTGCAGGACGTTGATCTCCGTCCGCTGCAGTTTCAAAGTCTTGGAAATGGCAGCGAGTGGAAAAGCATAGGGCTCTCCATCGACATCGACGAGCAGCGTGCGCAGGACCGACAGTGTCAGCGGCAATTGCAGTTGAAATCGGGTTCCGTGGCCAAATTCTGAGGAGACGCTTGCGACTCCCCGGACTTCCTTCGTCATGGCTTGCACTGCATCGAGCCCCACACCGCGACCTGAGACGTCGGTAAGGCCCGCTTTCATGGAAAAGCCTGGCAGAAACAGAAACGCGAGCAATTCGCTTTCGCTGAGTGTTTCAGCACTTTCCCTGGTTGCAAGTTGCCGGGCGACGACGGTCTCGCGCAGCTTCGAGAGCTCTATCCCCCTGCCGTCGTCCACCACGGCTATCTGCAGCAGCCCGGCATTGTGCCTCGCTTCGAGCCTGATGAGCCCCTCTTCGGGTTTGCCCATCGCGAGGCGCTCCTCAGGCGGTTCAAGCCCATGGTCTACAGCGTTGCGCAGAAGGTGCCCCAAAGGGGCATCGAGCTGCTCGAGGATATCGCGGTCGATGCCGGTCGAGCCGCCTACGATCTCCAGTCGCACCCGCTTGCCAAGGGTACGACCGAGGTCGCGGATCATTCTCGCATAGTGTCGCACGCCGTCCTCAAAAGGCCGCATCCGGCTCGCCAACGTTTCGTCGTACAATCTGTTGGCAAGATCGGTCGCTTTCCGATCCACTGAATCCAACTCATCGAAACGCTCCGCCAGGAACGCTTGGCTCAACCGAAGCTTTCGCTGCGCTTCAGCCAGCGCCTCCACCACCGCCGCATCGTTTGAAACCGGCGGCAGCACTGCATGAAGATTGTCGAACGCACTTGCGAGGTCCGATTGAAGTCGCTTCAGCCGTAGCAGCCCGTCAGCGAATGGCCTGAGCCGCCGAGCTTCCATCAGCGACTCGCCAGCCAGCCCGAGCAATCGGTTCAGGCTGTCTGCCGTCACCCGAACCATTCTATCAGAGCCGATGCTGCCGTGGGCTTGCGGTACCGCCCCAACGAGGAGGTTCGCTGAAGAGGTCGTCGCCAGTTGCTCCTGGGCATGATCTGGAGTTGCGAAATCAGCTGCAGAATCTTGGGGACCGGGCTTTGCCTGGGGGAGGGACAACCCCTCGAACTTCGCGAGAAAGGTTTCGACTTCTGAGTTGGCGCTCTCGCTCGATGATCCCGATGCGATCAATTTCAAAAGGTCAGAACCTTGCAGAAGCGCGTCTATATGCTCCCGTCGCACCCTCAGATGCCCGCGTTGCGCTGCGACCAGGCAGTCTTCCATCGCATTTGCAACTTTGACTGCGGGCATCAGGTCGATGATGCGGGCAGCTCCTTTCAGGGAATGCGCGGCACGCATGCATGCTTCCAGGGCGTCGGCGGCGATAGGATCGCGTTCGAGTGCCAGAAGTCCAGAGGTCAGAGCCCGTGACTGCGTCTCCAGTTCGGCCTGGAAGAGGCTGAGCATCGAAACCTGGCTGAAGTCTTCATCTGTCATGCGATGCTCCGATCCAGCATCGTGAGCAGTTGTCGTGGATCGAGACAGCCAACGGCTCGTCCTTGCCATGGCAGCACGGCAACCGTAGCGGCAGACAGTGCCTTCCCAATCATGGCCGGAACAGCGAGAGTGTCGCGTTCCTGGTACCGATGTAAGCCGTGGATCTCATCAACCATAAAAGCAACCCGCTTGTCGCGCTCGCCTACCACGACAAGGCGGCGAAATACCTTGGTTCGTGTGCCTTGTTCCCCTTCCTTGCGCTCGTCTATCCCGAGCAATTCGGCCAGGGAAAGGCAAATGAGCAATTCACCACGGACATTCGCAATGCCGAGCAGTGCACTGTTCCTGCGATGTGGAAGTGAATGAACGCGACGAGATTCAGCCACTTCATGAAAAATACCGACCGGAAGTGCCAGCCATTCCTCCCCCAAACGGAAGAGAACGGCCGTCTGCAGCGCGTCGCTGTCTGCCGAATCGATCCCTGCACGACCAGCGTTGTCAGGCCATTCGTCGCGAGATGCCGAGGGAGCTGCACGGTCGAGGAGGCGTCGTGCGATCTTCTTGTAGGTCGGGCAATTGCGGCAGTGGAGATGCTGCTCTAGTAGCGGACATGACTTGTCACCCCGTACGCCTATTTGCCGCCAGCAGTCGTTGATTTCGATCTGCTCCACCGGCTGAGCGATCCTTGTCGAAGCCGCCATCAACTGCCGCTCCTTTTCTGGACCCGACCCAGCCGGCCGGCCAGCGCCTCGGCGCCGTTATGGTCGCCTTGCTTGCTAAGCAGCAAGGCCAGATGGACAAGAGCTTCTCGATGATTTGGCGCGAGATAGAGCGCCTTGCGATAACTTTGCGCGGCTTCGGGCGCAGAACCATCCGCATCCTGGACGAGGCCCAGCAGGTAGAAGATTTCTGCGGAAGGACCGAACTCCCTGAGATGCGCCAGGGCGACCTCCTGTGCCTCCTTTACGCGTCCTGCATTGGCGATCCGTTCAACCGCGATGAGGCTTTCCGAGGCGCGTGCAAGCGGCTTGGCCGGAGCCTGCCCGCGGCCTTCATTGCCAATTGTCGGTCGGAACGGACGAAGAGGCTCGCTCTTGTTGACCTTAGGGCTTGGCATCCGCACCGGGACGGCGGCCGAAACTTTCGGCGCCGTGGTCTTGACGGGCTCCGATTTCAGAAAGGCGAAGGCCAATGGCCATTCAGCGGAAATAAAGCCATGCACCCTTGGAAGAGCTGCTTCCGCCGGACCGACCAGAAGAAGTCCGTCTTTGGCCAGCAGGTCCTTCAGGCAGATCAATGCGCGATCCTGCAGCTCTCGATTGAAATAGATCAGCAAATTGCGGCAAAGCAGGATGTCATAGACCTCTTGCCCGAAAGGCGCGTGAGAACCGAACAGGTTTCCTACCATGAACCGAACCTGTTTCAGCACCCCAGCAACAGGCCGCAACCCGCCCTCGGTCGCTTCGAAATAGCGATCCTTGAATTCGAGATGGCTGCCGCGAAACGAATTGCGGCCATAGATGGCGCGTTCAGCCGTCGCGATATTGCGGCTGCTGACGTCCACGCCATCGATCTTGAACTCATGCGCCTCAAAGCCGGCATCGAACATGGCCATGGCGACCGAGTAAGCCTCTTCGCCGGTTGAACATGGCAGGCTCAGGATTCTTATCGGCTGAGCAGGCTTGTGCGCGCGCGCATGCCGCGCCAGCATCGTGAACGCTTCTCGGTCGCGAAAGAACCAGGTCTCTGGGATCACCACCGCATTGATCAGCTCCTGCAGCTCCTGCGAGGAACCGGCCAAGTGTTCCCTATAGGCCTGAGGGTTGGTTATCCGGCATGCTTCCATCCGTTCTCTGACCGCCTGACGAACCACTGTCGGACCAACGCTGGCACTGTCTAGTCCAATGGTTTCCGTCAGGAGCTTTTCTATTGCTCCGGTCATTGATCACCTATTGCCGCCTGGCGGAGCAAAGCGGTACGAATCTCTTCCGAAAGCAGCGCTTCCACTTTGACCCACTGAATGATCTCCGAACCATCGGAAGCCACCGGCCCAAGATAGGGCGGGGTTCCTGGTTCCAGTCCGAACGGCGCGAAATCGGCCGGGTCTCGCTCGATCGTATCCGTCACCCGTTCCGCGATCAGCCCCAGCAGGCGTCGCTCGCCATCATCCGCCGGATAGCGCGTCACAACGATCCGGGTGCTCAACAGGCGCTCCGATGGTCGGCCAAGCGCAAGAAGGGTGACATCGATCAGGGGGATGGGTATTCCGTTATAGCTGACCAAACCCACCACACCAGTTGGCGCACCCGGAAGAACTTTCACGTCGATATAGGGCAGCACCTCTTCAATTTTGTGGACATCGATCAAGTAGCGATCCGGACCCATGCTGAAGGCGAGGAATAGCATTGTCACATCCTACTGCCGGCTCGCTATGCTCGTAGCTTGAACCTCGATATGCTACTTCGCATGCCGCCTGAGACTTGATTGAGCTCGGCGATCGCGAGCGTCGATTGCTGAAGGGACTCGACTGTTTGCTGAGCTGCCTCGCTTAGCTGGGTTAGCGTGTCGCTGATCTGCCCCGCGCCGGTCGCCTGTGCTTGCATGCCTTCATTGGCGACTTCGAAACGTGGCACCAGCCCCTGAACCTGCTGAATGATCTCGAAGAGTTGCCCGCCGACCTGCTGGATGTCCTGCATACCCCGACGGACCTGCTCGGAAAACTTGTCCATGCCCATCACCCCGGCCGCGACTGCCGACTGGATGTCCTTGACCATTTGCTCGATATCGTAGGTGGAGACAGCTGTCTGGTCCGCGAGCCTTCGGATTTCCGTCGCCACCACTGCAAAACCCCGGCCATATTGGCCTGCCTTCTCCGCCTCGATGGAAGCGTTGAGCGACAACAGGTTCGTTTGATCGGCCACTTTGGTGATGGTCGTCACCACCTGATTGATGCTGCCGGCTTTCTCGCTCAGGATCGCCAGTTTGGAATTGATCGCGCCAGCCGCTTCCATGACCTGCTGCATGGTTTCTTCCATACGGGTCAGCCCCGCTTGCCCCCCGCCAGCCACGGCAGCGGTTTGTTCGGCAACTGTGGAGACCTCGTTCATCGTGCGGACCAGTTCGTTTGATGTGGCGGAGATTTCCTTGGCTGTCGCTCGGATTTCTGTTGTGGTCGCTGCGATTTCAGTCGCAGTTGCCTGCTGTTGCTTGGAGGTGGCGGCGATCTCAGTTATCGACGTGCCGACCTGTATGCTGGACCTTTGAACCTGACCAATGAGGGTTGTGAGATCGTCCGCCATTGCGTTGAAGCCGTCGGCAAGCACGCTGAATTCGTCTCGGCGCCTCAGATCGAGCCGTTCGCTGAAGTCGCCTTGCCGCATCAATTGAACCGCGTCGACCAAACGGGTGAGCGGACCTGTAATGGCGCGAAACAGCTGGTAACCCAAAAGAAGGGCTAGCCCGAGGGCTATCAACAAGCCAACGCTCAAACCGACTTCGGCCGTTCTGACGATCGAGCTGATCCGCTGCGTCGCGCTGTTTGCCTCGCCTCTGTGATCCTCAACCATGGCCTGCAGAGCGGACTGCAATTTTACAAAGATCGGCTCTACTTCGTTCTTGATAGCTGGGCTTTCATTGGGAGTTTCACCTTTCGACAAGGCAGCCCGGCTTGTTTCCAGCACAGCAGTTTCAGCCAGACGGAATTGGTTGGCGAGTTGTTTGACGGCTGCATAATTCTGCTTGTCGATATCGGAGACGATCGTTGCCTCATAGTCGTCCATCGACCGCTGCACCTGGTTGCGATTGGTCGTGATCGCGTTTTCAACCGTGCTTCTGTCTGACGGGTTGTCCTGAAGGGCATATTCCTGAAGCAGACTATGGGCCGCCATCTGGCCCGTCATGATCTCGGTACTGTGATAAAGGTCCGGAAGGATGCCCTTCTCGACCTCAGTCGCCTCCTCCCCCGCCTGAAGAAACCAGGCGTACGCGATGAGGGCTATCACGGACATGACCACCAGAACGGCTGCGAAACTGACGAGGATGCGGTGGCGTATTGTCAGACTCTTCATGGAACCGGTTCACCAATGGGGGGCATCGTGGGCTGCGCGACAAGCGCTCGTTCCGACATGTTCGAAAAGGTGCGTCGAAAAGCGGTAGTCTGATGCTGAATGGTTTCTTTTCCGTTCCATAGCTAATGATGGCGAGGCGGCTCGCCAATCGGCGCCGCCAGAAGCGGTGGTCAAAGGACGACTGCCGTCCACGCACATCAGCCCGAGATCGGCTGGATGGCACGCCGCGTCAGGAGGAGCGTGGATGAGCTTGAGGCCACGAATTGAATGACTGCTTAGGCCAGGTCGAGGCAAGAAAGCCGACGTCCTGCTTGCTGCCCCTAAGCTGCCAGGCGGGAACGCGCCTCATATCAGCCGTCCAGCATGATCGTCGCTACTGAAAGCGGAATCGCCGAAACCAGATGTCGCAAACTGGCCAGCGCGTAGATTGGCGTCGAGTGCGGGTTCGGCATTTGCAGGTGACGATAACTAAATGGCAAGCGCCCCCGCCTGAGGCCCTCAGGACTAAAAGATCTTGAGAAAACCAGTTTCAAATGCGCATCCTCAAGCGGCGGCCGCCCACCGCACGAGGATGGGCACAACGTGACGAGCGCTCTGGAGCCTAGAGAGAACTGACCCGACACCACCTTCCTTTGCGGCATTGCGGCGGCGCAAAAAGATTACGAGATGGAGCAGGCGTATTGCCAAATGGGTCCACCAGCGAGAGTTCGCGTTTTCCGCCTCGGCTGTGAACCCCACTTCCATTCGCGGGTCTTGCTCAGGTCGAGGTCTACTTTGCCATCGAGGGCTCATGTTGCAGCTCATAAGCAGGCGGTTGGGTAGGTCTCGGCCAGCACACGGCCCGGTGGCACTCACTGCGGTCCACACCGCAGTTGAAACTGACCACCCGACCCAGGGTTCGAAGACGGTCCCCGATCGGAACACCGAGCAGAGTGTGCTCGCGCTCCTCAAGTCACCGATATCCTTGGTGAAGACGTTGAAGGCGTGTGCAAAGGACGCCTCGGCGGAGTGATTAAACGGCTCGGCTACCGGATGCTTAGACATCGTTGACAAGGGTGCTATGGGATCATAACGTACCTGATTGGTATAACAGGTATGCCACATGATCGGAGTTCTGATCAAGCAGCGGAAGCTTTCGGACGAGGTGGCAGCGCACCTCGAACGGATGATCCGAGAGGGAGAGTTGGCCGAAGCCGACCGTCTCCCATCTGAACGGGAACTCATGCGGCAGTTCGGGGTAGGGCGGCCTTCCATCCGTGAGGCGCTGCTGCATCTGAGCAAAATGGGCCTTGTCGAGGTAAAATCGGGGGAGCGTGCCCGCGTCACTCGACCCACTCCTCAATTCGTGATTGACGCCCTTTCAGGGCCGGCTCGGCACATGATTTCGGCACCGGGAGGGGTTCACGACTTCCAGAGCGCGCGCTTGTTTTTCGAGGTCGGTCTTGCCCGCAACGCCGCTGTGCATGCTACCCCGGAAGACATTGAGAGCCTCAAGGAGGCGCTCGAACTCAACCGGCAGTCGATCGGCGATCTGGCGCGCTTCGAGCGCACGGACGTAGACTTCCATTACGTGCTGGCGGTAATCACCCGCAATCGGATCTTTACAGCTATTCACGCGGCCTTGGCTGAATGGTTGCTCGAACAGCGTCGCACCACATTGGCCAATGGTGAAGACCGCAAGGCTTACCAGGCTCATCGCGAAATCTTCGAGGCCGTCGCCGCGCGCGATCCAGACGCGTCAGAGACGGCCATGCGCAGCCATCTCGAATATGTGGCCAAGCGGTATCTGCAACTTGCGAGGCCCAAGTGATGACCGGATTTGTCGTCTGGGTCGATTTCCGCCTGAGGCCTGGTGCCCGGGACAGATTCCGAGAACTTGTCGACGCCAATGCGACCGCCTCGATGCGCACCGAGGCCGGCTGTCGCCGCTTTGACGTGACGGAGGCGCGCGGCGAACTGGATCGGGTCCTGCTCTATGAGATTTACGATAGCGAGGCCGCATTCGAGGACCACTGCCGCACCGCTCATTTCGACGAATTCAATTCGCAGACCGCGCCGCTCGTCGTGACCAAGTTGGTGACGACCTGCGACCTCGTTCTTGAAGCCACGCATTGAAGCGAACATAGGCGGATTGGCCCATTGGGGCGAACGGGAGGAAGTGCATGTCGGAGCCAAGTCTCAGGGCGTTAGCTTCTCACAGGCGGGTCAAGCTCGGTACGCTCGTCGCCGAGTTCGCCACGCCGGGAATCGGTCACATCCTGAAGTCCGCTGGCTGCGATTTCGTCTTTTTCGACATGGAGCATTCGGGATTTAGCTTGGAAACGCTGAAGAGTGCGATCCGTTATTTCGAGGCGGCCGATCTGCCGGTCATGGTGCGTGTGCCGTCGCAGGACTACCATTTCCTCGCCCGCGCCATGGACATGGGCGCCGAAGGCCTGATCGCGCCGATGGTGAGCAGCGTCGAACAGGCGCAGCACATCATCAACTCCATGAAATACCACCCTGCCGGCGCCCGCGGCGTGGCGCTGCAGATCGCTCATGACCGTTACCGTCCGGGCTCGGTCGCTGACAAATTCGAGGCCGCCAACAAGCGCTCGACGTTCATCTGCCTGATCGAGACCGCCGACGGCGTCAAGAACATTGACGGCATCGCGGGACTGGACGGGGTCGATTGTCTGTGGGTCGGACATTTCGATCTGTCCGTCTCGCTCGGCATTCCTGGCGACTTCGCCCACCCCACTTTCACTGCTGCAATGGCCAAAATCGTTGCCGCCGCCAAGAAGCACAACAAATCGCTTGGACGCTTGGTGCCCAACGTTGCCCAGGGACACGAGTTCTACGCACAGGGCTTCGATTTCATTTGTTATTCAGGCGACGTTTGGGTCCTGCACGACGCGATCGCCGACGCGGTTTCCAAGATCCGGGCCGGGTGCCAATAGGAGCGGAGGAGACGATGGACAGCGTGAAATTCAGGGTGGCGCTTTCCGGTGATTTCCGCAGGCCGGACGGCTCGCCGACCTACCCAGATTTCGATCTGGAGCCGCTGCGCAATGCGACAGGTGTCGAGATGGTGTTCCTGGAGTCAAACAGTCCGCTTCGCGGCGACCAACTTGAGAATTTCGATGCGCTGATCCTCCTCGCCCATCGTTTCGATGCCACGAGTGTCCCCAGGAGCGGCCGCCTGGCCGTCGTTGCCCGCTTCGGGGTCGGCTACGACACTGTCGACGTTGAGGCATGCACCGCAGCCGGTATTGCCTTGGTCATCACGCCCGATGGCGTGCGACGGCCCGTCGCCGTATCCGTCATCACCTTCATGCTGGCACTGACCGGCAAGCTGCTGACAAAGGACGCGCTCACCCGCAAAGGGTCTGTTGGTTTTGAGATGCGCTCCGAACATATGGGGGTCGGCCTCGTCGGGCGTACGCTTGGGTCGCTGGGCATCGGCAACATCGGTGCCGAGGTCTTCCGCTTGGCGAAGCCCTTTGACATGCAATTCATTGCCCATGACCCGTTTGCCGACAAGGGGGTCGCTGCCGACCTGGGCGTCGAGCTGGTCGGGCTGGAGGATCTGTTTCGCCGCGCCGACGTGCTGTCGGTGAGTTGCCCCCTGTCGCCCCAGACCCACCACATCGTCAATGCCGAGCGGATCGCCCTGATGAAGCCGACAGCTTACCTGATCAACACCGCGCGCGGCCCGATCGTCGACCAGAAAGCGCTGACGCAAGCACTGCAGGAGCGCCGCATCGCCGGCGCCGGTCTCGACGTGCTGGAACAAGAGCCTCCCGACGCAGACGATGCGATCCTCAAACTCGACAATGTCATCCTGGCGCCGCACGCGCTTTGCTGGACAGACCAGTGCTTTGCCGGCAACGGTGCCGCCGACGTCAAAGCGGTAATGGAGGTGCAGCGTGGCCGCGAGCCGCGCGGCGTGGTCAATCGCGAGGTGCTTTCGAGCGAGCTGTGGAAGACCAGGCTGTCTGGGCTCGCCGCCCGCTTTGGAACCTAGGAGGAGACTGATTTTCGGCGCGCCGCCGCGGCCTCTTTGCGGCGACCTTACGGGAGGAAATGCTTGACCGCTGCGCCGGCGGACGAGTGAAGCAAAAGGAAAATGGGAGGACCAAGCACTATGAACGATCGTGAAAAACGTGACTTTCAGGCAGGCCTCGAAGCTGAGGTCGACGCCTTCATGCTCGGCGAAACCACCCGCCGAACTTTCATCACCCGCTTCGGTCAGATGACCGGCATGTTGGCCGTGTCCGGCCCGCTGCTGGGGATAATGACCGATTGGGCGCTGGCGCAGCAAACATTGGAATTGGCGGACGCCACGTCGCCGCTCGGCCAGGCGCAGGCCGCAGCCCTGAAAGCATCGAAGGAAGGGCCTGCGGACGGTTCCGCCTTTCGCGCGGCGGAGGCGGCCAAGGCGCATACGGGCGTCACCCTCAACATGACCTACGAGGCTGGCCTGCAGGCACTCGACCCGCGCAATTTCAGTGGGCCGATGTGGGAGCAGCTTACCGGGATGAAGTCGAATGTCGTCGAGCTGTCGAACCCGGACCAGTACTCCAAGGCGGTCGCCGAGCACATCGCCGGCTCGGGTGCCTATGACGTCCTCGACATCTCGCCGGCCTGGACGCCGTCGCTTGCCGATGGCGGCGTCATCGCCCCTCTAGACGACTACATCGCCAAATACATGAACCCGGCAGACCTCGAGGACTATCATCCCCTGTACAAGGCGCTGCCGACCTACAAGGGTAAGATCTGGGGGTTCTTCGACGACGGCGACATGTTCGCTCTCTACTACCGCAAGGACATTTTCGAGGACCCTAAAATGGTGGAGGCTTACCAGGCGAAGTTCAACGCCAAGCTTGGACCGCCCAAGACATGGGAAGAATATGCCCAGATCGCCCAGTTCATCACCGACCAGATGGCGCCAAAGGTCTATGGCGCGGGACATTTCCGCAAGGCGGGCAGCCCCGGCAATCAGTTCGACTTTCTGCAGCAGTACCGGGCCAACGGCGGAAAACTCTTCGGCGACGACATGAAGGCAGGTTTGGTTTCGGATGCCGGCGTCAAGACGCTGACAAACATGCTGGCCGCAAACAAGGCCTCGATCCCCGGCAACAACGAGCTCGACGCCGTCTCCTTGTGGGCGGCTTTCCTGACCGGCAAAGTCGCGATGATCTATTCCTGGCCTCCTAGCGGCCGTATGGCGGCGAACTATTCGCAGTCGGCCACGGCAATCAACTTCATTCCGCAGTCTCAGATCGCCGGCAAGGTCGGCTATGCCGTGGTTCCGGGAAATCCGGAACATGCCACCGGCTACAACAAGGCACTGTCGGCCGACTCGCCCAACCCCGAGGCGGCGTATCTGTTCATGCAATGGGTATGCTCGCCACCCGTCTCGCTGGCACGTTGCATGCTGCCCTACGCGCTACGCGACCCGTACCGCATCTCGCACTTCAAGTCCGAGCTCTACGGCGCGCTCTTCCCGAGTGCCAAGGAGTACCTTGCCAACCTCAACAACTCGGCAAATGTCGGTCTGCTCGACCCGATCATGCCAGGCGCGCAGGACTACTTCTTGAGCATCGATCGCATGTGCACGGCGGTGTGGGCTGGTGCGGATCCGAAGGCGTCGCTTGAAACGGCGGCCGCCGAGTGGAACGAGACGACCGACCGACTGGGTGTGGATTCGCAGAAGGGCTTCTACACCGAGTTCTTGAAACTGCCTGGCGCCACCGCCGACAACACGGTGGAAAAACTTGGCATGGCGGTCACCCTCTGAAGGGAGGGCGGACTCTCTGGCGCAATTGGTGTTGCGGGCGCTTGGCTCGCAACACCTCCCCGCTAAGCGGCGATAGGATACGCCTATGCAGCCCACAGCCACGATCCGTCATTTGAAGGCCGCCGGCGCACCGCCCCGGCTGTCTGCCTTTGCCCAATGGGCAGACCGTCATTTCAAGTGGCTGCTGGTCGCCCCCGCTGTGCTGCTGATATTGGCACTGTCGATCTATCCGCTTCTGTTCTCGCTGGTGGTATCCTTCATCAACTACGACTTCCAGGTGCCGGGCCACGCCTTTGTCGGATTGAAGAACTTCGAGCGGGTCGTGTTCGATCCCGTAGCACGTTGGTCGCTGTTGCTGACAGCATCGCTGTCGGGCATCAGCGTCGCTATAGAATTCGTTCTCGGCCTCCTGGTGGCGCTGACAATGGTGCGCAGCTTTCCGGGCCGCGGTGTGATCATGTCGATCCTGATCGTGCCGCTGTTCATCAGCCCGGTCATCGTCGGCCAAGCCTGGACGCTGCTCCTACAGCGGCCTTTTGGACCGACCAACTATGTCCTGACGCAACTGTTGGGGCAGGAAGTTACGATCGGCTGGATGACGGAGCGCCCGTGGCTCTACGTCTCGCTGATCATCGCCGATGTCTGGCAGTGGACGCCGTTCATGTTCGTCATCCTGCTCGCCGGGCTGACCGCAATCCCACCCAATCTCTATGAGGCGGCAGAACTCGACGGCGTCAACGCCTGGCAGGTTTTTTGGGCGATCACGCTCCCGCATCTCGGGTCGATGATGCTGCTGGCGCTGACCTTCCGTCTGCTCGACGCAATCCGTATGTTCGACACCATTTTCATCATGACAGGGGGTGGCCCGGGAACACAAACCTACACGGCCTCCTATTATCTTTATACCATCGGCTTCACGCAGTTTCATCTGTCGCAGGCAACAGCAGGAAGTTGGCTGTTCCTGATCTTTACGGCGCTCATCGTGACGTTGCTGGTGCGTCGGCTCTTGAAGGTAGAACCGGTCTGATGGCCGCCGTCGCGCCCGCCCGCCGCAGGAAACGCCGGTCGTTGCCGATCGGCCGAATTCTGCTGCTGGGGTTCTTCCTGGTGTTCGTGCTGTGGCCGCTCTACTGGATGTTCAACACCTCCATCAAGCCCAGCGACGACTACCTCACCGTACCGCCTGTCTGGTTCCCCGCCGCTCCGACGCTTGTCCACTACAAAGCTGCGCTGTTCGCCTATCGTGGTCTCGACGGGCTCATCAACAGCCTGATTATTTCGCTTTCGGCCACGGTGCTTTCGGCGCTGCTCGGCACGCTGATGGCCTATAGCCTGGCGCGCTACGACACCGGCGGCAAGCATCTGTCTTTCTGGGTGCTGTCGCAGCGCTTTTTGCCGCCGATCGGGATCGTGCTGCCGGTGTTCCTGATCTATCGCCAGGTCGGGCTCTACGACACTCATGTCGGCCTGATCATCGCCTATACGGTCTTCACGCTGCCGGTGTCCGTTTGGATGATGTTTGCTTATTTCCGCGGCATGCCCAAGTCGATGGAGGAGGCGGCCCTCGTCGATGGCTGCACGAGATGGGAGGCGTTCTGGCGCGTTGCCGTGCCGCTCGCAGCACCGGGCATCGTCGCGGCGGCTGTCTTCGCCTTCATTGCATGCTGGACGGAGTTCTTCTTCGCTCTGATCTTGACCAGCCGAACTGCCTTTACACTGCCAACGGTCTTCCGCGCCTTCATCGGCTTCCAGGGCGCGCAATATGGCGAAGCCGCGGCCCTTGCCATCGTCTCCCTTGTGCCATCGATCGCCCTTGGGGTCCTTGCTCAACGTCATCTGGTGCGCGGGCTGACGCTCGGCGCCGTTCGCGGTTAGGAAAGCTCCCGCATGGCCGAAGTCAAAATTACCGGCTTGCACAAGCGCTACGGCGCGTTCCATGCCGTGCGCGGCATCGACCTGGACATTCGCGACGGCCAGTTCACCGTTCTGGTTGGACCGTCCGGCTGCGGCAAGTCCACGCTGCTCCGGACCATCGCCGGCCTGGAGGAGATATCGGAAGGCACGATCGAGATCGGCGGCGAGGTGGTCAATGATTTCCGGCCGCGCGATCGCGACGTGGCAATGGTGTTTCAAGATTATGCGCTCTATCCGCATATGAGCGTGGCCAAGAACATTGGCTTCGGCCTCAAGGCTCGCAAGATGCCGAAGCCAGAGGTCGAGGTGCGCGTGGCCGAGGCGGCACGCATGCTTGGCATCACTCCCTTGCTGGGGCGTTTTCCGCGCCAATTATCCGGCGGCCAGCGCCAGCGCGTCGCCATCGGCCGCGCCATAGTCCGCAACCCCCGCATCTTTTTGTTCGACGAGCCGCTGTCCAACCTCGACGCACAGCTTCGCGACGAAATGCGCGGCGAAATCAAACGCCTTCACCAGGACATTGCGACAACGATGATCTACGTCACCCATGACCAGATCGAAGCGATGACGTTGGCTGACCGCATCGTGCTGATGCGCGACGGGTTGATAGAGCAGCAGGGCGCGCCACTCGAGTTGTTCGAGCACCCGGCCTCCACGTTCGTCGCTGGGTTCCTGGGTTCGCCGCGGATGAGCTTCCTGCCAGGCACCCTTGCCTTGGACGCAGGCGCCGCTGCCATCCGGCTCGCGGATGCACTGCTGCCCTTAGCGCCCGGCAGGGGGCTGAAGGGCGTCGCGGACGGACAGCAGGTGCTGCTCGGGTTGAGGCCAGAACACCTCACTCGTGCGCACACTCCCATGCCGGAGCAGGGCACGTTTCGCTATGAGGCAACGATCGACCTGCTGCAGCCGACCGGCTCGCGCAGTTACGCGACATTCCGACTGGCCGGCGCGCCGGTGATGGCTGAGCTGCAGGCGCACGATGTCAGCCGTCCGGGCGAGAAGCTTGCGATCGACATCAACATGAACCGGGCCTCGATCTTCGACGCCACGACGGAGCGGGCAATTTGACCTCGACAGCTTCCCTGGCAGTCCGCTTGTGTGGCACCGAACAGCTCGAGGCACCGCTGCGCACACTGCGCGCCGGATCCTTGTCGGTCGCGTTCGACAATGGGGCGTTGCGTTACATCCACGTCGGGACGATCGAGATCTTGCGCGGAATCTCGTTTCTTGTACGGGACGAAAACTGGGGAACATGTACCACCGTTCTCGATGATCTCCGGATCGACGAGAGGCCGGATGCGTTCGCCATTGAATACCGTGCAACATGTGCCGCAACATCCGGCCGCCTGATTTACCGGGCGCGCGTCTCAGGCCGTGGCGATGGTGCGCTGTCGTTTGTGGCGGAGGCAGAGCCCGAGACTGACGTTTTGACGAATCGGACCGGCTTCGTCGTCCTTCATCCGATCGAGGGCTTAGCCGGCAAGCCGATAAAGGTGCTGCATGAGGATGGTCACGACGAGCTATCGTTCTTTCCGGACCACATCGATCCAAAATGTCCGTTCACCGACATCCGGGCTTTGTCGCACGAAATCGCGCCTGGGATCTGGGCGACATGCACCATGGAGGGTGATGCCTTTGAGATGGAGGACCAACGCAATTGGTCTGACGCCTCCTATAAAACATATGTCCGCCCTCTGCGTCGCCCGTGGCCTTACAGACTGCCCAAGGGCCAGAAATTCACGCAGGCTGTCCGGCTTCACGTGTCAGGAACGCTCCCTGCCGGGACGTCTGAAAATCGCAATCCACTCATCAACCTGACGATCGGCGGACCGGTCGGCCGAGTGCCCCGCACTGGCGTCGGCGTCGCCGCCGACGAGGCAAAGCACGCGCTCGAAACCCCCGAGCTCCTACCACGAATGGCTCCGCAGTGGATGGTCTGCCAGGTCGATCTCCGGATCGCACACGGCCAGGACGAACTAGAAAGCTACGCCGCGCTCGCACGGCTGACCGGCGCTGGCGTGGTCCTCGAGATTATCACCAAGGGCACGCGCGATCCATTCGGCGAATTGGCGCCGGTCGCGGATGCTGTCCACTCACTCGGCCTCAAACTAGAAGCTGTCTCCGTCTTTCCGGCGCAGGACATGATATCCGTACAGCCGGGAGCACCGTGGCCGACTATGCCCAGCTTCCACGAAAGCTACTCCGCCGCTCGCCGGGCTTTCCCGGGCATCGCGCTGGGCGGCGGCATGGCCGCTTACTTCACCGAACTCAACCGCAAGCGTCCGCCAGCCGAAGCGCTCGACTACGTGACCTTCACCACCTGTCCAAGCGTGCACGCCGCAGATGATGTCTCGGTGATGGAGACACTTCAGGCAATCCCCCATCTAATCCGCTCCGCGCATGCTTTCATGGGGGAACGCTTGCCACTGCGTATCGGTCCCATCCAGCTCGGCTGCCGTGAGAACCCATACGGAAAATCCACTGCGCCGAATGAAGCGAACGCTCGCGTCTGTCTATCGCGCATTGATCCTCGTCAGCGCGGGCTGTTCAATGCGGCTTGGACTGTCGGATATTTCGCGGCCTGCGCTCGCGAAGGAATCGAGGCCGTCGCGTTCGGTGACTTCGCCGGCCCCTTTGGCCAAATCCATAGGAAGGCTGATTTCATGCAGCCATGGTATGACCAGCAGGATGGCCCAACGGTCTATCCCGCTTTCCATGTCTTGGCTGGTCTCTCAAAGATCGGCGGAGCCACCTTGCTGTCCGTAGGAACTTCCGGCTGTGACGGCGTCGTGACGATCGCGGCTGAAAAAGATCGCCGCGTGACCCTGTGGGTCGCTAACCTTACCGCCAAGACGCAATCTGTGCGGCTTTCGGATTCGCCGAGCAGCGCCCGCATTGCTCTTCTCGGCGCCGAGCAGTTCGAGCGGGCGGCAACCGATCCCGACTTCATGGAAAGTTCCGCAAGACCGCTGGATGATCAAAGCATCTCGCTTGGCGCCTACGCCGTCGCGCGAGTCGACCTCGATCGATCATCTTAGGCCTAGCCGATGTTCGCTGTTTGGCCAAACCCCCGTCAAGGATGAGGGTGGTAGTTCCATACTCTAAGGCAGCGCGCGGGATCCATCTCGCTTATACGTTCTACTATCGCGACGGCGACCAGGCTCGCCAGGTTCCGCCTGCCGAGACGCCAAGTTTTGAGGCCGCTCGCGCCGAAGCGATCCGTTGCGTAATTGGCCTGTTGGCTGATCTGGGCGATGACGATATGACCGGATGGTTAGTGCGCATGCGCGATCAGGCAGGCAACGAGCTTTGCACGATCAACGTTCTGCGAGGCCGAAGCCGCACCGCAAACGGAAACAAGCCGGTTAGGCAGCACCGCTCACGTCTGTGTCGATACGCCAGCCCTTATTCAATTAGATCGTCGGCGGTCGGAACTTTTGTGATGTTGAGCCCTTGTCCATTGAACAGTGGAGGTACCAATGGCTAACCTGGGAAAATTGGCGATCGCGATGCTCGGCGTCTTGGCATACCAAAATCGCGACAAGATCGGCGACATGATCCGTGGAGCGGGTGATCGCAACCCAAATGATCCGCAAGGCGGGATCCTGGATCAGCTTTC
Source organism: Mesorhizobium sp. RSR565B (assembly GCF_054719465.1). Classification (NCBI taxonomy): domain Bacteria; kingdom Pseudomonadati; phylum Pseudomonadota; class Alphaproteobacteria; order Hyphomicrobiales; family Phyllobacteriaceae; genus Mesorhizobium; species Mesorhizobium sp. RSR565B. Next base: position 5,960,169 of record NZ_JBTTIE010000001.1, on the reverse strand, counting down.
AAAAGGCGTTTCGGGGACCGCGCTTGGCGATATTCTCGACCGGTTCAGAGGGGCAGGCGCCGGATCGAAGGTCGATTCGTGGGTAGGCACCGGGCCGAACGAGCCGATCCAGCCGAGCGATGTGGAAGCAGCCATAGACGAAGACACCCTGACTTCCCTCTCGATGCAGACCGGCCTTTCGCGCGAGGAGCTCATAAGCCGGATCACGCGAGATTTGCCTGAGGCCGTCAGCAAAATGACGCCTGCTGGTGAATTGCCCGTTGAGGCGCCGAAAAGCTCCGGTGAGACGACCTTGCTCGACGACGTGCCATCGCACAGGACGCAAGCGAATTCAGGCGGTCAAAGCGATATCTAAGGTGACGGCTATCCATCAGGGAGAGATACTAAATCGTACTGGCGCGCGAGTTGGCATGATCGGGCAGGGCGGTCACGATGGTGATACAGCAGACGTACTTGCCGAGTTGGATCTATTGGCCGCGCTACTCGATTCCCGCTGGCGCATTCCAGGCACATCAATTCGTTTTGGACTGGATGCGCTCGTAGGTCTGGTCCCCGTACTCGGAGATGCGGCGACGGGCATTGTCTCGGCCTACATCGTCTTGCGAGCTAGAAACGTCGGTGCCGGAAATGGCTTGGTCGCCCGCATGCTAGGCAACGTGCTGCTGGATACGCTCGTAGGAAGTGTTCCAATTCTCGGCTCGATCTTCGACGTCTATTTTAAGGCGAACAATCGCAACGTCACTCTGTGAGGCGGATAACCAATCGTCGCGATGCAATTCTTCTAAAAGGCTCGGAACCGACAGGGGCGCTGGGGCTTGAGTCGCGATTCCTGGAGTCGCGAGTTTATGACCAGTGCCATTGACCGGCTTTCGTTCATCGAGTTCCAATCGCCCACACTGGTCGAGAAAGCTCCCGAAGGCGGAGATTGGCTTCACGAGATCAAATATGACGGCTACAGGACGCAGCTGGTCGTTGAAGGCGGAAAGGCGCGAGCATTCACGCGTCGCGGCTACGATTGGTCCCACCGTTACAAGGGGATTGTTCAGGCCGCGGCAAGCCTGCCGGTCAAATCCGCTATCATCGATGGTGAAGCTGTCGTCCTGGGCGACACCGGCCTGCCGGACTATCAAGCCCTGGAACGGGAACTGGGCAACCCAAGTTCGCTACGGATGACTCTCTACGCTTTCGACCTCCTGTACCTCGATGGCCGTGATCTACGGGAACAACCGTTAGTGAAGCGCAAGGCTGCGCTGAAGAAGCTGCTGACCGAAACCGAGCCAACCCTGACTTATGCCGAGCATCTGGAGGTGAACGGCAAGGATATGTTCGACCATGCCTGCCGGATGGGCATAGAGGGAATCGTATCGAAGCGAGCGGATGCTCACTACCGCTCGGGCGTCCAGACCAGTTGGGTCAAGGTCAAATGTGTCAAGAGCGACACTTTTCCAATCGTGGCTTTCGTCGAGAAACTTGGCGCGCAGCCGCGCCGCATCGCATCGTTGTACATCGGCAGGCGAGAGGGCGACCGGCTGCTTTATGCCGGGAAGGCCCAGACCGGCTATACGCTGGACGCAGCCCGGCGCGTTAGGGAGCGGCTTGATCCGCTCGTAGTCGCCAAGTCACCGCTGTCGGAGCCGATCAAAAAGCCCAAGGCGACATGGGTCAAACCAGACGTTCTCGCCGAGGTGCAATTCAGTGGCGTGTCGGACCGGGGCATCTTGCGTGAGGCGGTCTTCAAGGGACTCCGCGAGGACCTTCAGGCAATCCCGCCCAAGCCTCCATCGCCGTCCAAGCGGAGGTCGGAAGGCCAACACGGCGTCCCGCGCGAGAACATTCTCCAGCTGCTACCCGATGCGGTTGCACCTTCCAAGGAAGAGCTGGCAGACTATTGGCGGCGGGTCGCTGATCAAGCTCTAGTTCATCTGGTTCGGCGACCGCTGAAGCTGGTCCGCCACGCCTCCGGCGCAACCTTCTATCACAAGGGACCGCTACCTCGGATACCGGCGTCCGTGCACCAACTCCGCGTTCAAAAGCGCGAAGGCGGCGAAGGCATTCGGGTATGGATAGATGACATGGATGGTCTGGTTGGCTTGGTCGAGATGGATGCCGTTGAGCTTCATCCTTGGAACGCGACGATTGACGACATCGAACATGCGGACCGGCTCGTCCTCGACCTTGATCCCGGAGAAGGCGTCCCATGGGACGCTGTGATCGAGGCCACGCTGGCGCTACGGGGCATCTTGGAAGCGGCAGGCTTGGAGAGCTGGCCAAAGGTCACTGGCGGCAAAGGCATCCACTTGATGGCACCGCTCGTTGCGAAGATGACCCATGACAGCGCCCGGAAACTGGCCAAGTCGCTCGCCCACCGTCTGGTTGATACCGATCCTGACCGATACCTGTTGTCAGCTGACCCCGCCGCCCGAGGAGGCCGGATCTTTCTCGACTATCTCCGCAACGGACGGGGCAATACCGCAATAGGCGCTTTTTCCCCGCGAGCGCGGCCCGGCTTTCCAATTGCCCACCCGGTCACATGGAAGCAAGTCGAGGCGGGCATCCGGCCAGACGTTTTCACGCTCGCGCAGCCTTTCAGACCCGCTCGCCGAAAAGCCGCGTAGTGCGTCGCGACCATCAGCCGGTATCAGCGAGTTTCCTTGCCTCGCGTCCGAGCCTCTTCCGGTCGTTGCCGTGTTCTCTGATTAGCTCGCGCGTTCTGGCGTGATACGATGCTGTTTGGCGAAATAGCCAACCTCATAATCTTCATCGACTGATACACGGTTGCGATCTCGAAAATCACGCTTGCTCTTATCGTCTGCCATCATCTTTCCTCCTGATCAGAGAAACAACGACCGACGTTGTATGTTCCCGGCGCCTCACTTCGGCCGCCAGAGGCGCGGGCTGTCCGACCGTACTAGGGCCGCAGCCATTGCGAAGGTGATCTGGCGAAAGTTGGTTGGCCAAAGGCAAGGGTGATTTCGTTTGCTGTTCGGGATAGCTGACCGTCGATCGAGCCTGTCTGCGGGCCTCTTGGTTTTTTACGACGCCAGTCGGAACCCAGACGGGTCGCAGATGATTCAGATGCGCATCCGGGCTATCAACGAGGATCGTGAGCAAAATGGCGGGGGGTGACCACGAAGGCGACAAAACTGCGCTCCGGGAGCCCAAAGTTTCGTCTAGGACGCATGACCCGGGTCACAGCGCCGCGGCACGAGTTCGACTTCATCACCAAGGTCGGCCGCATAGACCACGCCGGAGCTCTCGCAATGTTGCAGAGGCATATGGGAGATATAGAGGCGGTCTTTTTCGGAACTGATGTTTTGGCTAAAGCGCTAGACCAGCCTGCCGAGTGACGCTCAGTTAATCCCTATCGCGGCGCCCAGCCAGCCTTTCCGTTGCCGCTCAGTAAGCCGGCACAAGGCGCGTGTTTCGCAACGGCAAGGCCATGGTGAACTGCAAGCCGTCACGATGGTAGTTCAATTCGATCTTGGCGTTGCATTGCACGGTCACGACTTTTTCCAGAAGTGTCGTGCCAAACCCCCGGCGACTGGGCTGCTCGACTTTCGGCCCATCTCGTTCCCGCCAGTCAAGATTGACGATCTGTGTATCGCCGGACCCGCCTAACGACCAGCGGACATCAAGGCGGCCTCCCGTTTGCGAAAGCGCGCCAAACTTCGACGAATTGGAGGCCAGTTCGTGGAAAGCCATCCCGACAGGGACCGCAATGTCGGCGACTAGCGCTACGTTCGGGCCTTCCAGAACGATACGCGGCCTGTCGCGCGTCTCATAGTGGTCAAGCTCGCTTTCGAGCAGCTTGTGCAGGGAGGCAGTCTGCCAATAATCGTCGGTAAGCATCGAATGGGTCTGGGCCAGGGAAACGAGCCTGGCTGAAAAATCGCGTACGAAATCATCGACGTTGCCGCTCGACTTGGCCGTCGCGCCCATCATGGCGCGAACGTTGGCCAGCGTGTTCTTGACGCGGTGATGCAGCTCGCGGATGAGCAATTTCTGCCGATCGGCGACCTCCCGCTTCTGTTCGATGTAGGACTGGACCTCACGCTGGCGGGCGCGGGCACGCAAGGCGGAGCGCACCGAGTTGGCGAGGCTCGAAGCCAGAAATGGCCGTTCAAGCACGATCAGATAGCGGTCCAGAAATGCCATCCGCGTGTCGACTTCGTTCCCCCGCATCGTCAGAAGCACGATCGGAAAATCCGACCATGCGGGTTGGGCTTCAAGCCAGGCCGCAAACTGCGTTCGATCGGAACTGAGCAGGGCCTCCTCGGCCACGACAAGGCACTGAGCCTCGTCGAGAAGCGGCACTGCCTCTTCCAAGCTGCCGCACACACGCGAGGCAATCTGGTTTGTAGCCAGGATGGAGGCCGCGATCCTCGCGTCACGGCCAAGCGGCGCCAGCACGAGAACGGCGGGGCTGGACGACATCACAGCGCCTTATTCCTCAGAAGGTCTGTCGGCTTGCCTTCAAATTCCGGAGATCCCATCAGGATGCCGCGGAATTGTTCCAGTGGCTCACCTACGGCCACGCCGTTACCGCCGATTTTAAACTCACGAATCGTCTCTTCGTGGGGGCCGACACGTTTCTTGACAACGGAAATCGCGCGTCTCAACTGACCTGCGTTCTCGAAGAAGCGCAGAAGCATGATGGAATCGCAGAGATAGGTCATGTCGACCGGCGCTGCCGTTTGCCCAAACAGCCCGTGATTGGCCAACAGCAGGATCGTCGCCACTGCCTTCTGATTGAGATAGGTGAGGATCTCGTGCATCTGAAGCACCAGATGTTGTTCTTCGGACATGGCATTGAGATAGCCAGTTAGGCTGTCGATCACGACGATCCGCACATTGGATTCTTCGACGGCCGCTTGGATGCGCGAAGACAATTCGCCTGGTGAAAGCTCAGCCGGATTGACAGATTCAAGCATCAGCGTGCCGTCCTCGGCAAACGGCTCCAGGTCCATGCCGAGCCCGGCGGCGCGCGCCAAAAAGATGCGCTTTGTCTCGTCAAACAACAGCACCAGCACACGCTCGCCACGCTCGAGTGCGGCATAGCAATAGGTGCAGGCAATGGTAGACTTGCCAACGCCAGACGGCCCCATCAGCATCGTGCTGGTACCACGGGCCAGCCCGCCGCCAAGCAGGGTGTCGATCCGGTTGTTGCTCATGGCCGGCGTATCATGCTCGGCCACCTCATGCTCGGCTGCAACGAGCCGCGGATAGGCGATAACGCCGCCTGGGCGAATGACGAAATCGTGAAAGCCGCCCCGGATCTGCACGCCGCGCATTTTGATCACGCGTAGCCGCCGACGCTCTCCACCATAGACGGGCGACAGCTGCTCCATCCGAATGACGCCGTGACTGATCGAATGCAAATTGAGGTCATCCTGCTCAGCGGTCAGGTCGTCGAGCATAAGCACCGTCACATTGTTGAGCATGAAGAAGCTCTTCAATGCCAACACCTGGCGCCGATACCGCAATGACCCTTGCGATAAAAGTCGAATTTCAGAGAGCGAATCGAACACCACGCGATCGGGTCTGACGCGTCCGATCTCGGCCATGGCAGACTGCACGGTTTCGCCGAGTTCCAATTCCGAGGAATGGATCAATGTCTGTAGCTGCGCAGGATCGAAACTGAGCTCCGGCGGCACAAGTTCAAGAATTTGCACCCCCTTCAGATCCCAGCCGTGACGGCCAGCAACCGAGAGCAGTTCGCGCTTGCTTTCTGACAAAGTGATGTAAAGGCATGTCTCGCCATTCTTGGCGCCCTCGATCAAAAACTGGAGGCCAAGAGTGGTTTTTCCAGAACCTGGTTTCCCTTCGATGAGATGGGAGCGGTTCCTGGCGTAGCCGCCACGAAGAATGTAGTCGAGGCCGCTAACTCCAGTTGTGATCGCCGAGGCGTCGTCTCTGTCCAACTAATCCCCCAATGTAATTTCGAGAACCAGATAACGACGGGCACCTTTCGCGGTTCCACGTCTCTCGGTGAGCGCCCTTGTCGTGAGACTCACGAAAAGGCGACAAGAAACGCGGCAAAAAAGGGCGCCGTACCTCCCGGAGCCCTTTTTCAAGTTCAGTTTGGAACCGGCGACCTACCAGCCTTGCCGGCCATACCAGTCATCGATGTCGCGCCGAGCGCGGTCCTTCTCAATGCCGTAGCGCTCCTGAATCTTGCCTTCCAACTGATCGCGGTTACCGGCAATACGGTCCAGATCATCGTCTGTGAGTTTGCCCCACTGTTCCTTGACCTTGCCCTTTACCTGCTTCCAATTGCCTTCGACACGGTTCCAGTCCATGGCACCTATCCTTGTTTGTTTCGGACTGAGAAAAACGCCGTAACGCTACCGGAGTTCCCGTCAAGTTTGAGCAGATCGACCGATCGAAGCGTGGCGAGGTAGGCGGCCCCGAAGCAACCCGCTCTGGAACGCGATGATGGCTTGCCGCGCCGGCTGTGTTCTCCACACTCTTGGCCACAGTCGCTCGCGAGACCAGCTTCGTTGGACAAACAGCGACAGGGATAGCGTGAAGCCAACTATGCTGCGTTGGTCATCCAAGCCTGGCGTCAGATACTAATTCTTGCTGTCGGGAGCCATGTTCCCTGCGGCTTTTGCCCTGAAGCGCCTTACCCGGCTGCGTGTGCCGCAGCTCTCATCCGAGCACCACCGTCTGCGCCCGCCACGCGAGGTGTCGATGAAAAGCCAACCGCAGTTCGGCCCGGTGCACTCGCGCACGCGGCGGCGGTCATTCCTGGACACCAAAAACTCGGCTGTCTCAAAGGCCACGCGGTGGCCGATCGTGTTCAGGCTGGCTGCGTCGGTCCACTGCCAAGCGAGGCGGTCGCCGGACGGGAAAAGCGAGCGCTTCGGCAGGGCTAGGGCGACTGCATCGCGCACGATTTGCAAGGCATCGTCCGGCACCCGGGCGCCTGCCGCCTCGGCCTGGAGAGCCGCGTAAACGGCCTCGCGCAAAATCTTGGCCTTTTCCAATGCCGCCTCCGCAAGGAGCGGGCGGGCGGAAGCCTCCGCGAGCAGTGCTCGCGCCTCATCGACGTCGATCAAATCGGCACGTCCAGCCCAGACGACCAGGTCGGCATAGGTCTGCAAGACGTCTGGCCCCCACACATCGCGTCGCGCGTCCACCGTGTTGACGAAGTCCAGGCAGGGGTGACCGCCAACCATGCGCATGTCGACGATAGTCTTCGCACCATCCATCCCGGAAACATCGGTTGGCGGAACCGTATTGGCAAGAGGCCGTTGTAACGAAATAAACGTCTTTTGGCCGTTACGACGAACCAACAACGCCCAGCGAAGGCTGCTTCCGATGAACCGCAACACAGCGACATTTCTGGTTTTATGTGTGATCTGGGGCACCACGTGGATCGGTATCAAGGCAGGGATCGCCACCGTGCCGCCTCTGATGTTCGCAGGCACGCGTTTTACAGTAGCCGGCTTGCTGATCCTCAGCGCGACGCGCCTAAGGGGCGCTGCTCTACCACGGGTGGCGAAAAGGAGTTGGCCGCGTCTTTTCGTTGTTACGTTGTTCATGATTCCGCTTTGCTATGGCCCACTCTTTTGGGGCATGCTCTACGTCGATACGGGCACCGCGGCTGTTCTTGAGCTTTCGCTGACCCCCGTCACGCTGCTTGGGTTTGCGTTGCTTCTGGGGGACGAACGCTATGACGGCCGCAGGCTCTTTGCGATTTTGCTCGGTGCGGCCGGTCTGTGCGTCCTGTTCGGGCCCGAAGCCTATGCTGGTTGGACACACGCAGACCAGCAGGGCAGGGGCTCCGGCTGCTGGCGATGACAGCGGTGGCGTCGGCAGCTTTAATCTATGCATGGGGTTCGGTGCTCGCGCGGCCGCTTCTTGAGGTATATTCATCGGACTTCATCGCCGGCTTCACCACCCTTTTCGGGGGCGCATTCCTAATTCTCATCTCACTCGTTGTGGAGCCAGGCGCGGCCGCGGCTCTAAAAGGCAATTGGGGCTGGCCGGCCTGGGTCGGGTGGCTGTTCCTCGTGCTGTTTGGTTCGTTCATAGGCTACACTCTATTTATCCGGCTCCTGCACGAAATCGGCGCCTCGCGCGCCGGAGCATTTGCCTTCGTCTCACCCGTCATTGCCGTCGTGCTTGGCATCATCACCTACGGCGAGGAGGTTAGCCTGATCGACATCATCGGCATGGCTATCATGCTCTTCGCAGCGTTTCTTGCGCTACGCGAGCGCAAACAGGAAACATCATCCGCTTCCCCGCCGTTGATTCCACGCTCCGCGCGGGCTGATGGCAGAATATGAAAGACGGCGCGCGCATCCAGCCGCCAATCAGCCTTGAGACGGAAAAGCACAAGGTTCGCGTCTATGCGAAAAGAGGGCTGTCCCGGCAGCGTATCCCGCCTACCACCGGCGGCGAGGAAAGCTCCAGCTCATATGACAACACTAGTCGGCGAGGGATTTTGCCGAGTTGCTGTCAAGATTGCAGGCGGGATTTGATGGAAAAATCGCGAGGCTGCAATCAGTGACCTATTCGTTCCGATGGCAATGCAGGCTATCCGCCAACACGTCGACAAGCTGTCAGCCGCATCGCTTCAGTTCCGCCACCTGAACGCCGAGACGGAATGCCTGACCATCGGCATAAGAACGTGCATAGCTTTCTGCTTCGAACGGAAACGTCAGGGTGCTGCCGTAGGCGGTGATGCGGACCGTCCACTTCTTGTCGCGAACGAGTTCGACCGAATTGTCGGGCGACGTCATGATTTCCTCCGGCACCAGCAAGGCGAAGGCACGGATAACGTCGCAAAGGTCGTTTGAATGCAAACAATCCGACACGCTCATGTCGCTTGTTCTATACGCCCAGACTTTCTCTCGATTAGAGCAGCGCCCGGCTGCAATGTCGGTGGCGTTAAGTCCCCTAGCTGCCAAGACCTTTCCCATTGGGTCGGTCCCCTTGCGGCCTCACGCAGCGACCTTTCTGAACCCAATCGCCGAGATCGTCAGCCCGCAGTGTCTTCGAGAGAATAGCCGGCAAGCCGCAGGGTGCGAATGGCAACTCTGCGACGACTGCTTCAACAACTTTCGCGACTGGCTCATGTGAACGTCGACCACCTGGGCGCTCACACTGGCTTTCTGCGAGCAGCCAGCTGCGATGAATTCATCACGGCTGATCACCTTTCAGGATTGTCGAGCATGTGGCGCAGCAACTTGAACTCGATCGGCCCAAGAGGAATCTCCCCGGTGCTGCAAACACGGTGGCATCGAGCTCCATCTCGACGTCGCGATATGTCAGTGGTCTGCGCTTCTGCGCCAATTTCGTGACGGTAGCCCAATCGCGAGCCTTCGCAGGTGGTCGAGGAGCTATTGCGGCGCAATGGTCTGATGAAGCGTTCGTCGACCCCGGGCTGCAACAGCCTGTGCTGACCTTCAGCACCTGGGGATATCAAGGCGACACAGGGCAGGGAATTGGTCCGGGCCATCCCGCTTCAGCCGGCCGCTCCCGTCGCCAGCTCATTGTCTGGCCGACAGTCCAGCACAATTCCCACGCACCGCCTTTTCGCGGCAAGACCTATCGCGTCACCGATCGAGCGGGCCAGCTTGCTGCCGAAGCCATCCACCTGCAGAATGTCGCCTAGGAGCAGGTAGAACTCCGCATCCTGCGAGGGAGATGCACCGGCCGCCGGCTCCGTCGAACTCAGCGAGGGAAACGGAAGTCAGCTCTTCGCAGCCCAACTTCGAGAGCAGACGTTCCTGGATTGGCCTTGGCACATTTATGAACGGTCGATTCCAATGGCTGTCAAAGAATACAGCGCGACATTGAGGGCGCCAGCGAACCAGCTCGAAACCGGTCGAGCTAGTAGCCGGGCCGGGTCAATCCGAGACAATTTCGTAGTGAAGAAGCTGGGCTTCGTCGAGTGCCGACTTCACTCCAGGCGAGATGACGCCGCAGCCGAAGAGGATAATATCTTCACGGCGTACGAATACTTCATGGCCCAGTCCCATGGACACAAATGTGCCCGAAGAGCTTCGTTCGAGAAGCCGAGCTCTGCCATTCAATATGGTGAAGGCGGCGTGGCGCCTCGATACCCAGGGCCGCTCGACGATGATATCGCATTCCGCCGATCTGCCGACTGTCACGGATTCGCCGTTTCGACAGGATCGCAGCTGATCTCTGTAGCGGATGACCAGATGAATCTGCCGCGGCAGGACCGAGCGTCTATCTGTAGTGGCGCCATGGCTGGTGATCTGCGTACCGGGGCCCCCATCGTCGCTCCACAGGGTATAGACATCGAAGAACTCTTGCTTCCCCTTCAAGGCCATTTTGTCGAGGAGCCGCAGGCCCTTGCGGCTTCTCGGGGAAAGGGCTTCGCAGAAGCTCTGGCTGATCAGCACCTCTCCGGGGTTCGCCGTGGTGGACAACCTTGCGGTGACATTGACAACGTCACCGAATATCGCGCCCCGCGCGCGAATGACCGCCCCGAAATGCAATCCGATACGGGCGCTTAACGGACCTTTAGTCAGTTGGTGGCTGATTTGGCAGACGGCCGTCAGCGCCATTTCCGGGCTCTCGAAGAGGCTGAGTATGTCATCGCCCTTCGAGTAAATGAAATCACCACCGTGTTTGGCGACGATCTCGCGCATCGTGTCCAGGCAATCCGAGACCTGCTGTAGAGCGGCATCGTCTCCGATCCGCTCATAGAGTGGCGTGCTGCCCACGACATCAGCTAAGAGGACTGCGGCAAGAAGCGTTTCCTGGTCCATCGATCTCGTGTCCGACCCAAAAAGTCAGCGTGCGTGTATAACACACGAGGTTGCCTGCGACATATCTGCTCGTGCGCCTGGGGCCGGGGCGATGCTTCAGGTGATCGTGGCGGACGGACGGGCGTATGCCATTCGTCGGCTTCGTGCCGACATCCAGAACCCTCTTCGCCCCAATCGTTCGCGACTTCGGTGCTATGAGTGGACTTGGTCTTTTTAGGTTCGGAAAGGCTGACCGAGTTGCAACGGGCGACGGCCTTCTCATGCACCATCAACCACGACCCGATCTCGGCCCTCCGACTTCGCACGGAATAGTGCCAGATCGGCGGCTTTGACGAGATCATTCGGGCTCTCGTTCGTATTTGGGACCGGTGGCGACGCCAACGCTGTGCTTTGCGATACGATCACGGATCCATTGATCAGATTTCAGGTATATTCTCTTTGAAGATCACCTGAAGTCGTGGTTGATGCGGTTCATAGTTCAGGTGCCTGACAGAGTGGCTTAAAATGTTGAGCGCTTCCCGCGCCTCGACGCGCGGATTTTGATCTATGACCGCATCGAGCGTCCCATCCAACAAAAGTTCCTTGGTGCCGTCTGTCACCTCGTGGCCGAGAAAGAGAATGTCTTTGGCGCGTCCACGCTCCTTGAGCGCCCGAGCGATGCCGGTGTTGCCGGCGCCGACATTGTAGATCGCGGCAAGATCGGGGTGCCGGTCCAGAAGCGCTGATGCTTCCGAATAAGCCTTCTCTCGGTCATCCAGCATTTCGCGCATCTCGACGATCTTGAGGTTGGGCGACTCCTCGGTCAAGATGTGCCGGAATCCCATCTCGCGTTCCTCATGGCCGCGGTAGGACAGCGAACCGGCGAACAGCGCCACCTTGCTTGGGCGTTCGGATCCCATGAAGCGGTTGAGCAGATAGCCGGCCAGCCGCCCCGCGGCGCGGTTGTCGATGCCGATATAGGCCACTCTCGGAACATGCAGGATGTCGGAGGCGATGGTCACCACCTTGACGTCATTGGCTGACAGCGAGCGGATCGCCTCGCGCACCGTTGGATGATCGAGCGCGATCACGCCGACGCCTTGTGTCTGTCCACGCAATTCTTGCAGCAGGCGGGCGAGCCGGTCGGGGTTGAAGCCCTCTATGGTGGCGATGTGGACGTCAAGATCGGGGCGCGCTAGGGCCTGCGCCTCGATGTGTCGATGCAGCATCTTGATGAAGGAATTGGTGCCGGCCGGCAGGGCGAAGTCGAGACGGATGACCTCTCCAGGTGAGGGCCTGGGCGGCGCTCCGTTCGGGCCTTCCGCGATGTAGCCGAGGCGCTGCGCCATTTCGAGCACGATCTCACGCGTGCGCGCCCGCACACCGGGCCTGTTGTTCAGCACGCGGTCGACGGTGGCGGCGGAAACGCCGGCTTCCCGGGCTATGTCAGTCAAGGTGGAACGCACCGTCTTCATCTCCTCAATGCATCAGATCGCACAATGCCGCTAGCCCGTCCGACGGCCACAGCTGCCAGCCATCAGCGATTCTGATGGGAAATGATGTATCGAGCCTTAGCCGATGCGCAAGGAGGTTGGGCTAAATCGCGTCGCCCGGCGTGATAGTCGCGTGCCAGAAAGGCAGATTTCCCATCAAATCGAGGCATTGAGCCCGTGTGTCGACCTTTGCATGACGTATTTTCTCCGCGGTTGCGGTGTTACGATGTATTTTGAGTATTTATGATGTTGACAGCCTTCCGGTGCTGCCGTCAATATCCCTCAACGGGCTCGTGGAGGAAACATCGGCCCTGAGGGAGGAATTCCAATGTCTGATTTGATCCGCATATCGCGACGCGGCTTGCTGGCGTCCGGAGGGAAGGCGGCGGCGTTCGTGGCTGCGGCCGGTATCGCACCGCAATTCATCCGTCCCGGCCGTGCCGTTGCGGCCGACGCGCTGGCGCCAGGCATGGTAGGCGGTCCCACCGGTTTCGAGGGCGCCGAGCGCTATCAATATGGCGCCGACACGCCGGAAGCCCGTGCCGTTGAGGCGGCCAAGGCCTTGAAGGGAGCTGGCAAGGCACCGGCCAAGATCGTGCTTGGCCTGTCGGATGGCTCGATTGGCCAACTCACACAGCCTTTCCCTGCGGGTGCGCCGTCGATCAAGGAGCTGTGGGAAAAGGAAACCGGCATCCAGATCGAGATCGTCGGCCTGCCGAACGGCCAGGAATTCACCAAGACGATGCAGGACATCTCCACCAAGGGTGGGGCCTATGACATCTACTCGACGGAATGGAACCGCCTCGGCGACCTTGCCGAGACCGGCGGCATCGCCAAGCTCGACGACTTCGTCGCCCAGTACAAGCCCGAATGGGACGATCCCAAGACCGGCTATGTCGACGGCGCCAAGGGCGTGTCGCTGCTCAACAAATATCGCGGGTCCAACTATGGCGTGTCGCTGGACGGCGACTTCCAGACCTGGGTCTACCGCACCGACCTGTTCGGCGACGCTGCCGAGCAGAAGGCGTTCAAGGACAAATTCGGCTACGATCTGGCGCCGCCGAAGACCTGGAAGCAGCACAGTGACATCGCGGGCTTCTTCCAGCGGCCCGACAAGGGCCTGTTCGGCTCCACCGACCTGCGCAACCAGGGCTGGGGCTACACCAACTGGTATCAGCGCTATGTCTCGATGGCATCGCCCAACCAGTTCCTGTTCGGCGACGACGGCAAGCCGCTGATCAATTCCGAGCACGGCATTGCCGCCACCAACGAATATGTCGGCTCGCTGGTTCATCACTCGCCGGACGCGATCTCCTGGGGCTGGCCGGAGCAGTATGGAAATTTCGCCAAGGGCGGCGCGGCGATGACCTGCGCCTTCTCGAACCTGCCGAAATTCCTCGACAATGCCGGCAACAAGGATTCTGCCGTCACCGGCAAGATCGGCTCGATGCTGCCGCCCGGCCGCGAAGTCGACGGCAAGCTGATCAGCCGTTCCGTGCTGTGGTTCTCGCTGACCGGCATGGTCTCGTCGCAGTCGAAAAACCAGGAGGTCGCCTACCTTTTGCTGCAGTGGCTGGGCTCCGCCCGCATCTATGCCTGGATGAGCGCCAATCCGGGCGGCTATCTCGATCCGTTCCGGCTCTCGGATTTCTCCGATCCGCTGGTGCGCCAGACCTACCACGCCTACCACATCGACGTGGTGCGCGAGACCGTCGCCCGCACGGTGCCGACGATCAACTATCCCGGCGCCACCGCCTTCCACAACGCATTGGACGAAAATCTGATGGCGTCGCTGACCAAGGCCAAGACAGCGGAACAGGCGATGGCCGACACGGAAGCGGAGTGGAAGAAGATCGCCCGCCGCATCGGCGAGGACAAATTGCTCGAAGCCATCAGGACGAACAAGGAGGCCTGGCCGACGGTTCTCGACCCGATCAGCTGATCCGTCTCCCTGGATCAGCGCTGGAGGGGAGGAGCATCTGTTCCTCCCCGCCGCAGTCAACGCCACCAGCAAAGCAGCCAGATGAACCGTTCCGTCCCCTTCGAGATATTCCGCTACGCCGCGATCTTCGCGGCGATGGCGGTGACGCTGGTACCGATCCTGTGGATGGTGTCGATGGCCTTCAAGCCGATCGCCGAATGGTCGGCGACCGGCGCCGACCTGACATGGTGGCCGAAGAACCCGACGCTCGGCAATTTCCAGTTCGTCTTCGGCGAGTCCAACAACAATCTGATCGTGGCGCTCGACCGCACCGCGCTGAAGCCGATCCTGTCGTCGCTGCTGTCTTCGGTGTTCGGCACGGCGATCGCAATGTCGGCGGGCACGGCTGCGGCCTACGGGCTGTCGCGTTTCGGCTCCGGCCAGAACCTGCCGCTGGCGCTGATCCAGCTCAGGCTGTTTCCGCCAATGGCGGTGATGATCCCGGTCATGATCATGTGGGCCTTCCTGAACTTCACCGACAGCTGGTTTGGCCTGGCCCTGATCTACGGCATCGTCACCCTGCCGTTCGCTTTCTGGCTCATGAAGACCTTCTTCGACGACATGCCGCGCGAGATCGAGGAAGCGGCGCTTGTCGAAGGTTGTTCGCGGCTGCGCGTCTTCACGCGCATCACGCTGCCGATGATGCGCGCACCGCTGGCCAGCGCCGCCCTCTTCGTCTTCATCCTCAACTGGTCGGACTATCTGATCGCGCTGCTGCTGACGACGCGTGAATGGGTGACGATCCCGGTCTACATGGCCTCGCTGTCCTCCTCGATGACCGGGCAGCTCTATGGCGCCAAGGCCGCGCTCGGTCTTATCGCCGCGGTGCCGCCGGTCATCATGGGCATCGCCATCCAGCGCCATCTGGTGCGCGGACTGACCTTCGGCGCGCTCAAGCAATGAGCGCGGTGACCGTGACTGTCTCAAAGGACGCAAAGGCCGCGCTTGGCAAGCCCGCGCTGCGGGACGAGGGAGCGCGGCTGGGATTCCGGCTGACGCTGCCGGCGCAGGTTTTGGTGCTCTTCATCTCCGTCTTCCCGCTGCTGATGCAGCTCTACATCAGCGTCACCGACTGGTCGCCGCTCTCCGGCCTCGGCTGGTGGAACGCATGGGAGATGTGGAACAGCTTCGCCAACTACACCGACCTTGCCGCCGATGCGCGCTTCTGGAGCGCGCTGAGGCGCACGGCCATCGTCATGGTCGTGTGCGTGCCCGTCGAATTCCTGCTTGGCCTGGCATTGGCGACGCTGTTCGCGGACGATTTTCCGGGCAAGCGGGTCTTCTATTCGATCCTGCTGATGCCGATGATGGTGGTTCCGGCGGTGGCCGGCTACATGTTCTTCATGCTGTTCCAGTCGGGCGGGCCGCTGAACGACATCCTGTCGGCACTCAGCGGTTCCCGCGTCACCATCGCCTGGCTGTCTGACCCCACACTGGCGCTGATCGCGGTGATCATCGCCGATATCTGGCAGTGGACGCCGCTGATGTTCCTGATCCTGCTTGCCGGCCTGGTCGGCGTGCCGCAGGACCAGATCAAGGCGGCGACCCTGCTCGGCGCCAACCCGTGGCAGCGCTTCGTCACCATCGTGCTGCCGAAGATGAAGACGATCATCATCATCGCGCTGGCGATCCGCGTCATCGAGAACTTCAAGATCTTCGACACGCTCTACATCATGACCGGCGGCGGCCCCGGCGTCGCCACGGAGACGATCTCCGTCTACATCTACAAGGTCACGACGCAGGACCTGATCTGGGGCTATGTGGCGGCGATCGCGCTGGCCATCCTGGTCGTGCTTTCGATCGTTGCCGTATTCGCCATGAAGCGCATGGCGCGCGCAAGGCTGGTGCCGGCATGAGCGCGATCCAGCTGCGCAACCTGGTCAAGACCTTTGGCGAGTTCACGGCGCTGAAGACCATGGACCTCGACATCGCCGATGGCGAGTTCATGGCGCTGCTCGGGCCTTCGGGCTGCGGCAAGTCGACGACGATGAACATGATCGCCGGCATGGAAGAGCCGACCAGCGGCAAGATCCTGTTTGGCGAGCGCGACATGGCCGGCGTGCCCATGGGCCGCCGCGGCGTCGGCTTCGTTTTCCAGAACTACGCCATCTTCACCCACATGACGGTGCGCCAGAACCTTGCCTACGGGCCGCGGATGCGCGGTGCGGCGACAGCCGAGATCGACCGCCGCGTCGGCGCCGTCGCCGAGCTGCTGCAGTTGACGCCGCTGCTCGACCGCAAGGCCGACCGGCTCTCGGTCAACATCCTGCAGCGGGTGGCAATCGGACGCTCGGCGATCATGGAGCCGGCGATCTTCCTGCTCGACGAGCCGCTGTCCAATGTAGACGCCGCCTTCCGGGCGGTAATGCGGACCGAGCTCAAGCAGCTGCAGCGCCAGTTCAGGCAGACGATGGTCTACGTCACCCATGACCAGCTCGAGGCCATGACCATGGCCGACCGCATTGCCGTCATGGATCACGGCGTGCTGCAGCAGGTGGGAACGCCCCTGGAAGTCTACAACAATCCAGCCAATGTCTTCGTCGCCCGCTTCATCGGCGCTCCGGGCATGAACCTGCTGAAGGGAAGGCCGGCGGAGAGCGACCGGGGCCTGGTGGTCGATCTCGGGCCACTGGGGGTCACGCCGACGCTGCCGGATGCGCTGGCCGCCACCTTGCGCGGATCGCGCTCTGAGGTGCTTTACGGCTTCCGGCCCGAACAGGTGTCGCTGGTGCAGAGCGGGCAGGGCCTCGCCATGCCGGTGAGCTTCGTCGAGCGGATCGGCGCGAGGACCATCGTCCATCTCGGCGATGGCGAGACCGCCGTGAAGGCGGTGTTCGACAATGCTGTCGGACTGTCGATCGGCGAGCTTGCCGTCGTCGCCCCCGTGGCATCGTCCGTGCGTGTCTTCGATGCCCGCAGCGGCATTGCGATGAAGGCAGGTTGACATGGCCGATATCGTCTTTCGCAATGTCAGCAAGCGTTACGGCACGACGCTCGCCGTCGACGACGCCTCGTTCACCGTCAATGACAACGAATTCTTCTGCTTCTTCGGGCCGCCGCTGGCGGGCAAATCGACAATCCTGCGCCTGGTGCTCGGGCTGGAGACGCCTGACGCCGGAGAGATCCTGATCGGCGGCAAACCGGTCAACACCGTCTCGCCGGCCGAGCGCAATGTCGCCATGGTGTTCCAGAACCTGGCGCTGTTCCCGCATATGAGCGCGCGCGAAAATGTGCGTTTCCCGCTGGTCGAGCGCAAGGTCGCCGAGGCCCAGATCGAAACGCGTGTCGCCGATGTGGCCGCCAAGCTCCACATCGGCCATATTCTGCACAAGCCGCCGGCGCAGCTTTCCGGTGGCGAGCGGCAACGCGTGGCGATAGCCCGCGCCCTGGTGCGCGACCCGAACGCCTATCTGATGGACGACCCGATCTCTGCGCTCGATGCGCGGCTGCGCGAGGAAACGCGCGTCGAGCTCAAGCGCATCCAGCGCGAACTCGGCAAGACGCTGATCTACGTCACCCATGACCAGGAAGAGGCGATGTCGATCGCCGACCGCATCGCGATTCTGGAGAATGGCAGGATCCGACAGATCGGCGCCCCGTCCGAGATCTACGACCGCCCGGCGAACACCTATGTGGCGCGACTGCTTGGTTCGCCGATGATGAACATCCTCAAATCCGTTCGCGGCGAAGATGGCCTCGAGGCCGCCGAAGGCACGGTCAGCATCGACGATCGCGCTGCTCCGGCCGACGCGATCGAAATCGGGCTCAGGCCGGAGGACATCAAGGTCGGGCCCTGGGTCGAAGGGGGCGCTGGCCGCCCGGCGCGCGTATTCGAGGTCGAGCCCCTTGGCGGCTACACGGTGGTAACGCTCGCCGCCGGAGAGGCGCGGCTGAAGGCGCTGCTGCGCGGCCAGCCCGACATCAGGCCGGATGCGGTGGTAGCGATATCCTGCGAGCCGGCCCGGGTGCATTATTTCGGGCAGGACGGAGGCGCGTTGGCGAGATGATCGCGGCTGCGAAAACAGAATTGCGGGAGGAAGACATGGCGAGCGAAGGCTTCGAGCCGGACGTGAAGGTCCGCACGAAAGAATACCGTATCGGCTGCATCGGCGCCGGCATGATCATGGCCGAATGCCATCTTGCCGCCTATGCGCAGGCCGGTTTCCCAGTCGTCGCCATCGCTTCGCGCACCAAGGCCAGTGCCGAGAAGGTAGCTGCACGCTGGAGCATTGCGACCGTCCACGACACACCGGAACAGCTGATCGAGGATTCTGAGGTCGAGATCGTCGACCTTGCCTTTCCACCCGACCAGCAGCCGGCATTGATCCGCCATGCGCTGAAGCAGCCTCACATCAAGGCGATCCTGGCGCAGAAGCCGCTGGCGCTGTCGGTCGATGAAGCCGTGAAACTGCGCGACGAAGCCGCAAAGTCCGGCAAGATCCTCTCGGTCAACCAGAACATGCGCTACGACCAGTCGATGCGCGTGCTGAAGCAGATCATCGACCGCGGCGCGCTGGGCGACATCGTCTTTGCGCAGATCGACATGCATGCGATCCCGCACTGGCAGACCTTCCTTCAAGACTACGACCGGCTGACGCTGGCCAATATGAGCGTGCACCATCTCGACGTGCTGCGCTTCCTGTTCGGCGATCCCTCGGAAATCACCACCCTGACACGCAAGGACCCGCGCACGACATTCGAGCATAGCGACGGCATCACCGTCTCGACGCTGCGCTTTCCCTCCGGCGTGCTCGCCGTGTCGCTGGAGGATGTCTGGTCCGGACCGCGCCAGGAGGGCTATCTGGACGACCAGCACATCAACTGGCGCGTCGACGGCACCAAGGGTGTCGCCAAAGGCACGATCGGCTGGCCGAAAGGCGTGGCCTCGACGCTGACCTATGCCTCGACCGAGACGACGGATGGCAAGTGGGTCAGCCCGAGCTGGGACACGATGTGGTTCCCGCATGCCTTCATCGGCGTGATGGAGCAATTACAGCATGCGGTGAAGACAGGCGCGCCGCCGGCATTATCGGTTGCCGACAACGTCAAGACGATGGCGCTGGTCGAGGCCGGCTATCGCTCGATGGCGCAAGGCCGCACCGTCAAACTGTCCGAGATATCGATAAAGTCAGCCAACTGAATCGCTTAGGGAGGAGTTCACATCATGATGCAGGCAGGTATTTTCACGGGCTATTTCCCGTACGGCCTCGAAGAGACGGCAAAGAAGATCCGCGGGCTCGGTTTCAACACGGTGCAGCTCGACCTGCATTTTAGGGATATCGATCTGTCGGCCGGGCAGATCACCGAGGACAAGGCCAAGCAGGTGCGCGACGTCTTCCGCGACAACAACCTGCCGATCTGCTGCGTGTCGGGCTACACCAACATCATCCATCCCGACAAGGCCGAGCGCGACAAGCGCGTCGGCTATCTCAAGGAGATCATCCGCAACGCCCGCAGCTTCGGCTCGCCCTACGTGATCTCCGAGACCGGTACCTACAACACCGAATCCGACTGGGTGCATCATCCCAAAAACAAGACCGAGGAAGGCTTTGAGGAGTGCCGCAAGGTGATCGCCGAGCTTGCCCAGACCGCCTATGACCACGGCGCGGTCTTCCTGCTCGAGACCTACGTCAACAACGTTGTGGGCTCGGTCGAGGAGACGGTGAAGATGTTCGCCCAGGTCGACCATCCCGGCCTCGGCCTGCTGATGGATCCGACCAACTATTTCGAAACCCACAACATCGACCGGATGGACCAGATCCTGAACCAGGTGTTCGATACGCTGGCCGACAAGATCAAGATCGCGCATGCCAAGGACGTCAAGCGTTCGGGCAGCGACAAGTCGGAAAAGCATGCCGACATCGGCGACGAGGATGCGATGGAGAGCCACACGTTCCGCGGCGTCGGCGAGATCGAGCTGCCGGCGCCCGGGTTGGGATCGCTGAATTACGATCTCTATCTGCAGCGGCTGGCGGAAAAGCACCCAAACATCCCGGTCATCATCGAGCATCTCTCGGAAGACGACGTGCCGCGCGCGAAGAAATTCCTCGACGGGAAGTTCCGCACCAACGGCCTGTGAGTGCCGGTTGCGCCGCCGGCGCATGGCGGCGCAGCTCCAACCAAGGAAGGAATGAATGTTGAAATTCGCATTGAAAGTGGCTGCTGCGGCGACGCTGGTAGCCGGGGTCTCCTTGAGCCTGCCGGCATTCGCCCAGGACGGCCAGAAGACCTTCTATCTGCTGTCGCATGGTGGCCCTTCGGACGCGTTCTGGATCGACTGGAATGCCGGCGCGACCAAGGCCTGCGACCAGCTCAAGGTGACCTGCAAGATCTCGTTCAGCGGCGGCGACATGGCGGCGCAGAAGGAGGCTTTCAACTCGGCGCTCGCCGCCAAGCCGGACGGCATCGCCACCACCTCGGCTCAGCCCGGCCTGTGGACGGAGGAGGTGAAGGCCGCCAAGGCCGCCGGCATACCGATCGTGTTCTTCAACACCGACGATCCGGCGACCGGGCGGCAGGCCTATGTCGGGGCCGACCTCAGGGAAGCGGGCGTCATCTGGGCCAAGTATCTCGTCGACCACAAGATGGTGAAGCAGGGCGACAAGGTGTTCCTGCCGGTCGAAGTGCCGGGCGCCAGCTACCAGCAGCTCGAGACCGAGGGCATCGCCAGCGTCTTCGATCCGCTCGGCATCAAGTACGACGTGGTCGATTGCGGCACCGACCCGGGCGGCATCATCGCCAAGATGACCGACTACATGGTCGCCAACAATCCGCCGGCAATCATTGCACTGGGCGATTCCGTGGCAGCAAGCATCAAACGCGTCTTCGACGGGGCCGGTGTGTCGGCCGGCAAGGTCCCGGTCGTCGGCTGGGGCAACTCAAAGGAGACGGCCGAGGCGGTCAAGTCCGGCTTCGTCAATGCTGCGGCCTGGCAGTACCCGTCGGCGCAGGGCTTCATGCCGGTGGCGCTGCTCGGGCTTGCGGCCTCTGGCGAGCCGGTCGGCTACGACATTCACACATTCAGCCTCTACGACGCCTCGAGCGTCGAGCCGATCCTGAAACTCTACAACAAGTGACGACAATCGGCGCCCGCCCCGAAATGGCGGGCGCCGGACGCATGGTCCTGACAGATATGGCAATCATAGCAGACGACGACACGCAGCGAGCGAAGGGCAGGTCTGCGCTGCTGCGTTCACCGCAATTCTCCTCGCTCATCATCCTCATCGTGCTGCTCGTGGTGTTCGCCATCGCCGACGGCAACTTCCTGTCGCCGCTCAACATATCCAACATGATGGCGTTCCTGCCCGAGCTCGGCATCATCGCTCTCGGCATGACGCTGCTGCTGACGGCGGGCGAGTTCGATCTGTCGGTCGGCGCCGTGTTCGGCCTTGCGCCCGTCGTGGTGATGCTGCTGGTGCAGAATGGCGGTATCGACATCGGCGTCGCCCTCCTGGCCGGGCTTGTGCTGTGCATCGCGATCGGCGCCATCAACGGGCTGATCGTCACCAAGATCGGCATTTCCTCGTTCCTGGTCACGCTGTCGATGCTGCTCGTCGTGCGCGGCGCGGCGCTCTACATCACGCAGGGATTCCCCCTGAAGTCGTGGGACCAGCCCGGCTTCTTCGTCACGCTGCTTGCCGGCAGCTTCAATGTAGGCTCGTTCCGGTTCTACACCTCGCTCTGGTGGTTCATCGGCCTGTCGCTGCTGGCGATTTACATCCTGCGCTACGCGAAGCTCGGCAACTGGATCAGCGCCATCGGCAGCAACCGCAACGCAGCGGTGGCGCGCGGCGTGCCGGCCGACGCGGTCAAGATCTGGCTGTTCATCCTGACCTCGGTGGTGGCCGGGCTGGCCGGCATGATCAGCGCGTTCCGGATTTCGGCCGCCTCGCCGGTGGCCGGCACCGGCTACGAACTCGAAGTGATCGCCATGGTGGTGGTCGGCGGCACGGCGCTCACTGGCGGGCGCGGCACCATCCTCGGCACCATCGTCGGCGCGCTGATGCTGCGCGCCATCCGCAACGGCATCGTGCTGATCGGCGTGCCGGGCTTGGCATACAACATCTTCGTCGGCGTCATCATCCTCGCCATGCTCATCCTGCACGCTTTGCTGCAGAAGAACGCCGCAAGGAGCTGACGATGGAAGTGCTGCGTCTGCAAGACCTGCAAAAGTCCTTCGGCAACGTGCGTGCGCTGAAGAACGCCTCGTTCACCCTCAACGAAGGCGAGGTGGTTGCCCTGCTCGGCGACAATGGCGCCGGGAAATCGACGCTGATCAAAGCGATCTCCGGCGTCTTCCCGGCCGACCACGGCGACATCTTCGTGCGCGGCGAGAAGGCATCGATCCGCTCGACGCGCGACGCGATGGACCTCGGCATCGAGACCATCCATCAGGACACATCGCTCGCGCCGGACCTCAGCATCGCGCGCAATCTTTTCCTGGGCCGGGAGCCGGTCAATTTCGGCTGGCTCGGCGTGTTCGCGCCGCTCGATCTCGCCAAGCTTCGCAACGCCGCCTCGGCGCTGCTGAAGCGGGTCGGCATTTCGAAAAAGCTCGATGCAGATGCGCTGGTGAGCACCCTCTCGGGCGGTGAGCGGCAATCGATCGCGATCTCGCGCGCCATGCAGTTCGCCGCCAAGGTGATCATACTCGACGAGCCGACCAACAATCTTGGCGTCGAGGAAACCCACGGCGTGCTGCGCTTCGTCAAGGAGGTGCGCGACGCCGGCCACTCGGTGCTGCTCATCACCCACAACATCCACCACGTGTTCCAGGTCGCCGACCGCATCATCGTCATGCGCCGCGGCGAAATCGTCGCGGAACAGACGGTCGCCGACACCGACCTGTTGACGGTGGAAAGCATCATCACCGGCGCCGACATGTCGGCCTTGCTCAAGGAGGCGAGGGCAAAGTGAAGGACGTCGCATGGTAGAGCTTTACGGCAAGACGCTGTCGCGAAGGCAGGTGGCCGAGCGGTCCGGCATGCTGTCGCAGTTTGCCGGCGTGCGGCTGATGACGCTCGGCGACGGCGTGGAGCGCGGCATCCGGATGCTCGAGTTCCGCACCGGCTCCGGCCTGCGCTTCACGGCGCTGGTCGACCGGGCGCTCGATATCGCCGATTGCGACTTCCGGGGCCAGGCGATCGGCTGGCATTCGCCGAGCGGCTTTCGCCACCCCGGACTGCACGAGCATGAAGGGGAGGACGGTTTCGCCTTTGGCCGGTCGTTCTCGGGGCTGCTCGTCACCTGCGGCCTCGACCATATACTGGGCCGGGAAGACGTGCCGGCCGAAAGCTACAATTATCCGGGGCGCAAGCGGGTATTGCACTCGCTGCATGGCCGCATCGGCACCGTGCCGGCGCGGCTGACCGGCTACGGCGAGGCCTGGGACGGCGACCGCTGCGTGCTGTGGGCGGAAGGCATTGTCCAGCAGGCAACCGTGTTCGGCGAGGATCTCCATTTGCTGCGCCGCATCGAGGCCGATGTCGGCGGCACCGAGATCCGGCTGTCGGACCGCGTCGTCAATCATGGTTTCAGCCGCACGCCGCACATGTATTTCTATCACGTCAACGTCAGCCATCCCTTGCTCGACGAGGGTTCGCGCTACCTGGCGCCGATCCGGGATGTCGTCTGGGCGGCGCACGCCGGCGATCGTTACGAGGCGCAGAAGGTCGGCTACCGAACCGTGCCGGCGCCGCAGCTGGGATTCAGCGAGCAGGTCTGGGAGCACGAGCTTGGCGCCGATGCGGCGGGCGAGGTGCCGGTGGCCGTCGTCAATGACCAACTGGGGCTCGGCTTCGAGGTCGTTACCCGCAAGGATCAGCTGCCCTGCACCTATCAGTGGCAGAACTTCCAGGCCGGCCTATATGCGTTGGGAATCGAACCCTCGACGCATCATGTTCTGGGCAATCTCGCCGCGCGCGAACGGGGCGAGATGATCTGGCTGGACCATGGCGAAAGCCGCTCCTATGACGCCGTGTTCCGGGTGCTCGACGGTGCCGGTCAGATCGCCCAAGCGGAAGCGAGGATAGGGTCGATCGCCCGGCAGCCGCAACAGGATTACCCTGCGCCGTCGGGCGCTTTTGCGAGACTGCAGGCGTGACCGGCTTGAAACGCACGATCGGTTGCCGCGGCGGGCGGGAAGTGCGCCGTAATACGGAAGCAGGCGCGGCCCGGCCGACCCCAGGCGGCCCTTGCGGAGCGCAGGCGGGAAACGGAGAAGACGATGACGGCAAGCAGGAAGCGCGACTACAGCCTGGTCGGTGAAAGCACCAAGCGCGCCATCGAGACCGGATTGGCTTCGGCCGAATGGTATCACACCGATGTCCCGCGCAGGGCGATCAAGGAGTTGATGCAACGCTCCGACGGGCCGGCGATCCGCGACACGATCATCTGGGTCGCGGCGATCCTGGTGTCGGCCGCCGGCATCGTATGGTTCTGGGGCACTTGGTGGGTGGTGCCGTTCCTGTTCGTCTATGGCGTGCTTTACGGCTCGTCGAGCGACTCGCGCTGGCACGAATGCGGCCACGGCACCGCGTTCCGGACGCGCTGGATGAACGATGTCGTCTACCAGATCTCAAGCTTCATGCTGATGCGCAACCCCGTGCAATGGCGCTGGAGCCATGCCCGCCATCACACCGATACCATCATCGTCGGCCGCGATGCCGAAATCGCCGTCATGCGCCCCCCAGATCTGCTGCGGGCGGCGCTCGCCTTCACCGGTATTCTCGATTTCCGCTATTCGCTGCCGGCGCTGGTGCGCCAGGCGTTCGGCAAGCTGTCCGATGAAGAGAAGAGCTATATCCCCGAGATGGAGCAGCACAAGGCGGTGATCGCTGCGCGCTGGCATGTCGCCATCTATGCGGCGACAGTCGGGCTGGCGTTGTTCACCTGGTCGCTGCTGCCGCTGGTGGTGATCGGCCTGCCGCGCCTCTATGGCAGCTGGCACATGGTCCTGACAGGGTTGCTGCAGCATATCGGCCTGGCCGACAATGTCGTCGACCACCGGCTGAACACGCGCACCGTCTACATGAACCCGGTCAGCCGCTTCATCTACTGGAACATGAATTACCACGTCGAGCATCACATGTTTCCGATGGTGCCCTACCATGCGCTGCCGAGGCTGCACGAGCTGATCAAGCACGACCTGCCGGCGGCGAACCCGTCCATGTGGCATGCCTATCGCGAAGTCTGGCCGGTGCTGCTGAAGCAGCTGCGGTACGAGGATTATTTCCTCAAGCGCGAATTGCCGCCGACGGCGCGGCCCTATCGCGGTGAATTTCACCAGGTCGATATGTCGGCGGCGGCCGAATAGCGATCGCGAATTTTGCCGGACCGGAGATGGCCGACTGGATTGAAGCGTGCGCGGTGGACGACATCTCGGAAGAGGATGTCATCCGCTTCCATCTTCGCGGCCGCACCTTCGCGGTTTGCCGCTCGCCCGATGACGAGTTCTTCGCCACCGACGGATATTGTACGCATGAGAAGGCGCATCCGGCCGAAGCGCTGGTGATCGACGACGTCATCCAATGCCTTGAAGCATATTGGCCGCTTCAATTGCGGCCGGCCAGGCCAAGGGCGCGCCGGTCTGCGTCAATCTCGCGATCTATCCGGCGAGAATGGAGGCCGGCAAGGTGATGATCCAAATCTGACGCGTGGTAACCCGGTCCAGCACCGCGTTTAGCAAAGCAGAGTGACGTTTTCATGAGCCGAAAGAGACCGACCGTCGCGATCTGCGCGCGATGAAGCGCCAGCTGACCATGCTGCGCGTGCTGACCATGGACGTAGCCGGGGCCGTCGAGCGGGAGTGGGTCGATCGACGTGGTGCCGCCGGAGCTGTGCTGAACCCTATATCGCGATGCGGCCCCCAGCCTGTTCACCGTGCCGGGCTAGAATTTTCTTCGAGATCGGCACCGCCGACGATTTTCTTAGTTGGGCTTTCCGGCTCCGGGCGCCGACGCCATCATTGCAGCGCCGGCTATGCCACGGTCACCGTGCCCAGACATATGTGCTCGGCCCTTTGGACCCTGATCGACAAGATCCTGATTCGCTGCTCCTTCTGCTGATCAGCTTTGAGGTGCTGATTGTGCGGTTTGATCCGCCAGCGTTGATACTGGGCGCTGCCGCGATCGAAGCGGAAGGACAGCGCCTGCCAGCGGCAAAACGACCGCCTGCGCAAGATCAGTTTGAGGGAAGGAGATGGAAATTATTGGTGCGCAGCGAGCGCGGCAAAGCTGCGCAGGTGATCGTGGCTGGAAAGCGTCGCTACAAAGGCGGTGCGTTTGTCAGTTTGGAAGCCGACACGCGTCCGGCAGACGACGGTGATCTCGCTGGCTGACTGCGGCGCGGGATTATTATTGAACGACGGCAGGAAGTAGGCTCGGTGCTACGCCGTGCGTCCAGGACTCGGGTTGGAGTGGACTATGGTTCGGGGTCACGATAGGAGATCTGCGCAGCCTCCAACCTCCAGCGCTTTCCGCATGTTGGGCAGGGTAGAACAGCTGCGGCAACGTCCGCTACTGCCGATCAGCCGATCTGATGATCGTCTATGGCGGCGGTGTCGATCCGATGATGGATAGGGAAGATAGATCAACAAAATCAAATATTTATGAGGGTTCGTGTGCAAATACTGCACACGCAAGTTCCGCTTCTCTTCTTTTTTCGTTCCTACGAGGGAGCTGCTTTTCGGACCCTCTTTTGCCGACGATATCTATCCGCTCCAATGCGAATGCTCACCAGGATGTCCGTGAACCTGATTGTTGTCTGCGGCGTCCAGTTTGCGTCGTTTGCGTCGTCCAGTTTGCCTGGGGAACCTGGATTCGAACCAGGACTACTCTAACAGAGTCAGAGACAGATTTTACCGTCCCTAGCAAAATCGCCTCGTGTTGCAGTCGTGTTGCAATCTCCCGCTACAACAGCACGCGGGCCTCGATCTCGGCAACTGCCGTCTGATCGGCGGCATCTTCTTCGAACAAATCGCCGTTGTCGAACGTCACCGTGATCGAGCTATGCCCCATAATGGTCTGGACACGCTTCGGCGATAGCTTCTCAGGCTGGCCGCTGCATGACGCAGGCCATGGAAGTCGTACTTGGCGATTTTGAGAGGATCGCCTTCGGGATCGAGCCTTGTGGGGTGGAGCCGGAATATGCCGGCACCGACGAGCATCGGCGTCCAGACGCGCGCAAGGATGTTGTGATGGTCGAGCGGCGTTCCTTCGTCGGAGGGGAACACCAAGCCATCGGGACCGTTCGCAATGGCCAGGCGCTGCTGCTTCAGGGCGTTGATTGCCATGGGCGCCAGCGGCACGTCGCGCTCGCGGCCGAAGTCTTCGGAAGCCCGAAATCACCCCATGCGTCCACGCGGCCTTTCACCGTGAGGACGCCGCGCTTCAGGTCGGCGGCGTTCCATCTGAGGCACGCAGTTCGGAGGCGCGCAAGCCGCTAAATAGCGCCGTGACTATCAGGGCGCGGTGCTTGCCTTGGGCGGCGTCCAGTAACGTCCGCAACTCGGGTTTGGTCGGATCTCGGGCCGCTTCAACTTTCGCCGATCGTTCGTCTTCACCTTGGCGTTCGACAGCGGATTGTCGCCGCCAAGCCACGCCGCCTTGCTTCAACGAAGATCGCGCCGAGCGAACGCACAACGCGCTTGACCATGGCAAGCGATCGATCCTTCGCCAGTTCGTCAGCGAAGGCGTGGGCGTGCGGCGTGTTGAACTGCGAGAGCTTTCTGGCGCCGATCAGCGGCACGATGTGGATGTTGACGTGTTGGGCGTAGGCATCGCGCGTAGAGCGCTCCAAGCCTTCGGCGTCGCATCTTTCCAGCCACAGCTTCGATGCCTCTTTGATCGTGATCGAGGTGCTGTCTGCGACATGAACGCCGAGCTGCAGGTCACGTCGCACCTTTACCAGATAGGCGTCGGCATCCTTGCGCTTGTCGAACTGCTTGGCGCGGCGATTGCCGCCGGCATCGAAGTAGTCTGCCAGCCACCGAACTCACCGGAGGGCAGGGTGCGCTTGCGGACCTGAGCCATTCCTATTCCTCGCGGTACTTTGGATGCCGTTGCGTGGTGTGGGAGCGAGCTTGCCAGACCGGATAGCATTCCGCCTCTTTCGCCAACTCTCTATCATTTCTTTCCGCGACGCTCCGATGGCGTCGAAAACCTCTTGGCCAATGGGGACGTCTCCGGAGGCGTATTCATTCGCAAGCTTGATTGCTTCGCCCAAATTTGGATTGTGGGCGAATGGCGCAAGTTCAACCAAAAGATTGAACAGGTTATCCAGACCAGAACATTAGCGCCGACTAACGGTTAATGTCGGCAGTGTCCCGAATCATGATTGGCTGGAGCGATGGCGGTACCGGCGTTCGATCTTGTCTATTTTTCCCGCCTGACCCTAGGCGACCTGCTGGGCAGCGTCATTTCGTTGCTGGCGTGTTTGGTGCTCTACAACGCTTTGGCTACGGACCGCCCGAACCGATAGGTCGGGTCTAACCCGCGATCGCGATTCCAAAGCCAAGGCCCAGGCCAATTGCGACGTCAAGGAACAGCTTGCCGGCCATGTCGATGCGAAGGCGCATACAGGGCGCCATGCGTCTGTGCGGGCGCTCTGAGGCCGTTGCCGATGTCATCGAAGATCGTTTCCATCGGTCGAGTCTCCGAATCTGTGAATCCCCTGTTTGATCCGTCAAAGTCTAACGATCAGGGAAGCGCCATGGAAAGCACGTGCAGTAACGGTTGATTCAACCATTGCTGGTATAAGTGTGGGGTGGGTGGCGGCTCCGACAGCTCGGGGGTGGAACTGAGTGCCGAAGCCGCCTGCGCAGCCAAGGTTGGGGTTTGACCGCGCCGTCCTATTCTGGGACAGCGCGGTCAACGATTCGTTAAAATGATCCGGACCTAATTAAGTCGGTGCTAATTGCGCCCTTCGGCCTTTTTGCGTCAGCCGGGAACATCCTCGCTCCGAGGCTGTTCGGTCACACCCGGCTCGCGTTCTCAGCGGTCCTGCCGGTGACCAAGATGGCCCCTCACTCATCATGGTCGGCCCGCGCTCGGAAGCAGGCGCGGGCCATCCCTGAACAAGCCCGGCGTCTCCAGATGTCAGCGCCCTGGCGCGAGCCGGACTGCATAACGATTGCGGATGTGGCTGTTAAAATAGACGCCCTTGGCAAAGGCAGCTTTGAACGCAGCAACGGCCTCAGCAGGTACGTCCAAAAACTCGTAATGCTTCCCGCTCGCTACAAACCAAACCGAGAGAACCCTAGTGTTGGGGTCATAGTCGAACTTGCGTATCGAGGTCGACGGCATGGTATGCCATTCAAAAAACTCAGCTAGCCGAGTTGGCTAAAACTGTATTCGAATATGTGGCCGCGCTTTTCGTCGGCAACCCTGATCCAGATGGGCTCGCTGGTGCGCAGAGTGATGTCGCGATCCGTCGCTTCCCGCGCCGCCCTGATCGGCGTTGTCGCATGGACGATGTGGGTAGCCGTCACGGTATCGCCGTCCATTTCCTCAACGTGGTATTTCGGCACTTTTGGTCCTAAGCGTCCAGTTCGAGCGGCTCGTGCTCCGGATCGGCATGATAAGTGACCTGGCGAAAATCGCGCATGTCGATCTGTTGACCGCAAACAGGGCAAGGGAGGAAATGCGCGAGTTCGCTCGCGGGCGGGCCTTTATGTCGGTGCCCGACTAGTGGTCTGCCGAGATCAGATAGCCTGGTCATTGTTTCCGCAGCGCCTTGGCTACCCGCTCCAAAGTCTCGCGTTGGTTGCCGTGCTTCGCGATCAGCTCTTTGACCTGCTGGGGTGTGATGCCGGTCTTTGTTGCGAAATATTCAACTTCATAATCCTCGTCGGCCGAGACACGGTCCCGATCGCGAAAACCCCGCTTGCTCTTGTCATCGGCCATATCGTTTTCTCCTTCCTCATCCCGCAACGCCGAGTTGACGTGTTTGTTGCACCAAAAGGCTGATTCCGGTTTCGGACCTATTTTAGCTTAATCTTATTGCATCGCCGGAGGGTGGGTCAGTGCATGCGTTTGAAGTTCATCGAGCCGTTGATGCCGACCCTTGTGGAGAAGCCTCCCGAAGGGTGAAGGCTGGACCCACGAGGTCAAGTTCGACGGCTACCGATCGCAGATGATCATTGATGAAGTCGGCACACGCATTTATACGCGCAACGGCCACGACTGGACGGCGAAATATCGCGACCTGGTGAGAGAGGCCAAGCGCCTTGGTGCCGAAAGCGCCATTGTCGAGGGCGAGATCCTCGTTCTGAACGACAAGGGCCTTTCGGACTTCGCAGCGCTGCGCAAAGCCATCACCCGCCGGCAGCACGACTTGTATTTTGTTGCCTTTGATCTGCTTCATCTTAACGGCCACGATATGCGCGATAAGGCGCTAGAGGAGCGGCGCGAGATCCTGGCCAGCATGATCGAGCCCGGCGGGCGCATTCAATTTCGGCGAGCCCCTGCCGGGCGAAGCGAAGGCCATCTTTCACTTGCTCGACAAGGCCGGACTTGAAGGCATTGGTGTCGAAGCGGAAGGACAGCAAATACCGAAGCGGTCCGTCGACCAACTGGCTGAAGGCCAAGTGGTATGCGATCGACGAATTCGATCTGCTCGGCGTCGAGCGTGAAGCGGGCAAGCCGGCTTTCTCTCTGATGGCTGAGCGCGGCACCGGGCGCTATGTCGGAAGCGCATTCGTCACCTTGAACCGGGAAATTGCGCGAGAGGCTATGGAAACGCGTCCAGGAGCACTCAGGCACGACGCCCAAGGGCATCGTGAAGCGGCCGGCCACGCAATGGGTCAAGCCGAGGCTGATCGGCCGCGTGAAGCATCTGCGCGGCGAGGATGACCTGCGGCTTGCATGGCTGCAGGATTTCCGCGAGGATGAGGATCAATAGGAATTTGCTTTTTTGGCGGAACTGAGGGTTTGATTCCGCGTTCCTGCAGACTTAAGTTCCTATCTTGGTAGGACCTTAGTCTGATTCGATGATTTCAAGAAACCTTGCCGCCAGTGCCAAAACCGTCTCCGCCTTTCTCAACTTGATGGGAAATGAGAAGCGGCTTTTGATCATGAACCACCTGGCCGGCGGCGAACTTTCGGCCGGTGTCCTCGCCGAGAAAGTTCAACTCAGCCAGTCGGCTTTGTCGCAGCATCTTGCCAAGCTCCGCGCCTTCGGCCTTGTCGGCACCCGACGCGACGGTCAAGTAATCTACTACTACTGCTCATCCGGCGCAGCGCGCGAATTGCTAGCTATGCTGGACGGCTTCCTGATGACCGGACGACCGCTCGCGGGGCCAGGTCCGCACTACGTCGCCCATAGACTTCGCCGGCTGCGAATGGCCTGAGAAGGCAAATCTAAGACCTAAACGGGGGCGACCCGAACCAGGTGGATCGCTAAGTTCGATGGACCTAACGGGGCACGAGCGGCCCGCGCCAGCCTGTAAAGCACAGCACGGGCCTCAACCGTCGACATCGGTTGGCAGCGGGAGACGCTGCAACCACCCAACTCACCCGCCTGACGCCTGTTCCCCGGACAGACAAAAAGCCCGCCGCCTATGCGTTTTGCGCGCAATTAGTTCGCGCAGTTCACTGGCGCTAGTTGACCATCTCGCGCAGCGGCTTTTTTCGCCTCGGCAGTACATAGGGCGGCCCAGCAGCTTGTTGCGGGGGGCGCTAACGGGCGGCCACTGGGCCTGACCGGTGATACTTAGCGCCGGCTGGCAAACATATGGGCACTGCTACCAATGCCCACGAAACATACAAACGAAGGAAGGACGCGATCTAACCCACGATCGCCATTCCAAAGCCAACACCAAGGCCGACTGCGAGGCCCAGGAACAGCGTGGCGGCAACATCGAAGGCGAAGGCGCGGACCGGCGCCACAAGTCCGGCGGGGCTCCCTGAGGCCTGGCCGGTATCATCGGAAACCGTGTCCATGCCTTCATAGAAACGCCCGCACTGTGAATCCCCCTGGAACATTGTAGGCTCGAAACACTTGGGGCGATCGCACTGTTCCCATATCAGTGTCTCCCAAAACTGCCCACTACCTGAACGGTGGTGGGCTTTTTTGTACATTAGCGGAACCTGAAATTTGGGGGCATGTTGATAGAACGGCAGCGAGTGGGTGTTCGCTGCTGGTCGAGGTCCCGCAAGACTCGGCCGGGCTCGCATCACACCTGCCCCGGTACGGTGCGAGCCCACCGTCGCGACCAAGCGAGATCCCGTGTGTCGGTCTCTATTTGATACTCGGGGACGGCGGTTCATCATCACGATGGTTTATGGCACGTTGTTCGACATGCCGAGCGCCGGGCTCGGGCTGCAGCAAGTGCTGGTCGATAGCGGCGGCCTTGAACGCCGCAAATGCTACGGCCGGACTGCAGCTTCCATCCTTGGCCTCCGCGATCAATCGGCACGCATCCCTATAGGCCGCCGCACCCTTATTTGGCCACTGCCCCTGGAGCGCTTGCTCGGCCTCACAAATAGAGGAAACCGTCATTGATTTCCGGTCTACCAGCTTAACGAATAGCGGTAAAAAGGTGCCCATGGGCACAACCTCCCGGTCTTTAGTGCGCCGAACGCAACAAGAGCTTTTTGGTTTACATGCCTATTTGATTTTTGACCCCATTTCAGCACAAGCCAATTGAATCGACGGATTGGGACGACCCAGCCATAGGGAATGGCTTTCTAAAATTGTATGGAACCGTAGCGAGAACCGCACATTTCCTAATCTGAGCGGTCGATTCTTCGGATGTAGCCGTGACTATGGAAACCCGCTGTTGCGCGCGGATGGCGGGTTTTCTTGGCGTTGATCCGCTACCGGTAAGAGAGGCTAAGTCCCATGAAAGACCGGTGGGAACCTGACCACCAGTTCATTGAAAGCGCCCGCCGTGGCCAGCGCCGAGCGGAGAGCCAGCTGGAATCCCTACAATCGACCATCCAAGAGACACGCCGCGTACTAGAGGCTTCACGGAAGCTCTTGGAAAAGATTGCCGAACGCAAAGACCATCCCCAGCCATAAGGGAATGGCCGGTGCAGTTGGGCAAGCTTGTGGGGGGCTTAACTGCACCGGCCACTGCGGGAAGACAGGAAGCCCCGCGCTGCCGAAGATATATGCGTATTAGGAACCGAGCGAATTATCTCGCAATGCCATCTTGAAGGCTCAACCGCGAAGCCAACTTAGTTCCGAGAGAATGGGCGGATTGGTGAACGCAATGTCGCACCCGGTAGCAGTGAGCATCTTTGGGCTTTGGACCTTGCCGACCTGCGCAAGGCGTTTGGAAAGTTCGCTCAAGAGCACGGGACAACGCCTCTTGAGCGGAACGAGCACACCAAGCTGTTCCTTGAAGAACGAAGGGAACGCTGCCACGAACCGGACCCTACGGGCATTAGGACAATCATTCAGATCGTCAAGAGATGGAAGCCGAGGGCGACGAAGCCGCCGTCGAGCGCCCCTGAGAAATAGCCATTTTGCCGTATGAATCCGTTTTTGATTGAAGGAAGGGTTTCGACGCCTATAAAGATTGTGGTTACCATTGCCTTTTGGGAGGATGCGATGGTTGCAACGCCCATAGATATCGCTCAAGCGGCCACTGCGACTACCGCCACCTTGCTAAAGTGGCAGAAGTCCATGGAGGAACGCGCCACGTGCCAGAACATGGATCAATCGCGCAGGGCGATCCAAGCCTCTCGCGAACTGCTGAAGCGCCTTCGTCAACATCATCGCGATGACATGGCGCAAAGTTGGGAAGATGCCGACCCATCGTCGGCAGCTAGCGCGAGGCGACCAGAGCCGATGTGAAGGGAAAAGTTTCAGTGGCCTGTGCTTTGGGTCGGCTGTGCCGTTAGGCTTTGTCAACAAGCCGCGTTTTCCCCTTCGGCGCCACATAGCTCTCAACCAGCCGCACATACTCGGCGTCCACAGTCACCAATGGCCGGAGGCTCACGGTCACCTTGTCTCCATCGACGCGCGTGACCGTGCCGGTGACCTCCATATTCTGGCCGATCACGGCTTTCAAAGTCGAATCGACAACCGAATGCGGGAAGTTATAGGACGGGATCGTCACGCTTACGCGATCGGGCGTCACCCGGCCGCGCACAACCGCAGTGACGGCGACCTCATCGCCAACTTTGATATTGCCTCGAGCCATGTGCAAGACTCTGGGGTGGGCGGCTGCGGCGTCAAGATGAGAGGTTGCTAATAAACGAGCACACGCGGCATGAAGTTTCTCGACAAGTGGGTGGCCAAGCAGCTGCCCATTGTGGCGCTGGGGGATCCGATCACCATCGGTGACTTGAAAGATCAGTTGATGACAGCTGCCGAGAAGGCCGGCATCGGCGCCGACGAAATCAACGGCGAGGTTGAAACCGTCTTTGAACTGCTTGTGGAGGTGATGCGGCGGCGAGAGGTGCGCGAGGCTGGGCATTAGCCCGGAGGCTTCTCCCAAGCCTGTGCCGGTCCTGTCCCGTTCCATTTTATGAACTGCGTCTTCCTGCCGGTGATGGTCTCGATCGACTTCAACAAGGGCCGCTGGACCTCACGAAGAGCTTTGTAGTGCTCGCTGTGGTACGCCAGGAGCGGCCGACGATGCTCTTGTGCAGCGCCTCGGCTGCCGCCAGGAAGCGGTCAATTTCCGCCTGTGAAAGCTGTTCGGAAGGTTTGGTTCTGGCCATTGGCGATCTCAGGTCATGGAGCTTCGCCGCAACAAGGACTATAATCCTACATGCCGAGCCGGCTCGCAAGCGCGTCGCTGGCTTACCCGGAAGGAAGAGGTAGGGCCACGGGGCCAAGCGCAGCCATCAGGAGCAACCACCCGAGCAACGGCAGGCCCGGCGACCTCCTTTGGACACACACACAGGGAACGAAAAGAAGGGCGCCGAGCCTTACCGGCGCTGCTTTGTGAGGGAGACGACGCCGGATGAGATGAGAGTATGCGATCATGCCAATCTCCGCGAACCATGCGAATGAACGAAAGCCGTGTGACAGCGCGGTTGAGACCAAGGTAGGCGGTGCGATCAGCTACGGTGCTGAAGGGCGGGTGCGGCTTCAGTCGCAATCTCTGCCGGTGGATTTATAGCCGGACTTGATGACGCGCTCTGATCTTGTGATTTCATCCCGCAAGTTTGGCAGAGCCGATTTTCTGTTATGACTTCAGACGACAATAGTCGTGCCCAGCGTGTGATCGCGGATTTGGCCAGGGCGCAGACGTCATCAATACCCGCTTACGGCCGCTACGACCTCGGCGACAATGCCGCCCGGATCAGTGGGGTTCCTCGCCGAACTGCACCACGATGTAGTGGGGCAGGTGGGTGCGGCGCCGGCTGAGTGAAGGGTGATGCCAGGCACCGTTGCGGGCGTTGGCGCCGCTTGCGCTGGCGGTTCTCTAGGTGACGGCGGCGTGCCGCCGGAAGCCGCGTCGGCGCCGCTCTGGCCATAACCCATTCTTCAAACAGTTCCATCTTGCGTGCAGAGTGCGGTGATCTGGCTGACGAGCACCAGGCAGCGGCATCGGGACAGCGAACGGTGCCACCGACGTCCGGTACGGTCCGGTGCACTAGCCTGGCAGCTCGCGCACAAGGGCCAATGATGAATCGGCCGTCGTTGGTGAAAATCCAACAGAAGCATGCTACCAGCCAAATAGAAATAGCTAGAACCGCATGCGCCGGCCGACAGTTCCTTCAGGTCCGGCGAAGCTAAAGCAGCTGATTCGTTGCGTCAGGGGAGCTGGCGCGGCCAAGTATTCTAGTTGGATCTCATTGCCAGACGGCTCGCAAGCACCTCAAGTTCATCAAGCGTCAACTCAATCTGGTACCGGTATTGCGAACCGCTTGCATAAATGCCGCCGGCATCTATCGACATGATGACCGCCCCCGTTTCGGATCTGATATCGGCATCGCCCAACGGTCGATGGAAAATCGTTCGAGAAACACCTTCTCGTTTAGCAGGTCCCACTAGGATGCGCATTGCCTACCTCGCCCTGTTGCTTCGCCAACCAGGAAGCAGCGCCCTCGCGCCACGACAAAGCTTTAGAAGCAATTGCGGTGCCAAACCAAGGGTGTCCCAATATGAGCCAAAGATGGACGGCGCCATTCGGCGTTGGGGGACTGCGGCTTGGCTTCCGCTTTCGCACGCACGCTCAACAAGACCGACGCGTCGGCGTCGCCAAAATCCTGCGCACTTGCTGGTCCCGCTGGGGCTATATCAAGTCGGAAAGGTGCAACCGAACGCACCTGCTGCTAACGCACCGGCGAAGCTGAAAGCCAAGCTGCTCTATCTGGAGAACGCCGTCCGCCACTCGTTAAAGTCGTTCGGCATCCGCATGGGGCAAGGTCGGAGGCGGCGCCTTCGCGCAGGCGGTGCGCAGGCTGCGGCCGAGTTGATAGACGACATGCTCACCGGCCCGCGCGCGCTGTGGCGACAGTACTGCCGGCTGCATGATCTGGTCATGAGGACCGTCGCGCGCTGCGAGGCATGCTGGCGCTTTATGGCGATCCGCGGCGTCAGCCCGGTGACGGCAACTTCTTCATGACAGCGATCGAGGACCCGACGCGCATTCGTCCCTCAGGCGACTCGCCGCCTACTTCGGCCTAGTCTCGCGGCCCAGGCACTCGGGCGCTTCGATCGATGTTCGAGGTCCCTATCTCAAAGGCTGGCGACGCCGACGTGCGGCGCGCGCTCTCCGAGGCGGGTGTCGGGACGGATGACGCGCTTCAAGGCAAGGACAAGATCAAGAGCTGGGGCCTGGAGATCGGCAACGCTCTTGCCATCGCTAGGCCTGCGATAGCGCGCAAGCTGGCTGCGTTCATTTACGCCATGTGGAGCGACTGCATATTCTACGTCGCGATGGGCGGCGGGTGAGGGTGACGCCGCGGGGCGCGCCCATGTCAAGGATCGCACGCTTCTGCCATGTAGGGGCAAGCCTACCAGGAAAGATTTCGTCGTCGCGCGAGCGGTTCGTCAGGTCACCTGCCCGCGTGTGGCTCGCCACCAGTCGACCAGGCGGGTGAGGCCCTCATCGAGGTCGATGCTCGCCTTGAAGCCCAGCATCTTTTCCGCCTTGCACGTGTCGGCAAGGCGCCGCGAGACGGGGTTCACTTTGCGCTCGGGCCCGTACTCCGGCTGAAGGTCGAAGTCCATCACGCGCAGGAGTGAGGCGGCCAGTTCGTTCAGGCTGGTCTCCACGCCGCTGGCGACGTTGAACACATCGTCCTCCACGTCAGAAAGCAGGGACAGGATGTTCGCTCGGGCGATGTCCTCGATATAGACGAAGTCCATGGTGGTGGAACCGTCGCCGAGAATCAGCGGCGGCTGGCCGGCGTCGATGCGGTCCATCCAGCGGATTAGAACCTCGGTATACTTACCATGCAGGTCCATGCGCGGGCCGTACACGTTAAAATAGCGCAAAGCCACGTAGGGAAGGCCGTACATGTCATTGAACGAGCGCAACAGGCCTTCCAGCATGACCTTGCTGGCGCCGTACCAGGTGCGGTTGTTGTACGGGTGGTGGCTCTCTTCTGTCGGGAAGAGGTCGGCCAGGCCGTAGACCGAGGCCGAGGAGGCCGCGCAGATCTTCTTCACGCCCTTAGCCTGGGCGGCCTCAATGACGTTGTAGCTGCCGTCGCACATGACGCCCAGGGCTTCGCGCGGCTCGGCGGCGCAGGCGATGACCCTCAGGGTTGCCATGTGGATGACGGCGTCCATGCCGTCGGTGGCCCTGTGGACAGTTGCCACGTCGCGAATGTCGCCTTCGACGAGTTCGATGCGCGGGTCTTGCAGGGCGTCCTTGACGTTTTGCAGGCTGCCGCGGACCAGGTTGTCGAGGATCACTATCTTTTCCGGCGCGTGCTCCTTAAGCAGCAGGTCGATGGTGGTCGAGCCGACCAGACCGCAGCCGCCGGTCACCAGGATGCGAGAGCCTTCAAGTTTCATCGTATTCCCTGTCATCGGTTCGAGGCGTGTTTCCGGTTGAGTGGGGCCCGCTCAACGCTTGCTTGCAATTCGATGACCGCGGCCACGACCGCGTCCTGCTGCTGCTCCGTCAACTCCGGGAACATAGGTAGGGAGAGAACCTCGGCGGCGGCCTTTTCGGCGTGCGGGAACTGGCCCTGCTTGTAGCCGAGATCGGCGTAGGCGGGCAGCAGGTGAACCGGAATGGGATAGTGGATACCCGACTGGATGCCTTGAGCGTTCAGCGCCTCCCCCCAGCGCGCGCGGTCGGGCGTACGCACGGCGTAGATGTGGTAGACGTGGCGCACATCGTCGCGGACGAACGGGGTCGACAGGCCGATGCCGGCGAACATGGCGTCATAGCGGGCGGCCGTGGCGCGTCGCTGCTCGGTCCATCGGTCCAGATGTTTGAGCTTCACACGCAGGACAGCGCCCTGAAGGCCTTCCAGGCGATAATTATAGCCTTTGACTTCGTGATGGTACTTCCGCTCGGCGCCCCAGTCTCGCAGCATGCGAACCGCACGGTTGTGGTCGGCGATGTTGGTCGTCAGCATCCCGCCCTCGCCATAGGCGCCGAGGTTCTTGCCGGGATAGAAGCTGAAAGCTGCCATGTCGCCGATGGCCCCGACGCGCTTGCCCTTGTATTCCGCGCCGTGGGCCTGGCAAGCGTCCTCCAGCACCATCAGGCCGTGCTTCCGGGCGATGGCCATGATCGGATCCATGTCGGCGGGCTGGCCGTAGAGGTGGATCGGGATGATCGCCTTGGTGGCCGGCGTGACCGCGGCTTCGATCTGGGCCGGGTCGATGGTGTAGGTCGCAGGATCGATATCGACGAGCACGGGGGTCGCGCCTGTGTAGTAAATGGCCGCAACCGTCGCCACGAAGGTGAAGGGGGAGGTGATCACCTCGTCGCCCGGTCCAATCCCGGCGGCCAGCAGGCCCAGGTGCAGGGCGCTGGTGCCGGTATTGACGCCGACGCCGAAGGCCGCTTGCGAATAGGCGGCGAATTCCTTTTCGAATTCAGCGACGTCAGCGCCCAGGGTAAACTGACAGCTCTCCAAAGTGCGCTGAATGGCGGCATCTACCTCGAGCTTGATCGTGGTGTACTGGGCTTTCAGATCTACGAACGGGATCATATTAGGCTGCATCTTTGCGTCGCAGGTGCACGGTTTCGCCACGCCCGCGCATGGAACTGGTGGCGGCTTCGATGATCTCCACCACGCGCAGGCCAAGCCGGCCATCTGCGATGGGAACCCTCTTTTCGACGATGCAGTCGATCCACTCCTGGCCGGCGATACGCAGGGCCTCGGTGGAGTCGAGCTTGGGCGCCCACATGTCGCCCGTCCGGTAGCCGACGCGCATCTCGTGGATCTTGGCCGGGTCGTCGGTGAAGGAGACGCCCTTGTCGTAAACCTTGACCTTCTCGGACGGCTCCAGATCGTCGTAGGTGATCATCTTATTGGAGCCGCCGACCAGTATGTTACGCACCTTCACCGGAGCTAGCCAACTCACGTTGATGTGCGCCATCATGCCAGAGTCGTAAAACAGCGAAATGTAGGCCAAATTTTCCGGGGTGCCGGGGAAGTGGTTGATACCGCTGGCCGAAACGGCGGTCGGATGTTCTTCGAACAGACGGTCGATGATCGCGAAGTCGTGGACCGCCAGGTCGGATATGACGTTTACGTCCCTCTGAAAGAGGCCCAGGTTCACCCGGGTGGCGTCGTAATAATAGATCTGGCCGAGGTCGCCGGCGGCGACGATGTCGCGCATCTTCCGGACTGCACCGGTATAGATGAAGGTGTGATCGACAATCAGGGTCAACCCGCGCTTGTCCGCTTCATTAACCAGCATCCTGGCCTGTAGCGAGGTTTCGGTCATAGGCTTCTCGAGCCAGAGATGCTTGCCGGCCTTCAGCGCAGACATGCCCAGTTCGAAGTGGCTATTGACTGGCGTCGCCACGGCGATGGCGTCGATCTCGGGATCTTGGAACAGGGCCTGGACGTCCCTGGTGGACTGCACACCCGGATAGCGACGGTTCACCAACTCGCGCTTCTTGGGGTCCAGGTCGGCGACCACGCGGACCCGGGCATCGGGGATCTCCATGAAGTTGCGCAGGAGGTTCGGCCCCCAATAGCCGTAACCGATGATGCCGATATTGATCATATTGACTACCCTTCACTCCGCCCCCGCCCACCGGAGTCTTGGAGGCTTGTTGGAGCCTGTCGTTGGTTGAGAAGGGATGCGCCGATCGCTCAATGCCGTGCCACCTCGACCTCTTCACAATGCAGTTTGAAGCTGCGAAGCGGTGCGGTCACTATGGCCGTTGGGTCATCAAGACCCCCTCAGGATCATCCAGCCAGGCGAGGGCAGGGCGCCGGATCTACCTCAAATGATCTCTCCGAATACACCAAAGGATCGCAATTCGGTGTACGAAGCCGTGCCGAGAGGGGCCGAGGGGGGTCAGCCAGTCTTTGCGGTCCTTACGTCTCCGACCACACGGGCTGGCACGCCGGCAGCGATGGCGAAGTCGGGGATGTCACGGGTGACGACGGCGCCAGCGCCGATCAGGGCCCGTTCTCCGATGGTCACGCCCGGGGTGATGGTGACGTTGGAGCCGATGGAGGCGCCCTTCTTGACCAGGGTCGGCTCAATTTTCCAGTCGGCTTCATTCTGCGCGCTCCCGTCCGGGTTGGTGGCTCGGGGAAGACGGTCGTTGGTGAACATCACCCCATGGCCGATGAAGACCTCGTCCTTGATGGTTACGCCCTCGCAGATGAAGGTGTGCGAGGAGATCTTGCAGCGCTCGCCGACTGAGGAATTCTTCTGGATTTCGACGAAAGCGCCGATGCGCGAGCCGTTACCGACCTCGCAGCCGTAGAGGTTCACCATACTGGGGTGGTGGATGACGACCTCGCCACGCAGCACCACACTGTCCGAAATAGGCATCGCTTCCCCCTGGAACTGTCTGTCACGTGCCATCGCCTGCAAATCGGATATGATCCTTGGTGCGCCGCTGAAGCGATAGCAGCGGTCGGCTACAGTTCTATGTAACCTGCTTTGTCGCTTGGCAAGCCTTCACCACTAGGTATAACAAGTTCTAGGGCAGGCCGCGACCGTGGGGGGAAGGATGCCGGAGACGATGCGATTTGAAGCCGTGCGCTCCGATTCCGAGGTGGCGCGTATGCGTCACAACTATGAAGAGTTTCAATGCCTTCGGTGTGAGGCGGAGCGCTGTCTGGAGGCTGACGACCTCAACTCCGCGGCGGCCTATGTAGAGGCGGCGGTCACGCTTGCACGCAAGCGGCATTGCGGCTTTTATCGGTCCGAGCCGCTTGAGCAAATCCTGATCGAGATCGCGCGACGGACACTCGCCCCGAAGGCCGAAACTGCGCGACCGACGCGAACGAAGATCGGCCGCGTGCTGCATGTGGCCACCGCCTTGAGCGAAGTCGGCGGCTTGACGCGGATGATGCGCCGCTGGATCGTCGCCGACGAGAGCCGTCATCACTCCCTGGCCCTGTTGCGCCATCCGGGGAAGCCGCCGGCCTCGGTGCGCCAGGCCGTGGAGGCTCGTGGCGGACATATCCACGTAATCGGCGCAACACGCGGCGGACCGGTGGAATGGGCCAGCGCGCTCCGCAAGTTGTCGCTCAATTTCGACCTGGTCGTCCTGCACGTCAGCAACGAGGACCCGACGCCCAGTATAGCCTTCGCCGACGAGCGCAACCGACCGCCCGTGGTGCTGGTCAACCATGCCGACCATGCCTTCTGGGTCGGGCTCTGTGTGTGCGACCTGATCGCCAGTTCGCGCGTCTCGGGCGAGCGTCTGGTGGTGGAACGGCGTGGGATCTCGGCTAAGCGTCACGCCATCCTGCCGATCCAAATCGATCCGCCGATCCGCAAGCACAGCCGGGCCGAGGCGCGCCAGAAGCTCGGCATCCCGGTCGACGGACCGCTTCTGGTTTCGGTCGCGCGCGGCGTGAAATACCGGACGATGGGCGGGGTGTCGTTCGCCGACATGCATGTCGAGGCACTGCTGGCCCGATCCGATGCGCGGTTGTTGGTCGTCGGGCCGGGCGAGCCGGCCGATTGGCAAGACGCCATAGCGGCGACCGGCGGGCGGATCATTGGGCGGCCGGAGACGCCCGATCCTTCGCTCAGCTTCGAGGCGGCGGACATCTATCTCGACTCTTACCCCTTTGTATCGATTACCTCGATGCTGGAAGCCGGCGGGCTGGGCGCGCCCTGCGCGACGCTGTTTCCCTATCCGTTGGATGCTAACGTCATGAGCACCGATATGCCTGGGCTGGCGCCTACCATTGGCTTCGCCACCTCGATGGCGGAGTATAACCGCATCCTGGCGGACTGGCTCGCCGACCCGCAGGCGCTGCGTCGGCGGGGCGATGAGACGGCGGCCAATGTCAAGCGGCTGCACACCACGCCGAATTGGATCGAAAGCCTGGAGGTTCTCTACGCCAGAGCCGTCGCGATCCCGCCAGTCACACCGCTGCGTGGGAATGGCGCGCCCGCGAACGAGGAATTCTACGAAGGATATCCCGACATCCTGCTCAACGAGGTGTTCGGCGAGTTCGACAGCGCCGAGGCGATCCTGAAGCGTTCCCTGCGCCTGATGGCGCTGCCGGAACGGCTACGGGTATGGCGGCGCCTGGCGCGGACCAAGAGCTTCGACGGGCCTTGGGACGCAGTCCGCAACCTGCTTCCCGAATGGCTGCCGCGGTCGGCGAGCCGGCTGAGGGGCGACAGCTGGATGTGAGTTTTAACGGCATGGTTTGCCCGGCGTCCCTTCGTCGGGCGCGTCTGCGACGCGAGATCGATCTTCAGATGCGACCCGCACACCTTATTCCCAGTACCCCTATAGCCTGAAGGGCTGTCAGTCAGGCAGCCATCGCGAATTACACTTTTGATTTAGCAGGCTGACAAAAACATACCGGGATACCCTTTTTGACTCTGGTCTGTTCAGCACCTCATTCTGATAAGTTCGACGGAACAGAGCCTGTTGAGGCCTTGCTTTCCTTCTGGTGAGGATTGCGTTTGACGGGATGGGTATGGGTGCCTCGGGTTTCGACATGGTGGCGTTGGCGTCAGAAGTCATACTTGCCATGAGGCCTGCTATTCGACACCGACAAAAAGAACTGAGGCGAAGGTGAATATGATTGGGCGACCGCCGAAGATTCTGAAGCGGGCTGTCCGCGCCTTCGGTGTCGAAAGGCGTCATCTGGTCGGCGCACGCATGGTCCTCGAACGAGAGGGCATGTCCGTCCTTGGCCGACGCGTAAGCCGTTCGGGCGGCCGTATCCTGGCCTACCACTCGGTCGGCCAGCCGCTGATGGATCACAACGACGTGCCGCCGAAGCTGTTCCGTCGCCAGTTGGAGTGGGCCGCGGCGCGAGGCTACCGGTTCGTCCCGGCCTCGAAGATCGCTCGGACGGGGGGCGACCCGATGGACCTTGCCATCACCTTCGACGACGGTCTGCGCAGCGTGATGACCGAGGCCGCGTCAATCCTGAAAGACTTCGCGGTTCCCTGGAGCCTTTTCGTCGTCACCGACTGGAGCGAAGGCGGGTCTCCCTGGCCGACCGACGAGGTTCTAGGCTGGCGCGATCTGGAGCGCCTGGCCGCCGACGGCGCCGAAATCGGCAGCCACTCCGCAAGCCATCCCGATTTTGGACAGCTGGACGGCGCCGCCGCCCGTGAGGAATTGGACCGCTCGCGCACTATGATCGAGGCCCGGCTCGGCTTTGCGCCGACCTCGTTCGCAATTCCGCTCGGCCAATCGACCAACTGGACCCCGATCGCCATGCGGGAGGCCAAGGCAGCAGGTTATGAGCTGGTGTACGCCCAGGCAGAGGAGACGCGTTCGGCTGGCACCATCGCGCGGACCTTCATCACGCGCTTCGACAACATGCGGGTATTTTCGGCGGCCCTGGCGGGCGTCTTTGATCG
Source organism: Mesorhizobium sp. RSR565B (assembly GCF_054719465.1). Classification (NCBI taxonomy): domain Bacteria; kingdom Pseudomonadati; phylum Pseudomonadota; class Alphaproteobacteria; order Hyphomicrobiales; family Phyllobacteriaceae; genus Mesorhizobium; species Mesorhizobium sp. RSR565B. The sequence continues at coordinate 5,916,055 of NZ_JBTTIE010000001.1, read as the reverse complement.
GTGGGAGGAATGGGGGTGAGTCAGGCGCGCATCGTCTCGGTAGTCGTCCCGACCCGCGACCGTCCGCAGTACCTGGACCAGTCGCTGGCGAGCATTCGCGCGCTCGAAGGCCCGGATCTGACGTTTGAGATCCTTGTTGGCGACAACGGCTCCAACCACGACGCCACCGGCGCAGTGACACAGGCCCATGGCGCGCAGCACCTCATCGTGACGACCGCGGGCGCTGGCGCCGCGCGCAACGCCGCGATGCAAGCGGCCTCGGGGGAGTTCCTGGCGTTCCTGGACGACGACGACGTGTGGACCGAGCAACATGTGCGGCCGCATTTGCAACTCTTCGATCGCCAGCCGGAGGTGGAGGCGGTCTTCGGTCAGGTTGTGATGGCCGATCCTAGTCTGCGGCCGATCGCGCCTCCCATCCCCAATGACGTGCGCCCCGACGGCGATCATCTGAAGATGATGCTGGACGGCTACTTCCCGCAGATCGGCGCCACGATGGCGCGTATCGCGGTACGCGACGCCTACGGTTATTTCGACGAGACCCTGCTGGCCGACCAGGACTGGGACTGGCATATGCGCGTCGCCAGCGGTGGGCATGTGGAGCATGTGGCCGTGCCATGCGTCTTGTTCCGCCAGCGTCCGTCGGGATCCTACGACGCCTTGGTCCTGAGCCGGATTCCCTATACGCGCAGGGTGTTTATGCGGCACGCCATACCCGTCTGGCGCAAGTGGCGCTCACCGAAGGAATGGCTGCATTCCTATTTCGCCACGCTCTTGGGATTCTACACCTATTTCGCCGATGCGGCGGTGGAGCGGGCGGCCAAGGGGGATGCGAAGGGCGTGCGGTTCGCGGTGCGTCATGCGCTGCTGGTGTTTCCGTTCCGGGCGGTTAGGCAGCTCGTGAGGCCGACGCCGTTGCGCGCGGCGTTCTTCTGGTCGATCGGCCTAGGCGCGCGCCCGCCGGCCGTCGAGGACGCGGCGCTGGACTGAACGCGCGTGGAGCTTAAGGATCGGATGGGCATGCACGACGCCGAGGACGCGCCGAAGATCAGCACAGGTGCCCCGGCCATTAGCATCGTCATCGCCACACACAACCGCAGCCACGAGGTCCTCGAAAACGTCGACGCCCTGCTGCCGCAATGCGTCGGCCAGGCGGTGGAGGTCATCGTCATCGACAGCGCCTCGGCGCCGGCGCACGCCGATGTGCTGGAGACCCTGAAGGCGCGCCCGGGACTGAGCTTCATACGGCTCGACGAGCCCGGCGTTGCCCGGGCCCGTAACGCGGGTTTCGAGGCAGGCAAAGGCGATTGGATTGCATTGCTGGACGATGACGCGGTGCCGCGGCCCGGCTGGGTACAAGCGGCGATCACCTACGCGGCCCGCTGTGACGCCCAGACCGCCATCCTGGCGGGGCGGGTGGTCGCACACTGGCCCGACGACGCCAGCAGTCTTGAAATACCGCCGAGCCAGCTCGGACCGCGAGCGCGCTTGTTGTTGTCGGTGGTCGATGAGGACGGCTTCCGCGACACGACCGATCATCCCATCGGCGTCGGCGCCAACTTGTTGTTCCGCCGCAGCGCGCTTCAAGCTCATGGTGGGTTCGACGTAAAGACCGGTCGGGTCGGCTCGAACCTAGCCAGCGGGGAAGAGGCCCAGATGATGACCGATCTGATTGGAGCAGGTTATCGCTGTTGGTACGCGGATGCCTTCGTCGTGGACCACAAGGTCGATGCTGGCCGTCTTACGCGCGCGTGGCTCACAGAGCGCGCGCGCAAGGAAGGCGAGGTGGAACTGAGAGGTTTGAAAACGCCAGGCCAGAAGATCGCGCGAGCAATCAAGATGATCGTCGCCACCCCGGTGCTGGCCGCGTTCCAGATGCTCGACCGGCCCGAACGCGAATATTACCTGCGCCTGAACCACAACATTGGTCTGCTGCGGAAGCTGTTCGGTCTGGCAAGCTGAGGGGGGGCTCAGGCGATGGCCGGCGCGGCTTTCGGTGTCGCCCGATGGGCCCAGGCCATGATTGGTCGTTCAAAGAATCGCCAGGAGACGGTCGCCAAGCCGATGGTCAACACAAGTTCGATGGGGGCCGAGATCCAGTCCGGCGCTTCGAATGCGACGCCGAACTTCCGGGCCGCTGCCTCGACGTTGTAGAAATGAATGAACTCGTGGAAAACGTAACAGCCGTAGCTTATGCGTCCCAGGTTGCGCAGGGGCCTTGTGTCCAGAAGGGCGACGAAACGCGAGGCCTGGTTCCTCGCGATCTGGAAGACCAGAAGCGCGGCTGTAGCCGCGACTGCCGGCGCATAGACGCGCCAGACGATCTCGTCCTTGAGGACTGTCAGGGGCAAGATGAGAAGCGCCAGGGCGGCGATGCTCTGGGCCGCCGTGGAAACCAGCCATGCCGGTACCCGCCGGTCGAGGTTCAGTCCTGCCAGACCACCCAAGGCGAGATAGCCAAAGCCGATCATGGGATTCAAGCCGATGACCTTGGACGATGCTCCGGCCCATTCGAGGCCCGCCTGAGTGATGAGACCCACAACCACGAAAGCAACGCAGATCTGACCGGCGGCCTTGCTGTGGGTGAACAGCAGCAAGGGTGCAAACAGCACATAGAATTGCTCTTCGATCGCCAGCGTCCAGAAGTGGTTGAAATGGCCTACCCAGTGGCCGGTCGTGAACACATAGATGTTCGTGGCGTAGAGCAGCATGGCCTGGGGCGCGCCGCCTTCGAAGCCATCGAAGTGAACGTACAGCGAGGCGATCAGGAAAACGCCGATCGTCGCGTAATAGACGGGGAATATCCTGGCCGTGCGTCGAAGATAGAATCGCCCCAGACCCGCAAGCGTTGTCGTCTCGCCAGCCTCGACTGCCACCCGCGTGCGAGCCAGGATACGGGTGATCAAGAGGCCGCTGAGCCCGAAGAAGAGCATCACCCCGTCGCCGCCAAGGGATCCATACGTCCCTTGATGAAACTTGTGGCTAATGAATACGAAGACGAAGGCGATCGCGCGCAAGCCATCAAAACCCTTGATGCGGCGTTCGTCGTCGAGTCGCATTGGTCGTAGCTCCGCCCGCTTCTACGTGGCTCTTTGCCGGCCAGGGGACAAGGCAGCGGTTGCGCTGCTGGCCTCGGTGCCCTCCCGCGCCGTCAATCTGGCGCCCAACCGCAGAAGCGGCCGCTCGAAGAAGTGCCAGGAGAGCGTCGCCAGCGCGATGGTGATGAAAAGCTCCAGGGCCAGTTGAACGTTAGCCGGCGCGTCGATCTCCAGATGCAGCTTATGGAGCACCGCCGTGACGTCGTAGAAATGGACGAACTGGTGCAGGATATAGAAGGCATAGCTCACCCGGCCGAGCGAGCGCAGCGGCCACAGGTTGAGGAAAGCCACGACCGGGGTCTGTTGGTTGCGGGCGATCTGGAATAGGAACAAACCGGCCACAGTGCAGGTCAGCGGTCCGAAGACGTTCCATGCGTCCCGGAAATGTCCGAAGACCAGCGGGATCGCGATCAACGCCAGGCCAGCCGCCGCCTGGGATTGCGCACTCACCAGCCATGCGGGCGGCTTGAAGTTTTTCAATGAGGCGAGAAAGCCGCCGACGCCGAGCATGCCGAAGGCGATCAGCGGATCGACGTGAATGGCGTTCGGGTGGGTGTTCACCGATACGAGCCAAGCCAGCCTTGCCGCGCCGGCGAGCATGAAGCCGATGCAAATCCGAAGCAGGTATTTGCGCGGGGTGAACAGCAGGATCGGCGCCAGGAGCAGGTAGAACTGCTCCTCCGCCGACAGCGACCAGAGGTGACCAAAATGACCGTGGGCCCCGGTCGGCGTCATCTCGATATAGATGTTGGTGCCATAGAGGGCGTAGATCGTCGCTTCCACGCGCGAGAAGCCGACGAATGAGGTGAACAGCGAACCCAGTGCGAAAACACCGAGACAGGCGTAATAAAGTGGGAAAATGCGCAGGCTGCGGCGCAGATAGAAGTCACCCATCGACCGCCAGGTCGACTGGACCCCCGCTTCGACCTTTGCGCGCATCTCCGACAGAATCGAGGAGATGAGCATGCCGCTTAGCACGAGAAAGAGCCAGACGCCGACGGAACCATAGGAATCGTGGTGCGGCAGGGTCGTTTTGTGGCTGATGAAGACCATCAGGACGGCGATCGCGCGCACGCCGTCGAAGCCGGCGATACGATCTTCCGCCGGCCGGGCGACGGCCTTGGCCGACCGGACGGCGAAAATCGCGCCTTGATCAATGGTTGCCATGGGTCAATACTCGAGCCGATGCTCCGCAACCGAGACATGGTTCGGCCCCGGGGGCCGTCAGACTTTCTTGGTTATAAACGCCTAACTCTTTGTCACATCAATTCGGCCAGAAGGCGTAGGCTCTGAGCGTGACGGTGCAGGCGTACGTCTCGCCAAATTGAGATCCTGAAAAATGTTGTTTGCGCGCCGGTCGGTCTATAGGTGGGTTACTCGTCTCTTCCAGACGATGGATAAATGAAAAGAAGCGTAACGATAACATTTTCCTCCCAGGCCGAGCTTATCTCGCAGCACAACATACGCTTCGGCTTGACTGGACGCTAAGCTGCATTGTCACACTGCCACAACTGGTGATTCAGGGTAGATGAATCTGCTGTAGGCCACCCGCCGGAAATCCCTGTATTGAATTCAAAATTCAAGTGCTAGCGTATATTATCGAATGGCGGGTGCGACACATTTTGGCGTTTCCCCGCCGAAAATGTCGGGCCACACATTGCTTGCCCCATTGCAATGGGGCCGGAAGGTTGTTTCAGAGCCTGTCCGCTGACCGAAAGCGGTATCCGTATGGTAGGAACCCAACTGTCCCAATACACCAGGCACGCCGGCCGTCGGTATCTGCATCCCACAATAGGACAAGGTGAGCCACCGGCTTTGTCGTGATACGACCAGTGGAACTTCTCGCACCGAGTAGGTCTTTCGTTCTGAGGATCTGACATGATTCCGATCATCAAGCCCACCATGGATGGGGCCGAGGCCGAGGCGGCGCGCCGCGTCATCCTGTCCGGCTGGGTCACGCAAGGCCCCGAGGTGGCGGCCTTCGAGACGGAATTCGCCACCTTCACAGGCGCGCCGCACGCTGCGGCCGTCTCGAACTGCACCACGGCCCTGCACCTGGCCTTGCTGGCGGCGGGGGTGAAGCCCGGCGACGAGGTGGTCACGGTCAGTCACTCCTACATCGCCACAGCCAATTCGGTGGCCTATTGTGGCGCGATCCCCGTCTTCGTCGACATCGATCCGACCACCTACAACATTGATCCGGCTCTGATCCAGCACGCGTTTTCGGCCAAAACCAGCGCGATCCTGGTGGTCCACCAAATGGGCTTGCCCTGCGACATGGCTGCTGTGGTCGACATCGCCAAGGCTAGGGGCTTGCCCCTAATCGAGGACGCGGCCTGCGCCAGCGGCAGCGAGATCTTCTGGCACGGTCGATGGGAGAAGGTCGGAAAGGCGCACGGCGACGTGGCCTGCTTCTCCTTCCACCCACGCAAGATTATGAGCACCGGCGATGGCGGTATGCTGACCACCAAGCACGCTGACTGGGTCGCCAAATTCAAGTCGTTGCGCCAGCACGGCATGAGCGTGCCCGACACGGTCCGCCACGGCTCGACCCAGGTGATCTTCGAGACGCACCCAGTGCTCGGCTACAACTATCGCATGACCGACATCCAGGCCGCTGTGGGCCGCGAGCAGCTCAAGCGCCTGCCCGGCATCGTGGCCCGCCGCCGCGCGCTTGCCGCCCGCTACGCCGAATTGCTCGGCGAGGCGCAATGGCTGGGCCTGGTGCGCGAGCCGGCCTACGCGCGCACCAACTGGCAGAGCTTCTGTGTCCGTCTGCCGGACTCCGCCGACCAGCGCACTGTCATGCAGGCTATGCTGGATGCCGATATCGCCACCCGCCGCGGTATCATGTGCGCTCACCGCGAGGACGTCTATGCCTCCCGCCCCTTGCGCATGTCCTTGCTGGAATCGGAGGCAGCCCAGGATCATACCATCGTCCTTCCCCTCTATCCCCAGATGACCGATGAGGATCAACAGAAGGTCGCCTCGACCCTGATCAAGGCTACCCGGGTTCAAAATCCAAGGCCCATGACTCCAATTCTGGAATTCAAGCGAGATGTGATGGAGGTCCCACATCGGGGCCGGTCTGTGCGAAAGTGAGAGATAGGAATGGCGAGCATCCGGCGCGCCGTGGTCGCGGTCTATTTCGAGAAGTACGCCACCCTCATCCTGAATTTGGCGACGCTGTATGTTTCGTCGCGGTTTTTGACACCCAACGAAATCGGTGCTGCCTTCCTTGGCGCCAGCCTCGTCGCGCTCGCCGAGGGTATGCGGGACTTCGGCGTCACCAACTACATCGTCAACGCCGAAAAACTCTCGAAGGGGGAAATACGCACTGCCTTCACCTTGATGCTGGCGGTCGCCGTCGTCCTTACGACCGCCTTCGTCGCGACGGCGGGCCTCTATGCCGCCTTCGCCCACGAACCGCGTCTGGAGAACTTTGTCCGCACCGTGGCATTCGGCTATCTGTTCTCCAGCATCGGTTCGCCGATCGTGGCTCTGCTTCGCCGCGACCTAAAGTTCTGGAGCATCGCGGCCATCAACCTGGGCTCCGCTCTCGTCGGCAACATCACCACAACTGGCCTGGTGATGATGGGCTTCGGCTATATGAGCTTCGCCTGGGGCTCGCTTAGCTATCCGCTCTCCACCTTTGTCTTTGCCGTCCTCATGCGCCCGGACCTGTCCATCTTCCGGATCGAGCTCACAAAATGGCGCGAGATTCTGGCGTTCGGCGGCTTGAACACCGCGACCGGCCTTCTGACCACCCTCGGGGAGGTCATTCCAACCTTCATGCTGGGGCGGGCCAGCGGCAGCACCGATGTAGGTCTCTACAGCCGAGCCCAACAGGTCACACAGATGCCCAGCCGCCTAGTCATATCGGCTATCTCCGCGGTGGCCCTGCCAGGGTTCGCCGCCCATGCGCGCACGGGGCGTCCCCTCAAGGCCCCCTATCTCAAAGCCGCCGCCAGCCTGACCGCATTCCACTGGCCGGGCCTGGCGATGGTCATCCTCTTCGCCTATCCCCTGGTGCACACCCTACTGGGACCAGGATGGGAGACCTCCATCCCGCTGGTGCAAGTGATGGCGGCCGCCACCATGCTCTGCTTCCCCGTCCCCCTTATGTTTCCGGCCTTGGTAGCCGTCGGCGGCATCCGAGACACGGCCAAGGCCTGGATCATTTCCCTGCCGATCACCAGCCTGATCATGATCCTGGCGGCCCAGCATGGCCCATTTATGCTAGCGCTCTCGATCTTCGCCACCACGCCGATCCAGGTGGGCGTCGGCCTCTGGTTCCTGATGCGGCGGCTGAAATTGAGCGTCGGCGAATATCTGCGCGCCCTACTGCCCAGCGCCGTCGCCACCCTCGCGACGGCGCTGGGCCCGCTCGTCGTCATCGGACTGAACGGCCTCGACATGAACCTGTCGGTCTTACAGACTGTCCTGGGCGGCGGGCTTGGCGCAGTGTTCTGGTTCCTGGCCATGGGCTGGACCCGTCATCCGTTTGCCGCCGAACTGGCTTATCTGCTGGGCAGGATCCAGGCCTTGGCGCCTGTGCGCCTGCGCGCGCCCTTTGCCCACCTCCGGCGCTTCCTGGGTGAGGACACCGAACAGGGGCAGGCGCCTGCGCCGGCCGACGCGAACACCGGCGGACCGCTTCTTCGAAGGATTGCCTGGATGGCAGACAAGCACTGACTGCAGGGGGAACCGGTGATGAATCACTCTGACGCCATGGATTCTGCCGGCGCGAAAGCCGCCGGCTCGGATTTCAAGCGTGCGTTGGGCCATCTCGCCGCGCCCGCCGTGATCTCCGCTGCCCGCATCGTCACCCCCTTAACCTCGCGGGGCGTTAAAATCGCCTGGTTTGATGTCTGGAACTCGACCCTCGACCAGGTCTTAGACGACCTACCGGCAATTCCCGGCTGCGACCGCGATCTCTATCGTGAACTCACCCAGCCTACGAGCGTCCAGAAGCGCCACGCCCTGGCGACGGAGAGCGGCCGGCCGACCGCGCTCATCTCGCTGCGTCGCCGCCGCCGGTACTGGGAGCCCGTCGCCTATCAATCGCTTTCTGGCGTAATCGCGCCCACGTCCTCTCCCGCCGCTCTTGGTCGGGCGCTACACGCCCTGGGTGTCGAGGTCCGGGTCGAGGCGGGGCTCGACAAGAGCGTCGTGGATCTCAAGCCGCGATCCTACTGGTCTCCAGACAACTACCGCGTCGACCTGCAGGGCGACTATGAGGCACTCTGGAGCCGCAATCACCGCAAGAATGTGCGCAAGGCCCGCCAACGTTGCGACGAGTTCATGCGCCTTCGCGTCGACGATGTGGGCGACCTGGAATGGTGCTGCACCCAGTGGAGCCGCGTGTGGGAAAGCAACGACGCCGAGGAGACGGTCGCCGCGGAGGATCGTCTGCGGTTCTGGCGCGCCTTCATGAAACGGCAGACCGCCGACAGTCCGATCCAGTTCCACACCTTGCACCTGCTCGACGGCGGTCGGCGCACGGCCGGCACCGTCCTGATGTGTCAGGACGGTGCCGTGCTCGGCCAATGCATCGTTCGCGACCCCGAATACGACGGCTTTTGGGTCGGTGTCCGCATAATGCAGGCTTCGATCGAATGGGCGGCAAGCGCTGCGTATCGCCAGTTCGATCTCGGTTCCGGGCAAGACTACAAGCAGAGTTGGGGTCAGCCCGTAGCCGGGCGTTATGGTGCGATCTTCCGCCCACTTGCGGTCAGCGCGCTCTATCGGTTCGGACTTCTGTGACGACGCAGCGACATTAGCCGATTGAGCAAACGGATCGAGCTCTGCATTGCTGAGGACGACCGACCCGCCCCCAGTGCTAGCCCAGAAGCCAAGCAGAACTTCACCGGGTGCCACAAAGCCGGGGAAAACGGCTCTGAAAGGTGTTACTTCGAAGGTCCTAATATTACCATCGTTCCAGCCGGCAACGCCACCCAGGGAGCCGGTGAGGCCCGACAGTCAGACAAGTTGCACCCCAACAGGCTGTCGGGCCGCTTGCGCGGATTCCGCTCCCGGCCAAATGAGCGCGTGCGGCCCGAAGTCTGCGGGGTAGCGGCAAACGCCGCCGGACCTGACCGGCAGGATCTACTTCGCGCCCGGTGACAACGATTATGTGCTATTGATTATATAAGAAGAATTCATCCAAACGAATAATCAAGGAGTAGAGGCGAAGCGTATGGTATCAGGCGTACTCCGAATAAAACGGCAAATGTGGGACCTGCAGGCCATATTGCCAGCTAATCCAGGCTGACGCAGCTTTATGCCCGATCTTACTTGGTAGGCTTAAGAAACACGCAAAAGCTTGCCTAAGCGGAGCGGCAGGTTCGGAGTGGTTTGTAGCTCGGCGCAACTCTCTTTCCATCGCTGCAGCTATTCACCAACGGGAATTCCGTTGCGGCCAGTCCAGCGCTCGAGCGCGCTTTACCAAAGCGAGGGTTCCAAGGGCTAAGGCGCCCGGCGCTCAACTCTTGATGTATTCGCCGTCGAATCCAGCGAACTTCGCCAGACCGCGGTAATCGAGCAGGCGGACATGCCCCTGCCGGAATTCGAGAAACTTCCGCTCGCGAAGTTCCCGCAGCATTCGATTGACGTGGATCGGAGTAAGGCCAAGGGCGTCAGCGAGGTCGTATTGGGTGAGCGGGCAGTCGAAGCCGTTGCGGTCAACTGCGCCTACTCGTTGCAGACGCGCTGTCAGCTCGAGCAGCAAATGTGCTGTCCGCTCTAATGCGTTGCGTCGTCCTGCGCTGGCAAGGTGCTGAGCCATAACCGCCCCATTGCGCAAGAGGGCTCCAACGATGAACGCGAACAGACGAGGCGATTTCATAGCGGCAAGCGTCAATGTCTTGGTGGGTGCCACCAGCAATGAAAGTTCAGTTTGAGCTACGAATGTCCCAATAGAGCCGCTTCCAGGTGATTGAGACAGAACGACATCGCCAGTCAGGGCAAAATCGAGAATTTGTCGCTGCCCGTCCGGAAGCTCATGGGAAATGCACCCCCAACCCGACTCGACGACGTAAATACGATCGTTGTCGTCACCTTGGCTGAAGATTACCGCGTCGACTAGATACCGCTTCGCGGCGAAGCCGAGGGTCTTGATCAGAGCGGCGTCGTCATCGTTAAGTCCAACGTATGACAAACTGTGCTCATCTCCTCTCGAAAAAAAACGTGAAGCCTGTGTCATCCCTAACCCTACCCAATTCCTATGTACCCTCCTGAAACTCATCATGCATATTAAATTTTAGCTTATGAGCGTTCTTTCAGATCTCGCCAAAGGAAGGTGCCACGACATCAATCTCCTGTCGAAACCTGGATCGGAATAGGCCACGGGTCGATTGATGCCGCCTAGAGCTTGTATTATCTATGACTTACTCCTCTTAAAATTCTCCCTCATTGACTCAACGATCTCACTGGCAACGAGACAGCTCCGATTGTCCGCCTGGTCGGCGGCATTGCGCAACGTCAGGGACGCATCCCGCAGCAGGCCCCTGATCTGCGCCGGAGATAACAACTCCGATGCTTCAAGTTCCAAGAGGACCGATTCACTCACATGCAGCGCTGCAAGCGCAACTACCCGAGGTCTTGTTGCAAGCAGCTTCAAGAGATCACCACTGCGCCTGTCCCGCGATTTCTTTTTTGCCATCGTCGCCCTTCAGCTGCCCGGACAAAAAGCTTCTACTTCCCACACTTTGATAAGTTTACGCCGCCAGAAGCTGGGAGACCCTCGTGTTTGTGGGCGCGGCCTCTGCTTAAGGTACCGCAGTTTGCCATGGTGACACAGAGGCAAGAAGATACCGAATTAGCGGTACCTCCCACCGCATCAGCACGAACGGTGAGAAGACTCGCTGTTTGGAGTAAGATCTGCCGCGTCGTGACGCGATGAGCAGTCGCTTTCTTCAACCATAATTCTGCTTCGCAACGAGGCTGTCCGCTTTCAGAGAAAGTCCCGGAAACGCCTGAACCTGCCCCTCAGTCTTGTCGAGATATTGCATCAATGCCGTCACCAAATGGTAGAAGATGCTGGCAGGAACCTCCGTCGCCAGCGACCGACCGCGCTCGTCGATCCTGTCCATCCACAGGCCAAGCGGCGCGGGATCGATATGCCATCTGAAAAGGCGCGCGACGCGAGCTTCGATCTCGGGTTTCAGATCAGGCCCACCGATGTTGTCCAACGCGATCGCCGCCTTGATGGCTTCGCATTGAGGCCAGCTGCGCGAGAGCCTGTCGAGAGGCATCCCTTGTCGCGAAACGGCCGCATAAGCCAGCCCTGTGGCTCGATTCAGTCCGCTGGCGACCGCCGACGAGTAGAGTTTCCTCGCGTAAGCAGCCAGATCTTTCTGTCCGGTTGCCCGCGCGAAGTCGACGAGCAGGGAGGCCCATTCGAAATGGTGCCCAGGCTCGGTCCACTGTCCCTTGTCTCCGGGCAACGGCAGCCAGTCGGCATCGAAATATTCGCCCAGCGTCCAACTTTCCTGGTCGAAGAAATGGCTGCGGAATAGATCGATGATGCGAGCCGCTCGACGCAGATATGCGCGATCGCCGGTTGCGGCGTACCAGGCAAGGAATGATTCGAGCATGTGCATGTGTGGGTTCGAGGACCGAACCCCGTTCCAGCCTGGTGTCTCGAGGAAGCCATTTAAGCTCCCATCCTCAAGGTGCGAATCGATGAAATGAAATGTCTCCTGTGCAAGCTGAAGGGCAGGTTGGTGGCCGCAGCGATAGGCATGAGCAAGTGCCAGGAGCACGCAGGAATGGTCGTAGGCATCCTCCGCCGGATCGGCCACGCTTCCATTGGAATTGAGGGTGCGTACCCAGCCTCCACGATCTGTGCGGCCGTATTTTGCGATGAAGTCTATACCATGATCGATGAGCTTGTCGGCGGCCCCCGTCCAGCCACGTTCCTTGGCCACAGCGAAAGCATAGATCTGGCGAGCCATCGTGCGCATCCGCTTGGGTTTGCCCAATGGCCTGGCATCGAAACCGAGCGCTTCGTGGAAGCCGCCATGCGCGTTGTCGACGCCTGCGTCTGACCAAAGCGGAAGGGTCTCGTTGAAGAGCCAGTGCTCGACGCGCTTGCGCCATGATCCGCTGACAATGATCCGGTCTTCCGACGCTGTGAATTTCGTCTCGAGGCGCCCGCTCTTCTCAAGTTGCTCGACGACCTTCTTCACGTTCTGACTATGGCTGACCGGGGCGATGAATATGGCGTCCGGCGTTGCGACCACCGCCACATCCTTCATTCCTATGACGGTGAGCAGCCGACCTTGACTTCTGAGGTAGGAGTTGTCGCAGTCCATGGCGACGACATCGCCCATTACGACGTTGCCGTTTCCGTCCACGGGGCTGGCCTCCAGCAAGGATTGCCACGACCCAAGATCGTTCCAGCGGAACGAAGCCGTCACCATCGCGATGCCCCGCGCATGTTCCATGACTGCATAGTCGATCGATGTGGAGGGGACAGCCGAGTAGAAGCCTTGCGGCAGGTAAACGCCCGACACATCCACCTTGGCAGTGCTGAAGGCGCGTTCGGCGGTTTCCCAGATCTCCGGGTGAAACTCGAGCAAAGCCCTCCGCATCGTGTCGGCACGAAACAGAAAGATACCAGCATTCCAGTAAAACCTCCCCGACGACAGATATTTTTGCGCCGTCTCGATGTTCGGCTTTTCGACAAAGCGTGAGACCGCGGCTGCGCCGTCACCATTGGCCGCAACCTCAATGTATCCGTACCCGGTCTCTGGATGAGTGGGCTTGATGCCGAACACGACAATGCTTCCCGAGCCGGCGGCGGGCATACCCGCTTCAACGGTCTTCCAGAACTGCGTCTCGGTCGATATCTCATGGTCGGAGGGAACCACGAGCACAAGCGCTTCGTTGCCGTGCTCCGAAATCGTCTGCAGTGTCGCAATGGCGACCGCTGCGGCCGTATTGCGGCCCAGCGGTTCGAAAATTGGCTTTCCCCCGTTCAGACCGAGCGAACTAATGTCGGAGATGACGCGTTCGGCATGGCGTTCGGATGCTATCAGATAGATCGGCGTTTCGTTGTCCGGCCACGCCTTCAGGCGCCGAACCGTCTTCGCCAGCATAGAGCCATCCCCCGAGAGATCGTGGAATTGCTTAGGATTGTCTTCGCGCGAGAGCGGCCACAGCCGGGACCCGACCCCGCCGCTCATAACAAAACTTACGATCCGGTGTGCCATGCTTCAGTTCCTCTCAGAATGTCTGGTTGTAGGCTCCGACCTCTGGATTGCGGCGCAGGACGGCGTCGATCGCCTCGAACATCTGTCGACGTCGCTCCGACGAGACGGGGCTTTCGACGACGACGACAATTTCGGGCTTGTTCGACGAAGCCCTGACCAGACCCCAGGTGCCGTCTTGAGCCACGACACGCACCCCATTGACGGTAACCAGATCAACAAGCGGCTGCCCCGCAAACTCGGTCCCGTCCCCCTTCATTTTCATGAAGTCGCCCAGGACCTTGTCGACGACGCCATATTTGACTTCGTCGGGACAGTGGGGGGACATTGTTGGGGTGCCGAAGGTCACGGGCAGGGCGCGGTAGAGTTCGGCCAGCGTCCTTCCCGGATTACGGTCGAGCATCTCGCAGACAGCAATCGCCGTGATAAGGCCGTCATCATAGCCACGCCCGATCGGCGGGTTGAAGAAGAAGTGTCCCGATTTCTCGAAGCCGGCGATTGCGTTAAGCTCGGCTACCCGCCGCTTGATGTAGGAATGTCCCGTTTTCCAATAGTCCGTGCGCGCGCCGTTTCGCGCCAGAACTGGATCCGTCATGAAAAGCGCGGTTGATTTCACGTCCACGACAAAGGTGCATTGCGAATGCAGGCTGGAAATGTCTCGCGCCAGCATGACGCCGACCTTGTCAGCGAAGATCTCGGTGCCCTCATTGTCGACGACGCCACAGCGGTCGCCGTCGCCGTCGAAGCCGAGACCCAAATCGGCACCGGTCTCCAGAATCTTGTCCCGGATGGCATGCAGCATCTGCATGTCTTCGGGATTGGGGTTGTAATGCGGGAAGGTGTAATCGAGCTCCACGTCCAGTGGGATCACGTCACAGCCGATGGTCTTCAGCACCTGTGGCGCAAATGCGCCAGCCGTCCCGTTGCCGCAGGCCACGACCACGCGCGGCTTGCGTCGAGCCGTCCTTCCGGCAGTCAAGTCGTCGATGTATCTCTCACGAAATCCGGACACGAATTCGTAGCCGCCGCCACCGACAAGATCGAAGTCGCCGTTCAGTACGAGCGCTTTGAGGGCTGTCATCTGGTCAGGACCGAATGTTAGCGGTCTCTGTGCGCCCATTTTAACTCCGGTCCAGCCGTTCTCATTGTGGGAAGCCGTGACCATCGCAACAGACGGAGCGTTGAGTGCGAACTGGGCGAAATAGGCGGTCGGGGAAAGCGCCAGGCCGATGTCCTTGACATGTGCGCCAGCCGCCATCAGCCCTGAGACCAACGCCATCTTTATGGACATTGAATAACTGCGAAAGTCGTGACCCGTGACGATCTCCGGGCCGACCCCCATTCGGCGGATCAGAGTGGCGAGACCCATTCCCAGTGCTTGGGCGCCCATCAAATTGAGCTCGGGCTCTTTCTCCGAGCCAGGGTGGCCGAACCACCACCGCGCATCATATTCCCGGAAGCCAGTGGCTTTGATGAGAGCATTGTTCTCGAACGCGAATGTGTTTGGCCTGGCTTGGGCGACTATCGTTAAGGTCACGGCTACCGCTCCGGGATTGCGCCAATATTCCTAGCATGGCCGCGAACCTCGGCCCCTTCATGAATTCGGGTAGCGCTACCCCGCGGCTAGTGCCGCTTCATCCAATAGGTGGTGCCGATCGATGATCGAAAGGATATCTCGTCCAGGCATGGCGGTCGCGTATCGTGGGGGTAGGCCCGCATCGGGCGCCAACATCAATTGTGGCTCTGTAGTGCCGCTGACATCATTCGGATTGTCCTTTCACAAGAACGTCGATGATAGGCGTTTCCAGGCTTTGGCGCGTGCGCTCGACCTCATTCAGCCGGAGATCGAAAGGGAATCGGAACGACTTCGCCAAGCTCGGAAACGAATGACAGATTGTGCCGCATTTTGCCTGGAGGCGACGGAAAACGGGGATAGGGGCGAACGTCTTTCAGCCAAGCTGGTTATCCTCTCGCACGATCTTGCGGCAAACCAAGCACGAGAGTTGCTGCTGGAACAGCAGAAGTCATTTCTAGCCAAGATAAGGGCCGGTCTGCCGCGCATTCTTCATTCGCAAAGGATGTAGGTCTACGCCAATTGGCGGCGTTTACCTTCCCCCACGTCGGCGTAGTCTTTCTGCAAAAGCCGGGATCGCGGGCCCCGGCTCTTATGAGAACATCGGGCGGACGCCATGAAGCTCTGTATCGGGCGGCGTGCACGAAGGACTCTCCCATGCCCGCCGGAGACGTTTGAATGAACCGCTTGTTCGCCAACCAATGGCCTTTGGCAACCAATCAGCAGGCCAATGTCGGACAGGAATTCGTCGGCCTCTCGGACATAACCGGGTTTTTGAGACATTATGTCGGAACAATTACGGCCTGCCTTGCCGCGGCACTCCTGGTCGCATGGTTCTACGATTTGACCACCGATCCGGTTTTTACAGCCAGCGCCCAGATATTGATCGAACCGAAGCTACCGCAACATTTGCAGGAGGGCGGTGAAGTAAATCTGTCATTGGACACCGCACAAATTGAAAGTCAGATCGCAGTACTGCAATCTGAAAAGATTGCTTCGATGGTAATTGATCAGTTGAAATTGATTGAGGATACGAGTTTCAATCGCCCCGAGACACCGATGTTGCAGGAAAGATTCAGGAAACTCAAAGATATAATGGTGCAGGCTTTAGGGCTTGAGAAAAGCGCACGGCTGAACTCACTCTGGGGGCATATCGGCTTAGGCGCTCCGGAGTCGACCGCAAAGCTGACCGATTACCAGAAGTCCCGTCTCAGCATGCTGATTTTCCTCAGTGGCCTCGATGTGCGAAGGGTAGGTGTCTCCTACGCGATAGACATATCCTTCACCTCCGCCGATCCGGAGGGCGCCGCCAAGATTGCGAATGCAACGGCTGACGCCTTCGTGCATGAACAGATCGACACCAAGGCCGATTCGGCAAGAGAAGGTGGAGCATGGTTGGAAAAACGCCTTCAGCAGCTGCGCACCCAGATGAACGAGGCCATGGCAAGGGCGCAGGCATTTCGCTCTCGGCACGATTATAGCGTAGGAGGTGGTGCAAGTGCCGGTGGCGGCGTTAATTCTGAACCTACTCTCGAAGAACTCGAGGTAACTGCTGACACCTATCAGAAAATGTATGAGAGCTTTCTGCAGGCTTACACCAATTCGGTAAGCCAGCAATCCTACCCGGTTGCAGATGCAAGAGTGATCACTGCCGCGACGCCGCCGCTTTTTCCAAGCGCTCCAAAACCGAAGCTGGTGTTGGTCTTCGCTGGCGTCGCAGGGCTCATTCTCGGCATTGGCCTTTCCTTCGCGCGGCATTCGTTCGACTGGACCATACGATTGCCACGTCATGTCCGCGATAATCTGGGAATAGAGTGCGTCGGAGAACTACCGCCCACGAGCAGGCGCAGGGAATTCGGAAACGTCGACGAAGTGACCAAGCATCCGTGGTCGCGATACAGCCAGAGCCTAAGGAAAGCGCGAACCGAAATCAGCTTGGCGGAAACGAACCATCCGGTGAAGTTTCTTGGACTAACCGCTGTTTCGAACAACAGTCAGAAGACTTCCGTAGTCAGCAACCTCGCCACGCTCTATTCGATGTCCGGTCTAAAGACGTTGGTGATTGACGCTGATGTTCGCAGGTCGACGATTACCACAAGACTGATTGGGCACTCAAACGTCCAGAGCAA
Source organism: Mesorhizobium sp. RSR565B (assembly GCF_054719465.1). Taxonomy (NCBI): domain Bacteria; kingdom Pseudomonadati; phylum Pseudomonadota; class Alphaproteobacteria; order Hyphomicrobiales; family Phyllobacteriaceae; genus Mesorhizobium; species Mesorhizobium sp. RSR565B. Next base: position 5,899,044 of record NZ_JBTTIE010000001.1, on the reverse strand, counting down.
CGAGTGCCTGGATCCCGCTCGACACAATATCATACGCGCTCTGGGGCGGCGGTTCGACGTTCTTTCAAGTTCCGTCGTGGATGCAAAGAACCTGCTCGTGCCAAGGAACATGCAGGTTTTCCTTTCTGAAGTTACTGCTGGGGACGCGGCAGGCTACGAGTTGGCCGCTTATGATATCGTCATCGTTGACCTGCCATCGCTTGAATCCGGGGCGGATGACCTGGTCGTTGGATCCGTGCTCGACGGTGTCGTGGTGGTTGCGGAGTGGGGAAAGACGCACGTCGACGCACTGCGGGAACTCGTGAGAACACTTCAGGCCTCCAGGACGCCTATACTTGGCGTGCTTCTCGCGAACGCGAGGGTAATGACGTCCAAGCACCGTCGGGTTGCCGCTAAGCAGAGCGCTTTCGGAAGCCGGCAAAGCGTGTAGAGCAATCATATGTGAGGATAGGGGGTAGCCCCTGGAGTATCGCGCTACCTCCTTTGCATTTCTTGCCGGCACGTTCCGTCCTTGGAAGACTGTCGAAGTTAATCAACGAGAAACAGCGACCGTCACATGACAAACGCCTTCGAAAAGCAGCACCAGGGTGAGGCGCTTTGGAGCCAACCCGTTGTGCCGGCCGCGATCGAAAGCAGGGCGATCCTGCATGTTGTTTCTGCGCGTGACTACGCCAGCACCGGAACGGTGTTGAATGAGCTGCCGGGTGTCCTCACCGGAAAGACGAACCCTCCGATTGGAGGCCTCCTCAAACGGATCATGGATCTGGCCATAGCCGGCGCAGCGCTCGTTTTGGCCGCGCCCGTCATGATTGTCGTCGGTCTGTTGATCAAGGTTACGGCCGGCGGTCCAGCCGTATTCTCGCATAGGCGAGTAGGCTTGGGTGGAAGCTCATTCAATTGCTATAAATTTCGCTCGATGGTCGCCAATTCGGACGAGGTTCTGAAGGCATATCTCGAGTCCAACGCCCACGCACGCAAGGAGTGGGAAGAGACCCACAAGATCAGGAACGATCCCCGCGTTACGCTTTTCGGGCGACTGCTGCGCAAGTCCAGCCTGGATGAGCTTCCCCAACTCATCAACATACTGCGCGGTGACATGAGTTGCGTGGGCCCAAGGCCGATCGTCGAGGACGAACTCAGGCGTTATGGCGAGCATCAGGCAGAGTACCTCGCAGCAAGGCCGGGGCTCACCGGTCTTTGGCAGGTGAGTGGAAGAAGCAGCATGGACTATAATAACCGCGTTGCGCTGGACAGCCACTATGTGCGGAACTGGTCGATCTGGCTTGATATCGTGATCTTGCTCAGGACCATCGTCGCGGTCATGCGGGTCGGCAGGGCCTCCTGAAACGTCGAACGATCACTTCTCGTTTCGATTGCAGTAGTGCGACAGAGACAAGCCTGCGAGGTAGGCGCAAGCCAAAAGAAATATCAAAACCAGAGATTTGCCACCAGTCACATGGCCCCACAGGCCTAGGCTATTCCAGGCAAGGATTGCGATCAGAAGCACTGCAGTCGCTGCCAGCAGCGCGGCAGCCTTGAAGCGTAGACCCAGAAGTATCCCTGCCACCGATACGGCCAGTATGCTTGTGAGCACCGATATCTCCAGTGGCACCCGCAGAAGGAGTTGGCTTTCCGCGGCGGGGAGTTCCGTCAGGGGCCGAGACCCACCGTGCGCCAACTGATAGGCGGCCTAGGAGTGCAAGGCAAGTGCTAGATACGGTGCTTCGGAATGCTGTTTGCGGTATTGCAAAGGGGTACTTGTAGAGCCACATATTTTTGGGTCGCAGCCCCATGCCTAACGCCCCAGCCATCCAACCCCACCTGCAACAGGTGGCGGTCCTGGTGAGCATCGACGGAGCCAGGATGCTGGCCTGGTTCGCGCCAAGCGGATCTGGTCAGTTCGTAGTTCCAACAGCAGTGGTGTCCGCCTGGACGCTTGCATCCGCTGCAGGCAAGCTGTCCAAGCCAGACTGCGGCAGGGGGATTTCGACCTTGATGGTATCGCCCGGCTCGACAAGGGTTGTCTCTTGGGCAGCAAGTTCTTCCGTGCCGGTGTCTTTCGGCCTCACAATGGTGAAGATCGGCTTGGCCCTCGCCGCACTCTGCCTTAGCGCCAGCAGAGCGGGCACAGCGACCTGCGTCTCGCTCAGCAACTGCACTGCGGTGTCGGATTTGCTGGTCACCTCGTTGAGCTGCTGCTGTGTTTCGCGCAAGCCCTCGGCGACCTCGCTGGAACGCTGATTGCTAAGGTTGAGTATTTCGATGTCTGTCTTGCTCATCTCCTGCCTGACACGCAGCATCGAGGTCTCGGCCGCTAATCTGTCGCTCTGCATCTGGGCGACAGTCCCCTCCAGCGCAAGTTCCCGTGGTGCAACCGCAAGGCCCTTCTGCACGAGATTCGAGACACCCGCGAGCTCCTTTTGGATGAGCTCGATCTGTTTGTCATGGAAAGTCAGCTGTTGCTCGAGCGAGGCCAGCTCCTGTTGCAGGAAGTCCTTGAGGTCTCGCAGTGAACGGAGCTGGGTCGCCAGTGCATCCTTTCGGATATCGAAAATCTTGCGTTCCTGGTTCATTGCAAGGGCAACGGTTTCGTTTGAAACCCTGTCCCTCAGTTCAGGGGGGAAAGCGATGTCGTCACTGCCGGCCAGCTCTGACTCCAACCGCGCTTTGCGTGCGAGCAGGCTGACATTGTTCAGAGCCAGCAGCCCGACATCGCCCCGGGCCGTGATGAACTCTCGTCCAAGCCGAGACACATCATCCTCGCGTATCGGCAACCCGCCGGCGACCCCAAGCGCCTGCAGCACTGTCAGGCCGGGCCTGTAGGGAAACTCTCCGGATTGCTTGACGTTGCCGACCACATAGAACGGCCTGTACTGGGCAATCTCCACGGCGACATCCGGCTGGCGGCCGAGTCCCATCTGCTGCATCAGCCGATCGCCTATGGCGCGGGCGAGAGTCCCAGGAGCGGTGCCCTCCGCGCGTATCTGCCCGACAAATGGCAGGAAGAGAGTCCCGTCGGCACCGACAGTGAAACTGTCGTTGAGAGCCGCCCACTCGAAGATCACATCACGCGATGCGCGCCATTCGTAGACTTTGAGCCTGACCTTGTCCTGCGGCCCAAGCAGGTACTCCGCGGCTGATGCCGGATACGGACAGACAGAGGCTGCCGCCAATGAAATCCCTGCCGCTGTTGAAAGCCATTTCCGCATTGTCTTCACCGTCGTCAGATCTTCAGGATGTATTCGGGTTCGATGCGCCCCATGGCGATATGCAGGATCGCGAGCGCGTTGCCGCTGAGACGACCTCTGCGATCGACATATGGCTCGGGCCAAAGGCTCTTTGCGAGGTTGGCCGCAATGTTCCTGAACATAAGGGGCAGTGCGAAAGAGGCTGGAACTGACCCCTTCTTTATCAGGTAGATCGCATTGACGACCTGGGAGTAGCCGAACCGCTTTCCGCTGACGCGGCCCGTTTTGATTCCGAGATGAACGCCCGTGATCGACGTCACGCATACGACGCGGCCTCTGGATCGCATTTGACTTGTGAAGTCGATGTCTTCTTGCCAGCCGTAGAGGACCAGGCGCTCGTCAAAGCGCAAATCGCCAACCAGCGAGGAGCGGAGCGACATATTGCATCCGTAGGCACCGACATGGTCGACCACGGACGCTCCATTCGGTTTTAGGCCCTCGGCTTCCCTCAGCGCAGCCTCTGCATCGTCCCAGGTGAGACCAGCATTGGTGGCGCCGTCTCTGACGACCCTGCCCATCACAACCGCCCATCCGCGATTTCCGGCAAAAGCCTGCTCGATCTGCTCCAGGTACTGGGTGGATGGAACGAAATCGTCGTCGAAGAATGTTATGATGTCGAAGCGCCGCAATGAAGGCACGAGAGCGGCGTTGCGTTGCGCAGCCAATCCTTTTGGACCGAACACATTCGACACAGGGAAGGGGCAGCCGTCCGGCAGGTCGATGTGTGTGGCGTCGGGTGCCGACAATATGACTTCGTCGGGAAGTCTTCTCTGGCTGCCCAAATATCCGAGCAGGCGAGCTACTTGCTCGCTGCGGCCGAGGGTTGGGATAATCACCGCAAGTTTCATGTTTCGTCCAGGCGTCGCTCCCCCTGACCATATTATGACGCGATGGCTCAAACAGCTTGAATAAAAGTGGGCGCGACCAACGCGGCCTACCTCATCGAGTACCAGCTTTTGACGTACTTCCTGCAAGCGGGTCACGACCATAAGCGGTAGGCGCATACGCGCCGGCAGCGGTCGGTGATCGATCGGACAACTTGCGATGGTCCCCGCACAAAACGGAAACTCGGGCTTAAAAGAAAGGGGAGAACCATGCTCCATGAACGTTCTTCCGACCTGGCCATCGCGGCCAAGGTCGAAATGCCGATTGAGGAGTTTCCGGCTGCCCCGGCGCCCGACTTCGACAGATATGCCAGGATAGCGGTCGTTCACGACTGGTGCCCAAATTTCCGGGGCGGCGAGCGAGTTCTGGCGCAAATCTGCAAGCAGCTTCCCAATGCAGAGGTATTCACACTTTTCGATTTCCTCCCGGCCGAGGTGAAGGAGCAATACTTCCGCGACGTGGAATTTCATGCCTCTCCGGCCAACCGGATCCCTCTGGTGCGGAAATTCTACCGGTCTCTCTTCTTCTTTTGCCCGTTTCTGATCGAGCAGTTCGACGTGACCGGCTATGACGCTGTGATCTCGTCGTCGGCCGCATTTTCTCGTGGCGTGATCACAAGGCCTGATCAGCCGCATCTGTGTTATGTGCACAGCCCTGTCCGCTATGCTTGGGACGAGCAATTCTCGTATCTTGAGCAGGGCAAGCTCGGTTTCGGTCCGAAGGGAATACTCTACCGCTATATGCTGCACCGTCTGAGGACCTGGGATACGAGAACCGCGCACGGTCCAGACCTGATGCTGGCGAATTCCAACTATGTCCGTTCTCGGATCCGCCACATCTACGGACGTGACGCAAAGGTTGTTTTCCCGCCGGTCCCGCTGAAGGAACTGCCCTGTGTCGAGGACAAGGACGATTACTACGTCTCGGCGTCCTTCCTGGCCCCCTACAAGCGCACCGACCTCGTGATCAGGGCCTTCAACGAGATGCCGTCGCGACGGCTGGTCATAGTGGGCGAAGGACAGCAATCGGCCAGCCTGCGGGCGCTGGCAGGTCCTAACGTCACATTCTCGGGATTCCTTCCTCGCAGGGACTATATCGATACGCTTGCCCGAGCGAAGGCGATGGTCTTTGCGGGTTGCGAGGACTTCGGCATCGCGCTCGCCGAGGCGCAGGCCTGCGGGACGCCGCTGATCGCTTTCGGGAGAGGCGGCGCGGTCGATATTGCACGCAGCCTGGGGTCAAATTCCGAGCCGACGGGGGTGCTGTTCAAGGCTCAGACCATCGATCACCTCAAGGAAGCGGTCAAACGGTTCGAGGAAAACAGCCACCTCATCACCCCGCGGGCCTGCGCTCGGAACGCGCAGCGCTTTTCCGAAGAGAATTTCGACCGCGCCATGCTGGACTCGATCGGAGCGGTCCAGGCACTTCACACGATCACGTGAGTTCACGTAACCTGACTATCCTGGTCTCTGGATCGATACCGTCGGCAAGAGCCATCGCCTGCAGGTAGCGCAAGGCGCTCGCTCTCCAGCTATATGCCAAGGCTCGGGCTTTTCCCTTCCTCATGAACTGCACGCGTAGCGCCTTGGAATTGCGCAGCCCCATGAAACGGTCGAACCACGCCTGCGGGTCGTTGGCAGCGGCATAAAGAGCTGCGTTCCTACAGACCTCGGGCAGGCTGGCGCGTTCGGACACGACGACCGGACAGCCCAGCGCCATTGCCTCGACAACCGGAAGACCAAAGCCTTCAGTTAGCGAAGGAAAGGCCAGGCAAAGCGAGTCCATCAGCAAAGCAGCCAACTCGTTGTCGGAAATGCGTCCGAGCCAATGGATATTTTGGGCTTCAGCTCTGGCTGATCCCGTTTTGAAAATGTCCGAATCCGACATGCCGACGACCGCGATCTTCAGTCCGGCCTTGCCAAGGCGCTCGGCCATATCGAGAATGAGCTTCACATTCTTGTGAGGTGCGGCGCCGCCGATCATGACGATTGTTTCACGCGAGGCCGCCAATCGTGTCGCCGCCGAATGTTCAGGCTTCCATCGGAGGACATGTTCATGACCGTTGGGGGCAACGAAGGCCCTCTGCTCCGCAACGATGCCCAGCCGAACCAGCTCGCCTAGCGAAAAATTGGAAACGGTCGAAATGCTGCATGCAGTCTTGCCGAGGCAGGGTAGCAGCGCTTTGTAGGAGGTCCTGAAGCGAAGTGAATAGCTCTGTGGGGCATTCCAGACATTTGCATCATGAATGCAGACAATGTGCTTGCGCGACAGAAGCGGGCCGGTATTGCACAGGCTGAGGAGCCCGCCACCCCGAAGAGAGGCGGCTAGCCGGGTCTGCTCCCATAGGTGCCCACCCCTGCTGCCTATCTCGCAACGTTCGATGGAATTGATCGCGATGTCTGAGCTGCCAGGTGGGCAGTGAAGCCTGAGTTCCAGCCCACGGGTGAGCGGCGCCTGCTCGGCGAACAGGGCATCCAGCGCACGCACGATCTCTCCGGCATAACGCTGGACGCCCGTTGTCGGTTGGGAAAGGAAACGCCCGTTGATCGTCCACTGCCGTGCCATGTCACCCTCTCCATGTCCCTAGTTTGAAACCGTCAGCGCGTGGGGTCACCACAGCCGTTGGGTCGTGCGGACGCGCGCAGCATCATCCAGGCAGGCGAGGGCGAGCGTTGGAGCTACCTCAAACGTTTGAGGGTCGCTGCGGTTCAGAGAGTGTTAGTCTGGATGTTGGGGCGGCAAGGCGGGGGACGTGATGATCGGCAAATCTGAGTTCGATGCGGCGCCGGCGGTGCAATCGGGGAATTTGAACGGACACAGCGTTGCCGCCGTGGTGGCAAGATCGCTTCCCCGAGGCTCGCAGTACCTGATTGGCCATCCGGGCCGGACATTGGCGGACTTAGTGCCGCCAAAGCGCCGGTGGACGATAAACGGTGATTTCACCACGCTTCGACGCAATGGGATAGCGCGTTATGCCCACGAGGTGACGATGGCTCTCGACGCCCTTATTTCCGAAGGGCATCCCTTGGGTCGCGACCTTGAGATCGATCTCGTGGTGCCGCGCCAGCCTGCCGAGCCTCTTCATCTGAAGGCAATCGCGGTGCGGGTCGTCCCCGAATTCAACAGGCCTCGACTTCCCCAGTTCTGGGTACAGGCGCAGTTGCCCTGGCATGTGCCGGGAGGGTTGGTGAGCTTTTGCAACCTCGCACCGGTCGTGCTGAGACGCCAGATCGCATGCATCCACGACATGCATACAAGGTTGATGCCGTCGAGCTACGGGCGAGGGTTCCGTTGGGCTCACCGCCTGATCCTTCCGCTGCTGGGCAGGCGGGCTGCACGGATCACTACGGTTTCGCAACTCTCCCGCAGTCATTTGGTCGCGTTCGGCATAGCGCGCGAGGAGAACATTGTCGTTACCTACAACGGCAGCGACCATGCTAAGAAGTGGGACGCGACGATATCATCCTTGGCTGTCAATCGGGGCAGGCCATATGTCGTTTGCCTCGGCCGGCGGGATCAAGAATACAAGAACATGGGGCTTCTCGCTAAGCTCGCATCGTTTCTAGATGAGATGGGCCTCGATCTGTGGATGCCGGGTGACATCGACGAAACCACGGTCTTGCGGCACGTCCCGAAAATGCCGGCGAACATCATCCTTCTTGGGCGCATAAGCGATCACGACTTCAAAAAGGCGCTTGAAGGCGCCCTCTGCTTCCTGTTTCCATCACGGATCGAAGGCTTTGGGTTGCCCGCTATCGAGGCTATGGCGTCGGGTTGCCCGGTCATAGCCTCGACTTCGCCCTGTTTGCCTGAAATCTGCGGAGATTCCGCACTCTATGCCGATCCGGACGACGTCCAATCATGGATCGAAAACGTTCGCCAGCTAGCGGTCGACCCAGATATGCGCAAGCGAATGGTTGGCAAGGGCCATACCAGGGCGAGCAGCTATTCCTGGCGCTGGATCGCTTGGAAATATCTCGAGCTTATGATCCAGGTCGACGCCGATTTCGGGGAAGTCTACGGGTAATTGACCGCGAGCGCAGTTACCCCGTTGGTTAGCGCACATCGCAATCAATTTGAGTCATCCTCGGCAGTCACCCCCCGCTCATCCGGGTGCTGAATCGGGGCAGCGGCACTCCAATGGTCATGCCGCTTGATGGCTAGGTTGTAGCCTCCAAAGGAGGTAACGCGAAGCTTCCCATATCCATTTTGACCAATTGCTCCCGTGTCCCGCAGTTCCGACAATCCCAATATTGATCGTCGTGCAGGGAGGCATGATCGCCATGTCGTTTCGTTTCGCAGCCGCGACTGCTTTGTTGCTGATAGCATCGGCGCCCGCATCCGCCGATTTGCTCTGGGGCGTGAACGGCCATCCGGTGATTTCCTACCCGGATGTTCCGATCGAAAAACAACTCGATTTCGTCAAGAACCTCGGTCTCAAATCATACCGGGTCAACATCACCGCCGCAGATCAAGGAGATACCCTTGCTCGGGTCGTGAAGGCCGGTAAAGAAAGAGGGATCGAAATACTCCCCGTGATCACGCCGGGACTGGACCTGGACAAGCACGATCCGGAAGAACTCTATAGTCAGGCCCGGCAATTGGCGGTCGTCCTTGGGGGCAGGTTCAAGAACGATATCCGCGTTTGGGAACTCGGCAATGAGATGGAAATCTATGCCATCATAAAGCCCTGCGAGAAACGCGATGACGGATCACAATATCCATGCAGCTGGGGGCCTGCAGGTGGAACCGGAGCGCTCGACTACTACGGTCCGCGTTGGGTGAAGGTGAGCGCTGCCCTCAAGGGCCTGTCCGACGGCATGACAGCAGTTGACCCGAGCATCAAAAAGGCAATGGGTACGGCTGGATGGGGCCATACCGGCGCCTTCGCGCGGATGAAACAGGACGGAATCGCCTGGGACATCTCGGTCTGGCACATGTACGGGGAAGATCCGGAATGGGCTTTCCACGAGATTTCCGCCTACGGCAAACCCATCTGGGTCACCGAATTCAACAACCCCTACGGAAGTCAGCACAGCGAGCGGCAGCAGGCCAACGGCGTCAAACAGGCAATGACACGGCTTCGCGAACTCCAGGATACGTACAAAGTCGAAGCGGCGCACATCTACGAGTTGCTGGATGAGACCTACTGGGCGCCGAGCTTCGAAGCCAATATGGGGCTGGTTCGACTTAGCAAGAACAACAACGGCAAATGGATAGCCGGTGAACCAAAGCCTGCCTACATGGCTGTTCGCGACATTACCCGTGGCCCGCAGCCCTTGCCCAAGCCACACCGAGATTGCGCCCCTGAAGCAAAGTTTGCCGGCCGGTTCACCTATGTCCATCAGATAAATTTTGCCTATTGCCTCGTCCTTGGCCATGATGGCGATGCCGCAGGGTTGGATCGGTGGTCGCCAGCCCTCGAGAACGGAGACGCCACGCTCACTGCCGTGATCATGGAAATGTTCCGCTCCGACGAATTCGAGGCCAAATATGCCACGATTGGCCTTACCGACCGAGCCTATATCGGCTTTCTTTACCTGATGCTGCTGGATCGCCCCGCAGACAGTTACGGCATCGAAACCTATTCCCGTCAGTTGCGGGCAGGATCAATGACGCGTGATAGCATTGCCCTTGGCATCGTCAGCTCGAGCGAATTCAAGTCCCGACATGCTGCCCTGCGCAACGCCTCGGATGTGCCCGCGCCCTACTAAGCAGGACAAGACGCTGGTTATGGCGGCGGCATTTGCAAGTCCATTGCTCCGCCTCCCGCCACAAAAAGCGCCGGCAAGTCGATTGCCGCGATCGACATGCCAGGCCGAGATCATCAGACAGATGCATCACGTCGCGGACTTGGACCCGAAATTGCTTGTTGCGGTGGCCGCGACACACGCATTGTTACTATTGGAACCGATGTGTACCGCTCTTTAGACGGTCGGCCAGGCGTGCACGAAGCCCCGAGGGAACGATATTCGTCCATAGGTGCAATCATTGGCAGCCTTTTTGGTAATCGCGGAATCTTGAGTGACATGGAGGATTTTCGTTGAGGCTGGAGTGTCCTGCACCCAGCAGAGCCTCGTCCTGGCAAAACTATCATTTGCAGCATCGGGCATGACAACTGATTCCAGGTGGTTCCCACCCACCGCCAAGGGGAGGAAAACCATCGGTGCGCCGAGGGTTGACCTCGGCGCACCGCCTGAAACCACTCACTCTTGCGCGAGAGCGCCTTCCCCGAAAAGATCGTTGACCTTATAGGCGACTTCCGTCCTATTCGTCGCCTTCAGTTTTTTCATGATATTTCGGATGTGCACCTTCACCGTGCTTTCGCGCAGGTTCAATTCGTAGGCTATGATCTTGTTCGCCTTGCCGCGCCGAAGCGCCTGAGCCACTTCAGCTTGCCGATGCGTGAACATAGTCGTCAACGGACGCGTGTCGCGGCTGCCTGAATCGATCAGATGGCGCATGGACAAAACGCTGCTGGCCGGTACAAAGATGCCGCCAGCCGCTGCAAGATTGACGGCTTCGACACAGACATCAATACCAACTGAAGTCGGGATGTACCCACGTGCACCGCATTCAAGCGCTGTTAGTATTTGCCCGAGATCATCTGTGTCAGACAAAATTATTACCGGAACAGAGCTGAACTCTGAAGAGATTAATCTAATCTCATCTGCAATGCCGCGGTCGGCTAATTTACGCCCGCCAAGGTTGAATAGAATGGCAGCCAGAGAAGGGTAAGACTCCTTCTTTATGCGCCATTCTTCGATCGCACCCATGGCGGCAATGGCCATACCGAGATCATGGTCTTTAAGGGCTGATGCCAGACATTCCCGGTCCAGGGCCCTTCCGTCCAGGATAAGTAGGCACTCTTTGTCGGCTTGTTCGTTACCCCTTCCCGTACTGTTCAAAGCAGCTTCTCGTTGACTTGCCGAATCGAAACTATGCAGTCCGATTGCAGAAACCATACTAGTACCCCAACTTTGCCTATACACAAAGCGACCCTCTGGCGGTCGCCATAACCCCCTCACAATTCCTGGATTTTTTGAAGTGTTCTACCCGTGAAGGCTTAGCCGGATCTCTCCAGCTTAGACGCTCATCATTTCCCCCTATGCCACCTGGAATTGTGTAGATTATGCTATACAAGCGGGTGCTAATCTAAGTTAATTTTCGGTGAACTTTTTTCTCACGTCATAGAACTCGCTGATGCGCGGCCAACAGGGGCTGGTCGACACGCTCACTTCATTGAATAACAGTTCGAGATTGGCAGAGCTGTCATGCTCATCCGATAGGCGGAAGCTGGGCAGACACTCCTCGGTGGCAAACTACCCCAAAGGCTTCGTTGACGAGATACGTTGCCAAGACGAACATGGATTTGCCGGCGTCTGCCCGGGCTTACGCGGTCTGTCTGCGGATATAGCGAAGACAGGATAGGGGAGCCACTCGCCCGCCCCAGTGGCTCCCCTATCGTTTTATGGGAGCGGCGCGCCGGGACAGCAAACAAGAATCCGCCTGCCAGCTTGGCTGGCAGGCGGATAGATGCTCCTGGACTTAACGCTTGGACCTCAGGCGTTTCCCTGGGGATCCGTCTCACTCAGACACCGCCCACCCCTTGCATCGCTGGAGGTCACGGTTTCGAAGGCATCGATCAACTTCTTGGCGGCTTTGTTGGCAACGTGGGATTCGGGATACTGGGCGGTCACAGCCCGCGCCCGTTCGTAAATCTCCCTGAGTTGCATCATCTGCTTAGGGCCAAATGGGCCATGTATAACACGGGCGGTCATACCGCTTATCCTCCTCATGGAACTCTCGAGAACCCACCCCGTCACCAAGAGCACCCAATAATCTCCAACTTAACACGTCATTTCACGATTGTAAGCACAACCTGCCCGCTGGCCTGTGTATAAGAGTGACGTTTCGCGCCGTCGAGGCGTTCTTTAGGGTGCGTTTGCCAATTATCCGTTTGCAGGAAGGGGTAGGCCGGAATCGGAACGGCCGGCGGGTCGAAGGGTCCCGGACGTGTCGGCCTATGCCGCGCTTTGCTTCTCCAGCTGCAGGCAACCAACACGACATTTGGGCACCAGGCTGGCAGCCATTTTATCAGGCTCACGGGCAAAATAACTTTGCGCCGTGGGATCTGCCGCTGCTCGGGGCTACGGCTTCCTGCGGAAAGCAGGACTACGCCGTTTGGCTCTCTTGCCCAAGCTATGCACCTGTCGAATGATGCACTCATCGGATAGCGTCTATCGAACGCTAGAATGACCAACAGGGAGAGAGGCTCAGTCAGCAATGCAGGTTTCTCTGCCGGGTCTTCTGGTGTGCGCGGCCATTCTGATCATTGCATACTATTCCCGAGGAATGCTGATAGTTGGGCTGATTGCTTCCCAGGCATTCGGCGCTACCGCCGTTATGACCCTGACTTTTTTGGGTGGGTCTTCTCCGCTCATCTACACCATGTTCGAGGCTCTGCTCGTCGCTGCCGTCGCTGCCAGACGACATATATGGATCGACTTAGGAAAGGTGTTTGGGAGCATCCGCGCGGTCTGGGTTCTTGCGGGCGCTATGGTTTACGCAGTTATTGGAGCGTGGCTGTTTCCAAGGTTCTTCGCCGGGCAGACGGCTGTCTTTGTCCAGTCGAAAATCCGCGGCACCGTCGTGGAAGCTTCGCTGGCTCCGGTTTCAGGCAATACCTCTCAGACAGGCTATTTCATTCTCGGTGGGCTCACGACCATCGCGCTTTGCACCCTGTTGCTGCACTCTGACAGGATAGACCAGCTACGCCGTGGGTTCTTTTTGTGGTGCGGCCTGCATGCTGGCATGGGGCTGATTGATTTCGTCAGCAAAAATGCCGGCGTGGGCGACGTACTCGCCCCGATCAGAACCGCCAACTATGCGATCATAAGTGACGCCTACGAGGCCGGTTTCGCACGCATCACAGGACCTTTTTCCGAGGCCTCTTCGTTTGCCGGCGCCTCCCTGGCCTGCTTGGCATTCTCCTATACATACTGGAGAATGACCAGGTCCCGTCTCGCCCAGTGGCTGTCGGCCATCCTGCTTTTCCTGACCATCCTGTCGACGTCCTCGACCGCCTATGTTGGTCTCACTCTGCTGTGCATTCCGGTCGCCCTCTCAATGTTGGCATCAGTTCTCAGGGGACGAGTCGAGCGGGAGGAGATATTGATAACCGTCCTGATGGTGCTGGGCGTGGCCCTTGTTATGGGCGTGAGCCTCTACCGGGCCGACGCGCTGGATCCCTTCGTCAGGCTCATCAACAGCACCATCATCAACAAGGCAGCTTCCGCCTCGGGCAACGAGCGCACCTATTGGAACCTCAAGAGCCTGCAGTCGTTCGTTGACACCAGTGGCCTTGGCGTGGGCTTCGGCAGTTCCAGGGCATCGAGCTGGCCGATCGCGGTTCTGTCCCAGCTTGGCTTCTTTGGGTCTCTGATGATGGCCATGCTGCTCGGTGTCCTGACCAGGGGATTGGGCGGGGTACAACAATGGGTGACGCCTGAGACGGCTGCAGTCGCAATGAGCATCAGGAACGCCGCCTTCGCCGCCATAATTGCCAACTCGGTGTCAGGCGGCAGCGCTGACCCAGGCCCCATCTTCTGCATCGCAATCGCCGTCGTCTCCGCCACCAGGGTCAGCGCCTTACGCATGGCAGCAGGATTTGAAAGACACAATCGCTATCAGGCGGCACAGCCCATGCCTGCTATCGATGCCGCTTAGGCGACCGGAACGCTACGCGACGCCCAGTGCCACTCGAGTTGTTTTGCCAGCGATGCCGGAAAATTGGACTACTGCTTTCGTAGCCATTCACTGCTTCGCCGACTCCTTGTGATATTTGCGCGATCTCAGCAGCCGTATGCAGTGCCATGTGTCTTTGGCTCTAGGACGAGCTGATAAATGTAGGCTTGCGTTGGCAGCGGGCAATTTGCGATTGTGATATCGCGAGGCCTGCCCTTTTGGCAGCTACTCCAGAGGCGAGGTGCCCACGCCTCACCGAAACGTCCGGCCTGCTTTATCCGCCCAGCAGCAGGCTTCGCCAGCCCTGCAGGAAGCGCTGTTTAGAAGCGCGCGAGGCAACGTCCCGCAGTTCGCGGCTGGCCTGTGCCTTTTCGCTCGAACTGCGTGAAAGCGCTTGCCGCATCGCCTGTCCGATTGCAGTCGTGTCGTGTGGAGGAACTTGCACGCAGACTCCTTCCACCGCTTCCACCAATGCACTTCTCTCGGAGACGATCGGTAAGAGGCCCATATGGGCCGCCTCCAAGGCGGGCATTCCAAACCCTTCCAGAAGGCTCGGCAGAACGAATGCCTCAGCGTTCGCGTAGAGCCATCGCAACTGGCTGTCCGGCACATATCCCGGCAGCACCGTCCCTGGTATCGATTTCGCAAGATCGATGATCTTCTCGCGGCCGTCGCCTCGCGAGCCGCAAAGCACGTATTTGATACCTTGCTTGTAGAACCCGCCGTTTCGATATGCCTCAAGCGCCGTGATCTGGTTCTTGCGTGTTTCAAAGGCGCCGACAGTCAAGAAGAATGGCCCTTTGACAGCAGGAAGGGATTCCAGGGCTCCATCAAACAGGCCCGTACGCACGTACAGCGGAATGGTGATCAGGAATCGGAAATTTGACCCATAGATGGAGACGAAATTATCCTTCGACCAATCGCTGACGAAAACAATCCCGGGCCTGTGTCTGCGGATTTTTTCATATGCGACACGGTAATTCTCAACGGTTCCAGGGTCATAGAGGAAGCTGTGGCTCAAAGGGCCGACGTCATGGCAGAGCACGACATCTTTTTCAGCCAGCTCTGACCTCAGCACAAAGAGCGGATCGAGAAAAACCCGGCTGTAGCCATCAGCGGCTTTGCTGCCGATCAAGCAATATCGGCTATCCTTAAGCCAATTGATTTCCAGCATCATCAGCCTTGCCGCGATCTTGCGCGCCAGCCCTCCGGGAGCCACCGCGCCAAGTCTCCAATATCGAACCCGTGCGTGCTGTGGTACGAACTCCTGGCAAAGGTCCTTTGCGATATGCCAAGCACCAGTCCGGTTCAATATCGATAACGAGTTTTCAAAGAGTGGACGACCAACGGCGAGAGCCCCGAAGGGTTCGGAACAAGTCGATCCAACTCTTCCCGCCGCCCTCCGTGGACCTTGCCGCTTTTCAATATCCAACGACCGTTCTCCAGATAGGGGTATCGAACCCATTGACGGCATTCATCCAATGCCACGGAAAAAATCGTCGTAAGTTTCAGTATGGTCGTGAAAAGGTATCGGGTAGTGGCTTTTTGTCAACGGAACCAGAGGACAAGAGGCTCCTTTAAAGGAGCAAGTTGGGTCTAACCTTATTGATAATAGTTGCCGCAGCGGGAATTCAGCCCAGCAGACTCCGAGCGTTCTTGCGCTCGCGATCATCCGCAGGCATCAGGCTGACTGTGCGTCATCGCTGGCGGCGCGCTATCACATCTGTTGCCGTGCTGGCCCATGTGGGTGGTACCGTCTCAGATGTGCTCGCGCGCGCCGATACGGCCACTCGGCGCCAGGGATGAGGGCAGGGATGAGGTGCACTCCTTTCCCTGCCTTCAGCATCGCGAAAGTCGTAAGCCCAGCCAGATAAGCATACACTGAAAGGCAGCGGCGCGGACGGCCCCAAAATCGAGACCTTCATCGTGGTCGAACACGGAGGCTGTCGGCCTTCTTCGACATCCTCGATCCGAGCCCGCGTCCATTCAGCTCCGATGCAGACTGCGCCAGGCTGCCGGCCTCAGCGCGATAAGGCACGATCTGTAAGTCGGCGATAGAGCGCTCTGCCGCCCCCGGCTCCTTCCATCATTCAAAAACAACTTAGATGGATGGGTGTTTGGTGTGGATAAGCCTTCAACGGTCATTGGTCCCGCGAGGCAGGCCGAGCACTCTTGCCGTATGAAGGCGGAGTACGTTGAACTAGTCTTACTGGAGCAATCTCTTGCCAACGCTGGCGGGATGACCCGTCCGTTTTTCGATCGAGTGAGTGATGTCGCCGAGAAAACGGACGGTTCCATCCTGTTCGATGTTCGCGTCGATGGCGACATGCGAATCCAGAGGTTGGCGGCAATTGGGTATGGTGCAAATGGCACCGTCGCAATCATTATGGACAAGCAAGGGCAACTTAGCTCCGCTCCGATCGACGGCGACGAGGACAAAATTGTCGAACTAACCGTGTGGTGTTCTCTGCCGATGGCTGAGCAAGCCCGCGTTAGCTACACGGGCGCCATCGCGCTTTTGCTTACGAAGCTTCGTCAGGCGGGATTCCTTGAATGAAATGGCCGCTCAAAGGGCCGCCGTTCAGCAAATCGAGCAGAGATGGTATGGGGAAGCGACTCGCCTTTTGGGCCACTGTGAAAGGCGCTCATGTCAGCAACGTGGGGTTGCATTTAGTCTCCGCTGGGTTGCGCATGGTGCGGGTAGAAACGGTCCAGGTGGGCGTCAGTATGGATGCCTTTGTGGCGGGCGGGCATGACTCCGTATCTTACAAGAGCAATCCGATGTTCTGAGAACCTCTTCGAGCGAACCTTTAATCCAGGCGAGTTGACTGCTTTGCGCCCAATCTCGTTCGTTTCCGCGCAGCTTGGCCGCCTGTCAAAAGCGGACCTTGCTCGAGAAGACCAAGGGCGCGATTTGCGGCAGAAGCAGACGTCGCAGGCTGGTGGCGGCGCAAAGACGCGGGCTAGGCGCTGCAATCATGCGCTTGTCACGTAAGAGTGCCTGCTGACAAGCGACGGGCACCTTGGGAAGGATGCCGCTCAAACTCTTAGGGGAATGTTCATTGGGGAAGAAAGCCGACATGCAGAGTTCAGTCGAAATCGACCTCGCTGGATTCGGAACTGACGTCACCGAATCCTGCTGCGTGACGAGAAAGCCTGATCTGATCACCGTACCCTATGCGTTTTACAGGAAGGCCGAGCTTGGCGCCGTCAGCACGGTCACCCAGGCGCGCATTGCGGACCAGAACTCGACGGCACGACCCAGTTGATCGGCAACCAGATGAAGGAAAACGGAGCACGGATATATGACCGCCAGGGGGGCAATTGGCTTCCGCACCAAACCTAGAATCCGCTGGATTCTCATTCGTGGCTGACATGCGTTTGGCGCGCTCGCACTATGCGGGTCTCAACCCGGGGCGAGTTCGGCAAGTTCGTCGGCCGCTTCACTAATACCGAGTGCTGCTGCGCGCTCAAGCCATAGGCGACCGGCTGCCGGGTCGCGCTCCCCAGCGATACCCCTTGAGAAATAACGCCCGAGCATGAGTTGGGCTTGGCCGTGCCCACGTCCAGCAGCGGCGGAGTACCATTTCTGCGCCGCCGTTTGGCTGACCCGCACGCCCTGGCCAGTTCCATACATCGCGCCAAGTGCAAACATCGCTCCGGCGTGACCGTCGAGCGCGGCCCGCTCGAACAGCTGCATAGCAACCTTTGGCTCACGCGCGCCACCGCGGCCATTGAGCAGCATCTCGGCAAGCGCCACCTGGGCGTCGAGCAGGCCGGCATTGGCCGCCCGAGCAAACCAGAGGCGGGCCTGCGATAGGTCGGTCACCACGCCGCGTCCATCTTGCAGGAGACGGGCGTACATATATTGCGCCTCTGCGACCCCTTCAGCCGCGCGCCTTAGCCATTGCGCCGCTTGGCCCTCGTCCTGGCGGACGCCAACTCCATTGGCGAAGCAGAGCCCAAGATTGAACGCGGCGATCAGGTCCCCCGATGAAGCGGCTGCTTCGAACCATCCGGCAACGCTTGCACGATCATCCGGCTCGCCGGCTCCTTCGAGAACAAGATTGGCGAGATCGACCTGTGCTGCCTGATTGCCGCCAAGTGCAGCGGCGCGTAGCCAGCGTGCCCCTTCTTCGAGATCCTGAGCCACGCCGTTGCCCGTCAAATAAAGCGAGGCCAAAGCGCGGGCGGCGGCCTGATGGCCCGCTTCGGCCGCCCGCCGATACCAGTTTGCGGATTCTGCAAAATCCGGCCGCTGCGTCTTCACATAGCGGTCGCCAAGGAGATAGGCAGCCTCAATATTGCCCGCCAACGCAGCGCGCCGCATCCACGCCTCTCCAGCAGATATGTCCTGGTCGACAAATGCACCATCAATCAATGCCAGTCCCAACCGGAACTGGGCGGAGGGAAGGCCTATTTCTGCAGCAGCCTGATAGAGTTGAACGGCTGCGTCCATGTCGCGTACGACGCCGAGCCCGTGCTCGGTAAGGACCGCGAGAAGGTAGATTGCGGTCGGCAGACCGGCGTCGGCGGCGCGTCTTACCTCGTTTGCAATCCTGACCCTGTTTTCACGTTTGCCACTACGGGCGAGCGACAGGGCAAAGCCGAGACACCCCTCGGCGCAGCCGGCAGAAGCCGACTTCTCGTACCATCGGTGCGCCGCATCTGCATTGCGCATTGCTTTGGGACCGCTGGTAAGTATATAGCCGAGGATCGCCTGTCCGGTGGCCGAGCCCGCCTCAGCCGCCTTGGTGGCAAAATCGAACGCCGCTGTGAAGTCCGGTTTGCCCGAGGAATCCGCCATGAACAATTGGTCGGATTCGGAGCCCTTGCCGTCGCCTTCCTTAGCCACCAGCCCGGTCAGGTAGAGAGCAGCGAGCAGCGCTTGCGCATCGGCGCTCCCGTGGTTGGCTGCCCGCAGCAGCCATCGCGCCCCTTCCATACGGCTTGGCGGCACACCCGAGCCTTCGAGATAGCAACGCGCGACCCGGTATTCGGCCTCGACGATCCCCGCGCGCGCCGCGGTCGCCATCAGCGGAAAGGCTTCTGCGGGCTTGCCGCTGTCAGAGAGCTGGATCGCTCGGCGCAACGCTGCCGGCGGGGAGGCCAAGACAGTCAGCCGATCCAGGATTGTCATCGATCCGAGCCTCCGAAAACACCCTGCGCTATGGCTCCCGCATGGCTTCCTGGCCGATCGGGAGCATCACACCGAGAATATATTTGAGCACTGTGCGGCGGCCGACCTTAACATCGGCGGTCACCGGCATGCCAGGGCTCACGGTGAAACCGGCAGGCACGCCGTGGAGGGCGACTTGGTCGATGGAAATCCGCGTGCGATAGAACGGTTCGGCGTCCGAAGGCAGCATGGCCAGTGAGCTGTTCGGATCGCGCGCCTGATCCTGCGCAGAGAAGGAATCAGGGCTGAGCGTCCGCACGGTGCCATGAGCAAGGCCGTATTGCGAATAGGGGAAGGTATCGAACTTGATGACCACCGGGTCGCCGATATGCACAAAGCCGCTGCTGCGGCCGACGATGTTTGTCTCGATTTCAAGCTGCGCGTTGGCCGGCACCAGCGTAATCAAGCGCTCGCCGGACTGCAGGACCGAACCGACCGAGACCTTGGCCACGGATTGAACGATCGCGTCTGCTTCGCTCTTCAGCTCGACCAATTGCTTACGCAGCTTTGCCTTGTTGTGAAGTTCACGGGCGTCCGACATGCGCGAACTGGCTTCGGATAGGCTCTGTGAAACATCCGCTCGCCAGCCCTGAATATAGCCGTCGCGCTCGGCGGCCACCGCCGCCTGCTGGAGCTTTGCGGCTTGCGCGGTCTGCTCGGCATTGCCGAGCGCCCGGGACATTTCCGCGCGATTATCTTCGGCGAGCAGCGTGTTGAGGCGGCTGCCCACCTGCCTTGCTTCGAGCTGCTTGCGCATCTCTTCGATCGAGCCCGCGACCGCGAGCCGCTGGCGGTAGCCATCTGCATCCGATAGCGACCGCGAGATTACGGAACTGAGTTCGTCGCGCTGCCGGTCGAAATTCTCGACCTTGGCGTCATAGACCGCCTTGCGGCGCTCAAAAATCGATGCCTGCAAGGTCCAGCTTGGGTCGAGACCGTCATAGTTGAAGGTCTGGCCGTCCGCTTCCGCTTTCAACCGCGCGACTTCAGCTTCAAGTGTCGAAACCTGCATCCCGAGCGACGCCAGATCGGCAGAAGCAAAAGTCGCATCGAGGCGAGCAAGCACTTGACCGGCCTGCACGTGCTGTCCCTCACGAACGTCGATCGAGCGCACGATCGCCGTCTCCAGCGGCTGCACGACCATATTGGGCGATTTTGACACCACGAGTCCTCTGGCCGTTACAACCTGATCGACCGGTATCAGTCCGGCCACGGCGATCAGCGCGATGACCAAGCTCGCGATGATCCAGACGATGCGCCGCGCCGCCTGCGGAATAGGAGCATTGGCGACAGCCGTCGACGGCCACTGGAATTCGAGTATGGCTGGCGTCGTCAGATCCCTCGTTTCCATCCGATGTCGCCGAGAGGGGAGGGTGATGAGAGAGGTGCTACTCATGGGTTACCGGACCTGAAGCGCATCTGAGTCGTGGCATCGTCAAACCAACCGCGGTGGGATGGCGACCGGGCGGCCATGACGGCCGTCGAGGTGCCGGTTTTGCTGCGACCACAGCTGGCGATACAGCGCGCAGCGCTCGAGCAGTGTCGAGTGCGGCGCGACGTCAAGGACCTTACCTTGATCCATAACAAGGATGTTGTCGCATTCTGTTAGCGAGGACAGCCGGTGCGAAACGATGATCATCGTGCGGCCGCTGGCGATGCGCATAAGATTGGCGCTTACCACTGCCTCGCTCTCCGGGTCGAGCGCGCTGGTCGCTTCGTCGAGGATGAGAATGGTCGGGTCGTGGATGAGGGCGCGTGCGATCGCCAGCCGCTGCTTTTGACCGCCTGACAAATTGGGCGAACCTTCCTCGATATAGGTGTCATAGCCATTGGGCATGCGCTCGATGAATTCCTGGGCGCCGGCGAGGTGCGCGGCGCGCATGGCATCGGAAAGCGTCAAGCCTGGACGCCCGGCGATGATGTTATCGCGGATCGACCCGCGAAAGAGAAAATTGTCCTGCAGGACCACGCCGAGCCCTTGGCGAAGATGGCGTAGGTTGATCTCCTTGAGGTCGACGCCATCAAGTTTGAGGAAGCCACTGTAGTCGCGGTTGATTCCCTGTAGGAGGCGCGCGATCGTTGATTTTCCCGAACCGCTACGCCCAACAATGCCAAACATGCTGCCGGCGGGAATGTGGAAGCTGACCCGGTCAAGCGCCGGTGTCTTTGTAGCGATGTAGCTGAATGTCAGGTCGCTGAAAGTGACCTCGCCCACAAGCCTGGGTCTCAGGCCGGTGGAATTCGAACTGCTCTCCAGCGGCCGGTTGAGAACCGAGGCCGCCTCGCCAATAGCTGCACCGACCTCCTCGTAGTCTTCAACCAGTCGGGCCAGGCCGACCAGCGGCTGCGCTACGCGCTGGGAGATCATCATGAAGGCAAACAGGCTGCCAACCATATAGCCCGAGCGGTCGTTCAATGCGAGATAGGCGCCGATCAGCATGGTGCCGAGCACCATGACGCGTTCGATCGGCGTGACCAGCGTCTGCGGCCAGCTTGCAAGCTGCCCGAATGCGAGGCGAGCCTTTCCGGCTTCCGCTACGCGCTCATCCCAGAGCGCCTTGCGCTGCGGCTCGAGGCCGAGCGCCTTCACTGTCTTGATGCCGACGACAGTCTCGCCAAGCGCTGCCGACTTCCAGGTCTCGGCTTCGACCACTCGCTGGTATCTGCGGCGCAGCGGTCTGAGAAAGGCAAGGATGATCAGCATGATCACGGCCGCGCACGCCATTACCACCCAGGCGAGCGTGGCGTTGATGTAGAACATGACCGGTATCAGCACGCACAATGTGATCAGATCCAGGAACGTGCTGAGAAGTTTTCCGGTCAGGAACTCTCTAATACGATAGACTTGGGCCAGATGATACATCGTCTCGCCGGCCGGATGACGCTCGAAATAGTCGAGCGGCAGGCGCAAGAGCCGGCTAAAGACGTGCAACTGCAGCTTGGTGTCCAGACGGGCGCCGACGACGTTGATGATCAGTCGCCGCGCATGGCCAAGAAGTGTCTCATAGGCGAAGACCACGGCAATCACCGCAGACAAGAGCAGCAACGTCGAGATGCTGTTGAACTGCAGCACCTTGTTGACCAGCGTCATTACGATGAGTGGCGGCAGGATGGTCAGAATGCTCAGCGTGAACGAGGCAATGGCTATGTCGCGCAGGGGCTGGCTTTCTAGCCGCACCAGTTGGGTGAGCCAGTGAAGGGTGAAAGGCGCATCCGCCGCCACGTGCGACCGTGTCGCGCGCAGCAGCACCGCCTCGCCCGTCCACACCCGCGACAGCCGAAGCTCGTCGATCGGGGTGGCCTCACCGTCGTCCGGCGCGTCGGCACTTTTGAGGAAGACGACATTGCGCTCCGCACTCGCTCCGGTCAGGAGGGCCGCGCCGCCATCGCTGAACAACAGCACGACCGGTCCGGTATCCTGGAAGCGCAAAAGATGTGACCAGCGGATACGCAGGGCACGCGCCCACATGCCGGCGGTCTGCGCCCATTCGGAGAGATCGGTAGCGGTCGGAACCGCGCTCGCTGTCCCGAGTTCGTTGGGGTCGAGTTCGACGCCATGATAACGCGCGGCCTGCAGCACCGCCTTGAGCCGCGGCCCGATCTGGTCGCGCTCGGCGGGACCGCCGGGGGTCCGCGCCGCCGCGTTGTGGCCGCCCGCTTGGCGCGCTGCGACGTCGCCTTCGGCGTCGGCACGGATCGAGGCCGGCTGGTTTTCGGCGTTTACGGGCACGTTTACCATGGACTTCTCATCCGGTACGCAGGGCGAGGGTTCGAAAATGCCCAAGCCGAGGTATTTGCCGAGGTTTCCGGCAACGCCGCATTATACTTCGAACCGACCGGCCACGCGACTCTGATGCCAATCCCTGTTTGGAAATGATGAACGCGCGAATTCCGCTCTCCCGCGAAGTCCGCGCGTACGTTTCGTCCTGTGTGGTCATGGTGGCTGACCATGGTCGGGAACCTAATAACCTGGAATGATCAGCGCGCGGGTCCGCTTTCCAGCGAAGCCCGCGCGCCTGGTTTAATCTGGACCATTTCCTGTCCAGGTTCACTCACTGCTCACTCATGCGGCTTCAGAATATCCTTCAGAGCCTTCTTCACTGTGTCGTCGGTGTTGGCGTAGCCGGCGCCCTGCTTGGTCTTGTCCGAGATCAGGTCGGTGCTCGCACCTAACGGCTTGTTCTGGTTCTGACCAAATCCACTGATCGTATTGAGGACATTCAGGAGGTCGGTCGTCACCGAACTGGCCGCCAGGCCAACAAGCTGCCGGAACGACGCATGGCTGACGGCACCACTGTCGGTCGAGCCGGATCGCAGGAACTGCGTCGAGTCCTTTAGGCCCAGCGTATTGGTCGTGACGTTGGCTTTGTGACCAGGACCGTTTTCGGCATTGTTATGGTTCCCGGAATTACCAGGTGCATCCTGATCTCCGTTGCCAAAGCCGTTATTGCCATGGTGGTGGTCACCTGTGTCACCGCCCGGGCCGGTCGCTCCGGTCGCTCCCGTCGATCCGGCTGAGCCAGTCGCTCCGGTCGAGCCAGTAGAGCCTGTTGCACCAGTCGAGCCAGTAGCTCCGGTCGAACCGGTTGCTCCCGTGGAGCCCGTTGCACCAGTCGAACCTGTGGCTCCCGTGTCGCCAGTTGCACCTGTGGCGCCGGTCGCACCAGTCGCGCCGGTAGAGCCCGTTGCACCAGTCGAGCCTGTCGCCCCGGTATCACCTGTAGTTCCGGTAGCACCAGTCGAGCCAGTAGCTCCGGTCGAACCGGTTGCTCCCGTGGAGCCCGTTGCACCAGTCGAACCTGTCGCTCCCGTGTCGCCAGTTGCACCTGTGGCGCCGGTCGCACCAGTAGATCCGGTAGAGCCCGTTGCACCAGTCGAGCCTGTCGCCCCGGTATTACCTGTGGCTCCGGTAGCACCAGTCGAGCCAGTCGAGCCCGTTGCACCGGTCGCGCCGGTATCACCGGTTGCTCCGGTAGAGCCCGTTGCACCAGTCGAGCCTGTCGCCCCGGTATCACCTGTGGCTCCGGTAGCACCAGTCGAGCCAGTCGCTCCAGTAGAGCCGGTTGCTCCGGTCGAGCCAGTCGCCCCGGTATCACCTGTTGCTCCGGTCGCTCCGGTTGCACCAGTTGAACCAGTCGCGCCGGTGGCACCCGTCGCTCCAGTATCACCGGTTGGTCCGGTTGAGCCCGTCGCTCCGGTCGAGCCAGTCGCTCCAGTAGAGCCGGTTGCACCAGTCGCGCCGGTATCACCGGTTGCTCCGGTCGAGCCTGTCGCACCAGTAGAGCCGGTGGCGCCGGTCGAACCTGTCGCTCCCGTATCGCCGGTCGCACCTGTGGCTCCGGTGGCACCAGTCGAGCCAGTCGAGCCCGTTGCACCGGTCGCGCCGGTATCACCGGTTGCTCCGGTCGAGCCAGTCGCTCCGGTCGAGCCAGTCGCTCCAGTAGAGCCGGTTGCTCCGGTCGAGCCAGTCGCCCCGGTGGAACCGGTTGCACCAGTCGCGCCGGTCGAGCCCGTTGCACCGGTATCACCGGTATCACCGGTTGCTCCGGTCGAGCCCGTGGCTCCGGTAGCACCAGTCGCGCCGGTCGAGCCCGTTGCACCGGTCGCGCCGGTATCACCGGTTGCTCCGGTCGAGCCTGTCGCACCAGTAGAGCCGGTTGCTCCGGTCGAGCCAGTCGCCCCCGTATCGCCGGTCGCACCTGTTGCACCAGTCGAGCCAGTCGCTCCGGTCGAGCCAGTCGCTCCAGTAGAGCCGGTTGCTCCGGTCGAGCCGGTGGCGCCGGTCGAACCTGTCGCTCCCGTATCGCCGGTCGCACCTGTGGCTCCGGTAGCACCAGTCGAGCCCGTTGCACCGGTCGCGCCGGTAGCACCGGTTGCTCCGGTCGAGCCTGTCGCACCAGTAGAGCCGGTGGCGCCGGTCGAACCTGTCGCTCCCGTATTGCCGGTCGCACCTGTGGCTCCGGTAGCACCAGTCGAGCCAGTCGAGCCCGTTGCACCGGTCGCGCCGGTATCACCGGTTGCTCCGGTCGAGCCAGTCGCTCCGGTCGAGCCAGTCGCTCCGGTCGAGCCAGTCGCTCCAGTCGAGCCCGTCGCTCCAGTGGAGCCAGTCGCGCCGGTATCACCGGTTGCTCCGGTCGAGCCTGTCGCACCAGTAGAGCCGGTGGCGCCGGTCGAACCTGTCGCTCCCGTATCGCCGGTCGCACCTGTGGCTCCGGTTGCACCAGTCGAGCCAGTCGAGCCCGTTGCACCGGTCGCGCCGGTATCACCGGTTGCTCCGGTCGAGCCAGTCGCTCCGGTCGAGCCAGTCGCTCCAGTAGAGCCGGTTGCTCCGGTCGAGCCAGTCGCCCCGGTGGAACCGGTTGCACCAGTCGAACCTGTCGCTCCCGTGTCGCCAGTTGCCCCTGTGGCTCCGGTGGAGCCTGTTGCTCCCGTGTCGCCAGTTGCCCCTGTGGCTCCGGTGGAGCCTGTTGCTCCAGTCGAGCCCGTCGCTCCAGTGGAGCCAGTCGCCCCGGTATCACCTGTTGCTCCGGTCGAGCCTGTCGCACCAGTAGAGCCAGTCGCTCCAGTAGAGCCGGTTGCTCCGGTCGAGCCAGTCGCCCCGGTGGAACCGGTAGCACCAGTCGCGCCGGTCGAGCCCGTTGCACCGGTCGCGCCGGTATCACCGGTTGCTCCGGTCGAGCCTGTCGCACCAGTAGAGCCGGTTGCTCCGGTCGAGCCAGTCGCCCCCGTATCGCCAGTCGCACCTGTGGCTCCGGTTCCACCAGTCGCGCCGGTCGAGCCCGTTGCACCGGTCGCGCCGGTATCACCGGTTGCTCCGGTCGAGCCTGTCGCACCAGTAGAGCCGGTGGCACCAGTCGAACCTGTCGCTCCCGTATCGCCGGTCGCACCTGTGGCTCCGGTTCCACCAGTCGAGCCAGTCGAGCCCGTTGCACCGGTCGCGCCGGTAGCACCGGTTGCTCCGGTCGAGCCTGTCGCACCAGTAGAGCCGGTGGCGCCGGTCGAACCTGTCGCTCCCGTATTGCCGGTCGCACCTGTGGCTCCGGTAGCACCAGTCGAGCCAGTCGAGCCCGTTGCACCGGTCGCGCCGGTATCACCGGTTGCTCCGGTCGAGCCAGTCGCTCCGGTCGAGCCAGTCGCTCCGGTCGAGCCAGTCGCTCCAGTCGAGCCCGTCGCTCCAGTGGAGCCAGTCGCGCCGGTATCACCGGTTGCTCCGGTCGAGCCTGTCGCACCAGTAGAGCCGGTGGCGCCGGTCGAACCTGTCGCTCCCGTATCGCCGGTCGCACCTGTGGCTCCGGTTGCACCAGTCGAGCCAGTCGAGCCCGTTGCACCGGTCGCGCCGGTATCACCGGTTGCTCCGGTCGAGCCAGTCGCTCCGGTCGAGCCAGTCGCTCCAGTAGAGCCGGTTGCTCCGGTCGAGCCAGTCGCCCCGGTGGAACCGGTTGCACCAGTCGAACCTGTCGCTCCCGTGTCGCCAGTTGCCCCTGTGGCTCCGGTGGAGCCTGTCGCTCCAGTCGAGCCCGTCGCTCCAGTGGAGCCAGTCGCCCCGGTATCACCTGTTGCTCCGGTCGAGCCTGTCGCACCAGTAGAGCCAGTCGCTCCAGTAGAGCCGGTTGCTCCGGTGGAGCCAGTCGCCCCGGTATCACCTGTTGCTCCGGTTGCTCCGGTCGTTCCGGTTGCACCAGTTGAACCAGTCGCGCCGGTGGCACCCGTCGCTCCAGTATCACCGGTTGCTCCGGTTGAGCCCGTCGCTCCGGTCGAGCCAGTCGCTCCGGTAGAGCCGGTAGCACCAGTCGCGCCGGTCGAGCCCGTTGCACCGGTCGCGCCGGTATCACCGGTTGCTCCGGTCGAGCCTGTCGCACCTGTGGCTCCGGTAGCACCAGTCGAGCCAGTCGAGCCCGTTGCACCGGTCGCGCCGGTATCACCGGTTGCCCCGGTCGAGCCTGTCGCACCAGTAGAGCCGGTGGCGCCGGTCGAACCAGAAGCACCCGTCGCGCCAGTCCCACCAGAAGCGCCCGTGGCGCCGGTCGCGCCAGTTGCACCGGTCCCACCCGAAGCACCTGTCGCGCCCGTCGCACCGGTCACACCTGAAGCACCCGTGGCACCGGTCCCGCCTGAAGCACCCGTGGCACCTGTCGCGCCAGTCGCACCCGCGCCTGTGGCGCCCGTCGCGCCGGTCGCACCCGTTGCACCCGCGCCGGTCGCGCCTGTGGCTCCGGTCGGACCGGTGGGGCCTGCCGGGCCTGTCGCGCCTTGGCTCGTAACAGCCAGGTTGCCGCCAACAAATGTATCACCGTTTTTGCCGTTGTTGGTAGAATCGGGGCTGAACGCGAACGCAGTTCCGCCAGCGCTGTGTATAAGCGTGCCATATATGTTAAAGCCGCTGTCATATATTGCATAGTCATGCAAAGTATCTGGGATCGAAATCGTTATAGCAAAATTTGGGGCAACAGTATTAGCGGAGGATGGAAGAACGAAGCTGCCGACAACGGTGTTGGTTGTTGTATCGATAATGTAAAATGTATTGATGCTTTTACTGCTTCCGGATGAGACAGTACCAGTGAGCGTCAAATTGCCCCCTGCCAGGACCCCAGTGTAGGCCGCCACGCCAACCGATGTCATCGGCGGCAAGCGCGAGCCGGCCAAGTTTTCGGGCATCTCCCATGAGCCGCCCAGCTTGGCTGCGCCAACCAGCGACCTGGATGCGCAAACGTCCGCGCCGATGGCTTCTTGCAGCGCCGTTACGAAGGTCTCGCCCGCAACCCCCGATGCCGTCTCGCAGCTCCACAGCCGCAGTTCACCGTCCGCGGCAAGCGCCCTGCCGATTGCGGCAAGATCCTCAGCATCTTCCTTCAGTGTGGCGGCCGACCACTCTCCGGCTGTGAAGCTAACCCGGCCAGGCGCGCCATGCGCCATAATATGGATCGCGTCGAGCCCTTCATGCCCTGCGAGCGCCGCAGCGATCTGCCGCGCCGCCGGCCAGCGGCCGTCGAGCACAATCGCTTGAACCTCGGGGCGCACGTTGCCGAGAACCGTCTGCAGGTCGGAGACTGAAGGATCGACAAAAAGAATTTCAGAGGCACGGGCCATGACTGGCTCCTGTTGGCTTCGAACTCAGTTCAAGCGGAAACCGCCCACCGGCCTGGCTGGCGAGCGCTCGGGATCAGCGGCTTGAGAGGCCTCATCTTCCGGACGGTCCGACGGCGCCGTCGGGATGTTCGACAGCGGGGCTCTCTACGCGGAGGAAGCTGCAGGCCTGGAAATTCCCGCCATCGTCAAACGTGCCAATCGCCAATGAACCGGCTGCGGCCGGAACCTTGACGGTGACAGCGACGGCGAGGCTTCGCTTGACGGCCTTGGGAAGAATGACCTGACCGACGACGGCGCTCTTGGCCGTGTCCAGGATAAAATATGGCACATTTTCGGTCGTGTCGCCGATGGGCAAGACGCCTCTCACGGCAACTTCCATGACCGCAAACCCCGTTATATAGCTCATGATTTCCTCCTCGGTCGGCAGCGGCTGCGCCGCCGTTTGTCTTGTTTCGTGCCTAGGTTTCTATCGCTGCCGAGCGCCCGCGCCAGCTGGGGCCTGTCGCAGCTTCTACGGGCGCTCGAGCCGCGTGCATTGAGCAGCCAGCAGCTCCGCACACCAACGGGCGCCGTGCAGGGCGACGAGCAATACTCATCAAGCGCCATGCAATCTTTGCTGGCGGCCAGGTGCAGATAATTGGGGGATTGATCGAAGCAGAAACCTGCGTTGCGGACGCATCGTTTCGCACTTGGTATCACACCGACCACAGCCAACTCCCAACACGCGTGTCAACTTGCGAGGGAAATCGACTACTTGCGAGGGAACATCAGGTTGGGAAAACGTTGGATGACGTCTTCCTTGCGCCAAACACTTTCTGCGCCCTCACGCACGAAGTGGCACTTGCTCCAGATACTCTCCTGGCTTCGCAGACAGCGCGAACCGACAGGCCTACTGCCCGGTCCACGGAAACCCTCCCATACATAAGGCATTAGTAAATTATGAAATTAGCAACTTGTAAATAACCTGTTTACAATTTGTTAATTGCCCAACCACGATTTACTACCTTGGAAAACATCGAGATGGCGCGGATACGGCCAAATGCATCGAAAAATCCGGGGCTTAAGATACACCACCTTCGTTATCGACGAACGCTTGATATCGCGGCGGGGGTGTACGTAGCGATCGAGCCTACAGGGCAATTCGCAAAGCCTCGCCCAAGGTGACCGCGAGACCCTTGCTGCGGCGGAAGGTGCTGGCTAACAATGGATCACGCTGAGGTAGCATCCAGATGGGCCGAGGCAGGGGAAAATGTGCATGGGACATGAAGGCCGGATAAGTCCGCACTGGAACGGATCCCTGTCCCCGATGGCACCATGGCACAAATGTAACCGCTTCAGCCCGCAGTCATGGGGGTCGAAAGTCAGCATATGACAAGCGGTAAGCGCCTCTGCCTTAACATGATCGTCAAGAACGAGATGGCGAACCTTCAACGCTGTCTCGGGGCGGTTGTCGACCACATCGACTGCTGGGTCATCGGCGACACCGGCTCGAACGACGGAACCCAGGATTTCATCAAGGCGTTCTTTGCCGTCCACAACCTGCCTGGCGAGCTGCATGAGTTCCCGTTCCACAATTTCGAGCAGGCCCGCAACGCCGCGCTCGATCACGCCTATGCCTCGCCGCTCGCCTATGACTATCTGCTGTTCGACGATGCCGACATGGAGCTGATGGTTGAGGATACGGGGTTCCGCGAGGGGCTCGACGGCCCGGGCTACCGGCTGTTGCAGCGGTCGGATTCCGGCCTGGCCTATTGGAACACGCGCCTTGTCAAACGCGACGCCGGTGCCCGCTACCATGGCGTGACCCACGAATATCTCGACGTGCCCGGTGGCGTGCAGGAACTGAGGGGTGCCTGGTACAAGGACCACGCCAGCGGCTCGAACCGGGTGGACAAGTTCGAGCGTGATGCCAGGCTTTTGCTGGACGCCCTTGAGAACGATCCGGAAAATCAGCGCTACTGGTTCTACCTGGCGCAGTCCTACCGCGACGCTGGGCGGACGGCGGAGGCGGCGGTGGCCTACGCCAAGCGTGCCGCGATGGGCGGCTGGGACGAGGAGGCGTGGAATGCCCGCCTGCAGGAGGCGCGCTGCCTGCGCAAACTCGGCGACGAGGCTGGCTTTGTTCAACAGGCGCTTGCCGCCTTCAATCAACGGCCGCAACGCGCCGAGCCACTTTATGACCTGGCACGGTTTTACCGCGAGAAGGGGATGAACGACGCCAGCGTGTTGTTCTCCGAAGCAGGGCTGGCGATCAAGCGGCCGGAGCAGGACATCCTGTTCCTCGAGGATTTCGTGTACACGACAGGCCTGCGCGAAGAGTATGCGATCGCGGCGAATTATGCGCGCGACCCGGTGCGCAAGGATCGCGGTTTCGCGACTTGCAACTGGTTAGCGCTGGACCGTAGTATCGGCGATGGACCCAGGGATCTCGCCTGGTCCAACCTGTTCTTCTATGTGCAGCCAGCCAAGACAACGATGCCGTCGTTCAGCGCTCATCCGATCGTTTTCGCTGCGCCCGAGGGCTACAGGCCGTCAAGCCCCTCGGTGGCGCGCCTGGGCAAGGAGATTGTGCTTGCTCAGGCAGCGGTGAACTACACCACAAGCGAAGACGGCGTCCATCTCCGGACGAAAGGCGGCGAGGCGATCCTCGCTCGGAATTTCCTTCTGCGGTTGACCAATGGGCTCGCCGTCCGATCGACAACCGAGATGCTGCCGCCGACAAACATGCGCGAGGCCGGCGTCGAGGACCTGCGTCTGTTCGCCTGGAAAGGTAAGCTGTGGGGCTCGGCCTCCGTCCGCGATCTGGCGGACAGCGAGGGCAAGCAGGTCATCATGCGCGTCGACGACAGCGAAACCGGCCACCACCGGATGACCGACCTGCGCGTGCTGCCCGCGACGGGGCCGAGTGCGCACGACAGGAAATGGATGACGCAGGTCACATCAGGCGAAGCCGGCGAGGAGCGGCTGCAGTTGGTCTGTTTCGGCGATCCAATTCGGGTGGCGGATGAGCGAGCTGAAACGATCAGCGAGACCTCTCCTGGAATTGCGGCCCAACGATTCGGCGGCGTAAGCCAACAGGTCGCTTTCGCCGGCGGTTGGCTAATGTTGATTCACGAGGTGCAATGGAGACCCTCCGAGAACAGGCGATACTGCCTGCATCGGTTTGTTTGGTTCGACGCAATGAACCTGCTGCAAAAGGTGAGCCGTCCCTTTTACTTCAACGAGAAGGGGGCCGAGTTCGCTGCCGGCTTGGCTTGGCATCCCGATGAGAAGCGCTTGCTGATTTCCTACAGCGTTGCCGACAGCGAGTGCTGGATCGCGACCGTCGATGATGCGGATGTGGGAGGGATGCTAGAGGATGTGGATCGCCTGTCGTCGGTGGCTGATCCAGGGACGAAACAGACACTGTCGACGCCGGCCTTGCGCGCCCCTCCAACGAAAGCCGGGATCAAGCCTGGCCGCGCCGACGGTGGGGCCATGGGTGATGCAAACCGGGCGCCGTTGGAAGGTAAGGACTTCGGCACCGGCAGCATGAAATCGACAGAAGAGATCTTTCATGAGCTCGCGCCGTTTCTGCGCGACGCCGATTCTCCGCTGGAACGACTGCAACGATCGCGCCAGTTCGACGCGCGGATTTATCCCTTCCTTGGCAGCGACGACACCGCACTTCCGCAGATCAACTGCTTCTATGAAGTGATGTCCGACAAAGCTGAGCATCGTACCTTGATTGGCGCCACAACGTCGATGCGAGCGGCTGGCCATCCGGTGCGGGTGTGGAGCTATGCGCCAGAGAAGCTCGAATTCCTCGTCCCGCACGGGATCGAGGTCCGCAATGCCGACGACGTCATGCCGCGGGCCCTGTTCGAGCGCATCGTCGCCGGCTCCGAGATCAGATATTTCAGCGATATTTTCCGCTACGCCCTGCTCTACGAACATGGCGGCCTGTGGATGGATTCCGACGTGATCCTGCTGCGGCCGTTCCCCTTTCGCGGCGATCACTTTTTCAATCTGCAATGGCGGGGAGCACACAAGGGCCACTTCATCTGCGGCAACGTCATATACGCCAAGCCCTACAGCCGCCACCTCAGGGCGCTATACGAATTGTCGCTCGAGCGTTTCCAAGAAGCGCGCGGCAAGGAGTTCGGTGACATCGGCCCGAAGCTGCTCTCCGACTACATCGCGACCGCAGCCGGCGCCGAGCTGCGCGACCAGGTATTCAGCCCGATGTTCTTCAACGCGATCGATTGGACCGAGATCGACAGGTTCGATAGGCCGTTATCGGAATTGACCGATTATCTGAACGATGCCCGCGTGTTCGGTATCCACCTGTGGACGGCCCGCAACGACGCCCGGCCGGGCGGCGAGGGGGCACCGTTGATCTCGCAGCTGATCAACCCACTCGATAGTTTCCCGGCATTCACAACTCTCGCCGACCGCTTCAATACCGACAAGAACCGGCATACGGGCAACCGTCATGCCTATGCCAGGGTCTACGATCGCCTGCTGTCGGGCAGAAGGCTTGCCATGCGGCGGCTCATGGAAATCGGGCTTTGCCGCAGGCTGGCGGACAACCAGAGCGAGACACCTTCGGTCGCGCTATGGCAGAGCTACTTTCCGTTTTGCCAGGTGGTCGGCGTCGACCTGACGGACTTTTCCCGCCTGAACAATGAACGTTTCAAGTCGTTCGTCGGCGACCAATCCAAGCTGGATGATCTGCGCGGAGTCGCGGCGAAACTCGAGCCGCGCTCGTTCGACGCGATCATCGACGACGGCAGCCACGCCTCGTTCGACGAGCAGCTCACCCTGCGCGAGTTCTTCCCGCTGCTCGCGGAGGGCGGCTGGTATTTCATCGAAGACCTCGACTGGCAGCCGCCGGGCGAGGATCTTGGCAAGATCACGCTGACGAAGAACTTGCTGCGGGAAATCCAGCAGTACGGCAGCGCGCGGTCGGTCGATCCGCTGGGCGTGAGCGCGCTTGCCGGTCAGTTCGCCGAGATCCTGTTCTTCGACAGCCACTACGAGTTGAATCGGGCGAAACTGCTGGGAGGCCTGGTGGCTATCCGCAAGGGCGCGTCGGGCATGTCCGCCAGGCGAAATCTTGCACCAGCGCGTGAGTGAGCAGAGCGCCGTGAAAGTCGCTGTCTACACCATCGCCTTGAACGAAGCCGCAAACGCGGAGCGCTGGGCCAATTCGGCCGTCGACGCCGACTATCGCATTGTCGCCGACACGGGCAGCACCGACGATACGGTGGAACGGCTGACCGCTGCCGGCGTTACCGTGCACAGGATAGCGGTCCGCCCATGGCGTTTCGACGATGCCCGCAACGCCGCGATGGCACTGATCCCGCACGACGTCGATGTGTGCTGCACAATGGACATGGACCGGTTCCTTGAACCTGGCTGGCGGGCAAAGCTCGAGGCTGTCTGGACTCGCGAGACGACAGCCCTTTATTGTCAGACAGTGTACAGAGCGAGCGTCGACGACCCGACCCCACTTCGCAACTGGCCAGCGAAAAACTTTCATCATCGCTGGGGATATCGTTTCAAGAGGCCTGTTCACGAAGCCCTGGTCTTCACGGGAGAGAGGGAGGTCACGGCCAGCAGCAGCGACATTGTCATGTTCGAGGTGCAGGACCTTACCAAGCCAACAAGGAGCAGTTACCTGCCGCTGATGGAAGTGGCGCACAAGGAAGACCCCGCCGACGCACAAATCTGCTTCTGGCTCGGGCGAGACCTGATGTGGGCCAACCAGAAGGATCGGGCTGTCGAGTTGCTTGAGCGCTATCTTGCCTTGCCGACAAGCACGTGGGGCGAAGAACGAGCCGAGGCCATGCGTTATATCGCGCGTATGCGCCCGGAACAGAGCTTGTCCTGGCTGGACAAGGCGCGGATGGAAGCGCCGCACCGCCGCGAGATCTGGGCCGACCTGGCCGAAGAGCTCCACGGCAAAGCGGACTGGTTGAATCTGTTTTGGGCTTGCACCAACGGTATCGAGAGGACGCACCGCACCGGAAGCTATCTGGACGATCAGAACTGCTGGGGATTTCGGCTGTTTGACCTCGGCGCCATCGCGTCATGGCATCTCAATGCGATGGACCGTGCGGTAGAATGGGGGCAAAGGGCACTTGAACTCGACTCAGTTAACCAGAGACTCAAGAACAATCTAGAGTTTTTCGTTCGGCTGCGGGAGGAGGAGCGGACCGGAGATATCGAGACACGAGCACCCACAGATGCCGCAGCCACGCAACGCGGCTGAGCCGCAAATGCAGATCTACTGCGAAGGGCTAATCTGGTTCATGCGACTCTGCGTGGGCGCCTGCTTCGCAGGATGTCACTTCATGTGTTGATCCGAACCGATTCCTCGGGTCGTTCATCGCTGATCGCCAGAGGTGGAAGGCACACATACGCTTTCAGCGACGGCATTACCCCATTCATGATGCAGTCAATTCCAGCATTGTTCAGCCTCAGGCCGAATCCCGCGAAATCGATGATCATCGGCCGTATTGGAAGGCACCAGTCGAGCAGCGCGCGTGCCCCGTTTGGAGAAACTGAATAACATACAAGACCCAAAAGATGGTGTGCTCGCAGAAGAACGGGTTCCGTTTCGGCCTCTTGAAAATCCTGGACATGTGTCATCACCTCTCCAGAAAAGAACTCAAGCCTCGCGCCAGTTCCGCCTGGGAGGGCATCCAGCCAAGCGTAACACCGCAGGCTTGCGCTCCAAAGGATGAAGTCCCAGTCACGAATGTTAGCCAACAGTGAATGCATGTGCGGTTCGAAATGACGAGAAAAGATGGCATCGTCTTCGGCCACGGTTATTGCCTCACTCCGTCGAACAGCTTCTTTCCAGAGCGCGACGTGAGAAACGGCGCAGCCCAAACTTCCAGCCGCGTAATCTAGATCCGGCGAGATGATTTTGTCCTGTACAAGCCGATCACGGTCCACAAGTCGACCATCAGTTCCAGGAAATCTCCGAATACTTCTAAGATGATCGTTCGTCTTACGAAATCTCTCGAGACGATCAACGCTGCGATCAAGGTTGATTACGTGAACGTGATCTATCATTCGTCTCACCGTATCCTCGCCAGGCAGTGATTTCGTTCTCACATGTAACGGACTGAGCGCGACCAATTCAAAAATCGTTGACTGGACGACGCAGGCATCTCCGTCAAAAGTATGGATCAATCTCCAAGACCTCGGTAATTGTGGCAAACTTTCGCGTTGCCGACTCGGAAAAAGCGATAGCCCTGTCGCGCCGTTTCGTAAAAAGAGCGTCAAACTCAACGGCGTCGCCGTCGAAATGCGGAATTTGCTTGATGTGCCGTAGGGAAAATCCGAAAAGTCCAAGCATATCGATGATATCACCAAGTAGTTTCTGACCTTTGTATATAGGGACTACGTGCGTCTCCAGTTCGATGGCCAGGCAATTCTCCAGAAGGTGCCCAAAGCCCAGCAGAACTTCGTATTCAAGACCTTGAACATCTATCTTCATCACGTCCGGTGACGGAGCGGCGTGCCTTCGGAACAAATCGTCATATCGAACGCATTCGACGTCTTGCGTGCCGACCACGACAAAAATTGGCGCTACCGAATACTGCTGCAGCACGTCGAAGTTTGGCTCCCTCAAGGAGGAGCAGCTTGTATCCGCTGTAATGTGGAGCTTCTGAACGCCTGTGGTGTGGGCCAGCGCCTTTTCTATTACCTGAGCGCCGGGGATTCGGCCAAGGGTTTGCCTTAGCACTGCAGCCTCCGACGGTATGGGTTCGAAAACCACCGGCGTAATCTGATCGGCTCTCAGCATCCACTTGAGTTGCAGGCCCCCTTGGCCACCGACATCGACAAGCGTAATGCGCTCCTCTGCTGGCGTACGGGACAATTCAGGATACGCGTCAAACGTCTCAACCAGAACGCTGACGAGGACGAACTGTTCGCGTCCAGTGCCAGCATAGAAGGGGTGGCGGTTTTTGGAGCAGCCGATGGACAGGGTTGAATGGCAGCTCAGGAATGTCGCCTCTACCTCAAGTAGCCCCTCGGAACTCTTTTCAACCGCTATGCTTCTGCAAATGCCATCATTGACTATGGACCCGTCCGCAGAAATTTCCGCTACATCGATGGAGCCATAGTGATGGATGTAGAAATTGGCGGTAGCGTCAGGGCGAAATTTCAGCAAACATTTCAGTCTGATAGTTCTAAATAGAAAAGCTGAATGATGGAGGCGCAACAGGTGCCAGTTGTGCCGCTCCGTATCCGAGACGACAAGGGATCCGTCTTCAAGGCGAACTGACATTTCATTCGCCACCTGCCAACTTGAAAAAGCATCCCCTGTGTATGTTCGCGAAAAAATGGCCTCGCCCACTCCTCATCCCCCATTTCCCGAGCCTTCGCCTTTATGGACTGACATGGTATTTTAAAACGTGGCGGTCGGATATTGGGAATCGAAGCGCGGCGCGGGATATCGTTACACTGTTTGGGGGCGACAGCTTGATTTCCGCTGCGCTGACCGGATCGGACCCGCCAGCAATAACTATGCCGCCATGACGCGGCCGACCAGTGTACCCCCGAAGTTGCTTTGCGCTCCAATCGACTATCAGCCGCACCTTGCTGATCCTCGAAAGCGAATTTTGCCAACATAGACAAGAAAGGGTTCGGTCGGCGACCCGGTCTAGAACTCCCCCTTAACTTGTTGCCTCATATCGGATGCCATTTCAACGGAGCGTACGCCATGTTGATGGCACAATCGACATCGTCATGCGGCTTTGACGCCGAAACACGAAAGTCGATAAGGTCAATTAACCGTGGATAACGAACTGGGTACCGAGCCCTTGGGTTATCGAATCGTAGAGATCTGGTTCTTCTTTGCTCAAAATTGGACACAGTCGTGCTAATGTACGGGCTGCGCGCCGATCGGTCGCACAGGATGTCAAGTCGTCGTCCGGCATCGGCAGTTGATTCTACGCACACATCGATAAGTGACCAAATACAAAGGCCGTGGCGGGGGCAAGTTCGATGGGTGTCGATATATACGTTATGGATTTTCTCTTGAAATTCCGCGGGCGGTCTCTTGGCGAAACCTTGTGGTTAGGACGTCAAGGTTACCACATTCACGACAGCACCTTGGGAAATTCCGTCCTTCGTTCATATGACAGACGAGTATCGATCGAAAATATCAAGGGAGAAACGCGATATTGCGAGGAATTATTCAAGTATCTGGGAAGCAAGGCGATAAGGTCACTCGATTATTCTGATTTCGAAGGAGCCGACATCACTCACGACCTGAACGATCCGATTCCTGATGAACTTGCAAATCAATTCGACTGTATTTTCGACGGCGGGACGATTGAGCATGTGTTTGATACGCGCATGGCATTTTCGAACGTAAAGAGGATGCTAAGAGTCGGCGGCATATTCTTGATGGTGGACGGCGCAAATAACTTACTTGGACATGGCCTTTACCAGTTTAGTCCTGACTTGTTATGGCGAACATTTTCTCGCGAAAACGGATTCGAGATAGAGCTGATGCAATTGGTCGACGACGTGGGGAAGCCCAATCCACGAGACGTTCCCGACCCGGCTGTTCTCGGACAGCGCTCAAACATGACAATGAGCACTGCTAGAACATACGTCCTCATGGCAGCCAGGAAGACATTCGAGATTTCTGACGGCGAGCAGAAAGTTTACCAAAGTGATTACCTTGCGGCGTGGCAAAGGTCAGGAAAGGATGATTGAGCGCGCAGCCAGCAAAGGCGTTCGCAAACCGCGGTCAAAAGCTTGTTTGAAACGCACCATGCGTCCCGACCCTTTGCCTTACGGATCAGGTATTCTAAGTTCGAGCGGTCGGACATCAGGAACCCAATTGCGGCGACGAGATTTCGTTACACTGTTTGCGGGCGCAGCGATCCGCAACTTGATCCCAGCGGCATTGACGCAGCCGGGAAGAGCAGGCACAAGCTACGCGGTGTCCGTGCCGCCCCTTGCCGTTCCCTCCACCCTACTAACCGCCCCGATCGAACTCGCCGGCGACTGGGGTCACATGCTTCCGCGCTCCGCAGATCAGGTTGTCGAGCGCACGCGGCACGCCTGCCTGGATGGCGTCCGCCTGCTCTCCGATGGCCAGCCTACGCGACTTCGTGTCGACGAGCACACTTCGGGGCAGCCGGCGATCTGGCTGCACCCCGACGGTAGCAGCATGGCGTGGATCATTGTCGACATTGGCGAACGGGATTGGTCAAAGCTCGCCTACCAATTCGGCCATGAGCTCGGCCACGTCATGGCCAACAGCTGGCAGGCGGATGCCAAGCCGGCGCCGCCCTGCCAGTGGCTGGAGGAAGCGTTGGTCGAGGCCTTCTCGCTGCGCGGTCTTGGTCGCTTGGCGAAGGACTGGAAAGAGAGTCCGCCATTTGCCGGCGACAACGCGTTCGGCGATGCCATAGCGGCGTATCGCGACAACATCGTCCGCGGCTACGCCGCGCTCGCCGACAGCCAGGGGCTGAGCCGCGACCCGGCCGCCTGGTTCGCCGATCATCGCAGCGAAATCGAAATACCCGGTCTCAATCCGTTTGCCCAAGCAATCTCCCAGACCATCCTCACTGAGTACGAGGCGGCGCCCGACTGTGTCGAGGCGCTGGGCGCACTGAACCGATGGCCCGGCCGCACAGGTGTACCGATCGCCGAGTATCTGAATCGATGGGAGGCGAGTTGCGCCGAACTGCAAGCCTCGCCCCGACTGCCGGTCCGGCTGCGCGAACTCCTGCACATCGCTTGATCGGTAAGGGGTGAGGAACAAACCAACTCTGATCTTCGGAACTGCACCGAAGGAGGCAATTGCGAAGCGTTGACGCGCACGAGACAGCATCCTTCTGCGAAGCCTTGCACGGGCCGCGGCAGAATCCACTCCGCTAGAGCCAGCGGGGGAGGAGGAGATGGCGCCGCTCGCCGCCTGTAGTATGCTGCGGTTGGGCAAAGGGATCGCCCGGCCAGGCCCGATCTCTATTATAGATCGGGCGCACGGCGAACTCGACCTCGCAGAGTATATGCAGGCTGTTCTCCGATCGACCATGTGGAAGGGCATGATACGACCGGGAACGTGGACGATCAGCTGCGGAATGTCTGGTATGCGCCTTATGATCGGCGCCTGCGCGCCAATGTCGGCCGTTGAGGCTTCCTTGGTCGTCTCCCGAAAGAAGACGTTCGACTTGGCGGCATGATCACCGGATTGATCCGAAGCAGGCACTCCCCCCTTTGCGAGCGTACTGCTTTAGAATGATCTAATATAGTCGATTGCATGGCAGTCGTCGTTCCCGGAGCGGTATATGGTGTGTAATCGTTGGTTGCCAAACCATTAATTCAAAGTGGTGCGCCGGGAGAGCTTGTCATGAAACTATCGAACCTGATCAAACGTTACGACAATGTGGAAAGAGCCGCCGAGGAACTCGAGACAGAGCTAGTCGAGGCTTTGAACATCTCCCTGAGCCTTGACGAGGTGTCACCATCAGACGACGGCAGTGCCTCGAAAGACAGCCTCGCAAAAGGGACCGATGCCCTGCAACCCGAGGGCACTCCCAATGAAACCCCTCGCCAGCTAACTTCGCATACGCAGAGCCGGCTGGCTGCTTTGAGCTCATTTGAGATGCTCATTCAGGATGCGGAAGGCCATTTGGAGGATGTCAAAGCCAAGCTAATGGAGGTTGCAACTTCGCACCACTACACACGCGATTTTTTTCAGATCCTTCAAGCGGACTTCTTTCGTGCCAACGAACTGGAAGTGGCAAATGCCAACCTGACGAGAGAACACATGGTCCTGTCCGAACAGCTGCACGATGCGATGAGGAAGCAACGTGAGCACGACAGCGCGTTCGGAGCCATACAGCAGCGCGAAGTAAGCTTGGCCCAGGACAGGGACGCTCTTCGTAGTGCGCTCGCCGCCGTAAGGCTGGAACTTGTAGAAGCGGCCACTACCATCGCAATAAGGGAGGCGGACTTCGGCGAGGCGGCCAAAGCTCTTTCGGCCAGAACAGCCGAGGCCGATAGACGGGCGCGCGAAAACGATACCTTGCGAGAAAAGCATGTCAGACTCTCGATCGACCTCGACAAGTCGCAAAAGCGGGAAGCTGAGGCGAGGCGGAGGCTTGATGAGCTGTCGACGATCCACGCCAACGATGCGGTGCGGCATTCCGAACTGCTGGCTGCGCTCGGCAAGAGCGAGAAGGACGAAACGCGGTTGCAGAAGTCGCTTGAGATCGCGCAGGCGAAACTGTCGGAAATGGCAGAGGCCGCACGCATCATGGAAGATGACACGGGAGCCGAACGTGCATGCAGTCTCGCAGAGATGCGAGGTTTGCGATCTGAAATTCAAAGTCTTCAATCGCGACTGGATGCGGCAACGAACGAGGCAAGCGTAGCATCCAGTGAAATCGCCAGGCTGACGGCTCAATGGAGCGATACCATGGCCGAAAAGCAGGTTGCGGATGAAAGGTATTCTGATCTCTTGAAAGAGAGCGAAGCCGACATGACGAGCCTTTCGAAGCTGACTGCGGACCTCTCGCACATCTCGGCGCAATACGCCTCCGAGCAGATGCAGCACGAAGTCCAGAGGCAGGAATGCGAAGATTTGCGGGCAGAAATTGTTGCGCTTGGTACGCGGGTCAAGGAGTTGCTGCCCTATGAGCGTTTGCACAAAGTAACGAGTGCAAGGGAGCGTGAGGGCGTTGTTGGTGTTGGCAGCATGGCAGTGGAACCAACCCGCTCCACAACCAGACGACGTTCCCGCCCGAGCTTGCGTGCAGCGTCGTAGGGAGCGACGGCGGTACTGATGCTGGTGGTCACAAAGTGATCCTTTTGGGCGCGCAATCCAGCGCCAGGCGTCCCGTTCACACTTGGCTCTAGTAGAACCGAAGACAGCAAAGCAGGCGTGCGAACTTTGTCTGGCCCGCTCGTTTTTCCGGCCTCAAGGAAGCAGCGACGCAACCGCCGCATTATAGTTCCGCAGCGCAGCAAGCGCGGGTAGTTGAAGTCGATCTTGCCTTCGAGAAGTTTGGCAGCGACACATCTGCTTCACCACCAGCAGAGATCACGAAGGTCACGGAGGAGGCCCTTCGAGCAGCAGGGCTGATGGGTTGACAATTGATCCGGTGTGATCGTGCTGCGGTGCTACAACAACCATGAACGCCCGACGGGCGCATCACCCATTCAACGCTTCGACTTTGTCAGGTCGCAACTTTGAGTGTGAGATCGCCGAGCCCGCGCCTGGGCATGGTCGAGAAGGAGGTCGAGGTCCTGCTCAATGGGACATTCTTGCCGATGTTTCATCTTTGACGAAACCCCGGCCGGCGTGGACGTCGGAACCAAACGTGAGGTCTACGGCCTTCTTTGCCGAGCTGTTGAGTGGCGCAGCGATCCTTTGATCTCGTCCTACCTGACGGAGGTCTATGAGTCAGCGATCGCCGTGTTGTCACCTGTCGCGGACGCGCTGCCTGAACTTTCGAAAACCCCGGTTCAATCAGCCAGGACGACGTCCTGGCTGCCGCCATTGACAACTAGAGGAGAACTCCATTTCTGACACGGGCCCCCGCAATCAGGTGCGGACTGCAGCGTCTCCGTTTTGGTCGCCTTACAGTCGGCTTCGCCTATCAAGTTTCGTGGATGGCCGGGGCGCGCGCGTGTGCCTGGCGTGGTCGCGAACCGTTATTCCGATGGCGACGCCCAGACCTACGGCAAGGCCCACGACAATCTTGGCGACCATATCGAGGGCGAAGGCGCGGACAAGGCGCCACGCGTTTTGCGGCTCGCTGCGAGCGGTTGGGGGAGAGATCGTCAAAGATTGTTTTCCGGCAGTTCCGCATACCTGACCTTCTGGCAACTGGGCTCGCTCGGCGGCGCGACCTGGCCGAAGATCGCTTCCGTCGGACCGATCATCGTTTTGGCGGTGGCGGCGATGCCGTTCCTGGCCAAGGGCTCAACGCGCTGGCGCTCGGCGAGGCGACGGCCGGCCATCTCGATATCCCGGTACCACGGCTGAAATACACCGCGATCGTCGGCGTCTCGGCAGCGGTCGGCGCCTCTGTCGCAGTCAGCGGAGGCATCGGTTTCGTCGGCATCGTCGTGCCGCATCTGCTGGGGCTGCTGATCGGCCCGGACAATCGCTATCTCTTGCCGGCATCGGCGCTGCTTGGCGCCTGCATGCTGCTGATCGCCGATGCCGTTGCCCGATTGGTCGTAGCGCCGGCCGAACTGCCGATCGGCATCGTCACGCGATCGCCGGCACGCCGTTCTTCCTCTGGATTCTGCTGCACAAGCGCGGCGTAATCGACTTGTGAGATTTGAAACCTATGAGGCCGGCATGATCGAAGCACGCGATGTCTGGGTAGCGATAAGCGGCAAGCGCATTGTTACCAATGTCGATTTCGTTGCGAGGCCGGGCGAGATCGCCGCCTTCGTCGGACCGAACGGCTCGGGCAAGACGACTTTCTTCAAGGCGTTGTCGGGCGATCTGGCGTTTACGGGGACAGTGGCCAACGACCGCGACCTCTCCGCGATGAAGCCAGTGGAGGCCGCGAGCGTGCGTGCCGTGCTGGCGCAGGCATGGTCCGATCCTGATCGAACCGTGTTCGATGTGAATCCCTCTTTTGTTCCCATGGCAGGCCGTTTGCACGCGCAGTAATAGTTGATTCAACCGTTGCTGGCATAATGTGGGATGTGGGTGGCGGCTCCGACAGTTCGGCGGGCGCTGAGTGCCGAAGCCCGCCTGCGCAGTCCGGTTGGGGTCCGACCGCGCCGTCCTATTCTGGGACAGCGCGGTCAACGTTTCGTTAAAATGTTATGAGGTAATTAAGTGCGTGCTAATATCGCCGTTCGCGATTCGGTGCTGCATGCTTGTCCCAGCAGTTGGTTTCGCTGCGCTGGGTTGGTGGTCCTGTGAAAACTGATCCATTTCAGCGCTAACAAAGTGACACCGGTCTTGCATAGATATTTGCCGGCTGACCCCGGTCCTGATCCGATCATTGATCCAGGTCAGGCTCGCCGGGCTCGAGGTGGTCGGGGTATCGCCCGGCGAGCTGTCTACCAAGCGCGGAACGATCTGGCCGCGGGGACGGCCCGGCTTTCTTTGGGGGTAGAGAGCAGCCGGGCCTAACCGGCTGGGGACTGGGGACATGGCCGGCTGCCAAGTTATATATGCTCATGCTAATATGAGCGCACCACACCTTTATGGTCTAAGCGAAGGTGGAGCATGCTCGACGAGTCGGTGGCGACCGCTCAACGGTGTTTCACCACAAAAGCCAAGACCAAGGCGCTGGCCTGGGCGAAAAAGATCGGCGACAGGTGAGGGTCGACGAGATCACCCCGAAGCGCCAATCGCCATTCTGGGCGGAAAAGTCTGGGGCCGGCGCCCTCCTTTTGAACCTGAACAAACCAGAAGGGCGCCGAGCCTTTTTACCAGACAGCGCTTTGAGGGAAGCGGCGCCGAGTAGCAGGAGTGTATCTCTCTCGTTAGAGTTGTTGGAACACAGCCTTTTGGACGATGGCCCGCAGCGAACGCTCGAGAAGCCGGCGCCAGGTGGGATCTGCTGGGCTGTGCGGCGGCGGCCAAGCAGACATCTGGTCCGCCGCAGCTGAAGTCATGACCTATTCGGTCGATCGGCGTTATGGCGTGATCACCTAGGAGGCCCCGCGCGCAAGCTGGCTGCCGCGGATCGCTTGAGGACTTGGGATGGAGAGCGGTCAGCGGGAACGCGCGCCCGCAGAACCCTCCGAGTGAATTCGAGGACGACCGACCACACGCTGAGTTCGGAGCCCCTGGACTAACATCGACGGTGGCCTAATCCACCTGTTGGATGAACTCGTGGGTGCTGAGTGTCTGAGTGGTGTTGTCGTCGGTGCAGCGCCGCCATTGACTAAGCCATGCTCTTTCGTTCTCGGCCTATCTGTCGGCCACTCATGGCGTCGAAGCCGACCATATTCTGGTATTCAACGACGGTATTCCTGTCCGCTGGTGCCACAGCATCTGTAGCGTCCAAGTTCCTGCGTCATTTGTCGTCCTATTCGGCCAGTCGCCGCGATCCCCAGGGCAGCATCGCCGATCATGTGCAAACGCAAGCCTCGGCCCGGCTACCCAATAACAGTGGGGAGATCGTTGCTTGCAAAGACAGCATTCGGGCGTGTGAGGCACCTGCGCCGCGAGGAAGGCTTGCTTCATTCCTCTGCAAGATTTCAGGGAGGCGCTTGCCGCCCAACGATGGCGCGATTTAAGACGGTCAACCTTCCCCGGCGATTTGACGATGCTGCGTGGCCGGCTTGTGAGCGTCATCGGCCGCCTTTAGATGAGACACCGCCGTCTCGACGGGTAGGCTCGGCGGTGTTCGGTTTTTCTTCGGTTCTCTTCGTCCAAAGCGTGTGGAAAAGCGCGAATGAAAACAAGAAATATCCAACCTGGAATATGATCAAAATCAGCAAGGTCCATGCAAGCGACTTCCAGAACGAACCCGTTGCTAGGTAAATCCATAACGCCACCACGGTCGACGTGGCAAACATCCCGACCAGGAATCGCGGAAAAAACATTTATGTTCAATG
This sequence comes from Mesorhizobium sp. RSR565B, assembly GCF_054719465.1. Taxonomy (NCBI): domain Bacteria; kingdom Pseudomonadati; phylum Pseudomonadota; class Alphaproteobacteria; order Hyphomicrobiales; family Phyllobacteriaceae; genus Mesorhizobium; species Mesorhizobium sp. RSR565B. The sequence goes on along the minus strand of NZ_JBTTIE010000001.1, from coordinate 5,854,335 downwards.
CCGCCCCATAATTGGACCGACCGGTCTCTCGTCTACTCCCAGAAGCATTTAAGATTTCACTAAATTAGTTATTGCGCAAGCGCCACGCTGAGTTAATGAGTCCTGCGGCAATCTGGATGACGCCGGCCAGCACGTGCCAATAGTGAACAAAAAGAGAACGAAGAGTCCAGCATGCCCTTGACGAGGGAGAAATATGTTCCTTGTTTCTGCGTGATCTGGAGCAGCAAAGCGACCATGGCTTGGCGTCAATCGCCGTGGATGGCGAAGCAACGGCAAAAACCGCGGAACACAATTTTTGGGTCGAGGTCTGGGATCGCGAGGAGCAGGTTTTGTCCGAAACCATTTCTCGTTCCCCCGATTCAACTGTGAGTCAGGCAGCCTGGCAGGCCGCCATCCGACGCCGGCCGGGCATGTTGCTGATCCACTACAACAGTCGGCATGTGATGGAGAAAATTCTGACACCAGGCGAGGTCAAGATCCCATTGCAGGCCATCATCGATGGCAGCGTTCACGCTGCCCTGGATGTGGCGCTCGGCGATCTTCGCGAGTGGCATGTGCTGCGGGCCTGGTGCAGATCCTGTTCGCACCATGCAACGGTAAAGCCTGCCGGCCTCATTGAACGCTATGGAAAAGGCGCTCTATTGAGTTCGGTCGAGCGAGCGCTCTTTTGCACAAGTTGTGACAGGGGAGGGCCTGTCAGGCTGGAAATTCACAAGCTGCCACGCAATTGAGGGGTGAACGGATGCAAGACCTCATCGATTTCGTGTAGGCCAACTCGGCTCTGGCTTGGACACTCCGATCGCGATCAGCGGCCGAACTGTCGAAGCGGGAAATGCGCGATCTCCGCCGGTCGGCTTCGACGCAAAAATATGCGGACCACCGCGGACGGGGACAGTCGGTCCCGCGTCCCGTCCTGCGGCCGGCGCTATGCTGACGCTCCTACGGCTGTCCCGTTCACCGCCCGCGGCGGGGGCGAATTTCCTTCGTCCTGCGCGCGACAATTGTCCGCTGTTGCGGACGCAAGCAGGACTGCGGCTTATACGCCTTTCTTCCTTTGAGCGCCGACGGTCGCCGGCGCGGGATGCTTGGGCATGGAACCGAATCCCGGGCAGGGTATTGAGTCGGACTATGTATCCGAGTTCCGCATGTCGGCTGTAGACGGCACCCTCAGTAAAAGGCGCACACGGCCCAGAGACTCAGAATCTGTCCCTACAAATCGGCTCCCGCGGTTTCGACCCTTCCAGCTATGCACGCTGACAGACCACATACCGGTCGGCGGGGATTGGCTTTTCGAGATGAAGTTCGACGGCTATCGTGCCCAAATCGCCATCTCCGGCTCCAATGTCGTTTATACGCGCAATGGCCACGACTGGACCCGACAGTTCAAGGTCATCCTGCCGCCGCTTCAAAGACTGACCGAAGGCGCGGTGCTGATCGATGGTGAGATCGTCGCGATCGACAGCCAGGGCCGCACGAACTTCTCCATGCTGAAAACCGGCATCGCCGCGGGTATGCCCCTCAAGTTCTACGCCTTCGATCTGCTTGAATTCGATGGTGAAGATTTGTCGAACCAGCCGCTCCTCGAGCGCAAGGCGCAACTTGAGTCCCTGCTGGGCGCGCGCCGCCCTCGCCGCGTCGATCGCTCGGCGCGGCCTGCTCCAGAGCCTCAACGTCCGGCCAGTGTTGGACGGCGAGGGACAGGGCAACTCACTGGTGACTGGGTGCGTGCCTGACGAAGCTCTTCGTTTCGGCTGAGATAAATGCTCTCACTTACGGAACATCGCAGGTTCGTCGAAGTTGGAAAGCTACGGAGGACGTGCACATGAACAGTGTAATCTATCTTATCGGCCTTATCGTCGTCGTGCTCGCGGTCCTCTCCTTCCTCGGTTTTCACTAGGTGGCCTCATGCAGCATGAGAAGGATCAGGGTGGACAGCCCACCGATTTCGACAAGGCGAAAAGCGACGTCTCCGAAAGACTTCGCCAGGAAAATGAGCGTGCCAGCGAGTTGCTTCACGACGCGCGGGACGAGGTGACCCGTAAGGCTGGCGACTATGCATCTGAAGCCACGCAGGTCATCTCCGACAAGGCGGAGGAGGCGCAGCGCGACATCGGATCGAGCTTGGCGGCGTTGGGTGGTGCACTGCGAGCGGCCAGCGATCACCTTGCCAGCAACGATGAAAGGAACGCATCGAAATTCGCTTTGGATGCTGCCAGTGGCCTTGAGCGGCTTTCATCGTCCTTGAAACAGAAGCCCTTTAGCCAAGTCCTTGATGACGTCCAGTCCTTCGGCCGGCAAAATCCCGGTGTCCTGCTTGCGGGATCGGTGTTGGCCGGATTGGCTCTCGGGCGGTTCATCAAGGCTTCTCCGCCGGCAACGCCCGATTCTGAGGCCGCTCCGGGAGGCCTCAGATCACACACCGATCAGCCACAGGGTTGGTCCGCTGATCGTCCACAAGATTTTGGCGTGGTCGGCGATGATGGCGCCACGCAGATCGCGGAGCAGGACAGATGAACAACCAGGACAATCCCAGCCTTGCCGGGCTAGTCACCGATTTGGCCCAGAATGTAACCACTCTGGTGCAAACCGAGGCGAGGCTGTTTCGGGCCGAGCTCTCTGAAAAGCTTACCAAAGCCGGAGCAGGTGCCGCGGAAGTGCTGGGCGGCGCGATTTGCCTGCTCGCCGCGCTCTTGGTGTTGCTGCAGGCGCTCATTATCGCACTGACGCGGGCAGGGCTTGGCGCGGGGTGGTCTTCCCTGCTGGTCGGTGTGGTCGTGGCGGTCCTCGGCGTCATCCTGCTGCGGACCGGGACGGCCAGCATGGCGCCTTCGGAACTTACCCCCGACCGGACCCAGGGACAGCTGAAGCGCGACGCGAGCGCGATTAAGGAACAGGTGAGATGAAAGAGAAATCCGCAGCCGAACTTGAACGCGAGGCCGAGGGGGCGCGCGCCCGGGTGATGGAGACCGCCGAATCCATTCGAGGCAAGATGACGCCGGGACAATTGCTGGATGAGTTCACCGGGCTGTTCTCGGGAGGGGAGAGCGCGGCCATGCTCAGCAATCTCAGAACGCAGGTCCGAGACAATCCTTTGCCGGTCACCATGGTGGGCGCAGGTCTGGCCTGGCTGATGTTCGGCAGCGGTGCCTCAAACACCGCCCACCGTTCGGCTGGCTATCCATTGCCTTCAGCGCCGGGACGACATGATGTAGCAGGGGAGCGCGGCGGTTTGGGCGGCACGCTCTCCGACGCCGCGGAATCGCTCTCCTCAAGCGCTACCAGCGTCGGCGACACCATATCGAGCACCGCAAGAGCCGCTGCGGCGGGTCTGACGGGAAGCGCTGCCAATGCAAGCTCGACGACTGGGGACATGGCGGCGAAAGCCAGCCGCTCCGCGCAAGATCTGTTGGAGGACCAACCCTTGGCCGTAGCGGCCGTCGGTCTCGCCATCGGCGCCGCTATAGGTGCAATGCTGCCCCATACCGCAACGGAGGACGAGCAACTAGGCGCCTATGGCGACAAGCTTCGCGATTCCGCCGAAACTTTGCTCAATAGGGGCCTCGATGAGGCCAAGCAGGTCGCCGCCGAAGCCTATGAGACCATCAAGCAGGAAGCTGGCCGGCAAGATATGGAAGCAGACACGATAGCCGATCAGCTCGGCGAGATCGTGAAGTCCACAGCAGACAAGACCGAGCATGCCGTGCGCGAACGAATTTCCGATACGTCTCAGCGCCAAACCTAGCTTGATGATCCTGGATCAACGATAGCCGGCCTCTCCAGAAAGCGTGATAATGGTCGCGCTGATCGCTGCGTTTCGAAGGCCCAGACCGCCTTCAGCCAATTGACGTGACGTGCCGGCAATTCCCAGGATGCGCCGGAACTGCAGAGCGCTCAAATAGGACCCTCGCTAACGGAGAGCCTTCCAAACACGGCTCACAAGCTGTCGAGCAGCAGTGCGCTCAATTGTCGCCGTTTGGCGCGGCTGACCGTCCCGGCCTTCAGGGCCACGTGGCCTCGTCCGAACCCACTTATGGAGCACGGCGATACGAGGGTCGGTCCAGCACTCGTAACCGCAATTCGTCATCGCTCACCGGGTTGACAATCGCTGCTCAGGCGCCATGCTGCAGTGCAACATGGCTAGCTACGAAACCAGCATCATCAACTCGTCGCGCATCGAATGCCTGGACGGGCTTCGCGCGCTTGCGGCGATCTGGGTGCTGGTCGGGCACTGCATGCTTTTGACCGGCTGGCAAATTCCGATCATCGGCGAGCCGGATCTCGGCGTCGACCTGTTCATCATGCTGTCCGGCTTCCTGATGGTGTTCCACTATCAGCTGCGCCACGAAAAGGAGCCTTGGCAAGACCGGAAACCTGGCTGAAATTCTGGACGCGCCGCTATTTCAGGATCGCGCCGCTGTTCTATGTCATGCTTTTCCTGGCGCTGGCGCTTGGCCCCTATCTCTACGATCGCAGGATCATCATCGACGATTTCCTCTCCAGATCGCACCAGGCGCCGGAACGCTACCTCGACGGCAGCCTGAAAAACATCGTCGCTCATCTCACGTTCCTGTTTGGGCTGGTGCCGAACCTCGCCTATCGCACGCCGCTGCCTGACTGGAGCCTGGGGCTGGAGATGCAGTTCTATGCCGTGTTCCCGGCCGTCATGCTGCTGGTGCGCAGGCTGGACTGGATTAGGAGCGCCCTTGTGGTCGCGGCGGCCGGCTGCGTCATCGTGTTTGCGATGCGGCTGTTGTCGATCCATTTTCCGATGCCGTCCTTTCTGCCGCTCAAGATACAGATATTCCTGTGCGGGATGCTGCTGGCCGGAGTCGTGCATCAGAGCCGACCGAGGCCGTTCCTCTATCTGGCATTGGCCATGCTTTTGGCGGCGCTGCCCTTTGGCGGCGACCAGGGGCTGGGCAAGCTTCTGGTGCGTGAAGCGCTGGTGGCGGGCTTCTTTGCGCTGGTTCTCTACCGCATGCTGCCTGGAAGGGCGGGAATGTTGGCGCGAGCGATCGCCGTGACGCTCAGCAACCGGTTCTTCCACCTGATGGGCGAGCTTTCCTTCAGCATCTACCTGATCCATCTGCTGGTGCTGCAGCCCGTCGCGGCGTTCGTCATCAGTGAGTTCGGCCACGAACTGTCGGCGCCGCTGCGCTTCGCCATCGTCGTTGCCGTTGTGCTGCCGACGGTGACGTTGCTGTCCTGGATCACCTACACTCTGATCGAGGTCCCCGGCCAGAAGGCGGGCCGCTTCGTTGTCCAGCGCTTTGGCCGGAAAATTGCGCCGGTGCTCGAGAAGACCCCGGCGGAGTAGGGCGCCAAGCGCGGCGCATAACCACTGACGTTGCCTGCTCTCCCTGAGGGCGTTAGTAGCCCGCAACCGGAACATCACGTGTGCTGGTGCATTGCTAGTGAACGCCAATTCGACTGGGGCGAAAAATGCATCGCGGGATCACAAATGCATGGGCAATGGTGCGAGAAGCCGTCGTTGGGTTCGTCAACGACAATGCTCTCAGCCATGGCGCGGCAATCGCTTTTTATGCCACAACATCGTTGGCGCCAATTCTGCTCATCGTGATTGCAATTGCGGGTCTCGCATTCGGTCACGAGGCAGCCCAAGCGGCATTGTCCGCTCAAATCACAGGGATGATGGGTACAGAAAGCGCAAATATCCTGCAAACCGCACTGAAGAGCGCATCCGAAAAGCCATCCGGCGGCACCTGGGCGGCGGTGATTGGCATCATCACCTTGCTTGTGAGCGCTTCCGGGGTCTTCGGCGAAATACAGCAGTCCTTGAATATGATATGGAAGGTCGAAGCGCAGGGCAGTTCGTTGTCGCGCCTGGTGCGCGCACGTGCGGTAAGTCTGGGACTGGTCACCGCACTTGGCTTCATGTTGCTCGTCTCTCTAGTCGCGAGCGCGGCGATTTCGGCCCTAGGCAACCTCATCAACGCACAGTTGCCGTTCGGGACACTTGTCCTGGCCGTTATCAACGCGGTCGTTTCTTTTGTCCTCCTCGCTGCCATTTTCGCCGCTATCTTCAAGGTCTTGCCTGATCGAACCCTGGAATGGCGGGATGTCTGGATTGGCGCTGTTGTGACCGCTGCCCTGTTCACCCTCGGCAAATCGCTTATCGGTTGGTATATAGGCTCCAGCGCCGTCGCGGCCTCATATGGGGCCGCCGGTGGGCTCCTCGTCATCCTGTTGTGGGCTTACTACTCGGCGGAAATTTTTCTTTTTGGTGCGGAAATCACTCGCGCCTATTCCATTCGACACGGCAGCAGGTCCGATCTGGATGCTGTGCTTCACAGTGCTTGACTTGCAACACACGCCACTAACGACGAAATCGACTAGGCGCGCGGCGCGCCGGCTGGCTGCCTTCGCGACGCCACCCGCATCATTACCCGTCGGCGCCGACCGCATCACCGAGCAGGGCACGCGAGCTGGATACGGTCGACGCCATATGATGAGTGCACGGGGCGCTGGTGGGCCAAACCATCGCGGTCACAGTTTGAGTTGGTTGGGAAGACGCGGTTCAGCGGCGACGCGGACGGCGCTTGCGTATCGGCTTTGATCTCGCGCGCCTGCCGTCCGACGCCTTCTTGGCGGCAGCGGAGCGGTACAGGTTCATGAGGTCAATCAGGAGCCGAACAATGGCAATTGCAGTTGCAGCATCGAGCCAGCCCGCAATGCTGTTGAGCATCGGGATTGTTCTCCAAGCTTACGACGTGAAAGCGGTCGAAGGACCTTGGCGGCAGTGCTACTCTTCGCCTAGGCAGGGACTGCCACCTAATCGTTGTGGCACTCAGTTGCCAGCCACCATGACATGAAAAAGGCCTCCGAAGGAGGCCTTTGGATGGTGTGAGCGAGAATCTCCACCTAACAAATTATCCCACATTTTGTGCATGCAGCGCAAGCCGTTCGCTTGGCCAAGGCGCGCTTGGCGCCTTGATGCTTGGCAGCGTGACCGTCACCCCGTTCTTCAGGTGGTCGCTGTCGGCACTTTCAGCAGCCGCAATGCGATGTGATTGTTGGCGCCAAAAACCACCGCTTCACGTCGCTTCCGCGAAATGGATACTTGCAAGCACCAAGCGCAAGCTCATGAGGCAGAGGGTGTCGGACCGAGCGGGGTCTCATATTGTGAAACGCCGAACGGATCCCGGGTCCCTGGAAGGGCGGCAGCAAAGGTTAGAGAGCCGCACTTCCAGGGAGGCTGGATCAATAGTCGTTGTTGTAATAGCGATCATCACAAGGCGCCGTGTAGATCCGGCCGCGACGGTCCTGGTAACGGCAAAGCTGTTCGCCGCGGCGCTGCGGCGTGGTCGACTGGCCGATGACAGCGCCGAGCAAGGCACCGCCGGCGGCACCCACGACCGTGCTTTCGGTGTTGCCGCCCAGTGCCTGGCCGGCGAGGGCGCCGACACCGCCGCCAATGAGTGCGCCTGTGGTTGCCCTCTGCTGCTGTTCGGTCTGAGTCGCGCAGCCTGCAAGTGCTGCAGTCATGAGCACGGCGCCAATAGTTTGTCTGATCATCATCTTGGAACTCCTTTGGAGCCCCAAACGCGGATCGGGGCGAATGGTTGCCAGTTGCTGGCGCAATGCGGCCAAACGGCGGCACGCCCTCTCACGAAATGAGACGTGGTTTCTCGGGCCTTGAAGACAATGGTTGCCAAAGCGGAAACGGCCTGCGCGAACAGATCGGTAGCGCCTCGGTTTGAATCCGTTGAGGAGCAGCTAGGCTGGCTCGTCGCGTATCGCCTTTTTCGCGGCGGCGGTCAGGAATCCGGACCGGCTATAGCCATGGCGTTCCGCATATCGATCTATCTGGTCGAGGACATCTTCGGGAATGGTGACGTTGACGCGCACCACCTTTGTGGTCTCGGCTTTGAGCGCTACCAGGACGGCGACCCGGCTGAGATTGTCATTGTTCGACATGACATCTTCCAGGGATGATGGCTCGGGAATGGCTTCGCCATCCTCGACAAGGCCTTCGAGATGGAAGGCCAGGGCCTCTTCAGCCATGGCGCGGGCGTCGTCCAGGCTGGTGCCGGCGGTGACCACGCCCGGAAAATCGGGAAAGGATACGCCGAAGTCGCTGTCCGCTTGCTTGTGGATCAGTCCGATATAGTGACGCACGGGTCGGTTCCCCCAAGGAGCGGCTTCGAGGCTCGATCAGACATCGAGCCATTCGACACAAACTGTCGAGGTATTCCTAATGGGACCGTAGGAAGCTGCCTAGTAGGTTGGGCATGCCCCAGGCAGACATTGCCTGGGCAACGGTCGAGAGTGTGGGGAAAGTGCCAAAGATAGATGGCGGGAACCAGACTGTGCCTAGAGTTCGCGCCGCGCAGTACGTGCGCATGTCGACGGAACACCAGACCTACTCGATCGACAACCAAGCGGATGCCATTCGCGACTATGCCGATATCATGGCTTACGACATTGTCGCCACTTACGAGGACCTCGGTCGCAGCGGTTTAAACCTTGGAGGGCGCCCCGGTCTTCAGAAGCTGTTGGCCGATGTCGAAAGTGGGCGAGCCGATTTTGAGACGGTTGTGGTCTATGATGTAAGCCGTTGGGGGCGTTTTCAGAACATTGATGAAAGCGCAGCCTACGAATACCGATGCCAGATGGCCGGCGTGCGTATCGAATTTTGCGCCGAGCAATTCGCAAATGACGGCAGCATCGGCTCAGACGTCCTCAAAGCAATCAAACGGAGCATGGCTGCCGAGCAGAGCAGAATGCTCTCGCAAAAAGTCTTCATCGGCCAGGCGAGGTTGATCCGGCTGGGCTTCCGGCAGGGCGGGAAGGCCGGCTTTGGCCTGCGGCGCTTGCTTGTCGATCAACACGGCCGCTCAAAAGGCATCCTTTCATCCTACGAATACAAGAGCCAGCAGGCGGATAGAATAGTTCTGGTGCTCGGCCCGCCTGACGAGATTGCGACAGTGAAGTGGATCTTCAGTCACTTTGTCAGAACACGCAAGACAGAGCTGGAGATGGCAAGACTGCTCAACAAGCGCGGCGTGCTCAGCGATTTGGGGCGACCATGGACGCGGGAATCCGTGCACTCGGTGCTGACCAACGAAAATTACATTGGCAACAGCGTCTGGAACAAGCATTCGGCCCGGCTGAGAAGCCATCAAGTCCGAAATCCCCCCGAACAGTGGGTGCGGGTGGAAAACGTCCTGGAGCCGATCGTCGACAGCAAACTGTTCGATCGGGCGCAGATCGTGCTCAAGACCATCTATCGCCACATGACCAACGACGAGATGCTGGCCGCCCTTAGGGCGCTTCTGGCTCGCCGTGGCGCCTTGTCGTTGGCCATGATCGACGCGGATCCCGGGTGCCCGCCGGCCCAACGCTACCAGTGGCGTTTTGGAACCATTGTCAAAGCATATGAACTGATCGGATACGAGCCATCCAAGAACTACCGCTTCATCGGCGTGAACCGGCACCTGGAATCAATGAGGCTGCAGATTATCCGGGATCTTGTGGGCGCGATTGATAAGCAGGGCGGGGTTGCTGCCCATGACATGGCGATGGACCTCCTGCGGATAAACGAGGAGATCACGGTGGCGATTACAATGGGCCGATGCAGGGTTTCCGGCTTCGGCTATCCTCGCTGGTTTTCCAAGGCCGATAAACGGCCACTACCCGACATTTTCGTCCTGATCCGTATGAATCCCGGCGACCTGACCATTCGGGACTATTTGATTGCGCCTGCCCACGAGATCGCGGGTAAATCGGAACTGCATGCCATCAATGGGATACCGCTGGACAGCTATATTTTTCCCACGCTCGACCCCATTATCAGGTTGGCAGAGCGAGAGCCTGTCGGAGGCGTGGCTTGGTAGTCAAGCGCTTAGCCAAGGACGCCGCCTACCGTGCGTTGGAAAACGGTGGCGACAGACATGCGAGCAATATTGTTGCTGGCGCATTAGGGTCCAAGAAGAGGCTTCGTTCACACGAATTTTTGGCGACCTACGATACGGAATGCAAACGCATGCGCGATTTCGTAACGCAAGCGGCAAAGTCTGAACAGAGCCTGGACCGGATAGTAGCGGCGCTCCACCTGATGATGCGCGACAAGCAATTCTGCGCCACGCTGGTGTCCGAGGGCTTCAGGACAATGCCAAGCCTACTGGCACATAGGTTGCGTGGCGCGACCCGCGAGCCGCAAATGTTCTGCTCTCCCGGAAAACCCGCTTCCGAGACAGGCGAGAACCGGAAAGCCGTTAACGGAATTTGCCCTGATGTCCTCGACCTGCTTCGGGACGCGCCGGTAAAAACAAAAATCTTCGGGTTGCTCCAGAAGGTGCTGCCAGCCAGGCAATTTGAGATTGCCCGGCTGATGGTGGCGATGGACCGGGTCAGGATCACCTACGCGAGACTACTCGTCGCTCTGACACCGCAAGCCCTGCTGGTCGAGGGTTTTAATCTCTCAACGATCACCACACAGGCGGAAGACCAGCGCGGCGCGATGGTGCTCGATGTCGGCGCGGTAAGCCTTGCGGTTCTCAGCGCCGCGGAACGTCATGGCCAGGTGGGCCTGGAGCTTGTCGCAGCCAACCGCTTTTTCGACCGGTTGATGGATAATTCCAGAGTGGTGCGGTATCTCGCCCGGACCTTTCCGGGGCATTTTGAAGAGTTTCACAGCTTCTCGATGCCATGCCTCGAACAGGGGCGCTAGATGGTCGGACGTCAACTCCTATACAAACCGATCGCCGTCGCCGGGATGCAAACAACAGAACCAATGTGACTTCTGTCCAGGCCTCGAAAACCCAAACCCGCCGAGCTTGCCGCAGCCAGAATGCTCGCAAAGCGATTTTCGATCGGCTCTCGGCCGCGCGGAATCGCTGTCATCCCTTCGGCAAGCCGGCTCGGTTCGTCGCTCATAACGGGTTGATCGGCCCGACCAGGCCGGGATGGTCGTTGGGCAACTTGTTGACGGCGCTCGTGTTCACCTCACGTCCAACGCGGTTGAACTGCAGCTGACCGTCGATGTCGTGGCTGAGAATGTCCTTGAGGCTGTCCTTGGGCGTCGCCGGGTCCAGCCAGGCGTCATAGTAGGCCGGGTCGAGAATGAGAGGCTGCCGATCATGCAACTGCTTCATCGGTTCTGCGGCAGGCTCGGTGATGATGGTGCAGCTGGTTATGTCGAGATTGGAATTGTAAGCCCAAAGCCCGGCGAACGAGAAAGGCGCGTGGCCTGGCTGGTAGATGTGCCAAGGGTCTTTCTTGCCGTCGGCAGGCGATATCGTCCACTCGTAGAAGCCATCGGCAGGGATCAGGCAGCGCTTGGACTTGTAGGCGTCGCGGAAGGCGGGCGCTGTATCGATGCCCTCAATCCTGGCATTGAACATAGCCGCCTTGGGCATTTCCTTTGCCCAGAAAGGGACCAGCCACCAGCGCCCTTCACGCAGCCGGTGGTTGCCACCCTCACCGGCAGTGACGAATGGGACATCCTGAGTCGGCGCGATGTTGTACCGGGGCTCGTCGTTGCGGCCCGTCTCCGCCGGCGCAGTCAGGCGGTAGAGCCGGTGGATTTCCGACCACGACAGATATTTGGTGTAACGTCCGCACATCGCTCTGCCTCAGTTGCGCAGGAGTTCAGGCATGCTGAGCGGGCCAAGGTCGGAATTCTCCTATACTCGTCGCTGCGGCGCCAGACGCTGCGTTTCTCGGCGGCGGTGGCCGATTGATTGCCTTAGTAGCCTTGCGGAAGGCTCTGGGCGACCGCAGAGTTCGCCTTGGTGTGCGCCGTGGAGGCAAAAAGGCAAAGCCGACAACGATCATGCCATGTCCCTCTCACTGCCGACTTAGCAAAGGCTCTCGCAAGGAACGCCGTCCTTGTCGCGGTCGAGCTTGCCGCCCCAAGAGCAGTTGGCCAAGTACCAATTAGCCTCATCGCACGAACTGATCTGGGGACAAGTTCGCCGCGGCTGACAAGAATAGCTCTGCGCCACCTGCCCATTGCTCATCATGCCGAGTGGTTGTTTTGCAGACGGCCTGGTGGTGCCGTTCGCATGCTCTACGCGCCAATCCCATGGCGCCTGAAACGCCCCAGCCCACAGACCGACCTTCGCTGCCTGGGCCTTCGCCTGCTGTCCTGCGTAGGCTCCGTGGCTGTAGCGCGGCCAATCTAGTGCCAAGCCCCGCTCGACAAGCCAGCTCTGGACGTTGCGACCGTCGGCGCGATCGCAATCCCCAACAAGCCGGCCGTACCGGTCTCGGTTAACAAAGCTGCAGTGCAACGGACGCGATGCAGCCAGGAACTCGTGCAAGGCTTGGGCAGCATGGCGCCCGCAGGCGTATTCGAAGCCCTTACCGTCGTCGCAATATTGCTTACTCTCGGGCGCATCGATGCCGTTCAAGCGGATGCGCTGTCCGTGGATCTCGATCGTGTCGCCGTCGATCACAGACGCGACACCGGCGATCGGCGCCGGCTTCGAGCCGAACCAGTTCGATGCATTGATCTCTGGCAAACTTTCGCTGTGCTGGATGGCGGTTTGCGCGACCAGAGCGCCAGCCGCTACCGCAGTCACCAAAATCAGGCGCCGCGGCACATTCGCCCATCGGTGCGCACGGCTATGCTTGGCACCGGTTCGCTTTCGCCAGCGATCAGATCGATTGTCGTATCGGTATTTGTCCACGCCCTCTTCCCCGCAGGGAGGATGCGACTGTTTCAACGAAGAGTCCAGAAGACGAGACGCGCGGAATGCTAGCCCGGAAGCCGATGCGTGCCGACGCCCTCGACTTCGATCTCGGTTAAGGGGGTTCGATGACCTGTTGGGGTGCATTCGGCTGTCGGGCCTGACCGGCGCGCTCCCGAAGGTGCGTTCACGCGGGAAATCCGGCCTTTCTGAAGCCTGACGTGAAAAGCTCGAGGTCGACTTGGTCGGCGAACGGGAGACGTGAAATCAGCCGGATAGTCAGGTCATGTTTCCTCATCAGTGCTTCCTGAACTTCAGCACGCGCCTTCTGCGTCTCGCCCAAATGTGCGTACGCCGCTGCGAGAAAGGCATGAATGAAGAATTGGTCGCCGGCCTTCTGATACGAACCGACGGCCTCCGAGTACCTTCTTAGCAGGAAGAGGGAGCTGCCCTTCACCTCCCAGAACCATATTGGAGGTAACGGGTCGCGCAGCAGCGCAGATTCGAGCACGTTCAGCGCGCTCTCGGCCCGGCCGCCGTAGTTGAGCCAGCTTGCGTAGTCCCCCGCTATGTTCACGTCCAACGGGTTCAATGAGCGCGCTTGCTCGAAATGCACTCCCGCGTCGCTGTGCTGGCGCATGTGCGTAAGCACCAGGCCCATGCTCTGGTGACAGACGCCATCGCTCCTGTCGAGAGCGAGCGCCGTTCGTGCCGAGTCCCAGGCGTTCTGTAGCGTCCGCGGATCGTGGTCGTACCAAAATCTGCCGACAAGCGCCTGCGCGAGGAAGGCGTGGCCTTGAGCGAACGTCGCATCGAGCTCGACACACCGGACGAATAGGGGCTCGGCCATGTCCAGTTCATACCGGTAGAACTGTGCGCGCCCCTGCAGGTAGCAGTCGTATGCATCCCAATCGGCCGGAGGCTTGCGTCTGGTCCTGCTCGTCGAATCGGCCTCCGCTTGGCCTTCGACCATCGAGGCGATGAGAGCCGCAACCTCGTCTTGCAATGCGAAGACGTCGTCGAGGGCCCTGTCGTACCGTTGGGCCCACAGGTGGGTACCGGTGGTAGCGTCAATCAACTGTGTGGTGATCCGAATGCGATCACCGAGCTTTCGTATGCTGCCTTCGACGAGGTAGCGAACTCCGAGTTTGCGATGGACTTCGGCAATGTCCAATGCCGGATAGCGAAACTGAAAAGATGAATTCCGCGCGATGACAAGGAGGGAGCGGAACCTGGCCAGCTCCGTAATTATGTCCTCGGTTATGCCATCGCTGAGATACTGCTGGTCCTGATCGCCGCTCAAATTGGCAAAAGGCAGGACCGCAATCGACGGCTTGCCGGACCCTGGTATCGGTCTGCGGGATGCGCTCGCCACCGGCTCGACAGTCCCGATGAAGCGGTAGCCGACGCGAGGCACCGTGGCGATCCACTCGCCGCCGTTGTCAGCCGGACCGAGTGCCTTTCTCAGTGTCGCTATTTGGACCGTAAGGTTGCCTTCCTCAACGGCGGTTCCCGGCCAGGCAGCGTCCATCAGTTCGGCCTTGGTCAGGATCTCGCCGGGCCGGGCCGTAAGCGCAGCAAGCAGCGTCAGCCCACGATGCCCAACAACGATCGGGATCTGCTCTTTCAGGAGCGTCCCTACGTCGGGATCGAGTACGAACGGACCAAAAGCGATGCGTGTCCCCTGCATCTGGGCATATTAGACGTTCCGGCGGTTTTCGGAACAGTGTCGGCACCCCTTTAATCCCGGGGTCGCTTTCGAGGCCTATGCCCAGAACGCGGCCACCTGTCCATCGATTAGAAGATAGCGATCGGGCGCTGGCCGCTGCGCGCAAATGTCCGGAGTGGCTACCCCGACTGCGTATTGGCCTGCGCCGCTGATCAGAGATAGGGAACCGCAGAACTGACCGGAGCAAGGCTGGCGGTAAAGCATTGATATTGCTGTTGTGAATCTAGGGATTTTGGGAGGTACTCCCCAGCTTCGGAGAAAGATGGGCATTCGGAGAGCAGTTTGGGCGGGAACGTTGTGTCCGCTCTCCCCAGCTTTCGGCCGCACATCCCGCAAACGCCCGGCTTCCGGGAAGCCATGAAGGGATCGGAGAATGGTTAGAACCTCGAAGGTGGTAGAGGATCAAGAGTTCGAACCCTCCGGGATTATCTGCTTTTTAAAGAAATTTCCGCGTCTTCAGCGGCAGGTAGGCGCGGGAAGGATAAGCGACCCACACGGCACTCTCCTGCGCCCCGACGCTGATCTTCCAACCAGGGAGGAGTTGGACAAGCCTTCCGCTCTTGATGTCCTCATCCGCGCACCCTAACCTTTCTTCAATTCACGAAGCAGTAGCGGTTGTGCGGGGGCACGCCAGTATGACAAGCGAACGTCAGCACGAATACGAGTTGGGACATTCGGAAAGAGAACTGAGAAGGCTGGCGACGCAGGCGGCATTGGTTGACCCGATGACCCGGGATTACCTGCGGCGAGCTGGCCTTCGAGCGGGAATGCATGTCCTTGACGTGGGGAGCGGCGCTGGCGATGTCGCCTTTCTCGCGGCTGATATTGTCGGACCCACAGGTCTTGTTATCGGCTCTGACAGGTCGGCGGAGGCTCTTGACGCTGCTCGGGCGAGAGCCGCGCAACGTGGTTTGGAGAATGTAATCTTCCACCAGTGTGATCCTGCCACCTTCACTTTCGATATAGCGTTCGACGCTGTTGTTGGCCGATACGTCCTAATGTTCGCGCCCGATCCGGTCGAGATGTTGAGAGGGGTTGCGCGGCATCTTGGTCCCGGGGGCGTGATGGTATTCCACGAAGTCGACTGGACTGGCGCTGCCTCGTTTCCCTCCGTCCCAACGTACGACAACTGCTTTCGGTGCATTGTGGAGACATTTCGTCGTGTAGGGACCAACCCCAACATGGGCCTGCAGCTCCATGCGACCTTCGTAAAAGCCGGGCTGCCGGCCCCTAGCATGGCGGTAAGTGCTCTCGCCGGAGGTGGATCAGACAGTATGAGCGGCATTGATCTGATCTCCGATCTCGCAGCGACCATGGCTCCGGTCATGGAGCAGATGGGCGTTATCGCAGCTTCAGAACTCGGTCCCGAAACGCTGCAAGATCGAATTCGCGCCGAGGCTTATGCAAGCGGAAGCGTGGTGGTCGGCCGATATGAGGTGGGCGCCTGGTCACGACGAATGTAGGCACCACGGTCATGCGCCCGAGCTTCCCTCGTCCAGCCCGCTCGAGCTGAAATTAACCGCTCAACGATGGAGGCGGAGAAGGCGCACTAGAGCCGTCCGACCGCTGCAGCGATAGCGCCATCAAGACAGCGCTGCTACCTCAGGGCAGCAGGTGAATTGCCACAAGCTCGATGATCAGCAAAACGGCGCACACCACGCCCGCAAGGGCATAGCCTCTCCAATACGCGCGGATGTCCTGATCGGTTTGGAATGCTTCTAGCCAGAGCCCATCGGGGGAGACGCCAATGCAAATGGGGATAGGCATCGCGGCTGGCACGATTGTATTAGGTGCTAAAGCATCTCTGCCCAACATGCAGGCGGCTCTCTGACCGCGAAGCGCTAACTAATGGCGAAAGCCCCTCATGGAAATATCGCCGGCCTGTCCTGATTGTCTCTTTGGTTCTTTCAAACTGGGCAATGGCGTGTCGCCGCAGGAGAGCGGGACAAAGAACAACATCGTCGGTGTACGATCTGGAGCTCGCTGCCGACCAGGTCATAGCTGGCTCCGGCGCTGCCAAGACCTGGTGACACCGGTCTGGCCGCTGGCGAAAATATGCGATGCTGTTAAACTTAGCCCGTGTGAACACGCATGAACGGGGGCTTTGTGCCGGTATCATATGACCTCATTGGCAAGACAGCCGTCGTAACCGGCGGAGCAAAGAGTATCGGCAAGGCAATCGTAGAGCGCCTTGTAGCGTCGGGTGCTGCAGTGCACGTGTGGGATCGAGATCAGATCGAACTGAAGGGTGTGGTGTCTACGAAGGTCGATATTACCAGCCGCGATCAGGTAACCCATGCGATCAACATGATCGTCGGTCGTGGCCAGCGTATAGACGTTCTGGTTAACAACGCCGGTTATCTAGGAACCCTTCACCCGTTTGACCAACACGAACCTGCAGACTGGCGAAGCATCATCGAAACCAATCTGATCGGCACGATGCAAGTGACGCAGTTGGTTTTGCCCCACATGCGAAAATGGGGTGTTGGCCGCATTGTCAATATGGGCTCTTTGGCGGGCAAGGAAGGACTTGCCAACCTTGCCGCCTATTCAGCCTCCAGCGCAGGTATCGTAGTCTTCACAAAGGCGCTTGGGCGTGAGGTCGCCAATACAAACATACGCGTGAACTGCGTCGCTCCTGGGCCAATCGATACGGACATGATCCGAAACCTCGGGGTCGCAGCTGTCGAGACAATGGTCGCCGATAGTCCAATGAACCGGCTCGGCCGGGTCGAAGAAGTTGCCCACATGGTGGCCTGGCTGTGCTCGGACGCCAGCAACTTCAATACCGGCGCGGTATTCGACATGTCGGGTGGGCGGGCTCGCTACTGAGCGCCGACCATCTCGGTGCTTTCAGGCGGCCCCGCGTCACCGTGGACCAAATATTCCCAACCCCTAACGCGGACCTATGTGATCCCCTCATGGCAACTCTGCGGTACGAGGTAAGGCGGGAACTAGATGGGACGTGGACGGTGTTCGACGTGTTCACCGGGCTGCCGGCTATTGTAGCGGGCCACCCATCTATCGACCTTCCCGACATGGAGTATGCCGAAGAGCTGGCAGCCATCCTGAATGCCAACGACCTGAAGCAGAGGCTATCTCATGGGAGGTTCCCCGGAGGGTTCGCCTGACTAAGGTGGCATGACAAGTTAGCCATTCAACCAGCCTCCGTACTGCTCATCCAGGATGGCTCGTCCGATTCTGAGCAAGTATTTGTTATTGAACTGACGCGTAAATGGAAAAGTTCGTCCGTCGCAGCGCTCGGTGTGGATGGCTTCCCGCTGCCGACAGACGGCAAACGCCTTGGCGTCGAGAATGCCATCATCGACGGCGAAATAGTCATTCTCAACCAAGCCGGCCTTTCGGACTATCAGGCGCTGCGACAAGGCCATAATCCGCCGCCAGCATGAGCTGTACTTCGTCGCCTTCGATCTCCTCCACTTGAATGGTCACGATCTGCGGGACATGGACAGGACCGGCGTAGCCAGAGGCGAGGTAACTATGGACATCGACGAGTTCCGTGCGACCCTTCAGGGGTAGAGCCCCCGGCGAATCTTGGGATGGCGCTCCACGCTCTATGGTGGGATAGACAGGGCGATTGGGAGCGGGCGCATGAGTGTGTGCAGGCCAACGAATCTGATCCGGCCTCTGTATGGGTTCATGCCTATCTGCACCGCAAAGAAGGCGACCTTTCTAATGCAGCCTACTGGTACCGCCGCGCCGGGCAGCCTGTGGCAACTGACAAGCTAGACGCAGAGTGGGAGTCGATTACAGAATCACTTCTTGCAGGATAGTGAGGGTCGCCCAAGGGGCAGCGTAGCGCCTCATCGCCCCCGTAGAGGCGAAACTCACCTCCGCCCATAGGCGGCGCGATCAACTGAGCCGACGACAGGTTCTCGGTGTTCGGCGAAGCCGTCGCCCCGCACAGACCTCAAAACTTGGGTGGCAGTCATGCGCTGACTGGCTCACTGGGATTAGCGGGTCAAGTGGTGAGTTGCTCTGCAGCTTACTAGCTGATGTAGATCATCGTTGAACGTCGGCTTTTTGAAGTTGGAGAGCGTGAAGCTGCCAGTCATCTGAGCACACTGCAGGGTCTCATAGGTCGCACTTCAGGGTATACCCCCAGGCGACGTAACTTATCCGGCGCGGTCCAGCGTAACATTTGGGCCCGCCACCGCCCGTTGTGACATGATGGGCCAAGCCTAAACCTCGATGTACAATGGCGATAAGCTGATACCTATGTTCGGCCTTAAGCGACCGTCCGCTATGCGCGCGTCACGTCGGCCATAATGCAACTTCGCCTCTGTCCGGCAGCAGTTAGAGCAGAACAATGCAGTAGGGGCGACTGCGCAGGACATCGCCCTTGACCCTTCTGACTGACTGGTTGAGAAGCGCAAGCAATCAAGGCGCTACCACCGTGCTGCCCTGATCGCAGGGTCGCAGTGCCACCGACCGTCTGCAATTTCTTTAGATCTCGGATAGGTTTTGCCGGTATTTGTCGGGAAAAGGAGCCGAAGTGATGACCGACATCTGGCATTCACTCCTCGCCAACCTTGCCCTGGTCTCCATTCTCGTGGTCGCCTGGGACCTTGTGGCGGATTTCACCGGGCGTCTCTCGCGGCGGATGCAGTCGCTGCTTCTCGGCTTGGTCATGTGCGTTGGCGCGGTCATCTCCATGGCGACGGCCCTGTCCGTCTCCGGCTTCGTCGTCGATCTGCGCGCCGCCTTCATTGCTGCGGCCGCGTTCTTCGGCGGATGGCCGGCAATGCTCATCGCCACGGCCGGCTCCATTGTCTATCGCGCCCATCTCGGCGGGCAGGGTGCAGGTGCTGGTGTCATGGGTATCCTCATCACCGCAATCGTCGGCATCGCGTGGCACCACATCGTCGCGGCCCGATCGCGCACCATGTACGACATATTCGGTCTTAGCGTAACGGTCGCTCTCGCCGGGCTTATCACGCTCCTGGTCATCCCAGCGCAAGCGCTCACCGGTCTTGTGCAGCAGAGCACGTTCCCGTCCCTCGTGTTCCGCTTCCTAAGCACAATCATCATCGGCGTCCTGCTCGACCGGCAGCAGCGCCGGCGGGAGCTCTTGATGTCCAACATGACCTACCGGGCCATGGTTCGCGAACTGCCGGATTGCCTGAATATAAAGGATGTCGACGGCCGCTTCATCGCCGCCAACCCCGCCACCGCCGAAATGGTTCGCGCCGCTTCGGTCGACGATCTGATCGGCAAGACGGATTTCGATTTCTACCCCAGGGATGTAGCCGAGCGCTTCCGGCAAGATGAGATGGGCGCGCTGGAGGCCGGGCAGACGTTGCGGATTGACCAGCCGGCGCTTTTCCCGGACGGCCGGCAAGGTTGGCTCTACACGCTCAAGGCCCCCTTCCGCGACGAGGCGGGCAACATCGCTGGCGTCATCACCTACAATCGCGACATCACCGAGCAGAAGCGCACCGCCCAGCTCAAGAACGATTTCATTTCCACGGTCAGCCACGAATTGCGCACCCCGTTGACCTCCATCCGCGGCTCGCTTGGCCTGATCGCGGCCGGTGTTGCCGGCGAACTGCCGCCGAAGGCCGCGAATCTCGTCAACATCGCCCACACCAATAGCGAAAGGCTGGTTCTCCTCATCAACGACATTCTGGATATCGAGAAGATCGAATCGGGCGTGATCACCTTCAAGATCAAGCAGATGTCTGTCCGTCAGGTGCTAGAGCAGGCCATTGCCGCCAGCTCCAACTACATGGCTGACAGCCGGATCAAGATCGTTCTGATCGACGATGCCCCACGCGCTGAGGCCAACATCGATCCGGATCGCCTGCATCAGGTGATGGCGAACCTTCTGTCGAACGCGATCAAGTTCTCGCATGCGGATGGCACCGTCACGGTGAAATTCCAGCGTCGTGACGGCGACATGCTGCGTATTTCCGTCATGGATCAGGGCACTGGCATCCCGGAGGCTTTCCGCGGCCGTATATTCGGAAAATTCGAGCAGGCGGACGCTTCCAGCACCCGTAAGGTAGGCGGCACCGGCCTGGGGTTGAGCATCGTCAAGGCCATCACCGAAAAACTGGGCGGAGCCATTTCGTTCGAAACCGAGGAAGGCAAGGGAACCTCGTTCCACCTCGACCTTGCAGAAGCACGCAGGCACCACCCAAGGCCGTATCCGCCACCGCACCTGACGCGGAAGCCCGATGGCCGCCTACGGGTTCTGATCTGTGAAGACGAATCCGACGTCGCCGCCGTGATTGCGGCACTCTTGGATGCGGAGGGCTTTTCCAGCGACATCGCACCCGATATCGCCACGGCAACGGCGCTTCTGAGGTCCCGCGAATACGTGGCCTTGACCCTCGACATCAAGCTGGCGGGGGAATCCGGTATCAAGCTCTTCCACGACATTAGGGCATCGCCGGTCAATTCCGACATCGCGGTCATCGTCATCTCCGCCGTTGCCGATGAGGCCAGGGGATCGCTGAACGGCAGCGCCGTCGGTATTGTCGACTGGCTGGAGAAGCCGGTGGATTCAAAGCGGCTTCACGCCGCCCTTGCCAAGATCCTTGCTGGCAGGACCGAGCAGAGGCCGAAGATTCTGCATGTCGAGGACGACGAGGGCGTGCTTGCGGTGATGTCGGAGGGGTTGGGTTCGGGTGTCTCAATCAGTTCTGCGAAGACCCTCAAGGACGCCCGGGAGGCGATCGGCCGGCATCGCTTCGATCTGGTGATCCTGGATATTGCACTCCCCGACGGATCGGGGTTGGACCTGCTGGCCGATCTGCCGCTCGAGACTGGGGTAATCGTGTTTTCGGCGGCGGAGCTAGACCAGAAACTAGGTGATCGCGTGCAGGCTATCCTGACCAAGACCAGGGCGTCGGAAATCGATGTGGCAAAGCTGGTCAGGAGCATGTTGGTTTCGTCCCGCACCCAACCTGCCGCGCACCCCAAGGAGTGACGCTCATGCCCGCAAGGATTCTCTATGTGGATGACGAGGACGATATCCGCGAAATCGCCCAGATGTCGCTGGAACTCGAGCCGGAGTTCGAGGTGCTGTCCTGCCCGTCCGGCGCGCAGGCGCTCGCCGATGCCGCCGAATGGCGACCCCACCTTATTCTGCTCGACGTGATGATGCCGGACATGGACGGACCAGAGACGCTGCGGCGCCTGGCCGAGTCTGGGGCGACGGCTTCGATACCCGTGGTGTTCATCACCGCGCGCACCCAGACGCATGAGGTCGAACGCTACCTGGCGATGGGGGCGGTAGGGGTTATCGCCAAGCCGTTCGACCCGCTTGCGCTTGCCGGTGAAGTCAAAAGATTGCTTCGACCGCGCGCCTGAGCCGACCTTTGGCTTGGGCACCGAGCGCAGTCTGGCTGCAGACTGAGCGACGCCGTTCACGGCTCCTATACCATGTCTCCTTATTCATCTACTGATTGTGCCGAGGTGCAGGCGTAGCGAATCAGGTGGTCTATAATCGCCTGGCATCGGCAGACGTCGATGAGAGTTGAGAACTGTTTCTCTGCATGAGCCACGTTGGCGGATGTGGTTCATGGATTGATCACTCCGGGGGGCGACGGAACCGGAGCAAGGCGGTTGAACGGAGCGAAGGCAAGAGTTCTGATTTGCGATGACGATCCCCTCTTGATCGAACTGATGGAATTCAGGCTCAGGGCAAAGGGATACGAGGTCATCAAAGCAGTAGACGGGGCGGAAGCGCTCTTGAAGGCGGAGCATGAGGCGCCCGATATCATCGTGCTCGACGCTATGATGCCCAAGGCCGACGGCCTGGAGGTTCTTGCCCGCATAAAGAGCGACCCGGCTTTGTCGGAAATCCCGGTGGTCATGCTGACCGCCCGCAAGGGCGAAAAAGACATCGTCTCGGCCCTTGAGAAGGGGGCCGACGACTACCTAGTGAAACCCTTCATTCCCGAGGAACTCCTGGCCCGGCTTGCGCGTCTATTGGCGCGGAAGAGCGGGAAGCGCTGATGAGGCGCGGCCGGTGCGCCATGGTTGCAGCATGCGTCTTCCTGGCGGTTGCGGCAGCGCCCGCCGCGACGCTGGCCCAGACGGTCGAGGAACTGTACGCCTCCGGCGTCAAGGCCAGACAGGCCCAGCATTTCGACGAGGCGGCGCAGCTGCTTAGGCGTGCGCTGGCGCTCAAGCCGGACAATGCCGACGCCCTGGTGCAACTTGGCTTCACCGAACTTGGCCGCAACAATCTGCGGGCGGCGCGTGAAGCGTTTTCCAAGGCGCTTGCGATTGCGCCGGAATATCTGGATGCCAGCTTCGGCATGGCTCAGGTCGAGTTCCGGTCGGGCAATCTGGACGCTGCCCTGCCGCTGGCCGAAAAAGTCTCGCGTGCCCAGCCCGACAATGCCGATGCGAGTACGCTTGTCGCCAGCATCCACAAGGCCCAGCAAGCCGGTAGCAGCAAAGCGAAGCCTGCGACCGTGAGGAAGAGGCTGCGTCCGCCGCGGCCGGATCCCGTCGCCGGACTGATGGAGAAGGGCCAGAGATTGCGGGCGGCGGGACAATTGCCCGAGGCGCAGAACGCCTACCGCCGAGCGCTGCGGCTGGCGCCGAAAAACACCGACATCCTGGTCGCCATGGGTCTCGTGGCTGGATCCCAACAGAAATTCGACGAAGCCGGGAATTTCTTCGACCGGGCGCTGGCCATCAGGCCCGGACTTCTCGACGCCCGTTTAGGCAAGGTCCGTCTAGCGATCTGGCAGAACGACGTGCCGCGCGCCCGCACAATGATCGATGATGTGCTTGGCGCTGAACGTGACAATACCGAACTGATCGCTCTCGATGCGCGGATTTCCATGCTGGAGCAGGATTACACGCAGGCCGAGCAATCGTTTCTGCGGGTGTTGGCGGTCGATCCGCGCAACGCTGAGGCGCTTGTGGGGATCGGCGATCTGCGCCGAGGGCGTGGCGACGATGCTGGCGCGCGAGACGCCTACCGCCAGGCGCTTGCCCTCGACCCCGGCTCGCGCGATGTCGAGCAGAGGCTCGCCGCGCCGCCGCCACGCAAATGGCGGTTCGATCTGGGCAGCGAAGTGAGCGATCTCACCGACGGGCTTGGCGAATGGACCGACAGTTCGGCTGGCCTAGCATATCGGCTCAGCGCGCAAACGACCATTTCGGGCCGCACCCGGGTGGCGACCCGCTTCGGCCACACCGACTTCCAGATCGAGGGCCGCATCGACCAGGCTTTCTCGCCCACTGTTTCAGCGCATGCGCTGGTGGCTGCGACGCCGGATGCCGATTTCCTTGCGCGCTACTCGATCGGAGCCGGCGCTTCATGGCAGATCCTCGCGGCCGCCAAAGCGTTTGGCCCGTTCTCGCTTAACGTCGATACCCGTTATGACAATTTTGCCAACACCGAGATCACCACCATCTCGCCCTGGGTGCAGGCCTATGTCCTGGGCGGCCAGCTCGGGCTTTCGGCGCGATGGGTGCACGCGGCCGACGATATCGGCACGCGCGCCGATGGTTATGTCCTGCGAGTCGATCTTGCAGTCACCCCTAGCGTCAATGTTTTTGGTGGTTTTGGGGATGCCCCCGAGATCTCCGACGGCACGCTGGTGCCTACGCGTACCGTCTTTGGGGGCATCTCCTGGGACGTTTCCGACCCGCTGACGCTGCGCAGTAGCCTCGCCCATGAGCAGCGCCCGACATTCGATCTAACCACATTCGGGCTCGGCCTGACTGCGCGGTTCTGATCATGTTGTACGTCTGGTACCTGTCCATCCTGCTCAGTGCCCTTTCCCTGGTGATCATGCTTCTGCTGATCGGGCGCCGGGTGCTGCACGAGCGCCGGGGGACGGCGGGCGCCGATCAGCGGCGCCTTCTTCTAACGGCGCTGATCGCCTTCACCGAAAATCGCGATCGCGAGGCATTGAAGACGGCGCTGCTTGCGGTGCCGGCAAGGGTGGCGATCGATGCCGGCTTCGAGTTTATCTCGCTGCTGCGCGGCGAGGAGCACGACGAGCTGCTTTCAGCCTTCAACGAATGTGGCCTGCCGACCCTTGTCGGCACCCAGCTTGAAAAGGGCAACGGCGCCGAACGCATCCACGCGGCCGAGATGCTGGGGGCGCTGCGTTCGGACGACGCGGTGGCAAACCTGCTTTCGGCGCTCGATCGCGACCGGTCGCGCGAGGTCAGGATCGCCGTCGCCATTGCGCTGTGCGATATCGGCGCCCTGCCGCCGCTGGTCATAACGCTACGCAAGATCGGCGTGGCGGGGCAGCGCTCGCGGCGCGTCATCGAGCTTTTCAGGCGCTTTCCGTCAAAGCGGTTCGACGAGCTTGAGGATTACGGCAGCCGTGAGGACGCAGTGCCTTTTATCAGGGCGGCGGCAATCGATGCGCTTGCTCGCAACGGAGGCCTCCGGTTTGGTGAGTTCTTTGCTCGCGCGGCTTGCGATCCGTCACCGGAGGTCGCCGCAGCCGCATTGCGGGCACTCGGCCTGACGGGACATGCCAATGCGCCGGCCATCCTGGCCAAGGCGATGGAAAGTGGCGGCTGGGATGTGCGTGCCGACGCTGCCGATGCAGCGGGCCGCCTCGGCCTGTTTGAACTCGCCGCGCCGCTCGCTCAGCTGATGGACGACGAGGCATGGACCGTGCGCTATGCGGCCGCTAACGCATTGCGCTCGCTCGGCCAGCAGGGAGAACAGGTGCTGCGCGAGATCGCCGCCAGCGAGGTCTCGCGCCGCCAGCGCACGGCCTCACTGATCCTTGCCGAGGGGCCGGCCGCGTGATGTTCGACTGGAGCCAAGAGATCGTCCTGGGTGCCTCCATCCTGTCCTGGTTCATTATTGGGGCAGGGCTGGCGCAGACGGCGGTATACCTCCTGCAACTCATCATTGCCGCCTACGCGCTGTCCAAGCGCCCGCCGGTCGCGCGATCGGCCCTGCTGTGGCACCGTTACGGCGACGTCGCGCCGCCGATCGCGCTGCTGGTGCCTGCCTACAATGAGGAAGTTAACGTAGTCGAGAGCGTGCACTCGATGCTGGCGCTCGAATATCCGAATTTCGAGGTGATCGTCATCAATGACGGCTCGAAGGATCAGACTCTGCAGCGCCTTATCGAAGGCTTCAAGCTGGTGAAATTCCACCGGCCTTATGAGGACGCCCTGGCGCACAAGCCGATTCGTGGGCTCTATTCCTCGTTGATTACCGAACGGCTGTTCGTGGTCGACAAGGAAAATGGCGGCAAGGCCGATGCCCAGAATGCCGGTATCAATGTCTGCCGCGCGCCGCTGTTTTGCGTGATCGATGGCGATTCCATCCTCGAGCCCGATGCGTTGATGCGTGCCGCGCAGCCCTTCATCGACGATCCAGAGCGCACCATCGCCGTGGGCGGCACGATTCGGATTGCCAACGGCTCCAGGATCGAAGGTGGGAGGGTGCGCGAGGTCCGGCTGCCGCGCCGGCTATTGCCGCTGCTGCAGGTGGTCGAATATTTGCGGGCCTTTCTCATGGCGCGGCTTGCGTGGAGCCGCATCAACTCGCTGATGCTGGTGTCCGGCGCCTTTGGTCTGTTTCGCCGCACGGAAGTTGTGGCGGTTGGCGGCTTCACCAGTGGGTCGATGGGTGAAGATTTGGACCTCGTGATCAAGCTGCATCGCCACATGATGGACACCAAGCGAAGATACAGCATCCAGTTCATTCCTGAGCCGGTGTGCTGGACCGAAGCGCCGGAGTCACTTCGCGTTCTGGCAAGGCAGCGTACGCGCTGGCAGCGCGGTGCGCTCGAATGCTTCTTCCGTTACCGCTCCATGCTCTTCAACCCCCGCTATGGGCGCGTTGGCTTCCTTGGGTTTGGCCACATATTGATTGTCGATGTGCTGGGGCCGATATCGGAGGTGCTGGGCTATGTGCTGATCCCGACCTTCTGGCTGCTCGGCATCCTTTCGACCGAATATCTCTTGGCATTCACGTCGCTGGTTTTCACCTACGGGGTTTGCGTGAGCGTGTGTTCGCTGGTCCTCGAAGAGGCCGAGCTTCAACGTTTTCCGCGCGCGCGGGATCTCGCCTTGCTCACGGCCGTGGCTGTGATCGAGAATTTCGGTTACCGCCAGCTCAACAATCTCTGGCGCGTGAAGGGATGGTGGCAATATCTGCGCGCCGACCAAAGCTGGGGCGAGATGACCAGGACCGGCCTGACTGGCCCCAAGAAGTGAGTCCAGCCAGTTGAATCACCGCAGCGTCCGCTCGATTTCAGTTATAAGCGCATCGAGCGCGGCATGCACGGCTCCGTCATCCGCCCGCTCGATCAGCGATGTTTCCAGTGCCGATGCCTGCACGCTGACCTCCGCAAACCCGAAGGTTCCCGCGGCTCCAGCGAGCGAGTGCGCCGTCCCAATCAGCGAGTCGTTGGAGCCCTTCAAAAGGGCTGTGTGACGCGCCGCCTTCAACTCCGCTAGTTGAGCGGCGCACCGGGCCAGGAAACGTTGCCGTAGGGGGGCGAAAGGATCTTCCAAAATGGGAGGCGCTCCACGGCCAGGTTTCAGAGGTATTCAAGCAGAAAATTCGGTGGAGTAAAACGAGCTGCTTGGCACGTCAGAGCGGACTAGAGTGGGCCGTGCCCCAACAAACGGCAGCTTCGCGCCTCATCTCGGACACTCAAGCAGGATTGAGCACTTCCTGAAAGCTGACGTATCTCGATGGCTGGTTGTCGGTCCCTAACGGCTAGCGGCCCTAGAACTGGGTAGTGTGCTGAGAGTTCTGCAAATTCGCTGAGAGAGGGCGGTCATGGCAGGCTGGTGATGTTCAACGTCACCGATTCCCTGGAAGGAACGCCACCATGACCAAGACAGAAGGTAAATCGACCAGCGCTGCCGTCAAAGACATTCTGCTTTCGAACCCGGAGGGGCTGCACGAAGTGATCCGTGCGGTAATGCAGGAGGTTCTCGAGGCCGAGATGGAGGAGGCGCTGGGTGCTTCGAAGGGCGAACGCACACCTGAGCGCCTTGGGTATCGCTCGGGTTACTACGGCCGCACCCTGGTCACCCGGGTGGGCAAGCTTGAGCTGCGGGTTCCACAGGACCGGGCGGGTCACTTCTCCACCGAGCTGTTCGAGCGCTACCAGCGTTCGGAGCGGGCCTTGGTTGCGACGCTTGCGGAGATGTATGTGCAGGGCGTGTCGACCCGCAAGGTCAAGGCGATCACGGAAGAGCTGTGCGGTCATGCGTTCTCGGCTTCGTCGATCTCGGCCATCAACAAGCGCTTGGACGAGAGCCTGAAGGCGTTTGCCGAACGACCGCTTCAGGAGCCATTCCCCTACCTCATTCTCGATGCCCGCTACGAGAAAGTGCGCGAAGCCGGCATCGTGATGAGCCAGGCGGTGCTGATCGCGGTCGGCATCGACTGGGACGGGCGCCGGCAGATCCTGGCCGTGGAGATGGCCAATCGCGAGAGCCGCTCGGCCTGGAAGGACTTCCTCGTCGGCTTGAAACGACGCGGTCTCAAGGGCGTCGAACTGGCCGTGTCCGACGACCATGCCGGCCTGGTCGCGGCGATCGGCGAGGTGATCCCGGAAGCAGCATGGCAGCGCTGCTACGTCCACTTCCTCAGGAACGCGCTCGATCACCTGCCCAGGAAGCACGGCGACGATTGTCTGCAGGAACTGCGCTGGCTCTACGACCGGCGCGATCTCGCCAAGGCCAAGCCCGATCACGCCGCGTGGCTGTCCAAATGGTCCGCCCGCTACCCGCGGCTGACCACCTGGGCGGAAGAAGCCATAGAACAGACGCTGACTTTCTTCCGGCTGCCGCGTCAGCATCACAAGCACCTCAAGTCCACCAACATGCTTGAACGGCTCAACGAGGAAATCCGCCGGCGCACCTATGTCGTGCGCATCTTCCCGAACGCCGAAAGCTGCCTGCGCCTGGTCAGGGCGCTGGCCGTCGAAACCAACGAAAACTGGATGGAGGCCAACCGCTATATCAACATGGATGATCTGCGCGAGCACAAGAAGCTCGCTCTACGCCAAGCCGCATGACCAGTTTCATGATCGCCCATTTTGCAGAACTTGCGCACACAACCTAGAACTGACGAGTCGGATGACGTGAGGGACGGCTGCTACCGGGCCTGAGGGTCCACATTCCTTTGGTCAAGGCGTGCTGGGCGACAGCACCCAGGGAAACTGCTATGCGGTTGTGTGCCGAGCATTCGTAGGGGCGAAGCTAGGGAACAAAATGCGCGAACGGCAGACTCCGCTCTATACGCCTTTTGGGCCTGCCATGACGGCGTTGGAAGTGGCACGTGGCATCGACCTTACCGGGCACGTTGCAATGGTGACCGGTGGTTCTTCCGGGCTTGGCTTGGAGACTGTTAGAGTGCTTTCTGCATGCGGGGCTAGCATCTGCGTGCCCGCGCTTGACCCAATTGCCGCCCAAGCCGCTTTGAGCGGAATTGAAGGGGTAGAGGTCTGGCCCGTTAACTTGATCGATCAGGTTTCAGTCCAAACCTTTGCCACCACCTTTCGCGATCGCCGAAGACGACTTGATATCCTGGTCCTAAATGCGGGCCGGGCTTCACCAGATTACCGACCGGTCGATTTCGCCGATGCGCGCCCGGCCGGTTAGCGCCATTGCCATCTCGAAGTCACGGCGAAGCAGGTTGACGCAGTGGGCTACCCCCTCGGCCCCAGCCGTTGCTAGGGCGTAGACATAAGGGCGGCCAATCATGACAGCGCTTGCCCCTAGCGCAATCGCCTTCAAAACGTCGGTGCCACGCCTAACGCCGCCATCGAGGACGACGGGGATCCGGCCGGCCACCCGTTCCGCGATGGCGGGCAGGGCGTCGATGGCTGCCGGCAGTGTGTCGAGGTTACGCGAACCGTGGTTCGAGACGACGATAGCATCTGCACCAGTTCCGATGGCTTGCTCGGCATCGTCAGGATCGAGGATACCCTTCAGGATAAGCGGCAGGGTTGTCAGCGAACGCAGCCAGGCAATATCCGCCCAGGTCGGCATGGCCCGCTTTTGCGCAGTGCCAACTTTAAGCACGCCGGTGTTCCGGTCCTTGAAGTACGGCGTTGCAATGCTATCGGGCATTTTGAAGCCTGCCCGGAATTGCCGGCGGCGATCGCCTGGCGTTGGCAAGTCGACCGTCACGCTGATCGCCTTTGCGCCCAGTGCCGCCATGCGAGATACGAGTTCGCCATTGAAACTGCGATCGCTTTGCCAATAGAGCAGGAACCATACTGGAGACTGGCTCTCCGCTAAGCAATCCTCGATTGCCGCCGTCGCCGTAGTTCCCACAATGAACACCGCTCCCGCCACTCCGGCGCCGCGCGCCGCGGCCACCTCACCTTCCGGATGCGCCAGCCGCTGATACGCTATTGGGGCCAGGATGATTGGATGGGGCAGCCTTTGCCCGAAGAGTGTGATCGCGGTATCAAGTCTTGTGACATCGCGCAGCACACGCTGCCTCAACTTGATGCGGTCGAATGCGGCTTCATTGTCACGCTTGGTGATTTCGTCGCCAGCACCCCCGGCAATGAACTCGTAAACCGCATGCGGCAACACCTCTCGCGCAGCTGGTTCAAAATCCGCCAAGCCGAGAAACCGGGATTCGATGTCAAGTGGCACTGACCAGTCCGATCGGTATCTGAAAAAAGTCGGCGATTTCACAAGCAACATTGCTGCAAATTGCTGCAATCCGCAAGGCGGCGGCACGACGCGCAGGGTCTGCGAGTTCCCGTCAACGGAGTTTCCGGGACATGATGCACATTTGTTGGCCGCTGGTTCCTATCCATAAGATGTCGCGGCCAATCAAGACTTAGCGGGCGCTTCCGAGCAGCGGCGTCGCGGACCGTCATAGGAGGGCAGACGGCGCCCCGATGGCTGCCAAACAGGCTCCTGAGCCAACACTTTAAGACCCGCCACAGCTGAAGCGATGCTAGCCGAACGTTCAAGCCGCCGGGTTACACCCCCGGCGGCTTTTGGTGGCTCGACGGAACCACTCAGGGAAATGCGTTACGCAGCGATGAGCCAAGCTCCGTTCACCGGCTTTTTGTACATTAGCGGAACCTGAAATTTGGGAGCATGTTGATAGAACGGCAGCGAGTGGGTGTTCGCTGCCGGTCGAGGTCCCGCAAGACTCGGCCGGGCTCGCACCACCTCGCCGGTCGGTGCGAGCCCACCGTCGCGCGACCAAGCGAGCTTCCCATTCTCCGCCCCTATTTAATACTAGGGGACGGTGGTTTCACCATCACGCGCAATTGCATCTGGTCGATCGTTGCGACGATCGCAGCCGCCAGCGCTTCCGCCTCATCCATGAGCCCCGCCCCATAGAGACCGTTCACCGCTTCCTCGCTAGGCAGCACGCCGGGCGGGCAGTGGTCCTCGATTGTGCGCCGGATGAGCGTCAACGCTGCCCGGCATTCGTCGGCTTCGATCTTCATAACCACTGAAACATTCACTTTAGCTAAAATGTTCCGGAACCGATTTCAGGTTGGCGGCTTGAGACGGTGAGGGAAGAACACCAGTCATGCCCATCAGACGAAAAGCTGTGGATGCCGGGATTTTTAAGCCTGCCGAATTGGCCTTGCTAGGGCGCGTTTTCGAGCAGCTTAAACTCGTCGACGACCAATCACCCGATGCGCAGGGCCGGTTGGCCTCTCGGATCATTGCCAACTACATGGCCGGGATAAAAGATGAGGCCGAACTTCTCTCGCTTTCGAAGCAGCCGTTAGGGCGGTAAGGTCGGGAAAGCTAGAGCTTCACCAGCCGCACAACATCAAGCGCGACCGTCACCACCGGGCCACCCAGGCTTACCGTTACGGCGTCCTTCTCGACCCGTGTGACGCTGCCGATCAGTTCGATGGTCTGACCTTTGACCACCTTCGTGGTGCTATCCCGAACGGAATGCGGAAATCCGTAGGTCGGTATCGACACGCTGATCCTGTCGTCAGTGACGCGTCGAATAATGGTGGCGTCGATCGCCACCTCATCGCCGATGTCGAGATCCCTAGCCATGCACTGGAGTCTGGTGCGTCCGTCTCACGGGTCAAGTAGCGGAACCTAATATGCGCTTTGAACTTATCGGCTGATGAGCACACGCGGTATCAATTTCCTCGATCGCTGGATCGGTAACAATCTCCCCGAAACGGCGAAGGCCGTCACGGTTTCGATCAGTGAGTACACACACAATTGTATGCCGACGCTAAGGCGCTGGGGATCAGGCGCGAAGAGATCGACGAAGAAGCTGACAGCCTATATCGAACGCTTGTCGATGCTGTGGCGCACTTTGATCCTGGCTTGACCGAATGAGTGTTCGCGGCAGGAAGTTTCGCGACAAATGGGTAGCCGAAAGTTGCCCATTATGGCGCGAGGCGATCCGATCGCCGCCAGCGGATTGGCAGAGGAGGCTCATGCCACCTGTGGGCACCTGCTCATGCCCGCAGCCGATTTGACTGCCAACTGTGGCAGAAAAACAACTACCCCTAGCGGCGCGCTCTGCTACCAAAGGGCAGGTCAGGAGATGCCTATGAAGACGCTGCTTCTTGGTTTGTCGTTGTCTCTGATAGGGTCCTCTTCGGCGTTTGCTGCCGATGCCGTCCTCGAAGAAGTCACCCCAGTTTTTAGCTGGACAGGTGGGTATATCGGTCTTCAGGCAGGCTACGCCCGGAGCGACGGGAATATACGCCAACGCAGCGGCCGGGGCTTCGTTGAGACAGATCCTGACGGGTTCCTTGGCGGTGTCTACGCCGGTTACAGCTATCAGATGCCGAGCAATATCGTCATTGGTGTGGAACTGGACGTCGTGTATGCGAATGTTGATGGCAGCGGCCAAATATTCGCGGCTCCAGGTCTCCCGGTTCCGGGCGGCATCGCGATCGAGGAACTGAATTGGAGTGGGGCGGCAAGACTTCGCCTAGGGTATGCCGTCGATCGCTTTCTGCCCTATGTCGCGGGCGGCATTGCATATGGCGGCATCGACACAAGCAGTAATACCGTCTCAGGTTCTTTCGGAGATACATTCACAGGATGGACGATAGGCGCCGGCTTGGACTACGCCATGACCGACAATCTTCTCCTGCGGGCCGAGTACCGCTATACTGACTTCGGCACTGAAGCGTTGCCAAATGGGAAGGTTGATTTGAAGACCAACGAAGTTCGCTTCGGCATAGCCTACAAATTCTAGTCCTCGCAATTCCCAATAGAAAAGCCTGCCGCTTGCCGCGACGGGCGTTTCTTTGTGCACCGTTAATTCGGGGGACCGTGGCATCTGCATGAAGATGGCCGGCGCCGCAATGGGAGCATTGCCTGATCAGCGCCGGCCGGGCGGTAAAATCAAATCAGGTCCGCCGCAACTCAATCGATAGCTGATTCTTGACGTTGCGTCAGGTGGGGTTCGGACTACTCCTTCTTCGCCCGTTTCGCCGGCGCCTTAACCTCAGCCTTCTGACCTAGACCAGACGCCTTCGCAAGGGCCGATCGCTTAGCGGCGTAGTTCGGCGCGACCATTGGGTAATCGTGAGACAAGCCCCACTTCTCACGGTATTCGTCGGGTGTCAGGCCAAGTAGGCCAAGGTGGCGTTTCATAGACTGGAATTTCCGACCGTCTTCCAGGCTGATGATGTAATCCGGGAACACAGACTTTTTTGGATTTGCCGCAGGCACAAGCTCTTTCGCAGCCGGTGCGATCTGGCTGCTCAAACCTGACAATGAAGCGTGCACAGATGCAATCAGGTCGGGCAAGTTGGCAACCGGTAGTGGGTTATTGGCTACGTATGCGGAAACGACGTCCGCTGTAAGTTCCGCCAGTTCGACAGCATGGTTGTCTTCGTCAGTCATGTGGTGGTCCCTTGTCTTTGAGACCTCTCTAATGATCCAACTCTACGTGCGCAAGCTCACATGTGCCTGCGGTGAAGTTGCCACATTCCACGCTTGTCACCGTATGAAATAGCGATATTGATGCGCTTATAGGTATCGCTCGCCCTCGTCGCGGTGCTTCAGGCAGAACCTAGTGCGTAGCTGCCTCGGTCGGGCGAAGCCGAAGCCTCCATCCTCACCGCGCCGGGGTGCCCGCACGCATGATTGTCGACCCGCCGTCGATCGCGCGGGGCCGCTGTCATGCCTCGGCAAGCCGTGTTGGTTCGTCGCTCATAGGGGGTTGATCGGCCCGACCAGGCCGGGATGGTCGTTGGGCAATTTGTTGACGGCGCTGGTGTTCACCTCACGCCCAACGCGGTTGAACTGCAGCTGACCGTCGATGTCGTGGCTGAGAATGTCCTTGAGGCTGTCCTTGGGCGACGCCGGATCCAGCCAGGCGTCATAGTATGCCGGGTCGAGAATGAGAGGCTGCCGATCGTGCAACTGCTTCATCGGGTCTGCGGCAGGCTCTGTGATGATGGTGCAGCTGGTTATGTCGAGATTGGAATTGTAGGCCCAAAGGCCGGCGAAAGAGAATGGCGCGTGGCCCGGCTGGTAGATGTGCCAAGGGTCTTTGTTGCCGCCTGCTGGTTCCGCGGGCCCGACTTGACGCTCACATACCGAGCGTTTGAGTGCTTCCGACAGGTCGAGCGGCCTCAGCGAACAACTCAGCCGCTGCCTGGACCTTATCAGCAGCCTCTTCGACCCGATCGAAGCGCGTCAACACACGACATTGGAGCATCGACAACCGCGCAGCGTGGTAGAGCTCACTCCGCTTGTGACCGTCCGAGTCCAAGGGTTGAAACAGCATCGTCATGGCGAAAGCCTCCCTCCGATGCCCGGCTCCCGTCGAAGTCGAGAGGCCGGGCCGTTAGACCGCGATCAATAGTCGGAGTCATAGTCGCTGTTGTCGTCCTGCTGGATGACAACGTGACGGCGGTGATGCATCGGACGGTTGATCGATCCGGTGACCACAACGTCGCTGGACCGATGATGATGCCGGCCCCAAGCGCGCTCGCCATTGTCGTAAAACGCCTGCTCGCCATGATGGCGGCGATGGAGACGGTGTCCGTTCCGATAGATGACCACACGGTCGTTATTGTTGTCGTCCCAAGAATGGCGGTGGTGGTGTCGGTGGGTCTGGATGACGATGCCTTCTTCTGCGGACGCGACCGCAGGGGCAGCCAAGCAAAGCGCCAATGCGCCCAGGATGATGGTCTTCATTTCGAGTTCTCCAAAAACCTAAAACGCCCTTCGGTAGGGAAACTTTGCTCAAGGACTTTGGTTCCGACACCCATCGGGGCGTGCCCATGAGCGGCACGTCAGGCGATCGTCTTGAAAGACCTCGCAATCTCGTCAGACGCGCCGCGCTGGCGCCCGCACCTGTATGGACTCGGCAGGAGGCAAGCAAATGAACGCACCATCGAGCAAAGCCATTCACGCATTCGACGGCGCCATGACCTCGATCAATGCACCAGACGCGACTCGTTATGTCCCGCAGGAAGAAATGCGCAGGATGGAAGCTCGCGCCTTGATCGGCCGACATCAGCGCGGCGAGCGCCTCACACCAGACCAGGCAACGAAGGTGAATCGTGCGAGTGCCGGCCGGCAGACGACCTGCGAAGCCTTGATCATGGTCGTGTCCGACGCCACCAAGACGCTAATGGTCCGGGTGATGCTTCGGGTGGAGAACGAGATCTGCCGCAAGCTTCGAACAACGAGATAGACCTGATCATCTTCGAAGTCGATCGCTGGGTCAAAGCCCGCGAGCCAGTGCTGCACTGATGCCGGGGGAGAGATCTCAAAAGCTGCATAGAAGGATATGCGGTCTTGCCGCTACGCTCTGCCATGAGGCTCGTATCACCTTCTCGCTTTTCGCCAGCCGGCCGCGACGGCCTCTGCTTCGCTGCAGAACCAGCGCTCGCCGTACTGAGGACTGATCTTCGTCTCCCAGTAATGCTCCTGCCCTGCGACGTGATAAATCCGCTCGCCGGTATTGATGGAAATGTTCCCCTTGACATCGCAGCTCGCCGCGCCGGCCCTGCGGGTTCCACTCAGCCAGCCAGTTGGGATGAGCCCGACGACCTTGTCGAGAGCTTGTCGGTTAACGGTGAAAAAAGCGGTCAAGGGAACCATCACCAGCGCCGGCAGTATTGCCATCGCCACAACCGCCGCCGCTTGGCGTTCTTGCGCCAGCGGTCGGCCTGGTTAGCCCCTCCATGACGCTGGACTTTGCCCACGCCCTCTCTCCCCCCGTGCAAAGAACGCGTCCATTCCACGCTTGAGTCCATACATCAGGAGCCGCTAAACTTCGGGTGTTGTTCACGATCCGGGCTAGGCCATGAAAATACTTCGACCGAGATCCAAGCCTAAGAAGGCTTACCCGAACAGCGATAGGTTCGGTGACGACGGGCGGCGAATTTACAGCGCATACGCGGGTGCGGACGGGAAGAAGCCTGCCAATCGGCGCAAACAGCACCGCCGCCATGCTCATAGCCGGGGCATCAGTCGCTGCGGTTCTTAGCGCATTGTTTTACCTGATCGGGGCCGGCTAACCCGAGATCGCCATTCCGAAGCCAACACCCAGGCCTATGGCAGGCCAAGGAACAGCTTGTCGGCAAGATCAAGGGCCGAAGGCGCGGACAGGGCGCCAAGCATCCTGGCGGGGCTCTCTGAGGGCGTTGGCGATGTCATCGAAGATGGTTTCCATCGGTCGAGTCTAGATCGGAACGCCTCTGTGTATCCCCGGTTTGTTCGTCAAAGTCTAAGGATCGGGGAAGCGCCATGGAAAGCACGTGCAGTAACGGTTGATTCAACCATTGCTGGTAAATTGCGGAATGTGGGTGGCGGCTCCGACAGTTCGGGGTGGAACTCGATGCCAGAGCCGCCTGCGCAGCCAAGGTTGGGGTTGACCGCGCCGTCCTATTCTGGGACAGCGCTGTCAACGATTCGTTAAAACGCTCCGGAACTAATTAAGCACGCGCTAATTGACTCGCGGTCTCGGGAGTCAGTGCATGCGTGAAGTTCATTCCTCCGATGATGGAGCCGATTTTGGCGGGACAAGCCTCCCGAGGGCATTGGACAGCGTCACTTACCGGCCGCCGTTTTCGTCTTCCCTCTTCCTAGAGGTCCGCCATTCGTTAGGCGAGTGGGTTGTTCGCATCATAGGGAGGAACGGTGAAACGTATTCCCGAGCATTCGAAAATGAGGCAGATGCCGTCGCTTTCGCGGGCGATCAGTCTTCTCGTCTAGGATTGGAAGCTCCCCCAAGGCGAGCAACTTGACCGCCCTTCGCTGAACATCGAAAGCGCGGATCTGTGAATCCCCCTTGGAATATCGTCGCCTCGAAACACTTCGGGCGGTCGCACTGTTCCCATATCAGCGTCTCCCAAAACTGCCCACTACCTCAACGGCTGGTGGGCTTTTTTGTACGTTAGCGGAACCTGAAATTTGGGGCTTGTTGATAGAACGGCAGCGAGTGGGTGTTCGCTGCTGGTCGAGGTCCCGCAAGACTCGGCCGGGCTCGCATCACCTGCCCCGGTCGGTGCGAGCCCACCGTCGCGCGACCAAGCGAGACTCCCCTGTGTCGGTCCCTATTTGATACTAGGGGACGGCGGTTAATCATCACGATGGTTTATGGCACGTTGTGTCGAACATGCCGAGCGCCGGGCTCGGGCTGCAGCAGGTGCTGGTCGATAGCGGCGGCCTTGAACGCCGCAAATGCTACGGCCGGACTGCAGCTTCCATCCTTGGCCTCCGCGATCAATCGGCACGCATCCCTATAGGCCGCCGCACCCTTATTTGGCCACTGCCCCTGGAGCGCTTCCTCGGCCTCACAGATAGAGGAAACCGTCATTGATTTACGGTCTACCAGCTTAACGAACAGCGGTAAAAAGGTGCCCATGGCACAACCTCCCGACCTTTTAGTGCGCCGAACGCAACAAGAGCTTTTTGGTTTCCATGCCTATTTGATTTTGGACCCATTTCAGCACGAGCCAATTGAATCGGCGGTTGGACCCATAGCAATGGCCGGTGCAGCCCCGCCACGTTTCGCCAAAACATGGATTAAAACTCAATTCAGCAGTCGAGCTTTTTGCGTCCTACGCGTCCAGTTCGAGCGGCTCGTGCTGCGGATCGGCATGATAGGTGACCTGGCGAAAATCGCGCATATCGATCTGTTGCCCGCAAACAGGGCAAGGGAGGAAATGCGCGAGTTCGCTCGCGGGCGGGCCTTCATGTCGGTGCCCGATCAGTGGTCTGCCGAGATCAGATAGCCTGGTCATTGTTTCCGCAGCGCCTTGGCTTCCCGCTCCAAAGTCTCGCGTTGGTTGCCGTGCTTCGCAATCAACTCTTTGACCTGCTGGGGTGTGATGCCGGTCTTTGTTGCGAAATATTCAACTTCATAATCCTCGTCGGCTGAGACACGGTCCCGATCGCGGAAATCCCGCTTGCTCTTGTCATCGGCCATATCGTTTCCTCCTTCGCTCATCCCGCAACGTCGAGTTGACGTGTTTTGTTGCACCAAAAGCCGATTTCCGGTTTCGGAACCATTTCAGCACAAGCTAATTGAATCGCCGGGTGCGGGTGAGTTCATGCGTCTAAAGTTCGTCGAGCCTTTGCTGCCGAGCTTGGTCGAGAAGCCTCCCGAAGGCGACGAATGGATTCACGAAGTCAAGTTCGACGGCTATCGCAGCCAAATCATCATCGATCATGACGTGCGCATCTTCACGCGCAACGGCCACAATTGGACGGCAAAATACAGGGATCTGGCCGGTGCCGCAAAACGCCTTGGGGTCGAGAATGCCATCATTGACGGCGAACTAGTCGTACTCAACGAAGCCGGCCTTTCGGACTATCAGGCGCTGCGCAAAGCTATCACCAGCCGCCAGCATGACCTCTACTTCGTCACCTTCGATCTCCTCCACTTGAACGGTCACGATCTGCGGGACATGGATCTCGAAGACCGACGCGAAATCCTGGAAGGCCTCATCTTGCCTGATGACCGCATCCAGTTCAGCCAAGCGCTGCCCGGAGACGCTAAAGCCATATTCCACCTGATCGATGAAGCCGGCCTTGAGGGTATGGTATCGAAGCGACGTGACAGCAAATACCGCAGCGGCCGGTCGACAGCCTGGCTGAAGATCAAGAGCTACATGGTGGAAGAATACGACTTGCTCGGATTCGAGCGGGAACCCGGTAAGCCGGCCTTTGCGCTGATGGCCGATCGGAAGACCGGGGAGTATGTCGGCTCAGCGTTCATCAACTCCAGCCGGGCAATCCGCGAACGGCTATGGAAGCGCGTCCAGGAGCACGCCGGGCCGGCACCGAAGGGGATGAGGCGGCCGGCGACACAGTGGGTTAACGCCGATCACGTACCGTCGTGAAGCTCTTCAATCCGCTCGACGAAGGAACCTGGCTCGCAACCGAGCTGAGTGCCGATGGTGACATCATGTTCGGTCTCGCCGGTCTCGGATATCCCGAGCAGGGCAGTTTCTCGCTCTTAGAGATGACGTCGGTCGGGCTGCCTATCCGCGTGGGCATCGAGCGCGATGTCCTCTTTACCACCGACCTACCGATTTCGGTTTGGGCAGAGGCCGCCCGCCGGGCCGGAAAGCCTTCGCGACGCGGAACGCATCCTCTACCACGCCGCCCAGTCTGGCCGAGACGGCGCGTGAGATCTCAGCTAGAAATCCCCAATGCCGCAGATGCGCAAAGTCGTGTCTGCGGCCCTGTCGCCCTCCGGATTTTCGGTGTGCCGCGCAGTCCTCAGAGTGAGAGGGCTGCGCCCGTTTCTTTTGACGGGTTTGGAGGTCGAGAGAGTCTCGGCCGCCCGTCGCGGAGACAGTCCACATGGCTACGCCCAAGCAGAAGATCACCCTCAACGCTTCACGTGACATCCCCTTCAACAAGCTGGTGCTGAGCCAGGCCAATGTCCGGCGCATCAAGCGCGGGGAAACGATAGAGGACCTCGCCGCCTCGATCGCACGACGCGGCCTCTTGCAGAGTCTCAACGTCCGGCCAGTGCTGGATGGCGAGGGCAATGAGACCGGCATGTTTGAGGTGCCGGCTGGTGGGCGCCGCTATCGCGCGCTGGAACTGCTGGTCAAGCAGAAGCGCATGATCAAGACCGAGCCGGTTCCCTGCGTCGTCAGCGACGCCCACAGCGCGATCCCGATCGAGGAGGACTCGCTGGCCGAGAATTTTCAGCGCGAAGATTTACATCCCCTGGATATGTTCCGGGCCTTCCAGACCCTGCACGATCAGGGCGCCAGCCATGAGGAGATTGCGGCACGCTTCTTCGTGTCCGCTACCTTTGTCCAGCAGCGCCTGCGGCTCGCAAAAGTTTCGCCCAAGCTGCACGAGGTCTACGAGCAGGAGGGAATGCAACTCGAGCATCTCATGGCCTTTACCGTGACCGACGATCACGCCCGTCAGGAGCAGGTCTGGGAGGCGCTCGAGAACTCCTGGTCGAAGGAGCCGCAGCAGATCCGGCGCCTTTTGACGGAAACCACTGTGCGGGCAAGCGATCGCCGGGCGCTGTTCGTCGGTGTCGACGCGTATGTCGCTGCCGGCGGCATGGTGCTGCGCGACCTGTTCGAGGCCGACAATGGCGGCTGGCTTCAGGACCCCGCTCTGCTCGACCGCTTGGTCCGCGACAAGCTGAAGTCGATCGCCGACGAAATCGCGACGGAGGGCTGGAAGTGGATCGTGGTCGATGTCGATCTGCCTTATGGCCATAATCACGGTCTGCGGGCACTGGCCGGCACCCCCGTCGATCTGACCGACGCGGATCGGGCGGAACGCGAAGCCCTGCGCGCGGAGTACGAACGGCTGGAAGCCGAGTATGGTGAATCCGACGAACTCCCCGACGCGGTCGATCAACGTCTCGGCGAGATCGAGTCTGTGCTGGAGGCGTTCGAGAGCCGCCCGATGAACTACGATCCCGCCGATATCGGCCGCGCCGGTGCCTTCATCAGCATCGACCGTGACGGTGACCTGGTCGTCGATCGCGGATATGTGCGCCCCGAGGACGAAGCGCCGGAAGCGGTCGACGGCGACGCCGCCGAGCCCGGCGGTGTGACCGGGAGCGAGGAGGGAAGCGACGATCCTTCGGTTCGCCGCGCCACCATCACCATCGGCGCGCAAACGTCCGAGCCCGATGAGGATGACGGCGACGCCATCAAGCCGCTGCCCGAACGCCTGGTGATCGAGCTCACCGCGTATCGCACGTTGGCGCTGCGCAATGCCGTGGCCGAGAACCAGCATGTGGCCATCACGGCGCTGTTGCATCGGCTCGTCCTCGACACCTTCGGTCATCGCTCCGCGACTGGCTGCCTCGAGGCGTTCGTCCGACATGTCCACTTGCCGACGCAAGACGCCGAGCTGAAAGACAGCCCCGCGGCCAAGGCGATCGACGAACGCCATGAGGCGTGGAAGGGCGACATTCCGCTCGGTGACGATCAGACTCTGTGGGCTTGGCTCGACAGTCTCGATGAAGCCAGTCAGCACGCACTGCTGGCGCATTGCGTCAGCTATGGGATCAACGCGCTGTTCGAGCGACCTAACCCCTATGGCAGCGGCGTTTCCCAGCACGGGCTGGAGCAGCGCTTGCGCGAAGCCGACCGGCTCTCCCACGCCACCGGGCTCGACATGGTGGATGCGGGCTGGCGGCCGACGGTCGATAATTATCTCGGCCGGGTCACCAAGTCCCGCATCCTCGAAGCCGTGCGCGAAGGTGCCAGCGAGCAGGCGGCTCAACTCATCGACCACCTCAAGAAGGGCGACATGGCCAAGGAGGCCGAACGCCTCCTTGCCGATAGTGGCTGGCTACCCGAACCGCTCCGTCTGATCGATCATGACGCGCGGCCCGCGCAGCCGGGCGAGGGCGAGGAACCTGACCTGCCCGAATTCCTCGCCGGCGATGACGAAGACGACTCGGCGGCAGCCGATGAGGTCATCGCACACGCTGTCGCTGCCGAATAGCACCCATCGACGGGGCGACTCCGGTCGCCCCGTTCCCCTTCACCTCACCCTCATGGCCCGACGCCCTGTCGGGCCTTTTCGTTTCAGGAGACATCCATGTCCGCCCACATCGTCTATGACAACGCCCCGCTAGGCTCGCTGATCCAGTACTCGGACGGCACCCCCAAACCGCCGGCGCGCTTTACCCGCAAGCTCGACGACTGGGGCCGTCGCAACGCCTCGGCCGTCTGGTCCGCAAGGCATCGCCGCGCGACCGTCCGACCTACAGCGCACCGGCCTCGATCACGCTCAATGAAGGTAACTTCTCCTCCGGCGGCGTCATCCTCGTGACGGTCATGCGAACCTACTCGGTCGACAGCGACCTCAGCTTCAAGATCGTCGAGCAGCCCGGTATCGGCATGGTCCGGGTCCTGCAGCAGATCGGCGAAGACGAAGAGTTGCTGTACCTCGCCGAGAGCCGGGAGGCGGCCGCACTCTGGTTGGCCAAGACCGGGTACCGCAATGCGCGTCTTGAAGACGTCACCGCTGACGAAGTCGGCGCCGACGTCGTCGAGGGGCGGGCGGCGGCGTAACACCTGCACGCGTGGACATCAAACTCGACCCGCCGGCCGGGGCTCGGAGACGAACGCCGGGCCGCCCTTTTTTTAGGAGCAGCAAATGCCGCAATTCACCATCGAGACGACGTACCACCTACCAGTGTTCCGGCATTCAACCTATTTGGCTGAGACACCCGACGTCGCGTGCCGATTTGCCATCGAGGACACTGACTGTTCGGGTCAGCGGGAGAATTGCGAGTCCTCGGGCGAAGCCCATGTCACCGGCATATGGGAGGGCGCCGGTGCCGCGTATCGTGGACAGGCCATTCCGGTTCATGCACATTTTGGGGAAGCGGTGCAGCGCAAGGCCGCACAATTCGAACTCATGCTGGCTTGCTCAAGATCATTGTCGGCGATGCTAAGGCCCGCCGACCGACGCCGCCGGGGTGGCTCGGCAAGGCCGAATGGGCGATCGCGCGCGGCGAAGCGATCCTCGCGGGCCGCCCGCGATCCAGTTGAACCCGGAGATGCGAAGGACTTGCCATGAGCATTCCCGACCATGCCCGCAGCAACTTCCAGACGCTGCTTCGTGCCGCCAGCGACGGCAACCTCGCGTTGATGGAATGCGCCGACGCGGCGACCGGGCAGCGGCGTTATGTAATCTGCGCGGTCGGGCGGGAGGGCGCGGACTACGTGTTCACCCCGTTCGGTCATCTTGCCGACGGCAATCCCTATGATGCCTACCTGCCGCCCGATCCCGACGACGCCAAAGGTTTGCTACAGAAGTCGGAGCCTGACGGCGGAATATGATCGAGATCGGTTGATACCGGCAAGCGCTCAACCTCATGGCGGGGCGCTTGTTTCATTTTAGCTTCGCGGGACCTGAGAGGGAGAGGCGGGCCGGGATGGGTTTGGAAACCGTGCGGTCCAGAGAGAGCGCCGCGCGGCTCGGTCCTGTCCCCGCTCTCCCGAGGTTCACACCATGTACATGATCTCGCCCGCCGCGGCGGTTCCAACCGCCGCGCCGCTCCCGCTCGCCCAAACCCGTGCTGCCGGCGCTATCTTCGCCGCCGCCGGCCTGCTGCTTCCCCGTCTCGAACGCGGCGAGTGCATCGACGCGACAAAGCTCCGCTCGGCGATGGAAGCCGCATTCGGCGCCTCCGACGCCGCCGGCGCGTGGGACTGGAAGCAGGCCTACGATGCCTGCGAGGCCGCAACGGTCCTTTTCCTCCGCAAGTACGGAAAGGCGCTCTCCCGCAAAGCCGAATCTCCGGCTGCACGGCTGTCCGCTTTGTCGAAGATCGCAGGGCTGATGCCGACGCATACGCGCCGGTCCGAAGAAGCACAGACCTTCCAGCAGTTCTCGACGCCGATTCCGCTCGGCCTGGTCGCCGCAACGGCCGCCGCCATCACGCCCGGCGACCGTGTGCTGGAGCCTTCCGCCGGCACCGGGCTGCTCGCCATCCTGGCCGAGATAGCCGGCGCCTCGCTCATCCTCAACGAGCTTGCCGAGACGCGCGCGGCACTTCTCTCGTGTCTCTTTCCGGGCGTCTCCGCCAGCCGCTTCGACGCCGCCCAAATCGACGACCATCTCGATCCCGGCGCCGTGCCGAGCGTGGTGCTGATGAACCCGCCCTTTTCGGTCATGGCCAATGTCGAGGGCCGCATGGCCGACGCGGCCTGGCGGCACATCGCCTCGGCGCTGTCGCGCCTTGCGCCCGGCG
Organism: Mesorhizobium sp. RSR565B; assembly: GCF_054719465.1. Classification (NCBI taxonomy): domain Bacteria; kingdom Pseudomonadati; phylum Pseudomonadota; class Alphaproteobacteria; order Hyphomicrobiales; family Phyllobacteriaceae; genus Mesorhizobium; species Mesorhizobium sp. RSR565B. The sequence goes on along the minus strand of NZ_JBTTIE010000001.1, from coordinate 5,810,813 downwards.
GGCGGCTGGTGACGATCACCGGTGCGAACTTCGCGCCCGACCATCCGACCTGGACCGCCGCCTTCACTCGCCTGCAGGAGCGTGGTCGCATGGTCTTCTCCGCCGCCATCGATGGCTCGGTCTATGCCAAGCACGGCACGACCTTCCCGACGCGCCTCACCGTCATCGACAGGGTGCCGGCGGACGATCCCTCGCTCTTCCCGGATGCTCCCGGCATCGCTCCGGATGCGGCAACGCTCCTCACGTGGATTGAGGAGCGCCTTCCCGCGCGGCCGCCGGTCGTGATGGCCGCCCTTCCCAGCGCGACATCGGCGGTCGCCGCGGCCCGCAAAGTGCACGGCTATCTCACACGCTCGGCGAGTACCACGCCACGCATGTCGATCGCCGAACCGGAAGCTATCGACCTCGCCTATGAGGCTGTCGACTGGCAGGCCGCCGAGAACGGCAAGATCAGCGACGCCATCTATGAGGCCTACGGGCTTCAGGCGATCCGCATTCCCGGCTCGCGGGCTCACCCCACCAAGCTCGTTCAATCGGCGGCCATGGCCTCGGTAGCGCCACCCAAGCCGGGCTACCGGCCGCGCCTACCGAAGAACGTCCTTGACCTGCTCTCGGACGCGCAGCTCGAGACCGTCATCTATGCGGGCGAGGCTCACGCCGAGTATCTCGCCGGCGCCTGGACGCTCGACGAGACCTTTGACATGGTTAGCGCCGCGGCCGATGACGCGGCGGGGGCCGTGCGCTTCCGGCAAGGCTTCATGATCGGCGACGGCACTGGGGTGGGCAAAGGCCGGGAATCCGCCGCCGTAATCCTAGACAATTGGATGCAGGGCCGTCGTAAGGCGGTCTGGATCTCCAAGTCCGACAAGCTGATCGAGGATGCGCGGCGCGACTGGTCCGCGCTCGGCATGGAGCGCTTGCTGGTCACCCCGCTCTCCCGCTTCCCGCAGGGCAGGCCGGTCACGCTGGCGGAAGGCATCCTGTTCACCACCTATGCCACGCTACGCTCCGACGATCGCGGCGAGAAGGTTTCGCGGGTCAAACAAATCGTCGAATGGTTGGGTCCGGATTTCGATGGGGTCATCATTTTCGACGAGGCGCACGCCATGCAAAACGCCGGTGGCGGCAAGGGCGAACGCGGCGACGCCGCTCCCTCCCATCAAGGCCGTGCCGGCCTGAGGCTACAGCACGCCCTGCCGAACGCCCGCATCGTCTATGTATCGGCGACTGGCGCGACCACCGTCCACAATCTCGCCTATGCCCAGCGGCTCGGCCTCTGGGGCGGCGAGCATTTTCCATTCTCGACCCGCGCCGAGTTCGTCGAGGCGATCGAGGCCGGCGGCGTGGCGGCGATGGAAGTGCTGGCACGCGACCTCAGGGCACTCGGCCTCTACACCGCCCGCTCCCTCTCTTTCAACGGCGTCGAATACGAACTGCTCGAGCATGAGCTGACGCCCGAACAGGTCCGCATCTATGACGCGTACGCTGGGGCCTTCGGCGTCATCCATAACAATCTCGATGCGGCGATGCAGGCGGCCAACATCACCGGCAGCACCGGTACGCTCAATGCCCAGGCCAAGTCGGCCGCGCGCAGCGCCTTTGAAAGCGCCAAGCAGCGCTTCTTCGGTCATTTGTTGACCAGCATGAAGACACCGACCCTGGTCCGCTCCATCACCCACGATCTGGAGGAGGGCCATGCGGCCGTTGTCCAGATCGTCTCGACGGGCGAGGCGCTCATGGAACGGCGGCTGGCCGAACTCCCGACCGAGGAATGGAACGACGTTCGCGTCGACATCACGCCCCGCGAATATGTCCTTGACTACCTAGCCCATTCCTTCCCCGTGCAGCTCTACGAGCCGTACACCGACAGCGAGGGCAATCTGTCGTCGCGCCCGGTCTACCGCGATGGCCAGCCCGTCGAGAGCCGCGAGGCGGTCGCCCGGCGCGACGAGTTGATCGCCAAACTCGCCAGCTTGACGCCTGTCCCCGGCGCGCTCGACCAGATCGTCCAGCATTTCGGGGTGGACATCGTGGCCGAGGTCACCGGTCGCTCGCGCCGCATTGTCCGGAAGGGCGAGCGCCTTGTCGTTGAAAACCGTGCCGGGTCAGCCAACCTCGCCGAGACGCAGGCCTTCATGGATGACCAGAAGCGCGTTCTGGTTTTTTCGGACGCGGGCGGAACGGGGAGGAGCTACCACGCCGAACTGTCGGCCCGGAACACGCGGCTGCGTATGCATTATCTGCTCGAAGCCGGCTGGAAAGCCGACACCGCCATTCAGGGCCTGGGCCGCACGCATCGCACCAATCAGGCGCAGCCGCCGCTCTTCCGGCCGATCTCGACCAATGTGAAGGCGGAAAAGCGCTTCCTCTCGACGATCGCGCGAAGGCTCGATACGCTAGGCGCAATCACGCGCGGCCAGCGCCAGACCGGCGGCCAGGGCCTGTTCCGGCCAGAGGACAATCTGGAAAGCCACCATGCCCGCGATGCGCTACGGCAACTCTATCTGCTGATCGTACGCGGCAAGGTCGAGGGCTGCTCGCTCGACCGTTTCGAGGCGGCGACGGGTCTCAAGCTGATGGATGCCAATGGCATCAAGGACGAGTTGCCGCCGATCACCACCTTCCTCAATCGCCTGCTCGCACTGACCATTGCGCTGCAGGGCGTGCTGTTCGGTGCCTTCGAGCAACTGCTGGCGGCGCGCATCGAGGGCGCGATCGCGTCAGGCACCTACGACGCCGGGCTGGAGACGCTGCAGGCCGAAAACTTCGTCGTCACCGATCGGCAGGTGATCTACACCCATCCGCGCACTGGCGCCGAAAGCCGCCTGCTCACGATCACCGAACGCAAGCGCAATCGGCCCGTCACGCTCAATGCGGCGCTCGTTCATCTCCGCGATCCGCGTGCCTTACTGCTCATCAACGAGCAATCGGGCCGCGCCGCCGTGCAGATCCCGACCCCCAGCGTCATGCTCGACGATGGCGAGGTCGAGCGACGTGTCCGCCTGATCCGGCCGATGGAAGGCCAGAACATGCCGCTCAAGGCTATGGGCGAAACACGCTGGATCGAGGCCGACCGCGAGGCGTTCATATCTGCCTGGACGGCCGAAATCGCCGGGGTGCCGGAGTTTTCGGACTCGGTCTTGCACATGGTCACCGGCCTGCTGCTACCGATCTGGAAGCGCCTGCCCAACGAGTCGACCCGCGTTTATCGACTTCAGACCGACGAGGGCGAGCGCCTCATCGGCCGCCGCGTCTCGCCGGCATGGGCCGCCAAGGCCTCTGCGACGAACGTGGTGCTGCTGTCGCCGGAGCAGGCGTTTGCGGTTCTGATGGACGGCCGGACCATCCTCGATCTTGCCGAGGATCTCCAGCTTCGCCGCAGCCGCGTCATGGGCGCATGGCGCATCGAATTGTCCGGCTTCACCGACGCGATGCGCGAGCGCCTCACCGCGTACGGTCTCTTCCACGAGATCATTTCGTGGAAGCTCAGGATGTTCGTGCCGATCGACGCCAACGGGCTCGCCGTGCTGGAGCGCGTGCTCGACCACTTCCCAATCGATCGGGTCAGTGAGCGGGAGGCTGCATGAGTCCGCGTCACGCTGCATGCGACCTGGCACACCGCCTCGGCGCATATGCCGAGGCGGTGTGCCGCCACTACCTCTCCAATGGCCGTCGCCAGGGCAACTATTGGACTGTCGGCGACGTCCGCAATGCGCCGGGCCGCTCGATGTTCGTGCGTCTGCAGCCATCCCCGAAGGGACCTCCAGGCAAATGGACCGACGCCGCTACCGGCGAGCATGGCGACCTGCTCGATGTCATCCGCGAATCCCTCGGACTGGTCAATTTCCGGGACGTCGCCGACGAGGCGCGCGTGTTTCTCGCTATGCCAGATGCCATGCCACCCCGACCGGCCGAGCCGATCACGCAGGTCCCCATTGGCTCTCCGGAAGCGGCTCGCCGACTGGTCGCCATGTCGAAGCCCATTATCGGCACCCTCGTGGAAACGTATTTGCGTGGACGTAGCATTACGACTTTGCACGGAACCACAGCCTTGCAGTTCCATCCACACTGCTACTACCGGCCAGACGATCATGGACCGACCAGGACCTTGCCGGCGATGATCGCTGCTGTCACCGATCTCGATGGACATCTGACCGGCGCGCACCGCACCTGGCTCGCACCGGACGGCGCCGGCAAGGCACTCGTCGACACGCCGCGTCGGGCAATGGGTAACCTCCTCGGTCACGCCGTCCGCTTCGGCGTACCTGGCAGCGTCATGGCGGCAGGCGAAGGCATCGAGACGACGCTGTCGCTCAGATGCGCCTTGCCCGACATGGCGATGGCGGCGGCTCTCTCGGCGGCTCATCTCGCCGCCATCCTGTTCCCGCCGAACCTGCAGCGGCTCTATGTCATCCGCGACAAAGATCCGGCCGGTGACGGTGCCCGCGACAGTCTGCTCGAGCGCGCGATCGACGCCGGGATCGAGGCGATCGTTCTTTCGCCGTTCATGGAGGATTTTAACGAAGATCTCCGCCATTTCGGACTTGCCACCTTCCGCGCCTCGATTGCGGACCAGCTCATGCGCAGGGATCGCATCCGCTATCTGACACGGGCGGCGTGAGGCGGGAAGGGAAGCGCGCGGCGCACGGTGTGGCCGCATCGCATGGATGGGAGCCCGCCGGTAGGGAACCGCGACCCGGCCTTCGAGAGGGCGATCGGCCCACAATCAGGCCGGCCAGGCAATGGCGGCGGCCGACTATTTCCGCGGCGCGCGACTGCTCGCGAATGGCAGCGATTGGTCGCGACGCCTTTCCATCGCGAGGCAAAATAGCCGGCCGCCGCCATCCTCCGCTACGCTCCGGCCCTCCGCTACGCTGCGGGTGTCGGACCGTCCCGCCCGTGGGCTCTCGTCGCCATGAAGGCCGCGAGGGTCGCGGTCAAACCGACGGGAGCATCCCCATGAGCGAGCACGACGACACCGAACCGCACCACGCCGCTTCTCCGACCGATCACATCCTCACCGAACTCCAGCTCTATGGCTGGCGCCCATTTGCCGACGAGCCCGATCCGCGACCGCTCCCTGGTGGCGACCACGCGGCCGGAGCCGTCGCCGACATCTTTGACGCCCTCATCGCCACCCTGAGCGACACGCGCCTCGAACCCGACCTCGATGACCTCCTCTGGTCCGTCACCAATGTCTTCCACCGAGCTGTACAACGGATCGAGCGGCAACTGGACGACAACGAGCAGGCCCAGCGCCGCCTGCAGCGCGAACAGGACGGCAGCGAGATCAAGGCGGTTGAACTCGAGACACTCACCGCCCAGGGCCAGACCATGATCGAACGGCGCGACGCCTTCGAGCTCATGCGTGACCAGGCCGCCGATCACTACGATCAGCACACCGGCTCCGCCTGGCGACCGCGCACGGGGTCGATGGTCAACCACCACCATCTCACCGCCGCATTGATCGATAGCCGCGACTTCCTCACGGCCAGGCGGCGCGCGGAAACCGAAATCATGTTACCCGCCGGCCCCAAGATCGCCTTCTCCGGCGGCGATACGGCCGATCACGAGCTGATCTGGGCAAAGCTCGACCAAATCCGCGCCAAGCACCCCGACATGGTGCTGATGCACGGCGGATCACCGAAAGGCGCCGAAAAGATCGCCGCCCGCTGGGCCGATCATCGCAAGGTGCAGCAGGTCGCCTTCAAGCCCGACTGGAGCAAACATGCCAAGGCCGCTCCCTTCAAGCGCAACGACCAGATGTTGGCGGTCATGCCGATCGGCGTCATCGTCTTTCCGGGCACCGGCATTCAGGAGAACCTGGCGGACAAGGCTTGCAAGCTCGGTATCCCGGTCTATCGGCTAGGCAACGGCGGCGCATAAGCGCCGCCGCAATCAATGCGGTCCTTCACGCCATCGCCATCGCCATTGAATTGCTCCTGAAGTCTACATCTTCTCAGAGTTGCGACCGGCGATCCTTGGAACCGCCGCCATTTCGGGCACGATCTCGGCAAAGCGGCTCTTTACGCCGAACGAGCTGGATTGGGCCTGCCACCGCGAGTGCACAGCGTCATCGCCCAGCTTCATCCTCATTTTCAGCGTGGCGGCTTCCAACGGGACCCATCGCGATCATGGCCGCCCGGTTTCTCGCTCGACGCCCGCCACATCGCGCGACAGCTTGCTCAGGCTCTCCTGTAGCACGGGCGTCGCGCCAACAACGCCCGCTGCTTCTGACTTGAAGATGACCACACCCGCGATCCATTGCGCTGATCCTTGGTCCGGCCGGCGGCCTGACGCCATCAACCCGCAAGGGGTCGGACTACGCGAAGCGTGCCGCCGCTCCGGCTTCACCTTCGCGGTGATTGCGGCCATCGGCCGAACACATCGGGCGCCTGTCAGCGGGGGAGGGTCCTCCGCTTCAAACAGGAGCCGGATCGATGTCCTTCGCCGACGCACATGCCTTCGCCTTCAGCCTCGCCGCGACTCTCATGGTCACCATCGTCATCTTTCGTGCTGGCGACGGCACTCTCTCGGTCGTCCCGGCTAACGAGTATGACGGCGACGACACAGCCATCATCGGCGAAATTGACCCATTCACCCCATGACGGGGCGGACATCGCGCTTGGCGATGCAAGAACACCGGCGGGTTTCGCCCGCGCTTTTCATGCTGTGCACTGCGCCAGGTGGTGGTGGAAGGCGCAATCACCAGAGTCATTCTCTCGGAGACACCACCATGATCATCCTCGGCATTCTCCTTTGCATCGCGGCCATCGGCATCTTGTGCTGGTTGCTCTTCACGCTTGCTATCGTCGCCCTCCCTTTGTTCGTCGGCGTCAACGCAAGTACATGGGCATTCAACACCGGTACCGGCTGGCTTGGCGCGATCCTTGTCGGCATCCTCGCAGCCGGGTTGACACTCGGCGTCGGCCAAATCCTCCTCTGCGTTATCAGGCCAATGTGGGCAAAGCTGGCGATCGCGATGGTCTTCGTCGCTCCCGCGATCGTTGCCGGATACCATGCCACTCATGGCATCGCGAAGCACATGATGCCTTCGGAAGTCTGGCAGGTCGTCTTTTCCGTCATTGGCGCGATCGCCGTCGGCGTCACGGCATATCTGCGGGTCGCGGGCATGGCCGCCGCCGACCAATCCGGTAGGGACATGGTTCGAGCTTAAACCCGCGCGAGCGAGGCGGGTGGACCAGAGCGATGAAGGCTTGGCCTCCTTGTCATCGGTGGTTGGAGCACTCGGGATGCATGCCATGGATCGAGCAACGGCCACGTGCCGGCGCGGCCCCGTCTGTGGACTTGGACATTCTTCGGTCGATGCCGCATGGCAGGCCGACCAATCGGCGGCAGGACGGCAGCGCGGCCGGTGACTGCCGCGCTGGAGGTGCGTGGGGTTCCCGGCGTTTGGAATGCGTGGACGACGCCAGTGAACTCGCAACGATCTGCTGGAGGCTCGTTGTTCGCCAACGTCGCCGTTGCCAATCTGTCCCAAGAGCGCTCCAAACGGCCTCTTCAATGGGCTGATCTGGCCGAAGGACGGCTGAAGCCTCGACCGCCTAGGCCGCAACGGCGCGTCTCTACTTTCTTCCCCTGCCGGCTCCCACCCCATGCCGCAAGGGCATGGGGACCCCGAGCACCGCCATTCCTCGCGAGACAAGAAAGTCGTTCCTGCGCCGTCCTCCGCGTTGCTCCGGTCGCAAGCGATGCGTCGTCGCTCGCCTCCGGCCAAGTGATCGCCATCGAGGCCGCATGGTGCGGGCTCGGGAACAGAAAATGGAGACTTACAATGGCTACCATCGGCACCTTCAAGAAGTCCGCCTCGAACGAGTTCACCGGTGAAATCGTCACCCTCAGCGTCCAGGCCAAGAACGTGCGCATCGTCCCAGACACACGCGCCACTGGCGAGAACGCTCCCAGCCACCGGGTGCTGGTCGGCCGCGCCGAGATCGGTGCCGCATGGTCGAAGACCTCCAACGAGGGCCGCGACTACCTGGGTCTCAAGCTCGACGATCCGAGCTTCAACGCCCCGATCTACGCCAACCTCTTCGACGACGAGGAAGGTGAGGGTTTCTCGCTCATCTGGTCCCGCCCGAACGCACGGCGGGGTGACTAAGGACCCGCGCAGGCCCCGGCCGGAAGGCCGGGGCCTTCTTCCGCGGACGTCCGGTTCGGTTCTCCCAAGCCGAGAGCGATGCCGAAACCGCATCGCCCGATGCTGATCAACCATCCTCCGCTGGCAAAATTGCTTCTATAAAATGCAGGCTCACTCTGTGAAGAGGAGGCAAGCGATGATCGAGCCGTTTGACGAAACCGCGCCGACCAGTGACGAACTCACCGAATACGATCGGGACCACGTCAAGCTCTATATGCGCCTGCTTGACGCCGCCGACGACGGTGCGGACTGGCGCGAGGTGGTCGAAATCCTCTTCGGCATTGATCTGACGAAGGAGCCACAACGCGCCCGGCGCATCCACGACAGCCATCTGGCGCGAGCGCGCTGGATGGCGCGTGCAGGCTACCGTCATCTCTTGCGTCGACCCGGCAGCTAGCACCTCAGCACCTGTGGTTCGCGGGTGATGCCGAAGCGGCATCACCCGATGCCCAGCAAGAGTCTTCCGCCAATCGCTACAACACGGAATCGTTCGGAGGCGGGGTTTACGCGTTGTTTGCGAGGAGCTCTTGGATGAGGCCGGATACGTCGCATTGGCGAGACAATGACAGTTACGACTATTTCGATACATTACCCATCGAGGGGCTCGCCTGGGAGTGTCTGCGGCGTCACGAACCCTATCAACGGCACTACCAAGCGCTCCTGACCACAAGAGCCGAAAAAGCACCGTTCCCCCCTGAGGCACAGCGGCAGTGGGGGTTACGATTTCCCGGCCAGGCCGGATTTGTCCGCCTTGGCGCAAGACGTTTTCTGGTCGCCTGACGTCGATCCAGCTGTGGTTTCTCTCGTGCCGGCGCCGGAATTTCTGTCTTCCTTGCGATCGACGCCGTTGACCGGCCCGGGCGTGCTCCACGACAGCCCGGAAGGACGTCACACTGTCCATAGTGCAGGTGTCGCCACTCAACTTTTGCTTCTGCCTGGTAGTGAGCCGCACGGTCCTTTGGCGGCGCTGATCCCCCTGGATGCAGAGACGTTGGGACGGATCGAAGCACTCGCCCGTTTCTGGCGTTCCTTGCAGGGGCGCCCCCCACCTTCGGACACGCGGATGACCCCGCAGCAGCGCCGCCGCTTTCGACTGATGATGCAGGCCGCTGACGGCCACTCGAATGGCGCGAGCTACCGCGACATTGCGATCGCGCTTTACGGGTCTAAGCGCGTCGCCGCCGATCCCTGGAAGACCTCCGCGCTGCGCGATGCGGTGATCGGCCTGGTCGAAGGCGCCACCGCCATGATCGGCGGCGGCTATTTGCAAATCCTGCGTCATCGCCGTCGATCCTAGCGGGTCTGGCCGCGCAAAGGGGGTGGAGTTTTAGCCCCCCTCAACTTCCCCATCCCTTCGAAGCCCATTCTCCGCCACCGTGGTCTCCGCCCACCGCTGAACGCCAGCGGTTGCCCAAAACCCCACGGAGGTCCGACCCATGCGACCCGATATCGCCGTTTTGCCGCCGCGCTTCCTGCGCACCAAGGAAGCCGCGGATTTCCTCAGCCTGTCCGCCCGCACGCTCGAAAAGCACCGTACCTATGGCACTGGCCCTTCCTACCGCAAGCTCGGCGGCCGTGTCGTCTATGCCGTCGACGATCTTCAGGCTTGGGCCGAACGCGGCGCTGTCACCTCAACATCCGACCCGCGTGGGTCGGTCCTGCCGGCCAAGCGTCACATGCCGACGCCGCAGACGCACGGCGGACGATACGCACGCTGATCGCGCGCGGATTCCAAATGGCGACGCGAAACCAATCCCTTTCGGAGCGCGGGCAGCTTGACCTGTTCAGGGCGCTGCCTGGCGACTTCGCCCCACGAGATGCGCAGGATCTCATGGCCTATCCGTTCTTCTCCCTCTCCAAGACCCATCGCGTCGCGCCAATCGACTTCACGGCCGGCAACGTCACGATCCGGGTCGAAGCCGTACCCGATCATGGCATGGCGACCATCTGGGACGCCGACATCCTGATCTGGGCCGCAAGCCAGATCGTCGAGGCGCGCGACGCGGGCCTTCGCACCTCGCGTCTGATGGCCGCCACGCCCTATGAGATTCTGACCTTCGTTGGCCGCGGCAAGAGCCTGCGCGACTATCAGCGCCTGAAGGCGGGGCTTGACCGGCTGCAGTCGACCACCGTCTCGACGACGATTCGTCAGCCCGCCGAAGGCCGGCGTCACCGCTTCTCATGGATCAATGAGTGGCAGGAGCGCATCGATCGCCATGGCAAACCCGCGGGGATCGAGTTGATCGTCCCCGACTGGTTCTACCAGGCAGTCCTCGATGACGCGCTCGTGCTGACGATCGATCGCGCCTATTTCGACCTCACTGGCGGGCTGGAGCGCTGGCTCTATCGGCTGGTGCGCAAGCATGGCGGACGCCAGCCCGACGGCTGGCGCTTCGACTTCCGTCACCTGCACCAGAAATCCGGCAGCCTGTCACCCCACAAGCGCTTTGCCTTCGAGCTACGCGACATCATCCGCCGCCAGCCGCTGCCCGGCTACACGCTCTTCCTCGAAGTGGAGATGGGCGGCCGGACGCTGCTCGCTTTCGAGCGGATCGGCTCCTGTGGAAAGCCTGTGGGCGGCATCGTGCTATCCGGAACCGGAACTATCGTGCCATCGGGAACCGCAGGCTCGTGCTATCAGGAACCCAAACGGGGCCTAACCCTTGGAAAGCAAAGCCGAAATCGCGCCCTTAACTTAGACTCTAACCCCGACTCTAACTCTGAAGAGCGCGCGCGCGATGTGCAGAGGCTCGTCCGGCGAGCCAGCCACGCACTCAGCGTAACCACCAACAACACCCCCCAAACGTCGACGGTTTCTGGCGGTCGCAACACGGCAACCAGCGTCTCTGACGCCCCGAATCCGCCTCTTGATCCGCGCTCGAAAGCCACCCGATGATCGCCGCACTCCGCAATCAAAAGAGCCGTGTCGGCAAGGCAACTTTGACGCTGCTTCTCGCCGGTGAATTGACCTGCAAGGGAAATCAGTTCGCGACCTTCGTGGTGCGCCCGACCACCGACATGACGACTCAGGAGCGCGCACGCATCGCCGCTTTCGAGCACGACGTCCTCGTCGCCAACACGCTGCCCGCGAGGCTCGCGCGCGCATTTCCCACCGCATCAGGAGAACCGAAATGACTGGCACCGCGGCTCCCCGCATGCGCGGCGCATTCCCGGCCACGGACCACGCTGCCGATAATCTGGTCCATGTCGAACTGACCTGGGTCGAGAAGAGGATCGAGAACTGGATACGGTTCGGCACGCCCGCCCACGAACAGATTGTTGATCGTCGCCGGCGCATCCTGTCCTATCGTCCCGGCGCGGTCTTCGCCTTCGTGCGGTGGGCCGCGAACGACTTTGGAACGATCATCTCACGCATCGATATCGTGCGTGCGGTATCACGTGGCGAAGCCTATCAGACACTGCCCTTCGTGCGGCCTGGCGGCGACATCCTTCTGAAGGTCGAGAGCTGGCCCAAGGTCGAACGCGTGCTGCAGGCGATCGACGCCATCCAGCGCCTCGACATCGAGCCTGAGTTGGTGTCGCCCGATCATTGGCGGCACATCCACAACCGGATAACCGCAGGCCACGAGCCGCGCAGCTACACACTCGACCAACATCGCGCCTTCCTGCTGCGCAAGAGGACCGAGCCGTGACGCGCGCCGGGATCATCCTCGCCAGCGTTGTCGCAACCATGGGCGTCGGCTATCCCGGCCTCACTTCGACGCCCACGAAGCTCATCTGGAATGCGTCAGCCAGCGCACCGATCGGCTTCTATACGATCGACTTTCACGGACCGTTCGAGGTCACCGATCTTGTCGCCGTCGACGCCCCCGAGCCACTCGCGGCGTTCCTCGCCGATCGCGGCTATCTGCCGAGGGGCGTGCCACTCTTGAAGCGCATCCTTGGCGTTTCCGGGCAACGAGTCTGTCGCTCGAACCTCACCATCACCGTCGACGGTATCGAGGCGGGCGCGGCGCTCGAGCGTGATCGGGCCGGCCGTGACCTGCCGGTCTGGCAGGGCTGCCGCCGCATCGCGAGCGGCGAAGTCTTCCTGATGAACTGGCAGGTCCGCGACAGTCTCGATGGACGCTACTTCGGCCTCCTCGCCACCAGCCAGATCATCGGCCGCGCCGTCCCACTGTGGACGGACGAGGGCGGCAACGGCCGCTTCGAACGGCGCGCGCCAATGCGGTGAGCGCGCGACCGGCGGCGCGTGTCGGGCCGCCAGCCCACCACCGCACAACTGAAAACAGGAGCCTGACATGCAGCAGATCGGAGAATTCACGCGCCAGAAGACTGGCTATAACGGGCGCATCCACACGCTCAGCCTCAACCTGGATATCGCCATTGTGGCGGCAGAGGCGAGCGAAACGGAGAATGCGCCTGACTACCGCATTCACGCCGGAAACGAGGACGGCCCCGAGATTGGTGCCGGCTGGAAACGCTCCAGCGAAAAGGCCGGAGACTATGTCTCGATCCAGCTCGACGACCCGACCTTCGCGCAGCCGATACGCGCGAACCTCTTTCGCAATGGCGACGACAAAACGTCCTGGTCGCTGCACTGGGCGCGCCCGCGCGACCGCAGCGGGAAGGATTGAACGATGCGCGCTCGCCGTCCGTCGACGAGCCATCGCGGTGCGCCCGGGCCGCTTCGCGCTGCCCGGCGCATGGCTCTGCTCCTCCTTTGCGGCCTGTCCGTTGCGACCGTCATGCCGGCGGCGACCTTGGCGCAGGAAACACCTCTCACACGATCGTCGCAGCGCGATCCTTTCGGCACGCAAATCAGCGAAGCCTCGCACCGCTTCGGCGTTCCGACCGCGTTGATACGCGCCATCATGCGCAAGGAGAGTGCGGGCGATGTGCGCGCCGTCTCCAGCGCGGGTGCCCGCGGCTTGATGCAGATCATGCCGGGTACATGGGATTACCTGCGCGCCCGCTGGTCGCTCGGCCGCGATCCGTTCGATCCTCGCGACAATATCATGGCAGGAACGGCGTACCTGCGCGAACTGGACGATCGCTTCGGCTCACCGGGGTTTCTGGCCGCCTACAATGCGGGACCTGCACGCTACGAAGCCTACCTTACCGGACGGCCGTTACCGGCCGAGACCCGCGCCTATGTCGCAGCACTTGCCCCCCTGATGGGTGAAAGCGAGGGTATGCGCCCTTTCGCAGTCACGTCTGTCGAGGCCATTCCGTGGAAGCACGGCTCGCTCTTCGTCGGTCAGCCGGATCGCATACAGGCTGTCGCTCTCGTGCCGGCCGAGCGACCACCAAATGACGCGAGCTCTGCACCCACCGTGCGCGATATCTCCGCCATCGTGCGCGATATCTCCGCCATCGTGCCGCTGTCCGAAGACCTCTTCGTGGCGCGAGCCGGCGACAGGATCCAGCCATGAGCGCGCATGGGCGTTTTCGCGCAACCGCATGCTCCCGCGCACCGTGGCGTGGATGGAGGCGGAAGGTGGGCAGAACAACCCGAAGATGGCGAGATAAAAGGCCGCGAGGTGCGGCGTCGGTCGGTTGTGTTGTTTCAATAGGTTATGCAGCATTTCCGCGAGGTGCGAAGGTTTCGCGCACCTCGGCGGAACACCGATTTACCTGTGATTTCCGTGTTTTGACACGATGTGCGGATCTTCGTCATGAACGGTGAGGATGGATTCCGAATCCGGCCCGGCCGCATCCGCTCATCGGGCACCCAGCGCGCCAGGCCCTTCATCGCGCAGGCGCTTGCCGCCGCCCAGAAGGCGGGCGCCCGTATCTCTCGCTCCGGCCGGATCCGTCCGGGTAATCGCTCGACCTTCGGGCGTGGCCGCTCGGCGAGCGTGCGCGCCAATCGTCTCCTCACCGGCCGCTCGCGCGCCGTGATCATCAAGACACGGCTGGTGCGACATCACGCGCGCGCCGCGCCGCTTGCCGCCCATCTCAGCTATCTGCGCCGCGAGGGCGTCACCCGTGACGGGGAGAAGGCAAGGCTGTTCGGGCCGAAAGTCGGGGAGGTGGATGACGGTGCTTTTGCCGAGCGGTGCAGCGATGGTCGGCACCACTTCCGCTTCATCGTCTCGCCGGAAGATGCCGTCGACATGGCGGATCTCAAATCCTTCGCCCGCGATCTGATGGGGCAGATGGAAAAGGACCTCGGCACAAAACTGGATTGGGCTGGCGTCGATCACTGGAACACGGACAATCCGCACCTTCACATCATCCTGCGCGGCCAGACTGATGACGGGCAGGATCTCGTGATCTCGCGCGATTACATCAAGGAGGGGATGCGCGCCCGCGCGGCCGATCTTGTTACCCAGGAGCTCGGCCCGCGCACCGATCTCGACATCCATCGCAATCTGCAGCGTCAGGTCGAGGCCGAACGCTGGACCCAGCTTGACCGGCAGCTTGTTCGCGACGGCCGCGACACAGGCGTTGTCGATCTTGGGTCCCCGGCGAACGCTCAGCCCGATGAGTTTCACGTGCTGAAGGTCGGGCGGGTGCGCAAGCTCGAAACCCTTGGCCTTGCCGAACAGGTCGGCCCGGGCCAATGGATGATCGACGACAAGGCCGAGGCGACGCTGCGCGAGCTTGGCGAGCGCGGTGACATCATCAAACGGATGCACCGCGCCCTGACAGAACAGGGCATCGAGCGCGGGTCGGCGAGTTATGTGCTCGCGGCGGAGCGCCTCGACACGCCGATCGTCGGTCGGCTGGTCGACCGCGGTCTCGATGACGAGTTGAAGGGCAGTGCCTACGCCGTGGTCGATGGCACCGACGGCCGCACCCATCACATCAAGCTGTCCGATCTCGATGCCGCCGGCGACAGCGCTCCGGGTTCGATCGTCGAACTGCGCAAGTTCCATGACGCGCAGGGACATGGGCGCGCAGCACTCGCTGTCCGTTCCGATCTCGATATTGAGCGGCAGGTTACCGCCGCCGGCGCCACCTGGCTTGACCGTCAGAATACTGCCCGCGAACCGATTGCGCTGTCGGAATCCGGTTTCGGCGCCGAGGTACGGCAGGCAATGCAGCGCCGTACCGACCACCTCGTCCAACAGGGCCTCGGTGAGCGGCACGGCCAACGCACAACCTTCACCCGCGGCCTGGTCGACACGCTGCGTCGCCGCGAACTGGAGGCGCTCGGCCAAAAGCTCTCGGCCGAAACCGGCCAGCCTTTCAACCGCGCCCGCGGCGGCGAATATGTCACCGGTTCCTACCGGCAGCGCTTCATGCTCGCGTCGGGCCGCTTCGCCATGATCGATGACGGGCTCGGGTTCCAACTGGTGCCCTGGACGCCGTCTCTCGAAAAACATCTTGGCCGCCACGTCTCTGGCGTCGCTCGCAATGACGGCGGCATCGACTGGAGCTTTGGCCGCAAGCGAAGCCTCGGTCTCTAACCCATTGTGAAGAAAGGACCGTGACTATGTCCGCCACCAAAATACTCTGGGGCCAGATCCTCGCGGTCTTGATGATCGTTCTGATCACTACCTGGAGCGCGACGCAATGGGTAGCCTGGCGCCTGGCATTCCAGCCCGAGCTCGGCAGGCCATGGTTCCGTGTCCTGGGCTTTCCGTTTTACCTTCCGCCGTCATTCTTCTGGTGGTGGTATGGCTTCGATGCCTACGCGCCGTCGATCTTCGTAGAGGGAGCCTTTATCGCGGCTTTCGGCGGTTTCGCCTGCGTCGCCGTCGCCATCGGCATGTCGGTCTGGCGGGCTCGAGAGGCCAAGAAGGTCGAGACCTACGGCTCCGCCCGCTGGGCCGACAAGCAGGAGGTCAAGGCAGCGGGCCTTCTCGGCCCCGATGGTGTGGTGCTTGGACGATATGACAGCGCCTATCTGCGCCACGATGGGCCGGAGCATGTGCTGTGCTTCGCGCCCACACGTTCGGGCAAGGGTGTCGGCCTCGTCGTCCCGTCGCTGCTGACCTGGCCGAGCTCCGCCGTCGTTCACGACATCAAGGGCGAAAACTGGCAACTCACCGCGGGTTTTCGCGCCAGGCATGGCCGGGTCCTGCTGTTTGATCCGACCAATCCGAAATCCTCTTCCTACAATCCACTGCTCGAGGTGCGTCGCGGCGAATGGGAGGTCCGCGATGTTCAGAACATCGCCGACATTCTGGTCGATCCCGAAGGCTCGCTCGAGAGGCGAAACCATTGGGAGAAGACCAGCCACGCCCTGCTGGTCGGCGCGATCTTGCATGTCCTCTACGCCGAGCCGGACAAGACGCTTGCTGGCGTGGCCGGTTTCCTCTCCGATCCGAAGCGTCCGATCGAATCGACGTTGTCCGCCATGATGAAAACGGCGCATCTGGGGGAGGCCGGTCCGCACCCGGTCATCGCCAGCGCCGCGCGGGAGCTCTTGAACAAATCAGACAACGAGCGCTCCGGCGTGCTGTCCACCGCCATGTCGTTCCTTGGCCTCTATCGTGATCCCGTCGTGGCCGAGGTCACCCGCCGCTGCGACTGGCGCATCACTGACCTCGTTGACGACAAGCATCCGACGACACTCTACCTCGTCGTGCCGCCGTCCGACATCAGCCGGACCAAGCCGCTCATTCGCCTGATCCTCAACCAGATCGGCCGCCGCTTGACTGAAGATCTGCAGGTGAGGGCGAAAGGGCACCGGCTGCTCCTGATGCTCGACGAGTTCCCGGCGCTTGGCCGCCTCGACTTCTTCGAGTCGGCGCTCGCCTTCATGGCCGGCTACGGGCTGAAAAGCTTCCTGATCGCTCAATCCCTCAATCAGATCGAGCGGGCGTATGGCGCCAACAACTCGATCCTCGACAACTGCCACGTCCGGGTAAGCTTTGCGACCAATGATGAGCGCACCGCCAAGCGGGTGTCCGACGCTCTGGGAACCGCGACCGAGATGAGGGCCATGAGGAACTATGCCGGCCACCGGCTGTCGCCGTGGCTTGGTCATCTCATGGTCTCCCGCTCCGAGACGGCTCGCCCGCTGCTCACGCCGGGTGAAGTGATGCAACTGCCGGCCACCGACGAGATCGTCATGGTCTCGGGTGCGCCGCCGATCCGCGCCAAAAAGGCGCGCTATCATGAGGATGCTCGCCTCCGGGAGCGTATCCTGCCGCCGCCGGTGCTGACGGCGGCGGCGGAGGAGGGGAGGCCCGACGACTGGACCAGACTGCCTCTGCCTTCCCGACCGCAGATTGCCGAAGCCATGTCGGCGCCGTTGGCCACGGATGACGACACAACTGATTCCGAGCGTCGTCGGCAACCCGAGCTCAGTCGCGTCGAGCAGGTCGTGAAGCCTTCGACCGAGAATGAGTTCGAGATCGATCACCTGGATGACGTGAAGGACGAGGTTGCCCGCAACCGTCGACTGACGCGCCTGATGCAAGGCGTTGCGCGGCAGGCGTCGCTCGACCCCGGCGACGGCGTGGATATGTGAGGCTCCCATGGTAAAGCCACCCCGCAAACAACGCCTGTCCGTCTATCTCGATCCGAAGGTCATGAGCAGGCTGGCCGAACATGCGGCGCGTCGAGATTTTTCACGGTCGCTCGTCGCCGAGGCGGCCATCGAGTCGTTCCTCTCACCCGATGCCGCCGAGCGACAGGAGGCGGCGATCACCAAGCGGCTCGACCAGCTCGATCGCCGCATGGCACGCCAGGAGCGCGATGTTGGAATAGCGGTGGAGACGCTCGCCGTTTTCGTCCGCTTCTGGCTGGCGACAACACCAGCGTTGCCCGAGCCCGCGGGGCAGGCTGCCCATGCCAAGGCGGGCGAGCGCTATGATGCCTTTGTCACCGCGCTCGGCCGGCGCCTGGCAAAAGGTCCAAAGCTTCGCCAGGAGATCTCCGAGGATATCGATGGCGGCCTGGACACAAACCAGCCCGGCGGGCCCGTGGGCTAAATGGACGGGAGGACTGAGATTTTGCAAGCCTCGATCAGGATTCTTGGTTGAAAATTATAGTCTGTATGCTATAAGGCAGGAGAATGAAAAACCAAAAGCCCACGGTGTGGATGGGATCCTCGAAGGGCGACCTGCGCGAGTTTCCGGTCGATGTTCGCCGGTTGATGGGTGTCGCAATCAACGACGCCCAGAATGGTGAGGAGCACCCGGCTGTCAAAGCCCTGAAAGGGTTTGGGGGCCGCAGCATCCTCGAGGTGATCGACGACTTCGACGGAGATACCTACCGGGCCGTCTATGCGGTGCGCTTTGCCGGGGTGATCTACGTGCTTCATTGCTTCCAGAAGAAGTCGAAGAAGGGCAGGGAGACACCCAAGCACGAAATCGATCTCGTGACAGTGCGATTGAAGGCGGCCGAGGCGCACTACCGCGAAAACTATGGGAAAGGAACAAAGTCATGACAGAAGACATCACCGCCGAAGTGAGCAGCGGCAACGTGTTTGCGGACCTCGGCTTTGAGAATCCCGAAGAGGAATTGCTCAAGGCTAAGCTGGCCCGCGAGATCCGCGCCATTATCAAGCGCCGGCGCCTGACCCAGGCGAAGTCGGCTGAACTGCTTGGAATGAAACAGCCCGACGTCTCCGCGATCGTCACCGGGCGCACGGGTAAGTTTTCAATAGACAGGCTGGTTCGCTGT
The DNA here is from genome assembly GCF_054719465.1 of Mesorhizobium sp. RSR565B. Taxonomy (NCBI): domain Bacteria; kingdom Pseudomonadati; phylum Pseudomonadota; class Alphaproteobacteria; order Hyphomicrobiales; family Phyllobacteriaceae; genus Mesorhizobium; species Mesorhizobium sp. RSR565B. Next base: position 5,792,104 of record NZ_JBTTIE010000001.1, on the reverse strand, counting down.
CTGGACCGGCTCGACTACAAGGTCGACGTGGTGGTTCGCCACAAGCCTAGACGGTCAACTCGTGCTGAAGCCGCTTGATCGGACGGCTTTGCCGACGAGCGGACAATTGATCGTCCAGGTTTGGATGGGCGCCACCGCACCAGGACGGTAGGATTGAAAAGCACGGGAACACGAAGGTGGACACCCTTCTTCAGACCTACGGCGACAATTTCCCAGCTGGGCTTCGCTTTCGACGGTGTTGCAGCGCGCGCCGTCGGCTCTCTTAGCCCCGTACCGAAGTCGCGCGTTTAGATCTCGATCAAAGCGTAGGCACCAAAGATCCCGAGCGTCAGAGCAATAAACCAAGCCCATCCCTTCAACGAGGCGCGCACGTCTTCTGGCTTTGCGCCTTTTTCATTGTGGTAGTCGTCCATAATCAGGCTCCATGTTTTCGATCTTGGCTGGGTACAAAATCAAGAGACGCTGGGCAACCCTCGCAGCTGTCGCAGCGGATTCGCCTTTGTACGGCGTGATATGCGCAGTCTAACACGTGGATTACGGGTACCGGCCTGTCGAGGACCATATAGATAATCGCCGTACCTAAAGCAGAACTAATAATCGCCGCCTTGCGCCGTTTACGTCGGCACCGCCAATCTCCTGTATTTGCACGCTACGCCACTACGCCTCGACATTAGGTGTTGAAACCACTCGAGATACGGCTCTCTTAATCATCCCCGTCCAGGGGCCGTCCATGTTCCCCCGGATCGAAACGGGGACAGGATGGCAGCTTCGCATCACAATTCTGAAGGTCTGGCGCGCGGCGCACGCATGCTGCGCACGGCCCTCGGACCCGCGATCGCGCGCTATCTCGACGATGCGGGCATCGTCGAGGTGATGCTCAACCCCGATGGGCGCTTGTGGATCGATCGCCTGTCCGAGGGATTGTCCGACACTGGAGAGCGTCTGTCGGCGGCGGACGGCGAACGCATCGTTCGCCTCGTCGCTCATCATGTCGGTGCCGAAGTCCATGCCGGCGCCCCACGTGTCTCGGCCGAACTGCCCGATACGGGCGAGCGGTTCGAGGGGCTTGTTCCTCCCGTCGTCGCGGCGCCCGCCTTCGCGATCCGCAAGCCCGCCGTCGCTATCTTCACGCTCGAAGATTATGTCGTGACCGGGATCATGTCGGCGCAGCAGGCGGACGCGCTGCGCCAGGGCGTTGCCAACCGCGCGAACATTCTGGTCGCTGGCGGCACATCCACGGGCAAGACCACGCTGATCAACGCGCTGTTGGCCGAAGTGGCCAAAACCGCCGATCGTGTCGTCATCATCGAGGATACGCGCGAGCTGCAATGCGCCGCGCCCAATCTCGTTGCGATGCGAACGAAAGATGGTGTCGCGTCGCTCTCCGATCTCGTTCGTTCATCACTACGCCTGCGCCCGGACCGCATTCCGGTCGGCGAAGTGCGCGGAGCCGAGGCGCTCGAACTGTTGAAGGCCTGGGGCACCGGCCACCCCGGCGGCCTCGGGACGATCCACGCGGGCAGCGCCATTGGCGCGCTCCGCCGCTTCGAGCAACTTATCCAGGAAGCCGTCGTCACGGTTCCACGCGCGCTGATAGCCGAGACGATCGACCTGGTTGCCGTCCTTTCCGGCCGCGGCTCCGCGCGCCGTCTGTCCGAACTCGCCCGTGTCGATGGCCTTCGGCCGGACGGAGATTACCGGGTCGCGCCAGCCGTCCTCGTGCACGACAGCCCAACCTTGCTCATCCAAAACTCCGAGGGAGAAAATCCGTGATCCAACGCCTGCGCCTCGCGCGCCATCGTCTCGCCATGACCGTTTCCGGTGCCACGCTAATCCTGGTAATGGCCGCTCCCGCTTGTGCCTCCGGTTCATCGATGCCGTGGGAACAGCCGCTGCAACAGATCCTCCAGTCGATCGAAGGCCCGGTCGCCAAGATCATGGCGGTGATCATCATCATCGTCACCGGCCTGACGCTGGCCTTCGGCGACACGTCGGGCGGATTCCGCCGGCTCATCCAGATCGTGTTCGGACTGTCCATCGCTTTCGCGGCGTCGAGCTTCTTCCTGTCGTTCTTCTCGTTCGGCGGCGGAGCGCTGGTCTGATGGCGGGCGCTGTCGAACAGGGCGGCCCAAGGCCGGATTATACAGTGCCGGGCTATACGGTCCTCGTGCACCGCGCGCTGACCGAGCCGATCCTGCTCGGTGGCGCCCCGCGCGCCATTGCCATCATGAACGGGACGCTCGCCGGCGCCGTAGGGCTGGGACTGCGTCTCTGGCTCGTCGGCCTTGCAATCTGGGCGATCGGCCATGTAGCCGCGGTCTGGGCCGCCAAGCGCGATCCGCTTTTCGCCGACGTCGTTCGCCGGCACCTGCGCATCCCCGCGCATCTCACGGTCTGAGAGGTCGCACCTATGATGAACCTTGCCGAATATCGCAACCGCAGCAGCCGGCTCGCTGACTTCCTGCCCTGGGCGGCATTGGTCGGCGCCGGAGTCGTCCTCAACAAGGACGGCAGCTTCCAGCGCACCGCGCGCTTTCGCGGTCCCGATCTCGACAGCGCCGTGCCGGCCGAACTGGTCGCCGTCGCCGGCCGGCTCAACAATGCCTTCCGCCGCCTCGGCTCCGGCTGGGCGATCTTCGTCGAGGCACAGCGCCATGCCTCGACGCTCTATCCCGACAGCAGCTTTCCGGATGCGGCCTCCACGCTGGTCGATGCGGAGCGCAAGGCGGGCTTCGAGGAGGCCGGCGCGCATTTCGAGTCCAGCTACTTCCTGACGCTCACCTATCTTGCGCCCGCCGAAGACACAGCGCGTCCGGAAAGCTGGCTCTACGAAGGCCGTGAAAAGAGGGGCCGCGACCCCAATGAGGTGCTAACCGGGTTCACTGACCGCAGCGACCGCGTCCTGCGCCTGGTCGAAGCCTTCATGCCGGAGTGCCGCTGGCTCGATGACGCCGAGACGCTGACCTATCTGCATGGCTGCATCTCGACCAATCGCCACCGTGTCCGCGTTCCCGAAACGCCGATGTATCTCGATGCCATGCTGGCCGACCAGCCGCTGACCGGCGGGCTCGAGCCGCGGCTTGGCGCGTCGCATCTGCGCATTCTCGCGGTCACGGGTTTCCCGACCGCGACCACACCGGGCCTGCTCGACGAACTGAACCGGCTGGCCTTCCCGTATCGTTGGTCGACACGCGCGATCCTGCTCGACAAGACCGATGCGACCAGGCTGCTGACAAAGATCCGGCGTCAATGGTTCGCCAAGCGCAAATCTGTCGCCGCGATCCTCAAGGAGGTGATCACCAACGAGCCGTCCGTCCTCGTGGACACTGACGCCGCAAACAAGGCCGCCGATGCCGACATGGCGCTGCAGGAACTCGGCGCCGACTATGCCGGTATGGCCTATGTCACCGCGACGGTGACGGTGTGGGATGATGATCCCGGTACCGCCGACGAAAAACTGCGCCGGGTCGAAAAGGTCATCCAGGGCCGCGATTTCACGGCAATCATCGAAACCATCAACGCCGTCGACGCCTGGCTCGGCAGCCTGCCGGGTCATGTCTACGCCAACGTCCGTCAACCTCCCATCTCCACCCTCAATCTCGCCCACATCATCCCGCTTTCCGCGGTGTGGGCGGGCGAGGTGCGGGACGAGCATTTTGCAGCGCCCCCTCTGCTGTTCGGCAAGACCGAAGGCTCGACCCCGTTCCGGCTTTCGCTTCACGTCGGCGACGTCGGCCACACGCTGATCGTCGGCCCGACCGGCGCCGGCAAGTCCGTGCTTTTGGCGCTGATGGCGCTGCAGTTCCGCCGCTATGCAGGCTCGCAGGTTTTCGCCTTTGATTTCGGCGGCTCGATCCGCGCGGCGGCACTTGCCATGGGCGGCGACTGGCATGATCTCGGCGGCGATCTCAGCGATGGGGCAATCGACAGCGTCAGCCTTCAACCGCTCGCGCGTGTTCATCATGTCCCCGAGCGCGCCTGGGCCGCTGACTGGATCGTGGCGATCCTGACACGCGAAGGTGTGACGATCACACCTGAGATCAAGGAGCATATCTGGACGGCGTTGACCTCGCTGGCGTCCGCGCCGGTCGGGGAGCGCACCATCACCGGTCTCGTGGTGCTGCTGCAATCAAACGATCTCAAGCAGGCATTGCGCCCCTATTGCGTCGGGGGTCCTTACGGCCGGTTGCTCGATGCCGAGCGCGAGCATCTCGGATCGGCGTCTGTCCAGGCTTACGAGACCGAAGGGCTGATCGGAACGGGTGCTGCGCCCGCGGTGCTGTCCTATCTCTTCCATCGCATCGAGGACCGGCTCGATGGCTCGCCAACCCTTCTCATCATCGACGAAGGCTGGCTTGTGCTGGACGATGAGGGCTTTGCCGGCCAGCTCCGCGAATGGCTGAAGACGCTGCGCAAGAAGAACTCCAGCGTCATCTTCGCCACGCAGTCGCTCAGCGACATTGACGGCTCGGCAATCGCGCCCGCGATCATCGAGAGCTGCCAGACCCGTCTTCTGCTGCCGAACGAGCGCGCCATCGAGCCGCAGATCACGGCGATCTATCGTCGCTTCGGCCTCAACGATCGGCAGATCGAGATCATCGCGCGGGCGATGCCGAAGCGCGACTATTACTGCCAGTCCCGACGCGGCAACCGGCTGTTCGAGCTCGGTCTGTCGGATGTGGCGCTCGCGCTCTGCGCTGTGTCCTCGAAGACCGACCAGGCCGCGATCGCACGCATCTTCGCCGAGCACGGCCGCGACGGATTCCTCGCAGCCTGGCTTAGCCATCGTGGCGTCGGCTGGGCCGCTGAACTTGTTCCCGCCCTAACCAGCCCCGCCCTCACCAACAAGGAGAAGTCCCCATGAAACTGCGCCGTTCCCTTGGCATGCGGTTCGCCGCCGCACTGCTTGTCGCACCCGCCGCATTCTCGCCCTTCCTGGCGACGCCGGCACACGCCATCATCGTTTTCGATCCGTCGAACTATTCGCAAAACGTCCTGACGGCAGCGCGCTCGCTCGAACAGATCACCAACCAGATCACCTCGCTCCAGAACCAGGCGCAGATGCTCATCAACCAGGCGCGCAATCTCGCAAGCCTGCCGTTCTCCTCGCTGGAACAGCTTCAGCAGTCCGTGCAGCGTACGCAGCAACTGCTCAGTCAGGCGCAGAACGTTGCCTATGACGTGCGGCAGATCGATCAGGCCTTCCAGCAGAAATACGGCAACGTCTCGCTATCGGCTTCGGATCAGCAACTCGTCGCCGACGCGCGCTCGCGCTGGGGCAACACGGTTGGTGGCCTTCAGGATGCCATGCGTGTGCAGGCGGGCGTCGTCGGCAACATTGACACCAATCGCAGTGAGATGTCGGCACTGGTCGGCCAAAGCCAGGGTGCGACGGGCGCGCTTCAGGCAACACAGGCCGGCAACCAGCTCCTCGGGCTTCAGGCGCAGCAGCTTGCCGATCTCACCGCTGTCGTCGCCGCGAATGGTCGGGCGCAAGCGTTGCAATCGGCCGAGCAGGCCACCGCCGCCGACCAGGGCCGGGAGCAGCGCCGCCGCTTCCTGACGCAGGGCTCGGGCTACCAACCCGGCAGTGCGCAGATGTTCTATGGCAAGAACTAAGGCCGGAGCGATGGATGGCAAGATCCTCGCTCGTGTCAGTGCGGTCGTCTTCATCGCGGTCGCTTTGACAGTGACCGCGATCGAGATGAGCAGCAAGGACGATGAGCCTGACGCCCTTGGGACACGGGACCGTTCCACCGCGTCACAAGACCTGCTCGCGTTCGAATTGCGCCGCTGTTCCGGGATCGGCGAGGCCGGTCCTCGCGATCCCGGTTGTCTGAAAGCCTGGGCAGAGAGCCGGCGCCGGTTTCTCCGTCAACGTGACTCGGCAACCGCGCCTGCGCCGGTAGCGCCGACAACGCTGTTTCCGAATGTGCCCGCGTCAGGCGACCGGCAAGAAGGGGAGGGGACGGATGTGACCGCTCCCGCGATGCAGGTCGAGCCGCCTCGGCCGGAGGCGCGCTGACATGGGCGGCATGGGCGTCATCGACCATTTCCTCGAAGTCTTCACACGCTACATCGACAGCGGCTTCGGCCTGCTCGGCGGCGAGGTGGGCTTCATCGCCACAACTCTGATCGTCATCGACGTGACGCTGGCGGCGCTCTTCTGGTCCTGGGGTGCCGACGACGACATCATGGCGCGCCTCGTCAAGAAGACGCTCTTCGTCGGCGTCTTCGCCTACCTCATTTCCAACTGGAACAATCTCGCCCGCATCGTCTTCGAAAGCTTCGCCGGGCTTGGCCTGAAGGCCTCGGGTACGGGTTTTACCGTCAACGATCTCATGCGCCCGGGCAAGGTGGCGCAGACCGGGCTCGATGCCGGCCGGCCGTTGCTGGACTCGATCTCGAACATGATGGGCTATTGGTCCTTCTTCGAGAACTTCATCCAGATCGCCTGCATGTTCTTCGCCTGGGCGCTGGTGCTGCTGGCCTTCTTCATCCTGGCGATCCAGCTCTTCGTCACCCTGATCGAGTTCAAGCTGACGACGCTCGCCGGTTTCGTGCTGATACCCTTCGGTCTGTTCGGCAAATCCGCGTTCATGGCCGAGCGGGTGCTTGGCAACGTCATCTCGTCCGGCATCAAGGTGCTCGTGCTCGCCGTCACCATCGGCATCGGCTCAACCCTTTTCTCCGAGTTCACTTCCGGATTCGGCGGGACCACGCCGTCGATCGACGACGCCATGGCGATCGTGCTGGCCGCGCTGTCGCTGCTCGGCCTTGGCATATTTGGACCTGGTATCGCCAACGGTCTCGTCTCCGGCGGCCCGCAGCTCGGCGCGGGTGCGGCGGTCGGCACCGGGCTCGCCGCCGGCGGCATGGCAGCAGTGGGCACAGCGGCCGGCGGCGCCATCGTGTCCGGAGGCGTGGCTGTCAGCAGCGGTGCTGCAACGGCGGCCCGTGGCGGTGCCGCCACCGCGGGCAGGGCATCCACAGCCTACGGCCTCGGCGCGGCGGGACAGTCAGGCTTCTCCGGCGTCGCATCCGGGCTCGGCGGTGTCATCAGCGCCGGCGCGCAGGGCGCCATCTCACCGCTGAAGCGAGCGGCAAATAATGCGGCAGGCAGCATGAAGCAGAGCTTCCAGTCCGGCGCTCGCGCTGCCTTCCAGACGACAGGCGGATCCTCCACGGCTGGCACAATCGGCGCGAACGCGCCCGAAGCCAGATCCGCTCCCGTTGCGTCCTCCGCCACTGAAAGTCAGCCTGCCTGGGCGAAGCGCATGAAGCGCTCGCAACAGAAGTCCCATGGCGTCCAGGCCGCCGCCCACGCTGTTCGCAGTGGCGACAGCCATGGCGGCGGCTCCTCGATCAACCTCTCTGAAAGAGACTAAGCATGTTCAAACGACCGTCCACGCACTACGGCAGATCCCCACAACCCGAGACGCCCTACCAGCGTGCTGCGCAGGTCTGGGACGAGCGCATCGGTTCCGCTCGCGTGCAGGCGCGCAACTGGCGGTATATGGCTTTCGGTTGCCTGGCGCTCGCCGCGGGCTTCTCCGCAGCGCTCATCTGGCAATCCGCGAAAGGCTCGATCGTGCCTTGGGTGGTGCAGGTCGATCGTCTCGGCCAGGCGCAGGCCGTGGGACCCGCGATCGGCGACTATCAGCCGAGCGATCCGCAGATTGCCTTCTACCTGGCACACTTCCTCGAACAGGTGAGGTCGATCCCCGCCGATCCGGTCATCGTGCGGCAGAACTGGCTGCGCGCCTATGACTTCGCGACGAAGGGCGGGGCGCTGGCCCTCAACGACTATGCGCGCGCCAATGACCCGTTCACCAAGGTCGGCAAACAGCAGGTCGCCGTCGACGTGTCGTCGGTCATCCGCGCATCGCCGGCGAGCTTCCGCATCGCCTGGATCGAACGCCGCTATCAGGATGGATCACTCGCTTCCACGGAGCGCTGGTCGGCCATTCTCACCATTGTCATGCAGCCCCCGCGCGACGCCGACACGCTGAGGAAGAATCCGCTCGGCATCTACATCAACGCCATCAACTGGTCGAAGGAGCTTGGACAATGATGCCCGCACTCTGCAACACCGCCCCCCGGGGGTGTCCGGCTTTCCTCGTTCGCGCAATGCCGGCCTTACGCAAAATGGCCTTTCCAGCACTTCTGCTTTTGACCTCGGCGCTTGCGGGCTGTGCCACCAGGCAGAAGCCGCCGGAGATTTCCTATGACGATCCGGTCCCGGCCGTGCAGGCGGTCGATCCGCCCCCGCCCGTCAAGGTGGTGGAGCTGTCCAAGCCGCTGCCGCTTCCAGGCCAGTTGAAGCCGGTCGGCAAGGCCGCAAAGCCCGACCCGGAACCGACCGATCCGGCCGCGCGCGTGAACCTGGCCAATGCGGCCGCGCGCGTCCAGCCTGTCCGCAACGGCTTCATCAACTCGATGCAGGTCTATCCGTTCGTCGATGGCGCGCTCTATCAGGTTTATGCCTCGCCGGGGCAGATCACCGACATCGCGCTGCAGCCCGGCGAGCAGCTCGTCGGCTCCGGTCCCGTCGCCGCCGGCGACACCGTGCGCTGGATCATCGGCGATACCGAGAGCGGTACGGGCGGCGCCAAGCAGGTCCACATCCTCGTCAAGCCGACGCGCGCCGACCTTCTCACCAATCTCGTCATCAACACCGATCGGCGGACCTATCACATGGAACTGCGCTCGACGCCGTCGACCTATATGGCATCGGTTTCCTGGCAATATCCGCAGGACCAACTCATCGCTTTGCGGCGTCAGAACCAAGAGGCTGAAGCTGTGCAGCCGGTCTCGACGGGCATCGATCTTTCTCGCGTCAATTTCCGATACCAGGTGACAGGCGATCGCGCACCATGGCGGCCGTTGCGCGCCTTCGACGATGGCAAGCAGGTGTTCATCGAGTTCCCGCGCGGCATCGGCCAGGGTGAGATGCCGCCACTGTTCGTGGTCGGGCCGGAAGGTGACACGTCCGAGCTGGTCAACTATCGCGTGCGCGGCAACTACATGATCGTCGACCGGCTGTTTGCCGCCGCCGAGTTGCGCTTCGGCGCCGGCAAGAACCAGCAGCGCATCCGCATCTCCCGCACCGATGGGGTGAAGAGCAGTCGATTTTCATGGATGCGTGGCCCTGGTGAGACCCCGCAAGCGACGTCCCTCCGAACAAACAGGGGAGGGTCGTCATCATGAGCGACAGATTGGATCCCGGGAAGGAAGAGGGCCGGGGGCCGGCGGATGACGCCCGGCCGGAGGCGTCGGTCGAGGATGACGCCCGGCCCCTGACAGGCGAGCCGGCCGCAGCCATGCGGCTGCGCGCCGAGCAACCGCGGGTGACGCGTCTGTCCCGCAAGGCGCTGGCCGCGTTGGGGCTCACCGCAAGCCTCGCTGTCGGCGGTGCGCTGATCTACGCGCTGCAGAACCGTCAACAAGGCCAGGGTCAGGAGCTGTACTCAACCGACAATCGCTCGACGCCCGATGGGCTCGCCGGCCTGCCAAAGGACTATGCAGGCGTCCCAAAGCTTGGCCCACCGCTTCCCGGCGATCTCGGCCGCCCGATCCTCGCCGCGCAGAATGGCGGCCCCGCGCTATCAACAGGTCCCGTTGGACTGGACCAGGAGGAGCAGCGCCGGGAGCAGGAACTGGAAGCGGCGAGGACGGCGCGCTTGTTCGCGTCCACGCAAACGCGGCCTGCAAGTGACACGACCGTCGCTCAAGTCACGACAGAAACCGTGCCACGGCCTGATCTCTCCAGCCTTGGGTTCGCGCCGCAGCCGGCCACGCCCTCGGCGCAGGACCGGCAGCGCGCGTTCCTTGATCAGCCGGCGGACAAGCGAACCGTCTCGCCTGATCGCGTCGCGGCGCCGGCGTCGAAAAACGTCCTGCAGGCGGGCGCTGTCATCGCGGCCGCCCTCATCACCGGCATTCGCTCCGACCTGCCGGGTCAGATTACCGCGCAGGTGACGGAGAATGTCTATGACAGCCCCACCGGACAAGTCCGTCTCATTCCGCAGGGTACGCGCCTCATCGGCCAGTATGACAATGGTGTCGGCTTCGGCCAGCGTCGCGTGTTGCTGGTCTGGACCAGACTGATTTTTCCGAACGGCCGCTCCATCATTCTGGAACGTCAGCCTGGCGCGGACGCGGAAGGCTATGCTGGGCTCGAGGACGGCGTTGACTATCACTGGGGCGAGCTCTTCAAGGCTGCAGCGCTCTCCACGGTTCTGAGCATCGGCGCGCAGGCAGGCTCATCGGGCCAGGAGAGCGACATCATGCGCGCTCTTCGTCAGGGTGCTTCCGACAGCATCAGCCAGACAGGCCAGCAGATCGTGCAGCGGCAGCTCAATATAGCGCCGACACTCACCATCCGACCGGGATACCCGGTGCGCGTCATCGTCACGCGCGATCTCGTGCTTGAACCTTATGGAGGCTGAAATGGCCAAGCTGAAACTGGGGCCAATCGCTGACGACAAACCTGTCAAGGTCATGGTGGAGCTTCCCGCGGCATTGCACCGTGACCTGACCGCTTATGCCGAGATCCTCGGCCGCGAAGCGGGGCACCGGCCCGCCGATGCGCCGCGCCTCATCGTTGCGATGTTGGAGCGGTTCATTGCGACGGATCGGGGCTTTGCCAGGGCAAAGCGTTCGGAAAGTGCTGGCTAAGGGCCTGGGGACCGAAGTCGAACCGGGTCAGTCGCGCCTCCCATTCATGGCGTGACTTCAGAAATCGCGCCGCGGCGAGCTCCTCCATTGACAGGTCCCGGGTCGTGCTGCTGTCGCCATGTTTCTTGCGGTCCCAACCAGCCGCAAGAGCGCGCGCTTTGGGTTCGATTCAAGCCACACTGCCTTGATCCAACTGATGCTGCTCTGCCCACGGATCGGTTTCCACACTGTGGCGTCGATGGCGACTGTCCTGGCAAAACCCTCGCCCGCCAGAGTGACGCCTTGACCGAGTTGCACCTTGAGGATGACCGTTGCTTCGCTGGCGCGACATATCTGGATAGCGGGGCCACCATTCGCAGCGATATGCTCCAGCAATTGCGGATCCCGGGAGGATTCGCCTGAAACCAGCAGACACGTATCTGCAAGATCTGCCCATCTGACCGCAGGCTTTTCTGCAAGCGGATGGTAGCAGGGCAGGAGAACGAACAAACGCTCGTGCGCAAATATCTCGCTACGGCACAGGGCGGCGTTCTCAAGCCCGTGCGTGAAGACGATGTCGAGGCGCCGGCGGCGTATAGCCGCCAGGCACTGTTCGAGTGGAACGTCTTCGATCTCGACGCACACGTCTGGATGTAAACGGCCAAAACGATCGATGAGACGTGTCACGAACGTGCGCCCCATCTGGGCGCATAATCCTATCCTGAGCGTTTTGACATCCTGGTGACCGCGACTACCTCCAGCCAGTGCATCCTGCAAGCCTTCATAATGGGCCCGGACAAGATCGACCCAGGCCCGGCCTGCCTCGGTCAGCCGAACGCCATGGACGTCGCGGTCAAACAACTGCATGTCGAGCAACTGCTCGAGAGCTACGATGTTGCGGCTGACACAGGATTCCCTCACTCTGAGAACTCTTGCAGCCTGCCTGAGGCTGCCATGGTCGACAGCTGCGAAGACATGGTCCAAACGGCGGAGCGTGTTGTCGACCTGTCCCAAGGCGCAGGAGCCTATTCCTGCGCGGCAGGGACGCTAACGGGCAGGGGCGGACACAAGCTCGTTTCGTAGACGTACTCGTGCGGAATGGCCGGAGTGGCCATCTGGGAGAGGTACCGGTTTAGGTTTTCCTCGCTATTGCTCGCCGCCAGGCTACAGAAATTTCCGCTGTTCCACGTCAGTGAGCAGTAGCTGAAATGCTGGCGTATGGCGTCGGCCATCTGTGCCAAAGTCACCTCATTGCCGAACATCGTATCCAGAACGAGGGTTTGCTTCTTCTCGATTTCATCTGGGGGAAAATAGCGCGCCTTGAACCCAAAATCCTTCTGGTATTCGCGACGCCTGTAGTCCGGCTCCTCGGTTGCCCGGAACTTTTCGACGAAGACGAAGATTCCGTCCTGCTTGAGGTGCTGGGTCACGAATTCGATCTGGCTTGCTCTGTTGGGCGAGTACATCTGAAAGGTCGTATCTTCGAGAATGATGTCGAACCCGTGGGCAAAATTTGCCAGTCGCGGATCTGAACGCAGGACGTCCTTTGTCAAATGATGAAAGGGGCCGACGAAGAAGTCAGCGTGCGGCGGTTCGCCATAAGCCATGAAGCAATTGTAATTCTCCGCGTTCGGGCTGCACGACAGTGTGCGTATCTGTCCCTCCGACAGTTCGGACAGTGTCCTCGCCATCGTGCCTTCCGCTGTTCCAAGGCTGTATAGCGAATGCGGACCACCACGATCCCGTGCGTATTTCAGCATTGCGTAGGCCGTCCGGCACTCCTCCTCCAATCTGTAGGGAATGCTGCCGTGATAATGCTGGTCAAAAAAGCCTTGTCGTGCCGCATGAAGGCTGACCAGGCCGCGCAGCAGTTCATCGCTCGGCAGAAGCCGGGCGTCGGCGACGGGCTTGCGGATTGGCATCCCGCTCTTGCCAGCGGCGGTCGCCGCGAAAAAGCCTGCCAGTCCGTTGATCCGTGGGCCGTGGTCGCACTCAGCCAGAAAGTCGTCGAGTCCACGCATCGCAGTATGCCTCCAGCACCGTTCCATTGGTGAGATGCCGATACGTCGATGGGGGAAATTCCACCAAGATAAGTGGGGTCTAATATTTCACCGGGCTCAAGTATTGGCTGAGCCAACTGGTAGGCCTGCCGGATACAGGCGGCTTTCACTCGTTTGCCATTTTTTCGCTAAAGTCACATCTTCTACCAATCCAGAGTTATTTGCGTGTTGTTCAGCAACCCATGGTTCGCCACATCATGCGACGACTGGCCGCTCGCCAGTAAGGAGGCTGCGGATACGTGAATACTCTTGCGCTCGACCCGACCCAGAATCGCCGTTCCCGGCACCAGTCGCTTACACACAAATATGAGAATTGGGGGAGCGTGCGGGCGGACGTGGTCAAAAGAACCGGGCTTGAGCGCCAGGAAACAAGAATCCTGCAGCCAAACCATTTGTTCCTGATGAACCTGAAGGGCACGGCGTGCCGCGGAGAAGACATCGTGGATGGGCGCCGGATTGCCTTTTTGCCGCGCCGGGCCGGTTCGATAATCTTCATGCCCGCCGGCAGTGATTGGAATGGGTGGGACGAGGGGGACGCGACCGCTTCCTACCTCCTAGTCTCGATTGCAAAAGAGTTCGCCGACGATGTGTTTGCGGGAACGGCTCGCCATCGCCCGGCAGTGCTGCCGCCGTCGATCGGGTTTCGGGACGGCACTGTAGAGTTGGCGTTGCAGAGGATTGCCTTGGAGCTCAAGCAGCCTGACCCCATCAGCGCAACGATGGTGGAGTGCCACGCCACGCAATTGCTCGGCCAAATGTTGAGGTTGAACGGCTTCCATCAGGAGCCGGCAAAAGGCGGTTTGTCATCGTTCGATCTCAAGCGGGCGGTGGACATGATCGAGACGTTGTCGGACGGCAGACCTACGCTCGCCGATCTGGCGAAAGAAATTGGGGTTAGCCGGTTCCATTTCTGGAGGGCCTTCAAGCAGTCGACAGGCATGACGCCGCACGCATTCATTGCGCAGCGACGGCTGGAGCAGGCCGCGGACATGCTGCGATCGACCAGTCTGTCGGCGACGGAAATCGCGATGGAATGTGGTTTCGGCAGCTCGAGCCATTTCACGACCGCCTTTAAGCGGGCATTCGGCGCGGTCCCGACAGAGTTTCGTCGTAACTGCAGAATCTAGCCCGCCGCTTGTCGGTTCTCAGCAAGTATCGGAAAACCCCAACATCACAGTAAAGCAGGCTTGGCGGAAGACGGTATCCATCGGCGGTCAGCCGGATACGCCGCTCATGTCAAACCTGGTTCGAGTTCATCATGGCAAAGGACGGGCCGGCCGGTCCAGTCCCTGCCTCGGATTCCTGGCCAGCACGCTATCGGCGGCCGTTGCCCGAAACGGCTACTACATCGCATCCGCCTGGATTCTCGTCGAGCGAGGGTACGGAACCGCCGGCGTGGCGACGTTCCTTGCGATCGTCAGCGTTGTCGAATTCATCGCGAGCCCTCTGGCCGGTGTAGCGGCGGATCGATTTGACAGGCGATGCTTGAACGTTGCGGCAGACCTCAGCCGCTTCGTCGTTATGCTGGCTACCGCTTGCGCGCTTCTCGACATGGACGTGTTTGTGATTATCTGTCTGTCAGCGGCCCTCTTTTCGTTTTGCGACCGTGTCGCGCTTACAAGCTCTCAATCGTTGATCCCCGTGATAGCTGACGGCCGCGATCTTGTAGCCTCGAATTCCGCCGTCTTCTTCGTCATGCAGGTCGGCAATCTCGGCGCAGCTTTGCTTGCAGGGCCTTTGCTGCATGATCGCTCCCCAGTCCTGCCATTCACCGTTATTGCTGCCTTCTTTTTGTTTTCATCGGGCTGCCTAGCCTTGATGCGGCTGCAACCGGTTTCGCGTGATGTCCGCTTCGCCAAAATCTCGGCAGCACAATTAGATCCAAGCCTGCGTCGTCTCATCGGCGTCTACGCGCTTCTCTACACAAGCGCGGTGCTTGTCAGCGTCATGGGATCTAGCTTCGTCTTCCAGGAGCAGAAGGGTACTGCCGCGGATTTCGGCTACCTTGAGGCTGCATGGTCGGCGGGCTCACTGATCGGTGCGGTCTCTCTATTCCGGATTGAAAGAGCGATGAGTACCCACGTGCGGCATCTCATGCTTTTGGGCTTAACGGCGCTGGTACTCATGGCGCTGGCATCTCTGCCCACGCCCTGGACAGTGATCCTTTTTGTCGCGCTCGGATTTCTATACAATCTTGGACGCGTCAGCGTTGAAGTCACATTGCAGTCGCATGTATCCATTTATCTTTTGGGCCGGGCCAAAGGCATTATGCATAGTGTGGCCGTGGTACTCGGGTTACTCATCTTCGGCATCGCCGCCGCTGTCGGAGATCGAGCATTTCCTTCGACGATTTTCTTGAGCTTTGGCGTGGCGCTCCTCGTCAGTATTTTGTGTTTGAGCGTGGGTGTAATTCAGACACGAGAAAAAGGTGAAACGTGAGGTGGAAGAGCTAACAGCAGGCGTAGATGCGAAACAGGCAGTCCTGGGGTCGCTGACGGCACTCTACCCCTGGATGAGCCCATACCATTCCCGGCCGATCCGTGATTATGCGTTTCGCCTGTTTACGGCGCCGGCTTCGGTTCCCATGCCAGAAATCCGGCTCCGAGCCTTCACCAAACTACTCGACATCATCAGGAAGGCAGCGACACGAAACGGGTTGTCTGCCGATACCGCCTTGGAAATCTGCAGGGATTTCCAAAGGCGCCGCGTGTTGCAGACAGGCCCTCATTTGTTTCTCCTCCTGGAGCCGGAAGCCTATTATACGCATATCTTCAGCCTCCTTGGTCTCTCGGCGCATGGCTGTTCGACCTACGTTTCCTACGCCGTTTCGACGGTGAATCTCGTCGAAAAGCCACGCAAGGGACCAGGCTGGATCACCGTTGACGGCAAGCCGGTCAACGTCTTTGGCCTGAGCCGAAGCCGGATGATCGGATACAGCCTGCTAGCCGGGCCGGGACCTTACAGGTTCGAGTTGTTACCGAGGGAGCCAAATACTGGGGGAGACGCGCTCACGCTGCTTCGTAGCCTTCTGCCGAAAACGCAATTCGACCGGCCGGCGCATGCCATCAAGGCAGCCAATCTCATCCTTTGGCCAAGAATGTTCGGAGACCGCTTTGCCTTCCTGCAGATCGACGACGAGGATATCGCCGACCTGGTGGCCGACCATCTGTCGGACGAAAATTCCTGGCTACGCATGAGACTGCTGGAAGACCCGAAGTTCGCCTCCAATATCCTTGCCGGCATCGATGGGCTCGCGTCCGGCCCCTGGAGTGGCTGGCTCGCGCGCGGTACCGACTTCTTCTGGCTCTACGAAAATGGCAAACGCCTTCCGCTGCGTCTGGTTGCCGGAGAGCTCATCGATCCCGCGACCGGTATGAAGGTGGCGTGCTTCACAGCCCCCGATATCCTTGAGCGGCTGGCAAATCGCAGCCTTGTCCCGAATCTCCTGCTGATGTTTCTGGTTTTGTCGATCCTGCCCGGCGTGCGCGCGCTTGGAGGCAGCTATCAGCCGATCTATTACCCCCTGATGCGCTATGTCGTCTCCCGGGCGCTTGAGGCCACAGGCGTGGATGAAGATCTTCAGCAGGCTCTCGCAAGCGACGACGTACCGGGTGCTTGGGGACATCGGGTAATTGAGTGTGATGATGATCCGCTCGAGCTATTCCTGAAGGGCAGGAACGGCGCGATGAGTGATCTCATCGGCCGTTTGGGCGACATTTCCTTCGCCGAGGCTTGTGGAAGCATGAAAGGCTTCGTGACAGACCCGTCGTGGAATGAACTTCACAGCCGACTGCGGCAGGGGTTGGTCACGCCGTCCGATGCGGAATGGGCCTTTTCCTGAGATGTCCTATGCACTTCCCATGTGTACGACGGTTACGAATGGCAGCTTTGCGCCCCATGTCGGTCATTGAGCAAGCCATAGTTGCATCCGAAAGCGGACACTTCCGCCAACGGCCACCTTTGCGCTTACCGGCTATCCCAACGGAGCAACAGGCGGTTACGCTCGACGCCGCTCGGCGCCTCGGTAATCGACGCTCTTCAAAATTCAGACTGGACCGGTGCCCTACTGACGAAGCCAGTAGCACTAACGCCTTCCCGCCCTGGGCCGCGTTCGCTATGTCTGGCCGCGCCGTCCGCCTTGGATCCACCTGATGTGCCCAGGACAGCTTGTATGACCACAAGCTAATATGATACCTTGCACAATGCGCGGATTGCTGGCACTTGGAATGCTGGTTTTGGCGGCTACAACAGCAGCCGCAGGTGAGCAGTTGTTCGACTCCATCGCCGCCGGCGACAAGGGTGCCGTGGAGCAAGCCCTGGCAGGCGGTGCCGACGTCGACAGCCGGGCGCGCGACCAGGCAACGCTGCTCATCGCTGCAGCGCTCGATAACCAGCCGGAAATCGCCGACTTCTTGCTGGCCAAGGGTGCCGACATCATGGCGCGTAACTCGGGCGGCTTTACCCCGCTTCATGCGGCGGCCTTCTCGGGCAGCCTGCCGATCGCCAAGCTGCTGTTGGAAAAAGGCGCGGTGCTCGACGATGCCGCCAACAAGGCGGGTGCTACGCCGTTGCTGGTGGCCGGCGAGGAAAACCACGTTGAACTGGCCGAGTTCCTCATTGCGAAAGGTGCCAATGTGAACCATGCCGAGGGGCATGGCTACATGCCGATAACGCGCGCATTCTGGAAGGGCAACACGGATATCATACGACTTTTCAAACGCCATGGTGCTACCTGCCAAGCCAAAATTCTTGGCGAGGCGAACGCGGCGAAGTGCGCCGAGATCCACGATTAACGGAGGGTACAGATGAGCACGATGATCAAGCCACGACTGGTTCGGAGTTTGGGGACGGCTGCCCTGGTCGCGGTAGCTGTGGTCGCCGGCGCGGGATCGGCATGTGCCGACGATTCGGTAAACACCGGCTATTTTGGTGGTGTGGCGATCATGGGCTACGACACGGTCGCTTACTTCACTGACGGCAAGGCCGTGAAGGGCTCCGAAGAGTTCACTTATGAATGGCTGGGGACACCTTGGCATTTCGCCAGCAAGAAACACCAGGAAATGTTCATGAGCGAACCGGTCAAGTACGCTCCTCAATATGGCGGGTACTGCGCCGGCGAAGTCGTGGGCGGAGGGGTCACGGTCAATGTCGATCCTGAGGCATTCAAGATTATCGACGGCAAGCTCTACCTGATCTACGACGTCGACAATGCGGATGATTTCGCCGCGCATGCAGCTGAAAATATCCCGAAAGCCGATGCCAACTGGCCGAAGGTCGCGGCCAATTTGGAACTCGATCACTATCATTGAGACGCGCGTGTGCGTCTACCGAACCACGGTGAAGTGAAACACCTTGCTTGTATTGGCATAGGAGTAGCTTTTGCCGGCTGCGTCGTTGCGTCTGTAGACGGGACCACAGTCGGGGCGACCGAACAGGTTCTCGCTCTGCTCGCACAACAGATCGCCATCGACGTAGACGGTCTCGGTGACTAGCCGCGTCGTAGAGCGGAAGGCCGCCTTGCCGTCGCTTCCGATCTGAAGGAAGGCTGGTTGGAGACCGGGTTCGATCTGGCCTTGCAGTGTATGGCCAATGACGAGGGACGCGATCTCGGCACCCTTTAACTGGTCCTGTTCGGCCGGGGTAAAGCCGAAGCGCCATTGGGGTAGGCCCGCCTGGCGCAGTGCGGCGACGAGTATCGCCAGATCCTGCGGATTCCGAAAATGTGCATGAGTCATCTCCCACCCAGCCAAAGAGTCCACGTAGCTGGACCCTGCTACGAGGCGGAGCCCCTCGGCGATTGCGGCTTTCGCATCCGGTAGGCGGCCGCCGCGGACATACGCCGCAGCGAGCGTAAACCGAAAGTTGCCAACCGTGGACGCATCGTCGCGTGTGTGCTCGAGAGTCTCGATCGCTTTCTCGACATTGCCCTGGAGCAGAAAAACCAGCCCAGCAGTTTCCCGGTTGATCGCTGAGAGGTCGGGGTCGAGCCTGAGCGCCGTCTCGACCGCAGTGGCTGCCTCGGCATGATTGCCGGCGTATAACTGAACATATCCAAGGGCTGCTTGCGCCTCTGCATCGCCCGGACCGATTGAAACAGCCTTCTTGGCAGAGGCAATCGCATCTTCGTAGCGGCGATTGACGACCTGCATGATCCCAAGAATAGCATAGGGCGACGAAAGGTCAGGGTCTAGTTCCAAAGCTCGGCTCGCCTTCTCATAGGCTCTCTTTCGTGCTGGCGCGCTCTGGATGACGTCGTTGAAGGCCTCCCGCCAGATATAGACTGTGGTGCGCGCGTCGGCCGCGAAGGCTTCGGCAAAGGCGGGGTCAAGCTCCTCCGCCTTGTCGTAGAGCGCAAGCGCCTCCCGCAGCCCGGCCTGCAGGACGCTGCGTGACGCCGTCTCGGCTTGTAGATAGTAATCATAGGCCTCGAGATTGCTCGTCGGCGGCCGCGCCATGCGCTCGCTTTCCGCTGCCGAAGGTTGCATGCCAAGCGCCTTGGCGATCTCGCCGCTCATCTCGTGCTGGACGGCAAACACGCCGGCCATGCCACGGTCGAACCGGTTGGCCCACAGATTGTCGCCCGTTGCCGTATCGATGAGCTGGGCATTGAGGCGGATCTGCTCGCCGGTGCGGCGGACGCTCCCCTCGACAACGAAGCGGACGCCAAGGTCGCGCGCGACGTCCGCCAGCGCTGCAGGCTTGTTCTTGTAGGCGAACACCGAGTTGCGCGCGATGACGTCCAGACCGGACAGCTTGGTGAGGTCGGTGATCAGATCCTCGGTGATGCCGTCAGCGAAATAGTCCTGGCCTGGATCGCCGCCGAGGTTTGCAAACGGCAGCACGGCAACCGATGGCCGCGATGGCACTGAGAACTTCTGCCATGCGAAAATGCCGGCAATCGCGGCGATCGCCAAGGCGGCGGCGCCTGCCAGGATGATGACGCGCGAGCTCGGCCGGTGTGGCGCCGCCGTGACCTTTCCCGATGCTGCGGGATCCAGCAGCAATCGATAGGCGCGAACCGGATCGGCGATGTTCTTGAGGCGCTGCTCGCCAAGACTGGCAAAGCCGACATCAACCTTGTGAACGGCATGATCAAATGCGGTTCCGGAGATACATACACCCCCCGGCTCGGCCATAGCCTCGAGGCGCGCGGCGATGTTGACGCCATCGCCGTAGATGTCATTTTCCTCTACGATGACATCACCGAGATTGACGCCGATGCGAAACCGGATGTGGCGGGGGTCGGAGGTGCCCGGGTCTCGGACAGCCATCCGGCGCTGAATCGCGGCAGCGCATTGGACGGCATCAACGACGCTGGCGAATTCGACCAGCGCCCCGTCTCCCATGAGCTTGATAATCCGACCGTGGAATTCCTTGATCGCGGGGTCGACCAGTTCTCGACGGCAACCCTTCAGTCGTTCGAGCGTGCCGACCTCATCCTCGCCCATGAGCGTGCTGTAGCCGACCACGTCGGCAGCAAGGATCGCGGTAAGCCTTCGCTCCATACCTGCCTGCGCCCTCCTTGGTCGATCAAGCGGCTTCGCGCAGCCTATTCTAGTCCCGCATCGGACGCGAGTGTGTGCGTCCGTTATGACGCGCGTGTGCTTCTACTGAACAACCGTAAAGTGAAACACCTTGCTTGAGTTGACGAAGGAATAGCCGCCGCCTCCATCGTCGTGGCGTTTATAGACGGGTCCACAGTCGGGGCGCCCGAACATATTCTCGCTCAGCTCGCACAATAAGTCGCCATCGACACGGACGGTCTCGGTGACCAGCCGCGTCGTGGAGCGGAAGGCTGCCTTGCCGTCGCTCCCGATCTGGAGGAAGGCTGGTTGGAGACCGGGCTCAAGCTGACCCTGCAGAGTATGGCCCAGCACCAGCGAGGCGATCTCCTTGCCCTTCAAGCGGTTGTGCTCATCGCCGGTGAAACCGAACGGCCATTCGGGCAAGCCCGCCTGCTGCAACGCGTCGACGATGAGAGCCAAATCCTGCGGGTTACGATATTGGGCACCGTTGAGTCGGTATGCGGACAATGAATCGAAACCTGGTGTGGACATGGCACCTAGCCCCTCGGCCACTGCCGCCCTGGCATCCTGCAGGCGGCCGGCGCGGGCGTAGGCGGCACCAAGCGTGATCGTGAAATCTCCGACTGACGGCGCATCGTCGCGGGTGCGTTCGAGGGCCTCGATCGCCCTGTCGTTGCTCCCTTGAATTAGAAAGACCAGACCGGCAATTTGCCGGTTTACAGGTGAAAGATTGGGATCGAGCCTGAGCGCCGTCTCGACCGCTTCGGCAGCCTCAGCATGACTGCCGGCGAACAGTTGCACGTATCCCAGTGCTATTTGCGTCTCAGCATCGCCGGGGCCGAGTGCGACGGCTCGCTCGACCGAAGCGATGGCTTCCTCGTAGCGGCGATCCACGACCTGCATGATCCCAAGAATAGCATAGGGCGACGAAAGGTCAGGGTCGAGTTGCAAAGCTCGGCTCGCCTTCTCATATGCTCTCTTTCGTGCTGGCGCGCTCTGCATGATGTCATTGAACGATTCACGCCAGATATACACCGTCGTGCTTGCATCCGCCGCGAAGGCTTCCGCAAAAGCGGGGTCGAGCTGCTCGGCCTTGTCGTAGAGCGTGAGCGCCTCCCGCAGGCCGTCGCGCCGACCGGTCCGTGCTGTCTGCTCGGCACGAAGATAGAAGTCGTAGGCTTCGAGGTTTTCGGTCGGCGGCCGCGCCATGCGTTCGCTTTCCGCTGCCGAAGGTTGCATGCCAAGCGCCTTGGCGATCTCGCCGCTCATCTCGTGCTGGACGGCAAACACGCCGGCCATGCCACGGTCGAACCGGTTGGCCCACAGATTGTCGCCCGTTGCCGTATCGATGAGCTGGGCATTGAGGCGGATCTGCTCGCCGGTGCGGCGGACGCTCCCCTCGACAACGAAGCGGACGCCAAGGTCGCGCGCGACGTCCGCAAGCGCTGCAGGCTTGTTCTTGTAGGCGAACACCGAGTTGCGCGCGATGACGTCCAGACCGGACAGCTTGGTGAGGTCGGTGATCAGATCCTCGGTGATGCCGTCAGCGAAATAGTCCTGGCCTGGATCGCCGCCGAGGTTTGCAAACGGCAGCACGGCAACCGATGGCCGCGATGGCACTGAGAACTTCTGCCATGCGAAAATGCCGGCAATCGCGGCGATCGCCAAGGCGGCGGCGCCTGCCAGGATGATGACGCGCGAGCTCGGCCGGTGTGGCGCCGCCGTGACCTTTCCCGATGCTGCGGGATCCAGCAGCAATCGATAGGCGCGAACCGGATCGGCGATGTTCTTGAGGCGCTGCTCGCCAAGACTGGCAAAGCCGACATCAACCTTGTGAACGGCATGATCAAATGCGGTTCCGGAGATACATACACCCCCCGGCTCGGCCATAGCCTCGAGGCGCGCGGCGATGTTGACGCCATCGCCGTAGATGTCATTTTCCTCTACGATGACATCACCGAGATTGACGCCGATGCGAAACCGGATGTGGCGGGGGTCGGAGGTGCCCGGGTCTCGGACAGCCATCCGGCGCTGAATCGCGGCAGCGCATTGGACGGCATCAACGACGCTGGCGAATTCGACCAGCGCCCCGTCTCCCATGAGCTTGATAATCCGACCGTGGAATTCCTTGATCGCGGGGTCGACCAGTTCTCGACGGCAACCCTTCAGTCGTTCGAGCGTGCCGACCTCATCCTCGCCCATGAGCGTGCTGTAGCCGACCACGTCGGCAGCAAGGATCGCGGTAAGCCTTCGCTCCATGTGCGGTTGTCCTGCCTCCCTAGGTCAAAGCTTCGCTGAGCGTATTCGACTGGCGTTTCGAATGCGAGCATGCTTGGCCTACTGGACAGCGATAATGCAACCACGTCGTTTTGAAGACATTGCCCTCATGGCTTAGCCTTGTGCGAAACCGGATGTTGCCGCATGGCTGATGTGGGTCGAGATCGGCCTCTGTCGTTCTTAACTGGCCACAAGCGGACTTACTGGTCCCGGCCCCAAGGCTGCCGGTCAGCAATGCGCCTGATCTCGGCCGTTGCAGCCACCTTTGATACCTTCTGAAAGCAGACGTTGACGGCGACCACGCTGGAGTTCGCAGTGCGCACTGTGCGTCACGACGAGTATGAGGTGACCGGCCTAACCGCGTGGTCGGGCGGTCGAGCCGCGGACCAAGAGTTCGACCGGTATGATCACCTGGCTCGGGGCGCCGTTTGCAAACACCGTCGTGGCGGCAAGTCTCCCCTTCCCGACAATGTCTTGAGCCACTGTCGTGAGCGGGGGCGTGGTGCGCGAAGACTCCGCAGTGCCATCGAAGCCGACGACAGACATGTGTTCGGGTATCTTGATATTGCGCCGACGCGCTTCGTCCAGGACGGTGATTGCCTGCCAGTCCGACATAGTCAAGATCGCCGTTGCTTGCGGAGCCCGGTCGAATACGACCGCTCCGGCCGAAGGCTCACCTGGGGTCGTCTCGATGATCGGGACATTGTCGATTGACAGACCGAGCTCAGCCAAACCCTGGGCGAAGCCGAAAAGTCTCTCCTGATCGAGTTGAAAACCGGCAGAGATAGCGCGCGGGGAATTGCCAGGCAAATGGACGATGGGTGACCCCGATGTGCGCCGAATGGAAAGGATTGCAAAACGCCGATGTCCAAGAGCAGCCAGATGCCTGATGGCCGCCAGCGCCCCGCTCCTGCCGTCTATCCGGATAGAATTGACGTCCGGACCGGCATCGCTCTCGAGGATGACGAAGGGCAGCCGCCGGCGCCGTAAAGACGCGATCAACTCGATGTCCGCGCTGTGGCCCAGAATGAAGCCGTCCACCAAGGCCTCTCGAATGGTGGAAGTGCGTGTCTCGTCCGTACCATTGACCAAACTCAATGTCGCTCCAGCCTCGTCACAAGCAAGCGAAACGCCAAGCACCA
Source organism: Mesorhizobium sp. RSR565B (assembly GCF_054719465.1). NCBI lineage: Bacteria > Pseudomonadati > Pseudomonadota > Alphaproteobacteria > Hyphomicrobiales > Phyllobacteriaceae > Mesorhizobium > Mesorhizobium sp. RSR565B. Next base: position 5,768,440 of record NZ_JBTTIE010000001.1, on the reverse strand, counting down.
GCTCGCGCAGATATGGGCTCCTGATCATATCGGCAATGGCGTATGCGCCCGGGGGGATCAGGCCTATGGCGTTGAACTTGCCGTCGCGCAGCACGCGTCCCCTCGGGTCGGGGCCATCATAACCAAGCTGACGCGCCGCGGCCTCGACGCGCTGGCGCAGATCGGATCGCACCAGATCCGGATGGTTGAATACGTTGGAGACGGTGCCGCGGGAGACTCCAGCGAGCCGGCCGACATCGGCGAGCGTAGGCATTTTAGAAGCGTTCATTTCCCTCAATTAGACAATTTCTTGGAGCGCTCCAAGTTTTTTCTTGACGCTAGGTCCAAAATGTTGGAACTTGCACTTGGAGCGCTCCAAAAATTGAAAGTAGCAGTTCGGCATCTGTCCCGAGCATCGGCCGAGCTGATTTCGAAAATCATCAAGGAGGATTAGGATGGCTACGACCAATGGTGCTCCGACCTCGCTCGTCGGAAAGACTTTTGATTGCTCATTCGGACAGTTCGTACCGAGGTTGACGGTCCTGTCGCCGACCGAATTGCGGGTGCAGGCGACGATCGGCGCTACCGAGATCGACGAGGTGGTTCAGAGCAATCTGACCGGCGTTCGACCCGGACTTTTCATCATGAGTTGGACCGAGCAAGGCGGCAACTTCGTCGTGCAGGTTCAAGATCACGAGAACCAGATCGTTCATAACTATGCGCGACTGGCGGACGGGCAGCAGTTCTGCGCCCAAGGCACAATTCAACCAGTGACGACGGCGTGAGGGCCGCCTGTCTATCTGAGAGGAGAATTACGCCATGACTACCAAGGTGATCGACCATACCGATCCTACGCAGTGGGATCCAAAGCTTGACGCCGTTATCGCGGCTCCCGGAAACCATAAGGTGTTGTTTGAGAATGACCGGCTACGTGTGCTTGAGGTAATCCTCAAGCCCGACGAGGAAGAGCCGACACATCACCACCGCTGGCCTTCAGTATTCGTGTTCGATGAGGTGGAAGGCCCTATCCACGACTTCGCGCCGGATGGAACCATGATGCCGCCCAATCGAGATGTCATCCAGGCGGTTCAGGCATGGGACGGTCAAGGCTGTCTCGTGGTGCATATGGCCGCCCAACCAGCGGGTCGCGTGCTCAACGCTTCGAGCAAGACCCTGCATGGTATCCGTGTCGAGATGAAGTCATAAAGCAGACGTGATCCTGGCCACCGGAACTCGCGCACGCTGAACGTCCACTTCTGACGGATTGAAGCCTTAAAGCTGCCAGTTGGCTTGCGGTCCCCAAGGTTGCCCGACAGCTTTGCGCTTCATCTCAGCCGTTGCGGACAGATTTGCCACTGATTGAAAGCGGGCATCGCGGCGACCACGCTGGTCGTCGCTCGCGACTCAGCGCGATCAAAGCTCCCACGGTTGCGAGACGAGGGTCGCACCGTACACCCGATTTTGATTGTGCGTCAGCGCATTGGCAGGATGTTCTGGTTGAGGCGGAACAGATTGTCCGGATCGTATCTGTGCTTGATCTTGGCGAGCCGCGCGTAAGCCTCAGCGCCGAAGGCGTCGCGGACGAGATCCGATCCTTCGCCATGGCCGGGGAAGTTCAGATAGAGGCGGCCGGTCGAGTAGCGCTGCATGTCCTGCCAGAAGCTGCGAACCCAGCCGATGTTCGCGTCGTCCTCGTTAGCGCCTGGCCAGATGGCGTCGAGGCTGAGCATGAAGGGCATGGAGCGGTCGCCGAAGGCAGTCTCATCGGCTGCAACGCGCTGGACGAAACCGCCGAACTTCCAGATCGAGGCGAAGGTCATTTCGGAGGGGCGCTTCGCCATCCAAGCAGTGGTCTCCCCGACGACCTCGTCGTCGAGGCGCGAGAGGTAAGTGGATTTCCAGTAGCAGCGGTCGCGGCCTTTCGGGAACAGCCCGTCATAGAGCGACTGGATGGTGCGATATGGCATGCGGCCGCTGAAATCGACGAGCGGTTCCCCAAAACTGCGCAACGGCGCCACGACCCGTTCGCCCTCGTCGGCCGGTCCGTCATAGACATGCGCGAGCGCCAGGACGCGCCGGCCCCTTGCATGCTCGGCAATCGAGGGGTCGTCGGGCAGGGTGGAGAACTCGGCCAGGCCGCTCAGGCGGTCGGGTGCGGTCTGCATGAAGTCGCGCCAGAGCGGAATGATCTCGTTGGCGCGCTCCTCGGGATAGGCCGGACCGCATAACATCAGCTCCGGTTCGATCGGGTGCAGCTTGAACTCGAAGCTCGTCACCACGCCGAAATTGCCGCCGCCGCCGCGTAGCGCCCAGAAGAGATCCGGGTTCTGCGTCGCGTCGGCATGGATGAGCCGGCCATCGGCGGTCACCAGATCGGCGGCCAGCAGATTATCGACGCTGAGGCCCTGGCTGCCGCGCAGCCAGCCGATGCCACCGGAAAGCGTCAGGCCGGCAACGCCCGTCGCCGAGATGAGACCGCCCGGCGTGGCGCGGCCAAGCGGGGTGGTGGCCGCATCGACATCGGCCCAGGTCGCGCCGCCCTCGACGAGGGCACGGTCGAGGCCGGACGCGACCCGCACGCCCTTCATCAGCGACATGTCGATCATCAGGCCGCCTTCGCAGACGGCGTAGCCTGCAACATTGTGGCCACCCGAGCGGATCGCGATCGCTAACCGATGCTCGCGCCCGAAATTCACCGACGCCACGACATCGGCAGCACTCCGGCAGCGCGCGATGAGGGCGGGACGGCGGTCGATCATGCCGTTCCAAACGACCCGCGTCGCGTCATAGGACAGGTTCGACGGCTCCAGCACCTCGCCGCACAAGATGGAACGGAAGCTATCGATGCTCGATTGTGCAAGGGTAGCGGTGGCGGCCATGTAGCGGTCTCCTCGTTTGACACACGCTAGCGCGGCGCGGGCACGGCCGCTAAAGTCGAAAATGCTGGAAGGCGGTCATTTCTGCCATGGTTGAACAGGCGAGACCATTGAATGTGGCGATCCTTGCCGCTCCGGAGGCTACCGCCTCCACGATCTACGGCATGTTCGACTTGTTTTCCTCGCCCGGCAGGGATTTCCTGTTCATCACCAGCGGAGCCGCGGGCACGCCACGCATGCGGCCCTATGTGGTTGCCGGGGACGGCAGCCCGTTTCGCGCGGCAAACGGCATCTGGGTGCGCCCAGATCACAGCCTTGCCGATTGCCCGCCACCCGACATCGTCTGTATTCCAGATTTCTTCGTCAATCCGGGCGAAAGCGTTGCCGGGCAGTATGACGCCGAAGCCGCGTGGCTGAAGCGAGCGCATGACGACGGCGCCATGCTGGCCAGCGCATGTTCGGGCGCGGTGCTGCTCGGTGAGGCCGGGCTGCTCGACAATCGCGAGGCCACCATTCACTGGGGCTATGTCGAGACGCTCACGAACAACTATCCCGGCGTGAAGGTGAAGCCGGGCCAGTCGCTCGTGCTGAGCGGCGAGGCCCAGCGCATCGTCATGGCCGGGGGCGGCTCAAGCTGGCAGGATCTCGCCCTCTATCTGATCGCGCGCTTCGTCAGCCTCAGGGAGGCGATGGAGGTCGCCAAGGTCTACATGCTGCAGTGGCACGACATGGGCCAGCAGCCCTTCGCAGCGCTGATGCGCTTTCGCCAGACCGACGACGCGGTGATCAACCGCTGCCAGAAATGGGCCGAACGCAACTACCGGACCCCTTCGCCCGTCACCGCCATGACCAAGCTGTCAGGCCTGTCCGAGCGCTCCTTCGTGCGCCGCTTCGCAAGGGCCACGGACATGAAGACAATCGACTACATCCACGCGCTCCGGCTCGAAGCGGCCAAGGAACTGCTGGAGACCGGCGACCTGGCGGTCGAGGGGGTGGCCAATGAAGTCGGCTACGAGGATGCGAGTTTTTTCGGGCGTCTCTTCCGCCGCAAGGTCGGGCTGACGCCGGCGCAATATCGCATTCGTTTCAGTGCTCTCCGGCGAGTTCTGAGCCGCGGTTGAATCTCAACCGTCGAGGCGCGATGCCATATTCCGCTATGCGCCGCAATTCGGCCATTGGGCCGAGCTCTGCCGCCGATTGAAGCGGACTCTGGTAGCTGGTTGCGCGTAGGCAGGGGTGCCACGTTAGAGCAAACCCAGGTGTAGGGCCGGAGGGGATCGTGGCGCGCCCAGAACGAAAGCTTGTGGCGGTTTTGGCAGCAGAAATGACCGAAGCGCCGTAAGATTGCGGCAATCCTGGTGGCGGACATCGTCGGGTTCAGCCGTCTGGGGCGAAACGACCAGGATTGTAGGCCCCCTTCACGCACACTTCTTGCGCTCAGCCACCTCGACGCTAAGGCGGAAAGCCTGGCCATCCGCATAGGAGCGTGCGTAGCTTTCTGCCTCGAAAGCGAAGGTCAGCGTGTTGCTATAGGCCGGCACGCGGACGGTCCAATTTCTTGTAGCGGATGATTTCGAAAGCATGCTCGGGCGATTCCATAGTTCCTCCCGCGATCACCGACGAGAGCTCTCAGATAGCGTCGCAAAAACCTTTGAATGCAAACCATCCGACACATCGGTGTCGTAATGTTTCAACGTTGCCCAAAGCTCCGCCAGTCCGGCCGGTAACCAAACAGTTCAGGCGGCGCTCCACATCATCAGCGCTTTCGCGACTCCGTCGAGAAGATGGTCAGCGTCAGATTCATGCTCGTAAAGCATGCTGGCCCGGATCGACTCCAGTGGAGTGTAGGATGGCGCGATACGCTTGAGTTCTGAAACGAGCCGCGATACCGCGTCCTGGTTGCCCAACTTCGCCTGTGCCGCCGCCAGCCATGTGAGCCTTACGGCCGAAGTCATGGGCAACATCGACCAACTGACAACGGCTCCCTTGTAGTCTCCCGCCGCGTATTGGGCGAATGCACGGTCGGAATGATACCAGTCTGGATGTATCGGATTGATCTGAACCGCCTTGTCGATCCAGGTCAGGGCTTCGAAAGGCTTGCCCCTGATGGCAAGCAGATAGCCGATCTGCGCGATCGTGTCCGCATCGAAGGGATTGAGGTCATAGGATCTTCGAAAGTGCCGCTCGGCGGCATCGTATGTGCGCGTGCACAGCAGTGCTTGGGCAAGAATCCGATGGCAGCGAGGCTCCTCTGGTGCGAGTCCTACCGCGAAGCGGGCTTGCTCTACTATGTCGGCCAGCACCTCCGGAGGAGCCATTCCATAATCGCCGATAATCAGGTCGGCAAATGCAAGGTATGAGCGCGCGAGCGCATAATGCGTATCCTTGGTGACGGCCGCAGCAAAGTAGTTCCGTGCTGCCTGATTATCGTCGGCGCCGTAGCCACGCAAATGCACCAGCCCCTTGAGAAGAAGCTCATAGGCCGCCAGGCTTGCTGGAGGCTTTGGACGGGCGCGCGTCAAGCCCGCATCGTCGAGCCGTGCGACAAGACGGTTCGTCACACGCAGCGCGATCTCTTCCTGCATGTCAAAAACAGCTGAGCCCGATGCTGTGAACTTCTCGCCCCACAAGACCGCGCCGTTTGCCGCTTCGATGAGGTTGATCGCCACCCGTACGGTGCCGTCGCGAAGGCCCATGCGTCCCCGAACCAGGAAGGTTGCCCCGAGTCTCCTGCCGACCTCGGTCCAGTTGCCGGGGTCCTCCGACGCAAAGGAAAAGCTTGAGTTGCGCGCCAGGACAACAGCAGTGCGAAATCGCGCCAGAGCGTTGACAATGTCCTCGGCAAAACCATCGACCAGAGGCGTGTCGGTCGCATCGCCTTCATTAGTGAAGCGCAGCACCGCTACAGAAGGCAGGTCGGACGGCGGCCTCGCCGGCGCGCCAAGCGGTGAAAGGAGGTAGCCGCGGCCTGAGACGGTGCGAATTATACTTTGTGAGTCATCGCGCAGCGCCTTGCGCAACTCGCGCACGCCTTGGGTGAGCGAGTCTTCGGTTACAAACAGCCCAGGCCAGACGGACTCCACCAGCTCCGACTTGCTGACGACGTGCCCTGTTTTTCCAACGAGATGGCTCAGGAGTGCAAATGTCTTGGGACGAAGTTTGACGGGATGACCCTGGCGCAACAGCAAGCCGCGCGAAGTGTCAAACACGCACTCGCCGATTGCTATGCTCCCTGATTCTGTATGCGACATTCAGAAGCGCTCTGCCAAACCGAGCCGGGCTCGTCGACATACAGGGGCCATCCGCGCTTACGGTCAAGACCTTTGCCGCAGCCGCAGGTTCTGCTCCCTCAGGCACGGGTTCATGGCGAGCCAGGGCGCCCAACTCTAGAAGTTCGAAGAAGGTGCCGGGCATTGGCGCGCAGGCCAAGCTGTTGACCCCACTGAAGTACAACTCGTAAAGCTCTTGCCGTATGCGGAGCCTTTCGACGTCGTTTTCCATGATGGCCACTCCCTAGATTGTAGGGATCATGGCGCATGTGGAGCGGTGCGTACCGGCGAAATTCTGAAACTTTTCTGAAACCTGGTCGCTGGAGTACAGATCGGCCGGCGCCGAGAAGCCAATGACTGGCTCGCCGGCGGCTATCGCGAAATGCGATCACGCGAATCGGGCGAACTATTCCTCGTCTTCCACTCTCGGCGAGGCGCCTTGGGTCGCTGCCTCGATGCGATCGACGACGCGCAGCTCTTTACGATGGCGAGGAATTCAGCTGCCAGGTGCTTGAACTTCACCTCGCCCCCAGAGCGAAGATCCTCGCCTTCGATATCTCTCAAGGGCATGGAAGTTGCGGCAGCGCCTTTGAGGAACCGCAAATATCCCGCTGCAGCTCGTCTTTCGTTCGTTCAGGGTGTGAGGCCGCCACATGATTGAAGACCCACCGCTGCTCACCATCAAAAGCCGTTTCGAACGGCCTGCGGCAGAGATCATCAGTGCCTTTTCCGGCTTGCCCGTGAGCCTAGTCCTAGACGCCATGGGCGGGCGAGGGGCGTTGCACCAGGGATTAAGGCACTCTCGCCAGGTACTGCGATACTGGCCGATATCATCGTTGCGGCCACCGACAGCTTTGCTGGTGCGGCGGTCACTGAGGATCTCGTCCTTGGCATGGTGCGAAACAAGGGGTGCGCCGGCCTCGTGCGCGATGTTGTCGGGATCGAGGCGGGCGGGTGCCGGTTTACTGTGCCGGGATCGTCGCGAACTCGCCGGCGCGCAATGGTCCAGGCACGGCCGGGTTCCCGGTGGTACTGGGAGGAATGACCATCTCGCGGGGAGACATACTGGTCGGCGACCGCGATGGTATCGCCGTGGTGCCTCGCCTCGAGGCTGAAACGGTGCTGGCGCGGCTCACCGTATCAGGGCGGTGAGAAAACTCTTGATGGCCTGGTGCGGCAAGGTCTCGCCCGATTTCGCCGAGGTCATCATCAAGTCTGACAGGACGCGCTTCGTTGACTGAAAATTTTCAACGGCACCTAAGGTCCGCCTCGCCAACAGATCGTGGTTGCCGTAATTCACTTCCAATCAGATCCCGCGCTGCTTTGTTTGAGGCTATCTCGGAATTCACCTATCGAACGTCGCCTTCGAAAACGGGATTTTGTAATCTGTGCTATGCCACTTAGTCGACAGGAGTGGGCAAAGTGAGCCAGACGCGGAAACTTGCGGCGATCCTGGTCGCCGACGTGGTCGGATACAGCCGGTTGGCGGGGTCGGACGAAGATCAAACGCTGGCGCGGCTACGGGCGCTCCGGAGCGATCTCATCAATCCGACCATCGCTGTCCACAATGGGCGCGTTGTGAAGCTTATGGGTGACGGCACCCTCGTAGAGTTCCGGAGCGTTGTTGACGCCGTACGCTGTGCAATCGAAATGCAGAACGGCATGATTGAGCGCAACGCTGGCTTACCGCCCGGGCGACGCATTGAATTTCGCGTCGGCATTCATCTCTGCGATGTTGTCGAGGAGAGCGACGGCGATCTGATGGGAGATGGTGTCAATATTGCCTCCCGTCTAGAAAGCATCGCTGAGCCGAACGGCATCTGTTTATCGGCCGCCGCTTACGAACAGGTGCGCGACAAACTGAAGGAAGAATTTGTCGATCTGGGCGAGAAAGAGCTCAAAAATATCGCACGCCCGGTGCGCACCTATCGCCTATGTATGCGCGACACGGTCCCAAAAACCGATCTGGCTGCGACTGCCGGGTCCTCCGAACAGCTGGCGCTGCCCGACAACCCTTCGATTGCTGTCTTGCCATTCCAGAACATGGGCGGCGACCCCGAACAGGAATACTTCGCCGACGGCCTTGCCGAAGACATTATTACTCGGCTGTCGCGTCTTCGTTGGCTCTTCGTGTCCGCCCGGAACTCTTTGTTCACCTACAAGGGAAAAGCGGTCGACTTAAAACAAGTCGGTCGAGAGCTTGGTGTGCGGTATGTGCTGGACGGAAGTGTAAGGCGCTCAGGTCATCGACTCCGGATAAGCGCGCAAGTCAGTGACACATCGACCGGGGTACAAGTGTGGGCTGAACGATACGATGTGGAATTGTCGGAATTCTTCGCGCTTCAGGATCAGATTGCCGAAAGTGTCATCGCTACGATCGAGCCGCGGCTCTACACGGCGGAACAGCAACGCTTTCAGAGCAGGTCCCCCACCAATCTTGACGCTTGGGGATTCGTCATGAAGGCGATGCCATATGTCTGGACCTGGAGTTCGGCTACGGAAATCGAGATTGCACAGGGATTTCTGAAGCAGGCTACGGACCTCGATCCTGACTATCCCCGCGCCAACAGCCTGTTGGCGTGGGCTCACGCGGCCCGCGTTTTGTCAGGATGGGCCAACGCAGCAGACATTCTGCCCACCTCTCGCGCCCTCGCGCAGCGGGCAATCCAAGGCGACCCCGAGGACCCGTGGACGCATTTAGCGGCAGGGTTTGTCCACATGATTTCGCGCGGCTTCGACTCTGCTGTGAGAGAACTAAATGAAGCGATCGAGCTAAACCCGAGCTTCGCCTTTGCGCATTCGATCCTGGGCTCAACTTACGGATATGGGGGCATGCCCGCCGAGGGGCTCGACCATCTTGAAATCGCGGGTAGGCTAAGTCCTCGCGATCACACATATGCTGCGAATTTCTCCATCCTTGGCTTATGTCATTTCATGGCTGGACGATATGCAGACGCGGTCGAATGCGAATGTCGCGCGGTTGAACTCCGGCCCCATTTTGGGTCTGCATGGCGGACGTACGCGGCGGCCGCTGGGATGGCCGGTGAAATGGACATCGCGGTTCATGCGCTTTCGCAGGCCAAGCGCCTTCAACCGTCCCTATCCCTTCAATGGGTAGACAAGTTTCATCCGATCGTTCACGACAAGCACCGGGCTCTCTATGTAGAGGGGCTGCGAATTGCCGGGCTTCGATAGTTGCGGATCGTGCCGTGCTCGTAGCTCGCTATCGGACCTACTATACCGCACGAGCGTGCGCTCAGCGCCTCAACTCGGTTGTTAAAGCTTCGGTGGGTTTCTTCCAACAGCAGACGTTCCTCACGATGAATCCGAAGAGCCGGCCGACCACTTGGAAGTATGCATTCGAATCGCTTCGGCGCGCTAGATCTCTGAAACCAAGGCGCTACTGGGGATCCCTGAGTTCGGCTGATCAATTGCCGCCGTCAAAACGGCTTCCGCTCCCGGGGCTCTCCCTTCTCACCAATTTCCCGTGCGGTTCTGCGCTGCACTCTGGAGCTCGCGAGAGGCGGACCTATCGAAGCTGTCGGCGCAGGCCGCTTCGACGTCCGCTTCGGTCAAGCCAACGTCCCGCAGAAGGAAGTTGGACAGGTGACCGAGCCCGCGCTCTATGTTGCGGCGGGTCCTCCACTCACGGACAAGGGCCAGCAGGCGTTCGAGCGGAGGGTCAAGAAAAGTGCCCGGCAAGCGCCGTGCGGTCTGGCCTATTGTCGTTTGCGTCATGTTACGCCAAGTCATGGTGAACCTCCGTTGATCGGGAATGCGAATGGCGATCACGTGACGGCAGAAGGCGAGAAGGCGCCAGGGCAGCTTCGGAAGCGTTCCGCTTCAGATTGTGAACTGGCCTCAGACCTCCGAAAGGCCTAACCTGCGGCAAAGGAGCGGTCAGCCATGACGCGACGGCCTTACGGACTGGTCTGCCCGATCTCGCACGCCTGCGAGTTCCTGGAGCCACGCTGGACAATTCAAATCCTGACCGAGCTCTGGAACGGCTCGACCCGCTTTAATGACATTCGCAAGGGGGTGGGCAACGTCTCGTCCGCCCTCTTGTCGAGGCGGCTCAAGGAAATGGAAGCGTTGGGCCTGGTCGAGCGCGTCGAGGACGAGGCGACGGGCACCATCAGCTATTTCCGTACCGAAAAGTCGATAAGGCTCGAGCCGGCGATGAACGCGCTGGCGGAATGGGCGCAATGCAACATCGAGGCGGAGATCGCGCTCGCCGACGTGGATGTTTCGACCCTCATGTGGGCCGTGCGGCGAAAGATTGACCTCGCTGAACTGCCGCGGCGGCGCGCCGTCATCCGCTTCCATTTCCGCGACGATCCCCCACCGAGGTGTCCCCATTACTGGTTTGTGGTCGAGCCAGGCTCAGACTTGCCCGAGCTATGCGCGCTCGACCCCGGCCGGGACGTCGATCTTTACGTCGAGACCGGCGTTGTTTCGCTGGGAGCCATCCTGGAGGGCCGCTCCAGCATCGAGCGTGAGAAAGAGAGGGGCGGCCTTTTCCTCATCGGCGACCCCGGCCTCGCGCGAAGCATGGACCGTTGGCTTCGAATCTCGGTCTACGCGGCGCTTGAGGGAATCGTCCAGCTTCCTTGAAAGCCATGTTTGGAGTGCAGCCTTATGCAACCCGCCCAGGACGACAAAGCCATTTGGCTGGCCTCAAAAGCTATGGTGCAATCGTCCGTTGTTGATTGCTGCTCACTGAAAGCCGCCGGTCCGCATTCGGCCCCAATGCTGCCCGAGGAGCAATGCGCCTCTGAGGTGACCAGAGTGAAGAAGCTAGGCCAAACCCGCACGACGGGCGCCTTCTCTGATTGCAGCAATGGCGACAGGATTGGTAACCGGATAGGTTCTGATGAACACCTCAGCCGTGAAATTCGGGAACTCGTCCTTCAGTCGCGAATTGATCCTGGCGACCTGAGGAGTTTCATTGAGCATCGCATGAGCCATTGCCAGAAACAGAAGGGTGGCGGGCGAATCTGGCGCAGATTGACGTAGCGCGACCAGTGATTCACGGTAAAAGCCAAGAACGTAGCTGCATCGAGCGAGCATTCCATGATACCAGGGAACATAAGGATTTAGCCGGACCGCTCGCTTGGCCAGTTCGTAGCCACGCTTCGGGTCGCTGCCAACAAGAGCAAGGCTACCCGCAAGAAAGGCAAGTGAGTCCGCGTCATTTGGAGCAGCCACCAACACTCGGTCATGTTCTTCGACAGCAGCTTCGACATCGCCCTGCAATGCCCGAAGATCGGCAAGCATTATGCGGGCGTAAATGTCGGACGGATCGAGCGCCAGCGCTTGCTTGACACATTGGCTCCAGCTCTCGATCGAGCCGGAAAGGTTGTCGGTAAACCCGTTGATAGCTTCCACAGCATGCGCAAGTGCCAGCGCGGTCCAAGCTCTTGCTAGACCCGGGTCGAGTTCGATCGCACGCGCCAGTAGCCGTATCGCCTCCTTGTTCGACTCACGGGTGAAAAGGTGCTTCTGCTCAAGCCCAAGCAGATAGCAGTCATAGGCCTTCCGACGAGCCGCATCGCGTCGCAGATTGGCGAGCTGACCGTGGCAAGTTGCAAGGACATTGATGACGTTTTCGGTCACGCTGTCCAGCATCGCAAACAGGTTGTTCGCGGAACGATCGTAACGCATCGTCCAGACATCGACCCCTGTGTGGGCGTCGACGAGTTGGACGCGGATGCGCACCCGCTGCCCGTCCACTTGAAAACTTCCCTCGATCACATAGTCGGCATTCAACTCTCGTCCGAGAGCTCGCACGTCAACATGCCGTCCCTTGTAGGAAAGCATTGTTTGGCGGGCGATCACCGCAAGGTCCCGGTAGCGAGAGAGATCAACTATGAGGTCCGCCGACAAACCATCAGCGATACGAGTCCAGCGTTCTTCTCCGCTTAAATTGTCGAACGGGAGAACTGCGAGGACCGGCGGACCCGGCTCATCGGTCGAAAGACTTCCGGGTGGTGCATGGCTGCGGTCCTGCTGGCGGTGATCGGCAAGTAACCCAGCAAGCGCCACTTTACTACGAACATCGAGCTTCCGATAAATGGCCGAAAGATGGGTCCGAACGGTGGTAGGCGCTATGAAAAGTGTTTCGCCGATTTCGCGATACGTCATTCCCTCCGCAAACTTTGCCGCGACCATCAACTCCCGATCCGATAAGCCGGCGAGAGGATTGCCTACGGCGCGAAGCATCGTTCCATTTTCCTTGCTGCCGACCTGCGGCCAGAACCCGATGGCCTTACATCAGGATGAAATACTACAGATGCGATATCGAAAACACTGCATTTGCACGATTCCATGCGACGGGTCAGCATCCTAGTCTCTGCAGATCGGCAGGGCAGGTTGCTTGGCAGGCCTGGTCGATTCAGAACACGGAGGGCTCCATGACAAAGTTGTCTGTCTTGACCGTAATACTGGTGCTTTTGGTGTCGGTGGGGCCATGCTTGTCCGAAGGTACCCAAACCAACAGCAAACTGACTTCCGAAGAAGCGGTGAAAGCTGCCAGCTCTGAACTGTATTCCGACATTCTCGTGCGAGCATGCAGGAACGGATGGCGGTATCCGCGCAGCTACATCGAAAATGGATTCAGGCGCCACCTGGCGGAGCTGAAACTGCAGCTTGTCGATCAGGGTTACAGTTTCGTACCCAACATGACCGCGAATGATCTGCCCGTCCCAGGACCGATATCTGAGACCAAACGCCGTCTGGTTGGCTCGCGCCAATTCAGCTGTTCCCACCCATACTGGCGCGATGAATGACTCCACGCGACGGTGTGCAATCTGACAGCCTGATTTCCGGCGGTTCTCCCTAGGTTGGAAGGAGGCGTTGACGAATGGCAGGTTGTTATTCGAGGAGGAGTGACACTCCTCCTGGAGCTGTAAACAACGTCATGGAATGACCGCTCTTCGGCTGCGTGGCTCCACAAGCTGCCGATCCGCTACCGGCCCTGTTCCAGCCGTCAAGGTGCCGGCCGGTAAGAGCGCCCGCTAAACTTGGTCGTCAAAGCAGCGTATTCGTCAGTTGACAAGGCAAACTTCGCTCGATGACCGTGAACTCGAACGGCAGCTTACCGACGAGCGCTTCCTAGAAGCAGACCGTCCGGATACGGCTCCGAAGCTGCCGGACCGCTTTGCGGGTCATCTCAGTCGTTCGTTGCCGGGAAGCAGACATTTTCTGCAAGGCGCTTCGAAGGGTTGGATAGGCTAGGCTCACGCGGACCTAGACCAGGCGAAGTTTATCTCGAGCGATCTGCCACGCCGATTCGACATGTCGCCGTGCCGCCGCTTCCGCTTCATCGGGCTTGCGCGCCCTTATCGCATCCATGATCTCATTCATCTCGGTGATCGCCGCTTCGCGCCGGTTGGTCGAGACGATGGTCATCGAACGAAGCTGGTTGATGCGGACATTCAGCCCGGAGACGATTTCCCAGGCGACACGCTTGTCGGCGGCCTCGAACAGCGCCTCGTAGAATTTGGTCGTCGCCCGCATCACCGCAGGCGGCGTCGCCGACGCCCACGCATCGAACAAATCCGCCAGCGCCCCTTCGAGCCTTGCCAACTGCTCGCCGGTGGCCGACAGGGCACAGGCTCGGGCCGCGATGCCTTCAAGCAGAGCCCGAAGTTCGTAGATCTCGTCGGTACGGCCGAGGTCCGGCCTGGCGACGGCCGGCCCATGCCCAGGGATCATCTGCACGAGCCCCTCTGCCTCCAGCTGCCGCAGAACCTCACGCACGACGGAACGGCTGACGCCGAGCTGGTCGCAAAGCGGCCGTTCGACGAGCCTTTCGCCAGGCTGGAAATGGAAATCCATGATCGCTTCGCGCATGCGCTCCAGCGCCAGCGTCCTCAAGGTCTTGGCGCTGCGGTCGATGCGAAGCGTGTCGTCTGGCATGTATGCCTCCTGCGCCCTACCAAAACAGATTCGACGCCCGGTTGACAAGGTACTCGGCGCTCCATATCATGGTATACCATAAGATGACAGCGGGATTGGACGTCCCGAGGTATCACCTACCCGAGGAAATCCAATGCAGACCGCCATCCGTAAGATCGTGACTTATACCGAGAACACGCTGATCGAAGGCGGCAAGGCCACCCCCCGGCCGCTGCGCCTTATCGGCGTCGCCGCGGTGCTGACCAATCCCTGGGCCGGTCGCGGCTTCACCGACGATCTGTCGCCCCAAATCCGAGCCTGTGCGCCGGTGCTGGGGGAGATCCTGACCCGCGAGATCGTTGCCGTCGCCGGTTCCGGCGAGGCTATCGAGGGCTATGGCAAGGCCGCCATCTGCGGTACGTCGGGCGAGATCGAGCATGCGTCGGCGCTGATCCACACACTCCATTTCGGCAATCATTATCGGCGTGCCGTCGGCGCCAAGACCTATCTTGCCTTCACCAATCTGCGCGGCGGGCCAAACACGCCGATCATGATCCCGCTAATGGATAAGAATGACGAGGGACGGCGCTCGCATTACCTGACCGTGCATTTCCAGATCGGCGATGCGCCGGCGCCGGACGAACTGGTGGTCGCGCTTGGCGCTTCGATCGGCGGTCGCCCGCATCACCGCATCGGCGACCGCTATCAGGACCTCAAGGAGCTTGGGGACGTGCATGGCTGATGCTTCCGCATGGGCTCGACAGGGCACGGCGCCCGACGGCACCGGCTTCATCCGGGCCGGTGTCGGTGCCCCAGTGCTGTTCATCCATGGTGTCGGCATGAACGCTGCGATCTGGCAGCCGCAGCTCGAGCGCATGGCTGGCCGCTTCGACGCGATCGCCATCGACATGCTCGGCCATGGTCAGTCGCCGCTGCCACCGCAAGATCCGGAACTGGCCGATTATGCCGACCAAGCCATTCGCCTCCTCGACCATCTCGGCCTCGACAAGGTATCCGTCGTCGGCCACTCGATGGGTGCACTCGTTGCTCAGGAACTCGCGCTGCGCGCACCGGAGCGCGTCCGCCGCATCGTTTCACTGAATGCCGTGTTCCGGCGTACACCTGAACTGGCCGAAGCCGTTCGCCAGCGCGCGGTGGCGCTCAACGGCCGCAGCGATACGGCCGGCACGGCACGGACCATCGCCCGCTGGTTCGGCGATCCGGTGCCGGTCGAGTTGGAAGCGGCAGCGCAGAAGACGGCATCCGCACTGAGCGCGGTCGACCCGGAAGGCTATGCCCGCACCTATCGCCTGTTCACTCGTGCCGACGGCGATCATGCTGATCGCCTGCCGACGCTGGCCGTGCCGGCCCTGTTCATGACCGGCTCCGAGGACAGGAACTCTTCACCGGCAATGTCAGCCGCGATGGCACGCCTGGCGCCGCATGGCCGCTGCACGGTACTGCCGGGTGAGAAGCACATGATGGCGGTCGCGGCACCGGACCTCACCACGCGCTGCATCGTTGACTTCCTCACCGAGGACGAAGCGACCGAACAAGACGGCCCTGCGCAAGCGAATACCGGGTTCGACAGCGGCGAATTCCGCCGTGCGCTTGGCTCCTTCCTCACCGGCGTCACCATCGTCACCACGATCGGCCCCGAAGGCGAGCCGCGCGGCTTCACCGCCAACTCCTTCACCTCGGTCTCGCTCGATCCGCCGCTGGTGCTGGTCTGCATCGCACACAAGGCGCTTGGCCATCCCGTCTTCGCGACATCGAAGAGCTTCGCCATCAACGTTCTCAACGAGGGTCAAAAGGCAGCGTCCGGCATCTTCGCCTCGAAAGTGGCCGACAAGTTCGCCGCCGTTGCCTGGCGGCCGGGACGGACCGGCAGCCCTGTGCTGGACGGCTCCGTCGCGTCCTTCGACTGTGACATGGAGCGACTGGTCGAGGCCGGCGATCATTCGATCCTCATTGGGCGCGTCCGCGATTTCCAGCACAATTCCTCGCAGCCGCTCGGCTATTGCCGCGGCGCCTATGTCGCACCCGGCCTCAGCCAGGACGCGCTCGCCGCAACCCAACCCGGCACCGATGTTGGCGCCATCCTCGAAAATGGCGGCCGGATCCTGTTCGTGGAAACCGCGGACGGTTTTGAACTGCCGCGTGGCCGGGGATTGGGCTCGGCGGGCGATGGCAATAGCCTCCGAGGGTTGCTTGTGGCAAAGGCCATTGAGGCTCAGCTCGGCTTCCTTTTCGCCGTCTGGGACGATGCCGGAACTGTTTCACGCACGCATGTCTACTATCGTGGCACGTTCGACGTGCCCGCTTCCAGCGATCGCGGCATCCGGCTGATCGAGATCGACGCGATCGAAGGATTGAAGATCGCCGATCCGGCCATCCGCTCGATGCTCGCGCGCTATGTCAGGGAATGCTCGGTGGATGCATTCGGTGTCTATGTCGGCAACAATGTCGAAGGCGAGGTCCGGCCGCTCGCCAGCGCCGGCGCTTCCGCCGTCAATACAGGTGACCAGCGATGAAATTCTCGCTCTTCGTGCACATGGAACGATCGGACCTGGCCAAGCCGCATTCCGAGCTTGTGACCGAGCTAGAAGAACTGGTCCTGCTGGCCGAGCAGGCAGGGTTCGAGACCGCCTGGATCGGCGAGCATCACGGCATGGAATTCACCATCTCGCCGAACCCCTTCATCAACATCGCCTATCTCGCCGCCAAGACCAGCCGCATCCGCCTCGGTACCGGAACCGTGATCGCGCCCTTCTGGCACCCGATCAAGCTTGCCGGCGAAGCCGCGATGGCCGACGTAATCAGCGGCGGCCGGCTCGACATCGGCATCGCGCGCGGCGCCTACAGCTATGAATATCAGCGCATCTTTCCAGGCCTCGACGCCTGGGGGGCCGGCCAGCGCATGCGCGAGATCATACCGGCGATCCGCGGCCTCTGGGACGGCGACTTCGAACTCTCCGGCGAGTTCTGGCAATTCCCGGCCACCACCTCCTCGCCCAAGCCGCTGCAGAAACCCTACCCGCCGATCTGGGTGGCGGCCCGCGACCCGAATTCGCATGATTTCGCCGTCGCCAATGGCTGCAAGGTCCAGGTGACGCCGCTGGCTTCCGGCGATCACGAGGTGACCAGCCTGATGCAGCGCTTTAACGGCGCCTGCACCGCGCATCCCGAGATCGAAAGACCGGAAATCATGCTTTTGATGCACACCTTCGTCGCCGAAGACGCGACCGATGCCGATCGCCTCACCCAGGACCTGTCGACTTTCTACTGCCAGTTCGGCGCCTGGTTCCAGAACAAGAAGCCGGTGCATCAAGGCATATTGGAGCCGCTGACGGCGGATGAGATCGCCGCCATGCCGCAATACGCGCCGGACAAGATCAGGCAGAACCTGGTAATTGGCGAGGCTGATGAGGTCATCGCCCGGCTGAAGGCTTATGAGGCGCTCGGCTACGACCAGTATTCGATCTGGATCGACAGCGGCCTTTCGCACCAGCGCAAGATGAAATCGCTGCAATTGTTCATCGACCGGGTGATGCCGGCCTTCCTCTGATCGCGAGCCCATGACCGACGCTGTTTTCAGGAACTTCATCGACGGCCGCTTCGACGAGCCGTCCGCCACGTTCGACAGCGTCGACCCATCGGCCGGGACGGCCTGGGCCAGGATGCCGGCGGCGAGCGAAGCCGATGTCGACCGTGCCGTCGGGGCGGCGCACCGCGCACTGCGCTCAGACCTATGGCGAAGGATGACTGCGACAGCGCGTGGAAAACTGCTGGTCAAGCTCGGCGACCTCGTCGCCGCCAATGTCGGGCGCCTTGCAGAACTCGAGACGCGCGACACCGGCAAGATCATCCGCGAAACCCGCGCCCAGATCGCCTATGTCGGCGACTACTACCGCTATTATGGCGGGCTTGCCGACAAGCATGAAGGCACGCATGTGCCTGTTGACAAGGCGGATCTCGACGTCACCATACGCAGCGAACCGATCGGCGTCGTTGCCGCGGTGGTGCCGTGGAATTCGCAGCTCTTCCTCTCGGCCGTCAAGCTCGGCCCGGCGCTCGCCGCCGGCTGCACCATCGTGCTCAAGGCCTCCGAAGATGGGCCGGCGCCGCTGCTTGCCTTTGCCGAATTGGTTCATGAGGCCGGCTTTCCAGCCGGTGTCGTCAACATCCTCACCGGCTTTGGCCATGATTGCGGCCGGCGCCTGACCAGCCATCCGCTGGTTTCGCGCGTCGCCTTCACCGGCGGTCCGTCGACGGCGCGCGCCGTCGTCAGGAACACGGCGGAAAACCTTGCCTACACCACGCTCGAACTCGGTGGCAAAAGCCCGGTCGTCGTCTTTGCCGACGCCGACCTCGACAGTGCCGCCAATGCGGTGGTCGCCGGCATTTTCGCGGCGACCGGCCAGAGCTGCGTCGCCGGCTCGCGGCTGCTGGTTGAACGTTCGGTGAAGGATGAATTCCTCGCTCGCCTGAAGCGCAAGGCCGAGGCGATTCGCATCGGCGATCCGCAGGATCCGGCGACCGAAATGGGTCCGCTCGCCACGCTGCGGCAGCGCGACTGGATCGAGAAGGTTGTCGCGGAAAGCCTCACCGCGGGCGGCATGCTGGTCACCGGTGGAACACGGCCAGTCGGCAGCGGCTTCTACTACGCACCGACCATCATCGATGCCGGCGGCAGCGACCTGCCCTGCGTGCGGGAGGAATTGTTCGGACCGGTGCTCAGCGTGCTTGCCTTCGACAGCGAAGCGCAGGCGCTGGCACTCGCCAATGACACTCCGTTCGGCCTGGCTTCCGGCGTGTTCACCAGCAATCTCGGCAAGGCGCATCGCATGGCGCGCGACATCCATGCCGGCGTTGTCTGGGTCAACACCTATCGCGCCGTATCGCCGCTCGTTCCGTTCGGCGGCTACGGTCTGTCGGGCCTCGGCCGCGAAGGCGGTCTCGACGCCATCAGAGACTACACGCGCTCGAAATCCGTATGGATCAACACCTCGGACGAGCCGATCCCCGATCCCTTCGTCATGCGCTGAGTTGCGCAGGACGCAGGTGCACTGAGAAAAACAAGAACAGACCAACAGAGGAGAATGACAATGAAATTGATTTTGACCGGCCTGCTGGCCGGACTGCTCGCGGCGACAGCCGCCAAGGCCGATGAGATGGCGTTCACCAGCTGGGGCGGCACCACGCAGGAGGCGCAGACCAAGTCCTGGGCCGCCCCCTTCGAGGCCAGCTCCAGCATCAAGGTTTTGCAGGATGGACCGACCGACTACGGCAAGCTCAAGGCCATGGTCGACGCCGGCAACGTCACCTGGGATGTCGTCGACGTGGAGATGGATTTCGCCATCAAGGCCGCCAAGGACGGACTGCTCGAGCCGATCGACTATGCGGTCGTGCCCAAGACCGATCTCGACCCGCGCTTCAGCAATGAGCATGCCGTCGGCAGCTTCTACTATTCCTTCGTGCTCGCCTGGAACAAGGGCGCGGTCGCGAGCGAACCGGCCGGCTGGGCCGACATGTTCGACACCAAGAAGTTTCCCGGCAAGCGGACCTTCTACAAATGGTCGGCGCCGGGCGTGATCGAGATCGCTCTGCTGGCCGACGGCGTGCCGGCGGACAAGCTCTATCCGCTCGACCTCGACCGTGCCTTCAAGAAGCTCGACACCATCAAGTCCGACATCGTCTGGTGGGGCGGCGGCGCCGAGTCGCAGCAGTTGATCGCCTCGGGCGAGGCCGCCTTCGGGCAATTGTGGAACGGGCGCGTCTTCGCCCTTCAGCAGGACGGCACCGATGTCGGCGTCTCCTGGAACCAGAACCTCACCGCCGCCGACGTGCTCGTCGTGCCGAAGGGTACCAAGAACAAGGCCAGCGCGATGAAGTTCCTTGCCGCCGCCACCAGCCCGACCGGCCAAGCGAAATTCGCCGAAGCAAGCGGCTATGCGCCCATCAACACCAAGGCCAAGGCGGAGATGCCGGCCGATTCCGTCAAGGCCCTGCCAGATGCCCATGTCGAGGGCCAGATCAACCTGGACATGAACTACTGGGCCGAGCATCGCGACGAGATCGCGACGCGCTGGTATGCCTGGCAGACCAAGTAACGCCGTTGCAGACCGACGGGGCGCGGCTTGCGCGCCCCGTTTCGAGACAGGACCGCTCGATGCAAGGAAATTCTCCTAGACGCGGCTCGATCGTCGGCCTGCCGACCGGCAGTGGCAGCGCCTTGCCGGCCCTGCTCCTGGTCGGGCTGTTCTTTATCGTGCCGGTGGTCGCCCTGCTGCTGCGCAGCGTCACCGATCCCGAACCGGGCTTACAGAACTACGCGGCGCTGTTCGGCAGCGGCACCTATGTGCGGGTGTTCCTCAACACCTTCCTGGTTGCATCGGTCGTAACCGCCGTCACCATCCTGGTGGCGTTCCCCGTCGCCTGGATGCTGGCGATCATGCCGCCCGCCCTGGGCTCGATCGTCTTCGGCATCATCATCCTGTCTATGTGGACGAACCTTCTTACCCGCACCTATGCGTGGATGGTGCTGCTGCAGCGCACCGGTGTCATTAACCGGGCACTGATGGGCCTGGGCATCATTCACGAACCGCTGCCGCTCATCAACAATCTGGCCGGCGTCACCATCGGCATGGTCTACATCATGCTGCCCTTCATGATCCTGCCGCTGGTCGGCACACTGAGGTCGATAGACCCGATGACGCTGCGCGCGGCAGCCCTTTGCGGCGCAAGCGCGTTCGAGGCCTTCCGCCGCATCATGTTGCCGCTGTCGCTTCCCGGCGTCGCTGCTGGCGGCCTGATGGTCTTCGTCATGTCGCTTGGCTACTTCGTCACCCCGGCCCTGCTCGGTGGCACATCGAACATGATGCTGGCCGAGATGATCGCCCAGACGGTGCAGTCGCTGCTCAACTGGGGGCTCGGCAGTGCGGCCGCCTTTGTCCTGCTTGCCGTCACCATGGCGCTCTACGCGATCCAGTTTCGCCTGGTTGGGGCCAGGCGCGCCGGGGGAGGGACCTGACATGCTGCTCGACTATGAACGGCTCGGATGGCTGCGGATGGTGCTTGGCGGCTTCACGGCGGCCGTCACGGCTTTCCTGCTGCTGCCGGTGGTCTTCATCGTGCTCCTGTCATTCGGCTCGTCGCGCTGGCTGGCCTTTCCGCCACCCGGCTGGACGCTGAAATGGTATCAGCAATTACTGGGCGACCCGACCTGGATCGATGCCGCTCTGACCAGTGCCCGAATTGCCGCCATGGCCGCTATCCTCGCCGTCATCATCGGCCTGTTCGCCTCCTTCAGCCTGGTCAGGGGTGAGTTTCGCGGACGCCAGGTCCTGCGCGGCTTGCTGTTGACGCCGATGGTGCTGCCGGTGGTCGTTTTCGCCATCGCCATCTACGCCTTCTTCCTGCGCATCGGCCTTGCCGGCACCACGGTCGGCTTCGTCATCGCCCACACCATCTTGGCGCTGCCTTTCGCCATCATTCCGATCACGGCCGCGCTCGAGGGTTTTGACAAATCCATCGAGGACGCGGCCATCGTCTGCGGCGCCAGCCCGCTGCAGGCGAGGCTTAGGATCACCTTGCCGTCGATCAGGATCGGCATCTTCTCGGCGGCGATCTTCTCTTTCCTGGCCTCATGGGACGAGGTCGTGGTGGCGATCTTCATGGCGAGCCCGAGCTTGCAAACCTTGCCGGTGAAAATCTGGGGCAGCCTGCGCGCCGACCTCAGCCCGGTCGTCGCCGCCGCCTCCAGCCTGCTTGTCGGCTTGACCTTGTGCCTGATGATCGTGACCGCACTCCTTCGCAGAAAATTGTCCAGATGATCCCTCCCTTCCTGTCCATACGCGCAGTAAGAAAGACGTTCGGTGCCTTCGTCGCCGTCCACGACGTCACCATCGATGTGCCCAAGGGCGAGTTCCTGACGTTCCTCGGCCCGTCGGGCTCCGGCAAGTCGACCACGCTGTACGCCATCGCCGGTTTCCAGGATCCGAGCTCGGGCGATGTGCTCCTGGAGGACAGATCGCTGCTTTCGGTGCCGTCGCACAAGCGCAACATCGGCATGGTGTTCCAGCGCTACACCCTTTTTCCGCATCTGAGCGTCGCCGAGAACGTCGCCTTTCCGCTGCGCGTGCGCCGCCGGCCCGACGGTGAGGTCAAGCGCAAGGTTGCCGACATGCTGGCGCTGGTGCGCCTCGAAAACTTCGCCGACCGCCATCCGGGCGCGCTGTCTGGCGGCCAGCAGCAGCGCGTGGCGCTTGCACGCGCGCTGGCCTACGACCCACCGATCCTCTTGATGGACGAACCGCTGTCGGCACTCGACAAGAAGTTGCGCCAGGAGATCCAGGCCGAGATCCGCCGCATCCACCGCGAGACAGGCGTCACGATCCTCTATGTCACGCATGACCAGGAGGAGGCGCTGCATCTTTCGGATCGCATCGCTCTGTTCAGGGAAGGCCGTATCGAACAGATCGGCACCGGTGAGGATCTTTACCTCCGGCCGGCGAGCGAGTTTGTCGCCGGCTTCATCGGCAACTCGAATTTCCTGCCGGCCGAGCATCTGCTAACCGCAGGTGGCGCGTCGACGGTCCGCCTGGCCGACGGCTCGATCGTGACCGGCGTAAAGACGACAACATCCTTTGGTCAAGGTCAAAAGGTGCGCCTGATGGTACGCCCCGAAGCCTTCCGCCTGACGCCCGGGCCAGCGAGCGCAGCACTCGGCGTCGAGATCGTCGATACCGCCTTCTTCGGCGACCGCCGGCGCATCGTGGCGCGCACGGCGGCCGGAGAAGATATCGACGTCAGGCCAACCTCCGATGCAGAGGAAGCGGACAGCGCCATCGCACCGGGTCAACGCATTTTCTTCGATCCTGCCTCGGCATTCCTGTTCCCTGGCTAGGGCTTGGATTGCGCCCTGTCAGGTCGATTCCATTGCGGCATGAAAGTCCGCTTGTGAAAATTCGTGCTTAGAAGCTGACAGTCCCCTTTCGGCCCCTTTTCAGTCGTTCAATGTCACCTGTGCGGATGGCCGCACCTAGTGCAAAAAGCAAGCGGGACGTCGGCGATGAGATTTAGACGATCGCTCGAAGCTGCGCGTTGTTCGCTATTGCCGTTTGGCCAAGCGCACGCCAGCGCCACCGCCGTTTTCCGAAATGAACTCGATGCCCGCCCTTTCCAGGGCACCACGGATCGCATTCCGATTTGCTATTGTGATTGGAGGGACGCCATCCGCAGCTTCTGCGCGCCTAACTGTGGCTACTCCCACGCTCGCCGCATCGGCCAAATCTTCGGCACTCCAACGTATTAATCCTCGCGCTCCTCTGATCTGGGCGCCCATAATTTCTTTCATATCATCTAATTTCAAGTTGATCACTTATGGCTCATGTGATATGAAATCGCTCACATAGTTTTTCTGCTTCCAAAGTTTCATAGGAGCAGGGGCTCACATTTGGACTCGGCTGAGGACGTGCGTCGGGGAGTCATCCCAGCCTGACCACAACCAAGCTTCAGGAAACTCGGATCATGGCTGATTCCGACAATACCACGACTTTGCCTCTCGTCACCCGCCGGAGGGTAGTTGTGGCGGTTGCAGCTGCGAGAACCTGTCCTTCCGCCAACGGGACATTCAAGCCTGAGGATCTAAGAGCCGAACACCTTCACCCTTTTGACCAGCGGATAAGAATTCGACACCCGCCTTTATCAGGGCCGCCTCAATGGCCTGCAAAGTGCTGATCCGGGAATCTACCTTGCCGTTTTCCAACCGGGTCAGAGCGTTCAGCGACACGATTGCCTTGTCCGCAAGCTCCTGCTGCGACCAACCAAGCAAAGCTCGTGCGGCTCGAATCTGTCGTGGACTGACCATGAGGCCACAATCGGCAGGCAGATTTTCTTTGCCACCAATAGGGTCATTTTGCACCCCATAAGGTATATAAAATGGCGAGTCGACCTGCAGATCACATCGGTGCGGAGAGCCCGGCGCGTGGCGACAGACTCTCTGTCCGGCTGACTAATGGAGGATCGAAAGGCCTTGTTGAAACCGCAACGCTCAGTCCTCCTTCGGACGGGGCCGAAGCCGAAGATCGAAAGCGACCCGCATCCCGCCGATCAGCATGTCGGCAGGCAGATTGCGACGGTTCGCGTCCAATCGGACGTATCGCAAGCCCAGCTTGCCCGATCCATCGGCATCAGTTTCCAGCAGCTGCAGAAATACGAGAACGCGCGCAATCGCGTGAGCGCGTCGATGCTCTACGAGATCGCCAGTTCGCTCGGCGTTCCTGTCGGCCGCTTCTTTGAAGGCCTGCCGGGAAACGATGAAACCCGCGTCGAGGCGCGGCCCCTGCCGGTCGATGAGCGCCTGGATTTCATTGCCAGCGCGGAGGGTCGGCGACTGATTGAAGGGCTAGTGAAACTTCCGCCGCGTGTGCGCGGTCGCGTCTCGTCCCTGATCGCGGCGTTAGGAGAAGAACTGGCCCAGCTAGACACAAAGGCAGATAGCGAGACGGGCGGCGAGTCCCCGCCGGCGGAATGCAAGACGGTGTGAGCGGTCGGTCGGGCCGTCAGCCGAATTTTCGTGCAGCGGGCAGGGCGATGCGGCCGCAAGTCGGGGACACTTCGATTTCGACGCCGAACGCCCGCGATCGGGTCGCGAATCCCTCGAGGATGTCTCGCGCCGCGCTTCCAGCGACGGCGACGGGTACCAATCTGCCCGTTGCTGATCCGAGAGACTGAGCTTTCGCGCCGATCACGACGGGCAGGAGGTCTATTCCTGCGAGGTTTCCGCTCCCATCATAGCGGCAGGCCGCGACGATGCTTTGCCAGACTTCCGGTGGATCCCATTCGGTTTCCTTCGGGTGGACGTGGAAAAGGAAATTTCCGAGGCCGTAGAAGATCGGCGAGCCATTGTAGATTTCCACTGCCTGCAGCACCGGAGCACCGTGGCTGACGAACAGGTTGGCGCCGGCGTCGATGCACATCCTGGCAAAGGCCTGCACCCAGCGCGGCACGTTCTGCCAACCTGGTTCCCAATGATGGTGGTGCAGATAGGCAATGACGAAATCGCCTTGTGCCGCGGCGTGCCGGATGGCGGACAGATGGATGGCTGCGCTCTGCTGGTCGACTTCGATGAGGCGGCCGAAATCGGCGGCTTGCGTGAACACGGTGCCGTAGAAATTGATCTCCTTGCCGGCTGCCACCTCTACCGGGTCCTCCGGTTGCGCATAGTTGGCCAGTTCAAACGGGGAGCTTTGCAAATGGGCGCCCAGCCTTGCCAGTCTGCTGAAATGTCCGTCCGGCACCCCCATCTTGCGAACGGTGCTCAGGCGATTGACGCCCGGCCGAGCCGGCCGGAAGGCCGTACGGTCTTCGGCATACATGTTGGTCGGGCCAGGGCCTGCATCCATCGCAAGAAGTGCGACCTCGCGCGCGCCCAGCTGGCGGCGGCCCGGTTTCCTCGCATCCGTCTCGTCGGCCCCGATGCCGGCATGGAGGAAGCCCCGCGCTTCCACCTCCTCCAGCGTCGACAGGATGCCGCCAACGCCGAGATCGAAGGCGTGGTTGTTTGCGAGCGCAAGCGCGTTGAAACCGTTCGCCTGCAATGCGTCGAGCACTTCAGCCCTGGAATATCCGAAGTATTTGCCCTTGGTCGGCCACCCGCCGTGCTTGCCCAGGATCGTCGACTCGAAGTTGGTGAAGACGACGTCGCCTTGTCGCAGGAAGTCCGTAACCGCGATGAAGCGTTCGTCTTTGATGTCACGGATATCGTGCTTGATCAGGGATTGGCCGGTAACGACCGCGCAGAACTGGTCTTTCATGGGGCTCGCCTTGAAGGAGGGGAGGGCGCTGGCATTCCGACCGGCGCCACGTCAATGTCGAAGTCGGTTGCTGCCTATTGCGCGACTGCAGGCGAGATATCGCTTTTGAACCATTTCAGGCTCAGCGCCTTGATCGTCCCATCCTTGGTGGCCGCGTCGATGGCCGCGTTGAACCTGGCGAGCAACTCCGTATCGTCTTTGCGCAGACCTGCGCCGACGCCCGGCCCCCAGAGCCCGCCATTCAGTTCAGGGCCGAAAAACACCACATCCGAGCCGGAAGGCGTCTCCAGAAAATCTCGCCACGTGAAATAGTCGGCCAGACCGCCGTCGATGCGACCTGCAGCAAGATCGAGCTTCATGTTGTCCTGGCTGTCATAACTGCGGATGGTCACGACATCGCCCAGCATTTCCTTCACCACTGCTTCCGAATTCGACGAGCGCAGGGCCCCGATCGCCCTGCCGGCGAGTGTCGATCTGAGGCGCTCGATGGTCGCCTTTTCCTTGTCGCCGATGGCCGAAAGGTTGACCTTCTGCTTGATGTCGCCGGCGTCGAGGCCCAGGTCCTTGCGCACAACGAACTGGTTGAAGCCGGTGGCGTAGGGGATCGAGAACGCGATCGACTGCTTGCGTTTTTCCGTGATCGCCATGCCGGACATGATGACGTCGAACTTGCCGACAAGCAGTGCCGGGATGATCCCGTCCCAATCCTGCGGGACGAAGGTACATTTGATCTCGATGCGACGGCACAGTTCCAGTCCGACATCGATATCGTAGCCATAGAGTTGACCGTTCGCGTCGGTGCTGTCCCAGGGAGGCGAGGCGCCTTCGGAGGCGATCGATATGACGCGCGCGCTTTCGGCGCCAGCGGGGAATGCCGACATCAGGGATGCGACAGAAACAGCAATAGCCAGGGGTATGCGCATGATGCACCTCTTCTTTGGTTTGTGATGGAGGGAGCCCAGAACCTGCGGCGTCAGGGCAGGGGCGTCGTGATCTCTGGATCAGGTAGGGCGGGGCGCAATCGCGCCTTTCGTCGACGCACCGGATGGCCGTCGGCCGAGAGCCATCGCTCCAGCAACTGGATCGCTTTCACCGCGATCGAGGTGAGCGATAGGTAGATCGCTCCGGCGACGACGAAGATCTCGTACGGCGCGAACGTGGTCGACACCATCTGTCTCGCCATCCCGGTGATCTCGAGAAGCGTCACGGTGCTGGCCAGGGACGAGCCCTTGATCATCCCGACGATCTCGTTGCCGTAGGCCGGGAGCGATATCCTGAAAGCGATCGGGAAGGTGACCAGGCGAGCGATCTGGAAGCGTTTCAAGCCCAGAGACGTGGCCGCCTCGGTGACACCCTTAGGCACGGACTGGAGACCACGGCACAGGATTTCGGTGGTGTGTGCCGCGCTGTTCAGCGAAAATGTCAGAAGGGCGCACCAAAAGGGGTCGCGCAGGATCACCCAGAAGATGCTGGCCCGCACCGCCTCGATCTGAGCGAGGCCGTAATAGAGCAGGAAGAGCTGAACAAGCATCGGCGTTCCGCGGATCACATAGGTGTATGAGAGCACTGCGAGCGAGAGGCCGGGGCGTCCGAAAGCGCGCATGAAGGCCAGCGGCACGGACAGAAGAAATCCGGCCGTCAGCGACAACACCGTCAGGATCAATGTAAGACCGATGCCCGAGGGCAAGACAACCAGTGCGTCAAATATCAAGCCGAGGTTCATGGGCCTTCCCTCCTACCGGCCGAGAGCCGGATAGCGCCGCTCAGTCAGCCGGATCGACAGCAACGTGACGGTGGTCAGCGACAGATAGAGAGCGGAGGCCGCAAGGTAGAAGGTCAACGGTGCGCGCAAGGATCCGGCCCCCAAATACGCAACGCGCATGATGTCGGTCAGGCCGACGATCGAAACCAGTGCGGTATCCTTGAAGAGCGAAATCCAGAGATTGCCATAGGCAGGCAGCGCCAGCCGCAGCATCTGCGGACCGATGACGAACATCCAGCGCTGCCAGGCGTTCAGCCCAAGCGACTTTGCCGCTTCGGTTTGGCCCGCTGGCACTGCCGCAATCGCGCCGCGAAACACTTCGGTCGCATAACCGCTGAAAATGACCGAGAGCGCGATAACCCCTGCGGTGAATGCGTTCACCTCGACATACCGGCCGGCGATCTTACTGGCGAGCGTGGTTCCGCCGAAGTAGATGAGCAGGATAACGAGAAGTTCTGGTACACCACGGACGACTGTGGTGTAGGCGGCCACGACCGCGTTGAGGCGCGGCTTTGCCGTGCCCTTCGAAATCGCCAAAAACAGCCCGAATGCCGTACCCAGGCAGCCGCTGACAAGAGCCAGGCTTATGGTCACGGTAAGTGCGACAACAAACTGAGTAGTAAAACCACCCATGGGGCGCTTTCCTCGGCTCGCAATTGCCGCAGGATACGCCGGTCTTTATTGCCGAGACCAAGCCATATAACCCAAGGTTGCGAGTTGTTATATTTCTAATGTGCAGTTAATTTGAAATACTGGCCAATTCTAACGCTTAAAATTACACACTCAATCTATAACTTTTATTATTTTATCTATAACGCGTCGTTATATACTGAGGCAGTTCGTTGCTCCCCAGGTTGGCGTTGTCTGCCGCCGGGTGGTTATCAGGGAAAGGCGCGCAGGGAATGGAGTTGTTGCAGAGCGACCTCAAGCTCCGTCAGCTGAAGGTCTTCCGGGAAGTGTTGCGGGCCGGTTCGACTAGGCGGGCGGCGGCTGCGCTCGGGATAAGCCAGCCGGCCGTCAGTCAACATGTGAAGCAGCTTGAGACCACGCTCGGCATCACACTCTTCAAGAGATCAGCCAACCGCATCGTCCCCTTGCAGGAAGCCTGGGAACTCCTGCGAAACGTAGAACTGGCCCTGACGTCGCTGGATCGCCTGGACGCGTCGATCTTCGCTATGAAGAACGAGGAAAAGCAGCGGATTGCGATTGCCGCGCCCTCTGTTTTCGGTTTCGTGACCTTGCCCAAGGTCGTGGCGATTATCCGCTCAAAGACCGCTTCGAATGTCCGGTCGATTTCTGGAAGCTACGAGCAGATCGGCGAACACATCCTGGCCGGCCGCGCCGATCTTGGAATTTCGAGACTGCCTCTGGATCCAGGCTTGTTTGAATGGGCGCCGCTTGGGTCGGCACGAAACGTATGCATTTTTCATCCCGACCACCGCTTTTCAAAACAGACCTGTATTGAGGCGCAAGACCTGGCAGGCGAAACGATCGTCGATATCGATCCCCAGTTTGCCGCCCACCAGATGAACTTCAATGCCTTGCGCTTCGCCGGCGTTGAGCCGGACATACTGGTGGAATTCGATTGCAACGGTCACGAAGCCGGATACGTTTCGGCTGGCCTGGGCATTTCGATCACAAACGAGATCATCGCACGTGAGTACGCGGCGTTTCAGCTGGGAGTAAGGCCAGTGGAACCGTCCGCGCTCTATCACTACGTGGCGATTTGGCAGAGGGGCAGGACCTTTTCCAACGCCTTGAATGTATCGCTCGAGGCGATAATCACAGCGTTTTCGAAGACGCCGACGAGAGAGCAACAGTTTCTCAAGACGTCGTCCTAGCCGGCCATGGTTTATTTCGGTTGGGACGTGCCGCATAAGGCCCAACCGGGAGGCTTTCTGCGAAGTGGCGCGAATGGCTAGCCTGAACGGCCAAACTGATAGCGAGCGCTCCGCGAACGGCTGGATCGACGGCCCCTATCCGGCGCAGATGGTGCCGTTGGCCGTTCCCGAAGCGGTGCAGGAATTGGTGGCTTCCAGTCTAGAAGTCCAGTCTCGCCCAATGGGCGGCCCTACGCCGCCTTAAGCGCAGGCAATTGCGGGATTACGCTCACCAGGCAGGGTGCTGGTCTGGACTGGCACTGGCAATCCGAAAAGCGGACAGACCTCCCAGAGCGCTGGCAGCTTGTTGCAGAGCTTGCGCGCTCCACGCCGTCCTTTCACGCGGCGAAGTTTCTGTGTCGCGCTCGCAGGGCAACAACTCGCCGCTCCCTGGATCCTTGGGGAGCGACGAGCGCGGGTTGCTACCGAACCTTCCGCCGTCGTTGAACTATGCTGGATGAGTCCAGCTACTCCAGATCGATTGCCCGCCGGCTCATGCTGGCGGGCTTTTTGCGTCAGCCGGGAACATTCCCGCTCCAAGGCAGTTCGGTCACACCCGGCTCGTTCTTCAGCGGTCCGGCCGGTGACCAAGATGCGTCCCTCACTCGTCATGGTCGGCCCGCGCAGCCTCGGAAGCAGGCGCGGGCCATCCATCACAAAGCCCGCTGATCCGACCGACGGGCTTCTTCAGTTTCACCACGCAAAGAAAGGCCCGGTCGTGAACTGACCCCATAAAGTTGGACGGTTCATTGAGTTGGTAGGTTTAATGGCTGGTTCCTGTATTGCACAGGGGCCAGCCCTTTCAAGCCCAGATTCCAATTTCCGGAACCATTCAGCGCCATGGATACACGCTCTGCGGGGTGGCTGATCAAGAGCCGATCTGCGCTCACATCATACTTGACGCATCCTCCCTGGGGGGATACCGGTGGGCATGTCCGAAGGCATCCATAGTTCTCATCCGGCTATCGTGAAGCGCTTAAAGCGCGCACAGGGGCATCTTGCATCCGTGCTTGGCATGTTCGAGGCGCAGCGATCCTGCCTGGACCTGGCGCAGCAACTCCATGCAGTGGAGAGCGCCATCAGCAGCGCAAAGCGAGAACTGATCCACGATCATATCGAACATTGTCTGATCGACACGGAAGCGGGAGGCAACTCGCTGGCAGAGCTCAAGCAACTGGCGAAATACCTATGACCAGTATCGGCGCACGCGTCTTGGATTGGTTCGGCTTCGGGTCACATGATCATGACGCGCATGCTCATGACGATGGCTCGCACGGCCATACGCACGGGGTCATCGACGCAACGATTGCAACCACTGACCGCGGCATCTGGGCCATCAAATGGTCGTTCGTCATCTTGGCCATGACGGCGGCATTGCAGATGGCCGTGGTGTTGGTGTCACGCAGCGTGGCGCTGTTGGCCGATACGATCCACAACATAGGCGACGCCACAACCGCCATTCCGCTCTGGATCGCATTCATGCTGGCACGACGCAAGCCGTCACGGACCTTCAGCTACGGCCTTGGCAGGGTAGAGGATCTGGCCGGTATCATTATCGTGCTGATCATTCTGTTCAGCGCCATCGTCGCCGGGTACCAGGCTATCGAGCGCCTGGTCAGTCCGCAGGCAGTGACTCATCTCGGTTGGCTGACCGCGGCGGGCATTGTCGGCTTCCTCGGGAATGAGGCCGTCGCGGTGTTTCGCATCCGTATCGGCAGGGAAATCAACAGTGCGGCGCTCGTCGCCGACGGCTACCATGCCCGCACCGACGGGCTTACCAGCCTTGCAGTGGTCATCGGCGCCATGGGCGTCTGGCTCGGATTTCCACTGGCCGACCCGATCATCGGGCTTCTCATCACGGTCGCTATATTCGGTATCGTCTGGCAATCGGCGCGCTCAGTGCTCACCCGCATGCTCGACGGCGTCGAGCCGGGCGTGATGGCCGAAATTCAGCATGCCGCTGCGCATGTGCAGGGTGCTCGCGTTGTCGACGCCAAGGCCCGCTGGATTGGCCACAAGTTGCATGCCGACATCGCTATTGCAGCCGACGGAACCTTGCCTCTCTCAGAGGCAAACAAGATCACGGCGGCGCTGGAGAACGAACTGTTCGAACACATGCCGGCGCTCGCAGCTGCCAACATCCGGTTTTCGACCGACCAAGGTGAGCACGAGCATCCGCACTCTCATGATCAGGGCGAACATCACGGCCACCAGCACTGACAACTGCCGGAAACCACTCGCTTTTGCCGGTCTCGGCTGATGTTCCAGGCGCTTGTCGAATTTCAGCGCTCCATATACCTGGCGCTCGCAGATCAGATAAAGCTGCTGTCAGTTGGCGGTGATTGGCTTGCGTTCCTTGCCTTTCTGCCGATGGGCCTCCTGTTCGGTGCGGCACATGCTCTGACGCCCGGCCACAGTAAGGCTGTCTTGGCGACTTACCTTGCAGGTTCGGATGCGAAGGTTTCGCGCGGCCTCCTGGTGTCGATTACGCTGTCCTTCACTCACGTGGCGACAGCGGTGCTGATCGCCGTATTCTCCCTGCCGCTCGTCTCGATTGCATTGGGCAGCGTTGGACGCGCACCACTGCTTGAGGGTGTGAGTCGCGGTCTGCTCGGGCTGATCGGCGTCTGGATGCTTTGGCGTTCGGTGAGCCACGGCCACCATCACAAGCATGAGGGCGAGCCGTTGGAGTCATGGCCGGTTTGATTCCGTGCCCGCTGACCCTTTTTGTCATGACCTTCGCGATTTCCAGAGGGGTGCCGGGAGCTGGAATTCTGTTCGCAATCACCATGATGGTGGGCGTGGCCCTAACGCTGTCCAGCGTGGCGGTACTGTCGATCTTGTTTCGGGAGCGCCTGGTGCATTTTTTCGACAGCAGGCCACGGCTGTTCGATACCATATCGCGAGCAATCGAAGGCGCAGCGGGCCTTGCCCTCGCCAGCGTAGCGGTCTGGCAACTTACAGCCGGATAGAGCCACAGCTGTCCACAGACCCTCTCCTTTCTTAGGAAAAGGCGATGAGAAGCTGCGGCACGCAAGGCTGCTGGATTTCTGGGAGGATGATGGAAATGGCCGTGCCTAAGAAATAGCGCGCCACCTACGCCTGGATGTACGGCGCCCAAGCGCGCAAGGATGGCAAGGAGCGTGAGGCGCCAGCTTACTGGCAGGAACATGCCGATGCGTGGCTGCAGGGCTTTGACGGTGTGGCGATGGCTGGTTTTGGTAAGACCAAGACCGTCAAAGACGAGATGGAAGCCGAGGTCGACGAAGCCGCCGTCGAGCGGCCCGCCGAATAGCCATTTTGCCGTATGCCGTATGGTCGTTTTTGATTGAAGAAAGGGCTTCGTTGGGCCTATAGAGATTGCGTTTACCATTGCCTTTTTGGGAGGATGCGATGGTTGCAACGCCCATAGAAATCGCTCAAGCCGCTACTGCGACTACGGCCACCTTGCTGAAGTGGCAGAAGTCCATGGAGGAACGCGCCACGTTTCGCCAGAACATGGATCAATCGCGCAGGGCGATTCAAGCCTCACGCGATCTGCTGAAGCGCCTTCGTCAACGTCATCGCGACGACATGGCGGAAAGTTCGGAAAATGCCAACCCGTCTACTGCGCCGATATCGCAACGCGCCGGCAGCTAGCGGGAGGCGACCAGAGCCGATGTGATGGGTAAAGTTTCACTGGCCGTTCCTTGGGTGGGCAGGCAAGTTAAACTTTGTCAACGAGCGGCCTTTTTCGCGCTCGCGGAAGCGCCACGTGGCTTTCGACCAGGCGCACGTGCTCGGCGTCGACAGTCACCAATGGCCGGAGGCTGACGGTTACCTTGTCCCCGTCGATGCGTGTGACAGGGCCGATCAATTCCATATGCTGGCCAATTACAGCCTTCGAAGTCGAATCGACAACAGAATGCGGGAAGTCGTAGGAGGGGATCGTCACGCTTATGCGATCGGGCGTCACGCGGCCGCGCACAATCGCCGTGACTGCGACCTCGTCGCCAACTTTGATAGTTCCCCGAGCCATGCCCAAGACTTTGGAGCAGCCGGCGCCAGCGTCAAGATGAGGGGGAGCTAATAAAACCCCTCCGCGCCGCGATGCAACATCCAGCGCTAATGCGGATTCCACCTTGAAAGATCGATTCCCCAGGTCTTATAATCCGTAATTAGCCTATTGGAGGTGGAGGGAACTGCGATGGGCGGCACAGTTCAGAACACAAACTCAGACAGTGTGGAGTGGCCGAAGCCTGCTGAGAATGGCTGGTCCGCGTTATAGAGAAGGGCAAGGAAGACAGCTGATCGAGCTCGAATCTTATGCCATGGCCTCTGCGGAAGGCCAACGGATCCGTCTAATCTCGAGAAGTTCGGTCGCGAGGCTTTGCCGGTCCTGTCCCATTCCACTGGATGAACTGCGCGTTCTGGCCGGTGATACGAGCCTTTGAGCTACGGCCGAGTATGGTGAGGCCACGGAGACGATCCGGATCGAAGGGCAAGGAACAGCTTGCCTGCCCCCTTCAGCATTTGGACTTAGGTCTGATTGCTCCGCGTAAATGGCCGAAGCCGGAAACATTTCTCCTTCTACTTTGTTGCAGTGGCCGTGCCGCTGAGGAGAACATGCACAGCGCCTCTATCAAATGAACTGCGCGACGTACCTTTAGAATTCCAATGCCCCTCCTGTTCACGCGCTATGGTGAGAAGGGGATCCTGGCTGAAACGATTGCCGGTTTCAAATGCGATAGTTGCAGGTCCAGAGTGCGGATCGGCTACCAAGAGAAGCTGGCCATATTCGAGCGGCACCTTAGAAAGGTGAGCGCCAGCACAAAGTCAGTGAACAACCGCCCTTGTTAGCGGCCGCTTTAGAGATCGGGTGCAGTGGGTACACGGGCTTTTCCCCGCTATCCTTTTTTCTCCCGGCCCCGCCACCGTCTATTATCGGCGGCTAGGCCGCTATCACCTTCTGAGCGGGCTAGCGATGGAGTGCCTTGGACGGTGAAAACGATTCCGGCATCCTCAAACGCTTTGCGGATGGCGGCGATGTTGTGGGGACGCGGCTTCCTGAATCCGTTCTCAAGATCGCTGATCACCATTTCGCTAAGATTGGCCTTGGCGGCAAGTCGCACACGCGGCCAGTTCAGTAGGGCTCGTGCTGCTCTGACTTGATCTGCTGAGAGGAAGGTTCGGCTGTCCATAGCCAGTCGAACATTTAGTAACGCTAAACTGTTCCTCTTGACCTTCTGCGATTTCTAACGGTGTGAGGCCGGCCTGTCGCAAGCCGTCATCGATTGTGGCTGCAACCTTTCGGACGGTTGTTACCTCGGCTCCAACAAGACGTGCTGCCTGCATTCTTGCTTGGAGATCAGCCAAGCGGGCAGCCAGGGCTTGCGTCCTCTCGAGTTCAGGGTTCGTCATGTTCATTGTCCAGCTGAGTGGCAATTTGAATTTGTCCGGCTGAGTATCGTTTGAATGCACACGCTCGCCACCCAAGGGTGGCGAGCGTGGGTTCGTTCGAAATCTCAGTCGTAAACTTTCACGATCTTGCGGGTGCCCGGATCGACCAGGACCGTGCGGTTGTCGACAACCACGTAACGGTATTTGACGTTCGGGACCTCGTGGATCTCAACAGTTTCCGGCAGAGCTGTCCCGACGTTCAATTCCACGCCGGGAAGGTTCACCGAAGCCAAGGGCTGCTTCTTGACATACTCACGGATGACCGTGTCCTGTTCCGGCTGGATGATAATGTCGTCAGCGGCGGCGGAGCCGATCCCCGCCAAGAGCAACATGGCTGCGGCGGTGTTCACGAAGTGCATCTTCATATCTTCTCTCCTGCAAGGACCGGCACACGACGATCATCGTCCCGCACTGCCCGGCAACCAACTTTGAACCGGGGTAAACGTTCCCGCCTACGCACCTTTGTCTAATCCGATTGGTCTAAAGTCCGACCGTACAACGCAATGGTCTTACCTTTGGACCAGGCGGAACGGATTAGGGCTTCAGCTTGTTGGTTCTCCACAACGGGAGAGAACAAATGGATCAAAGTGTTGGCCAGGCGCGATGGTTGCTCGCACCGATTTTTGCAACAGCCGTTACCTTTCTGGTAATGGCGGTCGTCCTTAGCTGACATGTCTTGGATCGGCGCAGCCAGGTCCCTTCCTGCGCTGATAGGATTCGCGAGTTGCTTGAGCGGCTGGCGAATCCTCTATTTTACCGTGCGCTGGGCCTGCTCCTTCAGCAGGCGGGGCGCTTCGTTCAGCTCATGTAACTTGGGAGGTTTACTATGGATCGGCGATCCTTTTTGACAGCGATATTTGGCGTTGCAGGGGCAGCAGCCTTTGCAAGCGCGGTCCGGCCTATCAACGCATTGGCCGGTGTTCCAGCGGCCAAAAGCGGCATTCTCGAAGAACTCGACGCGCCAGACGCCTTCGACAACGAAGGTACTCACGCGGAAGTGGAGCCGGTCAACCATCGGCGCTACTACGACCAAGATTACGACCCAGACTACGACCCAGATTACTACCACCGGCGCCGCCGCCGCCGGCGGGGCTGGAGAAGAGTCTGCCGTAGTTACTGGCGACACGGGCGCCGTCGGGTCCGGTGCTATCGCCGACGTGGTCCTTCGATCGTCTTGCGATTTTAGCTAGTCGGCTGCTTCTGCCCATGGCCCGTTCCGGCTGACGTGCTGAGAACGGGCCGGTACGATTCCTTTTTCGTGGCAAACGCAATCCATCTGTCCAAGGGCACTCATCAGCAGGGCCGATGGACCTGACTTACAGCTTGGTGGTGTCGCTGTGGTGCGCCAGGAGCGGTCTGACGATCCCTCTTGTGCAGCCCTTCGGCTGCCGCCAGCCTAGGAAGGCTTTTCGGAACGTTTGGTTCTGGCCGTTAGGCCACGGGGCCAAGCTCAGCCATCAGGACACCCCGCAGGCGATGAGCAGCGGGGCCTGGTAAGGCCCGGCGACCTCCTTTTGACATACGGGGAGAAACCAAGAAGGGCGCCGAGCCTTACCGGCGCTGCTTTGAGGGAGCGACGCCGGACGAGATGAGAGTAGGCGATAATGCTAATCTCTGCGGACCATGCAAATGAAGGAAAGCCGTGTGCGATTCTTCGCTATCCAGCCACGAACCTCTGCCTTTCGGACATGGTCGCTCGATCGAAGATGAAGAACGCCTGATGTAGCTGCTCGACTTCGTAGAGCCCGACCCGGATCTCGAACCCTGTCTGGCCGGTGGCATCGAAGTCACCGGGACCGATGACAGGGAAGGCGACGACCATGGCGAAGCGGACGACGAGCGCGAAGCCAACGATGCCGAGTATGGCTTCATAGAGGGAGGGCAAGGCCTCTAATTGTCCGGTCGAGAATGAATAGCCGGCTGCCTGACGGTGGCTGGCTTCAGTTTTTGTGTGGCACGATGTAGCGACTGCTCACCGCACCCGCCCCTGTGCCCCGCGTGACGACAATCGTGCTATACCCGGCTGGAACGGAACCTGTAGCGGAGGGATCGATCGAACTGCATCGCCCCACGATCTCCCCGTTGGGAGCGCCCTCGAGCCTCACGGATAACGCCAACTGGCATGTGTCAAGGGATCCGAACATGGACGGTGATGTATCGAGTGGCTTGCAGACTCCCTGGGCGGGACTGCAAGAAAGCAAAATCATCACAGCTGCAGTTGCCGGATCCATTCGTGAAGCTCCGTTGTTCGACGAGCCTCAACGCAGAATAGCGAGCTTTGTTTCGTCGGTGCTAAAATACGAGTTTTCTGGTCTGGCTCACGGTGGCGGGCTTTCCATTGTCACAGCTTTCGCCTCTCAATTGTCCCGATCCCGAACGGTAAAACAGCGCGATCGGGTCTCAGCCACAGGCCGACGACTATTTCGACCTAATGGTCTCGGAGCGAGCGCGGCTGCCCCATCCACGGTGTAGAGCGTGCTCCAGCTCTACAACTTACAGCGAAGGTTTCGTCTTTGAGATCGTCGAGCGCCGCGGCTGTCGCGGTTACCGGGCTCCCAACGCTCTCTTCCGCATTGCCGGCAGAGGCGAACACTGCGACCAAAAGGCATGCCAAGGATCTGACCGTTACGACGTGAGATGGCCACTGGACGGATATGGCAAGGGAACCTTGGATCGATCCTGACCATGCCGGGCCGATGCTGACGCGCATGCCGTTGGCTCATCGAGACCGAGGAATTCGCAGAGACCATTCATGCTCGCTAACTGCGCATCTCCATGTCAGTCGTCGTAGTCGGGAAGAAATCCATTTCGTTGCCGAAGCAAGTTCGTGACCGTGAAATCAGCTAACCGGCGCCGAAGGAGCGTCAGCATGGCGACGCCGCAGGCGAGACGCCGGGCCGCCGCCCCAAACGAGGGTGCCGTTTCAAGGCTGGTGATTTCGCCAGAGCACAGGGTGCGATTCTGACTACGCACAAGCCAGACGCTGTCATGGCGATGCTGGGTTGGCCGGGCGTAGCGGCTTCGAAGCCGCCGATTACTAGTATTCTCGCTCTGTGGCTGCCGATTCTGCGATTAAGGATTGGATGAATAGGCATGGGGGAGAAAGGCCGCTATTCTAAGCCTCATTCCCCCTCGATGCAGGAATAACGAGATCATGGAGTAGGAAAATCTCATGCTATACGGCGGAGGTTCTTACACGGGCGAGATTCACACCCGCCCAACCACAAGGCGCCCATCCGCTGCCCGATGGACGGTGGATAGAGTTTTGGTGCCATGAGCCAAACCCACACATTACAACCGTCATCTATCCGCTTCCCGGTACAACCACGGCTGGTGCCGGCGATCAAGGCGGCGCGTTATCTCCACCTGACGCTGCGGGAATTCATGGAATTGCTGCCCGCGTTGCAGGATCAAGGCTTTCCCAAGGCCTGCCCAATCACCGGCAACTACGACATGGTTGCGATCGACTCCTGGCTCGATCGACGCTCGGGTCTTGCAGGATCAGGATCCGGCGCGCAGTCTAGCATTGACATTGCAAGAGCGAGGCTGGCGACCCTTGGGTAAGATCAAGTTGAAGCACTACGTCATCCGTAAGGGCAAATACGGCTACTGGCTGCCGACGCCGAAGATGGTCGAAGCTGGCTTCAGATGCATTTCCTGTGGAATCGACGGGCCTGAGGCTTGGACGATAGCCCGGGAGTGGGAAGACCGCTGGCAGGAACTCCGCAAGGGCAGGGAGCCGTCGCGCCTGCATGTATGGCCAAAGGATTCCATCGGAGACGCCTTTGCACGCTATCGCCGCATGGATGCATGGAAGCGCAAGCCACCGCGCACCCGCGAGGATTGGGAGCGCGGTTGGACCTTCATCGAGCCGTACTTCGCCGACCTGCCGCCAGCCGACATCACCCTCGAGCTGCTCGACGACTGGTATGGCCGTCTGCTGCGGGTCAAAGGTGTCGACATCGCCTACCGTGCCGTAAAGACGTGGCGTTCGCTCTATAATGTCATGGCCGGCATGAAGCTATGCCCGCCCGGCTCCGACCCATCGCAGGCGATCCGCCGCCAGACGCCACCACCGCGCCACCAGACCTGGACGGCAGGCGAGGCGGTGCGCATGGTCAAGGGCGCCTGGCGCGCCGGCTACCGCGGACTGGCCTGCATCATCGCCGTTGCGTGGGACACGAGCTTCTCACCCGTCGACGTGCGCACGCTCAAACCGGCGCAGGCAATGCAGACAGCACAGGAATGGGGTTTTCTGATTGCACGCAGCAAGAGTGGCGAGGCGGCTTTCGGCACGCTGTCGTCACGCACGCAGCGCCTGGTGCTGGCCTATGTCGAATCACTAGGCGTCACCCTGCTTGACGATGCGCCGATCTTTCGCTCGCGCGGTTTCGCGCCGGGCCTGAAGGGCGGCCGGCCGCGCGCCGGCGTGCCTTACACGAAGGATTCTCTGGTCGACGACTTTGCCGATCTGCGCACGCTGGTATTCGGGACATCGGAGAAGCGGCGGCTGATGGACATGCGGCGTTCCGGCGCGGTCGAGGCGAATGCCGGAGGCGCGTCGGTCGAGGCAATCTCGGCCAAGATGGGCAATTCGATCGACGGGAACAAGGCGCTGCAGAAGACCTATATGCCGGTCAATCTGGCCGCCGTCCGCTCAGCCGATGCCAGCCGCCGCAAAGGCAGAAAGCTGCTTGGCCTGGAACGGAACGAATACAGAAAGTTGAAACTCTCCGGAGAATGAGAGTTGAAACTTTTCAAGGGGCGGTAGCTAACCCCTTGAAATGAATGGCGCGAGTGACGGGGCTCGAACCCGCGACCTCCGGCGTGACAGGCCGGCACTCTAACCAACTGAGCTACACCCGCGCATTGGACGAGCACGTGTCAGCCGTGTTCGTCGGTGGGGCGGTGGATAAGGGGTTCGCCACCGGGTGTCAAGCGCAGCTGGACAGCATAAACGCAAACAGGAGAAGGTTTTTTGACGGGCGGCACTTTGCCCGCGAAAACCACTGTGCGGCTAAGCTCGCAGCTGTTCATTTGGCCTTGCGAAGCCGGTTGCGACCGCTTAAAGGTCCGGCCGGAGCGGGCGATTAGCTCAGTTGGTAGAGCGCTTCGTTTACACCGAAGATGTCGGCGGTTCGAGCCCGTCATCGCCCACCATATCCCGGCCGACCATATCTCGAATGCCGGGCGCGGCCGCAATGAGCCGCACCCGCACTTCTTTCCCAGTGCAACCTATCGCTTGACGTAGCAGTTCTTCTTCACGCGGCGGATGGGATCCTCGCCAAAGGCGTCGACGCTGCATGTGACGCCGTTCCTGAATACGCCCTGGACGTACTGGCCACGCGCCCCGTATCTCACCAGTTTGCGGCCACGGAACTCGCAGAACCGCCCCTCCGAGGCGCAGGCCACCCATCTGCCGCCGCCCTGGCCGTAGTCGTCATCACCGTAATTGTCATCGTCGTTGTTGTCGCCATAGTCGTCACCGCCGCCGCGCCTCACGATATAGCAAGCCTTGTCGCGGCCGGGCGCCGGGTCGCCAAAGACGCGATTCGTACACGGCACGGCACGACGATCGATGAAGCGCGAAGTGGTCTGCCCGCGCGCGCCGTAGACCACTTCCGAGGGGTAGGGCAGGCGGCAGATTTCGCCTTCGTCGGCGCATCGCTGCATCCGCTGGGCGGATGCGGTGGCTGGAAAAAGAATAGAGACGGACGAGGCCAGGCCGACCAGGCAGATGAATGTAAACGTCATCCGGATCAAAGCATTGAAGGTTTTTGACATGATTTTGTCTCCCGTTCGATTCGACCAGCATGGTACAGCTGCCTTGTTAAATGCACGATGAATGAAAGCCCTCGCGGAGGCAGCACAATGATCGACCATCCACGGCGGCTGATGTTACAGCTGCTATTGGCATTGGCAATCTCTGGTATTGGGCGCTTCGCCTATGCGGGGAATGTGGGCGACGGCGTCGACCAGCCCGCCGCCAAGGCAGCCTTGCTCAAGGCCTATCCCGGCCTTTTCACCATTTCGGGCAATGTCCTGACCTGGACCGACGGCACCACCATGGTGTGGAACGACGGCAAGGCGCGCGACGCCGACGCGCTGCTTGAGAGCCCCGACATCGAAGACATGTTTCGCTACGTCTATCCCAGAGCAGCCGAGGGCGCGCTGGTCCCGGCGGAGGATTTCGATCCCGGCCGTATCCGCAATGAACCTTTCTTCGAGAAGCTCTACGGGGCAAGTGCCGCCGAGGTGGGCAAGCACATCGCCAACGTCAAATGGTTGCCGAAGCTCGGCAAGAAGACCGTGCAGGTCACCAGGATTTTCGGCATCAACGACCGGCTGGGCAAGGTCTCCGCTGCGCTTGAGGCGATGCCCGCGGAGCTGAGCCGTTACGGGCTCAAGCCCGGCGGCGGCTTTGTCTGGCGGCCGATCGCCGGCACCGACCGGTTGAGCGTTCACTCGTTCGGAGCGGCCTTCGATATCAATGTCGGCTTCTCCGACTATTGGTACAACAACAGGAACAAAACCAACCCGAAGGCCCACATTCCCTTCAAGAACCGGATTCCGCTGGAAATCGTGGAATTGTTCGAGAAAAACGGCTTCATCTGGGGCGGGCGCTGGTATCACTACGACACCATGCACTTCGAGTACCGGCCTGAGTTGCTGCTGTACAAGAAATCCGGCTGATCACGGCGGCAGCAGCCGGAAATCCTTGCCTTCGGGGAGCAACTGGCCGCCGTCGACGACGATGGTGGTGCCGGTGATGTAGCTGGCATCGTGGGAGGCGAGGAACAGGAAGGCGTTGGCGACGTCGCGCGGACTGCCGAGGCGTCCGAGCGGGATCGAATCCTCCATGTTCTTGATGTAGGCGGCGCCGCGATGCAGCTCGATCGCTTCGGTCAGGATGTTGCCGGGCTCGACGCCGTTGACGGTGATGCCGTAGCCCGAAAATTCCAGCGCCGCCGAGCGGATGAAGCCGTTGATGCCGGCCTTGCTGGCGGCATAGTGGCCGTGGCCGGGGCTGGTGACGTGCGGACCGGTGATCGACGAGGTGTAGAGCATGCGCCCGTAACCTTGCGCCTTCATCGGCGCCAGCGCCGCCAGCGTGGCGTTGAACGTGCCGCGCAGATTGACCGCCATCACCCGGTCCCAGTCGTCCGGGCTGGTGTTTTCGATCAGCTGCCAGGGATAGATGCCGGCATTCTGCACGACGATGTCGAGGCGGCCATGGCGGCTCAGCGCCAGCGCCACCGCAGCTTCTGCATCGGCCATTTGCGAGATGTCGGTGCGAATGAAATCCGCGCCGAGCTCGTCCGCGGTCGCCTGGCCGGCTTCGGCCTCGCTGTCGGCCAGGACCAGCCTTGCGCCTTCCTCGGCAAAGCGCAGCGCAATGCCCTTGCCGATGCCGCGCGCGCTGCCGACGATCAGCGCGACCTTGCTTTCGAGCCGTCCTGTCATGCCAGCCGTCTCCTATGCCAGTCTTTGGCGAATGGTTTGCTTGAAGGCGTCGAGCAGCACGGCGGCGAGCACCAAAAGGCCGTGGATCACCTGGGTGAAATTCGCCGGCAGGCCCATCAGATTGATCGCCGTGTTGATAGAGGAGAGCAGCAGCACGCCGGCATAGACCCCGGGCAAGGTGCCGACGCCGCCTTTCAGGCTGACGCCGCCGATGACGACGGCGGCAAAGGCGTTGAACAACAGCCCGGTCCCGAGATTGGCGGTGGCGCCCGAGGTGCGGATGGCGAGCAGCCAGCCGGCGAGGCCGGCGATGGCGCCAGCCAGCACGAAGGCGATGATCAGGTTGCGGTTGACGCGGATGCCGGCGCGGAAGGTCGCTGTCTCATTGCCGCCGATCATTACGAGGTGGCGGCCGAACGGCGTCTTGGCCATGAGCAGCGAGAACAGGACGAAACAGGCGACGGCGATCCAGGCGGTCAGCGGCAGGCCGGCCATTCGCTGGATGCCGAACCAGCGGATGGCCGGTGCCAGATCCTGTGCCGAGCGGCCGCCGGAAATCACCAGCACCAGGCCGCGCACCCAGATGTAGGACGCCAGCGTAATGATAAAGGCGCTCATCTTCACCTTGACCACGAGATAGCCGTTGAAGGCGCCGATGAGGCCGCCGACGGCCAGCGCAACCAGCAGCGAAACCGGAACCATCAGCCACTGCGGATTGAACTGTATGCCCATGCCGATACCCGACGAGCAGAACAGGATGCCGACCGTCATGGCGCTGAGTGCGGCCACCGATTCCACCGACAGGTCCATATGGCCGGCAATGATGACCAGCGACAGGCCGATCGACATCACGCCGAGAACGCTCGAGGCTTCGATGATGTTGGCAAAGATGCCGAGCTGGAAGTAGTTGGGGACGAAGACGGAAAAGACAACCAGCACAAAGATCAGCATGAACCAGACGAGGTTGTCGAGGACGAACTCCAGGGCTTTGCGGCTGCGCGGGTTCATGGGCTGATCCGGTTGGCGCCCCCGAGAAAATCAGGCTGAGAAATCAGCTCGATTTCGTCGTGTTCAGGCGCGGGTTTAGGTTCGCCACGGTGTCCTGGGACGCGGCGTCGTGAATGGGCAGGCTCCGGGCCGCAATGGCCCGGAGCGCTTCGCTAGGCGACTATTCGACAGACTTGATCGTGTCCGTCGGCGGCTTCTGGTTGCCCCAAAAGGCCGGATTGTCGACGTTTTCCTTGGTGATGGCGGCGCCCGGGATCTTGATGTTGGGGCCCCAGCTCTCCTTGGTCACGGTCGACTTCAAGCCGAGCACGTCATACTCGCCAGGCTTGATTTCCTGCTTGCCGGCGATCTTGTCCATGAACATCGCCACGGCCGCGGCCTGCGCGTAGAGCGGCTGCTCGACTTCGACATTGAGCCAGCCCTTGCGGATCAGGTCGAGACCGACCGGAGCGCCGTTCGAGCTCATCAGCATGACGTCGCCCGGCTTCTTGCCGGCGGCCTCGAGCGAGGCGACGGCTGCGACCGACAGGTGCGCGGCATGGCTGAAGATCAGGTCGATGTCGGGGTTGGCGAGCATCTGGTCGGCAACGATCGTGCCGGCGTTGCTGGCTTCCCATTGCATGGCCGGCAGCGAGATGATCTTGACGTCAGGAAACGCCTTCAACTTCTCCTCGAAACCCTTCTGGATGTCGAGCGTGTAGGGATCGCCGGGATCGCCGAGCACCTGCAGGATCTTGCCCTTCACAGAA
Source organism: Mesorhizobium sp. RSR565B (assembly GCF_054719465.1). Taxonomy (NCBI): domain Bacteria; kingdom Pseudomonadati; phylum Pseudomonadota; class Alphaproteobacteria; order Hyphomicrobiales; family Phyllobacteriaceae; genus Mesorhizobium; species Mesorhizobium sp. RSR565B. The sequence continues at coordinate 5,724,296 of NZ_JBTTIE010000001.1, read as the reverse complement.
CCGTTCTTGGCGGTCAGAAGCTTTTGCGCCTGCTCGGCGGCGACGTAGCCGATCTCGACCGTGCCCGCCACCGAGGTGAAATCGGACGGGGTCGAGGTGATCTGGCGGTCGAACTCGACCACCGGGATGCCGGCCGCACGCGCCGCTTCGATGGACGGCTTCAGCGCGTTGAAATCGACGGCGGCCAGGATGATCGCCGCCGGCTTCAGCGCAATGACGTCGTTCATCTGCGATTGCTGCGCGTCGGTCTTGTTGTCGGCGTTGAGTGTTTTCACCTCATAGCCGACCTGCTTGAGGAACAGCTCCAGCGCGCTCACCGAGCCGGTCTGGAATTCATCGAGCAGGGTCGGGACCATATAATAGACGGTGCCCTTGGTCTGGGACATTGCCGGCGTGAGCGAGGCAAGAGCCAGTGCCAGGATACCGAAGACAAGAACCAGTATTCGCTTCATGTCGTTCGCTCCTCTTTTATACCGGACCCCTCTTTTGTCCCTCAACCTGCCGGTCCGGCACCGGCAAGCGTCTCACCGGTGATCATGTTGATCACCGCATCGGGACTTGTTTTGTTGCGTGCGACATCGCCGGCCACGACGCCTTGCCGGATCACCACGATCCGGTCGGCGACCTGGAAGGCCTGTTGCATGATATGGGTGATGATGACGACGCCGATGCCCTGGTTGGCCACCTGGCGGATCATCTCGAGACCGCGCCTGGTTTGTTCGACGCCGAGGGCGGCGAACGGCTCGTCGAGCAGCACGAGCTTGCCGCCCCAATGCACGAAGCGGTTGAGCTCGATGGCCTGGCGCTGGCCGCCCGAGAGATGCTCGACATTGGTGCGCAGCGACGGGATGCGGGTGCCCGCACTTGCCAGCGCCTTGCCGACCACGGCCTCCATGGCGCGCTCGTCGAGGATGGGGACACCGAGAACCTTGCGGGTGATTTCGCGGCCCATGAAGAAATTGGCGACGACGTCGACATTGGTGCAGAGCGACAGGTCCTGGTAGACGGTCTCGATGCCGGCAGCCTTGGCCTCGGCCGGCGTTTTCGCCAGGAATTCCTTGCCCTCGAACAGCATGCGGCCGGAGCTCGGCTCGAGGCCGCCGGCGATGATCTTGACCAGTGTCGACTTGCCGGCGCCGTTGTCGCCGAGCAGCGCCACGACTTCGCCCTTGCCGATCGAGAAGCTGATGCCCCTCAGCGCATGAATGGCGCCGTAATTCTTGGTGACGTTTTCGAGTACCAGCAGCGGTTCGGTCATGCCGCCACTCCCTTGCTGTGCATGAGGTCGGACCGGCGCTCGCGCTCGGCAATGAACATCTGGCCGAAGCGCGGCGACAGCACGCCCGAAACGGCTAATGCGGCAGCGCCGCGCAGCACCGAATGCTTACCGCCGGTCGCCACCGTCACGCGCGGTGTCTTGCGGTCGCGCCGCGCCGAGACCGAATTGGGAAGCTGTCCCGCCGCGCCGACCAGCTTTTCGAGCAGGTCGGTGGGCGCAAGCCCGCCGAGGATGACGGTTTCCGGGTCGAACACATTCTCGATGGTGACGATGGCGTTGCGGAAGATCGGCGCGATCTCGGCCACCCAGGCGGCGTCGCTGATGTTGCGGCGGCGACGTGCTTCGAGCGAGAGATACCGTTCGAGGCAGCCGCTGTTACCGCATGGGCAAGGCTCGCCACCGGGAACGGCAGGGATGTGTCCGATTTCGCCGGCATTGCCCCAGGCGCCGCGCATCACCGCGCCGTCATGCACGATGACGCCGCCGAGGCCGACGCCGAAATAGAGGTAGTAGTATTCGGAATAACCGGAGCCAAGACCGTAAAGCCGTTCGCCCATGGCCGCCGCCGCCATGTCGGTTTCGAAGAAGGCCGGCAGCCCGGTCGACGCCGCCAGCCGTTCCGGCAGCGCGACATCCTTCCAGCCGGCCATGGTCGTCGGGCCGACGAAGCTCATCGACTCCACGCCGAACGGTCCAGGCAGCGCCATGCCGATGCCGAGCACGCGCCCGCCGGGCCGCAGCGCAGTCAACTCGGGCACCATCGCGCCGATCAGCTCGAAGGCATGGTCAGGCGTCGCATGCGGCGCCTCGCGATGCATGCTCTCGATGACATCGCCGCTGAGATTGATGAGCGCCGCGTCGATCCCCAGCGGGGTGAGGTGGACGCCGACGGCATAGCCGCCCTCGGGGTTGATCCTGAGCGTCGCCGGCGGCAACCCGCGTCCGCGCGGCTCTTCGCGCAGCGACAGCACATAGCCATGCTCTTCGAGTTCGCGAACGATGGTCGATACGGTCTGGACGGTGAGGCCTACCCGGCTGGCAATGTCGCCGCGAGCTATGGGACCGTGAAGACGGATGGACTCCAGGACGATGCGCCGGTTGTAAGGCCGCCCGAACTCCTGATTGGTCCCCCGCAGTGCCATGTCCCGCGCCCCTTAGGAAGGCCAAGACTTGCACAGGCAATTTATTCAGTCAAATGGAATTCAAAAATAATTCGCGACGGTTCCCGGGCGCGGTGCAGGACCTGTCCCATTCGTCGCGCTGGCTGATTGCAGCCGGGCTGAAACCACCGCAATGGTGAATGACGTCACGCGGGCGTGGGGCTCGCCGGCCAACAATCCAGCAGGAAAACCGATGATCGAATTGCCTTTTGCGCGCGATGAGTACCAGCGGCGGCTCCAGAAGATCCGCGCCGAGATGGCGGCGCGTGGGCTCGAACTGCTGGTCGTCAACGATGTCGCGAACCAGCATTACATCACCGGCTATGACGGCTGGTCGTTCTACACGCCGCAGGTCGTGCTGGTCCCGATCGAAGACGAGGCCGAGCCGGTCTGGATCGGCCGCGCCATGGATGCGGCAGGCGGCTTGCTGACGGCCTGGATGAAGCCGGAGAATGTTGTTGGTTTTCCCGAGGACCATGTCCAGCGCGCCGATCGCCATCCGATGGACTGGATAGGGGCCTGGATCGTCGCCAAGGGCTGGGGCGCGAGACATATCGGCGTCGAGCTCGAAGCCTATTATTTCTCGCCGAAGGCGCATGCCCGGCTGGTCGCCGGCCTGCCCAATGCGAAATGGCACGACGCCGATCTCCTGGTGAACTGGATCCGCGCCGTGAAATCCGCGCCGGAAATCGCCTACCTGCGCAAGGCGTCGACCTTGGCTGAAGCAGCCGTCGCGTGGGCCTTCGAAGTCATCGCGCCAGGCGTGCGCGAATGCGATGCGATTGCCGCGATCCAGGCGGCGCAGATTGCCGGCAGCCCCGACTTTGCCGGCGACATCACGGCGCTTCCGCCGACCATCCTCGGCGGCGAGAATGCATCGGCTCCGCACATCATGTGGAGCGACCGGCGGTTCGGCAAGGACGAGACGATTGCGCTCGAACTTGCCGGCGTCTGCCGTCGCTATGCCGCCGGCCTCGCCAGGACGATGCAGCTCGGCAAGACGCCGGCGCGCGTCGCCGACACCGCAAAGGCGGTGATCGAAGGCATGGATGCGGTGCTCGACGCGGTCAGGCCGGGGACCACAGCCGAAGCGGTCGAGGCCGCATGGCGCAAGGTTATCCAGCGCTACGGGCTGAAGAAGGAATCGCGCATCGGCTACTCCATCGGCGTCGCTTATCCCCCGGATTGGGGCGAGCACACGATCAGCCTGCGGTCCGGCGACAAGACCGCGCTGCAACCCGGCAACGTCCTGCACTCCATTCTTGGCATGTGGATGGATGGCTGGGGCATCGAGATCAGCGAGACCATTCTGGTGACCGAGACCGGCCATGAGACGCTGACCAAATTCCCGCGAGACATCCATGTCAAATCCTGACCGGCCGGCAGCACCCGGCGGTGTCGCGACCCCGCCCGACGGCATCTCCTCAGTATCGGATGGCCCGGCGCTCGATCAGCACCACAGGACGATCGACAGGCCCGATGACAGCACGATCGCCGCGTAGAGACGGTCCGACTGGTAGTTGAAGGACGCCTGGATGATCAGCGCGCCAAGGCCTTGGTCGGAGCCGATCCATTCGCCGACAATGGCGCTGATCACGGCGGTGGCCGAGGCAATCCTCAGCGATGAGAACAGCATCGGCAAAGCGCGCGGCAGCCGCAGGCTCCAAACACTTCTGGGCGCGTGCCTCAGAGGGTTTCCAGCTTGCAGAAACTTCACGCCGCAGGGCGTGAGTCAACGATCACGACGCCGGAGCACGCGATGTCGGATTGCCAAACAACAGGATGGTACAACGGGTGAAGGAGGCGGGGGCGTGCAACCAGCCGCCTGGCTTGACCCTACAGATACTGCTCGACCTTCTTGCCGACGGTCAGGAAGCGCAGCGGGTCGATGGCCTCGCCATTGTGGCGGACTTCGTAGTGCAGGTGCGGGCCGGTTGAGCGGCCGCTGCTGCCGGTTTTGCCAATGATGTCGCCGGCTGCGAGTTTTTGGCCGACGGCAACGTCGATCTCGCTCAGATGGCCGTAGCGCGTGGCAAAGCCGTTGCCGTGATCGACCTCGACCATGCGGCCATAGCCGCCGTTCCAGCCGGCCTTGGTAACGATTCCGGCCGCCGTGACCTTGGCTGCCATGCCGACCGGCGCGCGGAAATCCATGCCCGAGTGCAGGGCAGCGGTGCCGAGGATGGGGTCGGTGCGCACGCCGAACGGGCTGGTGACGGAGTGGCCCGGCGCCGGGTTGGCGAGCGGCAGCCGCCGCGCCTCCTTCTTCAACTGGTCGAGCGTATCCAGCGCCTCGTCCAGTTCCTTGACCTTGCTGTCGAACATCATCGAGCTGTCAAGCGGGATCAGTGGCCCGCCGACATCGCTTTCGTTCTTGCCGAAATCGCTGTCGACCGGCAGGCCGGCCGCCTGGAGCGCCTGGGTGATGGCGTCGGCGTTCTTGTAGGCATTGTCGGCCAGGGTCTCGATGCGGGTGAGTTGCTGGCTTTCGATAGCCTTCAGTGAATCATTGATCGAGACGAACAATTTGTCGGCGCGGTCCGCAGCCGTTTCGCTGGGCAGCGGGTCGGAGCGTGTCGACCACAGCGAGAATGGCCTGGTGTCGCCCGAACCGAGGCTGGCGACCGAATAGGCGAGTGGCTCGCCGCCAGTCAGTTCGGCATGCTCGTCGGGTTTTGCCGCCACATCCGCGGCGGCCGGCGTGCCGACCTCGTTTTCGGCCCGCTCGAGAATCGGGCCGAGGCGGCCATGGCGCTGGCTGAGCTGGCTCTGCCGCTCGATCAATTCGCTGACCTTGGTTTCCATCAGTTGTTGGTCGAGAAGCTGGCGGCTGGTGATGCGGTCGACCTGCGCGCGCAATGCGGAAATGCGATCTTCATAGGCCTGCTGCATGCGCGCCTGCCGGGCCGTGGTGGCGCCGATCAGATCGTCGCGCAGTACGAGATAGGAGGTCGCCAAGAGATAGCCGATGGCGATCGCCGCCAGTGCCGAGCCGAGAAAGGCGACGAGCCACGGCCGGATGGTGAAATGCCGTATTTCATTGCCCCGCGCAATGATGACCGTATGCGGCTCCTTGCGCCTGCCGAAGACCGCTGACTGACCGGTTAGGTTCACGGGACCAAGCTTTCGTTACGACACCAACGAAGCCCGATTACACATTATTAGGGTTAACAAAGTTTTGCCGTCGCGGGCGCGCTAGTGACCAACGGTGTCAGCCAACCGCATATATGTCTTATTGCCCCTAATGCACTGCGCGGCGTTGGCCAGATCGGTGGCGCCTCAGAGCGCGCGGACCGCCTCCAGCACTGCTTCGGCATGGCCTTTCACCCGGACCTTGCGCCAGATCCCGGCGATCCGCCCGTCCTTGCCGATCAGGAACGTCGCCCGCTCGACGCCCATATAGTTGCGGCCATACATCGTCTTCTCGACCCACAGATTGTAGGCCTCGATCACCTTGCGCTCCTCGTCGGCAACCAAGTCGACGGTGAGATCGTATTTGGTTTTGAACTTGTCGTGCTTCTTCACGCTGTCCGGCGACAGGCCGATCACCACGGCGCCGGCCTTTTCGAACTCCGGCTTCAGCTGCGAAAAGCTGATCGCCTCATTGGTACAACTTGTGGTGTCGTCCTGCGGATAGAAATAAAGTACAACGGGCTTCCCCCGCATCGAGGCAAGGCTGAGTGAGCCGCCGCCGTCGCGCGGAAGATCGAATTGCGGCGCAACGTCGCCAACGTCGAGATCAGCCATATCGATGCCCTTGTTTGAGGTTACGCGGCCCTAAATCAAAGAGATAGAGCATGATGTCGTCCGAAAACCGCCTCACACTTTTCGGCATCATGCTCTAGCCTGCGTCGTTATAATGTCGGGCGGGGATTCGTCCACGATCGAATTCGCACAACGGAAAATTGCGTGGATCAGGAAGAACCGCAGCACGAGAAAATCCGGTTCAGGCGTGACGAGATCACCGACCTGGGGGCTTTCCCGTCCGCTTGCCGCGTGCCGCCGCTCGGCAAGGCACGGATCGGCCGCGGCTTTCGCATCCTTGCCCGGCTGTTTGCCGGCATTGGAGCCCTTGTGCTGCTGGCGGCGGCCGCCATCTACGTCATCGGCGCCACCGGCATCGGCAGCGAACGGCTGCGGTTGGAAGCCGAAACGGCGATCGAGAAACTGGCCGGTTTCGACGTCAAAGTCGCCGTCGGTCCTGCCAGCCTGACACTTGACGGATCGAGCTTCATTGCGCTGCAGGTCAAGGATGTCAGCGTCGAGACGGCCGACGGCAAGCCGATGGCCGATGCCGGGCGCGTCCGCTTCGGCATCCGGCTGGTCCCGCTGCTTTCGGGCGAGGTTCGGCTGACCAGCGCCAGGATTTCCGACGCCCATATCGTCACCGCGGCAATGCCGTCGGGTGGTGACTGGATAGCGCGCCTGCGCAATCAAGACGGTCTCATCGATCCGGAAAAACTGGCCGCCGTCGTCTTCAGTGACGTCAATCGTGCACTCGATGCCGTGCGCGAGGATTCGATGCGCCGCATCGATCTCAAAAATGTCGCGTTCGAGCTGCCCGAGGCCGGATCGGTCAAGCTGGTCACGATCGCCAACGCCACGGTGCTGCAGTCAGGCCCCGGCAGCATGGAGTTCTCGTCCGAGGCGGATGTCGATGGCCGCGCGCTCACCGTCACGGCCACCGCCACCCGCGATACGAGCTCGATGCGCGTTACCGCCTTGAACGCCGCCATCGACATGGCGGATGTCGCGGAGACAACGCCGGCGGCCGGCGGGCGAACCGGCGCGATGGCTTTGAAGCTCACGGGATCCGAAGGCTCGGGCGAGACCGATTCGCGGCTGACGGGCTCGCTGTCGCTAACCGGCTCGGTGCTCGACCTCGGCACACGCGGGCTGTTGCCGGCCGATGTCGATGTCGACGCCGCCCTTGTCTCCGGCTCCAACAAGATCGATGTCGGCAGGCTGGTTCTAAAGACCGGGCGCTCGGCGTTCAATTTCGCCGGCTCGATCGGGCCAAAGCCGTCGACCGGCGCGGCCGGCGAGGAGCCTTCCTATCGTTACGACCTGACCAGCGACGGCTCGACGCTGGCGCCTTCGGAATCGCCCGAGCCGGCGCTGAATTTCTTCGCCCGCATCGCCGGCGTCTATCAGATCAAGAGCCGCAAGCTTGTCGCCGACCAGATCGGCATCAGGTCGGGATCGGGGAGCGAAGTGCTGGGAACCGCTGCGGTTTCCTTCATCGACAACGGACCGCCGGGTATCTCGGTGTCGCTCAACGTCCACGACATGGCGGTCTCGCACGTCAAGCAATTGTGGCCCTGGTTCTCGGCCAAGAACGCGCGGCTGTGGGTGCTGCAGAACCTGTTTGGCGGCCGCGTCGTCGATGCCAGCCTGCAGTTCCAGGTCGTGCCGGGGCGTCTCGGCAACGGCGTGCCGCTTTCGGCCGACGAGGTGTTCGGCCGCTTCCAGGTCGAGGGCTCGCGTTTCGACACCGCCGGCCGCATCCCGCCGATACGCGATGCCGTCGGCGTCGTTTCCTTCCACGGCAACGATGTCGACGTCGCGCTGTCGTCGGGCAGCGTCTATATGCCGAGCGGCCGCACCGTGGCGGCAAGCAATGGCACACTGTCGGTAAAGGCGGCAAACCACCCGCCGGTGATCGGCGCGCTCGACATCGACGTCGCCGGCGAGGCGCCGGCCATCGCCGAACTTGCCTCCTACGAACCGATCAACGCCATGCGCCATGTCGGCATCTTGCCGGACGACCTGTCGGGCACGGTGACCGGCCACGTCAAGGCCGACATTCCGTTGCAATCCGGCGTCGACACGTCGAAGCTCGATTGGCTGGTATCGCTCGACTACAAGGACCTGTCGCTCGCCAAGCCGTTCGAAGGCCAGATGGTGACCGATGCCGACGGCTCGATCGAAGTCGGGCCCGGCAAGGCGGTGATCTCTGCCAAGGCGCGGCTGAACGGCATTCCAGCCGAGCTCGATCTGGTTGAGCCGCTCAGGGATGGCGGGCCGCCGCGCAGCCGCAAGGTGGCGCTTGTGCTCGACGACAAGACGCGCGCCATCGCCATGCCTGGCCTGTCGCCGCTGATTTCCGGCACCATCAAGGTGGCAATCGACAAGAGCGGCGAAGGCGGCAGCCAGAACGTCGACGTTGACCTGACGAGCGCCAGGCTGGACATTCCCTGGGCAGGCTGGAGCAAGGGGCCGGGCATTGCCGCCAATGCCACTTTTACCATGAGCAAGTCCGGCGATACCACGACGCTGTCTGACTTCGACCTCGACGGAAAGAGCTTTTCGGTCGAAGGCGATGTCGTCCTGGTCAAGGGCGCGCTGTCTTCGGCCCGCTTCAGCAAAGTCGCCTTGAACCGGGGCGACGATGTCGCCGTGACGGTGAAGCGGTCGGGCAAGGGCTTCGCAGTCGATGTCAGCGGCAACGCGCTCGATGCCCGCTCGCTGATCAAGCAGTTCACCTCCGATGTCGATACCGCCACCAAAACCACCGGCACGGACGCGGTTTCGGTTAGCGCCGACGTCAATTCGCTAAGCGGGTTCCATGACGAGGTCCTGTCCAATTTGAAGCTCGACTACAGTGCCGCCGGCTCCAGGGTGAACAGGCTCAAGGTCAGCGCCGCGGCAAGTTCCGGCGCCGCCATCACCATCAGCAATACGGCAGGCAATGGTGCTCGCGCGCTCACCATGAAGTCGGCCGACGCAGGCGCCATATTGCGCTTCCTCAACATCTACGAGCATATGGAAGGCGGATCGATCACGCTGGCGCTCAGCGGCGCAGCCGACGGCCCGATGCGGGGACAGGTCGATTCGAGCAACTTCTTCATCGTCAATGAACCGAAGCTTGCGTCCATCGTATCGACTACGCCAGCCGGCGACAGCCGCAGCCTGAACGAAGCGGTCAAGGGCAAGATCGACACTTCGCGGGTAAAGTTCGAGCGCGGCTTTACCGAGATCGACAAGGGGTCGGGCTATTTGAAATTGGCGAATGGCGTGCTGCGCGGCCCGCGCATCGGCACCACCTTCCAAGGCACGCTCTACGACCAGAACAACAATATGGACATGACCGGAACCTTCATGCCGGCCTATGGCCTCAACCGCATCTTCGGCGAGTTGCCGTTGGTCGGCGTTCTGCTCGGCAACGGCCGCGACCGAGGCCTGATCGGCGTCACCTACCGGCTTAAGGGCAACGCCAACAAGCCGGTGCTGGACATCAACCCGCTATCGGTAATCGCGCCGGGCATTTTCCGGTCGATCTTCGAGTATCGCTGAGGATCCCAGAAGACGGCTCAGGCAGGCCGCACAAGCACGTGCTTTTTCTTGCCCACTGAAAGCTTTGCGACGTTTTCCGGACTCAAATCAAGAGGCGTCACCATCCGCCGGTCGTCCGCCACCGGCTGGTCGTTGAGGCGCACGGCGCCACCCTGTATGTGACGCCTTGCCTCGCCGTTTGACCCGGCAAGGCCCGCGCTGACCAGCAGCGACAGGATGCCGATGCCGGCTTCCAGCGCGGCGTCGTCCACTTCCACGGTCGGCAGCGTTTCGGCCGTCACGCCTTCCTCGAATGTCTTGCGCGCAGTTTCCTCGGCCGCGAGCGCCGCCTCGCGGCCGTGCACGATGGCCGTGGTTTCGGTGGCCAGCACCTTCTTGGCCTCGTTGATCTCCGAGCCGCCAAGGGCGGCCAGCCGCGCGATCTCCGACAGCGGCAGCCGGGTGAAGATCTTCAGGAAGCGCTCGACGTCGGCATCCTCGGTGTTTCGCCAGTACTGCCAGAAATCATAGGGCGAGAAGAGGTCGCCGTTCAGCCACACCGCGCCCTTGGCCGATTTGCCCATCTTGGCGCCCGACGATGTCGTCAGGAGCGGCGTGGTCAGCGCATAAAGCTGCGGCGTGCCCATGCGGTGGCCGAGATCGACGCCGTTGATGATGTTGCCCCACTGGTCCGAACCGCCCATCTGCAGCCGGCAGTCGTGGCGGCGGCTGAGCTCGACGAAATCATAGCCTTGCAGGATCATGTAGTTGAATTCGAGGAAGGACAGCGACTGTTCGCGCTCGAGCCGCAGCCTGACGCTGTCGAAGGTCAGCATCCGGTTGACCGAAAAGTGGCGGCCGACATCGCGCAGGAACTCGACATAGTTGAGCTTCATCAGCCAGTCGGCATTGTTGACCATGATGGCGTCATTGCCAGTGTCGCCGAAGCGCAGGATGCGGCCAAAAATCCGCTTGATGCCTTCGATGTTGGTGGCGATCGCCTCGGGCGTCAAAAGGCTGCGCTGGTCGTCGCGGAAGGACGGGTCGCCGATCATCGAGGTGCCGCCGCCCATCAGCGCGATCGGCCGGTGTCCGGTCTCCTGCATCCAGTAGAGCATGGTCGCCGATATCAGATTGCCGATGTGCAGGCTGGTCGCCGTGGCGTCGTAGCCGACATAGGCGGTCACGGTTTCCTTCGCGAAAAGTTGATCCAGCCCGGTCTCATCCGAAATCTGGTGGATGAAGCCGCGCTCGCTCATGACGCGCAGGAAATCGGACTTGAAGGCGGACATTGTTTCTTCCTGAAAGCGCCGGGTCCGAACGGCCCGGCATGGCCTGAACGCGGGCGTTTAGCATCCAAGCGCGTCAAGCAAAAGTGGTTTCCGATTTTGCGCCGGCATGGACAGCCTATTCTGCACTGCCGCGCATGCTTGCTTCATCCTGTCGGCTGGCGTAATGAGGCGCCGCGCCAACGGGTTCGATCCGCTGGAACGGCACCGCACGGCATCCACCGAATGCCATATCTTGTGACAGAGCCCGACGCGATATGCCGGACGCATTGATATCCATCGTCATTCCCTGCCGCAACGAGGCGGCGAACCTGCCGCTGCTGATCGACGAGATCGAGGCGGCGATGACCGGGCGCGATTTCGAAATCATCGTCGTCAATGACGGTTCGACTGACGACACCGCTTCGGTGCTTGCCGCTGAAGCCGCCAAACGTCCGTTTCCGCTTCGGCAGCTGCGGCACGAAAAATCCGCCGGCCAGTCGCTTTCGGTGCGCTCGGGCGCTTGGGCGGCGCGCGGCTCGATCGTCGCCACCATCGACGGCGACGGCCAGAACGACCCGCAATATATCCCCGTTCTGGTCGATGCGCTGCGTCGGGCAGGGCCCGATTTCGGCGCCGCGCAGGGGCAGCGATTGAAGCGCCGCGACAGCAAGATCAAGCAATTGGCATCGCGTTTCGCCAACTGGCTGCGCGGCGCGATCCTGCATGACGACACCCGCGACACTGGCTGCGGCCTGAAGGCGATCCACACCGATATCCTACGCAAACTGCCCTTCTTCGACGGCACGCATCGTTTCGTTCCGGCCCTGGTCATCCAGGAAGGCTACCGCGTCGTCCATTGCGACGTCGTCGACCGCTCGCGCCGCCACGGCAAGTCGAATTACGGCATCTTCGATCGCGGCCTGCAGGGCGCGCTCGATCTCGCCGGCGTCTGGTGGCTTCGGCGCCGGCGCCGCAGAATGCCAAAGGTAGAGGAAATCACGCATGGCTAACGTGTTTCAGGAATTGGCGACCTGGCTGCACCAGGTTTTCGTCAAGCAGTTCGACGCCTGGGTTCTGCTCGGCTTCGTTGCCCAGTTCTTCTTCACCATGCGCTTCCTGGTGCAGTGGATCGCTTCGGAAAAGGCCAAGCGCAGCGTCGTGCCGATCGCTTTCTGGTTCTTCTCGCTGTTCGGCGGCGGGCTGCTGCTCGTCTACGCCATCCAGCGTGAGGATCCGGTGTTCATCGCCGGCCAGGCCATGGGCATGGTGATCTATGTCAGAAATTTATGGCTCATCGCCAATGAGCGCAAGGCGGCGATGACCAAGGTCGACTGAGCCACCAGTCCCGCCAAATCCAGTCTGTCCGGTGTTGACCAGTCTGTCCGGTGTCGAAATGAGCAGGAACTACATATTTCTCTTCCTGTTCAGCCTGATGATGACGGCGTCGGGACTGGCCTCTTTGCCGCCGCTCGACCGCGACGAGCCGCGCTTCGTCCAGGCGACCAAGCAGATGACGGAGACCGGCGACTATGTCGACATCCGCTTCCAGGACGCGTCGCGCTACCAAAAGCCGATCGGCATCTACTGGCTGCAATCGGCGGCGGTGACGCTGAGCGGCGAGGGGGCACAGGCGCCGATCTGGATTTACCGGCTGATCTCGGCGCTGGGCATCGCCATCGCCGTCGTCGCAATCGCCTGGACCGGGGCCAATCTGTTCGGCGCCAATGCCGGTCTTGCCGCCGGCCTGGTCATGGCGGCGATTTTCGCCACCGCCTTCGAAGGCCGTGACGCCAAGACCGACGCGATGCTGCTTGCCTGCTGCGTTCTGGCGCAAGGCGCGCTGGCGCAGATTTATCTGGCATCGCGCCGCAACGAGCCTGTCGCCGGCCATCTGCCGTGGATTTTCTGGGCTGCGCAGGGCGCGGCTATCCTCATCAAGGGGCCGATTGCACCGCTGCTGTCGGCGCTGACGGTGCTCACGCTGGTTGCTTTCGAGCGCGACTGGCGCTGGCTGGCGAGGCTGAAAGCCGGGCGTGGGCTGATTCTGGTGCTGTTGATCGTGCTGCCTTGGCTCGCCCTCATCACCTGGAAGAGCAACGGCGCCTTCCTGCAGCAGGCCGTCGGCAAGGATATGCTCGGCAAGGTCGCGCAAGGCGAGGAGTCGCACGGCGTTCCGCCGGGCTTCTACGTGCTGACCTATTGCCTGTTCATGTGGCCGTTCGGCCTTGTGGCGCTCGGCGCCGGACTGCAGGCGCTCAACCGATTGCGCGACGATCCGCGCCTGCGTTTCTGCCTCGCCTGGTACGTTCCGTTCTGGCTCGTCTTCGAATTGATCCCGACGAAACTGCCGCATTATGTGCTGCCGGCCTATCCCGGCATGGCCCTGCTCATCGGCTGGCTTTTGACGCTGACGCCGCAAGAGGCAAATGCGCCGCTCAGGCGCTGGCAGACATGGCTGTGGTGGGCGACCGAATTCGGCACCGTTCTGGTGACAGTCGGTCTCGCCGTGCTTTGCGTCGGTGCGCCGATCTATCTCATGAAGACATTTTTATGGTGGAGCGTTCCGGCCGCCGCGGCAGCATTGGGCGCCGGCTACCTCGCTGTTTCGCGCCAGACGCTGGTGCCGCTGGTCCGCATCGGCGGGGCTGCGGTTTGCGCCGGTATAACCTACGCCCTGCTGTTCGGTGTCATCGTGCCGTCACTGAAACCGATTTGGATGAGCCGGGAAATCGAGGCTGCGGTTCGCGCCGATCGTCCCTGTGAGATGAGCGTGCTCGCCTCCGCGCAATATCACGAACCGAGCCTGGTATTTCTGGTGGGCACAAAGACGGTACTGACCGATGTCGACGGGGTTGCGCAACATCTGCTTGGCGATCCGGCCTGCGCGCTGGGCCTGGCGCCGGTCGGCGATGAAAAACGGCTGGATGACCTGCTGGCAGGGCAAGGCAAGAAGGCCAGCCGCGTCGCCGAGATCGACGGCATCAACTATTCGTCAGGTGATAAATTGTCGCTCGGCCTGTACCGTGTGGCGAACTGATAGCTCTTCAATGATCGCGCCGAGCTCCGCATGTTGATGAAGTCGCCATCGCCGGCGCGTGCCGCTTTGCCTGCCATGCTCCGGCAGTCTGTCGCTAATTTCCGCGATACTTTCGGGATTGTACGGCATCGCCTGGCGACGCGCCCGGCGCGCTACCCGAAAATCCTGTGGTCGGTCTGGGTTGTGGCCTGGCTTTTGCTGACGATCGCGGTGTCGCTCCGTTTCGACCATCTTGCAGGGACCATGGCGAGGGAGTGGGCTTCAGGCTCGACCAATGTCTTCCGCATCGCCGAGTTTTTTACCTTCTTCGGCCTAGGCGGCTGGTATCTTGTCCCGTCGGTATTGGTGCTGATTGCCGCGAATCTGACGGATTGGCGCAGCCTTTCCCGGCGCGCGCGGATGACCTTCTACAACTGGACCTGCTTTGCTTTCATGGTGCTGGGTTCGATCGCACTCTCGGCCATGGTCGTCAACGTGCTGAAATATGGCGTGGGCAGAGCCAGGCCGATGAATTTCGACAAGCTCGGCGATCTGTCGCTGCATCCTTTTTCCTTGGAGGCGCGCTTTGCCAGCTTCCCGTCCGGCCATGCCACGACCATGGGCGTCATTTTCGGCATTGCACTGCTGTTGTTGCCCCAGCGCAGATGGGTGCTGCTGGCAGCAACCTTGTCGGTCGCATCGACCCGGATCTTTATCGGCGCGCACTACCCGAGCGACACTGTCGCCGGATTCGGCCTTGGCTGTGCTGTTGCCATCGTCTGCGCGATGGTGCTTGGCCGGCTGGGATGTATCTTCCGCTACACGGCGTCGGGGTTGCCGGTGGCAAAAACTACGTTCCGCCTATTCCGTCGGGCTCGCAAACAAACCAAAACGATGCGCCGAGACAAGACGAATTTCCGCATTGGAGCAGCGCCGGCAAGCAACTGAATTGCTGACGCCTTTGGAACCATCTAAGACCACCCCAGCTAGCTGTCGATGCCACCCCAGCTCCGCACCAGCCGAGCCATGTCAGGCGCGCCGGCGGCGTCCTTCTCCAGCCCTTCGGCGACACCGACGCGGTCGGCGACAGGCCGGTTCTGGCTGACTTTCCACTTGCCGCTGATTTCGGCGATCTCGATCTCAAGCCCGACAATGCCCTTGATTTGCGACTGGATGAAGGTCGGCGGCGCATCGGTCACCGCCCAGGGTGCCTCGCGGGCGCCTTCCTGCGACAGCGTCAGCTCGGTGATCTGCTGTGCGATCCAGGCGGAATCCTCGATCACTCTGACGGTTCCTCGCACCTGGACAATGGCGTAGTTCCAGGTCGGCACGACCTTGCCGGTCTCGCGCTTGGTCTCGTACCAGGACGGCGTCACATAGGCGTCGGCGCCCTGGAAGACGACCAGCACCGGCGATGTCGGATTGTCGGCCAGCTGACGCCATTGCGGGTTGGCCCTGGCCAGATGGGCGCGCAGCCGGCCATTCGGCCCAACCTCTGCATCAAGCAGGAAAGGAATGGCATTGGCGACCGGGCCATCGGTGCCGTTGGAGATCAGCAACCCCAGCGGATGCGTCCGGATCAGCCCGTGCAGGACGTCCGGCCGCGTTTCCTGGAAATGGGGAGGCTGGTACATGATCGGTCATGCCTTCTTGCGCTGGCTGAACCGGCATTGTGCACCGTTCAGCCGAGCCGCGCCACATGTCAGGCTGGCTTCACCGTTTGGATCAGCCGAAATGGCATTGTCGCGCCCATGATGGGCACGACTGTGACGGCATCGGACCGGGAGTTTTTGTTTTGACGCAATTCCGGACGGAAAACCCGTTTACACTTTTCCTGGAATTGCTCTTAGCGCAGCCGCTTCGGCCGCGGATCGGACAATTCGCCGGCCAGCCGTCGGTCGAGATAGTCGGCGCATTCCTCGAGCAGCAGATCGGCGTCGTTGGCGAAGAAGTGGTTGGCGCCTGGCAAGGTCTTCTGCGTGATGGTGATGCCCTTTTGCGTGTGCAGCTTGTCGACCAGGCCCTGCACATCCTTGGGCGGCGCCACCTTGTCGGCATCGCCATGGATGATCAGACCCGATGACGGGCAGGGCGCCAGGAACGAGAAATCATAGGTGTTGGGCTGCGGCGCGATCGAGATGAAGCCCTCGATCTCGGGCCGGCGCATCAGAAGCTGCATGCCGATCCAGGAGCCGAAGGAATAACCGGCCACCCAGCAGCTCTTGGAATCCGGATGCAGCGACTGCACCCAGTCGAGCGCTGCGGCGGCATCCGACAATTCGCCGGTGCCGTGGTCGAATTCGCCCTGGCTGCGGCCGATGCCGCGGAAGTTGAAGCGAAGCGTGGTGAAATCGCGCTTCTGGAACATGTAGAAGAGGTCATAGACGATCTTGTTGTTCATCGTGCCGCCGAATTGCGGATGCGGATGCAACACGATGGCAATCGGCGCGCTCTTCTCCTTGGAAGGCTGGTAGCGGCCCTCCAGGCGGCCGGCCGGACCGGTGAAAATGACCTCAGGCATGAAATACTCCAAATGGCATACGAATGCGCGGCGCCCGGAACAATTCTTACTCCAGCCCCAGCCCTTCCGGGCCTTGACGCAGGGCAAGCGTCTTCTTAGAAGCTAGTTTAGAATTGTTCAAAACTGGATAGCCAGCCGTGACGGCCCGGCCATCCTCGCCGCAAGCCGCGTAAATAGGACGTCTTGCCTTGCAATTTCAAGGAAATAACGCGCTATCCTTGCGGAAAGGGTCTTGACGGGATCGATTGGGTGAAAATGGCCGCAGCACGCGCCTATCTCGACTACAATGCCAGCGCGCCGCTCATTGCCGAGGCGCGCGAGGCGATGATTGCCGCGCTCGATCTCGTCGCCAATCCGTCGTCGGTGCATGCCGAGGGGCGCGCGGCGCGGCGCTTGATCGACACTGCCCGGCGCGATGTGGCAGCGCTTGTCGGCGCCAAGGCCGAGCATGTCGTCTTCACCTCCGGCGCGACGGAAGCCGCATCGACGCTGCTGACACCGGATTGGCGGATGGGCCGTGGCACGGCGCGCATGAGCCGGCTCTATGTCTGCGAGGCCGACCACCCTTGCCTGTTGAACGGCGGCCGCTTCCCGGCAACACAGGCTTCGCAGATCGGCGTCGACGCCGATGGCATCGCTGACCTCGCTCAGCTGACAGCCGCTCTGGCCGCGCATGACAAGGCCGAAGGCCTGCCGTTGGTCGCGATCCATGCGGCCAACAACGAGACCGGCGTCATCCAGCCGATCGAGGCAATCGCTGCAATCGTCAAGGCGGCGGGCGGCATTCTGGTGGTCGACGCGGTGCAGGCTGCGGGCCGCGTTCCCATCGATATGTCAGCGGCTTACGCCGACTATTTGATTCTGTCTTCGCACAAGATCGGCGGCCCCAAGGGTGTCGGCGCCGTCGTTGCGGCAGCCGATCTGATGATGCCGAAGCCGCTGATCAATGGCGGCGGCCAGGAAAAGGGCCATCGCGGCGGCACCGAAAACCTGGCGGCCATCGCCGGCTTTGGCGCCGCGGCGCGGCAGGCTTTGGCTGGACTGAAAGACGTCGAAGCGATCGCGCAACGCCGCGGCGAGGTCGAGAAAACACTCAAAACGCTGGTGCCGGACGCAGAAATCTTCGGAACCGGCGCGCCAAGGCTTGCCAATACGACATTCTTCGCTATTCCCGGCATCAAGGCCGAGACGGCGCAGATCGCTTTCGATCTGGCTGGCGTTGCGCTGTCGGCGGGATCGGCCTGTTCGTCGGGCAAGGTCGGGCCGAGCCATGTGCTGATGGCCATGGGTCATGGTGACAGCCTCGGGGCTTTGCGCGTGTCCATCGGTCGCGCAACGAGCGCCGGGGACATCGAACTGTTTCGTACGGCGCTGGCCGAAATCGCCCAGCGCCGGGCGGGCAGGGAACAAGCCGCCTGAAGGCTACAAAGAATTCAGGCCTCGCGGCCTGGTAGAGCCGTGCGTTTGCAACTGGCCGGGTGAATTCCCGGCCGAGACGCACTATATGAAACTTACGCCGCCTTCGGCGCCTCATGGGCAGCCCTCGGCGATGCCATAGTTTGAAAACTGTCGGGCCTTGACCCCGGCGTGGATGGAGAACGCTTATGCCTGCTGTGCAGGACACGATCGATCGGGTCCGAAAGATCGACGTCGACCAGTACAAATACGGATTCCAGACAGAGATCGCGATGGACAAGGCCCCCAAGGGCCTGAGCGAAGACATTATTCGCTTTATCTCGGCCAAGAAGGATGAACCGTCCTGGATGCTGGAATGGCGTCTGGAAGCCTATCGGCGCTGGCTGACGCTGGAAGAGCCGACCTGGGCGCGCGTCCATTATCCGAAGATCGACTTTCAGGACCTCTATTACTACGCGGCGCCCAAGAGCACGCCCGGCCCGACCTCGCTGAGCGACGTCGATCCCGAGTTGTTGAAGGTCTACGAGAAGCTCGGCATTCCGCTGCGGGAACAAGAAATCCTCGCTGGCGTGCAGAAGACCGACGTCTCCGATCTCGAGGAGCCCAGCGACAATGTCTACAAATCGGGCCGTGTCGCGGTCGACGCGGTGTTCGATTCCGTTTCCGTCGTCACCACGTTCAAGAAGGAGCTGGCGCAGGCCGGCGTCATCTTCTGCTCGATCTCGGAAGCCATCCGCGAGCATCCGGAGCTGGTGCAGAAATATCTCGGCTCGGTCGTGCCGACCTCCGACAATTTCTACGCCACGCTGAATTCGGCTGTCTTCACCGACGGCTCGTTCGTCTTCGTGCCCAAGGGCGTGCGCTGCCCGATGGAGCTGTCGACCTATTTCCGCATGAACGAGAAGAACACCGGCCAGTTCGAGCGCACGCTGATCATCGCCGAGGAGGGGGCTTACGTCTCCTATCTCGAAGGCTGCACGGCGCCGCAGCGCGACGAGAACCAGCTGCATGCCGCCGTCGTCGAACTGGTGGCGCTCGACGATGCCGAGATCAAATATTCGACGGTGCAGAACTGGTACCCCGGCGATGCCGAGGGCAAGGGCGGCATCTACAATTTCGTCACCAAGCGCGGCGACTGCCGCGGCGACCGTTCGAAGATCTCGTGGACGCAGGTCGAGACCGGTTCAGCGATCACCTGGAAATATCCCAGCTGCATCCTGCGCGGCGACGATTCCTCCGGCGAGTTCTATTCGATCGCCGTGTCGAACGGCTACCAGCAGGTCGACAGCGGCACCAAGATGATCCATCTCGGCAAGAACACGTCGAGCCGCATCATCTCCAAGGGCATCGCCGCCGGCTTCTCGCAGAACACCTATCGCGGCCAGGTTTCGGCGCACCGCAAGGCGACCAACGCCCGCAACTTCACCAATTGCGATAGTCTCCTGATCGGCGACCAGTGCGGCGCCCACACCGTGCCCTACATGGAAGCCAAGAATTCGACGGCGCAGTTCGAGCACGAAGCGACGACGTCGAAGATTTCCGAGGACCAGAAATTCTACGTCATGCAGCGCGGCATTCCCGAGGAAGAGGCGATCGCGCTGATCGTCAACGGCTTCGTCAAGGATGTTATCCAGCAGCTGCCGATGGAGTTCGCGGTCGAAGCGCAGAAGCTTATCGGCATCAGCCTTGAGGGCTCGGTCGGCTGACCGGACAATATATCCAGGAAAGAAAAAATGCTTGAGATCAAGAACCTGCATGCCCGCATCGTCGATGACGGCACCGAGATCATCCGCGGCCTGAACCTGACGGTGAAAAACGGCGAGGTCGCTGCCATCATGGGTCCGAACGGCTCGGGCAAATCGACGCTGTCCTACATCCTCGCCGGCCGTGAGGACTATGAGGTCACCGAAGGCGACATCCTCTATAACGGCCAGTCGATCCTCGAAATGGATCCGGCCGAGCGCGCCACCGCGGGCATCTTCCTCGCCTTCCAGTATCCGATGGAGATACCTGGCGTCGCGACCATGGAATTCCTGAAAGTGGCGATGAACGAGCAGCGCAAGGCGCGCGGCGAGGAGCCGCTGAAGATCCCGGAATTTTTGAAGCGGGTGAAAGAGGCGGCAGCCTCGCTCTCGATGGAGATGGCGATGCTCAAGCGGCCGC
This sequence comes from Mesorhizobium sp. RSR565B, assembly GCF_054719465.1. Taxonomy (NCBI): domain Bacteria; kingdom Pseudomonadati; phylum Pseudomonadota; class Alphaproteobacteria; order Hyphomicrobiales; family Phyllobacteriaceae; genus Mesorhizobium; species Mesorhizobium sp. RSR565B. Next base: position 5,704,195 of record NZ_JBTTIE010000001.1, on the reverse strand, counting down.
TCAATGTCGGCTTTTCCGGCGGCGAGAAGAAGCGGGCCGAGATCCTGCAGATGAAGCTGCTGGAGCCAAAGCTCTGCGTGCTCGACGAGACCGATTCCGGCCTCGACATCGATGCGCTGAAGATCGTCTCGGACGGCGTCAACGCGCTGCGTTCGGCCGACCGTGCCATCATCGTCATCACCCACTACCAGCGCCTGCTCGAGCACATCGTGCCCGATAGCGTGCACGTCCTATACAAGGGCCAGGTGATCAAGTCCGGCGACAAGTCGCTGGCGCTCGATCTCGAAGCCAATGGCTATGCCGGCGTGATCGGCGAAGCCGCGTGAGACGCCAGAAGGCCATTTTATGCTGAAAGGCGGGGCAAAACTGATGAATATGCATACACAACCCCAGCGCACGCAGGCCGAAACGGCGCTGATCGACGCCTTTGGCGAGCGTCTGTCGTTGCTGCCGGGTGACGGCGCGGTGATGCTGAAGCGCGACGACGCCATTGAGGCAATCAAGCACGGGCTGCCGACGCGGCGCATCGAATCCTGGCATTACACTGACCTGCGCCGGCTGTTGACTGCGGTGCCGGCGTTCGATCCGACGGCCGCCGCCAAGGGGCTGGCGCCCATCGTCGAAGGCTCCGCCGTGCTGGCGGTTCTGAACGGCGTCTCCGGCGCGAAATTCCCCGCGATCGAAGGCGTGACCATCCAGCGCCTGTCGGAAAAGCTGACTGACGGCTCGATCGCACCGGGCCTCGATCCCTATGGCAGCGATGACGCCATCGGTGCGCTGAACACCGCCTTTGTCGCTGACGGCTATTTCGTCGACATTGCGGATGGCACAGCACTGGAAAAGCCGATCGAATTGCAGAATTTGCAGGCCGGTGGCCAGGTGCATGTGCGCTTTCCCGTGCGTGTCGGCGCCGGCGCCAAAGCTGCTCTCGTCGAGCGTCAGGCCGGCGAGGGCGCGGCACTGGGCAGCTCGGTCAGCCAGCTCGTTCTGGGCGAGGGTGCGGACGTTACCTGGCTGATCGTGCAGGAGCAGCCGGAAACGGCCACGCATCTTGCCCAGTTCAAGGCGCATCTCGGCAAGAATTCGAAGCTGACGCTGTTTTTCATGAATGCCGGCGGCAAGCTTGTGCGCCAGGAGATCGTGGTGAAGACCACGGGCGAAGGCTCCGACTTCAAACTGCGCGGCATCAACCTGCTCGCCGGCGACACCCACACCGACGTTACCATGGTGCTCGACCATGCCGTGCCGCATACGACGTCGACGGAAGTGATCCGCAATGTCGTGACCGGCAAGGCGCGCGGCGTCTTCCAGGGCCGCATCAACGTCCACCAATACGCGCAGAAGACCAACGCCAAGATGGCCTGCAACACGCTGCTTTTGTCGGATGATGGCGAGTTCTCGACCAAGCCGGAGCTGGAAATCTTCGCCGACGACGTCATCTGCGGCCACGGCGCGACCGTTACCGAGATCGACCACAACCATCTGTTCTACCTGATGGCTCGCGGCATCGACGAGAAGAGCGCCCGTGGCCTGCTGGTCAAGGCGTTCGTCGCCGAAGTGATCGAGGAACTGGACGACGAAACCATCGTCGAGGCCCTGGAAACAAGGCTGGACGACTGGTTCGTGGCGCATGGGTAGCGCCTCCCCTTCTCCCCTTGTGGGTCCGAAGGACGGGCGAGGCAAGTGACTCGCCCCGGGCGGTGGCCGAGCGAAGCTCGTCGGGTGAGGGGTGCGTGACGAAGTGAGGCGGTGCCTCAAGAGAGCTTGTAATGGACCAGAAGATCGAAACCACCCCATACGACGTCGAGGCGATCCGCCGCGACTTCCCGATCCTGTCGCGCGAAGTCTACGGCAAACCGCTGGTCTATCTCGACAATGGCGCCTCGGCGCAGAAGCCGCAGGTGGTGCTGGATACGATCCAGCACGCCTATTCCCAGGAATACGCCAACGTGCATCGCGGCCTGCATTTCCTGTCGAATGCCGCAACCGACGCTTATGAGAAGGCACGCGAGACGGTGCGCCGTTTCCTCAATGCGCCAAGCACCGACAACATCGTCTTCACCTCGAACACGACCGCGGCGATCAACACCGTGGCTTACGGCTATGGCATGCCCAATATCGGCGCGGGCGACGAGATCGTGCTGTCGATCATGGAGCACCACTCCAACATCGTGCCGTGGCATTTCATCCGGGAGCGGCAGGGCGCCAAGCTGGTCTGGGTGCCGGTCGACGATCTCGGCATCTTCCACATCGAGGAATTCGAAAAGCGGCTGACCGACAAGACAAAGCTCGTCGCCATCACGCATATGTCGAACGCGCTGGGCACGGTGACGCCGATCAAGGAAATCGTGCGCATCGCGCATTCGCGTGGCATTCCCGTACTTGTCGATGGCAGCCAGAGCGCCGTGCACATGCCGATCGACGTCCAGGACCTCGACTGCGATTTCTTCGTCTTCACCGGTCACAAGGTTTACGGGCCGTCCGGCATCGGCGTGCTTTACGGCAAGAAGGATATTCTCTCGGCCATGCGCCCTTTCATGGGCGGCGGCGAGATGATCGAGGAAGTGACGGAAGACGTCGTCACCTACAACGAGCCGCCGCACCGCTTCGAGGCCGGCACGCCGCCGATCGTGCAGGCGATTGGCCTGGGTGCAGCATTGGAATACATGGAAAAGGTTGGCCGCGAGCGCATTGCCGCCCATGAGGCCGATCTCAAGACCTATGCGCATGAACGGCTGCGCGCCATCAACTCGCTGCGCATCTTCGGCGACGCGCCGGACAAGGGCGCCATCATTTCTTTCGAATTGCAGGGCATTCATGCCCATGACGTGTCGATGGTGATAGACAGGCAGGGTGTTGCCGTCCGCGCGGGCACCCATTGCGCCCAGCCGCTGTTGAAACGCTTTGGCGTAACCTCCACATGCAGGGCATCGTTCGGCATGTATAATAACAGGGCCGAAGTCGACGCTTTGGCCGATGCGCTGGAAAAAGCGCGCAAGTTCTTCGGGTGACAGGTTCTTTGGATGACGACCATGGATGATGCGAGCCACACCACCGCGCCGGAAGCAGCCATCAATCCGCTGGTTTCCGCCTCGGCCATTCCCGCCGACGAGCTGGCGCGGCTGACCGACGACATCGTCTCGGCGCTGAAGACGGTCTATGACCCGGAAATACCGGCCGACATCTATGAGCTCGGCCTCATCTACAAGATCGACATCGAGGACAACCGCGCGGTCAAGATCGACATGACGCTGACCGCGCCCGGCTGTCCGGTGGCCGGCGAAATGCCCGGCTGGGTGGAAAACGCCGTCGGCGCCGTCGAAGGCGTCTCCGGCGTCGAGGTCAACATGACCTTCGACCCGCCCTGGTCGCCCGACCGCATGTCGGAAGAGGCGCAGGTGGCGGTGGGCTGGTACTAGGTTGACTGAGGTTGGTGCACTTGCACCAGTGGTAAAACTTCACCATTTTAGGTGAGGAATCATTCGGCAGGCCTTGAACCTGCATGGAATGGAAGAGGAAAAAGAATGGGACGCTTCGCCGTCATCACGATGACCGAAAGGGCCGCCGACCGGGTGCGCGAGATCGTCGCCACGCGCGACAATGCGCATGGCATTCGCCTCGGCATCAAGAAGGGCGGCTGCGCCGGCATGGAATACACGGTCGACCTGGTGACCGAGCCCAATACCAAGGACGACCATATCGAACGCGACGGCGCGCATGTCTATGTCGCGCCCGAGGCTGCCCTTTTCCTGTTCGGCACCGAGATGGATTTCGAGCAGACCACGCTGCGCACCGGCTTCACCTTCCACAACCCGAACCAGAGTTCGGCCTGCGGCTGCGGCGAATCCGTCGAACTGAAGCCCGCCGACCTGAAGGCGCTGGCTGAAGCGCGCGCTTCCGCCTGATCTTTCCTTCGCCCCGTTCACGGGGAGGTGAGGAATGGTCCGCGCAGCGGGCGAAAAGCCAATTGCTTGGCTTTTCGAATGACGAACGGCCCGAAGGGCCGGATGAGGGGCAGCGCTAACCATCGGAAGTCGCGCTCCGAGTCCTCACTTCACCCACATCTTCGTCCGCTTGTGCCAGTCGGCGATCGATTCCTCGGGATAGACGTCGAACGCATTGTCCTTCTTGCCGATCACCGGCTCGACCCAACTCGCCTTGTATTTCAACATCAGATGCACCTTCTCCGGCGGCTTCGGCAACTCGCTGTCGATTGCCGAGGCGAAGGGGTGGACCAGGTCCGGCCATGTCGGATCGTAGAGCCAGAGCGCCGAACCGCACTTCTTGCAGAAATTGCGCTCGCCCGTCGAAATCTCACACTTTGGATGCTCGTCGTCCGCGATCTCGGCCTGGTAGACGCCGAGATTGCGCTTGCCCTTGATTTTCAGCGTCTTGTAATCGGCGCCGAGATTGATGGCGAAGCCGCCGCCGCCCTGCTGCTTGCGGCAGATCGAGCAGTAGCACAGCATGAACGGCACCGGCGTGTTGCTCTCCACCTCGAAATGGACGGCATCGCAGCGGCAGGATCCCTTGAGCAGCAGCGGCATGACAGAACTCCGACGGATGGCTCTCAACTTGCCAGCATGGTTTTTGGTTGCAGCCATGGCAAGCCCGGTGACATGATTGCGGCATGGACAATGAACGCATCGAAGAGCTGTTCGAAGGCCTCGGCCCGGTCAGTATCCGAAAACTGTTCGGCGGCAAGGGTATCTATTTCGACGGCGTCATCGTCGCTATCGTGCTGCGCGGCGAATTGCTGCTCAAGGCTGACGAGCAAAGCGCGCCCGACTTCGAAGCCGCCGGCTGCAAGCAATGGACCTATACCGGCACCCGCCACGGCAAGCTGGTCGCGATGCCGTACTGGAGCATTCCCGACGACGCGTTTGATGATCCTGACGAGATGAGGGTGTGGGCGCGCCGGGCGTATGAGGCGGGACGAAGGGCGGGGAAGTGAACCGGGACCGCCGCGTTTCTTCCCACCCCCCTCTGTCCTGCCGGACATCTCCCCCGCAAGGGGGGAGATCAGTTGTCACATTGGCCTTCGCCAATCACCAACGTTGAAAATGGGAGCCTGCGGCTAAGCTGTTAATCTCCCTCCTTGCGGGGGAGATGGCCGGCAGGCCAGAGGGGGGTGCTGTCCCGCCGACGTAGGCGATCCTACAGCGCCGTCGCAATCTTCGCCGCCAACCGCGCATTGTTCTCGACCAGCGCGATGTTGGTCTTCAAGCTCCGGCCGCCGGTCAGTTCGAGGATTTTGCCCAACAGGAACGGCGTCACCGCCTTTCCGGTCACATTCTGCACTTCCGCCGCCTTCTGCGCGGCCTCGATATAGCCGGCCATCTCGTCGGCCGGAATTTCATCGTCCTGCGGCACCGGGTTGGCGATCAGCATGCCGCCGACCAGGCCAAGTGCCGCCCTGGTCTTGTAGAAATGCGCGATCTCTTCCGGTCTGTGCAGGGTCAGCGGCGCGCGGAACGGCGAATGCCGCGACCAGAAGGCCGGCATCGTCTCGCAGCCATGGCCAATCACCGGCACGCCGCGCGTCTCCAGCACTTCAAGCGTCTTTTCGATGTCGAGGATCGCCTTGGCGCCGGCCGAGACGACGATGACCGGCGTGCGCGCCAACTCGTCGAGATCGGCCGAGATGTCGAAGCTCTTTTCCGCGCCCTTGTGGACGCCGCCAATGCCGCCGGTGGCGAACACCTTTATCCCGACCATGTCAGCGGCGATCATGGTGGCGGCGACCGTGGTGCCGCCGGTGCGGCCTTGCGCCACCGCAAAGCCGAGATCGGCGCGCGACAGCTTCATGGCATCGCCGGTCATGGCCAGCGACTCGCGCTCGCCGTCGGACAGTCCGATCTTGATGCGGCCGGCGACCACGGCGATCGTCGCCGGCACCGCGCCATTGTCCAGGATTATCTTTTCGACATTGGCGGCCATGGCGCCATTGTCGGGGTAAGGCATGCCATGGGTGATGATGGTGCTCTCCAGCGCCACGACCGGGCGGCCAGCGGCGAGCGCCTCGGCCACGGGCGCGTGGAGGTCGATCAAGAGGCGGGCGCTTTGCGGTGTCATGATGGTCTCCGATCCGGAGATCCGCGCGTCCGCTTGGACGTCGCGCTCCGGCAATGGCAATTGGCCGCCCTCATGCCATTTCCTGCGCGTCGGGCACAAGAGCCAGTGCCTCGGTGAAGGTCGCGGCGGTGAAGGCCGGCACGGCATCCGAACTTTCGATGGCGAGCGTCGCCGCGGCAACGCCTTCGCGGAGGGCCTGGCGCAATGCCAGGCCGCGCAGCAGGGCAGCGATGGTGGCGCCGGCCAGCGCGTCGCCGGCGCCGGTGACGTCGGCGACTTTTCTCGGCGCCGGCGGCAGGATAGAGAAGGCGCCGGCTTCGTCGAATCCCAGCACCGGCCCGTCGCCCGCCGTCACCACGCCACTGGTGAGGCCGCTGCAGCGCAGTCCGTCGACGGTCTCGCGCTCGGTGGCATTGGCATCGACGCCGGCCAGCACCATGGCCTCGCGCCGGTTCATGAAGACCTGCGCGAGTTCCTTCAGCACCGGTATCAGCCGCACCACCTTGGCCGGCGAAATGGCAATGGCGAACACCGGCTTGCCGGCGGCGACCCCCACCAGCCGCTCCAGCGCCGTTGATGGCAGATTGGCGTCGCAGAGCACCGCATCGGCCTCGGCGACCACCTCGCGCACCTTGGAGCGGCGGATCTGCTTGGGGAACGCCAAATCGTAGAGCGCCATGTCGGCAAAGCCGGTGATCAGCTCGCCATCCCTGTCGATCAGCGCGGTGTAGCTCGGCGTCGTGCGGTCGAGGAAAACCGCCGACAGGTCGGCAATGCCGGAGTCGGCGATGGCGCGCGCAACCGTCTCGGCCGAGGCATCGCCGCCGCGCACCGACAAAAGCGAGGCCGAGACGCCGCGCCGCACCAGGCTGCGCAGCGCGTTGAAGACGCCGCCGCCGACATCCTCGCGCATCGTGCCGGGGTTGGACGCCGCGGGCACGTACGTGCCCGACACCTGGCCGCGGCGATCGATATGGGCGCCGCCCACCGCCAGTATCTTTGCTGATTTCACCATGCCGGCGATATGACCTTTGTTTTTCGAACCGGACAAGCGCTAGGCTGTGCGACGGAGCTTCGCAGGCGAGCCGGCGATTCGGCCGATCGAAACAGCCGGAGCATCTGGCCCAATGGTGGATACATCCGGAAACGAAACCATGAGACAAAAAAAGAACAGATCCGGATAAAGATTGCTTTTCAGATATTTGACCCCTCTTGCCAAACGAGAACAAAAGTAGTACAAAATGGGCAGGGATTACGGATTGTCCGGCCTTCATTGACGACCAAGGGGTGATGTATCATGGCTCAGAATTCTTTGCGGCTTGTAGAGGACAAAGCGGTGGACAAATCAAAGGCTCTGGACGCGGCGCTGTCGCAAATCGAGCGCGCCTTCGGCAAGGGCTCGATCATGCGGCTTGGCGCCAACGAGCAGGTCGTCGAGATCGAAACCGTGCCGACCGGATCGCTGGGCCTCGACATCGCGCTTGGCGTCGGCGGCCTGCCGCGCGGCCGCATCGTCGAGATCTACGGGCCGGAAAGCTCGGGCAAGACGACACTGGCGCTGCACACAGTTGCCGAAGCCCAGAAGAAAGGCGGTATCTGCGCCTTCGTCGATGCCGAGCACGCACTCGATCCGGTCTATGCCCGCAAGCTCGGCGTCGATCTGGAAAACCTCTTGATCTCGCAGCCGGACACCGGCGAGCAGGCGCTGGAAATATGCGACACGCTGGTGCGTTCAGGCGCCATCGACGTGCTGGTCGTCGATTCGGTGGCGGCGCTGACGCCGCGCGCCGAAATCGAAGGCGAGATGGGCGATTCTCTGCCCGGTCTTCAGGCGCGTCTGATGAGCCAGGCGCTGCGCAAGCTGACCGCCTCGATCTCGCGCTCCAACACCATGGTCATCTTCATCAACCAGATCCGCATGAAGATCGGCGTCATGTTCGGTTCGCCCGAAACCACGACCGGCGGCAACGCGCTGAAATTCTACGCTTCGGTGCGCCTCGACATCCGCCGCATCGGCTCGGTCAAGGACCGCGACGAGGTCGTCGGCAACCAGACCCGCGTCAAGGTCGTCAAGAACAAGCTGGCGCCGCCCTTCAAGGTGGTCGAGTTCGACATCATGTATGGCGAGGGCGTCTCCAAGACCGGCGAACTGGTCGATCTCGGCGTCAAGGCCGGCGTGGTCGAGAAGTCGGGCGCCTGGTTCTCCTACAATTCGCAGCGTCTCGGCCAGGGTCGCGAAAACGCCAAACTGTTCCTGCGCGACAATCCCGACACGGCGCGCGAGATCGAACTTGCGCTGCGGCAGAATGCCGGGCTGATCGCCGAGAAATTTCTTGAAAATGGCGGCCCCGAGCGCGGCGAAAGCGACGACGGCTTCGAGGAAGAATCCGGCGCCATGTAGGGCACGGCCAGAGTTCGGCCATAAATCCAGTCTATTATCCGATGCTTAAGTAACCGAGTTCTTTAGTATTGCGTTTCAAACCGCTGGCCTTCGCGCCGGCGGTTTTCGTTTTTGGGCAGCGTGAAGCCGGCTTGGCAGTTGCCGGATTGGCCCAATTCCGTGTTTCTGGACAGGGTGGGGCGTGCCCGCTAAAAGGCCAAGTCGATCTTCTAAAAAGCAGAGACCAGTGTCCGCCGGCCGCGCCGGCGGTTTTCGCGAAAAGGCAGCAGTCATGAGTGGCGTGAACGAGATCCGGTCGACATTCCTCGACTATTTCCGCAAGGAGGGCCACGAGGTCGTGGCCTCGAGCCCGCTGGTGCCGCGCAACGACCCGACGCTGATGTTCACCAATGCCGGCATGGTGCAGTTCAAGAACGTCTTCACCGGCCTGGAGAAGCGGTCCTATTCGCGCGCCACCACTGCGCAGAAAAGCGTGCGCGCCGGCGGCAAGCACAACGACCTCGACAATGTCGGCTACACCGCGCGCCATCTGACCTTCTTCGAAATGCTCGGCAATTTCTCCTTCGGCGACTATTTCAAGGAGCGCGCCATCGAACTGGCCTGGAACCTGATCACCAAGGAGTTCGGGCTGAACAAGGACAAGCTGCTGGTCACCGTCTATCACACCGATGACGAGGCGGCCGGCTTCTGGAAGAAGATCGCCGGTTTCTCCGATGACCGCATCATCCGCATCCCGACCTCCGACAATTTCTGGGCGATGGGCGACACCGGACCGTGCGGGCCGTGCTCGGAAATCTTCATCGACCGTGGCGAGCACATCTGGGGCGGCCCTCCCGGCAGCCCGGAGGAGGACGGCGACCGCTTCCTTGAATTCTGGAACCTGGTGTTCATGCAATATGAGCAGGTCACCAGGGATGAGCGCATCGACCTGCCGCGGCCGTCGATCGACACCGGCATGGGCCTGGAGCGCATGGCCTCCATCCTGCAAGGGGTGGAGAGCGTCTTCGAGACCGACCTGTTCCGTCATCTGATCGATGCGGCCTCGTCAGCGCTCGGGCAGGGCCCGGACAAGGAGACGGTCGCCTCCTTCCGCGTCATTGCCGACCATCTGCGCTCGTCCTCCTTCCTGGTGGCCGATGGCGTGCTGCCGTCGAACGAAGGCCGCGGCTATGTGCTGCGCCGCATCATGCGCCGCGCCATGCGCCATGCGCAGTTGCTCGGCGCCAAGGAGCCGTTGATGTGGAAGCTGGTGCCGGCGCTGGTGCGTGAGATGGGCCAGGCCTATCCCGAACTGCTGCGCGGCGAACAGCTGATTACCGAGACGCTGAAGCTCGAGGAGACACGCTTCCGCAAGACGCTGCTGCGTGGCCTCGGCCTGCTCTCGGAGGCCACGGAGACGCTTCATGCCGGTGACATGCTGGACGGCGAGACCGCCTTCAAGCTCTACGACACTTATGGCTTCCCGCTTGATCTGACGCAGGACGCGCTGCGCCAGCGCAGCATCTCAGTCGACCTTGCCGGCTTCACCCATGCGATGGAGCAGCAGAAGGCCGAAGCGCGCAAGCATTGGGCTGGCTCCGGCGACGCGGCCACCGAGACCATCTGGTTTTCTGTACGCGAGAAGGCCGGCGCCACCGAATTCCTCGGTTACGAGACCGAACAGGCGGAAGGCCTCATCCAGGCACTGGTCAAGGACGGCAAGACCGTCGATGGCGCCGGCAAGGGCGACGTGGTGGCGGTGGTCGTCAACCAGACGCCGTTCTATGGCGAGTCCGGCGGCCAGATGGGCGACACCGGTATCATCTCCGGCGAAGGTTTCTCGATCGAGGTTTCCGACACGCAGAAAAAGGCCGACGGCCTGTTCGTGCATCTGGGCAAGGTGACGAACGGCACGGTCAAGCCAGGTGCAGCCGTCGAGCTGAAGGTTGACCATGCGCGCCGCACCCGGCTGCGCGCCAACCATTCGGCAACGCATCTGATCCATGAGGCGCTGCGCGAGGTGCTGGGCACCCATGTCGCGCAGAAAGGTTCGCTGGTCGCGCCCGAGCGCCTGCGCTTCGACATCTCGCATAACAAGCCGATCTCGGCCGAAGATCTCGAAGAGGTCGAGCGCATGGCCAACGAAATCGTCGTCCAGAACAGCCCGGTGACGACGCGGCTGATGTCGGTCGATGACGCCATTGCCGAGGGCGCCATGGCGCTGTTCGGCGAGAAATATGGTGACGAGGTGCGTGTCGTTTCGATGGGCACCGGCGTGCATGGCGCCAAGGCCAACCGGCCCTATTCGGTCGAGCTCTGCGGTGGCACCCATGTCCGGGCGACCGGCGATATTGGTCTGGTCCGTGTCGTCTCCGACAGCGCGGTCGCCGCCGGCGTGCGCCGCATCGAGGCGCTGACCGGCGAAGCCGCACGAAAATATCTCGACGAGCAGGACAGGCGCCTGAAGGCGACGGCGGCTGTGTTGAAGATTTCGCCGGCCGACGTGCCGGCGCGTGTCGAGGCGCTGCTCGAGGAACGCAAGAAGCTCGAGAAGGAACTGAGCGAAGCCCGCAAGAAACTCGCGCTGGGCGGTGGTGCCGCGGCCGATGCTCCGGCCACCACCGAAACCGTCGCCGGTATCGGCTTCCTCGGCAAAGCGGTTTCCGGCGTGTCGCCGAAGGATTTGAAGCCGCTGGCCGATGCCGGCAAGACTTCGCTCGGCTCAGGCGTCGTCGTCTTCGTCGGTGCGGGCGAAGACAACAAGGCAAGCGTCGTGGTCGCAGTGACGGACGATCTCGTCGGCCGCTTCAGCGCTGTCGATCTTGTGCGCGTTGCCTCGGCCGCATTGGGCGGGCAGGGCGGTGGCGGACGGCCCGACATGGCGCAAGCCGGCGGCCCGGACGCCTCGAAGGCCAATGATGCGATCGCCGCGGTGAGGGCGGCGCTGGAGGCAGCCTGAAAGCCACCCTATGTCGTATCTGGTTTGTGTGCGGCTTTCCGGCCTTCGCCGCCGTGCTTGCCATTCTGTGGCTGATAGTGGCAAGCCGGCAATCAGCTCTTAGACGGTCCGTCTAGCTAGTTCTTTTCGCCGCCTTCAGGGCGCGCGTCATTCTGCTGGAATCGCCCCAGGTGGACAGCCAGATCAGCACGTCCGTGGCGATCGAAATCAGCGACCGTAAAAAGTTCAGCGCCGGGCCGGGCGATTTCAGCTGCTCTTCGGCGTGATGGAGATGGGCGAGCTCTTCCTCGCGGATCGCCAGGATGATGCCGTGCAAGTCGTGGTCGCGATTGGCGAGGAAAAACAGCTGATCGTCCAGATGGCGATGCACCGCCGCTTCAACCGCCGCCGTGCAGGCCCAGATGCCTTGCGGACCGAGCAGGGCGGTGACAAAACCCAGCACCCAGCCACCCCAGCTCCAGAACTGCATTACCCGGCACGGTCGCGACCGCCGCGCCGGCATGGCGGCGCGGAACGCAGCGCAATGCGTGCGCTCGTGCCCAAGCATCTCCGACAAGGATGGCACGCAATCCGGCCATAAGCGCCTGGCGACAAGAATCTGCGCCGAATAGATCCTGATCGCACCGAACTCACCGGCGTGGTTGACCCTGACAATTCTGGCGACGGTGAGCGCGTCCTGGCGAGATGGGTCAGCCATGGCCCGAACCCATATCAGCCCGCCACCAGGCTCGGACGTTTTGCGATGCCCTCCCACCAGGCCTGGATGTCGGCGAACGCCGCAAGCAGCTTTTGCCCGTCGGCGACCTTGACGAAATAGGCGATGATGGATGCCGCATGCAGGTCGGCCAGCGTCAGATGGTCCCCGAGCAGCCACGGCCCGGGAGGCTTGAGTGCGGTGAGCACCCGCAGCACCGTTTCCGCCTGGCGCAGCCCGTTGGCGACCAGTGCCTCGTCTGGCGCTTCCTTCTCAAGCCGCTCGACGGCGACGTCCCAGACCATCGATCTGTAGGCATAGGCGTCGAGCATGCCGATGATCTGGTTCATCGTTGCGCGGGTGCGGGCGTCTTTTGGCTGCAGTGCCGGGCCGTCGAACGCCTCGTCGACATAGCGGGCGATTGCGCTGGTTTCGAACAGGCGAAAGCCGTCGTGCTCGAAGGCCGGAATGCGGCCGAAAGGGTGATGCTCGAAGTACCAGGCGGGAGTGCCCTCGGCGGCAAAGACATCGACCGGCACAAGGTCGTAGTCGATGCCTTTTTCCGCCAGCACGAGGCGGACGATGCGCACATATACGCTGTAGTCCGCCCCGTAGACGACCGGCTTGGCCATGGCTGCCGGCTTACGCCATCGCCTTCTGCAAATTCTCGTCGATCTTGTCGAGGAAGCCGGTGGTCGACAGCCATGGTTGGTCGGGACCGATCAAGAGCGACAGGTCTTTGGTCATGAAGCCGCTCTCAACCGTCTGGATGCAGACCTTCTCCAGCGTGTCGGCAAATCGCTTCAACTCGGCATTATCGTCGAGCTTGGCGCGGTGGGCGAGGCCGCGCGTCCAGGCGAAGATCGAGGCGATCGAATTGGTCGAGGTTTCCTCGCCCTTCTGGTGCTGGCGATAGTGGCGCGTCACGGTGCCGTGCGCGGCCTCCGCTTCCACCGTCTTGCCGTCCGGCGTCATCAGCACGGAGGTCATCAGGCCAAGCGAGCCAAAACCTTGCGCCACCGTGTCGGACTGGACGTCGCCGTCATAATTCTTGCAGGCCCAGACGTAGCCGCCAGACCATTTCAGGGCGGAGGCCACCATGTCGTCGATCAGCCGGTGCTCGTACCACAGCTTCTTCGCCTTGAACTCGGCCTCGAATTCAGCCTCGTAGACCTCCTGGAAAATGTCCTTGAAGCGGCCATCATAGGCTTTGAGGATGGTGTTCTTGGTCGAGAGATAAACCGGATAGTTGCGCAGCAGGCCGTAATTCAGCGAGGCGCGGGCGAATTCCCGGATGGAGTCGTCGAGATTGTACATCGCCATGGCAACGCCGGCGCCGGGTGCGTCGTACACGTCATGCTCGATCACCTTGCCGTCCTCGCCGACGAACTTGATGGTCAGCTTGCCCTTGCCGGGGAAGCGGAAGTCGGTGGCGCGATACTGGTCGCCGAAAGCATGACGGCCGACGATGATGGGCTTGGTCCATCCCGGCACCAGACGCGGCACGTTCTTCATGATGATCGGTTCGCGGAAAATGGTGCCGCCGAGAATGTTACGGATGGTGCCGTTCGGCGACTTCCACATCTTCTTCAGCTTGAATTCCTCGACGCGCTGCTCGTCGGGCGTGATCGTCGCGCATTTCACGCCAACGCCCCATTTCTTGATGGCATTGGCCGAATCGATGGTCACCTGGTCGTTGGTGGCGTCGCGGTGCTCGACGCCGAGGTCGTAATATTCGAGCTTCAGGTCGAGATAAGGGTGGATCAGCTTGTCCTTGATGAACTGCCAGATGATGCGGGTCATCTCGTCGCCGTCGAGCTCGACGACCGGGTTCGCCACCTTGATCTTCGCCATGAAAAGAATGCCTCGCTTTTGGGGAACAAAACGGCCTCGCCCGCATGGCTTCGGCCGGGTATGCGGAGCGTATATCAAAGCCTATTTGGCCGCGCAAACGACCATCCGTGCAGAATGGGTCGTCTGTGCCGCGACCGGTGTTTGCAAAAGCTTCATTTTGCCGGGCGGATGTGGCAGGGAACGCTGAAATGCCGCAAACAGCAGTTCATTGAGACCATGTCCGCCGCCGATCATCCTGAAAACGCATGCGCCGCCGCCCCGGCGATCATCCTGGTCGAGCCGCAGCTTGGCGAGAATATCGGCATGGTCGCGCGCGCCATGGCCAATTTCGGCCTTGCCGAACTGAGACTGGTCAACCCGCGTGACGGCTGGCCGAGCGAGAAGGCGCGCGCCGCCGCCAGCCGCGCCGACCATGTCATCGATGCCGTAACAGTGTTCGGCGACCTGGCGTCCGCCGTCGCCGACCTCAATTTTGTCTTCGCCACCACGGCGCGCGAGCGCGACGGCTTCAAACCCGTGCGTGGTCCGGTCGAGGCGGGCAGGGCGCTCAGGGCGCGTCAGATGGCCGGCCTGCGCACCGGCATCTTGTTCGGCCGCGAGCGTTTTGGGCTCTACAATGACGAGGTCGGGCTGGCCGACGAGATCGTCACCTTCCCGGTCGTTCCCGGCTTTTCGTCGCTCAACATCGCCCAGGCCGTGCTGTTGATGTCCTATGAATGGATGAAATCCGGCCTGGAGGACGAGACGGCGACTAATTTCTCCAGTCCTGAAATGAAGCCGGCGAGCAAGGAAGAGTTGCACGGCCTGTTTGCCTATCTCGAAGGCGCGCTCGAAGCGCGCGGTTATTTCCGCCCGGCGCCCAAGAAACCCAAGATGGTCGACAATCTGCGCGCCGTCTTGACGCGCGCCGGTTTCGCCGAGCCGGAACTGAAAGTGCTGCGTGGCATCATCTCGTCGCTCGACCGGTTTTCGCCGGCCATGCCGCGCGGTGACGGCTCGCCGGGAGACGATCCAAGGCGTTTGCCGGCCGCTGCGCGAAAACGCCAGGCAGACAAAGAAGATTAGAAATCGCTAAGCTTCGAACGGCTGAAGTAACCGAATTTTATTAGCCTCTCGTCCATTGTTGTCAAAACGGTGGGGTGGCAAATGTTCACGTCCAAAATCGGCCGTATGCGCTTCTTGTTCTATTCGCTCGGCGTAGCCCTGCTCGAGGCCGTTCTTGCTGTGCTGTGCATCGTTGGCACGATCGGCTTTAAGGGGCTGGTCAACTCGGCGCCCGGTCCATCGCGGCAAGGCATGGCAGGCGCGGTTCTGATCGTTTCCCTCCTGGCTGTGGTCATGCGTGCCAACATCGCCTGGCGACGCAGCCGCGACGCCAACGGCAAAGCCTGGATCCTGTGGTCCTACATCGTGTTCTGCGCCATCTACGCCTTTCTGCAGGCAGGCACGCTGCTGGTCATCGATTTCAACAATCCGGAAAGCACGTCCAGCGGTTTGAACCTGCTTGCGCTGTCGATCTTTGGCCTTTGGTGCACGATTCTGGTGGCTAAGCCGGTGGCGGGCATCAATATCGACGAACTGACATCGGTTTTCGATTTCGATGGCGATACGCCCATGCCTGCGGCATCCGGCCGGACGGCCAGCAGCACGACACAGTCTTCCATGCGCAACGCCACACCGGCCACGCGCTCGGTGCCGTCCGCCCAGCCTCTGGGCCGTCCGCGGCCCGCCGGCTTCGGCAAGCGCGGGCTCTAGAGAAACCGAGGCAAGGTCGTCTTCGCCGGCTTTGCGTGGAAGTTGCTAACATTCGCCACTTCAAGGCCATGATGGTTGCAGATAGAACGGCATTGGCCAATGACCGCCAAGCCTTCTGATCCAGCCTCTTTCATGGTCCGATATCAATGAGCCACCGTCCGATACTGATGTTCGATTCCGGCGTTGGCGGTTTGACCGTGCTGCGCGAAGCGCGCGTGCTGATGCCCGACCGGCGCTTCGTCTACGTCGCCGATGACAAGGCCTTTCCCTACGGCGCCTGGGAAGAGCCGGCGCTGCAGGCCCATATAGTCGAGCTCTTCGCCAAGCTGCTCGACCGTTTTGATCCGGAAATTTCGGTCGTCGCCTGCAATACCGCTTCGACGCTGGCGATCGATGCGTTGCGGGAAAAATTCCCTGGCCATCCCTTTGTCGGCACGGTGCCGGCAATCAAGCCGGCTGCCGAGCGCACCCGGTCCGGACTGGTCTCGGTGCTGGCGACGCCGGGCACGGTGAAGCGCCAGTACACGCGCGACCTGATCGGCAAATGGGCGCAGAAATGCCATGTCCGGCTGGTCGGCAGCAACAATCTGGCCGGACTGGCCGAGGCCTACATGCGCGAGGGCTTTGTCGACGAGGAGGCCGTGCGTGCCGAGATCGCACCGTGTTTCGTGCAGCATGACGATTTGCGCACGGACATCGTCGTGCTCGCCTGCACGCACTATCCGTTCCTGGCTAATCGCATGCGCAAGACCGCGCCCTGGCCGGTCGACTGGATCGACCCGGCCGAGGCGATTGCGCGGCGCGCTCTGTCGCTGCTTCCGGCTGTCGACGGGCCACTGCCGCAAAGCGAGCCCGACATCGCCGTCTTTACCTCCGGAAACGCGGATTTCGCCATCAGCCGGCTGATGCAGGGTTTTGGATTGAGCGCGCGCTAATGCATGTCGCCCAAAAGTGCGCAGCGGTTTTGGGACAACGACATCCATAAAAACAAAAAACTAAGGCGCGTCGCCGACGCGCTTTAGACAGGTTCGAAGACAATGACGCGTCGATCCGGATCGGCCGAAACAAGCCTTAGCGTCAGGCCATCGCCCTGCCTGAACCCTGAGGCCTTCACATTCGCAACGACAGGCATGTCCGAGAGCTGAACGCGCACACGCTGATCACCGACGTCGGTGACGACGGCCTTGAATGTTTCACCCATGCGCCCCCTCAGCATCACCGCCTCGGCAAGGTCGATGGCCGCGTGGTTGATCTGCGAGGCGCGGGCGCCTGCGCGGCCCATCACCTTCGGCAGTCTGGAAAACGCCTCGGTAACGGCTTGCGGCACCGGCTGGCCGTTGGCGATGGCCAGCACGCAGCGCACGACATAGCGATCGGCCAGCCGCCTCAGGGGCGCTGTGGCGTGGGCATAGGTCGCGGCCATCGCCTCGTGCCAGGGGACAACGCCTTCTTCATAGGGTTGGTAGGACGCACCGGAGCCGGCGCGGCGGATTTCCAGCATCAGCGCTGCCTGGTGCATGTTGGTCGGATCGAGGGTTCGCTGATAGTCGGACAGGCTGGTCGAAGGAGGCCAGGACAGGCCTAAGGCCCGTGCCGCGCTGCGCAGTCTTTGTACTTTGGAAGCATCGGGCGGCGCCATCACCCGGAACAAGCCGGTCCGGTGTGCCAGCATGGCGTCGGCAATCGCCATGTTGGCGGCCAGCGAAAGTGCTGCGTTGTCTTGCTCGGATTGCAGCAGCGGTCTGAACGCAAGCTGGAATGTGCCATCGGCAAGCTGTTCCACCTCCTGCTCGGGCGGGTCGACGCGCGAAGCGCCGCGACGGTCTTCGGCCGCCGCCATGCGCCGCGCGATTTCGGCGAAGCCGACTGGGACGTCGGCGGCCTGCACGCTGTCATAGGCGAGCTTGGCGCGGCTTTGAATGATTGCCCGCTCCGCGCCATCCAGCCTTACCGCTCCGTCGTCGGCGATCCGGACCGTGAAGATGACAGCCGGACGCGGACCGCCGGGCAGCAAGCTCGCGGCGCCCTCGGCAATGACCCGGGGATAGAGCCCGGCCTTGCCGTCCGGCAAATACAGGGTTTCGCCCCGCGCCCAGGCTTCGCGATCCACCGCGTCGCCGTCCGCGACGAACCAGGCTACGTCGGCAATCGCATAGTGCAACAGAAGGTCGCTACCGCTCGCTTCGATCGAAAACGCTTGGTCAAGATCGGTGGAAGCCGCGGGATCGAGCGTCACGAAGGGCATCGCCGTGCGGTCGGCATGCTGGTCGGGCACGCGCCTGGCCGCCGTCTGTGCCATGGCCATTACATCAGGGGGAAATCCCTCCGGCACATGGAACTCGGTGCGGATTTTCGCGAGGCCGGTAGCGAGTGCCTGCGAGGGATCGTTCAACGATTTCATGGCGCCGTCCTACACCGGCGTTGCGGGCACGGGAAGGTGGTTTTGCCGGCAGTGCCGGCCGACCATGGGCAGGCATAAGCGCGGAACGGAAGTTGACCGCCAGCGCTGGAACCGTCGCCGGAGCGCAACGTTTCTTCCTCTGGCAGCAAAGGAGGAGCCGATATGCCTGCAACCTCAAAAGCACAGCAAAAGGCCGCTGGAGCAGCCCTGTCGGCCAAGCGCGGCGAGACCAGGAAGAGCGAGCTTCAAGGCGCGTCGAAGTCGATGTACAATTCGATGAGCGAAAAACAGCTCGAGGAATTCGCCGAGACCAAGCGCAAAGGCCTGCCGGAGAAGAAATCGGCAGACTGAAACCTTGAACCGAGTTGATAAACAAAGCCCGTGGCCGAAACCACGGGCTTCTTCGATTCAGGCCAAGCCCGAAACTCCTGACGTCACCAGCAGCGCTTCACCTTGTAGCGGATGACCTTCTTGTGGCCATGCCGCCAGATGACCTTCTTCTTCACCACGACATGGCAGGTCTGACGATGCTTGTGGCCCTGCCAATGCTTGGCCATCGCTGGCTCGGGCACGGCGATCGACATCGTCCCGGCCAGGACGGCTGCACCGACCAACGAGAGGAAAAACTTCTTCATGCGACTTCGGGCTCCTTTGGCTCCAGTCCCTTCCTAAATGCCGTCGGCGCAACAACCTCCCGCCGCATCCGGCACGGCACTCAACGCCAAAGACGTGATATGGTTGCCGGGCCCAGCGCCAGCGACGCGCTTGACTCTGCTCAAATCTCCGTTTAACGAGCCCACCAACACCGGGCCGCAATGCCCGGTTGTTTCTTTTGCATGGCAAGCCCGGGAAAGCAGGTTTATCGTTTCCTGGGTTTTGTCTAGACTGACGTGTCCCGTGGGTTTTCCGCCGCGTTGCGTGGGAAAACCCTGTCAGGCCTCGAAAACGGAGGCCAGAGGAGGGCGCGTTTCCTTCACCCGGACCATGAGGCTCCGGGTGGTTTGTTTTGAAAGGGAATGCGATGAGCAAGCGCGAATCCGCGAAGTACAAGATCGACCGCCGTCTCGGCGAAAACATCTGGGGCCGCCCGAAGTCCCCGGTCAACAAGCGTGAATACGGCCCCGGCCAGCACGGCCAGCGCCGCAAGGGCAAGCTTTCCGATTTCGGCCTGCAGCTGCGCGCCAAGCAGAAGCTGAAGGGTCACTATGGTGATGTCTCCGAAAAGCAGTTCCGCAAGGTCTATGAAGAGGCTGATCGCCGCAAGGGCGACACCTCCGAGAACCTGATCGGCCTGCTCGAGTCGCGTCTCGACGCGGTCGTCTACCGCTCCAAGTTCGTGCCGACCATTTTCGCGGCTCGCCAGTTCGTCAACCACGGCCACGTCAACGTCAACGGCAAGCGCGTCAACATCGGCTCGTACCGTTGCAAGCCGGGCGACGTCGTCGAAGTGCGCGAAAAGTCGAAGCAGCTGGTCATCGTGCTGGAAGCGGTCGGCCTCGCCGAGCGCGACGTGCCGGACTATATCGAAGTCGATCACAACAAGATGGTCGCGACCTTCTCGCGCATCCCCGGCCTGGCCGACGTTCCGTTCGCCGTGCAGATGGAGCCGAACCTGGTCGTCGAATTCTATTCGCGCTAAGCGATCGCTTTTCTGCGATACCGGAAAGGGCCGCCCGTCGAGGCGGCCTTTTCTTTGTCGGCCATGTCCGCTAATCCGGCACTCTCGGCTATGGGAAGCGACAAGCCATGAACATGCTGGCAGACATCGAAACAGTTGAACCGATTGCTGAAGGCGGCTTCCATCCGCTGTTTGCCGACGTGCCGTCATCGGTCGAGTTCAACAAACTGCGTAAGCGGCTGTTGCGGTTGACCCGCCAGGCGGTCGAGGATTTCGCCATGACGAGGCCCGGCGACCGTTGGCTTGTCGCTTTGTCCGGCGGCAAGGATTCCTACGGCCTGCTGGCCGTGCTGCTCGATCTCAAATGGCGCGGGCTACTGCCGGTCGAGCTGCTGGCCTGCAATCTCGACCAGGGCCAGCCGAATTTCCCGAAGCACATTTTGCCCGATTACCTCGATGCGCATCGCATTCCCCATCGCATCGAGTATCAGGACACCTATTCGGTGGTCACCGACAAGCTGCCTCAGGGCAGCACCTATTGCTCGCTGTGCTCGCGGCTGCGGCGCGGCCATCTCTATCGCATCGCGCGCGAGGAGGGCTGTTCGGCGCTGGTGCTCGGCCACCACCGCGAGGACATTCTCGAAACCTTCTTCATGAATCTATTCCATGGCGGCCGCCTTGCCGCCATGCCGCCAAAGCTGCTCAATGACGACGGTGACATCATGGTGCTGCGGCCGCTGAGCTACTGCGCCGAGGTCGATCTGGAGAAATTCGCCGCCGCGATGAAATTCCCGATCATTCCCTGCGATCTCTGCGGCAGCCAGGAAGGCCTGCAGCGCAACGCCATGAAGGCGATGCTGGACGATATGGAAAAGCGCATGCCGGGCCGCAAGGATACGATGCTGCGCGCGCTGTCCAACACCAGGCCGTCGCATCTGCTCGACAGAAAGCTGTTCGACTTTGCCGCCCTCAATGGCAGCCTCAGCACAGGACAAGACATTTCCGATGATATTTGACGACCAAGCGATCGACTGGCTGGCCGAGCTTCTGGCCGATGCAGCCAGGGCCGAAATCATGCCACGCTTTCGCCGGCTGGGCGAGGGCGACATCAGACAGAAGACCTCGGCTGCCGACCTGGTGACCGAGGCCGACATCAACGCCGAGCGGCTGATCACGGCCAGGCTGCGCGAGCGCTATCCCACGGCGATGATCGTCGGCGAGGAAGCCTGTTCCGACAATCCGGCGCTGCTTCAGGGGCTCGGCGATGCCGACCTCGCCTTCGTCGTCGACCCGGTCGACGGCACCTTCAACTTCGCCTCCGGCGTGCCGCTGTTCGGCGTCATGCTGAGCGTCGTCGTCAAGGGCGAAACCGTCGCCGGTATCATCCATGACCCCGTAGGCCGGGACTGGCTGATCGGCGCCAAGGGCGCCGGCAGCCATATCCGCCATGCGCATGGCGCGCTGGAGACGGTGCATGTCGCCGATGCCGTGCCGATCTCGCAGATGACCGGCTCCGTCTCCTGGCAATATCTGGCGGAACCGCAACGCTCGCTCCTGGCGCGCAACCAGACCAAGACCCTGTCGCAGTTCGGCTATCGCTGCGCGGCACATGAATACCGTCTTCTGGCCAGCGGCCATGCCCATTTCGTCGTCTACAACAAACTGATGCCGTGGGACCATCTGGTCGGTGTGCTGATCCACCGAGGCCGGCGGCTACACCGCGCGGATCGACGGCAGCGCCTATCTGCCCTCGCATGTCGACGGCGGCATTCTTGTCGCCCCGGACAAGGAAAGCTGGCAGGAGTTGCGCAGGGAACTCTGGGCGCAATAATCGGTCCAACTGCTGGTAGAGGCTTTCGTCAAGTATATTGGCTCTGTTATAGTGTCCAATCTCTCGCGAAGTCGGAAGCTGCGAAATGAAACATCGGTCCGCAATTGTTGCAACAGCGCTTGCACTTGCCTTGGCCGCCGCTGGCGCCACTGAGGCAAGATCGCAGGAACGCGCGTGCGGCAGTCGCGATCCCGTCGATACCATAGACGAGATGTTTTCCGCGATCTTTGCCTGTTGGCAGCCGCCGCCTGGAAGTGCTGGCATGACCCTGACGCTGAGTTTCTCAATTCGCAAAAACGGCACGCTGATGGGCAAACCGCGCGCCACTTTCTCCCATATGGGAGATGATGCCTCGCTCAACCGGGTCTTTGTGTCATCCGTGCTCGAAGCTCTCGACAAGGCTCTGCCGATGCCTCTTTCGGACAGCATGGGTGGCGCCATCGCAGGGCGCCCGCTGTTCCCTCGTTTCACGGCAGTGATTGGCGGCGCATCCTGAAACGCGTCGCTTGAAGGTGGCTGCGGTCTGAGACAAATAAAACTCGTAGCGCAGAACAGTTGCTCAATGCAGGTCGGTGACGTGCCCTGAAATGGGTGGGTTGTGCGGCTGGAACATCTTGCCGCGCTCGGCGATCAGGATCATCAGGAGGGCCGCGACCGAGACGCTGCAGAAGCCGGCGGCAAGCGGCGTCACCGTGCCGTTGAAGGCCTGGCCGATCAGCGTGCCGAGGATGCCGCCGAGAAAAGTCTGCATGAAGCCCAGGATGGACGACGCGGTGCCCGCCAGTTGGCCGAGCGGCTCCATCGCGAGCGCGTTGAAATTGGCGCCGAGCGCGCCGAACGGGAGCATCGCACTGGCGAAGAAGGTGATGAACAGCCAGAGTGGCATCTTCATTTGAAGCGAAACGGTGAGCCAGGCAAGGCTGATCACCAGGAACAACAGCAGTGCGCTCTGCGACAGGCGGCGCATGCCGATGCGGCCGACCAGGCGCGAGTTGAGGTAGTTCGAAAAAGCGAGAACGCCGGCGACACCCGCGAAGATGACAGGAAACAATTCGCCGACATGAAAAATGTCGACATAGATCTGCTGTGCGGAGGCGATGAAGCCGAACATGGCGGCGAAAATGAAGGTGCTGGCAAAGGCGTAGCAAAGCGCCATGCGGTTGGTGAGCACGATGCGGAAACCACCGACGACGGATGAGACCGTCAGCGGCCGGCGGTACTCCGGATGCAGCGTCTCCGGCAGCCGCAGCAGCGACCACGCCGACACGATCAGCGCCCCGACGGCCATGGTGACGAAGATCCAGTGCCATGTTGCGAACAGCATGATGAACTGGCCGATCCCAGGCGCGATCACCGGGATGGCCATGAACACCATGAAGATCAGAGACATCACCTCGGCCATGCGCCGACCGTCGAACGTGTCGCGCACGATCGAGACGGCGATGACGCGGGTCGCCGCCGCACCGATGCCTTGCACCAGCCGGCACAGCAGCAGGACGGCGAATGACGGGGCGATGGCGGCAGCTGCCGCCGCCACGACATAGATCGCCAGCCCGGCAACGAGCGGCGCGCGGCGCCCGAACCGGTCCGAGATCGGTCCGAAGAAAAGCTGTCCGCCACCGAAGCCCAATATATAGGCGGTGATCACATACTGGCGGTGGTTTTCATTCTCAACGCCAAGCGTGGCGCCGATTTGCTGCAGTGCCGGCAGCATGATGTCGATGGCCAGCGAGTTCAACGCCATCAGTGCCGCGCACAGCGCGATGAATTCCCAGCGCGGAATAGGCAATTTGCGTGCCTGTTGCGGCGCTTTTGCTGGCTGGTCCACGGCGGGTCCGATCTTCAAAACGAATATGCGCCGGCATGCCGGCGCATAAGTTCGTCCTCACTCCGATAGGGGGAGGTAACATTTTGCCGGGGCGGGGCTGCCCCGTCTCAACTCAGAATCAGGCTGTCGCTTTGACGCTGACGCCCTTGTCGACGAGCAACGTCTGCAGCTCGCCCGCCTGGAACATTTCGCGGATGATGTCGCAGCCGCCGACGAATTCGCCCTTGACGTAAAGCTGCGGGATCGTCGGCCAGTTCGAATATTCCTTGATGCCTTGGCGCAGTTCGGCCGAGGTCAGCACGTCGACGCCCTTGTAGTCGGCGCCGATGTAATCGAGGATCTGGACGACCTGGCCGGAAAAGCCGCACTGCGGAAAACCGGGCGTGCCCTTCATGAAAAGGACGACGTCGTTGCCCTTCACTTCGCTGTCGATGTAGTCGTTGATGCCGCTCATGAGATATCCTTTCACGCCTGTGGGAGTCAGGCTCGAAGCATAGCCATCAAATAAACCCATAGATGGGCCGAAACAAGATGTTTGCGCCGCCGTCGCGGAAATGGCGCAAAGGATCGCCTGTCTTGGGCCAAGCATCCCTGCCGATTGCAGCCTCCGGGACATGATGAAAAGACGATATGGCGCCGCCCTTCTGATCGCCATCCTGCTGGCCGCGATTGCCGTTGTCTGGTGGCCGAGACGCCCGGAGCCGCCGCGGCTGGTCATTGGCGGTGACCTGCCCGCGCCTTGCCGGAATGTCGCCTTCGAGGCGGTGACCTATGTCGTCTGCACGGTCGACCTGCGGACCTACAACCTCGCTGTCTTTCACGTCGGTGCCGACGGCAAGCCCTTCGGCTCGCTGGAGGCCTTCGGCAAGGCGGTTGCGGGCGAGGGGAGGCCGGTGCTGCTCGCCATGAATGGCGGCATGTATCACGAGGATTTGTCGCCGGTCGGCCTGCTGGTCGAGAACGGCAGCGAGAAGTCGCCGCTCAACCTTGCCGACGGCGAAGGCAATTTCTTCCTGAAACCGAACGGCGTCTTTCTGGTGGGCAATGACGGCAAGGCGGCTGTCATGGAAAGCAACGCCTATGCGGTTACTAAACGCGATGTTGCCTTCGCCACGCAGTCCGGCCCGATGCTGGTGATCGATGGCAAGATTCACCCACGCTTCGAGCCGAACGGAACCTCGCGCTACATCCGCAACGGCGTCGGCGTGCGCGATGAAAACACCGTTTTGCTGGCGATCTCGCGGTCTGAGGTCAGTTTCGGCAGCTTTGCGCGGCTGTTTCGCGACGCGCTACAATGCCGCAACGCGCTGTTCCTCGACGGCGCGGTCTCCGCGCTGTCGGATGGCGACAGGATGATTGTCGGCGGAAGATATCCGGCAGGGCCGATCATCTCAGTGCCGGCGAAGCCGATCACGTCAGTGTCGGCGAAGCAGCCGCAGAAACAGTAGGCCAGTCTGGCATCAGTCCGGCACGCTGGTCTGCAGGGCCAGCGCGTGCAGCACGCCGCCCATATTGCCCTTCAGCGCATCATAGACCATCTGGTGCTGCTGGACGCGGCTCTTTCCGCGGAAGCTTTCGGCCACCACTTCGGCTGCATAGTGATCGCCGTCACCGGCGAGGTCGCGGATCGTCACCTTGGCGTCCGGAATGCCGTCCTTGATCAGTTTTTCGATGTCGTGGGCATCCATTGCCATGGCAAAATCCTGTTCTGGGCGGCTAGGCACGAGTGACTCGGACGGCAGCCTAAAGCCTTTCTGGTCCGGGTTGAAGCCGTTCTGTCGGCGACGCAGTGTCTAAGGGCCATCCTGCCGCGGGTGAACCACACCATCTTCTGTAATGTCGTCGCGGGTCGAGAACCCCCGGCCAAGGCTGAACACCAGGACATAGAGCGGGATGTTGAGCGCCAGGTTGATAATCGGGAGATAGCTGGTCATCTGCCACAAGGGCGAAAAGAATGGTTGGCCATAGCCGTCGCAGATCAGCGATGACCCGTATTCCCACAGCGCGCCGGTAATGACCGCAATGGCAAAGAGCTTGATGCAGGTGGCGACATGCCTTGCGCGCGCCGGGTTCGGCAAAAGGCGGCTCCACAGCACCAGGCAGACGATGGGGATCGCATAGATCAGACTTTGCAAGGCCAGCATCTGCAGTGTGCCATTGGCCGCCTCAATGAACTGGTCACGCCTTTCCAGCAGCGGACAGACCTCGCTCGAGGTCGTCGACAGCAGGAAAAAGACGAACGGCCCGAGGAACCAGAAGAAGAACAGCGACGGCCAGAAGACGACTGCGATCAGCGTCCGGGCTGCCAGGCTGGTCAACTGGACTTGTCCATGAAGTTCGGGAACCAGCCTTCGTGGGCGGCGGTCAATTCGCTGACCGGGATCGCCCTAGCATCGCCGAGCTTCAGTTCGTTTCCACCGGTCGAGCCGATCCATGGCGCAAAGATGCCGAGCTTGCTCTGTTCCTCGCGGATGGCGTCCCATTCCTTGCTCTGCGGATCGACGGACAGCGTCAGCAGGTAGCGGCCCTGGTCTTCGCCGAACCAGACCGGGATCGGGTCGGTGCCGGCGAGCCCCGGAATGGTGGCGCCGATGCCGGACGCCATCGCCATTTCGGCCAAGGCTATCGCCAAGCCGCCATCGGAAAGGTCATGCGCCGCGGTCACGACGCCCGACGCGATCAGCGCGCGCACATGGTCGCCGACGCGCTTTTCATGCGCGAGGTCGACGGATGGCGGCGGCCCGTCGGTGCGGCCATGGATGTCCCTGAAATAGGCGGACTGGCCGAGATGGCTGCCCCAGCTTGCGGGCGCGCCGACCAGCAGGATCATCTGGCCCTCGGCGGCAAAGCCGATACGGGTCATCTTCGACCAGTCGGCAATCAGCCCGACGCCGCCGATGGTCGGCGTCGGCAGGATGCCTTGGCCATTGGTTTCGTTGTAGAGCGAGACATTGCCCGACACGATCGGGAAGCCGAGCGCGCGGCAGGCATCGCCAATGCCTTTCACCGCGCCGACCAGCTGGCCCATGATCTCAGGCCGTTCCGGATTGCCGAAATTGAGGTTGTCGGTGGCCGCCAGCGGCAGCGCGCCGGTGGCGGTGAGGTTGCGCCAGCATTCGGCCACCGCCTGCTTGCCGCCTTCATACGGGTCGGCCTCGCAATAGCGCGGCGTCACGTCGGAGGAGAAGGCGAGCGCCTTGGTCGGATGGCCTTCGACGCGCACCACGCCGGCGTCGCCGCCCGGAAGCTGCAGCGAATTGCCCTGGATCAGCGTGTCGTACTGCTCCCACACCCAGCGCCGCGACGACAGGTCCGGCCCGCCGAGCAGTTTCAACAGCGCATCGGCGACATCGGCCTTCGGCGCATCGCCGGCTGCGAGCGCCGCAGGCTTCTTCGGCTCGACCCAGGGGCGGTCATATTCCGGCGCCTTGTCGCCAAGGTCCTTGATCGGCAGGTTGGCGACCTCGTCACCCTGGTGAATGACGCGGAAGCGCAGATCGTCGGTGGTCTTGCCGACAATGGCGAAGTCGAGGCCCCATTTGTGGAAGATCGCCTCGGCTTCCTTTTCCTTCTCGGGGCGCAGCACCATCAGCATGCGCTCCTGGCTCTCCGACAGCATCATCTCATAGGCGCTCATGCGCTCTTCGCGCACCGGCACCTGGTCGAGGTGAAGCTCGATGCCGAGGTCGCCCTTGGCGCCCATCTCGACCGCCGAACAGGTGAGGCCGGCCGCACCCATGTCCTGGATGGCGATGACGGCGCCGGACGCCATCAGCTCAAGACAGGCTTCGAGCAGGCATTTTTCGGTGAAGGGATCGCCGACCTGCACGGTCGGGCGCTTCTCGTCGATCTTGTCGTCGAACTCGGCCGAGGCCATCGTGGCGCCGCCGACACCGTCGCGGCCGGTCTTGGCGCCGAGATAGACGACCGGCAGGCCGACGCCCTTGGCTTCCGACAGGAAGATCGCATCGGTCTTGGCAAGGCCCGCGGCAAAGGCGTTGACCAGGATGTTGCCATTGTAGCGGGCGTCGAAATTGACCTCGCCGCCGACCGTCGGCACGCCGAACGCATTGCCGTAGCCGCCGACGCCGGAAACCACGCCGCTGACAAGGTGCCTGGTCTTGGGATGGTCGGGTGCGCCGAAGCGCAGAGCGTTCATCGCCGCAATCGGCCGCGCGCCCATGGTGAAGACGTCGCGCAATATGCCGCCGACGCCGGTCGCCGCACCCTGGTAGGGCTCGATGTAGGAGGGATGGTTGTGGCTCTCCATCTTGAAGACGACGCAGTCGCCGTCGCCGATATCGACCACGCCGGCGTTCTCGCCCGGACCCTGGATGACCTGCGGCCCGGTGGTCGGCAGCGTGCGCAGCCATTTCTTCGAGGATTTGTAGGAGCAGTGCTCATTCCACATCGCCGAGAAGATGCCGAGTTCGGTAAAGCTCGGTTCGCGCCCGACCAGGTCGAGGATGCGCTGGTATTCGTCGGGCTTCAGCCCATGCGCGGCGATGAGTTCCGGGGTGATCGGCACGGAATTGGAAATGGTCATGGGCGGCGATTGATGTCCATGGGAGAGGGGAATTTGAGTCCCCCTCATATCGCAAGCTTTGGCGTGATACACCCCATTGGATGACGAAAAACGCCGGAAAACCACAGGGCGACGATGGTAGCGGGGAGCCGCTGGGGAACGCTATGGCATCCCGGCCGTTAGGCCTCAAACCAATCAGGAGATTTCGACATGGCCACCAAGCAAGGCAAGAAAGACAATCGCCTCTCCGACAAGGAGGCCATGCATATTGCCGAGACCACCGACGTTTCGCCCAAGCAGGCCAAGGACCTGGCCGAGAAGCACGGCAAGGACAAGGGCGCAAAGGAAGCCAAAAACTTCAAGGCAGAGGGCTGAACCTGAGATCGGGATACAGGAGGACCGAGTCAGGACGAACTGTCGTAGCCGGCGCGGCCTTCCTCCAGCAGCCGCCGGATCACCGCGACGCCGCCGGTGATGTCCTCGCGCCGCCTTGGCTGCGAGACGCCGAAACGCACGCCGTGAAAAACCTGCTCGGAACGCCCCGCCTTGAACTCGTCCTCGTCGTCGAGGAGCACGCCATTTTCGAGGCATGCGCTCCTGAACGTGCCGGACAGCCAGGGATCGGGCAGCGTCAGCCAGACGAAGGGCACGCTGCCGTGTGACTTGAAGGCGAAACCCGCCAGTGTCTCGCGCACGATGGCGATGCGGGCGGCAATTTCGGCAATGCTGCGTTTGCGGATATCGCCAGCCTGCCCTGACAGCACCAGCCGCGCATTCACCTCCGCCAGCAGGAACGGCATCCCGCCGGTCATCATCTTGTGGGCGACGCGGATGCGATGGCGATAGGCGGGCGGGCAGGAGAGCCAGCCGCCGCGAACACCTGCCGCGACCGATTTCGACAGACCGCCGGCGACAATGGTGCGCTCGGGTGCATATTCGGCGATGAGCGGCGTCGGATCTTCGGTCAGGCCGCCATAGAGATCGTCCTCGATGACGATGACATTGTACGCGCGCGCGACCCGGGCGATCGCCTCGCGGCGCGAAACCGACAGGATCGCCAGGGTCGGGTTCTGCACCGTCGGCATCAGGAAGATCATCTTCGGGTGCTTTTGCGCGCAGACGCGTTCGAAATCCTCGGGATCGATGCCTTCCACGTCCGATGCGACAAGTGCAATGCGCCGCCCGATCAGCCCGGCGCTGCGGGCGATCTGCGAATAGGTGAGGTGCTCGAAGGCGACATAGTCGCCCGGTGTGGTCAGTGCCGCAATCGCCGCCATCACCGCGGCATGTGTGCCAAGCGTGGGAACGATGGTGTCGGCTGCCGGACGGAACGAATTGCGCGACAGCCAGCGGGCGCCGGCCTCGAACCAGCGCTCCGGAAAATCCCTGGTGTAGCTCGAAATCTCGTGCGGGTGATCCTGCACCGTGCGCGAGAGCATGTCAGCGACAATGGCGCCCTGGCCGATGTCGGGCGCGGCAGTGCTGTCGAAACGCAGCTTGCCGGGCGGCGCATCGACATAGCGCGTGCCTTGCACGGCAGGCTCGGCGAATTCGGGTGACGCTTCCGATTGCTGCGCCAGCACATAGGTCCCGCGACCGACTTCGCCGCTCACCAGGCCGCGCTCGCGCAGCAGCTGATAGGCTCGGCCGATCGTGCCGACCGTCGTGCCGATATCATAGGCGAGATCGCGCTGCGGCGGCAATTTTGTCCCGGCATCGATGACGCCCTTGTCGATGTCCGACTCGATGCTGTCGGCAAGGCGCTGGTAAAGCGGGCCGGAACCGATGGTGAGGTCAGGGAGCCAATTTGTCATGGTGACAATTCTGTATATTGCACCAGATCGGGTGTCAATGCATATCAGAACCGTACCAAGATGGGTACAATTTGCAAGGTTGGCAGAAAGACAATGGATACAATCGAGACAATCCGCTGCGCGGGCATTGAATTGGTCGGGCCGCGCCCGTCCAGCCGGCGAGGCTTTGTCGGCCGGATCGTGCATGTGGTCAGATCGCTGGCGCGATGGATCGACGTGCTGATCGAGCGCCGTCGCGGCCGCCTGGCTTTGCTCGAAATGACCGACGAGCAACTCAGGGATATCGGTGTTTCGCGTGGCGACGCCTACCGTGAAGGGATCCGACGGCTCTGGGACTGACCCGGAGCCGGTTCGTCAACGACGGGTGCGCGGAGCCCTGAGGCGTGAGACGCCCTTGTCGGCAAGCACGGCGAGGATGCAAAGCACCAGGAAAACCCCGGTGACGGCCAGCGCCGCAAGCGCGACGCTGGCCACGCCGTTCTTGGCGGCGTCGAGGAACGGATAGGGCACTTCGCCTGCGATCGGCGCGCGCGCCAACGCGTAGGCGAGATAGGCGATCGGATAGGCCATCCACCAGGAAATGTCGCTCCACCGTGTCCTGCCGTCGGCGCCAGCCACCAGCCACCACAGCACGAACAGCACCGGCGTCACGTAATGGAGCAGCACGTCGCAGAGCAGAAACAGCCCTTGCGGCTGCCAGAGCTGCGCCAGAACCGTGGCATAGACGATGAAGACCAGGGCGATTGACACCGCCACGCCCGCCCGCATCCGCGGCCCGGCAAAGGCCGGCAGCCAGGCGTAGCCCGAAGGCGACAGCAGCGAGACATGGACCAGCACTGCACCGATGTTGGTCAGGATGGTGAAGAAGCTGAACAGAAAGACGATGGAGCCGAGAAAACTGCGGCCGGCTTCCATCGATGCCGGGATGGTGATGCACGCTTGCAGGACAAGCCCGGCCAGACCGATGATCAATCCCGCAATCTGCAGGAAGCGGCCCACTGGCGTCAGGCGGCCGCGTTACACGACGGATTGCCCGTTTGCCAGCGTGCAACGTCGGATCCGATGCGCGCGCCGAGCGGATCGTCCATCAGCGGACCGAACACGTCGACGCGGCTGGAATTGCCTTGCGCCTGGACGACCAGCAGCGGCTTGCCGCCATAATGCTTGGCCGGCACCAGCAGGAAGCGGGGCGTGCCGCTGAACGAATTCAGCTCATTGGCCATCTGATAGGATTTGAAGGCGGGATCCTTGCTGGCGATCCAGCATTTGTGGGCCGATATCGCTACCTGTTCCATGGCCAGCAGCGAAGCGCTCTTGCCCGTGGGGACCGGCGCGCTCTTCGGGCTGGACTGGCAGGACGCCAACGCCAAGCCGGCAGCAGCCAGGGGACCTAGGCGAACAATCATCAGTCTCATGGTCAACCGCCCCCGCGTTTTGAAAGGAATTCGAAGAGATATCAGGCGGCGATGCCGAGCGCGCCTTCGAACAGGGCGCGGCCGTCGCTTCCGCCATGCGCGGCCTCGATCAGGTTTTCGGGATGCGGCATCAGGCCGAGCACATTGCCCTTCTCGCTGACGATACCGGCAATGTCGTTCATCGAGCCATTGGGATTGCTGCCCTCGGCATAGCGAAACACCACCTGTCCTTCGCCTTCGAGACGGGCAAGCGTGTCGGCGTCGGCGAAATAATTGCCGTCGTGATGCGCCACCGGCGTGCGGATGATTTGGCCCGGCTGATAGCGGCGGGTGAACATGGTGTTGGCGTTGGCGATCTGCAGCTTCACCTCACGGCAAACGAATTTCAGCGAAGCATTGCGCATCAGCGCGCCGGGCAGCAGGCCGGCCTCGACCAGAATCTGGAATCCGTTGCAGACGCCAATGACCATGACGCCCTTGGCGGCCTTTTCAGCGACTGCCCGCATCACCGGCATCCGCGCGGCAATCGCGCCGCAGCGCAGATAATCGCCGAAGGAGAAGCCGCCGGGAATGGCGATCAGGTCGACATCGGGGATTTCGGTGTCGGTCTGCCAGACGGTCGCCGGCGCCTGCCCGGAAATCTTGGTCAGCGCCGCAATCATGTCGCGGTCGCGGTTGAGGCCGGGGAGAAGAACGACAGCTGATTTCATATCAAGCGATCTCCACCGCGTAATTCTCGATCACCGTATTCGCCAGCAGCTTGTCGCACATGGCTTTCAGATCGGCTTCAGCCTTGGCCTTGTCGGTCTCTGAGAGCTCGAGGTCGAAGACCTTGCCCTGCCGCACCTGGCCGACGCCGCCGAACCCCAGTCCGGACAGAGCGTGCTCTATGGCTTTTCCCTGCGGGTCGAGCACGCCGTTCTTGAGGGTGACGGTGATGCGGGCCTTGATCATGCTGGACAGGTTCCTGTTCGAAGACTTAGCAATTCCAGGAAAAGTGTGAAGCGGTTTTCCGTCCGGAATTGCGTCAAGAAATGAAGACTTAGTGCGGCTTGCCTTTGAGGCCATCGGTCGAGGCGACGAGCACCGGGCCGGTCGGGCGCGGCGGCTCGTTCTCGTTCATGATGCCAAGGCGGCGGGCAACTTCCTGATAGGCTTCGACGAGGCCGCCCATATCGCGGCGGAAACGGTCCTTGTCGAGCTTGTCCTGCGTTGCCACGTCCCACAGCCGGCACGAATCCGGCGAGATCTCGTCGGCAACGACGATGCGCATCATGTCGCCCTCGAACAGGCGGCCGCATTCGATCTTGAAATCCACGAGTTGGATGCCGACACCCATGAACAGGCCGGAGAGGAAGTCGTTGACGCGGATGGCCAGCGCCATGACGTCGTCGATCTCCTGCGGGCTTGCCCAGCCGAAAGCGGTGATGTGCTCTTCCGACACCATCGGATCGTCGAGCGCATCGGCCTTATAATAGAATTCGATGATCGAGCGCGGCAGAACGGTGCCTTCCTCGATGCCGAGGCGCTTGGACAGCGAGCCGGCGGCGACATTGCGCACCACCACTTCGAGCGGAATGATCTCGACTTCCTTGATCAACTGCTCGCGCATGTTGAGCCGGCGGATGAAGTGGGTCGGAATGCCCATGCGGTTCAGATGGTTGAAGATGTACTCGGAAATGCGGTTGTTGAGCACACCCTTGCCGTCGATGACCTCATGTTTCTTCTTGTTGAATGCGGTCGCATCATCCTTGAAGAACTGGATAAGTGTGCCCGGTTCCGGTCCCTCATAGAGGATCTTGGCCTTGCCTTCATAAATGCGGCGGCGATTTTTCATCTGATTTTTCTCTGGATTTGCGGGCAGGCGGCAAGCGACCAGTTCCTGTCCGTCTGCCTAAATTGGTGCGGCGACGGGTGGGGTTCAATGCCGGGTCTATCCCAATCACAGCGTTTGCTCAATCGGCAAATCCTTTCCATCGACCGCTTTCAGGAATGAAATGCCGCAGCGCAGCAAGCGATGTAGCATATTGACCGGCCCGCGCCCTTTTGGTTTGTGCTGCGGCAGCACACATATCCATCACCAACGCGAATCGATTTCATCGGAGGGAAGCCATGAGCAGCATGAAAGACCGCGAAGAGGGTTTTGAGCGCAAATTCGCCTTCGACGAAGAACTTCGCTTCAAGGCTTCGGCACGCCGCAACAAGGCGCTTGGCCTGTGGGCAGCCGAAAAGCTGGGCAAGTCCGGCACTGACGCCGACGCCTATGCCAAGGAAGTTGTGGTTTCCGACATCGAGGAAGCTGGCGATCACGACGTATTCCGCAAGATCCGCAAGGATTTCGACGCCGCCGGCGTCGACCAGTCGGATCACCAGATCCGCCGCACCATGGACGAACTGATGGCGCAGGCGATCGAGCAGATCAAGAACACCTAGAGCGAGTAGCGCTGGACCAATCGACCGCCCGGTCCAGCCGGGCGGTTTTTCTTTGCCTTTTCAGCCTTTTCCGGCTGAAACTGTGCGTAGGCCTGTTACAAGGCTCTACCCAACGAGGAAAGCACCCATGTCCCTGAAGTCACGCCTGGCGGCGGATGAAACGCTGTTCACCGCCTGGTCCGGCGTTCCGGACGCTTTGACGGTCGAAATCATCGCCAAGCAGGGTTTTGACGCCGTCACCCTCGATATGCAGCATGGCGGACACCACGAAGACTCGGTCTTGCGCGGCCTGGTGCCGGTGCTGGCCGCCAACAAGCCGGCGCTGGTGCGCATTCCGGTCGGCCGCTTCGACATGGCCAGCCGCGCCCTCGATTTCGGTGCCGAGGCGGTGATTGCACCTATGGTGAATTCGGTGGCCGATGCAAAACTCTTTGCCGCGGCGATGAAATATCCGCCGATGGGCGAGCGCTCCTGGGGCCCGACCTATGCTTTTCCGCGCCATGGCAAAGGCGACCACGCCGAATGGCTGCGCGACACCAATCAACGCACCATGGCCTTTGCCATGGTCGAAACGCGCGCCGCACTCGATGCGTTGGACGGCATCCTCGACACGCCGGGCATTGACGGCATCTTCCTCGGCCCATCGGATTTCTCCATCGCCTGGTCGAATGGCGCCACCGTCAATTCGACGCTGGAAAGCATGATGGAAACCGTCGCCTCCATCGCCGAGCGGACGCGCAAGGCGGGCAAGCATGCGGCGATCTACGTCGTTGAGCCGGCGATTGCCGGCCGCGTCGTGGCGATGGGCTACCGGCTGCTGGCGATGGGCTCGGACCATGCGCTGATTTCGCTCGGCGCAAAGATACTCATCAAAAGCATGAACGATTCGATAAAGGGCTGAGGCGTGGTGCCTTGCCCGGTCAGGCCTTGAGGTCGGTCAGGAACTTGGCGAAGGTCATCGACCCTTCCGGCCACGGGCCGAAGCCGGCATCCTCATTGAGGTGACCGGTTTCGCCGGCATCGATGAACAGCGAACCCCAGGCAGCGGCAATGTCCTCGGCAACCTCGAAGGCGCAGAACGGATCGTTGCGGCTGGCGATGACGATGGACGGGAAGGGCAGCGGTTCGCGCGCATAGGGACCAAAGGTCATCAGGTGACGCGGCCTTATCTCCGGGTTGGCGACGTCGGGCGGCGCGACAAAAAACGCGCCGGCGACCGGCTTCCTGAACTGCGGAATGGCCTGCACCGCGGCCGCCACACCGAGCGAATGGGCAACGATCACCACCGGCCGCTCGGCCTCGTTGACAGCGTTCGCCACGCTCGTCGTCCAGTCCTCGCGCACCGGCTTCGACCACTCCGCCTGTTCGACCCGACGCGCTGTCGACAGTTTCGACTGCCAGCGTGTCTGCCAGTGTTCAGGGCCGGAATTGGTGTAGCCCGGCACGATCAGAATATCTGCGTCTTTGACTTTCATGGCGCTGAGATAGCGAGCGGCCGTGTCTCGTGCAACCCGCGCTGACGCATGCGGTGCATCACAATTGTGAACAACCTGTTCGATTCTTTCCATCTTGTGTGAACGATCAGGATCGACGATTTGAGGCAGGAAGAGATGGACGACAGAATAGACTGGTGGCGCGGCCTGGGATAATGCGCTGAACGGAGAGTTTTATGAGCGAACTGCCTTTTGCCGCGACGACCCCCGTCAGCGTGTCACGCGTGGGCCTGAAGGCGCGCGACGCCGAAGGACTTGCCGATTACTACCGGGCTGTTGTCGGCCTGCAGGAATTGAGCCGCGCCGATGGCGCCATCACGCTGGGCGCTGCCGAGCGCCCGCTGCTGGTGATCGAGCCTGATGCAGCGGCCAAGCCCGAGGATCCGCGCAGCGCCGGCCTGTTCCACACCGCTTTCCTGCTGCCCAGCCGCGCCGATCTCGGCCGCTGGATAAACCACGCCGCCGCCAACAAGATCCGCATCGAGGGCGCCTCCGACCATCTGGTCAGCGAGGCTCTCTACCTGACCGACCCCGAAGGCAACGGCATTGAAATCTGTAGGGACCGTCTGCCGCAGGAGTGGAAGTGGAACGGCGACAAGATCGCCATGGCGACCGAGCGGCTGAACCTGGCTGCCGTGGTTGGCAGCGTGCCGGCCGGTGACGCCGGCTGGCAGGGCGCGCCGCAAAACAGCATTGTCGGCCATGTCCATCTGCGCGTCGGCCGGCCGGAAGATGCCGAGGCCTGGTGGCACGACGAATTTGGCTTCGACACGGTCGCTAAGTATGGAGGGCAGGCGGTGTTCCTGTCGTCGGGAGGCTACCACCATCATATCGGTGGCAATTCGTGGCACAGCGCCGGCGCCGGGCGCCGCGATCCGTCCCGCTCAGGGCTGGCCTGGGTCGAGATGCGCTCGGACAGGACAACCGCTGAAACCACGCGGGAAGATCCGTGGGGCACGGTGATCCGCACCGTGCCGGGCGCCGCCGGCTGAGCGCCCGCTCGGTTCTTACAAGGAATTGGCGGCGTAGCCCGTCAGCAGCCCATGCGCCCAGCTGTCGAAGCCGGTGGCTGTCGCGCGGCTGGACGCCTCGGTCCAGTCATAATTGACCACGTGATGGCTGAAAAACCATTGTCCGTCCTTGCGCGTAGCGAGGGCGTAGCGGGCATGCGGACTGCCGGTCAGGGTCAGGCCGGGGAATGCCTGGACGCCGACGCTGCCCGGATTGAGGATTGTCCGGTTGTCCGACAAACGCACAACGCGCGGCGTATGTGTATGGCCGCACAAGGTCAGCCCGGCGCCGGCGCTGCCGAGCTTGTGCCTGATCTGCTTTTCATTGGAGGGGTGGAAGTGGCTGCCTCCGTCTTCCTCAAGCAGGAACACGTTGTCGTCACTCGGGCTGCCATGGCACAGCAGGATGTCCGGGGCAGGCGACAGGGTGACCGGCAAGGCCGAGATCCAGGTCAGGGATGTCTCAGAGAGGCGTTGGTGGGTGAAAGCATCGACGTCTTCCAACCCGGAAGCAGGCGGCTCGATCAGCACACGGTCGTGATTGCCGCGCACGGTCGGCCAGTTCTGCGCCATCAGATATTGCGCGGTTTCTTCAGGCCATAGCGGCCCGGAAAGACAATCGCCCAGATTGACGATGACGTCGGGAGAAGCGTCTTTGATCTGCGCATGAACCGCCTCAAGCGCGCGCAGATTCCCATGGATGTCGGAAAGGACGGCCAGCCGCATCGAAAAACCTATCCGAAAACCCGCTTGAAGATCGTGTCGACATGCTTGGTGTGATAGCCCAAGTCGAATTTCTCGCGGATCTCGGCTTCGGGCAGCGCTGCGGTGACTTCCCTGTCGGCCAACAGTTCCTCAAGGAAATCAGCTCCATGTTCCCATACCTTCATGGCGTTGCGCTGCACCAGGCGGTAGGCATCCTCGCGACTGACGCCGGCTTGGGTCAGCGCCAGCAACACGCGCTGCGAATGCACCAGGCCACGGAACTTGTTCATGTTCTTCAGCATGTTGTCGGGATAGATCAGCAATTTGTCGACGACGCCGGTGAGCCGCGACAGCGCGAAATCCAGCGTTACCGTGGCGTCCGGCCCTATCATGCGCTCGACCGAGGAATGCGAGATGTCGCGCTCGTGCCAGAGCGCCACATTCTCCATCGCCGGCAGCGCCATGGAGCGCACCATGCGGGCAAGGCCGGTGAGGTTTTCGGTCAGCACCGGGTTGCGCTTGTGCGGCATTGCCGACGAGCCCTTCTGGCCCGGCGAAAAATACTCTTCCACTTCCAGCACCTCGGTGCGCTGCAGATGGCGAATCTCTGTCGCCAGCCGCTCGACCGACGAGGCGATGACGCCGAGCGTGGCAAAGAACATGGCATGGCGGTCGCGCGGGATGACCTGCGTCGACACCGGTTCCGGCTTCAGCCCAAGCTTTTTCGCCACATGCTCTTCGACATAGGGGTCGATGTTGGCGAAGGTGCCGATCGCGCCCGAGATAGCGCAGGTGGCAATATCCTCTCGCGCGTGCACCAGCCGCTCGCGGCAGCGCGAGAACTCGGCATAGGCCTGCGCCAGCTTGACGCCGAACGTGGTCGGCTCGGCATGAATGCCGTGGCTGCGGCCGATGGTGACGGTGTCCTTGTGCTCGAAGGCCCGGCGCTTCAGCGCGGCGAGCAGGCCGTCGAGGTCGGCCAGCAGGATATCGCTGGCGCGGTTGAGCTGCACCGCAAGGCAGGTGTCGAGAACGTCGGACGAGGTCATGCCCTGGTGGATGAAACGGGCATCCGGTCCGACGAATTCGGCGAGATGGGTGAGGAAGGCGATGACGTCGTGCTTGGTGACGGCCTCGATCTCGTCGATCTTGCCGACGTCGAATTGGGCGGCGCCGCCTTTTTCCCAGATGGTCTTGGCGGCTTCTCTGGGGATGACGCCGAGCTCGGCCAGCGCATCGCAGGCATGGGCCTCGATCTCGAACCAGATGCGGAAGCGGGTTTCCGGCGACCAGATGGCGACCATTTCCGGCCGGGAATAGCGAGGGATCATCCGTCAGTCCTGATGTGTCCGTGGTTAAGTGCGCGTCCTAACAGAGGCGGACCGAATGCTCAACGCTGCTGGCGCGCAAACCACACGCTGGCGGCGGCAAGCGCGATGAATCCGAGCGGAAAATAGAGCCTGATACCCAGCACCACGAATTGGTAGAGCGCCGTCAGCGAGGTGAAGACCAGTTCGAACGCCCACCGGGCGGTGAAGGCCTCCGCGTGCCATTC
This sequence comes from Mesorhizobium sp. RSR565B, assembly GCF_054719465.1. Taxonomy (NCBI): domain Bacteria; kingdom Pseudomonadati; phylum Pseudomonadota; class Alphaproteobacteria; order Hyphomicrobiales; family Phyllobacteriaceae; genus Mesorhizobium; species Mesorhizobium sp. RSR565B. The sequence continues at coordinate 5,665,850 of NZ_JBTTIE010000001.1, read as the reverse complement.
GGCATAGTAGGAGCGGTATTGCAGCGCAAACAACCCGCCGGTGAAGGCGAGCGTCGTGGCAAGCAGGCAGACGAAGGCGGCGGCGAACGCCACTTCCCAGTGCCGGTCGAGCGAGACCAGCCGCGCCGCGAACAACCCGACGGGAAAGGCCAATGCCGCGCCGGTCGCAAACAGCAGGGCGACGAAGCGGATCTTTTCCGGGGTCTCCCAATTGTCGAGCCAAAGACCGGTCAGCGCGCTGGCGCCCATGGCCATCGCCCACAGCAAGGCGCCGACAAGCGCCGCGCCCGTCGATGGTATGGCGCGGCTGACGCGATTTCCGGCGCGCTTGCGCCAGCTGGATTGATCGAGCGCTGTCACAGGCGTCCGGTCACGGCGATCCAGCGAAAATCCGGCCCTTCGAAGCCGTATTGGCGCACCGCGATCAGCACCGCATAGGCGCTGATGCTGTCCATCGAGAACGTCTGCACCGCGCCGATCCTGTAGCCGTTCGGGCAGCCACGGCTTTTCGGGATCGATTTATCCTCATGCAGCAGATGGGTCCGGCCGCCATCCCTGGCCTCGATCCGCAGCAGGCGAAAACCGTTGACCTCGCCCTGGCTCTGGCAGCTTTCGGTGTCATTCATGCCGATCTCGTCCAGCCGGAATTCCAGCGGCGGGTCGACCGGCGAAAAGATCGGCCGTGGGTTCACCACCATGCGGAACGGGTCCGCCGACAATTCGGTCACCGGGTTGAAGCCGGCGGTGATGCCGCGGTTTGCGGTGAGTTCGGCCTGCACAACGACGGCTTCGCCCTTCTGCCTGGCCTGCTGACGGGCCGTATCGAGCGAGGCGGTCTCATCCTCCAGCCGGACCCGGATTGGCGTGCCCTTCAGGAACGTGTCGTCGGCGGTGTTGATGTAGTAGCGATTGGCATAGGGAAAGCCCGAACCGTCTGCCACACCATATTCCTCGAAGGCGAAGACGCTGCCATCCTTGCTGAAGCCGAGGATTTCAAGCTCGGCGACATCGCCCGCTCGGGCGGCCATGGCGGATGCCAGATGGACCAGCAGGCAAACGCCAATCAGGACGAGATTTCGCATCGGGGTTCCGCTCCGCCTGCCCTGGTTCGATCGTTCCCTATCACGAGACAGTCAAAACATCGTGCTATTCAAAAGGCGATGCATCCAATTTCGCCTCTGTTTGTTATCGTCGATCGTTTTCAAAAGGAGAACACCCCATGACTGAGGCCAGCAAGATTCGCGAGCATATGGAAGTGATCGGCGCCGACGGCGTTCACATCGGCACCGTCGACCGGGTCGATGGCGAGCGGATCAAGTTGACCAAGGCCGACAGCGGCGAGGGCGCCCATCAGGGGCATCACCACTACATTCCCTTGAGCCTGCTTGCCGAGGTCGAGGGCCAGAAAGTCTGGCTGTCGGCAAATTCGGATGTCGCGGTCAGCTTCGAGGAAGAAGAGTCCGACCCGACCTGATTGAAAGTCAGCGCGACGACCACACCGCAAACAGATCGCCTTCGGCCGGCGTCGCGGCATGGATGCCGCGGCTGATGGCGCGCGCCATGGTGGCGCCGGCGGCGGCAAAGAAATCGACGGCATCGTCGGCGCTGAGTTCTATGCCGCTCTTGCCCGTCGCCAGCGCGAACACCAGATCGCCGTCAGCCGGCGTGTGCACCGGCCAGATGGCGCGCACGAAGCCGTCATGCGCTGAAATGGCCAGCCGCTTGGCTGCCGCCTTGGTCAGCACGGCGTCGGTGGCGATGACGGCGATGGTGGTGTTGCCTCCGGCCTCGGCTTGTCCACCGACACGCTTGTTGCGGTATTTCAACAGGATCCGCCTGGCGTCGTCCGGCATCGGCGAGGGATAGCCGAGGCCTCCGAATTCATCGCCGATCTCGAATGGCGCCGCCCAGAAATAGCGTGTACGCGCAATCGTCACCGAGCCGGTCGGGTTGGCGGCGGCCAGTGCGCCGATGGTGACGCCGCTGTCGAGCACGGTCGAGGCCGAGCCGAGGCCGCCCTTCAGCCCGGAGCTTAGCGCGCCGGTGCCGGCGCCGATTGTGCCGAGCGGAAAGTCGACTGTTGCCGCCTGGGCGGCTTCGTAGCCAAGGTCACGGTAGGGGGGGTACTGGCCCCAATCCTTGTCGCCGCCATTGCGCAGGTCAAACAGGATCGCTGCCGGCACGATCGGCACGCGAAAGCCGCCGACATCGATCCCTATGCCGTTTTCACGCAACGCCGCCTGCACGCCCGATGCGGCGTCGAGGCCGAAGGCCGAGCCGCCCGAGAGAACCACGGCATGGACCGCCTCGATGGAATTGTGCGGTTCGAGCAGGTCGGTCTCGCGCGTGCCCGGCGCGCCGCCGAGGATCTGCACGCCTCCGACCGCCGGTTCATCGCACAGCACGGTCGTGACGCCCGATTTCAACCTCGCGTCCGACGCGTTGCCGACGCGCAGGCCGGCGACATCGGTGATCAGATTGCGCGGTCCGGTGCGAAACATCAGTTCGTCTCCGCCGGCACGAAACGCGTCCCGTCGAAGCGGAAGGCGCGATAGAGGTTTTGGCTCAGATCGCCTTTGTCGTCGAACCGCAGCGGCCCGATCGCGGTGGTGAAATCATGCCCGGTTAGCGCGTCGGCCAGCCCCTTGCCGGAGCCCTCGGACACCGCCGAGGCCGTCTTGGCGATCTCCACCGCCGCATAGGCAGGCAAGGAATAGCCATCAGGCGCGATGTTTTTGGCCGTAAACGCCGCCAGCACCTTGGGATCGGCGACATCGGCCCATTCCGGCGGCGCGATCATCAGCGTGCCGATGGCGTAAGGCACATCGCCGGGTGGCGTGCGCAAATTCTCGCCGCCGGCAAAGACGATGCCGGCCTCGAGCTGGCCGGCGTCGCGGCCCATAATGGCGATGTCGTCGCCGTCGCCACCGGCAAAGACATGCGTGGCGCCCGCCTTCTTCAGCCGGCCGATCAGCCCGATCTGGTTGTCGAGCTGGGGCCGGAACGTGTCTGTGAAGACCGGCTTCAGCGCTGCCTGCTCCGCTGCGGCGCGCAGCGTCTCGGCGATTTCGCGGCCATAGATGGTGCCGTCATCGACGATGGCGAACAATTCGCTCTGCCACAGCCGGGTCAGGATGGCGGCCACCGCATTGCGCTCGTCATCGCCGCGCGGCCCCAGCCGATAGACCGGCCAGCCGGTTTTGGCGCGGCGATCGGTCAGGCTTTCGGTGCGCACGCCAACGGTGATGACCGGTATGTCAGCGTCCTTGAGGATCGGCAGCGCCGCCTGGATCGCCTCGGTGCAGAGGAAGCCGACGACGACCGTGACCTTCGCCGCCGCGAACTCCCTCGCGGCGGCGGCGCCGCCATCGGCTGTGCAGGCATCGTCGGCCGTCCTGATCTCGGCGCCGTTGGCTTCTGCTGCCAGGGCAGCACCCGCCTCAATCTGCTTGCCCAGGATCGCCGACGGACCGGACAGGGGCGCGGCGACGCCGACAAGCAGCGTCTGCGCGCCGGCGCTTGCCGGCAGCAGCCAGAGCAGTGCCGCTATTACAGCTGTTGGGGGTCGCATTCTGACGACGAATTCCTCCGTGCCGGTCGCATGCTTCCAGCGTCTGTTCCGCCAAGACCTAAAGGCTGCCCGTCCCAGGCGCAACACGGGAATTTGCGGATTGGCGTCAACCACTTCGCTTGTGGCCTATTGTGTGCCGCCATATATAACGCTTGGATTCCCGCTTATGGAAAATCATCGGTGTTGAAGTTGAACGACATAGGGCCTCAGGCCTATCGCGACGCGATGGCGCATTTTGCCGGCCACGTCCATGTGGTGACCACCGACGGGCCCGCCGGCAAACGCGGCACGACGGTGATTGCGGCCTGTTCGGTGTCGGACACGCCGCCGACGGTTCTCGTCTGTCTCAACCGCGAGAATGCCAAGAACGAGCTCTTCGTGCAAAACGGCCGGTTTGCGCTGAACACGCTGGCTTCGCACCAGCAGCCCCTATCGGTGGCGTTTTCAGGCCTGACCGGGCTGTCGGCCGATGAGCGTTTCGCGCTTGGCGAGTGGGATGTCATATCGACGGGCGCGCCTACCCTGAAGGGCGCTCTGGCGGTTTTCGACTGCGAATTGATCGACACCAAGGATCTCGCCACCCATCGTGTGCTTTTTGGCAAGGTGACAGGCCTGCGCATGGGCGATAATTTGCGGCCGCTGATCTACCACGCCCGCGACTACCACGTGCTGCAGAGCGGAGCAGAGGCGGCAACGGAGAAAGAATGACCGAGCTGAAACCGCGCCCCGCGCCGCGGACGATCGACGAAACGCTCGATCTCCTGACCGGCGCGGACTACGTCGCGGACCGCTCGCTGGCAACGGTGCTGTTCCTGTCCCTGCGCATGCAGCGGCCGCTGTTCCTTGAAGGGGAGGCCGGCGTCGGCAAGACCGAGATCGCCAAGGTGCTGGCGCAGGCACTCGGCCGCCGGCTGATCCGCCTGCAATGCTATGAGGGGCTCGACGTCTCGTCCGCTGTCTATGAGTGGAATTACGCCGCGCAGATGATAGAGATCCGCATGGAGGAGGCGGCAGGCTCGGTCGACCCCTCCGACATGGAGCGCAATGTCTTTTCCGAAAAATACCTGATCCGCCGCCCGGTGCTCGATGCGCTGACCGGCAAGGCGGGTGCGGCCCCGGTGTTCCTGATCGATGAGCTCGACCGCACCGACGAGGCTTTCGAAGCATTCCTGCTCGAAATTCTGTCCGACTTCCAGGTGACGGTGCCCGAGCTTGGCACGATCAAGGCGGAGGAGCCGCCGATCGTCATCATCACCACCAACCGCACCCGCGAAATCCACGACGCGCTGAAGCGGCGCTGCCTCTATCACTGGGTCGACTATCCCAATGCCGAGCGCGAGCTGGAGATCGTGCGCCGCAAGGTGCCGCAGGCCAACAGCCGACTTTCCGCGGAAGTGGTGTCGTTCATCCAGAAGCTGCGCCGGGTCGAGCTGTTCAAGGCGCCGGGTGTCGCCGAAACCATCGACTGGGCCGGCGCGCTGACCGAACTCGACAAGGTGGCGCTCGATCCCGAAACCGTCTCCGACACGATCGGCGTTTTGTTGAAATACCAGGACGACATTGCCCGCATCGGCGCGGGCGAGGGCCGGCGCATCCTCGATGAGGTCAAGGCCGAACTGGCGGCGGCGGAGTAGGGCAGTGAAGGCGCCGGGTGCTTACCCCAAAGAGACCGACCCCAGAGAGGCGACGGAAGACGGGCGCATCGCCGACAACATCGTCTATTTCGCCCGCACCTTGCGCAAATCCGGCATGCGGGTCGGGCCGGCTTCGGTCAAGGATGGGATCGAGGCGGTGCTGGCAGCCGGCATCGGTTCGCGCGACGATTTCTACTGGACGCTGCATGCCGTGCTGGTGTCGCGGCACGAGGATCACCCTGTTTTCGACGAAGCCTTCCGGCTGTTCTGGAAATCGCGCGAGCTGATCGAGAAACTTCTGGCGATGTTCTCGCCTGTGGCGCCCGACACCAGGGAGAAGCAAAAGCCGCGCGCGGCAGAAAACCGCGTCAGCCAGGCCATGTTCGAAGGCCACGAGAAGAATCGGCCGGTCAGGGAAATCCCGGAGATCGAAGTCGACGCCCGGCTAACCTTCTCCGGGAATGAAGTGCTGCGCGGCAAGGACTTTGCCCAGATGAATGCCGACGAGATGGCAGACGCCAAGAAGGCGATTGCCCGGCTGCGGCTGCCGTTCGACATGGTCCGTACCCGACGCTTCAAGGCAGACCTGCATGGCCGCCGTATCGATCCACGCGCCATGATGCGCTCGGCCGCGCGCACCGGCGGCGAACTGATCCTGCCGAAATTCCGCTCAGCCCGCGAAGTGCATCCGCCGCTGGTGGTTCTCGCCGATATCTCCGGTTCGATGAGCCAGTACACGCGCATCTTCCTGCACTTTCTGCATGCGCTGACCGAAAAACGGCGGCGCGTGCACACCTTCGTCTTCGGCACGCGGCTGACCAATCTCACGCGGCAGATGCGCCATCGCGACCCCGATGCCGCCCTTGCCGACTGCTCGGCGGCGGTCAAGGACTGGTCGGGCGGCACCCGCATCGGCGATACGCTGGCGGAGTTCAACAAGCACTGGTCACGCCGCGTGCTCGGGCAGGGCGCGGTGGTGCTTTTAATCACCGACGGTTTGGAGCGCGACGATGTTTCCGGCCTGTCGCAAGAAATGGATCGCCTGCACAAATCCTGCCGGCGGCTGATCTGGCTCAACCCGCTTCTGCGCTTTGGCGGCTTCGAGGCGCGGGCCCGCGGCGTCAGAGCGATGCTGCCTCATGTCGACGAGTTCCGCTCGGTACACAATCTCGATGCGCTGGCCGACCTCTGCGCCTCGCTGGACAAGAAATCCGCCGCTTCGGTCGATCCGCGTCGCTGGCTGGACGCTGGTGTCAGGCGCGCCGCATAGCCATATTGGATTCCGAAAACAGGCTCCCAGAGAAAAACAGACTTTGAGGCAAGCGATCATGGACAACAGCATCTATCTCGATGAAGCCCGCGATCCGCTGATTATCGCGGAGGGCTGGATGAAGGACGGCAAGGATGTCGCCATCGCCACTGTGGTCGAGACCTGGGGTTCGGCGCCGAGGCCGGTCGGCAGTCATCTGGTCATCGACGCCGAAGGCAATTTCCACGGCTCGGTCTCGGGCGGCTGCGTCGAGGGCGCCGTGGTAAGCGAGGCGATCGACGTCATCGACAGCGGTAAGGCCAAAATGCTGGAGTTCGGCGTTGCCGACGAGACCGCCTGGCAGGTCGGCCTATCCTGCGGCGGCCGCATCAAGGTCTATGTGGAGCGGCTCGGTTAGGCATGGATCCCTACGCTCTCAAAGCCCTCAATGCCGAACGCCGGGCCCGCCGCGCCGCGATCCTGGTCACCGATCTCGGCGACGGCCGCGACCGCATCGTGCGAGAAGGCGACCAGGTTGCCGGCGATCTCGGGCAAGCGATCGCCAAGGCTTTCCGCACCGGCAATTCGGGTTCGGTCGAGGCTGAAGGGCGCACCTTCTTCCTCAACGCGCATTTGCCGCAGCCGCGCCTGGTGGTAGTCGGCGCCGTCCATATCAGTCAGGCGCTGGCGCCGATGGCCAGGATCGCCGGCTATCCCCTGGAGATCGTCGATCCGCGCACCGCCTTCGCCACCCCGGACCGTTTTCCCGATGTAGCACTCCATGCCGAATGGCCGGAGGATGTGCTGAAACGCCAGCCGCTCGACAGCTATACGGCGCTCGCCGCCGTCACCCATGATCCGAAGATCGACGATTTCGCACTGAAGGCCGCGCTCGACGCCAACTGTTTCTATGTCGGCGCACTCGGCAGCCGCAAAACACACGCCAGGCGCGTCGAGCGCCTGCTGGCGCTCGGCGCCAGCGCCGACCAGATCGCCCGCATCCACGCACCGATCGGTATCGACATTGGCGCGGCGAGCCCGGCCGAGATCGCCGTCGCCATCCTGGCGCAGACGATCCACGCCTTTCGCTCGCGCGGTCTCGAAGCCAAAGGCGCGGCGGCGTGAAGTTCGGGCCGATCCCGATCGATCAGGCGCAAGGCGCGGTGCTGGCGCATGCCACGACGGCGGGCGAGCGGCGTTTCCGCAAGGCGCACAGGCTGAGCACGCAGGACGTGGCGGTGCTGAAGGCGGCCGGCATTACCGAGATCGTCGTGGCGGTGCTTGCCGCCGATGACCTCAGCGAGGATGCGGCGGCCGAAAAGATTGCTGCCAGCATGGCCCACCGCAACATCGAGGCAAAACCGGCCGCGACCGGCCGCGTCAACCTCCATGCCAAGGCCGCCGGTCTCTTCACCGTCGATGCCGCCATGATCGACGCCATCAATGCGGTCGACCCGACCATCACCATCGCCACGCTGGCGCAGCACGCACCTGTCGAGACGGGGCAAATGGTGGCGACGGTCAAGATCATCCCGTTCGCTGTTGCCACGGCTCTGGTCGACAAGGTGACGAAGATCTGCGCCGGCGGCGAGATCTTCGCCGTCAACGCCTACCATCCGGTGCGCATCGGCGTCATTCAGACGATGCTGCCCGGCATTAAGGCCAGCGTGCTCGACAAGACGCTGCGCGTCACCGAGGCCCGGCTGGCACGCTCCGGCGGCCGGCTGACGACGGAGCGCCGCACGCCGCACGAGATCGCGCCTGTAGCCGAGGCAGCGGCCGCGCTGGCGCGCGACAACGACATGGTGGTGATCTTCGGCGCCTCGGCGATGAGCGATTTCAACGATGTCGTTCCGGCGGCGATCGAGGCAGCAGGTGGCACGGTGATCCGCGCGGGCATGCCCGTCGATCCCGGCAATCTGCTGGTGCTGGGCACGCTCGACGGCAAGCGCGTCATCGGCGCGCCCGGTTGCGCCCGCAGCCCCAAGGAGAACGGTTTCGATTGGGTGCTCGACAGGCTGATCGCCGGCCTCGACGTCACCGCCAAGGACATCGCCGGCATGGGCGTTGGCGGCCTCTTGATGGAAATCCCGACCCGGCCGCAGCCGCGCGAGCCGCTGCCGGCGAGAGCCGGGCTGAAGGTCGAGATCGTGCTTCTGGCCGCCGGTCGCTCCAGCCGCATGGGCGGGCCGAACAAGCTTCTGGCGCTGTTCGACGGCAAACCGCTGGTGCGCCGGACAGTCGAGCGCGCACTGGCCTCGAAGGCAACCAGCACCGTTGTCGTCACCGGCCACCAGCGTGAGCGGGTGCACCAAGCCTTGACCGGCCTCGACGTGATCTTCGCCGACAATCCGGATTTTGCCGACGGCCTGTCCTCGTCTCTAAAAGCCGGCATTGCCCGCGTTGGAGCCGAGGCGGCCGGCGCCATGATCGTCCTCGGCGACATGCCGGGTATCTCATCGGCCGATCTCGACCGGTTGATCGAGGCCTTCCGTAGGGACGGCGGCCGCTCAGTGGTGCGTGCCGCCCATGACGGCCGCCGCGGCAATCCGGTGCTGCTGCCACGCGCGCTGTTTGGAGGCATCGCTCACCTCGAGGGCGACACCGGCGCCCGCCATCTGGTCGAGGCCGAGGGACTGGATGTCATCGACGTCGAGATCGGCGACGGCGCGTCGATCGATGTCGACACCCGCGAGGCGCTGGAAGACGCCGGCGGCGTGCTGCAGGATTGACAAAGCGAAGCCGAAAAACGCATGCCTTTAGCATGGCTCTCTCTTTACTTGCCTCAGCGCTTCTACCCCCCTCTGGCCTGCCGGCCATCTCCCCCTCAAGGGGGGAGATCAGCAGCCTCGATGGCGGCGTCTATCCTGCAGCTTTGAAGATTGGCGGAAGGCGGCGTGATATCCAATCTCCCCCCTTGAGGGGGAGATGGCCGGCAGCCCAGAGGGGGGCGGCCGCGCTCCATAGCCTTCTGATTTCGCTCTTTTTCCTGTTCTCTGCCGCCCACGCCGACGCGCTCGAACTAAAACCCTACAAGGATGACCTCTTCGCCTATCCGGCGACGCTCTCGTCCACGGACAAAGGCGCCTACACCGTCATCGACTATCGCGAGATGCGCGACATCAACGACCGCGACGAAGTGCCGGAAAAGCGCGTGCATGCGCAGTATACCGACACCGGCGTGCGCAAGGTGCAGCAGGATTTGATGCTGAAAACCGATGCCGGCGATGTCAGGCATGTCGCTGTCGGCAAGACCGATGGCGCCGGCATCATCGTGCTTTACCTGCACGGGCAGGGCGGCAGCCGCAAGCAGGGTGTCGACGACTTCACCTTCGGCGGCAATTTCAACCGCATCAAGAACCTGATGGCCGGCAATGGCGGCCTTTATCTCTCACCCGATTTCACCGATTTCGGCGACAAGGGCGCGGCGCAGATCGCAGCCCTGATCGGCCACTATGCCGAGGCCTCGCCGGACGCGAAGATTTTCGTCGCCTGCGGCTCGATGGGTGGTGCGCTGTGCTGGAAACTTGCCGGCCGCGACGATACCGGACGGCGCATCAGCGGGCTGCTGCTGCTCGGCTCGCTATGGGATGACAGCTTCCTTTCGAGCCCGGCTTACAGGCGTCACGTGCCGGTGTTTTTCGGCCAGGGCAGCAAGGACCCGGTCTTTCCCGTGGAGAAACAGGAAGCCTTCTTCCGCTCCATCATTGCGAACTCGAAAGCCTATCCGACCCGGTTCGTCCGTTTTGAAACGGGCACCCACGGCACGCCGATCCGCATGGTGGACTGGCGCCAAACGTTGAACTGGATGCTGTCAAAAGCGCCCTGAGGCATATGGCCCAGAGGTGCCCGTTGGTTTTGGCGATCATGGTTCGGCCGATATCCTTACTGGGGTAGGCTGATATGATCCAACAGATCGGAAGCACAGCGATGGACGCTCACCCCTTCAAGATCCAAATTCCGAACGAACAACTTGAAGATCTCCAGCGCCGGCTTAGCGCAACACGATGGCCAATTCCGCTAAGCGAAGCGGGCTGGAGTGATGGGGCCGACCTGCCGTTCATCAAGCGCCTTGCGGATTACTGGCGAGACCGCTTCGACTGGAGAGTGCAAGAGGCGCGGCTGAACCGGCTGCCGCAATATCTGACGAGGCTGAACAACCTAGATGTCCACTTTGTCCACCAGCCAGGCAACGGACCGGCGCCGCTGCCGCTGATCATAACGCATGGCTGGCCCGGCTCGTTCATCGAAATGGAACACGTCATTCCATTGCTGGCAGACCCAGCTGCCCATGGTGGTGACCCGGCCGACGCTTTCCACGTGGTAGTTCCCTCCTTGCCCGGATACGGCTTTTCCCAGGCGCCGACGGAACCAGGCTTCCATTCCGGCCGCATCGCGGAGTTATGGGTACAGTTGATGCGGGGGCTCGGCTACGACCGCTTCGCTTCCCAAGGAGGCGACATCGGGGCGGGCGTTTCCGCCTGGATGGCACGGCTCCATTCCGAAAGCGTGCTTGGCGTCCACGTCAATTACATTCCCGGGAGCTATCGGCCACCCTTGGGTGCAGGTCTGCCACCCGTCACCGTTGAGGAGCAGGCCTTTCTGGACAACGCCGCGCCTGGACGGCAACGGAGGGCGCCTATGCCGATCTGCAGGGCACGAAGCCTCAGACGCTTGCTTATGCTCTGACAGACTCGCCGATCGGTCTCGCAGCCTGGATGATCGAGAAGTTCCGTAGCTGGAGCGATTGCGACGGTGACGTGGAGCGCACCTTCGGCATGGACACGCTCCTTACGGATGTTTCGCTCTATTGGTTCAGCAACGCGCTCACCTCGTCCTTGCGGCTCTACAAGGAGAATCGACTGTTCCCTCTTGCGTTCGAGACGCTGGAACGCGTTTCGCCGCCATTTGGGGTAGCGCTTTTCCCTCGCGAGTTGCCGATGCCGCCTCGATCCTGGGTGGCGCGGGTCTTTGACGTTCAGCGATGGACATCGATGCCGCGAGGCGGCCATTTCGCTGCGCTGGAGGAACCGAGTCTTCTGGTCGAAGACATTCGCGCCTTCTTCCGGCCGATGCGTTCCCGGCCTGAAACGAGAAGGCGAATGTGAAGGACTGCTTGAGCGCGGCGGTTCCTGCTAAGACCCCTACGGCGCGGTGTTGTAGTCGACCACCGTCTGCGGGTTCTCCTCGCCATCGTAAGACGCGTCCACATCATATTGGACGAGGGAGAAATCCCCGTTACGGAACAGGTATATCCCCTTGTCCGAGGCGTCGCCGATGCCGCGCCATTTGTTGAACGTGGTCAGCGTCTTGGCTTCTTCGTCATATTCGGAATTGGCCGCCCAGCCGGTTGTGCGGAAGCCGATGATATCCATGCCCAGCAGTTTGCCGTCGCTGTCATTGTTCTCGTAACGGATATCCATTTCGGGCTCGGTGAACTGCAACTGCCGCACGCCCGATACTTCGTCGGTCATGTAGTAGACCGAACTTGCGTTATAGGCTGCCGCTTGGCAGTAGAACTCGAAAAGCCGCGTTTCCTTGTCGGGATCGCTGGCAGCCGCATCCTTTGCCTTGTATTTGATCGAAAAGATGTTCGGCTCCTCGCCGAGAAATTGCTTGTCACACTGATCGCCATAATCAGCGGCGAACAGTTTCTTCACGTGCTCGAGTGCGGTGTCCTTCTTCGGCGGCGGCGGCCCGTCACCACAGCTTGGCGGCAGCGCCTCCTCGAAATCGGCCTTGGACGGCTTCAGCGCGCCCTTGTCGATAAAGATCGGTCGGAACGGCGGGGCCTGGATCTGAGCGCTGACCTGGCGCAGCGTGTAGCAGCCGGCGAAGACCGCTTCATTGCCGTCCTTGTCGGTGGCGCGGATGGCGACAGGAACGCTGTAATAGATGCTGCCGGCCGCACCTTCATCGGAAATGGCGCCGGTTTCGACGTCGACCTTGTAGGTGCCGTCATAGCCCTTGACGAAGGTATCAAAATCCTTTGCCGGCTTGGTATTGCCGTAGTAAGCCCAGGCGCGAGCGAATTCGTGCCGGTTGATGGCGCTGTAGAGCGAGCGGATGACGGCTGCGGCGTCTGACCTGTCATCGACGTAAGGGGCCTGGTCATCGGCTGCCGGTTCATCGTCGGCGAACACAGCCTGGCCGGATGCGGCAAGGGAGCAAAAGGCGGCCGCTGCCAGAAAGACGCGTCTCATCGGAGAATCTCCACCACGAAGGAGTCTATCATAGAGATTGCGGCGACGTGGTGACGCTTGAAAAATCCTCCGGGAAGGCGCTACGTCCCGCCGTCGGCGCTTCAGCCGCAATGGAGATTTGAACGTGACACTATCGATGTATGAAGCCTCGGTGCCGGTGTTTTCGGCCAGGCTGAAGGCGCTGTCCGGCGTGCTGTCGGCGGCCGAACAGAATGCAACCGAGCGCAAGATCGACCCGCAGGTGTTTTTGACCGCGAGGTTGGCGCCCGACATGTACGCGCTGGTCAGGCAGGTGCAGGTCGCCACCGACCACGCCAAGGGCGCGCCATCACGGCTGGCCCGTCGCGAGGTGCCGAAATACGAAGACAATGAAGCGACCTTCGCCGAGCTTCAGGCGCGCCTGACCAAGACGCTCGATCTGCTGGCGTCATTCTCGGCCGCCGAATTCGATGGTTCGGATGAAAGGGTGGTCGAACTGAAGTTTGGCCAGCGCGAAGCCTCGATGCCCGGCATGCAGTATCTGCTGCATGTCGCCATGCCCAACTTCTATTTCCACGTGACCACCGCCTACGACATCCTGCGCCACAATGGCGTGCCGCTGACCAAGGGCGCCTATCTCGGTAATCGTTGACGAATTGCGCGTTGCGAGGTTTCCCGGCCGCTGCCGGGAAACTTCGTATGACGCTGGTTCAGTGCCAAGGCTTACTCAACGCAGTGACATTTCGCGCGCGATGCGTGGGAAATCGGCCGGCTTGACGCCGATGTCGGCGCGTTCGGCATTGCTCATCGAGTGCAGCAGTGCCAGGGCGGAACGATAACGCTGATACTCCTGCGGACGCGGACGGGCAAACATTTCAGTGAAGAACCCCATGATTCGGCCCCTTGTTGATCCTCCACGGCGCCGAATATAGGAAAATTGTGAAGATTGTGCAGTGCAGCATTTGCATGGCAGCCATGCCAAGCGAATTTTTTTCGGCACAATTGCCGCGTGCGCTGAAACTTGTGGCGCATCCCCACCGTATGCATAGACGCTGGCACATGGCCGGCTTTTCCTCGCCACTCCTGGCGAATTTCCGGACTGCATGCAAATGCAGTCCGGCTTTTTGTTGGGTCTTGCACATCGCCAACCGGGCCCGCGCAAGCCTCGCAAACGCCTAAACTGGTTAAGATCAGCGGCATTCATTTTTAACGAGCCGGTTCTATGCTGCGACCGGCTCTGTTCGCACGCTTAAACGAGGGGGAGGCTGACATCGGCGCCAAGCGGGATTTCGCTTCCTTGCTCGACGATCTGTTCGTTGCCTCCGACAAGGACGAGGCGGGCGAGGAGACCGGCGCGCGGCCGTCGATCCCGTTCGACTATCTCTCCGTGGCCGACGAGCTTCATTCCGGCCGCATCAAGGTCTCGGGCGAAACATTCGCCGCCGAATACCGCGAGGCGGGAGCCGATCTGGCCGCAGAATTTGCCGCCCTTCTCGATCATGCCAAGCTGGCGCTGGCCGGCGAGGAGGCAAAGCCCGAGGAAAAGCTGCCGCCGATCGACCCTGACGCGATCGCCGTCGAGCTCGGCCTCGATCATCCAGTCAAGAACGCCGATCTCGGCCGCATGCGCCGCAGCTTCGCCTTCGCCAACCACCCCGACCGAGTCGCGCCGCATCTGCGCCAGCGCGCCATGATCCGCATGCAGGTGGCCAACATGCTGATCGACGAGGCCAAGCGGCGCGCGCTGGCCGGCGCAAGGCGCTAACTTTTCCTCCTTCACGCAAAAGTCGGTCCGCTGAGGGTTGGAGAGCGGCGCCGCTTTCCCTATAGATGCGACTTCCTTCCCGCGCTGTCGCGCCCAGCATTCCCGCCGGAGAAATTCCATGCACAAACGCCGTCTCGGTCGGACCGATCTTCTTGTTACCCAGATCTGCCTGGGGTCGATGACCTGGGGCGAGCAGAACACCGAAGCCGATGGCCACGCGCAGATGGATCTGGCTTTTGAGCGCGGCGTGAATTTCATCGACACCGCCGAGCTCTACCCGATCCCGCCCAAAGAGGAAACGCAGGGGCGGACGGAGAAGTTCATCGGCAGCTGGATGAAGGCCAAGGGCAACCGCGACAAGGTCATCCTGGCCTCGAAAGTGGTCGGCCGCACCGCCAACAGCTGGTTTCGTGGCGGCCGCCCGTCGAAGCTGGTGCGCGCCGACATCTTTGACGCCATCGACAAATCGCTGGCCAAGCTCGGCACCGACTATCTCGATCTCTATCAGATCCATTGGCCGGAGCGCGACATCCCCTGGGGCGCCAACCCGACCCGCGTGGGTGCTGTGCCGCGCCGTGCCGATGCCGTTGGCGCGCCGCCCGGCGAGACGCCGATCGCCGAGACGCTGGCTGTCTTCGATGAACTGGTGAAGGCAGGAAAGATCCGCCATCTCGGCCTGTCGAACGAAAGCTCCTGGGGCGTCATGCGCTTCATTGCCGAGGCCGACAAGGGCGTCGGCCCGCGCGTCGTTTCGCTGCAGAACGCCTACAATCTGGTCAACCGCACGTTCGAGGTGAACCTCGCCGAGGCCTGCGAACGCGAGGATGTCGGCTTTCTCGCCTATTCGCCGCTGGCGCAGGGCTATCTCACCGGCAAATACGACCATGGCGCACGGCCGCAGGGTTCGCGCTCGCAGCTCTTCAACCGCGGCCAGCGCTACGAGACGCCGAATGCGGCGGAGGCACAGCTCGAATACAATGAGCTGGCGCGCTCCTTCGGCCTTGAACCTGCGCTGTTTGCCAACGCCTATGTCGCCAGCCGGCCGTTCGTCACCTCCAGCATCATCGGCGCGACGACGATTGCCCAGCTTGAGATGGCGCTGTCGTCAGCCGACGTGACCTGGACCGACGAGATGCAGAAGGGCGTGGATGCGATCCACCAGCGCGTCGGCAATCCGTGCCCATAAGCAGACCGTTTGGCCGGGATTGCCGAGCAAAGACAAGGGGAAGGGGACAGCCATGGATTTTCCGATCGAGACCGTCAGGGGAAAATTTCCGGCGCTGGACCTGACCGACAAGGGCCGCCGGCGCATCTATCTCGACAATCCGGCCGGCACGCAGGTGCCGCAAGCGGTTGCCGACGCGGTGGCGCGCTGCCTCCTCACCACCAACGCCAATCTCGGCGGCTATTTCGAAACCACGCTTGCCGCGCAACAGGTGGTCGACGGCGCCCATGCGGCGATGGCCGATTTCCTGGGTGCAGCGAGCGCTGAGGAAATCATCATCGGCGCCAATATGACGACGCTGACCTATCACATGTCGCGCACGCTCGGCCGCGGCTTCAAGCCGGGCGACGAGATCATCGTCACCCGCATGGATCATGAGGGCAATGTCTCGCCCTGGCTGCAACTGGCCGAAGATCTTGGCCTCTTGGTGCGCTTCCTGCCTTTCGACGAGAACAGCTGGCAGGTCGAGGAGGCGGCGCTCAGCGCTCTGCTTACCGACAGGACAAAACTCGTTGCGCTGAACTATGCCTCGAACCTCACCGGCTCGATCAATCGGGTGAAAGCGCTGACGGCCATCGCCAAACAGGCCGGCGCGGTGGTCTATGTCGACGCCGTGCAGTTCGCGCCGCATGGGCTGGTCGACGTGCAGGACCTCGGCTGCGACTTCCTGGTTTGCTCTGCCTACAAGTTCTTCGGCCCGCACATGGGCATTCTTTGGGGCCGCCGCGACATCATCGATGCGCTGAAACCCTACAAATGCCGTTGCTCGTCCAATGGCCTGCCGGAGCGCTTCGAACTCGGTACGCCGCAGATCGAACTGATGGCCGGACTTACCGCAGCGGTCGATTACTTCGCCGAACTCGGTGCTGCGGCCGGCGAGGGCGGTTCGCGAAGGCAAAAGATCGCAAAGGCATACGAAGTGTCGATCGCCTACGAAAACCCGCTGGCGCTGAGGCTGATCGATGGGCTGTCCGCCATTGAGGGCCTGACCATCCGCGGCATCACAGATCAGAAGCGTGTCATTGAGCGCGTGCCGACCGTGTCCTTCACCGTCGACGGCATCGTGCCAGAGACGATCGTGCGGCAGATGAATGCCGAGAACATTTTTCTATGGTCGGGTCACAACTACGCCTGGGAGATCGTCCACCATCTCGGCATTCCGGCCGAGCAGGGAGTCGTGCGCATCGGTATTGCGCACTACAACACGGCGGCAGAGATCGACGAGACGTTGGAAAGCGTGCACCGGGTGATCGCCATGCTGAGGCAGCAGCGCTAGTCAGCTATCGCTGTTTGCCGCCGAAACCGGTGAGGAACGCCGTGAGATTGTCGCCGAGCGCGTCGCAGAGATAGCCGCCTTCCTGGACGATAACCGTCGGCAGGCCAAGCTTGGCAATTGCCTCGCCGATCCGCGAGAAACCGGGCGTGGTCACCGAAAGCCCGCCGAACGGATCGCCCTCGAACGCATCGAGACCGAGCGCCACGACCAGCGCGTCCGGCGAAAAGGCGCGGATACGCTGGAACGCCACTTCGAGGGCCTCCAGAAACGCCGCGTCGGCTGATTTGCGCGGCAATGGCAGGTTGAAATTATAGCCGAGGCCTGGACCTTCGCCGCGCTCATCGGCATGGCCCCAGAAGAACGGATAGAAGCGCACCGGATCGGCGTGCAGCGACACCGTCAGGACGTCGGAACGCGTATAAAAGATGCCTTGCGTGCCGTTGCCGTGATGCAGGTCGACATCGAGGATCGCCACCCGCGCCGCCTGCTTGCGCAACACCTGGGCCGCGACCGCCGAATTGTTGATGAAGCAGAAGCCACCGGCGACATCGGCAAAGGCGTGGTGGCCGGGCGGCCGGCAGAGCGCATAAGCGGCAGGCGCGCCTGCCATGACAGCTTCCGCCGCTTCGACTGCACTCCAGGCGCTCCACAGCGCGCTGTGCCAGGTTTCGGCCGAGATCGGGCAAGCGGTGTCGGCCATGTGGTAGCCGGCCTGGCCGACCGCCGAGGCCGGATAGGACCCTGTGCGGGCCAGTGGATGGATGTTGGGGATGACTTCCGCGGATGCGCCCTCGATGCGCTGCCAGCGCGCAAAAATGTGTTCGAGGAAGGCGAGATACTCCGGCGTATGCACGGCCGCCACCGGGCCTAGGCCATGTTCCCTGGGCCGCCCGATCATCAATCCGGCGGATTTTGCGCCGGCTAACAATCGCTCTACCCGCTCCGGCTGTTCGGGATTGGGCTGCGGGGCGCCGCTCGACAGAAAGGCCTTCGGGTCGTGGCGTTTCTGCTCCTCGGCAAAGAAGGTTTTCATTCCGCGTCCCCATCCTGCGCTGCATCGGCAAAGGCGAAAAAGGCATCGCCAACAATCTTATGCGTCTGCTCGTAGCTCGACCAGGCGATGCCCAGCCTCTCATAAAAAGCCTTGGCGCCGTCATTGTCGGTATCGACGGACAGCCTGAGATAGGCGCCGCCATCCCGGCGGCAGTCGCGCGCGACCCGGCGCAGCAGTCTTTCGCCGACCTTGCGGCCGCGAAACCGGTCCTCGACATAGAGGTCCTGGATATAGACGCCTGGCCGCCCCATCCATGTCGAGAAGATCGGGAAATGCAGGCAGAGCCCCGCAAAATCGCCGCCGATCTCGGCGATCAGGGTGGAGAAGGCGGGTTTGTCGCCAAAGCCGTAGCGGCGGAGATCGTCGGCAGTGGACGTGATCTCCTGATGCGCGCCGATATGGGTGCCGAGCTTGAGCAGCGCGGCATGGATGGTGTCGACGTCGTCGATGGTGCCGGGGCGGAGGGTGACTGTACTCACGATAGGCAAGGCGCCCAGGCACCCCCCTCTGTCCTGCCGGACATCTCACCCTCAAGGGGGGAGATTGGACGTCGCCACGGCCTTCGCAAACTTCCAACGTTGCAGGATGGACGGCAGCGCAGAAACTGCTGATCTCCCCCCTTGGGGGTGAGATGTCCGGCAGGCCAGAGGGGGGTGTGCCAGAACGCCATCATCGCAGATCAATCATCTCAAAACGCCACCCGGTCCCCACCCTTCAGCGCCAGCATCTCCCGCGCCTCCGCCGGTGTGGCCACCTCCAACGACAGGCCATCGAGAATGCCACGTATCCTGCGCACCTGGTCGGCGTTGGATTTCGCCAGCTGGCGTCCGTCGTAGAGACTGTCCTCCAGCCCGACGCGGACATTGCCGCCCATCGCCGCTGCGATCGAGATCAGCGGCATCTGGTGGCGGCCGGCGGCGAGCACCGAGAACTGGTAGCTGTCGCCGAACAGCTTGTCGGCAATGCGCTTCATGTGGATGAGATTGTCGGGATCGGCACCGATGCCACCCAGAATGCCGAGCACGAATTGAATGAACAGCGGCCCCGACACCAGCCCGCGGTCGCGGAAATGCGCCAGCGAATAGAGATGGCCGACATCGTAGCATTCGAACTCGAAGCGCGTGCCGCAGCCCTTGCCGAGCTTTTCGAGCACGCCTTCCATATCGGCAAAGGTGTTCTTGAAGATGGTGTCGCGGGTGGCTTCGAGCAGCTTTGGTTCCCACTCGTGCTGCCATTCCCTTGGCTTGTCGAGCATCGGGAACAGCGCGAAATTCATCGAGCCCATGTTCAGCGAACACATTTCCGGCTCGGCCCGCAGTGGTGCCGCCAGCCGCTGGTCGAGCGTCATCAGCGACGAACCGCCGGTGGTGATGTTGATCACCGCATCGGTCGCTTGCTTGATGCGCGGCAGGAACTGCATGAACACCTCAGGATCGGCGGTCGGCCGGCCGTCTTTGGGATCGCGGGCGTGGAGATGCAGGATTGAGGCGCCAGCCTCGGCCGCCGCGATGGCGTCGGTCGCGATCTGGTCCGGCGTCACCGGCAGATAGGGCGACATGGACGGGGTGTGCACCGAGCCAGTGACCGCGCAGGTGATGATGACTTTCCTCGGCGCCATTCTTTAGCCCTCAGCCTTCGACCGGCAGGTCGAGTTCGGCGGCCAGAACTTCCAGCGAATCGCCGATGATGGAAATGATCTCGCCGACCTCTTCAGCCGTGACGATCATCGGCGGCGCCACCATGAAATTGTCGCCGTCGACACCGCCCTTGACCCTGCGGCCGTAGATGATCAGCCCGCGCTCGTAGGCGAGGTCGAGCAGGCGCTGCGTGGCTTTCTTGCCCTGTTCGATCGGCCGTAGAGTTTCGGGATCGGCAACCATCTCGGCGCCGGTGAGCAGGCCTTTGCCTCGGACATCGGCGATGAACGGAAAACGCTTCGCCAGCGCTTTCAGCCCGTCCATCAGCACGTCGCCCATCGCGGCGGCATTGGCGATCAGGTCGAGGCGGTCCATCTCGCCGAGCACGGCGAGCCCGGCCGCGCAGGCGAGCGGATTGCCAGCATAGGTGTGGCCATGCTGGAAGCCGCCCGACGCCAGCAGCGGCTCGACCAGCCGCATCGGGGCGGCCAGCGCGCCGAGCGGCGCATAGCCGGAGCCAAGCCCCTTCGACAGCGCGACGATGTCGGGCTTGCAGTTCCAATGGTCGCCGCCAAGGAATTTTCCGGTGCGGCCGGCGCCGCTCATCACTTCATCATGGATGAGCAGGATGCCGTAGCGGTCGCAGATCTCGCGTATACGCGGATAATAGCTGTCCGGTGCGACGAGGGCCGAAGTCGCCGCACCGCCGATCGGCTCCATGATGAAGGCGAGCACGCTGTCCGGGCCCTCGGCCTGGATCTTCTCCTCCAGCATGTCGGCATAACGGACGCCGCGCTGCTCCATCGAAAGATTGTCGCGGTCGCGCCATGCCGTCGGCGCCGGCACGGTCGGCATCACCCGCATCATCGGTGTGAACGTTTCGGCCAGCGCATCGTCGCCGGTTATCGAAAGCGAACCCAGCGTGCCGCCATGATAGGAGGGAAAACGCGTGATAACCTTCCAGCGCTTCGGCTGGCCGGTCGCGACCGCCCATTGCCGCGCCAGCTTGATGCAGGATTCCGTCGCCTCCGAACCGCCGGAGACGAAGAAGATTCGGTCCATGCCCTCCGGCAGTTTGCCGGCGAGCTCCCGCGCCAGTTCTTCCGCCTGCTCGTTCTCGAAATGCAGCCGGTAGGCGAAGGTGGCGCGGTCCATCTGCCGCTTCATGGCGTCCAGCACATTGCGGTTGGAGTGACCGATATTGGCGACCATCGGCCCGCTCGATCCGTCGATGAAGCGGCGGCCGTCCTGCGTCCACATATAGATGCCTTCGGCGCGGTCGATCAGCGGCCGGCGCAGGCTGGAGAGGTAGAACAGGTGCGATGGCGCGCGCGTTTCTGAACCAGTTGATGAGGGCTTCTGCATGTCAGGTCTTTCCGAGATAGCGGTCGATTACATTCCTGGTCACGCGCTCGACCATGGGATCCTGCCTGAGCAGGCCGGCGACCCATTCGCAGCTTCCGGCGTGGAAAACCTCGCCCTTGCCGCGCGGAAAATTGACGATCATGCCGTTGCCGCGTTTGACCTTTTCCAGATTGGCGTCGGTCGCCTCGCCAAACAGCGTTTCGGCCGTAAAGCGGCCATCCTCGTCGGCGAGAAACTGGTCCTCGATCGGGATATCGGCGCTTTCCTCGACCTGGCTCGCCATGCCGACGGCCAGCACCTGCAGCCCGTCAGGCGCACCGCTGTCCGGTGTCGGATAGGGCAGGCCGCCGCGGATCTCGAAATCGAGCCCGTCGACCTCATAGCCATAGACATGACTGTCGGCGCCAAGCAGGTCGCCATAATAGATTCCGGTGCCGGCAAAGGCCCAATGCTCGGGCCGATAGACCGGAAAGCCGCGCACGCCGCGCGGCGCGCAGCCGCCCCAGCCGGCATAGACGCCCCTCGTTGCGTTAAGGCCGAAGGTCAGAGCGCCGGGACGGCCGATCTCCGGCGCTTCCCAGGAGTTGGTGGCGCGGGTGACGTCGCCGCCATAGGCCGGGTCTTCGGCCCGCGCGCGGTATTTGTAACAGACCTGCCGGCGGCCTTCGTCCTCGAGCCTTGTCTGCCACATGAAATTGCCGGCAAAGCGCGCCGCATGGCCGCCGCGCTCGACGTAGCTGTCGACGGCGTCCCGCATCTCCCAGGTCCAGTACTCGTCATGGCCGACGAAGACCACACAGTCATAACCATCGAGGATTTCGGGCGAGAAGTGCAAATCGTGCTGGCTGGCGAGATCGACGCCATAGCCGGCGCGCTCGGCAAAGCGGAAGAAGTGGCTGTCATAGCTCGCCCAGCCGGAGGAGGTGTATTTCTTCGAATGTCCCGTGGCGTACGCCCATTCCATGTGCGGATAGCGCGGCACTGTTTTCGGCGGCACGGCAACCTCCAGCGGCACGCGCGGCGCGTCCTTGGGCAACACCACGAAGCCACGGCACCAAGGCCGCTGCGTCGACACCATGCGCGCATACTGGTCGCGGCCCGGGCCGGTGATGCCCTGATAGGCGTTGGAGCCGCCCCATGTGTTGTAGGACAGCCAGGTGCCGGTCGCCGCCACCTGCAGCACGCGACCGGGTTTGCTGCCGGGCAGGAGCGCGACGATGATGAGGTGATGGCAAAGGATAGCTTTGCCGTCGCGCCCGTCTGCCGTCAGCGTCAGCCGATAGGCGCCGGATGGCCAATCCTTGCCGATGCGAAATTCGAAAGACGCCTCCCAGCCGCAGCCTTCGACCGAGCACTGGTCGGGCGTATCCTGCCAGCGCGCCGAAAGCCCCGTTTGCTCGAAGACTTTTGTCTCGCTGCCGCCGTCGCGGACAATGACAATGCTGAAGCGCGGCACTGTCGAACTGACATGCAGCGTCACGGTCTCGCCGGCGCGGTAGGAAAAGCGGTTGGAATAACACCAGATCTCGCCGCGCTCGCCGTCCATTCCCGGCCATTCATAGTAATGGCCGCGCACTGCCTCGCGGCGCTGCTCGGGCGTCAGTCCGAAATCGGGAAATTCGGTTGGCAGATGGGTCATGAACACCGGAAAAGTGACAGGCCGCCATTTCGGCCATCTGCCGGCCAAGCGTCAAATGGAAACGATCGGGCCAGCAATTGCATACGACACAATTGCTTGGCCGCTCTTGGCCGCACCCGGCAAACCGACTATCTCAGGCGAGGCGGTATGTTCCGCCTCGGGAGCCGGCATGCTGAGAGTGCAGAAGGTCAAGGTCGACGACATCTACGTGCCGACGGCGCGCAAGAAGACGCTGCATCCCGAAACGGTCCGGCATCTGGCCGAAGACATACTGGAAAACGGCATGAAGACGCCGATCCAGGTTCGCCATGACGGCAAGCGCCACATCCTGGTCGAGGGCCTGCACCGGCTGGAAGCCGCCAAATGGCTCGGCGAGACCGAGATCGACGCCTATCTGGTGCAAGCCAAGCGCCACTGAGGCGCGCGACCGATCGACAACAGCCAAACCGATCATTCTTCCGCGGATTTTTTCGCAGGGCATGTCGGCACGCGGCGTGCTCGCTCGTCCTTGGGGGGAACCTGAGGAGACCGACATGTCCAGACGAATCTATTTCGCCATTCTTGCCTCGGTCGCTGCCTTGTTTGCAGCGCCCGGCCCAGCCAATGCAGAGGAGACCAAGCCCGCCATGACCACCGAAGCAACAGCCATGCCGAAGCCGGAAAAGTCCGGCTTGCTGCCGATCGACGGCCTGAATTACTACTATGCCGTCTATGGCAAGGGAGAACCGCTGCTTCTGCTGCATGGCGGCCTTGGCACGTCGGACATGTTCGCGCCGCTGCTGCCGAAGCTGGCGGAAAACCGCACCATCATTGCCGTCGACCTGCAGGGCCATGGCCGCACCGCGCTCGGCGAGCGACCCTTCAGCCTGGAGGGGATGGGCGACGACATGGCTGGTATCGTCAAGGCGCTCGGCTATGACAAGGTCGACGTGCTTGGCTATTCGCTGGGCGGCGGCGTCGCCTTCCGTATGGCCGTTCAGCATCCCGAGACGGTGAGACGTCTGGTCCTGGTCTCGACCGGCTTCGCCGCCAATGGCTTCTATGACGAGATGCGCGGCCAGCAGGCGCAGGTGAGCGCGGCCGCCGCCGATTTCATGAAGGACACGCCGATGTACAAATCCTACGTCGCCGTCGCCCCACGTCCCGACGATTTCCCCAAACTGCTCGACGCGCTGGGCAATTTCATGCGCAAGGATTACGACTATTCCACCGATGTGGCGAAGCTGAAGATGCCAGTTATGCTGGCCTATGGCGACAGCGACATGTACAAGCCCGAGCACGAGATCAGGTTCTACCAGATGATCGGCGGCGGGCTGAAGGATGCCGGCTGGATGCGTGAGAACCTGTCGCAGAACCGGCTGGCCATCATTCCCAATCGCACCCACTACGACGTCTTCTTCGCACCGGAGCTGACGGCCGCGGCACTGCCCTTCCTCAATGGCGAAACCAAGGTGAAGACCTGGGACGAAGTCCTCAGCGAAACGAAATAGCTTGCCTGAGATACATGCCGGCCGTCTCGAAGAGGCGGCCGGCTTTTTTGTGCCTGCGAAACCACGAAGCCCTGGCGCAGCCATTAGTCCTATCGGCGCAATCGATGGCGCCATCAGGGCTTTTCAATTGACCGAAAGGTACCTGTCGATATCATCAAGAGACCTTCAGTGTGATGGGTTCGAATGATGACGAAATACCAGGGCGGATGCCATTGCGGGGCAGTGCGCTACGGCACCGAGGCGGCGCCGCTCAATCAGCGCGTCTGCCATTGCCGGCGCTGCCAGAAGGTGATCGGCGCGGCCTTCAACGCCCGCCTTTTGTTTCGCATCGACGATGTCACCGTCGAGGGAGAGGTGGCGACGGTCAACACCTCTCCGGACCTCAAGCGCGGCTTTTGCGCCGCTTGCGGCACCACGCTGTTTTCCCGACGCGACTCCGCCGGCATCGTCGGCATCACCACCGGCTCGCTCGACGATCCCTCGCTGTTCAAGCCGGAGATGCATATGTGGACCGCCTCGAAGCAGCCCTGGCTGCAGCTCGATGACGGCCTGCCGCACCATGAAGGCGCGCCGCCTCCGAACTGACGCCGGCCTTACCGGAAATTAATCCCGAAACCACGACATAGCCGGCAAAGCGTCATTGGCGGGCCATGATTGGCTGCCTATCTATCGTCTGCGGGCCGGTATCGAGGAGACGACCGATGAGCGACAGAATCAGCACCCTGGACGAGCTTTTGAGCGATCCGATGGTCCTCCTCGTCATGGAGCGTGACCGCGTGCGCCCCGAACAGGTTCGCCTGCTGCTCGAACGTGCCCGCCGCCCGGCGGCCGACGCCGTGCCACCGGCGCATGTGGTGGCGAAAAGCTGCATGCAGCAATGGCTGGGAAGGTAAGGGCTTCCCCTTCTCCCCTTGTGGGAGAAGGTGGCCGAGCGAAGCTCGGTCGGATGAGGGGTGTTCCAGGGAACGCCAACGCCTCACTCCGCTGGAACACCCCTCATCCGTCTCGGCGCTACGCGCCGATCCACCTTCTCCCACAGGGGGAGAAGACAAGAGGGCCAATTCCTAACAACTTGATTCAAACTTTGTTGGTAATTTCTCGTTAGTAATCGAGGCCGGTTTGTCCGGCGGCGTCTGTTTGCCTTCGGTCTGTTGTGTTTTGCGTACAGGTCCAGATGCGGATTTCAGCCGTCGTCAGTTTCATGTTGGCATCGCTGTGGCTTGCCGGCTGTTCGTCCACAGCGGGCGTCGATGGCTTGCAACCGTCGAACGAGACGACCAGTTCGGTCGTGCGTCCGAGCGCGCCGGTCGCAGCGGCTCCGGCGGAGACCGCCGACCTCGCGCCGATGCGGTCCGACATGGTGGCCGACAACGCTGTGGCCGACAATGCGCCGCCCTTTTCCATGGTCGAGGAAGAAGAGGCCATCGTCGCGGGCACGCCGCAGGGGAGCACCAGACCACAGCTCGAGCCCGCCGCTCTGATGTCTGCGCCGAAGCGGTTGACGCGCGCGGCGCCGGCCATGCTGGCCTCGCCGGTCACCCGCTACGGTTTCCGCGACGCCAAGCCGATCAATTTCGGCAAGGCTTCGCCACGCTACCTTGCCGTCCACGGCGTCGACGTCTCGCGCTGGCAGGGCAATGTCAACTGGGGCAAGCTGCGTACCCAGGGCGCCAACTTCGCCTATATCAAGGCGACCGATGGCGGCGACCATCTCGACCCGATGTTCATGAAGAACTGGCGCAATGCCGACGCCGCCGGGCTGAAGCGCGGCGCCTATCATTTCTTCTACTGGTGCCGCACTGCGGGCGAGCAGGCCGACTGGTTCATCCGCAATGTGCCGAGGGTCGAAGGCGCGCTGCCACCGGTAATCGATGTCGAGTGGAACGGCGAATCTTCCTGCAAGCGGCGGCCGTCGCGGGCCACCGTGCTGGAAAAGATGAAGGTGTTCATGGACAAGCTGGAGCGCCATTACGGCCAGCGGCCCATCATCTACACCGCACCGGATTTCTATCGCGACAATCTCAAGGGTGCGTTTCTCGATTATCCGTTCTGGCTGCGCGCCGTGGCGCGGCATCCCTCAAAAGTCTATCCCGGCCGCAAATGGCTATTCTGGCAGTACTCCGGCTCCGGCCTGTCGCACGGCGTGACCGGCCGCATCGACCTCAACGTCTTCCATGGCGACGAGCGCGCCTGGCGGGCATGGGCAGGCGGGCAGACGACCGTCGCCGACGCCGATTGAACGTCAGGCCCGGTGCCGGTGCGCCTGCGCTGCCTGCCGCTGCGCCTTGGGTTGAATTTTCAGCGTCTCGCTAACGATCCGCTCACTGTGTCCTTTAGCGGTATCGCAACAGCCTTCCGGTAACGTGCCCGTGATCGGGTTTTCGGAGGGATCCATGCGCAATCCAGTTGTGGCTGTCGCACTTGCCGCCGCCGTCGGCTACGGGTTTTTCAGTTCGCTCGGCCACATGCCGGGCGGAAGTGGCGCTTCGCTGGCGGAGTCGAAGCAGAACGTCGTGTCCTATTCCACCGAGGACAAGGCGATGCAGGCCGCCAAGGACAGCGGCCGCTCGACCCTCAAGCGCTTCCACGAACTGATGGACGCCGGCACGCCGGGCACCTACACGGTAAAATTCCCGCTGACCCAGAACGGCGCCACCGAGCATATTTGGCTGCAGCTGGTGGGCTACAGCGAAGGCTCCTATATCGGCCTGCTTGCTGACGTGCCGGTCAATGGCAACAAGTACAAGATGGGCGACAGGATGACGGTAACCGAGGCCGACGTCGAGGACTGGATGATCAAGAACGGCAAGGTGATCTACGGCGGCTACACCACGCGCCAGGCGCTTGCGGATATGCCGAAGGAGCAGGTTGCAAAGTACGGGTTGACCTTCAAGGACTGAGGGTTGAGGCGCGGGCGAGTTTTATCGCGGGCCTAGAGGGCTGTCGCGCTTTTCGCGTTCGCGTATCTCTGCCGTCTGCGCCAGCACCCAGTCGCGAAACACCTTGATTTTGGGCGCGTTGCGGCGGCTCTCCAGATGCACCAGCCAATAGCCGTCGCCGTCCGATCCAAGCACGCCGAATGGCTGTATCAACTGGCCCTTTTCCAACAGGGCGCTGTAAAGGTTTTTGGTCAGGATCGCGGCGCCCTTGTCGGTTAGCGCCGCCATCGCATCATAGGCCTGCGTACCCAGTTTCGGGCCAGCGATGACGCGATCGGGCTCGAACGGCACGCCGGCAGCCTTGAACCAGATTTCCCACCAGGGATCGTCGGCACAGCATAGCGGCAGTTGGTAGAGATCCTCGGGGCGGTGGATGCCGCCGACGCTTTCGGCGAGTCTCGGGCTGAGCATCGGCGTATAGTCCGCCTTGAACAGATAGTGAGCCGTCAGTCCCGGCCAATTTCCACTGCCGGTGCGAATGCCGACATCCATGTCGCCGCGCGTGAAATCGACCAGCCCGTGCGATGTATTCACCTTCACGGCAAGGTCGGGATGCATCAGCTGGAATGTTCCAAGCCATACGGCCAGCCAGTTCGATGCGAAGGTTTCCATCGTCGTCACCGACAGCACGCCGGTCGCTCCACCCTTGGTGGCGACCCATGCGTCGGCCAGGGTCGAGAACGCGCCTGTTGCGTGCGGCGCCAGCTGCTGTCCGGCCTCGGTCAGCGCGATCTGCCTTGTTTTTCTTACGAAAAGCGGCGTTCCGGCACGTTCTTCCAGCACCTTTATCTGATAGCTGGCAGCTGATTGGGTCATGCCGAGTTCTTCGGCTGCCTTGGTGAAACTGCCCAGCCGGGCCGCGGCTTCAAAGACCCTGATGGCTCCTAATGGTGGCAGTTCCCAGCTCATGACGCATCAATCCTGCTGATGCATACTACGCGACGTTCGATTGGAAACCAAGCCCGGAAAACGGCATGCTGCATTCATCGGATCAAACCCTGGAGGATACGGCAATGACCACCACCATCGCTCTCTACAACACGCTTCGCCGACCGATGCTCGACCTCTTCACCGCGCCGTTCAGACCTCGCAAGCACGGCCTGCTCGACCGCCGCTCGCTGTCGGATCATTTCCTCAGGGATATCGGCATGCTTGACGGACGCGTGCCTCCCGGCACCATTGGCTAAGCAAGCTCTTTGACCAGGGGAGGGAAAGATGACTGTGTTATCCGAGGATCTGGCGAAGAGCCGACAAACGATCAACGCCTATGAGGACTATGCCGAACGCTACGACGCTCTGGTGCGGCACGTTCCGAACCAAAGAGAACAGAAATGGCTGAAGCGCCTGGTGAAGATCGCCGGCAAAGGTGGCCGGATTCTTGAAGTCGGTTCGGGACCCGGATACGATGCGGACTTCGTCGAAGGGCTCGGTGTCCAGGTTCGGCGCACAGACGCAACGAAGCGGTTTCTCGAGTTGCAGGCCGCACGCGGCAAGCATGGTGAGTTTCTCGATCTCATCACCGACGATCTCGGCGGCCCCTACGACGCGGTGCTCGCATTGTGCGTCCTGATCCACGTGCCGCGCGAGCAGGCCGACCAGGTGCTTGCCAAGATTGCCGGGTCGCTGCGGCCGGGCGGCGCCTTCCTCGTCTCGATGCGCATTGGCGATGGCGAGAAGAGCGGCGAATATCATACGGTCTACTGGCGCAGGGACGACTTCGCGGCCCGACTCGAAAACGCCGGGCTGGTTCTTGTCGGAGACGAATTCAACGTCGGCCGCGATCGCGAAGAGTGGACCACCTTTCTGGCTGTGAGGCCGTCATGACGCGCCGCGGACTGTTTTTGTTCGTGCTGCTCAGCCTCCTGTGGGGCATTCCCTATTTGTTGATCAAGCTGGCGGTTGCCGAGGTGTCGGTGCCCTTCCTGGTCTTTGCCCGAACAGCCGTCGGCGCCCTGGCGCTGCTGCCCTTCGTCCTTGTCCAGCGCAGTTTCGGATGGCTGAAGACACATTGGCGGGCGGTCGCCGCATTCTGTCTGGTCGAGATGATCCTGCCATGGGGGCTGATCACCCATGGCGAAGTCAGCATCGACAGTTCCACCGCCGGACTGCTGATTGCCATGACGCCGGCCGTAACCGTCGCGCTCTCAAAGCTGATGGGCTCGGATGAGCGGCTGGGGATACGCCGCTGGACCGGCCTTTTCCTCGGTTTTGCCGGTGTTTTCGTGCTGGCGCTGCCGACCTTGGGTGGCGGATTTCTCGCGGTCGTCGAGATTCTCATGGCAGCGGCCTGCTATGCCTCGGGTTCGATCATCGCGTCGCGCTGGCTGAACGATGTGCCGGCTACCTCGCTGACGGCAGTCTGTCTGGCAGGGGCAGCGCTGATCTACGCCGTGCCGGCGGCGTTGGCCTGGCCGGCGGCCATGCCGTCGACAACGGTGGTTGGCGCAATCCTCGGTCTTGGCGTGTTTTGCACGGCGATTGCCTTCGCCACCTACTTCTTGCTGGTGCGGGAGATCGGCCCCGAACGGGCGGTCGTCATAACCTATGTGGCGCCCGCCGTCTCCGTGGCAGCCGGCGTGCTCGTGCTTTCGGAGCCGCTCGATATCGGCATTGTCGCGGCCTTCGCGCTCATCCTGTGCGGATCATATCTCGGCACGTGGCGCGCTCCGCCAGAACCGTCCGTGTCCGCGACCTCGGCAAGTTGACCGGCGGCCGCCAGCCGCCGTCAGAAATAAGGTCGCAGGTTCTCGCGAATGCGGTCCAGCACCGTCTTTCCCGAGATATCGGCGGTGAAGGTCTTGCCGGTGATGGTCTCAAAGGCCTGCGTATAGACACGCGACGTCTGCTCGATGAGTTCGGCGGGGATTTTCGGAATACGGTCCTTGTAGGGATCGCAGCGCGCGGTTACCCAGGCGCGAATAAAGTCCTTGTCGAAACTTTGCGGCCGCTCGCCTGCCTTGAAACGCTCTTCATAGCTTGCCGCAAGCCAGTAGCGGCTTGAGTCGGGCGTATGGATTTCATCGGCAAGGATGATGGCGCCATCCTTGTCCGTGCCGAACTCGTATTTGGTGTCGACCAGGATCAGGCCGCGCTTGGCGGCCAACGCTTTGCCGCGCGCAAACAGCGCCAGCGCATAGCGCGAGACTGTGTCCCATTGCTCTTCCGATAACAGGCCGCGCGTCAGGATCTCGTCGCGCGTCAAGGGCTCGTCATGGCCGCCATCGAGCGCCTTACTGGTCGGCGTGATGATGGCCTGCGGCAGCTTCTCATTGTCGCGCAATCCGTCCGGCAGGCGGATGCCGTACATATCGCGTTCGCCGTTCTTGTATTTCGTCAGCACCGAAGTGCTGGTGGTGCCGGCGAGATAGTCGCGAACGACGATTTCCACCGGCAGAATGTCGAGCCTGGTGCCGACGACGACATTGGGGTCGGGATAATCGAGCACATGGTTGGGGCAGATGTCCGCCGTTTCCTCGAACCAGTAGCGCGCCGTCTGCGTCAGCAGCTCTCCCTTGAGCGGTATTGCGGTCAGGATCACATCGAAGGCGCTCAGCCGGTCGGTGGCGATGATGATGCGGCGGCCATCCGGCAGATCGTAATTCTCGCGGACCTTGCCTTTGTAGTGGTTCGGGAGTTCCGGAATGAAGGCATCCGAGAGAACGCGCAGTGCTGTCATCCTGGTCTCATGGCTCCTAACAGTTTGGGCGACTCTTAACAAAGTTGAGGGGGCTTCGATACCCGAGGAAGGGCGGTTCGTCCTTTGCGAATAATCAAGACATTGCCTTCGCCGTGCTATCTATTTGCAGCTTCCGGCACTCCTGGGGGACGCGGTGGACGTAGAGCTCAAATTTCTGATTGTCGGATTTGCCTGCGCGATCGCGGGCGGTCTGTCGTTCATCACCTTCGTCAAGTGGCGCGAGGTGCAGGCGATGAGCCACTGGCTGCCGGCGCCGGGCAAGATCATCTCGTCGCGCGTCGAGGCGCGCGAAGTCAGAAGGTCGGGCGTCGGCTCGGACAGCAGCGACACCACCGAGATGCGCAATTTTCCGGCGATCACCTTCGAATACAAGGTCGGTAAAAAGAAATTTCAAAGCTCGCGCTACAGCGTGAAGGAGAATCTGGGGAATTTCGAAGTCACCGGAACCCTGGCGCAGTTTCCCACCGGCGCTGAAGTGACCGTCTTCTACAATCCGGCCGATCCGGGCAAGGCGGTGATCGAACGCACCCTGCCGGACGGCGCCTTCAAGTTCATGGTCAAGCTCTCGGCCGGGCTGGTGATCGGCACGGTGGTGCTGGTGTTTTTGCTCGGTGGCGTGCTGGAGGCGATCCGGCCGCACCTGCCCAAGCCGCAGAACCTCGGCGCCGGAGCGCTGCTGCTGTTCATGGGCCTGATGATCCTGCGCATGGCCTTCGTCCAGAAGTCGCTTGCCGAGCAGGCGTCAAAATGGCCGGTCGCGCCCGGCCGCATTGACTCCTCGGGTCTGCAGGCGCTGCGAAACTACAGCGGCCATCGACGCTGGAGCACCGTCTTCAAATCCCGCATCGTGTACAGCTACGGCGTCGCAGGCCAGCACTACACCTCAGACCGCGTCACCTTCGGCGCCACGGTCACCGCTTCAATGCCCGGCCTCGTCAGCGGCCAGGCGCGCAGCTATGCCGAGGGCGGCAAGGTCGACGTGCATTACGACCCAGCCAACCCCGCCTCGGCAGTGCTCGAATGCAGGGTGCGCGGGCTTTGGCTGCTGTGGGTCTGTTCGGCCGCGTTTCTGGGCGGCGCGGCGTGGCTGGTCGGTTTTATCTGAGGCGCCCACTTTCATGACGAGACATCCAATGATCGTCCGCAGGCTGGCTGTCGTTTCCCTGGCTCTGCTCGGCGCCGTGCAGGCAGCGAGCGCAAAAGAATGTCTGCTCAGCCATGCCACCTACCGCGAGCCGCGTTCGGGCGCGGTGATGCAATTCCGGCCGCTGAACAATGAGCCGGCGGCACTGACGGCCGAAGTGTTTTCGGTGACCGTGCCCAACACCGACACGCGCTTGCCGGCCGACATCACCTGGACCAATGGCAAAAATTCGCTTCCGCTCGGCACCATCCACCACGCCTGCACCGACGACGACCGCGAAGCGGGGCTGGAGGATGGCAGCGGTCTCTGCCGGATATGGATGGGCCAGGTCTATGCCTTGACCGGAGGCGGCGCCGAGCAGCTGAATTCGCGCGAAGCGACACCGGCGCCGAAGGGCTGTTGCTGCCCGATTTCGGCGCGGCCTTCACCGAATTTGCCGATTTCTCCAATGCCAATCCGGACGGCTCGGCCTGGGACGCCTTCACTTTGACAGGATGCAGCGATGAATAACGCCATGAGACTGATTGTCTGGATCTGCACGCTGTTTGCCTCGGCTACGATATCAGCCGCAGCGCGGGCGGACGAGCCGGCGCCATCGCGCCCGCCGATCGACAAATGCGTCTGGGAAAAAATGGCCGACAAGACGGTTGGGCTGGCCGCTTGGGCGCAGCGCTGCGATTTCGGCTTCCGCCAGATCCATTTCGAGTTCGCCGGCAATGCGCTCGCCATCAAATACAGCGATGGCGGCGCGCCCGATCCACTGGTCGAGGTATTCGATATCAAGGCAGGCGAAACCGCCGAGCCTGCGGTGCTGCGCCTGTTGCTGGAAAAGACCGACAAATCAGTCAGCGCCCGCTGCGTGCTGACGCCCTACACCGAGGGCACCGTGCCCGCCGGCGTCAAACGCTACACATTCAGCCCCGATGCTGCCTATGCCAAAGAGCTGAAAGCGGTGGTGAGTGGTGACGTTCCCGAACCACCCTGCGGCGACTGGGGCGAAATGCCCGACGGCATCCAGTACTTCGAGGTGCCGGCGGGCGAGGGGCACAAGCTGCTGTTTGTGCGTGCGGGGCAGGACGAGCCGTTGTTTGACGAGCAGACGCTGCGGGTGCCGGGATAGGATGTTGTCCTGAAGGCTACCGCTTATGCCTCTACATATTCAGCGAGACTGATTCCTTTGGGCACCTCCAGCCCATCGGCGCGCAAGCCCTCGATGTGAAAGCGTATAGCGTCGCGAATTTCGATTTCTACTTCTGGCACGGTAGCACCAGTTGCGATGCAGCCGGGTAGGTCCGGCACATAGGCAGAGAAATTGTTGCCTGCTTTTTCAATCACCACCGCGTAACGCATACAATCACTCCTTCAAACCGGACTGCTTGAGGATGCTGTTCAGTGTTCCTGGCGCAACCTCTTCAGACGGTTTGCCGGCCACGGTGACGCGGCCGGCTTTGGTTTTGTGCTTATATTGGCGATGGCTGCCCTTGGTTGCAACCAGATACCAACCGTCGGTCTCCAGCAGGCGAATGACTTCGCGGACTGTAAGCCGAGGCGGCATGAGTTCTCAGCTGCACCCGCTCGTCGAACCACAAGTATCGCACTTCTCGCAGGTGCCGTTCCGTACCATGGTGAAGTTGTGGCATTCCGAGCATTCGTTGCCGGTGTAGCCTTGCATCAAGGATTGCTGCCGCCGTGTGGAGGCAAGCGCCTTTGCCTCGGCCGCTTCTTTCGCTGCTTCGTCGGTGAACAAACCGGTGAGGTCGGCTGCCTCCTCGGAAACAATATCTTCGACCAGTTCCTTGGCTCGCTCCTCATAGTCGCGCTTGTAGGCGATGGCTTCGTCGCTTGCTGGTTTAAGCGCCAACACATTGGAGCCTGAGAACGCAGTTGGGGTGACCCGGGCAGGGGCCGCGGCAGGTGATCCGGCAAAACCCTTGGGTTCGCCACCTAGGCCAGACACCAACTTGACTGGCGAGGCGCCGCGGGTAAGGCCCTTCGAGAACGGCGTCGCCTTGCCTTCGTTGATGCCGCGTCCGAGCGCCGTCTTGTCGAAATCCGACTGGTCGACATGGGCGAGGTCGTGGCGGCCCAGGTAGGACACGGCGAGCTCGCGGAACACGTAGTCGAGGATCGACGTCGCATTCTTGATCGCGTCATTGCCCTGCACCATGCCGGCCGGCTCGAACTTGGTGAAGGTGAAGGCCTCGACAAATTCCTCGAGCGGCACGCCATATTGCAAGCCGAGCGAAATGGCGATGGCGAAGTTGTTCATCATCGCCCGGAAAGCGGCGCCTTCCTTGTGCATGTCGATGAAGATCTCGCCGATGCGGCCGTCATCGAATTCGCCGGTGCGCAGGTAGACCTTGTGGCCGCCGACGACTGCCTTCTGGGTGTATCCCTTGCGGCGGTTCGGCAGTTTTTCACGATCGCGGTAGAGGCGTTCGATGACGCGTTCGACGATCTTTTCGGTCACTTGCACGGCGCGCTGTGAAGCGGGCGCAGCGATCAGCTGTTCGACCGCGTCGTCCTCGTCATCCTCGCTGTCGGCGAGCAGCGACGAATTGAGCGGCTGCGACAGCTTCGAGCCGTCGCGATAGAGCGCGTTGGCCTTCAGCGCCAGCTTCCACGACAGCATGTAGGCGCCCTTGGCGTCTTCCACCGTCGCATCGTTGGGCATGTTGATGGTCTTGGAGATGGCGCCGGAGATGAAGGGCTGTGCCGCCGCCATCATCTGGATGTGGCTGTTGATCGACAGCGAGCGCTTGCCGATCTTGCCGCACGGGCTGGCGCAGTCGAACACCGCCAGATGCTCGGCCTTGAGGAAGGGCGCGCCTTCCAGCGTCATCGCACCGCAGACATGGATGTTGGCGGCTTCGATGTCCTTCCTGGAGAAGCCGAGCGCCGGCAGCATCTCGAACGAGAAGTCGTTGAGCTGCTCATCGGTGAAGCCGAACGTCTCCTTCACCCAGTCGGCGCCGAGCGTCCACTGGTTAAAGACGAACTTGATGTCGAAGGCCGACTTCAGTGCTGCGTTAAGCGCCGCGATCTTGTCATCGGTAAAGCCCTTCGCCTTGAGCGAGCCGGGGTTGACCGCCGGCGCCTGGTTCATGTTGCCGTGACCGACCGCATAGGCCTCGATCTCGGCGATCTGGCTTTCTGAGTAACCCAGTGTGCGCAGCGCTTCCGGCACGGCGCGGTTGATGATCTTGAAGTAGCCGCCGCCAGCGAGCTTCTTGAACTTCACCAGCGCGAAGTCGGGCTCGATGCCGGTGGTATCGCAATCCATGACCAGGCCGATCGTGCCGGTCGGCGCAATCACGGTCGCCTGCGCGTTGCGGTAGCCATGCTCTTCGCCGAGTTCGATGGCGCGGTCCCAGGCAGCCTTGGCGTGCGTGGCCAATTCCTGCTGCTTCAGGTCGGACGCGACCAGCGGCACCGGATTGACGGCGAGTTTCTCGTAGCCCTGTTTCTCGCCATAGGCGGCACGGCGATGGTTGCGCATGACGCGCAGCATGTTCTGCGCATTGCGGTCGTAATCGGCGAAGGCGCCGAGCTCGCCAGCCATCTCGGCCGAGGTGGCATAGGCGACGCCGGTCATGATGGCGGTGAGCGCTGCGCAGATGGCGCGGCCCTCGTCGGAGTCATAGGGAATGCCGGACGTCATCAGCAGGCCGCCAATGTTGGCATAGCCGAGGCCGAGCGTGCGGTATTCGTAGGACTGCTTGCCGATCTCCTTCGACGGGAACTGCGCCATCATCACCGAGATTTCGAGGACGACGGTCCACAGCCGCACCGTGTGCTCGTAGGCGGCGATGTCGATCGTGCCGTCGGCATTGCGGTAGGGCAGCAGGTTGATCGAGGCCAGGTTGCAGGCCGTGTCGTCGAGGAACATGTATTCCGAGCACGGATTGGAGGCCCGGATCGCACCGGCCGAAGCGCAGGTGTGCCAGTCGTTCATCGTCGTGTTGAAATGCAGGCCCGGGTCGGCCGAAGCCCAGGCGGCGTAGCCGATCTTTTCCCAGAGGTCGCGTGCCTTCAGCGTCTTCAGCACCTTGCCGTCCTTGCGGGCGGTCAGATGCCAGTCGGCGTCGTCCTCGACGGCGCGCAGGAAGTTGTCCTTCAGCGACACCGAATTGTTGGAGTTCTGGCCGGAAACGGTGAGGTAGGCGTCGGAATCCCAGTCGGTGTCGTAGGTCTTGAACGACATCGCGGTGTAGCCCTGCTTGGCGAACTGGATGACGCGGTAGATGTAGTTCTCCGGCACGGCCGACTTCTTGGCCGCCTTGATCTCGCGCTTCAGCGCGGTGTTGATCGACGGGTCGAAGCAATCGTCATCATGGCCTTCGCAATTGATGCAGGCCTTCATGATCGCTTCGAGATGTTTTTTCACGATCTTGGAGCCGGTGACCAGCGACGCCACCTTCTGCTCTTCATTGACCTTCCAGTCGATGAATTCCTCGATATCGGGATGGTCGGCGTCGACAATGACCATCTTGGCCGCACGACGCGTGGTGCCGCCCGACTTGATTGCGCCCGCCGCGCGGTCGCCGATCTTGAGGAAGCTCATCAGGCCGGACGAACGGCCGCCGCCCGACAGCTTTTCGCCTTCGCCGCGCAGCATGGAGAAATTGGAGCCGGTGCCCGAGCCGTATTTGAACAGGCGCGCTTCGCGCACCCACAGGTCCATGATGCCGCCTTCGTTGACGAGATCGTCCTGCACGCCCTGGATGAAACAGGCATGCGGCTGTGGATGCTCGTAGGAGGACTTCGACTTGGTCAGCTTGCCGGTAAACGGGTCGACATAATAGTGGCCCTGGCTCGGACCATCGATGCCGTAGGCCCAGTGCAGACCGGTGTTGAACCATTGCGGCGAGTTCGGCGCAACGCGCTGGGTGGCGAGCATATAGGCGAGTTCGTCGCGGAAGGCGCTCGCGTCTTCTTCCGACTTGAAGTAGCCGCCCTTGTAGCCCCAATAGGTCCAGGTGCCGGCCAGCCGGTCGAAGACCTGGCGGGCGTCGATTTCGGAACCGTAGCGCTCGGCTTCCGGCAGCTTGGCAAGCTCGGCCTCGTCGGCGACGGAGCGCCACAGGAAGGAGGGGACGTCGTTCTCCTCGACCTTCTTCAGGCGCGCGGGCACGCCGGCCTTGCGGAAATACTTCTGCGCCAGGATGTCGGCGGCAACCTGCGAGAACTGCGCCGGCACATCGATATTGTCCAAGCGGAACACCACCGAGCCGTCCGGATTCTTGATCTCCGAAAGCGCCTTGCGGAATTCGATCTCCGCGTAAGCTGATTGGCCTGGCTTGGTGAAGCGACGCTCGATGCGCATTGGTCCGGTCCCTTTTGTCTATATATAGCGCTTTTCCCCGGGGATTTCTGCCCCCAATGCGAAACGCGCATGTCCGCCGTCTGCCGGCGTTCGAAAACACCGGCTCTCCTTGTGGCAGTCTTCGTCGCCTTGCTGGTCGAGCTTCTTGCGAAGCCGCTGTTCCAACTCTGCGCCGAACCCTGCGGGTCCCTCAAAACTGAATTTTTCCTCGATTCCCTCGACCGAGGGAAATTCACACTATCTAGCGTCGAACCTGCCTGCAAACACTAAATATAGTGTTAACAGACAATTTATTCCAGTCCGACAAATCTCCCTTTTCGCTCCCGAAGCCCCCACGATCCAACGCTTCCGCCAGCCTCGTAAACAGGCGGAAATCATGGCCAAAACGCACAAAATCCGGGAAAAATGACCGGGCTCGAAACTCTCCGGTCGCGCCCTCAACAAGAGCACATGGCACATAAAAGGCGACTCGGTTTGCGTCGTCAAGGATTCGTTTGCGTAGCTTTTGTGACCCCAACATCTTGTGTGTCACATATGTGGATAACGGGGACAAAAAGCGGCTGAGGAAAGCCCGATTCTGCCGGCGTGGACCGCTGGTGAGCGGTTCACCCGAGACAGGCCCGGCCGGATTCTGGCTCACAGCCTTTTCATTTTAGCTGGCGTGCATTATGTCTTTGGCCTCGCGCGGGGGCGCGTCTTGTCAATTCCAAGAGCATCCGTTACGCCCGCCCATGACAGTTACCGTCCGTTTTGCCCCCTCACCAACTGGCCGCATTCATATCGGCAATGCCCGCACCGCCTTGTTCAACTGGCTGTTTGCCATGAACAACAAGGGCCGTTTCATCCAGCGCTTCGACGACACAGACATTGCCCGCTCGAGGCAGGAATTTTCCGACGCCATCCTCTACGACCTGCACTGGCTGGGGATTTTTCCCGACGCCACCGAATACCAGTCGCGGCGCTTCGAAACTTACGACGCGGCGGTGGAGCGGCTGCAGAGAGCCGGCGTTGTCTATCCCTGCTACGAGACCCCCGAAGAACTCGACCTGCGCCGCAAGGTGCGCCGCACGCGCGGCCTGCCGCCGGTCTATGGTCGCGAGGCGCTGGCGCTTTCGCAGCAGCAGATCGCCGAATACCGGTCGGACGGGCGCCGGCCGCACTGGCGCTTTCTGCTGCCGAATTTCACCAGCGATCCGCTGCAGCCCGAACGCACCGAAGTGCACTGGAACGATCTGGTGCGCGGCGAGGAAACCGTCGATCTGGCCTCACTGTCCGATCCGGTGCTGCGGCGCGAGGACGGCACTTATCTCTACACGCTGCCTTCGGTCGTCGACGACATCGAGATGGGGGTCAGTCATGTTATCCGCGGCGACGACCACGTCACCAACACCGGCGTGCAGATCGCGCTGTTCAAGGCATTGGGCGCCGAGCCGCCTGTCTTCGGCCACCACAATCTCTTGACCACGGCCTCGGGCGAGGGCCTGTCGA
Organism: Mesorhizobium sp. RSR565B; assembly: GCF_054719465.1. Lineage (NCBI taxonomy): Bacteria > Pseudomonadati > Pseudomonadota > Alphaproteobacteria > Hyphomicrobiales > Phyllobacteriaceae > Mesorhizobium > Mesorhizobium sp. RSR565B. The sequence goes on along the minus strand of NZ_JBTTIE010000001.1, from coordinate 5,627,169 downwards.
AGCGCAGCGGTGCGCTGTCGATCGAAAGCCTGCGCGAGGAGGGCATCGAACCGATGGCTGTGGCTTCGCTGGCCGTCCTTGTCGGCACCTCGGAAAATGTCGCGGCGGTGCATGACATGCCGGCACTGGCCGCGCGCTTCGATCCCGCCGCTACGTCGAAATCGGCGGCCAAATTCGACCCGGACGAGCTGTTCGTGCTCAATCGTGCGCTCATGCACCACATGCCGTTTTCCGAGGCGCGGGATCGGCTGATCGTGCTCGGCATCTCCGGCGACAAGGCCGAGCCGTTCTGGCTGGCGGTGCGTGGCAATCTCGACCGGCTGAGCGACGCGGTCGGCTGGTGGCGTATCCTTGCCGACGGCCCGCAGCCCGCGCCGGAATTTTCCGACGAGGATCGCGACTTCCTGCAGCAGGCCTTCGACCTGCTGCCGGAAGAGCCGTGGACCGGCACGGTCTGGAAAGACTGGACGGCCAGGATCAGGGAAGCCAGCGGCCGCAAGGGCAAGGCGCTGTTCATGCCGCTCAGGTTGGCCCTTACCGGACTTGCTTCCGGGCCGGAGCTTGCAGATCTATTGCCGCTGCTGGGTCGGGAAGGAACGCTGGCCCGACGACCCTGACCTTGCGCTGGTCCGGCGGGATCAGCGACACCGGCGACACCACCGGCTTGACGGCAAGGCGCTTGATGGCGGCGCGGTCGAGCCCGCCTTGTACGTTCGCCAGCGTCTCCGGATCCGCGCCCGGATCGGGTTTGGCCGCCGGCACCGGAATGAATGGCGTTGTCTCGGTATCAGGCTGCGATTGCTCGGGCGGTGGCGGGTTGCCGCCGATGATCTCGAAATTTCCGGCCTGCGCATTGCAGCCACAAGCCAGCGGCCGCGACATGTTGGGCTGTTTGTAGAGATAGGCGGTCGGCAACTCGCTGTAGGGCCTGCCGGTCACCGACGACGTCATGTTGGCCGAATCGTCTTCCATGCCGCGCGAATAGAACACCTGCATTTCGGTGCCGGGGCAGCTCGATTCGCAATTCTTCTGATCGCGCTCGAAATCGCCGAGCGAAGCCGAGTTCGACATCGGGAAGAAATAGCCGTCGCAGGTGCGCACGCAGCTCGTATGGAACTCGCCGCCGACCGTCGGGAAATCCGGCACGCCGGGCTGATTGAGCACCCGGCGCACATTGCGCTCCTCGCCGGGATCATCGGGCTGATCGAGCGTGTCGATCTGCCGGTTGCCGCCGAAAAGCTGGTCGAACAGATTGCCGTCGTCGGGTTCGCGGCTGGCTTCCTGCAGCGGCTCCCGGCGCGGCGCGGGCTCGTCGCGGCAGCCATTGGCGTCGAGCGCGGCCAGGATGCGGCCGCGGTCGCCCCGCGAGCCGCCGCCGGCAAGCTGCGCGCGCTTGGCTTGCAACGCATCGAGATTGGCGTTCATGCGATCGATGCTGCTGTTCAGCGCAGCACATTGGCTGACATTGCGCGAAAACAGCGAAAACCCGCAATTCGCATCGCTCGCACGACCGCGCACCTTTGATAGCTGTTCGAACTGGCGGGAGATGGCCTTGTCATACTTCCGCACCATGCTGGAATTGCCGCCGCCATTCGATGAAGAAGCAAGCTCGGCTTCCAGTTGACGGCAAACGCGGGAGGCGGCCTGCGGTTCAGTGGTGGCGACGGCCGAAAGCACAAGCGCGCCGAGCAGCGCAGCCAGATGCTTCAGCCTCCATCGTCCGCCCGTCATTGCCCGAACCCCGCTTGCCTGCCTGTCTACCGGATTCGCGGTTAACCGTTCCCTCAATCTACAACCAAAGATGGTCTTAGCCCATAGACGCGTTGCAGGAGGCGTTTGGATAGAGCGGCAACTGTGCGATCTCACCGCTGCATGAAAAAGGCGCAATCGCCCCGGAATTATCCCACGATCCAGCAATGCCCCGGGGAGCTGGCATGATCGCGATTACCCGTCGAACCGCGCTGCAGTTCGGTCTGTTGTGCCTGGCGGTGCCCGCCGCCCGGGCGCAGGAAAATCCAGCCGCTCCGGACTGGCGCAGCAAATTGGTCGAAGCCGCGCGTGAGCAGATCGGCATCACCACCTTCTACGACCCGGCCTATGTCCGCCTCGGCTATCCCGGCGGCGACGTCGCGCCGGATCGAGGCGTGTGCACGGATGTCATCGTGCGCGCCTATCGCCGCGCCTTCAATCTCGACCTGCAGAAACTGGTGCATGAGGATATGGCCGCCAATTTCGCCGCCTATCCCAAGACCTGGGGCCTGAAAGCGACCGACCGCAACATCGACCACCGACGGGTCGGCAATCTTGCCGCTTTTTTCGGGCGCAACGGAGTTTCCTTGCCCGCCAGCGAGTATCCTCCCGACTTTCAGCCGGGCGATATCGTCACCCAGATGCTGCCCGGCAACCTGCCGCACATCGTCATCGTCTCATCCGAACGCACGGCGGACGTGCCGGAACGAGCGCTGGTCATCCACAATATCGGGTCGGGCGCCCGCGAGGAGGACACGCTGTTCGCCTTCAAGCAGACCGGGCATTACCGCTTCGCGCCTGCGTGAGAAACTCAGCCGAAATGAACCACCGCCTGCGCCTTGTGCGCCGCCTCGACCACCGCCAGCGCCGTCATATTGACGACGCCGCGCGACGTCACCGACGGCGTCAAAATATGCGCCGGCTTGTCGGTGCCAAGCAGGATCGGACCGACATGCAGCGCATCCATCATCGTGCGCAGCGCGGTCAGCGTGATGTTGGCGGAGTCGAGGTTGGGGAACACCAGGAGATTGGCTTCGCCCTTCAGCCGCGAATGCGGATAGACGCGCTGGCGCAGATGCTCCGACAGGGCTGAATCGGCATGCATCTCGCCGTCGCATTGCAGGTCGGGCGCAACGCGCGCCAGGATCGCCGCTGCCTGCCGCATCTTCAGCGCGCTGGGAGAATCGCGCGAGCCGAAATCCGAATGCGACAGCAGCGCCGCCTTCGGCTCGATGCCGAAGCGCTGGATTTCCTCCGCCGCCAATATGGTCATTTCGGCGATTTCCTCGGCCGTCGGGTCGACCGAGACATGGGTGTCGGTGAGGAAGATGATGCCGCGCTGCGAGATCAGCATCGACAGCGTCGACAGGTCGCGGTCCTTGACGCCCGCGCGTGGTCCGATGACCAGCGTCACATTGCGCAGATGCCGCTCGAAACGGCCCTCGAGGCCGCAGATCATGGCGTCGGCGTCGCCGCGCTTCAGCGCCAGCGCGGCAATCACCGTATTGTCGGTGCGCACCATGGTGCGCGCGGCTTCCGTCGTCACGCCGCGCCGGCCGGCAAGCTCGATCAACAGGTCGACATAATGGCGGTAGCGCGGATCGTCTTCCGGGTTGATCAGGCCGAAATCGACGCCCGGCTTGATACGCAGGCCGTAGCGCTTCAGCCTGACCTCGATGACGTGCGGGCGGCCGATCAGGATCGGCTCGGCAATGCCTTCCTCCAGCACCACCTGGGCTGCGCGCAGCACGCGCTCGTCCTCGCCGTCGGCATAGATGACGCGCTTGGCGTTCGAAGCCTTGGCCGACGAAAACACCGGCTTCATCACCAGGCCGGAGCGGAAGACGAAGCGGTTGAGCTGGTCGATATAGGCGGCGAAGTCGGTGATCGGCCGGGTCGCGACGCCGGTGTCGCAGGCAGCCTTGGCCACTGCCGGCGCGATGCGCAGGATCAGGCGGGGATCGAAGGGCGAGGGGATAAGGAAGTCGGGTCCGAAGATCGGCGTCTCGCCGGAATAGGCGCGGGCGGCGACGTCGGATGGTTCCTCGCGGGCAAGGGCAGCAATTGCCCTGACCGCGGCCATCTTCATCTCCTCGTTGATGGCGCTGGCGCCGCAATCCAGCGCACCGCGGAAGATGTAAGGAAAACAAAGCACGTTGTTGACCTGATTGGGGAAATCGGAACGGCCGGTGCAGATCATCGCGTCGGGACGAGCGGCGCGCGCGACCTCCGGCATGATTTCGGGATTGGGGTTGGCCAGCGCCAGGATCAACGGCTTAGGCGCCATATGATCAAGCAATTCCGGCTTCAGCACGCCGGCGGCCGACAGGCCGAGAAAAACGTCGGCGCCAGGGATCACATCGGCCAGCGTGCGCGCCTCGGTGTCCTTCACATATGGGTCTTTCCAGCGATCCATCTCGTCGGTGCGGCCCTTGTAGGCGACGCCGAAGCGGTCGGTGACCCAGATATTCTCTACCTTGGCGCCAAGCGAGACCAACAGGTTGAGGCAGGCGAGCGCTGCCGCACCGGCGCCTGAGGTGACGATCTTGATGTCGGAAATGGTCTTGCCGGCGAATTCCAGCCCGTTGAGCACGGCGGCGGCGACGATGATGGCGGTGCCATGCTGGTCGTCATGGAAGACGGGAATGCCCATGCGGGCCTTCAACTGCGCCTCGACCTCGAAGCATTCGGGCGCCTTGATGTCCTCGAGATTGATGCCGCCGAAAGTCGGCTCCAGCGCCGAGATCGTCTCGACCATGCGCTCTATGCCCGGCGCGTCGATCTCGATGTCGAAGACGTCGATGCCGGCGAATTTCTTGAACAGCACCGCCTTGCCTTCCATCACCGGCTTGGAGGCGAGCGGGCCGATATTGCCGAGCCCGAGCACGGCCGAGCCGTTGGAGACGACGCCGACCAGATTGGCGCGCGCTGTATAATCGGCCGCGGTTGCCGGATTGTCGCGGATTTCGAGGCAGGGCGCGGCAACACCCGGCGAATAGGCCAGCGCCAGATCGCGCTGGTTGCCGAGCGGCTTGGTCGCCTGAATCTCGAGCTTTCCCGGCCTTGGATGCTTGTGGAAGTAGAGGGCGGCTTCGTCGAGGTCCGAACGTGCCGTCTTCTTGTTCTCGCCTTCCATGCGGCCGCTCCCTCAAACCTGCTTTGCAGCCTTTTAGCACGCAAAAATGGTTTTTCGCGACGCCAAATAACGCAAGGGCGGCTAAAACAACTGGGGCCGGAAAGATCGAACTATTTCAAATGATTGCGCTGAAATCCTGCCGATTATCCATCGAGCCCATTAGAACGCGCTGACATAGAGGCCGCCATCGACCGGGATGTTCTGACCGGTGAGATAGCCGGCATGGACCGAGCACAGAAAGGCGCAGATCTGGCCGAACTCTTCCGGCGTGCCGAGCCGCTTGGCCGGAACGTCGGCGCTGATGCGGGTCTTGCGCGCTGCGGCCGCTGCCGGGTCTTCCATCGTGCCGGCCTCATGCGGGCCGCGCAGTCGGTCGGTGTCGAGCTTGCCCGGCAGCAGGCTGTTGATGGTGACGTTGCGGTCGATCACCGTTCGCGCCACGCCGGCGAGGAACGAAGTCAGCCCGGCTCGCGCGCCGGACGACAGATCGAGGCCGGGAATCGGGACGTAGACCGACAGCGAGGTGATGTTGACGATGCGGCCGAAGCCGCGCTTGGCCATGCCGTCGATGACGGCCTGCACCAGTTCGATCGGCGTCACCATGTTCTGCGTCACGCCTTCGAGGATCTTTGCGCGGTCGAGTTCGCGGAAATCGCGCAAGGGCGGGCCGCCATTGTTGTTGACCAGGATATCCGGGTCGGGGCAGGCGGCAAGGAGCGCGTTCTGCACGTCGGGTTTCGAGACGTCGCCGACGATCTCGGTCACCTTCACGCCGTGGCGTTCGCGCAGTTCGGCTGCGGTTTTTGCCAGCAGCTCGGCATTGCGGCCGTTGACGACGAGATCGCAGCCGGCCTCGGCCAGCGCCATGGCGCAGCCGCGGCCCAGCCCTTTGCTCGATGCGCAGACGATGGCTTTCTTGCCCTTGATGCCAAGATCCATGACGATTTTCTCCTGTGAATGGCGCGGCACGCTAGCCCTTTGGCTGGCCCAATCGCAACCGTCATACGGTTGTTGCATGAATCGGGGCATAGCCTGCGCGAAAGCAACGGTGACGATCTGATGTCCGGTACAGAAACCCGCACTTTCCGCAGCATGTTCATATCCGACCTGCATCTCGGATCGAAGGCGGCCAAGGCCGAGTTCCTGATCGATTTCCTGCGGTATCACGACGCCGATATCATCTATCTCGTCGGAGACATCGTCGACGGCTGGCGTCTGCGGCGCAGCTGGCATTGGCCGCAGAGCCACAATGACGTCGTCCAGAAACTGCTGCGCAAGGCGCGCAAGGGCACCTCGATCACCTATATCGCCGGCAATCACGACGAATTCGCGCGCCAGTTCCAAGGCGTGCATTTCGGCGGCATCGTCGTTGCCGACCGCGCCATCCACGAAACCGCCGATGGCAGGCGCCTGCTGGTCATCCACGGCGACCAGTTCGATACCGTCGTCCACAATGCACGCTGGCTGGCCTACCTCGGCGACTACGCCTATGACGCCGCGATGGTGGTCAACCGCGTGGTGACGAGGCTCCGCCATATGCTCGGCCTTCCCTACTGGTCGTTCTCGTCCTGGGCCAAGGTCAAGGTCAAGAAGGCGGTGAACTTCATCGGCTCGTTCCAGACGGTGCTGACCGAGGAGGCCCGCCGCTCGCATGTCGACGGCGTCATCTGCGGCCACATCCATCACGCCGCGATCGAGACTTATGAGGATGTGCAGTACATCAACACTGGCGACTGGGTGGAGAGCTGCACGGCGGTGGTCGAACATTTCGACGGCAAGATGGAGATCATCCACTGGGCGCTGGTGCTGCCCGAAGCACCGGACGAGCCGCTCATCCCCTTGCTGATCGAAGACAGGGTCGTCGAAGCGGCATAACCCTCCTGTTAATCGACTGGCCCAGGCAGTTTCGGACCGCTTTCGCGCATGTTAAGGGATCGATCTGCGTTGCAGCCCTTTGTGCAGCGTAATTGGATCGATTCATGTCGCTGCCGCCGCTCTCGCCCGAACAACTCGTCAAGCCGCGCCATTTCGAACTGCGCATGAGTCTGATCTTCGCGACATTATTCGTGTCGCTGGGAACGCATGTGCCTTATTTCCCGCTGTGGCTGCATGCCCAGGGTTTCCACGCCGAGCAGATCGCCATCATCCTGGCGGCGCCGATGTTCCTGCGCGTGGTGACGACGCCGCTGCTGACCGCGCTGGCGGACCGGGCGAAGGACAGGGCCGATGTCTATATTGCGCTGGTGGCCGCGACGATGGTGCTTTCCGCCGGCTATTTCCTCACTCCCACCTATGCGGCGGTGCTTGCCGTATCGCTGGCGCTGACGGTGGTGTGGACGCCGCATTCGCCGATCGCCGATTCGCTCGCGCTGTCGGGCGTGCGCCGCTTCGGCTCGAACTACACCGCGATGCGCAAATGGGGCTCGATCTCCTATCTCTGCGCCAACGTCGCAGGCGGCTTTATCCTGGCCTGGACGAGCCCGCAGGCCGTGCCGGTAATCATCTTTGCGGCATTGTCTGCCGCGCTCGTCGCCGGATTGCTGGCGCCGCGGCTTGGCCGCCCGCGCCGGGCTTCGCCGCTTTCGGCCGCCGACATCCAGCATCAGGCGCCGAGCCTTCTCAATCCGTATTTCCTGTATTTCACCCTCGGCGTCGGCATCATCACCGCCAGCCATGCCTTCCTCTACGGCTTTGTCTCAATCTACTGGAAATCGGTCGGCATCAGCGATTCCGTCGTTGGCCTGCTGTGGGCCTGGGGCGTGGTGGCCGAGGTCTGCATGTTCGTGTTTTTCAACCGTATTTTTGCCTCCGTCTCAGTCGTCAAGGTGATGCTGATCGCCGGCGTCGGCTCCATCGTGCGCTGGATCGCCTTTCCGTTGATCTGGCCACTCGGGCTTGGCGTTGCCGGTTTCTTCGGCGTCCAGACCCTGCATTCGGTGTCGGTGGCGATGGTGTTGATCGGCCTGCAGAAGATGATCGGCGAAACGGTTTCGGAAGAACGCACGGGTGCGGCGCAAGGCATTGCCTATTTCTTCAACGGCTTCTTCATGGCGGCGGTGACGCTGGCGTCCGGCCCGCTTTACGAGCGCTACGGCGTCGACGGCTTCCTGGCGATGATCCCGATCGCCATCATCGGCCTGGCGCTGATCGGGCTCGCCGCGCGTTCAGCCCCACAGCATCCTGTCAGGCGGTAACACCAGCGACCCCTGGTACACGAGGCCGGGCTGGCGGTCGCGGGCAAGCAGCAGCGGACCGTCGAGGTCGACGAAGTCGGCGCCTTGCGCCAAAAGCACTGCCGGCGCCATCGCCAGCGACGTGCCGACCATGCAGCCGACCATCACGCCGAATCCCAGCTCCCGGGCGCGGTCGCGAAGGGTAAGGGCGGCGGTCAGGCCGCCGGATTTGTCGAGCTTGATGTTGACGGCGTCATAGAGGCCGACAAGCGCTTCGAGGTCCTTCGCCTCGTGGACGCTTTCGTCTGCGCAGATCGGCACCGGATGCGCGATGTGGCGCAGGATGGCATCATGGCCGGCGGGAAGCGGCTGTTCGATCAGGGCTATGCCATGTTCGCCGGCGAAAGCGAGATTCTCGATGATGTTGGCATCGGTCCAGCCTTCATTGGCGTCGAGGATGATGCGGCTGTCGGGCGCCGCTTCGGTCACGGCGCGGATGCGGGCCATGTCGTTGTCGCCGCCAATCTTGACCTTGAGCAGCGGCCGCCCGGCATTGGCGCGGGCTTGCGCCGCCATTGCCTCCGGCTCGCCTAGCGACAGCGTGTAGGCCGTCTCCAGCGCCGACAAGGGCACAGCGTGGATGGCGTCCGCGACCGCAACGCCGCTGATCTTGGCCTCCAGGTCCCACAAGGCGCAATCGATGGCGTTGCGGGCAGCACCCGCCGGCATCGCATCGAGCAGGTCCTTGCGGCTGATGCCGCCTTCTATCTGCCGGCGCATGGCCTCGGTGGCGTCGCGCACCCCCTCCATAGTCTCGCCATAGCGCTTGTAGGGGACGCATTCGCCCCATCCGCGATTGTCCCCATCGCTGATCGTGCAGGTAATGACTTCGGCTTCGGTCTTCGACCCGCGCGAGATGGTGAAGGTGCCGGCAATGGGAAAACGCTCGGCCTCAACCGAAATGACACGCGCCATAATTTTCTGCTCCGGCTATGCGACAACGCGTCGTCGGCAAATCGACAGGTACGACCCGTCAGGCTAAACAGGACGCCATGTTGACCATCGGCAAACGCGACGCAAGCGGCAACGCCGCCAAGGAGGCCGACCACCAGCCCCGCGTTGCGGTCGGCGAGGAGGGCGGCGTCCTCGGCTGCGCTTTCTCCGGCATATGGACGACGACGACAGTGGCGCTGATCGACGCCGAGATGCGCAAGATCGAGCAGCGCAAAGGCTTCCAGACGCTCGCTTTGGATCTTTCCCACATCGAGAAGATGGACACCGCCGGCGCCTGGCTGATCGATCGCCTGGTCAGCGTGTTCGAAAAGAAGGGTGTCGAGATCAAGATGCAGGGGCAAAGCGATGTCGCCTCGATCCTGCTCGGCGCCGTTGGCGAAGCTGTCCGGCGCGAGCCCGAATCGCGCGGCGTCCGGCGCCCCAACATTATCCTCCGCGGGCTGGAGGCGGTCGGCCGCCGCATCTATGAGATGCGCGACGATTTCCTCGCCTCGATGAACATCCTCGGCGCCACCATCGGCGGCGCCCAGATGAAGCTCGGGCGCGGCCATGCCATCAACCCTGCGGCGATCTTCAACCAGATCGATCGCATGGGGGTCGGCGCCATCCCCGTGGTGGTGCTGATGTCGGCGATCGTCGGCGCCATCGTCGCCCAGCAGGGCGCCTACCAGCTCAACTATTTCGGCGCCAACATTTTCGTTGTCGATCTGGTCGGCGTGCTGATCCTGCGCGAGCTCGGCGTGCTGATGACCGCCATCATGATCGCCGGCCGTTCCGGCAGCGCCATCACCGCCGAGATCGGCTCGATGAAGATGCGCGAGGAGGTCGACGCGCTGAAGGTCATCGGCCTCAACCCGATCGGCGTGCTGGTGTTTCCGCGCCTGGTGGCGCTGGTGATCGCGCTACCCTGTCTCACCATCGTCGCCAATTTTGCCGCTCTTGGCGGCGGCATCCTAGCCGCCTGGCTTTATTCCGGTATTGCGCCGACGGCCTTCATCGACCGGCTGCGCGGCGCGATCGATATCAGCACCATCTTCGCCGGGCTGATCAAGGCGCCGTTCATGGCCATGATCATCGGCACCATTGCTTCCGTAGAAGGCATGAAGGTCGGCGGCAGCGCCGAATCGCTGGGTCTGCACGTCACCGCCTCGGTGGTGAAGTCGATCTTCGTCGTCATCATCCTCGATGGCCTTTTCGCCATCTTCTACGCGTCGATCGAGTTCTGACATGATGCGCAGAAACTCAAAGGCGACCAAGGCTATGCAGGGAACGGGCGAAAGCGATATCGTGCTGTCGGTGCGCGACATCACCGTTGCCCTGGACGACAAGCTGATCCTCGACAAACTGGCGCTCGACATCAAGCGCGGCGAAATCCTCGGTTTCGTCGGCGCCTCGGGCGCCGGCAAATCGGTGCTGCTGCGCACGATTCTCGGCCTGCTGCACAAGCAGTCCGGCACGATCAAGCTGTTTGGTCTCGACCTCGAAAAGGCCAGCGACATCGAGCGGTTGCGCATCGACATGCGGCTTGGCGTGCTTTTCCAGCACGGTGCCCTGTTTTCGGCATTGACCGTGCAGGAAAACGTGCAGGTGCCGATGCGCGAATATCTCGATCTGCCGAAGAAACTGATGGACGAGCTGGCCTTGCTCAAGATCGAACTGGTCGGCCTGCCGCCGGACGCCGCGCAGAAATTTCCCTCGGAGCTTTCGGGCGGCATGATCAAGCGCGCCGCCCTGGCACGGGCGCTGGCGCTCGACCCCGATATCGTCTTCCTCGACGAGCCGACTTCCGGCCTCGACCCGATCAGCGCGTCCGAATTCGACGAATTGGTGGTGAAGTTGCGCGATACGATGGATCTGACGGTCTATATGGTGACGCACGATCTCGACACGCTGTTTACCGCTTGCGACCGCGTGGCGGTGCTCGGCAACAAGAAAATCCTGGTCGAAGGCACGATCGACGACATGCTGAAAAGCGAAGAACCGTGGGTCAAATCCTATTTCCGCGGAAAACGCGCTCGGCAACTTGATCTTGCCGCGCGCGCATAGACATAAGTGGGGCAATGGAAACCAGAGCCAACTACGTCATTGTCGGCATTTTCACCCTGGCTGCGATCCTGGCGGCGTTCGGGTTCGTCTATTGGACCGCCCAGATCGGTGATCGCGGCGAGACGGCGGAGCTGCGCGTGCGCATTCAGGGTTCGGCCTCCGGCCTCGGCCCCGGCAGTCTGGTGCTGTTCAACGGCGTCAAGGTCGGGGTGGTCAAGCGCGTCTATTTCGACCGCAATGACCCCAATGCCGCCATTGCTACGACCGAGATCGACCAGACAACGCCGCTCACCAAATCGACGCAGGCCGATATCGGCATCGCCAGCCTTGCCGGCCAGGTCAACATCGAATTGAAGGGCGCCGATCCCAAGGAACCGAACCTGCTGGAAGAGGCGGCAAAGGAAGGCAGGACGGCCGAGATCATCGCCAATCCGTCAGCGGTCACCAACCTGCTGCAGACGGCGCAGAACATCTTCACCCGCGCCGACAAGGTGCTTTCCGACCTAGAAGGTTTCACCAGGGACGTGCGCGGGCCGCTGACCCAGACCGTCAAGAACGCCCAGACATTTTCCGATGCGCTGGCCAGGAATGCCGACGGCATCGACAAGTTCCTGACCGCCGTCAGCGCGCTGTCGGATGAGCTGAAGGGTGTTTCCGGCAAGCTCGACGGCACGCTGAAGGCTGCCGAAGGCCTGCTCAATGCCGTCGACAAGGACAAGATCAAGAGCATCGTCGCCAATGTGGACGCCGTCACCGCCAATCTGAAGGAGACCAGCGGACAGCTCGACGGCGTGATCAAGAACGTCGATACCGCGGTCGGCTCGGTCAACGATTTCGCCACGCGCACGCAAGGCACGCTGGCAAAGGTCGACAATGTGCTCGACGGCATCGATCCGGCGCAGGTGCGCGTGGCGCTCGCCAACATTCAGAAGGCCAGCGAAAATGCCAACAAGGCCGCCGCCGACATCGCCAAGGTGACCGACAAGTTCGCCGACCGGGCCGACGACATCGACGAGACGATCAAGGACGCCAAACAGCTTGCGTCGCGCCTCAACGATGCCTCGGTGCGCGTCGACGGCATCCTGAAAAGGGTCGATACGCTGCTCGGTTCGGGCCAAGCCGACGGCGTCATGGCCGATGCCAGGGACACGCTGAAGTCGTTCAAGCAGGTCGCCGACACGCTGAACGCCCGGCTTGGCACGATCACCGACAACATCGCGCGCTTCTCGGGCCAGGGCCTGTCGAATGTCGAGGCGCTGGTCCAGGACAGCCGGCGTTCGATCAGTCGCATCGAAGAGGCGGTGACCGATCTCAGCCGCAACCCGCAGCGCATCCTGTCGGGCGGCGACGGCGAGGTCCGGCAGTTCGATGGCAGGGCACGGCGTTGACTTCCGTGCCCGCCCGCAGCAATTACATGGACCGCGGATGCGGATTCATCATACGATCCGGGGACAGTGGGGATCACGCGTGACGTTCGGGTTGGGTGGGTATAAATCGGCGGCCGTTTTGCTTGGCCTGACGCTGGCTGGTTGCGCGGCATTGGGAGGCAAGCCGGCGCCACTCGATACGTTCGAGCTGTCCGCCCCGTCGATCGACGCCCATGGCCACAGCCGCCGCCAGATCCTGATCGCCCAGCCATCCGCGCTCAAGGCGCTGGACAGCCAGAACATCGTCATCAAGCCGTCAGATCGCTCGATCCAGTATCTCAAGGGCGCGCAATGGGCCGACCGGCTGCCGCTGATCGTGCAGGCGAGGCTCGCCGAAACCTTCCAGCGCTCCGGCAGCTTTGCCGGCGTCGGCAAGCCGGGCGAGGGGCTGGCGATCGACTACCAAATTATCGTCGAGATCCGCTCCTTCGAAGTCCGCGTCAATGGTGGCGAGCATGCCGAGGTCAATCTCTTCGTACGCATCCTGAACGACCGCAACGGCGAGGTGCGCGCCTCGAAGAGCTTTACCGCATCCGCTCCCGTCTCCGGCAGCGGCAATCCGGCCTATGTCAACGCGCTCGACAGCGCCTTCGGCGAGGCGGCGAAGGATATTGTGGGCTGGACGGATTCGGTTATCTGAGCGAACCCGGCGAGGCGCTTGAGACCCAGGAACCTTAGCCGCCTGCCAGACGGTTGGTGACCAGTTCTGCCTTCATCCAGTGGGTTTCACTCTGGACATGTCCTGCCCGTACATATTTGCCCATGCGAATGGGCATGTCTGCCTCAGCAAATGCTTCGGCAACCCTAGCCACAAAGCCTTCTTGCTTGGCCTTATCCAGGGACGCAGCCAGATTATCGAAGAGGTTGGGGCTGAAAGGCCCACGATAGAGCGTGGGAACAGGAGTGATGCCCAGTTCCTCAAACCGGGCCAGGGTCAAATCCCACGGTTGAATCTCGGTCCCGATGATCCATGCAAAGCCAAGAAAAAATGACGGCAGCGCATCATACGCAACCGAATGTCGGGCATAGAGGTTCTCGCCCACAATCCGTTCATCGTCAGCAAGTTGCGGTGAAACATTTGCTGCAAATGCCTTCAGCCAGTCTCGGGATGGATGATAACGGCTATCGGGACTGCGCGCGTGAGAGCCATCGCGATGAAGGGTTGTGTTCTCTCCATCCATCTTCTCGGTGACCACAAGATCAGCCACCCTTAGTCCTTCAAGCGACGCCATGACCTTGTCGTCGCTGGTGGCTCCGACCGATATCGGCAGATGAAAGGTGCGACCGTATTTCCTCATGCTGGAGGCATAGCTTGCAGCCCATCGCGCCAGCAAGGGCAGCCTGAGTTCTTTGCGCTCGTCATTGTTCGATCCATGACAAACGAAAAAGGCGGGAAATTTCCCGCCTTTTTCATTTTGATGCAGCAATCGTAGCTAGTGCAAACGGCCGCTCGCATGGGCCAGCATGGTGTAGACCTTGCCGGTGTCCGACGTCAGGTAGGTCTGCGCCATGATGTTGTCGCGGTCGTTGCGCGAGACGTCCTTGAGCAGCTTCTCGAAATCGTCGCAGTAGCGGTCGACGGCGGCGCGGAACTCCGCCTCGGCCTGATATTTGCGGCGGATTTCGTCAAAGGTCTGCTGGCCCTTGAGTGTGTAGAGGCGGCGCGTGAACACGTCACGCTCGCCGCGCCGGTAGCGGTTCCACAGCTCGATCGAGGCGTCGTGGTCGATCGCCCGGGCAATATCGACCGAGAGCGAGTTGAGCGACTCCATGACATGCAGCGGCGAGCGCTGGGCGGGAGTTGCGCGCGGTGCTTCCGCGGGCGCTGCCGGCCTGGCGACTTCCTCCTCGCGCGATGCCCCGGTCAGGAGATCGCGCACCCAGCCGCCTTGCGGCGTGCGGGCGTTGGCGTCGCGCTGGCGCGGTGCTTCGGCAGGGCGTTCGATATCGAGCGTGCCACGCAGGCCGCCGACCGGCGCCTGCGGAGCAGGGCGCTCCGGCTGTGGCGCCGGCGGCGGGCGGCGTACCGGCTCGGCCGGGCGCTGCACTGGCGCCTGCGGCGCCGGGCGCAGGGCGCGCGGTTCGGCATTGTCGCCGCCGCGTCCCGATTTCGCAACGATATCCGAAAGTTCCTTGAGCGCGTTGATCTGCTCGGCAACGGCACGGCGGATCGCCGAGGTCGATTCCTTGGCCTCTTCCGGCATCTCGATGACGCCCTTCTTGAGCTCGGCGCGGGTGAGGTCGAGCTCGCTCTTGATCGAGCTTGCGGTGCGCCGCATCTCCTCGGTCGCATCGGCGAACCGGCTGGTTGCCGAATCGACCACTTCCGTTATGGCGATGCGGATCTTGTCGGCTGATGCCAGCGTCTTGCCTTCGGCATTCTGCATCGTCTGGCCGACAAGGTTTTCGAACGAACGCATCACCTTCTCGAGGTCTTCCGACTTCTTGACCAGGCCGACGGCGAGATCTTCGAGCGACGATTGCCGCTCAAGCGTGTGCTCCAGATTGCTCTGCGCCGAGCTCAACAGATCCGAAGCCGAGGACAGCAAGCGGCTGTGCTCGTCGAACTTGGTGGCGATCGAGGCCACTTCGCGCAGGGTCGACGACGACAGTTCGGTAAGCCGCGTCGTGTTCGAATCGACCAGGCGTGCCGAGCTGGCGAAGGTCTGCGCGGCCTTTTCGGTGGTTGCCGCGAAGCTTTGCGTGCTGCCGCTCAGACGTTCGTCAACCTGGCCGAGGTTGATCGCCGCCTGTTCGATCAGCTCACCAAGCTGCGAGCTGGAGACGCTCATGCGGCCGATGAGGTCGGCGACGCTATCGGCGAGCGACGAGCGCGCGCCTTCGACGGCCGACAGCGTTTCGGCGGTGCGGCTGGCGAGCGCGTTGACGAGGGCGGCATTTTCGCTGCGCAGCTTCTCGGTCGCGCGTTCGGTGACCTGTTCCATGCTCTTTTGCAGTTCCGAGCCGCCCTGGGCGAAGCGCTCGACCAGCGGCCGCGCGGTTTCGTCCAGGATCTTCGCCATCTCGGCCGAACGCGCCGCCAGCATCGTGTTGAGCTCGCGGGTATTGGTGCCGATTGTCTTGGCAGCGTCGTTGGTGCTTTGGCCGATGTGCTGGCCGACCGCGGTAAAAGTCTCCGCAATCGTGTTGGCGCGCGAGATCAGCTGAGCTTCTGCGCTGGAAACCTGCTCGTTGAGCTTCTGGCCCATCGTCTCCGTCGTATAAAGAAGGCGGTTCTCGACGTTGGCGACCTGTTCCTCGACGCGCGAAGCTGCGGACGCAACGCTCGCGGCCAGCCGCTCATCGGCGCCGGCAAGAGCCTGCTCCATCTCGCGGGCGTGGACGGCAAGTTCCTGGCCGGTCTGGCGTGCACGTTCGGCAACACGCTGCTCGGTGCTGGCGAAGGCGCCGACGATGTTGTCGGCATGCTCGCCGATCGTCGAAGTGGAGTCGGCGATGCGCGACACCAGGCGGTGATCGGCCTCGTCGAAGATGCGGCTGATCTCGGTGGCGCGGGCTGACAGCGCGTCCGAACCCTCGGCGATGCGCGAGATCAGCTGTTGGTCGGCGGCGTCGAAGATGCGGCCAAGGTCCGAGGCGCGGGCGGCCAGCGCTTCGGCGGATTCGCCGATGCGCATGCTCAGCCGCTGGTCGGCACCCTCGAAGTTACGCAGGATGTCGCCGGCGCGGTCGGCCAGCGACTGCGCCGTCTCGACCGCGCGGGCGACCAGCTTCTGGTCGGCGGCGTCGAACGTGCCGGCGATCTCGCCGGCGCGGGCAGCCAGCCGTCCGGCCGTTTCTTCGGCGCGGGCGAGCAGCGAGTTCGACGTCTCGTCATGCCGGGCAAGCAGCACGCTCGTCGTGTCTTCGGCGCGAGCAAGCAAGGCATTCGTCGTATCCTCGGCGCGAGCAAGCAGGGCGCTCGATGTGTCCTCGGCACGGGCGTGCAGACGGCGATCCGCGTCCTCGAAGGTCCGGGCGATGTCCTCGGCCCGGGCCAAAAGGGCGGCCGAGGTCTGCTCGGCACGCTCGGCGATCTTGCGGTCGGCATCACTGAAGGCAGCACCGGCCTGTTCGTGCAGCGCGCTGGTGACTTCCATCACCTTCTCACGGAGCGCGCCGGCAACGAAGACGGCGCTCTTTTCAAGCACGCTGCGGACATTGTCGACACCCACCGACAACGCGCGCTCCATGGTTCCGGCGCGCTCTTCGATGATGCCGGTCTGCTTGCTGAAGGCCTGCTCGATTTTCTCGACATCGGCAGCGATTGCCGCCGAGATATCGGTGCTTCTGCCGGCAATCTGGTCGATATGGCCCGACAGAGAGCGGTCGACGTCCTTGCGTATGTCGGCGAGCTTTGCCAGATCGTCTTCCAGCGCCTGGGTCAACATGTTGCGGCCTTCGGCCAGCTTGCCGACATGGCCGGCGATGATGTCGTCAACCTCACCGCGGCTTGCCGACAGCTTCTGCAGGTCGGCTTCCAGCGCACGTTTCAGGATGTCTCGGCCCTCGGCCAGCTTCTCGACCTGGCCTGCGACCAGTCCGTCGATGCTCGACCGGCTCTCGGCCAGCTTGGCGAGGTCGTCCTCGAGAGCCTTCGACAGCGTCGCGCGATCCCGGACGAGCTTGTCGCTGTGGCCCTCGATCAGGCTGTTGACATTTTCCAAATCCGCTTCCAGCACCCGTGCGAACTCGCCACGGTTTTCGCTCAGCTTCTGCGACTGGTCGGCAATGGCGCTCCTGATCGCATTGAGATCGGCTTCGAGCGCCCGTGTGAGGATGTCGCGGCCCTCGGCGAGCTTCTCGACCTGTCCGGCGACCAGCCCATCGATGCTGGAGCGGCTCTCCGCCAGTTTGGCGATGTCGTCTTCCAGTGCCTTTGAGAGCGCCGAACGGTCCTGGACGAGCCTGTTTTGATGATCGGCCATGATGCCGCTGACATTGTGCAGATCGTCCTGAAGCGCCTGGGATAGCGTCGAACGATCCTGGACAAGCCGGCTCGAGTGGTCGGTGATCAGGCTGTTAACATTCTGAAGGTCATCCTTAAGCGCCTGGGATAGCGTCGAACGATCCTGGACAAGCCGGTTCGAGTGGTCGGCGATCAGGCTGTTCACATTCTGCAGGTCGGCCTCCAGTGCCCTGGAAAGCTGACCGCGCTCTTCCGCCACCTTGTCGGAATGACCCGCGATGGCGCCCTTGATGGTGTTGAGGTCGGCTTCGAGCGCGCGCTTGAGGATATCGCGCCCCTCGGCCAGCTTCTCGACCTGGCCGGCGACCAGCCCGTCGATGCTCGACCGGCTCTCGGCGAGCTTGGCGAGGTCGGCCTCGAGCGTCTGTGACAACAGGCCACGATCGTCGGCAAGCCGGCTCGAATGGTCGGAGAGCAGGCCCCTGATGCCGGATAGGTCGTTCTCCAGCGCCTTGCTGAGTTCGGTGCGGTCCTCGGCCAGTTTCGCCGAGTGGTTCTCGATCACGCCCTTGATGCCGATAATGTCGTTTTCGAGCGCCTTGGTCAGGATGGCGCGGCCTTCGGCGATCTTTTCAACCTGGCCGGCGACCAGCCCGTCAATCGAGGCGCGGCTGTCGGCGAGCTTGCCGAGATCGGCTTCCAGGGCGCGCGACAGAATGTTGCGGCCTTCGGCCAGTTTACCGACATGTCCGGCGACCATTTCGTCAATGATCGTACGGGCTTGCACAAGTTTTCCGGAGTCTTCATGCAAAGCCTGGTTGAGCCGGTTGCGGCCTTCTTCAAGCCGCTCGAGATGGCTGCCCAGCGACGCGTCGATGGCGGCGCGCGACTCGTTGACCTTGCGCAGATCCTCTTCCAGGGCGCGCGAGATCAGGTTGCGGCCTTCGGCCAACTTCTGCACCTGGTTGGTTACGGCCGCATCGATGCCGGCACGGCCCTCGGCGAACTTCGCCAGGTCCGCCTGCATGGCAGCCGCCATGCGTTCGCGGCTTTCGGACAGCTTGCGGCTGTGGTTTTCGACGGCGTCCTCGATGCCGACGCGGGCATCGGCAAGACGCTGGATATCGGTGTCGAATGAGCGCGACACGACATGGCGGGCCGCTTCCATGCGGCCGGCGAAATCGCTGGCGCGGGCTTCGAGCATCGACGAGGTCGACGAGACGATGTCGGCCATGTCGGCGCCGATCTGGGTCTTGCCCTGATCGATCATGGCCGACAAATGATCCTTGCTCTCGGCAAAGGTGTGGGCGATCTCGCGGGCGCGCTCGACCAGCGTTTCGTTGATCTGGCGGGCGCGCGCCTCGAGCGCGGCGTTGAGCTTCTGCGTGCCGGTATCGAGTGCTTCGGCGCGGGTCTGAAATTCGCTGATCAGCGCCTGGCCGCGCTCGGCCAGCGTCCGCTCGATGCCGTTCAGGCTGGACTCGAATTCCGAGCTCAGGGTGCGGGCGGCGCCGCCGAGCAGCGACACCATGCCGGTGGTGCGGTCGTCGAGCAGGTCGGTCAGCGACCGGGTCAGGCCGTCTGTGGTGTCCGTCAGCTTGGCGATGCGGGTGTCGAGCAGCGAAGCAAAGGCTTCGCCCGATGTCGACAGCCTGTCGGTGATTGAATCCAGCCGGGTTTCGACGGAATCGAAGATCGACATCGAGCTTTCATTGATGCGGTCGATCAGCGTGTCGCCGGAATTCGTGATCGTCATCGACAGCTTGGTCGACGCGTTGAGGATAGAGTCGCGAATAATGTCGGAGGCGGCGCCGATCTCGTCCTTCAGCGTTTCATGCGCGCCGGTGATCGAGGCGCGCACGCGCTCGGCATGAGTGACGACGGCTTCGCGCTCGCTGCCCAGCCCGTCGACCAGCGACCGGATGCGCGATTCATTCTCCGAATAGGAGCGTTCGATCTGGTTGACCTCGCTGTGGACCAGAGTTTCGAGCTCGACGGCGCGCGCCAGCGTGCGCTCGATGCCTTCGCCCATCGCCGCCACTTCACGGCGAACGGCCTGGCCGATCATCATCACGCGGTCTTGGGCGAGGTTTTCCGGCTCCGCCAAGCGGAAAGCCACCTCCGTCATCGATTGCGCGGCAATGCGCATTTCCTGCGCGCGGCGGATCATCGCCGCGAAGGCCCAAAACAGGACGACCGGTATGATTGCCGCGATCGCCAGGCCGATCAGTTCAGGGCGGGCCAGGATTTGATCGAACGTACGAATTTTCCAGATGCTGGGGCCAAACAGCAGATTGGCGAGGCCGCCGGCGCCGGCGATCCAGGCCAGCGACACGAACGCCACGACCCAATAGATCGTGCTAGACGCGCGCCGGTTGAGGCTGTGCAGCAGCGTCTTGTAATCTTTCTGGCGGTCATCGTTTGCCGGCTTGAAGCCGGCTGGCTGCGCGCTGTTGCGCGATTCGACCGGGCGCAGCTCGGCGGGCTTGGCTGCCGGCTTCGCACTCTGGTTTTGTTGGACGGGCGCGTTTTGAGCGGGGGCGGGCTTCTGGGGGCGGCCTTCGCGCGCCAGTTCGTCCGCGGCCTGCGATATCTGCGCTTCCAGATCTTCCATCGACGCCGCGATATCGAGATCGCCGCTGCCGTCTCCGCTGAGATCGAGGTCTAGTGCCTTTTCGAGTTCCCTGGCTACGTCGCTGTCGAGAGTTCTGGTCGTCGTTGGTTTCTTCGCCATGCCTTCGCTACCCTGTACTAGCTGCCGAGGGACTTCTTATTTTTGCCTGATTCTGGCTCGTCTTATCCCACGCAGGAGGCTGAAAATGGACCTTCGTATCGTAATGACACACAGGGGTAAAGAAAACATGCATTCCGCGAGATACGTAAAACTTTAAATATAAGGTTAACGACAACGTGATCTAACCGCCTCAACGGCAACAATTTTCCAGCCCATTCATTAACGCGTTGGCGACGGAAATCGCCTAGTTTTTTCGGCGATCGGCACAAGGAGTTTCAAATTGGTACGCGGTGAAAGCGGCATTGCCTTCTCAATGCCGGGCGGCGATGCGTCGGGACCGGCCCGTTCGCGCCCAGTGGATCTGGCCCACCTGGCCCGTCAGACTATGGGGGATCGCGCCCTCGAACAGGAGGTATTGGCGCTGTTCGTACAGCAGGCGCTTTCCGTCCGCGACAGAATAGTCGATGCCGATGTCAGGGAGCGACTGCTTCTGGCGCATGGGCTGAAAGGTTCGGCGCGCGGGGTCGGCGCCTTTGCCATCGCCGACTGCGCCACCTCGATCGAACAGCAGCCGGAAGATGCGCGCATCCTCAAGCGCCTCGGCACCCTGATCGAGGAAGTGCGCGATTTCATCGCCGCCATCAGCCGGTAATGGCTGCCGCTCGGCAGCGGCCACCGGGATGAATCGACGGGGCCAGGGCGTGCTTTGGCCAGCTTTCCGAAAAAACGTCACAAAGCGGCGCTTTCGCGCCGCAGTTGACTTGTCCGGTGGAGTGATTATCTCGGCTGGGACTCCCTTCAGGTGACAAATGACCAAGCTGACCTTCATTGCCCATGACGGCACTCCTTTCGATGTCGAGGCCGAAAACGGCTCGACCGTCATGGAGAATGCGATCCGTAGCGCGGTGCCGGGCATCGAGGCAGAATGCGGCGGCGCCTGCGCCTGCGCGACCTGCCATGTCTATGTCGACGAAGCCTGGACGGCCGAGGTCGGCGAGCCGGAGGCGATGGAAGAGGACATGCTGGACTTTGCCTATGACGTCCAGCCGAACTCGCGCCTGTCCTGCCAGATCAAGGTGCGCGACGCGCTTGACGGCCTCGTCGTGCGCGTGCCGGCTCGCCAGGGTTGATCTCCCGTACCATCTGATTTTTCCCGCCGCCGCTTGGCAGCGGGCCAATGCTCATGCAGTCTCGCGCCAGTTTCGCCCCAGTTTGACAATGAGGCTCGCCTGGCATGACCGATGTAATCAAGACGGACGCACTCATTGTCGGGGCGGGGCCGGTCGGCCTGTTCGCCGTGTTCGAACTCGGCCTCTTCGACATGAAGTGCCATCTGATCGATATCCTCGACCGGCCCGGCGGCCAATGCGCCGAACTCTATCCGGAAAAGCCGATCTACGACATTCCAGGCTGGCCCTCGATCTCGGCGCAAGGGCTGGTCGACAGACTGCTGGAGCAGATTCACCCGTTCAAGCCGGATTTTACCTTCAACCGCATGGTCTCCAGCCTGGAAAAGCTGGACGACGGCTCATTTCGGGTCACCACCGACGAGAACGAGGTGTTCGAAGCCAAGGTGGTGGTGATCGCCGCCGGTGGCGGCTCGTTCCAGCCCAAACGGCCGCCCATTCCCGGCATCGAGGCCTATGAGGGCAGGAGCGTCTTCTATTCGGTGCGCCGTATGGAGGAATTCCGCGGCCACGACCTCGTCATCGTCGGCGGCGGCGATTCCGCACTCGACTGGACGCTGAACCTGCAGCCGGTGGCAAAAAGCGTGACACTGGTCCACCGGCGCGCGGAATTCAGGGCGGCGCCCGACAGCGTCAACAAGATGTATGCCATGCAGGAGATGAAGCAGCTGGAGTTCCGGGTCGGCCAGGTGAGCGGCCTGACCGGCGCCGACGGCGAGCTGGCCTCTGCTACCATCAAGGGCGGGCCTGACGGCGACATCGAGGTGCCGTGCACGCGCATGCTGCCGTTCTTCGGCCTGACCATGAAGCTCGGCCCGATCGCCGAATGGGGGCTCAACCTTCATGAGAACCTCATCCCGGTCGATACCGAGAAATTCCAGACTTCGGTGCCAGGCATCTTTGCCGTCGGCGACATCAACTGGTACCCAGGCAAGCTGAAGCTGATCCTGTCGGGTTTTCACGAGGTGGCGCTGATGGCGCAGGCCGCCAAGCGCATCATCAGCCCCGGTGAGCGCATCGTCTTCCAGTACACGACGTCGTCGACCAGCCTGCAGAAGAAGCTCGGCGTCGTGGAGTAGGTCCTACAGGGCTTTCCGAATCACTCCACCAGAACGACTGGCGCCTCGGCGTCGTCGCGGCCGCGCAGTGACTTCTCCGGCATCAGCGCCAGCGTCATCAGCGCCAGCACGAGCGTGACGGCCGCGGCAAGGAAGATCATCATGAAGGGCGTCGCCGAGACGATCTGTCCGGCAGCCGGCGCGCCTTCGCCGGCAAGCGGCAGGCCATAGCCGAGCGCGACCGCGCCGAGCATGGCGACGCCGAGCGCGCTGCCCAGCGAACGCAGGAAGGTCAGCACGCCGGTGGCAACGCCGAGATGCGCGCGGTCGACGGCGTTCTGCACCGATACGGTGGCGACCGGGAAGGTGGTGCCGCTTCCAAGGCCGATGCAGATGGTCAAGAGCTCGACCACCAGCAGCGAGGCGCGGCCGGCGACCAGGCTGAGCACGCCAAGACAGATAATGGCGAAGAGAACGCCGACCATGGCGATACGCTTGTAGTGGAAGAAGCGCGGTATCGTGCGGCCGCTGAAGGTCGCGCCGGCGACCGTTCCGAGCAGCAGGCCGAGCATGGCAAGGCCCGACTGGCTGACCGACAGGCCGATGATCGACTGCAGATAGACCGGCAGGTACACCGACAGGCCGATATTGGCGGCCTGCAGCAGGAACATCGACGCCGTGCCGGCAAGCACGATCGGATTGCTCAGCACTTCAAGCGAAATCAGCGGCTCGGCCGCACGCATCAGCCTGAGCGCGAACGCACCCCAGAAGACCGCCGAACAGGCGAGCAGGCCGACGATCTCGCGGGAGACCCATGGATAGGCGCTGCCGCCCCAGTTGAGGGCCAAAAGCAGCAATGCCGTCGCCACCACCAGAAGCAGCGCGCCCGGCGCGTCGATGCGATGCCGCTTTGCGGCGACCGGCAGTTTGCGCAGCGGCTTGTTGATGATGGCCATGGCCAAGATGCCGAGCGGGATATTGATCCAGAAGATCAGCGACCAATGCAGATGTTCGGCAAATCCGCCGCCGAGCAAAGGCCCGGCGATGCTGGCGACAGCCCAGGTGCCCGAAATCCAGGCGGCATAACGCGCGCGTTCACGCGGCGGCACGAGGTCGCCGATGACGATCTGCGCCAGGGCGAACAGGCCGCCGCCGCCCGCACCCTGGATCGCCCGGCCGACAACCAACACGAACATGTTGGGGGCCATGGCGCTGACCAGCGATCCCAGAAGGAAGATCAGGATCGCCGCATAGACGGTCGGCCGGCGGCCATAGACGTCGGAAATCTTGCCGTAGAGCGGCGCCATGGCCGTCGCCGTCAGGAGATAGCCGGTCACGATCCACGGCAGGTAGTCGGCATGGCCGAGCGAACGCCCGATGGTCGGCATGGCCGGCGCGACGATTGTCTGGTCGAGCGCCGCCAACAGCATCGACAAAAGGATGCCGGCGATGATGACGTTCTTCTCGCTTTCCGTCAGCGGTGCGGCGGGAGGCAGCCTAGCCGGCTTGTCGACAGCTTGGTCCATATCATTTCATCCATAAAGTTTGAGAGCGATTGCGCGGCGCCAAATGGCCGCTCCGCTACGCGCCGCCTCAATTGGTCTTGATCTGGTGTTTCGAAGCTCGCGCCTTGCCAGCCTGACATATCTTGCGAGCCTGACATATGTCGTCCCGTATAGGCCGATTTCGACCTATGCCCGAAAATTTTCTGGGGCTGGCCTCATGTTTCGGCAGAATTGGCTTGGTATCGCCGTGTTTCAGCCGGGCGGAAGCTGGCCGTTCTCGACGCGCTGCATGCGGTAGCGCAGCAGCCGCAGGATGCGGCTTTCGAAATTCACGCCTTCCACGCGGTCGAAGCGCAATTGGTCCTGGTCATGCCTGGCGAGTTCGGCCGCGGTGATCTGCGCCGCCTTCGCCTTTGCCCCGGCGCAGGTCTTTTGCGCAAAGCTCGCGTTCAGCGCGTCTTCGAGCAGACGGCCGTGGTTCTTGGCGATCTCGACATGACGCTCCTCATGGCGCTTGATGTCGGCCGACAGGGTGTCCCAGAACAGCCTGACATCGGGATCGGCCTTGCGCGGCCTGCGCCACTCCGGAAGGATGACCTTGACCTTGACGGTAACGGCGGCCTTGGCGATGCGGCAGGTGTCTGCGGTTTGCGCGTAGCTGATGCGGGTGGTGAACGCCATCTGGGTGGCGCCTGGATGCCGCATCCCGGTGCTTTTCACCTCGGGTCCATGCTTCGACAATTGCGTCTCGATGTCATCGAGCGTGCTGCCGCCGATGGCAAAATAGCTGTAGGTCTTCACCAGATTGGCAGCATTCGCCGGCAGGACGGTCAAAGCCAGCATCAGGGCGCAGAGCAGGGGTCGTTTCATCATGTTGCCTCTTCACTCACCTTGCTTTACGGCCGTTGCCGGCGCAACCGAATTGATCTTCCACCGATCACGCATCGTTGATGGATTGCAAGCGCTCGATGAGCCACATGCCAATGAGCCACATGCCAATGAGACACATGGTTGAAGGACAATGACGACAAGGCGATGGCAACTGGCGCATAAGTGCCATCTCGACCTTGGCGAGAAAGCCATTGTGGTCGGCATTCTCAACGTCACGCCCGACAGTTTTTCGGATGGCGGACTGTTCATCACGCCTGACCAGGCGGTGGCGCAGGCGCACCGCATGGTGGAAGAAGGCGCCGCCGTCGTCGATATCGGCGGGGAATCGACGCGCCCCGGCGCCTCGCCCGTGACGCCTGAAGAAGAGCAGGCCCGCATCCTGCCGGTCATCGCCGCGCTCGCCAGTTCAGGCGAAGCCCTGATTTCGGTCGACACCTATCGCGAGGAAACCGCGCGCCTCGCCGTCGCCGCCGGCGCGCATATCGTCAACGATGTCTGGGGCTTGCAGCGTGAACCCGGCATCGCCCGCGTCGCCGCCGAGACCGGCGCCGGACTGGTCATCATGCATACCGGGCGCGGGCGGCAAAAACTGCCCGACGTCATCGCCGACCAGTTTTTGTTCCTCAAGGCTTCGCTGGAAGTCGCCAGGCGCAGCGGCGTTGCGGACGATCATATCGTACTCGATGCCGGCTTCGGCTTCGCCAAGGAGACGGCTGAGGAAAACCTCGACCTGATGGCGCGGTTTTCCGAGCTTAAGGAGCTCGGTTTTCCCTTGATGGCCGGCACCTCCAGAAAACGCTTCATCGGCACCGTCACCGGCCGCGAAGCCGGCGCGCGCGCCGCCGGGACGGTAGCCACCAGTGTCATTCTGAGGCTGAAGGGCGCCGATCTGTTTCGCGTCCACGATGTCGCAATCAACGTGGACGCACTGGCGGTCGCCGATGCTATGCTGGCGCGCGAAAAGCCAGGACGCTGAGCCCAGGACACTAAGAAATGTACGTCATCCGCATGAAGAACTGCGCCTTCTTTGCCCGGCACGGCGTGCTGGATGAGGAAGAGGCGCTTGGCCAGCGTTTTTATGTCGATGCCGAGTTGACGGTCGAGCCCAGCCGCCCGCTGGAGGATGATTCCATCGAGGACACCGTCAATTACGGCATCGCCTTCACGGTGATTGAAAAGATCGTCACTGGACATCGCCGCTTCCTGATCGAGGCGCTGGCGCTCGAAGTGGCGAAGGCGCTGACTTCACGGTTCCCGCAGATCAGGAAGGCCGAGATCACCGTGCGCAAGCCCAACGCACCGGTGCCCGGCGTGCTCGATTATGTCGAGGTGACCGTTGTCTGGCCAGAGTAACAATAACACGGTCTATCTCAGCCTTGGCGGCAATCTTGGCGATCCCTCGGCCTCGATGGCGGCGGCGCTGCGCCTGCTCGACGCCGACGAGAGCACGCGCGTCGTCGCCGTCTCCTCACTTTACCGCACGCCGCCCTGGGGCAAGCTCGACCAGCCGGATTTCCTCAACGCCGCTGCCGAAATCTCGACCTCGCTGGCGCCAAGGGCGCTGCTCGACCTCTGCCTCGAGGCCGAGCGCAAGCTGAAGCGGGTGCGCGAGGAGCGCTGGGGTCCGCGCCTGATCGACATCGACATATTGGTGTTCGGCGACCGCACAATCCACGAAACCGGGCTGGAGGTGCCGCATCCCCGAATGGTGGAGCGCGCCTTCGTGCTGGCGCCCTTGGCAGAGATCGCGCCGGATCTGGCGGTGGGCGGCAGGAGCGTGACCGAGCGGCTCAGCGCCGTCGATACGTCAGGCATAGAGCGGCTGGCTTCCGGCCGCGATTGGTGGCTGGGTTAACCGGAGAAGCCGCCGCCATCGAGAAATGCCTGTTCGTCCGCCGTCGTCTCGCGGCCAAGCATCTTGTTCCTGTGCGGAAAGCGGCCGAAGCGCTGGATGATGTCGCGGTGCTCGATGGCGTATTTCACATACTCCGGCGCCCTGGCGGTGGTGAGCTCGACCGATCTGTCCTGGTCGGCGGGCAGTTCCGAATGTTCGTAGGGCAGGTACAGGAAGACGCGCAGGTTTTCTTCCAGCGAAAGGTCATGGCCGGCCGCAATCGCCTTGGCGGCAAAGTGCCGTGCCAGCGGATCGGTGGCGTACATATGGCCTGAGCCGCGAAAGCAGTTGCGCGGAAACTGGTCGAGCAGGATCATCAGCGCCAGCGAACCCTCGGCATGCTCCGACCATGCGTCGCACTCGCGCCGCGCGGCGGCAAAGTGCAGGTCGAGAAACCTGCTGCGGAAATCCGCGTCGAAGACGTCGTTCTTCTCGAACCACGCGTCTTCGCCGGCCTCGCGCCAGAATTTGGTGACGGCGAGCGCGCGCTCATCCGATGCGGTCATCAGCTTTCCCCCTGATCGGCGGGCTCGGGCTTGTGCAGCACGCCGGCCGTCTCTTCGTTCAGCGCCTGGCCGGGCCGGCGCGGTTGCGTCAGCGGCGTCGGGATCGGCGTGCCGGTATTGCCCCTGAGGAAACGTTGCCCGGCGCGGACGCCTTCGGCCAGCTGCGTCTCCAGTCGGGCATTGTCGCGCCGTCGCACATCCTCGATGACATCGGCGACATCTTCCGGCTCGACGCCCAAAACCTCGAGCGCGGAACCGCCGAAGACGAGGGCCGATTCGAAGGTCTCGCGCAGCTGGAAGTCGACCCCGGCGCGGATGAGCGACAGCGCGGTGCCACGATCGAAGGCACGCGCCAGGACAGTCAGCAGCGGGAACTCCGCCTTGATCAGTTCCGCCATGCGCACGGCGGCGTCCGGCTTGTCGACGCAGATCAGCACGGCGCGGGCGCGGCCTGCACCTGCGGCGCGCAGAATGTCGAGCCGCGTGCCGTCGCCATAATAGACCTTGAAGCCGAAATCGGCGGCCGCCTGGATCATTTCGACATCATTGTCGATGATCGACACGTCGATGCCGCGCAACAAAAGCGGCTGGCTGGCGATCTGGCCGAAACGGCCGAAGCCGATGACCAGCACACTGCCGGTAAGGCCGTCGGCGATGTCGACGCCTTCAAGCGACTGCTCGTCGCGCGGCGTCACATATTTGAGCGCAATGATGGCCAGCGGCGTCAGCACCATGGAGATGATGATGATCGCGGTCAGCGTTGCGTTGGCCCGGCTGTCGATGATGCCAACCGCCGCCGCGGCCGAATAGAGGACGAAGGCGAATTCGCCGCCTTGCGCCATGATCACGGCGCGTTCCAGCGCTTCACGATGACCGCTCTTCAGCAAGCGGGCGACGAGGTAGATGCCGAGCGCATTCATCGCCATGTAGGCGACGACATAGACGGCGATCAGCCGCCAGTTGTCGGCCACCACATGTAGGTCGAGCGACATGCCGACGGCGAGGAAGAAAAGGCCAAGCAGGATGCCGCGGAATGGCTCGACGTCGGCCTCCAGCTGGTGGCGGAAGGTCGATTCCGACAACAGCACGCCGGCGAGGAAGGCGCCCATCGCCATCGAGAGGCCGGAAAGCTGCATGACCAGCGCCGACCCCAGCACGACCAGAAGGGCTGCCGCCGTCATGACTTCGCGCGCCTTGGCGTCGGCCAGGATGCGGAAGAACGGGTTGAGCAGATAGCGGCCGGCCACCACCAGCCCGACGATGGCGCCAAGACCGATGCCGATTTCGGTCAGCCTTTGCTGCAGGGTCATCTCGCTGCCGCCCGGCGCCAGGAAGGCGACCAGCGCCAGAAGCGGCACGATTGCCAGATCCTCGAGCAGCAGGATGGACACGATGCGCTGGCCCTTGGGGCTGGCCATCTCGCCACGCTCTTCCAGAAGCTGCATGACGATCGCCGTCGAGGTCAGGACAAAGCCGGCGCCGGCAACGAAGGATTGCGCGATCGGAAAGCCGCCGGCGAGACCAACACCGGTGAGCAGCAAGGCGCAGACGCCGACCTGCAGCGCGCCGAGGCCGAAAATCTCGCGGCGCAGGCCCCATAGCCGCGACGGCTGCATCTCCAGCCCGATGATGAACAGGAACATGACCACGCCGAGTTCGGCGACATGCAGGATGGCTTCCGATTCGGAAAAAATGCCAATACCGAACGGGCCGATGACCACGCCCGCGGCGAGATAGCCTAGGATCGAGCCCAGCCCCATGCGTTTGAAGATCGGAACGGCGACGACGCCTGCGGCAAGCAGCGCCACCACCTGAATGAGATCGCTGCCCGATGCTTCCGCTGCCATGCCTCTTGTCCCTGTGTCCGACAGCACTCCTTGCATGCACCGGGAGCGGGAGGCAAGGGCGGGAAGCCTGCCAGGATGGGTAGGGTGCCGTGGCAGCGATTCCCCGGTGGAACAACAGTCTGCGCTTGCCTGTCGGACGGCCGGTATCTATATCTGACAAATGCCTGATTATTCGTCCCGGCCGTCGCCGCTGCCACATATCCCGATGGATGCGCTCAGCGAAGTTCTGCAAGACTTTCGCTTGAGTGGCGTCAACTATGGCCGCTGCGAACTCCGGCACCCATGGAGCATAGACTTTCCGCAACAACAACTGCTTCGTTTTCACTTTGTCGGCCAGGGTCCATGCTGGATTCACACCGAAGCGCAAGGCTGGCAGGAGTTGCGCGATGGCGATCTGGTGCTGCTGCCGCAAGGCATCGCCCATCGGCTGGCGAGTGCGCCGGACGTGGTGGGCGATTCGCTCGAGGGCTGCCAGGTGATCAAGTTGGGCGGCAACGTTTGCGAAGTGATACGGCAGGGAACGGGCGCGACAAGCACCCTTTTCTGCGGCTCCATGTCTCTCGGCTCCTATGCGCTCAATCCGTTGATCACGTTGATGCCGCCTCTCATCAAGGGTTGCGACGTGGCCGGCAATGACCCGATGGTCGGCCCTTTGCTGGCGGCCATGACGGTGGAGGCCGCGCAACCGCAGATGGGCAGCGCCACCATCCTGTCGCGTATGGCGGATTTGCTGACAGCCAGGCTCATCCGGTGCTGGGTCAATTGCAACGGCGCATCGACCACCGGTTGGCTCGCAGCCATCCGCGACCCCCATATAGGCCGCGCTCTGGCGGCCATGCACCGCGACCCCGGCCACAACTGGACGCTGGGAAGCCTCGCCGGCGTGGCAGGCCAATCGCGTTCGATTTTCGCCGAGCGCTTCAGCGCGGTATTGGGGGAGGGTGCCGCACATTATCTCGCCCGCCTGCGAATGCAGCTTGCCCGCGAATTGCTGGGCCAAAACGGCTTGTCGGTTGCCGAAGTCGCTACCCGTTTGGGCTATGATTCCGAGGCGTCCTTCGCCCGCGCGTTCAAGCGCATCACCAATGTCTCGCCAGGCGTTGTGCGTCGCACAATTCCCGGACGAATGGATATGAATTTCGGATTTTAAGGTACATAACATCCGGGCGGACTCGCCTATCTAAGATCTCCAACTGTGGAGATCTTTCCGTGACGGACACAACATTACAGCTTGAAGACGCCGCAATCGGCCTTGATGCCGATGCACCAGCCGCGTGGAGCGCGGCCACATGGTTTGCGGTCCTATCATTGGCGGCCACCAGCTTTGCCCTGGTGTCAGCCGAGTTCTTGCCGGCAGGTCTGTTGACGCCGATGGCGCGCGATCTCGGCATCAGCGAGGGAACTGCCGGACAGGTCGTCACCG
Source organism: Mesorhizobium sp. RSR565B (assembly GCF_054719465.1). Classification (NCBI taxonomy): domain Bacteria; kingdom Pseudomonadati; phylum Pseudomonadota; class Alphaproteobacteria; order Hyphomicrobiales; family Phyllobacteriaceae; genus Mesorhizobium; species Mesorhizobium sp. RSR565B. Next base: position 5,596,670 of record NZ_JBTTIE010000001.1, on the reverse strand, counting down.
CCACCGCTTCCGTTGGCGCCGTGACGGCCATGTTGAGCAATGTTCTCATCGGCCGATTGAACCGCAAGGCGGTGCTGGTTGGCCTCATGGCCCTGGCGGTCGGTTCCAATATTCTTGCGGCGCTGGCGCCCAATTTCTGGCTGCTGTTGCTGGGCCGGGCCGGGTTGGGGATCGCTCTTAGCGCTTTCTGGGCACTTTCCGTTGCCGTCGTGGCGCGGCTGGTCGGCGCCAATGCGACAGGTCGCGGCATGGCGATCGTGACCCTCGGCGTCTCGCTCGCGACCATTGCCGCGCCGTCGATGGGTGCGTTGATCAGTGACTGGCTGGGATGGCGCAGCGCGATGGCCATGACGGCGGGGCTGGCCGCGCTTGCCATGCTGCTGCAGCTTCTCAGCCTGCCGACCTTGCCTGCGGCGGCAAGCAACAGCCTTGCAGACGTCTTTCGGCTGACACGGCGGCGTGGCATCCAACTCGGCATGCTTGCCATTGTTCTGCTGATGACCGGGCATTTTGCCGGCTCGGTCTATGTGCGCCCGTTCCTCGAACAGGTGACGCTCCTCACAACCGGGCCGATTGCCCTGGCGCTGCTCGGGTTCGGCATCGCCGCTGTGATCGGCAATATTGCCGGTGGCCGCCTGGCCGACACCAACATCCACATGGCCCTCGCAGTTACCGCCGCGTTGATGGCGTTTGCGGCACTCGCTTTGGTGCTTTGGGGCGCGCAAACCGGCGTTGCCTTCGGCTTTGTTACGCTGTGGGGCTTCGCCTTCGGCATGGCGCCGGTGGTGCTGCCGACCAATATGTCTCGCGCGGCACCTGATGCGCTGGAAGCAGCAGGCAGCCTGATGGTCACTTCCTTCCAGGTTGCCATCACCGTCGGTGCGGTTGTCGGCGGCTATGTCGTGGACACCTATGGCGCTACGGGACCTTTGACCCTAACCGCCGTCCTTGCCGCGGCGACGGCCGCACTGGCGCTGCTGCAGCCTCGTGGCTGAAACCTCGCTTCGTCTGACACGGGCGGCCTCAATCAGGCCGTCCGCGCCGTTGCAGCAGCGCTGCACAGGTTTATGCGCCGCACACGTTGCGTTTTGCCGCAATCGGCGGCTATGGGACGCCAGGCTTCGGCCGTTGGAAGGCAGCGACGATCAAGTTCTGCCTTCGTGAGGAGAATGACTGACATGAAGAAGTTTTTGCTCGTCGGCGTGGGTGTCGCCATGCTTGCCGCATCGGCCTGTTCGAAGGCGCCTGAATGCACGCAGGAAATCGCGGCCAAGAAGGCGCAGGAAATGACCGCCGCGCTGCAGGAAGCGATCACCAAGGATCCGACCAAGGCCGCCGACCTGACCGCCAAGGTGCAGGCTGTGACGACCAAATATCAGGGCGCCACCACGCCGGCCGACGCCTGCAAGGCCTATGACGATCTGACGGCCGCCATCAAGGGCTGATTCTTCGTTCGGAAATTGAGGAAGGCGGTGGCTCGAGTAGCCGCCGCCTTTTTTGCTGGTGTTCTTAAAGCGCATCGCGCTGACACGGAGGACCGCCGGCACGCACAGGACCATGACACGTTGGCCTTGCTGTGGCTTGGGCCATCGGAGACGCTGACATCGTCGGTTGCGCGCCACATGTCCGGTCGCGGCAGAAAGGTGCCGCCCGAGCGGCCCGTGCTTGAGGAGCGCCAACCTGGCCGCAAGGTGGCGTGTCCTTCCCGACATCGAGCTGAGCGGAACAGCTCAGCTAACGCGCAGTGCAACCCCGTTCCGCGCTTTTTTCGGGGAACCGCTTGAGAGTCAGTTTTTGGCGATGGAGCCGACTTCGACGGCGTCGACGCGCTTGAGGCTCATGCCGATGACCGGCACCAGCTGCTGGTCGACGCGCACGGCGATGGTCACCGTCATCGAATTGTCGTCGGGAATGCGGGCCTGCATGACGCCGCGCAGCTGGTTGCGGTTGATGGTGAAGACGACTTTGCGGGCATCGACCACGTTGCCGCCGATGATGTCCAGGCCCGACCCCGCGGCGCCGCCCATGAAATTGCCCTTGTAGTCGCGGCCCTTGCGCTCGACGGTCGCCGACATTTTCTGGGTGAAGACACCGACGCGGCAGTCGCCATCGAGCGTCATGCCGGTCTTGTTGTCCGGCGTCGAGCCGTCGAAGCTGCAGGTGAACTTCGTGCCCTTGTATTTGCCGGCGATGATTTCGCCCGGGCCGACCCATTTGCCTTCAACGGTGCGGAAGAACTGCTTGTCGGGCTCCGCTGCAAAGGCTTTCCCGGTCGGGCCCAGAGGTGCTGCAAGCGCGACCAGGGGCAGGACGCAGGACAAGATTACGCTTTTCATAGACGACACCCGGCAACAAGGAGGCTGTTGTTGGACGACCATGAACAAGATTGGTTAATGCTTGGTGACCGCGAGAGGGCGTTCACTTGGTCGAGGCGGGTGCTTCATTCTCTTTTCTGGCCGCAAACGAGGTCAGCGCCGACAGGAAATCGCCCATACCCGGCCGCCTGCCGGCAATGAAGGGCAGGGGCCGCGCCGTCTCCATGGCAGCAATGCCGATACGCGCCGTCATCATGCCGTTGACCACGCCTTCGCCGAGTTTCGCCGAAAGCCGTGCGGCAAGGCCATGGCCGACGATCTGCTGGACAAAGCTGTCGCCGACGGCGATCGAGCCGGTCACCGCCAGATGGGCAAGAACGCTGCGCGCCAGCCGGAAAAAGCCCAGCGTGCCCGGCCTGCCGCCGTAGAGTTCGGACAAGCGGCGGATCAGGCGCCCGGCCTCGAACACGACATAGGCAACGTCTACGAGTGCGCGGGGGCTGACGGCGGTGACCAGCGACACGCGTTTGGCTGCTTCGAGGATCATCACCTTGGCTCTCGCATCGAGCGGCCCGAGAATTTCGGTCTCGGCCAGTCGCACCAGATTGCCGCCATCGATGATCTCGCCGCGCAATTCGGCCAGGGAGCGCCTGCCGGCCGCGGTTTCGGGTTTCGCAGCGACAAAGGCCGAAAGCTCTTCGACGACGGCCCTTGCAGCCTTCGGATCGTCGCGGGCCACGGCATCGAGCGCCCGCTTTTGCAGTTTTTCGACCTCGGCCAGCCGGGCGATAGCCAGGAATTCGCGCACCAGCACGACTGCGAGGGCCAACACGGCAATTGCGGCCATTCCCGCTGCCAGCCACCCCAGCCACTCTGCGCGCTCGAACAGGTCGCGGATGAGCTGGTCGGTCCACAGGCCGACGGCGAGCGAAACCAGCACGCCGACCGCGCCGAAAAACAGGCTGGCAAACAGCGAGCGCCTGCGCGGCGCGGTCGCCGGCGGCGGTTCGGCGGCGACAATGTCCGGCTCATCGAAGACATCGATCTCGGCCGGCACGACGACGGTGCGCGGCTTGCGCGGCGGCTCGGCATGGGGGCTGCGCGTTTCCTGCTTCGGTTCGGCCTCCGGCTCGATGCGGAAAGCTGCCGGTCTGCGGGGCGCGGTCATGCCAGATGGTCTCCGATCAGGAACTGCAAGGCGCGGTCGAGCCTGATATGCGGCAGCGACAGCGTGACGCCTTCAGCGGTGCGTTCGAGCTTTGGCGGGCGAAAGCGCACGAAACGGATCGCCGGATCGTCGCTGCTCTGCCGGTGGTCGGCTTCCGAAACGTCGAAAACCGCATCAATTTTCTCCGGCAAGTCCCCGGGAAATATGGCGGTTTCGGCTTTACCATCAAAGGTTTCGCCGTTGATCTTCTCGCCCTTCAGCGGCGTGCCGATGATCACCGGCAGGGTGTCGCGGCCTTGCTTGACCGTGCCTTCGCGCGTCGCGCGCACCGCCGCCATGGCGACCACATCGACATCGGCGCCGGTGAAATTTGCCCGCGCCACGGCGCGGTCGGCAAGCCGCCGCACGATTGCCTGCAGCCGGTCATGGCTTTCGTGATGCAAATGGTCGGCCTTGGTCGCGGCAACCAGGATGCGGTCGATGCGGCGTGAAAACAGGTCGGTGAGGAAATTGCCTCGGCCAGGACGGAAACAGGAGAGGATTTCGGTCACCGCGCGTTCCAGGTCGGCCATCGCGCCGGGGCCGGCGTTCAACGCCTGCATGGCGTCGATCACCACGATCTGGCGGTCGAGGCGGGTGATGTGTTCGCGGAAGAACGGTTTCACCACATGCGTCTTGTAGGCCTCGTAGCGGCGCTCCATCATCGCTTGCAGCGAGCCGGAGCGCGGCCGTTTCTCACCCTTGAGCAGCAAGGGCGCGAAGGTCAGCGCCGGCGATCCCTCGAGGTCGCCAGGCATCAGGAAACGGCCGGGCGGCAAGGTCGAAAGCGCCCGCTCGTCGAGCTTGCAGGCCTTGAGGTAGGCGGCAAAACTCTCGGCGAGGCGCCGCGCCGTCATCTCGTCGGCTTCGGCATTGGGTTCGATCCTCGCCGACAGCGCCCGCCAGTCCTGCGACAGGTCGGCCCGCACCGGCAGCATCGCCATCTCGAACGCCTCGCGCGAAAAATCGGCGAAGGATTTGCCGAGCAGCGGCAGGTCGAGCAGCCATTCGCCGGGGTAGTCGACGATGTCGACCGACAATCGGCCGCTGGAAAACATCCGGTTCCAACCGGAGGCAGACTCATATTCGATGGTGAGCCTGAGTTCCGAAATGGCGCGCGTCGAGTCCGGCCAGACACGGTCGTTGACCAGGGCGGAGATATGGTCCTCGTACTGAAAACGCGGCACGGCATCGTCCGGCTGTTCCTCGAGGAAGGCGCGAGCGATCCGTCCCGACTTCTGCGCCTCGAACAGCGGCAGGCGCCCACCATGGATGAGATTGTGGACAAGGGCGGAGATGAACACTGTCTTGCCGGCGCGCGAAAGGCCGGTAACGCCCAGCCGAAGCGACGGCGAAAAAAGCCCGCTCGCACGCCCCGACAGCGTATCCAGGGCAATTCTCGCTTCGTCGGTGAAAGTGGTCAGCGATGATGCCAAAATCTGTTCTCTCGGGGCTTCCGTTCGCCCGATATAGGCTTTGCATCTCCAGTTTGAAATGGCGCCTGGACCTGGCCGGTTTCCGCTCAGAGATCGGCGGGCGTCAGGAAGGCTTCGAGATAGCCCGAACCTTGCGCGGCGTCGGTGAGGGTACCGTCGAAGCGCACGACCGCAAGGCCGGAGGTCGGGAAACCATGGTTCATGATGGCCCGCGCGGCCTCGTCGCCATCGCCCGAGACCGCCATGGCAAGGTCTTCCGTCATCGGATTGTGGCCGATGACCAGCAGCGAGCCGGGGCCGCCATTGCTGCGGATGATGGCGAGGTAGCCGGCGGCATCCTCGCTGTAGAGCGTGTCGAAGAACAGCACCCGGCCGGTATCGGTGTGGCCGGCGATGCCTTCCAGCGTCTGGCGCGCCCGCTTGGCGTTGGAGCAGAGCGTGATATCGGGGATGTAGTTGCGGGCACGCATCGCAGTCCCCATCATTTCGGCATCGGCAATGCCGGATGCGTCGAGCGGGCGATCGAAGTCGCGCACGCCGGGAAGGGCCCAGCCAGCCTTCGCATGCCTCAACAGATACAGTCTGCTCACCGGACCCCCAATGGTGTGCTGCCCACCAATGACACAACTGGATTAGCCACGAGAAAGGCCTGAGGCACAATGGGCGGCGACGCCCAAGCGCAGCGAATCATGTGCGAATTCGCCCGCGCCCTTGCTATGGAAGGCTTTGCTGAGGATCGCCCGCGCGGCATTAACAATTGCGTGAAACGCGCGCGGATTACGCTTGTGCAGCCTTCTCTGCGCGAATATATAGGCGCCAAATTTGGGGTTGTTGGGTGAGTCGAATGAACGATATCGTTACAGCCAATTACGTACCCTCCGAAGACGAGCCGTTCATGAACGAACGGCAGAAATCCTACTTTCGCCTGAAGCTCGTCACCTGGAAGACCGACATACTGCGCGAAGCGCGCGAAACCCTCGAAATCCTGCAGCAGGAAAACGCCAACCATCCCGATCTCGCCGATCGCGCTTCCTCGGAAACCGACCGCGCCATCGAGCTTCGGGCCCGCGACCGCCAGCGCAAGCTCATTTCAAAGATCGATTCGGCGCTGCAGCGCATCGATGAAGGCACATACGGCTATTGCGAGGAAACCGGCGAGCCGATCGCGCTGAAGCGGCTGGATGCGCGTCCGATCGCGACCTTGTCGATCGAAGCGCAGGAGCGCCACGAACGCCGCGAGAAGGTCTATCGCGACGATTGAGCCGCTGCCGTCAGGCAGGACTGTTTCATCAGAAATGGCCGGGTTTCCCGGCCATTTCTGTTTTTGGCCGAAGGGTTTAGTCCGCCCCCAAGTTAAAGCGCGTCGCGCTGAAACGGACGACACGCTTAAGCGGCGTTCGATCGGGAATCGGCAAGATGTGACGGTTCGCCGGGCTTTATCGTTTCTGGCTGGCGAGTTCGCCGAGCAGCTTGGTCATCTCGTCGTCGAGAGACTGCGGTGCCTTCGCAGCCGGCTTGCTTGCCGGTTTGGGGTGCGAATCGTCGAGCGAGACCTCGAGCTCCCGCATCAGGGTATCGTCGATGGACTCATGCTTCGGTGGCGGGGCCTGCCGGGCAGTATTGGCGGCGGAGCCATAGGCCGGCAGCGGTGTCACATTGCTCGCCTGGTAGATTTGAGCCGGTTTCGGCGCCGGCGCGGCCTGGCGCGGCGGAACGGCGGCCGGAGCAGCCCTTACCGGTTGCGGCGGCGGCGCCTGCCTTGCGGGCGTGGCCGGAGCGGGTTGTGCTGCGCGCGGACGCGGCGCCTGTTGCTGCTGGCCAACACCGCCATCGCCGGTCAATGCCGGACGGCGTGGCGCTGCAAGCCTGATATCGCGCTCGACGACAACGTCGGTTGGGCCGCCGATCAAAAGCAGGTGTTCGATGTCGTCGCGACGGATGAGCACCAGCCGGCGGTGGCTGTCGACTGCCGTGGCGTCCATGACCGCCAGCCGTGTCTTGCGGTTCCTGCCGCCGGCAACGAAGGTGCCGAAGGTCAGGTTGCGGATCAGCCTGATGATGATGAGCACGATGACCAGCAGGACAAGGGCAGCAAACGTCCACAGCAGCGCTGCGGCATATCCGGGACCCGCCACATTATCCAGCCACTGCATCGGTGCCCCCAATCGGCTTTTGAAGTGGAGGGACACTAGACCGTTGCGGCCAGCCACCGCAAGTTGCCTTCACGCTTCGTGAACAGCTTGAAAACACCGACGCGTCATTTTTATCCGACATTTGCCGCCAAGGCCTTTTCCGGATTAGGAGAATGTGATTCAACCGGCCGGGGGCGGTGTCGGACAACTCACGAGCAGGGGGCATATGGCCAGGGAAACGCGCGGCGATTTCTATCCGGTACCGATCGTCGATCAGAACACGCGGCCAGGCGCGGTTACCCGGCTCATCGTGTTCATCATCGTCCTGACTGGGGCCGCGATCGTTTTCGGCATTTTCCGCGAGCGTCTTGGCGATCCGTTCCTGCTCGGCATGCTGGGCGTGCTTGCCATGATCGGCGTCGGCTTCCTGTTCGCCACGGCCATCGGCTTCGTGCAGATCGCGCCGCGTTCGACCGGGGACGAACTGTCGAAGGCCTTCGTCGATTCGATGTCGCAGGGCCTGATCGTCACCGACACCAAGGGCCGCGTCGTCTACGCCAACCGGGCCTACGCCGAGATGACCGGTGCCGCGTCGGCCGCCGATCTGAAGACGGTCGAAGGCCTGCTTTCCGATGTCCCCGAAGCTTCGGTGACCATATACCGGCTGGCCTCGGGCTTGCGCGATGGCCAGGCCGGCGACGGTGAGTTCCGGCTAGCACAGTCGATCCGGCCGGGCGCCGAACCCGGCGCGCGCTGGTACCGGGCGCGGGCCCGGACCTTCAGCGTTCCCGGTCAGCGCCTGCCGATGCTTGCCTGGCAGCTTGCCGATATCTCGCAGGAACGGGCCGAGCAGGAGCGTTTCTTCCTCGACTTGCAGAAGGCCATCGACCATCTCGACCATGCGCCGGCCGGTTTCTTCTCGGCCGACCAGGAAGGCCGTGTCACCTACATCAACGCCACGCTCGCCGAATGGCTGGGCATCGATCTGGCGAGCTTCACCCCTGGCGCCGTGACACTCCCGGAAATCGTCGCCGGCGACGGCATGGCGCTGGTGCGCTCGGTCAAGGCCGATCCCGGCACCACCCGCAACGCCGTCATCGATCTCGATCTGACGACGACAACCGGCGAGGCGGTGCCGGTGCGCTTCATGCATCGGGTCTCGGCCAGCCGAGAGGGGACCAACGGTCCGACCCGCACCATTGTGCTCAACCGCACCCAGGGCGAGGACGCATCGGCCGACCTTCGTGCTTCGGAAGTGCGCTTCACCCGTTTCTTCAATTCGACGCCGATGGCCATTGCTGCCGTCGACAATGGCGGCCGCATCCTGCGCACCAACGCGCCGTTCCTGTCGCTGTTTTCCTCCGTCGTCGACGGCGACGCGGTTGACCGCCGCGTGCGGCTGGACACCGTGATCCATGAGCGCGACCGGCCGGCCTTTGCCGCCGCCTTCGAGAAGGCGCGGCTGAGGCAGGCCGACATCGAGCCGATCGACACGCTGCTGCCCGGCAATGAGGAGCGTCACATCCGCTTCTACGTCAACGCCGTCGCCGACGGCACCGGCGAGGGCGCCGACGAATCGGCCATCGTCTATGCCGTCGAGACCACCGAGCAGAAGGCGCTCGAGGGCCAGATGGCGCAGAGCCAGAAGATGCAGGCTGTCGGACAGCTTGCCGGCGGCATCGCCCACGACTTCAACAATGTGCTGACCGCCATCATCATGGCGTCGGATCTTTTGCTGACCAATCACCGTCCGTCGGACCCATCCTTCCCCGACATCATGAACATCAAGCAGAATGCCAACCGGGCGGCCTCGCTGGTGCGGCAGTTGCTCGCCTTCTCGCGCAAGCAGACTTTGCGGCCGGAAGTGCTGAACCTGACCGACGTGCTTGCCGATCTCCGGATGCTGCTTGCCCGCCTGGTCGGCAACGAGATCAAGCTGAAGGTCGACCACGGCCGCGATTTGTGGCCGGTCAAGGTCGATATCGGCCAGTTCGAGCAGGTGGTGGTCAACCTCGCCGTCAACGCGCGCGACGCCATGCCGGCCGGCGGCGACCTCACCGTGCGCACCCGCAACGTCACCGCCGAACAATGCAAGAGCTTCTCCTACCGCGAGCTCACGCCTGCCGACTATGTCGTGGTCGAGGTCGAGGATAGCGGCTCGGGCATTGCTCCGGACGTGCTGAAGAAGATTTTTGAGCCGTTCTTCACCACCAAGGAAGTCGGCAAAGGCACCGGCCTTGGCCTGTCGATGGTCTATGGCATCATCAAGCAGACCGGCGGTTTCATCTTCTGCGATTCCGAAGTCGGCAAGGGCTCGACCTTCCGCATCTTCTTGCCGCGCCATATCGTGGAGGCGAAGAAGCCCGGCGACGTCAGCGAGGCGCCGGCTGCGCCGGTGAAAGCCGCCGACAGCGCCAAGGACCTGTCGGGCTCGGCCACTGTGCTCCTCGTCGAGGACGAAGACGCCGTGCGCATGGGCGGCTCGCGGGCGCTGACCTCGCGCGGCTATACCGTCCATGAGGCCTCCTCGGGCGTCGAGGCGCTGGAAGTCTTCGAAGCGCTCGGCGGCAAGGTCGATATCGTCGTGTCCGACGTGGTGATGCCGGAAATGGACGGACCGACGCTGCTCGGCGAACTGCGCAAGCGCCAGCCCGACATCAAGTTCGTCTTCGTGTCCGGCTATGCCGAAGACGCTTTCGCCAGAAACCTGCCGCCGGACGCGCAATTCGGCTTCCTGCCGAAGCCGTTCTCCCTCAAGCAGCTGGCCACCGTGGTCAAGGATGTGTTGGAGTCTTAGGGCGCCCTAATTCAAAGCTTGCGCAATGACGTGACGCTGCCATGATTGCAGGCGAAACGGGCGGCGGGTATTCGGGAGCATGTCGTGACGCCGCACAACGAGGCTGCCAGGGGCGACTATGCCGCAACGGTGCTGTTGCCGGGCGATCCGCAACGCGCCGAGTGGATGGCAAAGACATTTCTTGAGGCACCGCGCTGCGTCAACCGCCGCCGGGGCGCACTCGGCTTCACTGGTCTCTATCGCGGCCGTCCCATCAGCATCCAGGCCACCGGCATCGGTGTCCCGTCCTTCCTGGTCTATGTGCATGAACTCCTGGATGTTCACGGCGTCAAAACGCTGATCCGCACAGGTACCTGCGGCGGCCTGACACCCCGCGTGCCGCTGCGCTCCTTGGTGATCTCGCAGTCGGTGCGCGCCGAAAGCGACCAAAGCGGCCAGGTCTTCGGCCTCTACGATGCTGCCGCCGGGCCCGATCCCGGCCTGTTCGCCCACGCTTTGGCCTGCGCCGCCCAGCTCGGCATCGACCACCAGGCCGGGCTGACCATCTGCAGCGACGTCTTCTACCACCCTGTAGGGCGCGACCGCTTTGCCGAAGCGCAGGCGCTTGGCGCTCTCGCTGTCGATATGGAAACCAGCGCACTCTACCGAATCGCGGCGCATTTCGGCGCCCGCGCGCTGTCGCTGCTGACCGTCGTCGACAACATCGTGACCGGCGAACAGACTGCCTATTCCGAACGTCAGGCGCTGTTCACCGATATGGCGCGGCTCGGGCTCGACGTTGCGGCGGAAGGCTAGCTTCCTCAGGCCGCTTCGCGCTTCGGCGTCAGCTCATCCATGTCTGGCCGGTGACCGCGCAGATAGAGCGCGCAGGTGGTACGCAGCATCGACGCGAAGTTGGGAATGGCGCCGTTGATCTCGATCGCCTCGTCATAGAGTTTTGAGATGAACTTCGGCGTCGTCAGGCCCTGGCTGTCGGCAATTTCGTCAAGCAGCGCCCAGAACGTTCCTTCAAGCTGGATACTCGTAGAGTGACCGTCGATGCGGATCGACCGGTTGATCTGTCGATAGCCTTCCGGATCCTGCCCGGCAAAAACCCTGCACATCCTTACCTCCCGATATTGTTGGTTTTGGGCGCAGCGTGTCGCGCCTTCAAGTTGTGGTTGTCCCTGCATGTTCGGCCTTGTGGGCCGAATCGGCAATCGGACTTTCGTCTTTAGGCGCTGGCATAGCAGCGATTGCAAATTTAGCCGTGGTAACCGGCTGCCACCACCTTTCGCGCGTGCCGCCCATAATCGCCTCCAACATGCAGCGGCGGAGACTGATTTGGCGAAGGCAATCCATTCCATGATCCGGGTTCTCCAAGAGGCCAGATCCGTCGATTTCTACAGAAACGCTTTCGGGCTCGACGTCGCCGACAGGCTGGATTTCGAGACATTCACGCTGATTTACCTTGCCAACGCCGAAACGGGGTTCGAGCTCGAACTCACCGTGAACAAGGGCCGCACCGAGCCTTATGGGCTTGGCGACGGTTACGGCCATCTGGCGGTCTCGGTGTCCGATCTCGACAGCGAACACGACCGGATCGGCGCGCTCGGCCTCAACCCCAAGAAGATCGTCGAATTCAACCGCGACGGATCGCTGATCGCCCGCTTTTTCTTCATCGAGGACCCCGACGGCTACAAGATCGAGGTTCTGCAGCGTGGAGGGCGCTTCCAGTAGGGGATTATCAGCCGCATTCAGCCGCGCGGCGCCAGCAACGGCGCTGTTCAAGGGCGCAAACAGCAAGCAGGGAGGAACAAATGGTCACGATCTATGACGCGAGGCTCTCACGTCGTGAACTTCTCAAACGCGGCGGCATCGGCGCGTTGCTCGTCATTTCCGGCAGCGCCGTCATCAGCCCTGAAAATGCCTGGGGGCTTGAGACATCGGCGCTCAAGCCCGAAACTATGGCAACGCTGATCCAGATGGCGCGCGACATCTATCCGCACGATCAGGTGCCCGACAAATACTACGCCATCGCCGTAAAAGGGCATGATGAGCAGGCCGGCAAGGACGCTGCCTACAAGACGATGATCGAAGACGGCATCGCCAACCTCGACAAGAAGTCGGGCGAGGGCGGCTATCGCGGCCTCGGCTGGGAGGAGCAGCGCGTTGCCGTGCTGCAGCAGATCGAGGCGACGCCGTTCTTCCAGTCCATCCGCGGCGGCCTCGTCGTCAGCCTCTACAACCAGCAGGAGGTGTGGCCGATTTTCGGCTACGAGGGCGAATCCTACTCCAAGGGCGGCTACATCGCGCGCGGTTTCGACGACATAGAGTGGCTCTGAGCCCTTCCGTCGTTCTGAAACCCCGCAAACAGGAATTCATGGGAGGAAACCATGGCAGCTTCATTTGATCTCAACAACGACGGCGTGGTCGTGATCATCGGCTCCGGCGCCGGCGGCGGCACGCTCGGCAACGAACTCGCCCAGAAAGGCGTCGATGTCGTCATCCTCGAGGCCGGCGCGCGCCACGAATACGAGGATTTCATCAACGACGAGTGGGGTTCCTTCAGCCAGCTCGCCTGGACGGACAAGCGCACAACCTCAGGCGACTGGCGGGTGTCGAAGGATTTCCCCAGTTTGCCGGCCTGGATCGTCAAATCGGTCGGCGGCTCGACCACGCACTGGGCCGGCGCCTCGCTGCGCTTCCAGGAGCATGAGTTCAAGACGCTCTCGACCTACGGCAAGCTGGAAGGCGCCAACCTGCTGGACTGGCCGGTCACATTGGCCGAGATGGAGCCTTACTACGCCAAGGCGGAAGCCAAGATGGGCGTCACCGGCACCAATGGCTGGCCGCGGCTGCCCGGCAACAACAACTTCAAGGTGCTCAAGGCCGGCGCCGACAAGCTCGGCTATAAGGAATGTCATACCGGCAACATGGCAATCAATTCGGTCGAGCGCGACGACCGCAACTCCTGCCAACAGACCGGCTTCTGCTTCCAGGGCTGCAAATGGGGCGCCAAATGGTCGACGCTCTACACCGAGATTCCCAAGGGTGAGGCGACCGGCCATCTCGAGGTCCGGCCAAACGCCATGGCGATCAAGATCAACCATGACGCTAGCGGAAAAGTGACCGGCGTCGTCTATGCCGACAAGGACGGCAAGCTGCAGGAGCAGAAGGCCCGCATCGTTGCCGTCGCCGGCAACTCGATCGAAAGCCCGCGCCTGCTGCTGAACTCCGAGTCAGCGAAGTTTCCGCAAGGGCTTGCCAATTCGTCGGGGCAGGTCGGCAAGAACTACATGCGCCACACCACCGGTTCGGTCTACGCCATTTTCGACCAACCGGTGCGAATGTATCGCGGCACCACCATGGCCGGCATTATCCGCGACGAGGCGCGGCACGATCCCTCACGCGGCTTTGTCGGCGGCTATGAATTCGAGACGCTGTCGCTCGGCTTGCCCTTCATGGCCGCCTTCCTCAATCCCGGCGGCTGGGGCCGTTCCTTCACCACCGCGCTCGACCACTATGATCACATGGCTGGCCTGTGGATCGTCGGCGAGGACATGCCGCGCGCGGAAAACCGCGTCACGCTGCACAAGGACGAGAAGGACGCGCACGGCATGCCGATCGCCGACGTGCATTTCGATGATCATCCCAACGACACGGCGATGCGCAACCATGCCTACAAGCAGGCCACAGCGCTTTACGATGCGGTCGGCGCGACGCGCTCCTTCCCGACGCCGCCCTATCCCTCAACCCACAATCTCGGCACCAACCGGATGAGCGAAAAGGCGGAAGACGGCGTCGTCAACAAGCACGGCCAGGCGCACGACATCAAGAACCTGTTCGTGTCGGACGGCAGCCAGTTCACGACCGGTGCGGCTGAAAATCCGACGCTGACGATCGTGTCGCTGGCTATCCGCCAGGCCGAATACATCGCTTCGCAAATGTCGGCCAAGACGATCTGAGCCGTCCTCCCGGATCGCTACGCGGAACGCGCATGGCGCGTTCCGCCTTTTTCACTAGGACTCACTATGCGCCGACCGGCTGTCCGTCCCTGCGGCGGATGGCGACGACGGAAGGTCGCGGCAACTGGCCGTCTTTGAAATCGGGCCATAGCGTCTGCGCCTTGTCGAGCGTCTCGGCATCTTCCGCAGGGTGCTGCACCGACAGGAACAAAGTCGTGCCGTCCGGCGTGAAGCACGGGCCGGTCGCTTCGGCGCCGTGCGGGCAGGTGAACAGCAGCTTCGGCAGGCCGCGCGCCGCACCTTCGGTGTCGACGCCATAGACGCCGTCCGGCAGGTCGAAATCATTGGCGCCGTCCGTCGCCACCCACAGCCGCCCCGCCGGGTCGAAGGTGATGTTGTCGGGGCAGACGAACCAGCCATTGTCCGACGTGTCCGGATGAAAAGTGGCGCCGACCTTGGCATCTTTCGGGTTGCCGCAGAGCACGAACAGGTCCCAGGCATACTTTTCCGCCGTGTGGTCGGCATCCGCGCCGCGGCCGCCGGGCGGGATCAGTTCGACAATATGGCCCCAGAGATTTTCCGGCCGCGTGTTGGCCGGATTGACCTTTGACTGGTCGCGCTTCTTGTTCTTGGTCATCACCGCATAGACGCGGCCGGTCACCGGATTGGTCTCGATGTCCTCGGGCCGGTCCATCGGCGTGGCGCCGAGCGCATCTGCCGCAAACCGCGTCTTCAACAGCACCTCGGCCTGGTCGGCAAAACCGTTCTCGACGGTAAGCTTGCCCTGGCCGTGCACCAACGGCAGCCACGTCATCGAGCCATCGGCATCGAAGCGGGCGACCGACAGCACGCCATCGTCGAGCAGATCGGCGCCGGAGGCCGGGTTGGCCTTGTCATAGGCCTTGGCCGAGACGAAGCGGTACATATATTCGAAATAGTCGTCGTCACCCATATAGACGACAACGCGGCCGTCCTTGTTGAGGACCACGGTCGAGGCCTCATGCGACATGCGGCCAAGTGCCGTGCGCTTCACCGGCCTGGACTGAGGATCGTAAGGGTCGATCTCGACCACCCAGTCGAAGCGGTTGGCCTCGTTCGGTTCCTTGTCGAGGTTGAAGCGGTCATGGAAGCGGCCGCGGCCATAGATGTCGGAGCCGTCGAAGCCGTAACGGTCGAGCAGGTCGGCAGTCGGCGCCTTTTTCGGGTCGCCGCCGAAAATGTCGGACACGCCTTCCTCGCAGGTCAGCACCGTACCCCAGGGGGTGAAACCGCCGCTGCAATTATAGCTGGTGCCGAGCACTTTCGTGCCAGTCGGGTCGGCCGAAGTTTTCATCAGCGCATGGCCGGCAACCGGTCCGGAAACGGTCATTTCGGTGTTGGCGGTGATGCGGCGGTTGAGCGGGCTGTCCGCCACGGTTTCCCACTTGCCGTCCTTCAATTGCACCTCGAGGATCGAATGGCCCATCGCGGCCATGCCGAGATTGACCTGTTCCCTGGTCATCGTCTTGCCGGCATCGCCCTCGGTCATCCCCGGAAACATCACATTGGGCGAGAGGTATTCGTTGTTGACGCAGAGCAGGCCATGATCGGAATTCACCGTGCCCTTGGGCAGCGGCATGAAGGCGATGTAGTCGCAATTGTAGCCGAAGCGCTTTTCCTGTTCCTCCGCCGCGACCTTGTTGCCGTCGAATTCGGCGAGGCCGGCTGCAAGCGGGTCGCCCCAGCGCGCGACGATGGTCGTCTCATAGCCTTCGGCGGCGGCATGGGTCTTGCCGTAGACCCGTTTCAGCTCGGGAAAGCCGAGCGTCGACTGCGCTGTGGCGGCATGCGTTTCGCCGGCAAACAAGGAGCCGACAAAGCTGCCGCCGGCAATCAGCGCGCCGGAGGCGAGGCTGCCTTTCAAAAGAGACCGGCGCGAGACGCGCTCGGCAATGATTTCGCGGATGACGGGGGAGGATGAAGACGGTGCATTGGCCATGGTGTCTGCCTCTCAGGGTGGATGTTACGGCGCACCGTTGCCCTAGTCTGCCTAGGCAACATTCACATGACATAAGAGGAAGGTTTTGCCGCAACTGGGCGCGGCACTACGCATCGCTCAGCCCTTGGTGCAGGTCGAGGCGGTGAAGGCGCCGTCGGGCTGCTTCAGAATGATGTCGAATGACGGGGCGGTCTCGCCGTCCAGTGTTGCCTGTGTCATGGAGACGGAGTTGCCACCGGTGGTATAGCCGCCCAGCGGCCCGAGCCAGGTGATCTCGCCATTGGCATTCATCTGATAGTTGTAGCCTTGCGTCGCGGTGCCGAATGTCACCGGACCACTATAGACATTGCCCTTGATAGTGATGTCGCCGAGGTTGAGGAAGGCGCCGAGCAAATAGACCTCGCAATGATAGGTGCCGTCCGGAAGCTTGCCCTCGCTGAAATCGGCGCGCGCGGCGCCGCTCGTTGCCATCAGCAGCAGGATGCCGGAAATGCATGAGGTGCGAGATGTCATGACGTCACTCTTTTGAAGGGCGAGCTTGCCCTATTTTCGCGCGGTACCGCAACATTGTTAGCCCGGAACACACGGCCGGAGATCAAAAACTAGGCATTTGTCTCAATTGGGCAAAAATTAGGCAAAAGCCATGTGCGCTGCGCAAATTTGCCTCAATCAATTTTCGCCGGCTACCACTGTTTTCTCGAGGCTAATATACCAACCGGCTGATAACGCTCGGCTATTCCATCTTCGTGAGCGGCGCCTTTGCGTTTGGCACGGCAGTTGCATTGCATTATCGCGGTGCAATCAAACAGCTTGGGAGTCTTCGGTATGAGGGGTAATTTCTCCACAATAACAAAAATGTTTTCGGCCGGCGTGGTCGCCGCCGGCCTGTCGATGTCGTCTCCGGCCCAGGCCGCCGAAGACACGATCAAGGTCGGCATTCTGCATTCGCTGTCGGGGACCATGGCGATTTCGGAGACGACGCTGAAAGACGCCATGCTGATGCTCATCGAAGAGCAGAATGCCAAGGGCGGTCTGCTCGGCAAGAAGCTCGAGGCGGTCGTTGTCGATCCGGCCTCCAACTGGCCGCTCTTTGCCGAAAAGGCGCGCGAGCTGATCTCCAAGGACAAGGTCGCCGCCGTGTTCGGCTGCTGGACCTCGGTGTCGCGCAAATCGGTGTTGCCGGTGTTCTCGGAACTCGACAACATCCTGTTCTACCCCGTCCAGTATGAGGGCGAGGAAAGCGAGCGCAACGTGTTCTACACCGGCGCCGCCCCGAACCAGCAGGCGATTCCTGCCGTCGATTATCTCATGAGCGAGGACGGTGGCTCGGTGAAGCGCTGGGTGCTGGAAGGCACCGACTACGTCTATCCCCGAACCACCAACAAAATCCTCGAGGCCTATCTGAAGGCCAAGGGCGTCGCCGCCGAAGACATCATGGTCAACTACACGCCGTTCGGCTTCTCCGACTGGCAGACCGAAGTCTCCGCAATCAAGAAATTCGGCTCGGCCGGCAAGAAGACCGCCGTCGTCTCGACCGTCAATGGCGACGCCAACGTTCCGTTCTACAAGGAACTCGGCAACCAGGGCATCAAGGCCGAGGACATCCCGGTCATGGCCTTTTCGGTCGGTGAGGAAGAACTGGCCGGTCTCGATACCGCGCCGCTGGTCGGCCATCTCGCTGCCTGGAACTATTTCGAGAGCGTCGACACACCCGAAAACAAGAAGTTCATCGCCGACTGGCACAAGTTCATCAAGAATGACAAGCGCACCACCAACGACCCGATGGAAGCTCACTATATCGGCTTCAACATGTGGGTGAAGGCGGTCGAAAAGGCCGGCACCACCGATCCCGACAAGGTCATCGACGCCATGGTCGGCGTGTCCGTGCCGAACCTCACCGGCGGCTATTCGACCATGATGCCGAACCATCACATCACCAAGCCGGTGCTGATCGGCGAGATCCAGGCCGACGGCCAGTTCGAGACCGTGTCGCAGACGCCCGGCCTCGTGATGGGCGACGAATGGTCCGACTATCTGCCCGATTCCAAGGACCTGATTTCGGATTGGCGCGCGCCTCTGTCCTGCGGCAACTTCAACGTTGCCACCGGCAAATGCGGCGGCAAGGGCACGAACTGATCCCTCCTGGGACTGACCGATCGTGGACGCCTCCACGATCGGGACCGCCAAGCGTCCGGGCGCTTCAGCCCGCCCGGGCGCGGAATTTCCCCACAGAAGAGTATCTGAACGGATGATCCTGTTGCGCACTCTCGGCCTCATGCTGGTGTTCCTGGTGGCAAGCCTATTGCCGTCGAACGCAGCCGAAGCCGATCTGCGCGCCATCGTCGCCAAATTCGCCACGGGCACGGGCTTTGCCGCCACTGAGGCTGTTGTGCGCGAACTTGCCGCCACCGGCGATCCGCTGGTTGAACGGCCGCTTGCAGCCCTCGCCGAAGGCAATCTCTACATTCGTAAAGCCGATTCAGCCGTCTTCGTCGGCAGTGAGGCCGCCGACGGCGTCACGCTGCTCGACCCGCTGAGCGGCGAGAAAGCCGGCGACGCCGCCAAGGCCGACATCACCAAGATCAAGGTCAACAACACGCTGCGCCGTGTCATCCGAGATGCGCTGGGAACGCTGACGTTGCGCGCGAAAGATCCTTCTGTCCGCATCGCCGCCGCCGACACCATGTTCAAGACCCCCGATGCCGCCAATATCGAGCCGCTCGATGCAGCCATCGCCGCCGAGACCGACGCCAAGGTCAAGGCATTGTTCGAACAGGCGCGCGCGGCATCGGTGCTGGTCTCCGATAAGCCGGAGGCCGACAAGCTTGCCGCCATTGCCCTGATCGGCGCGCGCGGCGACCGCGACGCGGTCTCGCTGCTCACCGCGGTCGAGGCCAATGCGCAAGGCGCGGTCAAGGATGCCGCGACGGCGGCAATCGCCAGTATCAATTCGAGCCTGGCGCTGTGGGATGCCGGCCAGAACATATGGTACGGCATCTCGCTTGGCTCGGTGCTGCTGCTGGCCGCCATCGGCCTCGCCATCACCTTCGGCGTCATGGGCGTCATCAACATGGCGCATGGCGAGATGGTGATGCTCGGCGCCTACACCACCTTCGTCGTCCAGCAGGTGATCCGAACCTCATTCCCCGGCCTGTTCGACTGGTCGCTGGTGATCGCGCTGCCGCTCGCCTTCCTGGTTGCCGCTTCCGTCGGCCTGATCATCGAGCGCGGCGTCATCCGTTTCCTCTACGGCCGGCCGCTGGAAACGCTGCTCGCAACCTGGGGCGTCTCGCTTGTCCTGCAGCAGGCGGTGCGCTCGATCTTCGGACCGACCAACCAGGAGGTCGGCAACCCCTCCTGGATGTCGGGATCGTTCGATGTCGGCCAACTCGCCGTCACCTGGAACCGCCTCTGGATCCTGGTCTTCGCGCTCACCGTCTTCGGCGTGCTGCTCTTTGTTATGAAGCGCACGCCCTGGGGCCTTCAGATGCGCGCCGTCACCGCCAACCGCCGCATGGCCGCCTCGATGGGCATCAGGACGCCTTGGGTCGATGCGCTGACCTTTGCGCTCGGCTCCGGCATTGCCGGCATTGCCGGCGTCGCGCTCAGCCAGATCGACAATGTCTCGCCCAATCTCGGCCGCGGCTACATCATCGACAGCTTCATGGTCGTGGTCTTCGGCGGCGTCGGCAATCTCTGGGGCACGCTGGTCGGCGCCTTCTCGCTCGGCATCGTCAACAAGGTTCTCGAACCCTATGCTGGCGCGGTGCTCGGCAAGATCGTCGTGCTGGTGCTGATCATCCTGTTCATCCAGAAGCGCCCGCGCGGCCTGTTCGCGCTCAAGGGCAGGGCGGTGGAAACATGATCACGGGACGCTTCTTCGCCGCGGGTGCCGACCGTCGCATCGCCATCACTATTTTCATCCTGCTGACGGCCGCCATTATCGTGCCGCTGCTCAACCTCGCAGTGTCGCCGCAAAGCGCGTTCTATATTCCGTCCTACATCGTCGCGTTGACGGGCAAGTACCTCTGCTATGCATTGCTTGCCTTGGCGCTCGATCTCGTCTGGGGCTATTGCGGCATCCTCTCGCTCGGCCATGGCGCCTTCTTCGCCCTCGGCGGCTATGCGATGGGCATGTACCTCATGCGCCAGATCGGCTCGCGCGGCGTTTACGGCAATCCGATCCTGCCCGATTTCATGGTGTTCCTGAACTACAAGGAATTGCCCTGGTTCTGGACCGGTTTCGACCACTTCTGGTTCGCCGCCATCATGGTGCTGGCGGTGCCCGGCCTGCTCGCCTTCGTCTTCGGCTGGTTCGCCTTTCGCAGCCGCGTCACCGGCGTCTATCTCTCCATCATCACCCAGGCGATGACCTACGCGCTGCTGCTCGCCTTCTTCCGCAACGACATGGGTTTCGGCGGCAACAACGGCTTGACCGATTTCAAGGATATTCTGGGCTTCAACGTGCAGGCCGACGCCACCCGCTCGGCCCTGTTTGCCGCCAGCGCCATCATACTCGCGCTCGCCGTCTTCATCACCTGGGCGATCGTCGGCTCCAAATACGGCAAGCTGCTGATGGCGGTGCGCGACGCCGAGAGCCGCACCCGCTTCCTCGGCTGGCGGGCGGAGAACGTGAAGCTGTTTGCCTTCACCGTCTCGGCTGTCATGGCCGGCATCGCCGGCGCGCTCTATGTGCCGCAGGTCGGTATCATCAATCCCGGCGAATTCGAGCCGTCCAATTCCATCGAAGTCGTGATCTGGGCAGCCGTCGGTGGGCGCGGCACCATTGTCGGCCCGATCGTCGGCGCGCTGCTGGTCAACGCCGGCAAATCCTGGTTCACCGGCCTGCTGCCGGAGTTCTGGCTGTTTGCGCTCGGCGGCCTGTTCGTCGCCGTAACCCTGTTCCTGCCCAAGGGCATCGTCGGCATGTGGGATTCCTGGCGCGGTAACGCTCGGGCGATGCGGGCTGCAGCGATTGCAGAGGAAGCGGGCACAGACCCTGATGCCGCGCCGCCATTGAAGATCGTGCGCAGCGCAGCAACAACGCCCGGTGCCTGGTCCGCGTCCGGGCCTGAACCGCAGCCGGCGGAATAGAGCGATGTCGAAGTCCAACACCATCCTCTATCTCGACGGCGTCTCGGTCTCCTTCGACGGTTTCCGCGCCATCAACAATCTGTCGCTGGTGCTCGACAAGGGCGAGATGCGCGCCATCATCGGTCCCAACGGCGCCGGCAAGACGACGATGATGGACATCGTCACCGGCAAGACCCGGCCCGACGAGGGCGAAGTGTTCTTCGACGGCCAGGTCGATCTGACCCGGCACGACGAGGCGGAGATCGCCATGATGGGCATCGGCCGCAAATTCCAGAAGCCGACCGTCTTCGAAAGCCACAGCGTCGAAGACAATCTGATGCTGGCGCTGAAGGGCCCGCGCTCGATCTTTCCGGCGCTGTTCCATCGCCGCTCGGCCGCCGAAGCCAGACAGATCGACGACATCCTCGGCATCATCCGGCTGGGCGACAAGCGCCACGATCTGGCAGCCAATCTCAGCCATGGCCAGAAACAGTGGCTGGAGATCGGCATGCTGCTGGCGCAGGACCCGAAGCTGCTTTTGGTTGACGAGCCGGTCGCAGGGATGACCGATGCCGAGACCGAGGAAACCGCGCGGCTGCTCAAGGACATAGCGCGCGACCATTCGGTCATCGTCGTCGAGCACGACATGCATTTCGTGCGCGAACTCGGCGTCAAGGTCACCTGCCTGCATGAGGGCTCGGTGCTGTCGGAAGGCTCGCTCGATTTCGTCTCGGCCGACGAGCGGGTCGTCGAAGTTTATCTCGGGAGATGAGCATGGTCTGGCGGGTGCAATTCCATCGCTTCGACTTTTCGTTCCTCCGCTTCTGGAGAAGGCGCTGACATGCTCGAAGTTTCCAACGCCACGCTCCATTACGGCGCTGCTCAGGCGCTGCGCGGTGTGTCGCTGACGGCGGGTGCCGGCAAGATCACCTGCGTGCTCGGCCGCAACGGCGTCGGCAAGACCAGTTTGATGAGATCGATCGTCGGCCACCACCGGCTGACGAGCGGAAGCGTTGCCTTCGAGGGGAAGGCGCTCGACCGGAGCGCGGCGTATGATCGCGCCCGGTCGGGCATCGCATTCGTACCGCAGGGCAGGGAGATCTTTCCGCTGCTGACGGTGCGCGAAAACCTGGAGTCCGGCTTTGCGCCGTTGAAGCGCGCCGACCGCAACGTGCCGGCGCATGTCTTCGAACTGTTTCCGGTGCTGAAGCAGATGCTGGGGCGGCGCGGCGGCGATCTCTCAGGCGGCCAGCAGCAGCAGCTCGCCATCGGCCGGGCGCTCGTCATGCGGCCGAAACTGCTGGTGCTCGACGAGCCGACCGAAGGCATCCAGCCCTCGATCATCAAGGACATCGGCCGCGCCATCCGCTATTTGCGCGACCAGGCCGGCATTGCGGTGCTTCTGGTCGAGCAATATCTCGATTTCTGCCGCGAGCTCGCCGACGAGGTCAACATCATGGACCGCGGCCAGATCGTCCACACCGGCCCGGCCGAAGATCTCGACCGGGCGGACGTCAGGAAGTTTCTGACGGTTTAACGCAGGTCGACGGCTGCACGGATCGTACACGTCGAAGATTGGCTGAAATGCCCACAACCACTTCGTCATTCTAGGGCGGAGCCAAGGAGCGGAGCGACGCGCGCAGACCCTAGTATCCATGCCGCGACATCAGCCAAAGAGTGCCGCGATGCAGAACAAGATCGCTTCTGCGGCACATTGGCATTCCACATTCTGCACCGTTAATGACGCTTCTTCGTCCCGGCATGGATCCCTGGGTCTTCGCTCCGCTTCGGGTCGCTACGCCCAAGGATGATGAAGTCGCGAAGATCCGCGCCCGTTGCGTCGGACTTTCGTCCGAGGCCGCCACCTCTGGCACGCCGAATACTGCATGCTAGTCTTTCCTAGGCCTCGGTGAGTCGGCCGCTTCCGTATCAGTCTGGTTCTGTAGCAGATCGAGGGAATATGCTGGCTCAGCCTGCAAGTTCCACGCAAGCAAGCCACCCTAGCTTCCCTCGCAGTTCTGATTGTCGGTCGATGCGTTCAGATAATCTTGCCAGGAGAATAGGGCTATGGAACGGTTCGTCGAGGACCACCAGAAACGACGGCTGACAGAGCGTGTCGACATCATCACCGCCATCAACATTCTGCGCTCGCAAGGCTACCAGCAGGATGAGCTGATCGGCGAAATCACCAAGGTTTTCTACGTCGACCTCGACACTTACAACGAGATCGTCATAGCGGCCTAAAAGCGCGTCGCGCCTGAACGGCCTCATGCGACGCGCTTTGGGGTGTTGTTTTACGTGTGGTGAGGTTCAGGCCGGCTGAATATCAGCCCAGCCTACCCGGCGCGCCGGAAGGCGAGCACACGGTTGCGGCCGCCGCGCTTGGCGCCGTAAAGCGCCTTGTCGGCGGCGCTGAGCACCTTGTCGAATTTGGTGCCGCCCTCGCTGCCGAAGGCGTAGCCGGCGCTGACGGTGCAGGAGAGCAGGCGGGTCTCGGTATCGATCCGGCGCATGGCAAAACTGGCCCGGATCCGCTCGGCTATGAATTCCACCTTTTCAGGCAAGGTGCGATCGAGCACCAATGCAAATTCCTCTCCGCCCATGCGCGCGGCGACATCGCCCGGCTGGAGATTGGCGGTCAAATCCTTGGCGAACAGTTTCAGCACCTCGTCGCCGGTGGCATGGCCGAACTCGTCATTTATCGCCTTGAAGCCGTCGAGATCGAACACGATCACGGCGGTGAAGGACCGGACAGGTGTTTTGCCGTGCAGGTCGAACAAAGCGCGCCGGTTGAGCAGTCCGGTCAGCGGATCGGTCAGCGCTTCGCGGCGATGATACTGCGCCAGGCGTCCCTGGTTGAGCGCCAGCGAGAGCGCGCCGATGCCGGTCATGCACGCGATGACGACGATGAGGCTGAAATCCTCGGCCCAGTTGCTCGGCGCATGGCCAAGCACCAGCCTGCCATCCCAGACAAGTGCACCGGAGCACAGCACGAAGGAAATTGCGGTGGCTGTGTAGAGCCCGGCAATGCCGAGGATCGGGGCCGGGAATTCGGTGCGGCCCTTCCAGTATTCATAGGCCGTCGCAAACAAAAGCAGCGCGGCGAAGGCATTCTCCAGCATGAAGCCCAGCCCGTCATAGCCAAGCGCCATCGGCGGCAAGGCGACTGCCAGCGAGACGCCGGCGCCGACAGCAATGCGGGGCAGCGGTGACCTCCCTGTCGTGAACTGATGGGCAGCGCCCAGCATGGTCGCGAAGCCGAGCAGCAGGAACGTGAAGCTGGCGAGGCCGAGCAGGCGCCCGGGCGCGTCGATATAGGCCTGGTAGGCGAAGACGTCGGCAACGATAAGAAGCACGCTGACGGCCCAGGTCAGCAGGAATTTTTCCGAGCGCGCGGTAAGCCAGATGCCGAACAGCGTCAGGCCGAGGCAAGCGGCGGAAAACCCGACAGCCAACAGAAGGGAACTGTAGTCGAGCGACATGCCCTCGTCCTTGCGCGCGGCGGCCGGCCTCTAGAAAGGACCCGCACCGGATTTATGCAGGAAGGAGGTATCGATAAGGTTACGATGCGCATAAGCTATCACGCTTCGGTTGATCGTAGCAATTCTGGGTTGAAACCCTTTTCAAGGGAAAGCGCTACCCGGATTTCCGGGAAAACCGGTCCGCACTTTTCCTGGAATTGCTCCTAATGCATGTCGCCCAGAAGTGTGCCGCGGTTCTGGGACAACGGCATGCATCAAGACAAAGACTTAAATCGCGCCGTATGAATCCGTTTCAGCGCGACGCGCTTTAACCGATCAGCTCACCCGCTTCATCAGCGCCATGGCGCCGAACGGCGCGCGCACCTTGCCCTCGGTGATGAAGTAGACGAACACGTCGCGCGGTTTCACCGGCGCGTCGAAAGTCGGATCGGCGCGCCGCAGATCGGCCGGCTGCTTGCCTTGCGCCCAGGTCTTCACCCGCGCTGCCCATTCGTCCAAGCCATTCGGCGTATAGCAATCCGGATTGTCGTCGCTGCCGGTCTGCAGCCGCGCATAGATAAAATCGCCGGTGATGTCGGCGATACCAGGATATTTGGCATGGTCGGCATAGACGATTGCCGCCTTGTATTTGCGCGCCAGGCCCACAAATTCCGGCACGCTGAAACTGTCGTTGCGCACTTCCAGCGCATGGCGCAGCGCCACGCCATCCTGCTTTTCCGGCAGCAGCTTCAGGAAGGCCTCGAAATCGTCGGCGTCGAACTTTTTCGTCGGCGCGAACTGCCACAGGATCGGGCCCAGCTTGTCGCCCAGCGCGGCAATGCCGGAGCCGAGGAAGCGCGTGATGGACTCGCCGGCTTCGCCAAGCACGCGGCGGTTGGTGACGAAGCGATTGCCCTTCAGCGAATAGACGAAACCGTCCGGCGCCTCGCCCGCCCATTTGACGAAGGTCGGCTCCTTGAAGCTGGAATAGTAGGTGCCGTTGACCTCGATGCTCGGTACCTGGCGGGTGGCGTAACTCAGCTGTTTGGCCTTGGAAAGCTTGTCCGGGTAGAAGGACGTATCCCAGGGTTCGAAAGTCCAGCCGCCCATCCCGGCGCGGATTGTTCCTTGGCTGATCATCGTCTTCCTCCCAGTTCTAAAAATGCGGTCAGGCTATTTTTCCAACCGGTTTGATCATGTCGACCACGGTCCATCCGGGACGGTGGGGATTGGCTCGGCGGCCCGTTTCGTGGAAGCCATAGGCCGTATAGATCTCGATGTTCCGCTCCATGCGCGAATTGGTGTAGAGCCGCACCTCCGGCACCCCCCATAGCCGCGCCTGTTCCTGGGCGAAGTCGAGCAGCGCGGTGCCGAGTTTCCTGCCCTGGAAAGCGGGGGAGACCGCGACGCTGAAGATCATCGCATGATCGGGATGGCGCTCAATAACGATCAGCCCGGCGAGTTCCGCGCCGCTCTCCAAGAGCCAGACCTCGCCACGCTCGATGCGTGGCGCATAGTCCTCGGTGACTGGGAGCGGCGGCGCGCCTAACAGGGGCGTGTAGTGCTCATAGGCGGTCTGCGTCAGCGAGACGACTGCGTCGAGATCACCGGCAAGCGCCTGTCGGACTGTCATTCAAAGCTCTCCAGGCGCCCGACCGGTCTGTCAGTTACTCCGCCGCTTCGCGCTTGCCTCCGGGCCGCCGCTCCAAAAGCTCCTTCAGGAACTGGCCGGTGTAGCTGCGCTTTTCGCGCACGATGGCTTCCGGTGTGCCCTGTGCCACCAGTTCGCCACCGCCATCGCCGCCTTCGGGGCCGAGGTCGAGCACCCAGTCGGCGGTCTTGATGACTTCGAGATTGTGCTCGATGACCACCACCGTGTTGCCCTGGTCGACCAGTTCGTGAAGCACTTCCAGCAACTTGGCGACGTCGTGGAAGTGCAGGCCGGTGGTCGGCTCGTCGAGGATGTAGAGCGTCTTGCCGGTCGCCTTGCGCGACAATTCCTTGGCGAGCTTGATGCGCTGCGCCTCGCCGCCCGACAGCGTCGTCGCCTGCTGGCCGATATGGATGTAGCCGAGGCCGACCTGCTTCAGCGTCTCCAGCTTGTCGCGCACCCCGGGCACGGCGGCAAAGAAATCGACGCCTTCCTCGACCGTCATGTCCAGGACGTCGGCGATCGACTTGCCCTTGAACAGGACGTCGAGCGTCTCGCGGTTGTAGCGCTTGCCGTGGCAGACGTCGCACGTGACGTAGACGTCGGGCAGGAAGTGCATCTCGATCTTGATGACGCCGTCGCCCTGGCAGGCTTCGCAGCGGCCGCCCTTGACGTTGAAGGAGAAGCGCCCCGGCTGGTAGCCGCGGGCCTTGGCTTCGGGCAGACCGGCGAACCAGTCGCGGATCGGTGTGAAGGCGCCGGTGTAGGTGGCCGGGTTCGAACGCGGTGTGCGGCCGATCGGCGACTGGTCGATGTCGATGACCTTGTCGAGGAATTCGAGGCCCTCGATGCGGTCGTGATCGGCCGGATGCTCGCGCGAGCCCATGATGCGGCGCGACGCCGCCTTGAACAGCGTCTCGATCAGGAAGGTCGATTTGCCGCCGCCAGACACGCCGGTGACGGCGGTAAAAGTGCCGAGCGGGATTTCGGCAGTGACGTTCTTGAGATTGTTGCCGCGCGCGCCGACGATCCTCAGCCGGCGGTTTTTCTTGGCCTCGCGCCTGACACCGGGCGTGGCGACTTCGAGCGCGCCCGACAGATATTTACCGGTGATCGAGTTGGGATTGGCCATCACCTGCTGCGGCGTGCCCTGGGCGATGATCTCGCCGCCATGAATGCCGGCGGCCGGACCCATGTCGACGACATAATCGGCATGCAGGATGGCGTCCTCGTCATGCTCGACGACGATCACCGTGTTGCCGATGTCGCGCAGATGCTTGAGCGTGTCGAGCAGGCGGGCATTGTCGCGCTGGTGCAGGCCGATCGACGGCTCGTCCAGCACATAGAGCACGCCGGTGAGGCCGGAGCCGATCTGCGACGCCAGCCTTATGCGCTGGCTCTCGCCGCCCGACAGCGTGCCGGAATTGCGCGACAGCGTCAGATAGTCGAGGCCGACATCGTTGAGGAAGCGCAGGCGGTCACGGATTTCCTTGAGAACGCGCACCGCGATCTCGTTCTGCTGGTCGTTGAGATGTGGCGGCAGTTCGGTGATCCACTGGTCGGCCTTGCGGATCGACAGCTCTGTGACTTCGCCGATATGCTTGCCGGCGATCTTCACCGCCAGCGCTTCCGGCTTCAGCCGGTATCCCTTGCAGACCGGGCAGGGCGTCGCCGACATGAAGCGCTCGATCTCCTCGCGCATCCAGGCGGATTCGGTTTCCTTCCACCGCCGTTCGAGATTGGGAATGACGCCCTCGAACGTCTTGGTGGTCTTGTAGGAGCGCAGGCCGTCATTATATTGGAAGGTGACCTCGCGCTCGCCGGTGCCGCGCAGGACGGCTTCCTTGGCCTCTTCGGTCAGGTCTTTGAACTTGTCGCCGAGCTTGAAGCCATAGGCTTTGCCCAGCGCTTCCAGCGTCTGGGCGTAATAGGGTGAGGTCGACTTCGCCCACGGGCTGACGGCGCCGTCGCGCAGCGAGACGTTTTCGTCCGGCACGATCAGGCTGGCGTCGATGGCGCGCTGGTTGCCGAGGCCGTCGCAGGTCGGGCAGGCGCCGAACGGGTTGTTGAACGAGAACAGCCTGGGCTCGATCTCCGGAATGGTGAAGCCGGAAACCGGGCAGGCGAATTTTTCCGAGAACAGGATGCGCTCATGCGTCTCGTTCTTCGATTTGTTGACCGAGTCCTCGCCGGTCTGGCTGGCGTCGAGCGGCCGGTCGGCGAACTCGGCCACCGCCAGCCCTTCGGCGAGCTTCAGCGCCGTTTCGATGGAATCGGCAAGCCGTGTCGCCAGGTCGCCGCGCACGACGATGCGGTCGACGACGACGTCGATGTCGTGCTTGTACTTCTTGTCCAGCGCCGGCACGTCGGCGATCTCGTAGAAGACGCCGTCGACCTTGACGCGCTGAAAGCCCTTCTTCTGCAGCTCCAGCAGTTCCTTGCGATATTCGCCCTTGCGGCCGCGCACGATCGGCGCCAGCAGGAAAAGGCGCGTGCCTTCCTCGACAGCCAGCACCCGGTCGACCATCTGGCTGACCGTCTGGCTTTCGATCGGCAGGCCGGTCGCCGGCGAATAGGGGATGCCGACGCGCGCGAACAGCAGGCGCATGTAGTCGTAGATCTCGGTGACGGTGCCGACTGTCGAGCGTGGGTTCTTCGACGTGGTCTTCTGCTCGATCGAGATGGCCGGCGACAGCCCGTCGATCTGGTCGACATCCGGCTTCTGCATCATTTCGAGGAACTGGCGCGCATAAGCCGACAGGCTCTCGACGTAACGGCGCTGGCCCTCGGCATAGATGGTGTCGAAAGCAAGCGACGATTTGCCGGAGCCCGACAGGCCGGTCATGACGATCAGGCTGTCACGCGGCAGGTCGAGATCGACATTCTTCAGGTTGTGTTCGCGTGCCCCGCGAATGGAAAGGTATTTATGGTCGGCCATCGCCGGTCGCCGCCTCAGGTCTGGTGTCAGTGGGATCGGCGGGTTTTCCCGGCCATTCCCTATGTAGGTATTTTTGCCGCCACGTCGAGAGACGCCACACTTCTCGACCAAGGCCGTTTAACCGTCTTTCGCGCGAAGGGGCAAGCGGAAAGAACAAAGGCCGAACACGCTCCTGACAAAGCTGTGCAGAAACTGACAAGGGTGTTTCAGAAACTGACCGTGACGCAAGCTCCCGGCGATCACATTTTCCGTAACCGGCTATTCAAGGTTGACGTCGTCGAATCGGGGGCGCACTCTGCCGGAGTCAACGGAGCCGGCCGTCTTTGATGGCCTCGCCGCCCATAGCGGCCTGCGAGACGCCGCAGGTTTTTGCGATTTGTGCTTCGGATTGACACCTGTCGCAACGGACATAGGAGCGGAGCATGACGCCACCGGATAGTCCCTTGAGGCTCCACCTGCTAGTGGAGCCGCGGCGGGCATAAGTGCCAGGTAGTTTCGAGGCATTGAAGTGTATGTGTCCAAATGGACGCATCGCGACAATCCAACAAACCACCCGACAAACCGTGACCTGCCGAATCCCACAAAAATCAGAGACGGCTAGTCGGATCGTCGGCTGAACGCCGCGTAGCATCCGAAATCAAAGTCGGTATAACACTACCGGCAGTTTGGATTTGGAATCCAAAAAAAGCCCCGACCGTTAGCGGAAGCAACGGCGGGGCTGTTCTTTTGTGAGGAAGTCGTCGGCGCAGGGTTTCTCTCCCGTATAATAACTGGGAGAAGGGGCTACCGGTGCGGCGGCTTGATCCCACCCGTGCCGACATCGACAGTGATGTTGCCGGAAATCCTGACATCGGTGTCGCCGATCTTGAACGTGCCGTTCTCGCCGGCAGGCAGCGCGTCGTCCGGCTCCGGCTGCGGCGCGGGCTTGGCGATGCGGTAGTCGCCGGCCACGCCGGGCAGGGCGCCTTTCGGCGACGTGCTGCTGCTGTCCCCGGCAAATGCCATGCTCGATGTCGCCGCCGTGATGGCAATGGCTATGGTCAGTCTGTTCAGGTGGTAGCGCATGGCAAGACTATAGTGCCGCGCTCAAGGCGAGGCCAGACCAGCGGTGTTGAAATGAGGGAACACCGGCCTGCATTCAATCCGCCGATCAGGCCGCCGCCTTTTTGCGGGTGTCGAACACATGGTCGACGAGGCCCCACTCCTTGGCCTCCTTGGCGGTCATGAAGAAATCACGGTCGAGCGTGCGTTCGACCTCTTCATAGGTGCGGCCGCAATGCTGCGCATACAGTTCCGTCATGTGCCGTTTGGTGCGCAAAATGCCTTCGGCATGGCGCTGGATGTCGGAGGCCTGGCCCTGGAAGCCGCCCAAAGGCTGGTGCAGCACGATGCTGGCGTTGGGGAGCGCGATGCGCCGCCCCGGCGTTCCCGCCATCAGCAGGAAGGAGGCCATCGACGCGGCAAAGCCCATGCACACGGTCGACACCGGGCAGCTGACATATTGCATCGTGTCGTAGATGGCGAAACCGCTGGTCACCACGCCGCCCGGCGAGTTGATGTAGAGCGAGATCTCCTTGTCGGGATTGTCCGATTCCAGCGACAGGAGCTGGGCGCAGACCAGCGCCGACATGCCGTCATTGATCTCGCCATTGACGAAGATGATGCGCTCGCGCAGCAGCCGCGAGAAAATGTCGAAGGCGCGTTCGCCGCGGCTCGATTGCTCGATCACCATCGGCACCAGATTGGCAAAGCCGCTCATCTCATTGTCTCCGTTTTGATTTTTCCGGTTCAGGCAGCGCGCAGCAACAGGCGCGGCGCGTTGGCGGCGACTGGCGGCTTGGGCTTGTATGCGCGCAGCGAGAGCCGGCAGGCGGCGCCCGCCATCGCCACCGCAGGCGTTGCCGCCGCGGCAAACCCGTCATGAACAATGCGCAAATGCGTGCCACCGGAAACAGTGCGGGCAAGCGTGAAGGTCACGATACTGTCCAGCCCATTGGCATCGCCGGTTTCAGAACGCTCGCGCCAGGAATAGCGCAGCAGGCGCCCCGGTTCGGCATCGAGCACTTCGCACTCGATCGGCTTCTCAGGCCCGGCAAAGGCAAAGCGGCTGCCGGTTTCCGGATTGATGTCGTTCGGCATCATCCATTCCGCCAAGAGGTCCGGCACGGTCAGTGCCCGCCACACTTTTTCCGGTGCGTCCGGCAGATCGCATTCGAAGGCGAGGGCATCCTTGGCGGTCTGCGTCTGCTTTTCGTCGGTCATTGGTCCATGTCCTTCAAAACGGCCTTCAGTCTTTCGATGCGCTCCGGCCAGAATGCGCGGTAGCGTTCGATCCAGCCGAGCAGCGGCTCGAGCCCTTGCGGATCGGCGCGATAGTAGGCGTTGCGGCCGGCGCGTCTTTCGCTGACCAGGCCTGCGCCGCGCAGCACGGCAAGGTGCTGCGACACCGCCGGCTGCGACACGCTCATGCCGGTGCGCAACTCCGACACGCTCATCTCGCCGGAAGTCAGCCGCTCGTAGACGGCGCGTCGCGTCGGGTCGGCCAGGGCGCGAAAAATCTCTGCTTCGATCATGGCAAAAGCATAAGTCGATACTTATCGATTTGGCAAGGGGTGTTTTGAATGCCGCGTATTGATTGGATCCTGCCGGGCCTCTAAGCCGTGGGGAACAAGATGGGCCGATCATCGCGAGGCAGGAGTAGTATTTATGAATTCCAACGTCGATCTTTCGTCCGCCGAGAACCTCAACGAGGCTCTGAGGCTCTATCGCCGCCTCGTACTCGGTATAGGAGCGATCGCCGTCATCGGTTTCGTGGCCGTGATCTTGTTGGCCAAGCTGGGTACGGCGCTATCCCCGCCATACGGGATTTACATCTTCGGCGAAGGATTGGGGACCTGGGGCCTGATCGCGGTGGTAGCGGCGCTCGTCGCTCAGGTGTGGTGGCACGGGCGCGCGATCGGGAAATTGCTGAATGACCCGGCTCTGAAATCTGAACCTGCAGTCGGGCTGATGTCGGCGCCAACCGTGATCGCACAGCGCGCCCATGGCATGGGCATGGAGTGGAGCGGCTTTTTCGGTCCGTTGCCACCAGTTAAAAAACGGCGCTGACGACACCGCTTCTCGCCCCTGCGTGTCAGCTAAATCCACGCGCCCGCGTCGGCGATTGCTGCCATTCCTTGACAATCCGTGGGTAACAGTATAGGAACGAAAAGGGAACAAAAACCTTGTGGGAAAAGCCAGCCGCGGCAAGCCAGGATTGTCCGCGGCCTGTAAGGTGAACGACTTGATATTTGTTTCGGATGAGCGCGGAGAATTGTCATGGCGGGTAGCGTCAACAAGGTCATTCTGGTCGGTAACCTCGGCGCGGACCCTGAAATCCGCCGCCTGAATTCTGGTGACCCGGTCGTCAACATCCGCATCGCCACGTCGGAAAGCTGGCGCGACAAGAACTCCGGCGAGCGCAAGGAAAAGACCGAATGGCACAACGTGGTCATTTTCAATGACCAGATCGCCAAGGTCGCCGAGCAGTACCTGAAGAAGGGCATGAAGGTTTACGTCGAAGGCCAGCTGCAGACACGCAAATGGCAGGATCAGACCGGCGCCGACAAGTATACGACCGAAGTCGTGTTGCAGAAATTCCGCGGCGAGCTGCAGATGCTCGATTCTCGCGGCGAGGGCGGCGGTCAGGTCGGCAACTATGCCGCCGGCGGCGGCAGCGCGAGCCGTGGCTCGGATTTCGGCCAGTCTGGCCCCAATGAGAGCTTCAACCGCGGCGGCAACAGCGGTGGCGGCGGTTCCAAGGGCGGCGGTGGCGGCGGCTCGTCGCGCGAACTGGACGACGAAATCCCGTTCTGAGCTGACGGTAGTCAGCGATATCTGAGGAGAGGGCGCGATGTCGCTCGGACCGCTTCTATCGGCGCGCCCTCCCATTCCATGGCACGCCTTCGCGGCCCTTGCCGCGCTGGCCATTGGCGCTACGCAACTGGCGCTGCCGAAAGGCACGACGCGTCATCGTGTCGTCGGCTATACCTGGGCGGCGCTGATGCTGGTCGTCGCCATCTCCAGTTTCTGGATCCAGCAGATACGCCTCGTCGGTCCGTTCAGCCCGATCCATCTCTTGTCGATTTTAGTGTTGATCGCCGTGCCGCTGGCGGTCTGGCACGCGCATATGCATCGGGTCGCCAAACATCGCAGGGTCATGATATCGCTGTATGTTTTCGCCCTGATCGGCGCCGGCGTGTTCACGCTGCTGCCGGGGCGGATCATGCACACGGTCGTCTTCGGCCAGTGACGCTTTCTGAAGGAAGATTGCCGTGAAAGCACGGATCAAATGGGTCGAGGAGCGCACCTTCGTCGGCGAGTCCGGCAGCGGCCACAAGGTTGTGCTGGGAACCGCCTCCGGGCCGGAAGGCAAGACGCCGGGTCCGAGCCCGATGGAACTGGTGCTGATCGGCACCGGCGGCTGCTCGGCCTATGATGTCGTCCACATCCTCGAAAAAGGCCGCGAGGCGATCGAGGACTGTGTTGTCGAACTCGACGCCGACCGGGCCGAAACCGACCCCAAAGTCTTCACCCGCATCCACATGCATTTCATCGTCACGGGCCACGCGCTGTCGCGCGACAAGGTCCAGCGCGCCATCAACCTGTCGATCGAGAAATACTGCTCGGCCTCGGCCATGCTGGCCAAGACGGCTGTCATCACCCACGATTTCGAGGTCGTCGATACGGCGGTGGAGTAGGGAGCAGGGAGCAGGGAGCAGGGAGCAGGGAGCAGGGGCTGCCGTTCACCCCGCCATCAGCGCCTTGATCCCATCCGCGACGAACTGAACCGCAAGCGCGGCCAGGATGACGCCGAGCAGGCGGGTGAGGATCGAGCGGCCGGTCTGGCCGAGGATGCGGTCGATGCGCTCCGACAGCACGAACACCAGATAGGTGATGGCAAGGCAGACGAAGATGATGCCGACCAGCGCCGCTTGTGCTGCAAAACCCTGAAACGAGCCCGACAGTAGCACGGTCGCCGAAATCGCACCGGGGCCGGCGATCAGCGGGATCGCCAGCGGGAAGGCCGCGATGTTGTGGATCATGTCCTTGGTGATGGCGACGTCGCCGATCTTCTCCTTGCGATCTTGGCGGCGCTCGAACACCATTTCGAAAGCGATGAAGAACAGCAAAAACCCGCCGGCGACACGGAAAGCCGGCAGCGTGATGCCGAACACCGACAGGATGGACGCCCCGGCCACCGCAAACAGCGCCATCACGAGGAAGCCGATGATCGAGGCGCGCACCGAAACCTGCTGACGTTCCTCGCGGTTCATGCCGCGTGTCACCGCGAGGAAGAGCGGCGCGAGACCTGGCGGGTCGATGGTCACCAGAATGGTGACGAAGGCGTTGAACAGGCTGTCGAAACTCGGCATCGCTGACCCCTCCCGCCGGGCCGGACCCCTGCGCCACCATAGTGGTAGAGCAAAGCCCGACCGGTGGGAACCGTCTGACATGGCGATACCGGAGACGGCGTCAGTGTTAGGCGGCAGCGTTGCAATAGGCCTCCAGACGATAGCCGTCGGGATCGACGACGAAGGCAGCGTAATAGTTCTCGCCATAGTCGGCGCGCAGGCCCGGCGCGCCATTGTCGCTGCCGCCTGCACGCAAGGCGGCGGCATGGAAGGCAACGACACTCTGCCTCGTCGGCGCGCTAAAGCAGAAATGCAGACCGGACTTCTCGTCCGATGACACTGGCCGCGCCGCATCGTTCACCCACAGCGCCACGGTTTGCGCACCATAACCCAGTGAGCCTGGCGACTGGCTGAGGCAGGAATAACCGAGCGGCTTTAGCGCGGCATCGTAGAAGGGGTTCGAAAAGTTGGTGTCGCGGACACCGATCGAGACATGGTCAAGCATGTTTTTTCACCTTTTTTGCAATATGTTGCGTCATCAGTCCTGGGCGACGCGGCGCGCCAGGAACTCGACTTCGAGACGCCATGTCTTGCCATCGTCGTGCGAACGCTCGCCGAGCCAGCGGAAGCTGTCTTTGGTGATGCGCGAAAAGCTCCAGCGGACCGAGGAACCAGTGCCGTCGGCGCCGACCTGCACAATTGTGTCGCCTTCGGCGCGACCAAGCTGGCGGCTGTAGTATTGGTTTCGCGGGTCGCTCCAGAAGATGTGCCAGGCATCCGAGCCGGGATCATAGGCCCGCAGCGTTGTGCCATAGAAAGTCCATCTGCCGACCGAGGGCGAGGGGCCGGCATCGCGCGCGGGCCGGATCCATACATCCTGGATCGCCCTGCCTTCCAGGACCCAGCCGAAATGCACCTCGCCGCGTCCGGTGAGAACCGTGCCGTCCTCGAGATGGCGCGTGGCATCGAATGTCCAGGCGCCGACGAAGCGGCCGTAGAGATCCAGCTTTTCAGCCAGGCCGGGATTGGGGCCGTCGCTGTGGAGCGCTTCGGCAAAGGAGGATGTACCGATCATACTTGCTGCCTTCGTTGTGTCAGGAGGCTGCAAGCGATAGGCCCCGACCGGGTGTCGCGCTTGGGAAAAATTGCTATCTTTCAAGCCATGACGACGAGCGAACAAAACCTGGCATCGGGGCAGGGCTGGCATGTGTCCGACGTGCTGTGCACGGCCGGCGCCGGCGACCGCCCGTTCGAGGAGGCGCACGACACCTTCTGCGTTGCCGCTGTCACCAGCGGCACCTTCCGCTACCGCACGAGGCAAGGCGCCGCCATGCTGGCGCCGGGCGCGATCCTGCTCGGCAATGTCGGCACCTGCTATGAATGCGGGCATGAGCATGGCGCCGGCGACCGTTGCCTGTCCTTCCACTTCGCTCCGGCCTATCTCGACAGCATCGCCAGCGACGTGCCCGGCGCGAGCAAGCTCGCCTTCGGCGTGCCGCATATGCCGCCTTTGCCGGCGCTCGCATCGCTGCTGGCCGAGGCGGAAGCGGCGCGCGAGATGGTCGACATCGACGCCTTTGAGGAGCTTGGCCTGCGAATTGCCGGCGCAGCACTGGCAGTTGCCGGCGCAGCACTGCCTGTGGCCAGCGATGCGGTGCCTGGCGTTCGACCGCCGAGCCGCCGCGACCAGAAACGGGTTGCCGAGGCGGTGCGGCAGATCGAGCTCAATGCCGACAGGCCGGTCTCGCTTTCCGAGCTTGCCTGCGCGACGGCGACCAGCCCGTATCATTTCCTGCGCACCTTCCGGCAGGTCGCCGGCATGACGCCCTATCAGTTTCTGCTGAGAACCCGGCTGCACCGCGCGGCGGTGCGGCTGCGCATGTCAGGCGATGCCATCTCGGCAATCGCCTTCGAGGCCGGTTTCAACGATTTGTCGACGTTCAACCGCCGTTTCCGGCGCGTCATGGGTGAGACGCCTGGCCACTATCGCGCCCGGCGGGTGGCTACCCGCTGATGCGTCCGCCTGCCTCCTGATACGCTCTTTGCTTTGAAAACGGTCCATCGCAGGCTTTTGCCCTTGCGGCGGCGAAATGCGTTATGGCCAAATCGTCGCAATCAGAGGTATCCATTTGAAATTGCCGCCAAAATTGTCGTTGGAAAAGCACCACGAATATTGGAGTTTCGGCCGTGCTTCCTATATAAGCGGTCAGTGATTCCTGATTAGATTGTGATCCGATTTGACCGACCAAAAACCCCCGCGCGGCGCCGACGGCGGCCCTACCGGCATCGAGCCCATCTCCATCATCGAGGAGATGCAGAGCTCCTACCTCTCTTATGCCATGAGCGTCATCGTCAGCCGTGCGCTGCCCGATGTACGCGACGGCCTGAAGCCGGTTCACCGCCGCATTCTCTATGCGGCGCATGAGAGCGGTTACCACTGGAACCGCAAATATGTGAAGTCGGCCCGCCCGGTCGCCGACGTGATGGGTAAATACCATCCGCATGGCGACGCCTCGATCTACGACGCCTTGGTGCGCATGGCGCAGGACTGGTCGCTGCGCGTTCCGCTGATCGACGGGCAGGGTAATTTCGGCTCCATCGACGGCGATCCGCCGGCGGCGATGCGCTACACCGAATCGCGGCTGACCAAGGTCGCGCATGAACTCTTGGAGGACATCGACAAGGAAACCGTCGATTTCCAGGAGACTTATGACGCATCCGACACCGAACCGAAGGTGCTGCCGGCCCGCTTCCCCAATCTTCTGGTCAACGGTTCCGGCGGCATCGCCGTCGGCATGGCCACCAACATCCCGCCGCACAATCTGGCCGAGATCTGCAACGGCGCCATCGCCATCATCGACAATCCGGCGATCGATTTGCCGGCGCTGATGGAGATCATTCCGGGTCCCGATTTCCCGACCGGCGGCATCGTGCTCGGCCGTTCCGGCATCTACAGCGCCTATGCGACGGGCCGTGGCTCCATCGTCATGCGCGGCAAGGTCAATGTCGAACAGCGCGGCAACGACCGTGAATCGATCATCATCACGGAAGTCCCGTACCAGGTGAACAAGGCCTCGATGATCGAGAAAATGGCCGAGCTGGTGCGCGACAAGCGCATCGAAGGCATTTCCGACATTCGCGACGAAAGCGACCGCCAGGGCTACCGCGTCGTCATCGAGCTGAAGCGCGACGCTGTCGCCGACGTCATTCTCAACCAGCTTTACCGCTTCACGCCGCTGCAGACCTCCTTCGGCGCCAATATGGTGGCGCTGAACGGCGGCAAGCCGGAAGTGATGAACCTGACCGACATGCTGAAGGCGTTTGTCAGCTTCCGCGAAGAGGTGATTAGCCGGCGCACGAAATTCCTGCTGCGCAAGGCGCGCGACCGCGCCCACGTGCTGGTCGGCCTCGCCATAGCCGTCGCCAACATCGACGAAGTGATCAAGCTGATCCGCACCGCGCCCGATCCGCAGACGGCGCGCGAGCAGTTGATGGAGCGGCGCTGGCCCTCCGGGGACGTGGAGTCATTGATTCTGCTTATCGACGATCCGCGCCATCGCATCAATGAGGATGGCACCTACAACCTCTCCGAGGAACAGGCGCGCGCAATCCTCGAACTGCGCCTGCAGCGCCTGACCGCGCTCGGCCGTGACGAAATCGCCGACGAGCTGAACACCATCGGCGACGAGATCAAGGATTACCTCGACATTCTGTCGTCCCGCGCCCGCATCCAACAGATCGTCAAGGACGAGCTTGCCGCCGTGCGCGACGAGTTCGGCACGCCGCGCCGCACCGAGCTCACCGACGGCGGCGCCGACATGGAAGACGAGGACCTGATCCAGCGCGAGGACATGGTCGTCACCGTCAGCCATTCCGGCTACATCAAGCGCGTGCCGCTGTCGCTCTACCGGGCGCAACGCCGCGGCGGCAAGGGCCGCTCCGGCATGTCGACCAAGGAAGAGGATTTCGTCACCCGGCTGTTCGTCGCCAACACGCATACGCCGGTGCTGTTCTTCTCCTCGCGCGGCATCGTCTACAAGGAAAAGGTGTGGCGGCTGCCAATCGGCAATCCGCAGTCGCGCGGCAAGGCGCTGATCAACATGCTGCCGCTGGAGCAGGGCGAGCGCATCACCACCATCATGCCGCTGCCCGAGGACGAGACCAGCTGGGGCGAACTCGACGTCATGTTCGCCACCACTCGCGGCACCGTGCGCCGCAACAAGCTGTCCGAATTCGTCCAGGTCAACCGCAATGGCAAGATCGCCATGAAGCTGGAGGAGGAGGGCGACGAGATTCTCGGCGTCGAGACCTGCACAGACAATGACGATGTGCTTTTGACCGCCAGCTCCGGCCAGTGCATCCGCTTCCGCGTTGGCGATGTGCGCGTCTTCCAGAGCCGCAATTCGGTCGGCGTGCGCGGCATAAGCATGGCCGAGACCGACCGCATCATCTCCATGTCGGTGATCGAGCATGTCGATGCTTCACCGGCGGAACGCTCCGCCTACCTCAAGCGGGCAGCACTGGAGCGGCGGCTTGCCGCCGAGGTGACCGGCGAGGAAGAAGAGATTGCACTCACCAATGAGGAGATTGGCGAGGAGACCGAGCTTTCCGACAGCCGTTACGAAGAGCTCAAGGCGCATGAGCAGTATGTGCTGACGGTGACCGAATATGGCTACGGCAAGCGCTCGTCATCCTACGATTTCCGCCTGACCGGACGCGGCGGCAAAGGCATCCGAGCCACCGACGTGTCGAAGGTGGCCGAGATCGGCCAGCTGGTGGCGACTTTCCCGGTCGGCAATGACGACCAGATCATGTTGGTTTCGGATGGCGGCACGGTCATCCGGGTGCCGGTCAACGGTATCCGTTTCGCCAGCCGCGCCACCAAGGGCGTGACCATCTTCAACACCGCCGAAGGCGAGAAGGTCGTTTCGGTCGAACGGATTTCGGAGCCGCAGGCCGACGAGGATGTCGAAGAGGGTGTCATTGAGGCCGGCGCCGGAGATGCCGTACCGGACAGCACCGAATAGGTTTGAGCAACAACGCCGGCCCGATGGGCCGGCGCAAACAAGAAACTAGCAATAAATCAGGGGCGACGGTGGGGCCAGCGAGCGCCGAAACCTTCGAACCGCTTTGTGCGGACACGGACGCGCTCTGCCTCGCTATGCAATCCGAATGCGGTGGCGATCAGCATGGCGACGGTCATTGCGGTGGCGAGCATGTAGATCAGCATGTGCGTGTTCTCCTGCGCCTATCCAACGGTTAGATCGGGTTTTGGTTTCATCTTCCGAAGTGCAAACTAGCGAACGCGGCGTGAAGTCTTCGTGATCAAGGCATTCATCTGTCGTTCATGTCTGCGAAAAGGTTCACGCAGATGTTCCCAATCGCATTTGCCTTCCGCCCAATGCCCCGCTAGAAGCACCTCCCATGACCGATCGCATCGCCCTTTATGCCGGCTCCTTCGACCCGCTGACCAACGGCCATCTCGATGTGCTGAAGGCATCGCTGGCTGTCGCCGACACGGTATATGCGGCGATCGGCACCCATCCCGGCAAGACGCCGCTGTTTTCCTTCGACGAACGGGTGAAGCTAATCGAGGCCGCGACGAACGCCGAATTCGGCCGCGACGGAGCCCGCATTAGGGTTGTCGCCTTTGACGGGCTGGTCATCGACGCGGCCCGCAAGCATGGCGCCTCGATCATGATCCGAGGCCTGCGCGACGGCACCGATCTCGATTACGAGATGCAGATGGCTGGCATGAACGAGACCATGGCGCCGGAACTGCAGACGGTTTTTCTGCCCGCCAGCCCATCGGTACGCACCATTACCGCCACACTTGTGCGCCAGATAGCCTCGATGGGCGGAGACATCCGTCCCTTCGTACCGGCCGCCGTTGCCGGTGCGCTCACCGCCAAATTCGCGAAATAGTGCATGTCGCCCCAAAGTGGATGCCGGTTTTTTGGGGCAACGACATGCACCCTAACAAAGACCTTCGGAGATCCCTTATGCAGCTGAAAAAGCTCGCCTCGTTCCTCGTCGTGCTTGCCGGTCTCGTGACCGCATCCGTTTCGGCCTTCGCCGCCGAACCGGAAAACACCATGGTCATCACCTTGAAGAACGGCGACGTCACCATCGCGCTACGCCCCGACCTGGCACCCAAGCATGTCGCGCAGATCAAGAAGCTGGTGCGTGAAGGCGCTTATAACGATGTCGCATTCCACCGGGTCATCAACGGCTTTATGGCGCAGACCGGCGACGTCAAGTTCGGCAACATGAAGAAGGGGTTCAGCCCCGAGGCCGTCGGCACCGGCGGTTCAGACCTGCCCGACCTGCCGGCCGAATTCTCGCAAAGCGAACATTTCAAGCGCGGCACGCTCGGCATGGCCCGCTCGCAGGACCCGAACTCCGCCAATTCGCAGTTCTTCATCATGTTCGCGCCGGCGCCGAACCTCGATGGCCAGTACACCATCGTTGGCAGTGTCGTCAGCGGCATGGAGCTGGTGGACAAGATCAAGAAGGGCGACGAGGCCGACAACGGCACGGTCAGCGAGCCCGACCGCATGATCAAGGTACGCATCGCCGCCGACAAGTAAACCAATCAAATCAATCTGTTTTCTGAGATAAAGGATATACGACATGGCTGAGATCAAGGACCGCGAGAACGCGCTCATCCTGGAAACGACCAAGGGCAAGGTCGTCATCGAACTGTTCCCCGATTTGGCTCCCGGCCACGTCGCCCGCATCAAGGAACTGGCCCGCGAAGGCGCCTATGACGGCGTGGTCTTCCACCGCGTCATCGAAGGCTTCATGGCGCAGACCGGCGACGTGAAGTTCGGCAATTCGTCGAAGCCGACCTTCGCGCCTTCGCGTGCGGGCATGGGCGGCTCGGAAAAGCCGGACCTGAAGGCTGAGTTCTCCAACGCCAACCATGGTCGCGGCACCTGCTCGATGGCCCGTTCGCAGAACCCGAACTCGGCCAATTCGCAGTTCTTCATCTGCTTCGACGATGCCGCTTTCCTCAACCGCCAGTACACGGTCTGGGGCCAGGTCATCGAAGGCATGGACAATGTCGACAAGATCAAGCGCGGTGAGCCGGTGGTCGATCCCGACAAGATCGTGTCGCTGAAGGTCGCGGCCGACGTCAAGTAAGGACAAACGAAGATGATGGGCGTGGTCTGGTCGCTGCTCGGCATCCTGTCAGGCGCCTTCATCGCCGTCCAGGCGCCGATCAACTCGCAGCTGGCGCGCGGCCTGGGGCTCCCGGTCGCGGCTGCTGCGTTTTCGTTCCTGTCGGGCGCGATCGTGCTTGGTATCATCTCCATTGCCGTTGTGCGGCTGCAGGACATCTCGCTCGACTGGAAGGCGCCGGCGCCTTGGCTGTTCATCGCCGGCGGCATGCTCGGCGGTTTCTATGTTACCCTGTCAACCATTCTTACGCCGCGCATTGGTGCAGCCGCGTTGATGGCGTTCCTGGTTGCCGGCCAGTTGCTGGCCGGCATGCTGATCGATCGCGTCGGCTTTCTCGGCGTGGCGGTGCGCGAGATTTCGCTCGGCCGCATCGCCGGCGCGGTGCTGCTGTTGGCCGGAGCGCTGCTCGTCCGGCTCTACTGATGCGCGTCGACCTCTTCGACTTCGACCTGCCTGAGGAGCGCATCGCGCTTCGCCCGGCCGAGCCGCGCGACAGCGCCAGAATGCTGGTGGTCAGGCCGGGCGAGGGTCTTTCGGATCGCACGGTTGGCGACCTTCCGTCCTTGCTCAGGGCTGGCGATGTTCTGGTCTTCAACGACACCAAGGTCATTCCTGCCCAGTTAAGAGGCATCAGGCGGCGCGGCGAAGCGCAGGCGCAGGTGGACGCCACGCTGCATATGCGCATGGCGCCGGACCGCTGGCTGGCCTTCATGCGGCCTGGCAAGCGCATCGCCGCCGGCGACCGCATCCATTTCGGCCATGACGGCAATTCCTGTTTTCTCGGCCAACTCGACGCCACGGTGATCGAGAAGGGCGAGGCCGGCGAGGCGTTGCTCGGCTTCGACCTCTCCGGCCCGTTTCTCGACGAAGCGCTGCGCGCCGTCGGCCACATCCCGCTGCCGCCCTATATCGCCTCCAAGCGCAACGACGACGCGCGCGACCTGACGGATTACCAGACCATCTATGCCAAGGAGGAGGGCGCAGTCGCTGCCCCCACCGCAGGCCTGCATTTCACGCCGGAGCTGTTTGCCGCGCTCGACGCCAAAGGCATCGAACGCCGCTTCGTCACCTTGCATGTCGGCGCCGGCACCTTCCTGCCGGTCAAGGCGGACGATACCGCTGACCACAAGATGCATGCCGAGACCGGCTCGGTCAGCGAAGCAACAGCCGACGCTCTGAATGGCGCCAAGGCGCGGGGCGGGCGTATCATCGCTGTCGGCACGACCTCGCTGCGCCTGCTGGAGAGCGCGGCACGGCCTGATGGCTCGCTGACCGCCTGGTCCGGCCCGACCGACATCTTCATCACGCCGGGCTATCGGTTCAAGACCGCCGACCTGCTGATGACGAACTTTCATCTGCCGCGTTCGACGCTGTTCATGCTGGTTTCGGCCTTCAGCGGCCTAGATACGATGCGTGCGGCCTATGCTCATGCCATCGAGAACCGTTACAGATTCTACTCTTATGGAGACGCAAGCCTGCTTTATCGAGCGGAGATGAGCGATGGACGATGATCTGCAAGCCTTTGATCGCGAGAGCCTGATCGCTGAAGTGAAGAAATTGCGTGCCGGCATTCGCCAGCACCGAGATTCTACCGGCCATGATTTATGCTGGCATCATCCCAACCTGTGGGACCTGCTGCCGGAAAAGACCGATCCATCGATTGCTGTGCCGCCATGGCCGAAATTCATGCGCGGCTGCATCCAATACCGGCAGTCGCTCGACAGGCAGGCGCCAGGCGCGCCTGTCCATGACAAGGAATTCAATGGCTGAGACATTCACCTTCAAGATCCTCGCCACCGACGGCAAGGCGCGGCGCGGTGTCATCGACATGCCGCGCGGCGAAATCCGCACGCCGGCCTTCATGCCGGTCGGCACCGGCGGCACGGTCAAGGCCATGTATATGGACCAGGTGCGCGGCGTCGGCGCCGACGTCATTCTGGGCAATACCTATCATCTTATGCTGCGGCCAGGCGCCGAGCGCGTGGCGCGGCTTGGCGGCCTGCATGAGTTCGCCCGCTGGCCACAGCCGATCCTGACCGACAGTGGCGGTTTTCAGGTCATGTCGCTGTCGAAGCTCAGAAAATTGACCGAGAAGGGCGTCACCTTTCGCTCGCACATTGACGGCGCTGCCTACGAGATGTCGCCGGAGCGCTCGATCGAGATCCAGGGCCTGCTCGATTCCGACATCCAGATGCAGCTTGACGAATGCACAGCGCTGCCGGCCGACCTCAAGGAGATCGAGCGCGCGATGGAGCTGTCGCTGCGCTGGGCCGAGCGCTGCAAGACAGCGTTCGGCGACCAGCCCGGCAAGGCCATGTTCGGCATCGTCCAGGGTGGCGACAACGCAGCACTCAGGGTGCGCTCGGCGCAGGCGCTGAGCGCGATGGAGCTGAAGGGCTATGCCGTCGGCGGCCTGGCCGTCGGCGAGCCGCAAGCGGTGATGCTGAATATGCTGGAGATCACCTGTCCGGAATTGCCTGACGACAAGCCTCGATATCTCATGGGCGTCGGCACGCCGGACGACATCGTGAAATCGGTGGCGCGCGGCATCGACATGTTCGACTGCGTCATGCCGACCCGCGCCGGCCGCCATGGCCTGGCTTATACCAGGCGCGGCAAGGTCAATCTCAGGAATGCCCGCCACGCGGACGATCCGCGGCCGCTGGATGAGGAGAGCGACTGCCCGGCCGCGCGCGACTACTCACGCGCCTATCTGCACCATCTCGTGCGCTCGCAAGAGGCGCTGGGGGCGATGCTTCTGACCTGGAACAACCTGTCCTACTATCAGAAGCTGATGCAGGACATTCGCGCCGCGATCGAGGCCCGGGCCTTTGAGGCGCGCACGGCTGAGATTTCCGAGGCATGGGCGAGGGGTGATATTCCGGTGCTGTAGCCGGGCCTCAGGTACTGAGCGAATTCGCTGCGCGCAAGCTGCAGCCGGTGATCTGAAAGCTGCCGTCGGGCTGCTGTTCCAGCGTGTAGACCGCCTCATAGTCCTTGCCGTCGGGTCCGACGATCAGCACTTGCTGGATTATCGAAGTTGGCCCCATCTGCTCGACCTTGCCGAAGGAATAGCTCTGCGGCTGGCGCACCGGCGGATAGCCGTTGGTCACCATGTTCATGAAGGTGTCGACGGTCGGAAAGATGCGCTTCACATTTGGAGCGGCGAAACTGTACGCCTTGGCGCCATCATTGGCGATGAGCGCCTTCAACTGACCATCGATGACGGCCTGGCCGGCCTTGACTTCGGCGTCGCCGGCAAGGGCTGCCGAGACGAACAACGCGAACAGCAATGAAACGACTGCGAATGCGATGCGGCGCATGGCCTGTCTCCATTGTCCTCAACAAAACCTGTCCCAGGACGCATCATACCATACGCTTGGCGGAGCCTCACGGTTTCAGCAACCGCAATATTTGCCACGCAAGTGCCAC
Source organism: Mesorhizobium sp. RSR565B (assembly GCF_054719465.1). Taxonomy (NCBI): domain Bacteria; kingdom Pseudomonadati; phylum Pseudomonadota; class Alphaproteobacteria; order Hyphomicrobiales; family Phyllobacteriaceae; genus Mesorhizobium; species Mesorhizobium sp. RSR565B. The sequence continues at coordinate 5,551,725 of NZ_JBTTIE010000001.1, read as the reverse complement.
AAGATCATGCTTAAGCCTCCTTTAACGCGGGGCGCGCATCGTAGGGACGGGTGGGGACCCGTTCGCGCAACCAGGGGACGACCATGTTCAAGCAGCCGATCGACCGGCGCCTTTTGCTGAAGGGCGCGGCAAGCCTCGCAGTTTTGGCTCCCTTGCCCGCCTGGGCAAGCACTGGGCCGACCGTCACGGAAGTCGCCTTCGACCCCGCCATTCCAGCGCTCGGCAACCCCGATGGCGATGTCACCATCGCCGAATTCGTCGACTATCAGTGCCCGATCTGCAAACTCGTTTTCGTCGAGCTGAAGAAGTTGATGGAAGAGGACAGCGGCATTCGGCTTGTGATGAAGGACTGGCCGATCTTCGGCGACGTGTCGCGCGACGCGGCGCGGGTGACGCTGCTGAGCGGCGAACACTATGCCGCGGCGGTCGATGCGCTGATGACCAACCAGCGCGGCCTTTCGGAACGCCGCACCAACGACATCCTTTCTTCCGTCGGTGTCGATGTGGCGATGGTGCGTGCCGACCTCGCCATCCGTGAACCCGACATCGACGCTGCCCTTGTCCGCACGGAAGCCCAGGCGACGGCTTTCAAGCTGCGCGGCACGCCAGCCCTGGTCATCGGCGGCAACTTGTATCGGCGCGGCATGCCGGTGTCCGAACTGAGACAAGCCGTCGCCAAGGCGCGCTCGGCCTGATGCTTGAAAGCCGGGCGGCAGTCTGCCACAAGGGCCGCTTGTGTGCTGAAGCTTGATCGGGACCGGCAATGAAGACGTTTTTCATGCAGATAAAGTGCGATCTGGGCAAGTCCTATGAGGTCGCCAGCGCGCTCGCCGATGCCGAAATCGCCTCGGAAATCTACTCGACCGCCGGCAATTACGACCTGCTTGCCAAATTCTACGTCGACGACGAGGAAGATGTCGGCCACTTCGTCAACGAGAAGGTGCAGATTATTCCCGGAATCAAGGACACCTTCACGGTCGTCACTTTCCGCGCATTCTAAAGCAATTCCAGGAAAAGTGTGAAGCGGTTTTCCGCCCGGAATTGCGTCGAAGCAAAAAGCCATGGCAGGTCGCCGTTTCCATGAAACGGTGAACTGCTATGGCCGCATCAGGCACTTGCCCGGCGACAAGGCAGAGCCTGATTAAGGTCCTGTTCCGACTGCCCGAATTTTGGGCAGTCGGAACATACTGATCGCCGATATCCTCCAAATCACCGATTGCGCTTGATTTTCTCCCGCGACGCCAGTGAAATGGCGTCACAGGGGAGTATGCGATTGGCAGCGTTCGATGAAATGCTTCCGGAAGTTTCCGGGCTTAGACAACCGTATACGGCTTACGACCGCTGGCTGAAGGAGCAGGACCCGGCCAGGCTTACCGAAAAGATGCAGGACGCCGAGCGCGTCTTCCGCAAGACCGGCATTACCTTCGCCGTCTATGGCGAGCAGGAAGCCTCCGAGCGGCTGATCCCCTTCGACATCGTGCCGCGCATCATCTCCGGCAATGAATGGCGAAGGCTGACGCAAGGCATCGAGCAGCGCGTGCAGGCGCTGAACGCTTTCCTCGACGACATTTACCACCGCCAGGAAATCCTGCGCGCCGGCCGCGTGCCGAGGGAGCTGATCGCCAGGAACGAGGCGTTCCTGCCGGAAATGATCGGAGTGCGGCCACCGGCCGGCGTCTACACCCACATTATCGGCGTCGATATCGTCCGCATCTCGGAGAACGAGTTCTACGTGCTGGAGGACAATGCGCGCACGCCGTCGGGGGTCTCCTACATGCTGGAGAATCGCGAGACGATGATGCAGCTATTTCCCGAGCTGTTCCAGCAGATCAAGGTGCGGCCGGTGGAGAATTATCCGCAATTGCTGCGCCAGTCGCTGGCGGCAGTGCGGCCGCAAAGCACCAAGGGTGCACCGACCATTGCCGTGCTGACGCCGGGCAGCTTCAACTCCGCCTATTTCGAACATGCCTTCCTCGCTGACCAGATGGGCGTGCAGTTGGTCGAAGGCCAGGATCTGCGCGTTGTAGACGGCCACGTCGCCATGCGCACGACCGAAGGCTACAAGCAGATCGACGTGCTTTACCGGCGCGTCGACGATTCCTTCCTCGATCCGCTGACCTTCCGGCCGGACTCGGCCCTTGGCGTGCCCGGCATCATGGACGTCTACCGCGCCGGCAACATCACCATCGCCAACGCGCCGGGAACCGGCATCGCCGACGACAAGGCGATTTATTCCTACATGCCCGACATCGTCGAGTTCTACACCGGCCGCAAAGCCATCCTCGGCAACATCCCGACCTGGCGCTGCTCGGAGCCCGACAGCCTGAAATACGTGCTCGAACACATCCATGAGCTGGTCATCAAGGAAGTGCACGGCTCCGGCGGCTACGGCATGCTGGTGGGGCCGGCTGCGACCAAGAAGGAATGCCAGGATTTCGCTAAGAAGCTGCAGGCGAAGCCTTCCAACTACATCGCCCAGCCGACGCTGGCGCTGTCGACCTGCCCGATCCTGACAGAAAAAGGCCTGTCGCCGCGCCATGTCGACTTGCGACCCTATGTTCTGGTCTCCGACCGAATCCAGATCGTGCCCGGCGGCTTGACGCGGGTGGCGCTGAAGGAGGGGTCGTTGGTCGTGAATTCCTCGCAAGGCGGCGGGACGAAGGATACGTGGGTGTTGGACGATTAGGTAGGCAGTAGGCAGTAGGCAGTAGAGGGACAAGAAATGCCATATTCCACAGAGATTCAAATGCTTACTAATCCCTACTCACTATTCCCTACTCACTAGCCCGAAGGCCACTTCACATGCTTCTCGGCCGCACCGCCAACGGGCTCTACTGGATGAACCGCTATATCGAGCGGGCGGAAAACATGGCGCGTCTGGTCGATGCCGGCCTTCGCATGGCTCTGACCCGCACCCAGAGCGCGTCGGAAGAGTGGAATTCGGTGCTGCTCAGCGCCGGCTCCGACGTCACCTTCACGCAGAAATACAAGGACTATACCGCCGCCAACGTCGCCGACTTCCTGCTGCGCGACACCTCGAACCCGTCGAGCACGATGTCGGCGATCGAGACCGCTCGCAACAATGCCCGCATGGTGCGCACCGCGCTGACGCGCGAGACCTGGGAGAGCATCAACGAAGCCTGGATGGCCCTGAAGCGCATGCTGGCAAAGCCGATCGACGAGCGCGACCTGCCGAGTGTGCTCGACGCCATCAAACGCGAGACGGCGCTGATCCGCGGCTCGTTCTACGGCACGATGCTGCGCAACGAGATCTTCGACTTCTCGCAGCTCGGCACCTATGTCGAGCGGGCCGACAACACGGCACGCATCCTCGACGTGAAATATTACGTGCTGCTGCCGTCGATCTCCTGGGTCGGCTCGAGCCTCGACAACTACCAATGGGAATCGATCCTGCGCTCGGTGTCGGCGCACCGTTCCTATCGCTGGGTCTATGAGGCCGACTACAAACCGACCAATATTGCCGACTATCTGATCCTCAATGTGCGCATGCCGCGTTCGCTGACCTTCTGTTATCGTTTTCTCGCCGAGCATCTGAAGTTCCTGGGCGACGACTATGGCGACCGTCATGCCTGCCACGCCACCGTCGACAGGACACAGGCGATGCTGCAGGCAGGGTCGATCAAGGACATATTCGACGCCGGCCTGCACGAATTCCTGGCCAGGTTCATTCAAGACAACACCAAGCTTGGCGAAGAGATCGCACAAGATTACCGGTTCAATTGAGCATGATCGCGAACCGGAGGGCCGCGCTAGCGACAAGTGGGACCCGGTTTTCGGATAAGATCATGCTTACAAACGGAAAATAGGCATGCGGCTCAAGATCACCCACCGTACCGAATACCGCTACGACGCGCCGGTGCACTATCTGTTGCAGCGGCTGCGCCTGTTACCGGTCAGCGGACCGACGCAGACCGTCTTGTCCTGGGCGCTGAAGATCGAGGGCGCGCGCGAGGAAGTCCGCTTTAACGACCATTTCGGCAACGATAACAGGCTGTTGAGCGTCGATGGCGAGCGCGACTTCATCACCGTCGAGGCCTCCGGCGAGGTTGTCACGCGCGACACAGCAGGCGTCTCGGGTCCGCATCACGGCTTTGCGCCACTGTGGCTGTTCAGCCAGGAGACAGCTTTGACCATCCCCGGCGAGGGCATAAGCGAGCTTGCCGCGGCGGTCGGCAAAGGTACCGACATCGAAAGGCTGCATCGGCTGATGGCCCTGATCGTCGAGCGCGTCGCCTACACGCCGGGCACCACCAGCGTGACGACCCCGGCGGAAGAGGCATTGGCGCTGAAGACCGGCGTTTGCCAGGATCACAGCCACATCTTTGTCACCGCAGCCCGCGTCATGGGTTTTCCGGCCCGCTATGTCAGTGGCTATCTGATGATGGATGCGGCCATCGAGCAGGCGGCAAGCCATGCCTGGGCCGAAGCCCATGTTCAGGGTCTCGGCTGGGTCGCCTTCGACGCCGCCAACGGCATTTCCCCCGATGAACGCTATGTCAGGGTAGCCACCGGCCGTGATTATCGCGACGCCTCGCCGGTGTCGGGAATTCGACTGGGACAGGCGGAGGAACAGCTTGCAGTCACCGTCACGGTAGAGCAGTAGTCTCCGGCAAGATTGCTGCCTGAAGAGATTCCATGACTTATTGCGTCGGCCTCAAGATCGATCGTGGACTCGTGTTCATGTCGGACACGCGCACCAATGCAGGGATGGATTCGATCTCCACTTTCAAGAAGATGCATGTCTGGGAAGAGCCAGGCGAGCGCGTCATCGTACTGATGTCGGCCGGCAATCTGGCTACGACGCAGGCCGTGGTCAGCCTGCTCGACGAGCGCACCAAGGCGGTGGCGGAACGCCACGCGACGCTGCTCGAGACCCCATCCATGTACCAGACGGTTCGGCTGGTCGGCGACACCGTCAAGGAAGTCATCGCCAGCTCGTCGCCTGCCGGCGAAAAGGCGGATTCCTATTTCAACGCCTCCTTCATCCTCGGCGGCCAGATCAAGGGCAGCCCGCCACGGCTGTTCATGATCTATCCCGAGGGCAATTTCATCGAATCGACCGACGACACGCCGTTCTTCCAGATCGGCGAGACCAAATACGGCAAGCCGATCATCATCCGTGCCTATGAAAGGACGATGAGCCTGGCTGAAACGGTCAAGCTCTTGCTGGTGTCGTTCGATTCGACGCTGAAATCGAACCTGTCCGTCGGCCTGCCTCTCGACCTGCTGTTCCTGGAGGAGGACACGTTCACGGTGGGTTTGAAAAAGCGCATCGGCCAGGACGATCGATATTATCGTGCTATTTCCGAAGGCTGGTCGAACGCGTTGAAGACGGCCTTTGCCAGCCTGCCGGATTTTCCGGGGTAGCGCGGGAACCTTCGTCGCGGTTGCCTGTCTCTATTTAACATGTTAATCAAAATTCAAACGGCTGGCTGATCGGCGCGTCGGGAGGATCCATGGACAACGAGCAATTCCGCGACTGGTCGAGGCGCGCCGCCGACTGGGGCGCTGATTACCGCGCCGGCCTTCGCGATCGGCCCGTGCGACCTGCCATAGCGCCGGGCGAGATCTTCAGGAGCATCGAAGCTTCTCCGCCGGAGGCCGCGGAATCGATGGAGACGATCTTCGCCGATTTCGAAGCCAAGATCGTGCCCGGCATGACGCATTGGCAGCATCCGCGTTTCTTTGCTTATTTCCCGGCCAATGCAGCACCCGTCTCGGTGGTGGCCGAATATCTGGTCTCTGCGATGGCCGCGCAGTGCATGCTGTGGCAGACCTCGCCGGCGGCGACAGAGCTTGAGACGCGCATCGTCGACTGGATGCGCCAGGCGCTCGGCCTGCCCGAAGGCTTTTCCGGCGTGATCCAGGACTCCGCATCATCGGCGACGCTGGCCGCCGTGTTGACCATGCGCGAGCGCACGCTCGACTGGCAGGGCAACAAGAAGGGTCTTTCCGGGCAGGGCAGGCTGCGCGTCTATTCCTCCGACCAGGTGCACACCTCGATCGACCGCGCCATCTGGGTCGCCGGCATTGGCGAGGAAAACCTCGTCCGCATTCCCGTCGCTGGCACCTACCGCGCCATGGATACCGCGGCTTTGGAAGCGGCGATTGTTGCCGACCGCGCCGCCGGCCTATTGCCGGCCGGCATCATCGCGTGCGTCGGCGGCACCAGCACCGGCGGCACCGACGACATCGCTGAAGTGGCCGCGGTGGCCAAACGCCAGGGGCTCTATCTGCATATCGACGCCGCCTGGGCCGGATCGGCGATGATCTGTCCGGAATACCGGCATTTCTGGACCGGTGTCGAGGGCGCGGACTCGATCGTCTTCAACCCGCACAAATGGCTGGGCGCGCAATTCGACTGCTCGATCCAGTTCGTCCGCCAGCCGGAGGATCTCGTGCGCACGCTGGCGATCAAGCCGGACTATCTGAAAACTCGCGGCCATGACGGCATCATCAACTACTCCGAATGGTCGGTGCCTCTCGGCCGTCGCTTCCGGGCGCTGAAGCTGTGGTTCCTGCTGCGCGCCCATGGCCTTGAGGCGCTGCGCACCATGATCCGCAATCACGTCGCCTGGAGCGAAGGCATAGCAGCGCGCCTGGCCGAGGAGGAGGATTTCGAGCTCGCCAGCCAGCCGATGCTGTCGCTGTTCTCGTTCCGGCATCGCGCCGCATCCGGCGCTGACTGCGACGAGCACAATCTGCGTCTGGTCGACGCCATCAACAATGACGGCCGTATCTACCTGACGCAGACGCGTGTCGATGGGCGGGTCGCCATCCGCTTCCAGGCAGGCCAGTTCGAGACAACCGCGGCCGATGTCGATACCGCCTTCACTGTCATCTGCGAGTGTGCAAGATCCCCGAAGGACTGACAGGGATTGCCCGGGTGGTTGCCGCCGCCGGGGCAAGCCAGCAAGGATTTGCGAGCAAGCATATGGCCGGAAGGGCTGAAGGGGTCAGCCAGAATCTGACGGGCGTCTGGAGCGGGCGCTATTTCTATCCGCGCGAACTGCCGCCGGTTTCCTTCGTTGCAACGCTGATCGAGACGGCAACCAGCTTGACGGGGATGACCCACGAACCGGCGGCGACCAGCACGGCAAGATACGCAAGCCTGCAGGGGCAGCGAGAGGGCAACGCCGTCTCCTTTACCAAGACATACGACAAGGCCCAATTGAAGGCGCACCCGATTCACTACAGCGGCATCATCAACGGTGATGCAACCGAGATCAAAGGCACTTGGCGAATCCCGGGATACTGGTCCGGCAATTTCCTGATGATCCGCTCGCCAGGTAAAGTCGCGGCTGTCACCCGCAAGGTGGCGGAGCGGGTCTGAGCCGTATCTGCCCGGTTCGCCTTTGCAATCATCGATATTTCATTAGCCGGCGTCTCCCTTTTCATTGCTTTCGTTTTCAGCTACAAACAAGAAAAACGAAAACGGGAGGTTCTCAGTGTATTTGTCGCCGCGCCATGCCGAAATCATCCAGATGGCGAAGGACCATGGCCGTGTGCTGGTCGATGGCCTCGCCACGCACTTCAACGTGACGCCGCAGACCATCCGCAAGGACCTCAACGATCTCTGCGATCAGCGGCTGCTGACGCGCATTCATGGCGGGGCCTTGTTCCCGTCCGGCATCGAGAACATGGAGTATGAGGCGCGCCGCAAGATTGCCGCCGACGAGAAGGAGGCGATCGGCCGCGCGGCGGCCAGGCTGATACCCGACAACGCATCTTTGTTCATCAATATCGGCACCACGACCGAGTCGGTCAGCAAGGCGCTGCTCGACCATACCGGGCTCATGGTCATCACCAATAATATCAATGTTGCCAACAGGATGCGCATCTATCCTTCGATCGAGGTGGTAATCGCCGGCGGCGTCGTGCGCGGCTCCGACGGCGGCGTTGTCGGCGAGGCCGCGGTCGATTTCATCAGGCAGTTCAAGGTCGACTATGCGGTGATCGGCGCCTCGGCCATCGACCATGACGGCGCGTTGCTCGATTTCGACTTTCGCGAAGTGAAAGTGGCGCAAGCCATCATCGCCAATGCCAGGCATGTCATCCTGGTGTCCGACCAGACCAAGTTCGAACGCACCGCGCCGGTTCGCATCGGCCATCTCTCGCAAGTCAACACCTTCATCACCGACCGTTGCGACATCCCGTCGGTGCGCAAGATCTGCGAGGAAGCGGAGGTTCAATTGATCGAAACGTCGCTCGGCTAAGCTATCGATCACGGTCCCGTTACATTTCGTTTGACATTCGTTCTTATTTCGAAATAATCCCGCTACGGTTTCGTAAAAACCTAAAAATGCTGCAATGCGAAATCGCGGGAGGGCTTTGTGGACGCAGTCCGTGACATCTTCGTCATCGGTGGCGGCATCAATGGCTGCGGCATCGCCCGCGACGCCGTTGGGCGGGGCTTTTCGGTATTTCTGGCCGAGATGAACGATCTTGCCAGCGGAACCTCCTCCGGCTCGACCAAGCTGATCCACGGCGGTCTGCGCTACCTCGAATTCTACGAGTTCCGGCTGGTGCGCGAGGCGCTGATGGAGCGCGAGGTTCTGTGGAAGAACGCGCCGCACATCATCTGGCCGATGCGCTTCGTGCTGCCCTACGCCAAGGGCCTGCGCCCGGCCTGGCTGATCCGGCTCGGCCTGTTCCTCTACGATCATATTGGTGGCCGCAAATTGCTGCCGGCGACCCGGACACTGGACATGTCCAAGGATCCGGCTGGCAAGCCGCTGAAGCCGCTGTTTCACAAGGCTTTCGAGTACTCGGACGGCTGGGTCAACGATGCCCGGCTGGTGGCATTGAACGCGCGTGACGCCGCCGACCGCGGCGCCACCATCCGCACCCGCACGAAAGTCGTCGGGGCGCGGCGCGAAGGCGATCTGTGGGCGATCCGCGTGGAAGACGTGCAGACGGGAGAGGCAGAGGAGGTCAAGGCCCGGCTGCTGGTCAATGCCGCCGGTCCGTGGGTCGACCACGTCCTGTCGACCACTGTGGGCCAGAACGACGTGCACAATGTGCGCCTGGTGCAGGGCAGTCATATCGTCATCAAAAAGAAGTTCGATGATCCGCGCGCCTACTTCTTCCAGAACAAGGACGGGCGCATCATCTTCGCCATCCCTTACGAGGAAGAATTTACGCTGATCGGCACCACCGATCGCGACTATCCCGGCGATCCGCATGACGTGAAGATCAGCGACACCGAGATCGACTATCTCTGCGCGGCGGCGAGCGAATATTTTGCTGAAGCCGTGACGCGTCCCGATATCGTCTGGACCTATTCTGCCGTGCGCCCGCTCTATGACGACGGCGCTTCGAAGGCGCAGGAAGCGACCCGCGACTATGTGCTGAAAGCCGATGGCGGCGGGGGCAAGGCGCCGATCGTCAACGCTTTCGGCGGCAAGATCACCACCTACCGCCGGTTGTCGGAATCGATGCTGGAAAAGGTCGAAGGTTTTCTCGGCAAGCGCGGCAAGCCGTGGACGGCGAACGCGCCCTTGCCGGGCGGCGATTTCCCGGCCACCGGTTTCGACGTCCAGGTGGCGAAGCTGAAGAGCGCCTATCCTTTCCTCGACCAGCGCCTGGCGCGTCGGTTGACCAGGCTTTACGGCACGCGCGCGCAAGTGCTGCTCGGCCTTGCCAAGTCGAACGCCGATCTCGGCCGCAATTTCGGCGCCGATCTCTATGAGGCCGAGGTACGCTACCTCAGCGAAAACGAATGGGCGCTGACCGCCGAAGATGTATTGTGGCGTCGCACCAAGCGGGGTCTGCATCTCAGCCGCGAACAGGCCTCGGCGCTTGACGAATTCATGCGCGGCATCAGCCGGCGCCATGTCGCGGCAGCGGAATAGGGAAGGCGATTGATGCACAAAGCCTGGGAGGAGGCATCATGCTGGAACTGAGAAACGTGACGAAGATGGTCGGCGCGGTGGAGCATATCCGCGACGTGTCGCTGACGCTTCAGCACGGCTCGCTCAACGTTTTGCTCGGGCCGACACTGTCGGGCAAGACCAGCCTGATGCGGCTGATGGCCGGACTCGACGTGCCGACCACCGGTTCAGTCTGGTTCGACGGCCAGAATGTCACCGGCATGCCGGTGCAGCAGCGCAAGATCGCCATGGTCTATCAGCAGTTCATCAACTACCCCGCGATGACCGTCTACGAGAACATCGCCTCGCCGTTGCGCGTCGCCGGCACCGACCAGGCCAAGATCGACAAGGAAGTCCGCAACGCGGCAGGGCTTTTGAAGCTCACACCCTATCTCGACCGCACGCCGCTCAGCCTGTCCGGCGGCCAGCAGCAGCGTACGGCGCTGGCCCGCGCCATCGTCAAGAATGCCAGTCTGGTGCTGCTCGACGAGCCGCTCGCCAATCTGGATTACAAGCTGCGCGAGGAGTTGCGCGCCGAGCTGCCCAAGATATTTGCCGCCGCCGGCACCATTTTCGTCTACGCCACGACCGAGCCGCATGAAGCCTTGCTGCTCGGCGGCAATACGGCGACGCTGTCCGAGGGGCGGATCACCCAATTCGGGCCGACCATCGACGTCTTCCGCAAGCCGATCGACCTGGTGACGGCGAAAACCTTTGCCGATCCGCCGCTCAACACCATCGTGCTGGCCAAGAAAGGTCCGGATTTCCTTCTCGAGGGCGGCGTCAAGCTGCCGGTACCTGCCGAACTCGCCGGCATTGCCGACGCCAACTACACGATCGGCTTCCAGCCGCATCATCTGTCGCTCGAGCGGCCCAACGCCGCCGCGGTGCCGGTGCGCGCCAAGGTGACGATCACCGAGATCACCGGCTCGGAAAGCTTCATCCATCTCGATTTTGCCGATGCGCGCTGGGTCATGCTGACCCACGGCATCCGCGATTTCGAGCCCGACGCCGAGATCGAGGTGTTTATCGATCCGCGCCACATCATGGTCTTCGACAGCAACGGCAGCGCCGTCGCCGCGCCGAAGCTTGCGGCCTGAGGGGGAAGAGATGGCGCGCATCGACGTCAACCATGTCAGGCACTCCTACCTGCCCAACCCGCAGAAGGATGCCGATTTTGCGCTGCGGGAAGTGCACCACACTTTCGAGGATGGCGGCGCCTATGCGCTGCTTGGGCCCTCGGGTTGCGGCAAGACCACGCTGCTCAACATCATTTCGGGACTTCTGCAACCCTCGCACGGTGAGTTGCTGTTCAACGGCAAGGACGTCACCAATCTGTCGACGCAGGAGCGCAATATTGCGCAGGTGTTCCAATTCCCGGTCATCTACGACACCATGACGGTGTACGACAATCTGGCCTTCCCGCTGCGCAACCGCGGCGTGCCGGAGGCCGATGTCGACCGCAAGGTGCGCGAGACGTTGGAGATGATCGACCTGGCGTCGTGGGCGAAGAAGAAGGCGAGGGGCCTGACCGCCGACCAGAAGCAGAAGATCTCGCTCGGCCGCGGCCTGGTGCGCTCGGATGTCAATGCCATCCTGTTCGACGAACCGCTGACGGTCATCGATCCGCATATGAAGTGGGTGCTGCGCTCGCAATTGAAGCAACTTCACCGCCGCTTCGGCTACACCATGGTCTATGTCACCCATGACCAGACTGAAGCGCTGACCTTCGCCGACCAGGTCGTCGTCATGTATGATGGCGGTATCGTCCAGATCGGCACGCCGGCCGAATTGTTCGAGCGCCCGCGCCACACTTTCGTCGGTTATTTCATCGGCTCGCCCGGGATGAACGTCATGCCGGTGGCGATCGACGGCAAGACCGCGACCATCGGCAGCCAGCGGATCGAGCTGCCCGGCGCGCCAAAGACCGCCGCTGGGAGCTCCGGCGCCATCGAACTCGGCATCCGCCCCGAATATGTCAGGCTCGGCCGTGACGGCATGGCGGTTAAAATCAGCAAGGTCGAGGATCTCGGCCGCCACAAGGTGGTGCGCGCCAGCCTCGAAGGCCGCGAGATCGCTGCCGTCATCGGCGAGGACGAGAGCGTGCCGGCCGACCCAAAGGTTCGCTTCGATCCGGCCGGCATCAACATCTATGCCGATTCCTGGCTGGTTGAGATGGGGCGTGTCGAGATGGGGGCATAGATGGAAAAGACCTGGAACAACAAGGCCTGGTTCCTGGTGCTGCCGGTGCTGGTGCTGGTGGCGTTCTCGGCCGTCATTCCGCTGATGACGGTCGTCAACTATTCGGTGCAGGACACCTTCGGCAACAACGTCTTCTTCTGGGCAGGCACCCAGTGGTTCGAGGAACTGCTGTCGTCCAGCCGCTTCTGGGAAGCGATGGTGCGCAACCTGATCTTCTCCTTCATCATCCTGGCCATCGAAGTGCCGCTCGGCATATTCATCGCGCTCAACATGCCGAAGAAGGGGTGGGGCGTGCCGGTCTGCCTGGTGCTTATGTCGTTGCCGCTGCTCATTCCGTGGAACGTCGTCGGCACCATCTGGCAGGTCTTCGGCCGCAACGACATCGGCCTGCTCGGCTACTACGTCAACGCGCTCGGCATCGACTACAATTACGTGCAGGATTCGTTCGACGCCTGGGTCACCATCATCATCATGGACGTCTGGCACTGGACCAGCCTTGTCGTGCTGCTCTGCTATGCCGGCCTGGTTTCGATCCCGGATGCCTTCTACCAGGCGGCCAAGATCGACGGCGCCTCGCGCTGGGCGGTGTTCCGTTATATCCAGCTGCCGAAGATGCAGCGTGTGCTTTTGATCGCCGTGCTGTTGCGCTTCATGGATAGCTTCATGATCTACACCGAGCCCTTCGTCGTCACCGGCGGCGGCCCCGGCAACTCGACCACCTTCCTGTCGATCGACCTCGTCAAGACCGCGCTCGGCCAGTTCGACCTCGGTCCGGCGGCCGCCATGTCGCTGGTCTACTTCCTGATCATCCTGTTGTTGTCGTGGGTGTTCTACACCGTGATGACCAACTACGACGCGGAGCGCTGAGATGAGCGGCGCCAACGAAAGAGCCGACAGAGTGAGCGAAACCACCGCTTCGGGAAAATTGGCGAGCACGCTTTCGCAGGATCAGGTCGCCCGGCTGATGCGCAAGCGCGGCGAGGAATCGCGCTGGTGGTGGATCGTGCCGACGATCTACATCATCGTGCTTCTGCTGCCGATCTACTGGCTCATCAACATGAGCTTCAAGACCAATGCCGAGATCGTCTCCTCGCTGACGCTCTATCCGCATCAGCCTACGATCGCCAACTACGTCACTATCTTCACCGATGCGTCCTGGTATTCGGGCTACATCAACTCGATCACCTATGTTGTCATGAACATGGTGATTTCCGTGGCTGCGGCGCTGCCGGCGGCCTACGCCTTTTCGCGCTACCGCTTCCTCGGCGACAAGCATCTGTTCTTCTGGCTGCTGACCAACCGCATGGCGCCGCCGGCAGTGTTCGCGCTGCCGTTCTTCCAGCTCTATTCGGCTTTCGGCCTGATCGACACCCACATCGCTGTGGCGCTGGCGCACTGCCTGTTCAACGTGCCGCTGGCGGTGTGGATCCTCGAAGGCTTCATGTCGGGCGTGCCCAAAGAGATCGACGAAACAGCCTATATTGACGGCTACTCCTTCCCGCGCTTCTTCGTCAGGATATTCATGCCGCTGATCGCCAGTGGCATCGGTGTCGCCTGCTTCTTCTGCTTCATGTTCTCATGGGTCGAGCTTTTGATCGCTCGCACGCTGACGACCACCGATGCCAAGCCCATCGCCGCCACCATGACCCGCACCGTTTCGGCCGCCGGCATGGATTGGGGCCTGCTCGCTGCCGCCGGCGTGCTGACGCTGATCCCCGGCGCGCTCGTCATCTGGTTTGTCCGCAACTACATCGCCAAGGGCTTCGCCCTGGGGAGGGTGTGATGAAACAAAAGCACGGGTTCACCCTCACCACTACCGCCAAGGGCTTTGCCCTGGGGAGGGTGTCACCATGAATCTCGACCTCACCTGGATGGCGTGGACGTGGCCGACGGCGGCGTTCTTCGGCACCATTCTTCTGCTGCTGTGCGGCATGGCGTTTTGGGAATTTGCCTCGCCGGGCGGCAATCCGCGCGTCGGCATCCTGCGCTTCGAGACGACGCGCGGCGACCGTCTTTTTCTGTCGCTGCTTGGCAGCGCCTTTATCCATCTCGCTTGGCTGGGTCTTGTCGGATCCAACCTGTGGTGGGCTCTCGCTCTCTCCGTGGTCTACGCCGTCGGCGTGTTCCGCTACGTATAGAGGGGGAAACTGTTGGATCGACCGCGTGCCGGCGGCCGTTCCAGATCGCACTTGAAACCTAAATGTGGAGGAAACCTATGCGACGGCAATTTTTAACATCAACAACTGCCCTTGTCCTGTTGCTCGGGGTAGGCAACGCCTACGCCGGAATGGATGAGGCCAAGGCGTTTCTGGACAAGGAAATCGGCCCGCTGTCGACGCTCGACCGCGCCGGCCAGGAAGCAGAAATGCAGTGGTTCATCGATGCCGCGAAGCCTTTCGCCGGCATGGACATCAAGGTCGTGTCCGAAACCATCGCCACCCACCAGTATGAATCGCAGGTGCTGGCGCCGGCCTTTACCGCCATCACTGGCATCAAGATCACGCATGACGTCATCCAGGAAGGCGACGTCGTCGAGAAGATCCAGACCCAGATGCAGACCGGCCAGAACCTTTATGACGGCTGGGTCAACGATTCCGACCTGATCGGCACCCACTGGCGCTACCAGCAGGTCCGCAACCTGACCGACTGGATGGCGGGCGAGGGCAAGGACGTTACAAATCCGAACCTCGACCTGAAGGATTTTATCGGCACCTCCTTCACCACCGCGCCGGACAAGAAGCTCTATCAGCTGCCCGACCAGCAGTTCGCCAACCTCTACTGGTTCCGTTACGACTGGTTCAACGACGAGAAGAACAAGGCCGACTTCAAGGCGAAATACGGCTACGACCTCGGCGTTCCCGTCAACTGGTCGGCCTATGAGGACATCGCCGAGTTCTTCACCGGCCGCGAGATCGACGGCAAGAAGGTCTATGGCCACATGGACTACGGCAAGAAGGACCCGTCGCTCGGCTGGCGGTTCACGGATGCCTGGCTGTCGATGGCCGGCAACGGCGACAAGGGCCTGCCGAACGGCCTGCCGGTCGACGAATGGGGCATCAAGGTCAACGAGAAATCACAGCCGGTCGGCTCCTGCACGGCGCGCGGCGGCGACACCAACGGCCCGGCTGCCGTCTACTCGATCCAGAAATACCTCGACTGGCTGAAGGCCTACGCTCCGGCCGAAGCCCAAGGCATGACCTTCTCCGAATCCGGCCCGGTGCCGGCACAGGGTGCGGTCGCGCAGCAGATATTCTGGTACACCGCCTTCACCGCTTCGATGGTCGACGCCGGCGCCAAGGCGGTGCTGAACGACGACGGAACGCCGAAGTGGCGCATGGCCCCGTCGCCGCATGGCGTCTACTGGAAGGACGGCATGAAGCTCGGCTATCAGGACGTGGGTTCCTGGACGCTGATGAAGTCGACGCCGACCGACCGCGCCAAGGCCGCCTGGCTCTACGCGCAGTTCGTGACCTCGAAGACGGTCGACGTGAAGAAGAGCCATGTCGGCTTGACCTTCATCCGCGAAAGCACGATCCACGACAAGAGCTTCACCGAACGTGCGCCGAAGCTCGGTGGTCTGATCGAGTTCTACCGCTCGCCGGCCCGCGTTCAGTGGTCGCCGACCGGCACCAACGTGCCCGATTATCCGAAGCTGGCACAGCTCTGGTGGCAGGCGATCGGCGATGCCTCGTCCGGCGCCAAGACGGCGCAGGAAGCCATGGACTCGCTCTGCGCCGAGCAGGAAAAAGTCATGACCCGCATCGAGAAGTCGGGCGTCCAGGGCGATATCGGCCCGAAGATGGCCGAAGAGCATGACCTCGCCTACTGGAACGCCGACGCGGTCAAGAACGGCAATCTCGCGCCTCAGCTGAAGATCGAGAACGAGAAGGAAAAGCCGATCACCATCAACTACGACGAACTGGTGAAGAGCTGGCAGAAGTAATCTTGGCGTACGCGCCAGGATCATAGTGAACGGGGAGGCGGCATCTTGCCGTCTCCCCTGTTTGTATAGGCGAGCTACCGGGAGGACTAATGACCGGATACATCCTTGCAATCGACCAGGGTACGACATCGACCAGGGCGATCCTGTTCGACGGCGCGATGAAGGTCGCCGGCAGCAAGCAGCAGGAATTCACGCAGCATTATCCTGCCTCCGGCTGGGTGGAGCATGATCCGGAAGAGATCTGGGCAAGCGTCGTCGCGACGGTCAAAGGCGCGCTGAAGGCCGCCGGCCGCGAGGCCTCGGATGTGGCGGCGATCGGCATCACCAACCAGCGCGAAACCGTCGTCATCTGGGACAAGGCGACCGGCAAGCCGATCCACAATGCCATCGTCTGGCAGGACCGCCGCACCGCGCCGCTGTGCCAGAAGCTGAAAAAACACGGCCTGGAGAAAAAGTTCACCAAAAAGACCGGCCTGCTGCTCGATCCCTATTTCTCCGGCACCAAGATCGCCTGGATGCTGGACAAGGTAAACGGTGCGAGAAAGCGCGCCGAAAAGGGCGAACTGCTCGCCGGCACTATCGACAGTTTTTTGATCTGGCGGCTGACCGGCGGCAAGGTGCATGCGACGGATGCCACCAACGCCTCGCGCACGCTGGTCTATAACATCGAGAAAAATGTCTGGGACGACGAGCTGCTCTCCATCCTGCGCATCCCGGTGGCGATGCTGCCTGAGGTCAAGGATTGCGCCGACGACTACGGCGTGACGGAAAAAAGCCTGTTTGGCGCCGAAATCAAAATCCTTGGCGTGGCCGGCGATCAGCACGCAGCGACCATCGGCCAGGCCTGTTTCGAGCCAGGCATGATGAAATCGACCTATGGCACCGGCTGCTTTGCGCTGCTCAACACCGGCGCCGATCTGGTGCGCTCGAAGAACCGGCTGTTGACCACCATCGCCTATCGGCTGAACGGCAAGACTACCTATGCCTTGGAAGGCTCGATCTTCATCGCGGGTGCCGCCGTGCAATGGCTGCGCGACGGCATCAAGGTGATCGGCAAGGCCGAGCATAGCGGCGTTTTGGCGGCAACCGCCGACCCCACGCAGAACGTCTATCTGGTGCCGGCTTTCGTCGGTCTCGGCGCGCCGCATTGGGACGCCGAGGCGCGTGGCGCGATCTTCGGGCTGACCCGCAACTCTGGCCCGGCGGAGTTCGCCCGCGCGGCGCTGGAATCCGTCGCCTACCAGACGCGCGATCTCCTCGACGCCATGCGCAAGGACTGGAAGGGGGCGTCGGCCAAAACCGTGCTTCGCGTCGACGGCGGCATGGTGGCCTCCGACTGGACCATGCAGCGGCTGGCCGATATCCTCGATGCGCCGGTCGATCGCCCGACCATTCTGGAGACGACGGCGCTGGGTGCGGCGTGGCTTGCCGGCTCGAAAGCAGGCGTGTGGCCGAAGGCGAAGGATTTTGCCAAGAGCTGGGCGCTCGAGCGCCGCTTCAAGCCGGACATGGATGCCACGGTGCGTTCGGCAAAACTGGCCGGCTGGCGCGATGCGGTGCGCCGGACGCTGAGCGTACGGTAGTAAATCGTGGCGGGGGAAGGGGATGAATCCACACTGGTATGTCGCCTGGCGCGACGAGGCTGTCGAACAATTGGATGCAAAGAATGCACGCTTGCACCAGAAATTCCGACTCGGCAGTTGGCCTCGCTATGACTATGATCTGACAGAAGGAAAGCTTCTGTTCTCGGACAACGGCATCACCAAGGTCGTCGCCGAAATCCAAATCGCCGGATCGACGAGTGCCAAGGCCAGCAACTGGCTCTGGGCTTGGGCAAATTCAAACCTGCCTGGCGAACTGCTTGCCGACGCAAAGCTGGTTCGGTCATTCGGACAGGAGCATTCCATTGATGAGCTGGCTCAATCCTATGCGATAGATTTGAACAACGACCTGGAAGTGCTCGGCTGGAAGACGACCGCAGTTGCGGTTCGAATCTGCAACGGCCTCGGCGCATACCGTTCTCCGCGTGGTGAAGGCGGAGCCCTGTATCTGATCTTCAAGAGCGTCAATTGGGCCAGCTAATCCGCCGCGCTCGTACCCAAGCAACCTACGGAAAAGCCCGCGCCGTTGCCGGCGCGGGCTTTTCTACTCAGCACTTGGTACCAACTCAGCTCAATAGGGCGAATTGCACTGTTGACGCGGGCCGTAATTGGGCTGGAATGTGTTGTCCGAAGCGCGGTACGACCGATAGCGGTCGTAGCACCACTGCACATGGGCATCGCCGCGGTTGTTCTCGCTGTTGACGATCGCGCCGGTGATCAGGGCGCCGGTGGCGAAGGCAGCCAGCGGGAACCAGTAGTCGCCGTGACGGCGATAGCCGCGGTGATATTCGCGATAGCCGCGATGGCCATTCCAATAGCTGCCGCCATCATTGTTGCGCGAGAACTGGCGGCCCACGCGGAAATCGCGATTGCCGGAATTGCGGTTGCCATGGCGCATCCACCGCCAGTTGTCATGACGAGAATCGCCCACATTCACGATGTCGGACGAAGTTGCTGATGACTGGGGCACGAACATCTGGGCGGCATTGGCCGGCATAGCGGCGGCCGCGGCAAACGAAATAGACAGGGTGGTCGCCAGTAGACCCGTTGCGATCTTGTTCATGATCTTCTCCTTGAAGGGTGGTTGACGTCCCTTGTGAGACGAAAACGGCCCGCTCGTGCGATGGTTCCCACCAAAACAGTAAGTTGCTGATTTGTAATGTTTCTCGAATGTGGCGCGTGAGAAAAGGCGCGTCTCGCGCGCCAACAGATCGACGCGGCGACCACGTTGCGGGAGCGGCTCACCGGGCTGGTGACGACGCAATTTGCGGCGCGTCGGGCGATGGCCGAAACCCCGATGGAACGGCCATCTTTTTCCGGTTGACCGGTCGCGGCACTCTCCCTATGTTCCGCGCAATTTCGAGGGCGGCCTTTAGAGCCCGCGGGAGCGCGTAGCTCAGCCGGTAGAGCAACTGACTTTTAATCAGTAGGTCTCGGGTTCGAACCCCGACGCGCTCACCAGAAATATTTCGTGCGGAAGTTGCTCCCTGTCAGCAGCCCCCATCGCCGCCTACAATCGCCGCCCGGTCTTGACGTCGAACAGATGAGCGCAGGCGCGGTCGATCTCGATGCGCATCTGCTCGCCCTCTTTCAGTGCCAGCCGCTCGCGGAAAAGGCAGGAGATTTCTTCTCCGGCGCAGTCGACCCTGGCAAAGATTTCCGAACCCGTTGCTTCCAGAAGCACGATCGTGCCGGGGATTCCTTTGGCGGTCGTCGCTCGGATGTGTTCGGGGCGGATGCCGTAGATGAGGTCGCCGCCGGGTATGTTTGCCAGGTCGATGCCTTCCGGCAGCGGCAAGATCAGTCCACCGGCGCTGCGGAAAACACCTTCCTCGACATGGCCGCGAATGAAATTCATCGCCGGCGAGCCGATGAAGCCGGCAACGAAGAGGTTGGCCGGGCGATCGTAGAGATCGAGCGGCGCGCCGATCTGCTCGACAAGGCCGTCATGCAGCACGACGATCTTGTCGGCCATGGTCATGGCCTCGATCTGGTCGTGGGTGACGTAGATGGTGGTGGTTCCCAGCCGCTGGTGCAGCGCCTTGATCTCGCCGCGCATCTGCACGCGCAATTTGGCGTCGAGATTGGACAGCGGCTCGTCGAACAGGAACACCTGCGGGTCGCGCACGATGGCGCGGCCCATGGCGACGCGCTGGCGCTGGCCGCCGGAAAGCTGACGCGGATAGCGGTCGAGCAGCTTGTCCAGGCCGAGAATGCTGGCGGCCCTCCCGACGCGGCCGGCGGTGTCGGCCGGATCGGCTTTCTTGATCTTCAGGGCAAAGCCCATATTGTCGGCCACCGTCATATGCGGATAGAGCGCGTAGTTCTGGAACACCATGGCGATGTTTCGGTCACGCGCCCTGAGATTGTTGACGACGCGATCGCCAATGGCGATCCTGCCGCCCGAGATCGTTTCCAGTCCGGCAATCATGCGCAGCAGCGTCGACTTTCCGCAGCCCGACGGCCCGACCAGGATGACGAATTCGCCATCGGCGATGTCGACGCTGACATCGTGGATGATCTTGGCGGCTCCGAAAGCCTTCTGAACGTTGTTGATTGTTACCGATGCCATTGGATTTCTCCCGGAAATGAGTGATGTCGGGGCCGTGCCTCAGCCGCCCTTGACGGCGCCTGCGGTCAGCCCGGCGACGATCTGCCTTTGCGCGAACAGGGTCAGCACCAGCACCGGCAGCGTCACCACAAGTGCTGCGGCGGCGAGCGGACCCCAGCTCACCTGCTCGTAGGAAAGCATGTTGTAGACGGCGACCGGCAGCGTGCGAGTCTCGCGGCTGGCGAGCACAATGCCGAAGACGAAATTGTTCCATGAGAAGATGATCGACAGGATGAAGGCGACGACAATGCCCGGCTTGGCGATGGGCAAGGCGACCAGCCGGAACACCTGCCAGGAACTGGCGCCATCAATGTTGGCCGCTTCTTCCAGCTCCATCGGCGTGGTCTCGAAATAGCCGATCATCACCCAGACCACGATCGGCACCGTCACCACCAGATGGATGATGATCTGCGGCCACAGTGTGCCGAGAATGCCGCCCCACTGGAACAGCAGGAACAGCGGAATGAGATAGGAAAGCCCCGGCGTCATGCGGGCGATCATGATGACCACCGCCGAGCGTTCGGCCTTGAGCCGCGCGATGCCATAGCCGGCCGGCACGCCGATCAGCAGCGCCAGCAACGTTGCCGTGCCCGTCACCAGAACCGAATTCCAGAAATAGAGCAGGAAATTGTTCTCCTCGAATACCTTCACATAGTTCGACCAGGCGAGATGTTCCGGGATCAGGATCGGCGGGTATGCACCGTTGTCGATCTCGAACTTCAGCGACAGCGAGACCATCCAGAGGAAGAACAGGATCGCCGGCGAGACGAAGACCAGAGCCGCGAAAAACAGCCCGATCCGGTTGAGCAGCCGTGAACTCATCTATTTGCCCTCCACCCCGATCCATTGGGAGCGCTGGCGCAGCATCAGCAGGATGAAGGACAGCGCGACGATGACGATGAAGAACACCACGGCCATGGCCGAGCCATAGCCGATGTCGTAGTAGGAGAAGGCGGTGTTGTAGAGATAGATGTTGATGGTTTCCGAGGCCGTGCCCGGTCCGCCCTGGGTCATGGCATAGATGATGTCAAAACTTTTCAGCGCATCGATAGTGCGGATGATCATCGCGATCATCAGGAACGGCGCGATCATCGGCAAGGTGAGATAACGGAATTGCTGCCAGGCGTTGGCGCCATCGATCTCGGCGCTCTCGAAGGGCTCGCGCGGCACGGAGGCCAAGCCGCCCAGCACGATCAGCATCACCAGCGGCGTCCACTGCCAGGTCTCGACCGCAACCAGGGACGGGATGACCGTCCTGGCATTAAAGATCCATTCCTGCGCCGGGATGCCGACCAGCGACAACAGATAGTTGAGCACGCCAAGCTGGGGATGGAACATCATCGTCCAGACCAGCGCCACGGCGACTGGCGTTGCCATCATCGGCATGACGAAGACGCCGCGCAACAGGCCGCGCAGCGGAAATTTGGCGTCGAAGATCAGCGCCGCGACAGTGCCAAGGAACATCGGCGCCGCGACCGAAAGCGCCGTGTAGGTCAGCGTATGGAAAAGCGATTCCCAGAAGCGTTGGTCGGCTGCCAGCCGCAGATAGTTTTCCATCCCGGCAAAGCTTCGCGCCTGGCCGAGGGTCCAGCGGTTGACGCTCATCCACAGTGTGAAGGCCCAGGGAAAGACGATCACGGCGCCGACGACGACGAGCGCCGGGACGACGAAAGGCCAGTAGTTGGGAGCCAGACGGATGGTCTGGCCCCCTTCGATGGCTTGCGTCGTCACCCCGGTGCGTTCTGGGGTGATGGCGGACATCAGCCTTGCTCGCTCCGGTCGAGCACCGGCTGGAACTGCTCGGTGGCCTTCTTCAGCTCCTCTGCCGGATCGGCGCCGGCGATCAGATTGGTCAGCGCCACGCCATAGATATCGCGGAACTCGGTGACCGGAATGATGACCGGCAGCGACAGCCGGCTGACATTGCCCGAGCCGACCACGGCATCGAGCCAGCTCGCCGGCATGGTGACGCCTTCGCGCACCTTGGGATCTTCCAGCGCCGACTTGCGGAACGGCACGCCGGCACCCGCCTGCAGCAGGCGCGTGCCCATGGCGGGCGAAATCGCCCACTGGCAGAAGAGATAGGCGGCCTCCTTCTTCTCGCTGGCGGCCGTCACGCCGAGGCCGTCGCCAAAGGTGCCGGCGGCATGCGCCTTGGGCCCTTTGGGCATGACGCCGTAGCCAACCTTGCCGACCACACGCGACTTTTCCGGATTTTCCATCGGCGGGGCAAAGCCGACGCCATCGAACCACATGCCGATCTTGCCTTGCAGGAAGGCGGACTGGGCTTCGGCCCAGTTGAATCCGGTGACGCCTGGAGGCGCCGACTTGGTCATCAGCCGCTGGTAGAGGCTGGCGGCCTCGATCGCCTCGGGCGAGGTCGTGCGCAGCTTGCCCTTGTCATCGAGCGGCGTCATGTCGTAGCCGAGCATCAGCGACGTCCATACCGGCGTGTTGGCGTTTTTCAGGCCGCGGGCGACAAAGCCGTAGGTGTTGGTCGACGGGTCGGTCAGCGCTTCGGCGGCCGCCACCAGTTGCTCGAAGGTTTCAGGGTATTTGAGGCCCTTGGCCTCGAACAATTCCTTGTTCCAGTAGACGATCCAGTAATCCACCGAGAACGGCAGCGAGCGCAGCACGCCCTGGCCGTCCTTGGCAAACAGCATGCCGGCATCGGCGAAATCGGTTTCCACCAGCGCAGGATCGGTCAGGGTCGGGTCAGCGAGATAGCCTGATATGTCGGCCAGCCAGTCGCCCTTTTCGAACTGGCGCTTCTGCACGTGGTAGCTCAGATGCACGACGTCGAAGCTCGGTTTGCCGGAGCTCAGTTCGATCACCGTCTTCTGGCGCTGCTGCTGTTCCGGCGTCGCTTCGGCATTGACCTTGATCCCGGTCAGTTCCTCGAACTCGGCGATGTATTTTATCAGCGTGTCGCTGCGCGGGCTTTTCACCAGATTGACGTCAAGCGTCGTTCCCGCAAAGCGCTTCCAGTCGACGCCGGCGGCAAAGCTTGGGCGAACGCCCGCAAAGCTGGCGGCGGCAAGCGCCGCGGTTCCCTGGAGGAGTTGCCTCCTGGTTGGGTTGAACAGATTGGACGACATTTTCTTCCTCCCGGTGTTGTCGTTGTTGATTGCGCCACAGCGACCGCGGCGCGGCTCATGCTTCCTCAGATTTGCAGCGCCAGCCGGCGCGCCTTTTCGATATGCTGGCTGATGGCCTCGACCGCCTTCCCAGGATCGCGGCTCTGCATCGCATCGATCACCGCCAGGTGCTCGCGCATGACCGGCACGACGCGCCCGTCGATACGGAACCGCTCCTGGTGGATCAGGCGGATCTTCACCGAATTCACCAGATAGGCCTTGGCGATGATCTCGTTGCCCAGCGCATCGATGAACGTGTCGTGCATGGCCCAGTCGATGGTCTGCGCCTTGGCCTCCATCTCCGGCGTCGGGGTTTGCGCCAGCGCCTGGGCAAGCATGTCCTCATGCTCGCGCCGCAAGCGGGCAAGCTCGGCGTCGGAGGCGCTGACCGTAAACAGCGCCACCGCTTCACGCTCCATGAACAGGCGGAACTGAAAGGCCTCGCGGATCAGGCTGATGTCTATATGGGCGATCTGCATGCCGCGCTGCGGGATGGTCGTCAGCAGTCCTTCCGCCTCGAGACGCGGCACGATCTCGCGAATGGCGCCGAGCGGCAGTCCGGTGAAGGCAACCAGCTCACGTTGCGACACGAACTGGCCCGGCTTGAAGTCGCGCGCCAGCAAATGCCGCGTGAAGCTGGCATAGGCCTTCTCCCTGAGGGTGGTCGGTTCGTTGCCGTCTTCCATTTCGGCGCGCTTCCCTTTGCCGGTCAGGCCGGTTCCCTGGCAAACAGGCTGTCATAGGCTGCGGCAAGCTGCTGCTGCCCTTGCAACGCAATCGGCTCCAGCGGCGGACGGACCGCCAGCCAGCGCTCGTCGCCGGTCTTGCGCGCCACCATGACCTTTACCGCGGGGGTGACCGGATATTTCAGCAATTCGAGCACAAAACTTTCGACGCGAGGATCGTCGCGCCCGTCCTCGGCCATGGCGCGGATTTCGCCCGGGGCGAAATTGGCCATGCCCGAGATTGCGCCTTGAGCACCCAGTCGCACCGCACGCGCCAGATGCCTTTCATCGCCGATCAGGATCACCAGATCGCCGTGGGCGGCAAGCAGCGCCTCGCTGTAGCTCCAATTTCCACCGGAATCCTTGACCCCGGCGACCACGTCGGGAAAAGCAGTGCGCAACCGGCCGATCAGGCCAAGGGAAAGCTGCACCATGGTAACCGAAGGGATGTTGTAGAGCAGCACGTCACGGGCGAGGGGGCCGAGCGCGGCAAAGACGGCGGAGAACCAGCCGAAAAGGCCGTCCTCGCCGACATTCTTGAAGTAGCTCGGCGGGGCCAGCAGAATGTTTCGGGCGCCTCGCTGCAAGGCATGCTGTGCCTGTTCGGCGGCGTCTTCGGCGGCGTCGACCAGCACGCCGGCAACGAGTTGATGCGGCAAGATTCCAGCAGCCAGCATGGCTTCGGTCACCGACCGCCGCTCCGTCGTGCCCACCGACGCGCCTTCCCCTGTGGTGCCGAAAAGCGTCACGCTGCCGCAACCCTGCGCCAGGCAACTTTTGGCCTGAGCGATCATGGGAGCGGTGGCGATCTGCCCGCGGGCATCGAAAGGCGTGGCGAGAGCGGCCGAAAGGCCAAAGCGTGATGTCACCGGAAGGTCTCCGAAGTAGGTGTGTATGCCGTGCTAGCACACTAACATGTTAGTCGTAAATTGGGGTGGTGCGCTTTTTTAACAGCGGAGGGCCTTCACGGGTTCGAAGCCCATGGCGGATCGAGACCATTGGCGAAACAGCAGGATGGCCCCAGTGTTAGGGCACGGAGCGGCAGCTCCAACCTTGTCCCCATCCCAGTCGATGGCTAAACTCAGCCTTTCCCAGGGGAGGGTTCTGACATGACACTTCAGCTTTCGGCGGATGCTGTCGCTCCTAAGGCGGCGGCGCCTCAAAAGTACCTCTTCGGCCCGGTCGCCGATTTCCTCATGCTGGGCGGCAGCGCGTTTCTCATCCTGCCGGTGCTGTTTCTCGTTCCGCTCGAATATGAGGGGCCGGTGGCCGCAACGATGGTCGTCGTCGCCTATCTCGTGAACTATCCCCACTTCGCCCACTCCTACCAGCTTTTCTATCGCAATTTCGGGCGCAAGGTGACGGGCGACGGCTACGACAGGAGCCTGCAACTCCGCTACATCTTCGCGGGCATTGTCGTGCCCCTGGTCATGGCCGGGTTCTTTGCCTATGGCGCGGTGGCGGCGAACACGCGGCTGCTCGGCTTTGCCACCAACGCCATGTTCTTTTTCGTCGGCTGGCACTACGTCAAGCAGGGCTACGGCATGCTGATGGTGGACGCGGTGCTGAAGCGCAAATTCTTCGACGATCGCGACAAGAAGGTGCTGCTGGTAAACTCCTATGCCGTGTGGATCCTTTCGTGGCTGCAGACGAATACGGCGGTCACCCAGGGCAAATATTACGGCCTCGACTATTACACCTTCGCGGTCCCTTCCTGGATCACCGACATCGCCTTGCTGGCAGCCATTGCTTCGACGGCGGCTACGCTTTTGATGCTGGTCAATCGCTGGCGAAAGAACGGTGGCAAGCTGCCCTATAACGGCATCGTGGCCTACGTCGCGTCGCTCTATCTCTGGATCCTGATTGTGAGAATAAATCCGCTCTGGCTGCTGATCGTGCCGGCGCTCCACTCGCTGCAGTACCTCGCCGTGGTCTGGCGCTATCAGACCAATGTTGAGCGTGACAGCTCCGATGCCGAACGCGATCCGCAGCCGAAAATCCTGTCCTTTCTCGGCCCCCTCTACAGGTTTCGGCTCCTCGGCTTCATCGTCGGCGGCACGGCCCTTGGCTATCTCGGCTTCTGGCTGATCCCATCCGCGCTGACGGCTTTGATTCCCTATGACAGGCAAGTGCTGGGGTCATCGCTGTTCTTCTTCATCGTGCTCATCTTCATCAATGTGCACCATTATTTTCTGGACAATGTGATGTGGCGCCGTGGCAATCCGGAGGTATCGAAGTATCTGTTCCGCTGACTGATGCGCAGACTGTCGAGCCCGGTTTTCGTCAGCTGTCGAGTATGCCATCGCGAGCGTGATCGTCAGTGCAACGGAGAGCCCTGGAATGGCGGAGTGCTTTTTCGAGAGCCGCCTGGAAAATACCCTGCGGTGGCATCTGTACCGGCGTTGGCGCCGCCGGCGTGACCCTCGACGCGTGAGTTGCGGCCGACGTGCGGCGGGATCGGCTGGAACGTCACGAAACCAGTGAGACATTGCCGCCGGCATGGCGCTCGATGCGGCCGGCAAGGTCGAGTTCCAGCAGCACCATGGAGACTTGCGCGGCGTTGAGGCCGGTGTGGCGGATGATCTCGTCCACGCCCACCGGCATTGGGCCCAGCGCCTCGAGCACGCCGCTGCGTTCGTCCTCACCGGGCGGGGGTGTTGCCGAAAAATCGGGTGCCTTTTCTGGCGGCGCAATGCTTCGCGTTCGCGTGCCCGCCAAAGGTGCGATCGCACCGGAAACGTCGGCCGCCTCGGTGACCAGGGTGGCGCCGTCCTTGAGCAGCCCGTTGGAGCCGGCGCAGCGCGGATCGAGCGGCGAACCCGGTACGGCAAAGACCAGCCGGCCCATCTCGCCGGCCAGGCGCGCGCTGATCAGCGAGCCGGAGCGTTGCGCAGCTTCGATCACCACCAGTCCGAGGGCGGCGCCCGCGACAAGCCGGTTGCGGCGCGGAAAATCCTGCGCCCGCGGCTGCCAGCCGAACGGCATTTCCGAAATGACGGCGCCGCCACGCTCGGCAATGTCGTCGCACAAGCTGATATTTTCGGGCGGGTAGGGGACATCGAGCCCACCGGCCAGCACGCCGACTGTGCCAGTGGAAAGACTGCCTTGGTGTGCGGCCGTGTCGATGCCGCGCGCCAGGCCGGAAACGATGACGTAGCCGTCGCGGCCAAGATCCGCCGCCAGCATGCGCGCCATCTTGATGCCGGCGAGCGACGCGTTGCGGGCGCCGACGATGGCCACCGCCGGCAGGCGAAAGACGGCTGCCTCGCCCTTCACGGCAATCAGTGGCGGCGGATTGTCCATGTTTTTCAGCATCGGCGGGTAGTCGGCCTCGCCGATGCCGACGAAGCGGGCGCCGTTTTCACTGGCTGCGTCGAGTTCCGCTTCGGCTTCCTCCACGGAAGGAATGCGCATGATCCTTTTGGCTCCGCCCGAAATCATCAGCTCGGGCAGCATCTCCAACGCCGCCTCCGCCGAACCAAAGCGGTTGATCAATTCGCGAAACGAGGCCGGGCCGACATTTTGTGTGCGGATCAGCCGCAGCCAGCTCAGCCGCTGCCGGTCGCTGAGGCGCGGCCCGGCGGCGGGCTTGCTCAACCCTTGGCTCCGATCTTGCCTTCGGTGCCGGCAAGAAGGCGCGAAATGTTGGCGCGATGTTTGAAGATGACGATCAGGCTCATCACCAGGAACAGCCCGGCGGTCTCAGGTGTGCTCCAGAAATAAAGCGCGATCGGCACGATGACCGCCGCCGTCAGCGCTGCCAGCGAGGAATAGCGAAACAGAAAAGCCATCGCCAGCCAGACGACGATAAAGATCAGCGCCACATGCCAGCCGAGCGCGATCAGCACGCCGAGATAGGTCGCCACGCCCTTGCCGCCCTTGAAACCGAGCCAGACCGGAAACAGATGGCCAAGGAAGGCGCCAAGGCCCGCCCAGAGTCCAAGGCCGGCCCACAGTCCGTAGTCGTGTCCAAAATGGCGCGCGATCATCACCGCCGCCGTACCCTTCAACGCGTCGAGCACCAGCGTCGCGGCGGCGAGGCCCTTGTTGCCGGTGCGCAGAACGTTGGTGGCGCCGATATTGCCGGAGCCGATTTTGCGCACATCGCCGAGGCCGGCCGCGCGGGTGATCAAGAGGCCGAAGGGAATCGAGCCGAGGAGATAGCCGAACAGCAATGCCAGGATAACGTTATAACTCATTGTTTGCCCCCGCATTTCCCCAGCAACGTATCGGTCTGCGACGTGGCGCGATCGCTCTAGCTCGAAAACACTGTGCGGCCCGCCACCAGCGTTTGCAAGACCATGCCTTGCAGCCGCGCACCTTCGAAGCAGGTGTTTTTCGAGCGCGAGCGGATGCCGCTTTCACTCACGATCCAGGGTTCTTCAAGGTCGATCAGCGCAAGATCGGCCGGCGCTCCCGGCTTCAGCGTGCCGCCCGGCAGGCCGAACAGCCTTGCTGGTGCGGTGGACAGTGTTTCGACCAGCCGAAGTAGCGGCACGTCGCCATTGTGGTAGAGCCGAAGCGCTGCTCCAAGCAGCGTCTCCAACCCGATCGCGCCGGCAGCTGCATCGGCGAAGGGAAGGCGCTTGGTGTCGACATCCTGCGGGTCGTGCGAGGAGACGATGATGTCGATCGTGCCGTCCTTGACCGCCTCGATCATGGCCAGCCGGTCTTCCTCCGCGCGCAAAGGCGGCGTCAGCCGGAAGAAGGTGCGGTATTCCCCGACATCGTTCTCGTTCAGCGACAGATTGTGGATCGCCACGCCCGCCGTGACATTGGCCTTGTCGGCTTTCGCGCGCGTCATCGCTTGCGCTGCCATCGCCGTCGAGATCTTGGCCGCGTGGTAGGCGCCGCGCGTCAGCCGTGCCAGCGCCAGGTCGCGCTCCAGCGGGATGGACTCGGCCTCGCGCGGAATGCCGGCAAGGCCGAGCCAGCTGGCATACAGGCCTTCATTCATCACGCCCGCCGAAGCGAGGTCGCCATCCTGTGTCTCATGTGCGATGACGCCGCCGAAATCGCGGGCATAGGTCAGCGCCCGGCGCATCACCAGTGCGCTGGATATTGTGTGCCGCCCATCGGTGAAGGCGACCGCACCGGCCTCGCGCAACAGGCCGAATTCGGTCATCTCGCGACCGGCGAGGCCTTTGGTGATCGCCGCCGCCGGAAAGATGTTGACGCTTGCCGTGTCCCGGGCGGTGCGCAGCACGAATTCGACCAGCGCGACATTGTCGATCACCGGGTCGGTGTCGGGCATCATGACGACGGAGGTGACGCCGCCGGCCGCCGCCGCAACGCTGGCCGAAGCGATGGTCTCGCGATGTTCGCCGCCCGGTTCGCCGATGAAGACGCGCGCGTCGATCAGGCCGGGAATGATCGCCTTGCCGGCGCAGTCGACCACGGTGGCTCCCGCCGGCAGGCCCTGGTTCAGGGCAGCCTTGCCGGCGGCAACGATCTTTTTCCCTTCGACGATGACGGTGCCGACCTCGTCGATGCCGCGTGACGGGTCGACGATGCGGGCGCGCTCAAAGACCGTCGTGCTCATGCGCCGCGGCCCTCTGCATTGCGGCGGGGATCGAGCAGCGCTTCCATGACCGCCATGCGCACGGCCACCCCCATCTCGACCTGTTCCTGGATGACGCTTTGCGGACCGTCGGCGATTTCGGACGCAATCTCGACGCCGCGGTTCATCGGACCGGGATGCATCACCAGCGCGCCGTCCTTGGCGGCCTTCAGCTTTTCGGCATCGAGGCCGAAATAGCGGAAATATTCGCGTACCGAAGGCACGAAGGCGCCTTCCATCCGCTCGCGCTGCAGGCGCAGCATCATCACCACGTCCGCGCCCTTGAGGCCCTCTGCCATCGAGCGCGAGACGATGACGCCCATTTTCTCGATGCCGGACGGTAGCAGGGTCGACGGCGCCACCACACGCACCTGCGCACCAAGCGCGTTCAACAGCATGATGTTGGAACGCGCCACGCGAGAATGCAGGATGTCGCCGCAGATCGCTACGATCAGTTTCGACAGCGGCCCCTTGGCGCGGCGGATAGTCAGCGCGTCGAGCAGCGCCTGCGTTGGGTGTTCATGCGCGCCGTCGCCGGCATTGACCACCGAGCAGCCGACCTTCTGCGCCAAAAGGGCGGCGGCGCCCGCAGACTGGTGGCGGATGATCAGGATGTCGGGGCGCATGGCGTTCAGCGTCATCGCCGTGTCGATCAGCGTCTCGCCCTTCTTCACCGAAGAGCTCGCCACCGACATGTTCATGACGTCGGCGCCGAGCCGTTTCCCGGCCAGTTCGAACGACGACTGCGTGCGCGTCGAGGCTTCGTAGAAGAGGTTGATCTGGGTGCGGCCGCGCAGCGTCGAGGTCTTCTTTTCGGACTGCCGCGAAATGGCGACGGCGCGATCTGCCCGGTCGAGCAGAAGCTCGATGTCACCGGGGGAAAGATCGCGGATGCCCAGAAGATGGCGGTGAGGATAAAGCGGCAGGGACGAAGCGTCGGTCATCTCAAGGCGCTGCTATAGGGGGGAGAATTCCTTGCCGCAAGCGCCAGCTTGGGATTGCGGCCTTTCTCCCCGGTATTTTCGTCGCGCGCGCCGCCTGCCTTGGGCTATATCTAGCCGATTGCTTCGGATTCGAAGCCTTGTGATGTGAGGCCTTTCTTGCGTTAGAAGGCCCTTCTACTTTCAGAAGGATTGGGCGTGACCGACGACGTGACCAACCAGCCTCCGCCGCTGACGGGCGGCAACGCCTGGCGGGGCGATCCGTTGCTGATCCAGCTTGCCGAGCGTTTTTCCGATCCGGTGCGCAAGGACCTCGACGGGCTTGGCCGGTTCGTCCTGACGCAGGAGGCGCAGGAGCTGGCGCGCCTCGCCAATGTCGAGACGCCGAAGCTCCGCACGCATGACCGTCAGGGCCGGCGCATCGACCTCGTCGAATTCCATCCGGCCTATCATGCGCTGATGCGCCGCTCGGTTGCCGGCGGCCTGCATTCCTCGATCTGGGAAAACGGCGATAGCGAGATCGGCCGTCGCCATCAGGTGCGCGCCGCGCGTTTCTACCTGACCGCCGAACTCGAGACCGGGCATCTCTGCCCCATCACCATGACCAGCGCTTCGCTGGCCGCCCTGATGGCCAGCCCAAAGCTGTTTCGCGAATGGGCGCCGCGCGTGACGACGCGCAAATACGACCAGAGCCAAAAGCCGCCGGTCGACAAGGCCGGGCTGACGCTCGGCATGGGCATGACCGAAAAGCAGGGCGGCACCGACGTGCGCGCCAACACCACACGGGCCGAACGCGCCGGCAGCGGCTTTTATCGCCTCACCGGCCACAAATGGTTCATGTCGGCGCCGATGTCGGACGCTTTTCTCGTGCTTGGACAGGCGCCGGAAGGGCTTTCCTGTTTTCTCGTCCCGCGCATCCTCGGCGACGGTTCCGGAAACGGCTTCCGCTTTCAGCGGCTGAAGGACAAGCTCGGCAACCGCTCCAACGCCTCATCGGAGGTAGAGTTCGTCAACGCCATCGGCGAGATGGTCGGCGAGCCCGGCGCCGGCATAAAGACAATCATGGACATGGTCACGCTGACCCGGCTCGACTGCGCCGTCGCCTCGTCGGCAATCATGCGAGCGGGGCTGGCTGAGGCCGTGCATCACGCCCGTCACCGCCAGGTGGCCGGCTCGACGCTGATCGAACAGCCGCTGATGCAGCGCGTGCTGGCGGACATGGCGCTCGATGTCGCCGCCGCCACGGCACTCTCGTTCCGACTGGCGCGCTCCTTCGACGAGGCTGCCGGCGACCGCGGCGAGGCTGCTTTTGCCCGCGCCATGACCCCGGTGGTCAAATACTGGGTCTGCAAGATCGCGCCGCCACTGCTCTATGAGGCGATGGAGTGCCTCGGCGGCAATGGCTATGTCGAGGAAGCGCCGCTCGCCCGCTACTACCGCGAAGCCCCGGTCAATGCGATCTGGGAGGGCTCAGGCAATGTCATGGCGCTCGACGTGCTGCGCGTGCTCGGCCGCGCGCCCGGCCTGTTCGAGGAGGTGCTGGCCGGCATCGACCGCGATCTCGGCGCCGGCGGACGCGGAACCATTGGCGTGCTCAAGGCGGCCATGCAGGTCGCCGGCACCGATGAGGGGTCGGCCCGCCTGCTGACCGAACAGCTGGCGCTGTCGGCGGCAGCTGCGGAATTGCGCCGGCTGGGGGCAGGGCGGATTGCGGACGCCTTCGTCGAGACGCGGCTCGCCGGCCAGTGGCGCAACACCTATGGCATGCTCGATTCGCGCCACGATGCGCGCATGATCATCGACACGCTCTATCCGCCGGTGAATTGAGGGCCTTCCGCCAGGCCGTGAACGAATTTGCCTGCCTGTGGACAGCCGTTAACCTTAACGAATGGTTTCCGTTGCAGCCGCAGGCCGCAGACCCCACTGTCTTTGTCACCAAAGCAGGAATGCCATGCGGCACATTTTGACGTCCTTTCTGGCCTTGCACTGGGCGCTGGTTTTCGCCCTGCTGGCGTTCATCTGTGTCGATGGAAACCGCGGCGTTGCGGGCGCTCTGGGCGTGCTCGGCGTCGTCGTGGAAAACACTCGTCTGGCCGATCTCGACAATGCTGCCGTCGTGGCGCCGCTGGCCATCGCCTTGCTGGTCGTGGCGGTGCTGTTTTGCTGGGTCTTCGTCGAGAGCCTGGTTAACGCCGCGGCGAGCCCGGACGGAGCCGACAGTGTGGCGCGGACCGCCTTCATTTCGGCATCCGCGGTGTTGTCGCTCATCCTGATCGGCGGCGCAGCGCGAGGCATCAACGGCCTGTTTTTGGTTGTCGCCGTGCAATTGGCGGCACTTCTGGCCTCCTATGTCGCCATGCTGGCCGAGCGGAGGTCGGTCTTCGCTGTCATGGTTTCTCGGGAGGCAGAGAGCCGCGCCACCGCCCATGCCATAGCCAAGGGTGCCGCGCACGGCTCCTTGCTGTCGCGCATTTCCGGCCGTCCGGACATTGGTCCCAGCGGTCGCAGAGGCGGCTCCAGCCGCAGGGACGGTCACTGATGCGCACGCTGTTCGCATTGTGGGCCGCGCCACTCGCTCTGTTCTGGGGCTGGTTCTTCCTGTCGCTCAACGACATCAATTTCGGCTACGTCATGCTCAGCCGGCAGCTGCATGATTTCGTGTTCCAGCTCTACGGGCAGATGCTGGGCATCGATCCGGCGATCATTCCGGGCATGGTGGCAAGGGCCTGCATCTTCGACGGCTTCCTGCTGATGGCATTGTGGGCGTTTCGCCGCCGCCGCAACATCATGGCCTGGGTCAGGCGGCAGGCGGGGAATCCGGTTCCGTCCGATCGCGTGGGTCAAGCGACTGGAGCCGGTCCAGAACTCCCTGCAGAATAAAGGCCGCAGCCGCCGAATCGATCTTGTCGGCGCGCTTTCGGCGCGAGAAATCCATCTCGATCAGCGTCCGCTCCGCCGCCACCGTCGACAGCCGCTCGTCCCACAGCACGAAGGGCAGGTCGGTTATGCCTGCCATGTTGCGCACGAAGGCGCGCGACTTCTGGGCGCGGGGACCTTCCGACCCATCCATGTTGATCGGAAGACCGAGCACAAACGCGCCGACATTGTCCTTCTGCAGTTGGGCGAGCAGCGCTGCCGCATCCAGCGAAAACTTTTTGCGCAGGATGACCGGGCGCGGATGGGCAAAGGACAGGCCGCGGTCGGAAACGGCGACACCGATCGTCTTGTCGCCGAGGTCGAGCCCGGCCAGCGTCCTGCCGCCTTCCAGGCGTGACGGCAGATCCTCGATTGCTATGATGCCCAACGGCTTTCCCCACCAGCTTTACCGTGACCCAGTCTTAACCGTGACCCAGACTTACCGTGACCCAGACTTGCCGTAACAAAGACCGCGACACGTTCTTTTGAACCGCGAGCACACTATGTCACTTTAATTTTGCTGCCGGCGTTCTATCTTCCGGCGCAACCAAAATCGAGGAACACGATCGATGAAATTGACCTGGTACGGACATTCCGCCTTCCGCGTCGAGACATCAGGCGCGACCATCCTGATCGACCCCTATCTCGTCGGCAACCCATCATGGACGAGCGGCTGGGAGGGGCCGGCGGAAGGCGTCACCCATGTGCTTTTGACCCACGGCCACAGTGACCATGTCAGCGGCGCGGTGGAGGTGCTGAAGAAGAGCGGCGCCCAGCTGGTCGCCAATTACGAGATCTGCATGTACCTGGTCGGCAAGGGCGTCGACGGCAAGAAGATCAATCCCGGCAATCATGGCGGCACCGTCGATTGCGGTGCCTTCACCACCACCTTCGTGCAGGCACTGCATTCCTCGTCGTTTGGGCTCGATGGCGGCCAGAACGTCTACCTCGGCAATCCCAACGGGCTGGTCCTGCATTTCCCGGAGGACAAGACGCTCTACCATATGGGCGACACCGACATCTTCTCCGATATGGCGCTGATCGAGGAACTGCATGAGCCGAAGATCGGCCTCGTGCCGGTCGGCGACCGCTTCACCATGGGCGGCGCGGTGGCGGCCCTGGCCTGCCGGCGCTTCTTCCACTTCGACACGGTCGTTCCCTGCCATTTCGGCACCTTCCCGATCATCGACGCGACGGCGGAGAAGTTCGTGGCCGGCCTCGAAGGGTCAGGTGTCGACGTAGCCTTGCCAGCGATCGGCCAAACGATCACACTATAAAGCGATCGTTTGAACGATCCCTTGTCGCAAAGGGGAATCAAACCATGGGCTTGAGAGTGACTCTTTGCGTGTCGATGCTGGTTGCGGCGTCGCCCGCATCCGCCGCCGAGGACTTCATCAAGGGCGTTTACCTCCAGACCCAGGAGCTTTGCGCGCAAGCCAAAAAGGACACACTGCAGACGCTGATCGACACCTGCAATGTCATCTTGTCGGCGGACGGCCTGCAAAGCGTCGAGTATAATTGCGAGTTCGTCCAGGTCACCAAGGCGACGCGCTCGCCGAGCTGGGCGGTCACTGCCATCTGCCAGGAGCCGGGCTTTCTCTTTCCCGATATACTGTCGATCACGCAGATGAACGCGACCCAAATCGACATCGTCTCGGTGCGCCCGACCGCCGACGAAGGCGAGCAGGCCGGCAATGGCGGCAGCTATTATCTGTGCGAGGGTGTATCGCTGCCCTAGGCTGAAATGCCGCCCTGGCATGAACGGGCTCTATCCCCAAGCACGATCGATGTTGCGCGGCACGCGCCACGCCGCTATAGCGCCATCTGGTTTTCCCAAAGGCTAAAGACATGTCCGTTGATCTGCAAACTGTGAAGCGCGTCGCGCGTCTCGCCCGCATTGCGGTGAGCGAGGAGGATGCCGAGCGCATGACCGGCGAGCTGAACGCCATTCTGGGCTTTGTCGAGCAGCTGAACGAGGTCGATGTCTCCGGCGTCGAACCGATGACATCGGTGACGCCGATGGAGATGAAGAAGCGCCAAGACATCGTCACGGACGGCAACAAGGCCGCCGATATCGTCGCCAATGCGCCGGCCACTGACGAGAATTTCTTCCTCGTGCCGAAGGTCGTGGAGTAGGCGGCCGATGGCAATCGAGATCGCGATCGAAACGCCGCTGCAGGACGATGTCCGCGCTTTGGTAGAGGAGCTCAACGCGGCTCTGCTCGAACTGACGCCGCCGGAGCATTGCTACCATCTGACGGTCGAGCAGATGGCTGGCGACGACACCACCGTCTTTATCGCCCGCGACGACGGGCAAGCCATCGGCTGCGGCGCGCTGAAGCGCCATGATGCCCGCGTCGGTGAGGTCAAGCGTATGTACACGCGGCCTTCGCATCGGGGCAGGAAGATCGGCGCCAAGATCGTCGAACATGTCGAAACGCTGGCGCGCAGCGAAGGGCTGAAGCGCCTGGTGCTTGAAACCGGCGACCGCCATCCCGCCGCCTGGACCGTCTACGAACGCGCCGGCTTCTCGCGCTGCGGGCCGGTGCTGGATTATCCCGATTCCGAGTGGTCGGTGTTTTACGAAAAGAGCCTTTGATGAGCGAACTGACCCATCTGACAATTTCGCAGGCGCGCGCCAAGCTGCGCGCCAAGGAGATTTCGGCCGTCGAAATCACCGAGGCCTATCTCGGTGCCATCGAGCGCGCCAATCCGGTGCTCAATGCCTACATCGTCGTCACCGGCGACAAGGCCCGCGATATGGCCAAAGCTTCCGACGCCAGGCTCGCCAAGGGCCAGGGCGGTGCGCTGGAAGGCATCCCGCTCGGCATCAAGGACCTGTTCGGCACCGAAGGTATCCACACCCAGGCCTGCAGCCATGTGCTGGACGGCTTCAAGCCGCGCTACGAATCGACCGTCACCGCCAATCTGTGGGCAGACGGCGCCGTCATGCTGGGCAAGCTTAACATGGACGAGTTCGCCATGGGCTCGTCCAACGAGACCTCCTATTACGGCCCTGTCGTCAATCCGTGGCGGCGTTCGCGCCTCGACACGGTGGTGATGCCGACCACGCATCAGGGCGATGGCGGTTTCGTTTCGGCCGGCGGCACCAAGACCGCGCGCACGCTGGACAATGCCCAACTGGTGCCGGGGGGCTCGTCGGGGGGCTCGGCTTCCGCCGTCTCGGCTTTCCTGTGCGCCGGCGCCACCGCCACCGACACCGGCGGCTCGATCCGCCAGCCAGCCGCCTTCACCGGCACCGTCGGCATCAAGCCGACCTATGGCCGCTGCTCGCGCTGGGGCATCGTCGCCTTCGCTTCGTCGCTCGATCAGGCCGGCCCGATCGCCCGGGACGTGCGCGATGCCGCGATCATGCTGAAGTCCATGGCCTCGGTCGACGCCAAGGACACCACTTCCGTCGACCGGCCGGTGCCGGATTACGAGGCGGCGATCGGCAAACCGATCAGGGGCATGAAGGTCGGCATTCCCCGGGAATACCGCGTCGACGGCATGCCGGAAGAGATCGAGGCGCTGTGGCAGAAGGGCATTGCCTGGCTCAGGGATGCCGGCGCCGAGATCGTCGACATCTCGCTGCCGCACACCAAATACGCTTTGCCGGCTTATTATATCGTTGCGCCCGCCGAAGCGTCATCCAATCTGGCGCGCTATGACGGCGTCCGCTACGGCCTGCGCGTGCCGGGCCAGGACATTGTCGACATGTACGAAAAGACCCGAGCCGCCGGGTTCGGTCGGGAGGTCAAGCGTCGCATCATGATCGGCACCTATGTGCTGTCGGCAGGCTATTACGATGCCTACTATCTGCAGGCGCAGAAGGTGCGCAATTTGATCAAGCGCGACTTCGAGACGGTTTTTGCCGACGGCGTCGACGTCATCCTGACGCCGGCGACGCCGTCGGCCGCCTTCGGCATCGCTGACGAGGACATGGCCGCCGATCCGGTCAAAATGTACCTCAACGACATTTTCACGGTGACCGTGAACATGGCCGGACTGCCGGGCATTGCCGTGCCTGCCGGCCTCGATGCCAAGGGCCTGCCGCTCGGCCTGCAGCTGATTGGCCGTCCCTTCGACGAGGAAACCCTGTTCCAGACAGCCGCCGTCATCGAGCAGGCGGCGGGAACCTTCCAGCCGGAGAAGTGGTGGTAGCATGCCGCCTCCGTCTCGCATTTCCATCGTCGAGACGGGAAACGAACTGCTGATCACGAACCCGCCACGCACCTCGGATTTCAGGACAGTCTTTGTCCTGATCGGGGCCGCGATCGTCGCCTACACCGGCTACATGGGATTGACAGATATGTCGTCCGCAACGCTCACCAGCGGCACGCTCGGCCTGCTGTCCTTCGTGGCGGTCATTGCCCTCTTCACCTATTTCCTGGGCAAGGATTTCATCTGGCGGGTGTTCGGCAGGGAAACCCTGCGGCTGACCGACACCGCAGCCGTGCGCTCGGTGAGGGGTTCTTTGCGAAATCGGTGGTCACTGCCTTTGAAAGGGCATCTTAGGGTCGAAAATCCTCGACCATACCTATCCCACGGACGAAGTGGGACTGTCGGAAGTCATCAGCTTAACCAACGCGAACGGCGTCCTTGTTTTCGGCAGGGAGTTAAGCCGCCTCGAAGCGGAAGCGGTAGCGAGTGCGGTCGAGCACTTCACCGGCCGTCACAATTTGAGCTGGAGATAGGCAGGCAATGTTCTTCTATATCTCCAAGGTATTCTGGTTCTTCGTCCAACCACTCAACCTGGCGATCTTCCTGCTGCTTGCCGGCTTGCTCGCGGCGCTGATCGGCCGCCGGCGATTGGCGGCGACGGGCAGTGTGTTCGCCTTCCTGATTCTGGCGCTGTCGGCCTGGACGTCGCTTGGCGCCATGATGCTCAATCCGCTCGAAGAGCGCTTCCCAAAGCCGCCGCTGCCGCGGAAGGTCGACGGCATTGTCGTGCTCGGCGGCGGCTTCGAGGGCGCCATCAACTTGGCGCGCGGCGGCTATGAGCTGAATTCCGGCGGCGACCGCATGGTGGAGGCGGCGATCCTTGCCCGGCGCTTTCCCGAGGCGAAAGTGGTTATCTCGGGCGGCACCGGTGAACTGTTCATCGATGGCGAGGGGGATGCGGCCACCGCGCCGCGGCTGCTCGGTGCGCTTGGCGTCGACGCCGATCGCCTGATGCTCGAGAGCAAATCCCGCAACACCTATGAGAATGCGGTCTTCACCAAGGAACTGGTAACACCGAAACCGGGCGAGACCTGGCTGCTTGTCACCTCCGCCTTCCACATGCCGCGCGCCAAGGCGCTGTTCGACAAGGCCGGCTTTCAGACGGTCCCGTGGCCGGTCGACTATCGCACCTCGGGCAAGGAAGGCTTTGGCCTGTTTCGCGACAACGCACCCGATTCGCTGCAGACCACCACCATTGCGATCCGCGAATGGATCGGCCTCGCCGCCTATTGGCTATCGGGCCGGATCGACCAGCTTTTCCCCGGCCCGGGCGGCTGACCGATCACCGCTTGTCGCGCCGCTGAAAAGAACTGGCGCCGCACCAGCACCGCCAGAAGCAGCAGCGTCGACAGCACGAACACGATCGGGTCGACGAACCAGCCGAGATAGCCGATCGAGAAGAACACCGCGCGCAGGCCTGAATTGAAATGCTTGCCGGCCAGCATGTTCATGCGCGCCGCGCGCCACACCGCCGTTTCGCTGACCGGGTTGCGTGACGCCTCGCCATAGGGGATCGGCACCGCGCCGATCAGGATCGTGCAGTAGTTGAAGAGACGGTAGGCCCAGCCGAACTTGAAGAAGGCGAAGGCCAGGATCAGCACCAGGCCAAAGACCTTGATCTGAAAGGCGGAGCGCGATGAGGTCGCGTTCAACGGCAGGTCGTTCAGCACGGCAAGGACCTGATCCGAGGCGCCAAGCAGCGCGAAACAGCCACCGAGCGCAATCAGCGA
This sequence comes from Mesorhizobium sp. RSR565B, assembly GCF_054719465.1. Lineage (NCBI taxonomy): Bacteria > Pseudomonadati > Pseudomonadota > Alphaproteobacteria > Hyphomicrobiales > Phyllobacteriaceae > Mesorhizobium > Mesorhizobium sp. RSR565B. The sequence goes on along the minus strand of NZ_JBTTIE010000001.1, from coordinate 5,512,242 downwards.
ACTGGAGGCGAAAAAGGCGGTGCCTTGCTGCAGGCCGCTCATGATGGCGGTGTCGACGATGCGGATTTCGCGCTCGGCCATGGTGCGCATCCAGGCCTCGCGCTGCACGTTCATGGCCATCGTCAACGACACCCGGCTGACCAGTCTGCCGTCGGACGCCAGCGTATGCAGCAACCATGCGAGCAGGAAGAAAGCCAGCGCCGCCAGATCAGCCGTCGACAGATGGAAGGAATCGCCCATGCCCCCTTTTACCACAGGCAAAGCGGTCAGTTCGATGCTCAATGCATGCCGCCCAGAGGTGAGCTGCGGTTCTGGGACAACGACATGCATTGAAACAAGAACTTAAAGCGCGTCGCATGAATCCGTTTCAGCGCGACGCGCTTTCAGCCGGTGATGTCGCTGCCGGAGCAAACAAGGTCGGCAGGTGCAGCGCCGCAATCCGCAAAACAGCACAAACATCATGGAAAGTCCTATATGTAGGTCTTGATCCCATTCCCGGAGACGGCGCAGCGTGTTTCTTTCGGTTTTCGACCTGTTCAAGATCGGCATCGGACCGTCGAGTTCGCACACGATGGGACCGATGACAGCGGCGCGGCGGTTTCTCGACGAGATCGCCGGCGATGACTGGCCGCGCCCGGCCGGCGTCAAGGTCGATCGCATTGGCGCCAGCCTGCACGGCTCGCTCGCCTATACCGGTATCGGCCATGGCTCGGATCGCGCCGTTGTCCTCGGACTTGCTGGCCTGACACCGCAGACGGTCGATCCCGATCAGGCCGAGGGAATCGCCACGCGCATCGCCGCCGAGAAGCGGATATCGCCACGCGGCCATCCCTCCTATCGCTTCGATCCGGCGACGGATCTGGTGCTCGACCGCAAGACGCCGCTCACCGGCCACGCCAACGGCATGGCCTTCTACGCTTACGATGCCGGCGACCGGCTGCTGCTCAAGCGCATCTACTATTCCATCGGCGGCGGCTTCGTGGTGTCCGAGGAAGAGCTGCAGCGGATGAAGGTGAAGGGCTCGGTGACCACAGAAGGCAAGAAGGTGCCCTATCCCTTCAAGAATGCCGTCGAGATGCTGAAGATGGCAGGCAAAAGCGGCCTGTCTATCGCCGACATGAAGCGCGTCAATGAAGAGACACATATGTCGCGCGAGGAGCTCGACAACGGCCTTGATGCGATCTGGGGCGCCATGAAGGGCTGCATCGACCGCGGCCTGTCGCAGGACGGCATCATGCCGGGCGGGCTGAAAGTGCGCCGTCGTGCCCGCATGCTGCACGACAAGCTGCAGGAGCAATGGCAGCAGAACAAGCCCAACCCTTTGCTGGCCAATGACTGGCTGTCGATCTACGCCATGGCGGTGAACGAAGAGAACGCCGCCGGTGGACGCGTCGTCACCGCGCCGACCAATGGCGCGGCCGGCACATTGCCGGCGGTGCTGCGTTACTGGCTGCATTTCCACCCCGAGGCCGACCAGCCGAGCATCCGCGACTTCCTGCTCACGGCCGCCGCCGTCGGCGGCATCATCAAGACCAATGCCTCGATCTCCGGCGCCGAGGTCGGCTGCCAGGGCGAGGTCGGTTCGGCCTCGGCGATGGCTGCCGCGGGTCTCTGCGCCGTCATGGGCGGCACGCCCGAGCAGGTCGAGAACGCCGCCGAAATCGCGCTCGAACATCATCTCGGCATGACTTGCGATCCAGTCGGCGGTCTGGTCCAGGTGCCTTGCATCGAGCGCAACGCGCTCGGCGCCGTCAAGGCGGTCACCGCCGCCTCTCTGGCGATCAAAGGCGACGGCGTCCATTTCGTGCCGCTCGACGCCGCGATCGAAACAATGCGCCAGACGGGCCTCGACATGAACGAGAAGTACAAGGAAACCAGCCTTGGCGGGCTCGCCGTCAATGTCGTGGAATGCTGACCGTGCAACGCCACTGGCACTGTGGAGAAGTCGGGCAGGGCCGTTGACGCAATCGCGCGCCGGACTAAACCTTAAGCGATGGCACTCAATCTCCTAAAACTGTGCGTCGGTTGCGACAGCGTCGAGGACCTCGAAGAATGGATCGCCTTCCGCCTCGATGAGCGCCGCCGCGCCGGCGAACCCGCCGAGCACTGGCACACCACCCGCATGGTGCCGGCGCGCGGCGCCGAGGTCACCGATGGCGGTTCGCTTTATTGGGTGATCAAGGGCAGCGTGCAATGCCGCCAGCTGATCACTGATATCAGGCCCTTCACCGACGACGAAGGCATCGGCCGTTGCCGCCTGATGCTCGACCTCGACGTCGTGCGCACCGACTGGCAGCCGCGCCGCGCCTTCCAGGGCTGGCGTTATCTCAAACCTTCGGATGCGCCCGCCGATATCGGCAAGGGCAAGGCCGGAATGGTCGAGATGCCGCCGAAACTGAAGCGCGAGCTCGCCGATCTGGGCTTGCTGTAGAGCCAAGGGCGCGGCCGCTTCTCCCAGAGCGTCGAGCGCTGGCCCTTCATCTTGTCCAAGGCTGGACTTGCAAGGGGGCCGACAACGCCACATCTTGCTTCTTATGAGCGACAAGAAGCAGCGCGTGCCCGCAAGGGCCAGTCCTGCGCCGGTCAAGCCTCAATCCAATGCCGGCGAGATCGACGCCTTTATCCGTCAGGCCCGGACGCTTGTCGCGACCGGCACGGGCCGGCTGATCCTTGCCCTCGACGCAACGATGAGCCGCCAGCCGACCTGGGATGTCGCCGCCAAGCTGCAGGGCGAGATGTTCGACGCCGTTGGCAAGGCCGGCACCCTCAGTGTCCAATTGGCCTATTTTCGCGGGTTGGGCGAGTGCCGCTCGTCGGCTTTTGTCGCCGACACCAATGCCCTGAAGCAGCTGATGACGCGGATCGACTGCCGTGCCGGCCACACCCAGATCGGCAAGGTGCTGGCGCATGCGCTGAAGGAAACGGCGGCGGCCAAGGTCAATGCTCTGGTCTATATCGGCGACGCCATGGAAGAGGATATCGACGACCTGGCGCAGAAGGCCGGCAGCCTCGGTCTGCACGGCGTTCCCGTCTTCGTCTTCCAGGAAGGCCATGATCCCGGCGCAGAAAAGGCGTTCAAGGAGATTGCGCGGCTGTCCAAAGGGGCTTGGTTCCGATTTGATCGGCGGGCTGCCGCGACCTTGGCCGGGCTGCTTTCGGCGGTTGCCGTCTATGCGACCGGCGGATTGAAGGCGCTCGAGGCAAGGGACAGGCCGGGAGACCGGCTGCTGATCGAGCATCTCAGGGGCGGAGGGAATTGATGGGCGCTATCATTGCACTTGTTGCACTGTTTCTGGTGCTGCTCGGCGCGGCGACGATCTTTGTCCGTGCCGATGCGCAAAAACTGGCAAGCGGCATGCGCACGCTCGGGCCGGTGCTTCTGGCGCTGGTTGGCCTTGCCGTGCTGGTGGTCGGGCGCGAAGGCATTGCCGGCCTCATCCTGGCCGCGGCCCTTGCCTGGTACGGGTCGATGCGAATGAAGCGGCCGTCGGTCGGGCCGGCGCCCGGCAAGCGCTCAACGGTGCGGACCGCCGCACTGGAAATGGAGCTTGATCACGATACGGGCGGGCTTGAAGGCCTGGTTCTGGCCGGCCGCCATGAAGGCAAGATGCTGGGCGCGATGGGCCTGGCCGAGCTGCAGCAGCTTTACCGCGAACTCCCCGGCGACCCGGAGAGCCGCCAGCTCCTAGAGACGTATCTTGACGGCCGTTTTCCCGTCTGGCGCAACGACGCTGAGGCGAACGGTGGCGAAGGGCTGGGTGTTGCGCCAGGTGCGGGCGCCATGACTAAGGAGGAGGCCTACAAGATCCTTGGTCTTGAAGCGGGGGCCGCCGCGGCGGATGTCCGCAAGGCGCACCGCCGCCTGATGCAGCGCCTGCACCCCGACATCGGCGGCACGTCTTTCCTGGCGGCGCGGATCAACGAAGCCAAGGACGTCTTGCTCTCCAATCACAACTAGTCTCCTTCGACGCAGTAAATTTCCGGGAGATGGTTCCGACGCCGCCCTACTGTTGGACGGCGTAGCAGGCGATTTTCTTTTTCTTCAGGGCATTGCAGGCATTCCAGGCCGCATCCTTCGAGCGGAAGCCGCCGAACCGGGCACGGTAATAGGTCTCGCCATCCTTTTCGAAGGCGACGGTGAAACCGGAAGCAGCCCCAAGAACTTTGGGCGCCAGCTTGGCGGTCTTGTCGAGGAAAGCCTGGGCTTCGGACTGCTTGGGCGACGACGCCACCTGCACCGCCCAACCAGCCGGCACCGAGGCCGTGTTGACCGGGTCGACCGCCTGTGGGGATACAGGCGTGGGTTCGGCATAGGCAGCCACAATCTGCGCAGTTTCGACCTTCGGCGCCGTCACGATGACGGTCTTGACCTTCCTGGTCTTGACGACGGGGGCGGGCTCTTCGACCGCGGCCACCGTCTGTTCGTCGGCAGACTGGCCTTCAGCAGACTGCTCGTCAGCGGATGTCGGATCGTCATTGGACGCCACGGCATCGTCTTCAACGATCGGCTTGCCATCCGGCGTCGGCGCGTCATGCTTGGGCAGGAAGACCTTGGCCAGCGCCTTGACCGGATTGTCGCCGCCGGCCTTGGCGACCAGGGCGCCGCCGCCGCGGGTCGATGCGCGCGGCATGTAGGCGTTGATCAGGCCGGCCATCTGGTTGTCGCGGCTGCGCCCCGAAGTGCCGCCCATGACGACGGCGACGAGGCGGCGGTTGCCATCCGAAACCGACGAGACGAGGTTGAAGCCGGAGGCGCGGGTATAGCCGGTCTTGATGCCGTCGACGCCCTTGATGCGGCCGAGCAGACGGTTGTGGCCATTGATGCGCTGGCGGCCGTAAAGGAAGGAGCGCTGCGAGAAATAGCCGTAATACTGCGGATAATGTTCCCTGAGCGCTATGCCAAGCATCGCCATGTCGTGGGCGGTTGTGAACTGGCCGGGATCGGGCAGGCCGTTGGCATTGCGAAACACGGTGCCGTCCATGCCGAGCGCGCGCGCCTTAGCGGTCATCATGCGGGCGAAATTGCTTTCGCTGCCGCCGAGCAGTTCGCCGAGCGCGGTCGCCGAATCATTGGCCGACTTGGTCACCATCGACAGGATGGCGGTCTCGACCGAAACCGCTCCGCCCGCCTTGACGCCGAGCTTGGTCGGCGGTTCGGCCGCCGCTTTGGCCGAGAACGGCACGGGCGTGTTCCTGCTGATCCGGCCCTTCGCCATGGCCTCGAAGGTCAGATAGAGCGTCATCATCTTGGTCAGCGACGCCGGGTAGCGCCGGCCGTTGGCATCGGACGAATAAAGCACCTTGCCGGTCTTGGCGTCGACGACGATCGCCGAAGACCTGGCGGCCATCGAGGACGCGGCATCCGCAACGACAAATGACATCGCCAAAGCGAGGATCATGATCGTTTTGAGGGAAGATGCGGATTTTGAACCGAAGACCGACAACGCCTGACGCACTGATAGTTCCTTTGAAACTCATTGCCCTGGAGGCGGCAAAGGGATCCGACCTCACTTGTTGTCAAACTATCGCAGCCAGCGTTACCAATCCGTTTATGGTAACCGGCGCGTTCACCATTTTCCTCGGGCTTGAGCCTTTCTTTATTCGAATTTTAGCTGATGCCGGCGCAGCGCGGCCTGATGCCGCTGAAATCTTGACTTTTGTGCAGCGCACAATATATTCTCGTGCATTGCACAACCGCGCTCAGGCAAGGGCGCTTCAAAACGCCAAGGGAAACGTCAAATGACCCAGACCTACGAGGACTTCTCGAAATACGGCAAGGAGTTTGCCGATACCGGATTGAAGAGCTTCACCTCGCTCTCCAAGGGCGCGCAGGCGATCGCCACTGAAGCTGGCGAATACACCAAGAAGAGCTTCGAAGCCGGCAGCGCCGCGGTCGAAAAGCTGTTCTCCGCCAAGTCGCTGGAAAAGGCGGTCGAGATCCAGTCCGACTTCGCCAAGCAGAGCTATGAGAGCTTCGTTGCCGAGGCGACCAAGTTCGGCGATCTCTATGCCGATCTCGCCAAGGAGGCTTACAAGCCCTTCGAATCGATTGTCGCCAAGGCGAAGTAATTTCGCTCGAGAATACCAGGCACGGCCTTTCGGGCTTGCAAAACAGACCCGGTCGCGGATGCGCGGCCGGGTTTTTTCATGCCGGTTTCAATTCCGGGGCTTTGGCGGTTCACGATTTTGAAAATCGCCTCGGTTTGCCCACCTAGCCATATTGTCAGCTAACAAGAAGGGCTTAAAATCGTCCATCGAACACCTACATATCGAACTCGCCATGGGGATTCGAAAGAGGCAGGATTACGTGACTTCAGGTTTGACTGCCACAACAAGCGTGGTGCGGATGCAAAGTGACGGCGACGGCAATGAGGCCGGTCGCGGCACAGCCGTCATTACGCGCACGAAGACCAAGACCAAGAAGCCCAGCCTTTACAGGGTCCTCATCCTCAACGACGACTATACGCCCATGGAGTTCGTGGTTCACGTCCTGGAGCGCTTTTTTCAAAAGGACCGCGAAGCCGCCACACGCATCATGCTTCATGTTCACAATCATGGGGTGGGCGAGTGCGGGGTCTATACATTCGAGGTGGCCGAGACCAAAGTGTCTCAGGTCATGGATTTCGCCCGACAGAATCAGCATCCGCTGCAATGCGTGATGGAGAAGAAGTGAGGTAACATGCCGGCTTTCTCCCAAGGCCTGGAAAAGGCGCTTCACCAGGCGCTGACGCTCGCCAATGAGCGGCACCATGAATATGCAACCCTAGAACATCTGCTGCTCGCCCTCATCGACGACACCGAGGCGGCCGCCGTTATGCGCGCCTGCAACGTCGATCTGGACGAGCTGAAGCACACCGTTCTGACCTATATCGACACCGAACTCGACAATCTGGTCACCGGTTACGATGAGGATTCCAAGCCGACCGCCGGCTTCCAGCGCGTCATCCAGCGCGCCGTGATCCATGTACAGTCATCCGGCCGCGAGGAAGTGTCCGGCGCCAACGTGCTCGTCGCCATCTTTGCCGAGCGCGAGAGCCATGCCGCTTATTTCCTGCAGGAACAGCAGATGACCCGCTACGACGCGGTCAACTACATCTCGCACGGCATCGCCAAGCGCCCCGGCGCATCGGAGACGCGCTCGCCGCGCGGCGCCGATGACGAGCAGGGCGGCCAGAACGGCGCCGAGCCGCAGGAGGAAGGCGGCAAGAAGAAGCAGCAGCAGGATGCGCTGACGGCTTATTGCGTCAACCTCAACAACAAGGCCAAGGCCGGCAAGATCGATCCGCTGATCGGCCGCGAGAGCGAAATCAACCGCACCATCCAGGTGCTGTGCCGCCGCTCTAAGAACAACCCGCTCTATGTCGGCGATCCCGGCGTCGGGAAGACGGCGATTGCCGAAGGTCTGGCCAAGCGCATCGTCGAAGGCGACGTGCCCGAAGTGCTGCAGGACGCCACCATCTTCGCGCTCGACATGGGCACGCTTCTGGCCGGCACCCGCTACCGTGGCGATTTCGAAGAGCGGCTGAAGCAGGTTGTCAAGGAGCTAGAGGATTATCCCGGCGCCGTGCTGTTCATCGACGAGATCCACACGGTGATCGGGGCCGGCGCCACGTCAGGCGGCGCGATGGATGCGTCGAACCTGTTGAAGCCGGCGCTGTCTTCGGGTGCCATCCGCTGCATCGGCTCGACCACTTACAAGGAATTCCGCCAGTTCTTCGAGAAGGACCGCGCTCTGGTGCGGCGCTTCCAGAAGATCGACGTCAACGAGCCGACCATCGAGGACGCCATCGAGATCATGAAGGGCCTCAAGCCCTATTATGAGGAATTTCACAAGGTGAAGTTCACCAACGAGGCGATCAAGGCTTCGGTGGAACTGTCGGCCCGCTACATCAACGACCGCAAGCTGCCGGACAAGGCGATCGACGTGATCGACGAGACCGGCGCCTCGCAGATGCTGGTGCCGGAATCCAAGCGCAAGAAGACGATCGGCATCAAGGAGATCGAAGCCACGATCGCCACGATGGCCCGCATCCCGCCGAAGACGGTTTCGGCCGACGACGAGAAGGTGCTGCAAGGCCTCGACATCGAGCTGAAGCGCGTCGTCTATGGCCAGGACACCGCCATCACCGCGCTGACCTCGGCAATCAAGCTGGCGCGTGCCGGCCTGCGCGAACCGGAAAAGCCGATCGGCTCCTACCTGTTCTCAGGCCCGACCGGCGTCGGCAAGACCGAAGTCGCCAAGCAGTTGGCTGCCTCGCTCGGCGTCGAGCTGATCCGCTTCGACATGTCGGAATATATGGAACGCCACACCGTTTCGCGGTTGATCGGCGCGCCTCCCGGCTATGTCGGCTTCGACCAGGGCGGTCTGCTCACCGACGGCGTCGACCAGCATCCGCACTGCGTGCTCTTGCTGGATGAGGTCGAGAAGGCGCATCCGGACCTGTTCAACATCCTGTTGCAGGTCATGGACCACGGCAAGCTGACCGACCACAACGGCAAGCAGATCGACTTCCGCAATGTCATCCTTATCATGACCACCAATGCGGGCGCATCCGATGCGCAGCGCGCGGCGATCGGTTTCGGATCGACCAAGCGCGAAGGCGACGATGTCGAGGCCATCAACCGGTTGTTCACGCCGGAGTTCCGCAACCGTCTCGATGCGATCATCCCGTTCGGCTCGCTGCCGGTGCCGGTCATCCATCAGGTGGTGCAGAAGTTCGTCATGCAGCTCGAGGCCCAGCTCTCCGAGCGGGGCGTCACCTTCGACCTGTCGTCCGACGCGATCGCCTGGCTGGCCGACAAGGGCTATGATGAGCGCATGGGTGCGCGGCCGCTCGGCCGGGTCATCCAGGAGCACATCAAGAAGCCGTTGGCCGACGAGGTGCTGTTCGGCAAGCTCAAGAAGGGCGGCACGGTGCGCGTCACAGTCGAGAAGAAGGAAACCGGCGAAACCGGCCTGAAGCTCGAATCACTGGCCGACGAAGCCCCGGTGCAGCCGAAGCAGGAGCCGGAAGAGGCGCCGAAAGCCCGCAAGGCGGTGGCCAAGAAGCCCGTCGCCAAGAAGGCGGTGGCGCAGAAGCCTCAGCCCAAGGGCAAGGACGAGCCCGAGCCGAAGGGCAAGGATGGCGGCAAGCGCAGCCTGGTGCCGCAACTGCCGCGCAAGAGCTAAAAAGTTCGCCAATGAAAAAAGGGCCCGGTGACGGGGCCTTTTTTCATGGCTGGCCGGTTTGCCGACACAGCGCCCCTGCTTTTCAGGTCAGATGTTGTTAGGTCAGGCGGCGACGCCCTCGGGTGCAAACTTGCCCAGGAAGAACCCGCACGCCTTCCAGATGGCGATCGAAATCAGAACGCTCGCATAGCCATCCACGGCATAATGCCAGCCAAGGACGACCGAGCCGACCATGATGATTGCGGCGAATGCCCACATCAAAAGGCCGGCCAACCGTGAGCGGCGTGTTGCATAAAGCGCGAAAAGCACCGCCATCGCCACATGCATGGACGGGAAGGCGGATATGCCGAGACTGCCTGGCGTCGCCCCGATATAGCCGCTCCACACAATGTCCTGCGCAAGGTGAAAAAAGCTGCCGAGTGCGAAGGCGCAGCCACCGATCCAGAAAGCGAAAAGAAGGTATTGGGCATAGTCTTCCAGCACGCCGAAATCCGGCATGTTTCCGGTGCGCAGGCCGACCGCGGCTGCCAAAAGCAGGGCAGCGATGGCCATCGCCTGCAGCAGGCGGTGTCGCCGGTACGCGTCCGCCAAGGTGCGCAGAAAGGCCCGCCCGGCAGCTGCTTCTACCAACGGCTCTGATGTCGCAACCGAATGTTCCGCGATTTTGAAAACCCAAACGCATCCCGGTACGGCGCGCGTTATCACGGGTGGTTTGATATTTTCCTAACCGACGCAGTGGATTGTGGCTGAGCGCATCGCCGTGAGGCGCGCGCCCCCTCAACCGTTCAGCGCTGCCCGGATCCTGGCCGCGTTCTCAGTCAGCACTTCGGGCTTCTCCATCTGCCCCGTATGCGGCTTGAGCGCGATGCCTTCGAACCGCGGGATGACATGGACATGCAGGTGGTAGACGGTCTGGCCGGAGGCCGGTTCGTTGAACTGCAGGATCGTGACCCCGTCAGCGCCGAAAGCCTTTTTGACCGCCAGCGACACCTTTTGGACCGTGGTGAACAGCCGGCCGAGCGTCGCCGGATCTGCATCGAGCAGATTGCGCGACGGTGCTTTGGGCACCACCAGCGTGTGACCGGGGCCTTGCGGCATCACATCCATGAAGGCGACCACGGCATCATCCTCGTAGACGCGGTGCGACGGGATTTCGCCGCGCAGGATCTTCGCGAAGATATTGCTGGGGTCGTAGGCCTCGGTCATGGCGGCGCTCCGGGAGTATGCTCCCGGTGTAGCGAAGCTGTCCCGGACCGGCAAGATGGTCCGGCGATATCGACAGGCGAGGGCAGGGGCGGATCGCTATTCCTCAAGATCCTTGCGGAACGGCGTATGCTCTTCCAGGATTTCGCCCATCCGCTCGACCTCGCGGCGTTCCCGCCGGAGATAGTCGGCCACAGCATTGCGCAGGCCGGGATGTGCGATGTAGTGCGCCGAATGCATGGTCACGGGACGATAGCCGCGCGCCAGCTTGTGCTCACCCTGCGCGCCGGCCTCGACCACCTTCAGCTTACGCTCGATGGCGAAGTCGATGGCCTGATGGTAGCAAACTTCGAAATGCAGGAACGGGTGGTCCTCGATGCAGCCCCAATTGCGGCCGTAGAGCGCATCGGAGCCGATGAAGTTGATGGCGCCGGCGACATAGCGGCCATTGCGCTTGGCCATTACCAACAGGATATCCTGGGACATGCGCTCGCCGATCAGCGAGAAGAACTTGCGGTTGAGATAGGGCCGGCCCCATTTGCGGCTGCCGGTGTCCATATAGAAGGCGAAGAAATCGTCCCAGGCCCTTTCGGTCAGGTCCTTGCCGGTCAGCCGGTCGATCGAGATATCGTTGGCGAGCGCCTCGCGCCGCTCCTTCTTCATCGCCTTGCGCTTGCGCGATGCCAGCGTAGCGAGGAAATCGTCATAGGTCGAAAAGCCTTCGTTGAAGAAGTGGAACTGCTGGTCGGTGCGGTGCAGGAAGCCGGCTGCTTCCAGCGTTGCAACGTCGCTTTCACTGGCGAAGGTGACATGCGCGGACGACACGCCGAGCTTTTCCGTCACCGCCTTCAGGCCCGCTGCGAGACCGGCCTTCACAATGGCGCTGTCCTCGCCTTTGCTGACCAGCAGGCGAGGGCCGGTGACCGGAGAGAACGGCACGGCGCATTGCAGTTTCGGATAGTAGTTGCCGCCGGCGCGTTCGAACGCATCCGACCAGCCGTGGTCGAAGACATATTCGCCCTGGCTGTGCGATTTGAGATAGCAGGGCACGGCGCCCAGCAATCTGCCTTGGGCATTTTCCAGTCTGAGATGATGACCTTGCCAGCCGGTACGCCGCACGGCGCAGCCGGAATCTTCAAGCGCGCTCAGAAAAGCATATGAAACGAGAGGGTTATAGCCATTTTCTGTGTCGCTGCGGGTTGTGCCGGTAAAGCCGTTCCACTCGTCGCAGGTGAAGGCATTGATGCCGGCGGCAACGCGGATGGAAAACTCCGCATTCGCCGTTTGCCCGTCACCTTCATCACCCTGATCCATGGGGCTTATTTAAGCTCTGTCGGGGCCGCTACAAGTCACGTTTCAGGCACTTCCATCAGGCGACATTGACCAGATCGGGTTCGAACCCTTCGAACGTCATCTGGTCGGCGTATTTGAAGGTGAGATCCACCGCCGGCTGGTCATGCACCGTCCAGGTGATGACAGGCATTTTAAGCCTTTCGCGCACGAAGCTGACGAACGGGTTCGGCAGATCGCCCGCGGCATAGGAGGTGAAGGCGAGGTCATGTGCCAGCATGGCAAAATGCGCCTCGATCAATTGGTTGTCCCTGCCATAGGCGGTCAGCCCACCCGGAATGCCAGGCGCATCCCTGGGGAAATCGCGGACCAGCCAGTGGTCGAACGACATGATCGCCGCCTTGCCCTTGTAGCGCTCCAGCATCTTGCCGACGCTTGCCACCAGGCCCTCGTCGTAACCGGGCACGCCCTTCAGTTCGACCACCAAAGGCACGCGGCCGTCGACCAGGTCGAGCACCTCCTGAAGTGAAGGCACATGGTCCTTGGTGCCGCCGATCCTGAGCGCCGCCAGTTCCGCTGCCGTGCGCTGCCAGACAAAGCCGTCCTGGCCGGTCAACCGCCTGAGATCGCCGTCATGAATGATGACGGGGACGCGGTCGGACGACAAATGCACGTCGCATTCGATCGCATAGCCGCGCTCGGCGGCAGCAGCGAAGGCCGACAGCGTGTTTTCCCAGCGCGTCTTGTTCATGTCGTGAAAGCCGCGATGCGCCACCGGGCGGGCGGTCAGCCAGGAAAGGTCGGTCATTGTCTTGGTCCTGCTCATGCGACCTCGAAGACGGCTTCGATTTCCACTGCGGCATTAAGCGGCAGACAGGCGGTGCCGACGGCGGAGCGGGCATGCTTGCCGCGCTCGCCAAGGGCCGCGACCAGGAAATCGGAGGCGCCATTGGCGACCAGATGCTGCTCGACGAAATCCGGCACTGATGCAACAAAGACGGTGATCTTGACCAGCCGCTGGATTTTTTCGAGATCGCCAAGTGCTGCTTTTGCCTGCGCCAAGATGTTGATTGCACAGTACTTTGCGCCTTCCTTGCCGGTTGCCGTGTCGACGTCGCGGCCGAGCAGGCCGCTTGCCTGCAGCTTGCCGTCCTTGAGCGGCAACTGCCCGGCGGTGAACAAAAGATTGCCGGACCTGCAATAGGGCACATAGTTCGCGGCGGGCGCTGCGGCGGCAGGTATCGTCACGCCGAGATCGCTTAGCCGCTTTTCGATTGTTTCACTCATCGTATTTCCCTATTGCTTGGAGACGCCGCGCTGGCCGGGCCGAAATTGCTATTTTTGCCTCGCTTCCGCCACGACTTTTTTTAAGCTGGACCATCCTTACCTGCGGCCTGCCATCAGCTGCGACGATCGGAGCCCTTTATGCGCGCAACGCGCCTTGCCTTCCACGCCGTTCTCGTTCCGGTGCTGTTCTCGATGGCTCCAGCCTTTGCCGTGCCGGCGCTGCAGGCGCATCGCGCCGTCTACGATCTTACCCTCGACAAGGCGTCGGACCGCTCGGGCATCACCGGCATTTCCGGCCGCATGGTCTATGAGTTCAACGGCTCGCCCTGCGAGGGCTATACGGTAAAATTCCGTTTCGTCACCCAGATCGCCACCGGCGACAACACCAGGCTGACCGACCAGCAGACGACCACGTTCGAGGACGCCGAAGGCAAGACCTTCTCGTTCGTGACCAAATCCTTCGTCGACCAGAACCTAGACAAGGAGGTCAAGGGCACCGCCACGAAAGAGACCAAGGGCCTCAAGGTCGACATCGACAAGCCCGAGAAGAACAGCCTGGAACTCGCCGCTACTCAGTTCCCGACCCAGCATCTGGTCGAACTGATCGGCAAGGCCGAGAAGGGCGAGAATTTCTACGAAACCAGCCTGTTCGACGGTTCGGAGGATGCCAACAAGGTGATGACCACCACCGTCATCGTCGGCAAGAAGGCCGAGGGCGACAAGGCCGACCCCGAAGCGCCGGCGCTGGCCAAGCTTGCCGGCGACAAATACTGGCCGGTCGACATCGCCTATTTCGACGAGACCGACAAATCGGGCGAAGAGGTGCCGGAATACCGCATCAGCTTCAAGCTGCACGAGAACGGCATCACCCGCGACCTCACAATGGACTATGGCGAGTTCTCGATGACCGGAAAGCTGGTCAACCTCTCGCTGTTCGATCAGACCAAGCCTTGCCCGGTCTCGAAATAGCAACAATGCGGCGCTGGCACGGCAGGCTTGATGGCAGTTCCCGATGGCGGTCTATGTCGATGCGGCGATCTGGAAATGGGCCGGCCATCGCTGGTGCCACCTGATGGCCGACGATACGGACGAACTGCATCGTTTCGCCGCCGAGCTTGGTGTCAAGCGTTCGTCCTACCAGGGGCCGCCCAGGACATCGGCGCCGCACTATGACATAACCGGCTTCGAGCGCGACCGGGCGGTGCGGCTCGGCGCCATCGAATGCAGCCGCGAGGAGATCGTTTCGATCTTCAGGCGCGTACGGGTACCCAACGGAAAGGGCCGATCGTGACGCTAACGGCATTCTTGGCTTATTGCCTTGCCATCACACTTGCCGCCGCCACGCCGGGTCCGGCGATGTTCACGGTGATCACCAACGGCGTGGCAGGCGGCTTCCTGCGTGCGTTCGTCGCCGGAATGGGCATTGCCGCCGGTGATGCCGTGCTGGTCACCTTGGCACTGCTCGGGCTGGTGGCGCTGGCCCAGACCTTCGAATGGGTGTTTCTCCTGTTGAAATACGCCGGTGCGGCCTACCTGATTTTCCTCGGCATCAAAGATGTGGCGGGCCGCGGCCGCGCAATCGGCCGCGCAAGGAATCCCCCAAACCGGATTGTCGCGTTCGTTCCTGCTTGGCGCCTCCGTGGCGCTCGGCAACCCGAAGGCGATCCTGTTCCACGCCTCGATCATGCCGCTGATCCTCAACCTCGACACCATGACGTTTGCCGACAGCCTGCTGGTGGTGGCAGTCGTCGTCGGCGCCAATATTCTCACCATGGGCATCTACGCCGCGCTGGCGGGCAGGGCATCCGGCTGGTTCAGGACGCCCGAACGCATGCGGCTGATTAACCGGTTCGCCGGCAGCGCCATGATCGGCACCGGAGCGCTGATTGCCGCACGCTGAGCGATGAAGCACCTCACCGCTTGCGTTTGCAGCGCTTCCCCTCTATATGCGCGCTCATTCCACACACGGACTTTGGTGTCTGCCCGGGAGAAATCCGGCTGAAACCTCCGGTGGCGTTCGAGGACAAAGTCCAAAAATGCCTGTGTCCGTGGAGGCTAACCGGAAAAGGAACTAAGAATGGCACTGCCTGATTTCAGCATGCGCCAGCTTTTGGAAGCTGGCATTCACTTCGGCCACCAGACCCACCGCTGGAACCCGAAGATGGCGCCTTACATCTACGGCGCCCGCAACAACATCCACATCATCGACCTGTCGCAGACGGTGCCTTTGCTGCACCAGGCTCTGAAGCAGGTTTCCGACACCGTTGCCAAGGGCGGCCGCGTGCTGTTCGTCGGCACCAAGCGCCAGGCGTCCGACATCGTCGCCGACGCCGCACAGCGTTCGGCCCAATACTATGTCAACTCGCGTTGGCTCGGCGGCATGCTGACCAACTGGAAGACGATCTCGAATTCGATCCAGCGCCTGCGCAAGCTCGACGAGATGCTGGCCGGTGAGGCCCAGGGCCTGACCAAGAAGGAACGCCTGAACCTCGACCGCGAGCGCGAGAAGCTCGACAAGGCGCTCGGCGGCATCAAGGACATGGGTTCGACGCCGGACCTGATGTTCGTCATCGACACCAACAAGGAAGCGATCGCCATCCTCGAGGCCAAGCGCCTCGGCATCCCGGTCGTCGCCATCATCGATTCGAACTGCGATCCGGACAAGATCGATTTCCCGATCCCCGGTAATGACGACGCGGCGCGCGCCATCCAGCTCTATTGCGACCTGATCGCCAAGGCTGCCATCGACGGCATCGCCCGCCAGCAGGGCGCGCTCGGCGTCGACATCGGCGCCTCGGTCGAAGCTCCGGTCGAACCGGCGCTTGATCCGGCTCCGGCCCCGGCTGCGGACGCTCCGGAAGCTTGACAATCGAAGGCCGGTTGCGGCCTTCATCATTCTCATATTTGGCACGCTAGACAGACGCATCACCGAGTACCGGTGGTGCGTCGGTGCATTTAAAACAAAGAGGCGACAATGAGCATTTCGGCTGCACAGGTCAAAGAACTCCGCGACTTGACCGGCGCGGGCATGATGGACTGCAAGGCGGCGTTGACCGAGACCAACGGCAACATCGAAGAGGCCGTCGACTGGCTGCGCAAGAAGGGCATTTCCAAGGCCGACAAGAAGGCTGGCCGTACTGCCGCCGAAGGCCTGATCGGCGTCGACTCCGGCGTCCGCGAGGCCGCCATCGTCGAGGTTAACTCCGAGACCGATTTCGTGGCCCGCAACGAGCAGTTCCAGGAGATCGTTCGCAATGTCGCCAAGGTCGCGCTTGCTTATGGCACGACGGAGGCTGTCTCTGCCGCAAAGTATCCGGGTTCGGACAAGTCGGTCACTGACACCATCAAGGACGCCGTTGGCACCATTGGCGAGAACATGAGCTTCCGCCGTTCGGCCAAGCTCACCGTCCCGCACGGTGCTGTCGCAACCTACGTGCACAATGCGGTTGCCGATGGTCTTGGCAAGCTCGGCGTTCTGGTCGCGATCGAGACCACGGGCAATGAGCATGCCGCCAACGCCTTTGGCCGCCAGGTCGCCATGCATGTCGCCGCCACCAACCCGCTGGCTTTGACCGCCGAGCAGATCGATCCGGCAGCGGTCGAGCGCGAGAAGGCGATCTTCGCCGACCAGGCGCGCCAGTCCGGCAAGCCGGAAGCGATCATCGAAAAGATGGTCGAAGGCCGCCTGCGCAAGTTCTACGAGGAAGTTGTGCTCCTGAAGCAGGCCTTCGTGCTCAATCCCGACATCACTGTCGAGCAGGCGCTGAAGGATGCCGAGAAGGACATCGGCGCTCCGGCCAAGATCTCCGCCTATCTGCGCTTTGCGCTGGGCGAAGGCATCGAAAAGGAAGAGACCGATTTCGCGGCAGAAGTCGCGGCGGCGGTGAAGAAGTAGTTTTTAAAAATAGCCCCTGAAAAGGGGCTTCTCACCTCAGGCAACTCGGCCGGGTGTCCGCAAGGATGCTCGGCCGATTTCTTGTGCGGTGTCGATGAAGGCCCTGAGCTTTGGCGCCATCGACGCCCTGCGCGGGAAGTAGAGGAAGAGGCCGGGCTCCTCGCTCGCCGTTTGCGGCAGGATCTGAACGAGGCGGCCGGCGGCCAATTCCGCGCGCACCAGCGGCTCGAACACATAGGTCAGCCCGACGCCGGCAAGCGCAAGGTCGATCGCGGCCAGCGAATCGGTGACGATGACCGTACCCTTCGTCTCGGCCACGACATCCTTGCCGTCCTCGGTCAGGTCCCAGCGATAGAGTGCGCCGGAGCGCACAAGCCGGTAGCCGATGCAATTGTGGTCCGAAAGATCCGCCACACCGCGCGGACGGCCATGCCGGCCGACATAGGCGGGGGAGGCGACGATCACGGCGTTGAATGGCGGCGTCAGTCGGACCGTGACCATGTCCTGTGCGATCATCTCGCCCAGCCGGATGCCGGCATCGAAACCCTCGCCGACAATGTCCACCAGCCCCTGGTCGGTGAGCAATTCGATGGTCACATCAGGATAGCGTTCAGCCATCGCGGCGGCCACGGGAGTGACGGCAAGTGGAACGGCGATGTTGGGAACGTTCAACCTGAGCAAGCCGGAGGGCCGGCCCTTGATGGCTCGGATGCGGTCCATCCGGTCGGCGATATCCTGGAGGGCAGGGGCTGCCGTGTCCACCAGCGCCTTGCCGGCTTCCGTCAGCGAGACGCTGCGCGTGGTGCGCGCAAACAGCGGCTGGCCGATCCGCTCCTCCACGAGGCGCACCGCATGGCTGACGGCGGATGGGGACATGCCCAGTTCGGCCGCAGCAAGCGCAAAGCCGCCGCGTCGGGCAACGGCGACGATGACAGGCAAATGACTGAGCAGATCCCGGTCCATTCATGCATGATATCGCATAGTCCTTGCGAACACTTCAATCTTCTCGATGCCGACAGGCTGACCCATATTGCCATCACCGATGCACAAAGGAGAAGAGAGATGGATGCCTTGAAACACGCTACCTTCGCCGCAGCCCTTGCTCTGGCGCCGGCTGATGCCGGCGGCGCCGAGCCGTCCGGTTGGCGCGCGCTCGCCGACGAACGCGCCGTCATCCGCATCGCCGATGCCATCGACCGTGCCGTCGATGCGCAGGACTGGAAGCTTGCCCGCTCCTATTTCGCCGACCGTGTCACCGTCGACTTCAGCAGCCTGTCAGGACAGCCTGCCGCCACCATCCCCTCCGACGATCTGATCGGTACCTGGGCCGGCAACCTCAGGGGCAGCAAGACCAGCCTGCATCTGCGCACCAATCACCAGGTGATCTTTGAGGCGGACGCGGCGACCGTCTCTTCGAACGGCTATGCCTGGAACCGGATGGAAGGCAATGGCGACCCGCTGTGGGAAGTCTGGGGCACCTACGAGCACCATCTGGTTCGCTCCGGGACCGGCTGGAAAGTCGACGGCTTCGTTTTCCGCGCCACGCATGAGCGCGGCAATCCCTGGGTCAAGATGACGCCTGGCCAGTGAGCCGGCGTCAAGAAATCAGGATAGGAAAAACACCATGACCATGAGCTATTACACACTGGGCAACAGCGGCCTGCGCGTCAGCCGGCTGGCACTGGGCACCATGACCTTTGGCACCGAATGGGGCTGGGGCGCGGACAGGGAAGCCGCGCGCGCCATGGCCGACGCCTATGTCGAGGCCGGCGGCAATTTCTTTGACACCGCCGACCTCTACACCGGCGGCACAGCCGAAACCTGGCTCGGCGAATTCATCGCCGAGCGAGGCTTGCGCGACAGAGCGGTGATCGCCACGAAATTCACCTTCAACGCGGAGCCCGGCAATCCGAACGCCGGTGGCAATGGCCGCAAGAACATCTTGCGCGCCGTGGACGCCTCGCTGAAGCGGTTGGGCACTGACTATATCGACCTCTACCTCCTCCATGTCTGGGACGGGCTGACGCCGGCCGAGGAGGTCATGCGCACGATGGATGATCTCGTGCGCGCGGGCAAAATTCGCCATGTCGGCCTGTCCGATGTGCCGGCCTGGTATGCTGCCCGCGCGCAGACGATCGCCGAGTGGCGCGGCTACGAGCCGGTGTCGGCCCTGCAGCTTGAATATTCGCTGGCGGAGCGTTCGATCGAAAATGAGTTCGTGCCCTTCGGCACCCGCCATGGCGCAGGAATCATGGTGTGGAGCCCGCTGGCCAGCGGGCTGCTCAGCGGCAAGTACCGGCCGACGCAGGACGGCCATGTCGGCCGGCTCGATGGCTTTCGCAACACTACTCATCCGGGGTTCCAGAAGTTCACCGAGCGCAACTGGGCGATCGTGGCGGAACTCGAAAAAGTGGCCGCCGAACTCGGACACAGCATGGCGCAGGTCGCGCTCAACTGGGTGGCAACGCAACCGGGCATCGCCACCGTGATTCTTGGCGCCACCAAGCTGGCGCAGTTGCAGGACAATCTGGCGGCGCTGGATTTCACGTTACCCGCCGAGCTTCGCGCGCGGCTGGATACGGTCAGCAAGACACCGCCGCCATTCCCCTACGCCTATTTCGGGTCCGACATACAAGCCCGGGTTACCGGCGGCGCCGTGACCGGCGACAAGCCGTTGGGCTATGCGCCGCCGCTGCTGGTCGAGGGCGACGCCGTCAGCATCACCAGCAACTGACGGGCCGCGACGGGAAGGCGGAATTGGACGAGGGGCGCCGCGTGACATCGCGGCGCCCTTCGTGTATCGGAACTCGGCATCGCGCCAGCGGCGGCGCCCGCGCGAGGGCGGCCTGCCCAGGCTGCCACACGCAACAATGACGAGGTCCAGATGACGGCAAAGCCCCTCTATCGACGTGTCCTGCTGAAAGCGTCGGGCGAAGCGTTGATGGGCGAGCAGCATTTCGGCATCGATGTCTCGGTGGTCGACCGAATCGCCGCCGACATCGCCGAAGCCCGCGCACTTGGCATCGAGGTCGGCGTCGTCATTGGCGGCGGCAATATCTTTCGCGGCGTGGCGGTGGCATCCAAGGGCGGCGACCGCGTCACCGGCGACCACATGGGCATGCTGGCCACCGTCATCAACTCGCTGGCGCTGCGCACCTCGCTGAACAAGATCGGCGTCGATGCCGTCGTGCTGTCGGCCATCGCCATGCCCGAACTTTGCGAGAGTTTTTCCCAGCGCCAGGCCACCGCCTATATGAACCAGGGCAAGGTCGTCATTTTCGCCGGCGGCACCGGCAATCCGTTCTTCACCACCGATTCGGCCGCGGCCTTGCGCGCCGCCGAGATCGGCGCCGACGCGCTGTTCAAGGGCACCCAGGTCGACGGCGTCTATTCGGCCGATCCCAAGAAGGATCCGAATGCGACCCGCTTCGAGCGCATCAGCCATGCCGAAGTCATCAACAAGGGCCTTTCGATCATGGATACCGCCGCAATTGCACTTGCGCGCGAAAACAACATCCCGATAATCGTCTATTCGATCCACGAAAAAGGTGGTTTCGGCGATATTCTGCGGGGCGGCGGCCGTTGCACGATCGTCGCCGACGAATAATCCGGAGTATACTCTCCTAAAAAGGATCAGTTTTCGAAAGAGGGTCCGGATATAGGCCCTAAGCAGTGAACCCGGATCAAACGGGTCGAGGAGACTAAGATGAGTGGTGAGTTCGACGACCTCAAGCGGCGCATGGATGGCGCGATCGCCGCCTTCAAGCACGATCTGGCTTCGCTGCGCACCGGCCGTGCCTCCAGCAATCTGCTCGACGCCATCCAGGTCCAGGCCTACGGCACCACCATGCCCATCAACCAGGTGGCGAACGTGTCGGTGCCGGAGCCGCGCATGATCTCGGTTTCGGTATGGGATAAGTCGATGGTCGGCGCGGTCGACCGTGCCATCAGAGAATCCAATCTCGGCTTCAATCCGATCGTCGACGGCACCAATCTCAGAATTCCGCTGCCCGAGCTCAACGAGCAGCGCCGCAAGGAACTGGTCAAGATCTCGCATGGCTACGCCGAGAACGCCCGCGTCGCGGTGCGCCATGTCCGTCGCGACGGCATGGACTTCTTGAAGAAGGCGGAAAAGGACGGCGACATCAGCGAGGACGATCAGCGCAAGCGCTCCGATCAGGTCCAGAAGCTGACCGACGAGACGATCAGCACCATCGATCACCTGCTTTCCGATAAGGAAGCTGAAATCATGCAGGTCTAGGGTCGGCCCACACCGGCCCGAAAGCGAGACAATGGCAACGCCCGCGCATGTCGCGATCATCATGGATGGAAACGGACGCTGGGCCAAGGCGCGCGGCATGCCGCGGCTTGCCGGCCATCGCGCCGGCGTCGAAGCGCTGCGCAAGACGGTGCGCGCCGCGCCGGGTCTCGGCATTTCCTTCCTGACCGTCTATGCCTTCTCGTCGGAAAACTGGTCGCGGCCCAAGGCCGAAGTCAGCGATCTGATGGGGCTGTTGAAGCTGTTCATCCGCCGCGATCTGGCCGAACTGCACCAGAACGGCGTGCGCGTCAGGATCATCGGTGACAGGGCGGGGCTGCAACCGGACATCAGGGGCCTGCTCGAAGAGGCCGAATCGCTGACTGCGCGCAATGAATCGCTGACCTTGGTCATCGCCTTCAACTATGGCGGGCGCGACGAGATCGTGCGCACGGCACGCAAGCTCGCAGCCGCAGTGGCGCGCGGCGAGATCGACGCAGAGGCGATCACGGCAGACACTTTTGCCGGCGCCCTCGACACCGCAGGCATTCCCGATCCGGAGCTGGTCATCCGCACCAGTGGCGAGCTTCGGCTGTCGAACTTCCTTCTGTGGCAGGCAGCCTACAGCGAACTGGTTTTTCTGCCTTGCTACTGGCCTGACTTCAGCCGCGAACACCTGGCCGACGCATTGCGCGATTTTGCTGGCCGCGAGCGCCGTTTTGGCGGGCTTGCCGCTCAAGATGTCGCTGCCTCGTGAGCGGCGGCGGGATGAACAATCTTCAGCTTCGCATCGTCTCGGCGCTGGTGCTGGCCGCAATAGCGCTTGGCTTGACCTGGTTGGGAGGGCTGTGGTTCCGCCTGCTTTGCGCCGGGATATCGGCGGTCATCTTCTATGAATGGGCGCGCATGTCGCGCCCCTTGGCCGGTGCGACCCTCGGCTTCATTCCCGAAGCGCTGCTTCTGGTTTTCGTCGTCGCCCTGGTTGCAGGCGTGCCGGCATCGTGGCTTCTGTCTCTTGTCCTGGCCATGGTTGTGGTCGCTGCTGTCGGCGTCCTTATGCGTGGAGCGGCGCAATGGGATGCAGCCGGTCTTGCCTACGCGGCTTTGTCCGGCCTATCGCTGGCGCTGCTGCGCGGCGGCGACCATCCCGGCCTGGTCGCAATCCTGTTTCTGTTCGCCGTGGTCTGGGCGACCGACATCTTTGCCTATTTCGTCGGCCGCTCCGTCGGTGGGCCCAAGCTCGCGCCATCGATATCCCCCGGCAAGACGCAGAGCGGCGCACTTGGCGGCGCTGTCGGCGGCGTGGCCGCCGGCGTGCTTCTGGCTGCCGCCGCCGGGGCCGGCAATCTTGGCGTCCTCGCCTTGGTTGCGCTGGTGCTGTCGATTGTTGCCCAGGCTGGCGATCTCTTCGAATCCTGGGTCAAGCGCCGCCACGGCCGCAAGGATTCAAGCGCGTTGATACCCGGGCATGGCGGTGTCATGGACAGGGTGGACGGGCTTGTCGCGGCGGCTTTTGCCCTATACGTGATCGGCTGGATTTCGGCGGGCGCCGATCATCCGGCGCAGGGGCTGTTTCCGGCTTGAGTGATATTTCACGGCGAAGAAATGGCGCACGCCACGGATTCGCCTGGATTGATGTCACAGTCGCGGCGACACCTTTCGCCGCGGGTGAATTTGAGGGCATGACTTGAACGAAATTCTTCACGCGTTTTTCAGCACGGAAGGCTTTGTCCTCGGCACGCTGGTGCCGTTTCTGTTCGTGCTGACCGTGGTCGTCTTCATTCACGAAATGGGACATTACCTCGTCGGCCGCTGGTGCGGCATTGGCGTGAAGGCCTTCTCGATCGGCTTCGGCCCCGAACTTCTCGGCTTCAACGACAGCCACGGCACGCGCTGGAAGCTCTGCGCCATACCGCTCGGCGGTTATGTCAAATTCGTCGGCGACATGAGCGCCACGTCGAGCCAGCCGAGTTCGGAAGATCTGGAAACGCTGACTGACGCTGAACGCAAGGTCGCCTTCCACACGCAACCCATCTGGAAACGCGCCGCCACGGTGGTGGCCGGACCGCTGTTCAACTTCCTTTTGACCATTGCCGTCTTTGCCGTGCTGTTTTCCCTCTACGGCCGCCCTGTGTTTGAGCCGATGGTGGCGGCGGTCACCGCCGGCAGTCCAGCCGAAAGGGCCGGCATTTTGCCAGGCGACCGATTCGTCGCCGTCGACGGCAGCAAGGTTGAGACCTTCGCCGACGTCCAACGCCTGGTCTCAGGCCGCGGCGGCGACGCCATCACCTTCACCATGTTGCGCGACGGCAAGGAGGTCACCGTCGTCGCGACGCCGGAGCCGATGGAGCAGCTGGACGCACTGGGCAACAAGGTCAAGGTAGCCGTCATCGGCGTCGTCAACAACAAGGATGTCGGCCAGCCCAGGTTGATCACCTACAGCCCTGTCGGAGCAGTCGGCGCCGCGGTCGAGGAGACGGGGCACGTCATTCAGCGCACCGGCCAGTTCCTGCAGCGATTCGTTGTCGGCCGCGAAGACAAATGCCAGCTGGGCGGCCCGATCAAGATCGCCAAGATGTCGGGGCAGGCGGCAAAGCTGGGCTTCCTATGGCTGGTGCAACTCGTCGCCGGCCTGTCGGTCGGGATCGGAATTCTGAACCTTTTGCCGATTCCCCCCCTCGACGGCGGCCATCTCCTGTTCTACGCACTCGAAGCCGTTTTCCGGCGTCCGGTATCGGAGCGGATGATGGAAATGGGATACCGGGCCGGCCTCTTTCTGGTGCTGGGATTTATGGGCTTCGTCTTCTGGAACGATCTGTTTGGGTGCTGAAATCATGAAGAAATTTGGCTTCAGCACCGGCAATGTTGAGACGCCGTTTACCATGCACGGGGGTATGCGTGACGCGAAAGCCACGCATCAGGGTTAAGTAATTACAAATTAACCAGAAGCCTTGCGTGTAGGGAAAATCCGGTTAATACGGTAGGAGAAATTACCGCACGTCCGGTTTTCTCGCCGTGGGGACTTCGAGAAAAGGTACAAAAGCCCGATGAAGGCAGCATCCAAATTTTTGAGCGCCGCGTCCGCGGTGGCTATGTCCGCCGCTCTGGTTGTACCAGGTGCGCTCGCCGTGCAGTTCGTTGCCACATCTGCGGCGCAGGCAGCCGTTGTCTCGAGAGTCGAGGTCAGCGGCAACCAGCGTGTCGACGCCGACACCATCCGCAACTACATCACGATCAAGCCGGGCAAGGCGTTTTCCAGCGCCGATATCGACGATGCGGTCAAGGCGCTGTTCGGCACCGGGCTGTTCTCGGACGTGCAGATCAATCAGGTCGGTTCGACGCTGGTAGTCAAGGTTGCCGAATACCAGGTCGTCAACCAGGTTCTGTTCCAGGGCAACAAGAAGCTCAAGGACAACGCGCTGGCAGTCGCCGTGCAGTTGAAGCCGCGCGGGACGTTCTCGCAGGCAACGCTGGACTCCGATGTCGAGGCGGTAAGGGCTGCCTACAGGCGAATTGGCCGGGATGACGCCGCTGTCACGACGCAGATCATGGATCTCGGCGACAACCGCGTGAACGTGGTCTTCAACATCAACGAAGGCGGCCGCACCAAGATCGCCGCTGTCAATTTCGTCGGCAACAGCGCCTATTCGAGCCGCCGCCTGTCCGACGTCATCGCAACCAAGCGCTCGAGCTTCTTGTCCTTCGTGCTGCGTGACGACGTCTATGACGAGGACAAGCTCCGCGCCGACCAGGAATCGCTGCGCCGCTTCTATTACAATCACGGCTATGCCGACTTCCAGGTGGTCTCAGCCGTCGGCGAGCTCGACGACACGACCAACCAGTACACCGTTACCATCACCGTCCAGGAAGGCGACCGCTATACGTTCGGCGACGTCAGCGTCGAGAGCACCATTCCCGAAGTCGACTCGAAGGCGCTGGAATCGGTGGTTCAGACCCACAAGGGCGACGTCTACAATGCCAAGAATGTCGAGGACACCATCATCGCGCTGACCGAAAAGGTCGCGGGTTCGGGCTATGCCTTCGCCCAGGTGACGCCGCGCGGCGATCGCAACTTCGAGAACCACACCATTTCGGTCGTGTATACGATCGACCAGGGCACCAAGGCCTATATCGAGCGCATCGAAATCCGCGGCAACGACCGCACACGCGACTATGTCATTCGTCGTGAGTTCGATGTCAGCGAAGGCGACGCCTTCAACCAGGTACTCATCCAGCGCGCGAAGAAGCGGCTGGAAAAGCTAGATTACTTTGAGAAAGTCGACGTTTCGACTGTCCCGGGTTCTGAGCCAGACCAGGTCGTGCTCGTGGTCGACGTGGTCGAGAAATCGACCGGCGAGTTCTCGGTTGGCGCAGGTTATTCGACAGGTGGCGACACTGCCGGTCCGTCCGTCGAAGGTTCGGTCGCGGAGCGCAACTTCCTCGGTCGCGGCCAGTACATCAAGGTTTCGGCGGGTGGCGGCAAGAATTCGCGGGACTACAGCCTGTCCTTCACCGAACCCTATTTCCTGGGGCGCCGTATCGCCGCCGGCTTCGATATCTTCCAGCAGACCCGCAACTACGACCACTATGACAGCGAGACGCTGGGTGCGACGGTGCGCTTCGGCCTGCCGATCACCGACAACATCTCGACGCAGTTGGCGTACAATATCGCCCAGGAGAAGTACAAGCTCGACGACGGTTGCGATGATACTCCCCACGATGAGATTCCGGACGCTGACTGCCACATTTCTAAAGCCATCGTCGAGGGCATCAATGATAGCCCGTGGATCAAGTCGTCGGTCAGCCTGGGACTGGTCTACAACACCATCGACGACATGAAGAGCCCGCATGAAGGCATCTACGCCACCACGACCGTGGAAGTGGCCGGCCTTGGTGGCGATGCCAAATTCGTCAAGGTTACCGGTCGTGGCACTGTCTACCAGACGCTGTCCGAACAGCTGGATCTGGTTGGCCTGATCTCAGGCGGCGCTGGCCATATTCAGGGCTTCGGCGGTGACGGCCTGCGTATCTTCGATCAGTTCCAGAGCAGCGACCGCATGATCCGCGGCTTCGAGTATGGCGGCATCGGCCCTGCCGATATTACGCCGGGTTCTGGTGGTGATCACCTCGGCGGCACCACCTATTTCAATGCGTCGGCGGAAGCTCAATTTCCGATACCGGTCATTCCGGAAAGCTTTGGTGTGCGCGGCGCTGTGTTTGCTGATGCCGCCACACTGTACGGCAGCAAGATCGACACCGCCGGCGTCGATCAGGCCTCGGTCGATATGAAGTTGCGCGCCTCGGTTGGTGTCGGCTTGTTGTGGTCATCGCCCTTCGGCCCGATCCGCATTGACTACGCGATGCCCGTCAAGAAGGAAAAGACCGACGACGTGCAGGAATTCAACTTCGGCATGTCGAGCCGCTTCTGATCTTGCGGTAACGATGCTTCCGGGCCGTTGGGGTCCGGAAGAGAATTGATCCGACCTAGCTGGATATTGCTTCTGGAATGACCGATCCGGTGTTCTTCGCGCCATCACGCCGGTATACGGCCGGCGAAGTCGCGAATCTGACCGGCGCGTCGCTCGTCGATTCCGACCTTGCCCACATATCGATCGATGCGTTGGCGCCAGCGAACGAAGGCGGCGAGGGTGCGCTCGTCTTCGTCGACGGCAAGCGCAATTTCGCGCTGATGCAGTCGCTGAAGGCGGCGGCCGTGTTTTGTCCCGCCGAGTTCGCCGGCAAGGCGCCGGCCGGCATTGCGGTTCTGGTGCATCCGCGCCCGCAGCAGGCCTTCGCCATGATCGGCCGGCTGCTGTTCCCGACGGCGGCTACGCCGGGACCGATGACCAGCGAAACCGGGGTCTCGCCGCAAGCTCATGTCGATGCCACGGCGCATATCGAGGCAGGCGCGATCATCGAAGCCGGAGCCGTCGTCGGCCCGCGTGCTTCCATCGGCAGCGGAACGGTCATTGCCCCCCACGCCGTTATCGGCCCCTCCTGCCAGATCGGCCGTGACGGCTACATCGGGCCGGGTGTCAGTGTTCAATATGCGCTGATCGGCAACCGCGTCATCATTCATGGCGGCGCCAGGATAGGCCAGGACGGCTTCGGCTTTGTCGGCGGCGCCAAAGGGCCCGAGCGTGTGCCGCAGGTCGGCCGCGTCATCATTCAGGACGATGTCGAAATCGGCTCGAACACGACCGTCGATCGCGGCGCCATGTCGGATACGGTCATCGGTCAGGGCACCAAGATCGACAATCTGGTGCAGATCGCCCATAACGTTCGCATCGGCCGCAATTGCATTATTGCCGGGCTCTCTGGTATTTCCGGCTCCGTCACCGTCGGCGACGGTGTCACCATGGGCGGCGGCGTTGGCCTTGCCGATCATTTGACCATAGGATCAGGGGCCAAGCTTGCTGCAAGGAGCGGGTTCATGAGCAACGTGCCGGCGGGCGAGATCTGGGGAGGCTATCCGGCGCAGCCGATGGCGGAAGCCATGCGCGAGATCGCCATGCTGAGGAAGCTCGCCAGGACGCGCAAGCAGGGCGAGGGGGGAAGTAGCTGAGATGGTGCCGGCGACGCTCGAAGCGGTCGATATATTGGGGTTGATGAAGCTTTTGCCGCATCGCTATCCCTTCCTGATGATCGATCGCATCATCGAAATCGACGGCAATGATTCTGCCATCGGCATCAAGAACGTGACCATCAATGAGCCGCATTTCCAGGGCCATTTCCCGGATCAGCCGGTGATGCCGGGCGTGCTCATCGTCGAGGCTATGGCGCAGACGGCCGGCGCGATCTGCATCCGTAACCTCAACACGGAAAAGCCGTCGCTGGTCTATTTCCTGACCATCGATAATGCGAAATTCCGCAAACCGGTCGTCCCGGGCGACCAGTTGAAAATCCACGTCAAGAAAATCAAGATGCGCGGCAACCTGCTCAAATTCGCCTGCGAGGCCATGGTGGAGGGCACAAAGGCCGCCGAAGCCGAGATCTCGGCAATGATGGTTACCGGCTGACGGTTCGAAATGCTCATGAAAATACAGACTTCAATCCACCCCTCGGCCGTCATCGAGGCCGGCGCGCAGATCGGCGAAGGCGCCTCCATAGGACCTTTCTGCTACGTCGGCGCTGACGCCGTGATCGGTGACCGCGTCGAACTGGTCAGCCATGTCTCGGTGCTGGGCGCGACAACCATTGGCGCCGCGACCAAGGTCTATCCAATGGCGACACTGGGCGGACCGCCGCAGAACACCAAACACAAGGGCGGCCGCACCACTTTGGTCATTGGCCAGAACTGCACGATCCGCGAAGGCGTGACCATGCATCTCGGCACCGATTCCAGCCGCGGCGAGACGACCGTCGGCGACAACGGCAATTTCCTTGCCTATGCCCACATTGCCCATGATTGCGTCGTCGGTAAAAACGCCACCTTCGCCAATGGCGCGACCCTGGGCGGCCATTGCGAGGTTGGTGACAGCGTTTATATTGGCGGCCTCAGCGCCGTTCATCAGTTCGTGCGTGTTGGTGACAACGCCTTTCTCGGCGGCTGCTCGGCTTTTGTCGGCGATGTCATTCCCTACGCCATTGCGGTGGGCAATCGCGCCAGCCTGCGTGGACTCAACATCATCGGCCTGAAGCGCGCCGGGTTGCCGCGCGCCGAAATCTACCTGCTGCGCAAGGCTTACAAGACCATCTTCGACCGCTCCCGCACTGTCGGCGAGAACATCGAATTCGCCAAGGCCGAGTTTGCGTCGTCGCCGACGGCCATGAAAATCATCGATTTCATCACCAGTCGCGGCAAGCGGCATTTTGCCGTCCCGTCGCTTAAGGGTGGCGACGGCGACGATGCCGATGACGAAGGCTGAGGCCACTTCAACGGGCCTCGATCTTGCGCCGGACGCCAGGGTCGGCATCATTGCCGGCGGCGGTAGCTTGCCGGTCGAAGTTGCCGCCGGCCTGGCGGAGGCCGGACATCCGCCCGTCATCATCCTGGTCGAAGGTCAGGCCGACCGTCAGTCCGACCTCACAATCTATGAGCATGAAAGCCTTGCGCTGGAAGACATCGGCTCGCTGGTTGCGTTGCTGAGGCGCCGGCGGATCACCCATCTTGTGCTTGCCGGCGAGATCAGGCGCAGGCCGCGGTTGGTCGACATGCGTCCGAACCTTGGGCTACTGGCACTTATACCCTCGCTCGCCATGGCGCTTGCCCGCGGCGATGACGGGCTGTTGAAGATATTGACCCGCGGCCTGGAGGCACGGGGCGTCAAGGTTGTCGGTGCGCATGAAGTCGTGCCCCGGCTCGTCGCGGCCGAAGGGCCGCTGACCAAAGCAGTGCCGCGAAAGTCCGACTGGCGCGATATCGAGGCGGCACACGCGGCGGCAAAGGCCATCGGCGCGCTCGACATTGGTCAGGCGGCAATTGCCATCGGTGGCCGCACTGTTGCCCTGGAAGGCGTCGAGGGCACCCACGGACTGCTCGAGCGGACGCAGCAGTTGCGCGGCCATGGCAGGCTGGCCGGCAAGACGCGCGGTGTCCTGGTCAAATGCGCCAAGCCTGGGCAGGAATTGCGTGCCGATCTGCCATCTATTGGCCCCCAGACCGTCGAGGCGGCGCATGCCGCTGGGCTCGCCGGCATTGCCGTCGAAGCCGGCCGTTCGCTCATCCTCGAAGGCCCCGCCGTTCTCGCGCGCGCCAATGCGCTCGGCCTGTTCGTGTTCGGCCTGCCGGCTGCGGAGTCTGTCCATGGCAGCTGAGAAGCCGCTGAAGATTGCCATCGTCGCCGGCGAAGAATCCGGCGACCTGCTGGGCGCCGACATCGTGCAGGCGCTGAAGCGCATGACCGGGCGCGAGGTGCAACTCGTCGGCACTGGCGGGCGGCATCTGCAGGCGCTCGGACTGGCGCCGCTGTTCGACGGCGCCGAGATCGCGCTGATGGGGCTCAGCGCGATCCTGCGTGACCTGCCGCGCCTGATGCGGCGGATCAGCCAGACGGCAAGTGCTGTCGCCGCCGAAAAACCCGACTGTCTGATCACCATCGACAGCCCCGATTTCTCGCTGCGCGTCGCCAAAAAGGTCCGCGCCACCGATCCGTCGATCCCGATCGTCCATTATGTCTGCCCGAGCGTCTGGGCGTGGCGGCCGGGTAGGGCGGCCGCGATGAAGCCCTATGTCGACCACATACTGTGCATCCTGCCTTTCGAGGTAAAGGAGCTCAGCCGTCTCGGCGGCCCGCCTGGCACTTACGTCGGACATCGCCTCACGCATGATCCAGGCGTGCAGGGCGCGGCCAGGGCGCAAGCCCAGCCACGCGATCTCTCTGCCGATCACGTCAAGACGCTGCTGGTCCTGCCAGGGTCGCGGCGCGGCGAGGTGAGCCGGCTTATCGGTCCGTTCGGCGAGACGGTGTCGGCGCTGCGCGCGCGTGGCCACCGGCTGCGGCTGTTGCTGCCGACGGTGCCGCATGTCGCCGAACTGGTCAAAACATCGGTGGCGCGCTGGGATCAGGAGCCGGAAGTCATCCTCGATCCCGAGCGCAAGTGGCAGGCCTTCGGCAAGGCCGATGCGGCGCTGATCGCGTCTGGAACGGTGTCACTGGAACTGGCGATGTCGGGTGTCCCGATGATCTCTTGCTACAAGTTCGATCCGATCATGCTGATGGCGCAGAGCCTGATCACGGTGTGGAGCGCTGCTTTGCCCAACCTTATTGCCGACCGGCCGGTCGTGCCGGAAAGCTACAACCAGTATGTGCGGCCGCACTATCTGGCGCGGCAGCTCGAGGCACTGTTCTCAGACACCGCCTACCGCGCCTGGCAAAAGGGTGGCTTTGCCGAGGTTGCCAGACGCATGGCCACGGACAGACCCTCCGGCGACATCGCCGCCGATGTCGTTCTTCGCCACATCGGGAGAGCGAATAGGGCTTAGTGGATAGTGGATAGTGAATAGTGAATAGTGAATAGTGAATAGGATTAACGCGCTCTCACCTATAATCAAGCTGCTACTTACTACCTGCTATTCACTACTTACCATTCACCATTCACCATTCACTCTCTTTCACCTTTTCGCAATTGGCACGTAGTCGCGTTCCGGCGCGCCGGTGTAGAGCTGGCGCGGACGGCCGATCTTCTGGTGGGGATCCTCGATCATTTCCTTCCACTGCGCGATCCAGCCGACGGTGCGCGCGACCGCGAACAGCACGGTGAACATGGTGGTGGGGAAGCCCAGCGCCTTCAGCGTGATGCCGGAATAGAAATCGACGTTCGGATAGAGCTTCTTTTCGATGAAGTAGGAATCGGTCAGCGCGATCTTTTCCAGCTCCATGGCGATGTCGAGCAGCGGATCGTCCTTGATGCCGAGTTCGCCCAGCACTTCATGCGCCGTCTTCTGCATGATTTTCGCACGAGGATCGTAGTTCTTGTAGACGCGATGGCCAAAGCCCATCAGCCGGAACGGATCGTTCTTGTCCTTGGCGCGGGCGATGAATTCCGGGATGTGGTCGACATGGCCGATCTCGCCCAGCATGTTGAGCGCCGCCTCATTGGCGCCGCCATGCGCCGGGCCCCACAGGCAGGCGATGCCGGCGGCGATGCAGGCGAACGGATTGGCGCCCGACGAGCCTGCAAGCCGCACGGTCGAGGTCGAGGCGTTCTGTTCGTGGTCGGCATGCAGAATGAAGATGCGCTCCATGGCGCGCGCCAGCACCGGATTGATCTTGTATTCCTCGCACGGCACCGCAAAGCACATATGCAGGAAGTTGGCGGCGAAGTTC
Source organism: Mesorhizobium sp. RSR565B (assembly GCF_054719465.1). NCBI lineage: Bacteria > Pseudomonadati > Pseudomonadota > Alphaproteobacteria > Hyphomicrobiales > Phyllobacteriaceae > Mesorhizobium > Mesorhizobium sp. RSR565B. Next base: position 5,480,371 of record NZ_JBTTIE010000001.1, on the reverse strand, counting down.
AGCTCGTTCTTCGGGTAAATGAAGGGCTGGCCGATATGGTATTTGTAGGCCATGGCCGCAATCGTCGGCATCTTGGCAATCAGCCGCATCGAGGCGACCATGCGCTGATACGGGTCCGAAATATCGGTGGAGTCGTGATAGAAGGCCGACAGCGCGCCGACCACGCCGCACATCACAGCCATCGGATGCGCGTCGCGGCGGAAGCCGGTGAAGAAGCGCGACATCTGCTCGTGCACCATGGTGTGGCGCGTCACCCGGTAGTCGAAATCGTCCTTCTGTGCCTTGGTCGGCAGTTCGCCGTAGAGCAGGAGGTAGCAGACTTCGAGGAAGTCGCCATGCTCGGCCAGCTGGTCGATGGGATAGCCGCGGTGAAGCAGGATGCCGGCATCGCCGTCGATGAAGGTTATCGCCGACTCGCAGCTCGCCGTCGAAGTGAAGCCGGGATCGTAGGTGAAGGCGCCGGTGGTGTTGTAGAGCGCACCGATGTCGATGACGTCGGGCCCGACCGACCCGCTTCGCACCTTGAATTCATGCGTCTTGCCGGCCAGTTCGAGCGTGGCAGTCGACGGGTGCGTCGTCTTGCTGCCGGTTTCCAGTCTTGTCGCAGCTTCGCTCATTCTCAAACTCCTTCATGTTCCTCATGCCGGCAAGGCAATTCCTGCAAACGACACGTCGAAATCACCGGAATGCGCGAACTCGCCACCGCATTTTGGGAGGTGCGTGCCTGATTGGGCCAAGGCCTAATGTTGCACTGCGAAACCCGCCTTTCAATGCCAATCTTTTTGGGCCAGCTCGCTCCTAATCGATTTGATCCGCAATCCGCGCCAGGCTTTCCTCGCGGCCAAGCACGGCAAGCACGTCGAACACGCCGGGCGAGGTGCTACGGCCGGTAAGGGCCGCCCGGAGCGGTTGGGCCACGGCGCCGAGCTTGTGGCCGCCGGCCGCTGCGAACTCGCGCACCGCGGCTTCAGCCGCGGCAGCCGACCAATCGCCCGAAACAGTCTGCAAAGCGGCATGTGCGCCGCGCAGGATCGCGCGCGCGTCGGCACTGAGCAGTGCTGCCGCCTTCTCGTCGATCGGCAGCGGCCGCTCGACGAACAGGAAGGCCGCGCCATCGGCCAGTTCCACCAGCGTCTTGGCGCGCTCTTTCAGGCCCGGCAAGGCGGCCAGCAGCTGCGCCTTCCTGGCGTCGTCGAGACGGGCGGCGATAGCAGATCCGCCTTCGAGGTATGGCAGAGTGGCGACGAAAATGTCGAACAGCTCGGTATCGGCCATCTTGCGCATATGCGCGCCGTTGATTGACTCGAGCTTGGCGAAGTCGAAACGCGCCGCACCCTTGTTGACATCGCCGATGTCGAACCACGAAATCATGTCCTTGATCGACATGATCTCGTCGTCGCCATGGCTCCAGCCGAGCCGCGCCAGATAGTTGAGCAGTGCCTCGGGCAGATAGCCCATGGCGCGATAAGCCTCGACACCGAGTGCGCCGTGCCGCTTCGACAGCTTGGCGCCGTCGGCGCCGTGGATCAGCGGGATATGCGACATCGACGGGACGTCCCAGCCCATCGCGTTGTAGATCACCGTCTGGCGCGCGGCGTTGGTCAGATGGTCGTCGCCACGGATGATGTGGGTGACGCCCATGTCATGGTCGTCGACGACGACGGCATGCATGTAGGTCGGATTGCCGTCCGAGCGCAGGATGATGAAATCGTCGAGGTCCTTGTTGGGGAAGCGCACCTCGCCCTGCACACGGTCGTGCACCACGGTTTCGCCCTCGGTCGGCGCCTTGATGCGGATGGCGCCCTTGACGCCGGGAGGCGCCTCCGAGGGGGCACGATCGCGCCACGCGCCATTGTAGCGCGGCGGCAAGCCCTTGGCGCGTGCGGCCTCGCGCATCGCCTCGAGCTCGGCAGGGGTCTCGTAGCTGTAATAGGCCTTGCCCAGGCGCACCAGCTCCTCGGCCACCTCACGGTGGCGTGGCGCGCGCTCGAACTGCGATATGGCCTCACCGTCCCAGGAAAGGCCGAGCCAGGTCAGCCCATCCAGAATGGCCTGTGTCGCCGCCTCGTTGAAGCGTTCGCGGTCGGTGTCCTCGATGCGCAGCACCATCGTGCCGCCGGTGTGCTTGGCGTACAGCCAGTTGAACAGTGCGGTGCGCGCGCCGCCTATATGCAGATAGCCGGTGGGCGAGGGGGCAAAACGGGTGACGACCGTGTCGGACATGGAACTCTCGGGAACCTTGGAAAGCGGGGCGTGATCGCGCGGGCTTTCGCGCTTTGCGCGTTCATGTAGCATAGGAGGTCTGGGGCGCAAGGGGCAGACCCGATGGCTGGATGAGGCCGGGGCACGTCGCCAATTATCGGTTGCGTCAACGGGCGCCGGAGCCTTGTAGCACAAAATCTGTTCGCACCTCCGCGCAACCTCGTTTGGCAGCAGCGTCAATGTCTGGGTTTCATTCGGCTGCAGCGTCCGTCACAGTGCCTGGAACATCGCTGCGACGGTGGTAGCCTCCTCTGACGAGCGGACATTTCTTCACGGAGGCGGCACTGCCCGACTACAAAGCCGCCGTGACAGCGTTGGCTTGGTCACGCATATTGACCTTTCTGCAATCATTATCGTGAACACCGCAACTGTGTGCAGTCCGGTCTCGCCACTAAGGAAGCATGATTGAAAGAAGGACTACCGATGACCAGAAACGCCGACCATACGGAGGGTGATCCGTTCTACCATGGCACCCGGGCGGATTTGAAACCCGGGGATCTGCTGAGCGTCGGCCACCCTTCCAATTTCAGAGGTAAACCACTGTCATGGATCTATTTCACCCAGACACTGGAAGCCGCCATCTGGGGAGCAGAGCTTGCAACGGGTGACGGTCGTCAAAGGATTTACATCGTAAAGCCGACGGGGTTTTTCATGGATGACCCTAACCTGACCGATAAAAAATTTCCCGGTAATCCGACGAAATCCTACCGCTCCCGTGATCCGTTACTCATCCTGGGGGAGCTCGCTGAATGGCAGGGTCATACACCCGAACAATTGAAGGCAATGCACGATGGGCTTGCTCGCCTGAGGGCGGAGGGCCGGGATATGATTGAGGATTGAGCGTCCTTGGCGAGTGATGGTCAATTCCGGCGCGGTGGACGCGATCACGCGGACTTTCGCGCTTTGCGCGTTCATGTAGCATAGGGGTCTGGGGCGCAAGGGGCAGACCCGATGGCTGGACGTGGCCGGGGCACGAAGGAAGGCGAAGGCGCCGAGGCAAGCGTCAGCGAACGCTCGCTGTTTGCCGATAGTCCCTATGCCGAGCCGCTGCCCCTCGCGCTCCCTGAGCCGCATCCCGGCGTCGCGCCTGCGCTGCCCGGTCACGCGTTGCCGGCGCAAGTCACAGCGCCCGGATCTATCGCCCGTCTGCGCAGACGGCTTCGCCGTCCGTCATGGCCCGCGCTCCGCCGCAGCCTTGCCGTGGCCGCCAACACGGAGCTCGACCGGGGCGTCGCCTTCCTGCTGGTGCCGGTTTTCCTGGCGGCCGGCGTCATCATTTATTTCTCGCTGGCCGGCGAGCCGGGCTTTGCGCAGCCAATCGCCATTGTGGTGCTGGCGACATGTTGCGCTGTCGCCACGCGATCGCGGCCGAGGACGCATCTGTTCTGCATGGCCGCGATGCTGTGCGCGCTCGGCGTCGTCGCCGCCAAAGTCGAGACCTGGCGCGCCGGAACGCAGATGCTCGGCTCCGAGATTCAGACACGGCTGACCGGCCGCGTCGTCAGTCTCGAACAGATGGAAAGCGGCCGCATCAGGCTGACGCTCGACGTGGTTTCGACCGCTTACCCCGAGCTGCGTTACGCCCCGGAGCGGGTCAGGCTCTCGGCGCGGACCGTTCCCGCCGATATGACCGCCGGCTCCCTGATCACCGGCTATGCCAGGCTGTTGCCGCCGACCGGTCCGGTGCGGCCGGAGAGCTACGATTTCTCCTTCGACAGCTATTTCACCGGTATCGGCGGCAGCGGCTTCTTTCTCGGCAATCCGAAAACCATTGCTACGCAGGGACCGCCGCCGCTGACCGCGCGGCTCTCCTCGGCAATCGAGAACGCGCGCGAAAACATTGCCGACCATATCAGGGGCAAGATCGGCGGCGCCGAAGGCGAGATTGCCGCGGCGTTGATTGTCGGGGTGCGCGCCGGCATCCCGGACGAGGTCAACGAAGCGATGCGGCGCACCGGCATCTACCACATCATCTCCATCTCCGGCCTGCACATGGCGCTGGTTGCCGGCACCATCATGGCGTTGCTGCGTGGCGCCTTTGCGCTGTTTCCCGATTTCTCTTCGCGCCGCCCAGTCAAGAAATATGCAGCAGTGGCAGCACTCGTCTCCATCGCCGCCTATCTCGTCATTTCAGGCATCGTGGTCGCCGCCGAGCGCAGTTTCATCATGCTAGCGGTCATGCTGGTCGCGGTACTCTTCGATCGTGCCGCGCTCACCATGCGCAATCTGGCGATCTCCGCCATTGCCGTCATCCTGGTGTCGCCGCACGAGGTGGTCGGTCCCAGCTTCCAGATGTCGTTTGCCGCCACAGCCGCCCTTGTCGGCGCCTATGCCGGCTGGGCCGATTACCGCGCCGACAAGGTGAGAACGCCGCTGGCAAAGCGCTCCTTCGTCGGCTTCCTGTCGCGAAAATTCGCGCTGGCCATGGGCGGCCTCGCCATGACCTCGATCATCGCCGGCAGTGCAACCTTGCTGTTCGCCATCTGGCATTTTCAGCGTGTGTCGCCGCTCAGCCTGATCGCCAATCTGGCCGTGATGCCGATTGTTTCGTTGATCGTCATGCCCTTTGCCGTGCTCAGCGCACTGGCGATGCCGTTCGGCGCCGACGGGCCGTTCCTCTATGTGATGGGCAAGGGTCTGATGGCGATGATCGCTATATCGGCCTGGATTTCCGAGCGCTCGCCGGTCGACGCCGTCGGGCTGATCTCCATCCGCTCGGTGCTGTTGGTGGCAGTCGCCCTCGTCATCGCCACCATGGCCACCACCTGGCTCAGGCTGGCGGCCGTGCCTTTCGCGCTGGCCGGCCTGTTGACGGTGCCGCAGGTGCTTACGCCCGACGTGCTCATATCCGAGGACGCACATTTGGTGGCCATGCCGATCGGTGGCGGCGAACTCGCCCTCAACCGCGAACGCTCCAACGAATTCACCACGGACAATTGGAAACGGGCGCTGCGGGCCGAAACCATTGTCCCGCCCGAGATTTTCGAGGCAACAGATACGCGGTTCGATCTCGATCCGCTCGATCTGCCGCCCGGCTCGCCCTTCTATTGCACCGGCGATCTCTGTATCGCTCGACACCCTTCCGGAGCCATTGTAGCTCTTGCGAAAGACCGCAAGACGGCGCGGCCGGCCTGTGCCTTCGCGAGCCTGATCGTCATCGATGACGCCACCGCCTACAATCCGTGCCGCGACCCGCTGGTCCTGGTCGTGACGAAGAAACAGCTGGCCCGCGACGGCAGCGCCGCCGTCTTCTTCGATCCGCAATCGGCAGCGGCAGCGCCAACCATCCGGTTCGCCGTCGACAAGCCGTATCGCCCCTGGCAGGAGCAACGCCGCTTCTCCCGCGACGCGCGCGGCCTGCCGCCTTACAACCAGCGTGAAAAGTACAAACCCAAGCCGGCTCAGTAGCGCCGGATCAATCCGACAAGCTTGCCCTGCACCTTCACCCTGTCCGGTCCAAAAATGCGGGTCTCGTAGGCCGGGTTGGCGGCTTCCAGGGCGATCGAGGCGCCCTTGCGGCGGAAGCGTTTCAGGGTCGCTTCCTCATCGTCGACCAACGCCACCACGATCTCGCCGGGGCTGGCTGTGTCGGCATTGCGGATGATGACCGTGTCGCCATCGAAAATGCCGGCCTCGATCATCGAATCGCCCTTGACCTCGAGCGCGTAGTGTTCACCGCCCATGATCATGTCGGGCGGCACCGAGATCGAATGGGTCTGATGCTGGATGGCGTCGATCGGCACGCCGGCGGCGATGCGTCCCATCACCGGGATTGAAATCGAGGAAACGGCATCGTCATTGCCGGCAGACATCGAACGCGACGGCGAGCCCGGCCTGATCTGGCGGCCGAGACCGCCTTGGCCCATCCCGCCTTGTCCCTGGCCGCCTTGCCCTTGGCCGGCTTGACCAAGACTGCCCTGAATGACGCTCGGCGAAAACTTCCTCGCCGCGTTGAGGCCTGGTGCGATCGAGTCGGGTAGCCGCAGCACTTCCAGCGCGCGCGCCCGGTTCGGCAGCCGGCGAATGAAACCGCGCTCCTCAAGCGCTGTGATCAGTCGGTGGATGCCGGACTTGGAGGCGAGGTCGAGCGCTTCCTTCATCTCGTCGAAGGACGGCGGGATTCCGCTCTCCTTCAGGCGTTCATGGATGAACATCAGAAGCTCATGTTGTTTGCGCGTCAGCATCGCGGCCCCCAAGGGTTCTGAAACCAGAATCAGAAAAAACAAACCCAGAACAAACACTATCTGTTCCAGTTGTGTTCCGCAACCTTTTAAAGTTTAATGAATGTGTTGACGTTTTGTTCAGCGTAACGTTCGGCGCTGCGAGCGCCGCCTGCGCCCAGTTGCCAGCAACGGGGTGAAACGAAGACAAGTGGCCTGCGTCGTCGGCTACGATCGCCGCTTCCTTTTCGGACGGGGCTGCGCAGCATCCGCGCCGGGTTCGCTCTGGGCATAGACCCGCAGCGTGTAGCCGATGTGAGCGGTCATCAGAGTTTTCGCACGTTCGACGTCGCGATCGAGGGCCGCTTCCATCAGGGCGGTATGGTGTTCGATCGCCACGGCGTCGCGCAGGGCCGCCACGGCCTTCCGGTGCCCATCCGTGCGGCCGGCGGCGGCGCGCAGCGTCGGGGCCAAACCCAGAAAGCGGTGATGGCGATGCAATTGGTCGGAAATCGTTGCATTGAAGCGCAGCAGCCAGCTGGATGTCGCGGCACTGAGCAGCGCCGCATGGAAGGCCTCGTGTTTTTCGTACCACGCGTCGACCGCATCATCCGATGGATCGTCGAGAACAGACCCGCACCGTGAGAGACGATAGTGGGCGGCAACGACCGCGTCTTCCCACTCGCGGTCGCCCTTCTCGACCGATTCCACCAGCAGGGGCAGTTCGACCACCAGCCGCGCACGCGCCAAATCCTCGAGCTCCGCCCGAGAGACGGGAGCGACCGCAAACCCGCGGTTGCTGATGGCGGTCACAAGCCGTTCCGCCTCCAGCCGCGACAGCGCCTCGCGCAACGGCGTCCAGCCGATGCCGTAGGTGTTGCGCAGCGTGCTCAGCTTCAACGGCGCGGCAGGCGCCAGCCGGGTCGCAAGAATATCGCGCCTGAGCAGGCGATAGGCCACTTCCGTCTTCGAGGTCTGCTCGTCATCCAGCATCGTGATCCATCAGACATAAACGCTCGGCTGAGTATTATATATCAAAGCCTTTCAATGGGTGAATTATATATAATGTTTGACAGCTCAAGGGCGACCACTCAAGATCGCCGGCATGTTTGGGCGGGCAGGCTCCGCCGCGCGCGTTTGTCCATGGAGGGGCGCCGGATCATGATGACACCCGATCTCGCTGCAATCGAAGCAATGGATGCCGCCGATCCGCTGCGCTCCATGCGTGGACGCTTTGTCTTACCGCAAGGCGTGATTTATCTCGACGGCAATTCGCTGGGTGCCGCGTCACCAGCCGTCTTCAGCGAATTGCAACAGGCCGCCACGCAGGAATGGGCGCACGACCTCATTCGCGCCTGGAACACGGCTGGCTGGTTCAACATGCCGGTGGAACTGGGAGATCAGCTCGGACGACTGATCGGCGCGGCTGACGGGCAGACGGTGGTCTGCGACACAACCTCGATCAACATCTACAAGCTGCTGCACGCCGCGCTCGGCATGCGGCCGAATCGGTCGGTCATCGTTGCCGAGGGCGACAGTTTCCCGACCGACCTCTACATGGCCGAAGGCGTCGCCTCGACCCGGCCGGGAACGCGGCTGCGGCTGGAGGGCGTCGACGCGGCCGCAATCGAGGACCTGATCGACGACAGCGTTGCCGTCATCCTGGTCAACCACGTCAACTACAAATCCGGCCAGTTGCGCGACATGGCGGCGCTGACGCGCAAGGCACATGACGCCGGCGCGCTGATCATCTGGGATCTCTGCCACACCGCCGGCGCCTTGCCGGTCGAACTCGACCGTGCCAATGCCGATTTCGCTGTCGGCTGCACCTACAAATACCTCAATGGCGGCCCGGGCTCGCCGGCCTTCATCTACGCGGCCGAGCGCCACCATGGTGATATCAGCCAGCCGCTCAGCGGCTGGTGGGGCCATGCGCGGCCGTTTGCCTTCGAGCAGGGCTTTGCCGTCGGCAGCGGCATTCGCCGCTTCCTGTGCGGAACGCAGCCGGTGCTGTCGATGCGGGCGCTCAAGGGCGCGCTCGATATCTGGAACGACGTCGATATGGCGGCGGTGCGCAGAAAAAGCATCGCGCTGACCGACCTGTTTATCCAGCTCGTCGAAGCCAGATGCGGCGCCTACGGGCTTGAACTGGAAAGTCCTCGCGACGGCAGCCAGCGCGGCAGCCAGGTGTCGTTCCTCCATCCGCATGGCTATCAGGTGATGCGCGCGCTGATCGAGCGCGGCGTGATCGGCGATTTCCGGGCGCCGTCGACCATCCGTTTCGGCTTCACGCCGCTCTATGTCGGATATGGCGATGTCTGGCAGGCGGTCGAAGTCCTGGAGGATATTCTGCGCACCGGCGCCTGGCAGGACGCCCGCTTCGCGGTGAAGACCGCGGTCACCTGAGGAACTAGAGCAATTTCAGGAAAAGTGTGAAGCGGTTTTCCGTCCGCAATTGCGTCAAATCAAAGAGCTAGAGCATTTCGCCGTTTACGTTAAACGGTGAAATGCTCTAGAGCCGGGTGCGGACCGTCCAGAGCTCCGGAAACAGCACAACCTCCAGCATCTTCTTCAGATAGGAGGCGCCTGAGGTGCCGCCCGTGCCGCGCTTCAAGCCGATGATGCGCTCGACCGTGGTGACGTGGTTGAAGCGCCAGCGGCGGAAGTAATCCTCGAAGTCGACCAGCTTCTCGGCCAGTTCGTAGAGCATCCAGTAGCGCTGCGGGTCGCGGTAGACGGTTTGCCAGGCAGCCAGCACGTCTTCGTTCTCGACGCGCGTCTCGCGCCAGTCCGTGCGCCCGGCATCGGCGCCGATGTCGAAGCCATTGCGCGCCAAAAGCAGAAGCGCCTCGTCGTACAGCGACGGCGTGGCCAGGATCGCTTCCAGCCTGTCCGTAAGATCGGGCCGGTGCTTGTGCGGCCCGAGCATGGCTAGGTTGCGGTTGCCGGCCATGAACTCGATAGCGCGGTACTGCCACGACTGGAAGCCCGAGGATTGGCCGAGCGCGTCGCGAAACTCGGTGTATTCGCTTGGCGTCATCGTGCGCAGCACGTCCCAGGCATTGTTGAGCTGCTCGAAGATGCGCGCGACGCGAGACAGCATCTTGAAGCTCGGTTCGAGGCGGTCGGCGCGGATAGAGCGGATCGCGGCGCCGATCTCGTGCAAAGCGAGCTTCATCCACAATTCCGATGTCTGATGCTGGATGATGAACAGCATCTCGTCATGGGCCGAAGACAGCGGCGCCTGCGCATCGAGCACCTTGTCCAGCTGCAGATAGTCGCTGTAGGACATCCGCTCCTTGAACGACATCTGCGCGCCATCGGACGCCGGATCGTGCGGCTTAATCAATTGCTCTTCTCCGCGCGCAACCGGAAGCGCTGGATCTTGCCGGTCTGGGTTTTGGGCAAGGCGTCGATGAACTTCACCGAACGCGGATATTTGTAGGGCGCGATCGTTGCCTTGACGTGGTCCTGCAGGCGTTTGACGGTCAATGCGTCCGGCGAAACACCTTGCACAAGCACGATATGCGCCTCGACGATCTGGCCGCGTTCACCGTCCTCGGCGCCGGTCACCGCGCATTCGGCGACGTCGGGATGCGAGAGCAGCGCCGCTTCGACCTCGGGGCCGGCGATGTTGTAGCCGGCGCTGACGATCATGTCGTCGGAACGCGCGGCGAAGTGGAAGAAGCCATCCTCGTCCTGCGTGAACGTATCGCCGGTGAGATTCCAGCCATCGCGGACATAGTCCTTTTGCCTGGCATCGGCCATGTAGCGGCAGCCGGTCGGGCCGCGCACCGCCAGCCGGCCAGTAGAGCCGCGCGGCAGCTCCCGCATCTCGTCATCGACGATGCGTGCCTGATAGCCGTCGACGGGTTTGCCGGTGGAGGCCGGCTTCATGTCCTCGAAGCGGTTGGAGATAAAGATATGCAGCATCTCGGTGGCGCCGATTCCATCCAGGATCGGCTTGCCGGTCTTCTCAGTCCATTCCTCGAAGACAGGCGCCGGCAGCGTCTCGCCCGCCGAAACCGCGACGCGCAGCGAGGACAAGTCAGCGCCTTGATCCATGGCCTTGAGCATGGCCCGATAGGCGGTTGGAGCGGTGAAGGAAATGGTCGCTTTGTAGGTCTCGATGATGTGGATCATGTTGGGTGGCGTCGCCTGTTCCAGCAGCGTCGCCGCGGCGCCGAAGCGCAGCGGGAAGATGGCGAGCCCGCCAAGACCGAAGGTAAAGGCAAGGGGCGGGGAGCCGACGAAGATGTCGTCGGGCGTCACCTCCAGGATTTCGCGGGCATAGGCGTCGGCGATGATCAGCAGGTCGCGGTGGAAATGCATCGTCGCCTTCGGCACGCCGGTGGTGCCGGAGGTGAAGCCGAGCAGGGCGACATCGTCGCGGCCGGTGTTGACGGCAGTGAAGGTGACCGGCTTGTCGAGGGCGGCGCGGTCGAGTTCCGCGTCATGGTTGGCCGTGCCGTCGAAGCCAATGACCTGCTTGAGATACGCACTGCCCTTGGCGCAGGCGGTCATCTCGTCCATCAGCCTTGTATCGCAAAGCGCAACCGTGATTTCCGCCTTGTCGACGATCTTGGCGAGTTCGCCGGCGCGCAGCATCGGCATGGTGTTGACGACCACCGCGCCAACCTTGGTGGCGGCCAGCCAGCAGGCGACCATGGCCGGGTTGTTGGCCGAGCGGATCAGCACCCGGTTGCCCGGCTTGACGCCATAATTCTCGACCAGGGCATGGGCGAGCCTGTTGGTCCAGTCGGACAGTTCCTTGTAGGTGCGGCGGCGGCCATTGCCGATCAGCGCGGTGTGGTCGCCGAACCCTTTTTCGACCAGCCTGTCGGTCAATTCGACGCCGGCATTTATGTGGTCGGGATAGTCGAAGCCGTCGAGCAAAAACTCCGGCCATTGCTCCGGCGGCGGCAGGTTGTCACGCGTGAATGTGTCGATATGCGCTGATGGCCCAAGCATTTTCGGCTGCCCCTGTCTGCCTCGCGCCCATGGCTGAACAAGGCGCAGGATCGCACCAGTCGAAATTTGTTTCAAGCCTAAAATGTTTTTAGGTCGCAGCATTGACGCCGCCCTGTTCGGCGGCCATTCCTGTCGACTGAACTGAAGCCATCCGGGAGGGATGCAGATGCTCGAACATCGTGTTGCCGATTGGGACAATGCCTACGCCAACGGCGACAACATTGCCGGCAGCAATCGCTGGCCGGCCGCATGGGACACACCGGCACAGGCTTTTCGCGACACAATGTCGGCGTCCGGTCGGGCCAAGCTCGACATCGCCTATGGCGACAGCCCGCGCAACAGGCTCGATCTGTTCCTTCCCGATGTCATGCCCAAAGGGCTCGTCGTCTTCATCCATGGCGGTTACTGGAAGGCGTTCGACAACAAGCCATGGTCGCATCTGGCCAACGGCGCGGTTGCCAATGGCTTTGCCGTGGCAATGCCGACTTACACGCTTTGTCCCGACATACGCATTTCCGGCATCGTCAGGGAAATCGCGGCGGCGATCGGCAAGGCGGCGACGATGGTCGGCGGGCCGGTGATCCTGACCGGGCATTCCGCCGGCGGCCATCTCGCCTCCAGGATGGTGACGACAACGACGCCTCTGGCCGCCGATGTGGCCGGCCGCATACGCAATGTCGTCTCGATCTCCGGGGTTCATGATCTGCGGCCGATCATGCGGACGGGGATGAACGCGACACTGGCCATCGATGAAGCGGAAGCACTGGCCGAAAGCCCGGTTCTGCTGCGCCCCATGCAGGGCGCGCGCATCACCTGCTGGGCCGGCGGCGGCGAGCGGGCGGAGTTCCTGCGCCAGAATGCGCTGCTTGCCAACATCTGGATCGGCCTCGGCGCCACGACCAGCACAGTGGTCGAGCCGGACCGGCATCATTTCAGCATCGTCGACGGGCTTGCCGATCCGACACATCCGCTGACGCGGACATTGCTGGCGGAGTAACAACCAGTCTTATCTCTTGGAATTAACGGCTTGGATCCGCGACCTTCAGCGCAACATCAGAACGCTGCAAGCAGCGCCTGCTTCTGCCGCCGGAGCGAAGGGCTCGCGCACGATCAGGCCGGTGGCGTCGGCCAGCATTCTCAGCATCGAGGAATCCTGGATGCCGAACGGCGTCGCCACCAATGCGCCGGCTTCTTCCCGGACCACGGCGCGCACATAGTCTTGCCTTAGATCATTGGCCGGCATCGCGGCGCCAAGCTGAGCCTGGCGGATGTCCTGCCGGTGGGGACGGCCGCCGAGCTGCGCCAATAACGGCTTCAGGAACAATTGCGAGCAGACCAGGCTCGCCACCGGATTGCCGGGCAGGCCGATGCACCTGATATCGCCCAGCCGCCCGAACATCAGCGGCTTGCCCGGGCGCATGGCGAGCTTCCAGAAGTCGAGGTTCATGCCTTCGCCGGTCAGCACGTCATGGACGAGATCATGGTCGCCGACCGAGGCGCCGCCGAGCGTGACGATGACGTCGGCTTTCGCATCGACCGCCTTTTTCACCAGCGCCGCGATCGCTTCCTTGCGATCGGCCGCTATACCGAGATCGAGCGCGCGAGCGCCGACCGACTGCGCCACAGCAGCGACGCCATAGGCGTTGGACGAGATGATCTGGTCGGGGCCAGGTTCGCTACCCGGTGGCAGCAATTCGTCGCCGGTGGCGATGATGGCGACCAGCGGCCGTTGCACCACGTTCAACCGGGGATGATTGGCCGACGCCGCCAGCGACAATGCAGCCGGATCGAGCACGCGGCCTTTCTCCAGCAGCACGTCGCCTTGGGCAAAATCCAGTCCAAGGCGGCGGATGTTACGGTTCTTCGCCGTCGGTTCGGTGACCTCGATCCGGCCACCGCCGAGATCGCGGACATTCTCCTGGATGACGATGGTGTCTGCGCCTTCCGGCAGCGGCGCGCCGGTGAAGATGCGCACAGCTTCCGCCTTACCTACAGCGCCGTCAAAGCCTCGCCCTGCAGGCGCCTTGCCGATCACCGAAAGCCTCGCCGGGAGGGTCGCCACATCCCGCGCCCGTGCGGCATAGCCGTCCATGGCAGATGCATTGAAAGGCGGCTGGGTACGCAGCGCCACGACCGGCTCCGCCAGCACCCGGCCGGCCGAATCCGCCAGCGCGACGCTTTCACCGGGCAACGCCACAGCGCCGTCGAGTAGGCGTTGAAGCGCCTCGGCGACCGGAACCAGCGCCATTTACGAACCCGCCTTGTAGTCGCCGGACTTGCCGCCGGTCTTTTCCACCAGCTTTATACCGGAAATCACCATGGCGCGGTCGACCGCCTTGGCCATGTCGTAAATGGTCAGGCACGCGACAGATGCCGCGGTCAGCGCCTCCATCTCGACCCCGGTCTTGCCGGTGACGCGGGCGAGCGCGGTGACCCTGAGGCCGGGCAGCGTGGTGTCCGGTTCGATGTCGACCGACACCTTGGTCAAAAGCAGCGGATGGCAGAGTGGGATCAGCTCATGCGTTTTCTTGGCAGCCATGATGCCGGCAATGCGCGCGGTACCCAGCACATCGCCCTTCTTGGCGTCGCCGTCGAGGATCATCTTCAGGGTTTCGGCCCGCATCGAGACAAAGCCCTCGGCGACCGCCGTGCGCGTCGTCTCCGCCTTCTCGCCGACATCGACCATGTTGGCCTCGTCCTTGGCGCCGAGATGGGTGAGGGCGGCTGCCATCCTCAGATGGCCTCTGCTTTCGCCTTGCCTGTCAAAAGCAGCCGCGTTGCCGCAGCGACATCCTCTTGCCGCATCAGGCTCTCGCCGACGAGGAAGGTGCTGATGCCGGTCTTTTGCATCCTGAAGCAATCGTCGTGGGTGAAAATTCCGCTCTCGCTGACCAGCAATCGGCCGCCCGGCACCATCGATGCCAGCCGTTCCGAGGTCTCGAGGCTGGTCTCGAATGTTCTGAGATTGCGGTTGTTGATGCCGATCAGCTGCGACGAGAGTTTTACCGCGCGCTGCGTCTCGGCCTCGTCATGCACCTCGATCAGCGCGTCCATGCCGAGTTCGAACGCGGTCGCTTCCAATTCGCTCGCCAAGGCATCATCGACGCTGGCCATGATGATCAGGATGGCATCGGCGCCCCATGCGCGAGCCTCGTAGACCTGGTAAGGGTCGAACAGGAAATCCTTGCGCAGCGCGGGCAGGGACACTGCCTTCCGTGCATTGGTGAGAAATTCCGGCGCGCCCTGGAAGGATGGCGCATCGGTCAGCACCGAAAGACAGGCGGCACCGCCTTTCTCATAGGCCTGCGCCAGTGCGGGCGGGTCGAAATCGGCACGGATCAAGCCTTTGGATGGGCTTGCCTTTTTGATCTCGGCGATCAGGCCGAAGCTGCCCGATCTGCGCTTCGCCTCAAGCGCCCTCCGAAAGCCACGCGGTGCGTCGGCATCCTTGGCTCGCGCCTTGATCTCGGCCAACGGTATCCGCGCCTTCGCCGCCGCGATCTCGTCGCGCTTGTAGGCCTCGATCTTGCGCAGAATGTCAGCCACGGCTCATCCGTTCGAAATCTCGACCAGCCTGTCGAGCACGCCCAGCGCCCGGCCGCTGTCGATGGCCTGTGTGGCCGCGGCCATGCCGTCGGCAAGCGTCGTCGCCTTGCCGGCCACCACCATGCCGGCGCCGGCGTTCATCAGCACCGTATCGCGATAGGCCCCGGCAGCACCTCTCAGCATGTCGCGCAACGCCGTGGCATTGTAGGCGGCGTCGCCGCCGCGCAACTCGTCCTTGGTGTGGCGCTGCAGGCCGACGGCTTCCGGGGTGAGCGTGAAATGGCGGATCTCGCCGCCGGCCAGTTCCGCCACCTGCGTTTCGCCGGTGGTGGTGATTTCGTCATAGCCATCCCCATGGACCACCCAGGCATGCTCGGTGCCCAACGCCTTCAATGTCTCGGCCACCGGCACGATCCATTCCGGCAGGAACACGCCGACCATCTGCCTGCTGACGCCAGCCGGATTGGACAGCGGTCCGAGCAGGTTGAAGATGGTACGCGTGCCGAGCTCGACGCGGGTCGGGCCGACATGCTTCATCGCAGGGTGGTGCGCCGGCGCGAACATGAAGCCGACGCCGGCCTCCTGGATGCAGCGGCCGATCACCTCTGGCAGGATATCGATCTTGACGCCGAGCGCGACCAGCACATCGGCAGCGCCCGTCAGCGACGACAGGCCGCGATTGCCGTGCTTGGCGACCGGCACGCCGCAGCCGGCAATGACGAAGGCCGAAGCGGTCGAGATGTTGACTGAATGCGAATTGTCGCCGCCCGTGCCGACAATGTCGATGGCGCCCTCAGGAGCTTCGACGCGCAGCATCTTGGCACGCATGGTGGCGACGGCGCCGGAAATCTCGCTCACGGTCTCCCCGCGCACGCGCAACGCCATCAGGAAGCCGCCGATCTGGCCCGGCGTCGCGTCGCCAGACATGATGATGTCGAAAGCTTCGCGCGCTTCCTCGAAGGTAAGCCCGGTTCCCGTGGCGACCTTGGCGATATGGGTCTTCAGGGCGCTCATTGGGCCAAGACGTTCATTGGGCTAAGGCCATTCATTGGGCGAGGGCTTGGGAAACGGCGGCCTGGTCGACGCTGACGGCGTACTGCGTCTGCAACTGCGCCACCAGCTGGTCGAGCAGATCGTCGGACATGCCTTGCGTGAAGGATTTTTGCGCATCGTCGGGTACCGAGCTGGCGTCGGCTCCGGCCGGCTCGAACACTTCGGCGACCTTGAACAGGATCTGGCCGTCGCCGATGGGCGAGGGGATCAGCCCGGTGCCGCCTTCGCCGACCCCGAACATCGCAGCAGCACCCTCCTTGCCGAAATCGACATCGTCGGCCTCGCGCTTCACGCCGCGCTTGGTCTGCTTTTCAAGCTTCAGTTCGCCGGCGATGACGTCGAGTGTGGTGCCAGCCTGGAGGCGCTTGTCGAGTTCGTCTGCTTTCGCGGTCAGCCGCTTGGTCGTTTCCTCTGTCGTCCAGTCCGCCACCACGCGCTGGCGGACTTCGTCCAGCGTGCGGTCGCGAGCCGGCGTGATCGATGTCAGTTCATAGAACACGAAGCCGTTGTTAGGCGTGGTCAGGGCTTGATTCTCGGTGTTGGGCTCGGCCTCGAACACCGCCTTGATCAGGTCCGGCGATGCCGGCAGGTCCTTGATGATGGTGCCGTCCGGCTTGAGGCCGGTGCGGTCTATGGCCTCGACGGTGACGTCCTTGAGCTTCAGTTTGGCGGCGGCTTCGGCCAGCGTGCTGCCGGCGGCGCGGGTGTCTTCGTAGTTGTCGTGCACGTCGAGCAGGATGCGGCTTGCTTCGCCGAGCGCCAGATCCTTTCGGATCTGGTCTGACACTTCCGCCAGCGGCTTCACCGTTTCCGGTTTGATCTCGGTGACGCGCAAAAGCACCGGACCGAACGCGCCCTGGACGACCGGGCTGACTTCGTTGACGGCAAGCGCGAATGCGGCATCGGCGACCGCCTTGTCGGTGATCTTATCCTTGGAGAGCGTGCCGAGCAGCGTGTCGGCCGGGGTCTTGCCCTGCGCGGTGACGATCTTGTCGAAAGTGGCGCCCGTCTTCAGCGAATCGGATGCCGCCTTGGCGGCGTCCGCGGAAGGGAACACCAGCTGTTCGATGGTGCGCATTTCCGGCGTGGTGTAGCGGCCCTTGTTCTTGTTGTAGTCGTCGCTGACCTGCTGGTCCGTTACGGCGCTGACATCCATGATGTCTTCGGGCTCGAGCCGGACATAGGAGAATTTGCGGTATTCTGGCGCCGCGTAGGTTTTCTTGTTGGCCTCGAAATAAGCCTGAAGCACGCTGTCGGATGGCGCCTCGATGGGCTCCACCAACGCCTTTGGCAAGATCAGATAGTCGATGGTGCGGTCTTCGCCCCGATAGAGCGCAACTGCCTTGAAGAAGGTGTCCGGAGCCTTGAGGCCGTCCGAAACCGCTTCGACGATCTGCTGGCGCACCGCCACCTGAGCCCGGTTCTTCAGATAATCCTCCGGCCGCATTCCCAGTTCGCGCAGCCGGGATTCGAACAGCCGGCGGTCGAACTGGCCATTCGGGCCTTGGAAGGCGGGTTCCTGCCGCGTCAGTTCGGCCAGCCTGTCCTTGGAGAAGCCAAGCCCGAGCTTGCGCGCCTGTTCGTCAAGGACGGCGCCGGACACCAACTGAGCCAGCACCTGGTTGTCGATGCCATAGGCCTTGGCCTGGTCGCGGCTGATGCGCTGGCCGATCTGCTGCTGCAGCATGGCGATCTGGCGATCGTAGGCGAGGCGGTACTCGGTGATCGACACGGTGGTGCTGCCGGCGGTGATCACCGCATGATGGCCAGCCAGGAAGCCGCCCGTCATCCGCGTGGTGACGCCCCAGGCAAGGAAACTCAACACCAGCAGCGACAGCAGGGCTTTCGCGACCCAGGTCCCTGCCGCGCTTCTCAATATACCAAGCATTGTTACTTCCGATTTTTGCGCAGTTTTGCGTGCGCCCGAGTCTGAAACAAGCGCAATAGCGCCCTTCCGGCTCACTGTCGATTGCTTTGTGGCCTGATTTTGATAGGGAGGGCGAGACCCCAATGTCGCCCGGAGAACCAGATCCCCATGACGCCAGGAATTCGACCGCTCGTTGCCGGCAACTGGAAAATGAACGGCACCAGCGCTTCGCTGAACGAGCTCAGGATGATCGGCAACGGCTTCATGAGCGGGCTCGACGCAGAGACCGAAGCATTGGTCTGCGTGCCGGCGACCTTACTGTCGCGCGCCGTCGAAATCCTGTCGCGCACGCCGGTGCGGGCCGGTGGCGAGGACTGCCACATCAAGGAAAGCGGCGCCTTCACCGGCTGCGTCTCAGCCGAGATGCTGAAGGATGCGGGCGCCAGCCACGTCATTGTCGGCCATTCCGAGTGCCGCGAACAGCGCAGCGAGGACGATGCCATCGTCCTCGCCAAGGCCTCGGCGGCGTGGCGGGCAGGGCTCGTCGCCATCATCTGCATCGGCGAGACCAAGGCCGAGCGCGAAGCGGGCACAGCACTCGACGTGTTATCGCGCCAGGTCGCCGGCTCGGTGCCACCGAGCGCAACGCCCGCCAACACCGTTATCGCCTACGAGCCGGTATGGGCTATCGGCACCGGCCTGACGCCGACCGCCGAAGACGTGGCGGAGGCGCACGCGCATATCCGCCAAAAACTGGCGGAAGCGCTCGGCGCAGCCGTGGCCGGCAAGATGCGCATCCTCTATGGCGGCTCGGTCAAGGCGTCCAACGCTGTCGAACTGCTAGGCGTCAAAAACGTCGATGGCGCGCTGGTTGGCGGCGCCAGCCTGAAGGCGTCCGACTTTCTCGCCATCGCCGAGGCATACCAGAATATCTCGTAGGCCCCGGAATTTCGTTGCCGACCAGTTCGGTCATAGACTTATGAACGCAGCAGTTCGGCGGAAATCGTTGCAAAGGGCGCATTGCTTCCCATATTCCGGCCACGGGCTTGGAAATGCCGTTAAAGCATTGTATGGAGCCGCCTCCAAATCACCGGCCCTGATCGCCAGGGAGCGGCAGGGCTTGCCAGGATAAAATATGGAAACCGTACTGATCGTCATCCACCTCATGGTCGTGCTCGCCCTTGTCGGCGTGGTGCTGCTGCAACGCTCCGAAGGCGGTGGTCTCGGCATTGGCGGCGGTTCCGGTTTCATGACCGCGCGTGGCGCCGCCAATGCGCTGACGCGGGCGACGGCGATCCTGGCCGCGGCCTTCTTCGTGACGTCGCTGACACTCTCGATCGTTGCCCGCTATGGCGAAAAACCGATCGACATTCTCGACCGCGTGCCGGCCGACAGCGGCAACGGCGTGCTCAATCAGTTGCCCGGCACGACGGCGCCGACGCCGCCTTCGGGCAACACCGCACCGGCCGCGCCCGCGGCCAACGGCGCCGCCACCACGCCGC
The DNA here is from genome assembly GCF_054719465.1 of Mesorhizobium sp. RSR565B. Taxonomy (NCBI): domain Bacteria; kingdom Pseudomonadati; phylum Pseudomonadota; class Alphaproteobacteria; order Hyphomicrobiales; family Phyllobacteriaceae; genus Mesorhizobium; species Mesorhizobium sp. RSR565B. Next base: position 5,461,010 of record NZ_JBTTIE010000001.1, on the reverse strand, counting down.
CCGCCACCACGGCCCCGGCGACGGCTCCATCTCCGGCGACGCCACCTGCAACCGATTCGGCTACGCCGCCGGCTACCAATGGCGTTACCTTGCCGGTGACACCGCAGGTTCCGAACCAGTAGTCGGTAGCGTCAGATGCCGCGATCTGTTGTTGTTTCAACACAGTCGCGGCAAATGGCACACGATCACGAAGATTCGACCGCACCCCGTGCTTGAGGCCCGTACGCCACTTCGATTATAGATTGCCGGCGGCACTTTCTGCGCCCTTGGGGGGCGCCGGGCGACGCCGTGGGCAACAAGCATTGAACGATCGGATCTTCGCCATGCAGCTTCGCAGCTTCATTTTCATGGGGTTTTGTGCCGTATTCGGCATGAGCTCCGCGGTCTTCGCCGGCACTCCGGCAATGACCTCACCGCAGGCGGTTGGCAAAACCGCTGTCATCAACGTCGCCGCCAAGAGCGATGCGACGCAGCTGAAGCTTCTCAAGAAGAAGAAAAACCCGAGCCCGGATGATCTGGCTCAGATCAGCAAGCTCGAAGACAAGATCGCCGCCGACAGGGATCTCGCCCGCGTCAAGGCGCTCGAGGCCCGCAAGCTGGCGATGCGCGATGCGGCGAAAGCCAGGGCCGATGCCCAGCGCCAGGCGTTCCTGGCAAGCAAGGGCAAGCCGGTCGTGGTTGCCGACGCCAAGCCAGGCAAGAAGACCACCAAGATCATCGCTCCGGTTGACCCGATCGCGCCGATCGAGCCGATCGAATCGGCTGAACCGCTTCCGGCCGAAGCGATGAATATCGCGCTGACCGGCAACAATGGCGAATTGCGCAGCGAGGCCCCGGGCCAGAAGCCGACGAGTGGCGGACTGTTCGCCGGCCTGTTCGGCGGCACGTCCTCTGCCTCGTCGATTGCCTATCTCCCCGAAACACGCGCGCTCGACCAGGCTCTCGCCAAGCGGCAAGCCAAGAAACAGTTCAAGGTGAAGCCGGAATTCGTGCCGCAGGACGTCGAATTCAGCGGCTATGAGCCGGGTACGATCGTCATCGATACCAGCGCGCGCCGCCTCTACCTCGTCGAATCGGCTTTCACCGCCCGCCGCTATGCGATCGCGGTCGGCCGCGAAGGCCTGCAGTTCAAGGGCAAGGTTGCCGTTGGCGACAAGCAGGAATGGCCGCGCTGGATCCCGACGCTCGACATGCAGAAGCGCGAACCCAAGCATTATGGCCAGTACAAGGACGGCATGCCCGGCGGCGGCCAGAACCCGCTCGGCGCCCGCGCCATCTATCTCTACGACGGCAAGAAGGACACGCATCTGCGCATCCACGGCACCATCGCGCCGCAGTCGATCGGAACCAGCGCCTCCAATGGCTGCTTCCGCATGATCAACGAGCACGTCATGGACCTCTACAGCCGCGTCAGGGTCGGCACCAAGGTCGTCATCATCTGACGCTTTCACAAACCTGCCGAAAGGGGCCGGCTTTTGCCGGCCCTTTTGTTTTGACCAAAACACCGGTCTCGAACCTCGGGACTATCGCGCCTTCTCTGGAAAAAGCCTCAGCGGCGGTTTTTTCTCTGGCGGAATCAATTCGGCCGCGTTAAGCGATGACTCCCATGGCGCGATATGTATTCATCACAGGCGGCGTGGTTTCCTCACTTGGAAAAGGCATCGCTGCAGCGGCCCTTGGGGCTCTCTTGCAGGCGCGAGGCTATCGCGCACGCATCAAAAAGCTCGATCCCTATCTCAATGTCGATCCCGGAACGATGTCGCCTTACCAGCATGGCGAGGTTTTCGTCACCGATGACGGCGCCGAGACCGATCTCGATCTTGGCCATTACGAGCGCTTCACCGGCCGCTCGGCCAACCAGCAAGACAACATCACCACCGGCCGCATCTACAAGAACATCATCGAGCGCGAACGGCGCGGCGACTATCTCGGCGCCACCGTGCAGGTCATTCCGCATGTCACCGATGAGATCAAGAATTTCGTGCTCGACGGCAATGACGACTATGATTTCGTGCTGTGCGAGATCGGCGGTACGGTTGGCGATATCGAGGCGATGCCGTTTCTCGAGGCGATCCGCCAGCTCGGCAACGATCTGCCGCGCAACAACGCCGTCTATGTCCACCTGACCTTGATGCCTTACATCCCCACGGCCGGCGAGTTGAAGACCAAGCCGACCCAGCATTCGGTCAAGGAACTGCGCGGCATCGGCATCGCGCCCGATATCCTGCTGGTCCGCGCCGACCGCGCCATCCCCAAGGAAGAGCGCAGAAAACTGTCGCTGTTCTGCAATGTGCGCGAAAGTGCCGTCATCCAGGCGCTCGACGTGCCCCACATCTATGACGTGCCGATGGCTTACCACAAGGAAGGGCTCGATTCGGAAGTGCTGGCCGCCTTCGGTATCGATCCGGCGCCGAAGCCGCGCATGGAGCCTTGGCAGGCGGTGTCCAACCGCATCCACAATCCGGAGGGCGAGGTGACGATTGCCATTGTCGGCAAATACACCGGCCTCAAGGATGCCTACAAATCGCTGATCGAGGCTTTGTCGCATGGCGGCATGGCCAACCGCGTCAAGGTCAAGCTCGACTGGATCGAGAGCGAGATTTTCGAGAAGGAAGACCCCACGCCGTGGCTGGAAAAGGTGCATGGCATCCTGGTGCCTGGCGGCTTCGGCGAGCGCGGCTCGGAAGGCAAGATCCTGGCGGCGAAATTCGCCCGCGAGCGCAAGGTGCCGTATTTCGGCATCTGCTTCGGCATGCAGATGGCCTGCATCGAGGCAGCGCGCTCGCTGGCCGGCGTCGAACACGCCTCGTCGACCGAATTCGGTCCGACCGACGAGCCGGTCGTCGGCCTGATGACCGAATGGCTGAAAGGCAACATGCTGGAGAAGCGCCGCGAAACGGGCGATCTCGGCGGCACCATGCGGCTTGGCGCCTATCAGGCTGAACTCGCCGAGGGTTCGAAGATCGCCGACATCTATGGCGACACCCAGATTTCCGAGCGCCATCGCCACCGCTACGAGGTCAATATCGACTACAAGGAGCGGCTGGAAGATTGCGGCCTGGTGTTTGCCGGCATGTCGCCCGACGGCGTGCTGCCGGAAACGGTCGAATACCCCGACCATCCCTGGTTCATCGGCGTCCAGTACCATCCGGAGCTGAAGAGCCGGCCGCTGGAGCCGCATCCCCTGTTCGCCAGCTTCATCTCGGCCGCGGTGGACCAGTCGCGACTGGTCTAGGGCCACGGTGAGGTTTCGCAGCTGATGCAGACCTATGTTGCGCTGCTCTACAGCATTATCCTCGGCGAAGGCCGCCGGGTCGTCATGGCCGACCTCAAGGCGATGGCTGAACAGCTTGGGCTGAAGAACCCGCGCACCCTGGTGGCGACCGGCAATCTGGTCTTCGAGACACGGGCGACTGGCATCGCCAAGCTGGAACAGCGGTTGGAAACGGCCTTCGAAAAAACCTTCGGCCGCAATGTCGTCATCATCGTGCGCACTGCCGAGGATTGGCTGAAACTTGCCGCCGGCAACCCATTCCCGGCCGACTCTGCCGAGGCAGGCGATCAGGTGGCCGTGCGGGTGATGCGCGAGCCAGCGCCAGCGGATGGTGTGGCCGCGCTCCAGGCCTATGCCGCCGAGGACGAGAAGGTGGCTTCGGTCGACGGTGACATCTGGGTCGTCTTTTCGCGCCAGCGACCAAGCTCGCGGCTGCTCGCTGCCATGAACCACAAGCGCATGGGCATCGGCACCGCACGCAACTGGAACACGGTGCGGAGGTTGGCTGAGATGGTGGAGTAGGGAGTAGGGAGTAGGGAGTAGGGAGTAGGGAGTAGGGGTATATTATTCCCTACTGACTACTGACTACTGACTACTGACTACTGACTACTCCCTATCTCTCATTTCACGCCTTCGCCGTCCTGGCCCCTGCGCCAAGGGCGGCGGTGCGAAGGACGTAGTAGATGACCCCTGCAATGCCGACGCCGAAAAACCAGCCATAAACGCCCCACCATGCCGGCAGCAAATTGGTGAAGTTCGGCAGGACCGAGGAGAAGATGGCGCCGATGCCGGCGGCTATGAAGGCGTTGACGTGCCAGCCGCCCTGGAAGCGGAACTCGCCACCTTCGCGGTACAGTGCCTCGACGTCGACCTCGCCCTTCCGGATCAGATAGTAGTCGACCATCATCACCCCGAAGATCGGCCCCATCGTCGCGCCGATGACGTTGACGAAAGACGCGGCACTGCCTTCCCACGGCGCGAAGGGATAAAGCACCAGCGCGATCACGGCCGCGATATAGCCGCCCTTCTTGAAGTCGATCTGCCGGGGAAAGACGTTGGAGAAGTCGAAGGCCGGCGAGACGAAGTTTGCCACCACATTGATGCCGAGCGTCGCCACGGCAAAAGTCAGGGCTGCAAGCGCTGCCAGGAACCAGCTGTCGAATTTCGCCGAGATCTGGTCGGGATGCAGAAGCACTTCGCCATACACATCGAAGGCAGCGATGGTGGTCACGCCGGCGACCAGCGAGAACAGGATGAGGTTGATCGGCAGGCCCCAGATATTGCCCTTGCGCAGCGATGCCTTGTCTGGGGCATAGCGGGCGAAATCGCAGAAATTGAGATAGAGCGCCGAGAAATAGGTGACCCAGATCGCGGCCACCGCAAACAGCGACGTCCAGGAGCCAGGGGTTCCGGGTACGCCGGCATCCTTTGTCTTGTCGAGCAGCACATCCATCGGGATGTCGCTGGTGAAGGCAAATCTCCCGGATTTTACACAGAGATAGATCGCCAGGATCAACATCATCACCCACACCGCCGGTCCGGCCCAATCCTGGAAGCGTCGCACCGTTTCCATGCCGTTCTGGATGATCAGCAATTGCAGTGCCCAGATGACCACAAAACAGATCACTTCCAGACCCGTATGGCCGAGGAAATGCGTGTTGGCGTTGAAATCGGCGAACCATTGCGAGCGGATCAGCAACGCCACGATCGCGCCCGATGCCGCTGCCGTCTGCGCGCCGTACCAGAAGCAGGCGACGATGGCGCGCACCAGGGCCGGAATGTTGGCGCCCCAGATGCCGAAGGACGCGCGCGCCAGCACGGGGTAGGGCACGCCGGTCTTCACGCCGGCATAGCCGACCATGTTCATCAGCGCGTAGATGATCAGCGAACCGATGCCGATGGCGATGATGAAATTGACGAAGCCGCCGCAAAACAGGAACAGGCTTGCGGCGAGATAGTAGCCCCAGAGGCTGTGGACGTCCGACGTCCAGACGTTGAAGATCGAGAACGGCCCCCAGTTTCGGACTTTGGCCGGAGCCAAATCCTCATTGTATAGATCGGGTGATGCGCCTTGTATGGTCATTGCGATGTCCTCCCCTTGATGCCGCACGCGCCCTCACGCGTCGACTGCGCAGGTTATGCCTGACGCAGGGGAACCGGCAAGCAATCCATTTGCCGGCTTTGGCCTTAAAGATATTCAATGAGAACAGCGCTTATCGATCGGCTTTTGGCGAAGGTCGGCGCAATCGCGGCGATCTTGATTCGACCCGCAGACGGCAGCGATCAGGACGCTTTGCGGTTGAGGGCCGGTGATGCGTCGAAATTGGCGGCAAGCCAAGCTATCGCGCAGGTGACATCATCGAGCCTGTATTGGGCCACGGTCGGCCCACGCGGCTTGACCCGGATCGAGATGCCGCCGGCCTCGTTGATCGCCTCGAAACCGTTTTCGTCGGCGGTGTCGTCGCCGAGAAAGACCGGCCGCCGTCCGGCAAAGGGCGGGATTGCCATGAAACGCCGCACGGCAGCGCCCTTGGCTGCTTCGAGCGGCATGAGTTCGACGCCGGCATTGCCCGGGATAACCCGATAGCCCTTGGGAAGCTCGGTCAATGCCTGTTCGGCAAGATGCGTTGCCCTGGCCAGCAGATGCGGCGCCGCACGCGTATGGATGGCGAGGATCGGACCCTTGCGCTCGATATGAACAAGGCCGTCATCCAGTTCGGCCTCGATGGCGTCGGCAAGGGCAGCGATATCGGCGGGAGCATCGGCGGTAACGACCGGGCCGTCCGGCGTCAGCCGGTGTTCCAGCCCATAGAGACCGGCAACACGCAGCTTCAACGGATGAAACAGGCGGTCGGCGCCTTCGACCGAGCGGCCGGTGATAAAGGCGACAGCGCCGTCCAGCCGTTCATCGACGACGCCGAGGAGGTTGCGCAGTTCGTCGCTTACGGACACGGCGTCGGGGTGCGCCGCGTGCTCCAGCAACGTGCCGTCGATATCGAGGAAAAGCGCCCATTGTCCTTCCGGCAGGTCGGGTGCGGTTGGCAGGCCCGGTGCTTTCGACAGGCTATTCATGACGCCACCTTCCGCATGCGGTCGAACAGTGAGACGATGTTGCTGCCGGTGTTTGCGGGCCGCTCGGCGACACTTGTCGCTCTTTCGAGGTCGCCGCGTTTGCGCAGGCGCGCCGCATCGAGCAGCATGCTGCCGGCCCAGCGAAAGACATTGTTGTCGCGCACTATTTCGCGCATCGGGCGCATGCGCTCGCGTTGTTCGTCCGGTGACATGGTCAGCGCCTGCAGCAGCACCTGGCTCATCATCGCCGCGTCGTAAGGATTGACGATCAGTGCTTCCAGCAGTTCGCGCGACGCGCCGGCAAACGTGCTGAGCAACAGCACGCCCTGTTCGTCGTCACGCGCGGCGACGAATTCCTTGGCTACGAGGTTCATGCCGTCATGCAGGCTGGTGACCATGCAGATGTCGGCGGCGCGATAGATCTCATAGACCTGTTGCTGCGAATGGTGCTCAGCCACCATGACCACGGGCTTGTAGCCGTCATGACCGTAGCGCTGGTTGAGCTCGTTGGCATAACGCAGGCATTCATCGTGCAATTGCTGGTAGGCCGGCAGCGTGCCGCGGCTTGGGGCAGCAATCTGCAGGAACACTACCTTGCCGATCCACTCGGGGTGGCGCGTAAACAATTCGTCCAGCGCATGGAAGCGGTCGAGGATGCCCTTGGTGTAGTCCAGGCGCTCGACGCCGACGCACAGCTTGACGTCCGCCGACAGGCCGAACCGCTCACGCAGGCGGGCGCGGCTTTCCTCGACCGGTGGCAGTTTGGCCAGGAGTTCGGCCGGCCATTCGATGGAGATGGGATAGGCGTGCACCAGGGTCGTCCGCCCGCCATACGAGATCGCGGCGTCGGCGCGCTCGATGCGGCTTTCCAGGAACCTGTCTACGCTTTCAGTGAAATTATTGGCATGAAACTGGGTGTGAAAGCCGATGATCGAGCTCCCGAGCAGTCCATCAAGAACGCGTTCGCGCCATGGGCAGATGCTGAACACTTCGGAGTTCGGCCACGGGATGTGCCAGAAGGTGATGATGATCGCCTCCGGCAGGCGCTCGCGGATCATGCGCGGCAGGAGCGCGAAATGGTAATCCTGAACCAGCACGATCGGCCGCTCATTGCGCGCCTCGGCAACCACCATATCGGCGAATTTGCGGTTGACGGCCTCATAGGCCTCCCAGTCCGAGGCACGGAAGACCGGCCGGGTGAAGGCGATATGGCAGAGCGGCCAAAGCCCTTCATTGGCAAAGCCGAGATAGTAGCCCTGATATTCGTCGTCGCTCAGCCACACGCGGCGCAGCGTATAGGACGGATTGTCCGGCGGCACCTGAACCCGATCGTTGCTATCGACCGTCAGACGATCCGCCGTTCCGCCGCCATAGGCGATCCAGGTGCCGCTGCAGGCGCGGGTGATAGGCTCAAGCGCCGACACCAGGCCGCTGGCCGGCACCAGAAGCTCGACGCCGTCGTCCTTGATGTTGTGGATATAGGGTTCTCGGTTCGAGACGACGATGACCTGCGCGTCCGGCAGGTCGTCGGCAAGTATCTTGCGCAAGGTGTCGGGCGACCAGTTCACCAGCGCCGCGTCGGGAGATTGTCCGTTCTTCTCGAACTCCCGCAAGACCTTGCGCGTCGCTTCCGATGCGACGTCCTCGCCGGCAGTCGGTGCAACCGTCAAGCTATGGCTACGACGTTGCCTGGAGATCGATAACATAACGGCTAGAATCGAAAGGCCAAGGCTTGCAAGGATCAAGACCCAGAGCAGGGCCATGCCATAATCAGTCATTCCAATTCCAACTCAATTTTGGCCGCCAGGGCCTTTTTCTTCATGGTTCGATTTGAGTGTTCGCAGCCGACGATCGCCCGTGAGAACCTGTGTTTTTCGCAACGCACAAACCCTGGGTTCGGTTCCCGTTGAAGGCCGTTCAGATCATGTCCGCACGATCAGCGGAACCAGCCCTTCATGGCGGTCGGCGAGAAAGGCGACGACGCGGTCGCCGACGCGCTGGAAGGTAAGATCGACCCTCTTTTCGCCGACACCCAGATGCCTGAGCGTCAGCGTATCGATGCCGATCGGCAAACGGGGTCGAGTGACGTGGATTTCGCCGTTCCAGCCGTCGATTTCCAGACCGAGGCACGCCTGCATCAGCATGAAGGCCGAGCCTGCCGACCACGCTTGCGGCAGGCAGGCGACGGGGTAGGCGATCGGCGCTTCGCCCGGCGAGCGGGTGAAACCGCAGAACAGTTCCGGCAGTCGCATGTTGAAATGCACTGCCGATTCGAACGTACCGCTCATCAGCCGCACCACGCTGTCACGCTCGCCGAACCGCGCCAGGCCGGCGCCGCACATCGCCGTGTCATGCGGCCAGATGGAACCATTGTGGTACGACATCGGGTTGAACAGCACAGCATCGTCGGAAAGCGTTCGCACCCCCCAGCCGGAGTGGAAGGAAGCCGAAAGCAACTGGTCGGCGACCATCTTAGCCCGCGCCGGTTCGGGCAGGCCGACATAGAGCAGGTGTCCGGCATTCGAGGTGCGCACCTTGCACGGCTCTCCGGCGCCGTCGATCGCCAGCGCATAGAACCCGAGATCGTCCAGCCAGAAATCACGCTCGACGGCGATCCGCATCTCTTCGGCGCGATTTTCCCAGTGCTCGGCCTGCGCGAACTCGCCCCGGCGGCGGGCGAGAGCGGCAAGGCCCCTGAAGGCGGCGAAGACATAACCCTGCACTTCGACCAGCGCGATCGGCCCCTTGGGAATGCGCCCGTCGGCGTGGAAGACGGAGTCGAAGCTGTCCTTCCAGCCCTGGTTCGCAAGGCCGGATTCGGCAGCGCGCTGATAGGTGACGAAGCCGGTTGCGCGGCTCGCCTCTTCCGTCCACTTGGCGGCGGCGCAGAGAGACGGCCACAGGCTGGCGATGAAGTCCATGTCGCCGGTGCGTTCGGCATAGGCGCAGGCGAGGTGGATGTAGAGCGGCGTGGTATCGACGCCGCCATAGTAGCGGCCGAAAGGCAGTTCCTGCAGCGCCACCATCTCGCCCTTGCGCGTCTCGTGCATGATCTTGCCGGGCTGCGAGTCGCTGAAAGGCGATGTCTCGGTCGCCTGGTGCTGGGCGAGGAAGGCAAGCACGCCGCGCGCCAGGCCGGGGTTGAGCCATAGCATCTGCAGCGCCGAGATGACGCCGTCACGGCCGAAGGCCGTCGAAAACCAGGGGATGCCGGCATAGGGGTAGGGGCCGGTCGACAACTCGGTGGTCAGCAAGGCGACATCCGCGCGGGCGCGTTCGACCCAATCGTTGAAGACGCGACCCGAACTGTGCACCGTCGCGCCATGGCGGCGCTTGGCCCGCATGCCGAAACGGGCGCGCGCCGCGGCCGCCCGGAAGCGGTCGCGGTCGGGCGTTTCGGTCAGTTCCGCGCCGACCTCGACGTAAAGCATCTTGCTGCTGCGCTTGGTCACTGCGATGAGGAAATCCGCGCGCTCGGCGCTCAACTGGTCCGGCGGCTGAGAGAACGAGATCGCCGACACCCGCGCCAGCCCGTCCAGTCCGTCATAGCGCAGCAGCACCGAGGCAGGCTCGATCTCCGCTGCATGCGCCATTCCGCGCTTCGGCCGGGTCGAACCGCGGACCTCGAACATGTCCCGGAAATCGGCGGCAAAATGCAGCGAGACGCGGATTGCCGAATGCTCCTGGCTGTAGTTGGAAAGGGTGATGCGCTCGAACAGCCGGTCCTGCCACAACAGCCTGACGCGCTCGATATGGATGGCGCCCTGCGGGATGTCGCGGCCACCGACGCTTTGCATCGGCAAATTGGTCATATTGCTGGTGAACAGCACATTGTCCTGGCTGAGGGAGGCGCCGAGCAGCGATGTCTGCCGGCCGCCGACGGTGAGCCTGAACTCCGACAGCACCCGGGTGTCGTCACGGAAGAAACCGTCGCCCGCACCCCTGATATCGCCGTAGGCATCGGCCACGGCAAAACAGTCGCCTTGCTTTAGGGCAAACAGCCGGTGCGGCTCGCGCGGCGCGGTTTCGTCCAGGGAGGCAAGGGCCACGGCAGGGTCGAGCTTGCGCTCGTCAAGTTCGGTCATCAGTCACAAATCTCTGTTTCGGGCTCGGAACGTCCGCCGTCGTTCACGACGCTTTCGATTCAGCCGGGGCGCCGATGAGACGCGCATAGGCAGTGAGATAGTCGCGCGCCATCCTGTTGGCGGAGAACCGACTTTCGAAGACGGCGCGCACCTTTCGCCGGTCGAGTTGCAGCAAGGCCGGCACCGCGGCGACCGCGGCGTCGAGAGAATCGACGACAAATCCGGTAACGCCATGGTCGATGACTTCCGGCAACGCACCGCAGTTCCAGCCGATGGTTGGCGTACCGCACGCCATCGCCTCGATCGCGGCAAGGCCGAACGGCTCGGGCCAGTCTATCGGAAACAGCAGACCAGCGGCATTGCCGAGGAATTCAGTCTTCTCACTCTCGGCGATCTCGCCGACATAGTCGATGCGGTCGCCATCGATCAACGGCTCGATCGTCTCATGGAAATAGGCGCGATCATCGTCGCCGATCTTGGCCGCCAGCTTGAGTTTCATGCCCGAGCGCAAGGCGATGTCGATGGCCCGGTCCGGCCGCTTGTCGCGCGAAAGCCGGCCGAGAAAGGCGAGGTATGGTTCGCCTGCCGCCGTCTCGAAGGTCGGCTGATAGAGACCCGTCGGCAGCCCGTGATGGATGGTGGCCAGCCAATTGGCATTCGCAAGCCCGGTCTTCTGGCTATGCGAGATCGAGATCAGCGGAAAGCGCGGAAAACGCTCATAGGCTGGCGCCAGATCGACATAATCGAGCCGGCCATGAGGCGTCGTCACCGTCTTGTCCGGCATGGTCTCGAAGAACGAGAAATGCAGGAGATGGCTGAGGTGAAAATGAATGATATCAAAGTCGTGGGCTCGGTTCCTCACATCGGCAAGCATCGCAAGATGCGCCGCCGTGTCCGATTTCAGCGGGCGCGGATCGAGGCGTAGCGCGCGTTCGCGACCTGGTATCAGTCTGGCCGACGTCCGGCTGTCGCCGCTGGCGAACAGCGTCACCTCATGGCCGAGTTCGACCAGCCCTTCGGTCAGATAGGAAACGATGCGCTCGGTGCCGCCATAGAGAAGGGGTGGCACCGATTCGTGCAAAGGGGCGACATGGGCTATGCGCATGGTTTGAACGTGTCCCTCAAGGCAATCACGAGAGCGAAATGCATCAGCCGGCCTAACGTTCCGGACAAAAGCGGGCGTCGGCAACCCAAGCCCACCAGCGCAGATTTTTTTGCAATAAGCGGAACAAACGCGCCATCCGCGAATTTAGTAGGGTTGGTTCGCGCTGCGGCCGACCAGGGAGAGAACAAAATGGACCGCTTGCATTTCTTTACGCCCGTGCGCATTGCGCGCGGGCAGGGACACCCCGTCGAGGAAGTCGATAGCGTTGCCGAAGCGATGGTCTTTTTGCAGAAATGGCCATTGGGACGGCGTGGGCCTGTGTATCAGTGCGCCGTGAATTGCTGCTCCGCGGCCCTGTCGGGCAGAATGTCGGCCGAAGCAGCCAGGAAGGCGTTTACGGGCTTTGCCCGCATCACCCGGCTGCTCGATGATGACATGGCCCTGCCGATGGGCGGCGAAAGCATGGCGGAAGTCCACGCGCTGAGGCGCTAGGCGCCGGTCCAGCCATTTGGCTATTGAACACCCGGGCTTTGGCGGCGCGGGCATCATCTTTTCCGCACCGGAGTATTCCGGCGCGGCCCTTCACCTCATGGGCCACACTGTGCTTTCATGCGGCGTTTCGCATGACCGGTGGGTGACGACCATCCACAGGCGGCCCGAACGTGGAGGGGTAGACAATGCCGAGACTGATCCTGGGAACACTCGGCGCTATCGTCATCGCCCTCATCTGGGCGGTCTTTGCCAGTTTGATGGGCGCGCCATCGATCGTGATCACGGTCGGCGCGGTCGCCATTGGGGCCGGCGTCTACACCTACGTCGACCGACGCTCGACTTGACGCGTCCCCGGTCTGCCGCGCGCTCGACCAATTGCACGCCGGTGTTTGACGCGCGCGGCAGCCGCGGCGGGCATTCTTCAAGGACGAGCTTGCTGGCCGCATAGAGAGCCAAGGCGCAGACAGGGCGCCACACGTCGGACCGGGCTCCGCGAGAACTTGGGAGAGATCGTCAAAGATCTTTCAATCCGGCCAATGTAGATCGAAACGGCGAATCTGTGGATTTCCGGTGGAACATCGTCGCCTCGAAACACTTCGGGCGTTGCACTGCCCCATCAGTGCACGTTCCCTTGTTCTGTTGGAACTGGCCGGCTGCCGAAAGGTGGCCGGCTTTTTTGTATATAAGCGGAACCTGAAATTACGGGGCTTGTTCTGCATGCGGCAGCGAGCCCCTCGCTGCTGGTCGAGGGCCGTAACCCTTGGCCGGGCCCGCATCGCTCCGCCAGTGGTGCGGGCCCACGGCCTCCGGTTTTTCCGGGCGTCTCGACTCGCTGATCCTCACCCTGGTCCGGCTAATGCATGTCACTCAAAAAAAGGCTCGGTTGTGAGACAATGACATGCACACGCGGCGCGCTTTAGCACAATCATTCACAAAGCCGTGGGTTCAACTGTTGCTACCCTTCTTGGCTGGATTGTGCGAATGATGACTGTCCTTTTCACCGCCACCCCCTGAAACTCGGCTTTTGGATCGACGGTCTTCATCCGCCGGGGGCTTGTTGATCTGTAAGGGTTTTCTGGCGTTCTCGTGCGATGCGCCTGGCCCGCCCTGCCGGATCGTGTTCGGGTGTTTCTTCGATGTGGACATGATCACCGATCCTGCTGACGGCCCTGATGAGTGGTGTTGACCTTGGTGTTGGCTTGCTGCCCTTGGCGCTCCGGATCCGGCGCTCCGTGAGTGCCGTGCTGGGCATCATCGTGGCTAATCTGTCGCCCTTCTCCTCGACCCTTCTGGCTCTGGTTCTCAGGCGGCACGGGCGGCATTTTGCTCGACATCTGCATCTCCTTGGTTGGTCTCGTGACTCCAAACCGTGATCGTGGGGGGAAGTTCCGTCTGCTTCGTCAGCACCTGTGATTTCGGTGCCGACGGAATCTGACTCCCAACGCGGATTTCAACGAACGGCAGGGCCTGCGTTGCTTGTCGAGGACAGGCAATCTCTGGGCAGGCCCGCGTCGCCCCGCCAGTGATGCGGGCCTGCAATATAAACCTCAAGACTGGGCTGCTATCGCAGTTTATTGCGAGCTTCCGGCGACTTGCGTAGCGGGCTTCAGTGGCTTTCAGGAGAGCAGCGTGTTGTATCCGGTCGATTTCGAGCGACCGAAATACAGTGCTTGACCACGTTGCTGACATGATCGGTGATGGTGTCGCGCCTGGATCGCGGCAGCAGCCTCAGGTCCGCTCTCCCTGCAGCTGATGGCAGCTAAAACGACGTCAAAAGACCTAAGTCTCTTTGATCGCCCTCGCTGCTCGCACGAGCGATGACCAGTCAGCTCCCATGGCTGCGACAAGGTCTCGAGCATCTTCGTCTGATATTCCGGTACGGTCTACGAGCTTCCGTGCCAGCAATTCGAATGCCAATTCTATGATCGTCATAGCTCAGCCCTTACGAGAGTACCCGTGACGATAGCTTGCAAATGGGTCTTCCGCATTTGCACATGTTAAGCGACCATCACGAATGTCTCAGGTACCGCAGAATGTCTGCAGGACGCGCTCATCCGGGCGTGGCGGCTCAGCATAGCGTTCCATTCCCGGCTGCTCATCGAAGGGACGGCTGACGACCGTCAAGATCTCCTCGAACGGTGTGAAGTCGCCGCCCAACGCCGCCTGGATCATCGCCTCGATGCGATGATTGCGGGGGATGAATTTGGGATTGACGGATTGCATGGCTGCCCGGCGCGTGGCCGTGTCGGCTGCTTCGCTTGCAATGCGCTGGCGCCACCGCGCCGACCAGGCATCGAATGAGCCTGGATCCTTAAACAACTGCCGCGCCGTGCCTTGGCCGTCCGCAGCGTCGAGGTCATCGCCCAGGCGCCGGAAGCCGAGCGTAAAATCCGCTTCGCCGCGAGCCAGCACATCCAGAAAGTCGGCAGCGAGCTGCAAGTCGCCTTCCGCTTCGGTCAGCAGTCCGAGTTTTCTGCGGAAGCCGCGCTGCAACACAGCCTCATAGGAGGCCTGGAACGACCTCAGCACCTCTTCCGCTTCAGACACTGCTTCATTCTCGTCCGTGCTCATGAGCGGCAGCAGGGTCTCGGCAAAGCGCGCAAGGTTCCATGTGGCGACACGAGGCTGGTTGGCATAGGCATAGCGACCGGCGCGGTCTATCGAACTGAACACCGCGCTGGGGTCGTAAGCGTCCATGAAGGCGCATGGGCCATAGTCGATCGTCTCGCCCGAGATCGACATGTTGTCGGTGTTCATGACGCCATGGATGAAGCCGACCAGCATCCAGCGCGCCACCAGGTCCGCCTGTGCGGCGACAACGGCCTCCAGCAAAGCCCGGTATGGCCGTGCTTCCCCCGCCAGCTGTGGGAAGTGACGCTGAATGGCATAGTCGGCCAGTATCTTGAGCGCCTCGGTGTCGTGGCGCGCGGCGAAATATTGGAACGTGCCGATCCTGATATGGCTTGCCGCCACCCGTGTCAGGACGGCGCCGGGCAGCCGGACCTCGCGATAGACCGGGTCGCCGGTGAGCACCGCCGCAAGGCTTCGCGTCGTCGGAATGCCGAGCGCCCCCATCGCTTCGCTGACGACATATTCGCGCAGGACAGGGCCGAGTGCGGCGCGGCCGTCGCCGTTGCGCGAGAACCGCGTTGGTCCCGATCCTTTCAGCTGGATGTCACGGCGAACGCCGTTGACGTCCACCACTTCGCCAAGCAGCAGGGCGCGCCCGTCGCCAAGCTGAGGCACGAAGTTTCCGAACTGGTGGCCCGCATAGGCCAGGGCGATTGCTTGCAACCCTTCCGGAAATCTGTTGCCGGCAAGCATCGCCACTCCATCCGGGCTGGTAAGCTGGTCGGCATCGAGCCCGAGTTCCTCCGCGAGGGGCCGGTTGAACCGGATCAGCCGCGGTTCGGACACCGGCTTCGGATCTGTTTGCGCGAAGAAGCGCTCCGGCAATTGCGCATAGCTGTTGCTCAGGGCGGGAAGCCCCGTCTGAATGACCGGGGGTTGTTCAGCAGTCGCAGGTGACGTCATGACGAGCTGTCTCTGAAGAGGAGGGGTTCAACAGATCCCGTTTCGAGGAGCCTGTGTTCATTTGTTCATATAGGGACGCAACGTCGTTGGTGCCATCCGGATCCATCAGGCCGGCACCGGATACAAGCTGGGAACCACCCGCCTCAACTATCGAGGTTCGGGCTGCCGTGGGACGACGGGCCGTGGCGGAATCCAGAGCTGACGCCCGCATCGCCACTGTCTCCGAACTGAGCACCCGGCAATCTAGTCAGTGCGGGCGTGCAATGCCGGGGCGGCGTCTGCCTTGGTTGGCAGCGGCTCTCTCGGGGCCGCTCCCGGCGATGATTTCGAACCCGGTTCGACTCGCTCCTCGGCGATGAGCCGGGCGCCACGCTCATAGGTCAGGTAGCGCCAGAGCCACTGGATCGAGACCTGAACGCGGTGCTGAAAACCGACGAGCAGGTAGACATGGATGAGCGCCCAGGCAGACCAGGCGAACCAGCCTTTCAGTTTCAGCCTACCCGATTCGAACACGGCAGCGTGGCGGCCGACAATGGCCGTGTTGCCTCGATTGCTGAAGACAAAAGCGGGCAGCGTATCGCCAGCATCTATCCGGCGTGCCAGTGCCTTGCCGAGGTGCTCGCCCTGCTGCTTGGCGACCTGGGCAAGACCCGGCAATGGCTGGCCGTTCCCATCGAGGACCAGTGCGACGTCGCCAAGCGCGAAGACATCGGGATGGCCGACGACCTGCAGGTCGGATTCGACCTTCACCCGACCGCCGCGGTCGAGCCCGACACCAAGCTGGGCGACCAGCGGAGAAGCCGCCACCCCGGCGGCCCAGAGCGTCAAGGCCACCGGGATCACCTGGCCGCCGACGGTGATCTGATGCGCTTCGATCGCCTCGACCCGGTTGCCGAGCGCGACCTCGACGCCCAGGCTTTCAAGGCGCAGACGTGCATATCTGGAAAGCTCCGGGGCGAATCCGGCGAGCAGACGCTCGCCGGCTTCTACCAGTATGATCCTTGTCTTCTTGGGCCGGATGTTGCGGAAGTCGCGCGCCAGTGTGTGCCGGCTGAGTTCGGCGATCGAGCCCGCCAGTTCGACACCGGTCGGGCCGCCGCCGATAATGGCGATCGTCATCAGCCGGGATTGCTCGACTGGATCGGTGGTCCGTTCCGCGTGCTCGAACGATAGCAGCAGCCGTGACCGGATCGTGCGCGCGTCCTCGATGGTCTTCAAGCCGGGACAAACCCGAGCCCAGCTCTCCTGGCCGAAATAGAATGGCTGCGAACCGGTGGCCAAGACCAGGATGTCGTAGGGGACCGTGGTCCCATCGGCGAGCACCAGTATCCTGGCCTCGGTGACGATCTCGGTGACATCGCCGAAGAGGACCTGAACCGAGGGATAGCGGCCCAGGATCTTGCGGATTGGCTCGGCGATATCAGGCGCCGACAAGGCGGCGGTTGCAACCTGATAGAGCAAGGGCTGGAACAGGTGGTGATTGTGGCGGTCGATGATCGTCACCCCGATTTCCGCCTTGCCGAGCGCCTTGGCAACCTCCAGACCGGCAAAGCCTCCGCCGACCACGACGATGCGCGGTGTCAGGCTCCGGCCGTGGCTGCTCTCGGTGGCGAATTGCATGCTTGATACTCCCCTATCCCTGTCCGGAAGTCATAGCCTGGCAGGAGTGCCTCGCTGCCGGCTGGAGCTGCTGCTCACTCCGGCGGCATCGGTCCAGGCAAGGCATCCGGCAATGACAGGCGTCGTGCTGACCACAAGGGCGCCGCGCGCGTGAAGAGCTACCAACCCGCGCCATGAGACGCGGTCGACCGCCCAGATGGTGCCGCTGGCGTCGACCCATTTGAGATGGGCGTCGGCGACTTCAACGGCCCGCATCATCGCCGCCGGTTCCATCCCGGCCCGAAAGACGATGATGGAATTGGCGGCACCGTTGAAGAACGGGCCGGCGCCGGCTGCCAGTCCCGCAAGCAGGACGATGCTGGTAAGCGCTGCCGAAGCACCGCGTGCCGGTCCGCCGCGGTTGGGCAGCACCAGCACCAACACAAGCGGCACGATGCCGAAGATGACCAGCCACGCAATATCCCAGGCGAGCGGCAAGTCGCTGTTCATCTTGATCCGGTGCAGACCCAGCAGCCAGTGAAACACGACGGCATCGACGACATGCCAGACGCCGAACCCGGCGAAGGCGAGCCGCAGGATCTCCGTGGTGGTCCCGGGCCGCGCGCCGGCCGCCCTCGCGGCCACCAGCAGCACCGTGCCGGCGACGGCGAGCACATACATGCAAAGATGGAAGAGGCCGTCGGCCATGATCTGGAAGCGCAGGTCGGAACCCACCGGATCGGCGACGCCCGAGAGAAGATGATGCCATTGCAGGATCTGATGCAGGACGATGCCGTCGAAGAAACCGCCGAGCGCGAAGCCGAGCAGCAGCCAGCCGGCTCGCGTTCTCGGGTCGAGTGTCGCGGTGATCGCGTCCATGTCAGGACCACCGGCTCCAGGCCGGGGCGTTCAGTTGCCTGGGCACCGACATGTCCGGCGGCATGGGGTCATGGAGACCATGACGCGCCTCGAGCCAGAAGGCGGATATCAGCCCACCAACCACCGTAGTCAGAACCAGTGTCGCAGCAATTATCGCCAGCATGGACGTCGATCCTCAGCCGCGCAGGGTCGGCCGCGCGGAACCTAACCGCGGCTTCCGTGGAATGTTCCTACCGCCGGTTCGGTGGAGGGAACAATCAAGTTCCAGCACGGTTCGATGCTGGCGACGGACGGCTCAAGCGGAGAAGGTCATGAACGAATATACGGCGGCAGATCCGGACGGTCTCGACAGCCACCAGCCGACCGGCATCACCCGATGGCTGTTTTCGACCAACCACAAGGACATCGGCACACTCTATCTGGTCTTCGCTTTCATCGCGGGGGTGATCGGCATGCTCTTGTCGGTGAGCATGCGAATCGAGCTGCAGCAACCCGGGATCCAGTTTTTCCCCGGACTGGCGTCGATGATCTACGGTTACCAGGGCGACGCGGCGATCGACGCCGGCAAGCAGCTTTACAACGTCTTCACCACGGCCCACGCGCTGATCATGATCTTCTACACTGTGATGCCCGCCCTGATCGGCGGCTTCGCCAACTGGATGGTTCCGATCATGATCGGCGCCCCCGACATGGCCTTCCCGCGCATGAACAACATCTCGTTCTGGCTGCTGCCGCCGGCATTGATGTTGCTTTTATTGTCGATCTTCATGCCCAGCGTCCCCGGCGGCTATGGCCCTGGGACCGGCTGGTTCCTGTACCCGCCGCTGTCGACCTCCGGCCATCCCGGTCCCGCCGTGGATCTGGTCATCCTGTCTCTGCACATTGCGGGCGCCTCCTCGATCCTGGGAGCCATCAACTTCATCACCACCATCTTCAACATGCGCGCGCCGGGGATGACCCTGCACAAGATGCCCCTGTTTGTGTGGTCGATCCTCATCACCGCCTTCCTGCTGCTGCTGGCTCTGCCGGTGCTGGCCGGCGCCATCACCATGCTCCTGACCGATCGCAATTTCGGAACCACGTTCTTCGCGCCGGACGGCGGAGGCGACCCGCTGCTGTACCAGCATCTCTTCTGGTTCTTCGGCCACCCGGAAGTCTACATCATGATCCTGCCGGCGTTCGGCATCGTCAGCCAGGTGATCTCGACCTTCTCGCGAAAGCCGATCTTCGGGTATCTCGGGATGGTCTACGCAATCGTGGCGATCGGGGTGATCGGCTTCGTCGTCTGGGCCCACCATATGTACACCAGCGGGATAGGCCTCGACACGCAGCGCTACTTCACCTTCGCCACGATGGTGATCGCAGTGCCGACCGGGATAAAAGTGTTCTCCTGGATTGCAACCATGTGGGGCGGTTCGGTCAGCCTGCGGACGCCGATGCTCTGGGCCCTCGGCTTCATATTCCTGTTCACCGTGGGCGGGGTGACGGGCGTTCAACTCGCAAATGCCGGCCTCGACCGTGAATTGCACGACACATACTTCGTCGTCGCGCATTTCCACTACATACTTTCACTGGGAGCGATCTTCGGCATCTTCGCGGGCTGGTATTACTGGTTTCCGAAAATGACGGGATATCTCTACAATCCGCTTCTGGCTGGGGTCCATTTCTGGACGACCTTCGTCGGCGTGAACCTCGTCTTCTTCCCCCATCACTTCCTTGGATTGGCGGGCATGCCGCGTCGCTATGTCGACTATCCCGACGCATTCGCCGGCTGGAACATGGTGTCCTCGTATGGATCGTACCTGTCGGCCGCGAGTGTCGTGATTTTCCTCTTCGGCATCTTGGAAGCTTTCTACCGGCAAAGAGCCGCCGGCATGAACCCATGGGGGCCAGGAGCTACCACATTGGAGTGGGAGCTGACCTCTCCACCCCCTTTCCATCAATGGGACAGGCTGCCGCAAATCAGATGAGGCCGGGTTGTCGAACTCCTTTGCGCAAGCAAGCCCGGTTCGCCGCTGAGGCGAACTTCAGCCTGCCGGTGGCAGACGCTGGCTGCAGCTGAGAACCGGATCGCTATCTGAAGCTGATTAACAGCACAGCGAACAAGCTTGCGAGCGCGACTGCCCAGCAGAACAACCAATTGGCGATCAGAAGAAGCGATTTGAGCACGGTGGCATGGCAGTAATCTTCGATGATCGATTGCATTCCAAGCCGCATGTGAACGCAGCTTACGAGAATGAAGCCAATAAGGGCTGGCGCGACATAGATCGATCCTACGACGCTGAGGACGGCGTCTCGAGGCTCACCGACCAGCATTATAACGATCGCGACGATGTAAATGACAAGGATCAACAGGGCAGCAGATGTCAGCCGCTCCAGCATGAACGTTTCGGTTCCGTGTTTCGCCGATCCAAGGCCCCGCACTCGAGCTAGCGGAGTTCTGATTGAGGGTCTGTCAGCCATGGCGTTTCCCCAAAACTACTTGGTTGCCTTGCGCGCAACTCAAGCTGTTGCTGTTTCGATGCCCGGGCCGTCGGTGCCGACGGATATTGGGCAAGCACGGTCTCCAGTCGAGCAAGGCGGGCTTTGTGGGCGTTCAGTTCGTATCCTGAACGCCATCCAATTTGCCTGGGTCTGCCATCTCTGCATAGCTCGCTTTCAAGCAGCGAGATACGAAGGCGGACCGCGTCGATCTCCTTGACAAGCGCGGCCTTCACCGATTTTCGACTCTGCATGGCTGTAGTTCCGGTGCAAGGATGGTTCCAAACCTGACGCGTCTGGAAATGTTCCCGGGTGCCGAAGGCGTGCTGAAGATTAATGCCTCAGTGCTGCACCCGCACAATGGGTCGCCATGAGCAAAGCCGGGCACTAGCTCAACGGCCGCGGTGTGCCCGGCGAATGATTGTGAAGAGGAGCGAATGCTTGGCCCGCCTCGTCCCGAGAGATAAGTAGCCCTCAGAACAGCGACCGCACGTGGCCGAGATGACCAGAGGGTGTTCTTGGGCCAACATATGTTAACGGCCACTTTTGTTTCTCTCTCCTGCAAAAATATTTGGGCTGAAAGGCCGGGAACTAACCGATCCTCCGGATGTTGCGGAGTTAGTCAGGAGAAACGGACTATGTCGGACAAAGAAATTCATCGGGGCGCCTCGCGTTTTCGCCCTATCCGCGTCGTGGACGCCCGTGTGTTTCGCGGGCCGCACCTCTATAGCATGACGCCAATGGTCCAGATTCGGATCGACCTCGGAGCACTTGAGGCGTTCCCGACAGACAAACTGCCTGGGTTTTCCGAACAAATCGTCCGACTGTTGCCCGGCCTTGCGGGCCATGGCTGTAGCTATGGCGCCGCCGGCGGCTTCGTCCGCCGCATGCAGGAAGGAACCTGGCTCGGCCACGTCGTCGAGCATGTCGCCCTGGAACTGCAGAGCATGCTCGGTCACCGAGTAACACGAGGAAAGACACGGTCGGTCAAAGGCAGTCCCGGCACTTACAACGTCATGTTCGCCTACAAGGATGAGCTTGTCGGGCTGCTCGCCGGACGCGTCGCGCTCGAACTGGTGGACAGCCTGCTGCCGGCCAATCTGCATGGTGTCGAGGGGCTCGGCGACATTGCGGAAACGCAGGGGCCATTCGAGTTCGCAGCCAGGCTGCAGCAGCTCAAGCTTCTGGCCGCCGAGCGTGCCTTGGGGCCTACGACTGCTTCCTTGGTGCGCGAGGCCGAGAGGCGAGGCATTCCGGCGGCGCGGATCGACGACAGCAGCCTCGTGCTGTTTGGTCACGGAAAGCATCAGAAGCGCATCCGCGCCAGTTGCAGCGACCTCACTTCCGAGATTGCGACCGAGATCGCCTCGGATAAGGACCTGACCAAATTCCTGCTGCAACAGGCCGGCCTGCCGGTGCCACGCGGGGAGCTGGTGCGATCGGCGCAGGACGCAGTCGCGGCGGCAGCACGGCTGGGCTACCCCGTGGTCACCAAACCACTCGATGGCAATCATGGAAGCGGCGTCAACATCGGTCTGGCAACAGAAGACGAGGTCCGCTGGGGCTTCGAACAGGCGCGAGAACACAGCCGTAGCGTTATCGTCGAGCAGCATTTCGTCGGCTCGGACCACAGGATCCTGGTGATCGGCGGAAAGGTGGTGGCGCTTGCCGAGAGGGTTCCGGCCCATGTGGTCGGCGATGGCCGGAGTTCTGTCGCCGAGCTCGTCGAGGAGACGAACCGCGACCCACGAAGGGGAGAGGGCCATTCCTCGGTATTGACCCGCATCGAGATCGACGAATGTGTCGAGCATTTCCTGTCAAAATCGCAGCTCACCCTGGCGAGCGTTCCAGCGCCGGGTCAAATGGTGCTCTTGCGGCCCACCGCCAATCTCTCCACCGGTGGGACCGCGATCGACCGAACGGAAGAAATCCATCCCGAAAACGCGCTGATCGCCAGGCGGGCGGCACAGATCGTCGGCCTCGACATTGCCGGGATCGACTTCGTCTGTCCCGACATCTCACGGCCGGTGAGCGAAACCGGCGGCGGCATCATAGAGGTGAATGCCGGTCCTGGCTTTCGCATGCATCTCGAACCCTCGTCGGGGCGCGCCCGCAACGTCGCACGGCCCGTGCTCGATCTTCTCTTCAAAGGCGGCAAGGACGGCCGGATTCCGATCTTCGCGATCACGGGAACCAACGGCAAGTCGACCACTGCCCGGATGCTGGCGCACATCCTGCAGGCGAATGGGGCAACCGTCGGGCTCACCTCCACCACCGGCGTCTACTTGAACGGCGAGCGGATCATGACAGGGGACTGCTCCGGTCCGCAGAGCGCCAGGATCGTGCTGCGCGAGCCGGGTGTCGATGTCGCGGTGCTGGAATGTGCGCGCGGCGGCATCCTGCGCGAAGGGCTTGCCTTCGATGCATGCGATGTTGGCGCGGTTCTGAACGTCCACGGCGACCATCTCGGGCTGAGGGGCATCGACACGATCGAGGACCTGGCGGAGGTGAAATCGGTCGTGGTCGAGTCCGTCCGCCGCGGCGGATGGAGCATTCTTAATGCCGACGACGTCCACACGTCCGCAATGTCGCGAGATGCCGGCGGCAGGATCTGCTACTTCTCGCTGGCGAGCAGGAGCGAGTGGCCCGGTTTCTTGCGCAGCCACCTGGCGGAAGGCGGCCGCGCCGTGACGCGGGAGCCCAGCAGCGACGGCTGGGACATTTTCATCCACGAGGATGGGGAATCGATGTTCCTGATGAGCGTCGACGAAATTCCCGCGACCTTCGAGGGTTCGGCCGAATTCAACGTTGCCAACAGCCTGGCAGCCGTCGCTATGGCGCATTGCCACGACGTTCCGGCGGCAACGATCCGGGCGGCGCTGGCGGAGTTTGGCACCTCGTTCGAGCAATCTCCCGGTCGCCTCAACGTCTTCGACGGGCATGGTTTCCGCACGATCGTCGACTATGCGCACAATCCGGAGGGGCTGAGGGCGCTCGGAAAGCTCGTTTCCCACATGAGGCGCGGCTATCAGCGCACGATCGGCCTGGTCGCCATACCGGGCGACCGCCGCGATTGCGACATCCGCGAGATGGGCGCGATCGCTTCGCGGATATTCGACGTCATCGTCTTCAAGGAGGATGAGCAGGAGCTGCGCGGCCGAGCCCCCGGAGCGATCGCCGGCTTGCTGCGGGAAGGTGCCTTGAACGCCGGCTGCGCCCCAGGCCGCATTCACGCCGTCTGTCCCGAGAAGGAGGCCGTCGACGTGTGTCTCCGGCTTGCACGGGAAAACGACCTTGTCGTGCTGACCGTCGACGACGTTGAAGCCGTGTGGCGGCAAGTAACCGGCTTCGGAGGCGCGACGCCTTCGAGGGGAGGGCCCGATCAGACCCATATTCGCCATCTGAGGGCTGGCTGATGTGGTCGCTGATCCTGCACGGCGGCGCCAAGGAGATCGATCCGCAAGAGGAGGAGGCGCATCGCAACGGATGCATCGAGGCGCTCGAGGCAGGTCGGGCCGTCCTGGCCGGCGGCGGAACGGCGGTCGATGCCGTGGAAGCTGCCGGTCGCGTCCTCGAGGCCGACCCGACATTCAATGCGGGATATGGAAGTGCCCTCAATTCGGACGGCGAGGTCGAGATGTGCGCTGGCCTGATGGAGGGCAGGGACTTCAATGTAGGTGCCGTCGCAGTGATCAAGGGCGTGCGCCATCCAATCAGTGTCGCGAAGGCCATGCTGCATGAGGAGCCGATCCTGCTGGCGTCGGAGGGGGCCCGGCGTTTCGCCGCCGACAAGCAGCTGGAGCTTTGCGATCCGGCGGATTTGATCACGCCGCAGCAGCGCGACGCCTCCAGCAAGTCGGAGGCGAAGGATACGATCGGTGTGGTTGCCCTGGATCAGTACGGGGACATCGCCGTGGGCACTTCGACCGGCGGACTGGACGGCAGTGCTCCGGGTCGTGTGGGGGATTCTCCGCAACCCGGTTGCGGCTACTATGCCGACAACCAATTGGGAGCCGTCGCCTTCTCGGGAGACGGTGAGCATATTGCGCGAAAGGCTCTCGCGGCCCGTGTCATGCAGGCACTCTCGGCGCGGCAGGCATTGTCCTCGGGGCAGGCTGAAGGCGGCCTGGAGCAGGTGCTGAATCCCGCGCTCAAGGAAGTCGAGGCGATCGGCGGCGAAGCCGGAGCCATCGTGCTTACCGCGACCGGCGTGTCTGGATGGGCGCATAACAGCAGGGAGTTCGCAGTCGCATTCATGACCAGCGAGGACAACCACCCACACGTTTTCCTGCGCAAGAAAGACGTGGACAAATGACCGACAAGAAGAAAAAACGATCCTCGAACGGTAAAGCCGGAACGCTCGTCATCATCGGCGGCCACGAGGACCATGATGGCGATCGTGTCATCTTGAAGGAGGTGGCGAGCCTGGTTCCGAACGGCCGCCTGGTGCTTGCCACCATCGCGTCTCATGAGCCGGATGGCTATCTCGAGAAGTATCAGAGGTCCTTCGGTGAACTGGGCATCAAGGATGTCATCGAGCTCTACGTCAACGACCGCCTCGAGGCAGCTCATGAAACGAAAATAAGTGCGCTCGCAGACGTGAGTGCGGTGTTCTTCTCCGGCGGCGACCAGCTCCGGATCACCAGCCAGATCGGCGACACGCCCATCGACGAGCGGGTGCACGAAATCTATGAAGCCGGAGGCGTCATTGCCGGCACCTCCGCGGGCGCGTCGGTCATGAGCGACACGATGATGGTGAAGGGGCCGAACGCAGCGTCCTTTCGGATCGGCCACATTCGGATGGCGCCGGGACTGGGCCTGCTGCCGAATGTCATCATCGACCAGCACTTTGCGGAACGGGGCCGCATTGGGCGGCTCATCGGGGCGGTGTCGCAGAACCCGCGCGTCCTCGGCATCGGCATCGATGAAGACACGGCGATCGTGGTGAAGGGCGAGATGTTCAAGGTCATCGGCAGCGGCGCTGTCTATCTGGTCGATGCAGCCGGCGTGACCCATTCCAACATCGCGGAAGGTGAGCCTGATGCCGCCCTTTCGATTCATGATCTGAGGGTTCACGTGCTGAGCTCAGGCGATGCGTTCGATCTCGCGCTGCGACGGCCGGTGGGGCTTCCGTAAGACTTCGCCACACTCAAGCTGATGGTGTGGCGCGGTCCGCGTACCGCGAAAACCGCATATATGAAGCAGTTCTCCTATTTGAAGTCGCCCAACCAGGATTGTCGCGTTGTGGCAGGCCCGGCAGGATTACAGACGGCCTCTCGTCGGCTCGAATCCCGCAAAGCTGAGACCTTCGCTCGCCCGGCGTTCTGCCGGGCTAACCCCGCCGGCGACTGGCCTGAATGGCAGCAAAGGTTACCGGACGAAACCCCCAGGCGTCGACGCCGACATCATGCTGGCGCGTCATCGGCTTCAGACGACCGTGCGAATGACCGTGCAGGTTTACCGATCTCTTGCCGATCTGGTTCCAGGTGCGAAAAGGATAGTGACACAGAACCAGCAAGCGGCCCTCGACAAGAAGCTCCATGTAGTGGTGCACGCTCGCCCAGGCCGGGTCGCCAATGGTGGCGGCGCTGTCATTGTTGCCAATAATCAGGTGCTTGGACCCGTTAAGAGACGACAGCAGTGAAGAGACAGTCTCGGCTGGACCCTTGGCGAAATCGCCGAGGTGCCAGACCTCGTCGTTCGGGCCAACCGTTTCGTTCCAAAACGCAACCAGCGCCTGGTCATGCTCGACCAACGAGGCGAAGGGACGCCGGTCGAGGCGCAGAATGCGCGGATCGTTGAAATGCGTATCGGAAGTGAAGAAGATCATGCGCCGCGGCCGGCTGCGATGCGCGATTGGCGGTCGCCTCTAACTGCCGGAGCGCTCTTCGGCTTCATCATCGATCCCGATCGGGGCTTCCCTGAGCATCTTGAGTGCCTCTTCCTTCGTAAGGCCGCACTTGCGCGCGAAGTAGAGCGCCTCGATCGCCTTTTCGCGATCCGCCGTGGATTTTGCGTGCTGTTTGGGCTTTTTGCCCATCGTTCTCTGCCACCTTCCGAGGCCACCAAACCATCACAGTGCCGCGTTGTTCCCGTGCATGGGCTGACCTGCCGGACTGCGCGAATGCCGATGTCGCCGACACCGCGCGAGCCCCAGACAGCGCGTATATCAGCCGGCTCGCGACAACGGCGGAGCGACTCCAACCCCGACAGCGTGAATTCAAACGAAAGCCCGCGCCGTGGGAGGGGCCGGCGCGGGCGATCGGGCTACCGATCTTGCAGCGCGGGGGTCGACCGCTGCATGGCTCGAACTGTGCAAGCGAGCATTTGTTCCGGGCCGCATGCAAAGCATCGGCGTTTCATTGCAATTCTGGGGGACAACAACCAGCATTTCGCTTCAGTCCGCCGCCGATGTAGGAGGATGAATACCGCCTTGCGCTAATTCGTCCGCCCTGGACACGAAACCAACCGCGCATTGAGCGCGTAGCTTCGGCGATTTAAAAACACCTGCACTGGAATATTTCCGGGCGCATGGAACATCTCCGGCCGCTGATGTTTAGGCCGGAATGACGATGATCTCTGTTCTTACAATGATTTACTCTCTCGCCATCTTTATCGGCGCGAAGCGGCGCAACCTCTTGGTGAATGCGAAACTCGATAGCGTTTTGCGCAATATGGCTGGCGCAGAACTGAATCAACGTGGCCAGTAAACCGCAACACCGCCGGTTCCAGTTCACAGCCAGTGTCCTCGCGGCCGCTACCTCGGTTCGGGTGGCAAGCGGCTCGGCAGGACTGCAAGGGCCGCCCCCTCTGGGCTGGCTGGTGCACGGTCGATCCGATTTAGTCGATGACGGCGGGGCACGATGCTCCCGCAGTGCGCCGTGCTGGCTCGAATTGCGGGACCAAGTCCAAGATTCGCGCACGGGGCACGCACCTTTAGGTCCGGCCCACGCGAGTGGCTTCGGAGGACCTATCCATGAACGATGATGATCCTATAGATTCGCTCGCCAATGCAATTCGTCATCGCAGCGCAATTTTGTTTGTGGGGGCGGGGGTATCGATCAGCGTCGGACTTCCGTCTTGGGAGAAACTCATCGAGCGAATGGCAAAGGAGCTCGGCGTCGACGATGAATTTTCCACGCGACGCGATCGTTTTCAGACCTTGGCCGAATACTATCGGATCAAGCATGGCAGTATCGGACCACTTCGCAGTTGGATGGACAGAAACTGGTCTGTCGCCAAGGAACGGATCGAGAAATCGGAATTGCACCGACTCATCGTGACGCTCGATTTTCCCGTCATCTATACGACGAACTATGACCGGAACCTGGAACTCGCTTTTGAAATCCACGGTCGAGAGTACGTGAAAGTGGCCAACGCACGGCACGTTGCGCAGGCCCGTCGAGGCGTAACGCACATCGTGAAATTTCACGGCGACTTTGACGAGGACTCTTCCCTTGTCCTCACCGAAACCGACTATCTTGACCGCCTGTCCTTCAATTCTCCCCTTGATGTCCGCTTTCGCTCCGATGCTCTCGGCAGCACGATCCTGTTCATTGGCTATAGCCTCTCCGATCCAAACATCCGGCTGCTGTTGCACCGGCTTTGGCAGACCTGGCACCGGTCTGGATATGAGAAAGATCGTCCCCCTTCGTTCATCTTCATGCCCAGCCGCAACCCTGTGGAGGAGGCCGTGCTTGGGCGCTGGGGTATTTCGGTGCTCGTTGGCGCAGGTGATGATCCTGAAGCCGGTCTGACGGACTTCCTCAGGCGTTTGGTGGAAGCGGTGGGGGTGACCTGAGGCGCGCTCCCCAGTGGACTGCAGTTGGGTTTTCTCAGGTGCGCGGTGACCGACGCACCAGGCGGTGGCCGACAGGCACCAGATCAGCGACTGTTGGAGCTAGGACTTCCACAATCAATCCCGCCGCGATCATCTTGGCGTGAAGTCGATCTCCGGCGTCAATTGCCGGCAATATGCACAAACAAGGTCAATCGTCGTTTGCACATCATCCAGGCAAACAACTTCGGACGGGGTATGCATGTAACGCAAAGGCACGGAGAGCACTCCACTTGCCACGCCGCCTCGGTTCTGCTGCATGACACGCGCGTCGGTAGGGCTTGAGCTGCCCACCGCCTGAAGCTGATAAGGTAGGCCCTCTTTCTCGGCCACCGACTTCAGCAGATTGAACACCACCGGGTTGGTGTTCGCGCCTTGAGTGATTGCCGGCCCTTTCCCAAGGTCCAGTTTGCCCTGATCCTCGGCGCGAGCGCGCGGATAGTCCATCGCCACGCCCATATCGATTGCGAGGCCGGTTCGAGGTGCGATGTTGAACGCTGAGGTCATCGCGCCTCGGGACCCAATTTCCTCTTGAACCGTACCCAGGATATAGAGGCCCACGCCGGGGTGAACGCCTCCCTCCTCGGAGAGGCAGCGCAGGACCTCGGCGCCGATGAGGAGGCCAACCTTGTTGTCGAACGCTCGTCCGACAGCAAGGTTGCCCTGTAGCGCCGCAAACTCGCCGTGGATAGTGATCGCGCTGCCGACCTCTACGACCTTCAACGCTTCCTCTCGCGAACTCGCGCCGATATCGATCCATAGTTCCATCAGCGAGGGAGTTTGAGATGTGTCAGAGGCTTTGAACGTCTGGATTGCTTTGCGACCTACGACGCCCAGGATCGGCTCCTTGCCGTGCACCCAGACACGCTGGCCGATTTCAGTGGCAACGTCCGTTCCACCTATGGTGCTGAAGAAAAGAAAGCCGTCATCGTCGATGTAATGGACGATGAAGCCGACCTCATCCATGTGCCCGGCATACATGAAGCGCACAGACGCCTCAGGATTGATGATCGCCGTGACATTGCCCATGACGTCCGTCGTCAACCTGTGGGCATACGGACGAACATACTCGCGGAAAAGCTCCGCTACGGGTTGCTCAAAGCCGCTCGGCGACGGGGTCGCCACAATTTCCTTCAAGAACTTGAGTGATTCATCGCGCATCAAGCTGACTTTCACGGTTCAAGGGGTGGAGGGCCATTCGAGCATGATCATACTCGTCGGGCCTCGCGCCAATTTTGGCCTTCTTCGGTGCGATCGCCCGCGAATTGGTCAGCCCAAGGCAGGTTGTGGAGCCAGGCTTCGCGCCGGGGGGTCCAAAGCTCGTATGTCGGGAGAAGGTCGTTTGGCGCATCGTCGAGAGTGCCGATCATGATCTCGGCTTCGTCGTCGCGGAGATTCACCACGCGCGACCCGCATGCCGGACAAAAACCTCTGCCGTTGAACGCCGCAAGCTCGCCCTTGCACTGGTAAGCCGACCGCGGCCACACGGCAAAGGCACTGTAGGTGCTGCCGCTAGTTCGCTTGCAATCCTGGCAATGACACAAGCCAACGCGCAACGGCGCGCCGGTGACAACATACCTCACAGACCCGCAAAGACAGCCGCCGGCCCGCTCTATCTTGTCAAACTCGTCGTTCATGGTCGCCGCCGACATGAGTGAGGCAAGCGTGTTTGACTCCGCTCTGCCGTTTGCATCGAGGCATCAAGTTAATGGGCAATGTCTTCAACAAGGCCTAGCTCCAAAGCTCTTGCTGCCACCAGGTAGCAGCTGTTCAGGGCATGGTCGCGCAGCTCTTCCAGCGATGTTCGAGAACCTTCGACGAGATCGGCGAACCCTTCATTCTCGAGTCGCTCTGCCGTTTCCAACAGCGCAAGTTGTTCGCGAACGATCTGAAGACAGCTTCGAATTGGTCCATTCAGAACCAAGTCTTTCTCAAGCCTTCTTTCATGAATCAGCAGGACTGCTTGCGGGCAAAGGAACCTGCAGGCTTTCGGGAAAGCGGCAAGGACCGTTACCCCGGCAGAGTAAACCGTATTCTTGCCAATGATGTAGCCGTTGCGGCCCGAGTGTTTCAGAAAAAGTTTGAACTCTAGAGCTAGACGTCGCGCGCCGTCGGCGTCGCCTCCGGGCGTGTCGATTTCAACGTAGAGATCGTCTTCCCCGGAACGCACGGCTTTCAAATCGTCCAAGGCTTTGGTGACGACAGTGTCATCAATCAAGCCGTGTATACGCAAGTTTGGATCGAACAAAAGCCGGTGAAGGTCTGGAGCGGGCGGCGGGGAGACGGTGTGTTCGGCAGACTGGGGCAACAGGTCCATATAGGCATCCTCATTATGGGGGCCGAACTTAGTTGGTACCCTTTTGTTCCCTTGAGGGAGTTCGAGCGGTGGTGATCACAGCCGCGTCTCTCGGCGGCTGTGGAGCTCCCTCTTTCATTGCAGATCCTTTTCGCACCAGGCCCGGTAGAGGCACCTCAGCCGCTAGGTTGGCTCCATGGGCATATCGGGCATTTGCCGGAGCTGACGCAGTCGCTTTGCTGATTTCTGCCACGTCCGGGACCAGTCCTGTGGACGGTTCAACTCGACGGCCTCAATGGTTCCCGGCTGCTGCCTTCCGGACCCCCGCGGTCGGGCTATTTTTCCTGGCCGTGCCATTTTTCCGGGGGGCTGAAACAAACAGCTTTGTTGGCAGTTCTAGCGTCCGGAGCACCGGCTCCGCGCGGCGCGGCCGAGCGGCCGGGGCTGTCCGGCAGGAGGTCCAGCAATGTCTCACGATATGCAAAGACGATTTGCAACGCGCTTGATCGCGATTGCGCTGATGCTCTCGGCCAGTGGCGTGGCGCCTGTCCTGGCCCAGGATACCCCGACCGACTTCACAGCGATCATCCAGCAGAAATTGCCGGCCGTGGTCGCGATCACGACCCGGGAGGTTGTCCAGGACCAGACGACGGCGGGCGACTTTACAAGTCCGTTCGACGGCCAGGGCCTCGGACCCGTTCAGCCGCAGGTGAGGGAGGCGCTTGGCTCCGGATTTGTGATCAGTGCCGACGGCTACATCGTCACCAACAACCATGTCGTTGCCGATGCGACAGAGATCCATGTCGTATTTTCCGACAAGGAAACGGCGCCGGCGCAATTGGTCGGCCGTGACCCCGCCACCGATATAGCGGTGCTGAAGGTCGACCCGCGGCCCAACATGACCACGACCAAATGGGGCGACTCGGATGCAATGCAGCCGGGCGCATGGACAATCGCGATCGGCAGTCCCTTCGGGCTCGGAGGGACAGTCACTGTCGGCGTCCTTTCGGCCCGCTCGCGAGACATTCAAGCCGGGCCGTACGACGATTTTCTCCAGACGGACGCGTCGATCAATCGAGGCAACTCGGGCGGTCCGCTGTTCAACGCACGTGGCGAGGTGATCGGCGTCAACACCGCCATTGTCTCGCCGTCGGGCGGCAGCATCGGAATCGGGTTTGCGGTGCCATCGCGCACCGCCCAGAGCATCGCCGACCAGCTGATCCGAACCGGCCGGATCGAGCGCGGCTTCATCGGGGTCCGCCTGCAGGACATCACGCCGTCGCTGGCTGAGGCCCTCGGGCTTAGGGATGACAAGGGCGCGCTGGTTGCTTCGGTTGAGCCCGGCAGCCCGGCGGAGAAAGCCGGCTTGAAGCCGGGTGACGTGATCACCCGGTTCAACGGCAAGGGCATTGAGGGTGTCCATGACCTCACGCTTGCGACGGCTAGCCAGAAGCCTGGCAGCAAGGCCACTCTGACACGGAGTAACGGCGGCAAGGACCAGGAGATCGCGCTTGTCATCGGTGAGCGCAAGGATGCGGAGGTGAAGACCGGCGCTGTTCCCGACAAGAAGTCGGCGGCCGAAGGCCTCGGCCTATCCCTCAGCCCGATTCCGGATCAGGCGCGTCAGCAGCTAGGCATCAAATCAGGAACAACCGGCGTCTTCGTCGTGGAAGTGGTTCCCGATGGCCTTGCCGCCCGGAGCGGATTGCAGCCCGGCGATGTCATCATATCGGCCAACGATCGCCGCGTGACGGAGCCTTCGGATATCGTCGAGGAGTGGGCGAACTCTCGCCGGCAGAGCAAGCCCATCCTGTTTCGGCTGGAAAGGCAGGGGCAGTCCGTGTTCGTGGCGGTCGCCGGGAAATGACCGTCTCCAGGACGGCCATGTGACTGCACCACGATCCGCTTGCGGATCCGCTCCAAAGGCGCCGGAGCCCAGGTGCAACGGGGAAGCATCGCCGCAGAAAGTTTGCGGGATGCGCTCATTGGCCAGGCGCGCAACGCGCACTTATTCTGCAGCGTCAGAGCTCTTTTGAGCTCGTCGTGCTCGAGTGTGCTCGCCATCCTCAGGCAGTTTCGCGCCTTGCCGTAAGCCGTGCCTGGAGAAGGACGACGACGAGCAAAAACAGCCCGCGGATCACCGACTGCCAGTAGGCTGACAGCGAAATCCAACCCATGCCGTTTTCGAAGTTCAGGACGTTGAAAAGGATCCCGAGCAAGAGCACGCCGGCCAGCGTGGTCAACACCGAGCCCGAGCCGCCGGTCAGCAGCGTCCCGCCCACGACCACGGCTGCGATGGCAAACAGCTCCCAGCCGACGCCCTCGATCGGCTGGCCTGCGCCGAACTGAGAAGCGAGGACGACGCCGGCGAGCCCGGCCAGGCACCCGCTTGCGACATAGACGAGAAATTTGACGCGGTCAGTGCGCAGCCCCATCAGCCGCGAGGCATCCTCGCCACCGCCGATGGCCAGCACCGTCCGTCCCGTGCTGGTGTAGTTCAGGACCACTGAGCCGACCGCATAGGCAACCAGGGCGATGACTGCCGGAATCGGGAAAATCCAGAAATTCCCTTGGCCGATGGCGGTGAAACCCGAATCGTAAGACACCGAAACGGTCTGGTTGCCGGCCAGAAGCAGCGCCGAGCCGCTTGCGGCCAGCATGGTCGCAAGCGTGGCGATGAATGGCATCAGGTTGCCGCGCGTAACCAGGAGCGCGTTGATCAGCCCGGCTGCCAGGCCGGCGCCAACGCCCGCTGCAAGGCCTGCCACGATGCCGTGCGGGCTCGCCAGGGCCGACGCGACGCTGCCCAAGGCGGCGACGGAGCCGACGGACAGGTCTATGCCGCCGGTCATGATCACGAAGCACATGCCGAGCGCGACGAGCGCGAACATCGAGTTGTAGCGCAGAACGCTCATCACGTTGAAGAGGCCGAGGAAGCGGTCGTAGCGCAGGAATCCGAACAGGACGAGGGCTGCAAGCGCGATGACGACACCGTAAGTGCCGATGATGCGAACCAGTCTGGCGCTGTTCATGGATTACACCCGGTGTTGCTGCTGCAGCCAGACGGCGAATGCGATGATGCCGGCCTTGACGACGAGCGCAGCGGCGTCGGGCACGCCATTGGCGAGCAGCGTGTAGCGCACCAACTGGATGGTCAGTGCGCCCAGCAGGGTGCCGATGATTGTGGCCTTTCCGCCACTCAACAGCGTGCCGCCCACCGCGACCGCCGCGATGGCGTCGAGTTCCATGCCCAGCCCCACGAGATTGGCGTCGCTGGAGGAGTTGATCGCAATGACGACGAGACCGGCTAGCCCCGCGCACAGGCCGCTGATCGCATAGACAGCGAGCTTGATCCTCGATACGGCGATGCCGGCGAGTTCAGAGGCCTTTTCATTGCCGCCGACCGCCAGGATGCTTCGCCCGAACACCGTGCGGTGAAGGGCCCAAGCGGCCGCCGCAACCAGCACGGCCATGATGATGACCTGCGCGGGAATGCCGAGCGGGCGGGCAAGTCCGATCCACTGGAATTGCGGCACGCGGAAGGTCTGCAGATTGCCGTTGGTCATGACCTGCGCGATCCCGCGCCCGGCGATGAACAGCACGAGCGTTGCGACGATCGGTTGGATGCGGAAACGCGAGACCAACCAGCCGTTGAACAGCCCGAACAGGCCGGCGACGAGGATCGAGGCAACCATCGCGACGGCTACCGCCAGATAGATGTTTCCGACCGGGAAGATCGTGCCCATGAAGATCATCGGCGCCAATGCGCCGGAGATCGCCATCAGCGACCCAACCGACAGGTCGATGCCGCCGGTGGCGATCACCAGGGTCATCCCCACCGCGACGATCACAATCGTGCAGACCTGGGTCAGGTTGACGTTGAGTGTCTGCAGCGTCGCGAAATTGCGCGTATAGGCAAGGTTGAAGACGACCAGCAGCACAAGCGCGATCACCGTGCCGTAGCGCGCCAGGAAACCGAACACATCAAAGCGGCGGTTTCCAGCGTCGTTGGCTGCGGATGGTGTGGCCAGATCGCTCACGCTGCCTCCTTCGCCGCGCCGCCATGCGCCATCGCCGCGAGCACGTCCTCCTCGTTGGCTGCCTGGCCTTCCAGTTCGGCCACCCTCACTCCTTCGCGCAGCACGAATATGCGGTCGGCTCCTTCCATCACTTCCTCGAGTTCCGAGGAGATCATCAGCACGCCGAGCCCGTCATCGGCAAGCTTGCGGATTAGGCGCTGGATCTCGGCCTTGGCCCCGACATCGATGCCGCGTGTCGGCTCATCGAGGATGAGCAGCTTCGGGTTCATCGCCAGCCAGCGGGCAAGCAGTACCTTTTGCTGGTTTCCGCCCGACAGCTCGCGGACCTTCTGGTTAGGCCCCGAGCATTTGATGTCGAGTTCACGAATGAAGCGCTCGACGATCTCCTTCTGCCGGGCCTCGTTCAGGATGCCATTGCGGCTGATTTTCGGCAGCAGTGCCAGTGTTATGTTCTCCGCGACGGTCATTTCCGGCACGATGCCCTCGGCCTTGCGGTCCTCGGTGCAGAAGCCCATCCCTGCGGCGATGGCATCAGCGGCACGTGCGGGATGGTAGGACGCGCCTTCCATCGTCATCTCGCCTGCGCTCCGGCGGTCGGCGCCGAATACGAGGCGGGCTGTTTCGGTGCGGCCGGCGCCGAGCAAGCCGGCAAAGCCGGCGATCTCGCCGCGGCGCAGGTCGAAGCTCACGTCACGGACCAACTGGCCGGCTGCCAGCCTTTGCGCGGTAAACAGCACATCACCGATCCTCGACCGATCGCGTTCGCCGAACGCGGTCGCGTGGCCTTCGACGGCTGCGACGTCGCGGCCGAGCATGGCCGCGACCAGCTCCAGCTTGCCGATGTCGCTCATCGCCGCGCTTCGCACCGTGCGGCCGTCACGCATGATCGTGACCCGGTCGCAGACCTCGTACAACTCGTCGAGCTTGTGGCTGACGAACAGAACGGAGACGCCGTCGGCCTTGAGCTGACGGATAACGCTGAACAAGACCGAGACTTCACGCTCGTCCAGCGAGGAGGTCGGCTCATCCATGATGACCAGGCGGGCGGAAAAGCCGATGGCGCGGGCGATCGCCACCATCTGCTGCGTGGCGGTGTTGAAATCGCTGAGCGGGCGGCGCACGTCGATGCCGATCGAGAAGCGGCTGAGCAGGCGCTCGGCTTCCGCATGCATCGCGCTCCAGTCGAGCAGGCTGCGGCGGCGCTTCTCGCGTCCAAGGCAGATGTTCTCGGTGACCGAGCGCAGCGGTACGAGATTGATCTCCTGGTAGATGGTGCTGATACCGCTGACCTGCGCCTGATGCGGAGACCCAACCTCGAACGGCTTCCGTTCGAACAGCACCTGCCCCGCATCCCGGCGGTAATAGCCGGTGAGCACCTTGATAAGTGTCGATTTGCCCGCACCGTTCTGGCCGATGAGTGCGTGGATCTCGCCCGGAAGAACCTGGAGCGAGGCATCGGCCAGGGCAGGGATGCCGGCAAAACGCTTCTGGATGTCACGCATGTCCAGGAGCAGCGCGGCTTGGTCCGGCTGAGCGGTCATCGTCAAACTCCCAAACCCTACCCGCCGGAGCGGGTAGGGCAGCTGGAAAGAGAGTGGATATCAGAACGCAATATCGAAGTCTTTCTTCGCGTTCGTGGCGTCGAAGAAGGCATCCTCGTTCTTGATGAACGGCGGGATCTTCTTGCCGGCCGCATAGTCGGCCATCGTTGCGAAGGCCTTCGGCCCGAACAGCGGGCTGCAAGCGCAGATAGCGCCGATCTTGCCGTCGATGATCGCCTGAACGCCTTCCTTCTCGCCGTCGATCGACAAGATCAGCACATCCTTGCCCGGGGTCTTGCCGGCGGCTTCCAGAGCGGCGATGGCGCCCAGCGCCATCTCATCATTGTGCGCGTAGATGATATCCGCATCAGGGTGCGCCTGAAGCAGCGTCTCGGCGACCTGCCGGCCCTTGTCACGGGCGAAGTCGCCGGACTGCGACGCCAGGATGGTGAACTGCGAGTGCTTGGCGATGAAATCGTCGAAGCCTTTCTTGCGGTCGGTAGCGGCCGAGGCTCCGGTCGTGCCTTCCAGCTCGATGATCTTCGACTTGCCATTGGCGTTCTTGATCAGCCATTCCCCGACGCGGGTCGCCTCCTCGATGAAATCCGAACCGATGAAGCAGACATAATCCTCGCCCGGCTTGGCCATGGTGTGATCAACGTCGCGGTCGACCAGAAACACCGGTATGCCGGCATCGCGCGCGGCAAGAATGACCGGCACCAGGGGCTTGTCTTCGCGGGGCGGCAGGAAGATTGCGTCGACGCCCTGCGCGATCATCGAGTTCACGTCGGAGGCCTGCTTGGCCGACGAACCGGCGGCATCCGTGTAGACCAGCTGATGGCCGAGCTTGGCGGCTTCGTCCTGCATGCTCTTGGTCTCGGCAAGGCGCCACGGATTGTTGCTTTCCGTCTGGGCGAAACCGACCTTGTACTTGTCCTTCTTGGCGAGTGGCGGGAGCGCCGCGAAGGCGCGTGAGCCGAGTGTCAGCGCGACCGCGCCGGCGGCGGAGCCAACCAGTAGTTTTCGACGGGTAATGATCATGCTCTTTCCTCCTTTATTGTCGCTTTCAGCGACTGTGTAATTTCCTCACGATATCGGCCCAGACGGCTTCGGCGATGACGCCGTCGGCAAGCTGGATCCGGCGCTATGCCGCCTCCAAAATAAAGTCGGCGCAGCGGTCGCCCAGCATCATGGCGGGCGCCGCCGTATTGCCGGCATTGATGTTGGGGCAGGCCGACATGTCGGCAACCCGCAGATTGTCTATTCCGCGCACGCGCAGCGCCGCGTCCAGCACCGCCATCCGGTCGCTGTCCGAGCCCATCCGGCATGTCCCGGCCGGATGGTAGTTGGTCTTCACAAAGCGCTTGCAATGCTTTGTCATGGCTTCGTCGCTGAGATCATCCTGGCTTGGCACGGCAATGGCCTTGACCCGATCGGCGAGCGGCTTGGTCTGAAAAACCTGCAGGAAATAACGCTGGCCGGAGATCATTTCCCTCATGTCGTCGGGATGTTTAAGGAGGTTCGGCGAAACGATCGGCATGTCCTTCGGATCCGCCGAACGCAGCCTCACGAAACCGCGCGACTTTGGCTTCACCACCACTGTCGTCACGGTAAGCCCATAGGTGTTCTCGACCAAGGTCAGGATATCGCGGTCCAGATAGACGTGCGGTACGCAGAAGGCCTGGATCGTCGGTTCGCCCTCGGGATCGGCCGGATTGACGAAGGCTCCGGCCTCCACCCCCGCTGACAGGATCGTGCCGGTGCCGAAGAGCTTGAAATGCAGGCCGTTCCTGATCATCCTCCAGCCTTGGCCCTGCCTGAAATAGCCGTATGGGCCGTTTGCGGTGGCGATGATCGGCACCTCCGGATGGTCGATCAGGTTTTCGCCGACCCCGGGCAGGTCGGCGACGCAGGAAATGCCGTGCCCGGCAAGCGCCTCGGCGGGGCCGATGCCGGACAGCATGAGCAGTTTCGGCGAGACGAGGGCACCGGACGAGACGATCACGTCGGCATCTGCATGGACGGTATGCTCGGCGCCCGACGCATCCGAATAGACGACGCCGGTGACCCGACCGTTTTCGATCAGCAGCCGGCTGACTGTGCAATTGAGTTTCAGCGTCAGCTTGGGATCATTCGTCAGCGGCTCGATGAAGGCATAGGCGGCGCTGCTGCGCTTTCCCCGCCGGTTCATGAACTGGTAGAAGCCGACCCCGCGCTGCGACGGTCCGTTGAAGTCATGGTTGTACGGCAATCCAAGGCCTTGGACGGCCTGGACGAACCAACGGGAAACATCATCGATGTGGCCTGGATCCGAGACCAGCAGCGGACCTTCGCTGCCATGCAGTTCGCCGCCGAGGCGGTTGTTTCCCTCCATGCCGGTGAAATGCGGCAGCACCGCCTGCCAGTTCCAGCGCACGCCGGCATTGTTGCCGCGCAGCAGTTCGTCCCACTCCTCATAATCGGCCGAGCGGCCTCGCATGTAGACCTGGGCGTTGACCGAGGTGCCGCCGCCCAGCACGTTGCCTTGCGAGATTTCATGGACGCGGCCGTCGAGATGGGCCTGCGGCTCGGTGCGGTGATAGCGCATGAATTTCGAGCCGTTGATCATCTTGAAGATGCCGGGCGGCATGTCGAGCAAGGGATGATGATGGGAATGGCCGGCCTCCAGCAGCAGGGTTCGCCGTCCCGCTTTGACAAGCCTTGCCGCCGCGACGCAGCCGGCTGCTCCGCCGCCCACCACGATATGGTCGTAGGACTGCGTCATGCTTCCGGCGCCTCACGGCTTTCGAATGTACCGCGGACATACTCCCAGGCCGCCGAGAGGTGGTTGAGCAGCGCCCGCTCGGCGCCGTCAGGATCTCGCTCAATGATGGCCGTGCAGATTTCACGATGGCTGAGGAAATTCACGCGGTTGCGCTCGGGCGACCGTGGCATGCGCATCCAATGCGGCGACAGCCATGCGGTAAATGCCTTGTGCACGACAGGCAGCACCGGGTTGCGCGCGATGTCATAGAGCGCTGCGTGGAACGCCACGTCCGTCGCATAGAATTTCTCGGAATCCGGGATGGCCGCCTCGTTCATCGCCAGCGCCGCCCTCAGGGCTGTGACGTCATCCTTGCGGGCATGGATGGCGGCGTTGCGCGCCAGCGACGCCTCGAGGAAGACGCGCATGTCGTAGAGGTTCTTCACGCCCGCCTGGTCGCTCAGCAGATGTCCTACAATGCCGTCGAGGGCGCCGAGCGCGGCATCCAGGCCAGGCCGGCGCGCCACGGGCCGGAACCGCGGACGCGCTTCCACCAGGCCGCGGCTGGCCAGGCGCGCAATCGCCTCACGCACAACGCCCCGGCCGACACCATACTCGATCATCAGTTCGCGCTCGGCCGGCAGGTAGCTGCCGTCGCCAAGCCTTCCGGACGTGATGTCGGCCTCTATGCCGGCCACCATCGCGTCGGCCGCGCGGGCGGCGAGAATAGCCGCGGGCATCTCAGGACGCTCTTCCGTATCCAGCAAGCCTTTTCCTCCCAGATGGTCCTGTTATTAGAAGGTAAATCGGACCAAAGCACAAGCGGTTTGATGCTTTTGTAGGACCAAAAATGACAGACTGGCTTCAGAATCGCTGAAAGATCAACCACATTGTTGCTAGTCAGCGCTGCCGGTGCAATTATGGTCCGATGAAAAAACCTGAATGGAGCGCAGCATGAGCCGCACCGAAATCAAGGAAGTCGAGACCCGGCTGTTCCGGGTCCCACTGCGTGAGGTGATGACCGATGCCAAGCACGGCGCGCACACGCATTTCGAGCTGGTCACCGTCACGCTGAGGCTTGCCGACGGCACCGAGGGCACAGGCTACACCTACACCGGCGGCAGGGGCGGCTATGCGATCAAGGCAATGATCGATCACGACCTCGCGCCGTTCCTCAAGGCTCGCGACACGACGCAGATCGACACGATTTACGACGGCATGCTCTGGCACATCCACTATGTCGGGCGCGGCGGCATCGCTTCTTTCGCGATTTCGGCGATCGACATCGCGTTGTGGGACCTCAAGGGCCGGCGTAGCGGCCTGCCGCTTTGGCAGATGGCGGGCGGGGCCGGGAAGAGCGCCAAGGCCTATCGCGGCGGCATCGACCTAAACTTTACCCTCGATCAGCTTTTGGCCAGCATCGATTCCTATCTCAATGGCGGCTTCACCGGGGTGAAGATCAAGGTCGGCAAGGACGACCTGGCCGAGGATGTGGCCCGGGTGAAGGCAGTTCGCGAGCGCATAGGACCTCATGTCACCTTTATGGTTGACGCTAACTACGCGCTCGACGTCCCGCGAGCGATCGAGGCAGCGAGAGCATTCGCCGCCTACGATCTGCTGTGGTTCGAGGAGCCCATCATACCCGACGACTATGAGGGTTACGCCAGCATTGCCAAGGCGACCGGAATGCCCCTGGCAATGGGAGAAAACCTGCATGTCATCGAGGAGTTCGAG
Source organism: Mesorhizobium sp. RSR565B (assembly GCF_054719465.1). Taxonomy (NCBI): domain Bacteria; kingdom Pseudomonadati; phylum Pseudomonadota; class Alphaproteobacteria; order Hyphomicrobiales; family Phyllobacteriaceae; genus Mesorhizobium; species Mesorhizobium sp. RSR565B. Next base: position 5,420,298 of record NZ_JBTTIE010000001.1, on the reverse strand, counting down.
CATGCCTTCGCTTGGTCGAATCTCAGCTACATCCAACCCGACGCCTCCAACTGCGGCGGGGTCACAGGCTGGCTGCGCGTGGCGGCGCTCTCACGCAAGGCTGGCATTCCGGTCTGCAGTCACGGGATGCAGGAACTTCATGTCAGTCTCGTTGCAGGTCAGACAAATGCCGGCTGGGTGGAGGCGCATAGTTTCGATATTGACCTTTACACCACCGAGCCGCTTAGGCTTCAGGATGGTTTGGCGATAGCACCCGACGAGCCTGGAGTGGGCGTTGTCTTCGACTGGCGCAAATTGGCGGATTTTCGCCAATAGCGCCCCCTGAACGGCGGCACGGCCGCATGCATTTTGTCCGGATCCTGATTCCTCGTTCCGGCAACGCGGAGAGCCCTTCGACAGGAAGACTTCGACCGTCTGAAGAACGAATTCGCCGCCGCCGCAGCCAGCGGGCATACCGCTTATCGGATGCCACACTTACATTTGTAATTGCAGCGACGCTTCACCGGCTTTAACTCACGCGATCATAGCAGCGACACGACAAATGCAGGCGGCCGCCCGAACACCGGCAGAAGCTGCAAGCATTGGGTGCGCCTGCAGGGAGGCGGCGATGGTTGCAACGCGTACGGACACTGCGCATGCGGTTATGGAGGACTTCATTCTATCGCGGCACCGCTCACTGGTCCGCGAAGTTGGATTTTACGAGGCTATGAGTCAAACCCGACAAGCGATCGCCGCATCGCGCGAGGTGCTGAGGCGCTTTCGCGAACGTCAGGGCGACGACACTGCTCGAGCAAAGAATGCAGACCGTGGTCCTGTCGCCGTGTCAGCCTTCGATGCCGACATCATACGCGCTGCATGCCGAGATCTGATCGCGGAGATGAACGTGCCCGAGTGTCAATGGCGCGAGCTGGCGCGAAGTCTGGTGCGCGAATTCGTGGCCTGCGAGGAGACCGAAGCCGGTTTGGTGGATTGGATCGTCCGCCGGCCAGCGATGACGAAGACGGACGAGGCCGGCCGACCGGAGCCAGCCGACGAGGCGGCGAATGAGCCAGGAGTCAGTCGACCGCAATCAACGCGAGCAAGCAGATCTCCCGGCGACTTGTTGCGCCGAACTGCGGTGGTCCCAGGATCGGAAACTTTGGCGAGCGGCTTGGACACATCTGATCCTCCTCGTTTTTAGGCGTCCGGCCCCGTGTCCGCATTCGGAGACGAATGCGTCCAGCCGACTGTCTAAGGCAGACGGCGACGGCCATGTCGCGTTGCTCCCGGCCTTCGCTCACAAAGGAGCCCAAGCCGGACGCCAACCAGGCTGCATTAGGCCAATGGGAACAATTTGCGCGGGCCGAGCTTGGGCTAGCGTCGTACAGAGGTGCAAGTATGCAAGATAATTTTGACCGAGCTTCATCCGTCGCGGAGGTTGCGGAATCATTCGTGAGATCCCGGAGGCCGTTCTCTGTCGTATCGACCCGGGATGCGGTCACGATTGTCAGGAAACAGGCAGCTTTTTGCGAGCATACGGATGGCGAGCTTGCGGAGTTGGTGGCGGCAATTGCGGTCAGGCATGGTCGATTGGTCGCGTTCGATCTTGATCTCGACGACACAGGCTTGGAGATCGGTCGCGCAGCATAGCCAACGCCTCACGCAATGAGATAGCCACCGTCAACCGGCAAAATTGCCCCAGTGATGAATCCCGCGAGCGGCGAACACAAGAACAAGGCGGGGCCGGTCAGGTCGCCCGGCGTACCCCAGCGACCCATCGGAGTGCGTTTCATCAATTCCGCGTTGCGAGCTGGATCGGCCCGTGGCGCGGCGGTCATGGCGGTCTCGATCCAGCCAGGCGCCAATGCGTTTACGCGGATGCCATCCCCGGCATAGGCGATGGCGAGCGACTTGGTAAGTTGCACGATGGCGCCCTTGGATGCGGCGTAAGCCGGCGCATGAGCCGCGCCGAAAAACGCGAACATCGAGGCGATGTTGACGATGGCGCCCCCGTTCGAGAGTGCCCCTCGGAACGCGCTCGCACTCCGCATGGAGCCGGTGAGATTGATATCGACCACCGTTTCGAAACCCTGGACAGTGAATTCGGCGGCGCGCAGGTTTACCCCTGCGCAATTTACGAGCGCTGCAACGGATGTGAACTGACTGGAATATCCTTCGACCGCAGTCATGTCCCGGACGTCGAGTACTGAATACGAGACGGGGGTGCCGCATGCACGAGCGGCCGCTACCTCGGCGGCCGTGGCCCCCGTCGCGTGGACGATTGCCCCGGCCCCGGCGAACGCCATGGCGATGCCGTTTCCGATGCCTGTCGTGCCTCCGGTAATGACGACGGTCTTGCCCGCGAAGAAGGGCATCGCCCATATGGAATCGGTCACCAAGATCTCCTCGTTTCGCCTCTGTGGCGGAGCGCGAACTTACCGCAGCGGAAGACAAACGGGCGGATGTCTACCGCACGAATTGATCGACGAAATCGTCCCCGAGACCCACGCTCGCATAGTGGCTTCTGCACATGTCGATCTTGGTGAAAACGTCCTCGAAACCAATCTGCTTGTTATCCTTGTCCAGGTAAACCATGCAGCCGGAGATGTTGAAGAAGGTGATCATCTCGGGCACGTCGCTTGGGACCGTGAGCGTGTGGATTTCACCGGGCGGCTCGAAAACGTAAGATCCGGTCTCTGCCACCCAGTCGTGTTCAAGGTAGTGCCAACGCCCCTTGATCACATAGCCATGCACGGGGGCCGGATGCAGATGACGGCTTAATATCCCGGCCCGGCGTACGCGGAGCAGATTGCACCACTGGCCTTGCATTGTGTTGAGCATAAGTGGTCGGAACCACACGCCCTTAGCCTGTGGGACCCAGACACGCTCGTCTTCGGGGACGGCAGCGATCGCGATCTCTTTCGGTGCCAGGGGATGGGCGGAGCCGTTGAAGGATTGATACATAGGAACCTCTGTCGCCAATTCATTGGAGTCCATATCAGCGCGATCCTAACAACTGGGCCGAGTTCTGCCGAGGCGCAATCGGGCGCCCACGCATTGGGAAAGTTGTCGGCGCGCGCCCGCCCGCTGCCGCGACCGCAAGCGGGAAGGGTTTCGGGATGGTCCGTTGGGCGTCGAAGACGATCAGTGGGTTCCTTCTTGCCTTATCATGCGGCTATCCGGGAGTGCACCGGGCTGGTTCTGGTCTGGAAGCCCCGGTTTCGGACTTCCAAGGCCAGCAAGGCGAGTTCGACCTCGTCCAATCGCGACGGGCGTGCATTTTCCGGCATGCCTTCGGCGGTGGCCAGGTCGATCAGATACTCGTTCCAGGCCCAGTTCTTGAGCACGGCGCGTTTCTCGTCGGGTGCGAGCACCGGGTCGTCCACGACCTCCATCGGAGAGGCGTAGAATGTCTCGGGCTCCGAAAGCGCCGTCTGTATGTGCGCTGTCTGTGCACCGGCGCCATAGCCGTGACTTGCCTGGAGCCAAGCCAACTGCAGCCGCTGCCAAACCAGGTCGGAAAAGGCCTGTTTTTCCTCCGATACATGTTGTCTCCTGATCTTGGCCGGGGAAGCAGGAGGTGCCGCCTGCACCACGTAATTGAGGCCTTGACGCTCGGCATAACGGATCGCCGCTTCCAGCGTCGGAAAGTTCAGTTCAACCTGGGTCAGGGTGTCCCGGCCACCGGTATAGCCCATCAGCGGCTCGATGAACGGGGCTGTGCGGCGTTCGAAGACCAATCGCCAGTCCCTGTGGGGCTTTGCCGAGGTCATGGCCGAGCGGCAGGGCTGGTAGATCCGCGCCACTGCGCCCTCCGGAAACACTGACCGTCCCATTGACAAAGCCGGCCCGTCTAGACGAGGCCGATTGTCATTGTCCGGCCGGACGGACGTCTTGGTTAGGTTTCTGTTGTCGCTGCTTTGAACTGTCTCCATTGCCTGTCCCTCCCGTTATGAAGGGTCGCACGGGCAGCGGCCGTAAGGGCCGCCACCCATACTGCATCCGTCAGTTCTTCCCGTTGATTGCGATCCGCTTGGCCTTCGCCTGCGCCCGCTCGGTCTTGGGCAACGTCACGGTCAGCACCCCGTTCTTGAAGGCGGCGTTGACCTTGTCTTCTTCAACCTCGTAGCCGAGCGGAATGAGGCGCTCGAAGCGACCGTAGAAGCGCTCGGAGAACTGCCGGTCCTTGTCCTCGGTCTCGGAACGCTTCTCGCCTTTAAGCTTGAGCGCCCCATTTTCCAGCAGGACTTCTATGTCGCTCTCGTCCAGGCCAGGTATTTCCGCCGTGACGCGGACTTCCTTGTCCGTGTCGGAGATTTCGACACTCGGCCAATTGGCGGCGAAAGAGGGACCGAAGGCCGGCAGTCTGGCGCCAAAGCTGCGGAAGGCGTCATCGAACAGCCGGTTTACCTCCCGGTGGAGGGAGACGAAGGGGTCTCGATCTCCGTCGGGGAAGAGACTGGGCGCCGAGTTTCCGTTGCCCCGGCCCCATGGGATCAAGTCACGTACGCTCATTGTCTTTCTCCTTTTGTAGGTCTCTGAGTCGGGCGGGACGCCCGGCTCAAGCGAAAGCCTTCATGGTGGATTGCTCAGGCGGCCAGCTTGTCGGTCTCGACCTTGGGCGCCTCGATCTTCGGCATGGGAGCCCCGCTGGAGATTTCGATCTTGCGCGGTTTCATCTCCTGGGGAACCTCGCGCTTGAGATCGATGCTCAGCAGCCCGTTCTCAAGGCTGGCGCCCTCGACTTTGACATGATCGGCCAGTTCGAACCGACGCTCGAAAGCGCGCCCGTTGATGCCACGGTACAGATACCGGCCGTTCTCATCGCCGGATTGCGACCCGCTCACAACCAGCATGTTGGGCTGGTGGGTGACGGTCAGCTGGTCCTGCGAGAAACCGGCGACCGCCATCGTGATGCGATACTGATCATCATCAACCTTGGCGATATCGTAGGGCGGCCAGTTGTCGAACGAGGCCACACGGCTCGCACTTTCAAGCATGTCGACCATGCGGTCGAAGCCGATGCTGGACCGGTATAGAGGGGTAAAATCGAGGTTTGTCTTCATAGCCACATCCTCCTTTGAGCAACATGGACAACAGAAGGCGCCAAGAGCCTTGCCGCCTCCTGGTGTTGCCGGCCCCATTAGGCTGCCGGCGACCATCAATTTAGAATCGCGACTTACACCTTCAAGAGCAAGAATAGGAAAATTTTCATCGGCAATCTGGGCGAACGCACCAATGCCACCCCTTCCGCCGGCGGGGTCACTCGCCGACGGGTCCATGGCGCAAGAACAACGACGTCGCCCTTAAATCCGATCGACGAATGGTATGAACGCGGCCACTGCCGCGCTGTCACTGCAGTCAGGACCGGCACGCTCATCCGATTGATCCAACTGTTGCAACGCATCCATGATCGTGTCGAAGGTGACCGGTTCACCCGCTCGCGGCAGCATGCGAAGCGCTGGCACGGATTCTACGGCGCAGGCATCCGATGCCCATGACGAAAGAATGGCGCGCTTCTCCTGAGCGTCCAGGGCAACATCGGCCAAAACGTCGTGGGGATGTTTGAAATCCGCGCCGGATGCAGCAAGCGGTCCAGAAAAACGTCAGGGGCCCACGGGTTCAATCGATGCAAAATAGCTCGAAATGGGTCCTTCCATGGATGGTCCTCCGCTTCAGACAATCTCATGCGTGTTTGGCGGCTCTCGCCAGCGGCTGTCGATCACGACCAGGCAGATCATCCAGGAACGACGCTCAACGACTTTCCCTAGGTGATGTCGATACCGAGACTCATCGTCCGGCACCCTGGGCGGCTCGATCACGACCGAAGCGAACGAGCCGTTCGCGATCGAGGGTGGCGATGCTGCACTTCCCCAGATGTTCGGAGCATAGCGAGGGCTGCGGCCTTGGAGCGGCGAGGGGACTTGCCTACATCGCACATGTCGTCGATATGGAGGTCGATGAGTTCGCCGAAGGCTTCAGGCGCGCTAACAGGGCTTTGTCGGCGTCTCACTGCGATCGACTTGGTGTCGGTGCCCCGGCGCCGCGCGACGTCGCGTTGCAGGAAGGTCTCGCTGACGCAGCGTGTGCGGCAGAAGGTTATGATGTTAAACAGATGCTGAAAAATCAAATCAAATGTTTATGAGGGTTCGTGTGCAATACTGCACACGCAAGTTCCGCTTCTCTTCTTTTCTCGTTCCTACGAGGGAGCTGCCGAAAGGCCTTTTCGGACCCTCTTTTGCCGACGATTGCGTCGTCCAGTTTGCTGGGGTTCCTGGAAGCTTTTGGAACTTCCTGCGTCGCGGGTCAGCCCGAATTGCGCTTGCTTATGGACTCGTTAAGCCTGTGGTCGGGAGGCTCGGACCGCACCGGCCCACGATATCGCGTCGGCGGCGCCGCACCCTATTAGATCGCTTATGGCTGGCTGCTGCTCAACAGGGCGAACGTCTACGACGCCCGCCTTCCGCATGAGCCAGGCAGGACACAGTTCCTTCAGTACCGATTTGAGATAGTCGACCATGCAAAGGCAACGCGCGTTGCCGCCTGCCGGTTCCGCCGCCGACTTGGCGCTCACATACCGAGCGTTTGAGCGCTTCCGACACGTCGAGCCGCCTCAGCGAACAACTCAGCCGCTGCTTGCACCTTATCGGCAGCCTCTTCGACCCGATCGAAGCGCGTCAACACACGACATTGGAGCATCGACAACCGCGCCGCATGGTAAAGCTCGCTGCGCTTGTGACCGTCCAAGTCCAAGGATTGAAACAGCATCGTCATGGCGAAACCCCTCCCCTCCGGTGCCCGGCTCTCGTCGAAGGCCGGGCCGTTAGACTGCGATCAATAGTCGGTGTCATAATCGTTGTTGTCGTCCTGCTGAATGACGACGTGACGGCGGTGATGCATCGGACGGTTGATCGATCCGGTGACCACAAAGTCGCTGGACCGGTGATGATGCCGGCGCCAGGCGCGCTCGCCATTGTCGTAAAACGCCTGCTCGCCATGATGGCGGCGATGGAGACGGTGTCCGTTCCGATAGATGACCACACGGTCGTTATTGTTGTCGTCCCAATAATGGCGGTGGTGATGTCGCTGGGTCTGGACGACGATGCCTTCTTCTGCGGACGCGACCGCAGGCGCAGCCAAGCAAAGCGCCAATGCGCCAAGGATGATGGTCTTCATTTCGAGTTCTCCAAAAACCTAAAACGCCCTTCGGTAAGGAAACTTTGCTCAACGACTTTGGTTCCGGCATCGATCGAGACGTGCCCATGAGCACCGTGCGCAAACTCGCAGCGATCAGACGCCAACTCGCGCAAATAGCGGCGCTCGTCGCTGAGATCGAAACGGAGTTCGAGGATCGGAGTTCTGGAGATTGGGTCGAGACGGCGGTTGCCGCCGAGGCTCTCAGCCAGAAGATCGGAAAGGTTTCGGCCGGCGCGTCGGCGGCAGATGGAAAGCCGAGGTAGCGGCTAGGCGGGAATATTTTCGGCAAACGTGACAAACGCGACGGGACGCATCGCGTTTGCGATGGACATAATGGCAATGAACATCGCTGCCAAGATATCTCGCTCTTCGAAAACGGCCAGCGCCGCTTACTTCAGATCAGCACTGAAGCTCCCGAGACCGACCTCGGAATTCGTCGCGGCGGAAAATGCCTACCGCAAAGAACCGACGCTCGGCGGAGTCTGAGCGGCAGGCTCGAAGCACTGAAGATCGAAGCCAACATCGACAACCCTTCCAGGGCGAAGATTCCGACGCCCGGCACCGATTCCTTCAAGGACCAGACCGGCGGCGGCCGGCACTTCGAGAAGATTGGGGTCACCAGTGCGCAGCCGGCCGTTACAACTGCAGGTCCAATCAGCCGGACATGCGCCGATTTCAACGGCATCACCAGCCAACTGATAGGCGCGAGCATCTCCAATTTCGTGAGGCTGTCGTCCGGCTTTGTGATCTGTTCGGGCTACATCGATGCCATCAACACCAACAACACCAACAACACTGGCGCAGGCAACGCCGCTAACAATGACATCCTGTGGGGTGACGACGCTGGTTATTTGCAAATGGCACTTCTATCCCGGGGCCCATTGGCCAAGGATCGAATTTCGTGTCGTACCCTTGGCAGGTTCCCAGTACTGCCATTTCGACCGGCGTGCCTGTGGTGACGACATGGCGCCACGAAGGCGGGAGCCTCTATTCTCCGTCAATGGCGGCATCGAGGCGTCCGTGGCGTCGGGTAATACCATCAACGATTTGACGACGCGCAAGATGTGCCTCGGCAAATCGGTTGGCGGCTATCTCGACCGCAGATTTTTGAGCTTGCAACGTTCTCGACGGTACCGAGCGCACCCGAGAGTGACACCGTCATTGCCGATTTCATGGCCCACATCGGTGCAGTCTGATGGTTGCGGCAACCTTCTGGCCATGATGTGCAACCAATCGCGATGCGCTAGTTTATGAGTTCGAAGCCTGCGACTAGACCCACGCTGCGTTCAATCTGGGCAGTGTACAGCCCTTTGTTCGCCACGTTGCCCCAGATGTAGAACACGGCGACAGCGGCAAGGATCAACAGAAATATTCGCATGATCTGCGCCTCGGTAACGTGGTTTGCCCACGGCGCCTTAGGCGAGTTGAAGGTTTCGGCCCGAGTCCGCGCGCATCCTCAACACCAGCAGGCGCGTCGCTGCGAATGGCGTCAAGACAATAAGCGCCATCGTGGTGTTGACTAAGAGCGACAGCAAACAGATCGAGCTTTGGGCGTAGCAAACGGATTCCATGACGTTCCCCTTTTCCATCGTTACTGGTGGCCTCCGTGCGGCAAGAATGATCCTGGTTCACGAGAAATACAAGCAGTTGCTAATACGTTGATATTTCCCCTAGGGTTGGGGCAACGATGCGAAATCGACGCCGGTCAGTTGTTTGGATAGCGATTGCCCTTGTCCTGGCGGCGTTGGCGATCACGGCGGCGATCATTGGCTTTCAGAATTTACAGCGCTCGTCACCGATCATGGTCTCGGCTGTCTCGGCCTTTAATAGTGGGGGGCTCGTCCCTGGCCCCACGGTTAAGGCGCCCTCGAAAAACCTTGGTGCTGTTGCTACCGGTAGGGATATCTGGCTCGAAGTCTCATGGAAGTTTTTCGGGGAGTTGCGGACGCTGGATACCGTAACTGTCGGCGACCTTCGGGCAAGGCGCCTGGTGCGCAGTCATGATGTGCCCTCAAGCGCCAATTCCGAGATCTGGTTCATATCAGCCGGCAGCGGCGACATATTGGAAAACACAACGTCGACCGACATCGGGTTCACTTTTGATGGCGGCAACCCGTCTGTCACGGCGCAGATTTACAGAGTGGTTGGAGCTTCTGAGATACCTGCCGCGATAGCTGCAGAAAGCGGCGACAGGATTACCATCACCATTCCAGCCGATGGCATCGCTTTTATCTCGCTCATCGCTTCCGGCACCACCTCCGGGTCCATGAGCAATGTCACCGAAGATTTTAGTGCCCTTTGTGGAAAGGATTTCCTTGGCATCCATGCATCAACAAGTTCGACCTCCGCTGAATCAGAGACTGCTACGTTTTCGGGAAACTCAACGGCAGATTTTGCTGCTGTCGCACTTCAGTCGGCCGCAGCGAGATAGCTAACCAGCCAGCGCCATTCCAAAGCAAACGCCTAGGCCGACAGCGAGGCCAAGGAACAGCTTGGCGGCAAGATCGAGGGCGAAGGCGCGGACTGGGCGCCACACGTCTGAGCGGGGCTCTCTGAGGGCGTTGGCGATATCATCGAACACCGTTTCCATGGAATGATTCTAGATCGGAACTCCGGGAATGTGAATCCCCTGTTTGTTCCACTTTCGCCCCCATTGGGCAACCTGCACGGTTCGCCCGAAACCGTGCAGGCAGCAAAGGTGGCTTAACGCACCACTCTTAAGCCACTCGACTCCAGCCACGCTAGTGCCGTCTCTGCAAAGGTCGCGCAATTGTCCAAAGGATCATTGTTTTCATAGAGCGTGGCTTGATAGGCTGCTGCTATGCCTTCAAAAATGGCGGTTAGAACTTGGTCGCGGCCTCTGGCGGCGTCAGCGGCCGGTTCAACAGTCATCTTTGGTGTTTCTGGGTGTTTGCCTTCCATGAGGAAGTCGAGGAGCGCCGACACCAGCCACTCGGCGCTGTCCCTGTCCAGTTCGAGGAAGGTTGTGTGGTCGTCATCGGTCACCAGTTCCAGTGCGCCTCGCAATGGATTCCGCGATACCACCGTCACGTTACTATCCTGATATTCGACAATTTTGGTCATCACTTTGCTCCATGTTTTTTAGTGGCCGCAACGCCGCCATGGGCGCGGAAGCCGGATTGTTGTTGTTTGGAGTTGTGCTTGGGCAGCCGTGCTGCTCGTTGTCTACGACGTAAGGGCTCCCCCCTCGTCGGTTATCACGCGGCTTGATTTCCAAAGGTGCCCGGGCCGCTTCTCTCAAGGCACGCAGTGAAGGTACCTAACCCGCTCGGGCAGTCAAGAGGGCGGAGGGGGCAAGCCATGCGGCTGGCACCAACCGCTAGCTAGGCTGCCTCGTTATTCTCACCCTTGGAACATTGTGGCCTCGAACACTTCGGGCGTTGCACTGCCCCATCAGTGCACGTTCCCTTGTTCTGTTGGAACTGGCCGGCTGCCGAAAGGAGGCCGGCTTTTTGTATATAAGCGGAACCTGAAATTTGGGGGCTTTGTTGATAGAACGGCAGCGAGTGGGTGTTCGCTGCTGGTCGAGGTCCCGCAAGACTCGGCCGGGCTCGCGTCACCTCGCCGGGCGGTGCGAGCCCACAATCGCGGGCCATCTGGTCCGCTGCTTCAGCTTGGGCTTCATCAGAATGAAGGGCGACATGGTTCATCCGAATGTAGAAATTTGCGTTGGGGGGAGGTGAGAATGAGGCTACCAGGAAATGTGTTGGCTGGGAGAACGCCGAGGTGCAGTGCGGTCCGCGAAAGCGATCAATGAGGTTGAATGCACAGAACGTGCCGCCAAGACAGCCAGGTTGAAATCGCTACGCTTGGCTCAGATCTTGCCAGAGGCCGACCCGCACTTTTCGTTCAACGAGGAACTCGACTGCTCGGTACTTGTCGCCGTGCTGGCTCGGGAACCGCATAATAATCCAAAGCGGCCCGAATCCCATTCTTTCCGGCGGCTGCCCCTGCGACGAGGCCTTTGATCTCCTCAAGCAGCGCCGTTAGGCTTTGTCAACAATCGGCTTTTTTCGCCGTGGCGACCCCACATGGCTCTCAACAACGCGCACGTGCTCGGCGTCGACAGTCACCAGTGGCCGCAGGCTGACGGTTACCTTGTCGCCGTCGATGCGCGTGACCGGGCCGACTAATTCCATATCTGGCCGATCACGGCCTTCGAAGTCGAATCGACAACCGCATGCGGGAAGTCATAGGAGGGAATCGTCGCGCTTATGCCATCGGGTGTCACCCGGCCGCAGGCGGGTGCAGTGTCAAGGATGAGAGGTTGCTAACAAATGAGCGTCCGTGGCCTGAGGTTTCTCGATAAGTGGGTAGCCAAACAACTGCCCATTGTGGCGCGGGGAGACCCCATCTCGGTTGGCGACTTGAAAGACCAGTTGATGACAGCTGCCGAGAAGGCCGGGATTCCTGCCGACGAGATCAACGGCGAGCTTGAAAGCGTCTTCGAATTGATTATCGAAGTGAATCGTCGTGTCGCCGAAAGGGTGGACTTAGCCTGAGGCTTCCCCGACGTGCCGGTCATGTCCTACATGCCGGACTGCCTGACAAGGGGCTCGCTTACCTAACCGGCCAGCGCCACGCCAATGCCATCTCAGAGCAAATGTAGATCGACACCGCGAATCCGTGAATCCCCGGTTTGTTCTGGTCATGGCTTCTGCGCCGGTCGGGTCACACAGCGCTGGTGCGTTCACCCCTCCGGCTGGGCAGGGTCCGGTTCTTGGTGCCGCTCTCGTTCTTTTTCGAGGAACAGCTTGGCGAGTTCGCCCCACTCAGGATGATCCGTGGTCTTATGCTCCTCTACGAACTCGAGGAAAGCCTTGCGCAAAGCGTCAAGGTCGAAAACCCAAGATGCTCCGCCCATACCGTCGTCCATGCCCGCGACTCTCAACGGTATTAGCTTGTCCTCTCGTTTGAGCCTTCAAGAGGGATTCCCTGAGTTTCGGATTGGGAGCGCCTACATGCTTAATTGCGCGATCGCTAATATGAGTATATCTTAGGCAACGCGCGGTGGCCGGTGCGGCCCCACACCCGAAGACTGCAGCGACCATTTCTGTGGATGGGTAGTGCTAGCCGATGCGACATCATGCTGCAGCGATATTTTAGAATCGGCTAATTGCGCAATCGCTAAATTAATGAAACGCGGAGGAATGTATTTTCCACAGTTTCTGGTCGGCATGTCTGCCACTGCGATCATTGTGGCGATCTGGACCTACATCGAAGCCGGTTCAATTTGGACCGCGCTCGGCTGTGCGGTCCTTGCGCTGATCGTTCTGCAAGTCGGGTACGCCGGGCTGGTCGTTTGCTTGATATACTGGCGATCATCGGAAGCGGCTGACTCGACTAGCCGAATTTCGGTCGCGGCTCAAGAGAACGTCGACGGCATCTGATAGCCCGCGATCGTCTCGGCACGGTCACGTGACCCTGGGGCAGCAGTTTTGCCTCGCAGTGCCGCCAGCAAGTGGGCCTACAACGTGTTTGCGGTGACAGACACCTACCCCGAGCTTCGGGCTGAAAGCCTTATCATTGATCCAGACGCGGAACTGGAGGACGGGTGCGTTGTGGTCGCCATGTTTGGAGGCGGTCATCCGCAAACCATGAGCTGGCGCAACAATCACGGGCGAGGCTATGGGGGCCGCTTTGCCGCCAAGGGAAGTCTGCACGAGACGTTCCTTCTCGATTCCATGGTGTGCGGACGAGGGCCATCTTCTTGCATTCGCATCCTCGGCCGGGTGTTCGGCTACCGGCGGCGCTTCCCGCGCTACAGAACCTGGAACGATCCAGTTTGCTTCTCGAATAATTTGGCTCGCTCCCTCACGGTGGCGGGCTTTTTTGTTGCTCAGCCCCAACGTCTCGACGCCGGGCTGCGGAACGCAAACGTCGTGATGTCGTCACGGGAAATCCCGATGTCGCTGAGCATGTCGTCTGGTGACTTGCTCAACTCGTCCGTCGCCTTCAACAGCGCCTTCTGCTCGGCTCGATGACGGACCCAATCGGCAAGGGGACCAACTGCGACAAGACGAAGATTCACAAGCATAGGAAGGTTCACAAGCATCGGGACCACTCCCTTTACCCCTGCAGGAAACTGCACGTAGCCTACGCCGATACGTCGATTCGTCCGTGACAAACCTCACAGTCCGATCCGACGGGGCAAAAACTCCCCGGATGCCTGACGGTGGCGGGCCTTTTATATATTAGCAATGCATAAAATTCGAGAAGGTTCATGGCATGGTTGTTAGCAAACTCGCTGCTATCGTGCGACGCAGGTCTCGGTGGATGGTGTGCTGGAATGCGCGGGGCTGGATGGATCAGGGGTCTGATGGAAGCTGACGCTCGCGATCTGCGGAGCGAGATCAGTCGGCTCCAAATAGACTTGATCGCTGCCGCCAACTCTCAGGGTAAATCCAGGCTGCATGACGTCGCGCACACACTGCGATGCCAGAAGGCGCGGCTGGAACGTCTGGAAGAGTGCCTCGCTTCAATGACGTCGAATGTCCGGCCAGAGGCATCTGCAACCCCGCCCCATGAAGGCCGGCCGTAAAAGGCAGCTCATCATTTCCGAAAGAGAACCCGCTGCCTCACGGTGGCGGGCTTTTTATTGCTCAGCCCCTTGCCGGCAGCGTCTTGTCCGTGTTGCGGCGGAAGGTCATGCGAAGCCGGAAATTTTTTTGCCAGGAATGGTCGCCTCCGCGCCGATCGCCGGCTCCCGAGGCAGATCATCACCAGCCGACTCCTGCAAAAGCAGATAGTTTGGGAGACTGTGTGCAGAAAGCGCACACGAAACTTCTTCTTCTCTTCCTTTTTTCGGTCTGGAACCTGCCATTAAAGCAACCTTCGATGATCGTGCCAATGTCGTTAGGAGCGCTGGGGAACGCATGGCACGCTGTGCAGGCGCGAACTGAGGCGGGGCGGCGGGCGCGGCCGCGAGCAGGAGACCCTGGCGGTCTTCGCCGCACGGGTCGGCGAAACCATGCCGCGTTATGAACTCGCCGGTGACGATTCCGAAGTCGGTGAGCGCACCATCGACTCCAGATCAACCCCCTGCACCGCAGGATCGAGCGCGATCCGTCCAATCCGGCCTGGCTGCAGACGGTGCGCGGTATTGGGGACAGGCACCACTGATCGCTATGTACGGCGCCATTTTCGGACGAACGTCTTTTTGATGATTGGGAGCGGTGGCGGTTCGGCGCTGATAATTGTTGGTGTCGCCGGTTTGTTGACGACAGCCGCAAACGGGAACGCCACGGCACCAACAATCAATCCAGCCGCCAACCAGGCAACTGTCGACCGGTAATCCTGTATCATAGCGCACCCTCAATAGGCAGATAGACTGCCAGTTCGGCACTAAGCAAAGATTACGTCGGTGCGCGCTTCGTGCAGCAAAGCGGACTGCCGAGGTTCAATTAAGCTGATCCAGGATTCCTGAGCTGCTCGCCACCACCCAACTCCCGTAAATCTGGAAACCGATAGCGCCAATCGCAGCTGCCGAAATTGGCACGCCAAAAGGAACGACGCCCTTCCTGTCCATATGCTGGACATAGACGCGAAACGCGCCCGCCGGCAGCAGGAACGGGTTTTTCATGACCGCCACCGTGGCGACGGCGAAAACCAATAGGAGCACCGAGAACATGGCGAGACCGCTTCCACCGGTCAGAAACGGGACGACCGCAATCAGCTTGACGTCTCCGGCTCCGACCTTGCGCAAAATCCAGAACGGGAAGAGCGCGACGAACAGCAAAATTCCGGCGATCACGCTCAATCCCATATCCCACCACGATCGGCTTGCTATGGAAACAAGCTGAAGCGATCCCAGCCCGAGACACAAAAGCAGCAGCACATGACGGTTGGATATCTTCTGGGACGAGAAGTCTATCCAGGCGACCCATGCCAGCAGAGGGATCGCAAACGCCTTCAGCAGCAGCGAAGCGGCAAACAACATACAGGCGCTCTACCGTTCGACGTTCTGCACGCTGGACGATAGCAGCTTCAGATTGTTGACCACGGTCGGATCATTGGGCGCCAGTTCGTAGGCCTTGAGGAAATTGCTGCGCGCGTCCTGCAGCTTGCCGCGCAGCAGATAGGAATAGCCGATATTGTTGTAATATTCGGGCGTCGCACCCAACAGCTTGAAGGCCCGGCCATAGGCCCGATCGGCAAGGTCGAAGCGATGGATCCGGTCGCAGGAGGCGGCCAGTCCCATCCAGGCGCCACCATCATTGCGGGCAAGCTGCGTCGCCTTGAAGAACAGGGCGCCGGCATTGCCGTAATTTTCCGCGCGGAACTGGTTCTTGGCCTCGGCAACAGCCTGATCCGAGGCATAATATTCGACGTCACCAACTGTCTTCAATCCGTCGAAAGCGTCGCCAAATGACGTCAAGTCGCCTTTCGACGGCTCGTTGGTTCGAACGACACCGTCCGCCCCGTTCGTCTGGCAGCCGGCAAGTGCCGCCATGAACAGGCAGGCCACGACTGCAATTGGCCTTTTCATACAATCTCCCCGTGAGTCCCCCGACCCATATTAGGACCAAAGCATGTGCGCAACTAGAAGAAAATCCCCTTCATGCGAATGACCACCGGCAGCATGATTACCATCATCACCACAGGAAAGATGCAGAGTCCCAGTGGGATCATCATTTTGACAGGCAAGGAATTGGCGCGCTCTTCCGCCTGCAGAATCCTCTGGCTGCGCATCTCCGCGCTGTAGACGCGCAGGGCGTCGGTAAGGCTGGTGCCGAGTTCTTCCGATTGACGGAACAGGACAGCCAGTGCCCGCGCCTCGTCAAGTCCGATGCGATCGGAGAGTTCGCGTAGCGCTTCCCGCAAGGGTTTGCCGGCGCGCAGTTGCAAATTCATGATCGACAGCTGTATTCCCAGCCATTTGTGGGTGGCGGCCATTTCATGGCTGACGCGTTCGACCGCCCCCTCCAGGCTCATGCCGGCATCGGCGCAGGTGATCATCATATCCATGAAGTCGGGGAAGGCTCGACGATAGATCTGTTTCTGGCTGTTCTCGAAACGGTCGAGCAGAATGGCGGGAATTACCATGCAGGCCAGGCCGAAGAGGGCAGAGCCAGCAAGGGTGATAAAACCTGGCAGGTGCGGCGGCAGAACCCGTGACAGGAGTGCATACATTGCCAGAAAACCGACGCAGACTGCGACAAGACGGGATAGCGTATAAATCAGCGGCGCGCTTGATTGGTAAAAGCCGGCGCGAAACAGCTTCGCTTCCAAGGCGTTTGGCTCTTCCCGCTCCCTCTCGATCGATTTGAAGTAGGCATCGACCGGCCGTTGCGCCGCAAGCTTGGCAAGCTGGTCTTGTCCGAGCATCGATCGGCGGTCTGTAATCCTTTCGCCCATCAGGCTCTGCGCAACGAGCTTTCGTGTCTGCAGAGCCGGCAAGAAGACAAGCGCACCGAACAGGAAGAAGGACACCGCCGCCACAAAGACGGCAATAGACACCAAGAAGCCCAGGTCCTGAATGTTCGAAAACAATTTCTTTCGTCGCCCCCAGTCAAAAATCGAAAGTAACCATCCGGTACATGATGAAGTCGCCAAGCAGCGCCCACAACCCAAAAAGCAGGAATACCGGGAAGATGAGCGGGTCGCCCCAGACGGCGCCGTAATAGGCTGGGGAAAGGATTTGAAGCGTGAAGAACATCACAATAGGAAACAAGGAGATGATCCACGCGGAGACACGACCTTCGGCCGAAAGCGCCCTGATTTTCATTCGCAATTTCTGCCGTTCACGCATAACCGAGGAAAGATTGGCCAGAATTTCAGTAAGATTGCCACCCGTCTTGGCCTGGATCGACAGCGATACCGACAGCAGCTGAAGGCCCTCGAAGCCCACACGCTGCGAAAGCTTTCGCACGGCCTGCTCGATGCTGAGACCAAAGGTGATCTCGTCGGAGACGATGCCGAACTCGGTGCCGAGCGGATCGGGCATTTCGCGCGCGACCAGACCGATCGCGACCGAAGCAGGGTGTCCGGCCCGCAGCGAGCGAACAATCATGTCGAGTGCATCCGGCAGCTGTTTAGCGAACTTCCGGATTCGTTTGTTGCGGGCACGCCGGAGGACGAGAAGCGGCAGGACAAGCCCTATGACCAGAAAGATAATGAGCGATGCCAAGGCGGAAAAATTGAAGAGAACCAGCAGCAACGCCATCGCCAGCCCTGCAAGCAGAAATGTTGCGGCGAAGGTCAACGGATTTCCGGTAATGCCGGACTGGGTATAGAGCCTGTTCAGCCAGACCATTCCAAAAAGAAAGTCGCCGGATTCAGTGAGACCGCGCTCTCGCAGCAACCCCTGTAGCGTTTGTTCGGCCGGAACGTCGCCAGCGAGTCGCTTCAGCCGGCGATTGACTGCCATAGACCGGGAGCGGCGGCCGGCAAAGGAAAGATAAAGGGCTTCACCGGCGAGAATGACCGAGGCCGCCGCCAGCATATAGATGAAATACAGCAGAGCTTGACCCGTTAGCATCAGAGGGCAACCTGCGGGTTGAAGGCGTCCTTGGCAAAATGGTGCCCCAGGGTTGCGGCCTCCGGAGCGAACCGCGGGCGGACGCCGGTTGCGCGAAAGTCTCCGATGACCTTGCCCTCGGCTGTGACCTCACGGCGGACGAAATGATAGATTTCCTGAAGCTGGACGACATTACCCTCCATGCCAGTCAGCTCCGATATGGAGGTGACACGCCGGCCGCCGTCCGAAAGACGCTGTGTCTGGACGATGATGTCAATGGCGGAGGCAATCTGCGCCCGGATTGAATCATGCGTCATCGGCATGCCGGCCATGCCGACCATCTGTTCAAGCCGCGAGATCGCGTCGCGCGGCGTGTTGGCATGGATGGTGGTCATCGACCCCTCATGGCCGGTGTTCATCGCCTGCAGCATGTCGAAGGCTTCCTCGCCGCGCACCTCGCCGACGATGATGCGGTCCGGCCGCATGCGCAACGCGTTCTTCAGCAATTCGCGCTGGCGCACCTCGCCCTTGCCCTCGACATTGGGGGGGCGCGTCTCCAGCCGGCCGACATGCGGCTGCTGCAGCTGCAACTCGGCCGCATCCTCGATGGTGATCAGTCGTTCCTTCGATGGTATGTAACTCGACAGCGCATTGAGCAAGGTGGTCTTGCCGCTGCCGGTGCCGCCCGAAACCAGGATCGATTTGCGCGCCTGGACGGCGATCCGTAGCAGCTCGATCATCGGCGGCCGGATCGAATTAAATGCCATCAAACGCTCGAGCGAATAAGGGTTCTTGGAGAATTTGCGGATCGATACCAGCGGACCGTCCACCGAGATCGGCCGCACCGCGATGTTGACGCGCGAGCCGTCCGCCAGGCGGGCGTCAACCATCGGCGACGATTCATCGACACGCCTGCCGATAGCCGAAACGATCTTGTTGATGACGCGCAGCAGATGCGCCTCGTCACGAAACCGGATGGCCGTCTCTTCAACCAGGCCACGCCGCTCAATGAAGACACGCTTGTGGGTATTGATCAGGATGTCGGTAATGGAGTCGTCCTTGAGCAGCGGCTCGATCGGCCCGAGCCCGAGCATCTCGTCGGCCGTGTCACTGGTCAACTGGTCGAGTTCACGCGCATTCAGCGGCACACTTCGGCCGCGCACGAATTCGCGCACAATCGGCCGAATTTCGTTCAGGATCTCATCTTTCGATGCCGTTTCAAGCGCGGCAAGATTGAACCGGTCGATCAGGTGACTGTGGATCTCGACCTTGAGCGTCAGGAAATCGTCGCCGCGGGATTCAACATCAGCGGCCGGCGAAAGGGCCGGAGCGGCAGGCAGCACCGTCGGCTGCTCCGCCCTTACCGCGGCCTGCTGCTCGCTTGGTCCCTTGATAAACCGCCCCAGCATAATCCCTTATACCCCGCTAGCCCTTATTAGCGGAAACTAACCGTTAACCAAGCGAGGCACAAGCGCTGGAGGGTCTCACGTGAGGCCAATGCTTTCAACATAGTTAAGGAGGACGCCAGAAAAATATCGTTTTATTTCGACGCCGCGCGCTTAGCCCTCTCCCAAACTTCCGGCTCACGGGACCTTTCAATACCGCAACAAATGAGATGCGGGTGAAAGATCCCCGTAAACCGTTAGATATAAAGGAATATGCAGTTTTGCTAATACGACTGTCGTTTTGCGTTGGCTGCGGCCAAATTGTGAACGAATGGTTAAGGACGGTTGAAAATCCAGCCGAATCAAGCTCTTGTTATAATTCAAATGGCTCTTGCGTTCGCAAGTTCAGGTATTGGAAGGTTAAGGAACCGTTAATCCGTTTGACTCTGCTTTTTCGTGCGACCTAGGATCGAGGTGACGGGGGATGCTTGGGTATGGGGTTCATCCTTGGCTCTGTCTCGTCGGGTTCCAACCTCCACAGGGAGAAATTGACATGAAGAAGCTCATGACGATGACCCGGCAGTTCCGCGACGACGAAAACGGCGCTGCCATGGTCGAATATTCCATCCTCATCGGCATCATCGCCGTGGCATCGATCCTGACTGTCCTCGCCATCGGCGGATGGGTGAACGGTCGTTTCTCGGCGCTCTGCACCGCCCTCGACGGGCACCCGACTGGCACCTGCAACGCGGCCGCCGGCACAGGCAGCTGATCGCCTGACTACATTCAGGCCCGGATCGTTCGAGCCGGGCCTGAATCCGATCGCAGCGGGCGAATCCCGCATCGGGGCTTGGGGCTTGGGACATGCGCGCCAACACGCTTATCATGATCGTACTCGCTGGCGTATTCGGCGTGCTGGCGGTGGTTCTTGTAAACTTCTGGCTGGCCAGTCAGCGTAGCGCGCTGGCTGAGGCTAATGGCCTGCAGCGCGACACTGTGGTGGTAGCCGCAGTGTCTTTGAAATTCGGCGATACGCTGTCGGCTGACAAGTTGCGCGAAATCGCGTGGCCGGCTGGCGCGGTTCCGGCCGGTGCCTTCAGGACAACGAAAGAGATTTTGGCCGGCGAAGCTCCGAAGCAGGCACTGCAGGCGATCGGCGCCAACGAGCCCGTACTTTCCTCCAAGGTCACCGGCCCAGGCCAGCGCGCCACACTTTCGGCGGTGCTTGGTGAGGGCATGAAAGCCGTTTCCATCAGGGTCAATGATGTGCTCGGGGTAGCTGGTTTCGTTTTCCCCGGAGACCGGGTCGATGTGCTGCTGACGCGCACGGTGCGCGGCGATGGCGGCGCGGACCAGAGTTTTGTCGACGTGCTGCTGCAGAGCATGAAGGTGCTCGCCATCGACCAGGTGGCGGATGAAAGCAAGGACAGCCCGACGGTTGTGAAGTCGGTGACGCTAGAGGCCAGCACCAAGGACGCCCAGAAGCTGACATTAGCGGCCGGGGCAGGCCAATTGTCGCTGGCCCTTCGCCAGGCTGCCGCAAGCAAAGGCGAGGCGACCGAACGCGTGACATTGTCTGACCTGAGCGGCGAGACGCCTGCGGATGTCGCGAAGAGGCAGGCCGAACTCGATAAGCAGGCGGCGGTCGACGCTGCGGCCGCGGCTGAGCGCAAGCGCGCCGACGACACGATTGCCGGATTGACCCAGGCGGTGGACAGAGTGGGAAGCCGCCTCGACGAGTTGGGCAAAGTGAAGCCGGCTCCGGCCGTGGCGTCCGCGCCGGAAGTCCGGGAAGTCGTTAAGGAAGTGGTAAAATACGTACAGCCGGAACCGCCGAAGAATGTTACAGTGGGCGTGTTTCGCGGCGTGAAGCTCGAATCCTACGATGTGCCGCGACAACCATAGCAGACACGCGGCAATCGAGGGCTGCCGGCGGCAGTGATTGGGGAGATAGGATGCAGGGGATTTGGGCTAGGATGGGGGCGGCCGCGTTGTCCGGTCTGGCTGCGCTGGTGCTATCGGGCCTTGCGGCCGATGCGGCTGACCGTTTCATCGACGTGTCGAACCCCAGCGTCCATCGCGTCTTCCTGCCGATGTCACAGTCGGTGACGCTCCAGGTGAGCGCCAATCTCGGCGATATCGTCGTCGGCGACGAAAAGATCGCCGATGCCCAGCCGATGACCGACCGGACGCTTTATGTCATAGGCAAGAGCGCCGGCACCACCACGGTCAATCTCTTCTCCCCGGAAAAGCGTTCGCTGGGCGTCGTCCAGATCGAAGTCGGTGTCGATGTCAGCGACATGGCGCAGGCGATCCGTCAGGTGGCGCCTCGGGCGCGCATCGAGATCGGTTCGATCAACGGCAAGGTGAGGCTTGGCGGCCATGTCAAGGACGGCGCCACGCTGGCATCGATCCTTGAGGTGGTGCAGCAATATGGCCCCGACGCCATCATAAATTCCGTCATCGTCGACGACAGCCAGCAGGTGAATCTCGAGGTGCGTGTGCTCGAGGCAAAGCGCAATACCGGGCGCGACCTCGGTGTGTCGATCAGGAGCACAAACGGTAGCGGCACGTCACGCACCGGAACCGGCATTGCCGCTGTCGACGAAGACGATGTGGTGCTTGGACCGGGCGGTCTGCTTAGCGGTCTACTGTCGAACAGTAGTCCCTTCGCGGCGCTGATCACCCGCGTCATCGACAGCAACATCAAGGTCGACCTGATCATTGAAGCGCTTGAGGCCAAGGGGGCTGTGCGCACGCTGGCTGAGCCCAATCTCACCACGCTGTCCGGTGAGCCGGCCAGCTTCAACGCCGGGGGCGAAGTGCCTATCCGTGTCGTCGGCACCGATGGTGAGGTAACCATCACGTACAAGCAATTCGGCGTCAATCTGCTGTTCACGCCGGTCGTACTCGACGACGGCAAGATCCATATGAAGCTGGCGCCGGAGGTGAGCGACCTGACCGGTTTCACCACCGCCGGCGACCCGATCTTCACCAACCGCAAGCTGGCGACCGTCGTCGAACTGCGCGACGGCCAGAGTTTCGCTGTCGGCGGGTTGTTGTCCAGCAAGACCACCAAGCTGCAGAACCAGGTGCCGTGGCTCGGCCAGGTTCCGGTCATCGGCTCACTGTTCCGCAATTCGAGCAACCAGAAGGAAGAGACCGAACTCGTCGTGATCGTCACGCCGCATATCGTCCGGCCGGTGAAACCCGGCGAGCAACTGGCGACGCCTTTCGACAAGACGAGGCCGGCCAACGATCCGGAGTTCTTCATCCTCGGTCAGCTCGAGGTGAACAAGGATATGATCCGCAAATATGAAACAGGAGACGGTGTGACCGGCCCCTATGGCCACATGCTGGACTTCAAATCGAAGGACAAGATGCTCTATGTCAAGAAATAGCGCCTTGGTCCTGTTGCTGTGCGCCGGTGCGCTATCGGGCTGCGCCGCCGACTATCTGAACCACTACGATTCGGTGACCCTGGCCGCCGGCGATACGCAGAAATACAATTCGCTGCTGCAGGCGGTCGATCCGTTCAATCCGAACGCGAAGAACACACATATCGAAGGCGACGGCGCCCGAGCAGCCGCTGTTGCACAGGGCTACAAATTTCCACCGCCACCACCGCCACCGCCTGCGATAACGGTGAATGTCGGCGGGCCGGGTGTGACCAACGGAGCGAATTGAACAGAAGGATGCGGTCGCACTGCGCCGGGTGAGCGAGGGACCTGGTGCAAGGAAGCAGAGAGTAAGGTCATGTTGGGGACCATTAGGGCGTTCTGGGACGATCAACGCGGCATAGCGATGATCCTTGTCGCAATCATGCTGCCTGTGATCGTTGGTTTTGCGTTGCTTGTGATCGACATGAGCCGGGCGAACAGTCTGCACAACGACTTGCAGAAGGGCGCCGATGCTTTCGCGTTGGCCACCGCAGCGGAGCTCGATGGCAAGTCGGACGCGATCACCCGCGGCAATAACGCCCTCGCAACGCTTGTCTTCAACACGTACCGTTTCGCTGAGCCAGCTGCCGGCGATCCGCCTGGCGCGGAAGCGCTAGCAGCAGCTGGAGTGACATGGCGCTACCTGAGTAGCCTCCCAACTAATGACAGCGATCCCATCGTTCCCGCGAATGTGACTACCGATCCGACCGCAGCCAAATTCGTTGAGGTGACCGTCACACCGGTTGGTTTCGCGGCAATGTTCCCCGCCACTTTTGTCGGTAGCTCAACAAACGGCTTCGATATCGGTGCGGTTTCGGTCGCAGGCTTCAAGAGTGCCGTATGCCACTTCACCCCAGTATTTATGTGCAACCCGTACGAACTCGCACCGGGCGGCGTAACCCTGCAGCAAGCCGCAGCCGATCGGAACCTGCGCCGCCGACTGATCGAACTCCGCAAAGTCGGGAATGGCGCCGCCGCCGGGCCGGGCAATTTCGGTTTCCTGGAGCCTCCCCAAGGCATCGGCAACGGTGCGCAGGCGCTCGCCCAAACCATTGCGACATCAAATCCGATAGGCTGCTACGGAAACAACAACGTCACCACCAAAACCGGGCAGAACGCTGGCCCAGTACAGGACGCATTCAACGTCCGGTTTGGCATAAGGACGACCGGCGGTCACTTCAACACTGCAGAATACGGTCCTGCCGCCAACGTCCGAAAGGGCGCCCTAAAGACTCAGGGAGGCGCGGGCCAGTGCCCCAGCTTTAACCAGTTGACCTTCAATCTGCCCGGCACTCAGGGGCTGCCTCGGGATGCCGGGCAGATCAATTCTCGGCTAGGTGACGGGAACTGGGATCTAAACACTTACTGGAGCACCAATTTCGGAGCCGCCGCCAAGCCGGCCAGTTGGGCAACAACCAAGCCGACACGCTATGAGGTCTATCGCTACGAGATTTCGGCAGGCCTTGTTGGAACCGCATCGACCGGAGGGGAGAGGGGAACGCCTGTGAATTCGTGTCAAGCCCCGATAACGACAGTCGACCGCAGGTTACTCTATGGGGCAATTCTCAACTGCCAAGCTCTTTCAGCATTGGGCAATGACCTGTCTGGCCACAGCGAGAATCTTCCCGTCGAATCGTTCGCCAGCTTCTTCCTGACCGAGCCTGTCCTATCGGCATCGGACGATGCCTCCGTCATGGTCGAGTTGGTCGACATCGCCGCAGGCGGACAGGGAACGCTCGACAATTTCGTGCGTGACGAACCGCAGCTTTACAGGTGATGTGATGCTGACTTCGCTGAGGTCTATTTTACGCAGTTTTGGCCTCGAGGAGCGAGGCACGGTTCTCGTCGAAATGACCTTGATCACGCCATTGATGATCAGCCTTTCGGCGGGCGTCTTCGAGTTCGGCAATCTTCTCCATCAAAAGCTGCTAATCGAAGCTGGCCTCAATGACGGGGCTCGCTACGCCGCACGCTGTAATCAAACGTTTAACACGGCGCTCAACTGTGTCACCTATGCGCGGAACATCGCCGCCACAGGATCGTACAACTGTGGTGGAAATTGCAATGTTGCAAGCCGGGTCACCGGTTGGCTGCCGGCGGCTGTCACGGTCGATCTCAATCACCTCGTCATACCGGTGACTATCGACCCCAATACTGGCTTGGCCAACTACCACAGCGCGACAGCCAATGTCCGGGTAGTGCGACTTGAGACCTCTTTCACATATACCGGCGCCTCCCTTCTCACTTTTCTCGGCCTGGGGCCTGTTACCTTTTCCGCCGCCCACGAAGAACGTTACAACGGGTGGTGAAATGCGCGCATTAGCCCTGTTCAGGAAAGATGAGACTGGCGCTGTGATGGTGGAGTTCGCCATCAGCATGACCCTGCTCCTGACACTTACCCTCGGCTTCGTAGACTTTGGATATGCATGGTACCAATGGAATGCCGCGACCAAAGCCGTCGAGATCGGCGCACGCCTAGCGTCGATTTCGACGCCGATTGCGCCAACGATTGCGGCAGCAGGAACCGCGACGACGCCAGGCGATCCGATTCCCGTCGGCAACTACGACTACACGTGCAATGGCGCCACCAGCGTGTGCAGTTGCTCCGGTTCGGGATGCGTGGCCGGAACTTTTACTGCCGCCAACTTCAATCGCATTTTTCGAGGCGACGCGACGGGCGCGGGCACCTGCCCGCCGCTTAGTGCGGGACGACGGCCAGGCATGTGTCATTTCTTTCCAATGCTCCAGCCAGCCAATGTGATCGTCAGATATACGGCCACCGGGCTTGGTTACCAGACCCGCCCAGGCGGACCGGTACCGACAATCACCGTCAGCTTGCAGAACGTGACCTTCCAGTTCTTCTTCCTCGGCGGACTGCTAGGTTTCGACAATCTCACCATGCCGTCGATGCTGAGCACGGTTACGGGCGAAGACATGAAGAGTAGCTACCCATGAACGCCATCAACACCAAGGTTACACCGACCAAACGCAAGCAGGTCGCCCTGTTCTCGTCGGATGCGAATTTCAAGCGCGATGTGGCGACGCGGCTCGACGCGCTGGCGATCTATGATGTCCGGATTTCCGAGACCGGTGACTTCCTTAAAGGGCCGCCCGCGGACACGCGCCCCGGCATCGTCATCCTCGACCTCGGCAATGGCGAGTTGCTCGGCAGGCCGGGCATCGTCGAACTGCGCGCCCTTTGGGCAACCGTGCCGCTTATCGCGGTCTCGGACGAACTGTCGTCGGAGCAGACGCGTGTGCTGGTGCGCATGAACGCTTCGGACTGGCTGCACAAGCCGCTCGACGGCAAGGAACTGCTCAATGCGGTGACCTTCCACGACACCGGCAACCAGGGAACCAAAAGCCGTATCATCACCTTCATCAGTGCGAGCGGCGGCGCCGGCGCGACGACGCTCGCTCTCTCGGCGGCCGAATTCCTGTCATCGAAGTCGAAAGAGCGGGCGGCTTCCACCTGTCTGGTCGACCTAGATTTCCAGAGCGCCAATTGCGGCGCCTATCTCAACCAGTTCAACCAGTTCGACCTCGGCGGCATCATCGGCCAGCCGGAGAGGCTCGACGTCGAGCTGATGGATGTCATCAAGCTCTCTCGCCCGTCCGGGCTGACGCTCTATTCCTTCGAGAGGCCGCAATTGCCTTTCGAACCGCAGGGCAGTGATTTTGTCTTCCGGCTGCTGGACCTCGTCGCCTACCGGTTTGACGACATCGTCATCGACCTGCCGAACATCGAGACGCCTTGGCACAATTCCGTGCTGTCGACGAGCGATGAGATATTCATCGTCTTCGAACTCAACGTCGCCTCGCTGCGGCAAGGCAAACGGCTCTACAAGAAGATCCGTGAGTTGCGTGGCAATGCTGTCAGCATCACGCTGGTCGCCAACAAGCACAAGCGCAAATGGTTCGGCAACCATTTTTCGCGCAGCGAACTCGAAAAGATCTTCAAGGCGCCGCACATCAAGTCGGTCGCGCTGGACAATGCGCTCCTCACCGATGCGTTGAACCGTGCTATCCTGCCTGCCGAGGTGGATGGGCGTGCGCGCTTCAACAAGGACCTGAAGCGGATGTTCAAAGAGCGGCTCGATGACGCTGCTGCCAAATAGGTATCGGATCGTCCTTGGGTTGGTCTGCGCCATGGGCATGGCGCTGGCGATGTCGGTCCAGGATTTTGCCAGCGCGCGATCGGCACTTTCGGATCGGCCGCCGCTGCCGGCAATGGGCCCCAGCCTGCGCAAGACAGTTGCCTTCGAGACGACAGAACAGCCCGGAACAATCGTTATCCGCAAGGGCGAGAAAGCGCTTTACCTGGTGACCCGACAGGGCCAGGCGCTTCGCTATCAGATCAGCGTCGGACGCGACGGATTTGGCTGGACCGGGGTCGTCAAGGTGGGGGCGAAGACCGAATGGCCGGAATGGCGCCCACCCCGCGAAATGCGCGCCCGCCAGCCGGACCTGCCGCAAATGGTGCCTGCCGGTCCCTACAACCCACTCGGCGCCAGGGCGCTCTATCTGCTTCGGGACGGGCGTGACACGCTCTATCGGATACACGGAACCAACGATCCCAAGGGTGTTGGCTTCGACGGAACATCGGGGTGTTTTCGCCTTACCAACACCGATGTGATCGATCTCTTCAAGCGCGTCGCGATCGGCGCAAAGGTGGTGGTTCAATGACGATGATCAGCGAACCGGACATGCCGGCAATCGAGATTGGGACAGCAGCCCGCACCGGAGAGCAAGCTGCCGTTGTGAAACCGAGCGACAAAAGCATTATCGGCGCGGTCATCATCGGCACGTCCCTGCTCACTTTGGTGAATATGGTAGCCGCGGTTTATCTATACCGCGGCATCAGCGATATGCGCTTTCTGGAAGGGCGCCTGGAACAACTCGGGACGTTTGAACAACGAATCGGGGGCCGGCTGGACACGGTCAACAACGGTTTTCAGAGCCGATTTGAAAAACTGGACACTCAACTGCAGAGCAGCTTTGGCGAAATCAACCGGAGCATAGCCCGGCTGGAACAGAACCAGCCTATTGTCCATGACGAAATCACGTCGAGCGCAGCGGAACCTTCCGTCGACACGACCAGCAGCATGGCGGAGGCGCCTGCTGTTCTCGATGGTGAAGACGCGACCGAGCCCAGCGTCGTCGATACACCGCGTCCGCCCAAAAGGAGGATTGCAGCTGCAGCGCCTGCCCCAAGCCCCGACTACCAGCGCATAGAGCAGGCCGACGGCAAGGTTTACTACCGGAAGATCAACTAACGCCGGAAAAAGGTGGGGCTATCCTAGAGATCTCGCTGCAGAGCAACGAGCCTAGCGGCCAGCGCTTCGGACCGCTGTCGGGTTTCGCTGAGGAAGATGACATGGCAGTAGGCGCATGCCGTCACGCCCAGAAACAGCACAAGACTGTTCTTCAAGGTGAAATCGACCGTTAGTTGGAACGGAAGGCCGCCGGGTACCGTGAAAGAGGCGATCGTGCTGGCTGTTTCGGAATGGCTGGTGACAGCGATCATCAACCCGGCGAAAAGCAGGGCGACGTGGTTGGCAAGGAAGAAGAACGCGGCCGACCTTCTTGTGCGGCACGCCATCCAGCAAGCGGTCGACGCGGCGGCCAGCATCAAGGCATCAAAAACCATCGACGACCCGAGATAAAGATCGACCTGTTGCCAGAACATGGTCGACAGCGGCCTTAGTTCAAGCCAAAACCGCCACATTGTGGGACTGGCCGGATATGCTCCCAGCAAGAAAGTCGCCATGCGCTCCCCTGCCAAGATAAGCAGGATCAGAGCTGGGAAGGCAAAGAGCATTATCGACTTGCGCTTCATGTCACCCTCGACAAACTGGCAACAAGATAGCTTGCAAAGATTGAGCGAGGCTTAACGGAGCGTTGGTGGTCCTGCGGCAGCGCAGCCAGCGGCGCAAGCCAGCTGCATATCAGAAAGCGCCATGCGCCAATAGTTGTTTTGGCTGAGCACGAGCGTCACCACCTTCGGCTCGACTCGTTGCAGACATCGTTCCGGAATATTGGGCCACATCGCCTTGGCGCATCCCTCTTCGCCTGGCGCCGGCGCCAGCGAGAGTTCTGAGCTACGGGCTTCCTCGGCGGTCGACAGGAATACCTGTGTAGCCAGCGCGGTCGCCATGGACACCTGGACGAGGATAAGAGCGTAAGCGAAACTTCTGATCATCCGCTCGCAACGCCGAATTCGCGAACTGGTTCCAATGGCCTGGCTACCGGGTAACCACGATCGCGATTCTTGGCTCCTCGCAGTGAATTTTGCAATTCAATACCGGCGGATGTTGAACGAAGTACGCGTCTTGTCCTTGGCCGCCTTTCCAGAATACGACGCGTACTCGCGAAAGGTGCCGATGCTCGTCCCTTTTTCGCGAAGGTTGACGCTAGCCGCGCATTGATGGCCAGCAGTCGGGGTCGGTTCCGGTAGGGCGCGCGCCGGCATTCATCGCTGATCCGGTGCCGCTTGAACGTCCGCTCTTGACACCCTTGAAACTAGAGGCCCCCGAATTCGCCTCCGAATGTCAGTAATTGCGAGAGCGCTTCGGGCAATCCCGGAAAGAGCAATCCCACTTCAATCGCGATTACCGCGAGGACTTGGAGCAGGACGATGCGAGCGAGGCTGGAGCGGAACGGCTCCTTGCGCGTCTTGTGCCGGATCGTCTTTTGCGCGATCACAGTCCCGATGCTACCGCCAATGATGGCGAGTGTAAGAAGCGTCGACTCTGGAATGCGTTGGGCACCGTTTTTGGCCTTAGCCTTGTCGAACGACATGGTGGCGTAAGCCAGCAAGTTTACCGCGACAGCGTAGCCGATGACCCCGATTGCAAACTGCCCCGGCATGCGCTCCTCCACCTTCGGGCCAGTATAACCTAAGCCCGCTAAATCATCGGATGGCAACGGGTCCATCTAAATGGGCTATCTGAAACGTCGTCATGGTGACACGAAGTGACCGATGAGCCTGTCGAGTTCATCCTGCGTCGGGCGCCTGTCGCGCTGATGGCCTTTCCAACCACGCGAAGCCTCTTCAGGGCAATACGCGCGAGATCAACCGGTTCGACCTTGACGGGCAGACCGTGCACCGCAGCGGCATGAGCCAGAATGAGTTTTACAAAGCCAATGTCGATGCCGAGCGTCATCGGTCCGGCACCTTGGGCGGCCCGGTCGCGACCAAAACGAATGAGCCGTTCGCGATCAAGGGCAGCTATGTTGCACTTCCCCAGATGTCTTTGGAGCATATCGAGGGCTGCGGCCTTGGAGCGGCGAGGGGACTTGCCTACATCGCACATGTCGTCGATATGAAGGTCGATGGGTTCGCCGAAAGTTTTCAGGCGCGCTATACGGACTTGGTCGGCGTCTCACCGCGATCGACTTGGCGCTCGGTTTAGGTTGCCCAGCGCCTGGCGTCGTCTCGGCGCAGAAAGGTCTCGCTAACGTAGCGACCCTTGCGACGGACTTGGACACGCCATGAACCGGACGAGAGTTTTGTGTAGGTGGCCATTTTCTCGTGTGCGCTCCGTGTGCACTGAGAGATCGAAACGTGGCGAAAAGGGTCGTATTCTGGCGTAAATTCGCGTGCACTCGGGCTGCTCTAACGATTTGATGTTAAAGAAAAAATGCTGAAAAATCAAGATCATAGACTGGCTATTGCACCCATGATGGACTGGACCGACCGGCATTGCCGGTTCTTCCACCGCCAGTTGACGCAGCGTGCGCTGCTCTACACCGAAATGGTGGTGGCGGACGCTGTCATCCATGGTGCGCGCGAGCGGCTGCTTGGTTTTGACGAGACCGAACATCCGGTGGCACTGCAGCTCGGCGGCTCCGATCCGCAAAAGCTGGCCGAGGCGGCGCGCATCGGCGAGGGCTTCGGCTACGACGAGATCAATCTCAATGTCGGCTGTCCGTCCGACCGCGTCCAGTCCGGCACGTTCGGCGCCTGCCTGATGAAAGTGCCTGACCTCGTCGCCGATTGTGTGGCGGCGATGAAGGCGGCGGTGAAAATCCCGGTGACGGTCAAATGCCGCATCGGCGTCGACGAGCAGGATCCGGAGCCCGCGCTCGACGCGCTGGCCGACGGCGTTTTCGCGGCCGGCGCCGACGCGCTGTGGGTGCATGCGCGCAAGGCTTGGCTGGAGGGTCTGAGCCCGAAGGAAAATCGCGACATCCCGCCGCTCGACTATGACAGGGTCTATCGCCTCAAGGCGGGAAAATCGAACAAATTCATCGGCATCAATGGCGGCGTTCAATCGCTCGAAGAGGCGGCTCGCCACCTCGATCATGTCGATGGCGCCATGCTTGGCCGCGCCGCCTACCACACGCCAGGCATCCTGGCCGGCGTCGACGCGGCATTCTACGGCGGCAAGGCCGGCGCCTACGATTTTGCCGCGCTGATCCACACGATGGCCGACTATGCGGCGCGGCATATCGAGCAGGGCGGGCGGCTCGGCCACGTCACTCGCCACATGGTCGGGCTGTTCCACGGCCTGCCGGGCGCGCGCCGCTTCCGGCAGATACTGTCCACCGACGCGACGAAACCCGGCGCCGGACCGGATGTGCTGAAGGCAGCGTTCGCTGCCGTCGATTTCGACCGTGTTGAAAAGGCCGCTTAAGCAGTTCAGTCGCGCAGAATCATCCGGTTGCCGCGCACGTCGAAACCCGACAGCGAACCGATGAAATTCATGCCGAGCAGGCTCTGGCTGAGCGCGCCGGGCGCGGCGACCATGACCTGCATGTTCTTGCGCACGATGCCGCCGATCGCCAGTTCGTCGGTGCGCACCGAAGCGGCGCGCGCCATGCCATTGGCGGTCGAGACCGGGACGGTGAAGCTCAGCGCGGCCGGATTGAAGCCGGCGGCCTGCGCGTCTTCGGCGGTGAGCACTGTACTGGTCGCGCCGGTATCGACGACGGTGCGGATCGGTGCGCCGTTGATCGTGATGCGGGCCTCGAAATGGCCGCTGTCGGCCTTGTCCAGGGTCACGGTGGCATGGCCGTCCTCGACGCCGAGCGCCAGCGGGCTGCCGGGAACGAGGCCCGCCGTCACCCGGTTGGCGAAATCCTGCAACTCGTAGCGGTACTGGTAGCCGGCGACGAGCGCCAACACGATCACGGCCCACTTGCCGAGATTGCGGGCCATGACGCCCAGCGGCCTGCCGGACCGGACAAGGCCGGCGCTGACCAGCAAGCCGATCGCCCCCAGCCAGACCAGACGGCTGAAATCGTAATTCTCGATGCCGAACGTGCTGCCGGCGTCGTTGTTGATCATCAGCAGCACCAGCCCGAGGCCGATTGCCGCCATCACGATCCAGAACAGTCGGTTCATTGGACCTGCCGTTTCAAGAGAGGACGTCGCGCTCGCGCGCCATGCGGCTGCGGCGTGTTTCCCGGCGCGGCCGGCGCTCGACCGTTTCCAATCGGGCCGGCAACTCGGCCATGACGCTGCGGCGTACCTCCGGCGTCATCCCCATCCAGGCGCCGATTTCATCGCGCGTGCGGCCACAGCCGAAGCAGAAGCCGGTTTTCATGTCGATCGAACAGACCAGGATGCACGGGGATTCGATGGCCGTCATGACTTTCTCTTGAAGGTTCCGTCCGGAATCCCTCGTTCCATCCCCACATGGTGCAACGGCAAAGCCAATGCAAGCCCTTCGGAATGCGGCGCGGGCAACCGCTTTCGCGCCAATGTCGGGGAGGTTGTGCCAGCCGGGCAAGGCGGTTATGCCGCTGATCAACCACAAGGGATGATCAGGACCGACATGACCAGCGCGCTGCCCTTCGACGATTTTCGCAATCTGCTGGCGAGCCTGCCGCCTGCCGATACAGTCGCGGAAAACAGGGTGCGCACCCTGTTTTCCAAGGCCGACAAGCCGAAAGCCTCGCTTGGCCGCATCGAGGACATCGCCGCATGGCTTGCTGCCTGGAGCGGGCGCGCCCCGCCGGCGGTGAACCGGCCCCTGGTGGCGATCTTCGCCGGTAACCATGGCGTCACCCGCCACGGCATCTCGCCGCGCCCTGTCGCTGCGACCGCCAACGCCGTTGAGCTGTGCGCCGCCGGCGGTGCGGCAATCAACCAGATATGCGTCGCCAACAATCTTGGCCTCAAGGTGTTCGACCTGGCGCTGCACATTGCGACCGCCGACATCACCGAGGACGCCGCCCTCGACGAACGCGGCTGCGCCGCCACCATGGCCTTCGGCATGGAAGCCATCGCCGGTGGCGCCGATCTGATTTGCCTTGGCGATCTCGGCGTCGGCAACTCCACCGTTGCGGCGGCCTTGTGCGCTGCCCTGTTCGGTGGCAGCGGCGCCGACTGGGTCGGCCCCGCCTCGGGCGCCGACGCGGCCATGCAGGCGCGCAAGGCTGATGTAGTCGATAAAGCCGTCGCCTTGCATGGTGCGGCTCTGAAGGACCCCCTGGAAGCACTGCGCCGGGTCGGCGGCCGCGAATTCGCGGCCATTGCTGGCGCTATCCTCGCCGCCCGGATGCAGAAAATCCCGGTGCTGCTCGACGGCTTCGCCGCGACCGCCGCCGCTGCCGTGCTGCACGCCGCCAACCCGGGTGCGCTCGACCATTGCCTGCTGGCCAGTCTGTCGCCGGAGTCCGGCCAAAGGCTTGCCGCTGAGCGGCTCGGCCTCAGGCCGCTGTTCGATCTCGGCATCAGCCACGGCGAAGGGGCAGGGGCCGCCCTTGCCGCCGGTCTGGTCAAGGCGGCGGCGCTTACCAGTTCGGGCATGGCGGCGGCGGTCAAAGCCTAGAACAAGCTGTCAGCGTCGGCGAGCCGCCTCGACCGCCTTTGTCGGCAGCGCCGGCAGTTCCTCCATCACTCGGGCGAGCGGGAAGATGGCGATTGCCTCGGTGCCTTCGCGCAATTTCGACTGAAGTTCGAATTCGCCGCCATGCATGGCGAGCAGGCCCTGCACAATCGGCAGTCCGAGCCCGGTGCCCTGTTCGGCGCTCTTGATGGCGATCGAGCCCTGGCCGAAGGCGGACAGCACGATCGGGATTTCGTCTTCCGGTATGCCCGGCCCATTGTCCTTGACCGAAATGTACTGGCCGCCGCCCGCCGTCCAGCCGACGCGCACGCGAACTTCGCCGCCGGTGGCGGTGAATTTGATGGCGTTGGACAGGAGGTTGAGCGTGATCTGCCGCACCGCGCGCTCGTCGGCGAACAGCCGCGGCAGGGCACTTTCGAAATCCTGGACGATGCGGATGTCCTTGTTGCGCGCCTTCAATTCCATCATGTGGCAGCAATCTTCGGCGATGTTGAGCAGCATCACCGGCTCTTCGTTGAGCTGATAGCGGCCGGCCTCGATGCGCGACAGATCGAGGATTTCGTTGATCAGGTCGAGCAGATGCTGGCCGGAATCGTGCACGTCGCCGGCGTAGTCGCGATAGGTCGGGTTGCTCATCGGCCCGAGCACCTCATTGGCCATCACCTCGGAAAAACCGAGAATGGCGTTGAGGGGCGTCCTGAGCTCATGGCTCATAGAAGCAAGGAAGCGCGACTTCGCCAGATTGGCGTCTTCGGCCCGCCGACGAGCTTCGTCCGACATCGATTTCGCGGTCTCCACCTCGGCGAGCAGCGCATCCTTTTCGGAGCGGAAGGACAGAAGTATCAGCGACGAGCGGTTGAGATGGCGCGCGATATAGGCAAAGAACGGCAATGCCGCGACCAGCAGGGCGACCATGATCGTCCCGACCGGCACCCAAAATTTCGTTTCGGCATAGGCATAGACCGCCACCGGAACGACGAAGGTGGCAAGCAGCGAGCCGCGCAAGGACGACGCCATGATAGCGGTCGTCGCCATGGCCAGCAGCAGCACCACCGCCTTGGCCACCTGGAACTGGTCGATCTGGCAGGTGGCGCAGCCGAGCCAGGCGAACCACGCCCAGCCGAGCCCGCACAGCGAATGGCCGATCAGAAAATCCCTGCGGGTGCGAACAGGGTTGAGCTCGGCAGCTTCGGTGCGGCCGACGCGCCGCGCCATGAAGGCGACGATCGAATAGCAGATCAGGGTGAACAGCGCCCAGACGCTGATCTGTTTGTCCACACCGGCCAGCAGCCCGGCCGCCGCGACCGCCAACACCAGCAGTGGGATGACGGCTGCGCCGCGCACCATGGTCCCGGCATGCAGCTTCAGCAGTTCACGGTCGAAGTCGAGATTGCCAACCTGCTGCGAAAGACGGTCGCGCGTCTTGCGCACCGCGCGCGCCACATCGCTGTTGCGGTGCGGTTTCCGGCGGTCCACAATGAATTTATCCGCTGTGTTCGAGCGTAGCAGAGGCATGGAAACTTCGATTTATGCGCGCAGCGATCTCAATTCGTTAAGCTACGTTCGAATGATTAAGAGACTGTTTGCCATATGAGCCGTTCGTGGTCGCCAAGGCCGCGCCGGCGATACTATCCGCCGCCGCCGCGAAGCCTGTGGCGCAAGCTGCTGGATTACGCGCTGACGGTCATTCTGCTCGGCCTGCTGATCCTGCTCGCCGCACGCCTCGACCATTTCGAGACGCGCAAGGCGCAAGGGGCGGCGATCGTCAACGATGGCGATTCACTCACTCTTGGCACCGAACGTATCCGCATGCGCGGCATCGACGCTCCGGAATACCAGCAGATCTGCCGTAGGGATGGCGCAGACTACGCCTGCGGCAGGCTGGCGCGCCAGGCGCTGGTGCGGCTGATATCAGGAAATCCGGTGACCTGCAGCGGCTGGCAGCGCGACCGCTACGGCCGCCTGCTCGGCGATTGCAAGGCCGGCGGCAAGGATCTCAACCGGGCCCAGGTTGAGGCCGGCTGGGCCATTGCCTATGGCGATTTCGACACCGAGCAGGCCATTGCCCGCGCCGGCAAGGTTGGCATTTGGGCCGGCACGTTCGATGAGCCGCAAGACTGGCGCGAAAGCCACCACGGCGGCCCGCTCGAAAGAAAGCACGGCACCCTGGCTTCGGTCGGTGACGCCTTGCGAGAGATGTTTCGCTTCTGGTGACGAGCACTATAGTTGAAGGACCAGATCGGGAGGATAAGCATGAAACTGTTCGACGGCGGCCGCGCCCCCAATCCGCGGCGCGTGCGGGTTTTCCTCGCCGAAAAGGGCATCGCAGTGCCGCTGGTGCCGGTCGACATGGGTGCGATGGGGCACAAGCAGGAGCCGGTCAGGTCGCGCAACCCGCTGCAGCGGCTGCCGGTGCTCGAGCTCGACGACGGCACCATCCTCACCGAATCCGTCGCCATCTGCCGCTATTTCGAGGAACTGCATCCCGAACCGGCGCTGTTCGGGCAAGGCGCGCTCGGCAAGGCCAAGGTCGAGATGTGGCAAAGGCGCATGGAGTTCAATCTGCTCAGCTGCGTCGCCCAGGCTTTTCGCCACATCCATCCGGCGATGAAGGAATGGGAAATTCCGCAGATCCCCGAATGGGGCGAGGCCAACAAGGCGAAAGCGGTCGAATTCCTGAAACTGCTCGACCCCGAACTGGCAAACCGCGAATTCGCCGCCGGTGACGCCTATTCGATCGCCGATATCACCGGCATGATCGCCATGGATTTCATGAAACCAGCGCGCATCAAAGTGCCGGACGAGTGCACAAACGTGCTGCGCTGGTACAGCGCCGTCTCCAGCCGTCCGAGCGCTTCCGCCTGATGGAGGCGGAACTCGAACGCTTGACGGCAAAGGTCCGCGCCTGCCGCATCTGCGTCGACACTCCGGTCGGCAGGCCACTGCCGCACGAGCCGCGCCCGGTGCTGCTGCCATCATCCAGCGCCCGCATCCTGCTCGCCGGCCAGGCGCCAGGCACAAAGGTGCATTCGTCCGGCATGCCGTTCACCGACCCGTCCGGCGACCGGCTGCGAAGCTGGCTGGGCGTAACCAGCGAGGAATTCTACGACACGGATAAATTCGCCATCGTGCCGATGGGGTTCTGCTTCCCCGGCCAGGACGCAAAGGGCGGCGACCTGCCGCCGCGCCGAGAATGCGCGCTGGCCTGGCGCGCGCCGCTGATGGCGCTGATGCCGCAGATCGACCTCGTTTTGACAATCGGCTCCTACGCGCAATCCTGGCATATGGGCGCCACGCGCCGGCCGTCGCTGACCGAAACCGTGAAGGACTGGCGCACCATCTGGGATGCGCCGGCCAGCCTGAAAGTGCTGCCGCTGCCACACCCGTCGTGGCGCAACTCAGGATGGCTGAAGCAGAATCCATGGTTTGAAATGGATTTGCTGCCGTTTCTGAGATCGGAAATCCGCTATCGCATAGATTAGACTTTAAGCAAGATATCACTCGCTTTTGTGCCATCCGGCAGAATTTCTTTCTTGTGAAAGGTCGAAATAAGAGGGAGTATAGCCAATCTATTCCCAAAGCGCGTCGCGCCCGAGGGAACGCGGCCTGCACCAGGAGCACCTTAATGGATCGCCTCGACAGAAAAATTCTCCGCCTCCTGCAGGAGGACGCGACGCTCGCGGTTGCCGATGTCGCCAAGAAAGTCGGCCTGTCGACGACGCCGTGCTGGCGCCGCATCCAGAAGCTGGAGGAAGAGGGAGTCATCAAGCGGCGGGTCGCCATCCTCGACCACGAAAAGGTCAATGTGCGCGTCACCGTCTTCGTGTCGATCCGCACCAATTCGCACAGCCATGAATGGCTGCGGCGTTTCTCGGAAGTCATCCAGGAATTTCCCGAAGTTGTCGAATTCTACCGCATGAGCGGCGACGTCGACTATCTCCTGCGCGTCGTGGTGCCCGATATCGCCGCCTATGACGCCTTCTACAAGCGGCTGATCGCCAAGATCGAGATCCGCGACGTGTCGTCGTCCTTCGCCATGGAGCAGATCAAGTACACGACCGAAATGCCGCTCGACTACATGCTGCTGGACAAGGAATCCGGCGCCAACGCGGCCTGAGCGCGGTTGTCCGTGACTGGGTGGTGACGCTGCACAAGCAGGCGGCGCTTAGTTTTTCTTTTTGTTGAGGAAACTCCAGGGCGAGTTGACCGGCAGCGTGATCGTGTCCGGCACCGTGTCGACTGCCACCACATCGGCTTTGCGTACGGTGTAGCCGGACTGGATGATGCTGACGCCGTCGAGAATGAACAACTGGCTCTTCTCCAAGCCGGGCCGCAAGGCGCCGGTCACGGCAACCGACTCATAGGCCTGCGACATCTTGTAGGGACGGGCCGGCGTCACCAGCACGATCTGGTTGGGCGGCGGCGTCGGCATGTGGCTGCAAGCGCCTGTCCACGGCACCAGCAGGAACTGGTAGACGAGATCGCCATCACGGTCGACCGGCAATGCATAGCCGGCTAATTGCACCATCTTGTCCTGCAGGTTGAGCGACAATGTCTCGCCACGATCGGGCAGTTTTGCCGCAATCATCGGCAGGCCGGCATCTTCGGCCACCGCCTGCGTCGCCGGACGCAGATCTTTCCAGAAGATGTGCGCGGTTTGGCCTGAGGCGTTGGTAGCGGTGAACACCAACAACGCGGCTGCAAGCGCCAAGGTCGATTTGAGAGGACTGCTCATCGGCCGCTTCCTTTGTGCAGGAGTAAAGACGCCGCGGCCGATCGGGTCAACGCTCGAGCCGCATCACATGTCTGCGAGAGCCGGCCATGCCGACCTCATGGAACCCGCGAGCGATGAACATGTCGCGAAACCCCATGAAACGGTAGCTCGGCGATGCCTCGTCGATCGGGTAGGCCTCGATCACGCCGGCGCCCTTGGCAAAGGCGTGATTTATGGCAGCGTCAAGCAGCGCTGCCGCCAGCCCGCCGCCGCGCAGCGCCCTTGGCACATAGAAGCAGACGATCGACCAGATGCCGGTCTCGTCATCGTCCTGTTGCGACGTCAGCTTCCGATAGGTCTGGCGCGGCGCGACCGAGCACCAGCCGACGGTCTTGCCGTCAATCTGGGCCAAGATTCCGACCGGCGTACCGGCCTCGACAAGCGCCATCATGGCCCGTTTCAACTCGGCGTGCTGGACATGCTCGCGGCGGCCGGGCAGGGGCCGCCAGGCCATGCACCAGCAATACTTCGGACCGCCTTGCGCTTCGAAGAGGCCTTCGAAATCGGCGCGCGTCTGCCGCGTCACCTCGGTGAACCGGACGTTGGCTAGGTCAGCCTTTTCTGGCGGCGATCCGCTCGATGATCTTGGCATTGGTGAGTTCCCGTACGGCGTCCTTGCCAATCCAGCGAGCCGTCTTGTCGGTCGACTGGGCCAGCCGTTCGGCCACGGCAAGGGCAGCACCGTGCATCTCCAACGATCGCTTGCCGATCGAACGAAGCGCCCAGTTTGCCGCCTTCTTCACGAAATTGCGGCTGTCGGCGGCATGCCCTTCGATGATCGGCAGGAAGCCGAGGAAAGTCGCCACCGGCTCCTGCTTCCGGTGCACGACGGACCACGCCATCATGGCAAAGGCCGTGCGTCGAACGAACTCGCGCTCGTCCGCCGCGAACTCTTCGATCAGCTCCTTCCAGGCGTCCGTGTCGACGAAGAGATCGGAGACGCCGTCGACGATATCCCAGGAATCGAAGGACGCGGCCCATTGTCGTGCATCCGCGGCTGAGAAGCGCTTCGGGTCGGCCGTGACGGAAGCGATGAACTGCGCCTCCATGATGCCGGTCTGCCAAAGCTCGAAAGCACGCTCGTGGTTGCGCTTGATCTTTTTGGCGATCTGCCGCTGCATGCCATGCGAGATGCCGAGCGCGCGCTCGATCTTGATGCCGTAGCGCAGCATACCGCGGCGATTGTCCTCCGAGCCGATCGAGCGCAAATGGGCGACGATCTCATCGGCGCTCGATTGGGGCGAAAGCTCGGCCATTGCGAACGCCTATTTTTCCAGGCGCGCCAGCAGGGACGAGGTGTCCCAGCGCTTGCCGCCCATCGCCTGCACATCCTTGTAGAACTGGTCGACAAGGGCGGTCACCGGCAGTCTCGCGCCATTGCGGTCGGCTTCATCGAGGCAGATGCCGAGATCCTTGCGCATCCAGTCGACGGCAAAGCCGAAATCATATTTACCGGCATTCATCGTCTTGTGGCGGTTCTCCATCTGCCAGGACCCGGCAGCGCCCTTGGAAATCACCTCGATGACCTTCTCGATGTCGAGCCCGGCCTTTTTGCCGAAATGGATGCCTTCGGCCAGTCCCTGAACCAGCCCGGCAATGGTAATCTGATTGATCATTTTCGTGAGCTGGCCGGCGCCCGACGGACCCATCAGCCCGACCATGCGGGCGAAGGCGTCGATGACCGGCCTGGCCTTGTCGAAGGCAGCCTGCTCGCCGCCGACCATCACCGTCAGCACGCCGTTCTCGGCGCCCGCCTGGCCGCCGGAAACCGGGGCGTCGAGGAAGGAAAAACCGGCCTTTTCGGCGGCGTCGGCCAGTTCGCGCGCCACTTCGGCCGAAGCCGTGGTGTTGTCGATGAAGACGGAGCCTTTTTTCATCGCGGCGAAGGCGCCATGGGCCCCGGTCGTCACCGAGCGCAGATCGTCGTCATTGCCGACGCAGGAGAAGACGAAGTCCTGGCCCTCTGCGGCCTCCGCCGGCGTCGCGGCAGACTTGCCGCCATGCTGGGCAACCCATTGCTCGGCTTTCGCCGCGGTGCGGTTGTAGACGGTGACGTCGTGGCCGCCTTTGTTCCTGAGGTGCCCGGCCATGGGATAGCCCATCACGCCAAGACCGAGAAATGCCACAGATGCCATGAGTTTGCCCTTCAG
The DNA here is from genome assembly GCF_054719465.1 of Mesorhizobium sp. RSR565B. Classification (NCBI taxonomy): domain Bacteria; kingdom Pseudomonadati; phylum Pseudomonadota; class Alphaproteobacteria; order Hyphomicrobiales; family Phyllobacteriaceae; genus Mesorhizobium; species Mesorhizobium sp. RSR565B. Next base: position 5,380,094 of record NZ_JBTTIE010000001.1, on the reverse strand, counting down.
ACGGAACGGAATTGTCTTGGAAAGCTCTAGGCTCTACGCGCCATTCGTCAAGACGCGCATGAGCCGATCGACTGGTACAGCCGACCGCTCAGCGGATCAGATGAATGGTGATCCGTCGCTCGATCCATTCGACGCCGTGGCGCAGGATCTCGACCATCACCAGATAGACGATGGCGACCCAGACATAGGCCTGGAAGTCGAAGGACTTGGCGTAGGCCAGCTTCGCGTTGCCCATCAAATCATAGACGGTGATGATGGCAACGATGGCGGAAGCCTTGATCATCAAGACGAGTTCATTGCCGTAGGGCCGGAGCGCGACGATAAAGGCCTGCGGCAGGACGACCTTGCGCAGCGTCTGCAATTTGTGCAGGCCGAGCGAAGCAGCGCCCTCCCATTGGCCCCTCGGAACACTTTCTATGGCGCCGCGCAGGATTTCGGCCTGGTAGGCGGCGGTGTTGAGCGCGAAGGCGAACACACCGCAATTGAAGGCGTCGCGGAAGAACCACCACAGTCCGACGGATTCGAGCTGCACCCGGAATGAGCCCAGGCCGTAATAGACGAGATAGACCTGGACGAGCAGTGGCGTGCCGCGGAAGAAATAGACGTAGCAATAGGCCAGGACAGACAAATAGCGGTTCGTTGACATGCGGGCATAGGTGACGGGCAGCGAAAAGAGCGCGCCGAGCACCATCGAGATGGCCACCAACGCAAGCGTGGTTCCCAAGCCCTGCAGATAGGCAGGCGCGTATCTGGCGAAGAACTCGCCATTCCAGGCGTAAACCAGATAGACGGCGATGCCGATGCCGAACAGGATCCAGAAGCCGACCAGTGCATAGCCGACGACACGGGCCCGCGGCCAGCCCCGCGCCCGTGGTGGTGGCTTCTCGATGTCGACGGCGGCGCGCGTCACGACGCTCATCGTGCCTCCCTCCGCCCGAGCGAACGCAGGATGAAGCCGGTGGCGATCGACGACAGGATGGCAAGGATGAGAAACACCATCGCCGCGACACTGTAGAACAGGAAGGAATGTTTGGTGACACGGGCCGCCACGCCGGCGTTGCGCAAGGTTTCAGCCAGGTTGACGACCGACACCAGGGCCGTGTCCTTGAGCAGGCTCAGCCAGCAATTCTCAAGGCCGGGGAAGGCGATGCGCAGCAGCTGCGGCAGGATCACCTTGCGCATCGTCTGCCATTTCGACAGCCCGATCGCATAGCCGCCCTCGTACTGGCCCTTCGGAATGGCGCGAAAGGCCGACAGGAAGACTTCGCTGGAATACGACGAAAAGATCAGCGACAGCACGATCATGCCGGCGAGGAAGCTGTCGACATCGACCGTCGCTTCCGGCCTGAACAGACGGATGACATACTGCAAGAGGATCGGCATGCCGAAGAAGAACAGGAAAAGCGTCACCAGTTCCGGCAGTCCGCGAAACACCGTGGTGTAGATGTTGGCAGCCACGCGAAGCGACGGCTCTTCGGATTGTTTTGCCCAGGCGACGAAAAAGCCGATCGTCAGGCCGATCGGCAGTGTCGCCAGCGCGAGCGCAATCGTGACCAGTGCGCCATAGGCAATATCGTCAATCCAGCCATCGGGTCCCCAAGTGAGAAGTATCCATATGTTCTGGCTTGGCATTGACGGGTCTTGTCTCCACTTCTGTCAGGCCAAGGCGGCAGCAGGAAACTTCCCCTGCCGCCTTGTTTCAGACGATCAGGACTCGGCGCCGAAGACGTCGAACTTGAAGTACTTGTCGTTGATTGCCTTGTACTTTCCGTTGGCGCGGATTGCGTCGATGGCGCTGTTCAACTTGTTGACCAGATCCGTCTCGCCCTTGCGCACGGCGATGCCGGCGCCCGGTCCAAAGATATCGACCGGCTGCGGCGAAGGCTGGCCGAGAATCTTGCAGCAGGCGCCATCAGGCGAATCCAGGAACTGTTGCAACACGACGATATCGTCCTCGATCGCGTCGAGACGGCCATTGGCGAGATCGGCCTGCTCTTCGGGGCTGCTCGGATAGCCCTTGACCGTGCTGTCCGTATAGGTTTTCGAGGCATAATTGAAATGCGTCGTGGTGGTTGCGACGCCGATGGTCTTGCCGGCCAGGTCTTCCTTGGTCACGCCCTTGAGGGTCGAATCCTTGGGTACCGCGATCGCCGACGGCGTGTTGTAGTATTTGTGGGTGAAGTCGACCTTCTCGGCGCGCTCCGGCGTGATCGACATCGAGGCGACGATGGCGTCGAACTTGCCGGCCTGCAGGGCCGGAATGATGCCGTCCCAATCCTGGGCGACGAAGGTGCACTTGACCTTCATCTCGTCGCAGAGCGCCTTGGCGATGTCGATGTCGAAGCCCACGAGCTGGCCGTCGGAGGTCAGGTTGTTGAATGGGGGGTACGCGCCTTCGGTGCCGATTCTCAGGGTCGTTTCCTGAGCCTGGGCGACGCCGAGCGTCAGCAGCGCAGCCGATGCGGCGAGCGCGATACGCAGTGCAATACGCATGATAGTCCTCTCTTTATGGCTCCCGGCCGTCGTTCCGGAACGGCTCTGTGGGGCGGTGCTTTTGACCGCCCGCTGGCGCGATACTCCCACTGTTTTCGGGAGAAAAGCAACTGTAAAACCGTTGCTTGCGGGATTTGCGGGTCCAGCCAATGCCGACGCCGGGTTAATGCATGTCGCCCAAAAGTGCGCAGCGGTTTTGGGACGACGACATGCATAAATAAAACAACCTGAAGCGCGTCGCATGAGGCCGTTCAGGCGCGACGCGCTTAGACAATGCAACGGCTGAAGAGGGCGGCTGACCCGGGCGAGGGCAGGGGCCTCAAGGTTTGAGGCCGGTCATGCGCTCGATGAAGTCGGCTATCCCTTCCGTGTCGTCGAGATCGAACACAGGCAGGCTTTCGCCGGTAACCGCGAAGTCGGCGGCAATCGCCACGATATGTCCGTCGTTCGCCGACAGCGGCGAGCGGTCCTTGGCCTCCCGCCGCCGGGTCTCGATCTTTTTGTGCGCCTCGCGCTTGTAGCCTTCGACCAGCACGATGTCGCACGGGGCCAACCGCGACAGGACCGTCTCCAGCGTCGGCTCGTCCTCACCGCGCAATTCATGCATCAGCGCCCAGCGTTTGCCCGACACCACCGCGACTTCGGTGGCGCCCGCCTGGCGGTGACGAAAGCTGTCGGCGCCAGGCTTGTCGATGTCGAACTCATGATGGGCGTGTTTGACCGTCGACACTGTCCAGCCGCGCCGGACGAGCTCTGTGACCAGCTTCTCGGTCAGTGTGGTCTTGCCGGAATTCTTCCAGCCGGTGATGCCGAAGATGTTCATGGGCCGATGCTCTGCAACAGACGCTCGGCCACCGCAAGGTCGGGCGGTGTGTTGATGTTGAAGAACGGGTCGATCTCGTCACTGCCGTGGGTCAGCAACGGAAATGCCACTTTGACACAGTCGTGCCGCTCGATGAAGGCGGAGACGCGCCTGTTGTCCTCGATCAGGAAATGGCGCAAGGCCTCACGCAGCCCGAGCGGCCACAGCGCAAAGGTCGGATGCCGCCTGCCGCCGGAACTGGCAACAGCGATGGAGCCTGGTCGCTCGTCAACAGCCGCAGCCAGCCTCTCGACCAGATCCACCGGCAGAAACGGCGTGTCGCCGGCGGCCGTCGCCAATGCCGTGCAAGCGGTGTTCGCTGCCGCCCATTCGAGGCCGGTGAGGATTCCGGCAAGCGGTCCGGCATAGCCTTCGACCGCATCGGCGAGAACCGGAAGACCGGCCGCGGCGAAGCGCGCCGGGTCACCATTGGCGCTGAGCGCCAGCGATCCGACCTGCGGCGCCAGGCGGGCAACGACATGGTCGAGAAGCGGACGCCCGCCAAGCGCCAGCAAAGTCTTGTCGCCGCCGCCCATGCGCCGTGACAGGCCTCCGGCCAGGATAATTCCTGCAATGTCTTGGCTCATGGCCAACCTATATGCCGTCCGGCGCCATGTCGGGTCCAGCGCTTTCGGCCGCCGGCTTCTGCCGGCCGACGACCCGCTCGCGATAGAGCGCGTAGAGGCCGGAGCCGATGATGATTGCGGAGCCAACGATCATCGGCAGGTCGGGGACATCGCCGAAGATGATGAGGCCAAGCAGCATCGACCAAAAGAGGGCGGTGTAGCGGAATGGCGCAATGAAGGAGATGTCGCCGGCCCGCATTGCCATGATGATGAACTGGTAGCCGATCAGCACCAGCACCGCCGCCAATGCCAAAAGTGCCGTGCCTTTGCCGGACATCGGCGTCCAGCCGCCCATCGGCGACAGGAGCACGGCGCCAACGATGGTCATGGCGATTGCCGTTGCCGTCGACACCAGCAAGGTCGGGATAGCGCTCGGGATGCGCTTGGTGGCGAGGTCACGTACTGCGCAACAGGCGACGCTGACGAGTGCGTACAGCGAATAGACGCTGAAGCCTTCGAAGCCTGGCCGCACGATGATCAGCACGCCGCCGAAGCCGACCGCGATCGCCAGCCAGCGCCGCCAGCCGACCGCTTCGTTGAATACGAGTGCCGCCCCCATCGTCACCGCCAGCGGCAGCGCCTGCAGCACCGCCGAGACATTGGCGATCGGCAGATGCGCTAATGCCACAAGGAAGGCGACGGTGGCGCCGGCCTCGGCGACCACGCGAAGCGCCACCAGCGGCTGCAGCATCGACCTCGGTCGCGCGAGCGCGCCTTGCTGCCAGGCGAGCAGGCCGACGAGCAGCGACGCAAAGGCGCCGCGCACCAGCATCACCTGCGCCATGTTCATCGATTCCGACGAGAACTTGGTGATGGCGTCGTTGAGGGTGAAGCCGATCATGGCCACCATCATGCACAGCGCGCCGCGAATGTTTGGGGAAAGAGGCAAGGGCGTTACCGGTTTTGCAAGAGCAATTCCAGGAAAAGTGTGAAACGGTTTTCCGTCCGGAATTGCGTGAAAACAAAGAATAAAGCGGTTCGACGTTTCGGCGAAACGGTGAACCGCTCAAGCCTGTAGCAGCCGGCGGCAAGACAGCAACGTCAAAGAAATAGGCCACGGATTTTCACCCGTGACCCATAGAAATCCCTGAGAGGGCTGGCCGATGACCGGCAGGCTCATTTCGGCGTCAGCACCTCGGTGCCGCTGCCGTTCTTACCGGCGATGGTCCACAGGCCGTGCAGCGAGCCGTCATCTTCTACCTTGTAGACGACGAGACCGATTTCCTTGCCCATGACATAGCCGGCGGAGAAGGCATCGTCGTTGCGCATGCAGATGCCGTCCGACGATGATCCGCCCGTCTCCCAATGGATGGTGCAGGTGGTCTCGCTGGTCAGTGTGATGGTGGCTTCGCCGCCATATTTCGAGCCGTCGAAATTGGTGCCCGCAACGGTGTAGCTGCCACCGATGGACTGTGCTGCTGCCGGCGCGACGGCAAACCCAAGCATTGCAAGAGAAAGTAAGAATGTGCGCATGTCGTATTCCCCCAAACCGAGCGACGAGCCGCTATAGGCCGAAATTTAGGGCGGAACGCGATGGCGGTAAATCGGGTTTGCAGCGTCGAGAGCGATTTATTCCCAGTGTTGCTCAGCCCCATGCAGGCTGTCGCCGATAGCGCCGACCAGTGGGTCGTACTTGGCCTTGAGCGAGGCGGGATATTCGATCCAGACTGTATGGATTGCATCCTCTTTTTCGAAGACGATTCGGGTATAGAAGATCTTGTCGCCTTTGGTGCCTGAGACCACTGCCCAGTTCTTACCGGTTTTGCTGTAAGTGACCTTTTCCCCAGAGTCAGGGTCGGCTTTTTCCTTTTCAACCAGACTGTCGGGCGTATCTTCCGTCAGCTTGTATCCGCCGTAACAGGACAAGCTCGCACCATCGGGGCTAAGCCATTTTCGACCGTCGCCATTGAGGGACTCAGCCATCGGCTTGCTGAAAATCTGGCTCGGGAACGTGCACACCGTGCCATAGCGCGCATTGATGTAGGTGAACGGCTTTGCGAGCGCCACTGTGGTCGCCAATGATAGGGCCACGACCAGCGCTGACAGCCCGGTTTGGCAAACACGCTGCATGGAAATCCCCCTCGCTTCCAACGGAAGCATTCTGCACCAATCGCGGAGAAAATCAGCCGCCGGTGACGCTCATATGTCTCGACACCGACGGGCGGCTGGTGCGGCGGTCGATGATGAAATCATGGCCTTTCGGCTTGCGGCCGATCGCTTCGTCGATGGCAGCAGCGACCAGCTCGTTGCCTTCTGAGGCACGCAACGGCGCGCGCAGGTCGGCGGCATCCTCCTGACCCAGGCACATATAGAGCGTGCCGGTGCAGGTCAGCCGCACGCGGTTGCAGCTTTCGCAGAAATTATGCGTCATCGGCGTGATGAAGCCCAGCCTGCCGCCGGTCTCTGCGACATGGACGTAGCGGGCCGGACCGCCGGTCTTGTAGGGGATGTCGCTCAGCGTGAACTGGCGCTCGAGCGAAGCGCGCAGCAGCGATAGCGGCAGATACTGGTCGGTCCGGTCGGCGTCGATCTCGCCCATCGGCATGGTTTCGATGACGGTCAAGTCCATGCCGCGGCCATGCGCCCAGCGCATCATCTCCGGCAGCTCGACGTCGTTGAAGTCCTTCAGCGCAACGGCGTTGAGCTTCACCTTCAGCCCCGCCGCCTGCGCGGCATCGATGCCTTGCATGACCTTGCCGAGATGGCCCCAGCGGGTGATGGCGTGGAACTTGTCGGCATCGAGCGTATCCAGCGAGACATTGATGCGCTCGACACCGCAATCGGCAAGCTCGGCGGCAAAGCGCGACAGCTGCGAGCCATTGGTGGTCAGCGTCAACTCTTCCAGCGCGCCGCTCTTCAGGTGCCGCGACAGCTGGCGCACCAGATGCATGATGTTCTTGCGCACCAGCGGCTCGCCGCCGGTGAGGCGCAGTTTGCGCACGCCCTTTTCGATGAAGACGGTGCAGAGCCGGTCGAGTTCCTCGAGTGACAGCAGGTCCTTCTTGGGCAGGAACGCCATGTCCTCGGCCATGCAATAGGTGCAGCGGAAATCGCAGCGGTCGGTGACCGACACGCGCAAGTAGCTGATCGTGCGACCGAAGGGATCGATCATGTCCATGCGTTCAAGCGTTTCCAATGCTGCGAGTGGTGCCGTTATATACGGCTATGTGATACGATCCAACCCGCCATTCAAGATAGCCGCTCTCGATCTTTGGTGACATTCCCTGGCCGACATCCGATGTCGGCCGGGTCCAAATGGCCTTTTCCGCTCGCGCGAAGCAGCGTAGGGAAGGGCGGATTGATGCGGGATGCAGAACAATGACGGCGCCGAAGGAACTCAGGGTCTCGAAGGACAGAAAACTGCTGTCCGTCACCTTTCCCGATCATCGGCCGTTCGAACTGCCGGCCGAACTGCTGCGCGTCGCTTCACCCTCGGCCGAGGTGCAGGGCCATTCGCCGGACCAGCGGGTGACGGTTCCCGGCAAGCGTAACGTTGCTATCCTGAAGATCGAGCCGGTCGGCAACTACGCCGTGCGCATCACCTTCGACGATTTCCACGACACCGGCATCTTCACCTGGAATTACCTGCACACGCTTGGCCACGAAAAGGACGCGCGCTGGAATGCCTATCTCGCCGAGCTCCAGGAGAAGGGACTGAGCCGCGACCGCTAGTTCGGCACTGTCGGCAAAACGTCATTGACTGGGGGTAACGCTGGCAACGGTTCGGAGACGGGAAAATGTCTGACATCACCACGGTCGAACAGCTCGAAGCCCTCTACGGCCTGCCCGGCGAAGCGTCGACGGTCAAGGAACTCGACCACGTCATTCCCGAATATGCCGCCTTCATCGAAGCCTCGCCTTTTGTCGCCCTGGCGACGAGCGGGCCGGAAGGGCTGGACTGTTCGCCGCGCGGCGATCTCGCCGGCTTTGTGCGCATGCATGACCCGAAAACGCTGATGATGCCGGACAGGCGCGGCAACAACCGCGCCGATTCGCTTAAGAACATCATCCGCGATCCTCGCGTCGGGCTGCTGTTTCTTGTGCCGGGTTCGGGCACGACGCTGCGCGTCAACGGCCGCGCCCGCATCACCACCGACGCCGCGCTTTGCGCCTCCTTCGCCGTCGAAGGCAAGCCGGCGCGCTCGGTCACCGTGGTCGATGTCGATTCGGTCTATTTCCAGTGCGCCCGCGCCATCGTTCGCTCGGAGCTGTGGAACCCGGCAAAGCACGTCGACCCGAAATCGCTGCCGACACCCGGAACAATCCTGGAAGTCACCAGCCGCAAGAATATCGATGCCGGTACTTACGACAAGGAATGGCCGGAGCGGGCGAAGAAGACGATGTGGTGAGGTGGGAGGCGCGTGGATCGAACGGCTCAGGTATCCTTCAGCACGTCATAGATCTTGCGCATCTGTTCGCCGATCATGTCGCACTGTTCCGCTGTCGACTGGCTCATCGCCTTTTCGATCAGCGCCATATGCACCTTCAGCGCTTTCATCAGGAGCTCCGTGCCGGCCTCGGTAAGCGTCAGCCGCAGCACGCGCTTGTCCTTCTCATCGCCTTCGCGGCGCAGCAGGCCGCGCGCCTCGAGCTGCGGCAACAGCATGGTGATGTTGGAGCGGCCGACCAGCAGTTTGCGGGCGAGATCGTGCTGCGACATGCCGGGATGGCGATAGAGGTTCATCAGCACGTCGAGCTGCGCCGGCTTGAGATCCAGCGGCGCCAGCTTTACCGCCAGCGTACGCTCCAGCACATGGCAGGCGCGCGCCACCGCGACCCAGTTGCGAAAGCGCGGGTTGTCCCAGGGCAGCTCTTGTTTAATGTTCATGTTTGAACTATTATGTTCATGCTTGAACGGAATGGATGGATCGCCACTATGGCATCATTTGGACTGAAGGTCATCCGGGGCGTGTTCCGCGCCGCCGAGCATGTGGCGCCCCGCCTGAGCGGGCGCGCCGCCTTCGAACTGTTCTGCCGCACGCCGAGCGTGAAGGCGCTCAGTGACGGCGAGCGGCGTGCGGTCGACCGCGCCGCCGGCTTCATGGCCGAGGCGCGCCATCATCGGCTTACGACCAAGGCCGGCTGCGTCATGGTGCACGAATTCCGGCCCGAGCCGGGCAGGGCGTCCGCCGGCACGGTGCTGGTCGTCCATGGCTGGCGTTCGCGCACGGAATATATGCGCGCTCTGATCGAAGGCTTTCGCGATGCGGGCTACCGGGTCGCCTCGCTCGACCTGCCGGGCCATGGCCAGTCGCTGGGCCGTCATCTCAACATGGTCAATGCGGTCGAGGCGGTCAGGGTCGCCGGCGAATGGTTCGGTCCGTTCAAGGCGATAGTCGGCCATTCCTTCGGTGGCGCCGTCGCCGCCAATGCCATTGCCGGTTCGATCAAGGGTATCCAGCCCGTCGCGGCCGAGCGGCTGGTGCTGGTCGCCGCGCCAAGTTCCCTGCCGGCGATCTTCGCCGACTTCAGCCGCATGCTCAATGTCGGTCCGCGTTCGCAGGTTTCCATGGCCGATCAGGTGAAAAGGCTGTCGGGCCGGCCGCTGCATGAATTCACCGGCGACCGCCAGTTGGCTGAGGCGCCGGTGCCGACGCTGGTCATCCACGCGCCGGACGACCGCGAAGTCCCCGCCGATCATGCCACACGTTATGCCGGCGCCGGCAGCCATGTGCGGCTGCACTGGGCCGATGGGCTCGGCCACCGTCGCATTCTCGCCGACAAAGGTGTTGTCGAACGCGCTGTGACTTTTGTCAAAAACGAGCGCGAGCCGATACTGCATTGATTCCAATGGGTGTATTGTCGACTCCGACAACGCCGGAGCGGTGAGCTAACCGTTCTTCTTGCCGCCCGGCTCGACGGGCAATCCGGCCGCCTTCCAGGCGGTATAGCCGCCAAGGATGTGCTTGACCGGCGACAGCCCCATATCCTGCGCCGTCTTGGTGGCCAGCGCCGAGCGCCAGCCGCCGGCGCAAAAGAAGACGAAGCTTTTGCCCGAGGCGAAGAACGGCTTGTGGTAGGGGCTTTCGGGATCGATCCAGAATTCCAGCATGCCGCGAGTGACATGTTTGGCGCCGGGGATCTGGCCGTCCCGCTCGATCTCGCGTGGATCGCGCAGGTCGACGAAGATGGTGTCCTCGTCGTCGAGCAGCCCGGCCGCTTCCTCGGGCGAGACCACCTCGATCTCGGCATTGGCCTCGTCGAGCAACTCGCGATACCCTTTTTTCACGGATGATCCCTCCCGGCGCATTTCGCCGCCGACTGGATTTCCAGCACAAGCTCCGCGCTTTGTCACGCTGTTCCGACCAGCCCCTGCCACGCCGCCATCGCTCCGGCCACTGTGGCCATGAGCGCGTCGCACGAGGCGCCGTCGCGGGCCTGAATCGACATGCCGTGCTGGACCGTCGCATAGAAGGTCGCCGCCGCGTTGCTGTCGAAGCCCGCCGGCAATTCGCCTTCCGCCACACCGCGTTCCAGCCGTCTCAGCAAGAGGGTGTGGTTTTCGGCGCGGCGGCGGCGCAAATCATCGCAGATCGCGCCGCTGCTTGAATCCTGGTGCAGTGCGCCCAGTGCGATGAGACAGCCCTGCGGGCGGTCGTCCTGAGAGTACGCTTTTGCCGTCTGACGCAGGAAATTCTCGATCGCCTGGCATGCCGTCGGCGCTTCGTCCAGCGCGCTCCAGATCTCGGTGCCTTCGTTGCGGGTGTAATACTCGGTCGCTTCCAGAAACAGCGCCTCCTTGCTGCCGAAGGCGGCATAGAGGCTGGGCGAGCTGATCCCCATCGCCGCGGTCAGGTCTGCGATCGAGGTGCCCTCATAGCCTTTGGCCCAGAACAGCTCCATCGCCTGCCGCAAGGCGGCGGTTCGATCGAAGGTGCGGGGGCGGCCTCTTTCCGGCATGACGATCTTTCTGTGTTGATCGATACATAATTCACTTGACATCGCCAGGCAAGGTTGCCAGATATTTATGTATCGATCGTTACATAACGGGGAAATGACATGTCAGCGAACGGATTGAACGGCAAGGCAGCACTGGTCACCGGCGGCAGCCGCGGCATAGGTGCTGCGATAGCAAAACGGCTTGCGGCCGATGGCGCCGACGTCGCCATCACCTACGTCAACAGCTCGGCGCCGGCCCAAGCTGTCGTCGCCGAGATTATAGCGGCAGGTGGTCGCGCGATCGCCATCCAAGCCGACAATCGCGACGCTGCCGCCATCGAAGGCTCGGTCACCGAGGCGGTGAATGCCTTCGGCCGGCTCGACATCCTGGTCAACAGCGCCGGCATCTGGCGCGCGGCGCCCATCGAACAGATGTCGCTGGCCGACTTTGACGAGACCATTGAGGTCAATCTGAGAGCGCCGTTCGTAGCCTCGAAGGCGGCAGCGGCTCACATGGGCGAGGGCGGCCGCATCATTTCGATCGGCAGCAATCTGGCCGAGCGCGTCACCGACACCAGCCTCAGCGCCTATTCGACCAGCAAGGCTGCGCTGGTCGGCCTGACCAAGGCGCTGGCGCGAGACCTCGGTCCGCGCGGCATCACCGCCAACGTCGTTCATCCCGGTTCGACCGACACCGACATGAACCCGGCCGAAGGCCCGCATGCCGAACACCAGCGGCGGAAGATGGCGACGCCCCGCTTCGGCAAGGCTGACGAGATCGCCGGCATGGTTGCCTGGCTCGCCGGTCCGGAAGGGCGCTTCGTCACCGGCGCCGCGCTCACCATCGACGGTGGCGCCAACGCCTGAAGCAGCGGCCGCTTTGACCGGTCTGGAGCGGCAACGCCGCTCCAGACGTCACGATGTTGTGAAACCGTTCTGCAACAGGCCTGCGGAAATTTATGGAAGCTTAACGAAATCGGTATGAATCGGTATAGTAGCGCCTTACATCCGCCATGCGGTTGGCAAGATCGTCTAGCGGCGCGGAACGGGAGCCGGCTTGCAGCCGGAGCGGGTGATTAATGAAATTCCTCGGAAATAAAGCCACCGTGATGCCGCTTGCAGTGGCGGCAGCACTGGCCTTCGGTGTGCCGCAGGCAAGCGCGCAAGGCCTGTTCGACATGCTGTTCGGCGGTGGCGTCAAGCACAGGCCGCAAGGCGAATTCCCGCCGCCGCCGAAGCGCAAGCCGAAGCCCGCCGTATCGGGCGGCGGCACCAGGATCAGCAGCCCGTCCTACTACACCTACAAGGCCGACCGGCTGGTGCGCGTCGACTTTGCCGCGTTGGTGGCAGCACCTCCCCAGGTGGCAACAGCTGAAGACGCCGCCTTTGTGCCGTCGGCGACCAGCACTGCCTTCCGCGAAGCCGTTGCAGGCCTTAGTGACTATGAACTCTATGCCGAGCCCGATATCGCCAAGGCACTGATTGCCTATTACTCTGCCAATCCTGATTTCATCTGGGTGAACGAGGGCAATCCCAATGCCCGCGCCCAGGATGCGGTGCGGGTGCTTGGCGAAGCCGCAAGCTATGGTCTCACGTCGGCCGACTACACGGTCGAGGTGCCGGCAGCCAACGCATCGGCAGTCGATGCCGACGCCCATCTGAAGGAACTCGTCCGCTTCGAGATGGCGCTGTCGGCGCGCGTACTGCGCTATGCCCGTGACGCCCAGAGCGGGCGCGTCGATCCCAATCGCATCACCGGCTACTATGAATTTCCGCCGAAGCCGGTCGACATGGAAGGCGCGCTCAAGACGCTGGCTCACACCCAGGAAGTGCGCACCTACCTCGAATCGCGGCACCCGCAGAACGCGGAATATCAGGCGCTGCGCGTCGAACTTGAATCGCTGCAGGCGAGCGCCGAAAACGAAATCGTCGTCGATCCCAAGCTGTTGCTGAAGCCCGGCGAGACCAGCGCCGAACTGCCGAAGCTGCTGACGCTGATCGCGCGCAATCTCGACGACGAGATGGGCGGCGCCTATGGCGAGATCCTGTCTCGTCTCGGCACCAGCGATGTCTATGTTCCCGAACTGGTTCCGATCATCAAGGCCGTGCAGGTGAAGGCCGGCATGAAGGGCGATGGGGTCATCGGCCCGCGCACCGTCGCCTCGCTCGCCGGCACGTCCAAGGCCGACAGGCTGCAGAAGGTGCAGGTCGCGCTGGAAGAATTGCGCTGGATGCCGTCCGATCTCGGCAGCCCGCGGGTCTTCATCAACCAGCCCGCCTTCACCGCCAGCTATATCGACAATGGCGAGGAGAAGCTGAAGACCCGCGTCGTCATCGGCCGGACCACCAACCAGACCGCCTTCTTCTTCAAGGAGATCAAGCAGGTCGATTTCCATCCCTATTGGGGCGTGCCGCAGTCGATCATCGTCAACGAGATGCTGCCAAGGCTGCGTGGCGATCCGGGCTATCTCGACCGTGCCGGCTACGAGGTGACCGATTCGCGCGGCAGGCGGGTTCCCTCTTCCTCGGTCAATTGGGGCGCCTACGGCGCCAACATTCCCTACAGCGTGCGCCAGCAGCCGAGCGAAGCCAATGCGCTGGGCGAACTGAAGATCCTGTTCCCCAACAAGCACGCCATCTACATGCACGACACGCCGCAAAAATCCTTCTTCCAGCGCGATATGCGGGCGCTCAGCCATGGCTGTATTCGCCTTCAGGATCCGCGTGGGATGGCGGCGGCGGTGCTCGGCGTCTCGGTCGACGACATCGCCGAAAAGCTCAAGCACGGCCATGCCAGCGAAGACGTGACACGCACGATTCCCGTCTATGTCTCCTACTTCACTGCCTGGCCGGACCTGTCCGGCAAAGTCGAATATTTCAACGATGTCTACGACCGCGACACGCGGCTGATGCAGGCGCTGGAAGCGACTGAAGCGGTGCGCTCGCCGACGAGCTGAAACCAGCGGAGTTCCTCGTTCAACGAACGAGGAACTCACTTTGTCTCTCTGGTTTTATTAGATTTTTGGCCGATGGACGGTCGCCCGTTTCCTGCGATCAGCGCTGGATGAGCGGACGCCGGAAGCCGGCGTCGCGGCCCGCGATCAGCCAATAGACCAGACCGGCTACGAGGCCGGCGGCGGCGATGATGCCGATATCGGCCCAGCGTCCGGCATCCTCTTCCGCGGCCGGCCAGACCAGGAAAAAGCCGGCTGCAGCGGCAGCGGCGCCAAACAGCATGTGCACCAGGAAATTGCGCAGGGCAAAGAATTCGGCGAGCAGCGCGAAGATCAGCGTCTGCAGGCCGGTCAGCACGATCGTCAAGAAATAGACGACCATGCCGAGCGGCGGCCACAGCAGCACGACAATGGGCGAAAATTGCATGGCGCCGAAATAGTCCGGCGCGTTGGGCAATACGGCGAGTGCGCAATATATCGCCACGACCGCGAACAATCCGATCAGCACCGAAACGAAATAGCCGGCAAGCATCATCAGGATGCGCTTCAAAACATGCTTAACCATGGCCATGCACCCCCGTGCCCTGCAACTGTTACGCGCACTCAGCCATCAAAGGCGGATCGGCGCAAGAGTGCATCCAGCAGTGCTTTGCGGCAAATCTTCAGGCGCCGCCGCATAGATGTTGCGAATCCGGCAAAATCCATGTGCCTTTTATCGTGAGGTCGACGCCGTAATAGACCCGCCCGCGCTCGTCGCCCTGCGGACAATCCCTCGGGATCGATATCAGGCACATGACGACAGGATCGCCGGCTTTCGAACTGGCAAGGCCAGGCTCCCGCTCGTAGGAAACCCCGGCGCCGCCATTGCTGAACCGCGTCACACTGCCGGCTTCAGGACTGGCCGTTTCCAGCGGGTCGTCGCCGAGCCGCGTCGTCAGCGCCGTGATGTGGGTGAAGGCGCATTGCCCGATCGACGAGGGCAGGGGCTGGTCGGGGCTGCCTGGATGGCGGGCTGCGGTGTCGAGCGCCTTCTTGCCGATCAGGGCGATGTTGTAATCCTGCACCCAGGACGGCGCATTGCCGTAGGTCTGCAGCGCATTGTTCTGGGCGCTGACGATGCAGGCGGCATCCTGCCCGCAGGCGTTCCTGTCAGTGATGAGCGCACGGGCGATCTTGCGCTTGTCGCGGCCAAAGGCTGGCTCGAAACCCGTAAAGGCCTTGGCGACCAAGGCATCAATTGCCGACAGTTGCGGGTCGGCACAGATCGCCTTTTCCACCGGCAGGCTGGCTTTGCGGCAGTCGAAGGATGGCCCGTCGGCACGCGCTGGACCAAGGCAGACCGCCGCGCCAGCCAGTGCAACGACAAGCGCAAGCGCGTTGGCAATTCGATTGGAAGAAAGCATGGTCGCCCCGTTGTCCGACAACTGCCACCATCGTAGGCAAAAAACGCGGCGGACGGAATTGCCGAAGCGGTGCGGTATCAGCGCTATTTCGGTTCGGCTGTTACGGGATCGAAGGTGATTTCGACTTTCGCCTTGTCGGCGGTGTAATAGGTGACGGTGTACCCGTCCTTGTCCCAGTCGACCTCCTTCACATAGCGAAAGCCGTCGCGCTGCTCGACCTTGGCGATGATTGCCGACAGTTTCTGGGCATTCGTCGGCGGCAGTGGGCTGTCATCCGCGGCAAAGGCCGTCGAGCCGGCCAGAAGAACGACGACGCCGGTCGCCAGAACAAGATTTCGCATGATTACCCTCATTTCACGTTGGTATGAACCGCACCGGAAACTCGCAGGCAGCACAGTTTGTTCCGAGTGCTGACGTCGCGCAGGTTCCGTGAAGCCCTGGATCGCCGCGCTCAGAGCTACGGCACGCCAATATTTGCGCCAACCGCCGGCCAACCATGAGTGCTGCCACGGCCCGCGCTGGACAACCCGATGGTGGTAGAGCTTTGCCCAAGACCCTGCTAGACTTCTGGTCCTGGCGGGGTGGCATGGCGCGCCAACCCCGCCGGAATCTTCATCTCTCAGCGCGCGGCGAAGTGTTTCAGGAACGGGTCGTCGCCTGTGCTGGACCAGAACCAGAAAGGGAGCGGGGGCTCGAACATGGCTGTACGGAACTACACCCGTCAGCTGGCGACAATCATTTCTATCGATGCCGTCGGGTTCTCGCGGCTGATGGGCATCGACGACGAGTCTGCTGTCGCGGCATTCGAGGAACGGCGCGACATCATCGCCGACAGCTGTGGCACATTTGGCGGCCGCACGTTCGGCGACGCCGGCGACAGCATCATGGCCGAGTTCGGCAATCCGATCGAGGCGTTGCGCGCAGCCTTTGATTTCCAGGGCCGCATCGTCGCCCTCAACGCCGAGGTTGCCGACGATATGCGCATGCCGTTTCGCGCCGGCATCAACACCGGCGACGTCATCGTGCGTGGTGGCCGCCTCTACGGCGACGACGTCAACATCGCGGCGAGAATCCAGGAATTCGCGCCGGGCAACGGTCTCGCCGTTTCGGAGACGACCTGGCACCATGTGAAGGACAAGACGGCGGCCGATTTCACCGATCTCGGCGAATTCATGCTGAAGAACATCGCCTTGCCGGTGCGCGTTCTGATCGCCGGCCGCAGCGGCAACGGATCCTCGCCGGCGGCGTCGTTCGCGGCCATTCCCCAGGCCAATGCGCAGCAGAAGCTGTCGTCCAAGGGGCCGCCGGCGATCGCCGTCCTGCCCTTCCACGCCGATGGCGGCGAGCATGACATCGGCTACATGGCCGACGGCATCGCCGAGGACATCATCTATGGTCTATCCAACACCAGATGGCTCTCGGTCATCGCCAAGGGCTCCAGCTTCCAGTTCCGCGACGACACGCTGGGCACGCGGGTGATCGGCAACGCGCTCGGCGCGCGCTACATCGTCAGCGGCACGCTGATGCGCAATGGTGGCCAGATCCGCCTCAACACCTCGCTGGCCGACGCGTCCAACGGGCGGCTGGTGTGGTCGCAGCGCTTCGATCGCGATCTGGTCGACATCTTCAACCTGCGCGACCAGATCGGCGCTGAGATCGTTTCGATCCTCGACAAGGAGGTCGACCGGGCGGAACAGGCACGCACCTTCCAGGTTCCCTGGGAAAGCCTGGAGACCTGGCAACTGGTGCGACGGGGCCGCTGGCACATGAACCGGCGCACCCGCGGCGACACCGAAACCGCACTCGAGTTCTTCCAGAAGGCCTACCGCGAGGACGCCAACTCGAGCGCCGTGCTCAACGAACTGGCGTGGTGGTATTTCTGGCGGGCATGGCTGCGTTTCGGCGACAGCGACGATTTGAACAAGGTCGAGCAGTTTGCCCGCAAGGCGTTGCTGGTGGACAGCCTGGATGCGCGCCCGCACGCCCATCTCGGCGCCGTCGACATCATGCGCGGCGAACCGCGGTCGGCCGTCGACCATCTCGAGGAAGCGATCCACATCAATCCGAGCTTTGCCTTCGCGCGCTCGGCCATGGGCAGCGCCCAGCTGCTGCTCGGCAATGCCGCGACCGCGATACCGTTCTTTCTCGATACCGAGCGATTGAGCCCGTTCGACCTCTACCGCTTCCACAATCTGGGGGAACTGACGGCGGCCTATTGTTTGGTCGAGAACTGGCCGGCGGCGATCGCTGCCGCTGACCGCTCGCTCAACCTGTCTCCCGGCTATTTCTATTCCAGGTTCCTGAAGATCGGCGCGCTGATGCGAAGCGGCCGGCCGGAACAGGCGCGGCGCGAGATGACCATTTTCACCACCCGGCATCCCGATTTTTCAGAACAGCGTGTGCGCTGGATACCGTTCACCGACAAGGCCGCGAACGAGATCCTCGTCGCCAATTTCCGACTGGCCAAATGAACATGGCGTCAATGCTGGCTGGAACATGGACCAACTGTGAAAAGATTCACATACGTGCAACCGATGCAAACCTAGGCGTTGAACGGCCGGCATCGCAATAACGTGGATAGCCGGGGGGCTTGAACGCGCATGACCGAACTGAAGTATTTCGACGCTATTCGCGCGGCCCAGAAAAACCAGCGCCCGCTGTCGGAAATGCCGCCCTTCGATCTCGGCCGGATCCGGAAGACAGGGCTGATTGCGCGCATCGTCGGGTCTCTGGCCGAAGACCCCCGCTGGGCGCTTTCCTTGTTGCGGCGTTTCCGGCCGACCGGCAAGCTCTTCGGTGTTCTCGTGGTCACCAAGAACGCCGATGTCCGCGACATATTGGAGCGCGGCGACGAATTCCAGACCCCATACGGCCCGGAAATGACCGAGCTTGCCCGGGGATCCAACTTCATCCTCGGCATGCAGGACGGCGCCGACTACCGGCGCATGAAATCGTCGGTGCTGAGTGCATTCCCGCCGGCCGAGGTCGAAGCCGCCGTCAGGCCGATCGCGGCGCGTCATTCGCAAGAGATCATGACGCGCGCCAGCCCCGGCTTCGATGCGATCTCCAGGTTGATGAAGATCGTCCCGGTGCACATCTGCCGCGATTATTTCGGCGTCGAGATGGACGATGAATCCGAATTCGCCGACTGGGCGATCGCGCTGAGTGCGCTGTTCTTTTCGGACCCGACGGCGAGCCCCGTCATGCGCGAACTCGCAGTGGTGGCGGGCGACCGTCTTCTCAAAGTCATCGATCGCTCCATCCAGTCGGCTAGGGACCGGGGCTTGAAGGCCGAGCAACCGCTGGCGAGGCTGGTTGTCCAGATGGATCAGGGCCGCCTGTCGCGGGATGACCTCAATTCGATCATGCTGGGCATGATCGCCGGCTTCGTCCCGACCAATGTGCTGGCCGCCGGCAATTGCCTCGACGTGATCCTGTCGCGGCCCGACGCACGGCAGGCTATCGATGCCGCATTGGCCGAAAACGATACCGCCAAGCTCGACAGGGCCGTCCTTGAAGCCATGCGCTTCAAGCCGATCTGGGTCGGCCCCTGGCGCTACACGGCCCGCGACGCGATCATCGGCAAGGGCACGCGCCGCGAGCGCCTGGTGAAAGCCGGCACGGTGGTGATGCCGGCGACGCTGTCGGCGATGTTCGATGCGGACGCCGTGCAGAACCCGGACCAGTTCGACACATCGCGCCCGCATCGCGACTACATGGTGTTCGGCCACGGCATTCATCAGTGCATCGGCGCCGAGATCGCCAGGATCCAGATCGGCGAAAGCCTGCGCGCCCTGTTCCAGAAGCAGGGCGTGCGCCGCATGCCCGGCAAGGCCGGGCGGATGACCCGCATCGGCGCCTATCCCGAAACGCTCAAGGTCGATTTCGAACGGGCAGAACTCTGCCGCACCGTAACGCAGTCTATGGTGACGGTGGTCTGCCCGGTCACCCGATCCGCGTCGCTGGATGCTGTCCGCGACAAGGTTGCCAGCCTCGGCAACCCGGCCGTCGAAGATATCCGCACCGCGCTCGACATTGCCGGCACCGTCCACTTCACCAGCCTGACCGTGGTCGGCACCGGCGAGATCGGCGCTGATTCCGGTCAGGAAAAAGGAGCTCTGGTTCTCGAGATTTCCGGTGACGGCAGCATCGACGATGTCATCGATGCGGTCACGCACGCCATCGGGCACCGGCTGCGGCCGATCTTCAAGGATGTCTGCGATCTGCGCGATGGCGGCGCATTGAACGATTTCCTGCGCAAGCACAATGTCGACATATCGCCGTCCTTCGGCAGCAATGCCGGACTGGTGTTTTCGGGCACGCCGGGGCACTCGGTCCAGCGTATCAAGGCCGAGCAGCAGCTTTTCGAAGCCGTGCGCGACATCGTCGAGCGGCCACGCAAAGGCGCCGGCAACGCTCCTGCCGTGCTCGCTGAAGTTCGCCAGCATGTCCAGTCATTACGGACGTTTGCCTGGGCGTTCGAGCCGGCCGAGAGCCTGCTGGAAAAGCCGCCGGGTCATTGGGGCCGTGCCCTGATGACGACGTTGCTGGTACCGCCGGTCTTCGTCACGGTGGCGATCATCTGGGCTGCTTGCTGGTATATGACCTACGGTGTGGTGTTCGGCAGATCTATCGACATCAGTTCCCAGGAAATCTCCTTCACCGCCATAGCCGTAGCAATCACCTCACTTCTGTTGTCGGGACTTGGAGTGTTGGTGGCAGCGGCGCTGCTGGCGTTTTCGTGCTTGCTGGCGCTGCGACGCCGCGAGGACAGGGATCGGCCGGAAAGCACATCGATCGGCATATCTGAATTGAACGCGATACTCGTCAAGGAGGGCCACGCGGCACAAAACCATCTGACTGCGATTTCGACGATGAAGGCCGGCATTCTGCGGCGGCTGGCGCTCAGGTTTTCCTTCTACCTGATCTCGATAGCTGCCCAGAAGGTATTCAAGCCAGGCTTCCTCAACACCATCAACACCATCCATTTCGCCCGCTGGATACTGCTGCCCGGCTCCAACCGATTGATGTTCTTCTCCAACTACGGCGGCAGCTGGGAAAGCTATCTTGAGGACTTCATCGCCAAGGCGTCCGCTGGCCTCACCGGCGTGTGGAGCAACACCGTGGGCTATCCACGCACACGATGGCTGTTCCTGGACGGCGCGCGCGACGGCGATCGTTTCAAGCGCTGGGCGCGGCGCCAGCAGGTGCCGACCCTGTTCTGGTACTCCGCCTATCCCCAAATCAACACAGAGCGCATCCGGATCAATTCCCAGGTCAGGCGCGGCATTGCTTCCGCCGTCGGCAACGAGGCGCGCGACTGGCTGAGCTTGTTCGGTTCGCTACGGCGCCCGGCGAGCGAAACAACCACCGTTCAAAAGACCACTTCGCTGCTGGCCAATATCAGCTCTGCCTTTCCGGCGCCTCTCGAACAGCAGCTGGAAACCGGCGAGATCCAGTCCATCTTCTTCGGCCCGCTCGGCCCGCTCGCTTATTCGCATATGCTTGCGATCCGGGTGCCGGACAAGTTGCCGGCGCCCAAGCGCAGAGCCTGGCTCGATTTCGTTGTCGAGCAGACGAGTTTCGGCGAAGGCAGGCCCGCCGGGCGCGCTATGATAGTCGCCTTTGGTCCCGGTGGCCTGCGGCAGTTTGGGCTCGACGAGGGTGTGGAGGGCGATCCACTGGAAACATTTCCGATCGCCTTTCGCCATGGCATGGGCAATCCCGAGCGTGGGCGCATACTGGACGACCGAGGCCGCGACGGCCCGGACGAATGGGAGTGGGGGTCGTTGGAGAACCCTGTGGACCTGGTCATCGTCTGCTATGCCGAAGACCCGGGACGGTTGAAGACCGAGATTGCCACAGTGAGACGAAAGACGACCGGTGCAGGCATGAAGGTCGTCGCCGAACTGCCGCTCGCCGTAAACCGGGGTCCGACCGACACGAAGACGAAATCGTCCGACGGGGCAAAGCGTGACGATCGATCGGAACGTGGGCCAGCCTACGAGCATTTCGGTTTCGCGGACGGGATTTCGCAGCCGATTGTCCGGGGCACGACCCGCGCCAGCAGGGGCGCCGCGCCCATGCATCTGGTCGCGCCCGGCGAGTTCCTGTTCGGCTATCGTGATGAGCATGGGTTCTATCCAGCCTCGCCCTCGGTAAGCGCATCACGCGATCGGACCGGAATCCTTTCGCAGGTGCGCCGTAGCCGGCTGATTCCGGGCCTGCCGCCACCGCCGCGCGATTTCGGGCGCAACGGTTCATTCCTCGTTATTCGCCAGTTCGAGCAGCACGTCGACGTCTTCAACAACTACTGCAAAAAGGCTGCAGCCTTGGTCGCGAGCCAACTCGGCAACCAAGCCATCACGCAAGACTGGATTGCCGCCAAGATGCTCGGCCGCTGGCAGAACGGAAGCTCGCTGGTGCGCAACCCGGATCATCCGGGACGCGTCATCGACAACAACTTCGCCGCTGGCGCCGAGGATCCGCAAGGCCATCGCTGCCCGCTTGGTGCCCACATTCGCCGTTCCAACCCACGCGACTCGCTGGGTGAGGACCGCGATACGCAGATCAATATCGGCAAGCGCCATCGTATCCTGCGGGTCGGCCGCACCTATGAGAAGCAGGACGGCAAGAATGGCAAGGTCGAAAAGGGGCTGCTGTTCATGTGCCTCAACGCCGACATAGAGCGCCAGTACGAATTCATTCAGCAGACCTGGGTTTCGTCGGCCACGTTCCAGGGCCTCGTCGCTGAAAAGGACCCGACGATTGGTTCGCGCGGCGGCGATGGCAGGTTCACCATTCCGTCATGGGAAAAGGTCACGACGCTCCGTGACATGCCGCAATTCGTCACCACCAAGGGGGGTGGGTATTTCTTCATGCCCAGCCGCTCGGCGTTGCGATATCTGATTTCGCGGCTCTGATTCGGCGTCAGTCGTCGTCCTGCGATTCGGCGATATGGCGCAGCGCCCCGGTGTCGGTAATGCGCAGGCCGCCGCGTTTGATGGCAATGAACGAGCGGTTGCGCCAGTCGTTGAGCGTCTTGTTGACGGACTCGCGCGTGGCGCCGAGGAACTCTCCGAGTTCCGATTGCGAGATCGGAATCCAGCCGGCGCTGTCGGCCATCACCTTGGCCAGGAAGACCAGGCGTTTGGCGAGCCTCGCCTCGATGCCGAAGAAGGCCTGGTCGCCGAGTTCGCCGCTGACCCAGCGCAGCCGGGCGCACAGAAGTTCGATCATCGCGCGTGCCAGCGGTGGATTTTTCTCAATGCGATCAAAGAGTTGTGTCCTGCTGAGCGAAACCAGCTCGCAAGCGGTCAGGCAGATGGCGGTGGCGGTGCGTGGCCGCCCGTCAAGCGCGCCGATCTCGCCGACGAGGCTGCGCGACAGCTCGATATTGGCCACCAGCTTCTGCCCGCCGGGCGAATAGATCGAGATTTCCACCGTGCCGCTCATGACCCCGTAGATCCGGTCGGCGGCATCTTCCTGAACGAACAGATGCTGGCCGGCGGCGTAGCGCTCGACCTTGCAGCCGCTGAACAGGATATCGAACAGCTTTGGATCGATGCGTGCCAGCCGCGGCAGATCGTTTCTGTCGTTTGGGCCGCCAAAAGCCATGTTCCAAATTCCCAATTGCCGCAATCGGCGAAGTTTAAGGGCCGAAGTCTAAGGCAAGAGTGCACCGCGTCAAAGGCCGGCGTTCATCCCTTGCGATTACGCCTTCTAGTCTAAAGGCAGTGGTCGCGCCCAGTGCCTGGCTCGTGCCGGGCGGAAAGCCGTCTGCACGCGCGGCGGGAGGAGCCGCGCGTGCAGGCGCCAACTGATTAAAATGGTTAGGTGATAAAATTTCTGTAAAACCGAGCGGCCGCAATGGCCTTTCCGCCTGTTGCGATAGCTGGGCGCAAACAGCGTGAGCGTCTGTGACGGAGATCACATACGGCATCGCTGAAATAATGCGAGCGTCATACATCGCGCGAGCGACTGCGGGCAAACAGACATGCCGACGTTGCGCTCCGGTCATCTTCGACGCGAGTTGATTTGTTTCCTTGCCTGCCGGTCAGAATTGCACCAGTCTAAAATGGGGCAATACAGTTCTTTACTTGGACAGAACCTTTGGGGGCGACTATGCCGGTCAGCAGAGAGCAGCGAATCCGTCAATATCTCGATCTCGTCACCGGGGGCGAGGGGACTGAATCGGTCCTCGGCAACGTGGAGACGATGGCAGGCGGCGCTCTGGAATCCCTTGCGCCTGCGGAAGCCGGCAAGGCGGAGGCGGCGTTTGAATCGGCGCGCGCTGGCATGGAGAGCCTCGCGCGGGGCGCCGAAGTCGCGCCCGAGCAGCTTTCCGATCTGGAAGCCATAATCATCCCGGAGTTGCGACCGGTCTATGACATCAAGGATGGCACCTTTACGACGCTGACTTTCGACGGCGCTCCGACACCTGGCCATTCGCTGTGGACGAAGCTTACCAGCGAGGCCGCATCGAAGCAGCGCATCGAAGCCGCCCTGCCGGCGATCGGGCGTATCGAACTGTTGTGGAACACCAATATCCCTTACGGCGGCACGGGCTTCGTCGTCGGCCGCAACCTGTTGATGACCAATCGTCATGTGGCGCAGATATTTGCGGACGGCCTTGGCGACCGCAATCTGCAATTCATCAACGGCCGCGCCGCCGGCATCGACTTCAAGCGCGATTCGGCGGCGGGAAACGTCTTCAAGATCCGCAATGTCCGGATGATCCATCCCTATTGGGACATGGCGATCCTCGAAGTCGAAGGCCTGCCCGACAACATCACGCCGCTGTCGCTCGCGGTCGCCGACGCGCGCGATATGCTGCGCCAGGAAGTCGTCGCCATCGGCTATCCCGCGTTCGACAATCGCAACGCGGTCGATGTCCAGAACGAGCTCATGCGCAATCGTTTCCAGGTCAAGCGCCTGCAACCGGGCATGCTGCAGGGCGGCTTCGATACGGAGAGTTTCGGCAAGATCGTCAGCGCGGCGACACATGATTGCTCGACCACTGGCGGCAACTCCGGCACCGCCATGATCAACCTCGCCACCGGCGAGGTCGTGGCGCTGCATTTCGCCGGCCGCTATCTCGAGCGCAACTACGCCGTGCCCACCGGCGCGCTCGCCAAGGACCAGCGTGTCGTCGACCTCGGCCTCAATTTCGCCGGCGCCGCCAGCGGCGGCCCCAACGATTGGGGCGCATGGTGGAACAAGGCGGACAGTGGGTCGCCGGCCGAGGGCGTAAACCTGGTTGAAGTCGGCGGCGTCAAGCAGATCCCGGGCGTCGCCACCCAGACGCCTTCATCCGGAGGCGTCGTCGTTTCGCCGGGCGGCAGCGTCACCTTCGAAGTGCCGTTGCGCATCACCGTCTCGCTCGGCGCAACGCCTGCCCATGAAGCGGTCACGGAATCGGTCGAACTCGAAGCGGCCAAGCCGACCCCTCCAGGCGGCGCATTCGTTCCCAAAACGGTCGCGGACTATGCCGGCTATAAGGGCTACGACGAGAAATTTCTCTCTGGCGGCACTAAACTCGCACCGGTCATTGTGCCCATGCCTGAGGCCACCGACCTCTCCGTGCTGGCGCCACTTAGGGACGGGGGCACGCGGCTGGACTACCAGAATTTTTCGCTCAAGATGCACGCCAAGCGGCGGCTGGCGCTGTTCACCGCCTCCAACGTCACCGAGGAGAGCAACCTGCGCGAGCCGGAAAAGGGCCGCAACTATTCGCGAGGCGGCCTGTTCAGCGAGCGCTGGTTCCCGGATCTGCGGCTCGACGACAAGTACCAGATCCCCGATGTCTTCTACACCCAGGATCAGGGCGCCTTCGACAAGGGCCATATCGTCAGGCGCGATGACGTGGCCTGGGGCAGCACCTTCGAGCTTCTGCTCAGGGGCAATGTCTGCTCCTTCCATGTCACCAACTGCTCACCCCAGGTCGAAGGCTACAACCGCTCCGACAGCGGCGAGAAGAACTGGGGTGATCTTGAGAACCACGTCCTGTCCGAGGCGGCGAGCGAGCGGCTTTGCGTCTTCGCCGGACCGGTCCTCGCCGATGATGACCGGACCTTTGCCGGCAAGGGGCCCAAAGGCACCAGTCTTCGCGCGCCGGTGCCGCGCCGTTTCTGGAAGGTGGTGGTCGCCCGCGTCAGTGACGGGATCGCCAGCTACGGCTTCGTGCTCGAACAGGATCTGTCAGACACGGAGCTGGAGTTTGCCGTTCCCGACGAGTTCGTCGGCGCAATGTACCCACTGACCGAAATCTCCGAAATGAGCG
This sequence comes from Mesorhizobium sp. RSR565B, assembly GCF_054719465.1. Classification (NCBI taxonomy): domain Bacteria; kingdom Pseudomonadati; phylum Pseudomonadota; class Alphaproteobacteria; order Hyphomicrobiales; family Phyllobacteriaceae; genus Mesorhizobium; species Mesorhizobium sp. RSR565B. The sequence goes on along the minus strand of NZ_JBTTIE010000001.1, from coordinate 5,354,595 downwards.
GTGTCACCTTCGATCAGTCGCTGATCGACGCCGACCAGTACGAAACGGTGCGCGGCACCGAAATTGCGATGCGGGCAGGGTCGCGCAAGCGGAAGAAGAAGGCTTAGGGTCGGAGGGAATCCCATGACCGAATGGACGCAATCCGAACTGAACAGTCTCAACCGCATCCTCGCCAACCTCTACCCGATGATCGGCGACGGCGTGCGTGTTGCCAAAGGTGTCGGTCTTTCGACGGCCCAGATCGCCTTTGACAACAAGGCGATCAACAACTGGTTTGCGATTGTCCAGCGCGCAAAGCAGGAGACCAGGGCCGACGACCTCGTCGCCTTTGCACTCGATGAGAATCCCGGCGACCAGGCACTGCTGCAGGCAAAGCAGCACGCCCCGCCGCCACCGGTCGAAGGCCCCGCGACCGCCAATTGGAGCGGCGCGACGGCGCCGGCCCAGCTCGAAAAAATCCTTGGTGACAAGAGCACGCTGGTGCCGATCAGCTATCTAGAACTTGGCCTCATCAGGGCAAGATCGGTGGTGCGCATCAAGCGTGCGGATGGCAGCTCCGGCACCGGCTTCATGACCACCGGCGGGATACTGATCACCAACAACCATGTCTTGCCTGATGACGCTTCATTGGCGGGCACGGTGGTCCAGTTCAACTATCAGCGCACCGTTGCCGGGCTCGACGCGCCGCTCGACCAGTTCGACATCGACACCGCCGTGCCTCTTCGTACCTCCAAGGACAATGATTGGTCAGCCGTCCGCATCAAGGGCGACGCCTCCAAATGGGGCGAGCTGGAATTGAAACCCATGGCCGTCAAGATCGGCGACCACGTCAACATCATCCAGCATCCCGGCGGCGCGCAAAAGCAGATTTCATTCGTCGCCAATGTCGTGGCCTACGTCGGCGGCGGCCGCGTCCAGTATCTGACCGACACGCTGCCGGGTTCCTCGGGCTCGCCGGTCTTCGACGCCGACTGGAACCTGATTGCGCTGCATCACAGCGGAGGCTGGCTCACCGAGCCCAACGCGGCGACCAAAAGCACGTACTATCGCAACGAAGGCATCGCGATCGACACCATCATTCAGGACCTCGCGGCCAAGCCCGTGTAATGGTGGTGTGCGCAGACCGACGGCGTATCGATATCAGCCGCGATTTGAGACTATGCCATTTGAATTCTTTCGGATGTGACGGATTTTAATGCATGTCGCTCAAAAGTGGCCCCGGTTTTGAGAGAACGACATGCATCAAGACAAAAACTTAAAGCGCGTCGCATGAATCCGTCTCAGCGCGACGCGCTTTAGAGCAACTCCAGGAAAAGTGTGAAACGGTTTTCCGTCCGGAGTTGCGTCAACCAAAGAGATAGCCACCGAACGCCAGGGGAGTTCAGAGATCAGCGCCTATTTCGACCTCCGGCTTCAACTGGCTGATCTCTACCCATTGCCTCCCGACTGGTTGAGGGTAACCAAGGACGCCGGTATTCTCGCCGGCGCGATCAACCTGCAGGGGTCGGCTCTCACAGTATGGTTCGGTATCCTTGACTATGCCTTGGCCAATCGTTTGTCGAAGCCGCTTATGGACAAGATCGCGGAGCAAAATCCGCAATGCGCGGCCATCTGCAAAGCGTATTTAGAAGAACTCGCAGCGGGCGAGAAACCGACGCCTGAACTGCCGGGCCTGACTACCGACGATCGGGTCAACACCGCGGTTGCCGGCTTCGACGCCGTCAACCTGCAGACCAAGGACATTCAAGCAGCACTTGCTGCCGGCGACGAGCTAACCACCGTCACCAGCCAGATCGACGTCCTCAGGGCCTACAAAGACCTGCATGATGGCCTGCAGAGCTTCCAATATGGCATCGGCAGTCTCCAAAGCCTCATGATTGCAAGTCGCGACATGGGCTCTGATCTCAATCAGGTTCGCGTCCTGCGTAAATTCCTCAACCGGCTGAGGCTTTTCTGCGCATCCGCCAGCGAAAAGGTCGCACTTTTGCCCGCCGGGCCGACGCTTCGCGACATGGAGCAGTCGTGGCTCGATGAACTCGTGCAGGCGGCGGCGAAGCTGCAGAGCGCAATCCCGGACACATCCGGTGACGCTTACGATGCCTTGTTGGAGGTGTACGATGTGCTGCGCGTCTGGCCGTCGCGGCTCAATCAGCAGATCTTCGTCACGGCAAAGAAGCTGCCTTTCGGGCTTCTGGCGGCTGGTCTGGACACGATCGCTGGAAAGCTTCCCACCAATGACCCGTCAGTCCCTTTGATAAGGGCCGCGTATGACGCGATCCAGGTTTTGTCCTCGACCATCTATGCGCGCGTCGTCGAGCACAAGCTCTGGCAGGACGTCGACAACAAGCTGGTGAGCCTCACCGACATGATCGAGCCGGTCGAAGGCGCGCCAGACGCGGCGGCTGACAAGTCGCTGCCATTCCAGTTCTCGCCGCTGTGGCGAATCCTGGAAGTGAAGGTCAAGGTTCTCGCCGATCTCGATCCCAACGGGCAGTGGCGGGGCATGCTCGCTGGGTACTCCACCGACGTCAACGACCAGCTGTCGCGTGAGACTGTCGACACCGCCTTCATCCTTGCCTTCGAAGCCTATAGGGACGAGGCCCAGCAACGCTTCGTCCAGGTCGATCTGGCGCTGAAAACGGAATGCGCTTCGATCGTCCGCGTCTCCACGCCTTTGCACAGGATCATTGAGGACCTCGGGTCATGAGCGATGAAACAGCCACAGGCGCCGAAACCGAAACATCGGCCGATTTTATCTCGCTGAGCGACATTCGTATTGCGCATCTCGAGCTGATGCGCATGGCAAGCGCCAACGAAGCCGTCGATCCCTCGATGAAGCGCAGCGACAAGGCCGGCGCAGGGACGACGGAAGCCAGCATCGACAACACTGTCCCCGATGCCCGGACCATCCGCGACTTCCTGGCCAAGGCGCGGCGCGCGGGCAGCACTATCGAACGGGAATCCGACCGGCGCGCGGCGCAGCGCATACTCGACTATTGGTCCGCCGAACTGGTCACGCGTCCCGGCATCACCTCGGCCGACATCAGCCCGGTACGTCTTGCCGCTTTCGCCGGCGGTGGTGGGCTCGAAACAGCCGAGCCAGTTGCCGTTGCGGCCGACGACGAATCCGCATCGCGTGAAATCACCGATTCCGGGGCGATCGCCATCGCTGTCCCTGAATCTGTAGTCGTGACGACCAAAGACGGTGCCGTATCCGGCGACGGCTTCGCATCCGACGACGAACTGAGTTCGGACGAACTGACCGAGCGCTTTCGCATTCGCGTGGCCGCCCAGGCCCGGCAATGGAAGAACACCGGCTATCCCGGCTATCTCCTGCGCGGCGAAGCGCTGAAGGAGGCGGCGGAGCTGCCGCAGGGGCCGGACATCGCCGAGTTCGTCGAGGCGAGCGCCAAGGCGGAGACCGACAGCCAGAAGCAGCGCGATCGCAGCAAGAACCTGCTGATCGCCGTGTTCGGCCTGGCAGCCCTGATCCTGGCCGCAACAACCTATTTCGCCTTCCTTCAAAGAGATGATGCTTTTGCGGAAGGCGAGAGGGCCGGGAGGAAGGCAGTCCAGATCGAGAAGCTCAACGACAAGCTTAACGCCGCCCTGAAAGACGCAGAAAATGCGCGTGCGCAAGCTGAGGCAGCACGTGATGTTGCCTTGAAGAATGCCGACGACGCGGCCAAGAGGCTCGCCGAGCAACAAGCTACGCAGGCCACGTTACGGTCCGCGATCGTGCTGGTGGTCCAACAGCTCAAACTCGGCAAAATGGCCATAGACGAACTGACACCCGATTTACGGCAGGCCGTGCTTGTCGAACTGGCCGGTCAGGTCAAGAACGGCGAGGTCTCAATCAGCCAATTGCCGGTGCCGTTGCAGAGTGCGCTTGAACCGCTGCTCGGCCAAGCTATCGACAAGCAGCCCAGCAGTTCAACAGGCTACAAGGTCGATTTCATCCAGGCCAAGATCGGCTTGCCCCGGCTGACCGGCGATTTGGCTCGCGACGCATCGGCCACACCGCTGGACTACATCAACTATTCGCTGGTCATGGGCCGTAGTCACCGCATAGCCATCTATTCAGCGGTCAATCTGGATCGGTCGCAAAGGATGACCCTGCAGGTCACCGGAGGTGGATTGAGGTATGATAGTCGGCTGCTGCACGATTTGCAGCCGGATCGTGCCTGGTACCTCAGGCCGGACCGGCGGTGGCTGCCGGCGCGATTGGCGAATGCCAGCGACATCGCCTGGGGCCCCGAATTCACGGGAGATCCGGCAACGGCGGCGCTCAGACTGGCGCAGTATACCTATGTCCTGCCCAACACGATGCCGCAGTCCGGCGCTTTTTACGAAACAAGGTGGGCGCCGCTCGAAAACTGGGTGCGCACGCTGCACAACCCGCTGGCCAACAAGGTGACCATCTTCAGCGGCACCATCTTCAAGCCCACCAGCCACCCGATCGATGGCGTGCCGGTCCCCTATGCCTATTGGAAACTCGCCGTCTCGTCCGTGTCTGCTGCTGTGAAGGGTGAGGTGAGGGAGCCGCAATTCGTCGTTGATGCGTTCCTCATTCCGGGCGATGCTACAGATGAGTTCGACCCTGATCGGTACCGTGTCCCGGTCGCTGAGCTCGAAAACCGCACTGGCCTCAATTTTGGCTATCTTATCGAATGGTCGGACACGCATCCCGGCCCGAATGGAACCGCAGCCGACAATCTGGCCGCACGCCTCAAGTTGCTCGACAGCGCCAACGATGCGCAGGCAGTGCGTGACGAACTGACCTCCGTGCTTGGCAATCCGGATCTCCCTGTGTCCGAAAAACGCAAGGTTGTGGCGGCCCTTGTCGGGATGGCAGGTCTCCAGAGCATGACCGGGCTGACACAAGCGGGGCGCAGCAATGTGCTTGACGCCTTGCTCGGGGTTCCGACTGAATTCTGGGCACGCCCGGACTGGGTGCCTGTGTTCGCCGGGGCGCGTCGGGCGGTTGCCGATCTCATCGTGTCGGCAGCGGGGCCCCAGACGATCATCGGCGACCAGGATCGCAACGCGCTCAACACTCTGAAGGAGCGGCTCCATATCCAGCCGAGCACGCAGACGGTTTACGTCCAGTTCGCCGGAATGGCGCGCGAGGACGCCGAGGCGCTTTCCGCAAAAATGCGCGCTTTGGGCTGGGGCATACCGAAGCCCGGCGAAGAACGGGTCGCCGCCGCCGCCGGCAAGAACGAGGTGCGCTACAATCCGGATGTCGACGCCGACCGCCGCGCCGCCGAGCTGCTGGCCGCCGACCTCACTGCTGCCGGCCAGAAAGTGACCGCCCAGGCGGTACCGGTTATCGGCGCCAACACGCTGGAGATCTGGATCAGCATCTGAGCAATTCCAGGAAAAGTGTGAAACGGTTTTCCCGGGAAAAGCGCGAAGCGCTTTCCCTTGGGAATTGCGTCAAACAGGGAGTTTGCCGGCTGCGAGCCGAGCATCGGAAAGAAAGTCGTTCGTCAAAAAGCCGTGATGCAGCGTTTCAAAATAGCGGCGATAATACGGGCCGGTTTCACTCAGGGGTTTTTCATGCGCACACGCCACGCCGTCATGCTTGCATTTGCAGCACTTTCCATTCCTGCCGTCTCCATGCCGCTGCAGAAAGCCAGCGCGCTGGAGCCTGAAAAATACACGGTCTATTGCGCCAACGATCACATCGAGGTTTCGTTCTGGGATCTCGAGCAGATGAAGGTGCGCAATGGCTCCGATGTCTGCCAGTTCCAGAGCTATACCAGCTACTCAAGCGCGCTGAACTTCGCGCAGAAGAATTTTGGGGGTGAGGGGGCGAGCTGTAGTTGTTAGGGCTTGGAGTGCAGTGTCGAGGGAGCAGATCGTGGGGGATGCAGGGAGGGACGTTACTTGGCGAGGCGCTCCAAAATTCCGAACTTGTGCTAGAAAGGTGCTTTGGGGTTGACAATGGGTTTTGACGAGGCATTTGGCATTGTCGTTGACCATTGCGCTGCGATTGCTCCAGCGCTCGCCAATCTGACTGGTCACCAAATCGGCTCTGCGCGGACAAACACGTATCAATGCGACATATGGGTCGCCCATATCGTTCAAAGACACTACCGGGAGACCTCGCCGATAGAGCCTGAGCGATACGTCCCATTCTATGACGCGGCCTGGGAACTTTGCCGAATTGGCGTGCTTCGTCCGGGGCAGCATTCCGCTGCTGGCGTTTCAATGGACGGTCTGCGCGCGGACGGCTATTCGATTACCACGCTGGGGTATGAGTGGCTAAAGAACGATCAACGTCGTAGCGCGATTGACCCTAGCCGGATGGCAACCATTTTTCGCTCTTTCTCAAAACTCCTAGGCGAAGGGTTCGAGCAACGATCTACGGAAGCAATAAGCTGTCACCGTAACGGCAACTATCTCGCAACGTGCGTTTTGGCGGGCGCAGCAGCAGAGTCGGTGCTCCTGGCTGTCGCCATCGGAAAAGTGAAAAACGAAACAAAAGTATTAGACGCATATGCCGGTTCCAAGGGGCGGAGCCGCGTAATGACGATGGCAGTCCACGGGCTACCTGAGCACCTAACGCGCCCGCTGCACGCGGCAATGTCCGTGCTTCAATATTGGCGCGATGATGCTGCACATGGGATGAAAACGACTATTTCTGAAGTCGAGGCATACACGAGCCTAGCGGAGCTTCTGCGATTCTCTCGTTTTTGTTCTGACAACTGGATTGAGCTCACTACCTGATAGATGTCGCCGGGATGATGGCATGTCTGGCTCAGGTCACTGTCCCTAAGCGTATGGTATTTGTATAGCCGCTATCTATGCGTCGGACAGTATGATTTTCGAAGAAGAAATTGGAGGCAGGCTGGGAGGGTGATGTGGCCACTCTTGAAGAGAAGAAGGCAATCCTGGCCCCGTTTATCAAAGCGGTGCTTCAGCTCTTAGCGGACGAGGATTTCATCAAGACAAACCCAGGAGAACCAGTTCTGACGAGCGAACTCTTTCGCCACATGTACGAACTTTATCCCGGCCTGCGTGTCAGCCACCTCTATGACCGCCGGGAATCCATTCAGAAAAGGCTCAACTACCTGAAGGGCGGCGCGATGAAGGAGGCGCCTATCATTCCAGATATCATCGTGCATAAGGTCGGCGCACAAGATGAGAACGTCCTTGTGGTGGAAGCCAAGCGCCACCCAAATGTCGACGACGGCGATGACGTTTGGAAACTGGAGGGTATGACGGCCGAAGGCGGCGGCTACCACTACACTCTGGGCGTCCACATTACCTTCAACATGAGAAAGCAAGTGGTGTCGCACTGCGAGGCGTATTCAGAGGGACAAGCCGACGCAGAAGCGACAGCCTGGCTCAGGGAGAATATTCCCTAAGTTTGGCTGTTGCCCGCGGCTCAACGCAGCGCGTAGCGGCGCCCAAGCGATGCCCACAAATCCAGGATGGCGGTCAACCGTCCTAACCGCCGTTGATGGGTGTCAGCGTCACGGAGGGTGACGATGGCAAGTCTAGCGTGGAGTGCGCCATCGTTTGCCGCATCAATCAAATACAACCTTGTTTGCTTTTGCGACGGTGCCCACTTATTTGCACCTAAGCTAGGGGAAGGGAGTTCTACTGATGGCTCGAAAAATGACGCCTTCACAGTATAACAGTTGGGCGCGGCAGCAGAATGCGAAAATTCAAAATGAGGTCAATCGCGTCAACCGTGCCAACAAGGCAGAGCTCGACCGTGTGAACCGGCACAACAAAAAGGTCACTGACGACTTCAACCGTGCCATTCGACAGCACAACCAAAACGCCAGAGCTGCGGTCAATAAGTATAATCAATGGGTTCGGACGCACAACGCCCAAGTCGAACAGCAACGGCGTCGCCAGATTGCCGCTCTAAGAAACCAAACGACCACTACATACGTCGAAGTCAGAACATCAACGTATGATTTGAACGAGCGGTACGATCGGATTGAGCGTGACACTCAGCGATCATCGGGGGTCGCAGATCTTTTGGCCCTCTCCGAACGCGAGGCCAGCAATAGCGCAACCGTTGCGGAAGCGTTCACTTCTGCAACTCCTACCGACCCCGACGCCATTTCCGACAGCGGTATCCTCGAATATCTTGCGGGTTTCTCTCAAGATCTCTCCGACCGATGGAAAGGTGCGCTTTTCGCGCTCAATCCGGCCAATACCGATGCTGGCCGCCATTTCTGCACGAGTGTGCGGGAAATTTTCACAGAGATTCTGGAAAGATGGGCGGAAAACGAAGACGTTATTGCCGCAGACGGCGCGTGCGAGATGTCGCCTAACGGAACCACTCCTTCGAGACGCGCCAAAATTCGATACCTACTCAAAAAGAAGGGGGCCGACTCGCCGGAAATGCTGGGATTCGTTGAGAAGGACATCGACGACATTCTTCAACTGTTCCATGTGTTCAACGAGGCGACGCACGGAGCGGCCGGTAAATACGGGTTCGCCAAGTTACTCACCATCCGACAACGTGTCGAAGGTGGGATCATGTTCCTTGCCGCCATCGCGCTTTGAGCCTTGCGCCTTTGTGGCATCTGCGCCGCTGAATAGAATCGCCCAAGGTAGACCGAGAGGAATTCCTTGCCCACCAAATCGAGAAATGAACGAAGGAGACTTAGGGCGTGAATCCAAACCACCTACGCCCCAGCAGCTCTTTTGTGAGAAAGCTGTGCGGGTCAAATCATCCAACCGGTTCTGAAGGTAGATGGTGGGCGATGCAGGGATTGAACCTGCGACCCCACCCGTGTGAAGGGTGTGCTCTCCCGCTGAGCTAATCGCCCGCTCGTTGCCCGAAGGCCAAGCGAGCCGCGATATAAGGGAGGCAGGGTTGTGAAGTCAAGGCGATGCGCCTGCCTTCTATGCCTGAAATAGGCGAGGGCAGGCGCTGCCGCGCAATCGCCCGTTTCGTTCAGCCGGCCGCCGCTGCAATCAGCCGTTCCGCCAGGTCGAGTGTCAGCGCGTCGAAATGCGAAATCACCGCCGAGGGCTCGAATTCGCGGACATGGCGGTCGGTGTAGCCGAAATCGACGGCGACAACCGGAATGCCGGCGGCCTTGGCCGTGTCGATGTCGGTCTGTGAATCGCCGACCATCAGCGCATGGTGCGGGTCGCCGCCGGCGAGCCGGATGGTTTCGGTGAGATGGCGCGGATCGGGCTTGCGGAAGGCGAACGTGTCCTGGCCGGCGATCGCTGCGAAATGCCTTGTCAGGCCGAGCGCCTCGATCAGCGCTTTCGAATTCGCCTCGTATTTGTTGGTGCAGATGGCAAGCAGATAGCCGGCCTTCTCGAAGCGGGCGATCGCCTCGACCACGCCGGGGTAGGGGCGCGACTTGCCGGGGATGTTGAGTGTGTAATGGTCGAGGAACAGCTTGAGCAGCAGGTCGTGCTCGTCCACTGCCAAGGATTTCTGCTGCGCGGTATGCGCGCGCTCGATCATCACCCGTCCGCCCTGGCCGACAAAACGCCGGAAGCCTGCCTCGTCGACAGCGGCAAGCTCGCTGGCGGCAAGGCTGTGGTTGAGGCTGTCGAGCAGGTCCGGCGCCGTGTCGATCAGCGTCCCGTCGAGGTCGAACACGATGATCGGTTGGGTCATGGCCTGTCCTGTGGCTGATGCATTGCAGGCAGGCGATAGCGGCTGCGCTTCTTTCAGGCAAGCCGGTGCGAGCCAAAGTCTTTGACCCTGCGGGCAAAAGTGCTAGGAGCGCGCATCCAGAAAAATCAGAACCAAGCCAAATCCCCGGGGCGAGCATGGATGCGAGGCAGTTGAAGGTCGAGGCCGCGCGGGCTGCCCTTGCCCATGTCAGTGACGGCATGCGCATCGGCATCGGCACCGGGACGACGGCCGACGAATTCGTGCGGCTGCTGGCCGAAAAGATCGCCACCGGCTTGTCCGTCATCGGCGTGCCGACGTCGGAGCGCACTGCAGCCCTTTGCCGCGAACTCGGCGTGCCGCTGTCGACGCTTGAGGAAACGCCCGAGCTCGACCTCACCGTCGACGGCGCCGACGAGATCGACGCGGCGCTGACGCTGATCAAAGGCGGCGGCGGCGCGCTGCTGCGCGAAAAGATCGTCGCGGCGGCATCTCAGCGCATGATCGTCATTGCCGATCGCTCGAAGATGGTCGACACCCTTGGCCAGTTTCCGTTGCCGATCGAAGTCAACCAATTTGGCCTGCGCGCCACTGAAATCGCGGTCGCGGCAGCGGCCAAAAGTCTCGGCCTTTCCGGCCCGGTTACATTGAGGATGACGGGGGGCCAGCCTTTTGTTACAGACGGCGGCCATTTTATCCTCGATGCATCTTTTGGCCGCATTCCGGATACAAGAGCGCTTTCGAATGCTCTCCATGCCATTCCTGGTGTGGTCGAGCATGGTCTTTTCATCGGGCTGGCGTCAGCGGCCATCATCGCCGGCGGCGACGGCATCCAAACCGTCCATGCCGCCCGAAAACCAGGGAGTTCTACCGATCATGATGTTGCATAACCGGGTTCGCAATCTTTGCGCCGTTCTGGCGGCTTCGGCCGTTTTCGCCTTCTCTTCCCCGGCGTTCTCGCAGGAGATCACGGAATCGCATCTGAAGGCGGCACGGGCGGCGGTCACGGCAATCCACGCGACCGACTCGTTCGACAACATCCTGCCGCAAGCAGCGGCCTCGCTCGAGCAGCAGCTCATCCAGAAGAACCCTGATATGCAGGAGCTGATCGGCAAGACCGTCAGCGAGAAGGCACTGGCGCTGGCCTCGCGCCGTGCCGATCTGGAGAAGGAAGCAGCGCTCGCCTATGCCAAGGTGTTCTCCGAGAAGGATCTCACCGACATCGCCGCCTTCTACAATTCCGATGCCGGCAAGAAGCTGCTCGACAACGGCCCCAACGTGACGCGCGAACTGGTCAAGGCCGCCGACATCTGGCAGAACGGCCTGGCGCGCGATCTCGCCCAGCAGGTCGGCGAAACGCTGGCAGCAGCCGCGAAGGCCGCTGCTCCGGCCGCGCCTGCGCCGGATAACGCAACTGCCCCCGCCGATGGCGCTGCACCTGCCGATGGCGCTGCACCTGCCGACGGCGATGCGCCCGCAGACGGTGACCAGCCGGAAGCGCCGAAGAACTAAGACGTCTGATTTCGCCACCGGCATCCTTGCCGCTGGACCAGAAAGCCCGGTGGAAATCGGGCTTTTCTTTTGGCTTCATGCGGCCTACCTGTCTCAAACATTTCTTGAGGCAAGGAACAGCAGCATGGGCGGTTACGACTACGATCTCTTCGTGATCGGCGGCGGCTCCGGCGGGGTGAGAGCGGCGCGCGTGGCGGCAGCGCTCGGCAAGCGTGTCGGCATCGCGGAGGAATACCGCTATGGCGGCACCTGCGTCATCCGTGGCTGCGTGCCGAAAAAACTCTATGTCTATGCCTCGCAATTTCCCGAGCATTTTGCCGACGCCGCCGGCTATGGCTGGACGGTGCCGGAGGCGAGCTTCGACTGGCCGACGCTGGTCGCCAACAAGGACCGCGAGATTGCCCGTCTGGAAGCGATCTACGAAAAGAACGTGAAAGGCGCCGGCGGCGAGACGTTCCACTCGCGCGCCATGCTGGTCGACCCGCATGTCGTGCATCTCCTGGGCGATGACCGCACCGTCACCGCCGACCAGATCCTGATCGCCACCGGCGGCCGGCCGGCGCCGCACCCGGCGCTGCCCGGTCACGAGCATTGCATCTTTTCCAATGAGGTTTTCGACCTCAAGCAACTGCCGAAGGCGATCATGATCGAGGGCGGAGGCTACATCGCCGTCGAATTCGCCAATATCTTCCATGGCTTGGGCGTCGACACCACGCTGGTCTATCGCGGCAAGGAGATACTGTCACGCTTCGACATGGACCTGCGGCACATGCTGCACGAAACCATGGAAAGGAAGGGGATCAAGATCCTCTGCCACGCCGTGTCGGAATGGGTCCGCAAACGGCCGGACGGCAGGCTGGATGCGTTGGTCACCGGCGGCAAGGTACTGACGATCGACCAGGTCATGCTCGCCATCGGCCGCCTCCCAAACACTGAGAATATGGGCCTGGAAGGCGTCGGTATCGAGCTCGGCATAACCGGCGCCATCGTTGTCGACGAATATTCCCGCACCAACATCGACAACATCTGGGCGATCGGCGACGTCACCAACCGCGTGCAGTTGACGCCGGTGGCGATCCACGAGGCCATGTGTTTCATCGAGACCGCATTCAAGGGCAATCCGACCGCGCCCGACCACGACACCATTCCGACCGCCGTCTTCTCACAGCCGGAGATCGGCACCGTCGGGCTGTCCGAGGACGATGCCGTCAAGCGCTACGCCGATATCGAAATCTACCGCGCCACATTCCGGCCGATGCGGCACACGCTGTCGGGCCGCGACGAAAGGATGCTGACGAAGCTGGTGGTCGATGGCGCCACGCGAAAAGTGCTCGGCGCGCACATCCTCGGGCCGGACGCCGGCGAGATGGCGCAGTTGCTCGGCATTCCGCTGAAGGCCGGCGTCACCAAGGATGATTTCGACCGCACCATGGCCGTCCACCCGACGGCAGCGGAGGAACTGGTCACCATGTACAAGCCCACCTACCGCGTGAAGAACGGCGTGCGGGTCGATTGACGCCCGCGCGCTCGATCTTGAAGAACCCCCCATGGCAGCCGCTGTGCCACCGCGATGGGAGGCCTGAAGCTTATTACAACAAAGTGCCGCGCAGGATGACCAGCGCCACCGAGAAATAGATCACCAGGCCGGTGACATCGACCAGCGTGGCGACGAACGGCGCCGAGGCGCTCGCCGGATCGAAGCCGATCCGTTTCAGCGCGAACGGCAGCATCGACCCCGACAGCGAGCCGAAGGTGACGATACCGACAAGGGCTGCCCCCACGGTCGCCGCGATCAGCGGCCAATGCGGCCCATAATCGTAGAAGCCCATATACTGCCAGAGCGCGATGCGGCAGATGCCGACCACGCCAAGCATGGCGCCGAGTACCAGGCCGGTTGGCAATTCGCGCAACGCCACCCGCCACCAGTCACGAAGGCCGATCTCGCGCAGCGCCAGCGCGCGAATGACGAGCGAGGTCGCCTGCGAACCGGAATTGCCGCCCGAGCTCATGATCAGCGGAATGAACAGAGTGAGCACGATCGCCTTCTCCAGTTCGCCTTCATAGCTTTGCATGGCGTTGGCGGTCAGCATCTCCGAGATGAACAGCGCGCACAGCCAGCCGCCGCGCTTCTTGATCATCGCGAGAAAGCTCATCTTCATGTAGGGCTCGTCGAGCGCCTCCATGCCGCCGAAACGGTGCGCGTCCTCGGTCGTCTCCTCGATCATGATGTCGATGATGTCGTCGATGGTGACGATGCCGAGGATCTTGCCGTCGTCGACGACGGGAACCGAGAGCAGGTCATATTTGGAGATCGTCTGCGCCAGTGTCTCGCGATCGGTCAGCGGCGTCACCGTCACCGGGGCGCGATCCGGCGCCACCGACAGGATCGGATCGTCCGGCTCGCCGGTGATCAGCCGGCGCAGGCCGGTCGAGCGCACCAGCACATGCGTGTCTGGATCGACGATGTAGATGGCGTAGACGGTCTCCCGCGTCCGCTCCACCTTGCGGATGTAGTCGAGCGTGCGCCCGACGGACCAGTCCGACGGCACGCTGACGAATTCGGTCGTCATGATCGAGGCGGCGCTGCCTTCGGGATAGCCGAGAATGGAAAGCAGCGTTGCCCGCAGCGGCGGGACCAACCCGCCGAGCAGCTCGGAGCTCGCCGGTTCGTCCAGTTCGCGCAGGATATCGGCGGCGCGGTCGACCGACATGGCGGTCAGGAGCTTGCACGCTTTGGCGCGCGGCAGCGCCTCGGCCAGATCGGAGGCGCCGTCGAGTTCAGGCTGGTCGAAGATCTCGACCAGCCGCTCGAACGGCATTTCGCAAAGCAGTTCTATCGCGGTATCGCGAGATTCCCGGTTCAGGGCCTCGACGACATCGGCGACGTGATCATTGGCAAGGATACGCGCGATAGCGACGGCATCGTCGCTTGCTACGACGGGGGTAAATTCGTTCATGGCTCACTCCTTGCCGTCCGGCGGGACGTGAGCCGTTAGAGGTCACATCGAGGCGGACGGCGGTTGCGTTCGACTACTGTCGCCAGGCATGGCGCGGTGACCTTTCTGCTCGCGGGTTCGAGTTGGAATTCAGCGAGCGGGCGCAACATAGGAGCGCATCTTGGCGAGTCAATCGCGGGGGTGGCGGAAAACAGCCGGGAGCCGCCCAATCGCGAGACTGTGATGATTATTAAAGGGGGAGGGAGCGAGTGCCCCGCCGCCAGTGGCGGAACGCGCTTCGGCGTGGCTGCTATTTCTGCTTCAGCCGGCGTGAAAAACGCATCCATTTGTCCTCGACCGGCCGCGGCTGCGTAAGGATGGTGGTGAGCTCGCGCGGAAGGTTCGGAACAAGCGGCCTCTTGGTGGCGACGCCGTCGGCGATCGCGACCACGCTGTGGTAGAATTCCTCGCCCGAGGCCGAGCGTGGCGCCACCGCCTCATGCATGATGCTGATCACCGTGACATCGGGACAGTTGTCCTTGATGGCCTGGTGGAAGGCGATCTTGCCATCCGGATCGAGCGCGCCGGTCGCTTCGTCGAGGAACAGCAGTCCCGGTTGCTGCAGCACGATGCGGGCCACCACCAGCTTCTGCTTCTGGCCGCCGGACAGCAGCTGGTCCCAGATCTTTCCCTCGCGGCTTTCATCGGCCATGTGTTCGATGAAATCGCCAAGGCCGGCCTTGTGCAGGGCTGCCGCGACCTGCGCATCGCCATAGTCGTCCTCGGAGCCGGGCAGGCACACCAGCTGCTTCAGCGACACCTGCTGCAGCTTGACCTCCTGGGCGGCATAGAAGCTCCTCACACCGTCAGGGAAGACGATGGTGCCGCGGCCATAAGGCCACAAGCCGTTGATCGCCTTGATCAGCGAAGTCTTGCCGCAGCCGGATTCGCCCTTGAGGAATGCCCACTCGCCGCGCCGAAAGCGCAGATTGGCTGCGCTCAGGAACGGCGTGGCGTCTTCACCCTGATGCGCCAGTTCAAGCTTCTGGATGGTCAGGCCGAAGACCGGGTTCTGGCTGGCATAGTGGAAATCGGAACGGCCGGTCTGGCTGTAGAATTCCTGCGGCTGTTGGACGTTTTCAATGGCGTGCGCCAATTCAATGACGCGCTGGCTGTTGGCCCGCAAGGTGGCGAGACTCGGCATGACATGGATGAACCAGGAACATTTGCTGATCAGCGCGTTGACCTGCTCGGAACCGGTTATGTAGCCCTTGAGGTCGACGCCGTTGTGGATGAACGGCACCAGACCAGGTCCGTAGGCGACAACTTTGGCCCCGACGAAATTATAGACCGATTCGAATCCCGCATAGAGGGTGTTGACGATGTTGAGCTTCGACCAGGTGGTATCGATATCCAGATAGAGCCGTCCATGTATCGTCTTTTGCACGTCTTCGCCTTGCGACGCCGACACATGGAAACTGCGGCGCAACAAGGTGATCAGCTCGCTGCGATAGGTGCCTTCGGCCTTCTGCATCCTGACATTGAGCCACTCCAGCATTCCGCCGAGTTTGATCGCGATCCAGGTATTGACGGGCACATAGATGGCAACCGCCAGCAGAGCGAGGACGGCGCTGCCATAGCTGCCGAGGGCATCCAGGCCTTTTACCTCCACGGAATTCGCCAGCAAAGCGCCGCCGACAAAATAAAGTGAGGTGAAGACGCCGAAGACACCTTGGGCAAGCCCGATGGCGCCGCCCGCCATGTCTTTGATCGATTCCTGCACGCGCTGATCGATGTTGTCGGGCGCTGGCGCATCTGGCGAGCCATTCTGAGCGTGGTAGTGCGTATGGTTGGTATCGAGCAGCGCCGCATTGAAACGCGCGTTCAACCAGGCGCGCCATTTGCGATGCAATGTCGCCGATACAAATTTGCAGGCGCCTATGATTCCCATGTCCTTGAACACGACCAGCAGCACAAGCAGGCCGGCATTGGTAAGCACCGATTCAAGGGGCGTGGTATTCGCGGCGTCGTGAAAAAAAGCGATTGAGGCTGCCAGTTCGCCCGCCAACACGGTAAACCAGACGTCGGCCTTGCTCGACAGGGCTATGATGAGTGCGAGGACGACGGTAAGAGCCCAGGCCTCTCTCCACCGGTCCGAGAACCAGTAGGCCCGCATCAGTCCCCAGAAGGTCCGCATCGATGATACTGGCGTCAGGGGCGACGGCCCGGCGGGGGCGTCGCGGTTCCAAAGTGCCGATATTGAACGTCGCGGTCTGTCGACCCGAATCACAATCCCGCCCAAACCTTTTTTAGTTTTGTTACGGATAGTAACACCAATTGATCATTTTCTATGAATTTTATGCCGACGAATGTGAGGCAGCCCACCCCCGTTGCCATGAGGCAACAGTTGGTGCTGCGAGACCGCCGTCTTTGGGCCGAATTTGTCCTTTGTTTCAATGTGTTGCGAGAACGCTCAGATGTGCGAAAATATTCCCTGAGGGAAGGCTCATACACGGCTTTGTGACCAAAAGGCCTGCCCGTCGGCCGGTTTTCCCACCGCGCGCTAACCGGATCGCCCGAAAAATTGCCGTCCGTGATCGCCCCAGGTCGCCCGAATCATTTCACCGGCCATCACGGTTGGGCACGCAAGATCGTCGCTCCTGTAAAGCGACTGTTCATGAGGGGGCACGCGCTTTTTAGCTGCAGCTCAACACCGTTTGACAATCAAGCGCACTGGAATGAACCTTGCCGGGCACTGTCGGCACCGATGCATGTCCGGTCCCCAACAAGGAAGCTCCCCAATGCTTGCACGCGCAGCCGTTCCCGCAATGGTGACGCTCTTTGCCTGGCTGCCTCTTGCGCATGCCGTCAGCCAGACCATTCCGGCAAGCGCCGAAGGGCAAATCGAGTTCAATGCTCCGTCCGGCAACATCGGCTGCATCTACACGCCGAAGGGCGGCACCAGCACCTACGAACCACAGGATGGCGGTCCGGAACTGAGCTGTTCGCGCGTCGAGCCCAGCTACGTCACCGTGATCCTTGGGCCGAACGGCCCGGCGACATTGATCAAGAATCCGGGAGAGCAGGGCTGCTGCAGCGATGTCGCGAAGCTGGCCTATGGCAACAGCTGGAGCAAAGGGCCGTTTACCTGCCAGTCGTCAACCAAGGGACTGACCTGCACGGGCAGCAACGGGCATGGCTTCTTCCTCAGCAAAGCCAAGGTGACGGTGAAATAACTTCGGTCAGCCGGCCTTTTCCAGCTCGCCCTTGGCCTTTGCGGCCGCGACTTGGCGGATGGCATCAGTCAGCGTGTCGGCGTCCTGCGCGCCCATGACGGCGTATTTGCCTTCGAGCAGGAAGCACGGCACGCCAGTGATCCCCATCCGCGATGCCGTGGCGATTTCTGTGCGCACCTCCTCGACGTCGGCATCGGTCGGCAGGAGCGTTTCGACCACGGCAGCGTCCATGCCGGCCTCGCGGGCGGCATCGATCAGCACGGCGTGGTCGCCAATATTGCCGCCTTTCTCGAAATACAGTTGGAACAGCCGGCGCACGAGCCGGTTCTGCACGGCTTCACCGGCGGCACCGGCCCAGCGGATGACACGATGCGCGTCCAGCGTGTTGGCGGCGACCTTGATGGCGTCGAAAGCGAAATCGATGCCTTCGGCTTCGCCGAGCGGCTCTACGCGGGCATGCATCTGACGGATGCGCTCGTCGCTGCCGAATTTGGCCAGCATGTATTCGCGCCGGTCCTTGCCCTCGGGCGGGATGGTCGGGTCGAGCTGGAACGGCCGCCAGCGCACATGAACCTCAACGTCGCCGGCAGCGGCAATCGCTTTATCCAGCCGCTTCTGGCCGACGAAGCACCAGGGGCAGACGACGTCGGAAACCACGTCGACGGTAATGGAATTGTCATCGCTCATCTTGATCTCCTGCAGCCGAACGTTTCAGCGAGACCGATCTCGGCCACGCTCAGTTCGGCTTGCGCCACCAGGTCGGCCATTGATAACCGAATATGGGCGTCTTTTTGGGATGGTCCAGGTAATTCCAGTAAGCGAGCCATTGCTGCGCGTTGTACTGCATCGGCACCATGTAATTGCCGGAGATCAGCAATCGGTCGAGCACGCGCACGGCGGCGACATAGTCTTCCTTGGTCCGTGCTCTCAGCATCGCGTCGATCGCCGCGTCGACCGCCGGATCGGCGACGCCGGCCAGATTGAATGAACCTTCTCTTTTGGCCTCTGAAGAACCCCAGCGAAGGTTCTGCTCCATACCGGGAGACAGCGAGTTGCTGAACCCGCTCGACCCGACAAGAACCTCAAAGTCGAAACGCTGCTTGCGCGACTGGATCTGGTCGGCCTCGAGGCTGCGGATGGTCACCGCGATGCCGATCTTTTCCAGCGAGCGCTGATAGATGGCGGCAAAGCGTTCCTCGTCCTGCGACGCCGTCAGGATCTCGAAACCGAAGGGAGTTCCCTTTGGGTCCAGCAGGACACCATCCCTAACGGCGTAGCCCTGACTCTTCAGCAGGTCGAACGCCACCTTCATCACCTTGCGGTCCTGGCCGGTGCCGTCATTCACCGGCGGGCGCCAGCTGCCGTCCATGACATCGGCCGGCACGCGGCCGGGGTAGGGCGCCAGCAGCGCCTTTTCCCTGTCGCTGGCGGGATGGCCGAGCGCGGAAAGTTCGGAATTCTGCCAGTAGCTCATCGTGCGCGTGTACTTGCCGCCGAACAGGTTCTTGTTGGCCCATTCGAAGTCGTAGAGCATGCCGAGCGCGCGCCGCACCTCCGGATTGGAAAACTTCTCCAGCCGCGTGTTGAACAGGAACCCGGTCACCACGGGCGGTATGCCGGTGTCGAAGGTCTCGGCGATCACCTCGCCGCGATGGAAGGCGGGAAAATCGATATCGCGCTCGCGCTTGACCGGATCGCCCTCATCGTAAATGGCGCAGATGCCTTTCTTGAACGCTTCCGTCTTGGCATTGGCGTTGAGGAAGTACTCGATGGTGATCTGGTCGTAATTGTCGAAGCCGCGCTTGGAAGGGATGTCCTTGCCCCAGTAATTCGGATTGCGCTTGAAGACGATGCGCTGTCCCGGCTGCACCTTGTCGATGGTGTAGGGACCGCTGCCGATCACCGGCTTTAGCGTCGTCTTGTCGAAGGTATCCTTGTTGAAGGCGTGCTTTGGGATGATCGGCGTCAGCGCGATGATCAAGGGGGTCTCGCGATTGGCCTTGTCGTTGAAGGTGAAGCGTACGCTGTGATCGCCGGTCTTTTCGAGCTTGGCGATCAGGCTCATGCGATCCCTGTAGGGCGGGCGGCCCTTGTCGGTGAAGACATCGTAGGTGAACAGCACGTCATCCGGCGTCACCGGCTCACCGTCCGACCACTTCGCTTTTGGGTTGAGATGGAACTCGATCCACTTGCGCTCGGGATCCATATCGGCTGTGTCTGCGAGCAGGCCATAGAGGCTGAAGGCCTCGTCGTAGTTGCGCATCATCAACGGCTCGAAGACGAGATTGCCGAAAATGAGGTCCTGCATGCCGCGCGCCGTGGTGCGCAGGCTCTTCAGGATGAACGGGTTCAGATTGTCGAAGCTGCCGACGACGCAGTAAGTGATGTTGCCGCCCTTGGGCGCATCGGGATTGACGTAGTCGAAATGCTGGTAGTCGGCTGGCAGCGCCGGCTCGCCCTGCATGGCGATGGCATGTTTCGGTTCCGACATCGCCACGCCGGGTGCAAAGGCGAAGAACGAAATTGCGGCGATCAGCCAAACAAGAATGCGGCCCATGACCGTCTCCTTACTGGGCGGCTTGATGATTCGGAGTGCACCCTAACATGGCGCCGCGGCGCTCCGGCCAGATACATCAACCCAAATCGCACGACCCAAATTGCGAGGCCAAGAATTGCAGGCGGCGGGCTGGATTCGGCTGCTCATGCAGTGTAACACGCGCTCCGAAGTCATTCTGTTGCCTCAATTCGGCAACAGGTAGCAGGACCACACGGCGCGAAGAAGCCGGTCCCGGGATCATTTGAGAGGAAATGCACGACATGACGAGCCTGAACAGCAACGCATACCGCCTTTCGGTCCTGGCCGCGGGCGTGGTCGGCTTTCTGGGCGCCGGACTTCCCACCGCTTCGGCACAGCAACAGATTCCGCAGGGTTGGTTCAAGGCCTGCACCAAGCAGGAAGATGTCGACATCTGCAATGTCCAGAACATCATCACTGCCGGCAACGGCCAGTTCGTCACCGGGGTCAGCCTGATCGAGTTGAAGGGCAAGGTAAACCGCAAGGTCTTCCAGGTCACGGTTCCCCCAGGTCGCCTGGTGCCCCCCGGCATCGCCCTGCAGATAGACGCCGGCAAGGCGACGAAGCTGGATTATGTCATTTGCTTCGCCGACCGTTGCGTTGCCGAAGTGCCGCTGACCGACGCGCTCGTCGCGTCCTTCAAGAAGGGACAGGCGATCACGCTGACCTCGATCAACTTCCAGAGTCAGCCAAATCCAATCAAGGTTGCCTTGACCGGCTTCAGCGGCGCCTTTGACGGCGCGCCGCTGCAGCAGTCGGACATCGAGGATCGGCAGAAAAAACTTCAGGATTTCGTCGTCAAGAACAACCAGGACTTCGCCAAGAAGCTCAAGGACGAGCAGGCCAAGGCCAAAGCCGCCAACTAATCGCCGGGACAGATACCGGAGCGACAAAAAGCGGGGTCATGCCCCGCTTTTTTGTTGTCGTCACGTCGATGCAAGGTGATGTCAGTGTCTCGACTGGCGTTTTGGCTCATAGCGTCCGTCGGGCCGCTTGTCGAACATCTCGCCGATCTGTGGATGCCGGACCGGTTCGCCCGATTGATCCTCGAGCAGGTTCTGCTCGGAGACATAGGCGATGTATTCGGTTTCCGAATTCTCGGCGAGCAGGTGATAGAACGGCTGGTCCTTGCGCGGCCGCACGTCGGCCGGGATGGCTTCGTACCATTCGTCGGTGTTGGCAAATTGCGGATCGACATCGAAAATGATGCCGCGGAACGGAAACAGCCGATGACGAACCACCTGTCCGATCGAAAATTTGGCCGTTTTCATCATACTCACCACTAAGCCTCTAGAGCGCCCGGCGTCCCCTCGAATGTGCGAAGAGCGCTCTAAGACTTTGAATTTACACACACCGTGGCCAAAAATCGAGCCCGACTTAGGTCTGGGATCAGGCTTTATTTGGCGCAGAAAGCGTGTCAGTTCAATGCCGAAGCGCTTGACGCCCGATGAAGCTACGGGCTAGCCCGGTCCCGGGGGTTCGGGCCAGGGCAAAAATGTCTGACATTGTCGGTCTTGTTCTTCCGTTCTTCGGGCTGATTTTCATCGGCTTTCTGGTCGCGCGCATCACCAGGCAGCCGCTGGAAGCGCTTGGCTGGATGAACACCTTCATCGTCTATGTCGCGCTTCCTGCCCTGTTCTTCCAATTGCTGGCCCGCACGCCGTTCGAACAGTTGACCGAATGGCGCTTCATCTTCGGCTCGGTATTTTCCACCTACACGATCTTCTCGATCATGTTCGTATGGTCGGTGACGGCGTCGCGCGGCGAGATCGCCCAGTCGACGATCAAGGCGCTGGCCGCGGCCTACGGCAATATCGGCTATATGGGGCCGGGGCTGGCGCTGCTCGCCTTCGGCCAACAAGCGGCGGTTCCCGTCGCGCTGATCTTCTGCTTCGAAAATATCATGCATTTCGCCATCGCGCCGATGATGATGGCGCTGTCGGGCGACGACAAGACATCGCCGTGGCGGCTCATCCTCGGCGTAGTCAGGAAAATCGTCCTGCACCCGTTCATCATCGCGACCGCGCTTGGCGTCGGCGCCGCCTATCTCGGCTTTCACCCACCGCAGCCGGTCGGTCGCCTGCTTGAATATCTTTCGCGGGCAGCCGCCCCTTGCGCCCTGTTTGCCATGGGCGTGACGCTTGCGCTCCGGCCGCTCAACCGCGTGCCGCATGAGCTGGCGTCGATCGCGGCGCTGAAGCTGACCCTGCATCCATCGCTCTGCTACGTCGTGCTGAGCTGGATCGGGAACTTTTCTGAAATCTGGGTTTTTTCAGCCGTGCTTTTGGCGGCATTACCGACCGCAACCAACGTCTTCGTCATCGCCCAGCAATATGGCGTCTGGGTGCAACGCGCCTCGGCCAGCGTGCTGATCACCACCTGCCTCTCGGTGCTGACGGTGACCGGGCTGCTCTACATGATCCGCCACGGCATCTTACCGCCGGACCTGTTTCCCTGAACCGCCGGTAAGCGCCGCAAAGCCGCTGCCCGGCCTTAAGCCTTCGCGCATGAAAAAGGCGCGCAGCGGCGCGAAACTGCCGAGCACATTGAGGCCGGCGCTGCGTGCCATCTGCGCCGGCAGCATGTCCGAAAGCAGCGACATGTTGAGCAGATTGACCGCGCCAGAACGCGCCAGAATGTCGGGACGGCGCCTGGAATCATAGGCGGCCAGGGCCTTCGCGGCGCCGGGGTCGCCGCGATTTTCACCAGCGATTCCAGTCAGATCCTCGATGTCCCTGATGCCGAGGTTGAGACCTTGGGCTCCGATCGGCGGGAATACATGTGCAGCCTCGCCGACCAGCGCCACACGGTTTTGCGCGAAGCGCCCCGGTGATGCCGCTGAAAGCGGGTAAATTTGTCGGCCGGGCTCGACCGACACCCGGCCCAGCATCGACTGCATCTGCTGCTCGACACGCTCGGAAAGCGTCGCGTCATCGAGTGCGGCGAGGTCCTTCGCCGTCTCCGGTTTCACCACCCAGACGAGGCTGGAGCGGTTGCCGGGCAGCGGCACCTGGGTGAACGGCCCGGTCTCTGTGTGGAACTCGGTCGAGGTGAAGCCGTGTTCGCTGCGATGGCCAAAATTCAGCACCAGCGCCGCTTGGCCGTAGGATCGCACCGAGGCCACTATGCCTGCCGCCTCGCGCGCCGGCGACAGGCGCCCATCGGCAGCGACCGCAAGCGCGGCCGAGACTTCGCGACCATCAGTCAAGACGGCATGCGCCTGATCGGCGTCCAGACGCCAACTCTCGACCATCGACGTCAGCCATTCGATGCCGGGATGGGCCGCGACGGACTTGGCCAGCGTCGGGTTCAGCGCACTGTTGGGCAGGTTGAGCCCGAACTGCTCCTCGCCGATCTCCATGGCGCGAAAAGTCACCACCGGGCTGCGGATCAGCCGGCTGGTCGCATCAACGATGCGCATGACCTTCAGCGGCGCGGCCTTCGGCGCAAGTTCGGCCAGCACGCCCAGCCGATCGAGAACCTTGAGAGCAGGGTTCATCAGCGCCGTGGTCCGGCCATCGGGCCCGCCTGCTTCGGGTCCGACCAGGGTTACCGGAAAGCCCGCCTCGGCGAAACCGAGCGCCGCGATCAGTCCGGCAGGGCCGCTGCCGGCTACCAGTATCCGTGCTGTCTCGCGATGATCCAAATTGGACTTCCAGTTTGCGATGCAGGTGTCTACCCATGGATATAGGTCAGACCATGCGGCTTGATCAACGCGGCGATTAGGCTCATTCGGTTGTCATGACCGGCCAGCAGGACGATTTCAGCCATCTCGACCGCGCCGGCCGCGCCACGGCAAGCCTGGCCCGCAGCCCCCGCCTGACGGTCAACATCGCCATCGCCGGCGGCATTCTGCTCGCCTGGTTCATTCTCGGCGCCATGGCGATCCGCGGCGCCGAAGGCCGGCTCCCCGGCGTACCAGGCGATGTGGTCCTGCGATATCTGCCGCAACTGCCGCTGCCGGATGTCCTCGACCGCTTCTTCGGCATGTGCCTGACGCCCGCACCACTTGATGCCGGCGGCGCACCGGTTCTGGCGCTGATCGTGATGTGGTTTTTGATGGCCGTGGCGACGATGCTGCCGTCGGCGGCGCCGATGATCCGTACCTATTGTGAAATCGCCGACACCGCCCGCATCAAGGGCGAGCCGGTGGCCCACCCGCTGGTCCTGGTTGCCGGCTACCTCTCGACATGGCTTGTCGCCTCTATCGGCTTCGCGGTGCTGACGTTGCTCGTCCACGCATTTGCGTCCTCCGCTCGATTGCTCGATCCGGTGAGCGGCCTTGCCGCGGCGGCCGCGCTGCTGGTTGCCGGCCTCTACCAGTTCAGCAGCCTCAAGCAGGCCTGCCTGACAAAATGCCGGAACCCGTTCTCGACACTGTTTTCCAACTGGAGCGCGGAGCCGGGTGGCATCTTCCGGCTAGGGCTGAAGCAGGGCCTGTGGTGCCTCGGCTGCTGCTGGGCGCTGATGCTGGTGATGTTTGCCGT
Source organism: Mesorhizobium sp. RSR565B (assembly GCF_054719465.1). Taxonomy (NCBI): domain Bacteria; kingdom Pseudomonadati; phylum Pseudomonadota; class Alphaproteobacteria; order Hyphomicrobiales; family Phyllobacteriaceae; genus Mesorhizobium; species Mesorhizobium sp. RSR565B. The sequence goes on along the minus strand of NZ_JBTTIE010000001.1, from coordinate 5,330,239 downwards.
CGGCGCGATGAACGTGTTCTGGATGGCGCTGATCGGCCTGTTCACCTTGATCGAAAAACAGACCACCGGCAGCCTTCCAACCCGAGTGGCCGGTGCGATACTGCTTGTCTGGGTAGTCGCCCTGCTAGTAGTCTCGGAATGACGGGGGAGAATTCCATGGCAGAGCAAGGCTGGGCAATGAAAGGAGAGCTCGTACTCTCCTGCAATTGCACGGTTTTTTGTCCTTGCGTGCTGTCGCTTGGCAGCCATCCGCCGACGGAGGGTTATTGCCAGACCTGGGCGGGCTTCCGCATCGACGCAGGCCATTTCGGCGAGGTCGACCTGTCCGGCCTCAATCTCGGTCTGGTCATGGAAATCCCCGGCTATATGAGCCGCGGCAACTGGACCGCAGGCCTGTTCATCGATAAGCGCGCCTCCGTCTATGCGGTGAAAGCGCTGACCAGGATCTTCACCGGGAAGGCCGGCGGAACAACCTCGCTGTTGTCGATCCTTGTCGGCAAGTTCCTCGGCGTCGAGCAGGTGCCGATCACCTACGAGACGCGTGACAAGACCCGTATTTTCCAGATACCGAAGATCATCGACGGGGCGGTCACACCGATTCCCGGCAAGGATCGCGAGAAGGATACCGTGATCGGCAACTCGGAATACTGGATCGCGCCGGAGATCATCGTGGCCAGGTCCGACAAAAGCAAGATGCGGGCTTTCGGCCGCAACTGGAACTTTGCCGGCCGCTCGGCCGAAATCTGCAAACTGGATTGGCGGGGCCCGTGAGCAAGAACACAACCGCCAGGAATGCCGCCAAAAAGATCACCGACCGGATACCCAGGCCGAAGAAAAAGGTCACCTGGCCGCAGGCGCGGGCATTCTCGGTGCATCTGTTGACCGCGTCTGGCTCGTTCCTGGCCTTCCTGTCGCTGGTGGCGGCAAGCGAGCAACGCTGGACGGCGATGTTCTGGTGGCTGGGGCTGGCGCTGTTCGTCGACGGCATAGACGGGCCGATCGCCCGCAAGCTCGAGGTCAAGGAGATTTTGCCGACCTGGTCGGGCGAACTCCTCGACAACATCATCGACTATGTCACCTACGTGCTGATCCCGGCCTTCGCACTCTACCAGCGCGGCTTCATGGGCGAAGGGCTGTCGTTCCTGTCGGCGGCCATCATCGTGGTGTCCAGCGCCATCTATTATGCCGACACCGGAATGAAGACGAAGGAGAACTTCTTCAAAGGCTTTCCGGTCGTTTGGAACATGGTCGTGTTCACGCTGTTCGTCATCGAGCCCGGACAGTGGGTGTCCTTCGGCGTCGTCGTGGCGGCCGGCATCCTCACCTTCGTGCCGATCAACTTCATTCACCCCGTGCGGGTGGTGCGGCTGCGGCCAATTAATCTTGGCATGACGCTGCTCTGGTGTGCTTTCGGTGCGCTGGCGCTGGCGCAGGCGGCCCTTGCCGCCTTCTACGACCAAATCGGCGTTTTGGGCGAACAGGTCAGCGTCTTTACCAAGGTCGGCATCACCATCACCGGACTTTACCTCGCCTGCATCGGCGGTATCATGCAGTTCTTCCCCAAACTCGGCGCCAAGCCGGACACTAAGAAAGCCTGACCGCAGGAAAGCCCACAATGTCCAAAGCAGTCCGTATCCACGCCCATGGCGGTCCGGAAGTCCTGACCTATGAAGACGCCGATCCGGGACAACCCGGCGCCGGGCAGATCCTGGTCAGGCACACCGCGATCGGCCTCAATTTCATCGATGTCTATCACCGCATCGGCCTCTATCCGCCGCCCGGCGGCTTCCCGCTGATCCCGGGCGGCGAGGCGGCAGGTGTGGTTCTCGAGGTCGGCGCAGGCATCGACTGGCTGAAGCCGGGCGACCGCATCGCCTATGCCGTCAATGTCGGCGCCTATGCCGAACAGCGCGTCGTCGCCGCCGACCGCGTCGTCAAGGTGCCGGACGGCATCAGCGACGAACAGGCCGCCGGCATGATGCTTAAAGGCATGACGGCGGAGTATCTGTTGCGCCGGACCTTCAAGGTGAAGGCAGGCGACACCATCCTGTTTCATGCCGCCGCCGGCGGCGTCGGGCTGATCCTGGGACAATGGGCAAAACATCTCGGCGCCACCGTGATCGGCACGGCAAGCTCAACCGACAAGATCGAGCTCGCCAAGGCGCATGGCTTCGGCCATGTCATCAACTACAAGGAGCAGGATTTCGTCGCCGGGGTCGCCGCCATCACCGGCGGCAAGAAATGTGACGTCGTCTACGATTCGGTCGGCAACGACACATTCCCGGCCTCGCTCGACTGTCTGAAGCCGCTCGGCATGTTCGTCTCTTTCGGTCAGTCCTCTGGACCGATCCCGCCATTTTCGATGTCGCTGCTGGCGCAGAAGGGCTCGCTGTTCGCTACCAGGCCGACTTTGTTCGTCTACAACGCCAAGCGTGAAGACCTCGAAGTCTCCGCCGCGGCATTGTTCGACGTGGTGTTGAGCGGTGCGGTCGAGATCAAGATCAACCAGCGTTATGCGCTGAAGGACGCGGGCAAGGCGCAAGCCGATCTCGAAGGGCGCAAGACCACGGGCACGACCATACTGATCCCGTGAGCTGCCTTGCTTTCAGCGTTTTGCCGCGACGCGAGGCACTGTTTACCCGAAAAACCGGGCGATCGGTTTGTTGTGCGAAGCAGGTCAATCTTTACCCCTTGAGTTTCCGCTGAAATTCTTGAAGCTCTTTCAAGGTGGGTGCTGCTTTCGCACGAGAGCGGCCAGCGCATACCATGCTGGCGGGAACACAGAACATGTCCGGGAACCGGATGGGAGGCACTGTGAGTGCAGATCATGATGGAGCGAACCTGCTTGAGGTTCGTGGCCTGACCAAGATATTCGGCACGTTGACGGCGTGCGATCATATCGACCTCAACATCGCCAAAGGCGAGATCCACGCGCTGCTCGGCGAAAACGGCGCCGGCAAGTCGACGCTGGTCAAGATGCTGTTCGGCTCGCTGGAGCCCAATTCCGGCGAGATATTCTGGAACGGGGAAGCGGTGCGGATCACCAGTCCGGGCATGGCGAAGAAGCTCGGCATCGGCATGGTGTTTCAGCACTTTTCGCTGTTCGAGGCGCTGACCGCGGCCGAGAATATCGCTCTGTCTCTGGATGACGGCTCACCGATCAGCTCGATCGCGGCCAAGGCGAGGGCGCTTTCCTTCAGCTATGGCCTGCCGCTCGATCCGGACTCGCTGGTCGGCGATCTCTCGGTCGGCGAACGCCAGCGCATCGAGATCATCCGCTGCCTGTTGCAGACGCCGCAGCTCATCATCCTCGACGAGCCGACCTCGGTGCTGACGCCGCAGGAAGCCGACAAGCTGTTCGAGACGCTGGAGCGCCTGCGCTCCGAGGGCAAATCCATCCTCTACATTTCGCACCGGCTGGAAGAGGTCAAACGCATTTGCGACCGCGCCACCGTGCTGCGTCACGGCAAGGTCGTCGGCCATTGCAATCCGCGCGAGGAAACGGCTTCGTCGCTGGCCCGCATGATGGTCGGTAACGAGGTGAAGGCCGTGGTGCGTGCGCCGGCCGAAGGCATCGAGACCGCGCAGCCGCTGCTCGAAATCCGCGCCCTCAGCCGCAAGCCGGCAACGCCGTTTTCGATTCCGCTGAAGAATATCAACCTCACTGTGCGCGCCGGCGAGGTGATCGGCATTGCCGGTGTCGCCGGCAACGGCCAGGGCGAGTTCTTCGAATCCGTCTCCGGCGAGGTGCTGCAGCAGGACGCCGCATCCGTGCGCATCCGCGGCAAGGATGCCGGCTCGCTCTCGATCACAGGCCGGCGGCTGATGGGCGCTGCCTTCGTGCCGGAAGAACGCCTCGGCCATGGCGCGGCGCCACGCATGAAGCTTTCGGAAAACCTGCTTCTGTCGCGGCACGCCACCGACGGCAAGGTTTTTGTCGGCGCCGGCGGCGCCGTCAAAAGCGGTGCGGTCTATGCCGCCGCCCAGCGCATCATCGTGGCAATGGATGTGCGCAAGAGCGCGCCCGATCCGGAAGCTGCGGCCCTTTCGGGCGGCAATCTGCAGAAATTCATCGTCGGTCGCGAACTCGACCGCAGCCCTGCCGTCATGGTCGTCAACCAACCTACCTGGGGCGTCGACGCCGGTGCCGCCGCCCACATCCGCCAGGCGCTGATCGAACTGGCGCGCAGCGGCTCGGCGGTTCTGGTCATCAGCCAGGACCTCGATGAGCTGTTCGAGATTTCGGACGCGATCGCGGTCATGCACAATGGCGAATTGTCGAAACCGCTGCCGATCGCCGAGGCAACTTTCGAAAAGATCGGCCTGTTGATGGGCGGCGCCGAGCCCGGCCACGCCGAACATGGTCTGGAGACGGCATGATGCGCCTCGAACTCGTCAAACGCCCGCAGCGCTCGATGCTGTTTTCCGCGCTGTCGCCCTTCATCGCCTTCGCCCTGACGATCATCGCCGGCGCGGTTCTGTTCGCGTTGCTCGGCGTCAACCCGCTGAGCGCATTCGAGATCTATTTCATCGAGCCGATCAGCCAGGTCTGGCAGTTGCATGAACTGGCGATCAAGGCCGCACCTTTGATCCTGATCGCGGTCGGCCTGTCGGTCTGTTACAAGGCCAACATCTGGAACATCGGCGCTGAGGGACAGTTCATCCTCGGCGGCATTTTCGGCTCGGCCATTCCGGTGCTGTTTCCCGGGTTCGAAGGCCCGCTTGTGCTGCCGCTGATGCTGTTGTTCGGCATGGTCGGCGGCGCCGCCTATGCGGCAATCCCTGCTCTCCTAAAGACGCGCTTCGGCACCAACGAAATCCTGACCAGCCTGATGCTGGTCTACGTCGCCCAGCTTTTCCTCGACTGGCTGGTGCGCGGCCCCTGGCGCGATCCGCAGGGCCATGGTTTTCCGCAGACGATCCAGTTCAACGACTCGGCGGTCCTGCCGGAACTGATGCCGGACGCCGGCCGTGCCAATTGGGGTTTTGTCTTCGCGCTTGTTGCAGCCGTGCTGATCTGGGTGCTAATGAGCCGCCTGCTCAAGGGTTTTGAGGTCCGCGTGCTCGGCTCCAGCCCGAGGGCAGGGCGCTTCGCCGGCTTCGGCCTCAACCGCATGGTCTTCTTCGCCTTCCTGCTGTCAGGCGCGCTGGCCGGGCTTGCCGGCATTTCGGAAGTCTCCGGCGCCATCGGCCAGCTGCAACCGGTGATCTCGCCCGGCTACGGCTTCACAGCGATCATTGTGGCGTTCCTCGGCCGGCTCAATCCGCTCGGCATCGTCGCCGCCGGCCTGGTGCTGGCGCTGACTTATCTCGGCGGCGAGGCGGTGCAAAGCGCGCTCGGCATTTCCGACAAGGTGGCGCGTGTGTTCCAGGGCATGCTTTTGTTCTTCGTGCTCGGTTGCGACACGCTCATCCATTACCGCATTCGCCTGGTCGGCATGGCGCTGACGAAAAGCGCGGCGAAGCTTGAAGCCGCGCCGAAGTTGAAGGAAGCCCGCTGATGGACATCGCCGTCAACATCCTTTTGACCATCGCCACGGCGGCAACGCCGCTTTTAATAGCGGCAATCGGCGAACTCGTGGTCGAGCGCTCCGGCGTGCTCAACCTCGGCGTCGAAGGCATGATGATCATGGGCGCCGTCGGCGGCTTCGGCGCCGGCTATCTCACGGGATCGCCCTGGATCGGCCTGTTGGCGGCAATCGCCATGGGTGCCGTGTTCTCGCTGCTGTTTGCGGTGATGACGCTGTCGCTCGCCACCAACCAGGTGGCGACCGGCCTGTCGTTGACGCTGCTTGGCCTCGGCCTGTCCGGCATGATGGGGACCAGCTTCGTCGGCCAGCCGGGCGAGCGGCTGCCAAACCTCTACGTTCCGGTGCTCACCGACATTCCCGTCGTCGGCAGGCTGTTGTTCGGCCAGGACCCAATCTTCTACATCTCGATCGCGCTGACGGCGGCCGTCATGTGGTTCCTGTTCAAGACCCGCACCGGCCTCACCCTGCGCTCGATCGGAGACAGCCACACATCGGCACATGCGCTCGGCATCAAAGTCATCCGCTACCGCTATCTCGCGGTCATCTTCGGCGGCGCCTGCGCCGGCCTTGCGGGCGGCCACCTGTCGCTGGTCTACACGCCGCAATGGGTAGAGAACATGAGCGCGGGCCGCGGCTGGATCGCGCTGGCGCTGGTCGTCTTCGCCTCCTGGCGTCCGTGGCGCGTGCTGGCCGGCGCCTACATCTTCGGCGCGGTGTGGATCGGCCAGCTTCATGCACAGGCATTTGGCATTCCGGTGCCTTCGCAGCTGCTTTCTTCTCTGCCCTATCTGGCAACCGTCGTGGTTCTCGTTCTAATCTCGCGCAACAAGCGTCTGACGATGATGAACACGCCGGCTTCCTTGGGGCAGCCATTCGTTCCGGATCGTTGACAACAAAAACAAACGGGAAGCTCCAAGGCTAAACTCAGAGAGGTAACACAATGAAAAAACTGCTTATCGCGTTGATGACCACGACCGCCGCCATGTCACTGGCGGCGTCCGCACAGGCCGCCGACAAGTTGAAGGCATGCTGGGTCTACACCGGCCCGATCGGCGATTTCGGCTATTCCTACCAGCACGACCAGGGCCGCCTCGAGGTGGAGAAGGCGCTCGGCGACAAGGTCGAAACCGCCTATCTCGAGAACGTCTCGGAAGGTCCCGATGCCGACCGCGCTTTCGAGCGTCTGGCGCGCGAAGGCTGCAAGATCATCTTCGGCACCTCTTTCGGCTTCATGGACCCGGAAGTGAAGGTCGCCAAGAAGTTCCCCAAAGTGATGTTCGAGCACGCCACCGGCTACAAGACCGCTGACAATCTCGGCATCTACAATGCGCGCTTCTATGAAGGCCGCTACGTGCTCGGCCAGATCGCTGCCAAGGAATCGAAGGCAGGGGTCGCCGGCTATATCGTTTCCTTCCCGATCCCCGAAGTGGTGATGGGCATCAACTCCTTCATGCTCGGCGCGCAGTCGGTCAACCCGAACTTCAAGGCCAAGATCGTCTGGGTGAACTCCTGGTTCGATCCGGGCAAGGAAGCCGACGCCGCCAAGGCGCTGTTCGACCAGGGCGCCGACATCATCGTCCAGCACACCGATTCCACTGCGGCACTGCAGGTGGCGGAAGAGCGCAAGCTGCACGGCTTCGGCCAGTCCTCCGACATGATCAAGTTCGCGCCGAACGCGCAGCTGACCTCGCTGACAGACGAATGGGGGCCGTACTACATCAGCCGCGTCCAAGCAGCGCTCGACGGCACCTGGAAGCCGGACAATGTCTGGCTCGGCATCAAGGACGGCGCCGTCAAGCTGGCGCCCTTCACCAACATGCCGGACGATGTGAAGGCGATGGCCGAGGCAACCGCGAAGAAAATCGCAGATGGCTGGAACCCCTTCACCGGACCGGTCGCCAAGCAGGACGGCACGCCGTGGCTCAAGGACGGCGAAGTCGCCGACGACGGCACGCTGCTCGGCATGAACTTCTATGTGAAGGGCGTCGACGACAAGTTGCCGCAGTAAGTATCGGAAACGCAAAAGAGAAGGGGCGCCGCGCGGCGCCCCTTTTCATTTCGCGGGCTGCACGCCTCGACTGCGAAACCGCGCCGAGGGCCGTGCCAAAAATCCGAGGGCGCCGGGGAGGCGCCTTTTTGGTGATTTTCTAAACCGCCGAGCCGTAAAGGTCGTAGGCGTCGGCGCGGTCGATCTTGACCGTGACGATGTCGCCTTGGCGCAGCGGACGGCGCGACTGGATATGCACCGAACCGTCGATCTCGGGCGCGTCGTATTTTGTCCGGCCCTTAGCAGACGTGCCATGCGCCTCGTCGATCAGCACGGGCAGGCGCTTGCCGACCTTCTTGGCCAGCTGCGTCGCCGAGATCTTCTGCTGGCGCTGCATGAAGCGATGCCAGCGCGCTTCCTTGATCTCCTGGGGCACCTGTTCGAGGCCGAGATCGTTGGAGCGGGCGCCGCGGACCGGCTCGTATTTAAAGCAGCCGGCGCGATCGATCCTGGCCTCGTCCAGCCAGTCGAGCAGCATCTCGAAATCCTCGTCGGTCTCGCCGGGGAAACCGACGATGAATGTCGAGCGTATCGCCAGATCCGGGCACACCTCGCGCCAGCCGCGAATGCGCTCCAGCGTCTTTTCGCCATGGGCTGGACGGCGCATGTTCTTCAGCACCTGCGGCGAGGCGTGCTGGAAGGGGATGTCCAGATAGGGAAGGATTTTTCCATCCGCCATCAGCGGGATGACATCGGCGACATGCGGGTAGGGGTAGACATAGTGCATGCGTACCCAGATGCCGAGCTTGCCCAGCTCCTCCGACAGGTCGAGGAATTTCGCCCGCACTTCGCGGTCGCCGAACATCGACGTCTGGTACTTGATGTCGATGCCGTAGGCGCTGGTGTCCTGCGAGATGACCAGCAATTCCTTGACCCCGGCCTTGGCCAGCTTCTCGGCCTCGCGCAGCACATCGGCCGCCGGGCGCGAGACGAGGTCGCCGCGCAGTGCGGGAATGATGCAGAAGGTGCAGCGGTTGTTGCAGCCTTCGGAAATCTTGAGATAGGCGTAGTGGCGCGGCGTCAGCTTGACGCCTTGCGGCGGCAGAAGGTCGATATAGGGATCGTGGCTGGGCGGCGCCGCCTCATGCACCGCGGCCATCACGCTCTCATAGGCCTGCGGGCCGGTGATGGCGAGGACGTTGGGGTGCTTCTCTCGGATGACGTCCGGCTCGGCGCCGAGGCAGCCGGTGACGATCACCCGGCCGTTTTCCGAAAGCGCCGAACCAATGGCGTTGAGCGATTCGTCGCGGGCCGAATCGAGAAAGCCGCAGGTGTTGACGACGACAAGGTCGGCGCCGTCATGCTTGCGTGCGATCTCATAGCCTTCGGCGCGCAGGCGCGTGATGATGCGCTCGGAATCCACAAGCGCCTTCGGGCATCCAAGGCTGACGAAACTGACGCGAGGCGCAGACATGAGAAAACATCCGGGGTTTTTCGGGATCGGCGGCCAGTACCACACTTATTGCGGCATTGGTATGGGCAGCGGCTGCGGCGAACGCGACCACTGCCTCCGGCAGATACCCATGCTGCTACAGAAGCTGTGGGACCGGCAGCGTCAGCTCACCACAGGACTGACATGCGGCCAGACCTCGACAACGCCGCGATAGACCATATCGATCGCGACGTAGAGAATGATCAGCAAGCCGACATAGGCGATCCAGCGGTGGCGATGCAGCAGCTTGGCAATGAAGCTCGCGGCCAAGCCCATCAAGGCGATCGACAGCACCAGGCCTATGACAAGCACGGGAAAATGATCGCGCGCCGCACCGGCGACCGCCAGCACATTGTCCAGCGACATCGAAACATCGGCGACGACGATCTGCAGGGCCGCCTGGCCGAGCGTCTTGCGCGGCGCCTTGCCACCCACCGTTCTGTCGCTGTTGAGGTCGGAATCGGAGAGCGCCTCGGTCGCCTCGAACTCGTCGGCATGCGACGTCCGCAGCTCGCGCCACATCTTCCAGCACACCCACAACAAAAGGATGCCGCCGGCCAGCAGCAGGCCGACAATGGCAAGAAGCTTGACGGTGACGGCGGCAAACAGGATGCGCAGCACAGTCGCCGCCAACACGCCGATCAGGATGGCTTTCTTGCGCTGCTCGACCGGCAGACCGGCGGCGGCAAGGCCGATGACGATGGCATTGTCGCCGGCAAGCACCAGATCGATGGCGATGACCTGGAGGAGGGCCGTCATGCTTGCTGCGCTGAAAATGTCCATCGACCGGAGCCCCCTTGCTGTATCGGCGTGTTCGTCGTCGGATATGCCGACGCCCTAACGTGTATGGTTCCCGCGCGTCAAGAGACTGCCGGCGCAATTCCAGGAAAAGTGCGTAGCGGTTTTCCGTCCGGAATTATGCAAAAACAAAGAGTTAGTGCATGTCGCTCAAAAGTGGCCCCGGTTTTGAGACAACGACATGCATAAAAACAAAGACCTAAAGCGCGTCGCCTGAGTCCGTTCAAACGCGACGCGCTTTAGGTGGGTCAGCTGCTCTATAAAAAGCTGAACCGCTCCAACGGCCGACGCTGAAAGCCACGGGAATAGGGAAGGCCGTTCTGCCAGAGAGAATTCTGGTCGCAATTCAGTCGTAGAGATTGTACTTCGCCCAGTCGGCTTCCGGAATCTCGTCGCCGATGCGGTAACGGAACTGCAGGACCTCCATATGGTCCGGCGCCGTCTCGCATTTGAACTTCAGCCGGTACCACTGCCCCTTGCTGCGGAACGCAGCACCCGGGCTGCGGATTGCATCGGCCTTCATTTCCGGCGTAGCGAAGGCGTAGGCGACGACGCGGTCTGCCTTGTACTTGTGGTCGTCATGGCTGATGCGGTCGAGCACTTCGGCGTCGCATCTCTGCTCCAGCCGGGTCTCCGGGTCGAGTTTCAGCAGGCCGGCGCGCAGGGCGGCGTCCATCGCGTGGGCGGGTAAAGCCAGCGTCACCGAGGCCAGCGCCGCAAGGAATAGTTTTTTCATGGACGGGAGAACGACCATAACTCGCGTGAAAAATCAACCGGAGTGCCATTTTGGGGCAGCCGGATATGCCTGGAATCGTTAGCCGGGCAGGCGCAGCCGCTTTGATACGTCGCCGGCGCCATTCTTATTTGTCCGGGCTGCCATGCACCGATTGCCTGTTTCGCCGTCTTTGCGCTTCTCGCGATCGCGGCACCCACCGCCACGGCCGCAAGGCGATATAGACAGCGAGGAAGGCTCTTTGTGCAAGGCCGGCCTCGCTGTGCCAGACCTCCCTTATCCCCGCCGCCCGCAAGGCCCTTCGTTGGGTGCTGTTGCGGTCCCAGCGCCGGCTGATGCTGCCCGCCCGATAGTATTTGTGGCAGAGCACTTGCGGCACGCGGACAAAGCCGCCGAGCAGCGACAGATGCAGAAGCCAGGTCCAGTCGGCGCTGAATTCGCCTTGGCTGTTGGGCTTGATCCCGCCGCTGCGGTGGAACGCCCAGGCCCTGAATACCCCACGGTTGGGGACCCACCATCCATGCGGCTGGCGCGCCATCGCCCGGCCACGCGCAAAACCGTCCTGCAAGCTCTCCAGCAGGTCGAACTTCCACGTGGCACTTTCGCCGCTTACTTCGATCACTTCGACATCGCTGAACGACAGTACGGCCTCGGGATTGGCATCGAGCGCCCGCACCAACGCCTCGATATAGGTTGGATCGATGACGTCGTCATGGAAGGCAAAGAACATCAATTCGCCGCTGGCATTGGCCATCAGATCGTTGGAATTCTTCAGCCATCCCAGGTTTTTGTCCCGGCGCAGGATACGGACATCGTCGCGGCCGCCGGCGAAGGCCGAAACGATCTCGAATGTCGCGTCGGTCGAATTGTCCTCGCCGACCAGGATCTCGATATTGTCCCAGGTCTGCGCGGCGAGGCTGTCCAGCGTACGCGAAATGAATGCCGCCGAATTGTAGCATGGCACCAGCGCGGTGACCTTCGGCCGCCAGCCGGATCGAAGCTGGATTTGTTTCTGCGCTACCTGCTTCGCGCCGCCCTGTTCTGTCTCACCCATCATTCGATCCCGCAGATTTGCCGCGCCAGCCTGTCGGCAAGCCACGGCGCCGTCGAATATTTACCTGTGTCGACCGAGATGTAGTTGCCCAGGCGGTTGATCCCGAATTGGTCGCGGCAATGGATCGTGGCTTTCGGGTCGCTGAGCGAACCACGCCCTTGCGCAAACACGAAGCCGCCGCGCGCCTCAAGCTCCTCGGCATCGTCGAACATGCTGGAAACACTGGGCACCAACCGGGTGAGCGTGGCGCGAACGTCGCCGATGAACCGCTGTCGTGCGTCGGCATCGAGCGCTTGTGGCGTTTCAATCGACAATACGCCACTCTCCGCAAGCAACCCGCTCGGATACCAGGAGAGATAGAAGTTACGCCCGTCATAGTTTTTTATGTCGCCGAATGGGCCAAGGGCGACGACCGCGCACGGCACATCGACAGGCTGGCTGGTGCGGCCGAACAGGCAAAGCCGGTAGCGGTGCGACCATCCGGGAACCGGCTCGATGCCGGCCGTGCGGTCGACAGCCAGCCGCCCCTCCCATAGGCAATTGACGACAATGTCGAACGCCTCGCTTTTCTCGCCTGCGACCGCCACGCGCCATTTCCCGTCAATTCCGTCCACCGGCTTTGCCGACAGGACTTTGGCCGCCATTCGCAAGCTGATGTTGGGTTCACCCCGAAGCACGGCGCAAAGCCGGTCGGCAACCCATCGCGTGTTGATGGATCGCTCCGGCACCTGGAAGCCGCCGACGATCTGGTCCGAGTTGGTGACATCGGCCAATTCAGTTCTGGAAAGCCGTTTCGACCGCGCCGCCGATACGTCGGCAAGGTAGCTGGTGGCGTCAGCGTGGCTGCGCACCAATACATCCACACGTTCAAAGATCGCCCCCAGCGCCTCGGCAGCGACGATCGAGTTGCGATGGACCAGATAAAGGTCTTCCGAAAAGGTCGTGTGCGCTTCCAGATTGCTTCCGATCAGCTCGGAAACAAGCCTGCCGAAACACAGTCCTCCCGAAAGCAGATGCCGGGCGGTCAGCAGCGAGGGATCGTTCCCGTAGAGATAGCCGAGATGAATCTTGCCCTCGTTCCAACGGCTGGCGCAGGCCATCGGCTCGCTCTCCTTGTCGAAGAGGGACACCGCGTAGCCTCTGCGGGCCATCATGAGAGCGAGGCTGGCGCCCATGATGCCGGCGCCGAGAATAGCCATTCTGCCGCGAGGCGCTGTCATGTCCTGGCGCGCATCGCGGCCTCTCCTTTCCCGATGAGTGTCATCAGGGGTTCGATACGTAGTTTTCAGGGTCGTATTCGGTATCGCAGAAAACCAGCAAAGACGGGTTCTCGCCTTCATAGGTCTGCAGCGCCCACACCGGGGCATCGACCAGCACCGCGCGGTTCGATGCGGTGAGCGTCAGCCGTTCGATCTGTTCCTGATAGCGAAATTCGATGCCGATCTCGCCCGACAGCTGCATCATCAATTGCCGGCCCGAGCCGTGTGCATGTCCGCCCCGCGACGTGCCGCGCGGCGCGGTGACGACGAACGCCCGCACGGCTTGGAAATTGTAACCGCTGAACTCGATAGCGGTCAGCATTCCCCTGGGATCGCAATGTAACGAAGTGGGGATCTCGGTGACCTTGCCGCCAAAGAACGTTCGATGCTGCATAACGTAAGCCCGCCAGATGCCGGTCGAAATTTACCTCAGACTAGCGCTTATATCAAAAGACAGGGAATACAACCACTTAGGCGGTGTTTGGGAACACTGCAGCGGATCGATGTCGAGCTCGGCCTCAGGCCGATAGGTGCCGACTACCGAAGGTCGCCGCGCCGTCACGACTTCTGAGTCGCGGCCGAAACCACGGCTTAAGACCTTGGTCCGAGCGGTCTAGGACCTTTGAGTTCGGAAGGCCGGCCGGTTCCAAGGAGGGTGATCTACTTCAGCAATTTCAAAGAGTTATGCTGGTTGGCGTTTCGCCGGCCGGCCGCTTCGTTCTCGCAATGAAAACACATCTATATCTAAGTTTACCCTTTGTGTTAGCGATTCCTCATGTTGCCCGCTATAGCGGTTAGTGGCGGTGGCAATCTCGGAGGTAGTTATGACATCCCGAAAGACCCTTTTTGCTGCATTTGCGGTGTTCTCGCTTCTGGTGTCGCCGGCCCTGGCTGCTGCTGGTGGCAACGGCCATGGTAACGGCCATGGCAATGGTAACGGCAATGGCAATAGCGGAGGAAACGGTAATGCTGGCGGCAATGGCGGAGGCGGCGGTTCGGTCGGCAAGTCGGCATCCGCCAAGGGCCAGGCCCCTAAGGGCCAGGTCGCCAAGGCCGCTACCCCTTCTGTGTCCAAGGAAAAGAATATCCATGCCAAGCTCGGCCGGTTGAACTCGCTGCAGCGCAACGCCAACGCCTTTATGCACTCCAAGAGCAAGAACTTCGCTGGCGTGCAGGCTTTTGTGACACAGTCGGCAATAGCCAAGAACGCTCAATCGGAGCTCGATGCTGCTAATCAGGCGGTTACCGACGCCAAAGCGGCGCTCGACGCGCTGAATGCGAAAGCGGCTGACCCGAATACCCTGCCCGAAGATGTCCCGACGCAGGCCGACCTCGATGCAGCACAGGCAGCGCTCGATGACGCCACCCAGGATGCGGCCGCTGCTCAGACCGCCGCCACAGCTGCCGCTGCCAACGTCCCATCGATCGATGCAGCCCTTGCCCAAATGGCCAACAAGCCCGTTGACCCTGAGGTGACAGATTGGGCCAATAGCGTACTTGCCGACAAGATCGACCAAGTAGCCGCCAAGCTGGCGCCGGCCGCGCCTTAAGGCCCTATGCGGCGGCAGCGATCCAATCGACGATAAGCCGTCGGGTCCGCCCGGCGGCTGCACCTTTCTCGCCTATCTGCAGCGTTGGTCCCAATGCAGGTCCGAGATTCTGGTCATGGCTATTTTGCGAAATCTCCAGCCGGGCCGCCGTCCTCAAGGCTGAATTCATGCGTGCTTCGCGCATCTTCATCGACCACACGAAACCAATGCTCCTGAAGCGCTCTAGGCGACACCCTTTGGCCCGTGACCTTCTCTACCGCAGATAACGGATCATCGGCGCTCGTGGCCTGAGTTGAGACACACTCCTCTCCATGCCACTCTTCCACCTGGTACTCTGGCATGCCGGCCTACCTACCGCTCCCCAGAGCCTTCGCTTCCCGCTCCAGCGTCTCGCGTCGGTTGCCGTGCTTCGCGATCAATTCCTTGACCTGCTGCGGGGTGATGCCGGCCTTGGTGGCGAAATACTCGACTTCATAATCCTCATCGGCAGAGACGCGGTCCCGATCGCGGAAGTCCGTCTTCGTTTTGTCGTCGGCCATTTGCTTTGCTCCTGGTTGAATGATCAACCGCAACGTGCAGCCGCAGCCTTTTGTTGCAGCGGAGCCCGGATTTCCGAAACGGTCACATGGGAAAACGGCCCTCAGTCGCAGGAGGTGCTGGTGTTGCTGTAACTTTGAACGGAACGGTTCTTCTCCTTGACGGTTGTGACGTGAAGGAGATGCCTCATGTTTGAAAGTGTGATGTGGTTGATCGTCGTTGCTGGTGGGCCACTGTTGCTGGCCCTATTGATGGCATACGTTCTTATGACCCGACGCCACCGTGGTCCTGCAGAACGCATGGAAAGCGACCGCGCGACCAAACGGCTCTATCGCCAGGACGAACGTTGATCCTGAGGCTGGCGCAACGTTTGCGCTCACGCTGGTCCGCTGCCTCGCGGTGGCAGGCTTCTTCGTTTTAGGAAGTTTGGAATAACTTAGGAAAGATTTGGCCCTCTTTGAAAATACAGAGGCAATTCAGCACGGTAGCCTGAGCGGCCCGAGACATAGGTGACGATTTGTACCGGACACATGGGTAACACTTTTGGCTTTTGGCCGGAGGTGTTGATGCCGTGGAAAGAGTGTTCGGTGATGGAGGAACGTCTTCGTTTTGTGGCTCGTCTTCTCGACGGGGAAGGCATGAGCGATGTGTGCCGCGAGTTCGGCATCTCGCGCAAGACCGGCTACAAGATCTTCAACCGCTACAAGGAGGACGGGCTGGATGCGCTCACCGACCGCTCGCGGCGGCCGGTGCGCTACGCCAACCAGCTTCCCGACCAGATCGAGCGGCTGATCGTGGAGAGCAAGCGGGAGAAGCCGCACTGGGGTGCCAGGAAGATACGCGAGCTGCTGGTGCGCAGGCTGGCCGGCGACGTCCGCATCCCGGCCAGGAGCACCGTTCATGCCGTGCTCGATCGCCACGGCCTTGTGAGCCAGGCCCGCAAGAGGAACCGAGCGAACAAGGCCGTGGGCACGCAACTGTCCCAGGCGGTTGTGCCCAACGATCTGTGGTGCGCCGACTTCAAGGGCGAGTTCAAGCTCGGCAACCGCCAATACTGTTACCCCCTGACGGTCACCGACCAGGCCTCGCGCTACCTGCTGGCCTGCGAAGCCCTTGAATCGACAAAGGAGGTTCCGGTCCTCGAGGCTTTCGTCCGGCTCTTCAAGGAACGCGGCCTGCCGGAAGCGATCAGAAGCGACAATGGCCTGCCCTTCGCCAGCCCCAACGGCCTTTACAACCTCTCGAAGCTGTCGGTCTTCTGGCTCAGGCTCGGCATCGCCGTCGAGCGCATCAAGCCCGGTCACCCGCAGCAGAACGGCCGCCATGAGCGCATGCACCGCACCCTGAAGCAGGAGACCACGCGGCCGCCGGGCATGAACGCCCTCCAGCAGCAGGCCCGGTTCGATGCTTTCATGAGCGAATTCAACGACGAGAGGCCCCACGAGGCGATCCAAATGAAAGTGCCAGCCGAGCTCTACAGAGCTTCTTCAAGAGCCTATCAAGGCCTCCCCGAGCTGGACTACCCCTTCCATGACAAGGACATTCTCGTCACCGCCTGCGGCCGCATCTGCATGCACAGGAAGAAGATCAACATCTCCACCGTGCTCGCCGGCCAAAGGCTCGGAATCACCGAAGTCGACGACGGCATTTGGCTCATCAGCTTCATGCACTATGATCTCGGATATATCGACCTGGAACAAAGGACCTTGCAAACCATCGACAACCCGTTCGGCACGAGGTTGTCACCCATGTCTTAGGTACAGAATGTTACCCATGTCTCCGGGCCGTACAGCCAAATATCTGGCGGAGGGAGTGGGATTCGAACCCACGGTGGGCTTGCACCCACGCCGGTTTTCAAGACCGGTGCCTTAAACCGCTCGGCCATCCCTCCAACGTGACTTTTCAATCATCTAGGAACATCAACCGACCCAGTGAACGACAGTTGGTATCGAATGATACCTATCCTTCCGGACCAGCTTGCGGTTCATTTCTCTAGAGCGTTGCCCATCGCCAAGTCAACCATCGGCGCTGCCATGGATAATAGGGGGTGGCGTTCGTTACCCGAACGGAGCTGCGAACCCGTTTTCGAAGGAGCCGGGATCTAATTGCGATCCTTGCTGCCGACCTGCACAAGTTGCAGAAGACCCAGCACGACAAGTGCGAGCAAGGTAGCCAAAGCCGCGATCTGCCAGAACCCGAGCCCAACCGCCAGGCCTATGGCGCCTGCCAGCCACATGCCCGCCCCAGTGGTAAGCCCTTGAACCTCGCCCTTGGAGAAGAAGATCAAGCCCGCGGCCAGAAATGCCACGCCGGCAGTCGTGGCTTCGATCAAGCGGATAGGATCAATGGCGATTTCCTGACCATCGAAGACGTGAAAATGAGTAATCTCGATCGTGAGGATAGCAATTAGAGCCGTCGCAACACAGACCAGGATGTGTGTCCTCAATCCGGCCGGTCGGTTACGCCATTCGCGTTCGATCCCAACGATGGAGCCAAGGACGGCCGCGAGCAAAAGCCTGGCTGAAATTACGGAAAAGGGCAGCCACGTCTGTTGCCCGAAACGTTCAATGAATTCATCCATGAGGCGCAGAACGTATCTCGGGTCGGTCGGTTCCAGGCAGCCGCGCTTCATGCCACAGGTTCACTTCCAGACTCCAAAGGACAGAGGTCTCGGATGCCTCCTCACAGGCGCCCGGCCAGCCCGGGACCTGGCCGCCACATTCCTGCCCGGTTCCGGACACAATCGATTAATACGCTGATAAACAATTCCTGCGCACAAGGGATGGGGATTGGCGCGTCGCAGGCATTGCTCATCTGGCTCCGCCGAAATTCTAGAAGCGGCGCCTGTGTCGAGACGGTAGGGGACATCGGAAAACATGCAGACCACGACGCATCGGCGTCTTCGTCGCGCTCCTGCTTTGGTATTGTGCGCTCTTTCGGCTGCGTTGCTGGCCGCGTGCGCGTCGCCGCAGTCCGAGCCGAAAGCCATGGTCTACAAGAAGCCTCGCTCGAAGGAATATTTTCCCGAGACCGAATACGGTGTGAAGGCCAGCCCGCGCGTTCAGTACATGCGGCGCGGCGGCGGCCGCGACCAGTTGGGCAAGCCCTATCAGGTGCGCGGCAAGTGGTATTACCCCAAGGAAGACAAGCGCTACGCCAAGGTCGGTCTCGCCTCCTGGTATGGCGATGCCTTCCACGGTCGTCTCACAGCCAATGGCGAAGTCTACGACATGACCCATCTGACGGCGGCGCATCCGACCATGCCGCTGCCAAGCTACGCCCGTGTCACCAACACCGAGACCGGAAGCTCGGTCATCGTGCGCGTCAACGACCGCGGCCCCTATCACGAGGGACGCATCATCGATGTCTCGGAACGCGCCGCGCAAATGCTCGACTATGCCAAGGTCGGCACGGCCAGGGTCAAGGTGGAATATATTGGCCGCGCACCGCTCGACGGCGACGACGACCAATATCTGGTCGCCTCCTACCGCCCAGGCAACCGCCCGGACCCGTCCGATGGCTTGCCGACCGGCGTCATGGTGGCGATGAACGGACCTTCGCCGAGCCTATCTGTTGGCGCACCACCTGCCGCAGTGCCGTTTCCTGGTCAGTTGACGAATTCCGACACACAGCCAGTGATGTCGATGCAGGCACCGGCCTCAAGCGATGTGACGCTGCCTGAATTCGGGCCGATCGTGCCTCAGCGCCCGGAATCGCCCTTTGCCATGGCTTCGCTCTCCTATGCGGATGAGCGCGTACAGCGCGCCGACGTCTTTGCAGCGCTTGACGGCCAGGGCATGTCGCCAGCCGACATCCTGCAATCGTGGAAGAAATCCAACCCGCAGGCATCGCCTGCCGTTTCCGACTATGTCGCCGCCGGCTCCTTCGACGATGCCGCCGAGGCAAAGCGGGTGGCTGCGGCCCTAAAACCCTTCGGCAGGATAGAAATCCAGAGCACCGAGCTCGACGGCAATGACTGGTACGCGGTCAATCTCTATCCGGATGGCCATGGCAATGTCGACGACCTCTTGCGCGCGGCATGGTCGCATGGCGCGCCGGACGCGCTGGCTGTGCGCAACTGACCAACAAAGGCACGCCGGTTTTGTCATTGCGCGGTTGATCCGCCGGGAAGAAGCCTGATAGCGTTGCGGCAAGTTTCTGCCGGCTAACAGTCGAGCCTCTTCATGCGATTTCGCCTTTTCCACCCTTTTGCCGGGCTTTTTGGCCTTGGCTTCTTGCTTGCCGCGTTGGTTCCGGCCAACGCGCAGCTTTTTGAGACCAAGGCCACGCAGGCTTTCATGATCGATGCCGAAACCGGCACGGTGCTGTTTTCCAAGGATGCCGACCAACCGATCCCGCCGGCCTCGATGGCCAAGCTGATGACGATGGAGATGGTCTTCAACGCCATCAAGTCGAAGCGCATGAGCCTCGACGACACCTTCGTGGTTTCGGAAAATGCCTGGCGCAAGGGCGGTGCGCCTTCGGGAACGTCGACCATGTTTGCCAAGCTCAAATCGGCGATCCGGGTCGAGGATCTGATCCAGGGGGTCACCATACAGGCCGCCAATGACGGCTGCATGGTGCTGGCCGAAGGCATGGCCGGTTCGGAAGAGAATTTCGCGGCGCAGATGAACGATCGCGCCCGCCAGATCGGGCTCGCGAAATCGACATTCGTCAATTCGACCGGCCTGCCGGCCGACGGCCAGCAGACGACGGTGCGCGAACTGGCGCAGCTTGGCCTGCATATATGGCGCGAATATCCGGATCTCTATCTCTATTACGGCCGGGCCGATTTCACCTGGAACAAGATCTCGCAAAAGAACCGCAACCCATTGCTGGCCATGGGCATCGGTGCCGATGGGCTGGCGGTCGGGTCGAGTGAGGCGGGCGGTTTCGGCATCGTCGGCTCGGTCAGCCATGACGGGACGCGGGTGATCGCGGCGATGAGCGGATTGGCCAACGACCGCGAGCGCGCCGAGGAAGCGCGCAAGCTGCTTGAATGGGGCGTCCGCTCCTTCGAGAAGACCGAGATTTTCGCCAGCAACGAAGTGGTCGGCGAGGCCCAGGTGTTCGGCGGCGCCAAATCCAGCGTAGCGCTGAAGGCAAAGGCGCCCATCGACGTCCTGCTGCCGATCGCCAACCGCGACAAGCTGACCGCCAGGATCGTCTATCAGGGGCCGGTATCGGCGCCGGTGGAGGAGGGACAGCCCGTCGGCGCGCTGCGCGTCTGGATCGGCGACACGCTGAGCCAGGAAACCCCGCTTTTCGCCGCCGAATCGGTTGGCGTCGGCACACTGCCGCAACGAGCGTTTGATGCCGCCAGGGAACTGGCCGTAGGCTGGCTGCGTTGAGTTCCTGCGGCGTGGACCTTTTCTCGGGCGCGGACTAAGACACCAGCGCAAAGCAGGACAAAGGCCTTTCGATTGGCAAGCGGATTTTTCATCACCTTCGAAGGCGGCGAGGGCGCCGGCAAGTCGACGCAGATCGAGCGGCTGGCCCAGAAGATGCGCGCCAAGAAATACGATGTCCTCCTCACCCGCGAACCCGGGGGGTCACCCGGCGCCGAGGCGGTCAGGCACGTGCTCCTGTCCGGCGCCGCCGAGCCTTTCGGGCCGAAGATGGAGGCGCTGCTGTTTGCCGCCGCACGCTCCGACCATGTCGAGCAGGTCATCCGGCCGGCGGTGGAGCGCGGCTCCATCGTGCTTTGCGACCGTTTCCTGGATTCGTCGCGCGTCTATCAGGGCGTCACCGGCGGCCTCGATCCGGCTTTCATGGAAGCTCTGGAGGAGGTCGCCATCAACGGCATGATGCCGGACATGACGCTGATCCTTGACATTGACCCCGCCGAGGGCTTGCGGCGCGCCGCCGCGCGGCGTGGCGCCGAGGACGGTCCGGACCGCTTCGAAAAGGAGACGCTGGACATCCACCAGCGCCGCCGTGACGCCTTCCTGGCGATCGCAGCGGCCGAGCCGGACCGCTGCATCGTGATCGACGCGTCGGCGCCTCCCGCTGCGGTGGAGGATGTCATCACCGCGGTGGTGTTCGCCGCACTTGAGGCGAGGGCGCCCGCGCGCAACCGACAGGCGGCGCCCGCATGATCTTCGAACGCATCGCTCCCGAGCAGCACGACACGCTGGACGGTGTACCGGAGCCGTCCGAGACGCTGCGCCTGGTCGGCCATGAGCAGGCGGCCGCGATGCTCGCTGCCGCCTATCGCTCGGGAAAACTGCCGCATGCGTTGATCTTTGCCGGGCCGGTCGGCATCGGCAAGGCGACGCTTGCCTTTCACCTGGCGCACCATCTGTTGAAGCATCCGGCCTTCGACCAGGCGCCGGACACGTTTGCCGTTCCCGATCCGGCCTCACCGCTGTTTCGCCAGATCGCCACCGGGGCGCATCCCGGCGTGCTGCACCTGACCCGGCCGCTGAACGACAAGACCAAGAGTTTCAAGACCGTCGTCACCGTCGACGAGATCCGCAAGGTCAACCGCTTCCTGTCGCTGACCTCGCATGACGGCAGCTACCGGGTGGTGATCGTCGATCCGGCCGACGACATGAACACCAACGCCGCCAATGCCTTGCTGAAGAACCTCGAGGAGCCGCCGAGCCGCACGCTGTTCATCCTCATCGTGCATGCGCCGGGCAGCCTTTTGCCGACCATCCGTTCGCGCTGCCAGATGGTGCGGCTGACGCCGCTCGATGCCGGCAGCCTGATGAGTGTTCTGGAGACCGTCGAGCCGCCGCCACCTTCCGATCCTGCTGCGCGCGCGGCACTAGCGGAACGGGCAGGGGGCAGCGCCCGCAATGCGATCCTTCTGACCCAATATGGCGGGCTGGAGATTGCCGGCACCCTCGACGCCCTGGTCACGTCGGGCAAGAGCGACATCGCCGGCGCCTATCGCCTTGCCGAGGCCGTCGCCGGCCGCGACCAGGCGATCCAGTTCGACATCTTCAACCGCCGCGCGCTCGATCTGCTCTCCACCGGCGCCAGTGAAGCCGCGCTGGCTGGGGATCTCGCGCGGGCGAAAACGCTGTCCGACACTTGGCACGAGGCGCTGAACGCCATATCTGAGACCGATACCTACAATCTTGACAAGAAGCAGCACGCCTTGACCATGATCGACCGCCTGAATTCCGCAATGCGAATGTGACCGGTTTCGGCATTGGGGCGGGATGGCAATCGCCGTCTCGATGCGATATCCACCGCTCACATTCATTCGGCCATTCATGACGGTTAATTCATGTCACGCGACACATTCTACATCACAACACCGATTTTCTATCCGAACGGCAAGCCGCATATCGGCCACGCCTATACAGTCATTGCAACCGACGCGCTGGCCCGCTTCCAGCGCCTGGACGGCAAGGACGTGCTCTTCCTCACCGGCACCGACGAACATGGCCTCAAGATGCAGCAGACGGCCGAGAAGGAAGGCATAACGCCACTCGCGCTTGCCGACCGCAACTCGGCGATCTTCCGTTCGATGACAGAGGTCCTGGGCGGCTCGAATGATGACTACATCCGCACGACGGAACCACGCCACTACGAGTCGTGCCAGGCGATCTGGAAGGCTATGGCGGCCAATGGCGACATCTATCTTGACCGCTATAGCGGCTGGTATTCGGTCCGCCAGGAAGCCTATTTCGAAGAGAGCGAAACCACGCTCGGCGACGACGGCGTGCGCCGCGAGCCACTTGGCTCGCCGGTCGAATGGAATGAGGAGGAAAGCTACTTCTTCAGGCTTTCCGCCTATCAGGACAAATTGCTTGCGCTGTACGAAAGCCAGCCCGATTTCGTCGGTCCGGCCGAGCGTCGCAACGAGGTGATGAGCTTCGTCAGGTCCGGCCTCAAGGATATCTCGATCTCGCGCACGACCTTCAATTGGGGCGTGCCGGTGCCGGGCGACGACAAGCATGTGATGTATGTCTGGGTCGATGCCCTGACCAACTACATCACCGCTGCCGGCTATCCCGACACCAAGGCCGAGCAATGGCGCTACTGGCCGGCCACGCACATTATCGGCAAGGACATCGTCCGCTTCCATGCCGTCTACTGGCCGGCTTTCCTGATGTCGGCCGGCATCGAACTGCCGAAGCGCGTCTTCGCGCATGGCTTCCTGTTCAACCGCGGCGAGAAAATGTCGAAGTCGGTCGGCAATGTCGTAGACCCCTTCACCATGGTCGAGCACTACGGCCTCGACCAGGTGCGCTATTTCTTCTTGCGTGAGGTGCCATTCGGCCAGGACGGCAGCTACAGCCATGACGCGATCGTCAACCGCACCAATGCCGATCTCGCCAACGGTCTCGGCAATCTGGCGCAGCGCTCGCTGTCGATGATCGCCAAGAACTGCGGCGGCGTGGTGCCGCATCGCGGCGAGCTGACCGAAGCCGACAGCGCGATCCTCGACCAGGCGGTGGAAGCGCTGGGTACCGCGCGCCAGGCGATGGCGGAACAGGGCATCCATCTCGCGTTGGCGGCGATCTTCGGCGTTGTGGCGGAAGCGGATCGCTACTTCGCCTCGCAGGCACCCTGGGCGCTGAAGAAGACCGATCCGGCGCGCATGGAAACGGTGCTGTGGACGACCGCCGAACTGGTGCGGCGCGTGGCATTGCTGTGCCAGCCCTACATTCCGGGGTCGGCCGGCAAGCTGCTCGATCTGCTGGCGGTGCCGGCGGACACGCGCGACTTCGCGCATGTCCATGCCGACTATGCGCTGGTGCCCGGCACGGCGCTGCCCGCGCCGGAGGGCGTGTTTCCGCGTTATGTCGAAAACCCTGAGGCGAGCGCCTGATGCTGGTCGACAGCCATTGCCATCTCGAGTTTCCGGATTTCACCGAGGAGCGGGCGGCCATCGTCGCCCGCGCCAAGGCTGCCGGTATAGGTCACATGGTGACCATCTCGACACGCGTGAAGCGGTTTGCGCAAGTGCTTGAGATTGCCGAGAGTTTCGACGAAATCTATTGCTCGGTCGGCACTCATCCTCACAATGCCGGCGAAGAGCTGGATGTGACGGCTGAGGACCTTGTGCGCCTGTCCGCGCACCCGAAGGTGGTGGCGATCGGCGAGGCCGGGCTCGACTATTTTTACGACAAGGCGCCACGCGATGCGCAGGCGCAGGGCTTTCGTACTCACATAGCGGCCGCGCGCGAGACCGGCTTGCCGCTGGTGATCCATTCGCGCGATGCCGATGACGACATGGCTGCCATCCTCGAAGACGAAACAGGGAAGGGCGCCTTCCCCTTCATCCTGCATTGTTTTTCGTCGGGGCGACGGCTGGCCGACGTGGGCGTCAAGCTTGGTGGCTATGTGTCCTTCTCGGGCATACTGACCTTCAAGAACTCAGCCGATTTACGCGCCATCGCAGCCGATGTGCCGCATGACCGGCTGCTGGTCGAGACCGACGCACCGTATCTGGCGCCGGTGCCGTTCCGCGGCAAACGCAACGAGCCGGCCTATGTCGCGCATACAGCCAAGGTGCTGGCGGAGACGGTCGGCGTTGGCGAAGCCGAGATCGCGACGCTGACGACGGCGAACTTCTTCCGGCTGTTCGGCAAGATGCCGCGGCCCGCCGGGCTCTGACGCATGAGCGACCGGCTGCGCCTCACCATCCTCGGCTGCGGCTCGTCACCTGGCACGCCGCGCATCACCGGCGATTGGGGCAATTGCGACCCGGCCAATCCGAAAAACCGGCGTACACGCTCAGCCGCGCTCGTCGAGCGGATAGCAGCCAACGGCGCCAGAACCACGGTCGTCATCGACACCGGGCCTGATTTCCGTGAGCAGATGCTGATGGCGGCCGTCCGGCGCATCGACGCCGTCGTCTATACGCATCCGCACGCCGACCACATCCACGGCATCGACGATCTGCGCGGCTACGTGCTGGAGCAGCGCCATTTGATCGATGTCCATGCCGACCAGCCGACCATGCTCAGGCTGCGCGAAGCGTTCGGCTATTGCTTCGAGACGCCGTTTGGCAGTTCCTATCCGCCGATCGTCAGGCCGCACATCATCGATCACGCAAGGGCGGTGACGATCGAAGGCGAGGGCGGTGCCCTCACCCTCGAGCCGCTGCCGCAGATCCATGGCGACATCATTTCGCTCGGCTTCCGCATCGGCGGGCTGGCCTACTGCCCCGATATAAGCGACTTCCCGGATGCCACCGCCGAGCGGCTGCGCGGCCTGGAAATGCTGGTCATCGATGCCTTGCAGTACCATACCCATCCCAGTCATCTGTCGCTCGGTCAGGCGCTTGGCTGGATTGAAAAACTGGCGCCGAAACAGGCCGTGCTGACGCATATGCATGTGCCGCTCGACTATGCCACGGTGAAGGCCGAGGTGCCGGCCAACGTCACTCCGGCCTATGACGGCATGGTGATCGAAATCCCTTTATGAGACAGCATGATACGAGCAGATCTTTATAAGGACGTTCGGTTCTTCGGCGCGAAGATCAGCAGCGTTCCAATCCGCTCATAGCCCATGCGGGGATAAAGCAGCGCTCCGGCACGCGTGGCCAACAGCATCGAGCACCGCGACCCATGCGCTTTGTCGTCATGCAGCATTTTGGCCATCAGCGCCTGGCCGATGCCTCGACGCCGGTGCGAAGGCTCGACAAACATTGCCGAGCACCATGTGGCGCCGACGGCGTCTATGCTGCGCACACGCCCGACGATGGCGTCGCCATCGAGCGCCACATACTGGCGAAACGGCGCATCGTCGCCGAGTTGATCGTCTGGAAGTGGCCGCCTGCGTATGACCTTTCCCAGTTGTGCAGCGCGTTCAGCCGTCCTCACGCGTTCGATAGAGACGATTGCTGGCGGGTCTGGAATTTGGCGCAGCGACTGGACGAAAAAGCCTTCCGTCCGCAGCAGCCGGTAGCCGAGCGCCTTGTAGGCAGTTCGCGTCGGTTCGTCCGGGCCGTCATTCGCGATCACGACCGAAACGGCAAAGCTTGGCCGCGCATGCTGCCGCACGATGGCATCGGCTTCCTCGGCGGCGACGTCATGGACGATCCATTCTTCGCCACGGTAGTCGCGTGCATTCTTGCGCTCGGCATCGCGCATCAGCCACAAGGGTCCGACGCGGCTGGCTTCGTAGGGAAAGGAACGGCTCTTGTCGGTACTGAAGCCGTGCACGAACACTTCGATCGCCGCTTCGATGTCACGCTTTCCTGTCGTCATCGACACAGCGTAGCGTTGGCCAACGGCTCAAGGCAACACGCGTCGGTCATGCCATGAAATCCGCGTCATTTCCCAGCTGCAACCTGATGCATAAGTTCCATAATCTATCTTATGCGACTTTTCATAGTGGCTGCTGCTTCCATTAGGGGCGTGCCAATATACGCCCTGCTGACTGAGATGCAGGCCGGCGGCTCTGATTGCTTGGCGGGAGGAACGTTGACGAAGCAGTGGCGAAATGAGTTGGCGTGGTCTTCATTTCTCAAGGGATGGCGCCTTTCGCAAAGGCCTCGACTTCCTGCTCGACCGGCCCGCGCCGGGATAACGAACAGGAGCGTCATCCCGAAAAGCTTTCCAGGAGGCCGCTGAAGGCTGCTGCGACTGCAACAAGATGGAAGACGCCAAGGGCCAGCCATCTGGAGCCGCCCGCGCCCGCAACAAATGCCCCATAGGCAGGAAACTGCAGCGCAGCCAATCCGATGGAAAGGCTGGTGATCGTTGTGTTGGTCAAAAGCGTTGCCAGCATGGGGACCGGATAGAGAAGTCGCGCCAGCCCATAGTCGCCATGCCCGGCTCCGGCCGAATAGAGCGCCAGGAAAAAGGCGACGGGCGTGATGCCGAGGCCGACAAGGAACCCTGCCCGCGAGGAGAATTTTGGCGACGTCATCTGGCCATGGCCATGGCGGCCGGTGGGTCGCGGTCGTCAGGCGCGAGCTTGGACGAAGTGACAAGCAGATTCTCCTGATCGGCCCGCGACTTCGGCTCGATCGCGATTTGCAGCAGAGCCCAGGGCGCGGCAGACTTCTCCATCATGACGCCATGGTTGCAGATTGATCGGGTGGCCGCAACGGAGGGGTCTACGCCCGGCCGGCCGCCCGGCCCGTCCCTTTCGCTTCCTGACTGTGGACGCGCGCCAGAAAATCGCGCACCAGGGGAAGCGCCTCATCGAAATGGGTTTCGAGCAGCCAGTGGCCGGCGCCGCCGATGAGATGAAGTTCTGCTTCCGGCAAATCGCGGTGGTAGGCATGCGCCGATTGTGCCGGCATGTAACCATCCTCGGGGCCCCAGACAATGAGCGTCTGCGGTTGGTGCTCGCGCAGATAGCTCTGATAGCGCGGGAACCAGCCGAGGTTCGCCTCCAGCTTCTCCATCAGGCCGACCGCGAGCCGCCGGCGGATCGGCGTGTCCATCAAAGGCCAGTGGAGTTTCCAAAGATCGGGAGGCACGCGCTCGGCTACAGCGTAATCCACCTCTCCGACAAACTCGTGCCGGAACCCCTCCTCGCTCACCGCCTCTTCCAACGGCCGGTGCTTTTCGGGCGTCTTTTCCTTCCAATAGGCTTTTATCCCAGCGTATTTCGGCCCGAGAACATCCTGGTATATATCGCCGTTCTGGATGATGAGTGCCGCGATGCGCTCGGGATGTGCGATGGCGTGGCGCAGTCCGATCTGCGAGCCATAATCGTGCAGCCAGAGAGCATAGCGCGACATGCCGAGCGCATCGGCGAAAGCTGTCAGAAACTCGGCATAGGCAACATTTCGGGCGTGGCGCTATAGCCAAAGCCGGGAAAGTCCGGCGCGAATGTATGCCAGCGATCGGCAAGTGCCGGCATCAACCGTCGGAATTGATAGGACGAGCACGGATAGCCGTGCGGCAGGAGAAGGACGGGAGCATCAGGCGGGCCGTCTTCGCGATAGAAGATGCTGTTTCCGTCAATGTCGATCCGGCGATGTTGCAATTCTACCTCCTTGCTCAAAGCTTGCCCGCCACTTTGTTTACGGTGCTCCGGCAAGAAGGTTCCCTTGAAGTCAGGGCGTGACGGCTTCCGGCTGTCCATTCCCCGACAGGATCTGCAGCGTTCCGCGCGTGGCGTTGCGGAACGCATCGTCGAAACTGACGCCACGTACCTGCCAGCGATAGTCCTTATCCTTGAAGCTGAGCCGCCAGTCGCCGACCCAGCCCAGCGCTTCCTGGCGCCATACCAAAGTGCCGGCAAGCAGGGCGTCCCCATCCAGCGTGTTGGCCACGTCGGCGAGCGCGACGTCGGACGGCCGAGGCAACTCCAGCGGCAAACCGGTCCGGTGCGCCGCGTCCGCCAGCGCAACGCGCATATCCGCCGCAAGCTCGCCGCCGCCATCGCGCACCAGCGTGAAGCCGTCGCCTTTCATCGGCCTTACATCCAGCAGTGCGACGATTTTTGGCCGCGGCACCGCCCACGGTTTGCGCCCGAGCGACGCCAGCAAGGCATCGATCTTGTCCGGGTCGAAATCGGCGGTGATGTAATGCGGCCGGTCGTGGGTGCCCTGCTCGTCATGCGGCGGGCGGTTGTTGAGCAGGTCGCGGTAGCCGACACCAGTGACATAGTCGGCCGCGTGCCGGCTCATGTCCGCAACACGCGGGTCGCCGATCAGCCGCGGGTCGCCGGAAACCTTGACCAGCACCTCTTCAAGGCACGGCGCCAGGCCCCACGCCCGGTTCTCCTCGCCAGTGCCGCTGGTCACCGACTGCGCGCGGTAGATGCTGGCGCGGTCGATGTCGGCGGCAGCGACCGGAAAGACAATCAGCACAGCCAGCGCCGCTGCCACAAAGCCCAATTTCAAGCATCCAGGCACCCGCCGACCCTCCCGAAACGGTCCGGAACATCCGTTGGAGCCATACTCCTGATCATCAGGGAACTTCAAGGTGCCGCCCATCAAGGCGTATCGCCGACGATGCGCCGGTGTACGCCGTCCAGGCTCTCGGTGAGCGCCTCGAACACGTTTCGCGCCGTCAGTTCGCGAAGAACCTGTTCGTTGATGCCGCCGCGCGTCGCATAGTCCTGCGCCAGATGCATGAAGTCGGCATCCGGCGACATATCAGGAGCGCTTCCCAAGGCTTTGAAAAGCGAGGCGATGTAATCGCGCCCCTTCCCTTCCTCCACGCCATTCCTCTTGAGCCAGCTGTTGATCGTATCGAGATATCTGAAGTAGCTGGCATAGGTTGCGGTGGCCACGCTCAACGCGTTGAATTCGGCTGAGTTCTCGACCTCGATCACTTTCCCCAGATTGCCGAACAAGGCAGCGACAGTGGCATCCGGCGGGCAGATGATCGTTGCCCCCAGCCGGTGGGCGATCATCGGCATGGGCAGCGCTTTCGTCACCTGGTGCGCGGGTGCGGTCAAGCGGGCAATCTCCTCGCGCGGCAGCGTGGCGATCAAGCTGATGAGGTGATGCTCGCGCCGAAACCGCAAACCCGGCAGGACGTCATGCGCAATTTGCGGCCGGACAGCCAGCATGACCAGGTCGCATTGATCGAGAACCGCCTGATTGTCATCAGCGATACGCACATCCGGATAACGGGCTGCCAGCTCTGCGGCGATCTCTTCATTGCGCGGCGACAGCAGCACGGAGACGGAGTTATCCGCGACGGATTTGAGCCCGCTGACAATGGCCGCTGTAAGGGCACCCGTGCCGATGAAGCCAAGTTTCATCGCGCCTGTCTCTGGTTCATCGGTCACAGCGGCGCATGCTCGAGCCGTACCTGATAGCTCAGCACGCGCTTTTCACCGGGCGCGATCAGCATCACGCCCGGCTTGTCCGCGAACTCGCCATCGAAATCCACGGGGCTGGCAAGCCCGTGCCAGGGTTCGATGCACAGGAACGGAGCGCCGCCCGGCTTCGACCAGATGCCCAATTCCTTAAAACCCTGCCACGACATCTCGATCGCCGCACCGTTCGCGGCGGCATAGCGCACGCTGGTGCTGGCCGGCCGGTCGAGGATCACGGCGTCTGCCTCGAACAGCTGTTCGGAAAGCGCCAGCGTTTTGCCTTCGATAGGCGTCGGCCGCGGTGCAGCCAGCACCAGGCCATCCTTCAGCCGGCGGATCGGCGCCGGCTCGTCCTGGGCAAAGGTCAGGTGGTAGTCTGTCTTGGCGAGCCCCGGCTGCAATGGCCAATTGAAAGCCGGATGTGCACCGATGGAGGCTGGCAGCGTCTCGTCGCCGGTGTTGGCAATCTCGAAGCTCACACCAAGTTCGCGACGCTCGAGGGTGTAGGTGATGGCAAGGCGAAAGGCGAACGGATAGCGCGTGCGTGTATCGGCATCGTCGGTCAACACCAGCGTGCAGGATCGGGGGCTCGCGTCAGCCCACACAAATGGCTTGTCGCGGGCAAATCCGTGCTGCGTCAGGGGATAGACCCGGCCCCGATGGCGAAGCTGGTCCCCCTTCAGCCGGCCGACGATCGGAAACAGCACCGGCGAATGCCGCCGCCATTCCGGCCCGGCCTGCCACAAAAACTCCAGACCCTCGGCATTGCGCAAGGAGACGAGCTCGGCCCCCTGCCCGACAATGGTTGCCGAGATGCCGTCGCCGTGAAGCGTCACTTGTTCCATGCGTTCTCGCGGAAAGCTGCGTGCGAGCGGCAGGTTAGCAAAAGCCCGCATGGACTCAAGGGCGCAGCGACATCGCGCTGATAGCGGAGCGATGTCTCCACGGCAAAACGACAGTGGCCGGAGATTCTCCTCCGGCCACTGCGAGATCGAGATTGTTGCCTTGCTACGGTTCGACTATTCGCGCTCGCCGGTGAAATTCAGCAACAGCTGGAAGATGTTGACGAAGTTCAGGTACAGCGACAGCGCGCCGAAAACGGCGAGCTTCTGCTGCGATTCCGCGTCGAAATTCTCCGCATACTGTTCCTTGATCGTCTGCGTGTCCCAGGCGGTCAGGCCGACAAAGACGGCAATGCCGATCACCGAGATGGCGAACTGCAGCGCGGTCGAGCCAAGGAAGATGTTGACGACGCTGGCGATCACCACACCGATCAGGCCCATGATCAGGAAGGACGAGAACTGGGTCAGGTCGCGCTTGGTCGTGTAGCCGTAGAGGCTGGTGGCGCCGAACATGGTGGCGGTGATGAAGAAGGTGCGCGCGATGCTGGTGCCTGTGAAGACCAGGAACACCGAAGCCAGCGACAGCCCCATCACCGCACAGAAGGCCCAGAACATCGCCTGGGCGCTCGCCGCCGACATCGTCTGCATCTTGAACGAGAACAGCAGCACGAAGGCGAGCGGCGCCAGCATCACCACCCATTTCAGCGGGCTGGAAAAGATCGGCACGTAGAGGGCCGGCGTCGAAGCGACCACCATGGCGACGATGCCGGTGACGACGAGGCCGATGCCCATGTAGTTATAGACACGCAGCATGTGGCTGCGCAGGCCCTCGTCATAGACGGCGCCGGCGCGCGCGCCAGTGCCCATGCGGTATCCGAGGTCAGGGGTATTCATTGCGGGTTCTCCTTATGTGGTCTCAGTAAAGTGTCCTGATCAGTAAAGTGTCTTGGCAAGCGTCTCGGCGGCGCGGTCGAGGTCGTGGACATCGCTGCGCGCGACGACCGCGTACGCGACCTCGCCGATCTGGAAATAGGCAGAGGAGATGTCGCCGGAGGGCGCGATGGCAGGCTTGACCACGTCGAAGGTTCCGGGCCGGATCGCAAACAGCGAGACCAGCCCCATATCCTTCGTCTCCAGCGCCACCTCGACGCTCGGCCCGAAGCGCGACGGATAGATCTGCACGTCGCGGACCTTCCAGTCCTTGGGCAGCAATGGCATGACGATTGCGGTGGCGGCGCGGATTTCGTCGCCATTGTAGTTGGGCGCCTCCAGCTGCGAGGGCATCGCCTCGCGCATGAGCGTCGTCTTGTGCGCCCGGATCGCTTCTTCGACATAGGCGGGCGGCGGCGGCGAAGCCACAACCTTGGTCACCAGCAGCGGCCCGAAGAGGCCGTTCGCCAGCCAGCCGGCAGCGACAAAGATGGCGACCGCCGCCGCCCGCTGCAGCACGGCGAAGACGCGGCGACTGGCCAGCCCCCTGCCCAGCCGGCGCGCGACTTCAGTCGTCGCGGGCCGCGCCATTCCTGTGGATGCGGCCAGCGCCAGACGCAGCTCGTCGCGCGTCCTCAAATCGGACATCACCCGGGCCGCTGCCTCCGGACGAGCCGACAGGAACGCCTCGACCTCAATGCGGCGCGCGACATCCAGCTGGTCGTCGACATAAGAATCGAGATCGGTATTGGTCACCGGGTCCCGCAACAGGTCGGTCATGACGGGTCTCCCACGATCCTCAGATGGCTTTTGGCCGGCGAAGGTGCAGCGTTTTCCATCTCGCGCAGTGCTGCGCGCGCCCTGCCGATGCGTGACATCAGCGTGCCCAGCGGCACCCCGCTGGCGTCGGCGGCCTGCTGGTAGGAAAGGCCCTCGATGGCGACCAGATGCAGCGCCGAACGCTGCTCCTCCGGCAGACTGAAAAAGGCCTCGCGCACCTGCGCCAGTCGCACGGAATGTTCCTGAGGCGCCGGCGTGCTGGCATCGGTGAGATAGCCGGCCTGCTCGACACGCGCTGCTTCCGACCGGCGCGAGCGCATCTTGTCGATAAAAGCGTTGTGGACGATCGACAGCAACCATGCCCGCAGATTGCCGCCCGAGCGGAATGTGTCGCGCCGCTCGTAGGCGCGCACCAGCGCATCGTGCACCAGATCCTCGGCGTCAGTGCCGTCGCGCGTCAGCGAACGTGCGTAGCGCCTGAGCGAACCCAGCTGTCCGACAATATCGAAGCGTGGCATCGACCGTTTCATGCCCCGTTTACGAAACAGGCGGGGATCTTAATCCATCGCCACCAAAACTTTTTTGCGTCGCCACAATAGGCATCATGCAATCAGAAGTTCGCTGCGCACTTACCCATCTCCCGTGCGGCAGATGTTTGCTTTATGGATGAAGTCTAGCCTTATCCGTCTGTCCTAGGAGCAAAAGATGGCCAATGGTAGTCGTGTAACGGGTTTTGCAGCGTTGCCGATCGTCGGCAGGGTGTTCATCATCTTTGGCATTGTCGGACTGATCGCTTCCGGCGTGCTGGCCATCGTCGAGATGTACGGCCCTCGTACCGCTTCGGCGACAGGCAGGATTGTCGCAGCCGAATACAATCCCCGCATCGAGTTCTCGACCGCCGACGGCACCGTCATCCGCTTCAACAATGCCGTCCACAGCTCGTTCTGGGGTGATGGCGACAGCGTCCCTGTCGCTTACGACCCAACCAATCCGCAAAATGCCTCCGTCGACAGCTTCGCCGGACGCTGGTTCCTTGCCGGGCTGGCCGGCATGCTCGGCGGTTTCTCCCTGCTGACCGGCATCGGTCTCGCCGTGATTGGACGGGTGCTTATCCGGCGGATTGGAATGAACCCGTCGCCATAGCCGCCGACCCCTGCCGTACAGACAAAGCTTGGCGTAACGGTCCAGTACGCTAGCGGACTGGCGCAGATGGAAGCACTGGCGAAACGCGGCCGCTTTGCGTATTACTCCGCCGCCATTGGAGCCGTATTGATGTTCGAGACCCTGCAACCTGCCCCGGCTGACAAGATCATCGCCTTGATCGGCCTCTATCGCGCCGATCCGCGCCCCGGCAAGATCGATCTCGGCGTCGGCGTCTACAAGGACCGCGACGGCAGGACGCCGGTCATGCGCGCCCTGCGCGAGGCCGAGAAGCGGTTGCTGCAGGACCAGGACACCAAGACCTATCTCGGCCTTGCCGGCGACACCGGCTTCAACACGGCGATGGTCAAGCTGGCCTTCGGCCCCGCTGCCGACATGACGCGCATCCGCGCCGCGCAAGCGCCTGGCGGTTCCGGCGCGCTGCGGCTGGTGGCGGAGCTGTTGAAGCGGACCCGCCCCGACGCAACCGTCTGGCTGTCGGACCCGACATGGCCGAACCATCCGCCGGTGATGCGCGGGGCCGGCCTCAAGGTGCGCGATTATCCCTATTTCGATGCCGTTTCCGGCGCGGTGCGCTTCGACGAGATGCTGGCAACGCTTGGCGCAGCCGAGCCCGGCGATATCGTGCTGCTGCATGGCTGCTGCCATAACCCGACCGGCGCCAATCTCGATATCGCGCAATGGGCCAGCGTCACCGATCTTGTCGTCGAGCGCGGGCTGTTGCCCTTTGTCGACATTGCCTATCAGGGCTTTGGCGAAGGCCTGGACGCCGATGCGGCCGGCTTGCGCCTTCTCGCGGGCAAGGTGCCTGAAATGGTCGTTGCCTCGAGCTGCTCGAAGAACTTTGCCGTCTACCGCGACCGCGTCGGCGCGGCGATGATCCTGGCGAAGGATGGTGCGCAAGCCGATGTGGCGATGAGCCAGATGCTGGCGGCGGCGCGCGCCATGTATTCGATGCCGCCGGACCATGGCGCCGCCGCCGTGCGCATGGTGCTGGAAGATGATGGCCTTCGCGCCGACTGGGAGGCGGAGCTGGAGGAGATGCGGCTGCGCATGCTGAGGCTGCGCGTCCAGTTCGCCGACGCGCTGCGCCGGCAGTCCAACTCCGACCGCTTCGACTTCATCGCCAGCCATCGCGGCATGTTTTCCAGGCTTGGCCTGACCGAGGCGCAAGTCGAGCGGCTGCGTGCCGAGTATGGCGTCTACATGGTCGGCGACAGCCGCATCAACGTCGCCGGCCTGCCCGAGGACGGCATGGATGACCTCGCCAAGGCGGTTGTGTCGGTACTCGGCTGAAGCTCGCTGTGGACAATCTCCCCTCTCCGGCTGACGCCGTTGGCCGCACGACAGGCAGCGGGATAGCATTCGCCGCATGAAACCTTCGCGCGACATTTCCCGGCTGATCGAGATCATGGCGGCGCTCAGGGCGCCGAAGACCGGTTGTCCCTGGGACATCGAGCAGGATTTCTCGACCATCGCGCCCTATACGATCGAGGAAGCCTATGAGGTGGCCGACGCCATTGCGCGCGGCGATCTCGACGATCTGCGCGACGAATTAGGCGATCTCCTGCTGCAGGTCGTCTACCACGCGCAGATGGCTGAGGAAGCCGGCGATTTTGCCTTCGGTGATGTGGTCGAGGCCATCACCACCAAGATGATCCGGCGCCATCCGCATGTCTTCGGCGACGAGAAGGCGCGCAACGCCGGCATGGCAAAGGGCATGTGGGAAAAGATCAAGGCTGAGGAAAAAGCCGAAAAGCGAAGTGCGCGCCTCGCCCGCGGCCTCGACCCCGAAGACCATGGCAAGGGTTTCCTGGACAGCGTGCCCGTCGCCCTGCCCGCTTTGACTCGTGCGCTGAAGCTGCAGGAAAAGGCAGCGCGTGTCGGTTTCGACTGGAGCGAGGCAGCACCCATCCTCGACAAGATCGAGGAAGAGATCGGCGAGCTGCGCGAGGCACTGGCTAAGGGCGAAACGGCTGAGATCAAGGACGAATTCGGCGACATGCTGTTTGCCGTCGTCAATCTGGGGCGTCACCTCAAGCTCGATTCGGAAGCGGCGCTTAGCGGCACCAACGAAAAGTTCCGCTCGCGCTTCCACTATGTCGAGCGCGCGATCGATGCATCGGGAAGCACGCTCGAAAAAGCCACGCTGGACGAGATGGAAGTGCTCTGGCAGCAGGCCAAGGGCGTGAAATAATCAGGCTTACTGCCTGTTTTTGCGGTGCAATCGGCTTTCGATCTCTTGCCGGGCGGTGTGCGTGGCCTTGAGTGCGATGGTCGCGCTGCCATCCTCATTGTCTACCCGCGAAACGACGTCGCCATTGCGGTATAGCCAGTCGACAAGGCCGAACTGCGGCGGTTCGATCGTCACCGTCAATTCCTCGAGTTCGCCCGACATCCTGGTCTCGATCAGCGCCTTCAGCGCATCGATGCCTTCGCCGGTGACCGCCGAGATGGCGATCGGCGGCGCCTTGTTGGCGTCAGTGCCGTCGGCGAGCAGGCGCTCCCGGTTGCCGTCGTCGAGAAGGTCGACCTTGTTCCACACCTCGATGACCCGGTTCGCATCGCCAGCGTCGACACCGAGATCGGCAAGGATGCGCTCGACGTCCTCGGCCTGGGCGGCCGTATCCGGATCTGAGATATCACGCAAATGGATGACCAGATCGGCCTCGACGACCTCTTCCAGCGTGGCGCGGAAGGCGGCGACCAGATGCGTCGGCAGGTCCGAAATGAAGCCGACTGTGTCCGACAGGATGATCGGCGTGCCGTGCGGCAGGCGCACGCGGCGCAGCGTCGGGTCGAGCGTTGCAAACAGCATGTCTTCGGCCAGCACGTCGGCCCCGGTCAGCCGGTTGAACAGCGTCGACTTTCCGGCATTGGTGTAGCCGACAATCGCCACCACCGGGAACGGCACCTTCTTGCGCTTGGCGCGGTGCAGGTCGCGGGTGCGGCGCACCGTTTCCAGCTCATGCTTGAGCTTGATGATTTTTTCCTGCAGCTGCCGCCGGTCCGACTCGATCTGGGTTTCGCCGGGGCCGCCGAGGAAGCCGGCTCCGCCGCGCTGGCGTTCAAGGTGGGTCCAGCTCCGCACCAGACGGCCCTTCTGGTAGTTGAGATGGGCAAGTTCGACCTGCAGCGTGCCCTCCTTGGTCCGCGCGCGCTCGCCAAAAATCTCCAGGATCAATCCGGTGCGGTCGAGCACCTTGGCATTCATTTCTTTTTCGAGATTGCGCTGCTGCACCGGCGTCAGCGGATGGTCGACGATGACCACCTCCGCGTGACCCTCTTTGACGATCTCGGCGAATTCCGCGACCTTGCCGCTGCCGAGCAAGGTTGCCGGGCGTGGATCGTTGACGGTGACCACCGCCGTGTGGATCAGATCCAGGTTGATGGCGCGGGCAAGGCCGACCGCTTCGTCGTGGCGCGCATCCGCCGAACGCGTCAGCCGTGGACGGTTCGTTTCGTCATCGTTGCGCTGATGCCGGGTAAGCACCGGCACAATGACAACCGCCCGGGTCGGACCTGTGGCTTCCGTCCCGGAATTATGTGCTGGTTTCCCGCGGACGCCGCGGTCCGCGTCTTTTTCACGTGCCAATCAGGCGCCCTGGCTTTCCTCGCCATCGAACATCTGAACCGGCTGGCTCGGCATGATCGTGGAAATGGCATGCTTGTAGACGAGCTGGGAGTGGCCGTCACGGCGCAGCAGAACACAAAAATTGTCGAAGGAAGTGACCACGCCGGTCAGCTTGACGCCGTTGATGAGAAAGATGGTGAGTGGATTTTTGCTCTTGCGAACAGAATTCAGGAACAGGTCCTGAAGGTTTTGCGATCGTTCCGCCATTGTTCTTGTCTTTCGCCGATCCCCTTCGGTTTGCAGGCTAATGCGCCAAATTAGCGGGCACATGTCAAGCTTGCAAACACCCCCTTGCCGTCAGTAACGACAAGCAGAACGAGATATATTGATGTGCAGTCCGTCTGTGCGGTTATCAGGCTGGACTTTTTTCCGCAACGTCAAAAAAGGCTTGCCGCAATGAAAGTGTTATCGAACCGGGGTGCCCATTGGCGACCGCGGCACCGTCGATTGCCACGACCGGCATGGCGATTGTCGTTGCCGAACTGATGAAAGCTTCTCGCGCAGCCTTGGCTTCAGTGACTGAAAAACCGCGCTCCTCGATCGTCAACCCGAGCTTTGCCGCCACTTCGAACATGGTCGTGCGGGTGATGCCGCGCAGGATGCCATGCTCCGCCGGCCGGGTGACCAGAACGCCGTCCCTTGTAACGATCCAGGCGTTGGACGAGCCGCCCTCCTTGACGTTGCCATCGGTGTCGACGAACCAGGCCTCCTGGGCGCCGGCCTCCTTGGCCTTCTGCTTGGCCAGTACGTTGGGCAGCAGGCCGGTGCTCTTGATGTCGACCCGGTCCCAACGGTTTTCCGGCACGGTGATGACCTTGATGCCCGCCTCGGCTCGCTTGGCGGCCGCCGCCGGGTCGGCCTTTCTGGCCGTAATCACTAGCGATGACGGTGTATCGGCGGGGAAAACGAAGTCGCGGCTGGCAACACCGCGCGTAACCTGGACATAGACCAGGCCGTTGACGACGTGGTTGCGCCGGACGATTTCGCGCAGAAGAAGCGGCAGCACACCCTTGGTGACCGGCCAGTCGATCGACAATTCGCTAAGGGAGCGGCTCAGCCGGGCAAGATGGCGCGGCATGTCGACGATAAAGCCCTGCGCCACCTCGCAGACCTCGTAGACGCCGTCGGCGAATTGATAGCCGCGATCCTCGATATGCACGGCAGCGTCGGCATGGGCGACATAGCGCCCGTTCACATAGGTAATGCGCGGCATGGGTGATCCCTCAGAACAGTCTCGCTATTTCTAGGCGATTCCGCCGCTGCCGTAACCGGCAATTGCACGGGCCACGGCCCGCTGGACCAACAACAATGGGGATCAGACCCCCAGCGACTTCAGTTTCCGGTGCAGCGCCGAGCGCTCCATGCCAATGAATTCCGCCGTCTTCGAGATGTTGCCGCCGAAACGGTTGATCTGGGCGATCAGATAGTCCTTCTCGAACTGTTCGCGCGCCTCGCGCAGCGGCAGCGCCATGATGTGCTGGTCGGACTGGTTCGGCGTGCGCGGCATGACATCGCCGATCTCCGACGGCAACAGGTCGGCGGTGATCGGCGCATCGATATCGTCGCCACGCGCCAGGATCATCAGCCGTTCGACATTGTTGCGCAGCTGGCGGACATTGCCCGGCCAGTTGTGCGCCTGCAGCACGGCAAGCGCATCGTCGCCGATGCGGCGCGGCTTGATGCCGGCCTGGCGAGCGATCTGCTTCATGAAATTGTCGACGAGATAGGGAATGTCCTCTCGCCGCTCGGCCAGGCCCGGCACCATGACCGGAACCACCGCCAGGCGGTGATAGAGGTCTTCGCGAAAACGGCCGTCGGCGATCATCGCCTCCAGGTTCTGCGAGGTCGAGGAGATGATGCGGACGTCGACCTTGACCCGCTTGGTGCCGCCGACCCGCTCGAACTGCTGTTCGACCAGCACGCGCAAAATCTTGTTCTGCGTCTCGCGCGGCATGTCGGCCACTTCGTCGATGTAGAGAATGCCGCGGTGCGCCTCTTCAAGCGCGCCGACCTTGCGCTCGGTGCCGTTCGATTCGGTACCGAACAGCTCGATCTCCATGCGCTCGGGCGTGATGTTGGCCGCGCTCAGCGTCACGAAGG
This sequence comes from Mesorhizobium sp. RSR565B, assembly GCF_054719465.1. Taxonomy (NCBI): domain Bacteria; kingdom Pseudomonadati; phylum Pseudomonadota; class Alphaproteobacteria; order Hyphomicrobiales; family Phyllobacteriaceae; genus Mesorhizobium; species Mesorhizobium sp. RSR565B. The sequence goes on along the minus strand of NZ_JBTTIE010000001.1, from coordinate 5,291,151 downwards.
GCGCGCCCTTGCGCGTCGACAGCGTGTGGATGGCGCGCGCGGCGAGCTCCTTGCCCGAGCCGGACGGACCGATGATCATGACGCGGCTGTTGGTCGGCGCCACGCGCTCGATGGTCTGGCGCAGCTGGCTCATCGCCGACGACATGCCGATCAGGTCGAAGGTTTCGCCGCTGCGCTGCTTGAGGTCGGACACCTCGCGCCGCAATTTCGAGGTTTCGAGCGCCCGCTCGGCGATCAGGATCAGCCTGTCGGCCTTGAACGGCTTCTCGATGAAATCATAGGCGCCGCGGCGGATGGCCGACACCGCTGTCTCGATATTGCCGTGGCCGGAGATCATCACCACCGGCAGGCTCGGATGCATCGTCTTGATCTCGTCGAGCAGCGCCAGCCCGTCGAGGCGCGAGCCCTGCAACCAGATGTCGAGGAAAATCAGCCGCGGCGCCCGGTCGGCGATTGCCGCGAGCGCGCTGTCGGCATCGAATGCCGTGCGGGTTTCATGCCCTTCGTCGCTCAATATGCCCGCGACGAGTTCACGGATGTCTTCCTCGTCATCGACGATGAGAATATCAGACGCCATTACCGACCTTTTCAGTTTCTCGTTCGTGTTCCGTTTCGCCTTGACCGCGTGGCGGCGCGGTTGCGGCAGCTGGCGGCAGGATGATCGAGATCATCGCGCCGCGTCCACCGTGGAAATCCGCGGGCGCATCGTGCAATTCGAGCCGCCCGCCATGGTCCTCCACGATCTTCTTGACGATGGCGAGACCGAGCCCGGTGCCCTTCTCGCGCGTCGTCATGTAGGGCTCGAGCAGCCTTTGGCGGTTCTCGCGCGGCAAGCCTTTGCCATTGTCGATGACGTCGATTCTGATCGCGCCATTCTGCCGGGCAGCTTGAATCCGGATTATGCCGTGCGAACCGTCCTTTTGTTCCAGCCCGTCAATCGCCTCGGCCGCGTTCTTGATGACGTTGCCGAAAGCCTGCGCCATCAATCGGCTATCGAACGTGCCCTTGAGCGGTTCGTTGCCGAACACGCGTTCGAAAGCAATGTCGGCGCGGCTGACTTCGACCAGGAACGACGCCTCGCGCAGCGATTCACGCAGATCGATGGCTTTCATCTCGGGCTTGGGCATGCGGGCGAAAGCCGAGAACTCGTCGACCATGCGGCCGATATCCTCGACCTGCCGGATGATCGTGTCGGTGCACTGGTCGAAAATCTCGCGGTCCTCGGTGATGACCTTGCCGAAGCGTCGCTTGATGCGCTCGGCCGAGAGCTGGATCGGCGTCAGCGGGTTCTTGATTTCATGTGCGATACGCCGCGCCACATCCGCCCAGGCCGACGAGCGCTGTGCCTGGACGAGATCGGTGATGTCGTCGACCGTCACGACGTAGGATTTCTCCTCCTCGCCGTCGTCGCCGGCCTCGATGGTGATCTGCACGTTGAAGGTACGCTCGGCGCCGGTGCGATAGAAGGTGACCTGCTCGCGATAGACCGGCTTGCCGGATTTGCGGCCGATCTCGAAGACACGCCCGACATGCGGTAGCACGGCGGACAGGTTCTGCCCCAGCGCCGCCGTGGCCGATATGGCCAGCATCGTTTCGGCCGATTTGTTGACGATGGAGACGATGCCGTAGGGATCGACGCCGATGACGCCGGCGGTGACGCCGGCCAGCACCGCTTCCGAGAAACGACGCCGTTCGTCGATCAAATCCTTGGCCGACAGGATCTCGTTGCGCTGCGATTTAAGCTCCAGCAGCATCTTGTTGAACGTATCGCCAAGCGAGGCGACATCGCCGTCGGAAGGCCGTACCGGAACGGCGACATCGAGATTGCCGGTCGCAACCTCGTCAGCCGCGCCGATGAGTTGACGGATGGGCCGCACCAGACGGTCGGCCACCGCTATGCCGGTCCAGATGGCCGACAGGATGATGATCAGCGTCAGTGACAGATAGGGCAGCGCGAACGCCACCTGCGACGTCCGCCTGTTGTCTTCCAGGCCGCGATATTCGGCGGTGTTGGACTGGACGATCGCCCTCGCCTTGATCACTTCGGGGTCGACCAGGCGATTGGTGTAGAGGTAGAGGCCTTCGATCTCCCGCAGCTTGATGATGGCGCCCATGATGTTGCGCGTCTTCGGCTCGATCAGCACCGGTTTGCCGTCGGCCGCGGCGCTGACCGCGCCCTCCGGCGGTGGCGGCATAGAGAAATCCGCATCGGTCTTCGCGCTCATGACAAAGGAGCCGTCTTCCCTGACCAGCGCCGCATGCACCAGGCTCCTGCCCACGGCTTCCTTGTTCATCAGGTCGAGAAAGCCGGTTCGATCGAGGCCGTAAAGCGTGCGCGAGGCGTCGAGATCATAGGCCATCGACAGCGTCGTGCCCTGAAGATTACGAGCGTTTTCCTGCACATAGGCGTCGGCGATCGACAGCGACGAGTTGACGATCGCCTTGGTGCGGATTTCGAACCAGCGGTCGAGGCCGATATCGAGCGTGATCGAGGCAATGATGGCCACCATGATGGCGGGGATGGCCGCGACCAGCGCAAACATCGTCACGATGCGCACATGCAGCCGTGACGCCGCCTTGCCGTGCCGGCGCGCCATGGTGATGCGATGCACCTCGCGGCCGACCAGAGCAATCAGCGCCAGCACAAATAAGGCATTGGCCGCAATCAGCGTCAGCGTTGTGTTTGCGTCTGGCGTGATCGGCGTGGCGCCGACAAGAATCGCAAACGAGATTGCCGCCGTAACCAGCGCGCCGGCAATTGCCACAACGCCAGGCAACGCAAGCAGCCGCCGTCCATCCCTCTGGCCGGGTCTGCTGAAAAGCGGTTCGTTTGATGTGAGAGCTTGCGAAGCCATGTCGCCGTCTAAGAGCCAGTGATTGCGTTGGATGTATGCAACGCATTGTGGCGATTATGCAACAAGTGTGGCCGTGACGGAAATCTTTCGGCCGCCGATCCCCTGAAAAGGGGATGACCTCGCGTCACTTCGGGCAGCAGGCGCTCATGATCTCGACGATTTGTACACGTTGACACCCAGCTCGCGAATCTTCTTGCGCAACGTGTTGCGGTTGAGGCCCAGCAGTTCGGCGGCCTTGATCTGGTTGCCGCGCGTTGCCGTCATGGAAGCGAGCACCAGCGGATATTCGACCTCCGACAAGATGCGTTGATAGAGACCTGCCGGCGGCAAATCACCGGCAAAAGAGGCGAAATAGCGCTGCAGGAAGTGCTCCACCGCCTGGCCGATGGACAGATCGTCCGGGATCAAATTGCCGCCGCCGGGAACGACCGGTCTTTCGCCTGTCTTCAGCTCGGCTTCAATGATCTCGGCTGATATTTCGTCCTGCGAATAGAGCGCCGCAAGCCGGCGCACCAGGTTTTCCAACTCGCGCACGTTTCCCGGCCACGGATAGCGCTTCATCAATTCGATGCCGCCGGTCGAAATGCGCTTGGTCTGCAAGCCTTCGCTGGCGCCGATCTTGAAGAAATGCCGCACCAGATCGGGAATGTCTTCCGATCTCTCACGCAAACCCGGCAGCCGAAGCGGCACGACATTCAGGCGATAGAACAGATCCTCGCGGAAAAGCCCCTGGTTGATCAGCGTGCGCAGATCCTTGTTGGTGGCGGCGACGATGCGCACATCGGTCTTGATCGGGGTGCGCCCGCCGACCGTTGTGTATTCGCCCTGCTGCAGCACGCGCAGCAGCCGCGTCTGCGCCTCCATCGGCATGTCGCCGATCTCGTCGAGGAACAGCGTGCCGCCCTCGGCCTGCTCGAAGCGGCCGGTCGAGCGGTTCTGTGCGCCGGTGAAGGCGCCCTTCTCGTGGCCGAACAGCTCCGATTCGATCAAATCGCGCGGGATCGCCGCCATGTTGATGGCGACGAACGGACCGCCGCGGCGACGGCCATATTCGTGCAACGCGCGCGCCACCAATTCCTTGCCGGTGCCGGACTCGCCCGAGATCATCACCGTCAGGTCGGTCTGCATCATGCGCGCCAGCATGCGGTAGATGTCCTGCATGGCGGCCGACCGGCCGACCAGCGGCATCGCGTCAGGCTGTTCTTCCGGTCGCGTATCGATCTTAGGTCGGCGCGGCTCTGACAGCGCCCGGTTGACGATATTGAGCAGTTCGGTCAGGTCGAACGGCTTCGGCAGATACTCGTAAGCACCTGTTTCGGAAGCACGAATCGCCGTCATGAACGTGTTTTGCGCGCTCATCACGATGACCGGCAGCTCGGGCCGCGCCTTCTTGATGCGCGGCAGCATGTCGAAGGCGTTCTCGTCCGGCATGACAACGTCGGTGATCACCAGATCGCCCTCGCCCGCCGCCACCCAGCGCCACAGCGTCGAGGCGTTGGAGGTCACGCGCACCTCATGGCCGACCCGCGACAGCGCCTGATTGAGCACGGTGCGGATGGCCGCATCGTCGTCGGCGACGAGAATATTGCCGCGAACCGTCATTTGCGGTCTCCTTCGCCTTCATCATCGGCAGTGTCGATGGGTGTTTCTTTCCAAGCCGGCATCAGGATTCGGAAGGTGGTGCCGCGCGGCGTCGAATCGCATTCGATGATGCCGCCATGCTCGCCGACGATTTTCGCCACCAGCGCCAGGCCGAGCCCCGACCCGTTCGGCTTGGTGGTGATGAACGGATCGAACAGGATCGGCAGAATGTCTTCCGAAACGCCCGAACCATTGTCGCGCACGCAGAATTCAAGCGGCAGCGACACGCGGTCCTGGGTTCCGGGAACGGACACGCGGATGCCCGGCCTGAACGCGGTCGACAGCACGATCTCCCCCTGTGGGTCGCCGCCGATGGCCTCGGCGGCGTTCTTGACCAGGTTGAGGAACACCTGGATCAGTTGGTCGCGGTTGGCGAAAACCGGAGGCAATGATGGATCATAGTCCTCCATTATCCTGATTCTCTTGGCAAAACCGTTCTTCGCGATTGCCTTCACATGGTCCAGCACGACATGGATGTTGACGGGATAGCGGTCAATCGGCCGCTCGTCGGAAAACACCTCCATGCGGTCGACCAGGGAGACTATGCGATCAGTCTCGTCAGTGATGAGGCGGGTCAGCGCGCGATCCTCGTCGGACGCCGAGAGTTCGAGCAGCTGTGCGGCGCCACGAATGCCGGACAGCGGGTTCTTGATCTCATGCGCCAGCATGGCGGCAAGGCCGGTGACCGAACGCGCGGCACCCCTGTGTGTCATCTGCCGGTCGATCTTGTCGGCCATCGAGCGTTCCTGGAACATCACCACGATCGAGCCTGGGAATTCCGGCACCGGCGCGACATAGAGATCGACGACCTTCTCGATGCCGAGACGCGGCGACGACACGTCGACACGGTATTCGTTGACCGGCGCACGGCGCTCGCGCACCTGATCGACCAGCTGCAGCAACGGGCTGCCGAACGGGATCAGCTTGGACAGTGTGTTGCGGGCAAGCATGTTGGCACTTGAACGGAAGAAGTCTTCCGCATCGGCATTGGCGTAGGTGATGAACCCGTCCGGATCGACCATGATGACCGGACGGCGGATGGTGTTCAGCACGATACTGGCGGCATCCGCCATGTCGGAGCTCGGTGTGACGGTGGCGTTCATGCGGCGCTCCGCAAGGGCGTGGCTTCGCCGGAAAACACCTCATGCAGCAAGGCAATGACGCGGGCGGGTTCGAAAGAGGTGAGGATGGCTTTCCGCCGCTCATCGGAAACGCCAGCAGAGTGGCGGTCGAGATACCAGCCGAGATGCTTGCGCGCCTGGCGCAAGCCACTTTCGACGCCGTAAAGCGTCAGCATGTCTTCGTAGTGGGAAACGATGTAGTCCGCCATGGCTTGCGGGCTTTCCGGCACGCCGGAGGGCGCGTCGCCCGCAGCCGTTGCCGCGATGTGGCCCGCCGTCCATGGCGCGCCATAATGCGCGCGGCCGATCATCACCGCGTCGGCGCCCGACTGTTCAAGGATTTCGGCGGCCTCCGCGGGCGAGCCCACATCGCCATTGGCGACGACCGGGATCGAGACGACGTCCTTGATGCGGGCGATGGCGCGCCAATCGGCCTTGCCTTGATAAAACTGGCAGCGCGTGCGCCCATGCACGGTCACCATTTTAACACCGGCCTCTTCGGCGCGGCGCGCCAAGACGGGTGCATTGAGCGCATTGTCGTCCCAGCCGAGCCGCATCTTGACCGTGACCGGCACCTGGACCGCGCCGATCACCGCTTCGATCAGCGACAGCGCGTGGTCGAGATCGCGCATCAGCGCCGAGCCGGCATAGCCGCCGGTCACCTTCTTGGCCGGGCAGCCCATATTGATGTCGATGATGTCGGCGCCCTCGCCGGCAGCGATGCGCGCGCCCTCGGCCATGTGCTCGGCCTCGCGGCCGGCAAGCTGAACCATATGGACGGGCAGCCCGGAATGACGGATGCGCAGGTCGCATCCGACCCTGCCCTTGGCAAGCTCGCCGCTCGCCACCATTTCCGACACGACCAGGCCCGCGCCATGCGCGTCGGCGCGCTGCCGGAACGGCTCGTCCGTTATTCCCGACATGGGCGCGAGGAAGACGCGGTTGCGGATCGTCACGCCGCCAACGTCGAGCGGCGAAGCCAATTTTGTCACTTCAGGCATGCACAAAAACCAAGCATATCGGATTGCTGCACATTCTCTAGCCATAAGAAAGGCATTGTGCAACGCGCAATGACGTCACATTGCGGCGCATTTGGGAAAATGCTGGCCTTCGCCATAAGCCGCGACTAAGCCTCTCGGCATGACAGACGCAAGCGAAAAACCGGCCGAGGCGACGACCGACAAGGTCGGCTTGGTCATCGTTGCAGCCGGCCGCGGCGCGCGTGCCGGACAGGCCGACGGGCCGAAGCAATATCAGCGCATCGGCGGCCGTGCCGTTATCGCGCGCACGCTGGAGACGTTCCTGGCGCATCCCAAAATTGGCCCCGTCGTCGTCGCCATCCATGCCGATGACCGCGCGCTTTTCGACAAGGCAGCCGGCCTGTATGCCGAGCGGGTTACCGCCGTGGTCGGTGGCGAGTCGCGCCAGGCATCGGTCCGGCTCGGCCTGCTGGCGCTGAGGGACCGTACGCCCGGCCGTGTCCTTGTCCATGACGCGGTGCGGCCCTTTGTCGACGCGGCCCTGATCGACCGTACCATCGCCGCCATTGGCGAGCGGCAGGGCGCGCTGCCCGCTTTGCCCGTCGCCGATACGCTGAAGCGCGAGTCGACGACCGGCATGATCGAAGAGACGGTGCCAAGGGCCGGCCTTCATGCCGCCCAGACGCCGCAAGGCTTTCCGTTCTGGCCGTTGCTCGCCGCGCATGAAAAGGCCCATCATCTCGGCAAGGCGGATTTCACCGACGATGCCGCGATCGCCGAATGGGCGCATATTCCGGTAAAAATCGTCGAGGGGTCGCCGGACAATGTCAAATTGACCTGGGCAAGGGATATCGCGATGGCGGATCAACGGCTTACTGGCGAGCGTTTTCCAGACATTCGCACCGGCAATGGCTATGACGTGCACGCCTTCGAGGCCGGCGACCATGTCACCCTGTGCGGCGTCGCCATTCCGCACGGCAAGAAGCTTTCCGGCCATTCGGATGCCGATGTCGGCCTGCACGCGCTGACCGATGCGCTGCTCGCCACTTGCGGCGCCGGCGACATCGGCACGCATTTCCCGCCTTCCGATCCGCAATGGAAGGGCGCGGCGTCAAAGATCTTCGTCGAGCATGCGGCCAGGTTGGTGCGCGAACGCGGCGGCCGCATCGCCAATGCCGACATCACGCTGATCTGCGAGGCGCCGCGCGTCGGCCCGCATCGCGGGGCCATGACCAATGCGCTGTCGGCGATGCTGGGCATTTCCAGCGATCGCATCTCGATCAAGGCGACGACGAACGAAAAACTCGGCTTTGTCGGCCGCGAGGAAGGCATCGCCGCCATCGCCACAGCCAGTGTCGTCTTCCCCGGGGAGGTTCCCGCATGAACAACAGCGATCTTGCCAACGCCCTGCTCCAGGTCTGCCAGCAGCGCGGCATCATGCTGGCGACGGCCGAGAGCTGCACCGGCGGCATGATCATCTCGGCACTGACCGACATTGCCGGCTCGTCCGCTGTCGTCGATCGCGGCCTCATCACCTATTCCGATGAAGCAAAGATGGAGATGCTCGGCGTATCGCCCGCCACACTCGAGGCGCATGGCGCCGTCTCGCGCGAAACGGTTCTGGAGATGGCGGCGGGCGCTCTGGCGCGCTCGCGCGCCGGGCTGGCGCTTGCCGTCACCGGCATTGCCGGCCCAGGCGGAGGTTCGCCGGAAAAACCGGTCGGCCTCGTCTGGTTCGGAGTTGCCCTAAGACGTGGGCCGGTGGCTGCCGAGCTCAATATGTTTGCCGACAATGGCCGCGACTTCATCCGCCGCGAGACGGTCAAGCATGCGCTGGAGATCGGGCTGCGCGCGCTCGGCGACACTCATGAGATGGGCGTCGTTCCGTAGATGACGTCCGCACGTTTTTCGAAGGCTTCGGAAAACATGCGGAAGGCGCGATCGAACATGGTGCCCATCACCACGCCGAGGATGCGGCTCTTGAACTCGTAGTCGATGAAGAAGCGGACGTTGCAGCCGCCGCCGTCGGCCGGCTCGAAGCGCCAGATATTGCTGAGATATTTGAACGGTCCATCGATGTATTTGACATCGATTGTGTTCTCGTCCGGCTTCAACAGCACCTGCGTCGTAAAGGTCTCGCGGATCGCCTTGTAGCCGATGCTCATATCGGCGAGGAGAATGGTGCGGCCGTCACGCTCCTTGCGCGAGCGCACCGTCAGCGCCTCGCAAAGCGGCAGAAATTGCGGATAGGTCTCGATATCGGCGACCAGAGCAAACATCTGCTCTGGCGTGTGGGCAACGCGGCGTGTGGCTTCGAATTTCGGCATTGAAGCAGGATTTAACTGGCTTTTTTGAGCTGCGCCTCACGCGCGGCCCGCAGCCTGGCGAAATCGTCGCCGGCGTGGTGCGAGGAGCGCGTCAGCGGGTTCGACGCCACCAGCAGGAAACCCTTGGTCTTGCCGATCGTCGCGAAGGAGCTGAATTCCTCCGGCGTGACGAAGCGGATCACCGGGTGGTGCTTCTTCGACGGCTGCAGATACTGGCCAATGGTCATGAAGTCGACATTGGCCGAGCGCAGGTCATCCATCAGCTGCAGGATCTCGTTGCGCTCTTCGCCGAGGCCGACCATGATGCCGGACTTGGTGAAGATCGACGGATCGAGCTCCTTGACCCGCTGCAACAGCCGGATCGAGTGGAAATAGCGGGCACCCGGCCGCACCGTCAGGTAGTTCGACGGCACGGTTTCGAGATTGTGGTTGAAGACATCGGGCTTGGCCGCCACGACGATCTCCAGCGCGCCTTCCTTGCGCAGGAAATCGGGCGTCAGGATTTCGATCGTGGTCAGAGGTGTCGCTGCCCGGATCGCCCGGATAACCTCGGCGAAATGCTGCGCGCCGCCATCGGCGAGATCGTCGCGGTCGACCGAGGTGATGACGACATGGGTCAGCCCCATCTGCTTGACGGCATGCGCGACACGCGCCGGCTCATCGGCATCGAGCGCGGTCGGAATGCCGGTGGCGACATTGCAGAAGGCGCAGGCGCGCGTGCAGATCTCGCCCATGATCATGAAGGTGGCGTGCTTCTTTTCCCAGCACTCGCCGATATTGGGGCAGCCGGCCTCTTCGCACACCGTGACCAGCTTGTGCGACTTCACGATCTCGCGAGTTTCGGCATAGCCCTTCGACATCGGCGCCTTGACGCGGATCCAGTCGGGTTTGCGCAGCACGTCCTGATCAGGCTTGTGTGCCTTCTCGGGGTGCCGCAGGCGCGGCGCGTTGGCGATCGTGTCGAGAACAGTGACCATCTCAAACCTGACTTGTTGGCGTCTGCCCGTCGGCATTCGCCCTTCTGGCGTCATCTAGGGCTTTTCGGTGCAAAGAAAAAGGCTGCGGCGGCGCATGCCGCCACAGCCTTTTTCGCATAGCGGGGATCCAGAGCAATTCCAGGAAAAGTGTGACACGGTGTTCCGTCCGGAATTGCGTCAGAAGAACGAGATAAAACGGCGAGCCGTTTTATCGGCGAATGAGCCGCCCGGCAAAAATCAGCAGGCAGGCGCCGATGAAGCCGGTGATCAGGTAGGCGAGCCAGCCGACTCCGAAGGGTTCGATGTTGAGCGCCCTGAGAATTGCGTTCAGCACCACCGCGCCGACAATGCCCATAATGATGTTCATCAAGACGCCGGTATTGCTCTTCATGACCATCTCGGCCAGCCACCCGGCCAAACCGCCGATGATGATGGCCGCAATCCAGCCCACGCCATTCACGTCCATATGCCAACTCCTCCAGTGTCAGGTGAAAATGCATCCGGAAACGAACTGTCTTGCCGTAAGGTTCCTCCGGCGCATGCGTCTGAGTCTCGCGGCACCAATTTATCACGCGTTGAGCGCACGGCCATAGGCATCGAGCACGCTTTCCTTCATCATCTCCGACAGCGTCGGATGCGGGAAGATGGTGTGCATCAGTTCTTCCTCGGTGGTCTCCAGGTTCATCGCCACGACAAAGCCCTGGATCAGCTCCGTCACCTCGGCGCCGACCATATGCGCGCCGAGCAGCTGGCCGGTCTTCTTGTCGAAAATGGTCTTGATGAAGCCCTGGTCCTCGCCAAGCGCGATCGCCTTGCCGTTGGCGCCGAACTGGAAACGGCCGACGCGGATGTCCTTGCCTTCCGCCTTGGCCTTGGCTTCGGTGAGCCCGACCGAGGCGACCTGCGGGTTGCAATAGGTGCAGCCCGGGATCTTCAGCTTGTCTGTCGCATGCACGCCCGGGAAACTGGCGATCTTTTCGATACACACCACGCCTTCATGCTCGGCCTTGTGGGCAAGCATAGGCGGTCCGGCGACATCGCCGATGGCGTAGATGCCGGGAACGTTGGTCTTGCCATAGCCGTCAATGACGACGCAGCCGCGATCGGTCTTCACGCCGAGCGTCTCGAGGCCGAGATTCTCGATGTTGCCCTGCACGCCGACGGCCGAGATCATGCGGTCGGCGGTGATCTTCTCGACCTTGCCGTCTTTCATCTCGACGTGGGCAGTGATCGAGTTGGCACCCTTCTCGACCTTGGTCACCTTGGCCTCAAGAATGATCTTCATGCCCTGCTTCTCGAACTGCTTCTGCGCGAATTTCGAGACCTCGGCATCCTCGACCGGCATCACCGCCGGCAACAGCTCGACCACCGTCACCTCGGCACCCATGGTGCGATAGAAGGAGGCGAACTCGATGCCGATGGCGCCCGAACCCATGACCAACAGCGATTTCGGCATCTCCTTCGGCACCATCGCCTCGAAATAGGTCCAGATCAGCTTGCCGTCCGGCTCGATGCCGGGCAGCGCGCGCGGCCGGGCGCCGGTGGCCAGAATGATGTGCTTGGCGGTATAGGTGCCCTCGCCCTTGACGCCCTTGGGCACCGGCGGCTGCGGCTCCATCGGTTTCTTGGCCGTCTTGGAGACGACGATTTCACCCGGCTTGGAGAGCTTGGCCTCGCCCCAGATAACGTCGACCTTGTTCTTCTTCATCAGGAAGGCGACGCCGCCATTGAGCCTCAACGACACTTTGCGCGAGCGGTCGACGACAGCGGCCGTGTCGGCGCTGACCTTGCCGCCTTCGAGCTTCAGGCCGTAGTCCTTCAGATGATCGGAATAGTGCATGATCTCGGCCGAGCGCAGCAGCGCCTTGGTCGGGATGCAGCCCCAGTTGAGGCAGATGCCGCCGAGATGCTCGCGCTCGACGATGGCAGTCTTGAAGCCGAGCTGGGCGGAGCGCACCGCCGTGACATAGCCGCCGGGGCCTGAGCCGATGATTATCACGTCGTAGGATTCAGCCACGGGGTTTCTCCCTGATTTTTCTCTAGAGTTCCAGCATCACGCGCACCAATGGCGCCAATGCCTCACCTATATTGCGCGTGTTTTCGGCATCGAGATGGACGCCGTCGATCGGTGTGGTCTCGGCCACCGTGCCGGCATCGAAAAAGCCGCAGCCGGCCTCGTCGGCGAGCGCGGAATATTGCGGCGCCAGCCGCTTCGAGGCCTCGTCGCCGCCGGCAAACATTTCCTTGAATTCGGCATTGTCGGTGCGGCTGACCGCTGGTGGCGCGACGATCAGGATTTGCGGCGCGGCCCAGTCGAACGGATAATCGTGGCCGCGCACGATGTCGATCAGCCGCTGCACCCCCTGCTTGGCCGCGACCGGATTGCCGTGGATCCAGGGCTTCATGTCGTTGGCGCCGAGCATGATGATGATCAGGTCGAGCGGCGCATGGCTGGTCAGGATCGTCGGCAGCACCTTGGCGCCATTGCGGTCGGCACCAGCCAGGTGATCGTCGAAAGCCGTGGTGCGGCCGTTCAGACCTTCGGCAATGACTTCGATATCATCGTCGCCCAACGCCGCCTTGAGCACGCTCGGCCAGCGATCTTCCAGCGCATGACGCCCGAGGCTCGCCGCGTCATAGCCCCAGGTCAGGGAATCGCCGTAGCAGAGGATCGTCTTCATGCACCCGCACCCGCCTCCGCCCTAAGCCCGCGCCGCACGCGCCATCCCACGAACAGCCACTGCACGATAACCGTGGCGATGCTTGGCAAAAACAGACCGGCGACAACGGGGAGATCGCCCGACCACTGGGCTTTGCCAGGCGGCTGCGAGAAGGTCCAGGCAATCAGCCCGATTCCGGCCAGCACGAACAACGAAACCCCAACAAGCCCCGTCAGGTTTATCGCCCTTTGCGGGTTTGGCACGAACTGCGCGATGAAAAACGCCACGGTCGCAACGATGGTGACCAGCGCCGAAAGCATGAAGACCAGGATGTATTCGGAATTCGCATTGGTGACGATTGCCAGCCACAGCGCCACCAGCCCGCCGGCCAGGCCGGAAAGGATCAGGGCGAAAAGGCTGGTGACGAATTTCCGCACAGCCTTTTTCCTTCCTAGACCAGCATGCCCATCGGGTTTTCGATCATGCGCTTGAAGGCGACCAGAAGTTCGGCGCCGAGCGCACCGTCGACGGCGCGGTGATCGGTCGACAGCGTCACCGACATGATATTGGCGATTCTGATCTCGCCATTCTTGACCACCGGCCGCTGCTCGCCGGCACCCACCGCCAGGATCGTCGCATGCGGCGGGTTGATGACGGCGGCAAAGTCCTTGATGCCGAACATGCCGAGATTGGAGACAGCCGTCGTGCCGCCCTGATATTCCTCAGGCTTCAGCTTGCGGCTGCGGGCACGGCTCGCCAGATCCTTCATCTCGTTGGAGATAGTGGACAGTGTCTTTTCGTCGGCGTGGCGGATGATCGGCGTGATCAGGCCGCCGGGGATCGACACGGCAACGCCGACATCGGCGTGCTTGTGCTTGACCATGGCGCTTTCGGTCCACGACGCATTGGCATCCGGCACCGCCATCAGCGCCATCGCCATCGCCTTGATCACCATGTCGTTGACCGACAGCTTGTAGACGGGCACTTCGCCCTTGTCGGTCTTCTTCATCGGAGCCGCCGCATTGATCTGTGTGCGCAGCGCCAGCAGCGCATCGAGCTCGCAGTCGAGCGTCAGGTAGAAATGCGGGATGGTTGTCTTGGCCTCGACCAGGCGGCGCGCAATGGTCTTGCGCATATTGTCGTGCGGGACGAGCTCATAGGACCCTTCGGCAAACAGCTTCAGCACCTGTTCGTCCGACATCGCCTTGGGTGCCGCAGCCGGAGCCGCAGGTGCCGGAGCGCCGGCAGGTGCGGCTTTCGCGGCCGGTGCAGCCTTGGCGCCACCGCCGGCAATCGCCGCCTCGACATCGGCCTTGACGACACGGCCATGCGGGCCGGTGCCGGTTACGGCGGACACGTCGACTCCGGCATCCTTGGCGATGCGACGAGCCAGCGGCGAAGCGAAGGTGCGCTCGCCTGACGATTGGCTGATCTCCCCCCTTGTGGGGGAGATGGCCGGCAGGCCAGAGGGGGGCGCGACAGACTGAGAGGTCGGCGGGGCAGCGCCCCCCTCTGTCGACTTCGTCGACATCTCCCCCACGGGTGGGGAGATTGACGCCTTATCCTGCTTGGCATCGGCTTTCGCGGGCGCGGCATCGCCACCACCCTTTGCCGCCGCCCCTGCATCCTCGCCTTCGCCGGCGAGAATGGCGATCAGCGCATTGACCTTGACGCCTTCGGTGCCGGCCGGAACGACCAGCTTGGCGACCGTGCCCTCATCGACGGCCTCGACTTCCATCGTCGCCTTGTCGGTCTCGATCTCGGCGATCACGTCGCCCGGCGAAACCTTGTCGCCTTCCTTGACCAGCCACTTGGAAAGATTGCCCTCTTCCATCGTGGGCGACAGCGCCGGCATGGTGATGTTGATTGGCATGATGTCCTCCCGACCGGCTCAGCGATACGTGACGGCTTTGACGGCCTCGATGACCTCGCCGACATTGGGCAAGGCCAGCTTTTCGAGGTTCGCCGCATAAGGCATCGGCACGTCCTTGCCGGCGATGGTGATGACCGGCGCATCGAGGAAGTCAAAGGCGCGCTGCGAAACCTGGTTGGCGATGTGGTCGCCGACCGAACTTTGCGGGAAACCTTCTTCGACCACGATCAAGCGGTTGGTCTTCTTCACCGAGGCAATGACGGTGTCGAGGTCGAGCGGACGGATGGTCCTGAGATCGATGATCTCGGCATCGATGCCCATGCCGCGCAGTTCGGCTTCCGCCTTGATGGCGTAGGTCATGCCGATGCCGAACGAGACGATGGTGACGTCCTTGCCCTGCTTGTGAATGCGCGCCTTGCCGATCGGCAGCACGAAATCATCGAGCTTCGGCACGTCGAAGGACTGGCCGTAGAGGATTTCGTTTTCAAGGAAGATGACCGGGTTCGGATCGCGGATCGCCGCCTTGAGCAGGCCCTTGGCGTCGGCAGCCGTGTACGGCATCACCACCTTTAGCCCGGGAATATGGCTGTACCAGGCGGCATAGCACTGCGAATGCTGGGCGCCGACGCGGGCGGCCGCACCGTTCGGTCCGCGGAACACGATCGGTGCGCCCATCTGGCCGCCCGACATATAGAGCGTCTTGGCCGCGGAGTTGATGATCTGGTCGATCGCCTGCATGGCGAAGTTGAAGGTCATGAACTCGACGATCGGCTTCAGGCCGGCCATCGCCGCACCGACGCCGACGCCGGCAAAGCCGTGCTCGGTGATCGGCGTGTCGACGACGCGGCGCGGCCCGAATTCCTGCAGCAGCCCTTGCGTGATCTTGTAGGCGCCCTGGTATTCCGCGACCTCCTCGCCCATGACGAAGACATCGCCGTCGCGGCGCATTTCCTCGGCCATGGCATCGCGCAAGGCCTCGCGCACCGTAGTCGAGATCATCTCGGTGCCGGCGGGAATATCCGGATCGGCGGCAGGTTTGGCTGCCGGAGCGGCGGGAACTGCCTTCGGAGCCTCGCCGGCATCCTGGGGAGCCGCCTTTGAGCCTTCCTCGGCTGCATCGGTCCGCTGACCGCCAGCGGAAATGGCATCCTGGGTGGAGGCAGGCTTGCCGCTCTTTTCGACGTCGCCTGCACTTTCCCCGTCCTGCAGCAACACGGCGATCACCGCATTGACCTTGACGCCTTCGGTGCCGGCGGGAACCACGATCTTGCCGATCGTGCCTTCATCGACGGCTTCGACTTCCATGGTCGCCTTGTCGGTTTCGATCTCGGCGATGACATCACCGGCGACGACCTTGTCGCCCTCGTTCTTCAACCACTTGGAAAGATTGCCCTCTTCCATGGTCGGCGAGAGAGCGGGCATGAGAATTTCGATCGGCATGTCCTTGCCCTCCCGTTACAATACGATGTCGGTCCAGAGCTCGGACGGATCCGGCTCTGCGTCGTGCTGGGCAAATTCGGCGGCGTCGGCGACGATGTCGCGGACTTCCTTGTCGATGTTCTTGAGTTCGTCCTCGGTCGCCCACTTCTTGGCCGTCAGCCGCACCTTGACCTGCTCGATCGGATCATGATCCGAGCGCATCTTCTGCACTTCTTCCTTGGAGCGGTATTTTGCCGGATCCGACATCGAGTGACCGCGATAGCGATAGGTCTGCATCTCGAGGATGATCGGACCGTTGCCGGCACGGCACCATTCGGTCGCCTGATCGCCGGCGGATTTGACCGCACGCACATCCATGCCGTCGACCTGAATGCCGGGAATCTTGAACGAGGCGCCGCGATGCGAAAAATTGGTTTCGGCCGACGAGCGCGACACCGAAGTGCCCATGGCGTAGCGGTTGTTCTCGATGATGTAGATCACCGGCAGCTTCCACAGCGAGGCCATGTTGAAGCTTTCATAGACCTGACCCTGATTGGCAGCGCCATCGCCGAAATAGGTCAGCGACACATTGTTGTTGTCGCGGTAGCGGTTGGCGAAGGCGAGACCGGTGCCGAGCGAGACCTGCGCGCCGACAATGCCGTGGCCGCCGTAAAAATGCTTCTCCTTGGAGAACATGTGCATGGAGCCGCCCTTGCCCCTCGACAGGCCACCACGGCGTCCGGTCAGCTCTGCCATGACGCCCCGCGGTGACAGTTCCATCGCCAGCATGTGGCCATGGTCGCGATAGGCGGTGATCATCTGGTCGCCGTTGATCAGCGACATCTTCATGCCGGTGACGACCGCTTCCTGGCCGATATAGAGGTGGCAGAAGCCGCCGATAAAGCCCATGCCGTAGAGCTGGCCGGCCTTTTCCTCGAAGCGACGGATAAGCAGCATGTGCCGGTAGGCGGCAAGCTCCTCGTCCTTGGTGAAGTCGGCCGGCTTGGGGGCGGAAAGCCCCGTTGATTTGGCGGATGTCGATTTAACGGATTTGGCAGGCGCTTTTTTGGCGGCGGTGGCCATGCATCACTCCCTGTTGGCGTCTCTTCGCGGACACTAAAGCAGACCATGTCTGCTCCGGGGAGGATCAGCTCCTCCCCACCGATTGGAAGGAAGCTAACATGCGAGACCGCGTTTCGCCATGCAGAAAAACGCATGGCTGGCATGCGCCTAAACGCCCAGAATCGTTAGAGATAACAGCGATTAACCGAAATTCGATTATTTCGAATTGGCCGGCAGCATGATGGTGATTTCATCGGGCTGGGACAGATTGAGCGCCCGGCGTGCCTGCTCGTCGAGCATATCCTTTTCAAGCGTGCCCTCATGCATCAGCTGGACGCGCCGCTCCAGATCGATCCGGCGCGCCTTGATGGCATCGTACTTGGCCTGCAATTCGATGGTCTGCGCTTCGAGCTGATATTTGGAATTGATGCCGAACTCGCCATGATAGGCATGGAAGCCGAAATAGGCCAGGAACGCCACGCAAAGCGACGGGATGATCAGCCGGCCGGTGTTTCTCTGCTTGTGCTGGCGTGTCCACATGGTCGCAATCCTTTGACCGCCATTTGTCGCTCGATTGTGCTTAATGGACGGTTACGGACAGGTGCATTAGCCAGCGGCCGCAACGAAAAAGGGCGGGAAAATCCCGCCCTTCGTCGTTTTCGCCAGTTCGGCAGAATTTAAGCTTTGACCACCGACTTGCCGGCGTAGCGCGCCTGCTTGCCGAGCTCTTCCTCGATGCGGATCAGCTGGTTGTACTTGGCCATGCGATCCGAGCGCGACAGCGAACCGGTCTTGATCTGCCCGCAATTGGTGGCGACGGCGAGGTCGGCGATGGTCGAATCCTCGGTTTCGCCCGAACGGTGCGACATGACGGCTGTGTAGCCTGCCTTGTGCGCGGTCTCGACAGCGTCGAGCGTTTCGGTGAGCGAGCCGATCTGGTTGACCTTGACCAGGATCGAATTGGCGACACCCATGCGGATGCCGTCGCGCAGCCGCGCCGTGTTGGTGACGAAGAGGTCGTCGCCAACCAGCTGCGTCTTGTTGCCGATCAGGTCGGTCAGGTACTTCCAGCCCTCCCAGTCGTCCTCGGCCAGGCCGTCCTCGATCGAGATGATCGGATAGTCGGCGGCAAGCTTGGCCAGGTACTTGGCCTGCGCCTTGGGATCGCGGGTCCTCTTCTCGCCCTCATAGACGTAATTGCCGTCCTTGAAGAATTCGGTCGCCGCACAGTCGAGACCAAGCGCGATCTCCTCGCCCGGCTTGAAGCCGGCCTTCTCGATCGATTCCATGATGAAATCGAGCGCCACCGGCGCACTCTTCAGATTGGGCGCGAAGCCGCCTTCGTCGCCGACATTGGTGTTGTGGCCGGCATCCTTGAGCTTCTTGCGCAGCGTGTGGAAGATTTCCGAGCCCCAGCGCACGCCTTCGCGCAGCGTCGGCGCGCCGACCGGCAGGATCATGAATTCCTGGAAATCGATCGGATTGTCGGCATGCGCGCCGCCATTGATGATGTTCATCATGGGCACCGGCAGCAAATGCGCCTTGGTGCCGCCGACATAGCGGTAGAGCGGCAGGCCGGCGGCTTCCGCCGCGGCCTTCGCGACCGCCAGCGAGACGCCGAGGATGGCGTTGGCGCCGAGCCGGCTCTTGTTGGGCGTGCCGTCGAGCTCGATCATGGTCTGGTCGATGTGGATCTGGTTTTCGGCTTCCAAGCCGCCGATCGCCTCGAACAGCTCGCCATTGACGGCCTCGACCGCCTTGAGCACGCCCTTGCCGAGATAGCGGGCGCCACCGTCGCGCAGTTCGACGGCCTCATGCGCGCCGGTCGACGCGCCCGACGGCACCGCGGCGCGGCCCATCGAGCCGTCTTCGAGGACGACGTCGACCTCGACGGTCGGATTTCCACGGCTGTCCAGGATTTCACGCCCGACAATGTCGATGATGGCGGTCATTGCGATGTCCCCGATTGATCGATTGAAAGCGTCGCGCCCCTCTTAGCCAAAGTGCCGCAAAAGGCAATCAGGAATGGCATGAAATAATGGTGACAGTCGCCCCATGCGCTCAGGCCGTGGGGCATGGGCGACGCCATCTGAACGCAAACAGCCCGCCCTGACGTCATATGTCTGGCGCGGCATGGGGTGGGTGCCCCGCCCCTGCGGCAATGCCTTTGTCACGAAACCAGGCGGCACACAAACTCCACCCGATGCTTCAAAAGAGGCTACCGCCAACGTGACAAACTTCACAATGCAGAGAATTCGAAGATGTTAGGGTCACATCTACAACGCGAACTATTTGGCGACCACAGTGAAATCAACAAACTTGAACTCTTTGGGGAGGCGGCAATGGCAGCGATTTCAGGTACTGGCTGGGAACTTCTTATTAGCCGCAAAGTCGAGCATATGAGGGGCACCAGACGCAGGACAGTTGGTACCTATAAAGTCTTTCACAACGGCACGGCAGTAACGGGTCTATCGGGGTTCGTGTGTGAATCTCGCGGCCCAGGCGACAATTCCAAAGAAGACAATGGCAGGCGCATCGAGCCCGGCACCTATCCGCTGGCGACACAGGCCGGAGGCAAATATGTGACGATCGGCTACACTGGCGCCAAGACGCCACCCAAACCTGGACTCGAACTGCTGAAGACCAACAAGCGCACCGAAATCCTGATCCATCCGGGCGTCAATTTCCTGTCCAGCGTCGGATGCATCAACCCGACGAAGAAGGTGAGCGGTCCGCTTTCCGACATGGATTTCACGGAGAGCCGGACACGCGTAATCGCCCTCATCGACGATCTGAAAACCTTTGCCGGCGGTGGCTTCCCGAAAAGCAACGGCAAGCGAATTCCCAATGCTTCGGTGGTCGTCGAAGGCGAACCGGTGCTGTCGACCGAGAGTGTCGAGAGCGTGCTCGAAGCGGTTGCGGGCGATCCGAACAAGGGTTTGCCGGCAGCGGTCTTCCAGAAATTCGCGCCGAGACCGGCAAGCGGTTCCAAGCGAACAATCTATGACGGTTACATCGGCGCCTTTACCTCCGACAAGGGCCTCAAGACACTTGGCGATCATGGCGTGTGCAACAATTATGATCGGCTGATGCATTTCTTCGCTCAAGCGGCGATGGAAACCGGTGGCTTCACCCTCATTCGCGAATCCCTGACCTACACGACCGTGGCGGCAATCCGGAACGCATGGAGGTCGCGAGCCGCGGGCAAGACCGATCAGTGGATCGGGGACAACCTGCTGCGCAAGCCGCAAGCCCTGGGCGACTGGGCCTATGGCGGCCGCATGGGCAATGTGAAAGGAACGTTGGACGGCTTCAATTTCCGCGGCGGCGGCACGTTCCAGACCACCGGGCGCGACGCGTACACGGCCAAGGGCAAGCTCGCCAAGGTTGACCTCGCCAATCATCCTGAACTGATCGAGGATCCGCAGACTTCGCTGCTCGCAGCTTGCGCCGAATGGAAAGGGTCAGGCTGCAATGCCTTTGCCGATGCCGGCCTGATCAAAAAGATCTCGCGCGCGATCAACGTCGGCAACGCCAATTCCGCCACGCAGGCCAATGGCGAAGCGGATCGGATCGCCTGGCACGAAAAGGTTTTCAAGGCGGTGAAGAATGCCGGACTCCTCGGCTGAGCATGCCTCGGATCACGTTCGACAACACCACGTCATCATAATTCAGAGATAACAATCTCTGTGTCGACTAGGATGGTGATGCGCGGGGCGAAACAGGAGGAGTTTCGCCATGTCCGAGTTGAGCGGTATCGTGAGTTTGTTCCTGATCGCGGCGGCGTTCCTGACGTCCTGCGATACGCAGCAGCCGCCAAGGGCGGTGACGCAGCTGTCCACGTTTCATGCGGCAGAATAATTTAGAAACTGTCGGGTTGCACTGAAAAGGCCCCCGTTTCGGAATTCGGGGGCCTTTTCACGTCAGGCGTCAGCGCAGCTGATCAATGCCAATACGGCGTGACCTTGTAGTAATCATAGGAAGCATCACGCGCGGCCTCGCCATCGGCGCCGGCCAGTTCATTGATCGAATAGGCGGGTGCTGCCTTCAGCTGCTCCTTCGAGAACGGCACGACATAGCCGCCCTTGTCCTCGTCATAGTCGAGGCTCGCCCACGGAATGGCGTGATACTTCTCGCCAATGCCGAGAAATCCACCGAACCCGATCACCGCGAACATGATGCCGTTCGACGTCTTGTCGAGCATGATGTCCTCGATGCTGCCGATGCTCGTGCCTTCGGTGTTGTAGACCGACGTGCCGATGACGCGCGAAGCGGCGATGGCTTCGGTGTGGCCTGTCTGGGTGGTCATGGCTGCTGCTCCTCATGTCGTTGATCGATACTTTGACAATGAGGGGCGCGGGCGAAAGTTCCCGTTTTTTCGAGCGGCGGGCGGTTACTCCGCGAGGATGAACGTCACCTTCATGTTGACGCGATAGGCCGCGATCCTGCCGTCCTCGACGACGATCTTCTGGTCCTGGATCCAGGCGCCTTCGACGTTCTTCAGGGTCTTTGAGGCGCGCTCAATCCCCTTCTCGATGGCGTCCTGAAAGCTCTTTTTCGACGACGACGTGATTTCGGTGACGCGGGCGACGGACATGGCTTCCTCCTGCCAAGACGCTCATTTGCAGCAGCGAGCCTACAGCCGGCTTATGCCTTCCACAAGCAGGGCAGCGCGCGCGCCATAGCCGAAACCATCAGCCTCGGTTCAGGTCAGCAGCATTCTTGGCGATGCGGTCGAATGCCATCAGTCTTTCGAGCAGCGCCGGCATGTCCTTCAGCGGCAGCATGTTGGGCCCGTCGGAGGAGGTCGAATTGTCGGGATCCTGGTGGGTCTCTATGAACACGCCGGCGACGCCGACGGCAACGGCAGCCCGCGCCAGCGTCTCGACAAAGCGGCGCTCGCCACCGGAGGAACCGCCCTGCCCGCCCGGCTGCTGCACCGAATGGGTGGCGTCGAAAATCACCGGCGCGCCGATCTCGGCCATCACGGGCAAAGCCCGCATGTCCGACACCAGCGTGTTGTAGCCGAAGGAAGCGCCGCGCTCGGTGGTCAGCACATTGGGGTTGCCGGAGCCGGTGATCTTGGCCACCACGTTCTTCATGTCCCAGGGCGCCAGGAACTGCCCCTTCTTGACGTTGATCACCTTGCCGGTCTTGGCGGCGGCGACCAGCATGTCGGTCTGGCGCGACAGGAAGGCCGGAATCTGCAGCACATCGACATGGTGTGCGACGATCGCGCACTGCTCCTCGGTGTGGACATCGGTCAGAATGGGAACCGAAAATTCCTTGCGCAACTCGTCGAACACCGGAAGCGCCGCGTCCATGCCGGCGCCGCGCGTTGCCGACAGCGAGGTGCGGTTGGCCTTGTCGTAGCTGGTCTTGTAGACGAGGCCGATGCCGAGCTTGCCGGTCAGTTCCTTCAGCGCGCCGGCCATGTCGAAAGCGTGCTGGCGCGATTCGAACTGGCACGGGCCGGCGATCAACGCCAAGGGCCCGCTGTTGTCGAAGACGACGTTGCCGACGGTTACCGACGAATTCGGCGCCAGCGAATTGAGCCCTTGCGGCTTGCTCATGGGGTCTCCCGGAAGATGAAAGCCGCGCCCTGTCCGGATGCCGGCTGCACGACGATTTCGTTGCCCGCTATATCGTGCCCGACGGCGTTGTCTGCAAGCAGCCTCGCGACAGCGCCGACACTGCGGGCCGAAAAGACGATCGCGGCGAAGCGAAGGTCCGTCGGCGCGCCAGCCGACATGCCGAAGCGCTCAGCGAAAGCCGCGGGCTCGAGAACGCTCAAACGCGCGTTCGCCAGGTCGAACGCCGTGCTGCTCCTCTGCCTCGAACCCGTCGCTGTCTCGATCAGGTGGCGCTTTTCGGATGGCACGCCGCTGACCGCGACGATTTCGGCAATGCCGGTCACGCCGTTGGCATGGGCCTGCAGTGCCGTACGGTCGATTTGAGGGGCGTTGATCCGCTCGCAAGCGAACAGAAAGGCGTCCGTCGTCTCGGCGCCGGCGGCGAAAGCCAGTTTGAACGATGCCATGTCGCTCTTTCCGGCCGTGTCGGTGAAGGCGCGGGAAAAGCTCAGCACGTCCCCCGCCGACAGACCGGCCGAGACATAGCGCGCATGATCCGCATCGGCATCATCGGTGGCCAGCACCACGGCGGAAAAGCCCTCATTGCCCAGGCTGGCGCGATAGAGCCGGTCGCGGGCGACAAAGACATTGCCGCCGGCGATCGCACTCGCTGCCACCTGTTCATTCCCAACCGCCAGCGGTTCGAGATAGGTGCCGTCGGCAAGGAAGACGCAGCAATTTTCGGTGCCGAAGGGATGAATGCCGGTTGGCGCGACGATGAAGCCAAGCGATGTCAGCCGCGCCCGCGCCACGGCGAGGCTCGCCGTCGGCAGCACCAGATGGTCAAGCGGATGGGTCGTGCTGGTCATGCCGGCGCGGTGTGCATCATTCCCGAAATTGGTTCAAGGCCTCTTGCCGGCCCGATCAGGCCGTCGCCACGATATCGGCCGAATAGCGCAATTCGCGCAAGGGTTTGACTCGGCTGGTCGTCTCGGCATAGAGCGGGTGCGCCTTGTATGCGGCAAGCGCGGCCTCATCCTCGAACTCGGCATAGACGACCACGTCGATGGCATCCGACAGCGGATCGACCTTGGTGTTGAGCGTCACCTCGAAGAGGCTTGAATGCGGGATCTTGCCCAGTGTGAGCAAGCCCGTGCGCACGGCCTCGACATCGTCCTTGCGCCGCGCGCTGAAGAAAACGATATGCCGGATCACGCCTGCCTCCACGTTCGATTTGCGGCATGTTTTGTGTGAGCGGGACCGTCGCGTCAACCGCCACGATGTCGCGCCCGGCAATGCCGGCAGGCGACTTTGCAGAGGCGCAAAAAGCTAGGCTTTGCCGGTGACGTAGCGCACGACGCGCGACATCTCCCTGACCGTCGTGTCGAGATAGCGGCCCTGATTGTAGAGGCCATCCCAGATCAGGAAAAAGGCGATGGCGGTGATGACGATGACGTAACGCATGGCTGAAACTAACGTATGTGGCTGTTCCTAACCATAGCGATTTCACCGGCGGTCGCTCGCCCTCACCGATTCTGGCCCCAGGCACGCCACCTGGGCCAGTGCCGGGCACGGCTTGCCTCTTGAAGTTCCGGTCGATGCGGTGGAAGATTGTGGCGAAAATTTAAGCAGGCTACGGCGTTCGCGCCTGGCGAATGAAAGTGGAGGATGTGGAGGCCGGCAGATCTTGCGCCGCCCCCGCGGAAGTCCAGGGGGGTGTGAGATGGCTGTCAGGGAATACAAAGGCATCGGCGACGCCATCAGGCTGGACGAACTCAATTTCGCCGAGATCGTCAAGGGCCTGCCGGCCAAGGCGCGCATGGTGCTGTCGGCGGCGATGAAATTGCCGCGCGGTTCGCTGAAGGTGAGGATGCCGGATGGCCGGGCGGTGCTTGTCGGCGGCAACGGACCCGGGCCGGATGCCGAGCTGGTGTTGAAGAACTGGCGCCTGCCCGGCCGTGCCTTTTCCGGCGGCACCATCGGCGTTGCCGAATCCTACATGGACGGCGACTGGGAAAGCCCTGATGTAACCAGCTTCCTCGAACTGTTCGTCGTCAACTCGGCCGTTGGGGAACGCATTGCCGGCGGCGCCAACTGGCTCATCAACACGGTCCAGCGCATCCGCCACTGGTTCAACGAAAACACCCGCACCGGCTCGAAGCGCAACATCTCGGCGCATTACGATCTCGGCAACGCCTTCTACAAGCAATGGCTCGATCCCAGCATGACCTATTCGTCGGCGCTCTATGCGACCGGCGCCAACGACCTGGAAAGCGCTCAGGCCGCCAAATACCGCGCGCTGGCCAAGGATACCGGCATCGGCAAGAAGGACCATGTGCTCGAGATCGGCTGCGGCTGGGGCGGTTTTGCCGAATTTGCCGCGCGCGAGATCGGCTGCCGCGTCACCGGCCTGACCATCAGCCGCGAACAGCACGATTTCGCCAAGGCGCGCATCCAGAAGGCGGGACTGTCTGACAAGGTCGACATCAAGCTGCAGGATTACCGAGACGAAACGGGCACTTACGACCGCATCGCCTCGATCGAGATGTTCGAGGCGGTCGGCGAAAAATATTGGCCGGTATTTTTCGGCAAGATGAAGGCGTGCTTGAGGCCCGGCGGCACCGCCGGCCTGCAGATCATCACCATCAACGAGGCCGCCTACGACACCTATCGGGCGAGGCCGGATTTCATCCAGCGCTATGTCTTCCCAGGCGGCATGCTGCCGACGCCGTCGATCCTGAAGACGCTGGGCAGCGACCATGGCCTTGCCCATCTGCGCGAGCGCGTCTTTCCGGACGACTATGCCCGCACGCTTGCCGAATGGCGCAACCGCTTCTGGGCGTCGTGGGAAAAGATCGTCCCGCTCGGCTTCGACGACCGCTTCAAGAAGCTTTGGGAATTTTATCTCCACTATTGCGAAGCCGGCTTTAGAGCCAGCTACATCGACGTGCGCCAAGTGGTCTACAAAGCCTGATCCGAAGCGTGATTGAGCGGGCGTATGCCCGCTCGTTTTCCCTGTTAGCTGCACGTTGCCTCAAAGCAGGATGCGATACTTCGCAAACCCGGATTCGCCCTCGCCGGCCGGCTCGATCTTGAGCGATTTCACTCCCGATATAAAATCCTTCGCTTTGGGGCCGGTCTCGAACACGACGCTGGTGCCGGGCAGCGGCGTGAACGACCAATTGTCGTCGGCCGAGGGATTGATCGTGCCTTCGCTGACGACGTAGCGCACGATCACGTCGCGGTTGGTGTCCGGCGCCTCGTAGATGATCTTCGAGGCATTGATGTCGGGGAAATTGCCGCCACCGCCGGCGCGGTAATTGTTGGTGGCGACGACGAATTTCGCTGCCGGATCAATAGGCTTGCCGTCGAAGCTGAGGCCGACGATGCGGTTCGAGCCGGCATTGGCGACGCCACCCTTGGCATCGTATTTCGGCAGCTGCGACAGGTCTATTCCGTAGCTGACGCCATCGATCACATCGAAATTGTAGGACGGGAATTCGGTGTCGATGAGCGCCTGGTCGGCCTTGCCCGGCTCGATCTTCCTGAAAATGCCGGCCGACATTTCCAGCCATTCCTTCACTTGCGCGCCGGTGATTTCGACGGCGCGCACCGTGTTCGGATAGAGATAGAGGTCGGCGACGTTCTTGATGGCGATGTCGCCCACCGGCACGTCGGTATAGTAGTCGGCGCCGTTGCGCCCGCCGGCCTTGAAGGGTGCTGCCGCCGACAGCAGCGGCACATCCTTCCACTGCGTGCTCTTCAATATGTCCTTGAGGTACCAGCTCTGCGCCTGGTTGACGATCTGCACCGACGGATCGTCGGCGACCAGCGCGAAATAGGAATAGAGCGGCGCCGAGGTCTTGCCGACCGGTCGGCGGACATAGGCAAGTGTCGCCTCATGGTCCGCCTTCAGCGCATCGACGACGCGCTGGTCGTCCGCCACCGTCGGCTTGTTTGCCTTGTCGACGCGCTGGTAGATCGGCCTTGCCTCCGATGTGGCCGAGGCTACGCGCCATTTCGATCCGTCCCGTTCCAGAAGCAGATCGATCAGTCCCATATGCGAGCCCCAGAAACCGCCCATCACGGCGGGCTTGCCCTGCAGCGTGCCTTTCTCGGTGTCGACGCCTTCGAGCGCCTGAAAATCCTTCTTGCCGGGGAAGACGAGATGCTGATGGCCGGTGAACACCGCATCGATGCCTTCGACGCCGGCGACGAAGAAGGAGGCGTTCTCCATGCCGTCGCCCTGCTTGATATCGATGCCGGAATGCGAGAGCGCGATGACGATGTCGGCGCCCTCCTCCTTGATCTGCGGCACCCATGCCCTGGCCGCCTCGACGATGTCGCGCGTCCTGACATTGCCTTCCAGGTTCTTCAGGTCCCAGACCATGATCTGCGGCGGCACAAAGCCGATGATGCCGATCTTGATCGGCTGCTCGGCGCCCGACCCGTCCTTGATCTTCTTGTCGAGGATGACATAGGGCTTGAGGTAGAGCTTGTCGTCGCGCGGTTTGGCGGCAAGCTCGGTGCCGCGGATCAGATTGGCGCAGACGAAGGGGAAATTGGCTCCGGCCAGCACCTTGTCGAGGAACGACAGGCCGTAATTGAACTCGTGATTGCCGAGCGTCGAGCATTCATAGCCCAGCAGGTTCATGCCCTTCATGATCGGATGCAGATCGCCTTCCTTGAGGCCCTTCTCATAGGCGATGTAATCGCCCATCGGATTGCCCTGCAAAAGATCGCCATTGTCGATCAGCATCGCATTGGTGGCTTCCTTGCGCACCGCCGCGATCAGTGAGGCCGTCCGTGACAGGCCCATCGTGTCGTTGGCTTTGTCGGCGTAGTAGTCGTAAGGCAGCACATTCACATGGATGTCGGTGGTCTCCATGATCCTCAGATGCGCCTGATTGGCCTGCGCGCGGGCGGAAAACGGATGGAGCATGATCAGCGCCCCGCTGGCGGCCGTACCGGCAAGAAAACTACGGCGGGAGACGGGGTAATTGAGATGCGGCATTGGTTTTCCTTCCCAGCGACGTGACAAGATCCCAGCCCCGGGCGGAAGCTTCGCGCCGAAAACCGGCCATGTCCATCGGGAAGTCAGTCGATCAGCAAAAGGTGACGGCTGGATGAATATCCTTGGCCGCGGTTGAGAACCTCAGCCCTTGTCATCGTCGCCCTGGGTGATCAGCCGCGCGCTGCGCTGGCCGGTGAAATAGATCCATAGCCAGCTAAGCGACACCGAGAGCCGGTTGCGAAAACCGATCAGGAAGTAGATATGCGCCACGCCCCACAGCCACCAGGCAAGCCATCCCGTGAGCTTGATCCGGCCGAAATCGATCGCGGCTGCCCACTTTCCGATCGTCGCCAGGTCGCCGGCATGTTTGTAGCGGAAAGGGCGCGGCGCGCTATCGCCGGCCAGCCGCGCCCTGATCGTCGCGGCAACATGCTTGCCCTCCTGCTTGGCCGAGGGCGCCACGCCTGGCACCGGCTTGCCGTCCGGCCGCAAGACATGCGCTGTGTCGCCGATGACGAAGATCTCCGGACTGTTCGGCACGGTCAGATCGGGCTCGACCATAACCCTGCCCGCCCGGTCCACCGGCGCGCCCAGCCACTCTCCCGCGGGCGAAGCCGCTACGCCGGCGGCCCACAGGATGGTTCGCGCCGGCAGATGCGTATCGCCAAAGACGACGCCTTCGGCATCGAGGCGCGTGACGGCGCGGCCAAGCTCGACCGTGACGCCCCGCCGCTCCAGCGCCTTGCGCGCATAGTCGGACAGCTTTGGCGCGAAATTGGCGAGGATCCTGTCTCCGGCCTCGACCAGCACCACACGCGCCTCACGCGTGTCGATGTTGCGGAATTCGCCGCGCAGCGTTTCGTGCGCGAGTTCGACAATGGTGCCGGCAAGCTCCACGCCGGTCGGGCCGCCGCCGACGATGACCAGTGTCAGCAGTGCCTGGCGCTTGGCCGGATCGGTCTCGCGCTCGGCCTGCTCGAAGGCGAGCAGGATGCGCCGGCGAATGGTGGTTGCGTCTTCAAGCGTCTTCAGCCCAGGCGCGAAAGGCTCCCATTCGTCGTGGCCGAAATAAGCATGACGCGCGCCGGTGGCGAGCACCAGCGTGTCGTAGGGAACAGAACTGCCGTCCTCAAGCAGCACGCGTTTGCCTGGACGGTCGACGCCGGTGACGTTGCCGAGCAGAGTCGTCACGTCCTCGCGCTTGCGCAGCAGATGACGGATCGGCCAGGCAACTTCCGAGGTCGCCAGCGAGGTGGTCGCCACCTGGTAGAGCAGCGGCTGGAAAAGGTGATGGTTGCGCTTGTCGATCATGGTGATGCGCACGGGTGCGCCGGCCAGCGCCCGGGTGAGTTCAAGACCGCCGAACCCTGCGCCGACGACAACGACATGATGGCTGGTTTCACTCATCGCATTCACCCCTGTTTGTCTCTCTTTATCTAGTGATTTTTGTGCACCGCAACAATGTCGCGGCGCGCTAGACTGCCGCGCGTAAGGCTGCCCAGGACTCGTCGCCGGATGTCGCGAATGCCTATGTCGGCAAGCCTGGACGGGTATAGCCTTGCAGGGGCTGGAACCAGGGGAGTGAAGCATGGCCAACGGCGATGACAAAGATCGCAAAGGGCGGGCGCAATATTCTTCGCCGCCTTGCTTCATGCACGAACTCGATCCGGAATTTCGCGCGCCATTGACCGACTGGACCGATGTGCGCCGTTGGCGCAAGGCCGAGCGCGAGCGTCTGATCGCGGCACGGTTGGCGGTTTCCGCCGATGCGCGGGTGGCGATGTCGCGGGCTATCGCCGAAGGGCTCGACGCGGCCATCGGCGACATTGCCGGCCGCATGGTCAGCCTCTATTGGCCGTTTCGCGGCGAGCCGGACCTGCGGCCGTGGATGGCGTCGATCAACGAACGCGGCGGCCGCACGGCGCTGCCCATCGTGATCGAGAAAGGCCAGCCGCTGATCTTCCGCGCTTATGTACCCGGCGACCGGCTGGAAAAAGGCATCTGGAACATCCCGATCCCGGCCGAAGGCGAGCCGGTGCTGCCCGACATCGTCATCTCGCCGATCGTCGGCATCGACCCGCGAAACTACCGCCTGGGCTATGGCGGTGGCTTCTTCGACCGCACGCTGGCTGCCATGCCGTTCAAGCCATTGGTCATCGGCGTCGGCTACGAACTGCAGCGCATCGCCACCATTTACCCGCAGCCGCACGATATTCCGATGGATAGGCTGGTGACCGAGGCTGCTCAGGGCTAGGCCAGTTCCGGCTTCATCCCCATCGCCGTGCGATCGACGATCTCGCGCAGGGCAAAGGATGAATTGATCTTGGTCACATGCGGCATCGCCGACAGCCACTCCTTGTGGATGCGCTCATAGTCGACCAGATCCTTGGCGGCGATGCGCAGGATATAGTCGTATTCGCCCGACATCAGGTGGCACGACAGCACATTCGGGCAGCGCTTGATCGCCGCCTCGAAATCCGACAGCGTCTTTTCGAATTGGCCCGACAGCGATATGTGCACGATCGCCGTCATCTGGTGGCCGAGCGCGGCATTCGAAAGCCGGGCGTGATAGCCGCGGATGGTGCCGGATTTCTCCAGATTGTCGAGCCGGCGCGAACAGGCCGACTGCGACAGGCCGACCCTTTCGGCGAGCGCCGCATTGGGTATGCGCCCATCCTTCTGCAGAGCCTCGAGAATGGCGATATCGATCCTGTCGAGCGGCATTTCTCGTGATTCCTGCGAAATTTCCTTGATTTCGCGCAACGATTATCGAAACGCGTGACCCCGCGCAAGCGCATTCGCAAACACCTGCGCAACGATTCGTGGTTCAATCGGTTGATACAGGGAACGCCCGAAGGGCCGGATCAGGAGAAGACTATGCGCGTCGGCTGCCCCAAGGAAATCAAGAACCACGAATACCGCGTCGGCCTGACGCCGGGCTCCGTCCGCGAATATGTCGCGCATGGCCATGAAGTGCTGGTCGAAAGCGGCGCCGGCGCCGGCATCGGCGCCGATGACAATGCCTATCGCGCCGCCGGCGCCATCATCGCCAGGACCGCCGCCGACGTGTTCGCCAAGTCCGACATGATCGTCAAGGTCAAGGAGCCGCAGCCCAACGAATGGGCGCAGCTGCGCGACGGCCAGATCCTCTACACCTATCTGCACCTGGCCCCGGATCCGGAGCAGACCAAGGGCCTGCTCGCGTCCGGCGTCACCGCAATCGCCTATGAGACCGTAACCGACGACCGCGGCGGCCTGCCGCTCTTGGCGCCGATGTCGGAAGTTGCCGGCCGCCTGTCGATCCAGGCCGGCGCGACCGCGCTGCAGAAGGCCAATGGTGGCCGCGGCGTGCTGCTCGGCGGCGTGCCCGGCGTACTGCCCGGCAAGGTCACCGTGCTCGGCGGCGGCGTCGTCGGCCTGCATGCCGCCCGCATGGCGGTCGGCCTCGGCGCCGACGTCACCATCATCGACCGCTCGATCCCGCGCCTGCGCCAGCTGGACGACCTCTTTACAGGCCGCGTCCACACCCGCTACTCCACAGTCGAGGCGCTTGAGGAAGAATGCTTCTCGGCCGACATCGTCGTCGGCGCCGTGCTCATCCCGGGTGCTGCTGCACCCAAGCTGGTGACCCGCGAAATGCTGTCGGGCATGAAGAAAGGCTCGGTGCTGGTCGACGTCGCTATCGACCAGGGCGGCTGCTTCGAGACTTCGCACGCCACCACCCATGCCGAGCCGACCTATGAGGTCGACGGCGTGATCCATTACTGCGTCGCCAACATGCCGGGCGCCGTGCCGGTGACCTCGGCGCACGCGCTCAACAACGCGACGCTGCATTATGGTCTGCAGCTGGCCGACAAGGGCCTGAAGGCGCTGGTCGACGACCATCATTTGCGCAACGGCCTCAATGTCCACAGGGGCAAGATCACCAATCGCGCCGTCGCCGAAGCACTCGGCTATGAGCTGGTCGAACCGAAAGTGGTTCTGGCTGCCTGACCAGACGCCTTAATCGACTCAAGCAGTTCTGCCTCCCTCACCCGCCGGTTGCGCCGGCGGGTTTTTTATTGGCCGCGTGCTCACAAATTGCGGGCTCTAAGGCGACATCACGGCGAAACGGCCCGGCTTGGCGGTGCTTTTGCCTGCCGATGTGGCATTTTTGTCATTCCAATATTGGCGAGCGTCCTGTTAGAACACGGACGGGTTTGTTCTTATGCTAAGGGGCTAAAATGTTCATCTCTGCTAAATCCGTTCTTCTCGGGGCCGTTTCGGCAATGGCTTTGATATCGGTAGCGCATGCCGCCGATGTTGTGCAGCCGGTGGAAGAACCTGCCGGTTTCAACTGGAGCGGCGCCTATGTCGGCATCGGCGGCGGCTTCGGCGCCACCGTGCATCGCATCAGCGTCGACCCGGTGATCGACTTCAACGGGATCGGCGGCAACGGCGTGTTTGGCGAAATCACCGCCGGCTACGACTATATGGTCTCCGAGCGCTTCCTGCTCGGCGGCTTCATCGACGCCAACATCGGGAATATCGGTCCGTCGATCAGCCTTCCGGGCGCTGATATCGACCTGACGAACGCTTATGGCTTCGACGTCGGCTTGCGCGCCGGCTATCTCCTGAACCCCGATACGCTCGGCTATGTGCTCGGCGGCTACACTTGGAACCATTTCAAGCTCGAGGGTTCGGGCTTTGCCGACGGTCTTGATTTCACGGAGAACCGTGGCGGCTATGTCGTCGGCGTTGGCATGGAAACCGTGCTGCGCGGCAACTGGACGATTAAGACCGAGTACCGCTACGCCAACTATGGCGACGACTCGGTGGCTGACCTCGGCATTATCGGCGGCCCGGGAACCTCTCTGGATGTCGAGCCGTCCAGCCACACCTTCCACATCGCGGCCAACTACCGCTTCGGCGCCCAGAATGGCGGCGGTGCCTCGTTTGCTGCTCCGACCTACAACTGGACCGGCTTCTATGTCGGCGGCGCGCTTGGCGCCGGCACCGTGGTGCATGACCTGACGCTCGCCAGCGCCCTCGAATTGGATGGCATCGGCGGCGAAGGCGTGTTCGGCGAGGCGAGCATCGGTTACGACCATGATTTCGGCGGCTGGGTCGCCGGCGTTCTGGTCGACGCCCGCTATTCCGGCATACGCTCGAAGTTGGACATTCCGGGTGGGTCGATCAAAGGCGATGCCGACTATGGCTTCGATGCCCTGGCCCGCATCGGCGCCAAGGTCAACGAATCGACGCTGGCCTATGTCCTCGGTGGCTACAGCTGGCAGCATTTCGACCTGCATGCTTCGCCTGGCGGCGACATCACCGACTGGGGCTCAAGCGGCTTCTCGGTCGGCGGCGGCCTGGAAACGGCCGTCTCCAGCAACATGACGCTTGGTCTCGAATACCGCTATTCGCAGTATGAGAAAGAGGATTTCGGTTCGGGCGGCTTCCTGACCGACGAGCCTTCCTTCCAGACCGTTCGCCTCGGCGCGAAGTATAAATTCAACTAAAGCCGCTCCGGCAACGGTCGAAGCCCGTCGGTCAATTCCGGCGGGCTTTTTCTTTGCGCAAAACCTGACATCGGCATTGAACAGGCCGGCGGACAACAAAAAGCGGAGCCAAAGCCCCGCTTCCTCGGTTGTCGAGATCCCCGCCGGTTCATCCGCGGTCGGCAAATCCATCGACACTCGTCTTTTAATGGACGAATGCGACGGGAGTGCGACAGCTCACCGGCAATCGGCGCGCCACCACGCCGGCGACGATCGCGGCGCTTATGTGAAGTGCTTCACATCAGCCATTCGAAAAACATGCGCAGACAGGGATGCCAACTTGACGGATCGAGCCGTCACACGGTTCCCAACTGCCCGCCAGACCACCGGCGGGCATCTTTTTGTCAGAAACGCTCGATGCGGCACTGATAACAATTGTTGCGCGCCGAGCGGACGTGGACATAGGCGATGTCGTCGCGCTCAAACAGCGTCTCTGCCCGCGCCGCAATGCCGCCAGTCGGAATGACGCCGCCGCTGCCATAGACGATGCGGTCGTCCGCACCATAGCCGCGCACGATATAGTCGCTGCTCTCAAGGATCTCTGGAAGCGCTTCCGTCTCGGCTGCGCGTTCGCATTCCTGCGCATGCAGGAAGATCGGCCCTGTCTCGGCGTAAGGCTGCAACGCCGGAAACGGCCGATAGGCCATGATCAGATAGCCATCGCCTTCGGCGACGTTTCTCAGGCAATGCCGGCACGGCACGCCGTCGCCATCGGAAACCTTCCGCTCCGGCGTTTGGCCATAGGCGTCCGCCCCGCCGCGCTGCAGCGCTCTCACATCTTCAGTCGGCAAGGCTTTGAACTGGACGGTCATGGCTAAATCTCCGGTGTGGTTGACCGGAAATTATGCCCCCGCCGAGGTGCTTCCCACCCGATTCCTGTCAACTGTCAGCAGCCCGGCCAGTCTCAGGCCGGACTGCTTCGGCATTGGGCAGGTCCCGCGCCGGCTCAGCGGATGAAATCGTCGAAGCGGCGCAGCGTCACCCGGCGGCTGCGCCAGTTCTCGTCCTGAGTCCGCACGAGCAGGAATTCCTCGCCATGAACGGTCGGTTCGGCCTTCAGTCGGAGAAAGTCACGGCCGCATGACGCTGGCCGAGCGCTCGGCGAACGACAGCGGATGCACGGTCTCCTTCTTTTGCGCCACCGGCGCAAAACCGAGCTTCTGGTAGAGCGGCAAGGCAGCCGGATGGTCGAGCGTGCAGGTCTGCACCGTCACCCGTTTCGGCCCATACGACCATGCTGCGGCGATCGCCGCACCGAGGAACCAACGGCCAATGCCTTGCCCGGTCGCATGTTCCATCATGCCGAAATAAGCGAGTTCGACTTCCTCTGGCAAATGCGGCTTGAGGTCGAAGAACCCGGCCGGCGCGCCGTCGAGATAAAGCACCCTGATGTCGCGGTCCTCGCGGTGGATGCCGGCGGCAAGCTCGTCATCGTCCAGCCTCAGCACATTGACCCAGTGCCATTTGCGTCCGACCCGATCCATCAGATAGCGGTAGAAATGCAGCGGAATGTCCTTGGTCCTGAGCAGCGCGATCTGCCTGTTGTAGGGCAACGGCGGCGAATAGGCCGGCGGCACATGCATTTCCAGAAACGTGACCGTAACCTCGATGTCGTCCAGCGCGCCATTTTCCATCGCCATCATTCCTTGCCCGTCACCACGGGCGTGTCTGCCAGCCCGCCCCATTCCGTCCATGAGCCGTCGTAGAGCCGGTTGTCGGTGTGGCCGAGCGTCTCCAGCGCCAGAGTGACGACAGCCGCCGTGATGCCGGAACCGCAAGAGGTGACGACCGGTTTCGACAGATCGATACCGGCATCCTCAACGGCCTTGCGCAACTGGTCCTTCGACAACAGCGCGCCGTCCTGTGACAGCGCCGAATAAGGCAAATTGTGCGCGCCGGGCATGTGGCCGGAGCGAACACCCGCGCGGGGCTCTGGCTCGGCGCCGGTGAAGCGGCCCGCGCCTCGGGCGTCCGCAATCTGGCTCTCGCCAGTCTCGACGATGCGGCGCATGTCGGCAAGGCTGGCGACGCGAGCGGCATCGAAATCGGCATGAAACACATTCGGCGCGATCTTGGTCAGCTCCGCCGTCACCGGCCGGCCCGCCGCCTTCCAGCGGTCGAAGCCGCCGTCGAGCACATAGACCTGGAACACGCCCATGACGCGGAACATCCACCAGGCGCGCGGCGCCGAGAAGAAACCCGGACCGTCATAGACGACAATGGTGTCGTCGGCCGAAATTCCCATGGCGCCGACATATTGCGCGAAATGCTGTGGCGAGGGCAGCGTGTGCGGCAGCTTGGCATCAGGATCGGAGGCCGCATCATGATCGAAGAATCGCGCGCCCGGAATATGCGCAGCCTCATACTCGGCGCGCGCATCGCGCTTCTGCGCCGGCAGATACCAGGATGCATCGACGATCGTCAGGCCGGGCTCGCCAAGACGGCTCTGCAACCAGTCCGCATCGACGGTGAAAGGGCTGTCATCGGCCATTGTTCTTCTCCTGCTCCGCCTTGGCGAGGCATTGCTTCCTGTTGACCATGATCGTCCCCGAAAACCGGCTTCCACTTTTCGGGATCATGGTTCGTTCAAGCTACCGGCGGCGGTCCGAAGCGAATGCGAAAACGCCGGTTTTCGCGGCCCTTCTTCTCGATCTTGCCGATATGGATTTCACCGACTTCGCCGGTGCTTTTGACATGGGTGCCGCCGCAGGGCTGGCTGTCGATCGAAGCGTTGTCGCCGATGCAGACCAGGCGGATCTTGCCGGTGCCTGCGGGCGGCCGGACATTCTTGGATTTCACCAGGCCAGGATTGGCTGCCAGTTCCTCGTCGGTGATCAGCCTGATGAAGATCGGATGATCGGCTCGCACCAGCTCCATCAGCCCGGCGGTGACGTCTTCCCTGGTGAAGCCGGCATCGGGAGCGTCGAAGTCGACCCGGCTGTCATCTTCGGAAACCGCAGCACCGGTAATCGGAAACGGACAGACTACGGTGAGCAAATGGCAAGCTGCGTGCATGCGCATCAGGAGATGCCGCCGCTCCCAGTCGATGGCGAGTTTCACCCGCTCGCCGACCTCGGGTGCCGGCTGCTCCGGCGCCGGTACATGGATGATCTCGTCCTTGGTCTCGCCGGTGATGGTGGCGGCAATGGCGATGCGGCTGCCGTCGGCGCGCTCTAATGTGCCGGTATCGCCAGGCTGGCCGCCCGATGTGGCATAGAAGATGGTCCGGTCGAGAATGATGCCGCCGCGCTCGTTGATGGTGACAACGGTGGCGTCAGCCGCTCTGAGATAGGCGTCGTCGCGAAACAGCGCTTCTGTTCTGTGCGCCATCAGGCGACCTTCTCATACGGCACCGAAATTGTGCTGCGCTCATCCATCCAGCCCGGCACCGGCAGGTTCTTATCCCGCAGGAATTCCGGGTTGAACAGCTTCGACTGGTAGCGCGTGCCATAGTCGGCAAGGATGGTCACGATGGTGTGGCCGGGGCCAAGCTCGCGCGCCAGCCGGATCGCGCCGGCAATGTTGATGCCGGTCGAACCGCCGACGCACAGGCCTTCTTCCTGGATCAGGTCGAAGACGATCGGCAGCGCTTCCTCGTCCGGCACCTGGAACGAGAAGTCCGGCGTGAACCCATCGAGATTTGCCGTGATGCGCCCCTGCCCTATCCCTTCGGTGATCGAGCTGCCGTCGGACTTCAATTCGCCACTGGTGTAGAAGGAATAGAGCGCCGCACCCAGCGGATCGGCGAGTGCGATCTTGACGTTGCTGCTCCTGGCCTTCAGCCCGAAGGCGACGCCGGCCAGCGTTCCGCCCGAACCCACCGCCGAGACGAAACCGTCGACCTTGCCGCCGGTCTGCGTCCAGATTTCTTCCGCCGTGGTGCGGATATGGCCGTCGCGATTGGCAACGTTGTCGAACTGGTTGGCCCAGATCGCGCCGTTCGGCTCCGACCTCGCCATCTGCTCGGCCAACCGCCCCGACAGTTTCACGTAATTGTTGGGGTTCTTGTAAGGCACCGCCGGCACTTCGATCAGCTCGGCGCCAAGCAGCTTGATCGTGTCCTTCTTTTCCTGGCTCTGGGTGTCGGGAATGACGATCACTGTGCGATAGCCCAGCGCCTTGGCGACCAGCGTCAGGCCGATGCCGGTATTGCCTGCCGTGCCCTCGACGATGACGCCGCCCGGCTTCAACAGCCCGCGCTGTTCGGCGTCGCGGATGATGAACAGGCCGGCGCGATCCTTGACCGACTGGCCGGGGTTCATGAACTCGGCCTTGCCCAGGATCTCGCAGCCGGTCTGCTCCGAGGCCTTGTTGAGGCGGATCAGGGGCGTGTTGCCGATCGCTTCGATCACAGAACGGGGCATCCGGGATTCCTTATGTAGCTGCGGCGAGACCCTAGAAACCCGAAGCTTGCGTTTCAAGGCAAGAATTCGCCTGGTCCAGTCGCATTTCGGGCACTGCAATCTCCCGCGGCCGGACAACGCGCGATGACGATCATTTCAACCAGTAAGGAAAAGCGCTCTTTTCATTCGATTTTTTCACCGCTAGAGCACTAATGACAGATCGGCAGGGCGCAGAATGACACTTTACCGGGCCAACCCGAAGCACGGCGTCGCCTGGATAACCGGCGGCAGCAGCGGCATCGGCCGTGCGCTGGCAAAGGACCTCGCGGCAAAGGGCTTTGTCGTCGCGGTCACCGCACTCGACGGCGACCCACTCGACGCGCTCATCGTCGAGACGGCGCAGATGCCGGGACGTGTCGTGGCCTACCCTTGCGACGTCATCGATGAGCCGCGCATGGCAAGCACGGTGGCAGCGATTGAAAAGGAGCTCGGGCCGATCGTGCTCGCCGTCTTCAACGCCGGCAACTACATCGCCACGCCCGGCGAAGACCTCAGGGTCCGCGACTTTCGCCAGACCTTCGAGGTCAACTATTTCGGTATCATCAATGGCCTCGTCCCGCTCATGGAGCGCATGCGCATCCGTGCGCGCGGCCATATCGTGCTTGTCGGGTCGGTCACCGCCTATTTCGGCTGGCCGACCACGGCGGCCTATGGCGGCTCGAAGGCGGCGATCAACATCTTGGCCGAGTCGCTGAAATACGATTTCGACAAGATGAATGTACGCATCCAGGTGATGAATCCGGGCTTCATCGACACGCCGCTGACCGAAAAGAACATGCTGCCGATGCCGGGACTGATGCCGGTCAACCGCGCGTCGCGCCGCATGCTGCGCGGCATCGAGCATGGCGGCTTCGAGGTCACCTTCCCTCACCGGCTGAGCTGGGGGCTGAAGCTGCTGGCACTGCTGCCAAGGCCAGTCTGCCGGTGGTTCATCAGCACGGCGACCCGCTGGACAGGGCGGCCGCTGAATTTCGACCGCAAGCCGCCGAACGAATAGCTGTCCACAGCCCGGCTGTTGCCTGACTGCACCGGCCGCCATAGCTTTAGAATTGTCGTGGAGTCTGAGATGGGGCGGCGGATCGTGCTTGCGGTGCTGGGCGTCGTCATCATCCTTGTCCTGGCCTTCCTGCTTGGTCCGCGCGTTCCCGTCGACACAACCATCAGATTCGACCCCAAGGTGATCGGCGACGATCCGCAAGCGTATATCGCGCGCGAAGAGGCTGCCGTGCCCAACGTCCGCGACGCGCTCGAGAAAGAAATCATCTGGGCCGATCCGATGGTTCACGCCAGGACGCCATTGGCGATCGTCTATATCCATGGCTTTTCGGCATCGAAGGGCGAGGTTCGCCCGCTGGCCGACGAGGTCGCCGACCAACTCGACGCCAACCTTTTCTACACCCGCCTCACCGGTCATGGGCAGGACGGCGCCTCGATGGCGCAAGGCAGCGTCAATGCCTGGATCAACGACTATGAGGAGGCGCTCGCCATCGGCCGGGCCATCGGCGACAAGGTGATCGTCATCGGCACCTCGACCGGTGGATCGCTGGCGGCATGGGCGGCGACTGAGCCTGGCGCATCGGACGGCGTCGCTGCAATCGCATTCATCTCGCCGAATTTCGGCATCAGGGCTTCAGGCGCCGAGCTGCTGACCCTGCCCTGGGGCAGGCAGATCGCCGAGTTCGTCGGCGGCAAGGAGCGCAGCTTTCCGACCCGCAATGCGCTGCACGAGAAACTCTGGACGCACACATATCCAATGGCAGCCGTGCTGCCGATGGCGGCGCTGACCAACCTTGCCTACGCAGCGCCTGTGGAGAAGGCAACCATACCGGCGCTGTTCATCTTCTCGGATTCCGACAAGGTGGTGCGCCAGGATCGCACCCGCGAAATCGCCGGCCGCTGGGGCGCACCGCATGAACTGGTGCCCGTCGACGACAATGGCGATCCCGACAACCACGTCATTGCCGGCGACGCGCTGTCGCCCTCGACCACGGCATTCCTGGCGCAGCGGATCGTCGTGTGGGTTCAGGCAATTACCGGGCAGCCCTAAACGAAAAAGGACGGCCGAAGCATTGCCCCGGCCGTCCTCATATTCAATCGTCAGCAATCAAGCCAGGCTCGACGAGCCTGACCGGTTCGTCTGATCAGGCAGCCCGCGCCGCGGGCCGCTTGCCGCCGAAGCGGCGCTTGTTGTTGCCCTTGAAGGCCTTGGCGCCTTCCGGCTTGCGCTCGCTTGCACCCGCAAAGGCCGGCTTGTCACCAAAACGCTTCTTGGCGAAGCCGTTGTTCTGGCCACCGGGCCGCCTGCCGTCGCGACGGCCATTGCGGTCGTTGCGATCGTTGGCGGGCTCGAAGCGCTCGTTCTTTTCGGCCGGATTGCGCACCGGATCCGGGCTGCCGAGATGGTCGGCAACGATCGGCAGCTTGCTGCGGATGATGCGCTCGACCTGACGCAGCTTGCTGTTTTCGGAAGGATCGCAAAGCGTGATGGCGATGCCGTCCATGCCGTTACGGCCGGTACGTCCGATGCGGTGGACATAGCTTTCGGCCTCATCCGGCAGGTCGAAATTCACCACATGGCTGATGCCGGGGACGTCGATGCCGCGCGCCGCGATGTCGGTCGCGACGAGAATGCGCACCGAACCCTCGCGGAAATCGTTGAGCGCCTTCTGGCGGGCGTTCTGCGACTTGTTGCCGTGGATGACGGCGGCCTTGAAGCCGTCGCGCTCGAGGTCCTTGGTCACCCGGTCGGCGCCATGTTTGGTGCGCGAAAAGATGATGACGGACTTCATTGCCTCGTCGGCGAGCATCGTCGACAGCACCTGGCGCTTCTGCTTGGTGCGGGCAAAGACGACGCCCTGCACGATCTCGGCGGCCGCGGTGCTCTGCGGCGCGACTTCGACGCGGATCGGGTTCTTCAACAGGCCCTTCGCCAGTTCGGCGATTTCGTTGGGCATGGTGGCCGAGAACAGCACCGTCTGACGGTCGGGCGCGGTCGCCTTTGCGATCCGCTTGACGTCGTTGATGAAGCCCATGTCGAGCATGCGGTCGCCCTCGTCGAGCACCAGCCATTTGGTGTCGGAGAGAATCAAGTCGCCCTCGCGCACCAGGTCGGTCAGGCGGCCGGGCGTGGCGATCAGGATGTCGACGCCGGGCGCAACCTTCTTCACCTGGCTGAAGCGCGAGACGCCGCCAAGCACGAGAGCGGTCGAGACATGCGCGCCCTTGGCGAGGATCTTGATGGTGTCCTCGATCTGGACGGCGAGTTCGCGCGTCGGCGCCAGGATCAGCGCACGGGTGGTCTTGGCCCGGCGCTTGGTGCCGAGCGCGATGATCTTCGACAGGATCGGCAGCGCGAAGGCCGCGGTCTTGCCGGAGCCGGTCTGGGCGATGCCGAAGATATCACGGCCTTCCATCTGCGGCGGGATCGCCTGCGTCTGGATCGGCTTCGGCTCGGTGAAGCCGGCGCCATGCGTCGCCTTGAGCAGCGCGCCGGTGATCCCAAGAGCTGCGAAACCGGTAAGGTCCGCAGTGGTGCCGGTCGAGATCGCGTTACCGGCTGAGGTGTTTTCGTTGGTCAAAATAGTCTTCTTTCACGCGGTCTTGGCCGCAAACATCGATGGCGGCAGGGCGCAACCTGCCGTCGAAAAATTTGATATGAAACGACAAGGCGGGCGGACGGTAACGTCCACTCGGCTGCGCTGTCGTGCCCGCAGGCGTCATGCCACGGGGCTCTTTCGCCACTTCGTGATGTATCGGAAAGAGAGGCCGATATACCGGAAAGAGGGAAAACAGACGCAACCAGTCTCATTTGTCGAGAAGGCCGGAATCTCCGGCCCAAGCGCCTATGGGCTGCATATGGCTGAGTTCGCTCCGGAATGCAAGGGGCCACATGTTGCAGCGCAATAATCGAGGCCGAAAGCGGCGCTTGCACACGCCTGCAGGCATCATTACCACAAATGCAGCTGCCATTTCTGGAGACCGAGCGATGAAGGACGTGCTGAAGGAACTCGAGCGCCGCCGCGAGATCGCCCGCATGGGTGGCGGCCAGGCCCGCATCGACGCCCAGCACAAGAAGGGCAAGCTGACGGCGCGCGAACGCATCGAGGTCTTTCTCGACGAAGGCTCGTTCGAGGAGTTCGACATGTATGTCGAGCATCGCTCGACCGATTTCGGCATGGAGAAGACCAAGATCGCCGGCGATGGCGTCGTCACCGGCTGGGGCACCGTCAATGGCCGTCCGGTCTATCTCGTCGCCAAGGACTTTACCGTCTTCGGCGGCTCGCTGTCGGAGGCGCACGCCGAAAAGGTCATCAAGGTGCAGGAGATGGCGCTGCGTAATCGCGCGCCGATCATCGGCCTCTACGACGCCGGCGGCGCCCGCATCCAGGAAGGCGTGGCGGCGCTTGGCGGCTATGCCGAGATCTTTCAGCGCAATGTGCTGGCCTCCGGCGTCATTCCGCAGATTTCCGTGATCATGGGCCCTTGCGCCGGCGGCGACGTCTATTCGCCGGCCATGACCGACTTCATCTTCATGGTCCGCGACACCTCTTACATGTTCGTCACCGGGCCGGATGTGGTGAAGACCGTCACCAACGAGACGGTGACGGCCGAGAGCCTTGGCGGCGCGTCCGTCCACACGACCAAATCGTCGATTGCCGACGGCGCCTACGACAATGACGTCGAGGCGCTGTTGCAGATGCGCCGGCTGGTAGACCTTTTGCCCGCGTCAAATACGTCGGAGCTTCCTGAGATCGAATGCTACCAGTCGGTCACCGACCATGATCTGTCGCTCGACCGGCTGATCCCAGACAACGCCAACAAGCCTTACGACATCAAGGAGCTGATCCTCAAAGTTGCCGATGAAGGCGATTTCTTCGAGATCCAGCAGAACTTTGCCAAGAACATCGTCACCGGTTTCGGCCGCGTCGAAGGCCGCACCGTCGGCTTCGTCGCCAACCAGCCGATGGTGCTGGCCGGCGTGCTCGATTCCGACGCAAGCCGCAAGGCGGCGCGCTTCGTGCGCTTCTGCGACTGTTTTTCCATTCCCATCGTCACCTTCGTCGACGTCCCCGGCTTCCTGCCCGGCACCGCGCAGGAATATGGCGGCCTGATCAAGCATGGCGCGAAACTCCTGTTTGCCTACGCCGAGGCGACCGTGCCGAAAATCACCGTCATCACCCGCAAAGCCTATGGCGGCGCCTATGACGTGATGGCCTCAAAACATCTGCGCGGCGATATGAACTATGCCTGGCCGACGGCGCAGATCGCGGTGATGGGGGCGAGAGGCGCGGTCGAGATCATCTACCGCAAGGATATTGGCGACGCCGAAAAGATCGCAGCTCACACAAAGGCTTACGAAGACCGCTTCCTGTCGCCCTTCGTCGCCGCCGAACGCGGCTATGTCGACGAGGTGATCATGCCGCATTCGACCCGCCGCCGCATTGCCCGCGCGCTGCGCATGCTGCGCAACAAGGACATGCAGAACCCTTGGAAGAAGCACGACAACATCCCGTTGTAACATCCAATGTCGCGACTGATCATCAGCGCCGGTCGGCGGTTTGGCAGGTTCACGGTCCTGTTTTTCGTTGTTCCCGCTCTCATCATCTTCTGCGTCTGGATGTCCCTGCTCGACAACCATCCAATCTGGTTTATCGCCAGCGGCTTCGTCGTCATGCCGATCGCCACCACGGCCTTGGCATTTCTGTTCGGCACATTGTTTGCGGGCTTCCGACGCAGCAAGATCAAAGGCGTCAGTGAAGCAGAAGCGCCCGGCCTGTGGGCGCTGTGGCGGAGCGTCGCCGGACCGCGCCGTGCTGCGCGCACGGTTGTCATACTAGAGGGCA
Organism: Mesorhizobium sp. RSR565B; assembly: GCF_054719465.1. NCBI lineage: Bacteria > Pseudomonadati > Pseudomonadota > Alphaproteobacteria > Hyphomicrobiales > Phyllobacteriaceae > Mesorhizobium > Mesorhizobium sp. RSR565B. Next base: position 5,247,863 of record NZ_JBTTIE010000001.1, on the reverse strand, counting down.
ACCTGAACGCCAGCGTGCGCGAAGAGCGCACGCTTCTCGGCCTTCTCGGCAATCGGCTGTTTCTAACCATTGGCATCCCTCTCCTCGCAGTGACCGATGAAAGAGCGCTTGCCGCGATCCTTGCCCATGAGGACGCGCATGTGCGCAACAAGGATACCAATGGCAGCCTCAATCTCGCTGAGTTCGAAAACGGTTTCGGATTTGTCTTCGAGTATGCCCCGCCCGGAACCACGATCACAGGCAGCCTGCTCCACGCCGCTATCGGCTGGCTGTCGCAATCGTTCGAGCGGGAAGAAATCCGGCTTTCGCGCGAAGCGGAGATCAAGGCAGATCGACACGCGGCATCCTCCGGCGACGCCGAGCACGCCGCACGCGCGCTGTTGCTTCTTGCCACGGCAGACGTGCATTTCACGGAGACGGTCTATGACCCTTTGCAGCATGAATTGCGAGGTGCTTTGCGTCCGCCGCGACCGCCGCTCGAGCGCATGCTGGAAGCTGCCGGCCAGCTGCGAGAACCCATTTGCCTTAATGTTTGCGCCCGCAAGGCGTTGGCAAGCCCGGATGACGCAAAGTCCACCCATCCATCATGGGCTCAACGGCTGGCGGCGCTTGGCTACACGGAGCCGCCCGACCTGGAACCGATCGCCGTGACCGCGCTCTCGACGCTGCTGAACTCGAGCGTAGCACAGCGCCACATTTCGGAATTCGACACCAAATGGACTGCGCGGATGGAAGACTATCTCCAGCGCTGAACTGGTGGTCGCCCAACTCGCAGGCTCACTCCTCTTCCGCCGCCCCGAACCCCGCATCCCTGGGGGCGCTGGTCGCGCTCGCCCAGGGCGTCGCGTGATTATCGATGCGCATCTGGAAGATGAAATAGGTCGGCGAGCAGTAGCCGATGCCTTTCACCTTGGCAGCACCCGGCGTGTCCGGCGGCAGCGACTGGCACATATAGTCCTCGCGGCAGAAATGATCAGCCGAGCAGGCTGGACGGTTGCCGCGGTTGACCGCGCCGCCGAGGCACTGGTCGAAATTGTTGGTGGCGACGCAGGTGTCGAATTTCTTGCCGCCGACCATGCCGCAAATTTCCGATGGCATCGGCTTGCCCGTCTTGAATGCGGCGAAGCTGCGGTCCTTGTCGTCGCAGGCGCGATAAGCGATGCCTGCCGGTACGCCGATTTTCGGTGGCCGGCAGGTGTAGGCGGTCCGCGAAAAGGTCGGCGCAAAAGCAGCGAACTGGCCGGTGATCTTGTAGCGGTCGTTGAACGGCTGAGACGGGTTGCTGGCGATCGACCCGGTCAGGCAGGGATGGCCCGAAAACATCTTTGGACTGTCCTTGGGCAACAGACATTGCGCCAGCGTGGTGCGCACGCCTGAGGCCGTCGCCAGCGGCGTGCAGACGGTGCCGCCACCGCATTGCCAGGTCGCGCCGAAGCGTTTTGCATCATCCGGCATCAGGCACGTCATCGCCATCTCGGCCGGGGCGTAGTCGACATCGCCGGCATCGGTCCATGTCGCCGGCGGCGCAAAGGACAGCGGCCGGTAGCGGTTCGGCTCCTTGCCTTCTTCGGTCGCGCGCAGCCAGGCCTCACGTCGCGCAATCTCGGCATGGAGATGCGGCGAGATGCCGACCTCGATCCGGTTGAGAGGCGACGTCGTTTTGTCGTCGAGGCCGATGAAGTGAAAGCCGGCCGTCGAGCCCGCCTGGTGGCAGCCCTGGCAGGCGCCATTGTCCAGCCGCTCGACCAGCGCCTCCGGTGTCCGCACCAGTTTCAGCGCCGCATAGTCCAGGCCGGCGAAATCCGCTGGCTGGAACAGCGGCGTGAACGGATGGTTGGCCTGTCTCGCGCTGCCGAAGGTCGACCACGAAATGATTTTCTTCGCCAGGAATTCGTCGGGGATTTCGTAGACGCCGAGATCGACCGCCGCGACATTGGCGATGACATAGTCGGCGAGCCTTTTCTTGAGTGCAGCATCGTCGGAGAGCCGCGCGACGTCTGGCGTATTCTCCAGCGGATTCTCGCTGACGGTAGCGCCATCGATGCCGAAGATCCGCATGAGATAGGCCGCCTGCCCGCCGAACTCGGTCTCCTGGCCCGAGGGAAAGCGCACCACTTGCGCGTTGAGTTCGAGCTGTTTGAAAGTCAGTTCCTCCGGTGCCAGCGGCCCGCCGGCCAGCCAGCCGGCATCGACGTTTTCGTCGATCTGCGGTGTCCAGCGCCCGGCAACGCCGACGCAGCCGCCATCGGCATCCGGCGCCACGCTGTAGACGGCGTTGAAATTGAATGGCAGCCGCGATGCCAAAACCTTGCCGTTCTTGCGGAAACTGTAGGCCAGGCGATAGATGAAGCGCACCTCGCCACAGCTCTTGTCGCCTTGCAGCGCGGTGAAGTCACGCCGGTCCAGCCGGTTGACGACGCCGACCAGGCGGAAGCGCGCGGCCTCGGTCTTCAGCCAGCGCATATCCATGATGCGGCCGACATTGCCGTCGGTCACCTCGTAGAGCGTGCGCCCGCCGGCCTTTATCTCGGCCCGCAGCGTGGCAATATCGGCCGCCACCATGTCGACAACAGCACGATAGGCCGGCACCTCACTGTAGAGCGTCTTCAGATCGTCCGCGCCGTCGACGGCGAAAATGCCGGCGAAGCCAAACCCCTTGGCATCGAGGGCGGCGAGCACCGCCGGATCGTCGACGATGGTCACCGGCTGCTCAGCGCGCACGCCATGCGAGGCGAACAGCGCGATGATGGCTGCAATGGCGAGCGCGAAACGCTTCATCCGATCGGCACCTTCTGCCGTGCCTCGACAAGTTCACGCAGCACCGGCACCAGCGCCAGCGGCAGATCCTCGGCGATCAGACCCGGTCCGAAGCGGCTGCCGGCCTCGGCATGGATCCAGACCGCTGCGCAGGCGGCCTCGAATGCCTGCATGCCCTGCGCCAGCAGCGCGGCGACAATGCCCGCCAGCACGTCGCCGGAACCGGCGGTGGCGAGCCATGGTGCACCATTGGCGTTGATCACCGCGCGGCCGTCCGGCGCCGCGATGACGGTGTCGGCGCCCTTGTAGACCATGATGGCGTTGGCTCGTTCAGCGGCTGCGCGCGCCTTGGCGAGTTTCGACTGCTTCTTGTCCTTCGCGATGTCGGGAAAAAGTCTGGCGAATTCGCCTTCATGCGGCGTCAGCACCAAAACCGGCGCCAACGGGAGCAGCGCGGCGTCGAACAGGGCCTGAGGCTGATGCGCCAATGACGTGATGGCGTCAGCATCCAAGACAATGGCAGGGCGCTGAATTCCGAATGAACTCGTCGACGTGCGGTTTAGGTCAGCGACCGTCGCGATCAATTGCAACGCGAAATCCCCCACCTTGGGTTTCGGCCCGAGCCCTGGTCCGAACACAAGTACTTCGGGGTGCCTCGCCGACAAAAATTCCTGCACTTCCTCCATCGAACCGGCCTCGCGCAGCATGATCGATGTCAGATGCGCGGCGTTTACCTGCATGGCATTTTCAGGCGAGAGCACGGTCACCGCCCCTGTCCCGGCTCTGGCTGCAGCCATCGCCGACAGCCGCGCCGCACCTGTCGCGCTCGGCCCGCCGGAAAAGACGCTGACGTGGCCGCGCTTATACTTATGTGTATCGACCGCCGTTTTCGGAAAACTGTATAGCCAGAAGTCAGGCGTGTTCTCGAACGTCTTGATCTTGAACTCATCGACGATCGCATCCGGAATGCCGATATCGGCGACGATGATCTCGCCGCAGAGGCTGCGCCCCGGCATCAGCAGATGGCCGGGCTTTTTCCGCACGAACGTCACCGTCACGTCGGCCTTGAAATAAGCGTTGCTCAAGCCGGTCTCGCCCGACACGCCAGAAGGCAGGTCGATTGACACCACAGGCACGCGCTCCGCCGCGGCCAATCCTGAGACGGCAGAGGCATGCAGGGATATCTTCTTCGACAATCCCGCACCATAGAGCGCGTCCACGACGACTTCACCCGGTTCCGGGTAGCAGTGTCCGATGTGCTCGACCGGCAGATTGCAGGCCTCGGAAGCTCGCGCCGCATCACTCCCGGGCTTCTGCTTGCCTTCGGCCCAGAGCGCCACATTCACACCAGCCTCGGCCAGCAACCGCGCTACAACATAGCCGTCGCCACCATTGTTGCCGGGGCCGCACAGCACGTGCACGCGGCTTGCTGCGGGATAGCGTGCCAGGACCACAGCAGCGACCGCTTCGCCGGCGCGCTGCATCAGGCCATAGCCGTCGAGCGGACCGGCCGCGATCGCCAGCCGGTCGGCCTCGCCCATCTCGGCCGGCGACAGGACTTCATTGCTCATGGATTGCCGATCCCGCATTTCGTTCAAGGCCGACCCCTTTGTCCCTATCGAGCATTGTCCAGTTTCGGATTCGAAGCAAACGGCCAGGTGCTGCGTTGGCGTGCGGCCAATCCTTTCGCAGACTGGTGCCACGGATCCGCGCGGGCCTGCAAAATGCGCAATCTGCCTAATTATCGTGCAGACGCCCGAAGCGGCAATGTGTAGGCTTCGGGCAGCTTTGCCGCAGCCGAAGCAGAGGATGACGCGAATGTGCATCCCGGCGCGGCGCGGCATTGGAATTGCGCGAAACCGCTTCGCGTGGGCTGAAATTGGCACAGTTCGTGCTTGATGGAGGCGCAAGCGGGGCGCACAACCCGTTTTTTTGGCAGTGGAGGCCACTTTTTACATGAAAAAGATCGAAGCGATCATCAAGCCGTTCAAGCTAGACGAAGTGAAGGAAGCGCTTCAGGAGGCCGGTCTGCAAGGCATTACCGTGACCGAGGCCAAGGGCTTTGGCCGCCAGAAAGGCCATACCGAACTCTATCGCGGCGCCGAATATGTGGTCGACTTCCTGCCCAAGGTGAAGATCGAAGTCGTGCTGGGCGACGACGCCGTTGAAGGCGCCATCGAAGCCATCCGCAAGGCGGCGCAGACCGGCCGCATCGGCGACGGCAAGATCTTCGTCTCCAACATCGAGGAGGTCGTTCGCATCCGTACCGGCGAAACGGGGATGGACGCCGTCTGAGCTTTCTGATTTCAGATTAACGTCTCCTCGAAACGTCATCACACAGGGAAGAAACGACATGACGACAGCCAAAGACATCATGAAGCAGATCAAGGACAACGACGTGAAATTCGTCGACCTGCGCTTCACCGATCCGAAGGGCAAGCTGCAGCACGTGACGATGGATGTCATCGAGGTCGAGGAAGACATGTTCGCCGACGGCGTCATGTTCGACGGCTCCTCGATCGCCGGCTGGAAGGCGATCAACGAGTCCGACATGGTGCTGATGCCCGATGCGGACACCGTCCACATGGATCCGTTCTTCGCCCAGTCGACCATGGTCATCCTGTGCGACATTCTCGATCCGGTCTCCGGCGAATCCTACAACCGCGATCCGCGCGGCACCGCCAAGAAGGCCGAGGCCTACATGAAGGCCGAAGGCATCGGCGACACCATCTATGTCGGCCCCGAAGCCGAGTTCTTCGTCTTCGACGACGTCAAGTACAAGGCCGATCCCTACAACACCGGGTTCAAGCTGGACTCGACCGAACTGCCGTCCAACGACGACACCGACTACGAGACCGGCAATCTCGGCCACCGCCCGCGCGTCAAGGGCGGCTACTTCCCTGTGCCGCCGATCGACAGCGCGCAGGACATGCGCTCCGAAATGCTGACCGTGCTCGCCGAAATGGGCGTGCGCGTCGAAAAGCACCATCACGAGGTTGCCGCTGCCCAGCACGAGCTCGGCATCAAGTTCGACACGCTGGTCCGCAACGCCGACAAGATGCTGATCTACAAATATGTCGTGCACCAGGTCGCCAACGCCTATGGCAAGACGGCCACCTTCATGCCGAAGCCGATTTTCGGCGACAACGGCTCGGGCATGCATGTCCACCAGTCGATCTGGAAGAACGGCAAGCCGACCTTCGCCGGCAATGAATATGCCGGCCTGTCGGAGTCGTGCCTGTTCTACATCGGCGGCATCATCAAGCACGCGAAGGCGATCAACGCCTTCACCAACCCGCTGACCAACTCCTACAAGCGCCTTGTGCCTGGCTATGAAGCCCCGGTTCTGCTCGCCTACTCCGCGCGCAACCGTTCGGCCTCCTGCCGCATTCCGTTCGGCTCGTCGCCGAAAGCCAAGCGCGTCGAGGTCCGTTTCCCCGATCCGGGCGCGAACCCCTACCTCGCTTTCGCCGCCATGCTCATGGCCGGCCTCGACGGCATCAAGAACAAGATCCACCCGGGACAGCCGATGGACAAGGATCTCTACGACCTGCCGCCGAAGGAACTGAAGAAGATCCCGACCGTCTGCGGTTCGCTGCGCGAAGCGCTGCAAAGCTTGGACAAGGACCGCGGCTTCCTGAAAGCCGGCGGCGTCTTCGACGACGACCAGATCGACTCCTACATCGAGCTCAAGATGGCCGAAGTGATGCGCTTCGAAATGACCCCGCATCCGGTCGAATACGACATGTACTATTCGGTCTGAACGATAAGCCTCAGCGACAAGGAAAAACCCCGGCGTCAGTTCAGACGCCGGGGTTTTTGTTTGACCAATAGCAGACCGTAGACGTGGTAGCAGCAGGCTACGGCGCAGGCTTACGAAGCCTGCGCCGCTATAGATGCTTAGGCGGCCGCCGAAACCTGGGCGCTGGTCGAAACCTCCGCGATGGTCTTCAGGATCTGCGAAGCGATCTGGTAGGGGTCGCCCTGCGAGTTCGGGCGGCGGTCTTCCAGGTAGCCCTTGTAGTCATTGTTGACGAAGGAATGCGGCACGCGGATCGAGGCGCCGCGGTCGGCGATGCCGTAGCTGAAGCGGTTCCACGGCGCGGTCTCATGCTTGCCGGTCAGGCGCTTGTCATTGTCCGGGCCGTAGACGGCGATGTGGTCCATCAGGTTCTTGTCGAATTGAGCCATCAGCGCTTCGAAATAGGCCTTGCCGCCGACTTCGCGCATATAGGCGGTCGAGAAGTTGGCGTGCATGCCCGAACCGTTCCAGTCGGTGTCGCCAAGCGGCTTGCAGTGATACTCGATGTCGATCTCGTATTTTTCGGTCAGGCGCTGCAAGAGATAACGGGCCATCCACATCTGGTCGGCGGCCTTCTTGGAGCCCTTGCCGAAAATCTGGAATTCCCACTGGCCCTTGGCCACTTCGGCGTTGATGCCTTCATGGTTGATGCCTGCTGCGAGGCAAAGGTCGAGATGCTCCTCGACGATCTGGCGCGCGATCGGGCCGACATTCGAATAGCCGACGCCGGTGTAGTACGGGCCCTGCGGCGCCGGATAGCCGCTCTCGGGGAAGCCGAGCGGACGGCCGTCCTTGTAGAAGAAATACTCCTGCTCGAAGCCGAACCAGGCGCCCTCGTCGTCGAGGATGGTGGCGCGCTTGTTGGACACATGCGGCGTCACGCCATCTGGCATCATCACTTCGCACATCACCAGCACGCCATTGCTGCGGGCCGGGTCCGGGAATACGGCGACCGGCTTCAGCACGCAGTCGGAGCTGTGGCCTTCGGCCTGCTGCGTCGAAGAACCGTCGAAGCCCCACAGCGGCAGCTGCTCGAGCGTCGGGAACTCGGCGAACTCCTTGATCTGGGTCTTGCCGCGAAGATTGGGGACCGGCGTGTAACCATCGAGCCAGATATACTCGAGCTTGTATTTCGTCATTCTAGAGCCTCTCATTGCTTGATCACCGAACCTGGATGACGCCGGCGCGCCGAGCCATCCAGCAGCCCAGCTGCCGGTCGATAAAATGCAAATCGTGTGCCACTTCAGTTGGTCAGGGTGCGGCAAAAATGCCCTTTCATCCCGCCGGTGATGGCAAGCCGCCTAAGCAATGCGCCCGGATCAATCAAAGGCAGAATTTGCTTAAATAACAGGCAAATGCCGATCTTTCTTTAGGCATCTTGCCTAAAAGGATTGCAGGACCTACCTTGATGGAAAGATGAATCGAAGAGCCTCTCCAGAAGAAAGGAGACCGACCATGGAAATCACCTCAGCCCGTCCGTCGGCCAAAATCCTGATGTTCCCGGTGGCAGCGCGTGCGGGTGCCTCAAATTTAGGCGTAAAGGCCAAGTTTGCGGCAGAGCTTGCTTCGCTGCGCGATCACCCGCTTGCCCATGGCGAGGCCTGGTATCATGAGGCCGCCATTGCGGAGGCCGAACAGCCTCGCAAGAGCTAGGCGTCTTCCGCGCTGATAGATCGAACAGGCCCACAAATCAAAAACCCGGCGCGATCGCTCGCGCCGGGTTTTTTGTTTGATACAGGGCCGTCGGCTACTGCTTGGTATGCAGGTCGGTGCCGAGCGTATCCCTGACGAAGATCATGCCGATGATCAGCGTCACCGCCGCGATCACCACCGGATACCAAAGGCCATAGTAGATATCGCCCTTGTAGGCGCTGAACGCGAACACGATCGCGGGCAGCAGGCCGCCGAACCAACCATTGCCGATGTGATAGGGCAGTGACATGCCGCTGTAGCGGATGCGTGTCGGGAACATCTCGACCAGGATCGCCGCGATCGGCCCGTAGACCATGGTCACGTAGAGGACCAGGATGAACAGGATGCCGATGACCTTGGCCCAGTTGACCTGTGCGGGGTCGGCAAACATCGCGAACGCGCCCGCTGCCGGAACGCTGTAGACGGTCACCTCGGTGGCGCCCGCGGCTTCGTCCTTGGTCAGCACCTTGTCCTTGATCGCCTGTTCGGTCGGGACCGCAGTCTTTTCGCCGGCGCGGATGGCTGCCGCGTCGAGCTTCAGTTCAGGATTGGCCGCGACAAAGGCGTCGAGCTTCTGGTCGGCAACCTTGGCGGCAGCACGCTTCAGCGGATAACCGCCACTCTGAAGCGCGAGGTTGATACCCTTCTTGAAGGCAGCGTCGTTGGCAGCCTTCTTGTCGCCCGCGGCCTTGGCATCATAAGACGCCACGGTTTCGCTGCCGATCATGACACTCGCCGGGGTCCCCGCCGCCGCCGTCGAGACGATGTCGTAAGGCACCGAGTTCTTGGCAAGGAAATCGGTCGCGATATCGCACGAACTCACCGGTACGCGTGTTCCGGTCGGATTGAACTGGAAGTTGCAGTCTCCCGGAGCCGCCGTCACCGTGGCGCGCGTGTTCTGCTGTGCGGTGGCGAGCGCCGGATTGGCGGCCCAGGTCAACGCCTTGAACAGCGGGAAGGTGGTGACGACCGCCAGCGCAAGGCCGGCCATGATGATCGGCTTGCGGCCGATCTTGTCGGACAGCCAGCCGAAGAAGACGAAGAAGCCCGTACCGAGTGCCAGCGCAATGGCGATCATGATGTTCACCGACTGCGCGTCGACCTTGAGCACATTGGCCAGGAAGAACAGTGCGTAGAACTGACCATTGTACCAGACCACGGCCTGACCGGCGGTGAGGCCGAACAGCGCCAGGATGGCGATCTTGGCGTTTTTCCACTGGCCGAAGGCTTCCGACAGCGGCGCCTTGGAACTCTTGCCCTCCTCCTTCATGCGCAGGAAGGTCGGCGATTCCGAAAGCGACAGCCGGATCCAGACCGAAATGCCGAGCAGGATGGCCGAGACCAGGAACGGAATGCGCCATCCCCAGGCGTTGAAGGCGTCCTTGCTTACCGAATTCTGCACCAGCAGGATGACAATCAGCGACAGGAAAAGGCCGAGCGTCGCCGTCGTCTGGATCCATGACGTGTAGAAGCCGCGACGGTCATCCGGCGCATGTTCCGCGACATAGGTCGCGGCGCCGCCGTACTCACCGCCAAGCGCCAGGCCCTGCAGCATGCGCAGCGCGATCAACAGGATCGGCGCCAGAATGCCCAGTGTCTCTGAACCCGGAAGCAGGCCGACAAGGAAAGTCGACAGACCCATGATCATGATGGTGACAAGGAATGTGTATTTGCGGCCGACGAGATCGCCGATGCGGCCGAACACCAGCGCGCCGAACGGGCGCACGATGAAGCCGGCGGCGAAGACCAGCAGCGTGAAGATGTAGCGGGTGCTTTCGGGAAACGAGTTGAAGAAGGTCAAGCCGATCGCGCCGGCCAACGCTCCGTAGAGATAGAAATCATACCATTCGAAAACCGCGCCCAGCGAGGAGGCGAAGATGACCTTCTTCTCCTCTCGTGTCATGCCGCGACTGGCTCCGCCGGCGGTCGATGCCAATGCCATTGAACTGTCCTCCCGTGAATCGTCTGCCTTCGACGCTGGGCGTCATCGTCGGCGTTCCCTCTGAACGCGACTCAAACCAGCCATCAGCGTAAAAAATGACAGAAAGCGACCGCCGGAGGCAGACAGACCTTGGGTTTATGACTTTGGTATTAGGTGCAGTGCGGCAAAGGCCGAGGATCAGGTCTTCAGCGCATCGAGCAGGCCGACGGCCGCCATCATGTCGCGTTTGCGGGCCGAGCGGCGTGCGACAGCCTCGGCATCCTGGCCCCAATGCTCGATCTGCCAGTCCTCGTCGACATGGCCGGCGGCCCAAGCCGCGTCGCCATCGAGCGCGCCGTAATCGACCGCCAGCGCCAGCAGCGCCGACCCGGTCAGCGAAGTCATGACATGGATTGCGGCCAGCCGCAGCGGCTCGGCACGCTGGGCAAGATGAGCGCCGAGCACTGCGATGCTCTCGCGCGGCTGTTCGACATGGATAATGCCCTCGGCGAGGTTGAATCGAGCCCCTAATGTCACCCTCGCCCAGTCGATCACCGGATCCCAATGCTGGTTCTGCCGCTCGACCAGCCCCTGTGGCGCGTCGGCGCGGTAGCAGGTCAGATCGGACGAGGCGAAGCGCAAGACGTCCTCCAGCACCGCCTGCGGGCCGCTGGCGACGCCGTCGATGGCGGTGTTGACCAGACGCAGCACCGGCATCGTGACCGGGTCGATGGTCTCGCCCTGTGCAGCGAACTCATTGGCGACCAGGGCGGCGGCGTTTTCGGTCGGCAGCGCCAGCAGCGCCTTGCCCGGCGTGCGCACCGGCTTGCCATCGAGGTGGACGGCAAAACCGTCCTCCACAGCTACGACCGACACGTCCTTGTAGAAGCGCTTCGGCAGGTGCGTCTTCATCTGGATCTGGGCGCGGCGGACCGGATCCGGATCGGACAGATGCTTTCCCGCTTCGAGGTCGTTGAGGATGTCACGCATGGTCGAACTTTCTATCCAGGTACCTGCTTGCGCGCCGGCCGGTTGACGATGATCAGGCCGACAGCGATCAGCCCAAGCGCCACAAAGATCCTGGTCGTAGGCGCCTCGCCCAGAATGATAGCGCCGCAGAGGACGCCGAACACCGGCGACAGGAAAGCGAAGCTCGACAGGGCCGATGCCGGATAGCGCCTGAGCAGCCAGAACCACAGCACATAGGTGAAGGCAACTATATAGAGCGACTGGAACAGCAGCGCCAATGCCGGCAAGGCACTGACCGCGCGGATCGGCGGGCCGGCGAAAGGCATCACCAGGACACCGACAATGGCCGCACCGGCCAACTGATAAAGCAGCAATTTCTCGGCACTGGTCTCGACCAGTTTCGAACGCTTGATGACGATGCTGGTCGCCGCCCACAGGATACCGGAGCCGAGGCTGAGCAGATCGCCCATCAAGGTCATCTCGGTGCCGCCGGCAATCCCGTCGGAAAACACCGCCACCAGGCCGCAGAAGGCGAGAACGAGCCCGCCAAGCTTGCGCGCGTTGATACGCTCACCGAGCAGGAAATGGCCGCCGATCAGGACCCAGAACGGCATGGTGTTGACCAGCAGCGTGTTGCGGGCAACGGTCGTGTATTCCAGCCCGATATAGAGGCACAGGAACTCGACGCCGAACAGCACGCCGACGATGATGCCGGCGACAAGCGACCCGTCGGCCTTAAACAGCCTGATGCCGCGCAGCCAGCACCAGCCGAGCACACAGAGCCCGCCGATGATCGAACGTGCGATCGAGACGAAAACCGGATCGAAGCCGGCATAGGAGATCTTGGCGGCGACATAGTTCAGCCCCCAGGAAAAGGTCAGCCCGACCATGATGGAAGCAGCCGCCAGATCGACCGCATCGCGGCGATCCAATGCCGAGGCAACGGCCAATGTCAGTCCTCCGCGCTGGCGTCGTCGAAGCCGATCAGGTTCCAGCTCTGGCGCATATGCGGCGGCATCGGCGCGGTGACGTCGATGACGCCCTTGTCCGGGTGCGGAATGACGATGCGGCGCGCATGCAGATGCAGGCGGTTCTGAATGCCGCCCGGAAAGTCCCAGTTGGTGTCGGCCTCGAAATATTTGGGGTCGCCAAGGATCGGGCAGCCGATATAGGCGGCATGAACGCGCAGCTGGTGGGTGCGGCCAGTGTACGGCTCCATTTCCAGCCAGGTCATCGTCTGAGCCGCCTGCTCGATGATGCGGTAGTAGGACACGGCGTGGTCGGCGCCCTTTTCGCCATGGGCTGCCACGCGCACGCGGTCGCCGTCCTCGGTCGGTTCCTTGATCAGCCAGGTCGAGATCTTGTCCTCACGCTTGGGCGGGACGCCCTTGACCAGCGCCCAATAGGTCTTCTTGGTCTCGCGCGCCCGGAATGACTCGGAAAGCTTCATCGCCGCAAGCCTGGTGCGGGCAACCACCAACACGCCCGACGTGTCGCGGTCGAGCCGGTGCACCAGGCGCGGCTTCTCGCCCTTCTGGCTGCGCCAGGCCTCCAGCATGTCGTCGACATTGCGGGTGACGCCCGAGCCGCCTTGCACCGCCAGGCCCGCCGGCTTGTTGAAGACGAAGACTTTTGGATCTTCGTGGATCAGCATCTTGGCCAGCACATCGGCGTCGCCCTGGTTGCGGATCGAGTAACCCGTAAGCGCACTCTCGCCCTTCTTGTCGACCTCGAGCGGCGGCACACGCACCACCTGGCCGGGCTCGACACGGCTGTCGGCCTTGACCCGGCCGCCATCGACGCGGATCTGGCCCGAGCGCAGCAACTTCTGCAGATGGCCAAAGCCGAGACCGGGGAAATGGGTCTTGAACCAGCGATCGAGCCGCATGCCCGCCTCGCCGGCCTCCACCGTGATCTGTTCTACGCCTGCCATGATTTTCGCTTTATCCGTTTCTAGCGCGTGACCCCGAAAATCTACTCCGGCTTTCGGAAAGGATCATGCGCAAGATCAAAGTTTCTGCAGCGCGTCCAGAGGATGCGGCGTGCTCCAGGTCGGGGCAATAACACTATGAAACGGTTCTTGCGAGCCAAAGTCCCAGAAACAGGGCGATAATGGCGCCAACGACGCTGGCCAGCGCATATCCCAACGCCGGCAGCGTCGCTCCGCGCTCCCACAGGGTCGCGAAATCGAGCGAAAAGGCGGAGAAGGTGGTGAAGCCGCCAAGGATGCCGGTGGCGACGAACAGCCGGAGCTCATTGGAACCGCCGCGCCGCATCAGCGCGGCGATGAACAGCCCCATGGCAAAGGAGCCGACGATGTTGATCGCCATCGTCCCCCAGGGGTAGTTGGGACCGACTAGGCGCAAGGCGCCGATGTTGGTCAGGTGGCGGATGCCGGCGCCGATGCCGCCGCCGACCACAACAAGAAGCAGATTGAACATGCCCGTTTACTGCCCGGCCAAGGCAGTGCGGTCAATCCCTTCAGACCAACGCCTCAGGTCGTCTCGACCTTCTTTGCCTTGCTCGAGCCGATCATCTTCCAGTTCTTGTAGAACATGGAATTGATGCGCTCGACGGTTACCGAAACGATGGCCAGAAGTCCGGCGATGAAGCCGGGGAACGGCGACGGGCGGATGATGTCCATGAACACGCAGTAGCGGCGTCCGTCATACTCGTTGACCGAGCGGTGCAGCAGCGTGTCGTCGAAAATATAGAGCGGGTTGTCGTGCCAGTAATTCCTCGCGCCGTTGCATTCGACGAAAACCTCTGCCTTCACCGGCAAGAGATTGTAGAGGATGCGCAGGCTGAGCCGCAGCGGTCCGAAATGCCAGGAAGTCGATTCCTTGCCTCTGAAGACAGATACGGCAATGGTCTTGATGTATTTGAAATCCTTGTTGAACTCCGCGACATTGTCGATCCGGTGCTTGCCGTACCACTGATAGACATACATGCCGCGACGACCGGTGCCGAAATTGGCGTCGATATCGGCGATGATCTCGTCCTTGCGCGCCTTGAAGACGTCAAGAACCTCGTTGACCTCGCGCTGATAATCGGCAGGAAACTGCTCCAGCTTCCACACACCCGGGTTGCGGTAGCAAACGAGGTCCACCAGCAGATTGAAGGGCGACAGCAGCCAGGTGAAGATGCCATTGCCGAGGAAATAGCCGCGCAACAGCGACAGATCCTTGCTGGCGTTGCGCAGCACATCGATCAGGCCGCAGACGATCCAGATCGTGGTCAGGATCGGAATGAAATAGAAGCCGAGCGCGAGCAGCGGGACAGCAATCACAGCCTGGCGAAGCGTTTTGCGAAGGGATTTTGTCATTTCTGTTCGCGCCGCGCGCTGTCCCCGTTCCGAATTATCGCCCGTCCTGGCAGCCTCCCGGCCGAGTCATGCGACGTGATAGGGCTTTTTGTCATGCGGTACAATCACACTGCTGTGACTGGCGGGGGCAGAATTTCAGTTCATCGCGGGCAGGCCGAGTTCGTCCCGTTTGTCCCGCGCGCCTATTTTTCCCGCTCGCTGCGCAGCTTTGCCCAATAGTCCAGCCGTTTCTTGATATCGCGCTCGAAGCCGCGTTCGGGCGGATCATAAAAGGTCTGCCGGCCCATCTTTTCGGGGAAATAGTCCTGGCCGGAAAAAGCATCGGGCTGGTCGTGATCGTAGCGGTAGCCGGCGCCGTAATCCTCCTCTTTCATCAGCTTGGTCGGCGCGTTGAGGATGTGCTTGGGCGGCAGCAGCGAACCGAACTCCTTCGCCGCCCGCGTGGCTGCCTTGAAGGCGGTATAGACGGCGTTGGATTTGGGCGCGGTGGCGAGATAGACGGTGGCCTCGGCGAAGGCCAGTTCGCCTTCGGGCGAGCCGAGATAGTCGTAGGCGTCCTTGGCGGCGTTGGCGATAACCAGCGCCTGCGGGTCGGCCAGCCCGATATCCTCCATCGCCATGCGCACCAGCCGGCGGCCGAGATAGAGCGGATCCTCGCCGGCGTCGAACATGCGGGCAAGATAATAAAGCGCCGCGTCCGGGTCGGACCCACGCACCGATTTGTGCAGCGCCGAGATCAGATTGTAGTGACCGTCCTGGCCCTTGTCATAGATCGGCGCGCGGCGCTGGACGATGCGCTGCAGCCCTTCGGGATCGAAAACCTCGCCGGGTTTGGCGGCGCGCCAGACTTCCTCGGCCAGCGTCAGCGAGGCCCGGCCGTCGCCATCGCTCATGCGGATGAGCATCGCCCGCGCCTCGTCGTCGAGCGGCAGCGCCCTGCCCTCCGTCTCCTCCGCGCGCGTCATCAGCTTGGCAATGCTGTCCTCGCCCAGCGAGTGAAACACCAGCACCCGCGCGCGCGACAGAAGCGCGGCGTTCAGCTCGAAGGACGGATTTTCGGTCGTGGCGCCAACCAGCACGACGGTGCCGTCCTCCATGACCGGGAGAAACGAATCCTGCTGGGCGCGGTTGAAGCGATGGATCTCGTCGACGAACAGCAGCGTCTGGCGGCCATTGGTGCGACGCAGCTTTGCCGCCTCGAACACTTTCTTCAAATCGGCAACGCCGGAAAACACCGCTGAGATCTGCTCGAAGGCAAGGCTGGTCTCGCCGGCCAGCAGCCGCGCCACCGTGGTCTTGCCGGTGCCGGGTGGCCCCCAGAAAATCATCGAGCCGAGCGAACCGGAGTTGATCAACCGCGTCAGCGCGCCGTCCGGCCCGGTCAAATGCTCCTGGCCGACAACCTCGCCGAGGTTTTTCGGACGCAGCCGATCGGCCAAAGGCCGGCCGGGCGGCGCTCTTTCCGGTTCATCGACGCTGAACAGATCGGCCATCTAGGTCTTCTGGTTGGAGCACGATCCTCAGAAATGGGAAGATCGCCTCAGTAACGCAACACCTGGCGCAGTATCTGCCCGCCGCGCTCGACGGTAAAGCGCCACCAGCGTGTATCCTGCTGGGCAAGCTGCGCCAGTGTCGCCGCCGTATCGACCGTCGTGCCGTTCACCTCGCGCACGATGTCGCCCGGCTGGAAGCCGAAATCGGCGGCCGGCGAATCGCGGTTGATGTCGACCACGGTGACGCCCTTGAGGTCGGTGCGCAGGCCGAGGCGCTGGGCGAGCCTGGGCGACAGTTCCGCGACCTTGGCGCCGGAAAACGGGCTGCGGCCATGCAGCGTCACTTCCGAAGCCTTAGCTCCTTCCGGCGCGCGCTCCAGTGCGATCTCCATCGTCGCCTGCTGGCCCTTGCTCAGGATGGCGAAGGTCGCCTTGGTGCCGATCGACAGGGTCGCCATGCGGTAATCCAGCGCCTCGATGCCTTCGACCGTCGTGCCATTGAGCTGCAGCACGACATCGCCGGGCTTCAGCCCTGTCTTGGCCGCCGGTCCGGCTTCCTCAACCGACGACACCAGCGCGCCGGTCGGCTTCTCCATGCCAAGCGATTCGGCGATCTGCGGTGTGACCGCTTCGAACTCGGCGCCTATATAAGGCCGCTCGAAGAAATCGAGCCCGGCCTTGGCCGCGTCGGCGAAGGCGCGCACCATGTTGGCCGGGATGGCAAAGCCGATGCCGATCGAGCCGCCGCTGCGGCTGTAGATGGCGGTGTTGATGCCGACCAGCTGGCCGCCCATGTTGATCAGCGCGCCGCCGGAATTGCCGGGATTGATGGCGGCGTCGGTCTGGATGAAGTAGCCCGAATCCGAAACGCCGATATGGCTGCGGGCAAGCGCCGACACGATGCCGCTGGTGGTGGTCTGGCCGACGCCGAACGGATTGCCGATGGCCAGCACCAGGTCGCCGACCTCGAGCGCGTCGGAATCGCCGATGGCGATCACCGGAAAGGGCTTGTCGGAGTTGATCTTGAGCACGGCGAGGTCAAGCGTCTCGTCCTTGAGCATGACCTTCGAGGTGAATTCGCGCCCGTCGGCGGTCGCGACCTTGACCTCGTCGGCATCCTTGATCACGTGGAAATTGGTGACGACGACGCCGCTTGGATCGACCAGCACGCCCGAGCCGAGCGAGGATTGCGCGCGCGGCTGCGCGCGGCCGAAGAATTCCTCGAAGAAAGGATCGCCGTCGAAGGGCGACGTGACCTTGGCCGTCTGCGAAGCATAGACATTGACCACCGCCGGCGCCGTCTGCTTGACCAGGGGCGCAAACGACAGCTGTACCTCTTCGCGGCCGAACGGCACCCGCTTGTCGGGACCGGAGGTGCCGTTCTCGCCTTCGACGCCATGCAGGAGGTCGGTCAGCACATCGGAGAGCCCCGGATCGGCTGGCTTGGCGGCGTCCTCGGCCAGAGCCTGCCTGACTGTCGGCGCGGCTGCGAACGCCATCATGGCGAAGAGCAGAACAAGAGACAGTCGGTTGGCGCGCATTCGCGAATCCTCCAAGGCAAGTTCGGGGGCATTGTCCCGACGATTGTGCAAAATGAAAGGCTAAGCCGCTGAAATACGATTATTTTGGGCATCAAAGCAGCTATAGGTCGACTTGAAACTGAAAACCTTCGTCGGCCCTCATGAAAAAACAACTCCTGTCATTCCGTGACTTTTTGAAGACCGGCACTTTTGGGCCTGTTTTCCCTTCTCTGAAAATGATCGACATCGCCGGTATGCTAGGTCCGCCTGACGGCTGGATCACGGAACATGCAGAGACGATTCCGGTCTATTGGACTTTCGGAAAGCTCGAAATTTCCTTTGATGAAGAAGCACCTCATTGGATGAACTGGTTTCAGATCGAAGAAGCGGGCTATCTCGAAGGTGATTTTGAGGTTCTCACCGATCGCCTTGTGCTCTCATTGGATGGGTTCAGTGGAGAGACGACACCTTCGGAATTCTTGACTGCCGGCCTTTGGGCTCCAGAAGAGGCAGCGGTGTTCTACGCCGCCTTGAGCGACGAAATATTGCTGAACATCTGCGCGGGTCCCGTTCAGATTCATTTCCGAGTCGATACAGACTTCATCGAAGATGGGGACGCCCAAAAATACCTGACCAATTCCAACGTGTCGCGAGTGGTCAGCGATATAGATTCCCGCGCCACCCTCGACAGTATCTATTCCTATCCCCAACCGGCGTTCGAAGAGATCCCCGGCGCCTTCAATTGGAATCTGCTTAGCGGTCGCGACTACCTGATGCTTACTCGCTAAACGTAAGACACGCTAAACGTAGGACGCCGGTAACAAAAAGGGGCCCGAAGGCCCCTTGAAGTCATTCCTGAAAAACCGAGCCTTATGCGGCAGTGGCTTCCTCGTTGGCGCCTTCGGCTTCGAGGCGGGCGCGGTCGCCGGCGCCCTTGGCGTCGGTGTCGCGGTCGACGAACTCGATGACCGCCATGGCGGCATTGTCGCCGTGGCGGAAGCCCGCCTTCATGATGCGCAGATAGCCGCCGTTGCGGTCGGCGTAGCGCGGCGCAATCGTGTCGAACAAACGCTTGACGACGCCTTCATTGCCGATCTGGGCAATGACCTGGCGGCGCGCATGCAAGTCGCCGCGCTTGCCGAGCGTCACCAGCTTCTCGACGATCGGACGCAAATCCTTCGCCTTCGGCAGGGTGGTGACGATCTGCTCATGCTCGAGCAGCGACACGGCGAGGTTGGCGAACATCGACTTGCGATGGCTAATGCTTCGGGCGAAGCGGCGGCCTTTAAAACCGTGGCGCATGGCTCTTTTCCTTCTTCAGTTGTTCAAGAGGCCGTGGCCTCTGATGGTTTTCCGCATGACCGTCGGATCGAGCGGCTCACGCCGCCGATCCTTGGAAATTCATGCTCAATATTGGTCTTCGTAACGCTTGGCGAGGTCTTCGATGTTTTCCGGCGGCCAGTCCGGCACTTCCATGCCGAGGTGCAGGCCCATCGCCGCGAGCACTTCCTTGATCTCGTTCAGCGACTTGCGGCCGAAGTTCGGGGTGCGCAGCATCTCGGCTTCGGTCTTCTGGATGAGATCGCCGATGTAGACGATGTTGTCGTTCTTCAGGCAGTTGGCCGAACGCACCGAAAGCTCGAGCTCGTCCACCTTCTTGAGCAGCGCCGGGTTGAAGGCGAGCTCGGTGACGGCCTCGGTGGCGACTTCCTTCTGCGGCTCGTCGAAGTTGACGAACAGGCCAAGCTGGTCCTGCAGGATGCGGGCAGCGAATGCCACCGCGTCTTCACCCGAGATCGAACCGTCGGTCTCGATGGTCATGGTCAGCTTGTCATAGTCGAGAACCTGGCCCTCGCGGGTGTTCTCGACCTTGTAGGAGACCTTCTTGACCGGCGAATACAGGCTGTCGACCGGGATCAGGCCGATCGGCGCGTCTTCGGCGCGGTTGCGGTCGGCCGGCACGTAACCCTTGCCGGTGTCGACGGTGAATTCCATGCGGATTTCAGCGCCCTCGTCCAGCGTACAAATGACGTGGTCGGGGTTGAGGATCTCGACGTCGCCAACCGTCTGGATGTCGCCAGCCAGAACCGCACCTGGGCCCTGCTTGCGAACGACCATGCGCTTGGGGCCATCGCCTTCCATGCGGATGGCGATTTCCTTGATGTTGAGGACGATGTCGGTCACGTCCTCACGCACGCCGGCAATCGACGAGAATTCATGCAGAACGCCGTCGATCTGCACGGCGGTCACAGCCGCACCGCGCAGCGAAGACAGAAGCACGCGGCGCAGCGCGTTGCCGAGCGTCAGGCCAAAGCCGCGTTCGAGCGGCTCGGCGACCAGCGTGGTCAGCGTCTTCTTCTTCGACGAGAACTCGATCTTGTTCGGCTTGATCAGTTCCTGCCAATTTTTCTGGATCATGATGCTTTCCTTCCGTTGACCCACCACCATCCAATCGTGGCGGGCGACCTGGAGTGCCGTGGAGGAGCGCCTTGAGGCGCTCACGCGGCGTTCGGTATGTCTTAGACGCGGCGCTTCTTGCGCGGGCGGCAGCCATTGTGCGGGATCGGCGTCACATCACGGATCGAGGTGATGGTGAAGCCGGCCGCCTGCAGGGCGCGAAGCGCCGATTCACGACCGGAGCCGGGTCCGCAGACCTCGACTTCGAGCATGCGCATGCCGTGTTCCTGGGCCTTCTTGGCGACGTCTTCGGCAGCCATCTGGGCGGCGAACGGGGTCGACTTGCGCGAACCCTTGAAGCCCTGGGCACCGGCCGACGACCAGGCAATGGAATTGCCCTGCGCGTCGGTGATGGTGATCATCGTGTTGTTGAAGGTCGAATTGACGTGGGCAACGCCCGACGAGATGTTCTTGCGTTCGCGACGGCGAACACGAGCGGCTTCCTTGGCCATGATAGTCCTTTCAGTTGATCTCTACACCGCCGTAATGCCAGCGGCTCCACCTTTGAAAGCGAGTAGTGAGCAGGGACTAGCGAATAGGGGACCCCTACTCGCTAATGGCTACTCGCTATTCGCTCACTTACTTCTTCTTGCCGGCGATCGACTTGGCCGGGCCCTTGCGGGTGCGTGCATTGGTGTGCGTGCGCTGGCCGCGAACCGG
Organism: Mesorhizobium sp. RSR565B; assembly: GCF_054719465.1. NCBI lineage: Bacteria > Pseudomonadati > Pseudomonadota > Alphaproteobacteria > Hyphomicrobiales > Phyllobacteriaceae > Mesorhizobium > Mesorhizobium sp. RSR565B. The sequence goes on along the minus strand of NZ_JBTTIE010000001.1, from coordinate 5,227,267 downwards.
CAGCGAACGGCGGTGACGCAGGCCGCGGTAGCAGCCGAGGTCCATGAGACGCTTGATGTTCATCGACACTTCGCGGCGCAGGTCGCCTTCGACCTGGTAGTCGCGGTCGATGGTCTCGCGGATCTGCAGCACTTCCGCGTCGGTCAGCTGGTTGACGCGGCGCTCGGCCGGGATGCCGACCTTGTCGACGATCTCCTGGGCGAACTTCTTGCCAATGCCGTGAATGTACTGAAGCGCAATGACGACGCGCTTGTTGGTCGGAATGTTGACGCCGGCTATACGAGCCATATTCTTCTCTTCTCCATGTGGGACCGGCCGGCCTTCAAAACAAGGCATGCGCGGCGCTGTTCAAATTACCCCGCGTCCGGTGGAGGCCGGCCCTTGCGGGAGTTCCCTAGTTTCAATGCGGCTGCCTTGCCCTTGCGGACAAGCAAGCCTCATGCCTGATAGGAAGACGGGCCGCCATAACCCAGCGAACCGTTCCAGTCAAGCGCAATCTTTACTTTACCGTAACGGTCTCCCGCGTCACCGCCGCGAGCAGCGCTTCAATCTCCGCCGTCACGGTGTCGACAGGAGCCATGCCGTCGACACTCCTAAGCGAGCGTTTGGCGTAATAATAGCCGATCAGCGGCGCCGTCTTCTTGTAATATTCCCGCAGGCGCTCTTCGAACACCACCGGATTGTCGTCCTTGCGCACCGGCTGTCCGGCGGCCTTGGCGTCGTCGGCGCGCTTGACGATGCGGCCGACCAACGCTTTGTCGTCGACGACGAACTCGATCACGGCATCGAGGCCAATGCCGCGCTCGGCGAGCATCGATTCAACCGCATCAGCCTGCACCAGCGTGCGCGGATATCCGTCGAGGATGAACCCGTTGGTGCAATCGGGCTGGTCGATGCGCTCGGCCACGATCGCGTTGACAATGGCGTCGGAAACCAGCTCGCCGGCATCCATCACCGCCTTGGCGCGCTTGCCGACTTCAGTGCCGGCCTGTACGGCGGCCCGCAGCATGTCGCCCGTCGACAGCTGCGGTATGCCGTATTTTTCTACCAGTCTTTGTGCTTGCGTCCCCTTGCCCGCTCCTGGCGGCCCAAGCAATATCAATCTCATCTGGCCTTCTTCCCCCCGCGCAGCTTCGACTTCTTGATCAGGCCCTCATACTGGTGCGCGATCAGGTGACCCTGGATCTGCGCCACCGTATCGAGGGTTACACTGACCACGATCAGAAGCGATGTGCCACCGAGGTAGAATGGTACGCCAGTCGCCGAAATCAGGAACTCGGGCAGCAGGCACACCAGCACCAGATAGATGGCGCCGACGACGGTGATGCGCGTCAGGACATAGTCGATGTAATCGGCAGTGCGCTCACCCGGACGGTAGCCCGGAATGAAGCCGGAATGCTTCTTGAGCTGGTCGGCGGTGTCCTTCGGATTGAACACGATGGCCGTGTAGAAGAAGGCGAAGAACACGATCATTGCCGCATAGAACAGCATGTAGAGCGGCTGGCCGTGGCCGAGCGAAGCGAGCACGGTGCTTGCCCAGGCCGGCAGGTTTGTCGTCTGCGAGAAGCCGGCGACCGTTGCCGGCAGCAAAAGCAGCGACGACGCGAAGATCGGCGGAATGACGCCCGACGTGTTGAGCTTCAGCGGCAGATGCGAGGTATCGCCCTGGAACATGCGGTTGCCGACCTGGCGCTTCGGATACTGGATCAGCAGGCGGCGCTGCGCGCGCTCGAAGAACACGATCAGCGCGATGACGATTATGGCCAGCACGATGATCGCGAGTATCAGCCCGGTCGATAGGGCGCCGGTGCGGCCGAGCTCCAGCGTGCCGGAGATGGCGCGCGGCAGGCCGGCGACGATGCCGGAAAAGATGATCAGCGAAATGCCGTTGCCGATGCCGCGGGCGGTGATCTGCTCGCCCAGCCACATCAGGAACATGGTGCCGCCAACCAGCGTGACGACGGTCGAGATGCGGAAGAACATGCCGGGATCGTTGACGATGCCGTTGCCGCCTTCCAGGCCCACTGAAATGCCGTAGGCCTGCACCAGCGCCAGGAGTACCGTGCCGTAGCGCGTGTACTGGTTGATGACCTTGCGGCCCTGCTCGCCTTCCTTTTTCAGCGCTTCCAGCGACGGAATGACCGAGGTCATCAGCTGCATGATGATGGAGGCTGAGATATAAGGCATGATGCCGAGCGCGAAGATCGCCATGCGCTGCACGGCGCCGCCGGCGAACATGTTGAACATGCCGAGCACGCCCTTGGCCTGCGAAGAGAAGGCCTGCGCGAATGCATCCGGATTGATGCCGGGCAGCGGGATATAGGTGCCGAGGCGATAGACGAGCAGCGCGCCGACGGTGAACCAGATTCGCTTCTTCAGGTCCTCCGCCTTGGCGAAAGCCGCAAAATTCAGATTCGAGGCTAGTTGTTCAGCAGCCGAAGCCATGCCTGATTCTCCGCTAGAGCATGATGCCGAAAAGTGTGAAGCGGTTTTCGGACAACGTCATGCGCTACTTCTTTGATTTGTATGTCACGCTCGATGCCCGCAGCTCAGGCGGCGCGTGGCACCGAAGCTCACGAGATAAGCTCCGGGCTCTAAACATGCAAGCGGCCGCGTTGACGCGGCCGCCTAATTGATTGGATCAAAGCGCAATCGTGAACAAAAACGGATACCGTTCCTGCCGGCCGCGCTTCAAATTGCCGTTACTCCGCTGCCGCTTCCGGCAGCTTGACCGAACCGCCGGCCTTTTCGATCTTCTCGATCGCGGCCTTGGAGGCGCCGGCGACGTCGAAGGCAAGCTTTGCCTTGAGCTCGCCGTCCGAGAGGATGCGCACGCCGTCCTTGACGCGGCGGATGACGCCGGCGGCAACGAGTGCCTCGGCCGTCACGGTCGCCTTGGCGTCGAGCTTCTTGGCATCGAGCGCCGTCTGGATACGAGCCAGCGACACGACGACAAAGCTCTTGGCGAAGATGTTATTGAAGCCACGCTTCGGCAGGCGCCGATAGAGCGGCATCTGGCCGCCCTCGAAGCCGTTGATGGCAACGCCGGAGCGCGCCTTCTGGCCCTTGACGCCGCGACCGCCGGTCTTGCCCGAGCCGGAGCCGATGCCACGGCCGAGACGCTTCTTGGAGTGCGTCGCGCCGTCCTTGTCACGCAGATCGTTGAGTTTCATCTGGGTTCTCCTGCGCTTTTGCTCAGCCCTCGTCCACGACGCGGACGAGATGCTGAACGGCAGCGATCATGCCGCGCACCGAGGGAGTGTCCTCCAGCGTGCGCTGCTTGTGCATCTTGTTGAGGCCGAGGCCGACCAGCGTTGCGCGCTGTTCCTTCGGGCGGCGGATCGGCGAACCGATCTGCTCAACGGTGACGGTCTTGGTTGCTTTCTTGGCCATGGTCAAAATCCCTGGTCAGATCGACTATTCTTCAGCCGCAACGGCGGTGCCGCGGCGGGCCTGAAGGGTCGAATACTTGATGCCGCGCGCAGCAGCCACATCCTTGGGATGCATCTGGCTCTTCAGCGCGTCGAATGTGGCACGAACCATGTTGTAGGGGTTCGACGAACCCATCGACTTGGCGACCACGTCATGCATGCCGAGCGTCTCGAAGACAGCGCGCATCGGGCCGCCGGCGATGATGCCGGTACCCTGCTTGGCAGCGCGCAGAAGCACGCGGCCAGCGCCCCAACGTCCTTCGACGTCGTGGTGCAGCGTGCGGCCCGAGCGCAGCGGCACGAAGATCATGTCGCGCTTGGCCGATTCGGTTGCCTTGCGGATCGCTTCCGGCACTTCGCGCGCCTTGCCGTGACCGAAGCCGACACGGCCCTTCTGGTCGCCGACGACGACGAGTGCTGCAAAACCGAAGCGACGGCCGCCCTTGACGACCTTGGCGACGCGGTTGATGTGGACGAGCTTGTCCACCATGCCGTCATCGCGTTCTTCACGATCGCGGCCGCGGCCGCCATCCCTACGTTCCTGTGCCATATCCTGTTCCTTGTTCTTTTCCGGAAGCACGGTTGCTGATAAGATCCGGTGCGCCTCTTTGGGTCACCGGGGGCGAATTATTTTTCCTTGCATGATCTTGACCGAAAAGTCTGCAACTTTTTGCTGCGCTGACCTTCGGTTCGGAACAGGCAATTAGAAGCTCAGACCGCCTTCACGGGCAGCCTCGGCCAGCGCCTTGACGCGGCCGTGATAGATGTAGGCGCCGCGGTCGAAGACGACTTCCTTAACGCCGGCCTTCGAAGCGCGCTCGGCGATCAGCTTGCCAACAGCGGCTGCTGCCTCGGTGTCGGCGCCGGTCTTGAGCGAACCCTTGAGGTCCTTCTCGAGTGTCGATGCAGCCGCGATGGTATGGCCCTTGGCGTCGTCGATGACCTGCACGTAGATGTTCTTCGACGTGCGGTGAACCGAGAGACGCGGACGTTCGCCGGCGACCTTCTTGATCTGGCGGCGGACGCGCTGCGCGCGGCGCTGGATGGATTCCTTGGTAGCCATGATAGTCTTCCTTGCCTTCAAAAAACGGGGGCCGCCATGTGCGGTAGGCGAAAGCGCCTCCCGCGACTGCTCCCCGCGGCGTTGCACTTCTTTGGCCTGGCCTTTTCCGAAGAGTCTGCAACTTTTCGGGGCCAGGCCTACTACTTCTTCTTGCCTTCCTTGCGGACGATCTTCTCGCCGGCATAGCGGACACCCTTGCCCTTGTAGGGCTCGGGACCGCGATACTCGCGGATCTCGGCTGCAACCTGGCCGACCTGCTGCTTGTCGATGCCGGTCACGGTGATTTCCGTCGGCTTCGGCACAGTGATCGTGATGCCGGCCGGCGTCTCGTAAACGACGTCGTGGCTGAAGCCAAGCGCCAGCTGCAGGTTCTTGCCCTGGAGTGCCGCGCGATAGCCGACGCCGGTGATCTCGAGCTTCTTCTCGAAACCGTCCTTGACGCCCTGCAGGATGTTGACGATCTGCGTGCGCGACATGCCCCACTTGGAGCGGGCGGCCTTGGTCTGGTCGCGCGGCTGGACAGCGATTTCGCTGCCTTCCATCTTGACCAGCACTTCGTCGTTCACCACGAACTTCAGCTCGCCCTTGGGGCCCTTCGCCGTCACGGTCTGGCCGTTGACGGTCGCGGTCACGCCCTGCGGCAGCGAAACGGGTTTCTTTCCAATACGAGACATTTGGTTGTCCTCGTCACTTCTCTTGTTTCAGGTCTGCCGAATTAGAAAATCTGGCAGAGGATTTCGCCGCCGACATTCTGTTCGCGTGCTTCGTGATCGGCCATCACGCCCTTCGGCGTCGAAAGGATGGCGATGCCGAGGCCGTTGGCGACGTGCGGGATCGACTTGGCCGAGACGTAAACGCGGCGGCCAGGCTTCGAGACGCGGGCGATTTCGCGCACTACCGGAGCACCGTCGAAATACTTCAGCTCGATTTCGATTTCGGACTTGCCGTTGTCGAAGTCGGTCTGGCTGTAGTCGCGGATATAGCCTTCAGCCTTCAGCACGTCGAGGACGCGGGTACGCAGGCGCGAGGCCGGCGTCGAAACGCTCGACTTCTTGCGGCCATACGCGTTGCGGATGCGGGTCAGCATATCGCCGAGAGGATCGCTCAATGACATGTTATGTCCTCCTTACCAGCTCGACTTGACCAGGCCCGGGATCTGGCCGTTATTGCCGAGATCACGAAGCGCGATGCGCGATACTTTGAGCTTGCGATAATAGGCGCGCGGACGGCCGGTAACTTCGCAGCGGTTGCGGATGCGGATCTTGGCCGAGTTGCGCGGCAGGGCAGCAAGCTTCAGCTGAGCGCGGAAACGCTCTTCCATCGGCTTGGACTGATCCATGATGATCGCCTTCAGGGCAGCGCGCTTGGGACCGTACTGGTCGGCAAGCTTGCGGCGCCTGTTGTTCTTCTCGACTGAGCTGGTCTTTGCCATTTCAGATTTTTCCTTTTCTCGCTGCCGTTACTGGCGGAAGGGGAAGTTGAAGGCCTTGAGCAATGCCCTGGCTTCGTCGTCCGTCTTCGCAGTCGTACAAACGATGACGTCCATGCCCCAGATCTGATCAACCTTGTCGTAGTTGATCTCCGGGAACACGATGTGTTCCTTGATGCCCATGGCGTAGTTGCCACGGCCATCGAAGCTCTTCGGATTCAGTCCGCGAAAGTCGCGGACGCGCGGCAGTGCGATGTTCACGAGACGGTCGAGGAACTCGTACATGCGTTCCTTGCGCAGCGTGACCTTGGCGCCGATCGGCATCTTCTCGCGGACCTTGAAGCCGGCGATCGAATTACGGGCGCGGGTGACGACGGCCTTCTGGCCGGCGATCATCGCCAGGTCTTCGGCCGCGATCGAAGGCTTCTTCGAATCCGCGGTCGCTTCGCCGACGCCCATGTTCAGCACGATCTTGTCGATGCGCGGAACCTGCATCTCGTTCTCGTAGCCGAACTGCTCCTGCAGCGCCTTGCGGATGGTCTCGTTGTAGACCTGCTTGAGGCGCGGCGTGTTCTGGGCCTTGGACTGTTTGCTTTCAGCCTTGGGCTTCGTGGTTTGAGCCTTAGCCATTGATGACTTCTCCCGAGCGCTTGGCGACGCGCACCTTCTTGCCGTCCTTCTGGAAGATGAAGCCGACGCGGGTCGGCTTACCATCCTTGGGGTCGGCCAGCGCGATGTTCGACAGCTGGATCGGCGCTTCCTTGGTGATGATCCCGCCCTCTTGGGACTGGGACTGCTTCTGGTGACGACGGATCATGTTGACGCCGCGCACCAGCGCGGTGTCTTCCTTCGGCTGAACCGAGAGGACTTCGCCCGAACGGCCCTTGTCCTTACCGGCCAGCACGACGACCTTGTCGCCTTTTCTAATCTTTTGCATTGGTCCGGCTCCTTACAGCACTTCAGGCGCGAGCGAGATGATCTTCATGTGGTTCTTGGCGCGGAGTTCGCGCGGAACCGGTCCGAAGATACGCGTGCCGATCGGCTCTTTCTTGTTGTCGACGAGAACGGCCGCGTTCTTGTCGAAACGGATCACGCTGCCGTCCGGGCGGCGGATGTCCTTGGCCGTGCGAACCACGACCGCCTTCATCACATCGCCCTTCTTAACGCGGCCGCGCGGAATGGCTTCCTTGATCGACACCACGATGATGTCGCCTACGGAAGCGTATTTCCGCTTCGAGCCGCCCAGCACCTTGATGCACATGACACGACGGGCGCCGGAATTATCCGCGACGTCGAGGTTTGTTTGCATCTGAATCATGACTGGCCGCCTTCTTCTCTTCTAACGGGACGGGCTCAAAGCCCCTCCCCGGTCTGTCCAAAATTCGGTTTGTTACGCCTGGTCCGAAGACACGACGATCCAGCGCTTGTCCTTGGAAATCGGCTTCGATTCCTGGATGAACACCTGATCGCCGACCTTGTGGGCGTTGTTCTCGTCGTGCGCCTTGTACTTCTTGGTCATGCGCACGGTCTTCTTCATCACGGGATGCGTGAAGCGCCGTTCGACCTTGACGACTACCGTCTTCTCGTTCTTGTCGCTGACGACAGTGCCCTGCAGAATGCGCTTTGGCATGATTTTCGTCCTTAAGCCTTCTTGGCCGCGGACTTTTCCGCAGCGATGGTCTTGATACGCGCAATGTCTTTGCGAACCTGCCGCACGCGCGCGGTCTTCTCGAGCTGGCCGGTGGCCTTCTGGAAGCGCAGGTTGAACTGCTCCTTCTTCAGGCTGGCCAGATCGTCGGTCAGCTGGTCCTGGGTCTTCGTCCGGATGTCTTCGGCTTTCATGATCAGCCCGTCCTTATTCTGCGATGCGCTGTACGAAGCGCGTCCTGACCGAGAGCTTGGCCGCGCCGAGACGCAGCGCCTCACGGGCGGTTTCTTCGTTGACGCCGTCGATCTCGAACATGATGCGGCCCGGCTTGACGCGCGCCGCCCAGTAATCGACAGCGCCCTTGCCCTTGCCCATGCGCACTTCGGTCGGCTTCGACGTCACCGGCACATCAGGGAAAATACGGATCCACACGCGGCCGGCACGCTTCATCTCACGAGTGATCGCGCGGCGGGCCGCCTCGATCTCACGCGCGGTGACGCGGTTCGGCTCAAGCGCCTTCAGCCCGAAACCACCGAAATCCAGGTTGGTGCCGCCCTTTGCGGTACCATGGATACGGCCCTTGAACTGCTTGCGGAACTTTGTGCGCTTTGGCTGCAGCATCGTTCTAACTCCAAATTCCTAAATAATCAGGCGTTTTCGCGACGACGACCGCGTTCGCGATCACCACCACCGCCATGCGCAGCATCACCCTCGGTCGCGCGACGCTCCGAAGCCATCGGATCGTGCTCGAGGATTTCGCCCTTGAACACCCAGACCTTGACGCCGCAGATGCCGTAAGCCGTATGCGCTTCGGCCGTGCCGTAGTCGACATCGGCGCGCAGCGTATGCAGCGGCACGCGGCCTTCGCGGTACCATTCCATGCGCGCAATCTCGGCGCCGCCGAGACGGCCGGCGCAGTTGATGCGGATGCCTTCGGCGCCCAGGCGCATGGCCGACTGAACGGCGCGCTTCATGGCGCGGCGGAACGCGATACGACGCTCGAGCTGCTGGGCGATCGACTGGGCGACCAGGGTCGCGTCGATTTCCGGCTTGCGCACTTCAACGATGTTCAAGTGCGTCTCGGACTTCGTCATCTCCATCAGCTTCTTGCGAAGCTTTTCGATGTCGGCGCCCTTCTTGCCGATGATCAGGCCCGGGCGCGCCGCATGGATGGTGACGCGGCACTTCTTGTGCGGGCGCTCGATCACGACCTTCGAAATCGCAGCCTGCTTGAGTTCCTTTTCAAGATATTTGCGGATCTTGATGTCCTCATGCAGCAGTTTGCCGTACTCGCCGGTGTTCGCGAACCAGCGCGAATCCCAGGTACGGTTGATGCCGAGGCGCAGACCGATCGGATTGACTTTCTGACCCATTATGCGGCCTCCCCTTTTTCTTCGACTTCACGAACGACGATCGTGAGGTGCGAGAACGGCTTCTCGATACGGCTGGCGCGACCGCGGCCACGAGCATGGAACCGCTTCATGACGATCGACTTGCCGACATAGGCTTCCGCCACGATCAGCGCATCGACGTCGAGGTCGTGGTTGTTTTCCGCGTTGGCGATCGCCGATTCCAGCGTCTTCTTGACCGTGCCGGAAATCCGCTTGGCCGAGAATTCGAGATCGGAAAGCGCTGTCGCAACCTTCTTGCCGCGGATCAGCGCGGCAACCAGGTTCAGCTTCTGCGGGCTGATACGGATCGTGCGCAGAACGGCGCGCGCTTCGTTGTCAGCAAGCCTGCGCGGAGCTTTGGCCTTGCCCATGATTATTTCCTCTTCGCCTTCTTATCCGCGCCGTGACCGTAATAGGTCCGGGTCGGAGCGAATTCACCGAACTTGTGACCGACCATGTCCTCGTTCACCGAGACGGGAACATGCTTCTGGCCGTTGTAGACACCGAAGGTGAAGCCGACGAACTGCGGCAGGATGGTGGAGCGACGGCTCCACATCTTGATCACCTCATTGCGACCACCTTCACGAACCTTGTCCACCTTCTTGAGAAGGTAGCCGTCGATGAAGGGGCCTTTCCAAATAGAACGAGTCACTTGGCGTTACCTCTTCTTAGCTCTTGCGCTGATGGCGCGAGCGCAGGATGAACTTGTCGGTCGCCTTGTTGGACCGCGTCTTCTTGCCCTTGGTCGGCTTGCCCCACGGGCTGACCGGATGACGGCCACCGGAGGTGCGGCCTTCACCACCGCCATGCGGATGGTCGACCGGGTTCATGGTCACGCCGCGATTGTGCGGGCGCTTGCCGCGCCAGACCGTGCGGCCGGCCTTGCCGTCGTTGATGTTGCCGTGGTCGGGGTTCGACACGGCGCCGACGGTGGCCATGCAGGAGCCGTGAACGACCCGCTGCTCGCCCGAGTTGAGGCGCAGGATCGCCATGCCCTGGTCGCGACCGACCAGCTGTCCGTAGCCACCTGCCGAGCGGGCAACCTGGGCGCCCTTGCCCGGCTTCAGCTCGATGTTATGGACGATCGTGCCGACCGGCATCGAGGCCAGCGGCATCGCATTGCCTGGCTTCACGTCGACCGATTCACCGGCCACGATCTTGTCGCCGGCGGCAAGGCGCTGCGGAGCGATGATGTAGGACAGCTCGCCATCGTCATACTTGATCAGCGCGATGAAGGCGGTGCGGTTCGGATCGTATTCAATGCGCTCGACCGTGCCGACGACGTCGAACTTGCGGCGCTTGAAGTCGATGATGCGGTACGAACGCTTGTGACCGCCGCCGATGAAGCGGGCCGTGATGCGGCCGTGATTGTTGCGGCCGCCCGACTTGGTCAGGCCTTCGGTCAGGCCCTTGACGGGCTTGCCCTTGTAGAGGCCCGAGCGGTCGACGATGACCAGCTGGCGGGTGCTCGGCGTTACCGGGTTGAATTTTTTAAGTGCCATTGTCCTGTCCTCGCGGCCTAGCTCAGAGACCCGTCGCGACGTCGATCGACTGGCCGTCGGCCAGCGTCACGATCGCCTTCTTGACGTCGCTCTGGCGGCCGATCGTGCCGCGGAAGCGCTTGATCTTGCCCTTGCGGACAAGCGTGTTCACGGCCGTAACCTTGACGCCAAACAGCGCTTCGACAGCGGCCTTGATTTCCGGCTTCGACGCCTTCTTGGCGACGTTGAAAACAACCTGGTTGTTCTCGGAAGCCATGGTCGACTTTTCGGTGATCGCCGGCGAGACGATCACGTCGTAATGACGGAGGTCGGTCATTTAAAGCGCTCCTCGAGAGCCTCGACGGCGGCCTTCGAAAGGACCAGCGTGCCGCGGCGCAGAATGTCGTAGACGTTGATGCCCTGGATGGGCAGCACGTCGATGTTCGGGATGTTGGTCGCCGCCAGCTTGAAGTTCTGGTCTAGCTCGGCACCGCCAATCACCAAGGCGTTGGTCAGGCCTAGCGTCGCGAAATTCGCGATCAGCGCCTTCGTCTTGGCCTCGGTCAGCTTCAGCTCGTCGATGATGATGATCGACGCGCTCTTGGCCTTGGCCGAGAGAGCATGCCGCAAGCCCAGAGCGCGCACCTTCTTCGGCAGATCGTGCTCGTGGCTGCGAACGACCGGGCCGTGGGCCTTGCCGCCGCCGCGGAACTGCGGAGCGCGTGCCGAATGGTGACGGGCGCGGCCCGTACCCTTCTGCTTGTACATCTTGGCGCCGGTGCGCGCGATTTCGGCGCGGCCCTTGGCCTTGTGCGTGCCCTGCTGGCGCTTGGCCAGCTGCCAGCGCACGACGCGCTGCAGGATGTCCTCGCGCGGATCAAGGCCGAAAATCTCCTCGGAGAGTTTCACCTTGCCGGCGTCCTTGCCGCCAAGCGTTGTGATCTTGAGATCCATTATTCTGCTCCCTCTGCGGCCGGAGCCTCGTTCGTGGCAGCGCTCGCTGCAGCAACCGGGCGGATCGCGGCAGGCTTCGGCGCATTGGCCGGCAGTGCCACCTTGGCCGCATCGCGGACCAGGATCCAGGCGCCCTTCGATCCGGGAACCGCACCGCGGATCAGGATCAGGCCGCGATCGGCGTCGGTCGAAACGATCTCGACATTCTGTGTGGTGACGCGGGTGTCGCCCATGTGGCCAGCCATATGCTTGCCCTTGAACACTTTGCCCGGATCCTGACGCTGGCCGGTCGAACCGTGCGTACGGTGCGAAACCGAGTTACCGTGCGTCGCGCGGCCACCACCCATGTGATGGCGCTTGATAACGCCCTGGAAACCCTTGCCGATCGTCGTGCCCGTCACATCGACCTTCTGGCCGGCGACGAAGTGCTCGACGGTGATCTCGGCGCCGACATCGATCATGTTGTCGGCGGAGACGCGGAACTCGGCGACCTTCGCCTTCGGCTCGACGGAAGCGGTCGCGAAATGGCCGCGCATCGCCTTCGACGTGTTCTTCACCTTGGCAAGGCCAACGCCGAGCTGGACGGCGGTATAGCCGTTCTTCTCCTGCGTGCGCTGAGCCACGACCTGGCAGTTCTCCATCTGGAGAACGGTGACGGGAACATGTTCCCCGGCATCATTATAGATGCGGGTCATTCCCACCTTCTTTGCAATCACACCTGAACGCATCGGTTCAATTCCTTTAGAGTTCCGGGCCAGGGGCACCGCCCCTTACCGCGCTCTCATTCCCTTAGAGCTTGATCTCGACGTCGACACCGGCGGCCAGATCGAGCTTCATCAAAGCATCGACCGTCTGCGGGGTCGGATCGACGATGTCGAGCAGACGCTTGTGCGTGCGCATCTCGAACTGCTCGCGGCTCTTCTTGTCGACGTGAGGCGACCGGTTGACCGTGAACTTTTCTATCCGCGTCGGCAGCGGAATGGGGCCGCGGACGTTTGCTCCGGTGCGCTTGGCCGTCGACACGATTTCTTTCGTCGAGGCGTCGAGCACGCGGTGATCAAACGCCTTCAGGCGGATGCGGATATTCTGTCCGTTCATGCGTCACTTCCTTGTTCTGGCGCGGCGCGGGCAAATCCTGCGCCCGCGACAGATCGGTTTAAGTCCAAATTACTCTTTGATGGTGACGACGATGCCGGCACCGACGGTGCGGCCGCCTTCACGGATGGCGAAGCGCAGCTTCTCTTCCATGGCGATCGGCACGATCAGCTCGACATCGACCGTGATGTTGTCGCCGGGCATAACCATTTCCGTGCCTTCCGGCAGCGACACGATGCCGGTCACGTCGGTCGTGCGGAAGTAGAACTGCGGACGGTAGTTGGTGAAGAACGGCGTGTGACGGCCACCTTCGTCCTTGGTCAGGATGTAGGCTTCGGCCACGAACTTCTTGTGCGGCTTCACCGTACCGGGCTTGGCCAGAACCTGGCCGCGCTCGACGCCTTCACGATCAACGCCGCGCAGCAGCGCGCCGATGTTGTCGCCGGCCTGGCCCTGATCGAGCAGCTTGCGGAACATCTCGACGCCCGTGCAGGTCGTCTTGGTCGTCGGACGGATGCCGATGATTTCCAGTTCCTCGCCGACCTTGACGATGCCGCGCTCGACGCGGCCGGTGACGACCGTGCCACGGCCCGAGATCGAGAACACGTCTTCGATCGGCATCAGGAACGGCTTGTCCAGCGGACGAACCGGCGTCGGGATGTAAGCATCGACCGCAGCCATCAGCTCGCGGATCGCGTCTTCGCCGATGGTCTTGTTGGAATCTTCCAGAGCAGCCAGCGCCGAACCCTTGACGATCGGAATGTCGTCGCCGGGGAACTCGTTCTTCGACAGAAGCTCGCGAACCTCGAGCTCGACCAGTTCGAGCAGCTCGGCGTCGTCGACCTGGTCGACCTTGTTCAGGAACACCACGATCGACGGCACGCCGACCTGACGGGCAAGCAGGATGTGCTCGCGGGTCTGCGGCATCGGGCCGTCGGCGGCCGACACCACCAGGATCGCGCCGTCCATCTGCGCGGCGCCGGTGATCATGTTCTTCACATAGTCGGCGTGGCCGGGGCAGTCGACATGGGCGTAGTGGCGCGCAGCCGTCTCGTATTCGACGTGCGCCGTCGAAATGGTGATGCCGCGGGCCTTCTCTTCGGGCGCCGCATCGATCTGGTCGTAGCGCTTGTATTCGCCAAAATACTTCGTGATCGCCGCCGTCAGCGACGTCTTGCCATGATCGACGTGGCCAATCGTGCCAATGTTCACATGAGGCTTGTTACGCTCGAATTTACCTTTTGCCATGTGATGTCTCCAATCTGCTCGCCCGTACGGGACTTGAATTAAGTTACCGATGCAACCCGCTGGGGTTACGCGTATTTCTTCTGGACTTCCTGGGCGACCGCGGTCGGCACAGGCTCATAGTGATCGAACTGCATCGTGTAGGCAGCGCGGCCCTGGCTCATCGAGCGCAGGTTGTCGACGTACTTGAACATGTTGGCCAGCGGCACCATCGCGTTGATGACGACAGCCACGCCACGCGCTTCCTGGCCCTGGATCTGGCCACGACGGCCGTTCAGGTCGCCGATGACGCTGCCGACATAGTCTTCCGGCGTCACGACTTCGACCTTCATGATCGGCTCGAGCAGTTGCACGCCAAGCTTGGGTGCAGCTTCACGGAAGCAGGCGCGGCCGGCGATTTCGAACGCCAGGACGCTGGAGTCCACATCGTGGTAAGCGCCGTCGATAAGCGTCGCCTTGACGCCGATCATCGGGAAGCCCGCGAACGGACCCGACGACATGACGCTGTTGATGCCCTTTTCGACACCCGGGATGTATTCCTTGGGAACCGCACCGCCGACGATCTTGGTCTCGAACTCGAACTCCGAGCTTTCCGGGTTCGGTTCGAACACGATCTTGACGCGAGCGAACTGACCGGTACCGCCGGTCTGCTTCTTGTGGGTGTAGTCCTGCTCGTGCCTGCGGGTGATGGTCTCGCGGTAAGCCACCTGCGGCGCGCCGACATTGGCCTCGACCTTGAACTCGCGGCGCATGCGGTCGACGATGATGTCGAGGTGAAGTTCGCCCATGCCCGAAATGATGGTCTGGCCGCTTTCCTCGTCGGTCTTGACGCGGAAGGACGGATCCTCGGCGGCCAGGCGGTGAAGGGCGAGGCCCATCTTTTCCTGGTCGTTCTTGGTCTTCGGCTCGATGGCGATCTGGATGACCGGATCGGGGAATTCCATGCGCTCGAGGATGACCGGGTGCAGCGGATCGCTGAGCGTGTCGCCGGTGGTCGTGTCCTTGAGGCCAGCCAGAGCAACGATGTCGCCGGCAAAGGCTTCTTCGACGTCGGCGCGCGAATTCGCATGCATCTGCAGCATGCGGCCGATGCGCTCTTTCTTGCCCTTGACGGTGTTATCGACCGAGATGCCCTTGGTCAGTTTGCCCGAATAGATGCGGGCAAAGGTCAGCGAACCGACGAACGGGTCGTTCATAATCTTGAAGGCCAGCATCGACAGCGGCTCGTTGTCGTCGGCATGACGCTCGATCTCGGCATCGGTCTTGGCGTCGACGCCCTTGATGGCGGGAACATCGGCCGGCGACGGCAGGTATTCGACGACGGCGTCGAGCAGCGGCTGCACGCCCTTGTTCTTGAAGGCCGAGCCACAGAACATCGGGTAGAACTTGACCGCGATGGTGCCCTTGCGGATCAGCGCGCGGATCTCGTCATTCGACGGCATCTTGCCTTCGAGGTAATTCTCGAGGGCCGTCTCGTCCATTTCGACGGCGGCTTCGATCATCTTCTCGCGGTATTCTTCGGCCCGGGCCTGAAGGTCGGCAGGGATCTCGACGACGTCCCAGGCAGCGCCCAGCGTCTCGTCGCGCCAGACCAGCGCGTTCATCTCGACGAGATCGACGACACCCTTGAACTCGGTCTCAGCGCCGATCGGCAGTTGCATGACGACGGCATGCGCACCAAGACGCGAGCCGATCATCTCGACCGAGCGGTAGAAGTCGGCGCCGATCTTGTCCATCTTGTTGCAGAAGATCATGCGCGGAACTTTATACTTGTCGGCTTGGCGCCAGACAGTCTCGGTCTGCGGCTCGACACCGGCATTGGCATCGAGCAGCGCAATGGCGCCGTCGAGCACGCGCAGCGAACGCTCGACCTCGATGGTGAAGTCGACGTGTCCGGGAGTGTCGATGATGTTGAAGCGGTACATCTTGCCGCTGCGACCCTTCCAGAAGGTCGTGGTGGCGGCGGACGTGATCGTGATGCCGCGTTCCTGCTCCTGCTCCATCCAATCCATGGTGGCAGCGCCGTCGTGGACTTCGCCGATCTTGTGCGACTTGCCCGTGTAATAGAGGACGCGCTCGGTGGTCGTCGTCTTGCCGGCGTCAATATGCGCCATGATACCGAAATTGCGGTAGTCTTCGATTTTATATTCGCGGGCCATCTTGGATGCCTTCTCAGTCTCGTTCGCGCTTTACCAGCGGTAGTGTGCGAAAGCGCGGTTGGCTTCTGCCATCTTGTGGGTGTCTTCACGCTTCTTCACGGCGGTGCCGCGGTTATTGGCCGCGTCCATCAGCTCGCCGGAGAGGCGGTCGACCATGGTGGTCTCGTTGCGGTTGCGCGCAGCTGCAATCAGCCAGCGGATCGCCAGGGCCTGGCGGCGCTCGGGGCGCACATCGACCGGAACCTGGTAGGTAGCGCCGCCGACGCGGCGCGACCGGACTTCCACATGCGGCGCGACATTGTCGAGCGCCTGATGGAAGACGGTGACCGGCTCCTGCTTGGTCTTCGACTGAACCTGGTCGAGCGCACCGTAGACGATGGTCTCGGCAACCGACTTCTTGCCGTCATACATGACGGCGTTCATGAACTTGGTGACGATCAGATCGCCGAACTTCGGGTCCGGATTGATCTCACGCTTTTCTGCACTGTGACGACGCGACATGGCTTTTGTCTCTCAATCTCGTAGCCCGACGCATTCAAGCAGCGCCAGGGCCGGAAAATCTTACTTCGGACGCCCCTTACTTCGGACGCTTGGCGCCGTACTTCGAACGGCGCTGCTTGCGGTTCTTCACGCCCTGCGTGTCGAGCACGCCGCGGATGATGTGGTAGCGCACGCCCGGAAGATCCTTGACGCGGCCGCCGCGGATCATGACCACGGAGTGTTCCTGAAGGTTGTGGCCTTCGCCGGGGATGTAGCCGATCACTTCAAAGCCGTTGGTCAGGCGGATCTTGGCCACCTTGCGCAGTGCCGAGTTCGGCTTCCTCGGCGTCGTTGTATAGACGCGCGTGCAGACGCCCCGCTTCTGCGGGTTCTGCTGCATGGCCGGGACCTTGTTGCGCTTCACCGGCGCAATGCGCGGCTTGCGGATCAGCTGGTTGACGGTAGGCATTAAACCCTCTTGTCTCTCAATTCCGTGTCTCGCCCGGTCAGGGCCGCTCAAAGCGCCAATTCCATACGCAAATTCGGGCCATAAACCGCGCCTCGCGGTCCTGCCCGAACAAAATGCAGAGGAAGCGGGAACCGCTTCATGCGCGCCGGAAATGTCTTTTCGCTCGTAAAACGAACCCTGTTTGAGGCAAACTCCAAAGCGTGTCGCTTCGGAAGGGAGAGCCTCACATCGGTTCTGACTGGGCGGCTTCTACTCGCAAGACCGTGAACCGTCAACCCCGGCACGCCAAATATTGCGCGCTGACGACGGCTTGGCAGCCATGTGAAAGACGCATGTAATTTTCTTTCTTCATTTTGCAAGGCAGAGGAAGAAAGTGACCCGCGCAGACAAGAAAGTGACCGGCTTTTGGCTGTCATGCGCGGGTTCTTCATGGCAAAAGGCGCCATGGACAGCGCAAATCCCCTCGCCCGCACCCGTCTCAAAAGGAATCAGCCCGTGAACGACAATGAGGAGCGCCCGGTCACCATCATCACCGGCCGCGTCTGGAAAAAGAAGGGCGGCAAGCCGGAAGGCGTGCATGTGATGCTGGTCGCGCCCGACGACGATTCGGCCGTGCGCCGGGCGCTCGAATCGCTCGCCGCCGAAGGCTATGCCGAAGCTGAGCTCGACCAGATCGGCGATATGGAGGGCGTACCCGACGAGGAGCCGCATCTGTCGGCCTTCCAGGGCGCGCTCGAAGGCGAAGTGTCGATCGTTACGTTCGAGGTTCCGCTCTGAGCGTCGCCGGCTGCTTGCGCCTGTCACCGCGCCGGCTTGCCCGGCACCGGTTCTCTGCTAAGAACCGGGCGACTTAACCAGCCAAATTCGAATCCGCGGAGTTCCCATGCCCTCGAACAATGGTCCCATCAAGCTCGGCATCGTCGGCGTCGGCAAGATCGTGCGCGACCAGCATCTGCCGGCAGTGGCCAAGGATGCGAACTACCGCCTCATCGCCGCCGCCAGCCGGCACGGCAAGGTGGACGGCATCCCGAATTTTCCGACCATCGAGGCGATGCTCGACGCGGTGCCGGAACTCGAGGCCGTGTCGCTGTGCATGCCGCCGCAGTTCCGCTACGACGCGGCACGCACCGCGCTGATGGCGAAAAAGCATGTTTTCCTGGAGAAGCCGCCGGGCGCTACGGTCAGTGAGGTCGAGGACCTGAAGCAGCTGGCGGCAGCCAATGGCGTTTCACTGTTCGCCAGCTGGCATTCGCGCTACGCACCGGCAGTGGAGGCCGCGCGCGCCTTCCTAGCGTCGGCCAAGGTCAACTCGGCTGCCATCGCCTGGAAGGAAGATGTCCGCCGCTGGCATCCGAACCAGGATTGGATCTGGGCGCCGGGCGGTTTCGGCGTCTTCGATCCCGGCATAAACGCACTGTCGATCGCAACCCACATCCTGCCGGCGATGTTCATCACCTCGGCCGTCCTCGACTTCCCGGAAAACCGCGCCTCGCCTGTGGCGGCCCACGTGACCTTCCGTACCTCGGATGGGTTGCCGGTGACCATGGAGCTCGACTGGCTGCAGACGGGACCACAGAGCTGGGACATCCTGGCCGACACCGACAAGGGCAAGATGGTGCTGTCCGGCGGCGGCACCAAGCTCGCCATCGACGGCAAGGTGGTTCACGACGAGCCGGAGGCCGAATATCCCCAGCTTTACCGGCGCTTCGCTGAAATCGTACGCGCCGGCGTCTCCGATGTCGATTTGGCACCCCTGCAGCACGTGGCCGACGCCTTCATGCTCGGCAAGCGCAATGTGGTGGGAGCGTTCTTCGATTGAACGATGAGTTCTGCCGGACCGCAGTCCGGACACTCACCATGCAGCCTTACTCGACGATCGCAATCGCAAAGCCGTCATAGCCTTTGGCGCCGACGGTCTGGATGGCGGTGCCGTCCAGGCGCTTGTCGCCGCCGATGAAGGAAAACGCACCGCGTGCGCCTTCGACATACGCGTCACGGCCATCGTCGTTGAGCACGGTGCCGTCGCGGATGACGTTGTCGCAGATGATGACCGTCCCCGGCCGCGACAGGCGCATGGCCCATGACAGATAATTCGGGTTGTTCGGCTTGTCCGCGTCGATGAAGATCAGATCGAACGGACCGGCATTTTCGGCAGCCAGCGTCTCAAGCGACTGAAGCGCGGGGCCGATCCTGAGCTCGACCTTGTCCGGCACCCCTGCCCGCTCGAGATTCGAGTGCGCGACTTTTGCATGATGCGGCTCGAGTTCGAGCGTCACGATCTTGCCGCCGACGGGCAATCCCCTTGCCATCCAGATGGTCGAGTAGCCGCCAAGCGTGCCGATCTCCAGCACCTTCCTGGCGCCGCTGATGCGGACCAGCAGCGACAGCAGCTTGCCCTGCGCCGGCGATACGTCGATGGCCGGCAGGCCCTGGTCGCGGTTGGCCGCAAGCACCGCTTCGAGGATGGGATCTGCCTCGAAGAGAGAGGAAACGATGTAGTCGTCGACGTCAGTCCAAACCTTCTTGCTCATGTTTTCCTCGATTCGATTGGGGGTCAAAACGCGAAAAGGGGCCACTGGGGCCCCCTTCCTTCTTCTCGTCCTACCGCGCTTACTGCGCGGCGTTGACCATGTCGGTCAGCATCGGCTCGGCGACCTCGACACCGGACGCCTTGCGGCGCTCGTCGATGATCAGTTCGTCGCGCGAGGTGGCGATGCGCCGGATCTGGCTCATCGTGCCGCCGGTACCGGCCGGGATCAGCCGGCCGACGATGACGTTTTCCTTCAGGCCCTGCAGCATGTCGGTCTTGCCGGCAACCGCAGCTTCGGTCAGCACCCTGGTCGTCTCCTGGAAGGAGGCGGCCGAGATGAAGGAAGGCGTCTGCAGCGAGGCCTTGGTTATGCCCAGCAGCACCGGCTGGCCTTCGGCCGGCTTCTTGCCGTCCTCGACCAGGCGCTCGTTGACCTCTTCCAGTTCGATCACGTCGACGTGGTCGCCCGGAATGTAGGTCGAGTCGCCCTGTACCGTGATCTCAACCTTCTGCAGCATCTGGCGAACGATCACCTCGATGTGCTTGTCGTTGATCGACACGCCCTGCAGACGGTAGACTTCCTGGATTTCGTTCACGAGGTAGGAAGCAAGTGCTTCCACGCCCTTGATCGCCAGGATGTCGTGCGGCGCCGGATTGCCGTCGAGGATGTAGTCGCCCTTCTCGATGACGTCGCCGTCCTGGAGATGGAACGGCTTGCCCTTCGGGATCAGGTATTCGACCGGCTCAAGCGTCGAGTCATGCGGCTCGATGATGATGCGGCGCTTGTTCTTGTAGTCGCGGCCGAAGCGGATCGTGCCATCGATCTCGGCGATGATGGCGTGATCCTTCGGACGACGTGCCTCGAACAGCTCGGCAACACGCGGCAGACCGCCGGTGATGTCCTTGGTCTTCGCGCTTTCCATCGGGATACGCGCCAAAACGTCGCCGGGACGAACCTGCGAACCCGGCTCGACCGAAAGAATGGCCTCGACCGAGAGCAGGAAGCGGGCGTCGCCGCCCTTCGACAGCTTGCCGACCTTGCCCTTGGGGTCAAGGATGGCGATCGCCGGCTTGAGGTCGTTGCCGCGTGGCGTCGAGCGCCAGTCGATGACCTCGCGCTTGGTGATGCCGGTCGATTCGTCGGCCGTTTCCTGAACGGAAATGCCGTCGACCAGATCCTCGTACGACACCTTGCCTTCGATTTCGGTAAGGACAGGGCGGGTATAGGGATCCCATTCGGCGATACGCTGGCCCCGCTTCACCTTGTCGCCATCGTCCACGAAGATGCGCGAACCATAGGTAAGGCGATGCGAGGCACGCTCCTTGCCGGCTTCGTCGAGGATCAGCACCGCCATGTTGCGGCCCATGACCATCTGCTGGCCGTCCGAGTTGCGCACCACGTTGCGGTTGCGGATCTCGACCTTGCCCTCATACGAGGCTTCAAGGAACGAGCTGTCCACCACCTGCGCCGTACCGCCCATGTGGAAGGTACGCATGGTGAGCTGGGTGCCCGGCTCGCCGATCGACTGCGCCGCGATGACGCCGACGGCTTCGCCCTGGTTGACCGGGGTGCCGCGGGCAAGATCGCGTCCGTAGCAGACCGCGCACACGCCGATCCTGACCTCGCAGGTCAGTGCCGAGCGAATGCGGACCGACTGCACGCCGGCCTTTTCGATCTTTTCCACGTCACGTTCGTCCATCAGCGTTCCGGCCTTGACCAGAACTTCGCCCGAAACCGGATGCGTGATGTCGTCGAGCGAGGTGCGGCCCAGCACGCGCTGACCGACCGAAGCAACGACCTGACCGGCATCGACGATCGGCTGCATGGTGAGGCCCTTGTCGGTGCCGCAATCCACGGAGTTGACGATGCAGTCCTGCGCCACGTCGACCAGACGACGGGTGAGGTAACCCGAGTTCGCCGTCTTCAAGGCGGTGTCGGCCAGACCCTTGCGGGCGCCGTGGGTCGAGTTGAAGTACTCGAGCACGGTCAGGCCTTCCTTGAAGTTCGAGATGATCGGCGTCTCGATGATTTCACCCGAGGGCTTTGCCATCAGGCCGCGCATGCCGGCGAGCTGACGCATCTGGGTGGGCGAACCACGCGCACCCGAATGCGACATCATGTAGATCGAGTTCATTGGCTTTTGACGGCCACTGTCCTCGAACTCGACGGCCTTGATGCGGGCCATCATCTCGTCGGCGACCTTTTCCGAGCACTTCGCCCAGGCGTCGACGACCTTGTTGTACTTCTCGCCCTGCGTGATCAGGCCGTCATTGTACTGCTGCTCGTACTCCTTGGCCAAAGCCTCGGTGTCGGAAACCAGCTTGATCTTGGCGTCCGGGATCAGCATGTCGTCCTTGCCGAACGAAATGCCGGCGCGGCAGGCGTGGCTGAAGCCGAGGGCCATGATGCGGTCGCAGAAAATGACCGTCTCCTTCTGACCGCAGTGGCGGTAGACGGTGTCGATCATCTTGGAGATGTTCTTCTTGGTCATCTCCTGGTTGGCCGTCTCGTAAGGCACATTGACGTTCTTCGGCAGCAGCTCGCCGATGATCATGCGGCCAGGCGTGGTGTCGTAGATTTTCGACACGACCTTGCCTTCGGCGTCGACCGTGCGGAAACGACCCTTGATCTTGGAGTGCAGCGTCACCGCCTTGGTCTCGAGCGCGTGCTGGAGTTCGCCCATGTCGGCAAACACCATGCCTTCGCCCGGCTCGTTCTGATTGACGATCGAGAGATAGTAGAGACCCAGGACCATGTCCTGCGACGGCACGATGATCGGCGCGCCGGAAGCCGGGTGCAGGATGTTGTTGGTCGACATCATCAGCACGCGGGCTTCAAGCTGCGCTTCCAGCGAGAGCGGCACGTGAACGGCCATCTGGTCGCCGTCGAAGTCGGCGTTGAAGGCCGTGCAGACCAGCGGATGCAGCTGGATCGCCTTGCCTTCGATCAGGATCGGCTCGAACGCCTGGATGCCCAGGCGGTGCAGCGTCGGCGCACGGTTCAGCAGCACCGGATGCTCGCGAATGACCTCGTCGAGGATATCCCAGACTTCCGGACGCTCCTTCTCGACCAGCTTCTTGGCCTGCTTGACGGTCGAGGAGAACCCCTTGGCGTCGAGGCGGGCGTAGATGAACGGCTTGAACAGTTCGAGCGCCATCTTCTTCGGCAGGCCGCACTGGTGCAGCTTGAGCTCCGGACCGGTGACGATGACCGAACGGCCCGAATAGTCGACGCGCTTGCCGAGTAGGTTCTGGCGGAACCGGCCCTGCTTGCCCTTCAACATGTCGGACAGCGACTTCAGCGGACGCTTGTTGGCGCCGGTGATGACGCGGCCGCGACGGCCGTTGTCGAACAGCGCATCGACGGCTTCCTGCAGCATGCGCTTTTCATTGCGCACGATGATGCCGGGGGCGCGCAGCTCGATCAGCCGCTTCAGACGGTTGTTGCGGTTGATGACGCGGCGATAGAGATCGTTCAGGTCGGACGTCGCGAAACGTCCACCATCCAGAGGAACCAGCGGGCGCAGGTCCGGCGGGATCACCGGAACCACCTTCATGATCATCCATTCCGGACGGTTGCCGGACTCCATGAAGTTCTCGACGACCTTGAGTCGCTTCAGATACTTCTTCTGCTTCAGCTCGGACGTGGTCGAAGCCAGTTCCGAACGCAGGTCGCCGGCGATCTTCTCCAGGTCCATGCCGGCCAGAAGGTCATGAATGGCCTCGGCGCCGATCATGGCGGTGAACGAATCCTCGCCATATTCGTCGACGGCGATCATGTACTCTTCCTCGCTGAGCAGCTGGTGCTCCTTCAGCGCGGTGAGGCCAGGCTCGGTAACGATGTAGTTCTCGAAGTAGAGGACGCGCTCGATGTCCTTCAGCGTCATGTCGAGCAGTGTGCCGATGCGCGACGGCAGCGACTTCAGGAACCAGATGTGAGCGACAGGTGCCGCCAGCTCGATGTGGCCCATGCGTTCGCGGCGAACGCGCGACAGCGTGACTTCGACGCCGCACTTTTCGCAGATGACGCCCTTGTACTTCATGCGCTTGTACTTGCCGCACAGGCATTCATAGTCCTTGATCGGGCCAAAAATGCGCGCGCAGAACAGACCGTCACGCTCCGGCTTGAAGGTGCGGTAGTTGATGGTCTCCGGCTTCTTGATCTCGCCGAACGACCAGGACAGAATCTTCTCAGGGCTGGCGAGCGATATCCGGATGGAATCGAACACCTGCGCCGGCGCCTGCGGATTGAAGAGATTCATGACCTCTTGGTTCATGCCGTTCTCCTTTTCGGGGTCCTCGAAAACCCCTTGCATCTAACGCGGGCCAAATGCCCGCTGAGTGGTCGGCCCACTGGCCGTAGAATTTGTTGCATCCGGTCGCGGCGTTCCGCGACCGGATGTCTTGCTTACTCGGCCGCGCCCCTATTCGGCAGCATCTGGCAGCCGGACAGGGTTGTCGTCGAGCTTGGTATTCTCCAGCTCGACATTGAGGCCGAGAGACCGCATTTCCTTGACGAGCACGTTGAAGCTCTCGGGAATGCCGGCCTCGAACGTGTCGTCGCCGCGCACGATCGCCTCGTAGACCTTGGTGCGGCCGGCGACATCGTCCGACTTCACCGTCAGCATTTCCTGCAGCGTGTAGGCGGCGCCATAGGCTTCCAGCGCCCAGACCTCCATTTCGCCGAAGCGCTGGCCACCGAACTGCGCCTTGCCGCCCAGCGGCTGCTGGGTAACGAGCGAGTAGGGACCGATCGAACGCGCGTGGATCTTGTCGTCCACCAGGTGGTGAAGCTTGAGCATATAGATATAGCCCATCGTCACCTTGCGATCGAACGGCTCGCCTGTGCGTCCGTCATAGAGCTGCGACTGACCGCTGGTGTGCAGGCCCGCCTGCTCCAGCATGATGTTGATGTCGACTTCATGCGCGCCGTCGAACACCGGTGTCGCGATGGAGACGCCGCGGCGCATCTGCTCGCTGAGGCGAACGATGCTCTCGTCGTCATATTCGCGGACCGGCTCGTTGCGGTCGTTGGCCGGGATGAAGCTCTCGAGCGTCTTGCGCAACGGCTTGATGTCTCCAGCCGTCTTGTAGGCGTCGATAAGCTCGCCGATCTTCTTGCCCATGCCCGCGCATGCCCAGCCCAGATGCGTTTCCAGGATCTGGCCGACATTCATGCGGCTCGGCACACCCAGCGGGTTGAGCACGATATCGGCATGCGTGCCGTCCTCGAGGAAAGGCATGTCCTCGACCGGAACGATCCGCGAGACGACACCCTTGTTGCCGTGACGTCCCGCCATCTTGTCGCCCGGCTGCATCTTGCGCTTCACGGCCACGAAGACCTTGACCATCTTCATGACGCCCGGAGGCATTTCGTCGCCGCGCTGCACCTTCTCGACCTTGTCCATGAAGCGCTGCTCGAGCGCCTTCTTGGAATCGTCGTACTGGCCACGCAGGGCTTCCAGTTCGCTCTGGAGCTTTTCGTTCTCCACCGCAAACTGCCACCACTGCGAACGCGGATACTCGTCCAGCGTGTCCTTCGACAGCTTCGAGCCCTTCTTGAAGCCCTTCGGCCCGGCAATCGCTTCCTTGCCGACGAGAACGTCGGAAAGGCGCGAATAGACGTTGCGGTCGAGGATCGCCTGCTCGTCGTCGCGGTCCTTGGCGAGGCGTTCGATCTCCTCGCGTTCGATCGCCATGGCGCGCTCGTCCTTCTCGACGCCGTGGCGGTTGAAGACGCGCACTTCGACGACGGTGCCGAAGGTGCCCGGAGGCATGCGCATCGAGGTGTCGCGAACGTCGGACGCCTTTTCACCGAAGATGGCGCGCAGGAGCTTTTCTTCCGGCGTCATCGGGCTTTCGCCCTTCGGCGTGATCTTGCCGACCAGGATGTCGCCCGGCTGCACTTCCGCGCCGATATAGACGATGCCGGCTTCGTCGAGGTTCTTCAGCGCTTCTTCCGAAACGTTCGGAATGTCGCGCGTGATTTCCTCCGGTCCAAGCTTGGTGTCGCGGGCCATGACCTCGAATTCCTCGATGTGGATCGAGGTGAAGACGTCGTCGGCCACGATGCGCTCGGAGAGCAGGATCGAGTCCTCGTAGTTGTAGCCGTTCCACGGCATGAACGCGACCAGCACGTTGCGGCCGAGCGCCAGATCGCCGAGCTCGGTCGACGGACCGTCGGCGATGATGTCGCCCTTGTTGACGCGGTCGCCCATGCGCACCAGCGGACGCTGGTTGATGCAGGTGTTCTGGTTCGAACGCTGGAACTTCATCAGCCGGTAGATGTCGACGCCCGACTTGCCGGGATCGAGATCTTCCGTGGCGCGGATGACGATACGCGTCGCGTCCACCTGGTCGACGATGCCGCCGCGGCGGGCGCCGATGGCGGCACCCGAGTCACGGGCAACGATCGGCTCCATGCCGGTGCCTACGAACGGCGCTTCGGCGCGCACCAGCGGCACGGCCTGACGCTGCATGTTGGAGCCCATTAGCGCGCGGTTGGCGTCGTCGTTCTCGAGGAACGGGATCAGCGCCGCGGCCACGGACACCATCTGCTTGGGCGACACGTCCATGAGATCGACGTTTTCGCGCGGCGCCATCATCACTTCGCCGGCGCTGCGGCAAATGACGAATTCGTCGACGAAACCACCATTCTTGTCGAGCTCGGCGTTGGCCTGCGCAACGTGGTGCTTGGACTCTTCCATAGCGGAGAGATAGACGACCTCATTGGTCAGCTTGCCATTGACGATCTTGCGGTACGGGCTTTCGATGAAGCCGTACTTGTTGACGCGCGCGAAGGTCGCCAGCGAGTTGATCAGACCGATGTTCGGGCCTTCCGGCGTCTCGATCGGGCAGATGCGGCCGTAATGCGTCGGGTGCACGTCGCGCACTTCGAAGCCGGCGCGCTCGCGGGTCAGACCGCCCGGGCCAAGTGCCGACAGGCGGCGCTTGTGGGTGATCTCCGACAGCGGGTTGGTCTGATCCATGAACTGCGACAGCTGCGAGGAACCGAAGAACTCGCGCACGGCGGCAGCCGCCGGCTTGGCGTTGATCAGGTCCTGCGGCATCACCGTATCGATCTCGATCGAGGACATACGTTCCTTGATCGCGCGCTCCATGCGCAGCAGGCCGACGCGGTATTGGTTCTCCATCAGCTCGCCGACAGAACGCACGCGGCGGTTGCCGAGATTGTCGATGTCGTCGATCTCGCCCTTGCCGTCGCGCAGCTCGACCAGCGTCTTGACCACGGCCAGGATGTCGTCCTTGCGCAGCACGCGCACGGTATCCTCAGCCTTGAGCTCGAGGCGCATGTTCATCTTGACGCGGCCGACGGCCGACAGGTCGTAGCGCTCCGAGTCGAAGAACAGCGAGTTGAACATGGCTTCGGCGGTTTCAAGCGTCGGCGGCTCGCCCGGGCGCATGACACGGTAGATGTCGAACAGTGCGTCCTGGCGGCTCTCGTTCTTGTCGACGTTGAGCGTATTGCGGATGTAGGCGCCGACATTGACGTGGTCGATGTCGAGAACCTTGATCTCGCTTTCGCCCGTGCCGAGCAGCACCTTCAGCGTCTTTTCATCGATCTCGTCGCCGGCTTCGAGGAAAATCTCGCCGGTGCCGTAGTTGACGATGTCCTCGGCCAGGTAATTGCCGAGCAGATCCTCGTCGGTCGCCTTGATCGCCTTCAAACCCTTTTCGCCAAGCGCCCTTGCCTGGCGGGCGGTGATCTTCTTGCCGGCCTCGACGACAACTTCGCCTGTGTCGGCATCGACGAGGTCGCCAACGGCCTTGAGGCCGCGGAAACGCTCGACGTTGAACGGGATGCGCCAGTGGTCGCCGGCGCGCTTGTAGGTGATCTTGTTGTAGAAGGTCGACAGGATCTCTTCGCCGTCCATGCCGAGCGCCATCAAGAGCGACGTCACCGGAATCTTGCGGCGGCGGTCGATGCGGGCATGCACGACGTCCTTGGAATCGAACTCGATGTCGAGCCACGAACCGCGATAGGGAATGACGCGCGCCGCAAACAAAAGCTTGCCCGAGGAGTGCGACTTGCCCTTGTCATGGTCGAAGAAGACGCCCGGCGAACGGTGCATCTGCGAGAAGATGACGCGCTCCGTGCCATTGACGATGAAGGTGCCGTTGAGCGTCATGAGCGGCATGTCGCCCATATAGACGTCCTGCTCCTTGATGTCCTTGATCGACTTTGCGCCGGTATCCTCGTCGATATCGAACACGATGAGGCGCAGCGTCACCTTGAGTGGCGCGGCATAGGTCAGGTCGCGCTGACGGCATTCGTCAACGTCGAATTTCGGTCCTTCGAACTCGTACTTCACGAACTCCAGCATCGAGGAGCCGGAGAAATCGGAGATCGGGAAAACCGACTTGAAAACGGCCTGCAGTCCCTCGTCCGGACGCCCACCCTTGGGCTCCGCCACCATCAGGAACTGGTCATAGGATGCTTTTTGAACCTCGATCAGGTTCGGCATCTCCGCAACTTCCGGAATCTTTCCGAAGAACTTGCGTACGCGTCTGCGGCCATTGAAAGTCTGGGTCTGGGCCATCGTCGCTCCTTAGCTATAAACTCGGGGCGAGCCTCGCCGCGGCTCACCTTGCATGCGCGGCCACCTCGGCGGCGGCCCCTGATCTGTTTCCCGCCGCCTGGCGGCGACGGCTAAAACGGGAGAAAACCCGTTTCCTGAAGGCCGGTTTCGGCCCTCAGGAAAGAGGTTCTCGTACATCTCGCGCTACGCATCCTCCCCTCTGATGAAGGGAGTGGCGGACGGCGCGAGGCCGCCCGCCGCTTTTACGCTTACTTCAGGTCGACCTTGGCGCCGGCTGCTTCCAGCTGGGCCTTGAACTTCTCAGCGTCAGCCTTGGAAACGGCTTCCTTGACCGGCTTCGGAGCTGCTTCGACCAGATCCTTGGCTTCCTTGAGGCCCAGGCCGGTGATGGCGCGGACTTCCTTGATGACGTTGATCTTCTGAGCGCCTGCCTCGGTGAGGACGACGTCGAATTCCGTCTTTTCCTCAGCCGGAGCAGCAGCAGCGGCAGCGCCGCCGGCAGCGGCAACCGCCACCGGAGCAGCAGCCGAAACGCCCCACTTTTCTTCCAGAAGCTTCGACAACTCGGCCGCCTCGAGGACGGTCAGCTTCGAAAGGTCGTCTACGATCTTTGCCAGATCAGCCATTGTTGTATTCCTTCATCAGGTTCGAACGTGTGTTTGTGATAGCGAGGAACGGCCTCATGCCGCCTCGTCCTTCCGGGCGTAAGCGCCGATTACGCGCGCGACCGAAGCCGCTGGCGCATTGACGATCTGGGCGATCCGGGTTGCCGGCGTGGCGATCATGCCAACCAGCCTGGCGCGCAGCTCATCGAGCGACGGAAGTGTGGCGAGTGCCTTCACACCGTCGGCGTTGAGCGAGGTGGTGCCCATTGCGCCGCCGAGAATGACCAACTTGTCATTTCCCTTGGCGAAATCGGACGCGACCTTCGGCGCCGCAATCGGATCCTCCGAATAAGCGATCAGCGTCTGTCCCTTGAACAGGTCGATGATCGATGCGGAGTCCGTGCCCTGAAGAGCGATTTTGGCGAGACGGTTCTTCGCGACTTTGACGGTGCCACCGGCAGCGCGCATTTTCGACCGAAGGTCGTTCATTTGCGCGACGGTGATACCGGCGTAGTGGGCCACGACGACTGAACCAGCGCCTGCAAAAGCACCATTCAGGCCCGTGACGAGTTCGCGTTTTTCCGCTCTGTCCACTGCCTATCTCCAGTTGACCCCTGCCCCGCTAGTGGGACAGGCGTCGGGTTGCCTTTTTGCCGGCCGGGCCATCCATTACAGATCTCCCGAACGACGCTCGAGGATCCTGCCCCCTTTCGCCACATCGACGGCAAGCCGGAGATGCGCAGACAAAAGGCAAACACGGTTCGAACCTTTCATTGGAGCTTGTCGCTCCGTTGTCCGGTTTTCACCCGTCTCATGCAGGCCCAATTCAATTAAGGCTTCTGGGCCGCCTGCAATCTCGGACAGGATGTCCGGAAGCCTCTCGACTTCCGGTACCGGGCCGCCGACAAGTCGGAGGCCCGGAATTCACTTGCGGATCAGCGCCTTGGCAGCCGATCCAGATGTTCGTATCAAGACGCTGCGAGCGTCGAGACGTCGAGCTTGAGGCCCGGGCCCATCGTCGAGGTGACCGACACCTTCTTGACGTAGTTGCCCTTGGCGCCAGCCGGCTTTGCCTTGGTCACGGCATCGGCGAAGGCGCGGACGTTTTCTTCCAGCGCCTTGACGTCGAACGAGACCTTGCCGACGCCGGCATGAACGATGCCGGCCTTCTCGACGCGGAACTCGACAGCGCCGCCCTTCGATGCCTTGACGGCGGCGGCGACGTCGGTGGTGACGGTGCCGACCTTCGGGTTCGGCATCATGCCGCGCGGGCCCAGCACCTTGCCCAGACGGCCGACCAGCGGCATCATGTCCGGCGTGGCGATGCAGCGATCGAAGTCGATCGTGCCCTTCTGGACGATGTCGACCAGATCCTCGGCACCGACGATGTCGGCGCCGGCGGCGCGAGCCTCATCGGCCTTGCCGCCACGTGCGAACACGGCGACGCGGACCGAGCGGCCGGTGCCGTTCGGCAGGTTGACCACGCCGCGGACCATCTGGTCGGCATGGCGCGGGTCGACGCCGAGGTTCATCGCCACTTCGATGGTCTCGTCGAACTTCACCGTCGAACGGTCCTTGAGCAGCTTCAGCGCCTCACCAAGGGCATAGGCCTTGTTGGGGTCGATGCCGTCACGGGACTTCGATACACGCTTTGCAATCTTTGCCATGATCTCAGCCCACCACTTCCAGACCCATCGAGCGGGCGGAGCCCTCGACCATGCGCATGGCCGCCTCGACGTCGTTTGCGTTCAGATCCTTCATCTTCTGTTCGGCGATGGCGCGCACCTTGTCGCGGCCGATCGTGCCGGCCTTGATCTTGCCCGGCTCTTTCGAACCTGACGTCAAGTTCGCCGCCTTTTTCAGGAAGTAGCTCACCGGCGGCGTCTTCATGACGAAGGTGAAGGACTTGTCCTGGTAATAGGTGATGACGACCGGGATCGGCGATCCCTTTTCCATTTCCTGGGTCTGCGCGTTGAACGCCTTGCAGAATTCCATGATGTTGATGCCGCGCTGGCCAAGTGCCGGGCCGATCGGCGGAGACGGCGTAGCCGATCCCGCTTTGACCTGGAGCTTGAGCTGGCCTGCAATTTTCTTAGCCATCTCTTTCCTGCCTTTATCTCATGCCGGCCCCAGTATCGGGAACACCGGCGGTTGCAGTCTGGTGGTGCGGTCCGCGCGGCCGGCTAAAGCCGCATTCGCCTCCCACCCGTTCATGGCCGCGCGCTTTCCGCGCCGCCTCCCCTTGCCGGCGAACCGGCGCAGGGTTTTCGGATCAGCCCTTTTCGACCTGTCCGAATTCCAGATCGACCGGCACGGCGCGCCCGAAGATCGATACTTCCACCTTGAGCCGCGCCCGCTCCTCGTCCACTTCCTGGACGAAACCGTTGAACGAGGCGAACGGGCCATCCGAAACGCGGATCGCCTCGCCGATCTCGAAAGTGACCGAGGGCTTCGGCCGCTCGACGCCTTCCTGAACCTGGTTCAGGATGCGCTGCGCCTCGGCTTCGGTGATCGGCACCGGCTTGGAGTCACCGAGGAAGCCGGTGACCTTCGGCGTGTTCTTGACCAGCGAGAACACCGCATCGGTCAGATTGGCCTTGAGCAACACATAGCCCGGAAAGAACTTGCGCTCGGCATCGACCTTGCGGCCGCGGCGGATCTCGACGACCTTCTCGGTCGGCACCACGATCTGTTCGATATCGGCGGACAGGCCCTTCTGCTTGGCCTTGTTCTCAATGTCCTCAGCGACCTTCTTTTCGAAGTTCGAATAGGCGTGGACGATGTACCAGCGCGCGGTCATTTCAAGACTTCTCCGTAATCGCCGGACTTAATGGCCGAGGCTCAGTAACCGCTCGATCGCGTAGCCCATGGCCACGTCGGCGGTGAAGAAAAAGATCATCGCGATGACCGCGAATACGAGCACCATCACCGTCGAGATCATCGTCTCCCGGCGCGACGGCCAAGTCACCTTGGCGGTTTCCGCGCGAACCTGCTGGAGAAAGACGAAAGGATTTGTGGTTTTCGAAGCCATATGCCGCTCTGTCTTCAAGACCCGTTGGCCGGGTCTCCTGGATGATCCCGCTGGCCGGGACGTGCCGCCTGGGTTCAAGTCGGCGCCAAATCAGCGCCATTTCGCCCATGCAAATCGGACGCGTAAAGCCGGCTTCCCAGCTCCACGCGTCGCGTGTCTGTTGTGTCTACATAAAACCGATTCTTGATCCACGCAAGTGGCAAGTGTCCGCTTTATGACCAAACGCCGCCTCGGAACCATCCAGTCGTCCCGTCCCGGCTATCGGGGCCTTATGCCTCAGTTCGCCCAATATGGCAAGCCACCTGCCCTTTTTCAATGCCGGACCCCAATTCCAGGAGGTGGATCCGGAAATCAGGCACGCGATTACAAGTTCGAGGAAATGGCGTTGCGGACGAACCTGCGACCTGCTGTTTTGGAAACCAAATGAAGCGCACGCAAGATTGGAATCCAGCTGCCCATGCCGAGGCAGCTGGATCAACCCAGGGTTAGTTAGGCACAGGCGAGTTCGACCCCGGCCACTGCGCCCATTCCGCATGGTGGGCGTGGGCGCGGCGCGATCGCTGCCGGGCACGGGGGCGGGTCGTCGTCATCGTCGGGGCCGAAAGAACGGCCACGACGCCGCCAAGCTTTGAGACCGCTGCGGCGCGAGGAGGGTCGCCAAGGCAGCACCGGCCTGAAGTCTCTTTCCCCAGCGTGGGTTTCTCATCCAGAGCCTTCAACGCCCTCAGAATCTGGTCGACAGGGATTACCGTGCCGTTGTCCAGGCGGCGCAAGGCAGGCTGGTTTTCCACCGCGCAGGCATCGGACGCCCACGAGGAAAGCAGTGCCCGCTTTTCTCCACGGCTGAGGCGTGGATGGTTGATGACGTCGTCTGGATTGTCGAGCAGGCACAAAGAAGTTTCAATTTTGCCCGAGCGTGCCGCAGAAAGTGTCGGTGTCTCGTAGAAGTTGTCCATCTCCATTCTCCGCAATCTGGGCCTCCCGGCCGAAGCCGGGAGGCGGACCGCAGGGATAACTGAATCGATACGATCAGGCCGCTTTGCGGGTGCGTTCCGTATCCTGGGCGATCTGCTTGCCGCCCACCTGAGCGTCGCCGGCCCCGATGCTGATGCGGCGCGGCTTCAGCTCTTCGGGAATCTCACGGACGATGTCGATGGTCAGGAGACCCTTCTCAAGGTTTGCTGCCTTGATCTTCATGTGGTCGGCAAGCTTGAACGTCTGCCTGAAACTGCGGTAGGCGATGCCCTGGTGCAGCAGCTGGCGTCCGCTCTGATCATCAGCCTTCTGGCCTACCACGACCAGTTCGGGTCCATGCTGGGTCAGCTCAACCTCATCCTGGCTGAAGCCTGCGATGGCCATCGAGATACGGTAATCGTTCTCGTCGACCTTCTCGATGTTATAGGGCGGCCAGTCTGGACGCGTGCCGCTGTCGAGCATGTCGAAAAGCCGGTCGAAACCGACGGTGGTCCGATAGAGAGTATCAAAGGTTCTCATAGCCACATCCTCCTTGAAGCAACATGGGTACAAGGGCGCCGCCCAGCAGCGCCGTCTTTTGCCAAGCCAATCGGCCTCGGCGCGAAACGAATTAGGAAGGGCCGAAAACGGGTTCAAGAGCCCTGTTCAGAAAATTTCAGAAGCCAGGCCAGCATCCCGCTTCCAATAATTCGCAGCCGCTGAAAAGCAGCCGGCGGCAGCAAAATATGCCTATTCTGAATTGTGAACGCAAATGGCAATTGGCTCGCCAATGGCAGTTGGATCAAGGAAATCGGTTCGTGGAAATACGCCCACTTCGGCATTGCGCATCAGCGCTCTCGCTCTGCGCATGCCTTCGGAACGTCGCTCGTCGAGTACGCGGCTTCAGCCCAACCAAACGAGGAGCCAAAACAAGGCGTCTAAAATGCCGGATTCCAACGAGGAAAATGGCACGGGCAGCAGGGCTCGAACCTACGACCTGCGGTTTTGGAGACCGCCGCTCTACCAACTGAGCTATGCCCGTACGCGCGTTTCAGCGCAGGCGCTTCCTAAAAGCTTCCGGGCGCGCTGTAAAGAGTTGTCTGACGCGCTTTCAGATCCTTTGCCGGAAATCCGGATAGGTGATGACCAGCCCGTCCCTGCCTATCTCGATTTTTCGCCTGCCTGAAGCCGCATGCCGGCGCTCAGCCCCCGGCCGGCGGCTTGTACGGCCCGCCCGGCACGCCCCAGCCCCAGGCCGGCATCGGTTCGGTCTGCGGGTCGCAAGTCTCGCCGAGGGCAGAGTTCATCTTGGCCAGCCGCGATCCCCATTCGACATAGCCGATGAAGGCGGAGCGGAATTCGGGATCGTCCGGCAACCCGACCGCATCGGCGGCATCGGCAAGCAGGCTGATCCAGCGGCGGCGCTGTTCCTCCGTCAAATGCTTGCCGAGATGATGCATGACCATCTCGCGGTGACCGCCAAATTTCTCGCTGTAGGTCTTCGGCCCGCCAAAAACCTCGCCGATAAAGGCCGCGACATGCGCGGGATGATCCGGCGACATGTGTTTGAACACCGGGCCGACCACCGGGTCGCGGGACACCTTGTCGTAAAAGGTTTCCGTCAGCCGATTGAGGGCTTCGATGCCGCCGGCCCATTCGTAGAGTGTCGGGATATCCTGGCTCATTCTCGATCCTCCCCCGGGCGACGCCTGCCACGACGATAGCGGAGAAATCGGGCATGGCTCAACCTGCCTCGATGGCCAGTTTCTGCGATGCCTACAGTTTGGCGGGCGACTCGGCCTTGGCTGTCGGCGGAAGCAAACAGTTGTCGGGCTTGGGTGAGGTTTTGCAAATAGCGGGGCCAGTTAGCGCCTCCACCGACTCCGGCCCGGTTGTCAGCCCGACTTTGAGCATCATGTCGGGCTCGAGCTGACGCTCGACCGAGCCTATCGCGGCGAACAGAGCTGGGTCCATCTCCATCTCCTCCAGGTAGGCTTTAACCAACTGCGTCTGTCCCCTCGAGGACATGCTGAGCCTCGCCTTGGGATCGACCAGCCTTTTGGCGCCGGCGGCAAGCATGAGCGCGCAGGCCGAATCGCACTCCACTCCAAAATCGCTAATCAGCCCGACATAGGCACCGTTATCGGCCAAGCAGCCTGCCTCGGGCGGGTCGCAGCCGACGATAGTGGTGCGAGCGACGGCGACGTCGAGCTTCCGTTCATGGATAAGCCTTCCCGCGGCCAGAGCGCTGAACAGGCTGCCCCCCTGTGAGCTGATCACCACCGGCAGCCGCCGGTTGCCAAGGGTGTCGAGCAACTGGCGCAACTTTTGCGGGGTCTGAGGCGTCATCGCGCCTTCCGCCGAGATCCATTCCGGGCAATCGGGATTGCAGAGCGAGTCTCTGCCGCGAACGACAACGAAGCGCATATCTGGCGTCGAATTCCCTGGCGCTGCCTGCAACGGCTTGGGAGCTGGAGCCTTGGCCGCCTGAGAAAGTGGGGGGCCGGTCTTTGCCTTGATCGCAGCCACCACGGCCGGCTTGGCCACGGGCGTTTGTCCGCCGGCTGGCTTGTTTCCCGGTATTTCCCGGCAGTTCGGAGCCGGCGGGTCGAACATGCACAAACTTGCTCTGGTAAACAGGTCCAGAGTGTCCGTGCTGGTCGCCAGTTTCATCGTCAGCATATCGTGGAGGCCGATCTGCCTGATGTCGCTGGCCGGCGTCGCCTTCATCAAGTCCAGCACGCCCTGCCCGATACCCATCTCTCGGAGATAGGCCGAGATCTTTCTCGCGTACCCCTTGCTCATCTCATAGGTCTTGTAGCTTTCACCTTGAGTGACCGTTTGCGTGGTGACCCGATATTTTTTGCCCCGTTTGACGCGATATGTGGTCCGGTAGTGCGTTGTGGAGGGGAACCAGGTGGTGGTGATCTGATGAACACCCAGATAGTTCCAGCCGCCGGCCACGCGGCGGACGCCACCGGCAAACATCAGCGGACAGGCGGAGTTGCAGCTGGCGCCATCAGACGCCCGGCCGAGATAGGCGGAACCTTTGCCGTAACTAAAACCACAACCATCCGTCCCGGGCCAACAGTCGGAAAACTCGGTCTTGCCTACGGCGATATCGAGCTTGTTCTTGCGGATTATCCGGCCAAGTTCGAGCGCTGCATTGACGTTGCCGCCAAAGGAATTGACGATGATGGGCAGTTTGCGGCTGCCAAGCTTCTTCAAGGTACGCTTGAGCAAGGCTGGCGTGCCGGCTGAGATGTCGCCTTCGGCGGAGATCCACTCCGGACAATTGGGCTCGCAGCCAGGTGCGCTGCTGCGCGTGACGACAAACTGCATCTCCGAGCGATCGTCGGTCCATATCGTCGGATCGGTCGGATAGAGCACTCCCTGCAGAGGGGGTACTGTCTGCCATGTCCCGGGGGAGGCATCCTCGGCCTTCGCGGCGAAGGCAGCCATCGCCATCGCGGCCACCGTCGACAGCCGGACCAGCCCGCGCCGCCACCGTCCCACAGTGTCTGAACGTTGTCCCAAAACCACGCCCGGCAAACCCCTCAATGCAATCCATAATAGTTGCGGCGACGGTGCTTGCAATAGCTTTGAAACAATCGTGCAATACTTGTGCCGCGCAACGCCGGAAACAAAAAGGCAGCCCCAAAGACCGCCCTTTCCTGGTCCATCCGGCTGACACCTGCTCGACTATTTCTCGATGGTGATGACGACGCCGGCACGACGGTGCGGGGCCCTTCACGGAACGCGAAGCAAGGCGTCTCTTTCATGCGATAGGCACGATCAGCCATTGGACGACGGCACGACGCGGCAATTCTCAGGTTTCGGCGCCGATCTGCAGATGCTGGAACCCGTCAGCGCATCCACCGACTGGCGCCCGGTCGTCAGGCCAACCTTCAGCATCATGTCGGGTTCGAGCTGGCGCTCGACCGAACTGCCCTGGAGCGCCCTGAACAAAGCGGGGCTGATCGCCATCTCGTCGAGGTAGGACTTGACCGCCTGCTTCTGCCCCATCAGATAGAGGCTGAGCCGCGCCTGGGTACCGACAAGCCGCCTGGCGCCACCGGCCAGCATGAGCGCGCAGGCCGAATCGCAGTCGCCGTCGCCATCGACGCTCAGCCCGGCATAGGCGCCTTCCCTGGCCAGGCAATTCCACTCTGCCGGGTCGCAGCCGACGAAATCGGTGCGGGCAACGGCAACGTCGAGCTTCTTTTCATGGATGATCCGGCCCGCCGCCAGGGCGCCGGAGAGGTCGCCGCCTCGCGAGCTGATCACCACCGGCAGCCGCCGGTTGCCAAGCGTGGCGAGCAATTGGCTGAGTTTCTGCGGCGTCTGGGGCGTAATCGCGCCTTGCGCTGCAATCCATTCCGGGCAGTCGGGATTGCAGAGCGGGTTGCTGCCGCGAACCACGACAAAGCGCATGCCGTCATCGTGCGGCGCGCTCTCCGGCTTCACCGGCAGCGGCGCAGCCTTTGCCACGTCCGGCAGGCCGCCGGCTGGCTTGTTCGCCGGTATCTCCCGGCAATTCGGAGCCGGAAGGTTCAGCCTGCACAGGCTTGCGCTGGTCAGCAAATCTGCAGCGTCGTCGCTGGTGACCAGCTTCATTGTCAGCATGTCGCTGAGGTCGATCTGCTGGATGTCGCTGGCCGGCGTGCTCTTCATCGTCTCGATGATGCTGAGGTCGACACCCATCTCCTTGAAATAGGCGGACAGCTTGCGCTCCACCCCCTTGCTCATCTCGTAGGTCTTGTAGCTGCCGGTGTTCTTGCGGCTGACGACCTTCTTGCTGATGACCCGCTTCTTGCCTTTCACGATCCGGTAGCGGACCTGATATTGCACGTTCATCTGCACGATCGTGGTCGTGATCTGGTGGACGCCGAGATAGGCCAGCGGCCCGACCAGGCGCCTGGTGCCGCCGGCCAGCATCATTGGACAAGCGGACGCGCAATAGCTGCCGAGCACATAGGGGCTGCCGATATAGTGCGCGCCTCTGGCGTCGTTCTCCTTGCAGTTTTTCATCCCCGGCTCGCAGCCGACGAACCACGTCCTGCCGACCGCGATGTCGAGCTTGTTCTTGCGTATCATCCGGCCCATGGCGATGGCCGCATCGACATCGCCGCCCGGAGAGTTGATGACGATCGGCAATTTGCGGCCGCCGAGCGTTTTCAGGGCAGCCTTGAGCAGCGCCGGCGACTTGGCCGATATCGCACCCTCGGCCGATATCCATTCCGGACAGGTCGGCTCACAGCCCGCCGCGTCGCTACGCACGACGACGAACCGCATCGGCGGATCCGGATCCGGCTCTGAATTTTTTGTCTCGGCCGCGAAGGCGGCGCTGCCCACGGCAAGCATCGACACCAGGCAGATCAGCCCCAGTGCCAACCATGGCCGACTATGCAAACGGTGCTGTGGAACCATCCGACCAAGCCCTCAACCCAATCTATACTGTAGAGGCTCACAGACTTGCAACAGAGATTGGGACCCCAAACAGGCACATCTGGCCAACGAAAAAGGGCGGCCCGAGGGCCGCCCCTATCCGTTTCGATCCGGCGATGCCGGGCTCGATTACTCTTTGATGGTGACGACGATGCCGGCACCGACGGTACGGCCGCCTTCACGGATGGCGAAGCGCAGCTTCTCTTCCATGGCGATCGGCACGATCAGCTCGACATCGACCGTGATGTTGTCGCCGGGCATAACCATTTCCGTGCCTTCCGGCAGCGACACGATGCCGGTCACGTCGGTCGTGCGGAAGTAGAACTGCGGACGGTAGTTGGTGAAGAACGGCGTGTGACGGCCACCTTCGTCCTTGGTCAGGATGTAGGCTTCGGCCACGAACTTCTTGTGCGGCTTCACCGTACCGGGCTTGGCCAGAACCTGGCCGCGCTCGACGCCTTCACGATCAACGCCGCGCAGCAGCGCGCCGATGTTGTCGCCGGCCTGGCCCTGATCGAGCAGCTTGCGGAACATCTCGACGCCCGTGCAGGTCGTCTTGGTCGTCGGACGGATGCCGATGATTTCCAGTTCCTCGCCGACCTTGACGATGCCGCGCTCGACGCGGCCGGTGACGACCGTGCCACGGCCCGAGATCGAGAACACGTCTTCGATCGGCATCAGGAACGGCTTGTCCAACGGACGAACCGGCGTCGGGATATAGGCATCGACCGCAGCCATCAGCTCGCGGATCGCGTCTTCGCCGATGGTCTTGTTGGAGTCTTCCAGAGCAGCCAGCGCCGAACCCTTGACGATCGGAATGTCGTCGCCGGGGAACTCGTTCTTCGACAGAAGCTCGCGAACCTCGAGCTCGACCAGTTCGAGCAGCTCGGCATCGTCGACCTGGTCGACCTTGTTCAGGAACACCACGATCGACGGAACGCCGACCTGACGGGCAAGCAGGATGTGCTCGCGGGTCTGCGGCATCGGGCCGTCGGCGGCCGACACGACCAGGATCGCGCCGTCCATCTGCGCGGCGCCCGTGATCATGTTCTTCACATAGTCGGCGTGGCCGGGGCAGTCGACATGGGCGTAGTGGCGCGCTGCCGTCTCGTATTCGACGTGCGCCGTCGAAATCGTGATGCCGCGGGCCTTCTCTTCGGGCGCCGCATCGATCTGGTCGTAGCGCTTGTACTCGCCAAAATACTTCGTGATCGCCGCCGTCAGCGACGTCTTGCCATGATCGACATGGCCAATCGTGCCAATGTTCACATGAGGCTTGTTACGCTCGAATTTACCTTTTGCCATAGTCTCTTTCCTTGGACGGCCTTGACCTTCAGTTCAGTCGAATGCGGGGCGATTAGCGACTACGGCCGAAAAACACAAGTGCCTTGTGGCCGGGTGCGCTGTCCACTCGGTGCGAACCGATGATCCGATTGCGGGGATGTGGCACTGATATAGGAACGCGCGAACGGAAATGAAATGGGGGCTGCGGGCTCCAGCACCTGTTTGCTATTCCCGCTCATGTCCTGTCCCGCCCATGTCCTGGCCTTTGCCTGCCGGATGTGCAGCCGGCGCCTGGCCCATTGCCGCTGCGGCGGCGGTCTGATTTTGGTTGCCCCATGCAATTCATACCGACCTCCATACGCGGCCCGCTGTTCATGATCGTTTCGACGGGGTCGTACCTCGTCAACGACACGATGATGAAGCTCGCCACAGCGGGATTGCCGTCCTATGAAGTGCTGTTCCTGCGCGGGGTCGCGGCCACGCTATGGGGCATGCCGCTGCTGTTCCTGCTGGGCTATGGCAGGCAGATCCCATTGATCTTCGACAAACGCGTGCTGCGCCGCAACCTGCTCGAGCTGGCGGCCATCCTTTGCTACGTCGTGGCGCTGGCCAACATGCAGATCGCCGATTCGACCGCGCTCGGGCAGATCACCCCGCTTTTGATGCTGGTCGGCTCCTCCATCCTGTTCGGCGAACGGATCGGCGGCGTGCGCATGGCGCTGATCGGGCTCGGCTTCATCGGTGCGCTTATGGTGGCCCAGCCGACCATGCAGGGCATCTCGGTCTATGCGTTGCTGGCGATCGGCAACGCGGCATTGGCGGCGGCGCGCGATCTTGCCGGCAGGCGGGTCGCGGCCGAGGTGCCGGGCATGATCGTCGCCATTTCCGCCGTCGTGGTGGTGCTGATCGGCGCGGGCGCCGCGCATCTCGTTTCCGAGCGCTGGGTGATGCCGGAAGCCCGGCACCTGCTGCTCATGGCCGGCGCCGGATTCTTCCTGATCTTCGGCCATTTCTTCATCTTCATGGCCTATCGCGTCGGTCCGACCGGCGTGGTGGCGCCGTTCTACTACTGCTTTACCGTCTGGGCGGTCATCTCAGGCGTGCTGGTATTCGGGCAGTTCCCGAATGCCCTGGCGGTCTGCGGCATCCTGCTGGTGGTCGCGAGCGGGCTGACCATCGTCTCGCTTGATGAACGCAAACGCAGGCTGACCGTCGTCGCCTGACCTTCAAGTCAACGCGTCGAAGCAGGTTTGGCCGTCCTGCGGTCAGCCAGTCGGCAGACTGGCGCCTAAAGCGTTCGCTTGCCGGAGAACTGGTGATAGGCCCACAGCACGACCACCGCGCCGATGACGGCGACGATCAGGCTCCAGATGTTGAGGCCGGTCACGCCCGTGGCGCCAAAGGCGCTGAAGATCAGCCCGCCGACGATGGCGCCGACAATGCCGAGCACGATATCCATGATCAGGCCCTGGCCGGTCTTATTGACGATCTTGCTGCCGATAAAGCCGGCGATGACGCCGAGGATAATCCAGCTGATAATGCCCATTTTTCCTCTCCATTCCCCCGCCGGCCGATCATGGTCACATGATTGTCAAAAGCTCAAGCCAACTTGAATTTCCGCCCGCATGCTCCATTGTAGCCGGCGGGACGGGCTTGGCCGTTATGGAGGATTGACCTATGGGACTTTTTGACAACGCCGTACCCGGCGGCAACATCACCAAACCGCTGATGATCGCGCTCGGCGCGCTGCTGGTGGGAAAGATGCTGAGCGGCAGAAGCGCCGAACAGACGAGTGCCGAAGAGACGGGCGAGCCCGCCCAGCCTCAAACGCCAGCCCCCACCGGAACCACGGCCTCAGGGGATGGCGGCCTGCTTGGCGGACTGGGCGGACTGCTCGACAAGCTCAAGACTGCCGGCCAAGGCAATGTCGCTGACTCCTGGGTCGGCACCGGACAGAACCAGCCGATCAACGCCAATGATCTGGGCAAGGCGATCGGCCCGCAGGTCATTCGAGAGATCGCGCAAAGGACCGGACTGGACGAGCAGGAGTTGCTCAAGCAATTGTCCACAGCCCTGCCAGGCATTGTCGACAGACTGACGCCGAACGGACAGGTGCCGCAGCAACACCAGGTCGCGTCCGCCTTCAACAGCTAGACTTCTGCGCCTGCATCACGCGCAAACACGCCCGGCACCGCCTTGCGGCTGTCGGGCGTTGCTTCGACCAGCGCCGCGAACCGCCTGGCAGTCGACGCATCGACCGGCGTGTGGAGGGAAACCGAGAAATCACTGTCGCGGCCGCCCGGCTGCAGCGTGGCGAAATCGAACGCCATTGCGCCGACGAGAGGGTGCCGGATGGATTTCCGCCAGATCGGTGGCTCGGCGATGTCGTGGCTGTTCCAGCACGTGGCGAACGCTTCGCTTGCCGCTTCCAGTGACGAAACCAGGGCGGCCAGCACCGGATCGCGAGTCATGGCAACAGTGGCAAGCCGGAACTGCGCGACCGCCGAGCGCGAAACCTCCGGCCAGTCGACAAAGCGCTGCCGCCATTCCAGGTCGAGAAACAGCCGGGCGAGCAGGCTGCCGGACCACTCATCATCCGTCTCGAAATCCCCGAGCAGCACCGCCGCGGGGTGGTTCCAGGCGACGACCTGCCAATAGCGATTGACGACATATGCCGGGTGCGGCGCCAGCCCGTCGAGCAGGCTGAGCAACGGCGCGCTGGGCAGGCCTTGCTCGCCGAGCCGGTTTCGCCAGTCGAGATC
This sequence comes from Mesorhizobium sp. RSR565B, assembly GCF_054719465.1. Classification (NCBI taxonomy): domain Bacteria; kingdom Pseudomonadati; phylum Pseudomonadota; class Alphaproteobacteria; order Hyphomicrobiales; family Phyllobacteriaceae; genus Mesorhizobium; species Mesorhizobium sp. RSR565B. Next base: position 5,185,247 of record NZ_JBTTIE010000001.1, on the reverse strand, counting down.
GGGCCGCGCCAATTGGAACAGATAGGCCTGCTCGGACCGGCTCAGCTTCAGCACCCGCGCTAGCGAGCGAAGCACCTGCGGCGACGCGTTCACCTCCCGTCCCTGCTCGAGCCAGGTGTACCAGGTGGTGCTGATCCCCGCCTCGGCGGCGACCTCTTCGCGCCTGAGGCCCGGTGCCCGGCGGCGGCCATTGGCGCCATCGATCCGCGGCAAGCGGTCCCGCCGCTCGCGCAGGAAGCGGGCAAGCTCGTCGCGCCGTGGGCCGTCATACGTCATTCTGTCACCGTCAATACCAGTATAAGCGGTAGTCTTGTACCCCTTTAAAGGCAAGCTAGATTGCGAGCGATCGCAACATCAGCCACGGAACTTCGACAATGAACGCGCTCAATGAAATCCGTCAGATCGACTACACCGTCATCTTCGCCCGCGACATGGCCGCCATGCGGCACTTCTACGGGGACGTGATGGAATTTGAGCCGCAGCGCGAACTCGGCGACAGGTGGATCGAATATCGGGTCGGCCCGAACACGCTGGCCTTGACCAGCCTCGGCATGATGTTCAACGACACGCCGCAGCAGCGGGATGCGCTGTCGCTGCAGCTGGCATTCCGGGTGGCGCCGGAGATGGTCGCTGCCTGCGCCGAGGCGCTTCAGGCCAAGGGCGTGCAGCCGGTCCTGCCGCTCACCGACCAGGAATGGGGCCACAGGACAGTGTTCTTCCGCGATCCGGACGGCAACGTTGTCGAGATATTCGCAGAGATCTGATGAGTGTTTGGAGCGGGTAGCGGGAATCGAACCCGCATATTCAGCTTGGAAGGCTGCTGCTCTACCACTGAGCTATACCCGCATCGTCCTCAAGGTTCGCGGGCTGGCAGTGGTGGAGAGGGTTGGATTCGAACCAACGTAAGCTAAGCTAACGGATTTACAGTCCGTCCCCTTTAACCACTCGGGCACCTCTCCAGCCTGCCGTCGAAGCCTTGCAACGAGGCATTCTCGCCGATCAGGTCGAAACCGGGGTTTTGTCCGAAATCAGCGAAGCGCCTTATGGCGGCAAGGCCAGTGGGTGTCAACCGCACCGCAAGGCAAAATGCGCTGATTTTGACAGCTCACCCGGCAAGCCGGCTTTCTGCCTGTATCCATGGCCCGGCGACGCGGCTATAGAAGCCGGTCATGAGCAATGACAACACGCCCAAGACCGCCAAAGACACCCACTACGCCAAGCTGCGTCGCGCCCATCGCGACGAGAAGGCCGGCGGCGCGCCTGCCTTCCGGCCGCGCCAGCCGGTGCCGCCGGGCGAGAACGCCGCCGACGGGCTGGTGCGGCTTTATGGCCTGCACACGGTGCGCGCCGCGCTCGACAATCCGCGCCGGCGGATCAGAAAGATGTTGGTGACGCGCAATGCCGCCGAGCGGCTGGCGATCGCCGACCTCGCCGCTTTGCCGTTCAAGGCCGAACTGGTCGAGCCGAAGGAGATCGACAAGATCACCGGTTCGGACGCCGTCCACCAGGGCGTGCTGATCGAAGCCGAACCGTTGAAGCCAAAGCGCCTCGACACGCTCGGCGACACGAAACTGGTGCTGGTGCTCGACCAGGTCACCGACCCGCACAATGTCGGCGCCATCCTGCGCTCGGCGGTCGCCTTCGGCGCCGGCGCACTGATCACCACCGCCCGCCACAGCCCGCAGGAATCCGGCGTGCTGGCAAAATCGGCCTCCGGCGCGCTGGAGCATATCGACCAGATCGAGGTGAAGAACCTGGCCGACGCGCTGGGACAGCTGCACGATGCCGGCTTCCAGACCATCGGCCTCGATTCGGACGGGCCGGCCGAACTCGAAACGGGTTTTTCAGGCGAAAAGATAGCGTTGGTGCTCGGCGCCGAAGGCAAGGGACTGCGCCAGAAGACGCGCGAGACGGTGACGAAACTCGCCCGCCTCGACATGCCCGGCGCCATCCGCTCGCTCAACGTGTCGAATGCGGCGGCGGTGAGCCTTTATGCGGCACGGAAATTCCTTGGAGGGTGAATGGTGAAATAGTGAATGGAAAAGCGTTCTTACCGTCACCATTCACTATTCACTATTCACCATTCACTATTCACCCACTTCATGCCCCGCCATCCGCTCCAGCGCACGAACCAGCGCTGAGTGATCCTCTTTTGCCCCGCCATTCGCCGAGCATGAGTTGAACAGCTGCTGCGTCGTCGACGTATTGGGCAGCGAGACACCGAGTGCCTTGGCGCCTTCCAGCGCCAGATTGAGATCCTTCTGGTGCAGTTCGATGCGGAAGCCCGGCGCGAAGGCGCGCTTTATCATGCGCTCGCCATGCACTTCGAGGATGCGCGATGCCGCCAGCCCGCCCATCAGCGCCTGCCGGACCTTGGCGGGGTCGGCGCCGGCTTTTGAGGCAAAGACCAGCGCCTCGGCGATCGCCTCGATAGTCAGGGCCACGACGATCTGGTTGGCAACCTTGGTGGTCTGGCCGACGCCGTTCGGGCCGACAAGCGTGATGTTCTTGCCCATCTTTTCGAACACGGGCTTGGCTCGCTCGAACGCCTTGTCCTCGCCGCCAACCATGATGGTCAGCGACGCCGCCTTTGCGCCGACCTCGCCGCCCGACACCGGCGCGTCGAGATAGTCGCAGCCGAGATCGTTGATCTTTTTGGCAAAGGTCTTGGTCTCGATCGGCGAGATCGAGCTCATGTCGATGACGAGCTTGCCCTTGCTCAGGCCGGATGCAACACCATTGTTGCCGAACAGCACCTCGGCAACCTGCGGGGTGTCGGGAACCATGGTGATGACGATATCGGCGGCTTTCGCCACTGCCGCGTGGCCGGTGATGCTTCTCAAGCCCTTGGCGACGAGATCGGCCGGCGGCTTCGAGCGGTGGTCGCTGGCAATGACGGTGTAGCCGGCATCCAGGAGATGCCCCGCCATCGGCGCGCCCATGATGCCAAGGCCGATGAAGCCGATGGTTTCCATTGTTTTCTCCCTTGTTGAGGCTGAGTTCCTTCGCGCCCCCCTCTGGCCTGCCGGCCATCTCCCCCACTTGTGGGGAGATTGGCAGTTCCGGCGCCTCGCTCACCCTGCAATGTTGGGAATTGACGAAAGCCGGGATGACGTCTGATCTTCCCACCTGTGGGGGAGATGGCCGGCAGGCCAGAGGGGGGCGCGAAGGAACGCGACTTCAATCGTAACAGCTAAGCCGCGGCACTCCCCTGCCCGTTAAGCTCCCGAAACCACCCCAGCCCAGCCTCCGTCCCCGCCTTCGGTTTGTATTCCGCTCCGACCCAGCCGGAATAGCCGATCCTGTCGATATGCTCGTAGAGGAAGGGATAATTGATCTCGCCCGTCCCCGGCTCGTGACGGCCGGGATTGTCCGCAAGCTGGATATGCGCGATGCGGCCGAGGTTGGCCTCGATGGTACGGGCGAGATCCCCCTCCATGATCTGCATGTGATAGATGTCGTATTGCAGGAACAGGTTCTTCGAGCCGACGCGGTCGATCATCGCCAGCGCATGGTTCGAATAGTTCAGGAAGAAGCCCGGGATATCGCGCGTGTTGATCGGCTCGATCAAAAGCCGGATGCCGGCCTGCTCCAGTTTCTCGGCTGCAAACGCCAGGTTTTCGGCAAAGGTATTTTCCAGCACCGAATGATCGACACCCTGCGGCGCGATGCCGGCGAGGCAATTGACCTGCTCGCAGCCCAGCGCATGGGCATAGCTGATCGCCTTGGCGATGCCTTGCCGGAATTCCGGCACGCGGTCGGGTAGCACCGCGATGCCGCGCTCGCCCTTGCCCCAGTCGCCGGCCGGCAGGTTGAAAAGCACCTGGTTCAGGCCGTTCTTCTTCAGCCGGGCCGCGACCACGTCAGGCGTATGATCATAGGGGCCGATATATTCGACGCCCTTGAAGCCGGCGCGGGCTGCGGCATCGAAACGATCGAGGAACTCATGCTCGCCAAAGAGCATCGACAGATTGGCTGAAAAACGCGGCATTCTTTCTCCTTCTTCTGCTTGGCCCTAGGCGTGTTGAGATTCAGGTCGGGCAGAGTCGAAAACGGTGACTTTCGAGAACCGGAGCGGAACGTACTTTCTGTACGTGAGCACCGGAAGCGCAGGAAGGCGCCGTTTGCAGGCCTGTCTCACCTGAATATCGGCGCGCCTAATCGAGCAACACAATCGCCGTCGGCGCATCCTCATGGCTTTCGGCAAGGTCCTCGAATTCGGTGATCTTGTCGATTTCCGTGCCCATGGAAATGTTGGTGACGCGTTCGAGGATGAATTCGAGCACCACCGGCACCTGGTATTCCTTCATCAGCCGCTGCGCTTCCTTGAACGCGCCGGCGAACTCTTCCGGTTTGCGCACCCGGACCGCCTTGCACCCCATCGCTTCTGCGACCGCGACATGGTCGACGCCGTAGCCGGCCTCCGGATCGTTGGCGCGGTTGACGTTCTCGAAGGCCAGACTCACCTCGAAATCCATCGCAAAACCGCGCTGCGCCTGGCGGATCAGGCCGAGATAGGCATTGTTCACGACGACATGGATATACGGCAGTTTGTGCTGTGCGCCGGCCGCCAGTTCCTCGATCATGAACTGGAAGTCGTAGTCGCCCGACAGCGCCACGATGGTGCGATCCGGATCGGCGGCGCGCACGCCAAGCGCTGCCGGCAGCGTCCAGCCGAGCGGGCCGGCCTGGCCGCAATTGATCCAGTTGCGCGGCTTGTAGACATGCAGGAACTGCGCCCCGGCGATCTGCGAGAGGCCGATCGTGGTGACGTAGGTGGTGTCACGGCCGAACGCCTTGTTCATCTCCTCATAGACGCGCTGCGGCTTCAGCGGCACCTGCTCGAAATGCGTCTTGCGCTTCATCGTCTTCTTGCGGGTCTGGCATTCCTTCGCCCAGCCCGACCAGTCGCGCAGCTTTCCTGCCGTCTTCCATTCGGTGGCGACGTCGAGCAGCATCTTTAGTGCCGCACCGGCGTCCGAGACGACGCCGAGATCCGGCGCGAACACCCGGCCGATCTGGGTCGGTTCGATGTCGACATGGATGAATTTCTTGCCCTTGGTGTAGACATCGACCGAACCGGTGTGGCGGTTGGCCCAGCGATTGCCGATGCCAAAGACGAAATCGGCTTCCAACATCGTCGCATTGCCGTAGCGATGCGAGGTCTGCAGCCCGCACATGCCGGCCATCAGCCGGTGGTCGTCGGGGATCGCGCCCCAGCCCATTAGCGTCGGGATGACCGGCACGCCCGTTATCTCGGCGAATTCGATCAACAGATCCGACGCATCGGCGTTGATGATGCCGCCGCCGGCGACGATCAGCGGCTTTTCCGCGGCATTGAGCATCGCCAAGGCCTTTTCGGCCTGGGCGCGCGACATTGCCGGCTTGAACGGGACCAGCGGTTCATAGGCATCGATATCGAATTCGATCTCGGCCAATTGCACGTCGACCGGCAGGTCGATCAGCACCGGACCAGGCCGCGACGAGCGCATCAGGTGAAACGCCTTCTGCAGCGCCATCGGCACGAGATAGGGCTCCATGACCGTGACCGCCCATTTGGCGACGGGTACGGCTATGGCGGCGATATCGACCGCCTGGAAATCCTCCTTGTTGAGCCGTGCCCGCGGCGCCTGACCGGTGATGCACAGGATCGGGATGGAGTCCGCCGCCGCCGAATAAAGCCCGGTGATCATGTCGGTACCGGCGGGGCCGGATGTGCCGATGCAAAGCCCGATATTGCCCGCCTTGGCCCTCGTATAACCTTCGGCCATGTGCGAGGCCGCCTCGACATGCCGCGCCAGGATGTGGCGGATCGAGCCCCTCGCCTTCAGCGCCGAATAGAACGGATTGATCGCCGCGCCCGGCACGCCGAAGCCGCAGGAAATGCCTTCCTTTTCGAGAACGAGAACCGCTGCATCGACAGCGCGCATCCTGGCCATGTCCGGCCTCCTCAAGATTGTTGGTTGGTTGACAATGCCAGTGTCGTTTTCATTTTTCAATTTTTTCAGAATAATTTTTCATTTCGAGAAAACCCCTTGTATACACTGATTCCACTGGCTTTTTCGTTTTCCATGAATCCGGCCATCAAAATCAATGAAAAAGTTTTTCATTGCGATTTCGGCGAAACCGGCGACAATGCCGCCATGGAAACCAGCGAAAAACGCCAGCGCGGCCGGCCGCGCGCTTTCAACGGTCCGTCCGAGGCCGGTTCTGTGCAGTCGCTCGACCGGGCCTTGCGCATCCTGGCCATCGTCGCCGAAGGCAGCGGCCTGTCGCTGAGCGAGATTTCGGCGCGTAGCGAGCTTGCGGCGTCCACCGCCTATCGCATGCTGACGACGCTGCAGAACCACGGCATGGTCGAATTCGATACATCGGACCAGCTGTGGTCGATCGGCGTCGAGACCTACCGCATGGGTGCCGCCTTCCTGCGCCGCCGCAAGTTGGTCGATCGCGCCCGCGTGGTCATGCAGGAATTGATGGAGAAGACCGGCGAGACAGCCAATCTCGGCGTCGCCGAGGACGATTGCGTCGTTTTCGTCAGCCAGGTCGAGACGCATCAGGCAATCCGCGCCTTCTTCCGCCCGGGCACGCGCAGCTCGTTCCATGCCTCCGGCATCGGCAAGGCGGTGCTGGCGCAACTCGAGCCGGAACGCGTTGCCGCCATCCTGCGCAAGTCGGGCCTGCAGCGCTTCACCGACAAGACGCTGTCGGACATTTCGGCGCTGGCCCATGATCTGGCCGTCATCAAGCACCGCGGCTGGTCGGTCGACGACGAGGAGCGGCATCCCGGCATGCGCTGCGTGGCCGCCGCCATTTTCAACGAGTTCGGCGAGCCGATCGGCGGTGTCTCGGTCTCCGGACCGACGGTGCGGGTGACGATGGAGCGGCTGGACGAGATCGGGCCGCTGGTGCGCGACGCCGCTGCTGAGGTGACGAGGATGATCGGCGGGTTCCGATTATAATGCGGAGAACGCTGCAGCTTTTGCTCGCCGCTTCACTGTGCGGATGCGTGGCGACGGCGCCCGAACCCGCCCCTGTCTCCCAGCAAGTCAGCGAGATTCCGATCTCGCTCGCTTTGGAGGAGACAATCACGATCGGCATTCGCCAGCATTTGCAGGATCCTGTATCCGCCAAATTCGGGACGATGCGTGCCGGCGAGCGAACGCTCGACGGCCGCCGCGAAATCCTGGTCTGCGGCCATGTCGCTGCAAAGACGTCGTCCGGTGGTCATACAACAGACCAACCGTTCGCCGCCAAGATCTATCCGGATGAAGGAAGCAGCTTCGAACTCATCGCCATGGGCGATCAATCGCAAAATGCGAGTGTTGCCCGCATCTGCCGTGCAGCGGGATTGCCGATCTCCGAACCGTAGCCCGCACCGCGGCGCGCTCAAATCAGGAAGGAGGGGCTGCGTACAGCCCCTCCTTTCCGTGTGGGGGTGCCTCCTCCTAAAGGCGGCAATAGTGGCGGTAGCCGTCATAGCCGACATAGGTGTCGGAGTACGGATCGTAACTGGCGTAGCGGTTGGCGCAGCGGCGGACGTGCCAGGAGCCACCCTCGTCGTCGACATAGACGGTGCGGGGCTGCTGGTTGAGCAGGCTGCCGAGCACGAACCCGCCGACGCCGGCGGCGATGCCGATGCCGATTTCGCGGTTGTGGTGATGGCTGTGGGCGGCCGACGGCTGGACGGTGCCGACCAGCGAGGTGGCGGCGACAGTGCTGGCGATAAGAGCGGAAGCGATTTTGCGCGTGAACATGACGATCTCCTTGTTTCGTTGCGAGAGGCGATCCATCCGCCTCTTGATGATGGGTCGTCGCGACGAGAAAAAAGGTTCGAAGGTTTTTGAGATTTCTTCTCGGGTCCGGCAAAAATCTGCTGCGTGCCGGTTTCATCGCTATCGAGGCCAAGCAAAAAAGGGCGGCCGAAGCCGCCCTTTCCGCGAGGCGGTCGTCTCGCTCAAAGGAAGATGATCACCTTGCCATGATGATGCTTGTGGTGATGGTGCTTGTGTTGATGGTTCCACCACCACCAGGGCTTGTCGTGGTGCTTGTGATGATGGTGGTGATGATGGCTGTGAGCGGAGGATGACTGCACGGTGCCGGCGAGCGCGCCGGTGGCGACGAAAATGGCGACGAGGCCTGACGTAAGAGTGCGCTTCAACATGATGATCTCCCTGGTCGAGGCGACCATTCGCCTCTGGAGATCAGTCGTCGCGGTGCGGCGAAAGGTTCGAAGGTTTCAGCGAGTAGCGAGTAGCGAGTAGCGAAATGGCTTTCGGGAGTTAAGACTTCCCTATTCGCTACTCCCTATTCGCTATTCGCTCCCGTCACCCCATGCCCGTAACGTGCCGCAGCCAGAAGGCCAGCACGATGAAGCCGATGATGGTGGCGACGCCGGTCCAGTCGATCTTGGCGCTCTTCACATCCTTGATGAGCTTCACCACGAGAAACCAGGCGATGACGACAAGCGGCAGGATGATGACAAGTCTGATCATGCGACACCCCGTTCGATGCGTTTGCACCTGAGAGATATGTAGGGATCGCATTGGCGGTTTTCAGCATGGCGGCCCGCCCACCTCGGCGGCGTCCATCAGCGATCGAAAACGGAGTTTTGTCTTTACTGGCGCACCAAATATGCTAACCGGAGCGCCGTGCCCTTGTAGCTCAGCTGGTAGAGCAGCGGTTTTGTAAACCGAAGGTCGGCGGTTCGATTCCGTCCGGGGGCACCACCCCTTCGCTGTACGGCCCGGAGACATGGGTAACATTCTGTACCTAAGACATGGGTGACAACCTCGTGCCGAACGGGTTGTCGATGGTTTGCAAGGTCCTTTGTTCCAGGTCGATATATCCGAGATCATAGTGCATGAAGCTGATGAGCCAAATGCCGTCGTCGACTTCGGTGATTCCGAGCCTTTGGCCGGCGAGCACGGTGGAGATGTTGATCTTCTTCCTGTGCATGCAGATGCGGCCGCAGGCGGTGACGAGAATGTCCTTGTCATGGAAGGGGTAGTCCAGCTCGGGGAGGCCTTGATAGGCTCTTGAAGAAGCTCTGTAGAGCTCGGCTGGCACTTTCATTTGGATCGCCTCGTGGGGCCTCTCGTCGTTGAATTCGCTCATGAAAGCATCGAACCGGGCCTGCTGCTGGAGGGCGTTCATGCCCGGCGGCCGCGTGGTCTCCTGCTTCAGGGTGCGGTGCATGCGCTCATGGCGGCCGTTCTGCTGCGGGTGACCGGGCTTGATGCGCTCGACGGCGATGCCGAGCCTGAGCCAGAAGACCGACAGCTTCGAGAGGTTGTAAAGGCCGTTGGGGCTGGCGAAGGGCAGGCCATTGTCGCTTCTGATCGCTTCCGGCAGGCCGCGTTCCTTGAAGAGCCGGACGAAAGCCTCGAGGACCGGAACCTCCTTTGTCGATTCAAGGGCTTCGCAGGCCAGCAGGTAGCGCGAGGCCTGGTCGGTGACCGTCAGGGGGTAACAGTATTGGCGGTTGCCGAGCTTGAACTCGCCCTTGAAGTCGGCGCACCACAGATCGTTGGGCACAACCGCCTGGGACAGTTGCGTGCCCACGGCCTTGTTCGCTCGGTTCCTCTTGCGGGCCTGGCTCACAAGGCCGTGGCGATCGAGCACGGCATGAACGGTGCTCCTGGCCGGGATGCGGACGTCGCCGGCCAGCCTGCGCACCAGCAGCTCGCGTATCTTCCTGGCACCCCAGTGCGGCTTCTCCCGCTTGCTCTCCACGATCAGCCGCTCGATCTGGTCGGGAAGCTGGTTGGCGTAGCGCACCGGCCGCCGCGAGCGGTCGGTGAGCGCATCCAGCCCGTCCTCCTTGTAGCGGTTGAAGATCTTGTAGCCGGTCTTGCGCGAGATGCCGAACTCGCGGCACACATCGCTCATGCCTTCCCCGTCGAGAAGACGAGCCACAAAACGAAGACGTTCCTCCATCACCGAACACTCTTTCCACGGCATCAACACCTCCGGCCAAAAGCCAAAAGTGTTACCCATGTGTCCGGTACAAATCGTCACCTATGTCTCGGGCCGCTCACGCTCTTCGAGCTTCGGGTGGCAGGCCACCCAAAGCTCGTTAGACGAAGGAGGACTGCCGACGGATCTATTCGGCGGAGCTGGCAGCACGACATCAGGCCAACTCGCAGCCGTCGGACCTTCTAGGAAAATGTCGCGGCCTGTATGGCCGCCGTATCGCCGAACGTGTTTCTCACCCTAACCGACCTGTAGACGTAGGCGGCCCAGATCCCTGTGACTATGAAGGATGCCAAAGGTGTAACCAGAGCCCCTCCGGCAAGCAAACGGTTTACCGGGACACCAAGCACAATCGATATCCAAACTGCGTCCAGTATGAACAAGAGAGGGATCGCAAACCACAGACATATGAACAGCTGCGGGAAGCGGTGGCTTCGCCGCAGCATCGAAACAAGCACGACCAGCTGAAGCACCAGAAATGCCAGATTGAGGGCTGCCTCGCCATAGATGGCCAAGGCCCCGTTGGGCACTGTAACAAGCTGTTGGTAGGTTTTGACCAGACTGGCCATATCGATAAGTGTGCGCAACGGCGAAAGGGACAGACTGATCGCCAGCAGGATCAGCCAGCCGCCGAACCCCACGAGGTCATCTGGGCTCTGTGAGGATTTGCGCGACGACCGGACGGCGAAGAAAACCGGCACACCAATCAGCAACAGAAGTATCAGCCAATGCCACATCTACCCACCCTCGAATGCATCCTTAGGTTGTTTAAATCGCACCTCTGGATTGTGCAAGCATTTTTACAGAGATCAAGGCATCGTAGAGATTTTCGGGTTTAGGTTTGCAGAGGACGCTTTCCGTCGCTCGCAATGGCCGCATCTCACCCCAAGTCAAAAATGCCGCGGAAAGGCCTGGTGCAGCAGGAGCAGCATGGTCTTGCGCAGCACGTCGGTGTCGCGGCTGGACGGGTTGAGATGGTCCCAATACCAGGCGCCGTGAACCAGATAATTCAGGCTCTCCGACAGCGTGTCTATGTCGACGCCGGTGTAACCGCCGCTGCGCGAAATCTCGATCAGCAGTTCGCGCGCTTCGGCCGTGTAGGCGAGATCGCTCGGCAGGCCGATTTCATTGTAGATCTGCATGCTCTTGCGGTCGCTGGAAAAGACGACGAAGACCGAAACCCATTTTGGATGCTGCCGGGCAAAGCGCTGCGCGCAATCGACCGCGCCCAACACCCGCTCTACCGGCGACAGGCCGGGCGCCCGCACCAGCGTCAGCCACACCGCGTCATATTGGTCGCTGAGATATTGCAGGACGGCCCGAAACAGGTTCTCCTTGCTGCGAAAATGAAACACGACCAGTGCGTTGGACGAGCCGACATGCCCGGCAATGCGCTGCATGGTGACGCTGGCCAGCCCCTCCTCCGCGATGAGCTCGATGGTGGCGTCGATGATGCGCTGGACGCTCGCTTCGCCGCGCTCGCGCCGGCGGTCCTTGGGCGCGGCGTCGTTCGCCGCACCCTTGGCCGCCTTGCTTTTTCCCGCATCCGGAGTGGCTATGCGTTGCGCCATTGTCGTCAGGCCTTTCCCCGGCGGCCGAAACATCCCGCCGCTGCCTTGGCATGCCGGCGCCCTGCGGACTCACAGCGTCGGGCGTGTCCCGGCATTCGTGTACCACTGACCACGAGCCGTCTCATAGGCCATACCCGCCCGGAACACGTCAGCGTCGCTATAGGTGCGGCCGACAATCTGGATGCCTGTCGGCACGCCGTTGGCGGCGCGGCCCGACGGGATCGACAGAACCGGGCAGCGGCTCAGCATGTTGAACGGCGTCGTCATCACCCAGCCCAGCGACGGGTTCACCTCTCGTCCATTGATCTCGACCTTGCCTTTGGTCTGATCGAATTCCGCCGGCACTGCGGGAAGCGCATTGGTCGGGCAGATCAGCACATCGTATTTTTCCAGCAACGGCCCCAGCGTCTGGTACATCCTGGCCGCCACGTCCAAAGTTGCGACAAAGTCCGTGGCCTTCGACTTCTGGCCGTCCTGCGCAAACTGCCTGGCATAGCTGGTCATGTCCTTGCCGTGCTTGGCGAGCAGCGGCGACAGCGAGGCGCCGAAGAGATGTTCGAGATAGGCCATGCCGGCCTTGAGCACCTCGTCGCCCCAGCCGAGGTCCACCTCCTCGACGGTGGCGCCGAGCGAGCGGAACACATCGCAGGCAGCGAGCGTGTTCTTGCGCACGTCCGCATCCACCTCGAAGGACCCGAGATCCATGGAGAATGCGATCTTCCAACCCTTGATCGGCTTGTAGTCGAGCGGCAGGCGCAGTTTCGGGCGCAGCGTGGCGATGTCGAGCGGGCTCGGCCCGGCCATGACGTTCTGCAGCAGGATCGCATCCCCGACGTTTCGGGCCAAGGGCCCGGTGTGGCAGTAGAAATCGAGATTGAACGGCGGCTCATCGGGATTGCGGCCGTAAGGCGGCTTGAAGCCGACCAGGCCGCAGGCCGAGGCAGGGATGCGGATTGAGCCCGCTATGTCCGAGCCGGTTGCGATCGACGACGTGCCGGAGGCCAGCGTTGCCGCCGAACCTCCCGACGAACCGCCCGGCGTGAAATCCGGGTTCCAGGGGTTGCGCGTGACGCCCCAGCGCTTCGACCAGGTATAACCGGCGCAGCTGAATTCGGGCGTCGCCGTGCGGGCGTGGACGATGCCGCCGGCCTTCATGACACGCTCGTTCATCGTCGAGGTATGGCCGCCAAGCGCGTCCCCGGACAGCAGCGAGCCATGCGAGGTCGGCTTGCCCTTGATGTAGCTCTCATCCTTGATGCCGATCGGCAGGCCCTCGAGCGCGCCGGTCCTGGCGCCTCTGGCGTATTTCGCCTCGGCTTTTCTGGCGAGATCCATCGCCTCGTCGAAATGCGTGAAGGTGAGGCAATTGATCGTTTCTTTCGTCGCCTCGGCGCGGCGGATGGTGGCCTGCATCAGTTCCACAGGCGACAGTTTCTTCGCCTTGAACAGCCGCAACGCCTCGCTGGCCGGCATGTAGCAAAGGTCGAGATCGGACATCGAAAATCTCCCGCGGCGGCTTTACGGCATCTGGCATTGGCGATGGCAGGGCCGCGATCCGCGGCCCGATGTTTGGTGGTCAGCTTCGGCTGGCGGGGCCGCTATTTCTGCAGATCGGTCCAGATCCTGGTGTAGAGCGCCTGGACGTCTGCGGGACAGGCCGGCATGAATTGGCCCTTGTCGGCAAATTCGGCCGGAACATCCACTTCGGGCGCGCCCTTCATATCGGCCGGCAGGAAGGGCTCGGAGCCCTTGATGCCGTTGGCGTAGTGCGCGAAGGCCGAGATCATCGCTGCATTCCTGGGGTCCATGATGAAATTCTGGAAGAGCTTGGCGTTCTCGACGTTCTTGGCATCCTTGAGCACCGCGACATTGTCCATCCAGATTGGAAAGCCCTCCTTGGGATAGCCGTAGACGATCTTGTCGTTCTCCAGCCGCTCGCGCAGCGATATGCCGTTCCAGTTGACGCCGGCGGCAATGTCGCCCCTGCCGAGACCGTCAACGGCAGCGTAATCGAGCGACAGCCATTTCGCTTTCGCCTCGATGAGCTTGTCATGCACCTTCTTCAAAAGCACCTTGTCGTCGGTGCAGTACTTGCCACCCTCATAGGCGATGGCGAGGAACATGATGTCTCCCATTTCGGGCACGACATTGATCTTGCCGACGAGTTCCGGCGGCGGATCGAGGAAAATCGCCGAGGTGTTCGGATCGCCCGCATAGACCGATTTGTTGACCGAGATGCCGGTCGTGCCCCATTGCCACGGCACCGAATATTTGCGGCCGGGGTCGAACGGCACGTCGACCCATCTCGGATCGACGTTTCTAAAGTTCTCCATCGTGTTGGGATCGGTTTCCAAGAGCAGGCCTTCGCTGATCCAGATCGGCATCACGCTGGCCGATGGAACGACGATGTCATAGCCGGAAGCGCCCTGGCGGACCTTGGCCAGAGCCGTGTCGTTGGAGTCGTAGTCGGTGACGGTAACCTTGACCTTGTAGGTTTCCTCGAACTTCTTGATCAGGTCCGGGCTGGTGTAGTTGCCCCAATTGTAGATTTGGAGTTCGCCCTCGGCGCGGGCAATGCCGGTCATCGCCAGCAGCGACAGGCCGAGCGCCGTGGCGGTCGATTTCAACTGCATGCTTGTGTCTCCCATTGTTGGGACCGGCGGGATTGCGCCTCGAGTCCCTAAGTTCCCTTCGTCCTGGTGATCATTCACCGGCGAATGCCGGCTGACCAACTCGGTATCTCGGGCAACGGTATTAATTACTAAACATACAGTCAATATCTTTTAGCGACACAACTGCATCATCGGCACCGGCAGTGCGCCGGCGAAGCCGACATGATATGGTCAAGGTTGGGCCATTGATGAATTGGGGCAAGCCGTGGCGTGAGCGCCGCAGCCTGCAGGGCTTGGATCACGGTCATGCGCCTTTTTCTGGCGGTCGTGCTGCTGATGACCATGGCGCTCTTCTCCGCTGCGCGCGGCGAAGAGCGGATAGCGCTGGTTGTCGCCAATCCGGCCTCTGAGGGCTCACCGGCAATCGCCAACGCCGACCTCAGTGCCGAACTCGTTGCAGCGACACTACGATCGCTTGGCTTCACCGTCCGGCAGGTGTCGGATGGCGACCGCGCCGATGTCGCGCGCGCCATGCATGATTTCGCCCAATCCCTGGCCAAACCGGACTCCGTCGGCATCTTCTACTATGTCGGCCACACCGCGCAGGCCAACGGCAGGAACTATTTACTGACGCGCGGCACCCGGATCGATTCAAAGGAAACGGTCGACCAGACGGCATTGCCCCTCGATCTGTTCATGCAGGCGCTCGAGGCAACCCCGACATTGAAGGTGGTTCTGCTCGACAATCCCGGCGATGGCCACAACCCTACTTCCGGCGTGATGCAGGGTCTGGCGGCGGTCGATCCCCTCACCCACGCCATCGTCGCTCTGTCGGCCAAACCCGGAACCGTTGCACTGGGCGAAGCCCGCCCCGTCACCGTATTTGCCGATGCGCTCACCGCTGCGCTGGTCAAGCGCGGCGCGGACATAGCCATCATCCTCGCCTCGGTCAGGCAAACCACTATCGACAAAACGTCAGGCGCCCAGTGGCCATGGATGGCATATGGCCGCTCGGCAGACGCTGCCTTTGTGCTGACGCCGGACCAGGTGGCCGGCGCGGCACCGGCGCTGCCGCTTGTGCCGGAACCGGCACCGCCGGCGATGGCGAGCGGCGGCTACATCTCCGGGAGTGGCGGTTGGGAGCCTGATGGCAGCGACTACGCCGATGGCAGCGGTCAGGAGCCCTACCCCATGGACGTTGCACCGGGCTCCGGCAGTCCCGATGCCGCGATGGGCGACAGCGCCAAGGAGGCGGCGCTCTACGAGGAATACAAACGCCAGGAACAGCAGCGCCAATTGCAGGAAGAGCAGGCTCGGCAACGATACGAAGAGGAAAAGCAACGTCTTGAAGACGCAGCTGTGGCCGCTGCCCAGAACAATCTCGGCGGGACCTATCCGCAGGATGGCGGAGCCACCGGCGCCGAACCGCCCCCCGATAAGGCAGGGATCCCCCCTGAGGACGGCATGACATCGGCCCCGCCACCCGCGACCGGCGCCGAAAGTCCGCCGGAGGCGCAGGCGCCACCGAAACCAGCGCCGCCGCCCATCGACCAGGCGCAAAGCCCTCCTTCCGGCGGCGCCCTTCCACAACCCGAGACGGGCGCTGTCGAGGTGGTGCGCCATCCAACCATCGATGCGCCGGATGAGATTGTCGCCGGCGAGACGGTGACCGTTTCGATCGCCCTTACCGAAGAGCAATTCACGCCCGAAGTGAAGGTGAAGGCAGCGCCGGGCTCGTCGGTGACGGAAGATGGCGCCCTGGCCATGGCGATGCCGGCGGGAACCGAGCAATGGCCGATCGATATCGATCTGTTCGCCTCCGGCTTCGATCTCGCTGACGGCGGCAAATGGAGCCGACGGACGACGCTCTACCGCCAGGGCGACAGCGACTTCGTCCGCTTCGACGTCAAGGCGCGGCCGATCGCCAAGGACAGCAAGCCGGCCCAGTTCATCGCGCGCATCTACAGCGCCGGGAGGTTCCTGGGATCGGCATCGCGGTCGGTTATCATTCGCCGCACCGCGCCTGTCGAGGCAGCCGCTCTGAGCGCCACAGCCGAACGCTCCGCAGCACCTGCCATGCTGATGCTGGCCGCAGCGGCGCCGCAGCCGGCGGTAACTGGCAATGTGACGCTCGGCGGCGCAGCCGGCGATGACGTCCCCGATCTCGACGTGACCATCCTCTATGACGATCCGAGCGGGCTGGGTTCGGGGCAGATCATCATCCATTCGCCGCATCTGGCCGGTCCGGTGACCGATACGTTCTCGACGCCACCTGAGATGGCGGCATGGCTGGACTCCGAATACCGCCGCCTGCTGCAGCTCGGATTGAGCCTGCGCGGCGCCGTTTCGCTGCAGCAGCCTGCCGCAAGCAGCGATACGGGGGCGCAAAAGCGCTTTGTCACGCTCGCCGCCGAAGGTTTTGGCGATGCGCTCTACCGCGACTATGTGCCGAAACCGTTCAAGGACCTGTTCTGGTCGCTGCGCGGCAAAGGCGAACTCCATTCGATCCAGATCACCTCGAACAGCCCGACGCTGCCCTGGGAATTGATCCGCCCGCGCAGCGCCGACGGCGCCGTCGCCGACGGTTTTCTCGGCATGGGCTACCGGCTGGCGCGCTGGGCTCCGCGCAGCAGTGCCTCACAGGTCGACAACCCGCTCGACCGCATGACCTTCACCGGCGTCGCGGCCGTCGCGCCCTCCTATCTCGACAAGCGCTCGCTGCGCTTTCAGCAGGACGAGATCGCGGCGCTGAGCAAGCTTTACGGCTACCGCCGCTTCGATGGCGATTTCACCTCTTTCGAGAAACTGGTCGGTGAAGTCTCGACCGGTTTCATTCATTTCTCCGGTCATGGCGAGGTCAACCAGCCGAGCAGTGGCCGGCCCGTCTTTGCCATCGATCTCGTCGACCAGTCGCTCGACCCCGATACATGGGCCGCGCTGGTCGCGGCCGCGCATGGCAAGGGCAATCCGTTCTACTTTTTCAACGCCTGCGACACCGGCCGTTCGCAGATGCTCGGCGGTTTCGTGCAGGGCTGGGGTCCGGCGGTGCTGGCGGGCGGCGCTTCCGGCTTCATCGGCGGCATGTGGCCACTGACCGACCGCGCGGCAGCGGCCTTCTCGACCGATTTCTATGGCGGCATCAGCACGCGGATCAAGGACGGGCCGGTCTATCTGGCCGAGATCCTGCAGGATGTCCGCAGAGAATTCTACCGGACCGGCGATCCGACCTATCTCGCCTACACATTCTACGGCAACGCCAATCTGAGGATTGTCGGGCAGTAGGCGACGGATCGTCGTTGGCGGATTGGCTTCGCCTACAATGCGTTTTGCGGGCATGGCACGCCGGCGCCGCCGCAGCGTGAGGCCATCGGCCTGGAGCTCATGTCTTCGGACTGCCGCACAAGCTCCGCAAAGAGAAGGGCGAAACTTCCCATCACAAGGAAGACGATAATCAGGCGTGTCACCGGCAATAGACAGGTCTCGACTGGCTAGCCCCCCAGCCACCCATCCTCTGTCGGCTAACATGATCGATCAGGCTTTACGAGTGCTTAAGCTCGCACTTAACCATCACATTCGCCGTTCCGGCGACATGAAGCGCGAGCCGCCGATTTCGTTTCGCCGCGGCCGCAACTGGCCCGGACGATGCCTCCCTTTGCAGATGCGCTTGCCCATGCTACCCCACGCAACCGCCGCCGACCGCCATCGGCCGACCGCCATCGGAATGTCATGAGCAAAGCCAATCTCGCCTTCGTCTCCTCCGACACTGCCGATGCCAAGGCGGCGATGGAGAGCCTGTCGGCCCGCTATGGCCAGGCATCCTTCGACGACGCCCAGGTGGTGGTGGCACTGGGTGGCGACGGCTTCCTGCTGCAGACCTTGCGCGACACGATGAGCACGGGAAAGAAGGTCTACGGCATGAACCGTGGCACCATCGGCTTCCTGATGAACGAGTACCGCGTCGGGGGCCTCACCGAGCGCATCGCGGCCGCCGTCGCCGAAACGATCCGCCCGCTGGAAATGCTGGCGTTGACGCATGAGGGCGAGACGGTTTCGGCACTCGCCATCAACGAGGTGGCGCTGTGGCGTCAGTCCTACCAGACGGCAAAGATCCGCATCACCGTCGACGAGCAGGTCCGCATCGAGGAACTGAACTGCGACGGCGTGATGATCGCGACGCCGGCCGGCTCCACCGCGTACAATCTTTCGGCGCACGGGCCGATCCTGCCGCTGGATGCGCCGTTGCTCGCGCTGACCCCGGTCAGCCCGTTCCGGCCGCGCCGTTGGCGGGGTGCCTTGTTGTCAAACAAGGCGACCGTACGCTTCGATATTCTGGAGTCGGAAAAGCGCCCGGTGAACACCGCCGCCGACCACACCGAGGTCAAGGCGGTGGCTTCCGTAACGGTCCGCGAATCGCCGACTGCGACGGCAACGCTGCTGTTTGATCCCAACCATTCGTGGAACGAACGCATTCTCGCCGAGCAGTTCCGCTATTGAGCCGGCGCAAAGAGTGACTACCTAATTAAGCATCGCGATTAAGCTTACGTTTTCACAATCGTGCCAATCCCGCCCGTTTCTGTTGACAAATCGCGGGCTTGCGCCTAATCGCAATACCAATCTTGCAGGCACGCTGTGCTTGCCGCGACGGATGCCGTTGCGCTTCCCCGAACCAGCCAAAGACAGCAACTCTTGTCCTCAGACACCACGACCGCTCTAGAAGCGTTGACCTTTTCAGACCTCGGCCTGTCGCCCAAGGTCCTTTCCGCAGTCACCGATGCGGGCTACACCGTGCCGACGCCGATCCAGGCTGGCGCCATCCCGCATGCCTTGCTCGGCAAGGATATTCTGGGCATAGCACAGACCGGCACCGGCAAGACGGCTTCCTTCGTGCTGCCGATGCTGACCCGCCTCGAAAAAGGCAGGGCCCGTGCCCGCATGCCGCGCACGCTGATCCTCGAGCCGACGCGCGAGCTCGCCGCGCAGGTCGAAGAGAATTTCATCAGATACGGCAAGAACCACAAGCTCAACATCGCGCTGCTGATCGGCGGCGTCTCCTTCGACGAGCAGGACAAGAAGCTGGAGCGCGGCGCCGACGTGCTGATCGCCACGCCCGGCCGTCTGCTCGATCACCGCGAGCGCGGCAAGCTGTTGCTCAACGGCGTCGAGATCCTCGTCATCGACGAGGCCGACCGCATGCTGGACATGGGCTTCATCCCCGACATCGAGCGCATCTGCGAGATGATCCCGTTCACCAGGCAGACGCTGTTCTTCTCAGCGACCATGCCGCCGGAGATCACCAAGCTCACCGAGAAGTTCCTGCATGCGCCGGTGCGCGTCGAGGTTTCCAAGGCGGCATCCGCTGCCACCAACATCATCCAGCGCCTGGTCAAGTCCGGCTCCAAGCCGTGGGACAAGCGCGAGACGCTTCGCAATCTGATAAAGGCCGAAGACGCCGAGCTGAAGAACGCTATCATTTTCTGCAACCGCAAGGTCGAGGTCGCGGAGCTGTTCCGCTCGCTGCTGAAGTATGATTTCGACGCCGGCGCCCTGCATGGCGACATGGACCAGCGCGCCCGCATGCAGATGCTGGCCAATTTCCGCGATGGCAAATTGCGCTATCTCGTGGCGTCCGACGTCGCCGCGCGCGGCCTCGACATTCCCGACGTCAGCCACGTCTTCAACTACGACGTGCCGATCCACGCCGAAGACTATGTCCACCGCATCGGCCGCACCGGCCGCGCCGGACGCTCGGGCAAATCCTTCACCATCGCCACCAAGTCCGACACCAAATACATCGACGCCATCGAGCGGCTGATCGGCAACAAGATCGAGTGGCATGACGGCGACCTGTCGACCGTGGTCGCCAGCGAAGGCGGCGAGGACGAAGCGCCCCGCCGTGGCCGTGGCGCTCCGCGCCGCGCCGGCCGCAAGGACGAGGACCGCAAGGCCCATGATCGCAAGGAGGGTGGCGAGCGCAAGCCGCGCGAACGCCATGCCAAGCGCAGCGACGACGCGCCGGCGGCAGATGCCGCGCGCGAGGAACAGCCGGTGGTAGCCGAGGCCGCGGTCGCCGACATCGGCGAACGGCATCAGCGCAAGGAAGCGATCCGCTCCGAAAACAGCGACCGCAAGGTCTCCGATCGCAACAACGAGAACCGCGCCCCGGAACGCGGCGACACAAGGCCGCAGCGCGCCAGCAACAGCCGCCCTGCCCGCGGCAACAACCGCGGTGAAGACAATGACGGCACCGTCGGCTTCGGCGACGACATGCCGGCCTTCATGAAGATCGTCGCCAAGGTCTGATTCCATGAGCCGCGGCGTCCCGAGGACGCGCGGCTTTCCTGGACGCGATTGGGATGCGAGATCTGGAGCCCGCTCAGGATCAATCAGCGCCATGCGCGGTAATCGCAAGACAGGCTCGATCTGCCCGATCTCTTCCGGCCTGGAGCGCTTCAAATACCCGTCGATGCTACAGGCTTTTGAGTTCCAGGCGGGATGCCAATAAATCCAGAAATGCCCGAACCTTGGCCGAAGATGACCGGCCTTCCTGCCACAAGGCATGGATCGGCACCGGTGCCGGCTCGAATTCCGTCAAAACCAGTTCGACGAGACCGTCGTCGACCAAATGTCTTATCTGCCACAGAGGCGAGAAGCCCAAACCCAGTCCGTGGATTGCGGCGGCATAGACCGAGGTCATCAGATTGGAGCGAAAAGCGCCTGCGACCTTCACGGTCCGGGGTTTCCCGTCGATCTGAAACGTCCATTCACCTGGACGCTCGTTAGCGGTTCTGATGATGCAACTGTGCTCACTCAGCTGGAAGGGATGGGCCGGCCGGTCGCACCGCGCGAAATAGGAAGGCGCGCCGAACACAACGCGCCGCAACGCTCCCAGGCGTTTGGCTTTCAAGTTGGAATCCGGCAAATCGCCGATGCGTATTGCCAGGTCGAGACCTTCGGCGCCAAGATCGGCAAATCCATCGGAAAGTTGAAGATCGACCTCGACCCGGGGAAATGTCCGCATGTATTCCGCGATGACAGGCATCAGGACGTTCGGGCCAAACAGAACCGGCGCCCCGATGCGCAGGACGCCTGCCGGCTCCGATCGTTGATTGATCGCCTGAAGTCTTGCGTCGTTTATTTCGTCGACCGCGGGTTTGATCCGGTTGAAAAAGGCTGCTCCGACTTCACTTGGTGTCGAGCGACGCGTTGTCCTGTGGATCAGCTCGACGCCGACTGATTGCTCCAGTGCCGCCAGGGACCGGCTGACCGACTGCAGCGAGCGGTTCAGCCGATGTGCGGCAGTCGTCAGACTTCCATGCTCGACGATCGCGATGAAAGCCTCGAAATCGTCCATTCGGCTCATGCATTCTCCCGACATTCGACATAATATATCGCAAAAACGGGTAATTGTAACGACAATTGCGACGTCGTACCTCTCTGCAAGTTGTCCCGCGAGGACAGGCTTGATGGAAGGAAATCGTCATGCAAGTAGCCAATCCAACTGTTCTGGTTGTTGGTGCCACAGGCCGAGTTGCGGGACTTGTCGTGCCTGAACTTGTCCGCCGCAATGCCAATGTTCGAGCGCTCGTTCGCGACCCTGCGAATGCCGAAAAGGCCCGGAAGGTGGGGGCATCCGAGGTTGCGACAGGAGATTTGCGAAATCGTCAGAGCCTCGAAAGGGCGGTCGCGGGCGTCGACGGCGTCTTTCACATTGGGCCGGCTTTTGCTCCCGATGAAGCAGCCATGGGCGTTGCCATGGTTGAGGCCGCCACGCGAGCAGGAGTTCGAAAGTTCGTCTTCTCGTCGGTGATCCAGCCTACCAATACGCGACTGAAGAACCATGCCAGCAAGGTGCCTGTCGAGGCTGCTCTCTACTCGACGACGATGGAATATACGATTCTGCACCCTGCCAATTTCATGCAGAACCTCGCAGCGGCCTGGCCGTCCGTCGTTGAACATGGTGTTTTCTCGGAACCGTTTCCAAAGACGGCGAAGCTGGCCCGCGTCGACTACCGCGATGTCGCTGAGGTGGCGGCGATCGCCCTAACCGAAGCGCGATTGTCCTACGCGACCCTCGATCTGTGCGCTGACGGCATGCACAGCCGGGAAGACATCGTTGCGATGATGAGTGAGGAACTTGGCAGACCCATCTCTTCTGGTGAGCCGACATTTGGCGAGTGGGCGGCCGAGGCACGCCTTCCCTACAATGACCGCCAAATGCAGGTGCTGGCCAAAATATACGCCCACTATGCCCACTATGGCCTTGGCGGAAACAGTCTGACATTGCGCGCCGCCCTGGGCCGCGAACCGCGTTCGTTGCGCGGCTTTATTCGAAACCTTGCCCAGCAAATGGCGCAGGCCGCCTGACTGCGCCCAGCCGCGCATACTTCCACTTTTCGAGAAGGAGATAGGTGATGCGACCGTCATCCCACAAGGTTTTGAAATCGAGGAAGCTACCGGCCTCCTACAATGCGCTGGTAATGCCATTCGTACTTTCCATCCTGATGTCGTGCATTGTTTCCGCGGTAGCGACGCTGATCAATGCGGGCTGGACAACCGGTTTCGTGGCGACCTGGCCGTATGCATGGGGAGCATCATGGCTAGTGGGCTTTCCAAGTCTGCTGCTGGTCTTGCCGATCGTGCGCCGTATCGTTGCGGCAATTATCGATCAGCCGACCTCGTAGGCCTTGATTACGGAGTCCGACATGCCAAACAAGAACGGCCCTTGCGGGCCGCTTTTACCTTCGACTGACGGCTCGCAGCGCCATTGTCGACTTCCGCGACCAGATACCTGTCTTCATGCGGGCAGCCTTCATGCGCGCCGGCCCTCATGCCGATCGTCGTCCGAGCCTGATCCCGAGCGCTCTCAAATGCAGCCGGCCAGCTTGCACCCTTGGCAAGCTTCTATCCTGGCCCGTCCGTCACATCGGGCCGGGCATCATCTTGGTCGGTTTTTCCAGCATCGGAAACTCTGCCTTGCTGCATTTCACGTTCGGGTTGGTCGGACTGAACATGCCGTTCGGATTGTCTCTGAACAGCCAGGCATGAAGGTCGTAGTGGACGAACTCCCTCGGAATGAGCGGATAGTGCCCTTCCATCGGTCCCATGAAGGTCTGGCCAAATAGTTTTGGAGGTTCCTTGGTGTCTGGCGTCAGGGGCACCAGCCATTCCACGCCAACCAATCTCAAGCCTTTCTTGGTCGGCTCGTAGATCAGCACATTGGGGCGCATCGGATCGAGTTTCTGACCGACACTCGGGACGTTGACGAAATGGATGCCCATAGCGCCCTTCGGATAGTCCATTGCGCCCTCGATCCTGTCCCCGCTGTAATAGACACACCCGACAGTCGACAGATAAAGGTCGCGGACGGCGACCGTGTAGTCCTCATATTTGGCGAGCGATTTCTTCAAAGCTTCGATGTCGGCTTTGTTGGCGTCCTCGGCTCGAGCCGTGGCGGCTGCGCACCAAGCTGAGGCCAGACCTGTCAAAATGAGGACGCCGCAGCGCCCAAGACGAGCTGTTCTTGTCATGCATTCCTCCCAGATTTCCTTATCTGGCCGTGCAGGACCGGGGCCGACTAAGTGACTGCGCGGCCGTTTGTATCGCCCCATCCCCTCTGGAACCGCGCCAATGCTAATCCCTTCAAAGGTCTCCGGAAAGGGATTATTAGAAATCTCTAATGCATTAGACCTTTTGGCGGACCACAGGAGCCCAAAAAGAAAGCGGCCCCTTGCGGGGGCCGCCTTCGCATTTCGGTGCCGAACAATTCAGGTCAGCGGCGAAAGCTGGATCTCGACGCGCCGGTTCTGCGCACGGCCGGCCGCCGTTCCATTGGACGCGATCGGACGGGTCTTGCCGAATCCGGTGACGGCGAAGCGGCGCGAATCGACACCTTGGCCTGAGAGATAGTTGGCGACCGCCAATGCGCGGCGCTGCGACAGATCGAAATTGTGTTCGTCGCCACCGGTCGAATCGGTATGGCCGAACACGTCGACCGTGGTCTGCTTGAACTTCTTCAGCACCAGCGCAACCGAGTTCAGCACCTGGTAGAAGCCGGGCTTCACCGCATCCTGGTCGACGTTGAAAGTAATGTCGGACGGCATGTTGAGGATGATCTGGTCGCCGGTGCGGGTGACGCTGACGCCGGTGCCTTCGAGCTGGCGGCGCAGTTCAGCCTCGTTCTGGTCCATGGTCGCGCCAATGGCGCCGCCGGCCAGCGCGCCGATACCGGCGCCGATCAGCGCGTTGCGGCGGTCATTGCCGCCGGCAAGCAGGCCGAGGCCCGCACCCGCCAGGGCGCCAAGGCCGGCGCCGGCTGCGGTGTTCGAAACCTTCTGCTCGCCGGTGTACGGATCGGTCGTGGTGCAGGCACTCACCAGCACAGCCGTCGCAACGGCGACGAGCACAGTCTTTTTCATAGAATCGTCCCTCTCCAAAGCGCGGCCTTTGCGGCTCGCGCATATAAGCCCTTCTCCGGTCTTGTAACATGAAATGCGGCGAAAAACCGAGCGGCGAAAGCGGCTTTTCCCCGCTCGCGCCACTCTTCCGCTTCGGTGGCTGGTGCTGGCCTACCAGAGGTTCTTGCCGTCAATGACGACCACCTCGACCTTATCGAGGTCGAAATCGTCGAACAGCCGCGAATTGACTGATATCTTGGGATTGTCGAAGTCCGGTTTGCCGGTTGACCAGTCCGGCGTTTCGGTGAAGGTGCCGCAGCCGCAAATGGCGCAAAACCCGTGTTTGACGGTCTTCGATCCCCATTGATAGAAGGAAACGTTTTCCGGCGAGCTGGTGAGCTTGAATTGCGACGGAACGTAGTAAGCCCACAGCGAACCGCGCTTGGAGCAGAACGAGCAGGTGCATTGTGTTACCGTCTCGGGCGCCTGCGAAACCTCGAACGTCGTCGCCTTGCAATGACAGCTGGCCTTGATGGTCATGAAAAGCTTTCCTCTCCGTTGCCGCCACCCATGCGGCAAGGCACCATAAAGGAAGGCTCCTGACAACTGTCTGTCAGCAGGCTCCGATCGATCGAGCCGAGCGGCGCTCTGGCCGAAGCGGACCCGTCGTCACCTCCCAATCGTCGTCACCTGCCGATATAGGCGGCCAGTTCGTCCGGCGTCCCGTTTGGGAAAGCCTGTTTCAGAAAATCCAGGAACGCCGACACGCGCGCGCTGAGCAGCCGCCGCGACGGGTAGAGCGTCCATAGAGAAATTTCGGGGCCGTCAATATCCCCCCAATTCACCAGTGTGCCGTCAGCCAGGTCGTGGGCCACCAACGAAATGGGAAGCCGTCCTGCGCCGACGCCGGCTCGCACCGCATCGCGGACCATGATCAGCGTCGACAAGGCGAGGACCGGCTCGATTCTAAGTGTTGCCCGGCCACCTGGTGTCTTCACCTGCCATGTTTGCCGCTCGCCTGTCCCGCGCGCAATGCCAGGAGCGGCGAGCCCATCGGTCGGGCGAGGAAGGTCCGGGCTCGCCACAACGACCAGGCGGTCGCGGAGAAACGCCCGTCCGACCAGGCTTTCATCGGGATCCGGATTGACCCGGATTACCAGATCGTAGCCTTCCTCGATCATGTCGACATGCCGGTCTTCGGTGGTCACTTCAAGCCTCACCTCAGGATACCTCAGGGCAAATCCCGCAGCGATCCTCCCCATTGCAGTCTGCGAAAAATGCAAAGGCGCGCTGATCCGCAATCTGCCCTTGGGTCTCTGACCGCCCGAGGCAATCGCCGATGCCGTCTCGTCCAGCTCGGCAAGCAACGCCCCCGTCCGCTCGAAGAGCGCCCGTCCTTCTTCGGTCAGCTTCAGGTTACGCGCACCCCGTTCGAACAGACGCAGATCGAGACTGCTTTCCAATTCGCCAACGCGCCGGGACAACGTTGCCTTGGGCCGGCCGGTGGACCTTGCCGCTTTGCCGAAGCCGCCATGGCGAGCCACGAGGTTAAAATCGGCAAGGGCTAAAAGATCCATGACTGTCCCACCAGTGAGACGACGTGTCTAACATTGCCGTCTACTGGGCTCTTTGTGAGCCACACATATTGGGACTGTCAAGCAACCCAACAGGAGAAATTCCATGACCATTCTCGTTACCGGCGCCACCGGCAATATCGGCCGCCAAGTCGTCGAACAGCTCGCCAAGCGCGGCGCCGATGTGCGTGCTCTCGTGCGCGATCCGTCGAAAGCCAGTTTTCCGGCAGGCGTATCGGTCGTGCAAGGCGACTTTCTCGATGTCGATTCGCTGCGCAAAGCCATGTCTGGCGTTTCCACGCTGTTTCTCTTGAACGCCGTGGTGCCGGACGAATTCACCCAGGCTTTGATCGCCTTGAACGTCGCCCGATCGGCCGGCATCGAGCGGATCGTCTATCTCTCGGTGATCCACGCTGACGTCTATGTGAACGTGCCGCATTTCGCGGGCAAGTTCGGCGTCGAGCGAATGATCGAGCAGATGGACTTCAAAGCTACGATCTTGCGCCCGGCCTACTTCATCCAGAACGATCTGACGGTCGAAGACGTCATCACCGGCTACGGCACCTACCCAATGCCGATCGGCCCCAAGGGTCTCGCCATGATCGATGCCCGCGATATCGCCGAGGTCGCCGCTCTTGAGCTGCTGCGTCGCGAACGGTCCAAGGAGCCGCTTGCGTTCGAGAGGATCAACCTCGTCGGTCCGCAGACACTGACCGGGACGGATATTGCCGCAATCTGGTCAGACGTACTCGCCCGCCCGATCAGCTACAGCGGCGACAATACGGAGGGTTTTGAGCAAAATCTCAAGCAGTTCCTGCCCGCCTGGATGGCCTACGACATGCGCCTGATGGGCGAGCGCTTCTTCACCGACGGGATGCTGCCCGAGGCCGGCGACGTCGAGCGCCTGACGGCACTTCTGGGTCGCCCACTGCGCCCGTATCGCGACTTCGCCTCAGCACTCGCTGCTTCCGTCTGACGCAAGCGCCTTCAGCACCAAGGCCGGCCTTCCGATGAGAACTGCCAACAGAACTCAGTAGGAACGCGGTGGCACGAACAGGCAGATCGTCTTGCCTGCGTCGAGGCCGGCCTGGTGCGCGCACCAGTGGAAATCGCCGTCGGGTGAGTCCTTGACCCGCTTGTCGCTCATCGGAACGACCTCCCCCGTTCCGGCGATGACATAGCCCTCCGGCTTTTCCAGCACCTCGCCGGTGTGGGTGGTGCGGCAGTCGTAGTTTGCGCAGCAGGCGAAGGGATAACTCCAGCCTTGCGGCTTCGCCGCCGTGGGCTTGGCGTCATGTGCGAAGGCGGGTGCCGTCAGCACCGCCATAGCAAGCATCGCGATTGCAAAGATCGGGGTGACGAACAAGGAAAACAGGAGTCGGCCAGCCGGTTGAACGGCTCTAGCCGATCGGAGAGTGGCAGCAGACATGGAAGCGTTCCTTTCAAACGAGCATCAAGCGTTTCGCTTGCCCGTTCCCGGAACGTGTCTTCCCAGTGGCCGGATCGTCAGGTCGCAGATATGCCGCGTCCGGCCATAAATGCTTTTTCTCTTCCAGCCCTCGGATGCTGGGCTGATTCCTTGGCCGGCGCAAGAAGTTGCTGCGCGAGGCCGCACATCTACGCCGCTATCTGCAACCGCTGACGAGATCCAAGGCCAGGCTCAACTCCCGGCAGACGGGCAACGAAACAACGGGATTGGCCGTATGTGGTTCCAGCCTATACGTCGCCTGGACCGGCGATCACATGCCCTTCATATTGCGGCAAGTCGTCGGCGATGGTGAACCATGGCGCCTTGGAGCCGACGAAGATGTGCGCGGTCGGCCGGATCGTTGGATCGTCGACCAGCGTGCCCATGGCGACGTGGACATAGGCGCCGTCGCGGACCAGCGAATACAGCAACGAGCCGCAGCGGCTGCAATGCGCATCGTGGCCGCTGTCATCGCCGAAATGGATGAGCCCGTGATGCCCTTCGGCAAGGGCAAGTTTCTCGCGCTCGATGCCGGCGAAAGGCTTGAAGGCGGAACCTGTGGTGCGCCGGCAGTTTGAACAATGGCAGTTGGCGGCATAGACGAACTCGTCCGCCACTTCATACTGGACCGCGCCGCAAAAGCATTTGCCGGTGAGCCTGCGACTCATGGTTCCTCCTTCGCTCCCCCTCCCAGGGATCCTTCTGATTCAAGTCGGCCGAGTCGAGAGTGGCGGAAGCGCAGGAATCAGCCATTCGCAGCCCGGCCTCACCTGAATATGGACATATCCTAGTCGAGGTCGGCCACGGCTTCACCGGCACCGCCCTCGATGCGCTGCGACAACGAGGCTTCCATGAAGTCGTCGAGGTCGCCGTCGAGCACGCTCGACGGGCTGGTGCTCTCGACGCCGGTGCGCAGGTCCTTCACCAACTGGTAGGGCTGCAGCACATAGGAACGAATCTGGTGACCCCAGCCGATGTCGCTCTTCGACGCTTCTGTGGCATTGGCCACCGCTTCGCGCTTCTTCAGCTCTTCCTCGTAAAGGCGCGAGCGCAGCATTTCCCAGGCCTTCGCCTTGTTCTTGTGCTGCGAGCGTTCGGCCTGGCAGGCAACCGCGATGCCGGTGGCGATATGGGTGATGCGAACCGCCGAGTCCGTGGTGTTGACGTGCTGGCCGCCCGAACCGGATGAGCGGTAGGTGTCGATGCGTACATCGGATTCCGAGACGTCGATCTCGATCCTGTCATCAACGACCGGGTAGACCCAGACGCTGGAGAAGGACGTGTGGCGGCGCGCATTGCTGTCATAGGGTGAAATGCGGACCAGGCGATGAACGCCCGACTCCGTCTTCAGCCAGCCATAGGCATTGTGGCCCTTGATCAGAAGCGTGGCGGACTTGATGCCGGCCTCTTCGCCGTCATGGACTTCGAGCACTTCGACCTTGAAACGACGACGCTCGGCCCAGCGCGTATACATGCGCAGTAGCATCGAGGCCCAGTCCTGGCTCTCGGTGCCGCCGGCGCCGGCATGGACTTCGAGATAGGTGTCGTTGGCGTCTGCCTCGCCCGACAGCAGCGTCTCGACCTGGCGGGCCTTGGCCTCGCCCTGCATCGAGCGGAGGGCTGCTTCCGCTTCGGCGATCACGCTCTGATCGCCCTCTTCCTCACCCAGTTCGATCAGGCCGATATTGTCTTCCAGCGCCTGCGTCAGGCTTTTGACGCCGGCGATCCCGTCTTCGAGGCCCTGGCGCTCGCGCATCAGCTTCTGCGCTTCCAGCGGATCATTCCAGAGGCTGGAATCCTCGGCGCGCACGTTCAGGTATTCAAGCCGCTTTATGGCCTGATCCCAGTCAAAGATGCCTCCTCAGCAGGGTGATCGCCTGCCTGATCTCGTCGACAATATTCTGCGTTTCCGCGCGCATGGCTGGTTGTTCTGTCCTGTTTTTGAAGTGGCGCTTGGGTCGGCGCGATACATAGGCACGGCATTGCTGCCTGTAAAGCGAAATGGGCCGGCTCAACAAGCCAGCCCACTCGACGTAAAAAATCAGGTCGTCAGTAGAGTCCGCCGCCGGGTGCCTGGATGGCTTCCGTAGCCTGCGGCGATAGCGGTCCGCCGGCGCCGTTGGACCCGTCGGCGCCCATGCCGATCACCCAATAGCTGTCGGCTGGGCCGGTGCCGGGCTTGAAGGCTTCGATGATGGTGCCGGGATCGCCCGACGCGGCACGCATGCCGGTCTTGCGGTTGATCGCGACGAGGTTCATGCCTTCCGGCACCTTGAAGTCGACATTCGGCGTGCCGTCCAGCGCAACGCGCATGAAGTCCTTGAAGATAGGCGCCGCCAGACCGCCGCCGGTGGCGCCATGGCCGAGACCGCGCGGCGTGTCGTAACCCATGTAGAGGCCGACGACGAGGTTCGGCGTATAGCCGATGAACCAGGCGTCCTTCTCGTCATTGGTCGTTCCGGTCTTGCCGGCGATGTGGCGGCCAAGCTCGGCGATGGTGGCGCCCGTGCCGCGCTGGACCACGCCTTCCATCATCGAGGTGATCTGGTAGGCCGTCATCGGATCGAGCACCTGCTCGGAATTGTCGACCAGTTCCGGTTCGGGCTGGTTGTTCCATTCGGGCGCGTTGCAGCCTTCGCAGCCGCGCTCGTCCTGCTTGAACACGGTCTTGCCGTAGCGGTCCTGGATGCGGTCGATGAGCGAGGGTTTGATCGACTTGCCGCCATTGGCCATGATCGAATAGGCCGACACCATGCGCATCACCGTCGTCTCGCCGGAACCCAGCGCCATCGGCAGATACGGCGCCAGATGGTCGTAGACGCCGAAACGCTCGGCATATTCCACCACCAGCTTCATGCCCATGTCGTTGGCGAGCCGCACCGTCATCAAATTGCGCGACTTTTCGATGCCGGAGCGCAAGGTCGCGGGGCCGGCCACCGTGCCGTCATAGTTCTTCGGCGTCCAGGTCGTGTTGCCGCTCTGGATGGTGATCGGTCCGTCCATGATAACCGAGGCCGGCGTATAGCCATTGTCGAGCGCGGCCGAATAGACGATCGGCTTGAAGGACGATCCCGGCTGGCGCATCGCCTGCGTGGCGCGGTTGAACTCCGACTGCGCATAGGAGAAGCCGCCGACCATGGCCAGCACGCGGCCGGTATGTGGATCCATGGCGATCAGGCCGCCCTCCACTTCCGGCACCTGGCGCAACGTGTAGGCGCCTTCCGACCCTTCGTTCTTCTGCACGAAGATGACGTCGCCGGGCTGCAGTACATCGGCCGGAGACTTGGCCTTGACCGTCTTGCCATCGACCACATGGCGCATGGCAAAGCTCATGTCTTCCTTGCTGACGGCGCCTTCGACGCGTTCCTTGACGATATCGCCCGAAATCTGCCGCGTCGGCTGCAGGCCGATGGAAAGGCCGGTCGCCGAGCTGTCGAGCACGACGGCAAGCGACCATTCCGGCACGTCTTCCAGCCCCTTGACGTTGCCCAGCGCCACGCCCCAGTCGCCGGAAGCATCGATATGCGTCACCGGTCCGCGATAGCCGCGCAGCGTGTCGTATTTGAGCAAGCCGTTCTGCATCGACTTGCGGGCGATGAGCTGGATCTTCGGATCGAGTGTTGTGCGCACCGAAAGGCCGCCCTCATAGAGCGCGTTCTCGCCATAGCGCGAGATGATCTGGCGGCGCACTTCCTCGGTGAAATATTCGCCCGCAAACAAATAAGAGCCATTGCGGCGCGGAGTCACGCCGAGCGGCTCGGCCTTGGCCTTGTCGCCTTCCTCGCGCGTCACGTAGCCGTTCTCGACCATCTGGTCGATGACCCAGTTGCGGCGCTCGATGGCGCGGTCGGCATGCTTGAAGGGATGGTAGTTGTTGGGCCCCTTCGGCAGCGACGCCAGATAGGCGGCTTCCGCGACGGTGAGTTCGTTGACCGACTTGTCGAAATAGGTCAGTGCCGCGCCCGCAACGCCATAGGCGCCGAAACCGAAGAAGATTTCGTTGAGATAGAGCTCAAGGATGCGGTCCTTCGAATAAGCCTGCTCGATGCGGAAGGCCAGGATCATCTCCTTGATCTTGCGCTCGTAGGTCTGGTCCGAGGACAAGAGGAAGTTCTTCGCCACCTGCTGGGTGATGGTCGAGGCGCCGACCTGGCGCCTGCCCGAACCCAGATTCTGCAGGTTGACGTAGATGGCGCGGCCAAGCCCGGTGATGTCGATGCCGGGATGGTTGTAGAAATTCTTGTCCTCGGCCGACAGGAACGCCGCCTTGACCCGGTCCGGAACCGCCTGGATCGGCAGATAGAGCCGCCGTTCGCGCGCATATTCGGCCATCAGCGAGCCGTCGGAAGCATGGATGCGGGTCGTCACCGGCGGCTCGTACTTGGCCAGAACCTCGTAGTCGGGCAGGTCTTTCGATAGATGGCTGATGTATATCGCCACGCCCGCGGCGACGATAAGCGCCAGCGTCGTGCCGATACCAAAGAAATAGCCGATAAGACGAATCATGCCCGCTCCAGTCCGAGGTCCGGGAATTTCCTAGACGAAGCCGCCTTTCGCGCAAGCCTTCGCAACTGTCCCGATCCGTGATGGAAAACCCATGTCGCCACCATGTGGGCAAAATACGGCAGTGCCCGGTTTCGGCATCCCCCACCGGAAATAAAAGCGCCTGGTGTTGTCGGCGTGCAACGCTGCCTCCGGTTGTGGGCGGCGGCGACCATCTCAGCCTCCGGTTCCCGTTCCCATCTTGGCGGAGGCAAACAGGGCGACGGCATTGGTGATGCTCTGCGCCGCCTTGCCGCGCCAGTCGGCGTCGAGCAGTTGCGCCTCATCCTTGGCGTTGGAGAGATAGCCGAGTTCGACCAGCACCGACGGAACATCGGGCGCTTTCAGCACTTTGAAGCCGGCTGAGCGCTGCGGATTGTTGATCAGGCCGACGCTGGTGGACAACTGGCCGACCAGAGTGTGGGCAAAGCTCATCGAGAAATTATGCGTCTCGCGGCGGATCAGGTCGATCAGTATGTCGGTGACTTCCTTGTTGTCGTCCTTGATCACCATGCCGGCGAACTGGTCGGAGAGGTTTTCGCGGTCGGCAAGCGCCTGCGCTTCCGGGTCGGATGCCTTGTCGGAGACGGTATAGACGGTGGCGCCTCTGATACCCTTGACGCTGATCGTGTCGGCATGGATCGAGATCAAAAGGTCGGCCTCGTGCTGACGGGCGATGCGCACGCGGTCATCGAGCCGCAGGAACTCGTCGGCATCGCGCGTCATGAACACGTCGTAGTTGCCGACGGCGGCGAGCTTGTCGCGCAGTTCGGTGGCGAAGGCCAGCGTCACGTTCTTCTCGATGGTGCCGTTGAGGCCTTCGGCGCCACCGTCGATGCCGCCATGGCCGGGATCGATGACGATGGTGAAGCGATGCCCGGGATTGGAGATCGGCCCTGTGCCGACCCTGGAGCCCTTGTCGGTGGAGACGGTCGAGCCAGTGGTCAGCGCCTGGTTGGCAAGGGCTTCGTCGAACTCGCGGTCGGAGGCTGCCGACATGTCGATGGCGATGCGATAGCCTGCGCCGTCCTCGTTCTTGAGCACCTCGAGCTTGTCGACCGAGAACGGTCCCTTGCCGGTCAGGATCAGCCGCGATCCCTCGCCCTGATCGCCATAACGCACCGCCTTGACCAGGCCGCGGGCCTTGGCGTCCTTCGCGCTAATGGCGAATCGGGTGCGCGGGAGGTCCACGACCAGCCGGTTGGGGCCGCGCAGCAGGAACCATTTGATGTCGGGCTCGCGGTCGAAATCGATGACGATGCGCATCTTGGTTGCGTCGCCGGCCATCTTGTAGGCGGTGGCGCCGAGTGGCGCATCGGCGGCGCGTGAAACCGGCGCAAAAGCAAGGCAAAGCGCCAGCAGCAACAGCACACCGGCAGCGCGCAGGAAACGGCCTGCACGGCCATGGCCCTTGTCTGTGGTGCCCGCCAGTCCCATTTCTTTGCAGTCGCTCCCGGTTTGGCGCCTTGCGCCCGCGTGGTTGGTCGAAATGCCGGTCAGGCCGCAGACTCGATTAACGATTGGTATCCAGAGAAGGTTAACCAAGCCTTTTCATTGAGGATTAAGGCCTGTGCTTCCGTTACGGCACTGCTTTTTGCCGGCATCCGAAATCGGGGTTGCCTTCCACCCCGTCAAATCATAAAAGCGATGGTGGATCACTGCAATCCTGGAACCGCTTCTCCCGCAGCTTCCTGCTACAGGTCAGATGAAAGGCGGCTCCTTTCGCTTCCCGCGAAAAGGCTTCAGGTGATCGCGACGAATTTCGCAGGTGTGCGCCCGTGGCGGGGGAATCGCCTGCGTGAGGAAAACGGCCGGGTTTGTCCCCGTGCCGGCTCTGTATGAGCAAACAAGCTGGTCCGGTTCGTCCGGGCTTTGGTTCAAAAGGTTCTGCTGGTGACGTTGGCTTCAAGCGCAATCATGGAAAGGTCCGCATCAAACCGCGCCATTGTGGCTGCGGGCGGCACCGCCATGGCGCTCAAGCGGCGTCCGGCGGACATTCAGACATCCGGCACCCACATCCCAGACACGCAGCAGCGGGCTTTGCCTCGCAAGCTGCGGCTGACGGCTGCCGGGAGGAAACGAAATAATGCCCAACAAAATGCTGATAGACGCCTCCCACCCGGAGGAAACACGCGTTGTCGTTATCCGCGGTAACCGTATTGAAGAATTCGACTTTGAATCTCAGGACAAGAAGCAGCTCAAAGGAAACATCTATCTCGCCCGCGTAACGCGCGTCGAACCTTCCCTTCAGGCAGCCTTTGTCGAATATGGCGGCAACCGTCACGGTTTCCTCGCCTTCAGTGAAATTCACCCCGACTATTACCAGATCCCGGTCGCCGATCGTCAGGCTTTGCTGCGCGCTGAAGCGCAGGAAGCCGAGGACGAGGAGAACGAGGACAATGACGGCGACGACCGCCAGAGCCGCGATCGCGGCCGGCGCGGCCGCCGGCGCGGCGGCAAGGGTCGTGAGCGAGGCGAACACAAGCGCGACGCCGGCGCCGATGATGAAAACGGCGAACATGGCGATGCCGGCAGCGATGCCGTCTCCGAAGAGCCTGCTTCCGAGCATGCCGCGGCCGATACCGCCGGGCATGACGATCATGCCGGGCATGGCGACAGCGAAGCCTCCGACGCCGAGACATCCAGGAGCGAACCGTCGGAAGGCGGCCCGACATCGATCGCGGCAAGCGTCGAAGCGGATGTGATCTCCGAAGCTGTCCCTGCGGCGGAGCCGGGTGACGAAAGGTCGTCCAGCGAGGCAAGCGGCGAAGCCACCTCCGGGGACAATGACCGCGGCATGCTGGAAGAGGTGCAGTCCTCGCATCCGGACGACCACGAGATCGAATCCGTAGGCGCCGAGGATGCGCTGGAAGAGGTGCGCAGCCGCCGCAAGCCGGTGCGCCGCCAGTACAAGATTCAGGAAGTCATCAAGCGCCGGCAGATTCTACTGGTCCAGGTGGTCAAGGAGGAGCGCGGCAACAAGGGCGCGGCGCTCACCACCTATCTGTCGCTTGCCGGCCGCTATTCGGTGCTGATGCCCAACACCGCACGCGGCGGCGGCATTTCGCGCAAGATCACCAGTGCCGTCGACCGCAAGCGCCTTAAGGAGGTCGTTGCCGATCTCGAAGTGCCGCAGGGGATGGGCGTCATCCTGCGCACCGCCGGCGAAAGCCGCACCAAGGCGGAAATCAAGCGCGACTACGAATATCTGATGCGGCTTTGGGAAAACGTCCGCAATCTGACGCTGCAATCCACCGCCCCTGCCCTCGTCTATGAGGAAGGCAGCCTGATCAAGCGCTCGGTGCGCGACCTCTACAACAAGGATATCGACGAGATTCTTGTCTCCGGCGAGGAAGGCTATCGCGAGGCCAAGGATTTCATGCGCATGCTGATGCCGAGCCACGCCAAGGTGGTTCAGCCGTTCCGCGACACGACGCCGATCTTCGTGCGCAACGGCATCGAGGCGCAGCTCGACCGCATGCTGCAGCCGCAGGTGACGCTGAAGAGCGGCGGCTACATCATCATCAACCAGACCGAGGCGCTGGTCGCCATCGACGTCAATTCGGGCCGCTCCACCAAGGAGCACTCGATCGAGGACACCGCTCTCCACACCAACCTTGAAGCGGCGGAAGAAGTCGCCAGGCAATTGAGGCTGCGCGATCTCGCCGGCCTGATCGTCATCGACTTCATCGACATGGAGGAGAACCGCAACAACCGCTCCGTCGAGAAGCGGCTGAAGGATCACCTCAAGAACGACCGAGCCCGCATCCAGGTCGGCCGCATCTCGCATTTCGGCCTGATGGAGATGTCTCGCCAGCGCATCCGCGCCAGCGTGCTGGAATCGACCATGAAGCCCTGCCCGCATTGCGGCGGCACCGGCCATGTGCGCTCCGATTCGTCGGTGGCGCTGATGGTGGTGCGGGCGATCGAGGAATTCCTGCTCAAGGATTCGCGCAGCCACATCACGGTGCGGACCCCGGCGGCGACCGCTCTCTATGTGCTCAACCACAAGCGCGGCACGCTGGTGGAACTCGAAAGCCGCTTTGGCCTGACCATCACCGTCGAGGCCGATGATACGGTCGGTGTGCAGCACTACGCGATCTTCCGCGGCGCCATTGCCGAAAAGCCGGAAGGCTTTGTCGAAGCGCGAACCTTCCCGGCCTATGTCGAGCCGGAAGAGCCCGAGGACGAGATCGTCATCGAGGAGGAAGACGACGAGGTTGTGGTACAGGCAGAGCAGCCGCGTCAGGCGCAGCCGCAGTCGCAGCAGCAGCAGCCGAGATCGGCTGAGGACGGCGAAGGCCGCGATCGCAAGCGTCGCAAGCGCCGCAGGCGGCGCGGCGGCAAGGATCGCGAACGCGAACATGGCGATCGCGAGCATGGCGCCGAAGGTGCTTCGGTTTCGGCGGCAAGCGACGACTTTGCCGCTGAACCAGGCGATGACGATGCAACACAGCAAGACGAAGCCCAGGTTGGCGCCGTCGAAACGGTGGAAGCATCAGATGACGCCCAGGGCAAGAAGCGCCGTCGCGGCAAGCGCGGCGGCAAGCGCAATCGTCGCGAAGACGGCACGGAGACCGAAGCCGGCGAAACCGCCTCGGTGGCCGAGGCCGCTGAAGTCGGAACGGCCGCAAGCGAGCCCGTAGCAGCCGTAGCGGTTGAAGAAGCAGCGGCTCCCGCCGCGGCGAACGACGACGCTCCAGCCGAAAAGCCGAAGAAGAAGCGCGCTTCAAGGGCAAAGAAGGCTGTGGTGGAAGTCGCCGATGAGACGGCGGCCGAGGCTGCACCGGAAGCTGCCGTCGAAGCTGCCGCCCCCGCTGCGGCCGATGCCGCCACGGAAACGACCGTCGACGACGAGCCCGCCAAGGCTCGCCCGTCACGGCGCAAAGCCGTGGCCGCGGATACCTCCGCGGTGCCGGTGGTTTCCTCCAGCGTTGCCGACGAGGCAAAGGCCGAGGAAAAGCCGAAGCGCGCCGGCTGGTGGCAGCGGAAGGGCTTTTTCTAAGCTATTCAGCCGATTAAGATAGGTTCCTGACAAAAATCCCGCGCCGTTCAAACCACGGCGCGGGATTTTTGCATGCGCGAATGACGGAAGGCGTCAGGGGGCGAAAATCGACCAGTTCATCATCCTGGCCAGTTTTTCCAAGGCGATCGACCCCAGCTTGGAATTGCCGTTGGCGTTCAAGCCCGGCGACCATACGGCGAGTGAAGCCACACCCGGCACGATCCCCAATATGCCGCCGCCGACGCCGCTTTTGCCGGGAATGCCGACACGGAAGGCGAAATCGCCGGAACCGTCATAGTGGCCGCAGGTCAGCATCATGGCGCCGATGCGCCGCGCCCGCTCGGCAGACACCACGGAGTGCCCGGTTGCCGGGTTTCTGCCGCCATTGGCGAGGAAGCGGCCGGCCAGCGCCAATTGCCGGCAGCTCATGGCGATGGCGCAATGGTGGAAGTACACGCCCAGCGCCAGCTCCGGTGCATGGTTGAGATTGCCGAAGGATTTCATGTAGTTGGCAAGCGCGAAGTTGCGATAGCCGGTGGCGCGTTCGGAAGCCGCGACCTCGCGGTCGATGATGATGGTTTCGTCATCGGCAAGGAACTGGATGAAGCGCAGGATTTCGCCGATCGCCTCGCGCGGCTGGTGGCCGGCAAGCAGTATGTCGGACACGACGATGGCGCCGGCATTGATGAACGGATTGCGCGGAATGCCGTTCTCATGCTCGAGTTGCACGATCGAGTTGAACGGATTGCCCGACGGCTCGCGTCCGACACGCTGCCACAGCGCGTCGCCGACATTGCCGAGCGCCAACGTAAGCGTAAACACCTTGGAGATGGACTGGATCGAAAACGCCTGGTCGGCGTCGCCGGCGACCAGCACGCGGCCGTCATTGGTCACGGCGGCAATGCCGAATTTCTTCGGATCGACCTTGCCGAGCTGCGGAATGTAGGTGGCGACGTCACCGCAATCGGTGCGCTCGGCCATCTCGGCGGCGACATCGGCCAGCGCTTGTTCAAGATCCGGCATGCTCGTCCCCGCTTTTCAGCCAGCGCTCGATGCGCGCCATCGCCTCGACCATGTCGTCATGGCTGCCGGCATAGGAAAAGCGCATCGTGCGGTGGCCCTGAAGTGGATCGAAATCGCGGCCGGGCGTCGCCGCCACATGCGCCCCGGCCAGCATCTTGCGCGCAAAGGCCATGCTGTCATTGGTATGCCGGGTAACATCGCAGAAAGCGTAGAAGGCGCCGTCCATCGGCGCCGCCAAGGGAAATCCGAGTTCCGGCAGGCGCCGCATCAACAGCTCGCGGTTCCAGGCGTAGCGCGCCTTTACCGCTTCCAGCTCTTGCGTCGCCTTGAAGGCTTCGATCGCCGCGATCTGCGACAGTTCCGGCGGCGAGATGTAGAGGCTCTGGGCGATGCGCTCGATCGGCCTCACCAGAGCTTCCGGCAGCACCATCCAGCCGATGCGCCATCCGGTCATGCAATAATATTTCGAGAAGGAATTGATCACCGTCACGCCTGAGCCATGGGCCAGCGCCGTGGTGTCGGGCGCGGCATAGGCCAGCCGGTGATAAATTTCGTCCGATATCACCGCGATGCCGAGTTCTTCGGCTGTCCTCACCAGTGCCGACAACTCGTCGACGGGAATGACCGCACCTGTCGGATTGGCCGGGCTGGCGAACAACACGCCCTTCAGCGGTTTTTCCCGGTGCGCCGATTTCAAATGTTCGGCATGAAGATAGGCGTCGCTGCCGAGCTCGATCTCGACGATCTGGATACCGAGCGCGGCCATGATGTTGCGGTAGGCCGGATAGCCGGGTGCTGCGATGGCGACGCGGTCGCCGGGATCGAACATCGCCAGGAATGCCAGATTGAAGGCGGCCGACGATCCCGTGGTCACGGCGATCCGGTTCGGCGCGACATCGATCCCGTAATGGTCGCCGTAATGCGTCGCGATCGCCTTACGCAGATCCGCCAGACCGAGCGTGTCGGTATAGCCGATGCGTCCGATCCTCAGCGCATTTGCGGCTGCTTCCCTCACGCCCACGGGCGCCGGATCGGATGGCTGGCCGACGGCCATGGACACGACAGGCACGCCCGTCGCCTTCAGCCGGTTGGCTTCGGCCAGAATGTCCATGGCGTGAAACGGCTCGACTTCACCGCGGCGCGACAGCGAAACTACCATTTGACCTCAATCTTTCCGTCCGGCCCGCCGCTCGAAGCCATCAACCGGCGGCAGCGCCGCACAAATGCCCGATTGATGTGAGGATCACAAGTTCGCCTAGTTTCGGTGCCGTGACTTTTCATCGTTCGCCCGCTCGTTTACCAGTGGACCTCATGCTGAGCCGACCCAAATCGACGATGTCCAAATCTTCCATCGGGAAGACAGCGCGCGGCTTCGCGACGCTTTTGCTTGCCGCCGCCGTCGCTGTCACCGGCTCGGTGACGGCCTTCGCGCAGGCGGTGCCGGTCGTGCGCGATGCCGAGATCGAGGCGCTGGTGCGCGACTATGCGCGGCCGATCTTCAAGGCGGCCGGTCTTGCCAATGACGGTGTCGATATCGTTCTGGTCAACGATCAGAGCTTCAACGCCTTCGTTACCGGGCGCCGGCTGTTCATCAACACCGGCGCGCTGATGCAGGCCGAAACGCCCAACGAGATCATCGGCGTCATCGCCCATGAGGCCGGCCACATCGCAGGCGGCCATCAGCAGAAATTGCGCGACCAGCTCGAGCGCGCCAAGACCATGGCCATCATCGCCACGCTGCTTGGCGCCGGCGCCATCGTTGCCGGCGCCACCACCAACAGCCGCGGCCTTGCCGGCGCCGGCATGGGTGTCGCCGCGGGCGGCGGCGAGATGGCGCAGCGCAGCATTCTTGCCTACCAGCGCACCGAAGAGTCGACCGCCGACCGCTCTGCCATCACCTATCTCAATGCCACCGGCCAGTCCGGCATGGGCATGCTGAAGACCTTCGCCCGCTTCCAGAGCGCGCTGTCGCTTTCCGGCACGCAGGTCGATCCCTACCGCATCAGCCACCCGATGCCGCAGGAGCGCATCGCCAATCTCGAAGTGCTGGTCAAGCAGAGCCCTAACGTCGACAAGGTCGATCCGCCGGCACTGCAGCAGCGGCACGACATGATGCGCATCAAGATCGCCGCCTATATGGGCGGCCAGGCCGCGGCCACGCGGCTGATCCGCAAGGCCCCGGGCAGCCTCGCCTCGCGCTATGGCGAAGCGCAGATGGCCTATCTCTACGGCAATCTGGGTGCGGCGCTGACCAAGGCCAATGCACTGATCAAGGAACAGCCGAAGAACCCCTACTTCCAGGAAATGCGCGGCGACATACTGATGAAGGCCAACAAGCCCAAGGACGCCGCGGACGCCTATGCCAAGGCAGTCAGCCTCGATCCGGTGAGGTCGGGCCTGTTGCCCGTTTCTCTCGGCCAGGCGCTGATGGCCATCGGCACGCCCGATTCGCTGAAGAAGGCGGTGGTGCAGATCAACAACGGCCTCGGGCGCGACAAGGAAAACACGGTCGGATACCGCTATCTCGCCCAGGCCTATGGCGAGCTTGGCAACATTCCGGCGGCGGAACTCGCCACCGCCGAGGGCCATTTCTATTCCGGCGATTACACGAATGCGAAAATTTTCGCCATGCGCGCGCAAAAGGACTTGAAGCGTGGCGAACCCGGCTGGATTCGGGCGCAGGACATCATAAACTACAACCCTTCAGGCAAACTCAAGAAATGAACCTTCCGGTCGCCCGCGGCGACTAGGATAGACCGGAACCGGTAAAGAGGATGAGACGATGAACAAGGCAATATTGCTCGGCACGACGGGAGTGGCGGCTGTTCTTGCCATGCTCGCTTTCGGGTTCGTTGCCGGCAGTCCGCAGGTGGCCAAGGCCGGCACGGCGCAGACCGTGCAGACCGCCTCTGCCGACACCAAGATCGATCGCACTGAGGTCGAGGGCATTATCCGCGACTATCTCCTGAAGAACCCCGAAGTGCTGCTCGAAGTGCAGGAGGCGCTCGAGGCCAAGCAGAAGGAAGAGCAGCGCATAGCCAGCCTCGGCGTCATCGAGAAGGCCAAGTCCGAGATTTTCAACTCGACCTTCGACGGCGTCGTCGGCAATCCGAAGGGCAAGGTCACCATCGTCGAATTCTACGACTACAATTGCGGCTTCTGCAAACGCGCCATCGACGACATGCAGGCTCTGACAAAGGCCGATCCGGAGCTGCGCTTCGTGCTCAAGGAATTCCCGATCCTCGGGCCGGATTCGCAAAAGGCCAGCGTCGTCTCGATGGCTTTCCACCTGATGCATCCGGAGAAATACGGCGAGTTCCACAACGCCCTGCTCGGCGGCCAGGGCCGCGCCACCGAGGCGGCGGCCATCAAGGTTGCGCTGTCGCTAGGCGCCGATGAGGCGAAATTGCGCGAGAAGATGAAGGACCCGACCATCACCGAGGCCTTCTCCAAGACCTTCGACCTCGCCAACAAGCTGGCCATCACCGGAACGCCGTCCTATGTCGTCGGCAATGAAGTGGTGTTCGGCGCGCTCGGCCAGGAAGTGCTGGCTGAAAAGATCGAGGCGGCGAAAGCCGCACTCTGATCTTGCACGCGAGCCTATTTCTCACGGGCACATTTCCGCCTGTTGTGGACAGTGAAAGATCGCACTTGTGCTCTTTCCGCGGGCGGCTATGCCCATTATAGAAGGCCCTGCGCGCCGGCTTGAGGCCGGCGTCGGAAAAGGTCGGCATTTTTGAAAACGATTTTCGTCCTGAACGGCCCCAACCTGAACGCGCTCGGCAAGCGCGAGCCGGGCATCTATGGCGGCAAGACGCTTGCCGCGATCGCCGACGACTGCAAGCAGGCGGGCGCCGCGCTTGGCCTCGAGATTGATTTTCGCCAGTCGAACCATGAGGGCGACCTCGTCGACTGGATCCAGGAAGCCGGCGACAAGGCAGCCGGCATCGTCATCAATCCGGGTGCCTACAGCCACACCTCGATTGCCATTCACGACGCCATCCGCGCTGTCGCGCCGCTGCCCGTCGCCGAAGTTCACCTCTCCAACATCCACGCGCGGGAACCATTCCGCCACATCTCCATGGTCGCGCCGGTCGCTGTCGGCATGATCTGCGGGTTCGGGCCGCTTGGCTACTCGCTGGCGCTGCAGGGGCTGGCGGCACGCCTATGACCGGCCCACAAACAGAAGGCTCGAAAATGTCGATAAAGAAGACCGGTGTTGACCAGCAACTGATCCGCGATCTGGCGGGCATACTGAACGACACCAATCTCACCGAGATCGAAGTCGAGCTCGGTGACCTGAAGGTGCGCGTATCGCGCCAGGCGCCGGCCGTCCACGCCATCGCCGCACCGCAGGCCGGTTATGCTCCGGCAGCGCAGCAGCCCGCGGCGGGCGCGGCTACCGCACCAGCAGTGGCCGACCCGTCCAAGAACGCGGTCCCCTCGCCGATGGTCGGCACCGCCTATCTCGCGCCCTCGCCCGACGCCAAGGCCTTCATCGAAGTCGGCCAGAAGGTCAAGGAAGGCCAGACGCTGCTGATCATCGAAGCGATGAAGACGATGAACCAGATCCCTTCGCCGCGCGCCGGCACGGTGACGGCGATCCTGTTCGAGGACGGCCAGCCGGTCGAGTACGGCATGCCGCTCGTCGTGATCGAGTAGAGCGGGCCGGATGTTCCAGAAGATCCTCATCGCCAACCGCGGCGAAATCGCGCTTCGGGTGCTGCGCGCCTGCAAGGAACTCGGCATCCAGACCGTGGTCGTGCATTCGACCGCCGACGCTGACGCCATGCATGTCAGGCTCGCCGACGAAAGCGTGTGCATCGGTCCGCCGCCGTCGCGCGACAGCTATCTCAACATCCACCAGATCGTCGCAGCCTGCGAGATCACAGGCGCCGATGCCGTGCATCCGGGCTATGGCTTCCTGTCGGAAAACGCCAAGTTCGCCGACATTCTCGCCGCCCACAACATCACCTTCATCGGCCCGTCGGGCGACCACATCCGCATCATGGGCGACAAGATCGAGGCCAAGCGCACCGCAAAGCGGCTCGGCATTCCGGTTGTGCCGGGCTCCGACGGCGCCGTCACCGATCAAAAGGAAGCCAGGCGCATTGCCGCCGAGATCGGCTATCCCGTGATCATCAAGGCATCGGCAGGCGGTGGCGGGCGCGGTATGAAGGTCGCCCTTACCGAGGCTGACCTCGAGATCGCCTTGCAGACAGCGAGCACGGAAGCGGGAGCCGCCTTCGGCGACGATGCCGTCTACATCGAGAAATACTTGGAAAAGCCGCGCCACATCGAGGTGCAGGTATTCGGCGACGGCGCCGGCCGCGGCGTGCATTTCGGCGAGCGCGACTGTTCGCTGCAACGCCGCCACCAGAAAGTCTGGGAAGAGGCGCCCTCGCCGGCCCTCAACGCCGAGGAGCGCGCCCGCATCGGCAATATCTGTGCCAAGGCCATCGCCGACCTCGGCTACTCCGGCGCAGGCACCATCGAATTCCTGTACGAGAATGGCGAGTTCTACTTCATCGAGATGAACACGCGGTTGCAGGTCGAGCATCCGGTGACGGAGGCGATCACCGGCATCGATCTCGTCCACGAACAGATCCGCGTTGCCTCCGGCGGCGGGCTTTCGGTGCGCCAGGAGGACATCAAGTTCAACGGCCACGCCATAGAATGCCGCATCAATGCCGAGGACCCGCGCACCTTCACGCCTTCGCCCGGCACGATTACGCATTTCCACACGCCTGGCGGTCTCGGCATCCGCGTCGATTCCGGTGTCTATTCCGGCTACAAGATCCCGCCCTATTATGACAGCCTGATCGGCAAGCTGATCGTGCACGGCCGCAACCGCGTCGAATGCATGATGCGGCTGCGCCGGGCGCTCGACGAATTCGTCGTTGACGGCATCAAAACGACGCTGCCGCTGTTTCGCGACCTGGTCGGCAATGCCGATATCGCCAATGGCGACTACGACATCCACTGGCTGGAAAAGTATCTGGCCAAAGAGGAATAGCGCCCGACTTGCCGCTATGATGCCGCGATGACCCGTCCTTACGCTCCCGGCTATCGCATTCCGACCGACCTGTTGCTCAAGGCCTATGCCTCGGGCGTCTTCCCGATGGCCGAGAGCGCTTCCGACCCGGAAGTGTTCTGGGTGCGGCCGGAGACGCGCGGCATCATACCGCTCGATGGCTTCCACACGCCGAAGAGCTTGCGGAAGACAATTCGCAAGCACCCGTTCGACATCCGCTTCGATTTCGATTTCGAGGCGACGATCGACGGCTGCGCCGAAAAGCGCGAGGAGCGCCGCTCGACCTGGATCAACGCGCC
Organism: Mesorhizobium sp. RSR565B; assembly: GCF_054719465.1. NCBI lineage: Bacteria > Pseudomonadati > Pseudomonadota > Alphaproteobacteria > Hyphomicrobiales > Phyllobacteriaceae > Mesorhizobium > Mesorhizobium sp. RSR565B. Next base: position 5,140,750 of record NZ_JBTTIE010000001.1, on the reverse strand, counting down.
GATCCGCGAAGCCTATATCGAGCTGCACCGTCTGGGGCACTGCCATTCGGTCGAGGCATGGCGCGAGGAACGGCTGGTCGGCGGCCTCTATGGCGTCTCGCTCGGTCGCGTGTTCTTCGGCGAAAGCATGTTCGCCCGGGAAACCGACGCGTCCAAGACCTGCCTGTATCATCTGGTCGAGCGGCTGAAGGCGCGCGGCTTTGCCCTGCTCGACACGCAATTCACCACTGAGCATCTCAAACGCTTCGGCGCGGTCGACGTGCCGCGCGTCAAATACGAGAAGATGTTGGCCGACGCGCTGAAGGGCGAAGCCGTTTTTTATCCCTGACCGGAGACCGAGCGGCCGAGCCGGCTCGACCGGTGAAAGGGGTCAGCCCTTCGTGGTTTCCATCGGCGTCTGCGAATGGAACATCATCTTCCAGCCGTTGACACGATGAACATAGCCGGTGCTAACCAACGCGGCGTAGGGCTCGCCGTTTTCTCGTGTCGCATGAGCCTCATAGGTCAGCATGATAATGTCGCTGCCGGGCTCGATGATACCCTTGAGGTCGATCTGAAGGTCGCGCCAGCGGTTGGGCTTGGTCGCGGTCTTGGCCAGATCGGCATTGTCCATTGCCTGTGCCATCTCAGGAAATGCTACCAGGCATTCTGTGTCGACATTGGCGGCGTAGTAAGCTTCGTCGCCCGTCCAGAACCCCTTTTCGAGTTCGAGCAGGTCGTCTTTGCTGGCCGTGATCCGTTTGCTGTCCGACATCAGAATATCCTCCAAGCGCATAAATGCGTCATCGTCCATGGCCCAACGCATAGTTGCCACCACGGTTCCGGAGGATCAGTTGGTGTTGGTCGCGTCAGGTTCCGTAGGGTCCGGCTGTTCGGCGGCCGGAGCAGCGGCGGGCTTTGGCTTGGACGTGTCGACCTTGGGCGTCTCGGCATTGGCCGCGTCGGGCGGCGGCACATCCGACTTCTGCTTGCAGCCCTTTAGCCAGACGTCATAGACGGCGTGCTCGACGGCGTTTAGGCCGGGGCTCTCGGCGAACATCCAGCCGGTGAAGATGCGGCGGATCTTGCGGTCGAGCGTGATTTCGTCGACTTCGACGAAGGAATCGGTCTTCGGCTCTTCATTCTCCGGCCGCGAATAGCAGATGCGCGGCGTCACCTGCAAAGCGCCGAACTGCACGGTTTCGTCGATGTAGACATCGAAGGTGATGATCCGGCCGGTGATCTTGTCGATGCCGGCAAATTCGGCGACCGGATTGGTGATGCGATCGGAGATTGCGGGTGCTGCCGCAGGCGCCTGCGCCGCGGCAAACGCTGTCGGGAACATGGCGACAGCGCCAATTGCCGCCAGTCCGGCCATCGATGTCAGGCTGAAAATGTTCATGCGGAGATACCGGTGGTTTGGGCCCGGGTGATTCTGTCACGCCCAAGGCTATTCGCCGTTGTCATATCAGCAAGCAGCTAAACGCCAATTGTGGCGACAAAGGACCGGCCGGCGGTCAAGAACCAGGCGTCCACGCATCGTAGTCGCCCGTCACCTGCGGACGGTGCTGATTGGTGAGCACGGAACCCTTCGGGCGATAAGCCGCCGGTGTTCCCGTGAGGTTCGGCTCATGCGCCTTTTCCCATTCGCGCGGCCGATAGTCGTCGCTTGGCGGCGCCACATCGACGCGATGATGCATCCAGCCGTGCCAGCCCGGAGGGATCGCCGACGCCTCCGAATAATTGGCGTAGATGATCCAGCGGCGGGTGCGGCCTTCCGAATCGACGCCGCCTTCGTAGTAGACATTGCCGGCCCCATCCTGGCCGACCTTGTTGCCGTGGCGCCAGGTGTGAAAACGGGTTCCCAGCGTCTGGCGGTTCCACCAGGTGAAAAACTGCAGAAGGAAAGTTTTCATTCAGATCCTCGCGGGCGCGCGGCGGTGGCTGTTCCCTGCTTATGGCGTCAGGCCTTGGCGAAGGCAAGGGTTTTGCGGCGCCTGCGGCACTGACGGCATGCCGAAACGCTCGGTCATTGGCCGATCCATTTCGCACCTGCGAACCGACGCTTGCCAAGCCGGCTGCGTCTTCCTAAAGCTCTCATCGCCCGGCGCTGCCGCATGACCCCGAAAATCGAAATCGATTTTCGGAAAGGATCATGCGCAAACCAAAGTGCTACAGCGTCCTTTGCGCGTCCACGGGACGCGCGGCGCTGTAGTCAACGCCGGCTGCGGGAGGTGAGGAATGGCCTTAGCTGTCGCCAGGATCAGTGCGGAGACAATACGCGCCCGCAAGGGCGGCGTGCCGGTCGTATGCCTTACCGCTTACACCTATCCCGTCGCCCGCCTGCTCGACGATCATGTCGACCTTCTCCTGGTCGGCGACAGCGTTGCCATGGTGCTGCATGGCCACAAGACCACGCTCGGCGCCTCGCTGGAGATGATGATCGCCCATGGCCAGGCCGTGATGCGCGGTTCGTCAAAGGCCTGCGTGGTGGTCGACATGCCGGCCGGCAGCTACGAGACTTCGGCCGCGCAAGCCCTTGCCTCGGCGCGCCGCATCTCTGAGGAAACCGGCTGCGAGGCGGTGAAGCTGGAAGGCGGCGTCGAAGTCGCCCTCCAGATCGCCGCAATCGTCACGGCCGGCATTCCAGTGATGGGCCATATCGGCTTGCAGCCGCAATCGGTGGAAAAGGACGGTGGCTACAAGATCAAGGGCCGCACGCCGGAGAATGTGGCCGCGCTCATGCGCGACGCCGACGCGGTCGCAAAGGCCGGCGCGTTTTCGCTGGTCATCGAAGGCACGGTCGAGACCGTTGCCGCCGACCTCACCCGGCACATTACCATTCCTACCATCGGCATCGGCGCCAGCCGCGATTGCGACGGCCAGATCCTGGTCATCGACGACATGGTCGGCCTGACGGTCGACCGGGTGCCGAAATTCGTCAAGGAATACGCCGATTTGCGCAGCGCTGTCGCCGATGCCGCGGCGCGTTATGCGGCGGAGGTGCGCAGCCGCACCTTCCCCGGGCCGGGCCACGTCTTTTCAGCCGCGAGCGACAAGGACAAGGCATGAACCGGCCCCCCATCCGCCAGCCGCTCGTCGTCGACACCGTGCCCGGCCTTCGCGCGCAGATCCGCGAATGGCGGCGCGAAGGCCTGAGCGTCGCCATGGTGCCGACCATGGGCGCTTTGCATGACGGCCATATCTCGCTGGTCGGGGCTGCGCTCGCAACGGCCGATCGCTGCGTCGTCTCCATCTTCGTCAACCCGGCCCAGTTCGCCCCCACTGAAGATCTCGACAAGTATCCGCGGCAGCTGGCCCGCGATCTCGACCGGCTGACCGAGGCCGGCGCACAGCTTGCCTTCACGCCTACGGTTTCCGAAATGTATCCGGCAGGCTTTGCGACGAAGATTTCGGTCGGCGGCCCGTCTTCTGGCCTGGAATCGGATTTCAGGCCGACCTTCTTCGAGGGCGTCGCCACGGTCGTGGCCAAGCTCTTTCTGCAAGCCCTGCCCGACTACGCCATCTTCGGCGAAAAAGACTACCAGCAGCTTTGCGTCGTCCGAAAGCTCTGCCGCGATCTTGACCTTCCGGTGGAAATCGTCGGCGCGCCAACCGTGCGCGATGCGCATGGCCTGGCAATGTCGTCGCGCAACGCCTATCTCGACGCCGCCGAGCTCGACGTCGCGCGACAGCTCAATGTCATCTTGCGCCAGACGGCGGCAGCGCTCGCGGCCGGTGCCGATGAAAACGGCGTGACCGGTAAAGCCACTGCCGCGCTTCTCGAGGCAGGCTTCGACAGCGTCGACTATGTCGCCGCGCGCGAGAGCCTGACGCTCACCTCGTGGCGGCGTGACGGCGATGGCCGCCTGCTTGCCGCGGCGTGGCTTGGCAGAACCAGGTTGATCGACAATGTGGAAGTTTACTCATTTATTCCCTGAAAAATTCCAATTCCGTTCACTTTGATTTGTATCGCAGAGCGGCCCGAGCGCTCTTAGACAACGGCTCATCAGGTACGTTCTGGCCAGCCCGTAAGCGCTCACGATACACCGAACGCCGCTGTGAGACGTTTCACAGACGTAACCAAGCCGGCTATGTTGTGTGCGACCCCAGGCAGAGACAGTGTGTGACCTGCCACTACGCTGCAATCCTTACGAGGCTCTACGTGTCTGTCCAGGCCAACATAGTCGGTCGCGCCCTGCCGCAGATCGTCGAGGCAATCTACGATTCGATTGTCGATGTCGGCCGTTGGCCATCGACGCTTGAATCAATCTGCAAATTGGCGCTCGGCCGGCTTGCCATGCTGGCGGTCGTCGATACGGCGAGAAACTCGGCCCGGTTTTCGACTTCCTGCGGCGATCCGGTTCTGCTTGAGCCGCTGCAGCGCGACTACGCCTGCGAGGTGCCCTTTTTCAAGGCGGTGCCGAAGATGGAAGTCGACATACCGTTGACCGTCGACAGCGTCTACGCCCTGCAAGGCCCTGACGCCCGCCAGAACTGGCTCGAAAGCCGCATCGTGCGCGAGTGGGTGGAACCCAACCGTCTCGACGATTTCTTCTGGGTAGCGCTGATGAAGCAGCCGGCGCGCACCGGCACGCTGATGGTGGTTACCGACAAGGACAGGCCCCAGATTTCAGCCAGGGATATCGACCTGATGTCCAGGCTCGCCCCCCATGTCCGGCGTGCGGTGACCATCGGCGACCTGTTCGAGGCCGAGCGGCGCAAGGCCGACATCTTTCGCTCGATCCTTGAGAGCCTCGACCATCCAGTGCTGATCGTCGCCGACGATATGCAGATCATTTTCGCCAATCCGGCAGCCGAAGCCCTGCTCACCGAAACCGCCTCAGTGTCCTCGGTGCGCGGCCAGCTGTCCTTCGCTTATGCCAACGCCAACACCGCCATCGGCCGCGCCATCCAGCTCGGCACGCGCGACGAATTCGCGCTCGGACCGTCCGGCATCAACATTCCGCTGGTGAAGGCCATGTCTCCGGCGGTGGCGCATGTCATGCCTCTGGCGCGACGCGACATTTCGGCCCGCATGTCGCCGCGCGCCGCCGCGGCCATCTTCATTGCCGCCGCCGGCGCCGCATCAGTGCCGGCGCTGGAAGCGATCGCTGCGCTGTTCGGACTGACCGCAGCGGAAAAGCGTGTCGCCGGCCATGTCGCCGCCGGGCTGACACGGCGTGAAATCGCGGCTGCCAGCGGCGTCTCGGACGGCACCGTCAAATCACAGCTGGCAACCATCTTCGACAAGACCGCCACCGGCGACCAGCGAGAGCTGGAACTCCTGATGCGCGAATTGACGCCGCCGCTGCGCTCGGCCTGAAGCCATACTCGGAGCCAATCATCAAATTTTTCAACTATTTGCCGGTACGCAGGCGTAATCCACAATACCAAGCCGGCATCGTTGCAATTCGGCCAAAATCATGGTGCGGTTCTGCTCCGGTCCGGAGACGGTGCATCGTGCACGACCGGACGTGGAAAACCATTTCCTGGGCGGTCCCCGAACTTGATACCGACACGAATTGAACGGCTGCTGCCTTACCTCTTCCTGCTGGCCCTGCTTTGCATCGCGCTCGCTTTCCGTCCGCTACTGCCGGTCGACGAGACGCGTTATCTCAGCGTCGCCTGGGAGATGTATCTCGGTGGACATGTCTTCGTACCGACGATGAACTTTGCGCCCTATCTGCAGAAGCCGCCGCTGTTGTTCTGGCTCATCGATCTCGTCTGGAACATCTTCGGTGTGAGCCGCGCGGCGGCGATGCTCGTCATCTTCGCTGCCTCGTCGCTGGTCATCTGGCTGACGACACTTCTGGCCAAAACCCTGTTTCCCGAGCGCCCGGAAATCGCCAGTCGCATCCCCTGGCTGGTGGCCGGCAGCACCGTCTTTGTCATCTATTCGACCCTGATCCTGTTCGACATGCTTTTGACGGCCTGTGTGGTCGCCGCACTGCTGGCGTTGCTGGGCTTCGCCAGGACCGGCAACCGCTGGCAGGCGGTGCTGGCGGGTCTCTTCATCGGGCTCGGCGTGCTGGCCAAAGGCCCGGTCGTGCTCATTCACATCGGCGCGCCCGTCCTGCTCTATCCCCTCTGGCGTGACCGGCGAGCCGGCCTTGCCCCTTTGCAGTTCTTTGCCGGAGCCGGCCTGGCAATTCTCGCCGCCCTTGCCCCGGTCGCTATATGGCTGGCGCCCGCGACCATCCTGACCAAGGGCAGTTTCGTCTACGATCTCGTCTGGAACCAGTCGGCAGGTCGGGTTACCGGAAGCCTGCACAATTCGCATGGCCGGCCGTTTTACTTTTACCTGATGCTGTTGCCGCTCATGTTCGTGCCCTGGGCCTTTATCCCCCCGGTGTGGCGGCTGAGGCCGGTTGCCCGGATACGCAGCCTGATCGACACCAAATCCCCGGATCTGCGTGCCCTGCGCCTGCTGTCGTTCTCGTTCATTGCGGTGCTGCTGGTCTTCAGCGCCATATCCGGCAAGCAGCCGCACTATGTCGTGCCGGCACTACCGTTCGCGACCATTCTGCTGGGCTATTTCATGGCCGAGATTTCAGTCGCCAGGCTGAGGGCGACGGCCTTTGTCATGCTTGCCCTTTTCGCCATCGGCCACGCCGCCGCCTCGGCGACCGTGTTCAAACGCTACGATCTCACGCAGCTGGCGAGCTTCATCGACGAACGAAAGGACGCCGACTGGGCCGTCGCTTACGACTATCAGGGCGAGGTCGGTTTCCTTGGGCGAATAGAGAAGCCATTCGAGAACGCCGACAAGCCTGAGGAATGGCTCAAGTCTCACCCCGGCGGCTACGTCATCGAAAAGCAATCGAAAGATCCGGGCACATCCGAACAGATCGCCTTCCGGCAGCCGGTGGAACGCGGCTATCTGGTCGTGCTGAAAGGACAGCACTGAGCGTTTCGTCGGGCGCCTATCCCAGCGGTTTCTCGAAGATCAGCGCCGGCAACCCCGAACCGCCGCCGCAATCGGCGGTGCTGCCGACCGGCAAAAATCCCTTCGAACGGTAGAAGGCGATGGCCGGCACGTTGGCCTCTTCCACCTCGACGCGCAACCTGTTCGTCTCGGGAAAGCTGGCTTCGACCTCGTCCAGCAAGGCCTGGCCGATGCCTTGCCGCTGGCAGGCCGGCAGTACATAGAGCTGGTTCAGCAGCACGATCTTCGCATCCGTCGTTGCGGCGGCAAAAGCCATGCCGCCGATACGCTTGCCGTCATCGGCGACCAGGAATTCCGAGTTCGGCCTTGTCAGCCGCGCCTTGAGCGAGGCGATCGAATGCCAGTCGTCGGTAATTTCGATCACCCGCTGGGCGCCATAGATCGCGTCGTAGGTTGCGTGCCAGGTTTCGACCAGCAGCGCGCGGACAGCGGCAAGGTCACGTTCGCTGGCGGTGCGGACGAACATTGTTCTATTCGATACCGAGCTTGGCCTTGACCAGATCGTTGACCGCCTGCGGGTTGGCCTTGCCGCCGGTGGCTTTCATCACCTGGCCGACGAACCAGCCGGCCATGGTCGGCTTGGCGCGAGCCTGCTCGACCTTGTCGGGGTTGGCGGCGATCACCTCGTCGACCGCTTTCTCGATGGCGCCGGTGTCGGTGACCTGCTTCATGCCGCGGCTTTCGACCAACTGGCGCGGATCGCCGCCCTCGTTCCAGACGATCTCGAACAGATCCTTGGCGATCTTGCCGGAGATGGTGCCTTCCTTGATCAGGTCGATCACGGCACCGAGCTGCTCCGGTGTTACAGGAGCATTTTCAATGCCCTTGCCGGCCTTGTTAAGCTGGCCGAGCAGGTCATTGATGACCCAGTTGGCGGCAAGCTTGCCGTCGCGGCCCGAGGCCACCTGCTCGAAATAGTCGGCGATCGGCTTTTCCGACACCAGGATCGAGGCGTCGTATGTCGACAGGCCAAGTGAGGAGATCAGGCGCGCCTTCTTGTCGTCGGGCAGTTCCGGCAACTCCTTGGCCAGCGCGTCGACATAGGCCTGGTCGAACTCCAGCGGCAAAAGGTCGGGATCGGGGAAGTAGCGGTAGTCATGCGCCTCTTCCTTGCTGCGCATCGAGCGCGTCTCGCCTTTGACGGCGTCGAACAGCCTGGTTTCCTGGTCGATCTTGCCGCCATCCTCGAGGATGGCGATCTGGCGGCGCGCCTCGAACTCGATGGCCTGGCCGATGAAGCGGATCGAGTTGACGTTCTTGATCTCACAGCGCGTACCGAATTCGCCGCCGGGCTTGCGAACGGAGACGTTGACGTCGGCGCGCATCGAACCTTCGTCCATGTTGCCGTCGCAAGTGCCGAGATAGCGCACGATGGTGCGCAGCTTGGTGACATACGCCTTGGCCTCGTCGGCGGAGCGCATGTCGGGCTTGGAGACAATCTCCATCAGCGCCACGCCGGAGCGGTTGAGATCGACATAGGACATGGTGGGATGCTGATCGTGCATCGACTTGCCGGCGTCCTGCTCCAGGTGCAGGCGCTCGATGCCGATCTCGATATCCTCGAACTCGCCCTGCCGGTCGGGACCGACCGAAATGACGATCGTGCCTTCGCCAACGATCGGCTGCTTGAACTGCGATATCTGGTAGCCCTGCGGCAGGTCGGGATAGAAATAGTTTTTCCGGTCGAAAACCGACTTGTGGTTGATCTGCGCCTTCAATCCGAGGCCGGTGCGGATCGCCTGCTTGACGCATTCCTCATTGATGACCGGCAGCATGCCGGGCATGGCCGCGTCGACCAGGCTGACATTGGCGTTGGGCGCCGCGCCGAAAGTCGTCGACGCCCCGGAAAACAGCTTTGCTTCCGAGGTCACCTGCGCATGAACCTCGAGGCCGATGATGATCTCCCAATCGCCGGTAGCGCCGGGAATAAAACGTTTGGCATCGGGCGTGCGGGTATCGATAAGGGTCATGGTGGCCTGCGCTTTTGGCTCGCGAAAACTGCGATTTTCGCGAATTTGGGTATCGGTCTTCGCTAGTGCAAACCGCTTCGCGAGACAAGCGCCCAAAGCAGCGCAGAGCAGCGGGCTGGTCTTTTCAGCCCCTTTCGGCCGCTCGGCAACCGATAGAATGAACGCCGCCGGCCGGTATTCGGTCGGCGGTTTCTTCGTCAGGTCAGGCCGTTGCGATATAGGCCCTGATTTCGTCGGCCTCGCGCTCGACATCCTCGATGCGGCGCTTGACCACGTCGCCGATCGACACGATGCCGTCGAGCAGCCCATCCTTTTCCACCGGCAGATGGCGGAAACGGCCTTTGGTCATGATCTCCATCACCTCGTTGACCGTGTGGTTCTCGTTGCAGATCTTCACTTTCGGCGTCATCGCCGAGCGTACCGTTATATCAAGTGCGGCAGCGCCTTCCCTGGCGACGACCCGCACGATGTCACGCTCGGAAAGGATGCCGACGATCTTGCGATCGCCATTGGTGATGACCAGTGCACCGATCTTGTGGTCGGCCAGGATTCGAATGGCTTCGCTGAGCTTTACATTCGGCCCGAGCGTGAACACGTCATGGCCTTTTCTCTCGAGAATTGCCTTAACCGTCATGGCGTCCTCCTCCTCCTGCTTGGCTAGCCAGCTCCCGCCCTGACCGGCTTCACATAAGAGTGAACATCGTGCGCCGTGATCGGTTGCTTTTCAAGTGTGCCAGTGGGGTGTGCCAGTGGGCTGCGCCAATAGAGTGCGCTAGTCGGGGGTGCGCTGGTCGTCGGGGATCTCCCATTCAGGCGCCCGCCAGCGCCGGTCGAACCAGCGCAACCCGAAGAAGCCTGCGACGAGGCCGCCAATGTGCGCTTCCCAGGCGATCTGGCCGGGCTCTCCGAGCCCGAGACCGTAAAGGCCGGTGGCGAGATTGATGACCATCCAGGCGCCGAGAAAATTGACGACGCCGCGCATGCGCAAAACGATTGCGATCGGCAGCACGGGACCGGCAAAGGCCGCCCTGCCGGAGGAGCGGTCGGTACGGAACCCGAAGCGAGCCGCCGCACCCATCATGCCCGATATCGCCCCGGAAGCGCCGACCAGCGGTGCTTCGCCGTATGGATGGACCGCCCAGAACAGCACCACCGCGGCCAGCCCGGTGGCGGCGAAAAACAAGGCGAACCAGAACCAGCCGAGACGGTTGGCCAGCGGCGACCCGAAGGCGGCCAGCGCAACCATGTTGATGGCAATGTGGGCAACGCCGCCATGCATGAAGGCATAGGTGAAAGGACGGGTGAAGAGGAACCAGTCGAAACCGTATTGGCCGGTATAGAGGACCGGAATGAAGGCGCCGTCGGTGAGCAATGTTATCTGCTGCTCTTCGGTCAGCACATATTGCTGCAGCAGGAAGATGGCAACGCAGATGCCGATCACCGCCAGCACCACCGGTGGCAGGTTGAACACCGGCTCGCGGCGCGGCGGCGGCGCCTCCGCGGTCTGTTCGGTCTCCAAGGGGCCGGCCGGTTCGCTCATATGCTCTGATCCAGGGATTTGCGTGTAGTCGCGAGCATCTAGGCCATGCCCGGACAAATCACAAACTACGAATCACAACCGCGAATCACCAGGGGCGCGAATCAAAAAGAAGCCGTCCAAGGTTTCCCTTGAACGGCTGGTCGAGCCCCCTGCTCCCCTAAACTATTGACCGAAGTGCTGTTGGTCGTCGCGAAACGACCGCTTCTGGAGTGGTTTTGGTGTGCCATGGCAAGCCTGCGCGCGCAACGTAAACCACTTGTTAACCTTAACGCCCCCGACCCGTGAACAAGTCTTAACGACGCTGGCACGCATCCTGCTCCGGAACGCATGTAGGTCATCGGAGGGCGCCCTTTCTGTTCACCGATGGGACCATCAGACGGCAGAATGCGCGGAGTTTCATAGCATGAACCAGAACGGATCAATCGCGCTGTTCCATTATTGGAATCGCCTGCGTCATGGACGTCCTGCCCCAAAGCGTTCGGAAGTCGAACCAGCCGATATCAAGGCGCTTTTGGCCGACACCTTCATCCTGGAAAGGGATACGCGCGGCGAAGCGGTGTTCCGGCTTGCCGGCACCAGGCTTTGCGCCGGCTACGGCCGCGAGCTCAAGGGTTTTTCGTTCCCCTCGTTATGGCGCGAGAAGGACCAGCGGCTGGTGTCGCGCCTCATTCACGGCGTTTTCGAGCAGAAATCCGTGGTGTCGATCACTTATGAGGGGTTCAGCCGCAGCGGCCGGTCCAACCACTTCGAGTTGCTTGCGCTGCCGCTCGACGGCGGCGTCGAGAACCCGCGCTGCCTCGGCGTCATCAGCGCCGTGGAAAAGCCGTTCTGGCTGGGCGCCGACCCGATCACCGACGCGCTGATCGACGCCATCCGGGTCATCGATCCCGACAAGGAACCGATGTTCCTGAAAAACCGGCCGGAAATATCCGTTCCGTCGTTGGCTCCCGAACTCGAAGCGCCGGAGACCATCTCGGCGCTCGGTCGGTCGCGCCGTATCCGCCACCTCGTCGTGTTCGACGGCGGGCGCGAGCAATAGTCTCCAAGCCGGCGCTAATCTTAACTATCGGCGACCCACTTTTCTCCTTTGTTAACCTGCTTGGCTGTAGTTTTGGCCGAGATTCCACGCACGACGCGGGAATGCCAACGGGGTGTAGGCAGTCATGAGGTCAGCGGCGGTCGAATACGCGCCGTCCCGCGCCGAAAGGCGTAACTTTCAGCGCGTCCGGGTCAAGATCTACGGGCGCTTCATGCTGGAGGACCGCACCGAACACCCTTGCCAGGTCGTCGATATGTCACCGGGCAATGTCGCGTTGCGCACCGAGCGCGTCGGCATGCCGGGCGAAAAGATCATTGCCTATATCGATCATATCGGCCGCATCGAGGGCGTGGTGACGCGCACTTCGCAGGACGGCTTTGCCATGACCGTCATTGCCTCGGATCGCAAGAAGGACAAACTGGCCGCGCAGTTGACCTGGCTCGCCAACAAGCATGAACTCGACCTGCCGGAAGACCGCCGCCACGAACGCGTGGCGCCGCGCAACCCGACAAGCGTGCTGCAGCTCACCGATGGGCGCCAGTATCAGTGCCGCATCATCGACCTGTCGCTATCGGGCGCGGCGGTCGAGATCGACGTCAAGCCGGCGCTCGGCATCCAGGTGATGCTAGGCACCATGCGTGGCCAGGTGGTGCGTCATTTCGAGGATGGCGTCGCCATCGAATTCGCCGTCATCCAACGCCCGGAAACGCTCGATTCCGAGTTCAACGCCCCGCGCGGCTGAACGATCGGCAACAGGCAGCAAAAACGAACCGGCCCTGCGCGGCCGGTTTTTTGTTGCCGGCGTTCCGCCTGCCTCTGCAGCTTGTAGCGGCACGCAGCAAATCCACGGCTCCACCCGGAAATCCGCGCCCCGACACCGCGGTTTTACGCCGAGACCCTGAACGATTTTATACTCAAATAGATCAAATTTTACGCGTATTCTATTGAGGTTTTACTCAATGTCTACTTCGGGTTTTTGCGTCAAATAAATCCAACGCTGTCATTGTCTCCTCAAACGGGGAGACTGACGAATGGCAAAGACGTGGGGCAAGCTGTTGCTCTTGGCAATGGCGATGCAGCTTTCCGCTTGGGGAACGGCGCAAGCAGCAGGACCGGCCTACATGCACACTGGCGGCCGCACGACACAGCCGGTCGGTCACTACGAATTCTGCCAGAAGCTGCCGCAGGAATGCGCTCAGCGCACGCCGAAGCAGGCGCCCGTCGAACTGACGCGCAAGCTGTGGGCGGCGATCGTCGACGTCAACAATTCTGTCAACACCCGGATCGTGCCGCGCACCGATATGGAAATGTGGGGCAAGGAAGAGGTCTGGTCCTATCCCGACAGCGGCTTCGGCGACTGCGAGGACTATGCGCTGGAGAAGCGCCGCGAATTGATGGCGCTCGGCGTTCCCGCCGGCAATCTCTTGATGACCGTGGCGCGCCAACAAAATGGCGACGGCCACGCGGTGCTGACCGTGCGCACCAGCCTCGGCGAGTTCATCCTCGACAATCTGGAGTCCAAGGTGCTGTCCTGGACCGACACCGACTACACCTACCTGAAGCGCCAGTCCGACCAGAATTCCGGCGTGTGGGTGACGATCAACGACGGCCGCGCCGACGCGGTTGCCAGCGTCCGCTAAAACGCCATCACAGAGGTCAAGCACATCGAATAATGCGACGTGCCTAACGAGAAAGCCCGGTCGAGTCCCCACCCTCCCCGTCCCCAACGACCGGGTTTTAAGGAGCCGGCCCCGTCCCCTGGCCGGCTCCACCATTTCAGACCATGATCCCGAACCGAAGGACCGCGTCAGCGAAAGCGAGAAACGATTTTTGCTGCGCTGACCTGCCGTTCGGAAAAGATCATCGTCAAACAGGAATAGAGTTCAGGCCTTCTTCAGCCCGGCCTTGAAGCGCTTGCCGTTGGCGACATAGTGCGCGGCCGAGGCGCGCAGCCTGGCGACAGCGGCATCGTCCAGCGTCCTGATCACCCGCGCGGGCGAGCCGACGATCAGGCAATTGTCGGGGAACTCCTTGCCTTCGGTGACTAGCGCGCCGGCGCCGACCAGGCAATTCCTGCCGATCCTGGCGCCGTTGAGCACTATGGCGCCCATGCCGATCAGGCTGTTGTCGCCGATCGTGCAGCCATGCAGCAAGGCGCGGTGGCCGATCGTGCAGCCCTGCCCGATCGTCAGGGGAAAACCGGGATCGGTGTGCATCACCGTGTGTTCCTGGACATTGCTGTCGGCGCCGATGACGATCGCCTCGTTGTCGCCGCGGATGACCACGCCAAACCAGAAGCCGGCATTGCGACCGACGCTGATGTCGCCGATCAACGTCGCGTCCGGCGCGATCCAGTTGCTGTCGGGATCATCGAAACGGGGCGCTTTTCCGTCGATTGCATAGGTCGGCATTTGCAGTCTCCGATTCGTCGCAGGCCGGGACAAACCCTAGAACAATCCTACGAAAACCGCGTAGCGGTTTCCCCCAGCAATTGCCTCAAGGCAAATACCGCGCCAGCGATTCCACCAAAAGCTGAAGCGCACCAGGAGAGCCAATGCCCCAGGAGGCAATGGCGATCAGCACGATGCCCAGCGTCAGCGCCCAGGCGATCACCGTGCAGCCGCAGGACATCAGCATCAGCGTCGAAATGCGGCCCTCGCGCCGCGCATCGAGCGCATCGTTGGCGAGCATGAACGGCCCGGCGCAAGCGGTCGTGGCCAGCGAGCGCAGGATGTACTCCGGCGACACATAAGGCTCGGCAAAGGCAAGCCGGCGGCCCGCCGCCAGTTCCATCACGGACCCAGCGAGCCCGCAGGCGGTGAGCCCGACGGCAAAAGCGAAGAGAACGGGTAGCAGCAGGCTCATCTTTACCTTCCGTTTACCATGAAATCGCACAGTCGCGTCCAGCGCAGCAAGAGCCATGCCGCGGCATGTGTGCCGCCTAGGGACAGAGGGCGGCGACTATGGGGATTGCGATGAAGCAGGCAGCGACCGCAGAAGAGTTCAACGTCGTCGATTCCGTGCTGATGAAGCGGGTGTTCTATGCTTTTGCCGCACTGGCGCTGCTGTCGCTGGCGATCAGCCTTGGCGGAAAATGGTTCGGCCGCTCGATCGCCATGGCCGGCTACACCGACGACATCACGGTCCACAGGGTAGTGATCGGCAACAATGTCATTGCCGTGCCGGCCAACGCCATCCGCTTCCTGCAGGCGCGGCGCGACGGCATCGCTTCGCGCCTCGACCTCTATCTGCGCTATCCCCAGATGGACGGCTACAGCGAAGCCGCCCGCGACGATTTCAACCACACGGGGGCCGCCAAAAACATCATCTTCCTGTCGTTTGAACCGCAGATGATGTCGCGCGACATGAGCGGCCGTTTCGCGCCGATCTATAGCGCGCTCATCAGCCAGCCCGGCGCGCCCGGCCCCGGCGGCACGACGATTTACGGTTTTACGGAAAAATCAGGCTATCTCAACGAGGTGCTCGCGGTCGCCGGCCGGGCCGGCAAGGACCCGTTCGTCGCCCGCTGCCTGAGCGGACCGAGCGCCGAGGAATCGCTGGCGCCCTGCGAGCGGGACATCCAGGTCGGCGACAGCCTCAGCCTGACCTACCGCTTTCCCCGGGAGTTGCTGGGCAACTGGCCGGCGCTTGACGCCGCTATCGTCGCCGAGGCCACGCGCGTCCTGAAGACCGGGCGCTAGCCTGCCTCTGTTCGGGCGAAGCGAAGCGGCGCAGAAGTTTACGAACGTTGGCGGGACAGCACCCCCCTCTGTCCTGCCGGACATCTCCCCCGCAAGGGGGAGATTACGCCCCCATCACTGCTTTCGCCAATTATCGAGGTTGCAGAAGAAGAGCCGAGGAACTGCCGATCTCCCCCCTTGCGGGGAGATGTCCGGCAGGACAGAGGGGGGTGGGAAGGATCGCCGAGGCTTGCTCTTCATCTCCCCACTTCGTTGGAGATAGGCAACTCCGATCCCCAGTTCCGCGATCAGGCCAGATCGATGTCGAGGATCGCCATCGAGAAATTATAGTCGCCGTCGTCCTCGTCCTTGAAGACGATGCCGAGGAACTCGTCGCCGACATAGACCTCGGCCGAATCTTCCTTGCGCGGCCGCGCCTTCACCTCGAGTTTGGGATTCTGGAAGACGCGCTTGAAATAGGCGTCCAGCTTTCTGATTTCGTCCGGCTTCAAAAGTCTTCTCCGATCGTCGGGCTTGCTCGTTGGAACGCGCTTCTGGCACGTCGACAATGGCGATGTAAAGGCAAGCCGGCTGGATAGAACGCGAACCCTGGGGCCGGATGATTTCAGGTCGAATCCAAATCCGCCTCTAAATCAAGGAGGTAGAGCATGATGTCGTCCGAAAACCGCCTCACACTTTTCGGCATCATGCTTCAGAGGCAACGGCGCCGGCAACCGGACTTCAGTCCGGCGCGCCGGGTGTTGCAAATCAGATGTCGAAGCTGACGACCTGGTCCATCGATTGCGACGGCAAAAGCTGGTCCATCTGGCGCGAAGGCTGGTCGCAGCCGGTCTCGCCGACGACGCGGGCCGGTACGCCGGCAACCGTCTTGTTGTGCGGCACCGGCGACAGCACGACCGAGCCTGCCGCGATCTTCGAGCAATGGCCGATCTCGATATTGCCGAGAATCTTGGCGCCGGCGCCGATCAGTACGCCGTAACGGATCTTGGGGTGGCGGTCGCCGCCGGTCTTGCCCGTGCCGCCCAGCGTCACGCCGTGCAGGATCGACACATCGTCCTCGATCACCGCCGTCTCGCCCACGACGAGGCCGGTGGCGTGGTCGATGAAGATGCCCTTGCCGATGCGCGCGGCCGGGTTGATGTCGGTCTGGAACACCGAGGACGAGCGGCTCTGCAGATAGAGCGCGAAATCCTTGCGGCCCTGATTCCACAGCCAATGTGCCAGCCTGTGCGTCTGGATCGCATGGAAACCCTTGAAATAGAGCACCGGCATGATGAAGCGGTCGCAGGCCGGATCGCGGTCGTAATAGGCCTGGATGTCGACACGCACGATCGAAGACCATTCCTTGTCGTCGGCCAGCATCGACTTGAACGTCTGGCGGATGAGGTCGGAGCCGATGTCCTGATGCGCGAGCCGCTCGGCGAGCCGATGGATGACAGCTTCCTCCAGGCTCTCCTGGTTGAGGATGGTCGAATAGAGGAACGCCGCCAGAAGCGGGTCGCGGTTGACCGCTTCCATCGCCTCGTCGCGGACCGAACGCCAGATCGGATCGACCGGCTGGACCATTGTGGGGCGGGAAATGCTGATGCTGTTCATCGACGTCTTATCCTGCGTCCTGGCCGCTTGCCTATTCTCCGGCGGCACATATAAGCCAGATCATAGCACGATTGAACTCAATTTTCCTTAGTGCTCGGTGAAATGGATTTGGTTCACGGAAATTCAAGCCGCCATGGAAAACGAACCCTTGATCGACGCTCCGCTGAAACGCGCGCTCTCCGCGCTCTATCAAGCTCCGGATCGCCACTATCACAACCTCGCCCATATCGAGGCGTTGCTGGCGCTGGCGGACGAATATCGAGCATCGCTGCATGATTCCGGCGCCGTCGAAGCCGCAATTTGGTTCCATGACGCCATATATGACAGCCGCGCCAAGGACAACGAGGCCAGGAGTGCGGCACTTGCGCAGGACAAACTTGCCGCCCGCACCGATCCGGAGCGCCTCGGCCGCATCGCGGCGATGATCGTCGCCACTGCCACGCATGAACTGCCCAGCCTTCAACCACGGGGCCTTGCCGATGAGAACGCCCTCCGCGACGCGGCGCTTTTCCTCGACATGGACCTGGCGATACTGGGTGCGTCAGCCGACGCTTTCGACGCCTATGAACAAGCGGTCCGACGCGAATATGGCTGGGTCGAGGAGCCTATGTGGCGCGCCGGCCGCGGCGCGATTCTCAAGACTTTCCTCGCGCGCCAGCATATTTTTCACACGCAGGAATTCCGCCACAGGTTCGAGCCCCAGGCCAGGCAAAACCTGGCGCGGTCTCTAGAAACGCTCAAATCCTAATCCGGAAATGTCTCCATGCGCTGCGCATAGGCTTTGAAACCGGCGCGCCTGTAGACCGATTGCGCGGCCGGATGGTCGTATGTGTCGGTATGAAGCCAGACCCTTTGCGGCGCCCGCGACCAGATGGCGCGAAGCGCCTGGTCGAGCAGGAACGGGCCGAGCCTGCGACCCTGGAAGGCGGGAACCAGCCCGAAATGAACCAGCTCGACCTCAGGCTGGCCGACGCCGTTGAATTCGCACAGACCAGCGGCCTCGCCCTCGACGCGCAGCACATGGATATGTGTCGAGGGCAGCGCCAGCAGGCGCTCGAGGTCTTCCGCCGGCATGCGCAGCCGCTGGTCCCACTGCACCGGCTCGCCGACAGCGCGGTAGAGGTCGATGTAAGCGGCGCAGTCCAGCCTTTCCGGCGCCACCGTGGTCGCTGCTGCAGGGCTGACGCGTGCAGGCGCCAAATCGCGCGGGCGCATCTCCATGTAGGTGACGAGAAGATCAACCAAAGCGGCACCGCCTCCGGCTGCAAGCCAGACGAAGATCGATCACCTGAAGGCGCCAACGGACTTGGTCGCCGCCCAAACAAAGAACAGGCCGATCACCAACGATAGCCCGTTGAGGAGGATACCCACGATGCCGAGGACATGATTGTCGTTTGAACGTCCCAGTGCCATCAAGCCAAAAACCACGCCGGTGATGTGCGCCAGCGGCGCCGCAACGAGAAACACCACCAGAAAAACCCCGCCGAGGACGTTTTGAGCGGCCAGCGACGCCTCGCCTGGCATCAACGCCAGCGTGACCACCGCCGCAAAATCCATTGCGAACGCCAGCAGGGCCAGGATCACCGAGCGTTTGCCCAAGCTGCTCCGCCCCACCACGCCGGGCATTGCTATCGTGCTTCTTCCCCATCCGGCCATTACTCGTCCCCGATCAGGTGAAAGCGCCTATCGTCGATGCCATTGCCACAAGCAGCAGGAAGCCAACCGCCAGGGAGCCGCCGTTGAGCAGGATGCCGACGACCCCAAGCGCGCGGCTATCGTTCGAACGCACCAGCGCCATCAGCCCGAAAATCAATCCGGCAATATGCGCCAACGGCCCTGCCAGCAGGAAAACCGCCATGAAGAAACCCGTGGCGATGTTCTGGGCACGCTCGGATGCGTGGGTCGGCAGCGCCACCATTGTGGTCAGCGCTATCACACCGGCACCGAAGGCGAGCAGCGCCAGGATGACGGAACGCTTGCCGAACTTGCTTGTCACGACGGAGCCCGGCAGAGCGTCGGCGCTTCTTCCCCATTGTGCCATTGTTTGCCACCCCTCGCCGGCCGCCCAATCCATATCGCCCGAAAATCGCTTACCGGTTAAAGCGGATTTTCGGCATAAAACTCCAAAACCCGCTGCTTGAAGGTCTTGTCGCCCACAGCCAGCATATGGTCGCGGCCGTCTATGTGAAACACCTTGGCGTTCGGCATCAGCGCGGCGAGCTCGTCGGGCGAGCCGCCGATATCGTCTGTCGTCCCGACCGCAATCAGCGTTGGTTGGGCGATGCGCGTCATGTCGTCTTCGCTGAGCAGTTCGCGCGACGTGGCGATGCAGGCGGCCAGCGCGCGGCGGTCGCTGCGCGTCTGATCGGCAAAGGCGCGAAACGAGCGACCGCGCGGATGGCTGGTGGCGGCCGGATCGTTGGCCAGCAGCGCCTCGGCGATCGGATCCCAGTCGCCGACGCCGTCGACCATGCCGATCCCGAGCCCGCCGAAGACAAGCGTCGCCACCTTGTCGGGATCCGACAGTGCCAGGAACGCCGCGATGCGCGCGCCCATCGAATAGCCCATGACATGCGCGCGGCCGATGCCAAGATGGTCGAGCAGGGCCGCCGCGTCCGAGCCCATCTTGGCCGGGGTGTAGTCGGCCTCGTCATAGCTTTTCGACGACGAGCCGTGGCCGCGATTGTCGAAGGCGATGGCGCGATAGCCGGCATCGTTCAGCGTCTTGAACCAGCCGGGCGATACCCAGTTGACATAGTGGCTGGAGGCAAAGCCGTGGATCATCAGCACCGGATCGCCCGCCCCCGACGCCGGCTGGCGGTCGAGGAAGGCGAAGTCGAACCCGTCATGGGAGAAGAATTGCATCGGGAGCGGCTCAGCCGGCGCCGGGCGTGGGCGCGTTGCCCTTGTCCGATGGCGGCATGCCGGGGCCGGACACCGTGCCGACGGCCGGATGGCGCAGCAGATCGCCATAGTCGATGCCGTTTTTGGCGGCGGTGCCGGCCTTGAGCTCCAGCACGAAGCGCACTGGCACACCCGGCGAGATGACTGCATCGGACAATGGAGTGCCGTGCTTGACGGCCCGGACCTTGCCGTCCTGTCCAACAAAGATCAGGTCGAGCGGCATCGGCGTGTTGTGCATCCAGAAGCCGACCTGCTTCTGCATCTCGAAGACGAACAGCATGCCATGATTGTCGGCCATATCCTGGCGATACATCAGGCCGGCCTCGCGTTCCGAGTCGGTGTCGGCGACTTCGATCGAAAAGGATTTATCGCCCCCTTTCGTCGCCACGACCAAGGGTGTCGGATCGACGGGAAGGATCATCGCCTGACCGCCGGCGATCGTCTGCTGGGATGCGGTCGGCTGCCCGGAATAGAAGTAAGCGCCTGCGGCTACCGCAACGATGACGCAGAGCGCGCCCGCTGTCAGCCAGTTCCTGTACGCCATTGGAAATCCTCGACCAAAGACCATGATCCCTAAAAGTGGTCTCAGGTATTCGGATAAGATCGTGGTGAAACCAAGAAAAACGCCGTCCTGACTTCCTCAGGAAGGCTCGCGTCCTAATGCGCGACCGGCAAGGTGCCCATATCAGGGTGAATCTCGGCAGCCATGAGGCCCTTGTCACCGCGTCCGAAACGCACCAGCACGACCTGTCCGGGCCTGAGCTCGGTGATGCCATAGCGGCGCAGCGTCTCCATATGGACGAAGATATCCTCGGTGCCCTCGCCGCGCGTCAGAAAGCCGAAGCCCTTGGTGCGGTTGAACCACTTAACCAGCGCCCGCTCGAGCCCGCTTTCCGGCGTCACCGCCACATGGGTGCGCTGTTCCTGCATCTCGGCCGGATGGACCGCGGTGGCGGTGTCCATGGACAGCACCCGGAAAGCCTGCAAACCACGGTCGCCATGCTTGACAAGGCACACGACACGCGCGCCCTCCAATGCCGTCTGAAAACCGTCCTTTCGAAGGCAGGTGACATGGAGGAGGATGTCGCCCGAGGAACCGTCATCGGGTAGTATGAAACCGTAGCCCTTGGCCACGTCGAACCATTTGATGGCGCCGGCGATTTCGACAAGGTCGGCGCTATCGCCGCCACTGTCGCGCTTCAGGGCGTCGTCAAGGTTCTCATCCCGCCTCGTGAAAGAGGCCTTATCCCCCATAAGAACGCCCCCTTTTTTCAAGAAAACCGCAAGTGATTCTTGACATTAGATTAACACCGCCGCTTCCGGGGTGTGCAAGACCTGCCGTGCCTTTTTTCACGGTTGAATACAGGAATAGCTGACTTGTTGTTTGCCGGCGTCGCTGCCGGCTGCAATGGCGATCCGTCAAGGCCGTCAACCGGTCGGCAATTTGCATCGGATTTTGCCGAAATCGGCAACCACTTGTGGTCGGACGCTTTTGTCAGAGCAACCTGATTTTCCAAAAACCGGTGATCACTTTTCCAGTCCGATGCTCGTTGCCCTCCGACGGGGTGGACCTTATGTTGCCTCGCAACCCAAACATCCCCGAGGAAATCCCATGCGCTACCTCCACACAATGGTCCGTGTCGCCGACGTCGATGTCTCGCTCGATTTCTACTGCAACAAGCTCGGCCTGAAGGAAGTGCGCCGCTACGAAAACGAGCAGGGCCGCTTCACGCTGATCTTCCTCGCCGCCTCCGAGGATGTAGAAAGCGGCATCACTGAGAAGGCGCCGCTGATCGAACTGACCTACAATTGGGATCCGGAGGAGTACAAGGGCGGCCGCAATTTCGGCCATCTCGCCTATGAGGTCGACGACATCTACGCCACCTGCCAGCATCTGATGGACAATGGCGTCGTCATCAACCGGCCGCCGCGCGACGGCAACATGGCCTTCGTCAAGTCGCCGGACGGCATCTCCTTCGAACTGCTGCAGAAGGGCCCGGCCAAACCCAAGGCCGAGCCGTGGGCATCGATGCCGAACACCGGCACCTGGTAGCGATCACGCCATCTTGAGCGAGGCGGCCGCGCCGACAAGCCGGCCGCCTTTGCCATTTCGACCAACGGCACCTATTTACCTGCCTGTCGCGCCAGCCAAGCAAAGCCAGTGCCTCATCCAGGAGAATTCATTTATGCCGACCAGCCGTGCCGATGTCACCACCGCATATGCCAGCCGCTATTTGCAGCAGCTGTGCAAGCACTGGGCGCACAAATTTCCCGTCGTGTTCGATCCAAACCACGGCACCATCGATCTGTCGCTCGGCCGCACGGTTCTCGATGCCGATGCGGCAGCGCTGCATATCACGGTGTCGACGGAGGAAAGCGGATCGCTGGAGCGCATGGAGAGCGTTGTTGCCGATCACATCAAGCGCTTTGCCTTCCGCGAGGAACTGACTTTCGAGTGGAAGCAGGCTCCGGCGACCTGATCTGCTGTCAGCCGCAACGCCGAACGCCGGAAGCTGCCAGCCCCGGGCGACGTTATGGCGTCACTTGGTTGCGACGCCATCTGAACCGTCGGAACGACGGATCGATCAGAACTTGTAGTTCAGGCCGATCTTGATCGTATGGGCGTCGATCTTCACCTTTGCGTCGTTGCCCTCGATATCTGTCAAACGGACCTTACCGAAGTCGAAGTACTGGTATTCCAGCTTCGTGGTCCATTTGTCGGCGAAGGCCCATTCGACACCGCCACCGATCGTATAGCCGAAGCGGCCTCCGCTCTTCGATGCGCTGCTGTCCGGGTCGGGCACCCCGTCAAAATCGAAAGTATCGCCATAACTCAATTTGTAGTGAGTCGCCGCCGCGCCGCCCTTGGCGTAGATCACCAGCCTGTCGGTGGCGTAGCCCAGACGTGCCGTCAGATCGCCATAGACGCCCAGTTTCGCCGATCCGAAATTGTCGGGCTCTTCGACGATAGTCCTGTCGCCATCGAGGCCGAGATAGCCCAGATCGGCTTCGACGCCATAGACGAATGCTCCAGACTGCCAGTTGTAACCGGCCTGAACGCCGCCGAGGAAGCCGTCGGTATCGACGTCATGGGTCTGACCAAGCTCCTCGTCGAAGAAGGAATCCGTCTGGTCGACCGCGTCACCGCGTCCCCAGCCATAGCCGGCGTTGATGCCGACATAGCCACCCGACCAGACAAACCCTGCCGGTACGGTCTCAATCACGTCGGCGGCGAACGTCGCGCCGCAAGCCGAAATCAGGAAAGTGGATGCGAGAAGCAGACGTTTCATGAAACTCCCCAATGCAGTCGGAAAGAGCATAGCACAGACATGCAATATTCATTAAGCTGCCCAGGCCGGAAAATCGGAAATTGTTGGAGAAAACAACTGTTTAGCCGAGACTTAATTAGCATCGCAACCGCAACGCAGATCTAAGCGATTCAAAGCGAACGCGCCATCTGCAGCAGCGCCAGCACCGACCGCCAGTTGCGCGCGGTGCCGGGCACTTTCAGCACGCGCGGGATGAGATTGGCGAACACCGATTTGCCGAGCCCGTCCGGCGCCTTGAGGTAGAGCACGTCGTCCCTGACCTCGAAGCTTTCCGGGCCGGTGCATTTTTCGGCAAGCCTGGCGATCTCGTCCGCCGTCGGCTGGCGCTCCAGCGTGTAGGCGTGAAGCTTGGTCGGATCGCCGGCGACTTCCGGATAAGGATTCTCCTTCACCAACCGTTCGAACCAGGAGAGATCGCGCACCATGATGCGCGAGTGAAAGCCCCATTTTTTCTCGAACGCCATTTCGATCTGTTTCGCCAGCGTGGCGGCGTCGCCCTTCTTGGTCCGGAACACGACATTGCCGCTCTGCACATAACTGGCGACATCGGTGAAGCCTAGCGCCTCGAATAACGCCCGCAACTCCGCCATCTGGACGATGCGGTTGCCGCCGACATTGATGCCGGAAAACAGCGCGACGAAGACCACCCTTCGCTCTTCGAGCTTCGGGTGGCAGGCTGTACCGCTCATATGATGAACCCGGCCAGGGTCTCGTTGTCGGTGATGTCCTGATAGTGGACGCCCTCGGCCTCGAAATTCGCCCTCAGCAAATCGAAGTTTCGCCGGTCTTTGGTTTCGATGCCAATAAGCACAGAGCCGAAATTGCGCGCCGATTTCTTCAGATATTCGAAGCGCGCGATGTCGTCGTCGGGACCGAGCAGTTCGAGGAAGTCGCGCAGCGCGCCCGGCCGCTGCGGAAAGCGGATGATGAAGTATTTCTTCAGCCCCTCGAAGCGCAGCGCCCGCTCCTTCACGTCGGGCAGCCGCTCGAAATCGAAATTGCCGCCCGACACCACCGCGACGATGGTCTTGCCGCGGATTTCCTTGCGCGAAAAATCCTTCAACGCGTCGATCGCCAAGGCACCGGCCGGCTCCAGCACCACACCTTCGATGTTGAGCATCTCGATCATGGTGGCGCAGAGCCGGTTCTCAGGGATCAGCCGCACCGCCTGAGCGGCGAACTCCTTGAGGTGGCGCAACGGCTCGCGGCCGATCTCGGCCACCGCCGCGCCGTCGACGAAATTGTCGACATTGGCGAGCCGGACGCGCTTGCCGCTGGCGAGGCTCTGATGCAGGCTCGGCGCACCGGCCGGTTCGCAAAAGACGTAGCGCGCGTCACGTTGCTGCTCGGCGAAATAGTGCGTCACCCCGGCCGCCAGGCCACCGCCGCCAACCGGCAGCATGATGATGTCGGGCATGCGCGCGCCCGGCATCTGGTCGGCGATCTCATAGGCGACCGTCGCCTGCCCCTCGATAATGTCCTTGTGGTCGAAGGGCGGCACCATATGCGCGCCGGAACTTTCGGTGAATTCGAAGGCGGCGCGGTAGCAGTCGTCGAAGAAGTCGCCGACCAGCCTGATCTCGACGAAATCGCCGCCGAACAGCCGCGTCTTGTCGATCTTCTGCTGCGGCGTCGTCACCGGCATGAAGACCACGCCCTTCTTGCCGAAATGGCGGCAGACGAAGGCAAAGCCTTGCGCATGGTTGCCGGCCGAGGCGCAGACGAACAGCTCGGCCTCGTTGCCGGCGGCAAGCGCCTTGCGGAAAAAGTTGAAGGCGCCGCGGATCTTGTAGGAGCGCACCGGCGAAAGATCCTCGCGCTTCAAGAGCACCCGAGCCCCCGTCTTCTTCGACAAATAGTCGTTTTCCTGCAGCGGCGTTTCGGGAAAGATCTCGCGGATCGCGGCTGCGGCGGTGGCGACACGGGAGGAGAAACTGTTCATGGCGCCGTCACCTCTGGATCGAATGGTTCGAAGGCGAAGCCTATTGCACAATTCGCCGTTTGCAGCCACCGATGCGGCGCGGCCGCTTTGGCGCGCCAGCAGGAAATCCATTGGAGCCATCTTCATGCCTGTTTCGGCTGTCGCCCTGAAGACCGTAGACCTGCCTGAATTCGGCGAGCCAACAGTGATGCCGCTGGTTCAGCGGCGGACCTACGAAGCGCGCATCGAGGCTCTGCTGGCGCGCGGCGCCGAGGCCGGGCTCGATGCCTTCGCCGTCTATGGCGACCGCGAGCACGCGGCCAATGTCGCCCATCTCAGTGGTTACGATCCGCGTTTCGAGGAGACGCTGCTGGTCATCGTCCCCGGCAGCCAGCCAAAACTTCTCGTCGGCAATGAGGGTTGGGGCTATGCCGAAATCTGCGACGGGCCTTACGAGCGCGTCCTTTACCAGACCTTCTCGCTGCCGGCGCAGCCACGCGACCGCTCCGCCTCGCTTGCCGACACGCTTGCCGCCTGCGGCCTGAAAGCCGGCCAGAAGATCGGCGCCATCGGCTGGAAGCCGTTCGGGCCCGGCGATGGCGGCGTTGGCGAGACGACGCTCGACCTGCCGTCCTTCATCGCCGATACGCTGCGCACACTGGCCGGCGACAGAGGCGCGGTGGTCAACGCCGCCAACCTGTTGATGAACCCATCCGACGGCCTACGCGCCATCAACGAGGCAGACCAATTGGCGTCCTTCGAATTCGCCGCGACCTTTTCCTCGCAGGGCCTGCGCAACGTGCTTGGGAATATTGAGCCCGGCATGAGCGAATTGCAGGCCGCGCGGCTGATGGGGATCAACGGCCTGCCCCTGTGCTGCCACCCGATGCTGTCCGCCGGCAGGCGTGCGCCCTACGGCTTGCCTAGCCCGCGCCTCGACATCATCAAGCGCGGCGATCCCGTCACCATGGCCTATGGCATCCAGGGCTCGCTCAACGCCCGCGCCGGCTTCCTGGTCGAGAGCGCGGCCGAACTGCCGCGCGAGATAAGCGACTATGTCGAACAGCTGGTTGCGCCCTATTTCGCCGCCGTCGTCGACTGGTACGAGACCATCGGCATAGGCGTTGCCGGCGGAGCGCTTTGGAAAGCCGTGCATGACCGCATAGGCGACCCGTTCTTCGGCGTCTCGCTCAATCCCGGCCATCTCGTCCATATCGACGAATGGATGCATTCGCCGGTGTTTTCCGGCTCGGACATCAAGCTGCAATCGGGCATGGCGCTGCAGGTCGACATCATTCCGGCGACCGGAACCAGCTATTTCACCACCAACATCGAAGACGGTATCGCGCTTGCCGATGAGTCCCTGCGCGAGGAGATCGCGGCCCGCTATCCCGAGGCATGGCGCCGCATCGAGGCGCGCCGCGCCTTCATGGGCGATGTGCTCGGCATCAGGCTCAAGCCCGAGGTATTGCCCTTCTCCAACATCCCTGCGTTCCTGCCGCCATTCTGGCTTTCGCGCAACAGTGCGATGACCGTGGCTCGACGCTGACCACATTTCGGCTGGACACGACTTACTTCTGCCGCACTCTCACTGTCCGGGAGGTGCCGCGGGGGTATATGGGCCTTTTGGCCGGAGTGGAATTTTTGACGTGCGTTTGAAGACGATTTGCATTCTTGCACTTGCCCTGTTGATCGCCGGCTGCGGCGGCCGCAAAACCGAGGAACTGCTCGGCAGCGCCGTCATGTCCACGCCGGTGACCGAAATCTCGGGCAATCACTCGATCTTCATTGCCACCACACGCAAGAAATCCGACGATCCCAACAAAGTTTTCGACGGCGAACGCTCGGCGACGCTGAACTACGCCCGCGTCACCGTCACCGTTCCCGGCGTCCACCAGACCGGCCAGATCGAGCGCCGCTCGCGCGGCAAGTCGAACGACCCGGCGAAATACTTCATGGCTTCCGAGGTCGTCGGCTACGATGCGCAGCCTCAATTCTCAAGCGCGCTCAACGCCGACATCGCCGCGCGCGGCGGCCGCGTCATGGTCTTCGTGCATGGCTACAACACCGGCTTCGACGACGCGGTCTACCGCCTGACCCAGATCGTCCACGATTCCGGCTATCCCGGCACGCCGGTGCTGTTTTCCTGGGCATCGGGCGCCAGAACCACCGACTATGTCTATGACAAGGAAAGCGCCAGCGCCGCCCGCGATCAGCTGGAGGTGACATTGCGCATGCTGCAGCAGTCCGGCGCGCGGCGCATCGACATCGTCGCCCACTCGCTCGGAACCTGGGTGACCATGGAAACGCTTCGCCAGATGGCCATCACCGGCGACCGCGATCTCGGCGGCAAGCTCGGCGATGTCGTGCTGGCCTCTCCCGACATCGACGTCGACGTCTTCAAGAGCCAGATGCGCCGCTACGGCAAGCCGGACAAGCCGTTCATCCTGCTGCTCTCCAACGACGACCGGGCGCTGCGGCTCTCAGGCCTGATCGCCGGCTCGCGGCCACGCGTCGGCGACTACAAGGATGCCGCCGACCTCGCCGCTTATGGCGTCACCGTGGTCGACCTCTCCAAGGTCAAGGGAGGCGACAGCTTCAACCACACCAAATTCGCCGACAATCCCGAACTGGTGAAGATGATCGGCCAGCGGCTGCGCGAGGATGACGGCTTTGCCAGCGACCAGACGGTGACCGACCGTATCAGCGCGCTCGGACAATGAGGCTGTCGCCTTGCGGCGACCGTCGCGCGTGAGGTCGCGAATGCCGCTCGGCCCGATCACTTTCAACTGGACCGGGCCGGTCTCTGCCTCTACGACATTGAAATCGGCGCCAATGCGCCAGCGGGAGCCCGCGTGAACGAGCGTTGGAAGACTGTCCTGGTCCTTGCGTTCGCGCTCGCTGCCGCCGGCTGCGCCGGCCCCAACACCCATGACCTGTTGAACAAGACGACGGTTTCGGTGCCTGCCTCCGACATCGCGGCCACCCACGAAATCTTCGTCGCCACCACCCGCAAGCAGGCGACCAAGGACCCACGCCAGGTGTTCGATGGCGATCGCTCGCTGACCACCAGCTACGCCCGCGTCGACGTCACCGTGCCGAAGGTCCACCAGGTCGGCGCCATCGAGCGCGCCAAGGGCTCGGCAAATTCGAACCCGGCCAAGCAATTCACCGCCACCGACGTCGTCCACTATGGCGACGCCTCGCAATTCGCCAAGGCCGTCGGTGCCAACATCACCATGAATGGCGACCGCGCGCTGGTCTTCGTCCACGGCTTCAACAACGGCTTCGACGACGGGGTCTACCGGCTGACGCAGATCGCCCACGACACCGAATATCCCGGCACGCCGATCCTGTTTTCGTGGGCTTCGAGCGGCAAGACCACGGGCTATATCTACGACAAGGACAGCGCCAACGCCGCGCGCGACGACCTCGAGGCGACGCTCAGGATGCTCGCCAAGACAAAGGTCAAGAGCATCGACATCATCGCGCATTCGATGGGAACCTGGGTGACGATGGAAGCGCTGCGCCAGCTCGCCATCACCGGCGACCGCGATCTCGACGGCAAGCTCGGCCGTGTCGTCCTGGCATCGCCCGATATCGATGTCGACGTCTTCAAGAAGCAGATGATCCGCTACGGCAAGCCCGACAGGCCGTTCGTCATCCTGCTTTCCGCCGACGACCGTGCTCTGAGACTGTCCAGCCTGCTATCCGGCGACAAGCCGCGCGTCGGCGACTACGGCAACGCCGCCGACATTGCCAGTTACGGCGTCGTTGTGGCCGACCTCAGCCAGATCAAGGGCGGCGACCGCCTGAACCACGCCAAATTCGCCGACAACCCGTTCCTGGTGCAATTGCTCGGCGACCGTCTGCGCGCTCCAGCCGGCCTGGCATCGGACGAACCCACGCAGGGCCAGATCGACAATCTCGGCCGAGGCCTCGGCAAGGCAGTCGGATCCGTCGCCGAGATCATCATCACCACGCCATTCAAGGTGCTGACCATCGCCACCGGCGGATGAGAGCCAAGCACCGGGGCTGATCTCAGATAAACAAACCGACCTTCTGGAACGTCGTCACGTCGATCAGGCCGACATCGGAAATCCTGAGCTCCGGAATGACGACCAGCGCCAGCAGCGAGTGCTGCATGTAGGCGTTGTTGAGCGAGCAGCCCATCTTGCGCATTGCTTCGGTGAGTTTCTCGGCCTTGGCCGCCACGATTTCGGCGCGCTCGTCCGACATCAGCCCGGCGATCGGCATTTCGACAAGCGCAAGCTCCTTGCCCTTCGAAAACAGCACCACGCCCCCGCCGACCTCGCCCAGCCGGTTGACGGCCAGCGCCATGTCTTCCTTGTTGGTGCCGACGCAGATGATGTGGTGGGCATCATGTGCGACGCTCGACGCAATGGCGCAGTCGCCCATATAGCCGAAGCCTGAGACGAAGGCATTGGTGACGCCGCCGGTGCCGCGGTGGCGCTCGACCAGCGCGATCTGGCAGATGTCGTTGCGGCGGTCCATGGCGACCAGCCCGTCCTCGACCGGCAGGTCGGCCTCCAGCGCCCGCGTCGGCGCCTGGTTTTCGATCACGCCGATGACCCGCACCCGCACCTCGTTGGCGCCCTTGGGCGCCGCAATGTCGAAGTCGCCTGGCTTCAGCTTCTTGCCGAGCTTGACGGTGTTCTTCGCCGATTTGGGGTAATCATAGGCCGGGATGTCGATCTCGAGCTTGCCGCCCTTGGCCAGCCTGATACCGCGGCCATAGACCTCGTCGATGGTCATGGCGGCAAGATCGGAGACGATCAGCAGATCGGCCAGCCGTCCCGGCGCGATCGAGCCGATCTCGCGCTCCAGCTTGAAATGCTGGGCGGTATTCAGCGTCGCCATCTGGATCGCCGTCACCGGCTTCAATCCCTGTTGGATGGCGTGGCGCACCACCCGGTCCATATTGCCTTCATGCACCAGCGTGCCGGAATGGCTGTCGTCGGTGCACAGGATGAAGTTGCGCGGGTCGAGACCGCTCTCGGTCACCGCCTTGATCTGCGAGGCAACATCGTACCAGGCCGAGCCCAGCCGCAGCATTGCCTTCATGCCCTGGCGCACACGGGCGATTGCGTCCTCGGCGCGTGTGCCTTCATGGTCGTCCTCCGGCCCGCCGGCGACATAGCCATGGAACGGCAGGCCGAGATCGCGCGACGCATAGTGGCCGCCGACCGTCTTGCCCGCTCGCACCGTGGCGGCGATCTCGCCCGACATCACCGGATCGTTGGCCACGACACCGGGAAAATTCATCACTTCGCCGAGCCCGATGATGTTTTCCCAGGTCATCGCCTCGGTGACATCGGCGACCGTCAGTTCGGCCCCGGCATGCTCCAGACCCGGCGCCGACGGCACGCAGGACGGCATCTGGACGTGCACGTTGATCGGCATGGCGACGGCCTCGTCATGCATCAGCCGCACGCCGGGCAGGCCCAGCACGTTGGCGATCTCATGCGGATCGATGAACATCGAGGTGGTGCCGTGCGGGATCACGGCGCGGCAGAACTCGGTGACGGTCACCATGCCGCTCTCGACATGCATGTGCGCGTCGCACAGGCCGGGCACGAGATAGCGGCCGCCGGCGTCGACCACCTTGGTGCCCTGGCCGATGGCATGGCTGGCATTCGGCCCGCAATAGGCGAAGCGGCCGCCGGCAACGGCGATGTCGGTGCCGGCTATGATTTCGCCGGAGTGCACGTTCACCCAGCGGCCGTTGCGAATGACGAGATCGGCAGGCTTGCGCCCCGTCGCGACGTCGACCAGATGCGTCGCCATCTCGGTCCAGGGCTTGGGTTTCGTCGCCGACGGCTGCTTGGCCATGAAAGACTCCTGTTTGCCCGACTGTGCCAAGCCGGCAACGTTTTGACCAGCGATTGCGGACGAAATCCGGTCAATGAGAACTCGCCCGGGCGGATGCGCTGCACCTGTTCACCCCGACGACAGCATCAACGGTGCAGTCATTCAGTTTGGCTTGTGCCGGCACTTATGCTACTATTCTGGCGATGGTGCTGATTTGCGCCGACGACCCGCCGCGAGGCGGGTTTTTGTTGTGATGAGCCCGAAACCTCCTGAGGTGAAGTCATGATCCGGTTCCTGAAAGCATTCGCCTTCGTCACCCTGTTCCTGATCTCGTCCGGCTTTGCATCCGCCGAGGAGCGTTGGCAGACCTTGCCGGAGCCGGCGGCGATGCCCAAACCGGATCAGAGCGGATATGCGCCGGTCAACGGCATTCAGATGTACTATGCCGTTTTCGGCGCCGGTGATCCGATTCTCCTGATTCATGGCGGCCTTGGCCATGGCGACATCTGGGCAAGCCAGGTGGCGACCATGTCCAAGACGCACAAGGTTATCATCGCCGACAGCCGCGGCCATGGCCGCTCTGCCCGCACCGAGCAGCCTTACGGCTGACCTCATGGCGTCGGACTATCTTGCGCTGCTCGACTATCTCAAGATCGACAAGACCGCTCTTGTCGGCTGGAGCGACGGCGGCATTATCGGCATCGACATCGCGCTGCATCATCCGGAGCGGCTGACACGGCTCTTTGCGCAGGCCGCCAACGTCACCACCGATGGCGTCGATCCGGGTGTGCTGACCAACAAGACCTTTGCCGCCTACATCGACCGCTCGGGCCGCGACTACAAGAAACTGTCGAAGACTCCCGACCAGTACGATGACTTCGTGGCGCAGATCAGCCACATGTGGGAGTCGGAGCCGGCCTGGACCAAGGAACAGCTCGGCAAGATAACCACGCCGACCGCGATCGTTGCCGGCGACCATGACGAGGCGATCAAGCGCGAACACACCGAATACATGGCCTCCGTCATTCCGGGCGCCAAGCTCATCATCCTGCCCAACGCCAGTCATTTCGCCATGCTGCAGGCGCCGGACGAATATAGTCAGGCGGCGCTGGACTTCATTGACGCCAAATAGCGCCCCCAGCTAGAGCACCCAGCGCAGCAACGGGTGCATTCCGATTGTTGAACAATGGGTTCCGTTTTGCGGCGAATAGGATTACCTTCCGACAAGGCGCCTTCTGAACCGCCTTTTCGGAGAACTCGATGCGCTGTCTGACGATTGCCAGTGCCGGATTTCTGATTGCTCTGGCCGCGCCGGCATTCGCCGCCGACCCGATGGCGGTGCCGATGACCGAACCAGGCTTCGACTGGACCGGCTACTATGCCGGCCTGCAGGCCGGCTACGGCTGGGGCCAGTCCGACATATCAGTGACGGAAGGCGCGCCGTTTTCCATCTCGCCCGACATTGACGGCGGTTTCGTCGGGGCCCATGTCGCCGGCCTGTGGCAGTTCGACCAGGCAGTGCTCGGCGCCGAGGCGGAGCTCAATTATTCCGCCGTCGACGGTACGGCCGTATCAGGCCTTGGAAGCACATTCCGCACGGACATCAAGTGGTTCGGATCTGTCGACGCCAAAGCGGGCTTCGCCATGGACCGCGTGCTGGTCTACGGCGTCGGCGGCGTCGCCTTTGCCGGCATCGAAACTTCGCAAGTCGCGGGCGCGTCGTTCGCCGGCACACGCACCAATGTCGGCTGGACCTTGGGTGCCGGCGTCGACTACGCGCTGACCGACAAATTCATCGTCGGCGCGCAATATCGCTATTACGATTTCGGCTCCGAGCACTATGACGTGGCGGAACCCTTCAACGATCGCGATCAGGATGTGAAGCTGAACGCGGTCGGTATCAATCTCAGCTACAAATTCTGAGCGTTCTCGGCGACTGAGATTTTCGCCACAACCAATTGTTTTGAAATCACGAACCACCTTTCATGAGTTCGACACTCGGCAAAAGATGGCTTGACGGGTTTTCGCTGGCGTCTGAAAAGGGCTGGCCTGCGGACGTGGTGGAAATGGCAGACACAAGGGACTTAAAATCCCTCGATCTCTGATCGTACGGGTTCGATTCCCGTCGTCCGCACCAAATTGAAATGCTTAGGATTGGTTCTGTAAGAACTCACTGGCTACCATAGAAAAGGCTGACGCGGGTAGCCGTAGAGCCGGGATACAAAGCCGGGAACTGCCATGCTGGAGTTTTGGTGTTCGGTATTGGCTGCCGTAAGAACAGTGACGGGGCTGACGGCGCAACTGCGCTTGAGCCAAATCCCGAACCTGTAGCCCCTTCGGTCGTAAGCTCGGCAGTTGGGGATCTACTGCATCCGAAAAACGACGGTATCCGTGTCGCTGGATTTGCATCGAATGCCGACCAAAACGCCGAGTTCATAGTCATCGACGTGCCACGGTCGGAACGTCGACCACATCGAAGCGATCAAAAGCAATATTACAAGCGTGCTGGTAGCTCTTCATACCTATGGAGCATGTCGACATCGAGGATGCCTTCCGAAGTACCGGAACTTACAATGAAGGCCGACATGAGAAATACCCGTCGTCCGGCCTTGACGGTCATTATGAGATCAGGATGTGGCCGCAGAACGGGAGCCGGCTGGGGCCGCAGCGGCCTCAACCCGGTGGGCATGCCCCGTCGCGATTTTAAGAAGAGTTGCAGCCGTTTCCTGTGGCGTCCAACCTTGCGCTTCTGACGCAGTCACCAAGGCCGCAAACGCGGCTTCTAATGCGACTTCACAGTTCACCTCACGGTCTGGGCTATCCTCTGGCAATATCGGGGGTTCGACGGATTGGGACATCGTGACTTCTTTCAAAGGGGAAAAACCCGCCGCCCCAGCCTTTTGCCACTCAAACATTTCAGCAAAGGATCATTCCAGCTATCAGCAGCGTGATTAAAACTGACAACGGCACGGCCAGAAGACCGACCAACTCAACATTTCTTGTGTTTTGTCGCTTGTCCATCTTCGTCGCCCGCATGTCGTTGGCTTTGGCATCTTGCCGTCAACGTGCAGCTGTTGGAACCAACCACAAGTGCCGCTGATCGGAGATTCAGTCGGTGCTGCATATTAGCAACACATTGTGGAACGATCGGGCGGCATCAGCCAATTGCTTTTGAATGCCCTTGCACTTGCTTCGTACGATTCCGTACAGTTTCCCCCATTGGGGGAGCTGCCGATGGACCATGACGAGGAAGGCTACAGCATTGACGCCTTCGATTTCGATGTGGTGTGCGAGACCTTCAGGAGATCCGTTCGGGAGCTGAACCTGGCTGAAGAGCATTGGGTAGACCACGCGAAGGCGCTCCTACGGGAATTCACCGACAGCGCACCTGACGACGACATGATTAGCCGGATCGTCGGGCGCTAGTGGCCTATACAGCCCTAGTTGGTTAGAATCGTACCCCGGTCCTGCCACGGAAACCTTTTCCAAGGTTTGCCGCGTCATAGAGGCATCACAGAAGCTCTCGGAACAGATTGCCCAGCGCGGAGGCCTATTAACGAAAACTCGCCACCTTGAGGCAACGGGCATCGCCAATGCCCTCAGAGAGCCCTGCCTGGACGTGTGGCGTCCTGTCCGGCCCTCGCCATTGATTTCGT
Organism: Mesorhizobium sp. RSR565B; assembly: GCF_054719465.1. Classification (NCBI taxonomy): domain Bacteria; kingdom Pseudomonadati; phylum Pseudomonadota; class Alphaproteobacteria; order Hyphomicrobiales; family Phyllobacteriaceae; genus Mesorhizobium; species Mesorhizobium sp. RSR565B. The sequence continues at coordinate 5,106,334 of NZ_JBTTIE010000001.1, read as the reverse complement.
CGGCAAGCTTGTCTTTGGCCTCGTGATAGGTCTTGAAGTTGGCATCGGGATCGCAATCGCCGGCTGCCAAGGATGCCGGGCCGCTGGCCGACCTATCAGTCAGGCGTCCGAAGCCAGAGCGTTATAAAGCAGCAAACACGCCAGGATAGAAACGGCGCTGCCTAGCAGCTGGTCTGCCGTCAGGCCGGAAAAATAGACAAGATGAAACGTCACCATCGCTCTACCAATCACGGTTCGGAACACTGCCGAATTAACCGTTAGCCGACGCTAATGTTCCGCTCTGGACTCACTACCGCTTTGGAAGAATCCTGCCGCAGCGATCAGCGCCCCGCCGACCTTGATCTCAACGTCGGTGCCACAAGGCTTCCTTCGTTCGCATGGTTCGCAGAGATTAGCACGATCGCATACTCTCATCTCATCCGGCGTCGTCTCCCTCACAAAGCAGCGCCGGTAAGGCTCGGCGACCTTCTTGTTTGTCCCGTGTGCCAAAGGAGGTCGCCGGGCCTGCCGTTGCTCATCTTTGCTGGTGGCTGCTCCTGATGGCTGCGCTTGGCGCCGTCGCCCTACTGCTACCTGCGGGGTAAGGCCGGCGAGCCCTCTTGTCAGGCAGTCCGGCATGTAGGATTATAGTCCTCGTTGCGGCGACCCCTCAATGGAGAGCGCCAGTGGCCAGAACCAAACCTTCGGAACAACTTTCCCGGGCTGAAATCGAGCGCTTCCTGGCGGCAGCCGAAGCGCTGCACAAGAGCATCGTCGGGCCGCTCCTGGCGTACCACGGCGAGCACTACCAAGCTCTACGTAAGGTCCATGGACCCCTGTTGAAGTCGATCGAGACCATCACCGGCCAGAGGGCGAAGTTCATCCAGTGGAACGGGACAGGACCGGCACAGCCCCGGGACAAGCCTCCGGGCTAAGTCTCCTCCCGGAAATCCAGCAGCTTGGCATGGCGAAGCTTCTCCTCGCCCTTCAGGAACCGCACGCGGCCGACCAGGCCCGGCTTTAGCCATTCGGCCTTGTCACTCTTGAGCCCTTTCGGCGCCGGCCCGCCCATCTTGCCTTGCACGCGGTCCCATAGGCGCTGGCGCTTGTCCGCCTTGAAGGTGACGAAGGCGCCGCCGGCATAGTGGCCTTTGTCGGCCATCAGCACCATGGCAGGCTTGCCGGCCTCGCGCTGCACGCCGATGATGTCCATCTCCTTTTCGGCATAGCACTTGATCTTGCGCCAGTTCGTCGTCGGACCCGACCGATACTTACTGCCCTTCCGCTTTGAAACGATACCTTCAAGCCCAGCCTGGTCGACCAGATGAAAGACGGCGTCGCCAGTGCCCGGCATCGCTTCGCTGAACTGGATTCGGCCACCGTCCGGGATCAACGCCCGGAGGATCTCGCGACGGTCTTCCACCGGCGTGTTCCGCAAGTCATGCCCGTTCAGATGCAAGAGGTCGAATGCTGGCAGATACAGATCGCGCGACGGCTTGCGGCTGGTCGCGGCTGATTGATGCGCATGGAAGTCGGATAGGCCAGCCTCATTGATCGTAATGGTCTCGCCGTCGATGATGAAGTCTTTCGCCTCGATCGCTTCCGCCTCACCGGCAAGTTGGATGTAGCGGCCCGTCCAATCATAACCGTTCTTGGTGATCAGCCGAATCCCGTCATCATCCTTGATGACCTGGGTGCGGTAGCCATCGAATTTGATCTCATGAATCCAATCATCGCCCATCGGCGGCGTGTCGACCAGTTCGGGTTCCATGGGCTTGATGAATTTCAGACGCATGCACTGACTCGCAGAACCGCGACTTCAATTAGCTATCACTAAATTAGTTCCGGAACATTTTAGACGAATTGGATGTTTGAAGGGCTATGAAGATCGAAGCCGACCAATGCCGGGCAGCGCTGACGCTCATCCGGCGCACAATGGAAGAGCACTGTCCTCCTGGCGTGCTGCCGAGCGAAGAGATGGTCAATGGGCTCTATGGTCCGGAACTGATCCATGAGGCGGAAGCCATTGCCGCCGGCATCGTCGCAACCATTGACCAGCTGCAATTGCCCGTGATGAAACCGCCGTCCCCTAGTATCAAATAGAGACCGACACAGGGAAGGTCGCTTGGCCGCCCGATCGTGGGCTCGCAACGACCGGCGAGGCGATGCCGGCCTCACCAAGGGTTACAGCCCCTCGACCAGCAGCGAAGGCGGCTCGCGGCAGTGCAACGCCCGAAGTGTTTCGAGGCGACAATGTCCACCGAGCGTAGCCAGCGCGCGTTGTGCTGCACAAGGACTGAGGCAGCGGCACGACCGCCCGGGCTACTCCAAAGGCGGCTCTTCGCTCTGTGGAGCCAAAACGGTGATATCCATCCTGGCGATTGTCGATGCGGCGCGCCCCTGGGCGCCAGAATCCGTGTCGCCACTTTCTGCCGCCATTGCCTTGGCGCGATGTCCTACGCTGTCTGCGCTTTTGCCTGGCGCAAATCCTTCGCCCGGTTCTGTCTTTGCGGGTTTCGGTCGAGTTTCAGCTGCCTGCCGATGTTGGTTTCCAATCGCCGAGACCATTGATACCTCCCCTTGATGAGGCCGCGACTGTACCTGTCAAGGCTGTAGCGAGGCTGATCACTTAAGTGGTCGGGTTGCGCCCGCTCGTCGTGGCCCTCCGATCACTGGGCTCTCGATGCCTTGGCGCTCGCGGACGTCTGGCCGGGTGGGAAGTTCAAACTCAGCCGCCCTTTGCGGCACCGGCTTCGCCCGACAATCAGGAACGATTTCGCCCGCCATGTGTTACGCAAACATGAATCTCGCGGATCCCGGATCAACAATGGCAACCGATCTTTTCACGATGCAACTCGCTGATGCTCAGCAGCGCATCAAACAGACCGAGTTCGCGCTGGTACTCAGCGAGAAAATGGTGGCTGAGAACCTCGCTTTATCCAGCAGGATACGATCGGCGAGGCGGCGTGTCCTGAAGGCCGGAAGGCCTCTGGCGACAGCCGACTCAACAAGCTGAAAGAGTTCTTCAAATGATCTCGACCCAGTCGGGACGTGGGAGAGCTTGCCGGTAACCTTAGCGGTAATCGGCCGAGTCGCAGCAGGAAGCGCGCCGAAAACTTGCTCGATGAAGACTGCGGCGTCGCTATGACCGCTACGGCTCAGTTGAGGCAGCACTTCGAAATCACGGCTATTGACCTGCTGAGCTATCAGTTTCCCTCGATCTCTAATGGTATGGGTTCTCCGCACCACCCTTCGCTCTTCGAGCTTCGGGGTGGCAGGCCACCGAGTAGCCGTCAAACGTCGAGATAGCCGGCGGCGACGAGCATTGCCTTGTATCGCCGGGCAAATCGGCTGGGCAAACGGCTGAGGTAAGCTGACGCGCCAATATCCCAATGCGCGCCCAGTTCGCGGTCGAAGGCAGCCGGGTCGAATTGCAGCAAGCCGCTGCGTGGGTAGACCGTGAATTCTCCGAAGATCGGCTCCCCCTCCTCCTCGTAGAAATCGACACGCACCATGTCGAACTCGCTGCCGAGCGCCTCGGCTGCCTCGATCATCCGCGCCAGGCTCTTGGGAGGGGGAATTTCCAGGCTCGAGTCGATCGCGCCCTGGGCAATGTTCAGCGGGCGCCAATCGCGATCCAGGTGGGCGGTATTCTTGACCGTGGAACGGAAGGCGACGACGACGATGTAGGCGACGCGGCCAGCCAGCACACAGAATTTGTAGTCGACCGGGTCATAGCCCTGGTCCTTGCCCACAAGTGCTTCGACGAAAACCCGCCGCTCTATGTGCGCATAGCTGCGCTCCAGCTTGCGGGCGCCATAGGTTTGGCCAAGGTATTCCGTCATCTCGGCAATGATCGCCTCCCGGTCGGCGTTGGCCGGATCGCGAACGATGACATTCATGGCGCAACCGTGGTTGCATTTGACGGCGTAGGGGATTTTCAGGTCATCGAAGGGGATCTGGCGCGGATCGTCGCCCTGCCACAGCACCTCAGGGATGGCGAGCCCGGGAAGCCGCTCCCTGACGATTTCCTTGGACTTGAGCTTGTCGAGAAGACCGGCAAAGCGAGGATCGTCATCGAAAATCTTGCGCCAGTGGATCTTTTCCGTGAACGTCACCGGGGCTGCAAAATTCGGCAGATGCCGCATCCGCTCAAGGAAACGCTGGGTCAACCGGCGGTAGCGGACAAGCAGCGCGGCGTTCAGCAACAGGAGAGATGCCCGCGCGCTGTTTCGCTTCAGCCATGCCTTTGCGCCACGCGCCATTCCGGTGTCCTTGCAACCTGCGCAACTTCATCCGCGAAGTGGACGTGCCACCCTGCCCGCAGCAGTGAGGCACGTCGAGCTTCGCCGAGCTAGCCCTTCATCGGGTACAGTTTCAAATGCTGGATCAGGATGATCGTCTTGGCGTCGATGATGCGGCCGTCTGAAATGCCGGCCAGCGCTTCATCAAGAGGCATTTCCAGAACCTCGATGTCCTCGCCCTCGTCGGCCGCGCCGCCGCCGGCCGAGATGCGGTCGGCGGGTGAATAGCGCGCCACGAAGAACCACAGCCGTTCGGTGACGCTGCCCGGGCTCATATAGGGGGAAAACAGCCGCTCGATGTTCTGTAGGCGATAGCCGAGCTCTTCCTCGGCCTCCTTGAGGATGGCGGTTTCGGGATCGTTTTTGTCGAGCAGGCCGGCGCAGGCCTCGATCAGCGGTTCGCGGTGGCCGGTGACGTAGGCGGGGTAGCGGAACTGCCGCACCAGAAGCACCGTCTGGCGCTCGGGATCGAAAGGCAGGATAACCGCGCCGTCGCCACGATCGTAGGTCTGGCGAATCTGCGTCTCCCACTGCCCGTCACGCCGGCGATAATCGAGGACGGTCTTCTTCAGGACCGCCCAGTCGTCGGACAGGACTTCCTCCGAGCGGATGCGGATACGATCTTCCATGATGAGCTCCAAGCTGTCGGCGCCATGGCGTAACCGCGAACGGTTTTGCGCGCAACCGAAACGGCGAAGCTTTCACCGCCTCGTGTCTGGTGCCGGCAACTGCCATCGCCTAAATAGCTGCAGTCCCTCTCCGGAGTTTTTTGATGACCGCAGCGCTTTTCCAGCCGATCGCCCTCGACGGCCTGACCTTTCCGAACCGTATCGCGGTGGCGCCGATGTGCCAGTATTCCGCCGAAGACGGCTCGGCCAGCGACTGGCATCTCTATCACTGGATGAACCTGGCGATGTCGGGCGCCGGCATGGTCACCGTCGAGATGACCGACGTCGAACGGCGCGGCCGCATCACCCATGGCTGCCTCGGCCTCTATTCCGACGACAACGAGGCGGCCGCCCGGCGCACGCTGGATGCAGCAAGGCGCGTCGCCGCGCCGGAAACGAAATTCGGCATTCAGCTTGCCCATGCCGGCCGCAAGGCCTCCAACCGAAAGCCCTGGGAAGGCGGCGGCCCATTGCAGCCGGGCGAGGATCCCTGGCAGACCGTCTCGGCCTCGGCCATCGCCTATGACACCGGCTGGAATGTGCCGCATGCGCTGGAGGAGGATGAAATCCTGCAGCTTATCGAGCGCTTCACTCAAGCCGCGAGGCGGGCCGAGCGCGCCGGCTTCGACTTCCTCGAGTTGCACGCCGCGCACGGCTATCTGATCTTTCAGTTCCTGTCGCCGCTTTCCAACCAGCGCACCGACCGCTGGGGCGGCTCGCTGGAAAAACGCATGCGTTTCCTCATCGAGATCGCCAAATCGGTGAGGAAGGCAGTTCCAAACCTGATGCTTGGCGCCCGCCTGTCGGTAAAGGACTGGGTCGATGGCGGCTTCGAGGTCGACGAGGCGATCGAGGTGGCCAAAGCCTTGAAGGCGCTTGATGTTGCCTATCTCTGCTGTTCGAGCGGCGGCAATTCGCCGTTGCAGAAGCTGCCGACCGGCCCCGGCTATCAGGTGCATCTGGCCGAAGCGGTGCGCAAGGGCGCCGGCATCCCGACCCGGGCTGTCGGCCTGATCGACGATCCCGCGCAGGCAGAGGCGATCGTCGCCGACGGCCGCGCCGACATGGTGGCGCTGGCCCGCGCCTTCCTCGCCGATCCGCGCTGGGGCTGGCGCGCCGCCGCCACCTTCGGCGAGAAAATCCATCCCGCGCCACAGCTCGCCCGCTCGGTGACGACGATGCAGCATTGGACGAAGGGCTGAACAGGCAGCGCCGACGGATGCGCCAAACGCATCTGCTGGACAGATTGCCGCAGCTTCGCTTTAATCCGCCCGCTATAGTCCCTGGGGGCAGGCCGCCTTGGCGGCCGGATTGGGAGCAAAGTCCATGGCATCAAGGGCAATCTATCCGGCGGCAGCCGCTCTGGTGGTCGCACTGTCGTTCGCCGCGTCGTCTCCGGTCGGCGCGCAATATTGCGAAGGCACGGTGCACGGCCTGTCCAGGCACTACGATCTGGATACCGGCAGCGGGTTTCTCGCCGTGCGCGTACGGCCGAACTCGTCGTCGCGCATGATCGGGCAATTGTTCAACGGCGACCACACGGAGATTTTCGACCGCCGACGCAATCGTTGGTCTCAGTAACCGCAGTCGTTGCGCAGCCAGTGGGCGTTGGCCCAGCCGGTCCGTCCGCCGATTTCGACCTGGTACCAGTTGCCGGTTGGTGAGACGTTTGGGCGCAGGCTGACGGCCACTTTTGCAACCATATTGGCTGCTTTGCGTTGCGGCCATCATGGATAACAAACCTTTTGAAACCCCGGTCGTGGTCGAACTCGGCCATGTCGGCAAATATCGCCAGATCCGCAGCACCCAGGAAGCGGCGGAGTGTCTGATGACGGTGTGGCCGCTCAATCGCGGCCCGCGCCATCGTGATGCTCTCGACACTTGCCTCAAAGTGCTGGAAGGTTATCGTTCGACGGCCGATGCACGCAGCGCTTTGATCGAAGCGGCCAAGGAATCGGAAGTGCTGGTTCCCGAAGACCGGCTGCCAGACGCCAAGTTGCATTGAAGCCCAGATAGCATTGAATAACGGGCCGCATTGAGCGGACGGACGAACCGGAGGATTTCATGGCGAAGCTGACTTACAAGATCGTCGAGCATGACGGGGGCTGGGCCTACAAGGTCGGTTCGACATTCTCGGAGACATTCCCGACCCACCAGGATGCGCTGCGCGCCGCCGAGATCGCCTCGGCCGAACAGCAGATCGCCGGCGCCACGGACGGCATCCAGTATGAGGATGCCGAAGGCAAGTGGCACGACGAACTGGCCGACGGCCGCGACCGGCCGCAGACCGAAGTTTCCGACTGATCCTTGCCCCTCAGCTTTCGCTGCCGGCCATGGATGCTCGCCTAAGCAATTCCCTTGGGAATTGCGTGTCAAAACAAACAGGCGGGACATCCTGCCGGTCAGTCGAAGCCGCGGCTTGATCACTTGCCGCAATATTGATCGTTCACGTTGGGCCTCACATTTCCATAGGGTCCTGACGGGTCGGAGGCGCACGGCCCCGTAGCGCCGCCATAGCCTTGGCTGCCGTCGGCATTGATGCTGCCGGTGGTGCTCTGGTCGACGGTCGATGACTGCTCGTTCCCGAACGGCCACCAGCTGTGATGGTTGGAATACGTGCTGTCCGATGACTGCGCCATCGCCGATGTGGCAAGACCGATCGTCAGCACGGATGCTGCAAAAACTTTCCTGTACATTGAATTACTCCGTATCCGCCGCCTTGGGTGCGACACGGGGTAAAACCGGATATCAGCCGAATGGTTCAGTGAAATTGTTGTGAGGCTGTGGTGAGGTCTTGGCCGGCGAATGTCCGCTCGGCAATGCGCTTGATGAAGGCGATGACGCGGTCCGGCTCGACGAATTGCGGCATGTGGCCGAGGCCTTCGACCGTCTCGAAATCGAGCCCTTCGATCCTGTCCTTCACCGGCTCCCCATGTATGCGCATGGCGATGACGCGATCGGCTGTCCCGAAGAAAATGCCGGCCGGCATGGCGATCTCTTCATAGCGCTCTTCGATGCGGCCAAGATCCTGTTCGACCGCTACGAAATCGGTGGAGGTTGCATGGAAATGGCTTGGCCTCAGCCCGAGCCATCCGCCGCCATCGATCATGTAGTCGGCGGGAACGGCCTGCGGCGCGAAGATGAACTCCAGTGTCTGCCGCGCATATCTGGGGCTTGTCGGTATCGCGACGGTGTAGACCATGATCCAGCGCCAAAGCCGCGAACGGATATAGAGCAGGCCCGCTTTCTCGCGGGCGCCGGCTTCCAGATGCGTCAGCGGCGCCAGCAAAGCGATGCCGGAAATCGCGCCGGGATGCTCCAAGGCCAGGGTCAGCGCGACGGCGCCCCCCAGCGAGTGCCCGACCACGAGCGGCCTTTCCAGCCCGAGTGTTTCGATGAAGCGCCTGATGATCTCGACCTGTTCAGGCAGACGGCCGGTGGCTCCTCGCGCGCGAACAGAATAGCCCGATCCCGGCCGGTCGAGTGCAATGAGGCGGTAGCCAGGGCCAAAGCGCTCAAACAGCGTGTGGCGAAACTGGTGGAGTTGCGCGCCAAGTCCGTGCACGAACAGGATCGGCCGTCCCTCGCCCGTTTCGATATAATGGACGCGGCTGCCGTCGATCTCGACGAAGTTTCCGCCGGCCGGCACCAGCCTTTCGGCCTTGGCGGCAATCCAGAGCGTTGCCGCGACCAGGCAGGCTACGATGACGAGAGCCAGCACGGACAGGCCGGCAACAAGCCACAGCAGAATCGATACCAGCATGTTTTCACCCGGGAGCGGACCGGCGCGCACCATCACCCACTGACGAACGCTCGGCAAGGCAGATGGCGGCTTGTGTCGGCATTGCCGCCAGTTCGATGTCGCGCTATCTCAGGCGACCTTCTTTCTGCCTCAGGCGACCTTGTCTGCCAACGGGCCTGTTTGCCGGAGCCTTCCATGCCTGAAATCGTCACTGCCGCCATGCTTGTCATCGGCGACGAGATTCTGTCCGGCCGCACCAAGGATAAAAATATCGGCCACCTCGCCGATATCATGACGGCTATCGGCATCGACCTGAAGGAAGTGCGGATCGTTCCCGACGAGGAGGACGAGATTGTCGCTGCGGTGAATGCCGTACGCGCCCGCTATACCTATGTCTTCACCACCGGCGGCATCGGCCCAACGCATGACGACATCACCGCCGATTCGATTTCCAAGGCTTTTGGGGTGCCCTGCGAATACGACGCCAAGGCCTATGCCATGCTGGGCGAGAGCTATGCCGCGCGCGGCATCGAATACACCGAGGCCCGCAAGCGCATGGCGCGCATGCCGCGCGGCGCCGACCATATCGACAATCCGGTCTCCGTCGCGCCCGGCTTTCGCATCGGCAACGTCCATGTCATGGCCGGCGTGCCGGCGATTTTCCAGGCCATGCTCGACAATGTCGTGCCGACGCTGAAGGCCGGCACCAAGATGCTGTCGGCCACCGTCCATTGCCCGTTCGGCGAAGGCCTGATCGGTGGTCCCTTGGGCGATATCCAGAAGGCGCATCCCGACACCATCATCGGCTCCTATCCGAAATATGGCGACGGCAAATTCTGGACCGAGCTGGTGGTCCGCGCCCGCAGCCAGGAGGCGCTGGATTCGGCACGCAAGGACGTCGAGGCGATGGTGGCCGGCTTCACCGCCGCCAATTGACCCTGGGTTCGCGGACCATCGCCGGGCCGGAACCAAGCACCGCACTCCCACGTTTTCCCTCGAGCGCAGCACGCGCCGGCAGATTTGAGGGATTTCGCATGCGCTTCAAGACCATCGTCGCCATATTGCAGAACGAACAGGACGCCGAACGCGTGCTCGACTGCGCTATCCCGCTTGCCGACCGGTTCGAGAGCCATCTCATCGGCATCCATGCCGAAGCGCTGCCCGTCCCCTACACCTCGGCAACCGGCTTCCCCGACACCGAGTTCCTTCAGGTCTCCGCCGACATGAACCGCGAGCGAGCCGAGAAATTGCAGGCGCTTTTCGTTGGGCGGATCGAGAATTCCGGCCTTTCCTTCGAATGGCGCAGCCTCGAGAGCTTTTCCGGCGACAGCGCGCTGACGGGTATTTCCAGCGTGCGCGCCGCCGATCTGATTATTGCCGCGCAGCGCGAGACCGGGGGCGACACGAGCGCCGATGTCGACACGCTGGTTTACGATGCCGGCCGGCCGGTGCTGGTGGTGCCGCATGAGGGGCCATTGGTCACCACATTCAAACATGTGCTGCTGGCCTGGAACGGCAGCAAGGAGGCGGCGCGTGCCGCCTTCGACGCGCTGCCCTTCATCATCGAGGCCGAGAAAACCGACATTCTGGTCATCGATCCGCCGGATACGCTGGATGACAACCCGGAAGCCGCCGGCGCCGAGATCGCCGCGGCACTCTCCAGGCATGGCGCAACGGTCAGCGTGTCGGTGCAGAAATCGGGCAATGCTTCGGTCGATGACGTTATCCAGACCCGGATCGCCGAGACCGGAGCCGACCTTCTGGTGCTCGGCGCCTACAGCCATTCCTGGCTGCGTCAGCTTTTGTTCGGCGGCGTCACGCGCACCGTGTTGCGCAGCGTGCCGGTGGCGGCCTTTTTGTCGCGGTAACTCCACAGACTGGCCCGCCCTTGCCAATGCCCTGACTTTCCAGTTAATTCCGCGCGCATTCCACAATGGTGCGCGCGGAGTGCAGAATGTCCCTTCCCGAAAAAGCCTTTCCGGTCTCCTGGGACCAGTTCCATCGCGATGCCCGGGCGCTCGCCTGGCGGCTTGCCGGCGCCAACAAGGGTCAGTGGAAGGCCATCGTCTGCATCACCCGTGGGGGCCTGGTTCCCGCTGCCATCATCTCACGCGAACTCGGCATACGCGTCATCGAGACGGTCTGCGTCGCCTCCTATCACGACTACACCAGCCAGGGGCAATTGCAGGTGCTGAAGGAGATCACGCCGGCGCTGCTCGCCGATGATGGCGCGGGCGTGCTGATCATCGACGACCTCACAGACACCGGCAAGACGGCAGGCATCGTGCGCGCCATGATGCCCAAGGCGCATTTCGCCACCGTCTACGCCAAGCCGAAAGGCCGGCCGCTGGTCGACACCTTCATCACCGAAGTCAGCCAGGACACCTGGATCTACTTTCCCTGGGACATGGGTTTCACCTACCAGAAGCCGATCGCCGACGATCACGCCGGCTGATTCGCGCCAGCCCCATTTCTGCCCAGACGACCAAACCCGCCCCGTCTGCTATGAAAACAGACACTGGAAGGCACATTATTCTGTCGAATCGACGCCTGTTGGCGGATTGGACGGTTGGTGTGATGTTTTTTACTTTTAAGACTTACACTTGTCGGTAAGATTCATACGGCGGCTAACGATTCTGAGGGCTGGGGTAGCTTTCACTGATGCTGACGACACCGGCGACACACGACCATCTGGCTGAAAGGGTCCGCAAGCTCTTCGGCACTTCGCCTTGTCGCCTGCAGGTTGCCGCTTTGCCATGGCGCAATAACGAAGACGGCGTCGAGATCATGCTTATCACCAGCCGAGACACCGGGCGTTGGGTGCTGCCGAAGGGCTGGCCCGAGGCCAGGGAGCCGCTCTGCGAGGCAGCGGCGCGCGAGGCGGGCGAGGAAGCCGGATTGCGTGGCAAGATTTCGCTTTTCGAGGCCGGTCGTTACTTCTACGCCAAGGCCCTCGCGTCCGGCGAGGAAGTCCCTTGCGAAGTGCTGGTGTTTCCGCTGCAGGTCGAGCACGTTGCCGACCGCTGGAAGGAAAAGCGCGCGCGCACCCGCAAATGGGTCAATGGGGCCGAGGCCGTACGCATGGTCAACGAGCCGGACCTCTGCCAGATCATCGCCCATTTCTGCGCCGATCCCGACAAGTTCGTCGTTAGAGCCTAGCTCACAGCCACCGCTGCATAGTCCTGCGCGCCCGCACCGGTTCTTGCCCCGATTCCGGGCTCGGTGCTTCGCTCCGCGCGCCAGCAATCCGACACTATAAATCCCTCCCCTTCAGGCCAAGCTTAGCCACAGCTTGACATGCAGGTATTTACCTGCATATTGTGTCTTCAAGATGAGTGAGACCGATGGACGCCGACAAGGTTTTCAAAGCGCTGGGCGACCCGACCCGCAGAAGGCTGCTCGATCTTCTGTGTGAGAAGAACGGCCAGACGCTCGGCGAGCTTTGCCAAACCCTCGACATGGCAAGGCAATCCGCGACCCAGCACATCGATCTTCTGGAGGCGGCCAATCTGATCAGCACGGTCAAGCGTGGCCGAGAGAAGCTGCATTTCATCAACCCCGTGCCGCTGCACGAAGTCTACGAGCGGTGGGTGCGAAAATTCGAACGGCAGCGGCTGAGCCTGCTGCACGACCTGAAACAAGAACTCGAAGGAGACGACCAATGACCCGGGAAACCACCAGTTTTGTCTACGTGACCTACATCAGATCGACGCCACAAAAGGTGTTCGAAGCCATCACCAGGCCCGATATCGCCAAGCGCTACTGGGGCCACGAGAACGTCTCCGACTGGAAGCCCGGCTCGAAATGGGAACATATTCGCGCCAATGAGGAGCGCTCTGTCGAACTCGTCGGCAAGGTGGTCGAAATCTCGCCGCCAACCCGCCTGGTCATGAGCTGGGCCAACGCTTCGCAGGCCGACGATCCGACCAAGCATAGCCGGGTGACGTTCGCCATCGAGGAATACGACACCATGGTCAAGCTGACCGTCAGCCATGACGAGCTCGAAGCCGGCAGCGGCATGGCCAAGGGCATCAGCCAGGGCTGGCCGGCCGTGCTGTCCAGCATGAAATCCTTCCTCGAAACCGGCACAGGCATCGACCTGTTCGCCAAGCCGAAATCGGCCTGAAGCAACCGCGGAGAACGACGATGACCAGGCACTTTACCGGCGGCTGCACCTGCGGCGCGATCCGCTATGAGGCCACCGGCGAGCCGATCTTTCAGAACCACTGCCAATGCCTCGATTGCCAAAAGCGCAGCGGTACTGGCCATTGTTCCTATGTGACCTTCGGCCGGCGCGCTGACGTAAAGATCACCGGCGAGCCGAGCACATGGCGGATGATCGCCGACAGCGGCAATGAAAAAGCCCAGGCCTTTTGCCCGACCTGCGGCACGCCGGTCTACGTAACGTTCGTCGCCATGCCGGAGGTGACGGCGATCCAGGCCACGAGCCTCGACGATCCCGGCCAGTTCGACCCGCAGGCGGTCACCTACACCGTGCGCGGCCACGTCTGGGACACGATCGACCCAGCGCTTCAGCCATTCGAGCGAATGCCTGGATGAACCAGGCAGAGCCCTATCCCTCGGATAGGGCTCTGCGTTCAGCTCAGATCACCAGGCCCTTGGTCAGTTCCAGCGCCTGCCGCTCGAACAGGCGGCGGTAGATGCCGCCCTTCAGCCGGATCAGCTCGTCATGCGAGCCTTCCTCGACGATCTTGCCACGGTCGAACACGAGCAGCCTGTCCAGCGCCCGCACCGTCGACAGACGGTGCGCGATGACCAGCGTCGTGCGGCCAACCATCAGCCGCTCCATCGCCTGCTGGATCAGCACTTCCGATTCCGAATCGAGGCTCGATGTCGCCTCGTCCAGGATCAGGATGCGCGCATCCGCCAGGAAGGCGCGCGCGATCGCCACCCGCTGGCGCTCGCCGCCCGACAGTTTCACGCCGCGTTCACCGACCAGCGTGCCGTAGCCCTTCGGCAGGCTGGTGATGAAGTCGTGCGCGCTGGCGAGCTTGGCGGCATGCTCGATCTCGGCCTGCGTGGCGTCCGGACGGGCGTAGGCGATGTTTTCCGCCAGCGAGCGGTGGAACAGGATGGGCTCCTGCTGGACGATGGCAATCTGCGCGCGCAGCGACGCCTGTGCAACCTGGGAGATGTCTTGGCCATCGATCAGGATCCTGCCGCCGCTGACATCATAGAGACGCTGGATCAGCTTCACGAAGGTCGTCTTGCCCGAGCCGGAATGACCGACCAGTCCGACCCGCTCGCCCGCCGCTATCTCCACCGAAAAGCCGCGGTAGAGCGGCAGGCGATGGCTGCCATAGTGGAAGGTGACGTTATCGAAGGCGATGTGGCCATGCGTGATCCGGATCGGCTTGGCGCCGGGCCGGTCCTCGATGCCGAGCGGTTGCGACTGGAAATCGACCAGTTCCTCCATATCGTTGACCGAACGCTGCAAATTGCGGATATGCGTGCCGATGTCCCTGAGGTAGCCCTGCAGCACGAAGAACGAGGTCAGCACGAAGGCGACATCGCCCGCACTTGCCTGGCCCCAGGCCCACAGCATCAGCGACAGGCCAATCACTGCCGTCCGCAGCACCAGCAGCATGGCGCCTTGCGTCGTGCCGTTGATGGTGCCGCGCACCCAAGTGCGGCTGGTCCGCGCGCGCCATTTGGCGAGGACCTTGGCAAGACGCGTTTCCTCGCGCGTCTCGGCGCCGAAACCCTTGACCACGGCATTGCAGCTCACCGCATCGGCAAGCGAGCCGCCAAGCCGCGTATCCCAGCTGTTGGCGAGCCGTGCCGCGGGCGCGACATAGCCGAGCGACAGCAGCGCCGTCACCGTGATGAACAGCAGCGAGCCGACTGCCACGACCAGCCCCATCAGTGGCCAGAACCAGCCGAGCAGCAACGTCGAGCCGACCAGCATGGCGACCGATGGCAACAACGCAATCAGGATGGTGTCATTGAGCAGGTCGAGAGCCCACATGCCGCGCGTGACCTTGCGCACCGTCGATCCGGCAAAGCTGTTGGCGTGCCAGTCGGTTGAGAAGCGCTGCACGCGATAGAACGCGTCGGCGGCGATGTCGGCCATCATCTTCAGCGTCAGCTCGACAATGCCCATGAAAGCCAGGTTGCGCAGCACCACGCCGGTCAGCGCCAAAGCGATGAGCGCCAAGAACGCCGCCATCGCCGCATTCCACGCGACAGCGTCTGCCGCCGCATTGCTGGCGACGGCGTCGACCAGCCGGCCGGAATAGAGCGGCGTCAGAACGTCGGCCAGGGTCGACAGCAGGAAGCAGCCCATGATCAGCGAAAGCCGCCACGGCTGGCGCCGCCAATGGCTGAGCGTGAAGCCAAGAACGCTGCGAAAGGCGCTCGCGCGCAGATCGATTCGGAAACGAGCCATGATGTCATCCGGGCGCAAATCTGCCCGGTCCCGGTAAGGTCTGAAATTGAAAACCGCGCTGGGCAATTCGCCCGGGGCTGCGGAGGTTCGGCATAGGTGGCGGCGCGCCCGATTTGTCGGGTGGCGACCGGCATCGGCAGAAGCCTGTGCTCGACCCGGCATCAGTGCGAAGGACAAACCTTCGCCGGACGCCAGGTGAGACCTAGGCTTCGCGGCCTCGCATTACCATGTGAAATACTGCCATTCGGACCTCCCGCAAGACACTTGCGGAGTGGTCCTTATAGAGACGCCATGAAGGATCGCCAAGGCCAGGCACGTGGCAAAGCTTAACTGGTCCAACCAGTGAGGTTATTTTGCAACAACAGCCGGCCAACCCCCCGCCTGTGCCTCATTCCGGGTTGCGATCGAGGCGCATGTAGCGGCCTTCGGTCGATCCCTTGAAGCCCAGCTTCTCATAAAGGCCATGCGCGTCACTGGTCGACAGGCTCCAGTGCGAGACCGTGCTGAGTTCAGGGTGGTCGATGAGCGCCCGCACCAGTTGCGTGCCAATGCCTTGGCCGCGATGCTGCGGCCAGATGATGATGTCGGCGAGATAGGCAAACACCGTACGGTCGGTGATGGCCCGGCCAAAACCGACTTGGTTCCCGTCGATATAGGCCGCGGTGCAGAACGAGTTGGCAAAGGCGCGGCGATGAAAGTCATCGCTGCGGCCGGCGCCCCAATAACTCGCCCTCAACAGATCGGAGGTCGCCCGGAAATCGATCCGTGACATGTCGAAGCTGATTTCACAGTCGGGCACGGTGCCTCGCAAAGAATGGAGGGCGGCCGAATTCAGTCCGGCCGGTGATTTGGCTGCCCACGTGGCGCGCTTATGGCACCACGAGATAGGCCTTCTGGTCGGCGATCGCGATGGTCACGTCGGTGCCGGAATTGAACTCGACGAAATCGAGCTCCATCCCGTCGCTGAAGATGACGCCGCCCCTGCTCTGCCGCGAAGAAACCACCAGCGGCCGGTCGCGGGTGATGACGCCATGCACAAGCGACACGCCGGTCGTGTTGCTCGGAAACGGTTCGCGCACCGAAAAGAACAGCTGTTCGCCTTCGCGGTCATAGCCTTGCGGCGGCACGGTCGGCACGGAGTTGTCACCATAGGCCGCGGCCAGTCCCGCGGCGCCCGCCATAACCGAGCGCAGCCAGCCGGTAGAGCCGGCGCCCGTGGAGATGATAATGCCGCTCGACGACTGGCGCTCGGTCCTGCCGCCATAGGTCAACTCGTAACGCGCCGAGACATGCGTCGAGGCGCCAACGAACAGATCGTTGAAGGCGATCAGCCGGCGTCCGTCATTGGAGCGCGCTTCGGCCATCACCACCGCCTGGCGCTTCGCCTTGCCGGCGATCGTCAGGCCGAGGACCTTTTCGGTATCGTCGGCATTCCACGGCAGCAACACGCCGTCGAAAAGCGCCGGGTTCGGGTTGATGCCGATCAGCGGCTGGTACGGGAGGTACTTCGCGGTGTTGGACACCAGCCCGTCCTGACCGAGCGCGATCACCGCGTCGGAGCCGAATTCGAACTGCGGGACCAGTTCGCGGTCGAGCCGCAACTGTTTGAGGCCTTGGGGAAGCGAACCCATCACCCGGTCGAGCGCCTGGTGATAGACGTCATGCGCCGCCTTGACCGGGTCGAAATTCATGCCGGCCTGCCGGAGATAAAAGCGCGCCTGTCCCTGCGTGTTGAAGCGCGTCGTCAGCTCCTCCAGCTCGGTCTTGCGGGTGACGACGATCACCCGGTCGATCGGCCTGCCGCTCTGGTCGCTTGCCACCCGAGCTTGCCTTTCAGGACCCGGCTTTCGGAGTGGAAAGCTGGCTGAGCGCGCTGGTGAGCATATCAGGCGTGATCGACAGATTGCCGACCGAACCGCCCTTTTCCGCCCAGGCCTTGAAAGCCATCGCCGTCAGCACGTGCGCCGGCGCCGACGAATAGACGGTCAGTTCCAGCTGTTGGGCCTTGGCTTGCGCCTCGGCAAGCGTCAGCTTGTTGCGCGCCTCGGTATCGACCAGCAGCTTGTTGCGTTCGGCAAGCTCGATTTCGGTCGCCAGCTCGCTCTGCTTGATCTCGCGCTCCTTCTCCACGCCCCAGGCACGGCGCCCATAGATCGCGGCATCGGCCTGGCGCTGCAGCGCCTCGCGATATTCGGTCTGGAGCGCCTTGCGGATCTCCGGCGTCGGCTGGACCGAGGTGATGTGAACCTCCTCGATCGACAGGCCGGCGGTCGCGGCAATCGGATCGTTGCGCAGGAGTTCGGCGAGATTGCCACCGAGCTTGGTCACCTCGGCCAGCGCCTGTTCCAGCGTCATGCTCGAAACCACCGCGCGGGCGCGGCTCTGTATCGCAAGCACCAGGCGCTCGGCGATCTTCTCCCGGCCGTCGCCGACGACGTCGGCACGGCTGAGCTTGGCGCTGAAATCAAAACCTTCGGCTGCCTTGAGTGGATCGATGATGCGGTAGCTGACCGACCCCTGGATTGCCAGATCCTGAAAATTCGCCGTCGTCTCGGTGAAGATGAAGGGGTTATCGAGCGACGTCACCGGCACCATCGCTATCGTGGTGCCGAACGTGCCGTACCAGAAGGAGATGCCGCGCCCCTGCTCCCTGATCTTGCCGTTCTTGAAGCGCAGGATGTGATACTCAGGCGTTCCCTTGAAATAGCTGATAAACATGCGCCCCCCAAAGGTTTACCAATTCAATCAGATGTTTAGCCGCGATCCCTGAAACGGTTGGTGATGGGATAGCGGCGGTCGCGGCCAAAATTCTTCCGGGTGATCTTCACACCCGGCGCCGCTTGTCGGCGTTTGTACTCGGCAATGTAGAGCAAATGTTCGACGCGCGTCACCGTCGCCCGGTCGTGGCCGCGCGCGACGATGTCGTCGACGCCCATTTCGTTCTCGACCAGGCATTCCAGAATGTCGTCCAGCACCGGATAGGGCGGCAGCGAATCCTGGTCGGTCTGGTTCTCGCGCAATTCCGCCGACGGCGCCTTGTCGATGATATTCCTGGGGATCACCTCGCCTGAGGGACCGAGCGCGCCCGGCGGCACATGGCTGTTGCGCCAGCGCGACAGCGCATAGACCTGCATCTTGTAGAGGTCTTTTATCGGGTTGAAGCCGCCATTCATGTCGCCATAAAGCGTGGCGTAGCCCACCGACATCTCGCTCTTGTTGCCCGTGGTGACGACCATCGAGCCGAACTTGTTGGAGATCGCCATCAGGATCGTGCCGCGCGCGCGGCTCTGCAAATTTTCCTCGGTAATGCCTTCCTTGGTGCCCTCGAAAAGCTGCGTCAGCGTATGCAGAAAACCCTCGACCGGTTCGAAGATCGGCACGATGTCATAGCGGCAGCCAAGCGCACGGGCGCAATCCTCGGCATCCTTCAGCGAATCCTCCGAGGTATAGCGGTAGGGCATCATCACCGCCCGCAGCCGCTCCTCGCCGAGCGCATCGACGGCCAATGCGGCGCAGATCGCCGAATCGATGCCGCCGGAGAGACCCAGCACGACGTTCTTGAAGCCGTTCTTGTTGACGTAGTCGCGCAGGCCGAGCATGCAGGCGCGGTAGTCCGCCTCCTCGCGCTCGGGGATTTTCGACATCGGCCCTTCCGAGCAGACCCAGCCGTCAGCTGTGCGCTTCCACTCGGTGACGGCAAGCGTTTCCTCGAACTGGCTCATCTGGAAGGCGAGAGACTTGTCCGCATTTAACGCGAAACTCGCGCCGTCGAACACGAGTTCGTCCTGCCCCCCAACCTGATTGGCGAACAGAAGCGGAAGACCGCTTTCGATGACCTGGCGCAGCGCTACTTGATGGCGCACATCGAGCTTGCCGCGATAATAGGGCGAGCCGTTCGGCACCAACAGCAGTTCCGCCCCACTCTCAGCCAGCGTTTCGCAGACGCCGAAATCGTTCCAGATCTCCTCGCAGATCGGGATACCGATCCGCACCCCTCGGAAATTGGTGGGGCCGGAGATCGAACCTTCCGAGAAGACACGCTTCTCGTCGAACTCGCCATAGTTCGGCAGATCAACCTTGTCTCGGGTCGAAAGGATTTTGCCTCCGTCGAGCACAGCGACCGAATTGTGCTTGCCCTTCTCGCCCTGCCGGGGGAATCCAATGATGATGCCGGGACCACCATCCGCAGTTTCGCGCGCCAACTCGTCTGTTGCCTTTAGGCAGCCCTCCAGAAAGGCCGGCTTCAGCACCAGATCCTCCGGCGGATAACCGGAGATGAAAAGTTCCGTGAACAGGATGAGGTCGGCACCTTGCCGGGCTGCATCCGCCCTCGCCTCACGCGCTTTGGCGAGATTGCCGGCGATGTCACCGACGATCGGGTTCAACTGGGCAACGGCAATGCGAAGCGTGTCAGGAGCGGTCTTCTTGGTCATGCTTGCGGTTTAGCGCGGCAAATTTGCCCCGGCAATGGCGTTCGTTAGGACCACCCCGGACTGATCGAATTCGATCATGTCCCGGACCGATCTATTTCGATCGTGTCTAGTCCGCCATTATTCGCGTAGCGCCTCCGGCGACCGGTTCTCTCCGATCGACATCGCCAGGATGCGCGAAATGTGCCGGCGCGGCAGGCCAGTTTCCTGCGCCCATTTGTTGATCTGCGCCTGGATCTTGTCGAGATCCCTCTTCGACGTCGGACTTTCGGCGATGTCGAGGCCGGCGTCACGCAAAGCCGCGACCATATCGGCCGAGATGACGAAGGCGTCCCATTGCAGCCAGCGCAGGAAATACTGGCCGGTGTTGCCGCCAAGCCGGCTGCCATGCTTGCCGAGATACGCCATCAGCCCGACCTGGTCGTCGTCAGGCCACTCCGCGAGGAATTTGCCGAAACCGCCATGTTCCTTCGACACACGCTCAACGAAGGCGGCGTTGTCGCGGACGGATTTGATCTTCTGCGGGTTGCGCACGATGCGTTGATCAGCCGTCAGGTCGTGCCAGAAGTCATCAGGTTGAAACAACAGCCGTTTCGGCTCGAAATGGAGAAACGCGTCCTCGAACCCGGGCCATTTCTGTTCGATAACGCGCCAGACGAAGCCGGCGGCAAATACCCGCTCGGCCATCGTCGACAGGATGCGATCGTCCGTAATGTCGGAAACAGCAGCATTGTCAGGCGCCGGCCCGAGCAGCGAGGTCAGCACCGCGTCGCCGCCTTTGCGTTTTGCAGCACGGGCGCGAATCTTCGCGAAATCGGGCATCCTGCATCCTCGCGCCGCGCTTTTGACGAAACGCCATCTTCCTATATGCAAACAAGGCTGCCAAGCCGACGCTTTTCCTATGGAGACATCCATGCACAAGACCGTGCCAGAACTTGCCAACCGCTGGTTGAGGCGAACGCCTGAAACCCTCAGCGAGCTCGAGCGGCGGGTGTTGCAGAGCACTGTCGACCGCAAGCCCATCTCGCAGGATATCAACGACAGCCTCACCGGCCTTCAGGGCGCCGGCGACCGGATCGCCGATGCCATTGCCCGCATCGGCGGCTCGTGGACGTTCATCCTGTCCTTCATTGCTTTCCTGGTGCTGTGGATCGGCGCCAATTGGTGGCTGCTGGGACGAGACTCATTCGATCCCTACCCCTTCATCTTCCTCAATCTCGTGCTGTCGATGATCGCCGCCCTGCAGGCGCCGGTGATCATGATGTCGCAGAACCGCCAGGCCGCGCGCGACCGCATCGACGCCGCGCATGACTATGAGGTCAACCTCAAGGCCGAGATCGAGATCATGGCTCTGCATGAAAAGCTGGACGAACTGCGCCACAGCCAGATCATCGGCGCGCGCGAGGACATTGCGCGCCTGGCCGAACAGGTGAACCGCATAGACGAAAAACTGTCGGGCCGGCAAACCTCTCAATGACCGGGATCGTCCATCACCTCATCGAGCAATACGGGTTGATCGCGGTTTTCCTGGGCTGTGTCGCCGAAGGCGAAAGTGCGGCCATCCTCGGCGGCTTCTTCGCCCATCAGCATGTCTTCATCCTCTGGAAAGCTTTCCTCGCGGCCGCCATTGGCGCCTTCGTCGGCGACACGTTTTTCTTCGTCCTCGGCCGCAGCTTTGCCGACCATCCCAGGGTGCTGAAACTGAAGGCGAGGCCCGGCTTCAACCACGCCTACCGTCTCGTCTCGTCCCATCCCAACATATTCGTCCTGTCCAACCGCTACATCTATGGCCTGCGCCTGGTCGGCGGCATCGCGGCCGGTTTCGCCAGCATTTCGGTAGCGCGCTTCGTTATCCTCAACGCGGTGTCGTCGCTGGTCTGGGCGGCTTTGTTCTGCGGCATCGGCTACGTCTTCGGTCTCGGCGCCGAGCAGATGATAGGCAAGGCACTGCTCCATCACGAACGGCTGCTGATCGCGCTTGCCATAGGTCTGGGTGTCGCCATCCTTGCCTGGCTCATCGCCCGCACCGTCGCCGGCAAGGAGCGCGCCAAGGACGCCCGCGACAGCGAAACCACATCGTAAGGTTCAGTCGTCGTCCTCGACCAGAGCCCGGTTGCCGCGATCGAGGATCAGCGGGATGATGAGATCTTCCTCGTCGGCCAGATGCCGCTTCAGCATGGCGATCAGCCGGCTGTTCTCGTCCGCATAGGCGTCGGCGGCGAAGCGCTGCCTGTCCTCGCTCTCCTCGAGCGTGCGGATGAAGGCGTTCGCCGTCTCGGCGTTGCGCTCCAGCCCCTCATGAATGGTGTGATGGTCGGCATCGAGGATTTCGAAGCCGCGCTTCAGGCGCGGCTCCGCCTTGGCGAAGGCCGGGAAATATTGGTAGTCCTCGACATTGTGGTGGCCGTCGAGATTGCCGAGAAAGTGGTTCAGCCGCGGCGCGAACCAGCGCGCGAAATCCGGCGCCGTCAGCCTGCCTTCGCGATAGTCGCCAATGCCGTTGGTGAGCATGCCGCCCAGCTCTCGGAACATGTCGTGCCGCTGCAGCCACATGTTTGCCATGCCGTGGATGTTGGCGTGGCCCTGCCATGTCTCGCGCGGATATTTTTCCGCCAGCCAGCGCAGGTCTTCCGGCAGGCCGGCTCTTTCAAGCAGCAGAAAATTGGCTTCCACGACGTCAGTCTCCTTTGGTGACTAACATATGGGAGCGTTCAGATCAGATCGGTAGTCCCGTGATGCGCTCGATGAGGGCGATTCCCCAGACGCCGGCGACGATAACAACCGAAATCAGCACCGCCAGCGAGCCGCAGTCCTTGGCGAGCTGGATGTCGACGTTGAACTCGCGACTGAAGGCATCGCAGGCTGCCTCGATGCCGGTGTTCAGCACTTCGACCATGATGAGCAGCAGCACCGCGCCGATCAACAGCGCGTAGCCGCGCCACGAGACCGAGACGAACCAGCCGAGCGGCAGCGCCAGCACCAGCAGCATCAGTTCCTGCTGAAATGCCCTTTCGCTGGCGGCGAGCTTGCGAAAGGCTCGCACAGAATTGAAGTAAGCACCGATCAGCCGCTGCATGCCGCATCCCCTTCGAATCACCGGCAGGGGATATCGCAATGGCTGGATCAAGGGAATAAGGCAGCCGCCGCAAAATCACTCCTCCGCAACCTTGATCGTCGGCGTCGACTTCTCGAACTGCGGCAGTCCATCGTCGATGGTATAGTAATCGCCCTTGTCGCCGACAAAGATGTGGCATTGGCCTTCGAGCCCGGTCGGGTTGTCGAACGATCCGGCCAGAACTGAGACATAGGCATCCTGACCCGGCTTCCAGAACAGCACCGAGCCGCAGATCTTGCAAAAGCCGCGCTTGGCAAAGGAAGACGATTCGTACCAGCTGATGTTGTCGGCGCCGGTTATCGTGATGTCGCCGTCGGCGACGTTGGTCGCGGCGTAAAAATGCCCGCTCTGCTTGCGGCACTGCGAACAGTGGCAATAAATGACGCCGCGCAACGGCCCTCGCGTCTGGAAACGCACGGCTCCACACAGGCAAGATCCGCTGTGGTTGTTGCTCATCCCTACCTCCACCAGCCATCGTCCACGGCTTCGCCGCTGGCCGAGAGGATTTCAGTTTTGCCGCAGCCGGGCACCGGCAAATGCGACATGGGGTGGGCGTGTTCGGACCTGACCTCAGGATCTTTGCAAACCATTTCTGCAGCCTGCGGTAGAACGGACGCGTTACCTGGCGGCAAATTAAGGAAACTTTAGCGCCGGCGCATCTATGGTCGTTGCCAAGCGAATGTCGCGATTGGGGACGTGTCTTTCGCAGGATGATCCGAAATACGGCTGGCACTCTCCGGTCGGCGGCATCTCGCACGGTCTGCGATGGTTCCCAGAGGCAGAGTGAACAGAACATGCAGCCGGCAGCCGTCCAGACCGACCGAAACAGCGACATTGCAACAGCCGTTGTGGCGACCATGCGTCAGCTCGGCGTGCTTGGCCTGCCGCGCAATTACGAAATCTTCTACGAAGCACTGAAAGGCACCAATCGCGAACTCGGCCTGGCCGTCGTCGCGCTGAGCAACCAGCCGACGCAGGACGATCTCGACCGCATCGGCCGCGCTTTCTTTGCCCAGCATCACGGTCCCGGCATTGTCGAGCAGGCGCGCGACGTGCTGGCCAGGGAACTCGAGGACATCGCCTTGCTGCTGCGCAGCGAACGTAGCCATATCGAGAAATACGGCAAGATCCTCGATGAGACATCGAGTGGCCTCGCCAACCGCAGCCTGCTTTCGCAGGATCTGCTGCAGAAGGTCGCCAGCGCCATGGCGGCGGCCACCAACTCGACCCTCGACCACGGCAAGCAGGTTGCAACCACGCTGAGCGACAAGACGGCGGAACTGGAGAGCGTCAAGTCGAAGCTTGAGGAGTACAAGCGGCTCGCCGACACCGACCCCTTGACCCATATCTGGAACCGCCGCGCCTTCGACAAGCAAATCACGGCGATTTACACCTCCAACAAGGGGATCCTGTTCAACGCCCTGATCCTTGCCGACATCGACCATTTCAAGGGTGTCAACGATCGCTACGGCCACCCGGTCGGCGACAAGATCATCCAGATCGTCGCCGACATCTTCCAGACCAGCATCCGTGAAGACATGTTCGTTGCCCGCACCGGCGGCGAGGAATTCGCGCTGATCGTCGAGGGCGCCAGCGAGGATACCACTTACGAGATCGCCGAACGCATCCGCGTGCTGATCGAACAGACGCCGTTCACCAGCAGCCAGACCGGCGCCAATTACGGCACAGTGACCGTTTCCATGGGCATCTGCATGGCTTCCGAAGCGGAAAGCCCGGAGGATCTTTACACCAAGGCGGACCGGGCGCTCTACCGCTCCAAGGTTGGCGGGCGCAACCGCGTCACCCGGCACTCGACAATGGCCGGCCGCACCGGCAAGAACTGGCTGCTCTACAAGAAAGACTGACGCTTCGGCGTGCAGCCAATTCCCGGGCACAGGCAAATTTATCGGATCCCGCCTCTTTCCATATGAATTTCCGTGGACTATATTTTCCATGGAAAGAGAGAGGCCATGTCTGTTACACCACCCAATGCTGCCGCCCCTGATCTGACCGCGAAGGCGGCCGAAAACGCGGTTCTGACCAAGGCCACGCTGCGCGCCGCCGAACTCTTGGATATAACCGCCAGGGTGCTTGCGTCGATCATCGGCGTCTCGGAAGCCACGGTTTCACGCATGCGCAGGCAGGAATTCCTGCTGGAGCGCGGCACCAAGCCGTTCGAACTCGCGGTGCTGTTCGTGCGGCTGTTCCGTTCGCTCGATGCCATTGTCGGCGGTGACGAGACGATAGCCCGGGCATGGCTGAAGAATGCCAACACGGCTTTCGATGGCAGCCCGCTTGAAAAGATCCTCACCATTACCGGGCTTGTCGATGTCATTGCCTATCTGGACTCCCGACGCGCTCTCGTCTGAAGCCGTCCGGCTCGACGGCAAATACTGGCGCATGGTCGAGGCGCAGCACCGCGTCTCGACGCTTAAGATCGTCGACACGCTGGACGAACAGGCGCTGCTCGAGGATCTGATCGAGGAGACCAAACCGCAAATCCCCATGGAATGCCGGCATCTCCACTACCTTCTGGCGACGCCGTTCCGCTACGGGTCGATCTATCCGTACGGCTCGCGCTTCCGCCGCGCCGGCCGCACCCTGGGCGTCTATTATGCGGCCGAGACAATCATGACCGCGGTCGCCGAAATGGCTTTCTACCGCCTGCTGTTCTTTGCCGATTCGCCCGACACGCCATGGCCGCACGACGCAGCCGAATACACCGCCTTCGCTGCCGCGATCCGCGCCGACAAAGCCATCGACCTGACGCGGCCGCCGCTCGACCGCGACCGGGCCCATTGGACGCATCCTACCGACTATGCCGCCAGCCAGGCGATTGCCGATGTCGCCCGTGAGGCTGGGCTGGAGGCGATCCGTTACGGTTCGGCGCGCGACCCGAAGGGCGTCAATGTGGCGCTGCTGACATGCCGCGGCTTTACCAAGGCCAAGCCGCTGGAGCCGCACACATGGCACATCCGGCTGGGCTCCCTCGGCGTCCAGGCGATCTGCGAATTTCCGGAAAGGCGCATCGAGTTTTCCAGAACCGCCTTCGCCAATGATCCCCGCTTGAACGGCCTGCGCTGGGGACGCGGCCATTGATAGGTAAGAACAAGACTTCGAATTCCAATCCGGAACCGAGCACGATGCAAGCCGAGCCGCGTAGAATTTTTACTGGAACGATAATTGGATTTATCTACGGGTCCATTCTTGCAGTTCTGGCCTTTGCCGCGATGGGGGCTGGGCACGGCACCTACATTCCATTTCTGATTTCATCCGCGCCGCTCGGCGTTTTGACCCGCTTTGGCGACATCGGCGCCTATATCGCAATTTTCGGCGGCGCGCCGGTTATCTGGGCAATTTTCGGTGCATTGGATGCGCTTCCTGCTCGCCCACGGGTAATCAGAACCATCCAAATTCTAATTCTGTCGCATTATCTCTCAGGGCTGCTGCTTGTCTCAGCCGAATTCGATGAGTTCAATTATATGCTGCGCTTGTTGCGAATATTCCCGGCAGTCCCGCTCGTCTGGGCAATTATTTATCTGGCAGGGCAAGTTGTACTGTGGCGCCGAACAGTCAGACGCAACCAAGGTGTGAAATAATCGGCTGCAAGCGCATATCATCCGCAATGCGATATCCGCTCAGCTTCGTCTGAATCCGTTCAAACGCGACACGTTTTAGCCGTTCACGGCCTGCTTGTGCTGGATCGGATGGGTCTTCTTCAAGAGGTCGGACACCAGGAACGCCAGCTCGATCGCCTGGTCGGCGTTGAGGCGCGGGTCGCAATGGGTGTGGTAGCGATCCTGCAGTTCCTCTGCGGTGATGGCGCGGGCGCCGCCGGTGCATTCGGTGACGTTCTTGCCGGTCATTTCGACATGGATGCCGCCGGGATGCGTGCCTTCGGCGCGATGCACCTCGAAGAAGGTCTGGACTTCCTTGAGGATGCGGTCGAACGGCCGCGTCTTGTAGCCGGCTGCCTCGATCGTGTTGCCGTGCATCGGATCGGATGACCACACGACGCTGCGGCCTTCCTTCTGCACCGCGCGCACCAGCTTCGGCAGATGGTCGGCGACCTTGTCGGAGCCGAAGCGGGCGATCAGCGTCAGCCGGCCCGGCTCGTTCTCCGGATTGAGCAGGTCGATCAGCTCCAGCAAGCCGTCCGCCGTCAGCGACGGACCGCATTTGAGGCCGAGCGGGTTCTTGATGCCGCGGCAATATTCGACATGCGCATGGTCGGGCTGGCGGGTACGGTCGCCGATCCAGATCATGTGGCCCGACGTTGCGTACCAGTCGCCGGAGGTCGAATCGACGCGGGTCAGTGCTTCTTCATAGCCAAGCAGCAGCGCCTCGTGGCTGGTGTAGAAGTCGGTCTCGCGCAGCGCGTAATTGGTCTCGGAGGTGATGCCGACGGCCTTCATGAAGTCCATCGTCTCGGTGATGCGGTTGGCGAGCATGCCATACTTCTCGCCTTGCGGGCTGTCGGAGACGAAGCCCAGCATCCAGCGATGCACATTCTCCAGGCTGGCGTAGCCGCCTTGGGCGAAGGCACGCAGCAGGTTAAGCGTCGCCGCCGACTGGCGGTAGGCCATTTCCTGGCGGGCCGGGTCGGGAATGCGCGACTTCGGGTCGAACTCGATGCCGTTGATGATGTCGCCACGGTAGCTTGGCAGCGTCACCTCGCCCTTGGTCTCATTGTCAGACGAGCGCGGCTTGGCGAACTGGCCGGCGACACGGCCGACCTTCACCACCGGCTGCGCGCCGGCAAAGGTCAGCACCACCGACATCTGCAGGAAGACGCGGAAGAAGTCGCGGATGTTGTCGGCGCCATGTTCGGCGAAACTCTCGGCGCAATCACCGCCCTGCAGAAGGAATGCGTCGCCGGCAGCGACAGCCGCAAGCTGCTTCTTCAGCTTGCGCGCCTCACCGGCAAAAACCAGCGGCGGAAAGGTGGCGAGCTGGGCTTCCGTGTTCTTCAGCGCGGCGAGGTCCGGATAGGCAGGAACCTGCTTGATCGGCTTTGCTCTCCAAGAATTCGGCGACCATTTCGTCATCGCTGCACCCAAACGCTCTTTCCAGCAGGCTTTTGCCCGCCATTCCCGCCCCATATGGGGATGGCGGCTCCATACACGAAGCCGATTTCCTATTCTAGACCGGAATTCAAGCGCTGGCGAATGGTAGCCGGCGGGCTATGCGGCCTTCTCCACCAGCCGCGCCAGCTGGGTCATGACGACAGCCGAGCCCGCCAGACGCTTCTCGGCTGTCGGCCAGTCGCGGATGAAGACCACGCTGTGGTCGGCCCTGATCTTGGCCAGCGAGCCCTGTTCGCCGATGTACTTGACCAGCCCGACCGGGTTGGAAAACTCGCGCTTGCGGAAATGGATGACGACGCCCTTGGGGCCGGCATCGAGCTTTTCGACATTGGCCCTGCGGCAGAGTGCCTTGATGAAGACGATCTTGAGCAGATGCTTCACTTCCTCCGGCAGCGGGCCGA
This sequence comes from Mesorhizobium sp. RSR565B, assembly GCF_054719465.1. NCBI lineage: Bacteria > Pseudomonadati > Pseudomonadota > Alphaproteobacteria > Hyphomicrobiales > Phyllobacteriaceae > Mesorhizobium > Mesorhizobium sp. RSR565B. The sequence continues at coordinate 5,078,199 of NZ_JBTTIE010000001.1, read as the reverse complement.
AGCGGTCGATCAGCTCGGCGCCGAAAGCATCGATCTCCTCGGTGTTTTCGAGATCGCCAAGGCGGCGGTAGAGCGCCAGCCTGAGCTGAAGGTCCGGCACGTAGCTTTCCGGGATCATGACAGCCGTGCCGACAGCGATCTGCGGCGACCAGCCGCCGTCCTGGACCTCGCCGGAATCCTTCACCTCGGCCACCGCCTCCTCCAGCATCTGCTGGTAGAGCTCGAATCCGACCTCCTTGATATGACCGGATTGCTCTTCGCCCAGAAGGTTGCCGGCGCCACGGATGTCGAGGTCGTGGCTGGCGAGCTGGAAGCCCGCGCCAAGCGTGTCGAGCGACTGCAGCACCTTCAGCCGGCGCTCGGCGGTGTCGGTGAGCTTGCGGTTGGCCGGCAGCGTGAACAACGCATATGCCCGCACCTTGGAACGGCCGACGCGGCCGCGCAGCTGGTAGAGCTGCGACAGGCCGAACATATCGGCGCGATGGATGATCAGCGTGTTAGCGGTCGGAATGTCGAGCCCGGATTCGACGATGGTGGTCGACAACAGCACGTCGTACTGGCCGTCATAGAAGGCGTTCATGATGTCGTCGAGTTCGCCCGGCGGCATCTGGCCATGGGCCACCGCCACCTTCAGCTCGGGGACGGATTCGCGCAGGAAATCATGGATTTCGGCGAGATCGCTGATGCGCGGAACGACATAGAAGGAATGGCCGCCGCGGTAGCGTTCGCGCAGCAGCGTCTCGCGGATGACCAGCGGGTCGAAAGGCGAGATGAAGGTGCGCACCGCCATGCGGTCGACCGGCGGCGTGGCGATCAGCGACAGTTCGCGCACGCCGGTCAAGGCAAGCTGCAGCGTGCGCGGGATCGGCGTCGCCGACAGCGTCAGCACGTGGACGTCGGTCTTGAGGTCCTTCAGCCGTTCCTTGTGCTTGACGCCAAAATGCTGCTCCTCGTCGATGATCAGCAGGCCGAGATTCTTGAACGAGATCGCCGACCCGAGCAGTGCATGAGTGCCGATGACGATGTCGACCTGCCCCTCGGCGATGGCTTTCTTGGTTTCCGCCAGTTCCTTGGCGCCGACCAGCCGCGAGGCCTGGCCGACGCGGATCGGCAGTCCGGAGAAGCGCTGCGAAAAGGTCTTGAAATGCTGGCGCGACAACAGCGTCGTCGGCACCACGACCGCGACCTGGAACCCTTCCATCGCCGCGATGAAGGCGGCGCGCAACGCCACTTCGGTCTTGCCGAAGCCGACATCGCCGCAGATCAGCCGGTCCATCGGCTTGCCGGCGCCGAGATCGTCCACGACGGCATCGATCGCGCCCTGCTGGTCGTCGGTCTCCTCGTAGGGAAAGCGCGCCGAGAATTCGCCGTAAAGCCCTTCCGCCGGCACCATGGGCGGCGCGGTACGCATCTGGCGCTCGGCGGCAATGCGGATCAGCTGTCCGGCCATGTCGAGCAGGCGCTTCTTCAGCCGCGCCTTGCGCGACTGCCAGGCGCCGCCGCCGAGCTTGTCCAGCGTCGCCTCGGCTGTGTCAGAGCCGTAGCGCGACAGAAGCTCGATGTTTTCCACCGGCAGGAACAGCCGGTCGTCGCCGGCATAGTGGATTTCCAGGCAGTCATGCGGCGCGCCGACCGCCTCGATGGTGCGCAGGCCGATGAAGCGGCCAATGCCGTGATCGGCGTGGACGACGATGTCGCCGGCCGACAGAGACGAGGCCTCGGCAATGAAATCCGAAGCGCGCTTCTTGCGCTTCGAGCGGCGGATCAGCCGGTCGCCCAGAATGTCCTGCTCGGCGACGACAACCAGCTGTTCGGTCTCGAAGCCGGATTCCAGCGGCAGCACCGCAAGGGCGGCCTGGCCCGGCTCGAGCTTTTCGGCTTCGGCCAGCGTCGCCACCGGCACGAGATTGCCGAGATGATGCTCGGCCAGGATCTGGCCAAGCCGGTCGAGCGAGCCTTCGGTCCAGCCGGCGACGATGACCCGCCGGCGCGCCGCGCGCTCGTCGGCGATGTGTTTTACGACGACATCGAAGACGTTGATGTTTGGGTCAGCCCGTTCCTCGGCAAAGCTGCGGCCATGGCGCGAACCGCCATGGAAGACCTTCCTGGCCCCGACATCCGGCGCATCGAAAGCAGTGAAGTCGATGGCTTCGCGCGGTCCGAGCGACGCCACGAGGTTTTCCGGCGAGAGATAGAGCAGGTCCGGCGCCACCGGCTTGTACGGCACGGCGTCCTTCAACGCGGCGTCGGCCTGTTTGCGGCGCGCTTCGTAATGGTCGAGGATCAGCGTGTGGCGTTCGGCCAGCGCCTCATGCGCCAGGTGGTCGAAGATCACCGGTGCATCAGGCAGATAATCGAATACCGTCTCCAGCCGCTCGTAGAACAACGGCAACCAATGCTCCATGCCGGCGAAGCGCCGGCCCTCGCTCACCGCCGCATAAAGCCCGTCGTCACGCTGCGGTGCGCCAAAGGCTTCGATATAGGACCGGCGGAAGCGGCTGATGGTTTCGGGGGTCAGCGCCACTTCACTCATCGCCTGCAGCGCCATCGACTTGCGCTGGCCGGTGGTGCGCTGCGTGGCGGCGTCGAAGACGCGGATCGATTCCAGCGTGTCGCCGAAGAAATCGAGCCGCAGTGCTTCCGTCCAGCCGGGTGCGTAGAGGTCGAGGATGCCGCCGCGCACGGCGAATTCGCCGATACCGCGCACCGTCGGCACCCGCTCGAAGCCGGAAATCTCCAGCCGGGACACCAGCGCGTTCATGTCGATCTGGTTGCCGGGCTTTGCGTGGAAAGTCTGCGCTTCGACCAGATCGGCCGGCGGAATGCGCTGCAGCAGCGCATTGGCAGTGGTCAAGATGACCGCGCGATGCGGCTTTTTTGCCAGCGCGATCATCGCGGTCAGCGCATCGAGCCGCTTGGCCGCGGCATCCGAGCCTGGCGAAACGCGGTCATAGGGCAGGCAATCCCAGGCCGGCAGCTCCAGCACCGGCAGGCCGGGCGCGGCAAAGGTCAGCGCCTCGATGATCGACGGCAGGCGCTGGCCATCTCGCGCCACGAACAGCACGGGTCTGTCCGGCGCGATCTCATGGATCGCCTGCACCAGAGCAAAAGCTTCGTAGCCATCGGCAACGCCATCGACGATGAACTGGCCGGCGCGGCCTTTCGGCAGACCGATTCTGGGAATGAGGCTCATGGTTGCACGTTTAAAATGTCATGGTCCGGCGCGATGCCAGGATCTTTTGCAGGACGGCACAGTCGATATTCCCGGGAACCGGGCGTTCGCCGGTGACCATGGGCAGGAATTCGGTGTCGGGGATGTCGAGGAGCCTTTCATATTGGTCGATTTCATCGCCGGTCAAGGCGCCGATCTCGTTGTCGGCAAACGTACCGAGGATAAGGTCCATCTCGCGCATCCCGCGATGCCAGGAGCGGAACAACAGCTTGCGGCACCTGATATCCAGCCCCTCGCTTGATCGTTTCGTCCCGGTCATCGTGCCGCATCCTTCCTTGGTGCGGCGCATATAGCGTGGATAGAGGGCGGTGTCAGCCTTGCAACGCACGGGTGGGCGGCTAAACATCCCAGGTGTGAAGAACACTCCTGACAACGCTGGTGCCGGATACCGCCCGCACTTCACCCTCCTTGTGGGGAGGGTCGGCGAGCACGCATCGCAAAGCGAAGCGGGTGAGACGGGGTGCTGCGCTGGTGCGCCGCCTTCTTCTGAAGTTAGACGCGCACCTACCCCCACCCCGCTCCGCTTCGCGGATCGACCCTCCCCACGGGGGGGAGGGTAAAGCCATGCGCCCCTCCCTCCTCGACCCTCTCTTCGTGCCCATCACTTCGCTTGCCGGCGTCGGCCCCAAGGTTGGCGCTCTGATCGAGAAGGTGGTGGCGGCCGATCTCGGCGAACGGCCGGCGCGCGCCGGCGACCTGTTGTTCGTGCTGCCGCACACCGTCATCGACCGCCGCAATCGTCCCGGCATCGCGCTTGCGCCGGCCGGCTCCATCGTCACGCTCGACGTGCGCATCGACCGCCACCAGCCGCCGCCGCGCGGCAACCGGTCGGTGCCTTACCGCGTCTATGCCCATGACGACACCGGCGAGATCGGCCTGACCTTCTTCCACGCCCATGCCGCCTATCTCGAAAAAGCGATGCCGGTGGGCGAGCATGTCGTCGTCTCCGGCCGTATGGAATGGTTCAACGGCCGCCCGACCATGGTCCATCCCGACCATATCGCCCTGGTGAGCGAGGCGGAAACACTGCCGCTGGTCGAACCGGTCTATCCGCTGACCGCCGGCCTGTCGGGCAAGGTGCTGCGCCGCGCCATCGGCCAGGCGCTCGGCCGGCTGCCGGAATTGCCGGAATGGCAGGACGGCGCCTTCATGCGCAAGCAGACTTTCCCCGCCTTCGCCGACGCGCTCGCCCGCATCCACTATCCCGCGGACCCGATCGATGTCGCCATCGAGGGGGTGGCATGGCGCCGCCTTGCCTATGACGAGCTTCTCGCCGGCCAAGTCTCGCTGGCATTGGTGCGGGCAAAAGTGCGCCGGCTGTCGGGCCGGCCGCTCATCGGCGACGGTCGCATCGTCGAGAAACTGCGCGCAGCCCTGCCGTATTCATTGACCGGCAGCCAGGAATTCGCGCTTGCCGAAATCAATGCCGATCTGGCCGACCCCGATCGCATGCTGCGCCTGCTGCAAGGCGATGTCGGCTCCGGCAAGACGGTAGTGGCGCTGCTGGCCATGGGGCGCGCAGTCGAGGCCGGCGGCCAGGCGGCCTTGATGGCGCCGACCGAAATCCTGGCGCGCCAGCATCTGGCGACAATCACGCCGCTGGCCGAACAGGCCGGCCTGCGCGTCGCTATCCTGACCGGCCGCGAAAAGGGCCGCGAACGCACTGAAACGCTATCAGGTCTCGCCAGCGGCGAGATCGACATCGTCGTCGGCACCCATGCGCTGTTCCAGGAAACGGTGACCTATCACGACCTCGTCTTTGCCGTGGTCGACGAGCAACACCGCTTCGGCGTCCACCAGCGGCTTGCCATCACCGCCAAGGGCGACGCCCCCGACATGCTGGTGATGACGGCGACGCCGATCCCGCGCACTCTGGTGCTGACCGCCTTCGGCGACATGGACGTCTCCAAGCTGACGGAAAAGCCGGTTGGCCGCCAGCCGATCCGCACCGTCACGCTGCCGCTGGAACGGCTGGACGAGCTGGTCGGGCGCATGCTTGATGCCGTTGCCGACGGCCAGAAGATCTACTGGATCTGCCCGCTGGTCGAGGAATCCGAAGAGATCAAGCTGATGTCGGCCGAGGACCGTTTTGCCTCGCTGCAGCCCTTGTTCGGCGATCGCATCGGCCTCGTCCATGGCCGCATGAGGGGCGCCGAAAAGGACGAGGCGATGCGCGCCTTCAAGGCCGGCGAAACCCGCATCCTGATCGCCACCACCGTTATCGAGGTCGGCGTCGACGTGCCGGACGCCACGATCATGGTCATCGAGCATGCCGAGCGTTTTGGCCTGGCGCAACTGCACCAGCTGCGCGGCCGCGTCGGGCGCGGCGACAAGCCTTCTTCCTGCGTGCTGCTTTACAAGGACCCGCTCGGCGAGACGGCAAAGCGCCGGCTGTCGGTGATGCGCGAGACCGAGGACGGTTTCCTGATCGCCGAAGAGGATCTGAAGCTGCGCGGCGAAGGCGAATTGCTCGGCACCCGCCAGTCCGGCACGCCGGGCTTCCAGGTGGCGCGCATCGAGGTGCACGCCGACTTGCTCGAAGCAGCCCGCGACGATGCAAGGCTGATCCTGTCGCGCGACCCGGAACTACAGTCTGAGCGCGGCGAGGCGCTGCGCCTGCTGCTCTATTTGTTCGGCCGCGACGAGGCCGTACGGCTCTTGCGCGCCGGCTGAGCGCCCTCGGCGATCATCCCGCCAAGCGGCGGGTTGGCGAGATCTCCGTCGATCGGCTGGCCGTTCATAGTCACCATTTTCGGCTTGACTTCGGGCGCCACCAGCCCGGCCGAGACGATCAGCCTGGCGCCGTCCTCAATCGTCATGTCGAGCAGCACGATGTCGGATTTCGGCACGTACATCAGGAAACCGGTGGTAGGGTTCGGCGTGCACGGCATGAACACGGCGATCATCGGGTCGCCTGCATGGTCGAGCTTCTGGTTGATCTCGGTTTCCTTCTCGCTGGCGACGAACACCAGCGACCAGACGCCTTTTCGCGGATATTCGACCAGCCCGACCTGGCGGAACATATCACCCTTGTTCGAAAGCACCGTCTGGAATATCTGCTTCAGCGAACCGTAGATGCCGCGCACCAGCGGCATACGGCCAAGCAGCCGTTCGCCGAAATTGACGATCGCGCGGCCGACGATGTTGGCGGTCATGAAGCCGATCAGCGTGATCAGCACGAGCGCCACGATCAGGCCGAAGCCGGGCACCGGAAACGGCAAATAGGTGTCGGGGCTGTAGCGCGCCGGAATGTACGGCTTCACCCAGGAATCGACCCAGCCGACGAACGACCAGGCGATATAGGCGGTGATCGCCAGCGGCGCGCAGACGATAAAGCCTGTGAGGAAATAGTTCCTCAGCCGGGTCATGCCGGAAGTTCTGGGAGCATCGGACATGGTTCACCGGGGGCGCGGGTTGCAGCGCCACACTAGTGAAGCGGACGGCGCTTTGGAACTGCGAAGTTTTTAAGACCCCCGATGAGCGCCGACTACTCCACCGTCACCGATTTCGCTAGATTGCGCGGCTGGTCGACGTCGGTGCCCATGAACACGGCGGCGTAGTAGGCCAGCATCTGGATCGGCAGCGCGTAGATGATCGGCGAGATGATTTCCGGCACGTCGGGCAGGATGATCGTCTCCATCGTCTTGACGCTGACCTGCGCCGCGCCCTTGGCGTCGGTGATCAGGATGATCTTGCCGCCGCGCGCCGCCACTTCCTGCATGTTCGACACGGTCTTTTCGAAGATACGGTCATGCGGCGCGATGACGATGACCGGCATGTTCTCGTCGATCAGCGCGATAGGCCCATGCTTCAGCTCGCCCGCGGCGTAGCCCTCGGCGTGGATGTAGGAGATTTCCTTGAGTTTCAGTGCGCCTTCCATGGCCAGCGGGAAATTGGTGTCGCGGCCGAGATAGAGCACGTCCTTGTAGCGCGAGATTTCGCGCGCAATGCGCTCGATCTGCTCCTCGAGCTTGAGCACATGGTTGGCGTAGCGCGGCGCCTCCGAAAGAGCGCGCACCAGCGTCTTTTCCTCATCCTTCGAGATCGTGCCGCGGGCCACGCCGGCGCGCACCGCCAGCGAGGCCAGCACCGAGAGCTGGCAGGTGAAAGCCTTGGTCGAGGCGACGCCGATCTCTGGCCCGGCCAGCGTCGGCAGCACGACGTCGGATTCGCGCGCCATGGTCGATTCGCGCACATTGACGATGGCGCCGATCTTCATGCCCGCCTTGCGGCAATAGCGCAGCGAGGCCAGCGTGTCGGCGGTTTCGCCGGACTGCGAGATGAAGAAGGCGGCATCATCAGCGGATAATGGCATTTCGCGGTAGCGGAATTCCGAGGCGACATCGATGTCGACCGGCAGCCGCGCATAGCGCTCGAACCAGTATTTGCTGATCAGGCCGGCTAGATAGGCGGTGCCGCAGGCCGAGATCGCCAGCCGGCCGATCTTGGCGAAGTCGAACGGCAGTTCCAGCGGCTTCGACACGCCGGAGACGAAATCGACATAGTGCGCCAGCGTATGCGAAATCACTTCGGGCTGTTCATGGATTTCCTTTTCCATGAAATGGCGGCGGTTGCCCTTGTCGACCATGAAGCTGGTCGACAGTGATTGCTGGCGCTTGCGGGCAACCTCTTTGCCGTCGATGTCGAAGATGGTGACGCCATCGCGGCGCACCACCGCCCAGTCGCCGTCTTCAAGGTAGGTGATGGAATTGGTGAAGGGCGCCAGCGCGATGGCGTCGGAGCCCAGAAACATCTCGCCATCGCCATGGCCGACGGCCAGCGGCGGGCCATTGCGGGCGCCGACGATGAGGTCCTCGTCGCCGGTGAACATGATGGCCAGAGCAAAGGCGCCTTCCAGCCGCTTCAGCGCCTGATGCGCCGCCTCGATCGGCTTCAACCCCTTGGCGAGTTCGCGCGCCACCAGATGTGCTACGACCTCGGTGTCGGTCTGCGACGAGAAGGAATAGCCGTCGCGGATCAGCTCATCGCGCAACTCGGCGAAATTCTCGATGATGCCGTTGTGAACGATGGCGACGCCGTTGGAAAAATGCGGATGGGCGTTGGTCTCGTTGGGCACGCCATGGGTCGCCCATCGCGTGTGGCCGATGCCGATGGTGCCGTCGAGCGGTTCTTCCTTCAGCCGGCGTTCGAGGTTGATGAGCTTGCCTTCGGCGCGGCGGCGGCCGAGCGCACCTTTCTCGACGGTGGCGACTCCGGCGGAGTCATAGCCACGATATTCAAGCCGCTTCAAAGCATCGACAATGAGCGGCGCGACTTGGCTCTGGCCGACAATTCCGACGATACCGCACATGCGCCTGCCCCCGATTCACCTGGAAAACCAGTCCCGATGGAAAACCAGCGCTATCTAGGGATTGCCGGCCCGCCGCGAAAGTCACTTTGCGTTTCGTCTGCTGTAACGGAACGCTTCTCAACCCGATGCACCATGACACACCGCTCTTGCAATCCGGTTACCGCAATTCCTCGGTTGTTCAATTGCTTCGGCGGTTAATGGCCGGTGCCGGCCTTTTTCTTCGCCCCTGCGGCAGACGCGAAGCGCTCGCGCAATTCCTTGCCCTTGCCGGGAATGGTCTTCTGGCGGGCGCGGCCGAAGGCCAGCGCATCGTCCGGCACGCTTTCGGTTATGACGCTACCCGAGGCGATGTAGCCGCCCTTGCCGATCGTAACCGGCGCCACCAGCGACGAGTTCGAACCGATGAAGGCGCCCTCGCCGATGTCGGTGAAAAACTTCGAGTAGCCGTCATAGTTGCAGGTAATGGTGCCGGCGCCGATATTGGCCCCCGCGCCCACACGGGCATCGCCGATATAAGTCAGATGATTGACCTTGGCGCCCTCCTCGATGACCGCCTGCTTGACCTCGCAGAAATTGCCGACCTTGGCCTTGTTGCGAAGATCGGCACCCGGCCGCAGCCGCGCGAACGGCCCGACATCGCAGTTGGAGGCAATGGTTGCGCCTTCGATGTGGCTGAAAGCGTGGATCTTGGCGCCGGTTGCAATTTTCACGCCCGGTCCGAACCAGACATTGGGCTCGACGATCGTATCGGCGCCGATTTCGGTGTCGTGCGAGAAATACACGGTCTCCGGCGCGATCAGCGTTACGCCCGACAGCATCGCCTCGTGCCGGCGACGCGTCTGCCAGATGTTTTCCGCCTGCGCCAGTTCGGCTCGGTTGTTGATGCCGAGCGCACTCTCGAAGCTGGTTTCGGTGGCAACGACATCGAGCCCTTTCGCACTGGCGATCTCGACGATGTCGGTGAGATAGTACTCGCCCTTGGCGTTCTTGTTGCCAACCTGGTCGAGCAGGTCGAGCGCATGCTTGCCCGCCACCGCCATCATGCCGGCATTGCAGAAGCCGATCTTCTTTTCCTCGGCGGAGCAGTCCTTCTCCTCGCAGATGGCGGTGAGCTTGCCGCCCTTTTCGATCAGCCGGCCATAGCCGGTCGGGCTGGGCGGACGGAAACCGATCACTACGACGACCGCGCCATCGGCAAGCTTTTGCCGCGCGGCCACCAGGGCTTCAGCATCGATCAGCGGCGTGTCGCCGAACATCACGAGAATATCGTCATAACCCTTTGATATCGCATCGCGCGCAGCCAGCACGGCATGCGCAGTGCCGAGCCGCTTCTCCTGCACGAAGGTCTCGGCCTTGGGCGCGAATTTCGCCGCCGCCTTGCGCATATCATCGGCGCCATGGCCGATCACCAGCGCCTGGCTGCGGGCGCCGGCGGCCTCGGCCGCTTTCACCACATGGGCGACCATCGGCAGTCCGGCGATCTGGTGCAGCACCTTGGGCAGAGCGCTCTTCATGCGCGTGCCTTCACCGGCGGCGAGAATGACGGACAAGCAGGATCTCTGGCTCATGGAAGGACAACCGTATGAAATGGGATCAGGAATCGCAGAGTGGTAGCATCTGGCGTCATGCTGCACCAATGGGGTTAAATTCCGGTGAGGTGATGAGGCAGTTCACTCTCGATCAGCGGATCGCTACCCCAGCCGGCCCAGCACCGGAAAATTCTCGAGCAGCCAGTAGGACACCGTCTGCACGCCACCGGTGAGGAAGAACACGCCGGCGACGACCAGCAGCGCGCCGATCGCCTTTTCGACGCGGCCGAGATGGACGCGGAATTTGCCGAGGAAGCGCATGAAGGCGCCGGAGAACAGGGCAGCAATCAGGAACGGAATGCCGAGGCCAAGCGAATAGGCGGCAAGCAGAAGAGCGCCCTCGCCCACCGTCTCGCGGCCGCCGGCCAAGGTCAGGATCGGCCCCAGCACCGGGCCGATGCACGGCGTCCAGCCAAAGGCGAAGGCCAGCCCCATGACATAGGCGGCGACCATGCTGGCAGGCTTGCCCTGCGACTGAAAGCGCGCCTCGCGCGACAGAAGTGGTATGCGCAGGATGCCGAGGAAATTCAGCCCCATCAGGACGATCAGCACCCCGGCCGCAATCGCCAGCGGCTCCTGCCAGACGCGCAGCCAGTGGCCGATGGTCGAGGCGCCGGCGCCAAGCGCCACGAACACGGTGGAGAAACCGAGTACGAAGGCGAGCGAGGAATAGATGAGCGCGCCGCGGGCGCCGGCCTTGGCCGTGACGCCAGCATCGTCACCGCGAAAATCGTCGACCGATACGCCGGCCATGTAGCAGAGATAGGGAGGCACCAGCGGCAGCACGCAAGGCGACAGGAACGAGATCGCCCCCGCTCCGACCGCGCTGACATAGCCGATGTCCAATGGCATTCCAGAACTCCAGATTCCCTGGCGCCGATATAGCGACGCAAAATCGTGTTCGCCAATCACCATCGTGTGGAATTTGGCTACAGATACGATCCGGCCGGACGAATTGTTGTCGGCCAATCCCAAGTTGACCAAGCCGGGGAAGAAATATCCCTCGCGGAACGTTCACAGAGCGAAGCCGCGATTTCTGCGCGCTTCGTCGGATCACCAGGGAGATTTCCATGAAAACGATCACCGTCGGCCTGGCCGCCCTTCTGCTCAGCACCGCCGCATCCTTCGCCGCCGAAGCGTGGAAGGAAGCGGAAGTCGGTGGCACCAAGATCTACACCGATGCCAATGGCATGACGCTCTATACCTATGACAAGGACGAGAAGGGCAAGACCAACTGCTACGACAAATGCGCCACCAACTGGCCGCCGCTGAAGGCCGAGGACGGCGCCAAGGCGGACGACGAATGGACCATCGTCGACCGCACTGACGGCACCAAGATGTGGGCCTATGACGGCAAGCCGGTCTACACCTTCATCAAGGACAAGAAGGCCGGTGACATCACCGGCGACGGCGTCGGCGAAGTCTGGCACATCGTCAAGGCCGACTGATCGTCCGAACCTCTATCCCGCACCCCATCGGCGGGACTCGGCTGGCCGCCGGCTCCAAGCGACCCGGCGACCAGTTCGGCATTTACGGGCAGCACGAACTGGTCGCGGCGCCTTTCCCGGTGGCTCGAAACACGAACCGTCCCAGACAAAAATTTTGTGATCTTCTCCATACACTCTAAGAGTGTATTGCGGCACACGCCTCCGCATTTTGGCCGCTTGCCCTTGACCGATCGCAAAAGCGCGGCCATGTGAGCGACCAATTGAATGCGTCACGCAGCGGAATTCTTCTGCCGCCCCACAGCTGATATGAGACCTCATGGACGTCGTCGTCGTCGAATCGCCGGCCAAGGCAAAGACAATCAACAAGTATCTCGGCAAGAACTTCAAGGTTCTGGCCTCGTTCGGCCATGTCCGCGATCTGCCGGCCAAGGATGGTTCGGTGCGTCCCGACGAGGACTTCGCGATGTCCTGGGCGGTCGACACCGCTTCCGGAAAGCGTCTCACCGACATCGCCAACGCGGTCAAGGATGCCGATGGCCTGATCCTCGCCACCGATCCGGATCGCGAGGGCGAAGCCATTTCCTGGCACGTGCTGGAGGTGCTCAAGCAGAAGCGGGTATTGAAGGACAAGCCGGTCAGCCGCGTCGTCTTCAATGCCATCACCAAGTCGTCGGTGCTGGAAGCGATGGCCAATCCGCGCCAGATCGATGCGCCATTGGTCGATGCCTATCTGGCTCGCCGCGCACTCGATTATCTCGTCGGCTTCACGCTGTCGCCGGTGCTGTGGCGCAAATTGCCGGGCGCCCGTTCCGCCGGCCGCGTCCAGTCGGTGGCGCTGCGCCTGGTCTGCGACCGCGAATCCGAAATCGAACGTTTCGTCCGCGAGGAATACTGGCAGATCGCTGCCCTCCTCGGCACGCCACGTAACGACAGCTTCGAGGCGCGGCTGACCGCGTTCGAGCGCAAGAAGCTGCAGAAGCTCGACATCGCCAGCAAGGCGCAGGCCGACGATATCAAGGGCATGCTCGAAGGCGCGACCTTCAAGGCTCTGTCGGTGGAAGCCAAGCCGACGCGGCGCAATCCTGGCCCGCCCTTCACCACTTCGACGCTGCAGCAAGCGGCATCGTCGGGCCTCGGCTTTTCGGCGACGCGCACCATGCAGGTGGCGCAGCGCCTCTATGAAGGCATGGAGATCGGCGGCGAGACCACCGGCCTGATCACCTATATGCGAACCGACGGCGTGCAGATGGCGCCGGAGGCGATCGACGCCGCCCGCGACACCATCGCCAAGGAATTCGGCCCAAGATACCTCCCGGAAAAGCCGCGCCAGTACACAGCCAAGGCCAAGAATGCCCAGGAAGCGCACGAGGCGGTCCGCCCGACCGATTTCATGCGCACGCCGGCTTCGGTCAGGCAGTATCTCGATTCCGACCAGCTGCGGCTTTACGAATTGATCTGGAAGCGCGCCATCGCCAGCCAGATGCAGTCGGCCGAGATCGAGCGTACCACGGTCGAAATCGAGGCGGTCAATGGCGCTCGCACCGCGGAGCTTCGCGCCGTCGGTTCCGTCGTTCGCTTCGACGGCTTCATCGCCGCCTACACCGACCAGAAGGACGACGACGCCGAAGACGAGGAAAACCGTCGTCTGCCCGAGATCCGTGCCGGCGAGCAGCTGGCCCGTCAGGCGATCAATGCCACCCAGCACACCACCGAGCCGCCGCCGCGCTACTCCGAGGCGTCGCTGATCAAGAAGCTGGAAGAGCTCGGCATCGGCCGTCCGTCGACCTACACCGCGATCCTGAAGACGTTGGAAGACCGCGACTACGTCACCATCGACAAGCGCCGGCTGGTGCCGCAGGCCAAGGGCCGGCTGCTGTCGGCTTTCCTCGAAAGCTTCTTCGAGCGCTATGTCGAATATGACTTCACGGCCTCACTCGAGGAAAAGCTTGACGAGATTTCCGACGGCAAGCTCGCCTGGAAGGACGTGCTGCGCGACTTCTGGAAAGATTTTTCCGGCGCCGTCGCCGACATCAAGGAACTGCGCGTCACCGACGTGCTCGATGCGCTGAACGAGGAACTGGCGCCGCTGGTGTTCCCCGCGCGGGAGGATGGCTCGAATCCCCGCATCTGCCCGAAATGCGGCTCCGGCAATCTGTCGCTGAAACTCGGCAAGTTCGGCGCCTTCGTCGGCTGCTCCAACTATCCGGAATGTTCCTTTACCCGCCAGCTCGGCGACGCCGCCAACCCGAATGGCGAGAATGGCGGCGGCGAGGACGGCACCAAGGTCCTCGGCAACGATCCCTACACGGCAGAGGAAATCACGCTGCGCTCAGGCCGCTTCGGTCCTTATATCCAGCGCGGCGACGGCAAGGAAGCCAAGCGCTCCAGCCTGCCCAAGGGCTGGACGCCCGACTCGATCGACCATGAAAAGGCCTTGGCGCTGCTGTCGCTGCCGCGCGATATCGGCAAGCATCCTGAATCCGGCAAGATGATCTCCGCCGGGCTTGGCCGCTATGGTCCATTCGTTTTGCATGATGGCACCTATGCCAATGTCGACAGCATAGAGGATGTGTTCTCGATCGGCCTCAACCGCGCTGTCACCGTGATCGCCGAGAAGCAGCTGAAGGGCAAGGGCGGCCGCAATGGCGGCACTGCGGCGGCGCTGAAGGAACTCGGCGACCATCCCGATGGCGGCGGCAAGATCGTCGTGCGCGATGGCAAATACGGGCCCTATGTCAACTACGGCAAGGTCAACGCGACACTGCCCAAGGGCAAGGATCCGCAGTCGGTGACCGTCGAGGACGCGGTGGCGCTGATTGCCGAGAAGGAAGCCAAGGGCGGCGGCAAGAAGCCGTTCCGCAAGGCGGCAGCCGCCAAGGCCCCCACAGCCAAGAAAACCACTGCCAAAACAACCACTGGCAAGAAAACCACAGCCAAGAAGTCGGCGACCAAGAAGCCGGCGGCGAAGAAAAAGGGATAGCAGCGTGGCGCGCAGGATCACCGGTAGAAGCCACGGCGATCCGCGCACCGCCGACACGAGGGCCAAGGTCAAGGACGACTACAGGCCCTCGCGTGACGAAATCCTGCGCTACATCGCCGAGAACCCCGACCGCGCGGGAAAACGCGACATCGCCAAGGCGTTTGCCTTGCGCGGCGACGACCGCATCTGGCTGAAGGACATTCTGCGCGACCTGCAGGACGAAGGCATCCTGACCAAGGAGCGCAAAGGGCTGGCCCGTGTCGGCGCCCTGCCCCATGTCGCCGTGCTCGACATTTTCGGCCGCGACGGCGACGGTATTCTGCTGGCGCATCCGGCGGAGGCCGTCGGCACCGGCGAACCGCCGGTGATCTCGATCCGCGTCTCCCGCGGCGGCAATGGCCCGCAGCCTGGCATTGGCGACCGTGTGCTGGCCAAGACCTTCCCGACCGACGAGGCGACCGGGCCTGCCTATACGGGCCGCGTAATGAAGATTTTCGAGAAGCGGACAGATGCCGTGCTGGGCGTCTTCCGGATCCTGAGGGACGGCACCTTCCGCATCGAGCCGGTCGAACGTCGCCAGCCCGAACTGATCGTCGACAAGGAATTCCAGAACGGCGCCAGGAACGGCGACCTTGTCGAGGTCGAGCCCGCGCGGGCCTCCCGGTATGGTTTGCCGCGCGCAAAAGTGCTGGCGGTGCTGGGCTCGCTGACCAGCGAAAAGGCGGTCTCGATGATCGCCATCCACGCGCACGACATTCCGCATATCTTCCCGGCCGACGTCATCGCCGAATCCGAGGCGGTAAAACCGGCGACGCTTGCTCACCGCGAGGACTGGCGCGACCTGCCGCTGGTGACCATCGACCCGGCCGACGCCAAGGACCATGACGACGCCGTCTTCGCCACGCCCGACCTCGACGAGAAGAACCCCGGCGGCGTGATCGCCACGGTGGCGATCGCCGATGTTGCAGCCTATGTCCGCTATGGCACCGCACTCGATCGCGAGGCGCTGAAACGCGGCAATTCTGTCTATTTCCCCGACCGCGTCGTGCCGATGCTGCCAGAGCGCATCTCCAACGACCTGTGCTCGCTGCGCGAAGGCCAGGACCGTCCCGCGCTTGCCGTGCGCATGATTTTTGCCGCCGATGGCCGCAAGCTGCGTCACACCTTCCACCGCGTCATGATGAAATCGGCGGCAAAGCTCGCCTATCCGCAGGCCCAGGCCGCGATAGACGGCCTTCCTGACGACAAGACCGGCCCGATCCTCGATACGGTG
This sequence comes from Mesorhizobium sp. RSR565B, assembly GCF_054719465.1. Lineage (NCBI taxonomy): Bacteria > Pseudomonadati > Pseudomonadota > Alphaproteobacteria > Hyphomicrobiales > Phyllobacteriaceae > Mesorhizobium > Mesorhizobium sp. RSR565B. The sequence goes on along the minus strand of NZ_JBTTIE010000001.1, from coordinate 5,062,366 downwards.
CTGAAGCCGCTGTGGGACGCCTACGCCATCCTGAAGCGCGGCCGCGATGGCCGCCAGCCGCTCGAGCTTGATCTGCCGGAGCGCAAGATCCTGCTCAAGCCGGACGGCACCGTCGACCGCGTCATCGTCCCGGAGCGGCTCGACGCCCACAAGCTGATCGAAGAATTCATGATCCAGGCCAATGTCGCCGCCGCCGAAACGCTGGAAGCGAAGAAGCAGGCGCTGGTCTACCGGGTCCACGATGCGCCGTCGCTGGCCAAGCAGGAATCGCTGCGCGAGTTCCTGCAGACGCTCGGCCTGTCGCTGGCGCGTGGCGCGCAGATGCGGCCCGCCCAGTTCAACGGCATTCTCGAGCGCGTGCGTGGCGCCGACAATGAGGGGCTGGTCAACGAAGTGGTGCTGCGCTCGCAGAGTCAGGCCGAATATTCGCCCAAGAACATCGGCCATTTCGGCCTCAACCTGAAGCGCTACGCGCATTTCACCTCGCCGATCCGCCGCTATGCCGATCTGATCGTGCATCGCGGGCTGATTGCCGCACTTGGGCTCGGCCCTGGCGGGCTGACGCAGGACGAAGAGACGCGGCTGGAAGACGTCGCGGTGCTGATCTCCGGCACCGAGCGCCGCGCCATGGCGGCCGAGCGCGACACCGTCGACCGGCTGATCGCTGCCTACCTCGCCGAGCGCATCGACGACCGCTTCGACGCCCGCATTTCGGGCGTCACCAAATCGGGACTATTTGTCCAATTGCCGCAGTTTGGCGCAGATGGCTTCATCCCGGTGTCAAGTCTGGATGGCGATTACTATATATATGACGAAACCGCGCGATCGCTGTTCGGAGAACGCACCGGCAAGGGCTATCAGCTTGCCGACCGCGTCGAGGTTCGCCTGATCGAGGTGGCGCCTATGGCCGGCGCGATGCGTTTCGAGATGCTGACCGACCCGAAGCCCCTGCCCGGCTCCAAACGGTCGTTTCACAAGGCAAAAGGCCGCGCCCGCGCGTCGCAATCGCGCCCGGGGTCGCGCGGCAGGAGACGATAATGGCAAGCGAAATGGGAATCCAGAAGCAGGTTTTCGGCGGCGAACATCATTCGGGCCGAGTCGCCCGCCCGCTGTGGACGGCGATGAAGCGCGGCGCCCTTGGCCGCTGCCCGCATTGCGGCGAAGGCAGGTTATTCGCCGGCTTCACCAAAAGCGTCGACAAATGCGCCGCGTGCGGTGAGGAGTTCCACCACCACCGCGCCGACGACCTGCCCGCTTATCTCGTCATCGTCATCGTCGGCCACATCGTTCTCGGCGCCTTCATGGGCGTCGAGGCGACGTCGACGCTCTCCATGTGGCAGCACATCGCCATTTGGGTGCCGTTGACCATCGTGCTGTCGGTCGCTCTGCTGCAACCGGTCAAGGGCGCCGTCATCGGACTGCAATGGGCGCTCTATATGCACGGCTTCGGCGGCGAAAAAGACGGCACCGAGCCGCATCCCGGAACCTAGTTTGCGTCAGGGCAATGTCGCCTGGCGCAACATGCCGACCGTGAAAGGCCACTTTCGTTTGCCAGAAGTTTCCGCTAGGTCCTGCGCATGGAAGGTATGACCAAGGCGGAAGTCAGCAGGATGGACCGTGGCGCAGCCGCCCACAGCGGCCTGCCCATACGCCCGCGCGATGCCGCCACCCTGATCCTGCTCGACCGCGAGGGCGACGAGATTCTGGTGCTGATGGGCCGGCGCCATGCAGGCCACGCCTTCATGCCCGGCAAGTTCGTCTTTCCCGGCGGCCGCACTGATTCGGCCGACAGCCGCATTGCCGTTGCCACCCCATTGCTTCCGGAGGAAGAAGCCAGGCTGACCGCCGGCGTCGGCCGCATCAGCCCGTCGCGGGCCCGTGCCATCGCGCTCTCGGCCATCCGCGAGACTTATGAGGAAGCCGGCCTGCTCATCGGCCGCAAAGGCTCGTTCGCAACCGACAAACGCGACTGGCAGGGCTTTGTCGAGCACGGCGTCCAGCCTTCGCTGGCGCCGCTGCGCTTCATTGCCCGCGCCATCACCCCGCCCAATCGCGTGCGTCGTTTCGACACCCGCTTCTTCAGCGCCTGGCGCAGCGATGTCGCCGTGGAACTGCCGGGTGGCGGCCCGACCAATGAGCTGGAAGAACTGGTCTGGCTGCCGCTCGCCAAGGCCAGAGAGGCCGATATCCCCGAGATCACCCGAACGATCTTGCAGGAGCTGGAGACGCGGCTTGCCGGCGATCCGCGCCTGCGACCCGGTGGGTCCGTGCCGTTCTACCGGCTTGTCCGCAACCGCTTCGTTCGCGAAATTCTTTAGAGCAATTCCAGGAAAAGTGTGACGCGGTTTTCCGTCCGGAATTACGCAATATCAAACAGACAGAGTATTCAGGCATCACATGACGGTCGATACCCAGCAAGAGGGCGACGAGCGCGTACATTGGCTACCGATGATCGCCGCGATCTCGTCGATCAGCGTCGTCGGCATCGCCATAGGCCTCGGCATGCCGCTGCTCAGCGTTATTCTCGAGAGCCGCGGCCACTCGGCATCGATGATCGGCCTCAACACCGCGGTCGCCGGCCTTGCCTCGATCGCCGGCGCCCCGCTGGCCACGCCGCTGGCGATGCGCTTCGGCGTCGCCTGGACGATGATCGCCATGATCGCCGCCGGCGCGCTCGCCTTTGTCGGCTTCCACTTCGCGCCGGACTTCTGGATGTGGTTCCCACTACGCGTCGTGCTGCACATCGCGCTGACGGTGCTGTTCATCCTGTCGGAATTCTGGATCAGCACCTCGGCGCCGCCGCGCCGGCGCGGCCTGGTGCTCGGCATCTACGCCACAGTGCTGTCGCTCGGCTTCGCCGCCGGGCCATGGATCTTCGCCCATATCGGCAGCACCGGCTTCTTGCCGTTTGGCGTCATCATCGTCCTGGTCGCGCTGGCCGCAATCCCGGTGCTGGCCGCACGGAATGAAAGTCCCACAATCGTGGTTGACGGCGAAACCAGCAACTTCCTGCGCTACATCTGGCTGGTGCCGACAGCGACCGCCGCCGTGCTGGTGTTCGGCGCCGTCGAGACCGGCGGCTTTGCGCTGTTCCCCGTCTATGGCAACCGCATCGGCTATTCCGAGGCGGATGCAGCCCTCCTGCTCACCATGATCGGCCTCGGCAACGTGCTGTTGCAGATCCCTATCGGCATGATCAGCGACCGCGTCTCAGACCGCCGCTATCTGCTTTTGGCCTGTGCCACGGTCGGACTTGCCGGCACCATCTTCATGCCGTTCTCCGCCGGCAATTGGCACCTGATGGCGGCGCTTCTGTTCGTCTGGGGCGGCGTGGTGGCCGCCATGTACACGATCGGCCTTGCCCATCTGGGCTCGCAGCTCTCCGGCCATGAACTGGCCTCGGCCAATGCCGCCTTCGTGCTCTGCTACGGCGTCGGCATGGTGCTTGGCCCGCAGGCGATCGGCATCGGCATGGATGCCTTCGGGCCCTCCGGCTTCGGCTGGTCGCTCGGCCTGTTCTTTGCCGCCTATATCGCCTTGGTCAGCGCCAGGCTGGTCCGCAAGATCTGGTAGCCTGTCCGTCGCCAGCCTGCGCAATCCTGACGGGATGTCGCCGCTGCTGACAGAACCGTGTCAGGAGACCTCAGCTAAAAGGGTGTCCCAAAAAACCCGAGTTTGAGGATACGGCGATGATCGACAGCGGCTTTGAAACCACATCTCTGCGCATGACGCTTCTGCTGCTTGTCAGCTTCCAGGCCCCGGCAGCCGATGTCGACCGCATCATGGACGCCGTGGTCGCGATCGCGCCGCTGGCGATGGGAAAATACGATCGCAACGCCTATCAAACGGCGCACGGCATCGAACGCTACCGGCCGCTGGAAGGTGCAGCCGCCGGCGTCGAAACCGAACTGCGCCGCCGCCCCGGCACCGTCGAGGTCTCGTTCGAGTTGCCCGACGACCAGGCGCTCGCCGCCCGCGTCGTCGAGGCGATTTTCCAGGCGCATTCCTACCAGGAGCCGGTGATCCGCATCCAGCCAATCCTCGCCAGCCGCTCCAAGGGCCTGGACGACCGCGCCAATCCGAATCGCCGGTGGAACACCACCGGGGACTGGAAGAAAGCGCTTCCAGTTAAGGAAGAAGCCTAGAAATCCGGCCCCGCAGAGGGCGAGCAACAGCGACCTTACCTTCTCTCCTTGTGGGGTGAGAAGCGGCCTCGTAGCGGACGAAAAGCCAATTGCTTGGCTTTTCAAGATTCGAACGCCCTGAGCCTCAGCCTCCATCGAGCCGGTGATAAAACCGGACAACCATGTGCTACCTAATCCGGACAACTCATGTGCTTACGACATGGCAAGGCGTCGGGCTTGACTTTCCGGGCACGTTCTTTATGTGTCGCGCCAAGTTTCCCGCGTCCGGGTGTTTTCCCCCGCTCCAGCGGCCAAAACCCCACGAACATAACGGACTGATACAATGGCCAAAGCCGCAAACATCAAGATCAAGCTTCTGTCGACCGCCGACACCGGTTTCTTCTACGTGACCAGCAAGAACAGCCGTACCAAGACCGACAAGCTGTCGTTCCGCAAATACGACCCGGTCGCCAAGAAGCATGTCGAGTTCAAGGAAACCAAGATCAAGTAATCTGGTTTTCATACGCTCTGTCAAAAGCGCCGCCCCTTCGGGCGGCGTTTTTGATTCAAGGCCCCGAAAAGCCAGAACCCTCCGCTGTTTGGCGCGAAGTGCTCATCTCATGTTTTGGCAAAAAAGGGGGCCGGTCGGCGTATGGCAGCGGTACGAGGAGGCCACTATGTGCCAGCGCCGGCCGGCCGACCCCACGGACCCAGGAGATGCGGCGGACCTGAGCATCATGGGGTATTCGGCGAAGCGATGCGGCTGTCTACCCTCGTGCCCGCATCGCCCTTGTTCTTGCACCGCACATTTGCGCAACAATGTTTGAAAATCAATAGTTTCTTAACCAAGCCTGCCGAATCGCTTGGATTAAGGTAAATTCCTAACCCTGTCCGATTGACTGCATAATCGGTGGTCTAGCCTACGCTGCCTTGGCGACGACCCGGTTGCGGCCGCCACTTTTGGCTTCGTAGAGCGCCACGTCGGCACGTTTCATCAACGCCGCGACCGTGTCCGCGCCCTTCAGAACCGATGACACGCCGACGCTGACCGTGACTTCGATCGCCTTGCCGTCAGGACCGATGGCAAACGGCAGCTGGGCGATTTCGGCGCGAATGCGCTCGGCAACCTTCTCCGCCACCGTGCCGTCCGTGTCCGGCATCACAACGACGAATTCCTCGCCGCCGAAGCGGCAGGCAAGGTCGATGCCCCTGACGTTCTTGCGCAGCCGCCTTGCGAACTCGCGCAGCACATCGTCGCCGCCATCATGGCCATGCGAGTCATTGACGGTCTTGAAGCGGTCGAGATCGGTGATCATCACCGACAGAGGCCGCCGCCGCGCCACGGCGCGGTCGAACAGCGTCTGCAAATGGCTGTCGAGGTAGCGGCGGTTGTGCAGCCCGGTCAACGCGTCGGTCACCGCCATCTCGATGGTCTGGGTGACACTGGCGCGCAGCTGGTCGTTGTAGCGCTTGCGGCGCACCTGCGTGCGCAGCCGCGCCGTCAGCTCCTGCTGGTCGATCGGCCGCATCAGATAGTCGTTGATGCCGAGCTCGAGCCCGCGAATGATGCGCCCCTCCTCGCCTCCATCGGCAATCAGGATGATCGGCAGGAAGCGGGTGCGGTCGAGCGAACGAAATTGCGAACACAACCGCAGCGGATCGAAATCGGCAAAACCGGTCGAGATCAGCACGCACTCATAGAGCGCCTCGGCGGCTTGGAAGAAGCCGGCATGCGGATCGGTCGCAATGTCGAGCTCGGCGCTGCCGCGCAGCATTTTCTGGATGCGCTCAACCGACGATTTGCGCTCGTCGATCAATAGCACCTTCGGCGTGGCGTCCTCCGACGCGAAGCTGCGGCTCAACAGCGCATCGATGCCGATGTTGCGGGTGGTCGATGCGCGCAGCCGCAGCTCGTCGGTCAGCGACTTCAGCCTGACCAGGCTCTTCACCCGCGTCATCAGCTGCAGATCGTTGACCGGCTTGGTGAGAAAGTCGTCGGCGCCTGCCTCGAGGCCGCGCACCCGGTCGGCAACGTGGCCCAGCGCGGTCACCATGACCACCGGTATATGCGCGGTCGCCGGATCGCTTTTCAGCCGCTTGCAGACCTCGAACCCGTCCATGCCGGGCATCATCACGTCGAGCAGCACGACATCGACCTTGCCGTTTTCGCAGATCTCGATCGCGTCCGGCCCGTTGGAGGCCGTCAACACCTCGAAATATTCGGCCAGCAGCCGAACCTCGAGAAGTTTGACATTGGCAGGGATGTCGTCGACGACGAGGATCCGCGCGGTCATGTCACAAGGCTCCGGCTGAAGGCATCAGGCATCACCGAGATAGGATTTGATGGTCTCGATGAAACGCGGCACCGAGATCGGCTTGGAGATGTAGGCCTCGCAACCGCCCTGGCGAATGCGTTCCTCGTCGCCCTTCATGGCGAAGGCGGTGACGGCGATGACCGGAATGGAATGGAGGTCGTCGTCCTCCTTCAGCCATTTCGTCACTTCCAGCCCCGACACTTCGGGCAGCTGGATGTCCATCAGGATCAGGTCGGGCCTGTGCTGGCGCGCCAGATCGAGCGCCTCGAGCCCGTTGCGCGTGCGCACCGTTTCATAACCGCTGGCTTCGATGAGGTCGCGAAAGAGCTTCATATTGAGCTCGTTGTCCTCGACGATCATGACCTTCTTAGGCATCGATTTCCCGTCCCGGCCAGGCTTCTGCCCGAAGCCCTGCCGCTATGCGCCCTTGTCGAAGCACACCAAACCCTCGCCCACTCTTAAGGCAATATGATTGACGAAATGGAAACTCGAAGCGGCAAAAGCCATTCGGATTCCACCTCGAAAACCACATTGGATCGGGGCTGTGGCTTGCCGCAGGCGACGCTTGCGATTACTGCGGAAAAGAGACTCATTTCCGCAACGAGAAAGTAGTGATGGCAAACGCAGCGTCAATGCGCGAGGAAGCGGAAACCATTGCCGTGAAGGCACTGGGCTTCGTCGCCGCCGACCCCGAACTCCTGCCGCGCTTCCTGGCCCTCACCGGCATCGAGGCGTCCGCCATCCGCCGCGCCGCGGCCCAACCGGGATTCCTTGCCGGCGTGCTGCAGTTCATCCTCGCCCACGAGCCGACCTTGCTGCGCTTTGCCGAGGAAACCGACACTCCGCCGGCCTCAGTCGGCAAGGCGTTGCGCGCGCTGCCTCTTGGCGGCGACGACCATGAGCATTCGATATGAGCGACGATCCCGAGACGGCACGCCAGATCGCCGAACTTGCAGCCGACGACCGGCCTCTGCTGATCCTCGATGTCGACGATGTCGTGCTCGAATTCATCCGGCCGTTTCCGCATTTCCTGAAATCGCGCGGCTTCGGCCTGACCCTGGCCTCCTTCCGTCTCACCGGCAACATTGCCGAAACGGCGAGCGGCCGGCTGATCGAACAGCCGGAGGTGACGGCACTTCTCGGAGATTTCTTCGATACGCAGGCCGACTGGCAGAGCGTTACCGACGGTGCCGAACAAGCGCTTGCCAGCCTCAGCGACCGCGTCGAGATCGTCCTTTTGACCGCCATGCCGCACCGGCATCGCGCCGCCCGCCGCGCTCATCTCGATGCGCTCGGGCTGCCCTATCCGCTGTTGACCACGGAGATGGCCAAGGGACCCGCGGTGGCTAAGTTGCGTGGTAGCAAAGGGCGGCCGGTAGCCTTTGTCGACGACCAGCCCGCCAATCTCATCTCGGCACGCAACTCGGTTGCCGACGCCCACCTCTTCCACCTGATGGCCGACAATTCGCTGCGCGCCTTCCTGCCGCCGGTGCCGGACGACATCATCTCCGTCGAGGACTGGCACGAGGCCGCGCCAAAGATTGCTAGCGCGCTGGGACTCTGAGTTAGCCGCCCCCGAGGTCAGTGCTCAAGGCTTCGTTGCTGTCCCAGGGATCGCATCCGGATCGGCGTTGTCTTCCACGACCGGATCAGGCCCCTTCAGCATCGCGCCGTTGACCGTCACCGACCCATCATGCCTGGCGTTGATCACCCATTCGATACGGCCGTCCGGCAGCGTCTTGGCGAATCCCTTAATCGCAAGCGCCCCTGTGAAAGCCTGCGAGGCCTCCGGGTCAGATTTAGCCGCCGCCTGCAAGGTTTCAACGATCTTGTCGTAGCCGGTTACGTCGACGGTCACGCTCGCATCCGGCTTCTTGCCGGGGAACGTCATTTCGCCCTCCATCGCGACCTCGATGTCGCCGTTCTTCACCGTGCTGTGCCCGAGAACGAATTTTGGTATCTTGGCCAGGAAATTGGCGGAAATCTCGTCGCCGAAATCTGGCGGCAGCGGTGGATCCTTGCTGAAATCGAGGGTGTCGATGGTTTTCCTGGCCATACTGTCGAGATCGATGTTGGCGCCGCCGAAATTCAGGTCGAGATCCGTCGGCAGCAACGCAACGGTCCAACTGGGCAGCATCTGCTGCGGTATTGTCAGGCCGGAAACCTTGAATGCGTAGCTGATCTTGCCGTCCTTGGTGATGCCGTCCATGCCGACAACGGTGTTCAGCTGCGCCGCGCCGAAATTGCCGGCATATGTTTCAATGGCAAGGTTTTTGAATGCGTAGGTCCCATCGATCCGTTCCCATAGCGGCAGCGCACCGAGCAGAAGCGTTTTGAACTCTGCTTGATCGGCCTTCAGCCGGGCCTCGTCCTCATGGGCGACGGCGAACGCCAAAAGATCCAGAAGCGGCTTGGTCTGAATGGCCTTAGCGGTCACGTTCACAGCGAGCTCCGGTGCCCGGAGCGCTGCGATTGACCGGTCATCGATTTTGACCGTTTCGACGAAGTCCGCCATCGCCTGTGTGAAATTAAGATCGACGCCGCCGTTGGCCGACTTCCTGGCGTCAAATTTGGAAGAGCCCAGCCCCACGCTCAAATCGGTCAATTGACTGACTTGGCGCGACGTCATCGTCATGCCCGCAATCGAACTGGTGCCGCTGGTAAATGCCGCCAGTTCCGGGTCATAGACGCCCGTGAACTTGCCATCCTTGACAACGATTTGCCCGGTGTTCAGGCCATTTGGGCCATTTACCTCGATGGACCCAGTCGTAGAGAAATCCGAGGCGACATCCCAGCCTCCGTCGCTGCGCGGTTTGACCCGCAGCGTGACGGGCGGGAAATCGAACCGCTTCAGATCCTGCTTCGGCATCTTCGCCACAAGCGCCATCACATCGAAGGTGATCTTGTAGGCACCCTCCTCGGCTGAGATCTTCAAAATGCCTTCATTGAGCGCCTGTTTGCCGACATAGCGAGAGAGCTCATCGGAAAGTTGCTTGGCACCTTGGGCATCGACAGCCTGGCCAAAGGCAGGAGCGCTGAGGGCGAGAAGGAAAGCAAGCGGCAAGACACGGTTCACAAAATTCTCCATTTGACCAAAAAGGAACGCTTCGTTCGTCTGCTATGAAACCAACCTACAGCTTCCACAGGACATCAACAAACGCCGACGGGTAATTAGACTACAACACCAGCCGCATCAGCGGCCGTCCGGCCTTGCGTTCGACAAGCCGCTCGAAGCCGGCCTTTTCAAACACACGCGACGAGCCGACGAACAGTCCGATCGAACGCGAATCGCGCGACACGTCGATCGGACACGCCTCGACCAGCCGCGCCTTGTTCTGGCGGGCAAAAGCGATGCCGCCCTCGACCAGGCGGTGGCTGACGCCCCGGCCGCGCGCGCTGGCGCGGATGAAGAAGCAGGAGATGGCCCAGACGCCGGGATCTACGGCGTCGGTTGGATCGACCGGCGCCGAGCCCCTGCCCCGATTGTTCCATTCGGGCACGTCGGCGCGCGGGCCGATCTGCATCCAGCCGACCGCTATGCCGTCCTCGAAAGCCAAAAGCCCCGGCGGCGGTCCGGCCTCGATACGCGCCTTGATATGATCCTTGTTGCGCTGCTTGTCGCTGGCCCGTCGGACCGCCGGCGCCATCCGGAAATGCGTGCACCAGCAGCCGTAACAGGCGCCCTGCTTGCCAAAAAGATCCTCGAAATCCGCCCACAGGTCAGGCGCCAGCGGCGCTATGGTGGTGCTCATGAGTTCTCTCCCGGCTAACCGCTTGTGGCGGCTTCCGTCCTGGCGTACCATTGCATCTGTTCTCTTTATGTTCGCAGCGATGGCGGCCCCTGTCAACAATCCCGAGCACGGTTTTTGCCGCGACTGCCTGACCTTTCAGCGCAGCGATACCAGGCGCTGTGAGCGTTGCGGCAGCCCTCGACTCACCCGCCATCCCGAGCTCTACCAGCTGCATCTGGCGCATATCGATTGCGACGCCTTCTATGCGGCGATCGAAAAGCGCGACAATCCGGCGCTGAAGGACAAGCCGCTGATCATCGGCGGCGGCAAGCGCGGCGTCGTCTCCACCGCCTGCTACATCGCCCGCATCAAGGGAGTGCGCTCGGCAATGCCGATGTTCAAGGCGCTCGAAGCCTGTCCGGAAGCGGTCGTCATCCCGCCCAATATGGAGAAATACGTCCGCGTCGGCCGCGATGTCCGCGCCTTGATGCAGGCGCTCACGCCGCTGGTCGAGCCGCTCTCCATCGATGAGGCGTTTCTCGACCTTGCCGGCACCGAGCGCCTGCACGGCATGCCGCCGGCGGTGGTGCTGGCGCGCTTTGCGCAGACCGTCGAAAAGGAAATCGGCATCACCGTTTCGGCCGGCCTTTCCTACTGCAAGTTCCTGGCCAAGGTTGCCTCCGATTTCCGCAAGCCGCGCGGCTTTTCGGTGATCGGCGAAGCCGAGGCGCTGGGTTTCCTGGCCGAACAGCCAGTGACGCTGATCTGGGGCGTAGGCAAGGCTTTTGCCGCAACGCTCGAACGCGACGGCATCCGCAGCATCGCCCAGTTGCAGCGCATGGAGCGCGCCGATCTTATGCGCCGCTATGGCGTGATGGGCACCCGGCTCTACCATCTCTCGCGCGGCCAGGACGACCGCCGTGTCGATCCCGACCAGGATGCGAAAAGTGTGTCGGCCGAAACCACTTTCGACACCGACATAGCTGAAATGGGCGAACTGGTTCCAGTGCTGAGGGGATTGTCGGAAAAGGTCTCGGCGCGGCTGAAGAAGTCAGGCATTGCCGGGCGCACCGTGGTGCTGAAGCTGAAGACGCAGGATTTCAAGCTGCGTACCCGCAACCGCCAACTCGGCGATCCGACCAGATTGGCCGACCGTATTTTCCAGACCGGTCTCGAGCTGTTGCGCAAGGAGGCGGACGGGACAAAGTACCGGCTGCTCGGCATCGGTGTCAGCGATCTCTCGGATGACGAGAAAGCCGATCCGCCCGATCTCGTCGACGTCGGCTCGCGCAAGCGCGCCATGGCCGAAAGCGCCATCGATACGCTGCGCGACAAGTTCGGCAAGAAGGCGGTGGAAACCGGCTACACCTTCGGTAAAGGCCGCAACGCCAACCCGCCGGAGCCGATCGAGGAGTGAGACGGCTTAGATACGCTTGAGATCGATGCGGCTCGTCACCACGTTGTTGCAGGTTTTCGGATCGACGTCGGTAACGGTCAACCGCATTCCGTCGCCGCTGGTTTTCTCGACCGTCAACCGCGCCTTGCGATCGCCATTGACCTCCGCCGCCCAGCGAATGCCGAGACTGATCGCGTTCCCGGAACGGCTGCCGGCGAGCTGTGCCGGCCCGGTGCGCGACCCGACATAGACGCCAGTATACTTCGCCCCGCGGGCCTTCAGATTGGCGCTGATGGCGCGCGTCACCACGACAAGACCACGGCAATTGCCGTCAAGCGACAATGAACTCGAGGTCGCGTCGGAATTGAAGGTGCAGGACACATTCACCGTCGGTGCGTCGGTGGTGACCTTGACTGTCCCCTTGCCGGAGAAATTCCCTTGCAAGGAGCTGAGAAAATTCGCCTCGTCGGCATGGGCCGTGGCGCTTGCAGTTAGCAGGCAGCCGGCTAGCAGAGACCGCGCGAATGATTTCATCGGAATCTCTCCCCCGTTGATGTTGAAGAAACGATGCGTCCAGCAATTGGCCAATACCGGGAACCAACGCCTGCCGTAGCGTCAGGTTCCACGTCCAGCATGGCTGTTTTGCAACGGGTCTGGCCCAGTCGAATGCGTGGCCTAACGGTTGCGATAGAAGTCCCGGCTTGCGACATAGCGCCTATGGCACCTTCCCCATCGATCCCCAAAGCCGCGTTCTGGATGGCGCTGTCGATCGCCTCGTTTCTGGCGATGTCGGTCGCCGGCCGCGCAACCACCGCCGAGCTCAACGTCTTCCAGGTGCTGGAACTGCGCTCGGTGATCGGCTTCTTCATCCTGTTGCCGCTGGTGATGATGAGCGGCGGATTCGCTGCAATGCGCACGCAGCGCCCGTTGGCCCATATCGCTCGCAATGTCATCCACTATACGGGCCAGGCCGCATGGCTCTATGCGCTGACGCTGATCCCGCTTGCGGTCCTCATATCGGTCGAATTCACCACGCCGATCTGGACCGCGATCCTGGCGGTGGCGTTTCTTGGCGAAAGGCTCTCCCGCCCGAAAATTGCGGCGGTCGTGCTTGGCCTGATCGGCGTGGTGGTCATCGTTCGCCCCGCCGTCGGCTCCATGGATCCGGGTCACCTCGTCGTTCTCGGCGCGGCCGTGTGCTTTGGCGTATCGGTGGTGTTGGTCAAGTCGCTGACCCGCACCGACAGCGTCGTGCGCATCATCTTCTGGATGCTGATCATCCAGTCGGTGGTCGGCCTGATCCCGGCGCTTTATGAATGGCGCAACCCACCGCTCGAACTCTGGCCATGGATCCTGCTGATTGCCTTCACCGGCATGTCGTCGCATTTCTGCATGGCGCGTGCCCTCACCTATGCCGACGCTACGGTGATTTCACCGATGGATTTCCTGCGCGTGCCGCTGTCAGCGCTGATCGGCTGGCTGCTCTACAGCGAACAGATCGACATCTTTACAGCCGGCGGCGCCCTGCTGATCCTGATGGGCAATCTGCTCAACCTGCAGCGCAAGGCGCCAAAGCCGGCTGAGGCCGCGGCCTCGTAGCGGTCGGTCAATTCCCCTCATCCGGTATGTTGAGAAGATGCCCGCAGGCCTTGCAGTGCACGGCGTCCGGCTCATGCCGTTGCAGTCCGCACTGCGGACAGGGAAAGAACACCTTGGCGGGTCGAAAAATCGCGGTCGCCAGTCTGACGAACAGCGAGATGCCGATGATCATGGTGGCGATCGCGGTCAGCTTGCCGGCGATCCCCGGCAGCACGATGTCGCCGAAACCGGTCGTCGTCACCGTGGCAACGGTGAAATACAGCGCATCAATGTAGTTTTCGAGGCCGGCGCCGGTGCGGAAGAAGAAGGTGTAGACGAAGCCGGTGATGACGAACAGGAACGTCAACAGGTTGATGACCGCGTGGCTCGCCTCGCGCCAGGGCCTCAAGCCACGCATTTCGAAATGCCGCCACAGCGACCCGCTGCGCGACAGCGACCACAGCCGCAGGATGCGCAGGAACGCCAGATTTGCCAGCGCCGTCGGCATCAGCAGCGTCAAAAGGATGAAGACATCGACCCAGGATGTCGGCTGTTTCATCAGCCGCAACATGTCGTTGGAGGCTAACAGTCGGGCAATCAGGTCGGCGGCGACCAATGCGGCGACGGTATAGTCGAGCCACAGGAATGACGGCTTGTCCTGGAGCACCGGCGTGGCAACGAAGAAGGCGACGATGGTGAGGTCGATGATGACCGCCACCAGTTGAAACCGGAACGCCGCCGGCGTGCGTCCGTGATAGAGCTTGCGCAGCCTGTCACGCAGCCGCGCCATCGCTGAGCTTTGCTGCAATCCGTCCTTCTCGGCTGCTTTCATCACCAAGTGCGTAACGGTCCCAGCCGGGGTCGTCTAGAGCATGATCCCAAAAAGTGGGTGCCGGTTTGCGGAAAAGATCATGCTCCAACAAAGGGTTAGATCATGATGAGATTTCAACCGAATCTCATCATGATCTAGTGGCCCCGGTGATCGTCAGCCCTCCACCACCTTGCCGTCCGGCCCCACGAGGCGCCAGGCCGAGGCGGTGTCGTAGACGAACCGCTCCTCCGCAATCCGGTCACCACGCCAGCGCTGCAGGGCCACCTCTTCCAGCCGGCGCACGGTGCCGGCCTTGTCGATACGGTCGAAGGTCCAGCGGATGGCGACATTGTCGCCATCGACCAGGAATGTCTGGACAGGATGGGTGTGCATCTTCTCGATCCGGTCGAGTGCTGCCTGCTCATGCGCCATCAGTGTTTCCTTGCCGCGCCGCGGGACGCCGAGATTTTCCTGCATGGTGGCATCGTCATGGTAGAAGTCGGCGATCGCCTTGACGTGGCTGCCTTCGACCACCTCCTTGAGGAAGGCTTCGACGCGTTCGCGGCTGGGCATGATTGTGCGTTCCTGTGAAGTTTCTGCTCAACGCATGTGGTTCAAAGGAAGGTCAGTTCAACCACGCCCCGCACGCTGGCCCTATCGGCTGCAATGTCAGGCCCAGAGCATTCTTAGGCCGTCATGCACTGGCCGACGTCGATGCGACTGCCGTGTATATCAGGGCAGCCTAGACGAGCTCGACTTCGACCACCCCCGGCACCGCGCGCATGGCCGACGCGATCTGCGGCGAGATGCGGTAGCGATTGGGCAATTCGATCTCGATCTCACCTTGCCCGGCCTCCTTGATCAGCACGAAGCTGACCTGGCCCTCGCCCTTCACCGCAAGCTGGCCGGCCAGCATGCCGATCGGAGCCGCATCGCGCACGAAGATGCGCAGCGCCTTCTGGATGCGGCTGGCCTCATCCTCCAGCGACTGCACCGTCTGGATGCGCAGATTGACCCCTTCGGGCCTATCCTCGGCCGAAACGGTGATCACCACCGAACGTCCAGGCTCGAGCAGATCGCGATACTGCGCCAACCCTTCCGAAAACAGCACGGCTTCATACTGGCCAGAAGTGTCGGAAAAGGCGATGACGCCCATCTTGTTGCCGGTGCGGGTCTTGCGTTCCTGCTTGGTGGTGACCGTGCCGGCCAGCCGGCCGGCGGCGGCGCCACGCTTGACCGCGGCCGAGAACTCGCCCCAGTTTTGCACGCGCATCTTCTGCAGGGCCGCCTTGTACTCGTCGAGCGGATGCGCCGAGAGATAGAAGCCGACGACCTGGAATTCGCGGTGCAGCCGGTCGGCGGCAAGCCACGGATCGGTCTGCGGCAAATTGAGCGCCTGCTGCTGCGCGCCGAGCGACGCGCCGAAAATGTCGTGCTGGCCCGAAATGGCATTCTGCTGCGCCAGCGAAGCCAGCCCCATCATCCGTTCGACGCCGGCCATCATCTGGGCGCGGTCGTGGCCGAAGCAGTCGAGCGCGCCGGCCATGATCAGGCTTTCGAAGACGCGCTTGCCGACGATCTTGGGATCGACCCTTTCACAGAAATCGGCGAGATTCTTGAACGGCTTTTCGCCGCGCATGGCGACGATGTGCTCGACCGCAGCGTCGCCGACGCCCTTGAGGGCCGCCAGCGAATAGTAAATGCGGTTCTCGCCGACCTCGAAATTGCGGAAGCTGGTCATCACCGACGGCGCCACCACCTCGATGCCGAGACGCAGCGCATCCTGGCGGAAATCGGCGAGTTTGTCGGTATTGCCCATGTCGAGCGTCATCGACGCCGCCAGGAACTCGACGGGGTAATGCGCCTTGAGATAGGCGGTCTGGTAGGACACGACGGCGTAGGCGGCCGCGTGCGATTTGTTGAAGCCGTAGTCGGCGAACTTGGCCAGAAGGTCGAAGATGAAGTCGGCCTGCGGCTTGCCGACGCCGCGTTCGACCGCACCGGTGACGAAGCGCTCGCGCTGCTTGTCCATTTCGGCGCGGATCTTCTTGCCCATCGCGCGACGCAGCAGATCGGCTTCGCCGAGCGAATAGCCCGACAGTTCCTGCGCGATCTGCATCACCTGTTCCTGGTAGACGATGACGCCTTGCGTCTCCTTCACCAGATGGTCGATCTTGGGATGGATCGATGCCATCTCCTCTTCGCCATGCTTTCTGGCGTTGTAGGTCGGGATGTTCTCCATCGGGCCGGGACGGTAGAGCGCCACCAGCGCGATGATGTCCTCGATGCAGTCGGGCCGCATGCCGATCAGCGCCTTGCGCATGCCGGCACTTTCCACCTGGAACACACCGACCACTTCGCCGCGCGACAGCATGGCGTAGGTTTCAGGATCGTCGAGCGGGATCGTCGCCAGGTCGATCTCGATGCCGCGCCGGCGGATCAGCTTCACCGCCGTCTCCAGCACGGTCAGCGTCTTCAGGCCGAGGAAGTCGAACTTCACCAGCCCGGCCTGTTCGACATATTTCATGTTGAACTGGGTGACCGGCATGTCGGAGCGCGGATCGCGGTACATCGGCACCAGTTCCGACAAGGGCCGGTCGCCGATGACGATGCCGGCGGCGTGCGTCGAAGCGTGGCGGTAGAGCCCTTCCAGCTTTTGCGCCATATCGAGCAGCGTCTGCACGATTGGCTCCTTCTCGGCCTCCTCGGCAAAGCGCGGCTCGTTGGCGATGGCATCCGCCAGCTTGACCGGATTGGCCGGGTTCTGCGGCACCATTTTGGAGAGCTTGTCGACTTGGCCGTAAGGCATTTGCAGCACGCGGCCGACGTCGCGCAGCACCGCGCGCGCCTGCAGCGTACCGAAGGTGATGATTTGTCCCACCTGGTCGCGGCCATATTTCTGCTGGACGTAGCGGATGACCTCTTCGCGCCGGTCCTGGCAGAAGTCGATGTCGAAGTCGGGCATCGACACGCGGTCGGGGTTGAGGAAGCGCTCGAACAGCAGCGAGAAGCGCAGCGGATCGATATCGGTGATGGTCGTGGAATAAGCGACCAGCGATCCGGCGCCAGAACCGCGGCCCGGCCCGACCGGAATGCCTTGCGCCTTCGCCCATTTGATGAAGTCGGCCACGATCAGGAAGTAACCGGGAAATTTCATCTTCTCGATGATGGAGAGCTCGAAATCGAGCCGCTCGCGGTATTGTTCGACCGTGTAGCCGGCGGTGGGTCCATGCGCCGCCAGCCGGGCGTCGAGACCTTCATGGGCCTGCCGGCGCAGTTCATCGGCCTCGGCCTTCAGCGCCACCTCATTGTCGGCGACATCGCCGCCGGTAAAGCGCGGCAGGATCGGGTTGCGGGTCTTGGGATAGTAGGAACAGCGCAGGGCGATCTCGACGGTGTTGTCGATCGCCTCAGGCAGGTCGGCAAACAGCCTTGCCATATCGGCCTGGCTGCGCAGGAAATTGTCCGATGTCAGGCGGCGGCGGTTGTCGGCGGCAACGACCGACCCTTCGGCAATGGCGATCAGCGCATCATGCGCGTCATAGTCGTCGCGGGCGGCGAAGAACGCCTCATTCGTGGCGACCAGCGGCAGATCATGGGTATAGGCAAGATCGACCGATGATTTCTCGATGGCGCGGTCATAGCCGGAAACGCGGTCCAGTTCGACATAGAGCCGGTCGCCGAACAGCGCCTTGAGTGCCAGAAGCCGCGTCTCGGCAAGATCTCGGCGATCCTCCTTCAGCGCCCGGCCGATCGGGCCGCGCGGCCCGCCGCTGAGGCAGATCAGGCCATCGCTATGGCCTTCCAGCATTGCTGACGTCAGATGTACGGGCTCGCCCGGCGGCGTCTCCAGATAGACCTGGCTGACCAGCCTGACGAGGTTGCTATAGCCAACCTCAGTGGCGGCGAGCAGCACCACGGCGTTCATCTCCGGCCCGTTGCGGCGGCGGTCGCGCTGTGCGTCACTGGTCTCGCCGGAAAAGGCGAGATCGATTTGGCAGCCGATAATCGGCTGGATGCCTTCCTTCACCGCCTTCTGGGCAAATTCCAGCGCGCCGAACAGATTGTTTGTGTCGGTGACGGCGATTGCCGGGCACTCGTCCTTGACGGCATGACCGACAACGGCGGCGACCTGCAAGGCTCCCTCGAGCAGCGAATACGCCGAATGCACGCGCAGATGGATGAACCGCCGCGCCGGTGCCTCAGGGCGCGCAGCAGCGAGCGCTGCTTCGCGCTTCAGGGGATCGCGTGGAAGTTTGTCATCCGCCATGATGTATCAAATTGCTCGAAGGGCTTTGAGTCGATGGAGATGTATTGTCCCGGACCGGGCGATGCCAGTCCAGCACAAATGACCACCGACCACAGGCTTCCGTACCCAGCCGCACGGCTCAGAGATTGTTCGAAATTCGCTCTGGCGAGTCATATGATGGTGGTTTCGAGAACCGGAGCGCAGCGGCCATTGGTCCGTGAGCACGGGAAGCGCAGAAACCGCCTTCAGATGGCCGCCGGAGTAGAATTTCCAAACAATCTCTAGGCGAACTCCATGATCACCGCATCCACAGCCAGGCTGTCACCCGGCTTGGCGTTGAGCTTCGACACGACAAGATCGCGGTCGGCGCGCAACACGTTTTCCATCTTCATCGCCTCGACCACGGCCAGCGTCTCGCCGGCCTTGACCTCCTGCCCCTCGGCAACCGCGATCGACACGACCAGGCCCGGCATCGGGCAAAGCAGCATCTTGGACGTGTCCGGCGCCACCTTTTCCGGCATCAGCCTTTCCAGTTCAGCCGTTCGCGGCAGCATGGCGCGCGCCGTCACCGACATGCCCTTCCAGGCAATGCGCAGGCCGTTCGGCAGCGGCCTGATCTGCGCCGTGACCTTGCGGGCACCGACAGTGCCGCGCCAGATGAGGTCGCCCGGCCGCCAGTCGGACGCCACGGTCAGCGCTTTGCCGCCATCGACCGACAGATCGATTTCCATCGGAATGGAGATCATGCCCTCGATGATCGAAGCCTGGAGATAGTCGTCGCCGAGCTTCACCACCCAATCGCGCTTGAGTGCGCCCGAATGCGGCGCCAGCCGCCCGCCCAGCCGGTCAAGCCGATCGCGGCGCAGAAGCTCGACCGCGGTGGCGATCGCCGCCAGCACTGCCTTTTCATCGCCATTGGGCACGATCGGCGCGAAGCCGTCAGGATATTCCTCGGCGATGAAGCCCGTCGATATCCGCCCCTCGCGCCAGCGCGGATGCTGCATCAGCGCCGCCAGGAACGGGATGTTGTGCTCGATGCCGTCGACGACGAAACTGTCCAGCGCTTCCGACATGGCATCGATGGCCTCGATACGCGTGGGCGCCCAGGTGCAGAGTTTTGCCACCATCGGATCATAGAACATCGGAATCTCGGAGCCTTCGGTGACGCCGGTGTCGTTGCGGATGACGACATCGCCGAACGTGCCCTCCTCCGGCGGCCGGTAGCGCGTCAACCGGCCGATCGAGGGCAGGAAATTGCGATAGGGATCCTCGGCATAGAGCCGGCTTTCCACCGCCCAGCCGTTCAGCGTGACGTCGCTCTGCTCGATCGCCAGCTTCTCGCCGGCGGCGACGCGGATCATCTGCTCGACCAGGTCGATGCCGGTAACAAGCTCCGTCACCGGATGCTCGACCTGCAATCGTGTATTCATTTCAAGGAAATAGAAGTTCTTTTCAGCATCGACGATGAACTCGACGGTGCCGGCGCTCTGGTAGTCGACCGCCTTGGCTAGCGCCACGGCCTGCTCGCCCATCGCCTTGCGCGTCCTGGCATCGAGGAATGGCGACGGCGCCTCTTCCGCCACCTTCTGGTTCCGACGCTGGATCGAGCATTCGCGCTCGCCGAGATAGAGGGCGGTGCCATGCGCGTCGGCCAGCACCTGGATTTCGATATGACGCGGATCGACGACGAACTTTTCGATGAAGACGCGGTCGTCGCCGAACGAGCTTTTCGCCTCCGAGCGCGCCCGGTCGAAGCCGTCGCGCACTTCCGACTGGCTCCAGGCAATGCGCATGCCTTTACCGCCGCCGCCGGCCGAGGCCTTGATCATCACGGGATAACCGATCTCGCCGGCGATCTTTTCGGCATGGTCGGCATTTTCGATGACACCAAGCCAGCCGGGAACCGTCGACACCTCAGCGGCCTTGGCGAACTTCTTCGATTCGATCTTGTCGCCCATCGCCTTGATCGCCTTGGGTTTCGGACCGATGAAGACAATGCCCTCAGCCTCAAGCGCTTCGCAGAAGGCGGCGCGCTCCGACAGAAAACCGTAGCCGGGATGCACGGCCTGCGCGCCCGTCTCCTTGCAGGCAGCGATGATCTTTTCAGGCAGGAGATAGCTTTGCGCGGCAGGCGATGGCCCGATATGCACGGCTTCGTCGGCCATTTCGACGTGCACGGCGTCGCGATCGGCGTCGGAATAGACCGCTACGGTGGCAATCCCCATCCTGCGCGCCGTCTTGATGACGCGGCAAGCAATCTCGCCGCGATTGGCGATCAGGATTTTCGTGAACATCGAAGGCGTTTCCTCGGTCTTTCGTCCTTCTTATGGGCTTCGGCAGCCGGGCTCAAGCACCGCCGGCAGCGCACCCATCAAGACACTCCCGGCCCGCCAGGCCCGTGCCGAGGGGCGAAGGTTGGGCTCGCCGACGACTGGGCCAAGATTTGCGCCATATTTGGTCGCCAAATCGGGTTGAAACAGTATAAAAACCCTGAAAGCCTGAAGACCAATCGCCTTGGGAGGAATTGCCTGATGAAAACCCGCGCCGCTGTCGCTGTCGCCGCCGGAAAGCCGTTGGTAATCATGGAGGTCGACCTCGACGGACCGCGCGAAGGCGAGGTGCTGGTCGAGATCAAGGCGACCGGCATCTGCCACACCGACGAGTTCACCCTGTCGGGCGCCGATCCCGAAGGCCTGTTTCCGGCAATCCTCGGCCATGAAGGCGCTGGCGTTGTCGTCGATGTCGGCAAGGGCGTCACCTCGGTCAAGAAGGGCGACCACGTCATCCCGCTCTACACGCCGGAATGCCGGCAGTGCCCATCCTGCCTGTCGCGCAAGACCAATTTGTGCACCGCCATCCGCGCCACGCAGGGCCAAGGCTTGATGCCCGATGGCTCCTCGCGCTTCTCGATCGGCAAGGACAAGATCTTCCACTATATGGGCTGCTCGACCTTCTCCAATTTCACCGTTTTGCCCGAGATCGCGGTGGCCAAGGTCAACCCCGAGGCGCCCTTCGACAAAATCTGCTACATTGGTTGCGGCGTCACCACCGGCATCGGCGCGGTCATCAACACCGCCAAGGTCGAGCAAGGCGCGACTGCTGTCGTCTTTGGTCTCGGTGGCATCGGCCTCAACGTCATCCAGGGCCTGAAGCTCGCCGGCGCTGACATGATCATCGGTGTCGACCTCAACAACGACAAGAAGGCATGGGGCGAGCGCTTCGGCATGACGCATTTCGTCAATCCGAAGGAGATCGACGGCGACATCGTTCCTCACCTCGTCAACTTGACCAAGCGCGGCGCCGACCAGATCGGCGGCGCCGACTACACATTCGACTGCACCGGCAACACCAAGGTGATGCGCCAGGCGCTGGAAGCCTCGCATCGCGGCTGGGGCAAGTCGGTCGTCATCGGCGTGGCCGGCGCCGGCCAGGAGATTTCGACCAGGCCATTCCAGCTGGTCACCGGCCGCACCTGGATGGGCACCGCCTTTGGCGGCGCACGCGGCCGCACCGACGTGCCAAAAATCGTCGACTGGTACATGGACGGCAAGATCCAGATCGACCCGATGATCACCCATTTGCTGAAGCTGGAAGACATCAACAAGGGCTTCGACCTCATGCATGAGGGCAAGTCGATCAGGAGCGTCGTCGTTTATTGAGGAGAAGAAGCCGCCGACCGAAGGGCCAGCGACTGTAGTTGCATGGGTTCAACAAGGGAGGAAGATAATGCCTGAGAAACTGCATCCGAAAATCGACAATGGCCTGCCGAAGGAAAGCGCAAGCTTTGCCGGCGGCACGCTGGTCTGTGCCTGCACCAGCAAGCCGGTGAAGGTGACGGTCAAGGGCCAGATCGCCCACAACCATGCCTGCGGCTGCACCAAATGCTGGAAACCGGACGGCGCGGTGTTCTCGGTCGTGGCGGTCGCCGGCACTGGCGACGTCACCGTGACCGAGAATGGCGACAAGCTGAAGGTGGTCGATCCGGCAGCATTGATCCAGCGCCATGCCTGCACCGGTTGCGGCGTCCACATGCACGGCCCGGTCGAGCGCGATCATCCGTTCAAGGGTCTGTCCTTCATCCATCCCGAGCGCTTCGAGGAAGACGGCTGGTCACCGCCGGGCTTCACCGCTTTCGTCTCGTCGATCATCGAATCCGGTGTCGACCCCAAGCGCATGGACGGCATTCGCGGCCAGTTGAAATCGATCGGCCTCGAACCCTATGACTGTCTCAACCCCGGCCTGATGGATTACATAGCCACCTGGACGGCGAAGAAGTCGGGCGCGCTGCCGGCCTGACGGTACGAGATTTCTGGCATGGGGCCGGGTAACATGCCGGCCCCATGTCCGTTTTGGAGAGATAATGCCCGCACCCGCCATCTACGTCGACGCCGACGCCTGCCCGGTGAAAGCCGAGGTCGAGAAGGTCGCCGAGCGCCATGGCGTGGTCGTCACCTACGTCTCCAATGGCGGGCTGCGTCCGTCGCGCGATCCGATGATTCGCAACGTCGTCGTCTCTAAAAGCGCCGATGCCGCTGACGATTGGATCGTCGAGAACGCAAAACCCAACGACATCGTGATCACCGCCGACATCCCGCTTGCCGCTCGCACCGTGGGGCTCGGCGCGCATGTGCTTGGGCCAACCGGCCGGCCGTTCACGCCGGAGACCATCGGCATGGCGGTTGCAATGCGCGATTTGAAGCAGCATCTGCGCGAAACCGGCGAGAGCAAGGGCTACAATGCCAGCTTTGCGCCACAGGATCGCTCGCGTTTCCTGGGTGAGCTCGACCGTATCTTGCGGCGGGCTCTGAAATCCGTCACACCCGACCAGACGTGAAGCATCATCCGAGGTCGGGCTATGGCCGACACATCGCCGAATAACCCCTTGCAGCGGCACAAGCAGTTCTTTGTGTCGCTAGCCGTCGGTCTGGTCGTATTTGCCGCGGTATTGCCTTTGATTGGATCGCTCCCCGTCTCCACGCGGCTTGCCTATTCGATCTCGATTGCCGCCGATTCCTTCTTCGTCGTCTTCATCGCGCTCGTCATCGCCAAGATGCCGCTGCTGTCCGGCCGCTATCTCAGCAAGAACGCGCGCGAACTGGACCTCCCAGTGCTGGGCATCTTTGCCATCACGCTCGGCATCGTCGCCATGGCCATTGTCCTGCTGTTCCTTTTGATCAATCACAAGGATCGCGACCCCATCGAACTCGGCTTCGCCATGCTGTCGATCCCGCTTGGCTGGTTCACCATCCATGCCATGGCCGCCCTCCACTATGCGCATGTCTACTGGATGGACGGCGACGCGATCGATGCCGAAACCAAGAAGAAGATACCGGTCGGCGGCCTCGATTTTCCCGGCAGCAAACGGCCGGACGGTTGGGACTTTCTCTATTTCGCGACGGTGATCGGCATGACCGCGCAGACCGCCGACACCGCGATCACGACCTCGCATATGCGCCGCGTGGTGCTTGTCCATTCGATCCTGTCGTTCTTCTTCAACGCCGTCATCGTCGCCGCCGTCGTCAATCTCGCGGTGAGCCTCGGCAATTGAGTATCCGTGCCCGCGATAAACCCGTGCCCGTAATAAAAACGTGACCGCATGAAACATCGCTTTCGATAGCGACGTATTGGGAGGACAAGGACGAGCGCGGCCATCCCAGGATCGCGCAGCCGGAGGCGAGGAAAAGATGGAAACCATTACCGTGAGTCAGCCCGGCGCAGGCGTCGATGCCGCCTCAACGAAGGATGCGACGCTGATCTACCGGCAATCGCGCTGGACCCGCCTGACGCACTGGCTGTGGGCGATCTCGCTGTTCTTCATGCTTTTGTCCGGCCTGCAGATCTTCAATGCCCGGCCGCAGCTCTACATCGGCAAGCAATCCGGCTTCGAGTACAACAACACCGTCTTTGCCATCGGCGCCGAAAACACCGCCACCGGCCCGCGCGGCTATACCGAAATCTTCGGCCATCGCTTCGACACCACCGGCGTGCTCGGCTGGTCGGGCCCGGCCGGTCAGCAAACCTCGCGCGCCTTCCCCTCCTGGGCGACGATCCCGTCCTATTACGATCTCGGCACCGCCCGCGTCGTGCATTTCTTCTTCGCCTGGATACTGACCACCACCCTGGTCGTCTGGCTGGTCGCCAGCCTGGTCAACGGCCATCTGCGCCGCGATCTGGCGCCGCGCCTTGACGATCTCAAGCGGCTGCCGCAGGACATCATCGAGCACGCCAAGCTCAGGTTCCACCACACACGCGAATACAACACGCTGCAGAAAATAGCCTATGGCGGCGTGCTGTTCGTGCTGTTGCCACTCATGATCATCACCGGCCTCGCCATGTCACCGAGCATGAACTCGGTGCTGCCCTGGTTAAACGAAGTGCTCGGCGGCCGGCAGACGGCGCGCACCATCCATTTCACGGTGATGGTGCTGCTGGTCGGCTTTTTCATCGTCCATATGATGATGATCCTCGCTGCCGGCCCGATCAACGAACTGCGCTCGATCATCACCGGCTGGTACCGCACGGATCCGCCAACGCATGGCGACAGCGAGAGGAGTGCGTGAGATGGCCAAATTCCCGATCAGCCGCCGAAAGTTCCTGACGGGTGCCGGCCTCGGCGTTTCCGGCATCATGTTGTCGGGCTGCGATGCCTTCGACAGCCAGCTCGGCATGGGCGACGGCCTGCGCAGTTTCCTCGAAAACGCCAATGGCCTGACCTACCGCGCGCAACGCTGGCTTGCCGGCCGCGATGCTCTGGCGCCGGAATTCACCGAGGCCGACATCCGCCAGCCGCAGCGGCCGAACGGCGTCACCGCGCCCGACGATGACACCTACAAGGGCCTGCTCGCCAACAATTTCGCCGACTGGCGGCTGGAGGTAACGGGCCTGGTCGAAAAGCCGCTGTCGCTCAGCCGCGAGCAGTTGGAGAACATGCCGAGCCGCACGCAGATCACCCGCCACGACTGTGTCGAAGGCTGGAGCTGCATCGCCAAATGGACCGGCACCCCGCTGTCGCTGGTGCTCGACCAGGCTGTGGTCAAGCCGCAGGCCCGCTATGTCATGTTCCACTGCCTCGATACGATCGATCGCAGCCTCTCCGGGGAAATCAAATATTACGGCACCATCGACCTGATCGATGCCCGCCACCCGCAGACGATCCTGGCCTACGGCCTCAACGGCAAGCCGCTGCCGGTCGAAAACGGCGCGCCGCTGCGCGTGCGCGTCGAACGACAGCTCGGCTACAAGATGCCGAAGTATCTCTACAAGATCGAGCTCGTCGACAGTTTTGCCAATATTGGCGGCGGCCGCGGCGGCTATTGGGAAGACAATGGCTATGACTGGTATGGCGGGATTTGATGGCCTCGCATTCTGACCGAGCACGATCTGACTCCGACCGAACCGAGCTTGCCTGAGGAAGCCGGTTTCGAGCGCGTGGCCGAACTTGGCGATTGGCCTGAAGACACTCCAATATCGTCCTCTGCAAAACGGTCGCAGAAAACGGCGCGGCTTAAGCAACCTTGTCGAGCAGTGGCTTGAGCGCCGGATGTATCTCCGGCGAGGCGAGTTTGATCAGCGTCAGCAGCGCGCGTTCATTGTCACGCAGCGGGCGGTCGGTGCCGATGCGATCGGCCAGCCATTTCGCCTCGCTGGCGTCGATCGTCTCGGCGCGGCGCGCGAGTGCCTCGGCGGCACGGTTCTTCGACTCCCATTCGGCCTCGATATCGCCGGGCGAACGATAGGCTTCCATGATGCCGGCCAGTCCGCCCGACACCATGCGGCTGAAGAAGCCACCAATTTCGGGCTCGGCCTGGTCCAAGAAACTGTCACGACGCAGCGCCACATCGCGCGTCGGCGCTTCGTAGCCGGCCGAACACATGACGAAATTGGCGAGCGCCTTGACGAACAGGTCGTTCCAGGACGGGTCGTTGTGGGCCGCTGCGGTCTGCTCGTTGATCTGGAACAGCACCTCGGCCTCAACCCGTGTGATGGCAATGTTACCGTCGCCGCCATAGGCGTGGAGAATGCGGCGCAACAGATCGACCTCTGCCTTGGCGACCAGCCCGGGAACCAGCGCGCCGCCGAGCATCAGTGGTCCCTTGCCGTCGACCACCGCGTTGGCGACCTGCTCGAGCGCGTAGGCGGAGAGCCGGCCGGGCGATGATTTCGCCCTTTCCAGCACATGCACCAGGAGCTCCAGTTCGGTCACACTGTCGACCATTCCGTCGCGCGAGATGGTCTGGATCAGCCAACCGGCATTGTCTTCAGAGATATAGCCTGCCGGCTTTTCCTGGTGGACGATGTAGTCGGTAACGGCCTCGACGAAGAATTCAGGCCATTGCGGGCATTTGTCCGTCGCTGTCGCATCGAGCGCGAACAGTGCTTCAGCCTCGCCGCGCGTCACCACGCCGTCAGCGAACACTTCGCGACGCAGCATGACGACATCTTCCGCCGTGATGCGGTCCTTCGAGGCCAGCCCCGCCACCGGCGCGCTCCCGATCCGTTCGCCCATCTGTCAATCCCCATCCGCCGTGCCCAACGCAATTGCCGGCCAAACCGTCAGCCCAGAATATCGCCATTGTCTTGAAAAACCGGCAAACGGCGTGGTTAGCGAAGACTGTAAAGACGACGCGCTTTACGTGTCGCTGGCAGGTGACAAGGTGTCGCCGACAAGCTATGGATGGCGCGTCGAGGGCTTAAGTTTTGAGTCCTACCTGTTTGCGGGAGAGAGCAGCGCGAGCTGCCGCCGAAGGGGAAATCGCCCGAAATCTCTCAGGCAAAAGAACCGTAGACGGGAAAGACACTCTGGAAAGTCGGGGCTTGCCCCCGCGCCGAAGGTGTAAGCGTCGCCGACAGAGTTCCGGTTGCGCGAGTCTCTCAGGCTTCAGACAGAGGGGCACGGACTGGTCGCCAGCAGCGGCCGATTGCGTGCGACTCTGGAGATGACATGACGGGCGACGACACCAAACACCTTCCTCTCGAAGATCTGCACACCGCCGCCGGCGCACGCTTTGGCGCCTTTGCGGGCTGGTCGATGCCGCTGACCTATCCGGCCGGCGTGATGAAGGAGCACCTTCACACCCGCGAACATGCCGGCCTGTTCGACATTTCGCATATGAAGCTGTTCGAGATCAGCGGACGGGGCGCTGCGGCACTGCTCAACCGCGCCAGTCCGCTCGATGCCGGCGCGCTTGAGATTTCACAGTCCAAATATAGTTTCTTCCTCAACGAGGCCGCCGGGATCATCGACGATCTGATCGTCACCCGGCTCGGCGCCGAGCGCTTCATGGTGGTCGCCAACGCCGGGAATGCGGTCGAGGACGAGAAGCATTTGCGTGCGCTGGCCGCGGACTTCGACGTCAAAGTCGATGCGCTCGACCGCGTCTTCCTGGCGATCCAGGGGCCGGAAGCCTGGGCTGCCTTGTCCCGCGCCGGCATCGAGACCGGCTCGCTCTTGTTCATGCATGGCATCGAGCCGAAGCAAAACTGGTTCATGAGCCGCTCCGGCTACACCGGCGAGGACGGCTTCGAGATCGGCCTGCCGGAGGCGGATGCGCGCGCTCTGGTCACGAAACTGCTCGAGGACGAGCGTGTGTTGTGGATCGGCCTTGCTGCCCGCGACTCGCTGCGGTTGGAGGCCGGCCTGTGCCTGCACGGCCAGGA
This sequence comes from Mesorhizobium sp. RSR565B, assembly GCF_054719465.1. NCBI lineage: Bacteria > Pseudomonadati > Pseudomonadota > Alphaproteobacteria > Hyphomicrobiales > Phyllobacteriaceae > Mesorhizobium > Mesorhizobium sp. RSR565B. The sequence continues at coordinate 5,034,505 of NZ_JBTTIE010000001.1, read as the reverse complement.
CATCACGCCGGAGATCGATCCGGCCAGTGCCGGCCTGATGTGGGCGATCCCCAAAGATCTCCGCGCCGGCGGGTCCTTCATCGGCGCCGATGCGCTGCGGTCCATCCTGGAGCGCGGGCCGTCGCAAAAGCGCGTCGGCCTGAAGCCGGACGGCCGCCAGCCGGTGCGCGCCGGCGCTGCTTTGTTCGATGCCGACGGCGATCCGGCCGGCTACGTGACATCAGGCGGCTTCGGCCCGTCGGCCGGCCATCCCGTCGCCATGGGCTATGTGTCAACGGCCTTGGCCAAGCCGGGCACGAAACTGTTCGCCGACGTTCGCGGGACGAAAATCCCGGTCGATATCAGTTCCTTGCCCTTCACTCCTCATCGCTACCGCAAAGGATAATTCCGATGGCAAAAACCTATTTCACACAAGATCACGAATGGCTGAGCGTCGAGGGAGGCATCGCCACCGTCGGGATAACCGACTATGCGCAGGAACAGCTTGGCGATCTCGTCTTCGTCGAACTGCCTCAAATCGGCACCAAACTCAGTAAGGGCGACACCGCCGTGGTCGTCGAATCCGTCAAGGCGGCATCCGATGTTTATGCGCCGGTTGATGGCGAGATCACCGACGCCAACGGCGCGCTGTCCTCGGACCCGTCGCTGGTCAACTCCGCTGCGACCGGCGACGGCTGGCTGTGGAAGATGAAGCTCGCCGACGAAGGCCAACTCGCAGGCCTCATGAATGAGGCCGCCTACAAAACCCATATCGGTTGACATCAGGACCTATTGCCATGAGCGCAGCACTTACCCCCTTCTCGGCCCGCCACATCGGTCCTGATGTAAACGACGTCAGAGCCATGCTTGCCGTGATCGGCGTTCCCTCCGTCGAGACGCTGATCAGCCAGGCCGTGCCGCAGTCGATCCGCCTCGATCTGCCGCTAGCCCTTCCCGCGCCGGCGAGCGAAGCCGAAGCGCTGGCCGAATTGTCGGCGATCATGGCAAAAAACAGGGTGCTGAAGAGCTTCATCGGCGCCGGCTATCACGGCGTCCATGTGCCGCCGGTCATCCAGCGCAACCTGTTCGAGAACCCGGCCTGGTACACCGCCTATACGCCCTACCAGGCCGAGATCAGCCAGGGCCGCCTGGAAATGCTGTTCAACTTCCAGACCTTGGTCACCGAATTGACCGGCCTGCCGGTGGCTTCGGCCTCCCTGCTCGACGAAGCGACGGCGGTGGCCGAAGCGGTCGGCATCGCGCTGCGCCATCACCGCGACAAGCGCACCAAGGTGGCGCTGGCCGGCACGCCGCATCCGCAGACGCTGGACGTCGTGCGCACCCGGGCCGAGCCGCTCGGCATCGAGATCGATGGCGAGACCATCGACGACAACACCGCCGCCCTGCTGGTCTCCTGGCCGGACACGTTTGGCGTCTATGGCGACCACAAGGCGGCGATCGAGAAGGCTCGCGCCACCGGCGCCGTGGTCGTCTTCATCGCCGATCCGCTTGCGCTCACGCTGACCGAAGCGCCGGCCAGGCTTGGCGCCGACATCGCCGTCGGCCCGATGCAGCGCTTTGGCGTGCCGATGGGCTTTGGCGGCCCGCACGCCGCCTATTGCGCCGTCTCCGACAAGCTGACCCGGCTGATGCCCGGCCGCCTCGTCGGCCAGTCGATCGACAGCAAGGGCCGTCCCGGCTATCGCCTCGCCCTGCAGACGCGCGAACAGCATATCCGCCGCGACAAGGCGACCTCCAACATCTGCACCGCGCAGGCGCTGCTTGCCAACATGGCGACCGCATACGCGATCTGGCACGGGCCTACTGGTTTGCAGGCGATCGCAGCCCGAATTCATGAGCTCGCCAACGGCCTCGCAGCAGGCCTGAAAACCGCTGGTGTTTCCGTGCTCGGCTCAAGCCGTTTCGACACGGTGACGGCCGAAGTGAAGGGCAAGGCAGCTTCGATCGCCGCTGCCGCTGAAAAAGGTGGCCGGCTGCTGCGCGTCATCGATGCCGACCGCATCAGCATCGCCTTCGACGAAACCTCGACCGAGGCGGATCTCGAGGCTATCGCCGCCCTGTTCGGCGCCAAGTCCGGCGCTACTGAGGCCGGCGCGATGCCCGGCAAGCCGCGCGGCAAGGAGTTTCTGACCCAGCCGGTTTTCCGCGAAAACCACTCCGAGACCGACATGATGCGCCTGCTGCGCAGGCTAGCCGACAAGGATTTGGCGCTCGACCGCACCATGATCCCGTTGGGCTCCTGCACCATGAAGCTCAACGCGGCGGCCGAAATGATGCCGGTCAGCTGGCCTGTTGTCGCCAACCTCCATCCCTTCGCGCCGGCCAGCCATTCGGCCGGCTATCGCGCCATGGTCGGCGAGCTGGAAGGCTGGCTGGCGGAGATCACCGGCTTCGACGCCGTCAGCCTGCAGCCCAATGCCGGCAGCCAAGGCGAATATGCCGGCCTGCTCGCCATCCGCGCCTATCACCGTTCGCGTGGCGAAGGCCATCGCACCATCTGCCTGATCCCCCAGTCCGCGCATGGCACCAATCCGGCGAGTGCGGCGATGGCCGGCATGAGCGTCGTCGTCGTGCGTTGCCTGGAGGACGGCAATATCGACATGGACGATATGCGGGCCAAGGCCAACGAGCATTCGAAGAATCTCGCAGCCCTGATGTTCACCTATCCCTCGACGCACGGCGTCTACGAGGAAGGCGCGCGCCACCTGTGCGCTCTCATTCACGAGCATGGCGGCCAGGTCTATTTCGACGGCGCCAACCTTAACGCCCTGGTTGCTTTGGCGCGGCCCGCCGATATCGGCGCCGATGTCTGCCACATGAACCTGCACAAGACCTTCTGCATCCCGCATGGCGGCGGCGGTCCGGGCGTCGGTCCGATCGGCGTCAGGGCGCATCTGAAACCCTATCTGCCGGGTCATGTCACCGAAGGTTCGGCGCATGCCGTGTCCGCTGCCCCGTTCGGCAGCGCTTCCATCCTGCCGATCACCTGGATGTACATCCGCATGATGGGCGCCGCCGGCCTGAAGCAGGCGACGGAGACGGCGATCATCTCGGCCAATTATGTGGCGACGCGGCTCGCGCCGCACTTCCCGCTTCTCTACAAGGGCAGGCACGATCGCATCGCGCATGAATGCATCCTCGACACGCGCGTCCTCAAGGAGAGCGCCGGCATCAGCGTCGATGATATCGCCAAGCGGCTGATCGACTACGGCTTTCACGCGCCGACCATGTCGTTCCCTGTCGCCGGCACGCTGATGGTCGAGCCCACAGAGTCCGAGCCCAAGCGCGAACTCGACCGGTTCTGCGAGGCGATGATTGCCATCGCCGGCGAGGCAGCGAAAGTGGCGAAGGGCGAATGGCCGCTCGAGGACAACCCGCTGGTCAATGCCCCGCACACGGCGGCCGAAACCCTTGCCGGCCAGTGGACTCACCCCTATTCGCGGCTGGAAGCGGCCTACCCCGCTGGCGATGTCGATACGGCGGCCAAATACTGGCCGCCGGTCTCGCGCATCGACAATGTCGCCGGCGACCGCAACCTCGTCTGCTCCTGCCCGCCGTTGTCGGAATATCTCGGCGCCGCCGAATAACACTCTGGCCTGTCAGGCTGAACGCAAGGCCGGTCCGTCGGCCTTGCCGTTGAGGACAAGCACGCGATTTCGCCCGTCGTTCTTGGCCGCGTAGAGCGCCCGGTCGGCCTCGGCCAGCACTTCATCCAGGCTGCTGCCGTCTTCCTTGCCAAAGCCAATGCCGCCGCTGACGCTGCTGCGCAACGGCCCGCGCGGCGTCGGCACCACTTCCGTGCCGAAGGCGACGCCGATCCTGCTGGCGAGATCGTAGGCCTTGTCTTCGGTCATCCGAGACATGACCAACGCGAACTCCTCGCCGCCCAGCCGGAAGGCGTCGACGCCAACCCTGTCATACTTCTTGATGACTGCGGCGAAACGGCAAAGCACCCGGTCGCCGACGGGATGGCCATAGATGTCGTTGGTCCGCTTGAAGTGGTCGAGGTCGAACATGGCGACCGACATGAACGGGCCGAAGACGCGCTCGCCATAAAGCGAGTTCAAAGCCCGCCGGTTCATGAGACCGGTCAACGGGTCGGTCAAGGTCTCGGCCTTCAGTTCGATCTGTGCCTGCAGATGATGCAGCGACAGCGTCAGCGCGCCGAGCGCCGTCATGCAGGCGACTGCCACGACCGAATTCAACCGCTCGGCCCAATTGTCGGGTGCGACGCCGAGCACCCACTGGCCCTTGACCAGAAGCACGGCGCCGCAGAGCCCGAAGGATACGCCGCAGACGCCGCTTAGCGCCGAAACGACCAGCAGAATGCCGCGATCCTGACCGCCCTTGATCCAGAACATCACCCCGATCGTGGCGAGCAGCACTGTTACCGTCGTATAGGTGAGGATGAAGCCGACACCATCGAAACCGAGATAGGTCACGCCGGCGCAGACAGCGATCGCGAGCATGGCCGGCAGGACAGCGCGGCTGTAATTGCGCACACCAAGATATTGCATGGCCGAAAGTGAAAGCGCCAGGAAACCGAGGCTGAGCAGCGCCAACGCTGCCTGACAAAGCAACGGACTGGGCTCCCTCGTGTAGCGCCAGAAGACGATGACGTGGGCGACAAGGACGAGAATGCCGCACGCAACCGTCAGCACGAAGCGTGCACGCGGCGCCGTGAACCAGATCACAAACATGGTGACGCTCAGGCATGTGCCCGACAGCGCAGCCGCCAGCAATAGCGAACTGAAATCCAGCATGGATGAGCGGCAACCTTCGGGATCTTCGATTTGTGGCGCATCATAGGCATGCAACCGGCCGGAGATACCGGTTTTCTGCCGGTTTCAAAGCAAGCTGCCGACAGGGTTTACAAAGCGTCGACTGCCGCCCCCGCGAAGAGTCTCAGCCCTTGTTGAGCAGCGCCAGATTGGCGTTGATCACGCTCGGGTCGGCCATTCCGGCCCTTGCTTCCATGAGCAGCGCCCTCGCCTTCTTCTTGTTGCCGCGCAGCAGCTGCGAATAGCCCATATTGTTGACAATCTGCGGCTTGCGCCCGGCAACCTTCAAAAGCTGGTCGTAGGCGCGGTCGGCGAAGTCGAAGCGGCCGAGTTCGTCATAGGAGGCGGCAAGCCCCATCCATCCCTCGGCACTGTCGGCCTTCAGTTCCACGGCCTTGCGGAAATGCTGTTCGGCAAGGCCGTAATTGGCCTCGCGGAACTGCGCCTTGCCTTGCGCAAGGTCGGAGGTGCTGACGTCTTTTGCCACCGGTTGGATCGATGTGGTCTTGGTTTTGTCGACGTTGTCGGTCGTGCAGCCGCCGACCATCAAGACCGCCGCTAGCGCGGCCATTGCCGTGAAACTTCTGTGACGCATGCCCCTGGCCCCAATCGCCCGATTTACCGGGTCGTTCTCTGAGGAAGCAGACTACAATAGGGCGATTAAACTTCAGTGCGGAAACGCGCCTAAAATTTGGTTTCGGGCACAGAAGCCATTAACCAACCGAAGCCTATTCCGGCTCCAGCGCCTTGAGCCCCGCCGGAAACTGATAGCGCCTGCCGTCGTAGCGCAGCCGGTAGGTTCGTTTCATGAACCTGCCGGGATGGGACTGGCACTCGCCATTCTTGTCGACAGACGGATTGTCGGTGTCCAACCGCTCGAACACTGTGATGTCGTGATAGCCGTGATGTCTCGCCGGGCTCATCGCCAGGCTGACCCGGCTGGATTGAAAGGATCCTGCGCAATTGGTGTCGCCTTCGCCGCCAAAGCCGGCCACGATGATGCCGTCGAGCACCAGGCGCAGAGCACCGCCGTCAAGGGCATAGAGCCGCAGGTCGGTTTCACTGAAAGGATTCGGCTGCGAATGGCTTGCCATTTGGATGCGCAGGCCGAAGGCGCCGACATCGGGCGCCAATCTGTAGCGCCCGGTATCGAAGTCGATCTCGCGGATGCCGACGGCATCATCGGTCATCAGCCCGGGCTGGAGCAGGCGCTGGCGCACCTGCCGGGTCTTCCTGTCGACGACCAGAAGCTCGACATCGCCGAAATGCCCGTCGTCGCTGGATTGGGAGCTGTCGATCAGCGGCAAGGCGACCAACAACAGGTCGTCATGGGCGGGCCAGATCTTGCAGACCACGCCGAATCTCGCATCGCCATCCCAAAGCGTCTGGGCGATGCTGGTATGAGGTTCGAGCGTGAAGGAGGCGCCATCGGCACTCTTTTGGGCCTTGGGATATGCCTGCTGCACCAGAGCGGCAGCGTCGCCGCAATCGTCGGCCGCGGCCGAGGCCGGCGACAGACTGGCCGCGGCGAGGCCGAGGAAGGCGGTGCACAAGACTATTCGCATGGACGGCTCACTCATTTTGCTTTTTGCGGATTTTGCCGAAGGAGAGCGGCCAACCGGCCGGATATGACATCCAGGCGAAGCGTAGTTGAAGTGAGTAAACGCAGAAAGCCGCCGGGCGGCCACTTGGTATCTACTGCCTTGGTATCTACTGAACCGCCGTCATTTTGACGATGATCGGGATGACGGCGATCATCAGCACCACTGGCAGGATGCACACCACCACCGGCACGGACATCTTGGCCGGCAAGGCATGTGCCTTCTCCTCGGCCAACGACATGCGCTTGTGGCGCATTTCGTCGGAGAACACGCGCAGCGCCCCGGCGAGGCTGGTGCCGAGTTCCTTCGACTGCTGCAAGAGCGTGGCGAAGGAGCGCACCTCGTCCAGGCTGAGGCGGTCGGCGAGCGCCTTCAATGCATCGTCGAGGCTGCGGCCGGCCCTGAGTTCCAGCGACACCAGCTGCAGATTCTGGCTCAGCGACGGATAGGTCTTGGCCAGTTCCTTCGAGACGCGCTCGATGCCGGCCTCCATGCTCATGCCGGCATCGGAGCAGACGATCATCAAATCCATGAAGTCGGGAAAGCCGTTGCGGTATTCGCGCATCTTTTCCCGCACCTTCTGGCTGAGCACCAGGCCGGGCACGAAATAGCCGGCGGCTCCCGACAGGATGATGAAGGTCCAGCGGCTGGTCGCGGTGGAATCGGCGCTGCCCATCCAATGGTTGACCAGGAACGCGCCGATCGCTGCGCCCACCAGGCAGGCGAAGCGGATCAGGAAGAATGTGCCGACCGCGCGCGGCTCCATATAGCCCGCCTGGATCAGCTTCATACGCAACCGGGCGACATTTTCCGGATCGCTCTTGGCGTAGAATTCCTGCGCCCGCTTCACCGCCTTCTCGCGCACGACGCTCTGGTTCTTCTTCGGCGCCACCTCGGCCTGTTGGGGAGTCTTGCTGTCGTCGATCTTGAGCCGGCGCTTGAGATCGTTGCGGTCGCCTTTGGCCACCACCAGCGGCCATGCCACCGCGCTGCCGCCCAATGCCAGCAGCATCGCGGCTACCGGCATCAGCGACGTCGGCGCCAGCGAGGCAAGAAACTGGATCACCTGCTCCATCTCAGAACCGGAAGTTCGACATCTTGAACATGATGATGTTGCCCAGCATCAGCCATGTCACCGAACCGCCCAGCAGATACCAGGTCTTCGGCACATCCCAGACGCTTTGATAAAATTGCGGCATCATCACCATGATGGCGGCGAACAGCAGCGCCGGCACCGCCGTCAGGATATAGGCCGACATACGACCCTCGGTCGAAATGGCGCGCACCTTGCGGCGCAGCTTGCCGCGTTCGCGGATCGTCGTCGACAGCCCGTCGAGGATCTCGCGCAGATTGCCGCCCGAACTCGTCTGGATGGAAACCGCGGTGACGAACAGCGGCAGATCCTCCTGGCCGACGCGATCAAACAGTGAATTCAACGCCGAAACCAGGTCGGAACCATAAGTCACCTCGTCGGAGATAACGCCGAATTCGGTGCCGATCGGATCGGGCATCTCGCGCGACACCATGGAGATCGCCACCGGAACCGGATGCCCGGCCTTCAAGCCGCGCGTGATCAATTCCAGCGCCTCCGGCAACTGCACGCCGAAACGCTTCACCCGCCGGGCACGCTTGGAACGCAGCACAATTACCGGCAGCAGCGCTGTCAGCACCACAAACAGCAAAATGGCGAGCAACAGCGGCAGGCCGTACCAGAGCGCGACGAGCATCATCGCCAGCGCCACGCCCGTCGTCATCGTCAGGAATTTCGGCAAGGGCATCACCATGCCAGACTGCGTGCGCAGCGCGCGAAAACGGTCGGGCGAGAAGAATGACGTGCCGGAATCGAGGCCGCGTTCCTTGCGCAGCTGGATCAGCACCTGTTCCTGGCTGATCTTGTTTTCCTGCAGCTTCATGCGCCGGTTGATAGCCAGGCGCTTGTCGCTGCGGCCGGCATAGAGCAGATAGCAGCCTTCGGCGATCATGATGCCGGTCAGCGCTGCCGCGGCATAGACGACATAGATCGGGCTGAAATTCTCGAACACCCGGCTACTCCTGCGGCCGGCCGGGTTCGAAATATTTGCCGGGGAATTCAATGCCCATATTGCGCAGGTCCTCGAGGAAACGCGGGCGAATGCCGGTCGCCTCGTAGTGACCGAGGATCTTGCCGTCGGCTTCCATGCCGGTGCGCACGAAGCGGAATATCTCCTGCATCTGGATGACGTCGCCTTCCATGCCGGTCACCTCGGCGACGCTGGTCACCTTGCGCTTGCCGTCCGACAGTCGCGTCAGCTGGACGATAAGGTCGAGCGCGCTGGCGATCTGGCTGCGGATCGACTGCACCGTCATCGGCATGCCGGTCATGCCCAGCATCTGCTCGAGGCGCGAAATGGCGTCGCGCGGCGTGTTGGCGTGGATGGTCGCCATCGAGCCTTCATGGCCGGTGTTCATCGCCTGCAGCATGTCGAAGGCCTCCTCGCCGCGGCACTCGCCGAGGATGACGCGGTCGGGGCGCATGCGCAGCGCGTTCTTGACCAGGTCGCGCTGCTTCAGCTCGCCATGACCTTCGATGTTGGCGGGGCGCGTTTCCATGCGCGCGACATGCGGCTGCTGCAGCTGCAGTTCGGCCGCGTCCTCGATGGTGATCAACCGTTCGTCTTCCGGAATAAAGGCTGACAATGCGTTGAGCATCGTCGTCTTGCCGGTGCCGGTACCGCCCGAGATGATGGTCGTTTTGCGGGCGTGGACTGCAGCCGCCAGCACCTCGGCCATGTTCTGGGTGATGGCGCCGAACTCGACCAGCTTGTGCAGGCCGAGCTTGTTCTTTGAAAACTTGCGGATCGACACCAGCGGCCCGTCGACGGCGACCGGGCGAATGGCGGCGTTGAAGCGCGAGCCGTCGAGCATGCGGGCATCGACCATCGGCTGCGATTCGTCGACCCGGCGGCCGACGGCGGCGACGATCTTGTTGACGATGCGCAACAGGTGCGCCTCGTCCTTGAACGGGATATGGACCTGCTGCAGCTTGCCCCGTTTTTCGACGAAGCAGTTCTGGTGGCCGTTGATCAGGATGTCGTTGATGTCGGGGTCCTTGAGCAGCGGTTCCAGCGGGCCGAGGCCGACCATCTCATCGACGATGTCATCGACCAGCGCTTCAAGTTCGACGGTGTTGATCGCCATACGCTCCTGGCGGGTCTTTTCCGACACGAACTCCTGCACCTGCCGGCGCATCTCATCCTTGGGCAGGCGCTCCAGCGCGACCAGGTTGATTTCCTCGAGCAGCAGCCGGTGGATGCGCACGCGGGCATCGAGCACCTTGTTGGCGCTTTTTCCCGGTGTTGTCTCCGGCTTCGGCGGCAAGGCCTTGCGGTTCGTCGGGATGACCACGGCGTGATGCGCGACCGGCGCCGCCTCGGCCGGCTTCAGCGCGCGGACGTCACGGTTCTGCAGGGTCGAGAAGCGGCTGGTCATCCGGCTTTCCTCTTCAGGAGGCCCCTGCCGATGCCGAACAGCGAGCGCGATTTCTCCGGCGTCACCACGGCTTCTTCCGGCAGGATGATCCTCTTCAGATCGTTGACGACATTGGCGTTCGGGTCGATCTCATGCAGCGGCACGCCGCGGTCGACCGCTTCACGCACAAGCCGGTAATTGTTGGAGATGCCGCCGACGAAATGCTCGCCGAGGATTTCCTGGACATCCGCCTGCTTTATGCCGTTGTCGAACATCTTCTGCTCGAAACGGTTGACGATCACGTTCGGCTTCACTTCCTTGCCTGCCGTCTCGTAGACCGCCTGGATCAGCCGCTGCGTATGGCGCAGGCACGGCACCGTCATTTCGGCGACGATGTAAAGCTTGTTGGAGCCGAGCAGCACCGTTTCCGTCCACGGAAACCAGGTGCGCGGCATGTCGATGACGACGTTGTCGAAATAGGCCGAAACGAGATCGAGCATGCGCACCACGACATCGGTCTTGAACGAGCGCATTTCCGACGGATGCGTTGGCGCCGCCAGCACGCAGAGCCCGCTCGCATGCTTGGACAGCATCACATCCAGCAGCTGACGGTCGAGGCGCTCGGGCTGGTTCTCGATTTCGGTGATGTCGAAGCGCGGCTCGAGGTCGAGATATTCGGCGCAGGCGCCTTGCTGGAAATTGAGGTCGACCACGCAGGTCGACGCGCCGCGCGTCACCGAATGATGCAGCTGGAAGGCGGTCTGCAGCGCCAGCGTCGTGGTGCCGACGCCGCCGGCGGCCGGCATGAAGGTATAGATCTGCGACTCGGTGTTTTCCTCGCGCCCCGGCCCTTGCAGCGCGCGCACGACCGACCGCACCAGATCGGCGGTGGTGATCGGCTTGACCAGGAAATCGGCGACCTGGAGCTGCACCAGGATACGCACTGCGGCTGCGTTGAATTCCTGGGTGACGACGACCACCGGAACGCGGCCTTCAAGCCGGCGCATGATGCGCTGCAGCGACTCGATCTCTTCCAGCTTTGCCGCATCCATGTCGACGATGAGCGCGCCGAAATCGGCATCCTGGACCTCGCCGCGCAGTTCGGTAATGTTCTTCTCGACGGTCGAAAGCTGGATCACCTCCGAGGCCGCGAACGCGGTGCGCGTATCCTGCGCAAAGGTCCGGTCGCTGGACACCAGCAGGATCTTCTTGGTCTTGATGCCGCTTGCCATTTTGTCAGCCTGTCAGGTCATTCCCGGTCAAATCACCGGGCAAATCAATCGGTTGTCGCTGTCGGTTGCACGGCCTTGGCAGCAGCAGCCTGGTCGGCGGCGTTGACTGCCGCCTCACTGCGCTGCGCCGGCACCAGCAGCCTGGTGTTCTGGACGCCGTATTTCCAGGGATCGACCATCTGCATGGCCGTATTGGCGGCCTGTGCGTTGCCGGCGGCAATCGTCGGTCCCTCGGAGCGGACATAGTCGTCGCTGGTGCAGCCGCCGGCGAGGCCGGCGATCAGCAGGGCGATGCATGATTCCACGCGCATGGCTTCAATCCTTCGGCAGGTCGAGGAAATGCCCGACGGTGGTGACCGCGGCCGGCTGTGCCGTACTGCCGCTGGCCATTGCCACTGCACGATTGGCTTCGGACGATTTCACTTCCTCGGTGTTGTTGAGGAAATAGTCGACATTGCTGGCCGGCTGCGTGCCGTCGGTCGGCTCGAGCAGCTTCTTCGACGGATCGACCGGCTTGACCAGATAGGGGGTGACGATGATCACCAGATCGGTCTCGCGCCGCTGATAGGATTTGGAGGAGAACAGCGAGCCGAGCACCGGCAGCTTGCCGAGGCCGGGAAGACGCGATGTGGTAATGTCGTTCTGTGACTGCAGCAGGCCGGCGATCATGAAGCTCTGGCCATTCTTCAGGTCGACGGATGTTTTGGCGCGGCGCACGATAAAGCCCGGGACCGAGATATTGCCGATATTGTAGGAGGCCGAAGCGTCGATCGAGGACACTTCCGGCGCGATGTCGAGGCTCACCAGCCCGTCCTTGAGAACCGTCGGCGTGAAGTCGAGGCTGACGCCGTATTTCTTGTAGCTGACGGAAATCTTGCCATTGTCCTCGGAGACCGGGATCGGGAACTCGCCGCCGGCGAGGAAGCTTGCCGTCTGGCCCGAGCGGGCGATCAGGTTCGGCTCGGCCAGCCGCCTGGCGAGACCACGTTCCTCCAGCGCCTTGATGGCGACGTCGATCGACAGGCCGTTGGACAGCAGCCGGCCGATGATCTCGCCATTGCCGGCTCCCGGCACCGAGCCCGGCTCGAGGGTGACGTCGCGCCCGCCAATGCCGTAAGCGAAATTGGCGCTGTATTTGGCGCCGAGATCCTGTCCGGCCTGGCGATTGATCTCGACGAAGCGGACGTTGAGCTGAACCTGCTGCGAGGACGAGATGTTGACCGAATTGATCACTTCTTCATTGCCGGAGAAGCGGCTGGCGATCTTGCTTGCCTTCTCGGCGGCGACCGCGTCATCGGCCTCGCCCGACAGCACGACGCGGCCATTGGCCGAGCCGACCTTGATCTTGGCGTCCGGCACGCTGGCGCGAATGGTGCTGGCCAGCTGGTCGGTGTCCAGCGTCACCTCGATGTCGACGGTGCCGACCAACTGCTTGTTCTCGTCGAACAGCGCGATGCCGGTGGTGCCGAGATTGTTGCCCAGCACATAGAAGGATTTGTCGGTCAGCGGATTGACGTTGGCGATCTCCGGATCGCCGATGACGATCTGGTAGAAGGCGGCATTGGTCATGACCGTCTTCGGCTTGCCCTTGGCTACCTTGATCGACGCATTCGTTGTCGACGAGACATGGACGATATCGTTGTCGGCCTTGGCTGGCGCACTGAGGCCGAGCATTGCGGCCGCGGCCAGGCAAGCCCCCACCGCAAGCGCCCGCATTGGGCGCAGCCCTTTCGTCGTTCGAAATGCATGAAGTCCCGACATCTGTCCCGTCCCTCGCCCGGTCCCCACCGGCAGTTATTGCTGGTCCCGCGCAGGAACCTGGTATTCTTCGACCTGCGTGCCGCGCGTCACGATGATCGTCTTGAATTTCGGCTTCTCAGGCTCCTTGGTCGCGGCAGTGAACAGCGCGCCGGCAGCGGCCTGGACGCCGGAGGCGACCGATCCGCCGAAGGACGAGATGGTGGTGACGCCGTCCTTGGCGGCCCCTCCGTCTGCGGCCGAGCGGAGCGACAGCGACAAGGTGCCGACGGTGCGGGCAAGCGCCACTTTCTGCGCGCCTTCGGTCGTCACCTCGATGGTGACAGAATTGGCGATCTGCGGTGTGGTCTGGCGCTCGTCGGCGCCCTGCCCCACGGTCAGCACCTTGGCGTCGGAGACGACGATCTCGGAGGTAACGGTCGATCCGGCAGCGCCCTGCGCGTTCTTGGCCACTTCCTGGATTTCGCCCGCATCGCGTGTCAGCACCACGTCGACCCGGTCGCCCGGCATGACGAAGCCGCCGACACCGGCGATCTCGTCGGTGCGGATTGTCACCGCCCGCATGCCGGGCGTCATCATGTTGGACAGCGTCGCGCGGCCGTTCGGCCCCGACAATTTGCTGATCAGCACCGGCTCGTTGATCTCGATCGGCGACAATACCACGCGGCTGCCTTCGGCGAGCAATGCATTGACTGTGGTGAACGCGCCCTGCGGCACCGAATCCTCGGACCATGGGATTTCGCTGAGCTGCGCCCGGTCAAGCTCCATGCCGTAACGCAGCGGCGCGTTGGCCACCACGATGGTCTTGAAGACGACCTTGGGGACGGCGGGCGCCGGGATCGACGCCGTTTTCTCTTGGGCATCGGCCTTGGCCTGGCTTTTCACCCAGAAATCCGCGGCAAAGATTGAAATCGCGCCGAAGACGGCAGCGATGCCAATCATCGTTATGGCCTTGCCCCTCACAACCAACCCCTGACATTCGTGGTCTTTTGTTTTGTTGAGGCGACGCTAGGCCGCTTTGTTAAAGATTCAGGAATCGCGGCCGCCCCGCACGGACCTATTTCCGCCGGCTTGGTTATCGAAAGGTTTTAGGATAAGAAGGGTTTAATCCCCGAACGTAACAGGAACTTCCGTCGCTTGGCGCCGAAAAGCGTGGCAGTATCGACGGGTGATTCGCGGCACCGGATTCTATGGCAGGCATGGACGACAACAACGATCTTTTCGGCAATCTGGAAAAGCAGCCCCAACCGGCTCGGACACCTTCGCGCCCGGCCGACCCGCTGGTGCAGGCCACGAAGCGTCCTGCCGCGACCAAGGACGGCAGCGAGGGCTATAGCGCCGCCGACATCGAGGTGCTGGAGGGGCTGGAGCCGGTGCGGCGCCGTCCCGGCATGTATATTGGCGGCACCGACGACAAGGCGATGCACCATCTGTTTGCCGAGGTCATCGACAATTCGATGGACGAGGCGGTCGCCGGCCATGCCACCTTCATCGATGTTGAGCTGTCGGCCGACGGGTTTCTGACCGTTACCGACAATGGCCGCGGCATCCCGGTCGATCCGCATCCGAAATTCAAGAAGCCGGCGCTCGAAGTCATCATGACGACGCTGCATTCGGGCGGCAAGTTCGATAGCAAGGTCTATGAGACCTCCGGCGGTCTGCACGGTGTTGGCGTCTCGGTCGTAAATGCGCTGTCGGACCATCTCGAAGTCGAAGTCGCGCGCGGTCGCCAGCTTTACCGCCAAAGGTTCTCGCGCGGCGTTCCGGTGAGCGGGCTGGAGCAGCTCGGCGAAGTGCACAACCGGCGCGGCACCAAAATCCGCTTCCATCCCGACGAGCAGATTTTCGGCAAGGGCGCCGCCTTCGAGCCGGCGCGGCTCTATCGCATGACCCGCTCGAAAGCCTATCTGTTCGGCGGCGTCGAGATCCGCTGGAGCTGCGACCCATCGCTGATCAAGGAAAAGGACCAGACGCCCGCCAAGGCGGAGTTCCATTTCCCCGGCGGCTTGAAGGACTATCTCAAGGCATCGCTTGGCGACGACTTCCAGGTGACCCGCGAGATCTTCGCCGGCAAGAGCGAAAAACAGGGCGGCCACGGCTCGCTGGAATGGGCGGTGACCTGGTTCGGCGGTGACGGCTTCGTCAACTCCTACTGCAACACCATCCCGACCGGCGAAGGCGGCACGCATGAGGCCGGCTTTCGCAATGTGCTGACGCGCGGGCTTCGGGCCTATGCCGACTTGGTCGGCAACAAGCGCGCCTCGATCGTCACCTCCGAAGACGTTATGATCTCGGCGGCCGGCATGCTGTCGGTTTTCATCCGCGAGCCGGAATTCGTCGGCCAGACCAAGGACAGGCTGGCAACGATCGAAGCCATTCGCATTGTCGAGACCGCCATCCGCGATCCCTTCGACCACTGGCTGGCCGACAATCCGCAGGAAGCCTCCAAGCTGCTGGAATGGGTGATTGCGCGCGCCGACGAGCGGGTGCGCCGGCGCCAGGAAAAGGAAGTGTCGCGCAAGAGCGCGGTGCGCAAGCTGCGCCTTCCCGGCAAGCTCGCCGACTGCACGCAGAACGCCGCCGCGGGCGCCGAACTGTTCATCGTCGAAGGCGACTCGGCCGGCGGCTCGGCCAAGCAGGCGCGCGACCGTGCGAGCCAGGCGGTGCTGCCGCTGCGCGGAAAAATCCTCAACGTCGCCAGCGCCGGCAACGACAAGCTCGCCGCCAACCAGCAGATATCGGACCTGATTCAGGCGCTCGGTTGCGGCACGCGCTCGAAATACCGCGACGAGGATTTGCGCTACGACCGCGTGATCATCATGACCGACGCCGACGTCGACGGCGCTCACATAGCCTCGCTGCTGATCACCTTCTTCTACCAGGAAATGCCGAACCTGGTGAATGGCGGCCATCTCTATCTGGCGGTGCCGCCGCTCTATTCGATCCGGCAAGGCGGCAAGGTTGCCTATGCCAGGGACGATGCGCATAAGGACGAGCTGTTGCGCACCGAATTCACCGGCCGCGCCAAGGTCGAGATCGGCCGCTTCAAGGGCCTGGGCGAGATGATGGCCGCGCAGCTCAAGGAAACCACCATGGACCCGAGGAAGCGCACGCTGCTCAGGGTCGATGTTATCGACGCCGTGGCCGCGACCAAGGATGCTGTCGACGCGCTGATGGGCACCAAGCCGGAAGCCCGCTTCCGCTTCATCCAGGAACGCGCCGAATTCGCCGCGACGGAAGTGCTGGATATCTGAGCGCCGGCCAACTCTTCGTTTGACGCAGTTCCGGGCGGAAAACCGTTTCACACTTTTCCTGGAACTGCTCTAGCCTGCGCTTCCGATACGGAGACCAGCTTGTGATCTGGGCGCGGCTGAAGAGCTACTTCGAAACTAGTTTGGCGGGCCTGACGCAGCCGACGCGCTCGGATTGGATTTTCGCCCTGCGCACGGTTTCGGCCGGTCTGATCGCGCTTCTCGCTGCTTACGCGCTAAAACTCGACCACCCGCAATGGGCGATGATGACGGTCTTCATCGTCGCCCAGCCGGTCGCCGGCATGGTGCTGGCGAAAGGTTTTTACCGGCTGCTCGGCACGCTGGCCGGTGGACTTGCGGCGATCGGCATCACCTCGGTTTTCGGCACCAATCCCTGGCTGCTGGTCACGGCGCTATCCGTCTGGATTGGGCTGTGCACGCTGGTTTCGTCGCTGCTGCGCAATCCGGAAGCCTATGGCGCCGCACTTGCCGGCTATACCGCGATGATCATTGGGCTGCCGGCTTTCGGCCAGCCGCATGTGATCGTCGATCTCGCTGTCGCGCGCTGCGCCGAGATCGTGCTCGGCATCGTCTGCGCCGGCCTGACCAGCCGGCTGATCCTGCCCAAGCTGGCCGCTGACGCCATCATCTCCAGGCTGAAGCGCAGCATCCTCGACCTTGCAACCTATGCGGGCGGCGCTTTTTCCGGCGGCGACCCGGCGAGACTGGCCGGCCTGCACGGCAAGCTGATCACGGACGCCCAGATGCTGGCCGAGATGCGCACCTATGCCCGGCTCGAAGCCCCGAGCTTCGCCACCCGCGCCCATCCGGTCCGCCTCACCATCGGTCAGCTTCTGTCGGCGCTGTCGGCGGCACGCGCGCTGCATTCTCACGCCGCGCCGAAAAACGCAGCGCTCATTCCGGTGCGCTCGGAACTGCAGTCGCTGGTCAGCGAACTGGCAGCCACGCCCGAGGCGCTGGAGGACACGTCGCCCTGGGTGACGCGGCTCGACGCGATTGCCGGCAAGGCCCGGCAAATGCCCGACGCCTCGACCGATCAGGGCGACGACAGGGTCGGCACCATCACGCGCCTCACCATCGCCGCCGATTTCGCCGAAGCCTTCAAGCAGGTGCTGCGCGGCCTCGACGCCCTGCGCGCACCGGTGACGCGCCCGAGCCGGAGCAACATGCAGCTGCCTGCGCTGGTGGTGCATCGCGATTATCCCGGGGCTTCGCGCAATGCCATACGCGCCGCCCTTGCCACGCTGGCGGTCGCCGCCTTCTGGCTGACGACGAAATGGTCCGACGCGGCCGGCACCGTTATCCTCGTTGCGGTCGTCTCCAGTCTTTTCGCCGCGCGGCCTGACCCGGTGCGGGTGTCCTGGGGCTTCTTCAAGGGTACGCTGCTGGCTTTGCCCTTTGCCTTCCTTGTTGGCCAGGTCGCGCTGCCTGCTTTGCCCGGCTTCGGCTGGTTCACGCTGTTTGTCGTGCCGATCCTGGTACCGACGGCGCTGGGCATGGCCAATCCGCGCACCGTCGGCGTGGCGACGGCCTTTGCAATCAATTTCCTCGCCTTCCTCAGCCCGCATCAGGCGATGACCTATGCCCCAGGCCCGTTCTTCGCCGGCTCGGCGTCGGTGCTGGTCGGCATCCTGCTGGCTATCTGCGTCTTCATCGTGGTGCTGCCGGTGGATCCATGGCGCGCGGCCAACCGCATCGTGCGCGCCATGCGCGAGGATCTGGCGCGGCTATGCCTGCATGAGCGGGTGCCGCGGCGTTCGGCCTTCGAGAGTCTGGCCTATGACCGCATCAACCAGCTGATGCCGCTCTTGCAAAATGCCGGCAGGAAAGGCGATGCGATTCTGGGCGGCGGGGTCGCCGCCGTTACCGTCGGCCTTGAAATTCTGCGTCTGCGCGCCGCGCAGCAGAGCCCGTCCACTCCTTCCGACACCGCGCTCTCGATCGCCAATTTCCTGCGCGGCTTGGCGCGTGAACTGCTCTTTCGCGCACCAGGCGAGCCCCAGACGGCGACCATCACTGTGGCCCGGCAATATGCAGCCGGCCTCTCAGAGCGCAGCGGTAGTGCCGACACGCTGCAGATCGCAGCCTCGCTGCGCATCATCGCCGCCGCGATCGAGGATTTCCCGGATTTCTTCACCAGGGACCGTGGCTAGGGCGTCAGGCCGCGGCTATCGCCAGCGCATGCCCGCGCGCGTTTTCCCGCAGCGCGTCGAGATGGATCGACTTGACCAGGCCGGCGAGATCGCCCTCAGTGGATTGACCTCCGAGTTCCTTCAGCATCAGCCAGCTGACTTCCTGCACGCCGGCGAGGCGCTTGCCGTTGGCGACTTCGCGCCAGATCTTGAGCGCGCGCAGGATGATGCCATGGGTGGAAGCGGCAAGGCCGGCGCTGCGGAACAGCGCCTGCAACGCAACGTCCTGGCCGCCGGCGAGCAAGGCCCGCACCCGCTGCTCCGACTGCTGGCTGAGCGCGACCAGGGCCGAGCCGAAAAAGTCGACCTTGCCGTGGGCAATGGCACGGATGATGAAACTTGCGGTCAGGTCGCCGCGCAGGCGCAGATGTTCGATGAGTGCCGCATGTTCCTCCGCGCGCGTGCCTTCGACCAGCCGCACCGAAGCCTTGACGCAAGCATCGCGCGTGACGCGCTCGGCTCTGGCCGCCCCCATCAGCGCCATCACCAGCGGCGAAGCCTTCAGCGTTTCGCCGAGCTTGACCAGTAGCATGTGCCGGCAGTCGGCCGGCAGCCGCACATCCGTGACCATTGCCTCGCGCAAATGAGCGATATGGCCATGCCGCTCGGCCATGCGGCGGAAGCTGAGCGACGCGATATCGGCGCCGTCATTGGCGAGCAGCGCCGCACACGCTTCCGGTTCGCCGATCTCGGCGATTGCCGCGGCAACCGCCATCGAAACGACCGGCCGGTCGGCGATCAGTTTTTGCGTCGCCTTGTGACCGGCCGCGACGCGGTCGATCAGGTCGGCGTCCGTCAGCAGCGGGGAGCGCGCCAGCACCAGGGCTGCCACTTCCGGCTGATCGGAGGCAAGCGCGCTGATGATCTGCAGCGGCGCGTGATGGCTCATCGACAGCGCTTCGGCCATAGCCAGCCGCACCTTCGACGAGGCGTCGTCGAGCAGCAGCGTCAGCGCCGCTTCGGCCGCGCAACGGTCTTCGAAAGGCAGGTCGGAATTGACGTAGGCGCGGGCCAGCGCGCTCGCCGCCGCGGCGCGCTCCGAAACTCTCGCGGTGTAGATCCATTTGAGAAAATGCGAGACAACCATACTGCCTGCTACGCCCCTTGCCGGAAAGCTTCCGGCCCCAGGAATGACCCTAGGCAGAAATGGTTTACGAACGGTTCACCATGTTTATTAACTGGCTTGCGGGTGGCATGGGCAGCGCCTATCAACCGTCAGGCAGCGGAGGAGAAAAACGATGCCCGGGCTTTATCTCGAAGAGTTCGTCGTCGGACATGTCTTTCGGCACACGCTGCGCAAGACCGTCACCGAAAGCGATAACATGCTGTTCTCGGTGATGACGCTGAACCCGCAGCCGCTGCACATCGACTTCGACTTCGCCGCCAAGAGCGAATGGGGCAGACCGCTGGTCAATTCGCTGTTCACGCTCGGCCTGATGATCGGCATTTCCGTCAATGACATCACCGTCGGCACCACAATTGCCAATCTCGGCATGAGGGAGACGGTGTTTCCGCACCCGGTCTTCCATGGCGACACCATCCGTGTCGAAACGACTGTGATCTCGGTCAGGGAATCGAAATCCAAGCCGGACCGCGGCATCGTCGAGTTCGAGCATCGCGCCTACAATCAGAATGATGTGCTCGTCGCCAAATGCACGCGCCAGGCGATGATGATGAAAAAGGCGGCCTGATGCGCTCGCTGCTGTTTGTGCCCGGCGATTCCGAAAAGAAGCTGGACAAAGGCTTTGGCGCCGGCGCCGACGTGGTCATCGTCGATCTCGAGGATTCCGTGGCGCCACAAAACAAGGCGTCGGCACGCGACATCGCGGCACGCTTTATCGGCGGCAACCGGCAGCAGACAAGCTCCGCCATCTATATCAGAGTCAACGGCCTATCGACCGGGTTGACCGACGATGATCTGGCCGCCCTGGTTCCGGTCAAACCCGACGGCATCATGCTGCCGAAGTCGAACAGCGGCCAGGATGTCCAGCAGCTATCCGTAAAGCTCCGCGTACATGAGGCCGAAAACGGATTGCCGGATGGCGGCATAAAAATCCTGCCGATCATCACCGAGACCGCTGCCGGCGTGCTGGCGGCCGCGACCTACACCGGGGCAAGCGCCCGGCTTGCCGGCCTCACCTGGGGCGCTGAGGATCTGTCGGCGGCGATCGGCGCGCGCGCGTCGCGCGACGAGAACGGCCGCTACACCGATGTCTTCCGCTTCGCCCGCACGATGACCATCCTTGCCGCCGGCGCAGCCGAAGTCGCGGCGATCGACACAGTCTTCCCCGGCTTTCGCGACATGGCCACCTTCGAAGCCGAATGCACGGAGGCCGAGCGTGACGGCTTTGCCGGCAAGATGGCGATCCATCCGGCGCAAGTGCCGGTCATCAACGCCGCCTTCACGCCATCGGCGCAGGCAGTGCAACGCTCGCAGGCCATCGTCTCCGCCTTCGAGGCGGCCGGAAATCCCGGCGTGGTCGGCATTGACGGCAAGATGTATGACCGGCCGCATCTCAGGCTCGCCGAACGGCTTCTGGCTCGCGCCAAGGCAGTCGGGGTTTAGTCCCGCGCCAGCACGATGACCCGGTCCTCAGGCAGGTAGGCCAGCGCTTGCGACTTCAACGGGTTGACGGTGACGCCGCCCAGCGCCCGCTCATCACTCTGCGCGGCGCGAACGCGCCGGTGCCCGATGGCGATCTCTCCGCGCAACCGCGCCGATTCCGCGATCGTCCAGAACGTCACCGGCTGGTCGATGGCGACATAGTCGCCGACCGGACGCATGTAGATTTCGGAGCCCTCCTCGTCGAGCAGGTCATCGAAGATCGCGGCGAGATGCTGGTTCTCCGATGCCTGCGCCAGCATCAGGCTGACCAGCCGGTTGCTGACGACGAAGTCATCGGCCTTGGTCACCGCCGCCAACTCGCGGTTGCGCACGTCGATCATTTCGCTGACAATCGAGATATGCGTGCCGGCATCGTCTGCGATTTTGCGCAGATGCAACAGCGTCACCAGCGTGCGCGTATCGGCGGGCTGCGCTGCCATGGTCTCGCTGTAGCCGAGGACGAGCACGTGGTCGTAGGAAGGCACGTCCAGGCTTGCCAGTGCTGTGCTGCTCGACGTGTCGGTGATCCGGCAGGAAACCGACAGATTGTCGCCGACGACCGGCAGCCCGGCAACTTCCTGCTCGAGGCCTGGCGTATCGGCGGCGATGGTCAGGATCGAACCAGGCGCGACATAGCGCGACAGTTCATAGGTTATGATCGGACCGCGCCGGTTCCAGCCAAGGATCAGCGTGCGCTCCGGCTTCGCCTCGATGGGCTGATGGCGAAGAATCGCCGCGGCATCGATCTTGGCTCCGGCGCTTCCCAGCTTGATGGCGGCATCGTCCTCGGCAATGATGATGGCGCGCATGTCCTTGCCGATTACCAGCTCCGACGGCGGGTTGAGATTGACGCGCCCCTGCTGGTCGCAGAGCCCGATCAGCGTGCAATGCTCATACGCCATCACTGCCTCGCCGAAGGTCTTGCCGGTGAGATCAGGCTGCTCGGTCGTGTAGATTTCGCAGCCGTCGAAATCGAGCAGCTCCGAATAAACGCCGCTGAGACCCGACTGCCGGCTCGAATGCACGACGATGCGCGAGATCAGCTGGTCGGCCAGGACAAGCTGTACCTCGGCCCCGCCGACGACGCGGGCGACCTCGGCGTTCTTTCCGTCGCGGATCTCGGCGGCGATGTTATAGGGCGCGGTGCGCCGGTTCGGGTCGTTGGCCAGCGCCAGCACCGTCTTGATGACCTGCGAATCCGGATCGTCGCCGTCCGGCGACAGCACGATGATGGAGCGCGAGGTCTGCGGGTTGACGATGGCCAGATCGTAGAGGTCGGTCGGGTCGCCGCTGCGGCAGATGATGCGTGTGTTGCCCAACCTGCCGACCTTGGCGGCGATCTCGTCCTCCATCGTGACCTTGTCTATGTTGGCCATGACGACAATGCGCGGATGGCGGCGGCTGGCATTGGCAATGACGAGTTCGGAGATGACGTCGAAGACCGACGGCGACCAGTTGAGGATGATGGTGTGGTCGCTCTCCAGCACCCGCGAACGACCCTTGCGCAATTCATCGAGCTTGCTGTCGACGCCGGCGCTGAGCACGCCGATGAGGGCCGACACAACGAAGATGCCGGCAAGCGTGACAAACAGCATGACGAGACGAAAGGCCCAGCCGGTGTCGCCGCCCATCGTGCCGGAATCGAGCGTGCGCATCAGCGATTCCCAGAACGCTTCGAAGAAGTTCAGCGGTTCGCCGCCCTCCGGCGCGATGCGGGTCACCGCAAGGAAAGCCGCGGAGGCAATGATGATCAGCAGCGAAGCAACGGCGAGCCAGCCGATCAGCGCGATCGGGCCGGCGGCCATGCTCTTGTCGAACCCATAGCGCAGCCGGGTTCGCAGCGAGTCTCGTTTGTTCATGTCGCCAGCGACCCCCAATCCCCATGGTCGATGCGCCAACCCCCAACGCATCGCCGAAGCCGCTGTCTTAGCCTGTGTTTAAATAAAGGGGAATCGCTTTCGGGTGTCAGCCGTTCCACGGCCCAGTATAATCGGCATAGAGCTTTGCCGGATCGGGCCGCGGCCGTTCCGGCGCCGGGCCCTGGTAGGAGCCGACATGGATGAAGCCGACGACGCGCTCCTGCGGCGCCAGCCCCAGGATCGCCCTGCCCTCCGCGACGTCGGAATACCAGTTGCTGATCATGTTGGTGCCATAGCCCAGCGCGTTGGCCGCGATCATCAGGTTCAGCGCCGCCATGCCGCCGGACAGGAACATTTCCCATTGCGGGATTTTTGGATTGTCCTTCGGAACCGACACCACGCCGATCACCAGCGGCGCGCGGGAAAACCGCGCAAGCTCCTGGTTGCGGCGGTTTTCCGGCAGCGGTCCTTCGCGCTGTTCGGCGAGCGCCGCCAGCTTCCTGCCGATCTCGACGCGCGCCTCGCCGCGATAAAGGATGAAGCGCCACGGCTCCAGCCGGCCGTGATCGGGCACCCGGCTTGCAGCCGCGATCATGGTCGCGATATCGCCATCGCTGGGCGCCGGTTCCTTCAATTCAGGAATCGGTGCGGAGTTTCGGGTCAGCAGGAAGTCGATGATCGGCGACGCCATGGGGGCCAGGTCTCCTAAAGCACTCGATTTTGAGCTGAAGCGCGCCATTGCGGATCGGGGCGGCTCGGGCATTGGCGCGGGCGCGCCGGACGAAAGAACCTGTTGCCAAGGCGGTCGGACTCTTAAGCCTTGAAATTGCCACCGCCTTGGGCTTCAACGCAAGGCATGTTTGAGGGGACATCGCGCCTTTTCCTGATTTGGCTCGCCGTAGCGCTGTTTGCGCCGGCGTCAATGGCCATGGCGCAGAATGCCGACGGCATCGGCAATCTGAAACTTCCCGATATTTCGAGCTATGCGACGCCCAAGGGCGAGACGCCGCTGGCGCTCAGTGGCGGCGGCGCCATAACGCTGTCGGCGCAGTTGACCGACAAGGGCGCCGACATCACGCGCGGCATCGTCTGGCGCGTCTTCAAGCCCGAGGCCGCCGGCGACGGCAAGCTGCCGATGGTGGCTTCCGCGCATGGCGGCAGCGCTGTGTTCCAGCTCGAGCCCGGCAGCTATCTGGTCCACGCCTCCTACGGACGCGCCGGCGCCACCAAGCGCATCACCGTCGGCAAGGACGCCAGGCGCGAAAGCCTGGTGCTCGATGCCGGCGGCCTCAAGCTCGACGCGGTGCTGTCGGGCGGCGTGCGTATTCCGCCGAAAAAACTGCGCTTCTCCATTTACGAGGGCACCGCCGAGGCCAATGGCGACCGCGCTTTGATCATTCCCGATGTGGAGCCCAACAGCGTCGTGCGGCTCAACGCCGGCGTTTATCATGTCGTCTCCACCTATGGCGCGGTCAATGCCGTCATTCGCTCCGACATCCGTGTCGAAGCCGGCAAGCTGACCGAAGCCACCGTCGAGCATCGCGCGGCGGAGGAGACCATGAAGCTGGTGCGCGAGACCGGCGGCGAGGCTATCGCCGATACATCCTGGTCGCTGCTCAACGAATCCGGCGATCCGATCAAGGAGGCCGTCGGCGCCTTCGCCTCGATGGTGCTGGCCGAAGGCCAATACACCATCATCGCCAAGAACCGCGACCGC
The DNA here is from genome assembly GCF_054719465.1 of Mesorhizobium sp. RSR565B. Lineage (NCBI taxonomy): Bacteria > Pseudomonadati > Pseudomonadota > Alphaproteobacteria > Hyphomicrobiales > Phyllobacteriaceae > Mesorhizobium > Mesorhizobium sp. RSR565B. The sequence continues at coordinate 5,010,041 of NZ_JBTTIE010000001.1, read as the reverse complement.
ATCTACCAGAAGGATTTCACCGTGGTCGCTGGGCAGAACCAGGAGATCGAGGTGCTGGCCACTGATGCCTCTGCGATCGATCCGGAGGAAGGCGCCGACTGACCGGCGCGCCCATTGGCATCGGTTTGGCTGCTCAGTTGAAGTGGTAGTTCAGGGCTACGTCAGGCGGCCTTGCACAGGCGGCGCTTCAGGAAGTGGACCCGGCCGCGCGGCGCGTCGGGCGCTAGGTCGAAGACACCGCGATGAAGACGGTCGAGCAGCGTCTCGCGGTCGCGCAATGGCTCCAACTCATCCCAGCTCAGCACATCGCCGACGCGCACGTCGATCGCCTTGCCGGACAGCCGCGCAAATTCGCGGATGAGCATTGAAAGGCGCAACGTCAGCGACGCCTTGCCGACGAATTTCGCCAGCCTTCCTTCGCGCTCGGCCATGTTCATCGGACCGCTGACCAGATGGAACAGCCGGCCGTTCTGACCTGAAAAATGCATCGGCACCACCGACGCCTTGGCGTCCTGCACGAGGCGCGCCGGAAACATCTTCCACGGCAGGTCGCGCGCCCGGCCAAAGCCTTTCGGCGCGGTGGCGACGCCGCCGGCCGGAAATACGACGATGGTGACGCCCTCTTTCAACAGCCGCACTGCCTCCTGGCGCACCGCCATGTTGTTCTTCACCGCGTCCTTGGTCTCGGAAAAGTCGATCGGCAGCGAGTACGGTTCCATCTCGCGGATCTTCAGCAGATCCTTGTGGATCATGACGCGGAACGGACGCCCGAGCTGCTCGACGAGCGACAGCACGGCAATGCCGTCGCCAATGCCGAACGGGTGGTTGGCGACGATCACCAGCGGCGTGTCGGGCAGCCCCGCCGGCGGCCACTGATCGGTGCTGCGCACCTTGACGTCGATCAGCTGCAGCATGCGGCTGAACACCCGCTCGCCGGTCGGCGCCACCTGGCGGCGCCAGAAATCATAGAGCGCGGCATACCGGTCGCGCCCCGACAGACCTTCAATGGAATGGATGAACCAGCGCGTCAGCGCCGGCTGGCTCGCATTGGCGTAGGAGAGTTCGGGAAACGGTCTTTCCCGTATCTTCAGCTTGAGCATGGGGGCTCGTTACAAGGTTGGCGTGACAGGCATGTGAAAATGGCGGTGGATCGCTCCACCGCCATTTCTCCGAAATATTGATTGCTCAGGCCGCGTTGCGCCTTCGGTCGGGCGAAACAGCCTCGTCGGAAAGCAGCTTCAGCGCGTCGGCCAGCTTGAGCGATTCCTGATCGCGCGAGCCAAGCCGGCGGATGTTGACCGTCTCCTCCTCCGCCTCGCGCTTGCCGCAGACGAGGATCACAGGAACCTTGGCCAGCGAATGCTCACGCACCTTGTAGTTGATCTTCTCGTTGCGCAGATCCGGTTCGGCCAAAAGTCCTGCCGCCTTCAACTGTGCGACAACCTTTCGCGCATAGTCGTCAGCATCCGAGGTGATCGTCGCCACAACCACCTGCAGCGGCGCGAACCACAGCGGGAAATGGCCGGAATAATGCTCGATCAGGATGCCGAGAAAGCGTTCCATCGAACCGCAGATGGCGCGATGCACCATCACCGGCTGCTTCTTTTCCGAATCCGAACCGATGTAGAAGGCGCCAAAGCGTTCCGGCAGATTGAAGTCGACCTGCGTGGTGCCGCACTGCCATTCGCGGCCGATGGCGTCCTTCAGCACATATTCGAATTTCGGCCCGTAGAAAGCGCCCTCGCCCGGATTGATCGAGGTCTTGATGCGGTTTCCCGATCGCGTCCTGATCGTATCCAGCACGTTGCCCATGATCGCCTCGGCATGATCCCAGGCCTCGTCGGTGCCGACGCGCTTATCCGGCCGCGTCGACAGCTTCACGCTGACATCGTCGAAGCCGAAATCGGCGTAGGTCGACAGGATCAGATCGTTGATGCGCAGGCATTCCGCGGCCAGTTGCTCCTCGGTGCAGAAGATATGCGCATCGTCCTGCGTGAAGCCGCGCACGCGCATCAGCCCGTGCAAGGCGCCGGACGGTTCGTAGCGATGCACATTGCCGAATTCCGCAAGCTTTACGGGCAGATCGCGATAGGATTTCAACCCATGCTTGAATATCTGCACGTGGCCCGGACAATTCATCGGCTTCAGCGCGAACACGCGGTCGTCGTCGGTGTCGTCGCCGGCCACCGTCACCTTGAACATGGCATCGCGATACCAGCCCCAGTGGCCCGACGTCTCCCACAGGCTCTTGTCGAGAACCTGCGGTGCGTTGACCTCCTGGTAGCCTTGCTCGTCGAGGCGGCGGCGCATGTAGTTGACCAGATTCTGGAACATCTTCCAGCCCTTGGCGTGCCAGAAGACGACGCCCGGCCCCTCTTCCTGGAAATGGAACAGGTCCATCTCGCGGCCGAGTTTGCGGTGGTCGCGCTTCTCTGCCTCTTCCAGCATCGTCTGGTAGGCATCGAGTTCAGCTTGCTCGGCCCAGGCCGTGCCGTAGATGCGGGTCAGCATGGGGTTGTTCGAATCGCCACGCCAATAGGCGCCGGCCACCTTCATCAGCTTGAAGGCGTTGCCGATCTGCCCGGTGGAGGCCATGTGTGGGCCGCGGCAGAGGTCGAACCAGTCACCCTGGGAATAGATCTTGAGATCCTGGTCTTCGGGAATGGCGTCGATCAGCTCGAGCTTGTAGCGCTCGCCCTTCTCGGCAAAGACCTTTTTCGCCTTGTCGCGCGACCAGACTTCCTTGGTGAACGGCTTGTTACGCGCAATGATCTCGCTCATCTTCTTTTCGATCACCGGGAAATCGTCAGGCGTGAACGGCTCGTTGCGGGCGAAGTCGTAATAGAATCCGTTCTCGATCACCGGCCCGATGGTCACTTGCGTTCCCGGCCACAGTTCCTGCACGGCCTCCGCCAGCACGTGTGCTGCATCATGACGGATGAGCTCCAGCGCGCGCGGATCGGTGCGGGTGATGATCTCGACCTTGCCGGACTTGCCAAGTGGGTCGGAAAGATCGCGAACGGTGCCGTCGATCGCATAGGCGACGGCTTTCTTGGCCAGCGACCTCGAGATCGATTCGGCGAGGCCTGCACCGGTCATCGCCGCGTCATAGTCGCGGACGGAGCCATCGGGAAATGTCAGGGAAACGGAATTCAGCATTTGTATCTCCTATCCAGTCCCGCAAACGAGCGCGGGTGGTCGTGGTGTGAAGCCGGAGGCATCCGGCAGCGGGCGGGTTTTAGAGGCCACGCGGCATCAGGTAAAGAGCCGTCGTTGGCGCAGGTGTCAGGAAATGGCGCGACAGATGTCGCAGGCCAGTCGCACAGGCTTGCGAATTTCCCCGACACGAGGTTGGAATCCCCGGCATGGAAGACGCAAAATCCAGCCGAACCGCCTTGGGCGTCGCGCGCATGCGGGCCCTCCACCAGTTCTCGCAGCAGGCGGCGCTGTTTCGCGACCCATATGCGAGTGCGATACTGGGCGATGCCGCACCGACGGTGCAGGAGCTCGAGCAGGAAGGTGAGCGCAGCCGGCGCATGCGCCTGTTCGTGGCAGCGCGCGCCCGCCTCGCCGAGGACTGGCTGGCTGCGGCGGTGCGCCGGGGCGTCCAGCAAGTGGTGGTGCTCGGCGCCGGCCTCGACACTTTCTCGCTGCGCAATCCGTACCCTGATGTCGCGGTGTTCGAAGTCGATCACCCGGCGACACAGGCCTGGAAACGCAAATGCATCGCCGATGCTGGTCTTGCCGAACCGCGGGCCACCATGTTCGTGCCGGTCAACTTCGAGCGCCAGCGCCCCGCGGATGGCCTGGCATCGGCCGGTTTGCGGCAGACCGAGCCCAGTTTCTTCATCTGGCTGGGTGTCGTTCCGTATCTGAGCCAGGACGCAATCTTCAGCACCCTGTCCTGGATTGCCGGCATGCCCGGTTCGGAGGTCGTCTTCGACTACAGCGAGCCGGCCGAGAACCGCGATGCGGCTGGACAGGCTGCCCTCTCTTTCCATGCGGCGCGCGTCGCCGCTGCCGGAGAGCCCTGGATCAGCTTCTTCGTGCCCGCGGCACTGGCGCAATCGCTGCGCGAGCTCGGCTTCGATGAGATCGAAGATCTGGAAAGCAGCGACATCGCCGCCCGCTTCTCCAGGACGCCAAAGGCGGAGACAAGGAATTCCGGCGGCCACATCCTTCGTGCCCGCCGGAGCACTTGAAGCTAAAGCAAGTTCACTTCACCAGTTGCGGCAACTCCCTCAGTAACGCCGCGCGTGTCGCCGGGCCTTTCGGCATGTCGATCGGCTTGGTGTCGACGACCAGCCGGGCGAAGACGATCCGGCGGCCGCCCTTTTCGGCCCAGCCGACGAACCAGCCCAGCGCGCGCTTGTCCTTGCTGTTTCCCAGCCTGGTGCTGCCGGTCTTGCCCCGCACCGTCCAGCCGCCGGCCTGGAAAGTCGGCAGGATGGCTCGGGTCATCTCATGCGCCTTGGCAGAAACCGGCATCTTGCCGGCGAGCAGCTGGCGCAGGAAGGCTGTCTGTTCGACCGGCGATATCTCAAGCGAGGAATTTATCCAGGATTGCGTGAGCCCGTTGTCCTTGTCGGCATCGCCCGAGACATCCATGTTGCCGTAGCCGAATTTCGAGACGTAGAGGGCAAAGCTTTTTGCGCCGAGCCGGCGCACGATCTCGCGCGAATACCATACGATCGAGTCGCGCTCCCAGATCGTCGGGTCGACGGCCTTGTGGTCGCGCTTCACGGCGTTGAACTCAGGCTTGTAGTCCCAGCTCGGTGTATGCGCGTCGCTGAGGACACCGCTGTCGTAGCCGATCAGCGCCAGCGGCACCTTGAAGGTCGACGCCGGGCTGACGCGTTGGTCGCAGACGCCGCTTTGATAGAGCGTCTCGCCGCTCGCCGCGTCCTGGATAAGCGTGCAGGCGAAATCGCCAAGCGGCGCCGATTGCGCCCGCATCGGAAATCCCAGAAACCAGGCCAGCAGGAAGAGGACCGCGGCAATGATGAAGGGATGGGTTTCGATCCGACGCATGTGGGCTCTCCTGGGAATGAACAGGAGGCGCTTAGCGAAGTGTCTTGGCTCGATTTTGACTCAAATGCGCAGTCTTTGTGCAGGCCGTTGTTAACCCTACCGGATCGTAAAGAAATGCCGCCCTGGCGATCTATATCAGGGACCCAGCGCGTCCGCCGTCAGGCCTCGCCGCGCTTCCTGCCGATCTGCCAATAACGCCATGGCGTGAACCAGACGTAGCTCGGAGCGAGCACCTCCGGCACGCGGTCGACACCATGCGTTCCGAACGGCCCGCAGCGCAGCACGCGAAAAAGCCCCATCCAGCCGCCGGCCCACAGGCCATGGCGGGCGATTGCCTCATGCGCGTATTCGGAACAGGTCGGCAGATGCCGGCAGGAATTGCCGACAAATCCGGACAGCGTCAGTTGATAGAGGCGCACCAGCGACGTGCCGAAAATGCGGCCGGGTGTTTTGCGCCAGGGACCGGGCCAGTTGCGCCCGCGCCGGGTCCGTCCGGCGGCATGCACATGCCGATGCTGGTCGCCCACCGCAGTCTCTTTCCGAACGCGACCCCGAAACCGGCTTCCGGGTCAGCTTGCGTTTCCAAACCGATAGATGTGAGCTTCGGCCGGCAAACGCAATCCTCTTCACTCGCCTCTTTGTCGGCTTCAGGGTCGCGAGCGGCGAAAGGGATGCCGCTCCGCTGGAGCCGCCCAGCGGGTGGCCGGCCTTTGCTCGGTGCGCTGCACATGATGCTGCCTGTCGCCACGCCATTGAAACGTCGCGATCCGCATCACATCGCCAAAGATTTCCAGAAACTGGATCATGTCCGTGTCTCCTCTAAGAGCGGATTAGACGCCCGCTGGCCTTCGCCTTCAAACGAGTATAATTTCCGGTTCGGATAACTTCGGGTTATGCGAAATGAAGCGCGGACGGTTGCCCCTGACGGCGTTGCGAAGTTTCGAGGCAGCCGGCCGGCAATTGAGCTTTAGCCGGGCCGCCGAGGAGCTGTTCGTCTCGCAGGCCGCCATCAGTCGGCAGATCCGCGAACTCGAGCAGTTCCTGCACCAGCCCTTGTTCCACCGTCATCACCGCCGCGTCGAGTTGACCGAGGCCGGCCAGCGCCTGCTCGATCAGCTGGTCAGGAGTTTCGATGACATCGACAGGCTGCTTTCGGACCTGGTGGCTGTTCCGGCGCAGTCGGTGGTCCGCGTCAGTGTCGAGCCGTCGCTGGCCTCGGTATGGCTGTTGCCGCGGCTCAACCGCTTCAGCCAGTTGCGGCCCGATATCGACGTTTCCCTCGAAGTTGACCCAAGGCCGATCGAGTTCCGCAGCGATCAGCCCGAACTCGCCTTGCGCTTCAGCGCGCGCGCCACCTCATGGCCGCGCAGCGAGGCCGAATGGCTAGCCTCGACCGTCGATTCACCGGTCCTGTCGCCGGCCTTGCTGGGATCGGGCCCTGCCCTCGAAAAGCCGCTCGACCTTGCCCGCTACACGCTGTTGCACGAGGAAAATCGTCAGGGCTGGGCGCGCTGGTTCGAAGCGGCTGGCGTCGCCGCCGACGCCATTCCGGCGCGCGGCCCTATGCTGGCGGATGTGTCGCTGTCGAAGCAGGCCGCCCTGCTCGGCCACGGCGTGGCGCTGGGCGACCTCTTGCAGATCGGCGAGGAGATTGCGTCCGGCGCGCTGATCAAGCCGTTCGACATCGACGTCGCATCCGGCGCCTACTGGCTGGTGGCCAGGAGTTTGAAGGACCTGCCGGAGCCGGCTAAGGCCTTTGCCGACTGGGTGAGAAGCGAATTTGCCGAAAGCAGACGGGCGCAGGAACAGCAGACCTAAGCCGTCGTGCTTCTTAAGCCCTCGGTTCTATTTCTGCTGCGCGCCGGATGACATCACTCGGCCGTCGAAATTGACCGTCGTCTCGCGCCAAGCCTGGTAGCTATCGGCATAAATCGCAAGGCCAATGAAGGGCGCACAACGGGTAATCGCCCGAACTGCGCTGTCATCGAACTTCTTGCCCTGTGGTTCTGTTGCAAGATTGAGTACCTTCGGCGGCGCCGCCAGCGAACCATCCCGGTTAAAGCTGATTTTGACGCGTGTGGCCACAAGTTCGTCGCCGACGGGGATAATCCAGCAGCCAGCCAGCTTGTCAGCGAGGTAGGCGGCAGCCTTCTGCTGCGAGGCGTTTTCTGCGCCGGCAGCATAGCCACTCGTGACCAGCGAAACCACAAGGCCCGAAGCCACCATCAACCAATGCAAACACTTCCTCCGTCATGTCCTGCGCGAAGCCCGCGCTATGTCACGCTGCTTCTTCTGCGCGTTTCTTCTCGATTTGACCGATGGCATCGACGACCGCATCGAAGGTCAGCATGGTCGAGGCATGGCGCGCCTTGTAGTCGCGCACCGGCTCCAGATATCTCAGATCGGCAAAGCGGCCTTGCGGCGGCGCGCCATTTTCCTTGAGCATCTTCAGCATGGTGTCGCGCACCGCCCGCAATTCGTCGGCGCTGGCGCCGATGACATGTTGAGCCATGATCGAGGACGAGGCCTGGCCGAGCGCGCAGGCCTTCACGTCATGCGCGAAATCGGTGACGACGCCATTGTCCATCTTGAGGTCGATGGTCACCGTCGAGCCGCACAATTTGGAATGGGCCTTGGCCGTCGCATCCGGATGATCGAGCCGGCCGACGCGGGCGATGTTTCCGGCAAATCCCAGAATTTTCGCATTGTAGACGTCGTCAATCATATTTTTCCAATCCGTCGCCGCCAAGCGAACAGCGATTGCCGTTGTACCGTCTTTCATTCGCTGCGTACGACCATATATAATGGTGGCAGTCGGGTATCGACAAGGCAACGCAAAGCCATCGTCCTTGCCCATTTCGTTCACGCCGCTTGCGGGCTGGAAACCGGGCGAGTTTTCAGCACCCGAAAGGTCGTGGTCCGTTCAACTCGTTCCTCCTGAGAGAGGAACTACGGGAGACGCCTTTATGGATGCCGTCATCAAGAAAATAATGCCCCCTTCCGACTATCTGGACAAGCCGGTCACCGACAGGCCGAGCGAAGCCGAGGTCGAGGCCGCCGTGCGCACGCTGTTGCGCTGGACCGGCGACAATCCGGACCGCGAGGGCCTGATCGACACGCCCAAGCGCGTCACCAAGGCCTTTCTCGAAATGTTCAACGGCTATGACATGTGCCCGGCCGAAGAGCTCGGCCGCACTTTCGAGGAAGTCGCCGGCTATGACGATCTCGTCATCGTCAGGGACATCCAGTTCCACTCGCATTGCGAGCACCACATGGTGCCGATCATCGGCAAGGCGCATGTCGGCTACCTCCCGGATGGCAAGGTCGTCGGCCTGTCCAAGATCGCCCGTGTGGTCGATATCTTCGCCCATCGCCTGCAGACTCAGGAGGCCATGACCGCACAGATCGCCGGCGTCATCCAGGACGTGCTCAATCCGCGCGGTGTCGCCGTCATGATCGAGGCCGAGCATATGTGCATGGCCATGCGCGGCATCCGCAAGCAGGGCTCCACCACGCTGACCTCGACCTTCACCGGCGTGTTCAAGGACACGCCCGAGGAACAGGTCCGTTTCGTCACCATGGTGCGCGGCCTCGGGGCGTAAGCCTCTCGCCGGCATCGCTAGATCAAGGACCGGCGATGTCGGCACTAACATTTCCCAAGGCTCCATCAGACAAGAAGGCTCTCGAAGAAGGCGCGGTGTTTTCCCCGCGCTTCGATGCTGCCGGGCTGGTCACCGTCGTCGTCACCGACGCCGCTGACGGTATGCTGCTGATGGTCGCGCATATGAATGCCGAGGCGCTGGCGCTGACGCTCGAAACCGGCATCGCGCACTACTGGTCGCGCTCGCGCAGCACGCTGTGGAAGAAGGGCGAAACATCAGGCAATTTTCAGACCGTCGTCGAGATGCTCACGGATTGTGACCAGGACGCCATATGGTTGCGCGTCAAAGTGTTGGGCCACGACGCAACTTGTCACACCGGCCGGCGTTCATGTTTTTATCGGACGGTGGGGCTAATCGGCGGCAAGGCAACGCTTGCCGACGATGGCAGCACGCCGCTGTTCGATGCGGAAAAAACCTATCGGAAGCCCGCGTGAACCATTCAACAGTCGCAAACCACTCATATTCACTATTCTCAAACGTCCTTCCTGTAGAACGGACGCGGGACAAGGGAGATCATGATGCTCGAGTGGGCGTCATTGCGTAGCAGACCGGACGTGCGGGAGGCCAATGGCCCCTCATCGTCCGGCGGGGTGCCTGACCCGCAACCCGCGGGCAAGACAGGCATTTCGCTCGCGCTGGGCGGCGGCTGCGCACGCGGCTGGGCGCACATTGGCGTGCTGCGCGCGCTCGACGAAGCCGGCATCGAAGTCTCAATGATCGCCGGCACCTCGATCGGCGCGCTGGTTGGCGGCTGCTATCTCGCCGGCAAGCTGGACGAACTCGAGGAGTTCGCCCGCAGCCTGACCAAGCGGCGCATCTTCGGCCTGCTCGATCTCAATCTGCGCGGCAGCGGCCTGTTCGGCGGCATGAAACTGGACGTCAGGCTGCGCGAGCACATGGCAGGCATCCGCTTCGAGGATCTGACGAAACCCTTCGTCGCCGTTGGCGCCGAAATTCGCACCGGCCATGAGATCTGGCTGTCCAGCGGTTCGCTGATCACCGCGATGCGGGCTTCCTATGCGCTGCCCGGCGTGTTCGAACCGGTGAATTGCAACGGCCGCATTCTGGTCGACGGCGCGCTGGTCAACCCGGTTCCGGTTTCGGTCTGCCGCGCCTACGAGCAGCCGCTGGTCGTCGCGGTCAACCTTCACTACGATCTGTTCGGCCGCGCCGCCGTCATCAAGCACAGCGCCGGCGAACTGCTCATCGAGAAGGACGCGCCCCGGCCAGGCCAGGCCAGCCCCGACCACCAGCCGCACCAGAGCCGTCTCGGCATCACCGGCGTCATGGTCGAAGCTTTCAACATCATCCAGGACCGGATTTCACGCGCAAGGCTGGCGGGCGATCCGCCCGACATGTCGCTGCAACCGAAACTCAGCCATATCGGCTTGACCGAATTCCACCGCGCGGATGAGGCGATCAGCGTCGGTTACCAGGCGACGATGGCGCAGATCAGCGAGTTGAAGCGGCTGCAGACGGTTCTCGCTTAAACCAATTCGGCAATGTCAGGCTTTGGCTGCATCGGTGATGCGGAACTGCACCGTGCGGTTGCCGTTCCAATAATTCCCCGACAGCGAGCCGGCTACATGGATCGTGTTGCCCCTGTTCTTGAACAGGAATTCGCCCAGCGCGGTATCGACGGATCGAAAGGCGATGCCCTGGATGCGGCCGCCGCTTTCCGACTGCAGATCGGCCCGGATGTGGTTGGTGCCGACGGCCCGCGCGTCGGCCAGCCGATGGCGCGGCAGCGCGAACACCGGCGCGACATGGCCGGCGCCGAAAGGCCCGGCCTTTTCCAGTGCATCGAGCAAAGCAATCGTCGCGCCCTCGGCGGCGAGCGCGCCGTCGACGGCCAGACTTTCTTCGTCCTGCAGCCGGAACACTTCGGCCGCCGCGCGCTCCTCGAAGAAAGCACGGAGTTCGCCGAGCTTGGCGCGTTCCACCGTGATGCCGGCGGCCATGCCGTGGCCGCCGCCCTTGTCGATCAGCCCGGCATCGGCGGCTGCGCGCACCAGCCGTCCGAGATCGAAGCCCGACACCGAACGGCCGGAGCCGGTGCCGATGCCATTGGCGTTGAAGGCGATGGCGAAGGCCGGCCGCCGCGCATGGTCCTTCAGCCGCGAGGCGATCAAGCCGACAATGCCGGGATGCCAATTGGTGCTGGCGGTGACGATGATGGCCGGCCCGTTGCCGCCGGCAAGTTCGGCGTCAGCCTCGGCGCGCGCCGCTGCCAGCATCTCCAGCTCCATCTGCTGGCGTTCCTGGTTGAGCCGGTCGAGTGTCTCGGCAATGGTCCTGGCCTCAACCGGATCGTCGGTGGCGAGCAGCCGGCTGCCAAGTGCTGCATCGCCGATGCGGCCGCCGGCATTGATGCGCGGCCCAATCAGATAGGCGAGATGAAAGGTGCTTATCGGCTCACCAATGCGGGACACCCGCGCCAGTGTGGCGAGCCCCTCATTCTTCTGCTGCCGCGCCATCTGTAGTCCCTTGACGACGAAAGCGCGGTTCACGCCGATGAGCGGCACCACATCGCAAACCGTGGCCAGCGCCGCCAAGTCGAGCAACGACAACAGGTCCGGTGGCGCTGCGTCGGGCAATCGGCTGCGCAGGACCCTCGCCGTCTGCACCAGAGTGAGGAAGACGACACCGGCGGCGCACAGATGGCCTTGCCCGGAAAGGTCGTCCTCGCGATTGGGATTGACGACCGCGGTCGCCTCCGGTAGCGGGCCGCCGACCTGATGGTGGTCGAGCACCACCACATCGGCGCCTGCGGCCTTGGCGGCATCAATGGAGACAGCGCTGTTGGTGCCGCAATCGACGGTGACGATCAGCGTCGCGCCGCGCGAGACCAGTTCGCGCATAGCCTCCGGATTGGGGCCGTAGCCCTCGAAGATGCGGTCGGGAATGTAGATCTCCGAAGGCACCAAGAAATGCGTCAGGAAGCGTTTGAGCAACGCCGAAGAGGCGGCGCCGTCGACATCGTAGTCGCCGAAGATTGCCACCTTCTCCTTGGCCATGACCGCTTCGGCGATGCGGGTCGCAGCCTTGCCCATGTCGGTCAGCGAAGCCGGATCCGGCAACAGATTGCGGATCGTCGGATCGAGGAAGCGCTCGGCCTGGTCCGCGGTGACGCCGCGCCCGGCGAGCACGCGCGCCACAATGTCGGGCACGCCGTGGCCCTGCGCTATGGCGAGCGCAGTCATGTCCTGCCGCTCGCTCAACCGGTGTTCCCAGGAAACACCGGTCGCCGACTGCCTGACATCGAGGAAGAAGCGTTTGTCGCCCGTCATAGGAGGCGTAATCTATAGATTGTCATTTCCGGCAATATGCGACGGCTAAACAGGAAAGTCTCAAAACTTTTCCACATCCTGGTGACGCGCCTTGATCTCGCGGCTCACGCCTCCGCCAGAGCCCGATGATGATTGGTGGGTTCGACCTGAAATCTCAATCCGGCTCCAAATCAAAGAGATAGAGCATTATGGCGTCTGAACCACTTTTCAGCAGCAGCATCAATCGGTTAAAGGAGAAAAATGACTTGGCCTAGCCCGCACGCTCGATGCGGATAACCTGCGGCTTGTCTGTGAGGTGGCCGTCCTTGGTGATGCCGTCGACAGCCTTGCGCACCGCTGCTTCCGTCGTCTCGTGGGTGACCAGGATCACCGTCTTTTGCGCGTCCGTCTCGCCGCTGACGGCATGCTGGACGATCGATTCCAGCGAAATGTCGTTGTCCGCCATGCGCTTGGCGATCGCGGCGAAGACGCCGATGCGGTCGTGCACGGTCAGCCGGATGAAATAGCCGCCGGCATGGCTGCGCATCTGGGCCTTCTTGTAGGGGCGCAGTTCCTTGGCCGGCAGGCCGAACACCGGACCGTGCTGGAAGCCCGGCCGGCTCTTTGCGATGTCGGCGATATCGCCGACCACGGCGGACGCGGTGGCGTTGCCGCCGGCGCCCGGGCCGGAGAGCAGCAGTTCGCCCAGAATGTCGGTTTCGATGGCCACCGCATTGGTAACGCCATGCACCTGTGCGATCACCGACGCGGTCGGCACCATGGTCGGGTGCACACGCTGCTCGATGCCGCTGTCGGTGCGCTGCGCGACGCCGAGCAATTTTATCCGGTAGCCAAGGTCGCCCGCGGCGCGGATATCGGCCTGGCTGATATTGGAAATGCCTTCCATGTAGATGTCATTGGCGGCGATCCTGGTGCCGAAGGCCAGGCTGGTCAGGATCGACAATTTATGCGCCGTGTCATGGCCCTCGATATCGAAAGTCGGATCGGCTTCGGCGTAGCCCAGCCGTTGCGCGTCCTTCAGGCACTCGTCGAAGGAGATGCCCTCGGCCTCCATGCGGGTCAGGATGTAGTTGCAGGTGCCGTTGAGGATGCCGAAAACGCGAGTGACCGAATTGCCGGCCATCGCCTCGCGCATCGTCTTGATGACCGGGATGCCGCCGGCAACTGCCGCCTCGTAGTTGAGCAGCACGCCCTTCTTCTCGGCGATTTCGGCAAGCGCCACGCCGTGCTTGGCCAACAGCGCCTTGTTGGCGGTGACGACATGACGTCCGGCTTCAAGTGCTGCCTTGACCGACGCGCGCGCTGCCCCTTCGTCGCCGCCGATCAGTTCGACGAAGAGGTCGATATCGGCGGTCTGCGCCATCTTGATCGGATCGTCGAACCATTTGGCGGCGCTGAGGTCGACGCCACGGTCGCGCTTGGGATCGCGCGCGGAAACGGTCGTGACGATGACATCGCGTCCGCACTGGCGCGTCAGCTCCGCTGCCTTGTCGCGCAGCACGCGCGCCACCGAGGCGCCAACCGTACCCAGACCCGCAATTCCAACACGCAACGCTTCAGCCATGCCCGGCGACGCCCCTCAAAAAATCTGCTCGAATAAGATGTGCGGCGACTTTAGCGATGCGCGGCGAGCGGCACCACATTGTTCGGCTGCTTGGCGCTGGACGCCAGGAAGCGCTTGATGTTGCGCGCCGCCTGCCGGATCCGGTGCTCGTTCTCGACCAGCGCGATGCGGACATGATCGTCGCCATGCTCGCCAAAGCCGATGCCCGGCGCCACCGCCACGTCGGCGTGCTCGATCAGGAGCTTGGAAAACTCAAGCGAGCCGAGATGCTTGAACGGCTCCGGGATCGGCGCCCAGGCGAACATCGAGGCAGCCGGTGCCGGAATGGTCCAGCCGGCGCGGCTGAAGGCGTCGACCATGACGTCGCGGCGCTTCAAATAGACCTCGCGCACTTCGGCGATGTCGGCGCCGTCGCCATTCAGCGCATGCGCCGCCGCCACCTGGATCGGCGTGAAGGCGCCGTAGTCGAGATAGGACTTCACCCGCGTCAACGCCGAGATCAGCCGCTCATTGCCGACGGCAAAGCCCATGCGCCAGCCGGGCATGGAGAAGGTCTTCGACATCGAGGTGAACTCGACGCAGACATCGATGGCGCCCGGCACTTGCAGCACCGAAGGCGGCGGATTGCCGTCGAAATAGATCTCCGAATAGGCAAGGTCCGACAGGATGATGATGTCGTTCTTCTTGGCGAAGGCGACCACGTCCTTGTAGAAATCGAGCGAGGCGACCAGCGCCGTCGGGTTCGACGGATAGTTGAGGATCAATGCCAGTGGCTTCGGGATCGAATGACGGACACCGCGCTCGAGCGCCGGGATGAAGCCGTCATCCGGTTCGACCTGCAGCGAACGGATGACGCCGCCCGACATGATGAAGCCGAAAGCATGGATCGGATAGGTCGGGTTGGGGCACAGGATCACGTCGCCCGGCGCGGTGATCGCCTGCGCCATATTGGCGAAGCCTTCCTTCGAACCGAGCGTCGCCACCACCTGCGTGTCGGGATTGAGCTTCACGCCGAAACGGCGCTGATAATAGGCGGCCTGGGCGCGGCGCAGACCTGGGATGCCGCGCGAGGAGGAATAGCGATGCGTGCGCGGATCGCGCACCACTTCGCACAATTTGTCGACGATCGCCTTCGGAGTCGGCAGGTCGGGATTGCCCATGCCAAGGTCGATAATGTCAGCGCCGCGCGAACGGGCGCTGGCCTTCAGCCGGTTGACCTGCTCGAACACGTAGGGCGGAAGCCGGCGGACCTTGTGAAATTCTTCCATGTCAGTTCCAGACGATTTAAGATTGGCTTCAGCACAGTTGGCTTGGCTAGGCGCCCTTGGCAAAGACCGCTTTCGGCGCGCGATATAGCCTTATTTGCAGGTAGGGTCGAGGGCGGGATCGCATTTGGCTTCGATCTGCTTCAGCGTGTCCTTGCCATGGTTCTTCGCCAGCGAATTCAGCGCCGCCGGGCTGGTGGACGGGGCACCGCCGCCGCCCTTGGCCACTTGCCCCTGCTGTTCGCCCTTCAACTGGGCAAGCTTGGCCTGCGTCTCCTCAGGGGTGAGTTGCTTTGCCGCCACCTGCGGTGGGATGTTGAGATTGGGATAAGAGCCGGTGTCCTGCGCGCCCTGGGTCAGGCCGACATTCATCCCGTTGCCGGTGTTGGCGCTCGTGCAGCCACTTGCCGCCAGCAGCCCTGGCGCCAGACAGGCGATTGCAACCGCGATGCGGCAAAAGCGGCCTGCCCCCGAAAAAATGGTCTCGCCGGTGTTAATCGTCATATTGTTTTCCTGGCAGCCGGGGTACAGCGCATTGGACCCGGTCAGATGTCCCATGATAATATGTCAAGAAAACGCCTCGGGAGGAACCCCGCGAGCCATGTCCAAAACACCTGATTCGAGCAAAGCGGAAGATGATCAATCTTCGACCGTCGAGCAATATCTGGTGAAAGACCCGGAACGCTTCGCGTTGAACATGGCGCGCATGGTCGAGCAGGCCGGCAAAGCCGCCTCCGCCTGGGCCGAGCCGCGCGAAAAGGGCGAGGTGCGCGATCATGTCGCCGAACCCGTGGTCGACATGGTAAAAACCTTTTCCAAGCTCAGCGAATATTGGCTGGCCGACCCGCAACGCGCGCTGGAAGCGCAGACGCGACTGTTCGCCGGCTACATGACGGTCTGGGGCAACGCCATCCAGAAGGTTAGCCCGAATGCCGAGGCGCCCGAAGATGCGGTCAAGCCCGAGCGCGGCGACAAGCGTTTTCAAGACCCCGAATGGGGTCGCAACGCTTTCTTCGATTTCCTCAAACAGGCCTATCTCGTCACCTCGCGCTGGGCGGCCGACCTGGTCGAGCACGCCGAAGGCCTCGACGATCACACCCGCCATAAGGCCAGCTTCTACGTCAAGCAGGTGTCCAATGCCATCTCGCCGTCGAACTTCATCCTGACCAATCCGGAGCTGTTTCGAGAAACCGTTGCCTCGAATGGCGAAAATCTGGTGCGCGGCATGAAGATGCTGGCCGAAGACATCGCCGCCGGCAAGGGCGACCTGAAGCTGAGACAAGCTGACTATTCGCCCTTCGAGATCGGCAAGAACGTCGCGACATCTCCCGGCAAGGTGGTCGGGCGCAGCGATGTCGCCGAAATCATCCAGTACGATCCGACGACGGAGACGGTGCTCAAGCGCCCGCTGCTGATCTGCCCGCCCTGGATCAACAAGTTCTACATCCTCGATCTCAACCCGCAAAAGTCCTTCATCCGCTGGGCGATCGAGCAAGGCCATACCGTGTTCGTCATCTCCTGGATCAATCCCGACGAGCGGCACGGCGCCAAGGGCTGGGAAGCTTACATACGGGAAGGCCTGCAATACGGCCTCGACACGATCGAGAAGGCGACCGGCGAGAAAGAGGTCAACGCCATCGGCTATTGCGTCGGCGGCACGCTGCTGGCGGCCGCACTCGCACTGCTGGCACAGGAAGGCGACAACCGCATCAAATCGGCGACCTTCTTCACCACGCAGGTCGACTTCACCCATGCCGGCGACCTGAAAGTCTTCGTCGACGAGGACCAGGTGGCAGCGGTCGAGAAATCGATGAACGAAAAGGGCTACCTCGACGGCACCAAGATGGCGACCGCCTTCAACATGCTGCGCTCGGGCGACCTGATCTGGCCTTATGTCATCAACAATTACATGCGCGGCAAGGATCCCCTTCCCTTCGACCTGCTCTACTGGAACGCCGATTCCACCCGCATGGCGGCCGCCAACCACTCCTTCTACCTGCGCAACTGTTATCTCGAGAACAATCTGACTCGTGGCGTGATGGAACTCGCCGGCCGCACTGTGTCGCTGGCCGACGTCACCATCCCGGTTTACAACCTGGCGTCGAAGGAAGATCACATCGCGCCGGCCCTTTCGGTGTTTCTCGGCTCGCAATATTTCGGCGGCGACGTCGAGTTTGTGATGGCTGGTTCCGGCCACATTGCCGGTGTGGTCAACCCGCCGGCAGCCAAGAAATACCAGTACTGGACCGGCGGCAAACCGACAGGCGATTTTGGCCAGTGGCTCGCCTCCGCGGTGGAGCATCCCGGCTCCTGGTGGACGCACTGGCAGCACTGGATCGAAACCCAGGACGACACCCTCGTTCCGGCCCGCAAACCGGGCAAGCATATGAAAACCCTGGGTGATGCCCCCGGCACCTATGTGAAGGTGCGCGTGTAACGGCCGGCACCTTTTGCAGGTGCCTGTGTGTAACGGAATGTAATGTCTGGTGAGTTGACGAGCCGGCAAAACGGGGCGAAATGGTGTCGTCAACCTTCAAGAAGCCTCAATTGGCCTCCAACGAGCAAATAATTCAGAGGCTTGCAGAATTGACACAAGTCTCGTTTCCGGTTTGGGAACACAAGGTTATTGGATGTGAACGTTTCGACGCCGCACCAATAGCAGGCCGACCGGACACCGAGGGGGAATTTAGTTTTGAAATCAGCAGGATCGCGTCTCGCGGGGAGAGAAGGTCGCACTATAGCGGCAGCGCTTTTCTCCGTGCTTCTGGCGTCCTGCACCTCCGCCGGCGACCCCACAATGTCCGTCGGCATGCCTGGCTACAACGCGACCGCTTCTGACATCGCCGCGGCTTCCGGCGCCAGCCCTGCGGCGCCGGGCGATTCGACCGTGCAGGTCACATCCACCGGGCCGCAGATGATGATGACGGCAGCGGGCGATGCGACACTGCCCGAGCAGGTCGCCTATGTGCCGGTGGCCAAGCCCGGCACCGGCTTCCCGGTCAATGTTCCCGCCGGCTCCGAAACCATTGTCGGCCAGACGCCGCAGTCGCTGCAGCAGTCAGCACAGACCGCGGCCGCAACGGACGCCGTGGCGCAGAAGATCGCCGCCGCCGATGCCGGCGTGACCGCACCGAAAGCGACGGCAGCGGCACCCGCGACCAACGAGGTCTACGTGACCGCCGCGCCCCAGCAGATCGACACGCCGAAGAAGGGCTTCCTGGCCTCACTGTTCAGCACCACGCCAACCTCGGCGGCACCTGCTCCGCTGGTCAACTCGCGCTCGGGCGAACAGCCTGCGGTTGCTTCCCAGAAGGCCGTCCCGGCAAAGCCGATCATCACGCTAGCGTCAGCCAATTCCGCCGACAAGCCCTTGCAGCTTGCCTCGCTTGGCAACGAGAGCAACCACATCACCGGCAGCGATGCCTTGCCCGGCGTGCGCCAGACGGCGCTGTTCGAGATCAAGCGCAAATCCGGCCTCGACGACGAAAGCGACGTCGACCTGAACGAGGACGAGGGTTCGGGCGGCGCCTATCAGGTGGCCTCCGCCGCCGGCCTCGCCCGGCTGGCGCCCAATGGCCTGTTGAAGCAAAACGAGAGCGTCGACGTCGCCTGCCTGAAGCCGTCGCTGGTGCGTGTGCTGAAGACCATCGAAGGCCATTACGGCCGCAAGATGATGGTCACATCAGGCTACCGCGACCCGGCCCGCAACCGCCGCGCCAACGGCGCCAAGAATTCGCTGCACATGTATTGCGCCGCCGCCGACATCCAGGTTCCCGGCGTCTCGAAATGGGAACTGGCGAGCTACATCCGAACGATGCCCGGCCGCGGCGGCGTCGGCACCTACTGCCATACCGAATCCGTTCACGTCGACGTCGGCCCCGAGCGCGACTGGAATTGGCGCTGCCGCCGGCGGGGGTAGCATCCCCATTCGGCAAACGGGCCGAGCGGCCGTTAGCAGCCTGCCGTTTTTCCCGATTAGCTATCAGCGACGTTCGAGATTAGCCGAGGCACCCGCGACTTCGTCATCCTATGGCGAAGCAAGGCGCGCAGCGACGCAGCGCAGACCATAGGATGACGACTGCGCGGGGCGTTCAGGCTAATCTCCAAAGATGTGCAATGACGCGAGGGCAGAAAACCTGGGCTGGCTCACCAAACTGGCCCTTTTCGCCCCTCTTGAAAAAAGTTTCCGCATCTGGCGGCTGATGGGTTGCCGGTTGGCAACAACGCAATTATAAGCCGCTTCGTCTGAGCGCGCCCATCGTCTAGCGGTTAGGACACCGCCCTTTCACGGCGGTAACAGGGGTTCGATTCCCCTTGGGCGTACCAGATCTTTCAGGAAAACAAGAAGCCTCGCGGCAGCCGCCGAACTAGCAGCGGCTGGAACGGTGGCGCGGCGCATCGGTGAACCGGCGCACGCGCTGCCGTGCCGAGATTTCCCCTGGCGCCTGCTCGCGGCAATCTCCGGCCACTCATCCCTGGTCGTGCGCTACCTGCGGCCAGCGCTGTAACGCCGCGTGGCCACCCTCGGTCAGCGCGTAGACGCCGCGCTCGGCCCTGGCGAACCAGCCATAGACATTGTCCAATAGGATGCTGGCCGCGCGCGGCGAAATCGCTTTCAGATCGCGCGGGCGTTTCGGCCCGTCGGTCATGGCTGCGGCGCAGGCCAGCGCATCCTGCCGGTAGGCCGTCATGATCGGGGCTCGCGAGCCACCGCCGACCACCGGATCGCCGCGCCGGCGCCGGTGTTCCTCCATCAGCCGCGAGCGCCGCTTTGGATCGCGACGCGGCGGCAGAGCGGCCGGGCTGAGCAGCAATTCGACCTCCCCCTTGCCGCTGACAGCCAGAAGCCCGAAGCCGAGCCGCCGGCACAGCGCGCGAAAACGGCGGTCGTGCTCGCGGCCTTTGCCACGCGCCGACATGCGCGCGGCCAGCCACACTTCGTCGCATGCCGCCGCGCGATCGACACCTTGCAGCACCAGTTCGAGGTTGAACTGCAATTTCAGTTCGCAGATGACCAGCACAGGCGGCTCGCCGTCGCGCACCGCCACGATATCGCAGTGGCCGACTTCGCCCTTCACCGTGAATTCCAGGCTCTCGAGAAACCGCTTCACCGGGATGTAGAGAGACGTTTCCTGCATCGCGCAGGCATAGCCGATTCGGATCGGGTCGGCACAGGGATCGCCGAGAGGCCGACGCCTTGCGCTAAACCGCGTCGATCCCACCATCTGCAAAAGCCATCCGTCAGGCAGGTTCTCCGGCGTGATGGTCCCGCCATAGCGCTCGACGATTTCCTTGGCGATGACCGACGTCGCCAGGGCCGAGCGCGACCAGTATTTCATCGCCTGTCTCGCGTTCAACAAGGCGCTCGCCGTGGCTGGGACGGCACGATCGACAGCGCAAGGCCCGAGATCGTCGACGCCAAGACCGGTCCACGGTTAGCCACAGTGAGCGCGTGTCGGTGCTCTGTACGAAGCTAGAGGCGGGTGCGCGTCCGGCGCTGCCCTGGTGCGGCATCGTCCGCCTTGAAATGCATCTCGTCCTGGACCGCGGCAAAAAACCGGCGGACATCGTTGGCCGCCGAAGCCGCATCGCAGCCGGCCGCGACCGCCTTGTCGAGGAGTTCGCGCGCCGTGGCCTTCCAGAACGACGTGGCCGTGTCGCCGTGCAGTCTGCCCAGCCTTGCGGCGACCTCGCGCACCAGCACGGTCTGCCGATCTAGCGGGAAGGTACGCACATTGGCTGAAGACATGTTCTGCACCATGAAACCGACGCAACGAATCAGACGCTGCTCTATGGCTCATGCCTAGCTGTGAAGTCGGAAACGGAACCTTAACGCCGCGGAGTCCGCGCCGATTGGAACGAGTCGGTTGGCCGGCCTCCAGGCCAAGCAGAACTCTAGACCCTCAGGCCCCTCGCCTCGCCGGCGCGCTTGGCCGTAACCATCATGTCCCTGGCCAGCAGGCCACTGACCCGGCAAAACGCCATGAAGGCGCGCCATGCGTCCTCAGTCCTGACCACATCCACCGTGGCCCCGAAACAGGCGTTGAACGCCGCTTCATAGACCTTGCCCTGTCGCTTCTTTGGCCAGTCATGCAGGATATCCAGCGCCTGTTCGACGCTGTATATTTCCTCTACCGGCAGCCCGGGCGCGGGCGCGATGCGCACCGGCACCTCGAATTGCAATCTGTCCATTCTATATCTCCCGAACTGGCGTCGACCACAGCAACGCCGTTCGTCGTCAAAAGTTGCTTTGGCTGCTTTTGCGCGAAAATGTGTCGTCAGTGCGATCTCGGCATCCGGAGGAGATCGCGCACCTGGATGTCATCTGAGCGGCCGCGCAAGCCAGGAATATCGCCAGTATCAGTCCATTGCCGGCAGTTCTTCCTTGAACCTTGCGGCTTGCAGTGCCAAATCTGGGGAAATTTTCTAACGGGCTGATATGCGCCGCCCGCTTACAGGCAAACGGACACTATGGTCACCTATCTCGACGCCGCCACGGCACCCCTCAGGAACACCGGCCAGATCCGCCTCTACGGCGAAGAAGGATTTGCCGGCATGCGCAAGGCCTGCGATCTCACCGCGCGCTGCCTTGATGAACTGGTGCCGATGGTCCAGCCGGGTGTCACCACCGAGACCATCGACCGTTTCGTCTTCGAATTCGGCATGGACCAAGGCGCGCTACCGGCGACGCTCAACTACCGCGGCTACACCAAATCGTCCTGCACCTCGATCAACCACGTCGTCTGCCACGGCATTCCAGACAACAAGCCGTTGAAGGATGGCGACATCGTCAACATCGACGTCACCTACATCCTCGACGGCTGGCACGGCGATTCCTCGCGCATGTATCCCGTCGGCACCATCAAGCGCGCCGCCGAACGCCTGCTTGAAGTCACTCATGAGTGCCTGATGCGCGGAATCGCGGCGGTCCGGCCCGGCGCCCGCACCGGCGCCATCGGCGCCGCCATCCAGACCTATGCCGAGGCAGAGCGCTGCTCGGTGGTGCGCGATTTCTGCGGCCACGGCGTTGGCCAGCTGTTCCACGACGCACCCAACATCCTGCACTATGGCACCGCCTCGGAAGGCGTCGAGATGCGGCCGGGCATGATCTTCACCATCGAGCCCATGATCAATCTTGGCCGGCCGCATGTGAAAGTGCTGTCGGACGGCTGGACGGCGGTGACGCGCGACCGCTCGCTGTCGGCGCAGTACGAACACACGATCGGCGTCACCGAAACCGGCTGCGAGATTTTCACCCTGTCGCCAAACAAGCTCGACCGCCCCGGCCTGCCGCCGGTCAGCTGAAAACAAGATCGCCTCAAGCCGCAGCTTTGAGGCGCCGTCGCCGAAAAAACTCGACCGCGCGCTGCTTACCGCTCTAATCTGCCGTCGAAGCCTTCGGGGAGTGTGGGGGATGGATGGGGAACAGCGGTGACGACGAACGGGGGTTCTTCTCCGAGCGGTGGCTTGAACCACCGGCGAAGGACAAGGCACCAAGAGACAAATCGGCGGAGAAGCCACACTATCACGGCCATCGCGACCGTTTGCGCGAGCGCTTCGTTGCCGGCGGCGCGGACGCCCTGCCCGACTACGAACTTCTCGAACTGCTGCTGTTTCGCCTGATCCCGCGCGTCGACACCAAGCCGATCGCCAAGGCGCTCTTGGCGCGCTTCGGCACTTTTGGCGAAGTGCTTGGCGCACCGGTGGCGCTGCTGCAGGAGGTGAAGGGCATCGGCCCCGCCGTGGCGGTCGACCTGAAGGTGATTGCCGCTGCCGCGCAGCGCATGGCGCGGACCGAGGTTCGCGACCGCGAGGTGCTGTCCAACTGGACGCAGCTTCTCGCGTACTGCCGCTCGGCGATGGCGTTCGAGAACCGCGAACAGTTCCGCATCCTGTTTCTCGACAAGAAGAACGTGCTGATCGCCGACGAGGTACAGCAGGTCGGCACCGTGGACCACACGCCGGTCTATCCGCGCGAAGTGGTCAAGCGCGCGCTGGAACTATCGGCCAGCGCCGTCATCCTGGTGCATAACCACCCTTCCGGCGATCCGACACCATCGCGTGCGGACATCGAAATGACCAAGCAGATCATCGACAGCGCCAAGCCGCTCGGCATCGCCGTCCACGACCACATCATCATCGGCAAGAAAGGCAATGCCTCGATGAAGGGCCTGCTGCTGATCTGAGCCCGACGCTCGCCGGCGCCGTCAACCCAAACGCACCGCTCGCGAGCCAATCAGCAACATTCCGCTTTGGCTCAAATGCCCACGGTTGCGGTGTAGAAGTGATATTGCGACGGAATCGCCCGCTTCGGCGACAATGTGGTAGACCCGCGAATACGAAGCAGCCAGTTCCCGACAGCCATTGCAGGAGATCTATTCAATGACGCTCGAATGCATAAATCCAAATGATCTGCCGATTCCGGAAATGTACTCCCAGGTCGTCGTTGCGACAGGAAGCAAGCTGGTGTTCGTCTCGGGCCAGCAGCCGGAAGACATACACGGCAAGCTCGTTGGCCATGGTGATTTCGCAGTCCAGGCGCGCCTGGCGTTCGGGAATCTTGGCCGTGCGCTTGCTGCCGCCGGCGCTCGGCCCGAGCAAGTCTGCAAGATCACGATCTACATCGTCGATTACAAACGCGACGAACACGTGCCGATCATCGAAGCGGCCCAGATCGAGCTGTTCGGCGATCACAAGCCGGCAAACGTGGTGGTCGGGATAGCAGTGATGTCTCCCGGCTACCTGATAGAGATCGATGCGATCGCGGTCATCGACCCGTAGGCCAAGCGAGGACGCGTCAAGTCGCCCAAACAAATCCCGGAACTCGCTGCGAGATTGCCACGACTTTGATCTCTCCATCCATCCACGATCACATCGTCATCGGCAGGAATTGCGATGTCTCGATGAAGAGCCTGCTGCTCACCTGATCAACGTCGGAAACAGGAAACGCGCAATGCCCCAGCCCGGCGACGAACCATGGCCGTTCGACAAGCAACGCGCAGCCCTCCTGGTCATCGACATGCAAAGCGACTTCGTCGATGAGGGCGCCGTCATGGAAGTGGCCATGGCCCGCCATCGCATTCCGGCGATGCGGCAGGTGGTCGAGCTTCCGCGCGCAAGGCGTCCCGGTGATCTACACCCAGCATGTGCTTAGCGACCATTTCGATATCTCGCCGCTGGAAACCGGCTATCAGCCGAAGCTGAAAACCAACGGAATGCGGGAAGGCAGCGCCGGCGCCGAAATCGTCGCCGCGCTTGCGCCCCTGCCGGGCGATGTCGTCATCAAGAAGCACCGCTACGATGCCTTCCACAACACGCAGATCGAGACGGTGTTGCGCAACATCCGTGGCGCAGGCCGGGTCGACACGGTGATCATCATCGGCACCGTGACCAGCATCTGCTGCGAATCCACCGCGCGGAGCGCCTTCATGCGTGACTACAAGGTGGCTTTCATCAGCGACGCCAACGGCGGACTGGACGAGCCATCGCACAATGCAACCCTCGACATCATAGGCAAGGTGTTCGGGCGCGTGATGACCGTCGCAGAGCTTGGGAGCTTGTTGCGGAGCTGAGCCCGCGCGTCAGCTGGCGTGCGTCTCAAGCTACGGCGCCGAGCCTGCCCTCAAGAAGGTCGCGCCGCTGCTGCAATTCGCCGGAGACGAATGTGGTGAAGGCGTGGACGCGCGCCGTGCGGCGCAAATCGTCGTGCACCAGCACCCACAGCGCCGAGCCAATCTCCTCGATCAGCCCTCCGACCCTTACAAGCCCGGGCAGGCTGTCGCCGAGATAACAGGGCAGCGCCGCAACCCCGATACCGGCGCCCGCCGCATGCGACATCGTCACCAGGGAATCGGCGCGCATGGCGATCTCGACATCGGGCAGCGACGACCGCATCCAGCGGGCGACGCCGGTGTTGGCTAGGCTGTCGTCGGGCGCGATCCAGCGCAGCGCACCCAATCTCGGCTCCGGGGGTAGCGTTTCGACGTAGGAACGTGTCGCGTAGGCGGCGAAGGCGACGCCCGAAATGCGCCGGCCCACCAGGATTTCCTGCGGTTGCGACACCGGCCTGATCGCCACGTCTGCATCCCTTTGCGTCAGGTTGGCGATGGAATTCTGCGTCATCGCCTCGACCCGTATGCCGGGATGGAGCTTATGAAACGCCCCCAGGATCGGCGGCAGCACCGACGCCATCAGCGTGTCGGTGGTGGTGACCCGCAACCTGCCTTCGAACCTGAGATCCTGCCCCGACAGTTTGCGCGCCAGTTCATTGACCGTCTCGGCCATTGTGCGTGCCGCGCCCAGCAGTTCCTCGCCGCCCGGGGTGAGGGCATAACCAGTCGGCAACCGATCGAAAAGGCGGATACCCAGCCGCGCCTCGAAGGCGTTGACGCGCCGCAGCACAGTCGTGTGGTTCACGCCCAGGATCCGAGCCGCCGCCGCTAGCGAAGCGCCATCGGCGACGGCCAGCACCATGCGCAGATCTTCCCAGTCGATATCGCGCGAGCTGTGCATTCTTGCAGAAAGATAAGAGAAAGCGCTGCGCTCTGCGAGTCAAATGACGCTTCACTGTGCAAAAACGCAGAGCGAGCGGGCGAATCGGCATGTCGATCTGCGCATGCACGCACGCCATATGGAGTCCAACGACGAAAGAACGGTCGCGGAGAAGAGCCATGACGCCGATAGAACTCTACACCTGCCAGACACCCAACGGGCACAAGGCCTCGATCATGCTGGAAGAGGTCGGCCTGCCCTACTCGGTCCGCTTGGTCGACATCGAAAAGGGCGACCAGACCAAGCCTGATTTCCTGGCGCTCAACCCCAACAACAAGATCCCGGTGATCGTCGACCGGGACGCCGGCCGCACGGTCTTCGAATCCGGCGCCATCCTGCACTACCTGGCGCGACGGTCGGGCAAGCTTCAGCCGGTGGGCGCGCAGGAAGCGGACGATACGCTGACCTGGACCTTGTTCCAGGCGGCCCATGTCGGCCCGACGCTTGGCCAATTGTGGAACTACAAAATCTTCGCGCCGGAAAAAATCCCTTACGTGATCGAGCGTTTTGAGCGCGAAACCGGACGTGTCTTCCGAGTGCTCAATAGCCGGCTCAAGAACCATGAGCACATCGTCGGCAGAAGCTACGGCATCGCCGATGTGATGACATGGCCATGGATCAACGCGGCCGTCACCAGGCTCGGCCTCAGCCTCGATGACGCGCCAGACCTGGCGCGTTGGTATGCCGCCATAGGCCGACGCTCCGAAGTTGTCAGAGGCATTGCCGTTCCCGCCCGGCCTGAAGCATCGGCTGCCGCTTAGATCATGATGAGATTTGGTTGAAATCTCATCATGACCTAACCCTTTGTTGGAGCATGATCTTTTCGAAAAACCGGTACCCACTTTTTGGGATCATGCCCTAGCCGCAGCACCCACATTCAAGGAATACGATCGTGGAAATCCTCTTCGTCCCTCTGGCGCTTGTCGCCGGTGGCCTGCTTGCGGTGCAAGCCGGCGCCAATGCCCAACTTTCAAAGGCGGTCGGCTCACCCTTTGCCGCGACCACGCTTCAGCTCGCGGTCGGCGCCATCGTGCTGTTGTCGATCACAACTCTCACCGGAACGACACCGGCGCTGCTTGCCGTTCGGCAAGCCGAATGGTGGCACGCGATCGGCGGCATGGCTTCGGCCTTCTATGTCGTTTCCACCATTCTTCTGTTCCCTCGCCTTGGCGCCGTCGTGTCCGTCGGGCTCTTCATCGCCGGGCAGATGCTTGCATCCTTCGCCCTCGACACGTTCGGCTGGCTCGGGATCCCCGAAGCAGGACTGCGAGCCGGGCCTGCCTTTGGCATGCTGGTCGTGCTTGCCGGTGCTGCCCTCATCGTTCTGGGACAGAAGGGCGCGGCGGACAATCTGGCGCCCTCGAAACCAGGGTGGATCGGACTGGCGCTGCTGGCAGGCGCCGTGCTTCCGGTGCAAGGCGCTGTAAACGCTTTGCTTCGGCACGACCTTGGCGGCGCGCCGTTTGCGGTCGGCACCATTTCATTCCTGGTGGCGATGCTGGCCATGGCCGCGGTGCTTCTGATCGCGCTTGCCCCGACGAAGACGCCCCGCCCTCGCCTCGCCGGCCTGTCGTCGATGCCCTGGTGGGGCTGGCTCGGAGGTTTTGCCGGCGCCACCTATGTCACGACCGTGTTCACCGCCATCCCCGTCATCGGAGCGGCAGCTGCCGTCAGCCTGACGGTGGCCGGCCAGCAGGTCGCCGGCATCTTCGTCGACACCTTCGGCTGGTTCCGCCTGCCGCAGCGGCTTGTCTCCGGCATGCGGCTCGCCGGCGTCGTGCTGCTTTTGGCCGGCTGCATCATCATCAAGGCGCTTTGATCCCGCTGGAACAAGGCAAGCCGAATCAAACCAGCCCCTGCCCTCCCTGATTTGGGGGGTCGGGTGTCGCTCCGGCGTCACCAACGAAGCAAGGTCCGGCGCCGCAGAAGCAATTTTTCGCTCCTTCCACAACCGGCTCTAGAATTTCGATCGCAAATCACGCATGATGCACTTGGTATTTTCCCGGGACGGCTTCGCGCCCCCTGAAATACCGGGAGGAACGGGACATGCCCATAGTGGTTGTACTCGTTTTGATCGTCGTGGGCTCGGTGTTGTTCCACTTCCTGAGCCCATGGTGGTGGACTCCGATTGCCTCGAATTGGGACTATATCGACAACACCATCATCATCACCTTTTGGATCACCGGCGTCGTCTTCGCCGCGGTCGTCCTATTCATGGCCTATTGCGTCTTCCGCTTCCGTCACCGCGAAGGCAACCAGGCGGCCTACGAACCGGAGAACAAGCGGCTCGAATGGTGGCTGACGATCGTCACCGGAGTGGGTGTTACCGCCATGCTGGTTCCCGGCCTGTTTGTCTGGAGCCGGTTCGTCAATGTTCCAAGCGACGCAACCGTGGTCGAAGTCGTCGGCCAGCAATGGCAGTGGAGTTTCCGCTTGCCCGGCAAGGACGGCAAACTCGGCACATCCGACACCCGCGACGTCACCGCTGAAAATCCGCTGGGCGTGATCGCCAAGGATCCCAGCGGCCAGGACGACGTCGTGGTCGAAGCGGCCGACCTGCATCTGCCGGTCGGCAAGCCGGTCAAGATGCTGCTGCGCTCGATCGATGTGTTGCACGATTTCTACGTTCCGGAATTCCGCGCCAAGATGGACATGATACCGGGCTCGGTCACCTATTTCTGGTTCACCCCCACCAAGACCGGGACCTTCCAGGTTCTGTGCGCCGAACTGTGCGGCCAGGGGCATCCGATGATGCATGGCATCGTCATGGTCGATACCGAGCAGGACTATGTGGCCTGGCTCGACCAGCAGCAGACGTTCGCGCAGTTGTCGGCGCCGCAGCAGACGGGCTCGGTGGAACAGGCGCCGGGCAACGCGACGGCGTCAGCTCTAGAAGTTGCGGCAAAACTCGAAACTGTCGGGTCCCGCTGAAGGGCACGGAGGTGCTCCGCCTATGGTCGATATCACGCCTGCAGATGCCGTCCCGCCCGCCGAAGTCGCGGAAATGGAGCTTTACCATCCGCACAGCTGGTGGACGAAGTATGTGTTCTCGCAGGACGCCAAGGTCATCGCCATCCAGTATTCGGCGACCGCAACGGCCATCGGCCTGGTCGCGCTGGTGCTGTCCTGGCTGATGCGGCTGCAGCTCGGCTTCCCCGGCACGTTCGATTTCATCACCCCCGAGGCCTACTACCAGTTCATCACCATGCACGGCATGATCATGGTGATCTACCTGCTCACCGCACTCTTCCTCGGCGGCTTCGGCAACTACCTGATCCCGCTGATGGTCGGAGCCCGCGACATGGTCTTTCCCTATGTCAACATGTTGAGCTACTGGATCTACCTCCTTGCCGTGCTGGTGCTGGTGTCGAGCTTCTTTGCGCCCGGCGGACCGACCGGCGCCGGCTGGACGCTCTATCCGCCGCAAGCCATCATGACCGGCACACCTGGCGGCCAGGAATGGGGCATCATCCTGATGCTCGTCTCGCTGATCCTGTTCATCATCGGCTTCACCATGGGCGGTCTGAACTATGTCGTGACGGTGCTGCAGGCCCGCACGCGCGGCATGACGATGATGCGCCTGCCGCTGACCGTCTGGGGCATCTTCACCGCCACCGTCATGGCGCTGCTCGCCTTTCCGGCGCTGTTCGTCGCCTGCGTGATGATGCTGCTTGACCGCGCGCTTGGAACCTCCTTTTTCATGCCCGCGGTCGTCGAGATGGGGGAACAGCTACAGCACAATGGCGGCAGCCCGATCCTGTTCCAGCATCTGTTCTGGTTCTTCGGCCACCCGGAAGTCTACATCGTGGCGCTGCCGGCCTTCGGCATCGTCTCCGATCTGATCAGCACGCATGCGCGCAAGAACATTTTTGGCTACCGGATGATGGTCTGGGCCATCGTTGGCATCGGCGCGCTGAGCTTCGTGGTCTGGGCGCACCACATGTATGTCAGCGGCATGCACCCCTATTTCGGCTTCTTCTTCGCCACCACGACACTGATCATCGCCATCCCGACGGCGATCAAGGTCTACAATTGGGTGCTGACGCTGTGGCGGGGCGACATCCATCTCACCATACCGATGCTGTTTGCCATGGCTTTCATCGTCACCTTCGTCAATGGCGGGTTGACCGGGCTGTTTCTCGGCAACGTCGTCGTCGACGTCCCGCTGTCGGACACGATGTTCGTCGTCGCTCACTTCCATATGGTCATGGGTGTTGCTCCGATCGTCGTCATCTTCGGCGCGATCTACCACTGGTACCCGAAGGTCACCGGCCGGATGCTGAACGAGACGCTCGGCCGGTTCCATTTCTGGGTCACATTTCTCGGCGCCTACCTGATCTTCTTTCCCATGCATTACATCGGCCTGATGGGCGTGCCGCGGCGCTATGCCGAACTGACCGACGTGACGGTCATGACGGAGTCGGCGCATCACCTGAACTCGTTCATCAGCATCATGGCGTTTATCGTCGGCTTCGCCCAGATCGTCTTCCTGTTCAATCTTATCTGGAGCATCCGCCATGGGCGCGAGGCCGGTGGCAATCCATGGCGAGCCACGACACTCGAATGGCAAACGCCGCAGACGCCACCGGCGCATGGCAATTTCGGCAAGGATCTGCCGATCGTCTATCGCTGGGCCTATGACTACAGCGTGCCGGGCGCCAAGGAGGACTTCATTCCGCAAAACATGCCGGGCACGTTCGGCCCCTCCAGGGAGCCGGCATGAGCGTCATCCTGGTCTTCCTTCTCGTGATCGCCGGCTTTGCCGGCTGGTGGCTCTCGCATCAGCGGCTGATGGCGAAACCATGGCTCGAGCAAGGTGTGGCAGGAGATTTTGTCGCCTTCGACCGATCGAGCCTGCCGACCGCCAAGATTGGCCTCGGTGTCTTCCTCGCCGTGGTCGGCTGCCTGTTTGCGCTGTTCACCAGCGCCTACTTCATGCGTATGGCGCTGTCGGACTGGCAGCCGCTGCCCATCCCACGCCTGCTCTGGCTCAACACCGGCATGCTGGTGCTGAGCAGCGTTGCGCTGCAATGCGCCTCGATCGCGGCGCGCAAGCGCCAGATGGACACGGTCAGGCTCGGCCTTGCCGCGGCTGGGCTCACCGCGATCGCCTTCCTCATCGGGCAGCTCATGGCATGGCGGGACCTGACCGCCGATGGTTATTTTCTGGCCTCCAATCCGGCCAACAGTTTTTTCTACCTGATAACCGGGATGCACGGCCTGCATATCGTGGGAGGGCTGGTGGGCCTGAGCAGGACAACCGCCGGCGCCTGGAACGGTGCACGCCCGGAACGGCTTCGCCTCAGCGTCGAATTATGCGCCATGTACTGGCATTTCCTGCTTTTCGTCTGGCTCGCCATCTTCGCTCTTTTAGCCGGCTGGGCCGTGACGTTCATCGATATTTGCCGGCAGTTGCTGACCTAGGAGGTCGAGGAGCATGGCAGAAACCACACTGACGCATACCGGCCAAACGGAGACGCGGCCCGCAGGCTGGCAAGGCATCGCCGCCGACTGGTCCTCGGATCAGCGCGCGTTCAAGAACGTGTCCTGGGGCAAGGCCATGATGTGGATCTTCCTGCTCAGCGACACCTTCATCTTCGGCTGCTTCCTGCTCTCCTACATGACAGCGCGCGTTTCCACGCGCGTGCCGTGGCCCAATCCGAGCGAGGTCTTTGCGCTTCGCATCGGCGGTTCGGACATTCCACTGATCCTGATTGCCATCATGACCTTCGTGCTGATATCGAGCAGCGGAACGATGGCCATGGCGGTCAATTTCGGCTATCGCCGCGACCGCCGCAAAACCGCAATCCTCATGCTTCTGACGGCAGCGCTAGGAGCCACCTTCGTCGGCATGCAAGCCTTCGAATGGACCAAGCTGATCACCGAAGGGGTACGGCCGTGGGGCAATCCCTGGGGCGCGGCACAATTCGGTTCGACTTTCTTCATGATCACCGGCTTCCACGGCACGCATGTGACGATCGGCGTGATCTTCCTCATCATCGTGGCGCGAAAGGTCTGGCGTGGAGACTATGACGTCGGACGTCCCGGCTTCTTCACCAGCCGCAGGGGTCGCTACGAGAACGTCGAAATCATGGGGCTCTACTGGCATTTCGTCGACCTGGTCTGGGTCTTCATTTTCGCATTCTTCTATCTTTGGTGAGAGGCTGACATGGCTGAAGCAACCGCAAACGGCCTCGGGCAACACGCGCTGCACTCTGATCATGCGCATGAAGGGCCACCGACCGGCGTCGCGGAGGTTCATCAGGAACATCCGATCAAGCTCTATCTGGTGGTCTGGGCGTGGCTGTTCATCCTTAGCGCCTGCTCCTACATGGTCGATTATCTCGGCATCCACGGCTATCTCAGATGGTCTCTGATCCTGATCTTCATGATCCTCAAGGCCGGGCTGATCGTCGCCGTGTTCATGCACATGGCCTGGGAGCGGCTGGCGCTTACCTATGCGATCATCCTGCCGCCGCTTCTGATACTGGTGTTCGTGGCGATGATGCTCTTCGAAGCGGACTACACGCTTCTCACCCGGTTGTCCTTCTTCGGACCGGGGCCCTGACGCACAGCTTCATCTCCGGTCAAAGACCGGAGATGAAGCTTCCCATCAGTTGATCTGCGGGGTCAGAGGCCGACCGTCCTCGCGGACGATGGCGGCTCCACAACCTTGCGGTAGACATGCCAGGTGGCGTGACCCAGGATCGGCAGCACGACCGCCAGCCCGGCAAACACCGGCAGCGAGCCTATGATCAGGGCGACGGCGACAATCAGTCCCCAGACAGCCATGGGGATCGGGTTCGCCAGCACCGCTCGCACCGACGTGTGGATGGCTTCGTAGGCGCCGACGTCGCGGTCGAGCAGCAACGGGAAGGCAACAACCGTCGTGCACAACACCACCGCGGCGAAGACGAAGCCGATGGCGTGCCCCAGGACAATCAGAGACCAGCCGCGTCCGGTGGCAAATATTTCATTGATGAAGCCCGAAATCGATGCAGGCGGAGCCGGGCCGAAGAGATATTCGTAGAACACCTGCGCCGCCAAAAGCCAGGCGATGAAGATTGCAACCAGCATGATCCCGACTGCGGCGATGGCTGGCAGGGCCGGAGAATTCCTGACCTCGAACGCGTGCGTCCAGGAGGTGTCGAGCCCGGCTTCTCGTCTGCGGCTGATCTCGTAAAGGCCGATCGCCGCGAATGGACCGATAAGCGCAAAGCCGGACACCAGCGGAAACAACATCGGCAACGCATTGGCACCCGAAGTCCAGGCAGCGAGCACCACGCCGACAAGCGGATAGATCAGGCAGAGAAAGACGATGTGCGACGGTTTGACCATAAAATCGTCAACACCGCGCTTGAGCGCATCGAATAGATCGGAAACACTGATTTTTCGGATTTTGGTGTGTTCCAGCGTTTCGCTGGCGCCTGCAATCACGTGAAAACTTGTCATGCCCGTTCCTCCAGACCAGGTCCGGCAAGGTCGCGGTTTCACGGTGCTGCCGTTCTGCATGACTGGCCACGCGAACCGCGACCTGCACCGCAATCAATATACTCCATTGACTGGAGCTTGTCGCCCGTTCTTACAAAAGGCTCCCGGAAGGCGAGGTTTCCGAACACAGCGTCATGCCGTCATCCTCCGGCTGACATGAACGCGCGTATCGCGATGGTATCGGCAAGCAGCACGGCAAAGATCGCGAAAAGATAGAAGATCGAATAGGCAAACAGCGCCTTGGCCGGCTTCATCTCCTTGTCGAGGATGACCAGGGCGTTCCAGGCATGCCAGATGAAACCCGCGCCCAATGCAGCCGAAACAATCCCATAGACCCCGCTCGTAAATCCGAACGCCCAAGGCAGCACTCCGATCGGTGCCAGGAGCAGTGAATAGGCGAAGATCTGCCTTCTGGTCGAGGCCTGGCCGGCCACGTTCGGCATCATCGGGATGCCGGCAGCGGCATAGTCGCCGGCCTTGAACAGTGCGAGCGCCCAGAAATGCGGCGGCGTCCACAGGAAAATGATCAGGAACAGGATCAGGCTTTCAATGCCGATGGCGCCGGTGGCCGCCGCCCAGCCGATCATCGGAGGAAGGGCACCCGCCGCGCCGCCGATGACGATGTTCTGCGGTGTCGAGCGCTTCAGCCACATCGTATAGATGACGACGTAGAAAAAGATGGTGAAGGCCAGCAGTGACGCGGCAAGCCAGCCCACCAGCACGCCGAGCGTCATGACCGAAAGTGCGGAAAGCACCAAGCCGAAGCCGAGCGCTTCGCCGGCCGTGACGCGGCCCGACGGAACCGGCCGCTTTGACGTGCGCGACATCAGCGCGTCGATGTCGGCGTCGTACCACATGTTGAGCGCGCCGGCCGCTCCCGCTCCAACCGCAATCGCACCTATGGCGATCACGGCGATGACCGGGTTCATCGCGCCGGGCGCCACCATCAGACCGACGAAGGCGGTAAACACGGCAAGGGCCATGACCCGAGGCTTCAAGAGCGCAAAGAAATCACTGGCCGTCGCTTCCGAGAGGCGGACGCCGGTATCCTTGAGGCTTTCCTTGACCGACATTTGAGACGACCATCGATGGAAACCGGGCAGCCTAGAGCAATTCCAGGAAAGTGTATGGGGTTTTCCGCCCGGAATTGCGTAAGAACAAAGAGATCGAGCGGATCGCAGTTTCCGTGAAACGGTGAAACGCTCTGGCCGGCCGAAGAGCCAGGTTACGGGGAAAATTGCTTCAGATAGGCGATGACGTTGGCGACGTCCTCGTCCTTCTTGAGGCCGGGAAACGCCATCTTCGTCCCTTTGACCATTGCCTTGGGGTCGTGAAGATACGTCGTCAGTGTCGGCTCATCCCATTTGACGCCGGATGTGCCGGCCGCGATCATGGCTTCGGAATATTTAAAATCCGGATGCGTGCCGGCCGTCCGGCCGATAACGCCATGCAACGAAGGGCCTATCTTGTTGGTGTCTTGGTCTGCGACGTGGCAGACCTTGCATTTGGTGAAGACCTTCTCGCCCGCCGCGGCGTCCTGTGCCCGCGATGGATTGGCGATGAAAGTTGCAACGGAAACGACGGCGAAAAACGCAACCAAGCGCATGGCATTCCTCCCTGATCGTCAAATTTTCCTCAGACGGTCTGCACATGCCGGTAGCACCAGCATGCGCCCTGCACGGCAGAATAGATTCTCCGCTCCTCCCCAGATGGAATTGCGCTACCTGTGTACCACAGAATCTGGCCGGTAGGTAGAACAGGTCGACCGTACAAAGGTTCAGGTGGGCTGCGGTGGCTCAAGGCACATCCGCCACAACGAAAAAGGCCGCCTCGAGGGCGGCCTTTTCTGATCTTGTCGTCAGGCGCTTATTCGGCGTCCTTGGCGGCCTTCTTCTTCGGGGCTGCCTTCTTCTTCGGCTCTTCCGCGTCGTCGGCCTTTTCAGCCTTGTCGGCCTTCTTGGCAGCGGCCTTCTTCGCCGGCTTGGCCTTGGCGGTATCGCCCTCTTCGTCGTCAGCCATCAGCTCTTCCTTGCTGACCTTGACGTCGGTGACCGAGATCTGGCTGAGCAGATGGTCGACGACCTTCTCCTCGAACATCGGCGCGCGCAGCGTGTTCAGGGCTTCCGGATTGCTGCGATAGAACTCGAAGGCTTCCTGCTGCTGGTTGGCCGGGTAGCGGCGCACCTGCTCGAACAGGCCGCGCTGCAGTTCCTCGTCGGAAACGGTGACGCCGGCCTTCTCGCCGATCTCGGCCAAAACCAGGCCGAGACGCACGCGGCGCTCGGCAAGCCGCAGGTATTCGGCGCGTGCCTCTTCTTCCGTCGTCTCCTCGTCGGCGAAGGTACGGCCGGCGGCTTCGAGATCGCGGTTGACCTGGGTCCAGATGTTGTTGAACTCGGCATCGACGAGCTTCGACGGCGCCTCGAACGAATAGGCCGCGTCAAGCTGGTCGAGCAGCTGACGCTTGACCTTCTGGCGCGTCATCGAGCCGAACTGGTTCTCGATCTGGCCGCGCACCACGTCGCGCAGGCGCTCCAGCGATTCCAGGCCGAGGTTCTTGGCCATCTCGTCGTTGATTTCCAGCGCGCCGGGCTTGGACACTTCCTTGACGGTGACGTCGAAGGTGGCTTCCTTGCCGGCCAGATGCGCGGCCTGGTAGTTTTCCGGGAAAGTGACCGTGACCTGCTTCTCGTCGCCGGCCTTGGCGCCGATCAGTTGGTCCTCGAAGCCCGGAATGAATTCCTTGGACCCCAGAACCAGCGGCTGGTCGGTGCCGGCGCCGCCGGAAAAGGCCTCGCCGTCGATCTTGCCGACATAGTCGATCGAAACGCGATCGCCTTCGGCGGCCTTGCCGGTCTTCGGCTCGAAGCTTCGCGCCGATTCGGCAACGCGCTGGACCTGCTCGTCGATCTCGCTGTCCGGCACTTCGAATACCTGGCGCGTCACCTTGATGTCGGAGAAATCCTTGATCTCGATCGCCGGGATGACCTCGTAGTTGAGGCGGAATTCGAAGTCGGCGCCGCCGGCCAGGATCTTCTCGGCCTCTTTCTCGTCTTCCGTCATGATCACTTCAGGCTGCATGGCGGCCTTTTCGCCGCGCCCCGTGATGATCGAACGGGTCGAATCGTTGAGGATTTCGTTGACCACTTCGGCCATGAACGACTTGCCGTAGACCTTGCGCAAATGCTGCACAGGCACCTTGCCGGGACGGAAGCCGTTGATGCGGACCTTGTTCCTGGCGTCGGACAGCCGCGCCATCAGCTTGGCTTCCATATCACCGGCCGGCACGGTGATCTTGATCTCGCGCTTGAGACCGGAGTTGAGCGTTTCGGTGACCTGCATCGTAAAACCTTTATCTTCACCAAAGAGGCTGCCACGGCGTCTTGCCGTTCACAGCCTGCCGGTACAATCTTGCCGGGAATGGCTTTTGGTACGGAACCTGGCGATTTGACCGAAATTACGGCTCAAATTGTTCCAAACTGCGTTCCAAGATGTGAATAAGTTCTTGTTTTTCCTACTTCTTATCACATTCTGCAGAAGCGGATCGGCGCGTCCCGTCACATTTGACACGCCTTTTGTCACAGGCGAGGCCAATTTTCAACCATCTTCGCGTTGCAGCGAATGACCGCCCCAACGGCAGACATTTTCGCCCCGACATTGACAGAATGATGGCTACATGGGATTGCCGACAAATGCGGATGTGGCGGAACTGGTAGACGCCCTGGATTTAGGTTCCAGTGCCGAAAGGCGTGGGGGTTCGAGTCCCTTCATCCGCACCACCCTTCGCTCTATCGAGCTTCGGGTGGCAGGCCACCCAGGAGCTTGATAAAGCGAAGGGTGTCCTCCGAAGCCGTGGCGTAGGAGGACTGGCGGCGACGGCCTACACTTCAAACACTTGACCGGTAAACCAC
This sequence comes from Mesorhizobium sp. RSR565B, assembly GCF_054719465.1. NCBI lineage: Bacteria > Pseudomonadati > Pseudomonadota > Alphaproteobacteria > Hyphomicrobiales > Phyllobacteriaceae > Mesorhizobium > Mesorhizobium sp. RSR565B. Next base: position 4,973,276 of record NZ_JBTTIE010000001.1, on the reverse strand, counting down.
TCCGCCAATTTCGCCAGCTCCGGCCCCAGCACCCGGTCGGCGTCGACCGGCGGCACGATCTTCCTGATATCCGCGACAAAATCCTGCAATGCCGGCGGCGCGGCGCGTTCAGTCACGTACAGGGCCTGCGAGGCGATCATCGCCAGCATCGCCATCGCCGCATCGAGGCAGCGGCCGGCCGTCGCTTCCTTGGTCCAGGCGAAGAATGCGGTGGTGGCGACGTCGTCCTGGCCGGCGCCGGCCGATTCGGTGCCTGGAATGAAGGTGCGCTGCGCCGCAAGCTTGGCCTGTTCGAGATAGCCGGTGATCGCCATCGGGACATAGCCGACATTGCCATGGCCATCGCTGTCGGCCCAATGCCGCCCGGTCATCAACAGATCGGGCAGCAGCGACACCTTGCCGTTCAGCAGCTTTGAGGCGTGCCGGTCGCAAAGCAGGCAGAGATCGGCCCAGATCGCCGCCAGATCGTCCAATGCCGGTGTCGCCATGGCATTGTGGTAGCCGCCGGTGGAGATGCAGCGTCCCAGCGGATGCGCATCGTCGGGCGGGATATAGACCGGATTGTCCGAGATCGAGGCCAGCGACACAGTCGCCGCCTGCTCGGCGCCCGCCAGCGCCCGATGCGCATGGCCGAGCACGCGCGGCACGATGCGGTAGCTGACCGGCGCCTGATAGTTGCGCCGGCCGTCGCCGGCGCCAACCAGGTATTGCCGCAACCCTTGCAAGGCGGCCGCTTCGTGCGCGTCGCCCCAGAGCCCGTCGAGAGCTGCATCATAATGCTCGAGCGGCGCGCGAAACGATTCGATCGACAGCGCGAACACCTTGTGCGCCATGGCGAGGCGACGACGCGCGGCAAGTGCTGCGTCCGCCACCAGTGCCGCCGCGCAAGGCGAGCCGTTGATCAGCGATCCCCGCTCCTTCACCTCAAGCTCAAGGCTGGCGGTAAGCGTAGCAAACAGCGGATAGAGCGCCAGGATCTCGCCGGCGCCGCCCTGCCCCTGCGACGACACCACCGGCATCGGGCCGCCGTCGAGCATCGCCGCAACGGCTAGCGCGATGCGCGGCGTGGTGGCGGCATTGCCTTCGATGAAATTGGTCAGCCGTGCCAGCACGATTGCCCTGACCACGCGCTCCGGCAACTGTTCGCCGAAGGACGTTGCGGCGGCGTAGGCTTTGATCCGCGCATGGCGGGCGCGCTCGTCAAGTTCGAGCTTGCGGCTTGCCAGCTCGCCCATCGCGGTGGTGACGCCGTAGATGACCGGCGGCGGATCGGACTCAATGAGTTTCAGGAACGAGGCGCGGCACTCGGCAATGCGTTGCAAGGCCTTGTCGCCGATTTCGACCGTGTCGTTTCTCCAGGCGACGCGCAAAACGGCATCGAGATTGATATCTTCGCGCGTCGTCACCGTAATCGGCATTGTCTTCGCCCGTCTGGTTTGCATGAGGGCGAAGCGATCGATCGTTGCCGAAATCCATGCCCTGGGTAATGTCTTCTAGTAGAGCGGTTCCTCAAACAATGTCTTGTCGCCGTCCATCAGCGCCTTGATCTGTGCCTGGCCACTGGCGGCGAGCGCGATGCGCACGCCGAATGGCCGCACCCGCATGTCGTTCTGGATCGCCATGCCCTGGCCCTCAGGTAGGTAGAAGCGGCCGATGCCGTATTGCGGTGCGATCGTGGATTCAGGATCAAGCGTCCAGCCCGGCGCGACCTGGCCGACAATATCGGCTTCGTCGGCGGTCGCCGGCGTCGGAGCCTTGCCGAACCAGGCCGTGGTCGCATGCCAATAGCCGTCGGCACCCGGCTTCAGCCGGACCACGATCGGCGTGTTCTCGCTCACGAGCTGGCCGGCCGGGATGTTGGCGATCAGCTTCACCGGCAAGCGCGATATTTCATAGCCGAGGATAACATAGTCGCCGCGCAGCAGATCGCGCGGATCGACCGGCTCGACTTTCAGCAAGACCTCCTTGCCGTTGCGCAGGATCGCCGCGCGGCCGGCGATGATCCAGCTCAGGAAGCCGATCTGGACGAGCGCCAGGACCAGCGCCGAGATGACAAGTTTCTTTCCCGACATCATGCTGCCGCTCCTTCCGGGGCCTTCATGCGTTTTTCCACACGGATGATGACGAGAGCCAGGATGCCGAACAGCACTGCGGCAGCCAGGAAGAAGCCGGCCGTGCCGAGCATCGTCTGCAAGGTCACGACGTAGATAATGGCGAGCTCGAAGGCAAAGCCGGCATAGGCAACCCAGCGCAGCCCCCTGCTCTCGCGCCCGCCCAGCATGATCGCCGCGGCAATGCCGGCCAGCGCGATGACCGACGCAATGGCAAAGCCGTTGCTGAAGGCGTTGTCATCGCCCAGTTCGATCTGCATCATCGCCAGCCCGGTGAGAAAGCCGATCAAGGCGTGCAAAGGCAACCGCCCGCCGAGCTGCAAGATCCAGTCGGCCGGCCCTGCGGCGAAGATCGAAACCGCAAACAGCAGCGCCGACACCACGACGAGAGGAATAGCCAGGGCGAGCGTGTTCTGGTCCAGGCCGCGCACCGCGATATAGAAAATGACCGAGAGAATGATCAAGTGGCGTGCCGGCTGGCTACGCGTCCAGAATGAGACGACAAAAAGCACCGGCGCCATCACGACGAAGAAATCCGGAAATACGGGGCGGTCATAAAAGTCGAACGCGCGCACGAACAGCCAGGCAATGGATATGCCGACGGCAGCGACCGTCAGCGGGTTCGAGCGCAACGCCACCGCGGCAAGTGCCGTGCCGATGCCCCAGGTGACGATGGCCGAGGCCTCGTCGCCCGTGAGATGGTACATCTGGCCGATCAGCGCGATCGATCCGCCGAAGGCCGCGGCGGCCACGATCCACAACGCCTCGCCGATCGCCGCATGGTCGTGCATCTTCAAGACAGCGCCGCCGACATAGCCGGCGAGAATGACGGCAAACAGTGCCGCGACCCGCACCAGCCGCGGGATGGCGTCCCAGTTGGCGGCGACGAAGAGCAGGATCGCGGCGCCGAACAGCAGCGCCGCCATCATGGCCAATATAGTGCCGAAGCTCAGCGATTTGCGCTCGTTTGCGTCGATGTCGCGCTTAAGCGCATCGGCCGTCTTCGCGTCGATCAGGCCAGCCTGCAGCCACCGCCCGATATCGGCCCTCGCCCGTGACGAATAACTCGCCATGCCGCTTCTCCCCCAGCTTGGTCTTTCTGACAGCCGATCCGCTCAAATCGTTGACGCAACGTCATTTTCCGATTCGGGTTTCTTCATGACGAAGCCGTGAACGCGCGTTAATGTTGCATTGCACAATTTGCATTGCTGCCATGCGCCAACAGCACTTTTAAATCGATATTACCCAGCCTATTTACTGTTCGTACACAAACGGAATGATCCGAAGAAAGACCAAACGAGCACTACCATGAACCTGATCCGCAACTACCGCAACTGGCGCCGCTACCGGGACACCGTCTCCGAGCTGAGCCGCCTGTCGAACCGTGAACTGACCGACCTCGGCATCAGCCGCAGCGACATCCACTACGTCGCCCGCAAGGCGGTCTAATCCTCTTCGGATCGCAAATGATCCGAACCAGTTTTGAAAAAGAGAACGACAATGAACCTGATCCGCAACTATCGTAACTGGCGCGTTTACCGCGACACCGTTACCGAGCTGGGTCGCCTTTCGAACCGTCAGCTCCATGATCTCGGCATCGTCCGTGACGAGATCAAGATCATCGCCCGCAGGGCGACGATCTAACAAGAATTTCGCCAGGGTCGACCTCCTCCCCGACCCTGACGGATACGGTCAGCCTTCACCTCCTCCCGAGGGTTGACCACCAAAACGGCGCCCGCCGCACCTCCTCCCGCGGCGGGCGCTGTTTCCAAAGCGAACGCAGTTCGTCTCCAAAGCGAACGCAGTTCGTCTCCAAAGTGAACGCAGTTCGTCTTCCAGGGATTTCGCCTCCCTCGATCCGGCGAAAAGAATTTCGTCAAAGCCGACCTCCTCCCCGGCGATGGCGAATACGGCCGATCCCCACCTCCTCCCGAGGATCGGCCCCAAAAACGACACCCGCCGCACCTCCTCCCGCGGCGGGTGTTGTTGTTTTTGGGCAGGCTTTCAATTGCGCATGCAGTCGATCGAGGCGCTTTACGCCGCCATCAGACCGTCGCTGCGGACATAAGAAAGTCGAGCTCCGTCGTTGCACGACAATGACCCACGCTCGCACCGGCCAATTGCAAACGGCGCGCCAAGCGATTATTCCGGCGCTCATGAGCAAAAATCCTATCCACATCGTCGGCGGCGGCCTCGCCGGCTCCGAAGCCGCCTGGCAGGCAGCACAAGCCGGTGTTCCCGTCATTTTGCATGAGATGCGCCCGGTGCGCGGCACCGATGCGCACAAGACCGATGGGCTTGCCGAACTTGTCTGTTCCAATTCCTTCCGCTCCGACGATGCCGAGAACAACGCCGTCGGCCTGCTGCATGCCGAAATGCGGCTGGCCGGCTCGCTGATCATGAGTGCCGGCGACGCCAACCAGGTGCCGGCAGGCGGCGCGCTGGCCGTGGATCGCGACGGTTTCTCCGACGCGGTGACGAAAAAGCTTGAAGCGCACCCGCTGATCACCATCGAGCGGGAGGAAGTGCCGGGCTTGCCGCCGGCGGAATGGGACCAGGCGATCATCGCCACCGGCCCGTTGACCGCGCCGTCGCTCGCCCAGTCGATCGCCGGGGCAACCGGCGCCGACGCGCTGGCCTTCTTCGACGCCATCGCCCCGATCATCCATTTCGACACGATCGACATGGACACCTGCTGGTTCCAGTCGCGCTACGACAAGGTTGGGCCCGGCGGCACCGGCAAGGACTACATCAACTGCCCGATGGACAAGGACCAGTATCTCGCCTTCGTACAGGCGCTGTTCGACGGCCAGAAGACCGAATTCAAGCAGTGGGAAGGCACGCCCTATTTCGACGGCTGCCTGCCGATCGAGATCATGGCCGAGCGCGGCGTCGAGACGCTGCGCTACGGGCCGATGAAGCCGATCGGGCTGACCAATGCCCACAATCCGACGGTAAAAGCCTATGCCGTGGTGCAGCTGCGTCAGGACAATGCGCTGGGCACGCTCTACAACATGGTCGGTTTCCAGACCAAGCTGAAGCATGCCGAGCAGGTGCGCGTGTTCCGCACCATTCCGGGCCTGGAAAACGCCGACTTCGCGCGCCTCGGCGGCCTGCACCGCAACACCTACATCAACTCGCCGACCTTGCTCGACGCTTCCCTGCAGCTGAAGTCGCGGCCCGGCCTGCGCTTTGCCGGCCAGATCACCGGCTGCGAGGGCTATGTCGAGAGCGCGGCCATCGGCCTGCTCGCCGGCCGCTTCGCCGCCGCCGAGCGTCTCGGCCACGCGCCGTCCCTGCCGCCGCTCACCACCGCCTTCGGCGCCCTGCTCAACCACATCACCGGCGGCCACATCGTTTCCGACGACGAGCCGGGCAAACGCTCTTTCCAGCCGATGAACGTCAATTTCGGCCTGTTCCCGCCGGTGGAAGCACCGAAGACCGAAGGCAAACGCCTGCGCGGCAAGGACAAGACCGTGGCCAAGCGCCATGCCATCACCTCGCGCGCTCAGGCTGATTGTCGGGATTGGCTAGGGCTGCCGGCGCAAACAGCGGAAGCTGCTGAATAGGCAGGTTTCAGAGTCCTAAACACGATTGACGTTTATACGTTAACTCGCTGGCCAGCCCCGCGTTGCGCGCCTGAGCAACAGCCAATGCCGGCGCAGAGCCGAAAGCGGGGCTGCGCCGCCAAGCGGCGAGCGGCCATGGGCCATCTTGCCGAGATAGGCGCTGGTCAGCGCCAGCGGCAGGAACGCCGGACGCAGCGTTTCCGGAAGTGTGGACGCCCCTTGCTCGAAAGCGCGGAGATGCTCCTGCGCCAATGCAATCATCGCAGCCACCGCGCGCTGAGCGCCGGGGCGGCCATCGCCGCTGACGAACTCCTCCGGCGATGAGCCTACCGCTGCAAGGATATCCGCCGGCACGAAGCATTGCCCGCGCCGGCGATGCAGCGACAACAGCAGCAACAGGCCGGTCATCGCCTGGGCGCAGCCGGCCCTGCCCGCCAGTTCGGCAAAGCGCGGCGCCTCATTGGGATCGAGCACCATCGCCGCCAGCTGGATCAGCGCCGCCGCCGTCTCGCCGCAATATCCCTCGAGGTCGGTGCGCGACGGCATCGGATCGTCATAGAGGTCGAAGATGCGCGCCTCGAGCATGTTGTCGAAGGCAGTTTTGGGCAGGCCATGGGCAGAAATCGTCGCCTTCAGCGCATCGGCGAGCGGGTTGCCTGTGGCTGCGGCTTCAGCAGCGATGACATCGCGCCACCATTGCAGCCTCACTTCGCCCGGCAATGCCTCGTGGATGCGGTCTCGGACAGACGCAATCTCGGCATTGAAGGCGTAAAGCGAAAACAGCGCCGCGCGCTTGTTGGCCGGTGCATAGAGTGCGCTGACATAGCGGTCATGGTCGCCGGCGCGCACCGTCTCCATGACGATGTCAGCTGTATCGGTCACGTCAGTCGACGGCGATCAGCGCCGCGGCCACGGCGCGGTCTTCGGCAAGCAGAACATTATAGGTCCGCACCGCTGCCCCCGTCGACATCGGGTCGGAGCCAATGCCAGCCGCTTTCAGCGCCGCCCGAAGTGCTGTCGGCAAGGGCCGCAAATCCTTGCCTGTGCCGACCAGCAGGATCTCGACCTTGCCGGCCTCGGCCAGCAGCAGGTCGAAATCCGCCGCCGTCAGGGCCAGCGGATCGGCCGGCTCCCAGCCGTGGATGCCGGAGGGCAGGCACAGAAGCGAGCCGCGATGCGACATGTCGGCGAAGCGGAAGCCGCCATTGCCGTAGGCTTCGATCGGCGCCCGTCCGGGGAAATGCGCCTCGCGAATGACGATGCCTTTTGCCACCAGCGCGGCCGTCAGGTCGCCATGGCCTTGCCGCCACCAACCGGCTTCTCCTCATCGGCGCTCGCTCCCTGCGGCCTGAGCCTGAACAGGATCAGCAAGGGCGCTGCGATGAAGATCGACGAATAGGTGCCGAAGACGACGCCGAACAGCATCGCCATGGTGAACGAGCGGATCACCTCGCCGCCGAACAACACCAGCGCCAGCAGCGCCAGGATGGTCGTCACCGAAGTCAGCGTCGTTCTCGAAAGCGTCTCGTTGATGGCGTTGTTCAACAATTGCGGGAGCGGCATTCGCTTGTATTTTCGCAAATCTTCTCGAACACGGTCATAGACGACGATCGTGTCATTGAGCGAATAGCCGATAATGGTCAGGATCGCCGCCAGCGAAGACTGGTTGAATTCGAGCCCGGTGATGACGAAGAAGCCCAGCGTCATCACCACATCGTGCACCGTCGCCACGATCGCGCCGACCGCGAACTGCCATTCGAAGCGGAACCAGACATAGACCAGGATGCCGATCAGCGCGATGATCATGGCGATCGTGCCTTGCTTGGCCAGCTCGCCCGAAACCGTCGGGCCCACCACCTCGACGCGGCGAAAATCGTAATTGTCCTGGAGCTCGCCGCGCACCTTGTCGATGACGGTCTGCTCGGCGTTCTCGCCGCCATCCTGGGTGCCGACGCGGATCAGCACGTCGTTCGGCGCGCCGAATTGCTGGACCTGCACTTCACCGATGTTTAGCTCCGACAGCCGGCTTCTGATATCGCCAATATCGGCGTCGCCTTGCTTGGACTGCACCTCGATGATCGAGCCGCCCTTGAAGTCGATGCCGTAGTTGATGTCGATGGTCAGGAATCCGATAACCGACGCGATCGACAGCAGGCTGGACAGTGCGAAGGTCCAGCGGCGGATGCCCATGAACGGGATTTTCGTGCCGGCCGGAACGAAGGTCACCGGCGCACGCGGCAATTCCTTCGGACGCGCACGGCGCAGCCAGATCGACACCAGCAGACGGGTGAAGGTGAAGGCGGTGAACACCGTGGTCAAAATGCCGATGGCATAGGTGATGGCGAAGCCCTTCACCGGTCCGGTGCCGAGATAGAACAGCACGACCGTGGCAATCAGCGACGTCACGTTGGAATCCACGATGGTCGCCAACGCCTTGGTGAAGCCTGTGTCGATCGATTGGATGACCGAACGGCCGGCCCGTCGCTCCTCGCGGATGCGCTCATAGATCAGCACGTTGGAATCGACCGCCATGCCGATGGTCAGCACGATACCGGCAATGCCGGGCAAGGTCAGCGTCGCGCCAAGCAGCGACAAAACCCCGACGATCATCGCCACGTGCACGGCGAGCGCAATGTTGGCGAGGAAGCCGAGAAGTCCGTACGCGACGAACATGAAGGCGACGACGAGAATGGAGCCGATGATGCCGGCGACCTTGCCGGCATGGATCGAATCCTGGCCGAGGCCCGGGCCCACCGTGCGTTCTTCGATCACGGTCAGCTTTGCCGGCAACGCACCGGCCCGCAGCAGCACGGCGAGGTCGTTGGCGCTTTCGGCGGTGAAATTGCCTGAAATCTGGCCGCTGCCGCCGAGGATCGGTTCGCGGATCACCGGCGCCGAAATCACCTGATTGTCGAGGATGATGGCGAACGGCTTGCCGACATTCTGCTGGGTCGCCTGGCCGAACCGTGTCGCACCGCGCGAGTTGAAGACGAACGAAACCACTGGCTCGTTGTTTCGGGAATCATAAGTTGCGGTGGCCTTGGCAAGATCCTCGCCGGACACGATGACGCGATTTTCCACCAGATACGGAACCGGCGGATCGTCCTGCGAATAAAGCACCGAGGAGCCTGCCGGCGGGCGGCCGTTCAGCGCATCCTGCACCGACATCGAGGTATCGACCATCTGGAAGGTCATCTTGGCGGTCTGGCCGATGATCTCCTTCAGCCTTTGCGGATCCTGCAGGCCCGGCACCTGGACGAGCACACGGTCGTCGCCCTGCCGCTGCACGATCGGCTCGGTGGTGCCGAGTTCGTTGACGCGACGCTCGACGACTTCGATCGACTGCGCCAATGCGGCTGAGGTGCGGTATTTGATGCCGGCGTCGGTGACGGTGAATTTGAGCAGCCCGGCTTCGGAATCATCCAGGGACATTTCCTGGATGGAGCCACCGGTGAACAGGCCGGCGGCGACCGGATCGGTCAGCGGCTTAAGCGCCGTCTTAGCGGCATCGATCTGGGTTGGATCGGTGATGCGCACTTGTACCGTCCTGCCGGTGCCGCCAAGGCCGGTATAGCCCACCTTGGCATCGCGCAGCAGCGTGCGGATCTCGTCGCGCGTCGTTTCCAGCTGCGCCTTGACGAGATCATTCTGGTCCATCTGCAAGAGGATGTGCGAACCGCCCTGCAGATCGAGACCAAGCGTCATCTGCCGCTTCGGCACCCAGTTGGGCAATTGCGCCAATGTGCTGGCCGGGAAGAGATTTGGCGCGGCAAGGATGAATGTGACGGCCACGGCGATCCAGATCAGGATCATCTTCAGGCGCGAAAAATACAGCATATGGCGTTGTCCGTCAGGGCGTACTGGCGGATCGTTCCGCCGACAATTCGGTTATTTCTTGGCGTTCTTATTTGCCACCGGCTCGCCCTTAACCCGCACTTCGCCGATTGTCGAGCGCGCTGAGGTCAATTTGGCGCTGCCGCCGGCAGCGGTTTCGGCGTCAATCGCCTCTGTCGGTTCCCATTCTAATTCTGATCACCGCCGGGCGCTATCATGCGCTACTCGACTATTTTCAATTGTGCAGGCATCGGTCCGGAACGCAAAAGCAAGGCCAGATCATCGGCGTTCTCCTTGGTGAGGTTGCCCGATATCTGGCCGCGGCCGTTAAGAATTGGCTCGCGGACGACTGGCACCGAAAGCACTTGGTTGTCGAGGATCATCGCAAATAGCTTGCCGACATTCTGCGAGGTCGCCTGCGCAACGCGTGCCGTTGCCCTGGAATCGAAGGTGAACGAAACCGCCGGCTCATTTGTGACGGAGTTGGAAGTCGCCTGAGCATTGACAATGTCGTCACTGGAAACGATCGTTCGGCTCTCAACCAGATAGGGAACCGGTGGATCGTCCTTCGAATAAACCACCACCGAGCCAGCGGGCGTCCGGCCATTGATCGCATCAGCGACCGGCATCGACTCATCAACCCACTGAAAAGTCAGCATTCCGGTTCGGGTGAGAATTCTCCTCAGCCTTTGCAAATCCGCAACGCCCGAGGTCCGGACCAGCATACCGTCTTCGCCCTCTGGCCGCACTACTGGGTCGGCTACACCAAGATCACGCAGGCGATTCTTAATGACCACGATCGACTGCGCAAGCGCGATCGACATCCGATACTTGATACCTGTGTCTGTTACCGTGAACTTGAGCAACGCTGCTCCGGTATCATCCAGGATCACTTCCTGGACCGGACCAGCGCTGCCAAGGACAGGATCAGTCACCGCCTCCAATGCCATCTTGGCCGCGCCGACCTGAGCGGCGTCGGTGATATGCACCTGAACGGCCCGACCCGACTTAGCAAGACCAGTATAGCCGATCCTTGCATCGCGCAGCAGCGTCCTGATTTCGTCACGCGTCGCCTCCAACCGGCGATCGATCACATCGGTCGCGTCCAATCGAAGCAGCACGTCCGCGCCGGCAGCGTGAAGACTGGGCGCGTCGACGAGCATTGTGGCCATAGCAAGCCAGATCAGGATCATTTTCAGGCGCGAAAAATGGACCATACGCCGTCTTTGTCAGAGCTCTGCCCGCGGATCGCTCCGCTTGGGAAACTGGCTTACTTCTTGGCGTTCTGGTTGGCCACCGGCTCGCCCTTGACCCGAACATCGGCGATCGTCGAGCGCAGCGCCGTCACCTTGGTGCCGCCGCCAAGGTCGATCTCAAGCTCATTGTCGTCGATCACCTTGGTCACCTTGCCGACGAAGCCGCCGCCGGTGATGACCGTGTCGCCACGGCGCACGGCCGAGATCATCTCCTGGCGCTTCTTCAACTGGGCGCGCTGCGGCCGGATGATGAGGAAATACATGATCACGAAGATCAGAACGAACGGGAGTATCATGCCGATATCCCCGAACGGACCAAGCGGAGTTCCGGTAGCTTGGGCGTATGCCGGTGTGACGAACATCAAGAACTCCTGGTTACGAAGAAGGCCGTAGGGCGGCCTCGCCAAATTTGGCCGGAATATAGTGGGTAAAGTTACCAATGCAACTGCGCGGCCGGGCTTTCAGCTGCTTTTCCGGCCGGTTGACCCGTGTTAGAGCATGCTCCCGGAATACGGGCGTGGTTTTCGCAAAAGATCATGCCCAAACAAAAGCTTGGAACCAGTTTCTATCTCGCCCGGATCAAGACGATTTCGGCCCCTACGCACGTTCGTGCGGAAACATAAAAGACGAGACATGACCGACAGCACCATCGAGGCCCTGAACCAAAAGCTCGACCGCCTGATCGAGGCGGTCACCCGCCTCGCCCCGCCGCCGGTGCCGCAAACCGATCTTGCGGTTGCCGATTGCTTCGTCTGGCAGGCCGACCCCGGCTATCTCGAGCCGGTGCGCAAGGTCAACCGCGTCGACATCGGCCTGATCCGCGGCGTCGACCGCGTGCGCGACATTCTGGTCGAAAACACGGAACGCTTCGCCGCCGGCCATGCCGCCAACAATGTGTTGTTGTGGGGTGCGCGCGGCATGGGCAAATCCTCGCTGGTCAAGGCCGTGCATGCGCAGATCAACGCCCAGGCCAAATCCGACCTGCCGCTCAAGCTGATCGAGATCCATCGCGAGGATATCGACACGCTGCCCAGGCTGATGGGCCTGCTGAAGGCGGCGCCGTTTCGCTTCATCCTGTTTTGCGACGACCTCTCCTTCGACCATGACGACACCTCCTACAAGTCGCTGAAGGCAGCCCTTGAAGGCGGCGTCGAGGGCCGCCCGGCCAATGTCATCTTCTACGCCACGTCGAACCGCCGGCACCTGTTGCCGCGCGACATGATCGACAATGAGCGCTCGACCGCCATCAACCCGTCCGAGGCGGTCGAGGAAAAGGTTTCGCTGTCCGACCGTTTCGGCCTGTGGCTCGGCTTCCACAAATGTTCGCAGGACGAATATCTCGACATGGTCAACAGCTATGCCAGCCATCACGGGCTTACCATCGACCCGGAGCGGCTGCGCGCCGACGCCCTGGAATGGGCAACGACACGCGGCAGCCGCTCGGGTCGCGTCGCCTGGCAATTCACCCAGGATTTGGCCGGCCGGCTCGGCAAGCCGCTGAACGACTGATTGATTTCCGTCAGGTCACTGAAAAAGCCCGCCCCTTGCGGAGCGGGCTGAGCCGGCGGGCCGGACTGGAGGTCAGACGGCCTGCAAAACGTTTATTGTTCTATTCGCCCGACTATTCGAGATAGCCAGAGGGGTCGACCGGTGCCGAGTTCTTGCGCACTTCGAAGTGCAGTTTCGGCGAGTCGGTGGTGCCGCTCATGCCCGACAGCGCGATTTCCTGGCCGCGCTTGACCTTCTGGCCGCGCTGCACCTCGATCGACCTGGCGTGGCCATAGACGGTGACCAGCCCGTTTTCGTGGCGCACCAGCACCGTATTGCCGAATTCCTTGAGGCCGTCGCCGGCATAGATGACCACGCCGTTCTCGGCCGCCTTGACCGGCGTCCCCTCAGGCACGGCGATGTCGACACCATCCTTGCCGCCACCAAAATTGGAGATGACGCGGCCACGCACCGGCCAACGCATCTTGCCGATGCCGGTGGCATCGGGCGCAACAGCATCGTCGTCCTCGGCCTGCTGGATAACCTTGGCGTCCTTCTTCGGCGGCGTGTAGGTGGCGAGTGTCTCCGTCGGCTTTGCCGCCGGTTGGGTGGTCGCGGTCGTCACCGGATCAACTTTGGCCGGCTTGGCGCTGGCGACCGTTGCGGTGCCACCTGCCGGAACCTTCAGCGTCTGGCCGATCTTGAGCAGGCCGTCCTGCATGCCGTTCGCCTGCTTCAGCGCCACGACGCCGACGCCGGTCTTCCTGGCGATGGAGGACATGGTGTCGCCCGACTGGACCGTGTAGGTGCCCGCGCCGGCCTTTGGCGCGGCCGAGGCAGTCTGCGCCGGCTTGTCGGTCTTCGGCTTGTTCGCTGCCGAAGCGTCAACCTGCGCGGCGGACTTGCCGTCCTTGAGTTTCGGTTGCTGCGGCAGTACGGCGACCTTCTCCGGCGCCGGCGCCTTGGGGCTGTTTGACGGCTTGCCGTCGGCAAGTTTCGGCTCCGTCCCCTTGCTTGAATAGGCATAGGCCGGGATGACCAGTTTCTGACCGGTCTTCAGCCCCTTGGTGGCGCTCAAGCCGTTGACCTTCATGATCACGTCGGCCGGCACATGATAGCGATGAGCGATGCCGGAAATGGTCTCGCCGTCGCTGACCACGATCTCGGTCGCATGCGGCGTACCAGCCGCAACTGGTTTCGGATCGGAGTCACCGGCATTCTTGAACGGCCTCGCCGGCTGGACGGTGCCGGTGGTCGTTCTGTCGACATGCGGTGCCGGTGCAAGCGCCGGCGCGGAAGCGGTGCGCATCGGAGCAGCTTTGGGCGCGCTCGGCGGCGGCGGCTGCTGCTGGACGGTGACTGGCTCCAGGCTGGAGCGGCTGACCGACTGGTTATGGCTGCCATCGACAGGTGCCGCAGCGATCGGCTCGGCCGCCACATCGCCCGGATAGGGCTGCGCGGTGCTCTGCTTGTCGATGATGGCGCGCTGATTGTTGGTCGAGGAGGTGAAGACGTCGTCGACACCATTGAACCGCGAGACTTGGGAGCTACACCCCGCCGCCACTCCGGCTAGCATGAGGACAGCGCAGCCCCGCGACAGAGTACGCCCGTTTGCCTTCAAAACACTGAATTGCATCGCACTAACCCGCACAGACCCGGTACACACTGGTCATGATTAAAGCGCGTTAATGTTACTGGCGGGTTAACCCCGTAGAATCAGACGCAAATTTTCTTAAAACATTTTCGAATGCGCCGAAGCTGCGTTGATTCAGATCGGCCCGAGTCGAAAATGACAGGTTCTGAGAACCTACGCCGGCCGTAGCCTTCATAGAGCGGAGGCATTTATGACGGCTTCGGCCGGCGAAGGCCGGAGCGGAGCGTACTCAAACACGTGAGCATCGGATGCGCAGGAACCTGCCATTTGCAGGCCGGCCTCACCTGGATTTCAGTGCACCTAAATAACCGCCGCAACGCTGCGCAGGATCGGCTGCAGGCGCACGGTGCCGATATCCTCGCGCTCGAAGCGGCTGCCGACCTTGGTCAGCTTGGCCAGCACCTGCTCGCCCTCCTCCGGCCCGATCGGGGCAATGACGATGCCGCCGCTCGACAATTGGTCGAGCAGGAAGCGCGGCAGGCTGTCGAAAGCCGCCCAGGCTACGATGCGGTCGAACGGCGCTTCGTTGGCAAGGCCGTTGGAACCATCGGCCTGGCGCACGATGACATTGCCGATGCCGAGCGCCTCGAAGCGTTGCCTGGCCTGCTCGGCCAGCGTCCTGTAGCGGTCGACGCTGACGATGCGAGCCGCGAGCCGCGACATCACCGCTGCCGTGTAGCCCGAGCCGGTGCCGATCTCGAGCACCCGGTTGCCGGGCTCTATTGCCAGGGCCGCAATCACCGCCGCCTGCAGGTCGGCGCCCTCGATCGCCTCGCCGCACTCGATCGGCAGCATCCCGTCCGACCAGGCGATCGAATGGAACTGGCCGTTGAGGAAGCCGCGCCGCGGCGTCGCCTCGAAGGCTGCGATCAGCGCCTTCGGCACCGCGCCTTGGCCGCGCAGGCGCAGCAGGAAAGCGGCAAAACCCTCGCGATCGTCGAGCGGCAAGTTCATGCCAGAACCTTCTTCATGCGAACACCTTATTCAGACAGCGCCTTGGTCAGTTGGTCACGGATTTCATGCGCGGTGAGGTCAAGCTGCAGCGGCGTCACGGACACGAGCCGGTTGTGCAGAGCATGGAGATCGGTGCCTTGCTTGCCCTCGACCGGCTCGCGGCCGAAGCGCAGCCAGTAATAAGGCAGGCCGCGCCCGTCGCGGCGCTCGTCGACCCAAAGGCTGTGCACCAGCTTGCCCTGCGACGTCACGACGGTGCCGGCAACCTCGTCAGGCAGGCAGTTGGGAAAGTTGGCGTTGAGCAGCACGCCGTCCGGCAGCGGCATGGCGACGAGCTTTTTCAGCAACGCCGGCGCCAGCGCCTCGGTGGTCTCATAGGGAACGACGCGGTCCTCGCCGACATAGGAATAACCCTGGCTGAGTGCGATCGAGCGGATGCCGAGCAGCGCGCCTTCCATGGCGCCGGCGACGGTGCCGGAATAGGTGACGTCGTCGGCGATGTTGGCGCCGGAATTGACACCGGACAGGATCAGGTCCGGCGCGCCAGGCAGGATCTTCTTGACGCCCATGATGACGCAGTCGGTCGGCGTGCCGCGCACGGCGTAGTGTTTCTCGCCGATCTTGCGCAGCCGGAGCGGCTCCGAGATCGACAGCGAGTGCGCGTAGCCGGACTGGTCCTGCTCCGGCGCCACGACCCAGACATCGTCCGACAGCGTGCGGGCGATGCGTTCGAGCGACGCCAGGCCCTCGGCATGGATGCCGTCATCATTGGTCAGGAGGATGCGCATTACTTCGATTCGATCTTCGCCAGACCGCCCATATAAGGCCGCAGCACTTCAGGAATGGTTACGCTGCCATCCTCATTCTGGTAGTTTTCGATGACGGCAATCAGCGCACGGCCGACAGCGGTGCCCGAACCGTTCAGCGTGTGCACAAAGCGGTTGCCCTTGCCATCCTGGTCCTTGTAGCGGGCATCCATGCGCCTGGCCTGGAAGTCGCCGCAGACCGAGCAGGACGAGATTTCGCGATAGGCGTTCTGTCCCGGCAGCCAGACCTCGATGTCGTAGGTCTTGCGCGCGCCAAACCCCATGTCGCCCGTGCACAGGACCATGGTGCGGAACGGCAGCTCCAGTCGCTTCAGCACCTCTTCCGCGCACTGCGTCATCCGCTCGTGCTCGGCGAGCGAAGACTCCTGGTCGGTGACCGAGACCAGCTCGACCTTGTAGAACTGGTGCTGGCGCAACATGCCGCGCGTGTCGCGGCCGGCGGAGCCCGCTTCCGAGCGGAAACACGGCGTCAGCGCCGTATAGCGCAGCGGCAGCTTTTCATGGGCCGTGATTTCTTCGCGCACCAGGTTGGTGAGCGGGACCTCGGCGGTTGGAATCAACCCGAGCCGGCCATCGCCATGCTGCACGAAGAACAGGTCGTCCTCGAATTTCGGCAGCTGGTTGGTCCCGAAAAGCACTTCGTCGCGCACCATCAGTGGCGGGATGACTTCTTCATAGCCATGCTCGGTCGTGTGCAGATCGAGCATGAACTGGCCGATGGCGCGCTCCATCCGCGCCAGCCCGCTCTTCAGCACGGTGAAGCGTGATCCCGACAGCTTTGCCGCCCGCTCGAAATCCATCATGCCGAGCGCTTCGCCGATCTCGAAATGCTCCTTCACCCAGTTCGGCCGAGTCGGCACCTCGCCGACGATATGCTTGACGACATTGTCGTGCTCGTCCTTGCCGACCGGCACGTCGTCGAGCGGCACATTCGGCAGCACCGCCAGCGCATCGTTCAGCGCCTTGTCGAGCTCGCGCTCGCGCGCCTCGCCATTCTGGATGAAGGTCTTGATATCGCCGACTTCGGCCTTGAGCTTTTCGGCAAGTGCCGTGTCGCCCGAACGCATGGCGTTGCCGATCTCCTTCGAGGCGGCGTTGCGGCGTTCCTGCTTGGTCTGCAGCTCGGTGACGTGCTCGCGCCGCGCTTCGTCCTTCTTGATCAGCTCATCGGCCGTGGACTGCGCCTCGTCAGCCGACCACGAGCGCTTGGCCAGCGCCTCGACAAGGGCCTTCGGGTTGTCGCGAATCCATTTGATATCAAGCATGGTTGGTTCGTCCTCAGAATAAGGCTGAGGGGGTAAACCGCATCCTTCATCGATGCAAGATGAGGGTCAGCGGCTGTCGCGTTTTTCCGCTAACGCGGATACCCGAACGCGACAGCCTATGAACGAGCCTGCTTTGAGGACGCGTCCGCCGCCTTTTCGGCCACGGCTTCGGCGGCTTCCTGCTTCTCGCGCGCCAGCTTCTGCTTGACCTGATCGCGCTCGATCAGCCGGGCCGCCCAGATCGACACCTCGTAGAGCAGGATGGTCGGGATGGCCAAACCGATCTGGCTCATCGGATCAGGCGGCGTCAGGACCGCCGCGACGACGAAGGCGATGACGATCGCCCATTTGCGCTTCTCGGCCAGCGCCTTCGACGACAGCATGCCGACGCGCGTCATCAGGCTGGTCACCACCGGCAGCTGGAACACCAGGCCGAAGGAGAAGATCAGCGTCATGATCAGGCTGAGATATTCCGACACTTTCGGCAGCAGCGAAATCTGCACCTGGTCGTCGGTGCCGGCCTGCTGCATGGCGAGGAAGAACCACATCACCATCGGCGTGAAGAAGAAATAGACCAGCGACGCTCCCATCAGGAACAGGATCGGCGATGCGATAAGGAACGGCAGGAACGCGTTGCGTTCGTTCTTGTAGAGGCCTGGCGCGATGAATTTGTAGATCTGCGTGGCGATCAGCGGAAAGGCGATGACCATGCCGCCGAACATGGCGAGCTTGACCTGGGTGAAGAAGAATTCCTGCGGCGCCGTATAGATCAGCTCGACCTTGTGCGGATCGAGCCCGGCCCACTGCGTGGCCCACTTGAACGGAACGACCAAAAGATTGAACAGCTTCTTGGCAAAGAAGAAGCAGACGAGGAAGGCGACGAAGAAACCGCCGATCGACCAGATCAGCCGCCGGCGCAGTTCGATCAGATGCTCCATCAGCGGAGCCGACGACTTCTCGATCTCGTCCTTTTCGCTGTCCGTAATGCTCACTTGGCGGCCCCCGCCGTCTTCTTGGACGCGGGCTTCGTGGCCGGCGCAGGCTTCGGCTCAGCCTTTGCGACTGCCTTCGGTGCCGCAGCGGGCTTGGTGGCGGCTTTTCCGGGTGCAGCCTTGGCGGGCGCCGCTGACGGCTTGGCCGCAACCTTCGCCGCAGGCGCCGGCTTTGCCGGTGCTGCCTTGGCTGCCGTTGTTTTGGTTGCCGGGGCCTTTGATATCGCAGCCCCCTTGGCGCGCGCGTTTCGTGGCGCTGCCGTTGCTGCAGCCGGTGTCACCAGCGCCTCGTCGGTCATCGCCGGAAGGATCGGCGCCGCCGGCGCTGTTTCCGGTCCGTTGACACCCGGCATCACCGTTGCGCCGTTCTTGAGCGGCTCGGCCGCCTGTGGTGTTTCTGCCGCCGGCGTTGAGGGGTCGACGGCGGGCTTCGGCTTCATAACCGCATCGACGCCGGAGCGAACCTCGGCTGCCGCCTGTTCGAACGGATTGAGCTGCTTGCGGATCTCGGCCGCCGGATTGAGGCCGCGCAGCGTATCGACCGACTTCTTGACGTCGTCGAGCTCGGCTTCCTTCAGCGCCTCGTTGAACTGCTTCTGGAAGTCGGAGGCCATGGCACGCAGCTTCGCCGTCGTGCGGCCGAAGGTGCGCAGCATATTGGGCAAATCCTTGGGTCCGACGACCACGATCATGACGATCGCGATCACCAGCATTTCGGTCCAGCCGACTTCAAACATGGCAATCAGTTCCGACTAGTGCTTGTCGCCCAAAAGTGCGAAGCGGTTTGGGGCAACGACTTGCAAAAGCAACAAACCTTCGGCTCAGCTCTTGCTGGCCTTTTCCTTCACTGCCGAAACGGTCTCGTCCGGGCGGTGCTCGACGGTGCGCTTGTCTTCGGCGGTATCGTCGTCGGCCATGCCCTTCTTGAAGCTCTTGATGCCCTTGGCCATGTCGCCCATCAGCTCGGGTATCTTGCCGCGGCCGAACACCAGCAGCACGATCACCAGCACGATCATCCAGTGCCAAATCGAAAATGAACCCATTGTAACTCTCTCTCGAATGTTTTCCCTGGCGATGATCTATGCGTTTTCGCGTTGGGATTCAAACACAACAGCGACAAAGTTTATGAAGGCGCGGCTTATGTCACGCATTTTCGGCAAAGCTGCCCGCTACCAATCGGCGCATCTACCGCAGCAATGCAGCTTTTTGACAGCCGCTTGCGGTCAATCTTCCGTGACGCGCGGCGTCAGCAGGCCGAGTTCCTCGAGATCGATGTCGGTCAACGCATCCTCGTCCTCGGTCAGCGCGTCCGGATCGGCCGGCGGCAACGGGATGGCGAAATTCGACGGCATTCGGCCGGAAAGCAGCCCTGCCCCCTTCAGTTCGTCCATGCCGGGAAGATCGCGGATATCCTCCAGTGCGAAATGGTCGAGGAAAGTGTCTGTCGTGCCGTAGGTGACGGGACGGCCGGGCGTGCGGCGGCGGCCGCGCATGCGCACCCATTCCGTTTCGAGCAGCGTATCCAGCGTGCCCTTCGAGGTCTCGACGCCTCTGATGTCCTCGATCTCGGCGCGCGTCACCGGCTGGTGGTAGGCGATGATCGCCAGCACTTCGAGCGCCGCGCGCGACAGCTTGCGCTGCTGCACCGTGTCGCGGCTCATCAGGAAGGCGAGATCGCCGGCGGTACGGAAAGCCCAGGCATCGCCGACCCGGACCAGATTGACGCCGCGCCGCGCATAGATCTGCTGCAGCTCAGCCATGGCAGCGGCAATGCTGATGCCATCGGGCAATCTGGCTGCGAGCTGCTTTTCGCTGACCGGCTCGGCGCTGGCGAACACGATCGCCTCGGCCATGCGTATGGCTTCGGCCATATGCAGCCGTTCGCCAGGATTCAGAAGCAGGGTATCAATCGGGTCCTGGGCGATAATGCCCTCCTCGGTCTCTTCTTCGACCTTGAACGGAATGACCGAAGCGTTGGCGCGTTCGCTCATGATGCCACCTCGACTGCCTTGATTGGTTGCGCGCGGCCGCGCAGATAGAGCGGCGCGAACACCTGGTCCTGTCGCATCTCGATGCTGCCTTCGCGCACCAGTTCCAGCGACGCCGCAAACGAGCTGGCAATCGCGGTACGCCGTTCGTCCGGGCTGGTCAGGTAATTGATCAGATAGCTGTCCAGCGCCGTCCAGTCGCGCAGCGAGCCGATCAGCCGGGTCAGGATATCGCGCGCATCCTTGAGCGACCACACGCCACGCCGGGCAATTGTCACATTGGTGATCGCCTGTTTCTGGCGCTGCTGCGCATAGGCGGTGAGCAAATCGTAGAGCGAGGCCGAATAGGCGTTACGCTTCTCGACGATGACCATCTCAGGCATGCCGCGTGCAAACACGTCGCGGCCGAGCCGGTTGCGGTTGACCAGCCTTGCCGAGGCGTCGCGCATGGCCTCCAGACGCTTCAGCCGGAACTGCAGCACCGCGGCCAGTTCCTCGCCGCTTTCGCCTTCTTCGCCGGGCTGCTTGGGGATGAGGAGCTTCGACTTGAGGAAGGCCAGCCACGCCGCCATCACCAGGTAGTCGGCGGCAAGCTCAAGCCTTAGCGCCCTCGCCGTCTCGACGAAGGTCAGATACTGCTCGACCAGCGCCAAGATGGAAATCCGCGACAGATCGACCTTTTGGTTGCGGGCGAGATGCAGCAAGAGATCGAGCGGACCTTCGAACCCGGCGACGTCGACGACAAGCGACGGGTCGCCGGTGACCCGTGAATCGTCGTTCTCGGCCCACAGACGGTCCATCGGTGCGGCCTTCGCAGCCTTGCTGTCCAATGTTTCCGCCACTTGTTCCTTTACCTCTGGTTAGAGCATGATGCCGAAAAGTGTGAAACGGTTTTCGGACGACATCATGCTCTCTCTATCTAATTTAGAGACGGATTCAGATTTCAGGTCGAACAGACCTGAAATCATCCGTCTCTAGGCCACCGCATCGAAATAGGTGGCAAACTCGGCGCGTATCTCGGTTTCGTCGGCCCGGTCGCGATCCCTTATATAGGTCAGCGCCCGGTTGGCGCGCTCCAGCGACGTCCCTTCAAGTCCCGTGGTTCGCGATGCGATGCCTGCCATCTCCTCGAAAACGCCATTGCAGTGAAGGACCAGATCGCAGCCCGCCGCAAGGATCGAGGCCGCCTTTGTCGGGAAATCCCCAGAAAGTGCCTTCATCGAGGTGTCATCGCTCATCAACAGCCCGTCGAAGCCGATCTCGCGGCGGATGATCTCGTCGATGACCTTGCCTGAGGTGGTCGCTGGGTTGTTCGGATCGATGGCGCTGTAGACGACATGCGCCGTCATCGCCATCGGCAGATGGCTAAGCTCGCGGAACGGGGCGAAATCATGCCGCTGCAGGTCGCTCAGCGAGGCATCGACCACAGGCAGTTCGAAATGCGTGTCGGCAAAGGCGCGCCCGTGACCCGGAATGTGCTTCATGACCGGCAGCACGCCGCCCGACATCAGCCCTTCCGCCGCCGCGCGGCCGAGTTCGATGACCGGGCGCGGCTCCTTGCCATAGGCGCGCGCGCCGATGACGTCGCTGGCGCCCTCGATCGGCACGTCCAGCACCGGCAGGCAATCGGCAGAGATACCGTAGCGTAACAGGTCGAAGGCATGCAGCCGCGCCATCAGCCAGGCAGCGCGGGTGCCGGCATCATGGTCCTTGCGCCACAATGCACCGAGCGCGCCGCCGGCGGGATAGTTCGGCGCCAGCGGGGGCCGCAGGCGCTGCACCCGGCCACCTTCCTGGTCGATGAACACCAGCGCATCGGGGCGCCCGATACAGTCGCGCATTTCGGCGACCAGATCGCGGATCTGCTCGGTTTCGCCGATGTTGCGCGCAAACAGGATGAAGCCCCACGGGCATTCATTGCGATAGAAACGGATTTCTTCGCGGGTCAGCGATTTCCCGGCACAGCCGAGGATCATGGATTTTGATTCGGTCATTCCACCAGTTTAGGGCTTCGCGCCGGCAAAGGGAATCTCCCCGGACGGCAAGCGCCTCAACCTCTCGCCCATCCACATGAAAAAGCCGGCGCGACCGTTGGGAACGCACCGGCTCTGATAATTGGATCCGGCCTTACCGAGACACGAAGCAGTTGCCGCCGGCAGCCTTGTAGCTGGTGCACAGATTGATCGCATCGTTGCGCGATTGCGCAGGCACCCGGACACGGTAGAAGGTGCCCTTGCCGGCGATCTCCGCCTTGACGATGTTGGCGGTGCGACCGGCGAGCACATTTCCATAGCGGCGCTGCAGGTCGGCGTAGTTGGCCTGGGCGCTTTCGACCGTCGGCTGCGAAGCGATCTGCATCGACCACGAACCGCCCGATGTCGAAGCCGTCGCCGGGATGGAGGCAACCTGGTCGGGCTTGACCTCGCCGACCACGTCGACCGGCTGGTCGGACGGGCGCTGCGGCGCTACGGCAACCGTCTGCGGCGTGTTGGCGGACTGGGTCTCAGCCTTCGGCGTGGCCGCCGGCTTCACCGGCTTGACCGGCTTGGCGGTCTCGGCACTTGCCTGGTCGCTATTTGCCTGATCGGCAGGCGCCACGGTGCCGGTCTGCTCGGCATCGGCCGAAGGGGCGACGTGCTGCGGCGCCGGGTCAAGCGGCTCAGTCGCCGCAACCTGTGGCGCGGCCGGCGTCGAGTCCTCGCGGGCCACCAACGAGCCGTCGGGCTTGACCACCATGGTCCGCACCTTGCGCGGGGCAACGGCGACCGTATCGGGGTTCTTGTCGGCTTCCTGCAGCACCTGAGCGATGCGGTCCTCGGACTTTGGCGCCGGCGCGACAGCCGCGTCGGGGTTGACGGCAGCTTCGGGGTTGCCGGCAGCGTCGGGGCCTGGGGCAGCGTCGGTATCGTCGGGCGACAGATCGACGACGCGGCTTTCAGGCTCCTGCGCCTTCACATCGACCGGCTCTTCGGTGTTGGTGACCAGCTTCTCCTGAACCGGCTCGGCCGGCTTGGTGCCCTTGGCGACCGCATCATAAACCTTGTTGTCCTGGTTCGGCACCACGGCGCCGCCCGGATTTTCGGGCTTGACCTTGATCGGCCTGTTGTCGGCTTTGACAATGACCGGCGCATCGCTGCCGCCCTTTCCGCCGAACGACAAGGCGAAGGCGCCAAGGCCGCCGGCAATCGCAACCGCAGCAACGACCCCCGCGACCAGCAGGCCGCTCCTGCGCGGCCGTGCGGCTTCCTGCTCGGCGAGGCCCGGCACCGCCATTGCCTCGTCCAGATCCGGATCGTAGTCGAGTTCGTCGACCGCGAAATCGTCGGCCTGCGAAACCGGCTGGCTGCCGGGCAGATCGTCCATGTCGAAGCCGCCGGCGGCATCGGCGTGGTGAGCTTGCGTGGCTGCAAGCACTTCGGCTGGCCGCGCCGCATAGGCGCGCTGGTCGAGCTCGTGGCCCGAACTGAAGCCGGAACTGTAGGAATCGTCATCATAGCCGGCACTGCGTGCGGCAGTGGGCGGCGCCACTTCCACCGCGTTCATCTCGTTGAGCATGCCGGCGAATTCGGCGTCGATGTCGTCATAGGCGGCCGGCTCGTCTTGCTCGAAGCTGAGTTCTGGAATGTCGAGGTCGTCGGCAATCGCCACCACACGCTCCGGCACATCGACCGTCTCGACATCCGGCATCTCGTCATAGGCCTGAGGCGGCGCCTGGCGCGATGGCGTCGGCGCCGCATAGGCAGCAGCTGCAACCGGCTGGTCGCGATAGCTTGGCGCTGCCGCCGGCGGCATGGACGGCTTTTCTGCAAAAGAAGGTTGCGGCTGCGCTGCAAAGGAAGGCTGGGCCGGGGTGGGAGTCACGCGGCTCCACGAACGCGCCGGCTCCGGCGGCGTCGAGCGCCAATCGCCAGCGACCGGTGCTGCCGTGTCATTACCGAGATCGATGCCCTTGGCGAGCGCCGCATCGAAGGCATGATCATCGAACTCGATCTCGGGCTCATGGCCCTCGAGTTCGCCGGCAAGCAGATCGTCGAAATCGGCATCGTCCGCCCGGACCTCCTGAGGAGCCGGCGCGTGTTCGTCCAGGTCCCAGTCGAGATTATCGACCGGAGCGACCGGCGTTGCGACGGACCGCTGCACCGGGGCAACCGGCTCATAAGTCCTGGCGGGCTCGATGGCGGCAGCCCTGGTGGGCTCGGTGACGACCGGAAACGGCGCGACTGGCGCCGGGCGTGGTGTGGTCATGGCGCCAAGCAGCGCGTTGAGTTCATCTTCCAACGTCCGTTCGTCAGCGACCGGAGCGGCCGGGGTCGCCATATTGGTAGGCGCCACATAGGCTGGTGCGACCGGAGTTGGCTGAACCGGAGTGGGTGCGATCTCGGCAACCGGCTCGTGATCGGCAAGCGCATCATCGATGCTCAGATCGAAATCGTCGAATGCTTCGTGCGCAGTCTCATGAGAGGGGCTGGCCTCCACAGTCCAGGCCGGCGTCTCGTTCACTTCCGGCGCATCCATCTCAACCGGCGCGCTGGCCTGCAGATCGCTGACATCCAGATCGCGCTCTTCCGGATCCTCGGCCTCAACAGGCTGAGCCTCGAAAGCCTGAGGCTCGAAATGCTCGGCCGCAAAATCCTGGGCTGCAAAATCCTGGGCTGCAAAATCCTGGGCCGCAAAGTCCATGTCGACATCGGCCATCGCGTCATCGAAATGACCCGCAAAATCCTCGTCGGCAACAGCGTGGTCGGCGGAGCCGACGGCGTCGAAGGTATGGATCGGCGCCTCGGCTACTGGCGCGGCATACTGGTCCTGCGCCGGCGCAGGACCGTCCAGCGTCAGCTCGTCTTCCAGCGACATCGAGACGGCATTGTCGAAATCATCGTCGAACGCGAGATCGTCGGCAGGCGCAGCAGCAACCTGCGCGACATCTGCGGCATGGGCGACGGTCGCATCGTCATCGAGCAGCAACCCCTGCTCGAGCGAAGCGGCAAGCTCGTCATCCATCGGCAGGTCGTCTTCGAGCGGCGATACGTTTTCCAGTGAACTGGCCACGGCATTGTCGAAATCGTCATCGAATGCAGCTTCGTCGAATGCGGGCTCGGCAAACCAAGGTTCGGCAACCGAGGGTTCAACGGGAGCAGCCGCAGCCTGCGGGGCAGCGCCGAAATCCAGATCGGCGGCATCGTCGAAGACGAAATCATATTCCAGCGAAGCAGCCAGCGCATCGTCCATCGCGGCATCGGTGGTTTCGAAAGCCGGCTCGCGAATCTCGGCAGCAGGTTCGTAGGGCTCAGCGGCAGGCTGGTGAACCTCGGGAGCTGGCTGGCTGGCCTCCATGGAACCGACTTCATCGCCGAATTCGCCCATCAACTCCTTCTCGAGGTCGATGTCGAAATCGCCCTCGTCCGCAGCCGTCTCGACGGCTGGCGCCTGCGGCTTGACCGGCTGGCGCGGATCGAAACCCATGATCCTGGTCAGTTCAGCGAACGGATCATCTTCGGCGATGTCGTTGTTGTCGGCTACTCTCAGCTGGGTTCTGTCTGCCATTATTGTTCCCGAACTCGCACTCATTCGGACGCCATGGACGTCGCGTAGGGTTGGCCCTTACCAGCGCAATGTGGGCAAATGGTGACAGGTGTTTTAGTTAAACCTAACGCATCTCAGTGGGCGCATCAGCCCCAATCAGCGTCAGGCCGGAGGTCAAAACATCCGAAACAGCCTGCACCAGCCCTAGTCTGGCATGAGTCAATTGTCGGTCGTTAACCTTAACAAAACGTAAGTCGGCATTCTCGGTGCCCCGATTCCAGTGTCCATGGAAGCTGGAAGCCAGATCGTAGAGGTAGAATGCCAGCCGGTGCGGCTCCAGCGCAAGGGCCGCAGATTCGACCAGCCGGGGATATTCAGCCAGCTTCCGGATCAGGCCGATCTCGCCCTCGTCGGTGAGCGACGCCGAGGCCGCGGCCAGGCTGTTGCGGTCGAAATTGGCCTCGCCCAGTTGCTCGCTCGCCTGCCGGAACACCGAATGACAGCGCGCCGAAGCGTACTGCACGTAGAACACGGGATTGTCCTTGGACTGTTCGGTGACCTTGGCGAAATCGAAGTCGAGCGGCGCGTCGCTCTTGCGGTAGAGCATCATGAAGCGGATCGCATCGCGGCCCACCTCCTCCACCGCTTCGCGCAAGGTCACGAAGTCGCCCGACCGCTTCGACATCCGAACCGGTTCGCCATCGCGAAACAGCTTCACCAGATTGCACAGCAGCACCGTGAGTTGCAGCTTCAGATCATCGCCTGCAATCGCCCGCGCCAGCGCTTCCAGCCGCTTGACGTAGCCGCCATGGTCGGCGCCCAGCACATAGATCAGGCCGACGAAACCGCGGTCGACCTTGTCCTTGAGATAGGCGACGTCGGCGGCGAAATAGGTGAACGAGCCGTCGGACTTGACCAGCGCCCGGTCCATGTCGTCGCCGACCGCCGTCGAGCGAAACAGCGTCTGCTCGCGGTCTTCCCAGTCGTCCGGCTTCTCGCCCTTGGGCGGCGGTAGCTTGCCCTTGTAGATATGGCCTTTCAGCGTCAGATCGTTGATCGCCGAGCGGATTTTTTTGGCATTGTCGGCATGCAGCGTGCGCTCGGAGAAGAAAACGTCGTGATGCACATTGAGCAACGCCAGATCCTCGCGGATCATCACCATCATGGCGTCGATCGTGCGGTCCTTGACGATTGCCAGCGACTCATCGTCGGGCATCTGCAAGAGCTTGCGGCCAAATTCGGCAGCCAGCGCCTGACCGACCGGCACAAGGTAATCGCCGGGATAGAGGCCGGCCGGTATCTCGCCAACGTCGTCGCCCAGCGCTTCGCGGTAGCGCAGGAAGGCCGAACGCCCGAGCACGTCGATCTGCGCGCCGGCGTCGTTGATGATGTATTCCTTGGTGACGTCATAGCCGGCGAAGGCCATCAGATTGGCGAGCGTGTCGCCGACAACCGCGCCCCGGCAATGGCCGACATGCATCGGCCCGGTCGGATTGGCCGAGACATATTCGACATTGGTCTTCTTGCCGCCACCAATGGTCGAGCGGCCGTAGTTTTGCCCCTCGCCGAGCACCGCGGTCAGATGTGCCTGCCAGAAAGCGTCCTTGAGCCGGAGATTGACGAAGCCGGGACCGGCGACGTCGGCTTCGGCAACATCGGCGTCGCTGCGCAGCACTTCCACCAGCCGCTCGGCCAGCGCCCGCGGGTTGTGCCCTGTCGGCTTGGCCAGTACCATCGCCGCATTGGTGGCGAGATCGCCATGGCTGGCGTCGCGCGGCGGCTCGACGGCGATGCGCGACAGGTCGGGCGAAACGCCATTACTGTCTTTCAAATCAAGCGCTTCGACGGCTTTTGTGATTCGCGCGCTGAAATCGGCGAAGATGTTCATGGGTCTTGCTCTGGCGGACTGTGCAGGGGAACCGGCTCATTGGCCGGCAAATCGCGCCCGCCCTAGCTTAAATCGGGCGTATGGTCAAACAGACGGCGGTGTTCCTTCAAGGCGTAGGTATCCGTCATCCCCGCCAGGAAATCGGCGACGCTGCGCGCCTTGATGCGGTCCTCCGCCCGGTCGAGCCCCTCCCGCCAGCCGTCCGGCATGGCGCGCGGATCGGCGAAATAGACATCGAACAGGTCGCGCACGATCTGCTCGGCCTCAGTGCGAACGCGCATCACCTCGTCATGCCGGTAGAGATGCTTGTAAAGAAAGGTCTTCAAATCCTTCTCGGTCGCCGCCATGTCTGCGGAAAAGGTCACCATCGTCTCGCCCGCCGCCCGCACCGCTTCGGCGCTGTCAGGCTTGATGCGCTCCAGATTGGCGGTGGTGGAAACAATGACGTCCTCGACCATCATCGTGATCTGCCGGCGCATCAGCTCATGGCCGGTGCGCACATCGTCCAGGCCCGGATAGCGCGCGCGCACGCTTGCCAGGATCGATCCCGGCAGCGCCACCGTTTCCAGCATGTCCAAGGTCAGGAAGCCGGAGCGCAGGCCGTCGTCGATGTCATGGGTGTTGTAGGCGATATCGTCGGCGATCGCAGCACATTGCGCCTCGATGCCGGCGAAATGGTCGAGTTCGAGGTTGTGCAACTCGGAATAGTCGCGGATCGCCTGCGGCACCGGGCCTTTGAGCCCTTTTCCCTTGGCGTCGGTCAGCGGGCCATTGTGCTTCACCAGGCCTTCCAGCGTTTCCCAGGTCAGGTTCAGCCCGTCGAACTCGGCATAACGCCGCTCCAGCCGCGTCACCACGCGCAGCGACTGCGCATTGTGGTCGAAGCCGCCCCATTGGGCCATCCGCTCGTTCAGCGCGTCCTCGCCGGTATGGCCGAACGGCGTGTGACCGAAATCGTGCACCAAGGCGACCGCCTCGGCCAGATCCTCGTCGCCGCGCAGCGCTCGCGCCAGAGCCCGCGCAATCTGCGCCACCTCGATCGAATGCGTCAGCCGGGTGCGGTAGTGATCTCCTTCATGGGCGACGAACACCTGCGTCTTGTGCTTCAGGCGGCGGAAGGCAGTCGAATGAATGATACGGTCGCGGTCGCGCTGGAATGGCGTGCGAGTCGGGCTCTCGACCTCGTCATAGAGCCGCCCGCGCGACCTGGCTGGGTCGCTGGCATAGGCCGCGCGCGGCCGATAGCCGAACCCAATGTCGCCAAGCTCATTTGTCATGGCTGATGCCGCCGCAGTTGACTTGCCCCTTCCCGCTTCATACCTATCATGTGAAACTGAAAGCAAGGTGACGCCCATGGGCGCTGATGCCAAGACTGCCATGAAAGTCGAGATGACCGGCGCCGCCGCCAGGCGGATCGCGAAAATCGTCTCTGGCGAGGCCGGCAAGACGGCGCTGCGCGTCTCCGTAGAGGGCGGCGGCTGCTCCGGCTTTTCCTACAAGTTCGACCTGGTCGATACGCGCAATGACGACGACGTCGCCATCGAAAAGGACGGCGCCACCGTGCTGATCGACGATTTGTCGCTGGTCTATATGGGCGGCTCGGTGATCGACTTCGTCGACGATCTGATGGGCCAATCGTTCCAGATCCGCAACCCCAATGCAGTCGCCTCCTGCGGCTGCGGCACCAGTTTCTCCATCTAGGCAGATGTCCGGCGTCGGCCCGGTCCGTCAGGTAGCACTGTCGGCCGGGCGCGACCTCGACGTGACGCTGGCCTTCTGGCGCGATGTGCTCGGCCTCAATGTTCACGCCCGCTACGATCCGCCGGGCATCGCCTTCATCATGGCCGGTGATATCAGGTTGCTGTTCACCGATGGCGTTCCGGCCGGCACCGTCTATCTCGATATAGCCGGGCTCGAAGCCTTCCACGCCGAGGCGAAAGCGTCCGGCGTTCCCTTCACCGCACCGCCGGCGCTCGTCCACAACGACACCGAAGGCACGTTCGGAACGGCGGGGGAAAGCGAGTGGATGGCCTTTCTAAAGGACCCGGCAGGCAATACGATCGGGCTTGTCGAACGTCTTTCGCCCGAACATCCCTGAGGCCGCTCATGAAAATCGTTACCTGGAACATAAACGGCATTCGCGCCCGCATCGGCAACCTCACCCACTGGCTGAGCGAAAGCCAGCCCGACATCGTCTGCCTGCAGGAGATCAAGTCGGTCGACGAGCAGTTCCCGCGCGCCGAGATCGAGGCGCTTGGCTACAACGTGGAAACCCATGGCCAGAAGGGCTTTAACGGCGTCGCCCTGCTGTCGAAGCTTCCCTTCGACGAGGTTATCAGAGGCCTGCCAGGCGACGAGACTGATGAGCAGGCGCGCTTCATCGAGGGCGTGTTCTCGACCGACCAGGGCGCGCTGCGCGTCGCCTCGCTCTATCTGCCCAACGGCAACCCGGTCGATGACGAGAAGAAGTTTCCCTACAAGCTGGCCTGGATGGAACGGCTGCATCGCTGGGCCGAGCAGCGGCTGCTTCTGGAGGAGGCGCTGGTGCTGGCCGGCGACTACAATGTCATCCCCGAGCCGGTCGATGCGCGCTTCCCCGAGAACTGGCTTGGCGATGCGCTGTTCCAGCCGCAGACCCGGCAGGCCTTCCGGCGGCTGAAGAATCTCGGCTTTACAGAGGCGGTGCGCGCCGTCACCGATGCGGCCGACGTCTACACCTTCTGGGACTACCAGGCCGGCGCCTGGCAGAAGAACAACGGCATCCGCATCGACCATCTGCTGTTGTCGCCCGAAGCGGCCAACCGCTTTTCCTCGGCCTCAATCGAAAAGCATGTGCGCGCCTGGGAAAAGCCTTCCGACCATGTGCCGGTGGCGATCGATCTGGCGCTGCTGCCGGCCTGATATCAGCCGAAACCCTGATATCGCCACAATCGCGCCATTCAGTCAGAGATCAGCATGGCGGCTGGGGTTCCATGGCACTACGATTCCTCCTTTGCCCGATCGGCCTAGCATTTGCCATGGCCTCCCCTGCAGCGGCACTTGCCGACCAGCAGTGCCTGGCCAATGGCAAGTCCTACCAGGTCGGCCAGGTCACCTGCCTGACGGTTTCAGACAAGAGCCATATGGCCCGCTGCGACCTGGTGCTCAACAACACCTCATGGACCAAGATCGGCGATACCTGTCCCGACAGCACGATTAAGCCGCATCTGCACGTCACGCCGATCTCGATGCCGGTGCACAGAGCGGTGCCGGCGGAACTCACCGAGAACTGATGGATGTGAGCTAATCTCCCCCCTTGAGGGGGAGATGGCCGGCAAGCCAGAGGGGGGCGCGAAGAAACGCGACCTTTCGGTCAAACAAGCTCACCCTCTCAGTCCAACCCGGGCAAACTTTAGTCAACTGAAATGCCAGCGGGACAGCGCCCCCCTCTGCCCTGCCGGGCATCTCCCCCTCAAGGGGGGAGATTGGCAATTTCACTGGTCGCCGCCGCCCTTGGTCAGGATGTCGTCGGCAAGCGAAATGGCAGTGCGACGGTCGGCTTCGCCGGCGGCGGCAAATGCCTCTTCCTGCATGCCGCGGATCCACGGCTGGTCGCTCGGCGAGGCGCGTTCGAGCGCGGCGGTCATCATGGCCAGCCCGCGCACGATCTTGCCGCTCTGGAACAGAAGATTGCCGAGCGTCGCCTGGGCGCCGGCATGGCCTTTTTCGGCGGCGAGCTGGAACCAGCGGCCGGCCTGCTTGACGCTGGCCTTGACGCCGCCCTCGCCCTTCAAAAACATCTGGCCCATCTCGAACTGAGCGTTCGGGTTGCGGTAATTGGCGGCCGCGCGCATGTAATATTCCTGCGCCGCGACCTCGTTTTCCTCGACCGGGCTGCCGGGGATGCCTGTCCGGAGATAGTCGCCCAGCGCCACCAGCGCGTCGGAGACATAGCTTTCCTCCGGCGATCCCGGCTCGACATCCTGATCGACGATCTCGGAGAAGAATTTGAAGGCCGCATAGTCGTCGCGCGTCACGCCGTCGCCTTCGGCGTACATGCGCGCGAGCTTCCAGGTGGCGCCGATCTGGCCGTTCTCGGCGGCGTATTTATAGGCCTCGACCGCCTGTTCCTTGTGGCCGCTCTTGTAGGCGGAGAAGCCGAACTGGAACACGGCCCATGGGCTCGATTGCGGCTTCACGCCGGTCTTGTCGTCGAACACCTTGTCGTCGAAGGCCATGGCCTGGCCCACGGCCCCAAAGATCGCAACAGCGACCAGTGCCGGAAGGACAGACGACCTCAACAACTCAGATATCCGCATAGCAATGTGTTTCTTTGGCACCGCCCGGATGGGTGACCGCGCCGTCGCGGGCAGGCCCTACCGTCTGTGCGTATTTCCAGATCGCGCCCGACTGATAGTCGGTCGTGCGCGCCTTCCAGGCCTTCGCCCGCGTTGCCAGTTCGGCCTCGGACAAATCGACCGCGATCGTGCCTTTGGTTGCATCGATCGAGATCACATCGCCGTCTTTCAAGAGCCCGATCGGGCCGCCAACGGCAGCTTCGGGCCCGACATGGCCGATGCAGAAACCGCGCGTCGCGCCCGAAAAACGACCGTCGGTGATGAGGGCGACCTTGCCGCCCATGCCCTGGCCGTAGAGCGCCGCCGTCGTCGACAGCATCTCGCGCATGCCCGGGCCGCCGCGCGGACCTTCGTAACGGATGACGAGAACCTCGCCTTCCCGGTAGTTGCGGTGCGTGACCGCCTCGAAACATTCCTCTTCCGAATCGAAACAGCGTGCCGGACCTGAGAATTTCAGCTCCGTCATGCCCGCGACCTTCACGATCGCGCCTTCGGGGGCAAGGTTGCCCTTCAAGCCCACGACACCGCCGGTTTGGGTGATTGGACGGTTGGCGGGACGGACCACATCCTGGCTATCATTCCAGGTAACATGCTCCATGTTTTCGGCCAAAGTACGGCCAGTCACGGTCATGCAGTCGCCATGGAGATAGCCGTGGTCGAGCAGCGTCTTCATCAACAGCGGAATGCCGCCGGCCTCGAACATGTCCTTGGCGACATATTTGCCGCCCGGCTTGAGGTCGGCGATGTAGGGCGTCTTCTCGAAAATCGCGGCAACGTCGAACAGGTCGAACTTGATGCCTGCCTCATGCGCGATCGCCGGCAGGTGCAAAGCCGCATTGGTCGAGCCGCCGGTGGCCGAAACCACGGTCGCCGCATTCTCCAGCGCCTTCAGCGTGACGACGTCGCGCGGCCGGATGTTCTTGGCGATCAGCTCCATGATCTTTTCGCCGGAGGCGAAATTGAAGCGGTCGCGCATCTCGTAAGGCGCCGGCGCGCCGCAGGAGTACGGCAGCGCCAGGCCGATCGCCTCGGCGACGGTGGCCATAGTGTTGGCTGTGAACTGGGCCCCGCAGGAGCCGGCGGACGGACACGCCGCCTGCTCGATCTCGAGCAGTTCGGCATCGCTGACCGTGCCGACCGAATGCTGGCCGACTGCTTCGAACACGTCCTGCACAGTGATCTGGCGGCCGCGATAGGAGCCCGGCAGGATTGAGCCGCCATAGATGAAGATCGACGGCACGTTGAGCCGCACCATGGCCATCATCATGCCGGGCAGCGACTTGTCGCAGCCGGCAAGGCCGACCAGCGCATCGTAGCAATGGCCGCGCATGGTGAGTTCGACCGAATCGGCAATGACATCGCGCGACACCAGCGACGACTTCATGCCCTGGTGCCCCATGGCGATGCCGTCGGTGACGGTGATGGTGCAGAATTCGCGCGGCGTGCCGTTTGCGGCCGCCACACCTTTCTTGACCACTTGCGCCTGGCGCATCAGCGAGATGTTGCAAGGCGCCGCCTCGTTCCAGCAGGAGGCAACGCCGACCAGCGGCTGCGCGATCTCGGCCGCAGACAGGCCCATGGCATAGAGATACGAACGGTGCGGCGCACGCGCCGGACCGACGGTCACATGGCGGCTAGGCAGCTTGGCCTTGGAAATGACTCTGGCGTCCATACTCTTCCTTGCCGCGGGCGGTGCGGCCTGCCCCATGGCCGAGCCTTCTGGCGCGTGTCCCGAGACGAATTCGAGGTGCGCCGGGTTTATGGCGGGAAATGGGCAATTTGGTCGAGCGGGACCGTAGCGCGGGGGTTGGCCGGGAACTGTTGCCAAAACGCCACAATCGCGAGAGGCGACGCCGGTGCGGCGTATCTGCAACGCCAACTCTCGCCGGCAAGGCTCGACGCGGTGCCCGCATAAGAAAAAGGCCGGGGAATGCCCGGCCTTTTTCTTTTCAACTTGAAAGGCTTACCACTTCACCTTCAACGAAGTCGAAATGGCCGACACAAGATCGTTGCCGAAGTCAGCGGTGTAGTCCGTACCATAGGTGACGCCATCGTCGCCTACGACTGGATGGATCGACCCGCTGGTAAGCACGCCCAGCGCCCCACCAAGACGAACCTCGATGTTCTGGGTCGGCGTGTAAGCCACGCCACCGCTAACCGTCCAGGTGTCCGTCTGGGCGCTCAGTCCGGTGGAGGTTCCGCGATCCCAGGTCAGAACGGCGGCGCCGCTCCACTGATCATTGAATTTGTGGCCGATACCGCCGGAGACCGTCCAGCCGTCCCGGTAGAGCAGATCAAGTGAAGTAGCGCGGGTCGGGCCGGTCGTGGTGCAAGCACCCGGGGCGGCGGTCGGGCAGAATGGAATGCTTTGCAATACGCTCCAATTGACCCACTTAATGGATCCAAACGCGAGCCAACCCGGAGCAATACCTGACTGGAGCTTGAGTTCCAGAGACTCAGGCACCTCCGAAGAACCGCTTACGTCGGTTATGCGACCCAAAATTGGATTGCTGGGGTCGAGGAATCCGGGAACCTGTGTCAGATCGAGCGTCCCCGAGAGGTTGTCGAGCTTGACGGCTGAATTGTAGACCAGGCTGGCGCGCAGCGCGATGTCAGGAATTTCATAGGCGGCACCGACGCGCCATCCCCAGCCGTCTCCTTCGAGGTCAAGGCGCCCAACGCCTGTACCCAAAAATGCGGGAAGCGGAGCGACCAGCTGCTCCTTGAAGCCCGAGACGTCCTCATGGAACACGCCGCCGATGAAACGAAACTGACCTTTGCCGAGGTTCACCTTGTACGAGCAGGTTCCGCCAACGGCCTCGCTCTCGACCTTGGTTACGATATTGCCGTTCGCGCCGGCCCAGTTGACGCCGGGATTGCTGTACGCACCGATCGGTTGGCCATAGTCGACAAGACAATCGACCGGGCCTATACCAGCCTTGATACCCACGCTCGGCACCCAATAGCTTTCGGTATCGCGGGCGCTGTTGGAAAGGCCCAGCGCGTTAAGGGGGCCGTCAGCCGGATTCGTGTCCACCACATTCTTGAGGTCGCGTTGCGGCATCACATAGGTGCCGGTAACCTCGCCGGCGACCTGCGCAGGATCGAACAGCAGATCGATGTCATAGCCGCCGCGCTCCAGGCCGCCGGCATGCACGGAACCGATCAGGCCCAGCGAAAAACACCCCGCCCCCAGCAGTGTTTTCAAACGCAAATTGTTCATGGATGTCCTCCCCGAAATACTAGTGCGTCAAGCTAGAACCAATTCGGGTTAACGGCGCAACAATGAATTCACATAGCGTACATGTACACTCTTGCGGACCGCATTTCGAACACAGTGGCGGCTTGGCCGGCAGGTTCGAAAATGACCATTTGGGCGGCAGACTGGGGGACAAATCAGAAAAAACCGCTCAAAACGGCACCAAAACCCTCTATTTTGCCGGCATTCGGCCCCATTGTTACATTATGGCAACAATGGGGGTCGAAACTTTCCGTTTACGTCAATATTAACGCAACGGAACGCCTGTTTTTCGAGCAAAAGAACCTTCGCGAAGCGCTGCAAGCGTCTCGCGAATCCGGCGCTCAACCGGCGTCGCGCACCCTGGTCAGCGCCACCGAAAGCTTCTCCTGCTGATCGCGGTATTCGTCGAGTTTTTCGCGCTCGGCTGCGACGATCTCTTCAGGCGCGCTGGCGACGAATCTCTCGTTCGACAGCTTCTTGTGCAACCGCGCGATTTCCTCGGTCACCTTGGCCAGCTCCTTCTGCAGCCGCGCCGCCTCGGCTGAGAGATCGATCAGGCTGCCGAGCGGCAGGCAGATCGTCGCCTCGTTGAGCACGATCTGGGCCGAGCCCTTGGGTGCCGCGTCCTCCAGCGAGATGTCGCCGACCCGCGCCAGCCGCTTGATGGCGGACGCATGGCGGTCGAGCCTCTGCTGGGTCTCGACGCTGGCGCCAACCACCACCAACGGTGCGATCGCCGCCGGCGGCACGTTCATTTCGGAGCGCACGGAGCGGATGCCGGAGACCAGATCGACCAGCCAGTTGATGTCGGCGGCCGCGTCCGCGTCCTCGAAGTCGGGCGACGGCCAGGCGGCGTGGCAAAGCAGCGTTGCGCGCGTCCGGCCCTCGCCCGCCGTCTGCGCCCACAACTCCTCGGTCATGAACGGCATCATGGGGTGAAGCAGCTTGTAGATCTCGTCGAGCACGAAGGCGACGCAGGCCCGGCTTTCGGCCTTGGCAGCTTCGTCCGCGCCCATGAACACCGGCTTCAGCAGTTCCAGGTACCAGTCGCAGAACAGGTTCCAGACGAAGCGGTAGGCGGCGCCGGCCGCCTCGTTGAAGCGGTAGCCGGTGATGCCCTCGGTGATAGCGCGCGACGCCCTGGTCAGCTCGGTCAGGATCCAGCGGTTGACCGGCAGCTTGGCGTCGTTCAGCCAGAAATCGTCATTGCGCGCGACCTCGTTCATCTCGGCAAAGCGTGTCGCGTTCCACAGCTTGGTGCCGAAATTGCGGTAGCCGGCGATGCGCGCCGGATCGAGCTTCACGTCGCGCCCCTGCGCCGCCATCACCGTCAGCGTGAAGCGCAGTGCGTCGGCGCCAAACTCGTCGATGAGGTCGAGCGGATCGATGACGTTGCCTTTCGACTTCGACATCTTCTGCCCGTTCTTGTCGCGCACCAGCGCGTGCACATAGACGGTGTGGAACGGCTCCTCGTGCATGAAATGCAGGCCCATCATCATCATTCGCGCGACCCAGAAGAAGATGATGTCGAAACCGGTCACCAGCACGTCGGTCTGGTAATAGGTCTTGAGCTCCGGCGTGTGATCCGGCCAGCCCAGCGTTGAGAACGGCCACAGTGCAGACGAGAACCAGGTGTCGAGCACGTCCTCGTCGCGGGTCAGGATCTCGCCCGGCTTGAAGGTCTCGAGCTTGTCCTCGACCCAGGCCTTCCATGGACCTTCCAGCGCCAGATAATATTCGATCGCGGCGCCCAGCGCCTCTTCCTCGGTCTTCTCGACGAAGACCCGGCCGTCCGGCCCGTACCAGGCCGGGATCTGGTGACCCCACCACAGCTGGCGTGAAATACACCAGGGCTGAATGTTCTCCATCCAGTCAAAATAGGTCTTTTCCCAGTTCTTCGGCACGAAGTTGGTACGGCCTTCACGCACCGATGCGATCGCCGGCTTGGCGAGCTCGGCGGCGTTTGCATACCACTGCTCGGTCAGAAACGGCTCGATCGGCACGCCGCCGCGGTCGCCATGCGGCACGGCGTGGCGGTGCGGCTCGATCTTGTCGAGGAAGCCGCCGGTCTCCATCAGCTCGACGATTTTCTTGCGCGCGACGAAACGGTCGAGACCGTCGAGCTCGTCCCAGACAGCCTGACGCTCCGGCGTCACGTCGAGCCCGGCGAGAAAATCCTCATTATCCCTGAGCGTTATTGCCGCCTCGATGGTCAGGATGTTGATCGCCGGCAGCTTGTGGCCCTTGCCGACCTCGAAATCGTTGAAGTCGTGCGCCGGCGTGATCTTGACCGCGCCGGAACCCTTTTCCGGGTCGGAATACTCGTCAGCCACAACCGGGATTTTCCGGCCGACGATCGGCAGCACGACATTTTTC
The DNA here is from genome assembly GCF_054719465.1 of Mesorhizobium sp. RSR565B. NCBI lineage: Bacteria > Pseudomonadati > Pseudomonadota > Alphaproteobacteria > Hyphomicrobiales > Phyllobacteriaceae > Mesorhizobium > Mesorhizobium sp. RSR565B. The sequence continues at coordinate 4,935,973 of NZ_JBTTIE010000001.1, read as the reverse complement.
CCGACCAGATGCCGGTAGCGCTCGTCGTCCGGGTGCACGGCGACCGCCGTATCGCCAAGCATCGTCTCGGGCCGTGTCGTCGCCACGGTAATGAAGGTCGCCGAATTTTCCGGATCGAAAGTCTCGCCTTCGATCGGATAGCGGAAGTGCCAGAGATTGCCGTTGATCTCCTGGGGCTCGACCTCCAGGTCGGAGATCGCCGTCAACAGCTTCGGGTCCCAGTTCACAAGGCGCTTGTCCTTGTAGATCAGCCCTTCCTTGTAGAGGCTGACGAATACTTCGAGCACGGCCTTGGACAGGCCTTCATCCATGGTAAAACGTTCGCGCGACCAGTCCGCCGAGGCGCCGAGCCGCTTCAGCTGGTTGAAAATGGCGCCGCCGGACTCGGCCTTCCACTCCCAGACCTTGTCGATGAACTGTTCGCGGGTAAGATCGCGGCGATGTATCTGCTTTTCCATCAGCTGGCGTTCGACCACCATCTGCGTGGCGATGCCGGCATGGTCCATGCCGGGCTGCCACAGCACGTTCTTGCCGCGCATGCGCTCGAAGCGCACGAGTATGTCCTGTAGCGTGTTGTTGAGTGCGTGGCCCATATGCAGCGAGCCGGTGACGTTGGGCGGCGGGATGACGATGGTGAAGGCCTCCGCCCCCTCCTCGGCGCCGGCGCCGGCGCGAAATGCGTCCGCCTCTTCCCAGATTTTGGCGATCTTGGGCTCGACGGTCTTGGCGTCGTAGGTCTTTTCAAGCATGGGAAAGTGGTCCGCGCGGTCGGGAGTTTTGCTGACCCGGTGTAAATCGGAAGGTTTTGGCCAAGTCAACCGCGAGGGCTGCCTCAGTCCTTCAACGCAAATAGGCGGGGCCCTGGTCATTTCAACGGGAAGGCCATGCCTGCACCTTCATCGTCAGCGATCCCGACGGTAACCTGATCGTGTTCGCGACATCGGCCGGAAGCTGGCCTGCAGCGAAAGCTCCGCCCGAAGGCGGCGCTTTAATCCGGAACGGGCTGTGGTAATGCCTACTGCGCGCCGCGCGCGACGCGCTCGATTTCTTCGCGTACCAGGCGCTCGACCAGCGTCGGAAGGTTGTTGTCCAGCCAGTCCTGCAGCATCGGCCGCAGCATCTCCTCGGCCATCTCGTCGAAGGTCTTCTTGCTGCGGCTGGCAAAGGCGTCGGAGAGCTCGCCGAAGGCCGCAGCGACCTGCCGTCCCGTATGTTCCGAAACGATCGTCGGCCGAACCGGAGTTGTATCGGCCGGGCGCGCGTGCTCGCTGCGCGAAGGATGAGGCTCGAAAGCCGGCTCGGCAGCGAGATCGTCTTCGAAAGCCTCGACCTCCGCGATTGCTGCCTGCCGATTTTCAGTCTCTGGCTGCCTGATCTCCGGCTGCCTGATCTCGGGCCGCCGTACTGTGTCAGCCGGTTTTGCCTGATTGCCAACGGCCGCGATTTCGCGGCGCCAATCCGTGACGATCGAGTCGGTGGTTTCCGCCTTTGCCCGCACTGCAACTTCTGCCCTGACGGCGGGAGCTGGCTCACTGGCTATCCTGGCGCTTACTTCCGCCAATGTCATCGGAGCATGCGCGGGTGGCGCGGCGGTCGTGGCATTTGCCGCAATGGCCGGCTTCACTGGCGACGGCTCGGAGCGCGGCTCCAGCCGCGCAACCACCGGCTCGGCCAGTTGGGCCTGCACCTCGGCCAGCGTCACCGGCTTCTTGCTTTCGGTCGAGCTGTGCAATTCGCTGCGGAAGGCCTCGACATCCGAAACAGGCCCGGCGGCCGGCACAACGTCCTGGCGCAACTCATCCGCGTCGCCCGGCAGCTTGCGGCCTGTGTCGCTGTCTTCGATGATCCTCCTGATGGAAGCCAGTATTTCTTCCATGGAAGGTTCGCGCTGTGCGCTGCTTGCCGTCGCCATCGTCACATCCGCCGCCCCCGCGCATGATCCCGAAAATCGATCTTCGATTTTCGAAGAGGATCAGGCGCAAAATCAAAGTTCTACAGCCTCCTTTGCGCATCCATCGGACGCGTGGCGCTGCAGTGACCCGTTCCTGGATTCCTGTCCGGCAAAGCCGGATACGAATCATGGCGACAGCGTAGCCGACGGATCGCCATCCGAGAATCCCCAATCTCGGAAGACGCCGGATTTCAACAATTTAGGCTACAAAAGACAAACGCCGCGCATCCTTGGGAAGCGCGGCGCTACGATACTTTCAATCTTGGCGGGATTTGAACCGCTCAGTCGCGATCAACGACCGTCCGGCGTACGCAGCCCGATCCATTTGTCCTTGACGGCTCTGTAGTGCTCTTCAGGCTTGTACTTCACCACATTCAACGCCAGGCGATCGGCCGACAGGCGGCCCATGGCCGACAGGATGGCGTAGCTCGCTACAACCACATCGCGCTCGGAGCTGGCGAGGTCGATCTTTGCCGAGATGACGGCGTTCTGGGCATTCAACACGTCGAGCGTGGTGCGCTGTCCGACATTGCGCTCCTCGATGACGCCGTTGAGCGCCAACTGTGCGGCCGCGATCACCTGCCGATTAGCGTCGACGCTTTCACGCGCTGCGATGTATTGCGTCCATGCCGAGGTCACGGCCTGGCGCACCGAGTCACGGCTGACATCCACCTCGATGCGAGCCTGGCTGAGCGATTCCTTCGACTGACGAACGAGTGCGGAGGTACGGCCGCCCGAATAGATCGGAACGGTCAGCGTCGCGCCGACGGTTGCGGCATTGGAGTCGCCGTCCGAATTCCCCGCGCCAGGTACAGTATTTTGATAGGCATGGGAAAGGCCGGCACTGGCAGTCAACTGCGGCAGCAACGCACCTTCCTGCGTCTTTACATCAAATCCCGCTGCATCGACGGAATGTAGGGCGGCCAGGATGGCCGGATGCTCGTTCGATGCAATACCGATCGCCGCCTCGAGACTCCTCGGCAACAGCTTCGCCAACGGCGACGCGGCCTTGAGCTTGCCCGGCTCGTCACCGACGATCTGATGATAGGTTGCCGCACTGGCCAGAGCCTGCGCACGGGCGGCACTCAATTGCGCCACCGCGGCCGAACGCGACGCGTCGGCCTGCGCCACATCGGTGCGCGTGCCCTCGCCGACCTCGAAGCGCGAGCGTGCCGCGCGCGCCTGCTCGGTCAGGAACTGCAGATTCTGTTCGGTCAGCACCGCCACCTGGCGGTCGCGAATCACGTCCATATAGGCGCTCGCCGCGTTGAACAGCGTGTTCTCTTCGGTGTTGCGCAGGCCCTCGACCGAGGCCCTCACCTGTGCAGCGGCCGACGCGACCCTGTTCTTGGTCTGGAAGCCGTCGAACAGCGTCTGATCAATCCGAACGCCGAAGCTGCCGGTGGTCAATGCCAGGCTCGCGTTCCTGCCGTTCAGGTGCCTGGAGGTGTAATCGATATCAGCCGAACCAGTGATCACCGGGCGATAGCCCGACTTGGCGATCGCCACGCCCTCATCGGTGACGCGCACGCCGGCACGGGCCGAATTCAGCGAGGAATTGTTCTGGTAGGCCTTGGAAAGCGCGCCGAGAATGGTTTCCGCCGAGGCGGCTATCGGCGAAAGCGCTGTCGCGGAAATGAGGACAGTAACAAACAAACTCTTGGCTAAGGACGGCACTTTATATCCCTCATTCGTTTTGCACGGGAACCACGCCACGCCAGCCCATCCCTAGGGATCGGCCAGCGCCGCGTCGATGTATCGTTCCCCCGCTGACAGCCTCCCGAAACCCCGGTTAACCAATCAGCAACGATTGTTCAATCGCAAGCCAACATGACAGAGTCTTTGCTGCAAGGCAAAATCACTTAGAACTCGAAGGCATGAATGCGTTCAAACCCGGGTAGTGGCTTAATTGCCGCATTAAATGCCCGTCTTCCGGTTACAACCCCCCCTGCATTGAAAAAGAGCCGGGCTACGCCCGCATTGCCCTGCCCTTCCACAGCCACCAGCCGGCCGCCTTCGGCAAGCTGGTCAAGCAGCGCCGCAGGCACTTTCTCGACGCTGCCGCCGATGAGAATCACATTGTAGGGCGCCTTGGCGGCATGACCTTGCGGCAGTGGGCCGGTGACCACGGTGACGTTATCGCAGCCCTGCGCCGAAAGCGCCGCTTTGGCTGCTTCCGCCAGTGTGGTATCGCTTTCCAGCGCCACGACGGATTTGGCCAGCCTGGACAGCAGCGCCGCGGAATAACCGGTGCCGCAGCCGACATCGAGCACCGAATCGCCGGCGTCGATCTCGGCCAACTGCAAAAGCTTGGCCAGTGGCGACGGCTCCATGAGGTAGCGCGCACCGCTGCCATCGGCGCCGTCGGAGATGCGGATATCCTCGTCGATATAGGCGAGAGCCTGTTGGCCGGCCCCGACAAAGGCCTCGCGCGGCACGGCAAGCATGGCATCGAGCAATGCTGCGTCGGTCACATCGGTGGTGCGGACCTGGCCGTCGACCATCTTGACGCGAAGTTCGGAGAAATCAGCGCTCATGTCCCAACCAATCCGTCAAAAGCCAATGCGCTGAATGCGCTTGTCGCGCCGACACTGCGGCGCATTCGAACTCAAGCCCCCGGCATGCGGGAGTTGAAGCGATTGGAGGCCTCGCCCGGAATCGAACCGGGGTGCAAGGATTTGCAGTCCTCTGCGTAACCACTCCGCCACGAGGCCTCATCGCTCCCGGCGAGCGAACTCAATATGGTGGCAGCGAAAGGTCGTCAAGCGTCCGCGCGGCATTCCGGCGCGCTTTCCTCATCAGCCGCCGCAACGTGGTTCCCGAGCGATTTCAGCGCTTGGCGCACCGGCATATTGGCCGCTCCTCAAGCATGGCTGCGCGACCGGCGAAACTCGAACCCGCAGCTTTACGCAGCGGGTGCAAACTGGCTTTCACCGTAAACGCGCGGCTGACACCAGGGGCTGCCGTTCTCAAGGAGATATTCGAGGGGAAGGTCTGCGGGGGGGTGGAAGCGAAGCGTCCACTGAACCGGGACCGCGCGCCATCGCTTTCAATTTGGCCGGCGACGCCGTTCCCACCAGACGACGAACCGGCGCCGCAGGCGGCGCACCGCGGCAAATTCGTAGGAAAGCACCAAAAGGCCGAGCGGAATCATCCAGAAGCCGAGAATCGGCAGGAAACCGAGAAGGCCGAAAAACACCAGCATGATACCGATGGCGATCCTCAGCCCGCGCGAGCGCGGCATGGTGAACTCGCGCCCGAACACCGAGATTTTCCGCGCCGGTGCCTGGTTTTCGTCTGCTGCAGTCATGTCGAAAGTCGATCCGGTTGCCTTCGATAAAGCCATATGCGCTAAAGGCTGCAATCGCCTTTCAGGTTCCGCCGACCAAGGTCCGACGGCGCCCAAGACGGCTCATATGTGGTGTCATCCGGCGATTGCCAGAAACCATTGGGTGAAAATGCGCTAAAAAATGCGAAATGCTTCTTTGCAAAGCCGAAAAGGGTTTGCTATAGGCTGCGCCACTCACATGAGAGCCTCTATTCCCCGGTAGCTCAGTGGTAGAGCAACCGGCTGTTAACCGGTTGGTCGCTGGTTCGAATCCGGCCCGGGGAGCCACCGCCTTTTCTAAGCCGTGGTGCGATCTTGTACACTACAGCGCCATTGTCCGCGCACTTCGGTCCACTTAGCTTCTGCCAGAACGGCTGGTAACAGCTACGAAGCCGATCGAGGCAGTTTGGTGGGCATCGCGCCCCTGCCCTCGCCCGAAGGCAGCCTGATAACGCCCGGTATCACCTATGAAAATACCAAATCGGGAGGACGTTGGTGCAAACCAAGAAGATCATCAATGACGGCAATCGGGCCGTCGACGAGATGCTGGAAGGCATCCTGGCTGCGCATCCCCGCCATCTCAAAGCCGTTGACGGAAGCCCGCGCTCGATCATCGCCCGCGATGGACCGCGCCAAGGCAAGGTAGGCCTCGTCATTGGTGGCGGCTCGGGCCACGAGCCGAGTTTTCCCGGCTTCGTCGGCAAGGGGCTGGCCGACGCGGCGGCGATCGGCAATGTCTTCGCCTCTCCGCCGCCCGACCCGATCCTCGAATGCGCCAAGGCGGCGAGCGGCGGCGCCGGTGTGCTGTTCATGTACGGCAACTATGCCGGCGACGTCATGAATTTCGACATGGCGGCCGAGATGGCCGCGATGGACGACATCGAGGTGCGCACGGTGCTGAGCACCGACGACGTCGCTTCCGCGCCCGTTGGTGACAGGCACAAGCGGCGCGGTGTCGCAGGGAACTTCTTCATCTTCAAGGCGGCAGGCGCCGCCTGCGACCGCATGTTGTCTTTCGATGAATGCGAACGCATTGCCGGGAAAGCCAACGACCACACCTTTACCATGGGCGTCGCATTGGCGCCCTGTTCGTTGCCGCAAACCCGCCGGCCGAATTTCGAAATCGGACCCGACGAGATGGAGATCGGCATGGGCATCCATGGCGAACCCGGCATCGCACGCGGAAAACTCAAAACGGCCGACGAGATCACCGACGAAATGTTGGACAGGATTCTCGCCGAGATGGCGCCGGCACGCGGCGAGAAGGTCGCCGTGCTGGTCAATTCGCTGGGTTCGACACCGCTGATGGAACTCTACATCATGAACCGGCGCGTGAAGCAGCGGCTTGACGATATCGGTGTATCCATTCACGCAAGCTGGGTCGGCAATTACTGCACCTCGCTCGAAATGGCCGGCGCTTCGATCACGCTGCACCACCTCGACGACGAGTTGCAAACGATGCTCGACCACCCTTGCGACTGCGCCATGTTTCGCGCCGGGTAAACTGGGGACGGCAAGGAACAACAGATGACAACAATCGACACCACCCGCCTTGCCGCGATGTTCGTTGCCATCGCCGACGCCATGTCAGCCGACCGGGACCGGTTGTGCGCGCTTGACGGGGTGATCGGCGATGCCGACCACGGCATTGCCATGGAGTTGGGATTTGCCGCGGCACGCGACGCGGTGGCCGCATTGGACGACGGGACCACCGATCCGACCATCTTGCTGAACACGGCGGCGAAGTCGTTCCTCAACGCCGTCGGCGCCTCCTCGGGCCCGCTCTATGCCACGGCATTCATGCGCGGCGCGGCCGCCGTCAAGGGCAAGGCGACGCTCGACGACGCCGACGCGGTCGCTATGTTCCAAGCGATGGCCAGAGGCATTCAGGATCGCGGCAAGGCCGAGCCTGGGGAAAAGACGATGATCGATGCGTGGGCGCCGGCCGCGACGGCTGCGGGCGAGGCACTGGCCGCCGGCAAGGGGCTGGCCGGCAGCCTCGCGGCTGCAGCCGAGGCGGCAAAGGCCGGCGCGGAGGCGACCAAGGCGATGATCGCCACCAAGGGCCGGGCCTCCCGCCTCGGCGAACGCTCGCTTGGCCATATGGATCCAGGCGCGGCGTCCGCCGTAACCGTCATCGAGGCGATGCGGATCGCCTTGACCGGCTAGGTCGGGAGCGGATCCTCAGCGCTTCGCGTCGAGCTTGTCGACAGCCTGCACGTTGGCGGCAGAGGGACCGTTCGGATCGAACTCCGAGGCCAGCCAGGCGTCGGCGATCGATTTGGCCAGTTCGGGGCCGATGACGCGCGCACCCATGGTGATGATCTGGGCATTGTTGGATTTCGCAGCGCGTTCCGCCGAATAGGTGTCGTGGGTTAGCGCGGCACGGATTCCGGGCACCTTGTTGGCCGAGATGCTGACGCCGATGCCGGTGCCGCAAAACAGGATGGCGCGGTCGTAATTGCCGTCGACAATTTCGTGGCCGACCGCAGCGGCAATATCGGCGTAGAATCCGGCCTGGCTGAGATCGACGACCTGCAGTTCTGGCTTGGTGGCGAGATGCTTGGCGATGACATCGAGCAGCGGCTTGCCGGCGCTGTCGGCTCCGAGTGCGATCTTCATGGCAATGAACTCCTTCGTTTTCGTGGTCAGCGCGCGATGGCGGCCGACGCCTTTTTGAGAATGTCGATATAGCCTTCCGCTTGCCATGCCGAGCGGCCGATGAACAGCCCATCGATACGCGGCTGGCCAATCAGTTCAGCCGCGTTGCCGGGATTGACGCTGCCGCCGTAGAGCACAAGCGGGGCGGTCGGCAACCGGGTTGCTGCGACCTGCTTGATCAGCGCCTGCTGCTTGTCGGCATAGTCGGCGCTGGCCGGAATGCCTTTCTCGCCGATCGCCCACACCGGTTCATAGGCAAAGAGTATCTCTGCCGACAACTCATTGTTTGCGAGACCCTGCAGCGCGCCCAAGACCTGCGCGGTCAGAATTTCGTCGGCGCGGCCGCCCTCGCGCTCGGCCAGCGTCTCGCCGACACAGATCAGCGGCACAAAGCCGTGCCTGACCGCCGCCGCCGTTTTCAGTCCTACGGTCCTGTCCGTCTCACCAAAATGCTCGCGGCGTTCGCTATGGCCTAGTTCGATCAGGTCGAGCCCGCAATCCCTCAGCATCACCGGCGAAATCTCGCCCGTCCAGGCACCGGCATCGGCCCAATGCATGTTCTGGGCGCCAACCTTGACGCGGGTGTTGGCGAGCGCCGCCTTGACCTGCCGCACCGCGGTGAAGGGCGGAATGACGAAAGGCTGTATCGCCGGATCGAAGCCGGGCACGAAGGCAGCCAATGCCTCGGCGAACTGCAGCGCCTCCGCCAGCGTCTTGTTCATCTTCCAGCTCGTGCCGACCCAATATGGGGCCATTCTTCTCTCCTTCGATCCGAAATTCGAATGATGCGTGTTTCCGGGTCTGCGCCGGCCTTCGGGCCGGCGGTTTGCCTCAAGCGCGAGGCTTGAGACTTTCGCGGCCGCTGTCGATGTAAGGCGCCCAGAAATCCACCGACTCACGGATCATTGCAATAACCTGATGATCGACCGGTTCCCTCTCCCGGAAGGAAAGTTCAAGGCAGATTTCATTGTCGGTTCCGCCACCCGCCCGCACGGCGTCGAGCAGCTTCTGCGGGATGATGCGGCCATCCTTGTTGTAGGCGGCGGTGAACGGCCAGTGCCCGCCCTTGTTCATCGACGATTGCTTGATGTGGATGATCGGCGATTGCAACGGGAACGCTTTCGCCCAGGCATAGGGATCAGTGTCGTCAGGATTGGGCGAGGTCACGTCGCCATGGTCGATGTCGACCATCATCTGCATCGGGATCGGCAGCTTGGCCGCATCGATGGCGCCCTGCAATTCGACGCAGCTTTCGATCGTGTGGCCAAACTCGCGGCCGACCGACATCGGTTCCCAGAAAAGGTAGGTCAGGCCCGCCGCCTTGGCGTGCTCGGCCACTTCGCGCCAGCATTCGAGCGCGATGTCGAGAAGCGCCGCGCGCCGCTGCGGATCGTCAAAATCCTTGTAGGTGAATATGGCGAACTGCGTGCCCATGCCCGACGCGCCGAGTTCGGCGGAGATGTCGGCGAAGGTCTTGAACCAATCGACATAATAGCGGCGCACATCCGCGTCCGGATGGCCGAAATGATTGAGCCGGCCATAGGGACCGGTCATACCCGAAGTGATCCGCACGCCGGTCCGCGCCAGGGCGCTGTTGAACAGGCGAACGAACTTGGCGATCGTTGCCGCCGGCCAGCCCGGATTGACGAATTCATGCGTCAGTTGCACGTCGCGGATGCCGATGCCATAGGCAATGGCGTCGATCAGATCGTCGGGATCGGCGAAGCGATTGACCAGCGGGTTGGTGTTCAGCGAAAGCGTGAAGGCCATCAGTTCACCGCCGCCATTGTCTTTGTGCACCAGTCTTCGAATGTTTTCCGCTCGGCCGCATTGATATGCAGCCCGTGTTTGGTCCGGCGTTCGAGAACGTCGGCGGCGGTCATCGCCCATTCGGTCTCGAACAGGAAGACAGCTTCGAGCTCATAGAAATCCGGGCCGAAACGACGGCCGAGATCGGCTTCGCCTTTTACGCCTTTCAGCAAGGCGCGCGTGCGCGTGCCGTAGCTGCGGGCATAGTGCTTCACCAGCGACGGGCTAAGCCACGAAAACTCGGCGTGCAGATCGCCCAGGAACTGCTCGAAATCCGCGTTGGGCAGGTCGCCTCCCGGCAGGGGAATTTTGGCTGTCCAGGCCTTCTTCATGGTCGGAAAGAAGGGCTGGATCTTTTCCAGCGCATGTTCGGACAGTTTGCGGAAGGTGGTGATCTTGCCGCCGAACACAGAAAGCAGCGGCGCGCCACCGTTCGGGGCGTCGAGTTCGAAGATGTAGTCGCGCGTCACCGCGCTCGGGTTGTCGGCATTGTCGTCATAGAGCGGCCGCACGCCCGAGAAACTGTAGACCACGTCCTGCGCGGTGAGTTGGCGCTTGAAGTAGCGGTTGACCACCTTGATCAGATAATCGATTTCGCTGGCTTCGGCCGCCACTAGCTCAGGCCTGCCTTCATAGGGTATGTCGGTGGTGCCGATCAGCGCCAGATCGTTCTCATACGGATTGACGAAAATCACCCGCTTGTCGTTGTTCTGGATCAGATAGGCCTGCCGTCCCTCCCAGAATTTTGGCACGACGATATGGCTTCCTTTTACCAGGCGAACGTTGCGGGTGGAATTCTGTCCGGCGACGCGGCTGACGATGTCATTCACCCATGGCCCGGCCGCGTTGACCAACCCGCGTGCGCGGACCCTCGTCACAGCGCCCGTGCGGCCGTCCTGCATGTCGATCGACCACAGGCCGTCTTCGCGCCAGGCAGCAATACAGGCAGTGCGAGTGAAGACTTTTGCGCCGCGCTGACTGGCATCGAGCGCATTGAGCAGCACCAGCCTGGCGTCATCGACCCAGCAGTCGGAATATTCGAAGCCACGCTTGAATTCGTCCCTGATCGGCGCCCCTTCCGGCGCCGTTCTCAGGTTCAGTGTCCTCGTTCCCGGCAGCCGCTTGCGGCCGCCAAGATGGTCGTAGAGAAACAGCCCGAGCCGCACCAGCCATGCCGGCCGGTCCTCGGGGCTGTGCGGCAGCACGAAGCGCATCGGCCAGATGATGTGCGGCGCCGCCTCAAGCAGCACCTCGCGCTCGATCAGCGCCTCGCGCACCAGCCGGAACTCGTAGTACTCGAGATAGCGCAGGCCCCCATGCACCAGCTTGCCGGAACGCGAGCTGGTGCCTTGCGCCAGATCGTCCTTCTCGCACAGGATGACCGACAGCCCGCGACCCGCGGCATCGCGCGCTATACCGGCGCCGTTGACGCCACCGCCGATCACGAAGAGATCGACAATATCCGTTGTATCGCTCAAGACTTAGCTCCTGTGCGGTGCGCCATCGATTTCCACACCGGATGCAGCGCCTGACGCGCCGCGACAAAGGACGGAAACAGCGCATCGTAGGTTTGCGAAAGCGCCTCGTCATAGGCGTCGCATTCGCCCAGCAGCGGCGTCACCCACTCGGCGCAGCAAACATCCATCGAGCGATAGACGCCAAGCCCGACTGCGGCCATCATCGCCGCACCCGCGGCGCCGGCTTCCTGGCGGCTGCTGGTCCTGACTTGCGCACGGGTCGCCGCGGCGATGATGCGGCGCAGCGACGGACTGCGCGCGGCGCCACCCGACAGGCGGATTTCGCCGGGCATACTGCCCATGGCCTGGTAGCAATCGCGTGCCGCAAAGGCCAATCCTTCAAGAACCGCGCGAGCCAGATCGCCAAAACCGTGCTTGACCGAGAGGCCGATAAAGCCTGCACGTGCGTCTGGATCGACGAACGGTCCGCGTTCGCCGGCGAGCGAGATATAGGGCTGATAGACCAGCGATCCCGGCTCCGATCCTTCGACCCAGACATCGAGCGCTTTCAGCAATTCGTCGCCCGAAGGTTTTGCGCCGCTGGCGGTCAGCACGTCGCGCGCCAGGCCGAGCAGCCAGTCGATGTTGAGCGTCGCCGCCATATTGGATTGCAGTTGCGCATAGGCGCCGGGAACCGGCATGGCGATCGTGTAGCCGGACGCGTTGTCGTTGAGGACGACATCGTCGGCTGTGCGCGCCAGGCGCGTGTGGATGCCGGTCGAGCCGATGACCGTGCAGCCGACATTGCCGCTTGGATCATAGAGGCCGGCGCCGAGCGCGGTGCTGACCATGTCGACGTAGCCCAGCACCACCGGCGTGCCCGCAAGCAGGCCGGTCTCGCCTGCTGCCGACGCAGAAAGCGGATGATGGTCGGTCGTGCCTTCGAGCATGGGGGGCAGCAGGCGGCGGTGCGACGTCAGATCGAGAATGTCGAGCACCTCGTCGGAATAGCTGCGCGCGCGGAAATCGCCGAAGGTGAATGTTCCCTCCGAAGGATCGGTGGCGCGCTCGCCGGTCATCTTGAAATAGAGCCAGTCCTTGCAGTGAAAGGCAGTGGCGGCGCGCTCCAGGATTTCCGGGCTGTTTTTCTTCAGCCAGCTGAGCTGAGCGCCCTGCTGGCAGGCGTTGAGCCCGGTGCCGGTGATCTCGAACCGCGTGCGATCCCGGGGATCGCCGCGCATCTCGTCCACCAGATGTCCGGCGCGCGCATCGAGCCAGAGCCAGGCGCGCCCGACCGGCATGCCGTCGCCATCGATCAGCCAGGTGCCGTCGCCCTGCCCGGTGACCGCGACGGCCGCGGTTCGCCGCGCGAGGTCTGGAATTTTCGTCGCCAGATCGAGAACGGTCAGCACCATGTCGCGCCAGGTCTGATTAAGGTCCTGTTCGGCGCCGCCGCCTTCCAGCGTGACGAAGCTGTTGGTCACCGATGCCATGGCGAGCTGCCGCCCCGATAGATCGAAAGCGACCGATTTGATCACGGACGTTCCCGCGTCGATCCCGATCAGCAGGTCTTTCATGCCGCAAGTTCCGGATGGTTATGAAGGCAAGTCACAAGGAGCAGTCTTTGTTGTCTCGAAGCCATGGAAGAGCCAGGGAGTGTCCGCGAAGGACACCCCCTGAGCAGGTTTTTATTCCGACAGCACGAAGGGTGCGGTGTACTTGTCCACATTGTCCTTGGTGATGAGCAGGCAATCGAACAGTTGCTTCTCGCTGGTGGCGCCGGTAGCGCCCGTCTTGATGAACGAGTCGGCCTGCTGCACGGCCTTGGCCGAGAAGATGGCCACCGGCTGAAGCACGGTGTACTGCAGTTCGCCGGACTTGATGGCCGCAACCGCATCCGGGGAGCCGTCAAAGCCGCCGACCTTGATGCCGGCGAGCTTGCCGGCTTCCTTCAGCGCCGCAACCGCGCCAAGCGCCATTTCGTCGTTGCCGCTGATCACCGCGATGATGTCGGGATTGGCCTGCAGCATGCTCTGCATCTTGTCGTGTCCCTGGGTACGATCCCAGTTGGCGACCTGCGAAGCGGCCTTTTCGAGATCCGGATACTGGCTCAGCACAGTCGCGTAGCCGTTCGAGCGCGTGGCGGCGTTGTTGTCCGAGGGGGCGCCGAGCAGTTCGACATACTTGCCCTTTTCACCGACCGCCTGCACCCACTGCTGGGCGCCGAGAGCCGCACCCTGGGCGTTGTTGGAGACGAGCTGTCCCTTGGCAAGACCTTCCTGGTTGATCTCGGCATTGACGAGGAAAACCGGGATGTTGGCGGCAATCGCCTTCTTCACCGCGCCGACCGAACCATCGGCATTGGCCGGGTCGAGGATGATCGCCACCGACTTGTTGGTGATGGCGGTGTCGATCAGATTGCTTTCGGTATTGGTGTCGCCCTTGTGGGCGGCGACGTTGGCCGTATAGCCAAGCTTTTCGGCTTCGGCCTTGGCGACGTTGCCTTCGGTCAGCCAGTAGGGGTTGGCCGGATCGTTGACGATGATCGAGATCAGGCCCGCGGCCGATGCGGCTGCGCTAAACCCGACCACCATCGCGGCGGCAAGCAAACTTCTAAGCACGATTTTCATGTACATTCCTCCAATGATTTTACGCGGTCTTGCTGCCAGTCAGCTGGCATTCTTCCCTTGGGCAGGATTGGCCGGTTCGGCCTTCCCCCGTTTCTGAGAAGTCGGTTGGCCGCCCGTCGAAGCTGGAAGCTTGCTACGGCGGCGATACTGAACGGCATTGAGGAGCACGGCGAGCACGATGACGGCGCCGGTGAACACTGTCTGCCAGTAGGATGAGATGCCGATGATCACCAGACCATCGGATAGGAAGCCGATGACGAAGGCTCCGAGCAAGGTGCCGCGAATGTTGCCGCGCCCGCCGGTGAGTGCGGCGCCGCCGATGACCACGGCGGCGATGGCCGTCAGTTCGTAGGTGGTGCCGGCGGTCGGCCCGGCCGAGGTCAGCTGCGAGGACAGGATCAGGCCGGCAATGGCGGCGCAGATGCCCGACAGCACATAGACCGAAATCTGCACGGTCTTGACCGGAACGCCGGAGAGTTCGGCGGCGCGCTCATTGCCGCCCGAGGCGTAGAGCCAGCGTCCAAAGGCGGTGCGGTTCAGGACGATGCTGCCGATCAGCGCGATAACCGCCAGCACCACCACGCCGGTCGGCACGCCGAACAGACGGTTGAAGCCAAGCGCGTCGAAACCGGTGTTGCCCAACTCCGGCTTGCCGCCGAGATTGTTGTAGGTCAGGCCGCTGGTCATCAGCAGTGCCAGGCCGCGCGCCATGTACATGACGCCGAGCGTGGCGACAAAGGCCGGAACCTTGAACCGCGCGATCAGCACGCCGTTGATCAGCCCGACAGCGGCGCCCAGCATGCAGGCCAGCACCGCGACCACCCAGACCGGCGGATAGAGAACGACGCCGAGCCAGGTCAGCGTCACGCCTTGCATCAGAAAACCGGCGACGACGCCGGCAAGCCCGAGCGTCGACCCCACCGACAGGTCGATGCCGCCATTGAGGATGACGAGCAGCATGCCGATGGCGAGAATCCCGAAGATGGCGACATGCGAGGCCATGGTCAGGAAATTCGCCACCGAGAGGTAATAGGGCGACAGGATCGAGAAGACGACAATGATGACGATCAGGGCAAAGAAGGCCCGGCCTTCGAGCAGCAGCTTGGCCACGTCGAAGCCCTCGCCGCCCGCATTGGGGCTGGACTGTTTGCTGGCCTGGCTGACATCGCTCATGGGTCGGGGCTCCGAAATTCTATGGTCAGGCGACCACGGCTTCGCCGGAGGCGGCCATGATCTGCTCTTTGGTGGCGTTGGCGCCGAATTCGGCTGAAATCTTGCCGCGCCGCATCACGACGATGCGATGGGCGATGCTGAGGCACTCATTGACCTCCGAAGTCGAGAAGACGACCGCCAAGCCTTGCGCGGCGCGCTCGCTGAGCAAGCGAAAGACTTCGGCCTTGGCGCCGACATCGATGCCGCGGCTCGGCTCGTCGAGAAGGATGACCTTGGGATCTGTCGTCAGCATCTTGCCGATGACGACCTTCTGCTGGTTGCCGCCCGACAGCGACCCGATCATGGCGTTGCCGCCCGCGGTCTTGATGGTCACCTTGCGGATCGAATCGTCGATCAGTGCGCGTTCCCTCGGCCGGGAGAGGAACAGGCCTTTCGCGAACGCCTCGATGCTGGCAAGCGACAGATTGCGGCCGACGGTCATGGTCTGAACCAGGCCATCGCGCTGGCGATCCTCGGGGACCAGAACCAGACCTCGGGCGATGCGCTGGGCAATGGTCAGCCCCGAAACGTCCTCACCCTCCAGCAGCGCCCGCCCGCCCGCCATGGGCACACGGCCGGCGACGGCCTCCAGCAATTCCGTGCGGCCCGCGCCCATCAGCCCATAGATGCAGACGATCTCGCCCGCTTTGACATCCAGCGACAGATGATCGACGACGTAGCCTGAACCCGAAGCGTCGGTGACGCTGACATCCTCGATCGAAAGCGCCACCGCGCCGAACTCGTGGCCGGTCGGCGGCGAGCCGAGATCGAAATTCTCGCCCACCATGTTGCGGACGATCCATTCGAGGTCGATGTCCTTGGCCTCGGCCGTTGCCGTGATCGCCCCGTCACGCAGCACGACGGCGTAGTCGGTGATCTGCAGCGCCTCTTCGAGGTGATGCGAGATGTAGACGATGGAGACACCGCGGCTGGTCAGATCGCGGATCACCTTGAACAGCACCTCCACCTCGGTCGCACTGAGTGCGGAGGTCGGCTCGTCCATGATCAGGATGCGGGAATCGACCGACAGCGCGCGTGCGATCTCGACGATCTGTTGCTGCCCCAGGCGCAGGTCCTCGACCAGGGTCATCGGATCGATGTCTTCTTCGAGGTCAGCCATCAGCGCCCGCGCCTGGCGCGCCTCCTCGGCGAAGTCGAGGCCGGTTCTGGTGCGCAGTTCGCGGCCCATGAAGATGTTGTCGCGAACGCTCAGATTCGGCGCCAGGCTGAGCTCCTGGTGGATGATCGAAATGCCGCGATCGCGCGCGTCCGAAGACGAGGCAAAGCTGACGAGATTGCCGTCGAGCACGATGTCGCCGGATGTCGGCGTCACCACGCCGGACAGGATCTTCATCAGCGTCGATTTGCCGGCGCCATTCTCTCCGAACAGGGTGGTGACCTTGCCGCGATGGATGTCGAAGTTGACGCCCTTGAGCGCGTGGACGCCGCCATACGACATGACGACATTGCGCGCCGAAAGCACGGCATCGCCAGTCGCGGGTTCTGTGCCGGCAGTCATTGTCATTTGACGTCCAGCCTCACCGGTGTGACCAGCCAGCTCTTCGGATTGACCAGCTTGAAGACGCCGACCACCGCTATTGTCTTGCCGGTCAAGGCACTGGTATCGACTTTCGCCAGCACCTCCTTCTTCATCTCGTTGTTCAGCGCCGAGCCGGCGTCCTGATACTCGATCTGGTTGGTGAACTGACCAAAGGTGATCTTGCCGGTGGCGTCGCGAAGCTCGGTTCCGTTGATCGCCGGCCCAGTCTGTACGCGGACGGTCAACGTGTCCGGCAAACCGTCGACGGCGACCTTGTAGATGCCCGATTTTCCCTCGCCGACGACGCCGGTGAACTTGACCGAGATGACCGGTCCGACTCCCGCCGGCACGCCATATTCCTTTTCGGCCGTCGCCCTGTCCTTGGCGATCGCCGTCGCCACCGTCGCGGCGTCGGCGGCACGCGCTTCGACATCGGCTTGCACCTTGGGGAATTCAGATTTGCCGTAGTCGGCGGCCGAAAACACGGCGTTGCGAACATCGCCGGCAGAGCCGATCTTGATCACCTTGGTGTCGAGCGCCATGGCGCCGAGCAGAACCAGAGCCGCGGCGCTGGCAAGGACCCGGCGCAGGTTGGGCGAAGCTTGCCGGGCGGTGGCAGCCTTCGCGCTCATGATGCAACCACCAGTGATTTTCCGTTGTCACGCATTCGAAGTTCCTCCGTTCACGCGGCGCTTCGCGGCCCCGGCTGCGTCGTCGAGCTCGACCAGCGCGCGGGCCGTGCATTCGTCGGTGATCAGGCCGCTGAGATAACGGCTTTCGAGTACTGCCTTGATGGCGCGCACCTTCACCTTGCCGCCGGCGACGGCAACGATCCTGCGGCCCTTCAACTGATCGCGCGGAAGCGCCAGTATTCTTTCCGACAGGGCCGTTTCGACCGGACGCCCCTTGTCGTCGAAGAAATGCGCCAGCAATTCACCGACGCCGCCGTCCCGCTTGACCTCATCGATTTCGGAAGGCTCGATCATGCCGGTGGCGACCAGCGACGCCTCCCGCTCGGCCGTGCCTATTCCGACGAACATCAGGTCGGACCGGCTGGCGAGAGCGAACACATCGCTGATGCCGCGTTGGCCAAGCAGCACTTCACGGTCCTCGGCGGTATTGGCGACAAAAGGCACCGGCATGACGAAAGCCTGCGCGCCGGTCCGCTCTGCCAGGCGATGCATGACGTCGTGCGGGTTGGCGGCGAATTTGCGCGTCACGCCGCCAAGCAGCGAGACGAACCGGATGTGGGCAGCAGTTGTGCGCGTCAGATACTCGACGCTGGCCGCAAGCGTACGGCCATGGCCGACGCCGATCAGCATGTCTTCGCCGCGATCGATTTCGCGCTTCAGGAACTGGGCGCCGGCAATGCCCAGCCCCTTGAGCGGCAGTTCGTCCTGATCGAGATCGGGAACCACCTCGCAATAGTGGAGCCCATAGGCGGCGATCAGGCGCTGTTCCAGGTCGACGCATTCGGCGACGTCGCCGTCGATGAAGACCCTAACCAGACCTTCCTGGTTGGCCTTGGTGATCAGCCTATGCGCCTTGAGGCTGGTCAGGCCAAGCCGCTTGGCCACCTGGGCCTGGGTCAGACCACCGGCATAGTGCAGCCAGGCCGCGCGCGTGGCGAGGCTGGACTCATGGTCGCGGTTCGCGGATCCGCCGGAATTCAAGCCATTCCCTCCCCAGGGTGATAATATTATCTCTGTGTGCAAAAATTTTCATACCTTTGCATCGCTGTCAATCCCTCCGCAGATGGTAGCCTTCAGCCGACGTTCGGCAGCCAACGCGCCTATTAGAAGGTAAGCATATAATATGACCATATGGCAGCGTTATTTTAACGTCAATTTGTGTTATCTCAGCCAGGTGACGGCATGAACCCGTAGGGGCCGGCAAAATTCCAATCCGGGTTCAAAATGGGAAGGTTGATGCACACGGCGCAACAAGGGCAAATCGATCGGATTGCCTCAGGAAAAGCTAAGGTGTCGGCGATGGAGCGATCAGTCCAGCCGCATCAGATTCCTGCCCTCGAGCTCGACAACAGCGGCTTCGACCTCCCGCGCGAGGCGCTCGGTGCTCCACCCCAACGCCCGCCCGGCGATCGCGGCAATCTCCGTCAGGTCGCGGCTCGTCAACGAGCCGCCTATCGCCAACGTGCTGCGGCGCATAACGACATCGGCCAGATGTTCGACGAATTCCTTGCGCACGATGTAGTCGATTTCCGCCTTGCCGTAGCCGTCCGAGTCCGGCAGACGACCCTCATCATCCGACCCATGCCTGGCGATCTCAACGGCTCTGGTCCCGTAGCGCGACAGCAATTGATCAAGGCGCCCTTCCCCGGCGCCTGTTGCCTGCTGTGCCTCGGCCAGCCAGTCCGCGCGGGCCGGGGCGTTGGCCGGGAAATCCCTCCCGCCGCCGATCGGCATGGCTCGCGTCGTCACCTTGCGGCTGCGCTGCAAGCGCTTGAGTACGGTATCAGTGACTTCCTCGGCAAAGCCGCGGAAGGTCGTCCATTTGCCGCCGACCAGTGAGATTACCGCAAAGGGCCTGTCGCCGTCCGGCTCGGCAACCGGCGCCGAATGATCGCGGCTGATCAGTCCGGGCGTCGCGGCTTCAGACGTCGGCAGCGGCCGGATGCCGCTATAGGCGTAAACGATCTGGTCGCGCTCGAACGCCATGCCCGGCAAAAGCGTTCGCACGCTGTCGAGCAGATAGTCGACTTCTTCGGGTTCGCAGCGCACCGCGTCGGGATTGTCGGCCTTGATGTCGGTCGAACCGACCAGCGCCAGGCCGAGATAGTCGTAGACTAGGCAGATGCGGCCGTCATCGGCCTCGAAATAGAGCATGCGCCCGGCCAGGCTTTCGACCAATTCGTCATGCTTCAACAGGATGTGCGACCCTTTGGTGCCGCCGATCATCTTCGACGGCGCGCCAAGCAACGCATTGACGTCGTCGATCCACGGGCCGGCGGCGTTCACCACCAGCTTCGGCCGTACCGAAAAGGCCGCGCCGTTTTCCGGCTGGAAGGTGAGCACGCCATTGGCTGAAGCCGCCAGTGTCGTGTAGTTGGCACCGGCAGACGCCGCGTGGGCCGCCAATCCGTCGAGGATCAGTTCCAGCACCAGCCTTTCCGGGTGACTTATCTTGGCGTCGTAGTAGGTGCCGGTGGCGACGATCGCCGGATTGAGCGCCGGCATCTCGCCAAGCGCCTGCCGCCGCCCGACCATGCGGTGGCGCGGCATGACCTGGTTTCGTGAACCGTAGAAATCGTAGATCATCAAGCCGATCTTGATCAGTATGGCGCCGCGGCTGCGCGGCGCGCTGGTCGAGCCGAACAGCGTTCGCAACGCCGCGAGCATGCCCTTGCTCCACGAGAAGATCGGGATGACGGTCGGCAGCGGGCTGACATAGTGCGGCGCGTTTTGAAGAAGCAGATTGCGTTCGAGCGTCGACTGCGCCACCAGCCCGAACTCGCCGGTCTCGAGATATTTCAAGCCGCCGTGGATGAGCCTCGACGGCGCGGCACTGGTGCCCGAGCCGAAATCCGCCTTGTCGACGATCAGGCAACTGACACCTTGCGCGCACAGATCGCGAAACAGCCCTGCCCCGTTGATGCCGGCGCCAAGAATGACGACGTCGACCTCGCCGGTCCCGGCCACCGCGGCGAGACGCCCTGCGGGATTGTCCGCCCCTGCTCCGTCTGTTCGGCTCATAGCGCTTTCGTCTTGACGATGCGCAGTTTCACGCCGGCCCGCTCGAGGCTCTGCGCCTGCGCATCGCCGAGGCCCTCGGTCACCAGCACGGCGTCGAAACTGGTCAGATCGTCGAAGACATGCAGCGCGATCCGGTCGAATTTTGCGTGGTCGACCAAAAGGATGCGCTTCACGGAGGCGGTCATCATCGCCTGCTTGACCCGCACGACATTCGGATCCTGGATGAAGGCCGTGGTTCCGGTGACGGCCGAAGCCGAACAGATCAGCACATTGGCGCGCAACTGCGCCACGGCGTTCTCGCAGACGATGCCGATATAGGCATTGTAAGTGGGATGATACTGGCCGCCGAGGCAGATGAAATCGATATCGTCCACATTGATCAATTGGCCCGCCGTCGAGACGCTGTTGGAAATGACGGTCAGCGGCTTGACGTCGAGCAGCAGCGTCGCGACCGCGTTTGCCGTCGATGAATCGTCAAGCATCACCACGTGGCCGGCCTCGATATAATCCAGTGCCGCCCGCGCCAGTGCATCCTTCTCGGCTCGATTGACGGTCACCCGGTAGCGGAAAGCGCTCTCGTAGAGGCCGGAAGGCTGGACCGTCACCGCACCGTGCAGCTTGCGCAGCACGCCCTGCTGCGCCAGCCGGTCGATATGCCGGTGGATGGTCATGCGCGACACGCCGAAATGCTCGACCAGATCATCGATGCGCACCTGGCCGAGCTTGATCACATAATCGGCGATCTCTTCGCGTCGTTCGTCGGCCTTGGTCATGCGTCTCCCTTTGGCCGCGCCAGTCTTTCGATGTCCGGCCAATGCGACTTCAGTTGCTCGGCTATGCGGCAGTAGAGCGAAAACCGCTCATTGAACACAGCACTGGAGGCGGGCACGGGTTGATACGTCCGCTCCGTCATCCCGACCTGCCTGGCGCCCTCTTGCGGCGTCTTGAACAAGCCGACCGCGGCACCTGCGCAAAGCGCGGCACCGAGGGCCGCGGTCTCATCCGTCGAGGTGACGGTGACCGGGGCGTTCAGCACGTCGGCAAACATCTGGACGAAAGCAGGATTACGCGAACCGCCGCCGGTCAGGCGGATCTCGCTGACGGCAAAGCCGTCGCGCAAAGCCTCGACATGGGTGCGGTGATTGAAGGCGATGCCTTCCAGAACCGCCTTCAGCATGTCGCCGCGATTGTGCCAGCCATGCAGGCCGACAAAGCTGCCGCTGGCCAAATCGCCATAGGGAGAGCCGAACAGATAGGGATGAAACAGGATGGTCGAAGGCTTCTTCAACGCCGCGTCGATCTCTCCCGCCAGCAATTCGTGGAGGGAGCCGCCATCCGTCCTGTCCTGCTCCGCGCGGCAAAGCGTGTCGAGAAACCAGTCGTAGTTCGCGGTCGAGGCCGGCGAGATCGACATGTTGTTCCAACGGCCCGCGTCGATGGCGTTGCGGCAGAACCAACGCCGGTCGACGCGCGGTTGCGAAGAGACGACTTCATTGATGGAATAGGTGCCGGCGACGATGGCGAGCACGCCGTCTTCATGGCCGCCCATGCCAAGCGCCGAGGCGGCCACGTCGTGCAGGCCGCAGGCGACCGGTGTTCCCTTGCGAAGGCCGGTCCTTTCGGCGGCATCGGCTGTGACTTGACCGGCGATGTCAGCGGAATGCGCCACCGGCGGCAGCGCGTTGAACAGATCCTCCAACCCGAAGATGCGCAGCGCTTCAGGCGCATAGGCTTGCGTGCGAAAATCCGTGAATGAAGTGCTTGCCTCCGTGCGGTCGGTGCCGATCGTGCCGCTCAGGCAAAAGCGCAGCCAGTCCTTGCAGGCCAGCACATGGCCGATGCGGCCATAGCGATCAGGATCGTTCTGCTTGAGCCATGCCAGCAGCGCCGACGGCGCCGAAACATGCGGCGTCTGGCCTGTCGTCGCCAGCGCATCGGTGAAAACGGTACCGGCGGACCACCTGTCGACAATGTCGCCGGCGCGGCTGTCGAGCGACAGGATGCCTGGTCCCAAAGGCTGACGATCATGATCGAGCAGATAGAGACCATCGCCATGCGCGGTCGCCGCCACCGCCTTGATGTCTTCCGCCGGCCTGCCGGAGAGCGCGATCGCCTCCTTGATGGCGTCGGCGGTTGCTTGCCACAGGCCTGACATGTCGCGCTCCACCCAGCGCGCGTGGGGCATCGATTGCGGCACCCGGCGACGGGCCACGGACAATTGCGTGCCGTCGGCATCGAAGATGACCGCCTTGGTGACCGTGAGGCCGTTATCGATTCCGAGCAGGCTGGGCATGATCACCGCCTCTTTCAGCAATTGGCGATTGCTACAGGGCGATCCTGCAGTCTGATGCAAGGGCGAAACACATGGCGACAACCCCGATAGAGCAAGGCGGATAAATGGCAAAAGTACCTTGCCCCGACAAAACACCCATATCTTTATGTGAATTTAACGTCAACATGCGCGACAAAAACCGCTACGGCGCCGTTAGAGGGCATGAATGGATCTCGCGGTTGCCAGGCGACGCATAATCAGCTGCTAAGGCCGTCACGGATGGCGCTGAAATAGCGGTCGGTTCCAACCTGCCCGCCCTTGAGTGCCACCTCCAGCCCATCGATCGCCTTGACGCGCGAGTGAGCGACGCAAAGCGGCGAGCCCGGCGACGCCGGCAACGGCATCCGCACGGTCAGCGCATCGACACCCATCTGGCCGAGCGCGTGGCTCGACGTATCGCCGCCGGCAACGACCACGCGCTGCAACTTCTGCTCGATGGTCAGCGCGCGAAGCAGTTCGCCGAGGCCCCGCCCGAGCTTGTGGCGGGCGCCTTCCTGGCGGTCGATTTCGCCCCCCCTATCGGCCGCGGGTCCAAGGGCCGTGTAGAGAACGACGCTGCGCCCGGCTTCCAGACTGGCGCGACCGGCTGCCGTCGCGCGTGCGATCGCATCTCCGGAAGCTTGGGAGATCAGTTCGACGGGATCGACCTCGATGCCATCGAAGCCGTCGGTCAAAGCGTGCCGGATCTGTCGTTCGGTCGTCGGCGAACAACTGCCCGAGACGACCGCGATCCGGTCGGCGGCACCCGGCGGTGAAAATTTTGGTTCAGCTCTGACCGTCCCGTTCGACACCCATTCGGCCAGCAGCGCATATTCGATCCCGGACGAGCCGACGACGAACGAAGCGCCCGGCTTGCGGGCGCGCCATATCTCCTTGCCGGCAAGCGTCTGCGTCTCGAGGCTGTCGACATCGACAAGTACGATGTCGGTGCCCTCAGCGAGCAAGCGGTCGAAGGCTTTTGAGCGCGACGCCGACTGCAACGTCGCGAGATCGACCAGCCCCGACGTGAGCTCCGTCTGCCGCGACAGATGGATCAGCAGGTCGGATTCATCCATCGGCGTCGTCGGGTGGCGGCTCATCACCGGATGGCGGTCGATGCGGAAATACTTGTCACGATAGGCGGCGAACAGATGGCCGAAGGCAGTGTAACGCTTGAGCTGCGGCGCCCCGACCAGCAGCGGCACGCTGTCCTGAGCGAAAACCGAGCGGCCGATCTCGATGGCGCGACCGATGCTGCCGATCGTCGGACTGGAATCGAAGGTCGAGCAGACCTTGTAGTGACAGATCGCGGCATTCAGCGCCTTCAGCCAGGCGAAAGCGTCGGTGAGATGCGTGTCCATCCATTGCGGGGTTTCGCTGCGGCTGGTGCCGGCCAGGCCAATGGCTCGGCAATGTGCGAACTGCGCAAGCATGGCCGCGTCCGGCTGGCGCATGAACAGCACGGTCGGCACGCCGCCGAGTTCGAGCGCTTCCATGACGTCGGTCGAACCGGTGAGGTCATCGCCATAATAGCTGAGAAGCAGATCTTGCATCGCTTCAGGCCGCTTTGCCGTCGCCGAACTTTTCGATCGACCGCGCCAGTTCGGGATGGCTCAAGGCGAACTCCGCCAGCGGAATGCCGTCGACCGCCGCCTGCCAGGCTTGCTGCACGGCACGCACCCCGGCGCCCGGTCCATCCGGATGGCTGACGATGCCGCCGCCGCACAGATAGAGCAGATCGACGGTCCGGCCGGTCCGTTCATAGGTCTCGGGCGCTTGCCCGCCCCATTGGCCGGAGCCCGCCACAGGCAAGGCGCAATCCTCAGGCGCAAAAATCGGCGTCGTCACCGCCTTGAAGGACTCGACGAAAGACGCGTCCGGCTCCCAGTATTTCGATTGGATGCCGTTGATCTGGAACTGGTCGACGCCGAGCAGCCGCCAGAACTGTTGCCAGACCTTGAAGTTCATACCGAGGCCGGGATGGCGGGTGAGGATGTCCCAGCCGTTGCGATGAGCGTGAAGCACCAGGCTGGAGCGTTTTCTCAAAAAAGCCAGGCCACCGAAACCGACGGAGTTGATGTTGACCACCGCGCAATTTCCGCCGGCCTTGGCCACCAGATCGTGATTGCGCATCATCTCGTCCGGGTCGGCATGCGAGATGCCGAAGGCATACATCACCTTCTTGCCGGTCCTCTGCTCGTGGTCGAGGATCAGCGGCATGATTGCCTTTACCCGCTCCGCCAGCGGCGAATAGGCTGGGCTCATCAGCTTCTCATCGTCCTTGATGAAATCGACACCGGCGGCGATCAGCTCGCCCACCATCGCGGCGGTCTCGGGGGGCCGCAGCCCCAGCGCCGGCTTGACGATGGTGCCGATGATCGGCCGATCCGTGACACCTGTCAGCCTGCGGCTGCCGGCGACGCCGAATTGCGGACCTGGATGCGCGCCGCGGAATTGCTCCGGCAGCTTCATGTCGACAACGCGAATGCCGGTTAGGCCCTTGATCGAATAGGCGCCGCCGATGGCAATGGTCATCAGAGCCGACAGGTCGTGGCCGATGGCATCGAATGGAAAGGCGATGTCGACATCCGCGCGCTTGAACGGCCCGTTACCGGCCTCGGGAATGGAGGGGCGAAGTGCGTCCGGCAGGTGCCGAATGGCCAGGACACGCGCGGCCACCCGGGCTTTCAGTTCCTCGGTCTCGCCGGGCAGCGCGACG
Organism: Mesorhizobium sp. RSR565B; assembly: GCF_054719465.1. Lineage (NCBI taxonomy): Bacteria > Pseudomonadati > Pseudomonadota > Alphaproteobacteria > Hyphomicrobiales > Phyllobacteriaceae > Mesorhizobium > Mesorhizobium sp. RSR565B. Next base: position 4,910,642 of record NZ_JBTTIE010000001.1, on the reverse strand, counting down.
AAGGTTCCAGTCGACTGGTCGCTGGCGATCTTGGCTGCCAGCGTCTCGATGCTGCCTGATGTCTCGATCCGGTAGGTGAGCGTGATCATGGTTCGTTGTCTGAGGCCGCAGGGGGGTCGAAAAGAGTTCCTTCATCGTCGAAATCTGGTATAATGAGTACATAAGCTTTGCAAGTGATATCCTGTCTTGCGGCTATGGCCGATGGCGGCGACGGCCATTCCGGGAACAGCTGCGGCAGTGCTAGATAGACACAGGTCAAGGGAGTGATTCGCGACGATGAACCGTTCGGAGCCGATCGTCCGGCGCAAACTTTCCGACGAAGTGTTTTTGCGGCTGAAGCGCCTGATCACCAGCGGAGAATTGACGCCGGGCGACGACATGCCGTCGGAGCGCGAGTTGATGGAGCGCTTCGAGGTCGGCCGTCCCGCGATCCGCGAGGCGATGCAGGCGCTGAGCAATATGGGCCTCGTCGCGATCTCGCATGGGGAACGCGCCAAGGTGCTGCAACTGACCGCGAAGTCGATCATCAAGCAGGTCGATGGCGCAGCCAAGATCATCCTGTCGTCGTCGAAGGACACGCTGGAACACCTGAAAACCGCGCGCATCTTCTTCGAGCGCGGCATGGTCAGGGAAGCCGCCGAAAACGCCACCGCCGAGGACGTTCAGCGGCTACGCGCCACCGTTGCCGAACAGCGCGGTTTTCGCGGCGATTCCGAGGCCTTTATCTCCGCCGACATGAAGTTTCATACCCAGATCGCGGCGATCTCCGGCAACCCGATCTATGTCGCCGTGAGCGAAGCGATGCTCGGTTGGCTGAAGGAATATCACACCGAAATGCTGATCTGGACCGGCAAGGAACAGTTCACGCTGACCGAGCATGAAGAGATCATCGGCCGCATCGAGAAGAAGGATGCCGACGGCGCCGAGAAGGCGATGATCAAGCATCTCGAGCGCTCGCGCGCGCTTTATGTGATGAACTCCGGCAACTGATTCAGCCGATCCGCGTGATCGCGTAAGGGGTCATCACCAGTTGGCCTCGGCCAAACGCTGAGATGTCGACCGTCACGTCGTTCGCCGTCAGGTTCGCCAGCCACGCCACGGTCTTGCCCGAAGCGGAGCGGCCGGCCAGCGCCAGCACCTTCGTCTGATCGCTCGTCCTTGCCGCCACATGCGCAAGGCCGGCCAGTTCGCAAAGCCCCTTGATGGCACCGAAGATCGGCCGAGGCGATCCTTCCGCGACGGGTTCGCCGGATGCTGCGAGCACGCCGAAGGGCCCGGCGAAGCCGGACAGCGTGAGCAGTTCCAGCCCAGCCGGCGCCACGCGCGCGGCATAGCCGATCGCCCATGCGGCTGCGAAGAGGCCGGCATGGCGAGGGTCGTGATCGGCCATGGCGATGCGCTGTCCCCCGGGATTGCCCTTGGTCGCGCCGCCATAGGGGTTCTGGCGCATGGCGATCGTCGACGGACCGATGCGGTAAGGCTTTGCCCCGAAGATCGCCCGCGCCGACGCGGTGATGAAGGGCAGCGCCTCCAGTGACTGCATGACGCTGAGATCGTCGGCGGCGTGCACGATCGGGCACGTGCAGTGGGTGACGAAATCGAGCAGGCCCCCCGGCACGCGCTTGCGGTTGAGCTCGGTGAAATAGCTGAACATGCCGCCACCAAGCCGGATATCGGGAAAGGCGCGCCGCGCCGCGTCATAGACGTCTTCGAGCGGCGGACAGTCCGGCCACGCACTGCCCGGCGGTGTCGACTGCCGGTCAACCGAAGGCGAGACGGCAATGGCCGAAAGCTTCAACCCGGCTTGACGCACCATGTCGGCAACGCCTGACAGCTCGGCATCGAGGTCGCCCGCGCAGGCAACGACGCATTCCAGCGTCGTCTGCACCGGATAGGCGGCGGTGAGCCTTGCATAAGACTGCAATGCTTCGAGACCGTGGCCGCGCGTCGGATCGTAGTGGAAGACAAGTTGCTGCGGGCCGAGCTCGGTCAATGTCGAAAGATTTGCGAGCGCTGCTTCGACCTCGTCCGGGTAGATGATCACGCCGAGATCCGGCAGCCTCTGCCCGGTCTCGCCGAGTTCGACGCTGACCGGTTCGGCGGCAGATGCTGCGGCCGGCATTCCCCCCTCGCCGGTGATGCGAAGGCTGACCGTCTGGCTTACAGTTTGGCCGGCCGGCAGCACATAGGGCCAAGGCAGCGCCAGTGGCCGCACATAGGTCTTGTAGGACGCGTCCGACCAGTTGCGCTGGTCCTCCATCTCGAAAGTGTCGCCCTCCATCCGGCATTCGGCAGTGATGCCCGGCCGGACCTCATGGGTGATCGCGCGCAAATCCCTGAAAGGCTGCCAGGGATCGATCAACAGCGGCAGTTTCGTCGCCACCACGCTGCCGTCGGTATGCTCGACCGTGACCGGGCTGCCGGCGAGGCCGGCGATCGGATGCAGGACGCAAAAACCGCAGCGATTGGTCTCGAAATCGCTTTCAGGGACCGCGCTGACGTCGAACACTAGGTGACCGTTGGCGGAGCCCTTGATCGTAGCGCGAAAGTCGAGCCGGCTTCCGCCCGGTGCTAAGCAAGTTGCGGAGTAGCTGACGGAGAAGCTGTCGGCGTCCTGATCGACGGCAAGGTCCGTCAGCGCCGGTTCATAGGTGCCCCAGTCGCGGTCGCGCACGATGTAGGCGATGGCGCGCAGCACTTCGATGCCGCCGTAACGGATGGTGCGCAGGCTGCCATTGACAAAGTCGGCGCTGAGCAAGCCCGCACTCAGCCTAACCGGCTCGGCCTCGACCACGCGTGTGCCGTATAGGAGGAAGGCGTCGGCTGTCATGTCAGCAAGCCATCCAGGTGGACAGGTTCGTGGCTCGCGGCGCCCAGATAGGCCGCCTCGACCAGCGCGAATGTCTTGAGATTGTCGGCGCCCGAGGTCGTCGGCTCGGTTCCCTTTGCCAGGCAGTCGACCCAGTGTTGCTGGATGGCGACGACGCTCTCCTGGATGTTGTGCCATGGGCGCGATGCCCAGGCGAGTACGGGCGGCGAAACGTCGGTGATCTTCGTGCCGCTCCTGCCGGTGACGGTGAGCCGATATCCCTGCGCCAAGCGGATCGTGCCGTCGCTGCCGTCGATCTCGATCAGCGTTTCGGGAAACGGTTCGGTGGCGAGCTTCGTCGCGTAGCTACAGTCGACCACTGACGTCGCCCCGCTCTTGTGGTCCATCAGCATCGTCGCGACATCTTCGCCCGCGATGCCGGGGTTGATGCGCGCGGTTCGCGTCGTGATCGTCGACACGTCGCCCAGTAGAAAACGGGCGATGTCGAGACTGTGGATACCGAGGTCCTCGATGATGAAGCGCTTTCCCTTGGCGAGATAGGGCTGGCCGGAAAACACGTCATAGGCAGAGCGGAAGGAGATGCGCCCGAAGAACGGCGTGCCGATCTCGCCGCTGTCGAGCACGGCACGCACCGCCTGGATCGCCGACTGCCAGCGAAAATTCTCATGCACCATCAGCGGTACGCCGGCTTCCACGCAGGCCCTCACCATCGCCTTGGCGTCGGCAAGCGTCGGCGCGAACGGCTTTTGGCAAATCACCGGCACACGGTGCAGCGCCGCCATCTCGACCAGCGGACGATGGCTGGGAACGGTAGTGGCGATATCGACGAAGTCGAGGCATTCGCTTGCAAACATCTCTGCCGCGTCGGTGTAGCGCTTCGCAATGCCGAACTGGTCGCCGATGATGCGCAGCCGCTCCGGGTCGCGGTCGCAAATGGCGACCATCGCGGCGCCTTCAATGTCGCGCCAGGCATGCATCTGGTTGATGGCAAAGAAGCCGCAGCCGATGAGCCCTCCCCGCAACTCCGCCATGCTCAGCCTGCCTTTGCCATCTGCATCAGCGTCACCCGGCTCTGCAGCCGGCGCTGCGCCTGGTCGACGACGACGGCGACGATGATGACAAGGCCCTTGATCACCATCTGCCAGAAGGAACTCACGCCCATCATCACCAACCCGTCCGAAAGAATGCCGATGACGAAGGCGCCGACAATGGTGCCGCCGATCGTGCCGCGCCCACCCGACATCGAGGTGCCGCCGAGCACCGCCGCCGCAATGGCGTTGAGCTCGAAACTTTCGCCTGTTGCCGGGTGCGAGGCCATCAATTCGGACGAGATGATCAGGCCGACGATCGCCGCGCAGAAGCCGGAGAACATGTAGACGAACATTTTCACCATGTTGACACGAACGCCCGAAATTCGCGACGCCCGTTCATTGCCGCCGACGGCGAAGATGTGGCGGCCGAGCGGGGTGTATTTGGCGAGGTAGGCCGCCGCCAGCGCAACGACGATCAGTATCCAGATCGCCACCGGCAGGCCGAGCAGCCGCCCGGCGCCGAGGAAACCAAACCCGGTGGTGCCAAGCTCCGGCTTGCCGACGAGGTTGGGGAAGGTGCGGCCGTCCGACGACAGCAACGCCAGGCCGCGCGCGACATAGAGCACGCCGAGCGTGGCGATGAACGGCGCGACGTTCAGCCTGGTGATCAGCAGTCCGTTGACGGCGCCGATCAATATGCCAACCGCCAGCGTGATCAGCGCGATCTCGACGACGTTGAAATAGATGGTGTAGCCGAATTGCAGGTCGATGCCGTTGAGCACGAAATAGCCGGCGACCATGCCGCACAGGCCGACGATCGAGCCGACTGAGAGATCGATGCCGCCGGTGATGATGACGAAGGTCATGCCCATGGCGAGGAAGGCGTTCAGCGCCACATGTTTCGACATCAGGATCAGGTTGGCGGTCGACAGGAAATTCGGCGCCGCGATCGAGAAGAAGACCAAGACGGCGATCAGCGCGATGAAGGTCCTCGCCTTCATCAGCGTCAGCAGCAGCGAGCCGCTCGAGACGGAGGGGGCAGCCGCCTTGGCCGGGATGTCAGTCATGGGTTCTCCGTGTGCGGGGCCGGTCCGTGGCCAAGTGCCGAGGCGGCGACAAGGGCTGCCTCCGTCGCCTCGGCGCGATCGAACATGCCGGTCAGTTTTCCGTTGCTCATCACCGCGATGCGATCGGACAGCGCCATCACCTCATCGAGATCGGAGGTGGCGAACAGAATGCCGAGCCCGTCTCGCGACAGTTTGCGCATGGTGCGAAAGACGTCGGCCTTGGCGCCGACATCGATGCCGCGGCTGGGCTCGTCCATCAGCAGCACCTTCGGCCCGGTGAGCAGCGCCTTGCCGATTACCACCTTTTGCTGGTTGCCGCCCGACAGCGATGAGACCTCCTGCGCCGGGTCGGCGACCTTGATCGCCAGTTCCCGCACCATCTGCGTCACCGCCTGCTTCTCTTGGCCGCCGCGAATGTGAAACAGGCGGACAAAACGCGACAGGCTGGCCAGTGTCAGATTGCTGGCGACGGAGAGGATCGACACCAGCCCTTCGCGTTGGCGGTCTTCGGGGATCAGCGCCAGCCCGCGCCGGATACGCCGCGTCGTGTCGCGCTCCTTGACCTTTTTGCCGGCGATGAAGATCGCGCCGGTAGCCTGGCCATGGCGGCCCATGATGCAGTCGAACAGCTCGCTCCGCCCGGCGCCCATCAGGCCGTATATGCCGAGGATCTCGCCGGCGCTCAGCGACAGCGAGACGTGATCGACCGCCAGCCCGCCGGTGGCGCGCGGCAGGCAGATGTCCTCGGCGCGGAATATTTCTTCGCCGGGAACATGGCCGTCGGCCTTGGCGAAATCCTTGGCGTCGGAGCCGATCATCTGCCGCACGATCCACCGCGTGTCGACGTTTTTCATCTCTTCCTGGCCGGTGATGTGTCCATCGCGCAGCACCGTGATGTAGTCGCCGATGCGGATCAGCTCTTCCAGCCGGTGCGAGATGTAGACGATCGCCACGCCGCGCGCCTTGAGGTCGGCGATCACCTTGAACAGGATCTCGACTTCCGCCGCACTGAGCGCCGAGGTCGGCTCGTCCATGATCAGGATGCGCGCATCGAGCGAAACCGCCTTGGCGATCTCGACCAGCTGCTGCTGGCCGATGCGCAGATCCTCGACCAGCATGTCCGGTCGGATCCCGGCCTGCAGGCGTTCGAGAAATTGCGCCGCACGGCGCTCCTGTTCCTTGCGGTCGATCTTGCGGAACCGGTTGGTGATCTCGCGCGTGGCGAAGATGTTCTCGGCGACGGTCATATTGCCAAACAGGTTCAGCTCCTGGAACACCATGCCGATGCCGCGGTTCACCGCGTCGCCCGAGGACGAGAAGGAGACCTCCTCCCCTTCCAGGAGGATCCGGCCGAGCGTCGGCTGTTCGACGCCGGCGATAATCTTCATCAGCGTCGATTTGCCGGCGCCGTTTTCGCCGACCAGCACATTGACCGCCCCCTTGCGTACCTCGAAATTCGCGCGCTTGACCGCGACGGTGCCGGAATAGACCTTCGAGACGTCTTCCAGCTTCAAGACGACATCGTGAGCAACCGCAGCGCTCATGGCTTCGGCCCGATTTCTGCCTCCGCCGGCGTCACCAGCGGCAGGTCCTGGCCGTTTTCGAGCGTATAGGCGCCGAGGACCTTGGCGGTCCGGCCTTCCAGCGCGTCACGCGGCAGTTTGGCAAGCACGGCCTTGACGGCATAGGCGTTGAACGCCTTGCCGAACTGGGCGAAGTCGATCTGGTTGGTAAAATCGTTGAACTGGATGAAATCGAGACTGTCGCGCAGCGCGGTTCCGCGCATCGCCGGTCCGATCTGTACCCGCGCATCGGCCTTGCCGTCGCCGTCGACATCGACATCCATGGTCGCTGCCCGCGACTGCGTGTTGGCGGCGATGATCTTGCCCTCGACGCGAACCGCGAAGGTCCATGGCGAATTCGCCTGCTTCTTCGGATTGCCATATTTGGCGCCAGCGGAAGCAGGATCGGTTTTCGCCAGAGCGTGGACCTCGGCAAACGGCCCGGCCTTCTGCTGGAGGTAAGGCACGACCTTCGCCGCCCAGATCTCCTCGACCATCTTGTCCGGATTGAAGACGGCGGCATTGCCGCTGCCCCCCGAAGGGGTCGGGAGGATCTTGCAGGCGGTCAAGCTGATGCCGAGTATCACGGCAAGGATCGGCCAGGTCGGCTTGTTGTTCAGCATGATGGCTTGTTGAGCATGTGATCAATACCCACGGAAAATGCCGACGAGGGACGACCCTTGGGTCGCCCCTCGCTGTTCATGTCACGCCGGCTCAGTTGGTCAGCGCAAACGTTTCCAACTTGGCAGCATTGTCACCATTGACCAGGACGCAGTCCATCAGCTGCTTTTCCTTGGCCGGCGACTTCTTGTTCTTGATGAAGTCGTTGGCCTGCTCGACCGCCATCTGCGCCTGCGCATAGGCCGGCTGCAGGACGGTTGCCTTGATGCCGCCCGCGGTGATGGAGTCGCGCACGTCATTGGATCCGTCGAAGCCGACGACGATGACGTCCTTGCGGTTTGCCGCGACCAGCGCCGCATAGGCGCCCATCGCCATCGTGTCATTGCCGGAGATGACGCCCTTGATGTCAGGGTTGGCCTGCAGGATCGATTCCATCTTGGCGTAAGCCTCGGTCTGGCTCCAGTTGGCCGATTGCTGGGCGACCATCTTCAGGTCCGGATAGTCGTCGATGACGTCATGATAGCCCTTCGAGCGGATGCCGGCATTTGTGTCGGATTCCTTGCCGACCAGCTCGACGAAATTGCCCTTCTCGCCCATCAGCTTGACGAATTCCTGCGCACCGAGCTGGGCGCCCTGGTAGTTGTTGGAGACGATCTGCGCCACGGCGACGCCGGTGGCGTTGATCTCGCGATCGATCAGGAACGACGGCACGCCCGCGTCCTTGGCCTTCTGCACGGCAGCGACGGTGGCGTCGGCGCCGGCATTGTCGAGGATGATCGCCTTGGCGCCGCGACCGATCGCCGTGTCGATCAATTCGGACTGCTTGTTGGCATCGTCGTCATGGACGAGCACCAGCGCTTCGTAGCCGAGTTCCTTGGCCTTGGCTTCGGCGCCGACGGCTTCCGCCTTGAAGAACGGATTGTCATGCGAGGGCGTGATGATGGCAATGAGGTCGGCCGCATAGGCGGGCACCGCCGTGCCAAGCGCCAGCATGCCGGCGAACGCCGCAAGTGTCATTCTGCGTGTGAGTTTCATGATGTCCTCCCGTTTGAAAAATTGCCTTGATCAATCAAGGCCTCTGCATTCGAATTCGTCGCGCAAAGCGGGCCGCCGATCGGTTCAGGCTGAATGCCAGTGCGGGCTTCCCAAACGATCGCTGCTCCCTCGCCGTCCCTCCACTCGCCCAGGCTTCGTACTTCCCGCGAACCCTTGCCCAAGCCATCAACAGCTAAGCCAACTGGTATGATGAGTCAATCACTAATTGAGGTGACATGTGCCCACTGAGCAAAAACAATGTGTGTCATGGCGGGTGTGTCGAGCCACCGAGGCGCTCCGGCAAGCCCCCGACTCGGCCTTTCTCAGGTAATGCGCCGAATGCTCGCGGCGATCTCTTCCGGCTCGAACACCCGCTTCCAGTCGTCGCGCATCAGCACCGGCTTACCGAATTCGATCGCCTTGTTGCAGGCGTCGGAGAACACACCCTTGGTCTCGCCGAAAATGACGGCGCCGAGCACGTTCATATGGCCGAGCAGGAAATCGAGCGCCGCCTGTTGGTCGACGCCACGCGCGACGACCTCGTCGACGGCTTCCTTCATGACGACAAGCAGTGATGCGCACACCGTCTCCGATAAACCGGGCTCCAGCAGCGCCATCTGCTCGACGGTGACACGGTGCGAGCGCATGACCGGCGCCCAGATGATTTTCGCGACCGCCTCGCCCTTGGCGTAATCCGCTTCCGGTCCCTGCATCAGCGCGCTGACCATATGCTGCTTGGCCTTGACGCCGCCAAAATAGTCCTTCTTGGCCGCCATGTCGGTCTCGTCGTTGAAGATCGGCGGATGACAGGGATGGGTGACGAAATAGGTCAGGTCCGGCCGGTTGGGCAGATGGCCGGCGAAGGGTGCGGCCGCATCGAGCACTATCACCATTGTGCCTGTCGCCAGTTTGCTCTCGATATCAGCCGCCACCTTGCCGATATGCGTGTCGGGAACGGCCAGGATGACGATATCCGCCCCGTCGAGCGCCGCATCGGCACTTACCGCGTCAAGGCCCAGTCCGGTCTTCAGCCGCTCTCGGCCGGCCTCGCTGACCTCGACATGGCGTACCGTGTAGGGCGATCCGCGAAAATTGGTCGACAGTCGGTAGCCCATTTTGCCGCCGGCACCGAGCAGCGCAATCGTCGTCATCTATCCCTACTCCCGCTTTAAACGACGGCCGCGCCGATCGTCATGTTATTAACTGGTATAATCACCTTACCACGAATTGAGGAGTTGAACAGGGCTTTGATGAGCGGCTATACGGCGCCCGTTTGGATTCCGTCCGCACGATTTCCGCGGTGGCGGCCGAGAATTCAACCAAGCCAGAGCGCCGTTGCCTTTCCAGACGTTCGATTCCCGCGTTAGAAGCCTCCAGGTCCATTTTCGCGGGGGCTCGGTCGCGAGGTGACGGTGGGAGCAAGGCGAAGCGCGTCCGCGCGGTCCGGTCGCGTTTTCGGGCCGTGAGTTCTCGCGGCGATTTGGCGAAGGGCTATAGAGAGCGCTTCGCGGGGGTTCCGGCGAGCCAAATCACTTCTAGTCGATCATGCCGACAATTATTTACCGGTAGCTTCCCGGGTCCTTGGCTTTCTCCGCCCGACAGCTGTCCGTGCGTTGCGCCGCCGTGCGGAAAGCGCCTTCATAAAACCTGATGGCTCTCTTGAATTTGGGGGGATTGGGCATCAGGTGTTTATCTTGCACATCGTACAAGATGTATATCGCCGTTATTTTGGATTTTCCGTCTGGAGTCAGCTGCAGCGCCGGGCATCGCGTCGTAACGGCGATGACGTTAGCTGACCATGTTACGACCAATTTCAACTGGGCGTCGGACAGCCCGGCCAGATAGTTGATGTTTTTTTGATAGGCAGGGTCGATGTGTTGTCGATTATCTTTTGCAGACGCAGCGGAAGACAGGACACCTACCACGCCGAGTATAATCAATATGCATTTCAAAAGCTGCCTCCCCCAATGTTATGGCCATCTCGACCACGGCATTGTCCGTCCCCACAAAGCAGGTTGAAACAAGTCAATTCGAAAAGCAATTGGGGTTCGCGACCTTATACGGATCACCGCACCTTCAGAACCCGGTTGCTCGCGGACGCCCTTCTTCAACCAAGTGAAACCGGTAGCGGTCGCGCACGAACTCGTTGAAAAATTGCCCTTTCGAGAAGGCGGCCCGGAACGCCGCATAGGTCTCGGGCTCGACCTCTTCATAGTCGTAGCGGGCTCCGCTCGGGACGAACCAGACCGAGAGGATTTTCGTCGACGGGTCGTAATGGGTGTTGCGGATGGCGGTGGACGGCATGTCGAAATCCTGCTTCGTCCCCAAATCTTTCGCCCCAAATCCTGCTTCGAACATGCGTAATGCCGCAACGATGCGGAGGTTCCGACAGGGAGGCGCACCACAACGCCGAATCTTGCCCGGGTGGCGAGGCTTCCTATCTCTCCGTCAGATGGCACAGACGAAATCCAGTACAACAGCGTATGCCAGCCAGGGCGATCTCTTCGGCGCGGCCGACACGCTGCCGGAAGGATTTTCTTACCGGCCTAGCCTGATCACAACGGACGAAGAGGCGGAACTGGTCCGTCACCTCAATGAACTGTCCTTCAAGCCGTTCGATTTCCACGGCCACCTTGCCAACCGGCAGGTCGCCGGCTTCGGCTGGCGCTACGACTACGACCGGCGCCAGGTCGTCGAAGCGCCGCCCATCCCGAAATTCCTGCTGCCGCTTCGCGACAAGGTCGCGGATTTTGCCGGCAGGCAGGCCACGGAATTCGCGCAAGTGCTCATCAACGAGTATCGGCCGGGCGCGGGCATAGGTTGGCATCGCGACAAGCCGCATTTCGATCTCGTCGCCGGCGTCTCGCTGCTGGCGCCCTGCAGCTTTCGGCTGCGCCGAAAAAACGGCTCGAAATGGGATCGCAAGACGATCGAGGTTCAGCCGAGATCTGTCTATCTCATTGACGGCCCGGCGCGCCACGAGTGGGAGCACAGCATTCCGCCGGTCGCCGGGCACCGCTATTCGATCACGCTGCGCACTCTGAAATAGGCCACACTCCAAGCCACGCAGCAGCCGCTCTGGAAGACCGAGCGCAGTTGTGCTTCGATCGCACATGAGCGTGGATCGCAGCAGAGTTTTGGTTACCCGCGTGGCGCTCTTTCTGTGGGCATGCCTGTCCTGCGTTCTGGCTCTGCAGTGGCTCGTCGACCTTGGCATGGTCGGCTTTCCCGACGGATACATAACGCCCTATGCCCGAGCAACGAGCACGCTGTTGCATGTCCTTGTCTGGGCATGCCTGGCTCAAAGTCTCTACTTCGCTTGCCGAGCCTTGTTTGGCAAACGCTTCGAGCCTGCTCCTCTCTTCCTGCAAATCCTGATCGCCGCCGCACTGACTGTCGTGCCGGTATTCATCGTAAAACACTGTCCGCGGTCCCAGGTATGCAGCAACATCTATGAAGCGCTCACGAATACGATGATGGACGACGGCACCGGCGGATGACGTTGTGTCTCCAGTAACTGACGAGAGATAGAAGTTTGGCGTCGCGCCGCGCGGTGGCGGTAGAACCTGGAGGAACCATGCGAAAGATTCTGGCATCGATGCTGCTGTTCGCGGCAGCGCTATCTGCAAACCCCGCTCGGGCGCTGGACAGTACCATCCCGCCGGTTGTCGTCACACCGCTTGCCGATCGCAGCCAGACGGCGTCCGGCCAGCCGATCGTGCTGCCGCAGAAAAACGTCCAGGTCCTGGTTTCAGCCTATGACATTGCGGTCGGCGCCACTCTGCCGGTGCACAAGCACCCGTTTGCCCGCTACGCCTATGTCGAGGCCGGGACACTCAAAGTGACGAATGTCGAGACCGGCAACAGCAACACCTACAAGACGGGCGATTTCATCATCGAGATGATCGGCCAGTGGCACCAGGCCACCAACATCGGCGACGGCCCGGTCAAGCTGCTGGTCATCGACCAGGTCGAACAAGGCGCCAAGAACACGGTGCTGCAGAAACAATAGATCTCTCGCTACGGACCTAGGCAGGGTTGCCGGGCTGGCCCAAGCAGCGACTGGCTGTTCCGGCTTCCCCGCCAACCGAGCCGATGCTAGGGCTGGCCGTCATGCAATCATGAAGGATCGCCCCTTGGCCGGAAATGCTCGCCCCCTGATCGAAATCTGCGTCGAAGGCATCGATGGACTGCTGGCTGCGCAGGCCGCCGGCGCCGACCGGGTCGAGCTCTGCGCCAGCCTGGTCGAAGGCGGCATCACGCCCAGCCTCGGCACGGTGCGCGCCGCACTCGAGAGCGCGACCATTCCCTTCCATGTCATCGTGCGGCCGCGCGGCGGCGATTTCCTCTACAGCGAGGCCGAATACAGCTCGATGCTCGCCGATGTCGCAGCGCTTCGTGACCTCGGCGTCGCCGGCGTCGTTGTCGGTTGCCTCGATGCCGACGGCACCATCGATGAAACCCGCATGGGCGCGCTGGTCGATGCCGCCGGTCCGCTCGCCGTTACCTGCCACCGCGCCTTCGACATGACGCGCGACCCGGCCGAGGCGCTGGAAGCGCTAATCCGCTGCAAGGTCGGCCGCGTGCTGACCAGCGGCCAGAGGGACACCGCGGTGGAAGGCGCCGGCCTGTTGGCGGATCTCGTCCGCCAGGCCGACGGCCGCATCATCACCCTCGGCTGCGGCGCGCTGGACCCCGAAAACATCGCCGGGGTGCTGGCATCAACCGGGCTGACGGAACTGCATTTCGCCGCGCTCAAGGACGTACCGAGCGCCATGGCCTACCGCAACCCGCAAGTCGGCATGGGCGGCACCGATCTCGACCGCGAGTATCGCACCACAGTCACCGATGGGGCGCTGGTTGCCGCGACGATTGCGGCGGCCAGAGCATGATGAGCGAAGCCGTGAGTGGGCCGTCGCCGATCAGCCGTGTCTCGCCTCAGGACGAAGCGGCCATCCTCGCACTCAACAACGAGCACGCCGCCGAACTGTCATGGCTCGAGCCCGAACGGCTGTCCTTCCTGCTTGGCGAAGCGTTTTACGTCAGGCGCATCGGCGCGCTCGAAGCCTTCATCATGACCTTCGACCAGGATGCGCGCTACGACAGCCCGAATTTCCTCTGGTTCCGCGAGCGCTATCCACGCTTCGTCTATGTCGACCGCGTCGTCGTCGCGGCGCAAGCGCGCGGCCGCGGCCATGCCCGCCGGCTCTACGAGGATCTGTTCGGGGAAGTCGCACGCGCGGGCCACAGCATCGTCACGTGCGAGGTGAATGCCGAACCGCCCAATCCGGCTTCGGACGCCTTCCATGCCGCGCTTGGCTTCGCCGAGGTCGGCGACGCGGTGATCCATGGCGGCAAGAAGACCGTGCGCTACTACCTCAGGCAGATTGCGGGCTGACGCATCGCTGGCTGATGATCGGCAAGCAGATCGCCACGGCAGCATAAGATTAGGAGTCCGTAGCCCTCACCAATTCCGGTTCAGCCAGGCCCGCGCGGGCTTCTCGACCAGATAGTAGCTGCATAATGCACAGGCGAAGACAGCCGCCAGCATCGGGATCGGTGCACTGCCCTGCTCGGCGACGAATTTGTAGAAGGGCTGTTGCCAGAGATAGAGCGAGTACGACCATAGCCCGATCATCACCATCGGCCTGGATGAAAGCAGGCCGGTAAGATGCCAGTTGCTGGTGTCCAGCGTATTGACGGCAAGCGCCAGCAACGGCACCGCCAGTAGGTAATGGATCGGCGTCGGCACCGGATCGAGGAACAGCAATATAGCCGCCGCCGCCGACACGAGGCTGACATAGGGGCTCGTCAGGAATGCCGGCAGCCGGTCATCGTGCTTGAGCAGGCAGATCGATGCCGACAGCAGGATCGAGGCGATATGCACATCGGTGCGCCAATAGCTGTGCTCGTAATCCATGCCGAGTGCCCAGTACGAAATGGCGCCATTGGCCATCGCCAGCAGCGACAGCGTCACCAGCAGCCGAACGACATTACCCCGCCCGGTCACCACCACGCTGATCAGCGCCAGGATGATGTAGGCATGCTCTTCCACGCATAGCGACCAGATGTGGTCGAGCGCGCCGGCGCGGGTGATGAGAATTCCGGCATAGTTGTAGGTGAATGTCAGCGCCGTCAGCGCCGCCTTCCATTTGAAGCCGATAAAGGTGCCGGAGAGCCCGATCATGGCTGATGTCACGAACACCAGCAGCGCGGGATAGATGCGCGAAAAGCGGCGCTTGAAGAATTTTTTCAGCGGAAAGCGTTCGATGAACAGGATCTCGCCCATCAGCCGGCCTGAGAGCACGAAGAAGAACTCGACGCCGAGCACGCCGAGATTGATCCCGGGAACGGGGAAGAAATGGCCGATCAGCACCAGTGCGATCGAAAGCCCGCGCCAACCATCGAGATAGGCCAGTCTTGCTCTGGCTGCTTTGTCGGCTGTGGCCCGCGGCAGGGCAACAGACGCTGCGGAGATGTCGGCCATGCCGATCCTCTACGACGCAAGATCTTGGCGCAGCTCACACCGCCGCGCGCAGAATCCACCCCGTGTTCCGCCAAGCTATACATATTGCAGTGCAATATCAGATTGTGCAAGTGCGAGAATGGGGCTGGGCAGTCCCTTGGGAAGTATGCGCCTGTTCTTGCACGGGAATTACCTGAAACAACGGATTTGCGCGTGGCAGCGAACCCGCAAGGACTGGGCAGTTACAGCCCGCCACAGACGAACAAAGGGGCCGCGATGGCCCCTTTCCTTGTCAGTAGCTTTATGATGTCAGGCGTTGGCTGCCGCCACCGCGCGCTTGGCCATCACGGCGATCAAATTGGCACGGTATTCGGCCGAAGCGTGGAGGTCGGTCATCAAATTCTTCGCCGGCACTTTCACGCCGTCGAGCGCCGATGCGGCAAAATTCTTCGCCAGTGCTGCTTCGATCTCCTTCGAGCGGAACACACCGTCATCGCCGGCGCCGGTAACGGCAACGCTGACCCCGTCCTTGCCCTTTGCCACGAACACGCCGACGATCGCATAGCGCGAGGCCGGGTTGCGGAATTTTTCGTAAGCAGCCTTGGCCGGCGCGGTAAAACTCACCGCGGTGATGATCTCGCCTTCTTTCAGCGCCGTTTCGAACAGGCCGGTGAAGAATTTCGCGGCTGAAATCTCGCGCTTGTTGGTGACGATGGTGGCGCCCAGCGCCAAGAGCGCCGCCGGATAATCGGCGGCTGGGTCGTTGTTGGCGACCGAGCCGCCGATCGTGCCCTTGTGGCGCACCGCCGGATCGCCAATCAGCGACGCAAGGTGGGCAAGCGCCGGACAGGCCTTCCGCAGCTTCTCGTCATTGGCGACGTCGTAATGGGTTGTGGCGGCGCCGATGGTGACGGTCTTGCCCGACACCTTGACGCCTTGCAGCTCCTTGATCCGCGACAGGTCGATCAGGTCGGACGGTGCGGCGAGCCGCGTCTTCATCGCCGGGATCAGCGTCATGCCGCCTGACAAAAGCCTGGCGTCGCCGCTCTTCACCAGCTTGGCGGCGTCGGCGACCGAGGCGGCGCGGTGGTAGTTGACTGCGTACATGGGATCCTCCCCTGAAGTGGTTAGGCAGTAGTGAGTAGTGAGTAGGGAATAGGGACGCTGTCATCTCCGGTAATGCCCATTCCCTACTCACTACTCCCTACTCACTCATTTCTTCGCCCTAATCGCCGCCCACACCGTTGACGGCGAGGCTGGCATGGCGATGTCCACAATCCCCAAAGCGTCGGTGATGGCGTTGATGACCGCCGGCGGCGAGCCGATGGCGCCGGCCTCGCCACAGCCCTTGATGCCGAGCGGATTGCTCGGACACGGCGTGTTCGAGGTCGACACCTTGAATGACGGCAGGTCGTCCGCGCGCGGCATGGTGTAGTCCATGTAGCTCGCCGTTAGCAGCTGCCCGCTATCGTCATAGTGCGCGCCTTCCAGCAGCGCCTGGCCGATGCCCTGGGCGATGCCGCCATGCACCTGACCCTCGACGATCATCGGGTTGATGATGTTGCCGAAATCGTCCGCCGCGACGAACTGGACGATCTCGGTCGTGCCGGTTTCCGGATCGATCTCGACCTCGCAGATGTAGCAGCCCGCCGGGAAAGTGAAGTTCGCCGGATCGTAGAAGGCTGTTTCCTTCAGTCCCGGCTCCATGCCTGCCGGCAGATTGTGAGCGGTGTAGGCGGCAAGCGCCACCTGGAACCAGGGCAGGCTCTTGTCGGTGCCGGCAACCTTGACCTCGCCATTCTCGATGACGATGTCGCCCTCGTCGGCCTCGAGCAGATGGGCGGCGATTTTCTTGGCCTTGGCCTCGACCTTGTCGAGCGCCTTGGCAATTGCCGACATGCCGACCGCGCCCGAGCGCGAGCCGTAGGTGCCCATGCCCATCTGCACCTTGTCGGTGTCGCCATGGACGATCGACACCGAGTCGAGCGGCACGCCGAAGCGCTGGGTGACCAGTTGCGCGAAGGTCGTCTCATGGCCCTGGCCGTGGCTGTGCGAGCCGGTCAGCACCTCGATCGTGCCGACGGCATTGACCCGCACCTCGGCCGATTCCCACAGACCGACGCCGGCGCCGAGCGAACCGACGGCCGCCGACGGCGCGATGCCGCAGGCCTCGATATAGCAGCTCATGCCGATGCCGCGCAGCCTGCCCTGGCTGGCGGCCGCCGCTTTGCGCTTGGCAAAGCCGGCATAGTCGGACGCCTGTGTCGCCGCATCGAGTGAAGCTCCATAGTCGCCGGCGTCATAGTTCATGATGACCGGCGTCTGATGCGGAAACTCGGTGATGAAATTGGCGCGCCGAAGCTCCGCCGGAGACACGCCGAGTTCGCGTGCGGCGGTCTCCATTGTGCGTTCGAGCAAATAGGTCGCTTCCGGCCGCCCTGCCCCACGATAGGCATCGACGGGTGCCGTGTTGGTGTAGACGGTGCGCACATTGGCGTGGATCGTCGGGATGTTGTACTGGCCCGACAGCAGCGTCGCGTAGAGATAGGTCGGCACGCAAGACGAGAACAGCGACATGTAGGCGCCGAGATTGGCGATGGTGTCGACTTTGAAGCCGGTGATCTTGTTGTTCTTGTCGAACGCCATTTCGACCGTCGAGACATGGTCGCGGCCATGTGCGTCGGTGAGAAAGCTTTCGGTACGGTCGGCAACCCATTTGACCGGCACGCCGGTCTTCTTCGACGCCCACAGGCAGACGATCTCTTCGGGATAGATGTAGATCTTCGAGCCGAAGCCGCCGCCGACATCGGGCGCAATGACGCGCAGCTTGTTTTCCGGCGCGACATTGTAGAAGGCGCTCATCACTAGCCGCGCGACATGCGGGTTCTGCGACGTCGTCCAGCAGGTAAAATGGTCCTCGGCCTTGTCGTAATGGCCAAGCGCAGCGCGCGGCTCCATGGCGTTGGGAACCAGCCGGTTGTTGACGATCTTCATGCGGGTGACATGGGCCGCCGCCTGGATCGCCGCGTCGGTCGCCTTGGCATCGCCGATCTCCCAGTCGAAGATAAGATTGTCCTCGGCTTCGGCATGGACCTGCGGCGCACCTTTTTGCAGCGCCTTAGTGGCATCGACCACCGCCTTCAATTCCTTGTAGGTGATCTCGACCGCTTCGGCCGCGTCGCGGGCCTGGCCCTTGGTTTCCGCCACCACGATGACGACCGCGTCGCCGACATAGCGCACCTTGTCGACGGCCAGCGGCGACCACGCGCCCATCTTCATCGGCGAGCCGTCCTTGGAATGGATCATCCAGCCGCAGATCAGGTTGCCGATGCCGTCGGCCTTGAGCTCCTTGCCGGTCAAGACGCCGATGACGCCGGGCATCGCCTGCGCTCGTCTGACGTCGATCTTCTTGATCTGAGCATGCGCGTGCGGGCTGCGCACGAAAGCGGCATGCTTCATGCCGGAAACCACCATGTCGTCGACATAGCGGCCGGCGCCGGTGATGAAGCGTTTGTCTTCCTTGCGCACGACCCGAGCGCCGATGCCTTCAATGCCCATAGGAATTCCTCCGGAATAGCGAATAGTGAGTGGCGAATAGTGATTAGTGAGTAGGGAATTGTGCTCGGAGCGGTTCGGCTAAACCGACTACTCGCTACTCCCTATTCGCTACTCGCTTCTTTCTTACGCTGCCTGTTTCGCCCTGCCCTTCGGCACCTTCGCCATAGTCTGCGATGCGGCGAGGATCGCCTTGACGATGTTGTGGTAGCCGGTGCAGCGGCAGATGTTGCCTTCGAGCTCGGCGCGCACCGTCGCCTCATCGAGGCCTTCGGGATGGCGCGCGATCATGTCGGTCGCGGTCATGATCATGCCCGGCGTGCAGAAGCCACATTGCAGCCCATGATGTTCCTTGAACGCGGCCTGCATCGGATGCAGGTCGCCGCCATTGGCAAGCCCTTCGATCGTCACCACGGTCGACCCGGAGGCCTGCACGGCCAGCATCGAACAGGACTTCACCGCCTTGCCGTCGACATGCACGACGCAGGCGCCGCATTGAGAGGTGTCACAACCGACATGCGTTCCGGTGAGACCAAGATTTTCGCGCAGGAAATGAACCAGAAGCGTTCGGTCCTCGGCAGCGCCGCTGATCCGTTTTCCGTTCACGACAAACGAAACGTCCGACATGCATCCTCCCTGGGTATGACCTTGGTAGTCATGCTGCCGATGCGGCTTTGGCGCTCGGCCATGCGCTATTGGTACACTGCACAAAGCGCAAAAAACACACGGCGCTCATTGTACTTTCGGTCATGGAGAAAACGAAAATCATGGGCCTGTCCGCCCCATTGCCAAAGAGCGAATAGGGGGCAACAATGCCCTCGACGCCAGCGCGCCGAGAGACGTAAAACGGGCGCGCGCAGGAAGCGTCGGAGGATATCGGGAGGAAGCCTCTGGCCAGTTCACGGACGAGCTATGCATCCGGTCTGTCGGCGCTCACCACCGACGAGCCCGACGCCGATGCATTCGCCCTGGCGGTCGCCGTCGAGGCCGCAGCCATCGATGCCGGCTTTGCCCTGCTGTTCTTCTCCCAGAGCCTGTTTGACGCGAGCGTCCTTTCGCAAGGGCTGAAGACCCACGCGCCGACGCTGGCCTACGCCGCCTGCTCGACCGCCGGCGAGATTACCCCCCAGGGCCTGGAGGAAGGCCATGTGCTGGCGCTGCTCTTTCCCTCCGCGTCGTTTTCGGCGGTCAGCACCATGGTCGACAATCTCTCCTCGTCGGGCATGGACAGGATCACTGATGAAGTCGAGGCCCTGCGGCGCCTACTGCGCGGGCGCCTCGGCTGTTGCCATACCAAAAGCACCTTCGCGCTCTGCTTCATCGACGGCCTGTCCTTTGCCGAGGAAGCGGTGACCTCGGCCATCCATTGGGGGCTGGACGACATCCCGCTGCTCGGCGGTTCGGCGGGCGACGACCTCAAATTCGAAACCACCAGTCTGATTTCGAACGGCAAGGTGGCGTCAGACAGCGCCATCATCGTGTTGATTGCTACCGAAATTCCCTTCCACGTCTTCAAGACCGACAATTTCATCCCCACCGACGAAAAGCTGGTGGTGACGGCATCCGACCCGGACCACCGCACCGTGCGCGAGTTCAACGCCACCAATGCGGCCGAGGAATATGCAGCCTCGGTCGGCATCGTTGCGCAGAACCTGACGCCGCTGAGCTTCGCCTCTCACCCCGTTGTGGTGAAGGTGGGCGGCGAATACTACTGCCGCTCGATCCAGAAGATGCATCCCGACGGCTCGCTGTCGTTCTTCTGCGCCATCGACGACGGCGTCGTGCTGTCCATCGCCCAGCCCAAGGACATGGTGGAATCGACGCGCGCCGCACTGCGCGACGTCGAGGAGCGGCTCGGCGGCATCGACATGATCCTCGGCTTCGATTGCGTGCTGCGCCGGCTCGACGCCCGCAACCGCCAGGTGTTCCGCGACATTTCGGAGCTTTACCGGGTCAACAATGTCATCGGCTTCGGCACCTATGGCGAACAGTATCGTTCGATGCACCTCAACCAGACTTTCACCGGCATCGCCTTCGGCGAACGCCAGGCGGCGGAATAGCCCATGCCGCTCAGGGACATCGACGACGTCGACAGGCTGAAGAAGATCAACGCCGCTCTGGTCAGCCGCGTCGAGCGCTCGATGGACCAGCAGGGCAATGCCTTCTCGCTGTTCCAGACTGCAATTTCACTGGAAAACCGGGTGCGCATGCGCACCGAGGAACTGCACTCGACCTTGCGCCGGCTGGAACAGTCGAACATCGACCTCAGCGCCGCCAAGGAAAACGCCGAGCTGGCGAACCTGTCCAAGACCAGGTTCCTGGCCGCCGCCAGCCATGACGTGCTGCAGCCGCTGAACGCCGCCCACCTCTCGGTCTCGGCACTGGCCGAAGTGCAGACCAGCGACGAGGGCAAGAAACTCGTCCGTCAGGTCGAGCGCTCGCTGGAGACGATGGAAGACCTGTTGCGCACGCTGCTCGACATTTCCAAGCTCGACGCCGGCGTGGTCCAGCCCGACATTGGCGACGTCAATCTGGAGACGTTGTTTTCGTCGCTGCGCTCGGATTTCAAGCCGGTTGCCAAGCTGAAGGGGCTGACACTGAAATTCCGCCCGGTCAGCGCCGTGGTGCGTTCGGACCGCACGCTTTTGCGCCGCATCCTGCAGAACATCCTGTCCAATGCGCTGCGCTATACCCGCTCGGGCGGCGTGCTGGTCGGCACCAGGCATCGCGGCGACACCATCCGCATCGATGTCGCCGACACCGGCTGCGGCATTCCCGACGACCAGCGCGAGGCGGTGTTCGAGGAATTCCATCGCGGCTCCGCCATTCCGGCCGATACCGGAATTTCCGGCGGCGGGCTGGGGCTGGGCCTTGCCATCGTGCGGCGCATGGCCGCCGCGCTCGGCCACCCCGTGACGTTTTCGTCGAAAGTCGGGCGCGGCACCATCTTCCACATCGATGTGCCGGTCGGCATCGGCGCCAGCGCCGACGCCATCGCCAGCCTTGCCGAGATGGAGCGGCCGCGCGGCTACGGCCTGTTCGGCACCAAGGTGCTGCTGGTCGAAAACGACGCCGATGTGTTGCAGGCGATGACCTTCCTGCTCGAGCGCTGGCAGTGCCTGGTGCGTGCCGCGACCTCGACCGAGGATGCGCTCAGCCTGCTCGGCGACACCGACTGGGTGCCCGACATCGTCATTGCCGACCAGCATCTCGACGACGGCGACCTCGGCACCGCAACAATAGCCGAAGTGCGCGATTATCTCGGCCGCGCCGTGCCGGCGCTGATCGTCACCGCCGACGGATCGGAGGCCGTCGCCAAAGCCGCCCGCGCCGCCGGCATCGAACTGATGCGCAAGCCGCTGAAACCGGCGCAGCTAAGGGCGCTGCTGGCGCATCTGCTGGCTTGAGCCCCATACCCTCCCCTTGATGGGGAGGGTCGGCGCGCAACGCCGGGGCGGGGTGCAGCGCCAAGGTCCCCCACCCCGCTCCGCTTCGCGGATCGACCCTCCCAACAAGGGGGAGGGTAAAGATCAAAACCCGGCCTGATCGCGAAACAGCTCCGCATTGTCCAGCTTCGACACCTCGATCACCGCTTGCGTGCGGCTGTAGACGTTGAGCTTGCGCAGGATCTCCGAGACATGCGCCTTGACCGTGGTCTCGCCGACCTGCAGCTCGTAGGCGATCTGCTTGTTGAGCAGGCCTTGGCGCAGCATCTGCAGCACGCGCAGCTGCTGCGGCGTCAGTTTGGCCAGCCGCTGCACCATGTCGGCGCGGTCGGCGCTGTCGGCGTCGGGCGGCTGTCCCTCATAGGTCTCCGGCACATAGATCGCGCCCTCCATCACCGAGCGGATTGCGGCCGCAAGATCGCTCTTGCGCGCCGATTTCGGGATGAAGCCGGCAGCGCCATAGGACAACGCCTCGGAGATGATCTTAGGCTCCTCATAGCCCGAGACGACGACCACCGGCAGCCGCGGATGGCGGGTCCTCAGCTGCAGCAACCCGTCAAAGCCATGCACATCGGGCATGTTGAGATCGAGCAGCGCCAGATCGAACGGTTTTATCCCACCCAGGAGATCGAGCGCTTCGGCAATCGAGCGCGCCTCCACCGTGTCGACTTCCGGGTACGCCATCTGCACGGCGCTGTGCAGCGCCTCGCGAAACAGCGGATGGTCGTCGATGATCAGAAACCGGGCGCGATCGTTGATTGCGGTCATGGTGTTTGTTTCAGTTCTCCGTGGGCACGATACTCCCGCTGGTATGGCCAGCTTATTGGCAAATAGTCTATCGCCATCTTAACCCCCGGAGGCGAAGCCGACTTTATCCGACAATCAAGGCGCAGCTCGTGCTTTTGCGGACGCTGATGCCTTGCCCGGGGGTTCAAATCGGTCAAATGTGCCGTCAAGATCCCAAGCAGAGACCCGCGCATGACAGACTTCGTCCTTCCCCTGCCCGCAACACCATCGGTCGCCGTCGCCGGCTCGGCCGAGCGTTTTGCGGTGCGCCGCATCTTCTGCGTCGGCCGCAACTACGCCGCCCACGCCCGCGAACTCGGCAATGACGAGCGCGACCCGCCGTTCTTTTTCACCAAGCCGGCCGATGCGGTGGTCGATTCCGGCACCACGATCCCCTACCCGCCCTTGACCAAGAACCTGCACCACGAGATCGAGCTGGTCGCGGCGATCGGCAAGGCCGGCTTCCGCATTCCTCGCGCGCAGGCGCTCGACCATGTCTGGGGCTACGGCGTCGGTATCGACCTCACCCGCCGCGACCTGCAGGACGAGGCCAAGAAAGCAGCCCGGCCCTGGGACTGGTCGAAGGCCTTCGACCGCTCGGCGCCCTGCGGCCCGTTGGTATCAGCCGCCAAATCCGGCCACCCGCAAAAGGGCCGCATCTGGCTCGCCGTCGACGGCACGGTGAAACAGGAGGGCGACCTCGCCGAATTGATCTGGCCGATCGCCGATATCGTTTCGATCTGCAGCAGTGCGGTTGTACTACAACCGGGCGACCTGATCTTCACCGGCACGCCGGCCGGCGTCGGCGCGGTGGCGCCGGGACAGACGATGACCGGCGGTGTCGACGGCATCGGCACCATCGAGATCACTGTCGGCCAAGATTCGATCGGCCAAAATTCCACCGGCAAGCCGTGATCCGATGAGCGACCTCGTCCTCCACAACTACTACCGCTCCTCCACTTCCTACCGCGTCCGCATTGCGCTCGAGATGAAGGGGCTGGGCTACGATTACGTGCCGCATCATCTGCGTCATGGCGACCATCTGGAGCCGGCTTACCTGGCGGTCAATCCGCAGGGGCTGGTGCCGGCGCTGATCCTGGGCGACGGCACGCTTTTGACGCAGTCGCTGGCGATCATCGAATATCTCGACGAGACCCACCCCGAACCGCCGCTGCTGCCGAAGGACGCGCTCGGCCGGGCGCGCGTGCGAATGCTGGCGCAGATGATCGCCTGCGACATCCACCCGGTGAACAATCTGCGCGTGCTGACCTCGCTGCGCACTTTGTTCGGCGCCGGCGACCAGGATGTCATCCACTGGTTTCGCCACTGGGTGAACGAAGGGTTCCAGCCGCTTGAAAAGATTCTGGCTTCATCGGATGAGACCGGCACATTTTGCCATGGCGACGCACCGGGCCTCGCCGACATCTGCCTGGTCGCCCAGATCGCCAGCAACGCCCGCTTCGGAGTCGACCTGACACCCTACCCCGAGATCTCGCGCATCCACGCCGCCTGCATGGCGCTGCCGGCCTTTCAGAAGGCAGCGCCGGAGAATCAGATAGATGCCGAATAGGCTCACAATGCCGGAGCAGAGCACGGAGAGTTGCCGATGAAAGCCGTCGTCTTCGAAAAATTCGGCGAAGCGCCGAGAATCCAGACCGTGCCGGATCCTAAACCGGCCGCCGACGGCGTCGTCATCAAGGTCGAGGCGACCGGGCTCTGCCGCAGCGACTGGCATGGCTGGATGGGCCATGACGATGGCATCACACTGCCGCATGTGCCGGGCCATGAACTGGCCGGCATCGTCGTCGCCGTCGGCAAGCAGGTGACCCGCTGGAAGGCCGGCGAACGCGTCACCGTGCCGTTTTGCGTCGGCTGCGGCCGCTGTTTCGAATGCAATTCGGGCAATCATCAGGTCTGCGAGCACCAGACGCAGCCGGGTTTCACCGCCTGGGGATCGTTTGCCGAATATGTCGCCATCGAGCATGCCGACACCAATCTCGTACGCCTGCCCGAGGAGATGGAGTTCGCCACCGCCGCCAGCCTCGGCTGCCGCTTCGTCACCTCGTTTCGCGCCATTGTCGACCAGGGCCGGGTGACGCCGGGGGAATGGGTGGCGGTGCATGGCTGCGGCGGCGTCGGCCTGTCGGCGATCATGATCGCCAGTTCCATGGGCGCCAATGTCATCGCCATTGACCTCACCGACGAGAAACTGGACTTCGCCAAAAAGATCGGCGCCGTGGCGACCATCAACGCCGCGACCACGCCGAACGTGGTCAAGGCGGTCAAGCAAATCACCAATGGCGGCGCGCATATGTCGATGGACGCGCTCGGCCACCCCACGACATCCTTCAACTCGATTGCCAATCTGCGCCGGCGCGGCCGCCACGTGCAGGTCGGCCTGATGCTGGGCGAACATGCGCGCCCGCAAGTGCCGATGGACAAGGTGATCGCCTTCGAGCTCGAAATCCTCGGCAGCCACGGCATGCAGGCCTACCGCTACCCCGCCATGATGGAGATGATCCGTACCGGCAAGCTCAAGCCCGAACTGCTGGTCGGCAACAAGATCAGCCTTGATGAGGCGCCTGCGGCGCTGATGGCAATGGGCGGGTTCGAGGGGATTGGCATTGGGGTGGTGACGAAGTTCTAGGGCGGAGTCGCCCTCCACCACCAAACTCCTAGCGTGCAAATTTCTTCGCCCCGAACACGCAAGCCACCACGCCGAGCGTCACGACCACCATCAGCGGGCTGACCTGCTCGTGCAGCAGCGACGCTGCCAGCGCCAGGCCGAAAAAGGGCTGCAGCAACTGCAACTGCCCGACGGCAGCGATGCCGCCTTGGGCGAGGCCGCGGTACCAGAACACGAAGCCGATCAGCATGCTGAACAGCGAGACATAGGCGAGACCCATCCAGGCGTGAGAGCCGATGCCGGCGAAGGACGACGGCAGCGTCGCAAAGGTCAGAACCAGCATGATCGGCAGCGAGATCGCCAGCGCCCAGCAGATCACCTGCCAGCCGCCCAGCCTGCGCGACAATGCCGCCCCCTCGGCATAGCCCAGGCCGCAGACGATGATGGCGGCCAGCATCAGGCCGTCGCCGACAGGTGAGGCCGTCACGCCTTGCATCAGGGCAAAACCGGCGACCAGCGCGCTGCCGATGCAGGAAAACAGCCAGAAGGCCGGGCGCGGACGCTCGCCACCGCGCAGCACGCCGAAGATCGCGGTGGCCAGCGGCAGCAGGCCGACGAAGATGATAGAGTGGGCAGAGGTGACGTGCTTGAGCGCCAGAGCGGTGAGCAAGGGAAAGCCGACAACCACCCCAAGGGCGACGATCACCAGCGACAGAAAATCGCTGCGCGCCGGGCGCTTCTGCTGGAACAGGACGAGCATCGCGAGACCAAGCAGCCCGGCAATCGCGGCGCGGGCCGAGGTCAGGAATGTCGGATCGAACTCCGCCACTGCGACGCGCGTCGCCGGCAGCGAGCCTGAGAAGATCAGCACGCCGACGAATCCGTTCAGCCAGCCGCTCGCGGTCTTGTCCATTCCAGGCTCCATTGCTTTCGACCTCTATCGGGCAAGTGCCTATGGTGCAGCCAGAGACAATGCAGTACAATTCCGCAAAACTGTAATGGCAGGTCGAGCAGTACGGATGAAGGAACTCGCTTTGGAAGCGGACGGCGCGCGCACCGTTCTCGCGATCACTCTGGTCGAAACTGTGATGGCGACCATCCGCCAGCGGATATCGGCGCGCAGCCTGACGCCGGGCGCGCGGCTGCCCTCGATCCGCGCCTTCGCCAAGGCCATGCAGGTGTCGAAATCCACCGTCGTCGAAGCTTATGAACGGCTTGCCGCCGAAGGCGCGATTCGCTCCCGGCCGGGTTCGGGTTTTTATGCCGCCGGATCGCTGGCGCCACTGTCGCTGGCCGAGATTGGACCCCGGCTCGATCGCGCCATCGATCCGCTGTGGGTCTCGCGCCAGTCGCTGGAAGCCGGCGACGAGATGCGGAAACCAGGCTGCGGCTGGATGCCGGCCTCGTGGATGCCGCAG
This sequence comes from Mesorhizobium sp. RSR565B, assembly GCF_054719465.1. Taxonomy (NCBI): domain Bacteria; kingdom Pseudomonadati; phylum Pseudomonadota; class Alphaproteobacteria; order Hyphomicrobiales; family Phyllobacteriaceae; genus Mesorhizobium; species Mesorhizobium sp. RSR565B. Next base: position 4,884,199 of record NZ_JBTTIE010000001.1, on the reverse strand, counting down.
TCGGCCTTGCGCCGGGCGCTGCGCACCGTGGCGCGCGCCGACGATGTCGACCTAGCCGATTACGGCACGCCGCTCGGCCTGCCGCCGCTCAGGCAATTGCTCGCGCGGCGCATGGCCGGCCACGGCATCGAGGTCGCGCCCGAACAGATCATGCTGACCGAATCGGGCACGCAGGCCATCGATCTTCTGTGCCGCTTCCTGATCGAACCGGGCGATACCGTGCTGCTCGACGACCCCTGCTATTTCAATTTTCACGCGCTGCTGCGCGCCCACCGCGCCAAGGTCGTCAGCGTGCCCTACACGCCATCGGGGCCTGATATCGAGCTGTTCGCGCAGGCGCTCGCCGAGCACAGGCCGCGCCTCTACATCACCAATTCCGCCATCCACAACCCGACCGGCGCGATCCTGTCGCCGGTCACCGCGCACCGGCTGCTGAAGCTCGCCGACCAGTCGGACCTGACCATCATCGAGGACGATATCTTCGCCGATTTCGAGCACAGCCCCGCGCCCCGGCTGGCGGCGTTCGACGGCCTCAACCGCGTCGTCCATATCGGCAGCTTCTCCAAGACGCTATCGGCATCGGTTCGCTGCGGCTTCATCGCGGCACCACGCGACTGGATCGAGCAACTTACCGACCTCAAGATCGCCACCACCTTCGGCGGCGGCCGGCTGGCGGCCGAACTGGTGCTGACGCTGCTTAGGGACGGCAGCTACCGCAAGCACATGGAATTGCTGCGCGCGCGGCTTTCCCGCGCCATGGGCGAGACGGGCGCGCGCCTGAAGGCCATCGGCATCACGCCCTGGATCGACCAACCGGCCGGCTTGTTCCTGTGGTGCAGCCTGCCGGATGGCGTGGACGCGGCTGAAATGGCACGCCGCGCGCTGGCCGACAACATCGTGCTGGCGCCCGGCAACGCATTCAGCCTGTCGGGAACCGCCAGCCGGTTCCTGCGCTTCAACGTTGCCCAATGCCAAGACGAGCGGATTTTCAGGGTGCTCAAGGCGGCAATGGCGCGCTGAGCGCTCAGCGGGAGGCCGCGCAGACCTCCCGAACGCAATCTCGCAGCCAGCGTTGCGCCGGATCGGCATCGAGCCGTGGATGCCAGAGCATCGAGATGGTGACCTCCACCGTGGCGACCGGCAGCGGAAAGCTGACCATGCCGGCGCGTGCGCCTTGCGTGTGCCGTTCGGGCACGCTGGCAATAAGGTCCGAAGCGCGCGCCATGGAGAGTGCAGCCGAAAAGCCGGAGACCATGCACGCCACGGTTCGCTGCAGGCCGAGCAGCGCCAAAGTCTGATCGATCGGCCCTCTTTCCCGACCCCGCCGTGAAACGCTGATGTGGTGGCCGCCCGCGTAGCGTTCAGGCGTTACCGCGCCTTCACTCAAAGGGTGGCCGGCTCGCACAGCACCGACGAAGCGGTCGCGAAACAGCGCCTGTATCAGCACTTCAGGTCCGGCCTCGCCGGCAACGCCGATTTCGAGGTCGATGTCGGCGTCGCGCAACGAGGCGACATCCTTGTCGGCTTTCGGCGCAAAGCGCAGCCGCACGCCCGGCGCCTCGGCCTGGATGCGGGCGACAAGACGCGGCCCGAATTCCTCGACGAACCCTTCATTGGTGCGCAGCGTGAAAATCTGTTCCAGCTTTGCGAGATCGAGAGGCCTGGCAGGGCGCAGCAACGTTTCTGCTTCCTGGACGACATGGCCGGCCTGCTGCCGCAATGCCTCCGCGCGCGGCGTCGGGACCAGGCCGCGGCCGGCGCGGACCAGCAGCGGATCGCCGGTCGCTTCCCGCAGCCGCGCCAGCGTGCGGCTCATCGCCGAAGGGCTGAGCCGCAGCCGGGTTGCCGCGCGCGCCACGCTGCCTTCGGCGAGCAAAACGTCGAGCGCGAACAGCAGATTGAGATCGGGCGATGCCATCGGCGGATTGTAGCACATGCCATGGCGTTTGGCGCACGAATAAGATGCAAATGCTGCGCCTTCCGCCATTCCACCCTGACGACTAGATCTCCGACAGGTCCGGTTGCGGGACTGACAAGGAGGAAATCGCCATGGCAATTGCTGAGCAGAACGAGTGCGCATCGGCGCCGCAGAACACCCGGTCCGCAGGCCTGGCCCACTCTCCTGTCTTGGCATTGGCCAGCCTGTCGCTCGCCACGCTGCTGTCGTCGCTTGGAACCAGCATTGCCAGCGTCGGACTGCCTTCCCTCATGCAGGCGTTCGGTGCGCCGTTCCAGTCCGTGCAATGGGTGGTTCTCGCCTATCTGCTCGCCATCACGGCCCTGATCGTCAGCGCCGGTCGGCTGGCCGATATGCTCGGCCGCCGGCCGTTGCTGCTCGGCGGCATCGCGCTGTTCACACTGGCCTCGGTGCTCTGCGGCCTGGCGCCGACGCTCTGGCTGCTGATTGCGGCGCGCGCCGTACAAGGACTGGGTGCCGCGCTGATGATGGCGTTGACGCTGGCCTTTGTCGCTGAGACCGTGACCAAGGAGAGAACCGGCAGCGCCATGGGCCTGCTCGGCGCCATGTCGGCGATCGGCACGACGCTCGGACCCTCGCTCGGCGGCTTGCTGATCGCCGGCTTTGGCTGGCGGGCGATCTTCCTCGTCAATGTGCCGCTCGGCCTCCTGACCTTTGCCCTCGCCTCGCTGGCCCTGCCTGCCCGCGGCAAGGCTGCGGGCGTTCAAGGCGGGTTCGACGCGATCGGGACGGTCTTGCTAGGCCTGACGCTCGCCGCCTATGCACTGGCCATGACGCTCGGCCACGGCCATTTCGGCGCCCTCAACACCGGCCTGCTGGTTGCCGCCGGCATCGGCGTCGTTCTGTTCGGCGTCGCGCAGAAGAGGGCGAAGAATCCCTTGATCCGGCTTGCCCGGTTGTACGACATCCGGCTCAGCGCCAGCCTCGCCACGAACCTCGTTGTCGCCACAGTGATGATGGCGACCCTGGTGGTCGCTCCGTTCTATTTGTCGCGAGGGCTGGGGCTCAATGCTGCGATGGTCGGCATGGTCCTGTCGACAGGTCCGCTGGTCTCCGCGCTCTCGGCACTTATCGCCGGCCGCCTCACCGATCGCTTCGGTACCAACAGGATGATGATCGCCGGACTATTCGGCCTGGTCAACGGCACCTTGCTTTTGTCGCTCGCCGCAACAAAACTCGGCATTGCCAGCTATATCGTGCCGATCGCCGTCACCTGCTTCGGGTACGCCCTGTTCCAGACATCCAACAATGCCGCCGTCATGACCGGTGTCGCTGCCGGCGAGCGCGGCGTGGTGTCCGGCCTGCTCAATCTGTCGCGCAATCTCGGCCTGATCACCGGCGCATCGCTTATGGGCGCCATTTTTGCGGCTGCCTCGACGGGAGAACGGCAAAGCCAGGACATGCTGACCTCAGCGGCAGCCGCGCACGGCATGCAGGTTACCTTTCAGACGGCAACGGTCCTGGCGGTGGCTGCGCTGTTGCTGGCACTGCTCTCGACCCGCGCCGGCGGCAGGCTGTCGGTGCGGCAACAGCCATCATGACCGAAGATAGGGAGCTTACGCTCCCGCCCGCTTGCGCCGCTCATAAAGCATGACCAGCGTTTCGGCGGTCAGCGCCGGCCTCTGTTCGCCCTCGATCTCGACCGTATTGGCGGCCTTCATCAGATACTGGCCCGGCCCCTTGTCCTCCACCGACAACAGCGTCGTGCGCAGCCGGATGCGTGCGCCGACCCTGACGGGCGCCAGGAACCGCACCTTGTCGAAGCCGTAATTGAAGGCGGCTTGCGTGTTTTCGGGGACGATGCCCATGCCCAGCGCCAGCGCGCCGATGATCGACAGCGTCAGATAGCCATGCGCGATCGTGGTGCGAAATGGGCTCTGCCGCTTCGCCCGCTCCGGATCGACGTGGATCCACTGATGGTCGCCTGTGCATTCGGCAAACTGGTTGATGCGGTTCTGGTCGACGGTCGTCCATTCCGACACGCCGAGCTCCTGCCCGGCCATCGCCCTTAACTGCTCGAAGGTCGGCGGCGTTTTCGGCCGTAGTTCCGTCATTCCTGCTTTCCCGGTGGCTCCCAGTGCCTCGGACCACGAACGGACGGCTCCTGTCAATTCGCCCGTTGCGATTCCGTTCCGCCATTTTCCGCCAAACAGCGTCCCTCGTCCATGCTCATGCGCCGCAACCGGCCCGCTCCTCTCATGGTTGCGTTGAGAGTCACTTCTTGTCATAGCCCGAGCGGATTTCCTCCATCGCTTCCTTGATGCGGCTGCGCAGGATTTCGATCGATTCGGTGCCGGATTTCTTGACCAGCTCGGCCACTTCGCCGGCATTTTTCAGGGCGGCTTCGAAGGATTTCCTGGCGAACTCCGCCTGTTTTGTCATCAGTTCCTGGGGATTGCCCGGCGCCTTGTAGCTCTGCGCCATGTCGCTGACTTCACGCAGCGTGTCCTGCAGCATCTCGCGCTGTCTGGACAACAATGAGGTCGCGCCGGCAGCTCCCGCCCGCGCCGATCTTTCCAGGGCCTCGAGGTTCTTGCGATGATGCGCGAGGATCGCCTCGACATTCGGCACCTTCAGGTCACGGCCGAACCGGCTGAACATGTCAAGGAACGAATCGGAGTCGGGTTGTTTGGCCATTGCTCGTGCTCCCCAGTGTCGCAAATGCTGAACCCTGTTCTGGACAATAGCACTCGCGCGCCGTGTGTCCATTCGGACGCCCAAGCAATTCAGCGGCAAATGCAGCATCAGCCAGCGAGAAACAGCCTCTCCGCCGTGTAGAGCACGATACCCGCCAATCCGCCGATAATCATGCCATTGAAGCGGATATATTGCAGGTCCTTGCCGATGTTCATCTCGATCAGCCTCGTCAGTTGGGCAAGGTCCCAGCGCTTGACCTGGTCGGCGATGAATGTCGACACACCGCTCTTCTGGCTCTCGACGAACGACGACAGCGCCACGACAAAGCCCTGGTTCATGTCGGCCCTGATCTGCGGATCGCCTGAGAGATGGCGGCCGACCTCGACGAACATGTTGGCGAGATGCGCGCGAACAATCGAATTCTCCGCCTTGGCGTCCTGTTCGATGAACAGGCTGAGGCTCTGCCACATGTCGCCGGCGAGCGACTTCACTTCCGGCCGCGCCAGGAAATCGCGTTTCAGCTTCTCGGCCCGTTTGGCGTATTGCTTCGAGGTTCTGAGCCGCTCGATGAAGCTGTGCGCGAAACGGTCGAATTCGGCGCGCATCGGATGGTCGGGATCGGCGCGCACCTCGTCGAGCAGCGAGCCGGCGGAAGCGACGATCTTCTTCAGCAGATAGGCGTCGGCTCTGAACAGGTTGAACAGCGACGGCAATTCCTCGCGGATTTTCTCGCGCATGGTCGCCAGCGCCTCTTCATCGTTCAGGAACCGGCCGATCACCCTGGTGAATTCGTCGAAGAGTTTCTGGTGGCGGCGGTCGTCGGTCAGTGCCGACAGCAATTCGGCCGCGAGCGGCGCCAGCGGCACCTTGTCGATCTGCTCCAGCATGCGGCTGGTGACGAAGCCCCGCAGGCCGGATTGCTCGATCGCCGCAAGCGTCTGCGGGACCAGCCGTAAGACGAAGCGCGACAGGCCGGCAGAGCGTTCGGCGTCAGTCAGCCAGTCGGCGACGAGTGCTGCAAAATCGACCTCGGCCAGCTTTTCCCGCACCGGCCCGGGCGCCAGAAAATTGACCTCGATGAAGCGGCCCAGATTATCGGCGATGCGGTTCTGGTTCGCTGGGATGATGGCGGTGTGCGGGATCGGCAGGCCCAGCGGCCGCTTGAACAGCGCCACCACCGCGTACCAGTCGGCCAGGCCGCCAATGGTCGCCGCCTCGGCGAAGGCCGCCACGAAGCCCAGCCACGGATACTTGGCCTCGAACGATTTGGCCACGGCAAAAACCACGACGCAAAGCACCAGCGCAGCCGTGGCGAGGAACTTTGTCCGCCGCAACGCGAAAAGCTTGGCGCCCGTCTCGGCATCAAAACCGCCAGGCGCCAGGGACGAAGCCGATTGGGACATGATACGCCGCTCCTCATCGATCTCTTGGCTATCTGGCATGGGCTATTTAGGGGGTGTTTGGGCCCGTAGCATGATCGGATGGGCCGATTTCGGCCGGGAATTGCCGGTTTCGCACGCAAAGTTGACAAGAATGTTCATCTATCATGCAATCCCAGTCTGGAATTGTTCCAAGGTATAGGCCATATTCCGATCAGGCCAGTGTGGGCGAATCCGAAACTCCGGGTGAGAAAGCCGCACCAGCACAATCTAAAATCTGGTGCAGTTCCAACGCGCCAGCACTCGGGTGAGGAATGAAATGCGGCTGACGCGCCAGACCAACTACGCCATGCGCATCCTGATGTATTGCGCCGCCAACAACGATCGCCTGAGCCGCATCCCCGAGATTGCGGCCGCCTATTCGGTGTCGGAGCTTTTCCTGTTCAAGATCCTGCAGCCGCTGGTCGAGCATGGCCTGGTCGAGACAGTGCGCGGCAGGAATGGCGGCGTGAGGATCGGCCGCCCCGCCGAGCAGATCAGCCTGTTCGACGTCGTACGGGTGACCGAAGAGAGCTTTGCCATGGCCGAATGCTTCGAGAACGATGCCGCCGAATGCCCGCTGGTCGACAGCTGCCAGCTGAATTCGGCGCTGCGCGAGGCGCTCAACGCCTTCTTTGCCGTACTCTCCCGCTACACCATCGCCGATATGGTGGCGGCGCGCCCGAATGTGCGTCATTTGCTCGGCATCGACATGCTGATCCAGCGAGCACCGGCCGCCTGAGTTTTCTAGTGCATGTCGCTCAAAAGTGGCCCCGGTTTTGAGACAACGACATGCATAAAGACAAAGACCTAAAGCGCGTCGCCTGAGTCCGTTCAAACGCGACGCGCTTTAGGCGGCTGACTGCGGCAAGACAAACGGCATGTTCGCCGCCGGCAACACACCGACCCTTAGCCGACAATCGAACACCTTTTCGATCAGATCGTCGCTCAGGACCTCCTGCGGTGAACCGTCGGCGGCGAGCCGGCCGCGATGCATCACGAAAATCCGGTCGGCATACATGGCCGTCAGATTGAGGTCGTGCAGGATGGCGATCACACCGCCGCCGCGCCGGGCGAAATCGCGGGCGATGTTCATGATGATCAGCTGGTGCTTGATATCGAGGCTGGAGACCGGCTCGTCGAGATAGAGATAGCGCGGCTTGCCGTCCAGCACCGGCGCCCAGACCTGGCACAGCACGCGCGCCAGCTGCACACGCTGTTGTTCGCCGCCCGAAAGCTCCTGATAGAAGCGGCCGGCAAAGCCGTCGAGGTCGACCCGCGCCAGCGCCCGCTCGGGCAGACGATCATCTTCGCCCGGCAGAACGCCGGAACGGCCGCCGATAAGGCCGAGCCTGACCACTTGTGCACGGTGAAGGGAAAGGACAGGGTAGTCGCCTGCGGCAGCACGGCACGCACGGTCGCGGCCTCCACCGGCCTCATCGCGGAGAGGTCGCGCCCGTTGACGGCCACTGTCCCCGTAAACGCCAGATCGCCCGACAACGCCTTCAAGAAAGTCGTCTTGCCCGAGCCGTTCGGTCCGACGATGGCGGCGATCTCGCCCGGCCGTGCGACAAAATCGACATTAGCGACGATGCGTTTGCCGCCCATCGCCACCGAGACATCGCGTGCTTCGATCATGCCGCCTCACAAGTCGATTACGCCGCGCTTGCGCAGCAGGATCCAGAGGAAGAACGGCGCGCCGGCGATCGCCGTGACGATGCCGATCGGCAGTTCGGCCGGCGCCACGATGACGCGGGCGACGGCATCGGCAATCAGCAGCATCGAGGCGCCGAGCAGCGCCGAAGCCGGCAAGAGATAGCGATTGTCCGGACCGATCAGCAGCCGCAGCAGATGCGGCACGACGATGCCGACAAAACCGATGCCTCCGCTGACTGCGACAGAGGCGCCGACCGCTGCCGAGACGCCGACGATCGCGGTGTATTTCAGCCGCTGTACCGGGATGCCCAGATGTCCGGCCGTCGCCTCGCCGAGCGCCAGGGCGTTGAGGCCTTTGGCCAGGAACGGCATTGCCGCAAGCGCCAGGATGATGATCGGACCGACGGAAGCGATCTTCGGCCAGGTCGCGCCGCCCAGCGAGCCCAGTTGCCAGAAGGTCAGATCGCGCAACTGCCGGTCGTCGGCCATGAAAATCAGGATACCGGTCAGCGCCATGGCAAGGGCTGCGAGCGCAATGCCGGCAAGCAGCATGGTGGCGACCGATGTGCGCCCCTGCCGCGTGGCGACGCGGTAGAGCACCAGCGTGACCGCAAGGCCGCCGCAGAAAGCGGCGAGCGGCAAGGCCAGCCCGCCGAGCGCCAGAGTGAGCGGCGCCAGCCACGTCGTGCCGAGCACGATGACGGCGACCGCGCCGAGGCTCGACCCGGCGGAAACGCCGATCAGGCCGGGATCGGCGAGCGGGTTGCGAAACAGGCCTTGCATGACCGCACCCGATACGGCCAGTGCCGCCCCGATGAGCACACCGAGCAGTACGCGCGGCATGCGGATATCGTAGACGATCAACCGGTCGCGGGCACCAAGCGCGGCGTCGTCCGGCATGGCGCCGGTCAGCCAGTCACGAATGACACCAACGGCCGATGCATCGGAAGCGCCCGACCTCAGCGACAGGAACATCGAAAGGGCAAGCGCCACACACAGGAGCACAATAACCATGCGAGCGCGCCCGGAACGATCGCCCTCGGCCACCTTGCCCGCCGCGCCGGCGATCGACTGATCCACCATCGGCTCAGTCCGTGACCTGGCTGCCATAGAGCGAGGCGGCCAGATCGTGGATGGCATCGGCCGTGCGCGGCCCGAAGCCGAGGAGATAGCTGCCATCCATCAGGGTCAGTTTGCGGCCTTCACCGGCCGGCGTCGAGGTGATCGACGGGATGGCAAACAGCTCGGCCTCCGCAATCGGCGGTCCGGCATTTTTCATCGCCAGGATCACGTCCGGCCTGGCGGTTACGATGGCCTCGTCGGACATCTGCTTGTAGCCGGAAAAACCTTCGACGGCGTTGACCGCACCGGCGAGCTTGATGATGCCGTCACCGGCGGTGTCGGTGCCGGCGGCCAGGATCTTGCCGCCCTGGATCGACAGCACGAACAGGATGCGCTTGCGCTGCTTGATCGACGCCGTCTGCTTCTCGGCCGCCTTCAGCTTGGCGTCGGTCTCAGCCACCAGCGTCTCGGCCTTGGCGTCGACGCCAAGCGCCTTGCCGACGATGCGGATCTTTTCCAGGATGCCGTCATGGCTGTAATGCTCGGGCACGTCGATGAACGGAACGCTCGACTTTTTCAGCACATCGACCGCTTCCTTCGGCCCACTGCCATGCAGCGCCAGAATGCCCGAAGGATTGACCGACAACACGCCTTCCGGCGACAGCTGGCGCATATAGCCGACGTCGGGCAGCGCGACCGCGGCGGCGGGGTAGCGGCTGGTCGAATCGCGGGCGACGAGATGACCTTCCTCGCCAAGCGCGTAGACGATCTCGGTGATCGAACCGCCGATCGCCACGATCCGCGACGTGTCGGCCAACACGGCCACGTTCTCGCTGGCCGGCACTGGGGCGGCAATAAACAGCGACAGGCCCATGGCCGCGGCAAGCGTCCTGAACAGTGAAATCATCGTCGTTTCCTCAGGCTGCGGTCGGGCTTGGAATGCGCGGCAGGTTCTCGGCAAGGAACCGCCAGTCGTCGCGCTCGCCCTCGCCTTCATGGCGCTTGCCGAAGAACTGGATGATCATCTTGCCGTCGGCGCCATAGGCTTCGAGCGAGGTGACATGACCGTCCTTGGTCGGTTTGCGCACCGCCCACACCTCCTGGATGTGGTCGGTGCGCAGATGCAGGTGGAACGTCTCGTCCATGACGTTGATCCACGGCCCCATCGGCTTGATCGACTTGACGGGACCGGAATGGATCTGGATGCAGCCTCGGTTTCCGACAAAACACATGATCGGCATGCCGTCGGCGGCGGCATGGTGGAACATGGCGACGATGGCGTCATTGTCGAGCAGCCAGGCATAGTCCTGGCCGACCATGCGCACGGCCTGGCGGCGGGTGAGCTTCAGCGTTTTCAACATGCCAAAGAACTGGTGGACGTCGGTCAGCCGGCTCCAGCGGTCGCGCAGATCATCGATGTCTGCGGCAATGCCCGACGTCTCCGCGTCGTCGTCGGCCAAGCCTGCGATAGACACGGTCGCCTCCTGGTTCGGCGATTCGAGTGCGGCCACGAGCTTCTGGTAGGCATAGAGATTGGACGCCGGCCGCAGATGCACCTTGTGCACCGCATCGCCGGCCGCGTCGAAGAATTGCAGGCTGCGGCGGATGTCGCCACCGTCGCGCTTTTCCACGGCAAAGCCATGCGCCCAGACCTTTGGAAAGATACGCAGGTCGATGTTTTCGCCCAGCACCATGGCATTGTGCGCGCCTGTGACAACCTTGTCGTAGACGCCGATCTTCTCGTGCACCGCGCTTTCGTTGCGGGTCAGCGCCATCACCTCGCCGACGGCGTCGAGGCCGGTCAGAAGATCATTGACCCTGGGCTCGACGCGCACGACGCCGTCGCCGCAATGCGCGGCCACCAGCTCGGCCTCGGAAATACCGAGCTCGGCGGCAAGATCGCGCTCGCGCGCTTTCGGATTGTCTGCCCGCGCCCGCCGGATTTCATGCGGGGCGGGTTTTGCGCGCTGGTCCATGTCCTGCTTACCTGTCTGCCGTGTTTGGTCGTTTCGTCACTTGTTGAGGATGAGCTTGCCCTGGCGGGTGATCTTCAGCCGATATAGCGCGCCATGGTGCTCGATGCCGATCTCGTGCTCGCCCTGGAACAGCGTGTTGGAGGACAGCGTCCGCACCGCCAGCGGCACCCGGTCGAAGCGGGTCGGCGTCTCCTCGGAACGGCGGACGCGGTAACGAAAGTCGTTGGGATTGTGGGTGTTCATCTCTTTCGATCCCTTTCCTGTGCCGGGCAACTGGCTAGGCGTTGCAAAAATGCCGATTCATTTCTTGACTCGAATAATCATGTTTATTAGTCAGTGCAATACCGGACCTAATGAGTCAACATTTAAGACGCCGGACAGAATGAAAAATGCCAGCGAGCACCAAGCCAGCCAGCATCGAACCTGGAATTTTGGAGTTGGGGCATGGGCTTGGGAAATTGTGGACGACTGGGTCTGGCGAACGCCGATCCGGTGCATCGGCCTATGGCAAAGGCAATGGCAGCCTTGCTTGCGGGGGCAGCGACGATCGCGCTGCTGACATCGCCGGCCAGCGCTCAGCCGGCCGCTGACCAGGCCGACCAGACCAGGAAAACCGAGGACACCAAGCCGGCGCCCGCCGGCGCGACCCTGCTGGACAAGATCCTCGTCATCAGCCGCACCGGCGAGACGGCAATCGAATCGCTGGCCTCAGCCAGCCATGTCGACCAGGAACAGCTCGACCGCCGCATGGCGACGACGCCGAACGAAATGCTGCTCGGTGTGCCTGGTGTCGCCGTGCAGGCCGATGCGCGACGCGTCAGCTCCAGCATCAACATCCGCGGCCTGCAGGATTTCGGTCGCGTCGCCGTCATCGTCGACGGCGCCAGGCAGAATTTCCAGCGCTCCGACCACGGCACGCAGTCGACCTTCTATGTCGATCCCGAGCTCATCAAATCCGTCGATGTCATCCGCGGACCGACCGCCAACACCTATGGCTCCGGCGCCATTGGCGGCGTCGTCTTCTTCGACACCAAGGATGCGGTGGATTTCCTCAGACCGGGCGAAACCTGGGCCGGCTCCGTCACCGGGCGCTATGAAAGCAATGGCAAGGGCTGGACCGCCAGCGCCAGCGGCGCCTACAAATTCAACGACGATTTGGATGTGCTGGGCAACATCGTCTACCGCGACTACGATGACTACAAGAACGGCAGCGGCGACACCGTCGCCGGAACCGGCTTCGACGTGCTGAGCGGCCTGCTCAAGACCACCATCCGCCCGAGCGAAAACAGCGAATTGAAGCTCGGCTGGGTCGGCTCGAGCGACGGCTGGACGGAAACCAGCGGCGGCGTGCAGGCCAACGACGTCGACCTGAAGTCGAACACCTTCACCGCCCGCTACAACATCACCGACGACGCCAGGAGCTGGCTCGATCTCCACATCAACGCCTCCTACAACAAGACCAATCTGGACCTGACGACGCTTGTGCCGCAAAACCGGTTCGATCCGGTCACCGGTCTTCCCGTGCTGCTGCCGGTCGGCTCAACTTCGACCTTCGATGTCGGCACCACCGGCATCGATATCTGGAACACGTCGCGCTTCGAGACCGCCGGCATTTCGCACGAGCTGACCTATGGCGGCGACTGGGTGGGTGACGATGTCGAGACCGGCGGCACCGCCGGCGGCGACAGCTTCTACACCCCATCGGGCAAGCGTAGTGTTTCGGGCGCCTACATCCAGGACAAGCTCACCTGGGACTGGCTCGAGGTCATTGCCGGGCTGCGTTACGACAATTACAGCCTCGAAGACAGCACCCACGAAACGTCAGGTGATCGTCTGTCGCCGCGCATCACCGTTGGTGTCACGCCCTTCGAAAGCGCCAGCCTGGCGGGCCTGCAGTTCTATGGCACCTACGCCGAAGGCTATCGCTCACCCTCGCTGACCGAAACGCTGATCAGCGGCAACCATCCGGCCGGCGTCACCTTCCCGTTCCTGCCCAATCCGAACCTGCGGCCAGAAACCGGCAAGACCACCGAGTTCGGCGTCAACTACAAGCTGAACGACCTTGTCGAGGCCGGCGACGCGTTCCGGCTCAAGGCCGGCTACTTCCACAACGATGTCGACGACTACATCGAAGGCGTCACGCTGTCGGCATTCGACCCGACCAGCGGCTGCCCGTTCGGCCCCGGCATTCCGATCTGCTTCCAGTACCAGAACGTCGCCCAGGCCAAGATCAACGGCTTCGAACTGGAAAGCGTCTACGATGCCGCCTGGGGTTATGCCGGGCTGTCGGCCTCGATCATCAACGGCCACACCATCTCCGATGAAGGCGAGCGGGCCGACCTTGCCACCATCCCGTCCTCGCAGGTCACCGGGCAGCTCGGCTTCCGCTTCCTTCAGGACAAGCTGACCGTCGGCGGCGAGGTGCAGTACAACGGCAAGCCGAAGGGCAACCCCGTAGCCAAGGATTATACTCTGGTCAACGCCTTCGCCAGTTACCAGGCCACCGACAATCTGAAGGTGGACTTCCGCGCCGACAATTTGTTCGACGTCAAATACACCAACCCGCTGAACGGCGGCACCACCGCCGTCATCTATGAACCCGGCATCACGCTGAAGCTGGCCGCAACCATGCGCTTTGGAGGCTGACACCCATGACAAGTTTGACGGCATCGCTTCGGCTCCTGACCTCGACGCTGGCGATGTCGCTTGGCTTGATGCCGGCGTGGGCTCAGTCCGCGCCGGCTCCGCAACTCAGCCTCGAGCTCAATGCCGCGCAGCCCTCCGAAAAGGGTTGCCGCCTGACCTTCGTCGTCAACAATGCGCTCGGCGCCGATCTTTCCAAGGCGGCATTCGAAATCGCGCTGTTCAACGAGGCCGGCATTGTCGACCGCCTGAGCGTGCTCGACTTCAAGGACCTGCCGGCCGGCAAGACCAAGGTGATCCGCTTCGACCTCGCCGGCACCGACTGCACCAAACTCAGCCGCGTGCTGATCAACAGCGCCACCGAATGCGCCGGCGTCGAACCGGGCGCCTGCATGCGCGGCCTGAAGACGCAGACCAAGACCGGTATCGCATTCGGCGTTTGAGGTGGGTCTGCATCCCGCCTTCCTGCACGACAATGCGACACGACCCGTCGCAGCTCCGCCGTTATGGCCGGCAACGATCTTGATTTGACAATCCCGCCGCGCTCGCGGCAGGTCTCGCCGCGAACCATGCAGGACATCACCCCCCTCCCCGACGCCGGCAACGAACCGGCGATAACAATGGACGAGCTCGTACAGCCGGCGGCCGCGGACCGCAAATGGACTGTGGCGATCGTCGCGTCCTGCCTGCTCCATGCCGCTGCCGCAGCGGCGTTCATGGTCGCACCCGCCGGGACATTCGATACCGGGAAGGCAATACAGGCCGAAGGCGCCGATCGATCAGGCGCAGACGTCCTCGGCACCGCTTTGCAAAACCCGGTACCCGACGCGGTGGATGTTACCCTGGTAACCGATCCGCAGCCGGCCAACCCCGTCCAACCCACGCCGCGAACCGGGGCGCCTCAAGCCGTAGAGGAGCCGGCGGCGCCCAAATCTGCGCCGGAAGCTGCCAAGCAGGCAACCGTCGCTCCGGATGCACCAACGGCCGCCATCCCGGATGATCAAAGTGTCGCCCCAGAGGGTGAGACGCCTGCACCGTCACCGGTTCAAACGCAGAGTTCGGAGGCGTCTCCCGCCAATGAGCCTGCCGTTGAATTGCCTGCCGCGAGGCCACCAGTCCCAAGCCCGAGGCCAAGTACATCAATATCGGGAGCACCAATATCGGGAGAGACTGGCGGCACGGCAGATGGCGAGGAGCGCGAGGCAACGGCGGTTGCCAGCAAAGGCGGAAAACAGAGCGCGGCGGGCAATTCGATGGAATCCGGCTACAGCGTTGAAGTTCAGAACAAGCTTGTCCGCGCCAACCGCCACGTTTCGAAGGCGGTTCAAGCCAAGGCTCGCAACAATGCCAGGGTCTATTTCGTCGTCATGGCCGACGGCAGCGTCAGCGACTTGCAGCTTGTCGAAAGTTCAGGGTCTGCCGAGCTAGACCAATTCGCTTTGAAACTGGTGCGCCAGCAAGCGCCGTTCCCGCCCATTCCACCCGAGACCGGATTATCAAGTTGGGTGTTCAGGGCGCGGATCGGTCCGTTTTAACCAGCTCGTAGACCTTCGCCAAATGTCATCGTCCATCAATTCAAGAGGAAGCCCAATGTACATCGCCATGAACCGCTTCAAGGTCCAGAACGGCTCGGAGACCGCCTTCGAGGATGTCTGGAAGAACCGCGATTCGAGCCTCTCGGAGATGAAAGGCTTCAGGGAATTCCACTTGCTGCGCGGCCCGGTCAACGAGACCGAGGGTTATACGCTGTTTGCCTCGCACACGGTGTGGGCAAGCCATGAGGATTTCGTCGCCTGGACCAAATCCGAGAATTTTCGCGCCGCCCACCGCAACACCGGCACCTCGAAGGTGCATTATCTCGGCCATCCGCAGTTCGAAGGCTTTTCGGTCGTCGAAGGGGCCTGATTGAGATTTCACCCGTCGACGAGATCTGACGACGGGCAGATGCCGTCATGTTCCGGTTGAATTCCGGCCGCCCAGTCGCCGAAGCCGCTGGGCAATGTGCAGGCGCAGCCGCCGCCAGGGCTGTCCGCGTGTCAGGTAGCGCGCCAACCGCGGATCACCGGCCAGCTCCGGGAACTGGCGCACATGCTGCGTCAGGAATGCAGGTATGAAATTGCGCCCGTTGAGATCGCTGAGCCAGGCAGAATTCGCCAGCAAATAGTCTGCGGCATCCGCCGCCAACACGCTCCTGTAGCTCCTGTATGCAGGCGTTTGCCGCACATTGCCGCCGGCAAAGGCAGTTCCGGTGGACAGGTTGGAGCCATGCAGGCGATAGAGGCCGAGACCTTCTGACAGGATGAGGCTGCCGCCGGCCTGGTGCGCGAGTGTCGCCGTCAGATAATCCGTCCCGACCTTGGCCTTGAACGGGAAGGACAATACAGGTTCCAGCGCGCCACGCCGGTACATGATCGCCGAGCATTGCGACCACAGCCAGCCCGTCACCGCAGGTGCGAAATAGGTTACCGGATGCTCCGATGCGTAGGCGATCCCGGGCGCCATGCCGGCAAGCCGGCCACCGGGCGCGATGGCGACGCCACTGCGATCCGCTCCGGACCGCGGTTTGCGCAAGGCAAGGAAGGTACCGCCCAGCAAGGTGCCGTCGCCATCGACAAGGAACACATCGGAACTCGACAGTGCGGCCGAATGCGTCGTGTTGAGGTGGGCGGACAGATGCGCGAGGAGAAAATCCGGCAGCCACACGTCATCGGCGTCGAGAAACGCGACGAAGGGCGCGTCGGTTGCGGCAAAGCCGTCGCGGAATCCCGCGGTCTGGCCGCCATTCTCCTTGCGCGCCAACAGGCGCAGGCGCGGGTCTTCTATATCCCTTAGAAGCTGTCGGACATGGTCGGCCGAGCCGTCCGTCGAGGCATCGTCGACGATGACGCATTCCCAATTCCGGTAGGTCTGCGCAAGCACCGAGCGGATCGCCTGTTCGACGTACGGCCGATAGTTGAAGCAGGTGATGACCACCGCCACGCGCGGCAGCTCAAACGGTCGGGACGTGTCTTCCATCTGTTCGGCTGCCCCGCTCGAGTTGCTCTCTGTCCCTTGCGCATACCCTTGCAACCCGACGCAGGCAAGCGAGCCGCGAAAAGCCCCCTAGGCCGCCGCGAGCAGGCTGGCATTGCCGCCGGCAGCCGTGGTGTCGACGCAGACAGCGCGTTCATGCGCATAGGCCGCCGAGTTGAGCACCTCGCTGACCAGCGGCACGATCGGCCCGCTGCGGTCGGCAATGACCTTGCGCACGATCCGCGCCGCCTCGGGCCTGCCCGAGAAGGCGACGACATCGACGCGCAGCGAACGCGCTTCGACTGGGTCTGGCCGACCGTCTATGGCCGCCAGCGGCAACCCCTTGCCGGTCAGCGCCGACAGTGCTGCCGGCGCGCCCGGCGCCACGGCCAGCACCGCATTGCCGGCGGCCAGCGCCTGGATCGTCTGGGCAAGCAGCGTTTCGGCGTCCGGACCGAGGCACAGCACCCGGCCGCGCGGCGACAGCGACAGCGTGTTGGCCTCGCCGGTCGGTCCGGGCAGGTCGACCTGGCCGAAATCGATGGCGGCTGCAGCGCCGATGGCTGCAGCGCCCTTGCCGCGCAGATGCTTTCTCAGGATGGCGATGCGATCCGGCCGCGTCGACCAGCCGCCAAGCGTCGGATCGGGCAGATTGTCGGCGAGTTCGGTCGCAGTCACCTTGTGGCCCCCGGCAATCTCCGTGCCCGCCTCCGGCCCTTTGCGGAACCGCCGGAGATAATGCGGCCCGCCGGCCTTCGGCCCGGTGCCCGAAAGCCCCTCGCCGCCAAAGGGCTGCGAACCGACGACGGCGCCGATCTGGTTGCGGTTGACATAGATGTTGCCGGCATGGATGCCGTCGACGAAATGCTGGACGCGGCCTTCTATGCGGGTGTGCAGGCCGAAGGTCAGGCCATAGCCCTTGCGGTTGATGGCGGCGATGACGGCGTCGATCCCGTCGGCGTCGAAGCTGGCGACATGCAGCACCGGACCGAACACTTCGCGCTCCATCTCCTCGATGCCCTTGACCCGGAACACATGCGGCGCAACGAAGCGGCCGTCCTTCGGTGCTTCGAGCTTTGCAATCAACCGGCCCTGCAGCCCCATCTTGGTGCAATACTCGCGGATCGATTCCTGCGCCTCGTCATCGATGACCGGCCCGACATCGGTCGAAATCTGCCAGGGATCGCCGATGGTGAGCGCTTCCATGGCGCCCTTCAGCATCTCCAGCATCTTCTTCTCGACATCCTTCTGCACGTAGAGCACGCGCAGCGCCGAACAGCGCTGACCCGCACTCTGGAAGGCGGACGCCAGGATGTCGCGTACCGCCTGTTCGGGCAGTGCTGTGGAATCGACGATCATGGCATTGAGGCCGCCGGTCTCGGCGATCAGCATGGCGTCCGGCGCGGCCGTCTCGGCCAGTTGCTTCTCGATCAGCTTTGCAACCTCGGTCGAGCCGGTGAAGCAGACGCCGGCAATGCGCGGATCCGCAGTCAGCGGTCCGCCGACCGACGGGCCGTCGCCCGGCAGAAGCTGGATCACATCTTCCGGCACGCCGGCCTCGCGCAGCAGCTCGACTGCGCGGAAGGCGATCAGCGGCGTCTGTTCGGCCGGCTTGGCGATGACCGAATTGCCGGTGACGAGCGCTGCCGCGATCTGGCCGGTGAAGATGGCGAGCGGGAAATTCCACGGCGAAATGCACACGATCGCGCCGCGCGCCTCGGTGCCCGCTTCGTTGTTGGCCGCCTCGGCAGCGTAGTAGCGCAAGAAGTCGACAGCTTCGCGCACTTCGGCCACGCCGTCGGCCAGCGACTTGCCGGCTTCCCTGGTGGCGAGCGCGAAAAACTCGACCGCATTGGCCTCATAGAGGTCGGCGGCGCGGTTGAGGATGGCGGCGCGCTCGGCAACGGGACGCTTCGCCCAGGCCGGCTGCGCTTCCACAGCAAAGCGCACCGCGGTCGCGACCTGCTTGGCAGCGGCTTCGGCGACCGTGCCGACGATCTCGGCAGGCTTTGCCGGATTGACCACCGGGCGCTGCTTGCCGTAGCCGGCGGCGCGCGTCATCGGCTTGGCATGCCAGCGCTCGGGCCCGGCAAAGGCCGCTTTGGCCTTGTCGATCGCCGCCAGCGTCACCGGATCGGTGATGTCGAACCCCTTCGAGTTGCGCCGACCAGCGCCGAAGATCGTCGCAGGACGAGCGATTGCCGGATTGGCGGCGGGGCCCTGGCTCTCGACCGTTTCGAGCGGATCGCGCGCAATATCCTCCGGCTCGACGTCCTCGTCGGTGAGCTGATGGACGAAGGAGGAGTTGGCGCCATTCTCCAGCAGGCGGCGAACCAGATAGGCCAAGAGGTCGGAGTGCGCGCCGACCGGCGCATAGATGCGGCAGCGCGTGCCTTCGGCCCGGCGCACCGTCTCATGCAGCGCTTCGCCCATGCCGTGCAGGCGCTGGAATTCGAAAGCGTCACGGTTGTCAGCCATCGACAGGATGGCGGCGACGGTATGGGCATTGTGCGTGGCGAATTGCGGATAGATGCGGTCGGTCATCGACAGCAACTTCCTGGCGCAGGCCATGTAGGAAACATCGGTGTTGGCCTTGCGGGTGAAGACGGGGTAGCCGGAAAGCCCGAGCGTCTGTGCCCGCTTGATCTCGGTGTCCCAATAGGCGCCCTTGACCAGCCGCACCATGATGTTGCGGTCGTACTTTTCCGCCAGCGCATAGAGCCAGTCGATGGTGAAGGCCGCGCGCGGGCCGTAGGCCTGGACGACGACGCCAAAGCCATTCCAGCCGGCAAGCTCCGGCTCGGACAACACACGCTCGATGACGTCGAGCGACAGGTCGAGCCGGTCGGCCTCCTCGGCGTCGATGTTGAGGCCCATGCGCGAATGGCGTGCGGCCAGCGCCAGCGACAGCAGCCGCTCCGCCATCACCGGCAGCATCTTTTCCTTCTGTGCCTCTTCGTAGCGCGGATGCAGCGCCGACAGTTTGACCGAGATGCCGTGGTTCTGGCGGATATCGGGACCGTTGGAGCCTGAATCGAGCGAGGAGATCGCATCGGCATAGGCCTTGAGGTAGCGCAGCGCGTCGGCCTCGGTGCGGGCCGCCTCGCCCAGCATGTCGAAGGAATAGAGATAACCTTTCTGGATCATCGACTTGCCGCGCTTGACGGCTTCCGCAATGGTGCGGCCGAGCACGAACTGCTCGCCCATTTCGCGCATGGCGGCGGCGACCGCCTTGCGGATCACCGGTTCGCCCAGCCGGCGAACCATCGAGCGCAGCGTGCCTTCAATGCCGCCCTCGCCCTCGTCGAGCACACGGCCGGTCAGCATCAGCGCCCAGGTCGAGGCGTTGACGAAGATCGAGCTCGAACCGCCTGAATGCGCCGACCAGTCATGCGGTGCGATCTTGTCGGCGATCAGGTCGTCCATGGTCTCGGTGTCAGGCACGCGCAGCAGTGCCTCGGCCAGGCACATCAGCGCCACGCCTTCCTTGGTGGAGAGGCCGTAGGCCGAGAGAAAAACCTCCATCAGCCGCGGGTCAGACGAGCCGCGCACCGCGCGCACCAGATCCGCGGCACGGGCCGAGACGGCTTTGCGGTCATCGGCCGAAAGTTCTGTCGCGGCAGCCAAGCGCTTCACAGCCGCGTCTTCGTCGGGCAGGTAGTTGGCGCGGATCTGCTGGCGGATGGTGTCGAGCGGCATGGCGGTCCTGCGGAGCAAGCATCTGGGAGCGGGCCGGCGGTCGCCGGACCGAATGGCGCAAGCTAGCACAGAGCCGCATTTTCGGCCGGTCCAAAGAAATCGACATGGCAGTCCGGATGATCTATCATTGCGGCTCAATTGTTATCAGATGGGCTGTGATATCCGTGACAGAAGACCAATTGGACCGCATCGACAGAAACATCCTGTCGGCGCTGGCGCGCGACGGGCGGCTGTCCATGTCGGAACTGGCCGGCAAGGTCGGCCTGTCGAAGACGCCGGTGCAGGCGCGGGTGAAGCGCCTGGAGAAGGACGGCTATATCAGGGGCTATCAGGCGATCATCGATCGCGAGCGCATGGGCGAAGGCCATGTCGCCTTCGTCCAGGTCAAACTGTCGGACACGCGCTCGGCCGCGCTCGATGCTTTCAACCGTGCGGTGCAGGCCGTGCCGGAGATCGAGCAGTGCCACATGATGGCGTCGAGCTTCGATTATCTCCTGAAAGTCCGTACCACCGACATCGCCGCCTATCGCCGCGTGCTCGGCGAGCGCATCTCGGCACTGCCGCATGTTGCGCAGACCTCGACCTTCGTGGCCATGGAGACGGTGAAGGATCGCTAGCTCACTCCGACAGCGTCTTCAAAAACGCCACCAGCGCCGCGCGTTCGCGGTCCGACAGTTGCAACGGGTGCACTTCGGAGGTGCCTTCAACGGCCGCCTCCGCCTTCGCGTAGTGCGCCACCACCTCCTCCAGCGTGGAGAACTGTCCGGCATGCATATAGGGCGGCCGTGTCGCCGCGCCCCGCAGCGACGGCGTCTTGTAGGCACGCATCAGTTCGGGTGCTGCCTTGACGATGAAGCGCAGTTCTCCGCAGGCGCCGGCGTCGCCATCGCGGAAGGCGCCGAAGCAGTTGAATGGGTCGGCCTGAACCTGGGCCACCGCATCGAAACGGCCGCGATCCAATGGCAAATCCCTGACCGGCCGCACGCCGGTGTTGTGGAAAGCGTTGTCGGTGAAGCGCGGGCCGTTATGGCAGGTGACGCAATTGGCCTTGCCGATGAACAGTTTCAGCCCGAGCATCTCCTCCTGCGAAAAGGCATCGTCGGCTTTCGGCTTGGCGCCTGACGCAAGATCGATGGCAAAGCGGTCAAAGCGCGTCTGTGCCGGTTCGATCGACCGTTCGAAGGCGGCGATCGCCTTGCCGATGTTGGAAAAGACGCGGTTGACGTCGTCCATTTGGGCCGCGGTCATTGCCTTCCATGCCGCCTGCTCGGCCTCATTGCCTAGCGGGCTGGCGTTGGCCGGCACGGCGGAAAGATCCGGCAGTGGCCCGAAGATGCGCTCATAGCGCTCGCCGAACCGCTTCTGGATGTAATGCGCGAAGGCCGCGCGGTTCCCCGCCTGCTCAAGCCGGTTTTCCAGCGGCGTCAGCGCCTGCGCCCACAGGCTGTCGCGCCGTCCATCCCAGAAGAACCACGGATTGCGGGCAATGCCGGCCAGCGGCATCGAGCGCCTGTTGGTTCGGCCAACGCCGACGGATTGCGGCAGGTCATCCTGGAACTGCCGGTCGATCTTGTGGCAGGTCGAGCAGGATACGTTCCCGTCACGGCTCATCCCCTGGTCGAAGAACAGAGTGGAGCCCAGGGCTGCGGCGGCCGGCACGTCGGCGAAGCGGTTGGTGGTGTCGGGTTTGAGCGCCGGCAAGGTGTTCAGCGCCAGCGAAGCGATGGTCTTCTTCTCGGCATCGGAAAAGTCCGGCTTGCCGCAGCCGGCAACGAGCAAAACCGCAGCCAAGGCCAGAAGGCGCAACAGGCGGTTCATCCGCTCACAGCACCACGTTGAAGACGACCGTGTCGGAACCGGCCGCCGCCGAAATGGCGAAGCGCAACTGCCACACGCCGCTCATGGTGAATTTCAGCCCCTCGATCCGGTAGCGTCCCTCGCCAAGATAGTCGGTCGCCTGCGGACTGGTCGGCAAGCCGTGATTGTGCTGCGGCATGCCGCCGGACACCGAGATCGCCGCACCTTCCACGGAATCGCCCTTGACCGTCTTCAGGGTCAGCAACCAGGATTGCAGTTCGCCTTGCCGGATAACGCCGCGTTCCGGCTGAATGCTGGCGACAAACAAGCCGTTCGCCGTCTTCTTCGAGCGCGAAACATCGGGGCTCGGCGCCGACTGCGGCGCGGTCAGATAGACGATCGCCAATATGCCAGCCAGCAAGGCGGCCAGACCAACGCCCGCAAGAAGATAACGCCATATCGATGCCAAACCGGTTCCTCTTCTGGACATAACGTCTCGGGAAGCAATTCGCGTCCCGCCGCTTCTGTGGGAAAACGCTTCTGGCGCAAAAAACCGCCGCCGCCAAGCATGGCGCTGCCGGCCGCAAAAAGCTACAGCAGCGAACTGATCCGGAGACAGATACATGGCAGCAGACGGCGTCGCTTCGATCGGTGAATGCATGCTCGAACTGTCCGGCCAGGCCGGGCCGAACTGGCGCATGGGCTTTGCCGGCGACACGTTCAACACGCTGTGGGCGCTGCATGCGCTGAGCGGCGAGCGGCCGGCGACCTATGTCTCGGCCTTCGGCGACGATCCCTTCTCGCAGGGCCAGATTTCGTTCTTCGCCGAAAACGGCATCGACATCGGCGCCAGCCCGGTCATCCCAGGCGCGCGGCCCGGCCTCTACGCCATCACCTTGACCGGCGCCGAACGCGCCTTCACCTATTGGCGCAGCGACGCGGCGGCCAGGCGGCTCGCCTCGGACCCGGCCGCCTTGGCAAAAAGCCTTGAAAACCAGGCTTTTGTGTATTTTTCCGGAATCACTTTGGCAATTCTGGATGCCGCCGCGCGCAAGACGTTGCTGGCGGAAGTGTCCAAGGCGCGGGCTGCCGGTTCGCTCGTCGCCTTCGACCCCAACTACCGGCCGCGCCTGTGGCAGAGCCGCGAGGAGGCGCAAGCCGCGATCCTCGACGCGCTTGCCGTCACCGACATCGCGCTGCCGACCTTTCCCGACGAGCAGATGCTGTTTGGCGACACGGCACCGCAAGCGACCGCCGAGCGGTTCGGAAAACTGGTCGGCGAAGTCGTCGTCAAGAATGGCGAGGAACCCGCGCTGATCGCCACTGGCGGAGCCCTGCAGCCGGTTCCGGCCCAGCATGTCACCACCCCGGTCGACACCACCGGCGCCGGCGATTCCTTCAATGGCGGCTATCTCGCCGCCCGGCTTGCCGGCCATGCCCCGGCGGATGCCGTGCAGCGCGCGCATCGCGTCGCCGCCGCTGTCGTGCAGGTGCGAGGCGCGCTGGCGCCGTTCGAGGTTCTAAGAACCGCTTTCGAGGGCTAAGACCTTAGGGAAGCCTGAAACGATATTCCGTCACCTGATGATAGATCTGGCCCGGCCACAGCGTGGCCTGCGGGAAATAGGGCCGGTTCGGCGCGTCGGGCCAGGTCTGCGCTTCCAGGCAAAAGCCGGAAAACGCCTTGTAGCGCCGTCCGTCCAGGCCGCCCGAGGTCGGCGCGACATACTGGCCGGTGTAAAGCTGCAGGCCCGGCTCGGTGGTCCAGACTTCCATCTCGACGCCGGAATTGGCGCCTTGCGCCCACGCCACCTGGTGAAGCGGGCCCCGGGCTGACGCCAGGCAGAAATTGACGTCGTAGGGAAGCTGCTCGCCTTCCGTTTCCATGCGCAGCGGCCGCGCCTGGCGGAAGTCGAAGGGCGTGCCGTCGACAGGTTTGACGACGCCGGTCGGGATCATCTCGCCATCGACAGGCGTATAGGCGCCGGCGTTCAGCATCAGCCGGTGGTCGAGAATGTCGCCGGCGCCGCCATCGTCGAGATTGAAATAGGAATGCTGCGCCAGATTGCACAGCGTCGGCTCCTCGCAAGTGGCGGTCAGTTCCATCGAGAGCGTGCCGGGGATCTTCAGCCGGTAGGTGCAGGTGACGTCGAGCGCGCCGGGAAAGCCCATCGGGCCCTCGGGATCGTGCAGGGTCAGCGTGACAAAATCCCGGCCGTGCAGCGAAACCGTCCACGGCCGGTGGAAGAAGCCCTCCGAGCCGCCATGCAGCGTGTGCTTGCCGAGGAAATTGCGCTCAGTCTGGTAGCGCTGGCCGGCAATGGTGAAGCGGCCGTCGCGGATGCGGTTGGCATAGCGGCCGACGACCGCGCCGAAGAAGGCCCGGTCGGTCTCGTAAGGTTCGAAGCGGTCGTAGCCCAGCACCAGCGGCGCGTCGTGACCGGCGAGCCGCAGATCCTGGATGATTGCGCCGAGCCCGATGATGTTGGCGCTGACGCCGCCGCCCCGGATGGTGAAACGGCGAACGGGTTCGCCTGCCTGCGTCGTGCCGAAGACTTCGCCGTCCTTCATCGCTATGTCCAAATGCTAATTCGTCGATCTATCGACTTAGAGCAATTCCAGGAAAAGTGTGAAACGGTTTTCCGTCCGGAATTGCAAAAAACAAAGAACTGGAGCGGTTCGGCGTTTCCGTGAAACGCTGAACCGCTCCAGTCCGGCTGAATGTCGTCTGGCAAGGGCCGGCCCGCGGCCTGCCCTGCCCGTCAATGATTTAGAGGCCGAGCCCCCCGATGCAGACATATTTGGTGTCGAGATAGTCCTCGATGCCCTGATGTCCGCCTTCCTTGCCGAGGCCCGATTCCTTGACGCCGCCGAACGGCGCTTCCGGCGTGGTGATCAGGCCTTCATTGACGCCGACCATGCCGTATTTCAGGCCTTCCATGACCCGGAAGGCGCGGCCGAGATCGCCGGTGTAGAAATAGGCGGCCAGGCCGAACTCGGTGTCGTTGGCAAGCGCAATGGCTTCCTCTTCGGTCTCGAACTTGAACACCGGGGCGATCGGGCCAAAAATCTCTTCCTTCATGAAGCGCATGTCAGGCTTCGCATCGGCGATGACGGTCGGCTGGAAGAATGAGCCGCCAAGCGCGTGGCGCTTGCCGCCGGCAACGACCTTGCCACCCTTCGACGTGGCGTCGGCGATGAATTCCTCGACCTTCTCGACCGCCTTCACGTCGATCAGCGGTCCCTGCTGCACGCCCTCTTCCAGGCCCGAGCCAACTTTCAGCGCATTGCTGGCAGCGGCCAGCTTCTCGACAAACTTGTCGTAGATGCCGGCCTGCACCAGGAAGCGGTTGGTGCACACGCAGGTCTGGCCTGAATTGCGGTATTTGGCGGTGATGGCGCCGGCGACGGCGCGATCGAGGTCGGCATCGTCGAAGACCAGGAACGGCGCATTGCCGCCGAGTTCCATCGAGACCTTCTTGACGGTGACGGACGACTTCTGAATCAGCAGCTTGCCGATCTCGGTCGAGCCGGTGAAGGTGATCTTCGACACCAGCGGATTGGCGCAGATCTCGTCGCCGATTTCGCCGGCAGCACCCGTCAGGATGTTGATGACGCCCTTTGGGAAGCCGACTTCCTCGGCGAGCGCGCCCCATGCAAGGCCGGAATACGGCGTCTGCGAGGCCGGCTTGACCACGGCGGTGCAGCCGGCGGCAAGCGCGGGGCCAAGCTTGCGGGCAAGCATCGAGGAGGGGAAATTCCACGGCGTGATGGCGGCAATGACGCCGACCGGCTCCTTGGTCACCAGGATGCGGCGATCGCCCCATGGCGATGGCACGACATCGCCATAGGTGCGGCGGCCTTCCTCGGCAAACCACATGATGTAGGCGGCAGCCGAACCGATCTCGCCCTTGGATTCGGCGAGCGACTTGCCCTGCTCGATGGTGAGCAGTTCGGCCAGCACATCCTGATTGTCCATCATCGCGTCATGCAGCTTGCGCAACAGCTTCGAGCGCTCAAGCGCGGTCGTCTTGCGCCAGGTCTTGAAGGCTTCGCTTGCGGCTTCGATGGCGCGGCGGGTTTCCGCCTTGCCCGACTTCGGCACGGTGCCGATCTTGAGACCGGTGGCCGGGTTGTTGACGTCGACCGTCTGGCCGCTGTCGGCCTGCACCCATTCGCCGTTGATGAGATTGGCCTGGCGCATGAAATGGCTGGTTTTCTGCAGCATGGTCTAGCCTCCGTTCGGCGCACTGACGGGCCGGTTTCCTGGATCTCTTGAACGAGCGTGCACAATGGCGGCGGAGCCGACACGCTGAAGCCACTGCTCTTTACCTAGGGCAAGCCCGGCAAGCAATTGCAAGATGGCATATAGGCTTTGGGCCAGCCCAACGCCAGAGAAAATTCACATGTAAATTAGTTTGGGCCGCAGCCTTGTCAAAGACCAGCCTTGCCAAAGACCAGCCTTACAGAAGACCAAGCCTACCCAAAGACATGCACCACCACCGTCAGCCAAAAGGCGGTTGTAACAACCGCGCTTGCCGTGGCGATGGTCATCTGGTTCGACGCCAGCGCCTGGCCGGTGTTGAACTGCACGGCGATGAGATAGGAATTGATGCCGGACGGCAGCGCCGCCACCACGACCGCCACTTTGGCCGTCAAGGGCGGCAGGCCAAACAGCCAGACCAGGCCGAGCACCAGCGCCGGCATCAGGAACAGTTTCAGCGTCGACAGCGCCAGCGCCGGTCGGATGTTACCGGAAATGCCGAAACGGCGCAGGCTGAGCCCCATGGCGAACAGCGCCACCGGCCCGGCGGTGTTAGCCAGCGCATCGGCCAATCGCATGGCAAGGTTCGGCAGCGGCGCGCCGGTGAGGCGCCATGCCAGCCCGGCCAGGATGCCGATGATCAACGGATTGGTGAACAGTCTTCTCAGAAAGCTCTGGATGATGCGCAGCGGGTGTACGGGCTCGCTGACGCCGCGGCCAAATATCTCGAACATGATGATCGAAGCCATCATCATGGTCGGCAGATGCACGGAAACGAGCAGCGACAGCACTTCGAATCCGCTGGACCCGAATACGCCGAGAACGAAGGGAATGCCCAGCAACACCACATTCGAGAAGGATGACGACACTCCACCGACGATGCCGGTGCGCGCGTCCCGCCCGAAGATCCGTGTCGTCACCAGATGGCCGGCGGCCCATGTCATTGCAACCGCCGCGAAATAAGCACCCCACAGCGACCAGGGCGCCACGCCGTGGAAATCCGAATTCACCATCGTCCGAAACAGCAGCAGCGGCATCGCGACGTTGATGGCGAATTCGGAGATGCCGTCCCCGCTGGCCGGTTTCAGATAGCCGGTGAGCCCGGTGACATAGCCGAGCGCGACGAGGCTGAAGACGAAAAGAACGGTTTCGGTGAGCGGAGACATTTTTCAGGGATAGGCGAGCCCGGATTCCAGCGCAATCGCCATGATCTTCAGAAACTGATCCTCGATCCGCCCGGCGCCTGAATTTGATAATGGTCGGGTGGCAGCGCTATACAGGCTTGGTATCATCAGGGCGGACACACAGCGAATGGTTGCGACGCCGAAACAGCGTCATTTCAGACAGGGGTGGCTGGTCAGACAAGTGTGGCTGGTCAGACAGGGGTGGCTGGCGGGTTTCGTCGCTATACTGCTTTGCCTTGGCGTATCTGAGGCCCAGGCCGCCGAGACCAAAAGTCTCAAGGGCGTGGCGCTGATCATCGGCCAGTCGAAATACGAACACATCGCAGCCCTTGCCAACCCGGCCAACGACGCCCGCGACATGGCCAAGATGCTGACCGACCTCGGCTTCGACGCCCGCAACGTCACCGATCGCGATGCCGCCAAGCTGAAGCGCGATCTCGATCGGTTTGTCGAGGACGCCGAAGGCGCCGACGTCGCCTTCATCTATTATTCCGGCCACGGCATCGAGGCGGGCGGCGAGAACTATCTGGTGCCGGTCGATGCCGACGTCTCGTCGTTGAAAAATGCCGGTGAGGCGCTGGTGCCGATTTCAGCCGTCATGGACGAGCTGAAAAAGACCGTGCCGGTGACGATCGTGCTGCTTGACGCCTGCCGCACCAACCCGTTTCCGCCGGACGCGGTCGTGCGCCGCGGGCCGACGGCTTCCGCCGAGCCTGTCGGCGCCGGCGGGCTGGAACCGGTGCGCGGCGCCAAGGCGCTTGCCAGTGCCTCAGTGGATGATGCCAGCCTGGGAACCGTGGTCGGCTTCGCCGCCGAGCCGGGCCGACCCGCACTTGATGGCGCCGCCGGCGAAAACAGCCCCTACGCCGCCGCCCTGCTGCGCCACCTCACCGCGATGAAAGGCACGGAATTCGGCTCGGTCATGCGCATGGTTACCGAGGAGGTCTATCTCGACACCAAGGCAAAGCAGCGCCCCTGGGTCAGCGAGAGCCTGCGTCGCCTGCTCTATTTCGGCGTCGCGCCGCCGGAACCGACTGGCGACGACGGGCTGATCACCGGTGAGCGGCGGCAATTGCTGCTGACCATTTCCGACCTGCCCGATCCCAAACGGGCTCAGGTGGAGCTGGCTTCTCTGCAGGACGGCGTGCCCCTTGACGCGCTCTACGGCGTGCTCAAGGCGCTCGGCACGGAAAAGATCCCTGAGGATCCGAACGACCTGCAGAAGGTGCTGGACAGCCAGGCCGAGCGTCTGAAGAAGATGATGGCCGAGCGCGCCGCATTACGCACCGACGATCCTGAGATCAGTCGCCTGGTCGCATCCGCCGACAAGGCCATCGGCCAGGGCGCCATGGTGACGGCGCGCAAATTCCTCGACGACGCGGTCGGCCGGATCGAGGAAAACAGCGGTGCGGTCGACGAGGCCGAGGACCTGCTCCGGCAGAAGCGCATCGCCGACGCCGCCATCTATGCCAAACGCGCCGACGCCGCCGCGCTGGTCTTCGACTACAAATCCGCCGCCACCGACCATGCCAAGGCGTATTCGTTGGTCGAGAAGTGGGACGAAAAGCTGCGCTGGAACTACAAGAACCAGGAGGCCGAGGCGCTGAACGCTTATGGCTACGCCACCGGCGACCTCGATGCACTACAACAGTCCATCGAGGCCTATCATGTCATCTTGAACTTCATTCCCAATGGCGAACAGAGCCGCGATTGGGCAATCACTCGCAACAACATGGCGGTCGTGCTGCAAACCATCGGCGAACGCGAAACCGAGACCGCGCATCTGGAAGAGGCAGCGCAGATCTTCCGCGGTTCGCTTGCCGTTTTCGAGCGCGAGAAAGATGATCGCAACTGGGCCGCTGCGCAGAACAACCTGGCCAATGTGCTGCTTAAGATCGGCGAACGCGAAAGCGACCCCAAGCGCCTGAACGATGCGGTGGCGGCAATGCGCGCCACGCTGGAGAAGCGCCCGCGCGACAAGCTGCCTTTGGACTGGGCCTCTTCGCAGAACAATCTTGGCCTCGCCCTCTATGCGCTCTCCGAACGCGAACCCACCGGCGAGCATCTGAAGCAGGCCGAAGCCGCCTACCGGCTGGCGCTCGAGGAGTACACGCGCGAAAAAACGCCGGTAGAATGGGCGATGATCGAGAACAATCTCGGCAACACGCTGGTCACGCTTGGCATCCAGCTCAACGACAAGGCGAAGATCAACGAGGCGGCCGACGCGTTTCGCGCCGCGCTGGAAGTGCGAACCCGCGAAACTTTCCCGGTGTCCTGGGCGACCAGCCGCCTCAACCTGGGCAATGCGCTGAGCGGTATCGCCCGCTTCGATATGGGCACGGCTACGCTCGAAGAAGCTGCTGCTGCCTATGACGACGCTCTGACGGTGTTTACCCGCAAGCGCTTCCCGATGGACTGGGCGTCAGCCCAGAACAATCTCGGCTCGATCTATCAGACGCTGGGCCAGCGCACGCGTGATGCGGTCAAGCTGGAACAGTCGGCGGCAGCCTTCCAGGCGGCACGGCAGGTCTATGTCAGGCGGAAGTTCCCGCAGGACTGGGCGATGAGCTACTACAATCTCGGCAACACGCTGCAGCTTCTCGGCGGCGTCACCGACAAGCCCGAGCATTACAGCGAGGCGGTCGACGCCTACGGCAATGCGTTGCGCGAGTACAAGCGCGAGACCAACCCGCGGCAATGGGCAATGGCCCAGGCCGGCCTGGGCTCGACGCTGCACTGGTTGAGCATGAGCAATGGCGATGCCAAGACGCTGCAGGATTCGATTGCGGCGCGGCGGGCAGCGCTCGAAATACTCACCATCGAGGCCGCGCCGGTCGACTGGGCCAACGCTCAAAATGGCATCGGTATGAGCCTGCTCAATCTCGGCAATCTCCAGCGGACCGACAAATATCTCAACGACGCCGAAGCGGCGTTCACGGCGGCGCTGAAGGTGTTTACGCGCGAAAGTCAGCCGCTGCAGTGGGCCTTCGAGCAGAACAATATCGGCGACGTCCACTGGAACCGCGCCAGCTATGGCGCGGGCAAGCCGGAATATCTCAAGGCGATCGAATTCTTCGAGAACGCCAAGCAGGGCTTCACAGAAGCCGGCTACACGATCCCTATCCCGCTCACCGATCAGAAGATCGAGCTGGCGAAGAAGCAAATGGCGAAAATGTGAAGCGAACCGAGGGTTCGCCTTTCGCTTGTCTTTGTGCCGGCTTTCCGATCCCTATATCAGAATGACCGGAGCGGCATCCGGCTCCCGGAAAGGTTTCGATGATTCGATTTGTGCTGTCGCTGTTCCTGCTTGCTGTTCCCGCCGTCGCCCACGCGACCGACGCCGGCTGGGCGCTGCTGCGTGACGGCGGCCATGTCGTGCTGCTTCGCCACGCACTGGTCACCGGCACCACCGACCCCGCCAATTTCGACATCGACAACTGCGCCACCCAGGTCAATCTATCGGCGCGCGGCAAGCAGCAGGCGAGCAAGATCGGCGCGCTGTTCGGCGCCCGCGCCGCCCCCATCGAGCGGGTGCTGTCCAGCCGCTATTGCCGCTGCCTCGACACCGCCCGCATCGCCTTCGAGGCGGAGCCGGAGCTTTTTGCGCCGCTCGACCTCCTGAGGAGCGATCCGACCGAGAAGGCCGCGCAGCTCGACGCGGTGATGAAGGAAATCCGCGCCTACACCGGTTCCGACAATCTGGTCATGGTCACGCATCTCGAAAACATCGTCGCGCTGACCGGCGTCTCGCCGCGCGAGGGCGAAGCGGTGGTGGTCGAGCCGCAGGGCGATGGCTTGCGCGTGCTCGGCCGCGTCACGTTCTGAGAAAGCCAGTGGTCAAGCTCCCTAAAAACTGATCTGACGTAACGTCAACTGGAAGGGCCGCCGGCTTGTCGGGCAGCCCTTCTTGTCTTTATGGGAAGGCCATACCATCTGCGCCCCGCGCATCAGGCCTTTTCCTGCCGGGAAAAACCGATTAGACAGCGCCCAAACCAGATGCGGACAGATTCCGCCCGCAACCGAAGGAAGAGCCCTTGTCCACCACGTTCGACAAAGTCGCCAAGATCATTGCCGACACCAGCGAGATCGATATCGACACCATCACTCCCGAGAGCCACACGATCGACGATCTCGGCATCGACAGTCTCGATTTCCTCGATATCGTCTTTGCCATCGACAAGGAATTCGGCATCAAGGTGCCGCTGGAAAAGTGGACCCAGGAAGTCAATGACGGCAAGGCTTCGACCGACGATTACTTCGTCATGAAGAACCTGTGCGCCAAGATCGACGCGCTGGTCGCCGCCAAGACCGCCTGATATCGGCTGGCGCGCGGCCTTGACGGGCTGCGCCGCCTGACCCACAAAGCCGCTCATGAGCAGCCGTCGCGACGTCGTCATCACCGGTATCGGCCTTGTCTCCTCGCTGGGAGAGGGTCCGGATACCCACTGGCAGAAGCTGGCGCAGCCCGGCTTGCAGCCGGTGCTCGAAGCCGCGCGCTTTGCGCCCTACACCGTGCATCCCCTGCCGGAGATCGACTGGAACCTGCAGATCGCCAAGCGCGGCGACCAGCGGCAGATGGAAACCTGGCAGAGGCTGGGCACCTATGCCGCCGGCATGGCGCTGGATGACGCCGGCATCAAGGGCAATGACGAGCTCTGCACGACCATGGACATGGTGGTGGCCGCCGGCGGCGGCGAGCGGGACGAGGCGGTCGATGCCGCCATCCTCGCAGCGTCCGAGAGCCGCAACGACCGCGACGTGCTGCTCAACGAGAAACTGACCACCGAATTGCGGCCGACCCTTTTCCTGGCCCAGCTCTCCAATCTGCTCGCCGGCAACATCTCCATCGTCCACAAGGTGACGGGGTCGTCGAGGACCTTCATGGGCGAGGAAGGTGCCGGCGTCGCCGCCGTCGAGACCGCCGCGGCGCGCATCCGCTCCGGACAGTCGACCCACATACTGGTAGGTGGCGCCTTCCAGACCGAACATTCCGACATGCTGCTCGGCTATGAATTGGCCGGCTATCTGCATCGCGGCCCATGGAAGCCGGTCTGGCAGAGACAGGGCGCCGAGGGCGGTGGCCTGGTCTCCGGCTCCGGCGGCGCGTTCCTGGTGCTGGAGCAGCGCGAACACGCGCAAAGCCGTGGGCGGAAAATCTATGCCGAGCTCGGACCGGTCGTCTCAGGCCGCGCCCGGCGCTCGCGCGGCGAGCTTGACGCCGAGATCGCGGCATTGCTCAAACAGGCGGCTCTCCCGAACGGCAAGTTGCTGGCCCTGTCGGGCGCATCCGGGGCGCATACCGCAACGTCAGCCGAAAAGTCAGCGCTGGATGCCAATCCGGCGATATCGGCGCGCGGCTTCGCCACGCTGACCGGGCATATGAAGGAAGCGCAGTTTCCATTCGCGGTCGCCCTCGCCGCCCTGGCCGTCGACCGCAAGGCCGCCTACCCCGTATTCGACGCCGCGGCCGAGAAGCCGTTCGAAGGCATTCCCGAAACCGTGCTCGCAACGGCGATCGGCTATCACCAATTCGAGGGCATGGCGCTGGTCAACGCTGCTTGAAGCAGCGCTGCGCGATCGTGCTGCAAAGTTAAGAGGTTCCGGATGGCCAATCTCAGAGATCACATGGGCAGGCCGATCGTCGCCGTCACCGGCATCGGCGTGGTAACGTCGCTCGGCATCGGCAAGGCCGATAACTGGGCGGCACTGACCTCCGGCAAATCGGGCATCCACCCGATCACCCGCTTTCCCGTCGACCACCTCAACACCCGCATCTCCGGCATGGTCGACTTCCTCGACTCAAGCTCGAAAGGCGCCAGCCTGCTGACCTACGAGCTGGCCGAAACCGCAGCGAAGGAGGCGGTGGCCGAATCCGGCCTCGATTCCTCTGATTTTGGCGGGCCTCTGTTCCTCGCCTCGCCGCCGGTCGAACTCGACTGGCAGGATCGCTTCGCGCTCTACAATTCCGACGGCAAAGGCGCCGGCGCCGAAAGGCTGCTCAGGGTGGCGCGCGGGCTGAAGGAAACAGATACGTTCGCAAGCACGCAGTTCGGCGCGATCGCCGACCGGCTGGCCGACCGCTTTGGCACGCGCGGCCTGCCGATCACGCTGTCGACGGCCTGCGCTTCGGGCGCCACCGCCATCCAGCTCGGCGTCGAGGCGATCCGGCGCGGCGAATGCGACCGGGCGCTGTCGATCGGCGCCGACGGTTCGGCAACCGCCGAGGCGCTGATCCGCTTTTCGCTGCTCTCGGCGCTGTCGACCCACAATGACATCCCGGAAAAGGCGTCAAAACCCTTCTCCAAGGACCGCGACGGCTTTGTGCTGGCCGAAGGCTCCGGCGCTCTGGTGTTGGAATCGCTTGAGGCGGCCCTTGCACGGGGCGCAAGCGTTCTCGGCATCCTGCGCGGCTGCGGTGAAAAGGCCGACGATTTCCATCGCACCCGTTCCAAGCCCGACGGTTCCCCGGCGATCGCAGCAGTGCGCGCCGCTCTTGCCGATGCCGGCTTGAGCAAGGACGAGATCGACTACGTCAACGCTCACGGCACCTCGACACCGGAAAACGACAAGATGGAGCATCTGTCGCTGTCGACCGTGTTCGGCGATCGCATCGGCTCGATGCCGGTCTCGTCCAACAAGTCGATGATCGGCCACACGCTGTCGGCGGCCGGCGCCGTCGAAGCGGCGTTTTCGCTGATGACCATGCGCGAAAGCGTCATTCCGCCGACCATCAACTACGACAATCCCGACCCGGCAATCGTGCTCGACGTGGTGCCCAACAAGAAGCGCAATGCCGAAGTCGGCACCGTGCTCTCGAACTCGTTCGGCTTCGGCGGCCAGAACACTTGCCTTGTCATGGCGCGGGAACCGGTCTAAGCGACCTTTTTCAGCCAGACTGAACTGACAGGCCCCATGCGCGCACTGCAACTTATCGAGGACCGCCGTCTTGAAACGGTGGACCTGCCGCCCCCGCCGCCCCCCGCATTGGGCGAAGTCACGCTGCGCATCAAGGCGGTGGCGCTGAACCATATCGACGTCTGGGGCTGGCGTGGCATGGCCTTTGCCAAGCGTAAGCTGCCGCTGGTCGTCGGCGCCGAAGCCTCCGGCGAGGTCGAAGCTGTCGGCCCCGGCGTCTCCAGCCTGCTGCCCGGACAATTGCTGTCGATCTACGGCGCGCGCACCTGCGGCCTTTGCCGCGCCTGCCGCGAAGGCCGCGACAATCTCTGCGAACATGTCTCGGGCGTCCACGGCTTCCATCTCGACGGCTTTGCCCAGGAGAAGATCAACCTGCCGGCGCGCCTGCTGGTCCCTGCTCCTCCCGGCGTGACCGATGTCGGCGCTGCCGTCGCCCCCGTCACCTTCGGCACCGTAGAGCACATGCTGTTCGACAATGCCAAGCTGCAGCCCGGCGAAACCATCCTCATCCATGCCGGCGGCTCCGGCATCGGCTCGGCGGCGATCCAGCTGGCCAAGCGCATGGGTTGCACCATCATCACCACGGTCGGTTCCAACGACAAGATCGACAAGGCCAAGGCGCTCGGCGCCGACCATGTCATCAACTACCGCGACGATCGTTTCGAAGGCGTCGTGCGCAAGCTCACCAGGAAGAAGGGCGTCGACGTCGTCTTCGAACATGTCGGCGCCGACACCTTTGCCGCCTCGATGCTTTGCCTCAAGCGCGGCGGCCGCCTCGTCACCTGCGGCTCGACCTCGGGCGTGTCGACGCAGATCAATCTGATGCAGCTGTTCCAGCAGCAGCTGAAGCTGCTCGGGTCCTTCGGCTGCCGCATGGAGAACATGGCCAACGCCATGCAGAAGATGGCGGCGGGACAGGTCGCACCTGTCATCGACACCGAAGTCGGCTTCGACGGCATCGACGCCGCGTTGAAGCGCATGGAAGGCCGCGACGTGTTCGGCAAGATCATCCTGCGCGTTTCTTAGGACTATGGTCGGCAAGGTGTTCAAGAAAGCCCGCCGGGACTTCATGTTCCGCTATGGCCGAAGACTGCGCCAGATGGAGCACTGGCTGGTGGCGCGCGTGGCGATGACGATCATCTCGCTGCTGCGCCTCCTGCCCGCGGACAGGGCGCTCAATTTCGCCGACCGCGCGGCCCGGCGCATCGGTCCGCGGGTCGGGCGCCACCGTGTCGCCATCGACAATCTGCGCCTTGCCTATCCCGAAAAGAGCGATGTCGAGATCGAGGCCATCGCCTCCGACATGTGGGGCAACATGGCCCGGCTCGCCGCCGAATACATCTTTCTTGACGCGCTCTTCGATTATGATCCGAAGGCAGCGACGCCCGGCCGCGTCGAAGTCGGTGGCGCCGATCATTTCCATCAGATAGCTGGCGAGGACAAACCGCATATCCTGTTCACCGGCCATCTCGGCAATTTCGAGCTGCTGCCCGTGGCAGCCGCGACGTTCGGCATGAAGATCACGGCGCTGTTTCGTCCGCCCAACAATCCTTACCTCGCCGATTATATCCATTCGACGCGGCGTTCGAGCATGGGCGCCTTGCTGCCGTCTTCGACCGGCGCCTCCTTCGCGCTGGCGTCGATTCTGGAGAAAGGCGGCAATATCGGCGTTTTAGTCGACCAGAAATTCTCCAGCGGGCTGGAGACGATCTTCTTTAACCGCCCATGCCAGAGCAATCCGGTTCTGGGCATGCTCGCCCGTCACTATGATTGCGACGTCTATCCGGCGCGATGTGTGCGGCTGCCTGGCAACCGCTTCCGCCTCGAGATCGAGGACAAGCTGACCTTGCCGCGCAATGAAAGCGGCAGCGTCGATGTCGCGGCCACCACCCAACTGCTCGCCGACGTGGTCGAGCGCTGGGTGCGCGAGGATCCGGGACAGTGGATGTGGTTCCACAAAAGGTGGGAAATCTCAGGCCGGCGTCGCCGCCGGCGTGGACAGGCCAACGCCACCGGCCAGCGGCAGCGTCAATCTTAAGTCGCCGATAGGCTCAGTTCGTAACAACGATCCGCGTATTGCCGAAGCCGACTTCGCGCACCATCGCATAGAACATCGCGGCATTGGCGGTGTGCAGCCGCACGCAGCCATGCGATGCCGGACGCCCTAGCTGTCTGACCGCGCCGGTGCCGTGGATGGCGTAGCCGCCATGGAAGAACACCGAGTAAGGCATTGGCGACATGTGGTATTTCTTCGAATACCACATCCGCGCCGTGCGTTGCGGCCGATAGGTGCCACGCGGCGTGAAATAGCCGCTGCGCGCGGTCGACACGCTCCAGCGATAAAGCACCTGGCCGTATTGGCTGACGGTCATGGTCTGCGACGAGACGTCGATGCTGGCCACCAGCGAGGCAGCCCTGCTTTCGATGGACGTGCCGAACAGCATCGCAGCAAAAGCAGCTGCCATGAGAACGATTTTAGTCATGAGATCAAACCCCTTTGATGCCCCTTGCCTGCCCTGTCATCACGCGGTTTTTCATCTTTTTAACGACAGGTGAGTGACCTAGCACACACTCCTTGATAAATTCGCCAATCTAAAGCAGCGAATTTGAACGATTTTCCCGCCATAGTTGCCGCTGCGACACGAAGTTTCGGCGCCAGTGGCGCGATGCTTGCAAAACCACCCCCTTGCCTGCTCAAATCCGGGAATGAGCGAACGACTCTTCAAAGCGATAGACGCCCGTGTTGATGACCTGGTCGCACTGACCGCCGACCTGATCCGCTTCCCGACCATCAACCCGCCCGGCGAAGCCTATCGCCCCTGCGCCGAATATATCGGTGCGCGCCTAGGCAGGCTTGGCTTCGAAACCGAATTCATCCGCGCCGAAGGCACGCCCGGCGACACCGACCGCTATCCCCGCGTCAATGTCGTCGCCCGCTTCGACGGCCGCTCGCCTGGGGCCTGCGTCCATTTCAACTCGCACATCGATGTGGTCGAAGCCGGCGAAGGCTGGAGCGTCGATCCCTTTGCCGGGGTGGTGAAGGACGGCAAGGTCTACGGCCGCGGCGCCTGCGACATGAAAGGGGGCATGGCCGCCTCGATCATCGCGGCGGAAGCCTTCATGGAGGTTTTCCCCGACTTTCCCGGCGCCATCGAAATCTCCGGCACCGTCGATGAAGAGTCCGGCGGCTTCGGCGGCGTCGCCCATTTGGCCAGGCTCGGCTATTTCTCGAAACCCAAGGTCGACCACGTCATCATCCCCGAGCCGCTGAACAAGGACCGCATCTGTCTTGGCCATCGCGGCGTCTGGTGGGCGGAGATCGAGACCAAGGGCGAGATCGCGCATGGCTCGATGCCGTTCCTCGGCGACAATGCCGTGCGCCACATGGGCGCCGTGCTGCAGGCCTTCGAGGATGAACTTTTTCCGGCGCTCGACCGCAAGGTGACGCGCATGCCTGTCGTGCCCGAAGGCGCAAAGCGCTCGACCATGAACATCAACTCGATCCATGGCGGCCAGACCGAGGATTTCCGCCCCGGCCTGCCCTCACCCAACGTGCCCGACGCTTGCCGGCTGACCATCGACCGCCGCTTCCTGCTCGAGGAGGACCTTGCCACGGTCAAGAGCGAGGTGACCGATATCCTCGACCGGCTGAAGCGCGAGCGCAAAAAGTTCGACTACGAGATTCGCGACCTGATGGAGGTGCTGCCGCTGATGACCGAGCGCGATGCGCCAGTGGTCAAGGCGGTGGCGCAAGGCATCATGGCGATCTTCGACCGCGAGCCGGATTATGTCATTTCACCAGGTACTTACGACCAGAAGCACATCGCCCGCATCGGCCACATCTATGATTGCATCGCCTATGGCCCGGGCATTTTGGACCTCGCCCACCGGCCCGACGAATGGGTCGGTATCTCTGACATGGTGGAGTCGGCCAAGGTGATGGCGATCGGGCTGAATGTGCTGCTTAGGGGCACGGCCGCGGACTGAACCATCGACTTCGCTGAAAAAACATTCCTCCCCGCGCCGCTGCAGAGCACGAAACGCAATTTACTCCACCTCGAAATCACGCTTCTATCGTACCAGGGTTCGAGCATTTGGGAGTTGCACGATGAAATTGTGGAAAACCATTCTTGCCGCCGCAGTGCTGGCACTGGCCGGCAGTCAGGCATTTGCCGCACGCACCGACCTGGTGATCGGCATTACGCTCGAGCCGCCACATCTCGATCCGACCGCCGGTGCTGCCGCGGCGATCGACGAAGTGCTCTACGCCAACGTCTTCGAGGGCCTGACCCGCATCGGCCCGAATGGCGAAGTCCTGCCCGACCTTGCCGAGAGCTGGGCCATTTCCGACGATGGCAAGGTCTACACCTTCAAGCTGCGCACCGGCGTCAAATTCCATGACGGCAGCGATTTCGACGCCGGCGACGTGAAGTTCTCCCTCGACCGCGCCCGTGCCGACAATTCCGTAAACGCGCAAAAGGCCTTGTTCGCCGCCATCGATACGGTCGAAGTCGTCGATCCGGCAACGGTCAAGGTGACGCTGAAGAACCCGCAAGGGTCGTTCCTTTACAATCTGGGCTGGGGCGACGCCGTGATCGTGGCGCCCGAGAGCGCCGACACCAACAAGGAAAAGCCCATCGGCACCGGCCCGTTCAAATTCCAGAGCTGGGCCAAGGGCTCGTCGATCACGCTGGTGAAATCGGACACTTACTGGGGCGCCCCGGTGTTCCTCGACAAGGCCGAGTTCCGCATCGTTCCCGAAGCCGCTGCCGCCGTGCCGGCGCTGCTCTCGGGCGACATCCAGGCTTTCCCTTTCTTCGATCCCGACAGCGTCGCGCAGGTCAAGGACGATCCGCGCTTCAAGGTGGTGATCGGCTCGACCGAGGGCGAGACCATTTTGGCGATCAACAACAAGAAGCCGCCTTTCGACAACCTCGAGGTGCGGCAGGCGATTGCCTTCGCGCTCGACCGCAAGGCGATCATCGACGGCGCCTCGGCCGGCCTCGGCGTGCCGATCGGTTCGCACATGTCGCCCGCCAGCAAGGCCTATGTCGACCTCACCGGCCTGTACCCGCACAATGTCGACAAGGCCAAGGAGCTGCTGAAGCAAGCCGGCTTCGAAAACGGCATCAAGGCGACGCTGAAACTGCCGCCGCCTTCCTATGCACGGCTTGGCGGCGAGATCATCGCCTCGCAGCTGCGCGATGTCGGCATCGACCTGGAAATCATTCCGGTCGAATGGGCGCAGTGGCTGGATCAGGTGTTCACCAAGAAGGATTACGACCTGACCATCGTCTCCCACACCGAGCCCGGCGACATCGATATCTATTCGCGCAAGGACTACTACTTCAACTACGACAACCCCGCCTTCGACAAGATCATCGCCGAGCTGAACCTCACCTCCGACGACGCCAAGCGCAACACGCTGCTCGGCGAAGCACAGAAGATCCTGGCCGACGACGCCGTGGTCGGCTTCCTCTATGAACTGCCGAAGGTCGGCGTCTGGGACGCCAAGCTGCAGGGCCTGTGGGAGAATGCGCCGATCCAGGCGAATGATCTGACCAAGGTGAAGTGGACGGATTGAGGCGGCGCCCGACAGGCAACAGTGTGCATTCCTTCACACCCCCCTCTGCCCTGCCGGGCATCTCCCCCGCAAGGGGGGAGATTGGGCTCTCATCTCCGCTTTCGCCTATCGCGAACGTTGAACGCTGGTCGACGACACGGAAACTGCTGATCTCCCCCCTTGCGGGGGGTGAGGAGTGGTCCGCGCAGCGGACGGAAAGCCAACTGCTTGGCTTTCCGAACAACGAACGCCCGAAGCGACAGCGAAGGGCCGGGTCCGGCAGGACAGAGGGGGGTGTGACAGAACGCTGCCTTTGCTCAGTCATCGCACTTGGCAACGCACCATTCCCTCCACCATGACCGCCTACCTCCTCAAACGCCTCGCCATCGCCATCGCAACCTTGATCCTGGCCTCGATGATCGTTTTCGCCGTGCTCGAAATCCTGCCCGGCGACCCGGCGCGGCTGATGCTCGGCCTCAACGCCAGCGCCGATCAGGTCGAACTCCTGCGCAACCAGATGGGCCTCAACGCACCGCTTCTCCTGCGTTACCTCCACTGGGTCGGTGGCCTGCTCAGCCTCGATTTCGGCCGCTCCTACACTTATTCGGTGCCGGTCATCGACCTTGTCCGCGAGCGCATGGCGGTTTCCCTGCCGCTGGCGCTGATCGCGCTGGCGCTGTCGACCATCATTGCCATCCCGGTCGGGCTCTATTCCGCCAGCCGGCGCGGGCGGGCCGGTGACACGATCGCCATGGGCGCCGCCCAGCTCGGCGTCGCCATCCCGAACTTCTGGTTCGCGCTGATGCTGATCTACCTCTTTGCCGTCTGGCTGCGGCTGGTGCCGGCCGGCGGTTTCCCCGGCTGGAGCGCCGGCGCCTGGCCGGCGCTGAAATCGCTGCTGCTGCCGGCCGTAGCACTCGCTCTGCCGCAGGCCGCGATCCTGGCTCGCGTTGCCCGCTCCGCGCTGCTCGAGGTGCTGAACGAGGATTATATTCGCACCGCCCGCGCCAAGGGCCTGCCCTATCGCGCTGTGCTGTGGCGGCACGCGCTGCGCAATGCGATGATCCCGGTTCTGACCATTCTGGGCCTGCAATTCGCCTTCCTGCTCGCCGGCACCATCATCATCGAGAACGTCTTTTATCTGCCTGGTCTGGGACGGCTGGTGTTCCAGGCGATCACTCAGCGCGACCTGATCGTGGTGGAAAGCATCGTCATGCTGCTGGTCGTCGCCGTCATTGCAGTCAACCTCGTCGTCGACGTCTCCTACGCCATCGTCGATCCGCGCCTTCGAGGCCGGCAATGACGCTGCACATCGACATCCCGCAGGAGACGTTGGGCAGCATTCTGGCCAAGGCCTTCCGCAACCGCTCCTTCCTCATCGGCTTCGCCATCACGGTGCTGGTGGCTGCAATAGCGGTCATCTCCTACGTCTGGACGCCCTACGACGTGACCAAACTGGTGATCTCGGACAAGACGCTGGCGCCCTCTGCGGCGCACTGGTTCGGCACCGATCATTTCGGCCGCGACATCCTGTCGATGATCATGGTCGGCGCCCGCAACTCAATTGCCGTGGCGCTGGTCGCGGTCGGCATCGGCATGGGCGTCGGCGTGCCGCTCGGCGCCTTCGCCGCGGCGCGCGGCGGGTTTGTCGACGAGGCGCTGATGCGGCTGAACGACCTCGTCTTCGCCTTCCCGGCGCTGCTGTCGGCGATCATGATCACCGCCATCTTCGGACCGGGCGCAATCAACGCCATCATCGCAATCGGCATTTTCAACATCCCGGTGTTTGCGCGTGTCGCCCGCGCCGGCGCGCTGGCGATCTGGCCGCGCGAGTTCATCCTCGCCGCGCGCGCCGCCGGCAAGAGCAAGACGCAGATTACAATCGAGCACGTGCTGCCCAACATCGCCACGCTGCTTCTGGTGCAAGGCACCATCCAGTTCGCGCTCGGCATTTTGGCCGAAGCCGGTCTCTCCTATGTCGGCCTCGGCGCCCAGCCGCCAATGCCGAGCTGGGGCCGCATGCTGTTCGACGCCCAGACGCGCATGGTGGTGGCGGCGTGGATGGCGATCTTCCCCGGCATGGCCATTGTCGTCACCGTGCTTGGGCTCAATCTGCTCGGCGACGGCATCGCCGACATACTCGACCCGAAGTCGCGGCGGCAACGATGAGCCTGCTGCAGATCGAGAACCTGTCGCTGGCGATCGGCGACACGTCGATCCTCAAAGGGGTCGACCTCTCCGTCGCGCCCGGCGAGGTGATGGGGCTGGTCGGCGAATCCGGCTCGGGCAAATCGATGACGGCGCTGACCA
Source organism: Mesorhizobium sp. RSR565B (assembly GCF_054719465.1). NCBI lineage: Bacteria > Pseudomonadati > Pseudomonadota > Alphaproteobacteria > Hyphomicrobiales > Phyllobacteriaceae > Mesorhizobium > Mesorhizobium sp. RSR565B. The sequence goes on along the minus strand of NZ_JBTTIE010000001.1, from coordinate 4,842,088 downwards.
TCATGCAGCTTCTGCCGCATGCTGCGCGCGCCACCGGCTGCGTGACCTTCGAGGGCATCGACATCCTCGCGGCCACAGAGGACCAGATGTGCGCGTTGCGCGGCGATGACATCGGCATGGTGTTCCAGGAGCCCATGACGGCGCTGAACCCGGTCAAGACCATCGGCGAACAAGTCGCCGAAGGCATACGCTGGCACACCAAAGCCAGCCACGCGGAAGCCGAAGACCGGGCGCGCAAAATGCTCGACCGCGTCGGCCTGCCCGAGGCGAAATTCCCGCTGTCGCGCTATCCGCACGAATTGTCGGGCGGCCAGCGCCAGCGCGTCGTCATCGCCATTGCCTGCGCATTGAAACCCAAGCTGCTCATCGCCGACGAGCCGACCACGGCGCTCGACGTGGTGCTGCAGGCGCAGATCCTCGACCTCTTGCGCGGCCTTGTCAGCGAAAACCGAATGGGCCTGCTGTTGATCTCGCACGATCTCGCCGTCGTCACCGAAATGGCCGACCGCATCACCATCCTGCGCCATGGCGAGGTGATGGAAGCCGGCGACACCGCACGCACGCTATCGGAACAGCTGCATCCCTACACGCGCCAGCTGGCGCTGGCCTCCATGCACGTGCCCGCGCGCGCCAAGGTTCACGCCACCGGCCAGGGCAAACCGCTGCTTGAGGTCGAAGGCGTGACACGGGACTATCCGGGCCGGCGCACCTCCCTGTTCAAGTCAGCGGCTCCAATCCGCGCCGTCGACGACGTGTCCTTGTCGCTGGCGCCGGGCCAATCGGTGGCGCTGGTCGGCCGCTCCGGCTGCGGCAAGTCAACGCTTGCCCGCATGATCCTGGCGCTCGACAAATCGACATCGGGAACGATCCGCTTTCGCGGCGAGACCATCACCGGTAAAAGCGAGGCGGAGCTCAAAGCCGCGCGGCGCGACATGCAGGTGGTGTTCCAGGATCCCTACGGCTCTTTCGACCCGCGCAAGAAGGTCGAGAAACTGGTCGCCGAGCCGCTGCATGTACTGGAAAAGAAGCCGACACCGGCCGAGCGGCGCGAGATGGTGGCGCATGCGCTGCACGAGGTCGGCCTCGGCGTCAGCGACATGGACAAATATCCGCATGAGTTTTCCGGCGGCCAGCGCCAGCGCCTGTCGATCGCCCGCGCCATTATCACCAGGCCGAAGCTGGTCGTCGCCGACGAGCCGGTCTCGGCGCTCGACGTCTCGATCCGCGCCCAGATCCTCGATCTGTTCGCAGAGCTCAACCAGAAGCTCGGCATCGCCTATCTCTTCATCACTCACGATTTGACCGTCGCCCGCGCCATCACCGATGAGGTGCTGGTCATGCATGACGGCAGGATCGTCGAGCGCGGCAAGACCGGCGACGTGCTCGATCATCCGCAGTCGGAGGCGGCCAGGGCGCTGGTCGCGGCTGCGCCCGATCTGCATCGGGCGATCGCTCACCGTATGCAGGAACAGGGGTGAGTGACCGGTTCGCGCAGCGAATTCATCGTGCCAGTGGCACGATGAAAGGTCACGAACGCTGGGACGCTGCGAAGCAGCGGGGACCCGGCCGGGCGGCCGTTGCCCCTGGTCTGCCTCACTCCTCCGGCTTCACCACATCGACCGGGCTGATGTCGAGCAAATCGAGCGTGCGGCGCAACAGCCGCACTTCGCTCTCTGCCAGTTTGGAATCGGCTTTGGCGATCTCCGCCATGTGGAGCGCCAGCAACTTGCGCCGTTCGACATCGAGATCGCGGAACAGCGCAATGGCTTGCGAACCGTTGGTCTCGTAGCCGAAATCATTGAGATATTCGATGACCGCGTCGATGCTGGTTTCCGGGATGCCGAAGGCGTCCTTGCAGATGCGCCGGAAGGCGACCATCTCGCTCTCCGAAACCGAGCCGTCGGCCAGGATCATGCGAAACAGCATCAAGAGTTCCGCCGACAGCACCGGGTCGTCGGCAACCTTGCGCACGCCGGGGTCACCATCGAAGATCGAGCGTATCTGGTCGAGCAATGCCATCGCCAACAGTATCCCTTTTCCGAGTCCGCCCAGTGCACATGACCCAAAATTGCCCAGCGGTATTGGGATAATGACATGCACCACAGGAAATCCAAGCGCAACGCGCTTGGATGGACGTAGCGCGGAATCGGCCTTGCGCAAACCAGATGGCCATGAGAAGGCGCGGCATCACCTTTCCCGCCGGAATGTTCAGAAATCCCGATGCTCGACCTCGCTACCCACACCGTCATCATGCTTGCCTTCGCCGCCTTTGCAGCCGGCTTTGTCGATTCGATAGCCGGCGGCGGCGGGCTGATCACCATCCCGGCCCTGCTGCTTGCCGGATTCCCGCCGGTCGCAGCACTTGGAACCAACAAGCTGCAGGGCATTTTCGGCACCGCTTCGGCGACCATCCACTATGCCAGGAATGGCCATGTCGATCTGCGTCGACAGCTGCCATCGGCGCTTCTGGCCCTTACCGGCAGTGCCGTCGGCGCCTTGCTGGCGGCATTCGTGCCAGGTGATCTCCTGCGGGCGCTGCTGCCGCTGCTTTTGATCGCCATCGCGATCTACTTCGCCGTGAAACCCAACATGAACGATGTCGACCGCGCCGAGCGCCTGTCGCCCTTCCTGTTCGGGCTGATCATCGCCCCTTTGGTCGGCTTCTATGACGGGCTGTTCGGGCCGGGAGCCGGCTCCTTCTATATGCTGGCCTTCGTCAGCCTTGCCGGCTTCGGCGTGCTCAAGGCGACGGCACACACCAAGCTGCTCAATTTCGCCTCCAACATTGGCGGCTTCATCGTCTTTGCCATCGCCGGCGTCGTCTACTGGAAGATCGGGCTGATGATGGGCGTCGCCCAGTTCCTCGGCGCCCGGCTCGGCGCCAGCCTTGCCATCCGCATCGGCGCCCGGCTGATCAAGCCGCTGCTGGTGATCATCTGCCTGGCGCTGGCGGTGAAGCTGCTGGCCGACCCGGCGAACCCATTGCGCCAGCTGATTGGTGTATAAGCCTCACGCCTGATAGGATGCCGTTGTACGAATCATGTTGGAGGGACCACACATGAATCTTAGTGCACCCACTCAGCTTGTTTTCATCATATCCCTAGTCATCGCCATCATCGGCGTGCTCGCCGCGCTTGGCGTTCTTGCGTTCATTCCTCTGGCTGCGGTGTGGATTGTCCTCATCGCATACATTGTGCTTGCCGCCGCCTGCCTGATGCGCGGCGCCTAGGCACCCGAGACTTCTGCAATTCGAAGCGCCCGGTCAAAAGCCGGGCGCTTTTGCTTTGGATGCATGGTCCGTTAGGCTCTTCCGCGCGGAAGGATGACCATGTCCGGCGAGACGGAGCGCCACGATCAACAGCACCGCCCGGTAGCCGACCGGTTCGAGATGGTGCGGCGCGCGCCGGGCCTGCGGCTGCAGAACGCGGTCACCGACATTTGTGGCTATCGCGAAACGGCGCCCGGCCATTTTCGCAATGTCGAATACGCCTCGCTCACCGTCCCGCTGGTGATCAGTTTCGCAGAATCCTTCGCCATCGGCCTTGGTCCTTCAGCGCCGCGTCGAAGGTCGGCGAAAGCGCCCGAACTTCGACATCCACGGAGTGGAAACGAAGCGGAAGCGCAGACCCGAGGATGACGAAACGATGGGCGGCCCTACCTCGCTAACCCAAAAATCGCATCGCAATCGAGATGGCGCTCCAGTTCGGTTGCGATCTCGTCCAGAGCGTTTTCCACCTCCGCCCGATAGTCGACGCCGCCGCCTTTCACGCCGAGGCTTTCCAGGAATCTCGCTCGGAAAGCGTCGGCGGAAAACAGGCCGTGCAGATAGGTGCCAAAAACCTTGCCATCGGCGGAAATGGCACCGTCGTCGATGCCGTTGATCACAGCCGACGGCCGCGCCATGTCCGGCCCGGTGGTACGGCCGAGATGGATTTCGTAGCCCTCGAGCGCCAGGCCGAACGGCACTGAGCGGGCGCTGACATTGCGCACCGTCTTTTCCGGCTCCATCACCGTCTCGATGTCGAGCAGACCAAGACCTTCCGCCTCGGTGACGCTGCCCTCGATGCGATCGGGATCGCGCACCAGGCGGCCGAGCATCTGGAAGCCGCCGCAAATGCCGACGATATGGCCGCCGCGTTTGCGGTGCGCGAGGAGATCGCGATCCCAGCCATTCTCGCGGAACTTCATGAGATCGCCGATCGTCGATTTGGAACCGGGAATGACCACCAGGCCGGCATCCTCCGGCAAGCGCTGCCCCGGCGGCACAAACACCACTTCGACCTGCGGTTCGGCCTTGAGCGGGTCGAGGTCGTCGAAATTGGCGATGCGGCCAAGCATCGGCACGGCGACCTTCAACGCCCGCTTCTCGCCCGATGCCAGGCGTTCGAGCACGACCGAATCCTCCGAAGGCAATCGCGCCGCCGCCTTCAGCCACGGCACGACGCCAAAGCAGCGCCAGCCGGTGAAGCTTTCGATCGACCGGATGCCGTCGTCGAACAGCGAGACATCGCCGCGGAACTTATTGATGAGGTAGCCGACGATCATGCGCCTGTCTCCCTCCGGCAGGATCAGATGCGTGCCGGCGACCGAAGCGATGACGCCACCGCGGTCGATGTCGCCGACCAGGATGACCGGCACGTCGGCGCGCGTGGCAAAGCCCATATTGGCGATGTCGCGGCTGCGCAGGTTGATTTCGGCCGGCGATCCGGCGCCCTCGACGACGACCAGATCGGCGCCCTCACCGACCTTCGTCCAGGACTCCAGCACGGCGTCCATCAGCCCCGCTTTCATTGTCTGGTAGTCGCGCGCTCGCGCCTCGCCGAACACCTTGCCCTGCACGATCACCTGCGAACCGATGTCGCTCTGGGGTTTGAGCAGCACCGGATTCATATGCACGGTCGGCTGAACACCACACGCCAGCGCTTGCAGCCATTGCCCACGGCCAATCTCGCCGCCGCCGGGGCGGTCGTCGCCCGGAATGTCGGCGACGGCGGCATTGTTCGACATGTTCTGCGGCTTGAACGGCCTGACTTTCAGCCCGCGATTCCTGGCCGCGCGGCAGAGCCCCGCCACCAGCACCGTCTTGCCGACATCCGAACCCGTGCCTTGCAGCATGATCGCCTTGGCCATGCTCAGCCCCTGCCCTGCGCGCCGGAAACGGTCGATTTCTGCGCCAGCGGCCCGCCGCGCCAGATGTAGAGCGCCAGCAACGCTTCGCTGCCGGTGCGCATGGCATGGCTGACATTGGAGGCGTGATGGATAATTTCGCCCGCCTGGCGGGTGTGAAAGCCGCCTTCGCCCATGCGCCACTCGGTGCCGCCGGTCAGCGGAATGTAGATCTCCTCGGCAATGTGATGATGGTCGGGATAGGTGATGCCGGGCCCCAGGATCAGCAATCCGGCCGCGACCTCTTCATTGGCGAAATGGCCGCGCGTGCCAAACACCTCCAGCCAGCCGTATTTCTGCAAGAACGCTTCACCAAAATCGCTCGCGTTGTAGGTCTGCCCCCAGCACAGATCGTCACGACGCTCCGCCAGCAGTTGCACCAGAGGCTGCGGGTCCGGCGGCGCCAGTTCGACAATGCGGTCGAGCAGACCAAGGCAAGGCAGCGGATGCGCTTCGAGCACGCGCGCCGTCATATTCCAGCCGATCCGGGTCACGGCGTCCCGCACCAGCGCGTTGTCCACGCCCCGGAGATAGGCATGGAAGCGGTCGAGCAATTCGTCGAAATATGTCGGCACGCAATGCTCCCTTGATCCATTCATGCACAGCGGCTGCGCGGCGAGCCGGGTTGCGCGGCGGCATCATTGGTCTAGATTGAGCGGCGCGCAAAGCCAAAAACAACAGGCCAGCAAGCCAACCCCAGCTGGGGAACACAGGGAGCACGCCATGGACGCCGCGGTCGATGCGAGCACCAGCCAGTTCGAGCTCAACGAGGAACAGCGCGCCATCCAGGAGATGGCACAGGCCTTCGCCGCCGATCGCGTTGCGCCCAATGCGCTCGAATGGGACCGGGCAAGACACTTTCCTGCCGATGTAATCCGCGAGACCGGCCCGCTCGGCCTCGGCGGCATCTATGTCAGGGACGATGTCGGCGGCTCGGCGCTCGGCCGGCTCGACGCCGTGCTGATCTTCGAGGCACTGTCGCACGCCGATCCGGCGTTTTCCTCCTTCATCTCGATCCACAATATGGCGGCGTCGATGATCGACCGCTTCGGCGACGACGAGCAGCGCCAACGCTTCCTGCCGAAGCTGACCTCGATGGAATGGCTGGCGAGCTACTGCCTGACCGAGCCGGGTTCAGGCTCGGATGCCGCGGCGCTGAAGACGCGCGCGGTGAAGAACGGCAACGACTATGTGCTTAACGGCGCCAAGCAGTTCATCTCCGGGGCCGGCGACAGCGACCTCTATGTCGTCATGGCGCGCACCGGCGCCGACGGGCCGAAGGGCATTTCCACCTTCGTCGTGCCGAAGGATGCGCCCGGCCTCTCCTTCGGCGCCAACGAGCACAAGATGGGCTGGCACATGCAGTCGACCCGCCAGGTGATCTTCGAGGACTGCAAGGTGCCGGCTGCAAACCTGCTGTCGGGGGAAGGCGCAGGTTTCGGCATCGCCATGGCCGGCCTTGACGGCGGCCGCCTCAATATCGCTGCCTGTTCGCTCGGCGGCGCGCAATCTGCGCTCGACAAGGCGCTGTCCTATACCGCCGAGCGCAAGGCTTTCGGCTCGAAGATCAACCAGTTCCAGGCGCTGCAGTTCAGGTTGGCCGACATGGAGACCGAATTGCAGGCAGCGCGGATCTTTCTCTACGCCGCCGCCTCGAAACTCGACCGCAAGGCGTCGGATGCCGGCAAATGGTCGGCCATGGCCAAGCGCTTCGTCACCGACATCGGCTTCAACGTCGCCAACGAGGCGCTGCAGCTGCATGGCGGTTATGGCTATCTTCATGATTACGGTATCGAAAAACTGGTGCGCGACCTGCGCGTCCACCAGATCCTCGAAGGCACCAACGAGATCATGCGCGTCATCATCGCGCGGGCGTTGATCGGACGGCAGTAGGCAGTAGGCAGTAGGCAGTAGGCAGTAGGCAGTAGGCAGTAGGCAGTAGGCAGTAGGCAGTAGGCAAAGATGACCGGCAAGGTCAACTCGTACAAGGATCTTATCGTATGGCAGCAGGCGATGGATCTGGCTATCAGCACCTACTCATTGACCAAGACATGGCCCAAAGAGGAATTATATGGGCTGACCAGCCAAATCCGCCGTTCAGCAACCTCTATCCCTGCAAACATCGCGGAAGGCTATGGCCGAGACAACCGAGGCTCCTATCAGCAATTTCTCAGGATAGCCCAAGGCTCGCTTAAGGAGTTCGAGACACACCTCCAAATCGCTCAACGCATTGGCGTTGCCACGCATGGGCAAGCTGAGCACCTGCTTCTGGCGGCCGAGGCCATCGGAAAAATGCTTCGCCAACTTATTCTCAAACTCGCACCCGAATAGGTCGCCCTACTGCCTACTGCCTACTGCCTACTGCCTACTGCCTACTGCCTACTGCCTACTCATCATGGAGCACCGCTATGACCACTGTCGCCTTCATCGGCTTGGGTAATATGGGCAATCCTATGGCCGCCAATCTGGTCAAGGCGGGTCATACGGTACATGGCTTCGACCTGATGCCGGAGAACCTGACCGTCGCGCGCGAGCATGGTGTCACCGTCATGGCTAATGCTGTTGCCGCGGTGAAGGACGTCGATGTCGTGATCACCATGCTTCCCGCCGGCAAGCACGTGCTCTCGGTCTACGAGGACATCGCACCCAAGGCCAAACCAGGCGCCCTGTTCATTGATTCCTCGACCATCGATGTCGAGTCGGCCCGCAAGGCGCATGCCGTAGCAAGGAAGCACGGGCTGCATTCGATCGACGCCCCCGTCTCCGGCGGCACCGGCGGTGCTGCTGCGGGAACGCTGACCTTCATGGCCGGCGGCGCCAAGGATGCCTTCGCCAAGGCCGAACCGGTCCTGAAGCCGATGGCAGGCCGCATCGTCCATTGCGGTGACGACGGCGCCGGTCAGGCAGCCAAAATCTGCAACAACATGATGCTCGGCATTTCGATGATCGGCGTCGCAGAGGCCTTCGTGCTGGCCGAAAAGCTCGGCCTCTCGCATCAGGCCCTGTTCGACGTTGCCTCGACTTCGTCGGGCCAGTGCTGGTCGCTGACCACCTATTGCCCGGTGCCGGGTCCCGTGCCGGCCTCACCCGCCAACCGCGACTACAAACCGGGCTTTGCCGCGGCACTCATGCTGAAGGACCTGAAACTGGCGCAGGAGGCGGCCCAAAGCGCCGGCGCGGTGACGCCAATGGGGGCCGAAGCGGCCCAGCTTTATGCGCTGTTCAACGCCCAGGGAAATGGCGGATCGGATTTTTCCGGCATCATAAATTTCCTTCGCGGCAGTTCTCTATAAGTTTCGAATTTGGCAGCGCTTTTCTCGATTTTTATTGCGCGGAAAAATTGCAAATTTAGATTTGCTTAAGCTCTCGATAACCCGGCGGTAACGATGTGCCTATATAACGGATGGCGAGGCGGACATATCGCATCCGCCCGGCGCTCCGGATCAGGTCTCGCGTACCGGAGCCCGTAAGTTTCGCAAGTGTATTGTTGGCGAAATGCCATGCGTATCTGGCAAAGCCGCGTTCCGATGGAGCGCGGTTTTTGCGTTTTGCAGTCCTATACTGTTCGATCTGAATTATATTCCGATTGCAGCGTTCGGAATTGCCTGATGGTCTTCATTGACCAGCACGATCGGTGCGCTGACCCCTTCGACCCTGACGATAAGCAGGCGCACAGTCCGGGCGCCCTGATTGCAAGGCGTCCGGCTGTCGTTCCATCTACTTCTTGCGCAAATCCGCTTGCGCCAGATCCAGCGCTTTGGCGATGCGATCGCAAGCCATGTCGATCGTCGCGCGGGTCCAGATCAGCGGCGGCGACAGGATCATCGTGTCGCCGGTGGCGCGCAGCATCAGGCCTTGCGCGATGGCGTGGTCGCGGACGGTGACGGCGGCACTGCCCGCCGGCAGGAAGCGCTCCTTGGTCGCCTTGTCCTTGACGATCTCGACCGCGCCCATCAGCCCGATCGATCGCACCTCGCCGACCAGTTCGTGGCCGGCAATGCGCTCCTGCAGCGCCTGGGCGAAGTAAGGTCCAGTGTCGTTCCTGACCCTGTCGACCAGGCCTTCTCGCTCCATGATCTCGAGATTCTTCAGCGCCACCGCGCAGGCCACCGGGTGACCCGAATAGGTATAGCCGTGGTAGAATTCGCCGCCCTTTTCGACCAGCGTCGCCGCGATACGGTCGCCGACCAGCAGCGCCGACAGCGGCTGATAGCCCGAGGTCAGTGCCTTGGCCGTGGTGATGGTGTCGGGCTCGATGCCGAAGGTCTGCGCCGCAAACCATTCGCCGGTGCGGCCATAGCCGGTGATGACCTCGTCCAGCATCAAAAGCACATCGTATTTGCGGCAGATGCGCTGCACTTCCGGCCAATAGCTCATCGGCGGTATTTTCACCCCGCCCGCTCCCATCACCGGCTCGCCGATGAAGGCAGCCACCTTGTCGGCGCCGGCCTCCAGAATGGCATCCTCGACCGCCTTGGCCGCGCGCAGGCCGAAATCATGGTCGCTTTCGCCAGGCAGCGCCAACTCATAGGCATAGGGCATCATCACATGGACGATGTTGGGAACCGCCCCGCCGAGCTGCTTGTGCATCGAATCCATGCCGCCGAGCGACGTGCCGGCGACGGTCGAGCCGTGATAGGCCGACTTGCGCGAGATGATGCGGTTCTTCTCCGGTTTGCCTTCCAGCACCCAATAGTGGCGCACGAGCCGCAGCGCCGTGTCGTTGGCCTCCGAGCCGGAGGAGCCGTAAAACACCTGGGCGATGCCCTTGGGCGCCAGCTCGGCCAGCTTCTTCGACAGCAGCACGGGCGTCGGCGTCGAGCATTTGAAGAAGGAATTATAGTAGGGCAATTCCTTCATCTGCGCGTAAGCGGCGTCGGCCAGCTCGTCGCGGCCATAGCCGACATTGACGCACCACAGCCCGGCCATGCCGTCGAGTATTTCGGTGCCGTCGGCATCGTAGATGAACGGGCCGTTGGCGTGGGTGATGATGCGCGAGCCGGTCTCGCGCAATTCCTTGTGGTCGGTGAAGGGATGCAGATGATGCGCGGCGTCAATCTGCTGAAGCTGCTTCAGCGAATAATTCTGGTAAGTCATGGGTTTGCTCTTTCCTCTGGAATCAAACCGGCAAGCTGCCGGGGCGACTTCGTCAGAGGACGGCGGGCGGCGAATAGCCGATGCGGGCGCACAGCCTGAGCAGTTCGGCGCGCAGCGTGCGCGGCGACGGTGTCACCGCGACCCCGAAGGCGCCGGATGTGCTCATGTAGACCATGGCGGCAGTCTATGCCGCCCGAGGCCCGGAATTCAAGCGGTGCCGCTCAATACCCTTTGCAGGAACACGTATTTCATGGCGGTTTGCGCCGCTTGCGGCCGGCGGTCGCCGCGACCGCCATGGCCGCCTTCCGTCTCCTCGAAGAACAACGTCTTGCCGTGACCTGCTTCCTGCAGCTTCGCCGCCATCTTGCGGGCGTGGCCGGGATGGACGCGGTCGTCGGCGGTCGATGTCGTGAGCAGCACCGGGGGATAGACGGCATCGGCCGAGACATGATGGTACGGCGAATAGGCGGCGAGCCACTTGGCTTCTTCCGGTTTTGCCGGATCGCCATATTCGCCGATCCACGAGGCGCCTGGCGGCAGTTCGGTGTAGCGCAGCATGTCGAGCAGCGGCACCTCGATGATGACGGCGCCGAACAGTTCGGGATGCTGCGTCAGGGAAACGCCGGTAAGCAGGCCGCCATTCGAGCCGCCCTGGATGCCGAGGGAAGCAGCCGTGGCTATGCCGCGCCTGACGACGTCCTGCGCCACCGCGGCGAAATCGTCGAAGGCAGTCTGGCGATTGCCCTTCAGCGCCGCCTGATGCCAGGCCGGCCCAAACTCGCCGCCGCCGCGAATGCAGGCCTGCACATAGGCATTGCCCTTCTCCAGCCACAGCCTGCCGCGCACGCCGGCATAGCCGGGCAGCAGCGGTATTTCGAAGCCGCCATAACCATAGAGAAGCGTCGGTACCGGACCCTTCTGGTCGCGCCGCCTGACGACGAAATACGGGATCATGGTGCCGTCCTTCGAGCGCGCCTCGAACTGTTCCGAGACCAGCGGCGCGGCGTCGAACCGCGCCGGCTGCGATTTCACGGTGGCCAGCGTCACCCCGTCATCGTCCGACCAGATGATCGAACTCGGCGTCAGGAAATCGGTGAAGGAGAAGGAGACGCTGGAACCGAAATGCTCGGCATGCGCGATGCCGACATTGCCGTTCTCGGGCAGCGCCACCGGCTTCAGCGACCAGCGGTCGCCGCTGCGCTCGGCGACAACGACCTTGCCGCGCACATTGTCCATCAGATTGATGAACAGCCGGTCCTGAGTGCGGGCAATGCCGGCGACCGAAACACGGTGCGCTGGCGCGAGCATGGTTTCAACAGGGCCCAGGTCGCCGGTGTCCATCCAGTGTTCGAAATCGAAGGAATAGAGGCCGTCCGGCAAGCACTCAGTGCCGCCCGGCGCCGTCCATGGGCTGCGCACCCCGAACACGAACCGGCCCTTGAACAGCGCGGTGTCGGTGACATCGTCCGGCAGCGGGATGCGCCGGTTTTCGCCCGACGGCAGGCGCAGAAAACTGTGCGAGGAGAAGAAGGCGATCGTGCGGGCCAGAAACAAATACTGCCTGTCGCCATCATGCTCGACCCCCGCGCCGGCCGCGAGATCCTGCTTCTCGGCCTCGAAGATCGGCGTCGCCTCCTCCAACCGGGTGCCGCGCTTCCACAGCTTGACGACGCGCGGATAACCGGACTGGGTCTTGTCGTCTTCATCGAAGGCAGCCGAGACAATGACCGTGTCCCTGTCCAGCCAGGAAAAGCCGGATTTCGAGGCGGGAGCGCGGAAGCCGCCCTCGATGAATGATTTGGTCTCGATGTCGAATTCGCGCATCTCGCTCGCATCGCCGCCATCCGGCGACATCGCCACCAGGCAAAGGTTGAAATCGGGGTAAAGGCGGCTGGCGCCGCTGAACACCCACTTCACCCCCTCCTTGGCCGACAGCACGTCGAAGTCGATGATCGTCTCCCACACAGGCTTCTCGGTCTTGTAGGAAGCAACCGTCGTGCGGCGCCAGAGGCCGAGCACATTGGTCTTGTCCTGCCAGAAATTATAGACTTGGCCGTTGAGCGCGGCACCGACCGCAATGTTGTCCTCGGCCGTCATCAGGTCGAGCGCCGTCTCGAAGGCCGCCTGGTAGGACGGATCGCCCTGTAGTTCGGCCACGGTGATCTGGTTCTGGCGATGCACCCAGTCGAGCGATTCCTTGCTGGTCCGGTCCTCCAGCCAGAGGAACTTGTCCTCCGCGGTGGCATCCGTCTGGCGTTTTGTCGTCGATTGGGTCACGCATGGTCTCCAGGCTAGTGGCGGGCAGCCCTGCCTACATCGCGTTGCAAGCGGTTTTATTCAAGATGGTACGTCAGGTCATCGGGGGAATGCGGCCTCAAACCATCCGCCGGCGCAGGACCGTGGCCACAGCCAGTGCCAGACAAATCGCGCCCAGCGTGATCGGCAGACCGGAGGCGCCGATCACATCCATGACGCCACCCGCCAGCGGCGGCACCACGATGCCGCCGATGCCCCACATCAGGGAGAAGGCGGCATTGCCGGCGACCAGCGCCGAGCCGGTAAAGCGCTCGCCGAGCTCGATGATCGACATGGTGTAGATGCCATAGGAGACCGCGCCCCAGATAAAGACGCAAGGCCAGATCAGCGGCGTCTCGATGAGCAGCGGCAACAGGGCGCAGCCCAGCACCGTCACCACGACGCAGATGAATCGCACCAGACGCGCCGTCAGCCGTTCCGCCAGCAAGCCGAGCGGCACCTGCATGGCGATGTTGCCTGCGATCATCACCGACAGCAGCGCCGACATGCGCGCTTCCGCGATGCCATAGTGCGTGCCGTAGACCGGCAGCAGCGCCAGCACGCCCTGTTCGAAACCGGCGGCAACGACCACCGCCGACAGCAATAGCCATGCCAGTGGCATGAAGCCCATGACCGAAACCCTGCGCCCGGCTTCGTCGACCTTCGGCAGTTGCGGCAGCACCAGCGCCAGGCAGGCGCCGCAGAAGATGAAGGCGGCGATCCCCACCAGGAATGGCGGCCATCCCACGGTGCCGACAACGAGCAGGCAGAGCGGCCCGGCAGCGAAGCCGGCCGAGATGATGGTTGAATAGACACCCATGACGCGACCGCGGCGCGATGGCGGCGCCAGTGCAATGACCCAGATTTCGCTCAAGACATAGAGCGGGTTGGTCACCACCCCGATCAAGAAGCGCAGCGGAAACCACAGATAGACATTCTGGGTCCAGCCGATCAGCGCAAGCACAATAGCCGAAAGCGCCGCGCAGGTAAGCGCGGTGCGCCCTGCCCCGAACCGGCGCGCCAGTGCCGGGATCAGCGGCGACGAGACAATGAAGCCGATCGGCGTCATTGCCGCCGAGAGCCCGATGATGGCCGGCGAAACGCCTTGGCGTTGCAGGATGAAGCTCAGCAGCGGATAGGACAGGCCTTGCGCGATGGCGAACACCGAGACGGTCGCGATCACGCCGCTGATCGCCGCCCACTGCATCTTCTCGTTGTCAGCTTCCGCCAGGTTCATCATTGGCACCTAAACCAGGCTCAGGACTAGCTTTTCTGTCCGACGCGGGTAAGCCCCGCCCCGGTAAAAACCGTTTGCTCCAGACAAGGCCTGTCATGAGTTTGGGCCTGTCAGGAGTTTTTGGGCCTGTCAGGAGTTTGGCGCTTGAACGATCGGTAAAGCGCGAAGCTCACCAGCAGCGCGTCGAGTCCGGCGATCACCACCGGCAGGCCGAGCGGACCGATGACCTGCATCAGCGCACCGGCGCCGGGCGGGCCGACAATGCCGCCGGCGCCCCACATCAAGGCAAAGGCGGCGTTACCGGCGACCAGCACGGTTCCCTTGAAGCGGCTGCCGAGCTCCACCAGCGCCATGGTGTAGACGCCATAGCCGACCGCTCCCATGACGAGAAGGACGAGCCAGATCGCCGGCGTCGTGATCAACAACGGCAGCAAAACCGCGCAGGCCGTTGTCGCCAACGCACAGAAGATGATCATCGCCCGCCCGCCGAAACGCTCGGCAAGCAGGCCGAGCGGGATTTGCAGGAAGATGTTTCCCAGCGACAGTGCCATCACCAGGGCCGCCAGCGTCCTTTCGGGCAGGCCATAGGCAGCACCGAAGACCGGCATCAATGCGTAGGTGCCCTGCTGGACCGCCGCCGAAACCAGCACGGCAAACAACAGCGCCGGCGCCAGCCTGGCGAAACCGAAAAAGCCGCCGGGCAATTGGCCGTCATCCTCGAAGCCGGCGAGGCTTGAGGAAACAGCACGAAGGATCGCGGCGCACAGGATGAAGCCGGCCATGCCGACCAGGAAAGGAACCCAGCCCGATATCCCTACCGCGGTCAGGACCAAAGGCCCCGCAGCATAGCCAGCGCCCAGCACGGTGTTGAATGCCCCCATCACCCTGCCGCGGCGCGACGGCGGCGCCAGCGACAGCGCCCATACTTCGCCCAGTATATAGAGCGGGTTGATGACGATACCGATGATGAAGCGGATGACGAACCAGCCCACCCAGTCCTGCAGGTAGCCGATGCCGAGGAAGCACAGCGCCCCAATCAATGAGCAACCCACAGCCAGGTTGCGCGCGCCGACCAGCCGAATGGCTGCCGGCACGAACGAGGCCGAAAGGATCAGGCCAAGCGGCATCATCGCTGCCGACAAGCCGATCAGCGCCGGCGACATGCCTTGCTTCTGCATCAGCAGCGTAAACAGCGGCGAGCTCAGCCCTTGCGCCGCACCGAACATCGCGAGGGCGGCAGTTACGCCGGCAAGCGCCGCCCATTGCGTCCCCGCTTCGCCATCGCTCGAACCGGTCGCAGCCATGATGCCTTCCACATGAATTGCCGGCCCATCCAGCGGCAAACCACTGAGCTAGCGGTTCGATTTAGGGAAAGGAAGGGCCGCGCCTGAAATCCCCTTGCGCCAAGAGCCGCAGTGGGCGCGTCCTGTCCGCTAATCCCCGGCAAGGTTGTCAACTATCGGACTGCCGTTCGGGCATGTCGCTTCCCTCGTCCTAGTGGTCGCCGCCTCCGCAATGGTCGGACAGCCGCCGGTCCATTATGCCGCCCGCTACCAGCATCGTACGAGGACCATCATGACCGCCGCCCTGCATCCAGCCGAACCGCCTTTGGCAACCGACCGGGCCCGTCGCGGTGGCCGTGCGGGCAAGCGCGCCGGCGGCTCGGCCGCCTTCGAACAGCCGGCTTTTCGGCAACTGAGAAATCCGCTAACGCCGACCAAGCTGGTCTCTGACGACGAGCTGGAATCGATCCACCTCGCCTCGCTGCGCGTCTTGAGGGAAATAGGCGTCGACGTGCTGCATGACGAAGCGCGCCGCATGATGAAGGAAAACGGCGCCGATGTCCGCGAGGGCAGCGAGCGCGTGCGCTTCGACAGCGACATGATCCTCGATCTCATCTCCAACTGCCCGCCGGAATTCACGCTCCATGCCCGCAACCCGGCGCACAATGTGCGCTTCGGCGGCAACAATGTGATCCTGTCGATGATGGCGTCGGCACCGAACTGCTCCGACCTCGATCGCGGCCGCCGTCCGGGCAACCAGCAGGACTACCGCAACTTCCTGCGTCTGGCGCAGATGCACAACATCCTGAACTGCACCGGCGGTTATCCGGTCGAGCCGACCGACATCCATCCTTCCGTGCGCCACCTCGAATGCATCCGCGACCTCGCCACGCTGACCGACAAGGTGTTCCACATCTATTCGCTCGGCAAGGAGCGCAATGTCGACGGCATCGAGATCGCCAGGATCGCCCGCGGCATCAGCCATGAGCAGATGCTCGAAGAGCCGTCCGTCTTCACCATCATCAACACCAACTCGCCGCTGAAACTGGATGTGCCGATGATGGAAGGCATCATCCAGATGTCGAGCAAGGGTCAGGTCGTCGTCATCACGCCCTTCACCCTGTCCGGCGCGATGGCGCCGGTGACCATCGCCGGTGCGCTGGTGCAGCAAAATGCCGAGGCGCTGTCCGGCATCGCCTTTGCCCAGATGGTGAGAAAGGGCGCGCCGGTTGGCTATGGCGGCTTCACCTCGAATGTCGACATGAAGTCAGGCTCGCCGGCCTTCGGCACGCCTGAATATATGAAGGCGCAGCTTGTCGGCGGCCAGCTTGCCCGCCGTTACAAGATCCCCTACCGCACCTCCAATACCTGCGCCGCCAACACGGTCGACGCGCAGGCAGCCTATGAAAGCGTGTTCTCGCTGTGGGGCGCCATCCAGGGCGGCGGCAATCTGATGATGCACGGCGCCGGCTGGCTCGAAGGCGGCCTGCGCTGTTCCTACGAGAAGACCATCCTGGACATCGACCTGTTGCAGATGGTGGCCGAGTTCCTCACCCCGCTCGACCTGTCCGACGAAGCGCTCGGCTTCGACGCCATCCAGTCGGTCGGCCCCGGCGGCCATTTCTTCGGCACCCAGCACACGCAGGACCGCTACAAGACAGCCTTCTACTCGCCCATCCTCTCCGACTGGCGCAATTTCGAAACCTGGGCCGAAGCCGGATCGCCGACCGCGCTGGAAAAGGCCAACAAGGTCTGGAAGGAGCGGCTGGCATCCTACGAGGAACCCTATATGGACCCGGCGATCCGCGAAGAGCTCAACGACTTCGTCGAAAAGCGCACGGCCGAAGGCGGCGCGCCGACCGATTTTTGATCGGCAAGCAACTGGCGGCATCCTGCCAACCGACACACCTGATTCAATTTACGCAAAAACGGACCTATCTCTCATGAAATCTCATGTAAAAGCGGTTGTCATTGGCGGCGGCGTCGTTGGCTGCTCGGTGCTCTATCACCTGGCCAAGGCCGGCTGGACCGACATCATGCTGATCGAGCGGTCCGAGCTCACCTCCGGCTCGTCCTGGCACGCAGCCGGCGGCTTCCACACGCTGAACGGCGATCCCAACGTCGCCAAACTGCAGGCCTATACGGTGCAGCTCTACAAGGAGATCGAGGAAATCTCCGGCCAGTCCTGCTCGCTGCATCTGACCGGCGGCGTGATGATGGCCGATACGCCCGAGCGCATGGATTTTCTGCGCCTGGCCCACGCCAAGGGCCGCTATCTCGGCATGGACACCGAGCTGATCACGCCCTCCGAAGCCAAGGCGATGTTCCCGCTGATGGACGAGACCAATTTCGTCGGCGCCATGTGGGATCCGGTCGAAGGCCATCTCGATCCCTCCGGCACGACGATCGCCTACTCCAAGGCGGCCAAGAAGCTGGGCGCCGAGATCGTGCTGCGCAACCGCGTCGTCGACTTGACGCAGGAAGTTGACGGCACCTGGAACGTCGTCACCGAACAGGGCACCGTCCACGCCGAGCATGTCGTCAACTGCGGCGGCCTGTGGGCGCGCGAGATCGGCCGCATGGTCGGCGTCGAACTGCCGGTGCTGGCCATGGAGCACATGTACCTGCTCACCGAGCCGATGCCCGAGGTCGAGGAATTCAACAAATCGACCGGCCGCGAGATGATCGGCGTGCTCGACTTCAAGGGCGAGATCTACACCCGCCAAGAGCGCAACGGCATCCTGCTCGGCACCTATGAAAAAGCCTGCAAACCCTGGTCGCCGGTCAATACGCCGTGGGATTTCGGCCATGAACTGCTGCCGCCCGACCTCGACCGCATCGCGCCGTCGCTGGAGATCGGCTTCAAGCATTTCCCCGGCATCGAGAAAGCCGGCATCAAGCAGATCATCAACGGCCCCTTCACCTTCGCGCTCGACGGAAATCCGCTGGTCGGGCCGGTGCAGGGCCTGACCAATTTCTGGTGCGCCTGCGCCGTCATGGCCGGCTTCAGCCAGGGCGGCGGCGTCGGCCTCGCGCTGTCCAACTGGATGGTGCATGGCGATCCCGGCTTCGACGTCTGGGGCATGGATGTCGCCCGCTTCGGCGAGTGGGCCGGCCTGCGCTACACCAACGCAAAGGTGCGCGAAAACTATTCGCGCCGCTTCTCCATCCGCTTCCCCAATGAAGAGCTGCCGGCTGCGCGCCCTGCACAAACCACCCCGCTCTATGACACGATGCTCGCCAACAACGCCGTAATGGGCGATAGCTGGGGCCTGGAGACCCCGCTGTGGTTCGCGCCGAAGGGCAAGGAGCCGAAGGACGTCGTCTCCTTCCACCGCTCAAACGATTTCGGTCCTATCGGCGAGGAAGTGCGCGCCACGCGCGAACGCGTCGGCGTCACCGAAATCGCCAACTTCGCCAAATACGAAGTGTCGGGACCTGCGGCTGAGGATTTCCTCAACCGGCTGATGACCAACCGCATGCCGAAGATCGGCCGCATCGTGCTGACGCCGATGATCAACGAGTTCGGCAAGCTGATCGGCGACTTCACCATCGCCAAGGCAGGCGAAGACAGATTTATGATCTGGGGTTCGTCCGCCGCGCAGAAGTACCACATGCGCTGGTTCGAAAAGCACCTGCCGAAGGATGGTTCGGTGCGCATCCACCGCTTCGATCAGACGCTCGTCGGCCTGTCGATCGCCGGGCCGAAATCGCGCGATCTCTTGCAGAAGCTGGTCGATGTCGACATCTCGACCAAGGCGTTTCGCTTCATGGATTTCCGCGAAATGGCGGTCGGGGGCGCGCCCTGCATGGTCAACCGCATCACCTATACCGGTGATCTCGGCTATGAAATCTGGATGGCGCCGGCCTATGAGCGCCTGGTCTACAAGGCGATCAAGGACGCCGGCGAGGAGTTCGGCCTCGTCGATTTCGGCATGCGCGCTTTGCTCTCCATGCGCCTGGAGAAGAACTTCCCGACCTGGTACCGCGAGCTGCGGCCGATCTACGGCCCGTTCGAAGGCGGGATGGACCGCTTCATCAAGCTGGAGAAGAACGACTTCATCGGCCGCGAGGCCGCCGCCAAGGAACAGGCGGAAGGACCGAAACTGCGCCGTGTCTCCTTCATCATCGATGCGGCCGACGCCGATGTCATGGGCGACGAGCCGATCTGGGCCAAGGTCGGCAAGGACTATGGCACGGTGGAAAAGCCGCATGGTTATGGCGCGCCGCGCTTCGACATGGCGGGCAAGGAAGTGCGTGGCTCGAAGGCTGCCAAAGGCGCTTCCGCCGTGCGCGGCATCGTCGACGGCGACTGGCGCGTGGTCGGCTGGGTCACCTCGGGCGGTTATGCGCACTATGTACAGAAGTCGATGGCGCAGGGCTATGTGCCGGCGGCACTCGCCGAGGACGAAAGTGCCGGACTGTTCGAGATCGAGATCCTCGGCCACCGGCGTCCGGCGCGCATCAATGTCGAGGCGCCCTTCGACCCCAGCGGCGAGAAGATGCGGACCTGAAAAGGCGACAGGGAGCGTGAGATCGTGTAA
Source organism: Mesorhizobium sp. RSR565B (assembly GCF_054719465.1). Lineage (NCBI taxonomy): Bacteria > Pseudomonadati > Pseudomonadota > Alphaproteobacteria > Hyphomicrobiales > Phyllobacteriaceae > Mesorhizobium > Mesorhizobium sp. RSR565B. The sequence goes on along the minus strand of NZ_JBTTIE010000001.1, from coordinate 4,822,466 downwards.
GGGGCCTTCGGCAGTTGGCCGCAGGCATTTTCCCTCGATGAGAAGACGATCCCCTTGCAGTATCTAGAGAAATGGACGGACTGGCTCGGCGAAGGCAAGGTCGGTCCCTTCAACGCCGCACTGGTCTGCGTCGCGGTCTATTGCGTCGTCCAGATCGTGGTGATGGCGCTGCTGTCCCATGTCGTAGGAACCGGTGTCGGCGTCGACGATTCCGAACAGCTGATGTACATGCACTACCTCTGGGCTGGCTATGGCGGCTCGCAGCCGCCGCTCTACACCTGGCTTGCCCGCCTCGTCGCCGCCGTGGTCGGAACGAACATCCTGGCGCTCAAGATCGTGAAGTACCTGCTGATCGGAGCGGCGCTGGCGTCGGTTTTCATCGCTGTCCGCCGCCTGGGCTATTCCAGCCGCGCTGGCGCCGCCGCATTGTTCGGCCTGCTGTTGTTTCCGCAGATGGTGTGGGAGATGCAGCACGCCCTCACCCACTCGATCGCCGCTTTCTGTTTTTCAGTGGTGCTGTTTCTTGCGCTCGTTGAACTGGTGCAGCGGCGTTCGCTGGCCACCTATGTGCTGTTTGGCGTGGCGATGGCCGCCGCCATCCTGTCGAAATACAACAACGCGATCTTTCTCGGCGCGCTGATCCTGTCCACCCTGTCGCTGCGCGAAACGCGCGGCGTCATCCTCAACCGCCGGTTTTCGATCAGCCTTGTCGTGGCGGTGCTGCTTTGCCTGCCGACGCTCTACTGGAACCTGACCTACACCGACCAGTTGCTGTCGCACAGCGGCGGCTTCGGCATGGGCAGAGGAGAAAGCGCCATACAAACCGCATTCTACGGAATGCGCGGACTGGGCAAGGCTATCCTGTATTTCGCCGTGTTGCCGGCCGGCATATTCGTCGCGGCTTTGCTCATCGCATGGAAAAAGCCGGCGCCGGCTCTGCAACCGGCGCCATGGACCGAGAAACTGGTGTGGCGCACCATCGCTTTTGCCCTGGCGATGACCATCGTGCTCGTCCTGGCGAGCGGGACGACGCAATTTCGCGATCGCTGGATGCTTCCCATCCTTGTGTTGCTGCCGGTCGCGCTGGCCTTGCGGATGGATGCCAGAGGCGACAAGGGAAGGAAGGTGCAGGACGTCGTCGTCTTTGTCGGCGCAACGCTTGCCATCCTCGTGCTGCCGGTGACCTGGTACACGCACCTCAATGGCGGCGACAGCCGCGGCAGCATCGTGCGTGTCGACTACCAGTCGCTCTATGGCCAGCTGACGGCAAACGGTCCGGTTCGCACGGCGATATCGAGCTGGCACTGGGTGGGAAATCTGCGTCTTGTCGATCCCGATCTGGTCGTGCTCGACGACGAGATGCCGGACTTCGGCCATTTGCTGATCGAGCCGGCGGTGCTCGTGATGGCCAATGACAAGGAACCTCCTGAGGGCATCCTGCGGGCCTTGAGCGAGGCCGGCTATGTCGCTGACGGCTCGCCGCAGCAGTTGGTCGTCCCGATGCTGTTCGACAGCGAGCCGCCCACCCGCACGCTGACGGTCACGCGGCTGAAGAAAGCGGCCGCGGGCGCAGCGCCACAGTAAGTCGGCAGGGAGGCGTCGGGTGGAGAAACAAGGGTTCGGCCGTCACCGCAAGATCATGCCGTTCGAGCCGGGCTCCGTCGAAGCCTTGCGCGACGCCTCGCGCCAGAAAGCGGCGTCGCTGAACCAGCATGTGCTGGGCTATGGCGCGCTGGCTGAAACCGAATGGCAAGCGGCAGGCATCGCCGCGCCCGATCTTGCCGCTATGCGCCAATACCGGCTCGAGCGCATCCGAGCCGAACTGAGGCGCCGAAACTACGCCGGCGCGCTGCTCTACGACCCCGTCAACATCCGCTACGCCACCGATTCGACCAACATGCAGCTGTGGGTCGCGCACAATCCGACCCGCCACTGCTTCATCGCCACTGAGGGACCCGTGGTGCTGTTCGACTATTTCTCCTGCGAGCATCTGTCCGACCATTCCGGCGTCGTTGACGAGGTGCGGCCGGCAGTGTCGTGGATGTACCTCTATGGCGGTGAGCTGACCGAGCACAAAGTCCGCCGCTGGGCGGCCGGCATCGCCGATCTGGTCAAGGAGCATGGCGGCGGCAACAGCCGCATTGCGGTCGACCACATCAACCCGGAAGGCGTCGAGGAACTCGCCCGGCTCGGCATCTCGATTGGCAATGGCGAAGCGGTGATGGAAAATGCGCGGCTGATCAAATCGCCGGACGAGATCCTCGCCATGCGCCGCGCAATCGTCGCTTGCGAAGCGGCGATGGGTGAAATGGAGAAGGCGCTGACGCCGGGCATTTCCGAAAACGAATTGTGGGCCGAACTCCACCGCGGCAACATTGCGCGCGGCGGCGAATGGATCGAAACCCGGCTGCTTGCCTCGGGGCCGCGCACCAATCCGTGGTTCCAGGAATGCTCGTCGCGGGTGATCGAGGAAGGCGACCTCGTCGCCTTCGACACCGACCTGATCGGTCCCTACGGCTTCTGCGCCGATCTCTCGCGCACCTGGCTTTGCGGCGATGCGAGGCCATCGAACGAGCAGCGCGACCTGTTCCGCATCGCCGCCGACCAGATCGCCCACAACACGCAATTGATGCAGCCCGGCATGTCCTTTCGCGACCTGGTCGAACGCTCCGTGGTGCCGCCGGGAGATTGCTTCCCGGCGCGCTACGGCGTGCTCTATCACGGCGTCGGCCTCGCCGACGAGTATCCAACCCTGCCACATGCCAGCGACTGGACGCCGGACACGCCCGATGGCGTGCTGGAGCCGGGAATGGTGCTGTGCGTGGAAAGCTATATCGGCCGTCTCGGCGGCCATGAGGGAGTCAAGATCGAGGAACAGATCCTGATCACCGAGACCGGTAACGAGCAGCTTTCAACCTACCCGTTGGATGCGAGGCTGCTCGGCTGATCCGGCAAGCGCCTCGCGCAGAGCCTTGAGCGTCTTTTCCGGCGTCGTCCTGGCGGTGATGTAGGGCAGGCCTTTGCGCCTTGCCGTCCAGCCGACGACCTTCACGGCGTTTGCCGCAGGTTCGAAACGCTGCGCCAGCGCCCAGCTCTCACAGTCGATGGCAGCTATATCCGCCTTGCCCTCGGCGACCGCGACGATCGAGCCGCGATGGCCACCGCTTTCGCTGCGCGAGGAAAAGATATCCAGGCTTTCGCCGGCGGCCTGCAAATCGCGCGCCAGTGCAATGATGCCCGACATCGAATCGAGGCTGTTGTAGGTAAAACGCTTGCCGCGCATCAGATCGAGCGGCAGCGAGGCTTTGCCATCCGCGGGCGAGCGAGCCTCCGGTCCCTCGCCCGTCCGCATCACCAGCGCGCTCGAATAGAGTTCGCCTTCGCCGCCCTCGTAAGCGTCGTAGCTCGGCTGGCCGACCACCTGCACATGCTTGCTCAGGCCGAGTTCCATCGGCCCCCAGCAGGTCTGCGCGAACAGCAGCGCCGGATGCAGCCAAAGCTGGTGATGGTCGAGTTCGTCCGGCGGCAGTGTCGCCGGATCGGGCGCGATCAGTCTGCCCTCGGCGTCGTGGATACCGCCCGGCACCGGCGGCAGGTCGCCATTGCGGCGCACGATTGTCTGCGGCCCATCGACGCCCTTGTGCCGAAAAGCATCGCGCAACGCTGCCCATTGCGCGTCGACCTCGCCGCGCACTTCGGGCCAGTCATACATCGGCAATGCCGCAACCAAATCACTCATGCCGACACTCAATCATCATGGCTCGGGAAAGGATCGCAAAAACGCGGCGTCCAATCAGAATTGGCCGACACGGGTTCGGGAAGTCCGGGGATTACTCCTTCGGCGGCTCGGCCGGAACCGGCGCGCTGCCAAGCCCGCTGATGCTGCGCGCCCTGATGCGCGGCTTGAACGCCCTGCCCGGCTCGGCCTGGCGGCGCAGCACCGGGTGCACGATCGGCTCCTTGGCCTTGAAGGCGTAGGCTTTGATCAGTGCGAAATAGTTCGGATAGGCGTAGCCATTGTTCATCCGCAGCCACTCGTCGCGGCGGTCGGCAAACAGTTTTGGCAGCCTGTACCAGGCAACGGTCGGGGTCTTGTGGTGAACGAAGTGCAGATTGTTGTTGAGGAACAGGAACGACAGCGGCGAGCGCTCGATGATCACCGTGCGTCCTTCAGGGTGCTCGGACCACTGATGTTCGGCGAAAGTCCGGACCGCGATCAGCGACTGGCCGAGCCAGACCGGCACCAGAATGTAGAGCCATACCGGAATGCCGAAGCCGAACTGCACGATCGGCACCACGATGGCGAGGCCGATCGCATGCAGCAGCCATGCCTTGCCGATCACCTTATCGCCGGCAATCACATGCCTGGCGTCGTCGACGAAGAAACCGATGCAGGACAGCCAGGGGCCGAGGAAGAAACGGCCGGCCATGGTGTTGTTGATCTTGAGCAGGAATTTCATCGTCGGCGGCAGATCGTCATGCATCCACAACGCCTGGTAATAGCTCTCGGGATCGTCGAGGGGATCGGTCAGGCGCTCGTCGGCGTGGTGGCGCAAATGAAGCGTCTTGAAGCGACGGTACGGCCAGACCAGGCCGATCGGCAGGAAGACGAAGGCTTCGTTGATGAGCGCGCTGCGCGTCGGATGGCCATGCAGCACTTCGTGCATGATCGACGACTGCAAGGCCAGGATGAAGCCGAGGAGAAGAAGTGCCGGGATCGGATAAGAGGGCCAGAGCAGGAGCCCGGCAGCGAGCCACATTCCGTAACAGAAGAAAGCGAGCACCACGGTCGGCCACTCGATGGCGGCTGCGTCGCGTCGCTTGATGCGCTTGCCTGTCATGCTATCGACCACTGTCCCTCAGTCGCCGGAATTGGTTCCTGACAGCATAGTGTCAGGAGAAGCGATTCCGCTCAACGAGACAAAGTGTACAAAATGTTGCGATTGCGCATTTTCGACCGCAGATGTTATACATTGTAAACAACCCTACGGATTCATTTACGCTGGAAGTGCTGAATCGACGGCTCGGGCGCAAATTTTTCCTAAAAGAGTGCGGAGAACGAACAGTGGACAAACGGGACCTTTCGGCAATCTTCCGGGAGCGCCTGAAGCTGCTCCTGACACGGTCCGATCTCAACCAGTCAGCTTTCGCGTCAGCAGTCGGCATCGACCGGTCGGCGCTGTCGCAACTGATGTCCGGCGCCTCGACGCGCCTGCCACGCGCCGAAACGCTGCTCAACATCGCCGCCGAATTCAAGATCTCGCTGGACTGGCTGCTCGGCCTCTCCCAGGACGAAGGCGTCACCGGCGAAATCCGCGAAAGCCTGGAGATCGAAGAGGCGCCCGACGGCTTCGACCGCACGCTGCTCGCCAAATGGTTCGCGGAAGCCGCAGGCACCAAGATCCGCTATGTGCCGGCCGGCATTCCCGATCTCCTGCGCACACGCCAGCTGGTCGACTACGAAGCCAACATCACCAACCGCAGCCGTCTGGCGCAGGCCAGCGAGACGCAGTACCGCATCGAGTACAACCGGCGCCCTGAGACCGACATGGAGGTCTGCATGCCGCGCCATACGCTTGAGATCTTTGCCCGCGGCCTGGGCGTCTGGGACCGCTTTCCCGAGGCTGACCGCCGGCAGCAGCTTGCCCATATGGCGACGCTGCTTGACGATCTCTACCCCACCTTCCGCCTGTTCCTCTATGACGGCCGCATGCGCTATTCGATCCCGCTGACAATCTTCGGTCCCTACCGCGCCGCCATCTATGTCGGCGACATGTATGTCGTGCTGAATGCCACCCAGCCGGTACAGGCGCTGACCCAGCATTTCGACAATCTGATCCGGGCCGCCGACATCAACCCGCATGAGGCCGCCGCCTACGCGCGCAATCTGGCCGGCGCGTCATTTCCATCGGGTTCTGCCTGACCGCCAACGCCCCGGAAAGGTGCGCCGCGCGGCATTGCAGGTTGCAAACACATTGACTGGACATAAACACTTCTTTATATCCTTATTCCATTCAAATATCTGAAAGTCGATCCGATGACCGAGAACAATCCCATCGATGCTCTGCTGGCCGAAAAGGGCGTGCTGCTCGCCGATGGCGCCACCGGCACCAATCTGTTCGCCATGGGTCTAGAGGCCGGCGAAGCGCCCGAGTTGCTGAACGAGACAGCGCCCGACACCATCACCAGCCTGCACCAGAATTTCGTCGACGCCGGCGCCGATATCATTCTCACCAACTCGTTCGGCGGCACGCGCCACCGGCTGAAGCTGCACCATGCGCAGGACCGCGTGCATGCGCTGAACAAGCGCGCCGCCGAGATTGCCCGCGCGGTCGCCGACAAGGCCGACAGGAAAGTCATCGTCGCCGGCTCGGTCGGTCCGACCGGCGAGTTGCTGGTGCCGCTCGGCGCCATGACCTATGACGAAGCAGTCGAGGCTTTTGCCGAGCAGATCGAGGGTCTCAAGGAAGGCGGCGCCGAAGTCGCCTGGATCGAGACCATGTCTGCGCCGGACGAAATCCGCGCCGCGGCGGAGGCCGCCATCCGCGTCGGCCTGCCCTACACCTATACCGGTTCGTTCGACACTGCCGGCCGCACCATGATGGGCCTGCTGCCCAGGGATATCCACGGCGTCGTCGACGGACTTTCAGAGACACCGCTCGGTGTCGGCGCCAATTGCGGTGTCGGCGCCTCCGACATCCTGGCCTCGCTGCTCGACATGACCGAGGCGAAGCCGGAAGCGACGGTGATCGTCAAGGGCAATTGCGGCATTCCCGAATTTCGTGGCACCGAGATCCATTATTCCGGCACGCCGGAGCTGATGGCCGACTATGTCCGGCTGGCGGTGGATGGCGGCGCGAAGATCATCGGCGGCTGCTGCGGCACGTCGTTCCAGCACCTTGCCGCCATGCGCAAGGCGCTCGACGCGCACACCAAATCCGAACGCCCGACCGTCGCGGCGATCGTCGAGCGCATCGGTCCGATGCGCAACAAGGTGGCGACGGAAAACACCGCCGAGACCAGCGAAGCCCGCCGCGAACGCCGCCGCACCCGGGCCTGATATCGAACTTATTCGCTGTTTTCAGCGTAACGCGATAGCGCCGTCTTGAAATCCAGGGCGGTGCTGTCGGCGCTTTCATTCACCGTCACCAGGTCACCCGACGACTGCGGATTGCCGATCTGCTCCAGCATGACACGAAAGCGGTCATTGGTCAGCGCCGACTTTGCGGTATTCCGGGCTGCGTCGACGTCATCCATGATGCGCCTGGATTCTGGCGACAGCGTTCCCGACGCCTGCGTGTGTCTCACCGCCGGCGTCGTGTTTCCAATGTTCATGATCTGCAATTCCCGGCTCCCCAAGCCCAGTCCCGACCCCATGCAATAATAGCAGGGCATTGCGATGACGTTCCGGAAAAGCCGCGCAATTTAACGATCAGGCGGATCATCTGTGCGCTTCGGATTAATCGATCCGAAAAAAGGCCGGCAGGGTTTCCCCCGCCGGCCTGCCTCACCCGCCCGTAGCCGGTTCCCCGTATCAGAACGACCCCCGTCTGAAAGCAACCGGCTGTATTGCCACTACCGGTTACCGCCGAGCGCCGAGGCAAGGCGCACAAGCGAAAGGAACTCGGACCTGTACCCAAACGGGTCGGCTCCTCGGGCGGCGGTGGCAATCTCCATGATCTTGTCGTAGCCGAACTTCGCGGTCGCATCCTCGTCGCGCAGCTTCTGGCCGAAGGCGGCGACAGCGACGGAGAAACGCTGGTCGGTGCTGGCCTGGTCGAAGGACGCGACCTCGTTGGCCGACGTCACCGGCGTGGTGATCAGCTTCGAGACGTCGTCGTTCGGCAGCTTGTAGCGGATTTTCACGAAGGCATATTCGTCGGCATTGGCGACACCGCCATTGTTGACCGTCGCCTGGCCGTAGCGCAGCGGATCCATCTGCTCGCCGCCACTGCCCTTCGGCGTGATCTCGTAGATGGCGGTCACCGAATGACCGGAGCCGATATCGCCGGCATCGACGCGGTCATTGTTGAAGTCCTCGCGGTTCAAGGCACGGGTTTCATAGCCGATCAGCCGGTACTCCGAGACCTTGTCCGGATTGAACTCGACCTGGATCTTGACGTCCTTGGCGATGGTGAACAGCGTCGAGGAGGCATCCTCGACCAGAACCTTCTCGGCCTCGGCCAGCGTGTCGATATAGGCGGCGGTGCCGTTGCCGTTCTGGGCGATGGTCTGCATCATCTGGTCGTTCAGATTGCCGCGTCCAAAGCCGAACACCGACAGGAAGACGCCGGTCTTGCGCTCCTGCTCGATCAGTCGCTTCAGATCGTCGTCATCGGTCTGGCCGACATTGAAGTCGCCGTCCGTGGCCAGCATCACACGGTTGATGCCATCCTTGACGAAGGACTGCTGGGCAAGCTTGTAGGCTTCCTTGATGCCCGCCTCGCCGGCCGTCGAGCCGCCGGGCGACAGATTGTCGATGGCCTTGAGGATCTTGTCCTTCTCGGTAACCTTGGTCGGCATCAGCACGGTGCCGGCGTCACCGGCATAGGTGACGATCGAGATGGTGTCGTCCGCCTTGAGCTTGCTGACCAGCAGCCGGAAAGCCGACTTGAGCAGCGGCAGCTTGTCCGGCTCATCCATCGAACCCGAGACGTCGATCAGGAACACCAGATTGGCCTTGGGCTGCTCGACCGGCTTGATGTCGAAGCCCTTGATGGCGACGTGCATCAGCTTGGTGTGCCCGTTCCACGGCGTCGGCATGACGCTGACGGTCGAGTTGAACGGCGTCGAAGCCGAGTCCGGACCCTTCCAGTCATAGGGGAAGTAATTGACCATCTCCTCGACGCGGACCGTATCGGCCTGCGGCAGGTAGCCCTGCTTCAGCGAGCCGCGGACGAAGGAATAGGAAGCCGTGTCGACGTCGATCGAGAAGGTCGAGACCGGATCCTGAAGGGCTGCATGCACCGGATTGGTCTTGAAATCCTCGACGCGGTCGCGGTTTGGCTCCTGCGGCGCAATCTGGTCGGCCGGCATCGTCGAAGGCTGTGCCAGGTACTTGGATTCGGTCGCGCCGGCCATGCGGTTGACCCGCGCGCCGCCGGCCGGAGCAGCACTGCCGTCAAGCGAAAACTCGCGGCTCTCAACTGGCGCAGGCTCGGCCAACACGCCGCGTCCCAGCGCATCCTGCTGCGCCGGGGCGACAGCAACGGTCGATTCGGGCTTCGGCGGCGCGGGTGGCGTAAGCGGCGTAGTGGTGTCGCGGCTTCGCACATCGGCGTCGGTCTTCTTGTCGCCTTCAGGCGCCTGCTTTTCTTTTACCGGCGCGTTGATCGCCGGCCCATTGGTTGCCGGCTTGTCGGCCAGCGTCTCGGTGATCTTCTCGTCGCCGCCGAACGGCAACGGCTGTTCCCTCAGCATATGGAAGGTGGCGTATCCGGCGATCGGCAGGGCGACGAGCCCGGCAATGGCCGGCGTGGCGATGAGTTTCTTTTGCATGATCTCGCTCCAGAGCTTTTGTGCTCGCTCTGTGAGACGAAGCCCGCCGACCGATCCTTGGGTGACGGCAGAAATATTTTCCTGATCATAGGCGCTCATGGCGGCTTCGAAGGCGCGTGCCTTCGCGCTTTCGCCCGGCGCCGGTACTGCTGCGTCGCGCAGCCTGTTGAGTTCGTTGTCGTCGACCATGGTCACACTTCCCCGGCTGAACGCATCAACGTCTTCAGCCGTTTCTTCGCTTCATGGATGTGCCAGGAAACCGTCGTCTCCGAGATTGCCATCGCCTCGGCGGCGGCCGCGTGGCTCAAACCTTCGCCATAGACCAGAAGTACTGCATCGCGCTGCTTGTCCGGCAATTGCCGCACCGCTGCCCAGAGCGCCTCAGTCGGATCTTCGGGCTCGGCCGAGGCCTCTCCCGAAATCATGCTGTAGGCGCCGAAAGCCTCGGTCTTGACGTTTTCGCGCGTGGTCTTGCGCATCATGTCGCGCGCCGCGTTCAGCGTCACGGAATAGAGCCATGTCGTGAACGCGCCGCCGCCGCGGTAGTCGCGGATCGCCTTGCCGAGACGGACACAGACCTCCTGGGCGATGTCTTCGGCATCGGCCTTCTTTCCGCACCAGCGATAGGCGGCGCGATAAACGAAGTCGTAGTGCCGCTCCAGCAATTTGCCGAAGGCACCCCTGTCTCCGCCCTTCGCCCGCCCGATCAATTCGGCGTCGGAGGCTTCGCTTTCATCCAGCATCATCGCCATCATTTGCCTGTTGGACGAAGGCTAATGGCCAATCCTTGGGGTTATGGAAAGATTTTTTTCCGAGGCGACGGATGCACGCGCAACAGGTGCGCTGAGATTCAGGTCAGGCCGAGCCGAAAACGATGGATTTCGAGAACCGGAGCGGAGCGTACTTTTGGTACGCGAGCACCGGAAGCACAGAAAGCCGTCGTTTGCAGGCCGGCCTCACCTGAATATCAGCACACCTGGCCCGAGGCCCAGCCGGACGACCAAGCCCACTGAAAATTATAGCCGCCCAGCCAGCCCGTGACATCGACGACTTCGCCGATGAAAAACAGCCCCGGCACGGATTTCGCCTGCATCGTCTTCTGATCGAGCCGGTTGGTATCCACACCGCCAAGCGTCACTTCCGCCGTGCGGTAACCCTCGGAGCCGGCCGGCTTGATGCGCCAGTCGTTGACGGCGGCTTCGACGGTTTTCATTTGCAGGTCTGTCAAATCAGCGAGATTGCCATCGATCCCACTGCGCTCGGCGACCGCTTGCGCAAGGCGCTTCGGCAAATGGTTTGCAAGCACCGTCTGCACCGCTTGCCTGCCGTTGACGCGCCGGGCGGCGCGCAGCAGTTCCGCCACATCCCTCCCCGGCAGCATGGCGATGCGGATCTCGTCGCCCTCGCGCCAATAGGACGAGATCTGCAGGATGGAAGGCCCGCTCAAGCCGCGATGCGTAAACAGCATCGCTTCTGAAAACCGCGTCTTGCCGCAGGCGACTTCGGCATCGACGGCATTGCCGGCCAAAGGCGCCAGCCGCTCCAGCGTTCTTGCGTCGAAGGTAAGCGGCACCAGCGCCGGCCGTGTTTCCACCACCGCAAGGCCGAATTGCGCCGCAAGCTCGTAGCCGAAACCGGACGCGCCCATTTTGGGGATCGACTTGCCCCCGCAAGCCACGACTAACGAGCTGCAAGCGACGCTGCCAGCGGAGAGCGTCAGCACAAACCCGTCCGCGGTCTTGCTGACGTTCCTCACCTCGGTCGACAACGCCAGTTCCACACCCCAATCCTGCATGTCGGAAACCAGCATGTCGATGACCTGGCGCGCCGAGCCGTCGCAAAACAGCTGTCCCAGCGTCTTCTCGTGATAGGCAATGCCATGGCGTTCGACGAGCGCGATGAAGTCGCCTTGCGTGTAGCGGCTGAGCGCCGAAATGCAGAAATGCGGATTGCCGGAGATGAAATTCTTCGGGCTGGTGTGGATGTTGGTGAAATTGCAGCGGCCACCGCCGGAGATGCGGATCTTCTCGCCGGGCTTTGCCGCGTGATCGAGCACCAGGACCGAGCGGCCGCGCTTGCCGGCCTCGATGGCGCACATCATTCCGGCCGCACCGGCGCCGATCACCACGACATCATAGGATTGCATCAGGCTGTTCGTTCCCGCTCGACTGGGGCTGTTTTAACAGGCCGCGCCAATCGTGCAGTCTCTACCCGTTCGTTGCGACTTCAGGCAACGCCTCGTTAGATCAGCGTCTCGGCGAACAGCGTCGTCAATCGCTTCCAATGACGTTCGGCGCCGGTCGCGTTGAACACGCTGTGGTCCGACACGCACCAGCCATGCGCCATGCCGGCATAGTTTTCGATGACGTGGTCAACCTCCGCCACGCGCAGCGCCTCGGCCAGTCGCGCCGACTGCTCCGGCGGAAAGCTGCGGTCCACCCCAGACGTTCCGACATAGACCCGCGCCTTGATCATTGCAGCCTTGCGGTGCGGACTGTCCGCGGCATCGCTGGCCAGATTGCCGCCATGGAAGCTTGCCGCCGCCAGGATGCGATCGGGATAGGTTGCAGCCGCATTCAAAGCCCGCGCCCCGCCCATGCAGTAACCAACGACACCGACCGGTCCGGTGACACCTTCAGCGGTAAGCGTGTCGAGGAACGCCCTGCTGTCGCGGATGGTCATGTCCTGTGTGGTGCCGTGGACCAACGCCGTCAGCGCGACCTTGGTCTCCTCGACGACGAAAGCGGTCTTGGGCTCGAACGGCCCGTAGGGTGCGTTGCGATAGAAAAGATCCGGCACCAGCACCGCATAGCCCTCACCCGCCAGCCGCTCCGCCATTGCGTCGAGCGCCGGTCGCGGACCGAAGGCGTCCATGTAGAGAATGATACCGGCCTTGACCGGGGAAACAGTCGCCGAACGGAACAATCCCGCCTTCGCCACGCCGTCTCCGGTCTCTATCTCAATGTCCTGCTTCGCCATGGCTCGCCCCATTGATTGTCGTGCGATACATATAAGCAGGCATTGTCAGGGCAAGCCGTTCCCTGACAATCCCGTTCAACACTTTGTGCAGGCGTTCAACGCCGCTACAGGCCAGCAAACGCCGTCATGTGAAAGGCCTGAACCTCAAGCGGATAGCGATGGGCCGTGCCATACGGACAAGCGTTGCGGTCGAGGCAGCCGCCGCCGCGGCATGGTTCGCCCTTCGATCCCCGCACATGCGCCAGGCAAGCCTGATGAGCGAAACCATCCGCGGAATAGGCGTCAACCGGACAGGATTTCAGGCAAGGTTTTGCCACACAGGCGTCGCAAAGGTGAATCGATGCGTGAGCTTCTGGAGCCGCGATCTCGTCTTCGAACAGCAACGCGCCGCGATAGGCATGCCAGAGCCCGTACTGCGGATGCATCAGGATGCCCAGCGGCGACGGTTTCAGCCCCTCCGCCCGCATCGCCCATTGCTGGAACGGCAGATAAGGCTTGTCCGAAGGCGAAACGGAGCGCGCACCGAATTTCTCCGCCACCGCACCGATCACTTCGCGTGACCAGGTGTCGAGCGGATTGGCGATGGTGTAGGGCTGGTTTTCCCGCCAGCGCAGGAAATGCGGCCAGGGTGCCGCTCCCGCCTGCCCGACCAACAGCACGGATTTGGCAGGGGCGGCTGAAGGGCTATGCGGCGGCGTTTCGCTTGTTGCGAAATTGAAGCCGCCGCGCAGGATGAGGCCGTCGGCGGAAAGCACGGCCGCTATCTCGTCAGCCCGGCGCCGCGCAATCATCCCTTCTTGTCCGGGTCGGAGAAAGCGCTCCGCCAGACTTCCTTGTGGATGATGTTGGCGACTTTAGCCCCGCCTGACTCGGGCTCCTTTCAGGTGAAGGCGTCAGCCATCGACGCCTTCTTCGTCGCGATGTAGTCCTTCAGCCCGTCGTCGATGCCCGGATCGAGATACGGCGCCTCATAGGTCTCCAGCCAGCGGCGGGCGAGTTCGTTGGCGCGCTGCGGCGCTGTCTTCTCGCCCTCGGCCAGCCACTGCTCGTAGGAATTGTTGTCGGCGATGCTGGAGCGGTAGAAGGCGGTCTGGAAATTGGCCTGGGTGTGGTCGCAGCCGAGATAGTGGCTGCCCGGGCCGACCTGGCGGATGGCGTCCATCGCCTGGCCGTTTTCCGACAGGTCGACGCCTTCGGAAAACTTTTGCGTCATGCCGAGCTGGTCGATGTCCATCATGAATTTCTCGTAGCAGGACGCCAGTCCGCCTTCGAGCCAGCCTGCCGAATGCAGGACGAAATTGGTGCCGGCAAGAATGGTCGAGTTGAGCGTGTTGGCGCTCTCATAGGCGGCCTGCGCGTCCGGAACCTTGGAGGCGCAGAGCGATCCGCCGGTGCGGAACGGCAGGCCGAGCCGGCGGGCAAGCTGTGCGGCGCCGTAGGAAACCAGCGACGGCTCCGGCGTGCCAAAAGTCGGCGCACCAGACTGCATGGAGATCGACGAGGCGAAGGTGCCGAACAGCACCGGCGCGCCGGGGCGGATCAACTGCGTGAAAGAGGCGCCGGCCAGCACCTCGGCCAGAACCTGTGTCAGCGTGCCGGCCACCGTCACCGGGCTCATCGCACCGGCAAGGATGAACGGCGTGACGATGCAAGCCTGGTTGTGACGCGAATAAACCTTCAGCGCGCCTAGCATGGTTTCGTCGAACACCATCGGCGAATTGGCGTTGATCAGGCTGGTCAGCACGGTGTTGTTTTCGACGAAATCGTCACCGAACACGATCTTGGCCATGGCGACGGTGTCTTCGGCCCGCTCTGGCGCCGTCACCGAACCCATGAACGGTTTGTCCGAATATTTGATGTGGCTGTAGATCATGTCGAGATGGCGTTTGTTGACCGGCACGTCGACCGGCTCGCAAACCGTGCCGCCCGAATGGTGAATCGACGGCGCCATATAGGCGAGCTTCACGAAATTCCGGAAATCCTCGATCGTCGCGTAGCGCCTGACACCGTCGAGATCGCGCACGAAGGGCGGACCATAGACCGGCGCGAAGACCGTGGCGTTGCCGCCGATCTGCACCGAACGTTCGGCGTTGCGCGCATGCTGGGTGTAGATGGGCGGCGCGGTCTTCAGCAGCGAGCGGCAGAGGCCCTTGGGAAAATGCACGCGCTCGCCCTTGACGTCGGCGCCCGCCTCTTTCCAAAGCTGCAGCGCCTCGGCGTCGTCGCGAAAGATGATGCCGATCTCTTCCAGCACCGTATCGGTGTTGTTTTCGATAATCGCCAGGCCTTCCTCGTTGAGGACCTCATAGATGTTGATCTTGCGCTTGATATAGGTGAGCTGGGTGCCCGGTCCGCCGCCCGAGCGCGCCGCCCGCCTTGCAGCCGCGCCGCCGCTGGCAGCACGTCCACGTCGCGCATTGGACGCTTCCTGGTCGACTGACGCGTTTTCACTCATGATCGTTTTTCCCTAAAAACCGTTTGCGGCCGCGTATGGCGGCTTCTCGCCCGGATCGTAGCCATGCACCCTATTCGAAACGGCCCGCCAGCGCCAACGCCTGTCGCAAAATCGACAAGAATTCCAATAGATTTGCGGTCGCTTTCCTTTTGCGGGAAGTCGCAAATCAGCTATGGATACCTGCCCCCGCCGGGTTAGGTATTGACGCGATTATTTTAAGCCGCCGTGGTCGCATCCCGTGCGGCAAGGAGCCCGAGAAAAATGGCCGACGACGAGATCATCCTCTCCGAGCTTTCCGACGACGAGTTGGTGCAGCAGATGCACGACGATCTCTATGACGGGCTGAAGGAAGAGATCGAGGAAGGCACCAACATCCTGCTCGAGCGCGGCTGGGTGCCCTACAAGGTGCTGACCGAAGCTCTGGTCGAAGGCATGCGCATCGTCGGCGAGGACTTTCGCGACGGCATCCTGTTCGTTCCCGAGGTGCTGCTGTCGGCCAACGCCATGAAGGCCGGCATGTTCATCCTGCGCCCGCTGCTGGCCGCCACCGGCGCGCCGAAGCAGGGCAAGATGGTGATCGGCACCGTCAAGGGCGACATCCACGACATCGGCAAGAACCTCGTCGGCATGATGATGGAAGGCGCCGGCTTCGACGTCATCGATCTCGGCATCAACAATGCGGTGGAAAAATACCTCGACGCCATCGAGCAGCACCAGCCCGACATTATCGGCATGTCGGCGCTTTTGACCACGACCATGCCCTACATGAAGGTCGTCATCGACACGATGAAGGAAAAGGGCATCCGCGACGACTATGTCGTCCTGGTCGGCGGCGCGCCGCTCAACGAGGAATTCGGCAAGGCCGTCGGCGCCGATGCCTATTGCCGCGACGCGGCTGTGGCGGTCGAGACCGCGAAGGACTTCATGAAGCGCAAGCATAATATGCGCGCTTCAGCCTGATCTCTTCCGTAAGGCGTCTGGCCCACAATCGAAAGCCGCGCCTTGCAGCGCGGCTTTTTTGTTCCCAGCTATTGGAACGGATGGCTGCGTCAGGGTTTGGTGACGGTGTCGTCGACGGCTTTGGCAGTCGATTTGATATCCCGGCCGACACCACGGACGGTGTTGGCACAGGCCGTAAGCGCCAGGACGCAGGCAAGGATTGCAATCGGCGCAACGCGTAACAGTTTCATGGACGGTTTATCCCTCTCTCGATAGATTCGCCCCACAGCAACGAAGGCCGCTTCGACCGGGTTCCATGGCCAGAATGCAAAAAACGAAACCGAATCAAGACGACAGGCTGCTGGTCATCGCCTGTGGAATGATTGCGCGCGAAGTTTTGGCCGTCAAGGAGCAGCTCAAGCTCGACCATCTCGACCTGACCTGCCTGCCGGCGGAGTTCCATTTCTACCCCGACCGCATCGCACCGGCGATGGACAAGGCGATCGAAAAGGCCAAGGCGGAAGGCTATAGCAACATCTTCGTCGGCTATGCCGATTGCGGTACCGGCGGCATGCTCGACCGGGTCCTGGAGAAGCACGGCGTCGAGCGCATGGCCGGGCCGCACTGCTTTGCCTTCTACCAGGGCATGGACGCCTATGCGAAGGTCGCCGACGACGACATGATGTCGTTCTACATGACCGATTTCCTGTGCCGCCAGTTCGACGCCTTCTTCATGAAGCCGCTCGGCCTCGACAAGCACCCGGAGCTGATCAAGGACTATTTCGGCAACTACCAGAAGCTGATCTACATCGCCCAGACCGACGATCCGGAACTCGACAAAGTCGCCGAGAAGGCCGCGAAGATGCTTGGCCTCGCCTATGAGCGCCGCTCGACCGGCTATGGCGACCTGACGGCCGGACTGGCGCAGGCCGCCGCCCACGCCTGAAGCGGTTCTTGAGCCGGGACGCTGTCGAGAACAGATGACAGGCCGCCGCGAATGGTTAAGTTGTGAGCCAAAAGCAAACAGGCTGATTCAGCCATCCGAACACGGAACGTCCCGATGACCCCTCGCGTCCTGCTTGCCGCCCTTGGCCTCCTCTGCCTCGTCTTGCCCGCTCGCGCCGACGGCGAGGTGCAGAAGATCATCACGCCTGCCGACAAGGTTCGCCTCGACAAATATGGCGAGACCCGCAAGGCGGCGCTGGCCGAGGCAAAAGCGGGAGACCCGGCTGAGGTCAGCCAACTCGACGCGCTGCTGGCAAAGCCGATAGTGGCCTTTTCCGACAAGGACCTGAGCGGCAACTGGCAATGCCGAACCATCAAGGTGGGCCTGACCGGCCCGCTGGTCATCTATGGCTGGTTCAAGTGCAAGGTCACGGACGATGGCTCCGGCTGGCAGCTGGAAAAGGTCAGCGGCTCGCAACGCACCAAGGGCCGTTTCTTCGACGATAGCGAAAAACGCGCGATCTATCTCGGCTCCGGCTATGTCAATGACAACAAGCCAAAACCCTATGGCAGCGGCCCGGAAAGCGACCAGGTCGGCTATGCCTTCCGCACCAGCGCCAATGAATGGCGCATCGAATTCCCGGCGCCCTACTACGAATCGAAACTCGACATCATCGAGTTCAAGCGCTGATCCGTTGGTCTCTCGCTGGCCGGGCGGTCATCAAGATTTAACCTGCCCGGCACAGAATTGAGCCGGGCAGCGCACGGCAAATGGTTGCGCGCCGGCAAGAAAGCGTGCCATGGCATCAGCGGTTGAAAAAAGTGCTGCGATCGTCATCGTCACCGAAGGCGGACCGCACATCTGGGCAATCGTCAACGCCATCGCCGACCAGTTCGGTCCTGTCAGCGTCATCCTCGAAAGCCCTGAATCCAAAAAACAATTGCTGCTCGGCCGGGTGCGCCGCCAGGGCTTGTTTTCGGCCATCGGTCAACTCGGCACGATGGTGTTGACGAGGCTCGGCAAGAGCTTCTTCGCTGGCCACGCAGAGCGGCTCATCGCCGATCAGAAGCTTGAGACCGAGCCGAAGCCGGGACAAAAGATCATCCACGTCTCCTCCGCCAACGCAGCCGATTGCCTGCAGGCGATCGCCGACATCCGCCCGGGCGTGGTGCTGCTCGCCGGCTGCCGGCTCTTGACCCGGCAGACGCTGGCGCAAATGCCCTGCCCGGTGCTCAACTACCACGCCGGCATCGCGCCCAAATACCGCGGCATGAATGGCGGCTACTGGGCGCTGGCCTCCGGCGATCTCCAGAATTTCGGCACCACCGTGCATCTGGTCGACGCCGGCGTCGATACCGGCGGCGTGTTGAAACAGGCGCGCGGCAAGCCGGAGCCCGGCGACACTATTTCGAGCTATGCGTTGCGCCAGGCGGCGTTCTCGCGTGACATCTGCGTCGAGGCGGTCCGCGGTGCCTTGGACGGCAAGCTTGTCACGATCGACCCCGGCCTGCCGTCGAAACAATGGTACCATCCGACGATCTGGTTCTATCTCTGGACCGGCCTGACCAAGCGGGTTTGGTAGCCAGCCTTCCCTCGGAATCTCGCCTTTCTTTTTGCGACGTCCAATAGCGTCGCTTTTGAATGCGCGCGCGTCGTCCCATAACAAGCAGCCCCACTGCGCATCCGGCAATGCTCGCACCTGCTGGACAAAGTGGTGGAGCGTCGTTTCCCTCATGGACGCACGGCGCTCTACAGGGAGTGAGAGAATTCATGGCCGATCTGATCGTCGTCTATTGGCGCGACATCCCCGCCCAGGTCATCGTCAAGAAGGGCCGGCAGAACGCCAAGCGCGAACTGCCGCTGCGCTTCACCGAGGCGATCGATATGTGCGCCATGCGCACCGGCGCCGGCGGCACCGACGATTACCTCGCCGAATGGCGCAAGGCCGATCCGATCCCGGTCGGCGACGACCTCGAAGCCGAGGTCGAGAAGGCATTCAGCGACATCGACGCGAAATACGACCGCGAGCGGCTGGTCGCTCTGGTCAAGGCGGGCGGGAAAGAAAATGTCTGAAACCACTCCTGCCAAAGAGGGGCCAAGGGTTACCCAGGCGGTGACCCAGGCCACGCAGGTCAAGAAGGCAGCGCCGAAATCCGACTACAAGCCGGCCGACGTATCGCCGCAGCGGCGCGTGCAGCGCTCGTTTGCGATCAGGCTGTGGTCGATCCGCCATTCGCGATTGCTCGAATGGTTCTACTCCAGATTCGCAGACATGTTCCTGCTGCTCCATCCGCTGTGGAAAGGCCTTGGCTACGGCCGCGTCGAAGCGCCGATCAAGTTCGTTGAAAAACGCGTAAAAGGCTTCATGTTCGACTGCCGCATGTGCGGTCAGTGCATATTGTCCTCGACCGGCATGTCGTGCCCGATGAACTGCCCCAAGCAGCTGCGCAACGGCCCGTGTGGCGGCGTGCGCGCCAACGGCAATTGCGAGGTCGAGCCCGACATGCCTTGCGTCTGGGTCAAGGCCTGGGAAGGTTCGCGGAACATGGAGCATGGCGACAAGATCCTGACCGTTCAGAAGCCCGTAGACCAGTCGCTGCGCGAAACCTCGGCCTGGCTGCGGGTGACGGCCCAGTCGGCAGCGGCCCGTGAAGCAGCGGCCAAAGCCAACACTGGAGCGGCCGCGTGATCGGCCGCCAGCGCGATGAAAACCCGGCCGGCATCCATCTGCCGCTCGATCCGCTGCCCGGCCACTCCTCGCGTGGCCGGCTGGAGCGTGTGCTGCGGCGCGGCGAATTCGCGGTCACCACCGAGCTCAACCCGCCCGACAGCGCCGATCCCGAAGACGTCTATAACCGCGCGAAAATCTTCGACGGCTGGGTCGACGCCATCAATGCCGTCGATGCCTCCGGCGCCAACTGCCACATGTCGTCGGTCGGCATTTGCGCGCTGCTCACCCGCATGGGCTACGCGCCGATCATGCAGATCGCCTGCCGCGACAGGAACCGCATCGCCATCCAGGGCGACGTGCTGGGCGGTGCCGCCATGGGGGTCGCCAACATGCTGTGCCTCACCGGCGACGGCGTCCAGGCCGGCGACCAGCCCGGCGCCAAGCCTGTCTTCGACCTCGATTCCATGTCGTTGCTGGAAACCTGCCGCATCATGCGCGACAACGGCAAGTTCCTGTCCGGCCGCAAGTTGACGACGCCGCCGCAAATTTTCCTCGGCGCCGCCGTCAACCCCTTCGCGCCACCCTTCGATTTCCGCCCGATCCATCTCGGCAAAAAGATCGCCGCCGGCGCGCAGTTCGTGCAGACGCAATACTGCTTCGACGTGCCGATGTTCAGAACCTTCATGCAGAGGGCGCGGGACTTGGGGCATACGGAAAAAGTTTTCATCCTGTGCGGCGTCGGCCCGCTGGCTTCGGCCAAGACGGCCAAATGGATCCGCTCCAACGTGCCCGGCATCCATATTCCGGACGAGATCATCAAGCGGCTGGAAGGTGCGCAGGACCAGAAGAAGGAAGGCAAGCAGCTCTGCACCGACATCATCAACGAGGTGAAGGAAATTCCTGGTGTCTCCGGCATCCATGTGATGGCCTACCGCCAGGAGGAATATGTCGCCGAGATCGTCGATGAATCGGGCGTGCTGAAAGGCCGCCAGCCATGGAAACGCGAGATCCGCCACGACGATCAGATGGTCGCCGACCGGCTCGAGAGCATACTGCACGACGACATTACCGAAACGCAGGTGGATATGGTGAAGATCGCGCACTGACGGCGCGGACGGCCAGCCATTTGCTTGAATGAAACCAGACAACGATATAAAGAAATCTTTATATCAGGCGGAGAGACTTCATGACCCGGACCATCGTCGCCTCGGCGACACGAGAGATCATCATCGGCTTCGACCAGCCTTTCTGCGTCATCGGCGAGCGCATCAACCCGACCGGCCGCAAGAAGCTGGCCGCCGAGATGATCGCCGGCAATTTCGAGACCGTCATCAAGGATGCGCTGGAACAGGCCGCCTGCGGCGCCACCATGCTCGACGTCAATGCCGGCGTCACCTCCGTTAATCCGAACGAAACCGAACCCGGCCTGCTCGTGCAGACGCTGGAGATCGTCCAGGGCCTGGTCGACCTGCCGCTGTCGATCGACTCGTCGGTGACCGCCGCCATCGAGGCAGCGCTCAAGGTCGCCAAGGGCCGGCCGCTGGTCAACTCCGTGACCGGCGAAGAGGAAAAGCTCGAAGCCATCCTGCCGCTGGTCAAGAAGTACAACGTTCCAGTCGTCGCCATCTCCAACGACGAGACCGGCATTTCGATGGATCCGGATGTGCGCTTTGCCGTCGCCAAAAAGATCGTGCAGCGCTGCGCCGATTTCGGCATTCCCGCGCATGACGTCGTCGTCGACCCACTGGTGATGCCGATCGGCGCGCTGGGCGATGCCGGCCGCCAGGTCTTCGCGCTGTTGCGCCGCCTGCGTGAAGAGCTCAAGGTCAACACCACCTGCGGCCTGTCCAACATCTCGTTCGGCCTGCCGCACCGCCACGGCATCAACGCCGCCTTCATCCCGATGGTGATCGGCGCCGGCATGACCTCGGCGATCATGAACCCGGTGCGCCCGCAGGAAATGGAAGCCGTGCGCGGCGCCAATGTGCTCAACGGCACCGACGAGAACTGCACCAACTGGATCAGGACCTACAAGGACTACAAGCCGGCCGAAGGCGGTCAGGCGGTCGCAGCGCCCACCGCGGTTAACGCTCCGGGCGAAGGCGGCGGCAATGGCAATGGCGGTCGCCGTCGCGGCGGCCGTGAAGCCCGCATGGCCAGGGGATAGAGCGAGACAGGACACGGTTTTCTTGACAGATCAAGACCGCACAAGGCCTGAAATGCCGAACTGGCAGGTAATTCTGCGAGTGGCTTTTTGCAGCGTATTTATGCTTTTGGCCGGGTCCTATGCCTTCGGCTATCTGAGTCATGGATACCTCCGGTATTTTGTTCTGTGTATCTACGCCACTGCCTTGCTAATGTTTGTCCTGATCGCATTTCCACTTCTGCTCGGGGCAATTCCCGCAAGGACATTGGACCGGCAAAGACTGGACAATTTCTCCATGTTTTGGCTGCGATGGTATCCGCTGCCGCTCATCGCTTCCTATCTGGCAAGCCTCGCATATGTGAAATCTTTTCCCAGTGCCGGCTTAGTCGAGTAATGAAAATATGAACTCGCCTGCAAACATTACCGATCCGCTCGTGCTGTTCATGCCGTCAGGCAAGCGCGGGCGCTTTCCCGTCGGCACACCGGTGCTCGATGCCGCGCGTCAGCTCGGCGTCTATGTCGAGAGCGTCTGCGGTGGCCGCGCCACCTGCGGTCGCTGCCAGATCGAAGTGCAGGAAGGCAATTTCGCCAAGCACAAGATCGTCTCGTCCAACGACCACATCTCGCCCAAGGGCGCCAAGGAAGAGCGATATGAGCGCGTCCGCGGCCTGCCCGAGCGGCGGCGCCTGTCCTGCTCGGCGCAGATCCTCGGCGACCTCGTCATCGACGTGCCGCAGGACACGGTCATCAACGCCCAGACCATCCGCAAGGATGCCGACACGCGCGTCATCGCCCGCGATGCGGCAATCCGCATGTGCTATGTCGAGATCGAAGAGCCCGACATGCACAAGCCGCTGGGCGATCTCGACCGCCTCAAGATCGCCTTGATGAAGGATTGGGGCTTTAAAAACCTCGAATTCGACTTCTACCTGATGCCGCAGGTGCAAGGCATACTGCGCAAGGGTAACTGGACCGCGACCGCGGCCATCCACAAGGATGCCGAAAGCGACATCGCCCGCGTCATAGCACTCTGGCCCGGCCTCAAGAACGAGGCCTATGGACTGGCCTGCGACATCGGCTCGACCACCATCGCCATGCATCTGGTGTCGTTGCTGTCGG
The DNA here is from genome assembly GCF_054719465.1 of Mesorhizobium sp. RSR565B. Classification (NCBI taxonomy): domain Bacteria; kingdom Pseudomonadati; phylum Pseudomonadota; class Alphaproteobacteria; order Hyphomicrobiales; family Phyllobacteriaceae; genus Mesorhizobium; species Mesorhizobium sp. RSR565B. The sequence continues at coordinate 4,799,713 of NZ_JBTTIE010000001.1, read as the reverse complement.
GCCGCGTCGCCGCTTCGTCGGGCACCTCCAACCCGCAGATCCGCTTCGGCGAGGATCTGATGAGCCGCGTCTCCTATGTGATGATGAACCCGGACGGCCGCGAAGGCATGACGGTCGCCGTACGCGAGGCGATCTCGGGCCTGGTCGACAAGGTCTGCGCGGAAGGCAATGTCCAGCGCAACGACATCCTGGATTCCGTCTTTGTCGGCAATCCGATCATGCACCATCTGTTCCTCGGCATCGATCCGACCGAACTCGGCGGCGCGCCCTTCGCACTCGCCGTCTCGGGCGCGGTGCGCATCAAGGCCTCCGATATCGGCCTGAAGCTCAACCAGGGCGCCCGCCTCTATATGCTGCCTTGCATTGCCGGCCATGTCGGCGCCGACGCCGCAGCCGTGACGCTGTCGGAAGGCCCGCATCGCCAGGACGAGATGATGCTGATCGTCGACGTCGGCACCAATGCCGAGATCGTGCTTGGCAACCGCAAGCGGGTGGTCGCAGCCTCCTCGCCCACCGGTCCCGCCTTCGAGGGCGCGGAAATCTCCGGCGGCCAGCGCGCTGCCCCCGGCGCAATCGAGCGCGTGCGCATCGACCCCGATACGCTGGAGCCGAAATACCGCGTCATCGGCTCTGAACTCTGGTCCGACGACCCCGGCTTCCTGGATAGCGTGCAGGCGACCGGCGTCACCGGCATTTGCGGCTCCGGCATCATCGAGATCGTGGCCGAAATGTACCTCGCCGGCATCATCTCCGAGGATGGCGTCATCGACGGGTCGCTGGCCGAGCGGTCGCCGCGCGTCACGGTCAACGGCCGCACCTTCTCTTATGTCTTGAAGGAAGGCGAACCCAAGATCACCATCACGCAGACCGACGTGCGCGCCATCCAGCTTGCCAAGGCGGCGCTCTATGCCGGCACCAAGCTTCTGATGGAAAAGCAGAACACCGAACACGTCGACCGCATCCATTTCGCCGGCGCCTTCGGCTCGTTCATCGATCCGAAATACGCCATGGTGCTCGGCCTGATCCCGGACTGCGACCTCGACAAGGTCTCGGCCGTCGGCAACGCCGCCGGCGCCGGTGCGCGGATGGCGCTGCTCAACCGCGGCTATCGCCGCGAGATCGAGGACACGGTCAGCCACATCGAGAAGATCGAGACCGCACTGGAGCCGAAATTCCAGGAGCATTTCGTCTACGCCATGGCGCTTCCCAACAAGGTCGATCCGTTCCCGAAACTGTCGGCGGCGGTGAAATTGCCGCCACGCAAGACCGTCAGCGAGGATGGCGTCGCCGGCGACGCCGCCCCGCGCCGGCGTTCGCGCGAAGGCCATGCCGCCAGGCGCAGCCGGGAATAAGCCGCCTTACGAAGGCCGCCAATTCGCCCAATTTCATTTGTATGCAAATGTTTCCAGATCGCACCGATCTGGAAACCGAAACGCTGTTTTGGCGCAATCCGTCCGATACAGACGTGAAGCATTTAACGGACATCGAATGGCGGACCGGACTATTCCGCCGCCACAACGCTCCAAAGGAGAATAGAGATGTTCGAGACCCTGGGCCGTTTTCGTGCGGCCATGAAGAATGCACAGGCCGTGCGCGCCATGAACAACCTGCCACCCGAAATCCAGAAGGACATCGGCTGGCCCGTGTCGCCGCGCATCGACGCCCAGACCAACCTGTCGCGTCTGATCCTGGGCTCGGGCCGCTGATGACCTTCGCCGACAAGTGCAAATTGCTGACCAAGCGCCGGGGCCGCCGCATGGTCCCGGCTGCGACCGACGTCAAGCTGCGCGCCGCGCTGCTGCCCCGGCGCTGAGCCGCGCTGCGCAAAACAGCGGACCTGGCTGATCAAACAACCGTGTTGGCTTGGGCCAGAATCTTGACATTTCGGCTGGAGGTACGATCTTCGAGACAGTGGGGGAATTCTCTTAGTCGGCTGCGGCCGAGCTTGTGTACGCGAATGCCCAGTTTCAAAAGCCACCTCGTTTCCTTCATCCTCCGGCACAGCCGCAAGAAGGCATTTGCCAGCCCGGAAAACCTGCAGCGCTGGATCGCCTATGCCCGCAAGACCGAGGATCATCATCCCCCGGCATTGCTGCGGGAGCAGCTCGATATCACCGAGCGCAGCGTCGATGGCTTCCCTGTCTATGAAATCGCGCCGAAGGCCGGCGAACGCAGGCGCATTCTCTACATGCATGGCGGCGCCTATGTCTTCCAGATCACATCCTATCATTGGGGGTTGATCGCCGAGATGGCCGAGCGCTTGGGTTTCGGCATCACCGTGCCGATCTATCCCATCGCGCCGGAGCATGATTTCCACGCCATGTTCGGCATGGTCGGCGACGTCTACCGGCAGATGCTGGATGAGACCGACGCTGAAGACATCGTCTTCATGGGCGATTCCGCGGGCGGCAACATGGCCGTCGTGCTGACCATGATGGCGGCTGAGGAAGGCCTGCCCTTGCCGTCGCGCCACGTGCTGATTTCACCCGGCCTCGACATGTCACTGTCCAACCCCGAAGTGTTCGAGGCGGAACGCAACGATCCGTGGCTCGGCATTTCCGGCGGGCTGGAAGCGATCCGCATGTACAGTGCCGGCATCGATCGCAGCGACTGGCACATCAGCCCGCTCTATGGCGACCTCTCGGTGCTGCCGCAGACCCTGCTTCTGACCGGCTCGCACGACCTGCTCAGCCCCGACAATCTGATCTTCGCCAAAAAGGCGCGCGCTGCCGGCGTCGACGTCCAGGTCGTCTACGAGGAAGGCATGTTCCACGTCTGGCCGCTGATCGAGATGCCGGAGGCGCGTCGCGCCAGGGACAGCATCGTCGCCTTCCTTGAAGGTGAGCCCACCAGGCGGCGCGCAACTGCGCGGCGCACGGCGCGACCCGCTCTCGCGGCGCGCCCGCCCAAGCAGCGGAATAGCAGAGCAATTCCAGGAAAAGTGTAAAACGGTTTTCCCGGGAAAAGCGTGTAGCGCTTTCCGTTGGGAATTGCGTCAAAACCAGGAGTTAGAGCGGCTCGCCGTTTCCGTGAAACGGTGAACCGCTCTAGAACTTGCCGGTTTCGCGGAAAAGCTCGAACGTCGCACGGATATGGTCGGCGACGGCCTTGACCGGCGCGCTGGCGTCCGGCGACACCACCATCGCCAGATTGTAGGTGCCGATATCGGGCATGCCGTCCTTCGGGCAGAGCTCGACCATGTCGTTGCCCAGGAACGACTTCGGCAACGGTGCAACCGCGAGGTCGGACATGATGGCGGCGCGCTGGCCGGCCGTGTGGGCGCTCATATAGGCGATGCGGTAATTGCGGCCTTCACGGCTTAGCGCATCGAGCGCGCCGGCCCGCCAGGCGCAGCCCTCTTCCCACAGCGACACCGGCAAAGGCTCGCGCAGATGCGCGCTGCCGCCCTTGGCGCCGGCCCAGACGATCGGCTCGGTGAGCAGCACCTCGGCGCCGAGTGCGCTGGTCTTGTAGGAATTGGTCAGCAGCGTGATGTCGAGCGCCCGGTCGTCCATGCGACGGCGCAGATTGCTGCTCTGGTCGATGGTGACGTCGACGGCAATCGACGGATGCGACTGCGCGAAACGCTTCAGCACATGCGGCAACACGCGCTCGCCATAGTCGTCCGGCGAGCCGAGCCGCACCACGCCGACGATCTCGGGGATGATGAACTTCGACACCACCTCGCGGTTGATCGACAACAGCCGGCGGGCATAACCGAGCAGCATCTCGCCATCCGTGGTCAGCGTCACCGAGCGCGCATCCCGCGCGAAAACAGAGCGCCCGAGAATGTCCTCGAGCTTCTTGATCTGCATGGAGACCGCCGACGGCGTGCGGAACACCGCATTGGCCGCCGTGGTGAAACTGCCGGTCTCTGCAATGGCCACGAAGGTGCGCAAAACGTCGAGATCGAGCAGCGGCAGCGGATGATTGAGTGGGGCGTTCATCGGGATCGACCTTCAATTTTTCTGATGTGAAGCATCATTCCATTTCGTTTGATTGAACATCAGATTGGGAGGATAGTCAACTCCATCGAAGGCAGGACGTGCCATGGCTCCAACGCTCCTGACACGGAATTGCACTCGATGCGGAATATCCAGGCGACGGAACGCGTTCATGCGGGACGTGCCACAACCAAAGGAGAATGAAATGTCTATCCTGTCATCCATCGGTCGGCTTGCGACCGAATTGAGCGCGGCCCGCGCCCGCTTCCAGACCGAACGTGCGATCCGCTCGCTACCGATCGAACTGCAGAAGGATATCGGCTGGCCTGAAGCTGCCGACACCAAGACCGGTGCACGCCACGGCGTCGGATCCTGGGCTGGAGCAAAGTAAACCATTGTGTACCTTGTGCTGAAGGCCTGCCGCGCAGACCAGCCCGGCAGGCCTTCTCTATTCGCCCTGCAGGCTTTCTCCAACTTATTTGCACTCAAATGATTTTCAGAGCCGTGTCGCCGCTGCATGGCGCATATGCGTCACTTGCATGGCGCCTCAATGTCGCCGGTAACACACTGTAAGTAATCGTAAATTTTGGGCACCATGCCCAATAATGTCGCAAACGATGTCGCATTTCCATTCAAGCGCTTCGCATTTGCGATTTAGTTTCTGCCCACGCAGGCCTATATCACCGTCAGCAAACGAGCTGCCCCACTCCATCAAGCGAAGGCGACCCGTCTGAGCAACCGATAGGAGATGATGATGAAGCTTTTTGCCCGCCTCTTTGCCCGCCGCGAAATGAACCTGACGACCGCTCTCGAGCGCCAGCGCCTTGCCAATACCATGCCCGGCCAGACCGGTGCCATGAATGCGGTGCGCCTCGGTTTCGTTGCCTGAGATAACGGCTAGCGCTCAGCGCTTCCCTGCCGCTGCCGATAGTCGATATCAGCGCCGCTTCGGCTTGACCGAAGCGGCGTTTCTCATTTTTGGCACCTATGCCGCCGCCACCATGCCCAATCCGTCGGCAGCCCGTGCCTGTCATCCCGGACGATTGCTCATTTGCGACCCATGTCGCAAATATAGTTTCCGCTTAGCCCCCTAGCCAATTGACAGGAATGGTTTTTCCTGATGTCGCTGTGCTGTTCGCGACATCCTGTTCGCGCCATGGCCGCGTGAGGTTCCCTTGAACGCCGTAAAGCATCCGATCAAGCGATCGTTTGTATTCTTCCTTGTCCCGGACTTCACCATGATCGCCTTTGCGACGGCGCTCGACCCGCTGCGCTCGGCCAACCGCATGCTCGGCTATGAGGCCTATCGCTGGCGCCTCGCCAGCATCGACGGCAAGCCGGTGCGCGCCTCCAACGGCGTCGAATGCGCCGTCAACACCTCGCTCGAGGAAGAGCGCAAGAAAATGGCCGGGCCGGATCGGCCGAACATGGCCATCGTCTGCAGCGGCATGAATGTCGAGCGCTACCAGAATAGGTCGGCCTTCGCCTGGCTGCGCGAGGAATACAACAGAGGCGTCGCCGTCGGCGGCCTGTGCACCGGCGCGCATATCCTTGCCGCCGCCGGCCTGCTCTCCAACAAGCGCTGCGCCATCCATTGGGAAAACCTGCCGGGCTTTTCCGAGGCCTTTCCCAAGGCCAACGTCTTTGCCGACCTCTTCGAGATCGACCAGAACATCTACACCTGCGCCGGCGGCACCGCCGCCCTCGACATGATGCTCAAGCTGATCGGCGACGATTTCGACGACAATCTGGTCAACCGCGTGTGCGAGCAGGTGCTGACCGACCGCGTGCGCAGCCCCACCGACCGCCAGCGCCTGCCGCTGCGCGCCCGCCTCGGCGTGCAGAATTCCAAGGTGCTGACCATCATCGAACTGATGGAAGGCAACCTCTCCGAGCCGCTGTCGCTGATCGAAATCGCCGACCACGTCGACCTGTCGCGCCGCCAGATCGAGCGGCTGTTCCGCACCGAGATGGGCAGGTCCCCTGCCCGCTACTACCTGGAAATCCGCCTCGACCGCGCGCGACACCTTTTGATCCAGTCGTCGATGCCGGTGGTCGAAGTGGCGGTCGCCTGCGGCTTCGTCTCGGCGTCGCATTTCTCCAAATGCTACCGCGAGCTCTATGCCCGCTCGCCGCAGCAGGAGCGCGTCGACCGCAAGCAATTGCTGGCGGCCTGATCCGAAAACGCACTCAGGCTTCGGCGGGCTGCGCCTGTACTGTGCGCATCGCCTCGACGCGGATATCCTCGGTCAGCCGCGCCTTCAGGCCTGAGAACTCCGGGCTGGTCTTCAGCGTGTAGTGGCGTGGATGCGGCAGGTCGATGGCGACATCCGACTTGATGCGGCCTGGCCGCGCGCTCATCACGATCACCCGCGAGGCCATGAAGATCGCCTCCTCGATGTCGTGGGTGACGAACAGCACCGTCTTCTTGCGCCGTTCCCAGATGCCGAGCAGCAGCTCCTGCATCAGCCCACGGGTCTGGTTGTCGAGCGCACCGAACGGCTCGTCCAGCAACAGGATTTCGGGGTCGTTGGCCAGCGCCCGGGCGATCGCCGTGCGCTGCTGCATGCCGCCGGACAGCTGCTTTGGCCAATGGTTCTCGAAGCCCTTGAGCCCGACGAGGTCGACATAGGAAGCGACGATCCCGTCTCGCTCCTTTTCGGCCATGCCGCGTTCGCGCAGGCCGAAGGCGATATTCTGCGCCACCGTCAGCCAGGGAAACAGCGTGTAGGACTGGAACACCATGCCGCGATCCGGTCCCGGCCGCGTCACCGCCTTGCCGTCGAGCAGCACACGGCCTTCGCTCGGCCCTTCCAGTCCGGCAACGATCCTGAGCAGCGTCGACTTTCCGCAGCCGGACGGCCCCAGAATGGTGATGAAGTCGTTGGCGGCGACCGCAAGGTCGACCGGCATCAGCGCCTTGACCGGCTGCCCGCCACGCACGCCGGCGAAGGTTCGCGAGACGCCTTCGATAAGCAACTTGCTCATGCCAGGCTCCAGGGGAAGAGCCAGCGATTGAACGCCTTGAAGGCGAAGTCGGACAACAATCCGATCAGCCCGATGACGATGATGCCGAAGATGATCTGCCCTGTCGCCAGCCGCGATTGGCTGTTGATGATCATGTAGCCGATGCCTGAGGACGAACCGATCAGCTCGGCGACGATGACATAGGTCCAGGCCCAGCCGAGCACCAGCCGCAGCGTCTCGGCAATCTCGGGCGCATTGGCCGGCATGATGACCCGTTTGACGATGCCATTGTTGGTCGAGCCCAGCGTATAGGCCGCCTCGACCAGGTCGCGCCGCGTCGAGCCGACCTTGACCGCGACGATCAGGATGATCTGGAACACCGAGCCGACGAAGATGACCAGCAGCTTTTCCAGCTCGCCAATGCCGGCCCACAGGATGAGCAGCGGAATGAAGGCCGAAGCCGGGAGGTAGCGGGCGAAGGAGACGAACGGTTCCAGAAACGCCTCTATTGGCTTCCAGGCGCCCATGGCGATGCCGATCGGCACGGCGACGATCGACGCCAGCAGGAACCCGCCGAAGACCCGCCAGATGGTGATCAATATGTCGAGCCAGAAGCGATCCTCGACCAGCAGCCGCCAGCCATCCCGCAGCATTGACAGCGGATCGGCGAGGAAGATGCGGTTGACGTGGCCGCCAAGCGTGATCCACGCCCAGAAGGCGACGAACAGCACGAAGAAGGAAATGCCAAGCACGGTTCGAATGCCCGGCGACACCGGATGCAAGGGGCGCATCTTCAGATCGTCCGCATCGTCAGATCGTCCCCATGCTCAGTCGCGTTGCCCGGTAGAAAGCGGCGGCGCGCTGGCACCGCCGCATGATGGTCAAAGGCCGGACTATCAGTTCGCCACCGCGCTGGTATCGGCAAGCGCTGCAACATCTGGCGCTTCCTTGATCAACCCCATCTGCAGCAGAAGCTCGCCGGCGGTCTTGGAAAAGTCCTGGAATTCCTTGGTGAAGAACTGCTTGTTCTCCGCCTTGTCGGCCCATTTCAGGTATTTCGCCGAATCCTCGAATTCTTTCGCAGACTGCTTCACGTCGGCGCCCATGGTCTCGTAGGATCTCTGCGGATCGCTCTTGATCAGGTCGAGCGCTTCGAAATAGCTGTCGGCGAGCGCCTTGGCGGCGTCGGGATTGGCGGTGAGGAATTCAGGTGTGCAGCCGACCGTGTCGAGCACCATTGGATAGTCGAGCGTCGTCGCCAATATATGGCCCTGGTCGGACTTGTCGCGCACCGCCGAGATGAACGGCTCGTAGGTGACCGCCGCATCGTTCTGACCGGCGAGGAAGGCTTGCGCCGCCGCATCCGGTTCCAGATTGACGACCGTCACGTCCTTGGTCGACAGGCCGTTCTTGTTCAGCACCCAGGCCAGCATGAAATAGGGCGACGTGCCCGGCGCCGAGGACGCGACATTCTTGCCCTTGAGGTCGGCGACGGTCTTGATGTCGTTGCGCACCACAATGCCGTCGGCGCCATAGGATTTGTCGAGCTGGAAGATCTGCTTGGTGGTCACCCCTGAGGCGTTCCACACCAGCCAGGTCTCGACCGTGGTGGCGGCGCATTGCAGATCGCCGCTGGCGATGGCGAGCGGCCGGCTGGCCTGCGGCACCTTCTTCAGGGTCACGTCGAGGCCATGCTTCTCGAAGATGCCGGCCTGCTTGGCGAGCGTCAGCGGCGCAAAGCCGGTCCATCCGCTGATGCCGATGGTGACCGATGTGGCAGCCTCGGCCGGCACGGATATTGCAGCCGCAAGCGCCAATGCCGCGGCAGCGACGATGGTCTTGTTCATGTCGGTTCCCCTTGTTTTTTCGGATGTCGAATTGTGTCACAGACGCCCATGGGCTTGTCAATGAAGCCGGCCCTTCACGGCAGCGTGATGATGCGCACGCTAACGCGAATCGAACATCCAGCTGCGGTCGCGCCACATCTTTTCGCCGACCTGGCAGTCGGTCGGCCGGTCCTGCGCCAGCACCACCAGCGGATGCCCGGCCTCCTCGCTCGCCCGTTGCGGCGAAGCGGCGCCGGCCAGCTCCAGCACCAGCTTGCGGCGGATCGCTTCGGGAAACTGCGTCCAGTCATTGACCGGGATCATGAAGGATCCGGGACCGCCGATGACGCAGTCGCTGTAGTAGCGGTCGAGACTGTTGACGTCGTAGGCGCCGCCGAACCCGCCGCGCGTCATCAGCGGCAGGCCGTTGATGATGATGCCTTGCTTGACCACCGCGTCGCGGGTGATGTCGACGGGCCCGCCCTGGTTGTTGGGGCCGTCGCCGGAAATATCGATGACGCGCTTTGTCCCCTGAAAACCGCTTTCGGCGAACAGATCGCTGCCGAATTCCAGCGCGCCGGAAATCGAGGTGCGCCGGGCGCTGGCCGGCGGATGGGCGGAAAGCTGCGCGGCCACCCGCTCAGCATCGGCCCGGCTGGCGATCACCGTCCACGGCACGACGACCTGCTGCGTGGTCGCACCCGCCCATTCGACATAGGTGACGGCGACCTTGCCGTAGGCGCCATCGGCGATAGCCTGCAGCACATTGTCGTGCGTCAGCGCCGCCGCATAGCCGTGACGCTGGATTTCGAGTTCGCCCGGCGACATCGACAGCGACACGTCGACGGCCAGCACCAGCTCGACGTCGACCGGCTCGGCGGCTTGAACCGGCGGCACCAGCCAGAGCCCCAGCGCCAGCGCGGCGCTGCCTGAAAGGAAATGTCGTGCGCAAGAAAAAGCAGACATACCCGAAGGTAAGCGAAAACCGGCTGCTGACAAAGCAAAAAGCCCGGAGAGGTGCCGGGCTTTTCGATGTGTTGGTTGGAACCTATGACGCTCAACTCCGCGGTTTCAAATTCTCCGGATCGTAGAGCGGCTTGTAGCCGACGGCAGCCACCTCGACCGGGTAGGTCTCGCCGAAATATTCGATGGCGAACTTGCGGCCCTCCTGGGCATGGGCCCAGGGCAGATAGGCGAGGCCGATGTTCTTGCCGATGGTCGGGCCATAGGCCATCGATGTGGTGAAGGAGCGGCGGCCGAGTTCGTCGACCAGCGTCTCGCCGGTCTTCGGATCCATCACCGGCATGGTGCCGACGGGATAGCGGGCAACACCCTTCGAATCGACGTTTTCCGTCATCACCAGCGTGCACAGGATCGCCGGCTGGTGCTCGCGGGCGCGGTATTCGACATGTTTTGCCTTGCCGCAGAAATCGTTCTCCTTGACCTTCGGTCGGGCAAGGTCGGCCTCGAGCAGATTGTACTCGGTCAACAGGTCGGCGTTCTGCAGGCGCAGGCTCTTTTCCATGCGCCGGGTGTTGGCATAGGTCTCGACGCCGAACGGCATGACCCCGGTCGAGCGCAGCGCGTCCCAAACGGCCAGGCCGTCTTCGTAACGCATATGCAGTTCCCAGCCCTGCTCGCCGACATAAGAGATGCGGAAGGCGGTGACGTCCTTGCCGCCGATCCTGACCGGCTTGATCGCCGCGAACGGGAAGTTCTCGAGCGAGAGACCATCCGGATTTTCGACCACTTTCTGCAGCGTCGTGCGGGCGTTCGGTCCCCAGATGCCGATGGTGACATATTTTTCCGTCACGTCGGTGATGGTGACGTCAAAGCCTTTATCCTGCGCGGTGCGCTGCATGTAGCGGAAGTCGCGCGGACCGGCGTCGGCGCCGTCGATCAGCCGACAGCGGTCGGCCATGCGGATGACGGTGAAGTCGGCGCGCACCATGCCTTCCTCGTCGAGGAAGTGGGTGTAGATACCCTTGCCGATGTTGTTGTCGCCACCGATCTTGGCCGCACACAGCCACTCCAGCAGCGCGACATGGTCCGGCCCTTCGATGTCGTACATCGAGAAATGCGAGAGGTTGACGATGCCGCAATCCTCGCTCATCGCCAGGTGCTCGGCATTGGACACCCGCCAGAAATGGCGGTTGTCCCATTCGTTCTCACGTACGGGAACCCGGTTGCCATACTTCTCCAGCAGATGCTCGTTGGCGGCATAGCCATGCGCGCGCTCCCAACCGCCCAGCTCCATGAAGTAACCGCCAAGCTCCTTCTCGCGCTCCCAGAACGGCGAGCGGCGGATGTTGCGACCTTTGGAGAACGGCTCGCGCGGATGCACCGCCGGATTGTAGACCTTCATCGCCGTCTCGGTGCAACGATCCCAGATGAACTGCTCTTTCGTCTGGTGCGGATAGAAGCGCGCATAGTCGATGGCGTGATGGTCGATTTCCGTGCGGCCGTCCGTCATCCAGTCGGCGATCAGCTTGCCCATGCCGGGGCCGTCCTTGACCCAGATGGCGACGGCGTACCAGAGGCCCCTCACCTTCTGGCTCTCGCCCATGGACGGGCCGCCATCGGGGGTCACCTGCAACAGGCCGTTGAAGGAATGGCTTTCATTGTAGCCGAGTTCGCCCAGGATCGGCGTCAGCTCCATGGCGCGCTCAAGCGGCGCCAGGATCTGCTCCATGTCGAGATCGCGCTGCGACGGTGACAGCCGCGCCTGATCCTTTTCCAGCAAATCGCGCGGATGGCAGAGGCGCGGATTGGTCTCTTCGTAATAACCCCATTCGATCTGCCCACCCTCGGCGGTCCTGGGGTCGCCGGTGTCGCGCATATAGGCCGAATTACCCTGGTCGCGCAGCAGCGGCCAGCCGATCTCCTTGCCCGTGCCGGCAAACTCATTGTAGGGACCGAAGAAGGTCAGCGGATGGTCGATCGGCATGACCGGCAGGTCCTCGCCGACCATCTCGGCGATCAGCCGGCCCCAGATGCCGGCGCAGACGATGACATAATCGGCCATGATCGTGCCGCGGTCGGTAACGACGCCCTTGATGCGGCCTTCCTCGACGATGAGAGATTTGGCGGGCGTGTTGGCGAAGGATTTGAGTTTCCCCGTAGCTTCCGCCTGGTCGACCAGCTTGCCGGCGACGGTCTGCGAGCGCGGGATGACCAGGCCGGCGTCCGGATCCCACAGGCCGCCCTGCACCATGGACTCTTCGATCAGCGGGAATTTTTCCTTGATCTCGGCCGGTTCGATCAGCCGGGCGCGGGTGCCGAAGGATTTGGCCGAGGCGATCTTGCGCTTGATCTCGTCCATGCGGCTGTCGTCGCCGACGCGCGCCACTTCGAGGCCGCCGATGCGGGCATAATGGCCCATCTTTTCGTAGAAATCGATCGAGTAGAGCGTCGTCCAGCAGGACAAGAAGTCGTGGCTGGTGGTGTAGCAGAAGTCCGAGGCATGCGCCGTCGAGCCGATGTCGGTCGGGATGCCCGATTTGTCGATGCCGACAATGTCGGTCCAGCCGCGTTCGATCAGATGATGGGCGATCGACGCGCCGACAATGCCACCCAGGCCGACGATGACGACCTTCGCCTGTTTCGGAAACTCTGCCATTGCCGCGACTCCAAGGGGATAAAGCGGGCGTGTCCGCGCCCGTTCGAATGGCGCACAATATGCAGAGGACGTGGATGGAGCTACCGCCTGTTTGCGACACGTCGCAGATGCGACGCGACCCGGCGCGCCGGCGTGCCGCCAGTGGCGATCTATCTCAGGCGAAGGCCCAGATGTCCTCGGCCTGGAAGCCGACCTGATAGCCTGATGTCTTGAGCTTGACCACGACCTCGCCGATTTCAGCCGCCGGCAGCGCGCCGACCTCGACCTTGATCATGCCGGGGCGGTAGCGCTTGAGGTCGAGCTGTTCGAAGACGATCCAGTCGGCGCCCTCGCAATCGACCAGGAAGGCGTCGATATGCGTGATGCCGTTGCGGTCGAGCAGCGTCTGCAGCGTTTCCGACGTCACCTCGATATCCCTCACGTGCGGCGCGAACTTGTTGAAATTGGCGTCGTCCTCGCCCCAGGCATTCTTGCCCGACATCAGATTGGTGTCGGTGACCGACGAGCAGCCGATGAAATCGATCGGCAGCGTGCCGGCCTCGAGTGCCGCGGCATCGAAAGTGTGGACGGTGATCGTGCCCTTGGTCTTCGTCACCGCGACCGGTTCGATGACGAAGCGTTCCGTGTCGGGATAGTTGGCGCGCAACCGCTTCTGATTGTACGGGATCGGCTCGACCAGCACGGCCCGCGCCCGCGGAATGCGGTGCAGCCACGGCGTGACGTCGTCGAACAGCGCGCCGTCGCAAGCGCCGACATTGACCATCTGGAAGGCTTGCCCACCGCCAAACCGCGCCTTCAGCGCCGCCTTGGCCAGGAATTTCGTGCCACGCAACGCCGGCCCGCGATCGAGCAGGCCGGCGGGCAGGCCGAGCGAAAGGGCGATGCGCGCCAGCCCGGAAATGGAACTCATGGCTTACCTCCAGGTATGGCGATGGGCCGCCTTCCATTCAGGCTTGCCGACGCCCACAGCGCCATGATCGGGCCGACAAGCAAAAGGTAGGGCGGCAGAAGGTTCGGGAAGTAGATGCGGGTGTCGTGGATCGGAAAGACGGTGAATTTCGCCAGCACGCCGAGCACCAGTGCTGCAAGCAGGATGCCGGCGCGGCGATCGAGCCGGAAGCCGGCGCGGCCGAGCGCAAACCACGCGGCCAGCGCCAGAACCGAGACCCCGACCCAGCTGTTGATGCTGATAGCGCGAATGAAGGATGCGGCAAACGCCTTGAGATAGGCGCCAACCGAGAACGGCGGCTCGAAGCCATCCATATTGTAGTGCTGCTCGATGCTGGAGAACCACAGATGCGGCCACCAGCCGGGATGCTGGGCCCAGTGCGAAATCGCGAAATAGGCGACGAAGGACGCGGCAAAGCCGGCCAGCGCGCCCCACGCCCGCTGCCGGAAGACCAGCAGCAGCACGGCGAAAATGGCCAGGAACACGATGTTGTCCGGCCGCGCCATGAAGGCCAGGAAAAGCAGGACAGCGGTCGCTGCCTCGCGGCCGCGCACATAGGCAAGCAGCCCGCCGAGGAACAGCGCCGAGCACAACAGATCCGGGGTCGAGGCGCGTGCGGCATCGCCGAAATCGGCCATGATCAGCACCGCGCCGACCACAGGCGCCAGCGCAAGCGCGCCTTCGGTTCGCAGCCACAGCAGCGTGATCATCCCGAACAGCAGCACCGAGACCACCTGCAGCACCCGCATCGCCTCGACCGGCGACATCACCGAACTCATCGTCGACAGCATCTCGGCATAGAGAAACTTGATCCGGTACATGCCAAGCAGCGAGTGAAAGTCGGCGGCATTTTGCGCCATATGGCTGCGGAAGCCGCCGCCATCGTCTGTCAGCGCCTTGTAGTCGGCGGCCGAAACGCCGGCCTGGACCGTCCTGTAGGCATAGTCATGCAGCGCCTGGGCATCTGGGTAAGCGCCCTCCTCGGCGATTGTGAGATAAGGCAGCATGTCCCAATTGGCATCGGGCATCGTCCAGGCGGTAAACGCCGTCAGCAGGATATAGAGCGAAAACGCGATCGCGCCGATTGGCGCGGCCCATCGCGCATAAGTCCCCTCGCCCCACGCCAGAGCGGCCGCGGTCAGCCGGTCGAGTGTGTTTTGCGGGGCGGGAGACTTGCTCAGCATTGTCGGACTCGGGACTTCGCTCAACGGACTTCTTTAACGGACCTGGCTTTTGACGAAATCCTTCACGATCCCCACGATGCCGCGCGACAGCAGGCTATCGAAGGCATCGACGAAATGGTCGACATGCTCGCGCTGGCAGATCAGCGGCGGCTCGAGACGGATGACGTTGCGGTTGTATTCGGTGAAGGCGACGAGCACGTCATAGTCGCGCAGCAACAGCGCGCCGACGAAGCCCGACAGCGAGCCCTTCAGCTTGTCGTCGAGGACGCTGACGATCGGACGCAGCACCATCGGCAAGGTCTGCGAGAAGTCGTGGAACTCGAGCCCGACCATAAAGCCTTTGCCGCGCACATCCTTGATGATCTTCGGGTACTTCTCCTTCAGCGCCTGCAGGCGCTGCAGCAGATAGTCGCCGGTAGTGGCGGCGTTGTCGATCAGCCCCTCATCATAGAGCACGTTGATGCCCTCGATCGCGGTGACGCAGGCCTCGCCCATGCCGCCAAAGGTGGCCATGGCATGGATCATCGCCGTCTTCGGCGTGCCATAGGCCTTCATATAGACCTCGCGCCGGGCGATCATCGCGCCGACCGCCGCCTTGCCGGCGCCGAGCGATTTCGCCAGCGCCGTCACATCGGGCACGACGCCATAATGCTCGAAGGCATAGAAGCGTCCCGAACGGCCATAGCCGCACTGCACTTCGTCCGCCACCCACAGCACGCCATACTGGTCGCAGAGCACGCGCAATTTCTGCCAGTATTTGGCCGGCGCCTGGATGATGCCGCCGCCGCCCTGGATTGTCTCAAGCACGATGACGCCGACCTCCGGGTCGGAGCGGAACAGCCGCTCGACCGCTTCGATATCGGCGAACGGAATGCGAACGGTGTTCTCAGCCATCTTGAAGTCCGCGCGGTAGAGCTGGCCATCGGTAATGCCGAGCACGCCCTTGGTCTTGCCGTGGAAGGAATTCTCGGCATAGACGATTTTTGGCCTCTTAGGCCCGGCGGCGCGCTCGGCGAGCTTCACCGCCGCTTCCATCGCTTCCGAACCCGACGAGCCCAGAAACACCATGTCGAGATCGCCGGGCGAGCATTTGGCGATGTTGTGCGCAAGGGCCGATGCATATTGCGACATGAAGGCGATGGCGATTTCCTGGCGCTTCTCCTCCTGGAATTTGCGCCGGGCCTCCAGGATGCGCGGATGGTTGTGGCCGAAGGCCAGCGAACCGAAGCCGCCGAAGAAGTCGAGAATCTTGCGGCCGTTCTGGTCGATGTAGAACATGCCTTCGGCACGCTCGATCTTGATCTTGTGGAAGCCGAGCAGCTTCATGAAATGCAGCTGGCCCGGATTGAGATGCGCCTTGAACAAGTCGGTCATGCGCGCAACATCCATCGCCTTCGCCTGCTCGACGCTGATCAGGTCGGGCTTGGCGATGGCGGTAGGCGACAACGCCGGCGCGCCGACCATGGTGCGCGCGTTCGTCTGCTCAGGCTTGGCCATGACGGTCATTTCGGAGTTCTCCTGGTCGTCCCACCTATTCGGCGGGGACATGATTTGCGGTGACGGCAAGCCCGTCTTTCTTGGCGCGGTATTCGCTGTAGGCGGCGATCAGCATGTCCTCGTCGCGATATTGCGGCACCCAGCCGAGCTGGCGCTCGGCCTTGGATACGTCGAGCACGCACTCCTCATCGGCGATCAGATATTGTTCGGGATCCATGATCGGCATGTTCATGAGATCGAGCAGGTCGAGGGTGCGCTTGACCGCCCAGCCCGGCGTCGGGATCAGCAGCGATTTCGAGCCGGCATGCTTGATCAGGTCGCCCAGCAATTTCTTCACCGGCGGCGGATTGAGGGAGCCCAGATTATAGGCCTGGTTGGGCACGCCTGCCTTCCAGGCCGCGCGGGCAGCTTCCGCGCAATCGAACACCGAGATGAACTGATAGGGGTTCTTGCCCGAGCCGATCATCGGCACAGGAAAATTCCAGTCGATCAGTTTGAACAGCTTTTCCAGGATCCCGAGCCGGCCGGGACCGATGATCAGCCGCGGTCGAAAAAGCGAGATCGACATGCCGCGCTTGCGCCATTGCGCGGCGAGCTCCTCGGTCTTCTGCTTCGACCATCCATATTCGCCGAGCGGCGCGACCGGATGTTCCTCGGTCATCGGCTGGGTGACCGTATGGCCGTAGATCATGTCGGTGGTGTAGTGGACGAGCTTGGACGCGCCGGCCTTGTCCATCGCCTGCATGATGTGTTCGGTGCCATGGAAATTCACCGGAAAGAAGAAGTCGTGACGCTTGGCCCGCACCTGGATCGGCGACAGCATTTTGGCCGACAGGTTGTAGATCATGTCGTCGGCCTTCAATCCGATGTTGGCCACCGAGGCCGTATCCGTGACATCGCAGGTGACGAAGCGAACGTTGCGATAGTGCGTCAGGTCGCTCTTGACGATGTCGGCAACGACAACCTCTTCACCATCGGCCACAAGCTTCGGGGCAAGATGACGGCCGACGAAGCCGTCGCCGCCGAAAATAACATGTCTCATCGAACGATCTCGCTGGTCTTGTTGGGGATGATGGAAGCGGTTTGGTCGTCATGCCCGCGCCCGCCCAAGTCTCGACCGCTTTGCGCGATCAGCACGGTGCCGACGCAGATGAAGGCGATGCCGGCAATGCGCCAGGCATTGAGGTCCTCGCGGAAGATGAAATAGGCGAAGATCGCAACCGCGACATAGGCAAGGCTGAGGAACGGATACGCAAAGCTGAGCTCGACCTTGGACAGCACATAGAGATGCGAAGCCATCGAGATGACGAAGGTGCACAGGCCGAGAAACACCCATGGGCTGAAAACGACCTGCAACAGCCTCAACAGCGGATTGGTGCCTTCGAACGAAATCGGCCCGAGTGACATCATGCCTTGCTTCAGCATCAGCTGCGCGGCGGCATTGGTCATGACCGTGAACAGAATGAAGACGATGTATTTCATATTTTGCACCCGCCACTCGCAACGGTCGTATTACGAACCTGCAAACATTTCATGAAGTCACGACAATGCTTTGAGTAAACCACGGAAATTACGATCTATTCACCATGACTTATTCGGATTGTACCTATTCAGCTGCCTCGACACGCCCTGGCCGGACGTTGAGCTTTTTCGCCGTCCGCAGCCAGAAACTGGACACGAACGCCGGGTCGCGCAGCGCTTCAAGCCGCTGCCAATTCGGGAAGGAGGCCGCGAAAGTATCAGCGCCCATGCGCGCATCCTTGTACGGGTTGACCGCGCCGCCGGCCGCGACCGTGATGCCGTCGAGTTCGCTGAGCAGGGCCAGCGTCCTGTCGCCGCGATTGGGGAAATCCAGCGTCAACGTGAAGCCTGGCCGCGGAAAAGACAGCAGCCCCGGCGAGCGGATCGAGCCGAAGCGCTTCAACACGGTGACGAAAGAGCCCTGCCCGGCCCGTCGCGCCGCCTCGAGCAGCGCCGGCACGGTCTGGCGCGCGACATTTTCCGGCACCAAGCTCTGGTGCTGGTAGAGACCTTTCGGGCCATACAGCCGATTCCAGTCGCCGACACCATCAAGCGGAAAGAAAAAGCCCTGGTAGCCGGTTTGGCTCGGCCCCGGCGAGCGCCCCTTCTTCCACCGATAGGCGGCGTTGAAGGCGGTGAGGAACGGCCGGTTGAGCACATTGAACGGCGGCTGGAACGGCACTGAAAAACGGGAGCCGGCGCGAGACGCCGCATGCGAGCCATACTCGGCATGATTGCCTGTCAACAACAGGCCGCGCCCGCGGCCATGGCCGCCGGCAAGCTGGTCGATCCAGGCGACGGCATATTCATTGGCCTGGTCGGCGGCCTCGGCCAGTTCGAAGAATTCGCCGAGATCGGCAAACCGCGTTACCTTCTCGGCGATATCGAGCGAATGCACCCGCATCAGCCGGATCGAGGCCGACAGGATCAGGCCGGTCAGCCCCATGCCGCCGATCGTCGCCGCAAACAGCCTTGCATTGTCGGTTGCCGAGCAGGTGTAGGTCCGCCCGTCCGAGCGCAGCAGCGTGAACGACTCGACATGGCAGCCAAAGGTGCCGCGCCGGTGATGGTTCTTGCCATGGACGTCATTGGCGATCGCGCCGCCAAGGGTGACGAACTGGGTGCCTGGGACGACAGTCGGAAAGAAACCGTAAGGTGCAGTGTGCGCAATGATATCGGAGAGGAACACGCCGGCCTCCGCCTCGAGCAGGCCGGTCTCGGCATTGAAGGCGCCGATGCGGTTCAGCGGCCGCATGTCCACGACCGCACCTGGCCCGTTCTGGCAGGAATCACCGTAGGAGCGGCCATTGCCATAGGCGAGCAGAGCGTTCTTTGTCGCCTTGCCGCTTCGCATCAGCGCGATGGCATCGTCGACCCCGATGGCTCGCTTTGCGGCCGGCGTGGCGAGGCCAAAACTCCGGTACCGTTCGCCGGCCATGCCCTACCAGCCTCCCGCGACCAGAAGGGCGGCGCCGATCACCACGACGATCTGGCTTCGCCAGTCGCGAATGATGAAGATGACCGGATCATCATTCATCTCGTTGCGGCGCGCCAGGATCCAGACCCGCATGGTCAAATACAGCACGATCGGCGCCAGCGGCCAGACCAGCCTGGGATGCGGATAGAGTTCGCGCACGGAGACGCTGTCCATGTAGAGCGCCAGCACCAGCGCCGAGGAGAAGGCCGACGCCATGCCCGCCTGGGCGACGATCTCCTGATCTTCGATGCGGTAGCCGCGACCGGCAATGCGCTCGCCCACCGGAATGGCTGTGGTGCGCAGTTCGACATAGCGCTTCACCAGCGCCAGCGACAGGAAGAAGAAAATCGAGAAGGCGAGCAGCCAGAACGAGACTTCGACCCCGGTCGCCGCAGCACCTGCCAGCACACGCACTGTGTAGAGCCCCGCCAGCGTCAGTACGTCGGCCAGGAGCATGCGCTTGAACGACAGCGAATAGGCTGTGGTCACCACCAGATAGCCGGCGAGCACGCCCAGGAACTCGATCGGCAACAGAAGCCCGGCGGCGATGCCGATCGTCAGCAGAGCGGCCATCGCGCCGAGACCGAACGGTATCGACAGCGCGCCGCTGGCGAAAGGCCGGTTGCGTTTGGTCGGGTGCTTGCGGTCAAGCGCAAGGTCGAAGAAATCGTTGAGGATGTAGATGGCGGAAGCCACGGCGCTGAAGGAGACGAACGCCAGCAGGCATTGCCAGATCATGTTGATGTTGAAGTATTCATGCGACAGCACCATCGGCACCGCTATCAGCGAATTCTTCAGCCACTGATGCACCCGCAGCATCTTGACGAATGTCTTCAATGTCCTTTTCGGCGCCGGCATCCTTTCGGCGCTATGCGCGGCCTGCCAGCGCCTCGCATGGCGGTCGGGCGCCACGACGATGGCGTTGCGTGCGGCTCCGAAAACCTTGAGGTCGTGCCGGCTGTTGCCGGCATAGTCGAAACCGCCGTCGCCATAGGCGGCGATGAGCGCGTCGCGCTTGCGGCCCGAGGTCATGTTGTGGGGACCGTCGGTCGCCAGCACATAGTCGAAGACGCCCAGATGCGCGGCGATCGCCTCGGCGAACTTGCGTGGCGTACCGGTCGCCAGCACGATCTTGCGTCCGTCGCTATGGTCGGCGCGCAGCCGCTGCAGCAGCGCTTCGCGATAGGGCAGCGAGGCCGGATCGATGTCGATGCGGTCTGCGATCGCTTGTTTCAGCCGCGCCGGGCCGGCGGCCAGCCAGAACGGAACCAGGAAAACATAGAGCGGATTCTTCTTGAGCAGGATGAACAGGCCTTCCCAAAGAAGATCGGTCGCAATCAGCGTGCCGTCGAGGTCGACCGCAAGCGGGATTGCGTTCTTGTCCGACCGCGCATCCATGTCCGTTCTGCCCTATTCATAACCGGTTGCGCCGTGTTTCGGCGTCTTCGCACCGGTATAGCGGCGGAACGGCGTATTGAACGTTAAAACGCACGGTTGCAGCCGGTAGGCGCCACGATATTTCCCGCGTCATTGTTAAGCAATCGCTACCGCGAACAATAAAAGGCCGGGCATTGCCCGGCCTCTACTACATCTGCCTGCCGACTTTACTTGATGCGGGCAACGCCACCCGAGATTTCGACCGTTTCCGAGCCGGTCAGGGCCTCGAGGTCACCATTGGGCAAGGTGACAAAACAGCCGTTCGGGCAGAATTCCACGGTTTCGCCAGCGGCCAGCGCCAACTCCGTCTTGCCGCCGCCTTCCGTCACGATCAGCGTACGGGTCTCAGCATCCTTGTTGACCGCGCTGGCGGCAAAGGCCGAGCCACTCGCTGCGGTAAGAGCGATGGCGACGACGAGCGACTTCCACATTTTGCAATATCGGTGTTTCCACACCGCCTCTGTTGCATTTCGCAAGGCATTCTCGCCTTTGCATGTGAGCTTATATGAGATGCAAGCTGAACCGCAACTGAATGCCGCATTCATGCCGCAATCGGTTTGGGAGGAGCTTGGGGCCTAGCTGGGATCGGGTTTGCGGGCCTTGCGACCAGTTTTGGCCAGCCGCTTCGCCTCGGTGGCGGCTCTGGCCTCCGCCTGCTCCTTCTCGGCGAACTCGACTTCGATCTTGTCGTCGTCGATCGGCCATGCGTCGGTCTGCTTGACCTTGACCTCGGCGCGCGGCGTCGAGGGGATTTCTATGTGCTCGGCGTCAAAAGCATCGAGAACGGCAAAGCGGATATCGTTCTGAACGATGGCGCCGTTCAGCACATCGGCCAGGAACACGCGGATCTCGAACTCGAGTGCTGCCGGCCCGAAATTGGTGAACAGCACGAAGGGTTCCGGGTTCTTCAGCACCAGCGCATGGCCGCGCGCAATCTCAAGCAGGACCGCGTGTACCCGCTTGACGTCGCTGCCATAGGCGACCCCGACCTTGATCTCCACACGTCCGAGCTTGTTGCGGTGCGTCCAGTTGCCGACGGCGTTGTTGATGAGGTTCGAATTGGGCAGGATCACCGATTGCCGCTGGAAGGTCTCGATTTCGGTGGCGCGCACGCTGATCTTCTTGACCGTGCCTGATGTGTCGCCGGCGACGATCCAGTCGCCGACCTTGAACGGCCGCTCGGCGAGAAGGATCAGGCCCGACACGAAGTTGGACACGACATTCTGCAGGCCAAAGCCGATACCCAGCGAGAGTGCGCCGGCAACGAGCGCCAAATTGGAAAGATCGATGCCCGCCGCCGAGATGCCGACCAGGCCGGCGAGCGCGACGCCGGCATAGCCGACCGCCAGCCGGATCGAGTTGCGCACGCCGGTATCGACCTTGCCGCGAGCCATAACCGAGCCGTCGAGCCAGCCCTGGAACCAGCGGGTCAGGAAATAGCCGATGATGAAGACGACGATGCCGGTGAGGATGCCGGTGACCGAAATCGTCACCGAACCGACGGTGACGCCTGTCGCCAATTTATAGCCCCAGGCCTGGATATCGCCGGGCTGGAAGCCCCACATCAACAGGATCAGCGGCAGGAACACCAGCACGATCATCAGGTTGATGGCGACGCTGACGACGAGGCCGAGTTGGTCGAGCGCGGTGTCCTCATAGCTGGAATTGGTCTTCAGCCAGCGCCCGATGGACGTGCCGGCGAAACCACCCTCCTCGCCGATCTCGCGCGCCGACAGGAAGCCGATATAGGCGGTGAGCAGGATGGTGCCAGTGACCACGACCTGCAACGAGACGAAGATGGCAAGACCGATATAGCCGAACAGCGCCGCCGCAATCGTGAACAGGCCGAGCGCGACACAGGTGTAGCGCAGCCAGGCCGGCCAGCGGCGCCAGCGCCCAGCGACGTCCTTGTAAGGCTTCAGCAGCGCCATCAGGATCAGGATGACCCCGACGATCACGGTGGCGACAAAACTCCTGGCCACCGTCAGCGACAGAGGCGAGCCCATCTTGTCGTTGACGATCGACAGGAAATTGTTGATGCCGATGACGACTGCCATGGCCGTCGTCAGCCGCACCAGCCAACGCGCCGGGCCGGTCTCGACCTGGATCAGACGCCAGTTCGGCATGCTGGGCGACAGAGCCGCATTGGTCAGGCGGTTGACACAGAACACTATGGCGATGACGGCTGCCAGAGCGTTGAGGAACACGCCTATGTCGCCGCGCAGCACATTGTAGTAGTTGTACAGGAACACCGTCGAGGCGAGGAAGGCGCTGACCGCCAGCGTCGGCAGCAAGGTCGACCAGAACGCCACCGACAGGCGACTGAGATACGTCGGATCTTCAACCGACGCGTCGGGCTCGAAGATGCGCCCAAACAGGCGGCGCCCACCGACCAGAAGCACCACGGCCAACGCAAGCGCCATGAGGGTCGCCGCGAGCATCGCCTGGAACTTGAACTTGAAGGCAAAGCTCAGCCACGACGACACCGCCCTGTAAAAATTGGCGTATTCGTCCCTTGCGTCGGAAAACACCTGCGGGCTCAGTGCATCGGACAGCACATAGCGCTTGGTTAGGCCGCTGCGAAACAGCTCGCTGCGCATATTACCGATCTTCTCGATCAGCGAATTGATGCGAATCGACAGGTTCTGCGCCCCGGCGATGACGGCGTTGATCTCCGCCTTTTCCGACGCCAGCGCCTGGCGCTCGCCGGTCACGATGTCCGGTTCAGGGGGCTGTCCGGCAGCCGGCGGGGCGCCAAGCTGCTCGAGCCTCGAATTGATCTCTCCCAGCCGCGAACGAAACGCCAGCGCGCTGTTCAGCGCACCGCGCGACAGCTCTTCCAGCTGCAGGCGGATCTCGACGAGGGTGGTGTCGTCGACGCCGTCCTCCTGGACTTTCTTCTCCAGAGCGTCGGTTTTCGTCGTCAAACCCTGCAGGATTTTCTGCTGGTCGGCGACCAGCCCGGCAGGCGCCTGGCCCAGCCCCTGCGCCATCGCGCCGAACGAATGCGGCGCCAAGGCAACGAGCGCGAGGACCAGGATCAGGCGAAAGAAGCGAAAAAGCATAATGGTGGCGACTCAAAGGGCGGCAAGGCCGCTTCTAAAGCGGTCCTTGATAGAGACGCTCATCCCGTGGAGCAAGTCGTGGCGAAGTCATGACAGTTGGGCGCCTTGCGGGAGTCGGCCAGTCGAAAAGCCATGGCGCAATCTTGGCTTTGCGCCCGCCGCCTGCTCTATAGTCTGCCGCATCGCACCCGAGCCGGATGGCTTCAGGTCTGTTGGACCTGAAATCATCCGGCTCTACAAATCAAAGATATAGAGCATGATGTCGTCCGAAAACCGCTTCACACTTTTCGGCATCATGCTCTAGGGATGACATGAAGAATGGCGGAATATTCAGCCCTTTCGCTTCTCACGAACGCGCTCAAGGGAAACAAGGACTGGAAGCCGGCCTGGCGCAAGCCCGACCCCAAGGCTTCCTATGACGTCATCATCATCGGTGGCGGCGGCCACGGCCTGTCGACGGCGTACTATCTGGCCAAGGAGCACGGCATCACCAATGTCGCGGTGCTGGAAAAGGGCTGGCTGGGTTCCGGCAATGTCGGCCGTAACACCACGGCGGTGCGCTCCAACTACCTTTTGCCGTCCAACACCCGCTTCTACGAACATTCGATGAAGATGTGGGAGAACCTTTCGCACGACCTCAACTACAACGTCATGTTCTCGCAGCGCGGCTGCCTGAATCTGGCTCACACGCCGGGCCAGTTCGACGACTTGGCAAGGCGCGGCAACGCCATGCGCCATCTCGGCGTCGATGCCGAGCTGATGAGCACCGCCGAGATCGCGCGCCTGGTCCCGGCGCTGGACATGTCGGCCTCCGCGCGCTTTCCCATCGTCGGCGGCCTGATGCAGCCGCGCGCCGGCACCGCCCGTCACGATGCGGTTGCCTGGGGCTATGCCCGCGGCGCCGACCGACGCGGCGTCGACATCGTCGAGAATTGCGAGGTCACCGGCTTCCTGCGCGACGGCGACCGCATCACCGGCGTGCAAACGACGCGCGGAGAGATCCGCGGCAAGAAAGTTGCCGTGGCCGTTGCCGGCAGCACCGGACGGGTGATGCAGCTTGCCGGCATCGACAGGATGCCGATCGAGAGCCATGTGCTGCAGGCCTTCGTCACCGAATCGCTGAAACCTTTCGTCGACACGGTGCTGACCTTCGGCATGGGTCATTTCTACATGTCGCAGTCCGACAAGGGCGGCCTCGTCTACGGCGGTGACATCGACGGCTACAACAGCTACGCTCAGCGCGGCAACCTGCCCATCGTCGATGAGGTGATGAGCGAGATGCTGGCGCTGTTTCCCGGCCTTGCGCGTGTACGCATGCTGCGCTCATGGGGCGGCGTCTGCGACATGTCGATGGACGGTTCGCCGATCATCACCACCGGCCCGCTGCCGGGCATGTATCTCAATTGCGGCTGGTGCTATGGCGGCTTCAAGGCGACGCCGGCCTCGGGCTGGTGCTTCGCATACACCATCGCCAAGGACGAACCGCACGCGTTCAACGCGCCGTTCACGCTCGACCGTTTTTATCGCGGCCTAGTGATTGACGACAAGGGCCAGGGCGCAACGCCCCGGCTGCATTAGGGTTCAAACAAATGCTTATCACTTGTCCCTATTGCGGCCCGCGCGACGTCATCGAGTTCACCTATCAGGGCGACGGCAACCGCGAGCGCCCGCAGCCCAACTCGCAGGACCTCGACGCCTGGAACGCCTATGTCTACGATCGGCTGAACCCGGCCGGCGACCACAATGAGATCTGGCAGCATTCGGGCGGCTGCCGCACCCATCTGAGGATGGTGCGCAACACGGTCACGCATGAGATTTCCAGCACCGGTTTCGCCCGCGGCGACCACAATGCCGCCGCCCGGCACAAAGCCGGAGGCAAGTCGTGAGCCCGCGCCGCACCGAGACCGGCGGCCGCGTCGACCGGCTGCGCACCATCCGCTTCACCTTCGACGGCACGCCCTACACCGGCCATGCCGGCGACACGCTGGCCTCGGCGCTGCTTGCTAACGGCGTCACGCTTTTCGGCCGCTCATTCAAATACCACCGCCCGCGCGGCCTGCTCTCGGCCGGCGTCGAGGAACCGAACGCGCTGGTGACGGTGCTGCGCGGCGAAGTGCGCGAGCCCAACATCGCCGCAACCATGGTCGAGATCTATGACGGGCTGGTGGCCGTCAGCCAGAACCGCTTTCCCTCGCTCGCCTGGGACATCAACGCCGTCAACCAGCTCGGCGGCAAGATCCTGGCCGCCGGCTTCTACTACAAGACCTTCATGGGCCCTGTCTTCGGCCCCCTGAAAGGCACCCGCTTCTGGATGTTCTGCGAGCATTTCATCCGCCGCGCCGCCGGCCTGGGCCGCGCCGGTATTGCCGCCGACACCTCGCGCTACGAGCGCATGAACGCGTTTTGCGACGTGCTGGTGGTCGGCTCCGGCCCGGCCGGCCTGTCAGCCGCCAAGGCCGCTGCCGACCAGGGCGCGCGCGTCATCCTGGCCGAACTCGAGCCGCGTTTCGGCGGCTCGGCCAACTGGTCCGGCGAGGCCATCGACGGCGCGCCGGCCGCCGACTGGGCGGCGCGCGCCGTCAGCCAGCTCGAAGGCCATGACACGGTCCGCCTGCTGCCGCGCACCACGGTGTGGGGCTATTACGACGGCAACACGCTAGCCGCGCTCGAGCGCGTCACCGACCACAAGGAAACGCCCGGCAAGGGCGAGCCGCGCCATCGCTACTGGGCGATCCGCGCCAAGACGGTGGTGCTGGCCACCGGCTCTTTCGAGCGGCCGCTTGTGTTCCCCGGCAATGACCGGCCGGGCGTCATGCTGGCGCATGCCGCCGAGCGCTATGCTAACGATTATGGCGTGCTGCCCGGCGACAGGATCGCGCTGTTCACCAACAATGACAGCGCCTATCGCTCGGCGCTGGCGCTGAGGAAGGCCGGGGCGGCTATTGTCGCCATCGTCGATGTGCGCCCCGAGCTTTCGGCCGAAATGCGCAGCCTCGCCACCGAGGCCGAAGCCGAAATCCTCTCCGGCCATGCCGTGGTCGCCACCGAAGGCGGCAAGGCGCTCTCCGGCCTCAAGGTGCAGCGCTTCGACATGACCTCGGGCGCGCTCAGCGGTGACGCCCGCAGCATCCACGCCGATTGCCTGCTGATGTCGGGTGGCTGGTCGCCGACCATCCATCTCGCCAGCCAGGCCGGTGCCAGAGCCGAATGGAACCCTGCCCGCCAGGCCTTCCTGCCGCCGAAACCGACTCGGCAATGGATTGGCGCCGGCGCTTTCAACGGCAGCTTTTCGACCGTCGAAGCCATCACTGAGGGCCGTGCAGCCGGCCTGTCCGCCGCGGGCGGAGCGGCTGCGCCGGCAGCTTTGCCGGATGTCGAAGCAGCCCCGGGAAACCCCGATCCGGCGCCGGTGTTCGAGATCAAAGCCAAGGGAAAAAGCTTCGTCGACTTCCAGCATGACGTGACTGCTGAAGACGTGCGGCTGGCGCATCGCGAAGGTTTTGTCTCCGTCGAGCATCTGAAGCGCTACACCACGCTCGGCATGGCGACCGACCAGGGCAAGAACTCCAACGTTCCGGGCCTCGCCATCATGGCCGAGGCGTTGGGCAAACCGATCCCCGAAGTCGGAACGACGCGCTTCCGCCCGCCCTATTCCGCGGTGTCGATCGGCTCGCTTGCCGCCGAACGCTTCGGCGATCTGAAACCCGAGCGCCTGACGCCCATGCATGACTGGCACCTCGCCAATGGCGCAACGATGTATTCCGCTGGCCTCTGGTATCGACCAATGATCTACGGCCTTGCCGGCGAGACGGTCGAGCAGGCCTATGTCCGTGAAGCCAGGGCGACGCGCGAAAGCGCCGGCATCGTCGACGTCTCGACGCTGGGCAAGATCGCCGTTCAGGGGCCGGATGCGGGCGAATTCCTCGACCGGGTCTACACCAACATGTTTTCCACCCTCCCCGTCGGCAAGGCCCGCTACGGCCTGATGCTGCGCGAGGACGGGCTGGCCTTCGACGACGGCACCACATGGCGGCTCGGCGAACAGGATTTCCTGATGACGACCACCACGGCCAACGCCGGCAAGGTGATGCAGCATCTGGAATATTTCCTCGACGTCATCTGGCCGGAGCTCAAAGTGCACGTCACCTCGGTAACCGACGAATGGGCGGGCGCGGCCATCGGCGGGCCGAAGGCGCGGGCCATCCTCGCCGCCTGTGTCACCGGCACCGCGGTCGACAACACAGCCCTGCCGTTCATGGGCATCGTGCGCGGCGAGATATCAGGCGTGCCGGTGATGATTTGCCGGCTGTCCTTCTCCGGAGAAATGGCCTTCGAGGTCTATTGCGGCGCCGGCTACGGCACCCATGTCTGGGAAGCCCTTATCGAAGCCGGCAAGCCGTTCGGCCTGGTCACCTACGGGCTGGAGGCGTTGGGCACGATGCGCATCGAAAAGGGCCATGTCACCGGCGCGGAGATCGACGGGCGCACTACGGCGCGCGACCTGCATCTCGACTGGATGCTGTCGAAGAAGAAGCCGTTCATCGGCTCGGCGATGATGGACCGCGAAGGCCTGATCGCGCCCGAGCGGCTGCAGCTGGTCGGCCTAGTCTCGCTCGACAACCGGCCGTTCAATGGCGGCGCCCACCTCGTCGAGGAACTGGACGAAGCCAATCCGCACGATTCCATCGGCCACATCACCGCGTGCTGCTATTCGCCGGCGCTGGGCAAGCACATCGCGCTGGCCCTGGTCGAAGGCGGCAAGGCGCGCCATGGCACCCGGGCGTTTGTCTCCGATCCGCTGCGCAAGCGGTTCGGGCCCGTCGAGATCGTCTCCAACCATTTCTACGACCCGGACGGGAGCCGCATGCATGGCTGAGCGCCAATCACCCGAACGCCAATCACCCGAGCGCCTCTCGCCGCTCGAGCCGGTGTTCCATCCGGGTTCGCACGGCAATTTCGAGCATGGCGTCGATGTCATCCTGACCGAGACCAGGCCGGGCTCGATCCTGCAGCTGGCCGCATGGCCGGGCGCGGAAAAGCAGCTGATCGAGGCGATCGGCAAAGTCACCGGCCTCGCTTTGCCCGACGGTGCCGGCGGCGGTCTCGCCAAGTTCGGCAAGGCCGTGTTCGGTTTCGCGCCTGGAAAATTCACGGTCGTCGACGATGCCGAGGGCCTGGCGGCGCGTTTTGCCAGGGACGTAACCCCGGCAATCGGCACGATCACCGACCTGTCGCATGGCCGCACCGCAATCCGCATCGCCGGCCCTAAGGCCGAATGGGTGCTGGCGAAATTCTTCGCCATCGACTTTGCGCTGCCCGCCTTCCCCACAGGCTCCGGCCGTTCGACCACCCATCACGACGTCTTTGCGCAGATCCAGCGCACCGGCGCCGACCAGTTCGACATCTATGTCTTCCGCTCCTTCGCCCGCTCGTTCTGGAAGGCGCTCTGCCATGCCAGCGAGGAGGTCGGCTACGAGGTTCAGTAGGGCCGACAGCCGTTCTGGCCTCAAGGCCAGCCGGTTCTGCCGCTAGAGAATGCTCCAATGGAAGCCCATGGTGGGGAACGTGGCCCAACCGCCCCAGGGGATTAAAAAGCTCCCGTCTCAGAGTCGGCATCGTCGTTTGGTTCGAACATCCCCATGACCGCAGAACTATCCGCTGGCGCCACGGATCGCGCCGATGTGTCGGCCACAGCCTTGCTCCTGCTGCCGCTGACGGTCGCCTGCGGCGTGTTCATGACCAGCCTCGACCAGAATGTCGTGGTCACCGCCCTGCCCGGTATCAGCGACAGCCTCGGCCGGCCGCCGAGCCAGCTCGGCCTGTTGATCACCGTCTATGTCGCCAGCCTGATCATCTCGATGCCGCTCGGCGGCTGGGCGGCCGACCGCTTCGGCCTGCGCAACGTTTACTGCTTCGCCTTGCTGGTGTTCGCCGCGTCATCGGCGCTGTGCGGATTGTCCAACGACATCTGGACGCTGGTCGGCGCCCGCGCGCTGCAAGGCTTCGGCGGCGCCTTGATGGGGACGCTCGGCCAGGTCGTCATCCTGTCGACCTTCCCGCGCAGCCGCACGCTGAAGATCAACATGTATATTTCGCTGGCCGGCCAGTCCGGCCCATTGGTCGGCCCGCTCGTCGGCGGTGCGCTGACGACCTACATTTCTTGGCGCTGGATCTTCTTCATCAACGTGCCGTTCGCGCTGGCGGCGGCCGTTCTTGCCGCCTCGCTGTTTCCGACGGCCACCAAGCCGGTGCGCACGCCGTTGGATTTCCCGGGCTTCCTGCTGGTCGGCAGCGGCATGGTCCTGCTGGTCTTCGGCATGGATTCGCTTGCGGCCAAAGACGCCGCCGGCAGCATGATCGCGGCCGAGCTGACGCTGGCGATCGTCATCCTGACGCTTGCCTCCTTCCACTGCCTGCGCGCCTGCAACCCTTTGCTTGACCTGAAACTCCTGCGCATCCGCACCTTTCGCATCTCATTCCTC
The DNA here is from genome assembly GCF_054719465.1 of Mesorhizobium sp. RSR565B. Classification (NCBI taxonomy): domain Bacteria; kingdom Pseudomonadati; phylum Pseudomonadota; class Alphaproteobacteria; order Hyphomicrobiales; family Phyllobacteriaceae; genus Mesorhizobium; species Mesorhizobium sp. RSR565B. The sequence continues at coordinate 4,769,745 of NZ_JBTTIE010000001.1, read as the reverse complement.
ACCGGTGGTGGGCTGGACACGATCGGCCTGAGCTCGGTCGTTTTCCTTTTGCCGCTGATGTTCCAGCTCGGCTTTGGCATGAGCGCGGTGCAGGCGGGATCGCTGACTTTCGTCGCCGCAATCGGCTCGCTGATCATGCGTGTCTTCATGCCGCGCCTGCTCAACCGTTTCGGCTTTCGCCGCGTGCTGGTCGTCAACACGCCGATCGTTGCTGCCATGGTAGCGGGCTTCGCCTTGATTGAGGCGACAACGCCGGTCTGGATCGTGCTCGTCTATATCTTTGCCTTCGGCGTTCTGCGCTCGGCGCAGTGGGCTTCGACCGGCAATCTCGCCTATTCCGACATCGCGCCCGACCAGCTCGCCCGCTTCAGCGCACTCTACTACATACTGTGGCAGTTGGGGGTAGCGATCAGCGTCGGCCTGGCGGCGGCGCTGTTGTCGTTCCTGGCTGGCGGCGGGCCGGCGGTGACCAACGACTTCCGCATCCTGTTCGTGGTCGAGGGCGTCATCACTTTGTGTGCGCTGTTTGCCTATCTCAGACTGACACCGCAGGACGGCGCCCATATCAGCGGCCACGGCGCGCAGATGAACGTGGAATGAGGCCCCGGTAGCCGAGCCCTATTCGCTGAACGTCACCCACTCTTCCAGCGGCACGCGGTCGGTGCGGAAGTCGTTTTCGGGTTTCGACGTATCCTCGAGGCCGAGCGCCATGCCGCAGACGACGATCTCCTCGTCGGGGATGTTGAGCACCGGCCGGATCTGCCGGTGATAGGGCGCGAAGGCGGCCTGCGGGCAGGTGTGCAGGCCCCTGCCTCGCGCCGCCACCATGATGTTCTGCAGGAACATTCCGTAGTCGATCCACGAGCCCTGGTTCAGCCGCCGGTCGATGGTGAAGATCATGCCGACCGGCGCGTCGAAGAAGACGAAGTTGCGGTCGTGCTGGGCGCGCATCTTGTCGACCTCGCGGCGGCCGATGCCGAGTGCCCCATAGAGCCCGAAACCGTTGGCGCGGCGGCGGGTGAGATACGGCTCGAAGAACTGGGTGGGGTAATAGCGATACTCGTCCCAATCGGCCTTTTCGGCGCGGATACCGGAATTCAGGATGGCATCGGTGATCTGCTGCTTGACCTCGCCCTTGACGACATAGACCCGCCAGGGCTGCATATTGGTGCCCGAAGGCGCGCGCGCGGCGACGCCAAGAATGGCTCGGATCGTCTCGTCATCGACCATGTCGGGCAGGAAGGCGCGCACCGAACGGCGCGAGATGATCGCCTCGTCGACAACAGCCGCGTTATGCGCTGCCAGGCCGTTTTTTTCCAGCATGGGCCGTCCCTTTGCGCACACTTCGAAAGCCGAACCGGCTATCGGAGAAGACCTTGCGCAGATTTCAATCCTTGGTCGCCGACCCGCATTCCCACACCCGCCGCTCGTGCCAGAGCCTTTGCATGAACCGCCAAAATCGCGCAAGCAAATCTTGTGTGTCCATGAAAATTCGCTTGATTTTTTCACGGACATGAGCTCTCATGAAATTCATTTCCAGTTTTTCATCAAGTGAGCGTTTTGGCCCCAGCTATCCCCAAAACATTGCAGGGACCTGACGAGCGCCTGCTGGCGAGTGACATCCGTGCGCTGCGCAAGGCGCGCGGGCTGACGCTGGCTGAGATCGCGCTGAAGCTTGGTCGCTCCGTCGGCTGGGTCAGCCAGGTCGAGCGCGGCCTGTCTATCCCTTCGCTTGGCGACCTCAGGGCCTTCGCAGACCTGTTCGGCGTGCCACTCAGCCTGTTCTTCAGCCACGACGTGCCGATCGAAAAGGAGCGCGGCGTTGTAGTGCGCGCCGGCAGCCGGCGCACGCTTGGCACAAGCGAATCCGGCCTGGTGGAGGAGCTTCTGTCGCCCGATCTCGGCGGTAGTTTCGAGATGGTGCGTTCGATCTTCGCGCCGGGCGCCGAGATGAAGAGCGAGCAGCTGCGGCCGACCGAGGAAGCCGGCTACATCGCCTCTGGCATTTTCGAGATCGAGATCGCCGGCGTCTGGCACCGTCTTGTCGAAGGCGATTCCTTCCGCTTCGAGCGCAAGCCGTACCGCTGGCGCAATCCCGGCAGCGAGCCGGCCGTGGTCATCTGGGTGGTTTCGCCGCCTGTTTATTGAATGCATGTCGCCCAAAAGTGTGCAGCGGTTTTGGGACAACGACATGCATCAAGCAAAAAATAGAAGCGCAGCGCGCTTCAGGTTTGGGAGAAGAATATGGCCGGTTTGCCGACCACGGCACGCGTGGTGATCATCGGAGGCGGTGTCGTCGGCACCTCCTCGCTCTACCACCTTTGCAAGGCGGGCTGGACCGATTGCGTGCTGCTTGAAAAGAACGAGCTGACATCGGGCTCAACCTGGCATGCCGCCGGCAACGTGCCGACCTTCTCGTCGTCCTGGTCGCTGATGAACATGCAGCGCTATTCGACCGAGCTTTATCGCGGTCTCGCCGACGCGGTCGACTATCCCATGAACTACCACGTTACCGGCTCGCTCCGCCTCGCCCACACCAAGGAGCGCATGCAGGAGTTCCAGCGCGCCAAGGGCATGGGCCGCTACCAGGGCATGGACATCGCCATTGTCGGCCCTGATGAGATCAAGCGCCGCTATCCCTTCATCGAGACGCATGGCCTCAAAGGTGCGCTCTACGATCCAAACGACGGCGACATCGACCCCGCGCAGCTGACGCAGGCACTGGCCAAGGGTGCGCGCGACATAGGCGCCAGGATCGTCCGCTTCTGTCCGGTGTCAGGTGTGCGCCGCGAGAACGACGAATGGGTTGTCGAGACGCCGCAAGGCGAGATCCGTTGCGAGATCGTCGTCAACGCCGCCGGCTACCGAGCCGCGGAAGTCGGCAAAATGTTCGGCCGCGACGTCCCGATGATGGTGATGAGCCATCAGTACATTTTGTTCGAGGAAATCCCCGAACTGGTGGCCTGGTCGAAGGAGCAGGGCAAGAAGCTGCCGCTGCTGCGCGACGTCGACACCTCCTACTATCTGCGCCAGGAAAAGAACGGCATGAATCTCGGTCCCTATGAGCGCAATTGCCGCGCGCATTGGGCAACCCACAACGACCCGATGCCGGAGGACTTTTCCTTCCAGCTCTTCCCCGACGATCTCGACCGTCTCGAGCACTACCTTGCCGATGCCGTAGCCCGCGTGCCGATTCTCGGCACTGCCGGCCTGTCCAAGGTGATCAACGGGCCGATCCCTTACGCGCCGGACGGCAATCCGCTGATCGGTCCGATGCCCGGCGTTCCCAACGCGTTCGAGGCCTGTGTCTTCACCTTCGGCATCGCCCAGGGCGGCGGCGCCGGCAAGGTGCTGGCCGAATGGGTGACGCAGGGCCAGACCGAATGGGACATGTGGTCTTGCGATCCGCGCCGTTTCACCAGCTTTGCGGCCGCCCCCGACTATAGCGTCGCCAAGGGCATGGAGATCTACGGCAACGAATACGCCATCCAGTTCCCGCGCCATGCCTGGCCGGCCGGGCGCGACCGCAAGCTGTCGCCGATCCACGATCGCATCAAGGCGCTCGGCGCCCAGTTCGACGCCTATAATGGCTGGGAGCGTGCCACCTGGTATGCGCAACGCGGTGACGACACGTCGGAAGAAGCAACACTCACCTTCCGCCGCGACGGGCCGTGGCAGCACCGCGTGCGCGAAGAATGCCTGGCGGTGCGCGACGCCGCCGGCATTCTGGACCTGCCCGGCTTCTCGCGCTTCAACCTCGAAGGTCCTGGCGCAGCCGAATGGCTGGCGCTGCAGGTCACCGGCCTGGTGCCCAAGCCCGGCCGCATCGGCCTCGCCTATTTCGCCGACGACAAGGGCCGCATCGTCACCGAGATGTCGGTGGTGCGCCATGGCGAAGAGCAGATGACGCTGATCACCGCGGCGGTAGCGCAGTGGCACGATTTCGAATGGCTGAAGTCGCGCCTGCCGAAGGACGCAGCTTTCACCCTCACCGACAGGACCGAAGACTATTCGACGCAAATCCTCGCCGGCCCCAATTCGCGCAAGATCCTGGCCGAGGTCTGTGGCGCGGATCTCTCGCTGCCCTGGCTGACGCATCAGGAAACCACCATCGCCGGCCGCTGGGCGAAGCTGGTGCGGGTATCCTTCGCCGGCGAACTCGGCTGGGAAATCCACACCAAGGTGGGAGACACCGCCGCCATCTTCGACGCCGTCTGGACGGCGGGACAAAAACACGGTCTGAAACCGTTCGGCATGTATGCGCTGGATTCGCTGCGCCTCGAAAAGGGCTACCGGACCTGGAAGGGCGACCTGTCGACCGACTATACGGTCCTGCAGGGCGGGCTCGAGCGCTTCGTAAAATGGGACAAGCCCGACTTCCGCGGCAAGGCAGCCCTGCAGAACGAAAAGCAGCAAGGCGTAAAGAAGCGCTTCGTCACGCTGGTGGTCGAAAACCCCGGCGATTGCGACGCGCCGTCGGTGTCGACGCTCTGGCATGACGGCAAGATCGTCGGCGAGACGACGTCCGGCGGCTGGGGGCATCGCATCGACAAATCGATCGCGCTCGGCATGCTGCGCGCCGACCTGGCTGAACCCAATACCGCGATCGAGATTGAAATTTTTGGCGATCGTTTCAAGGCGGTCGTGCAGAAAGACGAGCCGCTGTGGGATCCGAAAAACGAAAGATTGAGAGCATGAAGAAAGTCATTCTCACCGATGGCGGCATGGGCCAGGAACTGGTCCGCCGCAGCAGCTCCGAGCCGACGCCGCTCTGGTCGGCCAGGGTGCTGATCGACGAGCCGGATCTGGTGCGTGGCCTGCATGCCGAATTCATCCGGGCCGGCGCTCGCGTCATCACCATCAACACCTATTCGGCGACGCCGGAGCGGCTCGCGCGGGAAGGAGCAGAAGACCTCTTCAGGCCCTTGCAGAAGCGCGGCATCGAATTGGCAAGACAGGCACGCGAGGAGGCAGGCGATGCAGCGATCGCCGGCTGCCTGTCACCGCTGTTCGGCAGCTATGCGCCGGCGCTGACCATATCGTTCGAGGAGACGCTGGAAATCTATCGCCGCATCGTCGCCGAGCAGGCCGATGGCGTCGACCTGTTCCTGTGCGAGACCATGGCCTCAGCCGAGGAAGGCCGTGCGGCCGTTACCGCTGCGTCGGAAAGCGGCAAACCTGTCTGGGTGTCTTGGACGCTCGCCGATCACGGCGCGCCGCGGCTGCGCAGCGGCGAAACAATAGCGGCAGCGGCGGACGCCCTCGACGGCCTGACGGTTGCAGCGCGCCTGGTGAATTGCTGCCGGCCAGAAGCTATCGCCGCGGCACTGCCCGAATTGATTGCTCTCGGCGGCCCGGTCGGCGCCTATGCCAATGGCTTCACCTCTGTCGAAGCGCTCAAGCATGGTGGAACGGTGGAAGTGCTGCACGCACGCCACGACCTTGATCCGGATGCCTATGCCCACCAGGCGCTCGGCTGGGTCGCCGCTGGCGCCACCATCGTCGGCGGCTGCTGCGAAGTCGGCCCTGCCCACACCGCCGCCTTGCGCGACCGGCTCGAACAGGCCGGCCACGAAATCTCGGGAGTATCCTGATGCCCAGACCATCATCGCGCATTTCCGGCATCGTGCCTTCGGGCAAGGATGGCTGGGAGGTCCACACCGAGGCATGGGCCCGCAAGGAGGCGGGCCAGGACATCATCATGCTGTCGGTCGGCGACCATGATTTCGATACGCCGAGCCAGACCATCGAAGCCTGCGTGACGGCGGTTCGCGGCAGCAACCACCACTACACCCCGCTTCCCGGCGTTCCGCGCCTGCGCAGGGCGATGGCGGCGGCCTCGACCGCCTGCACCGGGGTCGAGACGAGCCCCGACCAGGTGATCGCCACGCCGGGCGGTCAGGCCGCCCTTTACGCGGCGGTGCAGGCCGTTCTCGACCAGGGCGACCACGCTATCGTGGTGGCGCCCTACTACGCGACTTATCCCAACACCTTCAGCGCCGCCGGCGCCAGCTTCACCGTCGTCGAGACGCCGGCCGGAGACGGTTTCCAGCCGCACGCCGAGATGATCCGCGCGGCGCTCAAGCCCAACACGCGCGCCATTTTGATCAACACGCCGAACAACCCGACCGGCGCCGTCTATTCGCGTGAGCGTCTGGAAGAGCTGGCCGAGATCTGCCGCGAGCACGATCTCTGGCTGCTGTCGGACGAGGTCTACTGGACGCTCGGCGGCGGCGAGCACATCTCGCCGCGCGGCCTGCCCGGCATGGCGGAGCGCACGCTGGTCATCAATTCGATGTCCAAGAGCCATGGCATGACCGGCTGGCGCATGGGCTGGCTGACCGGCCCAGCGCAGATGATCACGCTGTTGACCAATCTCAATCTGGTGACGACCTACGGCCTGCCGGCCTTCATCTCTATCGCCTGCGCCGAGGCGCTGGAGAACCGCTTTGGCGTCAGGGAGATCGCCGAACGCTATGCGGCGCGCCGCACCGTCCTGCTCGACGCCGTGCGCGGCATGAACAATATCAGCGTGCACGGCTCCGAGGGCGGCATGTATGTCATGCTCGACATCTCCGCAGTCGAGCCCGACGACGAGAAATTCGCCTGGGCCTTTCTCGACCAGGAGAGTGTCGGCGTCATGCCGGGTTCCAGCTTCGGCAAGGCCGCTGCCGGCCACATCCGCATCAGCCTCTGCCAACCGGAGCCGGTGCTTCAGGAAGCCGCAAAACGCCTGCGCCGCTTCGCATCCGGCTATCGCCGCGAGGCCGCATGACCAGAAGCATTCCCACCAAGGCCCGCGCGGTTATTATCGGCGGCGGTGTCTCCGGCTGTTCGGTCGCCTACCACCTGGCCAAGCTCGGCTGGACCGACATCGTGCTGCTCGAACGCAAGCAGCTGACCTCGGGTACGACCTGGCACGCCGCCGGCCTGATCGGCCAGCTGCGCGGCTCGCAGAACATGACGCGGCTGGCCAAATATTCGGCCGACCTCTACGTCAAGCTGGAAGCCGAAACGGAAGTCGGCACCGGCATGCGCCAGGTCGGCTCGATCACCGTGGCGCTGACTGAGGAGCGCAAGCACGAGATTTATCGGCAGGCCTCGCTCGCCCGCGCCTTCGATGTCGATGTGCGCGAGATTTCGCCTGGTGAAGTCAAGGAGATGTACCCGCATCTCAACGTGTCCGATGTGGTCGGCGCCGTGCATCTGCCGCTCGACGGCCAGTGCGATCCGGCCAACATCGCCATGGCGCTGGCCAAGGGCGCCCGCCAGCGTGGCGCCGCCATCGTCGAGAATGTGAAGGTCACCAAGGTCCATACCAAGGCCGGTCGCGTCACCGGTGTGTCGTGGGCGCAAGGCGACGACCAGGGCACGATCGAGGCCGACATCGTCGTCAACTGCGCCGGCATGTGGGCGCGCGAGCTCGGCGCCCAGAACGGCGTCACCATCCCGCTGCATGCCTGCGAACATTTTTATCTCGTCACCGAGCCGATCCCCGGGCTCGGTCGTCTACCGGTGCTGCGCGTTCCCGATGAATGCGCCTACTACAAGGAAGACGCCGGCAAGATGATGCTCGGCGCCTTCGAGCCGGTGGCCAAGCCCTGGGGCATGGACGGCATAAGCGAGGATTTCTGCTTCGACCAGTTGCCGGAGGACATGGAGCATTTCGAGCCGATCCTCGAAATGGGCGTCAATCGCATGCCTATGCTGGCAACCGCCGGCATTCACACCTTCTTCAACGGCCCCGAAAGCTTTACCCCCGACGACCGCTACTATCTCGGCGAAGCGCCGGAGCTGTCGGGCTACTGGATGGCGACCGGCTACAATTCCATCGGCATCGTCTCGTCCGGCGGCGCCGGCATGGCGCTGGCGCAGTGGATCAATGACGGCGAAGCGCCCTTCGACCTCTGGGAAGTCGACATCCGCCGCGCCCAGCCATTCCAGAAGAACCGTAGGTATCTCAAGGAGCGTGTCTCCGAAACACTCGGCCTGCTCTATGCGGATCACTTCCCCTACCGGCAGATGGCAACGTCCAGAAATGTCAGGCGCTCGCCCCTGCACGAACACCTGAAGGCGCGCGGCGCCGTGTTCGGCGAAGTCGCCGGCTGGGAGCGCGCCAACTGGTTTGCGCGAGAGGGGCAGGAGCGCGAATACCGCTATTCCTGGAAGCGGCAGAACTGGTTCGACAACCAGCGCGAGGAGCACCTGGCGGTCCGCAACAAGGTCGGCCTGTTCGACATGACCTCGTTCGGCAAGATCCGTGTCGAAGGCCGCGACGCCTGTGCCTTCCTGCAAAGGCTGTGCGCCAACGATATGGACGTGGCGCCGGGCAAGATCGTCTACACCCAGATGCTCAACCAGCGCGGCGGTATCGAAAGCGACCTCACGGTGTCGCGGCTATCTGAGACCGCCTACTTCCTCGTCGTGCCGGGCGCGACGCTGCAACGCGACCTCGCCTGGCTGCGCCGGCATGTCGGGGATGAATTCGTAGTCATCACCGATGTCACGGCAGCTGAGGCCGTGCTCTGCCTGATGGGTCCGGATGCGCGAAAGCTGATCCAGAAAGTCAGCCCCAACGATTTCTCCAACGACAACAATCCATTCGGCACCTTCCAGGAGATCGAGATCGGCATGGGCCTCGCCCGTGCCCACCGCGTCACCTATGTCGGCGAACTCGGCTGGGAACTTTATGTCTCGACCGACCAGGCGGCTCATGTCTTCGAGGCGATCGACGAGGCCGGCGGCGATGTCGGCCTGAAACTTTGCGGCCTGCACACGCTGGATTCCTGTCGCCTCGAAAAGGCGTTTCGGCATTTCGGCCACGACATCACCGACGAGGACAATGTGCTGGAGGCCGGCCTCGGCTTTGCGGTCAAAACCGCCAAGGGCGAGTTCATCGGCCGCGATGCGGTGCTGAAGAGAAAAGAAGCCGGCCTGTCGCGCCGGCTGGTGCAGTTCCGTTTGAAAGACCCTGAACCCCTGCTCTTCCACAACGAGGCGATCCTGCGCGACGGCAAGATCGTCGGCCCGATCACATCGGGGAATTACGGCCACCATCTCGGCGGCGCGATCGGACTGGGCTATGTGCCCTGCCAGGGCGAGAGCGAGGCGGATGTGCTGGCCTCGTCCTACGAGATCGAGATCGCCGGCGAGCGTTTTGCGGCGGAAGCATCGCTGAAGCCGATGTACGATCCCAAGGCGGAACGGACGAGGATGTAGCACCTTTTTACCCTCCCCTTGTGGGGAGGGTCGGCTCGCAGTCGGAGCGAAGCGGCGATTGCGAGACGGGGTGGGGGTGCGCCCTACGAGACCCACCACCCCGCTTCGCAAAAGCCGCCTTGCGGCATTTGCTGCGCGACCCACCCCACAAGGGGGAGGTGAAGAAGCTCAAAACCGCTCCAGCTTCGCCCGCACTTTCACCAGAAACGCCGCCCTCGTCCTTGGCGTCGAGGCGTCCATCAGGTAGTGCGCCAGGAAAAACGTCCGGCAGCGGCGGGCGCACAGCGCGCGCATACCGCGCAGCAAGGTCTTGCGGCCGGGCTGGCCGACGACGACGCTCCACCAGGTCGGCGCGCCGCAGGTGGTGATGACGCCGACCCTGGTGACATGTGTCATCAGCGACGTGATGCGCCCCTTGCCCAGCTTGAAGGCGACATCGGTCGCCCAGACCCGGTCGAGCCAGCCCTTCAGCATGGCCGGCAGCCCGTACCACCAGGTCGGATAGATGAACAGGATCGCCTCAGCCCAGGCGAGATGCTCGAAATGCGGTTTTAGGGCCGGATCCTCCGGCGCCCGCTCATTGTAGGCGCGTCGCTCTTCGCAGCCCATCACCGGATCGAATTTCTCCGCATAGAGGTCGAGCAGCCGCACCTCCCAGCCGCGTGCCTTCAGCACATCGACTGCGGCATCTCTGATGGCGGCGCAAAAGCTTTCGGGCACCGGATGGCAATAGACCACCAGCACGCGCATCAGAATTCATCCATCCCGGCCGCGACCTTGGCCATGAAGGCTGCCCGCGTCTCGTCGGTCGACAGGTTCATCGAATAATGAGCGAGGTAGGACACCGAGGCGCCGGGCCTGATCGTCGCGCGCAGCATCCGCTTGACCAATCTGCGTGGCGGATCGCCCATCAGCATGGCGCGGAAGCGGCTGCCGCCATAGGTGGTGACGGCGGTCAGCTTGCGGATGTTGTGGAGCGAAGGCTGCGCCTTGCCGTCGACCAATTTGAACGACACGCCGGGCAGAAACACGCGGTCGAAAAAGCCTTTCAGGATGGCCGGGAAGCCGTAGTTCCAGACGGGATATGACAGCACCAGCGCCTCGGCCTTGAGCAGCCGCTCGACATAGGGCGCGGCCGGGTCCGCAGGGCTGCGTTGGTTATGGTAATCCAGCCTCTCCCCGCGCGTCAGCCTGGGGTCGAAATCCTCGGCATAGAGATCGCAATCGTCGACCTCATGGCCGGCGGCCGTCAGCCGCTCGACGATCGTGCGGTGCAGACCTGCATTGAAGCTGGTCTCCACCGGGTGTGCGTAGAGGACGAGGACTTTCATGGGGAAATACTTGCGAGGTCGGCGCGAGGCACCCCCCTCTGCCCTGCCGGGCATCTCCCCCTCAAGGGGGGAGATCGGACTGCCGCATCGCTTTCACTAATTGTCAGCGTGTCAGATTGGCTGCGGCGTTCAGGCTGCCAATCTCCCCCCTTGCGGGGGGTGAGAAGTGGTCGGCGAAGCCGATGGGAAGCCAATTGCTTGGCTTTCCAAACGACGAACGCCCGAAGCGGCAGCGTAGGGCCTGTGCCGGCAGGACAGAGGGGGGTGCTCAAGCTCAAACCTCTGCTCATTCTGCTTTCTGCAAACCCTTGAACAAAAAAGTCCGGCCCGAGCGATAGTCGTAATCCGGATTTTCCCAGGCGATCATCTTGCCGGGATTGAGCAGGCCTTGCGGATCGGTCTCGCGCTTGAAGGCGAGCTGGATTTCATCCGTCTGCTTCATGCCGCCCTCTTCCAGCGTGTAGCGGTGCGGGTTGAAGATCGGGCAGCCATTCTCCTCATGCAGCCGGATGATTTCGTTGAGCCGCGCCTCGGTGGTGAATTTCACCAGCGGCAGGCCGAAGCAGGTGATGTTGCCGTCGAGGCGCACGAATTCGAGATGCGAAAAGACCTCGTTCGGAAACATCGCGTCCATCTTCTCGACCAGCGCCAGCTGGTTGGGAAACGGATAGAGCGATTGCAGATAGGTGATCGCGGGATCGACCCGCAGTGCCCTGAGCGTGGTGTGGTTCCACGCCAGTTCGAAGCCCGGCGGCAGGCCCTTTTTCTCTTCGTCCGTTGCCGTCGCCGCATTGAAGATGACTTCGCCGCCGGCGCGGCGGGTGAAGGCGAGGAACGCGTCTAGCCCATGCCGGGCAACCATGACGACGCAGATGCTTTGCCTGTCCCGGAAGAACTTCTGGTGGCGCTTGAAATAGAGCTGCGGCACGGGCGCGGCGATCGGCGTGATCAGCTTGGTCAGGATGCCGTCCTGGCGTGCCAGCGCGTTGCCGTAGCGGGCTGCCGGCATGAAAGCGTCGAAGCCGACGATCACGTCGATCCATTCATAGGCTGCAGTCAGCGGCATCTCGACCTCGGTGATGATGCCGTTGGTGCCATAGGCGTGGGTGACCTTGTGCAGGTCCTCGCCGGTGAGTTCGAGCGCCTTCGGCTCCGCCTCCATAGTGACGACGCGCAGGCGCAGCACATTGCCGAAATCACGCAGACCGCCGAAATTGATCGAGCCAACGCCGCCCGAGCCGCCGGCGATGAAGCCGCCGATCGAGGCGGTGTTGTAGGTCGACGGCGACAGCCGCAGTTCCTGCCCGGAATGCGCGCGCGTCGCTCTGTCGATGTCGGCGAGGATCGCGCCCGGCCCGGTGACGACGCGGCCCGGCGCTATGGCCTTGATCTCGTTCATCTCGGCAAGGTTCAAAACCACGCCGCCCGATAGCGGCATCGCCTGACCGTAATTGCCGGTGCCGCTGCCGCGCGGCGTCACCGGAACGCCATGACGGTGGCAAGCGGCAAGCACGCGGATCAGTTCGGCCTCGTTCCTGGGCGTCACGATCAGGTCGCCAGTGACGTGGTCGAGCTGCTGCTTCAGCACGGGGCTGTACCAGTAGAAGTCGCGGCTCTTCTGCTGGACGATGGCCGGATTGTCGTCGAGCTTTATCCCCTCGAGATCGCGTTTGAGCGCCGAAACATACATCATTCCACCATCAGTTCGTCGAGCTCGGCATAGTCGGGCAATTGCCTGTCGATCGCTCGGCCGTTGCGCACGACGATGCGATCCGATTCGGGCCGCGACAGCAATTCCGTCCAGCTCCGCCCTTTGAAGACGATGAAATCGGCGCTGCCACCGGCTGCCAGTGTCCCGACACCATCGAGCCGCATCACCTTGGCCGGCGTCGCCGCCACCGTCTGCGGCCAGTCGCCGACCGGATGGTCGAAATGCAGGATGCGCGTCGCCATGCGGTAGACCTCCAGCATGTCGAGATCGCCATAGGCATAGAAAGGATCGCGGGTGTTGTCGGAGGCGACCGCGACCGCAATGCCCCTCGCCTTCATCTCGTGCAGCAAGGTCACGCCGCGCCAGCGTGGCGTGGTCTGGTCGGCGCGCCGGTCCTGCAGATAGAGATTGCACATTGGCAGCGACACCACCGCCAGCCGCGCCTTGGCGACCTTGTCCAGCGTATCGAGCACGTCGAGGTCCGGCTGGCGCGCCAGCGAGCAGCAATGTCCCACCAGGATGTTGCCCCCAAAACCGTTCCAGAGTGCAGCCTCGGCAATCTTCTTCAGCGAGATCGCCGCGATGTCGTCGGTCTCGTCGGCGTGGAAATCGAGATCGAGCCCGTGTTTGTTCGCCTCGGCGAACACCTTGTCGAGAAGCTCTTCGAGATCCGGCACCATATAGGTGACGACGCCGAGGACGCCCTTGGCCGCAGCCACGCGCTTGGCCAATTTCTCGAACCACTTGCTGTCGCGCACGCCTTCGATGCCGAGCAGGCAGGCCGCCTGCAGTTCGATGCGACCGCGCCATTTCTCCCGCATCGCCTCGAACACCGGCCAGGAGATCTCCTCCTGCGGCGGCACGCTGTCGAGATGCGTGCGCAGCGCCTTGGTGCCGTGCGCGAAGGCCGAGCGCAAAGAGAAATCCATGCGCCGCGCCACGTCCTCGGCGCTCCAGCGCGCTGCACGGTCGGCGCCGGTGGCATTGAGCGCGCCCATGAAACTGCCGTCGGGATTGGGTTTGCGCGGCCAGATCTGGCCCTTGTCGATATGGGTGTGGCAGTCGACGAAGCACGGCAGGATGATGCGGCCGGCAAGGTCGATGGCGGTGGCTGGCGCTTTTGATTTCTTGTGCGCGGCGATGCTGGAGAGCTTACCGTCGGCGACGGCGATGTCGGCCAGCGCGAAACCGTCGGTGTCGTAAGTGGGGGCAAGACCTGATGTCAGCGACCGGTGAAGGCGGACGTTGGTGAGATGGTACGAGCCAGAGGTCGGTATCAAGGACCGCCCCCCTCTGCCCTGCCGGGCATCTCCCCCTCAAGGGGGGAGATTGGCAGCTTTTCCGACAGCACCCGTCTTCCAACGTCGATAATTGGCGAAATCCCGGATGACGTCCAATCTCCCCCCTTGAGGGGGAGATGGCCGGCAGGCCAGAGGGGGGTGTTTCGCGCCAGCATCTCAATCACGTCACCCAACCCCCTACCGCTCCTGCTTCAGCGCGCTCTCGTGCCAGCGGCGCAGGATGAGATGCGACACCAGCGACAGCACCAGGAAGATCAATATGCCGGTGAGCGAGATCAGGATCAGCGCCGCGAACAGCCTTGGCGCGTTGAGGCGGTAGCCGGCCTCGATGATGCGCGACGCCAGCCCCGACGACTGCCCCTGCGCGCCGGCGACGAACTCGGCCACCACGGCGCCGATCAGCGACAGGCCGCCGGCTATCTTCAAGCCTCCTAGAAAATACGGCATGGCCGCCGGCAGTCTGAGATAGCGCAATTGCTGCCAGCGCGTCGCGCCGTTGAGCTTGAACATGTCGCGCAGATTGCGGTCGACCGAATTGAGGCCGAGCGTGGTGTTGGACAGGATCGGGAAGAACGCGACGATCCAGGCGCAAAGCAAAAGCTTCACCGTCTGGTTGTCCACATAGATGTTGATGAGCGGGAAGACCGCCACGATCGGTGTTACCTGCAGCACGATGGCGAAGGGAAAGAACGACATCTCCACCCATTTCGATTGCGCAAACAGCACCGCCAGTCCGACGCCGCCGACGACCGCGAGCAGCAGGCTGAGAAAGGTTATGCGCAACGTGACCAGCAGCGCGGAGAACAGGAGCCCCGCATCGCTATAGAGCGTCCACAGCACCACGCCGGGGCGCGGCAGGATATATTGCGGGATCGCGTTCCACACGCAAATGCGGTCCCACAGCCAGATCGCCAGGATCATGATCGCCAAAGGCAAGACCCACCGGCCGATCCGCTCCAGCCGCTCCTGGCGTACGCGGCCCGCCTCTTCCGCGTCGAGCGTTGCGGCATTCTGGTCAATGGCCGTCATGGTGCGGTCCGGCTGATGTGTTGATGGCGTTGACCAGGATGTCCGAGGCCTGGCGGCAGAGCGCGGCATAGTCGGGCGAAGTGCGGAAAACCTCGTCTCGCGGATAGGAGGCGTCGATGGCAAGCTCGGCATGGACGCGGCCCGGCCGCGCCGCCATGACGACGACGCGGTTGGACAGGAACACGCTTTCGAAGACGCTGTGGGTGACGAAGACGACGGTGAAGCGCTCGTCCTGCCACAGCTCCAGAAGGTCGTTGTTGAGCTTGAAGCGGGTGATCTCGTCGAGGGCGGCGAACGGCTCGTCCATCAACAGAATGCGCGGCTTCGTCACCATCGCGCGTGCGATCGAGACGCGCATCTTCATCCCGCCGGAAAGCTCGCGCGGCACGGCGTTTTCGAAACCGGTCAGGTGCACCCGCTCCAGCATCTCCGTCACCACCGGCGCCGCCTTGGCACGCGACACGCCTTTCAGCCTGAGCGGCAGCCAGACATTGTCGAAGACATCGGCCCAAGGCAGCAGCGTCGGTTCCTGGAAGACGAAGCCGATATTGGCGCGGTCGATCGAACCGCCCCAGTCGAGCTGACCGGATGTCGGCGTCGACAGGCCCGCGATCAGCCTCAACGCCGTCGACTTGCCGCAGCCGGACGGCCCGAGCAGGCTGACAAAATCGCCCTCGCGGATGGCGAGATCGACGTCGCTCAATGCAGTCACGCCATTGGAAAACACCTTGCCGACATGGCGCAGCGTCAGCAGCATCGGGCCTTCACCCGATGCCGTCATGGGCGCCTGCGCCATCTTTTCCAGCTTCACGATTACTTCTTCAGCTCGATTCCGACACCTTTGTTGATGAAGGCCAGCGTATAGGCCTTCTTGATATCGATGCCCTCGGGCGTGACCTTGGCCTTGACCATCTTGTCATAGAAGCTCTTGATCCGGTCTTCGTTCATGGCGCCGATGCCGAGCTTTTCGGTGTCGCCGGAATCGGCCAGGCCGAACTTCTTCATCTGCTCGATCGAGAAGGCAATCTGCTCGTCGCTCATGTCGGGATTGTCTTTCTTGATCATCTCGTTGGCGGCCTTGTTGTCGCCGTAGAGGTAGTTGTACCAGCCCTTGGCCGAGCCATCGACGAAGCACTGGACCACCTCCGGCCGCTTGTCGATCGTGTCCTGCATCACCTCGATCGTCGTCGAATAGGTGTCCCAGCCATAGTCGGCGAGCAGGAACTGGTTGGGCACGAAGCCGCCTTCCTTCTTGACCGCAAAAGGTTCCGAGGTGACGTAACCCTGCTGGATCGACTTCTTGTTGGCCAGGAATGGAGCGGTGTTGTAGGTGTAGGGCACGCGCTTGGCGGCATCGAAACCGAGTTCGATGACCATCCACTGGAAGAAGGTCTGGACGCCCTCGTCGCCGAGAATGTACCGGTCGGCGTTCTTCAAATCCTCCCACTTGTCCAGCCCCTGCCCCGGGTGGGACATGATGACTTGAGGGTCCTTCTGGAAATCGGCGGCGACGACGCGCATCGGGATGCCCTGCTGGACGGCGTCGAAAGCCGACAGCAGATTGCCGCCCATGTAGAAATCGAGCTTGCCGGCCAGCAGCAGCGGCCGCCCGCTGACCTGCGGACCTCCCTGCGAAATCGTCACGTCGAGGCCACATGCAGCGTAGGTGCCGTCGGCGACGGCCTGGTAGTAGCCGCCATGCTCGGGCTCGGCCAGCCAGTTGGTGCCGAAGGTGACCTTCTCGTTTGCTGCCGCGCCGAACGTGCCGGCTCCAAGCAGCGCGACCGCAAGCGCTGAAATCTTCTGTTTTCCGTACATCGACACCACCCTTTGTTGGCTCCGGAGCGTCACGCGCCGGGCTCGACACCATTGATCCAAGAAGCAAGACACATGCCACCGCCCGGACCGCCTGCTTCTCGCGGCGATCATTGCCAAGACCGGACGGGGCCATGCTGTGCGGGAGGCATCGTGCCTATTTTTTGGACGCCTGTCCACAATCGCCCTTGTGCCATGCACCACATCTTGAACGTACTATCGGTCACGTCTTAGGCTGGTCTCGCAGACAGGAGATTGCCATGTTCAGATACCTCGCGCCGAAGTCGATCAAGCCGCCTTTCGCCCGCTACAGCCACGGCGTCGAGGTGCCGCCAGGCAAGCGGCTGGTTCTGTGCTCCGGCCAGGTCGCCATCACGGCGGACGACCAGATCCCCGAGGATGCCGGCGCGCAGGCCGAGCTCTGCTTTCAAAACATAGCGGCGATTCTGGCTGAAGCCGGGCTGGGGCTAGGCGACATCGTGCGCATAAACGCCTACGTCACCGACCGCGCCTTTCTGCGGCCCTATATGGACGTCCGCGACCGCTTGTTTGCCAGCCCCGCGCCCGCCTCGACGCTGATGATCGTGTCAGGCTTTGCGCGGCCGGAGTTCAAGGTCGAGGTCGAGGCGATTGCGGCTGGGTGATCGACAGGCGACGTTTGGCGCGCTAGGTCTCCCTCACAGTCAAGAGGCATGACATGACCGTTGCAAACAGACGCGTTTGGTGGGGCGACTACCGGACCACCGAATACGCCGCGATCGATCCGGAGGCGACGATTGCCGTGCTGCCGGTGGCGGCGATCGAGCAGCACGGCCCCCATCTGCCTGTATCAACCGATACCTCGATCATGAACGGCATGCTGGAGACGGTCATCGCCCGCCTGCCCGGCGATCTCGACATCCGCTTCCTGCCGGTCCAAACGGTCGGCAAGTCGAACGAGCATCTGCAGGCGCCGGGCACGCTCACCCTGCCGGCGGCCACCCTGGTTGATGCCTGGACCGAGCTTGGCCTGTCCGTTGCCCGCGCAGGCGTAAGGAAACTGATCGTCGTCAACTCGCATGGCGGCAATGAAGAGATCATGGGCATCGTCACGCGCGAGCTGCGCGTGCGTGAGAGGATGCTGGCGGTGAAGACCAGCTGGCAGCGCTTCGGCCGCCCCGCCGGCATGTACACCGAGCTGGAAGACCGCCATGGCATCCATGGCGGCGACGTCGAGACCTCGTTGATGCTGCATTTTCGCCCGGAGTTAGTCGACATGGCCAAGGCCGACAATTTCGCCTCCAAGGTCGCCCGCGCCGAAACCGAATTTGCGCTGCTGCGCCACACCGGAACGCACGCTTTCGCCTGGATCGCTGGGGATCTCAACCCCAACGGCGTGGTCGGCGATGCCAGCATTGCCACGGCCGAGAAAGGCCGACTGACGGCGGAGCATCAGGCCGACGGCTTCATCACCCTGTTGAAGGATGTGCGCAAGGCGAAGCTTGCCGACTGGCTGGCATAGCGGGCCGCCTTAGCCGTCGATCTTCAACACGAAAGGCGTACCCTCAAAAGCATCGGCGCCGCGTCCGATCGCCTCGATCGCTTCGATCATGCGGCCTTGTCGTGAGAGCAGAGCATCCGCGACGGCGATCAACCGTGGATTGGGCGTCGCCGAGGGCGAAAGCTTTCGCAACGTCCGAGCCAATTCGGACTCGTCGCGCTTCGGGGCGAGCGCCGCCGCGATGATGTAGGCCGAGGCGGTCGAGCGGCTGATGCCGGCGTAGCAATGCACGACCATGGGCTTCGCACGGTCCCATCGGCGGGCGAAATCGAGCAGATTGCGCACATGGTCTTCGCCCGGCATGGTCATGCCGTCCTGCGCCACCGCAATGTCGTGCATGACCAGATGCAGATGGTTTTCCCTGGCGATCGAGGCCGGCCGTGCCACCTCGGTGCCGGCGGCAAGCAGCGACAGCACGCGCTCGGCGCCGCTTCTGGCCACCGTCTCCTCGAGCTTGGCCAGCGAACAGACATGGATCATTGCGCGATCTCCCTGGCGCCATCGTCGCGCCGTGCGGCCCAGTCAGCAAGCGCAGATTCAAGCCGCTGCCATTCCTCCTGACGTCCAGGCAGTCCCGCGCGCAGCACCTGTGGGCGGTCGGAAAAATGCCGGAGCAGGATGCCGCACTCGCCAAGCGCCGAAAACAGACCGGGCGCATCGGCAAATCGCAGATAGCGAAACAGCGTCGTGCCGCCGGCGACGGGAATGCCAAACCGACCGAACAGTGCGTCGAGTCGCGCGGCATCTTCGGCCAGCCGGCAGCACATGTCGGCCTGCCAGCCGCTGTCGGCAAGCGCGCGGATGCCGTACTCCAGTGCCGGACCGGCGACGGCCCAAGGTCCGAATTGCGTCTCCAGCCTTTCGACCGTCAGCGTGTCGGAAAGCGCAAAACCGAGCCGCAGGCCGGCAAGGCCAAAGAACTTGCCGAAGGAGCGCAGCACGACGATGCCGCCCTGCCCGACATCGCCGGCCAGGCCTTCCGCGTGCGGGCCGACATCCATGAAAGCCTCGTCCACGACCAGCAGCCCGCCCTTGGCGCGCATTGCCTCGGCAAGCCGCAGCAGCCTTTCACGCGACACGACGCGTCCGTCGGGATTGTTGGGATTGACGACGATGGCAATTTCGGCTCCCGCAAGCGCCTCGAAATCGTCGACCTCCGCCACCGCATGGCCGGCAATCGCGGCGGCCCTGGCATGCTCGGCATAGGTCGGCCCGAGCACCAGCGCCTTGCCGGGGCTGACCAGCGAGGCGACGCGCGGCAGCAGGATCTGCGTGCCCGGGGCGACCGCCACATTCTCGGCCGAAGGCGCGCCATAGGCGCCGGCCGCGACCCTGGCCAGCTCACGCAGGCGCGCGGCCTCCGGCAATCGTGACAGGGCGGTGGCGGGCAGCTCGAAAAGCGGGTAGGAGTGCGGATTGATACCTGTCGAGAGATCGACGAAAGGTTGTGGCGCGTGAGGGAAGAGCGCCCTCGCCCGGCCAAGGGATCCACCGTGATCCACCACAGTAATCGCTCCATCAGAAAGCTTCATGTCGATCCTGATCGCTTTCCTGTCGCTGGCCATCGAACGCATCCTGGGTTACCCGGACTGGCTGTTCCGTGCCGTCGGCCATCCCGTCACCTGGTTCGGCAGGCTGATAGCCTTTCTCGACCACAGGCTCAACCGCGACACTGATTCCGACGCGCTGCGTCGCCGCCGCGGCGTGCAGGCGCTGCTGGTGATCGTGCTGGTGCCGGCGGCAATCGCCTTCATCGTGCAAATCCTGCTCTGGCAGCTCTTTCCTGCCGGCATGATCATCACGGCAATCCTGGCCTCGTCGCTGCTGTCGCAAAAGAGCCTTACCGAACATGTCGAGGCGGTGGCCGATTCGCTGGATACCGGCGGGCTGGCGCTCGGCCGCATCGCGGTTGCGCGCATCGTCGGCCGCGATCCCGAGAAGCTCGACCATGCCGGCGTCAGCCGCGCCGCCATCGAAAGCCTGGCCGAGAATTTCTCCGACGGCATCGTTGCGCCCGCCTTCTGGACAGGTGTCTGCGGTCTGGCCGGCGGCGTCGCCTACAAGGCCGCCAACACCGCCGATTCGATGATCGGCCACCGCACCCCGCACCACGAGGCCTTCGGCCGCGCGGCGGCACTCTTCGACGACTGGATCAACCTGCCGGCGTCCCGGCTGACCGCGTTGCTGATCGTTGCCGCCGCCTTTCTCGTTGACGGCGCCGATCCCCGCAACGCCTGGCAAGCAGTGCGGCGCGACGCCAAAAAGCACCGCTCACCCAATGCCGGTTGGCCGGAAGCAGCAATGGCCGGCGCACTCGGCCTGGCGCTCGCCGGCCCGCGCAGCTATGGCGGCGTTGTCGTCAACGATGCCTTCATGGGCGAAGGCGGCCGCCGCGAGGCGGAAAGTCTGGACATCAGGCGGGCGCTGAAACTTTATCAGGTCGCCGACTATCTGCTGATTGGGCTGTTCGGGTTGCTGTCGGCGGTGCTTATCGCGGTAACGTCCTGAGAGCTTACCGTCGCCCTTCCTTTACCCTCCCCCTTGTGGGGAGGGTCGGCGCGAAGCGCCGGGGCGGGGGACTGCGCCCTACGAGGACCCCCACCCCGCTCCGCTTCGCGGATCGACCCTCCCCACAAGGGGGAGGGTAAAAGGTGAGGATAGCCCCTCAGAACTCAATCCCCTGCTGTGCCTTCACGCCGGCCGAAAAATGATGCTTGGTCACGCCCATCTCGGTGACGAGGTCGGCCGCCTCGACCAGCGCCGGCTTGGCGTTGCGGCCGGTGACGACGACATGCAGACCTTCGCGCCGCGCTTTCAGCGCCGCCACCACTCTGTCGAGATCGAGATAGTCGTAACGCAGCGCGATGTTCAGTTCGTCCAGCACGACGAGGCTGATCGAGGGATCGGCGATCAGTTCCAGCGCCTTGGCCCAGGCGGCTTCGGCCGCCTTAATGTCGCGCTTCAGATCCTGCGTCTCCCAGGTGAAACCCTCGCCCATCGTGTGCCAGACGACGCGGTCGCCAAACGCCGCGAAGGCATCCTTCTCGCCGGTGTGCCATTTGCCCTTGATGAACTGGACCATTCCGACGCGCTTGCCATAGCCGAGCATGCGCAGCGCCAGCCCGAAGGCAGCCGTGGTCTTGCCCTTGCCGGGTCCGGTGTTGACGATCAGCAGCCCCTTCTCGACCGTCTTTTCCGCGACCTCGGCGTCCTGCACCGCCTTGCGCTTGGCCATCTTGGCGCGATGGCGCTCTTCGTCTTTTGTGTCGATATCGGTCATCTCATTTCACCTTGAGCGGCAGCCCCGCCACCATCAGAAGCACCATATCAGCTACGACCGCGATCTGCTGGTTGAGCCGGCCGGCGGCATCGCGGAACCGGCGTGCCAGCGCATTGTCGGGCACGATGCCTTGTCCGACTTCGTTGGAGACCACGAACCACGGTCCGCGCGGCCGCGAAAGCACATCGGCCAGCCGCCGGCACTCCCCCTCCAGATCATGATCGGCCAGCATATGATTGGTTAGCCAAAGCGTCAGGCAGTCGACAAGCACCGGCTGGTTGTCCGGCAATGCCTCGAGCGCACCTGCAAGATCAAGCGGGGCGTCGATGGTCGCCCACCCCTCGCCACGGCGCGAGCGGTGCTGCGCGATGCGCTCGCGCATTTCGCCGTCATAGGCTAGCGCGGTGGCGATATAAGCCCATGGCGGCAGCAACGCCGTCGCCAAAGTTTCGGCATGCGCGCTCTTGCCGGAGCGCGCACCGCCGATGATGAAGGTCAAACTGCGATCAGGCAAAGCTGTCGCGCAGGCTGGTCGCGGTGCCGGCGAAGCGCGCGCGCACTACACCGACAACTGCGCCGAGCACCAGCCAGAACACCAGATTGGTCAGCGTCACCGCCACCACGAACTGATGATGCAGGCCCTCCGGGATCGGCGTTACGAAACTGTCAGGCTGCGGCGCGCCGACAATATGCGGGGCGACGATCAGGACGACGGCGAGCACGGTCAGGGGCGCCGACGTGCGGAAGGTGATAAGGGCAAGACCGATCGCCGTTGTCATCACCGTTGCCCACCACCAGATCTGGCGCTGCATGAGATCGGCCGCCGGCATTGCCGGCAGTTCCGGCGGCAGGCCGAGGCCTGGCGCCAGCGTGAACACGGCAAAGCCGGCCAAGCCCCAGAACACGCCCTGGCGCCAGCTGCCGATGCCGCCGGCGAACTCGGAAACCGCCACCAGGACCAGCGCGAAGCCGATGCCGGTGACGATATTGGCGACGACACTGAAGGCGAAACGCTCGAAGCCGTCGGCCGGCGCCCAGCCTTCGTCCTCCGCCGGCGCGGCTGCTTCAGCCGGTGCTGCGCTGCTCACCGCATTTTCCGCCGGCGCGGCGGTGCTCATGGCATCGGTGTCCGCAGCGTTGGCGGCGGGCGCCGCGGCATGCTGATGCTCATGGCCGCCACCAGCCTTTTCGTAGACCTCCGCCTTGAGGATCAGCGGCACGGTGGCGTAGGCCTGCATGCAGGCGAGAGCGACACCCGCCACGAGCCCTGCGATCGCCGCGATGAACACGACGTTGCGAAACAGGTTCATGATGTCAGATCCTCGTCAGTGGCAGGGAAACGCCATCGAATGGCGATAGTCGTGCGCCGCATTGTGGACCGCATCGATATGCGAGAAACCGACAACGCCGACGACGAAAATGCCCAGAAACGCGCTAAGCACGAGCTGCATGAAGCGCGACTGCGAGGAGACGGATGCGCCGAGGGAGACGGAAGCGGTATTCATATCTTGTCCTTTCGCCCTCCACCCGAGGGCATCGAAGTCAGTTCCCTGTCGCCGGCAGGTCTCCTGGCTCGCGGATCAGCGCCCTTCCCCACCTTCCCGAGGAAAAATCCTCAGTGGCTTGGAGAGGACTACCGCACACAGTTGCGGGGGCAGCCACGGCATTGGGCAACAAGTCAGCCCTCACCGCATTCCCTCTTGGTCCCTAACGGAACCGACGACATGCATGACTATAGGCTGAAACGGCCGCATCCGGCAAACCAAATTCCGCCGGCCAACAGCGCGAATGCGCCATGCGGCGTTACGGGTTCAACGCGGTGATCCGCTCGGCAACCAGCCGCTGCAGCCGCCACAGATGGCGATCGTGAATGCCGCGCTCTTCAAGGTTTTTCACCGTGTTGTAGAGATAGTCGGCGCCCGATCCCCAGTGCCCGCAGGACGTGGCCAGCCTTTCGACGATCTTGCCTTCGTCGAGCGGGCCGGAATAGGTCAGGCCGTTGCGGTTGATCACGAAGGCCAATGCCCTGAGCGGTCCGGCCTCGCTTGCAAGCTTCAGCATGCGCGGCCGGTAGCTTGTCGGCTTCAGCGTGACTTCGCGCCGGAAAAGCCGGCCCAACTGCTCGCGCCGGTTATTGTCGGTCAGCCGAAAGGCGACGCCCTTGCATTGTCCGCCACGGTCCAGCGCCATCATCAGGCCGGGGCTGACCTTGGTGCCGCGCCAGCGCGTCATGTTCATGCAAAAGGACCGATGCCAGCCGCGCGCCAGCGCAACGCGGTCCTCGACATAATCTATTTCCGGTTTCCAGATCAGCGATCCATAGCCGAACAGCCATAGCGGTTCGCTATCCGGGAGTTCGACCTGCAATTCATCCAGAAGCGCGTCATAGTCGGCTTCATCGAGATGCATCGCGTCCGGATCAGGCCCGGGGTCCCTGATCTCGCGCCAGCAGCGCGCGACCAGCTCCGGCGTAAGCGACATCTGTCGTGCGGCCACGTCCGAATCCCCCCAATTCCGAATGTCCCATGTCCACGACATGATTATGCGCCGCGCCTGCAACCGGCAATGCGGCACTCTGATTGACAAACGATTTGCCGGGGTGTCGGCTGACGCTTCATAGGAAGCCAGCCATGCATCCCAACCCGAGCGAGCGCGACCCCTATAACGGCCTGAGCCGGGCCGAACCGACGCTACCGTCATCGGGCTATTGGGATAGCGAGGCTTACCAGCGCGATCTCGAGGCCATCTGGTACAAAAGCTGGCTGCTCGTCTGCCGCGAGGCCGATCTTGCCCAGCCTTTGGCATTCAGGACATTCCGCGTCGGCACGCAGGAAATCGTCGTGCTGCGCGACGACACCGGCGAGTTGCGCGCCTTCCACAACACCTGCCGGCATCGCGGCTCGCAGCTTTGCCAGGAAAGCGAGGGCCGGCTGAAAGCGCGGCTCATCACTTGCCCCTACCATGCCTGGTCC
This sequence comes from Mesorhizobium sp. RSR565B, assembly GCF_054719465.1. NCBI lineage: Bacteria > Pseudomonadati > Pseudomonadota > Alphaproteobacteria > Hyphomicrobiales > Phyllobacteriaceae > Mesorhizobium > Mesorhizobium sp. RSR565B. Next base: position 4,745,547 of record NZ_JBTTIE010000001.1, on the reverse strand, counting down.
TACTCGCTGCGCGGCGATCTCGTGCGCGTTCCCTCGAAATCGCTGCCAGATGGTTTCGACAAGGCAGATCATCCGCTCTACCGGGTGGCGCTGTCGGTGTGGCGCGGCTTTGTCTTTGTGAACCTTCAGCAGGCGACGGCCGGCTCCGCCGAGACCTCCTTCGATCCCGCATCCGGCGACCTCGCCAACTGGCCGCTGGAAACGCTGGTATCAGGCCATGTCCTGCGCAAGGTGATGAACTGCAACTGGAAAATCTTCTGGGAGAACTTCAACGAGTGCCTGCATTGCCCAGGCGTCCACAAGGACCTGTCTCGGCTGGTGCCGATATACGGCCGCGGCCTGATGAGCCGGCACGACGACCCCGACTGGGTCCGCCATGCCGACAATGACGCACCGGAGTTTTCGGGTGGCCTGCGCGCCGGCGCCGAGACCTGGTCGCGCGACGGACATGCCCATGGCCCGGTCTTCCCGGGCCTGACGCCAGCCGAGCGTGCGGCCGGACAGACCTATGCCACCAGCCTGCCCTCGATGTTCATCGTCGGCCATGTCGATTATGTCAGGACGGTGCGACTGATGCCGCTCGGTCCCGAACAGACCGAACTCACCGCCGAATGGCTGTTCGCGCCCGAGGCGCTGGCTGAGACGGACATCGACAATGTCGTCGCCTTCGGCACCCAGGTGCTGGAGGAGGATGCCGCGATCTGCGAGATCAACCAGAAAGGCCTGCGCTCCATGCGTCACGCGGCCGGCGTGCTGATGCCGGAGGAGTACGATCTGCACCGCTTCCACAACTGGGTGCGCGAGCGGCATGCAGCGCTTGAGGCAACCGCCTGATCGGCGACTAAAGCGACTTCGGCAGATAGCGCCAGGTGATAAAGCCGCAAACAGCGGCCAGAATGCCCAGCGTCACGAACACCGAGCCGAGGCCGAAAAACGCCAGCACCACCGAATAGACCAGCGGCGGCGTCAGCTCGGAAAAGTCGAGATAGGTGCGGTAGACCGCGGCCATCTGCGCCCGCTCATAGGACCGCACCGAGCGCATGAAGGCGGTCGAGCCCAGTGCATCGAGCGCGATGGTGAAGAAGGCGCCGCAGAGCAGGAAAAAGCCCGTAAGCAGCGGCGCGGTAGTGCCGACCGCGCCCGCCGCAAGCAGCGTCGCCGACATGGCGAAATAGGCGAAGGTCATGGTGCGCCGGCCGCCGAAGCGTTTTCCCGCTTTGCCCCAGAAGATCGCCATGAACAACAGCGCATTGCCGGCCGAAACCAGCAGGCCGCCGGCAAGCTTGCCCTCGCCGGTAATCACCATGAACAGCGGCCCGTAGACGAAGAACGTCGTCCAGAAGCAGGAGCGGCCGAAGGCGATCAGCCAGGCCAGCCTAAGCCTGGGTTGTGCTACGAAGCGGCCGATATTGGCCAGCGGATTGGCCGGCCGTGTCTTGCCCGGCCGGATCGACCGGTTGTCGCCCAGCCTGTAGGTCCAGAACAGCGCCAGCAAGGCCAACGCAAACACCGCGACCGCGCCATGCGCGGCATAGATGCCGTAGCGTGTGTAGAGGAAGATGCCGAGTGTCGGCCCGCCGGTCCAGGCCAGCATCGACCACGCCATGCGCAACGATTCGGCCTGCATGAAATCGGTCTTGCGGATGTGGTCCATGATGTAGAGGTTGAGCGTGATCGACAGGGCGCTCGCCCCCATGACGCGGCACAGCATGCCTGCCAGTTGCCCGGCAAGCGTGTGGGTGACGAAGAACAGCGAGCCTATCGCCAGCAGGCAGGCGCCGGCGGTATAGACCCAGCGCCGGGCAAACCTGCGGATCAAGATCGGCATGAACAAGGTCACCGACAGGCCGAGCAGCGCCACGATGGTGTAGAGGATCGAGACGATCTGCTCGTTGTGCAGAATCTCATAGGCCTGGATCGGGATGACGCTCGATACCGTGGCGCGGGCGAAGGATTCGACCGCATAGAGCGAAGCAAAGGTGCGGGCATCCGCCGGACGCAGGGCCGGAAGCCAGATCGGATGGCGCACATGGGTGGACATTTGATCCCCAAATCAGACTCGCAGCCCAAATCTGCGCTGGCGCTTCCTCCGCCGGTAACAGGAAACCGACCCCTTCCCGGCAAAAAGCGAATTCGGCCAAAGGCTTTCCGGCTCTGGCCTAAAGCGTCGCCCGATGCAGCCGCACGGCGCGACCCGGAGCGTAGAGGGCGGCCTTCTTTTGTCCGGTGCAACCGTGATAGTCGTCTTGGGGGCTGAATCAGATCGCGAGACCATGAGCATCCATACCGCACCCCCTGGAGATCAACTGAAGCGAGATCAACCGAAGCGCATCGTCGCCATCGATGTCGTACGCGGCATCGCGCTGATCGCCATGGCGAGCTACCACTTCACCTGGGATCTCGAAAATTTCCACTACACCGATCCCGGCCTCACCGCCGTCGGCTGGTGGAAGATCTATGCGCGCTGCATCGCCTCGACCTTCCTGTTCCTGGTCGGCGTCAGCCTGTTTCTCGCGCATGGCAGGCAGATCCGCTGGACCGGCTTCTGGAAACGCTTTGCCATGGTCGCCGTCGCGGCCGCCGCTATATCGGCGGTCACGTACTTCATCACGCCGGACAGCTTCATCTTCTTCGGCATCCTGCATCAGATCGCGCTGGCCAGCCTGCTCGGCCTTTTGTTCTTGCGGCTGCCGTCCTTGCTGGCGCTTGTCGTGGCGGCGGTGGTGATCGCCGGGCCGATCTATTTCCGATCCGAAGCCTTCGATCATCCGGCGCTGTGGTGGGTCGGCCTGTCGGCGATCAACCCGCGCTCCAACGATTACGTGCCGCTGTTTCCCTGGTTCGGCGCCGTGCTTCTCGGCATCGCCGCGGCAAAGTTTGCGTCCACCACCGGCCTGCTGGCGCGGCTGGCCACGCTGGGATCAGGAAGCTGGACCAGGCCGCTCACCTTCATCGGCCGCCACAGCCTGGCTTTCTATCTGATCCACCAGCCGCTGCTGTTCGGCTGCGTCTGGCTGTTCTCGCAGATCGCGCCGGCGCCGGTCGAGACACGGGAAGTAGTCTTCCTCAAGGAATGCCAGGTATCCTGCGAACAGCAGCGCGACACGGAGTTCTGCACCAGCTATTGTGTGTGCATGCTGGACACGCTGCAAAGCGAAGCGGCATTCGACCGGCTCTACAATGGTGACCAGACCCCGGAGTTCAAAGCGCATCTCGGTGAACTCGCCGGCATCTGCACCGCAAGGACGGAGGAGAGTCCGATGACGCAGGGAGGGCAACAATGACCGACAAGCTCACAAAACCCGGGCTGGCAAAACCCGATCTACCGAGACCACGGCTGATCCCATGGCCGCCGCTGATCTACATCGCCGCCATTGCCATCAGCATCGCGCTCGGCCTGTTCTATCCCCTGCCCTGGATCGGCGACCTCTTGGGCGACCTTTTGTTTGCCGCCGGCTTTGTGGTGCTGTTTGCCGTCGCAGCCCTCTGGTTCACCGCTATCCGCACCATGATCGGGGCCAAAACGACGATGAACCCCAATGGCGTGCCGGATCATCTGGTGACGTCCGGCCCGTTCGGCGTGACGCGCAACCCGATGTATCTGGCCAACACGCTGCTTTTGATCGGCGTCGCCTTCGTCTCGGGGATCGTATGGTTCCTGCCGCTGGCTTTGATCGCGGCATTTGCAACGCAGAAGGTCGCCATCGAGAGCGAGGAGAAGGTGCTGTTCGCCAAATTCGGCAAGAAGTACCGCGACTATGCGAAGCGGGTCAGGCGCTGGATCTGAGGCGGCGTGGCAGGGGTGTATACCTTGGCGATTAGCTGGCGCATCCGTTTCTTCGTCATCCACGGGCGGAGCAAGGAGCGTAGCGACGCAGCACAGACCCGAGGATCCATGCCGCGACTCCAGAGCGTTGCTATGGTCCAGAATTCGCTACCGCTGCACTCCACGACCGATGTCACGGAATGGATTCTAGGGTCTCCGCGACGGAGCTTCGCTCCTGCTTCGCCCTAGAATGACGAAGTGTGGAAGGCCTCCGCTAATCGCGAACGTTTGCGACGGGCGCGCAAACGCTCGACGGTCCGCTCAGGTATTAACCCCCAGCTCCACCAGCCGCTCGACGCAAGACTCCTCAGCCTGGTCGAGCTCCGCCAGCGTCTCCTCGAGATCGCGGCGCTTCTGCCTGAGATCCTCGCGCTTTTCCTCGATGCGCTTGATCATCAGCTTGAGTTGACCGACCTCGCCGGGCGGTTCCTTATACATCTGGATGATTTCGCGGATCTCGTTGATCGAGAAGCCGAGCCGTTTCCCGCGCATGATCTGGCGGATCAGATGCCGGTCAGATGGGCGAAACAGCCTTGTGCGGCCCCGCCGGACCGGTTGCACCAGCCCCTCATCCTCGTAGAAGCGCAGCGTCCGCGTCGACACGTCGAATTCGCGGGTCAGTTCGGTGATCGAATAATATTCCCGCATCTTTGCTCCAAATGTCGGAACATCGGAAAACGCCCGGTCGCCCGGGATTTCCAACGCATTCCGATCAACCCCGTTCCAAGCCGGACTCGGCATGAAACCCCGCGCAAGCCTCGCACCACATTTACGTAAAAGTCAATTGAGCCCGCAACGCCTCTTTCTCAAGGGATAGCGAACCACCAGGTGGCCAGCCCCAGGAAGGCAAAGAAGCCAACGACGTCGGTGACGGTGGTGACGAAAACCGCCGACGCCACCGCCGGATCGATCTTGAACCGGTCGAGCAATAGCGGGATCAGGATACCGGCAAGGGCTGCCACGAACATGTTGATGATCATCGCCGCCGCTATGATGCCGCCCAGATTGGCATCGCGGAACCAGACGGCCGCGACGATGCCGATCAGCACGGCGAAGATGATGCCGTTGATGGAACCCACGCCCATTTCGCGGCGGATGATGCGGCCGGCATTGTAGATGTCGAGATCCCTGGTCGCCAGCGCGCGTACCGTGACGGTCATGGTCTGCGAACCGGCATTGCCGCCCATGCCGGCCACGATCGGCATCAGCACGGCCAGTGCCACGATGTGCTCGATGGTGCGGTCGAACAGGCCGATCACCGACGCCGCCAGGAACGCCGTCAACAGGTTGACCAGCAGCCAGGGAACGCGCGAGCGCGAGGTCGAAAGAATGCTGTCGGACAACTCTTCGTCGCCGACGCCGCCCATGCGCAGCAGATCTTCCTCGGCCTCCTGCTGGATGACGTCGACGACGTCGTCGATGGTCAGCACGCCGACCAGCCGCTCGTTCTCGTCGACGACGGCGGCGGACAGAAGATCGTATTGCTCGAAGTCCCGCGCCGCCTCTTCCTGGTCCATGGTGGCCGGAATGGCGTGCCTCGTCTCGTGCATCACGTCTCCGACCTTGGTCGTGCGCTTGGTGCGCAGGATCTGGTCGAGGTCGATGGCGCCGAGCAACTTGAAGCTTGGATCGATGACGAAGATCTGGCTGAACCGCTCGGGCAGGTTCTTGTCTTCGCGCATGTAGTCGATGGTCTGGCCTATGGTCCAGAACGGCGGCACGGCGACGAACTCGGTCTGCATGCGGCGGCCGGCGGTCTCTTCCGGGTAGTCGAGCGAGCGGCGCAGCCTGATCCGCTCGGTGAACGGCAGCTGCGACAGGATCTCGTCCTGGTCTTCCTTTTCAAGATCTTCGAGAATGTAGACCGCGTCGTCGGAATCGAGGTCCTGCATGCCCTGGGCAATTTGCTCATTGGGCATATTGTCGACGATATCGCGGCGGATCGCCTCGTCGACCTCGGTCAGCGACGAGAAGTCGAAGTCGGCGCCGAGCAGTTCGACAAGGGCGCGACGCTGTTCGGGGTGCAGGGCCTCGAGCAGATCGCCAAGTTCCGACTGGTGCAGGTCGTCGACTTCGCGCTTCAGCGTCAGCGTATCGCGATCGGCGATCGCCGCCCCGATCTGGGCGAGGAATGATGACAGAACGGCGCCGTCCTCGCCATAGATGTCGGCGTGGGCATCGTCAGCGGCTTTGGCGCCGGTCGTGTGGTCGTCCTGGCGTTCCACCAGCGGCTCCCGCCATGGGAATTTCGGAAAAGGTGCCTGTCAGGTCTAGCGCGCAACGCACGGTAATATCAAACGAAATGCGCCCCGCCCTGCATATGGGCGAGAGCGATTTCATCAGGATATGACGCCGCCCAGGATTCAGGCGGCGCGACAGCGCATGTCGCTGGGGAAAGAGCACCCCAGCACGGTTGGGGCAGAATTGTCATGATGCAGGTTCAGGCAAAGGCCGGACCCGCCCAGGCGACAACCAGAACAGCCGGAAGCCCTTGAAGATCAGGTCGCAGACGCAGAAAGCAATCGAGGAACGGCGCGTGCGCGTGGTCGTGGCCGAACGCAATCCGCTCGTGATATCGGCGCTGCGCGACATGCTGGACTGCGACGGGCGCTTCGAGCTCCTGGCCTGCGTGCAAAGCGGCAGGCATTTTCTTGAGTTGGCAGCGGAAGGCGAATTCGACGTCGCAATCATCGGGTGGAAGCTTGCCGACATGGACGGCGCCGATGTGCTGGCCGAGGTTCACAGCCGCAAGCTCGGCGTGCGCATCGCGGTGTTTTCCAACGACCACGACATCGGCATCCTGAAGCAGTGCGTGCGCCTCGGCGCCCAGGGCTACTGCTTCCAGTTCGACGATCCAGCGATCATCTTCGAGACCATCCTGGCCGTCGCGCATGGACGCATCTGCATCCCCTACATCGACATCAATAAGGTCAACGACACGCCCTTGTCGCTGCTCACCGTGCGCGAGCGCGAACTGCTGGCCGTGCTGTCCGACGGCTGGACCAATTTGCAGATCGCGACGCGTACGGGGATTTCCGAGAACACGGTGAAGTATCACCTCAAGAATCTCTACGACAAGCTCGACGTCCGCAACCGGGCGATGGCCGTCGCGCTCTATGCGCGCGAGCGGCGTACCCAGAAGCAGCCGTTCGGGTAGGAAAGCGATGAGCCGCGGGTAGGTCACCCGGGTAGGCAACCCCCACCCGCGCGCGGCAAGATGTTACCTCTTGAGGTGTTGTTGCCATTAGCCGTCGAAACGAAACTCCCCATCACCGCTTTGCTGGATCAGGAGGAGTTCGCGACATGGCCGGTTTCACCCATCTTTTCATTCCCGGACCGACCAACATTCCCGAACAGGTCCGCCAGGCGATGAACCTGCCGATGGAGGACATGCGTGCAGCATCCTTCCCCGATCTCACGCTACCGCTGTTCGAAGACATCAAGACGGTGTTCAAGAACGAGACCGGCCGCGTCTTCATCTATCCCTCCTCCGGCACCGGCGCCTGGGAAGCGGCGATGACCAATGTGCTCAGCCCCGGTGACCGCGTGCTGATGTCGCGCTTCGGCCAGTTCTCGCATCTGTGGGTCGACATGGCCGAACGGCTCGGCTTCGAGGTCGATGTCATCGACTGCGAATGGGGAACCGGCGTGCCGCTCGAGCTCTATGCCGAGCGGCTCAGGGCCGACAAGGCGCACCGCATCAAGGCAGTCTTCTGCACCCAAAACGAGACCGCGACCGGCGTGACCAGCGACGTCGCCGGCTGCCGCGCCGCGCTCGATGACGCCAACCACCCTGCTTTGCTCTTCGTCGACGGCGTCTCGTCGATCGGCTCGATCGACTTTCGCCAGGAGGAATGGGGCGTCGATTGCGCGGTCAGCGGCTCGCAGAAGGGTTTCATGCTGCCCGCCGGCCTCGGTTTCCTCTCCGTCAGCAAGAAGGCGCTGGTGGCCTCGCGGAGCGCCACCCACCGCCGCTGTTTCTTCTCCTTCGAAGATATGATCCGCGCCAACGACGCCGGCTATTTCCCTTATACGCCGGCTACTCAGCTGCTGCGCGGCCTGCGCGCCTCGCTCGACCTGATCGCCGAGGAAGGGCTGGAAAACATCTTCGCCCGTCACCATCGCCTCGCCGAAGGCGTGCGCAAGGCGGTCGACGCCTGGGGCCTGAAGCTCTGCGCCAAGACGCCTAAATGGCACTCCGACACCGTCAGCGCCATCCTGGTGCCGGACGGCGTCGACAGCGGCGATGTGGTCAAGCGCGCCTACCAGAAATACCAGACCGCGCTCGGCGGCGGCCTCAACAAGGTGATCGGCAAGGTCTTCCGCATCGGCCATCTCGGCTGGCTGAACGAGGTGATGGTGCTGGCCTCGCTCTCGGCCGCCGAAATGGCGCTGCTCGACTGCGGCGTACGGCTGGCGCCCGGCTCCGGCGTCGGCGCCGCCATCCAGCACTTCCGCGCCTCGGCCGCCGTGCCGGTCGCCGAAGCCGCCTGAGGAGCCGACAATGAGCCACACCATCAACCACCTCAAGAAATTACGGCTGCAGCGCAGCGAGCTGGCGGTTCCAGGCTCCAGCCCGGAAATGATCGACAAGGCGGCCAACAGCGCCGCCGACTTCATCTTCCTCGACATCGAGGATGCGGTCGCCCCGCCCGACAAGGAACGCGCCCGCAAGAACATCATCCAGGCGCTCAACGACATCGACTGGCGCGCCAAGGGCAAGACCGTCTCGGTGCGCATCAACGGCCTCGACACGCACTACATGTACCGCGACGTGGTTGACGTCATGGAGCAGGCCGGTGACCGGCTGGACACCATTTTGGTGCCGAAGGTCGGCGTGCCGGCCGACCTCTACATGGTCGAGGCCATGGTCAACCAGATCGAGATGGCAAAGGGTTTCAGGACCCGCGTCGGCCTCGAAGCGCTGATCGAGACCGCGCTCGGCATGGCCAATGTCGAGGCGATTGCCGCGACACCCGGCCGGCTGGAAGCCATGCATTTCGGCGTCGCCGACTATGCGGCAAGCTGCAAGGCGCGCACGGTCAACATTGGCGGCCTCAACCCCGACTATCCCGGCGATCAGTGGCATTTCGCTCTGTCGCGCATGACCGTCGCCTGCCGCGCCTATGGCTTGCGCGCCATTGACGGGCCGTTCGGCGACTTCTCCGATCCGGAGGGCTACATCGCTGGCGCCAGGCGCGCGGCGGCGCTGGGCATCGAAGGCAAGTGGGCGATCCACCCCTCGCAGATCGCGCTTGCCAACGACGTCTTCTCTCCACCGGAAAAAGAGGTCACCCGCGCCCGGCGCATCCTCGAAGTGCTGAAGGAGGCGGAGGCGCAGGGCAAGGGAGCGGCCGCACTCGACGGCAAGATGATCGACGCAGCGTCGGAACGCATGGCGCGCAATGTTCTGGTGGTCAACGAGGCAATCGAACGGGCCAGCCAATTCTCTAGCGAGCCGCGCGTCGCCACGCATTGACTGTTCAGGGAGGACAAAATGGACATCCACGAATATCAGGCCAAGGAACTGCTGGCACGCCACGGCGTGCATGTGCCGCGCGGCGGGCTGGCCTACAGCCCCGAGCAGGCGACCTACAGGGCCCGCGAGATCGGCGGCGCCAAATGGGTGCTGAAGGCGCAGGTGCATTCCGGCGCCCGCGGCAAGGCCGGCGGCATCAAACTGTGCGCCAATGACGAGGAGATTTCCAGCGCGGCCGAGGGCATGCTCGGCCGCAAGCTGGTGACACAGCAGACCGACCCGCGCGGCAAGCTGATTTCGCGCCTGTATCTCGAGGAAGCCGTCGATATCGCGCAGGAGCTCTATGTCGGCTTCGTGCTCGACCGCAAGGAAGAGCGCGTCATGATCGTGGCGTCCGCTGCCGGCGGCATGGAGATCGAGGACATCGTCGAGAAGGCACCGAACTCCATCCTGCGCACATCGGTCGATCCCGGCGTCGGCATGCAGCGTTTCCAGGCGCGCGAGATCGCCTTCGGGCTCGGCCTCGACCACAATCTGATCGGCAAGGCGACCGAAACCATCTTCGCCTGCTATCAGGTGTTCCGCGACTACGACGCCTCGATGCTGGAGATCAATCCGCTGGTGGTGACCCGCGACGGCAATCTGATCGCGCTCGACGCCAAAATGTCGTTCGACGAGAACGCGTTGTTCCGCCGGCCGGAAATCTCCGAGCTGCGCGACAAAAGCCAGGAAGATCCGCGCGAAACTTTTGCCAGCGACCGTGGCCTCTCCTATGTCGGCCTCGACGGCAACATCGGCTGCATCATCAATGGCGCAGGGCTCGCCATGGCGACCATGGACATGATCAAGATCGCCGGCGGCGAACCGGCCAACTTCCTCGACATCGGTGGCGGCGCCTCGCCGGAGCGGGTGGCGAAATCCTTCCGCGCCGTGCTCGGCGACAAGAATGTCGAGACCATCCTGGTCAACATCTTCGCCGGCATCAACCGCTGCGACTGGGTCGCCGAAGGCATCATCAAGGCGATACGCGAGGTCGGCGTCAACGTGCCGCTGGTGGTCCGTCTCTCCGGCACCAAGGCCGAGGAAGGCCGCCGCATCCTGGCCGATTCCGGCGAGGCGGTAATCGTTGCCGACACGCTGGCCGAAGCCGCCGAAAAAGCCGTCGCTGCCTGGCGCGCGGCCACCAAGAAAAAAGCAGCCTAGAGCCGGATGATTTCAGGTCGAATCGACCTGAAATCTGAATCCGTCTCTAAAATCAAACAGATGGAGCATGATGTCGTCCGAAAACCGCTTCACACTTTTCGGCATCATGCTCTAGGGAGGTCGAGAAAATGGCAATCCTGCTCAACCGCAGCACCCGCGTCATCGTCCAGGGGTTCACCGGCAAGATCGGCAGCTTCCATGCCGAGGACATGAAGCGCTACGGCACCAAGCTGGTCGGCGGCGTTACGCCCGGCAAAGGCGGCCAGAAGCATCTTGGCCTGCCCGTCTTCAACACGGTCAAGGGCGCGGTGCGCGAGACCCGCGCGGAGGCCAGCATCGTCTTCGTGCCGCCGCCTTTTGCCGCCGATTCGATCATGGAAGCGGCCGACGCCGGCATAAAACTCTGCGTCTGCATCACCGACGGCATCCCGTCGCAGGACATGATGCAGGTCAAGCGCTACATGCTGCGCTACCGCTACGAGGACCGCATGCGGCTGATCGGCCCGAACTGCGCCGGCGTCATCACGCCCGGACAGGCGCTGATCGGCATCATGCCCGGCAGCATCTATCTGCCTGGCCGCGTCGGCATCGTCGGCCGCTCCGGAACGCTCGGCTACGAGGCGGCGTCGCAGATGAAGTCGCTCGGCATCGGCGTGTCGACCAGCGTTGGCATTGGCGGCGACCCGATCAACGGCTCGTCCTTCAAGGACATGCTGAAACTGTTCGAACAGGATGACGACACCGACGCCGTGGTGATGATCGGCGAGATCGGCGGACCGCAGGAAGCCGAAGCGGCCATCTGGGCGCGCGACAATATGAGGAAGCCGCTCATCGCCTACATCGCCGGCCTCTCCGCCCCCAAAGGCCGCCGCATGGGCCACGCCGGCGCCATCATCTCGGCCTTCGGCGAGTCGGCGCAGGAAAAGGTGGAAATCTTGAAAGAAGCCGGCGTGATCATCGTGCCGACGCCGTCGTCGTTTGGTGAGGTGGTTGCAGAGACGCTGGCGGGGATGAAGAAGGCCGCCTGAACAGCGGCCTTCGCGTTCGACCGCGCCTCATGCCGCCTTGTCGGCTGCCGGCTTCGCGACCTTGGTGCGGGTGGCGCTGCGGCGGCCGTCGACGCTGACCGGAACGTCGCCGTCGACCGTGGCGCGACGGACCACCCGGTGCTGGTCGCCGTAATCGTTGACGGCGTAGTGTTGCGTCGCGCGGTTATCCCAGATCGCCACATCGCCGGCCTTCCAGCGCCAGCGCACGGTGTTCTCCGGCGCCGTGACATAGGACTGGAACACCTCGTAGAGCTTCGCTGAATCGCTTTTGGAAAGACCGATCAGCCGTTGCACGAAATTGCCGAGCAGCAGCGTGCGCTCGCCTGTTTCGGGATGGACGCGGACAACGGGATGCTCGGTCTCGTAGATCGTCGAGGTGAAGATTTCCTCGAAGTGCTTCTTTTCCGCGGCGCTCGCACGCGGCCGCACCGCGGCGTAATCGTAGGCGTTGCTGTGCACCGCCCAGAGATTGTCGGCGAGCAGTTTCAACGGCTCGGGCAGGTCCTGGTAGGCGGCCGCGGTGTTCGACCAGATGGTGTCGCCGCCGGCCGGCGGTATGACGACGCCGCGAAGAACGGAGAATTTCGGATAGGCGTCGACGAAGGTGACATCGGTATGCCATTGGTCGGCGCGACCGCCGCCACGGCTGGAATCGAGTTCGAGAATGGACGCCGTTCCCTTGACGGGACCTTGGGTCGGATGCGGGACGAGGTCGCCGAGACGCTGGGCAAAGCGCTCCTGCCCGGCATCGTCGAGATGCGCCTGGTCGCGGAAGAACACCACCTTGTGCCGCAACAGGATCTGGTTGATCGCCGCGACCGTCTGCTGTGGCAGGTCGCCGGAGAGCCGAATGTTCCTGATCTCTGCGCCGACGCGTCCGGTAAGCGGGACAATATCGGAAACCGGGATGATCTGCTCTACGGGGGTAAGTCTGGTCATGGGAACCTCTTCCTCTAAAGCCGCGGGCTGGTGGCAATGCTCCGCCGTCTGCCGGCCGCATAGCGATCGGCGGAGCAACTCCCTCATCGGGAGCCGACTTGCTTGGCAACGAGAGCACTGATCTCAGCTCAGGAGGCGAAGGCCGCCAAGGCTTGCGAGCAGTACCGAGATCCCATTCAAAGCGTAATTCTACAAATTCCATAGACATTTCTTTTCAAAGTTCGGCGGCCCTGAGAAAAATGCCTTCTGTCCAATTCGTTCGTGAGCGGCAGGCGGTGGAGCGCTGCGCGACGCGGCCCGCACCAGTAGTGACGCTGTCGTATCCCCTTCGATATTGGAGATGGCGGGTGAATTGCATGCCTGATATTGATGGCTTCCACGCATCACGCAGGCGCCGAGATGACAGACTCCGATAAGGCTGACGCTGTCGAGCAATTGCTCGATACGCCTGACCTCGCCACCGCGCTGGAAAGCGACCAGTTCAAGAAATTTCTCGACCAGATGCCGATCGCGATCGCCGTCTCGGAATTGATCGCGAAGGAACGTGTCGTCTACGCCAATCCCGAATTCGAGAAGCTCTCGGACCTCAAGGCGCCGAAGCTTGCGCGGGAAAACTGGGCGGCCCTTTCCGGCAGGGGGCTTCATCGGCAGAAGGACAGGCCGCTCGCCGAGGCTGTCGTTGAAGACACCGATTTCGTCGGCACATTTCGCCTCGAGCGCGGCGAGGACAAGCCGGCAATCGTCGACGTTTATTCCAACGTTATCGAGGACGACAACGGCAAGCTCTGCTTCCGGCTGGTGGCGCTTGTCGACGTCACGGCACACGGTGAGACCGAGGACGCGCGACCCGCGGAGGAGCTCATCCGGGAGAAGGACACCCTGTTGCGCGAACTGCAGCATCGGGTGAAAAACAATCTGCAGATGATCACCGCTTTGATCCGGATGGAAACCCGCAACGCCACCGAACCGGACCAGAAGCGTTTCGAAAGGCTTGCCGGCCGGGTAGACGCATTGGCAATCCTCTACCAGACATTGTCGGCTGACCAGCAGAAGGATGAGGTGGATCTTGGCGTGTATCTCAGCCAGATCGCGTCCGCCGTCATGGCGTCGCACGCAGTCGAAGGTATCCGCCTCGACCTTAAGGTGGATACCTATCCGGTATCCATCAACGTTGCCATGCCGACAGGCCTGGTCGTCAATGAGTTGCTGACCAACGCTCTCAAACATGCATTCGTCGGGCGCGATGGCGGCACGATCACGCTGCACAGCGTCGTCAGCGGCGATGGTTGCCGGGTGACTGTCGCCGATGATGGGATCGGTCTGCCGACGGGTGAGACCTGGCCCAGGCCCGGCAAGCTCGGCTCCTTGATCGCGCGGTCGCTGACCGAAAATGCCAAGGCGCAATTCGACGTCAAGTCGAGTGCCGGCGAGGGAACCAGGGTCACCATCGTCTTCAACCGATCGGCGGCGACGGACTGAGGCTATGACCTGTCCGGCCGGGATTTGCCGGCGCGTCGTTACTGCTTCGGGCGCTCGCGGGTGTGGCCTTAAGTCGCAAACGATTTGGCTGAAGAAGCGGGGCGCCGGGCTTCTTTGACGGTACGATCAGCACCATATGTGGTCCACAGCCCTCCAAAACGAGAGAAGCTCGCTCCGGCGGGTCGCACTGCGGCCGTCGGCCGGCAATGGCTATGAACCAGGAAACTGAAAACCATCATGCATGAAAATATCAGACCAGCGTCTAGAGACGTCCCCCTCATTCAGCTAGGCCTCAACCAGTGCCGCTTTCCGGTGAGCGAAGACCGCTCGGTACCCGGTGGCTACCGTTTTTGTGCCGGGCCAACGTCGCCGGATCGCGTCTATTGCGATCACCACCACACCGTCGTGACGGCCGTTGACCCTCGTCGAGCCCGCCCGGGTCTCCATTTCCCTCAACGACGCGCCGCTTAGGTCGCCCACATCCCCTGCCCCGCCACCGGCAAAGCCGGGGACTCGGGTGCAGGAGGCTGGCCGGTGCGAGCCAAGCGGCGTTCGCGTGCGGCTCTGCGACCTCTTGTTGCAACTCTGCTGCGGCCGGTTCAAGCGCCAAAGGCGATGATTTGGCGTCGACGGCCTGAGAAGTCGCAATGATTTCAATGGCCGAAAAATTATGGTGCGGTCGAGAAGACTCGAACTTCCACGGGTTGCCCCACAGCGACCTCAACGCTGCGCGTCTACCAATTCCGCCACGACCGCCCGTGGTAGGAGCCGGAACGAACCGGCTCGCGGCGTGTAGCAAATCGTTTCCGGCGAAACAAGGGCGCGGCGCGCAATAATCGCCGCAAATTGGCATATCGGCCTCTACAGCGCCGCGCGTCCTGTGGGACGCGCAAAGGACGCTGCAGCACTTTGATTTGGCGCATGATCCTTTCCGAAGATCGTTCCTATCTTCGGGGTCGTGCGCGAAGGCCGAAATGCGTGGCGAACTGGACGTTTCAGCCGGATACCGCCATATGAAGGGCAAATGCATTTGGCCCCAGAGCGCAAGCCGGTTTCGCCAAGCCGGCGTGCGTCACGCGAAAAACGAAAAAGCCATGACCGAACGCAGCCAGATCGCCACGTCGTTCCTGCCCTTGCCGGGTTCGGCGCCGGTCGAATGGCGCATCGAGCCCGGCCTGACCGGCTACACCGATGCGCTGGCCCTGATGGAAGCGCGCGCCGAGGCGATCCGCACGGGTGCGGCCGCCGAGATGGTCTGGCTGGTCGAGCATCCGCCGCTTTACACCGCCGGCACCAGCGCCCGCATCGAGGACTTGATCGACCCCGACCGTTTCCCGGTCTTTGCCGCGGGGCGCGGCGGCGAATACACCTATCACGGGCCGGGGCAGCGGGTTGCCTATGTCATGCTTGACCTGAAGCGCCGGCGCGAGGATGTGCGCGCCTTCGTCGCCGCGCTCGAGCAGTGGATCATCGGCACGCTTGCCGCCTTCAATGTGCGCGGCGAACGCCGCGAGGACCGCGTCGGAGTCTGGGTGGTGCGGCCCGAGCGCCCGTCCCTGCCCGACGGCTCGCCGGCTGAAGACAAGATCGCGGCCATCGGCATCCGGCTGCGGCGCTGGGTGAGCTTTCATGGCATTGCCGTCAATGTCGAGCCGGATCTCAGCCATTTCAGCGGCATCGTGCCATGCGGCGTGCCGGATCACGGCGTCACCAGCCTCGTCGACCTCGGCCTGCCCGTGACCATGGGCGATTTCGACCTGGCGCTGAAATCCGCCTTCGAGGATGTTTTCGGGGCAGCGGAGTCAACTTCTGCAGAACCGGCTCGCAAGGCCGGCTGAGTCTCGCCTCGACCAACGCTCAAAGCAACCGCGCCGAGGCCCACAACAGCCCGAAACCGTGAATGGCGAAGACGGCCAGCAGCGCGCCGGCCATGGCGAAACGGTCGAAGATGCGGATCGGCTTCAATTCGTGGCGCGGTTTTACCCCGCTACCCACTGTCATCAGGCTGAGGATGGCAAAGACGGCGCCCGCCACCAGCAGAAAGCTTTGGGAAAAGCCGGCCAGCCAGCCAAGCCATAGCAAGGCCGAGAGCAGGGAAAACGAGGCGAGCGCCAGGGCGACCGGCCCCGGGCAGATCTGGCGCAGCACCTGACCGCCGTCGAATTTCCACACCGGCACCAGATTGGCGATGTTGAACAGCGCGGCAAAGCCGGCAAGCGTCGCCAGAAGGGCCGCGGCGAGCCGATGTCCCTCGCCGGATGCGAGCCCGCTGGCGACGATCAGCAGCGGTACCAGGAACGCGGAAAAACCAGCGCCCATCAGCGCCACGAAGGCGACCTCGAAGCGGCTGTCATAAGGCCGGCCGCCAATGGCGATGCCGCCGAGCAGCGGGATAAAGATCATCCGCGCCTTGCGATGACCGGTTAGCCGAAAGGCCGCCATGTGGCCGAGCTCATGCAGGGCAACCACCGAGGTCAGGATCGCGGCCAGCGCCAGGCCGCCGAGATTGAGCCCGAAGAACGGCCAAAGGATGAAAGCCGACAGAACGGCGAAACCGACCTGGCTCAGCGGATGCTCGAACCAGCCGCCCTTGCGATACTGTCCGGTCCTCGCCCAGATCTCCAGCTTGCCGAGCTCGCGGCGCATGGCGAAGTAGCGGAACACCAGGAAGGCGACGCCGCGATAGCGATCGGTCTGACTGAGCGTCACCCGCGTGCCGGCACCTTCCGAGGTGAGTTCGGTGGTCTCATAAAAATCCTTCCAGAACGACGCGTCGAGCGCGGTATCCTCGATGACCCGCATCGAAAAACGACTGCCTTCGACGACGTCCTCGAAGCGCGACCTGCGCTCGATCGGCTGGCCGTCGCGGCCTTCCCACGACAGCAGGATGCGGGCCGTGCCCTGCCCGTCCAGCGGCTGGGCCGAGAGTATCTCGCCGGACCAGCCGGCATCGCTGCCTAGCGGCCACAGCGCCTGCCAGAGGCGCTGCCGGTCCATCGTAATCACGCGGCTGAGCCTCACCGTGCGCAAACCGAGCGGCGCAGTCATCAAAAGGAAAATCAATCCGAGATTACCGGCCACCAGAAGGGCCGTCACGATCGGCGACACCTGAGGTTTTTGCTCCCTGTATTTGGCAGGGCAGTCTAGCGGCACGGCGGCAAGAAAGGCTTAACGGCACAACGCCCCTCCTGCCCGCCTAAAACACTGCAGCGAACAGCAGTTGCATCACATGGCGCCGATCCAGACGGCCATGGAAACCAGAAACGCACTCATGCACACCAACGAAACGACGTCCTGAACAAGATCGCTCATAACTCTCTCCTGTTGTTGCTATGTTCGTATTTTGTTCTGATTTTGTTCGAATGTCAACGATCAGGAGACGGCATGCCGACGAATCCTGACAGCCGGTTTGAGCAGGGTTAAGGAAAGGTTGACGGGGTGACGACAGTGTTGACGGAGGGCGCATCGCATGGCCGACACGCCCCAATCACTTCGTCATCCTAGCGTCTTCGCGACGGAGCTCCGCTCCTGCTTCGCCCTAGGATGACGAAGTTGGGGCCTACGACGGAACGACCTTGCCGTCCGCCAGCGTCACCCGCCGGTCCATGCGCGAGGCGAGTTCGTGATTGTGGGTGGCGATCAGCGCGGCAAGGCCGGACTGCTTGACCAGCGCGCCGAGCGCCTCGAACACATAGGACGCGGTGACCGGGTCGAGATTGCCGGTCGGCTCGTCGGCGAGCAGCAGCAAGGGCGCGTTGGCGACCGCGCGGGCAATGGCGACGCGCTGCTGCTCGCCGCCGGACAGTTCCGACGGCCGGTGCGACGCGCGCTTGCCGATCTGCATATAGTCGAGCAGCTGTGATGCGCGCTCCGACGCCTCCTTGCGCGAAAGCCCTTTGATCAGCTGCGGCATCATGATGTTTTCCAGTGCCGAAAACTCCGGCAGCAGATGATGGAACTGATAGACGAAGCCGACATCGTTGCGGCGGATCGCCGTGCGTTCGTCGTCGGAGAGCCGTCCGCAGGCGCGGCCGGCCAGAATGACGTCACCGGCGTCGGGGCGCTCGAGCAGGCCCGCCGTATGGAGCAGCGTCGACTTGCCGGTGCCCGACGGCGCCACCAGCGCCACCATCTCGCCGCGCTTCAGCGAAAAGTCGGCGCCGTTCAAAATGGTGAGCTTGCGCGGCCCCTGGACATAGTGCCGCTCGACGCTCTTCAGCTCGATAATGATCTCGGACTTCATTCGTATCTCAAGGCCTCGACCGGATCGAGCCGTGCGGCGCGCCATGCCGGAAACACCGTTGCCAGGAAGGACAGGCCGAGCGCCATCAGGATGACATAGGTGGTCTCGCGCGGGTCCATCTTTGCCGGCAGCTGGCTGAGGAAATAGAGCTCCGGGTTGAACAGCACCTTGCCGGTCATCCAGGAGAAGAACTGGCGGATCGATTCGATGTTGGTGCAGATGAGCACCCCGAGCAGCACGCCGGCCAGCGTGCCGGTGACGCCGATCGCAGCACCCGTCATCAGGAAGATGCGCAGGATGGCGCCGCGTGAGGCGCCCATCGTGCGCAGGATGGCGATGTCGTGGCCCTTGTCCTTCACCAGCATGATCAGGCCGGAGATGATGTTGAGCGCCGCCACCAGCACGATCAGCGTCAGGATCATGAACATGACGTTGCGCTCGACCTGCAGCGCCGAAAAGAACGTCTCGTTGCGCTGGCGCCAGTCGACCATGTCGATCGGGCGTTGCGCCGCCGCATCGACCAGCGGTTTCAGCGCGTCAACATTATCGGGGTTGTCGACATAGATCTCGATCGTCTGCGCCCTGCCGTCCATGTTGAAATAGAGCTGCGCTTCGGAAAACGGCATGTAGACGATGGAGCTGTCATACTCCGACATGCCGACCTCGAAGATCGCCGCCACCTTGTAGCCCTTCAGCCGCGGCGTCGTGCCCATCGGCGTCACATCGCCGTCCGGCGAGATCAGCGTGATGGTGTCGCCGAGCACAAGGCCGAGATTCTCCGCCATGCGCTTGCCGATGGCGACGCCATCGCCGGAGTCGAAGCCGTCAAGCGTGCCTTGCTTGACGTTCTGGGCGACGATGGCGATCTTGCCGAGGTCTTCGGCCCTGATACCGCGCACCAGCGCGCCCATGCCGCCGCCGACATTGCCTTGCGCCAGCACCTGGCCGTCGATCAGCGGGATCGCGTATTTGACGCCGGCCACGCCGTTGATGCGGGCTGCGACCTGCGCATAGTCCTCAAGCGGCGAATCCAGCGGCTGCACGATCAGATGGCCGTTGACGCCGAGGATGCGGGTCAGAAGTTCGGCTCGAAACCCGTTCATGACAGCCATGACGACGATCAGCGTGGCGACGCCCAGCATGATGCCGAGGAAGGAGATCGAGG
Source organism: Mesorhizobium sp. RSR565B (assembly GCF_054719465.1). NCBI lineage: Bacteria > Pseudomonadati > Pseudomonadota > Alphaproteobacteria > Hyphomicrobiales > Phyllobacteriaceae > Mesorhizobium > Mesorhizobium sp. RSR565B. The sequence goes on along the minus strand of NZ_JBTTIE010000001.1, from coordinate 4,726,164 downwards.
CGATGACCGAGATCACCGTCTCCTTGCGGCGCGACCGCAAATAACGCCAGGCGACCATGCGTTCGAACATGGAGAACGGGCCGGCGACCGGAGACTTGGTGACCGGAGACTTGGCGACCGGAGACTTGCCAACCGGAGACTGGGCTACCGAAGACTTCGCTGCCGCGGCTTCGCTCATGCGGTTGCACCGAAGCGTTTCCTGGCCTCCGCGACCGGCAGCGTCTCGCGCTCGCCGGTCCGGCGGTTCTTGATCTCGATCTCGCCGGCGGCCACGCCGCGCGGCCCGACGATCACCTGCCAGGGCAGGCCGATCAGGTCCGCGGTGGCGAACTTGCCGCCCGGCCGCTGGTCGGTGTCGTCGTAAAGCACATCCTTGCCGGCGCTGGTGAAGGCGGCGTAGAGCTCGCCGCAGACGCGGTCGCACTCGGCGTCGCCGGCCTTCATGTTGATCAGGCTGATGTCGAACGGCGTCACCGCTTCCGGCCAGATGATGCCGTTATCGTCATGGCTGGCCTCGATGATCGCCGCCACCAGCCGCGACGGACCGATACCGTAGGAGCCGCCGGAAATGAAATGATCCTTGCCGTCGGGCCCGGTCACCTTGGCGCCCATGGGCTTGGAATATTTGTCGCCGAAATGGAAGATGTGGCCGACCTCGATGCCGCGTGCCGAGACCCGGTCGGCTTCGCCAAGCTTGTCCCAGGCCGCCTCGTCATGCATCTCGTCGGTGGCGGCGTAAGGCGTCGTCCACGTCTTGACGATGTCGGCGATCTCGCCGTCATTGCCGAAGTCGGTTTTCTCGCCGGGCACCTGCAGCGACAGATATTCGCGGTCGCAATAGACCTGGCTCTCGCCGGTGTCGGCCAGGATGATGAATTCATGGCTGAGATCGCCGCCGATCGGCCCGGTGTCGGCTCGCATCGGAATGGCCTGCAGCCCCATGCGCGTGAACGTTCGGAGATAGGATACGAACATGCGGTTGTAGGCGGCTTTGGCGCCCTCGAAATCGAGGTCGAAGGAATAAGCGTCCTTCATCAGGAATTCGCGCGAGCGCATGACGCCGAAGCGCGGACGCACCTCGTCGCGGAACTTCCACTGGATGTGGTAGAGGTTTAGCGGCAAGTCCTTGTAGGACTTGACGTAGGCGCGCACGATTTCGGTGACCACTTCCTCATTGGTCGGACCGTAGAGCATGTCGCGGTCCTGCCGGTCCTTGATGCGCAGCATCTCCTTGCCATAGTCGTCATAGCGGCCGCTTTCGCGCCACAGATCGGCCGACTGGATGGTCGGCATCAGGATTTCCAGAGCGCCGGCGCGGTTCTGCTCCTCGCGGATGATGCGGCAGACCTTGTCGAGCACCAGCTTGCCTAGCGGCAGCCAGGAAAAGCTGCCCTGCCCCTGCTGGCGGATCATGCCGGCACGCAGCATCAGCCGGTGCGAGACGATCTCGGCCTCGCGCGGATTTTCTTTCAGGATGGGCAGGAAAAACTGCGACAAACGCATGGACAGGTCCGTGAGAGAGGAGGCTGCGCCGGAATCGGCGCGGCTGGCTTGCTTGCCCCGGCTTCATAGCTATTTCGTGACGGAATGGAAACCCGACCGGCCGCATCGGCCGGAAATCGCAAAAATCGATTCTTCTTCCAAAGACCTTCGCACCGAAAACGATAATGCTTTTGATACAAAATGATGACCTGACTCCGAAGTGCTCACACACGCTTTGCGCGTCCGGGCGACGCGGCACACCTGACCAGATTAAGGCGGCAGCCCCGGTGTTGTTCGTTTCGCAAGCAAAGCCTGCCGCACTATTGTGCACTGCAGCACAGATTGCCCGATTGCGGGCAAAATTCTGCGTGACAATTTCATCAGGGTTAGGCTAGTGTGCCCCGATAACCGAGAGGGTGGAGAAAAATCTGCTCTCCTACGCGGTCAAAGTCTTGGGAGGATGCGATCTAGGCGCGGTTACCCGCTGCCGCCGGAAACCGGAAAACAGATCGGAACGCGTTTAAATTGCAAGGCCTTGTGCCTTGCATTTTTTTTTGCCCGATCATCTGGTTAGATCAACCTGTTCCCAAATCACGTGAGCTTGCGTCAGCCTGACACCAAGGCGTGATTCTAATGCGGGTGGGCCATGCCTGGCCGCCGATTGCGCATCGCAAGCTGGTGAGCCAAAACCTGAGTTTGGCGCTCCGAAACAGGCACAAACATCCCAGCCGATCTGTCGGCGGGAAAGTGTTTAGTTAGCCGGTGCCTGGCTGGCTTCGGGGATGATGTGCGGGACTTCGTCGAGGCTGTAGCCCAGCCCGTGCGTCAGGCTGTAGAAAACCCCCATGACGACAGCCGTGACGATGGTGGTGCGGATCACGGCACGCAGCATATGCGGTCCGCGCGGCGCGCTCGCAACCGTGCCCAGCGTCACGTCATGGTCGTCATCCTGCGTCTTGACGCTGAACGGCAGCACGATGAACAGCATCAGCCACCAGGTGATGAAGAACAGGGCGGCAAACGAAATCCAGCTCATGCCTGCTCCAGTTCGACCAGCGTGCCGAAGAAATCCTTGGGATGCAGGAACAGCACCGGCTTGCCGTGGGCGCCGGTTTTGGGATTGCCGTCGCCCAGCACGCGGGCGCCGCTCGCTTTGAGGTGATCGCGCGCGACAAGGATGTCGTCGACCTCGTAGCAGACATGATGCATGCCACCCGAGGGGTTCTTGTCCAGAAAGGCCGCGATCGGCGACCGTTCGCCCAGCGGCTCCAGGAGTTCGATCTTGGTGTTGCCGACATCGACGAACACCACGGTAACGCCATGCTCGGGCAGCGCTTGCGGCGCGGTGACCTTCGCGCCAAGCGTATCGCGATAGGCCGCAATCGCCGCGGCCAGGTCCGGCACGGCAAGTGCTACATGGTTCAGGCGTCCCAGCATGAAGTGCTCCACAAGTTAAGGGAGTAGGGAATGGGCAGTAGGCAGTAGTGATACATCTGCATTTTCTCCACTGCCTACCGCCTACTGCCTATTCCCTCACCTCGTCACAAACACCGTCACCAGCGGCTTCTTGCCCCAGGCCTCGTTGGCGGCGCCGCGCACGGCGCGGCGCACCGCTTCCTGCACCAGATCGAGGTCCTTGCGGCGCTGGCGAGGGATCGAGTCGACCGCGCCGACGGCCGCGTCGAGCATCAGATCTTCCATGTTTTCGCCACGGGCATCGGCCTCGGCGACGCCGATGGCGACCAGATCGGGATCGCCGGCGAGCTCATATTTGTCGTCGAGCACGACATTGACCGCGACATGGCCGGCGAAGGATAGCTTGCGCCGGTCGCGTATGCCCATCGCCTGGTCGGTGCCGATCAGCCTGCCGTCCTTGTAGATGCGGCCGAACGGCACCTGGTCGATGATCGTGGCCGGACCCGGCGCCAGCCGCAGCATGTCGCCGTCGCGCACCTGCGCCACCTGGCCGATGCCGGAGGTCGACATCAGCGACCCCTGCGCCACCAGATGCGCGGCTTCGCCATGCACGGGAACGCCGATCTGCGGCCGCACCCACTCATACATCCTGCGCAATTCGCTGCGGCGGGGATGGCCGGAGACATGCACAAGCGCGTCGCCATCCTCGATGATCTTGATGCCGAGGTCGATGAGGCGGTTCTTGATCTCGAGGATCGCCTTCTCGTTGCCGGGAATGGTGCGCGAGGAAAACACCACCGTGTCGCCGGCCGTAAGCGACACCGACTTCATCTCGTCGCGCGAAAGTTTTGCCAGCGCCGCCAGCGACTCGCCCTGGCTGCCGGTGCAGATGATGACCAGGTTCTCGCGCGGGATGAAGCCGAAATCCTCCTCGGCGATGAACTCCGGCAGCCCGTCCATGTAGCCGAGCTCGCCGGCGACATCGATGACCCGCTTCAGCGAGCGGCCGAGCACCAGGCACTGGCGGCCGGCATCGCGCGCCGCCTTGGCGATCGAGACGATGCGCCCGACATTGGAAGAGAAGGTGGTGACGGCGACACGGCCGACAGCGCTCTGGATGACGCCCCTGAGGCCTTCGCCCACCGCCACCTCCGACGGCGATTCGCCTTCGCGCAGCGCATTGGTGGAATCGCAGACCAGCGCCAGCACACCCTTGTCGCCATAGGCGCGAAACCGCGCCTCGTCGGTCTTGGGGCCGATCGTCGGTTCCGGATCGATCTTCCAGTCGCCGGTATGGATGACGGTGCCGGCCGGCGAGGTGATCGCCAGCGACATCGGCTCGGGGATCGAGTGCGCCACCGGAATGGCCTCGATCGAGAACGGGCCGACGGTGAATGTCTCGCCTGCCCGGTAGATCGTCACCGGAATTTTCTTCGGCGCGCCCTGCTCGCCCTGCCGCTTTGCGTCCAGCAGGCCGGCGCTGAACGGCGTCATCCACACCGGCGCCTTCAGCTTCGGCCAGATGTCGAGCAGCGCCCCGTAATGGTCTTCATGCGCGTGGGTGATGATGATGCCGCGCAGGCCGGCGAGGTTTTCCTCGATGAAGCGCGTATCGGGCAGGATCAGGTCGACGCCAGGATGCGCCGCATCGGGAAAGGTCACCCCGACATCGACGACGATCCACTCGCGCGCGCTAGGCGGCCCATAGCCGTAAAGGGCGAAGTTCATGCCGATCTCGCCGACGCCGCCGAGCGGCACGAAGACGAGTTCGGCGTTTTGCGCTTTCGCCATCAATTTTCCCTTCCCGGCCCTTGCGGCCAGCCCTAAACTTTTGCCGACGCGACGGCGCCGAAATGCACGTCGCCGGCGGCTACCGTCACGACCGACCCCTCATCATCGCGGATCACGAAACGGCAGTCCGCGTCAATGGTCTCGAAGGTACCGCGCACCACATTCCCGTCAATCCTGACAGCAACCTCGCCGCCAAGCCCCGCCGCGCGCGCCAGCCAGCGACGCCGGATGGCGTCGAGCCCGCGTCCGTCGTCCCACAGCCGGGCATTGTCGGTCCAGGCATCGGACAGCGCCAAAAACAGCGTTTCGGCGTCGCATGTCGCGCCCAGCGCCTGAAGCGATGTCGCCGGATACGGCAAATCCGGCGGATGCGCCACCACATTGACGCCGATGCCCACCGCCACCGCGAAACGGCCGCCATCGAGAATGGCCGATTCCAGCAGGATGCCGGCCAATTTGGCGCCGGAGGCAAGCACATCGTTCGGCCATTTCAGCTCGAAGCGGTTCTGCCCCTGGCTGGCGCCGTCGAGGCCGATGGCGATCCTGCCCTTCGGCACCACGGCGTCAAGCGCATCGGCCAGCGACAGGCCGGCGACGAAGCCCAGCGTCGCCGCCAGACGCAACTCACCGCCGGTGATGACCAGCAATGTCGCCGCCAGATTGCCCTCGGGCGATACCCAGGCCCTGCCGCGGCGGCCACGGCCGCTTTCCTGCTTCTTGGAAACGACCCACAATTTGCCGGGGTCGCCTGCCTTTGCATGGTCCAGCGCAAGCGTGTTGGTGGAACCTACACTGTCATGGGCCTCGAGCCGGAACCCTTCCGTTTCGGAGGTGGGAGCCAGCCGAAATGCCATTCCGGTCAGAAAAATGTCTTGGCGGCGGCTTCGGCGTAGGTCGCGATCGGACCGCCGATCAGCACATAGAACAGCACGAAAGCGCCGGAGACACCGAGCACGAGGCGCAGTTCGACGGCCATCGGCACGAAACCGCCGGCGGGTTCGTCGAACCACATGAGCTTGATGATGCGCAGATAGTAGAAAGCGCCCACGACCGAGGCCAGCACGCCGATGATCGCCAGCGCGTAGAGGTTGGCGTTGATGGCGGCGAGGAACACGTACCATTTCCCCCAGAAGCCGGCGAGCGGCGGGATGCCGGCCAGCGAGAACATCAGGATGGTCAGGATCGTCGCCATGATCGGGTTGGTCGACGACAGACCGGCGAGATCGCTGATCTGCTCGACATTGCCTTCCTTGCGCCGCATGGCGAGGATGAAGGCGAAGGTGCCGAGCGTCATGACGAGATAGATCAGCATGTAGATGGCGACGCCGCGCACGCCGGCCTGGCTGTTGGCGGCAAGGCCGACCAGTGCGTAGCCCATATGGCCGATCGAGGAGTAGGCCATCAGCCGCTTGATGTTGGTCTGGCCGATTGCGGCAAAGGAGCCGAGCGCCATCGAGGCGATCGAGATGAAGACGATGATCTGCTGCCAGTCGGAAGCGATCGGCTTGAAGGCGCCCATGGTGACGCGCACGATCAGCGCCATTGCCGCCATTTTGGGGGCAGCCGCCAGGAAGGCGGTGACCGGCGTCGGCGCGCCCTCGTAGACATCAGGCGTCCACATGTGGAACGGCACCGCCGAAATCTTGAAGGCAAGGCCGGCCAAAACGAAGACCAGGCCGACGACGAGACCCAACTGGCGCTCGCCCCTGCCGAGCGCCGAGGCGATTTCCTGGAAGCCGACATTGCCGGTGTAGCCGTAAATGAGGCTGATGCCGTAAAGCAGCATGCCCGACGACAGCGCGCCAAGCACAAAATACTTCAAACCGGCCTCGGTCGAACGCAGATTGTCGCGATTGATCGCCGCCAGCACGTAAATCGCCAGCGACTGCAGCTCGAGGCCGAGATAGAGCCCGATCATGCCGTTGGCCGAGATCATCAGCATCATGCCGAGCGTGCAGAGCAGGATCAGCACCGGGTATTCGAACTTGTCGAAATGCTCCTGCCTGGCGAAGCGCATCGACATCACCAGCGTCACCGCCGAACCGATCAGCGACAGCACCTTCATGAAGCGGGAGAACGGATCCTGGATGAAGGCGTTGCCATAGGCTGCGCCCTGCCCCGTGGGAAAGATCAGCCATAGGCCTGCGATCACCAGCACGGCGACGGCAAGGCCGGTCACCAGAATGGCCTTGTTGGCGCGCGAATAGGCGCCGACCATCAACAGCGCCAGCGCGCCGATGGCGAGGATCAGCTCCGGCGTCGAGAGCGAAAGGCTGGAATAAAGGTCCGGCGTCATGGTTCGCAAAACCTCTGGTCAGTTCGCCGCCGCGGTCTGCGCGGCGCCGATGGATGCGGTGACATTGGTGACGAGCGCCTTGACCGACTGGGCCGTGGCATCGAAGACGGGAGCGGGATAGACGCCGAAGAAGATGACCAGCACGACCAGCGGGTAGATGATCGCCTTCTCGCGCGTCGACAGATCGAGCAGGCCCTTCAGGCTTTCCTTGGTCAGCGCGCCGAAGATCACCCGGCGGTAGAGCCAGAGTGCGTAGGCGGCCGACAGGATGACGCCGGTGGCGGCGAAGAACGCCACCCAGGTGTTGACCCGGAACACGCCGAGCATGGTCAGGAACTCGCCAACGAAACCTGACGTGCCCGGCAAGCCGACATTGGCCATGGTGAAGATCAGGAACACCGTGGCGTATTTCGGCATGTTGTTGACCAAGCCACCATAAGCGTCGATCTCGCGCGTGTGCATGCGGTCGTAAATGACGCCGACGCACAGGAACAGCGCGCCCGAGACGAGGCCGTGGCTCAGCATCTGGAAGATCGCGCCCTGCACGCCTTCCTGGTTCATGGCGAAGATGCCCATGGTGACGAAGCCCATATGGGCGACGGAGGAATAGGCGATCAGCTTCTTCATGTCCTCCTGCATCAGCGCCACCAGCGAGGTGTAGATGATGGCGACGACCGACAGCGTAAACACCAGCGGCGCGAACATTTCCGAGGCCAGCGGGAACATCGGCAGGGAAAAGCGCAGGAAGCCGTACCCGCCCATTTTCAACAGGATGCCGGCCAGGATCACCGAGCCCGCCGTCGGCGCTTCGACGTGGGCGTCGGGCAGCCAGGTGTGCACCGGCCACATCGGCATCTTCACCGCGAAGGAGGCGAAGAAGGCCAGAAATAGCCATGTCTGCATGTGGGCCGGGAAGTTGTGGGTCAGCAGCGTCGGGATGTCGGTGGTGCCCGCCTGGAAGAACATCGCCATGATGGCGAGCAGCATCAGCACCGAGCCGGCCAGCGTGTAGAGGAAGAACTTGAACGAGGCATAGACGCGGCGCTTGCCGCCCCAGACGCCGATGATGATGAACATCGGGATCAGGCCGGCCTCGAAGAAGACGTAGAACAGCACGATGTCGAGCGCGCAGAACACGCCGATCATCAGCGTTTCCAAGAGCAGGAAGGCGATCATGTAGGCCTTGACCCGCTTGTCGATCGCTTCCCACGACGCCAGGATGCAGAGCGGCATCAGGAACGTCGTCAGGATGACGAACAGCATCGAAATGCCGTCGACGCCCATATGGTAGGAGATGCCGGAATCCAACCAGGCAAACTTCTCGACGAACTGGAAGCCGGCTTGCGAATTGTCGAAGCCGGTCCAGATGAACAGCGAGATGATGAAGGTGGCCGCTGTCGTCGTGAACGCGATGGTGCGGATGTTGCGACGCGCATTCGGGCTGTCATCCCTGATGAACAGGATCATCAGCACACCTACGAGCGGCAGGAAGGTGACCAGCGAGAGGATTGGCCAGGCGGTCATCAGAGCATCATCCAGGTGACGAGTGCGGCCACGCCGATCAGCATGGCGAAGGCATAGTGATAGAGATAGCCGGTCTGCAGCTTGACGACGCGGTCGGTGACGTCGACGACGCGCGCCGAAATGCCGTCAGGACCGAGCCCGTCGATGATGGTGCCGTCGCCGGTCTTCCACAAGAACCTGCCCAGCGCCTTTGCCGGCCGCACGAACAGGACGTCGTAGAGCTCGTCAAAGTACCATTTGTTGAGCAGGAAGGCATACAGCAGCCGATGGTTGGCGGCGACACTCAGGGGCAGTTCCGGCGAGCGGATGTAGAACTTCCAGGCGACTGCAAAGCCGATGACCATGGCGACGAACGGTGCCAGCTCGACCCACAGCGGCAATTCGTGGATATCGTGCAGGATGTGGTTGTCCGGCAGCGTGAACAGCGAGGCCTTCCAGAATTCGGTATAGCCTTCGCCGATGAAGGCACCATGGAAGATAACGCCGGCAAACAGCGCGCCCGCGGCCAGGATGAACAGCGGCACCAGCATCACCGGCGGCGATTCATGGACATGGTGCATGACGTCGTGGCTCGCCCGCGGCTCGCCGTGGAAGGTCATGAAGATCAGCCGCCAGGAGTAGAAGGAGGTGAAGCAGGCGGCGATGACCAGCAGGACAAAAGCGAGGCCGGCGACCGAATTGTGGCCGGCAAAGGCAGCCTCGATGATGGCATCCTTGGAGAAGAAGCCGGCGGTGCCGATGACGGTCACCGGAATGCCGACACCGGTCAGCGCCAGCGTGCCGATCACCATCATCCAGTAGGTCTTCGGAATGAGCTTCCGCAGGCCACCCATCTTGCGCATGTCCTGCTCGTCGGAGACGGCATGGATGACCGAGCCGGAGCCCAGGAACAGCAGCGCCTTGAAGAAGGCATGCGTGAACAAATGGAAGATCGCCGCGCCATAGGCGCCGACGCCGAGCGCGACGAACATGTAGCCGAGCTGCGAGCAGGTCGAATAGGCGATGACGCGCTTGATGTCGTTCTGAACCAGGCCGACGGTCGCCGCGAAGAAGGCGGTGAAGGCGCCGATGAAGGTCACCACCGTGAGCGCCGAATGCGACAGTTCGAAGAGCGGCGACAGCCGCGCCAGCATGAACACGCCGGCCGTCACCATGGTGGCGGCATGGATCAGCGCGGAAACCGGCGTCGGGCCTTCCATCGCGTCCGGCAGCCAGGTGTGCAGCGGCACCTGCGCCGACTTGCCCATGGCGCCCATGAACAGCAGCAGGCAGACGATGGTCATGGCCGCCTGCTTGTCCAGCGCATAGCCGAGGGAGGTCAGCACGGCGGCCCCTTGCGGCGCGCCTTCAGCCGGAATGAACGTCGCGGCATTGGCGAAGATGGTGCCGAGATTGACCGAGCCGAACAAAACGAAGACGCCGAAAATGCCGAGCGCGAAGCCGAAATCGCCGACGCGGTTGACGACGAAGGCCTTGATGGCAGCGGCATTGGCCGACGGCTTCTTGTACCAGAAGCCGATCAGCAAATAGGACGCGAGACCCACCCCTTCCCAGCCGAAGAACATCTGCACCAGATTGTCCGCCGTCACCAGCATCAGCATGGCGAAGGTGAACAGCGACAGATAGGCGAAGAAGCGCGGCCGGTTCGGATCGTGGTGCATGTAGCCGATCGAATAGATGTGGACCAGCGCCGACACCGTGTTGACCACCACCAGCATGACCACCGTCAGCGTATCGATCCTGAGCGCCCAGGACGCGTCCAAGCCGCCGGATTGGATCCAGCGCAGTACCGGCACGGTGAACACCTCGCCTTCGCCGAAGCCGACGGAGAAGAAGGCGACCCAGGACAGCACGGCCGAGATCACCAGGAAGCCCGAGGTGATATATTCCGATGCCTTGGCGCCGAGCGCATTGCCGAACAGGCCGACAATCAGGAAGCCGAGCAGCGGAAGGAAGACGATCGCTTGATACATGTTAGCCCCGTCAACCCTTCATCTGGTTCACGTCTTCGACCGCGATCGAGCCGCGGTTGCGGAAGAAGACGACGAGAATGGCAAGACCGATGGCCGCTTCGGCGGCCGCGACCGTCAGCACGAACAGGGCAAACACCTGGCCGACGAGATCGCCCAATGCCGCCGAGAAGGCGACGAAATTGATGTTGACCGCCAAAAGGATCAGCTCGATCGACATCAGGATGACGATGATGTTCCTGCGGTTCAGGAAGATGCCGAACACGCCGAGCGTGAACAGGATCGCCGATACGGTCAGGTAATGTGCGATGCCGACGACCATCTCAGAGCCCCTCGCCCGACTTGACCTTGCGGATTTCCATGCCTGTCGCCGGCGTGCGGCCGACCTGGGCGGCGATCGACTGCCGCTTGACCCCTTCCTTGTGGCGCAGCGTCAGGACGATGGCGCCGATCATGGCGACCAGCAGGATGAGGCCCGAAATCTGGAAGTAGTAGAGGTAGTCCGTATAGAGGATGTCGCCGAGTGCTGCGGTGTTTGTCCGCGCGGCAAGATCCGGGATGGGTTTGGAGACCGTCGAGGCCAGTTGCGGCGCGAAGGTGTAGCCGCCGAGCACCACGATCAGCTCGGCCGCCAGGATCAGCCCGACCAGCGCGCCGATCGGCGCATATTGCAGGGCGCCTTCCTTCATCTCGGCGAAGTCGACATCGAGCATCATGACGACGAACAGGAACAGCACCATGACCGCGCCGACATAGACGACGAGCAGGATCATCGCCAGGAACTCGGCGCCGGTCAGCATGAACAGGCCGGCGGCGTTGAAGAAGGTCAGGATCAGGAACAGCACGGAATGCACGGGGTTGCGCGACGAAATGACCATGAAGGCCGACGCCACCGCGACAAAGGCGAAGAGGTAGAAAAAGGCCGCCTCTAGTCCACTCAGCATTGGGGATCCCCCGGGTTCCTGTCCAAACAGGACATCCGTCCTGTTTGATTTCTGCGACCGCCTCCGGCCGGCAAGTTGCGTTGTCCTTAGACGAGGCCCCTCGCCCCGTCCATGCGTCAAATGTCAGCGGTAGGGCGAGTCCAGCGAGATGTTGCGCGCCAGTTCGCGCTCCCAGCGGTCGCCATTCGCCAGCAGCCTGTCCTTGTCGTAGTAAAGCTCTTCGCGCGTCTCCGTCGCGAACTCGAAATTCGGCCCCTCGACGATGGCGTCGACCGGGCAGGCTTCCTGGCAGAAGCCGCAATAGATGCACTTCACCATGTCGATGTCGTAGCGCACGGTGCGGCGCGTGCCGTCATTGCGGCGCGGGCCGGCCTCGATGGTGATCGCCTGCGCCGGACAGATCGCTTCGCACAGCTTGCAGGCGATGCAGCGTTCCTCGCCATTGGGATAGCGGCGCAGCGCGTGCTCGCCACGGAAGCGCGGGCTGGTCGGCCCCTTTTCGTGCGGATAGTTGATCGTCTCCTTCGGCGCGAAGAACTGGCGCATCGACAGGAAGAAGGCGCTGACGAAATCCTGCAGCAGCAGCGATTTGGCGGCCTGGCCAAGAGCGGACATCACGCAAACCCCGTGATCTTGAGGAAGGCCGCGGTGGCAACGACCATGAACAGCGAGATCGGCAAAAACACTTTCCAGCCGAGCCGCATCAGCTGGTCGTATCGGTAGCGCGGCACGAAGGCCTTCACCATGGAGAACATGAAGAACATCAGGCAGATCTTGAGCACGAACCAGATCACGCCGGGCACCCAGGTGAAGGGGGCGAAGTCGAAGGGCGGCAGCCAGCCGCCGAGGAACAGGATGGTGGCTAGCGCGCACATCATCACCACGGCGACGTATTCGCCGAGGAAGAACAACAGGAACGGCGTCGACGAATATTCGACCATATGGCCGGCGACCAATTCGGACTCGGCTTCCACCAGGTCGAAGGGCGGGCGGTTGGTCTCGGCCAGCGCCGAGATGAAGAAAATGACGAACATCGGGAACAGCGCCAGCCAGTGCCAGTCGAGGAAGCTGTTGGGCAGGCCAAGCTTGGTGCCCAGCCCATCCTGCTGCGACAGCACGATGTCCGACAGGTTGAGCGAGCCGACGCAGAGCAGCACGGTGACGATGACGAAGCCGATCGAGACTTCGTAGGACACCATCTGCGCCGCCGAGCGCAGCGCGCCGAGGAACGGGTATTTGGAGTTGGACGCCCAGCCGCCCATGATCACGCCATAGACCTCGAGCGAGGAGATGGCGAAGACGTAGAGGATGCCGACATTGACGTTGGCGATCCCCCAGCCGGCATTGACGGGAATGACCGCCCAGGCCGAGATTGCCAGCACGGCCGACACCAGCGGCGCCAGCAGGAACACGCCCTTGTTGGCGCCGGACGGAATGACCGGTTCCTTGAAGACGAATTTTAGCAGATCGGCGAAAGCCTGCAGCGTGCCCCACGGGCCGACGACGTTCGGGCCGCGGCGCAATTGTACCGCCGCCCAGATCTTGCGGTCGGCGTAAAGCAGGTAGGCAACCCCGATCAGCAAAACGACGATCAGCACGACCGACTTTAAAAGGATGATCAGCGTCGGCAGCACGTAGAAGGAGAAGAAGGTGTCCATGTCTACTCTGCCGCCTGCCTGAAGCCGTTTTTCGCCAGCGCCGAGCATTCCGCCATGACGGCGGAGGCCCGCGCAATCGGGTTGGTCAGATAGAAATCCGTGACCGGCGAGGTGAAAGTGCCCTTGTTCAGCCGCCCGCCGAGCTTCGCCACCCTAGCGACGTCATCGGCATTGCCGGCTTCGACATGATCGATGCGGGCGAGATGCGGGTATTCGCCATAGAGTTTGGCGCGCAACTGCTGCAGCGAATCGAAGGGTAGTTTCTTGCCCAGCACATCGGACAATGCCCTCAGGATCGCCCAGTCTTCGCGCGCGTCGCCCGGCGCGAAGCCCGCGCGGTTGGTCTGCTGCACGCGTCCCTCGGTGTTGACATAGGTGCCGGACTTTTCGGTGTAAGCGGCTCCCGGCAGGATGACATTGGCGCGGTGCGCACCGGCGTCGCCATGCGTTCCGACATAGACGACGAAGGCGCCGCCGGTCTTGGACATGTCGATCTCGTCGGCGCCGAGCAGGAACAGAACCTCGCTCTCACCCAGCATGCCGGCAACGTTCTTGCCGCCCCTGCCAGGCACGAAGCCGACATCGAGACCGCCGACGCGCGCGGCTGCAGTGTGCAGCACGGCAAAGCCGTTCCAGTCGGCGCGGGCAGCGTTGACGGCGGTGGCGAGTTTCGCCGCCTGGCCGAGCACCGCCGCGCCGTCGGCACGCGACAGCGCGCCCTGGCCGACGATGATCAGCGGATGCGTCGCCTTCTTCAGCACCTGGAAGAACTTGCCATTGCCGTCGGCCAGGTCTTTCAGCGACTCCGGACCGGCGCCGAGCTGTTCGTAGTCGTAACGCGTGTCGCCGACCTCGCCGATGACGCCGACCGGCAGATTGCCGATCCGCCAGCGTTTGCGGATGCGGGCATTGAGCACCGAGGCCTCGAAGCGCGGATTGGCGCCGATGATCAGCACCGCGTCGGCCTGCTCGATGCCCTCGATGGTCGGGTTGAAGATGTAGCTGGCGCGGCCGAGCGCGGGATCGAGTGCGGCGCCGTCCTGGCGGCAATCGGTGTTCCTTGAGCCCAACGCAGCCATAAGCTGCTTCAGTGCGTAGATTTCCTCGACGGCGGCAAGATCGCCCGCAATCGCGCCGATTTTCTCGGGCGCAGCATTCGACGCCGCATCCCTGATCGCAACGAACGCTTCGGCCCAGCTGGCCGGCGCCAACTTTCCGTCCTTGCGGACATAGGGGCGGTCGAGGCGCTGCGTGCGCAATCCGTCCCATATGAAGCGGGTCTTGTCGGAAATCCACTCCTCGTTCACCGCTTCATTGACGCGCGGCAGGATGCGCATCACCTCGCGGCCACGGCTGTCGACGCGGATTGCCGAGCCGACGGCGTCCATGACGTCGATGGATTCTGTCTTGGTCAGCTCCCACGGCCGTGCCTGGAAGGCGAAAGGCTTGGAGGTCAGCGCGCCGACCGGGCAGAGGTCGATGACATTGCCCTGCAGCTCCGAGGTCATGGCGCTTTCGAGATAGGTGGTGATCTCGGCATCCTCGCCGCGGCCGATCAGGCCAAGCTCGGAAATGCCCGCAACTTCCGTGGTGAAGCGGACGCAGCGCGTGCAGTGGATGCAGCGGTTCATAACCGTCTTGACCAATGGGCCGATATACTTGTCTTCGACCGCGCGCTTGTTCTCGTGATAGCGCGAGGAATCGACGCCGAAGGCCATCGCCTGGTCCTGCAGGTCGCATTCGCCGCCCTGGTCGCAGATCGGGCAATCCAGCGGATGGTTGATCAAGAGGAATTCCATCACGCCTTCGCGGGCCTTCTTGACCATCGGCGTGTTGGTGAAGATTTCAGGCGCCTCGCCATTGGGTCCCGGACGGAGGTCGCGCACATTCATGGCGCAGGAGGCCTGCGGCTTCGGCGGCCCGCCCTTCACCTCGATCAGGCACATGCGGCAATTGCCGGCGATCGACAGCCGCTCATGGAAGCAGAAGCGCGGCACTTCCGCGCCGGCGTCCTCGGCTGCCTGCAGCAGCGTGTAGTGGTCGGGTACAGTGATCTCTTTCCCGTCGACCTTGAGCTTTGCCATCAATTGCCCCCGGCGGTCTGCGCCGTCTCATATGCCTGAAACAGATCGCTCAGCCTGATGCCATTGATCATCATGCCGGCGACTTCAGCGTTTTCTATCTTCAGATTGCTCATATTCACATTGCCGAAAAACGCGTTCGAGAGGTTCGCGTCGTCCACCACGGCCGCCGACAGGTCGACGTTGTGAAACTGCGTGTTCGACAAGTTCACATCGTCAAATCTGGAGTTGCTGACGATGGCATTGCGCACATCGAGAACATCGCTCCTGTCGTGGATCTCCATGCCTGCCACCCCTACTTCTTCGCCTTGGCGGCCAGCGTCAGCGCCGCGGCCTGGCGGGTCCACTCGTCGCGGCCGATACGGCCGGTGAGCGACAGGTAGTCCTCGACCCAGGCGATCTCTTCCGGCGCCCAGGCGGCGATCTGGGCAAAGGTCCAGATGCCGAGGCCGTTCAGCACTTTTTCCAGCTTCGGTCCAACGCCGGTGATCGCCTTGAGATCCGACGGCTTGGCCGGACGAGCCACGGCCTTGGGCTGTCTGAAATCCTCCGGCATCAATCCGATCGTCGCGCCTTCGGCGACGGCATCGGTCTTCTCCGGCTCGGCATCGACGGTGCGAGCGGCAATATCGGTCACATCCTGGGCAAAACTCTGCGCCTCGGCGATCAGGGTTCTGGTCGCCGCGCGCGCCTTGGTGGCGGGGGCGGTCTCGGCGAACCCTTGGCTGCGCTGTTCGAAATCGTCGATGATCGGCTGGAAAATCCGCTGCGATGCCTCGGCAGCACCCGACAAGGCGCCTAGCCACACGCCAAAGGCATGGTTGGCAAGGCCGAAGCCCAGCGCCGACATGGCGGCGGCACCAGCGACAGGATGCGCGAGAAGGTTGACGGCGCTGGCCATCTCCTTCGGCATCATCCTTGTCAAATCCTGGTTCATCTTCTCAAGCTGGTCCAAATTGGGCATCAAAGGGTTCGAATAGGGCGCCATAGACATCTCCTGGTCGTTTCTTCGTCAGCCCCGCCCCTATATTTCCGTCCGGGGCTTGCGCCCGATTTCAATCTACTCAGCAGCCACCATCACCGGTTCGGCCCGGTGCGCGTTGCGCGAAAACTCGTCGATGCGCCGCTCCACCTCGCCGCGGAAATGCCGCATCAGGCCCTGGATCGGCCATGCCGCGGCATCGCCCAGCGCGCAGATCGTATGACCCTCCACCTGTTTGGTGACGTCGAGCAGCATGTCGATCTCGCGCTTCTGCGCCTCGCCGCGCACCAGCCGCTCCATCACCCGCCACATCCAGCCGGTGCCTTCGCGGCACGGTGTGCACTGGCCGCAGCTCTCATGCTTGTAAAAATAGGACAGCCTGGCGATCGCCTTCACGATATCGGTCGACTTGTCCATGACGATGACAGCCGCCGTGCCGAGACCCGATTTCAGGTCGCGCAGCGCATCGAAATCCATCGGCGCATCGATGATCTGCTCGGCCGGCACCAGCGGCACCGAAGCGCCGCCCGGAATGACCGCCAGGAGATTGTCCCAGCCGCCGCGAATGCCGCCGCAATGGGTTTCGATCAGCTCGCGGAACGGGATCGACATCGCCTCTTCGACGGTGCACGGATTGTTGACGTGGCCCGAGATGCAAAACAGCTTGGTGCCGACATTGTTGGGCCGGCCGAAGGACGAGAACCAGGCCGCGCCGCGGCGCAAAATGGTCGGCGCGACCGCGATGGACTCGACATTGTTCACGGTTGTCGGACAACCGTACAAGCCGACATTGGCTGGGAATGGCGGCTTCAGCCGGGGCTGGCCCTTCTTGCCTTCGAGGCTTTCGAGCAGCGCTGTTTCCTCGCCGCAGATGTAGGCGCCGGCGCCGTGGTGCATGTAGATGTCGAAATCGTATCCGGACGTGTTGTTCTTGCCGATCAGCCTGGCCTCATAGGCCTCGTCGATGGCGCGCTGCAGCGCTTCGCGCTCGCGGATGAACTCGCCGCGCACATAGATGTAGGCGGCGACCGCGCCCATGGCGAAGCCGGCGATGAACGAGCCCTCGACCAGCGTGTGCGGATCGTTGCGCAGGATATCGCGGTCCTTGCACGTGCCGGGCTCGGATTCGTCCGCGTTGACAACGAGATAGCTCGGCCTTCCGTCGCTCTGCTTGGGCATGAACGACCATTTCAGCCCGGTCGGGAAACCGGCGCCGCCACGGCCGCGCAGGCCTGACGCCTTCATCTCGTTGACGATCCACTCGCGCCCCTTGGCGATGATGCCGGGCGTGTTGTCCCAGGCGCCGCGCGCCATGGCGCCGGCCAGCGACTTATCGAACAGGCCGTAGATGTTGTTGAAGATGCGGTCTTTGTCAGCCAGCATGACTTACCTCTTTCCCCGCAAGACGATCGAGAACCACACCAGCACGCCCATGCCGGTCGCGGCCACCGATTCCAGGGTATCCGAAAACGGCAATTCGACGAGGCGCCGAAGCCCCTCCAGAAGGATGTTGGCAGCAGCGATGCAGACAACGCCGATGACAATGCTGCGCAGCGTCAGCAAAGATCCGGTGCTTTGCGCTTCAGCCATCAACGTGGCTCCTTGCCGAAGACGCGGATGTATTCGGCGACGCCGCCCTTGGCGAGCGCCTTGGCCTGCTTGCCCCAGTCGTCGCGCTCGATGCGGCCCTGGAAAGCGAGATATCCATCCACCCAGTCGCGCTCGGCCTTATTCCAGGATGCGACCTGTGTGAAGGTGAAGATGCCAAGCGAATGAAGGATGCCCTCGATCTTCGGGCCAATGCCCGAGATCAGCTTGAGATCGTCGACCGCAGCCGGCCTGTCGATTCCGGCCGGACGGTTCTTGTCCTCGAGCGACGGCTTTGCGGGCCTGGCTGCCGGCGCCTTGACGGCCGGGGCCACCGCGGCCTTGACCGCTGGCGCCTTGAATTCCGGCGCAGTGAAGGCAGTTGCCGGCGTGGCGGTGGTCTTCGGGCCATTACGCTGCTTGGCGACCTTCTCGACTTCAGGCGCCGCGGCGTTGGCGTTGGCGGCCGAATGCAGGGGCGCCGGGACGCTCGCCGCTTTTTCCGCCGCCGGTGCAACCTTGGCCCTGGAGGGCGACGTCAACGCCGAGCTGGTTTCCGGCGCATCGGTTTTCGGTTTGCCGGCGTTGGATGGCGCGACCGGGGCGGGCGCTGCAGGAGCGGCAGGAGCCGGAACAGGCGCCGCAATGATTGCGTCGGGCGCCGCGTGGGCAGCCTTGCTCGCGGCCCTGGCTTCCTTGTCGCGCGTTGCTTTGAGGATCGCCTTTTCGCTCTTCAGCGTCGTCAGGCCAGGCGCCGGCTCCGAGCCGGTTCTGCCATTTTGCGGTCCCGTGGGAACCGAGGCGCCCTTGCCTGCATCATAAAGATCGATGATTTCGGCCAGCCGCTCAGGCGTCAGATCCTCGAACGTGTCCTTGAAGACCATCACCATCGGCGCGTTGACGCAGGCGCCGAGGCATTCGACCTCCTCCCACGACAGCGTGCCCTTGTCGTTGGTGTGGAACTGGTCGTGATGGATTTTCGAGCGGCACACATCCATCAGCGCTTCCGAGCCGCGCAGCATGCAGGGCGTGGTGCCGCAGACCTGGATATGCGCGCGCGTGCCGACCGGATTGAGCTGGTACTGCGTGTAGAAGGTCGCGACTTCGAGCCCGCGAATGCGCGGCATGCCGAGCATGTCCGAAATCGTCTCGATCGCCGCCTTGGTGACCCAGCCTTCCTGCTCCTGCGCAATCATCAGCAAGGGAATGATCGCCGACTGCTCGCGGCCCTTCGGATATTTCTTGATCCATTGCTTCGCAACCGCCGCATTCGCCCGGTTGAAGGCGAAGGTGGCTGGCTGGACGCTTGCTTCTGCGAGACGGCGGACTGACATTTAGCGATCGACCTCACCAAACACGATGTCGAGGGAACCCAGGACGGCAGTGACGTCGGCCAGCATGTGGCCACGGCAGAGGAAATCCATGGCTTGCAGATGCGCGAAGCCGGGCGCGCGCAGCTTGCAGCGGTAGGGCTTGTTGGTGCCGTCGGAGACGAGATAGACGCCGAACTCGCCCTTCGGCGCCTCGACCGCGGCATAGACCTCGCCGGCCGGCACGCGGTAACCCTCGGTATAGAGCTTGAAATGATGGATCAGCGCTTCCATCGAGCGCTTCATCGCCTGGCGCTTGGGCGGCACCACCTTGCCGTCGAGGTTCGACACCGGCCCGGTGCTCTCCTTGCCGAGCAGAAGGTCGACGCACTGACGCATGATCTTGGCCGACTGGCGCATTTCTTCCATGCGCACGAGATAACGGTCGTAGCAGTCGCCGTTCTTGCCGATCGGGATGTCGAAATCCATCTCGGAATAGCATTCATAGGGCTGCGACTTGCGCAAATCCCAGGCAGCACCCGAGCCGCGCACCATGACGCCGGAAAAACCCCAGGCCCAGGCGTCGGCAAGCGACACGATACCGATATCGACATTGCGCTGCTTGAAGATGCGGTTGCCGGTAAGCAGCTTGTCGAGGTCGTCAAGCGACTTCAGGAACGGGTCGATCCACTTGCCGATGTCCTCGACCAGCTTCGCCGGCAGATCCTGGTGCACACCGCCCGGACGGAAATAGGCCGCGTGCATGCGCGAACCGGAAGCGCGCTCATAAAACACCATCAGCTTTTCGCGTTCGACGAAACCCCACAGCGGCGGCGTCAGCGCGCCGATATCCAGCGCCTGCGTCGTCACATTGAGGATGTGCGACATGATGCGGCTGAGCTCGGAATAGAGCACGCGGATCAACTGGCCGCGCTTCGGCACTTCGATGCCGAGCAACCGCTCGGTGGCGAGCGCGAAGGCATGCTCCTGGTTCATCGGTGCGCAATAATCGAGCCGGTCGAGATAGGGCACCGCCTGCAGATAGGTCTTGTGCTCGATCAGCTTTTCAGTGCCGCGATGCAGCAAGCCGATATGCGGATCGACGCGGTCGACCACCTCGCCGTCAAGCTCCAGCACAAGACGCAAAACACCGTGTGCCGCAGGGTGCTGCGGTCCGAAGTTGATGTTAAAGTTGCGGACGGAGGTTTCAGCCATTCTGGCGCCTCTGGCGAAGAGTCAGTAGTGAGTGGTGAGTAGTGATCATCAATCTCAATGCCTGCTTCATTCCGCCTGCTTGGCCTGCACCGTTCGGATAAGAGATCTCATCATTTTTCCAATCTCTTCGCATCGCAGCAGCAGCTCAATCTCATTGTCTTTTCGCAGCAGGCCAACCCGACATGCCAGCAGTATGTGTGTCTCCAGTTCCTTCAACGAGCCTTGCGCCATGCGCAAAAATTGAACGAACGACCCTCTGTTCTCCCGACCGTATCCCTCCGCGACGTTCGCTGCGACCGAAACCGCCGATCGGCGCATCTGAGAGGTCATGCCGTAAATCTCATCCCTCGGAAACTCTTTGGTGAAACGGTAGCAATCCTCAGCAAGCGTCATCGCCGATTGCCACACCTTCAAGTCGCGATAAGATTCGATCCGTTGCTCCAAATCTTTTCCTACTGACTACTCACTACTTCCTACTCACTGTTTCGCCTTCTCATCGCCCGGCAGGACGTAATCCGTCCCTTCCCATGGCGAAAGAAAATCGAAATTGCGGAATTCCTGCTTCAATTCCACCGGCTCGTAGATCACGCGCTTGGCTTCGTCGTCGTAGCGCACCTCGACGAAACCTGTCAGCGGGAAGTCCTTGCGCAGGGGATGGCCCTCGAAACCGTAATCCGTGAGGATGCGGCGCAGGTCCGGATGGCCGGAGAACAGCACGCCATAGAGATCGTAGGCTTCGCGCTCATACCAGTCGGCGCCGGGATAGACAGCGGTGAGCGACGGCACCAGCGTCTCTTCGTCGGCCTGCAACTTGATGCGGATGCGCAAATTCTGCTTCGGCGACAGCAGATGATAGACGACATCGAAACGCTTGACGCGCGACGGGTAGTCGGCGCCGCAGATATCGATGATCGAAATGAACTGGCAGCCCGAATCGTCACGCAGGAAGCTTGCCACCTCGATCAGATTGTCTGTAGCAACCGAGATCGTCAGTTCGCCATAGGCAAGCACTGCATCGGTGACGCGGCCCGGCAGCTTTTCGCCGAGATAGGTCGACAGTTCGCTCAGGGATGCGGCCATGGGTCTACCGTTCGATCGTGCCGGTGCGGCGGATCTTCTTCTGCAGGAGAAGAATGCCGTAGAGCAGCGCTTCGGCGCTTGGCGGGCAGCCGGGCACATAGATGTCGACCGGCACGATGCGGTCGCAGCCGCGCACCACCGAATAGGAATAGTGATAATAGCCGCCGCCATTGGCGCAGGAGCCCATCGAGATGACGTAGCGCGGCTCCGGCATCTGGTCGTAGACCTTGCGCAAAGCCGGGGCCATCTTGTTGGTCAGCGTTCCCGCCACGATCATGATGTCGGACTGGCGCGGCGACGCGCGAGGAGCCACGCCAAACCTTTCAGAATCATAGCGCGGCATCGAGGTGTGGATCATCTCGACGGCGCAGCAGGCGAGACCGAAGGTCATGAACATCAGCGAGCCGCTGCGTGCCCAGGTGATCAGCGCCTCGGTCGAGGTGACCAGAAAACCCTTGTCGGCCAGTTCATTGTTGATCTCGAGGAAGAACGGATCGTCGGAACCGACCGGACGTCCGGTATTGGGGTCGATCAGGCCTTTGGGCTTCGGCGCGACGAGCGTTCCGGAACTGTCGTTCAATCCCATTCCAGCGCTCCTTTTTTCCACTCATAGGCAAAGCCGATGGTCAGCACCGCCAAAAACACCATCATCGACCAGAAACCGAGCATGCCGATCTTCGAGAACGACACCGCCCACGGAAACAGGAAGGCCACTTCCAGATCGAAGATGATGAACAGGATCGACACCAGGTAGAAGCGGATGTCGAATTTCATCCGGGCATCGTCGAACGAGTTGAACCCGCACTCGTAGGCGGAAAGCTTCTCCGGATCGGGATTGCGATAAGCCACCAGGAACGGCGCGATGATAAGCGCCAGGCCTACAACCGCGGCCACGGCGATGAAGAGGACGATGGGCAGGTATGAACTGAGGAGTACGTTCATGCTCGGCTTTCCGTTGGCGGCCAATCCACTTTGATTACAGCAACCAACCCTAATGCGGAAGCGCGACAGTTTAACCGCTGAACCGTTTTAGGTGCCTTTGCTGCAACGCGGCGAGGGTTAGCGCACGGCTTTCAGCGAAGCAAGTCAAACCTTGTTCAAAAGACAGTGCTGGACGGCAGGCCGGGAAAAACTGGTCCGATCTCCTCCTGTTTGATTTCCTTCATCTTTCACTCCACTTTTGTCTCCTGACACGTCTCCCGCCATTTGCCTGCTAGCATGACCGGAATCGCCGGCTAAAGTCGGGAAAATGGTTCGAGGCAAGACACTTTGACGAAGGACAAAATCTCACTCCCCACGGCCAGGCGCATCGCGCTCGCCGCGCAAGGATTTCTCGATCCCCGCCCGGTCGGCACGCCCGATCGCCGCCACCTCGCCCGCGTGCTGTCGCGCACCGGCCTGCTGCAGATCGATTCCGTCAGCGCCGTGGTGCGCGCCCACTATATGCCGCTCTATTCGCGCCTTGGCCCCTACCCGCTGGCTTTGCTCGACAATGCGGCCATCACCCGCAAACGCACGGTGTTCGAATACTGGGCGCATGAGGCCTCGTTCCTGCCGGTCGAGACCTACCCGCTGATGCGCTGGCGCATGCAGCGGGCCGAGCAAGGCGGCGAAATGTATCTCGGCCTCGCCAAATGGGGCCGCGAGCACGCCGCCTATATCGAAGAGATCTACCGCGCGGTCGCCGAGCGCGGCCCGATTGCCGCTTCGGCACTGGAAGGCCAGAAAGGTTCGGGCGGCTGGTGGGGCTGGAGCCACGCCAAGCACGCCTTCGAATGGCTGTTCTGGGCCGGACGCATCACCACGGCGCACCGCCGTGGCTTCGAGCGTTTCTACGACCTGCCCGAGCGCGTGCTGCCGCAGGCGATCCTCGATCTGCCGGTGCCGGCGGCCGAGGACGCGCACCGCGAATTGCTGCGCATTTCCGCCCGCGCCCACGGCATCGCGACGTCGGGTGACCTGCGCGATTATTTCCGCTTGTCGCCAGCCGACATGAAGGGCCGGTTGGAGGAACTGGTTGAGATGGGCGAGTTGCTGCCGGTAAACGTCGAAGGCTGGGACAAGCCGGCTTACCTCTATAAGGACGCCCGTCTGCCGCGAAAGATCGAGGCCCGCGCGCTACTGGCGCCCTTCGATCCGGTGGTCTTCGAGCGCGCGCGCACCGAGCGTCTCTTCGATTTCCGCTACCGCATCGAGATCTACACCCCGGCCGACAAGCGGCAATATGGCTATTACGTGCTGCCTTTCTTGCTCGGCGACAAGATCGTC
The DNA here is from genome assembly GCF_054719465.1 of Mesorhizobium sp. RSR565B. Classification (NCBI taxonomy): domain Bacteria; kingdom Pseudomonadati; phylum Pseudomonadota; class Alphaproteobacteria; order Hyphomicrobiales; family Phyllobacteriaceae; genus Mesorhizobium; species Mesorhizobium sp. RSR565B. The sequence continues at coordinate 4,702,560 of NZ_JBTTIE010000001.1, read as the reverse complement.
GCCCGCGTCGACCTCAAGGCCGACCGGCCTGCGAGTGTCTTACGCGTCCACGCCGCCTATGCCGAAGCAGGCGCACCGCCTGAGACCACCGCACAGCTTTTCGAGGAACTAAAGGAGATGCAGGGCTGGCTTGGCCTTGAGCGCATCGAAGTGACGCCGGCCGGCAATCTGGGGCCGGCATTGGCTAGCGAGAGAGATGGCCAACCCTTGCAGCGTCTGTCATAGACGCCTCAATAAGCCTCGTAGGTTGTGCAATGGCATCGGACAAAGTGCTCGACATGATCCATGGCGCCCTCATTGCGCATGGAATAGATGCAGTCCGCAGAGATAGGGACGTCATGCTCCAATCGAAGCAGCTTCGGTTTGAGGCTGAGGTGTTCGAGACGAGTTCTGACCGGCTGGTCCTGGAAATCTACATTTTTTCTCCGCTGCTTGATGTTCAGCCGGTCATTGAATCCTTTGCTGGCTTCGGCGACACGCGCGAACAGGAACTGAACCAGGCGTTTGAAAAGTTTCTCCGTGGTGTTTTCCATGTGGCCATTGAGGGACTGGCCGAACACGTCTGCGAGAACATGCAGGCCGAAATAGAGCTTTGGCAGCGAAGCAGCGCCAGTTGGAAGATCTGGCGAAAAGATGCCCGCTGGAAAATCTATAGCGGCCCGGTCATTTCCCAGGCCACAACCGAGCTATGCTCGCTGACACCAGGCTATCCAGCATTCTATGCCAAGCTGGAAAAGCTGTTCACAGCTTCGGTACCCCCCGGAAGCCATTTTGTCCGGACCTTTCTGGCAGGCTTGAAGGGCACGCTGATTAGTGCCGAAGTCCTTCTGGACAACGCGGTTTGGCATGAGGGACAGAATCTGGCTGTCGGTCATGACTGGGACTATAGCGATGGCTATCAAGCTATCCGACAGGTCATCCTGGCACTGCCGGAAGCCGGGACATGACAGCCCCTGCCGACATCGCCATGTCGTAGCCGTGCGTTGACACCGCCGCCCGCAAAAGCCTAAATCCGCTGCAGACGGTCCCCTGCCCGCAACGGCAAGGGCCAAGAGGGAATGCGGTGCGGGATTTCGGTCCCAAATCCGCGGCTGTCCCCGCAACTGTAAGCGACGAGCCAAGGCCGAAAGCCACTGGGTAACACCGGGAAGGCGGCTAACCAAGGCGACGACCCGCGAGCCAGGAGACCTGCCGTCTGAGACAAAGTATCCGATCGCCTGGCGGGTTTCCGGGCAAGGAGCACGGTTTTTGGACCAGAACAGCAGTTTTTCGGCTGGCACAGCGGACATTGCGTCCGGGGACAACGACGCCCTGCCCGGCGTGACCGTCATCGTCTGCGCCTCCTGCCGCGATGAGACCGGTTCCGACGCCCATCCGCGCGCCGGCGAATTGCTGGCTGAGGACACACGCCGCGCCGCTGCCGGCGATATCCGGGTCCGCACCGCCGAATGTCTCGGCAATTGCAAGCGCCGCCTCAGCGCCGCGATCCTGCGCGATGGCTGCTGGAGCTATGTCTTCGGCGATCTGACCGCAACCAGCGGCGCCGACCTCGTTACCGGCGCAAAGCTCTTCGCGACTTCGGCCGACGGCCTCATCCCGTGGCGCGGCCGGCCCGATAGCCTCAAGCGCGGCCTCGTTGCCCGCATCCCACACCTCGACATGCTGAAGGACTGACGATGAACGCTTCAAACCCGGCCGCCAACCTCTCCCGTGTTCCCTGCACTGTCGTTACAGGCTTCCTCGGCGCCGGCAAGACGACGCTGGTCCGCCATCTCCTGGAAAATGCCGGCGGCAAGCGCATCGCCATCATCGTCAACGAGTTCGGCGACATCGGCATCGACGGGGAAATCCTGAAAGGCTGCGGCATCGACACCTGCCCCGAGGAAAACATCGTCGAACTGGCCAATGGCTGCATCTGCTGTACAGTCGCCGACGATTTCGTGCCCGCCCTCGACAAGATCCTCGCGCTGACACCGAGGGTCGACCACATCCTGATCGAGACCTCGGGCCTCGCTCTGCCCAAGCCGCTGGTCCAGGCGTTCCAGTGGCCAAGCGTGAAGAGCCGGGTGACCGTCGATGGCGTCATCGCCGTGGTCGACGGCCCGGCGCTGGCCGAAGGCCGCGTCGCCAACGACATGGACGCGTTGCAGGCACAGCGCGCTCAGGACGAAACGCTCGACCACGACGATCCGGTCGAAGAAGTCTTCGAGGACCAGATCGCCTGCGCCGACCTGATCATCCTGTCGAAAAGCGATTTGATGGATTCAGCCGGTTCGGCCCGCGCCAACGCCATCATCAATGAGCATTCCGCTCGCGCGGTAAAAATCGTGCCGACTGCGCATGGCAAGGTCGACCCGTCGGTGCTGCTTGGCCTCGGTCTCGCCGTCGAAGACGACATCGAGAACCGCAAGTCGCATCACGACGGCGCTTTCGATCATGAGCATGACGATTTCGACACCTTCATCGTCGACATCCCCTCGATCGCCAATCCCGACGACCTGGCCAAGCGTGTCGCCACCGCCGCCGAACAGGAAAACGTGTTGCGTGTAAAAGGCTTCGTCGATGTCGGCGGCAAGCCGATGCGGCTTTTGCTGCAGGCCGTCGGCCCACGCGTCAACCATTACTATGACCGCGCCTGGACGGCCGAGGACGATCGCCGCTCGCGTCTCGTCGTCATTGGCCTGAAGGGGCTGAACCGTCCGGCGATCGAGCGTATACTCGCCGGTTGATCTCAGGCACGAGCCGCGATGCATATACTCGCCACGACCTCCGCCTCGCTCGACGATCTCGCCGAGCCAGTTGATCTCCGGCAGACGCCGGCGGATATCGTGGCGCTGTCCTTCACCGACAGCGACCTCGCTGGCCTCGCGGCGGCCTGGAAGGCCGATGCCGTCCGCCTGCCGTCGATGCGGCTGGCGGCGCTGCGCGACCTGCGCCATCCCATGTCCGTGGACCTCTGGATCGACAGCGTCGCCCGCCACGCCAAGGTGATTTTGGTGCGCATCCTCGGCGGCTACGACTGGTGGCGCTATGGCTGCGACCAGCTTGCCGCGACTGCCCGTGCGAACGGCATCAAGCTGGCGCTGCTGCCGGGCGAGAGCCACGACGAGGATCTCAGGCTGATCGAAGCCTCGACGCTGCCGCGCGAGGAGCTGGACGGCCTGCTGGGCTATTTCCGCGAGGGCGGGCCGGAGAATATGGCAGCGCTGATGCAGCGGCTGGCGGGGTTGGCTGGGCAGGATGCGGCGGCGGCTGAGCCGGTCAGCGTGCCGAAAGCTGGCTACTACGAGCCTGGCCGCGGCGTCGTAGGCAAGTTGAATTTTGCCGATGTCGGCGTTCCTTCACACCCCCCTCTGTCCTGCCGGACATCTCCCCCGCAAGGGGGGAGATCAGCCGTTACCAAAGGCGGCTCCTCTCCTGCTCCTTTGGAGATCTCCACAAGGTCTGCGATTGGCGAAAACATTTATGAGAGCACAATCTGCCCCCTTGCGGGGGAGATGTCCGGCAGGACAGAGGGGGGTGGGCGGGAACTCGGCGCAGACAACATCAACCTTCCCATCATCCCCATCCTATTCTACCGCTCGATGCTGCTGGCCGCCGATGTCGCGCCAATCGATGCCCTCTTTGATGCACTCCGCCAGCGCGGCATGAGACCGATCCCGATCTTCGTCTCCAGCCTCAAAGACCCGACCTCCCTGGCCTTCGTCGGAACCGCGCTGGCCACGCTCAAGCCCACCGCCATCATCACCGCAACCGCCTTCGCTTCCGGCGCCGAACCGGGCGTCGAAACGCTCTTCGACCGCGCCGGCGTGCCTGTCTTCCAGGTCATCGTCGCCACCACCCGCCGCTACGTCTGGGACAACAACCAGCGCGGCCTGGCGCCCGCCGACCTCGCCATGCATGTCGTGCTGCCCGAACTCGACGGCCGTATCCTCGCCGGCGCAATTTCCTTCAAGGGCGAGAGCGAGACCGACCCCGCGCTCGGCCACCGCGCCTTTGCAAACCGGCCGGAACCGGATCGCGTGGCGCAAGTGGCGGACAGGCTAGCGGCGTTCACACGGTTGCAGCAGACGCCCCGCGCGACGCGTAAGTTGGCGATCCTCATTCCGGATTATCCGAGTGCGCCCGGCCGCACTGGCTATGCCGTGGGCCTGGATGTGCCGTCCAGCGTGCTGGCCATGCTGCATGACCTGAAGGAGCAGGGCTATCGCGTTGACGGGATTCCGCAAACGCCGCGTGCGCTGCTGGACGCGTTGGAGCGGAGCGATGGTGGGCTGGGGCTGGATGAGTATCTGGACTTCTCAAAGGATTTGCCGGCTGAGGCACTGGCTGCAGTCGAGGCGGCATGGGGCGCTCCTTCACCCTCCCCCTTGTGGGGAGGGTCGGTTCGCGACATTCGCGAAGCGGATGGCGCGAAACGGGGTGGGGGTAGCGGTGCACCACCCCCACCCGGCCCTGCGGGCCACCCTCCCCACAAGGGGGAGGGTAAGAGCGGCTTCCCCTTCCGCGCCGCCACCTTCGGCAACATCACTGTCGCTCTCGCCCCCGACCGTGGCCGCTCGGCCGACCGGCGCGCCGATTACCACGACCCGACGCTGCCGCCGCGCCACGATCTGCTGGCCTTCGGCCTGTGGCTGCGCAAATCGCTCCGCATCCATGCTCTCATCCATGTCGGCGCCCATGGCACGCTGGAATGGCTGCCCGGCAAGACGGTTGCGCTCTCACAAAACTGCTTCCCCGAGATCGCCACCGGCTCGCTGCCCGTCATCTATCCCTTCATCGTCTCCAATCCCGGCGAGGCGGCGCAAGCCAAGCGGCGCATAGCAGCCGTCACGCTTGGCCATCTGCCGCCACCACTGGCAGCTGCTGGCCTTGATGAAGAGCAGCACAAGCTCGAGCGCCTCGTCGACGAATACGCCCAGGCCGACGGCCTCGACCGCCGCCGGCGCGATCGTCTGGCCAAGCTGATCGTCGACACCGCGCAAAAGACCGGCCTCGCCTCCGAAGCCGGCGTCGCCAAAACCGACGCGCCCGACGAGGCGCTGCGCCGCATCGACGCCTGGCTCTGCGACCTCAAGGATTTCGCCATCAAGGACGGCCTGCACATCTATGGCCGCGCTCCCGACGACGAGCCCGACGCCGTGCGCCGGCAAAGTGCCGAAGCCGAGAAGGCAGCACTTCTTGCCGCGCTCGACGGCCTTCACATCAAGGCGGGTCCGGCGGGCGCACCGGCGCGTGGCCGCTCCGACGTGCTGCCCACCGGCCGCAACCTGTTCACCTCCGACCCGCGCACCATGCCGACGCCGACCGCCTACGATCTGGGAAAGGCGGCGGCAGAAGAAGTCGTGCGCGGCTATATGCAGTCGCATGGCGACTGGCCGCGGTCGCTGGTCATCGACCTCTGGGGCTCGGCCTCGCTGCGCACCGGCGGCGAGGAGATCGCGCAAGGCCTGGCGCTTATGGGCTGCCGGCCGCAATGGGATTCGGCCACCGGCCGCATCACCGGCATCGAAGTGCTGCCGCCGGCCACGCTCGGTCGCCCGCGCGTCGATGTCACCTGGCGGATTTCGGGTCTGTTCCGCGACATGTTCCCGACCCAGATCGCGCTGATCGACGCCGCCGCCAACGCCGTTGCCGCGCGCGACGAGGACGATTCGGAAAACCCGCTCGCCGCCAGAACCCGTGCCGATGGCAAGATCGGCCCGCGCATCTTCGGCACCTCGCCCGGCACCTATGGCGCCGGCGTCGAGGACCTGTTGTCGAGTGGCGACTGGGCCGCGCGCGAAGAGATCGGCCGCGCCTATCTCGATGCGACGTCGCATGCCTATGGCGGCGCCAAGAGCGAAGGCATTGCCTCCCCCGGCGCTTTCGAGACCCGCATCGCCGAGGCCGATCTGCTCGTCCACACCGGCGACGATCCCGGCCGCGATATTCTCGAGGGCTCCGCCGATGTCGCCTTCATCGGCGGCTTTTCGGCCGCCCTTGCGGCATTGGGCCGAAATGCCGACGTCATCGTGCTCGACACCACCGACCCGCAAAAGCCGAAGCCGCGCTCGGTCGGCGAGGCTGTGTCGCGGGTTGTGCGGGCGCGAGCCGTCAATGCGCGTTTCATCGCCGGCCAGATGCGGCACGGCCCGCGCGGCGCATCGGAATTCGCCGAGACGGTCGATCGCCTCATCGGCTTTGCCGAAACCACGCACGCCATTTCAGGCGCGCTGATCGAGGCCGTGCATGATGCCTATGTCGGTGCTCCCGATGTCCGCGCCTTCATCCTGCGCGAAAACCCGGCCGCAGCCAAAGTCATCGCAGAACGCTTCCTGTCGGCGCGCCGGCGCGGTCTCTGGCATCCCCTGCGCAACTCGATAGACGACGATCTCGCGGCGTTGATCGCCGAGGCCGAGGCGCTCGGGGTCGCGGCATGAACGCCTTCTCGCGCCGCGGCGCCTGTCCGGCTCTCTCGGAGCCGATGCAGACCGGCGATGGCCTGCTGGTGCGGCTCAACCCGGTTGCTGGAGGGCTTTCCCCCAAGTCGCTGATCGGACTCTGCAAATCCGCCTTGAAGCGCGGCAACGGCATCATGGAAGTGACCGCACGAGGCAGCCTGCAGATACGCGGCCTGACGGCGGAAAGTGGCGTGCTGTTGGCGGCGGAGGTCGATGCACTGGGGATTGCAGTGCGTACCGGCGTGCCGGTCGAGACCGGGCCGCTGGCCGGCATCGATCCGCGGGAGATTGCCGATCCGCGATCTTTGGCTGAGCGGGTCAGGGCTGCGGTCGAGGAAGCTGGGCTGACGCCAAGGCTCGGGCCGAAGGTTTCGGTGGTTGTCGATGGCGACGGGCAGTTGACGATGGATGGGGTGACGGCCGATGTCAGGCTGAAGGCGGTGCGGGACGGCGCTAGCGTTCTGTGGACTGTATCTGTCGCTGTTGACGGCCAAAGCGCGAGACTGCTTGCGACGGTTGGGGACGATGCAGCGCGCGATATCATTGTCGCTGCTCTTCGAATGGTTGCAGAGAAGGGCCGCGACGCCCATGCAAAGGATTTGTCTGAGAGGCAATTGGCATCTCTTGCCGATTGGCTATGTTTGACAAGTTTGCGCGAGGCGCCCCCCTCTGTCCTGCCGGACATCTCCCCCTCAAGGGGGGAGATTACGCTTTCACCGATGATTTCACTAGTCTCCGGTGTTGTTAAGGAAAAGCCGGCGTCGAAGCTGCCGATCTCCCCCCTTGAGGGGGAGATGTCCGGCAGGACGGAGGGGGGTGTGCAGGATCGCCGGCCTATCGGTCTTTTCCCCTTATCCAACGACACCACCGCTCTCGGCATAGCCCTCCCCTATGGCAGCATGCCGGCCGAAAAACTCATCGCCCTCGCCCAAAGCGCCCTGTCCCTCGGCGTCGCCGAAATCCGCCTCGCCCCCGGCCGCGCCTTGCTTTTCCTCGGCCAACCATCGTCCGCAAACCACCTCCTGCAAGCCACCGCCACCGCGCTCGGCTTCGTCACCACCGCCGCCGACCCGCGCACCCGCATCGCCGCCTGCCCCGGCACCCCTGCGTGTGCCTCCGGCCGCATCGCCACGCGCGACATCGCCGAGACAATCGCCGCCGAAAACGCTGATATCCTCGACTTCACACTGCACATTTCCGGCTGCGCCAAGGGCTGCGCTCACCCCGGCTCTGCCGCGCTAACAATCGTCGGCGGCGAAAACGGAGCCGGACTTGTCGTGAACGCGACGGCAAAGGCCCTTCCTGCGGGCTACAGGCCGGGCTATGACGCCGCGCGCGGCATCGGTCGCGTCGCAGCGATGGTCCGCAGCGCTCAATATCCAGGTGAAACCGCCGCCGCCTGCCTGACAAGGCTCGGACCGGCGGCAATCGCCAAGGCTTACCGACAAATTGAACAACGGAAATGAGCATGGCCGCCTACGACTACATCCATGACGGCAACGCGATCTATGAACGTTCCTTCGCCATCATCCGCGCCGAGGCCGACCTGTCCCGGTTCTCCGAGGCGGAAGCCGACGTCGCCATCCGCATGATCCATGCCTGCGGCCAGGTCGAAGCATCAAGTCATTTTGTCTTCTCCAGCGATTTCGTCGCCGCCGCCCGCAGCGCTTTGGCGGCCGGCGCACCGATCTTCTGCGATGCCGAAATGGTCTCGCATGGCGTCACCCGCGCCAGGCTGCCGGCCGGCAATGAGGTGATCTGCACCTTGCGCGACCCGCGCACGCACGACATCGCCAAGCAGATCGGCAACACCCGCTCGGCCGCCGCGATCGACCTCTGGGGCGAACGCATGGCCGGTTCGGTCGTGGCCCTCGGCAATGCGCCGACAGCGCTCTTCTATCTCCTGGAAAAGCTGCGCGATGGCGCGCCGAAACCGGCCGCCATCATCGGCATGCCGGTCGGCTTCGTCGGTGCCGCCGAATCCAAGGATGCGCTGGCTGAAAACTCCTACGGCGTGCCCTACGCCATCGTGCGCGGCAGGCTTGGCGGCAGCGCCATGACTGCAGCCGCCCTCAATTCGCTGGCGAGGCCCGGCCTGTGAACGCAGCCGTCAAAGAAGATCTGGCAAAAGGCCGTCTTGTCGGCGTCGGCACGGGGCCTGGCGACCCCGAGCTCTTGACGCTGAAGGCCGCGCGCGTTCTGGCCGAGGCCGATGTCGTCGCCTACTTCGCTAAGCGCGGCAACAACAGCAATGCGCGCGCCATCGTCGAGGCGCGCTTCCGGCCGGATATGCTGGAACTGCCGCTGCTCTACCCCGTCACCACCGAGATCGACAAGGATCACGACGACTACCGTTCGCAGATCACCGATTTCTACGAGGAGTCGGCCGAGAAGGTCGCCGAACACCTCGAAGCCGGCCGCATGGTCGCCGTGCTCTCCGAAGGCGACCCGCTGTTCTACGGCTCCTACATGCACCTGCATGTCCGCCTCGCCCATCGCTTCCCGACCGAAGTCATCCCCGGCGTCACCGCCATGTCGGGCTGCTGGTCGCAGACCGGCGTGCCGATCGTCCAGGGCGACGATGTCCTGACGGTTTTGCCCGGCACGATGAGCGAGTTCGAGCTGACACGCCGTCTCGCCGACACGGATGCCGCCGTCATCATGAAGGTCGGCCGCAACCTGCCCAAGATCAGGCGGGCGCTGGAAGCCACCGGCAAACTGACCCGCGCCGTCTATGTCGAGCGCGGCACCATGGCCGGCAGCGTTTCGTTGAAGCTCGCCGACAAGCCGGACGACAAGGCCCCCTATTTCGCCATCGTGCTGGTCGCCGGCTGGTCCGGCCGGCCTGGCGTTATGGGAGGCACGCCGTGAGCGGCCGGCTCACCGTCATCGGCCTTGGGCCCGGCAATGCCGACCAGGTGACGCCGCAAGCCAGCCGCGCCGTCGCCGAGGCAAAGTTCTTCTATGGCTACAAGCCGTATCTCGACCGGCTTGATCTTCGCCCGGATCAAACCCGCGTCGCCTCGGATAATCGCGAGGAACTCGCCCGCTCCAAGGACGCGCTGGTAAAGGCGGCGGACGGCCATGACGTCGCCGTCGTCTCCGGCGGCGATCCCGGCGTGTTCGCCATGGCGGCCGCCGTCTGCGAGGCGATCGAGGCCGGTCCGGCCGAATGGCGCACCGTCGATGTCACTGTCGTGCCCGGCGTCACCGCCATGCTGGCGGTTGCCGCCCGCATCGGCGCGCCGCTCGGCCATGATTTCTGCGCCATCTCGCTATCCGACAATCTGAAGCCGTGGGAGCTGATCGAACTGCGCCTGCTCGCTGCCGCCGGCGCCGGCTTCGTCATCGCGCTCTACAATCCGATCAGCAAGGCGCGCCCCTGGCAGCTCGGCCGTGCCTTCGAATGCCTGCGCGCCATCCTGCCCGGCACCACGCCGGTCATCTTCGGCCGCGCCGCCGGCCGCCCGGACGAGCGCATCGAGGTTTTTCTGTTGGCCGATGTCGAGGCGGAAAGGGCCGACATGGCGACCTGCATCATCATCGGCTCGCCGGAGACACGGATCATCAAGCGCGGTGACAAACCGGCGCTGGTCTACACACCGCGTTCCGCGACGGGGTCGAGACCATGATCGATCATCGCGGCCAATGCTTCGACAGTTTCGGCCGACGGCACCTCCGGCAGGATGGGCCTGCGCACCATCACCACCTCGATACCGAGCGCCCGCGCCGCCGCGATCTTGCCGTAGGTGGCCTCGCCGCCGCTGTTCTTGGATACGACGACATCGATGCGGTGCTCCTCGAGCAGCGCGCGTTCATCCGCCTCGCGAAACGGCCCACGCGCCAGCAGGTAGGTCGCATCCGGCACCGCCAGTTTCGGCTCGACCGGATCGACGCTGCGGACAAGGTAATGATGCTGCGGCGCCGCCTCGAAAGCCGCGACCTCCTGCCGGCCGAGCGCAAGGAAGGCACGGCGCGGCGGCGATCCAAGCGCGTGCACCGCATCGCCTGTCGTATCGACCTGCGTCCAGCGGTCGCCATCTATTGGCTCCCAGCCAGGGCGGCGCAAAGCAAGGATCGGCACGCCGGTCATTTGCGCGGCTTGCGCCGCATTGGCGGAAATTCGCGCGGCATAGGGATGCGTCGCGTCGATCAGCAGATCGGTTCGCGTCTCCTTGAGATAGGCGGCCAGCCCGTCGGCGCCGCCAAATCCGCCGCTACGCACCGGCACGCCTTGCGCGACCGGACTTTCGGTACGCCCGGCCAGCGACAGGGTGACAAGGAAATCTTCCACCAGTTTTCCGGCCAATTGGCGCGCTTCTGTCGTGCCGCCAAGGATCAGAATCTTCTTCATGAGCACCATGTTGAACAGCGTCGGCGCTGCCCCTCACCCCTACCCTCTCCCCGTGAAGAACGGGGAGAGGGAGGCGTCAGCGCCGGAGCTTCTCCCTTCTCCCCGTCACTACACGGGGAGGTGAGGAGTGGTCTGGCTGGCAGACGAAAAGTCAATTGCTTGACTTTTCGAACGACGAACGCCTCAGGCGGATGAGGGGCGGCGCGACATGTCAAAAAAACAGCCCACGCCAAAATGGCTTACAATCGTCGGCATCGGCGAGGACGGTTTAGCGAGTCTCGGCGACGAGGCCAAGCGGCAGATCGTTGACGCCGAGACCGTCTTCGGCGGCAAGCGGCATCTGGCGCTGGTGGCTTCGCTCATCAAGGGTGAGCAGCGCCCATGGCCGGTGCCATTCGATGCCGGCATGGCAGACGTGCTGGCGCTGGCCGGCCGGCGCGTCTGCGTGCTCGCCTCCGGTGATCCGTTCTTCCACGGGGTCGGCGCCACCCTTGCCCGCAAGGTCAAGCCTGAAGAGATGCATGTCATCCCCGCGCCATCGGCGATTTCGCTGGCTGCCGCCCGGCTCGGCTGGGCGTTGCAGGACATCGAGACGATCTCGCTGCATGGAAGGCCGCTCGACCTGATCCGGCCGCTGCTGCATCCCAGGGCGCGCATCCTGGCGCTGACATCGGACGGCGACGCACCAGCGACAATAGCGCGCCTGCTCGTAGAGCTCGACTTCGGCGGTTCGCGGCTGACCGTTCTGGAAGCGCTGGGCGGACCGAACGAGAAGCTTCGCTCGGCACGTGCCGACGCTTTCGATCTCAGAGACATCAATCCGCTCAACGTGCTGGCGCTTGAGCTTGAATCGACACAAGAGGCCCGCATCCTGCCGCTGACCGTTGGCCGCGCCGACCATCTGTTCGAGCACGACGGCCAGATCACCAAGCACGACATCCGCGCCATCACGCTTGCGGCGCTGGCGCCGAGGCGTGGCGAATTGCTGTGGGACATCGGCGCCGGTTCCGGCTCCATCGGCATCGAATGGATGCTCGCTCACCCCTCGACGCGCGCCATCGCCATCGAGGCCAACAGCGACCGCGCCGCCCGCATCGTCCGCAACGCCGCGCATTGCGGCGTGCCCGGTCTTGTCGTGGTGGAAGGGTCGGCGCCCAAGGCACTGGCCGGGCTGGACACGCCGGATGCGATCTTCATCGGCGGAGGTGGCAGCGACGCCGGCGTGGTGAACGCCGCCATCAAGGCGCTGCCATCCCGTGGCCGTCTCGTTGCCAATGCGGTGACGCTGGAGATGGAGGCGCTGCTTCTCGCGGAGCACATCAAGCGCGGCGGCGACCTTACCCGCATCACCATTTCCCGCGCTTCTCCTGTCGGTTCGATGCAGGCCTGGCGCCCGGCCATGCCGGTCACCCAGTGGAGCTGGGTGAAGCCATGATGGTGGCGGGCATCGGCAGCCGGAAGGGCGTGAGCGTCGAAGACGTGCTCGCGGCGATCGAAACCGCCCTCGAAGCGCACGGGCTGGCGATAACGGCGCTGTCGGCCTTGGCGACCGCCGCGCTCAAGAAAGACGAAGAAGCGATCTCTGCCGCTGGCCGCACGCTCAACCTTCCCGTCATCATCGTTGATGACGCAGCACTTCAGGCCGTCTCGTCGGAGGCACTCAGCAAATCCGATCTCTCGCAGGATCTCGCCGGCACACCCTCCGTCTCAGAAGCCTCCGCCCTTGCCGTTGCCGGCCCCGGTGCAAAGCTGCTTGGTCCACGCACCGTGCTCGGCCCGGTCACCTGCGCCATCGCCATCAGCGGAGACGCGCCATGACCGTGCATTTCATCGGCGCCGGTCCCGGCGCCGCCGACCTCATCACACTGCGCGGCGCCAAGCTGCTGGCAAGCTGCCCGGTCTGTCTGCATGCCGGCTCGATCGTCGCGCCGGAATTGCTGCAACACTGCGCACCGGGGACCAAACTGATCGATACGGCGCCGATGTCACTCGACGAAATCGAGGTCGAATATGTGACAGCCCACCAGGCCGGCCACGATGTCGCCCGCCTGCATTCCGGCGACCTCTCGGTGTGGAGCGCCGTGGCCGAGCAGATCCGCCGGCTGGAAAAACACGGCATTCCTTACACGCTGACGCCGGGCGTTCCCTCTTTCGCCGCCGCAGCCGCAGCCCTTCGCCGCGAACTGACCATTCCCGAGGTGGCGCAAAGCCTGGTGCTGACCCGCGTCTCCGGCCGCGCCTCGAAAATGCCGCCGGGCGAAACGCTGGCCGGCTTCGGCCGCACCGGCGCGACGCTGGCCATTCATCTCGCCATCCACGCCATCGATCGCGTCGTCGCCGAATTGTCGCCGCATTATGGCGGCGATTGCCCGGTGGCGATCGTCTTTCGCGCTTCATGGCCGGACGAGCGCGTGCTGACCGGCACGCTCGCCACGATCGAGGCACTGCTCGCCGCCGACCCGATGGAGCGCACGGCGATCATCTTCGTCGGCCGCTCGCTGGCAGCGGAAGGTTTTGACGAGAGTTCATTGTACGACGCCCACTATCAGCGGCGTTTCCGGGGACGGGACGGATTGTGAGCGGTAAAAGCGAAAACACCACGCTCGAACAGGCCCTTGCCCGGCTGAACTTCAAGCCGCGCCGGCTTGAGCCGGGCCATGTCTGGCTGGCCGGCGCCGGCCCCGGCGATCCCGGCTGCCTGACGCTGGAAGTGCTGGCGGCTTTAGCCGAGGCAGATGCGCTGGTCTACGACGCGCTGGTCTCGCCCGACGTCGTCGCTGTCGCGGAAAAGGCCGAACTGTTCTTTGCGGGAAAGCGCGGCGGCAAGCCGTCGATGAAGCAGGACGACATCACCGCTCTGCTGGTGCGGCTGGCGCGCGATGGCCGCCGCGTCATCAGGCTGAAGGGTGGCGATCCCTATATTTTCGGCCGTGGCGGCGAAGAGGCGCTGGCGCTGGCGCGCGAAAAAATCCCGTTCCGCGTCCTGCCCGGCCTGACATCGGGGCTGAGCGCGCTGGCCGCCACCGGCATTCCCGCAACCATGCGCGGCATCAACAAGGCGATCATCCTGGCGACAGGTCATGCCGCCGGCACAGATGACGATCTCGACTGGGGCGCGATCGCCCGCACCGGCCAGCCGGTGGTCATCTATATGGGCATGGCCAATCTGCCTGTTATCGCCGCGTCGCTGCTCGAAGGCGGGCTGGCGCCGTCGACGCCGGCGGCTGTCATCGTTTCGGCGACGACACCGCAGGAGCGGACCGTCGTCGCGACACTCGCCACCATTTCCGAAGCGGCCGCCGCGGCGGAATTGGCCTCGCCGGCCCTCATTGTCGTCGGCGGCATCGTCGCCATGCGCGCAGCACTGGCGGGTAACGCATGACCCGCGCCATCATCATCGGCGCGCCGCGTTCCGGCTCCGGCAAGACCAGCGTCACCATCGGCATTTTGCGCGCGCTCGCCCGGCGCGGCATCAAGGTGCGCGGCGCCAAGTCCGGCCCCGACTATATCGATCCGGGTTTTCATACCGCCGCAACCGGTCTGTCCGGCGTCAACCTGGACAGCTGGGCGATGTCGCCTGACCTGCTCAACGCGTTGGCCGGCAATGCCACCGAGGATGCCGATTTTATCTTCCTCGAAAGCGCGATGGGCCTGTTCGACGGCATCCCGGCCGGACAAGGCCGCACCGGCTCGGCCGCCGATCTGGCGCGGCTCTACCACCTGCCGGTGCTTTTGGTGCTCGACGTCTCGGGACAGTCGACGACGGCGGCCGCCGTCGCCAAGGGTTTTGCCACCTACGACCCGGATGTGCGCATGGCCGGAATCGTGCTCAACCGTCTCGGCAGCGAGCGCCACCGCAAGCTGTGCAGCGAGGCGATCGAAACGCTCGGCCTGCCGGTCGTCGGCGCCATCCTGCGCGATCCCACGCTCAATTTGCCGGAGCGCCATCTCGGCCTCGTCCAGGCCGGCGAATATGCCGACCTGATGACGCATCTCGACCGCCTCGCCGACATGGTCGAGAAATCCCTCGACCTTGACGCCATCATGGCGCTGGCCGCGCCGTTTTCGCCGGCATCAGGCAGTTTCGAACATGCCTTGCAGCCGCCCGGCCAACGAATCGCGCTCGCCGAAGACGCCGCCTTCACCTTCCTCTATCCGCACGTCGCCGCCCACTGGCGTCAGGCCGGCGCCGAGATCGTGCCGTTCTCGCCGCTAGCCGACGAAGCACCGGTGCAGAATTGCGATGTCTGCTGGCTGCCCGGCGGCTATCCCGAGCTCCACTCCGGCAGCCTCGCGGCGGCGACCAATTTCCGAGCTGGCATGGCCAGGTTTGCCGAGACCAAGCCGATCCATGGCGAGTGCGGCGGCTTCATGGTGCTGGGCGAAGCGCTGGAGGACGCGGCCGGCGAGACGCACGCCATGCTTGGCCTGCTCGGCCATTCCACCAGCTTTGCCAAGCGCAAGATGAACCTCGGCTACCGCGAGGCACGCCTGCGCGTCGCCTGTCCGCTGGGGCCGCAAGGCGCGCTGATCCGTGGCCATGAATTCCACTATGCGCAGATGATTGCGACCGGCAATGACGAGCCGCTGGCCGACCTAGCCGATGGCCAGGGCAATCCACTCGGCGCCTCCGGCTACCGGCGCGGCCATGTCAGCGGCACCTTCTTTCATGCCATTGCGAGGAGTGCATGACCGCCGTGCCCTCGCCCCGGCAAGGGCTCGAGGACGTCGCGCTTTGCCTCGTCTTCTTCACCCGGCTGCCGCTGCCGGTCTTCGACTTTCGTGGCCGCAGCCTGGCCGATGCGATCTGGGCGGCGCCTGTCGCCGGCCTCGCCATCGCTGTGGTTGGTGCTGTCGTCTACGCAGCGGGCGTACAGCTCGGCCTTGCCCCCGGCCCGGCAGCAGCCCTTGCGTTTGCAGCAACCCTGCTCGCCACGGGCTGCCTGCATGAGGACGGGCTGTCGGATGTCGCCGACGGTTTTGGCGGCGGCAAGACGCGCGATAAAAAACTGGAGATCATGCGCGACAGCCGCATCGGCGCCTATGGCGCAGCAGCTCTTGGCCTGTCGATGCTCATCCGCTGGAGCGCGCTGTCGCAACTGGCCAATCCGACAAGCGTGCTCTTCGCGCTGATCGCCGCACACGCCGCATCGCGCGGCCTGCTCGGCGCGTTCATGCATCTGGCGCCGGCGGCGCGCAGTGACGGCCTGTCTGCCGGCGCCGGGACCGTCTCGGCCCAGACAGCTGTTCTCGGCGCCGTGCTCGGCGCCATCCCCCTTCTGACGCTGGGGCTCGGCGGCGCCTGTGCCGCACTGATCCTGCTCGCTCTCGTGTTCAGCGCCTTGCGCGCGCTCTCCCTCAACCAGATCGGCGGCCACACCGGTGACACGATCGGCGCCCTGCAGCAGCTGGGCGAGATCACGGTCCTGCTCGTCGCTTCCATTTCCCTGTCCTGATTCTTCCCCGGAGATTCCTTCCCCATGCCCTTCAAATCATTCGATGAACTGCGCGCCGCCTGTTTCGATCTGCCTGCCGGCAGCGATACCGCCGCCAATGCAGTCGCCCGCCGCCAGGACACGCTGACGAAGCCGCAAGGCAGCCTGGGCCGGCTGGAAACCCTCGCCGCCTGGCTGGCACGCTGGCAGGGCCGCGACATGCCGAAACTCGATCGCGTCAAAGTCTTCGTGTTCGCCGGCAATCACGGCGTCACCGCGCAGGGCGTGTCGGCCTTCCCGTCGGAAGTGACCGTGCAGATGGTGGCGAATTTTGCCGGCGGCGGCGCCGCCATCAACCAGCTTGCCCGCATCGCCGGCGCGGAACTCGACGTCATCCCGCTCGATCTCGATCATCCGACAGGCGACTTCACTGACGTGCCGGCAATGGACGAAAAAAACTTCCTCGCCGCCGTCTCGGCTGGCTATGACGCGGTGACGAACGACCTCGACCTCGTCTGTTTCGGCGAGATGGGCATCGGCAACACCACGCCGGCGGCCGCCATCTCGACCGCCCTGTTCGGCGGCGGCGCTGAAAAATGGACCGGGCGCGGCACCGGCGTCGACGATGCCGGGCTGAAGCGCAAGGTCACCGCCATTGAATCCGGCCTCAAGCGCCATGCCGACGCGCTGTCCGACCCGCTGAAGATCGCCGCCGCCCTTGGCGGCCGCGAACTCGCCGCCATCTTCGGCGCCACGCTCGCCGCCCGCCGCAAGAACGTCCCGGTGCTGCTCGACGGCTTCGTCTGCACGGCCGCCGCAGCACCCCTGGCGCGGCTGCACCCCAACGGCCTTGCCCACACCATCGCCGCCCATGTCTCGGCCGAATCCGGCCACCGCCGCCTGCTCGAAGCGCTCGGCCTGCCGCCGCTGCTCGACCTCGGCATGCGGCTCGGCGAAGGCTCGGGCGCCTGCCTCGCCGTCAACATCGTCCGCTCGGCACTGGAATGCCATGCGAGGATGGCGAGTTTTGCCGAGGCTGGCGTGTCGGAGAAGTAGCTAGAGCGATTTGACGGGAGGGCGCCGGCCCGAACCTTCACTGACCATCGTCGGGCCGGTCACTGGCATTCCGGGCTGGTGGCTCGAACAGCACGGCCGCTGAAAGATTCCCCACCTGGGGGTTGGCCCGCTGCTTCTGTGGTAGGCTCTTTTTACTGGCACTATTGGCCGCCCTTGCCGACAAAATGTGATTGACGTAACGGTGACCAGGCGCAATCATTACGGATTGTGCAGGGTGAGGGCGTTTTCAATGAAACTCGTTGTCTTTGGCGTAGCAATAGTATTGGCCGTTACCGGAGCAGCTGTTGCGAAAGAGAAGAAAAAGGTGGCCACCGCTCAGGCTACAACCTCGTGTTCTACAGCTCATAAGAAGGCTGGCAGCAAGCCGACCGCGAAACCGGATTGCAAATCGACAGGCACCGTGGTTGCGCGACCGTCAAATAGGGCCGAAAACTTCCTGGATCATTATAATCCGCGCTTAGGGTATGACACCAGTCCGTGGTTTCAAACTGGCTTTAATTGATGTCGGCTTCGGCTTCCGGGCCTTTCTTAATCCAGCGCGGCCTTCCCTCCTTCGCCAAATAGCGCACCGGCTTACCGGCCGCCGAGTTTAAGGCAAACCTGCCCCATGATTGAGGCATGTCGAGGCGCGTCAACGCGTCCGGCATTCCAAGGTCTTCCACCAACTTTTCTAGAAATTTGGTGGGTGCGCACAGGATTGAACTGTGGACCCGCTGATTAAGAGTCAGCTGCTCTACCAACTGAGCTACGCACCCACTCGGCCGGCAAAAACCGGCGTTGGCGGGCATATAGCCGCCGATACCGGTCCTGTCCAGCCCTGCCGGAATCATTTCCCGACAAATCGCTCCGGGCTTCGGTTTCGAGTGTTGCAGCGAAGCAAAAACCAGAGTCGTCGGCGGGACAGCGCCCCCCTCTGCCCTGCCGGGCATCTCCCCCACTTGGGGGGAGATTGGCAGCCTTGCCGTTTCGCCTGTCTTTCGGCGTTGGAGATTGGCGAAAGCCAATGCGACATCCGATCTCCCCACTCGTGGGGGAGATGTCCGGCAGGACAGAGGGGGGCGTGAAGGATCGCCGACAGCGACGATCTCAGCCACGGGCCACTCAAACGAACAGCTTGCCTTCCGCCACCTTTACCGCATGGCCGCCGATGCGCGCCGAGGCCAGTTTTCCGCCCTCGACAGTGAGTTCGAGCCGGATACGCGATGGCCGGCCCATCTCCAGCCCCTGCTCGATCCACAGCTGCGAAATGCCGTCGGTCGGGCCATCGAACTGCATGATGGCGCCGGCAAAGGCCGCCGCCGCCGACCCGGTCGCCGGGTCTTCATAGGACGGCGTGCCCGGCACGATCATACGGACATGGAAGGCGCTGTCATGCTTCACCGTCTGGCGGCAATAGACATACGGGCTGGCGAAAGCCCATTCGCTCTTGCGCGGCGCCAGTTCGGACCAGGCCTGGTTGTCGAGCTTGACCCGGGCCGCAGCCTCCAGATTGGCGACCGGAATGGTGACGTAAGGCACGCCTGCCGACCAGAACGACACCAGGTGATTCTCGAAGCCGATCTCGTGCGGCGCCAGCCGGAGGGCGGCGCCGATCGCCTTCGGGTCGGCATCGAGCTTCAGCGGCTCCGGCAGCTTCGCCAGGTCGAACTCGGCAAAGGTGGCGCCATCGTGCCGGCTGACGGCGCAGCGCACCGGGCCGATATTCTCCTCCAGCACGAAGATGCCGGCTTCGCCCTCGCCTGTCAGTTCGGCCAGCGCGATCGCGGCGCCAACTGTCGGATGTCCGGCGAACGGCATCTCATAGTCGGGCGTGAAAATGCGGATGCGGTTGCGATGTTTTGGATTGTCCGGCGGCAGCACGAAGACCGATTCGGACAGGTTGAACTCGCGCGCAATGGCCTGCATGGCGGCTGTATCCAGCCCTTGGCTGTCGAGCACGACAGCCAGCGGATTGCCGGCCAGCCGCTCCGTCGTAAACACATCGTAGAGCAAGTAATTGCGGGTCTGCATCTTGAAAAACCTTCCGCCTCAATCCGAACATGGCCGAAATTTAATTTGATATTCGAACCACCAAGCCTGATCTGTGCACATATAGGGACATTACGCTTTCATAGGGGTCCGGCGTGGACCAGCTTGTCAATCTGCCAAAGACGGAATCGGATTCCGCCATCGAGGCGGCGCTTGGGCTTGACCAGAGTGGTGTGCGCAAGACGCGCCGTCGTGGCTGGCTTTACGCGCTGCTGGCGCTGATCGCCGTTGCCGGCGGCCTCGCCGGCTACCAATGGTATGCCGGCTCCCCGGCCAAGATCGACTACACCACAACGCCGGCCACCATTGCCGACCTCACCGTCGCGGTATCGGCGACCGGCACGCTGCAGCCCCTCACCCAGGTCGACATTTCAAGCGAACTGTCCGGCATCATCCGCTCGGTGTCGGCCGAAGAGAACCAGCAGGTCAAGAAGGGCGATGTGCTGGCGACGCTCGACACGGTGAAACTTGAGGTCCAGATCGAACGCGCCGAAGCCTCGGCCAAGGCCGCTGCCGCCAATGTCGAGGACGCCACGGTAACCCTGAAGGAGAACGAAAGCGCCCTCACCCGCGCGGCCGAACTGACCAGGCGTGGCATGGCGACCGATCAGTCGCTCGAGGCGGCGACTGCCACGCGCGACCGCTCCAAGGCGGCGCTCGATAGTGCGCAGGCCAATCTCGCCATCGCCCAGGCCGATCTCAAGGCGCAGCAGACCGACCTTGCCAAGAGCACCATCTATGCGCCGATTGACGGCATCGTCTTGACGCGTTCCGTCGACCCCGGCCAGACGGTCGCCTCCTCGCTGCAGGCGCCGGTTCTGTTCATCATCGCCGCCGATTTGAGGAACATGGAATTGGTGGCGGCGGTCGACGAGGCCGATATCGGCGCGGTCAAACCAGGCCAGCATGCACGCTTCACCGTCGATGCCTTTCCGGAGCGGCCGTTCGACGCCGAGATCCGCGACATCTCCTACGCCTCGGTCACCACCGACGGCGTCGTCACCTACAATGCACGGTTGGAAGTCGACAATAACGAGCTTTTGCTGCGGCCCGGCATGACCGCCACGGTTTCGGTCGTCACCAGGCAGGCCAAGAGCGTGCTCACCGTGCCGTCCACCGCTTTCCGCTACCGCCCGGCGCAGCAGGCCGCGCGCGCGTGGAGCCTCAGCGATCTGTTCACCGGCCGCATGGGCCGTGGCGGCAACCGCCGCCAGCCGGTGAAGGCGCCCACCGACGGCTCACGCACGCTCTATGTGCTGGAGAACGGCCGGCCGCACCCGGTCAACGTCAAGATCGGCTCCACCGACGGCGAACTGACCGAGATCACCTCCGGGCTGGATGAAGGTGCAGAGGTTATCACGACCTCGCAGCTGCGGAGCTGACGCCATGGCCGCGGGCCTCATCGGTTTCGACACGGTCTGGAAGAGCTATGGCCAGGGCGAAGCCAAGGTCCATGCGCTGGCCGGCGTCGACCTCGCCATCCAGCGTGGCGAATTCGTCGCCATCATGGGCCCGTCCGGTTCGGGCAAATCGACCGCGATGAACATCATCGGTTGCCTCGACACGCCGACGGCCGGAACCTACTCCTTCATGGGCATCGACGCCGGGCGGATCGACCGCAACCGCCGGGCGCTTCTGCGCAATCTCTATATCGGCTTCGTCTTCCAGGGTTACAATCTGTTGCCGCGCACCACGGCGGCGGAAAATGTCGAGCTGCCGCTGATCTATCGCGGCGCGCCGGCCCGCGAGCGCCGCGATCTTGCCATGCAGGCGCTGGCGGAGGTCGGCCTGGTCGGGCGCGAACATCACACGCCGGCCGAACTCTCCGGTGGTCAGCAACAGCGCGTGGCGATCGCGCGCGCCATCGTCACCAGGCCGACGCTGCTCGTCGCCGACGAGCCGACCGGCAATCTCGACACCGCCCGCACGCATGAGATCATGGAGTTGTTGACGCGGCTGAACCGGGAGCTCGGCTTGACCATCGCCATGGTCACCCACGAGGCCGATGTCGCCGATTATGCCGAGCGCACCATCCGCTTCCTCGACGGCCACGTCGCGTCCGACACGGCCAAGTCGGAGTTGGCGTCATGATCTGGGAAACCGTCCGCCTCTCTCTGCGCTCCATCCGCCGCAATGTGCTGCGCTCGTTCCTGACGCTGCTCGGCATCGTCATCGGTGTCGCCGCCGTCATCGCCATGCTGACCATCGGTTCGGGCACCACGGCCAAGGTCAAGTCGGACATCGCCAAGCTCGGCTCGAACCTGCTCGTCGTCCGTTCCGGCCGCCCGGCAGGCACCGGCGGACCAGGCGGGCTCGACCGGGCGGTACGGCCTCTGGCCGACAAGGATGTAGCCGCCCTAGTAGCCCACCTGACCGGAGCGCGCGCCATTGCGCCGGCGTCGCAGAAACAAGTCCGCGTCATTTTCGGCACCGAGAGCCTGACCTCGGGCGTCACCGGCACCGACAGCGCCTATCTCGACGCCCGCGACTGGAAGCTGGTGTCGGGCCGCCCGTTCTCGGATTCGGAAACACGCTCCGGCACCGGCGTCTGCCTGATCGGCGAAACGGTGCGCCAGCAATTCTTCGGCGCCGGCGAACCCGAGGGCGAGATCATCCGCGTCAACCGCACCTCGTGCAAGATCATCGGCCTGCTCGAACCCAAGGGCTATACCGGCTTCGGCCAGGACCAGGACAATGTCGTCTTGATGCCGCTTGCCGCCTATCAGCGCCGCATCGCCGGCAACCGCGACATCGACAACATCTACGTCGCCGCCGACGACCGCACCCCGACCACCGAATTGCAGCCGCGAGTCGAGGACATTTTGCGCGACACCCGCCGCATCACGCCGGACCGCGAAGACGATTTCTCGATCCGCGACATGACCCAGATCGCCGACGCCATGGCCAGCGCCACCACCACCATGACCGGCATGCTGGGCGCCGTCGCGGGCGTCAGCCTGCTGGTCGGCGGCATCGGGATCATGAACATCATGCTGGTCTCGGTC
Source organism: Mesorhizobium sp. RSR565B (assembly GCF_054719465.1). Lineage (NCBI taxonomy): Bacteria > Pseudomonadati > Pseudomonadota > Alphaproteobacteria > Hyphomicrobiales > Phyllobacteriaceae > Mesorhizobium > Mesorhizobium sp. RSR565B. The sequence goes on along the minus strand of NZ_JBTTIE010000001.1, from coordinate 4,680,218 downwards.
ACTGAGCGCACCCGCGAGATCGGCATCAGGCTCGCCATCGGCGCGCATGAAAAGCACATCCTCATCCAGTTCCTGGTCGAGGCGACGGTGCTGTCGCTGCTCGGCGGCATTATCGGCATCCTGATCGGCCTGGCGCTGGCCGGCCTCGCCTCGGCAACGCTGGCCATACCGTTTGCGCCGAGCCCGGCGGTCATCCTGCTCGCCGTCGGTTTTTCGGCGCTGATCGGCATGGTGTTCGGCTTCTTCCCGGCGCTGCGCGGCGCCAGGCTCGACCCGATCGACGCGCTGCGCCACGAATAAGCGCCAGATCAGCTCCACCGCAACCAACCGCTATCCACAAGGATGGGTGCTTGTCGACATCGGCAATACTTGTTGTCGTCCGGTCTGCGATGCTAATTTTAGAGCAAAGCATCTGGTCAAGGAGTGGCAATGAGCAAGAAGGCGCGGCTGATTCTGACGATGGTGATCATCGAAGGCGCCCTTGCGGGACTTTGGTGGTATCTCGCCCGCTACGGCATGGCCAATCCCGATCGTGTCACCGCCGATTTTCAGGCAGTCGTCGGCCAGACGATGGGCATGGTCATGGGTGGATTGCTGGGCATCGGCGTTATCCTGTTCCTCGTCGCCGCCCGCAACGACCGCAAGGCGGCGCAGAACAATCCGCGCCGTTAGCCCCCGCCACCGCCAAAATGCCACTCGACCAGCGGCTTCATATGCGGTGCCAGCCCTTCCGGCAGGTCGGCGGCGTGGCGGATGATCACCGGCCCCTCGATCTCCGGCTCGGTCTCGGTCGCGACGAAGGCGCCGATGCGCCGCGCAATCTCGTCGGCCGGCGCATCGACGTGGTAGCGGCGGAAGAGGACCGTGCCGGTCGAAGTCGACAGCGCATGGTAGCGCTTGCCGCGCGCAGCGCCTGTCAGGTCAAGCCCGGTCTCCTCGCGCACTTCACGGATCATGTTGAAATCGACATCGACGCGGCCATCGCGAAAATCGATCGGCTCGAACGAGCCGGCAGCGAAGTAGACACTGCCGGCCGGGACCGTGTGCGCGCCCATGCGGATCGCCACCAGGGCGTTGTCGCCGGCGACCAGCATGGCGTGGCCATAGGCATGCTCGGCGCCCGTCCCCTGCCGGTTCTTTCGCCATAGCAGGAAGGTCGAGTACTTCACCGCGTGACAACGCCCGACGATCCGGTTGTCGCGCCAGGCGAGCGCCGAGAGCAGCACCACCGTGCCGTCGAACAGCGCCGGATTGGCCGTGACCTCGCGCCGCCAGTTGTCAGTGATCGCCTGCGCGTTGTCGCGCTCGAACGGATGCGGGCCGGGGTCGAGCCGGACGTCGATTTCGTCGACGGGCAGGATGACGTTGCGCGGCAGGTCGAAGCTCACCGTGCTCAAGCCATGTCCAGGGTAATTGCGACGGGACAATGGTCCGACGCCTTCGGCCGGTCCCAGCCGGCGCGCGGAAAGCGCTCCACCGCCTGTCCCGCCGGAAAGATGGTGCGCCAGGGCTGGCCGTTGCGGATGATGTCGGGAACCGCCGTCGCATTCTTCGCCGCCAGCCCTTTCGACAGCAGGATGTAGTCGAGCTGGCACAGATGCCGCTCCTTCGGCCCGCGCGTGTGGTAGAAACTCCAGCGGTCCATCTCCGGCCGGCGTTCGACGACGTTTTCGCAAAAGCCGCCGGCGGTGAGCACATCGATACAGGACTGGCTCTCGTCGATCACCTGGAAGCGGTAGCCGTCGACGGCGTCGCCCTCGATCTTCACCCGCTGGCGGTAGTCGTTCATGTCGCCGCAGATCGCCCAGTTTTTATCGGCTGCGTGCTCTTTGCCGAAGCGCTCCTCGATGATGCGGCGCACGGCTTGCGCCTCGGCGATGCGCACCGGCATCGTCGCCTCGCGTCCGTCGAGCCCGTTGCGCGGCGAGCCCATCGATTTGAAATGGACGAGGTAAAGCGTCAGCGGCACGCCGCCGACCTTGATGTCGACCTCCAGGCAATCGCGCCGGAAGATGCGTTCGTTGGCCAGGTTGCCGAGCGCCTCGAGTTCAGGCGTGTGCAGCCCGAACTGCTCGAACGTGACATAGGCATGGCTGGTCATGCGCACGAATTCGATCGGCTGACCTTGCGCGGTCTCGTTGCGCATCATCACGGCAACGTCGATGCCGCGCGAATCATTGCCGGCGGTGGTGTATTTCTGCCGGTAACCCTCGCCCACCATCTTGAAGAGATAGCCATACTCGAACGCCTTCAGCGCCTCGATGTTGTCAACCTCCTGCATGCAGATGATGTCCGCGCGGGTGGCGGCGATGGCGAGCGCGGTCAACTGGCGCGTATCGTCGGATTGCGCGATGGCGCGCGCCTGCTCCAGCATCCGGTATTCGGCTTCGCTCTGGATGTCGAAAAGCGCCAGCGTGCGGTCTTCGTTGAGCTGGTTGCGGAAGCCCGAGTAATCGAACCTGTTCATCAGGTTTTCGACATTGAAAGTGGCGAGGCGCAGCGACATGGACTGACCTTTGCCCGCAAGCGCCAATGAAAACAAGGGCTGCTCGTCATGGCTGATGGAACCTTTCTGTTCATCCTCCGTTCAGACGCCAAGGTCCATCAATAGGCCACTTCCCTGGGGTATCCGGGCGTGGGGCCTGTATCACTTGGAGAGTGCAATGAGCTCGCTCTTTTCGTCCACAGTCAAATCCGGGCTGTTAGCGCTCGGTCTTTTCTCGGGTCTCACGGCGCCATCCGCCGCGGGCCCGATCCTGCAGCCGGACTTGTCGGTGCCGGCAAGCACCGCATTGTCTGACATCACACCGGTTCGCGACAGCTGGGCGGGCGGCAATGACCGCCGCTCCTTCAACGATTGGCAGTGGCGCCGCCACGACAGCCGTCGCTTTGCCGGGTCAGGCAACTGGAACAACGGCAATTGGAATGGCGGCAACTGGAACGGCGGCGACAACTGGCGCTGGCGCCATCACCGCCACCATCGCGGCCGTGATTTTGACACCGGCGCCGCAGCAGTTCTCGGCCTCGGCCTGGGTCTCGGCCTCGGCAGCATCTACAACAACGGCTACTACAACAACGGCTATTACAATGACGGCTACTACGTGCAGCCGGCGCCCCGCCGCTATTACCGCACGCAGCGTCTGTCCAGCGCCCATGTCCAGTGGTGCTACGACCGCTATCGGTCCTACCGGGCCTGGGACAACACGTTCCAGCCCTATGGTGGCCCGCGCCAGCAATGCTGGTCGCCCTACAGCTGACCTATAAACGACAATACACGACGGCGCCGCCCCATCGCGGCGCCGTTTTCATTTGGGAAAGACGGCTGGTCTCGGTCACCGCTAACCATATGTTTATCGGCTCAGCCTATCCGTGATATCGTGCCCCATCTGACGATCGCGCCGATCCGGTCGCGAAGGACGTGCCGTCATGGCCGACAACGAATTGCGAAACAAACACCGGCAGCGCGTGCTGAAAGGCGCGACGATTCTGACCGGCCTCACCAATTCCGAGGTCAAGTGCACGGTCCGCAACATGCATGCCGGCGGCGCCGAACTGAAAGTCTCGATAGACGCGCGCGTGCCGGACGAGTTCCTGCTCTATGTGCCTGTCGACGGCATCGGCTACAAGGCCATCGTGCGCTGGCGCCGCGACGACCGCATCGGCGTCGAGTTCACCGGCACCGAGCCGAAGCCGCATTGGCACTATGGCTGATTATCCTGATCGATAAACCGGCATCAAAAGCCGGCGGATCGCTCCGCCGGCTCTTTGCTCCCAATCCCGACGACTGCGGGTTAGTTCTTGGCCTTGTCGACCAGCTTGTTCTTGGAAATCCAGGGCATCATGGCGCGCAGCTTGGCGCCGACTTCCTCGATCTGGTGGCTGTCATTGTTGCGGCGGATGCCCTTGAAGCGCGACATGCCGGCGCGGTATTCCTGCATCCACTCCGAGGTGAATTTTCCGGTCTGGATGTCTTTCAGCACGCGCTTCATCTCGGCCTTGGTCTCGGCGGTAATGATGCGCGGGCCTGAGACATATTCACCCCATTCGGCGGTGTTCGAGATCGAGTAGTTCATGTTGGCGATGCCGCCTTCATAGATCAGGTCGACGATCAGCTTGACCTCGTGCAGGCACTCGAAATAGGCCATTTCGGGTGCGTAGCCGGCCTCAACCAGCGTCTCGAAGCCGGCGCGGATCAGCTCGACCAGGCCGCCGCAGAGCACGACCTGCTCGCCGAACAGATCGGTCTCGCATTCCTCGCGGAAATTGGTCTCGATGATGCCCGAACGGCCGCCGCCGACACCGCAGGCGTAGGACAGAGCGAGATCGAGCGCATTGCCGGAAGCATCCTGGTTGACGGCGACCAGGCACGGCACGCCGCCGCCCTTCTGGTATTCGCCGCGCACCGTGTGGCCGGGGCCTTTCGGCGCGATCATGACGACATCGACGGTCGACTTCGGCTCGATGAGGCCGAAATGCACGTTGAGGCCGTGCGCGAAGGCAATCGCGGCGCCGTCACGAATGTTTGGCGCGATTTCGTTTTTGTAGATGTCGGCCTGCAATTCGTCAGGCGTCGCCATCATCATCAAATCGGCCCATTTGGCAGCGTCCGCCACGCTCATCACTTTCAGGCCATCAGCCTCGACCTTCTTGGCGGTCGCCGATCCCGCCTTGAGGCCGATGGCGATTTCCTTGGCGCCGGAATCCTTGAGGTTGAGCGCGTGCGCCCGGCCTTGGCTGCCATAGCCGATAATGGCCACCTTCTTGCCCTTGATCAGATTGAGATCGGCGTCGCGATCGTAATAGACACGCATCTTTTGCTTCCTTCCCACAGAGATTAGAGGCCTTGCGGCCCGGTTTTTGCTCCATAAAGAGCGAGAAACTGCTGCGTCGCCCGGGCGGCATCGCCGCCGATCGCCGCTTCAGTCAATTCCAGCCTGTCGCCGAGCAGCAGACGGATCTGCACGTCGCGGGCGACCAGCCCGAAAAAGGTCCGGAACGCCATTTCGGCGTCCGTAAAGTCGAGCAGTCCGGCCTGCTTGCCGGCAAGCAGCACCGGCTTCAGCCGTCTGGCCAGCGCGAAACGGCCATTCTCCAGCACGATGGCGCCGAGATCGTCCTTTCCGGATCCGGCATGGCCGACCGCGACGCGGTTCAGCGCGATCGAGGTATCGCTCGAAATCACCTTTAGCCAGTCCGAGGCGAAGCCTTCCAGGCTTGCCGTCATCGAGGCAAGATCGAGCCGCTCACCGTCGACCGGCACCACGCGCACTTTCGATGCCTGCCACTGCACGGTCGCCGTCAGCAATCCGTCGCGGTCGCCGAACCATTTGTAGAGCGTTTCCTTCGAGCAGCTGGCGCGCCGCGCCACCGCCGTCATGGTCAGATTGTCGCCCTCCTCGACCAGCAGCCGCAAAGCCGCGTCCAGGACGGCCGTTTGCCGCTCTGTCAGCACTTCGCTGGTATCGATCTCGGCACTCGCCTGCAACAATTTCCTGCCCATTCGATGAGGTCGCCGGGTCGACTCAAACGGCGTACCGTACGTTACGGTTCGGCATATTGCGCAATCCTGTGCTCGACGCAAGGGTTAGGTAGAAAAATCGTCGACGTGAGAGCCGCCGGGCAAACCACGAGATTCTGACGGATCAATCATCGGCGGGCGGATGGCGCAGCTCTCCAAGCAGGCTCGCCAGTATCTTCAGCTCCTCGGCGGAGAGTTTTGCGCCGACCAATTCGGCAATAGACCGTCCATAGACAGCCCACATCCGTCGCCGCGTCTGACGGCCCTTGGCCGAGATGCGGATGGTCTGGCCGCGGCCGTCATCGGCAGCCCTGAGCTTCTCGACCAGTCCGTCTGCCTCGAGGCGCGCCAGAAGCCGCGAGATGTTATACTGCGCAAACAGTGTGCGCTCGGTCAGCTGGAATGGCCGCAGCCCGCCCTCACCCGCCTCGGCGAGTTCATGCAGCACGTCATACCAGTCGAGCGGCGGCAAGCCGCTAGTCTTCAAAGCCTCTTCCGCCTTTTCGATGAGCTGGCGCGAAACCCGCATCAGGCGGGCCCAGGCCTTGACGGCTTCGGGCGAAGGCGTGGTTGTTTTGGTCATGACCCACCCTAGGCGGTAGATGCAGTTGCATCAAGCTTGACGGTCAATGCACTTGCATCTATATGCATGCAACTGCATCGATCCGGGAAAGATCCATGAAACACGAAATTTGCAAAGTCGCCGACGTCCCACAGACGGGCAGCCTGATCGCACCGTTCTTCGGCCGCGAGGTCCATGTCTGGCGCAGCGGCGAGCGTGTCCGTGCCGCGGCCAATGTCTGCCTGCATTTCGGCGGGCCGCTCGACTGCAAGGACGGCAAGCTGGTCTGCCAATGGCACGGTGCCGCCTTCGATATGGAAAGCGGCGATCGGCTTGAAGGTCCGGCGCCAAAAGCGTCGCGACTGATGTTCCTGTCGACGCGCGTCGAGGACGGCGCGTTGAACTATGTCTGGGGAGAGTGACATGCCTGAGAAGAATGAAATGCCTGAGAAGAATGAAATGACTGGCAAGCTCATTCTCGTCAGCCATCATCTATGCCCCTATGTGCAGCGCGCGGCGATCTCGCTGGCCGAGAAAGGCGTGCCGTTTGAGCGTGTCACCATCGACCTCGCCAACAAGCCGGACTGGTTCAAGGCGATTTCGCCGCTGGGCAAGGTGCCGCTGCTGATCGTCCAGGCAAATGGCGAGGAGACAGTGATCTTCGAATCCGCCGTCATTCTCGAATTCCTCGAGGAGACGCAAGCCAATCCTCTGCATCTGGCCGACGCCTACGCCCGTGCCCGGCATCGCGCCTGGATCGAGTTCGGCTCGGCGACATTGAACGCCATCGGCCGGTTCTACTCGGCTTCGACGGAGGCCGCCTTCCTGGCAGAGTCCACGGCACTTTCGGCCATGTTCGATCGTCTGGGAGGACGAACTGGCCGACCAGGCCGGACCGTGGTTCAATGGCGAGTGCTTTTGCCTCGTCGATGCCGTCTACGGCCCGGTCTTCCGCTATCTCGACGCCTTCGACCGGATCGGCAATTTCGGCATTCTGGACGGCAAGCCATTGGTCCAGGCCTGGCGCAAGGCGTTGAGCGAACGCGCCTCGATCAAGGGTGCCGTGGCGCCGGACTATCCGCAGCGGCTGCGTCTATTCCTGCGTGCGAGAAATTCGCTTCTCTCGACCCTGATCCCGCCGGATGATCTGGCCAGTGCACCTCCTCTAGCCCGATCCGCCTGAACGGATCGATCAGCGTGCCGGCCACCATCGAGGCAAGCACGCTTGGCACTGGCGGGATTTTGGCGATGGTTGCCACCAGCCTGTCGCGGAAGAAGGGCAGCATCGTGCCGTCCGACTGGTAGAACGGCGTCAGCGCCAGCGACAGCAGCTGGAAGATTCGGACATGCCATCGCCGCGCCCGGGCGTAGCTTTCCAGCGCTGCCTCGACGTTGCCCGTTTGTGCCAAGGCATGGCTGAGTGCTGCCGCGTCGAGCAACGCCATGTTGGCGCCTTGCCCGAGCTGCGGGCTGGTCGAATGCGCGGCATCGCCGATCACGGCCAGCCTGCGGCCGGCCGGCAGCTTCATCGTGTGGTGGCCGTAGCGCGCCAGCGACAGCTGGTCGAAGCTGTCGATCTGGCTGGTGAACGCCTCGCACTGCGGCCACAGCGAGACCAGTCTCGCCTTCCAGGCGTCGAGCCCTGCCGCGCGCACGTTTTCGGCATCCGCCGGCTTCAGGCTCCAGAAGAACGCCGCCATCTTTTCCGCGCCCGGTTCCGGTCGGCCGATCGGCAGGACGCCGATCATCACGCTGGCCTTGTCGTAGCGCTGCAGCAGCGCATTTTCGTCGAAGCCTTGGCGCCAGCCGAGCGAGGCCCAGAACGCGCCGTAAGTGAGCTGCCGCGGCTCGGCCGGATCGTTGAGGCACCGGCGCAGCTTCGAACGCGAGCCGCTGGCGTCGACCACGAGGTCGAACGGCCCTGCTCCGCGGCCCCCCACCGTTCGGCTCTTGTCGAAGATCAGGATCGCCCGCTCACCGACGTCCAGCGCCTCGATCTCGACACTGGTTTCGATGGCGATACCTTGGCGCTGCGCGGCGCGAAACAACACGTTGAACAACGCCGCCCGGTGCACCGCCAGCCCGAAACGGCCGCCAGGCTGCGCATCGTAGCGCACGGCGAGCACGGTGCGGCCGCTCGAGGCATCGGCGCCATGCAGACGCTCGATGCGGCTCCCCAGCGCCAGAATGTCGTCGAGCAGGCCGAGATCGGCGAGCACGCTCAGCCCGGTCGGCTGCAGGATCAGTCCGGAACCGACGGGCTTGGGTTCCTCGAAACGTTCGAAGATGGTGACGTTGTGGCCCGCGCGCTTGAGATAGAGCGCGGTGGCGAGCCCCGCCGGGCCGGCGCCCGCAATCGCGATGTCGAGAGATTTTTCCATTGCCCGCCCAACTACTGGCCGGACAATCCTTCAGCGCCATTGTCAAATCAAGCCGTTGCTGCATGGACCAAAATATCAGCCACCGGCGTCGAAGGCAGCGCGCGCCTTGCGCACCGCACCATAGTTGAGTTCGGCCCACAGGATCAATTGATGCAAGGCGCCGAACATCGAACGGCCGAGATCGGTCAGGCTGTATTCGACGCTTGGCGGCTTGGTCGGGAACACTTCGCGATGAACAAAGCCGTCGCGCTGCAGATCGTGGAGCGTCTGGGTGAGCATGCGCTGCGAGATGTCGGGCACCAGGCGCCGCAACTCGCCGAAACGATAGGGCTGCTCTGCGAGCGCCGCCATCAGCAGCGAACTCCATTTGCCGTTCACGCCCTGCATCACGTCGCGAACCGGGCAATCGGCAATGTTTGCGCCATCGCTGGTGGCTTTGAATATATTGAGCTTGGTTCTCAGATTGACGACCTTGCCGTCCATGGCTGCTGGTTCCCTGGCGGTGCCTACCTCCCTAAAAACTGCCTTCTTTACGGTGGCCGGTCAATTCTTATTTTAGTGCTGGTCTCTTTTTGAGACTGTCAGAAGCACCCGCCACCCGGCGCAATTTCAGGATCCCCGATGACCGCAACCCTTCTCGTCACCGGCGCTTCCGGCCAGCTTGGCCGCGGCGTCATCAACCACCTGCTGGACACATTAAAGATCCCCGCAAACCGCATCATCGCCACCACCCGTACACCCGCCAACCTTGCCGATCTGGCGGCGCGCGGCGTCGTCGTCAGAGCCGCTGACTTCAACGACCCGCAATCGCTTGCCGAGGCCTTCGCGGGAGCCGACCGGGCACTCGTCATCTCGACCAACGAACTTGAGGTACAGGGGAAGCGGCGCGAGCAGCAGCTTGCGGCGGTGACGGCGGCCAAACAGGCTGGCGTCGGCCACCTGCTGTACACCTCGATGCCCAACCCCGAGCCTGGTTCGCCGGTTGTTTTCGCGCCCGACCACTACGACACCGAACAGGCGATCAAGGCGAGCGGGATCCCCTACACGATATTCCGCAATGGCTGGTATAACGAGAACCTGTTCATGGCGTTGCCGCAGGTTCTGGCGTCAGGTCAGTGGTACACCTCCGCCGGCGACGGCGCCATTTCCTACGGCACGCGTGACGATTTCGCGGCGGCGATCGCAGCGGGGCTCGCCTCGGACAGCAGCGAAAGCGCGACTTACACGCTCACCGGCCCCAGTGCGTATACGGCTGCCGAAGTGGCGGCGTTGGTCACCGAGGTCACCAGCAAGCCGATCAAGGTCATCCAGCTTTCCGACGAAGCCCTGACCGAGGGAATGAAGTCGGCCGGCCTGCCTGAACCCTTCGCCAAGGTGCTGGTGTCGTTCGACGCCGCCGCCCGCGCCGGTGACCTCGGCATGGTGACCGACGCGGTCGAAAAACTCTCCGGCCGAAAGTCGGTGCCGCTGAAGCAGTTTCTGGAGACGAACAAGGCTGCGCTGGCCGGCTGAAAGCTGCCATTGCGGGACGCCGAGCCCTTAAGGTCCGGCGTCCCGCACAATTACTTCGATCGCTTGACCAGTCCCAGCCGGATCAGGCTTTCGCCCGTGGCAGTCAACGCATCTTCGCGCGAGCGTGGCGCCCAGCCGAGCACGCGCACCGCCTTGGCGTTGGTGGCGTTCTTGATCTTGCCCAGTTCCGTTGCGAGTTGTGCCGCTTCCGGATTGAACAGCCCGATGATGCGCACCAGCCAATCGGGAAACTCCCGCGTCGAGACGCGCGACGCCGCCGGCCCGAGCCGCGTCTTCAGGGTCTGCGCGATCTCGCGCACCGTCATGAAATCGCCGGCGACAGCGAGGAACCGTTCGCCCTTGGCGGCGGGGTGGGTCATGGCGCGAACATGCAGATCCGCCACGTCGCGCGCGTCGACGACGCCGAAGGACAGGCGCGGCAGCCCAGGCACGGCGCCGTTCAGCATGCGCTGGACAAATTCGGTCGAGGTCGAATGGTCCGCGCCGAGCACCGGTCCAAAGATGCCAACGGGATTGACGACCGCAAGCTCCAGCGCGCCGCCCTGCTCGGCGATGAAATCCCAGGCCGCGCGCTCGGCGAGCGTCTTGGACTTCACATAGGCGCTGACCTTGCCTGCCGGATCGGTCCAGTTTTCCTCGTTGAAAGGCTGCCCATCCGCGCGCATTTTGCCATAGCCGACGGCCGCGAAGGATGAGGTGAGCACGACGCGCCTGACCCCGGTATCCCGCGCCGCCCGCAGCACGCGCAACGCGCCCTCGCGCGCCGGAAGGATCAGGTCATCCTCATGCGTGGGCACGCCGGGCGGAAAAGGCGATGCGACATGCAGCACGTAATCGCAGCCGGCCACCGCCGCCGGCCAGCCTGCGTCGGCCATCAGATCGGCATGGGCGAATGAAAGGGCGTCACCGGGCTCCGTGCCACCTGCCTTGAGCATGGCGAGCACATCGGCTTCGCGCCTGGCCGATCGCACGGAGGTGCGGACGCGGTAGCCGGCCTTCAACAGTTCGAGGATGCAGTGAGCGCCGAGGAAGCCGGACCCGCCGGTGACCAGCACCAATTCGCCGCTCATATTAGCCTCCTCGACGATTTATCCCTTCGAGACCCCTCAGATCGCCACCTGCGTGCCGATCTCGACCACACGTCCGGTCGGGATCTGGAAATACTCCGTCGCATCGGCCGCCGAGCGGGCGAGCCCGATGAACAGCTTGTCCTGCCACACCGGCATGCCGGAATTGGGCGATGCCTTGAGCGAGCGCCGCGACAGGAAGAACGACGTCGTCATGATGTCGAACTTCCAGCCCTGCTTGCGGCAGATCGCCAGCGCGCGCGGAATGTTGGGCTGCTCCATATAGCCGAAGGTCAGCGTCACCCGCATGAACAACTCGTTGACTGTCTCCATCTTGACCCGCTCGCTGTCGGGCACCAGCGGCTGCGGGGCGGTGACCACCGACAGAATGACGTTCTGCTCGTGCAGCACCTTGTAGTGCTTCAGGCTGTGCATCAGCGCTGTCGGCGCGCTTTGCGGATCGCTGGTCAGGAACACGGCGGTGCCGGACACCAGCTGCGGCTTCTTCTTCAGCAGATTGCCGGCGAGGAAATCGAGCGGGATTTCGTTGCGCCGGGTCTTGTCGAACAGATAGCGGCTGCCGCGCACCCAGGTCCACATCGCCAGAACGATGGTGAAGGCCACCGCAAGCGACGCCCAGCCGCCCTCGAACACCTTCACGATGTTGGAGGCGAAGAAGCCGATGTCGATGAAGCCGAACAGCGCCGTCATGGCGACCGCCACCCACAGCCGCCATTTCCAGATGCGGGTCATGACGACGAACAGCAGCACCGTCGTCACCAACATGTTGCCGGTCACCGAGATGCCATAGGCGGAGGCGAGCTTGCTCGACTCGCCGAAACCGACGACCAGCAACATCACCGCCAACGCCAGCAAAACATTGACGCGCGGCATGTAGATCTGGCCCGACTGCCGTTCCGACGTGTGCAGGATTTCGAGGCGCGGCAGCATATTGAGCTGCACCGCCTGCCGGGTCAGCGAGAAGGCGCCGGAGATCACCGCCTGGCTGGCGATAACCGTCGCGGCAGTGGCCAGCACCACCATCGGGATCAGCGTCCAGCCTTCGTTCATCTCGAAGAATGGGTGGCCGACGTGACCGTTCTTCGCCAGCACGAAAGCGCCCTGCCCGGCATAGTTTAGCAGCAGGCAGGGAAACACGATGGCCAGCCAGGCGAGCACGATGGGCTTGCGGCCGAAATGGCCGAGATCGGCATAAAGCGCTTCGGCACCGGTGACGGCGAGGAAGATGGCGCCGATGGTGACGAAGGCGACATCGGGCGAATTGATCAGGAAGGCGACGATGTAGTGCGGGCTGACCGCCCACAGGATTTCGGGATCGGCGATGATGTGGTTCAAGCCCGAAAGACCGATAGCCAGGAACCAGACCGCCGTGATCGGGCCAAAGATCAGCGCCACACCGCCGGTGCCGAAGCGCTGCACCGAAAACAGGATCGCCAGGATGACCAGCGTCAGCGGCACGACGTAGGGCTGGAAGGTCGGGGTAACGACATTCATGCCTTCAACCGCCGAAAGCACCGAGATTGCCGGCGTGATGACGGCGTCACCGAAGAACAATGACGCGCCGACAATACCGATGGCCAGGATGATCGCCGAGCGGGTCGGGAAACTGCCGCGCGCCAGTGCCATCAGCGACAGCACGCCGCCCTCGCCTCGGTTGTCGGCTCTGAGCACAAACATGATGTATTTGATGGTGACGATAATCGTCAACGACCAGATGATCAGCGACAGCACGCCCAGAATATCGCCGCGCTCGGCGATTTCGCCGCCGGAGGACGCAACAAGCGCTTCCCGGAAGGCGTAGATCGGGCTGGTGCCGATGTCGCCATAGACCACACCGAGCGCGCCCAGCATCAGAACTTTGGTGCTGTGCTGTTCGATTTCGGGATGGCTCGATTGTTCGACGGGTTCTGCCTCAATACCAGCATTGGTAAGGGCCATGGACGACACTCCGATAAGCGCGCGGTGCTCTACGCTTGCTGCGATGCAATATCAAGTGCCGTGACGGTAGGGCTACCATGTTCCCAGCGCAGGGCTTGCCCCGCAATGACCGGTGCGTGGCGTCAAAGGCTGCCGGAAACCTCAGATCGCCACCTGCGTGCCGATCTCGACCACACGTCCGGTCGGGATCTGGAAATACTCCGTCGCATCGGCCGCCGAGCGGGCGAGCCCGATGAACAGCTTGTCCTGCCACACCGGCATGCCGGAATTGGGCGATGCCTTGAGCGAGCGCCGCGACAGGAAGAACGAAGTCGTCATGATGTCGAACTTCCAGCCCTGCTTGCGGCAGATCGCCAGCGCGCGCGGAATGTTGGGCTGCTCCATATAGCCGAAGGTCAGCGTCACCCGCATGAACAACTCGTTGACTGTCTCCATCTTGACCCGTTCGCTGTCGGGCACCAGCGGCTGCGGTGCGGTGACCACCGACAGAATGACGTTCTGCTCGTGCAGCACCTTGTAGTGCTTCAGGCTGTGCATCAGCGCTGTCGGCGCGCTTTGCGGATCGCTGGTCAGGAACACGGCGGTGCCGGACACCAGCTGCGGCTTCTTCTTCAACAGATTGCCGGCGAGGAAATCGAGCGGGATTTCGTTGCGCCGGGTCTTGTCGAAGAGATAGCGGCTGCCGCGTATCCAGGTGGTCATGATCAGCCCCATGAGGCAGGCAACGGATATTGACACCCATCCGCCTTCCACGATCTTGACGACATTCGCCAGGAAGAAACCCATGTCGATGGTGCCGAACAGCAGCGCCAATGCCAGGGCGAGCCCAAGCTGCCATTTCCACAAATTGCGCATGACAACGAACAGCAGAATGGTTGTCATCAGCATCTCGCCGGTCACCGAAATTCCGTAAGCGGAAGCCAGCGAACTCGAGCTGCCGAAGCCGACAACCAGCAGCATCACTCCCAGGGCGATGAGCAGGTTGACGCGCGGCATATAAATCTGGCCGCTCTGCATTTCGGACGTGTGCTGCACCTCGATGCGGGGCAGCAGGTTGAGTTGCACTGCCTGGCGTGCCAGCGAAAAAGCACCCGAGATCACCGCCTGACTGGCGATCACGGTGGCGGCCGTTGCCAAGCCGACCATTGGCATCAGCGCCCAATCCGGCAACATCTCGAAGAATGGATTGGTCGGCCTGCCGCCATTCGCCAATACAAAGGCGCCCTGGCCGAAGTAGTTGAGCAGCAGGCAAGGAAACACCACGGAAAACCACGCGAGCACGATCGGCTTGCGCCCGAAATGTCCAAGGTCGACATAAAGCGCCTCGGCCCCCGTTACCGCCAGGAACACTGCACCAACGGTCACGAAAGCGGCGGTCGGCGTGCCGGCTAAGTAGGCGATCGCATAATACGGGTTGATCGCCAACAGCACCGAAGGATCGTCCATCAGGTGGTAGAGCCCGGAAACGCCGATGGCCAGGAACCATAGCGCCGTCACCGGCCCGAATACTGCCGCCACCTTCCCCGTGCCGAAGCGCTGCACGGAGAACAGAAATGCCAGGATGACCAAGGTGATCGGAACGACATAGGCCTCCAGCGTCGGTGTCACCACTTCCAGGCCCTCAACTGCCGACAGCACGGAAATGGCCGGAGTTATGATAGCGTCTCCGAAAAAAAGCGACGCCCCGCAAAGTCCGATGCCGAGGATAAGCTTGGCGCCTTTTGGATAGGCGCTGCGCGCCAGCGCCATCAGGGACAGCGTGCCGCCCTCGCCCTTGTTGTCGGCGCGAAGCACGAAAGCGACGTATTTTATGGTGACGATAATCGTCAGCGCCCAGACGATCAGCGACAGCACGCCCAGGACATCTATACGCGTGTCGGTACCAGGCGAAGCGTGAAGCGCCTCGCGGAAGGCATAGATCGGGCTGGTGCCGATATCGCCATAGACGACGCCAAGCGCGCCCAGCATCAGAACTTTGGTGCTGTGCTGTTCAGTGTGGGAGTGGTTCGGTTGTTCGACGGGTTCAGCCTCGCTACCGATGCTGGAAAGAGCCATCGACTACTCCCCGATCACCGCGCGGTGCGCCTTGCTTGCTGTCATGCGATATCACCTTCGACACGAGCCTTCCACCGCTACCAACCGCAAGCCTTCAGAAACCGCCCCACCGTGCCGGCCATGCCATACTCCAACGCATCGGCTGTCAACCCGTGTCCGATAGACACTTCGGCCAATGCCGGAATGCGCTTTGCCAATGCCGGAAGGTTGTTCACCACCAGATCGTGCCCGGCATTGACCTGGAGCCCGGCGGCGAGTGCGGCATCCGCGGTTTTTCCCAATCTTTCCAGCTCCTTCCGCGCCTTGGCGGAATCGGAATGGTAGCTGCCGTAGGGCCCGGTATAGAGCTCGATGCGGTCGGCGCCGGTGTCGCGCGCGGCATTGACGCCGGTGGGATCCGGATCGGAAAACAGCGACACGCGGAAGCCCCCTTTTTTCAGACGCTTGACGATCGGGATAAGGAACGCCGCCTCGGCGGCAAAGTTCCAGCCATGGTCCGATGTCGCCTGCGCCGGATCGTCGGGCACCAGCGTCACCTGCTCCGGCTGGTGCCTTTCCACAAGCGCCAGAAAATCCTCGGTCGGGTAGCCCTCGATGTTGAATTCCGCCTTGGGAAACTCGTCGTCGATCAGCGCCCGGATCTCCGGCAGGTCGGAATGCCTGGTGTGGCGCTCGTCGGGCCGCGGATGAACCGTCAGCCCGTGCGCGCCGGCCGCCAGCGCCAGGCGGCCGAGCCCGGTGACGCTCGGCCACGGCAGGTCGCGGCGGTTGCGCAGCATGGCGATGGCGTTGAGATTGACCGAGAGTTTCGCGGGCATGGCGTGAGGTCCGGCTGTTTGTGCAGCGCATCTATACTGCCTTTGATGGGAACAGACAGGGGCTTTCGGGTGTTCCAGTGAGGACATCTGCTCGCAAGGGGGAACCCAGCCAATGAATTTTCTCCAATCCGTGCCCGCGATCCGCCGCCTCGAAACCAACCGTGAGGACCTTTTCGCCATCGACGTCGTCGGCCATGTATCGGCCGCCGACGGCGAAAATCTGTTCGGATTGCTGGAGGCTGCCTACGCGCTGCACCCGAGGATCGACGTCTTGGTGCGGCTGGTCGACCATGAGGGCGTCGACTGGATCGATATGGACGACGAGACGCTGAAACAAGGTACGGTTCATGCGCTAGAGCATATCGCCCGGTGCGCGACGATCGGTGAGCCGGACTGGATAGCGGATGCGCGGAACTTCCTTCCGGCTTCGCCACCCATCGAGTTCAGGCACTTCGCGGCCGAGGACGAAGCGGATGCCTGGCAATGGCTGGGTGCGACGCCACTCAGCCCTGCTGCGCCGGCTGCTACCTGACGCCGGCTATCTAACGCCAGCTATCCAACGCCAGTTATCTAACAATCGTCAGCCGCTCTGCCGCCCGCGTGATGGCGGTATAAAGCCAGCGCTGGCGGGTTTCCTTGAACGCCCAGCTCTCGTCGAACAGCACGACGTCGTTCCACTGCGAACCCTGCGCCTTGTGCACGGTCAGCGCGTAGCCATAGTCGAAATCGTCAAAGCGCTTCTTCTGCTGCCAGGGGATATCGGCGTCCGGATCCTCGAAAGCCGACTTGAGCAGCTTGATCTTGGCGACGCCGCGGTCGGGATCGTCCTCCTCGGGCGAGACCAGAAGGTTGATGCCCGGCTTCACCGTCTCGCGCGACGAGGTCATCACCTTCCACAGCGAACCGTTGAGCAGGCCCTTGGCGGGGTCGTTGCGCAGGCAGACCAGCTTGTCGCCGGCCTGCGGATAATCGGCATTGAAACCCTTCAGCTCGCGCAGGCGCTGATTGTAGCGGCGGCGTGTGCGGTTGGTGCCGACCAACACCTGGTCCGCCTTCAGCACCAGCTCCTGGGTGACGTCCTCCTTGCCGATGACCTGCGCGGTGCCGTAGTCGCCGCGCATGAACTCGCGGCCCTCGCGCACGTCGAGCGCCAGCTGGATAATCGGATTGTCGCGCGCCTGGCGGTGGATTTCGGTCAAGAGCACATCCGGCTCATGCTCGGTGAAAAAGCCGCCGCCCGAGATCGGCGGCAGCTGCGCCGGATCGCCAAGCACCAGGATCGGCGTGCCAAAACTCAGAAGGTCGCGGCCAAGCTGCTCGTCGACCATCGAGCATTCGTCGATGACCACCAGCTTCGCCCGTGAAATAGGGCTTTGCCGGTTGAGCGAGAAGGTCGGCGACATCGAGGTCTTGCCCGTCACCTCG
Source organism: Mesorhizobium sp. RSR565B (assembly GCF_054719465.1). NCBI lineage: Bacteria > Pseudomonadati > Pseudomonadota > Alphaproteobacteria > Hyphomicrobiales > Phyllobacteriaceae > Mesorhizobium > Mesorhizobium sp. RSR565B. The sequence goes on along the minus strand of NZ_JBTTIE010000001.1, from coordinate 4,662,900 downwards.
TCCGACACCGATTCCTCGCCCTTCGGCCGGTAGATCAACGAATGGATGGTGCGAGCATTGACCGCGCCCTTGGAACGCAGCACCTGCGCCGCCTTGCCGGTGAAGGCGGCGAACTGCACCTGCCCGTCGACATGCTCGGCAAAATAGCGCGCCAGCGTGGTCTTGCCGGTGCCGGCATAGCCGAACAGCCGGAAGACCTGCGGCCGGCCCTCTTTCAGCCAGCGCGCCACCGCTTTCAGAGCCTCGTCCTGTTGGGGGGAGAATTCCATCGGTTCGACAGACCGGATTCGCGAGAGAAAGACAAGCTTGGTGCTAACACCGCTTAAAACGATGGGATTGCCTCACCTTCAACGGGACAAACTAGCAGGCGCAAATGCGAACGTAAAGTGAACATGCAAGCGGATAACGAACGATTTGAATTCAGGCATTTGAACCTAGATCGGGCAATGCCACTATCACGGACATGATCGAGATGCAGATCGGCGCAGACACCTATAAGCGAGGATATTGATGAGGTCGTTCGCAGACAGGCTGATCGGAAAGTCGATAAAGAAGATCGAAATCGGCGAACCTGGTTATGGCATCGTTGTCTCCTTGTCGGATGACGCAGGGTTCGCGATATATACCGAGGTCACGGCCTGTCTGAGTGACGAAAATGCCAGAACCATAGACGTGTTACCATCAGCGACGAGCAAGTGATCCTCCACTTGGGTGACAACGACTTCGTCGCCATTTCCAAAAACCGTGGCCGCTTCGCCGTCGTTGAGGCGTTTGTCTATGGGGACGACGAACGCATGGTCGTCGAAAATTAGTTGCATCGGCCGCCAGATTTCAAACACCAACCACAGGCGGACTATATGTTCGCGCCGCCGCCGCTACCTCTGGTCGGCCCGGGATCGTTCTCCAACAAAATCGGCTTGCCGTGCGGGGTTGCATGCGCGGCGCGTTCCCAGGCGGCGGCGAGCGTGTCGACGTCACTTTTTCCCGCGACGCCCTTGGCCGCCAGCAGCGTCTCCAGCGCAGCCAGCCAATGCTCGTAATAATCGTGGCCATCGCTTGCGGCGCCCGGCTTGTTCACTTGCGCCGACAGCGCATCGGCCCATTCGGCCCAGGAAAACAGGCCCTTGTCGTGCAGCGCCACCGTCATGGCGAAGGCTTCGGCCTGCCAGGGTTCGGCGAATACCGGTTCGTCCAGACCCGCCGGCAGTGCACCTTCAGGCCGGCTCAAGATAGCTCTCCCAGGCATCGATCGAGACGCTCAGCGTCGGGTCGGCGCCCTCGCCCCAGATTTCCGAGCCATCGAAGACCACGGTATAGACCCATTGCGGGTTTTCACCGTTGCCATGCGCGTTGCTGTCGGGGAACACAAAACCGTCACGCACGGCCTCGACAACTCCGTGCTTGCCGCGCGCATAACGCGGCAGCCTCGTGTGGGCGGTGGGATTGAAATTCCTTGTCCGCACCGGGTCGCCGGCCTTGAAGCGCGGCGCCGTCTCGACCGGCCGGTCGCAGGGACTGCCCTTGGCCAGCACCGCCGGAACGTTTTCGGCCTTCAACACCCTTTTGGGCGTCGCCGCCGGATCGACCGCCCGACCTTCCGTCAGATCGCGCTCGCTGACGAAGCCATGGCGCTTCAGCAGCACCTCGAGCGCTTTGATCCATATCTGGTAGTAGCTTGAGGAATAATAGACGGCCGGATGCAGCGATTCCCTGGCGTGCCGGCTCTCGTCGATGTTCCACGCGCCCATGGCGCCGGCAGTCAGCGTCACGCCGAGCGCCCGCCTCTCCCAATCCGCATGAAAATACGGTTCGTCCTTTTCGGGCGCGACCGGCCCGAAACCCATCTGCCCACCGAGATCCTGCGGCCCGTTCATGCCGGTACCTTCTTTGTCCCGGGTTCTTTGGCCACCGCCGTGCCGATCATCGCATCGCGGCTGACCAGTTCGGCGAGTTGGTCCTCACTCCAGCCTTCGGTACCGTCAGGCCGCATCGGCACCACGAGATAGCGCAGTTCGGCAGTCGAATCCCAGACGCGGATGTTTTTCTCCGCCGGCAAGGTCAGCCCGAACTCCTCCAGCACGCCGCGCGGATCGATCACGGCGCGCGAGCGATAGGGCGGCGCCTTGTACCAGACCGGCGGCAGGCCGAGCACCGACCACGGATAGCAGGAGCACAGCGTGCAGACGACGAGGTTGTGCGTCTCGTCCGTGTTGAACACCGCCTGCATGTGCTCGCCCTGGCGGCCGGTGTAGCCCAGCGAGGTGATCGCCGCAGTCGCGTCGCGCTTCAGCCACTCGGCAAAGGCCGGATCGCTCCAGGCTTTCGCCACCGCCCTGGCGCCGTTGCGCGGCCCGATCTTGGTCTCGTAGGTGTCGACGATGACGTCGATCGCCGCCGGATCGATCAGGCCTTTTTCGGTGAGGATGGTCTCCAGCGCGCGCACGCGCGCCGCAAATGGGTCGAGCTCATTGTCGTGGTCATGATCATGGGACATGACCCTCAGATTAGGATCGGCGGCACGCGGCCGCAAGCATGACAGCTTGGGCCACGGGCTATCGCCTATTCGGCGGCGGCCCTTTGCGGCTCGAGCCGATCCTCGGGAGCGAACAGCGAGGCCTGCTCGCCGCTCTCGACCGCATGCAGCTCCGGCCTGTTCTTTTTCCAAGAGAAGAAGCTCACCAGCCAGCCGGAGAAATTCTCGAAATAGACATAGATGACAGGGGTGACGAACAGCGTCAGCGCCTGCGACGCCAGGAGACCGCCAACCACCGCGACACCGAGCGGCTGGCGCAGCTCAGCACTGGCGCCGGTGCCGAGCGCGATCGGGAACGTGCCCATCAGCGCCGCCAACGTCGTCATCATGATCGGCCTGAAACGCATCAGGCACGCCTTGTGTATGGATTCCTTGGCCGACATGCCTTCTCGTCGCAGCTCCAGCGCGACGTCGACCATCATGATGCCGTTCTTCTTGACGATGCCGATCAGCATCAGGATGCCGATCACCGCGATCACCGACAGGTCCATGCCGGCAAAGCGCAGCGCGACCACCGCGCCCAGCACCGCCGAAGGCAGGCCGGTCAGAATGGTCAGCGGATGGATAAAGCTCTCATAGAGGATGCCGAGTACGATATAGATGGTCAGAACGGCGCCGCCGATCAGCAGGCCCTGATTGGCCAGCGAATCCTGGAAGGTCTTGGCGGTGCCGGCAAAGCTGGTCGAAATCGCCGGCGGCATGCCGATCTGCTCCTTCAGCGCGGCGATGCGGGCCGTGCTGTCGCCCAGCGCCACGCCTTGCGGCAGGTTGTAGGAGATGGTCACCGCCGGCAGCTGGCCGAGCTGGTTGACCGTCAGCGCGCCGGCGGTGCGGTCGACGCGGGCAAAGGCGCCGAGCGGCACCAGGCTGCCGCTTGCCGTCCTGACCTGGATGGCCAGCATGCGCTCGGGCGACCATTCGATGTTGGGATCGAGCTCCATGATGACTTCGTAGCTGTCGGCCGAGCCGAAGATCGTCGAGACCTGCTCCGTGCCGAAGCCGCCATAGAGACTGGAGCGCAGCGTGTCGGTGTCGATGCCGAGCGACGCCGCCTTGTCGCGATCGACCACCAGCGTCGCCTGCAATGAATTGTTCTGCAGATCGCTGGTGACGTCGGTGAAATTCGCATGATCGGCCGCCATCGCATCGTTGAGCTTTTGCGCCCATGTGTCGGTCAGGCCGGTATCGAGGCCCTGAACGACGAGCTGGTAGGCGCTGGCGGAAGAACGCGCGCCAAGTCGCAGGTTCTGCACCGGCTGCATATAGGCATCGATCCCCGGCACGACGGCCAGCTGCCGCCGCAGATCCGACAGCACCTTGTCGATGTCGGGGCGCTGGCTCTTGTCCTTCAGCTGCACATAGAGCTGGCCCTGGTTCAGCGCATTGTTGCCGCCGCCGGCTGACCAGGCCACATGCGAGACATAGGGCGAACGCGAGAAGACACTTGCCGCCTGGTTCTGCAGCTTGACCATGGCGTCGTAGGAGATGTCCTGCCTGGCGATCGTCGTCACCGAGATCTGGCCGATATCCTCTTGCGGGAAAAAGCCTTTCGGCGAGACCTCGATCAGCCAGACCGACCCTGCCGCCGTGCCGGCGAAGACGAGGAACACCAGAAAAGTGTGGCGCAGGCAGAAGGTCAAAAGCCGGTCATAGCCGCGGGTGACGATATCGTGCTTGTGGCCGGGGGCATGCTTGTCCCGATCGGCCTTGGTCACCGACAGCAAGCGCGAACACAGCATCGGCGTCAGTGTCAGCGACACGAACATCGAAGCCAGGATGGCGACCGTCACCACGACGGCGAATTCGTTGAAGATGCGGCCTATGACGCCGCCCATCAAAAGCACGGGGATGAACACCGCCACCAGCGAGATCGAGATCGAGATGATGGTGAAGCCGATCTCGCGCGCGCCTTTCAGCGAGGCATCGAAGGCCGAGAGACCGTCCTCCTCCATGTGGCGAAAGATGTTTTCCAGCATGACGATGGCGTCGTCGACGACGAGGCCGACTGCGAGCGTCAGGCCCATCAGCGAGATGTTGTCGATGGAAAAGCCGAACAGGAACATGGCGCCGAGCGTCGCGATCAGCGAGATCGGCACCGCCACGGCCGGAATGATGGTTGCGGTCACCCGGCGCAGGAAGACGAAGATCACCATCACCACCAAAGCGATCGTCAGAAGCAGCGTGAACTGGACGTCGTCGACGGCCTGGCGGATCGAGGTCGAACGGTCGTTGAGCAGCTTGATGTCGGCGGCGGCCGGCATTTGGTCCTTGAACGACGGCAGCATCGCCTTGACCTTGTCGACGACGTCGACCGTGTTGGCGTCGGGCTGGCGCTGCACCGCCAGGATGATGGCGCGCGTGCCGTCATACCAGCTTGCAGTCGTCGTGGTCTCGACCGAGTCGATGACGCGCGTCACCTCGCCCAGCCGCACCGGATGGCCGTTCTTGGTGGCGATGATGAGGTTGGAGAACCCGGCGGCATCGGTGAGCTGCGTGTTGGCCGTGATGGTCAGCTGCTGCTTGTCGTTCTGCAAGACGCCGAGCGGCGTGTTGGAGTTGGCCGACGCGATTGCAGTCTGCAGCTGGTCGATCGAAATGCCGCGCGCCGCCAGCGCCGTCGGGTCGATCTGCACGCGCACCGCATATTTCTGCTGGCCGAAGATCGACACCTGCGCCACGCCGTCGATGGTCGACAGCGAGGGCGAGATGACGTTTTCGGCGAAGGCGTCGAGGTCGGTGAGCGGAACCGTGTCGCTGACCAGCGACATCAGAAGGATCGGCGCGTCGGCCGGATTGACCTTGCGATAGCTCGGCGGCGCTGTCATCTCGGGCGGCAGTTGCCGCTGCGTGCGCGCGATCGCCGCCTGCACGTCGGCGGCCGCCGCGTCGATATCCCGGTTGAGCACGAACTGGATGGCGATCGACGTGCGTCCCAGCGAATTGCTGGTTGAGATCGAATCGATGCCGGCAATGGTGGCGAACTGCTTGATCAGCGGCGTCGCCACCGAAGTGGCCATGGTTTCGGGTGACGCGCCGGCCAGGTTGGCCGAGACGTTGACGACCGGGAATTCGGCGCTCGGCAATGCCGCCACCGGCAGGAACTTGTAGGCAAACAGCCCGCCCAGCACGAGGGCGAACGACATCAGCAGCGTCGCGACAGGCCTTCTTATGCAGAATTCGGAGATCATTGGGCAGCTCCGCCGGCTTTGTCGGCTTCCGCCACCTTAGGCGCTGCCTGACGGCCGGCAGTTGCCTTGCCTTCATGCACGCTGGCGCCGTCCTTCAGCCTGGTTTGGCCCTCGACGACAACCTTCTCGCCTGACTTGACGCCCTCGCTGATGGCGCTGTTTTCGCCTTCGGTCAGCGCCACCTGCACCGGCCGCATCTCTACCGTGTTGTCCGGCTTGACGACATAGACGAACGGCCCCTTCTGGCTGGGCTGGACCGCGACCGTCGGGATGGATGTCATCTGCGGCATGATGCCGGCGTCGAGCACGACATTCACATACTGGCCGGGCCACAGTGAAAGATCGGCATTGGGAATGCTCGCCCGTGTCGCGATGGTGCCGGACGCGGTGTCGACGCTGGAATCGACGAAGTCGAGCGTGCCGTTGCCGATCGGCGTCGGATCGCCATCCTTGGTCAGCGTCACCGCGCCTTGCTGCGGGTTGGCCAGCGCCTTGTGCAGCAGCGCCAGGTTGCTCTCCGGCAGGTTGAAGTTGACTTGCAGCGGATCCATCTCGGTGATCGTCACCAGCGGCGTGGCCGTGCTCGAGTTGCCGTTGCTCAAGGTGACCAGGTCACCGACCGAAACGTTGACCGCGCCCAGCCGGCCGGCAATCGGCGCCTTGATGCTGGCGAAGCCGAGCTGGACATTGTCGGCGTCGATCGTCGCCTTGTCGGCATCGACCGTCGCCGCGGCAGCCTTTTGCGCCGCCACCGCCTGGTCGTAAGTCTGCTGCGTGCCGGCCTGCTTGGCGACGAGATCCTTGGCGCGCTGGAGGTCGGAGCCCGAACTGGTTAGCAGGGCCTGGTCCTTGGCGAGCGTCGCCTGATCCTTGGCAAGCTGCGCCTTGAGCGCCCGGTCGTCGAGCGAGAACAAAAGGTCGCCTGCCTTCACCATCTGGCCGTCCTTGACGTCGATCGATACGATCTGGCTGGACACGCGGGCGTTGATGTTGACCACGGCCGGCGACGACACGAAGCCGATGGCATAGCGGCGGATCGGGAAATCGGCTGTCGTCGCGGTGGCGGAAACGATCGAGGCCGAACGGGTGGCATTACCGCCGGCGCCGGATTTGCCGCCAGCATTGTCGGCCGAAGCCTTGTCCGATCCAACCGGCTTGTCCGCTGCTGCCGTCTGCCTGGCGCCCGGCAGCATCTGCTGCAGACTGCTCGTCGCCGCCGGCGAAAAATAGACCCACGCCGCGGCGACACAGGCCGCTGCCACCACCACCGCCAGAACGACTTTTCCGCGCATCGACTAAAAGCCCTATGATCCGACACGCCGAACCCGGTGGTCTCATTCTACCCAATCACGGCGCCTTGCCGCGATCTCGCCGAAGTAGATAGGACGCACATTTGTCGGAAAAGGGCCAAAACACGGCATTACGAAGATTTAATGTGCACTGCACAATGACTATGCAGCCGGCTCAGCAGTCGGAGAACCAGCCAGGATGCGGTTGAGATTTCAGGCCGGATGCGTCTATTTCAGCATCGGCCAGAGCGTCGCCGCCAAGAGCACGCCCATGGCGATGTTGAACCATTTCAGCCGCACCGGATCCGACAGGAATCCGCGCAGCGCCGTGCCGAAGCCGGCCCACACCGAGACGCTCGGCAGGTTGACGACGGTGAAGGCGATCGCGATCAGCGCCACCGACAGGAACGGGTGGTCCGGATTGGAGTAGACGGCCATGGCGGTGATCGCCATCACCCAGGCTTTCGCATTGACCCACTGGAATGCGGCTGCCTCGATGAAGCGCATCGGCCGTGCCTCCGTCTCACCCTTGCTGGACAGCGAGCGCGACATGGCGATCTTCCAGGCGAGATAGAGCAGATAGGCAGCGCCGGCGATCTTCAATCCGGTGTGCAGGGCCGGAAACGCCGTCAGCACCGCGCCCAGGCCAAAGCCGACAGCAAGCAACAGTACCAGGAAACCCATGCTGATGCCCAGCATATGCGGAATGGTTCTGACGAGGCCGAAATTCACGCCCGACGCCAAGAGCATGAGGTTGTTCGGCCCCGGCGTGATCGAGGTCACGAAGGCGTAGACCAAAAGTGCAAGGAAAGCGTCGAGGGTCATGACGGCTCACAAAGGTCAGCAATGCTGACTTAAGTCGACAGGGCGTTGGACGCAACTTCATTCGATTGGTCCAAAGCGCTCCGCCGTGATCCGTCTATCCGAGCCAGCCACGCCGGCACAGTCTACCTGCCGTGGGGCCGCGCCGACAACAGGCTGGGAGCGGCGGCCGCCTCCTGACGGCCAGCCACACGCCGCAGGCCTTTGCGCCTCGGCGTGTTCCCGGGAAGCTTCACGCCATGCGCGAGGCCGAGGGCAGCCAGGATGCGGATGAAGAGCCAGCCGAGATCGATCTGCCCGCGTTCCAGGCCGAGCTTTGCGGATTCGGGAAACGCATGGTGATTGCCGTGGAAACTCTCGCCAAAGGTCACCAGGCCGAAACGCGGCAGGTTGTAGCCCTGCACGGCAACGCCATCGACACGCCAGCCCTGCTGCCCGCTGCGATGTGCGAAATGCCCGACCAGCCAATGCCCGGTCAGCGACACGGAGATACGCACCGCAATGCCCCAGACCACCCAGCTCCACCCGCCGAGCAGCAAGAAAAGGATCGCCCACGGCAGTTGCTGCAGCATCCAGGTCCGCTCGACGAATTTGTAGAAGCGGTCGTTTCTGATCGACGGCTCGATGACGAAGTCAGGCGGATTGCGCAACGCCACGGCGCAATGCATTTGCCAGAAAGCGTCGGTGAAGAAAGGCCGGCGGTGGGCGTGCAGGTCGTGACAAGCCGTCTGGCGCTGCGCCCAGTCTCGTATGTCATGCGCATAGATCATGCCGAACGGACCGGCCATGCCGACGAGCGTGCCGAGATAGACCAGCGCGTGTTCGAGCCAGATGTGAACCCTGAACGAGCGATGGATGAGCAGGCGATGCATGCCGACCGAGTGTCCGGCGCAGATCGTCACCGCCGTCGTCGCTACGAACAGGGCGAAAGCGCTCCAGCTGAAGGTCAGCGGCCCGAACACCAACGCAATCAGCGTCATCGCGCCGACCCAGATCGACTTGGCCGGCATCCAGACGACCTCGCCATCTTCGGCATCGCTCAAGGGCTGCGAGATCATTCTGCCTGTGGATATGGTCTTCATCGGCACCCCTCCTCTGCAGGAAACATTTCCGGACCAAAGAGCCTTGCCTTCCGGCGCGCCGGCGCTTATTTAGGCAATAAGCTAACTATCTACTATTCCGATTTAGGTATTTAGGCAATAGACTAAATACCGGAAGCGAAACGACAGAGGCAGGCGGTGATCGAAGACAATGCAGCGGATGGCGACACGGCTATCGGGGCAAGCAGCGCCATACAGCGCGTGTTCGAGGCGCTGTCATCGCAGCCGAGGCGCAAGATCCTCGCCTATCTCGCCCACTCCTCGCTGACCGCGGGCGAGATCGCGGCGCGCTTCGACATGTCGAAGCCGTCGATCTCGCAGCATCTGAGCATCCTGGAGACGGCCGGCCTCATCGCCAGGGAGCGGCAGGGACAATTCATCCGCTACTCGCTGGTCCAGAACAATCTGGTTAACACGCTGAACGGCTTCGTCCAGGACGTCTGTCCGGTATCGCGCCCGATCAAAAGGGAGAGTAAGAATCTGGCGAGCGGCAAGGTCGATCCCAAGCCGGTAAAATAGTTGGACTGAGACTACATCCCCTGCGGGCCCCGGTTCATCGCCGCCACGCCGGTGCGGCAGATCTCGACCAGGCCGAGCGGCTTCATGATGGCGATGAACTGGTCGAGCTTCGAACCCTTGCCGGTAATCTCGAAGATGAAGTGCTCGGTGTTGGCGTCGATGACCGACGCGCGAAAAGCATCCGCCAGACGCAGCGCCTCGACGCGGGCTTCGCCAGTGCCGGCGACCTTGACCAGCGCCAGCTCGCGTTCCAGCGGCCGCTCCTGGCCGAACTCGTGCGAGCGCACGGTGAGATCGACGACGCGGTGCACCGGTACGATGCGCTCGAGCTGATGCTTGATCTGCTCCAGCACATGCGGCGTGCCGCGCGTCACGATGGTGATGCGTGACAGGTGCTTCTCGTGTTCGGTCTCGGAGACGGTGAGGCTCTCGATGTTATAACCGCGGCCGGAAAACAGGCCGATGACCCGGGCAAGCACGCCGGGCTCATTGTCGACCAGAACGGAGAGCGTGTGGTTCTCCGGCTTTTCCGTTTCCTTGGCGATGAAATAGGCGGAGCCGGTCGGTTGAAGCTGTGCGTTCATGACATGAATCTCGATTTCAGACTTTGAGCTAATTCTCTGTTTGCGCACGGCTTCTCGCGACAGCCCTGCCCCGGCTTGGACCTAGACCAGTTCCCTGCCCTTGGCGTCGATGGCGTTGGCCACGGCTTCGTCGGTCGCCTCGTCGGGCAGGAGCATTTCATTATGCGCCTTGCCCGACGGGATCATCGGGAAGCAGTTGGCGAGCGTCGCCACCCGGCAATCGAACAGCACCGGCTTCTTCACCGCGATCATCTCCTTGATCGCATCGTCCAGCTCGTCCGGTTTCTCGCAGCGAATGCCGTGGCCGCCATAGGCCTCGGCCAGCTTGACGAAATCGGGCATCGCCTCGGTGTAGGAATGCGACAGACGGTTGCCGTGCAGCAGTTGCTGCCACTGGCGCACCATGCCCATATACTGGTTGTTGAGGATGAAGATCTTGATCGGCGCATTGTGCTGCACCGCCGCGCTCATCTCCTGCATCGTCATCTGCACCGAGGCATCGCCTGCGATGTCGATGACCAGCGCATCCGGGTGCGCGATCTGCACGCCGAGCGCCGCCGGCAGGCCGTAGCCCATCGTGCCCAACCCGCCCGACGTCATCCAGCGGTTCGGCTTCTCGAAATGATAGTGCTGCGCCGCCCACATCTGGTGCTGGCCGACCTCGGTGGTGATGTAGGTGTCCATGTCCTTGGTGAGTTCGTAGAGCCGCTGGATGGCATATTGCGGCATGATCACATCGTGGTTCATCTTGAAGGCGAGCGAGTCACGCGCGCGCCATTTGGCTATCTGCTCCCACCAGGGATGGAGCGCCTTCTTGTCGGCCTTGGCGCTCGCCCGCCACAGCCGCACCATATCCTCCAGCACCCGGCCGACATCGCCGATGATGGGCACTTCCGTGTGCACGTTCTTGTTGATCGACGATGGATCGATGTCGATGTGGATCTTCTTCGAGTTGGGCGAGAAGGCGGTCAGCCGTCCGGTGATGCGGTCGTCGAAGCGCGCGCCGATGCAGATCATCACGTCGCAATCATGCATCGCCATATTGGCTTCATAAGTGCCGTGCATGCCCAGCATGCCCATCCAGTTCTTGCCCGATGCCGGATAGGCGCCGAGGCCCATCAGCGTCGAGGTGATCGGGAAGCCGGTGAGGTCGACCAGTTCGCGCAGCAGATGGCTGGCCTCCGAACCGGAGTTGATGACGCCGCCGCCCGAATAAATGATCGGCTTCTTGGCGCTGGCCATCAGTTCGACGGCGGCCTTGATCTTTTCCAGGTCGCCCTGGACCTTCGGCTGATAGCTGGTGCGCGGCGCTGCCTGCGGCGGCACATAGATGCCTTTGGCGAACTGCACATCCTTCGGAATGTCGACCACCACCGGGCCGGGGCGGCCGGTCGTCGCGACATGGAAGGCCTCATGGATGGTGGCAGCCAATTCGTTGACGTCCTTCACCAGCCAGTTGTGCTTGGTGCAGGGGCGCGTGATGCCGACCGTGTCGCACTCCTGGAACGCGTCGGAGCCGATCAGCGAAGTCGGCACCTGCCCGGTCAGGCAGACCAGCGGGATCGAATCCATCAGCGCATCCTGCAGCGGCGTCACCGCATTGGTGGCGCCAGGGCCGGAGGTCACCAGCATGACGCCGGCCTTGCCGGTCGAGCGGGCATAGCCTTCGGCCGCATGCCCTGCGCCTTGCTCGTGGCGGACGAGGATGTGCTCGACCTCGTCCTGCTGGAAGATTTCGTCATAGATCGGAAGCACCGCGCCGCCGGGATAACCGAAGACATGCTTGACGCCGTTGTCCTTCAGCGCCTGCACCACCATTTCGGCGCCAGTCATTTCCCTGTTTGGCATTTCGCGCCGTTCGTTCTGTCCGTTGCTCATCGGTCTGGTCCCGTACTTCTAGCCATGAGGCGATTGCTGGTCGTTTAGTCGTGTTTCGGGCAATAAAAAAGGCCCCCGATGGGAGCCTGTGTGTTGCGCATGGGAGGTTTTCGCCCGGCGGTTACACCGCCTTGCCCACGCGCTTTCCTACGAGAATGAGTGCCTTTTTCATCGTGGCGGACACTACGAGGGTGAAAGGCAAGGTGTCAACGGGAAAAACGCGCGATGCGAAAGACAAAGCAAGTGGCCCGCCGCCTCTGGTCGGCGGGCCACCGCGGCGCATACGATACCCCTCAATCGCACCGCGCCGGGAACAAGAGCCACTGCCGTGTCACGTCAGGATCAGCACGATCTTGTACGTATCCGGGTCGACGATGACGATGCGCCCGTCGGCCAGCACGAAGTACTCATAGGATTCGTAGGCCGGGACGATCTTGACAATGCGCGCCGGCAGACGGTGCAGGCGCACTTTGTGCCGCGGCACCTCGATGCCGACCGAAATGTCGAAGTCGACGTTCTTCACCGGCTCAACCCTGGTCTCGTGGATGATCTGCGTGACCTGCGTCTTCTGCTCGACGGTCACGTTGTTGATCGAGGCCGTATTGCCCTGGTCGGTCTGGACGTTTGTGTTGCCCTGAGCGTTCTGCTCGGTGGTGGTCCCGGCCTTGCCCTGGGCCTGCTGGTCCGTGCTGGTGCCGGTCTGGCCCTGAGCGTTCTGCTCGGTGCTGGTCCCGGCTTTGCCCTGAGCCTGCTTCTCGGTGCTGGTGCCGGTCTGGCCCTGAGCGTTCTGCTCGGTGCTGGTCCCGGCCTTGCCTTGGGCCTGTTCATCCGTCTTGAGCTTGGCCTTGCCCTGAGCCTGCTTCTCGGTGCTGGTGCCGGTCTGGCCCTGAGCATTCTGCTCGGTGCTGGTCCCGGCCTTGCCCTGGGCCTGTTCATCCGTCTTGAGCTTGGCCTTGCCCTGAGCCTGCTGATCGGTCGTGGCGCCGGCCTGACCCTGAGCATTCTGCTCGGTACTGGTCCCGGCCTTGCCCTGTGCCTGTTCATCCGTCTTGAGCTTGGCTTTGCCCTGAGCCTGCTGATCGGTCGTGGCGCCAGCCTGGCCCTGTGCATTCTGATCGGTCTGTGACTTCATCTTGCCTTGCGCCTGTTCGCCGGCCTTGCCGCCCTTCTGGCAATCGGCCGCGCCGGCGGCGCAGTTGTCGCCGCCGCTCGGCTGCACGGCCTGGGTCTGGGCGATCGCGGCGCCGCACCCGACGCCAAGCGCAATCATGCTCGTGATCAACACATGTTTCATCTGCTTTCTCCTTAAAGAGTCGGTCCCTCAGCCTAGCCAACTCTGCCAAAAATACTTTGTTCCACATTTTGTGAATAAAATCGGGCTTCTAAGAAGACCAATGAATGTAGGCAGTAATTTTGCAACAATCACCTACAAATTGCATCAAACAATCAATGCAACGTAACATCTGCTGAGCTTGTGATCCCACACCAGCCTCACAAGCTTAGAAGTACTCCCGTCGTCATGACCAGGATGGCTACCCCGAAAACAGGCAAGAGCAACCATCGTGCCTGATGGACGCTGTTGTCCATTAACGCCTCCCACAAGTGCTGATCTCAACGATGCCGAGAACCCTGTGTTCCGCCCTGAGGAGGCTCTAGGACCTCTACAGCCTGGCACCAGACTTTGGTCCCTCCCCCTATCGTCCATTGGCCCGATGACGCCCGGACCGAAGCCCCACACGGGAACGCAGCCGCGAAAAGCCCGTTCGGCTTGCGGTGTGCAACCTCACCAACACCACCGTATCGGAATCGAGCTCGCGCAAGATGCATGAGCGTTGCTCGCATGAAGGAGAGAATCATGACGACCATGTACCAGTCGACCGCAATTGCCGGATTCTTGCTGCTCGCGAGCGCGGGCGTAGTTGCTGCTCAAGACGTCATCATCGCGCCGGAGCAGGAAACGGTTGTGCGCGAATACGTGAAAAAGCAGCCCCTTGCGTCGGTGAAGATTCCAGGTGTCGAATTGAACGTGGGGACCGCCATTCCCGACACGGTGGAACTGCATGAAGTGCCGAGCGTCAAGTATCGCTACGTTGTGGTCGACGGGCGAACCGTGCTGGTCGACCCCGGCACGCGGAAGATCGTCAAGATCATACAGTAACGCTGATCCCACCGCCGTTCCCCGCGGTGGCGGTGGGATCATGCCCTGAAATTGCGGTTTCCCCGGCAATTCAACCTAGCGCTTGCTCGCACCATCGACCGTTCTAGTTGTAGGATGGCTTAGGATTTTGGCACGGCCAAAGCTCGCGGGGTCGGTTGAGACGTGCGCTACATTGATAGTCTCTATCAAAACTGGAACAGGCTATCGTTGGCTTGGCAGTTCATCATAGTCGGAAGCATTGGGCTGCTGTCGCTGATGCTGGTCGTCGGCCTATGGGTCACCTCGCAAATACGAGATGGAGTGATCCGCAACTCTGCAAGCACAACCGCGCTTTACGTTGACAGTGTCATCGCGCCAATCCTGCCGGATATGCGCAAAAGCCAGCAGCTCAGCGACACCGTTAAACGGGCACTCGATGAAACCCTGGACCAGGGTGCTCTCGGAAAAAAACTGGCGTCGTTCGTGCTTTGGCGGCGTGATGGCAAGGTGCTGTACGCCAAAGACGCGGCTCTTATTGGCCAGACCTTCGAGCCAAATGCGAACTTGCTGCATGCGTTCGGCGGAAACGTGGTGGCGCAATTCAATGATCTGGACGAAAATGAAAGGAAGGAACGGAAGAGCCCCACCGCCTCGCTGCTCGAGATCTACAATCCGGTTCGAGAGCCGTGGTCGGGCGATGTTGTGGCCGTTTCCGAGTTCTACGAGATAGCCGACGATCTTCAGGGCACTTTAAACTCGGCACTATGGTCGAGCTGGCTGCTCGTGGCTGGCGCGACCGCGGTCGCCTTGGCGATGCTCTCGGGAATCGTGCTTCGCGGCAGCAGCACTATCGAAACGCAGCGTTCAGCGCTTGAGACACAAGTGGCGGAGCTTCAGTTGCTTTTGGAGCAGAATTCCGCTTTGCGGGAGCGCGTCCAGCAGGCGTCGCGCCGCGCAACGGCAATCAACGAACGTTACTTGCGTCGCATCGGGTCTGATTTGCATGACGGTCCAGCTCAGCTCGTCGCACTGGCTGCGCTGCGCATGGACAGCCCTCTGCTGCTCGATCCCGCCGCATCCCCAAGCCACCGCAAGACCGAGATCGCCGATATCCATCATACGTTGGATGAGGCGATGCGGGAGATCCGCGCCATCTGCACCGGCCTCGTACTGCCACAGATCGAAGCTTCGACAGTCGCGGAGATATTGCGGCTTGCGGTTGCCGAACATGAACGCCGTACAGCCTCTTCCGTATCGCTTTCACTGCCATCTCGCCTGCCCGACCTGGGGACGTCCGAGAAAATAAGCATCTTTCGCTTCGCGCAGGAGGGGCTGAACAATGCCTGGCGACACGGTCTGGGCAAGGGGCAGGCTGTCAAGGCGAGAGTGACGCAGGGCAAGCTCCTCATTCAAGTGCTTGATCACGGCCCTGGATTCCAGTCGGGATCGTGTGAAGGACTTGGACTCGCCGGTATGAGGGAACGTATCGAAAGTATCGGAGGTCACTTCGAGACCTTTTCGAGCCCTAGGGGGACCCGGCTGACCATAACGCTCAACATCGAGGACCAGAAATGACCGCTCCCATAAGGATTGCCATTGTTGATGATCATCCGCTGTTTCGCGAGGGTGTGGCTCGCAGCCTCGCCGAAATCGGCGGCTTCGAAGTCGTTGGTGCGGGCGAAACCGCGACGGATGCCGAACAGCTTGCGGCCTTGGCAAATCCCGACATATTGCTGCTCGACATCAGTTTGCCGGGAGGGGGTCTGGCCGCAGCGGAAAATATTCTTGCAACTCAGCCTGACTGCAAGATCGTCATGCTCACCGTCTCGGAGGCGAACGCCGATTTGGCGACGGCGCTCAGGCTGGGCGTACGTGGATATGTGCTGAAAGGGATTGGGGCGGCATCGCTGGCCGAGGTGCTGACTTATATAGCCGCAGGAAAAAAATATGTTTCGCCGACCCTGTCAGCGCAGCTTTTGAATGAACTGATCCGACCGGAAAAGCGCACAACCGATCTCGTTGCCAATCTCTCGGGACGCGAGCTTGGGATAATCTCCTTGGTAGGCGAAGGACTGAGCAATAAAGAAGTCGCCAAACGTCTCAACCTGCAGGAGAAAACGGTAAAACACCACATGACTCGGATATTTCAAAAGCTAAAGGTGCGAAACCGCACCGAAGCAGCCATTCTTATGCACGCGCCCAAAACGGGTCTTGTATAGGGAGATCGGGGCTTGTCTGAAGGTCGGATGCTGGTTGGCGAACCAGCAGTCACAGCCCTTTCAGACGAGCAATGTCGGAGGCCCTTACGGCGCGTTCGACAATTGTCCTTCCAAGCGGATCCTTCATAGTGAAGCGGCCGGCCTCGATGCTTTCGCTGAATCCATCGCGATGCACGACCTGGATTTTGGCGCCCTGTACCGTCACCGTGTCGCCAGCGGCATTGACTTGGCTACTGGGAGCTTGGCTACCGGCGGCGTTGTCGCCGGCACCATTTTTTCCCTTTCCGTTGGCGTTGCCATTCCCGGCGTTGCCGCCTGAGCCATTACCGTTACCACTACCGTTGCCACCACCGTTACCATTGCCATTGTTTCCGCTCTTGGCGCTGGCAGCGGCGAATTCGATCTTGTAACCGTCGACATGGCTCAACCGCAGACCAAGCACCGGCATCGTCACCGCAACCGCCGCGAATACGCGCAAGCTAAAGTACGCCCGGCGACGCACGGATGAAAACAGGGGCTGCCTTTCTCCATTCATGCCACCATCACATCATGATGTGTCACGGTATTCAAGAATGAACAGCCCAAAATTGCGGCTCACAAACGCTGAGGAAACTCTCCTTTCGTGCTTGCAGCTCGATTCTCAGACCTTCGTCTGAGTCAAATATACACCGAAGTCTGACCTACTGATCTTGGGCCGCGCCGACGGATGTCGCAATAAAATCCGCGGTGACAAGGCTCGTCACCGGTAGGGATCGGCAGCGAGGCGCGAGCGCCTGCCCACGCAGACGCTCGCGGCAAGTCTGCGGCGGCATACGGTTAGCGCATGTTTGCCGTCGAAACGGTGCATATGCCGTTCCTTCCCCGGATTGCGATCAGGCGCGATTGGCGAAGTCGCGGACAACCCGCTGCAGCAGCGGCATGTAGTCGCGAAATGCCCGGGTCTTCATGTTGGCGATCTTGCCGGCCTCGTCCCAGATGCGAACCCGCACCGCTTCCTCGTGGAACGGGTTCTTGCGGAACTCGGCCACCTCTTCGGCATTCATCGGCCCGCCTTGCAGCGACAGCGTGTGGACCGAGGCCTGCGACAGCCTGCCGAAATAGGTGGGGTCGGTAGCGCAGAGGTAGCGCTTGGCCGCGACATGCAGCCTGACGCATTCGACGATCACCGGTGGAAAGAACGGCGCCAGCACCTCGCCGCCGGCTTCGTCATGATGCTTGTCCTCGACATCGTCGGGCGAATAGGTGCCGAACTCGCTGGTGTAGTGGCCGATATCGTGCAGCAGTGCTGCCGCCACCAGCACATCGGGCGCGCCGTCCTTTTCGGCGAACCAGGCGCCCTGCAACATGTGCTCCGACATGGTGACGGGTTCGCCGAGATAGGATTCAGCCCCTCGGCGTTCGAAAATATCGGCGATGAATTCGACGATGTTGCTCGCGTTCAAATCCTGGCTGCTCATTCCGCTGCTTCCTTGAATTCGTGTTCGATCGCCGACAGCGTCGACAAAAGGCCATCCTTGTCGGCGTAGCAGCCCTGCAGCCAGCGCTTGCCGGTGCCGGAGAACGCCTTGCGGGCATGCATGACGCGGGTGTTGTCGACGATGAAGGCCTCGCCCGCCTCGAGCCTGAAGGTGACTTCGAAGGAAGGATCCTCGATCAGTTCGGCAAACCGGCGATAGGCGGCGTAGTAGGCCTCCATCTCCGCGAACGGCACATCGACGGTCGGCGCCAGCGAGCGGTTGTTGAAGCGGATGGCGATGAGTTCGCCATCCGGCCCGAGCTCGATCATCGGCCGTTTGGCCTGCAATCGCACGCCCGACGACCCCGCATATTCGAAACGCGCCGGGTATGAACTCAACAGCCGGAAGCCTTCGGGGTTTTCTGCCTGCAGCGCGGCCGCCACGGCAAAACCATCGACGACGCTGGATTCGCCGCCCTCCACGGTGTTTTCGATGCAGGACAGGATCTGCAAGGTCGGCACCGGATCGCGATAGGGATTGTCGGTATGCGCCTGCAGGCCAAGATTGGTGTAGGCCAGATTGGTTGGATTGACCTCGGCGCGCACCTCGAACCATCGGCCGTAATTGGTCTCCCTGATATAGCCGAACAGATCGGACACTTTGCACAGCGCCCCGGATTCGGGCGGCAAATCGTCCATCACCGCGAAGCCGTAGGTCTTCACCGCCGACAGCCATTGCCGCAAGACGGCGCGGTCGCGGCTGGCAGCGAGATAGCCGGCGCGCGGCACCGAATTCTGCATAGAGGCCCTGGTCCATCGCACGGTGCCCTCGCCTGTCCAGCCGGGCTGTCGGGCGGCATCGCGGTCATAGGCATTGGCGCTCAGCCATGCCGCAGGAAAGCGCACCGTCTTTCCCTCCGGTTCGAAACTGACTTCAAGCGCATCGCCCTTGATCGCGGCTGCGCCGATCCATGTCTGCACGGGAATGTCGAGAATGGTGATCAGCCGCTGGCCGTTGCCGGCGCTACGCGTCTTGTCGTCGAGCGCATTGTCGCGCAACCACACTGCGTGAAAGCGAGTGCGCGCGCCGTCCTTCCACCCGAGGTCGATCGTTCTTCCTTCGTCGCCGATCAGCACCTGGCTAAGCATGGGGATCCGTTCCTGTCCGCAGCGCCCCGCAGCCAACTCCGCAGGGTTTACGGTTGCATCGTGATGATGTCGAAGGCATGACTCAAATTATCATTTTGCAGCCAGAGGCCCTAAACGGTTTATGACTGAAACAACCCTGCCCTTGCCCCCGCTTGACTGGCTGCGGAGTTTCGAGGCCGCCGCGCGGCTGTCGAATTTCACCGCCGCCGCGGCCGAGCTTGGCCTGACCCAGGCTGCGGTCAGCCAGCACATCCGTTCTCTCGAAGAGCGGTTGAAGCAGCCGCTGTTCATCCGCCTGGCGCGCGGCGTCGAATTGACGCCGGAGGGTGCCGCCTACCTGCCGCATCTGCAATCGGCCTTCGCCGTGATCGCCAACAGCACGCGCGAGCTGTTTGAACCCAAGACCGTCCAGAGCGTGACGATCCGCTCGCCGATTTCCTTCGCCGTGCTGATGATCGCGCCGAAGCTGCCGCAAATGGCCAAGGACCTGCCCTTCGTCCAGCTGCAGATCGAGACCATCCACACACCGGCCGATTACGGCGAGCGCTTTGTGGGTCTCGACATCCGTTTCGGCATTGGCTCCGGCTCCTTTGCCGGACGGCAGGCCGACCGCCTCAACCGCGAAACCTTGACGCCGATGGCATCGCCACATCTCGCCAACGTCAAGGATTGGACGGGATTGCCGAGACTTACAGTGGTCGGCGCACGGGAAATGTGGGGCGAATGGTTCGCCGTCGCCCGGATGAAGCCGGCGCTCGGGCCGACGCACAAATTCGACAGTTTCGTTACCGCACTGGAGGCGGCGAAGCACGGCGCCGGCATGGTGCTGGGATCGCGACCGTTGGCCGACGCGGCACTGCGCGAAGGATCTCTCGTCACCCTGTCCGGCTTTACGCTGTCGAGCGGTGCCGGCCACTATCTGACCGCACCTTCGGGCGCGCATCTGAGCCCGGCCGAGGAAGCGGTCCGCCGCTGGTTCGTGACGTTCTTCGGCGTCCCGATTTCCCGATAAGCCCCTGAATACGCGGCAAACTATTGGACGACGTGACGCGGCGCATAATTTGCCGCGATACTGCGCCAGGCCGGACGTCAAGCTTCGGCAGGGTTCCGTTCGCTACGGGCGGCCAGGAAAAATCGCGGAGGAAATTCAATGCTCGACAAGGCCCCCAACAAGAAGCTTTCCGACCTGCTCGATCGCTTCGGCGCGGCACTCACCGCCGGCGACATCGACAAGGCGGTCGCCTGCTTCCAGGAGGATTGTTACTGGCGCGATCTCGTCACCTTCACCTGGAACATCAAGACGATGGAAGGCCGCGATCAGGTGCGCGACATGCTGGTCAGCCAGTTGGCCAGGACCAAACCGTCGAACTGGGCGATCGCCAAGGGCGAGGATGCCACGGAAAGCGACGGCGTGCTCGACGGCTGGATCAGTTTCGAAACGTCTGTCGCGCGCGGCTTCGGCCACATCCGGCTGAAGGACGGCAAGATCTGGACGCTGCTCACCACTATGGTCGAGCTCAAGGGCCATGAGGAGCCGGCCGGTTTCGACCGGCCGCTCGGCGCCAAGCACGGCCATGGCAAGAACCGCCCGACCTGGAAGGAGGAGCGCGAGAAGGAAGCCGCCGAACTCGGCTTCAAGACGCAGCCCTATACGCTCATCATTGGCGGCGGCCAGGGCGGCATCGCGCTCGGCGCCCGGCTGCGGCAACTCGGCGTGCCCACCATCATCGTCGAGAAGAACGAGCGTGCCGGCGACAGCTGGCGCAAGCGCTACAAGTCGCTGTGCCTGCACGACCCGGTCTGGTACGACCATCTGCCCTATATCGACTTCCCCAAGAACTGGCCGGTCTTCGCGCCCAAGGACAAGATCGGCGACTGGCTGGAAATGTACGCCAAGGTGATGGAGCTGAATTACTGGTCATCGACCGAGGCCAAGAGCGCCGTTTATGACGACAAGAAAAAGGAATGGACCGTTGTCGTGCGCCGCGACGGCAAGGACATCACGCTGAAGCCGAAACAATTGGTGCTGGCCACGGGGCAATCCGGCAAGGCCAACATGCCGAACTTCAAGGGCATGGACACATTCAAGGGCGACCAGCATCACTCCTCGAAGCATCCGGGACCCGATGCCTATGTCGGCAGACAAGCTGTCGTCATCGGCTCGAACAACTCCGCCCACGACATTGCAGCAGCCCTTTGGGAGGCCGGCGCCGACGTCACCATGGTGCAGCGCTCGACCACGCACATCGTCAAGTCGGACACGCTGATGGAGATCGGCCTGGGCTCGCTCTATTCGGAAAAGGCGGTCGCGAGCGGTATGACCACAGCCAAGGCCGACCTCGTCTTTGCCTCCCTGCCCTACAAGATCCTGCACGAATTCCAGATCCCGGCCTATGCCGAGATGAAGAAGCGCGACGACAAATTCTACAAGGGCCTGGAGAAGGCCGGCTTCATGCTTGACTGGGGCGATGACGGCTCCGGCCTGTTCATGAAATATCTGCGGCGCGGCTCGGGCTATTACATCGATGTCGGCGCATCCGACCTGATCATCGACGGGTCGATCAAGCTGAAAAGCGGTGTCGACGTGAAGGAGATCAAGGAGCACTCCGTTCTGCTCTCCGACGGATCGGAACTGCCGGCCGATCTCATCGTCTACGCCACCGGCTACGGTTCGATGAATGGCTGGGCGGCCGATTTGATCTCACGGGAGGTCGCAGACAAGGTCGGCAAATGCTGGGGCCTCGGCTCCAACACCACCAAGGACCCAGGCCCCTGGGAAGGCGAGCTCCGCAACATGTGGAAGCCGACGCATCAGGAGGCGCTGTGGTTCCATGGCGGCAATCTGCATCAGTCGCGCCACTATTCGCAGTTCCTGGCGTTGCAGTTGAAGGCCCGCATGGAAGGCATCGCGACGCCGGTCTACGCGCTGCAAGAGGTTCACCACAAGGGTTAGGCAGCGCCGCCGATGCGCTTCCAGTAGATGAGCGTGCCGGTCAGCCCGCCATGCGGTTTCAGGGCAAAGTCCGGTATTTCGCCAGTGAGCGTGAAGCCGAGTTTTTCGTAAAGGCCGGAAGCGCCCTCCTCGGTTGCGGTGTCCAGCACCAGAAGCGTGCGGCCTTTCTCGACGGCGAGCGTTTCGGCCGCCCGCATCAGCCGGCTCGCTATGCCCTTGCCGCGGTGTTCGACGCGGGTCATCAGCTTGGCGATCTCGGCCCGGTGCGGCTGATTATCAGGAAAGTCGAGCAGCACGGTCACGGTGCCGACCAACGCGTCGCCATACCAAGCGCCCAGCACCGCTCTTTCACCTCTCTCTGCTGCCACCAACGAGTTGCTCCAGAAAGTTTCCGCCGCTTGCCTGGATAAGGGATGCATGAAGCTGACGGAGCCGCCGTCCGCGACCGTCTCGATCAGGAGGTCGGCCAGCATGTCGCGTGTTCCCGCAGTCAGCGACCTGATTTCGATGGGACTCACCTGCACTTTCCCTTGCTAATCCAGACGCGCGACGCGGCGCCGCTTTCGTCTCGCCTTGATCGCGGCGATGCGATCGGTGTCTTTCGGCTGCAGATGCAGCCCGCGTTCGAGGATTTCGAGCGTGTATTCCTCATAGGTCAGGCCAAGCCGCTCGGCCTTTTCCATGCGCATCAGCATCACGTCACGGCTTGGCGCCTTCCACGCCTTGGCATGCGCTGCCTGCCAGGCCAGGAAGATGTAGGGATCGCCCTTGCCCCATGGCGGGCCCTTGTAATCATCGAGCGGCGGTCCGCCATTGTCGGAGCGCTTGGGACGTCTTGCCACGATTTCAGCCCCTGACCAGCGCAACCAGATAGTCGGCCGGCTGCGGTCCGACGGCATGGAACGTGCAGTCCGACGGCGCGCCGAGCGCCAGGCAGTCGCCGGGCTCGAGACTATGCACCATATCACCCTCGGTGAACTCAAGTCGCCCGGAGATCAGCCACATCTGCTGCTTGATGAAGGCATAGGACGCCGCCGGGAAACTCACACTGGCGCCAGCCGGCAGTTGCACCCGGATCAATTCGAGCGGCGTGTCGGAAACCGGCGACAGATGCCGACGGACATAGCCCGTACCGGGGTCGCGCCATACCGGCTGCTCACTCTCGCGCAGCAGGCCGCCACCTTGCTGCTCGGCGCGTGCTATCAGCGTCGACAGCGTCATGCCGAAAGCAGCGGCGATGCGCACCAGCAGCGCGGCCGTCGGGCTGGTCATGCCGCGCTCGATAGTGCTGAGCATGGCTTTGGAGACGCCGGAGCGGTTCGCCAGGTCGGCCAACGACCAGTCCCGCAAGGCTCTTTCGGCGTGGATTCGTCTGCCTATCGTGGCCGACATGTCATTCGCTATATCAGTCATTCGTCCAATATATCGAATATTTGGATTCGGAAAAGAGGCCGGCCGGTTGAATTTTCGCTGACGGGTTAACCCCTGCTACACCATCCCGCATCACGCCACCTTAACCCCGTCTGTGTAGGATCGACGCTCCACGAGAATGGGGATCGGATCGTATGTTTGTCGAGCGCGAAGCCTCCGTCGGCGAACCGACCTCGCAGGAGCGCCGCCGCGCAGAGCAGAGCGACAAGCGCATTCTCGGCAACGTCGTGCAGTGCGACGGTGCGCGCGCCACCATCAGCGCCTATGCCGACGACATCGAAGGCGCGGTCACCGGCCTGTGGACCGTCGGCAAGATGATCTCCATCAATCTCGGGACATCGCGCACCGTTGGTCTGGTCTACGAAATCGGCAAGTCGGATCGCGCCTGGAGCAATGAGGGACAAAATCCCATCGAGGTCAGCGTCGAGCTGATCGGCGAAGTGCGCGACGGCGCCGAACCGGGGGCCAAACCGGTGTTCGACCGCGGCATCACCACCTATCCTCATATCGGCGCCATAGCGCACCGCATCCGTACCCGTGATCTGCAGGCGGTCTACGATCTCGCCGGGCGTCATTCGATCACCATCGGTACGCTGTCGCAGGATGAGTCGATCGACGCCAACATCGCCATCGACGACACGCTGGCGCGCCATTTTGCCGTTGTCGGCACAACCGGCGTCGGCAAATCCACCGCCATCTCGCTGCTGCTGCGCAAATCGATCGCCGCCCGGCCCGATCTGCGAATCCTCATTCTCGATCCGCACAATGAATTCGCGGCATCCCTGCCTGAGTTCTGCGTCCGGGTCGATTCCAAGACGCTTGATCTGCCGTTCTGGATGTTCAGGCTCGAAGAATTCGCCGAAGTGCTGTTTCGCGGCCGAGAGGTCGTGCCGGAAGAAGTCGATGTCCTGCGCGACCTGATCCCCGCCGCCAAGAACCTCTATCGCAATCCCAATTCAGGCTCTTACGTGCGCCGCGGCAGCGATGCGCTGACCGCCGACACGCCGGTGCCCTACCGCATGGTCGATCTCATCAAGCAGATCGACGAGCGCATGGGCCTCTTGGAAAGCAAGAACGACCGCCCGACGCTGAAATCGCTGAAGACGCGCATCGAGTCCGCCGCGTCCGACCCGCGCTATCGCTTCATGTTCAATTCGCGGCTGATCGAGGACACGATCCACGAGACGATCGGCAATATTTTCCGTGTGCCGCATCATGGCCGCCCGGTGACCTGTTTCGAGATGGCCGGCATGCCGTCCGAAGTGGTCAACTCCGTCTGTTCGGTGCTGGCGCGCCTGGCCTTCGACCTTGCGCTGTGGAGCGAGGGCCGGCTGAAGCTGCTGTTGCTGTGCGAGGAAGCGCACCGCTATATGCCGGCCGATCCGCGCCTAGGCTTCGCCCCGACAAGGCATGCACTGTCGCGCATCGCCAAGGAAGGCCGCAAATATGGCTGCTATCTCGGCGTCGTCACCCAGCGCCCGGGTGAACTCGATCCGACCATCCTGTCGCAATGCTCGACCTTCTTCGCCATGCGGCTGGCCAATGAGCAGGACCAGGCGATCATCCGCTCGGCGATCGCCGATTCCTCCGCCTCGACGCTGGCCTTTCTGTCCTCCATGGGCCAGCGCGAAGCCATCGCCTTCGGTGAAGGCGTGGCGACGACCATGCGGCTGAAGTTCGAAAAACTGGCGGAGAACCTGATCCCCGGCACCGCCAAGCGAGAGCAGGACGAGTTCTCGCAGGACGGCAACGACGTCGATCTCGCCGCCATCGTCGAGCGGCTGCGCAACGTCCCGAAACCGCAGCAGCAGATGGCCTTCGCCGAGGTCGTGGACTCCGGCCGCCAGGCCGGCGATCCCGATTACCGCAAGCCGGCCACCGCCCAGCGCGTCCAGCCCGACGACGATTTCGACCTGCGCTACGGCCTCAAGCCCACAACCTTCGGCATGCGCCCGCAGAACGATTGACCTTCAGCGTAGCGACTTTTTTGCCGGCCAATTGAGAAGCCGCCGGAGCGCCAGGGCTCGGCTTCGTTGGCCGCTTGGGTAAATCACGCCAGAAAATTCGTCAGGCTGAGTCGGTCGGTGTCGACTTCGGGAACCGGAGCGGAGCGGACATTGAGTCCGTGAGCACCGGCCTACGCCGGCCGTAGCCATAGCTGCCGCCACCACCTCATGAGTGCTTCGGCCGGCGAAGGCCGGAAGCGCAGAAGACGGCATCAAACGGCCAGCCTCACGAATTTAATGCCGGGATTTCAGGCGCAGACGCGGTTGCGGCCTTGCCTCTTCGCCTCGTAGAGCTGGCGGTCGGCGCGGCGGTAGAATTCCTCGGCGGTTTCCTTCCGATCCCAGACGGCTAGTCCGACGCTGGTGGTGATCTTGAGGCGGACATTGCCCGACAGCACCGACATGTTGGCAATCGCTTTGCGGATGCGTTCGGCGAACTTCCCCAACAACTCCGCATCCATGTTGGGCGTGACGACGGCGAACTCCTCGCCCCCAAGCCGCGCCACCACATCGTGGTAGCGCGTCATGCCTTTGAGGCAATTGGCGACTGCCCTAAGCACCTCGTCGCCGACATCGTGGCCATGCGTGTCGTTGACCTGCTTGAAATGATCGAGGTCGAGGATCATCAGCCCGACGGGCTTTTCGATGCGGCGGAATTCCTCGAGATATTCCTTCAGCGCATCATCGAAGTAGCGCCGGTTCTGCATGCCGGTAAGGCCGTCGGTCAATGCCGCATGCTGCAGCGTTTCCGAGCGGGCGCTGAGCGAAACCGTCATGGCGCGCAGCTTGCCCTCTTCCGTGGCCTGCCTACGGATCAGCGGGTAGATGAAGAACACGCCGAAGAACAGCGCTGTCGCCAGCAGCACCCCGGTGACAAACAGCAGCGTGTTGAGATAGGCGATCCTCTCGACCCGGGAAGTCGTATCGTGACCGACCGCGATGAACTGCAATTGACCATAGGCATAAAGCGTCACCAGGCCTGCGGCCAGGATCACGAAAATAAAGACGAAAAATGCGGATTCCGCCTTGTGGAAACGCATCTGCTTCCCGTTGCAAAGTACCCGCCGGATCTATGGCATGCCGGCGCCTTACGGACGGTTAATCCAGACAACCGGAGCGGGAATGTTCATTCCTACTTCTGTTTCTTTAATTGTATTGGCAGCACGAAAATCAAATCGCGGTTTGCAAGCGGCCGCCGGGCTGCAATCTCAGCCATTCCGGTCCCAGCTGATGGCGAAACCACGTCGTTTGCCGTTTGGCATATTGCCGCGTCGCTGCCTTGCAGCGCTCGATGGCCTGAGGAAAGCTGATGTCACCCGCCATGGCAGCCGAAAGTTCGCGAACGCCGATCGCCTTCATCGCCGGCAGGTCGGGATCGAGGCCAAGCGCCGCAAGCCGTTTGACCTCATCGAGCGCGCCGAGATCGAGCATGCGGTCGAACCTTGTTTCGATCCGCTCGACAAGGGGGGCGCGGTCCGGCTCGATAACGAAGAACCGAGCGCTGTCGCGGTCGATCAGCGGCCGGCCGCGCGCTGCCTGCCATTCTAGGATGGAGCGGCCGGATGCGTCGAGCACCTCCAGCGCCCGCACGATGCGCTGGCCGTCGGTCGGCTTCAGCTGCATGGCGACCGCCGAATCTTCATGCATCAGGATGCGGTGCAGCTTGGCTGCGCCTTGCTCCTTTAACTCGTAGCGCCAGCGGTCGCGTACCTGCTGCGGAATGTCGGGCATTTCCGAAATGCCCTCGGCAAGTGCGCGAAAATAGAGCCCGGTGCCCCCGACGAAAATCACCGGACGTTCGAAGCCGGCGCCATCGGGTCGCCGGGCAAGCGTGCCGTCATCGATCAGCTTCAACACGTCGCGCAGCCAGGCGCCGGTGGAATAGGCGGTCGAGGGATGCACGTGGCCATAGAGATAGTGCGGCGCGCGGGCGAGGTCGGCGGCATTCGGCCGCGCCGTCAGCACATCGAGCACCGAATAGCCCTGCATGGAATCGGTGTTGACGATGACACCGCCCTTCCGCTCGGCGAGATCGAGCGCCAGCGCCGACTTGCCGCTGGCGGTCGGCCCGGCTATCAGGATCGCGTTCTTCACGCGGCCCTCGCCCGCCTGCCCGCCCTCGCCTAGCTGCTTGGAAGTCTCGATGCCGCTCATTGCCACGCTTGTGTCTCACCCCGTCCGCCGCGCGATGTCGGCCTCGCTTGCGAGTATGGCCTCACGGTCGGTCGGCGCAAGCGCCGTCCTCTGGCTGGGCGATGGCGTCGCCTGCGATCTGGTGTTGCCCGAGAGGGCAGAAGCCGCTGAGGCAAGTGCGGCCTTGCGCACAGCACTTGGCTCCGAGCCGGTCGACGTGATCGTTCAGCAGGCCGAAAGCCGCCGCAAGACAATCCTGCTTGCCGATATGGATTCAACCATGATCGACCAGGAATGCATCGACGAACTCGCCGACGAGATCGGCGTCAAGGACCGCGTCGCCGCCATCACCGCACGCTCGATGAACGGCGAGATCGCCTTCGAGCCCGCCTTACGGGAACGCGTAGCGTTGCTGAAAGGCCTCGATACGGCCGTCGTCGGCCGCATCATCGCGAACCGCCTGACGCTGGCGTCGGGCGGCCGCGCTCTGGTGCAGACGATGCGCGCCAATGGCGCCTGGACGGCGCTTGTCTCCGGCGGCTTCGACGTCTTCACCAGCCGTGTCGCCGCCATGCTCGGCTTCCAGGAAAACCGTGCCAACCGCCTGATCGAGGAGAACGGGCGCTTTGGCGGCCTCGTCGCCGAGCCGATCCTCGGCCGCGCCGCCAAGGCCGATGCGCTGAACGAGATCTCGGCCCGCCTCGGCCTGACGCCATTCGATGCGATTGCGGTCGGCGACGGCGCCAACGACCTCGACATGATCCGCCTGGCCGGCACCGGTGTCGCGCTCCACGCCAAGCCGGCCGTTGCTGCCGAAGCCAAGGTCCGCATCGACCATGGCGATCTCACCGCGCTGCTTTATCTCCAGGGCTACCGCCAGGAAGAGTTCGCCCAATGAAACCGATGCGCACCGAGCGCCTCATCCTGCGCAACTGGGAAGACCGCGATCGCGAACTCTTCCACCGCATCAATTCGGACGAGCGGGTGATGGAATTCTTTCCGTTCCGCCGCGACCGCGCCGAGACGGATGCCAAGATGGACGAGTTTCGGGGCTGGATCGCCGAGGACGGCTTTGGTTTTGCCGCCGCCGAGATCGCCGCGACTGGGGAATGCATCGGCTTCGTCGGTCTCTTAAAGACCGATCACGTGCCGTCCCTGCCTTCCGATACGATCGAGATCGGCTGGCGGTTGGCGCCGGAATTCTGGCGCAAGGGCTATGTCACGGAGGCCTCCGAAGCCTGGCTCGCCTTTGGCTTCGAAACGCTTGACCGCGACGAGATCGTCTCCTTCGCCGTCGCGGCCAACCGCCGCTCGACGGCCGTCATGGAGCGTCTTGGCATGAGCCCTGACCCGGCTCGCGATTTCGACCACCCATCGATCCCTGACAGCCACCCGCACCTCAAGCGGCATGTCCTCTACAAACTGTCGCGGACGGACTGGCAGGCACGAAAAAGGGCGGCTCGCTAGCCGCCCTTTCCCTGAAAACAACCGGTTATGGGGCTTTCCGGACTCAATCCATCCGGATCGTCACGAAGCGCAACTCGCCTGTCTTGGACGCCAGCATCAAGAGCGCATTCTTGCGGCCCTGCTCCTTCAGCGCGCCGATCCGGTCCATCACGTCCTTCGGGGTCGCGACCGATTCCTGGGCGATTTCGGTGATCACCTCGCCGGCCTGGATGCCGCGCTCGGCGGCGGCCGAATCCTTGGTGACGTCGGTGATGACGACGCCGGAGACGTCGGCCGCGATGCCGAATTTTTTCCGTGTGTCGTCATTGAGCTCGCCGACGGTCATGCCGAGCACCGAGGCCGTGGAGACCGCGGGCGCCTTGTCGCCGCCCTTGTCCTCATCGGTAGTGCCGTCCTCACCGGCAGCGACCTTCTCGCCGTCCTCAAGCCGGCCGAGCGTCACCTTCACCGTCTGCTCGACGCCCTTGCGCACGATGATCACGTCGACCGCCTTGCCGACCGGGCTTTCCGCCACGACGCGCGGCAGGTCGCGCATTTCATGGATGTCCTTGCCATCGAACTTGATGATGACGTCGCCGGCGAGAATTGTGCCGTTGTCGACCGGTGCGCCCTTGATGACGCCGGCCACCAGCGCGCCCTTGGCGGTCGCCATGCCGAGGCTCTCGGCGATGTCGTCGGTCACCGGCTGGATGCGCACGCCGAGCCAGCCGCGACGGGTCTCGCCGAACTGGCGCAGCTGGTCGACGACGCCCGAGGCAAGCTGCGAGGGGATGGAGAAGCCGATGCCGATCGAGCCGCCCGACGGCGAGATGATCGCCGTGTTGATGCCGATGACCTCGCCCAGGCTGTTGAACAGCGGCCCGCCGGAATTGCCGCGGTTGATGGCGGCGTCGGTTTGGATGAAGTCGTCATAGGGGCCGGAATTGATGTCGCGGTTGCGGGCCGAGACGATGCCGACCGTCACCGTGCCGCCAAGGCCGAACGGATTGCCGATCGCCATCACCCAGTCGCCGACGCGCATCTTGTTGGAATCGCCGAATTTCACCGCCGTCAGCTTGTGGCCCTTCGGGTCGACCTTGAGCACCGCGACGTCGGTCTTGGTGTCGGTGCCGACCAGCGTCGCCTTGAGCGTCACGCCGTCGGAGAAATTCACCTCAATGTCGTCTGCATCGGCGATGACGTGGTTGTTGGTGACGACAATGCCTTGCTCGGCGTCGACCACGAAGCCGGAGCCCAGCGACTGTACCTTTTGCGCGCCGCCATCCTTGTCGCCGCCACGGTTCTTGAAGAAGTCGTCGAAGAAATCCTGGAACGGCGAACCCTCGGGCAGCTGCGGCATCGGCACCGCGCCCGGACCTTCCGTGCCCTTCACGGTCTGCGAGGTCGAGATGTTGACCACCGCACCGAGCAGGCCTTCGGCGAGGTCGGCAACCGAAGCCGGTCCGTCCGCGGCCATCGTCGGCGTCACGAAAGCTGGAACGGCAAGCGCGCCGACCAGAAGTGCCGCAGCACCTGCGATGAACGTCCGCCGCGCCGCGCGCAGAAGGGTGTTGGATGTCATCGAAAGCCTCCCGGATTGCTGAAAAGAAAAGCGCTTCGGCAAAACGCCGCGTCGCGTCATGTTGGCAAGAAATACGGCACGTTTGCGGCTATGGCCACATCAGGAGGATAAATCCTCCGTTACACCTTAGAACGGTTCGCCGTTTCGCGGAAACGGCGAACCGTTCGATCCCTTTGCTTTAACGCAATTCCGGACGGAAAACCGCTCACACTTTCCTGGAATTGCAGATCAGCGGTCCTCAGCCACGCACCAACCAGACGATGCCGACGCCGATGGCGATCGCCACCAGCCCGACGATGCGCAGCGCAATTTCCGGCGTCGACAGCACTTCGCCGGCAAGACGTTTGGCAAGGCCGGGAAAGCCGCCATAGACCAGACCCTCTACGACGAGGACCAGGCCTATGGCCGCAAGGAAATCCTGCACCGCCCTACTGGGCGGGTGCAGGTTGTGCAGCCGGCGCGGCAGGTGCCGTCGCCGGCGCGGCAGGTGCCGTCGCCGGAGCCGCAGGTGTCGCCGGCTTCGCGTCCGTACCGTCCGGATTGCGGAAGAAGCGGAAGAACTCCGAGTTCGGCGACAGCACCATCGTCGTCCCGGAGTTGTCCAGCGCCGTGCCATAGGCATTCATCGACCGGTAGAAGTCGAAGAACGCCGGATCGCGTTTGTAGGCGTCGGCAAAGGTCGCGCTGCGCTGGGCTTCACCTTCACCACGCAGGATTTCCGATTCCTTGCGCGCTTCGGCGACGATTTCCACCACTTCGCGGTCGGCGCGGGCGGTGATGCGCTGCGCGGCCTCTTTGCCGCGTGCCCTCAGCCGTTCGGCCTCGGCCAAACGTTCGGCCTTCATGCGGTCGAAGGTCTGCTGCGAAACCTCGGCCGTCAGATCGGTTCGGCGGATGCGCACATCCTCGATCTGCAGGCCGAGCGAGGTGGCGTCGGGCCGAAGCTGATCGCGCACTTCGCGCATCATCACGGCCCGCTCTTCCGAAAGCGCCGCCTCGAAGTCGCGCAGACCGTAGACACGGCGCAGCGCCGCATCGAGACGCGTCCTCAGTCGTGCTTCGGCCAGTGTGATCTGACCGGACACGGCTGAGCGGAACACGCGCGGATCCGAGATGCGGTACGCGATGAAAGCGTCGACCTCGTAGAACTTGCCGCCCGAAACCTGGACGCGGATGTTGTCGAGATCGAAGCGCAGCACCCTGTTTTCGATCAATTGCACGCTGTCGGCGTCGAAGAAGGCGAAAGGCGCCTTGAAATAGATGCCGGGTTCATTCTTCACGTCGACGATCTCGCCGAACCGCAGCACGAGCGCCTGCTGGCGCGCGTTGACCACGAAGACCGAGGAGTAGAGCAGGAACAGAAGCACGGCCGCGATGACCGCGATAATGGGAAGACGATTGGCCATCACTGGGCTCCTCCCGTGGTCGCAGGCGGCGGCGCCTTCGGCTGCAGTGCCGGCAGCGGCAGATAGGGAACGACCCCTTGCCCATCGCCCTGTTCGACGATGACCTTGTTGGAATCCTTCAGCACCTTCTCCATCGTTTCCAGATAAAGCCGCCGGCGCGTCACGTCGGGCGCCTTGGCGTATTCGTCATAGACCGAGATGAAGCGCTGCGCCTCACCTTCGGCTTCCTGGACGACACGGTTCTTGTAGGCTGCCGCGTCCTCGCGGATCTGCGCCGCGGCGCCACGCGCCTGGCCGAGCTTCTGGTTGGAATACTGGTTGGCCTGCTCGACGAACTTGTCTTCGTCCTGCTCGGCGCGCTGCACTTCGTCGAAGGCATCGGCAACTTCACGCGGCGGGGCCGCGTCCTCGATCGAAACCGCGTTGACGTTCAGGCCGGCCTTGTAGCCGTCCAGCGTCGTCTGAATGATTTCACGCACCGAGGCGGCGATGCCCTGGCGATCGTCCCGGAAGATGTCCTGGGCCGGTCGCCGGCCGACCGCTTCGCGCATGGCGCTCTCTGCGACCTGCTGCAGCATGCCTTCTGGGTCGGAGACGTCGAACAGATAGGCCCGGGGATCGGAGACCTGGTAGGCCACCGAAAACTGGACGTTGACGATGTTCTGGTCGCCGGTAAGCATCAGCCCCGACGAGTTGCCGCTCGTCGCGCCGCCACCACCGATATCGACGAGTTGTTCGGCGATGTTGGCCGTCTCGACGGTTTCGACGGGCCACCAATGGAAATGCAGACCTGGCTGCGACAGCTCCGCCTTCGGCTTGCCGAAGCGCAGCTCGACCGCAACCTCGTCCGGCTGCACGGTGTAGACCGCCTTGAACGCCCACAGCACGATCAGAGCCGCTGCGATCAGCGCAAACACGGCCGGGCTGGCGCCGCCGCCACCGGGCAGCGCGCGCCGCAGCCGGTCCTGGCCGCGGCGGATGATGTCTTCGAGATCGGGAGGTGACCCCGGCGGGCCGCTGGGCCCCTTCGGTCCCTGCCCCCAGGGTCCCTGATTGTTGCCGCCGCCGCCCCATGGGCCGCCGCCGCCGCTCTTGTCGTTCCAGGGCATGAATGTCCTTTCGCTTGGGATTCCCTCAGCGCCGACGTTGCGGCGCAAATCCAGTTGTTCTTCTATAGGGACGCAGCGATGCGCTTTCAACGCGATCCGCTGCCGAGCATGTCCGTTTTGGACGTTCGCGACCCTTTTATCGTCTCAATGCACGCCGCGGCGTCGCTCGTAAACCGAATAGCGCGTCGCATGGCTGTCCTTTTCACCGGCCGGAACGTCCTGAGCGCTGACAAGGCGCCACAAATCCGGATCGATGTCGGGAAAATGCGCGTCGCCATCGACCGCCGCCAGCACATGGGTGACGTGCAGCCGGTCTGCCAGCGGCAGCGCCTGCGCATAGATCTCGCCGCCGCCGATGATGCAGATTTCGTCGACGCCGGCCATGCAACGCCCGCGCACCGTGGCCAGCTGGATCGCTGCCTCCAGCGAGTGCGCCACCTCTATGCCCTCGGCGCGCCAGGCCTTGTCGCGGGTCACCACGATGTTCAATCGGCCCGGCAGCGGCCGGCCGATGCCTTCATAAGTCTTGCGGCCCATGATGACGGGCTTGCCCATCGTATCGGCCTTGAAGCGCTTGAGATCGGTGGACAGCCGCCACGGCAAGCCGCCGTCGCGCCCGATGACGCCGTTCTGAGCAATGGCGACATAGATTGCGACGTCCATCAGTTGGCTTCCCCGGCGCCGTCATCCGACGGCTCCAAAAGCAATATGTCGATGTTGTGCTCGGGATAGAAATCCTGCGCCTTCGTCTCGAAGGTCGTCGGCCCAACCTTCTTGACATTGCCGCCGCAAAACGAGATCAGCGCTTTCGGGTTGCCCTTGTCGACGGTCAGCTTGAACTTGCCGATGCTGCCATTGGCCCAGTTGCCGCCGGTGGTCAGGATATAGGCAATGCGGTTCTCGTAAAAATGCGGATAACCGTCGGCCTTGGCGGCCTGCCGCACCGCATTCTCGAAGCTGTCGTCCATGCAGTAGCGGGTCTTGTAGGTCGTGTACTGGCTGCCCTCGGTGA
Source organism: Mesorhizobium sp. RSR565B (assembly GCF_054719465.1). Taxonomy (NCBI): domain Bacteria; kingdom Pseudomonadati; phylum Pseudomonadota; class Alphaproteobacteria; order Hyphomicrobiales; family Phyllobacteriaceae; genus Mesorhizobium; species Mesorhizobium sp. RSR565B. The sequence continues at coordinate 4,628,948 of NZ_JBTTIE010000001.1, read as the reverse complement.
ACTTGCCGTCATAGAAGAAACTCACCGATGACGTGCCGCCGACGCTCGGTTTGTAGCGGTGCGAGACGTGGACATCCTTGTTGGCCGGAAATATCGCGCGCCACCAATAGGTTGAGCGCAACTGCCACCACGGCGTATAGACCTTGTTCGCCTCGGTACCGTCGCTGCCCGTATCCTCGATGATGATGCCGCGGTTTTCCCAATCCTCGGCGACCGTTTTCGGCAGCTTCGCCAGGGCCGCCTTGGCCGCATCGCCGAACGGATTGAACGGCACGTTCTGCGCCTTCAGATCGGCGCCGATATCGATGCCGACAGCGAACACTATCTGCTCGAGCTGCGGCTTTGCCGGCGCGCCATCGATCGTCACCTCGAAGCCAAGGAAATTGTTGCTCTGGTTTTCCGGGATGGCCGGCATTTCCTCCGGATTGCCTTCGATGTCCGGCAGCGGAAAAGCGACGATGGCATTTACATCCTTGTCGGTGTTGTTGTGGAAGACGTAGTCAACCGTGATCTTTTCCGGCGAGATATAGAGGTCCTCGCTTTGCATCGACACCGCGTCGCTACGCGACAGGATCAGGCCACCTGTGCCGAGTTCGGCGGTCGTATCATTGGCCAGCGCGGGCACGGCTAAAAGCGCCAGCGCTACGGACAGAACATATTGCAACATCGAAGCCCCTCGCCAAGAATGCCGCGACCCTAGCCGTTTCAGTGTGGCGTTTCAAAGCCTTCCGTCTCCCAGCAGGACGCCACAGTGTCGGGACACGCCAATCGGCGGTCTGGACTAACAGGTTTCGATCGGGCAGGAGTTCGCGTCATGCGCAAGCTTCTCGTCATCGGCATCGGCGCCGGCAATCCCGACCATATGACCGTGCAGGCCATATCAGGCCTAAACCGGGCGGACGTCCTGTTTATCCCCGACAAGGGGGCGAAGAAGAACGACCTTGCCGAATTGCGCCGCCATATCTGCGACCGTTTCGTCAGCAATCCGAAATCGCGCCGCGTCGAGTTCGACGTGCCGGTGCGCGCCGAGCCGGCGCCTTCCTATCGCTCGACCGTCGATGACTGGCACGAGGCCATCGCCCAGATTTATGAGAGCCTGGTCCGCGACGACCTTGCCGAGGACGGCTGCGGCGCCTTCCTGATCTGGGGCGACCCCTCGCTCTATGACAGCGCGCTGCGCATCCTCGCGCGCGTACGACTGAGGGGCAATGTCGCATTCGAACTGGAGGTCATTCCCGGCATCACCGCCGTCCAGGCGCTAGCCGCCGGCCACAAGATGGCGCTGAACCGCATCGGCGACCCCGTGCTGATCACCACCGGCCGCCGCCTCGCCGAACAAGGCATGCCGCACAATGCCGGCAGCGCCGTGGTCATGCTCGACGGCAAATGCGCCTTCAACACGCTGGCAGACAAGGATCTGATCATCCATTGGGGCGCCTATCTCGGCACACCGGACGAGATCATCGTTTCCGGTCGCCTGGGTGATGTCGGCGAGGAGATTGAGAGGACGAGAGAAGAAGCCCGGAAAAGAAAGGGCTGGATCATGGACACGTATCTGCTGCGTAAAGCAGGAGAGCCCGAGGAATAGCGCGCTCAAAGGTCGAGTTCCTTCGCGCCCCCCTCTGTCCTGCCGGACATCTCCCCCTCTAGTGGGGAGATTGGCCGTCACGGAGGATTTCGCCAATCGCCTAACAGATTAGCGCCCGTCTACGGGCTAGCTGATCTCCCCCCTTGCGGGGGAGATGTCCGGCAGGACAGAGGGGGGTGTGACGGATCGCAAGCTTCAACCCTCACCCAGCATCAATCTCCGCCTGCAAGGCGTCCATATGCGTGGCCGCCGCTGCCGCCGCAGCGCGCTCGATAGCGCGAAAACGGCTGACAACTGCAAGGCCAACTGAGGTCAGCTGTGCGCCGCCGCCCTTTTTGCCGCCGGTCTGCGCCGCGACCAGTGGCTTGCCGAACACACGGTTCATATCTTCCACCAGATCCCAGGCGTGCTTGTAGGACATCTCCATGCCGCGTGCCGCAGCCGAGATCGAGCCGAAAGTGGCGATCTGCTCCAGCAATTCGATCTTGCCCGGACCTATGCGCCCGTCCGGATCGAGATTTATCCGCAGGCTCAGCGACGGCATCTCTTGTCCTCCACAGTCACACTAGCCCCTCTCGACCCATAGCGCTATTCCAAAACGATATAGCGGCTATCAGCCATCCGCTTCGGCCGGCAGCCCGGCGCCGGTGTTGGCACGGTCGAAACTGACCGTCTTGATCACCGCGAACACCTTGCCGCCGAGATGAAGTTTCAGCACCTGCCTGGATTGTTCGGTAATGCGGGCAAGCACGGTTGCGCCATTGCAGTCGACGCCGATTTCGACCGTCGGACCCTCGCCCGGACCGATTGCGACGATGGTGCCCGGCAGGATGTTGAGCGCACTGAGACCTTTCGGCAGTTCGGTGGCGATCATCACGTCGCGGGCGCGGATGCGGATGCGCACAGGCGCGCCGACCGAGACCGCCAGAAGCGGCACCCGGATTTCGCCCGCCGCCGAGCCGAGCACGGTCATCCCGAAGATCTCATCATGGCGCAGCACCTTGGTGTCGAGAACCGCGCCGCCCTCGCCGCGTTCCTCGGCCGGCAGCAATTCGAGCCGTTGCATGATCGCGCCGGTCGGGCCTGAGGCAGCGACCTTGCCTTGCGCCATCACCACCACGTCGCTGGCCAGCCGCGCCACCTCGGCGACGGAATGGCTGACATAGACGATGGGCAGCTTGGTCTCGTCGCGCAGCCGCTCGATATAGGGCAGGATCTCGGCTTTGCGCGCATCGTCGAGCGAGGCCAGCGGCTCGTCCATCAACAGCAGTTTCGGGCTGGCAAGCAGCGCCCGGCCGATCGCCACGCGCTGCTTCTCGCCGCCCGACAGCTTTGCCGGTCGCCGGTCGAGCAGTGGACCGATGCCGAGCAGTTCGACGACCGCGTCGATATCCGCATAGCGCTCCGCCGGCGGCGTGAACCAGCGGCCGTAGCGCAGATTGCCGGCCACGCTCATATGCGGAAACAGCCGCGCGTCCTGGAACACCATGCCGATCCGGCGCTTGTGCTTCGGCACGAAAATGCCGGCATCGGTGTCGACCAGCACACGGCCGTCGACCGCGATACGGCCCTTGGTCGGCCGGATCAGGCCGGCGATCACGTTGATCAGCGTCGTCTTGCCGGAGCCCGAGGGCCCGAACAGCGCCGTCAGCCGCCCGGCGCTTTCGAAATGCGCGTCGATGGCGAAATCGCCGAGCCGATGGCTGATGTCCACCAGCACACTCATTCGATGTCCATCCGCCGGCCGACGCGCCGCGCCAGCACTTCCGAGGCTACCAATGCGGCCATCGAGATGACGATGGAGATCAGCGTCAGCCTGAGCGCCCCGTCATCGCCGCCAGGCACCTGCGTGAAGGTGTAGATCGCCGAAGGCAGCGTCTGCGTCTCGTTGGGAATGTTGGAGACGAAGGTGATGGTGGCGCCGAACTCGCCCATCGCCTTGGCGAAGGACAGGATCGAGCCGGCGATCAGCCCGGGCAGGATCAGCGGCAGCGTGATGGTGGCGAAGACCCAAACCGGGTTGGCGCCGAGCGTTCCCGCCGCTGCCTCCATTTTGCGGTCGACCGCCTCGATCGACAGCCGGATCGCCCGCACCATCAGGGGAAAGCCCATGATACCGCAGGCCAGTGCGGCGCCGGTCCAGCGAAACGAGAAGACGATGCCGAAATGCTCGGCCAGGAACGCTCCCGCCGGCCCGCGCCGGCCGAAGGTAAGCAGCAAGAGATAACCTGTCACCACCGGCGGCAGGATCAACGGCAGGTGAACCACACCGTTGAGCAGCGTCTTGCCCCAGAATTTTCCGCGGGCCAGCAAAAGCGCCATCAAGATGCCCGGCGGCAGGCTGAACAGCATCGCCACCGTCGCCACCTTGATCGACAGCCGGACCGCATTCCATTCGTCGGGAGTGAGGTCCAGCAGCCAGTTCATGCGTCAGCCGCTACCTTAATTGCTCGGCGTGAGCACGGTGAAACCCTGATCCCTAAACAGCTCCACCGCCTTGGCGGACTGCAGGCACTTCAGGAAAGCCGGGGTATCCTTGTCCTTCGAATCGGTGGTCTGGGCAACCGGATAGATGATCGGCGGGTGCGAATCCTCCGGGAAGGTGCCGACCACCTTGACTCCCTTGTCGGCATGCGCGTCGGTGGCATAGACGATGCCGAGCGCGGCCTCGCCCGTTGAAACCAGCTTCAGCGCGGCGCGCACATTCTCGGCCTGCGCCACCTTGCCTTCGACCGACGACCAGACGCCGAGCGATTCAAGTGCCGCCTTGCCATACTTGCCGGCCGGCACCGCCTTGACGTCGCCCATGGCGAGCTTGCCGTCGCTGATCAGCTTGGCGAGGTCGAAGCCTTTCTCGATCCTGGTTTCGACCTTGGAATCCTTCGGCGCCACCAGCACGATCTGGTTGCCGAGCAGTTTCACCTCGGTGTCCGGCTTGGTCAGTTTCTTGTCGGAGAGATATTTCATCCAGTCGAGGTCGGCCGAGATGAACACATCGGCGGGCGCCCCGCTTTCGATCTGCTTGGCCAGCGCCGAGCTCGCGGCGTAGGAGACGGTCGCCGCTTCACCGACATCGGCTTCGCAGGCCTTGGTGACGGCGTCGAGCCCGTCCTTGAGGCTGGCTGCGGCAAACACGATCACCTTGTCTCCCGCGTGAGCCGCCGGCATCACGGCCATCAGAGCTACGGCAAAGCCGCCAATCGCGATCGCCCTCAAACCAAAACCTTTGTGCCCCAACATGAAAACTCTCCCTGGGCTTGAAATCTGCTGGCTCGACTCCTGCCGACCGATATATCTGGATGAATATAACAAGGGAAGGCCGCCTCCTGCGAAAGCGTATGTTCGGCATCGATTGTTCTGGTTTGGACGTGCACCGAAACCCGGAAAGGAACTTCGATGAAGATCAGCGCCCGCAACATCCTCAAGGGAACGATCGTCGAGATCGTCAAAGCACCTCGCCTGTCCGCGGTGATGTCGCCGGCTCCGTCGTCACGCTTCGATCACCAACGAGGCCGTTGCCGATCTCAAGCTCGAAAAAGGCAAGCAGCCTATGCCGTGATCAAGGCAACCGACGTCATGGTCGACATCGATTGAGGGTCGGAATTGATTGACGGTGGACGGATCAGACCGCGATCGGCGCCTTGATCGACGCGTCGGCAAAATAGTTTTCCAGCCGGAAATCCTCGAAGCGGAAGGCGAACAGGTCCTTCACCTCCGGATTGATCCACAGCGTCGGCAGCGCCTTGGGTGTGCGCCGCAATTGCTCGCGCGCCTGCTCGAAATGGTTGGAATAGAGATGCGCATCGCCCAGCGTATGGACGAACTCGCCGGGCTTCAGCCCGGTCACCTGCGCCACCATCAAGGTCAGCAGCGCGTAGGAAGCGATGTTGAAGGGTACGCCGAGAAAAATGTCGGCCGAGCGCTGGTAGAGCTGGCAGGACAGCTTGCCCTCCGAGACGTAGAACTGGAACAGGCAGTGGCACGGTGGCAGCGCCATCGCCTCCACTTCGGCCGGGTTCCACGCCGAAACGATCAGCCGGCGTGAATTCGGATTCCTGCGTATCTCCTTCAGAACATTGGCAATCTGGTCGATCGACCCGCCATGGCCATCCGGCCAGGAGCGCCACTGCTTGCCATAGACAGGGCCGAGGTCGCCATTCTCGTCGGCCCACTCGTCCCAGATCGAAACGCCATGATCTCTAAGGTATTTGATGTTGGTGTCGCCGGCCAGGAACCACAGGAGTTCATGGATGATCGACTTCAGATGCAGCTTCTTGGTCGTGGTGATGGGAAAGCCGCGCGACAGGTCGAAGCGCATCTGGTAGCCGAACACCCCACGCGTGCCGGTGCCCGTGCGGTCGCCACGATCGGCGCCATTGTCCAGCACATGCTGCAAAAGGTCGAGATACTGGCGCATCGGCTTCGCCTCGATTCGGGATTGTCGGCATCATAGCCGACTGGCCGCCGGCCGAACACAGCAAAAGGACCAGAACGCGGCTTGCCCCATCACTCTTCAAGGGTTAGCGCTGCCCCTCACCTGCCTGCCGGCATCCTCTCCCCGTATAGGGACGGGGAGAGGGGCGCTGTGATCAGCGGTTTCGCCAATCACAAGCGTTCGAGAGAGAGAGAGAGAGAGAGAGAGAGAGAGCCAAGGCTGCGGTCAGCCCTTTCTCCCCGTCACTATACGGGGAGAAATGCCCGGCAGGCAATGTGGGGCGGTGCTGACCTCCGGTGAGGAGCAAAATCAAACGCGCGCTCTGCCTATCGGCAATAATCTCTACAAAGAGCCGAGCTTGCCCAGATTCTTGGCGACCAGATAGTAGAAAGTCACGCGGCTCTTGAAGCTGTCGGCGGCCAACGCCTTGCAGGTCTTCTCGATCGCTGAGTCGGCTTTCGCCCCGTCGGTCACGCCGAGTTTCTTGGCAACCCAGTTGGTCTTGACGCGCTCCAATTCCTTGGGGTCGGTGCAGGATACCAGCGAGGAATCGCGGTTGCGCAGCGCGATGCCCAGATGTTTCACAATCTTGGCAACCACATCGGCATTTGCGGCGGCGTCGTATTTCTTCACGTCTGCGAGATAATCGGCCATCAAATTTCCCCATGTCGGCGCCACGGGATCCGATCGATGAGGGCTGTGGCGCGCTGCCGCAACTTGTGCGCTCGGTCGATACTCCTCACCATCGCAAAGCTTCGGTTGAGACCGCGCGCGAGTCAACCCTCGGCGCCGCAGTTTGGTGCGGCCAAGAAGTGTCATTGCGGCCTTTCATTTTGTGCGCCCGCCCCCTATATTCGTTTTGTCGGCTTGACCGACTATGGCGATAAATGGGCGATGTAATAAGCCGTTCGGACCCGGGGGCGGTACCCGGCGCCTCCACCAAGAACCGCTCTGTGATCAGAGCGGCTGTTGCTGGGGGCGAAATAGGATCGACGAAGGTGTAAAGATCGTACTTTTGCCCGGCATGGTACCACCGTCATCGGGCTAAACCTGTAGTTGCAAATGACAACTATGCGGAAGCACGTCTCGCCGCGTAAGCGGTGCGATAGCTTCAAATCAAGCCCTAGAGGTTCGCACTTCTAGGCGGGGTTCGGAGGTACCTGGCAACAGAAACCTCCACTTCTCCCCCTCGACATCGTTCTCGCAACGCCGGCTGCCGCTTTCGGCTATCAACTGGTTTAATTGCCCGCTGGCGTCGGTCGAAGGCCGTGGTTCTGGCCGGGGCCGGATTACCCCAGACGTGAAAAAGGCCGGGATGACCCGGCCTTTCCGGTCGATTGCGGTCAGCTTACTCGGCCGGCGCTTCAACGGCTTCGCGCGAGCGGCCGAGCGTCAGTTTGGCCAGCGTGAACGAGATTACGGCGCAGAGCGTGATGCCGGCCACCATGGGCAGCGGGGTGCCGTCGAAGAAGATGCCGGCGACGCCCATCGCCAGCGCACCGATGGCGAAGTGCAGCGTGCCCATCAGCGCCGAGGCCGTGCCGGCGATCTCGCCATGCTCTTCCATGGCCAGCACCGACGTCGTCGGGATGACCAGGCCGAGGAAGCCGTAGCCGACGAACAGCAGTGCCGCCATCACATCGAGCCGGTCGACGCCGGTCGCCATGACTGCGAACAGCACCACCATCGTCGTGGCATAGCCGGTCACCGCCACCCAGACGACGCGCTTCAGCCCGAAGCGCTCCGACAGCAGTCCCGTCAGCTGCGACATGCCGATGAAGGCGACCGCATTGATCGAGAAGAACACGCTGTAGACGGAAGGCGACAGCCCGTAATGGTCGATCAGAATGAAGGACGAACTCGAGAGGTAGACGAAGAAGCTGGCGATGCCGAAGCCGGCGATCGCCACCAGGCCGAGGAAATTGCGGTCACCCATGAGGAAGCGATAGCCGGCGAGTGCGGTTCCGAAGGAGGAACCGACGCGTTCTTCCGCCGGCCGCGTCTCCTTCAGCGAGGTCGCCAGCAGAATGGTGGCCAGCAGGGCCGCGCCCGTCACCGTCCAGAATACGGCGCGCCAGCCGAAATTCTCGATGATCTGGCTGCCGGTCAGCGGCGCCAGGATCGGCGACACCGAAAACACCAGCATCAGCAGCGACATCAGCTTGGCGGCTTCGGTGCCGGTGTGCAGGTCGCGCACGATGGCGCGCGGCACCGCCATGCCGGCGCTGGCGCCCAGTCCCTGCAGAAAGCGGAAGGCGATCAGCCATTCGATGGTCGGGCTCATGGCCGAACCGATACCGCCGACCATGAACAGCGCAAGGCCGCCGTAAAGCGGCAGCTTGCGGCCGACCATGTCGGAGATCGGTCCGACGACGATCTGGCCGAAGCCCATCGACAGGAAGAAGATCAAAAGGCTCATCTGAACGGCGGCGGTGCCGGCACGCAGATCTTCGCCGATCGAAGGCAACGCCGGCAGATACATGTCGATGGCGAAGGGGCCGATAGCGGACAACAGGCCGAGCACGACCGCGATGCGGAGGAATTTGGGACTCATGATAAAGGCTTCTTTCAAGTCTGGTTGGCGCCGCCAACGCGACGACTAACCTAGGACGTTCCATCCCGTTGAAATCCGACGGCTCAGAGCGAGATTATTCATCTCTACGGAGCGAATTCCCCATTTATTGTGTCCACAAATTTAGACAGCCTTGTCTAATTCGTCAATCACCTCTATATAGATTTCTATGAAGCTTGCCATTTCTCCTGACATTTTCCCGCCACGCGGCCACGAGGCCAAGCGTATGTCGATTATCGATGCGGCTGCTTCGGTCTTTTGCCGGGAAGGCTTTGCCGGCGCGAATATCGACCTGATCGCGGTGGAGGCCGGCGTGTCGCGCCAGACCATCTATAATCACCACCGCGACAAGGAAAAGCTCTTCATGGCTGTGGTGCGCGATCTGACGGAGCGCTGCAATGCCGGCATCTTCGCCACCTTCGCCTCTTTCCCAGACCAGCCGAAGGATCTGGAAGCCGACCTGATTGGCTTTGCCGTGCGCATGAATCAGAACTGCATCTGCAACCGCGACGGACGCTTCCTGCGCAAGCTGATCCAGACCGAAGGCGAGCGCTATCCCGAGCTCTTCGCAGAATGGCGCGACCAGGGGCCGGGCCGGACCTGGCCCGCACTTGCCGCCCGTTTTGCCCGCCTCGCCCATGCAGGCCATCTCGCAGTCGACGATCCGGATGTCGCGGCGCGCCAGTTCCTGGCGCTGGCCAACGCCGAACTGCAGACCACCTTCATGCTAGGCGGCATGCCGTCGGAAGACGAAGTGTTGCAATCCGCCACCCACGGCGTGCGCACCTTCCTGCGCGCTTTTGGCAAGCGCAGATCCGCGGCAGCGGTGGAAAAACAGCTGGCCAGCGCCTGAACGTCAAAGCCGGCGATCAAATCGTTCGTCACGGGCTTCGCTTCGGCGCATCAGCGATCTATATCCGGTTTACGCCGCGCTCAAGCTTGATTACAGCTATGCGGACGATTCAACGGAACCCGACCAGCACATGGCCGACGACCACATCCGCTACGACATTCTGGCCCAGGAGGCGTTGCGCGGCGTCATGCGCAAGGTCCTGGCCGAAGTCGCGCGCACCGGCCTTCCCGGCAATCATCATTTCTTCATCACATTCCTGACCGGCGCGCCGGGCGTGCGGGTGTCCTCCAGGCTGCGCGAGCGCTATCCCGAACAGATGACCATCGTCATCCAGTTCCAGTATTGGGACCTCAAGGTGACCGATACCGGCTTCGAGGTCGGGCTGTCCTTCTCCGACGTGCCGGAGAAGCTGGAAATCCCGTTCTCGGCCGTACGCGGCTTCTACGACCCATCGGTCAATTTCGAACTCGAATTCGACGTCAAGACCGACGTCCCGGCGGAAGACGATGCAGCCGCCCAGCCGGCTGCCGAGCCCTTGGCTATCGTCTCCGAGAAAAAGCCGAAGGCCGAGAAGAAGGCAGCTACCACTGAGGCGGAGAAAAAGCCCGCCGTGGCCGATGCCGGCAAGGGCGCCGACGTCGTGTCGCTCGACGCCTTCCGCAAGAAGTAGCGGGACGGACGGCGCGACATGGGCGAGATCGTCAACCTTCGCCAGGTCCGCAAGCAGAAGGCGCGCACCGAAAAGGAAAAGCTCGCCGGCGAGAACCGCGCTCTGCACGGCCGTTCCAAAGCCGAAAGAACTCGTGACCGGCTGACATTGGACAAGCCCGAAAAATTCGTCGCCGGCCACCGCCGCGAACGCCCGGAAGACCAGGGCGATTGATGGACCGCCTGCGGTGAGCCCGGTCGAAAAACGCTCGGTGACCATCCGCGGCCATCGCACCAGCTATTCCCTCGAAAAACCCTTTTACGACGATCTCCTCGCCATCGCCGCCGCGCGCAAGCTGACCCTTGCTGCCCTGGTCGCGGAGATCGACGAGACAAGACCGCGAGATGCGAACCTGTCCTCGGCGCTCAGGCTTCATGTGCTGGACTGGGCCAAGCGCGGCGCGGTCTGAATGGTTCTTAATTGCCCAGCGACTTCAGCAAATTGTCGACCGAGAACGGATTTGTCCTGGGCTTCGGCGGCGCCGGGGCCGAACCGTCACTGACGCCGGGAAGTGAGCGGTCGACCTTCGGCGCCTGCTCCTGAGCCTTGCGCTCGGCCTCCAGCCTGGCTTTTTCCTGCGAAGCGATCCGAGCCTGTTCGGCCTCCTTCCGTTCGTCCTCGGCGTTGGCGGCGTCTTCGGCAGCCTGCTCTTCGGCCTGCGCTTTCGCGTCCGCATCTGCCTTGGCCTTTGCGTCAGCCTCTGCCTGCGCTTTCGCATCGGCCTTTGCTTTGGCATCCGCCTTGGCCTTGGCATCCGCTTCGGCCTGTGCCTTTGCGTCGGCCTGTGCTTTCGCCTTGGCGTCGGCCTCGGCTTTGAGCCGTGCCGCTTCCTCCTGCTTGCGCAATTCCTCGGCGGCGTTGTCGCGCTCGGTCTGCAGGGCGGCGTAGTAGCGCACCTCGCGCCGCAGCCGCTGCTTCTCGAGCAGTGCGGCCTGCATCGCCTCGACCCGCTGCTGCTCCTTTTCCAGCGCGCGCTGGGTCAAAAATTGCGCCAGCGGCTCGCTGTCGAACTGCTTCTTCAGCGCCCCGAACGGCCCATCGACGCTGAAATTGACCGTCGGATCGGAGCCGATCAGCGCCTCGTCGCCAGGCTTGTAGGTGACAGCGCCCTTGGTGGCGACGGTGCCGGTGTTGAGGTCGGCCGTGATGTCGGCAGACAGCGTCGCCGCCTGGTTTTCGAATTTGATCGGTGGTGCCCGCAACGTGCCGCCGGCGACCGTGAAGGCGATGTCGGCATCGCCGGCAGCAAAGCTGCCGTCGCCAGCGATCTCAGGTGCAAAGCCCGCGGTCTTGGCCACGTCGATGTCGCGGCCGATCGCATCGGCCTTGGCAATCAACGCGCCGAAGGCATCGGGATTGACGCCGGCAATGGTGAGGCCTTTCAGCGCCGCCGTGCCCGAGCCGGAGAGTGCGGCAATCATCGCGTCGACCGATTTGCCGCTGGTCGACAGCCCTGTCGAGAAATCGCCGCTGCCACTCAAGCCGGCAGCCGGCAGCACGGTCGCCAGGTCAGCGCCGGCAAGCCTCATCTGGCCGGAGAACAGCCCCGTGCCGTCCGTGTTCTTCAACTCGAACAATCCGGTGAGCGCGCCGCCGAGCAGTTTTGCCTTCAGGTCCGAAACGCGGATGCCTTCCTGGTCGAGTTTCAACGACAGCGACGCATCATAGGCTGTCGCCAGCGGTCCGGCGGCAAGAGTCGCCGTCGTCAGATCGAGATCGGCGCTGAACGGCAGGCTGGATTTCTGGCTGAATGGCGCCGTCGGCCAGTTCGCGTTGCTGCTGAGGAACGACTGGTCACCGAACAGCGCAACCGCAATCGGGTCGAGGTCCAGTTCGTCGAGCGCCAGCGCACCGGCAAAATGCGGCAGCCCCTGCTTCGCATCGATGTTGACGTCGCCCGAAATCTCCGACTCGTTGATGGATCCGCTGAGACCGCTCAACACCAGCAGGCCATTGCCGAAATCGGCATCCGCGCTGAGCGAGGTCGAGGTGCCCGTGCCCATTCCCGGCAGGCCGGCGCCGGTGGTCATCAGCCACGGCTCTATATCGGAGGCGTCGAGGCCGATCTTGCCCTTGGCGGTGGCGCCTTGCGGTGTCTGAGCAACGGTGCCGTCGAACGTCGCCCTGAAGTCGTCGGCGGCGAAATTGAAGCTCGTCGCCAGGCCGCCGCCAAACGTGCCTTTGGCCGAAATATCGGTGCTTGCCTGGCCGAGCATGCCGAGCGGCAGCGCCGGCAGGCCGTAGAGCGCCAGCAGCACGGTGGCGTCGGGATTTTTGGCGTTGAAGGTCAGCGTCACCGGCGCGTCGAGCAACTGGCCGACGGCACCCTTGCCCGACAGCGACGCCGAAAAGGCCGAACCGCCGGCCTTGCCTTGTCCGCTCACCGCCAGCCCGGTCGTGCCGTCGCCATTGTCGGCGGCGCTCGCCACCAGATCGACGCGCGCGTCCTGGAACAGTTCAGGATAGGCGGCCGTGCGGCCAGCCAGTCCCTTCAGCATCAGATTGTCGGGATAGTGTTGCGCGGCAATGTCGATCAGCGGCTTCAGATCGACGGCGACCACCGAGGCATCGAGCTTGCCGGTCGGGCTTGCCGGAAAATCCTTGATCCGGCCGGTGGCGCTGATCGAGGCGCCGGCAAGGCCGCCAATCGACAGCCGGTCGATTTCGAGCAGCCCGTCGCGGAGCCGGAGCGCGGTATCGACCGTGTCGGCGGTGAGCCCGCCAGCATTGACCGGCCCTGCCTTGATCTGAAAATCGAGGTCACGGTCGGAAAAGCGGTTGGCGCCCTTGTCGCTGACGAAGATCGAGGCGAAGGCCGTCAGCCCGTCGACATCGAGTTCGCCGCCCTCGAGCCGCATCAGCACCGAGGACTTGGCGTCGTCGGGCTGGCTGGAATCGATGCGGCCGGTGAACTTCGACTTGCCGAGGATCAGTTCGAGATCGCTGAACGCCTGGCGCTTCTCCGACAGGTCCACCTTGGCCTTGAAGCCGGCGGCCGGCAGCCGGCGGATCGCCTCGTCGACATCTTTGGACAACCAGGCAGCAAAGCCGGAAGGCTGCGCCACCGCCAGCAGCATGGAGCCGCTGAAACCGAAATGATCTTCGACGCTGAGCATGCCGCTGGCTTCCAGCGTCGTGCGCCCGGGCAAGGTCGCGGCCAGCGATTTCACCGACCAGCCGCCCTCGACCGGCTCGGCCGAGAGATGCACGTCGCGCACCGTGGTGTCGCCAGCCACCACCGCCGGCAGCTTGACCTCGACAGTGCCGGGGATGCTCGGCTTCGGCAGTTCGAGCAGCGCCTGCTCGATTCCGGCAATGCGCTGGTCCAGCGTCAGGCCGGCGCCCTTCTCAGCGCCCACCGCTTCATCCAGTTGCACCTGCGCGCCATTGGCCTCGATGGCGAAGTTCGGCCTAAGGCCGAGATCGACCGAAGCCTTGCCGTCGGCTGTGTAGGGATTGTCGAGCGGCCCGGTCTCGAAGCGGAATTCGTCGACGCCAAGCTTCTGGTGGTCGAGCGAGAACTTGCCGTTCAGCCGGAAGCCCGGATCGGGTTTGCCGGCGCTGATTTTGACGCTCTCGCCATCGCTGCCGCGCAGTTCGGCGCTGTTTTTGTCGTTGCCGGAAATCTTGAACTGGCCGGAATAGACGGCAGCCCCATTGACGATGCCTGCATTGCCGTCGGTTTCGATGACCAGTGGATAGGCATCGGGATCGACCTTGAGCCTCAGCCGCATCTGGCCGCTGCCTTCGGCCTTGCCGGTCGAAGCCGCAACCGTCGAACGCAGGCCATCGAGCAGCAACGTTCCGTCCATGCGCCACGGCCCGGCCAGCGACTTGGCAGAGATGGTCGAATTGATCTCGGAAATCAGATGGCTGCGCCCGCCTGCGGCATGGCGGAGCGCAATTTCTCCCTCCGTCACCGTCAGCTTCTCGATCGAGATCTGGTTGAGGTCGAAGGGCGAGGACGGCCGTATCGCCCAGTCGACCGTGCCGTTATCGGCGATGTCGATCGTCGCCTTCGGATGCACCAGCCGCATATCGAAAATCAGCACTTCGCCGCGCAGGAACGGCGCCAGTTCCGCGTCCATCGAAAAGGTCTCGACGGTCATTGCCTGCTGGCCGCCGGGGCCGCCGGCGACCGTGACGTTTGAGAAGGTCACCGAGGGGAACGGCAACAGCCGCGCCGTGGCGTCGCCTTGCACCGTCACCTTGCGGCCGAGAATGGCGCTCGCCTCGCGCTCGAATTGGGCGCGGTACCCGGTCCAATCGACAAAATACGGCACCACCAGCGCCGCTACCAGCACCAGCACAAACAAGCCACCGAAGATCACGAACAGGCGTGCGAGCATCAGCTCCGAACGGGTTGATTGAAAGTCAGCCGCACTCTACCCGCATCAGCGTGTCGATAAAGAGGCAATTCATCCAGAGTTGCTTGATCTCTGATGTATCTGGAAGAGCAGAGATTTTTGGACGCCTTTGACCGCGGTCCGGCCTGTGCGTAAGAGACTATCCTGCCATGGCCCGTCGGCGATATTCGTTCAGCAGCACCACCATCTCCTCGGGGGACAATGTCCAGCCCTGGGGTAATGCGGCTTCGGCGCCCAGGCTTTTGGTCACGCTGCCCATGACGGAGCTTTTCTTGACCCCCGGTGCGAAATTGTACCCGATCATATCGCCGATTCTGCGCCGGCGATGGACGACGAAGAAGCTTTCGATATTCTTCCAGGGGACCAGCTTGGGCGATCGAACAAGGCCTCCGCCGAGACTGAAACCTTGTCCGTTCAGCACCAGAATCTGCGGCCGCACAAGCTGCCAGGCAAACACCAACGCGACCAGCCCGAAAAAGGCCACGCACCACCAAAGGCCGGCGGTGTCGCCGTCCTCGGAGACATAAATCAGGAAAGCGCAGGCCAGGACAAAGAAGAGGCTGGCCGACAGCAGTAACAGTGTCTTGCCAAGCGATGCCCTTATAATCAGGGTATCCATTGCCGCTCCTCACATTTCGGCTATGCAGGTAATATCTTGCCTGGGTTCATGATGTCTTGCGGGTCGAGCGCTTTTTTTATGGAGCGCATGATGTTGACACCATGGCCGAGCTCATGGCGCAGGAAGCCGATCTTGCCCTGGCCGATGCCGTGTTCGCCGGTGCAGGTGCCGTCCATGGCGATCGCCCGCATGTTCAGCCGCGAGACGAATTTCTCCGCCAGCGCGATCTCTTTGGGGTCGTTGACATCCATCAGCACCAGCACATGGAAATTGCCGTCGCCGGCATGGCCGACGATCGGCGCAACCAGGCCCATCTCGGCAATGTCGGCCTCGGTTTCGGCAACGCATTCGGCCAGCCGCGAGATCGGCACGCAGACATCGGTCGACAGGCCCTTGGTGCCCGGCCGCAGCGTCAGCGACGCCCAATAAGCATCGTGCCTGGCCTTCCAGAGTTTCGTGCGCTCCTCGGCGACGCTCGTCCACAGGAATGGCCCGCCGCCATTGTCTTCAGCAATGGCACCGAAGGTCTCGGCCTGTTCGGCGACGCCGGCATCGCTGCCGTGGAACTCGACGAACAGGCACGGGCTCTCGGGATAATCGAGCTTCGAGTAATTCTTCATCGCCCGCATCTGCAGTCCATTGACCAGTTCGATGCGCGCCACCGGAATGCCCATCTGGATGGTCGCGATGACCGCGTTGCAGGCCGCCTCGAGGTTTGGAAACGGGCAGACGCCGCCCGAGATCGCCTGCGGAATGCCTTGCAGCTTCAAGGTCAGCGAGGTGATGATGCCGAGCGTGCCTTCCGAGCCGACCAGAAGCCGCGTCAGATCGTAGCCGGCCGAACTCTTTTTCGCCCGCTTGCCGGTCGTCACCGTCTCGCCATCGGCCATGACGGCCGTCAGCGACAGCACGTTTTCACGCATCGTGCCGTAGCGCACCGCATTGGTGCCGGAGGCCCGCGTTGCCGCCATGCCGCCGAGCGAAGCATTGGCGCCGGGATCGATGGGGAAGAACAGGCCGGTATCGCGCAGGTGCCGATTCAAATCCTCGCGCGTTACGCCAGGCTCGACCGTGCAGTCGAGATCCTCGGGGTTGACCGACAGGATGCGGTTCATGCGCGAGGTGTCGACCGAGATGCCGCCACCCGGCGCGTTGGTGTGGCCCTCCAGCGAGGAACCGACGCCGAAGGCGATGACCGGCACGCGGTGCGCGGCGCAGGCACGTACGATCTCCTGCACCTCTTCTGTCGTCTCCGGGAACGCGACACCGTCAGGCGCCTGCGTCGGAATATAGGTGGTGGTATGCGCATGCTGCGAGCGGATCGCCGCGCCTGTCTGGAAGCGTTCGCCGAGCTGCTGCTTGAGAATGCCGAGCACGGCGGCGATGCCTTCCTCGTTGCGTTCGACCGGATTGAGGTCGCTCAGAGCCATGAATTCCTCCGCGAATGGACCAGCGTCCACGCTTGTTATGCGATTATGGATGCGTAGTCTCGACTGCCGCGCTCTGTCCAGCACCAGAACAAGGAACTTTCCATGCCTGTTCCCGCCCCCTTCGTTTCCAAACCGATGGACATCGAGAAGGACTGGATCGACTACAACGGCCATCTCAACATGGCCTATTACAACGTGTTGTTCGACCGCTGCTCGGATGAGGCGTTCGAGGCGATGGGCATGGGGCTGGACTATGTCAAAGAGCGGCGCCTGACCATCTACACGGCCGAAGTCCATGTTTGCTATGTCCAGGAACTGCACCTCGAACACAAGGTCGTCGTATCCTTCCAGCTGATCGATCACGACGACAAGCGGCTGCGGGCCTATCAGGAAATCCGCCATGTCGATGGCTGGCTCGCCGCCACTTCCGAAACCCTGTCGCTGCATGTCGACATGTCCGGGCCGAAAGTCGCGCCCTTCCCCGCCGATGTGCAGGCCAAGGTGAAAGCCATGCGCGCCGCCCATTCTGCGCTGCCGATGCCCGAGCGCGCCGGCCGTTCGATCGGTATTCGCCGCAGGACCGCTTGAAGCGCTGCCGCGCCCGCGTTAACCTTACCAAGGTTTTAACGTGAACAAGCCATTTGAGCCATTGAACGACTCAGCGGACCGTTTGAGAACGGTGCCATGCGAGTTGCGATGCGGGCGGCGGGCAACAGGCGGTTCGAGGAACGTGCATGAAAACCGACATCAAGGTCGAGGTGGACAGGCTGGCTGCCGATCCGCGCATCACCGACTATGATTTCTGGCGCTCGTTGAAGAACGTCAACAACGAGATCTTCCACATCGCCAACAACAACGAGCCAATCCCCTTCGACATGATCCGCTGGCGCGCCATCCTGAAGCAGGCGCGCATGAAGCGTGGCCACGCCTGACGTTTCCCCTGCTCTGAGAAGCCGACACTGGCGAGCGCCGCCACGGACAATTGCGACCTGATCATTTCCAAAGGTCTGCGCCAGCCCCGCTTTCAGCGAATCGGCTACATCCGACAACCTTCAAACCCATTTATTTCAATCCGTTGTGGAACCGGCGATTCGGTTCCGCAAATGGCTGCCTGCGACAAGAAGATCAAGATTGAACCAATTCCACGTCTAAGCCGTTGTGACCCCTGAAAAACGGCTTGGAGTGAAAGCATGGACTGGAAAAGGACCAGGGAACCGGCCGACGCATGGCACATGACGGACAATCTGCATGCCGAGCACGGCAAGGGCGATCCGTTCGCGGCCGCCATCCGCGCCACCCGCATGTCGATGGTCATCACCGATCCCCGTCAGGCGGACAATCCGATCGTCTTTGCCAATGACGCGTTCCTGCGCCTGACCGGCTACGAGCGCGACGAGGTCATGGGCAAGAACTGCCGCTTCCTGCAGGGGCCAGAGACAGACAAGGCAGCTGTGGCTAGCGTGCGCGACGCGATAGCAGCGGGAACCGATATCGCCATCGATCTGTTGAACTACCGCAAGGACGGCTCGACGTTCTGGAATGCGCTCTACATCAGCCCGGTTTCCAACGACAAAGGCGAACTCCTGTTCTTCTTTGCCTCACAGCTCGACGTCTCGGATCGCAAGCGCTCGGAGGATCGCATCACCGCCGACAAGAACCGTTTTGAAAAGGCTGTCAAGGAACGCACACGCGAGCTTGAGGCCGTCCTTGAGGCGCAGACCACGCTGCTGCACGAGGTCGACCATAGGGTGAAAAACAACCTGCAGATGATCTCCTCGCTGATCATCATGCAAAGCCGGGCAATCAAGGATGAAGCGACGAAGCGATCGCTGACCACCATGCTGGAGCGCATCGAGGCGCTGAGCACGGTGCATCGCCGTCTCTACCAGTCAAAGGATGTCAGCCGCTTCGATGTCTCGGATTTCGCCAGGGATCTGGTCACCGACCTGCTGACCGCATCCGGACGCGCCGAGATCAAGCCGACGCTGGACCTCGAACCCATCGTCATTCCGGCCGAAAAAGCCACGCCTGTTGCCTTGATGGTCAATGAGCTTGTCACCAACGCGCTGAAGCACGCCTTCAAGGCAAAGCCGGACGGCACCACCGCGGGGCGCATCGGCATCAAGATGAGCCAGCCCGACGGCCACTTCAACATCGAGGTCTCCGATGACGGCGTCGGCATGGCCGAGGCCAGTGGCGATGCTTCTTTCGGCATGCGGCTGATCAAGTCGCTTGCCCGTCAGTTGCATGCCGACATCGAATGGCGCGACGCCGGCCCGGGCACAAAGGTCGTCATCTCGATGCCGAACGAACCGCAGCAGAAAGGGAAGCTGTCATGAACGAACCGCTCAAGGTCCTGATCGTCGAGGATGAGGCGTTGCTGGCGATGGAACTGGAAAGCCTCGTCGAGGAAGCCGGCCACAGCGTTGTGGGTTGGGCGACATCGTTGGCCGAAGCAAGAGGTATGATTGATACCGCCGATGCCGATATTGCCTTTGTCGACATCCACCTCGCCGACGGACCAACCGGGGTCGAGGTTGCCGAGCATATCCGCGAGGGTAACCGTTCCATGGTGGTGTTCATGACCGCCAATCCAAAACGCATCCCCGACCATTTCGCCGGCGCGATCGGCGTCATCGCCAAGCCCTACACGATGAACGGACTGGTGTCGGCGTTGCGCTATCTGCAGGAGGGCGTGCGGCGCCCGCCCCCGGTCTCGGTGCTGCCGGCCGGTTTTACGCTGTCGCCGGCCTATGAAAGCGTATGGGCGTCGTCGGCGGCCTGAAGCTTACGCCAGCTTCTCCTTGAGGAAAGCGATCGTCCGTCCCCAGGCGAGATCGGCTGCCTTCTTGTCATAGCGCGCGGCCGAGGTGTCGTTGTTGAAGGCATGGTTGACGCCGTCATAGACATAGAGCGTGTATTCGACATGGGCGGCGTCGAGCGCCTTCTTGTAGGCATCGATGCCGGCGTCGATGCGCTCGTCTAGGCCGGCATAGTGCAGCAACAGCGCCGCCTTGATCTTCGCCACATCCTCGGCCTTCGGCTGCATGCCGTAATAGGCGACGCCGGCGGCGAGATCGGGCGCGTTGACCGCCAGATTGTTGACCGTGCCGCCGCCCCAGCAGAAGCCGACAGCACCGACCTTGCCGTTGCCGTCCTTCTCGCCCTTGAGATAGGCGATGGTCGCCAGGCCATCGGCGGTGACCTGGCTGGCGTCGAGCTTGGTGAACATGTCGCGCGCCTTGTCCTCGTCGGCGGGCGTGCCGCCGAGCGGCGACAGGAAATCCGGCGCCAGCGCCACGAACCCCTCCAGCGCAACGCGCCGCGCCACATCCTTGATATGCGGGTTGAGCCCCCTGTTCTCATGCACCACGATGACGGTGCCGAGCTTGCCGGACTGGTCCGCCGGCCTGACCAGATAGCCCTTCATCTCACCGCTGCTGCCGGAATAGGTGATATCTTCAGCCTTCACGCGCGGATCGTTGTCGGCGACGATTGCCGCCTGCGCCGAATTCGCCGCAAGCAGCGGCGCGATCGCGGCCGCCGCCGCGCCCGATCCGGCAAGCCTGGTCAGCTGTTCCATGAAGCGGCGGCGGTCGAGCGTCAGATGCGTGTATTCGTCATAGGCATCGATCATCGCCTGGGTGATGGCAGGTTTGGCAGGTTTGACGGCTTCGGCGGTGGGTTTCGTCATGGCGTGCTCCTCGTTAGGAGATGATCTCACGGTCACTCCGGGATGACTCGCGGATCAAGATAGGGTGCAAGCTCGCACGGTCCAGTCTCGGATGGGTGACGCTTGCGCCATCGAACGATGCGGCGGCCCCGCGGAACGCGCCCATCACATTTTGGTCATTTCAGAGAATGTCGATGGTGCCGCCACAATATGGAAGGAAGCTGATGATGGTCTCGCCCGTAGCGGCGAGCCCGACGAGAAGGAACAACGCCATGACCTTGTCTACTCCGATCCTTGCAAGCGCGCTCGTGCTTGCTGTTGCTGCCTTGCTGGCAATGCGCTCCGCTGCTGCCGCAGCCGCCGCTCGGATGGTGAAGGTCCGCGTCGACCGGCGTCGGCCGTCACCACGCTGATCCAGCAGGCCGAAACAGGGCCGCAGCTAACCAATGAAGTACTGGGCTCCGTGCCCAGTCTCAAAGGCCATCTCTTACGCAAGCTGACCAAGGCTGCTGCTGCCCCTCATCGCCCTGCCGGGCACTTCTCCCCGTATAGATGCCGGCAGGCAGATGAGGGGCGGCGCGACATTGCCAGAATATCTGCCGGGCCGATCACTTACCTAAGTCACATCGCTGCTACTTCGGCAGCGTATAGGCCATCACATAGTCGCCGGGCTTGGTGCCGACCGAGCCGTGGCCGCCGGCGACGATGACCACGAACTGGCGGCCGTCGGCGACGGTGTAGGTCATCGGCGTCGACTGCCCACCGGCCGGCAGCCTGGCCTGCCAGAGCTGCTTGCCCGATGTCAGGTCATAGGCGCGCAGATAGTCGTCGACCGCCGCGCCCAGGAAGACGACACCGCCGGCGGTGATCATCGGCCCGCCAATGCCGGGAACACCGACCTTCAGCGGCAAGGGCAACGGCGTCATGTCATAGACGGTGCCGTTGCGGTGCTTGTAGGCGATCTTGCCGGTTCTGAGGTCCGCTCCCGCCACATAGCCCCATGGCGGCGCCTGGCAGGGCACGCCGAGCGGCGACAGGAACGGCCCCATCACCACCGCATAGGGTGCGCCCTCATTGCGGTTCAGCCCCTGCTCGCTGCCGCGCCCCTCATCCGGCGGCGGCACCTGGTCGCGCGGAATGAGCTGCGATTTGAACGCCAGATAGGTCGGCATGCCGAACATCACCTGCCGCACCGGATCGACGGCGACGCCGCCCCTGTTGAATGTGCCGAAATTACCGGGATAGACCAGCGACCCCTGCACCGATGGCGGGGTGTAGCGGCCCTCGTAGCGCAGGCCCTGGAATTCGATCCGGCAGGCCAGCTGGTCGAACATGGTGATGCCCCACATGTCGGCGCCGGTCAGCGGCCTCGGATTGAAGGAGAGATCCGAGACCGGCTGCGTCGGCGACGTGTGATCGCCCTCGACAGCGCCGCCCGGCGCCGGCACTTCCTTGATCGGGATGATCGGCTCGCCGCTGCGCCGGTCGAGCACGTAGAGGTCGCCCTGCTTGGTCGGTCCAACCAGGCCCGGAACGACGCCGGCAGCGGTGGTGATGTCGACCAGGGTCGGCTGTGCCGGCACATCCATGTCCCAGAGGTCGTGATGCACGGTCTGCCGCACCCAGCGCACTTGTCCGGTGGCCAGATCGAGCGCGGTGATCGAGGAGGAAAACTTCTCGACATTGGCGCTGCGGCCCATCCCGAGCTGGTCCGGCGTCTGGTTGCCGAGCGGCACATAGAGCAGGCCGAGCTTCTCGTCGGCGCTTGCCGTCGACCACATGTTGGGCGAGTTGTGGGTGTAGGTCTGGCCTGCCGCCAGCGGCGTTGTCTGGTCCGGATTGCCGGAATCCCAGTTCCACACCAGGGCGCCGGTGTCGACGTCGAAGGCCCGGATGACGCCGGACGGCTCTTGCGTCGAATAATTGTCGTTGACCGCGCCGCCGATGATGATCTTGCCGCCCGCAATCAGCGGCGCCGAGGTCGAGTAATAATAGCCCGACTTCGGATACGGCATGTTGGTCAACAAATTGAGCGTGCCGGCTTCGGCGAAGGACGGGCAGACCTGGCCGTTGGCGGCGTCGAGCGCGATCAGCCGCGCATCCGAGGTCGGCAGATAGACGCGCGTCGCGCAAGGCTGGCCGGCGGCGATCTTGGCATCGGCATAATAGGACACGCCGCGGCAGGTCTGGTGCTGGCGGTCCTTGTCGAGCTTGATCTTGGGATCGAAACGCCATTTCTCCTTGCCGGTGGCGGCATCGATGGCGATGGCGAAATTGTGCGGCGTGCAGATATAGAGCGCATCGCCCACCTTCAGCGGCGTCACCTGGTAGGTGGTTTCGCCGACATCGTCCGGCCCTTTCACGTCGCCGGTCTGGTAGATCCAGGCCGGCTGCAATTTGGCGACATTGTCGGGCGTGATCTGGTCGAGCGGCGAATAGCGCTGGCCAAATTGCGTACGGCCGTAGAAATGCCATTCGCCCGGAGGCACATTGCCGCCGAGATCGGCAGTCGGCGTCACCTTGTCGGCGCTGAGGTCGCCGGCGATGTCCTTGGGATCGGCCGTCATCGAATAACCGGCGACGGCGAGCGATGCGAGCACGGCCAGAATGAGCGGCGCGCGCGCGTCGGGGCCGATCAGGCCCCGCCTTGCCCAAGGCGTCAGCAGCCACAGCGCCAGAAGCACGATGATGCCGCCGCGCGGTCCGAGTTCCCACCAGTCGAAGCCGATTTCCCACACCGCCCAGGCCAGCGTGCCGAGCACGATCGCCGCGTAGAGCCAGAGCGCCGTCGATTTGCGCCGGAAGAGCAGCCATGCGGCGATGAGGAAGGCGAGACCGGTGACGACATAGTACCAGCTGCCGCCCAGCATCGCGAGCCAGACGCCGCCGCCGCCAAGTGCGAGGCCGATGAGGAACAGGATGAGGGAGGTGATGACGACAGCCAAGACGATACTCCTTCGACTGATGCGCATTCCGCGGCGCGGCCATGGGCAAAGGTATGCCAATCCTGCCCCCGGCGGTACAACCTTCTCCCGCCCGCCGTGCCTGTCAAGCCGCCGGGGAGCGATCCATGGCGAAACCAAACGGCCATGCCCGCAGGCTCCGCGCACAGGGCGTTTTTTCGAGGCCACACGCCAGGTGGCAATCCCGCCTTGCCGGCATCCGGGTTTTCCAGCAGTCTGCTTTCGACCAACCATCAGGAGCAACCAGAGTGATGTCATTCGCCTCGCCTCTGACGCGAGTAGTCCTTGTCCTCTGTAGCTTCGTCGCGCTCACGGCCGGCACAGTGGCCGCGCCGGCACAGACGCTGAGCGAGATCAACAAGGCAAACGGCTTTCACGAGATGCTGATGGGCATCGGTCCCGGCATCGCCGCAGCCACGAAATCCATACCCGAACCGTTACCGGCAAATTTCCAGGACGCCTTGTCGGTCGCGCTGGAAGGCGCCTTCGACGCAGTCAAAATGGAGACTGCCATCGAATCGCGGATGGCGGACAGGCTGTCGGCCACCGATCTGTCCGACCTCGCAGCGTTTTACGCTTCCCCGTTGGGCAAGCACGTCACCGCTTTGGAAATTCAGTCGTCTGGCCCGGAAGGCAGGCAAAGCAAGAAGACAGAGGGCAAGCAAATCCTCGCCGAGCTTCCGACCAAGGATCCAGCCCGGCTCGAATTGTACCGCAAGATCATCGACGATATCAGCGCTGTCGACACCGGCGAGGCGATAGCGCTGAACATGAGCTACGCGATGGTTACGGGGATGCTGGGCGCAGCCGGAAAGCCTCTGTCGGACGAACAGATCATGGCGCTGGTGCGTCAGCAATCCGTGAAAATTCGCCAGAACATCGAACAGAATGCCATGCAGGGTAGCGCTTATACGTACCGGGATCTCCCGCTCGGCGATCTCAGACTGTACTCGACATTCCTGGCGTCACCCGCGGGCAGCCGCTATTACGACCAGATGCTGACGGCCTTTGGCATGGTGATGACAGAGGAAGCGCGCTCGTTCGGACATCGATTGTTCGTCGCGCTCGGTTACCGAAAGGCCTGAGCCGCAGTATCGGGCACTTTAGCAGAACAAAACGTAGACACTTCTGGTCTTTCGCTCCCGAATCACTACATTCGGGGGAGATGTCCGGCTTTGCGGAAGAAATGCCCTTTTTCGACGAACCCAATGCGCGGCCCGCGGCCCCGTCGGGCATAGCCGCGCGCGCCATGGCGGCCCGCAGCGGACCCAACAGCGCACCCGATTATCTCAACGGCCTCAACCCCGAGCAGCGGCTGGCGGTGGAAACCACCGAAGGCCCGGTCCTGGTGCTGGCCGGCGCCGGCACCGGCAAGACCCGCGTGCTGACCACCCGCATCGCCCATATCCTGGCCACCGGCAGGGCTTTCCCCTCGCAGATCCTGGCGGTGACCTTCACCAACAAGGCCGCGCGCGAGATGAAGCAGCGCATCGGCCATCTCGTCGGCGAAGCCGTCGAGGGCATGCCGTGGCTCGGCACCTTCCACTCCATCGGCGTCAAGCTCTTGCGCCGCCACGCCGAGCTGGCCGGGCTCAAATCCGATTTCACCATCCTCGACACCGACGACGTCGTACGGCTGATCAAGCAGCTGATCCAGGCCGAAGGCCTCGACGACAAGCGCTGGCCGGCCAAGCAGTTCGCGCAGATGATCGACGGCTGGAAGAACAAGGGCCAAGGCCCGGCCGACATTGCCGAGGGCGATGCCCGCAGCTTCGCCAACGGCAAGGGCCGGGAACTCTACAAGGCCTATCAGGAGCGGCTGAAGACGCTGAACGCCTGCGACTTCGGCGATCTGCTCTGCCACCCGATCCGCATCTTCCGCGCCAATCCGGACGTGCTGAAGGACTACCACAAGCGCTTCAAATACATCCTCGTCGACGAGTACCAGGACACCAACACCGCGCAATACATGTGGCTGCGGCTGCTGGCGCAAAGACCTACCTCCCCCTCGATGGGGGAGGTCGCGCCGCGTAGCGGCGCGGGTGGGGGTGGCAGCGCCGGCGCCAGTCACCCCTCCCGGCCGCTTCGCGGCGACCCTCCCCATCCAGGGGAGGGTAAAGCGCGCTCGGCCGAAGGCCGCAAGCCCGACCGGGCGTCCGAGCCGTTGCGAGGCGACTCCCGCGACGCCGAAGGCGCGCAAAAAAGAGGGGGCGGAGGGCCTGCGCCGGCAGGCGCGGAACGGCCCGTGAGCGAAAACAAAGTCAACATCTGCTGCGTCGGCGACGACGACCAATCGATCTATGGCTGGCGTGGCGCCGAGGTCGACAACATCCTGCGCTTCGACAAGGATTTTCCCGGCGCCACCATCATCCGTCTGGAGCGCAATTATCGCTCGACCGCGCACATCCTCGGCACTGCCTCGCACCTCATCGCCCACAATGAGGGCCGCTTCGGCAAGACGCTGTTCACCGAGAAGGTCGCCGAGGACGACGAGAAGGTGCATGTCCACGCCGCCTGGGATTCCGAGGAGGAGGCGCGCGCCGTCGGCGAGACCATCGAGACCTACCAGCGTGCCAAGCACAAGCTCAATGATATGGCCATCCTGGTCCGCGCCTCCTTCCAGATGCGCGAATTCGAGGATCGCTTCGTCACGCTCGGCCTCAACTACCGCGTCATCGGCGGCCCGCGCTTCTATGAGCGCATGGAAATCCGCGATGCACTGGCCTTCTTCCGCGTCGTCGCGCAGGGCGCCGACGACCTCGCCTTCGAGCGCATCGTCAATGTCCCCAAGCGCGGCCTGGGTGAAGCCACCATCCGCCAGATCCACGACACGGCGCGGAGCTTGCGCATCCCGATGCTGGAGGCAGCCGCCAAGCTCGCAGAAAGCGACGAGCTGAAGCCCAAGCCCCGCGCGGCCTTGCGCGAAGTGGCGGCCAATTTCGAGCGCTGGCAGAAGGCGCTGGAAACCACGCCGCACACCGAACTCGCCGAGACCATTCTGGAGGAGAGCGGCTACACCGACATGTGGAAGAACGACCGCTCGGTCGAGGCGCCGGGCCGGCTGGAAAACCTGAAAGAGCTTATCCGCTCGATGGAGGAGTACGAATCGCTGCGCTCCTTCCTCGAGCATGTCGCGCTGGTCATGGACGCCGAGCAGAACGCCGAGCTTGACGCCGTCAACATCATGACGCTGCATTCGGCCAAGGGCCTCGAATTCGAGACCGTGTTCCTCCCCGGCTGGGAGGAAGGCCTGTTCCCGCACCAACGCGCGCTGGACGAAGGCGGCCGCTCCGGCCTGGAGGAAGAGCGCCGTCTCGCCTATGTCGGCCTGACCCGGGCCAAGAAGAACCTGCATCTGTGGTTCGTCTCCAACCGCCGCATCCACGGCCTGTGGCAGTCGACCATCCCGTCGCGCTTTCTGGACGAACTGCCGGAAGCCCATGTCGAGGTCGCCGAAAGCGGCAACTCCTATGGCGGCTACGGCAATTCCTATGGCGGCGGTTCGTTCGCGTCGGGCCGTGGCGGCCAGGGCGCAGGGCGGCAGAACCCCTACGGCGCCTCGCGCTTCGACAATGTCGGCGCGGAAAAATCCGGCGCCTTCTCCAACACCTATGCGACGCCCGGCTGGCAGCGCGCGCAGGCCAACCGCACCGAGGCGACCGACCGCAACTGGGGCTCGCGCTCCGGCCACCAGGTCGAGCGCATCGGCTATGGCGAGACCGACTCCGGCTACGGCGCCGGCCGAACCAGCGTCAAAGGCCGCACCATTGACGGCGAACTGGTCGCCAAATCCGTCGCCGACACGCCGTCGCCCTTCAGCGTCGGCGACCGCGTCTTCCACCAGAAATTCGGCAACGGCAACATCTCCAACATCGAAGGCAACAAGCTGACCATCGACTTCGACAAGGCCGGCCAGAAACGCGTGCTGGACGGGTTTGTGGCGGCGGTGTGAGCGCCCGCTTGTCCTGTTGTCCTACAAGCGACCACATTGTTGTAGTCTGGCGGAGCCCTCCCCGCCTCGTCATCCACGGGCGGAGCAAGGAGCGTAGCGACGCAGCGTAGACCCGAGGATCCATCCCGCGTCTTCAACGCGTTGCCACGGTGCGGAATCCTGCGCAGCTGCACGCCAAGGTCGCGGAATGGATTCCAGGGTCTACGCGACGGAGCTTCGCTCCTGCTCCGCCTTAGAATGACGAAGCGACGGGCGTCTGCCCAGTCGTCGGGGCATGCGGTCCGCAACATGAGCGTCCCCGTCAATTTAGCCCGCCCCTCACCTGTACCGCGCCTGGTTCCACTTGTGCCCCAGCAGCGACAGGATGATGATCAGCCCGTTGAAGAACTGGACGTAGAAGCCGCTCAGGCCCGCCGCCACGACGCCGGTCTGGATGAACGACACGGTGACCGCGCCGATCGCTCCACCGGCAACCGTACCGATGCCGCCCCAGGTCGGCGTGCCGCCGACGAACACCGAAGCCAGCACCGGCAAGAGATAGCCGTCGCCCGCGGTCGGCCACCAGGTGAAGTTGATCATCACCGAAAACGTGCCGGCGATCGCGGCCCCGATGCCGGTGAAGATGAACACTTTCACCCGCACACGCTTGACGTCGATGCCCATTTGCTGGGCGCTGTCGGGGTTGTCGCCGACGACCCTCACCTGCGCGCCGAAGCGGTGCCGGTTGTAGAGCATTGCCGAAAAAATGACGAAGGCGAGTGCCCATAAGACCTGTACCGGAAAACCCCACACCTGACCGGAGAAGATGGTGTACGCCCAGCTGTCGCTGAGACCGGTCAATGCCGTCGATCTGCCCTCGTTGATGATCTGGATCAGTCCCCGCAGCAGGAAATTCATGCCGAGGGTGGCGATCAGCGACGACAGCCCGCCATAAACGACCAGGGATCCGACGAGAAAGCCGAGCAGCGTGCCGGTGAGAATCGCCGCTGCGATGCCGAGAAACGGATCGTAGCCGGCCTGCACCACCAGCGCGAACACCCAGGAGGCAAAGCCCATGGTTGCGGGAAACGACAGGTCGATCTCGCCGCAGGTGACGACGAAGACCAGCGGCACCACCACGAACAGGGCAACCGGCAGCGTGGTCAGCACGGATCTGTAGAGATACCAGGTGGTGAACACGGTCGGGTTGGCGATCAGGAACGCCGCCATCATGATGATGAACACGGCGAGCGTGCCGAGCGCTGCGCGGTTGTCGATGACGAAACCGCGCAGCCAATGGTCGGACGGGTGCTTCCACTCAGGCCGGGCCGCCTTGCCGCCGAGCGGGCTCTGCAGATCGGGTTCCATGGTCTTGCTCATCGTGCTGCCCTCTCCGCGTCGCCGGCCTCGTGCAGCCCCGGCAATCCTCCGGGATGCGCAACGTCTTCCATGAAATTGATCAGCTCTTCGGCCGACTTGACCTCGGTGCGATCGGCGGTCAGCGCCACCTTGCCGCGGTCAATCACCACGAAGCGGTCGGCGATGTCGAAGACATGGTGGATGTTGTGGCCGATGAACAGGATCGAACGGCCGCTCGCCCGCACCTGGCGCACGAAATGGAAGACCTTGGCGGTCTCGGTCAGCGACAGCGCCGTCGTCGGCTCGTCAAGGATGATCAGCTCGGCCTGCTTGTAGATGGCGCGCGCGATCGCCACGCCCTGGCGTTCGCCGCCGGAGAGCTGGCCGACGATCGAATGCGGCGTGAACACTTTCGAGGTAAAGCCGATCTCGCGCATCAGCCGGCTCGCCTCCTCTATCTCTTTATTGACCTTCAGAAAGCCCATGAAGCCGGTGAGTTCGCGGCCCATGAAGATGTTGCGCACGATGGTCTGCTGCACGGCCAGCGCCCGGTCCTGGAAGACCGTCTCGATGCCGGCGTCGCGCGAGCGTGCCGCACTCCAGCCGGTCACCGGCTTGCCGCGCACCAGGATCTCGCCGCTGGTCGGCTTGACGACGCCGGACAGGATCTTGATCAGCGTCGATTTGCCGGCGCCATTGTCGCCGATCAGGCCAACCACCTCGCCGCGGTCGACCGAGAGATTGACCCCGCCCAGCGCATAGACCTGGCCATAGGATTTGCTGATGTCGCGCAGTTCGATGATGCGTTCGGCCATGGCGATCCTCGCTCCTGTGGTATCATCCCGGCCTGGTGCCGGCGGTCCTGCCGGCCGGGCTTGCGCCCAGCCGGCAGTTTGGGAGGTCAGCGCAGCGCCTGCTTGGCGAGCTCGGCGACGATCTCGTAATTCTGCGGCGTGACGAAGCCGGCGCCAGTGTCGACATTCATCGGCGCCAGGCCCAGCACCACCTGCTGGCAAAGGCTGAGGATCGGCAGATAGCCTTGCAGAAACGGCTGCTGATCGGCCGTCAGTTGCACCCAGCCGCCCTTGAACGCCTCGACGATCTGCGGGCTGGTGTCGAAGCCGAAATTGAAGATGTCGCCCGGCTTGCGCCCCGCCGCCTGCATGTAGGTGGCGACGTTGCCCAGCATCTGGCCGCCGGGATAGCCGACCGCCTTGACGTCGGGATTGTTGAGCAGGGCCGCGGTGATCACCGGTATCGCCAGATTGGGGTCGGACGCCCATTCGCCGCTCGGCGGCGACGACAGCTGGATGACCTCGACGCCGGCTTCCTTGAGTGCTGCCACCGTGCCGCGCTCGCGCGCGCCGCGGGCCTCGTTCTCGAACGGGCCGATCATGATCGCCTTGTCGCCGGACTTGAGATTGCCGAGCTTGAACGCTTCGACGCCGAGCGCGCGGCCCTGCTGCTCCTGCTGGGCGCCGACATAGCCGCCGCCGAACGCAGCCACCACCGTCGGCACCGGCACGTTCTGGTACATCATCTTGATGCCGTCCTTGTGCGCCTGTTCGGCCAGCGGCATGATCGCGGCGTCGCCGGGATGGCCCATCATGGCAATGCCGTTGGGCTTCACGGCGACGGCCTCGCGCAATTGCTGAACCATCTTCTCGACGTCCCACTGCGAGAAGATGTAGTCGACCTTGGGTCCGAGATCGGACGCCGCCTGCTTGGCGCCATTGTAGACGATGGTGCCGAAAGCGTCGCCCTCGGCGCCGCCGACGAAAAAGCGGATGTGGACATCCTTGCACCACTGGGCGTCGAGCGCCTGCGCCGGCAGAGTGGAGATGGCAGCGCACAGCGCCGTGGCGGCGGCCACGACGGTCGAGCGCAGAAGTGTCGTTCTCATTGCGATGCTCATGCACGTTCCTCCCTTTTGTCCTCGGTGAGCCGAGGGGTTTCGTCGTTCGCCTGTCGGCAGTGCTTGTCGGCAGTGCTTGGGAATCTGTCAGGCCGGCTCCTCCCACCGGCCCTCGGTCACGCCGGGTTCGGCAGGTAGGTCGCTCCTCCCCGGCATTGCTTGAGGTATTCCAGCCCGCGCACCTGGCCTGTGATTTCGAGGTCGCCGCGATAGACCGGGTCGTGCCAGCCCTCGATGTCGATGGCGCCCTTGTAACCGGCCAGCCGCAATTCGCTGATCACCCGCGTCCAGTCGCTGTCGCCAAACCCGGGCGTGCGCATCTGCACGAAGGGCAGCTTGCCGAACACGCCGTGCTCTCGGATCACATCCCAGCGCACCGTCGCGTCCTTGCCGTGGACATGGAAAATGCGCGGCGCCCATTTGCGGATCTGCGGCATCGGGTCGATGAGGTAGACAAGCTGGTGGCAGGGCTCCCATTCGAGGCCGAGATTGTCGTCGGGCAATTCGTTGAACATCAGCTCCCAGGCGTCCGGATTGTGGGCGATGTTCCAGTCGCCGGCGGCCCAGTTGCCGTCCATGGCGCAATTTTCGAAGGCAATGCGCACGCCCTTGTCGGCGGCGCGTTTGGCCAGCGGCCCCCAGACCTCACGGAAGCGCGGCAGGCTGTCGGTCAGCTTCTTGCCGCGCAGGCGGCCGGTGAAGCCGCTGACCGTCGAGGCGCCGAACAGATGCGCATTGTCGATCACCGTTTCCCAGGCCGCGAGCACGCCGCGATCGACCTCGCCATCCTCCAGCGGATTGCCGAACACACCGATCGACGACACGACGACATCGGCATCGCCGATCGCCTCGCGGATCTCGCCGGCGAGCCGCGGCAAATCCTTGCCGCCCAGCGTCTGCCAGAAGAAGGGCTGGATGCTCTCGAAGCCGAGCGGCAGAATCTCTTTGATGTAGGCGGCCGGGTCTTCGAGATTGGCCCGCACCATGGTGCCGATCCGGATGTCGAGAAGCGGGTTTGGCATCATGATGCTTCCTGTGTGATTGCGACGCGCCGTCCGGTCTCGGCGCTTTCGATGGCGCCAAAAACCATGGCCAGGCTTTTGATGTTGTCGCTGCCACGGGTTTCCGGCTCGCTGCCGGTCTCGATGGCGTGGATGAAATCCTTGATGATGCCGAGATGACCGCCGACGCGGTCGGCGGAATCGAGCGGCGGTACTGTGATGGGCTGGGTCAGGTCGAACAGGCCGTCGCGGACCGACAACACAACCTCGGCCTTCAGTCCGTCCTCGCCGTCCCAGACCAGGCTGCCGTGCTCGGCGACGATGCGCCACGTGCTCTCCCAGCTGGTGCGGAAGCCCGCCGCGCACCAAGAGCCTGCATAGGTGAACACCTTGCCGCCGCCGAGATCGAAGATAGCGCTGGCCGACGATCCCTGCCGGTACCAGGAATTCGCCGGCTCCCATTCCTGGCAATAGACGCCGGCGGGATCGCCGCCGACCATGTAGCGGGCGGCGTCGAAAGTATGGATCGCCATGTCGAGCAAAAGCACATGCGCCATCTCCTCGCGGAAGCCGCCGAAATGCGGCGCGACGAAGAAATCGGCATGGATGCTGGTTGGCTTGCCGATGGCGCCGGAGTCGAGAAAGCGCCTGATGCGCCGGACATTGGCGACGTAGCGGCGGTTCTGCACGACCGCATGGATACGCCCCGCGTTACGTGCCGCATCGACGATGGCGCGGGCATTTTCCGGAGTATCGGCCAGCGGCTTTTCCGTCAGCAGATGGCAATTATGGGCAAAGGCGGCAAAGGCGACATCACGCCGGGCGGCTGGAACCACGACATCGAACACCGCGTCGGGCCTGGTCTGGTCGAGCACCGCGTCGAGGCTGGTGCCGATTACCGCGCCGTCGAGCCCGTATTCGTGCGCCCTCGCCTTCGCCCGTTCGGCGTCGAGATCGACAAGGCCGACAATGGCCAGCCCGTCGATCTGCCTCGCGGCATCGAGCCAGGCCTTGCTCATCGCACCACAGCCGACGAGGACGGCATTCATCATCCGGCATTCCTCCCGTCCGGTCCCTCCAGACCGAATGTCACGGCATTTCCGGCATCACCGTAAACGTTTCTCCGTAAACGTTTACGAGAACACACCCGATGGCGTACAATGTCAATCGGCTGTCAGCGAAAATCATCCCGAAGCCTTGGCCTGGGCGGCAGCCGGTGCTAGCCAAGACAGGGGGAGAACTGTCCTTGGCGTCCAGTATCCATGACCTAGCGCGTCACCTGAACATTTCGATCGGCACCGTGTCGCGGGCGTTGAACGGCCGCGCCGACGTCAATGCCGACACCCGCCAGCGCGTGCTCGCCGCCGCCAAGCAATTGAACTATTCGCCCAACCAGTCCGGCCGCAGCCTGCGGCAAGGCACCACCCATTCGATCGCCTTCATGCTGCAGCCGCATCCGGGCGACCAGCAATATGGCGAACCGTTCTTCATCCCGTTCCTGATCGGTCTGCAGGGCCGGCTGGCCGAGGATGACCTGGATCTGATGGTCGTCATGGGCGAGCCCGGCCAATATCAGCAGGAGAGGCTGCGCCGCGTGGTTGAGACGCGCCGGGCCGACGCGGTCGTGTTGGCCAATACACGGCGGGAAGACGATCGGATCGACTATCTCAGCAAGGCCGGCTTTCCCTTCGCCACGCTTGGCCGAAGTCAATCCGGCGACGACACCTATCCTTCGCTCGATATAGATTTCGAGAGGGCGGGTGATGAAGCCGTCGACCGGCTGGTCGCGCGCGGCCACCGCCGCATTGCCGCCATCCGCCCTTCGCTTGATCTCAACTTCGGCTACCTGTTCCTCGACGGCTACCGCAAGGCGCTGGAGCGGCATGGCATCGAAGTCGACCCCGGCCTGATCGCCGACGGCTTCATCAACGAGGCCGGAGGCTACCAGGTGACGCCGCGCGTGATGCTGTCCAAGGACCGGCCCACAGCCATCATCTTCAACAATGACGCAATGGCGCTCGGCGGCTGCAAGGCACTGGCCGAGATGGGCATCAGGCCCGGCCACGACATCGCGGTGATCGTCATCGTCGACACGCCGCTCTGCCGTTATTTCTCGCCGGCGCTGACCGCCTTCCGTCCGTCGCTGGAGCCGATGGGCCGGCGGCTGGCCGAAATGCTGCTGGCCTCGCTTCCCGCCTTTGCCGGCCCGGAAGGTCCGCGCATCATCCGCGAAGTCTGGCCGCTGGAGCTGATCGCCCGCGACAGCGATTGAAAGTGCGTCTCTCCCTTCTCCCACAAGGGAGAAGGAAGAGGCCCGCTCTGTCACGCAACTATCATCTTCGCGTCCTAGACCGCTTTGCGAGAGGGCGACATCGTCGATGCGATGCGGTGGCCCCTTTGCGCCGCTCAAGGCTTGTCACAAAGAGGATCTCCATGAAAATCTCGCACCGAACCGTGTCGCTCGGCGCCGCGCTGGCGCTGTTTACCGCCCTGACCCCTGCCCTTGCCGACAGCACCGCCACCGTTGGTGGCTTCGTCAACAAGGGCCTGGTCGGCGTCGGCCGCATCCCGGCCGATCAGAAGGACAAGTTCGGCGAGACCTTCGGCTCCGGCTCCGGCATGTCCATCGACGCCGCAAGCTGGACCCGTGGCGCGGACGGCTACAAGGGCTCGCTCTGGTTGCTGCCCGACCGCGGCTACAATGTCGTCGGCACCACCGATTACCGGCCGCGCCTCAACACTATTCGCATCGAGTTCACGCCGGTAGCACTAGGCGCCACGCCCACCTCCGGCCAGGAACAGACAGGCGTCAAGGCGACGCTTGCCGATTCCCTGCTCCTCACCGACGACAAGGGCGCTGACGCCACCGGCCTCGATCCGCTCAACGGCGTGCGCGCGGCCAATGGCGACCTGCCGATCCTGCCCGAGGCCAATGGCAAGCTGGCGCTCGACAATGAGGCGATCGCGCGGCTGCCCGACGGCACCATGTTCATCTCTGACGAATACGGCCCCAACATCTACCGCTTCTCGGCCGACGGCCATCTTTTGTCGGCAACGCAGCCGCCCGCCGCTTTGGTGCCGATGCGCAAGGGCGCGCCGAACTTCGCCTCCGACAATCCGGGCCCCGGTGCAGCCGAACCCGATCCGAAGGATCCCGAAACCGGCCGCCAGAACAATCAAGGCCTCGAAGGCATGGCGCTGACGCCGGACGGCAAGTCGCTGATCACTGTGCTGCAGTCGGCGCCCCGCCAGGATGGCGGCGATTCGCCCGCGACGCGCCAGAACACCCGCGCGCTGGTCTACGACGCCTCCGACCCGGCCCATCTCAAGCTGGTGCATGAATATGCCGTGCCGCTGCCGGTGTTCAAGGACGCCAAGGACAAGACCAAGGTCGCCGCGCAGAGCGAAATCGTGGCGCTGTCCGACAAGACCTTCCTGATGCTGGCGCGCGACAGCGGAAACGGCCAGGGGGTGAAGGGCGATACTTCGCTGCTGCGCCAGATTTTCGTCGTCGACGTCTCTGGCGCCACCGACATTGCCGGCGGCGCCTTCGATGCCGCCGACAAGCCGCTGGCGCCCAAGGGCGTGCTCGACCCATCGATGATCCCGGCCAGGCTGACGCCCTTCATCGACATCAACGACAACAAGGAACTCGGCCGTTTCGGCCTGCATAACGGCAAGCCGAACGACAAGAACAACCTGTCGGAGAAGTGGGAAGCGATGTCGGTGGTCAGCCTGCTCGATCCGGCGCTGCCCGACGACTATTTCCTGTTCGTCGGCAACGATAACGACTTTCTCACCCAAGACGGTTTTCAGGTCGGCGCGCCCTACAAGGCCGACGACGGCGCCGATGTCGACACCATGCTCCTGGTCTATCAGGTCACGCTTCCGGGCCTCGCCAACAAGTAGCCGTATACGGAAAGGCGGACGCGCCCGGCGCGTCCGCCTCTAACCGTTTGTCGGCGATCAGCGATGCCGTGAAGGCACCTATTTCAAAATCTCCGCATCCCTTGGCACGCCGGAATCGATCGGCTCGGCGGTCCGGCTCGACACAGCCATGATCTTGCCCGCGGCCGACAGGTTCGGGCGCACATAGACCTGGGCTACGCCGTTGACCCGGCTGTAGAGGTCGATGATGTCCTGGTTCATGAAGCGCACGCAGCCCGACGACGCGTTCTTGCCGATGGAATCCCATTCCGGCGTGCCGTGCAGCCGGTACATCGTGTCCTTGCCGTCGCGGAACAGATAGAGCGCGCGCGCGCCGAGCGGGCTCTGCGGTCCGGGCGGCATGCCGTCCTTGTATTTCGCCAGTTCCGGCCGGCGCTGGATCATTTCCGGCGGCGGCGTCCACACCGGCCATTTCTTGCGCGCCTGGATCACGGCGCTGCCGGTCCAGCCAAACCCGGCCTTGCCGAGGCTGACGCCATAGCGCATTGCCTTGCCGCCGTCGCGCACCAGATAGAGAAAATGCTCGGATGTATCGACGACGATCGTGCCGGGTTTTTCGCCGGTCGGATCGTCCACGATCTGGCGCACGAATTTCGGATCGAGCTTGGCGACGGGGATTGCCGGCAATGAAAAGCCCTCATCGACGCGCGCCGAATACATGGTGGCGGCATCGCCGAAAGCGGGCTCGGGTGCGGGTGCCGGCGCCGGCGTCGGCGGTACTGCTGCCACATCAGTGGTTGTGCAGGCCGAAAGTGCCATGGCAGCGGCACCCAAAGTGGATGCTCCCAGAAACGCGCGCCTATTCAGGCGCTCAGAAAATAATGGATTGTCGGACATGATCCCCCCGGTTTGCGGCCCCTCGCGGCGATGACCCATAGCCCATTACGCAAGCTTTGAGAACCTGATCGCCTCAGCCGCGTTAAGCGTGATGTTCCGATGCCGCATCGACCTTGTCCGTTAAATCGGCGATCATTGCCGGGCGGACTTTGAGATGAACCTTCGCCGAACAGCCCATGGACGAAAAAATACCACCGCGCCGGCGCACCGGCGATCTCACCAGCGGCCCAATCCCTCGCACGCTGCTGTTGTTCGCGCTTCCGGTGCTCGGTTCCAATGTGCTGCAGTCGCTCAACGGTTCGATCAACGCCGTCTGGGTCGGCCGCTTCCTCGGTGAATCGGCGCTGACGGCGACCTCAAACGCCAATCTGGTGCTGTTCCTGATTCTCGGCACCGTGTTCGGGATCGGCATGGCCGCGACCATCCTGGTGGCGCAATCGGTCGGCGCCCGCGACCTGCCCGAGGCGCGGCGCATCGTCGGCACCAGCGCCAGCTTCTTCTTCCTCGTCTCGGCTATCTTCGCCGTCTGCGGCTGGATCTGGGTCGACGCCATCCTCAACACACTGGGCACCCCGCCCGATGCGCTGCCGCTGGCGCGCTCCTATCTGCGTATCATCTTCGTCGCCGTGCCGATGATGAATCTTCTGTCCTTCGTGATGACGGTGCTGCGCGGTGCGGGTGATTCGCGCACGCCATTCTTCTTCATGGCGCTCGCCGTCGTGCTCGACATCATCCTCAATCCGCTGCTCATTCGCGGCATCGGCCCCTTCCCCGAGCTCGGCATCGCCGGCTCCGCCACCTCGACGCTGATCGGCCAGACGGTGAGCGTGACCGCCATCCTCGTTGTGCTTTATGCCAGAAAGCATCCGTTGCGGCTCGCCGGCGCGAACCTCGCTCTGCTGCGGCCGGATCCGGCGCTGCTCAGGATCGTCGTCTTCAAGGGCGTGCCGATGGGCCTGCAGATGATCGTCATTTCGGCGGCGGCGCTGACCGTGATGGGCATCGTCAACTCCTACGGCTCGCAGGTCGCCGCCGCCTACGGCATCGCGGCGCAGCTGTGGACCTATATCCAGATGCCTGCGCTGGCGATCGGCGCCGCAGTCTCGTCGATGGCGGCCCAGAATGTCGGCGCAGGGCGGTGGGACCGCATCGGTCGCATCGCGGCGTCCGGCGTCGGCTTCAACCTGGTGCTCACCGGCGCCCTGGTGGCGCTGCTGTTCTTCTTCGACAGGCCGGTGCTCGGCCTGTTCCTTAGCGGCGACAGCACCGCAATCGACATTGCAGCCCACATCAACAAGGTGGCGTCCTGGTCGTTCATCCTGTTCGGCATCACCATCGTGCTGTTCGCCACCGTGCGCGCGACCGGTGCCGTGATGCCGCCGCTGATCATTCTGGTGATTTCCGTGCTGGTCGTGCGCACCGGCTTTGCCTACTTCTTCAGGAGCTACCTCGGCGAGGAAGCGCTGTGGTGGAGTTTTCCGGCGGGATCGATCACCTCGCTGGTGCTGGCCGCCGCCTATTATCGCTTCGGCCGCTGGCGCACCATGCACATGATCGAGGACCGGCCGGCCGCCGGCGAGCCGCCCGACACCGGCCTCGGCATCCCGCGCGGACGGGCAAACATGGCGCCCGGGACGCCAAACGGGTGAGGCTCAGCGCGCGTATTTGACGCCGAACCCCAGCGCTACGACAGAGAACAGCGCGATCATGCCGGCGAAGGCCAGGCTTGCCGTCGTCGGAGTGGCCCAACTCGACAGCAGCCCAATGCCGATCACCGGCAGCGCATTGCCGCAGAAGCAGCAGATGAAGAAGGCCGACACCAATTCGGCGCGACGCTCGGCAGGTGCGATCTGGTTCACCACCTGCAGGCCGCCGCGATAGCCGAGCGCCGCCGCCACGCCGCACACAGCGGTGGCGGCAACCATCAGGGACATCGACGCGAAAAACTGAGCAGCAACCATCAGCCCTACGGCCGGGATCATCAGCGCCAGCGCGGCCAGCATGCCGGCGCGGCTGGACAGTCGGGTCGTGGCCAGAATGGTCGCGGCCGCAACGATCGACAGTTCAAAGAACAGCGCGCCGGCCTCGGCATGGTTGGCCACATGCAGTTGCTGCGCCAGGATGCTCGGCGCCAGGGCTGCATAGAAGCCGACCAGCGCCATGGCGCCGAAACCGGTGACCGCCGGCGCCACGAAGGCAGCGCGGATATCGCTCGGCACCGATAGCCGTGGCCGCAACGAAACGTCGGTCAGCCTGCCCGGCCGGGACACGGTTTCGCGGGTACGCCAGATCAGCAGCGTCACCACCACCAGCAAGGCAAGATAGACCGCAAACGTTAGTCTCAACGGCCAGGGCGCATATTCGGCGAGCAGGCCCGATGCCAGCGCGCCGAGGCCAAGGCCAACGAAGTTGGTGCTGGTGGCGATGATTGCCGCGCGCGATTTGTCCTTACCTTCGATCAATTCGGCAAGCCAGGCCGTGCCGGTTCCAGCGCCGACGCCGATGCCAAGGCCGCTCAATATGCGGGCGACATCGAGCCATGCGACATTCTCGGCCAGCAGGAACACCACCGCGCTGACCACCGCTATGGCCATCGACGCCAGCGCCGCAGGACGGCGGCCAATGCCGTCGGACAAGCGCCCGAACATCAGCAATGCGCCGAGATTGCCGACGACATAGACGGCGTAGACCAGCGTCAGCGTGATCTGCGAGAAACCGAAGGCCTGCTTGTAGATGACGTAAAGCGGCGTCAGCACCGTGCTGCCGGCGAACAGCGCGGCGATCATGGCGGCAACCGCGGCCATCGCGGGCCGGCCATCGGGTCCGTTGTCGCGCGTCGTGGTCTCGGCATAGCTGGTCATGGCAACCTCCGGCCAATCGCCCAACGCCCAATTGCGCCCCAACGTCCATGTAAGGATGGCCGTTCCACGCGCCGAACTTCATCCTGACAACCTTGTCAGGATGGTCTTGCCCGAAGTCCTCGCTTAACGTCTTTCCATCGAGAGGGAGAAACCATGGGAAAAGGTAGAGTCGAGGCATTCACCGATGGGGTGGTCGCCATCATCATCACCATCATGGTGCTGGAGCTGAAAGTGCCGCATGGCGAGGATTTTTCAGCGCTTCTGCCGCTGTGGCCGATCTTTTTCAGCTATGTCTTGTCGTTCATCAATGTCGGCATCTACTGGAACAATCTGCACAACATGTTCCACACCGTCCAAAGGGTCGACGGCCGCGTGCTGTGGGCCAACCTCAACCTTCTGTTCTGGTTGTCGCTGATGCCGGCAACGACGGCCTTCATGGGCGAGAACCATTTCGCGCCGGTCCCCGTCGCCGTCTATGGCATCGACCTGGTGCTGTGTGCGGTCGCCTACACCTTTCTCGCCACCAAGCTGCACCATTTGCACGGCAACGACACCGCCTTCGCCAAGGCGCTGGGCAATGACCGCAAGGGCAAGATCTCGGTGGCCCTCTACGCCGCAGCCGTCCCGCTTGCCTTCGTCAACCAATGGATCGGCGTTGCGATCTTCGTGCTGGTGGCCGCCGTCTGGTTCGTGCCGGACACGCGTTTTTCGCGGGTGCTGGAAAAGTAGCGTAGGACGTCTCTACTTGCGCATCGCCTTCAGCTTTTCGGCAACCGACGCCGCAAGGTCGGCATAGCGCTCCTCCAGCCGCTCGGCCGCCTTGATGATCGAAAAATCATGGCCGAATTTTTCCAGCGCCATGCGCAATTTCTCGACGAACTCGGCCTGTTTTTCGAGTGCCGAAAACAAGGTCTTCACCTGCGCTTCGCTTATGTCCGGATTGGCAAGCATCTGTGGCACCTCGCGGCCCATCTGGTCGCCGGTGGCGGTCTGCTCCTTCAGGATCGCAACCCAGTCGGTCAATCGGCAGTCTCCTGTTCAGCCGCAGCATGCACGGCCGCCGTTGATGCGGTCAACCCGAACACGCGGGACGGCCTTGCACGATGCGCGTCCCGCGCTAAGTTCGGCGCCACCCGAACCCTAGGAAAAAGATCATGACCTCCGACGCCGAAATCCAATCCGCTTTGCCCGCCCTCAACCGAGGCAACGTCGCCGTCGTCACCGGGGGCGCCAGCGGCATCGGGCTTGCCGCCGCCAAAAGGCTGGCGGCTATGGGCATGAGACTGGTGCTGGCCGACATTGGCGGCGCGCGCCTCGATGCGGCCCGCCAGGCAGTCGCCGCGATCACCGGCGAGAATGCCGTGCTTGCCGTCGCCACCGACGTGTCGAAGGCCGACGAACTCGGCCGGCTGGCGGAAAAGACGCATGCCGCTTTCGGCGCCGTATCGCTGCTGATGAACAATGCCGGCGTCGGCAACAACCCGGGAAAACCGTGGGAGAACGGCGACGCCTGGAAGCGGCTGATCGACATCAATTTCTGGGGTGTCGTACATGGCGTCGAGGCCTTCGCTCCGGCCATGCTGGCCTCCGGAGAGCCTGGCCTGATCATCAACACCGGCTCCAAGCAAGGCATCACCACGCCACCCGGCAATCTCGCCTACAACGTCTCCAAATCGGCGTTGAAGACGTTCACCGAAGGCTTGGCGCACGCATTGCGCAACGAGCCGGGCGCGAAGGTCGCGGCGCATCTTCTCATTCCCGGCTTCACCTTCACCGGCCTCACCGAAGGAGCGGTCGAAAAACCGGCTGGCGCCTGGACCGGCGAGCAGGTGGTCGACTTCATGCTGGCTTCGCTGGCGCGTGGGGACTTCTACATCCTCTGCCCCGACAATGAGGTGATGCGCCCGACCGATGAAAAGCGCATGGCCTGGGCGATCGGCGACATCATCGAGAACCGGCCTGCTCTCTCGCGCTGGCACCCCGACCATAAGGACGCTTTCGCGGCCTTTATGGGAAACTGATCGTCGAACTCAGCCAAAGCCGAGACTCAGGCGGGCGCGCGTTTTTTCGCGGTGCGCTTTTGCGCGACGGCCTTCTTGGCCGCGAGTTCGGCGAGCTCGTGGTCATGGCGTTTTGCCGCCCGCTCGCATTTGTCTCTGATCTCCTCGACCTCGGATTCGGTCAGGTGCTCGATGCCGATGAAATGATTGTGGCCCTCGCTGACGCGGATCAGTTCGTCGAGCTTGGCCTGAACCGCGGCGCCGTCGCGGTTC
Organism: Mesorhizobium sp. RSR565B; assembly: GCF_054719465.1. Taxonomy (NCBI): domain Bacteria; kingdom Pseudomonadati; phylum Pseudomonadota; class Alphaproteobacteria; order Hyphomicrobiales; family Phyllobacteriaceae; genus Mesorhizobium; species Mesorhizobium sp. RSR565B. The sequence goes on along the minus strand of NZ_JBTTIE010000001.1, from coordinate 4,587,614 downwards.
TGGGTGTTCTGGATCAGGAACACCATCAGAAAGGTGATGATCGTCGTTCCCGTGTTGATGACGAGCTGCCACGTATCGGAAAAGCCGAAGAATGGCCCGCTTACCGCCCAGACGATAACGATGGCGCAGCAGGCGATGAAAGTCGGCGGCAGGCCCGCCAAGTGCGAAACGGTGTTGGCGATTCTGGTAAACAGCTTTTCGATCATTCACATCCTCGACCGTTCAAAGCGCGATAAACTGCCCGACGCCCATTCATCGCTCCAACAATAAACAACCGGCAGCCGCTTCCGGTTCCCTGTCGCAGAGGGCATCGCTGATGCAATTGTATGCACGCCAAAGGCGCAGCGCCGTGAAAAGCCGCCTTATCGGTTTGTTGCCATAGTCGCCATGCAGGCCAAAACCTGTTCCTTCCGCTTCACGCGGATTTGTCTCCAAGCCCCTTCCGCTGCGCCACCCCCGCATGGCGGAAGGGGTTCGTTGCGTTGCCGCAGCCGGCGAACTCTTCCCGACACGTGCCGTTCAGAATTTTGGCGCCAGGATTTCGGCCAGCCAGTCGATGAAACCGCGCACGCGCGGCGAGCTCTCAGGAATGCTCTTGCTCCCAGCGATGGAGGAAATCCTCAATCGGCAAGGCCTGCATGTCGGGAACCGCTTTGGCGAGTTTCTCCGGCGGCCAGTCCCACCAGGCGAGGCTTTCGATCCGCGCCGCGATCTCGGAGGGAAAGCGCATGCGCAACGGCTTTGCCGGTACGCCGGCGACGATTGTGTAGGCCGGTACATTCCGCGTCACCACCGCATTGGCGCCGACGATGGCGCCATTGCCGATGCTGATGCCGGGCATGATGACGGCGCCATGGCCGATCCAGACATCGTTGCCGATGCTGACCGCCTTGGCCTGCCGCCGCGCGCGGAACGCCGCGTCGACGCCCAGCCAGCGGAAATACTCGTTCGGCCGGTAGCTGAGCTTGTGCTGCGTGATCCGCTCGATCGGATGCTCTAGCGCATTGATGCGGCTGTTGGCGGCGATCGAGCAGAATTTTCCGATCGTCGTGTAGATCGCCTCGGCGTGGCGCTCGAAATAGGAGAAATCGCCGACATTGACCTCGCGCAGCACCACCCGTTCGCCGATCGAGGCATAGCGGCCAAGCTTGCACGCTTTCAGCTCCGCGGTCGGATGGATGCGCGGCTCCGGATCTTTCAGGACGAGGTTTTCGGTACGGTCCATCTGGCGGATTTACCCCCGCACAATTGCGGAAGCAATTGTCGCGTTGCGCCCGGAGAATCCGCTATTTCGGCTTGCCGCCGGTCCACACCACGTTCTGGCTGAACAGCGGCACGGTCGTCACCGACATTTTCGCCGAGCCGTCCTGCACCTGGCGCGAATGCGAGAGATAGATCAGCGTCTCGTTCTTCTTGTCGTAGATGCGGTTCACCACCTGCTTCTTCCAGATCAGGCTGATGCCTTGCTTGAACACCTCTTCGCCGCCCTCGCTCATGTCGATGTCGCCGATGGTGATCGGCCCGGTCTGGCGGCAGGAGATCGAGGAATCAGACGGATCCTCGAACCAGTTGCCCTTGTGCAGCCGGTCGATGACGCTGCGGTCGAAATAGGAGACATGGCAGGTCACGCCGTCGATCTTGGGATCCTTGATCGCCTCGACGATGATGTCGTTGCCGACCCAATCGACGCTGACCTTGCCGACTTCCTCTGCCGCTGCGGCACCGGCGCCAAGGGCAATGCATGCGGCCAGCGCGCCGCCGATCAGTTTCTGCCCAATCCGTCTCTGCCCAGTCCGTCTATGCAAGGGAGCCTCCTCAGGTTCAGTTTGCCGGTCTCAGGTGGGATAAGGGCCAGCTGTTTGCAAGGTAGCGCCCAGCCCGGTTGCGGCAACGCGGCATCTTTGCCTTGCCCCCTGCGACCGGCTAAGACTGCCGGCAGAGAGGCGCCGATCCGGCGCTCGATGATTTCTGCTACGGACAATTCCTGATGATGCGTTCAATTCTGGTCGGCATTCTCGTTCTGATGGCGGCGGGCATCGGCTGGCTCACCTTTGACTTCTATCGCGGCCACTATGGTGGCGAACCGTATGGCGCGCCATTCACGCTGGTCGACCAGAAAGGCGCGCCAATCACCGAAGCCGCCTTCCGGGGAAAACCCAGCATCGTCTTCTTCGGCTTCACCCATTGCCCGGAAGTCTGCCCGACCACTTTGTTCGAAATGGCCGGCTGGCTGAAGACGCTGGGCGACGACGGCAAGAACCTCAACGCCTACTTCGTTACCGTCGATCCAGAGCGCGACACGCCGCCTGTGATGAACACTTACGTCAGCAATTTCTCCGACCGCATCGTCGGCATATCGGGCGATCCCGACAAGGTGCACGCCATGGCGAAGTCCTTCAACATCTACTGGAAGAAGGTCGACACCGGCGACGGCGATTATACGATGGACCACACCGCCTCGGCGCTGCTGCTCAATGCCAAGGGCGAGTTTTCGGGCACCATCGCCTATGGCGAAAGCGCCGATACCGCGATTGCCAAGCTGAAGCGGCTGGCAGCAGGCTAGGCATGATCCCTAAATGTGGAATCCGGTTTTCTCGGACAGAAAAGTGTTGTCCAGAGATCATGCTCAAGCAAGAGACCAACTGATGGGTCAGACCAGGCTCCACTTCATCGCTGGGAAGATCGAGGCCGACCGCATATTTGCCGCGCTCGAGCCGGCTTTCGAGGATGAAGGCCTGCCGATCGCCGTGCTCGAAGTCGATGAAGACCGCGACATCTATGAGGTTTCGCTCTACACCGACGGCAATGTCGACGCGGTTGAGGCGCGGCTAAAAGACAGCCTTGTGGGACTGTCCCTGTCGAAGCCGATCGAGCGCGAGGTTTTGCCCGACATCGACTGGGTGGCGCGCTCGCTGGAGGGACTGAAGCCGGTGCGCGCCGGACGTTTCTTCGTCCATGGCGCGCATGACCGCCGGAAGCGCCACAGCGGCGAACTCGCCATCGAGATCGAGGCCGGCCTTGCCTTCGGCACCGGCCATCACGGCACCACGGCCGGCTGCCTCGAAATGCTGGAACGGGTCGTGCGCCGCGAACGTCCCAGGAATGCCCTCGACCTCGGCACCGGCAGCGCGGTGCTGGCAATCGCCGTCGCCAAACTGGCGCATATTCCGGTGCTGGCGACCGACATCGATCCGATCGTCGTCAGGGTCGCCGCCGCCAATGCCCGCCTCAACCACGTCAAGGCGCTGGTTGAAACGGTGACGGCGCCCGGCTTCCACCACCCGATCTTCGGCAAGCGCGCGCCTTTCGACCTCATCGTCGCCAACATATTGGCGCGGCCGCTGATGCGGCTGGCGCCTGAGATGGCCAGGCACATCAGCCTCGGCGGCTCGATCGTGTTGTCCGGCATCCTCGAGCGCCAATGCAATGCGGTGATCTCGGCCTATGTCGGCCAGAATTTCCGGCATGTCAGGACCCTGCATCGCGAAGGCTGGGTGACGATCCACCTGAAGCACTGAGACGCAACGCGCTTTGGACCAATCCGAGCCTGTTGCGATTGGCGAAAATCGATTCCGGTTTTCCGAGTCATGCGCTACGGTCGCGCCCGATACAGGAGGCATACCATGTTCCAGACCTTCGATTCCGCAGGCGACCCCAGCGTCGGCAAGCCGCGCGTGACGTTGCTGCGGCGATGGCTGGCGGATAATGGCCTCGACGGTTTCCTGGTGCCGCGCGCCGACGAGCACCAGGGCGAGTATGTCGCCGATCGCTCGGCGCGGCTGAAATGGTTGACCGGCTTCAGCGGCTCGGCGGGCGTAGCACTTGTGCAGCGTGACCGCGCCTTCATGTTCGTCGATGGCCGCTATACCTTGCAAGTGCGCCACGAGGTCGATCTCGACATTTTTGCGATCGAGAGTCTCGTCGACAACCCGCCGGCCTCCTGGATCAAGGACAATCTCGGCAAGGGCGCCAGGCTTGGCTTCGACCCGTGGCTGCACACGATCGCTGAGGTCAAGGCGCTGAAAACCTCGGCCGAGCAATCCGGCGCGACGCTGGTGCCGCTCGACAGGAACCCGATCGACATCATCTGGAAGGATCAGCCGGCGCCGCCCGTGGCGCCGGTCGAAATCCACCCGATCGGCTTTGCCGGGGAACTCGCCAAGGACAAGCTGGCGCGGCTGGTGGCGGCAATCGGCAAGGAGGGCGCGACGCACGCCGTGCTCACCGACCCCTCCTCGATCGCCTGGGCCTTCAACATCCGTGGCGGTGACGTGCCGCACACGCCGCTGGCGCTCGGCTTCGCGATCCCTGCCGCCGACGGCAAGCACCAGCTGTTCATGGACCAGCGCAAGTTTTCGCGCACGGTCGCCGCCTATCTCACCCAACTCGCCGATCTGCACGAGCCCGGCGAATTCGAGGCGGCGGTCGTTACCCTTGCCAAGGGCGGCGCCAAGATCGCGCTCGACCCGGTGCTGGCGGCGGAGAAGCTGAGAATGCTGGTCGAGGACAATGGCGGCGCATTTGTTTCAGCGGCCGATCCCGCCCGCATTCCGCGCGCCACCAAGAACCAGGCGGAAATCGCCGGCAGCCGCGCCGCGCACCGCCGAGACGGGGCGGCGGTGGCGAAACTGCTGTGCTGGCTGGAACGGCAGAAGCCGGGCACGCTCGACGAAATAACCGTTGTCACCAAGCTGGAGGAGGTGCGCCGGCAGACCGGCGAGGAAACGCAGATGCCGCTGCGCGATGTCTCCTTCGACACCATTTCCGGCAGCGGTCCGAACGGCGCCATCATGCACTACCGCGTCTCGCGCGCCACCAACCGCGAGCTGGCAAACGGCGAGCTGTTCCTGCTCGATTCCGGCGCCCAGTATCAGGACGGCACCACCGACATCACCCGCACGGTGCCGATCGGCCAGCCGACCGAGGAGATGCGCGAGCGCTTTACGCTGGTGCTGAAGGGCATGATCGGCATTTCGACGCTGCGCTTTCCCGCCGGCACGCGCGGCTCGGAAATCGACGCGGTGGCGCGCATGGCGCTGTGGAAGCATGGCTGCGACTTTGCCCATGGCACCGGCCATGGTGTCGGCTCGTATCTGGCCGTGCATGAAGGGCCGCAGCGCATCGCCCGCACCGGCACCGAAAAGCTGCTGGCCGGCATGATGCTCTCCAACGAGCCCGGCTATTACAAGGAAGGCTCCTACGGCATCCGCATCGAGAACCTGATCCTGGTGACACCGGCTGAACAGGTGGAGGGCGGCGACATCGCCATGCACGGTTTCGAGACGCTGACACTGGCGCCGATCGATATCAGGCTGATCCGCACCGACCTGCTGACGCGCGAGGAGTTGCACTGGCTGGATACTTACCATGCCTGGGTGCTGGCCGAGATCGGCCCGATGCTCGACGGCGAGACGCTGGCTTGGCTGGAGAAAGCGACAGCGCCGCTGCCGCACGACGCCAAGATCTGAAATGAGCTTCTTTCTCCCCGTCACTATACGGGGAGGTGAGGAGCGGTCCGCGAAGCGGACGAAAAGCCAATTGCTTGGCTTTTCGAGTGACGAACGCCCGCCAGGGCAATGAGCGGCGGCGCCGACAGTTCGAAACTGTTCCGCGCGCAGGCGCCCTATGCCACAAACTGCCGCGCGAGGACCAGCACCACCGCCCCGGCCAGAAACATCGCCATCAGGCCGCCGCGCAGCGAGACCACAGCGGCGACGACCAGCGCCGCCCATTCCGCCGGTCCGGCGCTAAGTGCGGCGGGCGCCACCAGCGTCGTCAACACTGCGGCCGGCACGGCATTCAAACCCGCCTCGACGCGTGGATGGATGTGGTCGAAGCGCGAGATCACCAGATGGCCGCCGACGCGGGTGAGATAGGTGGCGATCGCGCCGGCAATGATGATCCACAAGGTCGCGCTCATCGTTTTGCCTCCACACCGCTATGGTGCGGCGGCAGGATGACGGCCAGAAGCACGCCTGCAACGGCGCCGATGGAGACGTGCCATGGCGATCCCACAGTTTTGTAGGCAATGATCGACGCCGCGGCGCTGGCGATCACCACCGGCAGCCACAGTGGCCGGTTGCGAAAGCCTATGGCCAGCCCGAGGAAATAGATCGGCAGCAGGAAGTCGATGCCGAGCGCATGCGTGTCCGGGATCAGCTTGCCGAACACCGCGCCCAGCGCGCTCTCGATCCCCCAGAACACATAGACCGGCAGGCCAAGCCCCATGTACCAGGCAAAGCCAACGGTCTCGCCGGCTTCGGCCTTACGCTCGGCCACCGCGAATTGCGGATCGGTGAGCACGAAATAGCCCAGCGCTTGGCTGATAACCGGCCAGTGCGCGATTCGCCGGCCGATGCTGGCGGAGTAAAGCACGTGACGGAAGTTTACGGCGAAGATCGACAGCACGATCAGCCATGGCGCGACATGCTGGCCGAACAATTCGATGCCGACCATCTGGCTGGCGCCGCCGAAGATCAGCGCGCTCATCAAGAAAGCTTCGAGAACGGAAAAGCCGTTGTCGACGGCGATGGCGCCGAACAGCAGCCCAAATGGCGCCGCGGCGACAACCACCGGCATCGACAGCCGCACGCCGTCCCAGAAGTCGCTGGCCACGGAATTTTCGCTTAAGGTCTCTGCCGACATGTCACATTCCCATCTCGCGCTGCTATGTAGGAGCCGGCGTTTGAAAAGTCAGACGAATTCGCTTGAGCCAACAAATCAGCGAAACTGATGTTGTAAAAACAAATGAGGGGGTTCGGATGATCGCTTATGACTTCACCGGCAGGCACGCGGTCGTCACCGGCGCCGGTGGCGGCATGGGCGAGGCGATCTCGCTGGCGCTGCTCGATGCCGGCGCCTCGGTCACCGCCATCGACGTCAAGCAGCGTCCGGCGTCGCTTGCCGCCTATGACGACCGGCTCACCTTTGCCCAGGGCGACCTCACCGACGCCGCCTTCGTCGAGCAGACCATCAATGCCGCGGGCCGCGAGCGCGGCGGCATCGATTATCTCGCCAATGTCGCAGGCGTGCTCTGGTTCGGTCGCGACAAATCGGCCCTCGAGATGGACCTCGATGTCTGGGATCAGGTCTTCAACATCAATCTGAAATCCTTCGTCCACACCGCGCGGGCGGTGGTTCCGCATATGCGGGCCGGCGGACGCGGCGGCGCCATGGTGCACTTCTCCACCATCCAGTGGTATCGCGGCGATCCGACCCCGCAGGATGCCTACCAGGCATCGAAGGCCGGCGTCTGTGCGCTGTCGAAGTCGCTCGCCATGCAGTTGGCGGGCGATGGCATCCGCTCCAATTCGATCTGCCCGGGAATGGCGTTGACGCCGCTGCAGGCGCGCTGGGACACCGAAGAGAAACGCGCGGCCGTTGCCTATTATGCGCCGCTCGGCCGCATCGGCACGCCGCAGGACATGGCCAATGCCGCGCTATTCCTGCTTTCCGATGCGGCAAGCTACATCACCGGCATCGAACTGGCAGTCGACGGCGGTCTTTTGATGCGGATGTAGCCGTGCAGTGCGCCGGGCTGATTTAGCTCCGCGGTGCCGTGCCCTGGATCGCCCTGCCCCAGTCAAGCAGCGGCTTGGCGCGCAAGGCGAAATCGACAAGCTCGTCGACCAGCGTCGGCGCGTGAATTCCAGCCGGATCGATCATGTGCTGGACATAGAAGTGCCGGTTGCGGATGGCGTCGACAAGATCGGGTTCGTTGACCTGCTCGAAGCCGCGCGGCGTGCGCTTCATGCGGCCCTCGGTTTCAAGTTCGAAGCCGTTTTTCTTCAGCGTTGAGAGCAGTTTTCGGAACTCGGCCGGCCGGGCGACGATCGCCTTGCGCATCGCCAGCAGCAGGGACGGCTCCGGATTCCACCAGGCGACATCGGCAAAGCAGCGGTCGATCCCGACATAGACGAAGAACACGCCCTGCTCCATCTTGGTGCCATCCGGCGACAGCATGGCCGACAAATGCTGGTTGTAGGGCCGCTTGTCCTTGGCGAAGCGCACGTCGCGGTTGATGCGAAACAGTGACTTCTTGCGGTCTCCGCGCAAGCCCAGACCCGCCGCCGCGAAGCGCTCGGTCAGCGTCTCGACCAGATCGCAGAACGGCTCATGCAACTCGCTGTCGTAAAGCGCGCGGTTTTCCTGGAACCATTCGCGGCTCTGGTGGAAGTCGAGCGCCTTGAGGAACGGTATGGCCTTTTGCCCGAACCCTTTGAACGAACCGGCGGTCATGCCTTGCCGACCCGTTGCAGCCATGTGTCCTCGTCGATGACTTCGACGCCGAGTTCGCTGGCCTGCTTCAGTTTGGAGCCGGCGCCCGGCCCGGCCACCAGCAGATCGGTCTTCGCCGACACCGAACCCGCCACCTTGGCGCCGAGCCGTTCGGCCATCGCCTTGGCTTCGGAGCGTGTCATCTTTTCCAGCGTGCCGGTGAAGACGATGGTCTTGCCGGCAACCTCGCTGTCGGTCGACACGGTGACGACATACGGCTTCGGCTTGACCTGTTCGAGCAGTCTGTCGAGCACGTCGTCATTGCGTTCATTGCCGAAGAAATCGCGCAACGCGTCGATCACCGTGTCGCCAATGCCGTTGATGGAGGGGAAGACGCTGTGCGGATCCTCAGCCGCCGCCGTTTCCTTGCCGACGCGGATCAGCTCCTCGATGGTCGAAAACGTCCGGGCAAGCACGGCCGCCGTCGTTTCGCCGATATGGCGGATGCCGAGTGCGAAGATGAAGCGGTCGAGCTCCGGCTCGCGGCGCGAATCGATGGCCGCGAACAGCTTGTCGAGGCCTTCATAATTGCGGTTCTCGACACCGCGCACATTCTTGCGCGCCTTGCCCGATGCCGCCTCGCGCTGCCTAGCCTGCTCCTCGCGCCGCTCGGCCAGCGCCCTGGTGACGGCCGGGCGGCGATCCCTGAGGGTGAAGATATCGGCGGCGGTCTTGACCAGTCCCGAATTGAAGAACAGGTCGATATTCTCGGCGCCCAGCCCCTCGATGTCGAGCGCGCCGCGCGACACGAAATGACGCAGCCGCTCCACGGCCTGCGCGGCGCAGATCAGCTCGCCGGTGCAGCGCCGGCGCGAATCCTCCTTGCCGGTCTTCTCGTTGATTTCGCGCGTCGCCGGCGAGCCGCAGACCGGACAAATGTGCGGGAATTCGTAAGGCACCGCATCAGCCGGCCGCTTGTCGACGACGACGCTGACGATCTGCGGAATGACATCGCCCGCCCGTTGTATGACAACCGTGTCACCGATGCGGACATCGATGCCGTCGCGAATCGGCAAGCCGTTGCTGTCAAAACCCTTGATGTAGTCCTCATTGTGCAGCGTGACGTTTTCGACCACCACGCCGCCGACCGTGACCGGCGCTAGCCGCGCCACCGGCGCCAGCGTACCGGTACGGCCGACCTGGATGTCGATCTTCTGCACCGTCGTCATCGCCTGTTCGGCCGGGAATTTATGCGCAACCGCCCAGCGCGGCTCGCCGGTGACAAAGCCCCAGCGACGCTGCAATTCCAGCTGGTCGACCTTGTAGACGACACCGTCGATGTCGTAGCCGAGCGACGAACGCAGCTCCTCGATCTTGTGGTAGTGCGCGATCAGCTCCTCGACAGACTTCGCCCGCACCATCAATGGGCTGACCTTGAACCCCCATTCGGCGAATTTCTGCACCGAATCATATTGGGTCGGCGCCGGATCCGCTGTCGTATAGCCCCAGGCATAGGCAAAAAATTTAAGATTGCGGCTGGCGGTGACGGACGCATCCTTCTGTCGCAAGGAGCCCGCTGCCGTATTGCGCGGATTGACATAGTCCTGGCCGCCCACCGCCGCCGAGCGGGCCTTCAGTGCCTCGAATTCCGCATAGGTCATGTAGACCTCGCCGCGGATCTCGATGGTCTCGGGCCAGCCCGATCCTTTCAGCTTGGCGGGGATGTCGGCGATGGTCCTGAGATTGGCGGTGATGTCCTCGCCTACAGTGCCGTCGCCGCGCGTAGCACCCTGCACGAACACACCGCGTTCATAGCGCAGCGACGCCGACAGGCCGTCGATCTTCGGCTCGGCCGTAAACGCGATGTCGAGGTCCTTGTCGCGGTCGAAGAAGCGCCGGCCACGCTCGATGAAATCGGTGACGTCCTCGTCTGTGTAGGCCTTGGCGAGGCTGAGCATCGGCACCGCATGGCGCACCTTGGCAAAGCCTTCCGCCGGCGCGGCGCCGACCCGCAGCGAGGGCGAATCCTCGCGCACCAGACCGGGAAAGCGCTCCTCGATGGCAAGATTGCGCCGCCGCAGCGCGTCATATTCTGCGTCCGTAATCGTCGGCGCGTCCTCGGCATGATAGCGCCGGTCATGACCGGCGATCTCCTCGGCCAGCCGCTGGAGCTCATCCGCGGCTTCGCTTTCGCTCAACGATTCGACTGGTTTTTCAGACATGCAGCGGTCCCTGGACAGTGGCGAGGCACCATAAATCAGGATTTCGGAAAAAGCATTCCTGAACAGCGGGATGGAGCCATATCCTGACTCAGTCCGAAAGCCTTGCGACGACTACGCTGCAGCAATATTCTCGCGCAGCAGCCGTTCCGCGGCTGCGCGCGCCTCGTCGGTGATGGTAGCGCCGGCCAACATGCGCGCGATCTCTTCCTGGCGCGCCGCCCGGTCCATTTCGGCGATGCCGGTGGCGACCTTGTCCGAGCCGCCGGATTTGGAGATCAGGAAATGCGTCGCAGCACGTGCCGCCACTTGCGGAGCATGCGTGACCGACAGCACCTGCACGCGCTTCGACAGCCTGGCCAGCCTTTGGCCGATCGCATCGGCCACGGCGCCGCCGACGCCGGTGTCGATCTCGTCGAAGACCAATGTCGGCGCCGAGCCACGGTCGGCCAGCGCCACCTTGAGCGCCAGCAGGAAGCGCGACAGCTCGCCGCCGGAGGCGACCTTCATCATCGGCCCAGGCCTGGTGCCGGGATTGGTGCGCACCCAGAACTCGACCTGGTCGATGCCTTCTTCCATGCGGTTCTCGCCATCGCTGGCCAGTTCGACGATGAACTCAGCCCGTTCCAGCTTCAGCGCCGGCAATTCGGCCATCACAGCCTTGGTCAGGCCGACCGCGGCCGCATGGCGAAGGGCGGAGAGCTGGGCTGCGGAAATATCGTAGGCTTCTCGCGCCGCTGAGGCCTGCTTTTCCAGGACATGCAGGCGCCCCTCGCCGGCATCAAGATCGGCGAGATCGGCGGACATGGTGTCGCGCAGTTGCGCCAAATCGTCAACGGCCACACTGTGCTTACGTGAGGCCGCACGCAGCGAAAACAGCCGCTCCTCCGCCTTCTCCAGCCTCTGCGGGTCGTATTCGGTGGCGCGCAGTGCCGCCTCGACGCCCGATTGCGCTGCATCCAGTGACAGCATCGCCTCGTCCAGCGACTTCACCACATCCTCGAGCAGTCCCGGCGCTTCGCTGGCCTTGCGCTGCAGGCGCCTCAGCAGGCTGGCCAGTTGCGGCAGCGGCGAGGACGGGCCTGACAGCACATCCTGTGCATCGTGTATTTCCGAGGCGATCTTTTCCGCCCGCATCATCGTTGCACGCAGTTCCGCCAGCTGTGTCTCTTCGCCGGGCTGCGGATCGAGCTTTGCCAGTTCCGCCACCGAGGCCCTGAGATAATCGGCCTCGCGCGCCGCTGCCTCGACCTTGGCGCGGTGCCTGGCAAACTCCTGCTCGGCGCCGCGCCAGTAGCGCCACGCCTCGCCGGTCGCGCGGGCGGCGCCGAGATGGCCGCCAAAACTGTCCAGCAATTCGCGATGCGCGCCTGGATCGACCAGGGCGCGCTCGTCATGCTGGCCGTGGATCTCGACCAGCGCGTGGCCTATGTCGCGCATCAGCGTGACGCTGGACGGCTGGTCGTTGACGAAGACACGGGTACGGCCATCCGCGGTCTGCAGCCGGCGCAGGATGATGTCGCCGTCATCCTCGATGGCGTTTTCGGCCAGCAGCGCGCGCACCGGGTGGTTGCGCGGCACATCGAAGACGGCAATGACCTGGCCCTGGGCAGCACCGTGCCGCACCAGCGAGGCGTCGCCGCGCGCGCCAAGCGCCAGCGACAGCGCGTCGAGAAGGATGGATTTGCCGGCGCCGGTTTCACCGGTCAGCACGGAAAGGCCGGGCTGGAAGTCGATATCCAGCTTCTCGATCAGGACGATATCGCGGATCGACAGTCTGGAAAGCATCAGAACCCGGACCTCAAGCAATTCCAGGAAAAGTGCGTAGCGGTTTTCCGTCCGGAATTGCGTAGAACAAAAAGTTAGGACGGTTCAGCGCCTCAATCAAACCACTGAACCGCTGTGAAGCGGCATGCGACCGATGGAGTCGCAGCGCCGCACTATCTTTTTGTTTGAGCGTCGGATCAATCCGAAAAGCGCGTTCCGCCTCAGTCGATGCTCGGGCGTCAGGCGCCGGTGATCAGCTTGCCGGCCTTGGATATCCACGATCCGGCATTCTCGCGCGGCTCAAGCCCGTTGCTCTGCAACAGCTTGTAGGTATCCTTGTACCATTGGCTGTCGGGATAATTGGTGCCGAGCACCGCAGCGGCGGTTTGCGCTTCCGAGGTCAAGCCCATCGCGTAGTAGCTTTCGGCCAGACGCGCCAGCGCCTCTTCGACATGGCGGGTGTTGGAATAGTTCTCGACCACGTTGCGGAAGCGCTTGACGGCAGCAATGTATTCGCGCCGCTCGAGATAATAGCGGCCGATCTGCATCTCTTTGCCGGCCAGCTGGTCGTTGGCGAAACGGATCTTTTCCTTGGCGTCGTCGACATATTCCGACGTCGGCCAGCGCGTCACCAGATCCTGCATCGTCTGCACGGTCTGGCGTGCTTCCTTCTGATCCTGGGTGACGTCCTTGATCTGCTTGTAGTAGCTCAGCCCGATAATATACTGGGCGTAAGCCGCGTCGTCGGTCGACGGATAAAGCGTCAGATAGCGCTTGGCCGAGCCGATCGCTTCGTCATAACGGCCGGCACGGTAGTCGGCGAAGGCGCCCATCACCATCGATTTGCGGGCGAATTCCGAATAGGGGTGCTGGCGGTCGACGGCGTCGAACTTCTTGCTCGCCTCATCCAGGCGGCCGGCATTGAGATTGGCAAGGCCTTGATTGTAAAGGACGTCGGCCGGTTCGGTCTGGTCGACATAGGTCGACAGGTCGACGTCTTTCTCGGACGACATGCAGGCCGAGAGGAACAGCGATGGCACAACCACCGAAAGCGCCAGGAAAACAGCCCGATACGGCGCTTTCGATTGACCAACTCGCTTGAAGAACATGATTGGATTGCGCCCTTTCGGCGTTAGTTCAATGCCTTTCGCATGGCGTTCCCTCAAAACTGATCCCCACTTTTGAGCGACATGCGCCTAACACACGGCCGCAGCCATAAACCATAACTGCCTTGCCCAGCAACGCTATGTCTAGCCAATCGCACATTTTTGTGGCGACTTGGTGTTGCCCGGAAAGCTATGCACTTTCACGGCCGGTGATGCATCCGTGCAACACCGGCCAGCGTTCAGAAAGCCAGAAATACGTTAAGAATCAGATCACCCAAGGTGCAAAGACAGGGCCGGTGACGGCGCTCATCTCGGCGGTGCGGCCGCGCTCGCGGCGCGTGGTCTCGACGACCTCGAAGGCCGAACGGTCGGACAGAAGCCGCCGCAAAGCGGCCGCATTCATCCGGTGACCGCCGCGATAGGAGCGGAAACAACCAATGAAACGGGCGCCGGCCAGCGCCAGATCGCCCATCGCGTCCATCGTCTTGTGGCGAGCGAACTCATTGGGGTAGCGCAGGCCGCCCATGTTGATCACCCGGTTGTCGTCGCCGATCACCAGCGAGTTCTCCAGCGAGGAGCCCAGCGCATAGCCGGCCGCCCACAGCCGCTCGACATCCTTCATGAAGCCGAAGGTGCGGGCGCGCGCGATATCCTGGCGAAAGATGTCGGGGTTGATGTCGGAGGCGAATAGCTGGCGGCCGATCGCCGGGCTTTCGAAATCGATCTCGACCTCGAAGCGCGTGCCGCTATAGGGCCTGAACTCGGCCCAGGACGCGCCATTCTCGATGCGGACGGGCTTGACCACCCTGATGTAGCGGCGCTTGACCGCCAGCGTCTCGATGCCGGCTTGGTCGATGGCCTCCACGAACGCCACCGCACTGCCATCGAGGATCGGAACCTCATGACCGTCGATCTCGATGACGATGTTGTCGATGCCAAGCCCGAAAAGCGTCGCCATCAGATGTTCGACGGTGGCGATATGCTCGCCTGCCGGATCGCCGAGCATGGTGCAGAGATCGGTCGCGCCGACTTCAGCAACCAGCGCGCGGAACTCGCGGCTCTCGCTTCCGTTCGAAAGGTGGAAGAGCACGCCGGTGTCGGCGTCCGCAGGGAGGAAATTGACGGTGACCGGTTTGCCGCTGTGAACGCCGGTACCGGTCAGCGTTGCACGCGATTTCAGTGTCGTCTGATAGTCTTGCAAGACAAACCCCATAGCCCAAACGCCTAAGTCCGCTTTAACCCAAAAGGCGCGGCTCTTTTTTATCGGCAGGCAGGGCCACTTCCCCGAATCCCAGCACACCGAAAGTGCTGCCGCAAAGATAATGGTCTGTCAGGGAGACTCCAAATCACGGTTTCTTACTCTGTGTAACCGCGACAGACCTTGAGCGTCACATCGTAACGCCTTGTTATTAAACCACTTTAAACGTTAACAGGCAGACAATCTCTCGTCTGCCTGTTAACAAGTGTTACATACCGTTAACGGCTCAGTTGGCCTGGCGGCGCAGGAAAGCCGGTATCTCCAGCTGGTCGTCTTCCTGGGTCGACCTGGTCTGCGGCGTCAACCGGCCCTGATCGTCGAGCTGGCCGCGGCGCGGCGCGTAAAGCTGCGGATCCTGGCTGGCAAGGCGGCGCATTTCCGGCGCCGCCTGGCGCAGTTTCGGTTCGCGCGGCTGTGCCGGCTGCAACCGGGCCGGCTCTTCTTCGCGGCGCGTCAGCCCGTTGGTCAGCCGCTTGAGCAGCCCCATCGGCCCGCTGTTTTCATGGTCGGCCGGACGGCCCTTGGCTTCCACCTCGGCCCGCACCACAGGCGGAAAATCCTCCACCCGCGGCATGCGCTGCGGTGCGGCAGCCACCGGCTGCGGCACTTCCCGCATCGGCGCCGGTTGCATCACCTGCTGCACGACAGGCTGCGGCTGGGCAGGCGGGGCCTGGAAGATCTTGCTCTGCGGGCGGAAATCTTCCGCCTGGGCCATCGGCGCCGGACGAGCCATTGCCGCCGCATTGGCCTCGGCAAGCTGGATCGCCTCGGCCACCGGATCGGCCGCGCGCTGCTCATAGGTCTGCTGCTGGACCGGTGCCGGACGGCCTTCCGCCCCCGGAGCCGCTGGGCGGCTGACCGGCTTCTGCTGCGGCGGCACGGCCCGGATCGAGATCGGCGCCGCGGCAATTTCAGCTGCCGATTTGTCGATGCCGGTGGCGACCACCGAGACGCGGATGACGCCTTCGAGTTCCTCGTCGAAGGTGGCGCCGAGGATGATGTTGGCGTCCTGATCGACTTCCTCGCGGATGCGGGTCGCGGCCTCGTCGACTTCGAACAGGGTTAGGTCGCGGCCGCCGGTGATCGAGATCAGCAGGCCCTTGGCGCCCCTCATCGAGGTCTCGTCGAGCAACGGATTGGCGATCGCCGCCTCGGCGGCGGCCATCGCGCGGCCCTCGCCCGAAGCTTCGCCGGTGCCCATCATCGCCTTGCCCATTTCGCGCATCACCGAACGCACGTCGGCGAAGTCGAGATTGATCAGGCCTTCCTTGACCATCAGGTCGGTGATGCAGGCAACACCGGAGTAGAGCACCTGGTCGGCCATGGCGAAGGCGTCGGCAAAGGTGGTCTTGTCATTGGCCAGCCGGAACAGGTTCTGGTTGGGGATGACGATCAGGGTATCGACACATTTCTGCAGCTCCTCGATGCCGAGATCCGCCGTCTTCATGCGGCGCTGGCCTTCGAAATGGAACGGCTTGGTGACGACGCCGACGGTGAGGATACCCCGTTCGCGCGCCGCGCGGGCAACCACGGGAGCCGCACCGGTTCCGGTGCCGCCACCCATACCGGCGGTGACGAAGCACATATGGGTGTTGGAGAGATGATCGATGATCTCATCGATGCACTCTTCCGCCGCCGCACGGCCCACTTCAGGCTGCGAGCCGGCGCCGAGCCCCTCGGTGACATGCGCGCCGAGCTGGATCAGCCGCTCGGCCTTCGACATGGTCAGCGCCTGTGCATCGGTGTTGGCCACGACGAACTCGACACCGCGCAAGCCCGCGGTGATCATGTTGTTGACGGCATTGCCGCCGCCGCCGCCGACACCGAATACGGTGATCCGCGGCTTGAGCTCGGTGATGTCCGGCTTTTGCAGATTGATCGTCATTGTCTCCGTCCTTTGCCTTTCCCGCCGCTTCGCCGCCGCGGCCGCCTATGGGGCTGTCCCCGTCAATTAGAAACTGTCTCTCAACCACTGACTCATGCGATGCAGTTTTCCGCCCGTCCCGGTCATCCTGAGACCGGAAATTCCTTTCGCCGGATGGCTCTCGAAGCTCGCCATCTGCGGATAGATCAGCAGCCCGACCGCCGTCGAGAAAGCCGGCCCCTTGGCAGCTTCCGGCAGGCCCGCCACGCCGAGCGGGCGTCCGATGCGCACATTGCGTCCCAGAATGCGGCGCGCCGCCTCGGGGAGACCCGCAAGCTGGCTGGCGCCGCCGGTCAGCACGACGCGTTTTCCCACGGCATTGCCGTAGCCCGACTTGTTCAGCCGGTCGCGCAACAGTTCCAGCGTCTCGTCGATGCGGGCGCGGATGACGCGCGTCATCACCGAGCGCGGGATCTGCAGCGGCATCTCGCCGTCTTCGCCGATCGGCTGGATCGAGACCAGGTCGCGATCGTCGGCACTGCTAGGCAGCGCCGAACCATGCATCACCTTCAGCCGCTCCGCGGCGTCGAGCGAGGTCGACAGGCCCTTGGCCATATCGAGCGTCACATGATTGCCGCCGATGGCAATGGCATCGGCGTGGACGAATTTGCCTTCCGAAAACACCGAGATGGTCGTCGTGCCACCGCCCATGTCGATGCAGGCCGCACCCATTTCCAGTTCGTCGTCGACCAGGGCCGCAAGCCCGCTGGCATAGGGCGTCGCCACCATGCGCTCGACCGAAAGATGCGAGCGGTTGATGCAGAGCTCCAGATTGCGCAGCGGCGCGGCATCGCCCGTCAGCACATGCATATCGACGCCGAGCTGGTCGCCGACCATGCCGCGCGGATCGCGCACGCCGCGCTCGGCGTCCAGCGAAAAGCCGACGGGCAGCGAATGGATCACGTCGCGTTCGGCCTTGAGCGCCTGCTTGGCGCCGGCGGCAAGCACGCGCTTGATGTCGGCTTCGTCGGCCTGATGGCCACCGAGATTGATGGTGGCCGAATAGGTTTCGCTCTTCAGCCGGCCGGCCGTCATGTTGACGATCAGCGAATCCACGGTCAGTCCCGCCATGCGTTCGGCTGCGTCGACGGACAGGCGAATGGCGTGCTCCGCGCGGTCGAGATCGACGACCACGCCCGACTTCACGCCGTGCGATTTCTGGTGGCCGATGCCGATCACCTGGATGCGGTGCGAGCGGCCGCGCAACAGCTTGCCGTCCTCGCGCGGCTTCAGTTTCGCCACCACGCAGCAAACCTTGCTTGAGCCGACATCCAGCACGGTGAGCGTGCCGGAACGCCGCGAAGAGGCATCGCTGTTGCCGCCAAGCCAGCTCATATCTTCGTCCCCGACTTGCGCTTCAGATTTTGCGGCTTTTCATTGAGCGCGGCCTGGCGCTGCGTCGCCGCTTCCGGCGTCAGCTGCACCACCAGGCGATCGGAGATGCGCATGTCGACGGCGGCGATGTCCCGCGTCAGAAGCCCGTTGTCGTGGTCCATCCGAACCAGATCGGCGATCGCCTGGTCCTCGCCATCCTCGGGCAGCTTGATCGTGATGCCGTTTTCCAGCTTAAGGTCCCAGCGCCGTTCGCCGATGCGGATATAGCCTTTGACCCGAGCCGCGAGCTCGGGAAATTTGTTGATCTTGGCCACGAAGTCGGGGGCCTTGGCCGGCACGCCGGTGCCGATGATCAGCGGCAGCAGCGCCTGCTTGCCGCCGGAGAACGGCGCGATCACCGCGCCGGAGCGTTCGATGACCGAAAGCTCCGCGCCCTGCTGCCAGAGCGCGAAGGGCTCGCGCTCCTCGACACGCACTTCCAGCGTATGTGGATAGACCTTGCGCACCGCCGCCACTTCGACCCAGGGCAAGGTATCAATACGTTCACGCGCGGCCTCGGCATCGAAGCCGATCAGTGACGTCCAGCCGTCGAGCTCGAGCCGGTCCAGTATGTCGATCTCCGAAGTCTGGCGGTTGCCGACCACCTTGATCTGGTCGACGGCAAAGCCGGTCCGGGCGGTGATGCTCTGGACGATGTCGTCGGCATGACCGCCGAGAATGGCGCCATAGAGGCTGCTTGATGCAATGAGCGAAGCCGACAGGATGGCCGCGGAAAAGCGCGGCGCGACGAAGTCGCCGCCGCCCAGGCGCGCCAGCACGCGCACCGGCCGGCGCAGCACGCGCGGCAGCACGAAATGGTCGAACGACAACGGCATGCCGAACAGCGCCGGCCCGGCGCCGCCCCTGCCCTTGTCCTGTCCCCATTTCAACGCAGACACGAAGCGTCCTCCACCATCCAACTCAACAATTCGCCAAACGAGTGCCCGGCCTGGGCGGCGATTTCAGGCACCAAAGACGTCGGCGTCATGCCCGGCTGAGTGTTGATCTCGAGCCAGACAATCTCGCCGTTTTCGGAGTGACGGTCGTCATAGCGGAAGTCCGATCGGGAAACGCCCCGGCAGCCGATAGCCAGATGTGCCTTGAGCGCCAGTGTCTGTATTTTTTGGTAAATATTTGATGAAATTTTAGCAGGGATTTCGTGTTTTGATCCGCCGGCGACGTATTTTGAATCATAGTCGTAGAAGGAATGGCCGGTCGGAATGATCTCGCAGACGCCGAGCGCCACGTCGCCCATGACAGCGCAGGTCAGCTCGCGCCCATGGATGTAGCGCTCGACCATGACGGTCTCGCCATATTTCCATTCGGACGAGCCGATGACCTGCGGCGGATGCGACTGCCCTTCATGCACGATGACGACGCCGAAGCTTGAGCCTTCATTGACCGGCTTGACCACGTAGGGCGGCTTCATCGGATGCTTGTTCTGGATGGCAAAGCGGCTGGCAACCTTCGATTCCGCCACCGCGATGCCGGCAGCCTTGGCGACCTTCTTGGCTTGCTCCTTGTTCATGGCGAGCGCCGAGGCGAGCACGCCCGAATGGGTGTAGGGAATGGCCAGATATTCGAGGATGCCCTGGATGGTGCCGTCTTCACCGAACGGGCCGTGCAGTGCGTTGAAGACGACATCGGGCTTGAGTTCGGTGAGCACGGCGCCGACATCGCGCGCAACATCGACGCGGGTAACCTGGTAGCCTTCATTCTCAAGCGCATCCGCACACGCCTTTCCCGAAGACAGAGACACGGGCCGCTCGGACGAGAATCCGCCCAGGAGGACAGCCACATGCTTGTTCTTCATATCCCGTCATCCCTCTCACGGCGGGCCCGCAACCACGCATTCAGCGATCAGATTGAGTCCGAGTCTCCCGGCAGGTTGCCCCCCAGACGGAAAACGCGGTCGACGCGTCGAACGACTCAAATCAGGAAACGCTTTAAGGCAGAGAATCAGAGAGTTGATTCGCTGGCAAGTGCTTATGATTCCGACAGATTCACTTTCCGCGAAAACGGCCGGAAAAAGCGTGTTGTGAGTCTTTGGAGCAACGGTGGCGCTGTTGTTTCAGACCGTTTGAAGTTCAAGCATCACATGAACTTCAGCTTGCGCTAAAGAAGCTGTCCGAGGAATTCCTGCACGGCATGGCCGGGGCGGAAATTGCCGAGCCGCTTGATTTCCCACTGCAGGCGGATGCCTGAATTTTCAAGCACGCGGGCGCGCACCGTCTCGCCGAGATATTCGAGGTCGTATCCGGTCGCTGTTCCGGTGTTGATCATGAAGTTGCAGTGCATCGGCGACATCTGCGCGCCGCCGATCATCAAACCGCGGCAGCCCGCCTTGTCGATTTCCTTCCAGGCCGAGGTGCCTTCCGGATTCTTGAAGGTCGAGCCGCCGGTCTTCTCGCGGATCGGCTGCACCGTCTCGCGATGCGTCTGGACGGCGTCCATGGCCGCCTTGATCGCCTCCGGGTCTTCCAGAACACCTTCGAAAACGGCGGAGGTGAAGATCAGCCCGGCAGGTGCGGCCGAGTGACGATAGGCATAGCCCATGTCGTCGTTACTGAGGGTGTGGAGATTGCCCTTGCGGTCGAGCGCCCGCACCTCGACGACACGTTCCCGCGTCTCGACGCCATTGGCGCCGGCATTCATCCTCAGCGCCCCGCCGATGGCGCCGGGAATGCCGTGATAGAAATGAAAGCCGCCAATGCCGGCCTCATAAGCGACGGCCGCGACGCGCTTGTCGGGCGTCGCAGCACCGGCCTTGATGACGGTCGGCGAAACCACCTCGGCCTCGCCAAAGCCCTTGGCCGAAAGCCGGATGACGAAACCCGGAATGCCGCCGTCGCGCACCAGGAGGTTGGAGCCGATACCGACGATGGTGAGCGGGATGTCCTCCGGCACGGCGCGCAGGAAGGCAGCCAAATCCTCCTCGTCGGCCGGCTGGAACAGGGCGTCCGCCAGACCGCCGGCGCGGAACCAGGTGATCTTGTCCATCTCGGCATTGGGCGTGATGCGGCCGCGCAGGCCGGCAAGCCGGTCGCCAAGTTTGTCGAGCAGGTCCTGGCCGCGCATCATGAGACGGTACCGCCGAGTTCCCCAGGCAGCGCATAGGCCCATTGGGTGATGTTGCCGGCGCCCAGGAAGATGACGAAGTCGCCCGGTTTCGCCAACGCGCGGATGACGGGCGAAATCGCGGCAGGGGTTTCGACGTAGCGCGCATCGCGATGGCCCCCGGAGCGGATGCGCGACACCAGCGCCTCCGAGGTCACGTCGTCGATCGGCTCCTCGCCCGCCGCATAGACCGGCGCCACCATCACCGTGTCGGCATCGTTGAAACAGACCGAAAATTCGTCGAACAGATCATGCAGCCGGGTGAAGCGGTGCGGCTGCGCAATGGCGATGACGCGGCCCTTGGTGGCGCTGCGCGCCGCTTTCAGCACCGCCGTGATCTCGACCGGGTGGTGGCCGTAATCGTCGAAGATGTCGACGCCGTTCCACGAGCCGGTGTGGGTGAAGCGCCGCTTGACGCCGGCAAAGGACGACAGCCCTTTCTTGATCGCTTCGGCCGACAGGCCGAGTTCATGCGCGACCGCGATTGCGGCGGTGGCGTTGGAGACGTTGTGGCGGCCGGGCATCGGCAGCCGCAGATCAGATATCGTCGTCTGGCCGCCGGTCTTGCGGTCGCGGATCACCACGTCGAATGCCGAGACGGCACCCGCCATGCGGTGGTTGGTGAAACGCACATCGGCCTGCGCGTTCTCGCCATAGGTGATGACGCGGCGGTCCTCAATGCGGCTGACCAGCGCCTGTACTTCCGGATGGTCGGTGCACATCACGCCAAAACCGTAGAACGGCACGTTCTCGACGAATTGCCGGAACGCCTCGCGCACCTTGTCGAAACTGCCATAATGGTCCAGATGCTCGGGATCGATGTTTGTGACGACGGCGATCTCGGCCGGCAGCTTGAGGAAGGTGCCGTCGCTTTCGTCGGCTTCGACCACCATCCACTCGCCATCGCCCATACGGGCATTGGTGCCATAGGCATTGATGATGCCGCCATTGATCACCGTCGGGTCGAGCCCGCCGGCATCGAGCAGCGTCGCCACCATCGACGTGGTTGTGGTCTTGCCATGCGTGCCACCGATCGCGACCGCCTGGCGGAAGCGCATCAGTTCGGCCAGCATCTCGGCCCGGCGCACGATCGGCAGCAGTTTTTCGCGCGCGGCCTTCAGCTCGGGATTGGATTTCTTGATCGCGGTGGAGACGACCACCACTTCGGCCGCGCCCATATTCTCGGCCTTGTGGCCGACAAAGCATTCGATGCCCTTGTCGCGCAGCCGCTGGACATTGGCGCTGTCGGCCTGGTCCGAACCCTGCACCTTGTAGCCGAGATTGTGCAGAACCTCGGCGATGCCGCTCATGCCGATGCCGCCAATCCCGATGAAATGCACAAGGCCGATGGTCTGCGGCATCTTCATCAATGCGTCCCTTTCCTGAAATCCGAAACGGTTTTTCTGGACGCAATAGCCTCTGTGAGATCAGCGAGCAACCGTGCCGCGTTCGGCCGGCCAGCCGACTTCGCTCCGGCAGCCATGGCCGTCAGCCGCTCGGGAGTGTCCATCAGCCCGCCAATGAGAGCCGCGATGCGCTCCGGCGACAGTGACGATTGCGGATGCACCTCGCCGCCGCCCGCCGCGGCAAGGGCGGCTGCGTTCGCCGCCTGATCGTGATCCAGCGCATAGGGATAAGGCACCAGCAGCGCCGGCCGGCCGATGACGGCGATCTCCGAAACCGTCGAGGCGCCGGAGCGCGAGATCACCAGATGCGCCGCGCCCATGCGCTGTGCCATATCGGTGAAGAAGGGCGAGACCTCGACATGGACGCCGAGTGCCGCATAGCCAGCCTTCACCCGCGCCACGTCGTCGGCGCGGGCCTGCTGGGTGATCACCAGCCGCTTGCGCTGCGCCTCCGGCAGAAGTGCGATCGCCGTCGGCATGGCGTCGGAAAAGAACTGCGCGCCCTGGCTGCCGCCGAACACCAGGAGCCTGAACGGATCCGCCCCTTTGGATGCGGTGTAAGGCGTCTTGGCCGCCTCCAGGATTGGCGGCCTGACCGGATTGCCTGTCGTCACCGTCTTGGCGCCTGTGGCACTTTCATCTTGCGGCAGGAAGCCGCCGGCAATGGCATCGACGCGCCCGGACAGCGCCCGGTTGGCGCGGCCCATCACTGCGTTCTGCTCATGGATCAGCGTCGGCAGCTTGCGCCGCGTCGCGGCATAGAGCGGTGGCAAGGTCGGATAACCGCCAAAGCCGACGACCGCATCAGGCTTGATCCTGGCCATGACGGCGGAGGCCTGGCGCACGCCGCGCCAGATCTTCCAGAACGCGCCAAGCAGCGCGACAGGGTTTTTCGAGCCCATCGTCGCCGACTGGATCGGATGGATGGCGGCGGCCGGGAAATGGCCGGCAAAGCGCTCGGCGCGGTCGTCCGTCGCCAGGTGCACGCCCCAGCCGCGCTCGATCAGCTCATGCGCCAGCGCCTCGGCCGGAAACAGATGTCCACCGGTTCCGCCAGCCGCGAGAAGGATCACACCCCGCGCCATATCACTCCGCCGGCAGGGCGCGCTGCGACAGGGCAAAGCCCATCTGCTTGCGCTTTTCCGGTCGCTTGCGGGTCAGCGCCAGCACCATGCCCATCGAGATGGCAATGGCGATCTGCGAGGAGCCGCCATAGGAGATGAAAGGCAGCGTCATGCCCTTGGCCGGCATCAGCTGCAGGTTGACGCACATGTTGATGACCGACTGCAGGCCGAACACGGTGACGAGACCGCCGACGGCGTAGCGGGTGAAATCATCATGTTCCTTCAGCGCCGTGCTGAGGCCGCGCAGCACGATGAAGGCGAAGATCGACATGATGAAGAAGCACATGATCAGCCCGAACTCTTCGCCGGCGACCGAAAAGACGAAGTCGGCATGCGCGTCGGGGATGACGCGCTTGACGGTGCCCTCGCCCGGGCCGACGCCGAACCAGTGGCCGTTGATCAGCGCCTCGCGGCCCATGTCGACCTGGAACGTGTCGCCTTCGCCGGTCAGGAATTTGTCGATGCGCGCGGCGACGTGCGGGAACACCGTATAGGCGGCAAACAGGCCGCCGGCGCCGGTGGCGCCAAGCGCGATGATCCATAGCCAGGGCAGGCCGGCCATGAAGAACATGACGCCCCAGGTGCCGGTCACCAGCATGGTCTGGCCGAGATCGGGCTGCGCCACCAGAAGCGAGATGACCAGGATCAGCAGCAGCATGGCAAACAAATTGCCCGGGATGTCGGGCTGGCGCTTGTGTTCGGCGAACAGCCAGGCGCAGACTATGACGAAGGCGGGTTTCAGAAATTCCGACGGCTGGATCGACAGGCCGACAAACGACACCCAGCGCCGCGCGCCTTTCACCTCGACGCCGATATAGAGCACGGCCACCATCAGCACCAGCATGATGCCCAGGATGATCAGCGCCATGCGCCGGATCTGCCGCGATTCCAGGAAGGACACTGCCAGCATCACGCCGAGCGCCGGCACGGTAAAGATGATCTGCCTGGTGGCAAAGTGGAAACTGTCGAGGCCGATGCGTTCGGCCACCGCCGGGCTTGCCGCAAAGGACAAGACGATGCCAAGCCCCATCAGCGACAGGAACGCCGCCAGGAACCAGCGATCGATCGTCCACCACCAGGTTGCAACCGGGCTTTTGTCGAGACGGCTTTGCATTATCGTGCCCCTCCGATGGGTTTCACGCCCTCGATAGCATTCGCAGCTTGCCTGAAGGCTTCGCCGCGAACTTCGAAATTCTTGAACTGGTCGAAACTGGCGCAGGCCGGCGACAGCAGCACCACCGCCTCGCCGCTGTCATCCTTGGCCGCGTCTTTCGCGGCATGGTCGACCGCGGCGGCCAGCGTGCCCGAGATTTCATAGGGCACGGCTTCGCCGAGGGTCGCCGAGAACGCGGGCGCCGCCTCGCCGATCAGATAGGCCTTGGCGATGCGTGGGAAAAAACCGCGCAGCGGCTCGATGCCGCCTTCCTTGGGCAGTCCGCCGGCGATCCAGTAAATGCGCGAAAAACTCGACAGCGCGGGTGCCGCCGCATCGGCATTGGTCGCCTTGGAATCGTTGACAAACAGCACGTGGTCCTTGCGTCCGACCTGCTCCATGCGATGCGCGAGGCCTGGAAAGCTCTCCAGTCCCGCCTGGATCTCGCCCAGGCTCAAGCCGACCCTGAGGCAGGCGGCAACAGCGGCAAGCGCGTTCTGCGCATTGTGCTGGCCGCGCAACGAACCGATGCCTTCGAGGAAGGCGACGCGGCTGTAGCGGCCATGGACGGCTTCCATCAGATCGGAACCGTCTGCGAAATAACCGTCGGTCAGCGGCAGCCGCTTGGAGATGCGGATCACCTCCCGGCCCGCCCTCTCCAGCCGGTCGGCGATCTGCGCGCACCAGGAATCGTCAACGCCGACGATCGCCGTCTCGCTGCCGGCAACCAGCCGCTCCTTGATCGAAGCGTAATGCTGCATGGTGCCGTGGCGGTCGAGATGGTCGGGCGTCAGGTTGAGCAGGATGCCGGCCGTCGGGTTGATCGAGGGCGCGAGATCGATCTGGTAGGACGAACACTCGACGACATAGTCCCGGTCAGCCTGCGGTGGATCGAGCGTCATGATGGCCCGGCCGATATTGCCGCCCATCTGCGTGTCGCGCCCTGCCGATTTGAGGATATGCGCGGTCAGCGCCGTGGTCGTCGACTTGCCGTTGGTGCCGGTGATAGCGATGAACGGCGCATCAGGCGCGCGCGCAATCCGCTCGCGGCAGAACAATTCGATATCGCCGATCACCTCGACGCCGGAGCCACGCGCCAACTCCACCGTCCAGTGCGGCTTGGGATGCGTCAGCGGCACGCCGGGCGAGAGCACGAAGGCCGAGAATTTCGACCAGTCGGCGCCGCGCAGATCGGCGGTCGCAATGCTTTGGCCAGCGGCCTTGGCGACGCTATCGGGATTGTCGTCCCAGGCGAGCACGTCGGCGCCGCCCTCGATCAGCGCGCGCGCCGTGGCGATCCCCGAGCCACCGAGCCCGAAGAGCGAAACGCGTTTGCCCGAAAAGGATGCGGCGGGTATCAAGCGGGTTCCTATCTCAGCTTGAGGGTCGACAGGCCGACCAGCGCCAGGATGACGGCGATGATCCAGAAGCGGATCACCACCTGGCTTTCGGTCCAGCCGAGCTTTTCGAAATGATGATGGATAGGCGCCATCAGGAAGACGCGCTTGCCGGTCATCTTGAAGTAGCCGACCTGGATGATGACCGACAGGATTTCCACGACGAACAATCCGCCGACGATGACCAGCACGATTTCGTGCTTGGTGGCGACCGCGACCGTACCGATCAGGCCACCCATGGCCAGCGAACCGGTGTCGCCCATGAAGATCGCTGCCGGTGGCGCGTTGAACCAGAGGAAGCCGAGGCCGGCGCCGATGACGGCGCCAAGCACGACAGCCAGCTCGCCGGTGCCGGGCACGAAATGAATCTGCAGATATTCGGCGAACACCGCATTGCCGGAGAGGTAGGCGATGACGCCGAAGGATGCCGCCGCGATCATGATCGGCACGATCGCCAGCCCGTCGAGGCCATCGGTCAAATTCACCGCATTGCCGGCGCCGACAATGACGAAGCAGGAGAACGGCACGAAGAACCAGCCGAGATTGATGATGAATTCCTTGGCGAAGGGGAAAGTCAGCGACGATGAGAACGGCGCCTGGCCATTATGCATGATCGCCCAGGCGGCAATGCCGGCGATGACGAATTCCAGCGCCAGCCGCGCCTTGCCGGAAAAGCCGAGATGCGACTGCTTGGTTACCTTGAGATAGTCGTCGTAAAAGCCGATCGAACCGAAGCCCAGCGTCACCAAGAGCACCACCCAGACATAGATCGAGGAGAGGTTCGCCCATAGAAGCGACGAGCCGACGATGCCGCACAGGATCATCAGCCCGCCCATCGTCGGCGTGCCGGCCTTCTTGAAATGCGTCTGCGGGCCATCGGCGCGGATCGGCTGGCCCTTGCCTTGCCGCAGCCTAAGCGAATTGATGATGGTCGGCCCGAAGATGAAGACGATCAGCGCCGAGGTGATCAGCGCACCGCCGGTGCGGAAAGTTATGTAGCGGAAGACATTGAAGACCGAGACCTTGTCCGCAAAATCGACGAGCAATGTAAACATGCGATTCCGTCCCCCGGACTAGTTCTGTTTCGTGCCTGCGGCTTCCGCCGGATATTTGCCGAGCAAGGCCTCGACCAGCTTTGAAAAGCCTATGCCTTTCGACGATTTGATCATGACCACGTCGCCGGCCTTCAGCGTCGACAACAGCAGCGGCTTCAATTCCTCGGCGCCGGCGCGGTATTCCGTTTTGATCTCGTCGGGCAGGATGTCTGCCAGCGCCCGCATTTCCGGGCCGCCGAGAAAGACCGTGTGCGTGCCGGTCCCGACGATCAGTTCGGCCAGGGCTGCATGCAGCTTGGCCGAATGGTCGCCGAGTTCGAGCATGTCGCCGAGCACGGCGATGCGCCGGCCCTCGCCCGTGACAGGCGTCGCATTGAGCAGCGCCATGGCAGCAGCCATCGAGGCCGGATTGGCGTTGTAGCTCTCGTCGATCAGTGTGATCAGTCCCTTGGGATGGCGCAGCACATGGCGCTTGCCACGGCCGCGTTCGGCGGAGAGATCGGCCAGCGCTTCCGCCACCTTTGCGATGTCGGCTTCAACGAGATGCGCCGCGCCAAGAACGGCGAGCACATTCTGTACCATGTGGCGGCCGGGCGCGCCGATCCGGGCAACGACATCCTGCCCGCCGATCCTGGCGGCAATGTCGGAATGATCGGCATGCAGCTCGCATCTGGTGAGTTTGTAGGTCGAGCGGGCGTTCTCACCGAAGCCAAAGACATGTTCGACGCCGGCGGCCCGCGCCATCTTGTCGAGCAGCTTCCAGCGCGCATCGTCGCGGTTGAGCAAGGCCGCACCGCCGGGCTCGATGCCTTCGAAAATCTCGGCCTTGGCCTTGGCGATCTCGTCGAGATTTCTGAAGAAGCCGAGATGCGCGGCGGCAATCATCGTGACGATGGCCACATGTGGCCGGACCATCTTGACCAGCGGCCGGATCTCGCCGGGATGGTTCATGCCGATCTCGAACACCGCATAGTCGCAATCATCCGGCATCCGCGCCAGCGTCAGCGGCACGCCCCAATGATTGTTGAAGGACTGCGCCGAGGCATGCACTGTGCCGACGGTCGACAGCACATGGCGCAGCGCCTCCTTCGTGGTGGTCTTGCCGGCCGATCCGGTCACCGCGATGATTTTTGCGTTGGAACGGGCGCGGGCGGCAACACCGAGTTTCTCCAGTGCTGCCAGCACATCCTGCACGACGATCATCGGCGCCGTCAGCCGCCCGAGCGACGGCAATTTGACTTCGGCGACGACCAGAACGCCGGCGCCGGCCTTGATCGCCGCGGTCGTGAAGTCATGGCCGTCCATCGCCTCGCCCTTGATGGCGAAGAAGGCGTCGCCCGGCTGCAGGCTGCGGCTGTCGATTGAGATCCCCGAAATTCCCTCCGGCATCGGCCCGAGCGGCCGACCGCCCATGGCGTCGACCAGCGCCTCGGAAGTCCAGAGCACGCTCATGCGGCCCGCTCCCGCAGCGCCGAGCGGACTTCCTCGTGGTCGGAGAAGGGAAACGTCTCGGCGCCGATGGTCTGGCCCTCTTCATGGCCCTTCCCGGCAACGATCAGCGTATCGCCCGCTTTGAGCATGGCGACCGCTTCGTGGATCGCCTTGCGGCGGTCGCCGATTTCAATCGCGCGGGGCGCGGCTGCCAGGATCGCGGCACGGATCGTTTCCGGCACTTCCGAGCGCGGATTGTCGTCGGTGACGATGACGACATCGGCCAGCCGCGTGGCGATTTCGCCCATGATCGGCCGCTTGCCCCGGTCGCGGTCGCCGCCGCAGCCGAACACGACGATGACGCGACCGGTGGTGAACGGGCGCACGGCGGCCAGCACATTTTCCAGCGCATCCGGCTTGTGGGCATAGTCGACATAGACGGGCGCGCCATTGGCGGTGGCGCCGACAAGGTCGAGCCGTCCCGGTGCCCCCTGAAGTTTCTCCAATGCCATCAAAGCTTTGGCGACCGGCGTTCCAGTGGAAATGGCCAGCCCGGCCGAAACCAGGGCATTGGCGATCTGGAAGTCACCTGCGAGCGGCAGGTCGATCTCGTAGAGCACGCCGTCGGCTTCGACCTCGGCGCGCTGGCGGTGGCGCTCGTGCTCGACCCGCTTCAGGCGCAGGAAATCGCCATGGCGGCCGACCGTCAGCACATTGAGCCCCGCGGCCTGCGCAGCCTGGATGGTCGGCGCCGACCACGGATCGTCGGCAAAGATGACCGCCGGCGCGCCTTTCGGCAGCAGCGTGTCGAACAGGCGCAATTTGGCGCGATGGTAGTCCTCGACCGTCGGATGATAGTCCATATGGTCGCGGCCGAGATTGGTGAAACCGCCCGCGGCGAGCTTGACGCCATCGAGACGGCGCTGGTCGAGACCATGGCTGGAAGCCTCCATCGAGGCGTGTGTGACGCCGGCCTCCGCCAATTCCTTGAGCAACTGGTGCAAAGCCACCGGATCGGGCGTGGTCAGCGAACCGTAGTCGTTGCGGCCCGGCGCCACCACGCCGGTGGTGCCAATGGACGCGGCGGCAAAGCCGGCCTGCTCCCAGATCTGCCTGGTGAAGGCGGCGACCGAGGTCTTGCCTGCGGTGCCGGTAACCGCGACCATGGTCTCCGGCTGGCTGCCGAAGAAACGTGCCGCGCTCAGCGCCAGCGCCAGGCGTGGGTCGTCGACGCTGAGCACCGGGACGGACAGGCCGGAAACGGCGCTGGCGTTGCCAACGACAACCGCCGCTGCGCCGCGCTTTGCCGCATCGGCGGCATAGGCCGAACCATCCGCCTTGCTGCCGGCGAGCGCGAAAAAGACCACGCCGGTCTTGACCGTGCGGGAATCCGACGAAATCCCGGTTACCTCCACATCGCGGGAAGATGTTCCCTCGACAGGCAGGATACCGGCTAAATCTCTCAGGTGCATCGAACCCCGTTTATCTCAACAAAATGGCGCGCAGTTGCCGGCGCGCCCTAAGAATCACTGATAGGAAACCAGCGTTGCGCCATTTTCATGGCTGAAATCTGGCTTCACGCCAAGCATGGCGGCTGCCCGCCTGATGATGTTTCCGGCCATGACACCCGCATTGTTGGCGGCAACGTCGGTCATCCCGGGCTTTTCCGGGTGCGGAGCGTCAGCGATCGTAAACACCAGATATTGCGGATCGTCCATCGGGAAGGCAGCGACGAAGGTGTTGAAATTCAGTTCCTTCGAGTAGCGGCCATTGATCACCTTCTCGGCGGTTCCGGTCTTGCCGCCAACGCGGTAGCCGGGGGCCCTGGCGTTTCTGGCCGAGCCTTTCTCGGCATTGAGCGTGTAGAGGTAGCGCATGCCCTCCACAGTCTTTTCGCTGACCACTCTCTTGGCCACCGCCATGGCATCCTGCTCGCTGCGGACCAGGAAAGTCGGCGGGATCAAATAGCCCTGCATCAGCGCCGCGCAGCCGACGGCCGCCTGCAGCGGCGTCGTCGACACGCCATGGCCGAAGGCGATGGTGAAGGAGTTGACCTGCTTCCAGACCTTCGGTTCGGTCGGGCGGGCGACTTCAGGCAGTTCGGTCTGCATCCTGTCCAGAAGGCCAAGGCGATGCAGGAATTCGCGGTGCCCCTCGATGCCGACCATTTCGGCCTCACGGGCCGATCCGATATTGGAGGAGTAAAGGAACACCTCCGGCAATGACAGCACGCGGTTCTTGCCATGGAAATCGTGGATGGCCTGATGGCCGACCCGGATTGGGTGCGAGGCGTCGAAACGGCTGTTCATGTTCGCCTTGCCGGAATCGAGCGCCATGGCCGAGGTGAAGCTCTTGAAGGTCGAGCCCATCTCGTAGAGGCCGGCCGACATGCGGTTCAGCCGATCCTTGTCCTGCGCATTGAAGGGATTGTTCGGATCGAAATCCGGCACCGAGGCCATCGCCACCACTTCGCCGGTCTTGATGTTGAGCACGACGGCGCCGGCGCCCATGGCCCGATAGCGCTCGAGGCCGGCGGCAATCTCGTCGCGCACCACATGCTGGACGCGCAAGTCGATCGACAGCTGAACCGGCTTCAGATCCTTGGCGATCGCAAGGCCTGAGGCCTGCAGGTCGCTTAAGCCCTGCTCGTCAATGTATTTCTCCATGCCGGAGATGCCCTGATTGTCGATGTTGGTGAGGCCGACAATGTAGGACGAGGTCACGCCGGCCGGATAGAAGCGGCGCTTTTCGGTGCGAAAGCCGATTCCGGGAATGCCGAGCTGCATGATGTCGGCCTGCTGCTTGGGCGTCAGCTGCCGCTGCAGCCAGACGAAGCCGGCGCCGCTCTTCAGCTTGTGATAGGTCTGCTCGGGGTCGATGTCGGGCAGAATGGTCGACAGCTTTTCGATCGCCTCGTCGGCATCGACGATGCGGCGCGGCTCGGCAAACAGCGATGCCGTCTTGATGTCGGTCGCCAGCACCTCGCCGTTGCGGTCGACGATGTCGGGACGCGACGCCGTCACCCGGCTTTGCGGCCCATTCGACATGTCGGGGGACTGGAAACCGAGATAGACCAGCCGCCCGGCGATGGTCGAATAGATGCCGAAGAACACCGCCATCGTCATCACGATGCGGGTCTTGGCCTTGCCGCCGGTCGCCTTGCGCGCGCCTTCGACCACGATGGAGCCGTCCTCGCCGGTCCGTGCGCGGCGCTTCAGCAATTTGCCGACCGACGGAAGTTTGGCGCGCATTGGAAATCCAGCGATCATTGGACGATGGCTCCGGTGACCACGGGATCCTTGTCGGCTGGTCCTTTGCCGGAATTGTCGGCCATGCCGCCAAGCCGTTGCGACGACAGGTCCTCGATGTTGAGCGGTTTTGCCGGCAGGTCGTCGAGCCCGACGATCTGCCGCGCATTGACCGGCTCGAGTGCGAGCTGCGATTTGTAGATTTCAGCCAGCTTCTGCAGGCGCGACGGCTGGGTCAGCAGGCTCCAGTCGGCCTTGAGCAGGTCGATCGTGTCCTCCTCATAGCGGATCTGCGCCTCGATCTTCTGCACCGAAGCCAGCTGTTCCTCGGCCTCGCGCTTGGCCTTGTAGGTCAGGGCCGCGGCCAAGACCATGACGGCGATCAGGACTATGTCGCTGGTTCGAAACACGTATTCACCTCTCTCGCGGCGCCTGGATGCCGGGAAGCTTTGGAAGGCCGAAAATGGTGAGATCACCGGCGCGCGCCGGCGCCTCGGTGCGGATGGCGGTACGCAGCCTGGCCGAGCGCGCCCGCGGATTGGCAGCGACCTCGGCATCGCCTGCCGTCACGCCGCCACCAGCCTTGCGGAAGGTCGCAGTGCGCGCGTGCGCCTCGGGCAAATGACGTGAGCCGGTGGCGACGTCGGCGCGGTCGGCGATGAAGCGCTTGACGATGCGGTCTTCCAGCGAATGGAACGTCACCACCGCAAGCCGCCCGCCGGGCTTCAATACCCGCTCGGATGCCATTAGGGCTTTGGCCAATTCGCCCAGCTCGTCATTGACAAGAATGCGCAGCGCCTGGAAGACGCGGGTGGCCGGATGAATCTTGTCCTTCGGCGCGCGGCCGATATGCGTTTCGATGGCGTCGGCGAGATCGAGCGTGCGCTCGAACGGACGTTTTTCGCGGCGTGACTCGATCATGCGGGCAATGCGGCCGGCATTCCGCT
This sequence comes from Mesorhizobium sp. RSR565B, assembly GCF_054719465.1. Classification (NCBI taxonomy): domain Bacteria; kingdom Pseudomonadati; phylum Pseudomonadota; class Alphaproteobacteria; order Hyphomicrobiales; family Phyllobacteriaceae; genus Mesorhizobium; species Mesorhizobium sp. RSR565B. Next base: position 4,554,871 of record NZ_JBTTIE010000001.1, on the reverse strand, counting down.
CTTCGCCGAGGAAGCCGAAGATGCGGGCAAGGTCGCCTATCTTGAACGAATTGACGACGTCGGCAGCACTCAAGCCCGCCTGCGCCATGCGCATGTCGAGCGGCCCGTCGGTGCGGAACGAAAAGCCGCGCTCGGGCTGGTCGACCTGCATGGAGGAAATGCCGATGTCGAGGACAACGCCGTCGGCGCTTTCGACCTGCTCGTCCAGCGTCGAAAATGGCGCCTGCACCAGCCTTAGCCTGCCGCCGGATTGCTGTTCCAGGCCGCGCCCGGCGGCAATCGCATCGGGATCGCGATCGATCGCCACCACCGAGGCGCCGCTCGCCAGGATCGCCTTGGTGTAGCCGCCGGCGCCAAACGTGCCGTCGACGATCACATCGCCGGCTTTGGGTGAGAGCGCCTCCAGCACTTCGGCGAGGAGGACCGGAATGTGGCGGACCGGTCCGCCAACGGCGCTAAGATCATCGCCGTGATCCGCCATCATTCCGGCCGCTCCCCAGCCTTGGCCTCGTGAGCCTTCGTCCCCTGCCGAAGCTGCAAAAGCCGAGCGCGCGCCTGCGCCCCATAGGCGGCCAGCCGTCCAGGCTCCCAAACTTGAAAGAAATTGCCACGGCCGACAAAGGCCACTTCGCTCGTGATGCCCGTATGCTCGCGAATGAAATCGCTCATCGTGATGCGGCCATCCTGATCGAGCTTCAGGAACGTCCCGTCGCCATGGCAGAAGAACGACATATCGTCCGCCGTCTGCAAAAAAAGGTCTTCCAGCGCGATGCGCTGCTCGTAGCGGTCGAGCAGATCGAGCCCGCCGACATCCATCGCAGGCACGTCCAGGCCGCGCAGCGCATAGAGTTCCGAATAGCCGCGCTTCTGCACGACCGCGCGGAAATGCGCCGGAACGGAGACCCGCCCCTTCGCATCGATCCTGTTCACCGCGCTTGACAGAAACCGGTCCATGACACGCTGCAGCCGCTTCCGCCGCCGCACCCCTCTCCATGTATTCGTCCGCGCCGAAGCGCGTCCCCTGCCGAAAATCCGCTTCGCTCCCAGCGGCAAAACGCCGCAAACGCACAGCCGCCGCGGCTGCCCGATTGGCGTACGCTTTACCCTGACGCGGAACGAAGGCTTTGGTATCGAAATGGGATATCATGGGGCACTATGGGCGTCAACGGGAACAGGCTTCACAAACGCGCGCGCCACAACCGGTGAAAGCAGCTCTGACAACACTCCCGTCTTTATCTCCCATTAAGCCTAACGAACCGTTTAGAGCGGGCTGGCCCAAGCGGAAGCGGCTTGCCGCGCATCACTGCCGCGAATAGCGTCGTCAGTCTTTTCGCTGAGCAACAAGGTCAGAAATCCATGTCCGAAACAGCCAGGTCCCGCGCGGCCTCCCTTGCCCATCTGCGTCGCGACGGACTTGTCAAAGGCGACCCCATCCCATTGCCGCTGACCATGGCCGCTATTTTCCACAACCCGGGCGACGGCGCCGGCTACAGTCAGTACGGCCGTTACAGCAACGCCACCTGGGATGCGGTCGAGCACATGCTGGCGCATCTGGAAGACGCGCCATGCGTCGGCTTCCCCTCAGGAATGGCGGCAATCTCGGCGGTGTTTTTCGGCCTGTTGAAATCCGGCGACCGCGTGCTTTTGCCTTCGGACGGCTACCATGCCACACGCGCGCTGGCCGAACGTTTCCTCAAGCCCTTCGGCGTCGCCTATGATCTGCGGCCGACAGCTACATTCCTCGACGGCGGCTTCGACGGCTACCGCCTTGTCTACGTTGAAACCCCGTCAAATCCGCGATTGGACATTTGCGACATCACAGCCGTCACCGAGGCCGCGCACCAAGCGGGCGCGATCGTCGTCGTCGACAACACCACGATGACGCCGTTCGGCCAGCGTCCGCTCGATCTCGGCGCCGACATCATCGTTGCTGCCGACACCAAGGCGGCCAACGGGCATTCCGACGTGCTGTTCGGCCATGTCGCCAGCCGCAATCCAGATATCATCGCGGCCGTCACCGGCTGGCGCGAGACCGCGGGCGGCATTCCCGGCCCGTTCGAGGCTTGGCTGGTGCATCGCGGCCTGGAGACGCTGGGCGTACGCTTCGACCGCATGTGTTCTTCTGCCGAGGTGATCGTGAAGCGCCTGAAAGACCATCGCGCCGTTAGCGGCTTGCGCTACCCCGGGCTGGAGGGCGACCCGTCGCACAACCTCGCCCGGGCGCAGATGGAGCGCTTCGGCTTCCTCGTGTCCTTCGAACTCCTCTCCCAGGAAAAGGCCGAGGATTTCATCAACAACTGCACGCTGATGCAGGCGGCAACGTCGTTCGGGGGTGTCCACACCTCCGCCGAGCGGCGGGCCAAGCGAGGAGATTCGGTTCCGCCCGGCTTCGTGCGCCTGTCGGTGGGCTGCGAGCCGGTGGAAGAACTCTGGCAGGCGATCGAGGCATCGCTGGACAAGATCGGCGTCTGAACTGGTGGATTAGGTCACCAAGTCGTCGGCGCCAATATCGCGCCTGCCGTGCAAAACGCGGACGATCTCGATCGCGTCTTCGCCCATGCGATACAGAGTGACATATTCGCCGACGATCAGATGACGAATGCCGGGCGCGATATCATCGCGCGGCGCACCTGAGAACGGGTGCAAGGTGAGCAGTGTCTAGCGCCTCTCCAAAGCGTCCACAAGGCGCATGGCTCCCTTTGGGCTATGTTCCGCAATGTAGTCACCGATGCCTTCGACATCTGATATCGCCTGAGGAAGCAGCCGATATTTCACTCTTCCGAGCCTGCAGCTTCCGACATCCTCTGATATTTGGCTCGCAGCCGGTCCATGAAGGGCTGGCCGTCCACCGCCGGTCCGCTGTCGATCCCCTCCTGAATCAGCCTGCGCAATTCCTCGACCGTGTAGCCGAGAAGATCGCGGCGGTCTTTCCATTGCCGCAGCGCATCACGGATGACTTCGCTGGCCGAGGCATATTCGCCGGCGGCCACGACATCGTCGACCGCCGCCGCCAGTTCCGGCGAAAGCGTGATGCTGCGTTTGTCGACGTGACCTATGATGCGCTCCTGATCAAACCATGACAATCATGGTACGATTAAATCGTACCAGCTTCAAGGATGCGTTTGTCTCGACCCCAGCATGCGTACTTGATTCAATCGCTCAAGCACCTGAATCGCCAGCTGCGCCCGAAGGCGCAGACTGCTGATCCAAAGGATTAGTCGCGATATGGGGGAGAAATTGCCAGCTGGCCTGTAAGCCGGGTTTTGTATGGCCCTCGCCCCTTTCGGGGCGAGAACGTGGCGGCCATTCATCTTGGGCGCATGTTGCCATGCGCCTCACGCAACCTACCCGGACGGTGAGCCGGAAACAGCCCTCGAAGGTTTCCCCTCGCACCGTCCCTATTCGGTCTTGCTCCCGGTGGGGTTTACCGTGCCGCTCCTGTTGCCAGTCGCGCGGTGGGCTCTTACCCCACCCTTTCACCCTTGCCCCGATAAATCGTGGCGGTTTGCTTTCTGTGGCACTTTCCCTGGGGTCGCCCCCGCCGGCCATTAACCGGCACCGTGTCTCCATGGAGCCCGGACTTTCCTCACCCGCAGCCTTTCGGCTTTGCGGGTGCGGCCGCCCGGCCAGCTGGCAGAGCGTATAAAGGGGTTCACGTTCCAAAACGCAAATGAAAAAGCAGACTTATGCCGGCGATCCCAATGCCGCCAACTGCACCTTGACCTTGCCGCAATAGGCCGCCGACACCGGGTTCATCCGCGTCGCGGCATGGCCGGCATTGTATTTCAGGATCGTGCCGCAGGTGGTGCCGCCGCCGAGATTGCGCGCCATGGCAAGGTACTTCATGCCGTATTTGATGTTGGTGTCGGGATCGAACAGACCCTTGGCCGAGCCGCTATACCCCATCATCCGCGCCGTTGCCGGCTTGATCTGCATCAGGCCGATTTCACCCGCGCTGCCGACGATGTTCGGCCGGTAGTTGCTCTCGATCTTAATGACCGCCTGGGCCAGCGACACCGGCACGCCTTCGGCCGCAGCATAGCGGGCAATGATTGCCGAATACTGGCCGCCAAGCGCGGCTGCCGCAGTCGACTCCGCAGCGGTGCTTGGGCGGATCGATGCGGTCGTCGTCAGGTCGACGCTCTTCCTGTTGCGCTTAAAATGCCTCTTGGCCGTGGCTTTTCTGGCCTTCACCACGGCTGCTTTGCGCACTTTCGCGGTGGTTGCCCTTTTTGCTTTCGGGTTTGCCTTCGTCATGGTGGCCTTGGCGGGTGCGGCGATGAAGCCCTGGTCTGCCCTCTGGCTCACTGGTGCGGCATCGGCCGTGCTGAAGGCAAAAGTCATTACTCCGGCAGCAATAGCTGCCGTTACAACGGTCAATTTCTGCATGTGGTCCTGTTCTGTTTGGCCGCGCGAAGATCTTCACGCAGCAACGCCTAATCAATATCGGAGCATCCGGGGGGCTGGAGGTCCGATAACTTGCACGAACTGCCTTTGAGGGCGGAATTTGTGTCGAACAAGGCGAGGCAATTCACTTTCAGTGACAGGCTGTAACTTGGATATCAGGAAAAGATTATTTAGACGCAACTGACCTAAGGGAAGTCAGCAGGCTTTGCAGCGTGCTAGACGTAGAGCCGTCGGCGACGCCATCCACCAGGCGTGGTCGGAAATGCCGCTGAAAAGCTTCGACGACGATTTCGGTCTGGCGGTCGAAGACACCTGATATCTCGACGCCATAGCCATAGAGCGCCAGCATCGACTGCAGTGCCTCGACCTCGGCGCCGGTATCGCCGGCTTTCAGCACCGCGCCGCGCCGGACCGGCGCCGCAGGCACGAGATGGCCGACCCCGGCCGCAAACAGCGCCTTCCAGGGGAATTTCTCGCCCGGGTCGATCTTGCGCCCCGGCGCGATGTCGGAATGGGCAAGCACCCTTTGCGCCGTAATGGAATGGCGTTCGATGACACCAAGGCAAAGACCGATCACCGCTTCCACCTGCCGCTTGGGAAAGGCCGAATAGCCGAGCGAATGGCCGGGATTGACGATTTCGATGCCGACCGAACAGGAGTTGATGTCGCGACGACCGAACCAGGAACTTGCACCGGCGTGCCAGGCGCGGTCGCTTTCGCGCACCATCTGGATGATGCGACCGTTCTCATGGACGAGGTAGTGGGACGAGACTTCGCTTGCGGGGTCGCACAGCCAGGCTTCCGCGGCAGCACCCGTCGCCATGCCGGTATAGTGCAGCACGATCATGTCGGGCCTGAGCGTTTCGCGCCGCGGGCCGAAATTCGGCGATACCCTGACCTCCGCGCTTGGCTCGTCGGGCGAGAAGCCGGTCATGCGTGCCTGAGGCCCCGCTCGATCATTTCATAGGCCGCGTTGATCGCCGCGACTCTGGTCGTTGCAATCTTGATGAATTCCTGCGGCAGGCCGCGCGCGATCAGCCGGTCCGGATGATTGTCGGAGACCAGCTTGCGGTACCGCTTCCTGACCTCCTCGAACGGCTTGCCGCGCTCAATGCCGAGCACGATATAGGGATCGCCGGCCCCGAGATTGACGTGCCTGGCCATAATGGCCTCGTAGTGCACCTCGTCGATGCGGAAAATCTCGGCAATACGGTGCAGGAAAATCCCTTCGCGCTCATGCACCAGCCCGTCCGCCTTGGCGATATGGAACAGACCGTCGAGTATGTCTTCCAGCATGACGCAGTTCGAATGGCCCGAGCCGCACATCTGCGCCATACTCTCGGCATAGGTCTCGAACCCGGCGACGTCGCGCTTGGCCAGATCGTAAAGCCGCGCCACATTGCGGGTCTGTTCTCGCGGCACCTCGAATATTTCCTGGAACGCGCGAACCTCGTCCTGGGTGACGATGCCATCGGCCTTGGCCATCTTGGCTGACAGCGCAATCATCGCCACAGAGAAGGCGACACGCCGGCGCAGATCAGCGTCACCGGAGAAAACCGTGCGCACGGCCTCGACCACATCGGCTACGCCGGACGTGGCTGAAGATGAAACGCGGGTGATGAAGTCGCCGAGGCGATCCCAAATCGACATGAGCGCTTATTAGGGCCGCCGGCCATTGCTATCAAGCCAAGACAGCGCCGCAGAGTGGATCGATTTACGCAAGCAACCGACGCGCCAGATCCCAAACCGTAGGAAAGAGCCGGTTCAAGGCCCTTGAGCCCCCGAATCGCCTAAACGCAGGAAGGCCGGCGCGAAGCCGGCCTCCTCTCTCGTCACGTCAAAGTGACCGAGACTGCTGCTACTGCGCGGGGGCAGGAGCAGGTGTTGCCGGAGCCGGTTCTGCAGGCTTCGGTGCATCCGGCGTCGCCGGCTTCATGGGCTCGGCGGCTGGCGGATTGGTGCTCTGGGTGGTGGTGTTATCCGTACCGCTGTCGCTGCAGGCGGCAACGCCGAACAGGGCCAGGGCGGAAACGGAAGCAAGAATCAGCTTTTTCATGACATCTCTCCTTCAACACACGCTCACGTTGCGGTGAACGGTCGAAGGCAAAATGCATCAAACGGTCATGAGTTTCGTAACGTTGCGTTTCCTGATGTAACATCCGCGCACTACCGATTGCGGGCCGGGCGATGCCGAACTAACAGTCTGGACCCAAATGCAATGCCGGAGTTCTGCGTGGACAAGAAATGGGATTTTTGGATCGACCGCGGCGGCACCTTCACCGACGTGATCGGACGTGATCCGCAAGGCGGTTTGCATCCCAGGAAATTCCTGTCGGAAAATCCCGAAGCCTATCCCGATGCGGCCCTAGCCGGCATCCGCGAGCTTTTGGGGCTGAAATCCGGCACCGCTATTCCTCCGGGCCTGGTCGGTGACGTCAAGATGGGTACCACCGTTGCCACGAATGCGCTGCTGGAGCGCAAGGGCGACCGTGTGCTTTTGCTCATCACCAAGGGCTTTCGCGATGCGCTGAAGATCGCCTATCAGGCCCGGCCGGACATCTTCGCCAAGGAGATCATCCTTCCGGAACAGCTCTACGAGCGGGTCATCGAGATCGACGAACGCGTGCGCGCCAATGGCGAGGTCGAGCGCTTGCTCGACATCGCCGCCTGCCGCCCCGCCATCGAACAGGCGAAGGCTGACGGCATCGATGCGGTGGCCATCGTCTTCATGCATGCCTGGAAATATCCCGACCACGAGAAGGCGGTGGCGAAAGTCTGCCGCAAGATCGGGTTCAGCCAAGTCTCGGTCAGCCATGAGGTCTCGCCGCTGATCAAGCTGGTCGGCCGCGGCGACACCACCGTGGTCGATGCTTATCTGTCGCCGATCCTGTCGCGCTATGTGCAAAGGGTGGCGGGAGAACTGGGCGCGATGCCAATCTCCCCACTTGTGGAGGGTGAGGAGCGGTCGGCCAAAGGCCGAGAAAAAGCCGACGATTTGGCTTTTTCAGCGACGAACGCCCGGAGCCATAGCGAAGGGCAGTCGGCAAAGCCGACAGAGGGGGTTCTCTCAGGAGGCACCACCAAAGCGTCGAGCACTGCCGCGGCGACCCCACCCGGCGGCTCCGCCGCCACCCTCCCCTCGAGGGGGAGGGAAAACCCTCGCCTGATGTTCATGATGTCGTCGGGCGGGCTCACCGCCGCCGACATGTTTCAGGGCAAGGACGCGCTGCTGTCCGGCCCGGCCGGCGGTGTCGTCGGCATGGTCGAAACGGCGAAACTCGCCGGTTTCGAGAAAGTCATCGGCTTCGACATGGGCGGCACCTCCACCGATGTCGCCCATTTTGACGGCGAGTATGAGCGCGCTTTCGACACCGAGGTTGCCGGCGTGCGCATCCGTGCGCCGATGATGCGCATCCATACCGTCGCTGCCGGCGGCGGCTCGATCCTGCATTACGAAGCCGGCCGCTTCCGCGCCGGGCCGGATTCCGCCGGCGCCAATCCCGGCCCCGCCGCCTACCGGCGCGGCGGCCCGCTTGCCGTCACCGACGCCAATGTCATGCTGGGCAAGCTGCAGCCCGATTTCTTCCCGGCGATTTTCGGACCCGGCCAGGACCAGCCGCTGGACGTCGCCGCCGTGCGTAAAAAATTCGCTGCGCTCGCCGCCGAAATCGGCGACGGCCGCACGCCGGAAGCCGTCGCCGAAGGCTTCGTTACCATCGCGGTGGAAAACATGGCCAATGCCATCAAGAAGATCTCCGTGCAGCGCGGCTACGACGTCACCGAATATCTCTTGAACTGTTTTGGCGGCGCCGGCGGCCAGCATGCCTGCCTGGTTGCCGACGCGCTCGGCATGGAGGCGGTACTGATCCACCCCTTTTCCGGTCTGCTCTCAGCCTATGGTATCGGGCTGTCGTCGGTTTTCGCGTCGCGCCAGCAGGCACTCCTGAAGCCGCTTGCCGAAGAATCCAGGACCGAGATCGCCAGCCTCATCGGCACGTTGAAAAAAGCCGTCATCGCCGAATTGGCAGCGCAAGGCATTGCGCAGGACAAGGTTGCCGCAAAGCCGGTGCTGCACATCCGCTATGACGGCACCGACACCACGCTGCCGGTGAATTTTGAGCAGGACTCGATCTTCCAGGCCAGGCGCGATTTCGAGATCGCCCACAAGGCGCAGTTCGGTTTCGTCTATGACGACAAGCCGATGATCGTCGAGACGCTCAGTGTCGAAGGCAGCGAAATCGCCGAGACCAGGGCCGAGGCCGTTGCGCCGGCCGGACCGGCACGGGTTGAAGCCGGCGCTTCCGGAACGCGGCGCATCTACACCGAGGGCCGGTGGCACGAAGCCGGCATCCATCGTCGCGAAAATCTGCGCCCATCCAACCTGGTCGCAGGCCCCGCTTTGATCATCGAGCCGAACCAGACCATCGTCGTCGAGCCGGGCTGGCGGGCCGAAATCACCAACCTCAATCACGTCGTCATCCGCCGCACCGAACGGAAAGTGCGCACGGCTGCCCTCGGCACCGAAGCCGATCCGGTGATGCTGGAGGTCTTCAACAACCTCTTCATGTCGATCGCCGAGCAGATGGGCGTCACGCTGCAGAACACCGCCTATTCCGTCAACATCAAGGAAAGGCTGGACTTTTCCTGCGCCGTCTTCGACCGTCATGGAGCGCTGGTCGCCAACGCGCCGCACATGCCGGTGCATCTCGGCTCCATGGACCGCTCGGTCGAAACCATCATCCGGCTGAACTCCGGCGACATCCATCCCGGCGACGTCTTTGCGCTGAACGCCCCCTACAATGGCGGCACGCATTTGCCTGATATCACCGTGGTGACGCCGGTGTTTTCCCTCCCCCTTGAGGGGAGGGTGGCCGCGCAGCGGCCGGGTGGGGTCCTCTCAGAAGGCACCACAAGAGCGTCGAGCACTGCCGCAACAACCCCCTCCGGCGGCTCCGCCGCCACCTCCCCCTCAAGGGGGGAGGAAGTAATCTTCTACGTAGCCTCACGCGGCCATCACGCCGATATTGGCGGCACCGCGCCCGGCTCGATGACGCCGCTCGCCACCACTGTCGATGAGGAAGGCGTGCTATTTGACAATTTCCGCGTCGTCGATCGCGGAAAATTCCGCGAGGCGGAGCTGCAGACGCTGCTCACCGACCATCCCTACCCCGCCCGCAACCCGCATCAGAACATCGCCGACCTAAAGGCGCAGATCGCCGCCAATGAAAAGGGCGTGGCCGAACTGCGCAAGATGGTCGGCCATTTCGGCCTCGATGTCGTCGAAGCCTATATGGGCCATGTCCAGGACAACGCCGCCGAAAGCGTGCGCCGCGTGCTGGAGCGGCTGCCCGATAGTTCCGAGTACGAATACCCGACCGACACCGGCCAGGTGATCAAGGTGAAGATTACCGTCGATCGGCAAAAGCGCGAGGCGACCGTGGACTTCACCGGCACCTCGAAGGTCGAGAAGAACAATTTCAACGCGCCCGAGCCCGTCGCCCGCGCCGCCGTGCTCTATGCCTTCCGTGTCATGGTCGAGGACATGATCCCGATGAATGCCGGCTGCCTGCGGCCGATCAACATCATCATCCCCGACGGCTCGATGCTGAAGCCCGCCTACCCCGCCGCCGTCGTCGCCGGCAATGTCGAGACCTCGCAGCATGTCACAAACGCCCTGTTCGGCGCCATGGGTGCCATGGCCAACGCGCAAGGCACGATGAACAACCTGACCTTCGGCAACAAGCAGTACCAGTATTACGAGACCATCTGCTCCGGTTCGCCGGCAGGCCGGATGAACTCCGGCCGCGGCTTTGCCGGCACATCCGGCGTCCACACCCACATGACCAATTCGCGCCTCACCGATCCGGAGGTGCTGGAACTGCGCTTTCCCGTCATGCTCGAGGATTTCCACATCCGCGAAGGCTCCGGCGGCAAAGGCAAATGGGATGCCGGTGACGGCACCAGGCGGACGATCCGTTTCCTCGAAAAGATGGAATGCGCCATCCTGTCCTCGCACCGCAACCGCCCGCCGCAAGGCCTCGACGGCGGCGGTGACGGCGAGGTCGGCTCGACCAAGGTCCGCCGCCAGGACGGCAGCGTCGAGACGCTGAAGGCCTGCGACCAGACCGTGCTCGACGCCGGCGACGCCGTCATCCTGACGACGCCGACACCCGGGGGATTTGGCAAGGCCTGAACTCGCGTCAACAGGCTGTCACCCGCCTGTCATGCCCCTGAGTTACCCGCTTGCGGCAAAGCAAATGGGGAATCACTTTGCCATGACGGACGTCTCCTCGGATCTCGTTTTTCGCCGCGGCAAGGAAGTTGGAAAAGCCGTCTACCAGAACCGCCCGCTGTCGAAGGCCGGCATCTCGGAGCGGCTGTTCGCCCTCTTGTTTTCCGGTCTCGTCTATCCGCAGATCTGGGAAGACCCTGAAGTCGACATGGAGGCCATGCAGCTTGGCCAGGGTCACCGCGTCGTCACCATAGCGTCGGGCGGCTGCAACATCCTCGCCTACCTCACCCGCTCGCCTGAACGCGTCGATGCGGTCGACCTCAACGCCGCCCACATCGCCTTGAACCGGATGAAGCTGGAGGCGGTGCGGCATCTGCCCTCGCAGGGCGATCTGTTCCGTTTCTTCGGCGCCGCCGGCACCAACCACAATTCGCAAGCCTATGACCGCTTCATCGCGCCGCATCTCGACCCGGTCAGCCGCCACTATTGGGAGCGTCGCAGCTGGCGCGGCCGCCGGCGCATCACCGTCTTCGACCGCAATTTCTACCAGACCGGCCTGCTCGGCCTGTTCATCGCCATGGGCCACCGCATCGCCAAATTCTTCGGCGTCGATCCCGCCGGTCTCATGGCGTCGAAGAGCCTCGCCGACCAGCGCCGCTTCTTCAATGAAGAGCTGGCGCCGGTCTTCGACAAGAAGCTGTTGCGCTGGGCTACCTCGCGCAAGGCTTCGCTGTTCGGCCTCGGCATTCCGCCGGCGCAGTACGATTCGCTGATCACCTCGGGCGATGGTTCGATGGCCAGCGTGCTGAAGGCCCGGCTGGAAAAGCTCGCTTGCGATTTTCCGCTGAAGAACAACTACTTCGCTTGGCAAGCCTTCGCCCGTCGCTATCCCAATCCGGGCGAGGCCGCCCTGCCCGCCTATCTAGAAGAGGCCAACTACAAGGCGATCCGCAACAATGTCGATCGCGTCGGCATCCACCACGCCAATCTGATCGAATTTCTGGCCGGCAAGGACGCAGGCACCGTCGACCGTTTCGTCCTGCTCGACGCGCAGGACTGGATGACGGACGACCAGCTCAATGCCCTTTGGTCGGAGATCACCCGCACCGCCTCGGTCGGCGCCCGAGTCATCTTCCGCACCGCCGCCGAGCCCAGCCTGCTGCCGGGCCGCGTCTCGATCTCGCTGCTCGACCAGTGGACCTACGAGGACGAGGCCTCGCGCGACTGTTCGGCCCGCGACCGCTCTGCCATCTATGGCGGCTTCCACCTCTATGTGAAGCGCGCGGCATGAGCGCGAGCCGGCTGCCGGCCGATCATGCCGAACTGATGGACGGCGTCTACCGCTGGCAGCGCCACATCTACGACCTGACCCGCAAATACTATCTGCTTGGCCGCGACCAGATGATATCCGGGCTGGATGTGCCGGCGAATGGCAGAGTGCTCGAACTTGGCTGCGGCACCGGCCGCAACATCGCGCTTGTAGCCCGCCACTATCCCGACGCCCGCCTCTACGGCCTCGACATCTCGGCTGAGATGCTGGAGACCGCCGGCAAGGCGATCGGCCGCGACGGCCTGTCCGGCCGCATCGTGCTGGCGCGCGGCGACGCCACCGATTTCGACGCCAAGACGCTGTTCGGCATCGAGCGCTTCGACCGCATCTTCGTGTCCTATTCGCTGTCGATGATCCCCGGCTGGGAAAAGACGGTTTCAGCAGCCCTTGCGGCACTCGCGCCCGGCGGCTCGCTGCATGTCGTCGATTTCGGCCAGCAGGAAGGCTTGCCCAACTGGTTCCGGACATTGCTGCGCGGCTGGCTCAAGAAATTCCATGTCACGCCACGTGAATCATTGCGCGAAGTCTTGGAATCGGAATCTCGGCGAACCGGCGCAAGCTTCTGTTTCCGCGCGCTTTATCGCGGCTATGCCTGGCTGGCGGTCGTCAAGATCGCGCACTCTTACCTCCCCCTCGATGGGGGAGGTCGCGCCGAAGGCGCGGGTGGGGGTGAAGTGCCAGGCACCCCGCCCCGGCGCTACGCGCCGACCCTCTCCATCAAGGGGAGGGTAAAGGGAGCTAGCGCAGTGCCTTCATCAGCGCGCCGACCATCACCTGCGGCCGGTAGCCGAGCTTGGCCGGCGTCAACCCCAGCCGCACCACCACCAGTTGCTCCGACGGGATGATGGCGACCGTCTGGCCGTCATGGCCCTCCATCCAGTAGGTATCGTTGGGCAGGCCGGCGGCGACGCCGGCGCCGGGATTTCCTTCGTCCCCCGGGGCTTCGATCCAAAGTTGCCCCTTGCCGTAGACTTTCGAGGCCGGTGCCGGTTCGCGCATCCAGTCGACGAAACCGGCCGGCAGGATCTGGTTGCCGTTCCAGACGCCGCCCTGCAGCAGGAATTGGCCGAACCGCGCCCAGTCATGCCCCGTGGCATAGAGGTAGGATGAGCCGACAAAGGTACCCTCCTCGTCGGTTTCGAGCACCGCGCTTTGCATGCCGAGCGGCCCGAACAGCGCTGCCCTTGGCCACATCAGCGCCTTGTCCTTGTCGCCGATAGCATCCTGCCACAGCCGCGACAGCATCACCGCCGTGCCGCTCGAATAGGAAAAGACCTTGCCGACGTCGCCGGTCAGCGGCTTGGCCTCGGCGAAGCCCGCCATATCCGGTTCGAGGTAGAGCATGCGCGTCACATCGGCAACGTCGCCATAATCCTCGTTGAACTCGAGTCCGCTCGACATCGCCATCATATCGGCAAGGCTGATGGCGGCGCGGCCGTCCGCCTTCCATGAGCCGAACAGGCCCTGATTGGTCACCGCCATCTTGCCGTCCTTGACCAGCGTGCCGACGAGCGCGGCGTTGACTGTCTTGGTCATCGACCAGCCCAGCAGCGGCGTTTTCGCCGAAAAGCCGTCGCCATAACGCTCCGCAACAATGCGGCCATTTTTGACCACCACCACGGCGCGCATGCCGATGCCGGTCATCGCCGCACCGTCGAGGATCTTGTTGATTTCGGGATTTTGCGAGGCATCGACTCGATCTCCCTCGGGCCACAGATCGCCCTTGGTGGCCGCCGACGCCTCGGCAGGGATTGACGTGCGCCGTGCCTTGCCGACGTCGCCATCAGGAACCGAGGCGCAACCCAGGCCGGCGCGCGCAACAGCAACGCTCTTGCCGAGGAAGCCAAGCAGCCCGGCCGAGACGGTCCCCCTGTTCTTGTCGACCGACACCTTCATCAGCCTGAGAAGCGGATGGCCGGGCGCCTGCACGTCGATGGCAAGCACCTCATTGGGATCACGGCCGGCGATAAAAACATTCGAGCAGACAATCTTGGCGGAATAGCCGGAACCGACGCGGATCAGTTCGGGCGGCGCGACGTAGAGCCAGGTAAACAGGGCGGCTATGGCCAACACGACCAGGCCGAGCAGCCATTTGATGATCTTCACGGCGATCCGCATCTTTCCGTCCCTGCTTTTCCGCTGCCCGTGGCTTGCGGCCCGATTTATGTCATCGATTTGCCGCCATTGCTTCCGCAAAATCGGTGTTCTTGTCGAGCGCCGTCAACCTGTTATCAACCATGATCGGCGATCACTGGTGCATGTCGCCCAAAAGTGCGCAGCGGTTTTGGAACAACGACATGCACGAAAATAGCGTATCAGGCGATGCTGTGGGGCGATCGCCTGAGGGGCACCTGCAACGACAACCCAACAGCGACCGGCTGATTCCGGCTCGGGAAATGCGATGCGCCGTTTCGCGGCCCTCATCACGTTGACGCTGCTGGCCGCCTGCTCGACCGCCGGCGATCTCGTGCCCTCGATGTCGCCATCCAGCAGCCCGACGGTTGCCGTGCGCGCACCGCGTTTCGAAGACTCCAAGCCGCATGAATGGGATAGCGGCGCGCCTTGGAACTATGCCGTTCACGGCACCGACGTCTCCAAATACCAGACCTCGGTCGACTGGCCGACGGCCAAGGCCAGCGGCATCTCCTTCGCCTTCATCAAGGCGACCGAGGGCGGCGACCGTTTCGACGAGTATTTCAACGAGCATTGGTCGCGCACCAAGGCCAATGGCATTCCGCGCGCGGCCTACCATTTCTTCTATTTCTGCACGCCTGCCGCCACCCAGGCGCGCTGGTTCATCCAGAACGTGCCCGTCGACCGCTCGGCCATGCCGCCGGTGCTCGACATGGAGTGGAACCCGCAATCGCCGACCTGCCGGCTGCGCCCGGATTCAGCGACGGTGCGGGCCGAAATGACCACCTTTCTCGAGATGATCGAGCGGCACTATGGCAAGAAGCCGATCATCTACACCTCGGTCGACTTCTTCGACGATAACGACCTTGCGACCTTCCGCGGCTATCCCTACTGGCTGCGCTCGGTGGCCGGCCACCCCCGCCAGAAGTACGGCAGCCACCCTTTCACCTTCTGGCAATACACCGGAACCGGTATCGTGCCCGGCATGAACGGCAAGTCCGATATCAACGTCTTCAACGGCACTGAGGCAGCCTGGAAAAAGTGGCTGCGGCAGAACACCCGTTGACACCGGCTCTACCGCCTGCTTTTCGACGTCCCATGCGCACCTACCTGCAGCCACTGGGATATTTACGCCGGAAACAGTCGAAGAGCCGCCTGCGCTCCGGGCTGCTCGCGGCCCTGCTGCTCGGCGCTACGGCGATGCCGGCGGCGGCGCAGGAATGCGGCGGCGACTTCGAAACCTGGAAGCAAGGCGTGGCGGCGGAAGCCAAGGCAGCCGGTGTCGGCGCTGTCGGCCTTAACGCGCTGGAGGCCGCCACCATCGACGACAAGGTGCTCGCGCGTGACCGCGCCCAGGGCGTCTTCGCCCAGACCTTCATTCAGTTCTCCAACCGCATGATCTCGGCCTACCGGCTGAAGCAGGGCGCGGCCAATCTGAAGAAATACGCCGAAATCTTTGCGCGCGCCGACCAGCAGTTCGGTGTCCAGGCGCCGATCATCACCGCCTTCTGGGGGCTGGAGACCGATTTCGGCGCCGTACAGGGCGATTTCCACACGCTGAGCGCCTTGGTGACGCTGTCGCATGACTGCCGCCGCCCGCAGCTGTTTCGGCCGCAACTGCTGCCGCTGTTGACGCTGATCGATCGCGGCGTCGTTCCGGCCGACGTCACCGGCGCCTGGGCCGGCGAGATCGGCCAGACGCAGATCCTGCCTTCCGACTATCTCGCGCGCGGCGTCGACGGCGACGGCGACGGCATCGTCGACCTCAGGCGCAGCGTACCCGACGTGATCATGACCACGGCCAACAAGGTGCTGTCGCGCGGCTGGAAACGCGACCAGCCGTGGATCGAGGAAGTGCGCGTGCCCGAGGACATGCCCTGGGAGCAGACCGGCCGCACCAACAAGCTGCCGCTGTCTCAATGGGCCGCGTGGGGCGTCACCAATCCCGATGGCACGCCGCTGATCGACAATGGCCTGAAGGCCGGCCTGGCGCTGCCGATGGGCCGCAAAGGTCCGGCCTTCCTCGCCTACGACAATTTCGACGTCTATCTCGAATGGAACCAGTCCTTCACCTACGCGCTGACCGCCGCCAACTTCGCCAGCCGGCTGGCCGGGGCAAAGCAGTTCGACCCGCGCAATCCCGAAACCGGGCTCAATGGCGACCAGATGAAGGAATTGCAGACCAAGCTCGAAGCCAGGGGCTATGACGTCGGCACCGTCGACGGCATTCTGGGCACCAACACCCGCGAAGCCATCCGCAAGGAACAGATGCGGCTCGGCATGCCGGTCGACGGCTGGCCGACGCCGGAGCTTTTGGGGAAACTGTGAGTAGAATCTGCCCAAGCTGGGTTCCTTATTCCCTACTCCTTGCCCGGACGAAGTCGATAAATGCCCGCAAAGCCGGGGGGACGTGCCTCGAACTCGGGTGATACAGGAAGAAGCCTGGAAAGCTGGGCGACCAGGGCTCTAGAAATCTCATCAGCCTGCCCGCATTGATCCAGGACTGGACCTGATAGTCGATCATGTAGGCAACGCCTGCTCCACCCAGCGCCGCGTTCAGCATCAGCTCGGTGTCGTTAACAGTCAGGCTGCCCTCGACGGCGATTTCCAGAGACCGTTTGCCGCGCGCGAACTCCCATCGATAGAGGTTGCCGCCACCAGGCCACTGGAATGTTATGCATTGGTGCTGATGCAACTCCTGCGGATGGCGCGGTATGGCCCGATTTTCGAGATAGACGGGAGCGGCCACCGCCGCCATCTGCAAATCCCCGCTCAGTTTCACTGCCACCATGTCCTTCTCCAGCCGCTCGCCAAGCCTGATTCCGGCATCGAACCGTCCTCGAACAATGTCGGTCAGCGTATCGTCGACGATGACGGTCAGCGCGATATCAGGATAGGCGCGTTGGAAGTCGCCAAGGATCGGGCCGATGAACCGCACCGCGGCAACACGCGGCACGTTTATTCGTAGCGAACCCGCCGGCCGATCACGCGCGGCTTGAATGTCCGCTACGGCGCCCTCCAGCTCTTCGAACGCAACGGCAAGGCGCGCAAACAGCGTCTCGCCGGCACCAGTGGGTGAAACACTACGCGTCGTGCGATTCAGCAACCTGATGCCGATGCGAGCCTCCAGTTGCCGAATCGACTGGCTGAGCGCCGGCGGGGAAACACGCAGCCGGGCGGCGGCGCGGACGAAACTACGCTCTTCCACGATTGCGGCGAATGCCTTGAGCTCGGCGAATTCAGAACCGCGCATTGTGTATTAGTCAGATAATAGGCCATTATCTGATCAGTTGCATGGCCCTATTTCTCGACTAGCGGACCCGTCGGATGAAACCGGCACGGGCCTGAATGATTGAAGGAAACGTATCATGCCCAAGTCCTTGCAAGGCAAAACCGCACTCGTCACCGGCAGTTCGCGCGGCATTGGGCGAGCCATCGCCGAAGGACTCGCCTCCAAGGGCGCTGCCGTCGTCGTCAACTATGTCGGCAACCACGAAGCCGCTGACGAGGTCGTGGCCGCCATCGCCGGCAAGGGAGGAAAGGCGATCGCCGTCCAGGCCGACATATCAAGCGTCTCGGATATTCATCGCCTGTTTGACGAGGCTGAGAGTGAGTTCGGCGCGATCGACATCGTGGTTGCCAATGCCGGCGTCGCCGTCATCAAGCCTCTGACCGAGGCAACCGAAGCCGATTTCGACCATGTCTTCGGCACCAATGCCAAGGGCACGTTCTTCGTGCTTCAGGAAGCAGCGCGCCGTGTGCGAAACGGCGGCCGCATCATCGCGGTCTCCACCGGCGGCACCAAGATGTTCTTCACGCAAACGGCGCTCTATCTCGGCAGCAAGGGCGCCGTCGAACAATTCGTCCGTGTGCTCTCGCGTGAACTCGGACCGCGCGGCATCACCGTGAATGCGCTGTCGCCTGGCTTCACGGACACGGACCTGCTTCCCGAGCGCGATCGCGCCGTGGCGGCCGGCATGTCTCCATTTGGCAGGATCGGCGCGCCCCGCGACGTTGCCGATGTCGCGGTCTTCCTGGCCAGCGACGAGGCCCACTGGCTGACCGGCGAGAATATCCAGGCCGGTGGAGGCGTCGCCTAATCCGCCATTGTCTCCAGGCTGGCGAATCCCTGCGGCGCATCGCCTTCGTCAAACGGCGTCGTCACCTCGACAAATGTGTCGGGATAAAAACCGTTGAAGCGGGTTCTCAGCGACAGCGAATAGGCGCCGATATGGCCGATCTCGATCCAGTCGCCAGTGTCGACGGTTTCCGGCAGCCAGAACGGCCGCGACAGGATGTCGACGGAATCGCAGGTCGCGCCGCAGACCTTGAAGGGCACGATGTTCTTCTCCTCGCCATTGCGCGAGCGGATCGCCGGATCGGGGATGAAGCGGGCCGGCAGTGTGATCTTGCCGGTCCAAGAATCCGACAGCGACGCCCAGATGCCGTCATTGATGTAGAGCCGCTTGCCCTTGCGCAGCAGCACCCGCACGATCAGCGACAGGCAGCGCGCCACGATCACCCGGCCGGGCTCGGCCACCAACGGGATCTGGTCGAACTGGTATTCCCTCAGGTCGCCCGACAGCCGCGACATGATCTGGCCGAGCGACGGCATCTCGATCTGCTTGCGATTGGGGTCATGGCCGTACTCGGCGGGAAAGCCGCCGCCGACATCGAGGCCCGCAATGTCGAAGGTCAGCCGGTTGCGCACCCAATCGGCGGAGGCCAGCGCCCGCTCATAGGTGTCGGGATCCTCGATCTGGCTGCCGACATGGAAGCACAGGCCGACCTTGTAGCCGGTGCGGTTGAGTCGCTCGGCGAGTTCCACAGCATAGGCCGGCCCGGCGCCGAATTTCTTTGACAGTTCATAGGCCGCCGAGCCCTTGGTCTGGATGCGCACGAACACGCTGATGGAGCCCGGATCGATGTCAAGCGCCCGCACCACCCGCGTCAGCTTGGTGATCTCGTCCTCATGGTCGAGCGAAATGACGCGGATGGCGTATTTTTCCAGCGCAAGCTTGATGTCCGACTGCGCCTTGACCGGATGCATGTAGAGCATCTCGGCGTCGGGTGAGACGGCGCGCACGGCGGCGAACTCGCCGGGCGAGGCCACATCGAAGGCGGTGACGCCGGCTTCGACCAGCGCCTTCAGCACGATCTGCTCGCCATTGGTCTTGACTGCGTAGGCGGTCTTGCCGGGAAACATGCCCATGAACTGTTTGGCATCCGCCTTCAGCACCTGCGGGCGAAAGCAGTAGACCGGATCGTCCGGCCGAAGCGCCAGCGCCGCCTCGCGGGCATTCTCGAATCGCTGCATGGACGAATCCCCTGACTTCTCGGCTGCGCACAATTAATCCAAGCTAGCGGCCAAAGAAAACAATTCTGTGTCTGGCGGGCACTGACCCAGCGGCGCACCCTCCTGGCAGCACTGTTGCCAGCAATCAGGTTTCGGGTGGCTCTTGTCGCCGGACCCGATATGCCTTCTGCCTGAGTGGCTGGCATTGATGCCGCGGGGAAGGACGTTCACGATGGCAATAGCCACGACAGCCGTGCAGCGCGGACCGATGACGCTGAGGGACTGGGGACAGCTTCTGCTGCTCGGCGCCATCTGGGGCGGCTCGTTCTTCTTTGCCCGCATCGCCGTTGCCGAAATGCACCCGCTGGTGCTGGTTCTGTTTCGCGTTGCCATTGCGGCCATTGCACTGCAGCTCTATCTCGGCATTCGCGGTCCGTCCTTCCGCCTCGCCTTCCCGCATGCCGGCCTGTTTTTCCTTTTGGCGCTCGCCAACAATGTCGTCCCGTTCTCGCTGATCTTTGCCGGCCAGACCGCGCTTGGCGCCGGCGTCGCCTCGGTGCTCAATGCGACGACGCCGTTCTGGACGCTGATCCTCGCCAACGCGCTGACAGCGGACGAAAAGCTCTCCTGGAACAAGCTTGCCGGCATCGGGCTCGGCATCGCCGGCACCGCTGTCATGATCGGCCCCGGCCTGCTGGCCGGGCTCGGCGGCCCGGTCTGGGCGAAATTCGCGCTGATCGGCGCCTCGCTGTCATACGCCGTCGCGCTGATGATTGCCCGCCGCTTCAAGGGCGTGCCCTCGCCGGTCATCGCCACCGGACAATTGACGGCGTCGACCATCATCATGATCCCGGTGGTGCTGCTCACCTATGGCCCGGCCGGCCTGTTCTCGGCCTCGCCGCCGGTCTGGACGGCGGTGCTGGCGCTGGCGCTGCTCTCCACTGCCTTCGCCTACATCCTCTATTTCAACCTCGTCGCCTCGGCCGGCGCCACCAACGCCTCGCTGGTCACGCTCATCGTCCCGGCCAGCGCCATCCTGCTCGGCCTCCTGTTCCTCGGCGAGCGGCTCGCTCTGTTCGAGTTCTGCGGCATGGCACTGATCGCGCTTGGCCTGGTGACGATCGACGGGCGGTTGTTTGGTCGGCGCTAATGCTGTCGACCAAAAGTGCGCAGCGGTTTTGGGACAACGACGCGCTTTAGCTCTGGTAGCGCTGCCATGCCTCGCTTTCGCCACGGCCGCGTCACAATTTATTCACAGGCTGCCAGCGGCTTTTGCCGAAGAGTTTCAACGCTTAACGACAGGTGGCAGGTCGCAAATTCCACAATCGCGTCGCATTGCAGCATATTTTCCGCTTGCCTGTGGCACAAATGCCCCTAGACTCCCATCCATAGCTCTTGAAGAAGGAGACTATGACATGGGACTTACGAGGCCAATCAACGCATTGATGATCTGTGCTGCATTTGCCTTCATTGGCGCCCTTATCATAGGTGTTCTTCCGTAACCGCCGGAGCGGAAGAAAACAGCAGCAATAGCCCACAAATTCGAAAGGCCGGGTGTTTCGCCCGGCCTTTTGCATATTTCAGATTTCGTACCACGATGAAGCTCAGGCGGCGGCGGATCCAGCTGCCTCTGTTTCGTGGGAGCGGATGCCGATCATATGGCAGATGGCAAACACCAGGTCGGCCCGGTTCATGGTGTAGAAATGGAAATCGCTGACCCCGCGCTCGACAAGGTCGAGCACCTGCTCGGCCGCCACGGCAGACGCCACGAGCGCATGCGTCTGCGGATCGTTGTGCAGCCCTTCGAACCGCTCGGCCAGCCATGCCGGCACCAGCGCGCCGCAGCGTGCCGAGAAATTGGCGACCTGGGTGAAATTGTGCACCGGCAGGATGCCGGGCACGATCGGGATGTAGATGCCGGCGCGGCGCGCCTTCTCGACGTAACGCTCGTAGAGATCGTTGTCGAAGAAGAACTGGGTGATCGCCCGCGTCGCGCCATTGTCGGCCTTGCGCTTCAGCATGTCGAAGTCGGTGGCAAAGTCCGGGCTTTCCGGATGCTTTTCCGGGTAGGCCGAGACCGAGATGTCGAAATCGCCGGCGTCTTTCAATGCCCCAACCAGTTCGGCGCCATTGGCATAGCCATCGGGGTGGGGCCGGTAGGCGGTGCCGACACCGGCCGCCGGATCGCCACGCAAGGCGACGAAGCGCTTCACGCCCATGTCGGCGAATTCGCGGACGACGGCGTCGACCTCATGGCGGGCGGCGTCGACGCAGGTCATGTGCGCCGCCGGCGTCAGCGTCGTCTCGTTCAGGATGCGCTTGACCGTGCGCGCCGTGCGCTCCCGCGTCGAGCCGCCGGCGCCATAGGTCACCGAGACGAATCTCGGCTTCAGCGGCTCCAACCTGGTGACGGTGTCCCAGAGCCTGGCTTCCATCTCGTCGGTCTTCGGCGGGAAGAACTCGAAGGAGACGCGGACCTTGTCGCCAATGTCGGGACGGCGGGAAAAGCGGAACTGGTTCATCAGGCGATTTCCCCCATAGGGTACGCTTTGGTGGGTTGGGTGTCATTGGAAGGCTCGGCCATCAGCATGCGGCGGTCGCGGCCGAGCCACAGCTTGACGGTGAGCCTGGCTTCGTTGCCGCCGCGCGGCTCGAATTCCTGGGCATCCTCGAGATCGAGCCCGGCCTCGGCAAACCATTCTGAGATCTGCCGGTCGGAAAGGCCCAGCCTGACATGCGCGTGCTGGTCGCGCAGGAACTCCAGCGCATGCGGCGCGAAGTCGACGATCACCAGCCGGCCCGCCGGACGCAGCAGCCGCGCCGCCTCGCGAATGGCGCGTGCCGGGTCATCGAGATAGTGCAGCACCTGATGGATGGTGACGAGGTCGAAGGCGTCGCGCTCGACCGGCGGCGCGAAAATGTCGCCTTGGCGGACCTGCGCATTGGCGATGCCTGCCTTGTCGAGATTGGCCCGCGCCACCGTCAGCATTTCGCGCGACATGTCGATGCCGACGCCGCGCCGGTAGAGCGGCGAAAATATCTCCAGCAGCCGCCCGGTACCGGTGCCGAGGTCTAGCATCGACTGGAACGGCCGCTTGCCGACCAGCTTGAGGAGTGCGGCTTCCACCGCGCGGTCCGGCACATGCAGCGAGCGGATGTGATCCCAGCTGGCGGCGTTCTCGGAGAAATACTCGGCGGCACGGTCCTGGCGCTTGCGCTTGACCGATGCCAACCGCTCGAGATCGCGCTCGACCTGTGGATCGGCGCCGCGAATGCCAGAGACGAGCCCCATGACGAAGTCGCGCGCGGAATCCGTATCCGACAGCCGGAAGAAGGCCCACGAGCCCTCCTGGTAGCGGCCGATCAACCCGGCCTCCAGCAGCAGCTTCAAATGCCGCGACACCCGCGGTTGCGACTGGCTGAGGATCTCGGTGAGGTCGGACACGGTGAGATCGCCGCGCGACAGCAGCGCCAGGATGCGGAGCCGGCTCGATTCGGCCGCAGCCTTCAACGTATCAACCATCGTATCGAGCGAAACATGCATTGGCGTATTCTCGTTGAAAAGATATAAACATATGTTTATGTCAGCTTTGGCGGCATAGCAAGGCCTATGTCGCTTCCTGACAAGAAAATGCCGCACACATGGTCCCCGCCCGAGAGAACCGCTTTTCCCTGACGATCGGCTGCAAACTTGTGCTAGGGCGAAAGCCATGTTCGAGACGCGCGACGGCGAAAAGCTCCTGCAGACTGACCCGGCTGACATGCCGGCGGATGGCCATATCGTGTTCATCGGCCGCATCGCCTCGCCATGGACATCCAGGCAAACCTGCCCAAAGAACATGCGCGCGGCGCGCGAGGCCGGACAGGCGGCCACGGTTCTCATCGACCCTGCCTATCGCGACGGCCTGCTTGCGCTGGAGCGGGCCAGCCACATCGTCATCCTGTCCTGGCTGCATCACGCGCCGCGGGCACTGATTGTCCAGAGACCCCGCCATGCGGCTGAGCCGAAAGGCGTTTTCTCGCTGCGCTCCCCTGCCCGGCCGAACCCAGTCGGGCTGCATATCGCCAGGCTGATCGCGTCGACATCGACCACGGCCGCATCGCCATCGACGCCATCGATGTGCTCGACGGCACCCCGGTGATCGACATCAAGCCCTATTTCGCCTCGACCGACGCCTTTCCCGAGGCGACCATTGCCGGGCGTGACGAAAAATGAGCGCGCCCACCGGCCGCCGCCGCGCCATCGCCAAGGCGCTGACCGCACTGCTGCCCCTGGCGCCCTATGCCGATATGGAGAAAATCCGCACCGAGGCCGGCGCCGTGCACATGAAGACGCTGCCGCCGGGCATCGCGGTCTGGCTGGCGACGATCGCCCATATCAGGCACGGCCATACCGACTATGAAAAGCTGCTGGCCGAGGGCTATGACCGCGACTCGGCGCGGTTCTTCGTCATCGAGCAAACAAACATGGTGCTGACCCGTTGGCGCGCCACGCGCCTGCTCGATGCAGAGGACGAAGAGGAATAATTTCAGCTACCGTCGCTTCAATACGGCAACCGCATTGTAGGGCTGGCCGTCGGCCTGGCCAACCCAGGTCCAGGACAGGTTCCCTTTGAAAAATCGGACGGTGATGCCGCCACCGTCGATGCACTTGTCCTGGCCGTAGCTGATGTTTTCCCGGTATTCCGCCGAACTGTCGTCGCGAGAAATCTGGGTCAACGATCCGCCGCAGCCGAGCGACGGATAGTCGATCGACGCGGCGCCATCGCCGATTGTCATTGCGATCGCCCAATCGGCGCCGGCAGCACCGGCCGGACTTTGATGACCGCTGCCGGTCCAGACGCCGTTGAGCCCCGCCGCGTTGACCACGCAAGGCACGTTCTGAAAGATCGGCGTCAGCTCGCTGCCCGTCTTCTCGCAACGATAGGTCTGGCCGTTCTGGCACAGCGCCTCGCCCTCGCGAGCGCATTGCGCGAAGGCATGGCCAGTGACGAAGACGAGGAAAATTGCAAAGCTGATGGTCCGAAAAGATCTGCCCATTTTGCCCCTCCCGGCCGGATATTTTCAAGCCGGACCATAGGGCATATCGAATGTGCTACCTAGGACAAACAGCGATGGTTGGGTGGCCCTATGCCGCCTGCAGGGGACCACTAGCTTGAATCTGCCGCATCAAGCCGAAGGGACCAATCGCCATGAACCGAAGCGCAGCAGCCGGTAGCATTGTGCCATTGCCGGCTTTGTCGGATCGCCATATCGATCCGCATTCCTATCCCGACGGCATCGCCTTTCTCGATGGTCAGTATCTGCCGATGTCGCAAGCCAAGATCTCGGTGCTGGATTGGGGCTTTCTGCATTCCGACGCCACCTACGACACCGTGCATGTCTGGGACGGGAGCTTCTTCCGACTCGACCTGCATCTCGACCGCTTCTTCGCCGGCTTGCAAAAACTGCGCATGACGATCCCGTCCGACCGCGATGGTGTGGCCGAGATTCTGCACAATTGCGTGGCGCTGTCGGGCCATCGCGCCGCCTATGTCGAAATGCTGTGCACACGCGGCGCCTCGCCGACCTTCAGCCGCGATCCGCGCCAGGCGGTCAACCGCTTCATGGCCTTCGCAGTTCCCTTCGGCTCGGTCGCCAATGCCGAGCAGTTGCGGCGCGGCCTGCATGTCGCCATTAGCGACAAGGTGCGCATTCCGCCGGTCTCGATCGATCCGGCGATCAAGAACTACCACTGGCTCGACCTCGTGCGCGGCCTCTACGACGCTTATGACCGTGGGGCCGAAACCGCATTGATTCTCGACTTCAACGGCAATGTCGCCGAAGGCCCCGGCTTCAACGTGTTCTGCGTCAAGGACGGCAGGCTGTCGACGCCAGCCGCCGGCGTGCTGCCCGGCATCACCAGGCGCACCGTCTTCGACCTCTGCGCCGAGGCAGCGCTTCCCACCACGGCCGTCGACGTCAGCGTTGCCGCGCTGAAGGCTGCCGACGAAGTCTTCATCACTTCCACCGCCGGCGGCATCATGCCGGTGACAGTGATCGACGGCGCTGCTGTCGCCGACGGCAAGATAGGCGGGATCACAAAGCGCTTGATGGCGCTCTACTGGCAAAAGCATGACGACCCGGCCTGGTCGAGCCCGGTGCGCTATCCCTGACCGGCGAAGGTCCTGCTCCACACGATGACGTGACCAAAAAGATTCCCCCTCGCCTCTGGAAAATCGCTCGACGCACCGTATATCGCGGAAGCGGAGAAGCCTCCGCTTCCCAGTTCACGGCCCGCATGGGCAAGGATTCCACGTCATGACAAGCAAGGTTTGGTTCATCACCGGATCGTCGAAAGGCTTTGGCCGAGTCTGGGCCGAGGCCGCACTCGCTCGCGGCGACCGTGTCGCCGCAACCGCGCGCGATGCCGGCACGCTCGCCGATCTCGTCGCGAAATACGGCGATAATGTCGCCGCGATCAAGCTCGACGTCACCGACAAGAAGGCTGTCGATGCGGCCATCGCCGAGGCGCACAAGCGCTTTGGCCGGCTCGACGTCGTCATCAACAATGCCGGCTATGGCCATTTCGGCGCCATCGAGGAAGTCAGCGAACAGGAAGCCCGCGACCAGATCGAGACCAATGTGTTCGGCGCGCTCTGGGTCACCCAGGCGGCTTTGCCGATCATGCGGGCGCAGGGCTCCGGCCATATCATCCAGATCTCGTCGATCGGCGGCGTCAACGCCTTTGCCTCGCTCGGCCTTTACCATGCCTCGAAATGGGCGCTCGAAGCCTTCAGCCAGTCGCTCAGCATCGAGGTCGCCGAATTCGGCATCCATGTGACGCTTGTCGAGCCGGGCGGCTTCTCCACCGATTGGTCCGGCGCTTCGGCCAAGGTCTCCAAAGCGATCGAGGCTTACGCGCCGGCCCGTGCCAAGATGGCGGAACGCCGCGCCAACTCGGTCGCCGGCGACCCCAAGGCCACCGGACCGGCGATGCTTGAAATCGTCGACGCGGCCGAGCCGCCGCTGCGCGTCTTCTTCGGCGATGGCGGCCTACCGATGATCAAGCAGGAATACGCCAACCGCATCGCGCTGTGGGAAAAGTGGGACCACGTTTCCGTCGAGGCGCAGGGCGCCAAGAAGAACCGCAAGGCGGCCTGAGCGCGTCTTGAAATCCGGCTGCGTCGCCCCGGCGGCGCAGCCCGTGCCCTAGCCCGGTACTAGGATCGATAAATCCACTGCTCGGGCACGCGCACCGAGATCTCTTCCCCTGTTGTCATACGACCCGGTTTCTCGACCCAAGCAACGAGGCCGCGCAGCCGTTTCGCCGCCTTCGGGAAGGCCAGCGCGCCGGCCTCCCGATCGGCCATCTCGGCGTTTTCGGCGATCGAACGTCCAGCAAGCCGGCAAGGCCCGTTCTGCGCATCGACCTTGATCGTCACGCCACTTCTAAAGAACAGCAGCGTGCCTGACGGCAGCATCGAGAGATGCGGCACGCCTTCGATCAACAGATTGGCGCCGATCCATTCCGGCTTGATCTCGGCCAGCCCCATCCGCTCGGCAACGACGGCGAGTTCATCCGCTGCTACGATTGATATCTGCCGCTCGTTGCGGATTTCGGTGCCGCGCGGATACCAGGGTTCGCGACCGCCCGAACGACGGGTGGCGCCGGCGTGGAAGTCGCCGTCGATGCCTTCGAAACCGAGCTGCAATGCTTCCACTGGGCGCGTCTGAAAGTGATTCGACGGTGCGGCGTAGAGCGCCGTCACCCTGGCTACGAGTTTTCGCGCTGAAATGATCTCGATCGGAGCCTCAGGGAAAAGATCCAGCATGGCTTACTCCTTGTGCAAGATCGCATTAGCGATAGCCATGAGCCCGGTCCAGTCCAAAGCAATGATGATCCGATCAAGCGGGCTGATGGCAGCCGATCACGATCTTCTTACCGCGGATCGCATATCCTATCGTACTGCGCCGCATTGCAGCCGTGCTGCACCGGCCTCATGGTGAGACAAGTCTGCGGAGGTTTCCATGCGTCCCGGGACTGCAATCGCGCTGCTTTGGCTGATCTGGGTCGTGTCCTGGTTTCTAGCCGCCTTCTGGGCCGACCCGGCGAAAAAGCGTGCCGGCATCCAGGAGGAGCTTCGCTATCGCGCTTTGTGGTTGTTCGGCGCGGTGCTGCTGTTCATTCCCGCGCATGGCTATGCCGGCCGGCTGCGGTTCTGGTTTCCGACCCTTGCCGAAGCGTGGATCTGCGCAGGGCTTGTTGCCGTTGGCCTGTTGTTCGCCTGGTGGGCGCGGTTGCATCTCGGCCGTTTCTGGTCGGCTTCGGTGACGGCCAAGGCCGAACACCGTGTCGTCGACACCGGTCCCTACAGAATGGTCCGCCACCCGATCTATACCGGACTGCTTCTGGCGATCCTTGCCACAATGGCGGCCAAAGGCACGGTCTGGGGCATCGCCGGCGCGATTCCTCTCACCATCGGCATCGTCATGAAGGCAAGGCTGGAGGAACGCTTTCTGCGCGGAGAACTCGGCAACGCCTATGACGATTATGCCCGCAGCGTACCGATGCTGGTGCCGTTCATGCCGGCCTGATTACAGCATCCGCAAAAGCGCGCCGCCGATCGAATAGCCGGCGCCGAAGGCGCACAGCACGCCGAAATCGCCGGGCTTCATGTCGGCGTGGTTTTCCGACAGCGCGATGATGGCGCCGGCGCCGGCGGTGTTGCCGAGCCGCTCCAGCACCATCGGCGCGCGGTCGTGGTCGACCTCGTGGCCGAAGGCCAGTTTCAGGATCATGGCGTTCATGCGCGCATTGGCCTGATGCAGCCAGAAGCGCCTGATGGCTTGCGGCGTCAGCCCGTGCTCGGCGAGGAATTCGACAATGAATTTGTGGCCGGCGACGGTGACTTCCTTGAACACCTTGTTGCCGACCTGCTTGATCAGATTGCCTTCGAGGTTGATCATGTAAGGATCGTCCTGGGCGGTGCGGGTGTGATAGCCCAGATTGGTGCGGATATTGTTCGACATCTGCGTCCAGGTGCGCGTGTCCAGCACCTCGAAGCGCCCCGGCCGCTTCTCGCCCCTGGCCAGCCCCTCGACCACCATCGCCACCGACGCATCGCCGAAGATGAAATGCGTCTGCCGGTCGCGGAAATTGAGATGGCCGGTGATGATCTCCGGCGTGACCACCAGCACGCGTTTGTGCGCGCCCGCCCGCACCAGATTGGCCGCAATGTGCAAGGCGGCCGCGGCCGATGAACAACCAAGCCCCATATCGAAGCCGGCGCCCTTGGTGCCCAGCGCCTCCTGCATTTCGATGGCGATCGCCGGATAGGGCCGCTGCTGGTGCGAGGCCGAGCAGATCACCAGGTCGATGTCGGACGGCTTCAGGCCGGCATGGTCGAGCGCCTTCCTGGCTGCGGCGACGCCGAACTCGGCCTGCAGCGACAGCGCATCGTCGGGCCGCGCCGGAAT
Organism: Mesorhizobium sp. RSR565B; assembly: GCF_054719465.1. Taxonomy (NCBI): domain Bacteria; kingdom Pseudomonadati; phylum Pseudomonadota; class Alphaproteobacteria; order Hyphomicrobiales; family Phyllobacteriaceae; genus Mesorhizobium; species Mesorhizobium sp. RSR565B. Next base: position 4,526,014 of record NZ_JBTTIE010000001.1, on the reverse strand, counting down.
GCGCGGCGCCATGCGGGTCGGATCGAGAATGCCTTCGCGCTCGATCACATGCCGGGTCTGGACGCCCGAGGCATGAACGATGAAGGCGCTGTCGGATTTCTGCAGCAGCGTCTCATCCGTGCCTTGCCGGCGTGCATTCTCGGTGTCGACCCAGGCATTGAAGCTGGCGACCAGTTCTTCATTGGTGATCTTGGCTTCAGGGATTTCAACGCCAATGCCGCTGATGATGACGCGATGCATATCCAGTCCGTCCATGCGCAGGCGTTGTCGTTCTCATGTGAACGACGAAGGGGCGCGACACAACACTTTTCTCACCCCACCGGTTTACGCCGGCTTAAACCATAGGCTGTGGCCGGATGTCATCGGGAGTGCTAGCCGGCCCGCTTGGCGACGATGAAGATACGCGGAAAGCGCAGCAGCACCTTGCCGTTTGCGGTCTTCGGATAGGCCTCGGTGATCTTGGCCGTGTAGCTGTCGAGGAAGGTCTTGCGCTCGCCGGCGTCCAGCGGATCGAGGAAAGGCTTCAGCCCCGTCGACTTCACCCATTCGACGATCGCCTCGGCGTCGGTCAGCGGATGATTGTAGGCTGTATGCCAGATATCCACCCGGTCGGAGAGCGGCGACAAGAGATCATAATAGAACGACACCGCCGGCAGCGGTCCGCGCGCAGCACCTGCCATCTTGGCGGCGAACGGCATTTCGGCGGCCGTCTCGCGCATCACCTGATGCGACGGCTCAAGCAGATTGTCGGGCATCTGGACGGCGAGCGCGCCACCGGGGGCGAGAAAGCCCATCAGCCGCTGAAACACTACCGGGTGGGTGGGCAGCCACTGGAATACCGCGTTGGCGAAGATGACGTTGACCGGCTCGGCCGGTCGCCATGTCGAGGCATCGGCGAGGTCGAAATTGACGCTGGGCAGGCGCGCCTTCGCCTTCTCGATCATGTCGGGAGAGGTGTCGAAGCCGCTGATATCAGCATCCGGCCAGCGCTCGACCAGCAGCTCGGTCGAATTACCCGGGCCGCAGCCGATGTCGACCACCCGGCGCGGGAAATCCACCGGCACCTGCGCAACAAGATCGCGCGCCGGCCGTGTGCGCTCATCCTCGAATTTCAGATATTGGGCGGCTGACCAGTCGGTCATTCAAGCTTTCCTCGTATCAGTTGAGAAATTCGCCGCCCCGGTTGCTCCCTTACCGCGTCAGCCTCTTGTAGGTCATCCTGTGCGGGTTGACGGCTTCGGGGCCGAGACGACGGATCTTGTCCTGCTCGTAGTCCTCGAAATTGCCCTCGAACCATTCGACATGACTGTCACCTTCAAAGGCCAGGATGTGGGTGGCCAGCCGGTCGAGGAACATACGATCGTGCGAGATGATGACGGCGCAGCCGCCAAAGTTTTCCAGCGCGTCTTCGAGCGCCGCCAGCGTTTCGGTGTCGAGATCGTTGGTCGGTTCGTCGAGCAGCAGCACATTGCCGCCGGTCTTCAGCATTTTTGCCAGATGCACGCGGTTGCGCTGGCCGCCGGAGAGGTTGCCGACCTTCTGCTGCTGGTCGCCGCCACGGAAGTTGAACGATGCGCAATAGGCGCGGGTGTTGGCTTCGAACTTGCCGAGCTTGACCACTTCGGCGCCGCCCGAGATTTCTTCCCAGACGGTCTTTGACGGATCGAGCGCATCGCGGCTCTGATCGACATAGCCGAGCTTCACCGTTTCGCCGATGCGGACAGAGCCGGCATCCGGCGTTTCCTGGCCGGTGATCATGCGGAACAGCGTCGTCTTGCCGGCGCCGTTCGGGCCGATGACGCCGACGATGCCGCCTGGCGGCAGCTTGAATTCCAGGCCTTCGATCAACAGCGTGTCGCCAAAGCCCTTCGACAAGCCTTCCGCCTCGATCACCACATTGCCGAGCCGCTCGCCATGCGGAATGACGATCTGCGTATCGCTCGGACGCCGCTTGTCGGCTGCATCCAGCAGCTCCTGGAACGCCTGGATACGCGCCTTGGACTTGGTCTGGCGGGCTTTCGGGCTGGACTGGATCCACTCGCGCTCGCGGCCGATGGCGCGCTGGCGGGCGTCGTCCTCGCGACCTTCCTGCTTGAGGCGCTTGGCCTTGGCTTCGAGGTATTTGGTGTAGTTGCCCTCATAGGGAATGCCGCGGCCGCGATCGAGCTCGAGGATCCATCCCGTGACATTGTCGAGGAAGTAGCGATCGTGGGTGATGATCATCACGGCGCCCGGATAGGCGCGCAGATGCTTTTCGAGCCACGCCGTGGTTTCGGCGTCGAGATGGTTGGTCGGTTCGTCGAGCAGCAAGAGGTCGGGCTGACGCAGCAGCAGCTGGCAGAGCGCGACGCGGCGGCGCTCACCGCCCGAAAGCTTGGTGACCTCGGAATCCTTGGGCGGGCAGCCCAGCGCTTCCATCGCCATCTCGACCTGCTGTTCGAGATCCCACAAATTGAGCCGGTCCATCTCGTCCTGGAGCTTGGCCGACTCGTCAGCCGTCTCGTCGGAGTAGTTCATCATCAATTCGTTGTAGCGCTCGATGATGGCGGTCTTGGCGGCGACGCCTTCCATGATGTTCTCGAACACCGTCTTGTTGGCATCGAGCGCCGGCTCCTGCGCGAGATAGCCGACGGTGGCGCCTTCGGCGAGCCACGCTTCGCCGTTCCACTCCTTGTCGAGCCCGGCCATGATCTTGAGGATCGTCGACTTGCCCGAGCCGTTGGGGCCGAGGATGCCGATCTTGGCGTCGGGATAGAAGGAGAGATGGACATTCTCAAGCACCTTCTTGGTGCCATAGGCCTTGTTGAGGCCGGCCATGTGATAGATGAACTGGCGTGCCACGCGCGCTTTCCTTGATGATTGACCGAAAATGTCGGATTGAATGGAGGTTGGCCGCTATGTAGGCGATGCCGGGCCGAACGGCAATCGCTTTTGCCATTTCAAGCCGGGTGTACACCGCACGTTAAGTTTTCCGCCGGTTGTAGGGAGCGTTGAAATCCCCGGTTAACCCTTCAGCGTCAAAACAGGATCGATCGCTGGCCTGTCGCGATCGAAAGTAGAGATCGGACCGAAGGTAGTGCTGAACAGTTTCCTGCTCCTTGCCGAAGCGGTCGTCTACTTCAGCGTCATGGTCACGCTGTTCCGCTTCAGGGATCGCATCGGCCTCGGCGTCTTCGTCTGCGCGCTGGGCGCCATGCATTTCCTCGAAACCTATCTCGCCAGCGTCTTCTATGTCGCCCTGCCCTTCGGCATGGTCTCGCCAGGCTCGGCGGTGCTGTTTTCCGGCAAGCTGGTGATGCTGCTTCTGCTCTACATGAAGGAAGATGCGGCCACGGTGCGCCAGCCGATCTATGGCCTTTTGCTCGGCAACGCCTTGATGATCGGGCTGGTCCTGATCCTGCGCCTGCACGATATTTCAGCCCTTTCCGACGGCAAGCTTCCCGATATCGGTTTCATCGACCAGTTGGGCTGGCTGATGGTGTGGGGCACGACGCTGCTCTTCATCGACGCCATCCTGATCATCCTGCTTTACGAAAAGCTCGGGCGTTATCTGCGCAAGGCGCCGTTCTCCCGCATCCTGATTTGCGTCGCCTGCGTGCTCACCTTCGACCAGGCCGGATTTTTCACCGCCCTGCATTTCGTAGCAGGCGCACCGATTGCGGTCTTCTTCGGCGGCTGGTTGGCCAAGATGGGTGCCGCTTTTGCCTACAGCGCCATGCTTGTCGCCTACCTCAGATGGTTCGAAACGCGTCAGGTCGTGGCACCCCGCGGGCTGTCCGACGTCTTCGACACGTTGACCTATCGCGAGCGCTACGAAGCCCTGGTCGAACATGTCGGCCGCGACGGCCTCACCGGCCTGTTGCACAGGGGACGCTTTGACAGCGACGGCGAACGTCTGGTTGCCGTCAGCCTGCGCACGGCCCAACCGCTCAGCCTGCTGATCGTCGACGTCGACCATTTCAAGTCGATCAACGATCGCTTCGGCCATGCCGAGGGCGACAGGGTGCTGAGATCGATCGCCCAGGTGCTGACCCAGGCGGCCGGCGCACACGATCAGGTTTTCAGGATCGGCGGCGAGGAGTTCGCCATCCTTTGCTCGCAGCCGCATGCGGTCGCCAGGTTGCTCGGAGAAAACCTCCGCCAGGCCGTCAAGGCGTGCGTAAACCGGTTCGACATCAGCGTCAGCGCCGGCATCGCCACTGTCGATGAGACCGTAGGCTCGCTTGCCGATCTCTTCGCCCTTGCCGACGAGCGTCTCTACAGGGCCAAGTCCACCGGGCGTGACCGCGTCGTCGGCGAAGCGCATGACGATGCCGAAGACCTAACTGCGTGGACATTGCCCACGCGTGGCGTCAGCGGATAAGGCTGTCAGCTCCGCTTGCGCTGCTGCAACGCGCCGACCGCAACTGAAACGGCTATCAGCGCGATGGCCAGCCATTTCAGCACGGTGATGATCGGACTGGCATCGATGTCATAAGCGATGAACAACAGAATGCCGGGCACCAGCAGGCCGCACATGACCAGCATGATGCGGTTGATCTGCCAAGACACTTTTGCTGCCAGCGCTTCGTCACCGGCTTCGCCGACAAGACCGGCGCGCATCTCCCGAGAGATGGCCAACGCGCTCGACAGGCGCATGGAGATCGGCAAGCCGAGCCCGATTATGAGGAAGGCACACGCCGCCAGCAGAGCCGAGAATTTGAGCGCGCTGGTGTCGGCCGGCACCGGAAACAAAAGTGTCGCCAGCGGCAGGAAGACACAGACGATGCCGAGCGCGGCAATGGCGATGAAGATCGCGGCATTGACCCAAGTGAACAGCTGGTAGCGGCCTGCCCCGATCGGCGCGGCAAGCACGCGTATGCGCGCCCACTCGGCATCGGTATAGGAAAAGCCCGGCCATTCCATGCGGCCGTCTTTTATGGCTGTCATTCCCCTGGCCCAGAAAGCCAGCCGCGCCAGCCCGCCTGATGTCATGCCACTCATCGCCACCCCCGCCGAATGAAACACATCCAGACCATATCACCGCGTCACTGCTAAGCGACAGACGGATATCCTACTGGAACCCGGCCGCATCGACCGAACCCTTCGGACAGCCCGCCTTGGTCGTCGGCGCCGAGGCGAGCATGAGAGTGCCCAGCGAACTGTCGGGGCCGATCGGGCCGGTCAGGCCCAGCGTCAGCTCGCCGATCAGCCGCCTGCCGCTCGACGGATCGACCAGGCAGGAGACACGCACCCGCGCGCCCGACCCGGCGCCGAAGGCGCTGTCGAAGGCGCTGCGGATCTGGTCCGAAGTCAGCTGCTTGCCGACATTCCTGGTGAAGAGCTCGCGCACCGGCGAGGCATTCACCGCCCGCATCAGGTTCAGCGCCTCGGCAAAATACTCCTGCTGGCTCTTGCCGTAGCAGGTGCCGTGCTTGATCCATTCATGCCGTTCGAGCTTGGAGGCGGTGCCCGGCATAACCTGGTCGAGCTCGGCGCGCGTAGCGGCATCGAGATCGACCGGCGGCAGGTCTGCCCAATGGGCCGGATTGTCATTGGCCTTGTCGCTCGCCGGCACCTGGCAATAGAAATTGCCGTTCGGCTGCGGCCAGAGCCCATGCAATGTGAAATGCGACGCGTCGAAGCCGCCCGCCGTCTGCGCCTGGCATTCGGGCTTGCTCGACTTGGTTTCGCAGAAGGCCGGCTGCCAGCTCAGCGCGAAAACATATTCGGGTTTTCCTGAAGCCGGCGCCGCAGGCTTGCCCTGATCGGCGGGCGCGGCCGGCTGGGCGGCTGCGCTGCCGCCGGTGACATGACCGCAGCTGATCTTGACCCAGCGACGCTCAGGATCGGCGCCCGGCACGCGGATGAGGTAATGCGTCGGCGCATCCTTGTTGCCGGCCAGGAGGTCGTAGCTCTGTCCAGCCGTTGTCGCGATATTGCCGGGGTTCTTGCCGCTCTTGATTGCCTGCGTTGCTGGACAGGCAGCATCGGCCACGAAGGAGCCGCTCATCTTCACATCGGCGCGCGCTAGGCCGACACCGGCCAGCGCCACCAACACCGCACCCCATATCGCCGATATCCGCATTCCAGCACTCCTAGCGTTTCATAGCGCAAGCTAGAAACGTGTGACATGTCAGAATTACGATTTCTTTCGTCCGCCGCAAAAAACAATCGCTCGGTCGATCAGACCCCGCCCTCCTCGACCCGCTTCGTCAACATACGCAGCAGATCAAGCGCGGTCTCAAGCACGCGAGGCTCGATGCCCTCGCTGATGCGGTTGGCCCAGACATGCTGGCGCGTGCCGATATCCCTGATCGCGGCCCGGCCCGCATCGGTCATCGCCAGGAGCTTGGCGCGGCGGTGCGCCGGGTTGTCCGCATAGGCGGCGAGCCCTTCGGCGGCCAGAATGTCGGCAAGGCGCTGCACGCTCTGGCGGGCAAGCCCCATGTGGCGGGCAATGTCGGCAACCGATTTCGGCTCCTTCAGCACCGCGCCCAGAACCTGCCAGCGCGCCGCCGTCAACCCGGCAGGCTCCGCCAGCCGGTCGGCCGCGTCGAGAAACCCGCCATTCAGCCGGAACACGGCAAGCACCAGTTCGGTGAGCACATCTCCGGCTTCGGTCCTGCTTGTCATTTCTGGCCGGCCTCGATGGTGGAAACGAAAGTGTTGACGGCTTCAGCCACCGCCTCCGGCTTGTCAAGCATCACCCAATGGCCGGAACCGGCGACGGTTCTGTGGCCAATTCCGCTGCGCAGCCGAAACAGGGCCGCCGCATTGTCATTGGCCTCCGTGGCCAGCACGAAGATCGGCCCGTGATAGGCGTCGAGCGTCGGTTCGGGATTCCATTCCGCCAGCGCCTTGCCGACGCCTGCCCGAGCCGCCGGATCGACCACCGCCGCATCGGCGATGACCTGTTTGCGGACATCTGGGTTGGAGCCGGCGATCGAGGTGTAATAAGCGCTCAGGACATCGCCGCCGTTTGGCCCCGCCAGATCGCGCACGAACCCGTCGCGAATCTCTTTGGGCAGGGCGCGCGGATCGGTCGCCGGATCGACCAGCAGGATGCCGGCAACACGGTCGGCATGGCCGGCGGCATAGGCGAGCGCGGCCCCACTGCCGCCGCTATGTGCAACGAGGACAAACCGCTTCAGGCCGAACGCATCGGCCACCGCACCAATATCGTCGGCACGGCCGTCATAGCCGTAGTCGGCATCAGCTGCAGGCGCCGATGCGCCATGGCCGCGAAAATCGAAGGCGACCGCCTCACGGCCACCTGCGGTGAGCTGCATCACCCGGTTCCACTGTGTGGCGCGGCTGCAGTCGCCATGCGCGAACAGGATCGGCAGGCCGTCGCCGGATTTGATGTCGTAGCCGGCAAGCTGGCCCTGCGGGCCGGCAATGGTTGAGGTCTTCATGGTCATCTCCCTGGTCTGGCTGGAAGCAATGCCGGGCAGGAGCATTGCGGATGAAAGGCTCGCCAGCAGAAACGCGCGGCGCGAAACGGTCGAAACGGTTTTCATACTCATGTTCCCGATGTAATTTGACAGTATGCTGTCATATAACCAAATTGACAGCAAGCTGTCAATAGTGACCCCGGCTGATTTCGACCTCCCCTTGACGTCGGTCCCGCCGTCGCCCAACAGTCGCCGAGGAGCGAGACATGGCATTTGACAAGCAGACGACGCTGGCCTCTCCGACCGGGGCCACGCTCAACCTCTATGTGAAGCACGCGGGGGGCTCTCCACGCGCGGTAGTCCAGGTCAATCACGGCCTGGCCGAACATGCGGCGCGCTATGCCCGCTTCGCCGATTACCTCAGCACCCGCGGCTTTCATGTCTACGTCCACGACCATCGCGGCCATGGCGCGACCAAGGCGCCCGATGCCCCGCTCGGCAGGTTCGCCGGCACAGGCGGCCCGGCCAAGGTGATCGCCGATGTCGATGCCGTCCACGATTTGATCGCAAGGGAGCAGCCCGGCCTGCCGGTCATCCTGTTCGGCCATTCGATGGGTGCGTCGGTGGCGCTCAACTACCTGCTGGCGCACTCGCCGCGCGTCCACGCCGCGGCGATCTGGAACGGCAATTTCTCACAAGGCTTGCTCGGCCGGCTTGCGCTCGCCATCCTCGCTTATGAGCGCTTCAGGCTCGGCTCCGATGTCCCCTCACGCGTCTTGCCCAAACTGACCTTCCAGGCCTGGGGCAAGGCGGTGCCCAACCACAAGACGCCGTTCGACTGGCTGTCGCGCGACGAGGCTGAAGTGGCCAAGTACATTGCCGACCCGCTGTGCGGCTGGGATGCCTCGATCTCGATGTGGCGCGATGTCGTGGAGATGGCGCAGAAAGGCGGCAAGGATGCGGGCTTTGCCGGCATCAGGCGCGACCTGCCCGTCAGCATCGTCGGCGGCGAGAAGGATCCGGCCTCCGACTATGGCAAGGGCATCGACCATCTCGCCAAGCGCATGCGTGCGATGGGCTTTTCGAATCTGGTTTCAAAGGTTTACGCCGACACCCGCCACGAAAGCTTGAACGAGGTGAACCGCGATGTCGTCATGGACGATTTCGCTGCCTGGGCCGATAGCGTGCTCAAACGCTGACATCGCTGGCCCACCGCAAGGCCCGTGACAGCGGCATCCCGGGTTGATAGAGGCTGCGGTTCCGACCCGTTTTTGGTGATTTATGGCTGAACCTCCGCTGAAAGGCGTCCGCGTCGTCGAACTCGCCCGCATCCTGGCCGGCCCCTGGGCAGGACAATTGCTGGCCGATCTCGGCGCCGATGTCATCAAGGTCGAGAGCCCCGATGGCGGCGACGATACCCGCAAATGGGGTCCTCCCTTCGTCATGAGCCATGATGGCGAGAACCTGTCGGCCGCCTATTACCACTCCTGCAATCGCGGCAAGCGCTCCATCGCCGTCGATTTCTCGACGCCCGAAGGGGCCGAGACGGTGCGCCGGCTGGTTGCCACGGCCGACATTCTGATCGAGAACTTCAAGCTCGGCGGCCTCAAGAAATACGGGCTCGATTACGAGAGCCTGAAGGCGATCAATCCAAAGCTCGTCTACTGCTCGATCACCGGCTTCGGCCAGGATGGGCCTTACGCACCCCGCGCCGGCTATGATTTCATCATCCAGGCCATGGCCGGCATGATGTCGATCACCGGCGAGGTCGGGCGCGAGCCGCAAAAAGCCGGCGTCGCCATATCGGACATCTTCACCGGCCTCTATTCGGTGATCGCCATCCAGGCAGCGCTTCGCCATGCCGAAAAGACCGGCCAGGGACAGCATATCGACATGGCGCTGTTCGACACGCAGATTTCCGCACTCGGCAACCAGAACCTCAACTATCTCGTCTCCGGCAAGGCGCCGGTGCAGATGGGCAATGCGCATATGAACATTGCGCCCTATGAGGTTGTCCCGGTCAGGGACGGCCATATCATCCTGGCGGTCGGCAATGACGGCCAGTTCGCCAAATTCTGCGCCGCCGTCGGACTCGACCATCTCTCAGCGAATCCCGATTTCGCCACCAATCCGGCCCGCGTCGCCAACCGGGTGAAATTGCGCGAGCACATGATCGAGACGCTGAAGAACTGGGACCGAGACCCGTTGCTGGCCAAGCTCGAAGCGGCAAGCGTGCCGGCGAGCCCGATCAACAATATCGGCCAGATGTTTGCCGACCCGCAGACGATCGCACGCGGCATGCGCCTCGACCTCGACGATGGCCATGGCAATCGTCTGCCCTCGGTGCGCGCGCCGATGGTGATGTCCGGCACACCGCTGGTCTATGAACGCCCTTCGCCACGCCTTGGCGAACATACCGAAGAAATTCTTGCCGAACTGGAGAAGTCTGGACGATGAAGACCGGTGGACAACTGATTGTCGACGCACTCGAGGCGAACGGCACCGACCGCATCTTCTGCGTGCCCGGCGAATCCTATCTCGCGGTGCTCGACGCATTGCATGACTCGCCCATCCGCACCATTGTCTGCCGACAGGAAGGCGGCGCCGCCATGATGGCCGACTGCCAGGGGCGGCTGACCGGCCAGCCCGGCATCTGCTTCGTCACCCGCGGCCCCGGCGCCACCAATGCGTCGGCCGGCATTCACATTGCCATGCAGGATTCGATACCCGTCATCCTGTTCATCGGCCAGGTCGCCAGCCACGCCAAGGAGCGCGAGGCTTTCCAGGAGGTCAACTACAAGCGCTTCTTCGGCGACATCGCCAAATGGGTGGTGGAGATCGACGATGCCGCGCGCATCCCCGAACTCGTCACCCGCGCCTTTGCTGTCGCGACATCGGGCCGCCCCGGCCCCGTCGTCGTCTCGCTGCCGGAGGACATGCTGACCAGTCTTGTCGACGCGCCCGCGGCCTTGCCGCACACGCCGGTCGAAACCCGGCCCGGCGAAGCCGAACTCGATGCTTTGGAAAAGCTTCTGGCCAAAGCCAAGCGTCCCTTCGTCATCCTCGGCGGCACACGCTGGGACGAGGAAGCGGTGGCACGTATGCGCACCATTGCCGAGGCCTGGTCGCTGCCGGTCGGCTGCTCCTTCCGCCGCCAGATGCTGTTCGACCATCTGCACCCGAACTATGCCGGCGATGTCGGCATCGGCATCAACCCGACGCTGGCCACCGCCATCAAGCAGGCCGACCTGGTGCTGCTGATCGGCGGCCGCATGGGCGAGATGCCGTCCTCCGACTACACGTTGCTGAAAAGCCCCTATCCCGACCAGACGCTGGTCCATGTCCATGCCGATGCCGGCGAACTCGGCCGTGTCTACCGGCCGACCCTGGCGATCAACGCTGCGCCGTCAGCCTTCGTCGAAGCCTTCGCCAAGCGCAAGCCAGCCTCCGCGCCAGCCTGGGCGGATGAGACAGCGAAAGCACACGCTGCCTACCTCGACTGGTCGACGCCTCCTGAGACCGGCCCCGGCACGGTCCAGATGGGACCGATCATGAATTACCTGGAAAAGGTTCTGCCCGACGACGCCATTTTCACCAACGGCGCCGGCAATTACGCCACCTGGCTGCACCGCTTCCACCGCTTTCGCCGCTTCGCCACGCAGGGCGCGCCGACCTCCGGTTCGATGGGTTATGGCACGCCGGCCGCGGTTGCCGCCAAGGCGCTCCATCCCGACCGCACCGTGATCGCCTTTGCCGGCGACGGCTGCTTCCTGATGAACGGACAGGAATTCGCTACCGCCGTGCAATACGACCTGCCGATCATCGTTATCGTCGTGAACAACGGCATCTACGGCACCATCCGCATGCACCAGGAGCGCGACTATCCCGGCCGTGTCGTCGCCACCGATCTGAAGAACCCTGACTTTGCCGCTCTTGCCCGCGCCTATGGCGGCCACGGCGAGACGGTCGAGAACACGGCAGATTTTGCCCCTGCCTTCGAGCGTGCCCGCGCCAGCGGCAAGCCGGCGATCGTCGAAATCAGGCTCGACCCCGAGGCGATCACGCCGACGCGGACGATGACGCAGATCCGCGACAAGAGCTGAGAAGTTAGCAGCGAAAGCCGAGTTCCGTCACACCCCCCTCTGTCCTGCCGGACATCTCCCCCTCAAGGGGGGAGATTGGATGTCATGTCGCCCTTCGCCAATCTGCAGCGTTGCAGACAGGGCGCTATGGTCAGAGCTGCTGATCTCCCCCCTTGAGGGGGAGATGTCCGGCAGGACAGAGGGGGGTGCTGTCCCGCCGACGCTGCCAAGACGATCGCCCCTTTCCTGATATCTACAAGCGAGCTATCAGACCGCTGCCAGCGCCTGCGTCAGGTCGGCGATAAGATCGTCCGGATGCTCGACGCCGATCGACAGCCTGACCGTGGTCTCCAGCACGCCAATGCGCTGGCGCACGTCGAAGGGAATGCCGGAGTGCGTCATCGCCGCCGGGTGGCTGGCGAGTGACTCCGTGCCGCCGAGGCTCACCGCCAGCTTGAATATTTGCAGCCCGTTGAGAAATGCGAAGGCCGCCTTCTCTCCGCCTTTGATATCGAAAGAAAATGTCGACCCGGCGCCGCTGCATTGCGCCTTGTAGGCCCGTCCCGCTGCCGTATCCTCGCCCAGGAACGGCAGGTAATGCACCTTCTCGACCTTGGCGTGATCGCGCAGGAATTCGGCCACGAGCCGCGCATTGTCGTTGGCGCGCTCCATGCGGATGGACAGCGTCTCCAGCGAGCGGCCGAGCATCCAGCAGGAATGCGGGTCGAGTTGCGTGCCGATGGCGCCGCGCAGCGCCTTGATCGGCTTGGTCACCGCCTTGCTGCCCATCGCCGCACCGGCGATCAGGTCGGAATGGCCGCCGACATATTTGGTCAGCGAATAGACGGAGACATCCGCGCCATGTTCGATCGGTCGCTGGAACACCGGGCCGAGCAGCGTGTTGTCGCAGACGATGATCGGCGTTGATCCTTGGCTTGCGCCGATCTCGTCGGCAAACTTCCGGATCAGTGCGATGTCGACCAGGCTGTTGGTCGGATTCGACGGCGTTTCGATGAGAATGACCGAGACACGCCCCTTCGCCACCGCTGCATCAGCAGCGGCCCGCACCGCCTTGTCGTCGACGCCGTCGGCGAAGCCGACAGCGCCGATGCCGAAGCCGGACAGCGTGCGCGTCAAAAGCGTCTCGGTGCCGCCGTAAAGCGGCTGCGAATGCAGGATGACATCGCCCGGCCGGGCATAGGCGAGCAGCGTCGTGGCGATCGCCGACATGCCCGACGAGAACAGGATGCAGGCGTCCGTTCCCTCATAGACCGCCAGCCGGTCCTCGACGATCTCCGAGTTGGGATGATTGAAGCGCGAATAGACCAGGCCGGACGCCGTGCCGCTCGGCGGCTCCTTGCGGCCGGATGTGTAGTCGAAGAAGTCGCGTCCCTCCTCCGCCGATTTGAACACGAAGGTCGAGGTCAGGAACACCGGCGGCTTGACGGCGCCTTCCGACAGTTGCGGATCGAAGCCATAGCTCAACATCAACGTTTCCGGATGGAGCTTGTGGTTGCCGATGTGGGTTTTCGACGGGCGCGGCGCGGTCATGGCTTTTCCTGCGTTCTGGAGGAGTCTCGTCCAGCAATTTATGCGATCCCGGTCCACCAGTCCTTGCTATTTTCGGCCTCGCATGGCTGCATCCCGGCAACAAATTGCCGAGCGAGAGCAAAAGTGCAACAGAAGATAGCCGACGATTTCGACCGCAAGATCCTGCGCGAGCTGCAGGCCGACGCCCGCATCACCAACAATGAGCTTGCGGAGCGCATCGGCCTGTCGCCGTCGCCATGTTTGAGGAGGGTACGCCGGCTGGAGGAGGCCGGCATTATCCGGGGCTATACCACGCTGGTCGACCCGGCCGCCTTCGGCTGGAACATGGTCGCCATCGCCACCGTCCGGCTCAGCCGCCAGAACGAGGACGAGATCGTCATGTTCGAAGACGCCATCCGCGGTTGGGAAGAGGTACTGGAATGCCACCTCGTCACCGGGTCACGCGATTATGTGTTGAAAGTGGTGACCGGCAGCCTCGAACAGTACGAGCGCTTCATCAAGGAAAAGATCGCGCGGCTGAAATGCGTCGCGTCGATCGAGACCAGCTTCGTCATGAACACCATAAAGGAACGGCGCCTCTGACATTTGGTCAAAGGCGCCGCTCTCGAGGTCGAAATTGCCTGGCCAGGCTTATTTGATCGCCTTGTCGGTGATGGCTGTGGTGTAGGCGCCGGTCGGCGCCTTGGTGATGATCTTCTGGTCGAGCAGCGCCTTGGCGGTGCGCTCGTAGGTCGCCGGGTCGAGCTTGCCGTCGGCATTGTCGATCAGCTTGGCGACTTCGCTCATCATCCGCTTCTGGTGGTTTTCGTCCTGGCCACCGCCGTCCATGACAATGCCCGCGGCCTCGTCATTGTTGTCGATGGCATATTTCCAGCCCTTCATCGAGGCGCGCACGAAACGCACCATCTTGTCTTCGAAAGCCGGATCCTTGAGCTTGTCTTCCGAGGCATAGAGCCCGTCCTCAAGCAGGTCGTTGCCCATCGCCGAGTAGTTGAACACGGTGAGCTGGTCCGGCTTGTAGCCGGCATCGATCAGCTGCCAGTACTCGTTGTAGGTCATGACCGAAATGCAATCCGCCTGCTTCTGGATCAGCGGCTGCACGTCGAAGCTCTGCTTCAAAACCGTGACGCCGTCCGGGCCGCCTTCGGTCTTCAGGCCGAGCTTGTTCATCCAGGCGTAGAATGGATATTCGTTACCGAAGAACCAGACGCCCAGCGTGTGACCCTTGAAATCGGCTTCGGTCTTGATCGGGCCGTCCTTCGGGCAGACCAGCTCCATACCGGCCTTCTTGAACGGCTGGGCGATGTTGACCAGCGGCACGCCCTTTTCGCGCGCGGCGAGCGCCCCGCCCATCCAGTCGACGATGACGTCGGCGCCACCGCCGGCGATCACCTGCTCGGGTGCGATATCGGGACCGCCCGGCTTGATGTCGACGTCGAGGCCTTCTGCTTCATAAAAACCCTTGGCCTTGGCGACATAGTAGCCGGCAAACTGCGCCTGCGTGACCCATTTCAGCTGCAAGGTCACCTTGTCGGCGGCCATTGCCTGGAACGCGGCCAGCGACATCGCGCCGGCCAGCATCGGAATGATCAGTCTTTTCATGTTTTTACCCTCTGAAGTTAACACCCGAACCCACCGCCCTATCCACCACGGACAGAGGGATGCCAAAACGTGACGGCTCTCTCGACGAGAGCGACCACGCCATAAAAGACCGAACCCGCCAGTGCTGCAACTGCGATTTCGGCCCAGACCATATCGATGTTCATCCGCCCGACCTCGGTCGAGATGCGAAAGCCCATGCCGACGACCGGCGTGCCGAAGAACTCGGCGACAATGGCGCCGATCAGCGCCAGCGTCGAGTTGATCTTCAGCGCGTTGAAGATGAAGGGCGCTGCCGCCGGCAGCCGGAGCTTCAAGAGTGTTGGCCAGTAGCCCGACGCATAGGTGCGCATCAGGTCGCGCTCCATATGGCCGGAGGCGGCAAGACCGGCAACCGTGTTCACCAGCATCGGGAAGAAGGTCATGATGATGACGACCGCGGCCTTGGACGGCCAGTCGAAGCCGAACCACATCACCATGATCGGCGCCACACCGATGATCGGCAGCGCCGAGACCATATTGCCGATCGGCAGCAGACCGCGGCGCAGGAACGGCACGCGGTCGGCCGCAATCGCCACCAGGAAGCCGGCGCCGCTGCCGATGACATAACCGAAGATCACCGCCTTGAAGATGGTCTGCCTGATATCGGCGCCGAGCACCGGCAGGGAACTGGCGATGCGCACACCGATGGCGCTCGGCGGCGGCAAAAGGATGAAGGGAATGCCGGCGCCACGCGTCACCGCTTCCCATATGATCAGGATCCAGGCGCCGAAGATCGCCGGGATGATGAGGCGCAGCGCCATCCGCGCCCCTTTTGCCATCGGGCGAAGCCCCGACAGCACCGCCACACAGCGCCAGGCCAGCAGCCAGGCAGCGGCGAGCAGCAGGAAATAAGGCGCCAATGCCGTGCCTTCGAAACCTGTAATGCCCGAGATCAGCATCCAGGCGACGAGATGAGCGCCGATGAACAGCACCGCAGCCTCGGCCAGCGGCGAAATTCTGATCATCGAGATCAGCCCTGCCAGCACGGCCAGGCCGATCATCGGGGTCTTTATCCCGAAATAGGGGTAGTCGAAGCTTGCTGTCGGGTCTGCAAGGGCGGCCGCTTCCGGCTTCGACATCGCACCGAGCGCGACGGCGACGAGGCACAGCGCAATGGCCAGCACGGCTTGCCAGGAGGGCTTCAGCCAGTTCATGCCGGCCTCCCGCCCATCGCGCGGTCAACGAGGCGCCCGGCTATGCCGACCACCATGACCAGAAGGGCCGCCACCACCGAGCCCGCCACAAGGGCGGACCAGATGTCGATGGACTGGCTGTAATAGGCGCCTGCCAAAAGCTTGGCGCCGATGCCGGCGACAGCACCGGTCGGCAGTTCGCCGACAATGGCGCCGACCAGGCTCGCCGCCACCGCCACCTTCATCGAGGTGAACAGGAACGGCACCGAGGCCGGCACCCGCAGCTTCCAGAAGGTCTGCGAGACACTGGCATTGTAGGTGTGCATCAGGTCGAGATGCATGAGTTCGGGCGAGCGCAGGCCCTTCACCATGCCAACCGTCACCGGGAAGAACGACAGGTAGGTCGAGATCATCGCCTTTGGGATCAGACCGCTGATGCCGATCGCCCCCAGCACGACGATGATCATCGGCGCCACCGCCAGAATGGGAATCGTCTGGGAGGCGATGATCCACGGCATCAGGCTGCGGTCGAGCGTCGCCACATGCACGATGCCAACCGCGATGACGATGCCGAGCGCCGTGCCGAAGGCAAAGCCGAGCAACGTCGACGACAGGGTCACCCAGGCATTGTAGACGAGGCTTCGGCTCGATGTGATGGGCCGCAGGAAGGTGTTCTCGAAGAAGTTCACCGCCACCTGATGCGGCGCCGGCAGCGTCGGCTTGGGCTGCGACAGCGTCTTGCCGATGAATTCGACGGTGTCGTGGGTTTCCCCGGCGCGCCGGTCGAGGTCGCGCTGGAAGGGCGCGTTTAGGATGACGGCGAAGACATACCAGAGCACCACCACGCCCAGGAGGATGGAGGTCACGGGGATGAATTTTTCGCGGAAGGTGTCCATCAGGCGCGCTCCCCTTCTCCTCTCCCCGCCGGGAAGAGGGTGGCCGGAGCGAAGCGGAGGCCGACCACCTCCGCGTTCGTCATCCTAGGGCGGAGCGACACGAAGCGTCGTGCAGACCCTAGGATCCATTCCGTGACGTTGGCCGAGGGGTATAAGCGGTTGAGAATGTTCGCCTTCGCGGGCGCAGCGGCGTGTGCACCGTTTTGCACCGTTGCGGACCGTATAGGTAACGGTATGGATCCTAGGGTCTGCCCCGCGTCGCTTCGCTCCTTGCTTCGCCCTAGGATGACGAAGGCGTGGCGGCGACGTCCGCACTCATTCGCTACCCCCTCAATCATCATAGCTGTGCCCTGCCCTCAAGCCATCGCGTACCCTGGCCGCGATCGCCAAAAATTCCGGCGTCTCGCGGATATCCAGTGGCCGCTCTTTTGGCAGCGTCGATTCGATGATGTCGGTAACCCGACCTGGGCGCGGCGACATGACGACGATGCGCGTCGACAGATACACCGCCTCGGGGATGGAATGGGTGACGAAGCAGATCGTCTTGTTGGTGCGCGCCCACAATTCCAGAAGCTGTTCATTGAGATGGTCGCGCACGATCTCGTCCAGCGCGCCGAAGGGCTCGTCCATCAGCAACAGGTCGGCGTCGAAGGCGAGCGCGCGGGCGATCGAAGCGCGCTGCTGCATGCCGCCGGAAAGCTGCCAAGGGTATTTCTTCTCGAAGCCGGAGAGGTTGACGAGCTCCATCGTGCGCTTGATGCGCTCGGCCTGCTCCGCTCTCGAAAGGCCGATGATCTCCAGCGGCAGCGCCACGTTACGCTCGATCGTGCGCCACGGGAAAAGGGCTGCCGCCTGGAAGACGTAGCCATAAGCGCGTTTCTCGCGCGCCTGTTCCGGCGTCATGCCGTTGACCGAGATCATGCCCGATGTCGGTTTTTCCAGATCGGCGATGACGCGCAGCAAGGTGGTCTTGCCGCAGCCCGATGGGCCGATGAAGGAGACGAACTCGCCCTTGCCGATGGTCAGGTCGACATTGGAGAGCGCCTCTACCGGACCGTCATTGGTCTGAAAGGTAAGGCCAAGTCTGCTTGCCGAGACGACGGCTGGCGATTGTCCCGTCATCGCTTGCTGCCTGCCTCTCGCAGCCGCCCAGGATGAAATGCCGTTGCATTCGCGTTGATGTTGCTTTCCACTCGTCCAATCCCACCCACTCGACGCCCGGAGCCTTGCCGATGTCGCCCAAACCCACTTGTCACCTTATCCGTCCTGAAAGCACTTATGAAGGCAAGCAGGGATTGACCTATTTTGCCGGCATTGCAGCCGAGACGGTCGGCTCGTCCGGCATCTGCATGCATCTGCTCACCCTGCCGCCCGGCGCCCGCGCCAAGGCGCATCTGCATGAAAGCCATGAGACGGCGATCTATGTGCTCTCGGGCGAGGTCCACACATGGTATGGCGACAGGCTCGAGAACCACATCGTCGTCAAGGCCGGCGACCTCTTCTACATCCCGGCCGGCGTACCGCATCTGCCGGCCAATATGAGCAACGCCCCGTCCTCGGCCGTCATCGCCCGCACCGATCCCAATGAACAGGAAAGCGTCGTCCTGTTGCCGGAGCTGGATGCGCTGGTGGCCTGACGCTGACGGGACTGCCGTCATTTGCACCGCGCCACTTCGCCCATGACATTGCCGTCCTCGTCGGCGACCGTCAGCTTCTTGGCGTTCTTGGCGCTGCGCTTGATGGTGAATTTGGTCGGCTCCTGTCCGTCTTCACCTTCGGCCTCGCATGTCGCCGTCACCACCAGCGAACCATCAGCCTGCGCTTGCTTCTCCGTGAAGGTGCAGGCGCTGGCGGCGGTGACCAATGCCTCGTCGGTCAAAAGCAGCATCCGATCGGCGGCGACTTCCTGGCCGTTGCGGTTGATGCAGCCATATTTGTCCCCATAGGGTTTCGTCAGGTCGATGCCTGCCGCAAGGGCCTGACCCGCAGCCAGAACGACTACCATCGCAACAGACGGCCCCAAACCGCGCGCGCTCATTCCCCCAGCTCCAACGTCACGAACACGGTTGCAACGGCCCCATTTCTTCAAGACCGGGAATGGTCACGAAGAACCCACCCTCGCCCTTGTTGGTGACCACAACGGTTTCAGCCGTCGTCCCCGCCTCGCCTTCGGCGGAACAGGTCGCATCAAGCGATTGCGTGCCCGGCGCCCACGTCAATTGCTGCGCGAACCGGCAGCCGCTGCCATAGGTCTCGATGCCCTCGGCGGTCAGCACGATATAATCGTCGCGGCCCTGAAAGCCGGCCTTTGCAAAGACACAACCGGCATCGTTGCCCCAGAAGCCCACCAGCCTCTCGGCCCCTGTTGCCGGACCAGCGACCACCATCGCCACGACCAGTGAAATGAGCGCCCCCGGGCTCCGCAACGTCAAACGCCTGTCGCCGGAATGCCGGTGCGTTCGACCTTGCGCGGCGCGGTGATGTCCTTCCAGGTCGATAGAGCCCGGTTGACCGCCGCGTTCGGCTCGCGGGCGACGAATTCGCCATGGCCGGGCTTGGCCTTGACCTCCGCTTCCTCGACCGACAATTCGCCGCGCGAAAAGACGAAGCGCGGCAGGCCGGTCACCTCAAAACCTTCGAAGACGTTGTAGTCGATCACCGATTGCTGCTTCTTCGAGGTGATGGTCTTCTTGGCGCTGGGGTCCCACACCACGATGTCGGCGTCCGCGCCTTCGACGATGGCGCCCTTCCTAGGATACATGTTGAGGATCTTGGCGATGTTGGTCGAAGTCACCGCGACGAACTCGTTCATCGTCAGCCGCCCGGTGTTGACGCCCGTCGTCCACAGCACGGGCAAGCGGTCTTCAAGCCCGCCAGTGCCGTTCGGGATCTTGGTGAAATCGCCGACGCCGTTGCGCTTCTGCTTGGTGGTGAAGGCGCAGTGGTCGGTCGCCACCACCTGCAGCGATCCCGCCTGCAGGCCGGCCCACAGCGAATCCTGGTGCAGCTTGTTGCGGAAGGGCGGACTCATGACGCGGCGCGCCGCATGGTCCCAATCCTTGTCGAAATACTCGCTTTCATCCAGCGTCAGATGCTGGATCAGCGGCTCGCCGAAAACCCGAATGCCCTTCTGGCGGGCGCGGCGGATGGCTTCGTGGCTCTGCTCGCAGGACACATGCACGACATAGAGCGGCACGCCGGCCATGTCGGCGATCATGATGGCGCGGTTGGTCGCCTCGCCCTCCACTTCCGGCGGCCGCGAATAGGCGTGTCCCTCGGGGCCATTATTGCCGGCGGCGAGCAGCTTTTGCGACAGCGCCGCAACCACGTCGCCATTCTCGGCATGAACGAGCGGCAGCGCGCCGAGATCGGCGCAGCGCTGGAACGACGCGTACATCTCGTCGTCGTCCACCATCAGCGCGCCCTTGTAGGCCATGAAATGCTTGAACGAGGTAATGCCTCTGTCGACGACGGTGGCCATCTCGTCGAACACCTGCTTGCCCCACCAGGTGATCGCCATGTGGAAGGAGTAGTCGCAGGCAGCCTTCGAGGTCTTGTTGTCCCACATCTGCAACGCTTCCAGCAGCGACTGCTGCGGCGCCGGCAGGCAGAAATCGACCACCATCGTGGTGCCACCGGAAAGGGCCGCACGCGTCCCGGACTCGAAATCGTCGGCCGAATAGGTGCCCATGAACGGCATTTCGAGATGGGTGTGCGGATCGATGCCGCCCGGCATGACGTAACAGCCGCTGGCGTCGAACTCATGGTCGCCATGCAGGTTCGAGCCGATGGCGACGATCTTGCCGTGCTGCATCAGCACATCGGCCTTCCAGGTGCGGTCGGCGGTGACGATGGTGCCGTTTCGGATGACTTTGGTCATTGTCGTGTTCCCTTGTTCTCTTCGCGCTTCTTGTGAGCGTCGTTTTGAATACAGATCTTAGTTCACGCCACGATCCCCGCTGTCTCTACCACCGCATGGAACAGCACGTCGGCGCCGGCGCCGGCCCATTCCTTGGTGATTTCCTCAGCCTCGTTGTGTGACAACCCGTCAACGCAGGGGCACATCACCATGGCGGTCGGCGCAACGCGGTTGATCCAGCAGGCGTCGTGGCCGGCGCCGGAGACGATGTTGCGGTGGGAATAGCCGAGCCGATCGGCGGCGTCGCGGATCGCCTTGACGCAGCCGGCATCGAAGGTGACCGGATCGAAAGCGCCGACCTGCTCGACCTTGTACTGGATGTCGAGCGCCTCACAGATTGTGTCGATGCCTTCGCGTATGCGCCCATCCATCGCGTCCAGCACTTCCTTCTCGGGCGAGCGGATGTCGATGGTGAAGACGGTGCGCCCGGCGATGATGTTGCGCGAGTTCGGAAACACCTCCATGTGGCCGACCGCGCCGACGGCGTCGGGCTGGTAGTCCATGGCGATCTCGTGCACCAGTTCGATGACCCGAGCCATGCCGAGCCCGGCATTACGGCGCTTGGGCATCGGGGTCGAGCCGGTATGCGCCTCCTTGCCGGTCAGCGTTACCTGCAGCCATTTCAGGCCCTGGCCGTGGGTGACGACGCCAATGTCGATGCCTTCGTCCTCGAGGATCGGCCCCTGCTCAATATGCAGTTCGAAGAAGGCGTGGATCTTGCGATCACCGACTTTCTCGGTGCCTTTCCAGCCGATGCGCTCCAGCTCCTCGCCAAATTTCCTGCCCTGTTTATCAGTGTGCTGATACACGTCCGCCTGATCGAGCACACCGGCGAACACGCCGGACGCCATCATAGCCGGGGCAAAGCGCGAGCCTTCCTCATTGGTCCAGTTGGTAACGACGATCGGATGCCTGGTCTGGATGCCGAGATCGTTAAGCGAGCGAATAATCTCCAGCCCGCCGAGCACGCCGAGCACGCCGTCATATTTGCCGCCGGTCGGCTGCGTGTCGAGATGGCTGCCGACATAAACCGGCGGCAGGCTGGGATCAGCGCCTTCCCGGCGGGCAAACATGGTGCCCATTTCGTCGAGCCCCATTTCGAGCCCGGCCGCCTCGCACCAGCGCTTGAACAGATGCCGTCCCTCGCCGTCCTCGTCGGTCACGGTCTGGCGATTGTTGCCGCCGGCAATACCGGGGCCGATCTTCGCCATCTCCATGATGGAATCCCACAAACGGTCTGAATTGATTCGCAGATTCTCGCCTGGGGCGGCCATGCTCTAAAACCTCATCGGTTGCGGGGCGGCGGCGTCCCCCTCCCCCTCGAGGGGAGGGTGGCCGCGAAGCGGTCGGGTGGGGTCGCCCGCGACGCGCGCGACCTTCTCTTTGACCACCTGCGCGACGTGCCAAGCGCTGTTTATGACATCGGGCTCGTCAACACGGAAGACTTCAAATCCGAGCGATCGCAGATAAGCATCGCGAACGGCATCGTGCCGCCTACCCCTGTCGTGTTCGTGCATGTCGCCATCGACCTCAACGATCAGCTTCACCGCCAAGCAGGCAAAATCCACGATGTACGGCCCAATCGGGCACTGACGGCGAAACTTGATGCCGGCTGATTTCAGGTCCCGCAGTTCATACCACAGCAGCGATTCTCCTTTGGTCGCGTGAACTCGAAGCGCTCGCGCCTTTTGGCGCATTTCGAAGCTCACGCGGGTACGGGGCATCAGGAGCGGCCTCGGAACAAAAGAGCGGGTCGGCGTCCGGTCGCACCGACCCCACCCGACCGCTTCGCGGCCACCCTCCCCTCGAGGGGGAGGGATATCCGCGCCCGGTTTGTCAATCGATCGCCCTCAGCACTTCTCTGACATGGTCGATCAATTCGTTGATCTGGCCCTTGGTGATGATCAGTGGCGGCGACAGCGCGATGATGTCGCCGGTGGTGCGGATCAGGGCGCCGCGCTCGAACGCCTTGACGAAGGCCGAGAAGGCCCGCTTGGTCGGGCTGCCTGCGATCGGCGCCAGTTCGATCGCGCCGATCAGGCCGATGTTCCTGATGTCGATGACATGCGGCTCGCCCTTCAGCGAATGCAGCGCATCTTCCCAGTAGGGCGCCAGTTCCTCGCCACGGGTGAGCAGGCCCTCTTCCTTGTAGGTGTCGAGCGTGCCGAGTGCGGCGGCACAGGCGATCGGATTGCCCGAATAGGTGTAGCCGTGGAAGAACTCGATCATGTGCTCGGGGCCGGTCATGAAGGCGTCGTGGATTTCCTTCTTCACGAACACCGCGCCCATCGGGATGACGCCGTTGGAGACGCCCTTGGCGGTGGTCATGATGTCGGGCGTGACGCCGAAATAATCCGCTGCGAACGGCGCGCCGAGACGGCCGAAACCGGTGATGACCTCGTCAAAGATCAGCAAAATGCCGTGCTTGGTGCAGATCTCGCGCAGTTTCTGCAGATAGCCCTTCGGCGGCAGGATGACGCCGGTGGAGCCGGCGACCGGTTCGACGATGACGGCGGCGATGGTCGAGGCGTCATGCAGGGCAACGATGCGCTCCAGCTCGTTGGCGAGTTCCGCGCCATATTCCGGCACGCCCTTGGAGAAGGCGTTCTTTTCCGGCAGATGCGTGTGCGGCATGTGGTCGACGCCGCCGAGCAGCGTGCCGAACATCTTGCGGTTGGTGACGATGCCGCCGACCGAGATGCCGCCGAAATTGACGCCGTGATAGCCGCGTTCGCGGCCGATCAGGCGGGTGCGCGCGCCCTCACCCTTCACACGGTGATAGGCGATCGCCATCTTCAGCGCGGTTTCCACCGATTCCGAACCGGAATTGGTGAAGAAGACATGGTCCATGCCCTTGGGCGCGAGGTCGACCAGGCGGTTGGCCAGTTCGAACACGATCGGGTGACCCATCTGGAAGGCCGGCGCATAGTCGAGTTCGGCGGCCTGATGCTGGATCGCCTCGGTGATCTTGGGACGGCAATGGCCGGCATTGACGCACCAGAGGCCCGCGGTGCCGTCGAGCACCTTGCGGCCGTCGCTGGTGGTGTAATGCATGTCCTTGGCGGACACGAACATGCGCGGCGCCTGTTTGAACTGCCGGTTTGCCGTGAACGGCATCCAGAATGCGCTGAGATCGTTCGGCGTGACTTTCAGCCGGTTGGACATGACCAAGACTTCCCCTTGTAACCTGTTTCGGTGCGGCTAACGCTTGGTCTTTCCAAAGCTTGGTCTTTGCTGCGTTTTCATGCTACGCAAATTTTTGACCGATTGGACAAACGTTAGCACCGCCCTGTCGGCGGTCAAGGGATTACTAGCGGAAATGCGGCCTGCGAAGTGCGCTCCACGGGTAAGAGAAAAACTGGTCCAGAGAATTGGTCCAGATGACCCGCTCGGCCAAGGCTTGCAGGGGTGAGCGGCGCCATGGAAGGCTCAGCCCCTCGCCGCACCCGCATCCAGCAGGAAAAGCGCGAACTGATCCTGGAAGCAGCGCTCGAAGTCTTCTCCACCAACGGCTTTCGCGGCTCGACCATCGACCAGATCGCCGAGGCCGCGGGGATGTCGAAGCCGAACCTGCTCTATTATTTCCGCCGCAAGGAAGACATCCACGAAACGCTGATGGAGCGGCTGCTGGCGACGTGGCTGGCGCCGCTACGTGAACTCGACGACATCGGCGACCCCCTGACCGAGCTCAGGAGCTACATCCGGCGCAAGCTCGAAATGGCGCGTGATTTTCCCAGGGAGAGCCGGCTGTTCGCCAACGAGATCCTGCAAGGCGCGCCGCGCATCATGCCGCTGCTGGCGGGTGAGCTGAAAACGCTGGTCGACGAGAAGGCCAACGTCATCAAGGGCTGGATGCGCGCAGGAAAAATCGCCCGCACCGATCCCTGGCACCTGATCTTTTCGATCTGGGCGACGACGCAGCACTATGCCGATTTCGATGTCCAGGTCCGCGCGGTGCTTGGGCCCGATCGCGGCGGCGACGGCCGCTTCGAGGATGCGGCGCGGTTTCTGGAGCAGTTGTTCATTGATGGGCTGAAGCCGAAGGGCTGACCTTTGGGCGTCAGGCGCTGCGGCGCTCCGCCGGCATCGCCTCAAGCAAATTCTGCAGCTTCTCGATCGAATTCTGTTCGGCCAGCGGCGTGTAGACGATCAGCTTCATGTCCGAGCCGTCGTCGATCGACAGGCTCATATGCTCGAACGTCATGGCGCCGGCGCTCGGATGTCGGACATGTTTCACCCCCGACAATCGGCGTGCCACGTCGCGTTGCGGCCACCAGTCGCGAAACTCCGGACTTGAGCGCGTCATAAGCACGATCAGCCGCTCGAAATCCGCATCGCCCACATAGCGGGCGCTTTCCGCCCGGAACGAGGCCAGCACGGTGCGCGCCAATTGCTCCCAGTCAACCAGCAGGCGCCGGTGATGCGGATTGGTGAACACCATGTGGACGATGTTGCGGGCGTCGCCCTCTAGCAGGCCATAATCACCGAACACCGCTACCGCCGCCGGATTCCAGGCCAGCACGTCCCAGCGCCGCCCGACGACATAGGCCGGCTGCAGCACCAGGCTCTCCAGCATATGCATCAGCGGGCCATCGACCTTTTCCGGCGCAGCCTCGCGGTTCTCCGGCTGCTGGCGGCCTGCCAGGATGAACAGATGCCGCCTTTCAACGGCGTCGAGGCGCAGCGCTTCGCTGAGCGCCGCTAGCACCTCCACCGAGGGTCTGACCTCGCGCCCCTGCTCTAGCCATGTGTACCAGGTGGTGCCGACGCCGGCGATCATCGCCACTTCCTCGCGACGCAAGCCTGGCGTGCGTCTCCGCAGGCCGGTCGCGATGCCGGTGGCGGACGGCGTCAATCTTTCGCGGCGCGAGCGCAGGAAGGCGCCAAGCTCGCGCCGGCGGCTGTCTTCAGCGGAGTGCGTGGGAGCATCCATGAGAGCTATTATAGCAGTATTGATACCAGGATAAAGTTTGAACTGTTTGGGCTGGGTCAGGCGCCCCATCTTCCATCCAGAGAGATGGAGGCTCTGAATATGGATCTGAAAGACAAGACAATCCTCATCACCGGTTCGACCGACGGCGTCGGCCG
Source organism: Mesorhizobium sp. RSR565B (assembly GCF_054719465.1). Classification (NCBI taxonomy): domain Bacteria; kingdom Pseudomonadati; phylum Pseudomonadota; class Alphaproteobacteria; order Hyphomicrobiales; family Phyllobacteriaceae; genus Mesorhizobium; species Mesorhizobium sp. RSR565B. The sequence continues at coordinate 4,500,328 of NZ_JBTTIE010000001.1, read as the reverse complement.
TGTCGTCGCGCAAAGGCTGGGCGCCGGCGGCGCGCGCGTGCTGGTGCATGGCCGTGACGCGGCTCGCGGCAAGGCAACCGTCGCAGAAATCGAATCCGCCGGCGGCAAAGCCGAGTTCCTCGCCGCCGACCTCGCCTCGCTAGCCGAGGTCCGCCGCCTTGCCGAGGCCGTACGCGCAAAAACCGACCGGCTCGACATCCTCATCAACAATGCCGGCATCGGCACGGCCGGCGCCAAGCGACAGCTCAGCGCCGACGGCTTCGAACTGCGCTTTGCGGTCAACTATCTCGCCGGTTTCCTGCTGACCTCGGAACTGCTGCCGCTGCTCAAGGCGAGTTCGCCGGCGCGCATCATCAACGTCGCTTCGGCCGGCCAGCAGGCGATCGATTTCGGCGATGTCATGCTGACACGTTCCTATGACGGCGTGCGCGCCTATTGCCAGAGCAAGCTGGCGCAGATCCTGTTCACCATCGACCTGGCCGGAGAGTTGAAAGGCAGCGGCGTCACCGTCAACGCTCTGCATCCGGCGAGCTACATGAACACCACCATGGTCCGCCGGGCCGGCGTGACGCCATGGAGTTCGGTCGAGACCGGCGCCGACGCCATTCTCAACCTCGCGACATCGCCCGCCCTGGAGGGCCGCAGTGGCCTCTATTTCGATGGCCAAAAGGAATCCCGCGCCGACGCACAAGCCTATGACGCCAAGGCCAGACAGCAATTGCGAACCCTGAGCCTCGACTTCGTCGGCCAGGCTTCCCCAAAATCGAAGGAACAGCATTCATGACCGGCAAGATCGAACACACGGTCGTCATCGGCGGCTCATCCGGCATCGGCCTGGCGACGGCGCGAAAACTGCTTGGCCCGGGCATGAAGGTGACCATCACCGGACGAAACCAGGACAAGCTCACCAGCGCTTGGAAGAGCCTCGGCGGCGCCGCCGAGAAAGCTGCCTTCGATGCTTCGAAGCCGGACGAAGTCCGCCAGTTCTTTGGGGAACTCGGACCGTTCGATCACCTCGTGCTGGCTGCCAGCGGCGGCAAGGGACTTGGGCCGTTCGAAACCCTCGACCTCTCAGACATTGCCGGCGGCGTCGACGAGAAAGTCCGGCCGCAGCTGTCCTGTTTGCAGGCAGCCTTGCCGACGCTCAACAGATCGGGATCGGTGACTTTCATCTCGGCGGTGTCGGCACAATTGTCGGTGCGCGGCGTGGCCGGCATCGCCGCCGTCAACGGCATGCTGTTGACAGTGGTGCCGATCCTGGCGGTCGAACTGAAGCCTCTGCGCGTCAACGTCGTTGCGCCCGGCGTCATCGACACGCCATGGTGGGATTTTCTGGCCGAAGACCAGCGGCAGGCGGTGTTCAGCGAATATGCCGGCAAAACCCCGGTGGGCAGGATCGGCCGCGCCGAAGACGTCGCCGGCGCAATCGCCTTTCTCGTCTCCAACGGCTTCATGACCGGCCAGGTGCTGACCTGCGATGGCGGTTTGCGCTTCGCGGCGTGACCTTACAGCGACTGTGCGATCAGCGTGAGAAAGCCTCCGGCCAGGGCGACGTTGCCGACGAAGCCGTTGATGCGCGAGGCCCGGTCCGGGCCCTGATGGTCCCAGAAATTGTGGAACATCGGCGTGGCGACGATGAGAAACAGCAGCAGCACGGCGCAGGCGGTCGCAGTCCACAGGCCGGCCATCAACAGCGCGCCGGCAATGGTCTGCAGGACGATGCCGGCCCACAACGCCAATCTCGCCTGCGGCACGCCGCGCGCGGTCATCAGCCCTGTCAGGAAGGTCTCGTTCTGAACATTGCGCAGGCCGGCGAAAACGAAGGCGCCGCCGAGCAACAGGCGGCCGAGAAACAAAAAGGTCGAAGGCAAATCGACAGGCATGAAATCTTCCCCGTGCTTAAGCATGAAACAGGTGGAGCGCCGCCCTTTCGACGGCGCTCCATGACTAACCGGACGGTCAGGCTGCTTTGGCAGCCGGCATCGGGTGAATGGCGTGGAACGGGATGCAGAGCCGGTTCCAGGTGTTGATCATGCCGATCGCGACCGACAGCTTGACCAGTTCCTCTTCCGAAAAGTGCTCGAGCGTGCGGGCATAGAGTTCGTCCGAAACGCCATTGTTGGCGATCAGGGTCGTTGCCTCGGTCCAGGCAAGGGCCGCGCGTTCACGTTCGGAAAACAGCGGCGATTCCTGCCAGGCCGAAACCAGATAGAGCCGTGTCTCGGTTTCGCCGTCGCGCCTTGCCTCGCGGCTGTGCATCTCGACGCAGTAGGAGCAGCCATTGATCTGCGAGGCGCGGAGCTTGATCAAATGCAGCAGGCTCACTTCAAGCCCGCATTCGTCGACCGCCTTGTTGAGCGCTGACACCGCCTTCATGATTTCCGGCGCCTTGGCAAAGAATTGCAGTCTCTGTTTCATCGTCTTTCCTTTCTGTCTGGCGGGGGTTAACTTTGCTTGGCTGCAGCGGGTTTCTGCGGCCGCTGATGGCGCGCGACAAAGGCACAGCTGGCGGCAAACGATCGCGGATCGCCTTCGGCCTTGTAATCAGCCACGATGTCGGACAACCGGGTTTCCGCGAGAGCGGCACGATAGGCGCGCTCGGCTTTCAGCATCGCGGCATTGATGCCGCACGGCTTCACATAGGCCGAAGCATCGATCTTGACCGGGCCGCGCTGGCGGATCTCGCCGCAGCGGAAGGCCGGCTCGCGACCCTCGACCGCAAGCACGATATCGAGCAGCGTGATGCGCTCGGCCGGACGCGCCAGCCGGTAGCCGCCCGCCGGTCCCGGCACCGATTCCAGGATGCGCGCAGCAGTCAGCTGGTTCAGATGTTTCAGCAGATAGCTCGGCGACAGGCCGAAGGACTCTGCCAAAGCAGCACCCGGTATCGTGCTGTTGCCCTCCACGCTGGCCAGTGTGGCCGCGCAATGGATGGCCGCTTCTACACCCTCGCCCAGTTTCACGATGTTGCGCTCCTATTCATGGATATCTTTTATCCTAGATAAATTTTATCTGCAATTGGAAAATGAAAAACGGCGCTCGAAAGCGCCGCTTTTTTCTTCGACCCGTTCCCTACTCCGCAGCCACCTTGGCCATCGGGTTGTTCGGGTGCGTCGTCCAGTTGGCATAGACCGGCGACACCGGCTTGCCGGTGCGCTGGTCCATCACGCCGGCGGCCAGCGGCTCCATGGTGATGCAGTTCTCGACCGGGCAGACATTGACGCACAGATTGCAGCCGACGCATTCGGCCTCGATCACCTCGAAATGCCTGACGCCGTCGACCATGTTGGTGATTGCCTGGTGCGAAGTGTCCTCGCAGGCGATGTGGCAGCGGCCGCATTTGATGCAGGCGTCCTGGTCGATACGCGCCTTGGCGATGTAATTGAGGTTGAGATACTGCCAGTCGGTAACGTTGGGCGTGGCGCGGCCGACAATGTCGTTGAGCGAGGCGTGGCCTTTCTCGTCCATCCAGTTTTCGAGACCGGCGATCATCTCCTGCACGATCTTGAAGCCGTATGTCATCGCCGCCGTGCACACCTGCACATTGCCGGCGCCGAGCGCCATGAATTCAGCCGCATCGCGCCAGGTGGTGATGCCGCCAATGCCGGAGATCGGCAGGCCGCGCGTTTCCGGATCGCGGGCGATCTCGGCCACCATGTTCATGGCGATCGGCTTCACCGCCGGGCCGCAATAGCCGCCATGCGAGCCCTTGCCGTCGATGGTCGGCTGCGGCGCGAAACTGTCGAGGTCGACGCCGGTGATCGAGTTGATGGTGTTGATCAGCGACACCGCGTCGGTTCCGCCGGAGAGTGCGGCGCGCGCCGGCTTGCGCACATCTGTGATATTCGGCGTCAGCTTGGTGATGACAGGCATGCGGGTGTTGGCCTTGCACCAGCGCACTACCATTTCGATGTATTCAGGCACCTGGCCGACAGCCGCGCCCATGCCGCGTTCCGACATGCCGTGCGGGCAGCCGAAATTGAGCTCGATGCCGTCGGCTTCGGTCTCCTCGACCACCGGCAGGATCGCCTTCCAGCTTTCCTCGACGCATGGCACCATCAGTGAGACGACGATGGCGCGGTCGGGCCAGTCCTTCTTGACCTGTTTGATCTCGCGCAGATTGACCTGCAAATCGCGGTCGGTGATCAGCTCGATATTGTTGAGGCCGAGCAGGCGCCGGTCGGCCCCCCAAATCGCGCCATAACGCGGGCCGTTGACGTTGACCACCGGCGGACCTTCTTCGCCCAGCGTCTTCCACACGACGCCGCCCCAGCCCGCCTTGAAGGCGCGGATGACATTGTAGGCCTTGTCGGTCGGCGGCGCCGAAGCCAGCCAGAACGGATTGGGCGATTTGATGCCGACGAAATTGTTGCGGATGTCTGCCATGGGTCTTTCTCCTCTGGCCGTGGCGGGCTTACCGCCACCTTAAAGCGTTGCCTATCGGATCATTCCTCGCATCGAAGAAAAACCGATGGCGGTTCACCTTCGACCGTTACCGTGATCTGGTCCGGATCGCCCTTGCGCGCTTCCAGCCCGACCATTTTTTCATCCATGCGCACGGTCTCGTCCCCGTTGAGATAGACGCTGGCGCATGAAATCCTTGTCTCAACATGATCGCCGCTTGGCGGCCCGGATGTCCATTGGCAGATCGTGTGCTCGCTGAAGCCGACACCGGATGCCTCGACGGACATCCGCTCTTCACCCTTCGCGTCACACCATTGCGTATAGAGCCAATAGTCCGGTGAAGCCGCCGGCATTGCCGCGGTGCCGATGACGGCAGCGAGGATCGGCGCGATCATCGCAGTGCCCGGTTGATCAAGCGGGTCGGCTTTACCGAGGCCAACCAGAACGGATTGGGCGATTTGATGCCGACGAAATTGTTGCGGATGTCGGTCATAACTCTCTCCGCTAGCTACAGATCACAACAAGAGTCATCTGAACTGCTACAGGCTCACTCGAATCGTTTCGGACGACGACCTGCCACACATGGTCGCTAAACGGATAACTTGCCGATACAACCAACGCAGTAGGGTTGGCCGGCGGGATATCAAGCGCGTAACCTCCAGAGATGAGCTCCTCGTTCCCGCACCCAAGCATAGGAGAGAACGCCTCCCCTGCGCGAACGTCCGGTTGATCAAAATATCTGGTCACACGATGAGCCGCCGAGGCGTTGGCAGAAAACAGCAACAGGCTCGTGCTTAAAGCTCCAACGAACTTGACGACGTTAGGCATTCCAGCTTCCTCCAGCCAGTGCCCGGTTGATGCTCTCCGCCGCGTCGCGGCCTTGCGCGACGGCCGAGACCGTCAAATCGTCGCCGCCGAAGATGCAGTCGCCGCCGGCCCAGACATTGGCGAGCGAGGTGCGGCCTTCCGCATCGACCTTGATGCGGCCGGCTTCAAGATCGATCGAGGCGCCGCTTCCATTAAGCGCGGCCGGCACAAAGCTCTGGCCGATGGCCTTGAACACCTGGTCGGCGGTAAGCGTCAGCGTCTCGCCCGTGCCGGCAAGCCTGTCCCCGTTCATAGCGGTGTATTCGAGCTCGATGCCCGACACTTTGCCAGCCTCGGCGATGACCCGCTTCGGCTGCAGCCAGTGGCGGATGGTGACGCCGTTGGCCGCGGCCAGATCCTGCTCGAACTCGGAGGCGTTCATGTGCTCCTGGCCGCGCCGGTAGCAGATCGTCACCTCCTCGGCGCCGAGCAGCTTCGACTGCACCGCGGCATCGATCGCCGTCATGCCGCCGCCGATGACGACGACGCGCCGGCCGACCGGCAGGCTCGCGAGATCGCTGGCCTGGCGTAGCCCGGCGATGAACTCGACCGCATTGACAACGCCATCGGCGTCCTCGCCATCCGCGCGCAACGCATTCACGCCGCCTAGCCCCATGCCGAGGAAGACGGCATCGTAATTCAGGATCAGGTCCGACAGCTGGTAGTCGCGGCCGAGCGCCTTGCCGTTATGGATATCGATGCCGCCGATCCCCATGACATAGTCGACCTCGGCCTGGGCGAAATTGTCGATGCTCTTGTAGGCGGCGATGCCATATTCATTGAGGCCGCCGGCCTTCGGGCGGGCTTCCAGAATGGTGACGTCATGGCCCTGGCGGGCGAGCCGGTGGGCCGCGGCAAGACCGGCCGGTCCGGCGCCCACGACGGCGACCGACTTGCCGGTCGATTCAGCGCGCGGATAAAACTGCTTGTGCTCGGCCATGGCGACATCGGTGGCGTAGCGTTGCAGGCGGCCGATCTGCACCGGCTTGCCTTCCGCCACCTCGCGCACGCAGACCTCTTCGCACAGCGTCTCGGTCGGGCAGACGCGGGCGCACATGCCACCCAATATGTTCTGGTCGAAAATCGTCTTGGCCGAACCGATCGGGTTGCCGGTCGATATCTGGCGGATGAACAGGGGAATGTCGATCGAGGTCGGGCACGCATTCATGCACGGCGCATCGTAACAGAAATAGCAGCGGTCTGATTCGACCAGCGCCTCGTGGTGATCGAGCGGCGGATGCAGGTCGGAAAAATTCTCGGCGTACTGGTCGGCGGCAAGCCGGCCGCCGGCAATGCCGTCCTTGAACTGGCCTTCTGGCATCGTCAGTTCCCCATGTTTTCGTTTTGGGAAAGGCTAGCACGTTTTATTTTTTTATCAATTGGTCAATTTTCGACCCAAGCCGCTGAAAAGACTAGCTGATAATATGATTTAGTTGCTCATGTTATGAGTGACGGTTGCGTCCTCAAAGAGGGGAGCGCGACAAGCTCCAAGTCGCGGCAAGCTGTTCCAGGCCAGCGCGAAATGATAGGGCGCTTGAGCACGATGCGCGGCTTTCATTCAACGGAGAAGACGATGACCGATGATAGGGAGACGGCTCACCGGTGGGAGCCCGTGGGAGATTTACCTCTGGCTGCCTGTCAGGTGTGGCGTCTAAAATCCGACAATAACTTTGAGCTGACCGTCGAAGGCGACTTCGGGACATCGGAACGAACTCTCAAGATCGATTTTCAAGGGGTAGTAGCCCTGGCTGCCCATGATGACATGCTGGGACTGACCAAAATCCGTGCGGACACCTCGATCCCATTGATTGGATCTGGCAGGCAAGCCTCCTACAGGTGGCCGATCCTGCGAGTGGAGAACTCGCATTGGTTGCGATCGACACTTGGCCCGACAGTAGACTGTACGCATTTTCTGCTGCTCAGTCTCGAATGCACGGTTGAGGTCATTGCTCGTGAAGCCACTCCTTCTTGGATCTGATCACCCGAGGAGCGAAACGCCTTGAAACCGCATACGCTCCGGCACAGGCCAAGATTGGTGGCTGTTCGCTACGAAGGTGCCAGCTGTAGGCTGGCATCTGAGGGGCCGCCATGAATCGACCTGATCTCGTCGGCAACCAGTTGCTGCAGCCGCCACAGATTGCGGTCGCGGATGCCGAATTCCTCGAGGTGGCTGACGGTGTTGTAGAGATATTCCGCACCCGAGCCGACATGGCCGCAGGCCCGCGCCAACACCCGCGCCACCCGATCTAGCGGCTGCCCAAGCGAGGTTCCCCTGCCCGTCACCCCGACCCAGAAGCCGAGCGCCCGTATCCGGCCCTGCTCCGTGCGCACGGGAACCCACCGGACCGAGCTGACACTCTCATGGTCGTCGATCTCGCGCCGCAACAATCTTTCGATCTGCTGCGGCTTGTCGCCGTCGGGCAGGCGGTAGATGACGCCGTCGCATCGGCCGCCGCGTTCGAGCGCCATCATCAGCCCCGGCTGCGCGACGCTGCCGCGCCAGCGCACCATGTCGAGGCAGAAGGAGCGATGCCAGCCAAACGCAGTGGCGCGCTGGCGTTCGACGGGCTCGAAAGCCGGCTTCCAGATCAGCGAGCCATAGGCGAACACCCATAACGGCCCCGCATCGGCTTCGTCGGAGAGCCGTAAGGCAAGCGTGCGAAAATCCTCATCGTTCAGCTGCGTCCAACTGCAGTCGGGTCCGGGATCGACCTCTTCGCGATGACACAGTGACACAAGCTCAGGCGTGAGCGACATAAGGCGCATGAAACGACTACCCCTCGTTTGCCCAAGGAAAGTCGAAAACCGCCGCACGTGCAAGGCGTCGGTGGGGCGAAGTGCGGAACGATGTGTCAACGCAGCCGTTGAATTTTCTCCGGTTCGCTGTCGGATTCGCGTCGCTGAAAACGTCCTTTGATGGATCGGACGACGATCTATGCATAGGTGAGGAGACCGAGAATGCCGAGATCCCCAATGCCCTTCTTCTGGTACGAGTTGATGACCAGCGACCTCGATGCGGCGCAAGCGTTCTACACCAGCGTGGTCGGCTGGCGGGCCGAGCCCTTCGACAAGGCGCCCGGCATGCCGCGCTATATCGTGGTGAACTCCGCCGAGCGTGGCGTCGGCGGGCTGATGACCCTGCCCGAGGAAGCAGCCAGGACGGGTCTGAAGCCGGCCTGGTTCGGCTATATCCACACCAGCGATACCGATGCCTCGACCGAGGCACTGAAAGCCGCCGGCGGGGCTGTTCACCGCGAACCCGACGACATTCCCGGCGTCGGCCGCTTCTCCGTCGTCGCCGACCCGCAAGGCGCCGCCTTCATGTTCCTGCAGCCCAGTGGGCCCGACCAGCCCGTCCTTCCGGCAACGACGCCGGGCCATGTCGGCTGGCACGAGCTTTATGCGGCCGACCGCCAGAAGGCCTTCGATTTCTACTCAAGCCAGTTCGGCTGGACCGATGCCGGTAGCATGGACGTCGGCGAGATGGGCATCTATCAGACCTTCTCGGCCGGCCCTGAATCCGGCGGCGGCATCATGAACAAGCCGCAACAGCTGCCGGTACCGGTCTGGCTGTTCTACTTCAATGTCGATGCCATCGACGCAGCCGCCAAACGCGTCACCGACAATGGCGGCAAGATCGTCATGGGTCCGATGCCGGTGCCGACCGGCCAATGGATTGCCCAGTTCACCGATCCGCAAGGCGCCTATTTCGCGCTGATCGCGCCGGGCCGCTGATCCCCTCCGGTACTCGCCTGCACGGAACTGCTCTCATCGCACTGCCGGTGCGATGAGAGGCGCGTCCGGGCGCGGTCACTCCGGCGCCAGCACCGCGACCTTGAGGTTCTCTTTCCTGGCGCCGCTGAGCTGGATCGTGGCTGCGCCAGGCGTCAGCTTGAAGCGCACGCTCTTGCGGATGCCGGGGCAGGTCTTCACGCCGGTGAAACCCGCTGATTTCACGGCTTGGCCATCCTGAATGACGTCGACCCAGGCCTCGTCGGACAGGCTGATCTGGAGCTCTCCTTCCGGTGGCACCGCCACGTTTGCCGTCGCGCCGAACGTGCCGGCTGCCGGCGCGCGTTGCGGTGAGACCGTGAAGCTGACCGCATCGACCGGCTCCAGCGCCATATCCGCGGCTTCGCCGAAAGCAAGAGAGGCACCGGACTGCGCGGCGGGCGCAGCCGGAAACAGTTCCTGCTCGCGTGTCACCGGCCATTTGAAGGCATCGCAGCCAGCATCAGCGGTCATGGCGAAACTGGTGCTTGCGAGAATTGCGAACAGGCTGACGGCGACTTTTTTCATGGCTAGGAACCCGTTTGGTTTGGAGTGTCTACACGCAGGCATACAACTTAAACGAGCTGTATGCAACCATAACGAGAACAAATTTTGAAGTCCAGACTGGAAGTGATTTCCAATCACCGATTGTTGATGACAGGCCACGCGAAGTGAATGGTCCAGCGCCGGGTGATAATTTATGGCCGGGCCGCAGGGTTGGAAAAATGGAGTTTAGATGAAGCTTTTTGACGGTCTCGCCAGATTTCAGCCGCAGGCACTCGGCGTCCTGCGCATCATGACGGCCCTGCAGTTCCTCGAGCATGGCTCGCAGAAACTGTTCAATTTTCCGGTCAGCGCCGAGCCTCACGCTCTTAGCGGCCTGACGGCGACGGCAGGCATCCTGGAGTTCGCCGGTGGCATCCTGCTGGCGCTCGGTCTGTTCACCCGCCCGGTCGCGTTCCTTCTGGCCGGCGAGATGGCCATCGCCTATTTCATGGCGCACTACCCGCGCGACTTCTTCCCGGTCAACAACAGCGGCGACGCGGCAATCTCCTTCTGCTTCATCTTCCTCTATCTGGTGTTTGCCGGCGCCGGCGCCTTCGCGCTCGACAACCGCCGCAGCACCTGACGCGCCTGATGCATGTCGCCCAAAAGTGCGCAGCGGTTTTGGGATAACGACTTGCACAAAACAAGACTCTGAAGCGCCTCGGCGAAGCCGAAGCGCTTCAGGCGCGCATTCGCTCGAAGTTCGCGTCAAAGAGCGGCGCTGCCTGAACGCGCGCCGCGTGGCGCTTGCCCAAAAGTTCGATCTCGAAGCCGTCGCTCTTGTCTGCGATCTCCTTCGGCACATAGCCGATGGCGACGGATTTTTTCGAGTGATGCGCATAGCCGCCTGAGGTCACCCAACCGCGCACCGCGCCACCGTACCAGATCGGCTCGTCGCCGATGACATCGGCATCGTCGGCATCGAGGATAAATGTGCGCAGCCTGAGCTTGCCGCCCTGCTTGCGCTCGGCAAGAGCGCCGGTTTTACCGATGAAATCGGCATCCTTGCCATAGGCGACGAAACGGTCGAGCCCGGCCTCCAGCGGCCCGTAGATCGGCCGGTATTCGCGCGCCCATGAGCCGTAGTTTTTCTCCAGCCGCAGCGCATTGAGCGCGCGCGAGCCGAACAGGCCGAGGCCGAATTCCGCGCCTGCCGCCATCAACGCCTGGAAGGCAGCGCGCTGATATTCCGGCGCCACCCAGATCTCGTAGCCGAGATCGCCGGTGTAGCTGACGCGGCCGACCAGGCACGGCGCCATGCCGATGTCCATTTTCGCGACGGCCATGAAGGGGAATGCTGTGTTGGCGACATCCGCGCGGCTGACCTTTGCCAGCACCTCCCTCGCCTTGGGTCCGGCGATCGCCAGACCGGTCAGTTTCTGCCCCAGCGCCTCCATGCGCACTGAGCTATCCGCAGGTAAATGCGCCTCGAACCAGCGCATATGATACTGCTCGGCGATACCGGAGCCGGCGATGAACCACTCGGTCCCGTTGGAATTGGGGGCACCGATATTGGCCAGCGTGAAATCGCCGATGAGCTTGCCGTCATCCTTCAGCATCGGCGCCAACGTCATGCGGCCTGGCTTGGGCAACTTGCAGGCAAAGATCCGGTCGAGCCAAGCGGCCGCCCCTTCTCCCGTCACCTTGTATTTGGCGAAGTTCGAAATCTCCGCCAGGCCGACGCTTTCACGAACCGTCGCGACCTCATTGGCGACATGGGAAAAATCGCTGGAACGCCGCCACGAGAATTCGTCCCTGACACCCTCGGGCGCATACCACAGCGGCACTTCCAGCCCATAGGACACACCCCATTGCGCACCCTTGGCCGACAGCAAATCGTAGATCGGCGTCGTCTTCAGCTGCCGCCCGGCGGGCAGCTCCTCATTGGGAAAGCGAATCGAGAAGCGGCGCGAATAATTCTCGCGCACCTTGGCGTTGGTGTAGGCCATCGTCGCCCAGTCGCCATAGCGCGCCACATCCATGGCCCAGATGTCGGCGCCGGGATCGCCCTCGATCATCCAGTTGGACAGCGCCAGACCGACGCCGCCGCCTTGTGAAAAGCCCGCCATGACCCCGCAGGCGACCCAGAAGCCCGGAAGGCCGCGCACCGGCCCGACCAGCGGATTGCCGTCCGGCGCGAAGGTGAAGGGGCCGTTGATGATCTGCTTGATGCCGGTCCTCTCGAAGGCCGGGAAATGCCGGAAGCCGACTTCGAGCGACGGCGCGATGCGGTCGATATCCGGCTCCAGCAGTTCATGGCCGAAATTCCACGGTGTCTGGAATTCGGACCAGACCTTGTTGGCCTTCTCATACGTGCCCATCAGCATGCCGCCGCGCTCCTGGCGCAGGTACAGCTCACCGTCGAAATCGACGGCATGGATGATTTCCGTCCCGGTCTTGGCGTTCCACGCCGCCACCTCGGGCATATCCTCGGTGATCAGGTACATGTGCTCCATTGCCAGCACCGGCAGCTCCAGCCCGACCATGCGGCCGACCTCGCGCGCCCATAACCCGCCGGCATTGACAACATGCTCGGCCACCACTTCGCCCTTGTTGGTGATGACGCGCCACATGCCGTCGGGCCGGCGCACAATGTCCTCGACCTTGGTGAAGCGCTCGACCTCGGCGCCCAGTTTCCGCGCGGCCTTGGCATAGGCATGCGTCACGCCGGAGGGATCGAGATGGCCGTCCTCCTTGTTGCGGACGGCGCCGACGAATTGTTTCGGGTCGAGCAGCGGCATCAGCTCGGCCGCTTCATTGGCCGATATTTCCTCAAGGTCGATGCCGAGGTAACGCCCCTTGGCGACGACGCCGCGCAGCCAGTCGAGCCGCGCCTCGGTCGCCGCCAGAAGTACGCCGCCGGTCAGATGCACGCCGGTCGCCTGTCCCGACAGCTCCTCGATCTCCTTGTAGAGCGAGATCGTGTATTTCTGCAGCTTGGCGACGTTGGGGTCGCCATTGATCGTGTGCATGCCGCCGGCCGCATGCCAGGTCGAGCCGGAGGTCAGCTCGTCGCGCTCCAAAAGCACGACATCGGTCCAGCCATGACGCGCCAGATGGAACAGCACGGAGCACCCGACGACGCCACCGCCAATGACCACGACCTTTGCATGCGATTTCATGAGTTTTGCTCTATTATCAATGAGTTGAGGAGATAAGGTGAATCAGAAAGGCAGCGCCGCGCGCCGACGCTGAAAAAGTCACGGCTCGCCCTGCCCGATCGCTTCCTTGCGCCTGGCCACATACTCCTCCAGCGCCTCGCGCACGGCGATATCCATCACCGGCTCGACATAGTCTTCCAGCGCCTTCTTCCACAGCCGGGTCGCGCGCGCCGTCGTGTCGAGGCCGCCCGCCTCCTGCCATGCCTCGTAATTCTGCCAGTTGGACAGCATCGGCTGGTAGAAGGCGGTGGCATAGCGTTCCAGCGTGTGCGGTTCGCCGAAGAAATGGCCGCCGGTCGGCACCGCGCCCAGCGCCTCGACAGCAAGCTCCGCCTCATCGACGACGATCGGGCGCAGGAATTCCATCATGTGCTGGATCATCTCGACATCGATGATGAGCTTTTCGAACGATGCCGTCAGCCCGCCTTCCTGCCAGCCGGCGGCATGATAGACGAGGTTGCCGTGGCCAAGCACAGCGCCCCACAGCGCCATCAGCGTCTCGTAGGCGCCTTGCGCGTCCGCCGCATTCGATGCCGACCCCGGCGTCGTGCGGTAGGGCAGAGAATAGCGCCGCGCCAATTGCCCCGAGGCGATGTTGGCCTTGGTGTTCTCCGGCGTTCCGAAGGCCGGCGCGCCCGACTTCATGTCGACGTTGGAGGTGAAGGCGCCGTACATCACCGGCGCGCCGGGGCGCACCAGTTGCGTCAGCACCACGCCGAACAGCGCCTCGGCATTCTGCTGCGCCAGGGCGCCGGCGAGCGTCACCGGGCTCATCGCGCCCATCAGCGTGAACGGCGTCACCGCCACCGACTGGCCGAACTCAGCCATGGTCATCAGCCCTTCGGCCATCATCTCGTCGAAACGCCGCGGCGAGTTGACCGAGATGATGGTGGCAATGCCGGGATCATCGCGCATCTCGTCCAGCGTCAGCCCGCGCGCGATTGCCATCATCTCGATGCCGTCCAGCGCCCGGCCTCGTCCGATCGCCGAGACATGGAACGATTTGTCGGTCAGCGTCAGATTGGTGAAATAGGTATCCATGTGCCTGGTGTTGGCCGGCAGTTCCACCGGCGCGCAGACCTGGTTACCGAGCATGTGGATGCAGTTGAAATGCTGCGCCAGCCGGGTCAGATCGGCATAGTCGTGCAAGTTTCCGGCGCGCCGGCCGCGCTCCATGTCGTGCACATTGGGCGGCCCGGCGACGAGGGTGAAATTGATCGTGTTGCCGCCGAGATGAATGGTGTTGGCGGGGTTGCGCGGCGTCAGTCGATAGCTGGACTGCGTGGTCTTCAGCGCCTCGGCCACAAGGCCACGGTCGATGCGGACATTCGCGGTCGCATGGTCGACCTTTGCGCCCGCATTCTCGAACAGCGCCAGCGCCCGCTGAGACATTACCTCGATGCCGAAATTTTCCAGAATATGCATCGAAGCTTCGTGGATCGCTTCGACCTGGTCGACTGAGAGCATCGCCATCGGCGGATAGGGATTGGTCACCCGCCGCAGTGGAAGTTGCGGGATGGCGGCAGGCCCCCGGTTGCTGGTTCGCTCCGCGCCGCGCTTGCGTCTTGGTTCATTCATGCCTGGCATCAGAGCGCCGGCATCCGGACATCGCTGTCAGAAATCCGCCCTTCGCGGACGTGATTTTAGCCAAGGCGGCATTTTTGAATTCTGACGGAGATAAAGGCGACGCGAAAGGTCGGAATAATGATACAGGCCCCCTGAGCGCAGCGGGCCGGCAAGCCGTTAAGAAACGCCGAAAGATTCCCTTTATGATTTCGGCCTATTCGTTTTCCAATGCGTAGTTCGAGTTTGAGTAAAATTGTAGCGGTTGGCGTGCTGCTGGCTTTGCCGGCCTGCGCGACGCCGCCCAACCATATCAACAATGTCTGCGCCGTCTTCGACCAGAACGACGGCTGGTTCGACAACTGGCAGTCGGCCGCCGAGCGCGCCTCGCAGAAATACGGCGTCCCCGTCCCTGTGCTGATGGCGACGGTGCGCAAGGAATCCGGTTTCAAGAGCAATGCCAAGCCGCCGCGTACCAAACTGCTCGGCTTCATTCCGTGGAAACATGTCTCGTCAGCCACCGGTTTCTCGCAGGCGCTCGACGGCACATGGTCGCAATATCAGAGCGAAACCGGCAGTTGGGCGGCGAGGCGGACCAAGTTTGCCGATGCCGTCGATTTCGTCGGCTGGTATCATTCCAAGACATCAGACACGTTCGGCGTCGCCCGCAACGACACCTACAATCTCTATCTCGCCTACTATCTTGGCTGGACCGCCTACGGCCGCGGTAACCGTGGCGATGCCGGCGTGCAGGGCTATGCCAGGGCGACCGAAAAGATGGCCCGCGACTATGCCGAACAGCTGCAGCAATGCGGCAGCTGACGTTGCCAAGCGGTCTTGCAGCCACGCAGTTTGCGATCGAAGCGGAACTCAGCAATTCATTCGCTTGGGATCAGGTGGAGGATCGACCTCCCTCCCTTTACCGCTGCCGTCGACAGCTTTCGGTCAAACGTCGCCAATTGGCCGTCACGCGCCTTGGCGAGTCCCAACAGATAGCTATCCGTTACCTGTGCCGGGGTGAGGATCCTGGCTGCATCGATGTCGTTGGAACCGACAAGGCTGATCTCGTCAGGCCAGAACTGATGTCCTGAAAGGGCATGCAGCTTGCCGACAACCTGCGCCACCACGGCGGGCGAACCCGGAGAATTGGGGTATTTCGGGTTGCTTACAATCCTGATGACGCCATTCTCGGTAATGGGACATGTTGCCCATGATAAATGCCCGGAGGATTGGAACCACCGATGGGCATCTTCATGCGCGACGTGAGCCGGATCGATCAACGCAATCAACACATTGACGTCGAGCAGGAAGGTCACGGCAATTCGTCGCGAAGCGCATTGACCATTTCGAGATCGACCATCGGGCCGTCGGGCCGCGATGCAAGCAAGGGGATGCCGTTGCGTTCACCGCCGGTCGGGGGCCTGCGCAGTGAGCGGCGAGCCAGATCGGAAATGACGTCGCCAACGCTGCGATCCTGCTGTCGCGCCATGGCCTTGGCCGCAAGTAGGACATCGTCATCGATTGCAAGTGTGGTTCTCACAATATGCTCCCTATGGCGCATCAAACATCACGCATCACATAAAGCAATGGACAGCAATATTCAAGCGAACGTAGCTGTCGTTCCTTGAGCTATGGCGACGCTGTGGCAATGCGCCAACGAGCGGCATTGCCTCTATGGCTGGTCAGCTCGGCTTCTTGCCATGCGGGCGCTTCGGCGGTTCGCCGGCGAAACCGGGGCCGATCCCATCCGGTGCGTCTTCCGGCACGCCCTCATGCGCTGCGTGTTCCCTGTCGAACTTGATCACCGGCTCCATCGTCGCCAGCACATCGTCCGACAGCCAGCACAGGCTCATATGGCCATCGCCGAGATGCTTCACCGGCGGCACCTTGGTCTCGCACAGATTGTCCGGCACCAGCCTCTTGTAGCCGCAGCGCGTCTGGAACGGGCAGCCGCTCGGCGGGTTCATCGCCGACGGGATATCGCCTTCGAGCACGATGTGCCGTTTGACCACGCTGGTGTCGGCGATCGGGATCGCCGACAGCAGCGCCTCTGTGTAGGGGTGGTAGGGCGGCGCGAAGATCTGGTCGGTCGTACCCTGCTCGACGATGTAGCCGAGATACATGACGACGACCCGGTCGGCGATGTAGCGCACGACGGACAGATCGTGACTGATGAACAGCATCGTCGTCTTGTTCTTGCGCTGGATGTCCATCAGGAGCTCGGTCACCGCCGCCTGCACCGAGACGTCGAGTGCCGACACCGGCTCGTCGGCCACCACCACCTTGGCATCGCCGGCAAAGGCGCGCGCCACGCCGATGCGCTGCTTCTGGCCGCCTGAGAGCTGACGCGGCTTGCGCGTCTCGAAGGCCCGCGGCAGCTTCACCAGGTCGAGCAGCTCCAGCATGCGCTTGCGCCGCTCGGCGACATTGTTGCCGACTTTGAATTTTTCCAGCGTGCGGATGATCTGCGAACCGACGGAGTGGCTGGGATTGAGCGTATCGAACGGGTTCTGGAACACCATCTGGATCGACGACACCGTTTCGACGCTGCGCTTCTCGATGCCGGTCGACTGGATCTCCTTGTTGCCCAGCGTCACTGTGCCGGCACTTGCCGTCTCCAGCCCGAGCAGGACCTTGGCCAGTGTCGACTTTCCGCAGCCGGACTCGCCGACGATGGCGACGGTCTCGGATTCGCGCGCCATGAACGAGATCGTCTCATTGGCCTTGACGACGCGGCCTTCGCTGGAGCCGAACACTTCGCTGCCGCCGACCTTGTAGTATTTTCTCAAATCCTCGATCTTGAGCACCGGCGCGCCGGGCACAACCTTCTCATTGACCTTCTTGGCGCCGGGAGGCAGCGCTTCCCAGTCGATCTCGTTGAAGCGCACGCAGCGCGAGAAATGCCCTTCGTGACCGGCGACCTCGATCATCGGGATTTCGGCGGCATTGCAGACGCCCTCAACGAAATGGTGGCAGCGCGGGCCGAAATTGCAGCCCTTGGGCCGCTCATGCGGCAGCGGCAACTGGCCGGGGATAGAGATCAGCGGCCGCGAATTCTTGTCGGCGCCCGGCAGCGGAATCGAGCGGAACAGCCCTTGCGTATAGGGGTGACGCATCCGGTCGAACACGTCCTTGATCTTGCCGGTCTCGACCGCTTCGCCCGAATACATCACCGTGATGCGGTCGCAGGTCTCGAGGATGAGGCCCAGATTGTGCGACACGAAGATCATCGACGTGCCGAACTTCTCGCCCAGCCCCTTGACCAGTTCGACGATGCCGGCCTCCACCGTCACGTCGAGCGCCGTCGTCGGTTCGTCGAGCAGAAGCAGCGCCGGCTTCGACAGCAGCGCCATGGCAATGACGATGCGCTGCTGCTGGCCGCCGGACAGCTGGTGCGGATAGGAACGCATCATGCGTTCGGGATCGGGCAATCTCACCGAGCGCACCATTTCGAGCGCCCTTTTGTAAGCCTCTTCCTTCGACACCTTGTCGTGGATCAGCGGCACTTCCATCAATTGCTGGCCGACCTTCATCGCCGGATTGAGGCTCGCCATCGGCTCCTGGTAGATCATGGCGATCTTGTTGCCGCGGATGGAGCGCAACTCCTCGTCGGACAGCTCGCCCATGTCCTTGCCCTGGAACTTGATCTTGCCGCCGACGATCTTTCCGATGTTGGAGAGGTCGCGCATGATGCCGAGCGACACGGTCGACTTGCCGCAGCCGGACTCGCCGACGATGCCCATGGCTTCGCCCGGCATCACCGTGCAGGAAAAGTCCATGACGGCAGGGATCTCACCCTTGCGGGTGAAGAAGGAGATCGACAGGTTCTCGATCTCGATGATCGGCGCAGCGCTTGGCCCAAGGGTCGGGTTGCCGGGATTTCGAACTGCCTCATTCATGGGTCGCTCCAATCCTATTTTCATGCTCGCGGCGCCGAAACCCGCAGATCAGTCTTTCATCGATTGTTCGCGCAGCGAGTCGGCAAGCAGGTTCAAGCCCAGCACGAACGACATCAGCGCGATCGTCGGCGGCAGCGCCGGGTGGATGAATGAGCGCAGCAGGCGGCTGGCGTCCTTGATCGCGGTGCCCCAATCCGGGCTCTCCGGCGCCAGGCCCAGCCCGAAATAGCCGAGCGTGCCGAGCAGGATCGTGGTGTAGCCGATGCGCAGGCAGGCATCGACGATCAGCGGTCCGCGCGCATTGGGCAGGATCTCCCACAGCATGATGTACCAGGGCGATTCACCGCGCGTCTGCGCCGCCGCCACATAGTCGCGCGTCTTGATGTCCATCACCAGGCCGCGCACGATGCGGAATACGCCGGGGCTGGAGGCGAACACCACCGCCACGAAGATGTTGAGCTGGTTGGGATCGATGTGGATGATCTTGAACGGATCGGCGTCGAACACCAGGCCGGCATAGACCCAGCCGCCGATGATCAGCGTCAGCCCGAGCAATATATAGAGGCGGTCCGGCCGGTTCTTGTAGCGGGTCCAGAACAGCACCGAAAAGAAGATGATCGGGAACAGGAAGAACAGCCCGGCCATGGCGTAGGGGATCGGCGTATCCATGATGCCCGGCGTCACCAGCAGGTAAAACAGCAGGATCACCGGGAAGGCCAGCACCAGATTGGCCAGGAACGACAGCACGGTGTCGATCCGGCCGCCATAGTAACCGGCGGGCAGACCGAGCGTGATGCCGACCATCAGCGCGAAACCGGTCGCCGCCGGCGCGATGATCAGCACGATCTGGCTGCCATAGACCATGCGCGAAAAGACGTCGCGGGCGAGCTTGTCGCCGCCGAAATAGTAGATGAGTTTCGATACCGGCTCGAGCGCGCCCGGCAGCGCATCCTTCATGATCGGGACCTGGGCGAGCGGATCGAAGGGCGCGACGGTCGACGCGAAGATTGCCGTGAACAGCCAGAACAGGCAGATGCCGACACCGACTATGCCGACGCCGCTATCGAACAACTGGCCGTAGAGGCCGAGCCTTTTCTTGTAGGTGAAGCTCACCCCCATCACCAGGGCAAGCCCTAACCAGACCGGCCAGAAACGCCCAATCACGCCGAGCACGACATTGAAGGCACCGATATATTCGACCTGCATCTGCCCCAGCCCCCTATTGAACTCTGATACGCGGATTGAGGAACGCGTAGCCGACATCCGAGATGAGCTGCGTGATCAGCACGATGAACACCGACACCAGTGAACAGCCAAGCAGCAGATCGATGTCGTTGTTGCCGGCGGCCTCGACCAGCGTGTAGCCAAAGCCCTGGTAGCGGAACATCACCTCGACGATGACGACGCCGGTAAGCAGCCAGGGAAATTGCAGCATGATGACGGTGAAGGGCGCGATCAGCGCATTGCGCAGCGCGTGCTTGACGACGACGCTGCCGAAGGAAAGCCCCTTCAGCCGGGCGGTGCGGATATATTGCTGCGTCATCACCTCGACCATCGAGGCGCGCGTCATGCGGGCGATGTAGCCGATACCGTAGATCGCCAGCGTCATCACCGGCAGGGTGAAATTGTAGAAGGTGATGCCCTGGCTTGCCGAGGCGGCCGAACCGTTGAGCCAGCCGAGCCAGGAGGCGAAGATGACGGTGAAGATGACGCCCGACACATATTCGGGCGTCGCCGTCGACGCGATCGATGCGACGGACAGTGTTCGGTCCGTTCGCGAGCCCTCGCGCATGCCGGCCAGGATGCCGATCAGCAGCGAAATCGGCACCATCACCAACAGCACGCAGAGCATCAGGATACCGGTGGCGGCGAGTGCGGGGAATAGCTTTGACGCAACGGTGGTTTTGAACTTGGTCGAGCAGCCGAAATCACCTTCCAGGATGCCGGAGAATTTCGGCTCCAGCGGTTCGTTGCAGAAGGAGAAACGCTGCGTCGGCTTGCCGGTCGCCGGATCGGTCACCGGTTGCTTCGGGACGACGCCCAGCCATTGGCCGTAGCGCACGAAGAAGTTCTGCCGGTAGCCATGGTTGACCAGCCAGCTTTCGAGCTGTTCGGCCGATGTGTGCATTTCGGTCTGGCTGATTGCCAGCTTCTTCAAATTCGGCTCGAGGTTGATCAGGAAGAAGACGATCATCGTCAGGCACAGCATCGTCAATGCCATGGTGCCGAGACGCCGGATTACGAAAGAAAGCATGGCGGTCCCCTGCCGGTCTGGTTGGGGTTGGAGCCAGTTCGAAAAACCAGCTTTGCCGTTGCCGGCAGAGTTGGCCGTCAAATCGGCACTCGGATGCAATCAACCCAGTTTTATTGAACGGTCTTTCAGGAGAGTCCGCAACTTTTTGCTGCGGCGGCTTCCGGTTCTGGGCCATGCGAGGCGTGACGGGAAGGAGCGAAGCGCCCCTTCCCTGACGTTCCGATCACGCCTGGTCGAGCCAGACCTTGCCGTAGTCGCGCTCGAAGGTCGGATGCATCTTGTAATTCTGCACCGCCTTGACCGAGTGGCTGTAGAGCTTGCGCCAGTATGGCTGGATCATGATGCCGGAATCCTGCAGGATCTGCTCGATGTCCTTCATCATCTCCTTGCGCTTGGCCGCATCGGCAACGGCCAATGCTGCATTGAGCTTGGCATCCCATTCGGGGTTGGAATAGGCCGACTCGTTCCACGCCTCGCCGGTGCGGTAGCCGATCGCCAGAACCTGAACGCCGAGCGGGCGCATGTTCCAGTTGGTCATCGACAGCGGGTACTTGGTCCAGTCGTTCCAGAACGTCGAGCCCGGCAGCACCGTGCGCTTTACCTTGAGGCCGGCGTCGCGCATCTGCGCGGCGATGGCGTCGCCGGTATTCTTGTGCCAGTCTTCGTCGACCGTGATCAGCTCATGCTCGAAGTCGGCCTGGCCGGCTTCCGCCATCAGCGCCTTGGCCTTGGCCGGATCGCGAGCGACTTTGGGCAGCTCGTAATATTCCGGGTGGATTTGGCAGACATGGTGGTTTTCAGCCACCGTGCCGGCATTTCCGTAGCCAAGCTGCAGGACGACATTGTTGTCGACCGCGAGTTGCAGCGCGTTGCGTACCTTCTGGTCGCCGTAAGGCTTGTTGTTGATGTTGGTGCGGCACACGATGGTCGACGCGGTGACGATTTCGGACTTGACCAGGTCCAGTCCGTCGAGGATTGACACATAGTCGGCCGAGGTCTCGAAATTGGTATGGACTTCGCCGGCCTCGAAGGCACTGACCATGGCTGCCGGATCGGTGCCGTAGTCGACGAATTCGATGCCGTCGAGGAACACCTCGCCGTCCCACCACTTGTTGTCCTCGCGGCGCTTGTAGACCACCTTCTGGCCGACATCGTAGGAGACGAGCTCGAACGGGCCGGTACCGATCGGGCAGGCTTTGAAGTCGCCGCCCTTCTCGTCGAAGCTCTTGTGCACGATGAGGCCGGGATAGTCGCACATGTTCGGAATGAGCGCGATGTCAGCCTTGCCGAGCTTCAGCTTGACGGTGTGGTCGTCAACCTTGGTCACGGCGCTTTCGTCGAGCTTGTCGTCCTTGACCAGCGTGCCGAGACGGCCAGGCATGGAATTGCCCTCGGCCTTCTTGTCGGCCCAGCGCTTGAGATTGAAGATGACGTCATCGGCGGTGAAGGCATCGCCATTCGACCAGGTCACACCCTTGCGCACATGCAGCGTGTACTCGGTGGCGTCGTCGTTGACCTCCCAGCTCTCCAGAAGGTACGGGCGGAACGTGTATTCGCTGGTGTACTTGACCAGTGGCTCAAGCGCCTGGCGCTCGGCATTGGCGATTTCCGACCAATCGGCCTTGCGTGGATCCTTGGGATCCTTGACCCATTGCGCGACTTTCAGGATGCCGCCCTTCTTGCCCTGCACCTCTTCGGCCCTGGCTTGGGTCGGCACGGCTACGCCGAGCATGCCGTAGGCCATCGCAGTCGACGCGCCGAACACGCTGGCCATGGCGAGGAACTCGCGGCGATCGACTTTGCCTGCCTTGGCTTCTTCGGCCATGGCCAGGATGTGATCGGGAACGCGATCGCCATTACTCTTGTAATTTGTCATACCTTAACTCCCATTGTTGGCTTTCCGCCTTTTAACATTCCGCATCCCTGCCGTGATGTCAAAGACGGCATGGCTACGGAACCTGTTAGGGAATGTGCAACTTTGAAAAGGGAGCGGTTCGCGTGATAACGACAGACTTGGCGCAAAAGTGCTAGCGCGCCCAGATTCCGCCGGAATCTGCTTAGGCGAGTAACTGATACATTTGGGCGGGTTGAGACAGCGCCAGTTCCGGCGGCGGTAAGGGCCAGGAACTCAATATTCCTTTTCGTAGAATATGCCGCCCTTGGCCTCGCCGCCATCGTTGGCCTCGCCGCGCAGCTTGACGCCGCGCCCGACATTGAGGTCGATCGTCGCCTTGCCCGATCCTGGCCTGTCGCCTTTCTGGATCGTCACATAGGTGCGGTCATTGAGATACTTGCCCGCCGACACGGCCGTCCCGCCCTGGTCATCGGTGGTCACATCCAGGTCGTCGACGCCGATTGCACTGCGCAGGTTTTCGAGCAGCGAGGTCGAGCCGCCGACGCCGGCCAGTTGGCCGGCGGCCTCGGCCAGCTGCGCGATCTGCAGCGGCGACAGGTTCGACATAGAGCGGCCGAAAATCAGCTGCGCCAGCACCTCGTCCTCGGGCAGCGCCGGCACCGAGGAGAAGTCGAATTTCGGATTGGTCGCTTCGCCCGAGACGACGATGGTGACGGTGGCGCTGGTCGTGGTCGATGTCGCGGTCAAGTTGAGGTAGGGCACCAGCGAGCCCGAAAAGCCGACCGTGCCTTCGGTAAAGGTCAGCCGCTTGCCGAGGATCGACAGCCGCCCACGCTGCAAGGTGAAGGTGCCGACCGCCTGCGGCGAAGCCGCCGGGCCGGTCAGCCTCAGCGAACCACCGAACTCGGCATCGACGCCCCTGCCCTGGATGAAGATCTGGTTCGGCGCATTGACCGTGACGTCGAGGACAAGCCCACTGCCGCCACCCCCGCTGGCCGCCGCCGGTCGCAAGGCCTTGTCCTGCGCCCGCACGGAGGCGGGCGCGTTCTTGTGCTTGACACCGAGCGCTGCCAGCGAGCCCGGCAGCTTATCCGGAACGGTGATGACGGTCTTGGCCAGATTGACGGTGCCCGAAATCACCGGCGCCGAGGTGAGCGGCCCCTTGATGGTCAGGTCGCCGCCGAGATTGGCTGTCACCACCCTGCCGTCGGTATAGCGGCCGTCGACCAGCTTGATAGACAAATCGGCTGGGAAACCTTGCGCCGGATTGATGCCGAGTGTGCCGGAGGCCGACAGGCTGCCGCGTGTCGACAGCGTGCCGGTCAGCCGGTTGATCCGGGCAACGCCGTTGCCGATCGAAATGTCGGCGGCAATGTCGTTGACGGCAAGGCCGGAGCGCGCGTCGACCAGGCGGGCGCCCGACGTGCTGACCGTGCCGCCGATCACCGGCGACGCCGCCGGGCCGCGCATCTGGATATTGACGTTAGCGGTGCCGCTGAGCGACAGCCCTTGCGCCGCAAGCTTGGCGGCCAGGAAGGAAAATGGCACCTTGCCGTTGAAGTCGAGCACCAGCGCTGGTGTGCCGGCCGTCGTCACCGTACCGCCGCCCTTGAGCCCAAGCCCGGCGCCGTCGCTGATGTCGGCGTTGAAGGTGAGCTTCTTGCCGGCGAATGTTCCCGACGAGGAGATATTCATGCCGCCAAGACCGGCGCTGCGCGTCTGCGAGGTCTGCACCCCACCAGCATCGATATCGAAAGCGACAGTCGGATTGCCCGGCGCGCCGGTTACCTTGACTGTTCCCGAAATCGAACCGGCGGCCTGGAGGCCCGGCGAAAAACTGTTGGCGAGTGAGGCCGGCACCTTCGACAGCGCGGCGCTGATGTCGAGTGCCTGCCCGACCTTGCCGGTCACCGTCGCCGTGCCGCCACCGAGATTGAGCACCAGCTTGTCCAGCGTCGTGGTGCCGTTCGCGATGCTGACGGTCGAGGCCTGGGCGATGGCCGCCTTGATGCCCTGCACCGTGGCCTGGCCGGAAGCGAGTTCGATGGTGGTGGTGCCGCCAGCCACCTTTACCCTGCCCGCAGCCTTCGCCGGAATGCCCTTGACGGTGGCGCCGCCGGAAAACCCGGTCCAGTCGCCGTCGCGCTTCAAATCGACATCGATGCCGCTGATGGCGGTGCCGCCGGAAATGACGCTGTCGGCGCGAATTTTGCCCGAGATGACCGGCGCGGCGAGATAGTTGGCGACCAGCGCATCGATCGACACCGTCTTCGCCTGCAGGTCGCCGCGCGTAATCGAAGCGGTCGCAGCCTTGACGGCGACGTTCGGGCCATCCGCGGTCTTTGAGAAGGCGATGGTGCCGCGCACGTCGCCTTCGGCCTTTTCCAGCGCCAGCGCCGCCAGGGGCCCGATATCCGGCAGGTCGAGCGCGATGGTGCCGACCGGCACGAAAGCCTCGTCGAGCGCAAGGTCGCCGGAGATCTTGTTGTTGCCGAGCGACAGCAGCAGGCCGTTGATGGCGCTCTTGCCGTCGGCCGTCGCCAGCACCGCGCTGCCTTGCAGCGCCTGCCCTGCGACATTGCCGGTCAGTTGCACATTGGCCGCCGGATTGGCGGCGTCGGCCTTGCCGGTTGCGGTCAGCTTCAACCCGGTGATTTCGCGTTCCGCCACCAGCAGCCGGTCGCTGTTGACTGTCAGCGACAGGTCCGGCGCCAGGCTAGGCCCCTGCGCGCTGAGTGCGAAGCTGATCGCGCCTTTGGCATCTTTCGACAACAGTGAGATGTCGGCCAGTGCACCCTTGATATCTGCGCTGAGCTTGTTGTCGGCGAGACTGGCCTGACCGTCCGCGGTCAGTGCGCCCGACGCCAGCTTGACCGGATTGGCGCTGACATTGCCATTGCCATCCCGCTTCAGCGTGGCGCTGAGCTGCGTGCGCTCTGCCAGCACGCTGCGCGCCGCCGCCGGCAACGCCGCCGACAGCACGTCGGCGTTGAGGTTGAGGTCGATTGCTCCATCGGCAAAGCCGACACGGCCATTGAAGGCGCTGCCCAGCGCATCGGCCTGCACCGAGCCGCTGTCGATGGTGATCGCGTCCGCCGCCAGGGTGCCGGCGATCTTGGCGGTGATCTTGCCGGCGATCAGCGGCGCGATGGTCGGATTGTCCAGACCGATCTTGTCCGCCGTCACCGTGCCCGAGATCGGACCGGTTCGGCTTTTCATATCAAATGCATCGGAATGCAGCGCAAGCGCAATGCCCTCGACCTTGGCGTCATCCGTCGCCACCGAAGGCAGTACCGCCGAGATGTCGAGCTTGGCTTGCGCAGCCTGCCCGGCCGCCTTCACCGACAGCGCCTGCAATTCGAGCTTGATCGGGCTTTCCGCGCTGCCCAGCGTCAACGGCAGGCTCGGACCGGACGATGTCAGATCGAGCGCGAAATCGCTGGCGCCGTTCGGGTTGAGGGTGCCGGCCGCCTTGCCGGAGATTTTCTCACCCGAAAGCGTCGCCTGGTCGAGCACGACGCCGCCGGCCGCGGAATAGCTGCCGGCCGCATCGACATCGAGCGGCCCGAGCCCGGCCTGACGGGTCTGGCTCGTCTCGGCGCCGGCCAGCTTTGCATTAAAGCGAATGTCGGGATTTGCTGATGGCCCGGTGATTTGCGCCGTGCCGTCGAGCGTGCCCGCGGCATCGAGGCGGGGCGAAAAGCCATTGGCAAGCGCAGCCGGCAGCGCCGAGAAGGTCGCCGCCAGATCGAGCGTCTGGCCCGCCGTGCCCGACAGCGTCACCGAGCCGCCGCCGAGATCGACTACCAGCCTTTGAATGTTGGTTATGCCATCGGCAATGGTCAGGCTCGACGGCTCGGCGATCGCCACCTTGATGCCGCGCACCGTCGCCTCGCCGGACGCGATCTCGACGCTGGTCACGCCGCCAGCAATCTTCGCCCGCCCGGCAGCTGTCGCCGGAATGCCTGATATGGTTGCTCCGCCGGTGAAATTCGTCCAGTCGCCGTCACGCTTGAGGTCGACGCCGATGCCACTGACGACGGTCGTTCCCGAGGTCACGCTCTCGGCCTTGATCGTGCCGGAGATCGCAGGGCTGTTGAGATAGTTGGCGATCAGTGCGCTGACGGTGACTGCCTTGGCTGCCACATCACCGCGCGCGATCGACACGCTGGCTGCATTGATGGTGACAGTGGGAGCCTCGCCGTCTTTGGCGAACACCACGGTGCCGCCGATATCGCCGGCCGCCGTCTGCCCGGCCAGCGACGCCAGCGGCGCGACATCGGGCGCGGAGATCGTCAGCGTCCCCAGCGGCAGGAATTTCTCATCGAGCGTGAGGTCGCCCGACACCTTGTTGTCGCCCAGCGCTACGCTGAGCCCCTTGATGGAGCGCTTGCCATCGCTCGTCACCAGCGCCGCCTTGATGGCGAGCGGCTGTTCGTCGACCGCGCCGGTCAGCGAGATATCTGCGGCCGGGCTCACAATGTCGGCCTTGCCCGATGCGGTCAGCTTGATGTCCTTGACCGTGCGGCCGGAGGCCGTCAGGCTGGCACTGTCGGCCGAAACCGAGAAATCCGGTGCGTTGCGCGCGCCGCTTGCCGTCAGCGCGAAATCGACCCCGCCGGCGACCGGCACGCCGACCAGCGAAGACAGCACCGAGACGTCGCCGAGCTTGCCCTTGATGTCGGCCTGGATATCGCTGCCTTGCGCGCTGGCGGTGCCGCTGGCGCTCAGCGAACCGGAAGTGAGTTCGATCGAGTTGGCGGCGAAAGAGCCCTGCGGATCGCGCGTCGCGGTCGCCGAGAATTTGACCCGTTCGCCAAGCAGCGAACTGATCTGCGGCGGCAGCGCCGTCGACACAGCATCGGCATTCATCTTCAGCGTCATGGCGAGATCGGCCAGCGTCACCTTGGCCGTCAGCCCGGCATTGAGAGCATCGCTGCGCAGCGTGCCTTCGTCGAGGGAAATCTCGTCCTTGCTGATCGAGCCGGCAAGAGAGGCCGTCAGCTTGCCGGTGATCAGCGGCGCCAGCGTCGCCACGTCGGTCTTCAGCCCGGCGGCCGCCAGACTTACACTGACCGGGCCGCTGCGGCTCTCGATGTCGAAACCGTCGGAATGGATCTTCGCATCCAGATTGTTCACCTGAGAGCCGCCCGCCACCACCGACACCAGTGAAGCGCTGGCGTCAATCATCGGCGCCTTGCCGTCACCGAAGGCGCGCGCGGTCACATTGTTGATGGCCACCATGATCGGCTGCGCCTGGGTACCGACATTGACCGTGACCGGCTTGGCTTTGGCCACGAGTTCGACCGAAAGGTCGCTGGCGCCCTTGGGGTCGACCATGCCGGCAGCGGTACCATGAACTGCGTCGCTCTCGATCGCAGCGCGCTCGATGTCGACGCCGCCGGTCGCGGTCGCGGTGCCGGCTAGGTCGAAGCTGGTCTTGCCGGCAAACAGCGACTTGAACCGTTCCGGCAGGAAGCCTTCGAACGAACCGTCGCCCTTGGCCTCGATCCGGTTGCCCTTGTCGGTGAGCTGGTGCCGGCCGGTGAGCTGGGTAACGATCTGACCGTCGACCATGAAGGTGCCGATGCCGCTCCAGTTGGCCAGCGGCCCGGTGCCCGAGACGACGATGTTGACCGGCGGCGCGCCGGGTAGCTTGAGCAGGTTGGCGATGATGCCGCCGGCCGGCTCGGAAGCCTTGAGATCGAGGTCGAGCTTGTTTTCATCCGGCGCGAAGTGGATGTTGGCGTCGACATTGCCTTGCTTGCCGTCATGGCGGGTAACGTTGAGCACCGTCTGGATCGCCAGCGGCGACGCATCGACCTTGGCCGATCCCTTGGCCGCAAGTTCGGCAATGCCGCTGCCGGCAAGTTGCTGGCCGAGCGCGATCTCCGGCAAATCGATCGCTCTGATATCAAGCGAAACCGGCAGGCCGGTCGACCCGCTCTTGCTCGGCTCGGTGCTCGCCATAGGCAGCCGTGCCAGTTCTATCCGTTCGGCCGCTATGCGGTCGGCGCTGAAATTCTTCGACAACAGCGCCAGCGGCGACCAGTCGACGGCCACATTGCGGGCCACCAGCCAGGCGCCCTCGCGGTCTTCCAGCACGACATGGTCGACCGTCAGCGCGCCGGACCAGATACCGTTAATGCCGCTGACCGTGACTTTGCTGTCCCCTGACGAGGCCATGTCAGAGATGATGCCGGCGAGATTTTCGCGGCCGCGCTCGGTCTTGGTCAGCACGACCAACGCGCCGATGCCCGCCGCCGCCACTATCAGCAGCGTGTA
Source organism: Mesorhizobium sp. RSR565B (assembly GCF_054719465.1). NCBI lineage: Bacteria > Pseudomonadati > Pseudomonadota > Alphaproteobacteria > Hyphomicrobiales > Phyllobacteriaceae > Mesorhizobium > Mesorhizobium sp. RSR565B. The sequence continues at coordinate 4,471,723 of NZ_JBTTIE010000001.1, read as the reverse complement.
GAAAAACAGGCGAAGGATGCGTTTCAAAATCTTCATCGTCAGAACGCCTGTCCGATCCCGGCATAGATGCCGAAACGCGGGTCGCCACGGTCGCGGTTGAGCGGCACGGCGGCGTCGATGCGCAGCGGCCCGAACGGCGTGATGTAGCGCAGGCCAACGCCCGCGCCGACCTTCACGTCTGAAAAGTCCGGCGTCGCTGTGGTCGAGACAGTGCCGGCGTCGACGAACGGCACGATGCCGATCGTGTCGGTCAGAGCAATGCGCATTTCGACCGATGTTTCGAAGAAGGAAAGCCCGCCGATCGGCTGATTGTCGATGTCCTTCGGTCCGATGCCCTGATAGGCATAGCCCCGCACCGAGCCGCCACCGCCGGAATAGAAGCGCCTGTCGGCTGGAACGTTCTGAAGGCCGGTGCCGACGATCGAACCCAGCGCGACGCGTTCGGCAAGCACGAATTTCGAGGCCGTGTCGAGCGACTGATAGGCCGACCCCTCGCCCCTGAGCTTGAGGAAGGCGGCGCCGCTCAGAATGTCGTAACTCGGTTCGGCATAGGCCAGAACCCTGAAGCCGCTGGTCGGGTTGAGCCGGTTGTCCCTGTTGTCGTAGACATATTGCAGCGGAATGCTGGCGATCAGGTATTTGTGCTTGCCGAAGGCGTCGGTGATCCTGGAGTAGTCGAGCGCGATTTCAGCCGAAACCGTCTGCTTCTTGTCGATCTCATAGGACAGGCCGGTGCTGCCCTTGACCGAAAAATGGTCGTAGGCGTCGGGATGTTCGAGTACGGTCTTGACGCTGGCGATGAATTTCGAGGCCGGCCCGACCACCCCCGGCTTCTCGAACATGAGGCCGGCATTGTAGTTGAGCTCGCTGAGATCGTTGCTGCCGATGCCGCTGATCTTGCCCTCGATGCGCAGCTTTTCGGCCCGGCCGAACAGATTTCGGTGGCCCCAATAGCCTTCCAGGCCTAGCCCTTCGGTGTTGGAGAAAGTGCCGCCGACGCCGAAATAGCGTGGTTTGCGCTCGCTGACCTGAACGCCGATCGGAATGTTGCCGTCGGGGTCAAGACTGTCGGCTTCCTTCAGCGTCACGCTGTTGAACACTTCGAGCCTCAGCAGCCGGTCGCGGGCATCGTCGATCTCGTCAGGCGAATATTGCCGGCCGCGTTTCAGCCCGGTCATATATTCGGTGAACTCGCGATCGACCTTCTCGGTGCCATCGACGGTGGTGTCGCCGTAACCGGCAACCGGCCCGGCGGCCACCGTCAGCGTCACGTCGAGCGTCGAGGTGGTGTGCTCGGCCACGACCTGCCTGTCGGTGATCCGGGCCAGCGGCCGGCCCTCCTGCTTCAGCGCCCGCACGATCAGCGCCTCGGCCTTGAGCACGGCGCCCGAGCCGGCATCGCCGCCGGCTATCAGCCCGAAATCGGCGCTCGCCAGCCCGGCGGCATCGCCCTCCAGCCTGATATTGCCAAGTGTGAATTTGGGCCCGCTCGAAATGCTGATCACCACCGGCACCGGCTGCGGAGCTGTAAATTCGGCATCGGGCGGCAAATCGTCGAGCACCTTGCCCTGGATGGTGATGGTGACGACGCCTTCATAACGGGCGTCGGCATAAAGCGCGGCGACCAGCTGTTCGCGGTCGCTACGCGCCTTTGCCAAAAGGCCGAGCGAGCCGGAAACCGGGCGGTCCTCGTCGGATTTCAGCGACGAGGCGTTTTCGAGCTTCTTGACCAAGTCCTTGTCGGCATCGGGCGCTTCGATGGTCACCGCATAGCGCAGCGGGTCGACGATATCGGCGTCCTCGTCATTCGAAGAGCCCCACAATTTGATGCCGAAGAGCTCGAAGGCGGCCGCCGACCCCGATTCGGCAACGAGCACGCTCGAGCACGCCAACGCCACAATCAGCGCGCGCGAAAGCGTGCGCCGTGGCGCACTTACCTTCGACATCTGCGCTTCATACGCCGGCATCAGGACAACCTAGGTTACAAAACTAAAATTGGAATGAAGTTTTGAAGCGCTCGTAAAGGGGCCACAATCCAATTGTCTGAAATAGGCAGGGCTTGGAATTCACACCTTCTGCGTTTTCGCAAGAAAGCGTGATCCCTTTCCCGTGGATGAACTATCGGCATACCGGTCATTGGCCGGTTTGGGAACCGTTGGCGGGCGGAAACCTGCCCGTCCTCGTGTTGACAAGCTTGACTGAAGCTTGAACATGCCGCGGACGTAGCAGTGTCTGGAGGGTGTTATGGCGATGCGCGCGGCGGCTCGTGGTCTGTCGATCTTGATTCTTCTCATTTTCGCCTGGGGGTCTGTAGCGCAAGCGGCCGAAGCCCGCCGGGTGGTGACCTCAAATAATTCCGACTATTTCGGCTTCGATCTCAGATCGGACCAGAATGTCAGCCTCGATCAGTGCAAGACGACATGCCTCGGCGACCCCGCCTGCCGCGCCTTTACTTACAACAACAAGGCCAAATGGTGCTTCCTAAAATCCGACTATAACCAGTTGAAATCCTTCAGCGGCGCGGTCGCGGGCAAGGTCGTCAAAGTCGATGGCGACCCCGATATCGGCGCCCCGCCGGAACTCGCCTTCTTCCCCAACTGGATGGCCGACCAGGCCCAGCAATACCGCAACAAGCTGACCGATCCGGCCTATGACAAGCCGACCGACGGGCTGGAATCACTCCGCGCCGCCGCCGAACAGGCTGCACTGACCGGCGACCATGGCCAGGCCATGAACAAATACGAGGCCGCGGTCTCGGTCCTGCCTGACGACGGCCAGCTTTGGCTCGGTCTGGCGCGTGAAACGCTTGCCATACAGCCGGCCAGCGGCACCTCCGAATCCTACAATCTGCCGGTCAAAGGCACCTCCGCCGCCATCAATGCCTACAAGTTGCTGCGCACCACCAAGACCCGCGCCGAAGTGCTGGCGCTGCTCGGCAACGGCCTCGACCGCCGCGATCTCTACCGTCCGGCCCTGCAGGCTTATGAAGCCAGCCTCGCGCTGGTCAGTTCGCCGGCGGTCAAGGCCGAATATGAGGATCTCAAGGCCCGCAAGGGCTTCCGCGTCATCGATCACTCGATCGACGCCGACACCAGCGCGCCGCGCATTTGCGCGCAGTTTTCCGAGGAGCTGGTCAAGACCGGCGTCGACTACGCCCAGTTCGTCACCGTCGACAACCAGCCGCCCAAGGGCGTCGAGGCCAAGGACAAGCAGATCTGCGTCGAAGGCCTGGAGCACGGCCAACATTACGAAGTGACCTTCCGCGCCGGTCTGCCGGCCGCCATTGGCGAGGTCACCGCCGCTCCGGTCGTGCTGTCGATCTATGTGCAGGACCGTGCGCCGTCCGCCCGCTTCACCGGCGACAGCTTCGTGCTGCCCGCCGGCGCCCGCCGCGGCATCCCGGTCGTCACCGTCAACATGAACACCGCGGAGATGAAGCTCTACCGTATCGGCGATCGTTCGCTCGCGCAGCTTCTATCCGGCTATCAGTTCCTGAAGCAGCTCGACGGCTATGATATCTCCAGCATTTCCGACCAGATGGGTGAGCCGGTCTGGCAGGGCCAGCTCGATATCGCCAACGACCTCAACAAGGACGTCACGACGTCGTTCCCGGTCGACGAAGCCTTGCCGCAGCGCAAGCCCGGCGTCTACGTGCTGACCGCGCAAGCGGTAAACGAGAATGACGAGGACAATTACAATTCGCTTGCCACGCAGTGGTTCGTCGTCTCCGACATCGGCCTGTCGACCTATACCGGCCAGGATGGCCTCAATGTCTTTGCCCGCTCGCTCGGAACCGCCAAGCCGATCGCCGGCGCCGAACTGACGCTGCTGGCCAGGAACAATGAAATCCTCGGCACAGCCACGTCGGACGCCGAAGGCCATGCTGTCTTCAACCCCGGCCTGACGCGCGGCGACGGCGGCATGGTGCCGGCCGTTCTGATGGCCAAGCAGGGCGACAACGATTTCGTCTTCCTCGACATGGGCCGCGCCGGCTTCGATCTGTCCGATCGCGGCGTCGCCGGACGCGCCGCACCGGGCGCGCTCGATGTCTATGCCTGGACCGAACGCGGCATCTACCGCGCCGGCGAGGATGTGCATGTCGCAGCCCTTGCCCGCGACGGCGCCTCCAAAGCGGTGGAAAACCTGCCGCTGACCTTCATCTTCACCCGTCCCGACGGCGTCGAGAACCGCCGCATCGTTGCCGATGGCGTCTCGGCCGGCGGCTATGCCGTCGACCTGCCGCTGGAAGCCAACGCCATGCGCGGCACCTGGACGGTGTCGATCTATACCGATCCCAAGCAGGCGGCCGTTTCCAGCCAGATGTTCCTGGTCGAAGACTTCGTGCCGGATCGCATCGAGTTCGACATGAAGTCCGACAAGCAGGAGATCGCACAGGGCGAAACCGCCAACATCGACATTGACGGCCGCTTCCTCTATGGCGCGCCGGCCGCCGGCCTCGCGCTCGAAGGCGAGCTGACGCTGTCGACGGCGCGCGACTGGGACCGTTTCGCCGGCTATTCGTTCGGCCTTGCCGACGAGCAGTCGGCCGAGCCTTCGGTCACCCCGTTCACCGGTCTGCCGGTGGTCGGCGACGACGGCAAGGCGACCTTCCCGGTCACGGTCGACCAATTGCCCGCGACCACCAAGCTGGTCGACGCCAAGGTCACGGTTCGCATGCGCGAAACCGGCGGCCGCGCCATCGAGCGCTCGCTCAACATCGGCATCCGCCCGCAAGGCCACATGATCGGCATTCGTCCGGATTTCGCCGACAATGAGGTGCCGCAGGGCGGCACCGCCAAGTTCAGCCTCATCGCGGTCGACCCCGACGGCAAGCGCGAGACGCTGAAGGGCGCGCAGTGGTCGCTGGTCAAGGTCGAACGCAATTACCAGTGGTACCGCAACAACAACTCGTGGAACTACGAACCGGTCACCTTCACCAAGTCGATCGCCAACGGCCAGGTCGATCTCAGCGCCGATGCCGAGGCGACCGTGACGATGCCGGTCGACTGGGGCCAGTACCGGCTCGAGATCGAGACTGCCGATCCCGAGGGCCCGGCGACCAGCTATGAGTTCGACGCCGGCTGGTATGTCTCCTCGACCTCCACCGAAACGCCTGATGGGCTCGAGATCGCTCTCGACAAGGACAGCTATGCCGTCGGCGACGTGGCCAAGCTGAAAGTGTCGCCGCATTTTGCCGGCGAACTGCTGGTCACCATTGGCGCCGACAAGCTGCTCAAGACCGTCACGGCAACCATGCCGGCCGGCGGCAGCACGGTCGACATCCCGGTCGGTGACGACTGGGGCGCCGGCGCCTACATCACCGCAACCCTGTTCCGGCCCGGCGATGCGCAGGAAACCCGCATGCCGGCGCGCGCCATCGGCGTAAAATGGCTGACGGTCGACCCAGGCTCGAAAAAGCTCGCCGTCACCCTGACGCCGCCGGACAAGACGATGCCGCGCCAGCAGTTGTCGATCCCGGTTTCGGTCGCCGGCGTAGCGCCGGGCAGCAATGCCTATGTCACGGTCGCTGCCGTCGATGTCGGCATTTTGAACCTCACCAACTACAAGGCGCCGGATCCGGAGGGCTGGTATTTCGGCCAGCGCATGCTCGGGCTCGAAGTCCGCGACATCTATGGCCGTCTCATCGACGGCTCCCTCGGCACCACCGGCAAGCTCAGGACCGGCGGCGACGGCGCCTCAATGCAGCCGCAAGGCAGTCCGCCGACCGAAAAGCTGGTCGCCTTCTTCTCCGGCCCGGTCCAGCTCGACGCCGACGGCAAGGCGAGGATCGACTTCGACATCCCGCAGTTCAACGGCACCGTGCGCGTCATGGCCGTCGCCTGGACCAAGGAGGCCGTCGGCCATGCCACGACCGATGTCATCGTGCGCGATCCGGTGGTGATCACTGCCGGCCTGCCCCGCTTCCTGGCGCCTGGAGATGCAGCTATCATGCGGCTCGACGTCGCCGACACCGACGGTCCGGAGGGCGACTATGCCCTGTCGATCGCCACGACCGGCGACCTCTCGACCGGCGACAAGCCCTTGCCCGAAAAGCTGACGCTGGCCAAGGGCAAGCGCCAGACGCTGACCGTGCCGCTGATTGCACAGACGGCGGGCAATGCCTCGATCACCATCAAGCTCGCCCATGGCGACGGCACCGCCGTCGAGCAGACGCTGTATGTTCCGGTGCGTCCGGCGCAATTGCCGGTCACCACCCGTCTGGTCGTCGACCTCAAGGGCAATGGCGGCTCGCTGCGCGTCGACAAGGAGCTGCTCGCGGCAAGCCTGCTCGACGGCGCCTCGATCAGCGTCGGCGTTTCGCAGGCTGCCGCCTTCGACGTGCCGTCACTGCTGATGACGCTCGACCGCTACCCCTATGGTTGCGCCGAGCAGACCACCAGCCGCGCCATGCCGCTTCTCTACGTCAACGATCTGGCGTCCGGCGTTGGCATGCAAAGCGATCCCGAACTGCACGGCCGCGTGCAGGCCGCCATCTACAAGGTGCTGAGCTACCAGGCTTCGGCCGGCAGCTTCGGCCTGTGGGGTCCGGGCTCCGGCGATCTGTGGCTCGACTCTTACGTCACCGAGTTCCTGACCCGGGCGCGCGAGCAGAACTACGACGTGCCGGCCCTGGCGATGAGCCAGGCGCTGAGCAATCTGCAAAACTCGGTCGGTTACGACCAGGACGTCCAGGATCGCGGCAGCGAAATCGCCTACGCGCTCTATGTTCTGGCCCGCAACAAGAAGGCCTCGGTCGGCGATCTGCGCTACTACGCCGACACCAAGCTCGAAGCCTTCTCGAGCCCGATGGCCGTCGCCCAGTTGGCGGCGAGCCTGGCGCTCTACGGCGACGCGCAGCGTTCGGAAGCAACCTTCCAGACGGCGCTGCAGCTGGCCAAGTCGACCACCGAATACGACTACTACCGGTCCGACTATGGCTCGCGGCTGCGTGATGGCGCCGCGATCCTGGCGCTCGCCGCCGAATCGAGGCCGGTGCCGACCATCGTGCCGGAGCTGATCCGGCTGGTGGCAAGGGAACGCGCCGATGCCCGCTGGACCAGCACGCAGGACGAGTCCTGGATGCTTCTGGCGGCCCGCGCGCTGAAGTCGGGCAACGACTCGATCACGCTCTCGGTCAACGGCGCGCCGCATGCCGGTGGGTATTCCAACCACCTCAGCGGCACCGACATTGCCGACAGCCCGCTGACCATCGCCAACACCGGCGCCACGCCGCTGCAGGCGGTCGTCACCACGGTCGCCTCGCCGGTAGAGCCCTTGCCGGCCGGCGGCGACGGCTTCACCATCGACCGCACCTACTACAAGCTCGATGGCACCGAAGCCAACGTCACCGAGGCGACGCAGAACGAACGCTACGTGGTCGTGCTCAAGGTTTACGAGCAGAACCGCTGGCCTTCGCGCCTGCTGATCACCGACCTGTTGCCGGCCGGCTTCGAGATCGACAATCCGGGCCTTGTCTCCAGCGCCCAATTGTCGAACTTCACCTGGCTGGCGCAAACCGACGCCGCCCATCTCGAATTCCGCGACGACCGTTTCGTCGCGGCATTCAATCCCAATGACGGCGATGGCGACCGCAACATCATGCTGGCCTACGTCGTGCGTGCGGTAACGCCGGGCACCTATGCCCATCCGGCAGCCACGGTGGAGGACATGTACCGGCCGCAATATTCGGCCCGCACCGCCACCGGCATGATGGAGATCAAGGCGCCGTAAGGCGCCTTGACGAAGATGAACACGCCGATGTCCGCGACCATCTCCTTCTCCCCGCTATGCGGAGAGAAGGAGCCGGCAGGCGGATGAAGGGCACCACCATGCTCTCCAGAAAATTTCTCCGTCGAACAGGCATCGCCGCCGCCTCCCTCGTCGGCTTTGCGGCGATCGCTGCCGCTTCTCTCTGGGAACTCGACCGCGCTTTTCCGCCGCCGCTGCCCGGAAGGCTCACCGTCTCCACCGAGGTCCAGGACCGCGACGGCCAGCTGTTGCGCGCCTTCGCCACGCCGGACGGTTACTGGCGGCTCGACACTCATCTCGACCAGGTCGACAAGCAGTTCGTCGACATGCTGGTCACCTATGAAGACAAGCGCTTTTGGGACCATGATGGCGTCGATGTGCTGGCGCTGGCGCGCGCCGCCGGCCAGTTCGCCACCAGCGGCCATATCGTCTCCGGCGGCTCGACCCTGTCGATGCAGCTTGCCCGGCTGATCGAGCCACGCGAAAACCGCAGCCTCGGCTCGAAGATCAAGCAGATGCTGCGTGCCATCCAGATCGAGCGGCGGCTGTCTAAGCAGGAGATCCTCGAACGCTATTTGACGCTGGCGCCTTATGGCGGCAATCTCGAAGGCGTGCGCGCCGCGTCACTCGCCTATTTCGGCAAGGAGCCGAAGCGGCTGACGGTCTCGGAAGCCGCCCTGCTGGTTGCGCTGCCGCAATTGCCGGAAAAGCGCCGGCCCGACCGCAATCTCACCATCGCTCATGCAGCCCGCGACCGCGTGCTGACCCGCATGGTATCAGCTGACCTGCTTGGCGAGCGCGAGGCCGCGCGCGCAGCGCTCGATGATGTCTCGGGCTTGCGCCGCAAACTGCCGGCACTGGCGCCACATGCCGCCTATGCCATGCTGCCCAAGGCCGTACCCGGCAAGCCATTGCAGCTGACGATCCGCAAAAGCGTCCAGCAAGGGCTGGAACAGGTGGCGCGAGATGCCGCGATCAAGCTTGGGCCGCGCCTGTCGGTCGCCATGGTGATGGCGGACGCGCGCACCGGCGACATTCTTGGCGAAGTCGGCTCGGCCGATTTCTTCGATGCCAGCCGCTCCGGCTGGATCGACATGACCAGGATCGTGCGTTCGCCCGGTTCGACGCTGAAGCCGTTCATCTATGGCCTCGCCTTCGAGCAAGGGCTGGTGGCGCAGGAAATGCTGATCGAGGACAGTCCGGTCGATTTCGGCGGCTACCGGCCAAAGAATTTCGACATGGGCTATCAGGGGGATGTCTCGATCCGCCAGGCGCTGCAGCTGTCGCTCAACGTTCCGGCGATCCGCGTGCTCGACTCGGTCGGCCCGGCACGGCTGATGGCGCGCTTCCGCCAGGCCGGCGTCAGCCCGGTGCTACCGGTCAACGAGGCGCCGGGCCTCGCCATCGGCCTCGGAGGCGTCGGCGTAACGCTGCGCGATCTCGTCCAGCTCTATACCGGCCTGGCCAATGGCGGCAAGGCAAACACGCTGCATGACGGCACCGAGCCGGCCAACGACGAGCGCGCCACCGCCACCATCCTCGACGCCCAGGCGAACTGGCAGATCACCGACATATTGTCGGGCGTAAAGCCGCCTGAGGGCGCCTTGCAGCGCGGCATCGCCTACAAGACCGGCACGTCCTACGGCTATCGCGATGCCTGGTCGGTCGGCTTCGACGGCCGCTACGTGCTGGGTGTGTGGGTCGGCCGCGCCGATGCCGGTGCGGTGCCCGGCCTGTCCGGCTATGTCTCGGCCGCCCCCATCCTGTTCGAGGGCTTCGTCCGTTCAGGCCTGACCGCCGTCCCGTTGCCCAGCCAGCCGGCCGGCGTCGTCAAGGCCAGGCGCGAAGACCTGCCGGTGACATTGGCGCGCTTCGGCGCCGGCGCCGACGGACTGGTGCAGGCAGGCCCGACGGAACCGGCGCCAACGATCATTTTCCCGCCCAACGGCGCCCGCGTCGATCTCGCCACCAATTCCGCCGAGGCCTCGCCGCTGGTGCTGAAACTGCAAGGCGGCCGCGCGCCGTTCCGCTGGCTGGCCAATGGCAAGCCGCTCGTCGGCATCGACCGCCGCCGCACTGCGACCTGGCTGCCCGACGGCGCCGGCTATTCGACGCTCACCGTCATCGACGCCGTGGGACGCGCGGCAAGCGTGAAGGTGTTCGTTGAATAGATGGCGCCAAGCGATTCAGGGGATTGGGCTTCTTCGCCCGAGACCCGGCGCGAGGCACCCCCCTCTGGCCTGCCGGCCATCTCCCCCGCAAGGAGGGAGATTATTCGCCTCGCTGCCTTCGCCAATCTCCAACGGTCGAGTAGTAAGCGCGAGGTCCAAACCGCCAATCTCCCCCCTTGAGGGGGAGATGCCCGGCAGGGCAGAGGGGGGTGCCTCGCGCTGTCCTTCGTTGGCAAGCTTCATGGCGGCAACGCTGATGATCCTCGTTGCACCCCCCGCCCACGCCGATCCCCTGCCCGCCGGCTTCGTCCGCCTGGCCGATGTCGATCCCTCGATCCGCCAGGACATCCGCTATGCCGGCCTGGAAAATTTCCTGCATCGCAAGGCCGATGGCTACGACGCCCCAGTCTGCATCCTCACGAAGCAAGCTGCGCAAGCGCTGTCCGGCGTGCAGAAAGCGCTCGCCGCCGACGGCCTGACGCTGGTCGTCTTCGACTGCTACCGCCCGGCCCGCGCCGTTGCCGACATGGGCAAATGGACCAGAGAGGGCGGCCCGCCCGATCCGCAATGGTACCCTCTGGTGCCGCGCGGCGACCTCATCGCCAAGGGCTATATCGGCGAATTGTCCACCCATTCGCGCGGCTCGACCGTCGATGTCGCCATCGCCCGCAGCGACGGCAAGAACAAGTCATCCGCCGCTTGCGGCGCGGCCGGCGCCGGCACGCTCGGTTTCGGCACCAGCTTCGACTGTTTCGACCCGGCAAGCGAAACCGCCCATCGCCCATTGGCGGCAGAAGCGGCGGCAAACCGCAAAAGGCTGCTCGACGCCATGCGCGCCGGCGGCTTCAAGAATTATGCGCGCGAGTGGTGGCACTACACGCTTCGGGATGAGCCGTATCCAAAGCTGCGCTTCGATTTTCCCATCACTGCGGGCTGAACCGCCCGGTGCTACACCGAGCCTTCCCTCGCTCGGCCTTGCTTCTGCGCTGTCAGCTCCTAGATAGCGTCAAACCGGCCGGATTCGGGTTAGACCAATATGAGGAAAATATTTCCTTCCGAAACCCAATATCGGCGAAAATTTCCTTCGGGGGGACAAAAAATGCAACGTTGAATGCATCTAATTTCTATCAATTCGATAGAGTTCAGCCGTCATCAACGGAGGCGGAAATGACCAAACCTCATTTCAAGAAACTGCTCGGCGCACTGGTCGCCACATCGATCCAGTTCGGCACGCTCGGTTTCGCGTTTGCCGATACGACCATTCTGAACGTGTCCTACGACCCGACACGCGAACTCTACAAGGCCTATGACGAAGCCTTCGTCGCACACTGGAAGGCCGAGACCGGCGAGACGGTCACCATCCAGCAATCGCATGGCGGCTCCGGCGCCCAGGCCCGCGCCGTGATCGACGGCCTCGATGCCGATGTGGTGACGCTGGCGCTCGAAGGCGACATCAACGCCATCGTCACCAAGTCGAAGAAGATCAACCCGGACTGGCGCAAGAAGTTCGAGAACAATTCGGCGCCTTACACCTCGACCATCATCTTCCTGGTCCGCAAGGGCAACCCGAAGGGCATCCACGACTGGAGCGATCTGGTCAAGGACGGTGTCCAGGTGATCACGCCGAACCCGAAGACGTCGGGTGGCGCCCGCTGGAACTACCTTGCCGCCTGGGCCTATGCCAACGCCAATGATGGCGGCGACGAGGCCAAGAACAAGGAATTCGTCGGCAAGCTCTACGCCAATGCTCCGGTGCTCGACACCGGTGCGCGCGGCTCGACGGTCACCTTCGCGCAAAAGGGCATCGGCGACGTGCTGATCAGCTGGGAAAACGACGCCTATCTGGCGCTCAATGAATTCGGAGCCGACAATTTCGAGATCGTCTATCCCCCGACCTCGATCCTGGCCGAGCCGCCGGTGGCGATCGTCGACGCCAATGTCGATGCCAAGGGCACCCGCAAGGTCGCCGAAGCCTATCTCGGCTGGCTCTATTCCAAGGAAGCCCAGACGATCATCGCCAAGAACCACTATCGTCCGGCCAAGCCCGAGCTGGTGGATGCGGCTGACATTCCGAAGACGCCCGAAATCAAGCTGATCTCCATCGACGATCCGCTTTTTGGCGGCTGGAAGAAGGCACAGCCTTATCATTTCGGCGATGGTGGTATATTCGACCAGATCTACAAGCCGGCCCAGTAGGATTTAGATCAGGACGACATGACCATAGCACCCGCCAAGGCGGGGTGGCGATTCAGACAGCCGAGTGTCATTCCGGGTTTCGGATTGACGCTCGGCTTCTCGCTTGCCTACCTCACGCTCATCATCCTCATCCCCCTGTCGGGCCTGATCTGGCGCTCGGCAGCCCTCGGCTGGACCGATTTCTGGGCGATCGCCACCGACCGCCGGACCATCAACGCACTCGAAATCAGCTTCGGCACAGCCTTCATCGCAGCCGCCGTCAACGTCGTCTTCGGCACGCTCGTCGCCTGGGTGCTGGTGCGCTACCGCTTCCCCGGCCGCCGCGTCGTCGACGCCATGGTCGACCTGCCCTTCGCGCTGCCGACCGCGGTCGCGGGCATTGCGCTGACCACTCTTTATGCGCCCAATGGCTGGATCGGCCATCTCCTGGCGCCGCTCGGCATCAAGGTCGCGTACACGCCGCTCGGCATTGTCGTGGCGCTTGTCTTCATCGGCCTGCCGTTTGTCGTGCGCACGGTGCAGCCGATCATGGAGGAGATCGACAAGGAAGTGGAGGAGGCCGCTGCGACGCTCGGCGCCAACCGCTTCCAGATCATCACCCGCATCCTGTTTCCCGGCCTGGCGCCGGCCATCATCACCGGCTTCTCACTCGCTTTCGCGCGCGGCGTCGGCGAATACGGCTCGGTCATCTTCATCGCCGGCAACCTTCCCTACAAGTCGGAGATCGCACCGCTTCTGATCGTCATCCGGCTCGAGGAGTACAATTATCCGGCGGCCACCGCGATCGCGGCGATCATGCTTTTGCTGTCGTTCGTGATGCTGCTGGTCATCAACCTGGCGCAGTCATGGAGTCGCAAGCGCTATGGCTGACCCCGAGATCAAATCCTACGAACCGCATCACGAGAGCCGGTCGGCGGCGGTGACCGAAAGCCGGCCGGTGCGGCTGCTGCTGATGGCGGTGGCCTTCGCCTTCCTCGCCATCTTCCTGCTGCTGCCGCTGATCATCGTCTTCCACGAGGCGCTGGCGAAAGGCATTGGCGCCTACACGGAATCGCTCTCCAATCCCGATACGCGCTCGGCGATCCGGCTGACGCTGCTGGTGGCGGTGATCGCCGTTCCGCTCAACGTCGTCTTCGGCATTTCGGCTGCCTGGGCGATCGCCAAGTTCGAGTTCAAGGGCAAGGCTTTTCTAACCACGCTGATCGACCTGCCCTTCTCGGTCTCGCCGGTCATTTCCGGCCTGGTCTATGTGCTTTTGTTTGGCGCTCAGGGACTGTTCGGTGAATGGCTGAAGGCGCACGGCATCCAGATCTTGTTCGCCGTGCCCGGCATCGTGCTCGCGACCATCTTCGTCACCTTCCCCTTCGTTGCCCGCGAACTGATCCCGCTGATGCAGGAACAGGGCAACGGCGACGAGGAAGCCGCGCTCTCTCTGGGCGCCAATGGCTGGCAGACCTTCTGGTACGTGACGCTGCCCAACGTCAAATGGGGATTGCTCTACGGCGTGCTTCTGTGCAACGCCCGCTCGATGGGCGAATTCGGCGCGGTCTCGGTCGTGTCGGGCCACATACGCGGGCTGACCAACACCATGCCGTTGCATGTCGAAATCCTCTACAACGAGTACAACGCCGTCGGCGCTTTTGCCGTCGCTTCGCTGCTTGCCGGCCTGGCGCTGGTCACGCTGGTCTTGAAAACACTTCTCGAGATGCGCTACGGCGCCGAGATCGCCGCGACGCGCGGGCACTGACTAAATGCATATCGCCCAAGACTGGGAACCGGTTTTGGGACAACGACATGCACCAAATTACTGAGGGATCTACATGGAAGTTCGCGTTGCCAACGTACGCAAGGAGTTTGACCGGTTTCCGGCCCTCCATGACGTATCGCTTGACATCAAGTCGGGTGAGCTGATCGCGCTGCTTGGGCCATCCGGCTCCGGCAAGACGACGCTGCTGAGGCTTATCGCCGGCCTGGAGCGGCCGACGCGCGGAAAGATCTTCTTCGGCGACGAGGACGCCTCGCACCGCTCGATCCAGGAGCGCAATGTCGGCTTCGTCTTCCAGCACTATGCGCTCTTCCGGCACATGACGGTCGCCGACAATATCGGCTTCGGCCTCAAGGTGCGGCATGGACCGTCGCGACCACCGGCGGCCGAAATCCGCCGACGCGCCTCCGAACTGCTCGATCTCGTTCAGCTTTCCGGCCTGGAAAAGCGCTATCCGGCGCAACTTTCCGGTGGCCAGCGCCAGCGCGTGGCGCTCGCCCGGGCCATGGCCATCGAGCCCAAGGTGCTGTTGCTCGACGAGCCGTTCGGCGCGCTCGATGCGCAGGTGCGCCGGGAACTCCGCCGCTGGCTGCGCGAGATCCATGACCGTACCGGCCACACCACCGTCTTCGTCACCCACGACCAGGAAGAGGCGCTCGAGCTTGCCGACCGCGTCGTGGTGATGAGCCAGGGCCGCATCGAGCAGGTCGGCTCCGCCGACGAGATCTACGACACGCCGAACTCGCCCTTCGTCTACTCCTTCATCGGCGAATCGAGCATGCTGCCGGTCAAGGTTGAGAATGGCGAAATCTGGCTCGCCGACCGTCCGATCGGCGTGTCGGCGCCGCACGCACCCGAGGGCGATGCGACGCTGTATTTCCGCCCGCACGATATCGAACTGCTCGACGGCTGCAGCGGCTGCATCGCCGGCACGGTCGCCGCCAGCCGCCGCGTCGCCGGCACAAGACGCGTCGAACTGGAAATCGGCGGCGAGCGCCAGCGCGTCGAGATCGAACTGCCTGTGGACCATCCTGCGGCGCAGAAGAGCCGGGTGGCGTTCAGGCCAAGGCGCTGGAAGCTTTTCCCGGCGGCATAGACATCGATCCGGCGCTACTCCAGCCAGTTCTCGAGCGTCAGGCCCTTGATCCGACGGAACTCAGCGGTGTTGGCCGTCACCAGTGTCGTCCCCAACACACAGGCATGGGCAGCAATGAAAAGATCATTGTGGCCGATTGGCTGGCCTCTGGCCTCCAGCTCGGCACGAAGTGCTCCGTATTCGTTATCCATCGGCACATCGAGCGGCAGCACAGGTAACTCGGCGAGCAATTGCTCGACCTTGGCGAGCAGCTTGGCCGATCCCTTGCGGGCGCAGCCATAACGCAGCTCCGAGGCGACAACGATGCTGGTGCACAGGGCACCGTCTCCCGCGCGAACCGCCGTACTGGCGGCTTTGCCGGCCGGATTTCGGATCATGTCGCTGATGATGTTCGTGTCCAGCATGAACCGCATCAGAAGATGTCCTCGGGCCCCACGGGCGCATCATGAATCTCGGGAAAGTCGTCTTCAGGACCAAGCGGCGGCTCTTTCGCCCATTGGGCAAGGAGCGCGACGAGGCCGGGTTTGCGGACCGGCTCGATGATCAGCCGGTCGCCATCGCGGCTGATCAGGACCTTCTCGCCAGGCAGCTCGAATTCGACAGGGATGCGAACCGCCTGACTGCGGTTGTTGCGAAACAACTTCGCCTCCCTGGGCGGTGGTATCGAGTGACGGTGCTGCGGCATGGCAGCCTCCCCTGTCTGTTCCACTTGTATATGCCATTTGTATATGCCATTCGGCTTCGAATTGCAAACCACAGAAAACCCCAACGCACCGGCATTTCGCCTGGAATGAATTTTCGCCGATAACCTGCTTCAGCGATTTCTTTTTCGCTGCAACGCCATACGTCTGCCCCGTGTGCCTCGCAGTACACCCTCCGGCCCGGCTATGTTCTGGCAACGCATTGCACATCGGAGCCTGTTTTCATGAAGCGTTTTTTGCTAAGCGTCGCCACCGGCCTGGTCCTCGCCTCTTCGCCGGCCTGGTCGGCCGACAAATTGCTCAACGCTTCCTATGATGTCGGCCGCGAATTGTTCGCCCAGGTGAACAAGGCTTTCGTCGCCGGCCATCCGGGCGTCACCGTCGACCAGTCGCATGCCGGCACCTCGGCGCAGGCGCGCGCCATTGCCGAAGGCCTCGGCGCCGATGTCGTCACCTTCAACCAGGTCACCGACATCGACTTTCTGGTCAAGAAAGGCCTCGTCTCCGCCGACTGGCAGAAGGATTTCCCCGACAACGCCTCGCCCTTCTATTCGCTCTCATCCTTTCTCGTCCGCGCGGGCAACCCCAAGCGCATCAAGGACTGGAACGACCTCGTGCGCGACGACGTGCAGGTGATCTTCCCCAACCCCAAGACCTCGGGCAATGCGCGCTACACCTATCTGGCCGCAACCGCCTACGCCAAGGAAGCATTCAAGGGCGACGACGCCAAGGTGAAGGAGTTCGTCACCAAGCTGTTCAACAACGTGCCGATCTTCGACACCGGCGGGCGCGCCGCCACCACCACCTTCGTGCAGCGCGAGATCGGCGACGTGCTGATCACCTTCGAGTCGGAAACGCGCGGCATCCGCAAGGAGTATGGCAACGACAAGTTCGGACAGGTCACGCCAACGGTCAGCCTGCTCGCCGAATTCCCGGTGGCGATCGTCGACAAGGTCGCCGACGAGCACGGCAGCCGTGACCTCGCCAAGACCTATCTCGATTTCCTCTACACGCCCGAGGGCCAGACCATCGCGGCTGAAAATGGCCTGCGCGCCCGCAACGCTGAAGTCGCGGCAAAATACAAGGCCGACTTCCCCGATGTCCGCCTGCTGACTGTGGAAGACGTCTTCGGCGGCTGGGACAAGGTACAGAAGGAGCACTTCGCCGCCGGCGGTCTGCTCGACCAGACCTATGGCAGCCGCTGATATCAGCAGCGTTCGACCTCACCTCACAAGAAAGCCGGCGCTTTGCCGGCTTTTTTGATTTCGCGCGCCGACAAACGGCTTTCAGGCGGAATCTGTCGCGATCGGCGAAAACGTTACAAAGAATCAACGCCTTTGTGCCTAACATCTCAACCGGGCGGCTTGTTCTACGCGAAACCGGGTTGTTCAGGCGAAACGTCATGATTTGCACACAAACAACCGCCAGATGCGGGTGGTTGGGGTTTTCATGAACTGAAGCGGGCATGCTTACCAAAAAAGGCAAATACGGCCTCAAGGCCCTCGTGCATCTTTCCGGCCTGCCGGTCGGCCAGCTTGCATTCGTCAACGACATCGCGATCGCCAACAACATCCCGAAGAAATTTCTGGATGCCATTCTGGGCGAGCTGCGCAATGCCGGCTTCGTCCTCAGCCGCAAGGGCAAGGAAGGCGGTTATCGCCTCGCCCGACCGGCTTCCGAAATCAAGATCGGCCACGTCGTGCGCGTGCTGGACGGCCCGCTCGCTCCCATACCCTGCGCCAGCCGCACACAATACCAGCGCTGCGAGGATTGCGACGAGGCGACCTGCCAGGTCCGGCACATGATGCTGGAAGTGCGCCAGGCGATCGCCGAAGTGCTGGACAATCGCAGCCTCGCCGCCATGCGCGACGCCGACAATGATGATTTTCCGGTCGAGCTGACGTCGCAGATCTAAATTCGAGCATGATCCCGAAAAGTGGGAACCGGTTCGGACAAGATCATGCTCAAATGAGAGTCCTCAGACCAGGCCGAGCTTGCCGGCCAGGCCGACGCGCTGGATCTTGCCTGTGGGACCCTTGGGTATCTCCTGGAGAAACAGGATGTGGCGCGGCACCTTGAACTCGACGATCCGGCTGCGCGCGAAATCACGAATCTGCTCGGCATCGGCGATGGCGCCCTCGGCCAGCACGATGGCCGCACCCACCTCTTCGCCGAGCATGGCGTGCGGCACGGCGAAGGTCACCGCCTGCGCCACCAGCGGATGATCGAGCAGCACATTGTCGACCTCGAGCGGCGAGATCTTTTCGCCGCCGCGATTGATGATCTCCTTCAGCCGCCCGGTGATCTTCAGATCGCCATCCTCGTCGATGAGGCCCTGGTCGCCGGTGCGGAACCAGCCATCGCTGAAGGCAGCTTCATTGGCCACCGGATTGTTGAGATAGCCATCATGAATGTTGGCGCCGCGCACCGCAATCTCGCCCTTTTCACCCGCCGGAAGGATCGTCCCCTTGTCGTCCAGGATCGTCACCTGCGGACCCGCAGGCAGGCCGACCGAGCATGGCTTGCGGCGCGCCGGCGGCAAGCCATTGGATGTCATCTGGTGCGCCGCCTCGGTCATGCCATAGGCCTCGACCACCGGACAGCCGAAGACGCGCTCGAGGTCGCGGAACACGGTGTCCGGAAGTGCGGCCGAAGACGAGCGGATGAAGCGCAACCTCGCAGCCGCGATGGTGTCGCCATTGCGCGCGGCGCGCGCCAGGATCGCCTGATGCATGGTCGGCACCGCGCTGTACCAGCTCGGCCTGAAGTCGCCCAGCCAGCCGTAGAATTTGAGCGGGTTGAAGCCCGGCGTGCAGACAACAGCGCCGCCGACTGCCAGCTGCGCGCTGAGCGCCGCCATCAGCCCGTGAATATGGAACAGCGGCATCACGTTGAGACAGATATCGTTTGCCGACAGCGCCAGGGCGCTGGCGATGTTGGCCATCGATGCCTGCAGATTGCGCTGCCGCAAGCCGACGATCTTCGGTCGCGCCGTGGTTCCCGACGTGTGCAGGACCAGCGCGAAATCGTCGGGTCCGTTGAGCTGCATATCGTCGAGGCGAGCCTCGCTGGCAGCCTCCACCTCGGCGTCGCCCGCCAGCAGAAACTCGCCGGCCTTGGCGCCGTCGGTCACGACGACGTCGAGCACCGCAATGCCGAGCCCCTTTGCGGCGTTGCGCGCGGCATCGCCCATGCCTTGTCCGCACAGCAGCAGCTTCACATCGAGATCGCCGAGATAGAAGCGGAATTCGTCTTCGCCGTAAGCCGGATTGAGCGGCGCAGCCGTCGCCAACGCCGAGACCGCCAGGAAACAGGCCGCCATTTCCGGGCCGTTGGGCAAGACGATGCCGACGGCCGTGCCGCGGGCAACGCCACGCCTGGCGAGATCGCCGCAGAGCTTGTCGACAAGATTGGCGAGGCCGGCAAAGCTCAGGGACGGCCGGTCCGGCGCCATCAGCGCCACCGCAGCCGGCCGCCAGGGCGCCAGTTGGGGAAGTGCTACCGATAGGGCCTGTTTCAAGTTCGAACCCTGAATGGCGTTCACCATGGCCTTGCCGGCGCCGATTGCGCGCCCGTGGCAGACGCAGTAAAGCGATTTCCGGACGCACGCAAGAACAGGTGGACACCGATCGGATGAGGCTGCCGTGGTTGGGAAAATCCCGGAAAGCCGACCGGACACCATCTTCCGCCGTCATTTATCATACGGAAATCATCGCCGACATCCTGGTGCCCGAACGCGCCGAGCATGTCCGCTTCTTCAGCCGCAAGCAGGTCCGCGCCGGCAAGTTGCGCACCTTCAACAACAGGGATCTCCGCGAGCTGCTGCTGGCCGCCTTTTATCTCGGGGTCGCGGCATTGCTACCGGTCAATTGGTGGGCCGCGATCTGCAGCCGCGTATCGGGGCTGCGCCTCAAGCGCCATATCCGCAAGGATTTCGTGCGCTACGCCGCCGCGACGCGCGGCGTGCTCGGCAATGGCATCGATGCGCAAAGGCAGTTCAGGGCCTTGCTCTGCGCCAACCACCGCCGGCGTTTGCTACTTGCCGCGCATCTCATCGGCCGCCGCTGGTCACCTGATATCCGGCTGGAGGGCCTGGAAGGCCTGCAAGCGGCGCTGAAGCGCGGCCACGGCGCTATCATCTGGTGCGATCAGTTCACGACCCAGACCATCATCGGCAAACGCGCTCTCCATGAAGCCGGCATCGAGACACACCAGCTCAGCGTCAGGGCTCACGGCATATCCGATTCGACCTTCGGCTTGCGCTTCCTGAACCCGCCGATGGTTCGGGTCGAGAACCGTTTCCTGAAAAGCCGGATCGTGTTCGACCGCAGCGACGCCTACCAGGTCACCGGCCGGATCCAGAAGATCCTTGGCAGCAACGGCGTGGTGTTGGTGACCAACACGGTGCATGCCGGCTCGACATTCACCGAAGTCGGCCTTGGCGAGAGCGGCTGGACCCACCTGGCTTCGGCGCCGACGAATTTCGCTGCCAGAGGCAAGGCGGCGCTGTTTTCCATGTCGACCTTCGAGACCGATCCGTTCCGCCAATACCGCGCCGTCCTAAGTCCCGAACTGGTGCCGGCCCCGGCAGAGGCCGGCGAGCCCGCGACCAGAGCCGGCGGCGCCAAGAACATGGCGCTTCAGGCCGAGTACATATTGCTCAAGCGCGACCGCTTGCTGGAGGCGCTGAAACTCTATCCCGAGCAAATGATGGTCTGGTCAGGCCATGACCGGTTCACCGAACGGCCGGAAACCGCCTTGCCCGACGAGGGTGGTTCATGATTTTGCGCCGGCCAGCAGGCTGGCAACGGCGGTGACGATTTCAGCCACTGGAAGTGTGGCGTCGGCCGTCAGCGCCCGCTCGTCGGCGCCAGGCGGTTCAAGGATGGCGAACTGGCTTTCGACCAGGCTTGCCGGCATGAAATGCCCCTTGCGGCTGGCGACACGCTGCTTGGCGGTAGCGGGATCGATCTTCAGATAGATGAAAACGATGTCCCGGCGGAAGCCGCGCAGACGATCGCGGTAGCTGCGCTTAAGCGCCGAGCAGGCGGCAACCACGCTTTGGCCGCTGCCGGTCAGGTCCGCGATCCGCTCGCCAATGGCATCGAGCCAGCCCTCACGCAGTTGATCTGTGAGCGGCTCGCCGCTCGCCATGCGGGCGACGTTTTCGGGCGGGTGCAGCCTGTCGCCTTCGACAAAGACGGCCCCTTCCTCTGCTGCCAATGCTTTGCCGACAGCCGATTTTCCGCAGCCGGCGACGCCCATCACCACAATGGCCCGAGGCACTGAGCCGGTAGCGCCCATTGGCGCCTTTGCGGTCTTTTCGTCCATGGTCAGCGGCTTGCCGGCGCGCGGCCGTAGAGCAGGAGCATGGCGACGATGACCAGGCCATAGACGATCTGCCGCCCCGCCTCCGGCATCTGCATGACCGAGAGTATGGACTGCAGGAGGGTGATCAGAATGACACCGGCGACGGTGCCGAGATAGGAGCCGCGGCCACCCAGGATGGAGGTGCCGCCCAGAACCACGGCGGCGATCGACGGCAAGAGATAGGCATCGCCCATCGATTGCGCCGCCTTGGAGGCATAGCCGGCGAGAAGCACCCCGCCAAAGGCGGACAGCCCGCCTGAGATAGCGAAGGCGATCATCACCACGCGCCTTGTATCGATGCCGGAGAGATAGGCGGCACGCTCGCGGTTGCCGATGCCGTAGACGGTGCGGCCGAAGCTGGTGCGGGACAGCACGAACACCATCGCAGCGCCAATCAGCGCCCAGATGATGACGGCGTTAGGCACGCCAGGAATGGTAAAACCTGTCGCAAGATAGCGCATGGCGCCGGTGGCCGAATCCTGTGGCGAGTAGCCGCCGGTATAAACGACCATGAGCCCTTGCGCGACAGCGTTGGTGGCGAGCGTGATGATCATCGAGGGTATGCGCAGATAGGCGACGCCAAAGCCGTTGACGATGCCGATCAGCACCCCGCAGAAGATGCCGAACGGGATGGCCAGCGCCACACCGATCGGGCCATAGGCCGCAGCCGCACACGCCATCATCGCGCCCGCCGCCACCGCCCACGGCACCGACAGGTCGATCTGGCCTAGCAGGATGACCAGCATCATGCCTGTGGCGATGACGCCGAGGAACGAGGCCACCTTGAGCTGCTGCAAGAGATATTCAGGCGACAGAAAGCTCCTGGAATAGAGGCTGCCTAGGAACAGCAACAGCACGATGCAGGCGAAGGCCGTCAGCACCGCCGGATCGGCGCGGCGGATGAATTTCGGCATGCGGCCGGCTATGCCGCCCAACGTCGTTTCGCTCACAGGAACCACTCCAGCCGGTTGCGGACCCGAAACAGTGCGAAGGCGCCGAGGCTGACCGCAACCAGCAGGATAACGCCCTGGAACAGTGGCTGCCATAGCGGGTCGAAATCGAACACGAACAACAGGTCGCCGATGGTGCGGAAGGCCAGCGCGCCGAAGATGGCGCCGATGGCGCTGCCTTTGCCGCCGAACAGCGAGACGCCGCCCAGCACCACCGCGGCAATCGAAAACAGCGTATAGGCGTTGCCGCTGGCATAGGCTGCATCGCCGGTATAGGTGAAGAAGGTCAGGAACAGTCCGCCGATCGCGGCCAACAGGCCTGCGAGCGCGTAGGCAGCGAACTTGCCGCGCCTTATCGGCACACCGGACATGTAGGCCGCCGTCTCCGAGGATCCGGCCGCATAGGCCGCGCGCCCGAGCACCGAGCGGCTGAACGGTACCCAGACCACGAGCACGACGGCGAGCAGCACGACCAGGCTCGCCGGCACCACGCCCAACAGGCGTCCGGTCAGCGCGTCGGCGAGACCTTCGTTGACCGAACCGCCGGGAAACGGCCTCAGCAGCAGCGCGATGCCGAAATAGACCGCACCCGTGGCGATCGTGGCGACGATCGGCTGCAGGCGGCCGTAGATGACGATGGCGCCGTTGATCGCCCCGCACAGGAACCCGGTGCCGAGCACGGCGATGACGCCGAAAGCGGTCTCGAGGCCGGTGCCGATGACCAGCCAGGAGGCGAGGCAATTGGTCAGCGTGAAGATCATGCCGACGGAGAGGTCGATGCCGGCGGTGATCACGACCAGTGTCTGCGCCATGGCGACGAAGGCGAGCAGCACGCCCTTGTTGGACGCCGTCTGCACGACATTGGCGGTGAAGCCCGCCGGATGGTTCGAGGTGTAGATGACGAACATGACAATGAATATGCCGAGTGCCATCAGTGTTCCGCGCTGCTCGGCCAGCCAGTAGCGCCACTCTTTCACGCGTCCGCTCCCTGTCTTGCGCCGGCATCGTCTCTCGCGCCGTCATCGCCGTGGATGTTGAGCGCGCTTGCAATGAGCGCCCGCTCGGTGATCTCGGCCCCGACCAGCTCGCGCTTGACCGCGCCGTCATAGAGCACCAGCACGCGGTCGCAGCAGCCGATCAGTTCGTCATAGTCGGTCGAATAGAACAGGATCGCCGCCCCCGCATCCGCCAGCTTGCGCATCAGTTGATAGAGTTCCTGCTTGGTGCCGACGTCGATGCCGCGCGTCGGATCGTTGAGCAGGATGATACGCGGCTGGCGCATCAGCCATTTGGCGATGACCACCTTCTGCTGGTTGCCCCCCGACAGCGCACCGACCGGAATGTCGAGGCCGGCCGTCTTGATCGCCAGCAGCCCGACCATGTCGTCGATCAGCCGCTGTTCGGCGGCGCGGTCGATGATGCCGGCCTTGGACAGCCGGTCTAGGGCGGCAAAGGAGAGGTTCTCGCGCACCGTCATCGGCAGCATCAGGCCTTCGGTCTTGCGGTCCTCCGGGATCAGCGCCATGCCGATGCGGTCGTCGCGCGCCGCTTGCGGGCTGGCGATCGAAACCGGCTTGCCGTCGATAAGGATCTGGCCGCCGAGGCCGCGCAGCACACCGAAAAAGGCAAGCAGCAATTCGCGTTGGCCCTGGCCGTCCAGGCCGCCAAGGCCGACGACCTCGCCTGCCCCGACCGTCAGCGAGACATTGTCCAGCCGGTCCGTCCAGGACAGCTTGCGCGCCTCCAGTACGGGAACGGCGGCGGCTGCGGTGCGCGCGGGTTTCGGCGGGAAAATATGGCTGTATTCGCGCCCGATCATCAGTTCGACGACTTCGTTGTCGCTCTTTGTGCCTGCCTTGTAGCTGGCGACATTGCGGCCGTTGCGAAACACCGTGCAGTGGTCGGCAAGCTCGGCGATCTCGTTCATGCGGTGCGAAATGTAAAGCAGCGCCAGCCCTTCCGAGCGCAATCGCTTGAGCACGCTGAATATCCTGGCGACGTCCGTCGCGGTCAGGGCCGAGGTCGCCTCGTCGAGGATCAGGATGCGCGGCTTCCTGGCCAATGCCTTGGCGATCTCGACCATCTGTCTTCTTGAAAGCGGAAGATCCTTGACCAGCGCCAATGGATGGATGTCGGCCGCACCTGCGCGTGCCAGCGCATCCTCGGCAATGCGGCGCTGCGCCTTGCGGTCGATCATGCCGAAACGCTTCGGCGGATAGGAGATGACGATGTTGTCGGCAACGCTGAGTTCGGGAACCAGCGACAGCTCCTGGAAGATGCAGACGATGCCGGACTTGTTTGCAGCAGCAGGCGAAGCGAACGTCACCTCGCTGCCGTTCAGCATCATGCGGCCTTCGTCGGGCGCGACGACGCCCGCCATGACCTTGATCAGCGTCGATTTGCCGGCGCCGTTTTCGCCGAGAATGGCGTGGATGCTACCGGACGAGACCGAAAGCTCGGCCTTTTCCAGCGCCCGCACACCACCATAGCGCTTGGATATGCCTTCCATCCGGAAGAGCGGAACCGCACCGTCCATCGGCCCTCCCGAGGCAGTTTGACTTCAAGGGATATCGAGTGGCCGGCGCCGCGGAGATCCCGCGGCGCCGGATATGCCGCCTATTGGTCAGCCCCTATTGGTCAGCTTTGGTCTGGCCCATGATTTCCTGCGCGGTGAAATTGATGCCGCAGGTCGGGAAGGAATTGCCGACGAAGAAATTGTCGGACTGGTCGGGGAAGAAATCCTGACCGGCCTTGAAGTTCGGATCCTCGACGATCGCCAGCGGCAGTTTCACTGCTTGCGGAACGACGTTGCCTTCGAGCGCGGCAATCGCCGTCTTGATGGCGACCGCGACCTGCGCCGGACCGGTGCCGGCCGATGAGCATTTCAGCCCGTCGCCGGCATGTGCCGCGCAGAACTTGCGGAAACCGTTCTCGGTCTCCCCGCCGAACGGCACGAAAGCATGCTTGGCATCGATCATCGCCTGCACGATGCCGGTGTCGCCGCCTTGCCCGGTGATTCCGTCGAACGGACCGTTGGTGGCAATGGCGTCGGCCGTGGCCTTCTGTGCCACGCCGTCGTCCCATTTGCCGACCACCTCGGTGACGTCCCATTTCTTGCCGGAGGCATCGAGCGCTTCATGGATGCCGTTGTGACGGTCGGTGTCGACGGAAGTTCCGGCAACGCCGCGCACTTCGAGCACCTTGCCGCCATTCGGCACATGGCCGACCAGCCATTTGCCCCACAATTCGCCAAGGCCCTTCTGGTCGACATTGACGTTGATGGCGTCCTTGGTGTCGAGAATATTGTCGAAGGCGACGAGGATGACGCCAGCTTCCTTGGCGCGCTTGATGACCGGCCCGAAAGCGGTCGGGTTCTGGGCGTTGACGACGATCGCGTCATAGCCGGAATCGATGAAGTTGTTGATCGCCGAAATCTGAGCCGGCACGTCCTCGCCGGTCGAGACGACCTTGAATTCCTTCAGTTTCGCGGCGACCTCCGGCTGGGCCGCATAGGCCTTGGCGGTCTGCACCATCTGGATGCGCCAAGTGTTGGCGATATAGCCATTGGCGAGCGCGATGCGGTATGGGCCGTCTTTCTTGGGGAACTTGAAGAACTGCGTATCAGCCGCCCAGGGCGCAAAGCAATCCGGCTCAGCCGACGGTCCCTTGACGACTTCCGGGTCGGCCATGGCCGACGAACTCAGCATGACGAATGCAGTGGCGGCAACGATGCCACCAACAAGTGACTTGATCATCGATATTCCTCCCAGTTGTAGTTTTGTTTGCTGCTGCTTGCTAATTTGATGCTGTTTGTCGTGGTGTGGTTTCCACGCCTGCCGAAGGCCCTCCAGCCTGGCCGGCGCCACGTCTCAAGGGCCCGAAGCCGGCCCGATCCCCTCCCCCTCGCCGCTTCACAGGCGAGAAAGGAAACTAGCATATTATACATAATAAACAAGCATGAGCTGTTGCTTATGTATAATAAACAGGGGCGGCCTTTCATCAAAACGTCTGCCCGACGAAAATGGTAGCGCTACCATGACGTTGTGTAAAGCACCATTTGCTGAGGCAGCCAAAGCGTGTTCAGCGTGCGGTGCTCTCGCGGGGCTTGAGTTCGAAACCGAGATCGACGACCCGCTGCTCAGGCCTTCGTCCTGCGATCGCCGCCAGCGCCATGGCGACAGACCGACGGCCGATTTCATAGCGAGGGGTGCGGATACTGGTGAGCGGCGGGAACGCCGCCTGCATCATTTCGAGGTCGTTGAAGCCGACAATGCCGATTGTTTTCGGCACGTTGAGCGCGGCGCTATGGCATTCGAACAAAACGCCGAGCGCGATGTCGTCATTGTTGCAGAAGACGCCGTCGAGCGCCGGCATCTTGGCCAGCGCATCGCGAAGCAGCTCGCGGCCGAGCGTCACGCTGGACAGTAGCGGCGTGGTGGTGACCAGCCGGGGGTCGAACAGGCCGGCCTTCTCCATTGCCGCGCGATAGCCGGCAAGCCGCCGCTGCGAGCGCGGGTCCATGCGTGCGCCGATGAAGCCGATCCGCCGGTAGCCGGCCTCGATCAGATGCTCGGTCGCGGTGCGGCCGCCGTCGAAATGCGAGAAGCCGACCAGCATGTCGACCGGATCGGACCCGGTCTCCATCACCTGCACCACCGGGCAGCCCGCGCTCTCCAGCAGTTTTCGCGAGGTCGGCGTCTGGTCGATGCCGGCCACGATCAGCGCCGCCGGGCGCTGCGGTGCGAACACCTGCAGCAGGCGCTCCTCCTCGAGGCCGGAATAATGGGTGTTGCCGAGCTGGACGCGGAACGGGCCGTCCGACAGGCTGTCATAGATGCCGCGCACCACTTCGGCGAAGACGTTGTTGGTCAGCGACGGCACCAGCACGCCGAACACATCGGCGCGCGCCGAGGCCAGCGCCCGTGCATTGGGATCCGGGACATAACCGAGTTCGTCGACGGCGGCCTGGATCTGGCGCCGCAGATCTTGGCTGACGCGTTCCGGTTCGCGCAGCGCCCGCGACACGGTGATGGCGCCGACGCCGGCCTTGCGCGCAACATCTGATAGGGTCGGGCGGCCGCCGCCGCGACGCGAGCGCGGCTTGGTCATGGACATCCTCCACGTGCCGGGCCCCGGCCGCTGCGCCCTTGCGAAACCATGTTCAGCTTTTCCACTGCCACCATGCCGGCTGCTGCCGCACCCACTCGCCTGCTGGAGTCGCGCAGCCAATCGCCCTTGTCAAGCAACAGGGCAATCCTGCCTTCCTAAGCCATCAGGGCAGCACTGCGTTTTGCTTTCCACAGCAGCAGCCCGATGGCCACTATGTTCAGCAAGTTCCACGCGATCCCGTTGAGGAACGCGGCGGCGTAAGAGCCGGTCAGGTCGTAGATCCAGCCCGACATCCAGCCACCGATCGCCATGCCGAAGATGGTCGCCATCATGACGATGCCGATACGCTGGCCGGCCTCCTTGGCGGGCAGGTATTCGCGCACGATGATGGCATAGCAAGGCACGATGCCGCCTTGCGACAGGCCGAACACCAGCGACACGACATAGAGCGAGGCAAGCCCGTCGAACGGGATGTAAAACAAAAGCGACAGGCATTGCAGCACGGAACCGATAAGCAGGGTTTTCACGCCGCCGATGCGGTCGGCGACAAAGCCGGAGGCGAGCCGGCTGACGACGCCCGCCGCCATCATGATCGACAGCATGTCGGCGCCATGCGCAATGCCGTAGCCAAGATCCATGCAATAGGCGACGATGTGCACCTGCGGCATCGACATCGCCACGCAGCAGCCGAGACCGGCAACGATCAGCAGCACCTGTAACGCCGCCGGCGACAGCGAAATCGACTGCACTGGCCGGCTTCCGGGCGAACCGGCGGCAGCCGCCGCCGGAGCAGCGCGCCGCAACAACAGCACCAGTGGCACCATGGTGACCAGGCAGAAGACACCGATGCCGGCATAGGTGAAGCGCCAGCCTTCCGCCTTGATCAGTGTCGGCATGATGGTTGGCCAGAGCGCTCCGGCGAGATAGTTGCCAGCCGCCGCAGCTGTGACGGCGACGCCGCGCCGACGGTTGAACCAGTGCGAGATGTCGGCGATCAGCGGCCCGAAGATCACCGATGTGCCGACACCAATCAGCACGCCCTGGGCAAGGGTGAATTGCAGGATAGAGGTCGACAGCGCGGCGAGCAGCAGGCCGGCGGCGAGAGCCACCGAGGATAGCAGTGCCGGGATCCAATACCCCATGCGATCGACCGCGCGGCCAACCAGCACATTGCCGGCGGCGAAGCCGACCATGGTTGCGGTGTAGGGCATCGATGCCGCGGCGCGGTCAACGCCGAACTCGGCCTGCACGGCCGGCAGCACGACGACGACGGCCCACATGCCGACCGCACCGATCGTCGCCAGCAGCATGGAGATGGCAAGCCGCATCCAGGCGTAGCTGCTGTCGATGCCGGGGCTATCCGCCTGATTGGCGACGATCGGGGTCAAGGCGTTTCCTGTCTACGGTCCTGGGAAGTCGACCGTTGTGTCGCCACTATCGGCGCATTCACCGCGACGGGCAGCGCCACAGGGCCATGATCCGTGGCTCCAGCGGCCCGGCGGCTTTCTCGGGAACCGGCGGCGGCCTGCTCGAGTTTTTGCGACAGGAAGGAGTTTGTCATGACCGCGAAAAAGAAATGGTCGGCCGAGGTGACCGAGCACAGCGATGCGATGGACCTCGAGGACCACATCTTCGAAGCCGACGACGCCAGGAAGATCGCGGCCTCGCTCAAGCGCTCGGCCGAGCACAGCGACCGCCGCAAGGCCGAGCCGTTTCAGTCGGCCATGTCGATGCTGAATTTCTACATCAACCGCGCCGGCAAGAACCTGCCGCAGGCGCGCCGGAAAGTGCTCGAGGACGCCAAGGACGAACTGCGCGCGGCCTTCGGAAGGCCGCAGCAGGATTAATGCATGTCGCTCAAAAGTGGCGCCGGTTTTGAGACAACGACATGCAAAGACCTAAGCGCGTCGACTTAGTCCGTTCAAACGGGACGCGCTTTAGCGCTCCCGATTGGCTCTGCCAAATTCACCTCAACTGGACCTAGTGACAGGTCCTCTTTCCCCTCAGTTTGCCGGCCTCGGCTTTGTGTTTCCCCGAGCCCTTTGAAGTAGCGGCATGACGGTCAAGATCGGCATCAATCCCATCACCTGGAGCAATGACGATGTTCCCGCACTCGGCGGCGATACGCCGCTCGCGACATGCCTGTCGGAAACCAGGCAGGCCGGCTATCGCGGCACCGAACTCGGCGGCAAATTCCCCAGGCGAAGCGACGAGCTTGGACCGATCCTGTCTTCTTACGGACTGGAACTCGTCTCCGGCTGGTATGACGGCCGCATTCTGGACCGCACGGTCGACGAGGAATTCGCCGCCCTCACCTCGCATCTGACCCTGCTGCGCGACCTCGGCGCCAAGGTCGTCGTCTATGCCGACACCTCGCGCGGCCGTCATGACGGCATTTTCGCGCCGATCTCACAGCGTCCGCGCCTCGCTGACGGCGAATGGACCGCCTATGGCGAGAAGCTGACCGAACTCGCCGACCGCATGGCTGCCTTCGGCGTCGGCATGGCTTTCCATCACCATATGGGCACCATCGTCGAGAGCGATGACGAGGTCGACAGGCTGATAGCCGCAACCGGCAAGAGCGTCGGCCTGCTGTTCGATACCGGCCATTGTCTGTTCTCAGGCGGCGACCCGGCCTCCCTCCTGAACCGGCATCTCGACCGCATCGTGCATTTCCATTGCAAGGACGTCCGCGCGGCCGTGCTGGAGAAGGCACGGCGCGAGGACATGAGTTTCATGGCGGCAGTGATGGAAGGAATCTTCACTGTGCCCGGCGACGGTTCCGTCGATTTCCTGTCGCTGTTGAAGCCGCTGGCCAAGCGCGGCTTCGAAGGCTGGATCGTCGTCGAGGCCGAGCAGGATCCGGCCAAGGCACACCCCTTGACCTATGCCACGAAAGGTTACGCTTCGCTTCTCAAATCGGCCTGCGCGGCCGGGTTCGACGTCGCGATACGAGACTTGGCCTAACCACCGCCGGGGGGCTGGTGGTTGGGCCGGTTGGGCGCGCGCCTCGGTAGGGGTAGCGACGCGAAAGCGCCCGGCGATCCGCGCCGCCGCCCTCCCTTGGCGGCGCGGATCGCACAGTTCTTGGCATCGAAATTTTTGCCCCCGAGTTGCCGGCCCGGCGTTTCAAGCTTGAGGCTGGCGACGAGGCATGCCTTGATGCGGATGGAGGAGCGACATGGCATTCGAGGCGGCACTCGGCATGGAACGGCTTTGCACCATCCGTGAGATCGCCGAGAAGGCGGAACTCGGCGCGGCAACCGTTCACCGCGCGCTGAAGAACAGCCGTGAGGTCCGTCCCGCAACCAGACGGCTGGTGCTCGAGACCGTTTGCCTGCTTAACGAAGAAAAGATCGCGCGCGCAGCCAGGCTCGTCGGAGACTAGCTTGGCCGACCACATGCGCCTTTCCCTCGACATCATGTCGGTCGACCGCGGCTCGGACGAACCGATGCACCGACAGATCTATGGCGCCCTGCGGCGCTTCATCCTCGACGGCCAGATCCAGCAGAACACGCTGCTACCATCGACACGCTCGCTGGCCGAGGATCTCAAGGTCGGCCGAAACACGGTGATCGCCGCCTACGACCAGCTGCTCGCCGAAGGGTTTATAGAGGCGCGCGCCGGGTCCGGCACCTGGGTGGCGCCGATCCAGCAGAAACGCCCGCCGGCCGCGCTGCGCGCCGGGCTTGCCGCTCCGCAAAAGCTCTCGCGGCGCGGTCAGACCATCGTCAACGGCCCGCAGCCGCCGCGCAATGCCGGTGTCATCAACTTCCATCCCGGCGTGCCGGAAACCGCGTCCTTCCCCTTCACCATCTGGTCGAGCCTTCTGGTGCGCAACGCACGCAGCCGCGATGAGAATTTGCTCGGCTATATCTCCTTTGCCGGCCATCCCGGCCTGCGCCAGGCCATCGCCTCGACCATAAGCCTGTCGCGCGGCATCAATTGCACCGCCGACCAGGTCATCATCGTCACCGGCGCGCAGGCAGCACTCGACCTCGCTTCGCGCGTGCTGATGGACGAAGGCGACCATGTCTGGATGGAGGAGCCCGGCTATCTCGGCGCCAAGAGCGCCTTTCTCGCCAGCGGCGCGCAGCTTGCGCCCTTGAAGGTCGATCGCCTTGGATGGCATCTCGCAGACCCAGAGCTGCCGCCGCCGCGCCTGATCTATGTGACGCCATCCTGCCAGTGGCCGTTCGGCACCATCATGCGCATCGAGGAACGGCTGCAGCTGCTCGACATCGCCGAGCGCCACGGCGCCTGGATCGTCGAGGATGATTATGACGGCGAGTACCGGTACCGTGGCCGGCCGGTACCGGCGCTGCGCGGCCTCGATCACGCCGACCGGGTCGTCTATATCGGCTCCTTCGGCAAGACGCTGATCCCGGCGCTCCGCATCGGCTATCTCATCGTGCCGCGCGAACTGTCGGTCCCCTTCGACCGCGCCGTCTCGATCACCGGCCAGTTCGCGCCGCTGATCCTGCAGGCGACGGTCAACGACTTCATCACGCAAGGCTATTTCGCCACGCATCTGAAGCGTATGCGCCGGCTCTATGCGCGCCGGCAGGCCAATTTCGTAAAACTGTGCCAGGAGCATCTGGCCGAATGGCTGACTGTGACCGAGAACGATTCCGGCATGCAGCTGCTGGCCAGTTTTATCCGACCCTACAAGGACAGCGACGTCGTCGCCGCTGCCGTCAAGGAGGGCCTCGACGTGCAGGGCATCTCGATCAACTACCATTCGAGCGAGCCGGAACACGGCCTGCTGCTCGGCTATGCCGCGATGGACGAACGCCAGATCCTGCGCGCAGTGCTGGCGCTGCGCGCCGCCTTTATGCGACTGGACCGGCAATAAGCCGGTCCAACGCGGCTCTTCAATTCACGCTGTCGAATTTCTGCAGGTCCACCGGTGCTGCCTTGCGCACCTCGACATCGTCCAGCGAGGCATTCTCCAGCGCCACACGGGCCGCCGCATCGATGTTATGGATCATGTCGTCGATGTCGGCGTCGCCATGCGCCGGATTCATCGCGATCATCACCGTGCGGTTGAGGATGTCGAGAGAACCCTTGCCGAGGTCGTCGGCATAGGTCAGCCGCAGGCCCTTGTTTTCCGGCAGCGTGTACGGATTGAGCGCCGGATGATGCGCGCCCTCATGCATCAGCACCTGGTCCCACTGGGTGAAATTGTGGCGGCCGGTCTTGCCGGCAATGACGCTCGGAATGGTCTTCGAAAAAGTCTGCGCCGCCTGTTCGCTGGGCAGCAGATACATTACCTGTGCCGCGCAATCGTCGTCGGGGCTGTTCATCGGCGACGGCGTCAGGCCGAGATTGCCGAGATGGCGCGTGCCGGCCAGCACCTTCTTCTTCTCCGCCCGCATCGCCTCGATGATGCCGTCCAGACGGTCGAGCTGGACATTGAGCATTGCACCCATCAGTTCCGAGGCGCGCGCCCCGATGCCGGCGAACGGCTTGATGCTGTCGCTGCGGCCCTGCCAGTAGAAGTGGCAGGGGTCGATGGCGCAGCGCGCGCGCTCGGCCACTTTCGGATCGCTGGTGGCGATGCCGCCGCCCTCGCCCGACGTGATGTTCTTGAAGTAGTTGAAGGAGTAGGCGCCGGCATGGCCGATGGAGCCGAGCTTCTTGCCCTCATAGCCGCCGCCAATGCCCTGGCAGACATCTTCCAGCACGAGCAGACCGCGTTTTTTAGCGATATCCATGATCGCGTTCATGTTGCAGGCCGCACCCCACATATGCACCGGGATGACCGCCTTGGTGCGCGGGCCGATGGCGTCGCGCAGAGCGGCCGGGTCAATGGTCAGGCTCTCGTCGATGTCGACAATGACCGGAATGGCGCCGACCGACAGCACTGCCGTTGCGGTCGCCATATAGGTGTGCGCCGGCACCAGCACCTCATCGCCCGGGCCGATGCCGAGGCCGATCAGGCCGGCGGCGAGCCCATAGGTGCCGCTGGCGGCCAGCGCAAAATGCTCGACGCCGAGATGCCTGGCATAGCGGGCCTCGAAGCGGTTGCACTCGCTGTTCTCGCCATAGCGAAACAGCGCACCCGAGCGGATCACCCTGGCAATGGCTTCGATCTCTTCTTCGCCGGCAGTGTACATGGCAAGTCTCCACATCGCTGATGGTATGAAAGCAGTACGCCTGCGGCCGCTGTTTGAAAGAACCACTCCGCTGCGATCTGACCAAGCCATCCCGGTTGCTTGATGGCCGGGTTTGACGCCGAATGTGGGCATATCGAATGAAATCGACATTTCAGAATGCAGGCCCGCGGAAAAATCGTACCCATCCGAATTCGTCGAAGTGGCCCTGTCGGAAAGCCGGCATTGGGCGTTCCATCGCGTCCAGTTGGGCAAACGGTCGGTTCCATGCAGCACGGGACACACTTTGGAAGACCCTCGAAACCGGCGTGCCGGCAAGATGGTGGCCGGCAAGATGGTGGCCGGCAAGACGGTGGCCATCCATGACGCGACAGCTCGTCCTGCATGAAGACGATGTCGGCATGTGCCATGGCGCCAACAGTGCCTTCCTCGAACTGACCGCACTGGGCGCCTGCAGCTCCGGCGCCGTGATGGTGCCGTGCCCATGGTTCCCTGAGATGGCCGAAGCGGCAGCCGCCGATCCCCGGCTCGATCTCGGCGTCCACCTGACGCTGAACAGCGAAAAGCAGCACTACAAATGGCGGCCGCTGACGTCGCCGTCGCGTGCGGCCGGCCTGACGGACGAGTTCGGCTATTTCTGGCCCGATGTCGCGACCACCCGCCGCAAGGCAGCACCGCAAGCGGTGGAAACCGAGCTTCGCGCCCAGATCGACACCGCCTACCGCGCCGGCATCGACGTCACTCATCTTGACGCCCATATGGGAGCAGCGCTGTCGCCCGAGTTTTGCGACGTCTACATCAAGCTCGGCCTGGAATATCGGCTGCCGGTGCTGTTGACCAAAACGCTGTCGGCCTATTCGCCCAATGACAATCTCGTCGGCGTCACCGAAGCGGCGTTCCAGCGCGGCGTCACTGAAGCCCGCGCCAAGGGCTTTGTCATCTTCGACGCCGCCATTCAGACGACCTGGGGCCGTCCACGCTCCAAGCCGATAAAGCCCGCCTACAAGGCATTGGTCGAAGGGGTGCGCGAAGGCCTGACCTTCTTTTGCCTGCACTTCAACGCGCCGGGCGAGTTGGAACTCATCGAGCCTCGCTCCGCCTATATCCGCACCGAGGAATATGAACTCTTCCGCGACCAGGCTTTCCGCGACTGGCTCGGCGCGCAGGACATCGACATCATCGGCATGAAGCCGCTGCGCGAGGAGCTTCGTGCACGGCTCGGGGCATCGACACCGGCAAAGGCCCGCAAAGCGGCCACCCGGGCAGCACCGTAAGCCGATCCATCGGCCAATGGCGCAAAGAGGGAATTGGAACTGCAACGACAATGGGAGAATGACATGAAGACTGTTCTGAAACTGGCGCTCGGCGCGCTTGTCTCGATGAGTATGCTGGCGGGCGTCGTGCAGGCCGCGGGCCTGAAGAACCCGAAGGATGTCCGCATCACCTTCGTGGTGCATGGCTCGGCCTCCGATCCCTACTGGTCGGTGGTCAAGCGCGGCGTCGACGATGCGGCGGCGCTCACCGGCGCCAAGGTCGAATATTATGCGCCGCAAGTGTTCGACGTCGTCGAGCAGGCCCGCCTGCTCGACGCGGCCATCGCCACCAATCCAGACGGCATCGCCGTCTCCATTGCCGACGCCAATGCACTTGGTAAATCGGTCAAGGCCGGACTTGCCGCCAACATTCCGATGGTCGTGCTGGATTCCGGCGAGAAGGAAGGCGCCGAACTCGGCACCTCTCTCTATGTCGGCACAGTCTCCGAATATGATTCCGGCAAGAAGGCCGGCGAGCGGCTGGCCAAGGAAGGCACGCTCAAGGTCGTCTGCATCAACCACGAGGTCGGCAATGTCAGCCTCGACCAGCGCTGCCAGGGGTTGAATGACGGGCTGAAGCCGTCAGGCGGCGGCACCGAGGTGCTTACCGTGTCGCCCGATCCGGCCGACATCCAGCGCCGCACCGAGGCCTACCTGTCGGCGCATCCCGACACCCAGGCCGTCTTCGCGCTGGGCGCCACCGCCGCCAATCCGCTGATCCCGTTCTTCCGGCAGAAGGAGTTGTTCGGCAAGATCAAGCTCTACACCTTCGACATCAGCCCCGAAGTCCTGGATTCCGTCGTCGCCGGCGAAATGGGCTTCGGCATGGACGCCCAGCAATATCTGATGGGATACCTGCCGGTGATCTATCTGGTCGAGCAT
Organism: Mesorhizobium sp. RSR565B; assembly: GCF_054719465.1. Taxonomy (NCBI): domain Bacteria; kingdom Pseudomonadati; phylum Pseudomonadota; class Alphaproteobacteria; order Hyphomicrobiales; family Phyllobacteriaceae; genus Mesorhizobium; species Mesorhizobium sp. RSR565B. Next base: position 4,436,304 of record NZ_JBTTIE010000001.1, on the reverse strand, counting down.
GCCACACATGGCTTCTGGCCGCAGAACAACGCCTACACCGGCCCGCTGTTCATCGACTCGCCCGACAAGGCCAAGGCGATCCTGGCGCTCGCCAAGGACGGCATCCGCTAAGGCAAGACCAAAACGGATCGGGGAGCCGCCATGCGCTCCCCGTCTCTGGTCGAGATTGCGAAGTGAGCGATTGGGGAGCCTAATGGCTGTTGTGGAAGACAAGGCGATACCTCCAGAAGCGCCGGCCCCCGGGGTACTGGGCAAGGACCGTTTCGGCATGACGTCGAAACGGGCTGCCGGCACTGACGAGCGGCTGGCCAGCACCGGCCGGCTGACGCAATGGCTGCGCCGGCCCGAAGCCGGTGCCGCCGGCGGCCTCATCGCCACCATCATCATCTTCGCCCTGCTGCCGGGTGCGTCGAACCTCTATTCGCTGCAGGGGTCGATGACCTTCCTGACGCTGGCAGCCGAACTCGGCATCATCGCCACGGCCGCAGCCCTTCTCATCATCGCCGGCGAGTTCGATCTCTCGGTCGGCTCGATGGTCGGCTTCGCTGGCGTCGTCATCGGACTGACGGTGAAATATTGGGACCTGCCGCTGTGGGGCGGCATCGCCTGCGCCTTCGCTGTCGCCATCCTCACCGGCTACGTCAACGGGCTGATCGTGGTGAAGACCCGCCTGCCCTCCTTCATCGTGACGCTGGCGTCGCTCTACATCCTGCGCGGCCTGTCGATCGGCATCACCCGCGCCGTCACCGGCCGCACGCAGATCCCCTACATCCTCGACGGCGCGCCGGACCCGGCAACCGCGGGCCTGTTCAACGGCCATCTCCTGACCGGCTTCTTCCAATGGATGAGCACGCAAGGCTGGATCGCCACCCGTACCGACGGCATTCCCTTCGTCGTCGGCATTCCGATGTCGATCGTCTGGTGGCTCGGCCTGACAGCTTTGGCGGGCTACGTGCTGACCCAGACCAAATACGGCAACTGGATCTTCGCCACCGGCGGCGACCTCAATGCCGCCCGCAATGTCGGCGTGCCGGTCGACCGGGTTAAGATCGCGCTGTTCATCTACACCGCCTGTGCCGCGACCTTGCTTGCCACCATCCAGGTGATGGAGGCCGGCTCCGCCGACACCACGCGCGGCCTGCTCAAGGAATTCGAGGCGATCATCGCCGCGGTCATCGGCGGCGTGCTGCTGACCGGCGGCTACGGCACCGTCTATGGCGTGCTGTTCGGCGCGCTGATCTTCGGCCTGGTGCAGATGGGCATCTTCTACACCGGCATCGACACCGACTGGTTCAAGGTCTTCCTCGGCATCGTCATCTTGATGGCCGTGCTCGTCAACAACTACATCCGCCTCAAGGCGCTCGGACGCGGAGGCGGCAAATGACCTACCCAAACCCATCCCCGGCCATCCAGCCAGCCATGGAATTACGTGGTGTGTCGGTCAATTTCGGCTCGGTGCGCGCGCTGCAGGATATCGACATCAAGGTCTATCCCGGCGAGGTGCACTGCCTGCTCGGCGACAATGGCGCCGGCAAGTCGACACTGATCAAGGTTCTGTCGGGCGTGCACCGGCCGACCAAGGGCGAGATTTTCGTCGACGGCAAGCCCGTCACCTTCCGCAGCCCGCGCGACGCGCAGGACCTCGGCGTCGCGACGGTCTTCCAGGACCTCGGCATGATCTCGCTGATGTCGATCACGCGCAACTTCTTCCTCGGCCGCGAGCCGACCAGAAGCCGCCTGCCCTTCTCGCGCTTCGACAAGGAGCGCGCCAACACAATTGCCCGCCAGGCGATGGCCGATATCGGCATCGACGTGCGCGACCCGACACAGGCAGTCGGCACGCTGTCGGGCGGCGAGCGCCAGTCGGTGGCCATCGCGCGCGCAGTCCACTTCGGCGCCAAGGTGCTGATCCTCGACGAGCCGACCTCGGCGCTCGGCGTGCATCAGGCGGCCATGGTGCTGAAATTCATCATCGAGGCGCGCATGCGCGGGCTGGCGGTGATCTTCATCAGCCACAACATCCACCACGCCTACCCTGTCGGTGACACTTTCACGCTGCTCAACCGCGGCCGCAATCGCGGCACATACGCAAAGTCCGAGATCTCGCGCGACGAGGTGATTTCCATCATGTCGGGCGGCGAGGATCTGAAGGCGGTGGAAGCTGAGATTGCCGGGCTGTTGGCGCAGATCGGCAACCGGCCGGCCGCCGCACCCTGAGCCTGGAACACTTTGCAGAGAGTTTTAGCAGCATGAGCAGGATACGGGTTGGCGTTATCGGCGCCGGCATGATCTCGCAGATCATGCATATTCCGAATCTGTTGCGGCTCGGCGACCTGTTCGAACTGGTCGGCGTCGCCGATCCGTCGAAAACCTCGCGTGAGTTCGTCACAGATATCCACGGCATCGCCAATTTCGAAACGCCGGAGCAACTGTTCGGCCAGAAGCTCGACGCCGTCGTCATCGGCTCGCCCGACCCGCTTCATTACGAGCAGGTACTAGCCGCCCTTGGGTGCGGCCTGCATGTCTTCTGCGAAAAGCCGCTCTGCTATTCCCCGGCGGAAATCGCCGAGATCATCGCCGCGCGCGACAAGGCCGGCAAGGTTATGCAGGTCGGCTATATGAAACGCTTCGATCCGAGCTACCGGCTGGCGCTGGCCTCGCTGCCCGGCACGGCAAAGACGTTGCGGTCCGTCTCGGTCGAGGTCAACGATCCCGATGCCTGGCCGTTCATCGCCCACCAGCGCTACAAGCGAGGCAACGACATTCCCGAGGAGCTGATTGCCGCCGCGCAAAGCAAGCAGAAACAACAGGTCGAGCGCGCCATCGGCCAGCCCATGACCGATCTGGCTTTCCGTGGGTTTACCGGCGCTTACAGCTCCGCCTTGATTCACGATGTGAATGCCGTGCACGGCCTGCTCGACGCGCTCAGCGTGCCGGAGGGCGAGGTTGTCGGCGCGCAGATCTTCGCCAATGGCGATGGCGGCCAGGGCGCGGTAAAACTGCTCGACGGCCAGGCGCTGTGGACGATGACGCATCTCACCGTGCCGAAGCTCGCCGACTACAAGGAACGCATCACGCTGTTCTTCGACGATGCCAGCCTTGAGCTCGAATTCCCCTCGCCCTGGCTCAACCATCATCCGACCCGGCTGACTGTGAAGACCTCGGACGGCCACACACTGTCGACGAAGGATCTGCGTGCCGGCTACGGCGAAGCCTTCGTCGAGGAACTGCGCGGCTTCTGGGGTGCGATCGTCAATGGCGACGAGGTGGTCAACCGCCCCGAGCACGCCGCCCGCGACCAGGCGCTGCTAGTCGCGCTGACCAGGCAGCACCTGGCCACTTCGCAGGCCGGCTGAGCGCTCGCAGGATGTGTTGAGATTCAGGTCAGGCCGCGCCGAAAACGTTGGATTTCGAGAACCGGAGCGGAGCGTACTTAAGTACGTGAAGCGCGAAAGCCGGCGTTTGCAGGCCGGCCTCACCTGAATATCAGCATATCCTACCGGGTGTTGATGACGCCGTCGGTATTGGCGAGCAGCTTGCGCACCGCGTTGCGGGCCGCCTCCGGCCGCTGCAGGCGGATGGCCTTCTCGATCGCCTCGTGCAGTTGCTGTGCATGCTGCAGATCGTCGAGTTCGCGCGTCGTATAGGTGAACAGATGATCGAAGGCGGATTCGATCAGCACGCCGAGCGGCACCAGCAGATCGTTGCCGGAGGCGCGCAGGATGGCCAGATGGAAACGCGTATCGGCGCGCGTGCGCTCCTGCAGGCTCGGCGCCTCGCCCATCTCGCGGCAGGCCTGGCTGATCTCGGCCATCTGCTCCTCGGTGCGTCTCATGGCTGCGAAGGCAGTCGCTTCCGGCTCGATGATGTGGCGGAATTCCTGCACCGTCTTCAGGAACACCTCACGGTCGGGCGCGGTCGCGTACCAGGCGAGCACATCGCGATCGAGCAGGTTCCAGCGCTCCCTGGGCTCCACCCAACTGCCGATCTTGGGGCGCGACGCCAAAAGGCTTTTGGCCATCAGCATCTTGATCGCTTCGCGCACCGCAGAGCGACTGACGTTGAAGGTTTCGGACCATTTGGCTTCATTGGGCAGGATGGTGCCTGGCGGATAGTCGCCGCGCACGATCCGAAGCCCGATTTCGCTGGCCAGCGAGGCATGCACGCTGGTGCCGGGCATCCGGGTGGCGTCAGCCCGGCGAAGGGTCGCCGGGCGCTCGCCGGATGCCGCCTTTTCAGGCTTCTTTCCCTTGTTCGGCTTTCCGTCCCTCATGCCTCCACAAAGTCCGGATTTCGAAAGCTGTCAAGCAAAGGACGGGACGTTGACGGCAAAGCCTGCGGCTGTGCACAGATCAGGTCGCAACCTTGCCCCCGGCCGTCCTATTTGACGTATTTGCGCCAGCTGTGCTCGGGACGGAAGCCGAGCATGTCCCTGGCCTTGCGGTTCGAGAGCAGCGTTTCATATTCGCCGAGATCCGCCTTGACCGGCACGTCGGGGTAAAACCGCTTCAAAAGTTCGGCCGTCGGCAGGTCGGACGAGGTGTCGTCATTGGCGGCGTTGAACACCTGGAAGCCGAGCCCGTCCGTTTCAACGGCGCGCAGCGTGATCTGGCCGAGATCGCGCGCGTCGACATAGCTCCAGGCGATGCGCTTGCGAAAGCCCGGATCGGCAAACCACTTCGGAAACAGCGAATATTCGTGCGGTTCGATGACGTTGCCGATGCGCAAGGCATAGATATCGGTGCCGTTGCGCTGCGCAAAGGCGCGCGCCGTGTGCTCGTTGACGACCTTGGACAGAGCATAGCTGTCCATCGGATCGACGTCGTATTCTTCGTCGAGTGGGAAATATTTGGGATCGCGCGGCTCGTTGGCGAACACCACGCCGTAGGTGGTCTCGCTGGACGCGATCACCACCTTCGGGATGCCGAGCTTCACCGCCGCCTCGATGACGTTGTAGGTGCCCATCGCATTGATGCGGAACGCCTCATTGTCGGTCGTGATCATGATGCGCGGTATGGCGGCGAAATGCACCACGGCATCGACCGGCTGCGGGCGCAGCGACGGATCGAATTCATGCAGGCCCATATAGCTCGACAGCGCGTTGAACACCTGGCCGCTGTCGGTGATGTCGGTGATCAGCGTGCGCACCTTGGGATTGTCGAGCGGCCTGGTGTCGATGTTGAGCACCTGGCAGCCCTGTTCGACCAGATATTGCACGACATGGCGACCGGCCTTGCCGCTGCCGCCGGTGAACATGATCCGCTTCGTCATTTTCGTCTCCAATGCCTAGGATTTCCGTGTATTGTCAGACAATATGGCATTCCGCAACCACCCTCGCCCGCCACACGGCGGCGCCCACTATCAATCATCGCAACAGGACTTCAAGACATGACCACGACCGCCGCGAGCGAAAAGATCGGCTTTATCGGCCTTGGCCTGATGGGGCACGGCATTGCCAAGAACATCGTCGACAAGGGCTATGGCCTGACCTTCCTCGGCCGCAAGAACCGCAAGCCGGCGGAGGACCTGATTGGCCGGGGCGCCAAGGAGGCGGCGACTTCGCGCGACGTGGCGGCGGCGTCCGACATCGTCTTCATCTGCGTCACCGGCTCGCGCGAAGTGGAAGCCATCATCCGCGGCCCCGGCGGCCTCAAGGAGGGCTTGAAGAAGGGTTCGGTCGTCGTCGACTGCTCGACCGCCGATCCGGTCTCGACGGTGGCGCTGGCGGCGGAACTGAAGGAGATCGGCGTCGACTTCGTCGATGCACCGCTCAGCCGCACCCCGAAGGAAGCCTGGGAAGGCACGCTCGACGCCATGGTCGGCGCGCCCGACGCGCTGTTTGCCCGTGTGAAGCCGGTCATCGAAACCTGGGCCGGCCGCATCGTTCATATTGGCGATACAGGTGACGGCCACCGCATGAAGCTGCTCAACAACTTCATCTCGCTGGGCTATGCCGCGATCTATTCCGAGGCGCTGGCGCTGGCCGAAAAGGTCGGCATCTCGCCACCGCGTTTCGACAGCGTCATCCGCAACGGCCGCATGGATTGCGGCTTCTACCAGACCTTCATGCGCTGGACGCTGGAGGGCGACCGCGACGCACATAAATTCACCATCGCCAACGCCTTCAAGGACCTGACCTATCTGGAATCGATGGCGGGCGCGGCCGGCATCGCCAACCCGCTCGGCAACGCCACCAAGAACTCCTTCGCCGGTGCCCATGCCACTGGCCCGGCCGAGCAATTCGTGCCGATGCTGGCGACATATATCGGCAAGGTCAACGGCGTCGACCTGATGCCCAGCAAGGATGGCAAGAAGCAGACGATTTGAGGTGGCGAAAAGCCTGTGTCAGCGCCTCGACCGGCCGATAACATCGTCGGTGTTGGCGAGCAGTTTGTGCACCGCATTGCGCGCGGCCGCAGGACGCTGCAGGCGGATGTTCTTCTCGATCGCCTCATGCAGCGCCTGCGCCCGCCGCTGATCGCTGGTCTCGCGTGTGACGAAGACAAAGAGATGATCGAGCGCCGACTCGATCAGAACGCCAAGCGGCACCAGCAGATCGTTGCCCGAGGCGCGCAGTATGGCGAGGTGAAAACGCGTATCGGCGCGGATACGCTCCTGCAGGTTCAGAGCCTCGCCCATCTCACGACAGGCCTGGCTGATCTCGTCCATCTGCTCGTCGTTGCGCCGCGTGGCGGCAAAGGCCGACGCTTCCGGCTCGATGATGTGACGGAACTCCTGCACCGTGCGCAGGAAGGCTTCCCGGTCCGGCCCGGTCGCGTACCAGGCCAGCACATCGCGGTCGAGCAGGTTCCAGCGTTCCCTGGGCTCGACCCAACTGCCGATCTTGGGCCGTGAAGCCAGCAGGCTTTTGGCCATCAGCATCTTGATGGCTTCGCGCACCGCCGAACGACTGACATCGAAGATCTCGGCCCATTTGGCCTCGTTGGGCAGAATGGTGCCGGGCGGATAATCGCCGCGCACGATTCTGAGGCCGATCTCGCCGGCCAGCGAGACATGGACGCTCGCTCCCGGAAAATGCGCGGCACCGGCCCTGCGCATGACAGCCGGACCGCGGCTGGCTTGTGCCTTGGCCCGCTCGGTTCGCTTCTTTGATTTCTCGTCCGGCATTCACGTTCCAATGCGTCGGCCGTCTGCGTCCGGACTGGTCCGAACCTGCACGGCGCGCCGATCTCGTTGCCGAAAATCCAAACTACAGACGCGTCAAAGCCGGAGCCTGCTGCCCCAACCGTTGCGTCCGTCCGGGAAGAGACGGGGCGCCCGTCAAAGGGCGCCCCGAAATCGAGAACCTACTTCTGGATGCAGGTGTCGACCGTGTCCTTTGTGCATTCGTCGAGGCCGGTGAACACCGGATCGGCGACGGCCTTGCCTTCGACCAGATCGATCATCACCGACGGTGCCTTGTAGCCCATTTCGAACGGCCGCTGACCAACCAGAGCGGTTACAAGGCCGTCACGGGCGATCGCCACTTCATCGCCGATCGTATCGGCGGCGCCGATGACGAAGTCGTTGCTGGCGATGCGGTCCTTGAGCGGCCCGAACAGGTCGCGATAGGGCTGCGGTGCGCCAAACAGCGGCCAGCCGCCCATGATGCCGAAGGCGTCGAGCTTGGGATTGGCGGCGAGGATGTCGGTCATCGCCTGCACGCCCTTGGCGCCGTCGTCATTGGTGAACACCGGGCAACCGGCGACTTCGGTCCAGCCGCCTTCGCCGGCAAGTGCCGCCAGGCCTTCCTTGCCCGACAGCGCGTCACGCATGCCCTGCGCGCGGCGCAGGATGTTGTCGGCCGCGGGATTGCCTTCGATGGTACAGATCGTGCCGCCGTTCGGCTTGCCCTTCTTGATGTACTCGCCGATCTTGTGACCCATCAAATAGTTGTCGGTGCCGAGATAGGTCTTGCGCAGCGCGGCATCTTCCTTGCTGAGATCGGCGTCGAGCGTCATGATCGGGATCGTCGGATTGGCGGTCTTGATCGTCTGAGCGATCAGCGGCGCGTTGGATGGCGAAATCGCCATTGCCACCGTGTCGGCCTTGCTCAGCATGTCCTGAACGATCTGCGCTTCGCCGGCCTCGTCGGAGGTCGATGCCGGGCCGGTGTAGAAGCATTCATATTCCGAGCTGGCATTTTCCTTGTTCCATTTCTCGCAGCCCTGGTGGATGGCTTCGAAGAATGGATTGTCGAGACCCTTCACCACGATGACGAGCTGTTTCTTGGCCAAAGCCGGCCCGGCGCCCAGCGCCATGGCGGCGACGGCGGCGAGCAAAAGTGTTTTCCTCATGTCAGTCCTCCCTTGAAACAGACGGACACGGCGTGCCCGCCACACAGATCGACCGGATGCTTAATGACCGAGGTTCGTTTCACGAGCACTCGTGTCGCCAAGACAGATCGATAAGCATTTCCAGATGCGGCATTGGCCCGGCTCAACACATGGGTGGCGCCGCAACCTCGACCGATAAACCTCCGCCGATTCCGCCCGGCTAACCGCCAGCGGCATCGGCATAATCTCCTCCGACGCTTAGCTAATATCGGCTTGCGGCCAACGTCAATGCTATTTGTCCTACAAAACGGATTTTTGGATAACCAAGGCTTCAATTCGTCCGACAATTGATTGACGAGCGCCGGCTTTTGCGTAAAAGAACGCTGACGCTGTTTCCGGGAGGAGATGGGGAGAGCGGGGCCAAAGCAGCGCCGGCATTCACGCCGGGAACAGCAGCGGGTCGCAAAACACGGGGAGGCAAAGACTGGTGGCGGTTCTCGAACTCACCAATATCTCGAGGCATTTCGGCGCCATCCAGGCGGTCAACGACGTATCGCTGTCGATCGAGCCCGGACAGGTGGTCGGCCTGATGGGCGACAACGGCGCCGGCAAGTCGACGCTGGTCAAGATGATCGCCGGCAATTTCCGCCCCAGCCATGGCATCATGCGCATGGACGGCAAGGAGTTGATCCTGCACAAGCCGGCGGAAGCTCGCCAGCACGGCATCGAGATCGTCCACCAGGACCTGGCGCTGTGCAACAATCTGACCGCCGCCGCCAATGTCTATCTCGGCCGTGAATTGCGCCGCGGCCTCGGCCCTTTACGCATCCTCGACTATGCCGCCATGTACAAGCGCGCCGGCCAGCTATTCGCCGAGTTGAAGTCCGAGACCCGTCCGCGCGACCTCGTCAAGCAGATGTCGGGCGGCCAGCGTCAGGCGGTGGCGATCGCGCGCACCATGCTGTCGCAGGCGAAGATCGTGTTGATGGACGAACCGACGGCCGCGATCTCGGTGCGCCAGGTCGCCGAAGTGCTGAACCTGATCCGCCATTTGCGCGACCAGGGCATCGCAGTGGTGCTGATCAGCCACCGCATGCCTGACGTGTTCACCGTCGCCGACCGCGTCATCGTCATGCGGCGCGGCCGCAAGGTCGCCGACAAGACGATTGCGTCAAGTTCGCCCGAGGAAGTCACCGGGCTGATCACCGGCGCCATCGAACAGGTTTGATCTCAGCGAATTTCACCACGCACAGCACATGAAGGTCGACGATGGCACTGACAATTGACCAGCCGATCGAACAAAAGCAGCAATCCTTGCCGGCAAGACTGTTTGCCAGCCAGACCTTCTGGGTGGTGATCGCGGTCATCCTGGCCTGCCTGTTCCTGTCTTTTGCCACCGACGCCTTCGCCACGTCGAAGAACCTTTATAACATCACCCGCAACATCACCTTCGTCGCCATCATCGCGCTCGGCATGACCTTCGTCATCATCACCGGTGGCATCGACCTGTCGGTCGGTTCGGTGCTCTGCCTGTCGTCGATGGTGCTGGCCGTCACCATGCATGCCGGCTACTCCATCGAGGTCGGCATCCTCGCCTCGATCGCCACCGCGCTCGCCATAGGCGCCTTCAACGGCATCATGATCGCCTATCTCGGCTTTCCACCCTTCGTGGTGACGCTCGGCATGCTGTCGATTGCGCGCAGCCTCGCCATGGTCGCCTCCAACAACACCGTCGTCTTCCAGTTCGGCCCCGATCACGACAAGCTTCTGGCGCTGGGCGGCGGCGCTTGGGTGTTCGGCATCGCCAATCCGGTGCTCTACATGATCCTTTTGGCGCTGATCACCGGCTTCACGCTGCGCTGGACCAAGTTTGGCCGCCACATCTTCGCCATTGGCGGCAATGAGCACGCGGCGACGCTGACCGGCGTTCCCGTCAAGCAGATCAAGGTCGCCGTCTATATGATCTCGGCGCTGGCGGCGGGCATTGCCGGCATCATCCAGACCGGATGGCTGGGCGCCGTCACCACCAATCTCGGAACCGGCATGGAACTGCAGGTCATCGCCGCCACGGTCATTGGCGGCGCCAATCTCGCCGGCGGCGTCGGCACCGCCTTCGGCGCTATTGTCGGTGCCGCGCTCATCGAAGTGATCCGCAACAGCCTTGGTCTGCTCGGCATCAATGCTTTCTGGCAAGGCGTGTTCATCGGCGGCGCCATCCTGCTCGCGGTGCTGTTCGACCGGATCCGCAACTTCAGGCGCAATGACTGAATGTTTTTGGACTGAACCTTTCGGCTGGAAACCGTTGCCTTGACATCGAAAACCCTGTTCGAGCTCAACGGCCGGCTGGCGCTGATCACCGGCTCCGGCCAGGGCATCGGCCTGGCGCTGGCGCGCGGCCTTGCCGAGCATGGCGCAAGTGTCGTGCTCAACGGCCGCGATGCCGGCAAGGTTGCCGGTGCTGTCGCCGGCTTGCGCGACGCTGGCTTCAAAGCGCACCCCTCGACCTTCGACGTGACGGATTTTCGCGCGGTCGATGCCGATGTCGCCCGCATCGAGGCCGAGATCGGCGCCATCGACATCCTGATCAACAATGCCGGCGTGCAGTTCCGCGCTCCGCTTGAGGACTTTCCCGAGGAGCAGTGGGAGCGGCTGTTCAAGACCAATGTCTCCGGCGCCTTCCATGCCGGCAAGGCGGTCGCCCGCAATATGATCGCGCGCGGCAAGGGCAAGATCATCAACATCGGCTCGGTGCAGAGCGAACTCGCCCGGCCCAACATCGCGCCCTATACGGCCACCAAGGGCGCAATCCGCAATTTGACACGTGGCATGTGCACCGACTGGGCGAAATACGGCTTGCAGATCAATGCCATCGCCCCCGGCTATTTCCGCACCGAGATGAACCAGGCGCTGGTCGACAACCAGGAATTCTCCGCCTGGCTGGAAAAGCGCACGCCGGCCGGCCGCTGGGGGTATGTCGACGAACTGATCGGCGCCGCCGTGTTCCTCGCCTCCGACGCCTCGTCCTTCGTCAACGGCCATACGCTTTATGTCGACGGCGGCATGACGGCTTCGGTTTGACGGGAAACCCTATCGCTCAGTCTGAAAATCCGTCGGCATAAGCGGCCCCCCAAGCTCACCACACCTCCCAGCCTTGACGCGACCCCGAACTCAGCCGCACAATCCCGTTGCAGGCGAAGGGAGGCCAGTCGTCTGCGGGAGGTATACCCATGACGGACGCGATCAGGCTCTATTGGGGCCGGTTCGGACATGTTTCTGTCCTGAATGTCGCCAGCGACTTCGTCACCCATGCGCATGTCGAGGCCCACATCATCATCTGGCTGGAGGGCACGGCCGGCGAGATGACCGTCGGCCGCGAGACGGTGCCGCTGGGTCCCGGCACCGCCGCCGGCATCAATTCCTACCAGCCGCACAGCCACATTCTGTCGCAGAACGGCAGGCCCGGCCTGTTCCTCGCCTTCTACATCGATCCGGATTGGGCGCGCCGGCGCCGCGACCTGCCTTCGTCGGCGCCGTTGTTTGCACAGGCCGCAATCACGCTCGAACCATGGCTGCACCAGGCCGCCGCCAATCTGCTCGACCATTTGAGCGAAAATGAAAGCATCGACGACGTCGCCAATTACGAGATCGAGCGCTTCATCGATAGCGTGCTCGACGCCGCCGACGCCTCGGCGCCGCCGGAGGTACGCATCCGCATCAACACCATGCAGGACTTTCGCGTCCGCAAGGCAATCCAGCTGATGAAGGCCAATGTCTGCGAACGCATCTCGTTCGACGACGTCGCCCGCAGCGTTGGCTTGTCGCGGCCGCATTTCTTCGCTTTGTTCAAGGAACAGACCAATTTGACGCCCAATGTCTACTGGAACACGCTGCGCATGGAGGAAGCCGTGCGGCAGCTGCAGTGGTCGCAGGAGCCGCTGATCTCGGTCGCCTGCAATCTCGGCTTCACCACCCAGGGCAATTTCTCGCGCTTCTTCCGCGACCATGTCGGCGTGCCGCCGACGCTTTACCGCGAAGCGGCGCGTGCCATGGCCTGAACGGGCCGTTCTTTTTCAGACTCCTTGATAGGGCCGCAAGACCCATTGATAAGCGCAGCGCCGGCCGCCGCCCTACCCTGCAGCGTATCGAATTCGTTGGGGAATGATCATATGGCTGAAGTCACCGTCTCCAGCGTCATCGACGCGCCGGTCGAAAAGGTCTGGGCGCGCATACGCGACTTCAACGGCCTGCCGGGCTGGCATCCGCGCATGGTCAAGAGCCATATCGAAGACGGCAAGAGCGCCGAAACCATCGGCTGCGTGCGTAATTTCGAGCTCGCCAGCGGCGCGCGTATCCGCGAAAAACTGCTCGACTTCTCCGATGCGGATTTCCGCGTCAGCTATTCTATCCTCGAAACGCCGCAGCCGCTGACCAATCACAAAGCGACGCTGCAATTGCGCCGCGTGACCGACTGCGACCGCACCTATGCCGAATGGACCGCGAGCTTCGACGCGGCGCCCGAAGAGGCCGACAAGATCGCCGCCGGCATGGCCGCCAATGTCTTCCAGGGTGGCTTCAATGCATTGAAGAGCCATTTTTCTGGCCAGAGCTGAGTCAGGGGAGACTGCCATGGCGCTTGCCCTCCAGACCTTTTCGGCCGTCAGGGATGCCAACGCGGCGCTGAAGGCGCCCGGCACCCGCTATCTCGGCGGCGGCACGCTGGTCGTGCGCGCCGCCAATGAAGGCGATGTCTCCGTCACCGGCCTCGTCCGCTCGACTGATCCGGCCCTCTCCGGGATCACCGTTGCCGGCGGCAAGGTCCGCATCGGAGCTTCGGTGACAATGGCGGCCATCGCCCGCCATCCCGAGCTTGCGGCGCTGTCCAGGGCTGCGCGCGCCGTCGGCGGCCCGGCGATCCGCAATATGGCGACTGTCGGCGGCAATCTGTTCGCACCGGCGCCCTACGGTGATTTCGCTGTCGCCCTGCTGGCGTTGGATGCGACGGTCGGCACCGATGATGGGGAATTGCCTATCGAGGATTTTCTGGCCAGGCGGGACGGCGGCCGCGCCATTGTCACATCAGTCGCCTTCGCGTTGCCGAAGGCCGAGAATTTCCGCTTCCTGAAAGCGTCGCGGGTCAAGCCGAAGGGCGTCTCGGTGCTCAGCATCGCCGCCGTTCTGGAACAGGCCGGCGACGGCACTGTCTCCTCGGCGCGGATCGCGCTCGGCTGCATGGCAGACCGGCCGATGCGCGCCCGTGCTGCGGAAAAGGCACTGATCGGCAGCAGGCTTGACCAGGACGGCGCCGCAGCGGCGCTGGCTGCAGCCGGTGAAGGCACTTCGCCAATCACCGACCCGATCGCCAGCGCCTGGTATCGCGCCGAGGTTCTGCCGGTCCATCTCGGCCGGCTGCTGCTTACTTAACCACCGCTTGGGGGGCGCGCGTCTGTCGGATCAACCGGGCAGGCGCGCTGGGAGGAAAACATGGCAAAGGTTCCGGTTCAGTTCACGCTCAACGGCTCGGAGAAGGCCGAATTTGTCGACAGCGGCACGACGCTGCTGCACGCGCTGCGCGACAAGATCGGCGACACCTCGCCCAAGGGCGGCTGCCACCAGGGCACCTGCGGCGCCTGTTCGGTCATCATCGACGGCGAACTCCGGCTCTCTTGCCTGACGCTGGCCGAGACCTGCAGCGGCGCCGACATCCGCACCACCTTGGGCCTCGCTGAGGCCGGCGTCCTGCATCCGCTGCAGCGTGCCTTCCTCGACGCCTTCGCCACGCAATGCGGCTTCTGCACGCCGGGCATGATCATGGCCGCCAAGGTGCTGCTCGACCACACGCCTAATCCGAGCCGCGAGGACGTGATCGAGGCGCTGTCCGGCAATATCTGCCGCTGCACCGGCTACGAGCCGATCATCCAGGCGGTGCTGACGGCGGCCCGAGCCAATTCGCAGAACGCGGCCTAAGGACCAAAAGAATGGAACTGCGCAAAAACTATTTCGCCGATCAGCGCAAGGACGGCCTGCACGAGATCGGCCATGGGCGGCCGCGGCTGGATTCGCCGGGTCATGTGACGGGCAAGACCGCCTATTTCGCCGACCGCAACGTCCCGAATATGCTTCACCTGAAAATGGTGCGCAGTCCGCACCACCATGCCCGCATCCGTTCGATCGACACTTCCGAAGCGGAGAAGCATCCCGGCGTGGTGAAAATCCTCACCGCCAAGGATGTGCCGCACAATGTCTACACCATCCTGATCCTGATCCAGGTCGGGCCGGAGGACGAGACGGTGCTGGCCGACGGCAAGGTGCGCTGGAAGGGCGAGGCCGTGGTGGCGGTGCTGGCCGAGACCGAGCGCGCGGCTCAGGAAGCGGCAGCCAAGGTCAAGGTCGACTACGAGGTGCTGCCGGCCGTCTTCGACATGGAGGAAGCGCTGAAGCCCGGCGCGCCTTTGGTCAACGAATATCACGGCCAGAATTATTACCTCTATGACAGCGGCGAATGCCGCAAGGTGCGCTTCGGCGATGTCGAGGCGGGCTTCGCTGGCGCCGACCACATCCTGGAACAGAGCTACCAGTCCTCGCCGATCGAGCATGCGCCGACCGAGACCACGGGCTGCGTCGTGGTGCCCGAAGGCAATGACCGCTTCACCTGCTACACCAACACCCAGGCGATGTTCTTCACCCTCGACAACGCGTCGATCATCCTGCAGATGCCCGGCTCCAAACTGCATTTCGTCGGCGGCACCGTCGGCGGCGGCTTTGGCGGCAAGGTCGACGTCATCGTCGAGCCGATCGCCATTCTTGGCGCCAAGCTCACAGGACGTCCCGTCTCCTTCATCTACAGCCGCGAGGAGGAGATGCAGATCTCCTCGCCGCGCGCCGCCGAAAAGATAATCATCAAGGACGGCGTGATGAACGACGGCCGCATCGTTGCGCGCAAGGTCACCGGCTACACCGATGCCGGCGCCTATTCGCGTCACTCGCCTTATGGCGCGCAGAAGGGAGCGGCGCACTATCCCGGCCCCTACACCATTCCCAATGTCTGGATCGACACCTACTGCGTCTACACCAACCGCACACCCTCCTCCGCGATGCGCGGCTTCGGCGTCACCATCGGCGACTTCGCGCTTGAGGTGCAGATGGACAAGCTGGCGCGGCTGATCGGCATGGACCCGCTCGAATTCCGCTTCATCAACGCCTATCGCGATGGCGACATGAAGGCGCATCGCCAGCCGACCGAAGGAGCGGCGCTGATCGAGTGCATGCAGGAGGCGTCGCGCGCCGCCAACTGGCCGGTGGCGGAGAAGTATATGGCGATGTCCTCCTACAAGAAGGGAGCTTGAGATGGCGCTAAGGCGCGGACGCGGCGTCGCCGCGATCAACTATCCGACGGGCATGAACCTTGGCGGCGACCCGACGCAGGCGCTGGTGCATTCGACGCCGACCGGCAATTTCATGGTGACGCTTTCCAGCGTCGATCTCGGTCAGGGCTTGAAGCAGATCATGGCGCAGATCTGCGCCGAGACCATCGGCGTGCCGACGGACCGGGTTACCATCGACACCGCCGACACCGACACCGGTCCGCACTGCATGGGCACCTTCGCCTCGCGCGGCACCCACCGCGCCGGCAACGCCGTCATCCAGGCGGCCAAGGAAGCGCGCCAGGTGATGCTGGAAGTGGCGGCGGAAGAGCTGGAGGTGAACGCCTCCGATCTCGAAACTGATGGCGAGGGCAACATTCTGGTCAAGGGCGCGCCGCAAAAGTCGATCTCGATCTTCGATGTCGCGCTGTCGGCTCATTTCAAGCGTGGCCGCTCGATCTCAGGCCGCGGCATGTTCCTGATCCCGCGCTCCTATCCGGAGAAAGAGACCGGCGCGATGAAGCCGTCGACCTGCTACGCCCATGCCTGCACGGTGGCCGAGGTCGAGGTCGATGACGAGACAGGCGAGGTTACGGTGCTGACCGTCAAGAACGTCTTCGAGATCGGCCGCGCGCTGAACCCGAAAATGGTCGAGCAGCAACTGGTCGGCGGTTCCTGGATGGGCATCAGCCACGCGCTCTACGAAACGACCGAGCCCTATTATCCCAACCGCGACCATGGCGGCACCGACTTCAACCAGTATCTGATGCCGGGACCGGGCGATCTCGCCCAAACCGAGATCATCGTGCTGGAGCGGCCGTCGGCGGATGGTCCTTACGGTGCCAAAGGGCCAGGCGAAATGTGCGCGAACCCGCAGATCCCCGCGGTTGCCAATGCCGTCTTCGACGCCGTCGGCGTGCGCATCGACACGCTGCCGATCACACCGGAGCGCATATTGCGCGCGCTGAAGGCGCAAGCGGCGAACTGATGACGCCAGAGGTGAACGCAGAGACTGTCGCGACCTCGCCGGAGGCGGTGGCGTCCCATCTCGCCGCGTCGCGTTATCTCGCCGACGACAGCCTCGCAACCGCGATCTTCCTGGCGATACGGCTGGGCAAACCGCTGCTGCTCGAAGGCGCGCCGGGCGTCGGCAAGACCGAAGCTGCGAAGGCGATCGCGCAACTGCTTGGCCGCGATCTGGTGCGGCTGCAATGCTATGAAGGCATCGACGCAGCACACGCGCTCTACGAATGGAACTACCAGCGCCAGCTGCTCGCCATCCGCCATGCCGGCGAGCATGAGATCGACATCTATGACGACCGCTTCCTGATCGCGCGGCCATTGCTGCAGGTGCTGCGGGCGCCGGAGCAGCGCGTGCTGCTGGTCGACGAGATCGACCGCTCCGACCACGAATTCGAAGCGCTACTTCTGGAATTCCTCTCCGACTTCCAGATCAGCATTCCCGAACGCGGCACCATCCGCGCCGAGGCACAGCCGATCGTCATCCTAACGTCGAACCGCACCCGCGAACTCGCCGAAGCGCTCCGGCGCCGCTGCGTCTATCACTGGATCGGCTATCCCGACGCCGAGCGCGAAGCCGCCATCATCATGCTGCGCGCCGGCGATGTCGCCGAGACCACCGCCCGCGCCGTGGCGGCCGCTGTGCAGGAGATCCGCGTCCGCCCGCTGGCCAAGCCGCCCGGCATCTCCGAGGCCGTAGAATGGGCCAACGCCGCCACCATACTGGAGAAAGGCGGCAGCCCATGGCCGCAAGCCTTCCGCCGAGCCATCGGTGTGCTTATCAAGGACGAGGAGGATTTGTCCGCGATCGCGCCGGAGCTTGGCCAGATTGTCGAGGAGGCGCTGGGGTGACGTGTGAGGTCAACAGCTCGTTCATAGCGAGGTGGCCTCACCTGGGCACTTCGCAACGCTGGCGGGACAGCGCCCCCCTCTGTCCTGCCGGACATCTCCCCCACAAGGGGGGAGATCAGCCGTCATCCTGGCTTTCGCCAATCTCCAGCGGCGCAGAAAGAACCGAAGCGCCAAAGCTGCTGATCTCCCCCCTTGTGGGGGAGATGTCCCGCAGGACAGAGGGGGGCGCGAAGGAATGATGCGTCAGGGAACCCTTCCTCTCGCCTCCGCGCCCTTCCTCCACTTCGCCCGGCTGCTGCGCCGCCACGCCTTTGCCGTCGCCCCCGAGCAGGTCTCCAGCTTCATGCAGGCGGTCACCCTGCTCGGTCCCCGCTCGATGGCCGACATCCGCGAGGCGGCGCTCGCAACGCTTGCCCCCCCGCCCGATCGCCGCGGCGAATTCGAGGCGCATTTTCGCAATCACTTCCATGGCGATGGCCAACCCTCGATCGAAGGCGAGGAAGACGAGGAAACCCGCATCAAAGACGATCACGGCACGCGCCAGGAGGAGAAACAGACCACGCGCCAGGAGAAAGGCGGCGATCTGTCGTCGGGCCTGGAGCAACTGAGCACGCGCGATTTTCAGCGTGACGATGACAGGCTGACCGCCTTTCGCCGCAAGCTCGCTTCAGCCCTCCCCGCGCGCCGCTCATTCCGCACCGTGCGCACCCATTCGCGTGGCAAGCTCGATCTGCGCCGCTCGCTCAGGGAAATCGTCACCGCCGATGGCGATATCCCCTCGCCGCAGCTCCGCCGCCGCCAGACGGTGCCGCGCAAACTGCTGATCCTGATCGACGTCTCCGGCTCGATGAAGCTGCATACATCGGATTATCTCAAATTGGCTCACGCCGCCGTACAAGGTGCTGACCGTGCCGAAATCTTCACCTTCGGCACGCAGCTCACCCGAATCACGTCCGCACTGCGTATCCGCGATCGCGACCAGGCTCTCGCCCGAGCGGCGGCACTCGTAGACGACTGGGACGGCGGCACGCGCATGGGACCGACCCTGCTCGCCTTCCTCTCGGTGCCCCGTTTCTCAGCCTTCGCCCGCGGCGCTGCTGTGATCATCCTGTCGGACGCGCTGGAGCGCGGCGACCATGCCGATCTCGAGACCGCGATACGCCGCCTGAGCGCCCGCGCCTTTCGCCTGTCGCTGGCCACACCTTTGGCCGGCGATCCGCGCTTCCAGCCGGCAACGGCGGCGTTGCGCGCCATCTTGCCCGATCTCGACGATCTCATCGACGGCTCGTCGCTCGGGAGCCTCACCGATTTCGTCCTGTCGCTCGCCCGCCCCGCCCCGGCGGCGTCGGCAATCTGGAAAAGGGTATCGTGATGCAGAAAGCCATCGACGCGCATTTCCACATCTGGCGCCAGCAGGACCAGCCATGGCTGGTCGGGCCGATGGTGCCGCGCATTTTCGGCCCCTACGAACCGATCCGCCGCGACTATCCGATCGAGGAATTTCTCGCCGATCAGCAAGGCGCAGGTGTCGAGAAGGCCGTCTATGTCCAGACCAACTGGGCCAAGGAGGATTTCGAAAAAGAAGTCGCCTTCCTGCAGAAGACTGCCGACCAGACCGGCTGGCCGCACGCTATCGTCGGCTATACCGATATGACTGTCGACGATGTCCGGCCCCAGATCGATCGATTGAAAAAGTACCCGCTGCTGCGCGGCGTGCGCATGCAGCTGCATTGGCACGAGACGCCGGCCTTCCGCTTCGCTGCCTCGGCCGATCAGGTCATCGACCCCAGGGTGCGGGCCAATGTCGCGCGGCTTAAAGACTATGGCCTGTCCTTCGACCTGCAGCTTTTCCCCGCCCAGATGAAGAACGGGCTGACGCTCGTCGGCGAGAACCCCGACACCAATTTCATCCTCACCCATGCCGGCATGCTGACCGGCATGGAGCCGGAAACCACCGAGGCCTGGAAAGCCGGCCTGAGTACTCTATCAACAGCGCCGAACTTCTACGCCAAGCTGTCGGGCCTCGGCACCTTCGCCCACCGCAACGATCCGGCGTTGATTGCCTACATCGTCGACAATGCGATCGACATTCTGGGCGCTGACCACCTGATGTTCGGCTCCAACTTCCCGATAGAGAAGCTCTGGACCAGCCACGCCGAACTGATCAAGGCGCATCGTGCAGCCGTGGCGAAGCACGGTCCGGTGGCGGAAGCGGATATCTTTTGGAATACGGCAGAGAAGGTTTACAGACCGGCATAGCGCACGCTTTCCATTCTCCCACAGGGGAGAAGCGAAAGCCGCCCCTCACTTCACTTCAAACTCAGGATCGACCGGAATCTGCATCGCAGTCACCAGATGGTTGGTCTGCCCGGCCAGCCCGATGATCGACACCATCTCGCCATGCTGCGCATCGGTCATGCCTTTGGCGCGGGCAGCTGCCGTATGCGAGTGGACGCAGTAGGAGCAGCCATTGGCGGTCGACACCGCGATATAGATCATTTCCTTGGTCAGCGGGTCGATGGCGCTCTCCGTGGCCATCACCACCTTCACCTGTTCCCATGTCCGTTTCAGCAAGGCCGGATCGTTGGCGAGCCCACGCCAGAAATTGTTGACGAAATCCGATTTGCGCGTCGCGCGGATGTCATCGAACACAGCCTTCGCAACCGGGATTTTTTCGACCTCAGCATCGCTGAGGAGTTTTGTGGCGGCCATGGCGTTTCCTTTCGTTGAATCGGTGGATCAGGTGGTTGAATCAGGTCTCGAGCAAGGGCGGCTAACCGGCTATTCCGATTCAGTTTTTGATGCTGACAGAACCATGGCGATTGGCCGAAGCATCTCAGCTTCGTCATTCACGGGCGAAGCAGGCGCGAAGCGCCGTCGCGGAGACCCGAGGATGACGAAGGCGCTGAGGCCTTCGCCAATTGGCGACCTATGCGCACCCTCAAACACCGACCAGAAACCTAATGAACCGCCGCATACATGATCTTCTCCTCCGTCGCCTCGGCGGGCGAAAACTCCTCGACCATGCGGCCCTGCCGGCACACCAGAATCCGGTCCGACAGGTTCATGATTTCCGGCAGGTAGGACGAGATAACGACGACGGCCAATCCCTCGTCGGCCAGCCGGTTGATGATCTGGTGGATCTCGGCGATGGCGCCGACATCGACGCCGCGCGTCGGCTCGTCGAAGATCACGATACGCGGCTGCTGCACCAGCCCCTTGCCGATCACCACCTTTTGCTGGTTGCCGCCGGAAAGCTCGACCACGCGGGCATTGTCGTTGATCGCCTTGATGTTCAGCGTCTTCGTCCATTCAGCGGAAAGCGTGCGCATCTCCTGCTGGTTGATCACCCAGGCCTTTTCGCGGCCCGCCGCCAGCAGCCCGCCGAACAGGTTCTCGGCGATGCCCATCGTCTCGAAAATGCCCTCGCTCTTGCGGTCCTCGGTAACATAGACAATGCCGTCGGCGACCGCCTCACTGGGCACGAGATAGCGCACCGGCCTGTCGTCGAGTTCAATCGCGCCACCGCGCAAAAAATCGCGCTTGTAGATGCCGGAGACGATCTTGAAGGTCTCGGTGCGGCCGGAGCCGATCAGCCCGAACACGCCGGTGATCTGTCCCTCGAAGATCGAGAAGGAGGTGTTGCGCACGACATTGCTCATCGAAATGTCCTGCACCGACAGCACCTTCTTGCCGGCCTTGCGCAGCCTGGCCTCGTCGCGCTGGCGATAGATCTGTCCCGACAGTGTACGCCCGACCATGGCGGCGACGATCTTGTCGCGATCGAAGGCCGATGTGTCGTCGGTTATGACCAGCTCGCCATCGCGCAGGATTGTGATGCGGTCGGCGATCATCAGCGCCTCTTCCAATGCATGGCTGATGAAGACGATCGAGACGCCGTTCGCCTTCAGCCGCCGGATCAGCGCGAAGAAGTGCCGCTTCTCCTCCGGCGTCAGCGTCGCCGTCGGCTCGTCGAAGATGATGATCTCGGCATTGTGGTGAACGGCGCGCGCGATCTCGACCATCTGACGCTTGGCCGCGCCCAGCGTCGCCACCATGGCGTTGGGGTCGACCGGAAAGTTCAGCGACTGCAAAAACTGCTGCGCCGAAATGTAGGTGCCGCGCAGCCGGTTGAGGAATTTTTCGGTGCCGAGATAGAGGTTTTGCGCCACCGTCATCGATGGCACCAGGCTGGTCTCCTGGAACACCATGGCGATGCCGGCCTCGAGCGCCGCATGCGGCGACGCATAAGCGATCTCGCGGCCTTTGTGGAACATCTTGCCTGAGGTGGCGTCGACGACGCCGGCGATGATCTTGGTCAGCGTGGATTTGCCGGCGCCGTTCTCGCCGAGCAGCGCGTGGATTTCGCCCTTGCGCAGTTCGAAGCTGACTTGTCTGACCGCGGGCACGCCGCGATAGTTCTTGGTGACATTTTCCAGGCGCACGATCGGTTCCATCAGAGACCTCCTGCGTCGATGGCCAGCACGCAATCGCCGCCCCTGGAGGCGATGAACAGGCGGCCGTCCGTTTCCGCCACGCTGCAGATGCCATGGCGCGTGCCGTCGGCGCGGCTGTGCAGGCTGAATTGCGGCTGCATGTTCTGATCGAGCCTGACCACCAGCCCATAGGAGCGGCTCGGCGACCAGGGCTTGTGGATGCCCATGGTGCGGATGCCGCCGCATTGCAGCGGTTCGAGGAAGCTGCGATTGGAGGCCAAAGCCGGCGCGATCCAGTAGGCCGGCGCCACCTGGTCTAGCATGTCGCGCCGATAGTGGGTTTCCTGGAGAACGAATTCGATCAGCCGGTTGCGTGGCGCGAACAGAGCCAGCCACGCGCCGCCATCGCCGGCCGGCGCGAGGCGCGCGGGATAGCCGGGCAGATGCGTCAGCATGGTCGAGCGGCTACCGGTCGCACCATCGAAGCGAACGAGCTGATGGCGCCAGCTTTCGCTGACCAGCACATCCCGCCCAATGGGATGCAGTCCATAGGGAAAGGCGATATCGCCGGCCACTTTGCGGAACTCGGCGGCGGCCGCGTCCCGCCTCCAAAGCGAACCGGACGCGCCCTTCTTCATCAGGT
Organism: Mesorhizobium sp. RSR565B; assembly: GCF_054719465.1. NCBI lineage: Bacteria > Pseudomonadati > Pseudomonadota > Alphaproteobacteria > Hyphomicrobiales > Phyllobacteriaceae > Mesorhizobium > Mesorhizobium sp. RSR565B. Next base: position 4,413,716 of record NZ_JBTTIE010000001.1, on the reverse strand, counting down.
CGGCGGCCCATTGCGACGGCGTGTGCTCAGCCGAGCCATTGGCCAGCCACAACGTGCCGTCGTCTGCATAGGCAAGCGCGGTGATGCAGCTGACGCCGGCCGGCTGCGAAACCTCCTTGCCGGCAACCAGCAGCTTGCCGCTTTCCAACCCCACCGTCAGTTCGCCCGACAGTGATAGAGCCAGCGCCGTGATGGGGGAAAGAAAGGTCCCGACAACCTTCGGCTCCACCCCTGCGGCAAGCGAATATACCGCATTGCCGCTGGAAACGAGCAGCCGGCCATCGGCAACCAGAAGATTGTCGGGCTCCGTCAAATCGGCGAACACTGGCGCCTCGTCCAGCCGCGTGTTGGGACGGAAGGCACCGTCGAGCGGTGGGATGGTCACCGCCTTGCCACGAAACAGGTCGAGCACAGGATCGAGGATCATGGCTTCGCTCGCCAATAAGAAGCGGAACTGGTCCAGTTCGGGTCGGCGCCCGCAATCTTGTAGCGGCCGATGCGGTTGTTAAGGATGCCGCCGACGAACAGGAAACCCTTGTGCTCGCGCATCGAGGTGACCATCGGATGCGCGCCGCCGGTGAGGTCGCCCATCGCCTCGATAATGCCGCCCTTGTCGTTGAATTTCACCACGCCGCCGGTGTTGATGTTGGGGAACAGCCACTCGTCCTGCGGCAGCCGGCGCGTCATGCGCTTGCGCATATCGGGATGGCGCAGCGACAGGTCGAAGCTCGGCGTGCGCATGCCGAGCCATGCCATCCAGTAATTGCCGTCGGAGGCGCGGTTGATGTTGTCGGGATAGCCCGGCATGTCGCGGATGACGCATTCGGCGGCGCCCGCCTTCGGCCCTTCCAGCCAGTAGCGATGCACGCGGCAGGCCCAGCTCTCAGCGAAGAACAGCGACTTGCCGTCATGCGCCATGCACACACCGTTGGTGTAGCGGTAGCCGTCGAGCAGTGTCTTCGTCGAACCGTCCTTCGGGTCATAGACCAGCAGCCGGCCGGTGGCGCGGTTCTCGATCGAGTCCAGTGCCCAATCGTGGGCGTCATAGCGCTTGGTGGAGTCAGTGAAATAGATGCGCCCGTCCGGCGCGATGTCGCAATCATTGGGGTCGCGCAGCCGCGCATCGTCTACGATCGAGGTCCAGGAGCGCGACGTCTCGGCCGACAAGCGCCTCACTTCCCGATCCGGTGAGACGGAATAGAGCCCCATGGCGCCGACGCAGCTGATCAGATTGCCCGATTTGTCGAAGGCCAAGCCTAGCGGAAAACCACCGATATGGGCAAACACCTCCGACTTAACGTAATCCGGTGCGAAAAAGCGGACGATCTCGCCATGGCGCGTGCCGCAATAGAGATGGTCGTCGCGGTCGAGGATGACGTCTTCCGGCCCTTCCAACTCGCCGAGCCCGATATGGTCGGCCGCCGACAGCCGGTTGTCGAGCGCGTAGGGCGTGCCTGAGCCCGGCACCGCAGACTGTGTCTCGCCCATCTTGAGATAGACCGGCGCGACATAGACTTCGTTGAGCACCTTATGGCGGTTCTTCAGCCAGCGGATGTCGATCGTCACCGCCACCGCCAGCATGATGCCCAGCACCATCTGGTTGGTGCCGGTGCCATAGCCCAGCCGGATCAGCCCGTTGGTCATGGTCAGCACGATGATGGCGCCCATCAGCCCCTTGATGACCGAGCCGCGGCCACCACCCAGGCTGACGCCGCCGACCACCGCCGCCGTCAGCGCCATGATCTCAAGGTTGAGGCCGGTGCCCGGCCCTGCCCCACTCAGGCGGCAAGCGATCAGGAAGCCGCCGATCGAGGCGCAGAAGCCGGAAAAGACATAGGTCATGAACACGGTGCGACGCACGCGAATGCCGGCATTGTGCGCCGAGCGCCTGGATCCGCCGACCGCCAGCACATGCCAGCCCGGCCGTGAGCGCGTCAGCGCGATATGGGTGACGATGGCAAGAATGATCGCCAGCCACACCGAGACCGAAAGCCCCCAGAAGGTGCTGTCGCCGATGAAGTCGAGCACATCGGATGTCGCCTGGGAAAGCTGCACGTCTGCGGCATAGGTGGTGACGAGAATATCGAACAGCGCCCGGCCAAAAATGAAGGTGACCAGCGTAGTCAGAAAGGCGCGCAGCCTGAGATAGCCGACGAGGTAGCCGTTGACGGCGCCGAAGATGAGCCCGGTGGCAAGCGATGCCGCCAGCGCCAGCCAGATAGACTGTTCGAGGATGAAGAAGACATAGACGGCGGAGAAGCAGGACAGCGCGAAGATCGAACCGACGGACAGATCGATGCCGCCGCCCAGCATCACCACCGTCATGCCGGTGACCACCATCGAGAACTCGCCGAGCTGGCGGGTCGATTCCTGCAGCGAGGTCAGCTTGAAGAAGCCGGGAATGATCGAGCCGAACACGCTGAGCGTCGCCACCAGCGCCAGGAACGGAATGGCGTTGTCGGTCCAGCGTTTTGTCAGGATCTCGCCGACCAGATGGTCGGGCACGAGATTGTAGCGCCAGGACTGGAGGCGTTCGCGAAAGGACATCGGCGGCTGCTATTCCATGAGGGAACGAGGTGACCGGATTGTCCAGTCACCTCGTTTATTTCAGTCGAAAAGCGCGGCTTACTTCGCCGCCGCTTCGGCCTGCAGCGCCTTCAGGTCCCAGCAGCTGTCGGGCTTGAGGTCGGCCTTGGTCGTAGCCTTCTCCAGCGTGTAGATGTAGGTGTGCGACGTGCCGGCCGGCTGGCCGCTCTGCAGCAGGAACTTGATGATAGCGTTCATGTCGCCGGACTGGCGGGCAAGGTCTGTCATGACAACGGCGCCATAGGTGCCGTCCTGCAGCTTGTCGCAATCGGCCGCCTTTTCACCGCCGCCGGTGGTGACCAAAAACACCTTGCCGTCGAGCTTAGCGTCGCGGATGGCGGCGGATGCGCCGGTGGCGTCGCCATCCCAGAAGTCGATGATAGAGCAGATGTCCGGGTTCTGCTGCAGCATTGTCGTCGTCACGTTGCGCGACGTCGTCGGATCCCAGTTGGAGTCGGGCTTGGCCACGACTTTGAAGTCGGGGTGCTTCTCCAGCACCTTCATGATGCCGGCATACTGGTAGAGACTGGACGAGTTGGCCTGATCACCCTGCACAAGGCCGATCTTCTTCGACGAATTCTCGCCGCAGCCCTTGATCGCCGCTTCGGCCTCGAGTTGGCCGAGCCGGTCCCAGTCACTGCCGACAAAGGCGTCGGCCGGGAAGTTGGCGGGATTGTCGACCAGTATGACGTAGGTTCCGGCAGCCTGCGCCTTCTTCATCAGCTTGGAATAGGAGTTGAGATCCGGCGCATGGATGATCAGCACGTCCGGCCTTGTGTCGGACGAGATCGCGTCGGTGATCGCCTGTGCGCCGGCATCGACGACCCAGTTCGGATCGCGTGTTTCGAAGGTGCCGCCCCAGGCCTCGACTTCCGTCTTCAGATAGTGCGACCAGCCCTGCGCAAGGTCGAAGCCCATCGCCAGCGGCACCAGCATGACGCGCTTGCCCTTGAGCGCCTGCGCGTATGCGGCCGGGCCCGGATCGTCGGCGGCGAAGGTCGGCGCGACGAAGGCGGTAGCGGCAAGCGCCGTGGCGGCCGCCATCAGTGTTCTGATCAGTTTCATGTCACATCCTCTGTTTTTCACTTATTGCCGGCCGGTCCGCATGACCCGTCGGGTACCCCTTAGATGTCGCCCTGCTGCGCGGTCTGTTCGTCGCGCGGATTGATGATGCCGTCGACGATGATGGCTCCGAGCAGGATCGCCGCCTTGATCAGGTTTTGATAGAGCAGCGGAATGTCGATGATGGTCATCGCGTTCGACAGGATGCCGATAAGTGCAGCGCCCACCAGCACATTGCGCACTCCGCCCCGCCCGCCGGACAGGCCGATGCCGCCGATCACCGCCACCAGCACGATGTCATAGAGCAGCGTCGAGTTGACGACGCGGGTGTTGATCGAGTGCAGGCTCGACGCCGTCAGCAGGCCGGCGATCAGCGCGACGAAGGCCGAAACCACATAACGCAGCACCAGCATTGGCCGCACCGGAATGCCGATGTTGCGCGCGGCGACCGGATTGTCGCCGGCGAAATAGATGTAGCGGCCCCATTTGGTGTAGCGCAGGAACAGGAAGAACAGGAAGGCGAGCCCGGCGAAGACGAACACTTCGATCGGAATGTCGAGGAAACGCAGGCCGCCGAGCAACTCCACCCAATGGCCCTGAGGCACCGGCACCGCATCCTGTGTGATCAGTTGCGAGCGGACATAGCCGAAGACGAAGGAGCCGGTCGCCAGCGTCACGAAGATCGCCGGCACGTCGGCATAAGCGACGAGAAAACCGTTGAGCAGGCCGATGGCGAGCACGCCTGCCAGCACATAGGCGAAGGCGAGCCCATCAGGCGTTCCGGCGTTGAGCAATTGTAGATACCAGGCGACCGACATCGCCATGATCGCCACCGCCGACAGGTCGATGCCCCTGCCGATTATGACGACCGCCATGCCGAGCGCCAAAATGCCCAGCACCGACACCGAGCGGACGATGGCAACGAGATTGTTGGCAGCGATGAAACCAGGCAGCCCAATGGCAGCGGCGACGAACAGCACCACGGCGATGGCAAAGACAATGCCTTCCTGATTCAGGCTCCTGACATTTGGCCAGCCAATCGTGTTCATGTCTGCATTCGCCCCGATGGCAGCTCTGCCACCCCTTCCGAGAAAGCTAATCGGCTCGGCGCCGCTTCGTCAAATGAATCCGCGCTCGGAACACCCGTTGGCAGTGATAATCTTCCAGTGGACGCACCGATTGCTAGAACTGGCGCAATCCTAGGAAAAGGCTGCGCTTTTGGCATTCCGTTGCGCCATTGCGTGTATGCGCGAAGGTGCCGTTCTGAGGCGAAAGCACAAGGCGCAATTAATTGCCGCCTGAGCGGCGAAAATCGCGAATTCAGGTCCTGGTCATGTGGCCTGAAACTTCGGCGCCTGCACCGGGCGGCAGCACGAGGAACCGCAACGCCGCCGCCAGCCCGATGGCGCCGATGACCAGGAAGGCGATGCGAAAATCGACGAGGTCGAGCGCCGGCCGGTGCCTGACGATCTGCGACAGGTTCAGAATGGCAGCCGCCACCGCTACGCCGAACAGCATCGACATCTGCTGCAGCATGGACGACAAAGTTGCCGCCGAGCTGCGCTGCGCCGCATCGATATCGGCGAAGGCCAGTGTATTCAGCGCCGTGAACTGCATCGAGCGCGTCAGGCCGGCGATCAGCATCAGCGCTACCACCAGCGCCTGCGGCGTCTCCGGCGAGATCGCCGCGCAGGCCATGATCGAGGCCGAGGCGATCAGGCCGTTGACGACCATGACCGTGCGAAAACCAAAGCGCCGCAGCGTCGGCGTCGTCACCGTCTTCATGCCGAGATTGCCGAGGAAATAGGCCAGGATCATCAAGCCGGCATCGACCGGCGAAAGGCCAAAGCCGACCTGAAACAGCAGCGGCAAAAGGAACGGCGTGGCGTTGATCGCCACGCGAAAAATGGTGCCGGCGGCAAGCGTCGAGATGGCGAAGGTCTGCACCCTGAACGCGCTGAGATCGAGCAGCGGATGCGGCGCGCGCCGGAGATGCCGCACCGCCAGCCAGCCGATGACGATGCCGGCGGCAACCAGCAGCACGGCGGGCAAGGCGCCGTCTTCCGGATGTGCGATGCGCTCAAGGCCGTAGAGCAGCAGCGCGAGCCCCAGCGACGTGAGGAAAAACCCCGGCCAATCCAGCGGCTTGGGATCGGCCGCGCGGTCGCCCGGAATGAAGCGCGCGACCAGCGCCAGCCCGACCAGCCCAAGCGGGATGTTGATGAAGAAATTCCAGTGCCAGGAGAGATAGGTTGTGATGAAGCCGCCAAGCACCGGCCCGACCACGGGCGCAAACAACGCCGGCCAGGTGATCAGCGCCGTGGCGTTGAGCAGCTCCGATTTCGACGCATTGCGCAGCACCAGAATGCGCCCGACCGGCGTCATCAGCGCGCTGCCAAGGCCTTGCACGACACGGGCCGCGACGAACTGGGTAAGGCTCTGCGAGAAGCCGCAGGCCAGCGAGGCCAGCGTGAACAGTACGATCGCCAGCAGGAAGATGTTGCGCGCGCCGAAGCGGTCGGCAAGCCAGCCCGACAGCGGCACGAACACTGCCATGGTCAGCATATAGGCGGTGATGCCGATGCTCATCGCCACCGCCGGCACGCCGAAGGATTGTCCCATCTGCGGCAGCGAGGTCGAGATGATCGTCGAATCCAGCAGCTGCATGAAAAAGGCGATGGCAACGATCAACGCCACGCGCCGCGCATTGCTGGCGGCTACGGCGGAGGCCTCGGTGTCGGGAACGGCAGTCATGGCGAACCATCGTTGAACAGCATATGGCTGGCCCCGTCCAGAGCTTATCCAACAAACTTCCGTGTCGGCTCGCAGCCTGTTATGGATGGGCGGGCGGCCAAGGACATTGCATGAAGCCTATCTATATCGACTACCTCAATGCCCTAGATATCGAAGCCCTGGAGATGACCGACGGCGAAATCATTGCCGCTGTCGAAGCCGGGCTTATCGCGCAAGGCAATGGCCAGACGGTGATCGAGCCGCGCGTCCATCTTGAACCCGACCCTTCCTTCCATGGCCATTTCAACGTTCTGCGCGGCTACGTTGCGCCGCTCGACACGGCGGGCGTGAAAATCGTCGGCGACTATGTCGACAATTATCTGCACGGGCTCCCTTCAGAATTTGGCATTCTAAACCTGTTCGATCCGCGCACCGGCACGCCGCGCGCCATTCTCGACGCCACCGTCATCACCGACATGCGCACCGGCGCTGTCACCGCCATCGGCGCCAAACATCTGGCGCGCAAGAACTCCAAGGTGCTGGCCCATATCGGCGCGCGCGGCACCGCCTACTGGAATGTGCGCCTGCTCGACCATCTCTTCGACTTCGACGAGATCCGCGTCCATTCGCGCCGCCCGGAAAGCCGCGACGGCTTCGCCGCCAAACTCTCGGCCGATCTCGGCAAGAAAGTCACCGCGGTTGCCGACTGGGAAAGCTGCATCAAGGGCGCCGACATCGTCGTCGAAGCCTCACGGCTGCCGGAGCCGCAGCCGCTGCTCAAGACCGAATGGATCAAGCCTGGTGCACTGGTCGTGCCGTATGGTACGATGAGCGCGGTGGAGCTGTCGCTGACCGACATCATGCAGAAAATGGTCGTCGACGATTGGGGCCAGTGCAAGGGCGGCAAGTTCGGCTCGCTGCGCGCTCATGTCGAAACCGGAAGGCTGAGCGAGACCACGCTGCACGCCGAGCTCGGCCAGATCGCCGCCGGCCTCAAGCCGGGCCGGCAAAGCGACGACGAGACGATCCTGTTCTGGCATCGCGGCCTGTCGCTGTCCGACATTGCGCTGGGCAAGGCGATGCTGGCCAAGGCTGCTGATAAAGGCATCGGCCAGAGGCTGCGCTTCGCATGAGCGCGCTCGTCCTCACCGGCGCCGGCGTCAGCGTCGAGGATGTCGCGGCGGTCGCCCGCGGCGGCCGCAAGGTCGAGGTTGAACCGACTGTCATCGAGAGGCTCGACAAAGCGCGAAAAGTGCTCGACCAGGTCGCCGCGTCCGGCCAGCAGATTTACGGCCTCAACACCGGGCTGGGCGCCAATCTCGGCACGTCGGTCGAGGGCGATGCCAGCGCCTTCCAGCGCCAGTTGCTGGAAGGGCGAAGCGGCGCTGTCGGCGAACCGTTGCCCCAAGAGGCGGTGCGGGCGACCATGCTTGCGCGCGCAGCGATGCTGGCAGTCGGCGGCTCCGGCATTTCGCCGGTGGCTTTCACCGCCCTTGTCGATGCGCTCAATGCCGGCGTGCATCCGGTAATGCCGCAGTTGGGCTCGATCGGCGCCGGCGATCTCGTGCTGATGGCGGCGCTCGCCCGTCTGCTGACCGGCGACGGCGAAGCTGACTATCAGGGTCGGCGCATGCCGGCGGCCAAGGCGTTGATGATGGCGCGGTTGGCTCCGATCAGCCTGGCGCCGAAAGACGGCCTGTCGCTGATCAACGCCTCGGCGGTATCAGCCGGCACTGGCGCGTTGGTACTGGCCGACGCGCTGTCGGCCTTTGCGCAACAGCAGCAGGCGGGAGCGCTGACCATGGAAGGGTTTGGCGCCAACCGCACCATCCTCGATCCGCGCCTGCATCTGGCGCGGCCGGCAGCCTGCCAGCAACTCGCGGCCAAGGGCCTGCGCGACCTGCTTGCCCGCGACGAGGAGCCGACGCCGACCACCTTGCAGGACCCGCTGTCGATCCGCTGCATGCCGTCGATCCATGGCGCGCTGATCCAGGCGATCGACCAGGCGCGGCTGGCGCTGGAGATCGAACTCAATGCCGCCGCCGACAATCCGCTGGTGCTGGGCGATGACGGGCTGGTTCTGTCGACCGGCAATTTCCACACCGCATCGCTGGCACTGGCCTTCGAGACGCTCGGCCTGGGGATCGCGCAATGTGCCGCGGCAAGCGTTGCCCGCTTGATCCAGCTCGCCGGCTCCGGCCGCAACGGCCTGCCGAAATATTTGTCGCCGGTCGGCGGCGCCTCGGCCGGTTTCGTGCCGCTGCAAAAGACGGCAACGGCAATCCTGGCCGGCATCCGCCACAAGGCCAATCCGGTGATGCTGGATTTCCTTCCCGTGTCCGAAGGCGTCGAGGACCATGCGACGCAGACCCCTCTGGCGGTGTCGAAATGCGCCGAAATGATCGCGCTATGGCGCCGGCTGATCGCCTTCGAACTGATGGCCGCCGCGCAAGCCGTCGATCTGCGCGATAGCCTCAAGCTGGCGCCCGGCACCGCAGCGATCCATGCTGCGGTGCGCGCGCATGTGGCGATGTTGAGGGAGGACCGGCCGCTGGGAACGGATGCCGAGGTACTCCATGCCATGCTCGCCGACGGAACATGGCAAGGTGCAGCGATGATCGGCAAGGAGGCCGAGTAGTCAGCCCTTTGCGTCCACCCGTTTCATGAACAGGCTGAGCTCGGCCGGATCCATGCGCACGACATGCCTGTCTTCCGGATAGGCGCCGCTATCGACGTCGGCAACGTACTCGGAAAACGCCGCGACGCGTTCCGCCTGCAGACGATCGTACTCGGCGGCGAAGTTGCGGTAGACCTTGGAATGGCGCGGCATGTGGCCCCGGTTCTGGCCAAGAATATCGTCGGCAAACAGATATTGCGCGTCGCAGCCGGTGCCCGCACCCATCGACAGCATGATCAGCGAGGTCCGTTCCGAGATCGCCTTCGCCACCTCGATCGGCACCACTTCGATCTCGGCGCCGAGAGCTCCAACGGCCTCATACTGCTTGACCGCCTCAAAAATCTGCATGGCGGTGTCGGCGGTCTTGCCGACGGCCTTGAAGCCGCCGGTCCAGGTGGCGCGGGACGGAATGAGGCCGACATGGCCGATGACGGGGATCGCGTCGTCGGCGAGCCGCTTCACGGTGGCGAAACCGGCGCTGCAATAAACGGCGTCGGCGCCGGCCTTGTAGAGCCGGAACGCCCAGCGCAGGAAATCGTCCGCCGTGCCGATCTCATAAAAATTCTCGCCCGGCATGGTGAACAGGCTGGGCGCCGCATCGCGATACTCAGGGTTGAGCACCAGCTCGGGCGGCACCGAGACGATATCGACCCCTGCCCGCTCGGCAGCCTCGGCCTCGTCCATGGTCAGGACGCGCAGCATGGTCAGCTGGCGCTTGCCCTTCATGGCGCGCAGATCAGCGACGGTCGGTCTCTTTCGGCTCATCGGGATGTCCCTGTTGGCTGGTTGCTTTTCCCGGTCACCTTACCGGCCCCATAACAGGCCGGATAGAAGGCGGGGTGGTTTATTCGCTACTCGGCCGCCGCCGACATATCGAGCTCGTGAAATTCACCGCGATAGGGCCGCGCCGTCGGCGGCAATTCGCGCTTGAGGAAATAATCCTCGTACCGCAGCTGCTTCAGCAGCACCGGCCAGACCTCGCGATAGGCATGCCACATGGACGGGTTCGCCGCCGGCAGGTCGTGCTTGACCAGCTCGTGCAGCCTCGGCAGCGCATGGTAGGGCACCATCGGAAACATGTGATGCTCGACGTGGTAATTCATGTTCCAGTAGATGAAGCGGCTGACCGGGTTCATGTAGACGGTGCGCGTGTTCAGCCGGTGGTCGACGACATTGTCGGCCAACCCGATATGCTGGAGCAGGCCGGTCAGAACCATGTGCCAGCTGCCATAAAAACGCGGCAGGCCGATCAGCACCAGCGGCAGCCATGAACCCAGCGCGATCGCGAGGGCGATCGTCGCAACGTACACGGCGACATGCCAGCGCGCCGCCGTGATGGCCTTGCCCTGTTCGGTCTCAGGAATGTAGCTCTTTTCGTCGTCCGACAGCTTGCCCAACGCCTGGCGCGCCAGGATCGGCAGCGAATAACGGAAATCGAGAATGCCGGTGAAGGCAAGCGCCGCCTTGACCAGATTTGGCGGCCGCATTACCGCGATCTCGGCGTCACGGCCGACGATGATCGTGTCGGTGTGATGCCGCGCATGGCTCCAGCGCCATTGCACCGGATTGCGCACCACCATGAAGCTGGCGATTTCGTAGATCGCATCGTTCATCCAGCGTGTGCGGAAGGCGGTGCCATGGCCGCATTCGTGCCAGCGCGAGTCGCTCGACGATCCATAGAGCACGCCATAGACGAGCAGGAACGGCACCACCCACCACGTGCCCCAGAACCACACGATGCCGGCGGCCGAGCCCAGGATGGCTGCGATCCAGATCACTGTATCGCGGATCGCCGGCCCGTCGGAGCGCTGCATCATTTCCTTCATTGCCTTGCGCGGCACGTCGGTGTGATACCACTCGGCCGAGGCCAGCCCGGTCTCGATCGCCCGGCGGGTGCTTTCGCCGACCAGGCCGTAATCGCGCTTTGTCTTGGCCGCCGTCGCCATCACCGTCTCGCCTACCTCAAAGCCCGTTGGCGCGGAACTTCCCGTCGAGAAATGTTTTCGCCCGCGGCACGTCGTCCTCGGTCAGATGCTCGATGATAACAGGGATGTTCGGGTGCTTCTCACTGAGCCGCTGCAGATAGAGATCGTAATTCAGCGATCCCAGCCCGGGCGCCGGCAGCTCGATCTCGCCGACGCCGCGGAAGGTCAGCCCCTCATGCGCGTCCGCGTCGCCGATATCGGCATGCTTCTCGGTCTTGTCGCTGCCTGAGCGCTTGACGTCCTTGGCGTGCGCGATGCGGATCTTGTCGGCCAGCGTGTCGAACACCTGGTTCAGCACCTGGTCCATGCGGTCGATATTGTGCGCCTCGAAATAATTGGTCGGATCCATCAGCAGGCCGAGGCCCGGATGGTCGACCTGCGCGAACATTTTGACCGTCTCCTCGACCGAACCGACGACATTGTTGACATAGGTTTCGAGCAGGAACACCGCGCCATGGTCGTAAGCCGTCTGGGCAAGATCCGAGATCACCTTGCGGCATTCCTCGAAGCCTTCCTCGGTCTTGTTTTTGGGATGATGCACCCAGTCGGATTCGGTGTTGTAGGTGCCGGTCTCCGAGATCACGTAGGGCGAGCCGAAGTCGCGCGCATTGCGGATGATTTCCTTGAGATAGCCGACGCGCTTCTCGCGCTCGGATTTGTCGGGATGGATGATGTTGGTGTAGCCCGAGATGCAGCAGACCGGCAGATTGTGGTCGCGAAACGTGTCGCGCACTGTCCTCGCCTTGTCCCCGGTGATCTGCCCGGCCGTGAGATCGACATCCCTGAAATGCATGTCGAGCTGCACTGTGTTGAAGCCGAGTGCACGGATGCGGCGGGCGGCCTCCGCGAGCTCATAGGGGAAATAGCCGGTGAAGATACCTGCCTGCATCATGATGTGAACTCCTCCCGGTAAGCGATTCAGCCGCCACACTATTCGGCGGCATGTTCAGTCGATCGATATCTCGGACAGTTTGACGGTGCGGCCTTGCGCCATCGAGCGGTAGCCCGCCTCGACCAGTGCCATTGTCTTGACGTTATCGGCGACGGAGAGCGCCGGCGGCGCGCCTGTCTTCACCGCATGCTGCAATTGCTCCATCACGCCGATGAAGGCATGCGGGAACCACATCGTGTCCCAGCTCGGGCTGACCCATTCGCCGCCGGTCGTCTTGGTCGACGCATAGGTCAGCGTCGAGGCCACGCCTTTCGGCCAGCCGATCGTGCCTTTGGCGACACCCTTGGTGCCGTCGACGCGCCAGTTGATGTGCTGGTCGTCCTCATAGCCCTCCTGGCGCGGTCCGGACCAGACATCCTCCAGCGACACGGCGAGCACGCCGGAGGGAAAGCGCAGCGTCGAGACGGTGATGCCGTCTGAATGGTCGAATGTCGTGCGCGGATCCTTGCGCGTCAGCGTGGTGATTTCCGAGGGATCGCCGAACAGGAAGCGCAGCACGTCCAGATGATGCACGCTCATATTGGCGAGCGTCAGCCGGTCGTAGTCCTGAAGGAAAGTCTGCCAGTGCGGGATCGCATGCATGTCGATCTGCGCAAAGACGATGTCGCCCAGCGCGCCGCTGTCGATGATCTGCTTCAGGACGCGCATCGACTGGTCGTAGCGCATGTTCTGGTTGACCGAGAGGATCTTGCCTGACTTGGCTGCCTCGTCGCGCAGCTTCACGGCTTCATCGACCGACAGCGCCAGTGGCTTCTGCGCCAGGATCGCCTTGATGTGAGGCTGCTTCAGCGCATGGCGGATCAGCGCCGGCTGCTGGTCGGGCGGAAAGGCAAGGTCGACGATCTCGACCTCAGAATCCTCGATCAGCTGTTCCGGTGTGTCGTGGACGGTCGCAATGCTCCAGCGCTTCGCCACCTTCTCGGCGCTGGTCTTGGTGCGCGAGGCGATGGCGACGACTGGGAAACCGGCCTGCGCATAGGCGGCAAGATGGCATTCGGCCATGATCATGCCGGCGCCGATGCAACCGATCCGGTATTCGCTGGTGCGAACCCTCACATCCGGCTCGAAACCCTGGCCTGCCATCCATTCCTCCCTTGGACGACAGGATATAACGCCATGGCCGGCCCATCAGCCAAGGTCCGCTCCATCAATTCCCATCAGAACCATGCCGGGGTGACGGTGCGAACTAGTTTGCGGCAATCAGCACGGTGCTTTCCGGCGACCAGCTGAGCATTACATTCTGGCCCTCGGCCAGCCGGTCACTGCCGGTATTCTGGACGATGACTTTCAACGTCTGGCCGGCACGCTCGACGAAATAGGTGCTGTTGTTGCCGGCGAAAATGCGCTTGGAGATCTGGCCCTTCAGAGCGTTGGCATTGGCCGCATCCGCAACCCCGGCATCGGTCGCGATGCGAATGCGTTCGGGACGCACGGCGCAGCTGGCCTTCGTACCGGCGGCAAGCCGATCACCCACCCCGGCGGCGATCGCCGTGCCGTCAGGCAGCCGGATGCCGTTGCCGGTCGCATCGCCGCGAAAAATGTTTGCGTCGCCAAGGAAGGTGGCGGCGAATTCGCTCTTCGGCCGGTCGTAGATTTCCTCCGGCGGCCCTTCCTGCACGAGCCTGCCGTCCCGCAATATGCCGATGCGGTCGCTCATCGTCAGCGCCTCTTCCTGGTCGTGGGTGACGAAGATGGTGGTGATGCCGATCTCGCGCTGGATGCGCTTCAGCTCGATCTGCATGTCGACGCGCAGCGCCTTGTCGAGCGCGCCGAGCGGCTCGTCGAGCAACAGCACGCGCGGCTTGGTGACGATGGCGCGCGCCAGCGCCACACGCTGGCGTTGGCCGCCGGAGAGCTGGTGCGGCCGGCGCTCGCCGAGCTTGCCGAGCTGAACCAGATCGAGCGCGCGCTGCACTTCGGTGGCGATCGTCGCTTTCGTTTCGCCGCGCACCGACAGGCCGAAGGCGACATTATCGGCGACGCTCATATTGGGAAACAGCGCATAGTTCTGGAACACCATGCCGATGCGCCGCTTTTCGACCGGCACCCGTTCGACGCTCTCGCCGCCAATGGCGATGCGGCCGGAGTCGGGAAAGTCGAAGCCGGCGATTTGCCTGAGCAGCGTGGTCTTGCCGCTGCCCGAGGGGCCAAGCAGCCCATAGAAACCGCCATCGGCGAAATCGATGGAGACGTGGTCCAGCGCCTTGTGCGCGCCAAAACTGCGGGAGACGTTCGATACCTGCACGCCGGCCATTATTTCTCTCCGCCGAATTTGAAGAAGCGCGCCGTGAACAGCATCAGCGCCATCGACACGACAATGATGATGGTCGAGACCGCGTTGATCTCGGGCGTGAACCCCTTGCGGATCGCGGCGTAGATTTCGACCGGCAGCGTCGTCTGCCCCGGCGTCGCCAGGAAGTAGGAGACGACAAACTGGTCGAACGACACGGCAAATGCGAACAAGCCGCCGGCAATGACGCCGGGCATGATCCACGGCAGCGTCACACGCGCGGTCACCTGCCACTGGTTGGCGCCGAGCGAGCGCGCCGCCTCTTCCAGCTCCGGTGCAAAAGTCTGCAGCCGGGCCGAGACGACGACGATGACATAGGGCAGCGCCAGCGCCACATGGCCGAGCAGGATGGCTAACAGGCCGCGGCCAATGCCGACGCCGAAGAAGAAGATCAGCATCGCCGTGCCGGTGATCAGCCACGGAATGGCGATCGGCGGAAACAGCAGCGCCTGCAGCACTTTCTTGCCGCGGAAGTCGTAGCGGAAGAGCGCCAGCGAAGCGGCCGAGCCAAGCACCACTGAGATGAGCGTGGTGATGACCGCGATCTCGAGGCTGTTCCAGGTCGCCGCGATCAGCTGGTCGTTCTGCCAGAGCGAGGCATACCATTCCGCCGTCCATTCGAACGGCAATTGGTAGAAGGGCGAGACGTTGAACGACATCAGCGCCATGATGATGATCGGCAGATAGAGGAAGGCGAGCAGCAGGAAGATGTAGAAGCGGCCTAGTCCTTCGAGGATGCGGGTCGTCATCATCAAGCAGCCCTCCGCAGCACCGGCGAGGCAACCGCCAAGATCACCAGCACCACCGCCAGCAGGATGAAGGAAAGCGCCGCCCCCAGCGGCCAGTTGAAGACGGCGACGAACTGGTCCTCGATCACCGTGCCGTAGAACGTGCCGGTGCGGCCGCCGAGGATGCGCGGCTCCATGAACGAGCCGACGACCGGCACGAAGATCAGTGCCGCACCTGCCACTAGGCCGGGCATCGACAGCGGGATGATCACCCGCTTCAGCACCTGCAGCCGCGAGGCGCCGAGCGAACGTCCGGCCTCGATCAGCGAGTCGTCGATGGCCTGCAAAGTGAGGTAACAGGTCAGCACCATATAGGGCACGTAGGAGTGCACCAGGCCGATGATGACTGCGGGGTAGGAATACATCAGATCGATGTTGATCTTGAACGGCAGCACGGCGTTGAGCGCCGTGTCGAGGATGCCGCCCTCGCGCAGCACCATCGCCCAGGAGAAGATGCGCACCAGCCCGTTCGACCAGAACGGCAAGATGACCAGCAGGAAGATCGCCTCGCGGCTGCGCCCCTTCAGCACCTTGGCCAGCACATAGGCCGCGGGATAGCCGATGACGACGCACCAGAGCGTCACCTCAAGGCCGAGCCGAAGCGAAGCCAGCAGCAGCGTCAGGTACAGGCTCTGCGAGAAGAAGGCGGCGTAATTGCCAAGGGTGAACGCCCACGGCTTTCCCGACAGCGGCAGGTCGGTCATGAAGGAGAAGAATACCATGGCCGAGAGCGGCAGGAAGATCGCCACCGTCAGCCAGAGATAGGCCGGCGCCAGCAGCGGCAGGGCCGATCTCAGCCCGCTGCGCGACGCGACCGCACCCTGTACTGCCATGATACCCTCCTCCCCAGGATTGAAGGGCCAGCCGGCGCCAACCGCCGGCTGGTCCGGACGTGAGCGTTACTTCACGTCGACTTTGAGCTGCTGCCACAGCGCCAGATAGGCCTCGCGCTGCGCGTCGGTGATCGGCGCCTGGAACTGGATGCGCTTGGCCACCTCGGGATCGCCCATCACCTTGCGGTTGAAGGAGTCTTCAGGCAGCGCTTCCACCGCCTTGGTGTTGGCCGACACCGGAGCGCCGACCTTGGTGACCCATTCGACATAGAATTTCGGATCGATCATCCAGTTGATGAAGGCCTGCGCACCTTCGACATTCTTCGAGCCCACCGGGATCGAGAACGCGTCGAGCCAGGCGACGGCGCCTTCCTGCGGAACGACCAGCGAGACCGGCAGCTTGAAGTGGGTCTTGGCGCGATCGGCCGAGCCGCTCCAATAGGTGCCGATGTCGATCTGGTTGGAGGCGACCATCTGGTTCCAGTCGTTCTCCGAGCTCCAGAAGGTCTTGATCTGCGGCATCAGCGAGGTCAGCTTGGTCTTGACCGCGTCCATATCCTTGATGTCGTTGATGTTCTGGCCGGTGGCGATGGCGCCGAACTGCACCGCTTCGACAGCGTCGTCGCGAATGACGACCCGGCCCTTATGCGCTGGGTCCCACATTTCGGCGATCGAGGTCGGTGGCTTGTCGAAGGACTTTTCGTTGATAGCCAGCGCCGTCAGGCCCCACACCCACGGCACGCCATAGACCTTGCCGTCATGGTCGAGCATCGGCGATTGCGCCTTGTCCTTGCTGATGTCGGCATAGTTCGGCAGCTTGGAGGTATCGATCGGCTGGATCAGCTTTTCCGCCATCGCCTGATCGTTGAAGGCGGCGTTGATCATGACCACGTCATAGAGGCCCGGATTGGTGCGGATCTTGGTCAGCATTTCCTGTTCGGAATTGAAGAAGTCGTTGACGACCTTGTTGCCGGTCGCCTTTTCGAAGGCTTCGATCGCCCACGGCTCGTCGGCGCCGTAGCCCTTCCAGTTGAGCACATGCACTTCGGCGGCACTGGCGGCCAGCGTGAGCGCGGAGGTGATGACGGCGGTCGCCGTCAGCAGGGCAGTCAGTCTTGGCATGCGCATGTTCGTTCCTCTCTTGTTTGCCCGCTTGGCGGGTCAGGCTGTCTGATGGGCCTTCTGGTTCTGGCCCGGCTCGCCCGTGGCGGCCTGGCTCAGGAAAGTCTGGATCTCGCTGTCGGTCGGCGCCGATGAGCCGCCATGGCGGGTGACGGAAAGTGCTGCCGCCGCATTGGCATAGCGCGCCGCCTCGAAGGGATGCACGCCGCGCGCGAGTGCACTGACGAAACCGCCGATATGGGTGTCGCCGGCGCCATTGGTGTCGATGGCATCGACCTTGAAGCCGGCAATGGTCTGCGTCTCGCCATTGACCAACCTCACGAAACAGCCCTTGGCGCCGGCGCGGATAACGACGCCTTCGGCCTTTGGGCAGTGGTCGGCGAGCAGCCGGGCGGCGAGTGCCTCGACATCGCCTTGCCCAGCGATCTCGACCGCTTCCGTCATGTTGCAGCTCAGCCATGTCGTACGGGCAAGCACCCGCGACAGGATGGGACGTGGGATATCCGCGATGACCGGCGTTGGATCGAAAACGAAGGGAATGTTTTCTGGCAGCGCCTCGATCCAGTCGGTCAGCGCGTCGCGGCTGCCGGAATAGCTCAGCGTATAGCCCGACGTGAACACCCAATCATCAGGCGCGACCACCACGGGCCTCATCATCTCGAGGCTGAGAATGCTCTCCGCACCGGGCCACGACACGAAGGTGCGCTCGGCATCCCCGGAGATCATGGCGACGCAATTGCCGCTGTCCATGACCGGCGATGGCGACGTCAGCGTTATGATGCCTTCGGCCGCAAACGCGGCGCGCAAAAAATCGCCATTCGGTCCGCTGCCGAGCTGGCCGCCGAACACCACCGTCATGCCGGTTCGGCTGGCCGCGACCATCATGTTGAAGCCGCCGCCGGCGACCTGCGCAAAGCTCGACGCGGTCTTCTCGCAGCCCGGCGCCGGCAAGGCGTCGATGCGGTAGACATAGTCGACGACGGCGCTGCCGATATGGACCAGACGCCCACTCATGCCGCGGCATCCTTGCTGGCCTTTGCCGTGCGCGCCGCGACGAGGTCTTCGGCAAGCGAGCGCACCCCCGCCATATCTATGCCGACGAGCCTGGCAATGTGTTGTTGCGGAAGTTGCGAAAAGCCGACGCAGGCGCCGGCCATGCCTGAGGCAATCGCGCCGATCGTGTCGGTGTCGCCGCCGAGATTGGCGCTGATGATTGCCGCTTGCCAGGGATCGCCCTGCGCGACTTCAAGCACGGCGAAAGCTGCCGGCACGGACTCCTGGCTGGCCACACCGGTGCCGACGAGATCGGTGATGAGCCCGATCGCATCCCGCATGGTCTTGCCGCGCACGAGCTCCTGCGCCCAGGCGATACGCGCGGCGATATCGCCACCAGTCACCCAATGTCCGAGCCGGGCGCCTCGCCGCGCGGCTGCTACCGCGCTGTCGGAGGCGGCACGCCAGTCGCCACCGGCGACGCCGTGGCTGGCGGCGGCGGCAACTGCTGCGGCCGAAGCGATGGCGATCGAGGTGTTGTGCGTGGCACGGCAAGTTTCGGCCACCTTGGCGACGAAAGCGTCGAGCGGTTCCAGCGGCATCATGATGCCGACCGGCGCGATGCGCATGGCCGCGCCATTGGTGTCGCCCCGGCTTCCCGCCTCTTCCGCCGGCACGCCGTCATTGATGGCGTCGATGGCGCGCTTGGTCGATGGTCCCAGCAGGTCATAGCTGCCGCGCGCCTTGACCTCGCGCTCCCAGTCGAGCAGTGCGTTCACCCAGCGCGCATGATCGAAGCGGTCGCCGGACTCGACGAGAATGCGACCAAGCAGCAGCGTCTGTTCGGTATCGTCGGTGATGGTGCCGGCAACGAGCCCCTTCGACACCGGATGATCGGCAAACGGCGCCACGAAATCCTCGACATGGCCGTATAGCTCGGCGATCCGCGCCGGCGACAGAAGCTGCGTCGGCATGCCCAGCGCATCACCGAGCGCCCCACCGACAAGCGCGCCCATGGCGCGATCGAGCGTGTCGTTGGTTCTGTCCGGCATCGCTCAAAACCTCATATGCAGCGCGAAATGCGCCGGGTTGAGCAGGCTGGTTACATATTCGATCGGCCGGTCGTCAGCCGCACGCGTCAGCCGGCGTCCGCGCAGGAACGGCGTGCCTTGCGGGCAGCCGAGAATGGCGGCGTCTTCGGCATTCAGCATCTCGATGCCGACCCATTCCTCGCCATGGTCTGGGATGAGGCCGGCGCCGCGCAGCGTCTGGTGCAGCGAGCCTTCGCGCAGACCGCGCAGCGGCACGTCCTCCAGTTCGGGCGACAGCGGCAGGCGGCTGCGTTCGATGGAGATCGCATGGCCGTCGCTGGCATTGGTGCGCACCCGGTCGACGGCGATGAAGAACGGGCTTTCGATGCCAAGCAGCGCGGCAAGATCGGCATCCTCGATCACTTCAAGCCGCAGCGTCCGCGTCTCGGCATTGGCGCCGGCATTGGCCAGCGCCCGCGACCAGCCAATGCTGTCATCGACCGGCTTGCCGTCGAAAGTGACGAAGGAGCCGATGCCGACCTTGGTCGTGATCAGCCCACGGCTGGACAACTCCTCGAGGCCCTTGCGGACCGTGTTGCGGCTGACGGAAAAGCGCTGGACGAGTTCGTTCTCGCTTTGCAGGCGGTCGCCGAAGCCAAGCACGCCGGAGCGGATCTCATGTTCGAGAACGGTGGCGATCTGCTCGGGCTTGCCCGTGCCGGGAGAAAGTTGAACCGCGCGCCGCTTCATATGGGTACCTGTTCAGTAAACCTGTATAGTCCTGTTCGATATTGGAGTTGAAGGGCGGCGTCAACGATATATTTGGATTCACGCATATGCGTTGTGCTCAGGTGCCCCGGGCATCGTTTGTTCGCATGGCGACGCTAACCGCGCAGGGCGTCGCGTCTCCGAGACAGAGCGGGGGCAGCGCTTCCCTCAGGCGATTAGCCTTGCGCTCACACGAAGAAAAATTCCTCAATCCGTTGCTTGGCCGTCCGCAGCGCTGGCAGGATATCCCGCTCCATCGCCTCGACGGAGAACCGCGCCGACTGCGTCGAGACGTTGATCGCCGCCACGGTCTTGCCGGCGCGGTCATAGATCGGCACCGCTATCGAGCGCAGGCCAAGTTCCAGCTCTTCATCGACGACGGCAAAGCCATCCGCCCTCGCCGCGTCGATGGCCTTGGCCAGCGCGGCGCGGCTGGTGATCGTCTTCGGCGTGCGCCGTTCGATCCTCGCCTCTGCAAGCAAGGCCTTCAGCTCATCCGCGCCCAGCCCCGCAAGCAGGACGCGCCCCATCGAGGTGCAATGCGCCGGCAGCCTGGTGCCGACATCGAGCGAAACGCTGAGGATGCGGCGGCCAGGAATGCGCGCGACATAGACGACTTCCTCGCCCGACAGCACCGCCGCGTTACAGGCCTCGTCGAACTGGGCGGCCACGTCGCGCATGATGGGTGCGGCGAATGTCCACAGCGAGGCGCCGCCGAGCCAGGAGCGCACGATGGTGAGCAGGCGCGGCGATAGCGAAAACTGCCGGCCGGATTGCGTGGCATAGCCGGTCGCGGTTAGCGTCAGCAGGAAGCGACGCGCGCCGGCGCGGGTCAGCCCCGCCTCCTCCGCCATTTCGGTCAGCGTCATCCCGGCCGGATGCCGGGCCAGTATCTCCATGACTGCAAGGCCGCGCTCCAGCGAGCCGACATGGTCGCGTGTCGTTGCCTCGTCCTCCATGCGGCCTCCGCAAGACAATGCGCCGCCTTGACTCGTCTCGGCGGCGCGATGTAAAAATATCTCATACAAAACAAATGTTCGCAATACGAACTTTTTGAACTTCGGAGTTCTTGGCGATGGTCAATTTCCTGCCGCTCAAACAGGCCGTGGCTGAGAACCTGCATGATGGCGATACGGTCGCCTTCGAAGGCTTCACGCATCTGATCCCGACGGCGGCGGCGCATGAGGCCATCCGCCAGGGCTTTCGCGACCTGACGCTCATCCGCATGACCCCCGACCTGATCTACGACCAGATGATCGGCATGGGCATGGCCAAGAAGATCATCTTCTCCTATGTCGGCAATCCCGGCGTCGGCCTGCTGCGCCGCGCCCGCGACGCCATCGAGAACGGCTTCCCCCGGTCGATCGAGATCGAGGAGCACAGCCATGCCGGCATGGCCAACGCCTACGAGGCGGGAGCTGCCGGCCTGCCTTGCGCGGTGTTCCGCGGCTATCGCGGCGCCGGGCTGGCGGCAGTCAATCCCAACATCCGCTCGGTCACCTGCCCGTTCACCGGCGAGGTGCTTGCCGCCGTTCCTTCCATCCGACCGGACGTGACCTTCATCCACGCTCAGAAGGCCGACAAAAAAGGCAATGTGCTGGTCGAAGGCATTATCGGCATCCAGAAGGAAGCGGTGCTCGCGGCCAAGCGCGCCGTGGTGACGGTAGAGGAAGTCGTCGACAATTTCGACGACCTGCATCCCAACCTCACCGTGCTGCCGCGCTGGACCATCGCTGCGATCTCGGTGGTATCAGGCGGTTCGCATCCCTCCTACACGCACGGCTACTATGCCAGGGACAACGCCGCCTATCTCGAATGGGACGACATCGCCGCCGACCGTGAAAAATTCCAGACCTGGATGCAGGCCAATGTCCTTGAGCGCACGGCGGACGATTTCGCCGGCCGCGTAAAGCATCTGAGGAGCGCGGCATGAGCGGCTTTACTCCCAATGAGATGATGACGATTGCCGCCAGCCGAGCCCTGAAAAACGACGATGTCTGCTTCGTCGGCATTGGCGCGCCGTCGGCCGCCTGCAACGTCGCGCGACTGACGCATGCGCCCGACATCACGCTGATCTATGAAAGCGGCACCATCGGCACCGCGCCCGATGTTTTGCCGCTGTCGATCGGTGACGGCGAACTTTGCGACACCGCCGTCACGACCGTCTCGGTGCCGGAGATGTTTCGCTACTGGCTGCAGGGCGGTCGCATTTCGATCGGTTTCCTCGGTGCCGCCCAGCTCGACAAGTTCGGCAACATCAACACCACCATCATCGGCGACTATGCGCATCCCAAGACCCGCCTGCCCGGCGGCGGCGGCGCGCCGGAGATCGCCACCTCGTCGAAGGAGATCTACATCACCATGGCGCAGTCCAAGCGCGGCATGGTCGAGAAGATCGACTTCTTCACCTCCTTCGGCCATGGCAATGGCGGCGACCATCGCCAGCGCCTCGGCATCGAGACCGCTGGACCGACGCTGCTGATCACCGACCTCGCCATCTGGAAGCCCGACCCGATGAGCAAGGAATTCACCGTGGTGTCGCTGCATCCCGGCGTGACGCGGCAGCAGGTGCAGGACAGCTGCGGCTGGATCGTAAAGTTCGCCGAGGCGCTTGACGAAACGCCGGCGCCGACGGAACTCGAGCTGACGACATTGCGTGACCTGCAGGCCCGCACCAAGGCGGCGCATGAGGGAAGCGGAAAAGAAAAGGCCGCATGACATGACCGAGGCATTCATCTGCGATTACATCCGCACCCCGATCGGCCGTTTCGGCGGCTCGCTGTCGTCGGTGCGGGCCGACGATCTTGGCGCCATCCCGCTGAAGGCGCTGGTCGAGCGCAATGCCGGCATCGACTGGCAGGCTGTCGACGACGTCGTCTATGGCTGCGCCAATCAGGCCGGCGAGGACAACCGCAATGTAGCCCGCATGTCGCTGCTCCTGGCCGGACTGCCGAAGGAAATTTCAGGCTCGACCGTCAATCGCCTCTGCGGGTCCGGCATGGACGCGCTCACCATTGCCGCCCGCGCCATCAAGGCGGGCGAAGCCGAGTTGATGATCGCCGGCGGCGTCGAATCGATGAGCCGCGCGCCCTTCGTCATGCCCAAGGCCGAGACCGCCTTTTCACGCCATGCCGAGATCCATGACACCACCATCGGCTGGCGTTTCATCAACCCGCTGATGAAGAAACAATATGGCGTCGATTCCATGCCGGAGACCGGCGAGAACGTCGCCGAGGATTTTTCAGTGTCGCGCGCCGACCAGGACGCCTTTGCCGTGCGCAGCCAGGACAAGGCCGTCGCGGCACAGGCCAATGGCCGGCTGGCGAAGGAGATTACCCCGGTGACGGTCCCGCAGAAAAAGGGCGATGCGACTATCGTATCGAAGGATGAGCATCCCCGCGCCGGCACCACGGTCGAGTCGCTGGCCAAATTGCCGACGCCGTTCCGGCAAGACGGCACGGTCACCGCCGGCAACGCATCGGGCGTCAACGATGGCGCGGCGGCGCTGATCATCGCCTCCGAAGCGGCTGTGAAAAAACACGGCCTGACGCCGATCGCCCGCATCCTCGGCGGCGCTGCCGCCGGCGTGGCGCCGCGCATCATGGGCATCGGCCCTGCTCCGGCGACACAAAAGCTCTGCGCTCGCCTCGGCCTGACACCGCACCAATTCGATGTCATCGAACTCAACGAAGCCTTCGCCTCCCAAGGCATCGCCGTGCTCCGCCAACTCGGCATCGCCGAGGATGCGGAGCACGTCAACCCCAATGGCGGCGCCATCGCGCTTGGTCATCCCTTGGGCATGTCGGGCGCGCGCATTGCAGGCACGGCTGCGCTGGAGCTTCGCGAGCGCGGCGCCCGCTATGCGCTCGCCACCATGTGCATCGGCGTCGGCCAGGGCATCGCAGTGGCGCTCGAACGGGTTTGAGATCGCACTGCCCTTAATAGGGCAAACCGACATAGTTCTCCGCCAGCGCGGTCGACGCCGCCTGCGAATGCACGAGATAGTCGAGCTCGGCTTCCTGGATGCGCTGGCCGAACTCGCCCGTATCGGGAAAGCGGTGCAGCATCGTCGTCATCCACCAGGAGAAGCGCACCGCCTTCCACACCCGAGCCAGCGCTTTGGCTGAATAGGCGTCAAGCCCGGCCTGCGATTTGTCCAGATAGAATTCGCGAAGTCCGGCAAAGAGATAGCGCACGTCGCTGGCAGCGAGGTTGAGCCCTTTGGCGCCGGTCGGGGGCACGATATGGGCGGCGTCGCCGACCAGGAACAGCCGGCCGAAGCGCATCGGCTCGGCAACGAAGGAGCGCAGCGGCGCGATCGACTTTTCGAAGGACGGCCCGGTAACAACGGCGGCGGCAGTCTGCTCGGGCAGGCGACGGCGCAACTCATCCCAGAAGCGGTCGTCGCTCCAGGCCTCGACGCTCTCATCAACCGGAACCTGCACATAGTAGCGGCTGCGATGTGTCGAGCGCATCGAGCACAGCGCAAAGCCCCGCTCATGGTTGGCGTAGACCAGTTCGTGATCGGCCGGCGGCACTTCGGCCAGCACGCCGAGCCAGCCGAAGGGATAGGTCCGCTCGAAGGTTTTCAGCGCCCGCTCAGGCACCGATTTGCGGCTGACGCCGTGATAGCCATCGCAGCCGGCGATGAAGTCGCAGTCGATGCGATGGCCGACGCCGTCCTTGCTATAGGTGACGTAAGGCGCTTCGCCATCGAAACCATGCAGCGCGACGTTGGCCGCCTCATAGACGGTGGTCAGCCCGGCCGCCTCGCGCTTGTCCATCAGATCGTGCGTCACTTCGGTCTGGCCATAGACGGTGACATGCTTTCCCCCAGTCAGTGCCGTGAGGTCGAGCCGGTGCAGGCCGCCGCCGAAGGCAAGCGAGATGCCGGCATGCAGCAGGCCCTCGGCATGCAGCCTTGCAGCTGCGCCCGCCTCTTCGAGCAACTCGACGGTGCCTTGTTCGAGCACCCCTGCCCGCACCCGGCCAAGCACATGCTCCCGGCTCGAACGTTCGAGGATCACCGTCTCGACGCCAATGGTGCCGAGAAGCTGGCCAAGCAGCAGCCCGGACGGTCCGGAGCCGACAATGACAATCCGGGTGCGCATCAGTGTCCCAGGCTTTCGATCTGTCCGGCGAGTTCGGCGGCGAGCCGTAGCGCAGCCGCGGTCGCAACCGCCATCTGCGGCAAGAGCAGCCATTCCAGCGTCCAGGCAGCACCGGAGCGCTCCTGCTCATGCACCAGCGCCTGATGCATGCCGGAAAGCTGGGTGGCGTTGAAGCGCGCCAGCGTCACCAGCACTTCCGCCTTCACCGGGTTCTGCTTGTGCGGCATGGCCGACGAGCCGCCGCCGCCGGACAGCTTGATGTCGGTTCTATCTTGAGCCATCAGCGCAATGTCCTGGCCGAACTTGCCGAGGCTGCCGGTGATGAGCGATAGCAGCCCGGCGAATTCGGCCAGCGCATCCCGCTGGCTGTGCCATTGCGGCGCGTCGCCAAGGCCGAGCTTTGCGGCAAGGGCCGCGCGCACGGCAGGTCCTTTGTCGCCCAGCTTCTCCAGCGTGCCGGCGGCGCCGCCAAACTGCACCACGAGCAGACGCTTGGATTGCTCCGACAGTCTCTGCTGATGCCGTTGCAGCGGCGTGCGCCACACCGCCACGCGGTCCGACGCCTGAATTGGGATCGCCGGCTGCATGCGCGTCATCGCTGTCAATGCACGGCTGCCAAAACGTTCTTCCAGCCCCACCAGCCGCAGAATGTTTTCAGTCAGCAGCAGGTCGAGATGTTCAATGAGCCGGCGCAGCCGAAGCACCAGGCCAGTGTCGATGACGTCCTGGCTGGTTGCGCCGAAATGCACGCCGGCGTCGTGCGGCGCCCCGACCGCTGCCTTCAACTGGCGCACCAGTTCGGGCACGATCACGCCATCCTTCGCCACACCGGCCCGCAGCCGCGCGGTGTCCGGCTTGTATGACAACAGGACAGGTACAATCGCCGCGGCGGCATCCGTGCCGATAGTCCCGCTTTCGGCTTCCGCTTGCGCCAGCGCGCGCTCGAAATCGAGCATGGCGGCGATTTCCGCATCCACCGAAAAATGCCGAGCCGCCTCCTCGTCGCCGAGCAGGCCGGAGAGCAGCGGATGGTCGAAGGGCGATACGGTCATGTCATTGGTTTCCTGACCGTCAGCTGTCGAAGAAGACCGTTTCCTTCTCCCCTTGGAGATGGACGTCGAAAATATAGTTGTCGCCTTGCCGCTCGGCGATCAGCGTCGGCACGCGCACCTTGTGCTCGATGCGGGCCAGGATCGGATCCTCGGCATTGGCCTTGGCCTCGTCGGAGAAATAGAGCCGCGTGTGGAGGCCGATATTGATGCCGCGGGCGACGATCCACAGGCTGATATGCGGCGCCATCAGCCGGCCGTCGCCATACGGCACGCGTCCCGGCTTGATCGTCTGAAAACTGCACAGGCCGGTTTCCATGTCGGTCGGCTGACGGCCCCAGCCCTGAAAATCCGGATCGGCATCGCCGCGCAATTCGGCCGGCGAATTGTAGAAGCCATTGGCATCCGCTTGCCAGATCTCGATCAACGCATCCCTGAGCGGCGTGCCGGTGCCGTCGAGCACGCGAATGCGCAAACCGATGCGGTCGCCCTTGGCGTTGTCGTTGAGCATCGTGGCGCCCAGGTCTGTCGGGTAGACGCCGCCGATACCGCCGAAATTCGGCGTCAGCCCGATATGCACGTAGGGCCCGGCGGTCTGCGACGGGCTCTCCTTCAGCCGGGTCAGCGATTGCGCCATCAATTGCCCTCCGGACGGTTTTCGAACAGCGAGGCGCGGCGTCCGCGCAACACGATGTCGAACTTGTAGGCGCGCGCGTCGAACGGGATCGTCGCCTGCATGTCGAGCGCCGCTACCAGCGTCTCGATCGCCGCCCTGTCGCGGATACCGCGCACGATCGGGCACCGCCAGATCAGCGGGTCGCCCTCGAAATACATCTGGGTGATCAGCCGCTGTGCGAAGCCGTGGCCGAACACCGAGAAATGGATGTGCGACGGCCGCCAGTCATTGGGCCCGTTCGGCCAGGGATAGGGACCTGGCTTCACCGTGCGAAAGGCATAACCGCCATCGGCATCGGTGATGGTGCGGCCGCAGCCGCCGAAATTCGGATCGAGCGGCGCGAGATAGCCGTCCTTCTTGTGGCGGTAGCGGCCGCCCGCATTGGCCTGCCAGAATTCGAGCAGCGCGCCGGAGACGCCCTGGCCGCGCTCGTCGAGCACGCGGCCATAGACGATGATACGCTCGCCGATGGCGCTCTCGCCGGACTTTGCAAAATTGTGGATCAGGTCATTGTCGAGTTCGCCCAGCACGGCGTGGCCGAACACCGGACCGGTGATCTCCGACGCCGTGTTGTCGAAGGCCAGCAGCGCCTTCTGCGGCGAGCGCAGCACCGAAGTCTTGTAGTCGGGCGTCAGCGCCGGCGGGTGCCAGCCGCGGTCGCGCTGGAAGAAGGCGCCGGTCTCGGGCCTGCGGTTCGAGCCGGCATCAGCTGGCATGGCCAGCCCTGCTTCCGTCCATTTCCGAAAACACCTCCTTGGCGATCCTGAAGGCGCGGTTGGCCGCCGGCACGCCGGCATAGATCGCGACATGCAGGAACGCTTCGCAGATATCGTCGCGCGACGCACCGGTGTTGGCGGTGGCGCGCACATGCATGGCGACCTCTTCATCATGGCCAAGGGCGGCCAGCAGTGCCAGCGTCACGATCGAGCGTTCGCGCCTGCTGAAGCCCGGACGCGTCCACACAGTGCCCCAGGCTGCCTCGGTGATCAGCTCCTGGAACGGCCGGTCGAAATCGGTGACGGCATCCTCGCTGCGATCAACATGCGGGTCGCCGAGCACCGAGCGCCTGACGGTCAGCCCGGTCTGGTATCTGGTTTCGTTTTTGGGCAGTTCATCCATGGGTCTGCTTTCTCAGGGGAAGCGCCGCGACGAAATCGCGGATCAGGGTGGTCAGCGCCTTGGGCTGTTCGACGCAAGGGATGTGCGCGGCGTCACGAATGATTTCGAAATGTGCGCCTGGGATCAGATCGGCCAGCCAGCGGACGAGATCCGGCGGCGTCGAGCCGTCCTGGTCGCCAACGACGCAAAGCGTGGGTACCGCGATCCCCTGCGCGGCCTCGGTGAAATCGGCATCGCGCACCGCGGCGCAGGTGCCGATATAGCCGGCGACGGCTTGCCGGGTCATCATGTTCCAGTAGCCGTCGAGCTCGGCGACACGGTCCGCGTGGAAGGCAGGCGTAAACCACATTTTGAGCACGGCATCGGCGATGGCCTGGATGCCTTTGCTTTCGACCGTTTCGATGCGGGTGTTCCAGCTGTCGGCAGTGCCGATCTTGTGGGCGGTGTCGCACAGGATGAGGCCGTCGACGATTTCGGGGCGCCGGGCATAAAACCCTTGCGCAATCAGGCCGCCCACCGACAGGCCGCACAGCACCGCATTGTTCAGTTCGAAATGATCGATCAGGCCCGACAGATCATCGACATGCTCGTCGATCGAGCTGACGCCACCAATGTCGGACAGGCCATGGCCGCGCTTGTCGTAGACCAACGCAGGCATTTCACCACCCAGTTCGGACAACACCTCGTCCCAGATGCGGAAGTCGGTGCCCAGCGAATTGATGAACACGATCGGCCGCGCATTTCCCTTCGCCTTGATGTGGCGATGGTGCAGCGTGATGCCGCCAATGTTGACGAATGGCACGATTTGGATCCTCCGTGTTCACATTGCACAAGGCATTTGGTTTGGTAAAATGATATTTTACGCCGTTTCGTTAACTGCTAGGTTATGAGAACATGTCCGAAAGCCGCATAAGGTTCCGTCACCTGCAGGCATTCCTTGAGGTAGCGCGGCAAGGCAGCGTGGCGAGGGCGGCCGACTTTCTCCATGTCAGCCCACCGGCCGTGACCAAGACGTTGCGCGAATTGGAGGAGGCGCTTGGCATCGCTGTCGTCGAACGCGACGGCCGCGGCATCAGGGTGACGCGGCTTGGCGAAATCTTTCTCGGCCATGCCGGCACGGCGATCACGGCACTGAAGCGCGGCGTCGATTCCGTCCGCCAGGACGGCGCCATCAACCGGCATCCGATCCGCATCGGCGCGCTCCCGACAGTGTCGGCCAAGGTGATGCCACGCGCCATAAGCCTGTTCCTGAGTGAAAATACCGGTGCTGCGATCAAGATCGTCACCGGCGAGAACGCGGTCCTGCTGGAACAGTTGCGCGTCGGTGCGCTCGATCTAGTCGTCGGCCGGCTTGCGGCGCCGGAAAACATGACCGGCTTCTTCTTCGAGCATCTCTATTCCGAACCGGTGCTGTTCGTGGTGAGGGCCGGCCATCCGCTGCTGCAGCCGGGCCAGGACATCTTCGCCCGGCTCGATGAATTCCCGGTGCTGATGCCGACGCGGGAGTCGGTCATCCGCCCGTTCGTCGACCGCCTGTTCATCACCAACGGCATGACGGCGCCTGCGACCGAGATCGAGACCGTCTCGGATTCCTTCGGCCGTGCCTTCCTGCGCCAAAGCAATGCGGTCTGGATCATATCGACAGGCGTCGTCGCCAACGAACTCTCCAGCGGCGCCTTCGTCGCCTTGCCCGTCAACACCGAGGAAACCAAAGGGCCGGTCGGCCTGACGATGCGGACCGACACTGCGCCTTCGCCGGCCTTCACCATCCTGCTGCAGACCATTCGCGAGGCGGCCAGCCAGAACGCCTGAGCACCTTTCGCCAATCTGGCGCAGAGCGGGCCTTCAGCCGTATTTCCATAACCTGTTGGTTAACGAAACACCGCAAAATATCATTTTACCAAACCAAACACCTAGGGCACTGTGACGATGGGAGGATCGAAATCGTGCCGTTATCGGCATTGGCGGCGTTCCGCTGCCGCCTCAAGGCCTGCCGGGGCGATCTCCGATCTTAAGAACGGGCGGCATCGATTTTGAGCAGGCCGGCGGTGACCTCCAGGTGCCGTCAGGAAAGGGAGGAATACCAGCATGACCTCAAGCAAATCCGGCGTCTCGCGGCGCCAGTTCATCGCCACATCGCTCGCCGGCGGCGCGGCACTTGCGCTCAGCCGCGGCCAGGCATTCGCGCAGGCCGCCGACACGCTGAAGGTCGGCTTTGTCAGCCCGCGCACCGGGCCGCTCGCCGGCTTCGGCCAGACCGACGGCTATGTGCTCGATCTCGCCCGCAAGGCGCTCGCCAACGGCCTCGACATCGGCGGCAAGAAATACAGTGTCGAGATCATCGACCAGGACACGCAATCCGACCCGTCGCGCGCCGGCCAGCTCGCCAAGGACCTCATCAACAACCAGGCCGTCGACCTGATGCTGGCGGTGTCGACGCCGGAGGTGATCAACCCGGTCGCCGACGCCTGCGAAGCCGCCGGCGTGCCTTGCCTCTCCACCGTCATGCCGTGGGAGGCCTGGTATTTCGGCCGCGGCGCCAAGCCCGGCGAACCCTCGCCGTTCAAATGGACCTATCATTTCGGCTTCGGCGTCGACGAGTTCTTCCGGACCTACATCTCGCAATGGAGCCTGATCGAGACCAACAAGAAGGTCGGCGTCATGTATCCCAACGACGCCGACGGCAATGCCATCCGCACCCATCTGGCGCCGTTGCTGGCAAAGCAGGGTTTCACCATCGTCGATCCCGGCGCCTACGAGACCGGCACCACCGACTATTCCTCGCAGATCGCACTGTTCAAACAGGAAGGCGTCGAGATCTTCAACTCCTTCCCGATCCCGCCGGACTTCGCCGCCTTCTGGCGCCAGGCCGCGCAGCAAGGCCTGATCAAGCAGATCAAGATCTGCCAGGTCGCCAAGACCGGGCTGTTCCCGTCCGACATCGAGGCGCTCGGCGATCTCGGCAACAAGATTTCGAGCGCCGCGTACTGGCACAAGGCCTTCCCCTACAAGTCGCCGCTGACCGGCGTTTCGGGGACCGAACTGGCCGACGGTTATGAGGCCGCCAGCGGCAAGCAATGGACGCAGCAGCTCGGCGCCTCGATGTCGCTGCTCGACGCCGGCTTCGAGGCGCTGAAGGCAAGCACCGACGCCAAGGACAAGGCGGCCGTCGCCAAGGCGCTGAGCACGCTCAACACCGAGACCATGATCGGCAAGGTCGACTTCACCAGCGGCCCGGTCGCCAATGTCTCTCCCGGCCCGATCATCGGCACCCAATGGGTGGCGGCCAAGGAAGGCGGCAAATTCCCGCTCGACTACGTCGTGACCGAGAACGCCACCGACCCGAAGGTTCCGGTCGAGGCCAAGCTCCAGCCGTATAACGGCTGACGGACGGCTACGGGGATCGCATCGTGAACGGTTCAGCAAACGCCGCGATCCTCCGCGCTGCCGGCATCCAGAAACGCTTCGGCGCGCTGGTGGTGCTCGACGATATCGACTTCGCCATGAATGCCGATGAGGCTGTCGGCATCGTCGGCCCGAACGGCGCCGGCAAGACGACGCTGCTCAGCATCTTGTCAGGCGCCTTCCCGCCGAGCGCCGGCACGGTCGTCTTCAAGGGCGGCGATGTGACGGCGCTGCCGGCAACGCAGCGCTGCCGGCTCGGCCTGGTGCGCACGCACCAGGTGCCGAAACCGTTCGGCGGCATGACCACGTTCGAGAACGTTTTTGTTGCGGCATCGCATGGCGCCGGTCTCGCCCGCGACGAGGCCTATGAAGAGGCGTTGGCGTCGCTGAAACTGTGCGGCATGCTGGGCGTGGCCAACCGGCGCGCCGAAACGCTCGGCCTGCTCGACCGCAAGCGGCTAGAACTTGCCCGCGCGCTCGCGGCAAGGCCGACGCTGCTTCTGCTCGACGAGATCGGCGGCGGCCTGACCGATGGCGAGGCGAGCGAACTTGTCGATACCATCAAGGAATTGCGTCGGCGCAAGATCGGCATCGTCTGGATCGAGCACATCGTCCACATCCTGCTGCAGGTGGCCGAGCGGCTGATCTGCATGGACGCCGGCAAGATCATCGCCGACGGCGAGCCGCAAGCGGTGATGGCCGACCCCGAAGTCGTGCGGGCCTATCTCGGCGGAGGCCCGAAATGAGCCTGCTCGCAATCGAGAATCTGGTCGTCCGCCACGGCCTGTTGCAGGCGGTGCGCGGCGTGAACTTCTCGATCGAGCGCGGCGAAACGCTGGCGCTGGTCGGCGCCAACGGCGCCGGCAAGACGACCCTGCTGCGGGCGATCGCCGGCGCGCACCAGCCGACGGCCGGCCGCGTGCTGCTGAATCGTGCCGATATCACCGGCGTTCCCTCGCACAAGCGCGTCGGCATGGGCGTCGCGCTGGTGCCGGAAGGGCGAAAACTGTTCGTGCAGATGACGGTCGAGGAGAACCTCCTGCTTGGCAAGACCGCCGGCCGTCCCGGCGACTGGAGCGTGGAACGAGTGCTCGACACGTTCCCCAATCTGAAGCCGCGCCGCCATGCCAAGACCGGGCATCTCTCCGGTGGCGAGCAGCAGGCCACCGCCATCGGCCGCGCTTTGATGAGCAATCCCGAACTGCTGCTGCTCGACGAGGTCTCGCTCGGCCTGTCGCCGCTGGTGGTCGATCGCGTATACGCTTCGCTGCAAGGCCTGATCAGCTCCGGCACGACGATCATCCTGGTCGAACAGGACCTCAATCGCGCGCTCTCGGTCTCGGACAAGGTCATCTGCATGCTCGAAGGACGCGTCGCGCTGGAAGGCCCGAGCAAGGGCATGTCCCGCGATGAAGTGACGAAAGCCTATTTCGGTCTGCACAGAAAAAGCGCCGGGAGTGTGCCGGCATGAGCAACCAGATCGTCCAGGGCATCCTGCTCGGCGGCTACTACGCGCTGATCGCCTGCGGCCTCTCCTTCATGTTTTCGGTGATGCGCATCATCAACCTCGCACATGGAAGCCTGGCCGTGTTTTCCGCCTATGCGCTGTGGTGGCTCGCCTCGCAATTCCATATCTCGCCCTTCGTCGGCCTGCTCATCGTGCTGCCGCTGATGGCGGCCATCGGCTGGGCGCTGCAGCGCTTCCTGCTCGAGCGCAGCGCCCGCGGCGGCGCGCTCCTGCCGATCCTGACCACGTTCGGCCTCGCCATCGTCATCGACAATGCGCTGTTCGAGCAGTTCGGCGCCGACACACGTT
Source organism: Mesorhizobium sp. RSR565B (assembly GCF_054719465.1). Taxonomy (NCBI): domain Bacteria; kingdom Pseudomonadati; phylum Pseudomonadota; class Alphaproteobacteria; order Hyphomicrobiales; family Phyllobacteriaceae; genus Mesorhizobium; species Mesorhizobium sp. RSR565B. The sequence continues at coordinate 4,380,720 of NZ_JBTTIE010000001.1, read as the reverse complement.
CGCTGGCGCCCTATATCGGCAGCCTCTCCTACGATTCCTGGGAATGGCCGGGCAGCATCTATGTCGGCAAGCTTGCCGTGATCATGTTCGCCGCCGCCGTCATATTGCTTGGCGGACTGCAGCTGTTCCTCACCCGCACCAGGCTTGGCCGCTCGATCCGCGCCACGTCGGAAGATCCCGACACGGCCGGTCTCGTCGGCGTCGATGCGCGCCGCGCCAATGCCCTCGCCGCCGCCATCGCCATGGTCACCGTTGGGCTGGCCGGCGCCTTCCTCGCCATGCGCGCCACCTTCGATCCCTATACCGGCGCACCTCAATTGCTGTTCGCTTTCGAGGCGGCGGTGATCGGCGGCGCCGGTTCGCTATGGGGCACGCTGGTCGGCGGCATCGTTCTGGCGCTCGCCCAGACGCTCGGCGCGCAGATCCATCCGCAAGGTTTTCTGATCGGCGGCCATGTCGCCTTCCTGATCGTGCTGTTCATCCGGCTCTCCACCTCCGGCCTCGGCCTGCGCGGCCTGCTGCGCCTGCCCGCGAGGAAAGCATCATGAGCGCGGTTTTAAACGACCCCGTCATCGAGCGCGGCACCTCCGCCTCGCGCATCTCGGCGATTGCGGTCGTCGTCATCATCGCGCTGCTTGGCATCGCGCCGCACTTCCTGTCGGCCGGCGCCGTCGACCGCATGACCGCCTTGTTCATCTATGTGATCCTGGCGGCGATGTGGAACGCGCTGGCCGGCTTCGGCGGGCTGGTTTCGGTGGGACAGCAAGTGTTCTTCGGCCTCGGCGCCTATTTCACCATCCGCCTGGCCGATGCCGGCCTCAACCCGTTCGCTTCTCTGTTTGTCTCGGCGATCATTGTCGGCGCGATCTCCTGGCCAATGTCGCTATTCATGCTGAAGCTGAAGAACGGCGAGTTCGCCATCGGCATGTGGGTGATCGCGGCGCTCACCCATCTCCTGGTCAATTTCGACCGGCTGGTGCAAGGCGAGACCGGGACGTCGCTGATCTCGCTCAACGGCTATGACGCCGGCTCCAGGCGGGCAACGATCTACTGGCTGGCGTTGGCCGCGATGACGGCGCTGCTCGCCACCCTGTTTAGCCTGCTGCGTGGCAGCACGGGTGCGGCCATCCGCGCCATCAGGGACAATGAGGAGGCCGCGGCATCGGTCGGCGTGCGCGTCACCGGAACCAAGCGGCTGCTCTTCGTGCTCGCCGCCTTCGGCATCGGCATGGCCGGCGCGCTGTGGTTGGCCACGTCGATCACCTTCCAGCCGAAAACCTACTTCAACGTCCAGTGGACCGCCTACATGATCTTCATGGTGCTGGTCGGCGGCATCGGCACCTTCGAGGGCGCCATTCTGGGTGCGCTGCTGTTCTTCCTCATCGAGACCTGGTTCGGCGGCACCGGCGTCTGGTATCTGATCGGCCTCGGCGCCACGGCGGTGCTGTTCTCGCTCTTCCTGCCGCGCGGCCTGTGGGGAACGCTGGAGGAGCGCTTTGGCCTGCGCCTGCTGCCGGTCGGCTATCGCGTCAGGCTCCCGCCAAACGCCGCAGATGGCGACGCGGCGCCCTCGCCGCAACAGGCCGCAACGCATCCAGAAAAGGCGTGACCATGCTGTTCGGCAAGACCATCCTCATCACCGGTGTCGCCTCTGGTATCGGCGCTCGCACGGCCGAACTTGCCGGCCAACTGGGCGCTGACGTGATCGGCGTCGACGTGCGTGAACCTGCCGCACCGGTCGGCTTCTTCGTCAAGGCCGACATCTCGTTCAAGGCCGGCGTCGACGATCTCCTCGGGCGCCTGCCGCAGCGCATCGATGCGCTCTGCAATGTCGCCGGCCTCCCCGGCAACACCGGTGCGGTGTCGACACTGGCCGTCAACTTCTACGGCCTGCGCGCGCTCTCGGAAGGCCTCGCACCAAGACTTCGTGAAGGCGGCGCCGTGGTCAACGTCGCCTCGATCGCCGGCTATGGCTGGCGCGCCAATCTCAACCGCGCGGCATCGATGGTCGGCATCGAAGGCTTTCCCGATGTGGCGAAGATGATCGCCGACCATCAGGTGAAGAACGAGGAAGGCTATCCCGTTTCCAAGGAGCTGCTGCTGTTGTGGACGCAGCGCGCCGCACATCAGGATCTGTTCAGGAGCCGCGGCATCCGCGTCAATGCAGTGAGCCCCGGCCCGGTCGAGACGCCGATCCTCAAACAGTTCCGCAATGTGCTGGGTGACGCCCGCGTGGACAGCGACATCGCCAGGGTCGGGCGCGCCGGAACCTCGGGCGACATCGCGCCTGTCGTGCTGTTCCTGTGCTCGGACGGCGCACGCTGGGTCAACGGCGTCAATGTGCCGGTTGACGGTGGGCTTGAAGCATCGATCAATGCCGAGGTACTCGGCTTCTAGACCATGATCCCGAAAAGTGGGAGCCGGTGTTCGGATCAGATCGTGGTCGATAATAGATAGAAAAGACGCTCCACGGCGAGCGAGGGAGAGAACAATGGACATCGGACTTCTGATCGACGGCGACAAAAGGGATGCCTCCGGCTCAGCCTCTTACGAGCGCATGGACCCGTTCACCGGCAAGCTGGCGACCCGCGCTGCCGCAGCCAGCATCGCCGACGCCAATGCCGCTGTCGAAGCCGCTGCTGCCGCTTTCAAGACGTGGTCGAAGACCGGCCCGGGCGAGCGCCGCGCTTTGCTGTCCAAGGCGGCCGATGTCATGGACTCCAAGGTCGGCGAATTCACCAAATTGATGATGGAAGAAACCGGCGCGACCGGCCCCTGGGCCGGCTTCAACGTCATGCTCGCCGCCAAAATGCTGCGCGAGGCAGCCGCCATGACGACGCAGATTTCGGGCGAGGTCATTCCCTCCGACAAGCCCGGCACGCTGGCCATGGCGATCCGCCAGCCGGCCGGCGTCTGCCTCGGCATCGCGCCGTGGAATGCACCGGTCATCCTCGGAACCCGTGCCATCGCCATGCCGATCGCCTGCGGCAACACGGTTGTGCTGAAAGCTTCGGAAATGTGCCCAGGCACGCACCGGCTGATCGGCCAGGTGCTGGTCGAGGCCGGCCTGCCCAAGGGCGTCATCAATGTCGTCACCAATGACCCCAAGGACGCAGCGGCAATCGTCGAAACACTGGTCGCGCACCCAGCAGTCAGACGCGTCAACTTCACCGGCTCGACGAAGGTCGGCAGGATCATTGCCGAACTCGCCGGCCGTCACTTGAAGCCAGCGCTGCTCGAACTTGGCGGCAAGGCGCCGCTGGTCGTGCTGGACGATGCCGACATCGACGCCGCGGTCAATGCGGCGACCTTCGGCGCCTACATGCATCAGGGCCAGATCTGCATGTCGACCGAGCGTCTGGTCGTTGATGAAAAGGTCGCCGACGAGTTCGTCGCCAAGCTCGCCGCCCGCGCGGCGCAGCTGCCTGCCGGTGACCCGCGCGGCCATGTCGTGCTCGGTTCGCTGATCAGCGACCAAGCCGCCGACAAGATGGAAGAACTGGTTGCCGACGCCGTCGCCAAGGGCGCCAGGCTTGTGGCCGGCGGCAAGCGCACCGGAACCGTGGTCGAGGCGACATTGCTCGACCACGTGACGCCAGCGATGCGCGTCTATTCGGAAGAATCCTTCGGCCCGGTCAAGCCTGTGATCCGCGTCAAGGGCGAGGACGAAGCGGTATGTGTCGCCAACGATACCGAATACGGCCTGTCTTCAGCCGTGTTCAGCCGCGACATCCGCCGTGCCATGGCGGTTGCCGCGCGCATCGAAGCCGGTATCTGCCACATCAACGGCCCGACCGTCGGCGACGAGGCGCAAATGCCGTTCGGCGGCGTCAAGGGTTCAGGCTACGGCCGCTTCGGCGGCAAGGCCTCGATTGCCGAGTTCACCGACCTGCGCTGGCTGACCATCGAGGATCCGGGGCAGCACTATCCGTTTTGACTCCACCTTCTCTCACAGGGGAGAAGGAAAGGAGCCCTCAGGGCCGTTGCCTGGCGAGCCAACGGATTCCCGCATCAAAACCCGGCAAGGCTCGAGCCACGCGATCGGCGGCCCCTCCCGGAGTTGTAAATCGTTTAATCGTGGGTATTTTACCCCTCAAGCACATGCCGCCGGACGGCGGCAAGCGGTTTTGGGGACTACCACAAGTGCAAAGCAAAATACGCGATACGGATCGCGCCGGGGAGGAATCGTTATGCCAAACAAGGCCCTGCCGCTGGTCATCAGCGCGCCGGAACCACGCACGCTCGACCTGATCTTCACCCCACCGCAGCTGGCGCGCCTCAAAGCGCATTACCGCGTCGTCGAGACGACGGCCGAGGGGGTGGCGAACTTGCCCGCCGACGTGCTTGCCGAAGCCCGCTATATTTTCGGCCAGCCGCCGATCTCGCCCGAGACCTTGGACCGGATGCAGGCGCTGCGTTGCGTCTTCAATGTCGAGACCAACCTCATCAACAACATGCCCTATGAGACGCTGTTTGCGCGCGGCATCCATGTCGTCACCACCGGCCTCGTCTTCGCCGAGCCGGTGGCCGAGCTTGGCCTCGCCATGGCGCTCAACCTCGCCCGCAACATCGTCGATGCCGACCTCGCCTTCCGCAAAGGCGAAGAGCTGTGGGGCGGCGACGGCAATTTGACGGCGCGGCTTCTGTCCGGCGCCGATGTCGGCATCATCGGCTTCGGCGATCTCGGCCGTGCGCTCAACCGACTGCTGTCGGGTTTTCGCACCCGCACCAAGGTCTTCGATCCCTGGCTGCCGCCATCGATCCTGATCGACAGTGGCGTCGAGCCGGCCTCGCTGGACGAGGTGCTGTCGACCAGCGATTTCGTCTTCGTCGTCGCTTCGGTGACCTCAGAGAATCAGGGCTTTCTCGGTGCCAATGCTTTTGCCTCCATGCGCAAGGGCGCCGCATTCATCCTGCTCAGCCGCGCCGGAGTCGTCGACTTCCCTGCCCTGATGGCGGCGGTGGAAAGCGGCCACATCGTCGCCGCCAGCGATGTCTTCCCTGAAGAACCGCTGGCGCAGGACCATCCGGTCCGCACGATCCCCGGCTTCCTGCGCTCCGCCCACCGCGCCGGTGCGCTTGACATCGCCTTCAAGCGCATGGGCGACATGGTGCTGGAGGACATGGACCTGATCGATCGCGGCCTGCCGCCTCTGCGCTCCAAGCGCGCCGAGCGCGAGACGGTGTCAAGGATGCGTTCGAAGCCGGCGGACAGGAACTAGTTGTCGCGAGAAATCCGCCTGAGATGGATTTCGCAGTTGGCCAAAACCCCTTTGTCATCGCCGCTCAGGATGACCGGGAACCTTTGACTGGTATTGGCGTTTTTCAGCCCGGATCGCTCCCATTCGATCCAGACCCTACTATCGATACCCCGCCAGGCCTAGCCGGCGGGGTATTGATTTTGAAGCCAATCGGGTTGTGGGAGGCTTGGCCTACTCCAAGGAGGCTCGTCACGATTCGCGTCGCTGGCGGGCCTTTTTATTCACTCCCGAGCAAAGCCGGAGGCGGCCTGCCCGCCTCGCTCTATCCGGCAGCAACGCCAGCTGGCGAGCGATTGGCCAGCACCAGCCCGACCTCGCCGACAACCTGCTCGACGCGCTTCAGGATGGGTTCGGCCCGCAGCACGCCGTCGGAAAAGTCCTTGTCCGTGGCATAGACCCCTGTCGGCAGCGTCAGCGCCTCGAAGAAGCCGAACAACGGCCGCAACTGGTGCTCGACGATCAACGCGTGGCGATCGTTACCGCCGGTGGCAAGCAGCACCACCGGCTTGCCGCGCAAGGCGGCGGGATCGAACAGATCGAAGAAGTGCTTGAACAGGCCGGTGTAGCTGCCCTTGTAGGTCGGTGACCCCACCACCAGCACATCGGCATTGACGACGCTGTCGAAGACTGCCCGGGCCTGGCCGTCGAGATCGCGCGCCCATTTGGCAGCGCCGAGCGACGGGCCGAGGTCTTCGATGTCATAGGTGCTCGCCGACAGGCCATGCTGGCGCGCAATATCCCTGACAACCTGGTCGACAAAACCACGCGTCTTGGACGGCCTGGTGAAATTGCCGGAAAACCCGACGACGGTTGGATTGGGCATATTTCTCTCACCTCTCGCGGCGGGGTTTCATACCGCATATTTACAGGCTTGCGCCTGCCGCAAGAAGCAAGGATAGGCCCTCCAGCGCCATTGCCGGGGATTTTTTTTCCGTTTGCCCGCTCGTCTCATGCCGCGAGAAGCCGGCCATAGGATTCCAGATAGAAGCCGGTTGACCTGGCGCAGGTCCGCACCGCCTCCCTGGCGGCAACCGTTTCCTGCCACCGCAGCAGGCGCTCGCATTCGGTCGGCATGACGAAGCCCAGATATTTCTCAAGCACGCACAGCTGTTCGAACCAGGGATAGAAGGCGATGTCGGCGGCGCTGAATTCCGAGCCCAGCAAAAACCGTTCGTCCGCCCCTCGCCTCGCAAAGGCATGCTGTTCCACAAAGCGCAGGGCGTCGGCAAGCTGGGCCTTGATCCGCTCATGAACCATAGCGTCGGAACTGTGCATCATGGTTGCCGTCCTGGCGTAAAGCTGCGTGTCGGCGAAACTGATCCAGATGCGCGCCTCAGCGCGGGCATGAGCATCCCTGGGGAAAATCGGCCGTTCGGGGAATGCATCATCGAGATATTCGCAGATGATCGCCGACTCCCTGACATATTGCCCCTGATGGCGCAGCAGCGGCACCTTTCCCGTCGGCGTGAGTTTCAGGAACCACGCCGGTTTGTTGCGCAGATCGATTTCGATTTCCGTCGCCTGCAGGCCTTTCTCGGCAAGGGCGAGCCTGACACTGTGCGCATAGGGACAAAGCTGCGCGACAAAAAGCTCGATTGGCGGCATGAATTACTCCTGAGTTTCGTTATCGCCGACAAGCGGCCTGTCGGGGATAGCTAGGTCCAATAAGGCCGGCGCGCTATTCGACAGCGTCTGGATTGATTTATCGATCGTCTGTTTCTGGAGCGAAGCGTGGATCTCCTGGCTACCCTCATGCGCGAATTGCACTTCGCAGCCGCCGGGTACCGGCGCCTCGAACTGGCCGCTCCCTGGGCGATCTCGTTCAGCCAGGCTGGGCTTCGCGGCATTCACGTCGTCATCAAGGGGCGATGCGAGGCGGTGTTCGGTGAGGAAGATGTCGAGCCTCTCGATGCCGGCGACCTGATCATTGCACCGCGCGCCGATCCGCATGTGCTGCGGTCGCCCGGCGCGCTCAAAAGCGCGAACGTCCCCGCCGCCGAACTGGCGACCCAAACCGCAGCCGGGCGTATTCGCAGCGGCGGCGAAGGCGAAAAGACCGTCATCCTGTGCGGCGCCTTCGCCTTTCGCGACGCCGACCATCCGGCACTTGCCGGCCTGCCGCGCATCGTTCACATCCGGGGATCGAATGGCCGTCTGCCCAAATGGCTGCGTGGCTATGTCGAGGCCTTGCTGGTGGAAGCGACCGACGAAGGTCCCGGCAGCGACGTGGTCATGGCTCGCCTGTCTGGGGCCATCGTCACGCGCGCCTTGCGCTCCGGTCTGGAAAGCATGGACAATCCAGGTTGGCTGAGGGGATTGCAGGACCCCGCGATCGCCAGAGCGCTCGCCACCCTGCATGAAGCCTATGGCCACGACTGGACGATCGAGACCCTGGCACGCGCGGTCGGGCTCTCCAGGGCAACCTTTGCCGCCCGCTTTCGCGATCTCGTCGGCGAAGCGCCCATGGCCTATCTCTTCGGCTGCCGCATGCGGCAGGCCAGCCGGCTGCTGCACGAGGGCAAGAGCCTGGGCCAAGTCGCCGAGGCGGTCGGCTACAGCTCGGAAGCCGCCTTCTCCACCGCCTTCAGGCGCCACGCCGGCGTCTCGCCCGGCCAATTCAGGAAACGGAAGGATCTGTAAGGCAGAGCGATATTGGCGGCGGCCGCGCCTCGCGGTAGGACTTTGCCAGCACTATGTCTGATCATATCCCGACGCGGTTCGCCGCCGCTTTGCCCAGGAGATGCTTCGTGCCCAAAGGTTCTGACCTGCTTGTTGCCGCCCTCGAGAATGAGGGCGTCGATCGCATCTTCGGCATTCCCGGCGAAGAAAACCTGGACGTCGTCGAATCCATCCGCAAATCCTCGATCCAGCTCATCCTCACCCGTCATGAGCAGGCGGCGGCGTTCATGGCCGCCACCCATGGCAGGCTCACCGGCAAGCCAGGTGTGTGCATCACCACGCTGGGACCCGGCGCCCTGAACCTGACGACGGGTGCCGCCTATGCGCTGCTCGGCGCCATGCCGATGATCATGATCACCGGGCAGAAGGGCATCCGCTCGTCGCGCCAGGCCCGCTTCCAGATCGTCGACATCGTCGCCGCGATGAAGCCGTTGACCAAGCTGTCACGTCAGATCATCTCGGCGAAGACCATTCCCGCCGTGGTGCGCGAAGCGTTTCGGATTGCCGAGGAGGAGCGTCCGGGGCCGGTGCATCTGGAACTGCCCGAAGACATCGCGGCCGAGGAGTGCGATGATGTCGCGCTGATCCCGCCGCATCCGGTCGAGCTTCCGCTGGCCAGCCCGCTGGCGCTCGACCGTGCCGCTGAGATGATCATCAAGGCGCAGCGGCCGCTGGCGATGCTGGGCGCCGCCGCGTCGCGGCCGCGCTCGACCTCCGACCTCGCCCAGTTCGTCATCAGAACCGGCATTCCCTATTTCACCACCCAGATGGGCAAGGGCACGGTGCCCGGCGGCACCGAACTCTACATGGGCACAGCGGCGCTGTCGGAGCGCGACTATGTGCATGAGGCGATAGAACAGGCCGACCTCATCATCACCATCGGCCACGACACGATCGAGAAGCCGCCCTTCATTATGGGCGACAAGGGACCGAAGGTGATCCATGTCGGTTACCAGCCAGCCAATGTCGAGCAGGTCTATTTCCCGCAGACCGAAGTGATCGGTGACATCGGCGCTTCGCTCAGGCTGCTTGCCGACCGGATCGAGGGCAAGATCCCCAACGCGCAAGCGTTGCTGCCATTGCGCGAAGGCATTTTGACCCGCATTGCCGCCCGCGCCACCGAAGACCGTTTCACGCCGCAGCGTCTGGTTCATGACGTGCGCGCGGTGATGCCGGCCGATGGCATCCTGGCGCTCGACAACGGCATGTACAAGATCTGGTTCGCGCGCAATTACCGCACGCGCGTCGCCAACACTTTGCTGCTCGACAACGCCCTGGCCACGATGGGCGCCGGCCTGCCCTCGGCGATGACGGCCGCGATGCTCTATCCCGCACGCCGCGTCATGGCGATCTGCGGCGATGGCGGCTTCATGATGAACAGCCAGGAACTGGAAACCGCCGTCAGGCTGAAGCTCAACCTCGTCGTGCTGATCATCGAGGACAATGCTTTCGGCATGATCCGCTGGAAGCAGGCGGTCGACCGGTTCCCCGATTTCGGCATGACCTTCGGCAATCCCGATTTCGTCAGATATGCCGAGGCCTATGGCGCCAAGGGAACCAGGGTCGGCGCCGTCTCAGAAATACAATCGACGCTTGAACAGGCTTTTGCCGGCGGTGGCGTCCATCTCGTCGTCGTTCCGATCGACTATTCGGAGAACGAGCGCGTGCTGGTCGAGGAACTGCGCCACCGGTTGCCGGCGCCACCGGAGGCCTGACGGTGGAGTAGATACCGCCGCAGCAGCGCTCAGGCGGCCCGGACCTTGGCGCTCCCACGCGCCCAGGTCGGCAGCCAGTCGCCATGTGTCGCCAGCAACTCATCGACCAGCGCCCAGATCTGGTCGAGATCGAGTTCGGCCGCCGTATGCGGGTCCATCATCGCCGCGTGGTAGATGTGCTCGCGGTTTTCGGTCATCAACGCCTGCACCGTCAGTTCCTGCACATTGATGTTGGTGCGTATCAACGCGGTGAGTTGCGGCGGCAGCTCGCCAATATAGGTCGGCTGGATGCCGGAGGCGTCCACCAGACACGGCACCTCGGCGGCGCAATTGTCCGGCAGCGAGGTGATGCAGCCATTGTTGCGGACATTGCCGTAGATCACCGAAGGCTCCCCGGTCCACACCGAGTTCATGATCGAGGACGCGTATTCCTTCGATTGCTCGACTTCGATGCGGTCGGCCGAGCGATAGGCCTCGGCCTGGCCCTTCCAGCGCTCGATCTGTTCGATGCAGCGCTTGGGATATTCGTCGAGCGGAATGCCGAACTTGTCGATCAGGTCGGGGCGGCCTTCCTTGATGAAATAGGGCGTGTATTCGGCGAAATGCTCGGAGCTTTCGGTGACGAAATAGCCGAGCCGCGTGAGCATCTCGTAGCGCACCTTGTTGGGGCACCGCGGGTTCCAGCCCGGCTTCGGTGCCCTGCCCTCGCGATAGGCGCGGACGAGGTCCGGATAGAGGTTGCGGTAAGAGCCATCCGGCTGCCGGTGCTCGAACTTCAGGTAGAAGGCCATGTGGTTGATGCCGGCCGAGCGGTAGCGTATCTCGTCGTAGGGAATGTCGAGATCGTGCGCCAGTTCCATCGCTGTGCCTTGCACCGAATGGCAGAGGCCGACCTGTTTGATGTCAGGAAATTTCTCTGAAATCGCCCAGGTGTTGATCGCCATCGGGTTGACGTATTGCAGCATGATCGCGTCGGGGCAGACGGCCAGCATGTCCTCGCAGATCTTCCACAGATGCGGCACGGTCCGGAGGCCGCGCATGATGCCGCCGACGCCGAGCGTGTCGGCAATGGTCTGGCGCAGGCCGTATTTCTTCGGCACCTCGAAATCGGTGACGGTGCAGGGCTCAAAGCCGCCGATCTGGAAGGCGACGACGACGAAGTCGGCGCCGGCGAGCGCCCTGCGCTGGTCGGAATAGGTCTCGGCCTTCGCCTTCACGCCCAGCGTTGCGATCAGCTTGTTGACGACGATGGCGCTCTCTTCCAGCCGCTGCGGATTGATGTCCATCAGCGCGATCGTCGCGGCTGACAGCGATGGCCGCTGCAGCACGTCGCCGACAATGTTCTTCATGAACACGGTCGAACCCGCGCCAATGAAGGTGATCCTGGGATGTCTTGCCACTATTAAACCTCCGGCACTTTGCTACGCCACGTCGAAGGCGGCCCTGACGAGCCGTTCGGTGTAGGCGGTCTTGGGATGGGTGAGGACCTCGTCCACGGGTCCCTGTTCGACGATCTTGCCGTTCTGCATGACGATGACACGGTGGCAGAGCGCGCGCACGACCTTGAGGTCGTGCGAAATGAAGAGATAGCTAAGGCCGCGTTCGTCCTGCAGCTTGCGCAACAGGTCGATGATCTGCGCCTGCACCGAAAGGTCGAGCGCCGATGTCGGTTCGTCGAGCAGGATGAATTCGGGCTCCAGCGCGATGGCTCGGGCAATGGCGATGCGCTGCCGCTGGCCGCCGGAAAATTCGTGCGGGAACCGCGACAGGATATCGCCGGGCATGCCGGCGCTGACCAGGGCGTCGCGCACCCGACCGACCCGCTCGCGCCGTGTCGCGCCGATCCTGTTGACGACCAGCCCTTCCTCGATGATCTGGCCGATCGTCATACGCGGGTTAAGCGACGAGAACGGATCCTGAAAAACGACCTGCATGCGCGAGCGCAGCGGCCGCATCCCGGCGCGCGACAGGCCGTGGATCGGCTGGCCGTCGAAGCTGACCTCGCCGCGCTTGGCCTCGGTGAGCTTGAGCAAGGCGAGACCGAACGTGGTCTTGCCGGAGCCGGATTCGCCGACCAGCCCCAGTGTTTCGTGGCGGCAAAGTTTCAGGCCGAGATCGTCGACGGCGACCAGTTCGCGCCAGTCCGGCTTCAGGAAGCTGCCATGGCGCAGCATGAAGCAGACGCGCATATCGCGGGCCTCGAGGATGGTGCCGCTGTTTTCCGGCAGCGGCTGCGGCTTGCCGTGCGGCTCGGACGCGAGCAGCCGCTTGGTATAGGCATGCTGCGGGTCGGCGAACAGCCGCTCGGTAACGTTGTGCTCGCACATCTCGCCATGCTGCATGACATAGACATAGTCCGAGAATTTCCGCACCACGGTAAGGTCGTGGGTGATCAGGATGACCGCCATCCTGAGTTCTTTTTGCAGATTGCGGATCAAATTGAGGATCTGTGCTTGCACCGTGACGTCGAGCGCTGTCGTTGGCTCGTCGGCGATCAGCACATCAGGGTCGTTGGCGAGCGCCATAGCGATCATCACGCGCTGGCGCTGCCCGCCCGACATCTGGTGCGGATACTGTTTGATGCGCGCTTCCGGCTCGGGGATCTGGACATGCCGCAAAAGCTCGAGCGCCCGCGCCCAGGCTTGCTTGCGGCTGACCTTTCGATGCACTCTGATCGCCTCGACGATCTGACTGCCGACCGTATAGATCGGGTTGAGCGAGCTCATCGGCTCCTGGAAGATCATCGAGATGCGATTGCCGCGCAGCTTGCGCCGGGCGCTCTCGGGGAATTTCAGTATGTCCTGCCCGCAATAGTCGATGGTCGAGTTCGGCGACACGGTGGCCCGCTTCGACAAGAGCCCCATGACAGCGCGCGCCGTCACCGACTTGCCGGAACCGGACTCGCCGACGATGGCGATCGTCTCGCCGCGATAGAGCTGGAACGAGACATCCTTCACCGCGTCGACGACGCCGTGCTCGACCTTGAAGGCGACCTCGATGTTGCGGGCATCGATGATGGGTTGGTCGTGGCGGCCGGCATGGTCGAGCCGGACGGCTGGTGCGAAGGTGGCTGCGAGCGCAACGGTCATCCCGGCCACCTCAATAGGGATCGACGGCATCGCGCAGGCCGTCGCCCAGCGCGTTGAAGGCAAAGACGGTGATCAGCACGAAGCCGACCGGCGACAGGATCCACGGATAGGTGCCGATGACCGAATAGGTAGCCGTGTCCTGCAGCATCAGCCCCCATGAGATCAGCGGCGGTTTCACGGCGAAGCCGAGGAAGCCGAGAAAGGCTTCGAGCAGCACCACCGTCGGGATGGCGATCGTCACGGCGACGATGACGTGGCTCATCACATTGGGAAAAATGTGCTGCATGATGATACGCATGTCGGTGGCGCCAACCGCCATGGCAGCGCGCACATAGTCGATCCGCGCCAGCGCCAGCGTCTTGCCGCGCACCTCGCGCGACATCTGCGCCCAGCCCAGCGCCGACATGACGATGATGACGAAGGCGAGGAAAACGTTGGTCGGCGCGGTCACCGGGATCAGCGTCGTCAGCGCAAGATAGAGCGGCAATTGCGGGAAGGCGAGCACCAACTCGACGAAGCGCTGCATCCAGACGTCGAAGCGGCCGCCGAAATAGCCCGAGACCATGCCGACCGTGGTGCCGATGACGGTGATGATGAACACCACCGTCAGCGCGATCATCAGCGAGACGCGCGAGCCCTGGATGGCGCGCGACAACACATCCCGGCCGAATTTGTCGGTGCCGAGAAAATGCACCGGCTGGCCGTCGGCCGAAGCGAAGAAATGCCGGTTGGCGGGGATCAGTCCAAGCAGCCGGTAGTCGGCGCCCTTGACGAAGAAGCCGAGCAGGCGCGGATGCTCGTAATCCGGCCCGACGACCGGCTGGAAGGTGACCGGGTCGAGGTCAGCAGAATCCGCCAGCGCATAGACCCGCGGCTGGAGCACGAAATTCCCGTCTCTGTCGTGAAAACTCATCACTTGCGGCGGGGCGAAAGCGACATCGGTCACCTTGGGGTCCATCGGCGCGAAGAAATCGGCGAATAGCGCCATCAGCACCAGAAGCACGACCAGGATCAGCCCGGCCATGCCGGTCCAGGAGCGCCTCAGCCGGCGCCAGACCAGCGCCATATAGCTCTCATTGCCGCGTGGGGTCGCAATCGCGGTTGCTTCAGCCGGGGGCGGCGGCGGGGATGGGTCACGCGCCAGCATCTAGCTCTCCCTGAACTGGCGTACGCGCGGATCGAGCAGCGCGAGCAGCATGTCGGCGATGATGTTGCCGACGATCAGCGTTGCCGACAGCACCATCATGAAGGTCGCCGTGACATAAACGTCGCCGACCGCCATCGAGCCGACAATGGCCGGCCCGACCGTCGGCAGCGCAAAGATGATCGCCGTCTCGATCTCGCCGGTCAGCATGTAGGGCAGCACCACGCCCTGATACATGATGAGCGGGTGCAGTGCGTTGGGCACGGCATGGCGCATGACGACGGCGCTGCCGGTCAGGCCCTTGGCCTTGGCCGTCTCGACATATTGCGCGTTCAGCGTATCGAGCAGATTGCCGCGCATGACGCGCATATTGTAGGCGAGCCCGCCGAAGGTGGCGATCGCCACCACCGGCCAGACATGCTTGACGAGGTCGGCGAATTTCGCCCACGACCACGGCGCGCCGCCATATTGCGGCGAGAAGAAGCTGCCGATCTCCGACACGTTGAACTGGAAGACCAGGAGATAGACGATGATCAGCGCCATCAGGAAGCGCGGCACCGTCATGCCGAGGAAGGAGATGGCCGACAGCCCCGAGTCGATCCATGTGTATTGCCTGGTCGCCGCCCAGATGCCGAAGGTGATGCCGAGCACCGACGCCAGCAGATGGCAGACCAGTGCCAGCAGCAGCGTGCGCGGCAGCCGCTCGCCGACCACGGCGGCGACCGGCTTGTTGTAATAGAGGCTGTAGCCGAAATCGCCGCGGGTGATGATGCCGGCGACCCAGTTCAGGTACTGGACGGGCAGCGGTTTATCGAGGCCGTGCTCGACCCGATAGGCTTGCGCCTGCGCGTCGGCTTCGGCAAAAGACGCCCCGCCCTGGTTGATGAGCTGCGAGCGGATATAGTCGGCATAGTCGCCCGGCGGCGCCTGGATGATGGCAAAGGTGACCAGGCTCAGGATGACCATGACCGGGACCGCCGATGCTATGCGCATGGCCAGGAATCGCAGCATCGGACCGTTTCTCCTCCTTGGATCTAATCTGTTGCCGCTGACCTTACTCCGTCCCGGCCGCGCGCAGCGCGGCCGGGCGTCAGCCAGGGGAGGAAACTCAGTTCGTCGGACCCTTGTCGCCGGGCTTGCCGGGAAGCTGGTCGGGAAAGAGTTCGTATTTCTGCTGCTTGTCGGCGGCGACGAAGACGCGTTCGCGCACGATCGAATCCTCGGCCCAGTTGAACATGAAGATCGGCGTTCCCTGCGGGATGTTGGAGAAGCGCTTGTTGATGATCAGGGCGCCGGGATATTCGGTCAGTCCGATATTGTAGACATGCTCCGTCGAGATCTTCTGGAACGTCTTCATCAGGCTGGCGCGCTCGTCATTGTCTGACGAGGAGACGAACTTGTTGACGATGTCGACAAGCTCCTTTTCGAACGGCATCAGGTCGACCACGCCGCTTTCGGGCGCGCGGTGATCCCAGCTGGTCTTGGGTCCGACGGGCGCGAGTTGCACGGTATTCTGCACGACGGAAGTCAGCTCCTGCTCGTTGCGCCTGATCAGCCAGTCGAAGCGGCCGGAATATTGCGAGGCATCACGCTGGGTGCCGTTGAGGCCGTTGAGCACGACCCTGATGCCAAGCTTTTCCATCTGGCCGACGACGCCTTCGGCGAGGCTCTTGTCAGTGCCGTAGTCATTGTTGACCAGCATCACGATCTCGACATTCTTGCCGCCGGCGGTCCCGGCCGGGAAGTTCACGAAGCCGTCGCCATCCGTATCCTTGAGACCAGCCTTGGCCAGTTCCGCCTTGGCGCCCTCGATGTCGAAGGGATAGTAGACGGTCGAGTTGCGGTCATAGAAGCTGGTGCCCGAGGAAAAGCCACCGGGGTAGATGGCGGTGAACGGCCCCTTGACCAGCGAGTCGCCGAGCGCCTTGCGGTCGAGCGCCATGGTGATGCCCTTGCGGAAGTCCTCATTGCGATTGAGCTCGCGGATCGCCTGGCCGCGTTCGTCGGGATTGCCCCAGCCATTGGCGGAAAAGTTCATGCGCAGATTGTAGCCGATCAGGCGCGGGCCAAAGGCGAGCCGGGCCGGCGCGTCCTTGTCCGCCGCTCGCTTCAGCGAAGCGACGAAATTCTCCGGCTGCTCGAGGTTGGAGAAGTCGGCGGCCCCTGCCACCGCCTGCACGTCGCGGTCGGCCCAGGTCGACAGCTTGTAGTGCAGTTCGTTGAGATAGGGCAGCTGGTTGCCCTTCTCGTCGACCTTCCAGTAGTAGGGATTGCGGCGCAAGACGATGATGTCGTCGGGCCTATACTCCACCGGCACCCAGGCACCCATCACCGGAATGTTCATATATTCCGGCGGGAACGCGTTCTTGAACTGCTCGTAGGTATTCTTCGAGTACTTCGGATGCTGCGGCTTCAGGATATGCGCCGGGCCGGGGCAGAAGGTGCCGTAGGCCATGGCGTAGAGATACTGTTTGGGGAAAGCGTCCTTGAAGGTCCACTCGACGGTGTAGTCGTCGACCTTCTTCAGCGTCGTGCCGACACCGAAGGTTTCCGCTGTGGCGCCGTTCAACGGCGAGACATTGGGGTCGACGACCTCATCGTCCCAGTAGAACATGACATCGTCGGCATTGAAGGCAACGCCGTCAGACCATTTGGCGCCTTCGACCAGGTGCATGGTCAGCGTGTGGCCATCCTTCGACCAGTCCCAGCTCCTGGCGAGGTTGGGCAGCGGCTCGGTGTCCTTGGCCTCGACCTGGAACAAAGGCGCGGTGCGCGTCAGGCATTCCGAAAGGCCGATGTCGATGCCGCCCCATCCTTGGGTCTGGCCGGCGCCATAATTCCAGCCTTCCGGCCGGCCGCCAATGACGTGGCGCATGGTGTCGCCATAAACGCCGATGCCGTCCGGCATGTTGCCGGTCTTGAACACCAGCGGCTCCTTCGGCAGGCGATCCTTGACCGGCGGCAGCTTGCCAGTCTTGACGTATTTCTCGGTGACCCACTCGGGCTCGTGATATTCGGGCAGCGCCTTGAACTCCAGGATGGAATCGCGGGCGACGTATTTGATTTTGCCCTCGGCGGGAAACGCCGCCGGCGCCGGCGGCGTGGTCGGCTCGGACGCGTATGCACTGCCAAGCGCCAATGCCGAGACGCTCAGCGCCAGCCCGGCGAGAATGCCAATTCTTCGCCCGGCGAGAATGCCAATTCCACGAAAGTTCCTCATTGTGTTCCTCCCAGATGTTTCGACGTCTGCTGCTGCCCGCATCTATTCATGATGGCTGATTGGCGAACCGGCCTCCCGCTGTCCGCCTGCCAGCATTCTCAGCCGGCCTGTTTCAGGGCCGTTTTTTCGGCGCGCAGTTCCTCGATCGAGCGCACTTTGCGCCGCGCCGCACCCGCCCAGTCGCGGGTTTTCACCATCGATTTCGAAAGCCGCTCCTTGGCGGCCGGCACGGCATCGGCGTATTGCGGCAGCCAACGCGCCTGGGCGACGACCATCTCGTCGACCATCTGCCAGACCTCTTCCGGCGTCGACACCGCACCCACCAGCGGATCGTGCAGCACCGCGAGCTTGAGCAGGTCAATGTCGCCCGTAACAGCCGCATGCACCGACATGCGCTGAACGTTGATCGAAGCCATGCAGGTGGCCGCGCAGGCTTCCGGCAGCGTGATGCCTGACGCCATGTTGATGCCGAAGCGATCGACGAAACCGGGCGATTCGATGATCGCGTCCTGCGGCAGATTGGTGATGATGCCGGTGTTCTTGACGTTGAAGTGGCCGCGATAGACGCGGTTCGTCTCCAGCGCTTCGAGAATATGGCTGGCATGCTCGTTCGAGCGCTTCGATACGTCGAGCGGCTTCGACGCCGCTTCGAGGAATTGCGGATATTCCGTCTCGAACCAGTTGCGGGTTTCCGTGGAGTAGCGAAGATAGCCGCCGGTCTCGCCATGGATCCAATCGGACATGTCGATCCAGCGGGTGATTTCGTCCGGCCGCTTGCGATACCAGGGCAGATATTCGGAGAGATGACCGTTGCTTTCGGTGGAGTAGACGCCGAAGCGCTTCAGCACGTCGATGCGCAGCTTTTCCTGCTGCGAATAGACCGGATGCGCCTCGAAGGCAGCCACCAGTTCGTCCTTGCCGATCTTGCGGCCGTTGAGCCGCAAATCGATGAACCAGGTCTGGTGGTTGATACCGGAGCAGACATAATCGAGTTCGCTGTGCGACTTGGCGCCGAGCACTTCGGCGATCTGTTCGGCGCCGTGCTGGACACCGTGGCAGAGGCCGACCGTATCGACCTTGCCATATTCGATCGCCGCCCAAGTGTTCATCGCCATCGGGTTGGCATAGTTGAGGAATTTGGCGCCTGGCTCGGCGACCTCCAATATATCCTTGCAGAAGTCGAGGATGACCGGGATGTTGCGCTGGCCGTAGAGGATGCCCCCGGCGCAAATCGTGTCACCGACGCACTGGTCGATGCCGTATTTCAAGGGAATGCGGATATCGTCGGCATAGGCTTCGAGCCCGCCCACCCGCACGCAGCTGATGACGTAGCGCGCGCCTTCCAGCGCCTTGCGGCGGTCGGTCGTCGCCGTCACCCTGGTCGGCAGCTTGTTGGCCTCGACGATGCGGTCGAGGATCGCCTTGATCATTTGCAGATTGTGTTCGCTGAGATCGGTCAGCGCGAATTCGATGTCGCTGAATTCCGGGACGCACAAAATATCGGTGAACAGCTTCTTGGTGAAGCCGACGCTGCCGGCGCCGATAATAGCGATTTTGAAACTCATCACCTCACCTCGATGCATTCGAATGCCGGGTAAGGAGCAACAGAAAGGGAATGGCGGCTCGCCTCGGCGCGCATGCCATTCGAGCCGGAATTCCGGCTCGTTCTCCTCCCCGCCCGCTCCTCGACCGCGGGTCTTTCGCGTTCTCAGGATTTGGATTATGCCGTTATTCCAGGGCGCGGCCAGAGAACGATTATGCTTTCGAGGGTAATTTTGTGCTGCATGATCTGATCGCCAACGGACAGTTGATGCGCACCATCTCGCTGCCGCGCGGCCGCCAACGCCTGCATGCCATGCCAACCAGCACCGGCTATGAAGTACGCGAGGGCGTGACCTATGACTGGGATGGGCGCAAGCGCGGCCAGACACCGTTCACCGTGCTGCAGCACACGATCAGCGGCACCGGCCAGCTGCGCTACGAGAACCGCAACTACCGCCTGCAGGCCAACGACACGCTGCTGGTGCTGGTGCCGCACAACCATCGCTACTGGCTGGAGAAGGGCGACCGCTGGGAATATTTCTGGATCTCGATGAATGGCGAGGAGGCGCTGCGCGTCCACAAATCCATACTCAGCGTCTCCGGCCCGGTGTTTCGGCTGCAGCCGGAGACGATCGATCATCTCGCCGATTGCAGCCTGCGCCTGATCAAGGGCGGCGCTTCGCCTGGCGCTGCTTCGGCAATCGCCTATGAGGCGGCGATGGCGCTTTACGACGATGTCTTCGGCTCGCACGCCTTCACTGAGAAACAGAGCGTCATGCAGCCGGTCATCGATCATATCAACGCCAATCTCGACAAGCCCTTGCCCGTGGCCGAGCTCGTCCAGATCAGCGGCCTCAGCCGCGCCCATTTCTCGCGCTGCTTCGCCGAGAGCGAAGGCGTTCCGCCGGCCGAGTTCGTGCTGCAGCAGCGGCTGCAGCGGGCGGCGAAGCTGCTAACCAAAGCCGATTTCCTGCCGGTCAAGGAGGTCGCCATCCTGTGCGGCTTCGAGGACGCCAACTATTTCTCGAAAGTCTTCCGCCGGCTCTACGGCATCAACCCGACGCAGTTCCGTACCACCGGCATGTATGCCAGCCTGGGCAGCCTTCGATAGGATTACCCGATGCGGTTGCCGCTTGCGGGATCGAACAGATGCAGCGCCGCCGGATCGGCAGACAGCCGCACCGTATCGCGCGGTCGGATAGTGCTGCGTCCCATGACGAAGACACAAACCAGCTGGTTGGCGAGCCGGACATAGAACTGCGTCGACAGGCCGAGCGGCTCGACCACCTCGACTTCTGCCTTGAGCGGACCATCGTCGGCAAGCTGGATGTGCTCCGGCCGTAGCCCGACGGTGAGCACATCGCCATCCTTCGATGGCAAGCCATCAGGCAATCTCAGCTTCTGGCCGTCGGCCAGCACCGCATCCACCTTGCCGCCCTTGGCGACTGTCGCCGGAAAGAAATTCATGCCGGGCGAGCCGATGAAGCCGGCCACAAAAGTGTTGATCGGCCGATCGTAGAGTTCGAGCGGATGGCCGACCTGCTGGACGTAACCGTCATGCATGACGACGATGCGGTCGGCCATAGTCATGGCTTCGATCTGGTCGTGGGTGACATAGACCGATGTGGTCTTGAGCTGCTGGTGCAGCGCCTTGATCTCGGCGCGCATATGGACGCGCAATTTGGCGTCGAGATTGCTGAGCGGTTCGTCGAACAGGAACACTTTGGGATCGCGCACGATGGCGCGGCCCATGGCGACGCGCTGGCGCTGGCCGCCGGACAGTTGCCTGGGCAGACGTCCGAGGAAACTGTCGAGGCCGAGGCGCTTGGCCGCCGCCCCTACCCTGCCGTCGATCGTCGTCTTCTCCGCCTTCTTCAAAAGCAGGCTGAAGCCCATGTTCGACGACACGTCCATGTGCGGATAGAGCGCGTAGGACTGGAAAACCATGGCAATATCGCGGTCCTTCGGCGCGACATCGTTGACCAGCCGATCGCCGATATGGATCTCGCCGCCCGACACTTCCTCCAGCCCGGCAATCATGCGCAAAAGGGTCGACTTGCCGCAGCCGGACGGGCCGACCAGAACGACGAACTCGCCATCGGCGATTTCGAGGTCGACGCCGTGCAGGATGCGCAGCGAACCGTAGTCCTTCTCGACGTTTTGCAGCGTGACGGAAGCCATCGATTATCCTTTGACCGCGCCGGCGGTGAGGCCGGTGACGAGATAGCGTTGCAGGAAGGCGAAGAAGATGCAGACCGGGATCAGCGCCAGGATCGACGCCGCCATCATCTGCCCCCAGTCCACGGCGAACTTGCCGATATAGGTGAGCAGGCCGACGGCAAAGGTCTTCTGGTCGTCGCTGGAGATCAGCATCAGCGCGAACAGCAATTCGCTCCAGGCGGCGGTGAAGACGAAGCCGAGCGTGGCGCCCATGCCGGGCAAGGTCAGCGGCACGATCACCTTGCGCATCGCCTGCGCCCGGGTGCAGCCGTCGATCATCGCCGCTTCCTCCAGATCCTTCGGAATGCCGTCGAAGAAGGACTGCATCAGAAAGGTGGCGAAGGCGGTGTTGAAGGCGGTGTAGATGATGATCAGACCAACCAGACTGTTGGTCAGGCCAAGCTCGCCCATGACGCGGTAGATCGGCGGAATGACCATCACCAGCGGGAAGGTTTGCGTCAGCAAAAGCATGATCGCCAGCGTTGCCTTGCCGCGAAAGGTGAAGCGCGACATGGCGTAGCCGGCGAGCGTGGCGATGACTGTCACCAAGGCCGCCGTCGACACCGAGACGATAACGCTGTTGAGGAAATAGCGGGGGAAGTCAGAGGCTTCCAGGACAGTGATGAAGTTGCGGAAGGTCGTCTGCGACGGCCACAGCGTGATGCCCTCGGAATAGAGCAGCCGCTCCGGCGTCACCGAAATCTTCAGCGTCCAGAAGATCGGGAACAGGGCGAAGATCATATAGGCGGCAATCGCCGCGTAGAGGCCGACGCCGCTGAAGATGCGCGAGGAGGTAGAGCGTCCGGCAATCATCAGACGTGCCTCACCAGCAACCGGCGGATGGCGATCAGCGCGATCGCATAGGCGATGAGCAGTACCAGTAGCAGCACCGCCACCGCGGAGGCATAGCCCTTGTCCAGCGACTTGAAGGCGCTGACATAGATGTAGACCGGCACCGTGCTGGTCGAGCCGGCCGGCCCGCCCTCGGTCATGACGAAGATCAGATCGGCGAAGGTCGCGATCCAGATCGTACGCAGCATGACGGTGATGACGATGGTCGGCGCCAGGAACGGCAGCGTCACCTTGGTGAAGCGCTGCCAAGGCGAAGCGCCGTCGATTGCGGCCGCCTCATGCAGTTCCGACGGGATCGACTTCAGCGCCGCCAGCAGCGTGATGGCGAAGAACGGAATGCCGAACCAGATGTTGGCGATGATCGGCCCCCACATGGCGGTCGCCGGATCGGACAGCACATTGGTCGGCTCGGCCTTCAGCCCGAGCGTGAAGAGCCAATGCGGCAGTGGTCCGATGATCGGATTGAACAGCCACGCCCAGGTCAGGCCCGACAGGAAAGATGGCACCGCCCAGGGCAGGAACACCACCGCCTGCACGAACTTGCGCCCGACAAACGGTTTGTCGAGCAGCAACGCCAGACCCAGGCCGAGGAAGAACTGGAAGAACAGGCTGGCGACGGTCCACCACAGCGTGTTGACCAGCGCCTGCCCGAGCACCTGGTCGGTCAGCATCGCCTGATACTGGCCTAGACCGACATATTCGGATTTGAAGGCGGAGAACTTCCGGAACGAATAGCTGATGCCGATGATCAGCGGCACCAGCAGCACCACGACCAGCAGAACGATCGCCGGGCTGAGATAAAGCCAGGGCTCGATTGCTGCATGCGTCAGCCGCTTCTTTCGCGGCCGGCCGGCGGATCGTATTTCGGACACGGCATAAGTCATTAGCGCTCAACAATCATGGGTGGGTGCCGACAGCGGCAACAGCACCCTTCTCCCCGTTCACGGGGAGAAGATGCCGGCAGGCAGATGAGGGGCGGCGCCAGCCTTGGGGTGCTCGCGCTGCCCCTCATCCGGGCCTGTCTGTGCATGTCGTTGCCCCAAAACCGCTACGCACTTTTGGGCGATATGCATTCGGGCCACCTTCTCACCGTAAACGGGGAGAAGGTGGAAGAACTACTTCTTGTTCTTGGCCAGCCAGTCCTGCTGTTCCTTGGTCAGGAACGCGGCCCATTGATCGGCAACGTCCTTGGCCGACTTCTGGCCGAGCAGCACTTCCTGGAAATTCTTGATCGCCACCTGGTCGACGAAATTGCCGAGGTTCTCCAGATGTGTCGGCGGCGTCACCATTTCATATTTGGAAGTGTCGCTGAGTTCGGTGAACCAGCCTTTGAACTGCTCGGTCTTGAAGTGGGCATCCTGGTCGGCGCCATTGTGGATCGGCACGACGCCGACTTCCTTGGCCCATTCGAGATTGTCCTTGGGCGACAACAGCGTCGCCATCAGCTTCCAGGCATCGTCCTTGTGCTGCGAATTGGCGAACATCGCCCAGCCGGCATAGCCCAGCGTCGGATAGGATTTGCCGCTTGGCCCCACAGGCAGCGGCGCCACGGCAAAATCGTCGGCACTCATCTTGTCGGCAATGCCGATCAGCGCATCCGGATCCTGGTTGAGCATGGCGCAGGTGCCGGAATAGAAGCCGGTGACGGTCTCGTTAAAGCCCCAGCTCACCGCATCCTTGGGCGCCAGCCCGTCCTTGTACATGTCGGCCAGCATCTGCAGGCCCTTGACCGAGCCCTCCTCGTTGATGGTCGAGGTGCCGTCCTCGTTGAAGTAGCCGCCCTTGCCAGCGGCGATGTTCATGAACATGTGCATGCCGTTGAAGGCGCCCGGGCCACCGCGCAGGCAGTAGCCGTACTTGCCCGGAATGGCGGAGATCTTCTTGGAATCGGCGATGAAGTCGTCGAGCGTCGCCGGCGGGCCGTCGAGACCGGCCTCCTTGAACAGCTTCTTGTTCCAGAACAGCGCATTCACATAGTAGCCGTACGGGATCATGAACTGGGTGTTGTTGACGGTCGAGCCGAATTGCTTGGCGCGGTCGCCCAGCGTCTTGGCGTCGTCCCATTTGGCCATGTAAGGGCCGAGATCCTCGAGCTGGCCGTTGGTCGCGTACAGGCCCATCCAGCGCTCCGGCATCTCGACGATGTCGGGCGTATCGCCGGCCTGCACCATGGTGAGGAATTTCTCGAAGGCCTGCCCCCAGGGCAGCGAGACCACCTCGACCTTGACGCCGGCATTGGCGGCCTCGAACTCGGCGATCTGCTTCTTCAGGAATTCGGTGCGCTGCGGGCTGGTGATGACCTCGACCAGCTTGAGGGTGGTGTCGGCCAATGCGCCGCTGGCGGACATCGCCAGGCCGGCAGCGGTGGCAAGCATGATGCTCAGTCGTTTCATGTTCAGAACTCCCATTTTGAACCCAGTCATTTTTTTGCTTTGTCGAAGGCCTGGCCGATGTCGGCCCAGAGGTCTTCGACGCTTTCCAATCCGACATTGAAGCGGATGGTTCGGGGGCTGACGCCGAAGCGCGCCATCGAATTGAGACCCGGTGTCTGCTCGAGCGAGGCCTTTGCCGGCACGACGAGGCTTTCATGACCGCCCCAGCTGACGCCGATGCGGAAAAATTTCAGCGCATCGACGAAAGCGGGAATGTCGACATCCTCCGTCACCTCGAAGGAGAACAGCCCGGCATAGCCGGCAAGCGTCTTCTTGCCGGGATGGTTGGAATAGGCGGGATGATTGACCCGCTCGACCTTGTCATGCGCCTTCAAGCGCTCGGCGATGATGAGCCCGCTCTTCATGTGATGCGGCAGTCTCAGCGGCAGCGTGCGCAGGCCGCGCAACAGCAGCCAGCCCTCGAAGGGCGACAGCTTTGCGCCAAGCTGCGAGTAGGTCTGGTCGTTGATGTGCTTGATATGGGCGGCCGAGCCCGCCACCACACCGGCGACGGTATCGCTGTGGCCGCCGAGATATTTCGAGGCCGAGTGCAGCACCAGATCGACGCCGTGCAGGATCGGCTTCTGGAACACCGGCGTCGCCCAGGAATTGTCGATGGTGGTGACGATGCCCTGCTCTTTCGCCAGCCGCGTCAGATGTTCGAGATCCTGCAGCTCGAACGTCATCGAGGTCGGGCTTTCCAGGTAGAGCAGTTTGGCGCCGGGAAGAGCCGCGGCCACCGCATCCTGATCGGAGCCGTCGACATAGTCGACCTTGATGTGCAGGCGCGGGAACAACCGCTCGAACAGTCGGTAGGCGTCACCATAGCAGTTGCGCACCGCAACGATGCGCTCGCCGGCGCCGACAAAGGCAAGCAATGTCGCGCTGATCGCCGCCATGCCGCTGGAGAATCCGCGCGCGGCTTCCGCACCTTCGAGCGCTGCGACGCGTGACTCGAATTCCATCACCGTCGGGTTGTCGCCGCGCGAATAGATCGGCTGCTTCCTGCGCCCGGCAAAGGTGTCGGCCATGTCGGCATAGCTGGCGAAGGTGAACAGCGAGGTCTGGTAGATCGGCGGCACCACCGCATTGCCAGGGAACGGGTCGTCATGCGCCAGAAGCGTCGCCGCCTCGGCGAGATAGTCGCTGCCGGAAATGCCTGGGTCGAAGCTGTGCTCGTTCATCTGCGGACCGAAAGTTTGAGGTTGGCGGCGCCGCGCTTCAAATCGTTCTCGACCGTGGCGATCAGTTTCAGCGCTTCGGCCCGGGCGCCTTCCGGATCGTGCGCGGCGATGCAGTCGAACATGGTGCGGTGGTAGGGAAAGCTTGCGTGGCCGAAATCGCGCACGCCGAGCGGATGTTCCCAGAAGCGGTGGAACAGTTCGTGCATGGCGGCGATAATCTGCTCGAACAGCGGATTGCCGCAGGCGCGGTAGATCGCCTGATGGAATTCCCAGTCCTCTTCCGACGACATGCCGGCGCGGCTGAGAAACTCTTCCTCCATGATGTCGAGCTTGCGCTCGATCTCGGCGAGGTCGTCCCTGTCGGCACGAATGGCGCAAAGGGCGGCGGCTTCCGCTTCCAGCGCGCGGCGGATTTCCAGCGTGCGCATCAGGCCGGTGAAATCATTGCCGCCGGCAAGCGTCAGCGGCATGTGCAGCATGTCGAGCGAGACGGCGGCCTTGAGATAGGTGCCCGAGCCCTGCCGGCGCTCGACCAGGCCAAGCCCTTCCCAGCGCGTCAGCGCCTCGCGCACCGTATTGCGGCTGACCTTCAGACGCTCAGCGAGGATGCGTTCGGTCGGCAGCCTCTCACCGGGTTCCAGCTTCTCGCGCATGACGAAGCCGGCCAACGCCTTCAGCACCGCGTCGTCGCGGGCCGTCGTCTGGATCGGCGGAAGGCTGAATTGGGTCACCGGGGCTATTACCGAAGTGGTTCAATGGTCCAACCAATTTCTGCACAGACGAAGGGACCTGTCAACAGTGGAAACGCAGCAAGGCCGAAGGGCCAGGGGATGCACCTTCGGCCCTGCTGCTTCAGCCGTGGATGCGCGCCGGCGCAGCGGCGGCGCGAGCCTCGCGCCAGCGAGCGAACATTTCCTCGCGAACCCGCCTTGAACCCGCGAGCCGCTCCTTTGCCTGCGCCAGCACGGCCGGCGAAGCCTCGGCGGGCGTGCCGGACCGAAAGGGAGGAGCCGGGGCGTATTCGAGCGAGAGCTGCCCGATCTCGGCCTCCTCCTGTCCAAGCAGCCTCGCAACCAGCGCCAGGCCGAAATCGATCCCCGAAGTGACACCGCCGGCGGTGATGAGCTTGCCGTCTTCGACGATACGCTCGTCGACCGGGATCGCTCCGAACTCCTCGAGGAAATCATGCGCATACCAGTGCGTGGTCGCGCGCTTGCCCGTCAGCAGTCCGGCCGCCCCAAGCACCAGGGCACCGCTGCAAACGGAGGTGATGTAGCGCACCTGCCCCGCGCGCTCCCACACGAAATCGAGGACTGTCTGGTCCTCCAGCAGCGCGTTGACCCCGCCCCCGCCAGGAATGCACAGCACGTCGAGGGTCCGGCAATCGTCAAAGGTCGCGGTTGGCGTCAGCGAGAGGCGCGTCGATGACGTCACCGGGTTGCGATCCTTCCAGATCAATTCCACCTCGGCATCCTTGGCCGATGCCAGGACTTCGTATGGGCCGGTGAGGTCGAGTTGTTGGACGTCGGGGAATACGAGGATGCCGAAACGAAGGGGCATGGAAATCTCCGTGGGTTGACTTCCACCAATCTACGGCATCATGGTTTGGCACGATTGCCATTCATCCCTCGCTTCGGGCCAAACCAATGCGCCGTATCGAAGTACTTGCCTATCCCGACATCCAGCTCCTCGACGTCAGCGGACCGCTGCAGGTCTTTGCCAGCGCCAATGATTTCAAAAGGCAGGCCGGCGAACCGGCTCCTTACGAGGTCGTGGTCGTCGCCGCCTCACCCCGGATAAGGACCTCGGCCGGTCTGGTGCTGGAGGCCACGGCGCTGCCAACCCACGGAGGTAAGATCGACACGCTGCTTGTCCCCGGCGGATGGGGCGTCAACGCGGCCTGCGACGATCCCGAACTGGTTCAATGGATCGCCGGCCGCTCGCACGATGCCACGCGAACCGCGTCCGTTTGCAGCGGCGCCATGCTGCTGGCGCAGGCGGGCCTGCTCGACGGGCGCCGCGCGGTGACCCATTGGGGACGCTGCGCGGAGTTCGCCCGGCGCTTTCCCGCGGTCCGGCTCGAACCCGATCCGATCTTCATCCGCGACGGCAATGTCTGGACATCCGCCGGCGTAACGGCGGGGATCGATCTCGCCCTCTCCCTCGTCGAGGCCGACCTTGGCCGGCACACGGCCCTCGGCGTGGCGCGCGAGTTGGTGGTCTTCCTGAAACGTCCCGGTGGCCAGGCGCAATTCAGCCAGACCCTCAAGCTGCAGCAAGGCGACGGGCGCTTCGACCTGCTGCATGGCTGGATCCTCGAAAATCTGGCCGGTGACCTGTCGCTCACGCAATTGGCCGACCACGCCAATATGAGCCCGCGCAGCTTCTCGCGGCGCTATCGCGAGGCCACGGGCCGGACACCCGCCCGCGCGATCGAGGAGATCCGGATCGAGGCGGCGCGACGGATGCTGGAGCGGGGCCAGCCCGTCAACCAGACGGCCCGCCGCTGCGGTTTCGGCTCGGAAGAAACCATGCGGCGCGGTTTTTTGCGCGTGCTGGGCACCAATCCGCGCGCCTATCGCGAGCGTTTCTGATCGCGACGGCTCGCGCCATTAAGCCGGCGGTCGACGCGGTAGAAATAGAGCCTCTCCAGCGTTCAGGCGGGATGCTGTAGCTGGCTGAGCCCGCCATCGACAACGAGGGTCGCGGCGTTCATAAACGGGCATTCCTCAGAAATCATGAACACAGCGGCCAGCGCGATCTCGCGCGCCGAGGCGATGCGGCCGCCTGGATGCAGCGCCAGCGTCCTGGCGCGCGCGGCCGCCGGGTCGGCAAAGCTGTTCCAATAGTCGGTCGCCTTCTGCGTCTCGACATAGCCGGGCGCCAGGGCGTTCACGCGCACGCCCTGCCCGGCATATTCCAGCGCCAGCGATTTGGTCAGCCCAAGCAGCGCGTGCTTGGCCACGGGATAGGGGAAGGTATGAGGGATGATGGTGAAGCTGTGCGTCGAGGCGATGTTAAGGATGGCGCCACCGCCATTTGCGATCATTGCCGGGAGCACCGCCTTGGCGCAGTTCCAGGCGCCCTTGACGTTGACGTCGAAATTGCGGTTCCACTCCTCCTCGGTCGCCTCGAGCGGCGTCGAGAACACATTCATGCCGGCATTGTTGATCAGCGCGTTGATCGGCCCGATCGCGTCGGTCGCTTGACCGACGGCTGCGGCAATCGCGGCACCGTCGCTGATGTCGGCTGAGACATGCCCGACATGGCCCTGCGGCGCTGCTAGGCCGGCGACCGCTTTGTCCAGCAGCGCGCCGTCGCGATCAACCAGGAACAGCCTTGCCCCTTCGGCGAGGCAAGCTTCAGCGATGGCAAGCCCAATGCCTTGCGCGGCGCCGGTGAGGAAGATGCGTTTGCCGGACAGGCGCTCAGCCATGGCTGTCACTCCACTGGAAGATGGTCAGCGCCGGCCCAGTGCCGACGAACGCAGATTGTCGAGCAAAACGGCAAGCAGCAGGATCACGCCGCGCACAATGTATTGGTAGAAGGCTGGGATGTTGAGCAGGTTCATGGCGTTTTCGGCAATGCCCATGATCAGCACGCCGACGATGACGCCCGACATGGTGGCGCGGCCGCCGGCAAGCGAGACGCCGCCGAGCACGCAGGCCGAGATGACCGAGAGTTCAAGCCCGACCGCCGCATTGGGCTGGCCCGACGTGATGCGCGAGGCCAAAAGGATGCCGGCGATGCCACAGACCACGCCTTGCAGAGCAAAGATCCAGATGCGCGTCCAGTCGACATTGACGCCCGCCAGGCGCGAGGCCTCCGGGTTGCCGCCGATGGCCAGCGTGTTCTTGCCGAAGACGGTACGATTGAGGACAAAACCGAAGATGCAGAACAGCACGGCCAGGACCCAGACCGGCGTCGGAATGCCGAACAGCTTGGATAGCGCCAGCTGGTAGAAATCCGGGCTGTTGATGCCGACGGCGCGGCCATCGGATGCGATCAGCGCAAGGCCGCGCACGATCTGCATGGTGGCAAGCGTCGTGATCAGCGCGTTGATGCGGAATTTGGCGATGACGACGCCATTGATGAAGCCGACCAAGGCGCCGCAGGCGATTGCCGCGAGAAGCCCGAGCAGGATCGATCCGGTATAGTTCGACGCCATCACCGCGACCATGCCGGCGAAAGCAACGATCGAACCGACCGAGAGGTCGAAGTCGCGCGCGGCGAGGCAGAACATCATCGTGCAGGCGACGATGCCGACGGTGACCACCGATTGCAGCAGGCCGAGCATGTTGCGGTCGGTCAGAAAATTCGGCACCAGCAGCGACACCAGCGCGAAGGCGACGATGAAGATCACGACGAGGCCCTGTTCGCCGAGCAGGATCTTCTTCAACTGATCGGTCATGGCAAAGATCCTCAGGATGCGATCGCGTCGGGGGTTTTCTGATCGGGAAGAGCGGCGGCCAGGATCGCTTTTTCGGCGAACTGGTCGCGCGCGAGTTCGGCGCTGATGCGCCCGCCGCACATCACCAGGATGCGGTCGCAAATGCCCATCACTTCCGGCAGTTCGGACGAGACGACGACGATCGCCATGCCGTCTTCGGCAAGCTGGTAGAGCAGTTCGTAGATTTCCGCTTTGGCGCCGACATCGATACCGCGTGTCGGCTCGTCGACGATAAGCACGCGCACGCCCTGCTCCGACAGCCAGCGGCCGAGAATGACCTTCTGCTGGTTGCCACCGGAGAGGTTGATGATGTCCTGCTTGCGCGACGGCGTGCGCACCTTGAGCTTGTTAATGAAGGTCTCGGCGGTGGCGATCTCGCTAGCGCGGTTCAGGATTCCGAAGCGTGTGTGATGACGCCGCGACGAGATGTTGATGTTCTCCTCGATCGAGCGGCCCTGGATGATGCCGTCATGCTTGCGGTCTTCCGAGCACAAAACGATCCCGGCGCGGATCGCGTCATGCGGATCGGTGGCATGCACGACCTTGCCATCAACGGTAATGGTGCCACCTGAGCGCGGGTCGGCGCCGAACACCAGCCGCATCAGTTCCGAGCGCCCCGCGCCGATCAGGCCGAAGAAGCCGACGATCTCGCCCGCCCTCGCCTCGAAGCTGGCGGGCGTCGTCAGTTTTACTCCGCAAACAGCGTCGACCTTCAGCCGGACATCGCCGGCCGGGCGTGGGCGAAACTCCCAGATATCGGAGATTTCGCGGCCGACCATTTCGGCGACGACCTGGTCGCGTGTGACGTTTTTCAGCGACGCATGGTGCGCCGCGAGCTTGCCGTCGCGCAGCACGGTCAGGCTGTCGCAGAGGCGGAACACTTCGTCCAGCCGGTGCGAGACATAGATGATGACCTTGCCCTCGCCGCGCAGGCGGTCGATCAGGGCAAACAGGATTTCGCTTTCGCGCGACGACAATGACGAGGTCGGCTCGTCCAGAGCGATGACGCGCGCGTCGAGCATGATCGCCTTGGCGATCTCGACCATCTGGCGCTCGCCGATCGACAGCGTCTTGACCTTGCGGCTGATATCGATGTCGATGCCGGCTGATTTCAGCTTGGCGCCAACATCGTCCAGCATCCTGGCACGGGCGATGATGCCGGCGTTGGCGGGGAAGCGGCCGAGGCTGAGGTTTTCGGCAACAGTGAGCTCGGGAACCAGCTGCAGTTCCTGGTGGATGACGATGACGCCATTGTCGAAGGCATCTCGCGTCGTTGCATAGGCTTGCATCTTGCCGTCGATGAGGATCTCGCCGTCATCGGCATGCTGGTCGCCGGACAGGATCTTGATCAGCGTGGATTTGCCGGCGCCGTTCTCGCCCATCAGGCCGTGCACGGCGCCCTTGTCGACGCCGAACGAGACGTCCGACAGCGCCTTGACGCCCGGATAGGTCTTGGTGATTTCCGAGAAGTCGAGAAAGGACATGGGGCGCCTATCCTTTTGCCATGCCAAACAGGCGGCGACTGTGAGCCGCCGCCTGTTTGTACAGGGAGGATTATTCGATGCCGAGACCCTTGCGGACCGTCTGGTAGTCGTCGCGCTTGGCCAGCGCACCGGCGGTCAGGATGAGCTTCTCGGGTTCCTTGTTGTTGGCGACCCAGTCATACATGTTGAGCGCAGTCTCGTAGCCGTGACGCTTCGGCGAGATGATCACCGTGCCGACGAAGCCGGTGGCGGTCGGCTTCTTGAACTCGTTGATCGCCGAATCCGCGCCGCCAATGCCGACGCCGATCACGTTTTCGGCCGGGATGCCGACGCTTTCGGAAGCGCGCACGGCGCCGAGCACGGCTTCGTCGTTGAGGCCGAAGGAGACCCACTTCTTGATGTCGGCATGGGCGTTGAGCACCACCGTCGCCGCATTCAGTGCAGCCTCGGTGTCGGTCTTGGCCTGAGGCGCGTCGAAGATGTTCTCGGCCTTGAAGCCGTTGGCCTTGAGCACCGAGATGGCGCCTTCGACCCGGTCGACGGCGGTCGGCAACTGATCATAGGAGACGCGGATGGCGCCGACCTCGTCGGCCTTCCAGCCGCGCGCCTTCATTTCGTCGACGATCGCCTGGCCGACGGCCTCGCCGATCTTGGTCGCCGAAATGCCCATATGCGGCACGTCTTCCAGCGCCTTGCCGTCTGCGCCGACCAGACGGTCGTCAACGGTCATCAGCTTGAGATTGTTTGCGGCGGCCTTGGCGACGATGCCGGGGCCGAGTTTCACGTCAGGTGTGCAGACGATGAAGCCTTGCGCGCCCTGCGCGCCGAGATTGTCGATCGCCGACATCAGCTTCTCACCGTCCTCGGCGCCGATCTTGACCAGGGTAAAACCCTTCTCCTTGGCGGCCTGGTCGGCGAACTTCCATTCGTCCTGGAACCACGGCTCCTCGGGCTGTTTGACGATAAAACCTATCTTGGTGTCCTGAGCATATGCTGCGATGGTCGTGACGGACAGCACGGCAAGGGCGCCCGCGACGAGCGCGGTCTTCAGAAGTCGCATGATTACCTCCCAGCGATGGCCGGGCGCTCAGCCCGGATGCAGAGTCTCTAATTCTTTTTATCATACTCGTCAATTGATCTGGTATGATAATTGAGTTACATGCTCTGACCAGGGATCGCTGGCGCAAATCATCCGCATCCGGTAAGGCCGGGGACGCGAGATCAGTGGTTTCGCCGCCTTGGAGGAGGGCTGAGGTGACCGAAACTTCGAAGAAGGCATCAGGCGACACCCGCCGCCCGCGCGTCATGCCCGATGTGACAAAGGCGCTTGCCTCAGACATCTTTTCCGGACGCTATCCCGCCGGCTCGTCCCTGCCGACCGAAAACGAACTCGGCGTCGAATATGGCGTCAGCCGCACCGTCATCCGCGAGGCGCTGAAGGTGCTGGCCGCCAAGGGGCTGGTGCTGTCGCGACCGCGCATCGGCACGGTTGTATGTGAACAGGACAACTGGAACATCATCGACCCGCAGGTGCTGGCCTGGCACGCGCCGCATGCGCTGGACGACAAATTGTTCGACGCCATCCTCGAAACGCGCCGCGCCATCGAACCTCTGGTAGCTGAACTGGCGGCGACTCGTGCGACGCTGCAGGAGATCGCCGATCTCGAAGCCGCCTGGCGCGGCATGGCCAATGCCGGCGAGGATCTCGCCGCCTTCTCGCGCTCGGACATCACCTTCCACCAGATCGTCTATGCCGCGAGCCACAACCCGATCTTCCGCCAGATCGGCAATCTGATCGACACCGGGCTGAAATTCTCGCTCGAAGCAACGGCGACCATTTCGCTCGCCCGGCGCATGGAAGCGGTGGCGGCGCACCGTGAGGTGGTCGAGGCGCTGCGCATGCGCGATGCCGCGGCGGCGCGTGCGGCGGCAGGCCGGATCCTCGACCTTGCGGCGCGCGACCTGGTCAGCGCCAAGAAACTCAAGAACAACTGAGACCAGCATGAAAATCATCTCGCTCACCACCTACATCGTCCCGCCGCGCTGGCTGTTCCTGAAGATCGAGACTGATGCCGGCGTTACCGGCTGGGGCGAGCCTGTGGTCGAAGGCCGTGCGCTGACGGTCGAGGCAGCGGTCAAGGAACTTGGCGATTATCTGATCGGCAAGGACCCGCGCCTGATCGAGGACCATTGGACGGTGATGCATCGCGGCGGCTTCTACCGCGGCGGGCCGATCCTGATGAGCGCCATTGCCGGCATCGACCAGGCGCTGTGGGACATCAAGGGCAAGGCGCTCGGCGTGCCTGTGCACGAACTGCTCGGCGGCAAGCTGCGCGACAGCATCAAGGTCTATTCCTGGATCGGCGGCGACCGGCCGGCGGAAGTGGCTGATGGCGCCAGGGAAGTGGTGGCGCGCGGTTTTCAGGCGCTGAAGATGAATGGCACCGAGGAACTGCAGATCGTCGACAGCCATGACAGAATAGATGCGGCTGTCGAACGCGTCGCCATGGTGCGCGAGGCCGTTGGGTCCAACATTGGCATCGCCGTCGATTTCCACGGCCGCGTCCACCGGCCGATGGCGCGCATGCTGGTCAAGGAGTTGGAACCCTACCGGCTGATGTTCATCGAGGAGCCGGTGCTGAGCGAAAATCGCGAGGCGCTGAAGGAGATCGCAGCCCTGGGCTCGACGCCGATCGCGCTCGGCGAGCGGCTTTACAGCCGCTGGGATTTCAAGTCGGTGTTCGAACAAGGCGCCGTCGACATCATCCAGCCGGACCTGTCGCATGCCGGGGGCATCACCGAATGCCGCAAGATCGCGGCGATGGCCGAGGCCTATGACATTGCGGTGGCGCCCCACTGCCCGCTCGGGCCGATCGCGCTTGCCGCCTGCCTGCAGCTCGATGCCGTCAGCTACAACTGCTTCATCCAGGAACAGAGCCTCGGCATCCACTACAACGCCGCAAACGATTTGCTCGATTATGCCGCCAACAAGGACGTCTTTCGCTACGAGGATGGCTATGTCGCAATCCCCGATGGTCCCGGCCTCGGCGTCGAGATCGACGAGGACTACGTCAAGGAAAGGGCCAAGGAAGGCCACCGCTGGCGCAACCCGGTCTGGCGTCACAAGGACGGCTCCTTCGCCGAGTGGTAGCCCGGCCGACCTTGC
Organism: Mesorhizobium sp. RSR565B; assembly: GCF_054719465.1. NCBI lineage: Bacteria > Pseudomonadati > Pseudomonadota > Alphaproteobacteria > Hyphomicrobiales > Phyllobacteriaceae > Mesorhizobium > Mesorhizobium sp. RSR565B. The sequence goes on along the minus strand of NZ_JBTTIE010000001.1, from coordinate 4,346,282 downwards.
GGCCAGGCCTTCAGGACCTCGAGCTCAATTTCGCGGTGGCGCCAGCGTAACGCAGGCCTCTGATGTGCCGCAGCGCCGAGCACCAGCGCATGGGAACCGTCGGCGCCGGCAAGCCGCAACTGGCTGACCGCCTGGGTTGCGGCAAGCGATCGAAAGCAGTCGCTATCCATGGAACATGGCGGATGTCCTGTTCTCATCGACCTTTTCTTGGCCCGCCAGCCGCGTCACCTGCCCGCGGCGTGCCGGCCTGCGTTCCTGCCGGAGAAGATGCAGCTGCCGAGAAATGTCCCTTCCAGCGCATTGTAGCCGTGATAGCCGCCGCCACCGCCGCCGGCCACCTCGCCTGCCGCATAGAGCCCGGCAATGGGTTCGCCATTGCCGTCGAGAACCTGCGAATTGAGATTGGTGTGCAGGCCGCCAAGCGTTTTGCGCGTCAGGATGTTGAGGCGCACCGCGATCAGCGGCCCGTGCCTGGGATCGAGTATCTTGTGCGGCTTGGTCACCCGGAAGATCTTGTCGCCAATGTAGTTGCGGGCGCCGCGGACGGCTGTGACCTGCGCATCCTTGGTATAGGCATGGTCGACCTCGCGATCGCGCGCCACGATCTGCGCCTTGAGCCGGTCGTAGTCGAGCAGATTGTCGCCTGACAGCGCGTTCATGCCGGCGACCAAGTCGGCCAGGTTGTCGCGGACGACGAAGTCCTCGCCCTTTTCCAGGAACGCTGCCACCGATGGTGGCGCCTTGCCGCCGCGCCGGTTCTTCAGCACGGCCCGCCAATCCTTGGCCGTAAAGTCTAGGTTTTGCTCCGAACCCGACAGCACGAACTCCTTCGAAGCGATCGTCTTGCTCAGCACGAACCAGGAATAATCGTGTCCCGTCGACAGGATACGCTTCAAGGTGCCGAGCGAATCGAAGCTCGGGAAGAACGGCGCCTCCATGCGTTGTCCCAGAGCATCGAACCATAGCGGCGACGGCGCCGACAGGATGCGGATGCCGTGGTTCGGCCAGATCGGATTCCAGTTCTTGATCCCCTCGACATAGTGCCACATGCGGTCGGCGTTGATGACGGCCCCGCCGGCGTCCTGGGTGATCGCCACCATGCGGCCGTCGACATGGTGCGGCACGCCGGCAACCATACGCTTCGGCGCTGGCCCCAGCCGCCGGACCGGCCAGACCTTGCGAACCAACTCATGATTGCCGCCGATGCCGCCGGAGGTGACGATCACGACACCGGCCGAAAGGTCGAAATCGCCGACGGCCGTGCGGCTCGACTGCTTGCCGCGCTCGACATCGGATGCCTCCAGGATTTCGCCCGCGACGCCGGTGACCGCGCCGTTGGTCTTGATCAGCCGGCTGACCTGATGACGGAATTTCAAAGTGATCAGCCCTTTGGCGACGTGCTCGCGCACGCGCCTTTCGAACGGCGCGACCACGCCCGGCCCAGTGCCCCATGTCAGGTGGAAGCGCGGCACTGAATTGCCGTGGCCATTGGCCAGCGCGCCGCCGCGCTCGGCCCAGCCGACCACCGGCCACCAGCGCATGCCCATGGCGTAGAGCCACGGCCGCATCTCGCCGGCGGCGAAATCGACATAGGCTTCCGCCACTTTCCTTGGCCAATGGTCCTCGGGCCGGTCGAACTGGGCAGAACCCAGCCAATCCTGCCAGGCGAGGTCGCGGCTGTCCTTGATGCGCAGGCGGCGCTGCTCGGGCGTGTTGACCAAAAACAGGCCGCCGAGCGACCAGAATGCCTGGCCGCCGAGAAAACCGCCACCCTCTTGCTCGACGATGATCACGCGCTTGCCGGCATCGCCGAGTTCCGCGGCTGCGGCCAGGCCGGCCAGCCCGCCGCCAACGATGATTGCGTCCGCGTCAGCCATTGTCGTAGCTCCTGTGCCGGCTTTTGTTTTCGAGATCGGATGCTCGTTGCTAGCCGCGCAGCGCGTTCCAGATGATGCGCGGCAGCTTCAGGAGGCTCGGCTGGTAGTTGAACTCGGTGATCAGGCGGCCGACCATGTGTGCCCTTTTGTGGGTCAGGAACCAGGCCGGCTTCGGCATGATGCGGAACGGCGCTTCGAGCACGCTGCGTTCCGGTCTGTCGAACAAATAGGTGTTGTGGACGACGCCGATGCCGCTCTGCACGTCGTCGAGCGTGTGGCCAGGGAAAGCACCCCAGGTCGGGCGCAGCAGCGCGAACAGAACGCCGCTCCAGGAATTGATGCCGATGCCGCCATAGCGCAGTTCGGCAATGATTTCCTCGAACCGCTGCCGGCCGATCTCGGCGATCGTCCTGGGATGGATGAGGATGTTGGCGGCAAGCGTGCCGTGCAGCTTTTCATTGGCGTAGGCGACAGCGGCGCGCAGATAGGATTCCGCATTGCCCGCCGGCAGCCGCATGACGCTGAGCGCCGGCGCGAACACCTCGGCATTTTCGAGATAGGTATCCGTGCCCGGCCGGAACGGCACCACCACGCAGGCCGGCCCGCCGGGCCGCTCGAATTTCTGTACGCTGTCGGCATGCGCCTCGAAGGCGGCGAGGCGCTCGGTCGCGCCGGGATAATAGGCCGGGCGCGACGGGGCTTTCTGCATCACCTTTTCGAGGGCCGCCAGAAGCGCGTCGGATTTGTCCCAGCCTTCGGGCAACACGAGCATTTGGCAGGCGATACAGTTGAAACCGGAATTGTTGAGCTTCTGTGTGGCGATCAGTTCGGCGTGGTAGGCGATATCGGCATCCGACCACGGACCGGGCACCACAATGGTCGGTGCCACGCCGCCAAGCTCAGAGGTGATACGCCGGCTGTTGCGCGGCGTGCCCGCCGCCTTGTTCTTGCGGCCCTCCTCGCCAGGCCCCCAGACGATCGCGTCATGCGAAGCGGCGGCACCGGTGATGTGGATGTCGTCGACGAGATCGTGGTTGCACAGATACGCGCCGACATCGGCGCCGCCGCGCACGATGCGCAGCGCACCGAATTCGATCAGCGGCCGCAGCGCCGGCCGCAGGAAATCGATCAGATAGTCGTTGACCGGGTTCATCTTGAGCAGAACCACCTGGTGCTCGACCAAAAGCTTGTGCAGGCAGTCGAGCGGCGCGATCGAGGCGACATTGCCGGCGCCGAGCACGAGGCCGATCTTGCCCTTGCGGCTGGTGCGCGGCGCGTCATAGGCCGATGCGGTGTTTGCGGCCAGGTTCGCCTTGGTCACGCCGGGCTGCATCCAGATCTCGGCCTTCAGCCCGGTGAACAACACCTTGTCCCAGAGCGAATTCGGAACCACCGTCACCGCCACCTGTCCGCTGGGCAAGGTGCGGACCGGCAGTCTGTCGAGGAACTTCTTGCCCTCCATCAGGCTCAGCGTGTGGATGAACTGGTTGCAGCCATCCATCAGCGCCGCCGGGCCAGCCAGCCATTCCTCACCTTCCAGCGGCGAGCCGGTCGGGATGCCCTTCTTGCGCGTCGCGGTTTTGACCCACGCCTCGGCGACCTCGCGGATGTGATCCTTGACCTGCCGCAGCAAGGCGATCCGCTCGCCATTCGAGGTCTGCGCCCAGTCGTCCTTCCTGGCGTCGAGATCGGTGAGCGCGAGGTCGAGTTCGGCTGCCCATTCAGGCTGCACGGGCTGGGTTTTGACTGCCTTGGCAACCATCCTATCCTCCTCCACTTCGATCTCTTTGTTTGACGCAATTCCTGTGGGAAAACCGCTTCACACTTTTCCTGGAATTGCTCTACGAAAACGGCAGTGCGGCCCATTGCTCGACGAATTTCCCGCCGGAATAGACCTGGATCGAACCGAACTGCTGTAGCACGAATTCGCTCTGCGTCGGACGCAGGAAGGCGTAGTCGTCAGGCCCGACATTGACGTTGTCGGGCAGCGCCATGAATTGCTGATTGGTCGAAAAGCCGAACGTCTTGTCGGTCTTCATCCCCACGGGATGGACGGGCTTCGCCATCCATTTTCCGCCATAGAGAAAACAGCCGCGCCGCGGCAACAGCCCGAGCTTCTGCAGCAGCCAGGAGCGCTGGTCGAGGCCCGGCGCCTGGACATCGACCACTTTCAGGATCGGCGTCGCGATGAATGCGGCAGGCCACAATTGGCTGAGGCTCGGCACATCGAAATCGGTCGGCAGCATAAAAGCCGATCCGATGGACAATTCATTGGCGCCGACCCAGCTGTCATAGAGCAATGCGGTGCTGCTGCCGCCAAGATTGAGGATCTTGCGCTGGTCGGCGGCAAGGCAAGCGACATACTGGCGAAACAGGCTGATCGCCTTGACGCGCGCCTTGGCCGGTCCTCCCAGCAGTTTGGGGATATGGCCGATATGCGCCTCGTAGGCCATGACGCCTTCGCATTTCAGCCGCGGGTAATTCGCCAACGCGGAAACTGCCCGGGCCAGTGAGTCGGGATCGCTGATACCGCCGCGATGAAGGCCGACATCGACCTCGAAGCAGACGCGCAGCTCGCGGTCGAGCTCGGCGGCAAGCGAGCCATAGGCGGCCAGCCGCTCCTCGGTATCGATCAGCCAGACGATGCGCGACGTAGCTTCGCCGAGCCCGGCGAGAACGCCCTTCGTCAGCGCGTGCCTGGCGCCGGCAACCGGCATCGGCTTGCCCAACAGGAGATCGACTTGGGGAAACATTTTCAGCATCTCGGCGCTGATCGGCAGATGAAAGGTCATCAGCCTGTCGGTCGCAAACGCCGCGCGGATATAGTCGATCAGCGGCAGGCATGGCAGCGACTTGTCGACGAGGCGCAGATCGAGGCCCGTGGCGAACTTCGCCTTGATCGCAGCGATGTTGTGATCGAGCCGGTCGAGATCGAGCACCAGGCAAGGCTGAAAGATCCCGGCTGCCCTGAGCGCGCCCGACATTTCCGCGAAATAGGTGTCGGTCAGGCTCATGCCGCGACGCCGAGCAGCCTGGCAATATAGGGCGACACGAAGCGGTTGTCCGGGTCCATCTCGCGGCGGACCGCCATCGCATCGTTCCAGCGCGGATAGAGCGCGCTCAATTCCCTTGATGTCAGGCTGTGCATCTTGCCCCAATGCGGGCGGCCGCCGCGCTTCCTGAAGATCGGCTCGGCGGCGTTGAAGAACGCCATCGGATCGCGCTCGACGCCGTGATGGATGGCGATGGAACAGGTTGGGCGCTTGTAGAAGGGGCTGAGCCAGACATTGTCGGGCGCGACGACGCGCACCTCCATCGGAAAATAGACCTCTGGAAACCGCGTCTCGAGCAGCGCAATGATTTCGCTGAGTGCGGCCGCCCCTTCCTCGAACGGCAGGTGGTATTCCATCTCGTTGAACTTGACGTTGCGCTCGGAGGTGAAGACCTTCAGCCACTCCTCGACATAATCCTCGGCCGGCACCTTGGCGAAGGCCGAGCCGATGAGACGGCGGCGCAGCCAAGGGAGCCAGCTGAGATAGTCGCGCAGTTTTCTCAGCGTCGTCACCGCATCGTCGTCTTCCGTCGGCGGACGCACCGTCGCCGGCGCCTCGGTGATGTCGCTGGCAATCAGCAGCGCCTGGCCGGAAAACGGCACATAGTAGAACTCGGCCGAACGATGCGCCGTCATGGTGCTTTCGAATTGCGCAAGCACATCGGCGATCGGCGCCGTCCAGCGGCGGTGCCGCATCCGGTAGCTCGCCACGTTGCGGATCGTCACTTCGGTGACGGCGCCGAAAGCGCCGAGCGAAGCGCCCATGGCTTCGATCATGTCGGGGCTCTTGGCACGGTCGAACTCTTTCACGGCGCCACGCCCGTCGACGATCTGCATCGCCTCGAGCTGGGTATGGTAAGCGCCGAGCGTGATGCCCGAGCCGTGGGTGGCGGTGCCCAGCGCCCCGCCGAACGCCTGCTTGTCGATGTCGCCCATGTTCGGCAGCGCCTGGCCGACGCCGTGCAACAGCTTTGCCAGCGCGCCGATCTTGGTGCCGGCGCCGACCCGTGCTGTCAGCCTTTCGGGATCGTGCGACCTCAGGCCCTCGAAGCGATCAAGCGACAGGATCGTCCCGTCATTCTTGACCAGAGGCGTGAAGGAATGGCCCGTGCCAGCGAATCGAACTGGTCCCGGCGCGTTGCGAATGGCACCACTCAGCTCATCGAGACTCTGCGGTTCGGCAAAAGCCTGCGGCGTGGCCGTGACATAGCCCGACCAATTGCTCCACTGGCTGATAGCCTCTCCCAAAATTGCCTCCCTGGGACGCCGGCTTTGCCGGTCTTTCTCCTAGCGCTGAATAATATGATACATACTCAGCTTTTCGGATATGATACATTGTCAGCTTTCTGTCAACCTGGCAATCGGAGGCGTCTTGCGTCCGCGCCGGCCGCATGGATCTACAGCGACGCACGCTGAGCCGGCGTCGGCATTGAACATAGTTCGTTACCCCTTCAAGCCAGCCCAAACGTTTCCACGGCCCGCATGATGCCGCGCAATTCGGCCAAGCCCTTCAGGCGGCCGATCAGCGAGTAGCCGGGATTGATCCTTGTCTTGCCGATATCGTCGGCGAGCAGGTGGCCATGGTCCGGCCGCATCGGGATTTGCCAGTCGGCGCGGCCCTCCTTGCGGCGGCGCGCCTCCTCCTGCATCAGCGCCAGGATGACATGCGCCATGTCGGTGCCGCCTTCGAGATGCTCGGCCTCGTAGAACGAGCCGTCATCCTCGATGGTGATGTTGCGCAGATGGGCGAAGTGGATGCGGTCGGCGAATTCCTTGACCATGGCGACGATGTCGTTGTCGGCGCGCGTGCCGTAGGACCCGGTGCAGAACGTCAGCCCATTGGCCTGGCTGTCGACGGCATCGAGAATGAAACGCGCATCCTCGGCGGTCGAAACGACGCGCGGCAGGCCGTAGAGCGAAAACGGCGGATCGTCGGGGTGGATACACATGCGCACCCCCTCCTCTTCCGCCACCGGAATGATCTCGCGCAGGAACCACGCGAGGTTGTCGCGCAACTCCTTCGGCCCGATCCCGTCATAGTCCGCAAGCGCCTCGCGAAAACTGTCGCGGTCATACTTGCGCTCTGTAGCCGGCAGGCCGGCGATCAGATTGCGCTCGATCTGGTCCATCTTCTCGGGCGGCAATTCCTTCAGCCGCGCTTCCGCCTGCGCAATACGCGCCGGCGTGTAGCTGTCAGCTCCGTTCTTGCGCTTCAGCACGAACAGATCGTAGGCGGCGAAATCAACGGCATCAAAACGCAGGGCGTAGCCTGTCGTCGGCAGACGGCAGGCTAGATCGGTGCGGGTCCAGTCCACCACCGGCATGAAATTGTAGCAGATCGTGGCGATGCCGGCCTTGGCCAGCGCGCGGATCGAATCGCGGTAATAGCCGGCATAGCGCTCGCGTTCCTGCGCGCCGATCTTGAAGGAATTGTGGACCGGAATGCTCTCGACGACCGACCAGGTCAGTCCTGCTTCCTGGATAATGCGCTTGCGCTCCAGCACTTCGGCTTCAGGCCACGCGCGGCCGTCATATATATGGTGGAGCGCCGAGACCACGCCGGTGGCGCCCGCCTGCTTGACATGATCGAGCGTCACCGGATCATCGGGCCCATACCAGCGCCAGCATTGTTCCATTTCGGCTTTCCTTCTGCGAGAGGTTGGCAACTTATTGTTGGACCCCGATGGGAGTCGATAGAAAATGGAGGAGTTTTTAGAAATGATGGATTTCGACGGCAAGGTCGCCCTGGTGACGGGGACGACCGGCATTGGCCTGGCAACCGCCAGACGCCTTGCGGCCGGTGGCGCCGCAATCATCGCCTGCGGCATCGACCGCGCCGCCAATGCGGCGATGAAAGCGCAACTGGAAAGTGCTGGTGCCGCGGTGCTGGTCATCGACACCGATGTGTCCGTCTCCGACCAGGTGCGCGACGCGGTGGCGGCTGGCGTCGCCAGGTTCGGCGGTCTGGATGTCATCGTCAACTCGGCCGCCGTCCATCCCTATGGCACCGCGACGACCACCGACTGGGAAAGCTGGAACCGGGCAATGACGGTCAATGTCGGCTCGATCTACCTGACCGCCCATTTCGGTATCCCGGAAATGATCAAGCGCGGTGGCGGCGCCATCGTCAACGTCGCCTCGGTGCAGGGTTTTGCCTGCCAGCAGAACGTTGCCGCCTATGCCACGACCAAAGGGGCCATCCACACGCTGACGCGCTCGCTGGCGCTCGACTACGCGGCATCAGGCATCCGCGTCAATTCGGTCAGCCCGGGCTCGATCCGCACGCCGATCCTGGAGAAGGCTGCGCGCGGTGACGGCGGCAGCGATGCCGATGTCGAAGAGGCCTACAAGCGCTTCGGCGCGGCGCATCCGCTCGGCCGTATCGGCGAACCGGAGGAAGTGGCGGAACTCATCGCCTTCCTGTGCTCGTCGAAGGCCGGTTTCTGCACCGGCGCGGACTACAGGATCGATGGCGGCCTGACGGCAGGTATTGGCGTGAAGTAGCGCTATGATGGCGTTCTGCGCGCTTGCAGGCAATCGGTGTCCGACCGCGCTACAGCTTCCACATCCGCTTGGCATTGCCCGACAACAATTTCGTCCTCTCCTCAGGGCTGGCGCCCGCGATCAGCGCGTGTGTCGCCGCCACCCAGGTGGCAAGGCCACCGCCAAGCGTGCACACCGGCCAGTCGCTGCCCCACACGACGCGGTCCCAGCCGAAAATGCCGATCGTGTGCTCGACATAGGGGCGCAAGGTCTCGACGGTCCATGAGCCGGCATCGGCATAGGCGACGACACCGGAGATCTTGCCGATGACATTGGGACGCCGCGCGATCTCGGTCATATGCTCGCGCCACGGATGTTCCGCACTGGCCTTGATGTCCGGCACGCCGCAATGGTCGAGCACGAACTGCACATCCGGCGCCAGATCGGCGAGCGCAACCGCCCTTGGAATCTGATGCGGCAGGACGACGAGGTCGAAGGTCAGGCCGGTGCCGGCAAGCCGCTTGATGTTTTCGCGAAACAGCGCGCTGTCCGAAAGCTCGTCCGGCATGACATGCAGCACGCGGCGGAACCCCTTGACGAAAGGGTCGGCTTGCTGGCGCCCGAGATAGGCGGCGAAGCCGGCCTCCTCCGGGCGGCAGGAGGCGATCGCCCCGCGCAACAGACTGCCCTTCTCCAGCGACTGCGCCTTCACATGGCTGGTCTCGGCCTGGATGTCGGCTTGATCGACATCGACCTCCATGTGCAGCGCGGCCTCGATGCCGGCCCGGCGGGCCTGGATCGCGTATTCCGCATGCGGGAAATCGCGGTTGAGCGCCGGCACGCCGCCAAGCCAGGGATAGCGCAGCGCCGACAGGTCGATCAGGTGCAGATGGGTGTCGATGATCATGGCTGTCCTCCTCGGTGATTTCAGATCATCGCCAAATGCCTAAGCCCAGCGCATGACATACTCTGGCTCAGGCCCGCTTCGGGATCTCTTTGTCCTCGAGCAGCAGCGTCAGCCCCATGGCGACGAAATAGAGCGCCGCCACCCAGATGAACATCACGTTGAAGCCACTGGAGTAATGGTCGAGCACCACTTCGCGGATCGCGCCCGGCAGGCTCGATGCGAGGTGCGGCGTCAATCCATTCAGGCCCTGCGGCAGCAATACGGCGGCCTCAGTGGGAAGCTCTGACGTCTGCCGGTTCAGCGCCCAGATCATCACCGCGCCGTTCAGCGCCAGACCCAGCGATGCACCGAGCGTCCGCGCCTGGGTGATCAGCGAGGTCACCGCGCCGATATCCTGCAGCGGTGCCGCCGCCTGGATCGCCACGATCAGCACCTGGAACTGCAGGCCCATGCTGATGCCGAACACTGCCATCATCGTCGCCAGCACCCAGATCGACGTGTGCTGGTTGGTGAGGACGAAGCCCAGCATCAGAAACCCGCCAATACCCATGGCGACCACCGGGATCCATTTGTAGCGGCCGGTTGCCGCGATCACCCGCCCGGCCACGATCGAGATGACCATCGATGTCAGCGACGCCGGCAGGAACAGGAAGCCGACTTCGGCCGGGCTGAGACCCGTCAGCGTCTGCATGTAGAGGGCGAAATAGAAGAACATGCCCAGCGTCACCGTTCCGGCGACCAGCGACATGCCCGAGACGATGCTGACCGTCGAATTGCCGAACAGCCGCAGAGGTACGATCGGCTCTTCGGCCCGCCGCTCCACCATGACGAACAAGGTGATGGCGCCTAGTGCCAGCAGCGGCAGCGCGAAGGTGATGAGGTCCGGTCCGCTGGGGTCGAGCACGTGGTAGCCCCAATAAACGATCGCCGTCGTGCCGGTGGCGAGCAGCACGCCGCCGAGATAGTCGATGCGGTGCCGCTTTTCGTTGAACCGGCTGCGCATGGCGAAGGCCAGCACCGCCAGCACGATGATCCCTATCGGCAAATTGACCAGGAACACCCAACGCCAGCCGAACAGGCTGGTGATGTAGCCGCCGGCCAGCGGGCCGAGCACCGACGACAGCGCGAACACCGCCGAACTGTAGCCCTGATATTTGGCGCGGTCGCGCGGCGAAAACAGTTCGCCGATCATGGCGAAGGCCGAAACCATCAACCCACCCCCGCCGATACCCTGCAGCACGCGCGCGGCGATCAAGCTCTCCATCGACCATGCCATGCCGCAGACCAGCGAGCCCAGCAGGAACAGGCCGATCGCCGTCAGCACGACATTCTTGCGGCCATACATGTCGCCAAGCTTGCCGTAGAATGGCGAGACCGCGGCGGTCGAGAGCAGGTAGGCGGCACCGACCCAGCCGAACAAACGCAGATTGCCGAGTTCGCCCGCGATGGTTGGCAAGGCGGTGACGACGATCTGCATGTCGATGGTGGCCATGAACATCGCGACCAACGCGCCGAAATAGACGATCAAGGTCGTAAGGTCGGGCCTGGCTTCGGCCTCAACGGGCGCTGCATTCGGCAGCGTCTGCTCGACAGTCATCGGTGTCTCCGTAGCTTGGGCGCGATTTATGTGCCCACAGCCGAGAGGTGTCAACCAGATATGTGCGCGTAGCATATAATTGACACGAGCATATATTATTGCTAACGCGCTGTGGGATGAGCATCAACGCATCCGGCAATCCGGATCGATTTCCAGCCCTGTTCCAGACGCGCGGCGACCGGGATCTCGCCGATCTGGCGCGCGGCAGCGGCCTGTCCGAACCGGCGGCCGAGGCCGTGGCCGCCATCGATGCGGTGATGGGCAAGGTGCGCCGCTCGATCCAGCGCCGCGACTTCGGCCGCATGATCCTGGCGCGCGTAGACCCTTCGCTGGAAGTGAGCCATCTCGATGCGATCGGCGCCATCGCGAACAATCCGGTTTTCAGCGATAACCAGCAGGACGAGGTGACGGTTGGCCTCATCGCCGAGCGCCTCGAGATCGACCCGTCGCGCGCCAGCCGCATCTCGGCCGACCTCGTCGAGCGCGGCTATGCATGCCGTGTCGCATCGCAACGCGATGCCCGGCGCATCCGCCTCAAACTCACCCCCAAGGGCGAGCGCTTGGTGGCGGCGGTGCGCCAGACCAAATGGCGGATTTTCGCCGGATCGCTGGCACAATGGGATGAGCAGGAGCTGGTAACGTTCGCCACCTTGCTGGAACGTTTCGCGGGATGGGTCATGGACGAAGCCGGGATGAAAAGATCCGCCGACGCCGTCAAGCAGTTGATGGACGAGATGCTGCCCGAAACGAAATAGGCGGCACGGCGTGGACGCTCACCCATGTATGCGAGCCCTTCGATAGCCCTTGACGCTCAGGTCGCGTAGGATCGTTATCGGCCGAAGAAACCGGCGTCCTCTTCCGCCAGGTATTTCTTCGCCGCTTTGGCATCGATGTCGAGGCCGAGTCCCGGGGCTTCGAGCAGATCCACCATGCTGTCCCTGACGATCTGCCCCTTGGGCAGGCCGATGACGATGTCCTCCCACCAGGGGTCGGAGGCGCTGGGATATTCGAAGGCGATGTAGTTGGCCGGCAGCGTGGCGCAGACATTGATCAGCGCACCGAGGCCCAGCAGACCGTTCGCCGTGCCGTGCGGCGCCATCATGATCGAGTGCATGTAGGCGTGCTCGGCCACCCATTTGAGCTCGGCGATGCCGCCGATGTCGGCGGGATCCGGACCGATGACGCGAACCGCCTGCGTCTCGATCAGTTCCTTGAAATTATGACGCAGATAGATCTGCTCTCCGGTGTGGATGGGCGTGGACGTCGATGTGGTGAGTTCGCGGTAGGCTTGCGGGTTGACCCACGGCACATAGTCGCCGGTCAACATGTCCTCCAGCCACATCAGATTGTATTTTTCGACGGCCCGCGCGAAGCGGATGGCGTCGGGCAGGAACCAGCCGGGGCCGCAATCCAGCGCCAGCGAGACCGTGTCGCCGAGCACCTCCTTCATGGCGATGACGCATTCGATCATATGCGCCATGCCGCGCTCGCTGATCTGCCCCTGGTCCATCGCGCCGTGATAGGTCGGCGGCTGACGCACGCCGTAGTGGAAGTCGGGGACGCTGGTCTTCATGTTGGAATGAAAGCTGATGCCTTGCTTGACCATGAAGAAGTTTTCCGGCCGCTCCATCATCCATTTGACGTCGGCCGCGTAATCCTCCGGCCTGTCGCCGGTGCGCTTCTTGCGGATGGAACCGTTATAGACCCGAACCTTGTCGCGCACCTTGCCGCCAAGCAGCTTGTAGACCGGGACGCCGGCGGCCTTGCCGGCGATGTCCCACAGAGCGTGCTCGATGGCGCTGACGGCGGCGCCATAGGGCTTGAACGAACCGCGCTGACGGATCTTCAGCATGCAACGTTCCACATCCGTCGGATCCTCGCCGATCAGCGCGTCGCGGAAATGCAGCACCCAGGGTTTCAGATAAGGCTTGGTGTACTCGACCTCGCCGAGGCCATGGAGGCCTTCGTCGGTGACGATGCGCACGATGGGGTGCCTGCCGATGACGGCGCACCTGAGATCGGTGATCTTCATGATGTCCTCTATTTCACCGACGAGAAGGCGGTTGGCGCGAGAAACTGGCTGGAAATATTGGCCAGGATCGGGCCATCGCGCTCAGAACTCGTCGCGGGCCTCGAGCCATGCCCGATCGGTGGTGAAGGCCTTCCATTTCACTTCGCGCTCGGCAAGGGATTCCCAGGCGATGAAATAGGTCAGTCGATTGCTGCTTTCGCCGACCACCGTGGTGAAGAACCCGGCTTGGCGGATGCCGTGCTTGTCCCACAGCGCCAAGGTATGGTCGTTGAAACGCTTGAGCAGCGCCGGCAGCTGGCCCGGCACGCAGTCGTAAATGCGAAGTTCGTAGATCATGGTCCATCCTTCTGTTCACCTCTCCCTCCGAGGAGAGAAGTGTAGAGTCAGCTCCAGGTGCGGTCCCAGGAGTATTCGTCGTCCCAGTGATCGGTCGGTTGCCAGATGCCGGTGACGCCGGGCTGCAGGTGCTGGCTGATCACTTCGTCGACGATGTCGTCGATGCCCAGACCAGGCTTGTCGGGCACGGTGATGAAGCCGTCCTTGACCAGCGGCTTGGGCAGGCCGGTGACGATATCGTCCCACCAGTCGACTTCGACGCTGTGATATTCGAGCGCCATGAAGTTTTCCGTCGCCACCGCGACATGCGCGGCGGCCATTGCCGCGATCGGGCTTTCCGCCATGTGAATGGCCATGGCGACGCCATGCTCCTGCGCCGCGTCGCCGATCTTCTTGGTCTCGAGAATGCCGCCGGTGGTCAGCAGATCCGGATGGATGACCGAGATGCCGGCGTTGAGCAGCGGCTCGAAGCCTTCCTTGCGGTAGATGTCCTCACCCGTGCAGATCGGCACCGAGGTCGCCTGCTGCAACTGCCGATACTGCTCGGTGTACTGCCAGGGGATCACGTCCTCGAGCCAGGCCGGTGCGTATTTCTCGATCCGCCGGGCCAGACGGATGCCGTCCTGCAGCGAGATGTGGCCGACATGGTCGATGGCGAGCGGAACCTCGTAGCCGATCACCTCGCGGACCTCGTGGATATATTGGTCGAGCAGGTCGATGCCCTTTTCGGTGAAGTGGAGGCCGGTGAAGGGATGCGGCACGTTTTGCGCGTCATAGGCGGCATTACGCGCCCGGCGCTCGTCCAGCGTGCGTGCCGGACCGCGCGCGCGGCATGGCTGCGGAAACCGTCGAGCACGCCGGCCGGCGCCACCACTGCGCCCGATATGTGCGAAATCTGCGCCAGACCGAGATCCATCTTGAGGAAGGTGAAACCGAGATCCATCCGCGCCTTGAGCCGCTTTCCGGTCTCGGTGCCGCTGGGCTTGTCCGCGTCGGTGTCGCAATAGACACGCACCTTGTCGCGAAACCGTCCTCCCAGCATCTGGTAGATCGGCACGCCATACGCCTTGCCGGCGAGGTCCCAAAGCGCGATCTCGATTGCCGAGACACCGCCACCTTGCCGCCCATGGCCGCCAAATTGTTTGATGCGGCGGAACAGCCGGTCGACGTCGCAAGGGTTCTCGCCCAGCAACCGGCTCTTCAGCATCAGCGCATAGGTCGCGCTGGCGCCGTCGCGCACTTCGCCCAGGCCGACAATGCCCTGGTTGGTGTAGATCTTGACCAGCGCGGAGGTGAACGGCGCGCCGACGATCTCGGCAACGCGCAGGTCGGTGATGCGCAGGTCGCTCGGCCTGGAGTTCGTATTTACCCGATTGAGCGCCTCGCCGGCGCTACCCGTCTTTGCCATGGCTTATCCTCGTTCTGATTGGTGGCGCCCCGCACCCCCGGCCTGCATAAGCGTTGCTAGCCAAGCTCTATCTCGTGGGCCTGCAGGTAGTCTCGGTTCATCTCGACACCGAGACCCGGCTTCGACGCCAGCTTGAGGCTGCCGTTCGAGACATCGAGTGGCTCGTCGATGAGGTGATTATATTTGTCCAGGTTCCACTCCGACGTTTCGAGCTTGTAGAAGTTGGGAACCGTCATCATCACCTGCGCTCCCGCAACCACATTGATCGGTCCCGCGGCGTCATGGGGCGAGACCGGGATGTAGTAGGCTTCGCACAGGGCGGAAATCTTCTTCAGTTCGGTAATGCCGCCGGTCCAGGTAACGTCCGGCATGATGTAGTCCGCAAGCCTGTTCTCGAGCACCGGCACGAAATCCCATTTGGTGTGGCCGCGCTCGCCCCACGAGATGGCGGCACTGACCTTCTCACGCACTTGCTTGAGAGCATTGAGGCTTTCTGGCGGGCATGGCTCCTCGAACCAGTCGATCTGGCCGGCTTCCTCGAGGCTTCGGCAGAGGCGAATGGCGGTGGGGACGTCGAAGCGGCCATGCGCGTCGATGAGAATGTCGACATCGGGCCCCGCCGTTTCACGGATCAAAGCCGTTAGTTCGGCAGCCTCGCGCTCGTCCTTGCGGGTCATGCTGCCATCGAGGTAGCCGTCCCGCTGTTCGCGCGCCAAGCCATCGGCGATGCGGCCCTGGTGGGGGAAAGGATCGAACTTCAGCCCGGTGTGTCCGGATTCGACGATGTCTCGAATTTCGCGGACCACAGCCTCCTTGCTGGTAAACTTGGCCTGGTTGGGATGGGTATAGAGCGCGATTTCATCGCGCACCGGTCCGCCCAGCAGCTCGTAGATCGGCTTGCCTAGAACTTTGCCGCGAATGTCCCAGAGCGCTATGTCGATAGCGCTCACGCATTCGACTGCGGCGCCGCGGCTGCCCATATAGGTGAAGCTGCGGAAAATCTTGTGCCAGAGATGCTCGATGCGCGCCGGATCCTCACCTGTGACGGCAACACCGATCTGCCGCAGGATCGTGCACAGCGCGCGGTTGGCGAGCCTTGTGGTGGTGGTGATTTCCCCCCAGCCACTCACCCCTTCGTCGGTCGTCACCTCGACGAACAGGAACTCTCCCCAATAGGAAGCATCGGACTTGATCAGCCACGGCCGAACGCTCGTGATTTTCATCTCTCAACTACCTCTGTCTGATGGCTGGACCAATGATGTTCTGGGCTGGAAACTCTATCCGGCCCGAGCGGCATTGCGCGCACGCATCTGTTCGAGGACGTGCCGACCGGAACCCTCGACATGGCGGGAAATGAGTTCGGCCGCCTCGTCGGCATTTCCCGCTCTGATATGCGCGATGAGCTCGCGGTGTTCACGCATAATGGCGGCCCGCCGCGCGAGCGTGAAATTGAAACGCCGGCTCACGGCTCGCAGCACTTCGCGATGCTTCCACCAAAGCTCGGCGGCATGGCGGTTGTAGTGGCGCTGGTACATCACGGTGTGGAAGGCGGTATCCAGTTCACTGTGCCGCAATGTGTCGGTGAAGTTGTTCTCTTCGATCAGAGCCTGGATGCGTTCGAGTTCGGCGATGTCCTCGCCGGTCGCCATGTTCACGAACCATCGCGTCAGGGCCGGCTCGATCAGGACTCCGATCTCGTAGATATCCCGGACAAAATCCTGGTCTATGGGCCGGACGCGCGCGCCACGGTTGGCGACAAAGGTGACGAAGCCCTCCCCTCGCAACAGCTGCAGCGCCTCGCGTACGGGGTTGGTCGAGGTGCCGTGACGCCGGGCGAGATCGGTGACCACAAGCCGTTCGTTGGCGGCGAGCCGTCCCTCGATGATGTCTTCCCGGATCAGCTCATAAAGCGAGGCGCCCTCGCTGGACGCCCCGATGGGATCAATCCCCACGGGTGGCTCTGCTTTGAAATCACTTGTTTCGGCCAAAGCCGGCTCCCCCGATTAGTACATCGCATGCTCGATATCATACACGCGTTTTGCAAACAATGTACGATCGGGTGCGTTGACAGGCAATCCACGATCTGAAAACGTACCAGATGATCGAAGGGATACATTGAGCAGAAGGACGCATCCCGCACGGTCGGACGAGCCCCTTGGCGCACAGCGGCATGGGAGAATCTGGGAGGATACTATGACGAGGATTACACTCGGCGGTGCCGTCCTGCGCGGCACTGTCGCCACTGCTTTGATGGCGTCGCTCATGTCGGGATCGGCGCTGGGTTCGCCGCCAGTCGATTTGAGCAAGTGGTCGCCGGAATATGTGCGCTCCATCGCCGGCACACAGGATTTCGACACGGCCGCCGATTGCGGCAAGGTCACCCCGCTCGACTACAAAGGGCGACTGACGTTCTGGTATCAGGGCGTGTTCGAGGGCGACCCCGACCTGCTGCGTCAGTACTACAAGGATTTCTTCGAGACGTTCCGCAAGACCTATCCGAACATCCAGCTCGAGGATCAGGCCCTCACCTACAACGACCTTCTCGACAAATTCCGCACGGCGCTGCTGGGCAACGCCGCGCCGATGGCGGTCCGCCTGCAAATCCTGGGCGGAACCGAGTTCGCCTCGAAGGGTTATCTGCAGCCGCTCAAGCCGGAAGATGTGGGCTATCCCACAGAGGATTTCTGGCCCGGCGCCATGAAGGCGGTAACCTGGGATGGCGTGACCTACGGCATTCCCACCAACAATGAGACGATGGCGTTCATCTGGAACGCCGACATTTTCAAGCGTGCGGGCCTCGATCCGGACAAGGCTCCGGCTACCTGGGACGACGTCGTCAAATATTCCAAGCAGATCCATGACAAGCTCGGCATTGCCGGCTACGGCCTCGTGGCGCGCAAGAACGCCGGCAACACGCCGTACCGCTTCATGCCGCAGCTATGGGCCTATGGCGGCGGTGTCTTCGACGAAGCCTCCGCGAACCCGACCTATAAGGAGGTCGAGCTCAATAGCCCGCAGAGCAAGGCGGCGTTGCAAGCCTCCTACGACATGTATGTTCGCGACAAGTCGGTTCCGGTTTCGGCCCTCACCAACCAGCAGGCCGATAACCAGCCCCTGTTCGTCGCCGGCCAACTCGGCATGATGGTCTCGCACCCGTCCGACTATAACGTCATGCTCGACCTGCAGAAGAAGGCAACGGGCGCCGACAAGGACAAGGCGCAGACCGTCATCGACAACATGCGCTATGGCCTGATTCCGACCGGCCCCGACGGCAAGCGGGCGGTCGTGTTTGGTGGCTCGAACATTCACATCCTGAAGCCCGAATATGTCGAGGGCGGCAAGGTGGACGAGCCGGCCGCAAAGGCCATCATCTGCATGTGGACGAGCCCTGAATGGTCGTTGAAGATGGCGTATGCCGGCTCGAACCCAGGCAACCTCAACGGCTTCAAGACCAAATGGATGAAGGAACGTCTGGACAACATCAAGTTCCTCGATGTCACGACCTCGATGTTGCCATACGGCATTCCGTTTCCGGCGCTGCCGCAATCCCCCGAGATCATGAATATCATCGTCCCGGACATGCTGCAGAACGCCCTGACCGGAGCGATGACCGTCGACCAGGCAGCGGACGACGCGGCCGAGAAGGTGAAGAACCTGATGGACGGACTCTAGTCCGGGCTGACCTGCGATCCGACCGGCTGTGCCGATAGTGCGTGCAGCCGCTTTGCTCCGAAGAACAAGGGCACGCCATCGTGACGATCGTGACCGGGAAGGCCGAGGCTCGCCGAAGATTGCAATCCGGTAGCTCCGGGGTGCTGCGGAATATCTGGGAGCATCGCGCCGACTACGCATACGTGCTTCCAGCGATCGCCGTGATGCTCATCGTCATCGCCTATCCGATCTACTACACGGTCGAGCTGTCGTTCTTTAAGACGCCGCCTGGCCTGCAGCTCCGCGACAAGACCTTCATCGGATTAGACAACTACACGGCCATCCTGACCAGTCAGGTGTTCTGGAAAGTCACCTTGAACACCCTGATCTGGACGATCGCATCTACCTTCGTTGCCTTTGCCTTGGGATTTGCCGCCGCGCTGGCCCTCCACCGCGAGTTTATCGGCCGGGGTGTCCTGCGCGCTATCCTGATCATTCCCTGGGTCATCAGCGCGGTTGCCGCCTCCTATATCTGGAAGTGGATCTACCATTCGGACTTCGGCATCATCGGCGCGGTGCTGGTCGGCCTCGGATTGGCTGACCGGCCGCCGAACTTCATCGACAACGTCAGCACGGTGCTGCCCTCCTTGATCGTCGTCAATATCTGGCGCGAGTTTCCGTTTGCCATGATCATGATGATGGCCGGTTTGCAGACGGTCCCCGACCAGTTGCTGCGCGCCGCGGAAGTCGACGGGGCCAATGCATGGCAGCGTTTCTGGCACGTCACCTTCCCGCATCTGCGCAACGTCTCGACGGTGACGATCCTGCTGCTCGCAGTGGCCAATTTCAATTCCTTCATCATCCCGTGGATCATGACCGGTGGCGGGCCGTCGAACGCTTCGCACATCTGGATCACCCACATTTATGAGCTCGCCTTCGGCCGGCAGCGATGGGGTGTCGCATCGGCCTATTCGGTACTCCTGTTCCTCATGCTGATGGTGCTGGGCTACTTCTACGTCCGTGCGCTGGCCGGCAACGAGCGCAAAGAGGGGAGCGCATGAGCACGATCGTCGAGACAGTCCCTCAACGTCCGGCCCGGCGCCGCATGCGCATCGACGGATGGCGTTGGGCCGGGCGCATCTTCCTCGTGTTCATGCTGCTTTACACCGCGTTGCCGATGATCTGGATGCTGATCACCTCGATCAAGTCCGGCTTCGCGGCGATGCAGTTCCCGCCGCAATGGTGGCCGGAAGAGCCTACCCTGGCCAGCTACCAGAAGCTGCTCGATCCGCAAAACAGCGTCGGCCAGGACTTCCTGCGTTTTTTCTGGAACAGCCTCTACGTGTCCACGGTCACCACAATCCTTTCGGTGATCGTGGCCGTTCCTGCGGCCTACGCCTTTTCGCGCTTTCGTTTCCCCGGACGAAACTTCCTGTTCTTCACCGTGCTTTTGCGCAACATGTTCCCGGCGGTGATCTTTCTCGTGCCGCTCTTCATCCTGATGCGCGCGATCGGGCTGGTGAACACGCATGGCTCGCTCATTCTCACCTATCTCACCTTCGGCCTGCCGCTGGCGATCTGGCTGCTCAAGGGCTTTTACGACAACATTCCGGTGCAGCTCGAGCAGGCGGCGCGGATCGATGGGGCGACCCGGTTCCAGGCCTTCATCCTGATCGTGATGCCTCTCTCGACGCCCGGAATCATCGCCACAGCTATCTATTCCTTCATTGGCGCCTGGAACGAGTACATCTATGCCTACACCTTCCTTTCCAAGAACGAGCAGTTGACCCTGCCGGTCGGCATACAGCGTTTCTTCTCGGAGAATACGACGGACTTTCCGGGCCTGATGGCGGCCAGCTTCATGATGAGCGTGCCCGTCGTGGTGCTGTTCCTCCTCCTGCAACGATACTTCGTACGCGCCCTTACAGAAGGCGCGGTCAAACACTAGAGCCGGATGATTTCAGGTCTGTTCGACCTCAAATCTGAATCCGCCTCTAAATCAAAGAGATAGAGCATGATGTCGTCCGAAAACCGCTTCACACTTTTCGGCATCATGCCGTAGGGAGTTGCCGATGGCCCACGTGGTCCTGAGAGATCTCGTCAAGACCTATGGCGGCTTCAAAGCTGTCAACGACGTTTCGCTGACGGTCAATGACGGCGAGTTCGTTGCGCTCGTCGGCCCTTCGGGCTGCGGCAAGACAACCACGCTCAATCTTGTCGCGGGATTGATCCCGGTCACATCGGGCGACATCGTCATCGGCGACCGCGTGGTCAACGACCTCGACCCCAAGGACCGGGACATCGCGATGGTGTTCCAGAACTACGCGCTCTACCCGCAGAAATCGGTCTACAAGAACCTGGCGTTCCCGCTGCAGATGCGCAAGCTGCCCAGGGACGAGATCGACAGGAAGGTCAAGGAAGCGGCGCGCGTGCTCGACATGACGCACCTGCTCGAGCGCAAGCCGCGCGAACTTTCAGGCGGGCAGCAGCAACGTGTCGCCTTGGGGCGCGCCCTCGTCCGCGACCCTGCCGTTTTCCTCATGGACGAGCCGCTCTCCAACCTCGACGCCAAACTGCGCGTCCAGATGCGCTCGGAGATCAAGCGCTTCCACCAGGACCTCAAGGCGACCATCATCTATGTCACGCACGACCAGCTCGAAGCCGTGACCATGGCCGACAAGATGGCGGTGATGAACGGCGGCTACCTGTTGCAATACGATTCTCCGGCGCAGGTCTTTGCCCATCCGGTGAACATGTTCGTCGCCAGCTTCATCGGCAGCCCGGCGATGAGCCTTGTTCCACTGGAGGCATCGACAGCAAACGGCAACACTGCGTTGACCGGCGCGGAGGGCTGGAGCCTTGAGCTCTCGCCGCTCAACGCCCGGAAGGTTGCGGGGGCAACGTCGAGGAAAGTCGTGCTCGGCGCACGTCACTCGACCATCAGGCTGCACAAGAGCGCGGTGCCAGGCAGCGTCCCGGCCAAGGCCTATACAGTGGAGCCGACCGGAGACGTCACCTTTGTGCAGGCGTTGCTGTCAGACGCCATCGTCAACATCAGCGTGTCCCCCAACATCGCGGTCGCACCTGACGAGCAGATCTGGCTCGAGTTCGACCAGGAGCGGCTGCATTTGTTCGATGGCGAAACTGAACTGGCCCTCAAGGCCGGCTGAGACAAGACGGGGTTCATTGGGAACGTTGGGGATGGCTGAAAAGCTCAAGATCACCGCGATCAAACCCTATCCTGTGTGGGTTGGAACGCGCAATCAGATGCTCGTCAAGATCGAGACCGACCAAGGCGTCTTCGGCTGGGGCGAGAGCGGCTTGAGCGGGCGCGAAAAGGCCGTTGCCGGCGCGGTCGAGCATTATCGCGAGTTTCTCATCGGCCGCGACCCGATGCAGATCGGGCGGATCTGGCAGGAGACATATCGCAGCCAGTACTTCGAAGGCGGGCGCGTTCTGCAGGCGGCGATTTCCGCCATCGACGTCGCCCTGCACGACATCAAGGGCAAGGCGCTGGGGGTGCCTGTCTACGAACTGCTGGGCGGCAAGCAGCGCGACCGCATCCCCACCTTCGCCTCGACCGGAGACGAGGCCGAGGGCGACGTCGCCATCGAACGAGCCCGGGAGCTGCGCGCACGGGGGTGGCAGGCGATCCGCTTCTTCCCCGCAGGGCAAAGCAGCAGGGACATCTTCGAACCCCGCGAGTCGATCGGCGCTACCGCGAGCATGATGAACAAGGCGCGCGAGGCGCTTGGCGACGACGTCGTTCTCGGCATCGACTATCATCATCGGCTGTCGGTGGCAGAGGCGGCGAGCTTCTGCAACAAACTCGGCCGCGGCGTGCTGGATTTCCTCGAGGAGCCGATACGAGACGAGACACCTGAAGCCTACGAATCCCTGCGCAGGATGACCGACATTCCCTTTGCCATCGGCGAGGAATTTGCCAGCAAGTGGCAGTTCCTGCCCTACATCGAGCGCGGCATCCATCAGTTCAACCGTCTCGATGTCTGCAATGTCGGCGGGCTCACCGAGGCGATGAAAGTCGCCGGCTGGAGCGAGGCGCACTATGTCGACCTGATGCCGCACAATCCGCTTGGTCCGGTGTGCACGGCCGCGACCCTGCATCTCGCCGCCGCCGTACCCAACTTCGCGTGGCTCGAGACCAGGGAACCCGAGACGAAGCTGGGCTTCGACAATTCCGACTTCTTCCCCGTGCAGCCACGGCTCGACGGTCCCGACTATCCGGTCAGCGACCTGCCGGGCCTCGGCGTCGAGGTCAACGAAGCGGCGGTCCAGGCGGAGGCTTTTCGTTTCTGGGAAGCGCCTCACCTCAGGCGCCGCGACGGGTCTGTTACGAACTGGTAGTCCCCTTTTATCCGGAGTCCACAATGACGCATACCCCTGACATCACGCGACCGCCCAAAGACCTCATTGACGCCCTGAGGGAAATCGGCGCCGCGACGGTTGCCGGCACGCTAGGCCACATGGGTTTCCGCAATCCGCACATGGTCGGTCCGGTGGCGCAGAACCATGGGAAGTCGATCGTCGGGCCGGCGCTGACGCTGCAGTTCCTGCCGCAGCGGCCGGACCTCTTCAGCGAGGGAGAATACGCCGACCCGGAAACGCAACTGCACCGGCACGTGCTCTACCACGCGCAGGAAGGCGATGTGGTCGTCGTCGACGCGCGCGGTGACATGAGCTCGGGCGTCTTCGGCGATATGATGTCGACCTACTTCAAGGGCAGAGGCGGCGCGGGCATCGTCATCGATGGATGCATGCGCGACCGGCCGAATGTCGAAAAGCTCGATCTGCCGCTATGGCTGCGCGGCTGGACGCCCAACTACCATGTGCAAACCAGCATCTATCCGAACGCCGTCAACGTTCCGATCGCCTGCGGCGGTGTCACAGTGATCCCTGGCGACATTATCATCGCAGACGACGACGGGGTGGTAGTGCTTCCCGTCGCAATGGCCGCAAAGGTGATCGAAGAATCCCGGAAGCATCACGATTGGGAAGAGTTCTCGCGAGAGAAGCTGATGCAGGGCGCACCGCTGCAGCGCTACTATCCGCTGCATGACGATGCCCGCGGCGAATATGAGGAGTGGCGCAAGGCCAATCCAGTGAAGGGCTGAGGCCCGGCAGCAACGGCATTCGGCATGCAGCCGTTCAAGAGGTGATTGTTGCCCGCAATACGTGGGTTTTGAGACCCTTGCCTTCGGCTACATGCCTGGTCCCACTCGAAAACCCTGCCGACGGGCCTCCCGATCCAGAAAAACGCTTTCCTCGGGTGAAGCGGCGGCTCCGATACGGAAGGTGAAGGACGTCACATGCGTCGCATTGGTGTCGATCCCACAGTGAAAGCGCACATGATACCAAGTCGTCGCGGTACGAAAAGCGGTATCCGGGGCGTCCAGAAGATTGCCGACCTCTAGTGGAATGCTTGGGAGCAATACGGGGCGATAAGCGGCGTCGTTCAGTTGCTGACCCAGAAGATTGGAGCAAAGGTCGGCTACGCGTTGCCCCCGTGGCACGTCGGCCATCGAGTTCGTTGCGAAGGGATCGCCGGTAGCGCCTTTTGAAAAAAGCTTGCGAACACCCGGAAGCCCCGCATACGCTAGTGAGTTGGCCGTGGGGTTTGGCTCTGCGGCCTTTGCGCGCGGCGGCTTCGCGGCCTTCGCCTGGCTGGGTTTCGGTGCAGTGTCGGGTCTGGCCTCAGGCGCCTGAGCCGACGCAGGAAGCTCGATCTCACCGCCATCATCAGCCGAAGGTGTTGCAGCGGCCGATTCGTGCCTGTCGGCGTCAGGAGCTCCCGCCTCCTGTTTGTCAGCTTCCGGCTTCTCATCGATACTGGCTGGCTCCGCCGGCTTTGCAGCGTCGGGCGTCGGTTCAGATCTGCTCTCCGCATCGGTTGGCGTGGCAGCCGGCTTGGGCTCGCTGTCCTTGGCGGTGGACGACGCTTGGTCCTGAGCGCTTCTCCCATCCAGCGATTTCCTGGGGCCGGTGTCTTTGTCACCGAACTGGAATGCAGGCTTCAGGACTTTCTCTGACGGCAGGTTGTCCGGTACCGACTTTTCGACCTTCTTTTCAGGCTGACTTTTGGCTTCGGGTTTCGGCTTTGGTGGTTCGGGCGGCGGCACGAGTGCGACATTGATAGGTTGCTCCTCCTGCGGCTGCTGGGCAGGAACGGGCAGGCCATAGACCAGGAACGCGGTGATGAGCGCATGCAGGACCAGCGATGCGGGCAAGGCCCACAGCAAAGTCCGCCGCCGCTCGGATGTCTCGGTCTTCATCCCTCACGATGTGGAGCGAAACTGCGGCGGCATCAAGCGTGGCAACCGTATTGGCGCATTCAGCCGCAGCTCAGCAGTGAGGAGACGACGCATGATTGCTTCTCGCCGCCGGCTCCATTCTCTGCATGCCCGCCTCCAATCTCAGCGACGCAGGCTGGCGTCGCGGGCACGCTCGCGGAGCTCTTCGCGAGAAAGGCCCGCATCCGCCAATATGCTGTCTGGAAGCCGCCTCAAGCTCGCAAGCGTCTGGCGATAGGCAAGCCAGCGGGCGAAACGGTGTCGAAGTTCATGCAACATGATCGTCTCCTTGGCGAGCGGGATACCCACGCTCTTGGATTGGTCGAAAACGCAAAGCAATCGCGCAAAGCGTATGCACGATCGAACGGATTGCGCTGACTGCCTGGCCAACCGAGGTGCCTGTCATTTTCCCGCCAGGGCAGAATTATCAAGCGCTTCCAATGCCTATATACTTGCGCGTGATGGCCGCTTCGCGCTACAGCCACGGTCGCAAGGAGTTTTTCATTTCTGCAAAATGGATATTGGCTGGGACGATCTGAGGTTGTTTCTCGACGTTGCGCGGCTGGGTGGCCTGAGCGCGGCGACGGCAACCACGCGCCTCAGCGCAGCCACACTCGGACGACGCGTCACCGCGCTCGAAAAGCAGATCGGCGAAGCGCTGTTCGTACGTCAGCAGACCGGCTACCGACTAACCCCGGTCGGTGAAGAACTGCTGCGGCGCGCCGAAGACGTCGAAGCAGCAATGCAGTCGCTAACCCGCTGGCGCGAGGGAAACCTGCCCGACCGCATTGTCCGCGTCTCGGCCGGGCCATGGACCTCGGCCTTCGTTTCCACCCATATCGGCGAAATCTGGACCGTCGATGACGGCATCAGGGTGGAACTCGTCACCACCACCGACCGGGTCGACATCGGTCGCCGCGCCGCCGATATCGGCATCCGCAGCGAGCGCCCGACCGAACAGTGGCTGGCCGGCCGTCAGAGCGGCAAGGTCGCGTATGCCATCTATTCCGGACGCCACCTGATCAACGGCATCGCCGCCGGGTTGTTCGTCGGCGTCACCGGCGAAGGGGCAAACATTGCCTCGGCGCGCTGGCTGCAAGCCCATCACGGCGATCGCATCGCCGTGCGCGGCAACAACACCCATTCAGTGCGCGAATTGGTGGCCGCAGGCGCCGGCCTTTCGATCTTTCCGTGCTTCGTCGGTGACAGCGATCCGCGGCTGGTTCGCGTCGCTCATCCTATCCCAGAACTCGAAACCGACCAGTGGATCGTCACCCACCATGAGGAACGCCACTCCCCGCCGGTACGAAAGATTGCCGACCGGATTGCCGCTCTGATGCGGGCCCATCAGCCGTTGTTTCGCGGCAAGATGCCGATCCGCTAAGCGTCAGGCGTCGATCGGCCGCCAGATTCTCAAGGTTCTGGCGCGTGAGGCGGGCGCGTGAAGCTTGAAGGGGTTGGATCCCGGATTGTGGATTTTCGCTGGCCAGAAGCCGGGCCAATCCCGGAAATTGGCTGGAGACTCGTCCAAAAGGTCGGCTCGTTCAGGCGTATATGGTACAAGTCCCACATCTTGTCTTGCCGCAAAGTTCACCCTCTGATTCCCTGTGCCAAGGCGATAGAACCTGATTCTTGCACCTGGCGTGTTCAAGCGGCGCGTTCCGGGAACTTTTTTGTCGATCAATTCCAAGGAGACAAGACGATGAGCACCGCGGCAAGGCCCGTCATCTCGGAAATGCGGCCGAAGATAACCGTCATTGGTGTGGGCGGTGGCGGCGGCAACGCGGTCAACAACATGATTGCCGAAAATCTGCAGGGTGCGGAGTTCATCGTCGCCAACACCGATGCCCAGGCACTGACCATGTCGAAAGCATCGCGGCTGATCCAGCTGGGTGCCCATGTCACGGAAGGCCTGGGCGCCGGGTCGCTGCCCGCGGTCGGCCGCGCGGCAGCCGAGGAATCGATCGACGAGATCAGGGACCACCTTGCGGGAACCCATATGTGCTTCGTGACCGCCGGCATGGGAGGCGGAACTGGAACCGGTGCCGCGCCCGTCATAGCGAACGCTGCACGGGCAGCCGGCATCCTGACCGTGGCCGTCGTCACCAAGCCGTTCACCTTCGAAGGGAAGCGCCGCATGCAAGCCGCCGAAGAGGGCATCGAGCAGCTTCGCGAATGCGCCGATACCGTGATCGTTATTCCGAACCAGAACCTCTTCAGGATCGCCGACGCAAAGACGACTTTCGCGGACGCCTTCGCCATGGCTGATCGCGTCCTTTATTCCGGCGTCGGCTGCATAACCGATCTCATCGTCAAGGAGGGGCTGATCAATCTCGACTTCGCCGACGTGAAGTCGGTGATGCGCGACATGGGTCGCGCAATGATGGGTACCGGGGAAGCCACGGGCGAGGACCGCGCCAGGAAGGCCGCCGAAGCGGCGATAGCAAACCCGCTTCTCGACGAAGCCTCGATGATCGGCGCCAAGGGCGTCCTGGTCTCGATCTCGGGCGGCATGGACATGACGCTGTTCGAAGTCGATGAGGCCGCCACCCGCATCCGCGAGGAGGTCGACGCCGACGCCGACATCATCGTCGGCGCCATATTCGACCGGGCACTCGCCGGAAAATTCAGGGTCTCAGTCGTCGCGACAGGATTGCGGCAGGGCCTGGAGATACCGCAGTAGGCAGGATCCGGGCTGCTGATTTATGAGTCTGGTGGACCGTGGTCATGGGCTTCGCCACCGAAAAGTCGGCCCGCAAGCCCGCACCATTGAACTTGCCGGTGAATTCGCGTTGCCGGCCTAGAGACCGAATTTGTTTCGAGGCCGCTGCCACGAATGCGCGAACTCGCATCAGCGCCGCCGCGGAACCGCTCCCAACTGCAACCGCGCCGCGAATGCGCTTCGACCCGGATCCCCAACAGGAGGCCATACAGATTGACCGCGGCAGACATTTCGCCTGCGATATGGCCAGCGTCTGCTGACCACATGATCGGCCCTTTCTGATCGGTGATGCGGGCTCGCTGGATATGGCACAATAAAACCGGCATGGGTCAGACGTCGGGAGCGTCCAGTGGCGGCCAGCCTCGCAAGCGCTATATCGAAGAAAAACTCAGGTCGACCCGACAGGAGCATACTCCATGGCTGACACGCCGACACCCGATGCTTCGTTTCTCGCGGCCCTGACGACAGAGCATTTCGTGCAGCAGACAGCGATCAGCACGTCCATAAGTGAAATGGCGTCGCGGACGACCATCTACATTATGGCTCTGTCGAGCGCTCTGGTGGCAACGGGCTTTGTTACGCAGTCCTCCGAGTTCTTCCTGCCGTTTGTCGCGGTTGTGCTGCCATCGGTCTTTTTACTGGGTGCCTTTACCGTCTTGAGGTTGGTCGACATCGCCGCTGAGAACATGCAGGCCCATATCGGCATTGCCCGGATCAGAGCCTACTATCGAACTTTGGGCGACGAGGCTGCCTTCCAGTTTTCCAAGGAATTCGGTCGCTGGCCCGAAAATGACGCCGAACCTTCTCTTCGTACTGGGCCTCTCCTGGCGTACCTGACCACTGCAGCTACTATGATCGCATTCATAAATGCCATCGTCGCTGCGGCGGGCGTTACTCTGCTTGCGTTTGGTGTCGGTGCAGAACTATTGCTCGCGCTGTGTCTTGGTGCTGGAGCAGCAATCGGCTTGATGGCGATTTTCTATTTATACCAGCGCCTTCGGACGAAAGGCATGGTCCGCATTGCCAAACCCTATGGCTCTGAAAAGAGCGTGCTTTGAGCGGGTAATGAATGTGGTGTTTGTGTGAACGGCACCGGCATGGCAATTCCGATCTTATTGACGACCAATGCTCCACGCCCCTCGCAGGCTGTTCGCAATGGCGAGCCCTTTCGGGATCGAGATATTTGCGCAAACTTTTTTGCCCGGCATGCGTTGTTCGTTCTCCGAGCACAGGAGAAAGCCATGCAGACTAAGTCGCAGACTTCAGCCGAAGCCGCCAAGCAACGCCATATCCAGCGTGGTATCGACGCCAAAGACGAGACGAAGAGCATTGGCAAAATGCAACAAGCGATGCAAGCCGGCGCCCGCAAATATCCCGAGCCACCTTTTCCCGAGCAGCATCAACCCAAACCGGGGCATGAATGGGCGATCGAGCCCGCTCCGCTCTACGATGCGCCTTACTACCTCGGATCGAAAAAACTCGATGACAAGGTAGCGCTTATCACGGGTGGTGATTCCGGCATCGGCCGTTCGGTGGCAGTCTTGTTCGCCCGCGAGGGCGCCGACATTGCGATCGTATACTTGAGTGAAGACAGGGACGCCGAAGCGACCAAAAACGCCGTCGAAAAGGAAGGCCGGCGTTGCATACTGATAAAAGCCGATGTCAGTGAACGCGAGCATTGCCGCAACGCCGTGGCGCTGACGGTCGAAAAATTCGGCAGGATCGACGTGCTGGTCAACAACGCCGCTTTCCAAATCCATTCCAGTGACTTCAACGACCTGACCGAGGAACATTTCGACACGACGCTGAAGACCAATCTTTACGGCTATTTTCATATGGCGCAGGAGAGCGTGCCGCACATGGAGCCGGGCTCCGCGATCATCAATACCGGTTCGGTGACCGGCATCGACGGTTCCAAGCAACTGGTTGACTATTCGATGACCAAGGGCGGCATTCATGCCTTCACGCGAGCGCTTTCGGGCAATCTGGTCGGCAAGGGCATCCGGG
Source organism: Mesorhizobium sp. RSR565B (assembly GCF_054719465.1). Taxonomy (NCBI): domain Bacteria; kingdom Pseudomonadati; phylum Pseudomonadota; class Alphaproteobacteria; order Hyphomicrobiales; family Phyllobacteriaceae; genus Mesorhizobium; species Mesorhizobium sp. RSR565B. The sequence goes on along the minus strand of NZ_JBTTIE010000001.1, from coordinate 4,316,902 downwards.
TAAACGCGGTCGCGCCAGGTCCGGTGTGGACGCCGCTCAACCCTTCGGACAAGGAAGCCGACGACGTCTCGAAATTCGGCGCGGATACGCCGATGAAACGGCCAGCGCAACCGGAAGAACTTGCCCCGGCTTACGTGTTCCTCGCCTCGTCGCATTGCTCGAGTTACATCACGGGAGAGATCCTGCCGGTGGTCGGTGGCTACTGAGGTCGCGGAACGTATTTCGTTGCATTGGGCTACCGAGTAGACGGCACGCGGAGACGTCGTCTCCAGGGAGACGCTTGCCGCGCTCGATCGCTTCAAGAAACGCGTGATCGGTGCCGTGCGCCGCCGCTGCACGGCACCCGCCACGGCTCCGGAGCAATAACGCTCCGTGTTGGTCGAAATCCTCGCTCGCGTTTTCAATTTTCTGAATTTCCGCTTGGAACTCTCCCGCCGGCATACCGTTCAAACATCATTGAGCCAGGAGAACGACCATGCCACGAGGCGACAAATCGAAATACAGCGACAAACAGGAACGCAAAGCCGACCACATTGCCGCAGGCTATGAGAAGCGCGGTGTTTCCGAGAAGGAATCCGAGCGCCGGGCATGGGCGACCGTCAACAAGGACGATGGCGGCGGCAAGAAAGAAGGCGGCTCGGGTCGTGGTAAACACACCGGACACCCCGCGGCCCACAAGGGTGGGAAAAGCGGCGGCAAGGCATCGGCTTCACGGTCAGCCGCAAGCCGATCGGAATCGGCAAAGAAGGCAGCGGCAACACGCAAGCGGAATGCCGAGCACCATGCCCATTAACTGCCCCGCAACAGGTTCGGAACGCCATGAAACCCAAGCTCGTCAATCAGGTCAGCGGGCAAAGAATTTTCGTCGTGGTGCTCGACCTCGGTGACGAAGGCTTCGCCGCGCTGACGCCTTCGCAACCGACAAGAACATCGCCGACAAGAACATCGGCAGTGCCTCTTTGACTGCGATCGGAGCGTTCGGCGCCGCCTTGATCGATCTTAATGCGTGAGGTTGGCAAGCGCCTACCCGGCTCCTTGGCCATCAAGGGCGGATGTCTCTGTGGCAGGATCCGATTCAGCGCCGGGATCGAACCGAGGGTTCACTACTGCCACTGCGATATGTGCAGACGAGCGACCGGCAGCGCGTTTGCAGTTCTTGCCTGGATGCCCTGCCAAAGCCTGACCTGGAATTCCGGAACGCCAACATATCGAAGGTCTTCGCCGATCGCGCAAAGAGGCTTCTGCCCAGAATGCGGATCGCCGCTCAGCCTTTGCTACGACGCGTCGCCAACCGAGATCGCGCTGCACGTCGGTACCTTCGATGATCCGGCTCACCTGATGCCTCGGTACAACTACGGTTCAGCGCAGCGCCTTGGTTGGGTGTGCTGCGGAATAGACCTACCGGACCGCGACACCGAGGAGCGCTGGTAGCGCCGCCTGTTGCGAATGACCTAGATTGCCGATCAGGAATGCGGCCCTTGTCGCCGTGCCCCGAAAGTGCGGTCTCGATCTGCCCGGCCTGCCGACGTGGCCAGACCGTCGACAAGCCCTAAGCGCTAGCCGGTTTTGATCCTTTGGGGGGCCGCATTCTCTATCGCGAGGAAAATCGCTTCGAACAGATCCTCGTCGCGGAAGGGCTTGCCGAGCAAGGGCACGTCGGCCGGCCGATCGGCAATCTCCCGGGCATCGGCATAGCCCGTGATCATGACCGCTGGCCAGTCCGAGCGCAAATTGCGCGCGAAGCGGATCACGTCGACGCCGGATACGAGTGGCATGGCGAAGTCGGTGATAATGACGTCGAACTCGTCGGGAGTGCGCTCCATCATGGCCAGCGCCTCCGCCCCTCCTCCCGCGCAGGTCACCTCGAAACCACGTTGGCGAAGGGACTCGGCGGTCAATTGCCGCAAAACATGGCTGTCATCGATCAGGAGGATTGATGGGTGCTCCATCCCGGCATCGGCGAACGCTCGTTCAATGTCGGGTTCCACCACAGGATCGACCGGCTGTTCGGTCGATCGTGGCAGCCAGAGTTGCATGGTAGTTCCGCGGTTAACGACGCTTTCTATGCGAAGTGTCCCACCTGACTGCTTCATGAAGCCGTAGACCGTGCTGAGGCCGAGGCCCGTTCCCTTACCGACCGGCTTGGTGGTGAAGAACGGTTCGACGACCTTGGCGACAAGATCGGGGGGTATGCCGGATCCGGTGTCCTTGACGGCGATCATGACATAGTCGCCCGGCGGAATATCCTCTGTTGGCGTCCCGATCGATCGATTCTGCGCATGCACGGTTATTGTCCCGCCAGAGGGCATGGCGTCACGCGCGTTGAAAACCAGATTCATCAAGGCCAATTCAAGTTGGCCTGCATCGACATGCACCGGCCAGATCGTGTCATCGATCTGCCAGTCGAAACGGATCAACCCCCCCAGCACGGGCGCCACCAATCCGTTCATCGTGTCGCCCAGCGCAGCAAGGCGCACCGCTTCCGGCTTCAGGGTCTGGCGCCGCGAGAATGCCAGCATTCGCGCGACAAGGTCAGCGCCTTGTTTTGCAGAACGCCGCGTCAGGTCGAGTACCTGTTGCGCCTGATCATCCAACGTAGCCCGGCGTTCAAGCAGCCCTAACCCACTGAGAATTGCGGCGAGCAGGTTGTTGAAATCATGCGCCAGGCCGCCGGTTAGCTTGCCGATAGCGTCGATGCGCTGGGATTGAAGCAGCTGATCCTCAAGACCGCGCCGCTCCGTGATGTCAAGCAATGTGCCGATAATTTCCGGTTCACGGCCATCTGACCCGTCCGACATCACGCCCTGGTCGAGAAAAATGCGATACTCGCCATTGGCGCAATGCCAGCGGAACTCGCACGTATAGGAGCCGGTGGTTTTGGCCGCCAGCAGCGCTTGCTTCAATCGCGGCAGGTCGTCGGGATGAACGCGGTTGAGACCGAACTCCGGATCCGATGTCAGGTATTCAGGCGCAAAGCCGGTCAAGCGCTCGACGCCCTCCGTAACAAAGCGCGCCGCGAAGGGTGGCTCGGCTGCCCGAGCATGAAAGCAGACCGGCAACGAATTCAGGATGGCATCCTGCCGTTGCTCGGCGCTGCGCAGCGCGCGTTCGGCCTGAAGCTTGTCCTTGTGCGCCTGCAACGCCTGCGCCAATAGTCCCTGCTCGACCTCCGCCTTGCGCTGGATCTCGAGCGTCTTCTCGTGGAGTTCGACGAAAACCGCGACTTTCGAACGCAGCATGATCGGATCGAATGGCTTGAACACATAGTCGACCGCGCCGGCATCATAGCCGCGCAGCATATGCGCATCCTCCTTGTTGATGGCGGTCAAGAAGATGATTGGGGTGCGCTTGGATTGCTCGCGCTGGCGGATAAGTGCGGCCGTTTCATACCCGTCCAACCCTGGCATGAGGACATCCAGGAGAATGACGGCGAACTCCTCTTTCAGCAAAAAGCGCAGAGCCTCTTCGCCCGATTGGGCGCAGATGACCTCTCCGATAGTCGCGAGCACTTCGCTGATCGCCAGCAGATTGCGCTCATCGTCGTCCACCGCCAGGATACGGGCTCTTGCCGGCCCTTCGGCAAGAGCTGCCACCTCAAGTTTCCTTACCCTGTTTCTTGCCAGCTTTTGCATCGAACGGCCGTCAGTTCGCTGCCAGGAGAATTTTTTCCGGGCTCTCGACACGGGATCGGGCACGTCCGATCCAGACACGAAGCAGCGCCAGCAGGAGATCCAGATCGACGGGTTTGGCGATGTAGTCGGAAGCCCCGGCATCCAGACATTTTTGCCGATCCCCCTTCATCGCCTTTGCGGTGACGGAAATCAGCGGGATATGAGCAATCGCCGGTGTGCCGCGAATCCGCCGCATCGTCTCGTAGCCGTCCATCTCCGGCATCATGATATCGATCAATGCCACGTCGACATCGGGCGCCTGTTCAAGAAGCGCGATGCCATCACGGCCCCGCTCGGCATGCAGAACCTGTATGTCATAGGTCTCCAGAACACTCGTGAGCGAATAAATGTTACGAATGTCGTCGTCGACGATGAGAACTTTCGCCCCGGCGAGATCGGACTTGCCGTTGTGTTCAGTTCCTGCCCAGGCCTCTTGGCGACCTTCTCCCGGCAGCGTTGCCGAAATATGCAGCGCCAATTGAGCGAAGTTCTCCGCCCGCGGTGCTTCCGCCAAGGCCGGGTTCAATGCCAGTACCTGTTCAAGCGCGTCCGGGTGAGGTGTAAAGAACAGCAGCTGCGGCAAGGCTTCGCCGAATTGGCCGGTGATCTCGTCCAGCGCCTTTGCGTTGTCCTTGGCGGAGCGTCCAAAGCCGAGCACGACGGCATCATAGAAGGCGAGGCCAACGTCTTCTGCATTTGCCGCAACACGACCGATCGCGGTGACCGACGTTACGCCGTCGCGGATTGCCTCGACCAGAGCCAGACGCCGCTCCGGGTCAGGGTCCACGACCAGAACGCGGCGCTGAACGCGGAGCTTCTTCGAGTGGATATCCTGAAACACCTTCATCAGCTCGTCCGAGGAAACGGGCTTGGTGGAAATGCTGGACGCCCCCTTGCGTGCGAGACTGTCGATGTCTTCGGCACCCGAGATGACATGGATAGGAATTCCCCTCGTCTTCTGGTCATGCCGCAGCAGATCGAAAAGCACCCAGCCATCGATATCCGAAAGTCCGAGATCAAGTGTGATTGCGTCGGGAACGAGCTTGCGGGCCAATGCCAGCGTGCCGGAACCTGCAGTCGACAGAACGCCTTTCAGCCCGGCCGACCGGGCGAGGCCAAGCAGCAACCCGCCAAAGGTCGGATCGTCTTCGACGATCAACACGATCCGATCGGTGGGTAGGATTGAATCGCGGTCGTCGATCAGCTCTGCCGAGGGCGGACTGCTGAGCAGAGCTGTCGCAGCAACCGCCTCCGCCGCCGGAGCCAAGGTCGACTGTACTGTCGTCACGCGGGGGCCGTCGAACGGGATGATGAGGGTAAATGTCGACCCCTTGCCCGGCGTGCTTTCGACCCGCAATTCGCCGCCAAGCAAGCGAGCGATCTCGCGGCTGATCGAGAGCCCAAGGCCGGTGCCGCCATACTTGCGGCTGGTGGTGCCGTCGGCCTGCTGGAAGGCCTCGAAAATCAGCTTCTGTTTGTCTTCTGGAATGCCAATGCCGGTGTCCGTGACGGCGATCGCGAGAGCCTTCACCGGCTGCGTCGCGCCATTGCGGCGGCCGGCCTTTTCAACCCGGAAGTTCAGGCTGACCTCGCCTTCCGAGGTGAATTTGAATGCGTTGGAAAGCAGGTTGAGGACAATCTGCTGCAAGCGTTTCTCATCTGTGCGGACCGTGTCGGGAAGCGCCGGATCGACCTTGATGGTGAAGCCAAGTCCCTTGTCGGCTGCCAGCTGACGAAAAGTTCGTTCCATATGCTGGCGAAGATGCGTCACCGGCATATCGTTGATGTCGATGGAAACAGTGCCCGACTCGATCTTCGACAGATCGAGGATATCGTTGATGAGGCTGAGAAGATCGGTTCCTGCCGAATTGATGGTGCGGGCGAACTCTACCTGTTTTTCGTTGAGGTTGCCGTGCTGGTTGGTCGCCAGCAGGTTTGACAAAATGAGCAGCGAATTGAGCGGCGTGCGCAGTTCGTGGCTCATATTGGCCAGGAATTCGGATTTGTATTTCGACGTGAGCGCCAGTTGCTCGGCTTTTTCCTCCAGCGCGCGTCGCGCCATCTCGATTTCGAGATTCTTGTTTTCGACCTGCTTCTTTTCGTTCTCGAGCAGCTGCGCCTTTTCCTGCAGCTCCTCGTTTGTCGCATGCAGCTCTTCCTGCTTTTTTGTCAGCTCGGTTTGACGCGCTTGCAATTCCGACGTCAGCAGTTGCGACTGCTTGAGCAGGCCCTCCGTGCGCATCGTCGCAGCGATGGTGTTGAGAACGATGCCGACGGATTCCATGAGCTGGTTGAGGAACGACTGGTGTGTGTCACGAAACTCGCCGAACGAGGCGAGCTCGATGACGGCTTTGACTTCATCCTCGAACAGGGCAGGCAGGATGATGACATTGGCTGGCGAGGCGCTGCCAAGACCAGATGTGACCCGAAGGAATTCTGGCGGTACATTGTCCAGCATGATGGCGCGCTTGTCGGCGGCACTTTGCCCAACCAGGCCCTCTCGCAGATCAAGCCGCTGCTTGATGGCAGCCTTGCTCTCGGCGCCATAGGAAGCCGCCAGCTCAAGATAGGATTCCTCCTCGTCGCGATTGGTGACGTAGAACACCCCATACTGGGCGTTCACCAGAGGAGCGAGTTCGGACATGATGAGCCGCGAGACGGTGGCAAGGTCGCGCTCGCCTTGCAGCATGCGCGAAAACCGGGCGAGATTGGTCTTCAACCAGTCCTGCTCGGCATTCTTCAGCGTCTGATCCTTCAGATTGCGGATCATTTCGTTGATGTTGTCTTTCAGCGCGGCGACCTCGCCGGAGGCTTCGACGCTGATCGAACGGGTAAGATCGCCCTTGGTCACCGCCGTCGAAACCTCGGCGATGGCACGCACCTGGGTGGTCAGATTGGCAGCGAGTTGATTGACATTGTCGGTCAGGTCGCGCCAGAGGCCGGCGGCACCTGGCACACGCGCCTGACCACCGAGCTTACCCTCGATGCCCACCTCACGGGCGACGTTGGTCACCTGGTCGGCAAAGGTGGCAAGCGTCTCGATCATGCCGTTGATGGTGTCGGCCAGCAGGGCGATCTCTCCCTTCGCGTCGACCGTCAGTTTGCGCCTGAGATTGCCTTGCGCGACCGCCGTCACGACATCGGCGATGCCGCGCACCTGATTGGTCAAGTTCGTCGCCATCAGGTTGACGTTGTCGGTCAGGTCCTTCCAGGTACCGGCAACACCTTCGACGCGCGCCTGGCCACCAAGCTTGCCCTCGGTGCCAACCTCACGCGCGACTCGGGTGACCTCGCCGGCGAAGGAGTTCAACTGGTCCACCATGGTGTTGATGGTCGACTTGAGCTCCAGGATTTCGCCCTTCACATCGACGGTGATCTTCTTCGACAGGTCGCCGCGCGCCACGGCGGTCGTGACTTCGGCGATGTTGCGCACCTGGCCGGTCAGATTCTCGGCCATCGAGTTCACATTGTCTGTGAGATCCTTCCACGTGCCGGCAACGCCGCGCACCTGCGCCTGGCCTCCCAACTTGCCTTCCGTGCCGACCTCGCGTGCCACGCGCGTGACTTCCGAAGCGAAGGAATTAAGCTGGTCCACCATTGTGTTGATGGTGTCCTTCAGCTCCAGGATCTCGCCGCGGACATCGACGGTGATCTTCTTCGAAAGGTCCCCGAGCGCCACGGCGGTGGTTACCTCGGCGATGTTGCGCACCTGGCCGGTCAGGTTGGCCGCCATGGCGTTGACGTTTTCGGTCAGATCCTTCCACGTGCCGCCGATGCCGCGCACCTGGGCCTGGCCGCCGAGCTTGCCATCGGAGCCGACCTCGCGCGCCACACGTGTCACTTCCGAAGCGAAGGAATTGAGCTGGTCGACCATCGTGTTGATGACGTCCTTGATCTGCAAGATCTCGCCCAGCGCGTCGACGGTGATCTTCTGGGTCAAGTCGCCGGTCGCTATGGCCGTTGCCACCTTCGACACGTCACGCAACTGCACCGTCAAATTGCCGGCCATGGCGTTGACGTTGTCGGTCAGATCCTTCCAGGTGCCACCGACGCCTTCGACATGCGCCTGGCCACCAAGCTTGCCTTCCGATCCCACTTCGCGGGCCACACGCGTGACCTCAGAGGCGAAGGAGTTCAGTTGGTCGACCATCGTGTTGACGGTGTCCTTGAGCTCCAGGATCTCGCCTTTGACGTCGACGGTGATCTTCTTCGACAGGTCGCCGCGCGCCACGGCGGTGGTGACTTCTGCGATGTTTCGAACCTGGCCAGTCAGGTTGGCGGCCATGAGATTGACGTTGTCGGTCAAATCCTTCCATGTGCCGCCGACGCCCCTCACCTCTGCCTGGCCGCCCAGCTTGCCTTCGGTGCCGACCTCGCGTGCCACGCGCGTCACTTCCGAGGCAAAGGAGTTCAGTTGGTCGACCATCGTGTTGATGGTGTCCTTGAGTTCCAGGATTTCGCCTTGCACGGCGACCGTGATCTTCTTGGACAGATCGCCCGACGCGACCGCCGTGGTCACCTCGGCGATATTGCGCACCTGACCGGTCAGGTTCTCGGCCATCGAGTTGACGTTGTCGGTGAGGTCCTTCCAGGTGCCGGCGACGCCGCGCACCTGCGCCTGGCCGCCAAGCTTGCCTTCGGTGCCAACCTCGCGTGCCACGCGCGTGACCTCGCCCGCGAATGAATTCAGCTGGTCCACCATCGTGTTTATCGTGGATTTCAGCTCGAGAATCTCGCCCTTCACGTCCACCGTAATCTTCTTCGACAGGTCGCCCAAAGCCACCGCGGTCGTCACTTCGGCGATGTTGCGCACCTGGCCAGTCAGGTTCTCGGCCATGGAATTCACATTGTCGGTCAGATCCTTCCACGTACCACCAACACCCTCAACGCGCGCCTGGCCGCCAAGCTTGCCTTCAGTGCCGACCTCGCGCGCCACGCGCGTCACTTCCGAAGCGAAGGAATTAAGCTGGTCCACCATCGTGTTGATGGTGTTCTTCAGTTCTAGGATTTCGCCCTTGACATCGACTGTGATCTTCTTCGACAGGTCGCCCGACGCGACCGCCGTCGTAACCTCCGCGATGTTGCGCACTTGCCCGGTCAGGTTCGTGGCCATCGCGTTGACGTTGTCGGTCAGATCTTTCCACGTGCCGGCGACGCCCTTGACCCGGGCTTGGCCGCCGAGCTTGCCTTCCGTACCGACCTCGCGCGCCACGCGCGTCACCTCAGAGGCGAAGGAGGCCAACTGGCCGACCATGGTGTTGACGATCTTGCCGATGCGCAGGAATTCGCCGCGCAGCGGTCGGCCATCAATTTCGACCATCATGGTCTGCGAAAGGTCGCCCTTGGCGACGGCGCCGATAACGCGCGCAACCTCAGCCGTTGGCTGAACCATGTCTTCGATGAGATCATTGACTGAACGGACACTGGATTCCCAACTGCCGGTGGCATTTCGAACCCGGCCGCGCTCGCCTATCCGCCCTTCCTTGCCGACGACCCGGCTCAAGCGCTCGAACTCGCGCGTCACTTGGTCGTTGAGGTCAGCGATCTCATTGAAAGTCTCAGCTATCTCGGAATCGAGGCCTTCATAAACATTGTCGATGCGGACGGAGAAATCGCCGCGCCGGAAGGCTTTCAGAGAATTCAGGATGCTTCGACGGTCCAATTGCTTCTTGGATGCCTGCACGGTCACAGCGCCACTCCCAGCCCTATGGATTTACACGGATAAAGTTGCCCCCGCGGCTAATGGTGGATCGCGCCGCAAGACCCCAAACGCGGCATTTTCAATTTTGTTCCATCGTGCCGTGAATTCCAGGCCGACGATTGCGCCTTGGTTTGAACGCCGGATTTCATGATGCGGTTGTGGATTTATCGGGCTTCAGCCGACCACGACACGCCATCGCCGTTTGCCATTGCCAGAGAGGCATGAATTGCGTTGCGCAACTCGGAAGGCGAGGCAGGCTTTGCGACCCATGTCCCTTTGAAGGAAAATCGGATCGTGAAAACCCGAATTGGCGTAGTTTGCCGAATGGACGACAAAGGGGATGTTTCGGCCGTCAAGCAACGTAGCTATTCGTACGCAATCCCCATCCGCCAGGCCGATATCCATGACAACAATGTCGGGAGAACTGCCCCTGAACCATTCCAGCGCGTCGGCGCAGGACGAAAAGACCCCAGCGATGTCGAACCCCGCGTCGCGCAACATGTCTTCAAGTTCGAGCGCGATAAACGCCTCGTCTTCCAAAATCGCAACGGACCTATGGTGGTCCAATTATCCCGGTCCTTTGCTATCGAAACGATCGGCAGCGCAGCACGCCGCCTGACCGGTTCCACCCGGTGGTCGAAGCTCACGGCAATTTTCTTGCCGGACATGGCATGGACCATAAGCCCGACCAATTCCTCGTCGTCGCAGCGACACTCAGGAAACCTTGCGCGGATTTCATCGACCGCAAACGCCGTCGAGATAATGTCCTCAGCGCGATAGCCAGAGATCACCGCGTAGACTGCGCTATAGGTTTCAAGGTCAATGACTTCGGTTTTCAGCACATCATCCTCCCTGCGGAAGGCCGACGGCAGAGGCGCCGGATGTCTCGCAAAGATTGCTAGATGCCGGCATCGAGTCTTCGGCGCTGTATCCTGTTCATTCTATGACGGTTGGCCGCGCTGTCGATAGCTCTGCAAGGCTTTGTACGCTTCCAGACACTGATTCACGCGAGCGACCAGATCAGGCAATCGTGCCGTTCATATACGTTTTCCGGTTCACTGTAGTGCCGTCCGCCAACTGAAACAGTCCGCCCGACCAGAATGACGATTGTCGGCCCTTTCACTTGAAGCCCACCAGATCAGCGAGTGAGTTGTGGCCAACACTCCAACACCTCCGCCATGCTGGCCGCCTCAATCTGCTCACTGAAGCGGGAATGGTAGACTTCCATCAGTGCGTCATGGGTCTGGTCGGCAGAGCTGCAGATGGCATCGGTGACGAGAATGACGCGAAAGCCACGATCGATGGCGCCAAGCACGGTCGCGAGAACGCAAACGTCGGTTTCGCCACCGGTGATCACGAGCGCACGCACGCCGGAGCCACTCAGCAGCGCGTCGAGCCGCCCCTCGGTCCAGGGCGAATAGACGTGTTTGTCGACCACCGTCGCCGGCGGTACAAATCGTGCGAGTTGAGGCATCAGCTCGATCAGGCGCGGATCGATGTTGGAAAGGGTTACCTCCGCCCACCGACGATAGTAGTTTGCCCACATTCCCGGCGCCTCGCCCGGGCGGGCGGCAGGAATGAAGCGCGTGAACAGGGTACGGCTGGCATGTCTGGCGACCAGTTCTTCGATCGCCGGGACCACCTTTTCAGCCCACGGCACGGGCCAAGGTCCACCCGGCGCAAACAGGCGCTGCATGTCGACGCACAGATGCAGGCCATCGTCGCCTATTGGTCCGTGAATCAATCCTTGGGCGGCCACTGGTGGATTCCGTCGGGTTTGGGTTACTGGCCTGCCTGCCGCGCTGCATCGGCCTCAGCCACATCAACAGTGTAAAGCAATTCACCGTTTTCGTTGGATACCCTCACAAGCCAGCCGGACAGAGCGTCCGTGCCAGGCTGCAGGTCGGCGAGAAGATCGATTGCGCAGCGGATAGCTTCGGACCGGGCCGCCTCAAGGCTCGCCATCCTCGACGGCGGTATGCGTCGGCTGGTTTCGCCATCGCGATACTCAAAGACATATACGTCGCCGGCGCCGTCGCTTGCAGAGGTTATCTCGACCTGGTCGAAATTGCCGTTGCTGCTCGCGTCATATTCATTGGCTGCGAGATCAAAGGTCGCTGTCTGGACCAGGATTGCCTTTGCGCGGGCAAGCACGTCATCTTCAGCTTGTATCCCGACGTTTGCCATGTCCACCGTAACGCAGTCGCCGCCCTCGCCGCAAAATATCACCCGGCGAACCGACTGCCCGTCTGGCGCCCTGGCATTCACCACTTCGGTCCGAACGACTTGCATGACACTCTCCTGCCTGTGTCTGACAATGTTCATGGTGCGCTTTCGGTTCCTGCGGATGCAGGCGCCGGCCCGGCTGTCGAGACCGACAGGATTTCGCCCACCGGACATTCACGGTGCACCGAGCCCCCGCCGCAGGAACAATTCGAACGGAAACGCGTTGCCCTAGCTGGAAACGGGATAAGCGCAAAATGGCCGCGCCACGTGCTGCCTGGAAGGGCTTCTTGAAGGTTGGTTCGGTTACTTGCGGCGTGAAGATTGTCGGCGCAACCAGCGAAGCATCCAAGATCCATTTCAAGATTTTGAACCGCAAGGACGGTCTGCCGGTCAGGAGCGTCTACGCCGACGAGGAGACCGGAAAGCTGGTGGATGCAGCGGATCAGGTGAAGGGTTTCGAGATCGAAAAGGACGAATTTCTCCAGATCGAACCTGACGACATAAAGGCGTTGAAGCTGACGTCGAAGCACACGCTCGAAGTCGGCGAATTCGTATCGATTGACGATATCGATACGCGCTATCTCGAGAAGCCCTACTATCTGATCCCGGCCGACGGCGCCGCAATCGAAGCATACGGAGTGATCCGCGATGCCATGAAGAACAAGGGCGTGGCCGCTCGATCCTGCGTGGTGCTCTACCAGCGCGGCCGCGAAGTGCTGATTCAGCCCTATGGCAAGGGGATGGTGATGACCGAGCTTCGCAACCACAACGAAATGGTTTCGGAAAGCACTGTGTTCGATGGATTGGCCAAGCAGAAATACGACCCCGATCTGCTCGAAATCGCCGGCATGCTTATTGATAAAAAAGTGACGACCTTCGATCCCTCGAAATTTGAAGACACCTATGAAGACGCACTGATCGCCATGATCGATGCAAAGCGCAAAGGCAAGAAGCTGCCGAAGCCCGCACCAAGGCCACAGGAGAATGTCATCAACCTCGCTGAGGTGCTGAAGAAGAGCCTCAAACAGGAAGGGCTGGCGAGATCCACAAAGAGAGCCTCACCGAAACGCAAGACAGCATAGTTGATAACTGCCCAGCCAGAAGGTCCGCACAGCAGCTCCAGCCGCCCTTAATCGCTCGGAACAATTCTCGCGGTTGCCCGTTGGCCACCAAGGACGATGCCTTATGGCCGAGATCAAGAACGTCGACGGGGCAGTCCTCAAAGAGCCAGAGGCAGCGGATACCAACATTGCGCTCAAGGAGCCGGAACGCAGGACTCTGATCGGGCGCCGACAAGCCCCAGGACCGCTGGCCATCGGTAAAAATACATGGGGTGTGAAAAGACCCTTTCGCCTCCAGACGCGGCGACGCGCGACCGGTGGCGGGCCGAACCCCACGCCCAAGCGAAACCCGGAGAATAGATGTGCCCCCCAAACCAGAGCCAACCGAAGAGCCGCCAGTGGATGCGCCGACGTGGACGCCGGACATACGCGAGCCTGAGCCGGATCTTCTTCCCGACGAAGTGCCAGTTCCTAATCCGGACGAGAACCGTGATCCGCCAAAGCGAGGCGTGGTGACAGACTGAACAACGAGTTTGGTCCGGCATCCTCCTGCAAAGGCGTTTATCTCGCCGCCGGGTTCAAGATCGCCAGTGAAATGCGACTGGATTTGGCTGCGCCGAATGCTTGACGGATTTGGTCTCGATGGTGTGGACCTATCGACGCCTCGCCAAGCCTCATTTTCCAAGTATCTGTTCGAACGTGCATTGCTTCGGGCTTTTGTCAGGACGCCATCGCAGAAATTTGGTGCCATGACGGAAACGATCGCCGGTGACATGATCGAACCGCACCTCCGCCACCAGTTCGGGCCGCAATGGCTCCCATTGTCCGCTTCTTTCCGTGCTCCACCGACTGGGGCCGCCCGGCGCTTTTCCCGTGAAGCCAGGAGCCGATCGCAAAGCTTCAAGTTGTCGCGTAAGCTTGGCCCTGTCCTCCCGGGCGATCGTCGAAGTGAACCCGACATGGTCGAGTTGCCCCTGGTCATTGTACAGGCCGAGCAACAGGGAGCCGACTTCACCCGAATTCGCCAGGTAGCGGAACCCTCCGACGACACAATCGGCCGTGCGCAGGCGCTTGACTTTGACCATGGCGCGCTCGCCGGGTCGATATTCGTCATCGAGAAGCTTGGCAACGACCCCGTCGGTCGAACCTTGCCCGGATTGGCCAAGCCATCTGCCTGCCGCCGCCAAATCAAGCGTTGCCCGAGACAGTTCGAGATCCTTTCGCCCGGCCGACTTTACGAACAGTTCGAGTGCAGCGCGCCGAACCGAGAGCGGCTGTTGCATCAAGGCGCCCTCGGAGGTCGCCAACATGTCAAAGAGGATCAGCTTTGCCGGCGTCGCGACCGACAGTTTCCGGATCCTGCTTTCCGCCGGATGCAGCCGCATCTGCAAGGCGTCGAAAGAAAGAGAGCCTGCAATTTCGATGACGATCTCACCATCGACCACGAACTCTTTTGTTTTCAGTTCATGCAACATCGCGACGACTTCCGGGAAATACCGCCCTAACGGCTTGCCGGATTTTGCACGCAACTCCACGGCCGCGCCGGCTTTAAAGGCCAGGCAGCGGAACCCGTCCCATTTGGGTTCGTATTGCCATCGGCCAGCATCGGCCGGCAACGTGTCGGCAGCCTTTGCTTCCATCGGCGCCGTGCTCAACGCCACGCCGAAAGACGATTTTACACTCGTCGGCAGATCGCGAGAGATGGCAGATTCGCCCGTCATGAAAGTTCCGTGGACAACGATGGAGATCGACTCAACGCAGCACTGGTGCCGGCTTTGGAAAAAATCATGCTTCAACAGGGTTAGGTCATGATGAGATTTCAACCAAATCTCATCATGACCTAGGACGGTCTACTCGGCAGCCTGCATGTTGATCTTGCTTTCCGCCATTTCGGTGAGCTTGCGATCGGTCGCCTGCTCTTCCTTCAGGTTCTTGGCCAATACGTTGGCGCAGTCACTGCGGCCAAGCTGCTTGGCCCAAGCGATGAGCGTGCCATATCTGGTCATCTCATAATGTTCGACCGCCTGCGCCGAGGCTATCAGTGCCGCGTCTAGGACCTCCTTGTCGTCGACGTCGCCGCTCACATCGTCGGCTTCCTCCAGAATGCCGTCTATCGCCGGGCAGTTGACCTCCTTGGCCTTGACGCCATGCAATTCGAACACCTGTTCGACGCGCTCGATATGGCCTTTGGTCTGCTCGAGGTGTTTTTCGAATCCGGCCTTCAATTGCGGATCGGTTGCCTTGCCGATCATCTTCGGCAGCGCTTTCTCGATCTGCTTTTCGGCGTAATAGATGTCGCGCAGCGTGTGCACGAAGAGATCGTCGAGTGTCTTGATGTCCTTCGAAAAGAAGCCCATGGCTTTACCTTTCATTGTGCAGAAGTTCGGGTTCGGCGGCGGCTTGCCCGCCACCCGCGGAGGCCGGGAACTCGTCCCGGCTTGCTGGTCAACGCGCCGGTGCCGGAGGAGTTCCTGATTCCGAGCCGGGCCGTTACTCCTTTTCGAAACGCTGCGATCAATCTCCGGAGGAGCTTTGACCCGATCACACGTTCCATGGCCCAGACGACGACCCTCAGGCGCCCGCCGGCGCGGAAAAACTGACGGCCAGGAGAGCCGAAACGTGCTCTGCGCCGCAAGCTCTCGCAGGCGATGGCTGCCTCGACAAATGCAATGCCAGCGTCGGGCGCGCACTATTGTCGGGAGAACTCTTGGTCAAGTATGCGAAGGCCCTCTTCATATTTGGCCGCCGACGCTCCGACCTGCCTCGACTGCCAGATGTTGTCCTCCAAATCGGCGCGTTTTACGGGGAGCGCCACTGGGTTCGACGCAGCCCGCCGGACAAAGGCGAAATACTCCTCATCCGGCCTGCGCGACATGGCATCGACCGCCGCGCTAATTGTAGGTCCGAAGCCTGCTTCTTCGAGCTTGGCGCGGGTCCAGCCTTCGCCTTTCTCCAGAACGTCATGAAGGTAGGCAACAGTCTTCTGATCGATTGTCTCGACAGCGTCGACGACACGGCGGCAATGCTCGATGTAGGGCCGCCCGGTCTTATCGCGCTGCGACGCGTGAACCTCCTCCGCAATCTTTGCCGCCTGGTAGAAAATGCTCATCGCGCCTGTCGTTGCCGTGATTGTCTCTGCCTGATGAAACCTATTCCACGATATGTGGCGTGTGTCGCTTGTCCTCGGCAGGGTCGACATCGATACGGGCCTTTTCCGGATCGAAAGCGCCGTGACCTGCAATAGCCAGAGCAGCCGCATCGGGCGTTTCGTAGGCCCACATGAAATCATCGGAAGAACTGCCGACGGCGTGGACACGCCAGTAGCTTGCGGTGCCTTTAAGCGGGCACCGGGTGGTGGTGTCGGTCTTTTCGAAAAGATCGAAATAGATGTCCTCGAAGGGGATATAGAAAACGGGCTCGTGGCCGTCTTCACGCAGGACCTTCGCCCGCTCCGTAGCCGCGACGATGGCGTCGGAAAACCGCACCGTCACCGTGCCGGAAAACGGTTCTATGGCCAATCGGCCAAGGTGGTGTTGTGAAGTTGCGCCTGAAGTTTGCATCTGAATTTCTCCCTGGGGATTACCGCAAGATCGGTCATGCCTGGAGACGAAATGCGCGGCGGCGCTTCAGGTTCCGGCATGTCCGATGAAGCTGAATGGCAGCCGGCCTTAGCGCCTACCGCTTGCCGTATCCAGCAGTACTCGTCGGTAAGGGGGCGGTGAAATGCTCGTCCAACCCATTCGAAGACTTTAGAAGGACGACACGGTCGTCGCTTCCGTGGAGCGTCAGGGCTGGCACCGAAATGATCTTCGCCGCTACTTGCCGGCGGGCGAGTTCGTGGCTGGAGATGCTCCAGCTGTTTGGCCGTCGTCAGCTGCCGCCTCACGCACGGGCTCCGGGGCGGCCTGAGTTGCTGCCAAGTGGGCCGCAAGGTCCCTATAGACCTTGCCCCTGCCGCCATCGTGTTTAGCGATCAGGCCAAGTAGGTCATGACGGCTTAGCTTTGCAATCTTCATTAGGAATTCGAATTCGTGCTTCGGAATCGAGGCTGCTAAGCGATCGAGTTTGGCCCGCCGGGTCTCTTTGGACACATGTGCTCCTATATATCCAGGCAGCATGCGAGGCACGTATTCGGAGGCCCGCCATTGTCTTGATGGCGGGCCTTCGGGCGGCCGAAGCCGCTAGGTCCATCGGCTACTTGTTGCAGTTTTGCACGGTCGAGGTCGTTGCGCCACTTGCAGTGTTGTTATCGATGTCATTGCCTGCGGCGTCCTTGCAACGGTCGGTCATGCCGTTCGATTTTGTAGTCGAGTTTGTGGAATTCGGATCGGTTGGCACGGTCGCATTCCCGCTGCCAGTTCCATTGCCAGCGGCGCCGCCGCTGCCAACAGTTCCAGTACCAGTTCCATTACCCGTGCCAGCCGTGCCGCCAGCACCCGTTCCATTTGTCTGCGCCAAGGCGGAACCGGCCAAGGCAATAGTTAGCACCGACGCAGCTAGAATTTTCTTCAACATTGCAGTCTCCGTGTTTGAATCGCCGAATTGCGATCGCTTTCCCAACGACAGGTTTTTCTCATTGTTCCCGGCGTAATGGATTGTGATCCGCAGCAGCCTTCGTCGAGGTGGACACTCTTGACGGCGCACGAATTGTGATGAGACCTGACAAGGGCAGGATGGGCTTTGTTCAACACCAAAGCGATATGTTGGGCGCGGCTGCATGCATCCGACGCGGATCGCGATGCGGAATGTGGGCAAGACGGGTTACAACAGAAGCGGCGATCAGAGCTGCGAGCGAACCGGCCGCCTTGATGTTAATCTGACGGTTGAATCTCAAGACCATTCCGACGCAGGAGCAGAACGCATGCCGGCTCGATCCGAAGGATTTACAATCGCTCTGGCTCACAACGGGGATGCACGAACGCAGGCGGCCGCTGCGCTCTATCGACACAACATCGAACAAACCGGAATCGATGACCGGGCAGTGATCGGCGCGGAGCTTACCGACCCCTCGGGAAAGATCTGGGGTGGAATTTGGGGCAGAACGGAACTGGGGCTCCTGTTTCTCGACATGTTCTTCTTGCCTGAAAAATTGCGTGGCCGATCCTATGGATCACAGCTTCTTATAGCGATTGAGGAGGAAGCCGTTAGGCGTGGATGCAAGAGAGCCGTCGTCGAGACGAGCAGTTTCCAGGCGCCTCAATTTTACCGGCTTCATGGGTTTGAGGAATTCGGCAAAGTCGAATTCGCTATTCCAGGACACGCCCGCATCTTCCTTCGCAAGAACCTGCAGTAATCTTTGCGGAGGCGCCATCTGCACGAACGGCTGTTCGCCGGCAAAACGCCGGCGCCTTAGCCCTCCCAGCCGTAGCCATCTACTCCCGAAGGTCCTTTTGCCCTTTCCATCCGGGAAGCTCGGTCATCGGGCATAGCAGCCGCGGTCGCGCCGGATCGGAGATATCGAGTTTATCCCAGGGAATGCGGTACAGGCCGTCGCGACGGCGCAGCCGAAACAGGTCGAGCATCGCGATGCCGATGGTCGAAGCCGACAGACGCTCGAACGCGGCGTAGATGCCAACGTGGAATTCAGTAACGACGAGCTCGTCGCCACGCTGTTCGGCGAGAATCTCTTCGATGTGACCGATGCTCTTTCCACGCTGCGAGAGCACGCGTCGCCCGGCAAGATGTTCGAGGTTGACTGTCCTCATCATCACGCTCCTGGGATGCGCCCGATGACATGATCGCGCAACCAGTCCTGCCAGGCGAAAATCGACGTCTCGCCCACCTCGATGTCACATTCGATGTCGAGCCCGTTGTCCTGCACCTTTTTCCACGCAATCCTGTGTGGCTCGGCGTGGCGTTTGCCACCCACCCTCGTCGCCAGTTGCGCCATCCATTCCCCGGGCCGCGCGCCAAGGCGGCGCGCCAAAGTGATGGAGCCGAGTTCTATCGCGACAATCCTTGGTGGTTTGCCCCGCCGCAACTCGGCCACCACTCCGTCGACCTTGCCGATCTTGACCCGCCGGCGGTCGAACACCTGCTTGTCCAGGAGATCACGCATCAATTCCATCATGTGCCTCCGAATATCTGCAGCGGAATCGTCACCACGGCGAGCACGAAGGCAAGCGCGATAATGAAGACAACGGCGGCATTCGAAATGATGCCGTTGCGATGTTCGCCGACATAGCGTTCGTCATTCAGCAGGAAGAGAAATGGAACTACCGTCAGCGGAAGGCTCGCCGCCGTTACCGCCATGGAAAAGATGGTCAGCCTCAGTGGGTCGAGGCCAAGCATGATCGGAATGGCGGCCAAAAACAATGATGCCGTATAGACGGCACTGAAGCCCGGATCATCGCGCGGCTTGCGATCCTCGCCCCAGGTCCAGCCAAAGCCCTGTGCCACCAGATATGCCTGTTGCAACCCGACTTCGAGTGCGGCGCCGAAACAGGCAATGGCGAGCGAGGCAACGAATAGAACGAACCCCCAGAAGCCGAATATAGGGATCAGCATCAACGGCAGTTGGTGATAGTCGTCCACCTGGTCGATGCCGCGCGTCGCGAGAACGAGAGCAGCGACGATCAACACGCCGATCGAAATGGTCCCACCGAAGGTCATGCCCAGCCCGGCGATGGCACGATTGGCTCCCAGGTGGCTTTCATCCCATTTGTCCTCGATAGCTCCCGAGGAATAGAACATGAAAAGATAAGGCGATATCGACGCGCCGAGAATGCTGGCCGCCATGAACCAGTAATTGATGGCATCGTGAGCCGGCAGCGAAGGCACGGCGCTGCCAGCGACCGCTGTCCAGTCGGGCTTTAACAACACCGCACCAACCACGAAGCACAGCGTCACGAGGCCGAGGACCGAAACGCCTTTCTCGATAAAGCCAAACGTGCCTTTCCACAGCAGCAGCCATGCCAGCAACGCCACCGGCAGTGCCCACCACTGGAAGCCTATGCCGGTGGCAAGTTCGAGTGCGATGGCCACACCGCCGATCTCAGCGGACAGCACCATGAAATTGACGAGAAGGACGACGAGCAACGGCCATAGGAAGACGTTGAACCCAAATCTTTCACGAATGCCCTCTGAGATCGTGTGATGGCTCATCGCGGCGAACCGACCGGCCATTTCAACCAAAAAGATGATGCATATGGTGCCGAGAACTATGGCCCAGATCAGCTGGAATCCGAAGGCGGCACCCGCCTGCGCCGCCGTAGCCATCGACCCGACTTCGAGGAAACCTCCGACACTGGTGACGACGCCAAGCGATATTTCCAGAAGCTTCTTCACGGCTTTGGTCCGAAAGCGCTGGTGTAAGCGGCGGCGAGCGAGCGCATGGCCGCCCGAAGATCCTGTTGTGCGCTTTTCACCTCAGTGCGATTGTTCACCCGCAATCCCGCCTCGGCATGCGCCACCGCAACCGACAAACTGTTGACTGCTGCCGTCAGTCCTGCTCGCCCGGCTGGTTCAGCGGTCTCGGCCGATCGAATTTCCGCCTCGACATCGGCCAGCGTTTTTCCGACCGAGTGCAGTGCGGCCGTGGCATAGGCGGACGGTGCCGCTCCCTCCCCCCAGGCATCCAGCACCATCGATACGGTCTGTGCCGCGGAGGCCGCGCTTCGTGATTGCTGCGCCACCTGATTGGAAGACGAGCATCCGGCCAACCCGGCTAGAATCAGCAGCAAGCACAGGCAGCCAACCGGAAAATGACGGTCGTTATGGGGTACAGCGCGCGTTGTATGCACCACGCGGATTTCCTCCCCGGCCCGAACCAACTGCGTCCGGCATCAATGATCTAGAGCCCTCGGAGAGCTCGTCAACGAAACCGACGACGAGCCTGTGAGGTCGGCTAGTCAACGTAACAAAACGCTCATCCCGGACAGCCGTGAAAGAGGGAGGCCCGCGCTTCTCTTTGGCGCGGAGAAGCGCGGGAGATCGGGCTGAGGGGATGACCCGATCGCGCAGCATCAACATGGGAGGGCAACAACGCTGCACGGTTCGAACTTCCAACCGGGCCACTTGTTCCAACTTCAACTGATCCGTTCTGAGTACTCAATCCATGCGTTCGGGGGGCCTTTTTTTGAAGGTAGGCCATGGCGAGTTCTCATGGCGTAGAACGGTTTTTGTCGCAACGGCTCTCTATGAATGCGCGCAAGGACCGCGACGACGACCGTCGCCTGACCGTCATGACAGTGCACGATCAATCCAGCCCAAACGCCGCGGAACAATTGTGCCCGCTCGTGGTTCCGATGGCACGAAGATGGAGGATATGATGACGGACGCCAAACTCGCTGTGGTGACCGGCGCCTCGAGTGGCATCGGAAAGGAACTCGCAAAGCTGTGCGCTAAAGACGGTTACGACCTGATCATCGCCGCCGACGAGCCGGCTATCCGGCAGGCGGCAGAGGCACTTGAGACCCACAATGTAACGGTCGAAGCCATTGAGGCCGATCTGGCGACCGTCGAGGGCGCCGATCGGTTGATCTCCCAGATCGGCGATCGCGATATCGACCTGTTGTTTCTCAATGCGGGACGCGGGCTCGGCAACGGCTTCGTCGACCAGGACTGGCGAAAAGTCCGCCGGATCATCGACACCAATGTCACTGGAACGGTCTATCTGGCGCATGAGCTCGGCGCCAAGATGGCCCGGCGAGGTCGCGGGCGCATCCTGTTCACCGGATCGATCGCCGGCTTCATGCCCGGCACATTCCAGGCCGTCTACAACGGCACGAAGGCGTTCATCGATTCCTTCTCGATCGCGCTCCGCCATGAGCTGAAAGATAGCGGGGTGACGGTCACCGTGCTGATGCCTGGCCCTACGCAGACGCGATTCTTCGAGCGCGCTGAAATGATGGATACCAAGATCGGCACCGATGAAAAGGACAATCCGGCCGATGTCGCCAAAACGGGTTACGAGGCGATGATGGCCGGTGATGAACAGGTCGTCAGCGGTTGGAAAAACAAGCTGCAGGTTGCCGCCGCGCATGTCACGCCGGCAGCCACTTTGGCCGAACAGCACCGTAGGATGGCCGAGCCGGGGTCGGCGTCCAGCGACTGAGCTGATATTTCGCGTCATCAAACGGGCTGGCATTCGCAGAGACCGCATGTGCTGCGCGAGGCAATCTATCGCTGCCGCAAGGCGGCACCATCTCGGTTCCCGGCGTCTGTGTTGGCCTGGTCGATCACATCCCGTTTGGCGGCGATGAATGAGGGACCGGCTTTCCGGATGGGCCAGACGCATACGCAACGCTACCTGGAACCTCTTTTGGCCATGGTCCAGAGCGGCGCAATCGATCCCTCCTTGTGATTACCCACCGGGCCGATCTGAAAGCAGGGCCGGATCTCTACAAGACGTTCCGCGACAATCAGGAGGTTGTGTCAAAGTGGTGATGCGGCCTCACGGCCGAGACGGGCAAAGGCGACCCACACCTCACTGCAATCACAAGGGAACATTCGCGTCGACGGCCGGTTAGGTGCCACTTCCGTAACGGTCACCTGCCGTCAAAGCGAGCCCATGATGAACCACGACCAGCATGACAATGTACCAGACGCAGCGCGTAGACTTGTCGCTGGAAGCATGGCGGGAGGAATTCTCGCCGCTTATGCTTCCACGGCGTCAGCCGATACGGGAACAGTGCCTGCTAAAGCAGGCCCTGCGAGCCCGATGCTCAAACAGAATCCGGTGACGCAATATCCCCAGCCGCCGTTCAAGCCACAGGAACAGAAGTGGCCGGGTTTGGCCAGCAAGATGGTGCCGCGCCCGGATCACGGCGAAACGACCTACAAGGGACCAGGCAGGCTTGCCGGTCGCAAAGCGCTGATAACCGGCGGCGATTCCGGAACCGGTCGTGCGGCGGCGATTGCATTCGCGCGCGAGCGTGCGGACGTTGCTTTCGGCTACCTCCCCGAAGAACAGGAAGACGCCGACGAACTGGTGGACCTAATAAAAGCGGCAGGTCAAAAGGCTTGCCGGCGATATCCGCAATGAGGCCTTTTGCAGAAAGCTGGTCGATGAAGCAGCAACGCCCCTCGGCGGTCTCGACATCCTGGTCAGCAACGCTGCCCGCCTCACTCGAGTCCACGGTCCTCAAAAAGGGCCGCCAGGCCCACCGCTCCTTAGGCGTGGTGGGCTTTCAGTCTGTCTACAGGAGGAACCAATGGCTGGCGATGATATAGAAAGAAGGCGACTGCAGATGTTGATCGAACAATATCTGGAGACCCGTAAGCGACGGCACGATTTCGTGTCGATCGCGAATGCCGAACTCGCGATCAAGGCTGTCATGCCGCATTGCCCGGTGTCGAGCGCAGCGTTGGCAGAGATGATTGCCGCTGGCGCCGTCACTTACGGCCTTGGCGTCCTATTCGACGCGAGGAAAACCGAGGGCGAACTGCCCGTTGTTTGATAAGCTCACACGGCTGACCAATCGTCGCGCGGTGGCGAACTTTCGCCCAGCGCTGGAGTACGCCAGACCGCGAGAATGCCAATCGTGCCGGCCGGATCGCAGGCACTTGCCGGCGACGCCGGCTCGGGCCTGGACCCGAATGTCGTCGCATCTCTGGTGAAAAACCAGTGTCTTTGTGCAGTTATCGGGCTTCTCGTTGGGTTGGCACCGTTCCGCTGTCCTGGTGTCTTGCCAAAGCTGTCGGTTGAACACCGAGCATATTTCGCACGGCCTCGACCAGCGCGGCAGCCCACACGGGTTTTGACAGCATCTTGTGATGACGCAAATCTTGCGGGATGTCGGATGCCGTGTACCCACTGACGAAAACAAACGGAATTCCGCGTTGCGCTAGAAGAGGGACAAGGGCAGCGCTGGTCTCGCCGCCGAGACCAATGTCCAGGACCGCAGCAGATATGACTTCACTCTCGATCAGCTTTTTCGCGCGAGCAACGGACGGCACTGGCCCGGCGATGGCGAAGCCGGCCTCTTCCAGGATTGCGCGGTGCTCCTCCGCGACCAGCCATTCATCTTCGACTACAAGGATACGAGATGCAGTCACGTTTCGCTCTCCCGATGATCAAACGGAAACTCAATCCGCAAGCTCAAACCATCGGAACCGAAAGATGTTTCAAAATTTCCGCCAAGCCGATACTCAATTTCGCCCTTCACCAGCGAAAGACCAAATCCCGTCTTCTCAGGCGGACTGACAGCGGGACCGCCGCTTTCTAACCATTCGAGCTGAAAACCGTGATCCGACGCCGACCAAGTCACGGACACCACGCCGTTTGGCACGGACAAGGCGCCATATTTTCCAGCATTCGTGGCAAGTTCATGGATCACCATGCCAAGCGACAGGCCCTGCTGAGGCTTGAGCCGAATGTCCTCGCCTGTGGTGTTGATGCGTTCCAGCCCGAACGGCTCGACTTCCTGCCGCACGATTTCCTCGACCGAGACCTCTTTCCAGCTTTCGCGCGAGAGCACTCCGTAGGCCCGCGCCATGGCGCGCAGGCGACCGATGAGCGCTTCGGCGAAAGCCTCCGAAGAGGGAGCATTTTTCAGGGTCTGACTGGCAATGCTGACCGTAACAGCCAGCATGTTCTTGACCCGATGGTTGAGTTCCGAGATCAATACCCGCTGGTGGGCTTCGGCTTCAGCCATGGTCGTCACATCGACAAAGGTCACCACCACGCCCTGGATTTTCCGCGCGCTGTCGCGGTAGGGGATCAGCCGCACGAGATAGTGGATGCCGTTGCTATCGCGCGGCAGCTGGTGCTCGATCATCTCGCCGGCCCTGAAAACCTGGGCAATATGGTCGCGCAGGTGCGGATAATCGAGCCGGCTGGCAAGATCGGTCAGCGGTCTTCCGATGTCGGTCGGCAGCAAGTTGAAGAACGAAGACGCCGCCGGCGTGAAGCTGCGGATAACCAGCTTGGTATCGAGAAAAACAGTCGCGATCTGTGTGCTCTCGAACAGGTTCTTCAGATCGCTGTTGGCACGATCGAGATCCTCGATCTTGGAAACCAGTTCGGCATTGATGGTGTTCAATTCCTCATTGAGGGACTGCATTTCTTCCTTGGAGGCCTCGAGCTCCTCATTGGAGGACTGGGCTTCTTCGTTGACCGAGACGAGTTCCTCATTGGAAGATTTCAACTCCTCCAACGCGGTCTCATATTCTTCGATCGTCGATTGCAGGCGCTCGCGCGTATCGCGGAGCTCGCGTTCGAAATCAGCAATCCCAGATGCCACCGGCTGTCGAACCTTTAGAGCCTCCAGCCGCGGCTGCGGCTGGCCCACCGGCTCGAACAGGACGAGAAACAGCGGCTCGCCGCTGCCGCGATCAGTCAAGGGCTCGATCGTCAATGTGACGAATTGGACACGATCTTCATCTTCTTCAATGGCTATCGCTTCGCGCACAACCGTGCGCCGGCCCTCGGCGGCTTCCCGCAAAGCGCCGCGCAATTCCAGACGCAGGCCGCTGCGTGCCATTGTGAGCAATTGTCTGCTCGGCACCCCTTGCGGCGGCTCGAGATATTTGCCGGTTCGGACCGAGTAATAGACGACATCTCCATCACCATTGACGACGACGTGAGCCGGAGCGAAGCGTTCGAGAACCTGCGCTTCAACGGTTTGCCTTAGGGAATAAGACAAGCCGCGGCGGGCATGTGTGTCATTGGCGCTGGAAAAGTTGGTTGCAGGCGCAGCATTCAACAAGATCGGCAGCCGCGGCGGCGCCGAATGTTCTCGTGCCTTGAAGATCCGTTGTTTCTTGTCGACCGGTGCAAACAGGTCGGCATGCTGGCTTATGCTTTCGGAGGTGCCAAGGAACAGATAGCCACCGGGCTTCAGCGAATAGTGGAAGGTCGGAATAACCTGCTTTTGCACATCGGGGCCGAAATAGATCAGGAGGTTCCGGCACGACACCATGTCCATGCGCGAGAAGGGTGGATCGCGGATGACGCTGTGCGCCGAGAAGATGCAGAGATCACGTACGCTCTTGCTCAAGATGAAACTTGTGCCGTCATTGCTGAAGAAGCGTTCGCGACGTCCAGGCGAAACGCCCGCAAGCAATGACTCCGGATAGCGCGCCGAACGTGCGATGCCCAGCGCCGCGTCATCGATGTCCGTGGCGAAAATCTGGATGCGCGGCACAGCCGAAAGTGTATCCATATGCTCGCGCATCAGCATTCCGATCGAGAAGACTTCCTCGCCGGTTGCGCAGCCGGGCACCCAGACGCGGATCGTATCGTTGGCGTCCTTGCCTTCGAAAAGTTTGGGGATGACGGTTTCTTCCAGGGTCTTGAAAGCGTCCGTGTCGCGGAAGAAATTTGTCACGTTGATCAGCAGGTCGCGAAACAGCGACCGCACTTCCTCCGCATTTGAACGAAGCAACTCTATATAGGCATCGATCGCGGTGTTCTGCGTTATTTGCATGCGTCGCCTGACGCGACGCAAGAACGTCTTGGCCTTGTAGCCCGAGAAATCATGTCCCGAATGGCTGCGCAGGATCGCGTAGATTTCCTCCTGGCCCTTGCGGAGTTTCAAAGCACTGGCCTTGCCATCGTCAGCTTCAAGCTCGTCGAGCAGTTCAAAGCTGTGGGCAAATTCCATGAGTTTCGCACCCATCTCATCGGCTGGGATGGCGATATCGATCAGACCGGAACTGATCGCGCTGCGCGGCATGTCGGGATTGCTCGGACCCGACTCGTCGGAGAGTTGCGCCAGCGTCAGGCCGCCATTCTCCTTGATTGCCTTGATGCCCAACGTACCGTCGGAATCGCCGCCCGACAGGACGACGCCGACGGCGTATTCGCCCTGATCCTCGGCCAGCGCGCTGAAAAAGATATCGATGGGCTTGCGCTCCCTGGACACGGAATTCGGTTGGCGCAGCTTTAGGCTGGAATTTTCGATGGTGAGGATCGCGTTGTGCGGCATCACGTAGACGGTGTCAGGATGGATACCCATTCCATCTTCAGCGACACGAACCGGAATTCCGGTGTAAAGCGCAATCACTTCGTGCAGCAGACTTTCCCGTTCGGGGCTAAGATGCGTGACGATCACGAACGCCATCCCGCTCGAAGACGGCATCCCGCGAAAAAATCCCTCCATGGCGGCAATGCCGCCCGCAGAGGCGCCAATACCGACTATGGGGAACCTCGGCAGCTTTTGCATCAATTGTCCTGCTTCAGTGAAATGCAACGCGGCAGCGCTGATTTCGATCCAATGTGTAAACCGTTCCTGGTCGAATTCCCATCCCGCACCGCCGATCGCCACGGAACCGATGGACGCGACCGCCGTTTAAAGCCCGGAGGGCTGCTATGTTATTAGGCATGCGAATTCTGCTCGTCGAGGACGAATTCTTGCTGGCAAGCGAACTTGCCTCTTATTTCAGCGATTGTGGGGCGACCGTTTTGGGGCCGGTGTCGTCAGTCAGCCGGGCTCGACGATATATCGATTCAGCGGATGGGGCGGTGCTGGACATCGACCTCAACGGTGAGACTGTTTTTCCCCTCGCCGACGAGCTGACGGACAGAGGCATCCCGTTCGTATTCTTCTCCGGAAACGATCAGATCACCCTGCCGGAGCGGTTCCGATACACCCAAAACCTCTCCAAGCCGGCCGGGTTCAGGACGGTTGCCGGGATCCTCGCCGCGCAATCAACAGCGCTTGGTGAAGACAATGTTTTCCGCGCTCTTCCAAAACTGAGGCTGTCCGCGCGGCTGCTGCTGGGCGACCCACAGGCGGCCGATCGCCTCGTCGAACGGACATTGAAGGCGGCGCTGGAGGAGCGGTTGTCGACGCGGCATGACCTTCCCTTGAGCGAATGGCTCAACACGCTCATGGAGGAGGTGCTCCGCAACGACAGGTCTGGCATCATGAATTAAGATTGTCCGATAGTTTGCCGCAGGCCGCCCTGTCGACCGCCCCCGCTACGGTACCCGTCCCCAAGAGCGCTTCGCTTCGTCTTGCAAATACGGCCGCATTCCTGCTAGAAATCCTCGTGGCCAAACCTCCGCAAACCAAACCTGACTCATTCCGCGATCCTGTTGAGGGCGACGCACTCGCAGCGCTGCTCGACGAAATCGCGGAAGAGGAAACACCTGAACGGCTGTTGAAGCTCGCCCTTGAGCTGCAGCAGCAACTGCTGTTGTCAAAGCAGCTGAAAAATCCCAACTGAACGGCCTGCAGCTAGGCATCTTGATGTGCCTCGAGTTCCACGATGGCGTCATCGCCTCGTTCGCCAGACCGATGCTGCTGCGGTAATCTTTCTGCGCTCGATGTGGGCGAAACCCCAGTCTCAATAGCTCAGCGGTTCCTGCGCCCAGAAGGCCCTGATCCCATCATGACGCCGATGAGACGATCAGGAAGATCAGGGCCAACTTGGGTCGCAGCCCAAGGTCGATCACTGCTGCCCTGGCATCTCGGTATTTTCTTGCGGGTTCTTTTTAACGCCGGGCGCGGGTGATGTCTCGGCGGGGGCATTGCCGCCTTGGTTCTGTTCCGGGGTGCGCTTTACTGGCGATGTCTGCCACGATCCGCCTGAAAGGGGTATGAACACAAAGAAGGCTAGCAGGGCGACGAAGATCACAGCCGCAATGACGACGCCCCACCCGAGTACATTTCGGGTGCCACGCTGTTCTTCCTTCCGGGACACATGCTCCGTCATCACTGGACTCCTTTGTGTCGTTCGATGAGGTACAAATTTATCGTGCAGATCGACCGCACGGTCTGCCCTTCCCCGACGCGTGCCGCCGGCACAGCCGAAGAAGCTGAAGCTAATCTTCTCCACCTTTTCGGCTGCCTGGTTTGGCGGCCCGCTTTGGCGCATTCGGCACTGCCGGTTTCCGCTCGGGTGCAGGCGGATTGATCTCCTCGCGCGCCAAACGGGCTTTGCGCAATCGCGCCGTTTTCTCTTCCCGCGCTTTACGCTCGGCTTCCAGTACGCCTTGTGCGTAGAGAGTGGCTCGTGCGTCTCTGTCGTTTGCGGATCCACTGGCCGCCATAGTCAGCCCTCCGCCTTGTAATTTCTTGCTTCCTTCTTGGCGCCGTCTTTGCCGTGCTCGGCTGCAAGCTCTTTGGCCTGCCCGGGTGACACGTCGGTGGCTTCGGCCAACTTGATTGCCTCTTGTTCAGAGAGATCACTGTCCTTTCGCGTGGGGTTCCTTGTCATCGCAGATCTCCTATCAGAGCCCAAACGACCGGACCGGCGGTGTGTTCCCTGGAGCCTTCGATAGTCCACCGATTGAGGCGGGCTATCGCGCTTCCGTCAATGAGCGAAAAGTTTCTGATGCGGGCTGACAAGGTACATGATCAGCTTCAAGGCCTTTCGAACTGCTCCGGCCAGCCGGGTTATGGCCGGGCTATGACCGTGTGGGAACGCGTGACACACGGACGGATTCAGGCATCGATGCCAGGCGCTAGTTCTCGCCCGCGAGCGTGGCGAGAAATGACCGCCGCCATTCTGCTGCGTCATTGCGCGTGATGCGCTTGAGCAGTGCACTATGCCTTGCAATTCTTTCGTCAAGCGGCATCGCGAGCGCTTTTGCGATCGCATCGGCAACCTCGTCGACCGCATACGGGTTCACGATCAAGGATTCGGCAAGTTCTTCGGCCGCACCTGCAAAGCGCGACAATACCAGCACTCCGGGATCGGCTTCGTCCTGCGCGGCTATGTATTCCTTGGCGACGAGGTTCATTCCGTCACGCAGGGGCGTGACCAATCCGACCTGGCTAGCGCGCAACAGGCCAGCAAGCCGAGAGCGTGATACGGCACGGTGGATGTAGCGGATCGGGGTCCAAGCCAAATCCGCGTATCTTCCGTTGACCGCGCCGGCGGTTGCTTCAAGCTGGGCCCGGATGTCGGCATAGGCGCTGACCTCCTCGCGCGTCGGCGACGCAATCTGCAAATAGGTTGCCGCCCGCTCGTGTTCCGGATGCCTTTCCAAAAGACGCGCGAAAGCCTCCATGCGGCCGGGAAGACCCTTGGAGTAGTCCAGCCGATCGACGCCGATGATTTGCTTGAGGCCCAGAATCTGGCGGCGCATGGAATCGATCTGCACATCCTCCGCCGCCTCATTGGCCATGCGTGCGATTGAATCGACGTCGATGCCTATCGGAAAACACCTCGATAACACCGTGCGGCCGTTCATCTCAGCCGAACCATTGATATCAAAAGTAGTGGAGTTGGCCGCCTGCACTGAGCGCCGGAAATTCCCCACGTCCGTTTCGGTCTGGAACCCCACGACGTCATATTGAAGCAGGTCATCGATGAGTTCTTTATGATCGGGCGTGGCTACAAACAGGTCAGGCGGCGGGAACGGTATGTGAAGAAAAAACCCGATCCGATTCCGGACTCCCAGCCGCCGCAACTGGGCGGCCAAGGGGATAAGGTGGTAGTCGTGAACCCACACCAGGTCGTCGTCGCCCGACAGCAGTCCTGCGAGCGCCTTCGCGAACCGCGCATTGATCTGCCGGTAAGCCTGTAGAAACTCTGCCCGGTGGTTCACGAGGTCCAGTCGGTAATGAAAAAGCGGCCACAGCGTGCTGTTGGCATAGCCATTGTAATAGAGCGAATACTCCTCATACGGCAGGGTAAGCGCAGCTGTCTCGATCTTTCCCACGCGTTCCAAGCGGATCAGCGGTTCGTCGCTCGCGGCGTAGTCCTGATACTCGGCGCTTGCTCCTAGCCATAGGCCTCCACGCTCGGCCAACGCATCCCCGATGCCTACAGCAAGTCCGCCGGCTTGCAGATCGCGAATGTTCCCCAGCCTGTTCGAGACGACAACCAGACGACGCGGGATGGCGCGATCGCCAGTTAGCTCCCCACCTACGGCGTCGCGCTCAAGAGGGTCACCAACCGTTTGCGAAGCCTCGTTGAGAATTTCGTCCGGTCGCTGCAACAAGAGCAAATCCTGAGCGTGAAGATTCGCTTGGGGAACGGTCCGCGCGTGCGATTGTTCCCGACGTAAGTGTCCAGCCGGATTCGCTGGTTCTCGGCCCGCTCGGGCGCCTTTTTCAGCGGCTCTCGCAGGATCGTCGTCGGACGCACCGGTGATGAGGCCTTGATCCAGCATGCCGAGCAGCCGTGGCTTTGGCGACGGCCGGACTTACCGCTTTGGTATTCATGCTGCCGGATCTCCTGCCCTGTCATATCAACTCCCCACCTTGGCAAAAGCGTCAACTGACCAAACCGTCAGTCCACCTCGATTACCTTGCGCGTCGGCTTTCGTTGACGGGGCGGCGGCTTTACCGCTGCGGGCGCGGGCGGGGTCTGCGCTATCGATGCCTCCAATAACTGTCGCTGTTCTCTAAGCCGCGCCGTCTTGGCTTCCCTGGCATGCCGCTCCGCTTGCAACAGCAACTTGGCTTCTCGATCCGCCCTCTCGATCTTTTCCCTGTCGATGCGTCGTGTTTTCAAGGTCGCCTCCTTTGGTCAGACGGCGAACAAAGTGCGGACCTGAAAAAATGTTCCCAACAAATTAAGGCCTGACCTGCCTCAAATGATATTGACGAGCAGCCCGCCGGTTGCGCGTCTGCGGCTCTCTGACGTCCAAAGGAACTGCTTGCCGTCCGCCGCGTTACGCCACCACGCTGGCCGGAAGATTACCATGGACGACAAACCCCGAACGACGATCAGAAAACCGGCCCGGATTGATCGAGGGCGTTGCTTTTGCGGAGCCATCACAGCTGAATTCAGTGGCGATCCCTTTTGGATTTGTTTCGACCACGACGATGACTGCCGACGAGCGATCGGCAGCCCACTGACGATCTGGATTGGCTATCGTCCAGATCAGGTCGATTGGCTCGGCCCAAAACCAAAAACATTCTCGAAAACCAGGGGCGTCGTGCGCTCCTTCTGTTCGGAATGTGGCACCTCGATTGGGTACACCGATGAAGGCTTGCCAAACGAGTTCTACATCTCGATCGGATTCATGGACGCGCCCGAGAAGTTCCATCCCCAAGCTCAAGCCTATTGGGAAATGCGGCTGCCGTTTATCAGGATGGATGACGGTTTGCCTCGCGTCGAGGGCTACACCCGGGCGCGCGACCCCGCCCTGGGCAATCCCAGAGACCGGTGAGGCAGGAGGTTGGACTTTGGGCCTCGTACCTGCAAGCCAGCGCGAACCGACGTCGTCATGCGGCAAGCTTTGCTGAACCAATCCGTTTGATGGCACTGCTGATCGACCGTTCGCCATCGTCGTAGTCGGCCCAGGCGACGGTCTTTTTCAGGTGGCCCGGAACCGTGCGAACGGTGTATTTTTTCGGATCGAGATCCGCCTTCACCTGACTCCAGGTCAGCGGCATGGATACAGTCGCGCCTTCCCTGGCGCGAGGGGAGAGAGGGGCGACGGCTGTCGCCATGCGATCATTCCTGAGATAGTCGAGAAAAATCCGGGATGTCCGCAGCTTCTTGGCCATGTTGACGAGGTAGAGATCCGGGCTGTCTGCCGCCATCTGGATGCAGACGGCCTTTGCGAAGGCCTTGGCCTCGGCCCATGTCGTCTTGCTGCGTTGGGCCGCCAATGGCGTCACGACATGCAAGCCTTTGCCGCCCGTGGTTTTGCAGAAGCTCACCAAGCCCAGATCTTCGAGACGATCGCGCATTTCCTTGGCAGCCGCGACCACCTTCGCAAAAGGGACTTCCGGACCAGGGTCAAGGTCGAAGACAAGTCGGCCAGGTATTTCGGGATGACCCGGCTGGCAATTCCAGGGGTGAAGCTCAAGGCCGCCTATCTGGGCGATCGCGGCCAGACCCTCGACGCGGTCGATTTGCAGATACGGTTTGTGATCGCCGAAGACTTTCACCAGTTCCAGCAGATTGGATGTGCCTGGCATTGCGTGGCGCTGGAAAAACTGCTCGCCAGCGTAGCCATCCGGCGCGCGCACGAGTGAACAGGGACGACCTTTGATATGTCTGATCATCCAGGGGCCAACGGTCTCGAAATATTCTGCAAGATCGAGCTTGTCGACGGGCTGACCGTCGCCGGCATTCGGCCAAAGCGGCTTGTCCGGCTTGGAAATGATGACGCCCATGACAACCGGGCTTTTTCCTGTCTTGCCAGTCACCTTGGCAGGGTCGGCAATCGGCGTCTCTTGAGGATCGGCTGGACGCTCGGCCTCGACGTCTTTTGCGGGCTTGTCTTCACGCAGGCCTTTGAAGGCGGCCTGCCGGATATTGCCACCCCCGGTCCAGCCGGCGAACTCGATTTCCGCGACCAATTCCGGCTTCGTCCAGAAGACGGTTGAATTCCTTTTCGGTGCGCCGTCGCCGGTAAACGGCGACGTCGCGGCTTTCATCTCCTGCAGCCTGGGCATCAGCTGCTTGACCTTTGCCTCGCTGAATCCGGTCCCCACACGGCCGATATAGGCGAAATGTTCACCGCGATTGACGCCGACGAGCAATGACCGGAATTTGCCGTTGGTCGTCGACCAGCCGCCGATGACCACCTCATGCCCGGCGCGGCATTTCGATTTGGCCCAGGTGTCGGTCCTCCCCGAAACATAGGTTGCATCGGCCCTCTTGGAGACAATCCCCTCAAGCGAAAGGCGACAGGCAGAACGCAGCACCGCGTCGCCGCCATTGCTGAAGTGCTCGACATAGCGGATGAGATTTTGCGCGCCGCGATCGACTTCGCCGAGCATCTCGCTCAGACGTTCCTTCCGTTGTGAGAGAGGCATCTTTCGCAGATCGACGCCATTTGCGAAGAGCAGGTCAAAAGCAAAGTAGATCAGGTCTTTCGTCCGGCGCTCCGACAGCGCCGCCTGCAGTGCGGCAAAATCGGGCGCGCCGTTCTCGTCAAGCGCTACGATTTCGCCGTCGATGATGACGTTGGGGAGGCTGGCGGCCTCCTTTGCGATGGCGCCAAATTTCTCCGTCCAGTCAAGACCCTTGCGGGTCTTAAGGGCGATGTCCTTGTCTTCCACGCGCAACTGGACGCGATAACCGTCAAACTTGATTTCGTGAACCCAGTTCGTCCCGGCCGGCGGCCGGGAAAGCGTTGCGCAAAGCTGTGGTGGGATGAAGTCGGGCATCTTCGCCGCTGAGGCACCAGCGGCTCGCTTCGGCCGCGGAGCAGGCTTTGCCGACTTGGCGGCGCGCTTGTCGGCATGGCCGCGCTTGCTGTCCCAAACGGCATCCGCATCGGCCGACGATGAACCTTTCATCATGAACGGCTTCGGACCTGCCCCCTTTCCCGCTGCAATCCTTTCCATGCTCCGACCGGAGGCGACGGATCGGTCCTGAGCCAGCACCGCATCGCCATTGCCCTCTGTCGCGTATTTGTCGCGGTGTTTGATCAGCAGCCAGTTGGTCCGCTTCCCGCCATTGCGGTCATGCTTCATGCGCACGAGGACGAAGCTTCCATGCAGGCGCTTGCCCTGCAGCGTGAATTTCAGGTCGCCTTTTTCCAACGCCTTTTCGGGAGACATGGCGCCTTCCGGTTCCCAATATCCGCGATCCCACAACTGCACCGTGCCGCCACCATATTGTCCTTTGGGAATTGTGCCTTCGAAGTCGCCGTACTCCAGCGGGTGGTCCTCAACCTCCACGGCAAGTCGTTTGTCGTGAGGATCCAGTGATGGACCTTTGGTCACAGCCCATGATTTGAAGACCCCGCCAAGCTCGAGGCGAAGATCATAGTGCAGCCGCGTGGCCGCGTGTTTTTGGATGACGAACCGGAGTCGGTTCGAACCCGCAATCGAGCTTTCGCCGCTGGGCTCTTTCGTCTTCGCGAAATCCCTTTTGGCCCGGTAGGTTGAAAGCTCGCCCGTTTTCATGGAAGTGCCCCGACTAATGACGCAACGCCGGGACTCAACGCAGTGGGTGAGATTTGGTTCGGTTCATAGCCGAGACGACGCCGACGCTGCTTTTCCGCTCAGAGTGGCATCGGCGTCAAATGAGGCCTTCACGGAGACTACAGGTGTCGTCACCGCTGACGTTAAGGTTCCTTGGTTTGCCCAACCATTTTTGCAAGCTCTGAAAATGGTGGGATGTCCAGTTCGCCTTGCGCGTTGTTTGCGATCTGCAGAAGCCGGATCGGGAAGCAGATCGCGTCACGGTTGGCCGGTGACATGTCTTCGTAGGTCCGCTCGTCACCTGTCATGGACGCCTCTGCCTTTCGCAGGGCGGTATCGATCTCGTCAATTGACAGCAGACCTTTGTGAACGAGCAGGTTGTTGATTGACGCGACCGCCATCATCAACCCTTCAAGCTGAAGATTGGCAACGTTCATGGCTTGACCGTGTTTCCGCCGCCCGGCCTCGCCGGGGCGTTCTGGCCATCGGATTGGTGCGTCTTGTCATCCACCTCATTGACTGGCCGCGTCAGACCGACCCCACTCTTGGGTTTCTTGTTGCCGGCCGCATCCTGAGAGAACGCATCCGAAGGATCAGGACCTGTTCTAGCCGGGTACTTCGTTGCGCCGGTCTCGCGACGGTTTTCATTATCAGGCATTTTTGATCACTCCAATCGGATGACCGATAACCATTACGAGCCCGGCGAGTTCCGGCGCCGCATGGAACATTTCTGGCCGTTCGTGCAGAGACAAGCGGGCGTGTCTCGGCAATCGCGCCTCGCGCACTGGCGGCAGGTCTCGCTTTCGTTGCCGACAGCACTAGGTTGCTCGTGAGGCAAAAGGAATTCCCCATGCGGGTGGCACGCGAAGCCTGGGTTCTTGGCAAGGAGAGCATCCTCGGATTCATCAACGACAATGCCCTCAGCCACGGTGCGGCGATGGCGTTCTATGCCGTTACGTCCCTGGCCCCGATCTTGTTGATCGTTGTTGCGATTGCTGGACTTGTCTTTGGGCATGAAGCAGCTCAACTCGCTCTGTCGGCCGAAATCGCAGGCGTGATGGGATCGCAAACCGGCGACCTTCTGCGCAGCACCATCGAAAGCGCTTCTCACAGAACCGCCGGCACTGTTGCCACCTTGGTGGGCATCGTCACCCTCTTCGTGACAGCCTCCGGGGTGTTTGGCGAAATGCAGCTTTCGCTCAACACAATCTGGAAGATTGACCCACCACCCATGTCTGTGTCGCGATTGGTGCGGGCGCGGGCGGCCAGCCTGGGTCTGGTTGCAGCGTTGGGATTTCTACTGCTTGTGTCGTTGGCGGCGAGTGCCGCCATTTCCGCGCTTGGCGCTGTCATCAACGCCCATCTGCCGTTCGGCACGATCATTCTCGCGTCGATAAACGGCATTGTATCATTCGTGCTGATTTCCGCTCTGTTTGCCGCGATCTTCAAGATCCTGCCGGACCGGTCGCTCGCTTGGCGCGATGTCGCAATTGGCGCGGCAGTGACCGCTTTGCTCTTCACCATCGGCAAGTCGCTGATTGGCTGGTATATCGGAACCAGCGCGATCGCATCCTCCTATGGCGCGGCGGGTGCACTGCTGGTCGTGCTGCTTTGGGTTTACTATTCGTCTGAGATATTCCTGCTCGGCGCCGAGTTCACGCGGGCCTATTCCGTCCGTCTCGGCAGTCGGTCCGACCTTCAACCGATAGTGGAGGCAGAGAGCCCGTCGCGACAGACATCGAACCCTGGGCCAACCATCCAGCGCGAGGTGCAGGCCTGGATTGTGATCACGGGTTTGCTGACCTTCGTGGCGACACGGGTCTGGCCATCGCGGCGATCTTAGCTGCTTCCCACCAATTCTGTTTCTTTGGAACGCAACCCGGACACCGGAATTGCATAGGAACAGGAGGTTGCCCATGCCAAAATTCCGCTTTGAGACGACAGTATCCGGCCAGACTACCGCTCTCGAGGAAGAGCTAGCGAGTGCGGAGATGGCCAGTCCGAGAGCAATAGAGATGGCGCGCGTAGCGGTGGCGGCGGATCCTGGGTCAGGAACCAAGCAATCGGGATCGACTATCAAGGTCTACGATGAAGCCGGATACCTGGTCGCCACAGTCAATTTTTCCGACGTGTTGCCGAGTGATCCGGACGCCGGACAGCATGGGATTGGCGACGCGGTTGTCGAAGAACCGGGTGTGATGCGGTCTGGCTGACCCGTGGTAGATCAGGGTTTCACGTTTCGCTCACGCGATCCCCGGCACGGCAATTCGCTGAGAACGCGAGGTCCTCGCCCATCGTCAGATGCTAGAGCTGAGATTCGATCGGGAGGTGACGGACGAAGACCGCCAGGATACGGCGAAAAAATCCGGCTTCTGGTTCATGCGTATAGTCCTGAATCTTGCCTTCGCCGCATCCATGCCAATGCAGAACATTGTGCTTCAGTTCGAGCCGATAGCTTGTTTCCGGAGAGATCTCTGATTGGAATCGATGCCGCAGCTCGGCGACCAATTTCGGATCCTCAAACAGCACGCCCATTTCCGAATTCAAGGACACTGACCGTGGATCGAAATTGAAGGAACCGACGAAACCGATCTTGTCGTCGACGGTGAAAGCTTTCGTATGCAGACTGGCGCCCTTCGAGCCAAACACCGAGATTGCCGAGCGCCGGTTGAACGGCTGAAGCTCGAAAATTTTGACGCCATTCCTCAGCAGCCGCTTGCGATAGTTTGCGTAAGCGCCATGGACTGCGGCGACGTCTGTGGCGGCCAGGGAGTTGGTCAGAACCGAAACGTCAACACCGGCGCCGACAAGGTCCAGCAAGATCGCTGTGCCCCTTTTGCCGGGAATGAAATAGGGCGACACAATCTCCAGACACCCGCGCGTCGACTGGATGATGGGACGCAGCTCTTTCATAAGCCAGTTGCGACGTCTCCAACCACGAACCTTCTCCGGCGGATCGGAAATGACCCGCACGCCATCCACCCAATGAACGTCGTTGCTGGCCGCAATAAACTCTGTGATCGAGCCCCGGTTGCCGATGCCGTTCAAGAATTTGGGATCGGGGCCGGTATCGCTTCCTTCAAGCCATTTGGCATGCTCATGCTCAGCCACTGATCCCAAGGTTTTGATTGGCTTGGCTTCATTGCAAGCCCAGAAGGCATCGAATATCGCCGCGGTTTGCCGTACCGCAGGCCCCAGGAGCAGCAGATCGAGGTCCCGGAAATTGGTTTCTGCCGCATCGAAATAGGCATCGCCAACATTCCGACCGCCGACAATGGCAAATTTGTCGTCAACGATCCAAGCCTTGTTGTGCATCCGTCGCGTCAATGCAAAGAGCCGCAACAGCACTTCCACACCACGCATGATCCGACCGCGCCTGATACCGCTCGGATTGAACAACTTCAATTCGATGTTTGGATGGTTGTTCAGCGCCAGATATGCCGCATCATTTTTACGCGGATTGACGTCGTCAAGGAGCATGCGCACCCGAACACCGCGCTCAGCAGCTCGAAAAACCTCGCGAAGCAGCAAGCGGCCGGTGTGATCATCATGCCAAAGGTAATACATCAGGTCGAGACTGCGCTCAGCGCTCCTTGCCGCCAGCACGCGCACGGCGAAAGCGTCATAATTGTCCGAGACAAGCAGCAAGCCGCTCTTGCCGGCCTTGATGTTGTCGTCTGCGGTTCGCGAAAGCGATACGTCCATGAAAATTGCCACCTTTGGACGGCGCTCGCGCCATCCCGCTTAAATCATAGCTAGAACCATTCTGAGGTATTCTGGTTGCATACGCAGCGTCCAATCACCCAATTCCTGGATGCAAGCGGGGCCCAGCAATCAAGCGGCTGCAGAGCGGTAAGGAGGCTTGAGAGGCGTTGCCCCGACTGCTCTGCTGCCGCCGCGGAACTTGCTTCTCCTGTAGTGCCAGGCCCTCAGACCGCACGACCGTTGGCGGGAGCCCGATGGCGTGCGCCCCGCCGCGGCTCTTCGACGAGAATGACGTGGTCGTTGTTCTCAGTGAAGCGCAGGACCCTTTAAATTTAGATATCTCCATTATCCCGGAACCGGGTTCGGGTTTCCGAGTTAAGAAAATGCTCGCGACGGGCAATTTTCAACAGAGGAGACGGCACAATGCCCACTGCCAAGAAAGCCAATGGCAACAACAAGGACCTGGAGGACCTTTTCCTCGATGGCCTCAAAGACATCTACTATGCCGAGAAGAAAATTCTGAAAGCCTTGCCGAAGATGGCCAAAGGCGCATCCGAAGAGCAAGTTTCGGCAGCATTCGAGAAGCACCTCGCTGAAACCGAGGGGCAGGTCGAACGTCTGGAGGAGGTC
Organism: Mesorhizobium sp. RSR565B; assembly: GCF_054719465.1. Lineage (NCBI taxonomy): Bacteria > Pseudomonadati > Pseudomonadota > Alphaproteobacteria > Hyphomicrobiales > Phyllobacteriaceae > Mesorhizobium > Mesorhizobium sp. RSR565B. Next base: position 4,278,177 of record NZ_JBTTIE010000001.1, on the reverse strand, counting down.
TTCGAGATTCTCGGCGCGGCCGCGCGCGGCAAAACCTGCCCGGCGATCGACGGCATCCTGGAGGAAGGATCTGAAATCCTTCAGGAGTACAAGGGTTCGACTTCGCTCGATGCAGGGCTCGTCGGTGCCGCGCAAGCCGTAGAGCACTATGAGATTGCCAGGTATGGAACCCTGATTGCCTGGGCTACGACGCTCGGCAAGGATGACGTGGTTGCGCTCCTCAATGCGACACTTGAGGAGGAGAAGGCCACCGACGAGGCGCTGACTGCCCTCGGTGAAGCCGGCGTCAACGAACGAGCGGCAGAACGGAAAGCGGCTTGATTGATCGCCTACCCAACCGCCTCGGCGACCTATGTGCCGAGGCGGTCCCGGGAGATGAAGGACATGATCACGCATATCTACAAAGGACTGGAATGTTTCCTGCTTGAGTGTTCGGCCGCGCTGGTCAGGCGCCGCGCCCTTGGTGGTTCGCGCAGCGATCCTCGGCAGTTGCGAGAACAGCGCAGAGATGAGTTCAGGGCCCGCAAAGTCGCCGAATGAGCGCCAAGATGGAGAGTCGGATGGGCTTCTTTGGAAAATATTTCTCAGGACTGTTGAGCAAGAAATCGACTGACGGCAAGGGGAGCGGCGATATGCGTAAAGCTACCGGCGCGGGTCCGGCGATTGCCGCGCATTCCAAAGATGCAAAGACATCCGCTGCTTCCGGTCAAAGCACCAATGCTTCGAGCAAAAATGCAGATGGACGATGACAAAAGGCAAGATTTGGCTACCGACTCTATGTCGCATCGAAGCGGCGCAAAGACGTTAAATCGTCGAGATGACCCGCATCGCAACCTTCAACGTCAATGGCGTCAACAGCCGACTGCCAGTGCTTCTCAAGTGGCTTGGCGAAACCGGCTATGACATCGTCTGCCTTCAAGAACTGAAGACCTCTGACGAAAAATTTCCCGTCGATGCGATTAGAAACGCCGGCTATGGCGCAATCTGGCACGGACAGAAGTCCTACAATGGCGTGGCAATCCTCGCTCGCGGGATTGAGCCGCTGGAACGTCGTCGAGGTCTGCCGGGCGATCCCGACGATTCGCACAGCCGCTACATCGAGGCAGATGTGAATGGGCTTGTTGTCGGCTGCCTGTATTTGCCCAATGGCAATCCAGCGCCGGGGCCGAAGTTCGACTACAAACTTCGCTGGTTCCGACGTTTGATCACCTATGGCCAGGTGCTGCTCGGCGATAGCTCACCGACCATCCTGTGCGGCGACTATAACGTCGTTCCAGGCCCGATCGACGCGGCGGTGCCGGGGCGCTGGGTTGGCGATGCCGTTTACTTCCCCGAGAGCCGGAGCGCGTACGCCGAAATGCTTGCTCAGGGCTGGTTCGATGCGGTTCGTCGCATTCATCCAGAAAAAGGAATTTACACCTATTGGAACTTCTCCTACCGCGGCGGGTACGATCGGAGTTCCGGGCTCCGGATGGACCATCTCTTGCTGAGTTCATCCCTATTGGATCGCCTGAAGAATGCCGGAGTAGATGCCGAAACGCGTGCATGGGACAAGCCGAGCGATCATGCGCCAGCCTGGATAGAACTTGATTGAGCTTCCTCGGCAAGGAGCCTGAAGACCTGGTGGCGCTCCTTCGTGATTAGATTTGGCCGCATGTAGGCGTTGCGGCGTGGTGGTGGAACCATGGCCCAGTTCAGCCACGTCGACTTCGGAGGAATGTCACAATGGTCCTCCGGCATGACGATGGTCGGCGACATGTTCAATGACAGCCTCAAGGCGAAGCTCAACGCTATCGCGGCGGAGCTCTCGTCCCACCTGCTCGATCATCCCGCCATGGCCCACGCCGGCTCATGGTGGCCTGAGGAGTTTGGGAGCCCGTCTGCCGCTGGTTCTCAAAACAATATGCGCTACGCAGCGTTTCCTGAGCGAAGCCGCCTGGTCATCGACGATCATGGAAAGATGGAGATTTATGACACAGGCGACCATCGCATATCCGGTGTTTCGCAGAGCCAGAGCACGGACTCCACCCTGACCTTTGTCAGCCAGCACGGCGTGGTCCGCGTATCTGATCTCAAGCGCGTATCTGCGACGTAGGGCAGGCCGCTTCCATGCAGACAGTCACGCTCATCGGCTATCTCGCGACCGTCTGCTCGATGAGCAGTTTCACCCCGCAAGCCTGGAAAATCATCAGGACACGAGAGACAAGCGGCATCTCCGCACCGACGTATGCCATCACTGTGTTGGGGTTCGCCTTGTGGCTGGCCTTCGGCATCATGAAGGCAGAGTGGCCGATCATAATCACGAATGGCGTTTGTCTCCTGCTGTCAGCGTTCATTCTCACAATGACAGTCCTGCCGCAGGCTGAGAAAGATGCAGTTGCCAAGGCTTTCGACCCCGACGACTAAATTAACGCTTCCAACTTTTCAGCAGCGGACCTTGGCTGCCATATGCAGGATCCTTGCGCGGACGCCCCACGCTGGGGATGGTTGCGAGCGCATCGCTATGCTGATCCTTGCTCCTACATTCGTCATAATTCCCAAACGGAGGATACGCGCCGACAACCAAAAAATCATCGGATGCCGAGAGGCATTGGTGCCCGGTGCCTGCCGGGAGGACCGCGACGTCACCGGCCTTCAGCGACAGCGTTCGTCCTTTCTTGCCGCCAAACCGGACTTCAGCATTTCCGCGCGCAATTCCCAGAACCTCGTGTATTTGCGAATGATAGTGAACGTAATCATAGATGCCGTTTCGCCAGCTATCGCCCCATCCGTTTGCATCGAAAAGCACCTCCATGACGGCTGCTGGATCAAGTCCTTCGGGCAATTCGACGGCGCCGCGATAAACGACGAGCGGCCATGCTGGATGATTGGGTACAAGTCCATCATCCTTGAACCAGAACTCATTCGACTTTCGCTGCCTCACAAATCCGGCGACAGCTTGCTTGCGCGGTCTTGCGAAACCGGTGACGTTCTCGATCACTTTCTTGCTGGTTTCCAAAATGCTCATCGACGCTGCCTCTAAAGCAGAGGTTAGTTTAGCCGCTCGCTCAGAGCTCGACCTTTGCGTTGTCGCCCACATTCGGCTTGGCGCCGGTAACGGCCGCAAACACCATCGTTGCGGTAGCCATCATTAGCCCCGGGCTGTCCCACAATTCGCCTTCGTCGGGTTTGACCGTTATCAGACGAATCTCGGGATCATCGGCATTATCCCACCAGGCTGAGTCAGTTTTCTCCCAGAGCTCGGCGATCTTTTCCCTGTCATTTGTCACTGTGGCCGGGCCTGACATCGTGACGTATTTGTAGTGGCTGTTGTCACTCCAGGCCAATGTGACCTTTGGATAGGTCGACAGCTGCTTGCTCTTGGCGCTGTCGTCATTGACGAGGAAGTATATGGCGTTTTCCTCACGGACCACACGCGCAGATAGCGGACGGGCTCGATTGTACTCGCCGTCCCAGGTCACAAACATGCAGACGTCGATGTCCTCGGCGAGTTCCCAGATGCGGTCTGTTGCCTCGGCGGGCGTGAGGTCCGTCTGCTGCTCTCGGCGGTTAGCCATAAGCGTCCTCCTGCGGGTGAATATCCTCGCTTACAACTCACGTCCCGCCACGACGTTCCAACTCACTGGTCCTTCGGCTTGCTAAAGCGGTGGAACTTTCGAAATTGCCGGAAGTTTGGATGGCAAACGCGAGGCCATGATGGCGGACAAGACGCTTCGAACATCAAGACGGACACCCGAGCAAGACGCTAAGGGTCAGTCGGAAAAGGACCACAAGGGCGGCGGAAACGATGGCGTCGCCAGCGCCGATCCGCGGGTGATCTCCGGCAAAAAAGACGGCGACGCGACATTCCCTGTCAAGGGACCGAAGAAATAGCTATGAGCTCATTGGCAGGGCATCTGGCGGTGTCATCAATGCCACTGAGAAAATTGACGAACGGCTCAAGTCATTGCGCTAAAAGCGACAGAGTTAAGGCCGGCGTTCCCGACTTGCCTCCCGCCAGTGCGATCGCGGCAATCGTCGATCCGCATCGGCCATGTCGTGTCTCCTACTGCGTCGGATGACACTTTGCTACCGTCACCGACGCGGATCACCTTCAACCCTCCGGAGTTGCATGACGCGCATCGGCCTCAAGGCGCTAATGGCAGCCTGGAAATCACGCGACCTTTGAAAAGAGAGCGACGTCGCATCTGGCTAAACCATAGCGCCATCGGTGATCGGTTGTGGCAACCCGGCTCTGGTAGAACAGTGAAAGCTGACTGCCATCGATCATCACCGTCGAGTGGCCGTTCTCGCCCGGTTGACCTGGCTCCAGCACCGGGCCGATCGAAACGTAAGGCCCGCTGACCTCGTCGGCGATGGCAAAAAACACCCGTTGCCGGTTTCCCCGAAGGCCATTCGGAAGAAAGCAAGTGGCGTTGAGAAGCACCCGGCCGTCCGGCAGCTCGATCAGTTGCGCGCCCTCAATGCCCCATTCGTAGTCGGGATCATCTCTGGTGTTATGGTGGGGAACATCGTTGTGGTCGAGGATTTTGCCGATCCGCTTCCACGGACCGAACCACGAGTCGGACTGGCTACGTGCCAGATAGATGTCGGGCTGAGGCACCCTCGTGAATTTTGGCATAGCCGAATAAACCAGGTAGCGCCCACCGCCAATGACTGCTGGATGCGGATCGTAAATGCCGTCCTCTTCCGTGTCCGGGATGGCCAGAATGGCCGGACTGAGGACTACCCAATGGAACCCGTCGTTGGAAACCGCATGCTCGCAACGGCCACCCGACTTCATGAATTCCGTCTGGATGAACATGTGGAAGACGCCGCACTCGTGGGTCACACCGGGAGCCGCAACACCAGTACCGTTGATTGGAAGTTCGATCGGCTCATGCTCGGCCCACGGCCCATAAAGATCGGGCGCCGTGGCATGCAAGATTCTCCACGTCTCGGTGGTGACCGTGCCGCTTGACCCGAAGACGTGCCAGACACGGCCATCGAAGACAGGACACGGGTCCTTGAGATCATCCACGCTTTGCGGATGAAACAGTGGAAAAACGTTGGTTTCAAAGTTGATGTTCATGTCAGCCCCGGAATTCGCCTCGGCAGTCGGAGACGCGCAGAGATACAGGCGAATCATTGATGTTAGGCACATTCTATAGCCAACGAGTTCAACGCAAATACGGCAATGCCGCTGTCCACCAGCATTCCTCGTTGAACCACGCTTTCAGTGGCGGCCGGGTTCCGACAGCCGCCCTCGCCTCCGCACCCAGATCCCGCTTCGTGCGTGGACCAAGGCGGGCGACCGGGCCTTCTTCATTTCAGTTGGAACAACTCACCTGATCGAAAGTTAGGAGCTGGAACTAAGTAGTTCTCTCCATTCGCGATTAACAAATGTTAATCGTAACATAAATAGTGTCACAGAGGGAGTATGTCAATGGAAGCGGCCTTTGGCGGGGTAACCGGCAGTCAATATGTTCGTCGCGAAAATATACTGGTTTGCTTCTCCCACTTACGATGGAATTTTGTTCACCAGCGTCCGCAGCATCTCCTCACCCTTGCATCCGCTCAGCAGCGAGTGGTCTATTTTGAAGAACCCGTTTTCGAAGAATTGCCGCAGCCGCTGATGCGGACGAGCGTGGCATCGGAAAACATTCTGATTGTCACACCAGTGCTGCCGCTTGGCACGTCGGCCGCGAAAGCAGATGCCGTCCAGCGGAGATTTGTGCAGCAGACCATCGCTTCTATGCCGCATAGCCGGCTGATCGCCTGGTACTACACCCCAATGGCTCTTCGCTTTACGGAATTCCTCGACCCAGACATATGCGTCTATGACTGCATGGACGAACTCTCTGCGTTCAGGAATGCGCCCCCCGAGCTGGGCCAGATGGAAAAGGCGCTTCTTCGCCGCGCGGATCTCGTTTTCACCGGTGGTCTAAGCTTGTTCGAGACCAAGCGTCACCTCCATCCCGCCATCTTTCCATTTCCGAGCAGCATCGATGTGAGGCACTTTCACACCGCAAGACAGCCAGGAAGGGACCCAGCCGACCAGGCGGGCATTCCTTCCCCGAGGGTTGGATATTTCGGCGTCATCGACGAGCGGCTGGACGTCGATCTCGTGGCGCTAGCGGCAAAGACAATGCCGGACGTGCATTTCGTCATGCTCGGTCCGGTCGTCAAGATCGACCCTGCAAGCCTGCCGCAAGCCGAAAACCTGCATTGGCTTGGCCCGAAAGCCTACTGCGATCTGCCCGACTATTTGCGCCATTGGGACGCCGGATGGATGCCGTTTGCCCTCAACGAGGCGACGCGTTTCATCAGCCCGACCAAGACGCCGGAATTTCTCGCGGCGGGTCTGCCGGTGATCTCGACGGCAATCGTCGACGTGGTGCGCAGTTACGGTGCTGCCGGGCTGGTGGAAATCGCCGACTGTGACGATCTGGAAATCAAGCTGCGCTCCGTCCTTTCGCGACCGCGTCAGATGCTCCTGCAGCAAGTCGATGCCTATCTTGCGGACATGTCGTGGGAACGGACATGGAATGCCATGGCAGCTCACATTGAGCGCGCCTACCAACGCAAGAAGGTCTTGCCCCTTCGCAGGAGTGCATAGCCATGTTCGATTGGCTGATCGTCGGCGCGGGTTTCGCCGGCAGTGTGCTTGCCGAACGGATAGCGTCGCAGCGTCAGGAAAGCGTTTTGCTGATCGATCGCCGCAGCCATGTGGGAGGCAACGCCTACGACTGCTACAATGAAGCCGGCATCCTCATCCATCGCTACGGCCCGCACATCTTCCACACCAACAGCCAAACGATCGTGGACCACCTTTCGCAGTTCACGCAATGGCGGCCGTACGAGCACAGGGTGTTGGCGGCCGTGGACGGGCAACTGGTTCCCATCCCGATCAATCTCGACACCATCAACCGGCTTTACGGGCTAGACCTGACCTCGGCACAGCTGGAGGATTTCTTCGCGTCGCGACGCGAAACGGTGGAGGATGTCCGAACGGCTGAGGACGTCGTCGTCAGCACCGTGGGGCGCGAGCTCTATGAAAAATTCTTCCGCGGCTACACAAGAAAGCAATGGGGCGTCGATCCCAGTCAGCTGAGCAAATCCGTGACGGCACGAGTGCCGACCAGGACCAACCGTGACGACCGCTATTTCAGCGACAGCTTCCAGAAAATGCCGGCCGGCGGGTACACGCGGATGTTCGAACGCATGCTCGATCATCCGAACATCAAGATCATGCTGCAGACCGACTTCCGTGAAATTCGTGAGAAGATACCGTTCAGGCGCATGGTTTATACCGGCCCGATCGATGAATATTTCGGCTGGCAGCTCGGGCACCTTCCGTACCGTTCGCTTCGTTTCGAGCACGTTACACTGGATTGCGAGCAATTTCAGCCGGTTGCCGTGGTCAATTATCCCCAGACGGAAGATTACACGCGCATTACCGAGTACAAACATCTGACCGGCCAGCAGAGTTCGCGGACCAGCCTGACCTACGAATACCCCACGGACATCGGGGACCCGTACTATCCCGTGCCCCGGCCCGAAAACGAAGTGCTCTACAAGCGCTATGAAGCGCTCGCGGCAAGCTGCCCAGACGTGTGGTTTGTCGGCCGGCTTGCAACTTACCGCTATTACAACATGGACCAGGTAGTCGGACAGGCTCTGGCCACTTTCGCGCGCATCCAAAAAAGCCTCCCGGCCTGGGCACGCACGGAGGAGCCGTTGTTGGCCGAGCCGAGAAGATAGTTTCTTCCAAGACGGAAGATCGGGCGGGTATCAGAAGGAGAAACTCGATGGATACAAACTTCAACTCGGAAAGCCGCGAGATATTTATCGTCGGCTTGCGCAACGCGCACGCCATGGAAAATCAAGCGCTGTCGATCATGAAGCCTCAGGTCGAGCGTATAGAGAACTATCCGGAGGTGGCCGATCGCTTGCGCCGGCACATTCAGGAAACCGAAGGCCAGATCACGAGACTCGAGTCCGTCCTGGAGGGCCTTGGTGAGGAGCACTCCACCCTCAAGGACACTGCCTTGTCGATGGTTGGCAGCGTGGCCGCCATTGGACATTCGATGGCCGGCGACGAGATCATCAAGAACAGCCTGGCGAATTTCGCATTCGAGAACTACGAGATTGCTGCCTACAATTCGCTGCTGGTACTGGCCGACGCCGGGGGCTTCCAGGATGCTGAAAGGGCCCTCAAGCAGAACCTGAACGAAGAGGAAGCCATGGCCAACTGGCTCAAGGAAAATCTGAGCGACGTTACCATGCGATATGCCAGGCTGCGCGAGGCTGGGGCGACTGCAAAAAGCTGATGCACCGCACCGGCGCGGGCGGCGTTTCGAAACAGACGCCCGCCCGCCCCTCCCTCGTTTGAGGCCCCTTCAAGGCATCGTGTCCGCGACGAGAAGAGCTTGCTGACGGGCCAGTTCATCTGCTGTGGGTTTGCGCAGGTGTCGCCTGCCGTCAGCCTGGATGACGGAAAACAAACCGACCTCGGCATGTCGCGAATTGTCCCAGCCCGGGTAGGCCGTTATCGGGTACAGGCAAATTCCCTCGATCGGCGCTCCGAGACTGATTGCGGAACGCACCTCGTCGCAGACATAGTGGAGCCAAGCCGGCCCGCCGGATCCCTCGGAGCCGGTCTCCGCAATGAACATCGGCTTGCCGTACCGGTGAGCAACTTCTAGCAACATTTCCGACAGGGCGCGGTACTCGTGGTGTCCCATCGGAATCGTCGGCCCGTTTACGTACCATTGATTGTGCGGGTAAAAATTCAAGCCCACGACATCGACAACATCTTCGCTCCCGCCCAACTCAGGTTCGACGCGGCCCAGCAACATGTCGTAAGCTTCGAACTGTCCCTGTCGGGCGTTTTCGGCCCGGCGCCGTTCGCTGCGGGTCCGGTCACGAGGGGCGATATGGATAAGCGGCTCGGCCCAGACAAATCTGCAGGCGGGATCGATCTCCCGCATTGCACGAACACCCGCGATGGCGGCCTTGACGAGGTGCCGCTTGAACCATCCACGTTTGTTCGGCCCCACGCGCGGGAAATAGCCGACCTCGACAGCCCATGCGAAAAACGAGATTTCGTTGATGGGGCACAACAGAGGCGATGTTCCGGTGATCGAACGGTGTACCTTGACGGCTTCTGCCGCGAACGAGGCATAGGCGTCGATGAAATGCAGCGAGCCCTGATCGACATGGTCCGGAGATCCGTAGTGAAAGATGTCCCAGATTACCTGAACACCTGCCGATCGGGCTGCCTCGACCATTGGCGCCCAACTTGACCAGTCATAGGTTCCGGGAGCGGTTTCGATCAAATGCCAACGCAGGCCGTCGCGGATGGTGCGAAGGCCGAGTTCGGCGCAGCCGCGGTAGTCGCCCAGGGCATGCAAATTATGCGAGGTCGCACGAATAAGATCGAGGCGAACGCCGTCCTTGCGCCGGTGCGAGGAGCATTCAAAGCCTGCCATGAAAAAACTGGCGAAGCGCGAAGCTTCCGGAACCGAGGCCTCCGTCTGGCGTCCCACTTCGCTCATTTTTCGAAGTCTCCTTTGGGCAATCGGCTTCGAACTCGGCCGCCTTGTCCGGACCGGGAACCGCGTTGGCGAAATACCGAATTCAGTCGGGCGCGCCCCATGTTCGTTGCTCAGTCCAGCTCGTCCTTGCGTGGCCGGGTAGTGCCGAACCCATTGGTAGAGCCTTTGTTCCGGTGGTGAACTGTCCGGGCGCCGCGTGCAAATGAGGAACAAGGAGGCCCGTCCCAAGTTCGGGGCGATGTACAGCCGCCGTCATCCACTCGAGCGGCTGCTCGGCAACAACAGAGGCATGGGATCACATGACCGTTCAGATTCGACTTTCCGAGATCGACCACGCCAGGCGCGAGGATCGTGGCGACGGCGCTTGGAGCATCGCACCGGACCTGGGTTACTTGCGGCTAGCAATCGTCAATGTCGTGTTCTTCGGCGCACCGGGCAGCGGAGATCGGAACTGGGTGCTGATCGATACCGGGTTGCCGACGTCTCGCAGCAGCATTCTAGCGGTCGCGGAAAAGCGGTTCGGCGTCAACGCACGGCCGGCTGCAATCATCCTGACCCATGGCCATTTCGACCATGTGGGAACGGTTCTAGAACTCGCAAATGGCTGGGACGTGCCTGTCTTCGCCCATCCACTCGAGCACCCCTATTTGGACGGAACCACATCCTATCCGCCACCGGATCCCTGGGTTGGGGGTGGACTGATGGCGCTGCTTTCACCGCTTTTTCCACGCGGGCCAATCGATCTTGGCAGCCGTTTGCAACCCTTGCCCGCCGATGGATCGATCCCCGGAATGCCCGGATGGCAATGGCTGCACACACCCGGACATGCCCCTGGGCATATCTCGCTCTGGCGCGAGCAAGACCGCTCGCTCATCGTAGGAGACGCTTTCATCACCACCGGTCAGGAGTCGGTCTATGAAGTCGCCATTCAGGATCTCGAGATGCACGGTCCGCCGCGCTATTTCACGCCAGACTGGGATGCAGCGGAAAGGTCCGTGAAGCATCTGGCTGCCTTGGGCCCCCAGATGGTCATCAGTGGACACGGTGCGGCTGCTGCGGGAGTGGGCATGCGTCAGGCTCTCGATAATCTGGCTGAGCGATTCAGGGTATTCGCCGTCCCGCCGAAATTGAAATTCGTGCGGGAGCCAGCGTCGCCGATAGCTAGGCCAATCGAGCCGCCATCGTTCTGAATGGCCAGATTGGGCCAAGGCGGGACCATCGGACAGAGTAACTCGGTCCAGCGGAACAAACCCGGCCGGCGACAGTTGGGGCACTCGCTCAGGTGGCGACACCCTGCGAAGTGCCGCGAGGTTCCGCGCCATGGGGAGGCTCAGATGGAAACCCGACGAACGCATGCCTCTAGCCCGCGTTCCCGCAAAGAGAGATTGCAGAGCCGGTGTTCTTGCCATCCAGCCCTAAGTTGACACGCCAACTGCTCTGGATCGTCGGAGGCGCATTCTTGCCCGGTTGCGCGGGGGGAGTGCTCGATCCCCAAGGACCAATTGGTGTCGGTAATCGCACGATCCTTTTGAACTCGCTGGCGGTGATGCTGGTGATCGTTGTTCCCACGCTTGTTGCACTTCTGGCATTCGCCTGGAAGTTCCGCGCCTCGAACAGCAACGCCCGCTATAACCCGGAGTTCACCTATTCGGGACGCGTGGAGTTGATCGTCTGGTCGATCCCGACGCTCACCATCCTGTTCATTGGCGGTCTGATCTACTACGGATCGTATCAGCTCGATCCGCGCAAACCGATCCCTTCTAGCCAGCCGCCGCTCGACATTCAGGTGGTGGCGCTCGACTGGAAATGGCTGTTCCTCTATCCCGAGCAGGGCGTGGGCGCTGTCAATCAACTGGTTATCCCCGCCGGTGTTCCAGTGCGTTTCAAGTTGACCTCGGCCAGCGTGATGAACACGTTCTTCGTGCCCCAGCTTGGCAGCATGGTCTACGTCATGAACGGCATGCAGACCGAATTGCATCTGCAGGCCGACCGCGAGGGCAGCTTTTTCGGCCAGTCGGCGCACTTCAGCGGCGACGGCTTCTCGGATATGAATTTCAGTGTGAGCGCGGTTTCAGCCGATGCCTTCACCCGCTGGGCGTCATCGCTGCGTGGCGGGGGCGGCGTGCTCAACGCCAACGCCTATCGCGAACTCGCCCGGCAAAGCACAAATGTGGCGCCGGCTTCCTTCGGTCATGTCCAGCCTGGGCTGTTCGAAGCGGTCGTTCAGCAGACGCTCCCACCGGGTCCGGGGCCTGCTGAGAGCGCAGCCAGCGGCGAGCCACAGGTGAGCCCAAGGGCATTACCCGCGGCGGCGGCAACGATGACCCATCATCCACAAGGCGCAGAATGACGATGCTGGGCAAGCTCGACTGGTCGGCCGTTCCTTTCGATCAACCTATCCCCCTCGGCGCAGCCCTTGGCGTCTTTCTGGCAGCAGCCGCCGTGCTTGGCTGGATAACGGTGAAGGGCTACTGGCCATATCTGTGGAGCGAGTGGATAAGCTCGGTCGACCACAAGCGCATCGGCGTGATGTACATTGTGCTGGCGATGCTCATGCTTCTTCGTGGTTTTATCGATGCTATCATGATGCGCACACAACAGGTGCTGGCGATTCACGGGCCGGGCTACCTCCCGCCGGAGCATTACGACCAGATCTTTTCCGCGCACGGCACGATCATGATCTTCTTCGCCGCGATGCCGTTCATGATCGGCCTGATGAATTTCGTCGTGCCGCTGCAGCTTGGCGTACGCGATGTCGCTTTTCCGACGCTCAATTCCGTCAGCTTCTGGCTGACGGCTTCCGGAGCCCTGCTGGTCAACATCTCGCTTGTGGTCGGCGAGTTCGCGCGCACCGGCTGGCTGCCCTATGCCCCTTTGTCGGAAACCGCCTACTCGCCGGGCGTCGGTGTCGATTATTATCTGTGGGCGATCCAGATCTCCGGCGTCGGCACGCTGCTCACCGGCGTCAACCTGGTGACGACCATCCTCAAGATGCGGGCGCCGGGAATGGGCTATCTGCGAATGCCGATGTTCTGCTGGACCTCGCTCGCGTCCAACCTGCTTATTGTCGCAGCCTTCCCGATCCTTACCGCCACGCTCGCAATGCTGACGCTGGACCGGTATCTCGGCTTCCACTTCTTCACCAACGAAGCTGGTGGAAATCAGATGATGTTCGTCAACCTGATCTGGGCGTGGGGCCATCCCGAAGTATACATCCTGGTGCTTCCCGCCTTCGGAATCTTTTCCGAGATTTTCTCGACTTTTTCATCGAAGCCGCTGTTCGGATACCGTTCGATGGTCGCGGCCACGATGTTCATCTGCATCGTCTCGTTCATGGTCTGGCTGCATCACTTCTTCACCATGGGTGCCGGAGCGGACGTTAATGCCGCCTTCGGCATCGCCACGTCGGTCATTGCCGTGGGAACCGGTGTGAAAATCTACAACTGGCTCTTCACCATGTATGGCGGGCGCGTTCGTTTCGACACGCCGATGCTTTGGGCACTGGCTTTCGTGACCACCTTCACCGTCGGCGGCATGACTGGCGTCCTGCTTGCCGTCCCGCCGGCCGACTTCGTGCTACACAATTCCCTTTTCCTCGTCGCGCATTTCCATAATGTCATCATCTCCGGCGTGTTGTTTGGAGCATTCGCCGGCTTCACCTACTGGTTCCCCAAGGCGTTCGGCTTCCGTTTGCACGAAGGCTGGGGAAAGGCGGCATTTTGGGTCACCTTGGCCGGCTACATGCTGGTCTTCGTACCGCTCTATATTGTCGGTCTGCTCGGCATGACGCGGCGCCTGCAACATATCGATATGGACCTTTGGGCACCGTGGCTGGTGGTGGCCGCTTTCGGCGTGGTGGTGATGATCGCCGGCGCGGCGCTGCAGATCACACAGCTTTTCGTTTCGATCCGGCATCGCGACAAGTTTCGCGACGAAACCGGCGACCCGTGGGACGGGCGTTCGCTGGAGTGGTCGACATCTTCTCCTCCTCCTGTCTTCAATTATGCACGGCTGCCTCACGTGGAAGACGAAGAGCCCTACTGGAGCATCAAGCAACGAGGGATCGAACAGAGCTCGGACGAGGAAAAGGCATATGAGCCGATCGAGATGCCTCGCAACAGCCCGACTGGCTTCGTCACCGCCTTCTTCAGCACACTGATCGGCTTCGCGCTGATCTGGCATATATGGTGGCTGGCGATCGTCGGCTTCATCGGCGCCTACGCAACCTTCGTCGTATTCGCCTGGCGCGATCATGGAGACTACGAGATCCCTGTCGACGAGGTCGCCCGCATCGATCATGACCACAAGGCAGCCCAGTTTGCCTGGCTGCGCGGGTGGGAGCGCCCGGCATGAGCGATCACGCATTCTCCGGCGACATCAGCGCCGGCACCCAGGCACGGGACCCGTATCGGCTTAATCACACCGGTCGGCATGCGGTGCGCTCTGCGACGGGCCACGGAGAAGGCGGCCCGGCCTCAAAGTTCGTCACGGTGACCTACGGCTTCTGGATCTTTCTCCTGTCCGACATCATCATGTTCTCGGCATTTTTCGCCACCTACGCCGTGCTCGCCAAGGCAACCGCCGGCGGACCGACAGGCAAGGATCTGTTCGAACCGACACGGGTTGCGGTCCAGACGGGCCTTCTGCTCACTTCGAGCTTCACCGGCGGCGTGGCAACACTCGCCACCCGTCGCAGATCAATGGCTGCCACGCAGTTCTGGCTTCTCGTCACGGGGTTGCTCGGGGCAGCGTTCCTGTTCCTGGAACTACAGGAGTTCGCGGCAATGATCGGCGAGCAGGCAGGCCCCTCGCGCAGCGCATTTCTTTCTGCCTTCTTTGCGCTCGTTGGCTGCCACGGTGCCCACGTCGGTCTCGGCCTGCTCTGGCTGGGAACGATGATGGCGCAGCTGTGGGTCAAGGGCTTTCGGCCCGACATCTTGCGGCGGCTCCACTGCTTCGGGCTCTTCTGGCACGCCCTCGACATCATCTGGGTTGCCATCTTCACCCTGGTCTATCTGCTGGGAGCATCGTCATGACCGAGTTCGAGAGCAAGACCGGCGAGTTGCAGGACCGCCGCGATTCAGCGCCGGGCGAGGAACACATAAGCGAGCACGAAACGGCTGGGGGCCTCTCGGGCTATGTGCTCGGCTTCGGCCTGGCTATCCTGCTCACGATCGCGTCATTCCTGGCGGCGCGAACCGACCTGATTTACCAGCCCGCGGTCATCTCGGCCCTGGTGGTGCTCGCCGTTGCGCAGATGGGCGTGCATCTTGTCTTCTTTCTGCACCTGACCACCGGGCCGGACAACACCAACAACATCCTGGCGCTGGCCTTCGGCGTGCTGATCGTCGCGCTGGTGGTTCTGGGCTCTATCTGGATCATGGCCCATCTGAATGAAAACATGGCTGCCATGACACCCCATCAAGCCGGAACCATGCCTTGAACGCTCCCCGCGAACGCACGGCCGCCCGCAGCGCCATTCGCACGGATGGCCCCAGGAGACAAAAGGCTCGTCAGATCTCGTGCTTTGGCTGGGCTGCGCGTAGGGCATCAAGCGCTAAGCGAACCGCATCGATGCCTGAGACGCTGGGCTGGATAGGCCTGAAAATCAGGCGGCCGTTCCGGTAGTCCAGGCCCAACGCCTTGCTGTTCCGCCATTGGGACGCCGACGGCTTGTTCCGAGGGGTGATCGCGATGGCCTCGGGACCGACATCGACTTTGCCGACGCCCAATTCCGACGCTGCTATTCGCAACCTGGTAAATTCCAGCAAAAGGGCTACTTCGCCAGGCATGTCTCCAAAGCGGTCCTCGAGCTCTTCGCTGAATGTATCGAGGTCCGGCTCCGAACGGATGCGGGAGAGCCGCGCATAGAGGCCAACGCGCACCGTAGGCTCGTCGACATAGCTCTCGGGAAAAGCCCCCTTTCCCGAGCCATTGATCTCGGCAAGTTGCTTGCTGAAGTTGGCCCCTCCGCCAGCCGCCGAGACCGCCCGCTCCAGCAAGTGCTCGTACAAGCCCACTCCGATCAGCTTCATATGCCCGGCCTGGTCTTCGCCGAAAAGATCTCCGGCGCCACGCAGGTCGAGGTCTCTTTGACTGATTGCCAGGCCGGAGCCGAGCCGATCGAGCGCAAGCATCGTCGAAAGCCGGGCCCTGGTGCCGTCGGCCAGTTCAACGCCAGGCTGGGTCAGAAGAAACGCAACGGCCTGCACCGCCCCCCTTCCGACCCGGCCCCGCAACTGGTGCAACTGCGCCAGACCGAACCGGTCGGGGCGCCAAACGATGACGGTGTTGGCCCGCGGCACATCGAGGCCGCTCTCGATGATGTCGGTGCTCAACAAAATGTCGCCATCACCGTCGGCGAATCCGACCATGACTTCGTCCAGCTGTCTCCCCTTCATTTCACCATGCGCCGTCTTGACCCCGAGTTCCGGCACCAGTCTGTTCAGCTGGTCACAGGCCGGGGCAATATCCTCGATCCGCGGGACCACGAAGAAGCTCTGTCCACCCCGGTGAAATTCACGCAGGAGGGCCGCGCGCACCGATGCTGGATCGAACGCTGCCAAGATCGTGCGAACGGGACGTCGTTTGGCGGGCGGAGAGTTTAGAACGCTGACGTCCTGGATGCCCGACAACGCCGATTGCAGCGTCCGGGGTATCGGTGTGGCGCTCATGCTCAGCGTATGGAGGCGAGGCGTCATGGTCCGCAGGGCCCGCTTCAACTTGACCCCGAACCGGTGCTCCTCGTCGATCACCAGCAGTCCAAGATTGGCGAAGGTGACGCTCCTGGACGCCAGGGCCTGAGTACCCACAACGACCGCAACCTGGCCGCTCCGCAGACCCTCTTTTGCCGCTCTCGCCTCCGCTGCCCCGACCATCCTAGAAAGGTGGGCGACCTGCAGGCCGGTTCCTGCGAAGCGGCGGCTGAACGTCTCATAGTGCTGTCGTGCCAACACAGTTGTCGGCGCTATGATAGCAACCTGTTTCCCGCAGAAAGCCGCGGCGGCGCAAGCACGCAGGGCGACCTCTGTCTTGCCGAAGCCGACATCGCCGCAGACGAGCCGGTTCATTGTTCTTCCCGACGAAAGATCATCGAGCACAGCGCGGATGGCGGCCGCTTGGTCGGGCGTCTCCGTATAGGGAAATCTCGCCGCAAAACGGGCCAAGTCCGTGCGGGAGGGCTTTATGATCTCGGCAGGCTGGCTGGACCTGATTTTGGCAAGACTCAAGAGGCGTTTGGCCAGCCTGTCGATCTCGCGCAACGCAGCTTCGCGTCGCTTCGGCCAGCCCTCGCCTTTGAGGCGATCAAGCGACACTGCCTCCGGTTCCGAGCCGTAGCGCCATATTCGTCCAAAGTCGTCGACCGGAACCAGCAAGGAAGCCCCGCCATGATATTCCAGTCTGACGACATCCTGTTGCTGGCCAGCCAACTCGACCTGTTCGACCGCGGCGAGCACGCCCAGGCCATGGTCTTCATGGACGACGACATCGCCAATGCGCAACTCGGGTTCGAGTATGCCCGTGGTCGCGCTCCCGCTCGCCTTTAACGCGGGCCCAAACAGGTCGGATGCGGCCACCACGGCGATATTGGATTGCGCGTCGACAAACCCTTCGTCGAGGACGAATTCAGCCTTGAGAACAGAGCCCCTCGCGGCCGAAAGGATTTGCGGCAAGTCGGCCGCTTCCTCTGCCCGCCGGCCTAGTCTCCTATCGAGCAGGCGATCTGCTCGCTGCAGTTCAGAGGCATCGCCGGTGAACACTACTCTGACTCCGGCACTCGTCTGCCCTCTGATGAATTCCGCGAAATCATGCCCGGGTCGGGCCTGGCGGAAGAATTTGGGAACTCCCACGGCAGAAACGGCTAGTCTCACGCAGCAGCGGTTAAGCAGAGCAGCGTCCCACTCTTCACGGGATAGGTAAAATCGTCCCGGCAAACGTTTTTTCGTTCCGGCTGCCTCCTGCCTGGCACGACGTGCATCCTCGACCAGATCCAGAATTCTGCCGAGCGGCTGCCCGTCGGTCCCTTCAAGGAAGGAGATCGAAGCGCTGGATGCCGCATCGAAGACGGATGGCATAGCGCCATACGATGCGACCAGGCGCTCCTCCATCGACGTCGTGCGCATCGCTGTCAACTCAGGATGCTCACCAGCTTTAAAGATCAGCTCGGATGCCGGTCCGACCGTAATCGAGTCTCGAACCTGATCGCTGAGCTGACTGAGCGGGTCGTAGGTCTTGAGCTGCCGGATGCAGGCATCGGGATCAACGATGACGCGAACGGGGCCATCCGCGCCAGCAGGGAAAATATCGATGAGATCGCCCCGAAAGGCTATCTCACCCGGTTCGTCGACCCTCTCGTCGACGACATAGCCAATGGCTTCGGACCAGGTTCTGAAATCGTCACGGTCGAGCTTTTGTCCCACCTCCAGAATTGTGAAACCGCCAGCGATGACCGGAGCAGGCGGCACCCGCTGCAGAATGGCTTCGAGCGACATTACAGCGATGCGCGGGCGATCCGGCTTCGTTGCGATCTCACGCAACGCACGAAGCCTTCGCCCCATATTGGCGCGTGTGGGCCACACCCTGTCGTAAGGCAGGCAATCCCAGGACGGCAGCAAGATTATATCCGCGTCAGGCAGGAACTGACGCAAGGCGCCGGCGATCTCCTCGGCACTGCGTTCCGAGGGAGCTATATGGATGATGTGCTTGTCCCGACTGGTCTCCAGGCCACGGGCCAGCGCTACCGCGATTGCTGAGGATGGCGGTCCGCCGTGCTCTATCGCAAACCCGCTGTCATCCGTGTGATCGATTTGTTCGACATCCGTCCGCGAAATATGCCTGTTCACTGAAATCTCACCTTGCCACTGAGACAACGTCAGCGGAGCCACCCCGTTCCTGGCGGCGCATCAAAGAGTTCCAGGACGGGCTGCGGGTGCAGCCCTTGAATGGGCGGAGCGACAGGGTCAAAGCTGCGCCGTGATCGGCGAACTCCTGGGGCTGGCTGCCCAGCGGGAAAATTTCTAGCCGAGCCTATGTCATAGGTTAATGCATTGCTGCCTTGCTCACCTATGGCTGTCCTAAAAAACTGGTGCTTCGATCATTCCGGGATCTTCAACCACGCTCGACGCTGGCAAAACGCTCCAGGCATGGGACCATGCCGCACGGCGGCGCCTTCTGCCGCCGCGCATATGTCCCCATGCCAGTCGGAACTTTTGGCGCGGATAATAGTTCGATCACCAACATCAGCCAGGTAGTCAATTTGTTCCCCACCTCATCCTCGGATGTACTCATTCGCAAGCTTCAGACCATCTCGGATCTTCGAGAGGCCGACATCGGCGTTCTGAAAGGCATTCCGATCCAGGAGAAGGAATATTTGGCCAACCACGATCTGGTGCGTGAGGGCGACCGTCCTGTTTACTCGTTTGTCGTTCTTGATGGCTTGGTCGGTTCCACCAAACATACGGGCGAAGGAAAGCGACAAATCACATCATTCTTCGTCGCCGGCGACATTCCTGATCTGCATGGGCTGCATCTGTCGGTCATGGATTGTAACTTCTCGACCCTTACGCCGGCGCGAATAGGTTTCATGCGGCATGACACCCTGCGTGCCGTTTGCGACCAGCACCCTCGCATCGCCACCGCTTTTTGGCGGTCGACGTTGATAGATGCCGCGATTTATAGGGAGTGGGTCATCAATGTGGGAAGACGCGAGGCATACACCCGCATGGCTCACATCCTGTGCGAACTGATTTTTCGCTTGCGCTCCATGGGGCGCATTGAGGATCACGTGGCGGATATCCCCATTACACAGGCGGCCCTTGGCGATGCGCTGGGTTTGTCCACGGTCCACGTCAACCGGATGCTCCAGGAACTACGACGCAGAGGCCTCATTGCCACCTCGGGATCAAAAGTTCACGCACTGGACTGGGCTGGCCTCACTCACGCAGGAGATTTCGACACGACCTACCTGCACCAAAGGAACCCCGCAGATTAGCAGTGACGGAAGCTCTCCGATGGCACGATTTTTCTTCGACAGCGGCGATGGCGATCTCATCTTCGAGGACGAAATAGGTGTCGAATGCGCTGGCCTCGAAGAGGTCCGCCGCGCGGGATTCGAGGGCCTTGTCGACCTCACGAGAGAGTCACTGAAGAGCGTCGACGGGCAGCAATTGTTTATCGAAGTGCGTGATGAAAACGGCGCCAAGATTTTGCGGCTGAGCCTCTCGCTTCGGGTAAAATCGAACGTATAAATTTGCACTCTACGCGCAGCGTTAGGCGAGCGGACTGGGACTGCAAACATCCACTGGCATGTCGTGTCTCAAAACCAGGCCACTTTTGAGCGACATGCATTAACCCATAGATTGTGCCTCGATTTGTGTACAGGACAGGGAACCATCAAAGAGCCGCCGAGTTCGTCCAACGGACAAGCCCGGAATCTAACATGGAAGAAATCGGCAAGGCACAACAAAAGGTCATAGCCCGCCTCATACGGGAGTGGATTTCATCGGACGCCAATCGTCGCCAGCTTCGCCAGTTGCTGGATCTGCCGACAGATGCGGACATGCCCAGCGAGCATCGGTCATTGCTTGATGAACTCGACCGAAAGCTCAACCAATGAGCGCCCCTGCTTTCGGGAGGGCTTCCGAGTGGATGCGAGCCGGTGGCGAGGGAAAGGAGCTGAGGTCGACATCTGGTTGAGGCCGCCGACATTTGACCCAAGCAGACGCGAACGCTTTACGCCGGACGGCGCCGATTGGCCGAAGAAAGAATGTTCGGTGGTTTCGTGGAGCCGCGGTCCGATTCCTAGAGGTGAGTTTCTGCACCTTGCTGCGCGTTTAAAAGTTGAGAAACGGCAGTTACGATCTGCGGCAGAAAAAAGGGCTTGGTGATCATTATGCTGTTGGGCACACCTTCCGCTCCCCAGTGTACCGCGCTGTCGCCACTGATATAGACAACCGGGATGGTCGAGTTGGACCTTCGCAAGTGCCGAGCGACCTCCCACCCCGACTGTCCTGCTCCCAGACGGATGTCCGTGAGCACGGCCTTGAACTTGGTCGGATCGGGGTCGAAAGCCGCCAGCGCCTCGGCGGCACTCCGAGTGCCGACGACCTGGAAGCCGGCCTCCTCCAAAGCTGACTCGAGGTCGAGCAGGATCATTGTCTCATCTTCGACGATCAGAACAGCACCTTCGCTCATCCGGAATCTCCCCAAGCCGCCACCGCTAATACGAGTTCGGCGTCAACTTGGTTCCATCTGACGCGCAGCAGCCTGTTGGTATCGAAGCTCTACGCTGCCTCGATTGCGCGGCGGACTTGTGACGTCGGGAAGCCACCCTGGAAAAGGCCGACACCGGCTTAGCTGCTTCGACAGCCTTGGACAATGAGGCTGAATTACATGTTGTAGCCGACGCTTAACCGTTGCCAACGAGGTCGCTTTGATCAAGCGTTCTCCTGATCTCCAGAAGCTTGCTGGATCTGCGTCATCACCTTTTGGGGATCCACATTCTCGGCGAGTTCCGGCAGCTCTTTGTCGGCCGGGGTCGAGATATTCAGACGCGCCGTCAAGGCAGCCACCATCTCGATCAGCCGCGTGGTTTCATGTTCGTTCAGAAGGCTGATCTGCAAATCCAGTTCGGCTCGCCGCTCGCTGTGTGCGGCCATTCTGTTCTGATTGATCAGCACGAAAGTAGACAGGAAGATTGCCTCAACCGAGGCGACCATGGCTAGGATCACGAAAGTCGGGTCCCAAGCTGGGACGACTGGTATCGCGCCAAGGTTCGCGAGGACCCAGACGACAAGAATTGCAAGGTGCAGATAGACGAAAGTCATGCTTCCCGCGAAGCGCGAAACGGCGCCGGCGACCCACGCTTGAACGCCTTGGTGCTCCTCTTGCTGTCGCCTGTGCTCCACCAGGGCCTGTATGTTCTGGTGGAGCACCGACTGCATGTCGGCTGGACGTTGGTCGCTCATTGAAAGCCCCGTTTGGAGATCATTCCGTGCAAGCGGCGTCGCTTATCGCCGGTGGCTCCCACGAGGCCGGATCTGCCTTGAACTCGACGGCACGAGACTTGGGTCGCTGCCGACGGCCCCCTTGGGACAAGGCGTGCCCTCCTGCAATAGTGTGCACCATGCCGACCACTGCCTGCGGGGCGCTCTGATGAACCATATGGCCGGCGCCCGGAACCACCTCAAGGAGAGACCCACCGACTTCCGCGTGCAAGCGTCGTGCATCGCGTTGCGCGTCGAACAACCGGTCCCCGGATCCCGCCATGATGCCGGTGGGCACGGCAATGTCCTTATAGTTGGCCTTTCCCAACAAGGACGCGGCCAGCATCGATGCTGTCTCCAGAGAAACCGCCCGCAATTGGGAAGGGCGGCTGGCGACATCTTTGGCGAGTGCGGCGAAGTCGCCGGCGACGACGGCGGGTTTAAAGATCTTCTCCATTGCCCAATGCCAAGCAAGCCTTACAAGCGGCGGCAGCAAGGTGTGACGAAACGCGGTGCCGATCACAGGCAATGCAGGGAGTGCGGCCAGTGCAAGATCCAGCCGCGGTGGCGGATAGTAGTAGCCCGAGACCAGCACGATGCCGGCGACCGACGGAGAATGCCTGCGCGCCAATTCGAGGGCGATCCAAGCTCCCCAGGAATGTCCAAGCACGAGGTATTTCTCTATACCCAGCCCGCAGGCGGCGGCATGTATAAGGTCGGCTTGGTCGCGAGCGGACCAACGCCGGCCGCGCGGCCGTGAGCTTCGCCCAAAACCGGGACGATCAAATGCAAGCACCCGATAGGTCTTTGCCGCCTCATCGAAGATGCCGCTCGACTTGAAATCCTCCGCCATGGATCCATTGCCATGCAGGAGAAGCAGCGGCATGCCGGTTCCGGCTTCGATAAAATGCAGGCGCACACCATCGATCTCCATCACACGTCCGCATGCCCGGCCGGCAATCGCACGTTTGGCGCGGATGGCGTTGTATGCCGCCAGCGCCGCCAACGAGGCCGCGAGCAACCCGGTCGCGAGTTTCGGTCCATCTCTGTCGAACGCCATGCCCGTGCCTGTTGGAAACTATCTGCCGACCCCAACTCTCGGGGCGAAAGCTTGTTCCGCCAGACAAGACAACGCTGTACAACCGGCTCAAGCGGCTAAAGTAGGCCTTCTCCATGGAGTTGGGACCGTTAAGCCTGGGCAGCACTGCTGCCTCCCATTTTCCAATCACCCTGCCAACGTGCGCGCACGGCAATGATCAGCATGGCCGCTTCCGTCATCCCGGTCTGGAAAAGTCTGACCAGCTCTCTCGCGATGGATTCTGCCGCGGTAGTGTCCGACGAAATCTCAAATTCCTGACACAGCGCGTCGAAAACCGACCGAAGCGTTTTCAGGTCGTCTGGATAGAGAGCGTCCGTATTCGTAAGAATGGGTCGGTCAAGCATCAAACGTCTCCAAACGAGTGAAGTGCGGTTCGGGCACCCAGCCAGCGGTAGCTCGTCAAGTGCCCGCTGGTTTCCCCTTTATCCGCCACAGCGCGCCAAGCTGTCATTAACCTATGACCGGTGCGGCGTGTTCGGCTGACCGGCCCGCCAAAGAAACTGCCGTCCTGCGGGGAACTCTTGGCCGCAGACTGCATTTAAGTCCGGGCAAAACGGGGGCGAAATGGGGGCCACTTCAAGCAATCCGCGATCTGAACTGCAGCGCTTCGAGCTTTTGGCAGCGCTGGGCGACCGTATTCGCGAGATTACGGATCCCGCAGAACTGGCCTACGCAGCCGCGGAACTGCTGGGGAACCATTTTGGCATCAGCCGAGCCGGATACGGCACGATCGATCTAGAGAAAGAAACGATCACCATTGACAGGGACTGGAACGCGCCAGGCATCAAAAGCCTGGCTGGGACGCTGAATTTCAGGAACTACGGCTCGTATATCGAGGATTTGAAGCGAGGCGAAACCGTTGTCTTTGAAAACGCCGAGACAGATCCGCGAACCAGCGGCCATGCGGAGGCACTCAAAGCCATCAGCGCCCAATCCGTCATCAACATGCCCGTTACCGAGCACGGCGGGCTGGTGGCGCTGTTATACCTGAACCACTCCGCGCCCAGACGCTGGGCGACGGAGGAAATAGCCCTCATTTCGGCAGTGGCGGACCGGACGCGTACGGCGATAGAACGCCTTCGCGCCGAACTGGCCCTCCGTGAGAACGCCGAACGCCTTGCTTTTCTCGACCGCCTCGGCAGGGAGATAGCCCTCGCGGCCGACGCCGATGCTGTCATGCAGATCACCACTCGGCTCCTCGGCGAACATCTTGGCGTCTCGATTTGCGCCTATGCCGACATGGAGCAGGACCAAGACCATTTCACCATCCGCGGCGATTGGAGCGCACCTGGCTCGCCCAGCATCAGGGGATATTACAGTCTTGCCGATTTCGGTCGCCTGGCTGTCACCAACCTCAGCGCCAACAAGCCGCTTATCATCAACAACAACCTTGAGGAAATTGCTCCCGAGGAAGCGAAGACCTTTCAGGATATCGGGATAACGGCAACCATCTGTATGCCTTTGGTCAAACAAGGCCGACTGACTGCCCTGATGGCCATCCACGACAAGCAGCGCCGCGTCTGGTCGCAACGCGAACTGTCCTTGCTGACCGAGGTGACGGAGCGGTCCTGGGCTCACATCGAGCGCGTGCGCTCGGAACAGGCGGCACGGGCGAGCGAGGAGCGGCTGAGGCTTGCCACCGACGCGGCCGCTATTGGCACCTGGGATTACGATCCCATCAGCGGAGTGCTGCGT
This sequence comes from Mesorhizobium sp. RSR565B, assembly GCF_054719465.1. Taxonomy (NCBI): domain Bacteria; kingdom Pseudomonadati; phylum Pseudomonadota; class Alphaproteobacteria; order Hyphomicrobiales; family Phyllobacteriaceae; genus Mesorhizobium; species Mesorhizobium sp. RSR565B. The sequence continues at coordinate 4,253,860 of NZ_JBTTIE010000001.1, read as the reverse complement.
TGGGACGACCGGTGCAAAGCCCTTTTTGGTTTGCCGCCGGACGCGGAGGTGACATATGAAAGCGCCTTCCTGGCGGGCCTCCACCCGGAAGATCGCGCACGGGCCGACGAGGCCGTACGCCAGTCGCTCGCGCCGGGCACCCCCTCCCGCTACGACATCGAATACCGGACGATCGGCCTTCGGGATGGCAAGGAGCGCTGGATTGCCGCAACGGGGGAAGCGCTTTTCCAGTCCGGCCGTGCGATCCGCTTCATCGGCACCGTGGTCGACGTCACCGCGCGAAAGCGGGTGGAGCATCAGCTTCAGTTGATGAACGCCACTGCGGCAGCCGTGGCGGCCGAGCTTGACGTGGAGCGAATTGTCCAGACGGTAACCGATGCCGGCGTGGTGCTGTCGGGCGCACAATTCGGAGCTTTCTTCTACAATGTGATCGACGACAAGGGCGACAGCTATGTGCTCTACGCCCTTTCGGGGGCACCTCGTTCTGCTTTCGAAAACTTTCCCATGCCGCGCAACACCGCGGTGTTCGAGCCCACTTTCCGCGGAACAAGCGTGGTGCGTTCCGACGATATCCTCACCGATCCGCGTTACGGCAAGAACTGGCCCCGCAAGGGCATGCCGGAGGGCCATCTGCCGGTGCGTTCCTATCTCGCCGTGCCGGTCGTCTCGCGTTCGGGCGAGGTGCTGGGTGGCCTCTTCCTTGGCCATCCAGAAATCGGCGTCTTCGCCGAACAGCAAGAGGCGGCCTTGCTGGGGCTTGCGGGCCATGCCGCGACGGCAATCGACAACTCCCGACTGTTCAAGGCGCTGCAGACACTCAACGGCACGCTCGAACAGCGTGTCAAAGATGAAGTAGCGGAACGCGCCAGAGCAGAAGAGCACCTGCGCCAAGCCCAGAAGATGGAAGCTGTCGGACAGCTCACCGGTGGCATCGCGCACGACTTCAACAATATGCTGGCCGTCATCATCGGCGGCCTGAACCTTGTGCAGCGCAAGCTCAGAAACGGCGATACCAACGTCCACCAATTCGTAACCGGCGCGATCGATGGAGCACAACGTGCCGCAGAACTTACCAGGCGACTGCTCGCCTTTTCCCGCCAGCAACCACTGGCGCCGAAGCGGCTGAATCCAAATCGCCTCGTCTCCGGCATGAGCGAATTGCTGAACCGGACGCTTGGCGAAACCATCCAGATCGAGACCGTGCTCGCCGCGGGGCTATGGCATGTCGAGGCCGACGCAGGGCAATTGGAAAGCGCGCTGCTCAACCTCTGCGTCAACGCAAGGGATGCCATGCCTGCTGGCGGCAAGCTGACGATCGAGACATCAAACGCCCACGTCGACGATCGCTATGCCAGGGAGAACGCGATCCCCTCCGGCCAGTATGTGATGATAGCGGTCACCGATACAGGAACGGGCATGACTGCTGATGTTGTCGCAAGAGCCTTCGATCCGTTCTTCACCACCAAGGGGGTCGGCAAAGGCACCGGGCTGGGACTCAGCCAAGTCTATGGGTTTGTTCGCCAGTCCGGCGGCAGTGTGAAGATCTATTCCGAGCAGGGCATCGGAACCACCTTGAAAATATATTTGCCGCGCTCGCACCATGGCGTGCTCGACAGCCAAATCGACGTCGTGGCAGGCGAGCACCCCGGCTGTGCAGACGAGATCATCATGGTTGTCGAGGATGAAGATCGCGTCCGGCTGATGGCCGCGGAAGCGCTGCGGGAACTGGGCTACTCCGTGCTGGAAATGCAAGGTCCACGCGAAGCGCTGGTGGCCGTCGAAAGCGGGCAAGTGCCGTCGCTTCTGTTCACCGACGTGGTGATGCCGGAGATGTCGGGCCGGGAGCTGGTGGATCAGGTCAAGACAATGCACCCGTCGCTAAAAGTGCTCTACACCACCGGCTACACACGAAATGCGATTGTCCACAACGGCACGCTCGATTTCGGAACCGAACTTTTGACCAAGCCCTACACGATCGACGAATTGGCAGAGAAAGTCCGGAAGGTGCTGGATCGAAAGTGAACGGGCAACAGCCCGCGACGCTCGCCGTGTGACCGAACCCGGCGTTTGCCGCGTAAGGTGTGCGGCGAAACGGGCCGAAGGTGTCGACACCGACATCGTATTAATATGGCCCGGCTTCACTTTTCCGAGCCAGTATCCCTCCAGATTTTGTCTACCTCTTGCCCATCCGCGGCCTTGCTCATTGCCGTGATGGCGCAGCACGATCGAAATCTCGTTGCCGCCGGTCACCGGTCGGAGAATAAATGCCGCCTCTGGCTCCCTGCGATGCTCAACACTGAAGCTGCCGTAAAAATGCTCGCTGGCCGATGGCCGGATGGAACAATCAACTTGCCGGGATGTTCGGATGATCTAACCGGAGAGATGTCCATGTTCATGCACAACAAGCGCTTGCAATACACCGTTCGCGTCTCGGAGCCGAATCCTCGCCTGGCCTGCATGATCATGGAACAGTTCGGCGGCGCCGATGGCGAGCTTGCAGCGGCCATGCGCTATTTCACGCAAGGGCTTGGCGAGGACGATCTTGGCCGTCGCGACATGTTGCTCGATATTGCGACCGAAGAACTCAGCCATCTCGAAGTGGTGGGATCAATCGTCACCATGCTCAACAAGGGGCTCAAGGCACAGCTGGCCGAGGGCCAAATGAAGGAAGCGGACCTTTACCTGATGATCGGCGCCAGCGGCACAACAGCCAAGGAATCAATTCTGTTCGGCGGCGCTCCCGCGCTGTGCGACTCAGCCGGCGTTCCCTGGACCGCGGCCTATGTCGACTCGCGCGGTGAACCTACGGTGGATTTGCGGTCGAATATCGCCGCCGAAGCCCGCGCCAAGATCGTTTACGAACGCCTCATCAACATCACCGACGACCCGGGAATCAAGGACGCGCTCGGCTTCCTGATGACCCGCGAGATCGCGCACCAGAAGTCGTTCGAGAAAGCACTCTACGCGATCGAAAACAATTTCCCTTCCGGCAAGCTCCCAGGCGTAGAGAAGTACGCCAGCATGTATGTCAACACCTCTCAAGGCGACGGCGATGTCGCTGGCCCATGGAATTCCGGCGAAGAGTGGGATCGGATCGATGACCTTGAAGAGGTGATGCCCGTCGACGGCGGAGACGGCCTGGCAACTGTCAAGCTGGGGGCCAAAGACATGAAGGTGGTGGCCAGGATGGCCGACCGTACGCTTTCCGATCCGGCTTCCGATCCGACAACAGGCGCTGATCTAGGAGCAGGCCCGGGAGCTGGCCGTACCAAGAACGCCGATTTCGGCGGCGCGGCAAGCATTCAGGAGGCCCCGGCCGTGGCAGAGGCTGCTGTCAAACGCGCACGTAGGCGTTAGTACAGAGCCGACGCGGGCATCTATGTTCCGCGATGCGGCCGGAAGCTAACACCGACGAAGGCAGGGCGCCCGACCAGCAACGGACTGGCCGGAGCGCTCGCATCGACATCTGTGCTGAATGTGGGTGAAGCAACCATGGCCACCGCCGCACCACGATCAGATTCGGAGCGTGCGGGCCAGCCGGACAAGGTCCGTCCCGACGGTTGCGAGAACCGGTGCATCGTGACAATCGGAGCATCGGCCGGCGGCGTTGACGCGCTGAAGAGACTTGTCCGCGATCTTTCGCCGGACATCCCGGCGGCTCTCCTCGTCGTACAGCACGTTGGTCCCACGAGCTACCTCGGCGACATTCTCGGTCGCGCTGCCAACATGCCCGTTGCAAATGCCTCCAACGGCATGAAGGTTAAAAACGGGCACATCTTCGTTGCACCGCCGGGAGCTCACCTTCTGTTACACGACGATCATATGCTGCTGCGGCGCGGGCCGCGCGAGAACCTGGCGCGCCCCGCCATCGACCCCCTGTTTCGATCGGCGGCCTGCAGCTTTGGCGGCAGCGTGATCGGCGTCGTGCTCACAGGCAGTCTCTCCGACGGCACCGCCGGCCTGCACGCAATCAAGATGTGCGGAGGCGTCAGCGTAGTCCAGGACCCCGGCGACGCCGCAGTACCCGACATGCCGCTGAGCGCCTTGCAGAATGTGGAAATCGACCATTGCGTCCCTCTGTCCGAAATGGCTGGCCTGTTGCACAGGCTTGCTTCCGAAATCGCAGGACCGACACCAGAAATCCCGTCCGGCATCCGCCTTGAGGCAGCGATTGCAGCTCAGGAGCACAGCACAATGGAACTGACCGAAGGCCAGCTTGGCGCCCCCTCGACATTTGTCTGCCCCGAATGTCATGGCCCCCTATGGGAGATAGAAGACGGGCCGATTACCCGTTACCGCTGCCACACCGGACATGCGTTCGGGGCAGACGTTTTGATGCAGGCCCAGGCTGACGATGCGGAACAGGCTCTTTGGAGCCTTTTAAGAGCGCACCAGCAGCGGGCTGAGTTGGCGAAACGTACGGCAAAACGCGAAGCCGCGCGGGAAAGACACAGCCTGGCCAGCCAAATGGCTGCGCGGGCCGCGGAGTACGAAACCGACGCGAAACTTATTGAAGAGATCATCCATCGTCGAACGCCGTGACAAGGCAACAGGGTTTGTCAGGGCGGGTGCGTCTGCGCCATCCCGATCGCATTTTCCTGGATCAGCCGCGTTGCCTCACCGCTTGGCCTGTGGCCACGGGTATCCAGGTCCCATGCTTTGATTGAACACCTGCACCCAAATCCAACTGCATGAATTTTATGCAAAGCAGGAACATAGAAGCATTACGCGAGTTAGGCACTGACGCACTGGACGTATCCTCGCATTCTGCGGTCTGCCGGGGTGGTCCTTGTTATGTAAACGAATGCCAGGACAATGTATCGCTCGCAGCTTTTCGTACCTCTTTTTGGCCTGCTGTTGCTGATGGGTGGCCTGTTCCACGGGCACGAGGCCATGGCGCAGGAACCCTGTCCGGCCGACCACGACAAGCTGCTTGCAGCCCTCAAAGCCAACGTGAAGGCAAGCGGCGGACCAGCCAATGGCGGCTTTGAAACCAACGAATGGGCAGCCATCGTTGCCCGTGACGGCACTGTCTGCGCGATTGCGTTCAGCGGCCCCACCCCCGACTCGCAATGGCCGGGAAGTCGGCTCATAGCAGCGGAGAAAGCCAACACGGCCAACGGTCTCAGCCTGGCTCAGATGGCCCTCTCTACGGCCAATCTCTATGCGGGGGTGCAGCCGGGCGGGCCGCTATTTGGCCTGCAGGAGACCAATCCCGTCAACCAGGCCGCGGCCTATACGGGCGATCCCAAAACGTTCGGAAGCGCCGGCGACCCGCTCGTCGGCAAGCCGATCGGAGGCGTCGTGGTGTTTGGCGGCGGGCTTGCCCTCTACGACGGCAAGAGCATTGTCGGCGGCCTCGGCGTTTCAGGCGACTCCTCATGCGCCGATCACAATGTCGCCTGGCGTATCCGCGCGGCGCTCGGCTTCGACAAGGTCCCGGCAGGCGTCAATCCAAATCGCAAGGATGCCATTGTCTACGATCTGGACCCCGGCGGCAAAAGCGCTTCGGGCTGGGGCCATCCGCTTTGTGCCGGAACGGAGGCCGACATCGCGGCCGAACTCGGCGCCGGCGTGGGAGGCTCGATCAATAAATGAAAGCTATGCCCCAGTTGGCATTGACGCGCCTTGACGTAGAACGCCATACCCGCAAATTGGCTGCCGGGAATTCCTTTGGCGCTATCCTTCTGGTGACGCTGCTCGCCTGCCTGCCGCTTTTGGGCGCTGCGTCCGAGCCACCTAAAACACCAGCGATCGTACCACCAGCCGCAGCCTCGCCACCCGATGACGGCCAATGGACGATGCCGGCCAAGAACTACGCGTCGACGCGCTTCAGCGAACTCTCCGAGATCAACGAAGGCAACGTCAAGAACCTGCAGGTCGCGTTCACGTTCTCGACAGGCGTGAACAAGGGCCAGGAAGCAGCGCCGCTGGTCGTCGGCAACACCATGTATATCGTGACGCCCTTTCCCAACTTCCTCTATGCGCTCGATCTCTCCAAGCCCGGCGCCCCGATGAAGTGGAAGTACGAACCCAATCCCGAGCCGGCGGCACAGGGAGTGGCCTGCTGCGACGTCGTCAACCGCGGGGTGGCATTCGCCGACGGGCGCATCTTTTTCAATACGCTGGACGGCCACACGATTGCCCTTGATGCGAACACGGGCAAGCCGATCTGGAACACTCATGTCGGCAACATCAACATCGGCGAGACCATCACCATGGCGCCGCTTGTGGTGAAGGGCAAAGTGCTGGTCGGCAATTCCGGCGGCGAGATGGGCGTTCGCGGCTGGGTAAAGGCGCTCGACGCCGGCGACGGTCATGTCGTCTGGATCGCCTATAGCACCGGGCCGGACAAGGACGTGCTGATCGGACCGGACTTCAAGCCGCACTACGACATGGACAAAGGCAAGGATCTTGGCGTCACGACGTGGCCGCCGGAAGCCTGGAAGATCGGCGGCGGCAACATGTGGGGCTGGATTTCCTATGATCCCGATCTGAACCTGATCTTCCACGGCACCGGCAATCCCGGACCATGGAATCCGGATTTGCGGCCGGGCGACAACAAGTGGACGTCTGGCATTTTCGCGCGCGATCCAGACACCGGCGCGGCGAAATGGTTCTATCAGTGGAGCCCGCACGACCTCCACGACTATGACGGCATCAACGAGCAGATCCTGCTCGACATGACCTGGCAGGGCAAGCCGCGCAAGGTGCTGATCCGGCCGGAGCGCAACGGCTATCTCTACATCCTCGACCGGACCACCGGCGAGGTGCTGTCGGCAAAACCCTTTGGTCCGGTCAACTCCAGCAAAGGTGTGGATCTGAAAACCGGCCGGCTGATCGTAAACCCGGACAAGAAGACCGGCACCGGCAAGGTCGTTCGCGATATCTGTCCGACGGCGTCTGGCCTCAAGGACTGGCAGCCTTCCGCGTTCTCGCCGAAGACCGGCCTGCTCTACATCCCGCACAACAATCTGTGCATGGATGAAGAAGGCGTCGAGGTGAACTACATCGCCGGCACGCCCTATGTGGGCATGAACGTCCGCATGATACCAGGGCCTGGCGGTAATCGCGGCGCCTTCACCGCCTGGGACATCGCCGCGGAGAAACCCGCCTGGAGCCTCAAGGAGAATTTCCCGGTGTGGAGCGGCGCGGTAGTGACCGCCGGCGACGTTGTGTTCTATGGCACGATGGAAGGCTGGTTCAAGGCGGTTAGCGCCAAGACCGGAGACCTGCTTTGGCAGTTCAAGACCTCGTCCGGGATCATCGGCCAGCCCATCACCTATCGCGGTCCCGACGGGCACCAATATGTCGCCATCCTCTCAGGCGTCGGCGGCTGGGCCGGCGCCATTGTATCGGGCGATCTTGACCCGCGTGACGCCACCGCCGCGCTCGGTTTCGTCAATGCCATGAAGGATCTGAAGAACGCGACAACCTCGGGAGGCACGCTTTATGTGTTCCGGCTGCCTTGATGGATTGTACTTGACCGTAGGTCCGGCGCGAAAGGCGTGTCAACGGCTGGTGATCGGCATGGCCGCCATCGCCTTCGTGTTCTTGACGGCCACAGCCGACGCACGTGAGCTGAGGGTCTGCGCCGATCCGAACAACATGCCGTTCTCCAACGCGGCCGGTCGGGGCTTCGAGAACAGGATCGCCGAAATCGTTGCGTCCGATCTCGGCGCGAAGCTGACCTATACCTGGTGGGCGCAGCGCCGCGGCTTCATCCGAAACACGCTGAAGGCCGGTCTATGCGATCTCGTGCCGGGCACGCCGAGCAACCTCGAAATGCTGCGCACCACCACGCCCTACTACCGATCGTCTTATGTCTTCGTCACCCGCAGGGACGGCCCCGACGTAGCATCGTTCAATGATCCGCGGCTGCGCGACATGCGGATCGGTGTTCAGCTCATCGGCGACGATGGCGCCAATTCGCCTCCGGTCCAGGCGCTTGGCCGCCGCGGTATCGTCGGGCACCTCGTCGGCTATCCGGTCTATGGCGATTATTCCGCCCCCAACCCGCCGGCGCGCATCGTCGAAGCGGTGGCGAGTGGCGAGATCGACCTTGCCGTGGTCTGGGGCCCCCTCGCCGGCTACTTCGCCGCCAGGCAGAAGGTGCCGCTCCGCATCACGCCGGTTGCGCCCCGCATCGACGGACCGCAACTGCCGATGATCTACGACATCTCGATGGGCGTCCGCCGCGAAGACGATGCGCTGCGCGGCGATGTCAATGGCGCCCTGTCCAGGCACAAGGGCGAGATAGACGCCTTGCTGTCACAATATGGCGTGCCCCGCCTCGATCCACCGGGGAGCCCGGTGCGATGAGAGCCGCGGCGGCCATGCTCCTGTTTCCAATCCTTGCGCTCGCTGCTTGCCAGCGCGAGGAACGTGACACGCGCCCGCAATCGGCGCTCGGATCGGGCGAGCAGCCGACGCCTGTGACCACGCTGGAGCCCGGCGGACAGCGCCCCCCCGCCAGCGACAACAAGGCGGCGAGCTTCGAGGCCAACGCCTTCCACATGAGCGAAGGGAAACGGCTTTTCGGCTGGTTCAACTGTTCGGGATGCCACGCCAATGGCGGCGGCGGCATGGGGCCGGCCCTGATGGACCAGAAGTGGCTCTATGGCAGCTCGATCGAAAGCATCCATGCCACGATCCGCGACGGTCGGCCAAACGGCATGCCGAGCTTCCGCGACAAGATTCCCGACGACCAGATCTGGGAGCTTGCGGCTTTCGTGCGCTCGCTGAGCGGCAACGCGCCGTCTTCCGCCGCGCCGCAACGCAATGACGACATGATGGCGCATCCGTCGGAAAACCGCATGCCCGACGCGGCCACGCTGGGGAAGTCGCCGTGAAACGTCTCGTCTCGATGGCGTTCGCCACCGCCGGCGCTCTGTTGCTCCAGGGATGCGCGGGCTGGCAATCCGCCCTCGACCCGAAAGGTCCGGCGGCGAGCGAACTGGCATGGCTGATCTGGTTCTTCACCGCGCTCTGCGCCGTGGTGTGGGTGCTGGTGATGATCGCCCTCGTCGTGCCCTTGATGATGCGGTCGCGCGCGCAGGCGGAGCCGCTCGCGATCAAGGCCGGCGCCGACGACCGGAAGCTGCGCGCGGTGATGACCGCCGTCGGGTTGACCGCCATTGTCCTGATCGGACTGACCTTGCTGAGCTTCTTCGCCAACAGGACGCTCGCCGCGATCGGCTCGGATGCCGCACTGACCATTCGGGTCACCGGCCATCAATGGTGGTGGGAGGTGCGTTATGAGGATGCCACGCCAAGCCGCATCCTGACCACGGCGAACGAGATCCATATCCCAGCCGGGGAGCCGGTGCGGCTTCTTCTGACCTCGACCGACGTCATCCATTCCTTCTGGATCCCGAGCCTTTCGGGCAAGCTCGACCTCATTCCCGGCCACATGAACGTGCTCGACCTCAAGGCAGACAAGCCTGGTGTTTACCGAGGTCAATGCGCCGAGTTCTGCGGGGCGCAGCACGCAAACATGGGCACCTTCATCATCGCCGAGCCGCGTGCGAAGTTCGACGCCTGGTGGAACGACCAGTTGGAGCCGGCAGCTACTCCGACGGGGGACGAGGCCAAGGCCGGCCAGGATCTGTTTCTGAAGCGCCCTTGCGTGATGTGTCACAGAATAGGCGGCACGCCTGCCGGAGGAACGGTCGCCCCCGACCTCACCCATATAGCCAGCCGGCAGACGCTTGCCGCCGGGACATTGACCATGAGCCGCGGCAATCTCGCCGCCTGGATAGCCGACCCACAGGGCATCAAGCCCGGATCCCACATGCCGGTGGTGGAGCTCAGCGGCGACGAGCTCAACGCCATGGTCGCCTATCTCGAGGCGCTTAAATGAGCAGCGCGGACCTCACAAGCGAACGCGACCTGCCGCGCGAAACGCCCGCCACAGGCGACGTCGCACCCGAGCATGACGGACCGCGCGACACCGGCATGGACGATGCCAACCTGGATCGCTGGCTGGCGCGGACATGGCGCACGCCTCCCGGCATCATCGGCGCGCTGTCGAGCGTCGACCACAAGGTCGTCGCACGGCGCTATCTGATCACCGCCTTCGTGTTTCTGTGCCTGGGCGGGCTCAACGCTGTCGCCATGCGCATCCAGCTCTCAGGGCCGCAGCGCGGTCTGATCGACCCGAACCTCTACAACCAGCTGTTCACGATGCATGGCGTAACCATGATGTTCCTGTTCGCCGTGCCCATCGTGCAGGCGACAGGCATCTATCTCGTGCCGCTGATGGTCGGCAGCCGCAACATCGCCTTTCCCCGCCTGAACGCGTTCAGCTACTGGATCTATGTTTCGGGCGGCATATTCGCCTGGGTGTCTTTCGCGCTCAACATGGCGCCCGACGTCGGCTGGTTTGCTTATGTGCCGCTGTCAGGCCCCGAATTCGCGCCGGGCAAGCGGGCCGACGTCTGGGCCCAGATGATCACTTACACAGAAGTTTCCTCACTGGCCGTCGCGGTGGCAACCATCGTCACCGTCTTCAAGCAGCGAGCCCCCGGCATGTTGCTGGACAGGATTCCGCTCTACGTCTGGGCAATGCTGGTTACCTCCTTCGTCGTCGTCTTCGCCATGCCCGCGGTGATGATCACCTCGACCTTCCTGATCCTCGACCGGCTGGTCGGCACACATATCTTCAACCCGGCCGAGGGCGGCGACGCACTGCTCTTCCAGCATCTGTTCTGGTTCTTTGGCCATCCCGAGGTCTACATCATCTTCCTGCCGGCGACGGGCATGGTCTCCGCGATCATCCCGGTCTTCGCCCGGCGTCCCGTGTTCGGGCATCTCGGGCTGGTCTTGTCGCTGATCGCCGTCGGCTTCCTTTCGTTCGGCCTCTGGGTCCATCACATGTTCGCGACGGGACTACCCAAGCTCGGCGCCAGCTTCTTCACCGCGTCGAGCATGCTGATCGCCATCCCCAATGGCGTTCAGATCTTCTGCTGGCTGGCGACCTTGTGGGACGGCAGGCCGGTGATCCGCACGCCGCTGCTGTTCGTGTTCGGCTTCTTTTTCATCTTCGTCATCGGCGGCCTCACCGGCGTCATGCTCGCTTCGGTGCCGCTGGACCTCCAGGTGCACGACACCTATTTCGTCGTCGCCCATTTCCATTACGTGCTGATCGGCGGTTCGGTCTTCCCGCTGCTGGGCGCCGCCTATTTCTGGTTCCCCAAGATCAGCGGCCGCATGATGAGCGAGCGTCTCGGGCGCTGGCATTTCTGGCTGGCTTTCATCGGCTTCAACGCGGCTTTTTTCCCAATGCATCTCGTCGGGCTCTGGGGCATGCCACGCAGGGTCTACACCTATCCGGCCGAGCTTGGCTGGGGCAACATCAACCTGTTCATCAGCGCCGGCGCGGTGCTCTTTTTCCTCAGCTTCGTACTGTTCACGTTCAATCTTGTACACGGCGCGTTGAAGGGCGCACTGGCCGGAAACAATCCCTGGGATGCCGGTACGCTCGAATGGGCGACGTCTTCGCCGCCGCCAAGCTATAATTTCGCGCGGATTCCGATTGTCACACATGTCGAGCCGCTCTGGGCCGAACGCGAGGCGCTGCCTGTGGCGACCGGACTCCGCGTCGATGTCCGTGAGCTGTTGATCTCAACCGTGGCGGAAGCCCACCCCGACATTCGCGAGAAATCGGCGACACCGTCGATCTGGCCGCTGCTGGCGGCAATCGCCGTCGGCGGTACGTTTGTGTATTCGATCTTCACGCCCTGGGCGATCGTCTGGGGCGCCGCGCCGATTGCCATCACCTTGATCGGCTGGTTCTGGCCCAAGGACGATCCGGAGGACGAGGAATGAACCAGCGTCCCAACTTGGATCTTTCCGCCCTCCCGACCTTTGGACATGGCCCCCGGAGTCCGACCTGGTGGGGAACGCTCGGCTTCATGGCACTGGAGGGGATGGGCTTTGCGTTGGCCGCCGGCGCTTATCTCTATCTCGCGACCTTGTGGCCCAATTGGCGTCTAAGCGCCCCGGAACCCAACCATTGGCCCGGAACGATCGTCACCATCCTGTTTATCATCAGCGTGGTGCCGAACCACATGCTCCACAGCTACGCCAAGCAATGCGCGATCGTGCCGGTGCGGATCGGGCTGGTGGTGATGTCGCTGCTCGGTCTGGCCCCGCTTGTCGTGCGCTGGTTCGAATTCCCGGCGCTGAACATCTACTGGGACACGAACGCCTATGGCTCGATGCTCTGGGTGCTGCTCGGGCTCCACACCACACACCTGATCACCGATGTCGGCGACACCATCGTTTTGACGGTGCTGATGTTCACACGCCATGGCTATAGCGGCCGGCGCTTCGGCGATGTCGGCGACAATGTCTTCTATTGGGATTTCGTGGTGCTGACCTGGATCCCGATCTATCTGCTCATCTACTGGATGCCGAGGCTAGGCTGATGCGTGCGTTGAAAATGGGAACGTCCTGGGGTGGTCTTCTGTCGGGGCCGATGGCTTGGGCAATCTCGACGCAGCTGAACTACGCACTCGTACCATGGCAGTGCAACCGCCAGGTGCCGGTGGTACTTCCCGTGGCACTGGTGCTCGCCGTGCTTTCGCTGCTCGGCGGTGCCTTGTCATGGCGGGCGAAGCGGCAGGGCGGCGCCGCCTTCAAGCCTGAGCGCACGCGCAGCACCGAGCAGTTCGTCGCCGATCTCGGCATGCTTGCGGCATTGCTGTTTGCCCTCGTCATCATCATGCAAGGCAGCGCGGCTCTCATTCTCGACGAGTGCCTGCGATGAGCTTCGACGCGTTCTTCTCGACCTCGATCTGCTACGGCGCCGGCGCGCCCGAGGCCGGATGGACGCTCGCATTTCCCATCACGTTTCCGCTGGCCGCGATTGCCTTCCTTTATGCCATCGGAGCGACTCGGTTGTGGCGCCGCAGCAGCCGAGGCCGTCCCGAGCGGATGCGGCAGGCGTTGTTGTTCGCCGCCGGTTGGGGCGTGCTGACGGCAGCACTGGTCAGCCCCATCCACGCGCTCGGCGAGCGGGTGTTTGCCGCCCATATGATCGAGCATGAACTGCTGATGGCGGTAGCGGCGCCTCTCCTTGTCGCCGCGTGCCCAGGCGCAGTCCTGCTCTGGTCCTTGCCGGCCTCACTTCGCCGCGGAACGGGCAAGCTCACGCGCGCAAAGACGCTGCAATCGGTTTGGGCCCTGGTCATCCGCCCCCTCAACGCGACGATCATTCACGGCGTCGCCATCTGGATCTGGCACATTCCGGCGTTGTTCCAGGCAGCGCTCCAGCAGGGCTTTCTCCATTATGCCCAGCATGCGAGCTTCCTCGGCACAGCCTTGCTGTTCTGGTGGGCGCTCCTACCGCGCCCTGGTCGACAGCAAACCTATGGCAACTCCGTCATGCATCTTTTCTTCACCTCGCTTCATACCGGCCTGCTCGGTGTCCTGCTGCTGATGTCGCCCAAACTCTGGTATCCGGAGAATGGCGCCGGCGCGGCATTGTGGGGAATGACCGCGATCGAGGACCAGCAGCTCGCCGGATTGGTAATGTGGGTTCCGGCAGGCTTGATCTATGGCGGCGCCGCCCTGCTGCTCGCCGGCCTCTGGATAAGCAGCAGCGCAACCAGGGAGGCAACACATGCGCTCCGACCTGGGTAGGCTGATCGGGGGCGCCCTTGCCGCAATCCTGCTGCTGGCTGCGGCTGTCGCAGCGGCGACTTTGTGGTCCGACAGGCGCGAGCGCGTCCGGCACGAGTCGGATGCGGCGACCGGCGGCGTAGGCGCCCGCGCCATTCCAATCATGACGGCGAATGGCTGCTCCGGCTGCCATACGATACCCGGCGTGCCGGGTGCGCAAGGCCAGGTCGGACCCCGCCTGGATGGTGGCCTTGCCGACAGGGTCTTTATCGGTGGCCTGCTGGCAAACAATCCGGAGAACATGATCCGCTGGATACGCTCGGCGAGGGAAGTCAATCCGCACACGGCCATGCCGTCGACGAGGATCACCGAGCAACAGGCGCGGGACATCGCCGCTTATCTCTATGCTTTGAGGTAAATCAGCCCTCGCCGCCGCGCCGGGACCACAAGCCGCGGCCGGGATCGTAGCCGATGACCGCCGCGAGGAAGAAGGCGATGAGGCAGCCAAGGACCACAATCGCCGCGACAGGATCGAACCGCAGATAGAGCGCGAAGCGTATCAGCTCGACCGCCGAGCTGAACGGGTTCCAGGCGGCGATTGTTGCCAGCACCGGTCCCGCCTCGGCAAGCCGCCACAGCGGATAGAGCGCCGTCGAGGCAAAGAACACCGGAAAGATGACGAAATTCATGACACCGGCAAAGTTCTCCATCTGTGTCGAAACCGAGGAGACAAGCAGTCCGAACGCGCCAAGCATGAGGCCCGCCAGCACGAGCGCCGGAAATACCGCGACGTAGCCGAGAACGGGCGGCCGCACATCCCAGAAACGCGCGATCAACAGAAACAAGTAGACCAGCGGCACGCCAACGATCACGCTGGCCAGCAGGCGCGCCGCAAGCAGGTACCAGCGCGGCAATGGTGCGGTCAGCAACAGGCGCATGCTGCCCATCTCGCGATCGTAGACCATGGCCAGCGAACTCGCCATGGCATGGAAGAGCAGCATCATGGCCGCTAGCCCAGGCACCACATATACGTCATAGAGAACATAGGTCTGGTAGGGTGGCGTTATCGACAGACCGAGAACGGAGCGGAAGCCAGCGGCAAAGATTGCCAGCCAGACCAGCGGCCGTACCATCGCCGAGAGCAGCCGGCCGCGTTGCCGCAACGTGCGCAGCATCTCCCTGCGCAGGATGCCGTTGAGCGCGCGCACCGCGTGAGACGTTTTCATTCGGACTCCGTCAGCGACGCGAAGGCCTCGCCCGTGCTCGCTACACCGAGATCGGTAGCCAGGCGATCGGCGCGGCCGGCCCACCGCATTGTGCCTCGATGCAGCACCACCACATCGTCATCCGCCGTTAATTCCTCCAGAAAATGTGTTGCCCACAGAACGGCAATGCCGCGCTGGCGGCAAAGCTCCCGCACGTGCCGCTCGAGCGCGCGGCGGCCCGGCACGTCGAGCCCGGTGGTCGGCTCATCCAGCAGCAAAAGGCGTGGGCTATGCATCAGAGCACGTGCGATCTCGACACGGCGACGCTGCCCCCCGGAAAGCGCTCGGGCAGGATCGTCGATCCTGTCCAGCACGTCCAGCCGGCCGAGTTCGTGGATGGAGCGCTCCTTGCTCAAGGCCTGGCTAAGCCCATGCAAGGCCGCGTGGTAACGCAGGTTCTCGCCGGCCGTCAGATCGAGGTCGAGGGTCGGCAACTGGAAGACGACGCCCATCTGCGCCAACGCGGCGGACGGGTTGACATCCATCGCCTGGTCGAAGACATGCACCGAGCCGGAGCGGGCGTGATAAAGACCGGTGATCAGCGAGAACAACGTCGTCTTGCCGGCGCCGTTGCGGCCTAGCAAGATGCACATCCTGCCTTGGGCCACAGAGAAAGAGACGCCGTCGAGAACCCGCCGGTTTCCGAAACTATGGCCCAGATTCTCGACCGACAAGGCGTTCATGGCCCGATCACGACGCCCCACGGCCCCCGCCCTACCGGCAGCGATTTCACCACCTCCTGGTTTTCCAGATCGATAAACGAAATATCGCCGGAATTCCCGTTTGCGCTGACCAGGCGCTTCTCGTCGCCGGAGAGCGCAACGTGCCAGGGTCGTTGACCAACAAGGTAGAGCTGACGGACCGCCAGCGTTTTCACATCGACTTCCGCAATCCTGTTGGCGGGGCCGAGCGCCACATAGACGGTCGTGCCATCGCGAGACGTCGCCATGCCGACCGCCTGCACACCCTCGCGTCGTATACCCGGCACCTCGAACTCGACTTTGCCGGTCTGTGCGCGCGTTGCCGTGTCGAAGACGGTGACAGTGCCCCGGATCTCCGAGGACACCCAGAATTGCTTCCCGTCCGGCGAGAATAAAGCCGCGCGCGGCCGGGTATCGACCAGCAGATTGTCGACGAGTTCAAGCGTGCCTGCGTCGATCAGATGCACCATGCTGGTGGTCTCCGAAGTGCAGGCGACATAGCGGCCGTCGGCGCTGGCCGCCATTCCTTCCGGTTCGACGCCGACATCCACGGTGCCGATGACCTTGGCCGCGGCGATGTCCACCACCGACACGAGATTGTCATTCTCGTTGGCGACGAACAGCCGCTTGCCATCGGGATGGACTGCGAAGAATTCCGGATCGGCTCCCGAAGGCAATTCCCCGACGACCCGCCGCTTCGCGACGTCGACCACGTCGACGCGGTTGTCGTCGCCTTCCGCGACGAACAGCATCTTGTTGTCGATCGACAGTGCCAGCCCGCGCGGACGGCGGCCGACATCGATCGTCGCCAGCAAAGTCATTGTCACGCCGTCGACGACCGCAACCGTATTATCCTGCTCATTGGAAACATAGATGGTCTCGGCGGCGGCGGGAGCAGCAAGAGCGAACGCCGCCAACAACAGCGTCATCAGAACTTGCATGTGCTCTCCTCCAGGTCGATGCCCAGCGTGTCGAGCGGCGTGCGCTGATGCAGGAAGCCCGGTTGCGGTGAGCTGGAAATCAAGAGGCGAGGCCCGGCGATCAAAATGGGCTGGCGCATCTGTCCGTCCCAGGGACGGAAACTAAGCCCCTGCCCCTTGAAGCCAGCGAGAAGAAACGCGTCGCCGCGTATATATCTGCCGATTGCCGCGGGATCGAGACTGTGCAGGCGCGTCGCCGCTTCGCCGATACTGCGCACAGCGAGCCAGGCCGCGTAGTCGCTGGGCAACATCCAGCGCCCTGCCTGCCTGTGGAAACGGTCCTGCAGTTGCGTGGCGCCCCATTCCTCGCTGACAGCGCTCCAGCCTGTGGCGACCAGCCCTTGCGTGCCGGCGACGATTCTCGGCAGCGCAGTGCGGCCCTCCAGATAGGCGCCGAATTCATCCGCCTCGTCGGCGACCACGAGCACATCATAGTCGCTGACCTGCGTGACCGCCGGTATTTCGGTCTGCAGCGTGACATGCCCTGTATCGGCACGTCCGTTGGCGGGCCTGAATGTCCACGGCTGGTCGATCGTGATCTCGGCTCCGAAGCGAGCCGCCGCCCGTCGAAAGGCCGCAGCCATCGCCTGATCCTGCGAATGCGGCCCCACAAGCAGGAACCAACGCTGCCAGTGCTTCCAGGCGAGATATTGCGCCAGCCCGTCGGCGAGCATGGCGCGGCTCGGGATCGTGTGCAGCACGTTCCGACGGCAGTCCTGCTGGCGAAGCACGTCGTCCGGCGCCCGGCTGTTGAGCAACGTCATCTGCTCGGCACCGGGCGCGGCACTGGCCTGTAGAAGCTGACTGGCGTCGAGATCGGCGACGACAAAGGCGATGCCGGCATCGGCGAATTGTCTTACCGCGTCGTCCGGCGTTTCGGTTGGTTTCAATATCCTTTCCTCCAGCCGAAATTTCTGCCCAAGAAACCGGCCGGTGCTTTCGTCGTCGGCAATGCCGAGCCGTGCGCCTTGCAGGCCGTCGTCGGTGACGGTTTCATCAAGGGGTCCAAGGGGCAGAGCCGGTTTGCGCTCCTGGCCGATATACCCGATCACCATCGTCTGTTGCTCGGTGGCGCCAGGGCCGGTGATCAGCAAAAGAAAGAGAAGGCCCAGCAACAGTCTCATTGTGTCGCCCCCAGCCCAAAGCGCGACGATCCCGCTTCATGGCCACCAGAGATTGCGACATCGCGCACGATGCGCGCCGGCGATCCCTCCAGAACAATAACCCGATCACCCAGCGACGAGGCATAGGCGAGATCATGCGTAACCAGCAGCGTGGTAGTCCGCCGACTGGCGAAACAATCCTGCAGCAGGCGGCGCATGGCTTGCGCGGTCGCCTCGTCGAGTGAAGCGAATGGCTCGTCGAGGAGCAGGAGCGCAGGCTCCACGGCGAGCGCCCGGGCAAGCGCTACGCGCCGCGCCATGCCGCCCGAGAGTCGCTGCGGATAGCTCTTCTCATTGCCTTTCAGGCCGACAGCGGCAAGCCACCGGGCCGCATCGGGCGCGCGATCCGGGATGGCCATCTCTACATTGCGCAAGGCGGTGAGCCAGGGCAGCAGCCTCGGTGTCTGGAACAGCATGCCTATCGGAAGCGGTCGTCCGCTCACGCTGCCGCGAAATTCGCGGTCGACGCCCGAAACGATCGACAGCAGCGTCGACTTGCCGACACCGGAAGGGCCGGTCAGGACGCAGACCTGTCCGTCGGCTATATCAAGCGACAGCGCGCGAAAGATCGTCCGGCGCTGTCCGTCGTCACCGGGGAAAGTCTTGTCCTCGATCCTGATCCTCAGCATCAGCGTCGCCAGGCGAACAGACGACGTTCCAACGGCACAAGCAGTCCATACTCTATGGCAAGCATCACAACGCCGAAGCTGATCGCATAGGCAAGGATGTGGGTGACGTCGAAGTTCTGAAAATAGACCTGTAGCTGGAACCCGACGCCGTTGGAGCGGCCGAGCAGTTCGGCGAGCAACACGATCTTCCACGTTAGTGCCAGCCCGCTGCGCAGGGTGACGAGAAAGAACGGCGCCAATTGCGGCAGCACGACATGCTGCAGCTTTGCAGCACGCCCGAAGCGATAGAGCTCAGCCATTTCGGCAAAGTCCTTGTCCAGCCGGCTGGCGCCTTCACGAATAGTCACCACGACGTTGGGGATCTTGTTGAGCGCGACCGCAAGGACAAGCGCGGTCTCGGCAAGACCAAGCCAGATATAAATTAGAATGACCGTGATCAGCGCCGGCATGTTGAGGAGTAACACGATCCAAGGCCTCATCCATATGTCGGCTCTGTGCGAGCGGCCTGCCGCGTAGCCAAGGGCCGCGCCAATGACGATTGCCGACCCGAGGCTTGCCACGACGCGCGCAAGCGAGATGCCCAAATGGTATGGCAGCTCGCCCCGAACCGCTTCGTGCAGGAGAACCGAAACAACCTGGACCGGACCAGGAAACAGGCGATCGGCGGCGATCGATGATGCAATCTGCCAGACGAGCACCATGGTCAGCAATGCCGCAGTGGATTGCGAACGCTGCATTGTGATGGGGAACGCTGGGACATCGGTCATTGGCGCGAGCTCAAGCCGGTATGGCCCGGAAGACACCAGGATCGAGGCTCGTCGCCTTGCCGACCAGATCTTCGCCGCCCAATTCGGCCAGGATTGCAAACAACCGGGCCGCGCCATCACGTTCGGCTTTGCCGAACCGACGAGGGATTCCGGCTCGATAGGCGGCGCGTAACGCCGCCTGTAGGTGAGGATCGTCCGTGCCCAATTGGGGCGCGAGCACCCGCCATTCGTCGTCCGAAGACTCGAGCAGCGACTTCGCTGCCGCGGTCGCGCTCGTGAATCGCGCGAGGGCTATCGGGTTGGCCCGCGCCCAGCTTTCATGGAAGACGTAGCCGAGCATCGGCAAGTCCACGGATACGCCAAGCCCCTGCAGGATTTGCGCGACACTGAGCAGAGGCCTTGCCCCCTCTGACTCGAGACGGGCGGCGAAATTCCAGAACGTCAGCAGTGCATCCAGTCGCCCCGCCAGAAATTCCTGCTCCAACAAAGGCGGCGCGCCGAACACTGGCTCCACCTCTTCAGCAAGATCGCGCTTCACCTGACGGAGGCCGAGCGCGCGCAACAGGATCCAGCTTTTGTCCAGCGGACCACCTGCGATCCCCAGCCTTTTGCCCTTGAGGTCCGCAAGAGTTCGAATGGGCGAGCCTTGCGGCAGTTCCAGCGCGCCGACGGCACGAGAATAGGGATAGAAGACCAGATCAGCGCCTTCGCTGCGCTGGCGCATGACCCACACCCAGTCCGAAACGATGACGTCGACGCTGCCCGCCAGCAATGCGGTCTTACCGGCTTCGGTACCGGCAAGCCGCTGAGCCTCGATTGATACGCCGTGCACAGTGTCCAACGCATGTCGCCTCATGACGTCAACTTCCCAGGCGGCGGTGCCAAATCCCAGCACGCCAAATCGCACGAGCGGCGATGGCTGTGGCGCGGCTTCTGCGGAAGCACCCAATAGCCAGCAACAAATACCCGCAACAGCGGCCCGCCGCGAGATGTGACCCTGATCATGCCGGGTCAGCCATTCGCCTGGAAGGGTAGCAGTCAGCACGGGCGCACCGGGTGTGAAGGAACTTTCCTAACGCCGTGGCGGCAGGAATGTTCCTCAATGGTGCATGGAACTAACGGGAAAGCACCTAAGGTCCGTTTTTCAGCTCGTATAGCAGCCCGGGGGGCTTGTTCAGGCGAACAGAAGAAGGTGTCAGGGGCTACGGTCCGCTCTTGGCATCATCGACCTCCAACGCGTCCATTACAGGTGCCGGATCGCTCTTTTCGGAGCTCGGGCTCTGCACCCCGGACCCGGCGTTCTCGATCGCTTGCACGATAGCATCTTCGATGTTTCCGAGTTCGTCCTCCCTTACTTCACGCCCATAACCAGCCACCTCGGCATCCTGCTCGAATTGCTGAGCGAGCACCGCGACGCTGACTTCCTCTCGACCAGGAAGTGTGCCGACATTCTCCTGTAGCCAGTTTTGAAAAAACTCTCTGGTCGCGCTCATCTCAGACCACCCTTTCGCCAAACTAAGCGCGACGGTGAGCCGAAGTTCCATGATGCGTTCACTTTCCCAGTGGTGCTGTACTCACAGCGTTGGGAGCCACGAGGTTTTTGCAGGCTTGATGAGGCAGTGGCCTTTCTCTTCACGACTCGATTGGAGTTCACTCTTATTGTGCAGTGTGCATCCTGATTGCGTCCATTTCGACCCTGTGGAACAAGCTCGTTGAGTTGAAGTTAGGCCCGATGCCAAGCTTTTCGGGCGAACCAAGCTTTTCGGGCGCACAAGTTTTTGACGTTGCCATCGTCGGCGGCGGCCCCGCGGGGCTCGCTGCAGCCATGTATTTAGCCAGGTTTCTGCGTTCGGTGATCTCGCTCGACGCGGGGCATGCGCGTGCCAAGCTCATCCCAAAATCCCGCAACTGTCCCGGCTTCCCCGACGGCATCAGCGGGGAAGAACTGCTCGGCCGCCTACGAGCCCAGGCACAGCTATACGGTGCGAGCCTTGTCCATGGTTGCGTAGGCCACGCCGAAAAACGCGAGGTTTTTTTTGTCCTGACGACCACCTGCGGGATTGTCCAAGCAAGGCGCGTGATTCTGGCAACGGGCATTGTGGACAAGGCACCTCCCATTGAAAGACTGGAGGAGGCGATCGCAACCGGCATTGTCAGACTGTGCCCGGTTTGCGATGCATATGAGGCCCGGGGTAGCCGCATCGGCGTTGTTGGTCCGGAGCATCTCGCCGTCAGGGAGGCTCTGTTCCTGAAGGGATATGGCAGTCAGGTCGCCTTGCTCGCCAATAACCAGGATGATGTTTCCGAAGCTGCCCGCGGCGCCGCCTTGGCAGGCGGAGTTGAAATCTGGGACGCTGTCGATGACCTGATCCCTCGACGAACCGGGTTCGATGTCGTCATGGCCGAGGGCGCCCCGATGCGCAACATCGATGTGGTGTACCCTTCGATGGGCAGCGACGTACGCTCCGAACTCGCGGTTGCTCTGGGGGCTAACTGTGACGCAGAAGGCTATGTCCTGGTCAACCGACACCTTGAGACTTCAACGCCAGGACTCTATGCCATTGGCGACGTGGCCGAGGGGCTCAATCAAATTGCTGTTGCGTTCGGAGACGCCGCCAAGGCTGCAACTCACATTCATAACGACCTCCGCGATTGCGCCGAGCGGGCGACGAACTTCCGGCGAAGTTGACCTGCAGATGCGAACGCACCGTACCGGCTCACCTTTGGCTGCGTTGATGCCCGGAACCTGTTCCACCCGGCGTGAGACTACCGGCTTCGGCTTTGCTAGAGTTCTCCCAGGCGCAGCCGCTGGGTTGATGGACGGGCACGCGCTGGCGAACGGCTGGAGGAAGGAATGAAAATTCTCGTCACCGGCGCGTCAGGTCTGATTGGAGCCGCGCTTTGCGCGCGCCTGGCCGGCGAGAGTCATGAAGTGGTCCGCGTGCTTCACCACGCAGACACTGGCGTCCACCCGGAGATCCAAACCGTTTCCCTGGATATGGCGCGGGCCTTGCGACCTCAGGACTGGACCCCCTATCTCGCCGGTGTGGACGCCGTCGTAAACTGTGCCGGCGTCCTGCAGGATAGTGCCCGGGAAAACACCCGGCATGTCCATTCTACCGGCGCCTCGGCTCTCTTCACCGCGTGTGAGCACGCAGGTGTGAATAAGGTGATCCACTTTTCTGCCATCGGGGTCGATCGCCAGCAGCCGTCCGCCTTTTCCGCCAGCAAGCTCGCCGGCGATGAGGCACTGATGGCACGTAGCCTTGACTGGGTCATCCTGCGCCCCTCCGTAGTACTGGGAAGGCCGGCCTTCGGCGCAAGTGCACTTTTTCGCGGCCTCGCGGCGTTGCCGCTCTTGCCGTTGATGCCCGACACGGGCCGTCTCCAAGTCGTTCAACTCGATGACGTGATCTCCACCGTCCTGTTCTTCCTCAAACCCGGCAGCCCATCGCACCTCACGCTGGACCTGGCTGGGCCCGAGGCACTTTCGATCAGCGAGGTCGTGGGTCGCTATCGCCGCTGGTTCGGATGGAGCAGTGCTCGGGAGTTCATCTTGCCCAATTGGGCCGCAGCTATCTTGTACAGGTTCGGGGATGCCGCGGCTCAGCTGGGCTGGCGCCCGCCGATGCGCAGCAATGCAGCAAAAGAGATTGCCCGTGGCGCTGTCGGCGATCCCCAACCCTGGATGACGGCGACCGGCATTCAACCATCAAGTCTTACATCTGCACTGCGTTTAAATCCTGCGGCGGTGCAGGAGCGATGGTTCGCCGGTCTTTACTTCGTCAAGCCGGCGCTCTTTGTCATCTTGCCGCTCTTCTGGATCATGACGGGCATCATTTCCCTCACTGCCGGCTGGCGCAGCGGAGTTGATTTGCTGATTGGCACTGCTGCCGGCCCCTTGGCCGAACCGGCGGTAGTCGCCGGCGCGCTGGCTGACATCGCCGTCGGGGCGCTTATCGCCTGGCGCCCAACCAGCCGGCTTGGTCTTTTCGGCGCAATCGCGGTATCGCTTTTCTATGCGATCGCTGGGAGCATTCTGCGGCCGGATCTTTGGCTTGAGCCACTCGGGCCGTTGATCAAAATCCTCCCGATCCTCGTTCTGCATTTTGCAGCGCTGGCCATTCTGGAGGAACGCTGATGACGTACTTCGTGCTTAAATACCTGCACGTGATCGGCGCTGCTGTGCTGCTCGGAACTGGTGCCGGCATTGCTTTTTTCATGCTTTTGGCACACCGGACCGGGAATGCCGCGACGATCGCAGCCGTCGCCCGCATTGTCGTGCTGGCTGATTTCCTGTTCACGGCTACGGCCGTTATCGCACAACCTCTGACCGGACTGGGCCTCGCTAGGGTTGCGGGGTATTCGCTGTCCGAAGGATGGATCGTTCTCTCGATCCTGCTCTACATCTTGACGGGCCTGTTCTGGCTGCCTGTCGTGTGGATGCAGATCGAGATGCGAAATCTAGCCACACAGGCCGCACTCTCCAACCAACCTCCTCCCGAGCGCTACCATCAGCTGTTCAGACGCTGGTTTGTCTTCGGCTTCCCAGCTTTCGGCGCCGTGCTCGCCATTTTCTGGCTGATGATTGCGCGCCCGGCAATCGAGTGGTCATCGTTCTAGCTGCGATCGGCAAGCACTGCGCCGTGAATTCATCCGTCGCGCCTAGCTGGCTCGTGCCGGCGCGATGCACTGCGGTCGGGAACCACGGTCACTGCCGCGAGTTCTTTCGCATGGCCAATCATCCCCTCACCGGCGTGCTTACCTCAATCGGCACATTAACCTCCCGCCCCGCGGCATTCCTGATCCTGTTGGTCTACGCAATCCTTTGGATGATCTTCGAGCGACAGACCCTGGACTGGCATGGAGCGGCTACCTTGTTTACGTGGGCCATGACGCTGTTCATCCAGCGTGCCGAGCACCGCGACACTCAGGCCATTCACGCCAAACTGGATGAGATCCTGCGATCAGACCACAATGCCTCGAACATCACGCGGATCGACGATGAAGAGCCCGAGGAAATCGAAAAACACCGCCACCGCAAGCAGCAGGACGACTGATGAGCGGCGTTTTGGTTTCACGGCAGGACGAGTAGCGGGTTTCCAGCTTTTGACGCCTATCCAGCCCCGCCGCCTCCTGCGCTCAGGCCCAGGCCTTCGATCCTTGCTGCGGCTGTGGTTCAGCGACCGAAGGATCGGAGCCCTCTATTGTTCCACTGCATCCAGAAAAATTTGCCCGAGAACCAGGTCAGGCAAATCGGCCGGCTCGAAGTGCGTCATTCGCCTTTCTGGTTGCGCTCGACGAACTTGTTGAAACGGCTGGTTTGTCCGTCACCAGTCTTGGACTGGTAAAGAAAGGCCAGATCGTTCTCGTCGAATATGCGGAAGAACTCGTCCCATTCGACCGGCTCGAATGCTTCCTCGGGTTTGCCGAAGTCGATCCGCAGGATGCCGCCCGCCCCTTTGGTGCGAACCACTGCCGGCCGTCCATCCCGCTCCTCGGCCCATTTGCGGATTTCGTCGTGATTGGTGGTCGTTTGCGACTGGGACATTGAAATCTCCTTTGATCATCGGCGTTGCCAACATCGGGCATCGTCGGGGCTGCCGGCGTCCTAACAGCACAAGCGCGGCAATGTTCCGGCACGGCGCGGCGAGCGCGATGTGGCTGCTTCCGAACGAAGCCGGCCAAAGGAACTTTGTTGAAGCCAAGGGAACAAACCTTTTGCCGAAAAGTTCGGGTCGCCAAGATTACCTGTCTGAGGAGTGGTCGTGAAACGGATATTGGTTACAGGGGGCTGCGGCTTCATTGGCCGGCATGTCGCCCAGGAACTCATCGAGCAGGATTATTCGGTTCGCATTTTGGATGTGCTGCTGGAGCAGGTGCACGCAGGCGAAACAGTCGCCCTTCCCGCCGGGGCCGAGCTGATCAAGGGCGACATTCGGGACCGGGAGGCGGTCGCCAAGGCGCTGGAAGGCGTTGACGCGGTCATTCATCTAGCCGCGGAAGTCGGCGTCGGACAGTCGATGTACGAGATCGCGCGCTATGTCGGCACCAACGATCTCGGCACCGCGACGCTGCTTGAGGCGCTGATCAAACACCCGGTCGAGCGCATTGTCGTCGCCTCATCGATGAGTGTCTATGGCGAGGGCCTCTATGCTACATCGGACGGCCGGCGCATCGACAATGCCCGGCGCAAGGCGAGCGACATCAAAAACGGACAGTGGAATCCGCTGTCGCCGGAAGGCGAACCCCTCTCCCCCCTGCCGACGGACGAGGAAAAGCCGGTCGATCTCGCCTCCATCTATGCACTGACGAAATACGCCCAGGAACGCGCCGTGCTGATCTTCGGCGAAGCCTATGGCATCGATACGGTCGCGCTGCGCCTGTTCAACGTCTTCGGCGCCGGCCAGGCGTTATCGAACCCCTATACCGGCGTGTTGGCCAATTTTGCTTCGCGTCTCGCCAACGGCCAACGTCCAATGATCTTCGAGGATGGCGAACAGAAACGCGATTTCGTCCATGTGGATGACGTCGCCCGCGCCTTTCGTCTTGCGCTGCAGCAACGCCAGGCAAGGGGTCACGTCATCAACATCGGCAGCGGCCGAGCCTATGCTATCAGCGACGTCGCGCGGGTACTTGCCGAGGCCATGGGAACGCCGGACCGCTCGCCAGAGTTGCTCGGCAAGGCGCGCTCCGGGGATATCCGCAACTGCTTCGCCGATATTTCCAAGGCCCGTGAGCTGCTCGGTTTCGAGCCGAGGCAACAACTGGAGAATTCGCTCGCCGATTTCGTTTCCTGGGTGCGCAACTCGTCCGCCATCGACCGCGGCGCCGACATGAAACGCGAGCTTGAAGAACGTGGGCTGGTGTCATGAATACGCGCAATCGACGCGACGCGCCCGTCGCCATTGTCGGCGGCAGCGGCTTCATAGGATCGAACCTGGCCGACAGCCTGTTGTCGGATGGCGAGCCGGTGCTGGTGATCGACAATCTCAGCCGCCCCGGCGTCGAACAGAACCTTGAATGGCTGGCGCAGAAACACGGAAGCCGCCTCATGGTCGAAACGATTGACGTGCGCGACGCCAACGCGCTTGCGCCCGTTCTGAAGAGTTCCAAGGCGATCTTCCACCTGGCCGCGCAAACCGCCGTCACAACGAGCCTGGTCCAACCGGACGAGGATTTCGACATCAACCTTCGAGGAACCTTCAATGTCCTCGAGGCGGCGCGGCTGAGCAGTGAGTTTGTTCCGGTGGTCTTCGCCAGCACCAACAAGGTCTATGGCAGCCTGCCAGACGTCGCGGTTCGCGAGGACGGCGATCGTTACCTGCCTTGCGACGGCATCATCCAAGCGAATGGCATCGACGAGACCCACGGCCTGGATTTCTGCACGCCCTATGGCTGCTCCAAAGGCGCGGCGGACCAATATGTGCTCGACTACGCCAAATCCTACGGCATGCCCACGGCGGTGCTGCGGATGAGCTGCATCTACGGGCCGCGCCAGTTCGGAACCGAGGATCAAGGCTGGGTCGCGCACTTCCTGCTGAGTGCGCTGACGGGACGTCCAATCACCATTTACGGCGACGGCAGACAAGTGCGCGATATACTGCATGTCTCCGATGCGGTCGCCGCCTACAGGGCCACGCTCGATCGTATCGAGACGACCAAAGGCCAGGCATTCAATCTTGGCGGCGGCCCCGATAATGCGATCAGCCTGCGCATGCTGTTGAGCGAGATCCGTAGCTTGACCGGCCGTGAGCTTTCGATCCGCCATGATGGCGAACGCACCGGCGATCAGCCCTTCTTCGTCGCCGACACCCGCAAGATCAAAGCGATGCTTGGCTGGAAAGCTCGTGTTTCATGGCGCGAAGGCATTCGCGATCTCGCAGACTGGCTGCAACAACACCGGCTCCAGCCTCGCCCCGAAGTCGTGAGGTACGTCGCATGAAAATCGCCTTGGTAAACCCGTTCTGGACCTATGACGACAGCATCTATTTCGGCTGCCGCCAACCACATCTCCCGCTGGAACTCGGCTATTCGAAATCCCTCCTCGAAACAGCCGGCCATGAGGTGTTGATGCTGGATGGGCAATTGCAGAAGCTCGACAACTCGGACCTCTCCGAGCGTGTGGCTGATTTCGCGCCTGCAATGACGGTCGTCAGTACCGCCCCGACTTATCTGTTCTGGCGCTGCGCACCACCCGAGTTGCGCGTGCCGGCCGATTTCCTCAACCGTCTCGCCGGGCGCGGTGGACGCACAGTCGCGGTCGGGCCGCATGGCTCGGCTACGCCCGCGCCAACCTTGCGCAAGCTTGGCGTCGACATTGTTGTGCGCGGCGAATGCGAGGAAATCGTCGCGGAACTTGCCCGGCGCGACGACTGGAGCGCGGTGCCCTCGACCGCTTACCTGCGCGAGGCCAAGGTGGTTTTGACCGGCGGCGTCCACGCCAGCTCGTTTGTCGATCATCCGCCACTCCAATGGCCATCAGACTGGATCGCTGCCCATTCGCATCACCATCACAGGTTCGATGACAATCAGGTTGGGTTCGGCGCGGAGGTCGAAGCATCGCGCGGTTGTCCCTACAATTGCAGCTTCTGCGCCAAGATCGATTTCCGCGATGCCTATCGCCGCCGAAACCACGAGGCGGTCATAGCGGAAATCGATGGGCTGATTGCCCAGGGCGTCGGCTACATTTATTTCATCGATGAAATCTTCCTGCCGCAGAAAGCGCTGCTGGAAGCGTTGATCGATCGCGACGTGAAGTTCGGTGTGCAGACCCGCATCGACCTTTGGAAACCCGATCTGCTGGAACTGCTCGGTGCGGCTGGCTGCGTCTCCATCGAGGCCGGCCTCGAAAGCCTGACCGTGGAAGGTCGTGCGATGCTGGCGAAACGCTGCCGGCTGGGTACCGAGGAACTTGCCGCGCTGCTCGTCAATGCCAGGCGTCACGTTCCGTTCGTACAGGCCAATCTGATCGGCGTCGTCGAGGATGACCCTGCCCTTGTGGACTACTGGCGAACGCACCTCATCGACAACGGCGTGTGGGCCAATGAACCCGTACCGCTTTATCCGTATCCGAGTTCGCCAAGCTATCGCGAGCTTTGGGGCGAACCCGACGACCTCGCCTGGGAGCGCGCCCATGATCACTATCTCGCATCATTCCAGAAGTTCAGCGACATCCAGGAAAGGCGCCCGCGTCCGCTGGCGGAACTGGAGGCGACATGTTGCGGACACTGACGCCGCGCTCGCGGCGCATCCTGATGACGGTCGACGCCGTGGGCGGCGTGTGGCGCTATGCGCTCGACCTGGCCAGGGAACTTGTCAACGGCGGCGATAGCGTGGTGCTTGCCGGCCTCGGTCCGCCACCGTCCAGGCAGCAGGCCGACGAGGCGGAGGCTTTCGCGAAGCTGATCTGGCTGAACACGCCGCCGGATTGGATGACCCGCAACGGCGGTGATCTCGACGCGCTGCCGCGGGAGTTGCATGCGCCCATGCGCGACCACGCCATCGACCTTGTCCATTTCAACGCGCCTTCGCAGGCGGCGGGATTCGACGCGCCATGCCCGGTCGTGGTGGTCTCCCATTCCTGCGTGACGACCTGGTTCCATGCGGTCAGAGGACAGGCGGCGGATGGGGCATGGGCCTGGCAGAAGGAGCGCAACAGACGCGGCATGGATCGGGCCGACGCGGTCATCGCGCCGAGCCGCAGCCATGCCGACATGCTAGAGACCTGCTACGGCCCGATCGCGCGCTTGAGTGTGGTCACAAATGGTGCCCGTCCTCTGCCGAAGGCCGAAAAGCATCAACCGCTCGTCTTCGCCGCTGCCCGCTGGTGGGACGAGGGCAAAAATGCGGCGGTGGTCGATCAGGCGGCGTCCCTGACGCGATGGCCTCTGTTTGCCGCCGGTTCGACGAACGGCCCAAACGGCGAGCATGTCAGCTTCAGCCATGCTGTTCCTCTGGGAGCAGTGCCGTCCGATGAGGTGCGTTCGTTGATGGCTCGCGCGGGTATTTTCGTATCGCCATCGCTCTACGAGCCATTCGGCCTGGCCGCGCTGGAAGCCGCCATGTCGGCTACGCCCCTGGTGCTTTCCGATATCGCCACCTATCGCGAACTATGGGACGGGGCCGCGATATTCTTTGACGCGCGCGATCCGCACGATCTCGCTGCCTGCCTCAACCGTCTCTCCAGCGATGCCGAGCTCCGGCGAGAGCTTGGCCAGGCAGCCATCCGACGCAGCCGCAGGTTTAGGCTGACAAAGCAGACAGCGGCTATGCGCGGCGTCTACGACAAAGCGGCCTTAGCGATGGCGGAGCGCTGATCATGCGCTTTGTGTTTTACACCCACTCGGTCGTTTCCGACTGGAACCATGGCAATGCCCATTTCCTGCGCGGCGTCATGCGAGAGCTGGTCCAGCGCCGGCATCAGGCTATTGCGCTGGAGCCGGCGAATGGCTGGAGCCGGTCGAATCTGCTGGCTGAGAAGGGGTCGTTCGCCATCGAACGCTTCCGCAAGGATTTTCCCGAACTGATGCCGGTGACCTACGACGCCGGATTTGATCACGAAGCCTGGATTGCCGAGGCCGACGTTGTGATCGTTCATGAGTGGACGGATCCGGAGCTTGTCGCACGTATTGGCCGTGCCCGGGCCGCCGGCGGCAACTTCATCCTTCTTTTTCACGACACCCACCACCGGGCCGTGTCTGCGACCGAGGCACTCTCGGCGCTCCGGCTGGAGCACTATGACGGCGTTCTCGCCTTTGGCGAAACCTTGCGCGAGAGCTATCTGCGCGCCGGCTGGGGCAAGCGCGTCTTCACTTGGCATGAAGCGGCGGACGATCGCCTGTTCAAGCCGCACCCGGAGATCCACCCCACCTCCGATCTGGTCTGGATCGGCAACTGGGGCGATGATGAGCGGACCGCCGAACTCAAGGAGTTTCTGATCGAGCCGGCGCACGATCTCGGCCTTGATGCCGCTGTTCACGGCGTACGCTACCCCAAGACCGCACTTGCGGATCTGGCCACCGCAGGACTGCGCTATGAGGGGTGGATCGCCAATGCCGACGTGCCGAAGGCCTTCGCCGCGCATCGTGTCACCGTTCACGTTCCACGGCGCCCCTATCGCGAGAGGTTGCCCGGAATCCCGACGATCCGCATGTTCGAGGCACTCGCCTGCGGCATTCCGCTGATTTCAGCGCCATGGTCCGATGTCGAGCAGCTTTTCAGGCCCGGTGTCGACTTCCTGTTTGCCGAGAATGGCTCGCAAATGCGGCAACAGCTTCGGACGGTGTTGTCCGACGAGGACTTTGCGGCCTCCCTGGTGACCTCGGGTCTCGAGACCATCCGCTCGCGGCACACCTGCCGCCACCGCGTCGACGAGTTGCTCGGCGTGCTCACGCAATGCGCGAACCGACACACCGCCGTCCCGACAGCCGCAAAGGAAGCCGTCGCATGAAGATCGCATTCTATGGATCGAGCCTTTTGTCGTCGTACTGGAACGGTGCCGCGACGTACTATCGCGGTTTGCTCAAGGCACTTTCGCAATTGGGTTACGAGATCACGTTCTACGAACCCGATGTCTACGACCGGCAGAAGAACCGCGACATCGAAGCTCCCGACTGGTGCACTGTCGTCGTTTATGAGGCGACCCAGCATGCGCTGATGCAGGTCGCGGCACGTGCCGCCGGCGCCGACATCGTCGTCAAGGCGAGTGGCGTCGGTTTCGAAGACGAGGCGCTGCTTCGCGCCGTTCTCGACCACGCCCGCAGCGACGCGCTTGTCGTATTCTGGGACGTGGATGCGCCAGCCACGCTTGCCCAGTTGCGCGACGAGCCGGACCACCCGCTCCATCGTGCACTGCAGGAGATCGACCTCGTGCTGACCTATGGTGGCGGCGATCCCGTTGTCTGGGCCTATCGTGCCATGGGCGCCAAGGAGTGCGTGCCCATCTACAATGCGCTCGATCCCGAAACGCACCATCCGGTCGCCAGCAAAGCGCGTTTTGCCTGCGACCTGGCGTTCCTCGGAAACCGGCTGCCGGACCGTGAAGCGCGTGTCGAATCGTTTTTCCTCGATCCCGCCAGCCAGCTGCCGAAACAGCGTTTCCTGCTCGGAGGCTCGGGTTGGGGCGATAAGCCGCTCCCCACCAATGTAGGCTGGCTCGGCCATGTCGGCACCCGCGATCACAACGCCTTCAATGTCACCCCAAAAGCCGTGTTGAACATCAGCCGCGATAGCATGGCCGCCAACGGTTTTTCACCGGCCACGCGAGTGTTCGAGGCGGCTGGCGCCGGCGCCTGTCTCATCACGGATGCATGGCTGGGCGTGGAACTGTTCCTGAAACCAGGCGAGGAGATCCTGGTCGCGCGTGACGGCGGCGATGTCGCCGAAATAATGCGCTCGCTGACCCCCGGTCGGGCCAAGGCAATCGGCCAAGCCGCACTTCACCGCGTGCTGGCGGACCATACCTACGCGCTTCGGGCGGATGTGGCGGATGCCGTCTTCAAACGTCATTTCGAGCACGGGGCCGTGGAGGCAGCGGAATGACCAAGAAACTGGACATCGTCTTTCTCGGCCTGTCGCTGTCCTCATCCTGGGGAAACGGTCACGCCACCACTTTTCGAGGTCTTTTGAAAGGCTTGCACGGACTCGGTCACCACGTGACTTTTCTGGAGCGCAACGTGCCATGGTACGCCAATCACCGCGATCTGCGCGAACCGGAGTTCTGCGCCTTGCGCTACTACGAAACCACTGCGGAGCTGCAACGCGACTACGCACAGTGCCTGGAGCAGGCCGACATCATCGTCATCGGATCCTTTGTTCCAGAAGGACGCCAGGTCATCGACATCGTCGCCTCGCTTTGCAAGGGGCAGCTCTGCTTTTACGACATCGACACCCCGGTGACCCTGGCCAAGCTTTCAGCCGACGATTGCGATTATCTGAGTTCGCGGCAAATTCCGTATTTCGATGTCTATTTCTCCTTCACTGGCGGCCCAACGCTCAACCATCTGGCGCAAGACTTCGGCGCGCGCCATGCCGAACCTCTCTATTGTTCGGTCGATCCGGAACGGCATCACCCGACAGGAGATCCGGTCCGCTGGGATCTCGGCTATCTCGGCACCTACAGCATGGACCGGCAGACAACGCTGAACGCTCTGCTGCTCGAGCCCGCACGGCATATGCCAAACCTCCGTTTCGTCGTGGCCGGCTCCCAATATCCATCCGACATCATCTGGCCGGACAATGTCGAACGCATCGAACATTTGCCGCCAGCCGATCACGCCGCGTTCTATAGCCGTCAGCGCTACACGCTGAATGTCACACGCAGTTCCATGATCACCGCAGGATGGTCGCCCAGCGTGCGCCTGTTCGAAGCGGCGGCTTGCGGCACGCCCATCGTCAGCGACCGCTGGCCAGGGCTCGACAGCTTCTTTCCCGCATCGGCGATCCACACCGCCGCGGAGACGGACGAAGTCATCGATATCCTCGTTGGCGAGTCCGAGCGCGCACGCCTGGCCATGGCCGGCCGGGCTCGCAAACTCGTCCTCGCTTCCCACACCGGTGGGGCCAGGGCTCGCGAATTCGTGGCGGCGCTGACCCAACCAAGGGCGACGGCCCTCGATCTCGACATTGGAAGTGCAGCATGAACGGCAGACAGGAGAAAACAGCGATGCGACAGACAAGAAAGGCGCACAGGGCAAAGACGGTGCTTGTTGCCGGCGGCGCGGGTTTCCTCGGTTCGCATCTTTGCGAAGTATTGCTCCGCAACGGCTGGCGCGTGATCTGCGTCGACAATTTTCTGACCGGGCGCATGGAAAACATCATCTCGATCATGGACCGGCCGGGTTTCCGGTTGATCGAGCAGGACATCTGCCGGCCATTGGATCTCGGCGAGCCCGTGGATCACATCTTCAACCTGGCCTGCGCCGCCTCACCGCCGCGTTATCAGGCCGACCCGATACACACCACGCGTACCTGCGTGATCGGAACCCTCAACCTGCTCGAACTCGCTGTCCGCAATGACGCGCGACTGCTGCAGGCCTCGACGAGCGAAGTGTATGGCGATCCGGAACAACACCCGCAAAGGGAGGATTATGTCGGTCATGTGAACTGCACCGGCCCACGCGCCTGCTACGACGAGGGCAAGCGCACCGCCGAAACGCTTTGCTTCGACTATCTAAGGGCCGGCAAGGCCGACGTCCGCGTCGCGCGCATCTTCAACACCTACGGTCCGAGAATGGATCCGGCCGACGGTCGCATCGTCTCGAATTTGATCATGCAGGCGCTCGAGAAGCGTCCGCTGACGATATTCGGCGACGGCCAGCAAACGCGATCCTTCTGCTATGTCTCCGACTTGATTGATGGATTGATGCGCCTGATGAACATCGACCCCAATCCGGGCAAGCCGGTCAATCTGGGCAATCCCGGAGAATTCACCATCGTGCGACTGGCGGCATTGGTGAAGGCGATGACCGGCACCAAGTCGGATCTGAAATTTCTGCCCCTGCCGCAAGACGATCCTCGGCGCAGGCAGCCTGATATTTCGCGTGCGAAAACGCTGCTCGGCTGGTCGCCGAGAGTGCCGCTCAACGAAGGGCTCAAGCTGACGATCGATTATTTCGCGGCGCTCGAAGGCACCGGCATCGGCGATCAGATGACAGGCCTTGCCAAAAGGAGACCCGCAGGCGGGCTGCAGAACCTTCCTGCATGACGTGGGCCGCGGCCGGACCTGCCCGGAGATCGTGCGGAACATCCATCCAACCTTGTAGTTTGGCGGGAGGGACCCGATACGGAGGATCATCCTCATGCAACCCAAGCGACCCGCGAAGGATGTCGACAAGATTGCCGAACGCGAGGCGGCTGCCTATCTGCGGCGCTCCTCCATCACCTATCTCGAGTGCTGCGTCAGCCTGATGATGACGCATCTGCAGCGCGAGGAAGTGGCCGCTATTCTCGAGCAGGAAGCAGACATGCTACGAAGGCTGGATTGATCGAAACGCTACACCTGAGATTCGTCCAGGAATCGTATCAGCCCCGCCCTGTATCGGTCTCCGGTCGCGGCCAGCCTTGCTTTTTCCTGGCCATTTTCGGATTGCGCAGCCGTGCTCCAGAGCCCGATTTGGAACGCCAAATAGCAGGGTTCGAAAAAATCGATGTGGCCATTGTCAATATCGAGCCCCATCCCCTCGACCAATGTCGTCACATCGCTGTCGGATAGTCCATATTCGACACGGGCGCCGGCAATGTCCCACTCTATCGGCTGGCAGCCAATCAAATCGTGTGCCCGGCAATGGTCGACGGCATCTGTCTTGAGCACCGTGCCGTCGGCACAAACGAGAAACTCCCACGCGTGAAGCTTTCCGTCGATTTCCACCCGCTGCAGAACATACGCAGGGGTTTTTTTCGAAAGCCAACGGCGCAACGTCGCCGCTCGGTTCTCGCCCAGGGCTTCAGATGTATTGGAAACAGCCATTTCCGCGAGTGCGAGCAATGATGCACCCGGTTCGCAGGTTCGGAGATTGAGCGCCCGCCAGGTTAGATAGCGCGCCAACTCCGCGACCAGCCTTCCTCTTGGCAGCGGCGCCTGGTCCATCGTGGTGCCGTCAATCCACCGTTCGACCAGAAAGCCGTGGCAAAGCCCGACCACTTGCGATCCGAACCCGGCTTTCCCCAACATTTCCGCGGCTCGTCTCTTACGCCGTCCGGTTTCGCCGAGACCGGCGAATTTGACGAGCCAGCGACCACACCCCGCGGACGCCAGGAATTTACGCCGCTCGATGCCGCGCGGGCTCGGCGGCCAATGCTTTTCGTCGACGTAGTGGACGCTCCTCCATTCGCCACCAGACAGTTCGGTCAGGCGTAATTCGGGGCTGCCGACCGCCTCGGCCACCCATTCGCTAAGCGTGGGAATGTTCGAGCTTTCGGGGAAGGTGCATTCGAGCGCCGTCGCCACATGTTTCGGACAGCGCGACCATGTCTCCCTGGCCTCCCGTGACGCTTCGATGCCCGGGTTGCCAGGATGGCTGGGAAACAGGTGAATGCGGTCCATACCAATACCCAGTTCCCGCAGCCACGCGACGACGGCGTGCATCGAACTGCCGGACAGACCGGGACCTTCGTCTACAACGGCGAAGCGTGCCGATGGACTGTTCTTCCAGGTGGCGATCGAGCGCGGATCGGCATTGATGTGCCTGCGGAAAGGATGGCCGACCGGACGAACGCTGAATGGCGCCGGCGCGCCAATCGCGGCAGCCACTATGGCTGCAAGCCCCAGGCCGATGCTGCGGATGCCGATCACGCATGTGTTCGCATCGAGACCTGACTCCTGCGCCGCTCCCAAATAGCTTTCGGGATAAAGCGCGTAATGCGCGTAACCCTCGGCAGAACCGGTCAGAACCTCAGCCTCGCAATCCAACCCGTCCAGCAGTTGGAGAAGTCCCGGCTCGATGCCACCGCCCACGGCGAAACCGCTTCGCCACGACTTCGCCACCTCTGCCGCAAGACCAACCAGCAATCTGGCGCCTTGCTGTTGCCGCGGCGAAAAGATGTCGATGCCCCTGTTCTCGAAATCGACATCGGCAAGCGCGCGAACCAGTTCCGATACGCTGATGAATAGGCCGACCAACGCGGCATGGCGTCGGACGCCATGAGCCATGCGGTCCAGACTTTGAGCAATCTCGCTGGCAGCTTCGCGAAGCCGTTCTGCGCTCTGCCTCCGCTTCTGGTCGCCGTAAACGATCATCGATCGGTTTTCCAATGCTTTGCCTTTGCGGCAACGCAGCGAGCGCTGCTTCGATCCATGCTGTCTTGCGCAATTTTTCGGCAGGCCAAGGAACATTCCGGCACGCTGGTGGTTCGGCGGCAGGAACTTACCTTTGAACAGCATAGGGCGGCAGTTTCGTGGGATCGAAAAAGGTTCGTGTCGGTATCGTCGGGGTCGGCAATTGCGCATCCTCCCTGGTGCAGGGCCTCTCCTATTATCGTCACGCAAAAAGCAACGAACCAATCCCAGGGCTGATGCATGCCGACCTCGGCGGCTACCATGTCGACGACGTCGAGATTGTCTGCGCGTTCGACGTCGCCAGGAGCAAGGTTGGCCTCGACGTCGCTGAAGCAATCTACGCCGCCCCCAACAACACGTTCCGCTTTGCCGATGCGGCGGCAAACGGCGTTCGCGTCGAGCGCGGACCGACACTTGACGGCATCGGAAAATACTTGCGCGACGAAATCGAGGAGGCGCCGGAGCCGGTTGCCGACGTCAGCGAAATCCTGCGCAACAGCGGCGCCGACGTGCTGGTCTCTTACCTGCCGGTGGGCTCCGAGGAGGCGACGCGCTTCTACGCCGAATGCGCGCTTGAGGCCGGCTGCGCCTTCGTCAACTGCATACCCGTTTTCATCGCCTCACGTCCGGAATGGCGCCGGCGCTTCGAGCAGCGAGGGCTGCCGCTGGTCGGCGATGATATCAAGAGCCAGGTCGGGGCGACCATCGTTCACCGCCTGCTGGCCAATCTCTTCCGCGAGCGCGGCGTGCGCATCGATCGCACTTATCAGCTGAATTTCGGCGGCAACACCGACTTCCTCAACATGCTGGAACGCGAGCGGCTGGAATCAAAGAAAATTTCCAAGACCCAGTCCGTGGCCAGCCAGTTCGATGTTCCCCTGGAGCCGGGCAATATTCATGTCGGACCCAGCGACCACGTACCGTGGCTGACTGATCGCAAATGGGCCTATATCCGAGTGGAAGGGACGACCTTCGGCGGCGTGCCGCTCAACGCCGAGCTCAAGCTGGAAGTCTGGGATTCTCCAAATTCAGCCGGCGTGGTGATCGATGCGATACGCTGCGCCAAGCTTGCGCTCGATCGCGGCATAGCGGGAGCACTGACCGGTCCCTGCAGCTATTTCATGAAGTCGCCTCCCGAACAGTTCACCGACGCCGAAGCGCGGCAGCGCACGCTCGCCTTCATCGCCGGCAAGGACGAGCCTTTGCTGGATGCCGCGGAATGACGACAACGTTCTTTTTGATCCGTCATGCAGCGCACGACAATGTCGGCTCCTATCTTGCAGGACGGATGGATGGCGTTTGCCTTGGCGAGGCTGGGAAGGCGCAGGCCGCGCATCTTGGTGGCCGCATGGCCCGGGAGCCGATTGAAGCCATCTTGTGCAGCCCGCGTGAGCGTACGCAAGAGACGGCCGTGCCGATCGCGCTTGCCTGCGGCGTCGGTGAGATTGCGATCTGCGCCGAACTCGATGAGATCGATTTCGGCGATTGGTCGGGAAAGACCTTCGACGAGTTGAACGGCGACGCCGGCTGGCGGGCGTGGAACGACCAGCGGCAGGAGGCCAGGACACCGAGCGGCGAGACCATGCTGGATGTCCAGGAGCGGATCGTCGCACTGATGAACGCAGTGCGCGAGCGGCATCCGAACCAGTGTGTCGCCCTGGTCAGCCACGCCGACGTCATCAAGGCCGCCGTCTGCAAGGTGCTTGGCTTGCCGGTCGGCGACTGCTTCCGCTTCGACATCGATCCAGCCTCGATCACGACGATCGTGTCGGGTGACTGGGGCTCCAAGCTCCTGCGAATGAACGAAGCTGCCTGACGAGGACTTTCCGGATGCAGATGGTCATTTTCGGTCTCACTGTTACATCATCATGGGGCAACGGCCATGCCACGCTCTGGCGCGGACTGATCCGCGCCCTGGGTCGGCTGGGATGGTCCATCACCTTCTTCGAACGCGATACCCCCTACTATGCCGGGACGCGTGATCTCGATCGGCTCGATGGCGGCAACGTCGTCATTTATCCGGACTGGGAAGACATCCGTCGCGTTGCGGAGCGGGCAATGAAGCAAGCGGATGTCGTCGTCGTTACCTCCTACTGTGCCGACGCCGTGGAGGCCTCGCGGCTGGCGCAGCAGACAGGTCGCGGATTGCGTGTCTTCTACGATCTCGACACTCCGGTCACGCTTGCCCGCATCGAGCAAGGCGAGCGTCCGCCCTATTTCGGACCTGAGGGTCTTGCCGATTTCGACCTCGTTTTGAGTTACACCGGCGGCTCTGCGATCGAGGCGCTTAAGTCGGTTTTAGGCGCGCGTCACGTGGTGCCTCTCTATGGGCATGTCGATCCCGACCAACACCGGCCGGCAGAGAAGCGGGCCGAATTCGCCGGTGATCTGTCCTATCTCGGAACTTACGCGGCGGATCGCCAGGCCGGCGTCGAAAAGCTGCTAGTCCGCCCGGCCGCGCGCCTGCCCGACCACCGTTTCATCATTGGCGGCGCGCAATATCCGCAGGAATTCCCATGGAGTGACAACATCTTCTTTGTCAGGCATCTTCCGCCAGCCGACCATCCGGCTTTCTTCTCATCATCTCGCCTGACACTGAACGTCACCCGGGAGGCGATGGCGCAAAAGGGCTGGTGCCCGTCGGGACGGCTCTTCGAAGCGGCCGCGTGTGGGGCTGCCATCGTCACCGATGCATGGCCGGGCCTGGCCGAATTTTTCGAACCCGGCCGCGAAATATTGTTGGCGCATGACACCGATGATGTGGTCGCCGCATTGCAATTGCCGGAGTGCGAGCTCGACGGCATTCGAAGGCGTGCCCGCGACCGGGTCTTGGGCGAACACACTTCCGCACGGCGCGCGGCGGAACTGGATCGCATCCTGAACGATGCCTTTCAAAGATCTCCCGGCGAACCGATGAGGGAAGCGGTCTGATGTTGGGCATCGTACCCGCTGCCGGGCGCGGCAGCCGCATTCAGCCGCTCGGCTTCTCGAAAGAGCTGCTGCCGGTCGGTAGCCGGATCGATGGACAGACCGAGCGTCCCTGCGCCGTGAGCGAGTATCTGGTACGGCGCATGGTGCAGGCCGGCGTCGACAAGATTTGCTTCATCATCGGATCGGGCAAATCCGACATCCTTGAATACTACGCCGCCGGCTACGGTGACGCGGCGGCTCTCTTCGTGGTGCAGCCGAACCCCGTCGGTCTGTGCGATGCGATCTTCCGGGCGGCGCCCCTCGTCGCGCCCGACGAGGTCGTCCTGGTCGGCCTTCCCGATACGATCTGGTTTCCCGAGGACGGTTTCCGCCATTTGCCCGACGATCAGCTCTCATTTCTGCTTTTCCCGGTGGATCAGCCGGAATTCTTCGACGCCGTCGTCATCGACGTCCACGAGCGCGTGATCGAAATCCAGGTCAAGCGGCAGGATGCCGCCACGAACTGGGTTTGGGGTGCGTTCAAGATGCCGGGCCATATCCTGCATCAGCTTGCGGCACTCTGGCGTGAGCGGGAGCGCAGTGACGAATATATCGGCACTTTGGTCAACGCCTATATTGCGGCCGGCGGTACAGCTTTTGGTGTCAGGGCTGGGTCGGACTATGTCGATGTCGGCACTTTCAACGGCTATCGCACAGCGCTGCGGTTGCTTGAAAACGACGCCTCATCCGCGCACCGCCGGCCCACCATGATCATGCCCGGCGCGCAGTCGCATGTACCCGTCGTTCCTGGCGAAGGAGCCTGAGCCATGCTGCATTCCCATGCCGAAATCCGCCGCCGCATCGATGCGCTCGGCCCATGGTTCCACAACATGGAACTTGCCGGCGTCGAAACCGCTCCCAACCATTTTCTGGGCAACTACCCGCTGATCAAATGGCGCAAATTTGCCAATGCCATTCCCGCTGATCTGACAGGCAAGGCGGTACTCGATATCGGCTGCAATGCAGGATTTTACTCCATCGAGATGAAACGGCGAGGTGCTGACCGTGTCCTCGGCATCGATTTCGATGACGCCTATCTGGCCCAAGCTCGCTTTGCGGCCGAGGTTGCCGATTGCGAGATCGAATTCCAGAAGCTTTCGGTCTACGACGTCGGCTCGCTGCGCGAGACATTCGATGTCGTGCTGTTCATGGGGGTGCTTTACCATTTGCGCCACCCCTTGCTCGCGCTCGACCTGATCCGCGAACATGTCGCCCGTGACCTGATGATCTTCCAGTCCATGCAGCGCGGCAGCGCGGATCTGCCCGAGTTGGAAGAAAACTATCATTTCTGGACGCATGACCTGTTCGACCAGCCGCAATTTCCCAAGCTGCATTTCATCGAGCACCGCTATGCCGACGATCCCACCAACTGGTGGATTCCAAACCGCGCCTGCACCGAAGCGATGCTGCGCAGCGCCGGTTTCGAGATCGTTCTGCACCCCGAGCAGGAGGTCTATTTCTGCCGCGCAGCCGGGGACCCGGCCGGCGGCGGCGCCATCTATCCCTCGAAAGGACAGCTCCATGATTGAAGCCGCCATGATCTGGAACGAGCCCAACAACAAATCGCATTGGGACCCAGAGCTCGATCCCGATTGGAGCCGCTTTGCCAGGATGGCGATCTTGTCGGCTGACGCAATCGCGTCGGAGAACCCGTCTTTGACGAAAGTACTCGGTGGCATCTCGCCGATAGATCCGGGCTTTATCACCCGCATGAAGGAATTCGGCGTGCTGGACCATGTCGATGCCGTCGCCGTGCACGGCTTTCCGCTCGACTGGAACCTGTGGCAGATCCACGAATGGCCGCAGAAGATCGGCGAGATCGCGACCGTCACCAACCTTCCCATCTGGGTCAGCGAAGTCGGCGTATCGACCTTCGGCGCGGAAGAAATCCAGGTCTGGGGGCTCAAGCGCACCGCCGAGTTGCTGATTGGCAACGCACCACGTATCCAGTGGTACAGCCTCTACGATCTTCCGCGCGAATGGGAAGCAACGACGCGGCATCGCGAGGCGGAGGGCTCTTCTTACTATCGACATTTCCACATGGGGCTGCTGCGCCAGGACGGCACGCCAAAACCAGCGCTGGAGGAGTTCCTGCGCTACACGCCCGCAATGGGACTGGTGCAGTGGTTTCATTTCGAGGACCCCCGGCTGGACGATGCCGTCGCCTGGATGAAGCGGCTGGGCGTCACCAATATGCGCACGGGGCTTTCCTGGGCAGACAGCTTCCGGCCGAACGCGCTGGACTGGTTCGACCGGCAGATGGAGGCACTCGCCGATTTCGACGTGACGGTCACCTTTTGCTTTACACCGCAGCATCGGGGAATGATGCCCCACCACACCAGCCCGCCACTGGCGCCGGAGGAGTTCGCGGAATTCTGCGCAACCATGATCCGCCGCTATGCGCCCGGCATGACGTCCGCTTCGCTCCCGACGCGGCGGGCCTCGGCAGCGTGAAAGTGTCATGCTGCCAATGCACCAGACGCCTGACACATTGGACGAATTAGCGGCATCATCGACAGGTGGTGCGGCATACGGGACCGAGGCGCAACCAGCCGCGGCGCTCACTGTCCTCAATGTCGCCTACCCTCTCGCACCCGTCGGACCCGATGCTGTCGGCGGTGCCGAACAGGTTCTGTCGATGCTCGATCGGGAGCTGGTTCGCGCCGGCCACCGCTCTATCGTCATTGGCTGCCGCGGCTCCAGCGCGAGCGGTATCCTTGTGGAAATACCGGCTGAAAACGGCGTGCTCGACGAGGCGGCGAAGAGCCGCGCGCAGCAGGCTCATCGCAAAGCGATCGCCGCTGCCCGCGCCCGATGGCCGATCGATGTGGTTCATCTGCACGGCATCGATTTTCATGCCTATCTGCCCGACGATGGTCCGACCCTGGTGAGCCTCCACCTGCCCTTGGACTGGTATCCGGCCGAGGCTCTGCGACCGACGCGGGACGACCTGTGGCTCCATGCGGTCTCGCCCACCCAGCAGCAAACGGCGCCACCAGGGGCCAGACTGGTGGCGCCGATTCCCAACGGCGTTGACATCGAAGCACTGAGCCTGGTGCAGCCGAAGCGAGACTTTGCCCTGGTTCTCAGCCGGGTCTGCCCGGAAAAGGGCATTCACCTGGCCCTGGACGCGGCCAAACAGGCGCGCGTGCCCCTGGTCATCGGCGGCAAGGTCTATCCCTACGAAACACATACGCGCTACTTTCGCGACGAGGTCCAATCCCGTCTTGATGCTCGCCGCCGCTTCCTGGGCCCGCTCGGTTTTAACGCCAAGAGGCGCTTTCTCAACGCAGCCCGCTGTCTGGTCATTCCAAGCCTCGCCGCCGAGACAAGCTCGCTTGTCGCCATGGAGGCCCTCGCCTGCGGTACCCCGGTGGTCGCATTCCCGAATGGCGCGCTTGCGGATGTCATCGAGCACGGCAGGACGGGCTTTCTCGTCAACACAGTCGACGAAATGGCCCAAGCCATTCTTGCGGCGCCCAGCCTGGACGCCGAGGCGTGCCGGGTGGAGGCGCGACGGCGGTTTTCGCTGGAACGGATGATCTCGTCGTATATGGCTGCCTATCAGGCGCTGGCACAACTTGGCACAGATTGCCGGCGCTTCGCTGCGGCACCGTGAGAAAAGCAGTGTTGCGCAGCGAAATCATCGATGACCCCGTAAAATTCGATGCCTTGACGCCGCACTGGTGGAAACTATGGGAGCAGAGCTCCTCTGCGACGCCGTTCCAATCCCCCGCTTGGCTGGTGCCATGGTGGCGCGCATTCGCACCCGGTGAACTGGCGACAGTCGCGGTCTGGCGTGGCGGCGATCTGGTCGGGCTGGCGCCACTCTATCTCGAGCATGGAACGGCCGGTTCGAAGCTGCTTCCGGTCGGTATTTCGCTCAGTGATTATCTGGACATCCTGGCTGTCCGGGATATCGAGGCGGCGGTTGTCGCCACCATTGCCGAAACGATCTGCTCGGTCGGGTGGTCACAATGGATCTTGTCTGATCTGCCGCAAAACAGTGCCGGTCTTACGATCGCGCATCCCGGTTTAACGGTCGAGAGGCCGGTAATTCATGCAGCCTGTCCCGTGCTTGCTGTTGCCGGCGACGACACGTTGGCCGGCTGCGTTCCCGCTCGGCGCAGGCGCCAGTTGCGCCGGGCGCGCCAAGCGGCGTCCAGACGCGGCCGGCTCGCGTTGGCGTCAGCGCGGGGCGATCAGAACTTCCTGAACCAATTGATCCGCCTGCACCAGGCACGCTGGGTTGGACATGGAGGTGGTGTATTGGCCGACCCCGCCGTGCAGCACTTCCATGGGCTTTCACTTCCCTTGCTCGATGCTCACGGCCTGGTCCGATGCTGGTTGCTCGCGATCGATGGCACGACTGTCGCCGCCTATTACGGATTTCACCACCGCGGCCGCGCCTATGCCTATCTCGGCGGCCTAGATCCTGCATATGCCGAGGAGAGCCCAGGGGCGATCCTGATCGGCCACGCGATCGCGGAGTCGATCCGCGAGGATGCGCGCGAGTTCGACTTCCTGCGCGGCCAGGAGGCCTACAAATATGGCTGGGGCGCCGTCGACAGGTGGACGATGCGGAGGATCTGGACGCGGAGTTGATGTCATGAGTGTGCACGCGCAGCGCCGGACATCGGTCAGACGGGCGGTCGAAGATTGCATGGCCGATGGTGCCTGCGCCGAAGCTGTTCTCGTCAGGCTGGCGCTTCACCTGCCGCCCACAATTGAAGCGGCGGAATTGGCGGAGTTCGTGCTGAAAGTCCGTCCGGCGGATACCGGCGATGCTGAAAGACTGCGAAAGGTCGCTGGACTGCTGCGCCACAGACCGGGCGTCCTTGCCACTTTGCGAGCGACAGGCGGCGCCGTTCGGCATGAACGCGGTAACGGCGAGACGGATATTGCCGTCGTCACGCGGCTGGCCTCGAGTTTTGATGCCGCGGCAGCAATTTCGACAGCCGCAAGTGTCCAGTTAGGATCCCTTGGCGATGACGAGCGGCTGACAGCCATGACCGACGAAATCGTTGAATGGCTCGAGGCGCGAGAATTCACCGGAATTGAACGAGACATTCTCGACATCGGTTGCGGCATCGGACGTTTCGAGCGCGCGCTGTCCAATTCCTTCAAGCGGATGGTCGGCATCGACATATCATCGCGGATGATCTCTATCGCCTCCGAGCAATGCGCAGCGCTCGGCAATGTCGAACTGCGCCAAACCTCCGGTCTCGATCTGGCCGACTTCGACGACGACAGTTTCGATTGCGTGTTGGCGGTCGACAGCTTTCCCTACCTGGTCCTGGCCGGCATGGCTGAGCGGCTTTTCGATGAAATTGCGCGCGTTCTCAAACGGCCGGGCCGGCTCGCATTGCTCAACTATTCTTATCGCGGATCGCTTTCTTTGGACCGGGCCGACATCGGCCGTCTTGCGCAAGCTCACCAATTGCGGGTCGTCATCGACGGCGAGAAGCCGTTTGGGTCATGGGATGGCGACGCCTTCCTGCTTGCTGGGTGAGACGGAACATTACAGCGCGATGCCGGTTCGGGCGTCGGCACCGATCGGTGTCCTGGATTCGAAGGAGGAGATCATGGCATCCGGCGGCAAAAAGCATTTCGGCCAAGGCAGCCAAGGCAAAGGTGCCGGCGCCGGCGCAATGACCACCTTGGACAAGGACAAGATCGAAGAAAGCGCGGTTTTGTCCAACCGCGACAGGAAGCAACATAGCCGAGAGCGCGGGCTGGACGGCAATCGAATCAAGTCCGATCAATTTCAGGATCACGCCGCAAACCGGTTGCTGAAGGACTGACGCCACCGCGCCGCGTCTTGCCGCGGCACGGAGGAAAACTGTGCAAGGGCCGCCGGTGAGCCTCTCGGCGGTCGACAACGCCTTGTAGTGCCGAGCGCTCATCATCAGACTTGGATCTAGGGATGCTATCAAGAGAACG
Organism: Mesorhizobium sp. RSR565B; assembly: GCF_054719465.1. NCBI lineage: Bacteria > Pseudomonadati > Pseudomonadota > Alphaproteobacteria > Hyphomicrobiales > Phyllobacteriaceae > Mesorhizobium > Mesorhizobium sp. RSR565B. The sequence goes on along the minus strand of NZ_JBTTIE010000001.1, from coordinate 4,209,039 downwards.
TGATGTCTCATTCGAGCGACGATACCACGGATCTGCTTGTCGAGATGGCAGTGGATCAGGAGATTGCTTCCCTGCTGGCCGCCATAGAGCAGGAAAAGATACCAGACCGCCTATCCAAGCTGGCGATCCAATTGCAAAATGCTCTCGTCGAGAAGCGTCGGCGAGACGTGAAGAGCTGATTATCTGCGGCTGTCGACCTCTATATCGAGCTGACCATCCGACAGCTGATTTCGCCTTTCTATCAATGTCTGCAACGAGCTCTCCCCGAGTAGCTCAAGGATGTTGGCGCGGGCACGGTTCAGCCGGCTCTTGACCGTCCCTACCGCGCAGCCGCAGATTTCGGCGGTTTCCTCGTAGCCCACTCCCAAAACGCCGATCAGCATCAGCACCTCGCGCTGATGTTCGGGCAGCTTTTGGATGGCGCCGTGAACTTCCTTGCTCTGAACGGTCCATTCCTGGGTAGCTTCCGAAATCGGTCTCGAAGACGCGCAGTCGAGAAGGCCTGGCGCTTCCCGTGCAGCGATCTTGATCCGGGTGTAGTAGGTGTTGCGCATGATGGTGAAGAGCCACGACTTCATGCGTGTACCAGGTTCGAACTTGTCGATGTTGGCGAGCCCTTTGGTCAACGTTTCCTGCACCAGATCGTCGGCATCGTCTGGAACGCGGCAGAAGGTGCGCGCGAAAGCCCGCAGGGCAGGTATCAGATCAACGATGGAAACGTCATTGGTTTGTTGGTCGGCCAAGAGATAGCCTCCGGATGACAATGGTCCAGCTCCCAGAAGAAAGAGTGAATGAACGAAGCCAGAGCTAAATGCATGGAAGTTTGGTTCGTTCCCGCCGTTGGAAACAACTCTTCGAAAATTCCACCGGGCGCGAACACGCCGACTACGGTCTTCCCCCAACCACGCCCACTTCAAAGGAACGAAACACCATGCCGAGCTTCATTCCCGGGAAGTCTCGCCGGTGCGTTTGGCTGTGCAGGGCATGGACCGAGTCGTGCGGCTGGTAACGCGCAAACCACTGCTGACAAACCTATTGGCGAACCAGTGGCGAACTCGGCTGCCATCGATACATAGCGATAATGGTTGGCCGGAGACATGTTAGAGTCATTAATTTTGTTAACTTATTGGCGCGGGTGAAATCCAGCAATCGGTCGTAGTTGCCGGGCGGTCGGCCAACGAACATGCTCGTCCAGCACTTGCTCTATTCTGCCCTCCGATCGGGCTAAGCCGATGAAATACCGGGTTGATTCACCCCTCACGACGTCGCCGAACGGCATGCTGTCGCGTACAATCTGCAGCTGCTCTCCGAAGCTGGCTGTTGCGGTGCTGTGCAACTCGCTTTGGCGAAGATCACGGATGACGATCAGCGCTTGAGTGAGCGCCCGAACCGGTCCTCGATCCGCGACTGAAGGAACTCGAGCCCCATCGAGAGCAGCCAATAGATCATCGAGGCGGTGATGAGCATCTCGATGTGGCGGAACTCGGTCTGGCCCTGCGTGCGTGCGAGATACATGATCTCCCAGACCCCGACCACCGAGACCAGCGAAGAATCCTTCAGCATCGCAATGAACTGGTTGCCGGTCGGCGGCACGATGACGCGCATCGCCTGCGGCAGGATGACCAGGAACATCGTCTGGTTAGCGCTAAGGCCGAGTGCCGTAGCACCCTCGGTCTGGCCGCGCGAGATGCTTTCGATGCCGGCGCGGAAGATCTCGGTCATGTACGCGCCGTAGCAGAGCGACAGCGCCATGATGCCGGCCGGCACGGCGCCGATCACGTAGCCAATCTGCGGCAGGCCGAGATAGATGATGTAGATCTGCATCAACAACGGCAAGCCACGAAACAGAGAGGTATAGAAGGTCGCCAAGCCATAGACCACGCCGTTGCGGGAAAGTTTGGCGATGGCGCCAACGAAGGCGATGAGGGTGGCGATGGCGATCGAAATGGCCGAAATGTAGAGGGTCGTCACCACACCCTTCGAGACGAGGAAGCCGATCTTCTTGGCGATGAACGCGAAGGACAGGTCGAAGGAATAGAAAAACAACATTAGCAACACGAACAGCTCTATCCAAACTGCCACAATCTGCTGTTTGCGGCTGAGATACCGCAGCGCGTTCCAGTTCGCCACCAAGATCAATGCGATCAGCACCGCCGAGACCGCCCGCCCGACGTCCGGGTTGGCGGCGAGCCACTCGACCGACCACGGAACGAGCTTGCCGAGCCAACTGGCTTTGATGCCGAGCCCATACAGGCCGGCGGCGATGGCGGCGAGCACGAAGAACACGCCAACGCGGCGCGCCGCGTCCGGGTGGTTGAGCAATAGTCGGCCGATCACGTCTTCGATCTCCCTGCGGTCAGCGGGCCCGCTCGCGCCACCAATCCTGCGCCTGCAGCTTCCAGTAGGTGAGTTGCGCAACCGCAAGTCCAGCCGGGCCGCCCGCCCAGGCAAGGCCGAAGGGTGTGAACAGCCGGTAGCGGTCCGATTGTCCCAGTATGGCTTCGGCGATCAACTTGCCGGCGATCGCCGTGGTGTTGATGCCATGGCCACCAAAAGCCGTGAGGTACCAGACGCCCGGCTGCAACGGGCCTATTTGGGGCATCATGTGCCGGGCATAAGACATGAGCCCGGACCAGGCGAGTTCGGTCTTGAGGTGTTCGAGCTGCGGATAAGTGGTGACCATCTCACGGCGCAATTGCCTCGCCAACACGCCCGATGAGGCTGCCCGGGTGGTGATGCGCCCTCCCCAGAGCAGCCGCCTGCCGTCTTCGACAACACGGTAATAATCGCCTGCGCGACGGTTATCGCCGACGGCGTCGGTCGTCGTAATCGCCTTGGCGATGAGGTCAGGCGCCTCCTCGCTCACCATAACGTAAGTGGCGATCGGCAGGAATGCCCGCTGCAGCCGACCGACCAGTGGCCCCGTATATCCGCCGGTGGCAACTACGGCCTGGCGGGCGCGCACTTCGCCGCTGTCGGTACGCAAGATCTTTTCGGCGCCGTCAAGGTTGGCTTCAACGGCAGCCGTTCTCTCGTATATCCTGCCGCCCAGCCGCTCGATCTCGCCAGCAACGGCGCGCAGATAGTTAAGCGGATGCATGTGGAAGGCGCTGGGATCGCGCAGGCCTTGGTGGTAGCGATCCGAATGCAGCACCGCTCGCACCTGGTCGCGATCGAGATAGTCGAGCCGGTAGTCGAAATCCCGCGCCAGTTGCTCGGCATATGCCTTGAGCACGGCGCCGCCATCGTGGCGAAGCACGCTCAATATACCGGAGCGCGGCTCTGCCGCCTTGACGTCGAGATCGCGGATCGTCTGCCGCACGAAGTCGACGCCTTCGATGGACAGGCGGTGCAGTTTTTGTGCCGCGTCGACGCCGGCCATCGCGGCGATGTTGTCGGTGCCGGTGGCGAAACCGGGATTAACGAAGCCGCCATTGCGACCGGAAGCGCCGAATCCTATCCGCTGCGCCTCAAGCACGACGACCTGCTGGCCGGCGCGAGCCAGCTGCAACGCCGTCGTCAGGCCGGCCAGTCCGCCGCCGACAACGACTGTCTCGCACTCGGAAACGCCGCTCAGCGGCGGTCTGATGGTGTTGTCGGCAAGCGTGCGTCGGTAATATGTGTCAGGACATGTCATGATCAATATGATGAGGTGGCGGCACTAGAGCATTTTGCAGGCAGGCGGAGCCGCCCGGTGTCGTGGAAATGCGGCTGAAACAAAACAGATGGAGCGGGATGTTCAATTGAATGCACCCCGCTCAAGCTTTATCCACGATGCCTCTCAGTCAGAGCTGTAATCCTTGCCGTACCACTTGGTGGTCAGTTTCGCGAGGGTACCGTCCTTCTTCATCTCGTCGAGAATGCCGCCGATCTTGGCATTCCACTCGGCATCACCTTTTTCCGCGATCACCACCAGTGGCTCACGGAAGGCATAGCCGCCTTCCAGGACACGCAACGGGTAGCCGTTCTTTATCGCGTTCTGAGCCGTCTGTTCTGGTGCGATGACCGCGTTGAGGCGCACGCCGTCGCCGAGCCTCAAATCGTCGAACGGCAGCATTGAGTCAGCGAAAGTCCTGATCTCACCGGGCTCCAGCTTGTATTCGATGGGCGGCAGGCCGGGAGCATCGATCTCGAGTTGTCTGCGGATGAAATCCTCCGACGTGGTGGCGGTCTCGACGCCGATGATCTTGCCGTTCAGGTCGGCGACCGATTTGGCCGGGCTGTCCTTGTGAACCACGTAAACGTAGGGGCTATAATAATAGATGCCTTCGAAATCGATCACCTTGGCGCGCGCTTTGGTCGGCGTCACCGAGCCGACACCCAGATCGTAACGTCCCTGCCAATGGCCGCCCGTCATCGTCGCCCAGTCCGGCGTATCGAAACTGACCTCGACACCGAGGCGCCTTGCGATCTCTTTCGAGACATCTATGTCGAAGCCGACCAACTGATTGCTGTCGTCGAGGAAACTCTGCGGCGGCCAACCGCTGTTTGTGGCGACCACCATTGCCTTCTTCGAGGTAACCCGGTTGATGGTTTCACCCGCCGAGGCCGCAGACGCGAACGCGAGCGTGGTAGTGGCCAAGGCCAGCCACGCGATCAATTTCCTCACTTGAACCTCCCTCTTCATCGTCATTCAGACATATGCTTCCCAGAGCGCGCTCCCGTAGAGAAACAGCAATTGAGAGCGCGGCATGAGATCGATCTCATATCAGCACACATATCGACGAGGGGATCAAGTCCTTTTTCAAGTAGGCAGTTGTCCTCCGGGGCGCAAAGCATCGGCACCCGCACGGTGCGGCGGAACCCGCGTTTGATGTGATGCGCGTGACTTTCAAGACAGAGGAAACGAAGGTCTACTTCAACCTACACAGCATCATTGCCAGATGGGCGGCACAGGATGGCTTGCTGTCTACGAGTTTCCGATGTTCCGGTTAAGCATGGGTGCGCGGCACACCGGCAGCAGCACCAGCAGGATGATGGCGGAGTCGACCCAGAGGACCCTGTTCACGCCCATCGTGTCGACGATCTGACTGGTCGCTAGGGTACCCACGGAGATGGCAAGATTGAAAGTGAAGCAGTAGATGGCCGTCGCGGTCTCCGCGCTTTCTGGTGCTGCACTCAGCACCCACGTCTGCAGCGTGATGGGCGCCGCGCCATACGCGAAGCCCCACACCAGCAGCAGGATGGTTCCTGTGAGCGGCGTGACCCCGAGCAACGGGAAGAGAGCCAGCGTGGCGCCGAGCCCAATGACGATGCAGGCCAATGTGCGACCGACGGATTTGGCGGCCCAGACGCCTGCGACGGCGTTGCCAATCATTCCGAGAATGCCATACCCCAACAGTAACCAACCTATGCTCCCTGCAGTGACGCCCGAGACCTCCAGCAACACCGGGCTCACGAAAGTGTAGGCACCGTAGTGGGCAGCCACCAGCAGTGCGGTCGCAACCACGCCCGACAGGAGGGCGGGATTGCGCAATTGCGCACGCAGGGCTTTCACCTCCACAGGCTGCGCCGCCTCCAGCTTCGGAAGCACAAGCAGGGCGGCGAGCAGTATGGCAAAGCTCAGGAAGGCGAGAGACCAGAACGCGCCGCGCCAGCCGACTAGATCACCGATGATCGTGCCGGCCGGCACGCCCAGCACCGCAGCGGCACTTACACCGCCGAAGACAATAGTCATGGCGCGCGGCACGGACGGTCCAGGAACAAGGCGTACTGCGATGCTTCCGGCTATCGCCCAAAAGCCACCGATGGTGATCCCGACGAGCAGCCTGGACGCGAGCAGAACGGGAAAGTTCGTTGCGAGCGCTGAAATCACGCTCGCCGCAGCCATTACCGCGAGCAGGCCCGCCATCAGAATACGCCGGTCGAGCCTCCCCACTGCCAACGGCAAACCGATAGAAGCGAACGCCGCAATTACGCCGGGTATCGTCACCGTGAGACCGCCACTCCCAATAGAGACATTCAACTCGGAAGAAATTGCCGGAATCAGCCCCACAGGGAGTTGCTCCGCAGTGATCATCGAAAAAATACCCAGCGATACAGTGAGCACGGAGAGCCACATGCGAAAAGTGGCTCCCTGTTTCTCCCGAAGGGCTGCTTTGGTCAGAGACATGATCACCTCCAGCCCGCGAGAAGGCACTCGACGCCAACGTTTCGGGCAAACGTTAGAGAGACGGATCGGGCAATTGATCCCGGCCTGGTTTCAGATAATCTGTCCACTGCGGATTGATAATCGAGGGAGATATGGATGGTGAATTCACGAAACGTGAATGAAAGAGGTGATTGCAGTTGGACCGGCTGACCAGCATGACCGTGTTTGCCAACGTCGTCGGTGAAGGCAGCTTCGCTGGAGCGGCCAAGCGGATGCGACTATCGCCAGCGGCTGTGAGCAAGCATGTCCAGATGCTGGAAGAGTGGCTTGGCGCACGCCTTCTCAACCGGACGACCCGGCGCATCAGCCTGACAGAGCTCGGCGCCTCCGTCTACGAGCGCAGTCTGCGCATAATCGAGGATGTCGAGGAAGTTCGTACGAGCGCGGCCGAGAGCAAGACACGTCCGACCGGCTCACTGCGTGTCAGCGCGCCGATCTCCTTCGGCGCGATGCACCTTGGGAGAGTCGTTGCAGAATATCTCGCGGTCTACCCGGAGGTGTCGGTTGAGTTGGTGTTGGACGACCGTGTGGTTGACATCGTGGAAGAGGGCCTGGATGTCGCGGTACGCATCGCTCCACTCACGGTTTCCAATCTGGTTGCTCGCCGAATCGCGCCGTCACGCGAGGTGGTCTGCGCTTCGCGCGATTATCTGGACAGACGCGGGCGTCCCACAAAGCCGTCGGATCTCCACGACCATGATTGTCTGGACTACGCGTTGCGCGCCAGCCGCGGAAAATGGCGGTTCGACGGACCAAAGGGGCAAGTGGCGGTAAAAATCACTGCACGGATGACGGCAACGAACGGGCAGCTCCTGCGCGATGCGGCGCTGGGTGGAGCAGGCATAGTACTTTGCCCCACTTTCCTTGTTGGAGAAGCCATTCGTTCGGGCCAGCTGGAGACAGTGATGCCCCAGTTCAAGCCGGTAAGCCGGTCGATCTACGCGATGTACCCGTCAAGAAGGCATCTTTCCGCCAAAGTTCAAAGCTTCGTGACGCTTCTCGCCGCCCACTTTGGTGAGAACCCACCTTGGGACAACTTTGGACCATGACGACTGGAATGTTGAGCCCAGAGGCCGCGCGCACTTGCACGGCCTTACTGTGCATGGGACCAGCACCCAGGGCCAAGGGGCGGTGCATATCGAGCCGTCCAGCACCTTTTCGAGACTGAAGCATCCGCTATTTGCCGACGGTCATTCGCTGAGGCTCAATCCACCGCCCATCCTAAGCGCCGCCACAGCGCAAGTTGTAGCATCTGCGGTGTCTCTGGTTCTCTGCGGCCACCGGCGGAACGGGTTGTAAGCAGGCGCGTTCCTCCAGCGTCAAGCTTGGAGAACATACCATGGATGACGAGCTGCGCCTGAAGTTACAAGAGCTGAGCCAAAGCATGCAAACGCGAGCGGCCGAACTTTCGACGCTCGGCGGCAGCGCAGACATAAGTACGGTGATGTCGGGGATCGCCGTCGCTCTGGAGGCGCTACTGGTGATTGCCGAAGAGATGAAAACGCCACGTTCCGGCCCTTCGGTCCTGCCCGACGCTACATGAACATCTCCGATCGTTTGGGAGAGGCTCCAGAGCGAGAGCGCCTACCGCTCACCAGCAAATCGCTCGCCGAGGAACTGGCTTTAATCCACATTCTGGGTTGGAGAGTGGAGAGCGCAATCTACTCGGTGGAGTACTCCAGGTGGGGTGAGCGTCGGCAGAAATGGATTTTGCACTCGACGATGCCTTTTGGGTAATCGGGGACGGCCTTAGGACGGAGGACCACGATGGCTTGGATGGCCGCAATTTGCCCGATTACAGATGAGCAGGCGCTCGTTAATTCGGAGACAGTTGGTGACATCCGGGAGTTTCGCTGTCCGAGTTGCGGCGACTTCAAAATCACGAACTCGGCCACCGCGATGTTCAAAGGCCTATCGGCAGAACAGAAGTTGGAGCGCTTCGAATACGCTAGAGTAATCGCGGGCGACAACGCGATCACAGTGACGACGGAACATGGATCTATCGATACCGAAGATCAATAGAATACCCGCCCGACAAGCCGGTTCCCAGCGCATCTCCTCACTTGCTGCCCTGAGACCATTTGACTGCCGGTCCAGGTAGTGGGCAGTTTGAAGGTAGAAGCTCACGTCAACATGGCCAGACCATTTTTACACTGCCGATCTGCGCGGCCAGCAACGCCTCTCGTGAGGGGCAAGGCATGGGCATCGAACGTCTCGGACCGGTCGGCGGGCGTAAGGCTGGTTGCCTATGATCCTCCTACCGGCGAATGGAACCAGATCTGCCACAGCGCGTCATAGAAGCAGATCAGGTGCGATTTAACGCAAGGAGTGACATCGATGATCAGGCTCCTTCTCCTCCTCGCCATTGCATTCGCCTTCGCATGCGGCGGGACGGAGGCGGCCAAGCTGGATCTAGCCGCTGTAAATCAGGCGCAATTCTCCGCCGGCGATCCGAAAGGGCTCGATCCTGCCGTGCTGAAGGCGCAAATTTTTTTGGATCGTGCGCGCTTCTCACCGGGGCTCATCGACGGCCGCCTTGGAGAGAACTTCGCCAAGGCGGTCAAGGCCTTCCAGGCGTCGAACGGACTGGCCCCAGATGGCAAGCTCACCCAGGCGACTTGGGACAAGCTGATGGCAACCTCCACCAGCCCAGCTCTGATCACCTATGAACTGACCCGCAAAGATGTACGCGGCCCCTTCACCAAACGCATTCCGGGGCGCATGGAGAGGATGGCTCGCCTGAGAAGGCTTGGCTATCACGACTCGATCGAGAAGCTGGCGGAGCGCTTCCATGTGAGCGAACCATTGCTCAGGAGGCTAAACCCAGGCACCGGATTCAGGAAAGCTGGAACCACGCTGCTGGTACCAGATGTTGGCCGGGGTGAACCTCCCGCCACCATTGCCGGCGTCGAAGTCGACAAAGGCGCTCATCAGGTGCGCGTGCTCGACCCCTCCAATAAAGCGCTTGCCGTCTACCCTGCGTCGATCGGGAGCGACGAGAAGCCGGCACCAAGTGGGCAGGCAGAGATCCAAAGGGTGGTGCACAACCCGACCTATCACTACGATCCCGATTTTGCATTCAAGGGAGTCAAAACCAAGCGGCCCTTCACCATTGCTGCCGGCCCTAACAATCCCGTGGGATCAATCTGGATCGACCTCTCCATCGAAAGCTACGGCATTCACGGCACGCCCGAACCCGGCAAGATCGGGAAGACCTTCTCTCACGGCTGCATCAGGCTAACGAACTGGGATGCCGAGGACCTCGCCTCAATGGTGCACAAACATATGAAGGTGACTTTCAAGGACGAGTGACGCAAGCCGTCGCATCCCTCGATGTCGCCGAAACAAGATGTCCGTCGGTGCCCGTGACAATCGCATCCTGCGACCCGTTGGCCGATCAGCGCGTGCTTCGGGTTCGGGGTGCAACATCAAGCGGCGCCATTTGCACGGATGGCGGCGAACCAACCACCATGGCGGGGGCGCCAGATTGCTCACCACGTTGGCTCTCTACTTCGCGGCTCATACCTTGTTGAGCAGCTTGCATCTCCGGAACGGTGAAAACCGGGACCTCGCCCTTGAAACCCTGGAGCTCAAAGGCGCCCGCCTGGACGACCGGCATCGATGCTCCTGCCGCAAAGCCGGGTCCAAGCACCAGGGGGATGCCCAGCTTCTTGGTCGTCGATTCGAGCCGTGCCGCGCGGTTCACGGGGGAGCCGATCGCGGTGTAATCGAAGCGCCGTTCGGAGCCGAAATTGCCTACCGAGCAGATGCCGGTCTCGATGGCGACGCCGATTTCGATGGAGCGATGGCCATCCGCGGTGAAGGCGGCGTCTTCGCGCCTCACCCGCTCGATAAGGGCCAGGCCCGCGTCGAGCGCACGCTCACGATGATCGGGTTGATCTAGCGGTGCGTTCCAGAAGGCCAGCACCGCATCGCCCATGAACTTGTCGATGGTGCCGTCGCGCTTGAGGATCTCATCGGTCGCAATGCCGAGGAAATGGTTGACCACCTTGGCGATCTCTTGGGTGTCGAGCTGTTCGCTCATGGTCGTGAAGCCACGTATGTCGCTGATCAAAATTGTGATCTCGCGCTTCTCGCCGGACAGGATTGCCTCGGTGTCCGAGCTTGCGAGGCGCTGCACCACGGAGGGCGACAGATATTGGGAGAACTGTCGCGTCAGGGTGGACCGGCGCTGCTCGCTGCGCCTGTAGAGGACATAGCCTTCGAAGCCCGCAACCATGATGGTTGCAAGCGCCGGCTGCAGCGGGTCATAGAGTGCACCCTGCAGGCTGTACTCGAGAGCGCCGAACACGAACGGCGTGACGGCCAGCAGCGCCAGGGAGATGGCGCCAAGCACGACACGCCCGGCGAGCACTCCAGAAAGCCCGATGAAAACGACGGCACTGAGGAGAAACCAGAGCCGCTCGAGCATACGCGCGTGCGCTGGCTCTGCCAGGAAGCGCCCGGCAAGCATCTGGCCGATCGCATCGGCGTGGATCTCCGCTCCTGGTCGCGCTGGACTCGTCGGCGTGGGCAGGTACTGCGTCAGGCCCACAGCCGACAGGTCGACAATGGCGATGGCGTCCCGCAGCCGCGGATCGCCATGGCCCGAAAGGATAGTGCTGGCAGACAGGCGAGGCGTGTCCGTGGCGGTTTCCCAGAGGCGGATGCTCCCCTCCGGCTCGAGCGGCACAATGGCGCCTGCCATCCTGAGTGCGTCGAACCCGGCTGCATTCATCCGGGCTGTGTAACCGTCCTGTCCAGCGTAAAGGCGCAGGAGCTCGAGTGCGAAAGACGGCCACAGCTGCGCGCGTTGAGGGGTATTGCGAAGCCAGAGCAGCGGCACATGGCGCAGTACGCCGTCGGGATCGGGCAAGGTGCGAATCACGCCGAGGCCTGCGGCGGCGTTCGAGAATTCGGCAAGCGAGCCGGTAAGACCGGTGAAGCCGGGAAGTGTATCGGGCACTTGCCCGACGATCGACCAGCCGGCTTTGGGTTCTGCTTCTGATACCGTCGCTTCATTGCCCAGGCTGACGGCAAGCGCCGTTCGACTTTTGGACAGCGCCGCTGCCAGGCGCTTGTCTCCGGCGATGCCCTCAGGCGAGGTGTCAGCCTCGGGGAGTACCAGCGCAAGCCCGACCACCGCCGCACCGGATTGCGTGATGCCATCGACCAGATCGGCCAAGAGGCCACGGTTCCAGGGCCATCGCCCATGTGCCTTGAGGCTGGCGTCGTCTATCGAGACGATCACGACAGGATTGCTCGTCGCCTGACGTGGGGCGAGAAACTGATAGAAGTCGTACGTCCGCTCACGCAGGCGCGACAACGGCCCGTCAAAAGCCAAATGGCAAGCGAGCAGCAGGAGCACGACCACAAGGCCGGATATTTTGCGTCTGCCGGCTTGCCGCCAATCAGCCCAGCGCCTACCGACCGAGTGGCTCATCTCGTGCAGCCAGGCCTAATCGCAGTTGTAGTAGTAGCAGCAACCCTCACCCTCACACTCGCCCCGCCGCCCCCCGCTGCCCGCAGGTGGCGTTGGGCTGTCAGGGAATTCCATGACCACTCCTGGCAGTGCGCCGTCCCTGGACCCGCAGACTTTGAGCGAGGAGCCTAGAGCCGACGCACAAATTGCGCTTACTTCCAACCCAGGACCCGGTGCGCCCGGCAGGCCGGTTCCCGCTATCCGGTCGATACTGTCCAAGATCGGGAAGGCGTCGATGCCGCCGTAGCCGGCCAGAAGCTTGCCATCGTCCGACGTGCAGGCGTAGCCCGGGTTCGTGATGACCAGCCGTTTGCCATTGATCGTGCAGGTCATGCGGCCGGCGCGCAATATGCCGACGGTCTGGCCGGCTGCCACCAGCACTTCGATGATGCCGCCTCTCGCTCCGAGCACCATGTGCGGCGTCGCAACCTGCATGACGCCCCCTTTCGAAACCTGGCCGCCATAAAAACGTGCCAGGCCGCTGTTCATCCCGATGTCGATCTTTCCCGACCCGGAGCCCGGATTGTAGACGAACTCATCGATCGTCAGGCTGGTGTTTGGACCAATTTTGGCGCTCGATTCATCCCGGAACACCAGCATTCCGAGACCGGTGGGATTGCTGCGCAACTGGTCGCCGAGTTCGACGCCCGCGCCAACGTTCATCGTCCCGCCGTTATTGCGGACGATGATGGTCTGATAGGCCGTCATCGACCCGACCGTCTCAGCAGCGGATGGTGCCGCGAAGGCGAGGCAGGCGATAAAAATGACGATCTGATGATACCTCATCGCGGCCTCTTTCAATTGAGCGTCAACGTATAGCTCATGAGCATTTCGAACGATTTTCGGTCGCGGTTGGCGAGGGCGAAGTTGGTTTTGCGGTAGGCGAGATCGACGCTGATCTTCTGCGCTTCCGTCAGCTGAAAATCGCTTTCCGAGGCAATGCGCCAGAAGTCGCTCTTGATATTTGTGCCGATGCCGACGGACAGATCGGGAGTGTCGCTGTGGCCGGCCGATAAGGCGATCTGGTGCGACCATGCGAAAAGATCCGGTACGTTCATCAACAGGCCGCCATAGCGGACCTCGCCCGTATAGCTGCGGCTGATTTCGCCCGATCCGGAAGCGAATTCATTCGAGCCGACAAAGCGCAAGCCGAGCGCCTGGCCATTGCGGAAGCGGTAGCTGCCGCCTGCCTCATAGAAGACCCTGCTATCCGCGAAAATGCCTTGCGAGGCGCTTAGATCGATGTAGCCGCCACCGGCGAAGAGCGTCGTCTCGACCGTCGGGCGAACGACGAAACGTCCACTGAGGCCGATACCAGTTTCGTAAATGTCGCTGTCGAAACGATCCGTAACGGTGAACGCGGAAAGCAGCAGGCGCAGCGAATCGATCCCGCTGTTGGGCAGCCCCTTGTCCCAGGTTATCGCTGCGTTGCCGTGGATAAAAGTCTTCTCGCCACCCGGAACCGACAGGTCTTCCGTGAAAAGACGCTCAGTCGCGGTCAACGACCCCGAAAGAACGAGCGCGTCGGCACTTGGCGTGCCGAGGTCCCACCGCACAAAACCTTCCGCCTGCCCGTAAGGCGAGACGAAGCTGTCGTCGTCCTGCGCCCCGCCTGGCTCAAAATCGGTGAATGCGCTGAATACGCCGCCGGTCAGGGCGAGTTCCCAGGTGACGCCACGCAACGCGCGCTCGATGCGGGCGAGCAGGCGAACAGCTTCCTGTTGCTCACTTGCGGTCAGACCCCCGACTTCGATGCCGTACTGCACCTGCCGCCGGGCCAATTCATAGGACCCGACATGGTAATACAACCGGCTGGCCGCAAGCCGGGCGCGCGCATCGCGGGGGTACTGGATCAGATACTGCTCGATCGAGGAGATCGCCTGATCGTATTGCCCAGCGTTGACCGCAACCGTGACGAATTGGGCGAGCGTTCCATTGTCGGCCGGACTGGCGATGCGGGCCGCAAACGCATCGTCATAGGCCCCAAAAAGACCTTGTGCGCCGGCCGGCAACACGCCGGCACAAAGCAGCGCTGCGGCGACGCCGAAGATCGTTCGAAACGAAGATTGCATGCCGAGAACCCACCCCAAACCCGACTAGTGCGAGAGACTTAGCACGACTGCAAGAAAAAGGCGACTGAACGGTCGCCGGACTTATGCGAGTCCTCAGCAGCTGTTGCAGCTGCGCAACAAGATATCGGGTTTATTCCTATTTCGGCTGCGCTGATTGTCAAAAACTCTTCTCGACATTGCTGCACGTGATTGAAGTATTTGGCCCAAGGCTTAACAAACTCAAATCTCATCAGTAGTGGATCGCACAGCCGACAAGATTAATATTGGGTGGGCGATTCTCCGTATCTGGTCACCAGGCTTCAAGGTCACCCACGGCTTCTCCAAAGGCCTTCCGTCGCGTTTCGCAAGGGGCCGGAGAGCTGCCGGAAGGTGCTTCTCACGACGCGTGTGCGATTCGGCCCGGGTCTTGCAATTTCGTTTAACGCGAGGTCAGCTCATTGCCTCAACGCCCAGGGACGCGTCACCGCACGCAGCTTGCTACAGCACGAGCATGGTGGCCAGCCCCAGCATCAGGCCCATGCCTACAATATCGGTCACGGTGGTGAGGAAGATCGCCGAGGCGACCGCCGGATCGGCGCCTACCCGGCGCAGGCCCAACGGGATCAGCACGCCGGAGATGCCGGACATGAGGCACGATCCGGACATGGCAAGCAGGATCACAAGTGCCAGCATCGGCGCCTGCGCCGCCGACGCCGGTTGCCTCGAGGCATAGAACCACATCGCCGCAGCCGCAACAACGCCGACGAGCACGCCGTTGGCGGCCGCGAGCGCGCCCTCTCTCATCACCAAGTGCAGCTTCGGTCGTTTGTCCACATCCCCCAGGGCAAGGCCACGCAGCGTCATAGCCAGTGCCTGGCAGCCGGTGTTTCCGCTCTGCCCGGCCAAGACCGGGAGAAACGCCGCCAGAGCGACGATCTTCTCGATCGTGCCTGTGAACGAACTGACCACGAATGCGGCCATGAAGGCCGTCAGGAGATTCAACTGCAGCCACGGATGACGCTTCAGGAAGGCTGAAAACAGCGGCGTAAAAGAGCGCTCCTCCTTCTGGAGGCCTACCATCTGGCCAGACTGGGCGGAAATCTCGATGATTTGCTGCTCGAACAATCGCCAGCCGCGAACCTGCCCGAGCAGCCGGTTCTCCGCATCCACCACCGGATAGACAGGATAGTGACGCCGTACCGCCGCCTTGCATGCGTTACTCAAAGAGAGACCGACATCAAGAGCGAACGGCCTGGGCAGCATGATGTGATCGACAATCGCGTCGGGTTCGCTCAGCATCAGATCGCGCAGGACCGCTAGGCCAACCAGTCTATTGCCCTCGTCCGTGACGTAGAGATAAGTGAGCTCGGTCGGCACCTGGGCGCCTCTGACAGCTTCCACCGCGGCAGCAACCGTCGTCCCGACAGGAACGCTGGCGGGGATCGGGTCCATCACGTCGACGAGCGACTCGGGGATCGCGAAACCCATCTCACCGTCATGAGAGCTGATGGGCCGCATATGCAGTGGCAAATGCTCGGCCACCTTACGGGCGTGCCCGTCCGGCAACAGCTTTAGTGTGTCGCGGATGAACTCGGGAGACTCTCTAGCGAGCAATTCAGCTGCGTCATCAGGTGCTCGAGCACGCAGCGTGCGCACCAACTTCTGAACGCCGGTCTCTTCGTTCATTTGCTATGGCCCCCCAATTGGAAAGTGAAAAAGTTGTGAAGTATCGGATCGCACCGGGGCGGAAATACGACAGCTTCTTCCGGCCCCAGCAGTCCGCTTTGTGGTTGTCGCAAGCGCCGCCTGCACACTCCTAGCTTGAGAAGGCAAAGCAGACGTCTACATTTTGGGCGTGCCTTCGGTCAGGTCAGCATGGGAGTGTCCGCGCTACTTCCCTCGCTTTTCAATCTTTAGATTTGGGAGGTCGGGTCGCTTGGATACCACACCGGCCTCCTTCAAGGCTGTGTATCCAACCTTTTTGAGGAGCTTCTCTGTTTTGGCGCGCTCCTTGTCCAGAGCGGTATCACCTTTGACCTTGGGCATCCGTCCTCCATTTGGTCGTTGTCGTTCGCCGGTAAATGAGATTGCCGGAAATGTCCCGCAGTGTCGTGCTTTGACCCGCGGCCGAGGACTGAATTGAGGCGCTTTGCCGCCCGGCAGCCTTTGGGCGGGAAGCGGACGGGCGGGCTATTCCTGCTGGAATTGACAGGGCCAATCTTCTGGCCTCGTCATGCCAGAAGGCAACTCGGTCCGGGCGTCTCCACAAGCCATGTTGAGCTGCCACTGGGACAGACCCGCCGAATTGGATAGATCGAGGCCCTCGATACGGGTCAGAAAGAAAAAAGCGCCGTCAAAGTCTATCGGTGCGGTGAACTTCGCTCCTCGGAAATCCGCCCGCGCGAGATTGGCAAACGAAAAGTGGCTGCCGCTGATATCGGCGTCATGGAACTGTGCACGCCCCAATTCCGCCTTTGTGAAATCAACATTGACCAGATTGGCGTTCTGGAAATTCGAGCGCTGCACTTCCGCGCCCGTAAACACAGCGCCCTGCGCGTCCATCTGGCTGAAGTCGGTCCTGTACGCCTCGATTTTGTCGAACCGGGCGCCTTTGGCGGTCGAGCCGGCCAGGGAAGCGCGCACAAGCGTTGCCTTCTCAAAATTTGCCGCAAGGAGATTGCTGTTCCTGAGGTCGGTCGAAGTGAAATCAACACCGAACAGGTTTGCCCCGCTCAGGTCCTGTCCTTCCAGGATGAGAAGCTTTTTGTCACACTCCTGCCAATTGACGCCAGGCGTCGCGGCTGCGTAGCAATCTTGAGCGGCGGTGGCGTTTTGCCAAGCCAATACAGTGCAAACCGCCAGAACCAAGCCGGATCCGCCGTAAGCTCTGGTTCGTCTCAAAGTCATTGTTGCTGGACCCCTCTGCTACTCGTCGACAATCAGCCTTACCACATCTGCTGACACTCGAGCCACGGTAACGACCGCCGTCACAGTTGCGCATCAACGATCCGCCGATAGCCAGCGGCAGCTTGCGAAATTATCGAGAGGTGGGGAAAAGCTTTGACGGTAGAGTGCTTTTTCGCGGATGCGATCACAAAACAAAGAGTTCGGCGTAAGCCGTGAGTTATTGGTGGGCCCGGAGGGCGAACGGAAATTGTTGATTTTGCTGGATTTTGGTGGGCCAAAATCTGAAAGGTCCCGTATCATCCCGTATGCTCCCGCGACCCCAAACTGCCGACCATAGCTGACCTCGTTTTGCAAACGTTGGGAGACAGGGTCCAGAACGGCGGAAATGGGGACGGTTGCAGATCGGCAGCTGTGGCAACAGCGCGCGACCAGCTGACGGTCTAGCGCCTCGATATGGCCGATGAGACTTGGGAAGTAACAAACAAGCGGCAGCTTGCAGGCAGTTGTGATCGGTGGAATGGATTTACGAGTCGAGGCGCCGGACCAGGACCGGCTCACTTGCCTCGAAGTTCAGCCTGTTGGAATGGCGCGGAGGAACGAGTAGTGGTATCTAACGAGCCGGCGGCCCTCGATGTTTGACCGCGCTCGTCCTGCAACTCTCGTATGTCGTCCCGCAAAGTGGTGGCGCAACCGACCACTTCGTTCCGCATTGTTTAAACAGCGTATGACTCAATTCCAGTCAGATTTTTTTCTGAGCTGCGAAAAGGCGGACACTAACCGTCAAAAAAATTGCGCTTTTGATTTTAACGGAAAATCGCCGCAAGAACTATTTTGAGGTTTCACCAGCTATCGGGTTCAATGGAGCGATTTTTGGACCTTGCGGCATTCGATGGCCTACAGAACCGCCTCAAAAAGTACCGTCACCTCTTCGGTTGACCGAGTCGTTGATCGGCCGTCATATGAGCCCTATGCTGGCACGCTGGCCAGTGAAGCAGTTGTCGGCCTTTATTCGCCGGCTCAGGGATTTATGCCCACGCTTCAGGTCGAAGAAAGACCGGGGTGTCGGTTCCAGGCTCTGGCAAGCGGGCTAAGATTATCCTGCCGATTGTAGCCGCCAACCAAGATGTTGTCGGTCACCTCGCTGAAAAAATACACCCAGAAATAGTCAAGCTATCAGGAGCAAATAGGTCGTAAGGTGGCCTTGCGGTCCTCCTTCCCGGAGCGGTTTCGCTTGCCTGTTCAAACTCGGACGGCTGTTACTCAAAAACCGCAGTGGGTATTTTATGTGCCATTTTTGCGACATTCTATAGAATTTTGCTTGAATTTAGCGTTTTAGCGGTCACTAAATCAATAAGTGCTCCCATATTTTGCAAATTTGTGAACAATCACGGTTGAGTTGTAACGCCTGGCAATAATGGCGCAGGGGAACGTTGGGGTGGGGTGAAATGAATACGACATCTATGTCGGCGATAGGCAAGCGCCTCGGCCTGCTGACGACGGTCGCCATATTGAGTTGTGGGAATGCTCGCGCGCTCACTCTCCAGGAGGCGATGGCGGTTGCGGTGGAGTCCAACCCCGAAATTGGCCAAGCGATCGAAAACCGCGAAGCAATCGAATTCGAGCTACGCCAAGCGAAGGGACTTTATCTTCCCAGCGTCGATGTCGAGGCGTCGGCGGGGGTTCGTCGTCTCGACAATTCCTCCCGGCGTTCGCTGTCCATAGAGGATGACGCGCTCTATCCGTCGGAAGCCGATGTCGTTGTCACGCAGACGCTTTATGACAGCGGCGCAAGGCGGGCGGAACTGAACCGTCAGGCGTCGCGGGTCGACGGCGCATCGTTCCGGGTGCTGGAACGGTCTGAATTCATTGGACTGTCTGTCGTCCAGGACTATCTCGAATACATGCTGCAGGCTTCGATCGTTTCGGAAGCGAAGAAGAATCTGGGCTTTCACCAGGCAATCCTCGGCGACATCCGGCAAGGTATTGCAGGCGGCGCGTTGAACGAGGCTGATCGCCAGCAGGCCGAGGAGCGGCTGTTCGCTGCCAAGGCACGTATGCAGGAGGCGACCGAAGAACTGGAGGCTTCCAAGATACGGTTCTTCAAGACGGTCGGTAAGCCGCTGACCAACGCGTCAAGGCCAGGCGATGTCTCGAGCGCGCTGCCAAGGTCGCTCGACGACGCGCTAGGGCTGGCGCGACAGAACAATCCGCGCGTCCACATGGCCAACAGCGATATCGACGCCGCCGCCTCCCTGGTGGATGCGGCGCGGGCGAAATTCGGGCCCTCCGTCATCGCCGAAGGCCGCGCCCGCGGCGGCTATGACATCGACGGCGACAATGGCGACGCTAGCGACCTGCAGGCGCGGCTGGTGCTGCGCTGGAACCTCTATCGCGGCGGCATCGACAAAGCCAACGAGCAAGAGCAGGTCCGCCGCACCAGCGAGCAGCGCCTTGTGCTGCACCAGGTTCTGCGCGAGATCGAGGAAGCCGTCCGTACGTCATGGGATCGCCGCTTCCGGCAGGCCGATCTGGCAAAGACATTGAAGCTTCAGGCTGCCGCCAACGAAAGGCTGGTGGCGTCCTATCGCGAGCAGTTCAAGGTCGGACAGCGCTCGCTGCTCGACGTGCTCGACGCGCAGAACACGCGGTTCAACACAGCTACGCTTGCCGACACCGCATCCTACGCGTCGCTTTTCGCGCAGTACCGGCTGCTGGCGGCAACCGGGCAGTTGCTGAAGACCATGAATCTTCAGCCGGCAAAACAGGCCACCGCCTATGCCAAGGCCGAGTTCAATGCGCCTGAAACGGCCGACACCGAAACCTATGCGCGCACGCCGTCGGAGCAGACGAACGATCTGCCTTTCGACATCCTCGCACCGGTAAGAAAGAAGTAGGAAGGTCAAGGACGAACGATAGTCCTGCGGGCCGATCGTGAACCCACAACCCAAAATCCTCTCCCCAAAAGAGGCGTTCAAGGCCTGCTTCTCCGCTGTTGCCGGGTACCTCGGCAGGCCGAGTTCCGAGACCGTGCTGTTTGCCGGCGTGCCGCTGTCAGACACCCGCATCGATATCGACGCCATCCGGCATCTTGCCGAACGCATCGGTCTTGAAATCACGGAATTCAGCCATCGCGACTTTCTTCGCGGACGCATCGACCTTCCCGCCATTCTGTTTCGCGTCAGCCAGTTGCCTGTAGCGCTGCTTGCCCAGACCGAGGACGGTGGATTTACGACCGCTCCCCAGGAAGACGGCCGCACGATAATCAGCAAATCCGAGTTTTCCGGAAGTTATATTAGTGGCGGCGTTTCGTTCTCGATAACCTATGCCAACGCAGTAGAGGCGATGAGCGTCGGTTCGGCGGCCAAGATCGAGCGGCGACATTGGCTGACCGGCACGATGGGGCCGTTCTGGCGCACCTATTCGAAGGTCATCCTGTCGGCGGTATTCATCAATCTGCTGGCTCTTGCCTCACCGATCTTCACCATGAACGTCTACGACAGGATCTTGCCGAACAAGGCGATATCGACGCTCTGGGTGCTGTCGATCGGGATCGGCGCGGTCATTCTGTTCGACCTACTCTTGAAGACCGCCAGAGCGTCACTGATCGACTATGCCGGGCGCAAGGCCGATCTTCGCATCTCCTATATGCTTTTCGAGAAGGTGCTGAACTCGTCCTTGTCGGCAAGGCCCGGCTCAACCGGCGAATATGCAAATCGGGTGACCCAGTACGAGTTCGTGCGCGAGTTTTTCACGTCGAACACCATCAGCGTCTTCATCGACACAGCCTTCGTCTTCGTCTTTCTTCTTGTCATCTATGCGATAGGCGGTTGGCTGGTCGTCATACCGGCCATTGCCTTTGTCGCCTCGGTGATCGTCGGGCTGATCACGCAACGGCGCATCGGCAAACGCGTTGCCGCTTCCATGAACGAGGCTTCGCAGCGCCAGGCCCTGCTGGTGGAATCCATCTCCACGCTGGAAACGATCAAATCGCTGCGGGCAGAGGCGTACCTTCTGCGAAAATGGGCGGAGCATTCCAAGAACGCATCCAACACGTCCGAGAAGATCAAACAGCTTTCGGCTGCCGCCGGCAACATAACGCAAGCCATCCAGCAGATGGTCACCGTCGCTTTGATCGTGGCCGGCGCCTATGCCTTTTCGGAAGGGCATGTCTCGACCGGCGCCATCATCGGCACCGTCATGCTGGCGGGCCGGGCGGTGGCCCCGCTTGGGCAGATTGCGATCACCTTGTCCAGACTTCGCCAGGCGATGCTGTCCCTGCGAATGGTGAATTCGATCATGGCGCAGCCTGAGGATCGGCCGGACACGGTTGGTTTCGTCAACCGCCCCATTCGCAACGGTGCAATGGCATTCAGGAATGTCGGCTTTGTCTACCCGGGTTCCGAAAACGAAGTGCTGACCGGCCTGAATTTCTCGGTGAAGCCCGGTGAGCGGATTGGCATCATCGGCCGCATAGGCTCGGGAAAGACGACCATGGGGAGGCTGATCGGCAGGCTTTTCCTGCCGACCTCCGGCGAGCTGCTGCTGGACGGGATCGACATCCGCCAATACCACCCATCGGAGGTTCGCGCCGCGGTCGGGATCGTCGCGCAAGCCAACGATCTGTTTTCCGGCACCATCAAGGAAAATCTCCTGATGGCGTGCCCGGAGGCGACCGATGAGCAGATCGTCGAGGCGGCCAAGGCTGCCGGCGTCGACGACTTCGTCTCCCGCCATCCGCGAGGCTACGACATGAATGTCGGCGAGCGCGGCACCAATCTCTCGGGCGGTCAGAGGCAGACAATGGCAATTGCCCGCCTGTTGCTGACCAAACCGAAAATCGTGTTCCTGGACGAGCCGTCCGGCTCGATGGATCTGGCTTCCGAGCGCCAGCTGATCAAGCAGCTCAAAGTGGCTTTCGATCGCAACACGACCCTGATCGTATCGACGCACCGCTTCAGCATGCTCGAGCTGGCCGACCGCCTGATCGTCATCGAGCAGGGCAAGATCGTTGCCGATGGACCGAAAGACCAGGTGATACAAGCGCTGCAGAAAACAAGCGCCTGACGAACAGAATTATGCGTGAACACAGCACGTTGGGACGTGGTAAATGCTAGCCAGGGAAGACCGTCCGCCGCTTTTTGCGTCGGCTTCGATATTCATTATCGGAGCGCTTTTTGCGAGTTCGGTAGCCTGGGCATCCTTCGCCGAGGTCGATGAAATCGCACGCGGCGACGGCAAGATCATACCGGCGTCGAAGACCCAGATCATCCAGGCCAGCGAGCCGGGCGTGGTTCAGGAAATCGCCGTGACGATCGGTCAGGTCGTCAAGAAGAATGACCTCATCATTCGTCTCGACAACACCTTCAACACTTCCAGCCTTGGCGAGCAGCAGGCCAAGGCGCGGGCATTGCAGACGCGCATTGCACGGCTCAAATTCGAACAGACCGGAAGTCTAGAGGGCGCGTTTCCCTGCCCGCCCGAGATCCAGAAGGTGGCGCCGGAAATCTGCGACAACGAGCAGAAGCTGCTAATCGCGCGGCGCGACAACTTCGAAGTCAAACTGTCGGTTCTCAAGTCGCGCCTCGATCAGCGTGAGAAGGAACTCGACGAAGCCAACGCCAATGCCGATCGCCTCACCAAGAACCTGGCCGTCAGCGACCAGGAGGCGAAGCTGGTCGAAGCGATGGTCAAGAAGGGCCTGATGGCGCGAACCGAGCAGCTCCGCGTCGAGCGCGAGCAGACCGAGCTCAATGGTCAGCTGACGCTTGCCGGAGAGACCATCAAGAAAGCCAGGTCTGCCATCACGGAAGCCAAGCTTCAGGTCGACGAACTTGGCCTCCAGCTGCAACAGGAAGCGCTCAGCGATCTGACGCAGGCGCTGGCCGATCTCTCGGTGCTGGACGAGACGATACGCGGTGCCACCGACAAGGTGGCGCGTACCGATATCCGTTCGCCTGTCGATGGTATCGTCAACACGCTTGACATCAACACGGTCGGCGCCTTCGTCCAGCCCGGCGCGGTCGTCGCGGGTATCGTGCCGACGTCCGAGACCCTGCTGGTCGAAGCCCGGGTCTCACCGCGGGACGTCGCCTTCATCCGGCCGGGCCAGGATGCCCTGATCAAGGTGACCGCCTATGACTTCTCGATCTTCGGCGGCATCGAAGGCAAGGTCTCGAACATCACTGCCGACAGCCTGGTCGACCAGAAGACCGGCGAACCCTATTATCAGGTCCGTGTCGCCACCGACAAATCGACCCTGACACGCGACGGCAAGACCTATTCGATCATCCCCGGCATGATCTGTTCGGTCGACATCAAGACCGGACGCAAAACGATTCTCACCTACCTTATGAAGCCGATCAACAAGGCGCGAGAGGAGGCAATGAGTGAGCGATAGCGCGGTCTCCCTTCCTGCCGATCGCGACCGGCTGCTGCCACCGCTGGCGGCAGAGGATTTCGGACTGGAGTTCCGGGTTGTGGCGCGTGGCGGCATGCGCCGCGGCATTCGTCTGGAACGGGCGTTCTGGACATCGCTGAAGCAGATGGCGGAAAGCCGCAAATGCACGATCGGCACACTGATCGAGGAAATTGCAGAGAGCCACGCCAACGCCGGAAACCTGACATCGGCAATTCGCGTAGCCTGCATGCGTGGATTGGCCGACCAAAACCTCACCTTGCAGAGGCTCGCGTCGATCAAAACCATCAGCGCCATTCTCGTCGCCTGTCCCTCGCCGGCCTTTGCCCTGGCATCGTCGAAGAAGATCCTGACCTTCAATGCGCCGTTCCAGCAACTGGTGCGGCGGCAATTGCCGGTGGCGCCGAACGAGGACGCGCGCCAGGATCTCAAGCTGGCGCTGGACCTCAATGTCGCCGACATATTCGCTAGGCTCGACGCCAATGGCGAGACGCCGGTCGCGACCGGTTTCGTCATAGGCGCCGGCGACCGCCGCTACCGCGGTCAACTGAGCGCGGTGCGGGCGCCGGTGGTCGAGCCGGAACTGCTGATGGCGTTCGTCTTCGGCGGCTAGAGCAATTCCGGGAAAAGTGCGAGCGGTTTCCGTGGAAAATTGCGTCAAACAAGAGATAGAGCGCTCAAGACTCTCTGATGGGAGCTTACGGCTGCACACCTTCACCAGGCGCGACCGTCGAAAGGCCGCCCTTGATATCGGCTATTTGAGCAGAACCGGTCTTCGCGCCATGGATCCACGCGCGATCGGTGCTGAACGAATACAGCGGCACGTAGGTCGGCAGGTCTGTGTCGCGGGAAACTACATTGCTCAAACTGTCGAGAATGAAGACGCCGCTGCCGGTGCTGACCGACAGCACGGCATGAAAGAAACCGCGCTTGCGATCCTGCAAGACGACCAGCGACATGCTCTGCGCCGGGATGCCTGCATGCAGCAGCGCGGCCATCTTGAGGATGGCGAAATCCTCGCAGTCCCCTGCCCGCCGCTCAAGGATTTCCCGGGGCTTGGCCCAGTAGTCGAGCTTGCCGTAAACCACGCTGTCCTTCTTGTAGGCGATGGCGCGATTTATACTTGAGTTGACGAAGGACAACTTGTCGATGAAGCGCTTGTTCCCGGCTGCCTTGACGATCTCGGCAAAGGCGCTGTTCTTGCGTTCGCACGCGCTGCTCGCGGTACAGTCGACAATTGCCTTGTAGACCGGCGCCCAGCGCGCCGAAACCGGGAAATTGCGCATCGACAGGGCAACAGAACCGAACACGCCGGGAATGATCGCCGCCGTCTGGATCAGGTCGATCCCGGCGGCGGGCGGCGCGATCGAAGAACCACGCTTTTCATCAACGGCAACAGAGCTGCTGAAAATCATGCCGATCCGGTAGGCTGAAACCGGCTGCCATGGCTGCGGCCGAGCCAGCGAAACGCCGCCGAGACTGGACGGGGTTTCGACCGCCGCCAGAACTCCAGCGGCAGCGCCGGCATTCACGGCAATTGCTTTCGCGGATGATGGCTGCGGCAGGCTTGCGATCGCCATTGCCAGCAGGAGGAGCCTGAGCCCGGTTATTCCCAGGGCAGATTTTTCTTTTTTCATGACGCCCACCTCTTGACTGTGGACGGTACCAATCTTGTCTCAAATTACTGGAAAGGAAGGTGGATAAGTTTCCTTCAATCGGGAATACCTATTTTGTGTAAAACTTTATTCAAACTTATACTTCTGTTTACCAATCCAGCTCAGCCGGCGGATATAAACGAAGCGCGGCGCGGTCAATGTATATCAGATTATATCTTCCGGGTTTACCACACGTAAAAAATGCCGAGACTTGCATACCGGGATATATGAAATTGATTGCGGGACAGTTGCAAAGCAGAAGTCGTCACTGTCTCTATCCGGGAAATGCCGGAGGGGTTTGGCGATGACGACCAGTAACGATTTAGATACCGTCTCGAATTCTTGGGACGAGCACTCTTCACATGAACATGGCGGCTCGCCATCGCAGGCAGGCATCCAGGTAGCGCAGGCCGCTCAGGCGGCGCCTGCCGAGCCGGTGCCGGTCGATGTCGGCAGTGGCGCACCCGTTCAGCCGGCAGCACCCGCGGAGGCGAAAGCGCCGGCGGCAGCCGCGCCGCATGAATACGTGGCCGACGCCAGCAACATCGTGAAACTTCCGGCGGACGTCTCCATCGACAACATCAAGGTCGACGGCCACAATCTGTTGCTGGAACAGGCCGACGGTTCAGTCATCCTCATCAAGGATGGCGCGCTCAACGTGCCGACCTTCATCATCGGTGATGTCGAAGTTCCGCGCGTGGCCTTGCTGGCCGCTCTTGAAGCGAGCCACGTCGATGTCGCCTTCGGCGCCGATGGTTCGATCTCGGCCGGCCCGGGCGGCGCCCCAGGCAGTGCCGGCGGCGACTTCACCATTCCCCCAGGTGGTATCGGCGACGGCTTCGATCTTTCCGCATTGTTGCCGCCGACGGACCTGCAATTTGGACGGCTGGAGCCGCGTGAGCTGACGATCGGGGTCAGGGAAGAAGATACGACGCCGACAATCGACATTGGCTCCGGATTTGTCGTCAACGAGGCCGCGCTTTCCGACGGGACGGACCCGGCCAGCACCGCCGAGCAGGTTTCAGGGACCTTCAACATCGTCTCGGGTGATGGCATCGGGACGCTTGTCATTGACGGTGTGGACGTGACCAACGGCGGCAGCGTTGCCGGGCAATACGGCACGCTCGTGGTCACCGGCAATCCTACGAACGGCTATAGCTGGATTTATACCCTTGCCGACAACACTCTTGATCATCACGACAACTCATCGACCGGAACGACCGAGGGGGTTTCCGACAGCTTTGCCGTCGTGGTTACAGACACAGACAATGATCCGGCCACCGCGACCCTCAATATTGGTGTGCTGGACGACGGCCCAACGCTTTCGGTCCAGGCAACCGCGCAAGCGGCACAGTTGCTTTCCGTCGAACTCGACGAGACGGTCGGCGGCGACCGCTACAATAGCGGCGAGACTGAAGATGCCGGCGGCAACGCCAACACCGATGACGGGGTTGGCCTGGCCCAGGTGACAACCGGCCTGGCGGGTGGCCTTTCTTCGCTGTTCGCCGTTGGCGGCGTCTACGGTGCCGACGGGCCAGGCAGCACGACCGCGCAGTTGGCATTCACCGGCATTCCGGCCGGTGGCCTTGCCACGAATCTCATTGCCACGGACGGCGGGGCCATTACGCTCTTCCTCGAAGGAGGAGTGATTGTCGGCCGCGACACGCAGGGTGATCAGGTCCTGACCATTGCGATCACCGGCGCGCCCGGCGCAGAGCAGTTGCAGACCACGCTCTACGAAGCGCTCAACCATGGCGCCGACGGCAACAAGTTCGATTCCGAACTCAATCTGTCGCTGACCAATGGCGGCCAGGTTCAGCTGCAATATGAGGTAACGCGCCAGGACGGCGACGGCGACACCATTACCGAGAAGGCGACCGTCGACCTGATCAACGGCCAAGGCTCCGCATTCTCCTTCGACGACGATGGGCCAAGCCTAACGGTCGGCGCCCACGATGGAGCGGCTGGCCTGCTTTCCGTCGAGCTTGACGAGACGGTTGGCGCGGATCGCTACAATGGCGCTATCGGCGAGACCGAAGATGCCGGCGGCAACGCCAACACGGATGATGCCGGTCCGGGCCTGGCGCAGGTCAACACCGCGGTAGCAGGCGGACTGACCAATCTGTTCACTGTCGGCGGCAGCTATGGTTCGGACGGTCCTGGTACCGTTACCGGGAATCTGAGCTTCACCGGCATTCCGGCCGGTGGCCTTGCCACGAATCTCACCGCCACCGACGGCGGCGCCGTCACGCTCTTCCTCGAAGGAGGAGTGATCGTCGGCCGCGACACGCATGGCGATCAGGTTCTGACCATCGCGATCACCGGGGCGCCTGGCGCCGAGCAGCTGCAGACCACGCTCTATGAGGCACTTAACCATGGCGCCGACGGCAACAAGTTCGATTCCGAACTCAATCTGTGGCTGACCAATGGCGGCCAGGTTCAGCTGCAATATGAGGTAACGCGCCAGGATGGCGACGGCGACACCATCACAGAGAAGGCGACCGTCGACCTGATCGACGGCAAGGGTTCGGCATTCTCCTTCGACGACGACGGGCCGAAGGCCATTGGCACCGCCCAGATCACCGCGAATGTCGACGAAGACGGTCTGCACAACAGCCAGTCCACCGGAAATGCCGACAATCCTCAGCCGGACGGCGAAGTGACCGGAACAAACTCCTCCGCTGTTGCCATCGGTGCTGCCGGCGCATTGAATGCAATCGTCGACTTCGGCTCTGACGGCCCGAATGCGACCTCGGCCTTCGGCCTTGTCACCCAAACCACCCCATCGGATTCGGGATTTGATTCGAAAGGCGGCAATGTCCTCATCGTTTCCGACGGCACGACCCTGACCGGCTATGTCGATGTAGGCGCCGGCGCCGGCTATCAGGCGGGCACGGATCGTCCTGTTTTCACCCTGACCGTCGGTGCGGACGGCTCCTATGTCTTCACCCTGATCGATCAGATCGATCATCCGACTCTGGATACGCTCCCGGGCGACAACACCGAAAACACGCTTGCCAATGGCGGTATCGATCTTTCGGCCTTTGTCGTTGCCATGGACGGTGACGGCGACACCATCGGACTGGCGGCTGGTACATTCAAGGTCCAGGTGCTCGACGACGTTCCGCAGATCGTCGCGCGGGATGCCGGCACGACAACCACAACCACGACCGAAACGATCGTCTACACGCTTCAGGCCGGCAACACCGATATTCGCGGCATGGATGGCGCCGGCAATCACGACATCAAGCTCAGCGGCATCGACATCAACGAAGGCGACAATTCCGTCAACACCACCGGCACCAAGATCGGCGTCGGCGACGGCCAGATCATCGACGGATACGAAACCCATCCGCTTGCTGGCCCCGAAATCGTGACGATGGACTTCGTCAACAACCTCAATATCCCCACCAACACCGACGGTGGTTCCTATGACGTGTCGTCGGTCAGCTTCACGATCGACGTCTCCCAGGCTCACCAGATTCACAATGCCATTCTTTTCATCGGCGCCAAGGACGGTGGCACGTTCGAGCCGTTCACCGTGAACATCAACGGTGTGCTGACGGCCGGTACGGCTGTTTTCGAAGGCGGCGTGCAGGTGGGCTATGCCTTCGCCGGCGTGCCGGATGGTGCGACGGTCGAAGTTGTGGGCAGCACACCGTTCGACCAGCTCAAGGTGGGCAACTACAACGATTTTACCTTCGATTCCAACGCTGGCGGGACCGATGCGACCTTGACTGGCGGCAACCCGTTCAAGATCTTCGGCATCGAAGCCAAGATCACCACCGTCACCACGCAGACGGAGGTCTTCAGGGTCAGCCACGACGAATCCGCCGGCGTCAACAATGCCGCGGATCCCAATCCGGCCAACGACACCGCGCTGCCCCCGCCTGCCCTGGTCACCGAACCAGACGCACTAGGTTACGCAAAATCTTCAGCCAGTGCACTCGGCCTGTTCAATGCGTCGGTTGGCGCGGACGACGACGCGACGTTCTCCTTTGCGGTGACGGATGCGAACGGCAACCCGCTGGCAAACATCGATTCGGGCCTGAAGACACTCGACGGCCTGGCAATCATGCTCTCGACAAATGCGGACGGCGTTCTCGTCGGCTCTGCCAACGGCGTCGACGTCTTCAAGGTTTATGTCGATCCAACCGGAGCGGTCTGGATCGGGCAGTATCAGCCGATCGCTCACAACGTCGACGGTTCAAGCACCGCAGCCTTTGACGACATCGCGACCGTCACCGCCGACCTGCACGTCAAGGCCACGATCACCGATTTCGATGGCGACACGAGCACCGCCGTATCCCATGTCTCCTTGAGCATCGAATTCCAGGATGACGGTCCGGTTGCGGTCAACGATCAGGACTCGGTCACCGAAGATGGGCCGCTGACTGCAGATGGCAATGTGATCACGGGGGTCGGCGGCGCCGACGCCAACGCAACCGACGGCCACGCGGATCACCTCGGCACTGACGGCCTGGGCTCGATCACCTGGGACGGTGCCGTTGCCAATCATGTAGCAGGAACCTACGGCGAGCTGACGGTGGGCGCCGACGGCAGCTACACATACGTGCTCTACACCCAGGCCCAGAACCCGGCCGGGTATGCCGCGGTACAGGCGCTGGATGCCGGCCAGACCGTGGCCGAGAGCTTCGACTATGCCGTGGCGGACGGCGACGGCGATACCGCTCTGGCGTCCCTGACCATCACCATCAACGGCACCAACGACGCGCCGCAGATCGTCGTCGACCAGGGCAACCCGGCCGGCGCGCACGACCTGGTCTATGAAGCCGGCCTTGCGGCGGGTTCGGCGGCCGGCAACGGCAGCACGGTTGCGACCGGCACCTTCACGGTATCGGACCCCGACGGCCTCGACGACGTCCAGAGCGTCACCATCGGCGGCACCACGGTTGCCATCGCCAGCCTCAACGGTTCGACCTTCCCGGGCGACCACGGCACGCTGCTGATCACCGGCTACAACGCGGTAACTGGCGTAGCGACCTACCAGTACACGCTGACCAGTCCGACCACGGACGTTCCCGCCGTCACCGAGACCGAGACCTTCTCGCTCACCGTGTCGGACGGCACCTCCTCGTCAGCCCCGGCGGCAATCGTGATCGATATCGTCGACGACGTGCCGACGGCCACCGCCGACAGCGGCAATGTCAATGAAGGCGCCCTGCTGACGGTCGCCGCGACCGGCGTGCTGGGCAACGACGTGGCCGGCGCCGACGGCGCCACCATCGATGGCGTGCGCGCCGCCGGCGGCAACACCACGACGGCCGTATCGGGCGGTGTCGGCACCGACATTGCCGGCCTGCACGGCACTTTGCATCTCAACGCCGACGGCTCCTACACCTACCAGTCGACGGCCAACAACATCGCCGCCGACACCACGGACGTGTTCGTCTACACGCTCAAGGACGGTGACGGCGACCTGTCGACGACGACGCTGACCATCAACCTGGCCGATGCCGGGCTTGTTGCACCGGCCGACAACGACGTGACGGTCAACGAAGCCGCACTCGACACCACCACGAGCGGCGCCGACCTTGCGCACGGCTCGGTGACCGGCTCGCTGCCGGCCCTGGCCACCGAGACCGATGCCTCCAACCAGCTCAACGCCACTGGCGGCTTCGCACCGCTGACCTATCAGCTGCTGAGCGGCGGCAATGCCGCCACCGCAGGCACCTACGGCACCATCCAGGTCAATACCGACGGCACCTATGTCTACACGCTGACCTCACCGGTGCATGGACCGGCGACCGCCGGTACCGACACCGTCAACGCCGCAGAGAGCTTCACCTACAAGGTCACCGACGCCAACGGCAACACCACCACCGGCACCATCAACGTCGCCATCGTCGACGACGTGCCGACGGCCACGAACGACAGCGGCAATGTCAATGAAGGCGCCCTGCTGACGGTCGCCGCGACCGGCGTGCTGGGCAACGACGTGGCCGGCGCCGACGGCGCCACCATCGATGGCGTGCGCGCCGCCGGCGGCAACACCACGACGGCCGTATCGGGCGGTGTCGGCACCGACATTGCCGGCCTGCACGGCACTTTGCATCTCAACGCCGACGGCTCCTACACCTACCAGTCGACGGCCAACAACATCGCCGCCGACACCACGGACGTGTTCGTCTACACGCTCAAGGACGGTGACGGCGACCTGTCGACGACGACGCTGACCATCAACCTGGCCGATGCCGGGCTTGTTGCACCGGCCGACAACGACGTGACGGTCAACGAAGCCGCACTCGACACCACCACGAGCGGCGCCGACCTTGCGCACGGCTCGGTGACCGGCTCGCTGCCGGCCCTGGCCACCGAGACCGATGCCTCCAACCAGCTCAACGCCACTGGCGGCTTCGCACCGCTGACCTATCAGCTGCTGAGCGGCGGCAATGCCGCCACCGCAGGCACCTACGGCACCATCCAGGTCAATACCGACGGCACCTATGTCTACACGCTGACCTCACCGGTGCATGGACCGGCGACCGCCGGTACCGACACCGTCAACGCCGCAGAGAGCTTCACCTACAAGGTCACCGACGCCAACGGCAACACCACCACCGGCACCATCAACGTCGCCATCGTCGACGACGTGCCGACGGCCACCGCCGACAGCGGCAATGTCAATGAAGGCGCCCTGCTGACGGTCGCCGCGACCGGCGTGCTGGGCAACGACGTGGCCGGCGCCGACGGCGCCACCATCGATGGCGTGCGCGCCGCCGGCGGCAACACCACGACGGCCGTATCGGGCGGTGTCGGCACCGACATTGCCGGCCTGCACGGCACTTTGCATCTCAACGCCGACGGCTCCTACACCTACCAGTCGACGGCCAACAACATCGCCGCCGACACCACGGACGTGTTCGTCTACACGCTCAAGGACGGTGACGGCGACCTGTCGACGACGACGCTGACCATCAACCTGGCCGATGCCGGGCTTGTTGCACCGGCCGACAACGACGTGACGGTCAACGAAGCCGCACTCGACACCACCACGAGCGGCGCCGACCTTGCGCACGGCTCGGTGACCGGCTCGCTGCCGGCCCTGGCCACCGAGACCGATGCCTCCAACCAGCTCAACGCCACTGGCGGCTTCGCACCGCTGACCTATCAGCTGCTGAGCGGCGGCAATGCCGCCACCGCAGGCACCTACGGCACCATCCAGGTCAATACCGACGGCACCTATGTCTACACGCTGACCTCACCGGTGCATGGACCGGCGACCGCCGGTACCGACACCGTCAACGCCGCAGAGAGCTTCACCTACAAGGTCACCGACGCCAACGGCAACACCACCACCGGCACCATCAACGTC
Organism: Mesorhizobium sp. RSR565B; assembly: GCF_054719465.1. Classification (NCBI taxonomy): domain Bacteria; kingdom Pseudomonadati; phylum Pseudomonadota; class Alphaproteobacteria; order Hyphomicrobiales; family Phyllobacteriaceae; genus Mesorhizobium; species Mesorhizobium sp. RSR565B. The sequence continues at coordinate 4,177,042 of NZ_JBTTIE010000001.1, read as the reverse complement.
GCCATCGTCGACGACGTGCCGACGGCCACCGCCGACAGCGGCAATGTCAATGAAGGCGCCCTGCTGACGGTCGCCGCGACCGGCGTGCTGGGCAACGACGTGGCCGGCGCCGACGGCGCCACCATCGATGGCGTGCGCGCCGCCGGCGGCAACACCACGACGGCCGTATCGGGCGGTGTCGGCACCGACATTGCCGGCCTGCACGGCACTTTGCATCTCAACGCCGACGGCTCCTACACCTACCAGTCGACGGCCAACAACATCGCCGCCGACACCACGGACGTGTTCGTCTACACGCTCAAGGACGGTGACGGCGACCTGTCGACGACGACGCTGACCATCAACCTGGCCGATGCCGGGCTTGTTGCACCGGCCGACAACGACGTGACGGTCAACGAAGCCGCACTCGACACCACCACGAGCGGCGCCGACCTTGCGCACGGCTCGGTGACCGGCTCGCTGCCGGCCCTGGCCACCGAGACCGATGCCTCCAACCAGCTCAACGCCACTGGCGGCTTCGCACCGCTGACCTATCAGCTGCTGAGCGGCGGCAATGCCGCCACCGCAGGCACCTACGGCACCATCCAGGTCAATACCGACGGCACCTATGTCTACACGCTGACCTCACCGGTGCATGGACCGGCGACCGCCGGTACCGACACCGTCAACGCCGCAGAGAGCTTCACCTACAAGGTCACCGACGCCAACGGCAACACCACCACCGGCACCATCAACGTCGCCATCGTCGACGACGTGCCGACGGCCACCGCCGACAGCGGCAATGTCAATGAAGGCGCCCTGCTGACGGTCGCCGCGACCGGCGTGCTGGGCAACGACGTGGCCGGCGCCGACGGCGCCACCATCGATGGCGTGCGCGCCGCCGGCGGCAACACCACGACGGCCGTATCGGGCGGTGTCGGCACCGACATTGCCGGCCTGCACGGCACTTTGCATCTCAACGCCGACGGCTCCTACACCTACCAGTCGACGGCCAACAACATCGCCGCCGACACCACGGACGTGTTCGTCTACACGCTCAAGGACGGTGACGGCGACCTGTCGACGACGACGCTGACCATCAACCTGGCCGATGCCGGGCTTGTTGCACCGGCCGACAACGACGTGACGGTCAACGAAGCCGCACTCGACACCACCACGAGCGGCGCCGACCTTGCGCACGGCTCGGTGACCGGCTCGCTGCCGGCCCTGGCCACCGAGACCGATGCCTCCAACCAGCTCAACGCCACTGGCGGCTTCGCACCGCTGACCTATCAGCTGCTGAGCGGCGGCAATGCCGCCACCGCAGGCACCTACGGCACCATCCAGGTCAATACCGACGGCACCTATGTCTACACGCTGACCTCACCGGTGCATGGACCGGCGACCGCCGGTACCGACACCGTCAACGCCGCAGAGAGCTTCACCTACAAGGTCACCGACGCCAACGGCAACACCACCACCGGCACCATCAACGTCGCCATCGTCGACGACGTGCCGACGGCCACCGCCGACAGCGGCAATGTCAATGAAGGCGCCCTGCTGACGGTCGCCGCGACCGGCGTGCTGGGCAACGACGTGGCCGGCGCCGACGGCGCCACCATCGATGGCGTGCGCGCCGCCGGCGGCAACACCACGACGGCCGTATCGGGCGGTGTCGGCACCGACATTGCCGGCCTGCACGGCACTTTGCATCTCAACGCCGACGGCTCCTACACCTACCAGTCGACGGCCAACAACATCGCCGCCGACACCACGGACGTGTTCGTCTACACGCTCAAGGACGGTGACGGCGACCTGTCGACGACGACGCTGACCATCAACCTGGCCGATGCCGGGCTTGTTGCACCGGCCGACAACGACGTGACGGTCAACGAAGCCGCACTCGACACCACCACGAGCGGCGCCGACCTTGCGCACGGCTCGGTGACCGGCTCGCTGCCGGCCCTGGCCACCGAGACCGATGCCTCCAACCAGCTCAACGCCACTGGCGGCTTCGCACCGCTGACCTATCAGCTGCTGAGCGGCGGCAATGCCGCCACCGCAGGCACCTACGGCACCATCCAGGTCAATACCGACGGCACCTATGTCTACACGCTGACCTCACCGGTGCATGGACCGGCGACCGCCGGTACCGACACCGTCAACGCCGCAGAGAGCTTCACCTACAAGGTCACCGACGCCAACGGCAACACCACCACCGGCACCATCAACGTCGCCATCGTCGACGACGTGCCGACGGCCACGAACGACAGCGGCAATGTCAATGAAGGCGCCCTGCTGACGGTCGCCGCGACCGGCGTGCTGGGCAACGACGTGGCCGGCGCCGACGGCGCCACCATCGATGGCGTGCGCGCCGCCGGCGGCAACACCACGACGGCCGTATCGGGCGGTGTCGGCACCGACATTGCCGGCCTGCACGGCACTTTGCATCTCAACGCCGACGGCTCCTACACCTACCAGTCGACGGCCAACAACATCGCCGCCGACACCACGGACGTGTTCGTCTACACGCTCAAGGACGGTGACGGCGACCTGTCGACGACGACGCTGACCATCAACCTGGCCGATGCCGGGCTTGTTGCACCGGCCGACAACGACGTGACGGTCAACGAAGCCGCACTCGACACCACCACGAGCGGCGCCGACCTTGCGCACGGCTCGGTGACCGGCTCGCTGCCGGCCCTGGCCACCGAGACCGATGCCTCCAACCAGCTCAACGCCACTGGCGGCTTCGCACCGCTGACCTATCAGCTGCTGAGCGGCGGCAATGCCGCCACCGCAGGCACCTACGGCACCATCCAGGTCAATACCGACGGCACCTATGTCTACACGCTGACCTCACCGGTGCATGGACCGGCGACCGCCGGTACCGACACCGTCAACGCCGCAGAGAGCTTCACCTACAAGGTCACCGACGCCAACGGCAACACCACCACCGGCACCATCAACGTCGCCATCGTCGACGACGTGCCGACGGCCACCGCCGACAGCGGCAATGTCAATGAAGGCGCCCTGCTGACGGTCGCCGCGACCGGCGTGCTGGGCAACGACGTGGCCGGCGCCGACGGCGCCACCATCGATGGCGTGCGCGCCGCCGGCGGCAACACCACGACGGCCGTATCGGGCGGTGTCGGCACCGACATTGCCGGCCTGCACGGCACTTTGCATCTCAACGCCGACGGCTCCTACACCTACCAGTCGACGGCCAACAACATCGCCGCCGACACCACGGACGTGTTCGTCTACACGCTCAAGGACGGTGACGGCGACCTGTCGACGACGACGCTGACCATCAACCTGGCCGATGCCGGGCTTGTTGCACCGGCCGACAACGACGTGACGGTCAACGAAGCCGCACTCGACACCACCACGAGCGGCGCCGACCTTGCGCACGGCTCGGTGACCGGCTCGCTGCCGGCCCTGGCCACCGAGACCGATGCCTCCAACCAGCTCAACGCCACTGGCGGCTTCGCACCGCTGACCTATCAGCTGCTGAGCGGCGGCAATGCCGCCACCGCAGGCACCTACGGCACCATCCAGGTCAATACCGACGGCACCTATGTCTACACGCTGACCTCACCGGTGCATGGACCGGCGACCGCCGGTACCGACACCGTCAACGCCGCAGAGAGCTTCACCTACAAGGTCACCGACGCCAACGGCAACACCACCACCGGCACCATCAACGTCGCCATCGTCGACGACGTGCCGACGGCCACCGCCGACAGCGGCAATGTCAATGAAGGCGCCCTGCTGACGGTCGCCGCGACCGGCGTGCTGGGCAACGACGTGGCCGGCGCCGACGGCGCCACCATCGATGGCGTGCGCGCCGCCGGCGGCAACACCACGACGGCCGTATCGGGCGGTGTCGGCACCGACATTGCCGGCCTGCACGGCACTTTGCATCTCAACGCCGACGGCTCCTACACCTACCAGTCGACGGCCAACAACATCGCCGCCGACACCACGGACGTGTTCGTCTACACGCTCAAGGACGGTGACGGCGACCTGTCGACGACGACGCTGACCATCAACCTGGCCGATGCCGGGCTTGTTGCACCGGCCGACAACGACGTGACGGTCAACGAAGCCGCACTCGACACCACCACGAGCGGCGCCGACCTTGCGCACGGCTCGGTGACCGGCTCGCTGCCGGCCCTGGCCACCGAGACCGATGCCTCCAACCAGCTCAACGCCACTGGCGGCTTCGCACCGCTGACCTATCAGCTGCTGAGCGGCGGCAATGCCGCCACCGCAGGCACCTACGGCACCATCCAGGTCAATACCGACGGCACCTATGTCTACACGCTGACCTCACCGGTGCATGGACCGGCGACCGCCGGTACCGACACCGTCAACGCCGCAGAGAGCTTCACCTACAAGGTCACCGACGCCAACGGCAACACCACCACCGGCACCATCAACGTCGCCATCGTCGACGACGTGCCGACGGCCACCGCCGACAGCGGCAATGTCAATGAAGGCGCCCTGCTGACGGTCGCCGCGACCGGCGTGCTGGGCAACGACGTGGCCGGCGCCGACGGCGCCACCATCGATGGCGTGCGCGCCGCCGGCGGCAACACCACGACGGCCGTATCGGGCGGTGTCGGCACCGACATTGCCGGCCTGCACGGCACTTTGCATCTCAACGCCGACGGCTCCTACACCTACCAGTCGACGGCCAACAACATCGCCGCCGACACCACGGACGTGTTCGTCTACACGCTCAAGGACGGTGACGGCGACCTGTCGACGACGACGCTGACCATCAACCTGGCCGATGCCGGGCTTGTTGCACCGGCCGACAACGACGTGACGGTCAACGAAGCCGCACTCGACACCACCACGAGCGGCGCCGACCTTGCGCACGGCTCGGTGACCGGCTCGCTGCCGGCCCTGGCCACCGAGACCGATGCCTCCAACCAGCTCAACGCCACTGGCGGCTTCGCACCGCTGACCTATCAGCTGCTGAGCGGCGGCAATGCCGCCACCGCAGGCACCTACGGCACCATCCAGGTCAATACCGACGGCACCTATGTCTACACGCTGACCTCACCGGTGCATGGACCGGCGACCGCCGGTACCGACACCGTCAACGCCGCAGAGAGCTTCACCTACAAGGTCACCGACGCCAACGGCAACACCACCACCGGCACCATCAACGTCGCCATCGTCGACGACGTGCCGACGGCCACGAACGACAGCGGCAATGTCAATGAAGGCGCCCTGCTGACGGTCGCCGCGACCGGCGTGCTGGGCAACGACGTGGCCGGCGCCGACGGCGCCACCATCGATGGCGTGCGCGCCGCCGGCGGCAACACCACGACGGCCGTATCGGGCGGTGTCGGCACCGACATTGCCGGCCTGCACGGCACTTTGCATCTCAACGCCGACGGCTCCTACACCTACCAGTCGACGGCCAACAACATCGCCGCCGACACCACGGACGTGTTCGTCTACACGCTCAAGGACGGTGACGGCGACCTGTCGACGACGACGCTGACCATCAACCTGGCCGATGCCGGGCTTGTTGCACCGGCCGACAACGACGTGACGGTCAACGAAGCCGCACTCGACACCACCACGAGCGGCGCCGACCTTGCGCACGGCTCGGTGACCGGCTCGCTGCCGGCCCTGGCCACCGAGACCGATGCCTCCAACCAGCTCAACGCCACTGGCGGCTTCGCACCGCTGACCTATCAGCTGCTGAGCGGCGGCAATGCCGCCACCGCAGGCACCTACGGCACCATCCAGGTCAATACCGACGGCACCTATGTCTACACGCTGACCTCACCGGTGCATGGACCGGCGACCGCCGGTACCGACACCGTCAACGCCGCAGAGAGCTTCACCTACAAGGTCACCGACGCCAACGGCAACACCACCACCGGCACCATCAACGTCGCCATCGTCGACGACGTGCCGACGGCCACCGCCGACACCTGGGCTCCGACCATCACAGGTGCAACGGTTCTCACTGGTCTCTTGGACAACGACAAATTCGGAGCCGACGGCGTCGACACCGACAACAATCCGGTCAGCGGCCAGGTGACCGCCACCAACGGTGCTCACGGCACCGTCACCTACAACAACGATGGAACGTTCACCTACACGCCGACGGGCATCTATGTCGGCTCGGACTCTTTCACCTACACGATCAAGGACGGTGACGGCGACACTTCGACGGCCACGGTGACCCTGAATGTGCAGACCAACACCGTTCCATCGGGTGGCGGGACTGCATCGTTGACATTGAACGAAGCCGCGCTCGACACCACGCTCGATGCTTCGGCGCCTGCGGATCTCCAAGCCGGGGCCGTGACCGGCACCAACCCAGGCAGCCGCGGCGAGACGGCGCAAGCAATCAGCGGCATCACCTTCACCACGACCGGCGAAGCCATTAATGTTGCATTCGCCAACCCGACCGGCGATCCAAACTGGGTGGCGCCGACTGTTTCTGGCCTAGCCTCTGGATACACAATCAGCTGGGCGCTCGTCGGCAACCAACTCGTCGGCAGTCTGATACAAACGGCCGGCAGCGTGAACCTCGGCGCATTCGTCTATCTGGCGCTGTCAAACACAAGCGCCGGCGCCAACAGTTCGTTGACACCCGTCGTTACCGCGACACTGACCGACCAGCTCCAGCATCTTGCCGGCTCGGGCAACGTCACCATCAACGGGCTTCAGGTGGTGGCAACCGACACCAGCGGTGATCATGTTTCCGGATCGGTCAATCTGACGGTCCTGGACGACGTTCCGCTGCCATTCAAGCCGGATGGCATCTTCGTGGAAAACACCACGCATACGGTGCTGACGGAGAGCATCAATTTTGCCGCGAGCGCCGGTGCTGACGGCGTTGGCAATGTCGTGTTCAACGTGACCGAAGGCGCGGCCGTCACATCAGGCAGCACAAACATATTCCTGAATGGCGAGCAGGTCTTCTTCCACGTCGTCGATACGCATACTGTGGAGGGACGGACCTCGGCCGCGAACGGCAGCGACCTCGCTTTCACGGCGACCCTGAACCCGGCGACAGATACTTGGACATACACCCAGGCCGCGACGATGTTTGCCGGCAACCAGTTCAATACGGCGAACTTCTCGCCAAGCGGTGGCAACAACCAAGCGATTGTCCTGGACTCCATCGGCTCAACCAGCGACCTGCTCGCAACCGCCAACAGCCCCAATTCCGTGAACACCAGCACGGGCAGTTGGGGCGTCGATGGCGGAAACAGCATCAGCCCTGGTGAGAAGATCCGCTTCGATTTCGTCAGCAATGCAACCACCGACGGCACCATCGCCGGAACCCCCGCGGGCATCGGGGCGGGAACCCACTATACGGATCACTACGAGGTGGCTAGCTATACACAGGGGATTGGCAATGTCTCGGGACCTGGCCTGGTTTCTATAACGATCCGCCCGGTCAACGCCGACTATGATAACACCTACATAGGTGATGTTACCGGCGAAAGCACGGCCCTCGGCGCCTTGGTCACTGTCGTCAACGGCTCCGGCGGAGCTACTCCGACCGCAACGAACAATGGGGACGGAACGTGGACGATCACCGGTCTCGCGCAAGGCGACACCTTTACCGTGGTTGCAAATTCGGACCCGTTCAGCGCAATCGAAATTTCGGCCAATGTTGGCTCGAATGACTTCAAGCTAGGCCCGGTCACCTACACGACCGCCAACGCCGTCACACCGTTCGACATCTCGATCCCGGTCACGGCAACCGACGGTGACGGCGACCCAATTGCCGGGTCAGTGACGGCACACCTTTCGCCCGATCTCAGCACCTGGCAAGGAACTTCGGGCGTGGACACTCACACCACGACCGCGACAGAAACCACGCTGCTCGGCGAGGACGGTAACGACACCCTCAATGGACTCAATCTCCAGGCTGATATCCTCTCCGGCGGACGCGGCGATGATACCTTGTCGGGCAACTCCGGTAACGACACGCTTTACGGCGGCTCGGGAGCGGACATACTGTTCGGCGGCGACGGCAACGACCTGCTGATCGGCGGTTCCGGTCAGGACACGCTCACCGGTGGTATAGGCGTCGATACGTTCAAGCTCGAGCACCTCGACATCAAAGATCTTATCGCTGACTACAGCGGTGTCGGCGGCCATGGCGACATCATCGACCTTACCTCCTTGTTCGATACAGCCGCCGGAGGGGCCAATGTCGGCGACTTCGTGAACTACAATGCGGGAACGAACACTGTCAGCGTCGACGCCGACGGTTTGGCCAACGGCGCCAATTTCGTGGACGTGGCCACCTTGACGAATGCACCCGTCGCCAACACGATCACCCTGCTCTACGATGACGGAGTGACGCAGCATACGACAACGGCAAACGTGGTCTAGGAGCATGGTGCGGGGCCACGCGACTATGCTATGTATTAGAGATTAGGAATACAGAGGGGGATCTCATCATGAAACGTTCCGTAAGACTGTTGGTTTCCGCTGCGACGCTGTTGCTGGCAGTCGGGTCGACGGGCTATGCCGCCGACATCATCGACGGGCCGGTGGCCGACTATTGCCGGACCGTCGGCACATCGAACCTGGTGTTGAACGACAACATCGTCGATCTCAAGGTCCAGGTGGTCAAGCTGATGGACGAGTCGGTGGCCGTCGCCAACAGCTCGGAATGGATCAATTCGTCCCGCCCCGCCTTCGTCTGGGCGTCGGAAGCCAAGGTCGCCTGCGGCATGGCCTATGGCTACCTCAAGACGAACTACAAGGACGAGGACACGCTCAACAAGTGCGAGTGCTTCCACGACCGCATGGTCGAGTACATGAACTGACCGAAAGGGATCAAGTCGCGCCGACAGGCTGACGATGATCGCCCGTGGAAGATTGTCGAGAGCGATTGCCGGAGCGATCGCACTGGCCGTTTTTGCCCCTGAAGCCCGTGCCAACTGGCTGGAACGACCTGCCCTCGAGCAGCAAGCTCCGTCCGGCTTGACGCGGCCGGTTCGCTGCGATGTCGCTCCGGAATGGACGCGCGAGACATTCAAGGCGTTCGCGACGTGCCAGGCATCGCTCTACGGCTTGGAGCCGGTGCTGGCGCACGCGGTGATGGAGATCGAAAGCGGATTCGATCCCGATGTGCACGGCGCCGATGGTGAGGTCGGGTTGATGCAGGTAATGCCCGCGACGGCCCGAATGCTGGGCTTTCGTGGCTCGCTCGACGAGCTTGGCGCGCCGGCGACCAACATCGCGCTCGGCGTCAGATATCTGGCGCAGGCAAACAGCCTTGCCGCAGGCGATCTCTGCACCACCGTCATGAAGTATCGTGCCGGGCACGGTGAAACCCGGTTCTCCGAACTTTCGGTCCGCTACTGCCGGCGTGCGCGTGCAATCCTGGCGAGAGAAGGTTTTGCGGTGGCCGGGCCATTGCCGGTGGCGACGTTCGGATTCTCCGCATTCCCGACAGCAGGAGACGATGGTGCCCCTGCCCCGGCGAGGCGGATTTGTGTGCGCCGGCTGTTCGTGCCGGGCCCGCGATACATGAAATGCACGGACTATCGAAGCGCCGGGCAAGCCAGAATGATCAAGGCGCTCCGGGCAAGACTTTTCGACGGCTGAGCCATAATCCAGCAATTGCAAAGACGGCGAGGCAAGTCTGCCGTAAGATGAACGGATGAGACCGGGACAAATACCCGGCGGGATATCAGGGAGGCATCATGGATTCTGGCCGGCAGCGACACGGTTCGTGGACGTGGGCGATCGTCTTTGCGTTCGCGGGCATAGTGTCGGGCTGCCAGTCGAAGGGCAGCGTCTCGGACGCGCTCGACCCGGCGGCGATAGCCGCACCCGGAGCGCCGGCCGCCGGCGCTGTTGCCGGTCCCGCCCAGGCGACGCAATCGCTCGGCACGGGATCGACGAAGGTCACGATGCTGCTGCCTTTGTCGGCCCCGGGCAACGCCGGCGAAAACGGCAGGAAGATGCTCGATGCGACCAAGCTGGCGATGGCCGACCTTGGAAATGTCCTGCTCACGGTCACGGTCGAGGACACCATGGGCGACAGCGCGCACGCCAGCGAATTGGCGGTGAAGGCTATCACCACCGGAGCCACGATCGTCATCGGCCCGGTGGAACTTGCCGCGGCTCAGCACATTGCCAAGCTGTCGGGATCGAAGCGGCCGCCGGTGCTGGCGCTGGCCGACAATTTCGCCGGCGGCCCGGGCGTCTATGCGGTGCGCCTCAACGAGGCCGACAGCGCGGCCGCGGGCGCAGCCGGCCTGGCGGCCAAAGGCAGCAAGAAGTTCGTGTTGCTCGTCGCGGCAGGAGCGAATGCCGGCGCGGTTGAAAAGCGGGTCGCCAACAGCCTCAGCATCTATGGCGCGACGCTCGCCGTCACCATTCCGTATCCGGCCGGCGATGGCGGCACCAAAGTGGTCAATGATATGGGCTCGCTGGTCGAGGCTCCCGATGCCATCATCATCGCCAGCGGCGACGACAATCCGGCGCAGATCCTTGCGGCGCTCAAAACGAAAGGCATTCCTGGAAAAGCAATTGCCGTCGTTGGAACCAACCGCTGGCTGGAACATCCGATGGAGCCGCTGTTTGAGAGCTCCTACATCGCCACGCTCGACCCAACCGAAACCGGCCCGATCGCCGACCGCTTCAAGACGACCTACAATTATCCAGCCGACGCCAATGTCGCCTACGCCTATGATATGGTCGCCCTGACAGCAGGAATTGCAAGTTCGGCCGGGCCTGACGGCTTCAGCAAGCAGGTGCTCGAAAATCGGAGCGGATTTCGCGGATCGACCGGCCTGTTCCGGTTTCGGGCGGATGGCTCCAGTGAGCGATCCATGCCCTTCTACCAGGTTCGAAAAGGCGTACTCAAGCTGGTCGCCAAATCGACATCGGGGTATTGAGGGGCAAGGAACCTTGCTTGAGTTGATGGGCTGGCTGAGGCACAATCGCTTGATATTGCTCGGAAGCCTGCTGCTCCTGTCCGGGGTCTTGTTGATCATCCGGGCCGCCGATCTGCTTCCCATCGATCGGCCGATACCAGCGCCGCGTCAATCCATCGACGATAGCCAGCCAATGCGACCAGTTGCGACCGTCGCCAATACGCCATGGCGAGGACGGGCACGCAAGATTGCTCAGGACCTTATCGCGCCGCCACAGCTTGATTCGGCGCAAATCGAACGGGTCGAGCCGCGCCCGCCGCTCAGCGACCTTGGTCTGGCCGCGCCTGCAGGGATGCGAATGCCAAAGGATTGGAAAGAGGTCCTGCTGTACCAACCGGTTGCCACCTCGTCGGCAACCTTCGAATCGATGGGGCGCAAGGTAGCCATCAGCGGGATCCAAGGCATTGACCTGGATGAGACCTGTTCCTTTCGTGGCATCGCCTGGCCTTGCGGCCAGCGTGCGCGCGCGACGTTCAATTCCTGGCTGCGCGGCCGGGCGCTGAAATGCGTCGTGCCGCCGGAAATCGATCGTTTTGCCATTGCGGCACCGTGCAGCTTGGGCAAGCAGGATGTCGGCGCGTGGCTTGTTTCCAATGGCTGGGCGACGGCCTTGGCGAGTGGCATCTATGGCAAGGCGGAGGCAGTGGCCAGAGAGGCGCAGATGGGGATATTCGGCCCGCCGCAATAGCCGATAATTCGGTGTCGTTGCTTTTGCCGCCGTAGCCTTGCTTTTGAAGGGCTGATTTCGGGCCGATGGTAGGTGATTGCGCCATTACTAAAATTGTATGTTTCCTCGAAACTGAAAGTGCAGCACCTTGGCCTTATGACAGCCGATCAGGCGGGAGATTGGCTAATGATGACACCAATGGCGAATAGCTCGCCCCGGCAATGGAAAGATATCGCATGGCTGACTGCCCTGGGATCGGCGGGAATTCTGCTCCTCTCGGTTGGCCTAAATTATCTGCTTCTGTTCTCGGAAGCCTTGACGCCCTTCGGCCGCAGCATGGTCACAGCGATCCTGTTGCCGGTCATCGTCGGTGGCCCACTTTTCCTGTTCATTGGACTGCAGCGGACCGAGCTCGTCCGTTATCGAAGAGAACTCAACAAGTCGGCGACCTTTGACAGCCTGACAGGCTGCCTCAACCGGACAGTCTTCACGTCGATGGTTGAAAGGAGAGCAACCAGGCCGGAATCGTCTGGTCCAAGATCTGGCGCCTTCCTGGTCATTCATCCCGAACACATCAGGTCCATCAATCTGCGCTTCGGCCTTGGCTGGGGTGACGAAGCCTTGCGGCTCATAGCCTCGACCATCCAGTCATCGGTACGCAAGGAAGATCTGGTGGGCCGGATCGGAACCTCCATGTTCGGGGTCTTTCTGCCCGGTGCGACAGAAGACGACGCCAGGGAGATCGGCGAGCGTATCCGGGCGCGCGTGGCCCAAGCCTATTTCGCGCCAAAAGGAACCGCGGACACGCTGACCATCAGCGTCGGCGGCGTGGTGTTTGAAAACGAGTTGGAATTCGAGGACATGTTCCGATCGGCGGAATCGCTGTTATCCGGCGTGGAGCACCAGCCTGGACTTCAACTGTCGCACCTCCACAACTAGCTGAGACGACTCGTTGCCGGAGGAACACCGCCGCAAATATGTCTTGCCGCACGGCTGCGGCAGCGATCATCTTGCCCTTGTTGCCAAACCGGACGATTGACCCATGGGGCGGTTTCAACCCGTGGGAGGTCTGGCTCCTGACGGTGCTGATGGCATCGGCCGCGCATCGCTGGCAGTATTGCCGGACCGATCAAGTTCTGGTTGCCGCTGGTTGCAGCAGCCTTGATCGCCTTGATGGCCGGCTATGGGACCATGCTCCTGCCGCCGAACTCCTGACAGGCCGAGACACCCGCCGCGCGAGTAGCATCAGGTTCGGCGCTCAGGGTACGAGCGACAAAGCTTGAGGCACACAGATAGCAGCTGGATCCCCACGGCTCTCTCTTCATCGGTTGGGATCACAAGCGCGTCGACGTCGGAACCAGCAAGGCTGATGACCTCGTCGCCTCGCCCATTCAGCTTGTGGTCGATATTAACCGCAAGCCAGCCGGCCACAGCCCCGGCCCTCTCTCGAATATATGGCGCGTTTTGGCGTATGCCTGCCTTGAACACCAGCGTGTCCAGTCCGCCTATCGCAGCGGCCAGCGACCCGATCTCGCGTGCGATACGATAGACGAAGAGATCGACTGCTTCGGCGGCAAGAGGATCATCGGAGTCGATTAGCGTCCGCATATCACCGGATATCCCTGACACTCCGAGCAGGCCGGATTGCTCGTAGAGAAGGGTGACCAATCGTCCGTCTGCAGCTTCCGGTCATTCAGCTGCGCGCTTTGCCCCAGCCAGCCCACGCGCCTTTCTCGTTCGCCGGGCTTTGGGCTTACAATTCCAATCTCGACATAACCAGCTGCACCATCATCACATGATCAACAGCCTCTCATTCTCTACCAGGCATACTATGACGCCTGGCTGGACCCGGGGACCAAAGGACCAGCCTCAAGGACATTCTCAGCCACGACATCGACGGTCAGCTGCAGTTCAACCGCGTTGGACGTGAGGTGAACACGAGCGCCGTCAACAAATTTCCCAACGACCATCCCGGCCTGGTCGGGCGGAGCCGGCGACTTTTTCTGTTCGCCGAAATCGTCAAGCACGCCCCTGCTGGGGCGAAGCTTTCTAAAGCACGCTCCGACCTCATATTTTCAGGAGGGCGGGATGACAGAGCGTCAGCAAGAGATCGTCGCGAATGCATGGGCACTGGCTACGGGCGCACAACAAATCCTAGAGGCGCTTCTCATCATGCTGAAAAAGTCGGGAACGTCGCGCGACCTTCGATTGCCGGGTAGCCGGGAAGTGGACCATCAGTTAAGGGTCCGTAGCTAGAGCGTGATAAAGCAGCAAACACACTATCATAGAAACGGCGCTGCCTAGCAGCTGGTCTGCCGTCAGGCCGGAAAAATAGACAAGATGAAACCCACCAACGCTCTACCAATCACGGTTCGGAACACTGCCGAAATAACCGTTAGTCGGCGCTAATGTTCCGGTCTGGACTCGCTACCGCTTTGGAAGCATTCTGCACTCGGGGGAGAGGGCGTGGGCAAAGTCCAGCGTCATCAAGGTGCGGATCAGGCCGACCGCTGGCGCAAGAACGCAAAGGGCCGGTGGATGTGGCGACGGCAATATCTGCCGGCGCTGGTGATGGTTCCCTGACCGGCTCATCCCAGCTGGCTGGCTGAGTGGCACCCGCACGGCCGGCGCGGGGAGCTGCGATATCAAGGGCAACATTTCCACCAGTACCGATGAGCGATTTATCACGTCCAGTGCAGGAGCATTACTGGAAGACGACGATCAGTTTCAGTACAGCGAGCGCTGGCTGTGCAGCGAGGCAGAGGCATGGGCCGCCGGCTGGCGCAAAGCAAGGCGGTAGCGCGGTAGCCACCACCATGTGCAGGCCCACCAGCCCGTCATCATGGTCCGAACCTGATCGCACCCGCCGACCTTGGTCTCAACGTCGTTGATTGGCACTGCCACGCGGCTTTCCTTCATTCGCATGGTTCGCAGACATTAGCATGATCGCATACTCTCATCATCCGGCGTCGTCTCCCTGTCGAGGCCGAGCACGTGCGCCTTGTCGAAAGACATGTGGCGCTTCCACGCGGGCGAAAAAAGTCGCTGGTTGACAAGGCTTAAACTTCGTTGCCGACCCCAGGAACAGCCCACTGAAACTTTCTCCTTCACATCGGCTCTGGTCGCCTCCCGCTAGCTGCCGGCGCGTTGCGATATCGGCACAGTAGACGGGTTGGCATTTCCGAACTTTCCGCCATGTCGTCGCGATGACGTTGGCGAAGGCGCTTCAGCAGATCGCGTGAGGCTTGAATCGCCCTGCGCGATTGATCCATGTTCTGGCGAAACGTGGCGCGTTCCTCCATGGACTTCTGCCACTTCAGCAAGGTGGCCGTAGTCGCAGTAGCGGCTTGAGCGATTTCTATGGGCGTTGCAACCATCGCATTCTCCCTAAAAAGGCAATGGTAAACGCAATCTTTATAGGCCCAACGAAACCCTTCTCCAATTAAAAACAACCATACGGCATACGGCAAAATGGCTATTCGTCGGGGCGCTCGACGGCAGCTTCGTCGACCTCGGCCTCCATCTCGTTGTTGACGGTTTTGGTCTTGCCAAAACCGTCCATCGCCACACCGTCAAAGCCCTGCAGCCACGCGTCGGCATGTTCCTGCCAGTAAGCTGGCACCTCACGCTCCTTGCCATCCTTGCGCGCTTGGGCGCCGTACATCCAGGCGTAGGTGGCGCGTTCCTGATCTTTCTTAGGCATGGCCATTTGCATCATCCTCCCGGAAATCCAGCAGCCTTGCGTGCCGCAGCTTCTCTTCGCCTTTGAGGGTCTCGACCCAGCCAACCAGTCCGGGCTTCAGCCACTCGGCCTTTTCCTTTTTATGTCCCTTCGGGACCGGGGCCGCCAACCTTGCCCTGGACACGATCCCAAAGCGCTTGCCGCTCATCGGCATTGAAGTTGACGAGTGCGCCGCCTTTGTAGAGGCCTTTTCAGCCATGATCACCTGGGTAGCTTTGCCGCGCTCGCGCTGTGCACCGATGATTTGCATTTCCTTTTCCTCAAAGCACTTGATCTTGCGCCAAGCGCTCGTTTGCCGCTGCGATATGGACTGCCCTCGAGCTTCGAGACCATGCCTTCTAGCCCGTCTCGTCGACCAGGTGGCAAACGGCGTCACCAGTGCGGCATCGCTCCGCTGAATTGAATGCGCCCGCCGGCAGGGATCATTTCGTGCAGGATCTCGCCGCGATCTTCGGTCGGCATCCCGCGCAGGTCATGATGCGTGGAACCCTGCCGGTTGCTGACCGTTCTCCGTCAATGGAAGCCCCGAACCAACAGAGCCAAACGATCCTCGTGGTTGACGGCGACGTCATCGCCCGATGCGTCATCGCGGACTATCTCCGCCACTGTGGCTACAGGGTGATTGAGGCTCATTTCGCACGTGAGGCGCAACAAGCGTTGAACTATGCGGAGTTCGGTGTGGACACCGTCTTGTGTGACGTTGACCTGCCGGGCAACATGAACGGGTTCCAACTGTCGAAGTGGGTTCGCGAGAACAAGCCCGAGGTCAAAATAGTGCTTTCTGCCGCAGTAGAACGAACTGCGATCGCGGCGGGCGACCTTTGTCAGGAAGGCCCGCACCTTGCGAAGCCGTATGAGCCGGCCAACGTAGTGGACCATATCAGGCGACTGCAGCGTGTTTGGAGCTTACGATCCAGGAACCCTGGTGCAAAGCGCAATTGATCTCTGTCCAGACGCCGAGAGGCTCGTCTGCATACCAATGGTGATTTAGCCCTGCGAACTGGACGCCGCTCAAAGGAAGAACGGCGTATAAGCCGCAGTCCTGCGTGCGGCCGCAACAGTGGACGGTTGTCCCGCGCAGGACGGAGGAAATTCGCCCTCCTGCCGCGGTGAACGGGATACCGTAGGAGCGTCAGCATAGCGCCGGCCACAGGACGGGACGCGGCACCGACTGTCCCCGTCCGGTAGTCCGCATGTTTTGGTCGAAGCCGACCGGCTGAGATCGTGCGCATTTTGGTTCTCGACGGTACGGCCGCTGATCGGCGATGATGCGAGGACCGAGTTGCCCGGAAGAATCGATCTGGTCTTGCACCTTTTTTGCTTCCTCATTCGCGGGGCAGCTTGTGATTTTCCAGCCTGACAGACCCTCCCCTGTCTATAAGAAATTTCCCGACGCATGAGCGCACGTCCAACACAGTGCGGACTCCAATGCTCACCGGCAGCGCGAGAATGGTAACCACCTATCTTGAGGGGAGCGCCACGTGCGTAATCAACGATGCAGCGCTGCAGTTCGCTTGAGAAAACCGCATCTCTTCGTCACCGCCTCATCGAGAGCCACCGCTGCGGCATCCTGAATACAGGTCGGCGATCCGAAAAACATGCATTGCGCAAGATTTTCCAAACTGATGCCAAGACCGGCCCAAGCGTCCATCCTAGCCTGCAGATGCTGTTGAGAGGAACTCGCCGTTGAATATTGTGCTGCGGTAAACCTCATCGCTGATGATCCATAGATTGTGCCGCTCGGCAAATGTGGCAATGATCCTCCTTGCCGAATACATATCCGCCGGGATTGTTTGGGGAATTCAGCAAGATCGCCCGCGTTCGATCTCCTACCGCTGAACGGAGAATATCCTCGGATGCCTTCCGCCGCGCATTTTGCAGCGATAGTTTGACGGGTCGGACCACTGCTCCATCGGCGCGTATTGCCGCTTCGTATGTAGATACCAATGCTCGAGGCAAAGCACCTCGTCGCCAGCTCCGGCAACGGAAGCTTAGTGTGATTGAGCGGCCAGGCGGCCGGTCCCCAATTCGTTCGAATGATGCGCTTGCCTCGCCAATGTCGCATGGTGAGTCAGCCGGCAAACCAAAACACTCAACCGCCGGTTAGGCCCGGCCGCCTGATGCGCCCCACAAGAGGCTGTGCCGGGCCGTTCGTCGGGGCTTCTGCACCTGAGCGTTAATGTGCCCAGGCAACACACCATTGACGCCAAGACGATGGCAAGAAGGGGAGCCGCGCAGTCCTCAAGAATAAGTCAGCAGGCACCTAGACCGATGTAGGGCCTTCCAATCGCAGCTCTCGGCTCCTCGCGGCGCCGGCGCCCTGGCATCGTTTGATTGAACGAAGACGCTGAGTTGAGCTCTCGATACAAAAGCATCTCAGTCCTCGTGCCTCAATGGTTCCGGGCATGCGGCTGCAGGGGATGAAGTCATGAAGTTCAGGGATTTGATCAGACGCGCCGAGGACAATGTGGAGAGGTCGTTCGACGATCTCGAAGCTGACTTGGCTAACGCTGTCGACCAGTGCCTCGATTTGGAGGATGTCGCCGACGTGCCAAACATGGCAGGCGACAACAACGAACAGGATGACAGCGTATGGAGTGAGGGCGGTGCCGGCGACGACGATGATAGCTCGCCGATACCAGCACATCGGCTGACCTCACACACGCAGAGCCGAATTGCTGCCGTGAGCTCGTTTAACGGCTTGTTCCACGATGCCAAGCTCCATTTCGAGGAGATCAACGCAAAAATCTCCGAAATTACAAGCACATGTCAACTGACGTTCGAGTTTTTTCACATCCTTCACGCGGACATTCTCCGTGCCAACGAACTGGAGTTGGCGAATCAAAATCTGATCGCAGATCAAAGGAGCTTGTCGGAAACACTCAATGACCTGAACAGACGGTACTGTGAGCGTCAGGGCACGGTCGAGACATTGCAGCAGCGCCAGGCAAGCCTTGTTCAGGAGTGCAAAGTGCTCCGTGGCGCATTGGCCGCGGCAAGGCTGGAGCTGGTCGAAGCGGCGAACACCACCACAAAGAACGAAGCGGAATTTGGCGACCTCACGAACATGCTTGCCGCCGCAAATGTCGAGGCCGACAGGCGCTCCCGAGAGAACAAACAGCTGCGTGAAAAGAATGTGAGCCTGTCTATTGACCTGGAAAAGGCCATGAAGCGGGAGGAAGAGGCACGGCATAGGCTGGATGCCTTCTCCACGATCCATGCCAACGAAGCTGCGCGAAATTCCGAAATGCTGAGTGCGCTCGGCAAGAGCGAAAAAGAGGCAATCAAATTGCACACCTCACTCGAGGTTGCGCAGGCGAAGTTATGGGAGGTGACCGAAGCAGCCAGGATTATGCAGGCGGACATGGATGGCGAGCTTAAACGCTGCCAGGCTGAGAACCGAGGATTGCGCTCAGAAGTTCAAAGCCTCCAATCGCGCTTCGAACTCGCCTCAATCGCAAACAACGAGGCCGCGGCCGAGATCGCCAGGCTCCAGCTACAATGGAGCGACGCCCTAGCGGAAAAACAGGTGACTGACGAAAGGTTGGCCGCACTCGCTGAGGAGGCCGAAACCAACAAGGTGAACCTTTCCAAGATCACCGCAGATTTTGCACAACTGTCCATGCAGCAGGCATCCGATCAGATTGAACTCGATGTGAGACGGCAGGAATGTGAGGACTTGCGGGTCGAAATTGCCTCGGTCAATGCTCGGGTCAGGGAATTGCTGCCCTACAAGAGGTCGCATGGAAGCGCGAACGCCTTGCCGCATACATCTGACGTGGCAAATGTAGCGGTGACTGCAGACCGAACGGTGCATGCCGCACGCCGTGTCCGCCGGAGGGCCCTCGCCGCGTCGTAGGGGCAAAGAACCTCTCCTCGTGAGGCAATTGCCCCTGTCGATGATCGTGGAACGGTATGCGCTCTTTGTTGCGCAAAAGATGACAGGACGCTAACGCTGTTGTCGGAGCAGGACTTGGTGAGGCGGCCAGGAAAATCCTGTTGGGGCCTTGTAGCCGGGACAATGTCCCAGACGAGCTCGCGCGTCGTCCGCCGGCGTCACCCCTGTCCGGCATCACGTCGCCTACCAGCCAGTATGTCAGCAAGCACGCCTGCAGTGTGCCCGCGGTCGACCGCCCACAGCCGCCATGTCATTGCCGGAAAGCCCTCGACATCTGGTCGGTAAGTGGCTTCAGCAGATAAGACCAGACGCTGTGTTCGTCCGTACTTATGTGAACCTCCGCTGGCATACCGGGTTTGAGCACTTTGGCATCGGTCAGACATGTGGACTTGTCTTCGACATTGATGCGCGCCGAGAAATAAGAAAGCTGGCGCTGTTGATCTTTTATCAGGTCCGCCGAGATGCGCTTGACAGACCCTTGGCAGGCAGGCGTGGTACCGGCGTCGAAAGCCGGAAACCGGATCGAGACCCGCTGACCTGGACGAACGTCATCTATGCGCGACGGCGCAATCAGCGCGTCGACCACAAGGTTGCCGGTGTCAGGGACGATCATCATCAGAACTTCGCCCGCGGCAATCACGCCGCCGATCGTGTGAATGGAAGATTCCTGTACCGTTCCCGATTGCGGAGCGCGGATGGTGGTTTTGGCCAGTTCGTCCTGCGCCACAACCTTGCGCTCGCTGAGTTCGGTCTGCTTGGCTTCCGTTTCACGAAGTTCGCTCGTTACGTCACTACGCCTTTGTTCATCGAGCTGAAGTATCTGCAGTTCGGTCTCGCTGATCCTGGCCTGCGCCTCGGCAACCGCCGCCGCGAGGCGCCCTGATTCTCCGTGCGCCCGGGTGGCATCCAGTCTGATGTTGCTAAGTCGCTCTTTGGACACCAGCTTCTTTGTAAAAAGCGCCTGTACATCGACAAGATCGCCATCCAGCAGGACCACGGATTGTTCTTCCGCGGTCTGTTGCGCCTTGAGGCCCTCAACTTGGCGTTCGAGTTGCTTTGAGCGGCTTTGCAACTGTGCCTTCTGCCCGTTGAGGGCCGTAGCGCGGCTGTCGAACAGCGTGCGCTCGCCGTTCACCAGCGCAGCCAGCTCCGGCTCGCCCATTCGCGCTTGAAGGCTGAACGGAAGCTGCATCTCCGACAGGCCTTGCCGCTCTGCCTCCAGCCGCACAAGCCGAACCGTTGCCCGATCAAGATCCTTGCTAATTATCTGCAGATTGGCCCGTGTCAGTGTGTCGTCCAACCGTGCCATCACATCGCCGGCCCGTACATGGTCCCCATCTTGCGCGAAGATGCCCCCTATCGTGCCGCCCGTCAGATGCTGGACCTTCTTTATGTTGCTCTCGACCACCACGGTCGCAGGCGCAATTACCGCGCCAGCAATCTTGGTCAGACCGAGCCAGAGCCCGCCGCCGGCAATTAACGTAACCGTGACCGCCGCCCCCAGGATCAGGTTGGCCCTGATTCCATCGCGCGTGCCCGAAATCATCGCGTTGCGCCGGCTCCCATTGCCGATCGGGGCCGATGGAGCCATCGTCGCCTCAGACAAAAAAATATCCCTCATGCATGACCGCTCACCCCTTTGTGCATCGCGACGGCCGCTGCCGGGCGTTCAACAGGCGCAGCAAAGGGGCGGATGACGTTGGCCAGGACCTCCTCGCGTGAGCCGAAGGCGTGAAGCATCCCATTGGACATTACGAGTACCCTGTCGATGTTGGTAAGGGCAGAAGGACGGTGCGCAACTACGATGACGATGCCTCCACGTCTGCGCACTGCCAGGATCGCGCCGGCCAAGGCGGTATCGCCATCGACGTCCAGATTTGAATTCGGCTCGTCCAGAACGACGAGAAACGGATCGCCGTAAAGTGCCCTGGCAAGCCCTACGAGTTGCCGCTGTCCAGCCGACAACGCTGTTCCTCCCTCGCCCATGCGAGTTTGAAAACCGTTCGGCAATCGCAGGATCATTTTGTCGACGCCCGCTGCCTTGGCAGCTGCAAGCACGCCCTTGGCGTCGCCCTTCCCGCCAAATCGCGAAATGTTATCGGCAACCGTTCCATCAAACAGTTCGACGTCCTGGGGCAGGTAGCCAATATGTGCGCCAAGACGTTCTTGGTCCCATTGGTCAAGCGAGGCGTCGTCCAGCCTCACCGTGCCGCGAAGTGGCTGCCAGACGCCCACCAGCGCGCGCACAAGCGTGCTTTTGCCAGAACCGCTCGGGCCGACAACGGCCATTCCCGTCCCTGCAGCCAGGCGGAAGCTGACATTGGCTACCGTCGGTTTTTGCTGGCCCGGTGGCGCTATAGTCAGGTCCTCGACCGCAAGCTCCGCTTGGGGGCGCGGAAGTTCCATATGTTCGTCCCGGTCAGGAAAAGCGGCCAGGGCCGTTGCCAGTTGCGAATAGCTTTGCCGGAACGCGGCGAAGCCTCGCCAGTTCGCGATAGCGGCGTCAACAGGAGCCAATGAGCGGCCCAGCAAGATGGAGGATGCGATGATCACACCTGGCGAGGCTTCGCCTCCTATCACCAGGTAGGCACCCAGTCCAAGAACGCAGGACTGCAAGGCCAAACGCAGTGCCCTAGAGAGTGCCCCGGTGGCGCCGACGACGTCGGAAAGCTTCTCTTGGTGCCTCAGATATGCGTTATTGATCTCGCCCCAGCGGTGGGCAAGCCGTGCGGAAAGGCCCATCGCGCGTACGACCTCCGCGTTGCGGCGTCCGGATTCGGCGAGATTGCGCTGCGACACCAGCGTCTCGGACGCGCGTGTCACCGATGTGCGGCCAAGAACTTCCGCCATGACCGTGAGCAGCACGACAATGATCGCACCGCTTGTGGACAACAGACCGAGCGCGGGATGCAGGAAATAGATGATCAGCAGGTAAAATGGAATCCACGGAGCGTCGAAGATGACAGTCGGCCCCATTCCGGAAAGGAAGCCGCGTAGCTGATCGAGATCACGGAGGGGCTGTATCCGGTTCGCATCCTGCCCGCCAATGAGCGGCAAGGACAGCGAGAGGCCGAACACCCTCTGCTTCAAATTCCTATGGACACGATTGCCCACTCGAACCAGCAGGCGCAGCCGCACGAAATCCAGCAGCCCGTAGACAGCGTAAAGACCCAGCATTCCGATGGTGAACCCGACAAGCGTCGGAACGCTCTGCGAAGGTAAAACGCGATCGTAAATTTGCAGCATATAGACCGAGCCGGTCAGGGCGAGAAGGTTTATGACTGCCGAGAATACGCCGACGCCTACCAGGCCAGGCACGGTCCCAAGCATTGCGCCTCGCAGATCCGACGAACTCCTTCCACCAGGGTTCATGGGTTTCGACCTCCCGTGAGAGATCGTTGCGCAAGCTCACTGGCCCCACTGGGCACGGACAATCTCTTGCTGTTCAGGAGCGTATCCCCTTAGCCTTCTAATATTACGCCCCACTAACATGATTGGACTTTAGTCAAAATGTAGCAAAATCGTGGCGCTGCCCTTAGAAACCCGGAACCCACATGTCAAATCGGGGGAAAACTGCCGTTCCACCGTATTTAGACGGGGTTTCATGCAGGGCGAGCCACCCCAAGAAAACCGCTGCCTGCCGTTTTCGGGGCTTTCTCGGGATTTAGCGCTTCCTCGCAACAACCAGGAAGTGTTGCGCCAGCTGGCCAGGAACGCAAAGCCTTCTGCAGGCCTTCTCGACAGGCTGCATCATCATTTCACAGAACCCTGGCAACAGGTTTCCCGGCCGAGGCAGGTAACCGTACGGTATCGTCTGCTCGACGGTGAATCCCGAGGCAGTCAGGAGGGCCTTGAACCTCGCCGCGCTCAGCGTGTGGCGAATTGTGCGTCCAGACACTCGATTGAGCAGCCGGCACGCCAGGCCGACGGGCGACGTCGCATTCATGTGAACGTTGCACACAAGCCGCCCGCCATCTTTCAGGTGCTCATTGATCGCTTTCAGTGCATGCCATTTCAGTTCATCCTCTGCGTTCAGGAAAAAACGAAATGCGGTTACCACATCGAACGTCATACCCAACTGCTCCCTTGTCACGTCGACGTGACGCAAACTCACATTGGGCGGTACTTGAGCGCTGTCGAGCATAGTTCTGGAAACGTCGGCGCCAACCACCTCGCTGAAGAGGCCGGCGGCTACCTCGGCGATGCGACCTGTTCCGCATGCGAAATCGAGGCAGTTTCGGCTCGCTCCGCTCAAGGGGCG
Source organism: Mesorhizobium sp. RSR565B (assembly GCF_054719465.1). Classification (NCBI taxonomy): domain Bacteria; kingdom Pseudomonadati; phylum Pseudomonadota; class Alphaproteobacteria; order Hyphomicrobiales; family Phyllobacteriaceae; genus Mesorhizobium; species Mesorhizobium sp. RSR565B. The sequence continues at coordinate 4,153,543 of NZ_JBTTIE010000001.1, read as the reverse complement.
AAGAACGTCGAGGATCAGGGGCTTTTCGATGTTCTCCCAAAGCGCGCCATAATAGCCGGAACTGTGCGTTTTGTTGTAATGTAGGCCGTAGCCGGGCGCGCAATGGCTGGTCCTGTAGCCGTCCGACACCCAGCCGCCCTGCGCATTGCTCTCCTTGCTGGACGTAAATTCATGCCAATTTCCGGACTCACCGGCGCGCGACCTGGACCGCACAATTCGCGCTGACGGCATATGGGAAGCATAACTTGCAGACTGCGTCATCTGATCCGCGTTCGTTGAGGGTGTCAGGGTCGCTCCCTGGTTGAAAATGCGCCTCACCTTGGATCTCCGTTCAGTTGGGTTGCCCCCCCGATAGAACAGTAAGCTCCGCACGGACTGCGCTGACGCCCTATTGGACTGCCACACTTTGCAGTTCACTGCTGAATCTGGCTTCGAGAGTATCCCCCGGCAGCACAATCGCATCTTCGTCAGCCAACAGCTTGCGCCATTCATTGCCGATCTTGCGCACAATGGTCACCTGGGCCCGTACCGTTTCGCCGGCAATCGGCAATGGCTGTGTGGATGCTCCGGTCGGCTGCAGCTTCTCGCTGGCGGCATGGAGCCTGGCGGTGACATCCGCCAGCCGGGCGTTGGTGTCCTTCAGATCCGTCAGCAGGCCAATCCTCCTTTGATTGTCGTTGCGTTCGTGCTGTCTGACAAAGTCCTCCTGCTGGCGCCGCGCCCTCATCAGTTCGACCGAGGTTTGAAGCGCGCCGCTTGAAGACAGAAGCAACGCGCGCCTGACATCCGCGAGCCGGGTGTTGGTCAGATTGCCTGCATCGAATGCCTTCGTCACTCGCGCCAAATCTTGCTCATCCGCCTTCACGCTCTCGCCCTCGACTCGTTCGCGTTTCTGCAAAACGCCAATTTGCTCGGCAGCGTCCGTCCGGCCCTTCTCCAGAAAATCCTGCTCTTGCCGGAAATCACTCAGCGCAACCTTCAGCGCCTCTGCTTCAGCCTGAGCCATCGCGGCTACAACGCTCGGCGAAAGAGGTGATCCCTGTGGTGTCTTCTTGTCGAAATCCGCCTGGCCCTGAAGCTCGGCGCGAATGCGGGCGGCGTGAAGGTATTCTTTCGTGTAATCTCCCCAGAGCATTTCGTAATCGCGCTTGAGATCGACCGGATCAGGCCCGGCCTGGCCCGCCCGTGATCGCAAAAGACTGAAGCCGCCGGAAACGGCCAGCGCCTGCCGTACAGTCATGAGCGGACGGTAGGCCTGTTGTCCCGGGGTGAGCACATCGCCCGTTACATAGATCGGGCGATAGTCCGCTATGATCGCTGTGACATCGTCGGGCTCGACAGTAACTGTCTGCTCCCGCCCATCAGTCAGACGCACGTGAAAAATCTTGCTTGGCAAGACCTCTTGCATGCGCCTTTGCAATTGGGACGCCGTCAGGCCTGCGACCATGATCATTCCAGCCTCCGGAAGGGCGATATTGCCATCCATCTGGACTACGGCGCGCTGCGTCCGATCAGGGATCGGCGCTATTCCTATCTCGACCGTATCGCCAGGTGAGAGTTGATAGGGCTCGACCTCGCCTGCGCAAGCCATCGAGGTTAGCGACATCATCACGACTGCGCCAAGAACGTATCGTCTACTGAAGGTCATTTGCGACAATCTCCTTCCGGTCGAACACCGGCTTCAAAGGCCATTCAACACGACTAACGAAATCGTATACCGGGCCACCGGGCACGCCCCAGTTGCTGGACCAGACCACCTGGGTGCCGTCTGGAGACGGAGAGGCATGCGTCTCGCTCCAGTAGTCGAAGGGCGCGTTGTGCGTGTCTGCGACACGGCGGACCTCTCCACTGCCGTCTAGACGCAGCGCAATGACTTGCTGAGCGTAAGGCGCCCAGTCGGGATGCTGCGATAGTTCGGCTGGCGTGCCGCCATAACTCAGAAACACCCAGCCGGGCCTGCCGAGCGACCTGAGTGACGCATGCATGGCCTCGCCATATTTCATCAGCGAGGTAGCCTTGCCATCAGCCAAGCGGCGCTTGATCACCTGATATTTGTCAGGATCCGATTTGCTGATCCCGACATAGATTTCGCTTCCGTCGGAATCGACCGTCATGTCGCCATGGCCCGGTCGATGGTGCTCCATCCACTTCTGGCGCAATATGCCGTCTATGGAGAAGACGAAACTCGCTTCGATTCCGTCCGGTAATTGCTGGGAACACACTATGTTGATTCCGAGTGGTGAGATCGAGCAGGAGCCGGTTGTTCCCGGTAATTCGGCAAGATCGATATCCGGGAATTTCCGCCGTTGCTTTAGATCGTAGCCAAAGACCACCGCTCTGCCGTCATTGTTCGTTGCACGCACCGCAATCCGGCTGCCGTCGCGGCTCGGATTGCCTTTGTTGGGTCCAAATTTGAGGTTGGAGTACGCTGCGGAGGCAAACACGACGTCCTCATGATCGGTACGTGGCGCCCATGTCGCAATCTGCCGGCCCCCGACGCAGATCATCAACTCGGGATCAGTGGGATGCCATTCGCATTCGGTAGCGCGGTTGCGGTGGAACAAAGGCAAGTAGGTTTGTCCGTCGAGAAAGCACAGGCCACCGCAGCCATTCGCGATCAGGAGCAGGCTCTGGTCGGCATTCCAAGCCTGTGCGCTTGAGTAACGGTGGGTGCAGTACTTCTTCCCGCATACACCCGCCCGGCCGAGAACGCCCGGTCTGGTGATCCGTGCGAAAACCATGCCAGACCAAGGATCCCTTGTTTCGCGCACATAGCCCGGCAGGTTGTTCAGGACCGCAGTGGCCGCCGCCTCCGCTGCCTTGCTTTGACGGCCACCGGCAACGTAGATGTTGGGAGATATGGCACCGGCAGCCAGCAACAGCGCCAACGCATGACGGCCGCCCAGGGTCATGTCATGTAACCCACTTCGCGCCGTACCCGGCCTTCACTAAGGCGCTCGCGCCACCACGTGATTGTTCGCTCCAGCCCATCGCGCAGGCTGGTCTGTGTCCGCCATCCAGTCTCGCGTTCAAAGCGCGAGGAGTCGGCGAGCAAGGCGCGAACTTCGGAATTTTGCGGCCTCAGGCGCCTTTCATCACGACGGACCGGCTTTTTGCAATCGGTCAACTCAAGAACAATGGCCAATACGTCCGAGACGGTCGCAGCGCGTTGGCTGCCAGCGTTGTAGGCGTGGCCGAACTCGAGCTGGGCGAGACCTGCGGTCAGGAACGCTGTCGCGGTATCTTCGACATAGGTCAGGTCGCGGATCGGGCTGGTATCCCCGATCATGATTGCAGGACATTTCGGGTCGAGGACCTGCCGGATAATGGTCGGCACGATGGCGCGTTCACTCTGGCGCGGGCCATACGTGTTGAAGGGTCGCATGATGACCACAGGGACATCGAACGACCTGGCGTAGGACTCCGCCATCATGTCGGCGCCGATTTTGGACGCCGAATACGGTGACTGTCCCTGCAGGGGGTGTGTTTCGCCGATCGGCATGGTTTGGGCAGTTCCATAGACCTCGCTCGTCGAGGTATGGATCACCCGCTCCGTCTCCCACAGGCGCGCCGCTTCGAGGACATTCACCGTGCCTAAGATGTTGGTTTCCACATAGGACTGGGCAGCGGCGTAGGAGTATGGAATCGCAATAAGCGCCGCCAGATGAAAAACCGCGGCTTGGCCGCGCATGATCCGGTTAAGGAACGCACTGTCGCGGACGTCACCACGGACGAGCCTCAACTGGCTGCGGATGGTGTCCGGCAGATCGTCTAGCCATCCATGGCTGTCGAAGGAATTGTAAAGGGCAAGGGCTGTGACATCTGCCCCGTTGCGAACAAGCGCCTCCGTGACATGCGAACCGATGAATCCGTCCGCGCCGGTCACCAGGACTTTCTTTCCATTGTAGCTCATCACTGCGCATTCCTTTGGCTGTTTGGAACGCTTCCCTTGGATATTCAAATGTCGATCGGCGGTACCGGAACCCAACCGACCACTGCCAGCACTCCCCGCACCATCCACGCGAGGTCGGAGACGATGGTGCGTCGCGGATAATATGAGAGGTCCAGTGTTGCCTTGGCGGGGAACATGACCTCCCGGTAGAACACGATCGGATCTACGGATTGGGGGAAGTAATGCGCTTCGTGCCGAAAAACGACCTGGGCTGGTCCCAGCAGGCCTGGCTTGTATTGCAGCACGGCCCTAAGCTCGCCCCGGAAACAATCGGCGAAAGCCAGGCTCTCGGGCCGTGGGCCGACGATCGCCATTTCGCCTTTGAGGACATTCCACAGCTGCGGTAGTTCGTCCAGCTTCGTCGCTGCGAGAAAGCGGCCAACGGTGGTCATGCGTGTATCGCCCACGACCGTCAGCGCAAGGCCTTGAGAGCCGCAGTTCACACCGAATTTGCGAAATTTGTACATGCGGAAGGTTCGGCCGCCGGCCCCGATGCGGGTCTGAGCGAACAAGATCGAGCCACCGCCCTCGAGCAGAAGCGCTCCGGCGATCAGCAGCATCAATGGCGCCAATGCGACGGTAGCGATGCCCGCCACCGCAAGATCGATTGCGCGTCTCGCAAAGCCGTGATCAGGATTGGGAACGAACATCCGGTGAAAGGCAGGGTCTAACGCATTCATGCAGCAGTTCCTCTTTGGGCGCCTGCTTTGAGCGCGCCTGTTTTGAGCGCGGCTGCCAGGGCAGCCACGACTGATTCGGCGGCGGCGGAAGTGATCTGGGGGTGCAGCGGAATTGTGAGCTCTCGCTCAGCGAAATCCTCTGTTCGGGGCAAACTCACGCCGGGAAGGCGCTCGCGGTAGAACGTCATTTGGTGCACCGGCGGGTAGTGGATGGTGGTCTGTATGCCCTGTGTCCGCAGCTCGTCGATGACATCCTGCCGGCTCGCGTAGCGCGGCAGGACGATCGGCATGATGTGGTAAGCCGACGTCCGGGGTTCGCTAAATGGAATGACAATGGCTGGGCAACGGTCCGCGATCAGGCGTCGGTACAAGACAGCTATGATACGCCTGATTTCGTTCCACTCTTGCAGGTTCTGCAACTGAACCAGCCCTATTGCCGCTCGCATCTCGTCCATTCGGTAGTTGAACCCGAGCATCGTGACATCATATTGCGGCGTACGACTGTTCAGCCGCTGATGCGTCCCCGTGGTCATTCCGTGCCCGCGGGCCAGGCGAACCCTGTCGAGCAGATCGGGGTCACGTGCAATCACGGCGCCCCCTTCGGCCGTTGTCATGTTCTTGTTGCCATAGAAGCTGAACGCGGCCGCGGCGCCGAAGGTCCCGACTTCCCTAAGCCCGGGCGCGTGCGCAGCGTCCTCGATGATATGCAGCCCGCGAAGCCGGGCGAACCGCTGCCATTGTTCCCGATCGGCGAGATACCCGGCGAAGTGAACGAGAATGACCGCTTTCGTGCGCGTCGTGCACCGCGCTTCGGCTTCCGCAACCGAGATCAACGGCACGTCGACGGACTCGATGTCGACGAAGACCGGCGTCGCCCCTACATACAGCACCGCATTCGCCGTCGCCACGAACGTCAGCGAAGGAACCAGTACTTCGTCGCCAGGGCCGATGCCCAAAGCATGGAGGAGAAGATGGAGCGCTGCGGTGCAGGAACCAACCGCGACGCAATCTCGCGCGCCATGCATGCTGGCAAAGGCCTGTTCGAACTCTCGTACCCTGTCCCCCATCGTAAGCCAGCCGCTATCAATCACCTGCGACAGGGCTGCCTTCTCTGGCACGCCTAGGATCGGGGCGCTCACCAAGAGCATCTTGACCTCCTGAAAGCCTTGTTAGTGGCTAGACCTCTGCATCAGACTTTCATGCGGCTGCAGCGGCAGCCGCGACCTCGATTGAGGACGACTGATCTTCCCAGGCAATTGCCTGTGCATTCTGGAAGTCATCGACACGACCGATGTCGAGCCAAAGACCGTCATGCTTGTAAACATGCACGGTCGTGCCGCCCTGCATCATCTGCAGCATCAGGTCATCGAACCCAAATGGGATCCCGGACGGAATGAACCGCAGGACATCTGGGTTCATGCAGTAAATACCCATGCTGACGAGATGGGAAAGCGTCGGCTTTTCCCGGAAGAGCTGGACGGTATTGTCGATCTCGTCGATGACCCCGAAGTCCATCTTGATATGACGGCACGCCGTGGCGATCGTAACGGGATCCCTATGCAAGCGGTGCGCGGCTACAAACCGGCTCAGGCTTAGATCTGTGAGGACATCGCCGTTCAGAACGACAAATGTTTCGTTCAGTTCATCCCTAATCAGAGAGAGAGGTCCGACGGTGCCGAGTGGCTCCATTTCCTGGGTATATTTGATCTTCAAGTTCCATTGCGATCCGTCGCCGCAGACGCTCCGGATCAAATGTCCTAGATACCCTGTCGTAATATATACCTCTTCAATGCCGTTGCGCCGCAGCCACTTCAAAAGCAACTCAAGAACAGGCCTGGCCCCTATCGGCATTAATGGTTTCGGCAGGACCGATGTAAACGGTCGAAGGCGCGTACCCATCCCACCACATTGAATCACCGCTTTCATTCGATCCTCCTGATCTGCAGTTGGCTTTGTTCGGGATCGGTGTTCCATTGTCCGGCCAGGGCACACCCTCAAATCCGGCCAAACCTCGGCGGCAATCCGAACATCATATGCGAAAAGGTATGTGACAGCCGGGGCGGCTGTCGTCGTGCATTCGAATGGTAGGGATTCAAAACGTTCAAGGTATTAGATGGCCACGAGATCAACAGCCGATAGAAGCGCGATTGGGCACTGATCATGACGCCGATAAAACGAAAGCAATTGCTTTCAAGAAAGCTGCGATCCGCCAGGGGCGGACCGGCCTACAGGTCCGGCGACAGCGGGTGGCGACATAACAGATGTCACATGATTACGATGGTCCTGAACAGCTGGCTTTGGACCCAGAAATGGGAAACCGGCATCGTTTTGCGGACGGGCACCGCACGCCAGGGTTAAAAATCTATGGATGAGCTTCGCAATTTAGTATTATATTAGACGTTCTGGATGTGCGTGGATGGGACGCTGCGGACATCACTGTGATGCGTTGACCAGTGGATGGCCGCCATTTTAGGACCACCACGGATTGTCGATCATAGGCGAATGGGAGGTTCCAGCGGGTTTTCTCGTCGGGAACCGAGTAACGCGTTGGGGTAGTTGCATGGCTCGGATCGTCATTGCCGACGATCACGGCTTATATCGGCGTGGTCTCCGGCTGGCTCTCATGGCTGGAATTCCAAGCGCCGAAATATTCGAAGCTTCGTGTTTCGATGCCGCGGTCAATCTTCTAGAGGAGCAGGCTTCCATCGATCTTGCGATCCTCGATCTGAACATGCCTGGGCTGTTCCATCAGGAAGTGCTCAGCGACTTTATGGCTGCCTATCCTGACACTCGCTTTGCGATCGTTTCCGGGGATGATTCCCGCTCGGAGATACTGACCGCGCTTTCGATCGGACTTCACGGGTATATCGTCAAATCGCAGAGCGACGAAGAAGTCGTGCTGGCTGTAAACGAAATCCTCGCTGGCCGGATCTATGTGCCATCTCTGCTATCTCGAACGTCTGCCGACCAGAGATCGCATGCCCCCCCACCTCCGGTTCAAAATCCCAGCCGCCGGCACGAGGGCTCGGGCGACGTCGCTAGGCTGACGTCTAGACAGAAGGACGTCCTCAAGCTGATGGCAGAGGGGTACTCGAATAAGGAGATTGCCCGTAATCTGGACATTGCCGAGGCGACAACGAAAATCCATGCCGCAGCCGTGCTGCGTGAGCTTGGGGTTAGAAACCGTACCGAAGCAGCTGTGTTGCTCCAAAGCTGGCTGACGAGACAGGCGAGTTGACGTATGCCCCTCGAACCGGCCCGAGTTTGCTTGCAGGAAATCGCAGCAAAGGGCCCACACCATCGGTTAATTGGCCAATTCGGCTTCGACTTGGAGGGGCTCTATTGCAATCCAAATTCCTCAATTTCTTTGCGCGATACACGCAGCGAATATCGAAGGCCATCTTCGGTTATTTCCATATTCGGGGAATGCCCGACAAGCGGCGTGCTGTCCACACCGATTATCAGTGACCCGAACCCGCGGCGTACGACTTTTGAACTCTTCCGTCGGCCCGATTCCACCCAATCGAACACGAGGTCGTCACCTTCGTCCTCGGATGCAAATCGCCACTTAACTTCGACCTTGCCATTCGGGTCACCCAGCGCACCATGTTTCACCGAGTTTGTCGTCAACTCGTGAAGGATCATCGCCAAGCCCTCGGCGGCGCCGCTTGGCACAGTGAGGGAAGGTCCACTGATCGTAATGTCGCGTGTCTCCTTGAAGGGCTGCAATTCCCGGTCCACGAGTTCATGGAGCATCCCTGACAGGTTGGCATGACGAGAAAGGATGCGATGGGTCGCCTCCAGTGTTCGAATCCAATCGATCAACATCTCCTTGTATTTGGCAACATCATTGTCGGGAATATCGATCATGTTGACCAGAGCTCTAATCACTGGAAACACATTGCTGAACCGATGGCGCTCTTCGCGCATTATGCGCTCGCGTCTCTTTACGGCGGCGCGAAGCAAAGTTGTTTGTCGACGTTCGGTCAGATCCGCCGCCACCCCGATGCGCATTTTGCGGTCGCCGTGCTCTTCCTGCCGTCCACGCAATGCAATCCAGCGTGTGTGACCATCCACTTGCCGGACGCGAATCTCGACGTCAAAGTTCAATGCCGATGAAGGCTTTGCCGAGGCGGACAACTTCGGCCAGTCGACGGGATGGATTACGGCCGAGAGTTCTTCCAAGCGGCGGACTGGGGCCGGAGGCAGACCAAGGATGTCCCAGAACTTGCCGGAGCCGGCGACTGTCCCATCCTCAATGTCTATTTGCCATGTGCCCAGGCGCCCGGCAGATACGGCGAGATCGAGCCATTCCTTCTGAGCCCGAAGGGCCTCGCGTGCCGCTTGTCGCTCGGAAATATCGTCAATCACCGCGAATACGCTCTCATTTGGCGCCTCTTCCGGCCGCGACGAAGACAGGGCCAGGTGAGCCCAGAATGCCGTGCCATCCTTGCGCAAAACGCGGATATCCGTAGCAGACGCGGTCCCATTGCCCAAATCTTCCAAAAGTTTCCGCACAGTACCTCGATCGTCGGGGACAATGAGTTCCTCCAGCTTGAGTTGGGCAAGTTCCTTGTGCGCGTAGCCGGTCATCTCCAAAAGCCGTCTATTCGACTGCAGCAGTTCGCCATGGCGATTGGTATTAGCAAAGCCCAAGGCGGCAGCGTCGATGGCACCGAGCCTCGCTTCTGCCACCCTGAGCGCACCATGCAGATCTTGTCGCAGGCGGTGGAACACAGCTGCGATCAGGCTACCCGAACCCAGAAGGAAGACGGCCCCGGTCCAGTCTCCACCAGTGAGGTGACCGTCCAACAGGTGTCGCATCCACAAGCCGGCGACCGCCATCAGAAGCGTTGCTGCGATGGCAACAAAACGGCCCTCAAGATACACGATGACAACGGTTATGGGGATAAACGCAACAAGCGGCAACGGCTGGCCGCCATATACCGTACTTATCGCCTCGAATGCTATCGATGCTGCAAACACCAAAAGCGAAGCTAGATGAGCCCACGTAGTGCTCGACACATTCGATTTGAGCCAGCGCAGGTCCGAACCCATGCGCAAAGACTACAACTTTCGGTCTAGTCCGTCGAGACTAGGCCGAAGGGGTGGCACCTAATCCCAATGCCCGATTGCCATGACTTTGCCGGCGAATAAAATCATGGTGTCAGGAGCGCTCTTCAGAAAGATATATCCAAGAGACGCTGCGGAAAAACCATTCGCAGATTTCTCGCAGTATGTGGAAATTCAAGTTGAAGCAGCAACTTCATCAGATTTGATTTGCGTCAGTAGCAATGGGTTGGGTGGAAGCGATGACACTGATTGAAACGCGAAACGATGCGCTTGCAGGCAGGCAATACATTGTATTGAACGATACCCGCCACGAAAGGCCGATAAGCCTTGTGGACCGGCCGGACGCAAGGGTCGGCGGATCTCGACGACGCAGCCTGGAATCCATCACCGGCATGCTTGATCGTATGGGTTGCGGCTATCTCGTCCTGGACCGAGACAAGAAAGTAATAGAATGGAACGCTGCCGCTCGGGACACCCTCGCACGCCAGGGCGAAGCAACTGATACAGCCGTCGAGCTTGCTGCCGGGTTGAGGCGGCTGGTCGCGAATGTTCCGGTCCACCTCCAGCCGGGCTCACTCTCGTGGGTAGTGATCCACAGCAGAGGCGACAGGCCGGTGACCATGAACGAGACGGGCGTCGTTACACCGGACGGGACAACCGTCGTCGCATTGCTGGACCGGGATAACAAATCGGCGGCCAACCCTCGCACGTTGCAAAGGATGTTCGGTTTGACCAGCGCGGAAACGCAGTTGGCGCTACGCCTGGCCCATGGCGACGCGCCCTTGGAGATCGCCCGTAGCTGGCATCTCAGTCGCACGACTATTCGCTCTCAGCTCGCCTCGCTGTTCGCCAAGACCGACACGAGGCGTCAGGCGGAACTAGTGGCTCTTTTGGGGCGCATTTCGGTTTTGCCATGAGAAATCGACTGCTGTCTGCATCCGCTTTGATTCAGACAGCGGCGGCCCGCATTGAGCGCGCTGTCGCGTAGATCACAAGGCCGGCGGCGCCATTTCCGATCGTTCAAGCGCTGCCGAGATAGCGCGGAACGCGGAACCTGGAAACGGGAGTGACTTGCCATGGCCGAAGCAGATTCGAAGGTCAACAAGCTGGCGGATATCGTTCACGGGCTGCAGGATGGTGCTGCGTCGACCCTTACGCACACGGGGCCGATCATCGTCACGGGCGCCGCTGGGTTCATCGGATTTCATGTTGCGTTACGCCTTTTGCGGCTCGGCGCCGAGGTCATCGGCGTCGACAACTTCACGCCTTACTACGACCTGAAGCTGAAGGAGGCGCGATTTACACGGCTCTGCGCCGAGCCGAGGTTCACGCCGATGCGCTTCGACCTGGCGGACCGGTCGCTGGTGAAAGCGCTGTTCTGCGAATTCCAGCCATCGCACTTCGTGCATCTGGCCGCCCAGGCCGGGGTACGTCATTCGCTCGTGGACCCGCATGCCTATGTGGAGTCAAACATAGTCGCGTTTCTCAACGTTCTGGAGGGCTGCCGACACGCCGGCGTCAGCCATCTCGTTTATGCCTCGTCGAGCTCCGTATATGGTGCCAATCGACGCATACCCTTTTCCGAGCATCATGGTGCCAATCATCCGGTGAGCTTCTACGCCGCCACCAAGGCCGCCAACGAGTGCATGGCGCATTCCTACAGCCATCTGTTCGGCTTGCCCGCAACCGGACTGCGCTTCTTCACCGTCTATGGTCCCTGGGGCAGGCCCGACATGGCTGTCTATACTTTCACCCATGCCATCGCCGAGGGCCGAACGATCGAAATCGCCAATGCCGGGCGCGTATGGCGGGATTTCACCTATATCGACGACATCGTAGAGGGGGTTGTTCGCGTGCTCGCCAAACCACCGTGTCAGGATCCCGATTGGGACGGTCGCGCTGCCGATCCTGCCACCAGCTCGGCGCCGTATCGGCTCTACAATATCGGCAATGATCGGCCTGAAGAAATCAACCATCTGATCGCGCTCATCGAGACGGCCCTTGGCCGCCGCGCCCTTCGCGTCAACGTACCTTTACCACCAGGTGACGTCCTGGAAACCCGCGCCGATGTCAGGGACCTCCGCCGCGCCGTTGGCTTCGCACCGGCGACAACACTGGAGGACGGCGTGCAACGTTTCGTGGAATGGTATCGGGAATTCCATGCATGCCCCGTCGGACAGGTGCGACCAGCCGGCCTTACGGCAACGGCATAGTGAGCACAACAGCGGCATTTCCTTGGTGTGGCAGGGTCGCGGCTCGCCTTCAATCTGTCTTGGGATACGCCGGCAATGGAAGGGACCCAAGCTGCCGCCCTGTGCTGTGCCCGACCCCCAAAAGGCGCCGCGCATAGCGGGTGAGCGGCTTCTCGAACAGACGGTGGGTGATAAATGCCACGCCCAGGGTTATCGCCAAGGCCGAACCGATGAAAGCCCACGGGCCGAGCACAAAGATCAAGCCTGTACGCCAGAAAATTATGCGCATGGCGCGGATCACGAATGGATGCATGAGGTAAAGAGCGTATGACGCATCGCCAACGCCAGCGGCCCACCTCGCCGCCAGGCTGTCATGCCTCAGTTTACCCGGCTCTGCCAGGGCAGCACTCCAAACAATTAGAGACGCCGGAATGCCATACACGACAGGGCGACCAAGGCCGGCCGAGATATCGGGAAACGCCGCCGCAAGCATCAGGGCACCCAGTCCCGTTGCGGCGACACAGGCCCTGATTGGGCCGGAAGGCCGCAGGCCCGAGGCGCACATGACCCCGATCATCGCGCCGAAAGCGAATTCGAGGATGATCGGATTGGTCCAGAAACCCCAAGGCTCTGGCAAAGGAGCCGCAAGAGCGCCCAAGAGCACCATCCCAACCAGGATCGTGAGCAGGACCGTAACTGCCCACCGCATGGGCAGCACGATCGTCGCCGTGAACAGCACGTAAAACAGCATCTCATAATTGAGCGTCCAACCCAACTCGTAGACCGGCTGAACGACGCCGTCAGGGCGACTGGCCGGAACGAATAAGTAGGATTCGACTACAAACCTGAAATCGACGTAGCTCTGGTTGAGAAGATTTGGGGCGGCCACCGCTACCGCAATGTAGAGCGAGGTGAGCGCCCAATATAGCGGGACAATTCGCGCGATCCGGCGGGAAATGAAGAGACGCGCGCCCCCGGGCTTTGCGAACAGCTGTCGCGACGTATGCACCATGATAAGGCCGGAAATCACGAAGAAAATATCGACTCCAGCGCTCCATGGTATCGGATTCCAGCTCTGAAAGGTGCGGCCGGCCTGTAATTCCAGGGTGGCCGCATCATGCTGGGCGTGTCGCAGCGCGACCGAACTAGCCGCGAGGGCGCGCAGGACCTGGACCTGGGTGAGGGTTTCGCGTTGGCTGCGCTCGACAGGCGTCGATCTCTCCGAGCGACGGCGCACTGCAGGCGCCGAGGCGCTCGCCATTCGGGCTTGTTCCATGGATGCTCCGCAGATTGTGAGCACACCGTGGTGCACCTCCGAAACTGATGCATCCTTCAAATGACGGACACCGCCCGCAAAGTATCGGCTGCCCGCGGGGAGCGGGTGTCCGGAACAGGTATACGCCGAAGCGTCTGCGCAGCCCTATGGCCTTTGTGCGATCCGGGCTTCGTGACTTCCTGCCCGAACGACGGCGATCACCGTAGCGAAAACAGTGGTCTCATTTGCTCGCCCTCAAGAACCAATGCCATTGACGGGCATCGACCGCGCTCGGCCTCATCGACAGCAAGGCAAAAACCAAGCCTGGCATGATTTTCAGTCGCTTGCGGATATAAACGGCCATGGCAATGCTCCAGATGCTCAGTGCAAGTGCCACACCCACCGCAGCGCCAAGCAGGCCGTACACCGCAACTCCGGCTGCACAGGCAATTATATTGGCCACAGCACCCGCTACCATCGTCGTTGCCGCAGCCCATTCATTTCCAGTCATGGTCAGGAGATTCTGTTGGGGCCCGCACAGCGCGACAAAGACATATCCCAAAATCAGAACCCGTGCGATCGGCGCTCCCGCGCTATAACCCTCACCGAAATAGCTCAAGAACGGCTCGACTATCACCATCATTGGGACGGCCACCAGGATGGCACCGCCAGCAGAAAGCAGGGTTGCGCGCGCGAACAGTTGTTGTAGGCCTCTGCGATCGCCTCTGACGTAGAGATCGGCTGCTGTTGGCGAAAACATGGTTGCCACGGCGATACGGGACAGGCCCACGAGCATCGCGACATTCAAGGCCAGCGCGAAAATACCCGCTTCAGCAATATGGCTTGTCCAGCCCAAAACCAGGACTCCTGCCCGACTGACGAAAACATCGAGCCCAGTGATGAGCATGAGCGGGGGGACGGCAAGCCACCATTCCCTCGAGGCATAACTTGGCTTGGCGTGTCCCAGGCCGGGTGGTTCAAACCTCCTAGCGATGATGAACACCAGCGCCGCTGTGAAAGCGGAACTCACAAGCACCGCCAGCGTCACCGAGGGCGCATCCACTGTTCGAAATCCCGACAATGCCAGGAGCGCTACCAACACGAGCAGGAGCCCGTCTCGCATGATGCGCTCCGGCAACAACGCCGAGACAACGCCGCCGAAAGCACGCACAAGCGTGGCTCCGAGAGCATAGGCCGTAACCAAGGGCACAGCCATCATGCCGAGCACGATGCTTGTCTCAAGTCCTCTTTCCGTTGGATCTGAAAGGAACAGGACGGACGCAGCGCCGATCATCCCGAACAAGGTTGCCGCTATCAGCGATCTCTGCAGCGCAAATCTTATCACGCCGCGGGCCAGATCAAGCCTGCCACTGGCCCTATAGGCCGGGAGGAAACGCAACAATGATACATTAAAACCAAGCGTTGCCAGATAGGCGAGCACTGACGTCCAAGCCTGAACGTAGGAATAGATGCCGTAGTTGTGAGGTCCGATAAGGCGTGCAATTGCCAACTGGGCAAGACTGGTCAAACCAGCGCCACCAATATAGATCAGCAAGGCGAATATGCTTGCCCAAGCGAGCCGCGAGCCCATGTCCTTGTTGCGCGGCGGTGCGGTTGCTGAACCAGTTACATCTGCGCGATGAGCTGGCAACTCAATTTGCTTTTCGCCGACCGCCCTATCGAAGCGCGACAATGCAGAAAGTATTTGTCTCTCAATCCGACAAATACTTTTAAAGGTCGATGGACCATCGGTGTTTTCGACGGAGATGATTTCCCGGCCAGATGTTGTCAGGAGGTCATGCATCGCTTCAAAAACGGCGAACGAGCGCATGTTCACGTTCAAGTCGGCCTCGAAAATCCGTTCCGCCGGCGGCTCAAGCTCCATCCGCCGACGAAGGCGACTTTCCACGACCGCAGCTGGCACCAAGAGCCTGACGGTGAGATCGGCCGCCGGTGCGAGGCTGAGCGCCTTTTCCAGCGCTCTGGGGTTGGTGCTCCCATTAAACATCGCAAGCGAACCAATCGCTTGAACATATCCTTGATCGAAAATTATAATTTCGGGCGATTGCTCAGCAGACTTCCAGCAACGCGAAAGGTGCAGGATGTATCGCCAGATTCGCGCGCGCCAAATTCGGTTTCTTGGCGGTATCATCCTCACCATTGCAAAGGAATTGGAAATATCATCGGCTCGCCCTGCCGAAAAAAGCAGTATTCTGGAGGTTGAAACTATCGCCGATACGATCCGTGATATGAACAGCAAGATTCCGAGGTCATATTTGGCGGCCCTGGTGCTTGGCTTGTAGCTGAGAGCGACCTTGGCGTGATAGCCTTTCCCGCGCAGCTGCTGCGCAAGCGCATGTGCGAAGGTTGTTTTGCCGGATCCTGGAGGTCCGAAAAATTCAATGATCATCGTGTAGCTGGCTCGATTTAGGGGCGCGATCGCTCCCTGGAGCTTCTGTTGAAGATCGCACACGCATCTTCAAACCCTCTCCAACAGAAGATCGGCGTTGTCTCCGAGCCTGGAGCCGGCTAGCCTCTTCAGGTTCACCCGGGTGAGCACACTCCCTACTGGAACGGTGGCGGATCCGCCGGCCCCTATTGCATCCAGAGCACCACGGGCAATGCTGCGCCTCGTCCTTGCCCAGCGAACGGCAAAAAGCACCGAATCGGCCCAGCGCTTAAGCAGCCTGGTTTCAGGCCCCCCGAGGCCCAGGGGACCGTTCATGATGACCACGTCGTAGGCCGAACGCAGCTCCTCGGTGAACTGGCATTTGTCGACGGTGGACAGAAGCGTCAGGAGATCATCGGAAGGTGCTGGAGCGGCCATGAGGTCGATACCGATTTCCGGCATCCTCGTAATTGCATCCTTCAGCACGCAACGTTCATTCACATAGTCGCCGAAGGAGTTCCGGGCCTTGTCGGTGCTGAATTCACCACGAAACCCGTTCGTGAGCCGTACATCCTTGCGATCGAGATCGAGGAAAAGCACTCTTCCTCCCAGCCGCGTTGCCGCCAGCGCCAGGCTCCATGCCAACTCGGTCTTGGCATCGTCCTGGATGCTGGACGTCACGAGAATGATATGCGGCGGCTGCCCCTTCCCCTGAGTTGGCGCCGCAGTGACGAGCAGCGAAGTCACGGCGCGGCTGAACGGCAAGTTCTGCTGGCTCAGAACCAGATGCCGCAGCTTTCTGGCATTAAGTCCCGCAACCCTGGGAAGCAGTCCTACGCACGGGACCCCAAGCTCGGCCTCGGCTTCGGCTTCACTGCGCAAGGTTTGGTTGAAACCGTTGCGGACCAGGACAATGACCGCCCCCATGAGACCAAAGACGACCATGCCGGGGGGAATCAGGAAAATCGGCGACAATGTCACGGGGGTCGACGGCGGCCAGGCGGTCGAAAGGACCGCTACGCCTGGCGAAGGAGCGGCGATGCGACGTATCAGATCCTGCTGCCGGCTCAGGAGTTCGTTGTAATGCTGCGTCACGATGGCTACCCTAGGCTCAAGGGAACGCAGCCCCGAAAGTTGGCTCGCCGTGTCGGCCACGGCCGCGTCGAGCATCGCCTTGCGACTTTCAAGAGCCGTAGCCTGAGACCGGTAGACATTTGCCTCGGCAGCGATTCGGGCAACGCTTTGCTCCATTTCGCGGGCGATCGCGTTGCGCAGATCGCCGTCGGCGGCGGCACCCGACTGGCGTGTCACCAGGTCCGTCAACACGGGCGACCCGATTTCTTCAGCGATGGCCGTGACCGGGGCGCCCGCCTTGCGCAGGTCCTCAATACGGCGAAGGCGCGCTTCCGACGCGGAAAGACTGGCTTTCGATAGGAATATCTGCCGGCCGAGTTCCGCTGTCTCACTGGCTGCGTTGTTGGCCGCAGTCTGATCGACGGCGCCATGCGTGAGCCGGTATGTCTCCAGCCGATCTGTCGCTTCGACAAGATCCCTTTGTACTTGCGGAAGGCTGGCGACTATCGAATCCAGATGAACCTGATCCGATGCCCGGCTTTTTTGTACCAGATCTTGAATGTAGACCTGGGCAAACGTGTTCGCGACAAGTGCCGCACGCGCCGGATTTGGATCGGTGAAGCCGATGGTGATGACGCGCGATCGCAGCTCTTGTCCGACCCTCATTCCGTTGCGTAGCGCCTTCAGCTCGGGCGCGTCCGCTGCGTCCGGATTTTCCGCCACCGTGTTATCCTGTCTCCAGGCCCTGTTCAGGAGATCGATGAGGAACGAGCCAGCCGCGGGCGGGACGGCATTGACGACGGTCTTTCCGTTACCGTCGACTGGTTGGGCTTTGCGCAGTGCTGCCAAGACCCGACGCAGGTGGCCTTGCGAGGAGAGCATCGTCAGATGATCATCGATGTTCGATTCCAGCGAGTCCTGGGCGGATGCCACGCCGCCCGAAGCACTGCTGCTCGGGGCATCGATAATGACCTGGGTCGTTGCCTCGAACAGCACCGGGCGGGTGAAGCCTGCCAGTCCGGCCAGGATGCCGCCCAGAAGGGCCATGGCAAGCAAGAACCATTTTCGCGTCGTCAGGATGATGACGAGCTGGTGGAAGGGTGACGATTGCGTTGGCTCGCGTGGCGGCCGCATCAAGCGCAGATTGGTTTCAAGTGTCCCAACTTCCATCTGCTTGGCGCGCGGACGCCGGGCGCGGTTGGCTATGGAACCTTCCATCTCAATCCCCTGTCAGTTCGATATGGTAAGAAGGGTGCGTGGCGACCGTCGATGGCCGCATGGCTTCGTTGCGCCACGCCTGAAACATGAGCACCGGCCACAGGTCGCGGAAATTATCTTGGCTTCCATGCAGATGATTGCGCCAGCATGCGTCGACCTTCTCACGGTCGATGACCCCGTCCCCGGAGCGGCCGATCGTGGCAATGATATCGGTTGCCCAGCCGCGCAAGGGCCCTTTCAACCAAGTCCCGACCGGAACGTCGAAACCTTGCTTGGGCCGGTCGACCAGTCGGCGTGGTACATAACGATCAAGCAGTCGGCGAAGCAACCATTTGCCCTTCCCGTTTCGGACTTTGGCACGGGCTGGCAAGCGCCAGGCGAATTCAACGACGCGATGGTCCAGGATCGGGCATCGCCCCTCGAGGCTGTTGGCCATGGTGGCTCGATCGAGCTTCACCAAAATGTCGCCCGGTAGATAGCCTGTCATGTCGGCGAATAGGAGACGCGAGAGCAGGCCGTCGAGCTTTGTGGTGTCGGTAGGTGCTGTCGACGGCTTGCGATGAACAAGGTCGTTGGCTGAAGATTTTGTCAGTTGCAGAAAGAGTTCGTCCTCATCTCGCGCCGCGAGCAGGCGGGCAAGGCGAGCCAGGCGGTCACCGCGCAAGCCATGCCGCATATTCGCCGAAAGCGGCAGATTGCCGAAGATATCTTTCTGAGAGGCTTGGGCCAGCAACCCAGCCCCCGATGCCAACAGCCGGCGAAATGACAATGGCAGCTCATGCTGCTTTGTGAGGCGGGTTGCCAGGAAGTGTCGAGAATAGCCTGCGAAGCACTCGTCGCCGCCATCGCCTGAAAGCGCCACGGTTACGTGTTGCCGCGCGAGGCGCGACACCAGCAGCGTCGGTATCTGCGATTCATCGGCAAACGGCTCGTCCCAAATCCGGGGCAGCTCCGGAATGACCTCAAGCGCGGCAGCCGGCGAGAGATGAAGTTCCGTATGATCGGTGCCCAGATGCCGAGCAACCGCGGCCGCATGGGGAGCTTCATCAAACCCACCTTCCCCGAACGCTATGGTGAACGTCCGAACGGGGTTTCGGGACTGTGCCTGCATCAGGGCGACGACAGTCGAGCTGTCGATCCCGCCCGACAGAAAGGCGCCCAGCGGCACATCTGCAATCATTCGTTGCTTGACGGCCAGGCGGAGCAGGCTGTCGAGCTCGGTCGCGAGGTCCTCGTCGCTGGCGGCTATCGGATCGCGCTGTCCCTTGCTGGCGACATCGGCCAGCGACCACCAAGGGTGAATGCGATGCTCAAGCGAACCGGTGCCGCGGGCGTCGGCGAATTGCGCCGCAGTGACCGACAGGATTGAACCAGGCGGCAGCTTGAACACGCCCTGCCAAATGCAACGGTCATCCGGCACCCAGCCGTTGGAAACCATCGTCGTCGCCGCATCGACATCGAGTTCCGGGGTGAACCCTGGGAAGCAAGTGATCGCCTTCAACTCCGAGGCGAAGACAAGCGCGTCACGTGTTAAGGCGACATAGAGTGGCTTCTTGCCCATTCGGTCGCGGGCAAGCTGAAGCGTTCGGTTCTTCAGGTCCCACAGCCCGAAAGCAAACATGCCAGCGAAGCGCGCGAGGGCTGCATCAAGGCCCCAGCTTTCGATCGCGCACAGCATGACCTCCGTGTCGCTGGCGCCGCGGAAATGATGGCCCGCCCCTTCCAGTTCACGGCGCAGATCGCGAAAATTGTATATCTCGCCATTGAAGGTGATGACATACCGACCGCTCGCGGAGAGCATTGGCTGGCGACCCGCTTCGGACAGGTCGACGATGGCCAGTCGCCGGTGGCCGAAGGCTACCCCCCCTTCACGGCTCACCCAGAAGGCCTCACCGTCAGGTCCGCGATGACGAAGCGCCGTCGCCATCGGTCCGATGGCCCTGAGCGCACTTGCGTTGGCTGCATCGGGCGCCAACAAAATTCCGGCGATCCCACACATTCTAGCATCTCCTCTGGCGAACAATCGCGGGGATCGCTTCCGGCGTCCCAGCGGCAAGGCAGAGGGTCAGACAGAACCACACGATCGGATGGCGGATGACCAAATGCGGAGCACTGAAAACGGCGATCGATGCCACGAGCGCCACCAGAGCGTCCAGCTTCGCCCGCCAGGCGGACAACGCAGCCGAGCCGAAGATCCACATCAGGGCTAGAACCGAAATCAGGCCGCCCTGAGTGTAGAGATCCAGGATGGTGCTGTGCGCCTCGAAGGGCCGCGGCAAAAACTGTTGATTGACCACGGGGGGACTATCTAGGTGCGGGCCCGGACCCAGTCCAAGCGATCCCGATCGTGCCCCCTTCTCCAAGGCTGCATTCCAGAGGTAGAGGCGAAGCGCCGCGGTTTGGGCAGTCGCTTCCCCGCCCTTGTCTTTGGTCAGGCTCTTGGCGAAGTCTTCGGCGCTGGAGGCCTCGCTGAGGGCATAGGGCGCTATAGACAGGGCCAGCGGCAGGAAGCCAACGGCCATCAGGACGGCAAGCTGCCTTGAAAGGCTCGCCTTATTGCCGTCGCTCGTCAGCCAGGCCCGGACCCGCAGCCCGAGAAGGATCAGACAAGCCAGGACCGTGGTATAAAGGTAGGTATCGCTTTTTGTCAGCCTTCCGACGTAAACGGTGAATATGAGGCTGCATAGGGCAAGGCATCTTCCCCATTTATTGCTGGTGGTTGTGGCAAGATGCAAGGCCAGTGGACCGAGCAGGGCGCAGTAGAGCGCAAGCTGGTTCGGATTGTCGGACCACCCGCAGAAGCGGTCCCAGTACCAGGGTTCGACCCCAGCCTGATGGAGCCAGCCGAAACCAAGCCCTACCTGAACGATGAAGCCCGCATTCGCGACAGCAACCATCCACCAGGCGATACGACGCAAACGGAAGGACGCGTTGGGCTCCGCAGCGGCCAGACAGGTGACGCACGCCAACAGCACATAGGCCAGCGTGTCGTGCAACAACGGATCCAGGAACAACGTGGTTGTCAGAAAACCGATGATGTAACCCACGCCCATGGCAAGCGCCAGGATCAGCCAGAAAAGCCCAAGCTTAGCCAGTGCCGGCGTAACCTCCAGTTGGCCGCCAGCAAGGATTCGCGTCATCGACAGCATTATCCAGAGCGTGAGGCACAGTTCGCTGTAGCCGAAGGGCAGCCCTGGGATGCTGAGTTGCGCCGCGTAGGACATCGCGACGCCGAAGGCCAGAAGCGCATCACGCATCATTGCCGCGCCTCGCCCAGTCGATGGGGGCTCGGCACCGCCTCTTCCCTCGGATTCGCCTGCGCCGCTTGAACAAGCCTGCTGCGATATCTGCCACCCAGGATTGTCTTGTACAGGTCGCAATACTGGTCGATTACCCACGACAGCGAGAACCGCTCCCGCACGAATCCGACGGAACGGCTGCCCATGGTCTTGCCACGGGCGGGGTCGGAAAGAAGATCGACTATCCGGGAGGCCAAGCCATCCGCGTCGCGCGGCGCCACGAGATAGCCGTTCCAGCCATCCTCAACCACATCGTTGCAGCCCGGCATGTTCGAGGCGACGATCGGCAATCCGGACAATCCCGCCTCCAGCAGGACACGCGGAATTCCCTCGCGATATTGCGTCGGAAACGCAAAGATATCCGCCATGCCAAGGAGGGCTGGAATGTCGCGCCTTGGCCCCAATGCGACAACGTGGGGAACATGGCGCTCGATATCGGCTCTGCTGACGGCAAACGGACCTTCGGAGTCTTGCGGGCCGACAAGTACGAAACGCGCGTTGGGCCTCTCGCGGATAACGCGAGGAACCGCCTCGATGAGGGTTGGAATCCCCTTCTGCCGCGTGAGCCGGCCGACAAATATTATGACCTGGGCCGATTGTAGGCCAAGTTCCTCGCGCATCGTGGCAGCCGAAGGACCACGATACCTTGCCATCGAGAATGCATCGGGGTCGATGCCAGAACTCCGGATCAGTCGCCCTTTGCCGCGAGCCACCAGCCGGTAGCGCTCGAAGAAGGCCTGATCATCACTATTCTGGAAGACGGTCATGGCTGTCCAACGAGACGCCACCCCCTGAAGGCCGCAAAAGAAAGGACGCAATGCCAGGGCCCGCGGCTCCCGCGACGAGAATGTCCAACCAAGCCCGTTGATGGTGCGAACGACGGGAACGTGCCCGCGCACCGCCAGTGGAGTTAGGAGATTGGGCTTGGTGTCGAAACTTTGAATGATGTCCGGACGCAGTTCGGACATCAGTTCACGGATCGCGCTGACAGCACCCCATTCTGCACCGCCGCTGCCAAAGCGGTCGAACCCGAATCGGCGATGGGCAATGCCATGGGGTGAAAAGGCGGCTCCGAGATCACTCGAAACGGCAGTGACTTGAAAACCCCTTTCGCGAAGCGCCAAAAGAAACGGGATTCTTAGTCTATGATCCTCGCCTCCAACGCAAACCAGATGCGGACTCATCCTGTCGCTCCTGGATGCGATACCAATCGCGTAAAACAGCTGATCCTATCCGCGGTTTCCATGGCCGGTTTCATCGCCCCTGAACACACAACAGCCAGTCCCACGCTAGGAGCACGCTTTCGTGCTGTCCTCGTCTGTTTGCATGAAGCAAGCTGATCAACGATGCGGCAATGCAGCCACAACCGCTGTCGCCTCGGTCAGTGAGTTGGGTTCATCCGGTCTGACGGTGCAAGGACGACATCTTCGCGTACGACACGGCGGGCCGGATATAAAAAAGGGCTGTGTTCGAAAGGTCCGCGCGCCGCGTTCAAAGCAACTTCCGCCCGCCTTCTCTCGCCGGATCAACATCGCGACCAGGCGGTGTGATGACTCGCACCGCCAATTCTCCCGATCGCTTCGTCTGGAAACAGGCTTTCACCCGGTCTCTGGATATGGTCGGACCCACCAGCCGCATCTTCCCGCGGCTAGGCGACCGCGTTGCCATGCTCGCCGTCATCCGGACCGGCACGCCCGCCTTTCCGTTGAACCCGGTGGGATCCAGTTCAGTGCCTCTCCGCAATTGCCAGCGGCGCGCGCCTCGCATGACCTTGTGGAGTACTGCCTTGCTCATTTTGGCGCCGAGGCTTTTTACGAGGAGCATTGAGCGGCTGCAATGGGAGGGCTTCGCCAGGACGCGGTTCCTTTTGCGGTCTGAGCTCGAATAAATCCTGCGGAAGCGCGCATTTGGGCGGTGGCTCGCGCAACCGAAGCGCGCATTGGCCGATTGCCGCCACTGCAAATGCGCAGGCGCTCCGGCAGACTTCGCTGCAATGCTTTCGTTGCAGGCTTGAGCGCCCGACATACTTGGATCATCTACAAACCTCTAACGCAAGCGTAGCATCGAGGCTGTTGTGTTTTCCGGACGATGATCAAAGATTCTATCAAGGGACGCCGGTATTTGATTTGTCGCTAATGGATCCTTTCCCTAGGCAGGTGTGGGGCGCCTACCGAATCGGACGAAGGGTATGTCAATGACAACACTCCATTACGCCTCGGGCGGGTCGGCCTCCGAGGTCGCGAAAGCCGGATTCAATCTTGTTGATGTATCTTCCTTGGACCAGCTCAACGCCTTGCCGGCCGGCCAGAAAGGCCTGGTGTGGCTCAATGAAGCCGATGGTGCAACCTCCTCCTTTATCCAGAAGGTCACGCCCTTCATCGGCAATCCGAAAGTGTTTGGCTTCTTCCTGGTCGATGAGCCGGACCCGACCGGCAAATGGGGAACTTATGCCACCGCCGCTGATCTGAAGGCGGAGTCAGACTGGATCCACAGCCACCTGCCGGGCGCCAAGACCTTCATAACCATGATGAACATGGGGTCTTCCGCTAACCCCGACTTTTCAAACACATTCAATCCTGCCAACACGCATATCGACTATTACGGCTTGGATCCCTACCCGGTACGGACCGGAACAAGCACGATTGATTACAACATGATCGACAGGACTGTGGCGGCGGCCGTCGCCTCGGGCATCCCGCTCAGTCAGGTCGTTCCCGTGTATCAGACCTTCGGCGGCGGCGACTGGACGACCGACACGGGCGGTCGCTATGTCCTGCCCAGCGTTGCTCAGGAAAAGACCATGTTGGACCACTGGGCCAAGGTAGCGCCTTCGCCGGCCTTCGACTATGCCTATGCTTGGGGTTCTCAACAGGGCGACACGGCGCTTGAGAGCTCGCCGACGCTGCAGGCTCTGTTCCTTCAACACAACCAGAGCACCGCAAGCGGTCCTTCGGCCAGCGAACCGACGCCGCCGCCTACCAGCACAGTGCCTCCGCCCACAAGTGTCCCTCCGACCAGCACCGGCGATCACATTTTCTACGGCACGGGTAGCGCGGATGTGCTTCGCGGCACCGCTGGCGCGGACACGATGATGGGCCGCGGCTACAACGACACCTACTATGTCAACAACGCCAGCGACAAGGTGGTGGAACTGCGGCACAGCGGCAACGATAGCGTGCTGGCATCGGTCAGCTACGCGCTGTCGGCCGGCTCGCAGGTCGAGCATCTTGCGACCACCAGCAAATTGGGAACTGCCGCCATCAAGCTCACGGGAAACGAATTCGCCCAAACCATTGATGGCAATTCCGGGAGCAACACTATCAACGGCGGTGGCGGGAGAGACGTTCTGACGGGACATGGCGGCAACGACGTCTTTGTCTTCGATTCGGCTCTCAAGGTCGGCAATATCGACAAGGTAACCGATTTCAAAGTGGGCCACGACAAGATCCAACTCGACCACACCGTGTTTGCCGGCCTGCATACAGGCGCCCTTCCCTCTTCGGCGTTTTACGCCGGCAGGGCCGCGCACGACAGCGGCGATCACATCGTCTATAACAGCACGACCGGCGCGCTTTCCCTTGACAGCGACGGCTCGGGCGGCGCACATCAGATCCAATTTGCCACTCTATCGCCACATCTGGCTCTGACGGCGTCCTCGTTCATCGTGACGTGACCGTGGGAACGTCAGCTGAGCAAGATGGTCTGACGTTCTTGAATATGGCTGACGGAACCAAGAAGCCCCGCCGAGCTTGTACTTGGTATGAGCGCGCGCGGCATCGAATTCCTGCAGAAATGGGTAGAGGATAAGATCCCACTCTACACCAAGGCCGATCCGGCTCTTGCGGCGAAACTTGCGGACCAAGCAACGGCGGATGCCATCAGAGCGGGAATCCGCCCCGAGGAAATCTCTGAGGAAGTCGGAAGCATGTTGACGACCATGCTCGAAGTGCTCGATCAGCACGATTCGACATGATTGCGCGCTTGGCGGCAGATGCTGCCCGGCTTGGCGCCAAATGCATAAATGTGTCATGGATCATAGGTCATGGGCCAGCCTAGGCAGCATGACCAACATGCTCTCCCAGAACGCGCGCGACGACCCCGTCCACGTCGTGAGGTTCAGCACCATTGACTTGTATCAACGGCCATCGGTCCTGGCGCAGGCACTCGCCGACCTCTCTTGAGATTTCGGCCTGCCTTAATCCTTTGTCCACGCCAAGTTCGAACAGCATAACCTCGAGGAGCGGTTGCTGCGCATGCCTATCCACAAGACGGCGGCGTAACGTTTCCTGGGGCGCGTCGAGTTGCACAACGAGATCCGGCCGCGGCAGGAACGCCAGGCACTCGCGGACCGCGTCGAGGCTTGGAGTTCTAGCCAGCACGCCCAGCGCACACAAAGCCTGAATCATGCCCTCTTCGAAGATGAAGCAACCGGGCGACTCCCGCGCTTGGCGCCAGGACTGGCACAGTTGGGCGATGTCGACCTTCATTCGCCATGACCACACGCGGCTTCGAAGAGGGATCGATGCCAGAAGCCGGGCCGCGACACTGTCCTTTGGCAAGGTCGACAGCAAGATAGGACCGGATGTGGCAATCTTTTTGCCAATTCTTCCTATGCCATGGCGGATTTCCGGAGCGTCATCCTGAGCCGATCCAGGTTCAATCAGGCGATACCCATTTACTGTCTTCACATTGATGCCGTGTCTCGCCAGCCCTTGGCAGAGGCCGCGAAGCAGCGTGGTTTTACCCGCGCCAGGCGGCCCAAACAACTCGATGATCATATGCTCAAGCGTCTCCGAACGAGCAGTCATTCCCCTACGGATCAAGCTTAGCCGGATTTCAGATCACACCAACGTTCATTTGAATGATTGTTCCAGTCAGTGAATCTGGGCACCGAGCCCGGATTCTAGCGGAGATGCCGATCGCTCCGTTTGCCTGGGCAAGCCGTCTTGCGCTCGACGGAGCTTGCAAGGAAAAACGACCGGTGCTGGACACAGATGGCAAAACTTCTGAAGGACGCTCGGGAAGCGCTGGCTAGGCAAGATCGAGGCATCATCCGAATGATTGATGAAAAGATCTCCGCGGCGAGCGATGTTCGACCGTCAGCTTGGCGGGGCCCTGAATGTCCTCAGTGTGTTTGCATTCGGAAGTGGCAAATCAAAACCTACAGGTGGATCTGCGACCCACCCGAAAGTGGTCAGTCGTTCCCGAATATGATCTTGACCAAGGGGGGCCAGTCTGGCGCCGTTACCGACAGATGGGTGCCAAATTTGCGGACACTCCAATCTTCGACCACCTTGGAGATGTCGCCAGGCGGCATCCTGACAAGCTCGCAATCAGCGACGGCGCCAACCGCCTGACTTTTTCTGAGCTTTTCCGGGCGGTCGAGACGCTGGCAACTCATATCAGTGCCGTCGTCCCCGAAGGGCAGGCCATCGGCATCCTGCAAGCAAACTCCGCTTGGTATCCTGTGGCGATGTTGGCGACCATGGCGGCGGGACGGCCTTCGGTTCCGCTCAACACAAGAGATCCCGCCTCTCGCATTTTCGATATAGTCAGTGCCGCGCGGCTCGGCGCGATTTTAGGCGCCGAAAATGTTCGCCCGGTCGAATTGGCCCAAGAGATCATCTGGATCGAAATTGCCGCCGCCGTGGCGCCCAACGATCAACACCCAGAACAGCAGCATGAGCCCCCTATCGTTTCGGTCGATGCGCCTGCATTGGTGCTTTACACTTCAGGTAGCACCGGGCGCCCCAAGGGAATCGTCAACAGCCAACGCAGCCTGCTATGGCGGGTCCGGCAATATGTCGATGCGTGCCATATCAGTGCGGATGACGTTTTCCTGCCGCTGACCGGGCCAGCCACGATCGCCGGTTGCCGGGAGATCTTTGCGGCGCTGCTGACGGGCGCCACATTGCATCTTCTCGAGGTGGAGACTGTCGGCCTGCGCGCTACGCGCGCTCGATTGCAGTCCGAAGGTGTGACGATCGCCTATCTTGTGCCGGCACTGCTTCGAGCCCTCCTGGCTGAGGCGCCCGCCGACGCTTCCTGGCCGCTCAGAGTGGCCCGGATCGGTGGGGAGAAAGTGGCATGGACGGACATCGCTTTGCTGCGCAAAGCCGTTTCGGACCAGTGTCTGATCCAGATCGGCTACTCATCGACTGAAACCATCGGTTCGCAATGGTTCTTGCCGCCTGACTGGCCCGAGCAAGACGCGTCGGTTCCCGTCGGCAGGCTGCTCCCTGGTATGACATTCGCTATCGTCGACGAAGCGGAGCGCAATGTAGGGCCAGGCGAAAGTGGAGAACTTCTGATCAAAAGCCGCTATGTCCTGCTTGGTCATTGGGAGAACGGTGTGGTCGTTCCCGCTCAGCCGGACCCCGACGATCCCAAGGCTCGGCTTTTTTCGACCGGGGACCTCGTTCGGCTGGACGATGATGGCATCTTGAGGATCGTCGGCCGCAAAGGGCGCCAGATCAAGATCAATGGTCGACGCATCGAGCCCGCCGAACTCGAACGGGTCTTGCGTTGCGCGCCTTCAGTGGCGGATGCCGTGGTGATGGTAACGGCCGCGCAGGAACTCATCGCCTTCGTGGTTCCCCAGCGCTTCGCAGGCGGCGCTTTTGCAGACGACCTTCGCCAGCTCCTCAGGATGACCTTGCCGGCACCATTGCGTCCCTTGCGATTGCACACCGTTGACGCAATCCCACGCCTGTCGGGAGGTAAGGTCGATTTGGCAACACTGGCCGAGATAGATCGTTCGCACGGAAGGAGGGCGCAAGCCGCCCGGTCGTCCACTCTCGATGCTCCGCCCGCCGGAGGAGCAAAGGACACGCGTCAAATAGTGCAGCACGCGTGGACGCAGGTTCTCAACACAGGCACTGCCGCCGGAAACTGGGATGATGCTGGGGGAGATTCGCTGCAGCTGCTGCACTGCGTCATGGCGATCGAAAACGCCATCGGGCAAGAGCTGGGCCTCGAGGCATTCACCGTCGGCATGAGCTTGGACGAGATGGTTGAGGCGGTCGTCTCTGCACGGTTAGGCGAAGGGCGCGAAAAGAAGCACCACCCCCCGGTTCTTTTCCTGTTTCCAGGGTCCGTTGGCTATGGTCCGAGCCTCGCTGCGTTCGCAGCCGCCATGGGGAAAGTCGCCCGTGTAAACCCGATCCGATATCCGAGCCTTGCGGCGATACTGGACGGACACAACACCCTCAGCGCCATGGCTGGCGCCGCACTCGAGCAGATAAGCCGCATCCAACCTGCGGGCCCCGTGCGACTTCTCGGCCATTCTCTGGGTGGCGCGGTTGCATTCGAGGTTGCCGCACGGCTCATGAAGGCCGGGCGAACGGTGCGGTTCCTGGGCATCCTCGACACGAGCCTCCTGCACGAGCCGAGCAACCACTGGGAGACACTTACCCGTACGTTCTATCGTATTCGCACCAACCGCATATCCGCGCACCGGATGGCTTGCAGAGCCCTTGCGAAGATCACCGTCGCCGTGGGCGGCGAAGCGCGTCTGGCCAGGATTCTGGACAGATTTGCCAATGGAGAGTTCAACCCGACGATCTTCAGGACCAAACTGGAACTGCAGGAGGTTTTAAGGGCGAAGTCATTCTTCCAGTGGCTTGAGGCACCGAAACCGGCTCTGCCCCTCTCCGGTACCTTGTTCCGATGTCGCAGGGAGGGAATGCCGCGGGCCTTGGGCTGGGACAGCGTCTTGGCACACCTGGACGTCATTTCGATCACGGGCAGCCACATCGACCTTGTCGTCGAACCAAACCTTGCCACCAACCGTCCGCTTATCGAGACGGCCATCGTGCAGACCTATTCCCCCGCCGAATCTCGCAAAAGGGAGGACTTGTCATCGACATAATTCCGGAATTCAGCAAGGACATGCTGACGCTCGATGCCGGCGCGGAGGTCGATCGCATCGTTGACACCTTGCGCACTCAGGTTCTCGGCACCCTGCATCGTCGCGGCGTGGTTGTCGGTCTTTCCGGCGGTATCGACAGCTCCGTCGTCGCGACCTTGTGCATGCGCGCGTTCGGGAAAGACAAGGTCCTGGGACTGTTCATGCCGGAGCGGGATTCTTCCGGCGACTCCCTGAGACTTGGCCGCCGCCTCGCGGCACAGCTTGGCATTGAAAGCGTCCTTGAGGACATAGCACCGGCACTGGAGGCCATTGGGGCCTACCGCCGGCAGATCGAGGCGATCCAGACCGTCGTTCCCGATTATGGGGAAGGATGGAAATGCAAGCTGGTGATCGCGTCGGTTCTGGAGAGCAGCGGGCTCAATATAACCCGCCTCACGGTCCAGGATCCGCAGGGTAAAGTAGATACCGTGCGTCTGCCGCCAGCTGCCTATCTGCAGATCGTTGCTGCGACAAACTACAAGCAGCGCCTGCGCAAGATGACGGAATACTATCACGCCGACCGCCTCAAATACGCGGTTGTCGGCACTCCAAATCGCCTCGAGTACGACCAGGGCTTTTTTGTCAAGCAGGGCGACGGAGCCGCCGACGTGATGCCGATCGTTCACCTTTACAAAACCCAGGTTTATCAACTCGCGGAATATCTCGAGGTGGATGATGAAATCCGGCGGCGGCCACCGACCACCGACACTTTTTCCATGGCCCAAAGCCAGGAAGAATTCTATTTCGCGCTGCCCTATCACCTGATGGATCTATGCCTCTACGGCCTGAACCACGGGGTCGCCAGCAATGAGCTCGCGGCGGTTGCTGGCCTCACCGAGCCCCAGCTTCAGAAAGTGTTCAAGGACATCGAAGCGAAACGAAGGGCGGCCCACTATCTTCACGCGCGGCCTTTGCTGTCCGCCGAAGGCGGAGATTGACCGAGCATGTGCGGCATCGCTGGAATCGTGGCGCTGAATGCCACAGCGGCTTCTCCTTCGCGGCAGGCGCTGATGCAGATGATGGGCGCGCTGGCGCATCGCGGTCCCGACGGGCGCGGTCTCTACCGGGACAGACGCGCGGGGCTGGCGCATGTGCGCCTGTCCATCGTCGATCTTTCCGGTGGCCAGCAGCCGATGGCGGATACAGGCGCTACGACGTGGATCGTGTTCAACGGCGAGATATTCAACTACGTCGAATTGCGTGAAAAACTCACGGCGCTCGGCCACCGCTTCCGAACCCGCAGCGACACGGAGGTCGCGCTACACGCCTATCGTGAGTGGGGAGAAACGGCCTTCGAGCGGATGAACGGCCAATGGGCAATTGCAATCTGGGATTCAGTGGCCAATCGTCTCGTATTGTCGCGCGACCGCTTCGGCATTTGCCCGCTGTATTTCAGCGAGCATGCGCACCGGCTTTATTTCGCCAGCGAAGTGAAAGCCATTTTCGCGGCCGATCGATCCATACCTCGCGCCTTTGATCCCGCCGGCATCGATCAGACGTTCACGCTCTGGACGGTCGTTCCGCCGCAAGGAGTTTTCCACGGAATCAACGAACTCGAGCCGGGTCGTGTCCGCATCTATCAGGATGGCACCGTTCGTGAGCGGATTTTTTGGCAGCCTTCCTATCCCGACAATTTCGGATCGCGGCAGGGCGAGTTCCCCGGGTCCTGCAGTGACGCAGTGGACCGCGTGTCTAGCGCTCTTGAGGCCGCGACGGCGCTCAGAATGGTGCGCGCCGACGTGCCTGTCGGGTGCTACCTCTCCGGAGGGCTGGACAGTTCCCTTGTGGCCGCGCTCGCAAGGCGCTTCGCGGGCGAGCGCTTCCAAACCTTCTCCTTGCGTTTTGCCGACACCGAATATGACGAGACCCGCTTCCAGCGAATGGTTGCCGAGACGATCGGCAGTGAGCACCATGAAGTGGTCGTTTCGCGCAGAGATATAGCCGGAATCTTTCCGGAGGTAATCCAACACACCGAACGCCCGATCCTGAGGACTGCCCCGGCGCCACTCTTCCTGCTCTCGCACCTGGTGCGCGAGCGTGGCATCAAGGTCGTGCTGACCGGCGAAGGCGCTGACGAAATGTTCGCCGGCTACGACCTGTTCCGCGAAGGCAAGGTCCGCCGCTTCTGGGGGCGCCACCCGACTTCGACACGACGCTCTCGGCTCCTGGAACGCCTTTACCCCTATCTCACCCGCTCGCCGGTGCAACAGCAGGCGATGGCGCGTCAGTTCTTCGGGCGAAATATTCACGCTTACGACGCGCCGGGCTTTGCTCATGAAACACGCTGGCGAACCACCAGTGCCATCAAGCGCTTGTTTACGGCCGATATGCGGGCTCGAACGCAGGGCCGCGACGCCGTGTCCGAGTTGCTCGCCCGTCTGCCCGCGCAGTTTGCCCGTTGGAGCCCCCTTGCGCAGGACCAGTATCTCGAGGTGCAAACACTGATGTCGGGCTATCTGCTCTCCTCGCAAGGCGACAGGATGCTGATGGCTCACTCCGTCGAGGGGCGCTTCCCGTTCCTGGACGATGAACTTGTGAGGCTCGCGAATTCGCTGCCACCCTCCTTCAAACTCCGCGGCCTCGACGAGAAGCACGTGCTGAAGCGCATGGCGGCACCCATCCTGCCCTCCGAGATCATAGCCCGCAAGAAGCAGCCCTTCCGTGCGCCCAACGCGCTTTGCTTCGTCGGCGCAGACGCTCCGGATTACGCACGCGAGGCGGTTTCGCAGGCGGCCCTGCGCGAGGCGAATGTCTTCGATCCAAAGGCGGTCACGCACCTGCTTGCCAAATGCCAGGCCAGAACTGGCGATGGCGACCTGTCCAATGCCGACAACATGGCGCTGGTCGGCGTGTTGTCGACCCAACTTCTTCATCAGCAGTTCGTCGCGGGTTGTCCCAGTGCAACGCTCGAATGCACACTCAGCGTCGACGTCGACTGCGAACATCGGGAAGAGCGCCTGCATGTTGCATGATGCCGTACCATTGCTGCATGACTACCTCGCCCATTCAGCCGTCCGACACGGAAGTAAGGTGGCGCTGGTGTGCAACAGGCAGCGTGTCACCTACCTCGAACTCGAAACGCGAGCCAACGCGATCGCCCGGGACCTGGCCGCATCCGGAGTCGTTCGCGGTGATCGCGTGATGATCTTCGCCGACAACACCGTCGAGACGGTGGTTAGCTTCTGGGCGGTGCTAAAGGCGAATGCGGTGGTGTGCATCGTCAACCCGCTCACCAAGAGCGACAAGCTCGATTATCTGCTCAACGACTGCCGGCCGACGGCGCTCATCACGGACGGCCATCTGCACGCGATCTTCCGCGAGCCGGCGCGCGGCTGCCCGTCACTTCTGCGGGTGATCGTATCGGGACCGATCGACGACGTCGAACTCGCCCAGCTGCCGTTTGCCGTGCGCTGGGACGCCGCCCTCGCCAATGGCGCGGATACGCCGCCGGCACGGCAGTGCATCGATGTTGATCTGGCAGCCATCATCTACACGTCCGGGTCGACGGGCGAACCCAAGGGCGTGATGCTGACGCACAGAAACATGATGACCGCGTGCGCGTCTATCGCTTCCTACCTGGCGATTGCCGAGGACGAGGTGATCCTCAATGTCCTACCCCTCGCCTTCGACTATGGACTGTACCAGATGATCATGGCTTTTCGTACCGGCGCCCGGCTGGTGCTCGAACGCTCGTTCGCTTTCCCGGCACAGATCCTCGGGTTGATCAGGCAGGAGGGCATTACGGGCTTTCCCGGCGTGCCCACAATCTTTGCCGCACTCTCCGAACTCAGGTCCCTCAAAGACCAGGATTTCTCGAGCATCCGCTACGTCACAAACACTGCGGCAGCCCTACCCCTCAAGCATATTTTCATGCTTCGCGAGCTGTTTTCGGGTGCACGCATCTATTCGATGTACGGTCTCACCGAATGCAAACGTTGCACCTATTTGCCGCCAGAGGACCTCGAGCGAAAGCCATTGAGCGTAGGGATCGCAATCCCGAATACGGAGATGTGGATCGTTGACGAGCATGACAGGCGGATAGGCCCAGGCGTTGTCGGCCAACTCGTCATTCGCGGCGCAACGGTGATGAACGGGTATTGGGGCAAGCCCGAGGCAACGGCCAGGAAACTCAAACCCGGCCCGCTGCCCGGCGAGCAGGTCCTATACACCGGCGACTACTGCCGGATGGATACGGAGGGTTACCTCTACTTCGTTGGCCGTGGGGATGAGATCATAAAGTCGCGAGGCGAGAAGGTGGCGCCAAGGGAAGTGGAAAACGTACTCATGGACATTCCAGGAGTCCGGGAAGCGGCTGTCATCGGTGTTCCCGACGAACTCCTCGGGCAAGCGGTGAAAGCCTTTGTGGTGATGGAGCATGGAAGAGCCATTGGCGAAAGGGAACTGCAGAAGGAGTGCCAGAAGCGTCTGGAAAACTTCATGGTCCCGAAATCCATCGTCGTTGTGGCGAACCTGCCGATGACGGACACGGGAAAACTCAAGAAAACGGCGCTGTCATGATGCGGGGCCAGAACCAAGTCGCTGATTTAATGGTGACGCCACGGAGGACGAATTCATGTTGACCATCAAGGAACGCACCGGAATCTACAGCGAGCAGATTCGTAGTTTCTTGGTTTCAAATTTCTACGTCAGCGACGTCAAGGCATTGCTGGATGACGCATCCTTGCTCGATCAAGGCATTGTCGACTCGACGGGTGTGCTTGAGATTATCGGCTTCATCGAGGAGACCTTTGGCATTATCGTCGAGGATAGCGAACTTCTGCCTGAAAACCTCGATTCCATCCAGGGGATCGAGCAATACATCATCCGCAAAATGAACTGATGGGTAAGCGTAACGCCCAGAGCAGCCCCGTATTTGGTCTGACTCTCGCAGGATTCATGCCTGCGTCTTGACTTGCCCCAGGACCACCCGGCCCTCGCCCGCTTCGTTCGAGACCGAACGGATGTTCTCGAATGCCTTGCTGCGTTCCAGCAGACCCGCTACCTGTCGGTCTTGGCCGAGCCCGACCTCGAAGAGCAGGATGCCGCCACGCCGCAGGTATCGCGGTGCGTCTTTCAGTACGCGCATATGAATGCTCAGGCCGTAAGGGCCGGCTGCGAACGCCTCGCGCGGCTCAAGCTCGATCAGATGGGCGCGGTCGCCCTCGAGCCGCTTTTCAGAAATGTAAGGCGGATTGCAGACGATTACGTCGATAGTTCCGTCTAACCCAAGGCCGATGAGAGAGTCGAACAAGTCGCCCTGAAGCACCGAAAGACGCTCAGCCATGCCGTGATGTGAGGTGTTGCGGCGTGCCGTTTCGACGCATTCATCGGTGAGATCGCTTGCCCAGACAAGGGCGCTGGGCACATGGTAGGCGATCGAGCACGCCAGATTCCCAGTGCCGCAGCACATATCAACTATGCGCGGAGCCGGCAGGTTCATCTGATGCAACACACCAAGCGCGGTCTTGCCGAGCAACTCGGTCTCAGGTCTGGGGACGAGCGCACCGGGCGAAACCAGAAGTTCAAGTCCCATGAAGATGGCGCGGCCGGCGCCATAGGCATCAGCTACACTGAACTCTTTGCTCATGGCCGACCCCATCGCTTGATCTCCCCAGTATAGATCTGCGGCGCTCATGCGCCAGCCAAACCTGCTCCGAAATCATGAATTCTCAAGCCTTTCCTTCGAAAAACTGCAGGCACAAACTCGGTGCATCGCACTTCTGACGCTCATTGACCGATCGCAATCTCAGGTCGCCCAAGATGGAGAGAGAGAGAGAGAGAGAGGTGCTGCTGATGCTTTGAAGAGCCAATGGCGTGGTACGGAGGCTTTTAGATTTTGCGGATCGTGGAGAGGGTAAACGCCTATCCAACTCTGATGGAGCGGAGGCGGACCGCAGCTGCATTGACGCGCTAATCTTCGGCTCCAGTAATTCAGCAAGTGGTCGGTGGAAGCGCCTCCGCTCCAGTATCAGCCTCACCTTGCTGCATGGAGAGGTTACCTATAGGTTTGCGGACATGTCGAAACAACTGTCCGAAGGTCTCGGATCGACATCTCATTTCCGGTCAATCGCAGAGAGGGGCCGTGAGCGAAAGCGTGAGTGTTCTGATTGTTGAGGATCAATGGCTAGTCGCGCAGGACACTGCCGCGCGGCTGCGTCGCGCCGGTTATCAGGTGGTCGGACCTGTGCCGTCGGTATCCGCCGCTCTGCGTCTTGTCGAATCGGACAAGATTGACGTGGCGTTGCTAGACATCCAGCTGAACGGTGAAACGGGTCTGCCGGTGGCGAGGATATTGCAGGCGCGAGGCATCCCCTTTGCCTTCTTGTCGGGATTTGGCCCCGCCGACGTTCCCGCGGCTTTCCGCGACTGCAGATTCCTGCCGAAGCCGGCAACCGATGCTGTCATCCTTGCTGCTGTGAGCGAGTTGGCGTCCCTGCGCACAGCTTCGCGCTGACATTCGCTCCGCCGCATTATTACCGGAGTTGCGCCCTGGCGACCTGGTAGGCCGGACGAGGTCAGTCTCACAAAGGGCAACATTGGCGCTTTGGCCATGAGGACGGCGGACTACGACCGGCGAGGACGGAAATTCAGCGTTCAAAAAGCATCCGCCGGGGTTCCACTTCTCGGCCTGTTGGCGGCGATTTGGACTTAGGTCCGATCCCGGTCGCCAGAGGTCGGATTGCGGAACATCTGCCAAGGACCCACGTTCGGGGTTTGAGCACGGAGGTGCCGGCCGATCTCGAAGCGCAAGTTTCACGGGCAACTGTTGGGGAGTGTCGTAGTGCCGATTTCAAACGATATGGGGGACGAGTACCTGGAACTGGAATGTCCAAACTGTTCTCATGTCATCATAAAAAAGGGATCGTGGTTGAAGGTGATATCCAACTTCAACTGCACCCAATGCCATGCAAAAATCAGAATTGGTTATATGACCAAGCTCGCGCTTTTCGAGAAAAAAAGGCAAAGCATGAACCCGGCTGCGCAGTGAGCGTCCTGGCGGCCCGACAGTCGTTTGGGGTGGTGCGTTGAACCGTCGGGCCTGACCGGCCCGATGGCGGGGGAGCCAGGCCGGCTGGGTGAATCGTATACATTAGATCGTGCTTATCAAGCCCAAATACGCGGCGCGACATCGCCTGGTGACGCAACGGTGAACCCCGCGCCCGTATACGCGCTAGCAGGAACGTCGGCGGTCAACATGCCGCTCATTCGTAAAGAGTGCGAACAGCTTCATCAAACAGCTCCACCTCGGCTTCAACCTTTTCAGCCGCTTTATCGACCTTGTCGAAACGCTTCAGCATTCGATTGTGGAGCATGGACAAGCGTGCCGCATGGTAGACCACGCTGCGCTTGTAACCTTCAGAGTCGAGTGGTTCGAACAACATTGTCATGGCAGAAGTCCTCAATGTTTTTCGTCCTGCAATCCTTCCCTAGTAAACCGCCAGTTAACTCTTTCGTTCCGCTGGTGATGCGAAGGCGCCCGAATGAATAACTCGTTGCGCTGTCTCCAGACTGCACGAGCGTGCTTCGTCTGTCTGAGGTTGGGCCCCAAGGCTTGCGCTTGCCTCGCCTGTTCGGCTCATGCTGCGTCAGTCACGACATCGACGGCCAGCTTCAGTTCAATCGCTTTGGGCGTGAGTTGAATACCGGCGCTGCCAAAAATTGCCGAATGATCATCCTGCTGTGGTGGGACCGCCGAACCCGTCAGGAGCGACGAACCGAGCCGGCTTGGATAGTCGCCCCGCCGCAAGGACGCGAGCGATCGAAGATCACGTCGGCAGGTGCTCTGCCCTCTCTAGGAAGCCGGCGCCGCGCGCACTTACTGAAAAAACCCAAACAGAATAAGAGCGAGAAAGGCAAACAGCAGCGCTGCAGCCGCTAGCAACACACCTTTGTTGGAGCCGCGCCGAGGTTGAGGGTCAGGCACGAGTTTTTTCCGGTTTGGGAGTTCATTCATTGGACATTAATTTGCGGCTGCAAATTAGGTTCCGCTCATGCTTGAATGCCTACAATGCCGCCCCACAGCGCCCTACAGGCGCACGACCTTCGCTAGCCCTAGGCGTATCCGCTGGCCTTCTGCAAAGGACAACGCGAACGATTCCTGATTGAATGACCTGGCAATTTCCTGATCTTTCTCAACCACGCGGACGAACCATTCGCCGCAGGTTTCTGTCACTTCGACGCAAGGCACGGCCTTGCGGAATGGAACCACGTTATCCATCACAGCCGACCTACGAGCAATGGCAACATCGGTCTTGTAAGGCCACCGAATTCGGGATTTCAATAAAAAAGTCGATACGGAGCAGGAGCGGCTCGCCGTGGAGGGCATGGCGAAGCTTCTGAAGCGGTTTGTCTGACCGACTGTCTAACCAGGTTGTCTACCCTCGACGCAAAGCCTTGTTCATCAAGGCGACTGGTAGGCCCGGAGGGCGAACGAAAATCGTCGATTTTGTTGGGTTTTTCGCGGGCAAAAATCAGAAATCTTCCCGCATCGTTCCGTATGGTTCCGACGACGGCCAAAGCACCGAACGCTCGGTGTTTGGCCTTCAGATGGAGCACGAATAGCGAAACTTCCAGGCAGCCATCACCCTACTACACTAAAAGATGTTCACGACCTTCCCGAACCCCTTAGTTCCGTTTGCCGAGGCAGCCGGCACCTGGCCGAGCCCGATACCCGTCAGCCTGAAGCCAGCCTGACCGGTTGGCTCTTCGGCTGCCGCGCTGAAAGCAACGTCGCGAACTGGTCCACGGCCTGTGCGGCCAGCCCAGGCCCGTTGGATCCAAAAGCTTGCCGTCGGCAAAATCGCTGTCGCTGCCATAGACGGCGCTCGGCACCCTCAGCGCCGAATAGAAGCCGAACGGCGGGCGAAGCTGGTGTTCGACCACCAGCGCGTGGCGCTGGCCGCCTCCCGTCGCGCCGATCAGGACTGGGCGATCGACGAGTGCCAGCGGATCGATGAGGTCGAACAGGCCAGCATAGGAACCATTATAGACCGGCGTCGTCACGATCAGCGCGTCGGCTTGTTCGACCGCGGCCACCACATCCAGCGCCTCCGGCGTCGATTCCTTACGCGTGAACGCAGCACCCAGACCGCGGCCGGCATCGACGAGATCGAGGAAATTCACTGTGACCGACAGTTTTTCGCGCAGTGCCTCACCCAGATGATGCGCCAGCCTCCGTGATTTCGACGGCCTATGGGTGTTGCCTGACAACACGACGATGTTCTGGCGCAGCCGTTCGACATGGAAATTCGTGGTCTCTCTCATCTGTGCGAAATGATTGGAGACTCTGACGGGGCCGCCGGCCCCGCCAGTCCACAGCTGACCGTCAGGCGGCGCGCAGAGGCCGCGTCAGCGGGATCGGTGCGGCCGGCTCGGAACGCGGCACAC
This sequence comes from Mesorhizobium sp. RSR565B, assembly GCF_054719465.1. Taxonomy (NCBI): domain Bacteria; kingdom Pseudomonadati; phylum Pseudomonadota; class Alphaproteobacteria; order Hyphomicrobiales; family Phyllobacteriaceae; genus Mesorhizobium; species Mesorhizobium sp. RSR565B. Next base: position 4,115,115 of record NZ_JBTTIE010000001.1, on the reverse strand, counting down.
GGCCTTCGACCGGATGGCTCGGATCGTTGAACCCATGCGTCGAGGCATGGCCGGCGGTGACGAGGCGGTCGACAAAGGCCTCGTCCTCGGCGGTCAGCCTGAAGTCCAGCGCCTTGGCGTAGCTGTCCCACTGTTCCTCAGTGCGCGGACCGGCGATCGCCGCCGTGATCAGCCGGTTGTTGAGCACCCAGGCCAGCGCGAAATCGGCGGCCGAGACACCGCGCGACTTTGCGTGCGCCGCGATCTGCCTGGCGATCTCGATCGATTCCGGGCGCCACTCGGTCTCGGCGATACGCTTGTCGCCACGCCCGGCCCTAGTGTCGGCGGCTGGCGCCTGGTTGGGCTCGTATTTGCCGGTCAGCACGCCGCGCGCCAGCGGGCTGTAGGAGACGACACCAAGACCAAAATAGGCTGCCGCCGGCAGTTGCTCGGCCTCGGCGGTGCGGTTGACGATGTTGTAGAGCGGCTGGCTGGCCACCGGCCGGTCGATGCCGAGTTCATCGGCGAGATGCGCGACTTCGGCGATGCGCCAGCCACGGAAGTTCGACACGCCGAAATAGCGCAGCTTGCCCTGGCGGATCAGGTCGGCGATGGCCCGCACCGGCTCCTCCAGCGGCGCATCGAAGACGGCGCGGTGGAAATAGAACAGGTCGATGTAGTCTGTTCCCAGGCGCCTCAGACTGTTCTCGACGGTCTGGATCACCCATTTGCGTGAATGGCCGCCGAGATTGGGACCCTTGTCATGCGAGTTGACGAATTTGGTCGCCACCACCCAATGATCGCGCGTCGCCTTGATGCCGCGGCCAACAACTTCCTCGGACTTGCCATTGTGGTAGACGTCGGCGGTGTCAATGAAATTGACGCCTTGCTCGCGCGCCTTGTCGATGATGCGGTGCGCGACCGTCTCCTCGGTCGGCCCGCCGAACATCATGGTGCCAAGGCTGAGCGGGGAAACCTTCAGGGCGCTGCGGCCGAGATAGCGGTAATCGGACATTGTTTTGCTCCGTTGAACTTTCAGTTGAGGGTTGGTTCGGCGTAGTGGCAAGCGACGTGATGCCCCGCCGCGATCGCCCGGAATGCAGGCTCCTGCGAACGGCAGAGATCCGTCGCCAGCGGGCAGCGCGTGTGGAAACGGCAACCGCTGGGGATGTTCTGCGGGCTCGGCAGATCGCCATGGATCGGCGCTGCCTGACGCCGGCGCACCGGGTCCGGCACGGCGTCCATCAGTGCGCGCGTGTAGGGATGTTTTGGCGAGGTCCACAGCGTCGCATTGTCGGCGCTTTCGACGATGCGTCCGAGATACATGACCAGCACCCGGTCAGCGAAATAGCGGACCACCGACAGATCATGCGAGATGAACAGGTAGGACAGGCCGAGCTGCCGTTTCATGTCGACCAGCAGGTTGAGGATCTGGGCCTGGATCGAAAGGTCGAGTGCCGACACCGGCTCGTCGCAGACGACCAGTTCCGGATTGAGGATCAGTGCCCGGGCGATGCCGATGCGCTGGCGCTGACCACCGGAAAATTCATGCGGGTAGCGGCCAAGCGAATCCTTGGGCAGACCGACGCGCTCGATTATATCCTCTACAATCTTGCGCCGCTCGGCCTTGTTGCCGATGCTATGGACTTTCAGCGGCGCGGTCAGGATGTCGCCAATCGTGTGGCGCGGGTTGAGCGACGCGAACGGATCCTGGAAAATCATCTGGATGTTGCGGCGCGCCGCCTTCAGCCGGCGGGCGTCGAGAACGGTGATGTCGGTGCCGTTGAACTCGATCTTGCCGCTGGTCGGATCGACCAGCCGCATGATCGTCTTGCCGAGGCTCGATTTTCCGCAGCCGCTTTCGCCGACGAGGCCAACCGTTTCGCCGCGTCCGACCTCGAGCGAGACGCCGTCGACGGCGCGCAACGCACCACCCTGAGCATGGAAATGCGTGGAGAGGTCAGAGACCGAGAGCAGCGCCATGCGCAACCTCCGGAATGAAGCTGTAGGGGCAGGCGACGAGGCGATCCTCGCTCACCTCGACGAGGTCGGGCACGAAATGGGCGCAGCTATCGCGCGCCACCGCGCAGCGCGGCCGGAACGGGCAGCCTTTCTCGCCAGCGGCCGAGACGATGCTGCCGGGTATCTCCGTCAGCCTGGCGTCGCGGTAGTGCAGATTGGTCTTCAGCCTTGGCGAAGCGGCCAGCAGGCCGCGCGTATAGGGATGGAGCGGGGTTCTGAACAGCGCGCCGGGCAGCGCCTGTTCAACCTTGCGTCCTGCATACATGACGACGACCTTGTCGGCCCACTGCGCGACGACGCCGAGATCGTGGGTGATGAGCACGACAGCCATCGACAGTTCGCGGCGCAGCGTATCGAGCAGGTCGAGCACCTGCGCCTGGATGGTCACATCCAGCGCCGTCGTAGGTTCGTCGGCAATCAGCAGGCGCGGACGGCAGGCAACGGCAATGGCAATCATGACTCGCTGGCGCATGCCACCGGAAAGCTGGTGGGGATAGTCGTCGATGCGCCGCTGCGGATCGGGAATACGCACCAGATTGAGAAGCTCGATGGCACGGTTCCGCGCTGCCTTGCCGCGTATGCCTTCGTGCAGCGTCAGTACCTCGGTGATCTGCCGGCCGATGGTCAGCACCGGGTTGAGCGACGTCATCGGCTCCTGGAAGATCATGGCGATCTCGCGCCCGCGCAGGTTCCGCATCGCCTTCTGGTCGAGACCGAGCAGATCCCTGCCGGCGAACTCGATCCTTCCATTGGGGATCTTCGCCGAGCGCGGCAGAAGCTGCATCAGGGCAAGTGCTGTCAGCGATTTGCCGGAGCCCGATTCGCCGACGATCGCCAGCGTCTCGCCTTCGCCGACCTCGAAACTCAGCCGGCTGACCGGCTCGGTGCTCGGGAAGCGAACCGTCAGATTGTCGACCTTGAGCAAAGCAGCGGTCATCTCTAGCGCTCCTGCGAGAAGCGCGGGTTGAGCGCGTCGTTGAGGCCGTCGCCGATCAGGTTCAGCGCCAGCACGGTGAAGACGATCGCAAGCCCCGGCAGTGCTGTCAGATACCAGGCGGTGCGGATCAACTCCCTGCCCGCTCCTATCATCGAGCCCCAACTGACGACATTGGGATCGCCGAGGCCCATGAAGGACAGCGCCGATTCCATCAGGATTGCGGTTGCCACCATCACCGACGAGGTCACGATCAAAGGCGGCAGCGCGTTTGGCAATATCTCCCGAAAGATGATGCGGGCATGGCCATAGCCGAGGCTGCGCGCGGCCATGACGAAATCCTTTTCGCGAATGGCGCGGAATTCGGCGCGGGTCAGCCGCGCCACCGTCGGCCAGGTGATGACGGCGATCGCCACCGTCACGACAAGCGCCGTCGGTTGCGCGATCGCCACCATGACGACCAGAAGCACGAAGCTCGGTATGGTCTGAAAGATCTCGATCAGGCGCACCAGCACGTCATCGATCCAGCCGCCGAAATAGCCGGCGGTGGCGCCGACAAGGATGCCGAAGCTCAGGCCAAGTGCTGTCGCCACCAGGCCGACGAACAGCGAAATCCGCGCACCGTGCAGAATGCCGGAAAGCACGTCGCGGCCCATGGAATCGGTGCCCAGCGGAAAGCCAGGATTCTGCCCCGGCCAAAGGAAGGGCCGCGCCACCATCGACAGCGGATCGGCCGGATAAACGACGGGCGCCAGCAATGCTGCGAGCACGACCAGCGACAGGAACACCACGCCGAACATGGCGTTGGGATTGCGGAGGAAAATCCTCAGCGCCCGGCCGCCGGCTGCAATCGGTACCGATGCCGCAGAGGCGGAGCGCGCGTCGGGCGCGTGAAGATTGCTCCAGCTCTTCGCCTCGGGTTCAGCCGGTGCCGCAGGCTCGCGAGCCTCGGCATAGGCGCGGCGGGAGCGGGCGTCGCCCGCGACGAAATCGGTGGAAGCCATTCAGCGCACTCCGATGCGGGGATCGAGCCAGGCGTGCAGCAGATCGACCGTCGCATTGGCGACGATGACCAGCAGCGACGACAGCAGCAGGATGCCGAGCAGCACCGTGAAATCGCGGCCCATGACCGCCTCGAAGGCGAGGCGCCCGAGGCCGGGCCAGGAATAGACGGTCTCGACAACCACGGCGCCGCCAAGCATGCCGCCGACATGCATGCCGGCCATGGTGGTGATGGGGATCAGCGCGTTGCGCAGGACATGGCGGATGGTGATGATGGTTGGCGACAAGCCCTTGGCGGCGGCGGTGCGCACATAGTCCTGCGATTGGACTTCCAGCATCGCCGCACGCGTCAGCCGCGCATAGATCGCCACGTAGAACAGTGCCAGCGACAGCGCCGGCAGGATCATGTAGCGCACCTTGTCCCACAGGCCGGCGAGACCGGTCAGATTGCTGCCGATGGTTCCCGAACCGCCGCTCGGCAGCCAGCCGAGCTTGACCGAGAACAGCACGATCAGCATCAAGCCGATCCAGAAGCCCGGGATCGAATAGAACAGCAGCGAAACGACCGAAAGCAGACGATCCGGCAGGCGTCCCGAAAACACCGCCATCAACGATCCGAGGACGAGACCGAGTGCGATGGCGATACTCAGCGCCACCGCCATCAGCAACAGTGTGCCCGGCAGCCGCTGGCCGATCAGGTCGGCGACCGGCATGCCGTAGCGCGGCGAAAAGCCGAGACTGAAATGCGCCAGGTTGTAGAGATAGTTGAACAGCTGGACGAGCAGCGGATTGTCGAGCCCGAAGCGCTCGCGCAGCGCAGCCATGGTTTCCACCGTGGCCGAACCGGCCTCGCCGGCCATGACGTCGGCGGCGTCGCCGGGCGCAAGCTGCAGCAGAAAGAAGTTCAGGATCACAATGCCCAGAACGGTCGGCACCGCCTGGATCGCGGTGCGTCGAAACGTTCTTCCAATGCGCGTCAGGGTCGACATCGTTTTCGCTATCCCGGCTGTGGCTGACGATGCGGGTTTACTGTTTCCCGGAAGTTCCGAGCTTTTTAGTTGACAAGATTTATAGACATTGTCAAACCTGATCTAAGAAATTTTGTTCTGCAAATGGCGAAACTGCAGAATGGAATTTTATTTCATGCTACAAAAAAAGCCATTTGAAGTATGAAATCTTAAGTGCGGGAGCGCGGCGGCCAAATCTTTTCACAAACGGGCCGGCTCTTGGAACGATGGATTTTTCACCCGGCTGCCGACGACCGGCCGATTGATGCCGGCAGCAAAAAAGGACCAGGGCACCATGTCTCATTTCCTCACTCCGAACCGCCGCAGGTTCCTCGGCCTTTCGGCGACAGTGCTCGGAGCCACCCTGTTGCCCGCATCGCGCAGTGCCTACGCAGCCGAGCCGAAACAGGGTGGGACGGCGACACTGCTGCTCTCGGCTGAGCCGCCGGTGCTGACGACGATCGCCCACACCGCATTCAATTCGGTCTACGTCTCGGCAAAGACCACCGAGGGCCTGCTGACCTATGATTTCGATCTCACGCCGCGGCCATCGCTGGCCAGGCAGTGGTCGGTCAGCGACGATGGCCTGCAATACACATTCAAGCTGCGCGAAGGCGTGAAGTGGCATGACGGCCAGCCATTCACCGCTGCCGACGTCGCCTATTCGATCGCCACGATCAAGGAGGTTCATCCGCGCGGCCGCAACACCTTCCTCAACCTTGTCGATATCCAGACGCCGGATCCGCTGACCGTGACGCTGGTTCTGTCGAAGCCGGCACCTTACCTGATCACGGCGCTGGCCGCGGCCGAAACGCCGATCGTGCCGAAGCATCTTTATGACGGCAGCAAGGCCGCCGAGAATCCGGTCAACACGGCTCCGATCGGCACCGGCCCATTCGTCTTCAAGGAATGGGTCCGCGGCAGCCACATCGTCTACGAACGCAACCCCGGCTATTGGGATGCACCGCGCCCCTATCTCGACCGGCTGATCGTGCGTTTCATTCCGGACGCCTCGGGACGCGCACTGGCGCTCGAGACCGGCGAGATCGACCTGGCGCCGGCAACGCCGATCCCGTACAGCGATTTGCAGCGATTCGAAACGCTGCCGCATATCGGCTTCGAGAAGCAGGGTTACCAGTATTCCAACGGCATCAGCCGGGTCGAGTTCAACCTGGAGAAACCCTATTTCCAGGATGTTCGCGTCCGCCGCGCCTTCGCCCATGTCATCGACCGCGACATCATCCGCGACACCATCAACTACGGCTATGGCGCGACCATTCCGGGCCCGATCAATCCCAATCTGAAGAAGTGGTTCGTCGCCGACCTGAAGACCTATCCGGTCGACATTGCTGCCGCTGAGAAACTGCTCGACCAGGCAGGCTTGCCGCGCGACGCCGACGGCATCCGGCTCAAGCTTGTCCACGATTATGTTCCGAGCGGCGAGACCTACAAGCGTGGCGCTGAATACATCAAGCAGGCGCTGTCGGCGGTCGGGATCGCGGTCACCGTGCGCAGCCAGGATTTCGCCACCTACACCAAGCGCATCTACACCGACCGCGATTTCGACTTCACCTTCAACGGCATGAGCAATCTGTTCGACCCGACGGTCGGCGTGCAGCGCCTCTACTGGTCGAAGAATTTCAAGCCGGGCGTGCCGTTCTCGAATGGCTCGAAATACAGCAACCCCAAGGTCGATGAACTCCTTGAAGCGGCCGCTGTCGAGGTCGACCACGAAAAGCGCTTCGAGCAATGGGCCGCGATCCAGCAGATCCTGGTCGAGGACCTGCCCGACATCGGCATCGTCAGCCAGCCGGAAATCACCCTCTACAACAAGCGCATCGCCGACCACACGGTGGGCGCCGAGGGCAATGCCGGCTCCCTCGCAACAGCCCACATCGTCGCCTGATCCGCCAAACCCGTGCGCGGTCTTCACGCACGGGTTCCCTGCCTCCATCCGAGAAAGTTCGCCATGACGCTCGCCCATAAGCCTGGTTCCATCGTCGGCACGCCCTTCTTCAGGGCGCCCACCGATTATCCCGACAGCCCGCTGTCGAAAGCGCTTCAGCAGCCGGTGCTGCTCGGGCTGTTCCTGCCGATCCAGGCCGGTGGTTGGACCAACTCGACCCTGGAGCGTTCGACCGACTGGCGCTTCGACTACAATCGCGACCTGACGCTCAGGGCGGAAGAGCTTGGCTTCGACCTTGTCTTTGCCCTCAGCCAATGGCTGCCCAAGGGTGGTTATGGCGGTGTCTTCAACGGCCAGGCGCTTGACAGTTTCGTGTCCATCGCAGCCATGGCCGCGATCACCAAGAGGATCATGCTGATCTCGACCATGCATGTTCTCTACGGCCCGTGGCATCCGCTGCATCTGGCGAAATTCGGCGCTACTCTCGACCACATCTCCGGCGGCCGCTGGGGCATCAATGTGGTCACCGGCCATCGCGCCGTCGAACACGAGATGTTCGGCTGGAACCGCATCGAGCATGACCGCCGCTACGAACTCGCCGCCGAGTTTGTCGAAGTGCTGCAGCGGCTGTGGCAGGACGACGAGAATTTCTCCTTCTCCGGAGAATCGAGCTGGAAGCTCAACGGCGGCTTTGTCACGCCGAAGCCGAATTACGGCCGGCCGATCCTGGTCAACGCCACCGGCTCCGACGCCGGCATTTCCTTTGCCGGCCGTTACTCCGACATCGTCTTCGTCACCAGCCCGGCCGGCTCAGACATAGCCAGCGCGCTGGAGGCGCTGCCGGCGCATACCAAGAAGGTAAAGGACGCGGCCCTCGGTGTCGGCCGCACCGTGCGCACGCTGCTCAACCCGCTGGTCATCAGCCGACCGACCGAGAAGGAAGCCTGGGCGGTCGCCGACCAGATCGTCGCCCATGCCGACAGCCGCACGCCGAAAGGCTTCCAGACCTTCAACAGCGACGCCCAGGCCTGGAAAGGTCGAGAAGGCCGTGACGATCCCTACGCCAAGGTCGGCGGCAACATCTATCTCATCGGCACGCCCGAGCAGATCGTCGACCAGTTCGTCAAGCTCAAGGACGCCGGCATCGACGGACTGCAACTGTCCTTCTTCGACTTCAAGCCGGATCTCGAATTCTTCGGCGAGAACATCCTGCCGCTGATGAAGCAGGCCGGCCTGCGCAACGTCTGAGGAGCAATCATGACCACGACTGCGATCTCCGAAATCTGGTACACACGCTGCCCGGTGCCGACGCCTGTCGGACTTGCGGCACAACTCGGGCTTCTCGAGGAAACCTTCCGCAAGGAAGGGATCGAATTGAAGTCGATCATCGACTCGCCCAACCGCGATATCCGCCAAAGCCATTTCAACCACACGCTCGACTGGTCGTTCCGCCACGGCGGCAACGTGCCGCCGATCCGTGCCCGTTCCGAAGGGCGCAAGACGCGTCTCGTCGGCATCACCTGGACCGACGAGTTCCAGGCCATCATCGCCTTGCCCGGCTCCGGCATCAAAACGACCAGAGACCTGAAAGGCCGCCGCTTCGGCATCGCCCGGCGTCCCGAAGGCATCGTCGACTTCATGCGGGCGACGGCGCTGAAGGGCCTGGTATCGGCGCTGTCGCTCGAGGGCCTCAGCCATGCCGACGTCGAGATCGTCGACATCGCGCTGACCGACAGTGTGCTCGACAGCCAGGAAGGGCCATCGTTGTTCGGCCTCAAGCGCAAGCAGGCCTATGGCGAGGAGGCAGCAGCCCTGATCCGTGGCGACGTCGACGCCATCTATGTCAAGGGCACGGCCGGCATCAATGTCGCCAATCTGATCGGCGCCATCCAGGTCGCCGAATTCGGCTTCCACCCGGAGCCCAATATCCGCATCAATTCCGGTTCGCCGCGCGTGCTGACCGTCGACGATTTGCTGGCAAAAGAACGCCCCGATCTGATCGCTCGGCTGATCGAGACGATCCTGCGCGCCAGCGCCTGGGCCGAGGCGCATCCCGACGAGACGCGGCGCTTCGTTGCCCGCGAATCCGGCGCCACCGAAGAGCAGGTGCTGGCGGCCAACGGTCCGGATGTCCACAAACATCTCGGCCTCGGGCTGCAGCCCGAGCTCATCGCGGCGGTTTCCCACTACAAGGATTTCCTGTGCGACTGGGGTTTTCTCGCCAGCGATTTCGACGTCGAGAAATGGGTCGATCGCCGGCCGCTCGATCTGGTGACCATTCGCGCCGCCGCCTGAGAGGAAGCCAGCTTCATGACCTCGACCATTCCCGAGTTTCCACAACTCCTCGACACGGCAGCCGGCCTTGCCAACGACTTCGCGATGACCGCCGCGCATCACGACGCGACCGGGGATTTTCCGTTCGCCAATTTCGACCGGCTTCACCAGGCCGGGCTGCTTGGCCTGGTGACGGCGCGCGAGCATGGGGGCCTCGGTGGCGGGCTGGTGGAAGCCCAGGCAGTGATCGCCGAGATCGGCCGTGGCGAGCCGTCGACGGCGCTGGTGCTGGCCATGCATTACAACAGCCAGTACGCGCTGCGGAAATCCGGCAAATGGCCGCGCCATCTGGTGCAGCGGATTGTCGAGGCCGGCCGCCTCGGCCCTGCTTTGATCAACGCCGCGCAGGCCGAGCCGGGGATCGGCTCGCCCGCTCATGGCAAGCCGCCCGAAACCATTGCCCGGCGCGACGGCAATGTCTGGCGGATATCCGGCCACAAGAATTACGTCACCGGCATTCCGATCCTGAAATGGGTGAACTTGCTGGCGCTGACCGACGAGCCGCAACCGCGCCTCGCCTCGTTCCTGGTGCCGACCAATGCGCCGGGATTGCGCGTCGAAAAGACATGGAATGCCGCCGGCATGCGGGCCACCGCCAGCGACGATGTCATCCTCGACAATGTAGTAGTGCCTGCCGAAGACATTACCGAGGCACAGCCGGCGTCTGAACTGCTGAGGCGTGAAGAAGGGCCGACAGCGTTCTTCTTTTCGCTGATCGGCGCTGTCTACCATGGTGCGGCCCGCGCGGCCCGTGACCGGCTGGCCTCCTTCGTCACCACGCACGCGCCGGCGAGCCTCGGCGCGCCGCTATCGACGGTGCCGCACATCCAGGCGGGGCTGGGCGACATCGAGGTTCGGCTTGCGACCAGCACGCGGCTGCTGCGTTCGCTCGCCGAAGATGTCGATGCCGGCCGACCGGTCGGCACCGACGGCATGACGGTCAGGCATGTCGTCATCGACAATGCCGTTGCCGTCACCTCGCTGGCGCTGGAGCTTGCCGGCAATCCCGGCCTCAACAGAGATTTCCAGCTCGAGCGCCACCATCGCGATACGCTGACCGCGCGCTCGCATGCACCACAGAACCACATGATCCGCACGATCGCCGCCAAAGCGGCGCTCAGCCGCCACGCTGCCCCTCAGGTAGCCGAGCCGCCGGCTGTTGCTGTCAAACCCAGGCTCAAGGCGGTCGGGTGAGCGGCGTCATGGCATCCGAACATGTCGAAGTCGCCATCGTCGGTGGAGGCCCTGGCGGCCTGACACTGGCGCAGGGCCTGAAGAAGAACGGCATCGGCGTCGCCGTCTTCGAGAAGGATCGCGCCCGCACCGACTATGTCCAGGGTTTCCGCCTGCGCATCCGCCAGCGCGGCATCGATTCGCTGATCGCCAATCTGCCGCCGGAACTCTACGAAGCCTTTGTCGCCACGCTCGGCCAGGCGCCGGACCGCAACATCCTGCTCGACGAGAATTTCGAAACCTTGGGCGAGGATGCCTGGGGTGGCGGCAATGCGCAGGGCGAGGTTGACGACACGCATATCGAAAAGTCGGTGAGCCGCATCACGCTGCGCCAGGTGCTGCTGTCCGGCCTCGACGGTGTCGTGCGCCATGGCAAGGTCTTTTCACGCTACGAGGAGCAGCCGGACGGTTCGGTAACAGCTCATTTCGAGGACGGCTCGACAATCCATGCCGATGTGCTGGTCGGCGCCGACGGCGCCCGCTCGCGCGTGCGCCAGCAATTGGTGCCGCAGGCGCGAAGCTTCGACACCGGTGTCAGACGCCTCGCCGGCAAGATGACGCTGCATGCCGCAGCCCTTCACCAGATCTCGCCGCTGCTGCTCGACTACAATGCCGGCATCAGACCGACGGAAGGTCACGGGCTGATGGTCACCAGCCATCGGGTCAATGTCGAGGCCTATCGTAGATATGGGCTGATCGGGCTGGACGACGACACCCACAAGGACGTTGCCGGTTTCCATTTCAACAACACCACCAGCTATGTCTGGTGGAACACCGCGTATGAAAAGGATGAGCTCGCCACGGACGATGCGCTGGCAAGGCTCTCCGGCGCCGAACTGCTCGACTTGCTGATCTCGAAGATCGGCCACTGGCACAAGGACATCCTCAACCTCATTCGCTACACCGACCCGTCGACGGTGGCGCTGTTGCACGTCCACAGCTCGGAGCCTGTCGATCCGTGGCCGACGAAACGGGTGACGCTGCTCGGGGACGCCATCCATGCCATGACCTATTTCCGCGCGCTCGGCGGCAACACCGCGATCTATGATGCCGGGCTGCTGGTGCCGGAACTGGTGGCCGCCAGACGCGGCGACAAACCACTCCTCGAAGCCTTGTCGGACTATGAGGCGAGAATGCTGGAACACGGCGCCAATGCGGTGCGGTCTTCGCTGACGGCGATGCAGAAGAATGTCCTCTCAGGCCGCCGCCGTCAAAAGGAAGCCGCCGAATAGCGGCCTCCAAAATCACTCGACAGTTCTTCCTCTACGCCGCGTCCAGGCTGGCCGACTGGAAGTCATGCAACAGGATGGCGATCTCGAAACCGCGGCGTTGCAGCCAGTGCGCCGTCGTCGCGGCGCGGACGCCGAGCAGGTCGTCGATGAGCACGACACGAGCGCCGCGCACGGCGATGGTGCGATAGGCGACGCCGAGCAACTGCCCGCCCTCCGACGCGATCGACCCGGCAATGTGCGCTTCGGCGAATTCCTCCGGTGTGCGCACGTCAAGCAGGTAGGTCGTCCGCTTCTCGTCCTTCGCCCAGGCTGCCGCGGTCGCCGCATCGATGCGCGGAAAGCTGTCGCCTTCGGCGAGTTTTGCGATGTGCTCTCCGGCGAAGCGCTTCGCGTCCTCGCTGGCCGAACCATACCCAGCAGTCCTGCCGGTCTCGAGCGCAAGGCCGGCCTCACGCCACGCTTTGGTGCCGTCGTGCAGATAGGCAACCCTGTTGGGCACACCGGCGTCGATCAGCGTCTGCGCGCCGATGATTGCGCGCGGCAGGCCGGCACAGGAGACAACCACCTGCGTCTCCGGCGACGGCACCAGGTCGGCGAAGCGCAGCACCAGTTCGGCGCCCGGCACGCTGATGGCGCCAGGCACATGGTCCTTGTCGAACTCCGCTACCGTCCGGCTGTCGAGGATCACCACGTCGGCGACTTGGCCTTTGAGCGCTTCAAGTTCGTCGACGGTGATGACCGGCGTTCCTTTCTCGTCGCGGATCGCCAACGAAAAATCGACGCCCGGCGTGTCGAAGGTCGGCAAGCCGTCCAAGCCGCCTTTCGTCCATTCCGGAATTCCACCGGCCAGTGCGAAGAGCTGGCTGCGTCCGCGCCCGGTCAGTCGTTCGACAAGTCGCTCGGCAACGCCGCTGCCGTCATCGGCCAGCACGGTGCGCACCGCTTTGCGCGGGATGAAGCGGTCGATCTCCGCCTCGACCTGATCTGCGGGCAGATTGGTGGCGAACAGCGGCGATGCATATCCGACAGCCGCGCTGTCTCTGATATCCAGCACCGCCAGTTCCTCGCCGTCCGCCAGCCATTGGCGAAACGTTGTCGAGTCGATCGTCGTGTCGCTCATGATGCTTTCCTCTCTTTGCTGTTCGGCGGCGCCACGGACCGGACGCGCAAGGCCGAGATTCTCGCGTAGCGTGCTGCCTTCGTAAGCGGTGCGGAACAGGCCGCGCCGCTGCAGCTCCGGGATGACGAGATCGACGAAATCGGTGAGGCCCGTCGGCAGGATCGGCGGCATGACGTTGAAGCCGTCGGCCGCGCCGCCGGTGAACCACTCTTCCATCATGTCGGCGACATCCTTTGGCGTGCCGACGATCTGGAAATGGCCACGTGCACCGGCAACGGCGAGGTACAATTGCCGGATCGTCAGGTTCCGGCTCGCGGCCAATTCGGAAACGACTTTCAGCCGGCTTTTCACTGCATCGGAACTGCCGAGTTCCGGCAATGCTCCGTCGAGCGGATAACCGGAGAGATCCACGCCGCCGAGCAGTCCGGAAACCAGCGCCACGCCGACCACCGGATCGACCAGGCGCTGGATGGCGTCGAACTTGTCCTCGGCTTCAGCACGTGTCGGCGCGACGACTGGAAAGACACCGGGCATGATCTTCAAGCTGTTGGCGGAGCGGCCAAACGAGCCCAGCCGGCCCTTCAGCTCGCTGTAGAAACCCCGCGCCGATTCGATGGTCGGATGGGCCGTGAAAACCACCTCCGCCGTGCGCGCCGCCAGGTGCTGGCCGGCATCGGACGAACCGGCCTGGACGATGACGGGATGGCCCTGCGGTGGGCGGGCGACGTTGAGCGGTCCTTTGACGCGGAAATGCCTGCCGACATGGTCAAGAGCATGGATGCCGTGCCGGTCGATGGCGATCCCCGAAGCCTTGTCGGCGACGAAGGCATCGTCGTCCCAGCTGTCCCACAGCTTCTGCGCCACGGCGACGAACTCTTCGGCGCGGTCGTAGCGATCGGCATGAACGGGGTGCTGGTCGCGGCTGAAATTGGCGGCCGCGGGCGCATCGGCCGAGGTGACGACATTCCAGCCTGTCCTGCCGCCGCTCAGATGGTCGACCGAGGCAAACAGCCGCGCCAGATGGAAAGGCTCCCAATAGGTGGTCGAAGCGGTCGCGACGAGCCCGATCCTCTGCGTCACCGTCGAGAGCGCCGACAACAACGTCAGCGGCTCGAAATGCACGACATGGCCGGTGCGTTCAAAAGTCTCGATCGGCTGCTCGCCATTGCGCGCGCTGAGGCTGTCGGCAAGAAACACCATGTCGAAGAGGCCGCGCTCTGCGGTGCGCGCGGCGTCCGCGTAGTGCTGAAAACTCAGGCCCGGATTGGCCGGCACATCGGGATGGCGCCAGGCAGCTACATGATGGCCCGGCCCGCGGACGAAAGCGCCAAGCCTTATCTTTCGATCTTCAGTCATCAGCGGCTTTCAGGTTGATCGCAAAAGGGCGTTCCTATCTAGCGCCTGCCAAACCCACTGAGCGAAAGAATGCCTTTCGCCAGCTGGCAATTATTGTTTTTTGACATCGGGTCAAGGGAAAGCACGATGGCCGGCGCGGGAGCGATGGGCTAGAGCCACGCACCGTCGGTGTCGCAAAGGTCCTTGATGTTTCATACCCCCTCCTCCCCGCCTTCGATCATCCCTCCGCGTTCGACCCCGCGCTCGATCATCATCGTCGGCGGTGGCTTTGCCGGCGCGGTTGCCGCGATCAAGCTGCTCGACCGTTCGACCGAACCGCTGGCAATCACCATCATCGAGCGACGGGCAGAGCTCGGCCGCGGCGTCGCCTACAGCACCGTCGATCCACAACACCTCGTCAACGGCGCGGCGCGCATCTTCTCGCTGCACCCTGATGACCCCGATCATCTCGTTCGCTGGCTCATGGCGAATGGGCCGGAGCATGGCTGGGCGCCGCCCGCAGATGTGCCTGACTCCAGCCCGCCGCGCTGGCTGTTCGGCAGCTATGTCCAGTCCGAACTGACGAGAGCGACCAAAGACGCGGACGGGCGTTCCTCATTGCGCCACATCAACGCCTCGGCAATAGACATGCTGACCGGTCCATGTGGTGTCTGCGTCGGCACCAGCGATGGCCAGCAATTGCTGGCCGATGAGGTCGTCCTGGCGACCGGCGTGTTCCAGAGCGAGCCGTCCGCCACGGAAGCAGCCATCGTCGGCGATCCCCGCTATGTCGCCAACCCCTGGAATCCGGCGGCGCTCGACCGGCTTGCCGGCAGCAGGCAATTGCTGCTGATCGGCTCGAGTCTCAGCATGGTCGACGTCGTCGCCAGCATGGAGGCGCGCGGCTTCAAGGGCAGCTATCGCGTCGTGTCGCGGCGCGGACAGATCGTCGAGCCTCGGCGCAATACCGAAGCGTCGCGCGATTTTCTTACCGGGCGGCCGCTGCCGAAAACCACGAGGGCGCTTCTTGCCTTGGTAAAGGCCGAACGCCGGGCCATCGAGGCCGCCGGGCTGGACTGGCAAGGGCTGCCTTTGACGATCCGGCCGTGGATCCTGGCTCTGTGGCAAGGCGCTACCGACAAGGAGCGCCTGAAGTTCGCACGCCATCTGCGCGCTTTCTGGGACGTCACCGCGCATCGAGCGGCGCCGCCGAGCTTTGAGCGCGTCGCACTGGCGCAAAGCCAAGGCCGTTGGGCGGGCGGCGCCGGACGGGTGCTGGCACTGCATCCGCGAGCCGGCGGCATTGTCGCCGAGATCCGCTGGCGCGATAGCGGCGCGGTCGAACGGCTGCGTTTCGACGGTGTCGTCAACTGCCGGGGCCATCAGGAGCATGACTGGCGGCGGATCGCCGATCCGTTTGTCCAGAGCCTGCTGGAGAACGGCATCGTCAGGCCGCATGCGACCGGGTTCGGCATCGACGCCACGCATGACGGCCAGGTGATTTCCGGCGACGGCAGGACCCACGGCAATCTGTTTGCCATCGGCCATCCGCTGCGCGGCGTCGCCTGGGAATCGAGTTCCATCGGCGAACAGCTGGCGCAAGCCATCGCCCTTGCCGGCCTTCTGGTCGGCTCCAGCCCAAGGCTGCGTGCTCTGGCCTGACCGTTCTGCACCTCAAGACCATAGAAACGAAAAGGGCCGCGCCGAGACGCGGCCCTTTTCTTGCTGATGTCCGCCGGGTTCAGGCGTTCGGATCGATATAAGCGTCTGCGAAACTGGCCGACAGGCCTTCAGCACCCGGCGCGTAATTCTTGACGGCCTTGCGGGCAATGATGATGGTCGGCGGTGCGATCAGATTGATGATCGGCAACTCGTCGGCGATGATCTCCTGGAACCTGAAGAACAGCTGCTTGCGCTTGGCCTCGTCAAGCTCCACCGATGCGGCCTCCAGCAGCCGGTCGACCTCAGGGTTCTCGTAGTGCGCGCCGTTGGAGAATGGCAGCCCGATCTTGATGTTCTTCGACCAGTAGAGCCGTTGCGCACCGGCGCTCGGGTCGAAGATGTTGCCGCAGGATTCCGTCGACAGGTCCCAGGTGCGATCCGTGTAGATGGTTTTGACATAGGTGCCGAAGTCGAATTTCTGGATCTCGGCGTCGATGCCGATCTTGGCCAGTGCCTGTTTGAGGAAGTCGGCATAGCCCCACGGATTATAGGGATTGTTGGTGAGCCTGAGCTTGAAGCGGATGCCGTCCGCTCCGCGCTTGAAGCCAGCCTCGTCGAGCAGTTTTTCCGACAGCGCCGTTTCGACGGTCGCCGCCTTCACATCGGGATCGAAATACTTCTTGTTGACGACGCTGATCGGTGTCGGCGACACTTGGCCATAACCGTAGAACACGATGGCATTGATCGCATCAAGATCGATGGCATGCGCGATTGCCTGACGGACCTTCTTCTCCTTCAGGATCGGGTTTTCCAGGTTGATGATCAGCTGGTGCAGCGGGCCGCTATAGGCAAAGACGGTGCTATCGACGACGAACTGCGGCAACGCCTTGAACCGCTCCAGATCGGCAAACGCCACCGGGTTCGGGCCGATGTCGACTTCACCCGTCTCGAGTGCCGCGGCGCGCGCGCCGGGATCGGTGATGAAGCGGAAGATGATCCGGTCGAGATAGGGTTTTGGCGCATCCCAATAGGTCGGGTTCTTCTCGACGATGATGTGGCTGCCCTTGACCCATTCCTTGAGCACGAACGGTCCACTGCCGATGATCTGCTCGAAGGACGGATCGTCCGCCGGCTTCAGCTTCTCGTAGATGTGCTTGGGCACGACGGGCGATTCCGTCGCGGCCAGCCCCGAGATCAGCGCGGCGGACGGTTTAGACAGTTTGATTTTCACCACATGCGGATCCGACGTGTCGACGTCGGTGACATTCTGGAAGGTGATGCGTCCACGCGGATGCGCTTCACGCAGTCGCGAGATCGAAAAGGCCACGTCTTGCGATGTCAAATCATGGCCGTCGCTGAATTTCACCCCCGGCCGCAGCTTGAAGACATATTCGAGCCCGTCATCGCTGATCGACCATTCGGTGGCCAGTTGCGGCCTTGGATTGAGGTCGTAGTCGTAGGCGAGCAGGCCGTCGAAAATCTTCGGCCCGATGGTGGCCGGTCCACCGGCGCTGGTGTTGATGGAAACGATCTGGTTGGGCTCGGGATAGTAGACGAAATTGAGCGTGCCGCCCGCCACCGGCTTGGCGTCTTCGGCAAAGGCCCCGGCAGGTAGGGCGGTACTCGCGCCGGCCAGCAGCAGGAACTGATTGAACAAGCGTCGGTTGATGGTCATGGTCGGTACTCCGCGTTTGCGCGATTTGTCTTTATGGGGAAAAGTCGGGATCGGTGGTTTCACGCACCGATCCAAGGCAAGGCAATCCGAGCGCCTATGCGTTTGGCGCGAGCCAGATCTGCGCGAAGCTGTTGTTGATGCCTTGCGCTCCGGGTGCGAAATCCCTGACCTTCTTGTTGGCAACAATCTGGGCACCGGCCGCAACGAGGTCGACCGACACCACGTCGTCATGGATGATGTGCTGGAACTTGTACCAGAGCTCGCGCCGTTTCGTTTCGTCGGGCTCGATTGCGGCGGCTTCGAGGATCTGGTCGACCTCGGGGTTCGCATAGTGGCTGGCGTTGGAGAAGACGAGGCCGATCTTGAAATTCTTCGACCAGTAGGCGCGCTGGACGCCGAGCGTCGGATCAAAGGTGTTCGACAGCGACTCAACCACCAGGTCCCAGGCGCGGTCGGTGTAGACGGTCTTCAGGAACGTCGACAGATCGAGCTTCAGGATCTCGGCGTCGATGCCGACCACTGCCAGCGACTGCCTGATGAAATCGGCATAGGACGCCGGCAGGAACGCGTTGTAGGCGAGCCGGAGCTTAAAGCGCGTGCCGTCGGCGCCGCGCGGATGGCCGGCATCGTCGAGCAGTTTCTCCGCCAGTTTGGGGTCGGGTTCGCGCGCCTTGATGCTGGGGTCATACCATTTGGGCAGTGCCGTGCTGATGGGACTTGGCGATACCTGCGCATAGCCATAGAGCGCAATGTCGACCAGCTTCTGCAGGTCGATCGCGTGGGCGATGGCCAGACGCACGTCGCGCTTGGTCAGGATTTCGTTCTCGTAGTTGAAGAACAATTGCTGCTGCGGGCCGGAATAGGCATAGGTGTTGGTGTCGACGACCAAAGCGGGGTTGGCCTTCAGCCGCTCGATATCGGCCAGCGGCACGGGATTGGCGCCGATATCGATCTCGCCGGTTTCAAGAGCCGCCGAGCGTGCCGCCGGGTCGAGAATGACATGCAGCACGACGCGGTCGAGGTAAGGCCTTGGCGCATCCCAATAGTTCGGATTGCGATCGAAGATCAGATGGCTGCCGGGCACCCATTCCTTGAGAACGAAGGGGCCGGTGCCGATCGTCTGTTCCAGCTTGGGCTGTTCTGCCGGCTTGAACGTTTCGTAGACATGCTTCGGCACGATCGGTGATTCCGAACTGCTCAGCGCCGTGATCAGATAGGGCGCCGGCTTCGAAAGCACGACAATGGCGGTGTGCGGATCGGGCGTCTCGACCGCTGTCACGTTCTGGTAGGTGATGCGGCCGCGCGGATGCGCCTCCTTCAGCCGGAAGATGGTGAAGGCAACATCTTCCGAGGTGAAGTCCTTGCTGTCATGCCACTTGACACCCTGGCGCAGCTTGAAGGTGTAGCGCAGGCCGTCATCGCTGATCGACCACTCCGTGGCCAGCAGCGGTTTCGGGGTGAGGTCGTAGGCGAAATCAAGCAGGCCTTCGTTCACCTTGGGGCCGATCGCCTGGCCGGTGCCCGACGAGGTGTTGATGGCGATCAGCGACGTCGGATCGGGATAGTAGGCCCAGTTGAGCGTGCCGCCCTGAACGGGCGTGCCTTCGGCTGCAAAGGAAAGGCCGGGCAATGCGAAACTCGCACCCCCAAGCAGCAAGAGCTGGTTGAAATGACGACGATTGACAGACATGGTCTTGGGCTCCGGAAAACGGATTGCATCCGGCGGCCGAACGCACTCCGGCGCCTCGACGCAATGATCCCTGCCGTCGCGCAAAACCGGAAGAATGATTTTCTATCGTCGGCCGAAAGCGCCGCTTTGCACGACTGGTTCATTCCAGGCCTGCGAAGCCGACCGACACCCAAATCGGTGCTGCCCGTCTTATTTCTACAAGAATAGTAGACATTGCGATTTTTTAGATTTCCGTTCCCGCTGGCGCGACGCTGCGGCAAACGAAATTTTCCGCCGCACGCTTTGGCGCAAAGCCCGCCCTCGTCGCGCCGGGTCCGAACGTGTTGAATGCGCCTCATGGTTGATCTCATTCGCGC
Source organism: Mesorhizobium sp. RSR565B (assembly GCF_054719465.1). Lineage (NCBI taxonomy): Bacteria > Pseudomonadati > Pseudomonadota > Alphaproteobacteria > Hyphomicrobiales > Phyllobacteriaceae > Mesorhizobium > Mesorhizobium sp. RSR565B. The sequence continues at coordinate 4,095,628 of NZ_JBTTIE010000001.1, read as the reverse complement.
CAAACCGAGGAAGCTACGACCGACGCTGGCGAGACTTCCGCCGCTGACCTCGCTTCGCGCCTTTGTCGCAACCGCCCGCCATCTGAGCTTTACGCGAGCGGCGGAAGAACTCCATGTCACGCCCGCCGCCATCGGCCAGCAGATCCGCCTGCTGGAGGATCACCTGGGGCAACCGCTGTTCCAGCGCAACCGGGGCGAGCTTTTGCTGACCTCGGCCGGTCAGGCGCTGATGCCCGGGCTCACCGAGGCTTTCGACGTCGTTGTCGAATCGGTCGCGCGTATTTCCGGCGACGAGGAGGATGCGCCGATCAAGGTGTCGGTCGCGCCCTCCTTCGCCAGCAAATGGCTGATCCCGCGCCTCGACGCGCTGCGTGAGGCGGTGCCCGGACTCGAAGTACTGGTCGATGCATCGACAAGGCTTGCCGACTTTGCCAGCGAAGATATCGACTGTGTCATCCGCTACGGCTCGGGCGCCTATAGCGGCCTCATCACGGAACGGCTGTTCTCGGAAGCGGTGCTGCCTGTCTGCAGCCCCGAATTTGCCCGCACGCACGGCCTCTTCCGTGGACCGGAAGGGCTGCGTAACGCGCCGATCCTGCATGAGGACGGGCCGGAGCGCGATCCAAGTTGCCCCGACTGGAAGGGCTGGCTGCGATCCAACGGCCTGTCCGGCCGCCTTGTCGACGGCGGCATACGGCTTAGCCAGTCCTCGCTGGTACTCGACGCCGCGGTTGCCGGCAAGGGCATCGGTCTCGGCAAATTCCGACTGGCCGAGCCTGACCTTGCGGCAGGGCGGCTGGTCAGCCCTTTCGGCTCGCCGCAGCCGGTCGAGTTTTCCTATTACTTCGCGACGACGCCACACAAGGCGAAGCTCGCGACCGTCGAGCGCTTCCATGGCTGGCTGAAGGCTGAGGCGCGAAGGGTTGGCGCACTCGACTTCACACCGCCGGCAGCACTGCCGGCGCGCATCGCCATCGTTGCCGCCGAATAGCCTTGGCTATTTGAGCTTGAAGCCCAGCGCCTTGAGCGCATCACCCAGGCGATCACGGCCTTTCAGCGCCGCAGTGCTGCCGATGCGGTTCGACATCAGTTCGGTCCAGTCGACAACGGGCATCGACTGCTCTTGCTGAAAGGTGCGAAGCGTCAGATTGTACGCTGCGAGATCGTCCTGATCGAAGCCTGACTGATAGCGCTCGCGATGCAGCGCAACACGCTGCGGCAGTCTGGGCTTGATGTCGGTCGCAGCCAGGAGATCGGGACAGCCAACGGTCAGGCCGAACACCGCCACGGTTTCCGGCGGCAGGCCGAGCTCTTGCGCCACGGCCTCAGGATGATTGCGCATGGCGCCGATGTAGCAGGAGCCGAGCCCGAGCGCATCGATTGCCACCACGGCATTCTGCGCGGCAAGTGCTGCGTCGATCACGGCCAGCAGAAAACTCTCCTGATAATCGAGCCCCTCGCCCGCCCGGCTGTTTGCCTCGGCAATGGCGCGCAGCCGTGACAGGTCGGCCAGCCAACCAGCAGCAACGGCGCCTGCTCGATATGGCGATTGACCGCCGCCAGTCCGGCAAGCCGCGCCTTGCGCGCCGGATCCTCGACGGCGATGACGCTCCACGCCTGCAGATTGGACGAGGTCGGCGCCGACTGGGCGGCAGCGATGATAAGTTCGAGCGTCCCTTCGGGCAGAGGCCTGGCGAGATAGTTGCGGACCGAGCGATGTGAAAGGATCGCCTCGAGGGCTTCGTTCTAGTTTGCAGTGTTCGCCTCTTGCGGCGCCCGGTAACGCCGCCTTAGTGCTGCTTCACCGCGCAGGTCGGCGTCGGAAGGGCGGATGCTGAAAGCGGCCGGCTGTGGCATTGTCGTCCCTATTTGGCGATCTGGCTCGTTCGGTGTTCTGACAACCCCACGTCATTCAACAAACGCGGCTTGGACCCTATTGCGCAATAGCGGGAGCAACTGGTCGCCTTGCCGCTTGATCTCGGAAAGATACGGCGTGTCCGAGAGCACGAAATGCGTGATGCCCAGATCCCGGTACTTGCCGAGCGAACTGGCCACGTCGGCGGCCGAGCCGACCAGCCAGGTGGTGCCGGCGCCGCCGCCGCCATATTTGCCCGGCGCAGTGTAGAGATTGTCGTCCAGCACCTCGCCGCGCGTGTGCAGATCGAGCAGACGCTGCTGGCCTACCGCTACCGCCCGACCATGATCATTCCAGCCGGCGCCCTGGCCCTTTGCCATTTCGGCGACCTTCGCCTCGGCGTCCGCCCAGGCCTGCCCGGTGGTGTCGCGGACCAGCGTGGTGACCCGCAACCCGAATTGTAGAGGCGGGAGGTCCCGGTCAAGTTCCCGGCTCAAGGCCTTGAGCCGCTCGATCCGCTCCCGGACGCCGTCGAGCGGCTCGCCCCAGAACAGCTGGACATCGGCCTCGCTGGCCGAGACGCGCTCGGCCGCCTCCGACGCGCCGCCGAAATAGAGCCTGGGATGGCGACGGTTTCCACGGACAGGGATGCGGGGCATGACGGTAGACCCGGTGACCTTGAAGTGCTCGCCGGCAAAGGTGACGTTCTCTTCGGTCCAAAGTCTGCGAACCAGCCGCATGAACTCTCTGGTGCGGGCATAGCGATGGTTCTGCTCGCCTTCGCTGTCGCCATAGGCAGCGAGGTTGTCCTTGCCCGACACTATGTTGATACGCACGCGACCGCGGGTCAGCTGGTCGAGCGTGGCGACCGCGGATGCGAAGTGCGCTGGCCGCCAGTAACCCGGGCGGATCGCGATGAGCGGCTCGAAGGAGGTGGTCCGCGCGGCGAGCGCGGCGGCGACGGTAAACGTGTCGGGCCGACCCCAGCCGGTACCGATCAGCGCGCCCTTCCAGCCGTGTTCCTCAAGCGCCTTTGCGTGGCTGGTCAGCGTCTCCAGGCTGTTGTGGTCCTCGACGGCCGGCTCGCCGCGGTGACCGGGATCGATCTGGTTCGGGATGTACCAGAGAAATTCGGGATCAGCGCTCATTGTCGGGCCTGTATTTTTGTCGAGCGTGGAGGTCAATGGCGGTACCTTCCGCGCCGTTATCGTTTGATGATCGTTCAATGGGTGGCCCCGAGCAACCCTGACGCCTTGTGCGGCTGCGGCGCGAAACGGCTTTCAGGCCTGATAAGGCCGAGATGGTCGCGCAGCGTGCGCCCTTCATAGTCGCTGCGAAACAGGCCGCGCCGGCGCAGGATCGGCACGACCGTATCGACAAAGACTTCCAGCCCGGTCGGCAGCACGTCAGGCATCAGGTTGAAGCCATCGGCGGCGCCGGCGACAAACCATCTTTCGATATCGTCGGCGATCTGCTCCGGCGTGCCGACAACGGTGCGGTGGCCGGTACTGCCGTTGAGCGCCCGGATCAGTTGGCGAACGGTGAAATCGTTGTTGCGGGCAAGTGCCAGCGTGGCCTTGAAGAAGGTGTGGCCGCCGTTGGGCGGCAGCGGGATGACGTCAGGCAGCTTCTCGTCGAGCCTCAGCCGCTCGCGGTCGATGCCGAGCACGCCCGACAGCCGCGTCAGGCTGTAGTCGAGCGGGATGCGGTCCCACAGTTCTTCCTGCCGCCGCTCCGCTTCCGCCTCGGTGCTGCCGATGATGGTGGCCAGACCGGCGAGGTTGAGCGGCAGGCCGCCGCTTCTGCCATAGGCGACAGCCCGGGCCTTCAGCTCCTTTGCGTAGGCGAGCGCCTCCTCGAACGATTGCGACGCGGAAAACACCGCTTCGGCGTGGCGCGCGGCGAGCTCCTTGCCGTCATCGGAACCGCCGGCCTGGATGACCACCGGATGCCCTTGCGGCGAGCGCGGCACATTGTGCGGCCCATGCACCGAAAAATGCGCGCCCTCGTGCTCGATGGCGTGAACCTTGGCGGCATCGACGAAGCGCCCACTGGCGACGTCGCCGATGAAGGCATCGTCCTCCCAGCTGTCCCACAGCGCCTTGACGATTTCGGTGAATTCGGCGGCCCGCTCGTAGCGCCGGCCATGATCTATCGCGCCGGTCAGGCCGAAATTGCGGGCCGAGGCGGGATCGGCCGTGGTCACGATGTTCCAGCCGATGCGCCCGCCGCTGACATGGTCGAGCGTCGCGAAACGACGGGCGATGTTGTAGGGCTCGTTGAAGCTGGTCGATGCCGTCGCAATCAGGCCGATGCGCTCGGTCGCGGCGGCTATCGTCGCCAGCACGATGGTCGGTTCCAGCGATGTAATCGGCCGATAGTCGATGCGATCCGAAATTGCCGCCTGATCGGCAAGGAATATAGCGTCGAGCTTGGCGCGCTCGGCGATCTTCGCCACCTGCACATAGTGGTCGACGGTGAAGGCGGCATAGGGGTCGACCCCGTCCATCCGCCATGCCGCCGGCGAGAAGCCGGCGTGCAGGATGTTGACATTGAGGTGGAGCTGTCGGCCGCTCATCGAAAGACGCCGGGCTCGGGATAGGCGCCAGTCAGATACCAGGTGCCGACGGTGCGGGCCTTGTATTCGGCGGGGTTGTGCAAGGTGTGGATGCGCGCATTGCGCCAGAAACGGTCGAAGCCGTATTTGCGCACCGCCGAGCGCGCGCCCATCACCTCGAAGATCTCGGTGGTGACTTCGAGCGCGACATTGCCGGCCAGCACGTTGGCCGCGGCAACTGCAACCGCCGCTTCCCCGCGCTCTTGCTCGGTCAACGCCTTGCCGCGCGCGATCGCATGATCGATCGCCGCCGCAGCGCGATCAGCCAGCACCGTTGCCGCCCGCGTCTTGACCCAGAGCTCGCCATATTGCCGCTTGATCCATGGATCGTCGATGTGGCGCTCGACGCCGGAATACATCCACGGTCGCGAGCTGTTGAGCGTGTAGTCGCGTGCCGCTAGCAGTGCGCCCTGGGCGGTGCCGATGAAGACATTGAGCAGCACGCTTTGCTGCTGCAGCGGGCCGATGGTGCGGATCGGCAGCGACGCGTCGACCCAGCCGCGCACCAGTTCGTTGTCATGGATCCTAACATCCTTGTAGGCGACCTTGCCACTGCCGGTTTGCGTCTGGCCGATGCCGTCCCAGTCGTCGAGAATGGTGATGCCCTCACGATCCGCCGGGATGGCCGCGAACTTCCGCTCGCCGCTGACCTCGTCTTCCCAGGAGGTCGAAAGATAGTCGGCGACATGCGAGCCGGAGGCGAAGGGCTTGAAGCCGCTGACGATCGTCCACTCGCCATCCTTGCGGCCGAACAGCGTCTTGGAAAAGCTGTTGCCGGTGTTGCCCCAGAACCAGTCGCCCGCAGCCGAACGCCGCAGCAGATCGGCTGAGCACGGTTCGTCCGAATTGAGCCTTGCGGCGATCAGCGCGCTGAAATGGTAGCCGTAGATGTGGCCGATCGAGCCGTCGACCTTGGCGAACTCGCGGCCGATCTTCAGCGCCGTCGAATAGGGTTCGCCGGCGCCGCCGAATTCCTTGGGAATGACGATACTGAGCAGGCCGCTCTCCTTGAGCAGGCGGATCTGTTCGACGGGCCTGCCGCCAAGCTGGTCGCGCTCGACCGCGTCGCGGGCAAAGATGTCGCGCAGCTCGACCGCCTTGGCGACCCATGGATTGGAGGTATCGGGATCGAAGCTCATCAGGTCACTCATGCAGATGCGGGAAGCCGTGGCGCTCGGCAAGCAGCGCAAGAATGCGCCTTGTGTCGTCGGCAAAGACCTTGCCCTTGGCGGTCGGTAGGTCGGCTGGCGGATCACCGCCGACGACCAGCACCGGCAGCGACTGGTGGCGTTCGCCGAGCGTATCGATCACCTTACCCCTCGGCCTTGCGAACGGCACGCGCTCGACGTCCAGCCTGGCGGCAAGATCGGGAAAGGCTGCGAGCAGCCCTTCGACCTTGTTGGAATAGGGGCAGACGAAGGTCTGGCCCGGATGCTTTGGGTCGGCGAAACCCGGCTGGATGAGAAAGAGCGTGTCTCGCGCCATCGGCTCATTCCTATTCCGCCGCCGCAGCGGCATGCCGCGAAAAACGGTTTGCCGGCCGCTTCAGGCCGAGATTGTCGCGCAAGGTCCTGCCCTCATACTCCCGACGGAACAGGCCACGGTGGCGCAGTTCCGGCACCACCAACTCGATGAAATCCTTCAAGCCGCCGGGCATGATCGGTGCCATGATGTTGAAGCCGTCGGCGCCGTAATTCTCAAAGCGCTCTTCCATCGTGTCGGCGATCTGTTGTGGCGTGCCGACCACCTGCCAGTGGCCGCGAGCGCCGGCGATGCGCAAATAGAGCTGCCGGATCGTCAGCTTCTCGCGCCGCGCCAGATCGATGACCAGCGCCTGCCGGCTCTTGCCGGCATTGGTCTCCGGCAGTTCCGGCACCGGCCCGTCGAGCGGATAGGCGGTGAGATCGAAGCCGCCGGCCAGCGCCGAGACCAGACCGAGGCCCACTTCCGGCTGGATGGGATCCTGCAGCTGTTCGAACTTTTCCTGCGCCTCGGCTTCGCTGCGGCCGACGACCGGAAAGATGCCTGGCAGGATTTTCAGATCATCCTCTGAACGGCCGTACTTACCGAGCCTGCCCTTGACGTCGGCATAGAAGGCGGTGGCTTCATCTTGCGGCGTGCGCGGCGTGTTCAGCGGACCGCGCACCTCGAAGTGCTGGCCCTTGTGGTTCAGCACATGCAGCTTCTCCTTGTCGAAATAGCGCCCGCTCACTTTGTCGCGCGGGAAGGCATCATCCTCCCAGCTGTCCCACAGCCCAAGCACGACATCGGCGAATTCCTCGGCGCGATCGTAGCGGTCGCCGTGCTGGATATGCGTATCGTGGCCGAAATTGAATGCCGCATCCGGATCGGACGAGGTGACGAGGTTCCAGCCGGCGCGCCCGCCGCTCAGATGGTCGAGCGACGCGAACTGGCGGGCTAGATTGTAGGGATCGGAATAGCTGGTCGAAGCCGTGGCGATCAGGCCGATGTTGGTGGTCACCGCCGACAGCGCCGACAGCAGCGTAATGGGCTCGAACGGATAGACGCCGCTATGCGCCTTGCGGCTGGCAGCCTCGAGATTGCTCAGCCGCGCCGCGACGCCATCGGCAAAGAAGATCGCATCGAATTTGGCCGCTTCCGCGAGCCTGGCCAGTTCGACATAGTCGCCGAGGCTGGTCCCCTCGGCCGCCTGTGGATGGCGCCATGCCGCCACATGGTGGCCGGTGAAGAGAAGAAACGCTCCAAGCTTGAGCTTGTCCTTGCGCCTGGCCATTTTCCGCGCCTCCTCAGCGATACAACCCGCCGACCGGGAATTCCCCGGTCAGCAACCAGGTGCCGATGGTGCGCTTCTTGTATTCGGCCGGGTTGTGCAGCGTGTGCGTGCGCACATTTCGCCAGAACCTGTCATAGCCATTGGCCTTGGTGGCCGAGCGGGCGCCCATCACCTCGAAGACCTCGCTCGATGCGTCGAGACCGATTTGCCCGGCATAGACATTGGCGGTGGCAAGGTCGATCGCCGTCTGTCCGCGCTGCTCCAGGGTCAAGGCCTCGCCCTTGCCATAGGCGGCATCGAGGCTGCGCGCCGCCACATCGGCGAGTTCGGCGGCAGCCAGCGTGCGGATATAGAGATCGCCATATTTGCGCTGAACGAACGGATCATCGGTGTGGTTCTCATAGCCGGAATAGACCCAGGGTCGCGATTGCGAGACCGTATAGTCGCGGCCGTCGCTCAGCGCTCCTTGCGCGCTGCCGACGAAGAGGTTGAGCAGGACCGCCTGCTGGAAGAGTGAAATCAGCGTCTGGAACGGCGTCAGCGGCACGGCGGGCGAGCCGATCAGTTCGTCATCACCGATATGCACATCCTTGAACGTGACTTTACCGGAACCCGTCTGCCGCTGGCCGACGCCATCCCAGTCATCCTCGATGACGATACCTTCACGATCGGCCGGGATCGCAGCTGCCAGGCGGTCCTGGCCGTCTTCCCATGCCACCTGGATATAGTCGGCGATGTGCGAGCCGGAAGAGAACGGCCGGAAGCCGTTCAGGATCCAGCCCGAGCCGTTGCGCCTGGCCGTAGAGGTCTTCGACATGGCGTTGCCGGAATTGCCCCAGACCCAGTTCTCGCGGGCCGAGCGTGTCAGCAGTTGGTCCTTCTTCGCGTCCGTACCGCGAAATAACACGCCGTTGAGCGGCAGATGATGGTAGCCGTAGAGATGGGCTAGCGAACCATCGGTGCGGGCAAATTCGCGCACGACGCGCAGCACCGACAGCCAGGGCGCGCCCTTGCCGCCATAGTTTTTGGGAATCTGCGCCGACGGCAGTCCACTTTCCTTGAGCAGGCGGATCTGCTCGACCGGTCGTCCACCGGCCTTGTCGCGCGCCACCGCATCGCGATCGAAGATGGTGCGCAGCTCGACCGCCGTGGCGACGAACGGGTCGGAAAGGTCAGGGCTGAAGGTCATCGGCGTTTGTCCATGGAAATGCGTCTATTCCGCCGCAATGGTCTGTGCCGGCCGCCAGACGGCAGAGGCGTAGGCCTCCTCCCCGAACTCGGCCGGATGGCTGCCGGTTATCCGGCTCTCATGGCTGTCGAGATCGGCAAGGAAGAGATCGCGGCTGATGCGGGCGACGACAGCCGGCACGTCGCGCCTGATAGAGGGAACATCGCCGATCGGCAGGCCGAAACTGACGAAGCCGCCTGGATTGAAGACGTGGATGTTCCTCAGGAACGGCGCCTCCCCCAGCGCTTTCTCGAGGAATTCATGGCCGAGGCCGAGATAGGGATGGGCGCCGAAAAATTCATCCAGTTCGCCTTCCGCCGGCGCGTATTGGTCACGCCACAGCCGGATCGAGGCGGCGAAATTGCTAAATTCCGGCTTGCGCGTCGGGTCGGCGAAATAGCCGGTGCCGGCGATGACGAAGTCGAAAGCGAACGTCTCGGCGCCGATGTCGGTGACGACCTTGCCGCCGTCGATATCCGCATTCGTCCAGGGGGCACCGAGATGCAGGTGGAAATTCTTGTGCCGCACTACCCGCTCCACGGCATCGGGCGGTGGCGTCGAACCGGCCTCGCGGAAGCGCAGTGCCTGGCGCCAGCGCACCGGATCGGGCAAGCGCGGATAGTTGTCATAGGCGCCGGGATAACCCCGCACGCGGTTGATCGGCACGCTGGCGATACTGGTGCGCCGCGCGAACAGGCGCACCGATTGCGCGCCGGCCTCAAGGGCTGTCCCCGCCGCATCGAATGCCGAAGCCGCCGACCCGACGACAGCGACCGCTTTGCCCTTGAGCGAGGCAAAATCGATTGCTGCAGAACTGTGTGCGACAAAGCCCTGGGGCAGAGCAGCGAGCACCGCCGGTATCATTGGACCGCCGCTGCCGCCAAAGCCATTGGCCAGAATGATCTTCCGCGCCGTTTCGATCAATGGCGTGCCGCCGGCATCGAGGTGGAGGCGAAGATACCCGTCAGCCGGCTCGATGCGAAGGAGACGCGTGCCGTAGCGAATGCCAATGCCGAGAAAGTCGCGATACCATTTCAGGTAATTCGCCCAATCCGTCCGCGCGATGCGGTCGAAGCCTGCATAGGCTTCGGCACCATGGCGCGCTTCGTACCAGGATTGAAAGCTCAGGCCCGGCAGGCCGAGTTCCGGTCCCGGCAGGCCCTTTGGTGTTCGCAGCCGGTTCATCCGCGCATGCGTGAGCCAGATGCCGGCCTTGCCCTCATCCGGCGCCGCATCGATGACCGTGACCTTGCCGATGCCGGCCCGCCTCAACGCGAAGGCGAAGGTCGCGCCAGTCTGCCCGCCGCCAACGACAAAGACATTGTGGTCGATGCCCTCCCGATCCGGCACCCAATTTTGCGGATCGGGACCGATCAGTCGAAGTGTTTCGCGGGCGTCGTGATCTGGATCGGACGGTAAGGCCATTTCGGTCCTGGCTGAAGTTCAAGTGTTACACCAAACTCCGCCCCGGTCGGCAAACAGTCCAGAAATGTCTGCTTTGATTGCCCGGTAGTTTTTTTCACTTGCATCCAACGGCACAATCGGAGCGTCACCGGGCTGCTGCCGGATATTCGGCACCACCTGCAATCCGTGATGACAAGCGAACAATTGGCGCGCAGGGCTGACATAATCTGAACGCTCGGTTGCCCGCGTCGATTCCGCTGCAATTCTTGCCCGTTGAAAGGAGTACGCTGCGTTTCCGACACTTCACCCAAGTAGGGGTCGAGCCCACGTGTGTAAAAACGCGTCATGCACCCGAAAGGAGACCTCGAGGACTTCGATTGGTGGCGGCTCTCACCACGCCTTGAGCTGCACGGCGTCAAGTACACGGCGCCGTCGCGGTCGCGATTGAGATCTATTTCAAAGCACGACCGATGGAAAACGATGCGGTTGGGGACATTACCGATTACCATTCTCATGATTTCCTCAGCCTTTACCTGTCCGGGCTGGGTAAGAGAATTCTGTCGGAATTGGCTGCCAGATCCGCACAGATCAACCGAACTGGCAAGCGCATTTTGAGACTGCGGCCGAGTTCAGAACCCGCCTAATTGCACGTCGTTGCCGCCGATTGCCGCAGGCATCCTTGCAGGGTATTTCGAACCCAGGGGGCTTGAGCTAGGTGTGACAGTGCCATCAACGAGACGGAGAAAATTGACGAACGGGCCCCAAAACCATTTTGCCCAGAAGCCATAGATTTACCCGATAACGCTCAACTCAAACTCAAATAATTAGGCGTAAGGTATTGATATATAATAAAATGGTGGGCCCGGAGAAACCCACATTATCGCAATTTAGTTTCGCGATTTCCTGTAGTTAATATCTCGCCGTAGCGCTTGATACCAACAATAACACCAACATTCTAAACCGCTGTTTTACACCACGACCAAGCGAACTACCCGGCCGCGAGCAGTCAAATCGTGCACGCCGGCGATGCGGGTCGTCGACCTGAGCCTGAGCGACGAGCTTTCGTCATGGGTTTCTCTCACGAGAAAGCCCGAGTACCGGGATGCAAGCCTCAAGCGACTTGTGGCGAAAAGTGGCGCGCCCGAAGAGACGCAACGCCCCGTCGCCTTAACGGTTGATTTCGTTGGCTTATTTTTATCAAAGGTAGCACGTCTGTAGCATAGATCAGTGACAAAAACCGATTTTGACCGGATTGGGCCCGGATAGTGCAAATCGAGCTTTGCCGATGCTGATTTGGGGCCGAGAGCTGAACGTCCACTGTTAGCTGGCGGCAGATCGAAGCTGCCCTCCTGCGGGGATCCAATCACGGATGCGTTTGTCCCCACCGGCATCAATTGTAATGCAACCTTTGTTCTAGAACAGGAGAAAGCGGTTCTGTTTCGGATGGCATGCCAATGATGTTGCGGAAAGCATATTATTGGACCAGGTTTGGAGCAGCTATCGCAAAGGGTGCAGCCTTCCAATCGGCCCGGGAAGCCTCTGCTAACCCCTGAGTATGATCTGAGGAGGTTTCTGCAATGGACACAACGGTTGAGAGCGACTGTAACGCCATACGGGCTCTGATCTCGCGCCAGTTTGCAAGCATGAGTTGGAAGGCGGCGGGCGAGCCCGACTGGGAGAAATTCCGATCCGATTTTTTTCCGGATGCGCAAATGTTTCCTTCATCGCGGCCGGCCCGGCCCCAATCCATCCCCGCGTTCATCAAGCGAATGAGTTCTCTCGCAGGAAGCGACCTGTTGTCGCTTGATGAAAGGGTTCTCGGCAGCAAGATACAGGTGTTTGGCAATGTAGCAGTGGCAGTTATCGCCTGTGAGAATGTCGAAAACGAGATCAACTTGGAGCGAGTGGTTGAAATGATGCTTTTGGTGAAGGATCAGGGCAACTGGAAGATTGCGGCGCAGGCTTGGGACAAGGCAGGGGAGGACACGAGCCTGCCCACAGATATATTGGATTAATGAGCCGATAGCCGCCAGCCGGGTGACGCGCCATTATTTTCCTGCTGCGTCCGGTAAACCCGCTCTGGTCATCAAGTAGTCGTGGAATTGGTGTGGACCCATCATTACAGGCTCCAGACGCTCGATCGAAAACCCCTGGGAACGGTAGAAATCGATCGCGGATTGGTTCTTTTCAGCGACAAAGAGCGCTTGCGGATACCCTACGCCGAAGTAGTTGCGAACTGTCTCGATCAGGAGTTTGCCCAATCCCAGCCCTCGGGTTTCAGGCAGCAGATACAGCTTCTTGATCCACAGGGTTCCGCCTTGGACATACGCGGAGGCATAACCTGCATCCTTCCCGTCTGTCGTAATAATCCAATAGCTTTGCCGTCGCTCGTGCATGTCCGCGTAGAGACTGGGCATGGAATAGATATCGGCTACGATGCCCGCCGCCAGGTCTGCGCCGATCAGGGGTGTATAGTGGGCCTGCCAGATGACCAGGGCAAGGTCCCGGACCCGATGGAGATCGGTCGGGGCAACCAGTAAAATGTCAATGACCATCTAGACGCCTCCCAAAAGCGACACAAAGCAGAAGTTACTGTTTGAAACAGAATTGGCAAATTCCGTATGGGCCTGCCCCCTAATTCGGAGAGGAACCTTAACCCGGAACCACGCCGATCGAAAGAATTCTCACTGTTGGGTAGCCGGGCCGACGCCCTCCTGAGCTCAGCTGTGTAGACGCGGCGGCTGACAGGCGAGCCGGTCCGCCTTTGGCTGGTTCATCCTTGACCGTTTCTTGCTACGATGCGAAGAAACCGCTCACCCTTAAGAATGGCCGATCTCTACAAACGGGAAAGAGAACGACGACGGCCCGATATCGCTCTCGGCCACGGATTTGGGGACACTCTGCCGGGTGTTTACGTCGGCCTGAAAAGCCGAAACGCCAACAGGAATTGGGCCGGCATCCTCTCCACCCTTCCGCCATGTCGTCGCGATAACGTTGACGAAGGCGCTTCAGCAGTTCGCGATGCCGCAATCTTCCGCCAGTTTACCGATTCACCACGCGCCCCCTACCGTTTCGGTCCGCAGCGAGATTAGCGCAGACCAACGGAGTGCCTTTGCGTCCGCCCCCCACCTACAGTCCGCCTACAGGGTTCCGGGCCGACAATACGGGCCACCCGATCTTCTGTGTTGTTCTGTCATCGCAATGAAGGACGACATCTTCGAGCACCCGTAGCACACCTGTCGCATGGAAAAAGCTGTAGGCGTTTATAGGTGCCCGGGGAATCCGCCGTTTGTTTGCGTTGTGGAGCGGGACAAAGCAAGTTACCTCACTCAGGCTGACTACCGTGAGGCGGGGCACAAGCCCGACTTCCACGCGTTGCCGTGGGAAGCTGAATACAGGGCTGCCAAACAAAGGAAGACCTGTTCTATCGCTGTATCTCGCCCTTAGCAGCGTGACATGGTCAGTTTGCCAGGTGGTCGTTGCGACGGACGATCGCATTGAGGACCGCTTCGTAGGCGCTGCCGCTATCTTCCTCGATCTCTGTGGTTTTGATGCCGAGCGCTTTAGCATCGGCGAAAAGCTCTTGGGTCAGCTCGGCAACGGAGATTATACCGGAACCGACGGTATTGGGGACCTTGTTCGAAATCCACTTCTGCAGAAAGTTTGCGCCGCGCGTGCTCATGAGCAGATAAGCGCGCTGCGTTTATTAGGTTCCGGTCATCTAAGCTCTTACGCGATCACACCATAACCACCTCATGACAAATCAGCGATGTGTGTGGCGCGGCGGGCCTGTTCCGCTTGTGGCCGGCGCCTACCCACCCGGGTTCCCCAACCATGGCGTCGGCCATTTTCGTTCTCCCAGCGATTGTAGGAATTGCTATCGCCTATGTGTTGGCCTTGGTTGGCGCGATCGGGTTAGATCGCCTCCTTCTTTGGTTTTAGCGGATTACCAGCATATGTCGGCAATGCAGGAGATCGGCAATTTCTTGTTCAAGCACATCCATCGGCCATCACCGTCGCGGCTCTGAGGTTACCCAGCCGCAGGAGGGTCCTAAAGCCGCACAACCTTGTCGAGATGCAGGCGTATCCGCTGGCCTTCCGCGAAGGACAGCGCGAACGATTCCAGGCCGAATGATCGTGTAATTTCCTGGTCAGTTTCAATGATGCGGACCACCCATTCGCCACTGGCTCCGACCACTTCTAGGCAAGGCGCGTCCTTGCACATTGGCACCACGTTGCCCGTCACGTCCACCCTACGAAAAGCAATGGTAAGTCGACTTAAGACCGTCATAGTCGGTAGATCAATAACAGTTGCTTGTTCGGACCGGACGAACCATCCTGGATGGGCAATACGACGGGGCTAATGCCACTTCAGTCAGGCGAACCCTCCGGGGAACCTACCGTGAGATAGCCTCTGCTTCAGGTCGTCGGCATTCAGGATGGCGGCCAGCTCTTCGGCATACTCCATGTCGGGAAGGTCGACAGATGCGTGGCCCGCTACAATAGCCGGGAGCCCGGTGAACACGTCGAACACCGTCCACGTCCGATCCGGTTCTCGCCTTATATCGTACCGCAGAGTTGTCATGAGGAGATCATATAGTCACCCCTTAGGGGTTGGGAATATTTGGTCCACGGAGGCTCGCGATGCGGAGCGCTGATTTTGCCGCTTTGAAGATTGCCGATCTCGTCGACCGAGATCAATCTGAGATCGAACTCTATGGATGGAAGCGGCGAACGCCGTAGCGCACTGCGCTTTGGAGGCTCATTTCGACGGTCGACCAGATGACTACCGCTTTTGGTGCGATTTCTTTCACCAACTGAGCAGACTGACGGAACTTTGCGCAGCATCGTGTTCGGTCGAGCATGACTAGAATAGCCGACCTTGGACCGCCTATCCCCGGCAAGCCACACCAACCGCAGGACGGGGACGATCGATCTCACGCATGCCCGATCTGCGGTCAGCAGGTCGAAACGCGATTTCCGCCAGGTGATGTGGCACGAGCAACCAGATCACGATCCGCTTGAACTGGATCAGTGAGGCAGGAAGAACTTGGCAGCCTTCAGGGCCACGTCACACTAGGAAGGAAAGCGCGGGCCGGACCCTTTGCCGCCGGTCGGCAGTGGTAAGGCATCCTCACCGAGCGCTGCGGTGGACCAACTTATCCATTTACGCGTTGTTCCTAAAGCAAATGAAAAGCCCGCCGACGAGGCCAGCGGGCTTGTGTTGCAGGGCACTCGTTGGGTCATAGGGGCTCAGGCGGCAAGACAATAACACTAGGTAACCCTCCCGCCGTCACCGCGCTGAGACGCCCACGTTTGGTCAGTACCGGCTTCCTGTATTCTTTCTTCACTGCAGTCCCTCTCTAGTGTGAATTCGGCAAAACGCCTTGGGCCTAAAGGTTCTCACTCATCGGTGCAGGTTGATAGCGTGCACACAGCCGTTACGGCCGAGAGCTTCTCGCGCTTCTTCAATTCAGGCTTCTGATAAGGCTTCTTCAGGCAGGATCCCCACGTTTGTCCCTCAACGCGAAAATGCAGTGAGGCCGCCACGATTGTCAACCAGAGGCGCCGAGGTCGCGATAACTCACGTTTAGGTGTTGCTCTTGCGCAATACCTAAAGCGGCAAACGAAAGAAGTCGCTCGGTTTTCAATAGCTAGGCGCTCTTGCCCATGGAACAAACAGACTCAGCGCGAGTTTGAATGCGACGATGAGCAAAGATTACCCAATAGAATCATCACTTTGTATCGAAATGGCACGGTCGCTCCGATCATGTCTGGCGGAAGAGCGAGCGCTCATGCATCATTTCCGGGAGGAACTCACCTCGGTACGGAGCGACAGCGTTTACTCCCGCCAGGAACGCATCAGATCCGCACAGCAAAAAGCCCCTGCCGTGGGGCTAGGGCTTGATGGGATGGCCCGCGCCTGCTTCCGAGGCTGCGCGGGCCGACCATGACGAGTGAGGGACGCATCTTGGTCACCGGCACGGACCGCTGAAGAACGAGCCGATTGTGGCCAAACAGCCTCAGAGCGGGAATGTTCCCGCCTGACGCAAAAACACCCGTGGCTCAGCCGGCGGGCTCTGTTGCAGGCACTGTGCACGGGCGCGGCGTCTGCCGTCAATGCAGTTTGCCGACTAGCCGAGCGTATTCGGCTTCAGCCCTGCCATATGACCCATCAGCCAGCGCAATTAGACGCGCGCGATCAAGAATGACTACCTCTCCTCGCATTGAGCGTATCAGACCTTGGCCCTCCAAGGTTTGCAGCGCTATGGTGACGCCGGGCCGCCTGACACCGAGCATAACTGACAAGAACTCGTGCGTAATCGCAAAGCTGTTCCCGTCGACGCGATCATCGCACATCACCAGCCATCTTGAGAGCCTGTCGACGATGTTCATCCGGGCATTGCTGAGCGCGGTGAAGCTTGCCTGGAGGTGAAAGTAGTGAACGTAGCGGAGCAGAAAACTTCGCAGGGTTGGGCTTGTCAAAAGCGCCTTGCTGAAGAGGCCCGCGTCTATACCAAAGGCTCGGGCTTCTAATTGCACGTAACAATCGTGCGTTGATCGGTCATCGCCCATGACGAGCGCTGAGCCGGTCATGCCCTCACAACCAATGATTCCGATCTCAGCTTCGATACCAGGCCGCAGCTCGCCCACCACTGACCCGAGACCGCTCTCGAAGAAGTACACGGTGCTGATTGGTGACCCCGCCACTTCGAGATGCGTCTTCAGCCCAAGGGAGACGCTTTCGAAATGAGGTTGCAGCAATGCCAAGTCTGCCGAGCACATTCGAAGCAGCAGCGAATTGCGATAGATCGAATTTTGGCCGGTGTCGCGTTGCGCGGCAGTGTGAGTTTGTGAACTGGAGGCTGTCATAGCTCCCTCTCCCTATTGGGGGCGGAAGCATGTTGATCGCTCACAGCCGACGGACGCCCTTGGAGTTGCCGTCGATGGCACACTCTATGCCTGCGGACCGCGGATGTCCCATTCTTAATTGCATTGATCGGCCCGAGCCAACCTTTGGCGCGCCCGCGCTAAGACGGCGTTCAGATGCTCCAGGAATTCGTCATCACTTTTCGTTGACAAACCGCATTGTCGAACGCGAGTGACAATGCGCTCCTGGAGTGAAACCGCTGTCTCATAGTGGTCCACGATCAGCTGATATGAAGCGTTCACTGGGTCGGATTCAAAGAGCTGAGCCATTGTGGCAATGTAGTTCCAAGATGATGAGAGTCGATGCGGCCGCTGCTTTGCGTAACAATCGTACAATGTGCTCAAGAATGTGCGGTTACCGGATCTAGACGGCCTATCCGGAGGTGGTGTGGAATTCTGCTGACTCAGCAGCACGGATAGAACTCGTGATCCGCCACGCAGCTCGCGCCAGATAGACGAATAGGGCGTAACTAGCGACGCGAGCGCCGCCGCTGCGATGCAGTGAGCCCAATGCGCCGATGCCCATCAACTTCCACCGGGTCACCTCGGCAGTGGCCGCCTCACCCCGGTCATGTCTTCTCTGAGGGATTTCACCGCGTCTTCAGCCTTGGCAAAACGCTGCACCAGCTTGTCGGTCTTGGCGTACATCTTCGATCGGCTGGCGGCTGGGCGCTGCTCGGATTGCTCGTAAGAGAGCGCGGCTCAAGCATCGCTGTCGTTTAATGTCGCGCCGGATCTCGGTTGCGTCTCGCTGAACGCCCTCCATGGACGCCCTTCATCGTTGGGCCACCAGGGTCTTTCTTGTTGTCTGAATAGCCGCCTTCGCGCGTGAGCACCTTGGCAGGCGCTTTCTTTTCGCGCGAAATTGCCACCGTTTTAAAGCGGGAGGGTCGGGATGCAGGTTTTCGATGAGATCGAGGCGCTGCTGGATGCGGGTGAAGCCTCGACGGCACTTAAGGAAGTGCGGGCGCTGGTGCATCAATTTGGGCGCGGGTCCAGTGTCTTGGCGGGCGCGATCGACGACCTCATTATCGACCTGTCGACGCTATCGTTCGTCGCCGATGCATACGGAGACCGTATCGCAGAGGCGGCGAGCATGCTGGCTCGAAAAAGACTATTGAAGATCAAGTTGCTCGCACCTCGTCAGAACGTGGAAGCGGTCAGCTAGAGATTGGTGGTCGCTACCAGAAACGTGTCGACCTGCTCGGTGCTCCGAGCGCATCGAAACCGCTCGCCATCATCGGTTCCGTACGGACGAAAGAGCCTCCTGACCTTGCAACCAGATGAAGGTTGGACTTGCGGCAGAAGACCAGCCGCAAGCAGTTGGAGCTTGAATTTCCGACACTCTCAGGAATCGTTGCCGGGATCGCACTCCATTGGTCGTCGGCCCAGATCTGGCGCACGTCGCTTAAGGTGCCGCTCGAATATGGCCAGCTTCTCTTCGTAGCCGATCCGCACTCTGGACCTGCAGCTACCGCAGTTGAAACCGGCAATCGTTTTCAGCCAGGATCCCCTTCTCACCATAGGGCACGAACAGGAGGGGCATTTGAATTCTATAGGTACGTCGCGCAGTTCATTTGATAGAGGCACTGTGCATGTTCTCCTCAGCGGCACGGCCACTGCAACAAAGTAGAAGGAGAAATGTTTCCGGCGTCGGCCATTTGCGCGAAATAATCGGACCTAAGTCTAAATGGTGAGCGGCCCTGAAAACTATGGCCTTGCGATCGGCCTTTGCGTCGGAATTGAATGGCAATAGCGAGGGTGATCGAAGGCGGCCCCGGCGTGAGGCTGGCAAGTGGGCCAACACGGCGGCGGTAAGGCGGAGCCTGTGGCGATCAAATAACCGGTTCGCCTAGAATCTCCTTCACCCAGCTGATAGTTCTCAGCCCGTATGCCATGCCGGCGCAGTCGGCAAACCAGTCGAAGACACTCATGTCACGCTCTGTGACGCATTGAAGGATTTCGATCGCTGCGCCCGTTAAAGCAAGTAAAACCGCCAGCCGGACCACCTGTTGGGGCCAGCCGAGGCTACCCAAAGCCGACAAGGTGGCGAACGCGGCGGCGTGGTTGAGCTTGTCGTGATGAGACGTAAAGGCCAATCCGAGGGCGTGCAGCAAGTGGTCTGGCAATAGCGCGAGCAGCAGGACGACCGCCAACGTGGAGAGAAAGGCAGCCCTTGCCATGCTCTGAAAAAAGCTGCACTGCGGCAATCTATTCGTAGCACTCCCGGTTCCTAGTTCTCGCTTCCCATACTGGTGCACGAGGCAGGGCTCCAACCTGGATCTGAGCTACGAGCGCGAACATGCCTAACAGGCCTACTAATGTCACCAGTAAGTCCCACAAAACAGCCTATGTCACTCTGGATGGTTCCATAGGGCGCTGCGAATGTCGCCCTCCATTGTGATGAGGCCGAGGGTTTCCTGCCGAAAGGCGCGGCGGAATAGACGGGCCGTTGGTACGGCTTGCGCCCAGGTGCGATGCGTATCATGCCGGGCACGGCTGGGCGGGAGCGGACTCCGTCCAGCCTTGGCCCACCCTGATGTTGGGCAGCCCGGCCGACGCCCTTCTGAATTCAATTTCGTCGGCGTCGCGGCTAACAGACGAAACCGTTGCTAGCCTGGTTCATCCCTGCCTTGGTGATCTCGCCTTTACAAATTCCAATCCTGGACGCTAACGCAGCAGCGGCCACTCGCTGCTGTCCAATCAACAAGCTCCAAACATCAGGTTGCGCTTATATACAAAAAAGCCGGCCACCTTTCGGCAGCCGGCCAGTGCAAACAAGGAAGGGAACGTTGCACTGATGGGGCAGTGCACCGTCCGAAGCGTTTCCAGGCGACAATGTTCCGCCGATGAGAGAACAATGAAGGCTTCACCGCCAGCGCACAATCCCCTTAGCCGCGCTGTGTTGCCGTCGCCTAGTGTCTAAAGGCCTTTAACCAGCCACGGATCGGTGTCGTATCCAAGGCGCGGCTTTTCCGGCGTTCCACCGGCCGGCAATTTGGCGGTTCCGGTCGGCCTGCAGTCCAGCTCGAGCACCTGCTTCTTGGCCGAGTGCTTCGTAGAGCAAAGGTCCGTGGCGTCACTCACCACCACCTTCTTCTCCTTGGCAACAGCGACACCAGTCCCAGCGATCACGATCGCCGCGCAAAACACAGCTACTCTCATCATACTCCCCACCGTTGCGCCTCCCCAAAAGGCTGAGCATGACGTTACGGCACTTTTAAATTAGCGCAAGCGAATATTAGCTTGCCTAGTCCCCTTCACATCGGCTCTGGTCGCCTCCCCAACCGTGCGGCACGGTGGATAAAGACAATCTAGCTGCCTCGTTGTCTACACGCGGAAAGCCTGCTCATAAGCACTTGCTGATAAGTGTAGCCTGCTATTATCTGCTCCAGAATGGATACCGATACGACCGCTATTCCGGCTGTCAGCAACGACCGAGACACTTCTGCTGCTCGCGAAAACGTCGAAGCGGGGCGTTGTAGTGAAACTGCCTCTTCTGGTCGGACAGCGCTTCGAGCTGGCTACTTTGATTTGCCTGCTGGGGCTTTCGCTGCAGAAGGGAAGGCATAACTGCAGCACTGCTGGCCTCTCCCCCACATGAAGGCTTGCGCGCATCGCTAGGCCACGGTGCCGGTAAAGTTGTACTCGACCGGCAAGGGAGTTGGTTACTCGTACTCCGAACGCTTGCATTCGATCAAAGCAGCCGCAGCGCAAGGCCCTCGTTGTTGAACAGAACGAGGCGGTTGAAACAGTGAACTCGCTTCAAAACCACAGGGCGCTGACTCGTTTCGGAAGTAGGGAGCTTGCGACACACCCTCAACTCGACTTGATTTCTGGCGGCCTTTGGCGCGAGGCGTCGTCAGAAGTAACCGCGAAAGCAACAAAGGAAACGGACCCAACTGGTCCGAAAAACCGTTTGCCTGTTGTCAGCAAGGATCGGTCCCTCCATGCTCTGACCGCTGCAAACACTGGCGTGGAGAAGCCTCGATGTCACAGACCGATGAAAGTCTTATTACCGCTACCATCGAAGGTTACGTTTTGGCCATGTCCACCGGTGCCGAAGAAGGGCTGGGGGCAGCCTTCCACCCACGCGCATCAAACATCGGTAACTTCCAGGGCGCGGTCGAATGGCTGAGTGTCGATGCCCTATGTCGGCGAGGTGATGGGTGCGGGCTTGCCGCCGAACACCAGCCCCAACTGGACAGTCGCATCGCTCGACATTACGGGCGATGCAGCCACTGTGAAGGTTGAGGACGAATTTGGAACCACAAGGTTCACCGACTATCTTTCCCTGCTCAAGATCGCAGGAGAGTGGAAGATCGTTAGCAAACTCTACCACCTTCACCATTAGGACCGTCCAGATCACAGGCCAAATACCGCGAAACTGGCGACCTTCAACCTGTCGTAGGTCTCCCAGCGCCTTTAGAGCTTGAGCTCACTCCTTAGCGCGTCGATTCGCTTCGAGGCCTCGGCTTTGCTTAGATCTTCAGCGTAGCTTCTGTCGTCGCCCGCCTGCTCACATAATGTTTTCAAGTAGGAAGCTTGCGACGGAGTCATTGGCTCGTCACCAGTCGTCCATTCGTCAGGATCCTTGCTGATAGTTTCGCTTTTGGCTCGGGGTGAAGTTTGCATGACGCTCTCCGTGTTGGGAACGGCACAACGTATTTGATCTGCTTTTGTTCCACATGCTTGAAGTGTGTGAAATTGCGAGGGCATAGGTGTTCACGACTGCAAGTTACCCGTGCTGGAAGAATCCGACGAGATTGCTTAGCTTCCGCTCGCGGTCGCCAACGATGAACCCGACGCCAACTCTGCGCGAGACATCGAAAGATCCTCCGCGCCCGCAATTTACCCCAACGGTGAGGAGACAATCCCCATGAAAGCAATCGTAGCGACGGACCAGACTGCAGGAACGGCCGGGATGAAGTTGGTGGAGCTGCCCGAGCCTCAGGCGGCAATTAACGACGTGGTCGTACAGGTTCATGCGGCAGGATTCGTCAACACCGAACTGGAGTGGCCCTCGACGTGGGCCGATCGAGCCTTCCGTGACCGGACCTCTTCGATCCTGGGCCACGAACTGGCTGGTGTGGTCACTGCGCTCGGCTACGGCACCACAGGGCTTTCTATCGGTCAGCGGGTGTTCGGCCTCGCGGACTGGCATCGCGACGGCACCCTCGCCGAGTATGTTGCCATGGAGGCCCGTAACCTCGCGCCGCTGCCCGGCGATGTCGACTTTACGGTGGGCGCTAGCCTGCCGATCTCCGGCCTAACCGCATGGCAGGGGCTGTTTCAGCATGGCCGCATCAAGGCCGGGCAGAGCGTTCTCGCGCATGGCGCTGCCGGTGCCGTCGGTTCGATGGTGGCGCAGCTTGCCAGGGAGGCTGGAGCCTATGTGATCGGCACCGGGCGGGCCGCCGACCGCCAGAAAGCGCTCGACTTCGGTGCAAATGAATTCCTCGACCTCGCAAAAGACACGCTTGAAGATGTAGGCGGCGTCGATCTGGTGTTCGATGTCATCGGCGGCGATTTCCAGAAGCGATCCGCAACGCTCGTCCGGGCCGGAGGTATCCTTGTCACAGTCGTTGGACCAACGGACATTCGACCTGCCGATGGCCTGACCGTTGACTTCGTCGTCGAGGCTGATCGCCCCCAGCTTTCTGAGATAGTGCAGCGGATCCGCGATGGACGACTGCGGACGAACATTGGCAAGGTTTCGAGCTTGGATGATGCCATCGGCACCTTCAACTCAACCGACCGACGTGCAGGAAAGACGGTTGTCCGCGTTCGTCCGTGAGAATTTGGGGCGGAGGCGGGTCCTCTCTCCTTATGGCCGCGTCGGCAGCTGACACGGTGAGGTGCAAAACAGCGCCTTTCGCGGGATGTAGTCATTGTAGCCGGGCGAGGAATTGGGGTCGTCCATCGTAACCCGATGAGCTGGTTTGCCAAACAGAGGAGGTCGAATCCTTCACGTGTTGAAAGGCCGCGATGGGGGCTCTGCAAGAGTGATACGATTGCCGTCAGGGTCTGCGATCTGGGCAATCTTTCCGTAATCACCCTCCGATTCACGTGTGAGCATTACGCCACTTTCTTCAAGCGACCTCCGGGCTTTGTCCATTTTGGGGACCACAATAGTCAGTCTGCCGGACCCAGCATTTTCCTTATCATGGAAGATTTGCAAGTTCGCGCCTGCGACGTTGCGCCATTGGATCAACCCGTCCATGGGACGATCATCAGGCCTCCGCTCGAAAAGCCGGGTATAGAACTCCTCCGCTTTCTCCATCCTTGCCGTGGCGAGCACGGCGTAAACTCCTTGGGTTTGCATTCACATCCTTCGTGCAAATTGGCTCCGCCAATAAATGGGCAAGGGTGGATTCCGTTCCGAAATGCGGTGTTTGCGGGAACCTGCTTTGTACGTTTCCGGCTCTTGCCTTTTTCGGAAAGTGACCCACAGAATAGCTGATTGAGGTTCTATCTCTCTGGGAGGATGGGATGGACATTCAAGCACCTGTTCGGCCTACGCAGCAAACGGCCAAGGAGCTGGTCCGCGAGGTCCTGTTGGGTTCTCAACCGGGCAACACAATTTCCGTCAAGGCGACCATTGCAGCGGTGCGCGAGCGCGGCCATGATCTTCGTGAGACTGACTGCCAGTTGGTCGAAATGATCGTTCGTGCAGCCTCAGCTTGGGGACTGTTCATCGCCTTTGACGTTCGAGAGGCGTGATGCCCCACCGTTGGTTCAACCCTCCAGTTTATGTGAAGACCGAGCGCCCGGGACTTCGCCTTGGCGTCAACCGGGTTGATGCCGCCGCCGAGGAGCTCCTAAAGTGGTCCAATCGTGGCCCCAAGTGGAGGCTGGCGGCCGAGGCTTGCCTATCTGCGATGGATGGCAAAATGCCGGGTAACGATTTCCGGCTGCTGTTCGAAGCCGCAGCAGATGAAGAGGAGATGCTACTGCCGGATTAAAATCGCTATACGGCGAGACCATTCGGGTCTGTTCGCGTTGGCGGTGCGCAAATTCACCAGCGCAACGGATATCTTTGCCGTCCGTCTCCGTCAAATTTCAAAGTGAGACACCACCGAGCGACGACCTAGATGGACAGCTGTTCGCCCGTGGGCGTAGGATAGGGCCGGGGGCGACCGATGGAGGTCACATGGTTGATGAAGAGCATCGCCGCGAACGAAGGCAGCGGGGTGCTGAAAGGCGCCTCAATCATCGGCGGAATCACAAACTCCGAGATCAGTTGCACCATTCGGAACCAAAACAGTGGCGGAGCTGAACTCAAAGTCCCGGTGGAATCGCGTGTCCCCGAGCGGTTCGTGCTTTACGTGCCGACCGACGGCGTTGCCTACCAAGCAGTTCTGCGGTGGCGCAGGAACGACCTAATCGGGGTTCAATTTATAGGAACGTGCCAAAGCCGCGTCTCCACTATGGCTAAGCCTATGCCCGGGATGCACAGACTCGGGAATTTGGACATTCTCCGGCGCTCCACACGTGTTCCATGGCAGTCATACTTTAGAGGTTACCCCCCGGCGAACCTTCGCTTCAGGTCGACATGGTCAGAAGGCTGAAGATCACGGGAATATTCCTCGTCCAGATAGTTAGCCAGACGCTCACGCGCCTGCGGGGGTACCCAGTGAAGACGTCAAACACCGTCCAGCTTTCGGCGGGTTCCTTCCTCAGGTCGTAGCTTTGGGAAGCCATGCCGTCCACTAGGTAAGTCTGCGGTCCAGTTCTCAAGCAGTGATCGACATTCCTGTTGGAATGCGGGTTCTACAGCAGATTCGGTTTCAAGGATCGCGAGGGGTTGGCTCAATGCATCATGAGCGACCCAGCATTCTCAGAAACCGGCACCCGTCTGCGCAGCCTTATGATGCAGATAGGTAGAGTCAAAATCTGCGGCGCGAACGAGCCCTGCCCAGTCGGGCGCATGAAAACGCGAGCCAAGGGTAGATATCAGACCGTCGCGTCGAAGGTCCTGAAGCACTCGGTTCACGTGCACAGAGGAGAGGCCTAGTGCGTCGCCAAGTGCAGCCTGCGTTATGGGGAGATAGGCCACATGATCTTCAATGCGACCGACCGAGCGAAGGCGGACAATAAGTTCGCAAAGAATGTGAGCCATACGAGAGTAGGCGTCGCGCCTTCCGACGTTGGTGACCCACTCTCGATAGATCGCCGCATCGATCACAGTGGAGCGCCAAAACACTCTCGTTATCGAAGAGTGCTGTTTGCAAATGGCGCGAAGATCGTCGTGCCGCATGAAGCCCACTCGAGAGGGCATGAGAGGGGTGAAAGTGCAATCCATGACCGACAAATGCAAACCATGCAGGTCGGGAATGTCGCCCGGAACAAAAAAGGAGGAGATCTGACGCTTGCCCTCCCCGGTTAGTTTGGTCGACCCTATCAAGCCCTCAAGAACGACGAAGGAAAGGTTCGGCTTCTCGCCCTCCCGCAAAATGTCTTCATTGGCCTGGTATTTCTTCTCCTGAATCGAGATGTTCCCCAAGATCGCAATGTCTGATTCTGCGAGTTCCGAGATGGCTTGGAGCTTGCGGATCAAGATGTTGAAAGACGGACCATGTGCCATCAAAAACCTGTTCGGGTTTGCTCCCAACTTTTAGTTGGCGCTAATGTTCCCGCTGCCCAGAGGAGACGACGGCCAATGGTCGGTGCGTCGACTATGCAGGCGGGGCTGGGGTTCAGCTGTCCTCAATCCTTTTGCACGCGAAAGTAGCACGCGTGCGGATCAGTAGCAGTAAAATCAACGCTTTAAGCGATTTCAAGCACTTGCTTGAAGAGTGGCGCGCCCGAAGAGACGCAGCGCGCCTTCGCCTAAGCGCTGATTTTATTGGTCTATTTCTTTAAAAAAGTAGCACGCCTGTAGCATAAATCAGTGACAAAAGCCCGTACTAGGCACGCTTGGATAATTAGTCCGCGGCGAGCGCGATGGAATGCTCGCCGCGTTGCGCACCGAAGGACAGCGGTTCTGCTCTTTTCCGGACGAGCCATTCATCCGGGATACGTCGGTTTTGTTCACGCGCACGGCCGACATCGGGAAGCTCGCTGTGCGCAGACCGATCCCCGGCGTCTCCGACCTATCATGTCGGCCGACCTATGGAACTTCTTGTGCGAGCATAGCCCGAAACCTTCCAGGCGATCTCCCGAAAATATCTACCGAACGGCGCTCGTCCAGATTTCCGGCATGACCCGCTCAGCATCTTAGCGGAGACCGAGGCCTGGCTCGAGTAGAAGGTATACGTCCTTCTAGGGCTTAACCGTAAACGACATGCGGCTTACTCTGACCCACTTCGATGATGTAGCCGTCTGGATCGCGAATGTAACAGCGAGTTTCGCCGTACTTTTCCATCGGTTCCGTGATGAACTCAGCGCCCCGACCTTGCCAACGTCGATAGCAGTAATGAATATCAGCAACGCGGATGTTCATGAAGCTGCTGAGTGAATCGGGATCTGGGGGAACGCCGAGCGTCACCGACGGTTTGTCAGGTGTGGGGCCGCCGCCGATGTTGACGATGAGCCAGGTATTGGCGATGCGGATATATCCCGGCGCGCCGCTGCTATCGCCCAGGCTAAGAATGCGTCCTCCGAAGACCATCTCATAGAATCGAGCTGAGCGTTCGATGTCGGCGACGGTCAGAAAATGCGCGACGGTGAAGCCATGCTGCGGGGGCATTGCATAGATTTCATCCTCAACTCGTACTTCCGTCATCCGCGACTCCTATTTCGAGGTCTTCGCGATCCGCCATGGCCCGCGAGAACAGATTTCAATAGCGCTCCGCCGACACGGGTTTTAGTTGGCCTTTTGTATGATCCGTCTCTTAGCCGACGCCGGCGACGTACACGGCATTCCACCTCCACGGCGTCACACAGCATGGCTGCTTACGTCGAAAACGAAACTATCCCACCTGAACCCCCAGCATGTTTTTCAGGAAAGGCTATCAGGGCTCAAACGCCCTTCGCGGCCAGCAACTTGCGGTATTCCGCGACGGGCATCCCGCCCCAACCCCAATTCTCCATCTCCACTTCCTCAAACACTACCCAGGTCCAGTCCAGCGGCTTCCCGAGGACGTCGAGCAGCACCTCGCTCACGCCCTTGTAGATGGCTGCTTTCTGCTCCACAGTTACATGATCCACACCAGGCTCGATGCCTTCGCGGGTGAGCTGGACGGTGACAATAGGCATAAGAACCTCCCTTGACTGATGGCTCAGTGGCCAGCGCTCTGGCCGCCGTCGACATGAAGCGTTTCTCCGGTCACGAAAGCGGCATCCTCCAGGTAGAGGACCGCTCCGACGATATCGGAAATCTCACCCAGCCGACCCAGTGGATGCAAGGCCGCCAGCCTCTCGTACGTCTCTGGCGCATGCATCGGCGTCCTGATGACGCCCGGAGACACGGCGTTCACCCGGATTCCGCTGCGGGCATATTCGATCGCCAAACTACGGGTCGCGGCGTCAGCTCCGCCCTTGGTCAGCGAAGCAAGCACCGATGGCACCTTCGAACTGGCCTGCTTCACCAAGCTGGTTGTGATGTTGACGACATGGCCGCCCGCTTGACGTTCCATTGCGGCGATCGCGGCCTGGGTGGCGAAAAAGAAACCGGTCAGATTGGTAGCAACGGCGCGGGCATAATCCTCCGCGGTGTAATGCGTGAAACTGCTGGCAAGGAAAACTCCGGCGTTGTTTATCAGCGTGTCGACCCGCCCGAAACGCTGCAGTGTTTCCTCGATCACCCTCGGTCCCGTCGCCGGGTTGCCGATGTCACCCGAGATCGTGAGCAAGTCCGAGCTATCGGAAGATTTGATAGATCGAGAGGTAGCGACAACGCGGTAATTTCGGCCGAGATACGCCTCAACCAACGCCGCGCCAATGCCCTGCGACCCGCCGGTGATGACAACGACTTTACGACCAGTTTCCATGACAGACCTCGGCGATACTGACCACTAACAACCAGACTGCGTCCCGTCATTTTCCAGGTAACACGTATCTGCAGTATGGCCCGGCAACCATCGTCCAATGGTATCGCATATACTTAGGTATCGGGGTTTATACAGCGACCTACCCGCTTTGCGGGCGGGTGGCGTCTCCACAGCGCCGGGCATTTTTGACTGGGACGAGCACTGCTCGCCAATACTCCGATGCCCATCCACAGGGGGGTGTGTCCGTCTTAAGTATTGCCGACACCTTGGCCCAATAGAATGTTTCGGCGCGGTCTGCTGTCATTTTCCGAAACATCGCGAACGGTGCTTCCGAGGTGCGGCGATGTTAGCGGAGGATCTGGTCATGCTAACAGGACGTGCGAATCCATCATCGGCATCGTGCCAGCCGCTGGCGTGGCATCTTGTCGAAGAGATTAGCCATCGGGTAATCAACGAATATGGCGAAGCGATAGCGATTCTGTCGCTGGCCTCGTCCAGCGGAGAGGCTACGCTGGCGTTAAGGCGCGCAGCGGATCGTCTGCGGGCGATGGCAGAGGCGCATCAATCGCTTCTCGTGCCCATCACTGAGGGATACATCGACCTCGGTGATCATGTTGGGAAGCTGTGTCACAGCCTTTCACGTGCCTCCCTTGGCGAGCGGAGCATTCAGCTGACTGTTGCAACGGACGAAATCCGGCTTGACGCCGCGCGGTGCTGGCCGGTCGGTCTGATCGTCTCCGAGTTGGTCCGGAACGCAGCACGGCACGGCCTAGGGGATAGCCCTGGTTCAATCCGTGTCTCACTGAACAGGAGTGGCAACAGTGTCTGTTGTGTTGTCTGCGACGACGGATGCGCGGCCTATCATCGGCCAGAAGAAAGAGGGCGGTGGTTGATACACGCGCTGACGGCGGAAATTGGGGGCTCGGTGCAATGGAAATTCACCCCGCGTGGATCGATCGTGGGTGTGCGTTTCCCTCTGATAGCGCCCTAGCTTCTGCACCCGAGACTGCTATCGCGCGGTCTGGGTCCCCTATCGGAGTCAAGCAGAGGGCGAGCCGGTTTCACGCGGCAGAGTCGATACGGATCCATGCTACCCGACCGGCGGAACGGAGTGCGCGATCCTTGCCGGTGCTTTTTTCGGGCGTGCAGGATCTCATCCGCCACCTTGCCCACGTTCCGCTCACGCGCGGCAAACCTCGTAGAGAAACCAGCTGCGCCGTTCGCTTTCGTCGATCCATCCTTCGATCAGGCTCGCGGTGGCAATGTCCGAATAGCTATCGCACAGCTCATGGACACGACGCAGCTCCGCAACCAACTGCTTGTTGTCGCCATGAAGCTCTGAGAGCATGTCCTGGGGATCAACATAGTCGGCGTTGTTGTCGAGGATCCGTTGGCGTCCCGCGATATCGGAGATCGAACGGATCGTGGTTCCGCCGATCTTACGCGCACGCTCCGCGATCGCGTCGGTCATCGCGAAAATCTGGTCGCCATGCTCGTCGAGCAAGAGATGATAGTCCCGGAAATTCGGACCACTCATGTGCCAGTGGAAATTCTTGGTCTTAAGATACAAGGCGAACACGTCAGCAAGCAGACCGGCCAGGCCGGCAGCGATGTCGCGGGTTGCCTCGGAACCAAGGTCTGTCGGAGTGCGAAGGAAGCGATCCGAACCGGCTGTCTTGCTCAACTGTTGCGTCATTTTTCAACTTCCCTCTATAGGCCGCGCACCGGCGCCGTTTCGACAAACCACATAGGAAATGCCGTGTTCTGATCCAATCAGACGAAGGTGTCGGACGATCGTAGGGACGCTACGCATCGTACTTTGGGCTTCAAGCGTGAATTGGCGCAAGGAGGATTTGGCCGCCTTCACCGTCAAACCCCGTAAAAAACTACCGTATTTGGTTAAGCTCAAGCTGCTTGCCGACACCTAGGTGCTATGGACGGTGTCGGACAGTACCGGCATCGTGTACGCGTCGTTAAACCGATGTCCAAATGACGAAGACCTGTCGCCGATACCGCTTGGGCCAAGCACGACGCGTCGTAGCATCGCGTCGCTCGATGAAGTCCTCGTCGTCATGATGGAAACTGGGGTTGGGCCCGTTCCCGGCCTCTCTGCGGCGAGTGTATTCGCGGTCCGTTTGAGCGGCGGATGCCTTCAGGTATCTCCATCTGGTTTCAGCAACGCTTCTGAACGCAAGGACCTCGTGCATGGCTGATCAACCGGACAAGTCCGCCACCGCTCAGCCGGTAACCGTCGATGCCAGCAGCCTGCGCGATCAGGTGGCGACGATCAAACGGGCGCTGATAGGCTCACCGGTGTTCAAGTGGCTGGTCTGGACGTCGGTCGGCATCATGGCGGTCATCGTCGCCACGTCGATCGGCCAGGTTCTGCTCAACCGCTGGAACCAGCCTTTCTACGATGCGCTGGCGCGTCGCGACATGGCGGCCTTCCTGCATCAGCTGATGATCTTTGCCGTGATTGCCGGCACGCTGCTCCTGCTCAACATCGCTCAGACCTGGCTCAACCAGATGATCCGGCTGAAGCTGCGCGAGGCGCTGACGCTCGACCTGATCGACCAATGGATGCGGCCGGCGCGGGCCTTCCGGCTCGCCAATGCCGGCGCCATCGGCGTCAATCCCGACCAGCGCATGCAGCAGGATGCCGCGCATCTGTCCGATCTGTCGACGGACCTCGGCGTCGGCCTGCTGCAATCCTTCATCCTGCTGGTGTCGTTCGTCGGCGTGCTTTGGCAACTCTCGTCGGGCTTCGTCTTCCACATCAACGGCTGGTCGCTGGCGATACCGGGCTACATGGTCTGGGCCGCGTTCCTCTATGCCGGCATCGCCTCCTGGCTGAGCTGGCTGGTCGGGCGGCCGCTGATCCGCCTCAACAGCGACCGCTACACCCGCGAGGCCGAGCTGCGTTCCGGGATGGTGCGCGTCAACGAGAATGTCGACGCCATCGCGCTCTATCACGGCGAAGCCGATGCCAAGAGACGGCTCGAAATCGACCTTGGCACGGTGCTGGGCGCGATGCGAAACATCTACAAAGCGCAGATCAACCTTTCCTGGGTGACCGATACCTATGGCTGGATCACCGTGGTGGCGCCGATCCTTGTGGCATCGCCGGTCTATTTTTCAGGCGATATCAGCTTTGGCGGGTTGATGATGGCGGTCGGCGCCTTCAACCAGGTGCACTCGTCGCTGCGCTGGTTCATCAACAATATCGGCGGCATCGCCGACTGGCGCGCCACGCTGATGCGCGTTGCCGACTTCCGCATTGCGCTCGATGAAACCGATGTGTTGCACGACAAGGAAAAGCGCATCGAATTCGGCGATAACGCCAATGGCAGCCTGACCTTCGAGAAGCTCCAAGTGGCCTCGCCGGAGGGCTGCACCAAACTTTCAGACAGCCATGTCGAGATCCATCCCGGTGAGCGCGTCATGATCACCGGCGACCCAGGCGCCGGCAAGACATTGTTCTTCCGCGCCATTGCCGGCCTTTGGCCCTGGGGCAGCGGGAAAATCGGCCTGCCGGCTGGAGAAACTCTCATCTTCGTGCCGCGTGTTCCGTATTTGCCGGCCGGCACGTTGCGAGAGGTGCTCAATCACGCGAATGGGCATGCGCCCGCCAGCGATGCCGACATTTCGGCCGTGCTGACCGAGGTTGGTCTTGAACGGCTGTCATCGTCACTCGACCGCGTGGGACGCTGGGACCATGAGTTGGCCGATGACGAACAGCGCCTGCTGGGCGTGACCAGGCTCGCGTTGCGGCAGCCGAAGTGGGTGATCATCGACGAAGCGATGGATGCGTTCGACGGACCCTCGCTGAGGCGCGTGCTGACGATGCTGGAAAAGCATCTGAAGGGAGCCGCGATCATCAATATCGGGCGCGGCCAGCATCACAACCGGTTCTTTCCGCGTGGCCTGACAATCGTCAACGACACCGGTGCCAAGCCGCTGAAACCTGTTCGTGTCAGGGCCGGCGCCATTGATCCGGAGCCGGCTGCCGTCCGCCGCGAGCAATAGATCGATATTCAGATCGCATCGGGTGGTACCATCGCCTGTCCGGTTGGACAGCGTCCCTCACGTCCATATTTTGCGCGATGACTACGCAGTTCACTTGATGCAGCGCTTATCCTGCAGGGGACCTGCAGATCAGAGGTTCGCAGCGCGATTGAGGGTCGTGCCCGTTTGATCACCGAGCGATGGGCCCGCCCTGCCAGACCGACACCATGGTCTTGGCGACACGTTCGTCCAATCGCGGGCCAGCACCCAATGCATCATCTTCGAGGCACCGAGCAGGTAAACATCCAAGGAGCTTCCAGTGGACACCACGACAACCACCCCGCAGATTCGCCTGACACGCCGGACGCCCACCTATTGGCGAGTCACATTCGACAATGCCCCGCTCAACGTCATGGGTCCACAGATGGTGAAAGAGTTCACCCATCTGATTGACGCCATTGAGGCTGACGAAGATCTTCGGGTGGTGGTGTTCGACAGTAGCGTCGAGGGATACTTCCTCAACCATTCAGACTTCAAGGCGCGGATCGAGGATATGCTCGCGCTGCCGCCGGGACCGACGGGCCTGCCGCCCTGGCCGGATTTTCTTGTGCGGCTGACGCGCGCGCCGGTGGCCTCGATCGCCCTCATCCGGGGCCGCGCTACGGGCAACGGGAGCGAAATCACCCTTTCCTGCGATATGGCTTTCGCCAGTAAGGAAAAGGCCATCATTTCCCAGTGGGAGGTTGGCGTGGGTATGGTCGCCGGCGGCGGACCGATGGCTCGCCTGCCTCACCTGATCGGTCGCAATCGCGCCATGGAGGTTCTGTTGACCTCCGAGGACATCCGTGGAGAACAGGCTGAGGCGTATGGCTACGTGAACAAAGCCCTGCCGGACGCAGAGCTCGACGCGTACGTTGATGCGCTCGCCACTCGGATTTCGAGGTTCGACAAATGGGCCATCGGGCAAACCAAGCGTTTGGTCAATACCAGTCTTCCGTCGGATGTAGAGCTGGGCGCAGGATGGGAAGCCTGCATAGCTTCGCTAAGCCGACCCGCCGCTCAGGAAGGCATCAAGTCGCTGACCGCCAAGGGCTTCCAGTCGCCGGGAGATGTCGAGAATCGGCTGGCTTTTCACCTGGGCGAGCTGCCTCAGCGATAGACCGCAGTCGATGCGACGGCGTCCCCTCAACGATAAGGATCATTCCATGGATCTGCTCACGAAAGCGAAGTCGGTTGCCGAACGTGTGGAGGCAGAAGCGACAAAGGTCAACGTCCCTGTCGCCGTATGTATTATCGATGTTCACGGCAATCTGGTTCTCCAACACCGGATGAACGGCGCGCCTGTCTTCGCGCTCGAGATTTCCGAGCGCAAGGCGTATACTTCGGCACTGGTACGCCTTCGCACGGCGGACATCCTGCCGCTCGTACAGCCGGGCCAATCGCTATACGCGTTGCCCACAGTCGGCGGGGGGCGCTTTTGCCCTATGGGTGGAGGTGTTCCGCTGCTCGACGAGCATGGAAATGTGTATGCAGGTGTCGGCGTTAGCGGCGGCACTGCAGAAGAGGATGTTTGGATTGTGGAAGCTAGTGTCCGCTAACTGCGCTTCGGCCAAATTCGCCAGAACCCTCGGCTAGGGGCGACGGGATCACCTTGGAGCCCAACCGAACATCGGTGTGGGGGGAGAGCAGTAGCCGAGATTTCCATAGCGGTCCTGCGTCCTGTCACAAAATATTGGTCGGAGCGGTCTTGTGGCTAACGTCATGATCGACAAGCGCACCAGGCCATGCACTTTGACCGAGGTACACAGCGTCTCTCGGACACGTACGACGGCGAGTTCATGGGTTGCTCGCCAGCAGTCTGCTGCGGAAGATTTGCTGAACCTTGCTTTGAGAAACATCCCCGGGGCACGATTGTTATCGACCGGCGGGCCGTCCACTACATATGCCTTTTTGAATATGATGATTGCCGGGAACATGGCGTTTTCGACGACGCGGCCCAGCTTACAAAGGCGTAGAACAAGGCGGGCTGCGGACGCCTTTTCCGCTCCGCCGTTGGGTGGCTAGCAGACCGAGTTGCTATAAGTCGAGGCAATCACGACGCTGGCTCAGGCTGCGGCGATAAATAGCGGTTTTGTTGAGCTTGTTGCTCGGCGCAGGCATTCTGCTGCAACCAAAAAGCATTTTCGTTGCCGAGTTCACCAAGTCGCCTTCGAAGTTCTACGGAGAATTAGCTCGGACGGCGGCAACGCCGGACTGTCCTCAGTTCAACAGGTCAGGCTGACGCCGCTCGTTTCAATGAACTAGCATCGGCAGAGGCTCGAGCATCTCGCCATCGCTCCGGTAGCTCAGCAGATCGAGGATTTGCGCCTGGATCGTGCGTCGAGCATAACGGCTCGCTCATCAGGGACAAGCAAAGACAACTTCACAAGCGCAATGGGTATCATAACGCGCTGACGCATATATCGCCTGCTATCTGGTGCATATAGCTGTCGACGCGGGATCAGCGTCGGAAGTCTGGTACATGTTGCAACATACCAGACGCCCGCTTGCGCGCCTCGCGGCGGCCGACCGGATCGTGCAGCGCGACCATCTCTCGGCGAAGGTTGGCAGCCGGGTGCCCCTGGTCCTTGGCTCCCGGAAGATCACGGCGATCAAGGCTGCACATCCTGCTGGAACTGCTTTTCGCTGGAAGTAGCCTCCCTTCAGCGAGATGCAGGATGCTGTACTTGCCCGTCCGGAAGTGACGGCAATAATGAGCCTGTCATGGCTAAAATTATTGTCCTAACAACCAGCCATATAATCAGCAGGTTTGCGGCCGTAAAAATGGGAACAGCCAAAATGCCAGCCAAACCAGCGTCGCCACGAACGGCCAATTTTTCAATCGTTGTCGCCAACGCCGTGGCGCCGAAGCTGACGCTCCATAGACCGGCGGAAAAGCGGTCCATGATCCGTGGAAGCAAGCCGGCAAGAAGAATGGCCTGCAGGATTGCGTAACCGATGAGACAGTGAACAAAGACATCTCCGGATGTAGCCGACGAGT
Organism: Mesorhizobium sp. RSR565B; assembly: GCF_054719465.1. NCBI lineage: Bacteria > Pseudomonadati > Pseudomonadota > Alphaproteobacteria > Hyphomicrobiales > Phyllobacteriaceae > Mesorhizobium > Mesorhizobium sp. RSR565B. Next base: position 4,060,860 of record NZ_JBTTIE010000001.1, on the reverse strand, counting down.
TGACATAAGCTAGCGAACAAACCGCTGGAGGGGCGAGCTGTACGCCAAGGGTCGGCCTAATGTGATGTCCGAGCGGTTCGCCAAAATAGAGACGACGGAACAAGACGGAATCGATTGTAAGCCACGAGAAGAGCCCAGCGCCTAAAGCCAGTTGGGCCCACTCAAATTGCCCAAATGCCGACAGGCCAATGCTAAGGACGAACGACGCTGCGGCTACAGGCAGATATAAGGCGGGTGTCGCGTCCGATAGAGCAATTGCGTGTTTCCAGATCTTTTGCGAGTGCCAAAACCCAAATCCAATCGCGAGCACTCCACCGATGCATATCAGAATGGTGGCTACCGTCGCGTCGAACGGCAACACGCTTACCGCAGTTAGCATCATCCCGACACCCACCAGACCAGGGAAGCAACTCTGAACAGGATCCGCGAGCTCAGCTCGTACGGCCAATGGGGCCAACCACAACTTCAAAGCGTAAAGCGTCAAAAGAGCTGTCCATATGCACATGGCCAATACCACGGACGCCACAGCAATTCCTTTGGGGACCGCCCACAGTTGATGCGCGACCTGCCACATTATGGAGAACGAACTTGTCCCGAGGCCGATAGAAAAAAACGAGGCGGGAAACCGAGCTATTGGAGATCGCTCCGTCGGGAGATGAATCAAGGCCTGGTGCTCTAGCGCCACCTTTCCCTTGGAATGCGGTCCAGTCACTTTCGCAACGCCTTCCGATTCGAACCACTCTTTAATATTGCATCCTCACGAGCCTGCCCCAAAATCGCAGAGCCATCCAATCAAAGGACATGGGCAGCTGAATGCACACCCTACGCCTTAGGTCGCTAACGCATCGCCGGCAATTTCAGCGTCACGACTGTGCCTGACCCGAGGATGCTTGCTAGATCGATGCTTCCACCCGAATCTTCAACGAAACGTTTGACCATCGGCAATCCAACTCCACCCAACCCCTCGCCTTTGGTCGTGAAGAAGAGATCAAATGCTCGCACCATCGTCTCGCTCGTCATCCCAATTCCTCGGTCTTCAACCCGAACATTCACCTCCCTGGGATTTCCCGACACCATGGCGTGAACTGATATCAAGCCGCCGTCGGGCATCGCATCGCGCGCATTGAGCAGAAGATTCAGGACGGCATTTTGCAGCCCGGCTCGATCGCACCTTACCAAAGGAAGGTCGGGGTCGATGCAAACCTCCACACGGAGGTTTTCATCCCACGCGCTACGTACAAGAGCTTCGACGTCGGCCAAGCAGATGCCCACATTCGCATGGGATACTACCTCTTCAATCTCTCTAGCTGTCCTAATGGTCTGCCTGACGAGACAACCCGCCTTTTCGAGAGCGGTCTTGGCGCCAGCAATCACCATCCCTGCGCCTGGAGCCGTTGCGATGTTAGGGTCTCTGCCCAGGTGGTTTAACGCGGATGACGCGACTTGAATGAGATTACCGAGGTCATGGACGACGCCGGCGGTGGACATCTGCAGGGCCAGGCGCCCTTGCGGAATGTTCCGATGCCCTTCAAATATACTATTATCTACTTGCAGGCTCGACATCCGACTTCTCCGCTTGTTCGATTCAACATTCGCTTACGTTCAGGAACCAAGCATAATCACTGCGTATCGTGATCGAGGACAAACCAACTGAATCCCAGGAGCGCTCTCCTCGCCGTTTGTTTCACACAGCTCCCGCATACAATCCCGCGCCAGCAGCCAGACAGATGATGACATCGTTACGTCAGTGGAGGATTGATGGAACCGGTTGAGAACTCGAGATGACAGTCCCTTGCGTCGTCCGATCTCGATACCTGTACATATGCCAATCAAAAGCGTTCAACTAATAGATTACTGACAGCGGTCAAAGTCCGGATATATTGAACGATGGTATTCCCGATACTTTGGTGTCGATCGATTCGGTGGCCCGACGTGCTAGTTTGCATTGGTGGGCGCTGACGCTAAGTATCCCCCGATCAGGGCTTACCCGAGCGCAACTGGCTGGTGGTGGCTGGCAGAAAGGACGCAGGGATGGCTCGCTTGCTGTCGGTCAATGTGGGTTTGCCGCGTGGCGTTCCTTGGAGCGGAAGGACAGTTGATACTGCAGTCTGGAAAACATCCGTTCAGGGCCCACGCCAGGTACGACGGCTCAACGTCGATGGCGACAAGCAGGGAGACATGGTGGGGCACGGCGGCGAACAGCGGGCCGTTTTGGTCTACCAATCCGAATCCTATCAGTATTGGCAACGCGAGCTGGGCCGCAATAATTTTTCCTACGGACAGTTTGGCGAGAACTTCACAGTCGATGGCCTGCCGGACCATGATGTGTGCATTGGCGATCGCTACCGGATTGGGAGCGCCTTGTTCGAAGTGACCCAACCGCGCGTCACTTGCTACCGGATCGGTATTCGCATGAATGAGCCGCGTATGGCTGCGCTGCTGGTTGCGCGAGCCAGGCCCGGCTTCTATCTGCGCGTCCTGGAAGAAGGCCAGGTCGAGGCTGGAGACGAGATCGTCCAGGTCGCGAGCGGCCCTGAGCAAATGACCGTGTCGGAGGTCAATGCCTTGCTATATTTGCCCAGTCACCCTCGCAGCCAAATCGAGCGAGCATTGCGCATCCCCGCGCTAAGCGAAGGCTGGCAGGGATCCTTCCGGGCATTGCTCGCACAAAGCAAGGACCGTGATGCCACGAGACGCAATGCCGGGCTTGATCCCATGTCGGAATCACCTCCTGCGTGGACGGGATTTCGCCCGCTGCGCGTGATGCACAAGATCCGCGAGAGCATCAGTGTGATGTCACTGGTCTTAGAGCCCGTTGATGGACCTCGCCTCGCAGCGGCGCTTCCTGGGCAGTTTGTCGTACTGCGCCTGCAAATGACGCCCGACGCCCCGGCCATTATGCGCAGTTATTCTTTGTCGGGTGAACCCGGTGAGCCCTACTACCGAATAAGCGTAAAGCGGGAAATACAAGGTGTGGCGAGTGCCTACATTGATGACCGGGTTGAAGTCGGAGACGTGCTGGAGATCAGCGCACCACGCGGCAGCTTCACTCTACGCCCAGGCAACGGTCCAATCGTGCTTCTAAGTGCCGGGGTGGGTTCGACGCCCGTGATTGCGATGCTCCATGCGTTGGCGGCAACGGGTTCGACAAGGGAAGTCTGGTGGCTCCACGGAGCTCGATGTGGCCACGAACATGCTTTTGCCCAAGAGGTTCGAGACTTGCTGAAAGACCTGCCCCGCAGCCACAGCCATGTAAGCTACAGCGCGCCTGATCGCGAGGACAGGCAAGGTTCGGATTTTGATTCCGCCGGACACTTGAACATCGAGGTGCTTCAACAACTCGATGTTCCGCGCCATGGCACCTTCTATCTCTGCGGGCCATCTGCGTTTATGGGCGACCTCGGCGCAGCGCTTGCAGACTGGGGTGTCGCCGCAGATGCAATCCATACGGAGCTGTTCGGCCCGCGTCCTTCGAGTACACCAGGTATTACTACATCCCCAGGGCGGCCGCCCCATCCACCTGCGGAATCCGCCGGCACGGGCCCTCTAGTTTCGTTCGCACGCAGTGGCTTGAGCGTCCATTGGGGGTCAGGATTCAAGAGTCTGCTTGAACTTGCTGAAGCGTGCGACGTCCCCACGCGATGGTCGTGCCGCACGGGGGTTTGTCACATTTGTCAGACCGGGCTCGTGGCTGGAACAGTCGCTTTTCAGCCTGATCCAATTGAGCCGCCGACAAGCAGCACCACCTTGATCTGCTGTTCCCAGCCTACTGGGGACGTCGTCCTTGATCTCTAAGGTAGTCAGACAGGACTTGTCGGACCGTCATGTGCCCGCACTGACCTGGATTACTGCATCGGCGAAAGCCCGCGGCGCTTCCTGCGGTAAATTGTGCCCTACGCCGCCCGTGATCAGGCGGTGAGAGTACCTTCCTGAGAACATCTTCGCGTAGGCGCTGGCTTCAGGGTGAGGCGCGCCATTAGCGTCGCCCTCCAGCGTGATTGTAGGAACGGTGATGACGGGCGCCTGCGCAAGCCGCTTCTCCAGGTTATCATATTGAGGTTCGCCCTCGGCGAGGCCTAGACGCCAACGGTAATTATGTATCACAATCGCCACATGATCGGGATTGTCAAAGGCGACCGCGCTACGGTCGAAAGTCGCATCGTCGAAATCCCATCGCGGCGAGGCGAGACGCCAGATCAGCTTTGCGAAATCGCGGGTAAATTTCCGATAGCCAGCCTGCCCGCGATCGGTCGCAAAGTAGTACTGATACCACCATTGCAATTCCGCGCTCGGTGGCAACGGCTGCCTCCCGGCCTGTTGACTGCCGATCAGATAGCCGCTCACCGAGACCATAGCCTTGCACCGTTCCGGCCATAGGGCTGCCATTATATTTGCCGTTCGGGCGCCCCAGTCACAGCCGGCAATAGTTGCCCGTTCAATACCGAGCGCATCCATCAGTGCAACGACGTCCAGGGCAACTGCCGACTGCTGACCGTTGCGCATCGTACTGTCCGAAAGGAACCGCGTTGTGCCGTATCCGCGCAGATACGGAACGATCACGCGATACCCCTCGGCAGCCAACAAAGGCGCCACACCGGCATAAGTCTGGATGTCGTATGGCCAGCCATGGAGGAGGACCACCGGCGCGCCGGTTCGCGATCCCATATCCGCGTATCCCATGTTAAGCATTCCGGCGTCGATCTGCCTCAAAGAATCCAGCAACTGTTGTGTCGCTTTGGTCGCGAGACCCTTGCTTGTGTGATCGACAGAGGATCTCGCCGCGGCGGGACTACCTGTCCCGAGCTCTAACGCAGTCATAGCCGCAACAGCCGTCCCGAGTAGGCGACGGCGATTGTGGTCAATTTGTTGGGGCACGTCATTCATTGTTAGCCTCCTTCAGGGAAATGATCCGTGTCTTCTTGCCCCCTGCAACTCAAACGCGCGGCCGGGTGGAGGGGCGACCCGGCCGCGCTACTGGGCGAAGGCGATGGGGGGAGGATCGCCTCTTTCGCCTCAGATTGATCGGCGTAACGATCTGAACGCCTCTCTGAGCTCGGCAGTGAAGACGTAAGGCTGCTCCCACGCCGCGAAATGGCCCCCTCTGTCCACTTCATTCCAATAAATGAGGTTGCGGAAGCTTCTCTCGCCCCAACTCCGTGGTGCGCGGTAGATCTCGGCCGGATACACGGTGACCGCCACAGGGACCTTTGGGATGTCAAACGCGTCAAACGGGCCACCGCCTGCTTGCGAGCTTTCCCAATACGTTCGCGATGATGAAGCTCCCGAGTTGGTAAACCAATAGAAAGAGATGGCATCCAGCATCTCGTTGTGGGTGAAGATCCGTTCTGGCTCTCCGTCGCTATCCGTCCACTCAGAGAACTTGTCGTAAAAGTAAGCTGCCATTGCGACGGGAGAATCGGAGAGGGCATAGCCGATGGTTTGGGGGCTCTGATTCATTATCGCCGCGTAGCCAAAGCCATCGCGATAGAAGTGCAGCAGCCGATCGTAGGCGTTCTTCTCCCGATCCGATAATTCGGCCGGCGCCGGGTCGAAATTGCGGAGATGCCGAAGAATGCCCGGCGGTACAGTACTTGGCATATTAACGTGAATACCGAGAAGACCTTTCGGAGCCTGAACAGCCAACAACTGCGAGACAATCGCACCCCAATCGCCTCCCTGCGACACGTACTCGGTGTATTCCAGCCGGAGCATCAACTCATGAAACGCGGCAGCCGTCCGCGCCGGAGCCCAACCAGTGGCAGTTGGCTTACCCGAGAAGCCGTACCCCGGCATGGTTGGAAGAACGAGGTGAAAAGCATCTTCGATCCTCCCCCCGTGCGCAGTAGGATTAGTCAGCGGACCGATGACCTTCAAGAGCTCTATAATCGAGCCAGGCCAGCCGTGCGTCATAAGCAGGGGTAGTGCCCCGTCATGCTGTGAGCGAATGTGCGCAAATTGGATATCCACTCCGTCCACGCTGGTGATGAATTGCGGCAACTTGTTCAGTTTTGCCTCCACCCTGCGCCAGTCATAACGGCTGCCCCAATACTCAACGAGGGCCTGAAGCTTCGCCAGTTGGACGCCCTGCGAACGATCATCGACGGTCTCCCGTTCCGGCCACCTTACGGCTTTGATACGCCTGCGAAGATCTGCAAGCGCCCATGTCGGAACGTGGATATTGAACGGACGGATGGATTCTTCGCTAGCAGCTGCCCGCAACACTCTTGGCGCCAGATTGACAGCTCCAACCGCAGCGACCGCAACAACGACATCGCGACGAGTTGGTGATAACGACGTCGCTGACATTAAATCCTCCTGGTTCACGTCTATCCACACAATAATTACAAGGTCTTTATCCAAGGTGCAAAAATCTATAGAACGATGGTATCGGCGATACTTTCGCTGGTTGGATCAAGCGCCAAATACGCGCTGTCACGTCATCCAGAATCGTCAGGTACTGCGTGGTTAGAAAGCGCACCTGCTGGACATCGGCCGAAATCCTCCAATGGCCGTCAAGCCGTTGTCGAACAATCCTCGGGCTGGGTGTGCTTGTCGACGAATTTTGCGTTGTGCTTCACCTGCTCGAACAACGCCGCGCACCGCACTAATTACTACCCTGATACCCACGAACTTCGACGATTCCCACAACACAAACTCGTCCGATGCACCGTGGGCGTTATCCTTCTTGCGCCGGCGTGTACGAGTATGGCAGCACTCAGGCCGGCAGCGGTTTGCCGGTCTGCTCCGCTACAATGTACTCGGCGTACCAATCGGGCCAGCTGTCGTCCCTCTGTCCGCCCCTCCGCTTCTCATGCTCCCCATGGGCTTCTGCCGCGCGTCGGAGCGCAGCTGCAAGCTTGGCTGGCGAGGCAAACGTCGTGTCGCCATCGACGCGTCCCGGGAGTCTTGTGGTGATTTCCTGTAACAGCCACCCATTGCCGTCGGGATCCTTGAACGAAGTAAAGGAGTTGTAGGTTCGCCGCTCAGGATCCCTCCCTTTGATCGTCGGCTGTCCAGGCCCTGTACGATATGACACTTCGCTCGCATCGACCCCGCGAGCCGCGAGTTCGGCGTGCGCCGCTTCGATATCGGAGACGACGAGATAGAGCCCCTGTACGGAACCGGGCACGGCGGACGTGAGGCCGATACCGAAGTGGATCGAACTTGGCGAGCCGGGAGGCGTGAACTGGACAACCCGAAATGCGTCACCGACGGCAATGTCGGCATCGAGCCTCCAACCCAGGTCGCCGTAAAACCGCTTAGCCCGGTCGACATCCGAAACAGGAATGACAACGACCTCAAGCTTCATATCGACCGCCGGCAATTCCTGGCGCTTCTTGACTGCATCGGTGCGCTCTACATCATCGCTCATATCAAGCTCCATCGGTTCGGCGGCAACACTCCCCCCAGTGCCAACACGAGAGCAGAGCAACGCGACCCCATCAATTACCCGATGGTATCGGTGGTTGGCGTTCCACTGTACACAATGACTGGATCGAGCAGCCACCTCGCCACGGCCCTCGCCCGCTCGCTGAGAATCGTCTTGGATCCACGCCTTCAGCGTTCCGGGAGGGGCGCCGACGATCCCCACCGTCGCCAACGCCGCCAGGAACTCGCGCTCTGCAGGCAACAATGATCTCCTTGGCATAAGCTTCGGCCTCATTTGCTCCCGATGGAAAATCAAGGACCTATCTCCGGACACGTGCGCCACCTACTGAATGCAATTATCGTGCAAACCGAAATTGTGGGCCGCTTAAAGTATGGGATCCATGACGCTTTGGTATCAGGTGGAGCATTTGGCATCGCGCCAAGGACTACCTGCACACGGCGGGAAGCCATCGGAGAGCTGAGCAACAAGCCCCGATCGCACCGAATTCCTTCCTTGGCGTCCGACAGACGCACTTCAGGTCAGCATTTCTCGACGATCAATGCCAAAGTATCGGCGATACCATCGAACAATAGATTCGCGACGGTCTACAGGTACACTTCAATTCGTCCCGTTATAGCGTGGTCGGGAGAAGTATTGGTAGTTTATCGTGGCGATTGTCAGCTCGGCGGTTGCTCAGTGAGGAAAAGGAATACGTCATGGACGTTAGAGCTAAATGTCTCGTCACCGCATTTGCACTCTCAGTAATCGGGGGAAGCGCGTTTGCCGGCGCACTTGATGTCATCGACCCGATCAACCAGCTGTCGTTTAGCCATACCAGTTCCATTAAGAGGCAGACCCATACGGATCCGGTTATGAGGAGCAGGTTTAGGGCAGCCCTTGGAACCCTCCCAATGGGCAAGCGCAAGGCGATGATAAGAGAATGTCAGGACGCGGGGATGACCAAACCTTACGCGGAATTCTGTGCTGATCTGAATGCTCTTGGCCAGGGGCATTGAAGCTGTTCCGATCGAACAGGGGATCACCTATCCGTCAGTATTGTTCGAGGTGCCAGGTGATTCGGTCTATCGCTATCGGTTCGGGTGATTGCCGGGTCATGAGGTGTGCATTCTAAGAATCGCAGTCAGGGCGTTACTTTAACGCCAGGTTATTGGTGCTATCTACGATCATCAAATGATGTTCAGACTTATCGACAAACCGTTAATGTTAAATACTATTCGATGATAGGAGATTGTTATGCTTCTATACCGCTTCGCTATCTCGAGGGCAGCAGCAAGCGCCGGTTGTCTTATTCTCACTATTGGCTTCGGCTTGGCGCCAATCGGCGGTGCCCGCGCGGACACGTTGCCCGGACAGGCTGGTGCCCCTTACCAGAGTATGCCGTCGTTGGCGCCGATAGGCGCGCGCGTCGATCAGTACCTTCCGATTCCCAAGGAGGACGTAACCCCCGCCATCGACTGGAAGAAGGGATACCGGAGCCAAAAGCTGGGTCGCGGCCTCTACATGGTCACCGACAACGGGTACCAGTCGATGTTCCTGGTGTATGAAAAAGGTGTGGTTGTGATCGACGCCCCTCCGGGGTACTCGGCTCACATACGCCAGGCAATCGCTGAGGTGACGGATCGGCCTATCACATATCTCGTCTACAGCCATGCGCACGTGGATCATATTGGCGGCGCGAACGACCTCGGCGGCCGTCCAATTATCATCGCCCAGGAAGAAACCTTGAGGCTGCTCGATCGGGCCAAAGATCCCAGGCGCCCCCTACCGAGCGTCACATTCAAGGACCATTACACCTTGAACGTCGGTAGTCAGGTTCTTGAACTGACCTATCCCGGCAGCAGTCCACATGAGCCGGGCAACATCTTCATCTATGCTCCAGAACAGAAGGTCCTGATGGTGGTGGACGTGATCTTTCCTGGCTGGATGCCTTGGCGTCGCTTCGCACTTGCCAAGGACATCCCCGGCTACTTCGACCAAGTGGCCTATATCGATACATTGCCGTTCGAAACGCTTGTTGGGGGTCATGTCAATCGCGTAGGCACGCATTCCGACGTCCGTACTCAGCTCGAATTCATGAATGACCTGAAGGCCGCCGCAGCTGCTGCGCTGAAGTCAACGCCGCCCGGCGAAGAAATGGAAGCAGAAGACACGGCCAACCTCTGGGCTGTCTATGACAATTATATCGACCGCGTCGTCGTGCAATGCGTCAATGCGGTCACGCCCAAGTGGCAGTCCCGACTGGCCGGGTATGACGTGTTCATCTGGGACCAGTGCTACGCGATGGAGCAGAGCCTTCGTATCGATTGAAGGCCTACAATCCGAGGGTTTCAGACTGGGTTGTCCCTCTGGGCGATCTCGTCGAGGGGCGGTGCGGGGGCGTTCAATGGGTTTGCCGGACTAGCAGCCAATACGGCGACTGATCCGCGATCCGGCCACACCGAGCCAACTCGCAAGTTGACTAGCCACATGTTGGAGATTGGATCGTTGAAATGCTCCGAGCTGAAGGCTTTGAAGGACCCGCGCAACCGCCGTTTGAGAGTGATGACCAATCGCAACCAGCGGCATCTCCCGCAATCGGTTCTGTGGCTTCGTCTGCATCAACGCGAGCACCAATAGGTCAGGCTCGGAAGGTAGCTATCGTGGTGGTGGCGACTGTAACGATTTCGCTCTCGGGAGCCTGGGCCTGGCAATGGTATTTTCACGGCCGTTTCGAGGAGACCACGGACAACGCTTATCTGCGCGGCGATATAACGAGCATCGCGCCCAAGCTCTCCGGCTATGTGGTGGAAGTCCCGGTTGGAGACAACGCCAACGTTCGCAAGGGGAGTTTGCTGTTTCGCATCGACGATAGTGACTACCGGGCGAAACTCGACCAAGCCATTGCCACCCTGTCCACGCGACAAGCCGATATCGCAAACATTGGAGCAACGCAGAATCTGCAAGATGCCTTGATAGAACAAGCGGCGGCACAGGAGCGGTCGGTCTCAGCGGATCTGCTGTTTGCAAGAGCCAATCTTGACCGCTACACCGCTCTCCAGAAGAGCGGAACAGCCAGCGAACAAAAACTCCAGGATGCACAGACCGGGTTCACAAAAGCCGAGGCTGCGGATAAAGCCGCGGCGGCCAATACTCTGGCGCAAAGGCTCAAGCTTGGCGTGCTAAGTGCCCAACTCGCCGGCGCCCAAGCAGCGATGGCTCAGGCGAAAGCGTCAGTCAGCCTGGCCAGGATGGATCTTGCCAATACCCTCATACAGTCGCCAATCGACGGTGTCGTAGGCAACCGGCAAGTTCGCGTCGGGCGGTACGTCACTCCCGGCACCCCGGGTATGGACATCGTTCCGGTACAAGATGTGTGGGTCGTGGCCAATTTCAAGGAAACCCAGCTAAATCGAATGGAAATCGGGCAATCAGTTCGGGTGATGATTGACGAGTACCCTGGTGTTCAGATTGATGGTGTCGTTGACAGCTTTGCCCCGGGTAGCGGGGCTGCCTTCAGCGTGCTGCCACCGGACAATGCGACTGGTAACTTCATCCGCGTCGTTCAGCGCGTTCCAGTCAAGATAAGACTTACACACAATCCGTTGCCAGGCCGGCTGCTTCCCGGACTTTCAGCCCGCATTGCTGTCCGGGTGAGCCGAGAGACCGATCCCGCAACCACCTCTTCGAACCCGGTTGGCGAGCTTGCCGGAAATCGGCCTGGTGCGGCGAAATGAGCCGTCAGATCGGACCGCGACACTCAGTGGCGAAGCCCGAAGCGCTGGGCGACGTGTTGGTCTTGATCGGAGTTGTACTGACCGCCGTCATGGATTCGATCGCCAGCACGGCGCTCTCTATCGGGCGCCTGGATATGCTGGGCGACATACATGCCACGAGCGACGAATTCGCGACTTTAGACATCGCATTTCTCGCGGCCAAAATGACCGGCTTCTTGGTCGCGCCGCTGTTTGTTGCAGCGCTGAAGCCTACACCCTGTTTGCGCGCCGGCGCGGTCGCGCTTCTCCTGGCGTCTGCTGCAATGATCACTTCCGCCGATATTGCCTGGATTGACTTCTGCCGCATCGTTCAGGGTCTTGCCGGCGCGACTGTGCTCGTGGCAGGCCAGACGCTGCTGTTCTTGCGTTTCTCAAGCCCTCAGCAACCGGTAGTGCAAGCTGTTTTAGCCCTGGGCTCGGTGATGGCCCCGACGACCGTGACGCCAGCCCTGCAAGGCTGGCTTGTCGACCACCGGTCATGGGACTGGATATTCCTGAGCAACGTGCCGGTGGGCATTGTCGCCCTGGTCATGCTGGCGGCGGACCGGAGGCAAGCGTTCCGCGACAAGATCCGCCTCCCCTATCCCCAGGTCGTGCTGGTTGGAATCGCCGCTGCATCTTTGACGTATGTGTCGCAGCAAGGCAGCAGGTTCAATTGGTTCGATGACGGGCCCATCACTCTTTTCGCCCTGAGCGGCTTGCTGGCGGTCATCCTCCTGCCGCTGTGGGAACTTGGATTTGCATCGGACCGTTCGATCCTCCCCACGTCGCCTTTGGGTGATCCCGACTTTCGCTTCGCATTTGTCGTCAGTCTGGTAGCCGGATTCGCGTTGTCCGGCAGCGCCTTTCTCATCCCGGCCTTTGCCCTAAACGTTCTCAGTTTCACGGCTACGGATGCTGGAACACTCCTTTTGCCGAGTGGAGTAATCTTGGGGTGCACCCTGCTGCTGGCGGGGGTCGGGGTACAGAAAAGCAGAATAAATCCGCTTGCTTTGGCTCCTGTCGGTGTCGTGTGTTTCGCCTCGTCAATGTGGTTCCTGTCGGGTTCGACAAGCGACAGCGGAACTGTGGATCTGGAGTTTCCACTGCTCCTGCGCGGCTTTGGGCTGGGTCTCCTGTTCATCAGCCTGACGCTGTCTGCCTTCATGCGGCTTCCCGTCAAGGCCTTGCCATTCGGGATCGGTCTTTTCGGTCTTGGTAAACAGATTGGTGGTCTGACCGGTACTTCTCTGCTGCAAACTTATCTCGATCGACAACTTACTTATAACAGGACCATCCTGGCGTCCCACTTGGCCGTTGGCGATGTCTCGCTCGAGGAGCGTCTGAAAGCGGTGGCAGGCCAACTTGCGGGCAGGGGCCTCGACAGTGTTGTCTCTGGTAGGGCCGCGCTATCGCTTCTGCGGCAGGCTGTCGACAGGCAGGCGATCGCCATTTCCTTCAATGAGGCCTTCTTCGCGCTTGTGCTGTTGTTCTTGATCGCGGGGCCTTGCCTAGTCGTCTGCAAGAGGGTTCTTGGCCGTCGATCCTCGGGCGAATAAGTTTACCGAGGATCTAGGCTGCTATTGTCGGAAACGCCGGGGGAAACATCTGTACTCAACAGATGACGAAACATAGTCGACCTAACTCAGGACTCGTCCTGGGGCGTTCCCATCGCCGCCTGTGCCTCTTGAGCATTGGCTGGGCCTCGGAGAATCTTGGCAGCGAATGCGGCAATAATCGCGCCTACGACCGGTCCCACGACGTAGACCCACCACGTTGACAGATCGCCTCGCGCCAGGTCGGGTCCGAAAGCACGGGCAGGGTTCATCGCTGCTCCTTCGTAGGGGCCCCCCAGGGTCCCCAGCGACATCACGTAGGCACCCACGGCGATAGGGATAAACTGGCCATTGAGCTTCGGGCCGTTTGCCATCGAGATCACCATCAAAACCATGCCAAATGTCAGGATGGCCTCGAAGAACACTGCTTGGATGAGTTGCTCAGGTTGCGGAATCGTGGCCGCGAGATTGCCTTCGATACCGAAGAACGAACGGGCAAGAAGTGATCCCGCCGCCGCGGCAATCAACTGCACAATGACGTAGGCCATGCACATCGGCCAACCCATATCGCCGCGCAAGGCAAACGCAAATGTCATGGCAGGATTGAAGTGCGAACTAATGTCGCCGAGAAAATAGATCGCCGCGACCAGCCACAATGCAGAAATCGCCGACAGGATGAACGCAGCGATGATGGGCTCAACCTTTATCCCGCCGTGCAAAACCAGAATGGCTGCACCGGCTGATAATACGAAAGTCAATCCTGCAGTGCCGATAAACTCTGACAATAGGCGCCTGAACCGATGTCGGGGACTTTTCCAGTTTGCGTTGAAACGAGACTCGCCGATCTGCAGTGCGAGAGCGGCCTCGCCGAAGCCAACAGGATGGGTGCTCATGGATATCCTCCTGGGAATAGCTAGTTGAAGGTGATGACCGCCTTGCCCAGGACGGCAGCAGCGGCCGCCGGCTTGGACGAGCTAACGCTCACCTAGGCGGATGTTGCGACGTACGGTCTCACCATCTTTTCTGGTTTAACCACGCGGTCGAACACTGCTTCGGAAACGAGGCCCAGCTTCAGAGCAGCTGCTTTCAGCGTGAGATCGTTGTCCATCGCATAGTGCGCAATCTTCGAAGCTTTATCATAACCAACGACAGGCGAGAGTGCGGTGACGAGCATCAGCGAATCGCGGACATCCCGGGCAATCTTCTTCGTGTTGGGCTTCGTACCCTCGATCAGGAACCGACGAAAGTTCGTGCAGCTGTCGGTGATGATCGTGATCGAGTGGGTGATGTTGTGGATGATCAGGGGCTTGTAGACGTTCATCTCAAGATATCCGCCGGCCCCGCCGAACCCCACTGCAACATCATTGGCCATCACTTGCACGGCAGCCATGGTTAGCGCTTCGGCCTGGGTGGGATTCACCTTGCCGGGCATAATGGAGGAACCCGGCTCGTTCTCCGGTATTATCAGTTCGGCGAAGCCTGTTCGGGGTCCGCACGACATGAGACGAATGTCGTTGCCAATCTTGTAAAGTGAAGTTGCCAGAGTGCGCATCGTGCCAGAAAACTGTACCAAGGCGTCGTGTGCGCCCTGGACGGCAAACTTGTTGGGCGCGGTTACAAATGGGAGCTGGGTCAGCCTCGCGATTTCGGCCGCGGCTGCTTCTGCGAAACCTGGTGCGGAATTGATCCCGGTGCCAACCGCCGTCCCGCCGAGGGCGAGACGATAGACGCCGCCTAATGAACTCTCGAGCCGATCAAGGTTGTCGGTCAGCATTTCAGCATATCCAGACCATTCCTGGCCCAAAGTCAGCGGCGTTGCATCCTGCATATGAGTACGGCCGATCTTGATGATGTCGTTCCACTCCTCGGACTTGGACCGGATGGCTTCCTCGAGCTGCTTGACCGCCGGAATCAGGCGCCGTTTAGCGTTGGTTGACGTCGCGATGTTCATCGCGGAAGGAAATGAATCGTTTGACGATTGCGCCATATTAACATGGTCGTTTGGATGAACTGGCGTCTTACTCCCAAGGACGGTCCCGGTCAGCTGACAGCACCGGTTGGAAATCACCTCATTAACGTTCATGTTGAACTGAGTACCGCTGCCCGTCATCCACACGTGGAGCGGAAACATGTCCTGATGCTGCCCCGCCAATATCTCGTCACATGCCTGCACAATCAGTCGATGGACTTGAGCATCGAGCCGTCCGCCTGCCTGATTGGCGTTGGCAGCGCCTTTCTTGAGCACCGCATAAGCTGTGATCATTTCCCGCGGAATCAAATCTCTCCCGATGGAAAAATGATCGAGAGACCTCTGCGTCTGAGCCCCCCACAGCTTGCGGGCTGGGACGTTCACCACACCCAGACTGTCGGTCTCCTTGCGCATGCGAGTCACGGTCCGTCCTCTTCACAACCCTTGATATTGCTCGTTGATTCGAGTCTCCGTAGACCGCTACCGATACTTGGCTGTATATTCGTTTAGGTTTCTCTCTACCTTTCCGGGCCGCTGTAGTCCTTCGTTGACGAGTACCTTTAGACGCGCCTGGGCCGCAGGCCGTTGTACGGAAGTGATGAACGCATCCCACCCCGGCTGCATCTCAGAGTCCGGTGGCAGGCTAGCTTGGTTGATCAAGGTCTTAGCGTCAGCGATCGCCTGCCCGTCGAACGACGCAATTCGCGTCGCCAAGGCGTCGACAAAACTGTCCAATTGTGAATCGGGCAGCGCCCGATTCACATAACCGTAGCGCTCGGCTAATTCGCCATCAAAGCCCTCGGCACCGATCAACATCTCGATAGCGCGGCCGCGGCCGACCAGCCGAGGCAGCCGCGCCATAGGGCCGCCCCCAGGGACGAAGCCGGCGCCAACTTCAAACTGCGACACAACCGCTTTCTCTCGACTGGCAAACCGCATATCCGCGGCGAGCGCAAGCTCACTGCCTATACCACTCGCCCGCCCACGAATTGAAACGATCGTCGCAGCCTTCAGCCGACTGATGCGTACCATGACATCAGGCACGGGATGCATACCTGTTGGCCCCGGCTCCATGCCTGTGGAATCCTTGAGGGGACCTAACAGGTCGTAGTGGGCGATGAAATAACCAGGGACCGCGCTGTCAAACACTACTACCTTGACCCTCCCATCAGCTTCGATCTGCCCAACAATTTTTGCAAGCTCGCGGACCTCGGACGGGCCAATGATATTGAGTGGAGGATTATTGAAAGTGACTTCCCAGTAGGCCTCGCTCTTGCGTGTCAGGCGGATCTTTTCGGTCGTTTTGCTCAGTGTCGCTGCAAGCGGCGCGCTAGCAACACTGGGCAACGTTGTTTCCTGTCCGAAAACGTTCGGAGGCCCCTGCAGGAATGCGACAACGGCCAACAATACTGACTTTTTGACCTTGGAATACATCATAGCCAATTTACCTCGCTAAATGTCAAAATCCGCCACATACAACATGATCACATCGCGGCACCAAGGGTTCAGTTAAGCCACTTCACGCGCACAACTCACCCATCACTGCCTCTTATCAGCAACAGAAGCTCTACTGTCCCTTTTATATATAAAATCTACTTCAGACACCACAATAATGTACGAATGTCGGGGCTGAGACGATAGCACCATGGTATCGTCAATACCTTGGGATTGATGGAGCCTCCCACCGCGCGATGGCGTTTGAATCGGTACCCAGTCGCGGAGAAAAGCGACTACTCAGCGGTGGCGAGTCGGGCTGCCATGTTCACCAGCTCGGCCAGCGAGCGGGCCTGCATTTTTCGCATAGCCTGGCCACGATGTGCCTTGACTGTGATTTCGCTGATGCCAAGCTCAAAGCCGACCTGCTTGTTCAAGAGACCAGAGACGACCAGCGTCATAACCTCTTGCTCGCGACGGCTGAGCGATCCGTGGCGATGCCTGAGAGCTTGCAAATCGGCGTCCAGAGCGAGAGCGGTCTTGCTCCTTTGGAGTGCCAGCTTGATTGCACCCAATAGTTCCTCTTCGTCGAATGGTTTGGTTAGAAACTCGACAGCCCCGGCCTTCATCGCCTTGACTGTCATCGGTACGTCCCCGTAGCCGGTTATGAAGATGATGGGCATAGGGGTACGCTCGTTAGCCATCAGACTCTGCAGGTCGAGCCCACTCAGATCCGGTAGATTGACGTCCAAGATGAGGCAGCTCGAAACCAGGGCAACCTGGGGTCGATCGAGGAATTCTTTTGCTGAACCGAACGCCTCCGGCTGCCAACCTGACGAGCAGATTAGCAACTCTAATGATTCACGCACCGAAATGTCGTCGTCTACAATGAACACCACGGATGCTTCGTCCGACATCGCGACACTGCCTAGTTCAGCCGCTACACCCGTGTACATGGCAATTATCCTCCTAAGCCGGCATTAACAATCCATCACTTTCAAGGCTTACAAACCGCCAGATGGAGAGCCTCCTGAAGGGCCCTATCGCTGAACGGCTTAAACAAGCACTCGACCGCACCCTGTTCGATGAGACGAAGCCGCATGGCACTGGTCCGCTGCGCGGTAATGTAGACGATCGGAATCTCTTGCCCGCGACGCGCTAGTTCCTGTTGCAGTTCGGGGCCTGTCATGACGGGCATGGTGACATCGAGAACCAGGCACTTGGCTTCATGAATGCTGTCAGACGCCAGAAACTCCGTTGCCGAAGCGAATGTGTCCACCCTGAAGCCCAACTCCTTGAGCAAATCTGGTAAGGACTCGCGCACAGACGTGTCGTCGTCAACCACTGACACCAGTGCATCCGCAGGCTTCATCTCGCTCCCGCCGATCTTCGAACACCACCGACCGCGGACGCCGTACCAACACTCACATCCTGCAAAGACAATCGCTCCCTGGAGTATTCGGGCACGGAGAACGTGAACGTCACTCCCGGGCCATCATTTGCTGCTGCCCATAGACGCCCGCAGTGACTCTCGATGATGGAACGGCTAACGGACAATCCCATCCCCATGCCTTCATTCTTGGTGGTGTAGAAGGGTTCAAAGAGCCGCTCCGCACCATCTGGGCCGAAACCTGTGCCGGAATCCCGTACAGACAGGCGCACATGGTCATTTCCATCCGCCTCGGTCTTTACTATCAACTGCCTTGGGCGATCATCTACCCCGCTCATGGCGTCCACCGCGTTTCGCATCAGGTTCATGATCACCTGCTGAAGCTGGACACGGTCGCCCGCAACGAGCGGCAGACCCTCAGCCAATTGGGGCTGAAGAACCACGCGACTGCTCTGAACGTCGCCCGACGACAAAGCGATCACCTCCCTTGCCGCCTCGTTCAAATCCACCGACTGAAGGGTAGGTGCTCGCTTGCTGAAGAGGGCGCGTAATCGCGTTATCACATCTGCGGCTAGATTGCCGTCGCGGATGGTTCGGCGGGCGGTTTCGCGTGCGCCGTCAATGTTTGGAGGATCGGCCGCCAACATGCGCAGGCAGGTGCTCGCGTTCGTAATGATCCCCGATAAAGGTTGACTGACTTCATGGGCAATCGAGGCTGTTAATACTCCGAGGCTCGAAACCCTGGTTACATGTGCGAGTTCAGACCGGGCTCTGCCAAGTGCTTGTTCAGCCTGTCGCCGCCCCGTCACGTCCTGCACTGCGGTGAGGCATTCCATGCGATCATCCTGATGGCGAATGACCTTGCCAAACGTGCGTAGAAATTTGACCCTGCTATCCGGCATCCGCAGCCGGATCTCATAGCCGAGATAACTCTGCCCGGCTCGAACCCGAGTCATCTGGGCGGACAGCGACTGGAGGTCATCCGCGTGGATTCGCTCACGGAGCCGTTCAAGCGTCACGGGGGAGTTCGGATCGAGTTCGAAGATATGATAGAGTTCCTCGGAAAAGGCGATCTCGTCAGTGTCCAAGCGCCAGGAGAACGCGCCCGTGGAACTTAAGCGTTGTGCTTCCGAAAGCAACGTTTCGCTCCGCCTGAGCGCTGCCTCGATAAGGGAACGTTCGATTGCAATGCTGGCGATTTGTGTGGCGTGCGCGATGAGATCCTGATGGTGCGGCGAAGGGCTCGCAGGCTTCCGTTGGACGATGCAAAAGGTGGCAAGCACCCGCCCCTCTCTGGAACAAATCGGAGTGCTCCACACCGACCTATATCCGTGCTTCAGAACATGTAGCCGCACAGGCGACGTATACCAACGGGGATCAGATTCCATGTCCACTGCGACCACCTGCGTTTTTTGATAGGCCGCTATGCCACATGGCAACAGGTCGCCGTCGACGGGCATGCCGGCAATCGGCGCGCTGTAGTCGGGAGGCAAGGAAGGAGCCACGGCATATTCGAATGTCGAGCTGCTCCAATTTATCAGGTGGACGTCGCAGAAGCAGTCGGGGGCGGCGTCTTCGACAAAAACGCACAACGCGCTGAGAACATCCCGAAGCAAATTGCCCGACGCGATCATCTTCAGCAAATGCTTCTCGCTGGCGAGAAAAGCTTCCGCCCGTTTCCGACCCTCAATATCGTGACTGATACCGTACCATCGGATCACCCGACCCGCTTTGTCGTGGACCGGCACGCGACGGGCAATGTGCCAGCGATATGTCCCGTCACTCGCACGAACGCGGTACTCATGCTCGAACGTTTCTCCGGTCGCGACACATGCGCGCCATTTGCTCTCTTCGAGCTCGATGTCATCTGGGTGGATTGCGCCCCTACAGCCACCATTCGTCACATCCTCAGCACACAGTCCAGTGAACTCGCGCCCCCGCTTTTTGATAGAAATTCGCGAGCCGTCGGGGTAATAAGCCGCAACCAGCGCCGGTATCCCGTCGATCGTTCGTTGTAGCTCGCCCTCAGCTTCGAGGGCCTTGTCCTCAGCCTGCTTCAGATCATCGATGTCAATGTTCAACCCATACCATTTGACGATGTTGCCCGACTCATCCCGCAACGGGTTAGCGCGGATAAGAAACCATCGATAAGTTCCATCAAATCGGCGCAATCTGGCTTCGGTTTCTCCGGCTTCGCCCGACACTATGATTGTCTGCCATAGGGTGAGCAGCCCATCCTGGTCGTCAGTATGGACCACAGTCGTCCAGCCCCACCCCCTCGCCTGCTCGCCGGAGAGGCCGGTGTACTCTAGATAATGCTGGCTTAGAAACTCAGTGAGGCCGTCTGGGCGAGCTGACCATGCCATCGCAGGAATGGTATCGATGATGAGTTTGAAATCGTGCTGGCTTGTCACGAGGGATTCATCGCTTTTTGCACAGTGCTTCTTCTGTTCTGCCGCGCTCACGCCAAAAACCTCATCGCCGTTGAAGAAAGAACAGCCATGACCCACGTCGCCGAGTTCAGATCCAGCGAAGGGAGCGGATGCGGCAGTTTCTTCATGACCGTTGCCGCCTACCAGAACAGGCCTACGTCCTGACACACCATGCCCCCGGGACAACACTAACGTCTATTATGCGTAGGTGTCGGTTTTGGGACGAGATCGAATGCGCGATGGGAAAAAGGAGTGCAACGCTGCAAGACAATGATCTGCGATCGACGGTTCGTCCATGTCTCTAGTAACGCGACTTTATCGTCCTCCATTCCTGCACGCTCGCGCGCCAGGGATCGAAACCACCGTCAGGCCATCACCTTTTTGCTCCAACTCGGCTAATCCTGGATCGACCTAGACGGACGTGTGTAGCGGCGGCTGTCAAACGTCACTCGGCAATAGGCAGTGACGAGTGGGTGAGTCGAAGTGCAGCATTTTCGTTTTCGTATTCATCCAAACCTCCTGCGGTGACACAGTGAAAACGCAAGGATTTGGGGCGGCTCCGGGCGGTCGCGATGATATCGGCTAGACCTGGTCTGGGGTCTTGTCATCCAATGGTATTGTCAATACTATCGTATAGATGGATTTAGCGGTTTTCCTGCTATTGTATACTACTTGCTGTTTGCGTTAGCGACTTGACATTTATCAGTCGGAATCAGTGGTGCTATTATGCGATCCGATATTGTTCCCGGCTCTATTTTTCCGAATTATGAACTCTCAGATCACACTGCCGCGCGGCGAACGCTTTCCGAGTTGCAGGGACGGGATCCGTTGGTCCTCGTTCTCGGTAGGGGCGGGTATTGTCCCAAGGACCGCCGGCAGGCTGAAGGGCTAGTCCAGCTTCATCGAGAAATGGACGTGGGTTATTGCCGGCTTGTCACCATTACGACGGACAATCTTCTGGAGACGAGCGAATATCGTACTGGCGTGGGCGCCCATTGGCCTTTTCTCTCGGACCCGCGGCGCGTTGTGCAGAAGGACCTCGACATCGCGGAGTACACGGATCCGACGCACAACCCCATGATCCCTCACGTTATCGTCATGGAGCCGGGTCTTGTCGTCTACAAGGTCTACAATGGGTATTGGTTTTTCGGGCGACCCACGGTGGAGGAACTGCGGCAGGACATGCGAGCGGTGACTATGAAATGCCGGCCGGACTGGGACATCAACAGGCCGGAACTCAGGGCTGCGTGGCAGACTGGTCGTAAGGAGCTTTTCTATCCTTACGGAAAGACGCGCGTTCAAACATTTCGCGAACAGGAATGAATTCGAAAATTTGTGGGTGCGCGCTGTCCGTGCTGGCAAGGTGACGAGCTTTAGTCGCCGTGTGGGGTTTTGGCCTGAGGATGTTAAGAAGATTTAGCATGGAAGACTTGAGATACGAGCGGCTCTGGATCCCCACTGGGGTGCGATCGCTCGCTGTTTTTCGAGCGCGGTCACGCCTATTTCTATCTCGCCTACCGCATCTCGACATGCTGAATGTCTCGAGCTAGATCCCTGAGATCGGACCGGGCATGCCGAGTCGAAAGCTCGAGCCGCTCGAAGGCACTGCGATCATGCGGCTCAATCGCGGTATCGAGCGGTTCAGCGACCTGGCATGAGGACCGGGAAGGCTCGCCCAGGCGTTGCCGATCAATCATTCGCTCGACGGGCTCGATCTTTATAGCGAACGGCCGCTATGGCTCGTACGCGATGACCCACGGATCCGGCGATATCGGGCAGAGCATCAGGAATAAGAGACCGCCCCCTCCTGCTTTGGCCGCCATACAACACTTCAGTGTCACGCGCCGACTAGGATCAGTCATCGCGAAGCTCACGAATGAAGCGCAGGACGATCCCCGCCATTCTCTGCGTCAACGGACTTCGGGAGGGGTGTGTGCGACGAGTAGAGCACGGTCCGAGGGCGACGCCCCCACCATCCTGAACTAGTAGCTAGTGGAGAACAGCGTTGAGCGCATCAAGCAGCGCAGTATCAGTGAACGGTTTTAAGAGACATTCAATTGTCCCGCTCTGACGCAGACGCTGACAGACCCGATCATCTCCATGTGCTGTAATAAAGACGATCGGAATCTGCCGACCTTGGAGAGCCAGCTGGCGTTGGAGCTCGATGCCGGACATACCAGGCATTGCGATGTCAAGGACCAAGCACTTGGCTTGATTGACCCGTTTGGAAGCCAGGAATTCCTCTGCCGAGGAGAATGCTTCGGCTTCATGGCCAAAGATACCGATTAGATCCGGCAGAGACTCGCGAACAGACTCATCGTCGTCAACAACTGCGATGTATGCCCGTGTTATCATCATGTATGTCCAGTACTTTCCGCCAAACTCGACGGGACATTCCTAGACCTGTTGAATGATGTTTGCGCAATCAGAGAAGGAACTGAGAAGTTGAACGTAGCGCCAAGGCCGTCGTTACGCTCAGCCCAAACACGGCCCTGATGATTCTCGACTATAGTTTTGCTAACGGACAAACCGATGCCCATACCGTCGCTTTTGGTCGTATAGAACGGGCCGAAGAGCTTCTCGACCAGAGCAGGATCGAAACCGCCGCCGGCGTCCTTGACCGAAACCCTAACATGGCCCGTTCGTTCTAGCTCAGTCGAGACGAACAATTCTCTCGGCCGATCCATCACTTCATCCATTGCTTCAGCGCCGTTCAGTATGAAGTTGAGAATTACCTGCTGCAGCTGAACGCGGTCACCTATTACGTGTGGTAGATTTTGGGCAAAATTGACTCGAAGGCTCACATTGCGTTTGTGTAATTCGTTCGATGACAATGCAACTACCTCTTGTGCGGCGGCATTCAGGTCCACGACCTCAGAGGTGGTG
Source organism: Mesorhizobium sp. RSR565B (assembly GCF_054719465.1). Taxonomy (NCBI): domain Bacteria; kingdom Pseudomonadati; phylum Pseudomonadota; class Alphaproteobacteria; order Hyphomicrobiales; family Phyllobacteriaceae; genus Mesorhizobium; species Mesorhizobium sp. RSR565B. The sequence goes on along the minus strand of NZ_JBTTIE010000001.1, from coordinate 4,038,072 downwards.
ATTCTTTTGGTGAAGAGGGCGCGTAGCCGAGAAATTACCTCCGATGCGCGCTGAGCATCTCTGATTGTTCTCTTTGCAGTTTCACGAGCTCCGTCGATGTTCGGCGGTTCGGCAGTCAGCATGCGCAGGGCCGTACCGGCATTCGTCATGATGCCGGCCAAAGGCTGATTTAGCTCGTGGGCAATCGATGCTGTAAGCTGACTCATGGTCATCACGCGCGTTATGTAAGCGAGCGCCGCCTGGGTCTCGCGTAGTTCGTCTTGCGCCTCTTTCCATTCATGCATGTCGACACATACGCCGTACCACTTGAGGATTCGCCCGTCTTCATCACGCAGCGGTAGGCCTGTGGTTAGACACCAGCGAAACGAACGGTCGGCAGCGTGAATGAGGCGCGCTTCCACCTGATAAGGCCTGCCGGTCACGACACTCGTGGACCACGCGCGCGCAGCTTGAGCGAGATCATCCGGATGAACGAGACTTTTCCAACCGTCGCCCGTGATTTTCCCGGCAGTGAATCCGGCATAGTCAAGCAAACGCGTGTTGCAGTAGTCGATCGCCCCGTCAGGTTTGGCGCTCCAGAGCATCTGAGGAATGGTCTCCGTGAGATGACGCAGATTCCATTCGCTGGCGCGCAACCTCTCCTCCGCACGCTTCAATTCCTCGATATCTATCGTAACTCCGAACCATTTGACGGCACCAGTCTCATCACGAAGCGGATTTGCCCGAAACAAAAACCAACGGTATTCCCCGTCGAAACGACGGAAGCGGGCTTGTACTTCACCAGCACGTCCCGAAACTAACAAGTCCTTCCAGACACCGGCGCTTGCCTGACGATCGTCCGGATGAACCACGGCTGACCAGGGCCAATCCTGCATCTGGTCTCGCCCAATTCCGAGATATTCAAGATAGCCACTGTTGAGAAAATCGGTGCTACCATCGGCGCCAGCCGACCAAACATAGACCGGAATCGTATCGATAATTTGTGCGAGGGTTCGCTCGCTTGCTGCAATAGCTGATTCGGCCTCCTTTCGATCATGGATATCGATACAACTACCATACCATCGCAGAATTTGACCGAAGTCGTCATGGAGCGGCAACGCATCGGTCAAAACCCAGCGATAACTGCGGTCGGCAGCATGGAACGTCCGCACTTCGACCTGATAGGGAGTCCCATTCTCAATGGAAGCAAGCCAGACTTTCCTGGCCCGCTCGACATCGTCCGCGTGCAGCATTTTGATCCAACCACCGCCGATGATTTCACCAACCGAGAACCCCGTGTAATCCAACAAGCGCGCATTGCAGTAGTCAATGGATCCATCGGGTGTAGCGCTCCACAGCATCTGAGGGATGGTTTCAGTTAACTGACGAAGATTCCACTCACCAGTACGCAGCGCCTCCTCGGCTTTTTTGCGATCTTCGATGTCGATGTTGACACCAAACCATTTGACGACTCCGCCGGCCTCGTCGTGCAGAGGATTTGTACGAAACAGAAACCAGCGGTACTCGCCGTCGAAGCGCTTGAGCCGAGCCTCCGCTTCGCCTGCCTGACGTGAAGCCAACATCGCATGCCAACTCGCAATCAATCCCTCTAGATCCTCCGGATGAACTGCGTTCACCCAACCGGCCCCAAGCGCCTCGTCGACCGTAAGCCCGACGTAGTCGAGGTAGTGCTGGTTGAAGAACTCGGCCGAGCCATCGATCCGGGCGGACCACGCTAGACCCGGAATCGTGTTTACGAACTGCGCAAGATTACGCTCGTTTGCAGCGATCGCTTGCTCTGCATGGGCAGAGCGTTTCTCTTCGTCGAGTTGCAAAGCCGCCTGCAAGCCGATCGTCGCCTGAGCGGCCGCGACACTCAGGAGAACTGTTTCGGTCTCGCGCGGGAAATCCTCCCGCCGCGAACCTGTCACCAGCAGCCCGAACTCTCCAAGCGCGCCTAGGCGCACAGGCAGGATCGTAAGAACACTGCCGCCAACCGTAAGTCGTTGCGCCCATTCTGTCGCCTCGGCGGTCGTCAAGGGCCCCAGCATCGCCCCGAAATCCTCCGATGTGGCCACGCTTCGCGCCCATTGTGACAGTCGCGTTACCTGCCGTCGCGTATTGTCGTTGGCATCCTTGAAGTGCAAATGGGCGAAGTCGAGGTCCAGCATGCCGAGAACCAAGTCGAGTAGTTGACCGGCCATCAATGGCTCGCGGCCACCCCATGTGCTGGGCAGCGCCATAACGCTACCCAGGTCGCTGAGACAGCGCTGAAGTCGGTTATTCTCGGCGAGGAGAACGTCGATTTGCATCATCAGCTTGCAGTTCGTTGCGAGAGCGCTTTGTCGGCACGGCGTTGAAGCAGTCTTTGAAGAAACTCTTGCGTGGTGGGTACGAAAGAATTTTTCTCGAGGATACCGAACTGACTGATGCCTGGGTCCAAGCCGGTAGTTCTGCGAAACTTCAACTCGTCAATGCGCTGCACTGTGATCGATCCCGTCGCTACCCCATTGGTTAGCATTGTGACGATGGCGACGTCGACCCGCCATCTGAACTACTCGATCGCCGCGGTCGAAGCATTTTATTAATGACATAAAACGCGATATCCTTGGTCCTCACTATTGAAGGAATACATAACGGCACGCGCTCGATCCAGCTGAGCGCCCTCAACCAGCACAGGCTGACCTGACGTGGCCACTTAACTGCCCAGCGCAGGACTTTCGTGTAACGCTGCTCCCTCCCATTCCGAAAATCCATAGCACCTTGGTATCGGTCTGAGTCTTTCTCGCCGGTCGCTGGGCAAAGATTCGCTCGTAAAAGGATACAGAATATCGCGCGTGCACGCTCTTCTTCCGAGACTAGAAAATGGTTCAATCTTGGAAATCGTAATTCGAAAGTCAGGTCCCTTGGATCACTCTTCCTCCCTTCTTCTGGGAGATGATTTCGTTCAGACGCAGCATTTCTGCTGGTACTAGCAAGCGCCCTCGGGGACTGGCTGCCTGCCACGGGAACCTTGCTGTACGCATTGCTCGGCATGCTCCCTGTCGACTTCGTCTACGTGCTTCTCAATGGTGGCAGCGGCGCATTTGCGCCGTGGCCACCCTCGCACAATCGCTCGGAGAGACCCTTCAGCCGGGCGAGGTTGGTACGTCGTTGTCGGGGCGCTCGGAGGCTTGTCTCGCAGTGGCCGGCTGCCGGACGTACGGCTCTGGCGACGCCGAGTGTCGCCCGTGACAATGCCAATGGGGCTACCGGGATGATATTGGGATTATCGTTGTCGGATCACAAAAACCGGGGTTTTCCGACGCACCGATCAGCTGCTGTCGCAGCAAGTAGGGCGGCGTCGGGCTCTCCATTGGCCGCTCGATCGATGAGCACCACAAAGGACAGATCTGGGAGAGCGCATACCGGCCCGGGAGCGAGCGTTCCGTTCGCCATCCCTTACATCTCGGAACAAATCGCGGGCCTGAAACCGTGCATACGGAAAACGCGGCGCCCAGTCCGATGACCAACCGTCCGCTCGTGACGATCATCGATGATGACGTCCTGAAGCAGAGCCGGCCGCTCCGCCTGCGGGGACGGCCGGACTCTGCGCTCACCACGCCCACTTGGGAGGCGTGCAGGTCTGCACTGGCGGGGATCAGGCGCTACGTATCGACCTGAACGCAGCCCGGAGCTCGTTGGCGAAAACCTGCGGCTGTTCCCAGGCCGCGAAATGGCCGCCTTTCGGGAGACGGTTGTAATAGATCAGCTTTGGATAAGCCTTCTCAGTCCAGCTGCGCGGCGCTGTGTAGATCTCGTCCGGGAATGCACTCACCGCAGTGGGGAGCGGCACACCTTTCGGCGCAAAGAAAGCTAGCTTGCTTTCCCAGTAGAGGCGCGCCGAAGAGACCGCAGTGTTGGTGAGCCAGTAGAGCGCGATGTTGTCAACGACGTCTTCCTTGGACAGACCCTCGGACTTTCCGTCGAAGACTCGGGCGATCAGGTCGTAGCTGCGTGCATCGTGGTCGAGCATCCAGGCCGCGAGCCCGATGGGTGAATCCGCCAGCGCGTACAGCGTCTGCGGTCGGTTTGCCATCTCTTGGGCGTAGGCCAACCCATGCTTCCAAAAGAAGTCGAGTTGATCCCAGGCATAACGTTCGTCGGTCGATAGACCGGAGGGCGCAGGGCCGCCCGCCGCGAGCGCACTCGAGACCTCATCCGGCAACGTGGCCGGCATGTTCGTATGAATGCCGATCAGACCCGGCGGACTCTGCAGCGCCATCTGCTCGGTGACGGCATTTCCCCAATCGCCGCCCTGCGCCACGTATCGCGTGTACCCTAACCGCGTCATCAGTTCGCCCCAGGCTCGCGCGATCCGGATTGGATCCCAGCCAGCTGCCGTCGGCTTCCCTGAGAAGCCGTGTCCCGGCAGCGAGGGGATGACAAGGTCAAAGGCGTCTGCAGCGCCGCCCCCATGGGCCGTCGGATCGGTCAAGGGACCGATGATCTTCAACTGCTCGATGATCGAGCCCGGCCATCCATGGGTGACGATGGCCGGTAGCGCGTTCGCATGCTTCGAGCGAATGTGGATGAAATGGATATCCAGCCCGTCGATCTCGGTAACGAACTGCGGCAAGCCGTTCAGGTACGCCTCGCATTTGCGCCAGTCGTATTCGGTCTGCCAATAATGCGCGAGCGCCTTCATCGTCGCGAGCCTAACACCTTGGGCGGTGTCATTCACCGTCTCGCGCTCAGGCCACCGCGTAGCTTTGAGGCGGTGCTTGAGGTCGACGAGATCAGCGTCCTCAACGTGGACGCGGAACGGGCGAATGGTCTCAGACCCGCCACTCTTCATTGCTCCCGCGACACCCGGCAAGGTAATCATCGCAATAGCCCCTGCGGCGGATGCCGCGAGAACTTCCCGGCGGGTGGACATTGAAGATAATGATGACATCTGTACCTCCTCATAACTTGACTAAAGCTGCTCGCCTCGAGACAGCACGAATCAATGAGGCCAGTAAGTACCGGTCACTTCTATTGAACGTTGGTATCGCCGATACCTTGGTATGCTCCAAGTGCATCTCGCGGCAACGCCGAGGCTCCGCCACTCGAGCTCAGGGCTGTTGCGGAGGCGCTTGCGGCAGACAGCGCGAAGGATTGGGCATTTCATCGTCGGCACAAAGGTATCGGCGATACTTGGGTCCAATTGATTTAGCGGGGCAGCGCGGGTCTCATACCCGCGAATCGATAATGGCCAGCGACTTCGATTTTCCGAAATGGATTCGGAATGAGAAAACGAAATCAGAGCCGCGGCGCTGATTCGTCCTGCCGTCCGCATTGACTGAGGCGCAAGATGTCACCGACACAGCAACGCCAGAGAGCCGTTAGCCATGGACCGCCGGCCCAATGGCCGCCGTAAGATCCACAGTATGTTGGCCGGGGCGGATTGAAACAGGCGACCCTAGCTATCAGCTCCGCCCGCCTGGCCAAGGGCTGGAGGCAGGAATGTCGGAGGCGATCTCAAATGCATCGGGAAGGGAGAAGAAGATGGCTGAATATCATACCAAACCGAACGGACCGGATCTGGTCAACGGCATCGCTTTATCTGACCTTCCCGATGGCGGAAAGCTCGTCGGTCATTCTGGCGGTGAACAGGTGTTGTTGGTACGCCGCGGGACTGAAGTTTTCGCCATCGGGGCGACATGCACCCACTACGGCGGGCCACTCGTTGATGGTCTTTTGGTTGAGAGCACGGTTCGGTGCCCATGGCATCACGCGTGCTTCGATTTGCGCACGGGCGAAGCATTGCGCGCGCCTGCCTTAAAACCACTCGCTTGCTGGTCGGTGGAGCTGCGCGATGATCGGATATTCGTGAGAGAAAAGCGAAAACGGACGGAACCAAAGCAGCGCGTAGGAGGGTCCAGCCATCCTCCCGGGAAGATCGTCATTGTCGGCGGCGGCGCGGCAGGCTTCGCAGCAGCCGAAAAACTGCGGCGCGAAAACTATCAAGGCAGCATCGTCATGCTCAGCAACGACGACGCGCCGCCGGTTGATCGGCCTATTCTTTCCAAAGACTATTTGGCTGGCAATGCGCCGGAGGATTGGGTTCCGCTTCGCCGGGAAAGCTTCTACGCAAAGAACGATATCGATCTGCGTCTCAATGCGGACGTCGCCAGCATCGATGCACGTTCCCATGAGGTTGTACTCGCGGACGGGACCCGGACACCCTACGACAGGCTACTGCTTGCGACCGGAGCCGAGCCAGTTCGCTTGGACATACCCGGCGCCGACCAGCCACACGTTCACACGCTGCGCTCGTTCGCGGATTGCAAGGCCATCATCGAGCACGCCTCGACCGCGCGCCGCGCCATCGTGCTCGGCGCCAGTTTCATTGGACTGGAAGTGGCCGCGGCCCTGCGCTCGCGTGGTATCGAAATTCACGTCGTGGCGCCGGATAAACGTCCTATGGAGCGGGTTCTTGGTTCGCAAATGGGCGACTTCATCCGCGCCCTCCACGAGGAGAACGGTGTCGTATTCCATCTCGAGGACATCGCGAGCAGCATCGATGGCAAGAAGCTGACTCTCAGGAGCGGAAATATGCTTGAGGCGGATTTCGTTGTCGCCGGTATCGGGGTGCGACCGCGGGTTAGGCTGGCCGAAAAGGCTGGACTCAACATAGATCGCGGTGTCGCAGTCAATGCCCTTCTGGAGACGAGCGCGCCTGGGATCTTCGCGGCAGGCGACATTGCGCGGTGGCCCGATCCAAATAGTGGCGAAAAGATTCGTGTCGAGCATTGGGTGGTTGCAGAGAGACAAGGGCAAACTGCAGCACTCAATATGCTCGGCCACAGCGAGAAATTCGTCGCACTGCCGTTCTTTTGGAGCCAGCATTACAACATACCGATCAACTACGTTGGTCATGCCGAGCGATGGGACGAGATCAAGGTTGATGGAGACATTGGTGCAAAAGACTGCCTGCTGCGCTTCAAGCGCGCAGGGCTTACGCTGGCCGTTGCTTCGATCTTCCGTGACATCGAGAGCTTGGAAGCTGAGGTGGAAATGGAGCGGCAAACAAGTGTTGGTAAGTCGTAGGGCTTGGGGACGAGCCACAGCGCTCCCGGTGGCCAAAAAGATCAGAGATGAGGGGCCGAGCGTTGGCGGTACAAATCCATGAAGGACGGTAGTCTGTTGACTTACCCACGTAGTCCGACGGTGAAGCGTTTTTTCGCTGATCCGCACGCAAGGATTTCTTTGGAGGGCAGATAGCTCCGGTTCTGCATATCTCCTCAATACCGTCAGTCCCGAGCCGGCAGTTGCACATTTGAATGCAAGGCAGGTCACGTATTTCAATATTGAGACCAGCCACGGAAGGGCGATGGCGGTTCGAGTCCGATCTGATTCGCCCTATTCAAGCTGAACACACCTACACCAAGGTGTCGACGACACCTTAGTGCGATAGATTTGGCGACACTGAGCGGCTCTGGTGGCGGAGTAGTTAACAGAAAGGTTGAATCATGCGCAGTTTCGTCAATATCGGTGCGATAGTCGGGGCATTTAGTCTGGCCGGCGCCACCGTCGCCCTCGGCGACGAGCCAAAGCCCACAATCGTCCTGGTCCACGGCGCATTCGCGGAGTCTGCCAGCTGGAACGGCGTGATCGCGGATCTGATCCATGACGGATTCACTGTGATCGCGGCGGCCAACCCTTTGCGAAGCGTCTCTGGTGACGCGGCTTATGTCGCAAGCGTCATTGGTTCAGTAAAGGGACCGGTCGTTCTTGTCGGCCATTCTTACGCTGGGGCGGTGATCTCCGCCATGGCGGGCCAGTTATCTAATGTGCGGGCGCTCGTCTATGTTGCTGCCTTCGAGCCCGAGATTGGTGAGAGCAGCCTCGAACTAACTGGTAAATTTCCGGGAAGCACACTCGGGTCCACGCTTGCGCCTCCAGTCAATCTGCCGAACGGTGACCAGGACCTGTACATACAGCAAGACAAATTCCATGCCCAGTTCGCCGCAGACCTCCCCGAGGCGGACGCGCGGCTGATGAGTGCGGCGCAGCGTCCAGTGAATCAGGCCGCCCTGGCCGAACGGGCAGTTCGTGCGGCCTGGAAAACCATTCCGTCCTGGTCGATTTACGGCGGTTCAGACCGCAACATCCCGCCGGCCGCTATGGCTTTCATGGCTGAACGTGCCCATGCGCGGAAGACAGTGGTCGTCCCAGGCGCTTCCCATTTGGTTATGGTCTCCCACCCTCGGGAGGTGGCTGCTCTGATCGAGGATGCGGCGAACGCAAAATGATAATGCGTCACAAGCGCAGATCCAAGTCCGATGAACCTACATTGCAGCATTTGCAACACTGAATAGAGTCGCGACCCTGGTTGATATGGGAGCCGTCAATTCGTCCGGTGGACGCGGTCCTGACGCTTCTCCGTACCGTCATGAGTTCGCTTCGCAGTGCGATCCGATCGGCCAAGAACCAACCGATGCTCACGCTGGGCAACGAATGCCTTTCTCGTTGCCCCACGACGATCATGAAGCCCCTCAGGTCGGGTGTCTTGAGCGAAATATCGGCCCGAAGACGCCGGCTAAATGCATCTGCGTACCTTCGGCGATTAGACCCGAGACTCCGCCTCTTGACGCCCCATTCGCAGTACTTTAATACGTATTAATAGGTTGTTGTTACGTATAAGGGACGATTTTGATTGCGCACTGGTCGGGCCACACAGAAAGACGTTGCGCGGCTGGCGGGCGTATCGCAGGCGAGCGTGTCGATGGTGATGAGCGGTGGCGGGTCTCCGGCGATTTCGTCGGAGACCTGGGAGCGGATCACCAAGGCGGCGGCGGAGCTTGGCTATACGCCGAACCGGTTCGCGCAGGCGCTCAAGACCAACCGCACCATGACCATCGCCTGCGTCGTGCCCGACATCACCAACCCTTTCTATCCGGCGCTGATGCGCGGCATCCAGTCGGTGGCCGAAAACCTCAGCTATGACGTGATCGCGGTCAGCACCGACGGCTCGGCCGAGCGCGAGCGGCATTTTCTCGACTGGTCCCGTCAGGGGCGGGTCGACGGTGTGATCGGCGTGTTCTTCACCTTGCGCGCCGGCGACTTCAAACCGCTGCTCGATGCCGGCGTGCCGGTGGTGCGTATCGAGTCCAGCAAGAAGCGCGGCGGCGACATCGCCATCGACGACATTTTTGTCGACAGCTACGCCGCCGCCTTCTCGGTAACGCAGTTTCTCATCGGCCGCGGCCACAGGCGCATCGCCATGGTCGCCGGCCGCGGTGGCCCCCAGGGCGTGCGGGTCGAAGGCTATCGCACCGCGCTGACCGAGGCCGGCGGCACGCCCTACATCCTCGTCGACGAGGAATTCAGCGAGACCGGCGGCGCCCGTGCCGCCGAGGCGGTGCTGGCCAGCGGCTATGCGCCGACGGCGATCTTTGCCGCCAACGATTTGATGGCCATCGGCGTCATGCAGGCGCTGCGCGATCGCGGCATCGCCATTCCCGGCGACATTGCGGTTGCCGGCTTCGACGACATTTCGGCGGCGCGGCTGGTCACACCATCGCTGACCACGGTCGCGCAATTCCAGGGCGACATGGGGGTCAAGGCTGCACAGATCCTGATGGAGCGCCTGCGCGGCGCCTCACCGGGCGCGGGGACCGCGCTCGAAATGCCCTACAGCCTGATCGAACGCGGTTCGACCTGACTGCCATAAGAAACGATATCGGAGGAGAACATCATGCAACGCCGTACATTGGTCAAGACCGGCCTCGGGCTTGTCGCCCTGCCGCTGCTGCCGCGCCTTTCCTTTGCCGACGACAAGAAGCCGGTCGGCTTCTGGTACGAATCCGCCTCACCGGAAAACCAGGACAACCTCAAGACCATTCTGATCGACCCGTTCAATGCGGCGCATCCGGAGGATGATCTGTCGATCGACTTCCGCGGCTCCGACCTCGACAAGCAATTGCGCATCGCCATGCTGTCGGGCAATGGCCCGGACGTCGTCTTCACCGCCGGCCCGAGCTATGTCGCGTCGATGGCGCAGGCCGGGCAGTTGCTGCCGCTCGACGACTACGCGGCAAAGCTCGGCTGGAACGACCGGCTGCTGCCGCTGTTCACGGAACTCGGCAAGTACGAGGGCAAGCTCTATGCGCTGGCCAAGACCTACGAGACGCTCGGTCTGTTCTACAACAAGACACTGTTCGACAAGAGCAGCTGGAAGGCGCCGACCACCATCGCCGAGCTCGAGGCGCTGGCCGACGAGATGAAGGCCAAGGGCCTGGTGCCGTTCGGCGCCGGCAATGCCGACTGGCGGCCGGCCAACGAGCACCATGTCTCGATCGTGCTCAATTCGGTGGCTGGTCCCGACAATGTCTACAAGGCGCTGACGGGCGCCATTCCATGGACCGATCCGTCCATCCAGGCGGCCATCGATAAGCTCGATGAGTGGTGGCAGAAGGGCTATTTCGGCCCCAACTATTTCTCGCTGACGCTGGAGCAGGCCTTTGCCCAGGTGGCAACCGGCCAGGCCGGCATGGCGCCGAGCGGAACCTGGAGCTTTACCAACGTCCCGACCTATTTCCCGCCCAACAATGCCGAACCGGCTTTCGTCGGTTTCCCGAGCACGAGCGGCCCGCCGGTCTATGCGCTCGGCATCGGCTCGACGCTCTCGGTCAACGCGAAATCCGAAAATCCGGACGGCGCGGCGGCGGTGCTCGACTATATCTTCAGCGACACATTCTACGGCGCCATGAACTCGGCCTGGCAGGGCGAGTGGAACCTGCCTTTGAAGGATCTGTCAGGGGTAAAACTCTCCGACAAGGTGCTGCCGCTCTACACCGAGTCGATGAAGAACCTGTCGACCGCCGTCGGCGCCGGCCAATATGGCTACACGACATGGACCTTCCTGCCGCCCGCCACCGACACCTATCTGGTCAGCGGCATGGAGGAAGTCTGGCTGAAGAAGATCTCGTCGAAGGACTACCTCAAGAAGCTCGACGAAACGTTTCAGCAGGAAAAGACGGCCGGCAAGGTGCCGGCGGCACCGAAGCGGGCTTGAGGCACCGCAAAACCCAACCGAACCAGCGACGGAGCGGCGCCTGACCGGCGCTAAATCAATAGAGCATGATGTCGTCCGAAAACCGCTTCACACTTTTCGGCATCATGCTCCAAAACCCAGGGCAATTGTCCATGCACCGGCTCTATCTCGTCCCGACGCTGATCATCAATTTCGTCATCGTGCTGGTTCCGGCACTGCTGACGGTTGTCCTGGCATTCTGCAACTGGGACGGTATTTCGACGCCGACTTTCTCCGGGCTGGACAATTTCCGGGCGCTGCTCGCCGATGGCGTGTTCTGGTCGGCGCTGACCAACAACATCATCTGGACCGGCATCTTCCTCGTGGTGCCGATCGCCATGGGGCTGCTGGCGGCGTCGATGCTCTTGATCGTGCGGCGCGGCAGCAATTTCTTCCAGGTCGTCTACTTCCTGCCGGTCGTCATCGCCACGGTCATCACCGCGCGCGTCTGGCAAGGCATGATCTACAGCCCGGTCACCGGCGTGTTCGGCATGCTGCAGCGCATGGGCCTGCCGGTCGCCAATCCGCTGGCGCAGCCATCGACCGCGCTGTTCGGCGTGGCGACCGTCGACCTATGGCACTGGTGGGGCTTTCTGTGCGTCATCTTCTTCGCCGCCCTTCGGCAGGTGCCTCAGGAGCAGATCGAAGCGGCGCGCATCGAGGGCGCCAGCTACGGCCAAATGATGCGCTATGTGCTTTTGCCGGGGATCCGGCCGACCATCATGCTGATGCTGATCATGACGGTGATCTGGAGCTTTCTCGCCTTCGACTTCGTCTACATCCTGACCCAGGGCGGCCCGGCGTTTTCAAGCGAGGTGCTGTCGACGCTCGCCTATCGCCACGCTTTCTACGACCTCAATGTCGGCCAGGCAGCGGCGGCGGCCCTGGTGATCAGCCTGTTCGGCCTCGTAGGCACCTTCTTCTATGTCCGGCTGCAGACGCAGGAGGGCGAGCAATGAGAATGGTCGAAAGCCGGACGACGCTCACCATCTCCTACATCGTGCTGGGCATCGGCGCCTTCATCGCGCTGTTTCCGATCGCGCTTCTGGTGCTCAACGCGCTGAAGCCGGCGGCGCAGATCGTGCAGAACCCGCTGTCACTGCCCAACCCGATCCGCTGGGAGAATTTCACCAACGCCTGGGCGCACGCCAAGTTCTCGAAAACCTTCATCAATTCGCTGCTGTTGTCGGGCACCACGATCATTCTCGTCTGCACGACATGCTCGCTGTCGGCCTATGTGCTGGCGCGCAAGAAAGTCGCCTCGTGGAAGATCTGGACGTTCTACCTGCTGGCGACCACCACGGCGCCGATCCAGCTCTACATTTTCCCGCTCTATTTCGGCTTCGCCAAGCTCGGCCTGGTCAACAATGTCTTCGGCGTCGCGTTGATCTACACCGCGCTCTACAGCCCGTTCGCGGTGATGCTGCTGAGGACCTATTTCATCGCCGTGCCGAAGGAGCTCGAGGAAGCCGCGCTGATCGACGGCGCCACCCATTGGCAGGTGTTTTCCAAGGTCATGCTGCCGATCGTGTCACCCGGGATTCTGACAGTCGCGCTGATCATCGGGCTCAATTCCTGGAACGAATTCGTGATCGCGACGACCTTCCTGCAGAAGGCCGACAAGGTCACTGCCGTCATCGGCTTCTACCTGCTCAGCGGGCAATACAGTTCCGACTGGGGTGAGATCATGGCCGCCGCGCTGATCATCGTGGTGCCGGTGGTGGTGCTGTTTGTCGCCATGCAGAAGCGGTTCATCGAAGGCATGGCGGGCGGCTCGGTCAAGGGCTGAAACCCGGGCTGAAATATTTCGAGTATCTGGAGCAGAACATGCAGTTACCCAATGACTATCTGGAACGGGTCTATGCCGGCGTGCTTGGTAAGCTGGTGGGGGTTTATCTCGGCCGGCCGTTCGAGGGCTGGACTTACCAGAAGATCATGAAAGAGCTCGGGCCGATCGACTATTACGTGCATGAGCGGCTGAACCAGCCGCTGGTGGTGACGGATGACGATGTCGCCGGCACCTTCACCTTCATCCGCGCGCTTGAGGATTACGGCATTTCGCCGGATTTGCCGGCCGAGGCCATCGGCAAGGCGTGGCTGAACTACATCGTCGAGGAACGCTCGATCCTGTGGTGGGGCGGCTCGGGCAATTCGACCGAGCATACCGCCTGGCTCAACCTCAAGAAGGGGATTCCTGCCCCACATTCCGGGTCGATCGCGACCAATGGTGCGACCGTGGCCGAGCAGATCGGCGCGCAGATCTTCATCGATGGCTGGGCGATGGTGGCGCCGGGGCAGCCGCTTCTGGCGGCAAAACTTGCCGAACAGGCCGGCAAGGTCTCGCATGACGGTGAATCCGTCTATGCGGCGATGCTGTGGGCAGCGATGGAGGCGGAAGCCTTCGTGTCCAGCGACATCGACCATCTCATCGACACCGGCCTGTCGGTGATCCCGCGCGACAGCCTGATCGCCAAGCTCATCGCCGATATCAGAGGCTGGGTGAAACAGCATCCCGACTGGCACGACACGCGTCAGAAGATCGAGGACAAATACGGCTACGACAAATATCCCGGCAATTGCCATGTCGTGCCTAACCACGCGCTGATGGTGATGGCTGTACTTTATGCGCCTGACGATTTCCAGAAGGCGCAGATGATCGTCAACACGTCCGGCTGGGACACCGACTGCAACGCCGGCAATGTCGGCTGCCTGCTCGCGCTGATGCTGGGCCTCGATGGCGTCGAGGCAGGTCCGGACTGGCGCGGGCCGATCGCCGACCGGCTGCTGATCTCGTCGGCCGATGGCGGCAATTCGATCAACGACGCGGTGCGGACGGCATACTACATCGCCAATCTCGGCATGACGCTTGCCGGCGGCAATCCGCTCGATGCGCCCAAGGGCGGCGCGCAGTTCCATTTCTCGCTGTCCGGCAGCCAGCAAGGGTTCCGCCCGGTTGAAGGCCATGGCGCAGCGATCGGCGTTCGCGTCGGCAATGTCGAATTCGAGAACGCGCGTGCACTGACCATAAACTATGGGGCGCTGGCGCCAGGGCTGAGCGCCGCGGTGACGACGCCGACCTTCTCGCCGCGCGAGGTGCTGTCGATGCGCACCTACGATCTGATGGCGACGCCGCTAGTCTATCCCGGGCAAGTGGTCAAGGCGCGCGTCGTCGCCGATCGCCACAACCAGGGCGCGGTGTCGGTGCGGCTGCGCATCCGTGCCTATGATGGCGAGGATCGTCTGCGCGATTTCGATGGCGATGCGGTCATCTTGAAGGCGGGCGAAGACCGTGTCCTGTCATGGCGCCTGCCGGATCTGGACGGCCAGCCGATCGCCGAGATCGGCATCGTACTCACCAGCGGGGGCAAGCGTGCGGATGGCCGTGTGCTGCTTGACTATCTCCGCTGGGACGGGGCGCCGGAACTCACGCTGCACCGTCCCGCCGGCGAATGCGATTTCTGGCGCATGGCCTGGGTGAATGGCGTCAGCTTCTTTTCCAAACGCTATCCTCCGAGCTTCCGCATTTCGCAAAGCCGCGACGAAGGCATCGTGATTCACGGGACGCGGCAATGGACCGACTATACAGTCTTCGGCGACATCGTCATTCACCTCGGCAATTATGGTGGCGTCTGCGCGCGCGTTCAGGGCCTGCGGCGTTACTACGCCGTGCGCGCCACTCGCGACGGAAAGCTGCAAATCGTGCGCACACGGGACGCCGACACCGCCGTTCTGGCGGAGACGGCATACGATCTCGTTTTCGAAAAGGCGATCCCGGTGACGCTGACCGTAAAGGGCAGCCACATCAAAGCGCTGTTCGATGGTGTGGCGATCGAGGCGGTCGACACCAGCGCCGAGGCATTGCCCGATGGCGGCATCGGACTGCTCATCGCCGAAGGTGCGCTCTCCACCGACGAACTACATGTGAGCGGCGCCTGAACGTGCTGCACCTACGATCATAGGGAAGATCTGAATGGCTTCAGTCGAAATCAACAACGTGCTGAAATCCTACGCCGGGCACGCCGTGCTGCACGGCGTCTCGGTCAAGATCCCGGACGGTCAGTTCGTCGTACTGGTCGGACCCTCGGGCTGCGGCAAGTCCACGCTGCTGCGCATGATCGCCGGACTGGAGGATATTTCGGGCGGCACGATCAGCATCGGCGACAAGGTCGTCAACGACCTGCCGCCAAAGAAGCGCGACATCTCCATGGTGTTCCAGAACTATGCGCTCTACCCGCATATGACGGTCGCCGAGAACATGGCGTTCTCGATGACGCTGGCCAAAGCGCCGAAGGCGGAAAAAAACGAGCGGGTGGCCAAGGCGGCGGAAATCCTTGGCCTGACCCAGCTGCTCGATCGCTATCCGCGCCAGCTGTCAGGCGGCCAGCGCCAGCGCGTCGCCATGGGCCGCTCCATCGTGCGCAACCCGCAGGTGTTCCTGTTCGACGAGCCGCTATCGAACCTGGATGCCAAATTGCGCGTGGCCATGCGCGCCGAGATCAAGGCGCTGCATCAACGCCTGCGCACCACCACGGTCTACGTCACGCACGACCAGGTCGAAGCTATGACCATGGCCGACCAGATCGTCGTGTTGAATGACGGGAGGGTGGAGCAGATCGGCAGCCCGCTCGAGCTTTACGATCATCCGGCCAATCTGTTCGTCGCGACCTTCATCGGCTCGCCGTCGATGAACATCATAGATGGCGTCGTGACGCGAAACAACGGCGCGCCGGCGGTGCGAACCAACGACGGCACGCTTTTGCCGGTCGCGCCGGGCTTCAGCGCGGCGGAGGGGAAGCAGGTGCGTTACGGCTTAAGGCCCGAACATCTCAGGATCCCTCTCTCGGGCAAGGGTATTGCCGCATCGATTGACGTGGTCGAGCCAACAGGCTCCGAAACACAGGTTCATTTGAGGATCGCCGGCACGCCGGCGGTCGCCGTGTTTCGTGAGAGAATCAGTGCCCGCCCCGGCGAGATTCTCTTTGTAGAGCCTGACATCGCCAAGGTGAGCCTGTTCGACGCCGAGACCAGTCAAGCTTTGCATCGACGATAACGGGGTCTCGCCTGGCCGGATGCATTGTCTCGAATCGAAAGAGCGTGTCGCGATTGATCGGCCTCACATCACGCAGTTTTGTAGACGTCTGCATTTCTGCTGGCTCGACATGTGCCAGATATACGGCGAGCCTCTCAGAGTGTCGAAAATTCTGGGCGTCTTCCTTCAAAGCCGCGCCTTGAGTTTCGAGTTAGCCATTTCGCCATGTGCCGCTTTGGCCAGTTGTGTGGCGCCGTCCTTCCTGTCGAAGCCTCATCGTCAAGCGACAGCTCGAGAGCGAGTTGCTCGATACCGAGCTGCGGGATCAGAGCGGTCAGCTTGATCAATGCGACGGACTCCTGACAGGTGGAACTCCAGGACGAAAGGCTGTCTATGTAAAGTGGCGTTTGTCCTGCAAGGCTGGGATCGGGCTGCGGCTCATTCGCAGCAAACCAATAAAGATGGACGCTCCGGCAGATTGACAGTAGGGTCGTGCTCGACTCCGGGTTTCGCGGGCCAATCTCTTTCTGTGACAAGGGCTCATTCTCCTAGCAATAAGAAGCTTGATGGCCGAGGATTCCGAGTACGCCTTGGAGGTGCTTCGCGAAGGGGCGGAGTTCACGCTCTACCGCGGCAAAGAGGTCGGCAACCAGACACCGATTCTAGCGGTGTCGGTCGCTGGTGAGCAGCCGTCACTTCAGAGTATTCGGCGGCTCGAACACGAATACGCGCTGGCGAGCGGACTTGATGCAGCATGGGCCGCCCGGCCCCTCGCCATTGCTCGCCACCAAGGACGAATGCTCCTCATCCTTGAGGATTCAGGCGGTGAACCCCTGGACCAAGCAATAGAGGAGCACAAAGGACTCCCCATCGATTTATCCCACTTGCTGCGTATTGCCATTGGTTTGGCAGTGGCGCTTGGTCAAGTCCACAAGCAAGGGCTCATCCATAAGGACATCAAGCCGGCGAACGCACTTGTAGACGACCGCGGTCGCGTTTGGCTTACAGGCTTTGGGGTTGCGTCTCGGCTTCCGCGGGAGCGTCAGCAGCCTGAAGCGCCCCAATTCATCGCCGGATCGCTTCCGTACATGGCTCCTGAACAGACGGGGCGTATGAACCGTTCTATCGATTCCCGGAGCGATCTCTATTCTCTCGGGGTCACGCTGTACGAAATCTTGACCAGCCGGCTCCCATTCACCGCTTCTGATCCGATGGAATGGGTGCACTGCCATATTGCGAGGCGTGCTGTCTCGCCCACTGAAAGTATAAGCGAAATTCCTCAGGTACTCTCGTCAATCGTGATGAAGCTTCTCCTGAAGACGGCCGAGGAACGCTATCAGACCGCGGGGGGGGTCGAGGCCGACCTGCGTCGGTGCCTAATGGAATGGCAGCTACATGGTCGCATCGAACCATTCCCACTAGCCGCCCACGACACATCGGGCCAGTTGATGATCCCGGAGCAGCTCTATGGGCGCGAAAGCGAGATCGAATCTCTGCTCGCGTCGTTCGATCGGGTAGTGGTCGAAGGCACCTCCGAACTCGTATTGATATCCGGCTATTCCGGTGTCGGCAAATCCTCAGTGGTGAACGAGTTACATAAGGTCATCGTCCCGTCGCGGGGACTTTTCGCTGCAGGCAAGTTCGACCAGTACAAGCGCGATAGCCCATACGCAACTCTGGCACAGGCCTTCCAGACCCTGGTCCGTCAGATTCTCGTTGAGAGCGAAGGGGAAGTGGATCGCTGGCGGCGTATCTTGTCAGAGGCGGTCGGTGTGGACGGACAGCTGATCGTCAACCTCGTTCCCGAACTGGAGTTCATCATCGGGAAACAACCGTCCGTTTCCGACCTGCCGTCCCAAGAGGCGCAAAACCGATTTAAGGCTGTGTTCCGTCGCTTCCTTGGCGCGTTTGCGACGCCGGAGCACCCGCTCGCGCTGTTCCTGGATGATCTGCAATGGCTGGACGCAGCCACACTCGACCTTATCGGGCACCTGATCACGCATTCGGAGGTGCGCAACCTTCTGCTGGTTGGCGCCTATCGAGACGACGAGGTCGGGCCCGCTCACCTGCTTTTGCATATGCTGGATACGATCAAAAAAACTGATGCGAGGGTGGGTGAGATAAAGCTGGGTCCCCTCGGGTCCGACGAGATCAGCCAGTTTACCGCGAGTGCAATCCGCTGTGATATCGAGCGTGCGCGGCCTTTGTCGGAGCTGGTTCAGGAGAAAACCGGGGGAAATCCATTCTTTGCAATCCAGTTTTTGACGGAATTGGCCGACGAGGGATTGCTCACATTTGATCCTGTTGCGCGAGCTTGGCATTGGGAAATCGATCTCATACACGCCAAGGGCTATACCGATAATGTGGTGGATCTCATGGTGGAGAAGCTGAAGCGACTTTCTCCCCTGACCCAAGACGTGTTGAAACAGCTCGCCTGTCTTGGCCACGCCACCGACGTCGCCATCCTGACTCTGGTTCAGAAAGAGACAGAGGAAGCAATGCACGAGACGCTCCGGGAAGCTGTTTATGCAGGTCTCATCGATCAGCAGGATGGCGCGTACAGGTTTCTGCATGATCGAATTCAACAGGCGGTTTATTCGCTTATCCCCGACGGACATCGAGTTGACGCCCACCTGCTCGTCGGCCGCACGCTTCTGGCGAACATGACGGATGACCAGCTCGCCGAGCACCTATTCGATGTCGCCGGCCAGCTCAATCGGGGCGCTGGACAACTGATTAAACCGCAGGAGAAATCCCAGTTAGCGACGCTCAACCTGCGCGCAGGGAGAAAGGCCAAAGCGTCCGCTGCCTATGTGTCCGCATCCGTGTATCTAGCGGCCGGCATGACCATGCTCGACAAAACAAGCTGGAACAAACAATACGAACTGACATTCGGCCTCTGGTTAGAACGTGCGGAATGCGAATTCTTGAGCGGCAACTTCGAAGAAGCTGAGCAATTGATAATTGATTTGCTGCAACGCGCGGCGTCGAAAGTCGACCTGGCGACCACCTATCGTCTGAAAGTCCTGCTCCACACTCTGAAATCGGAAAATGCCCAAGCCGTCGACAGCGCACTCTCGTGCCTGCGCCTGTTCGGCATTGACATCTCGGCGCACCCGACTGAGGCGCAAGTCCAGGCGGAATACGAAACGGTCTGGCAAACTCTTGGCGGACAGCCGATCGAAAACTTGATTGATCTGCCAATGATGACGGATCCAGAAATGCTGGCCGCGATGGATGTGCTGTCAGTGCTCCTCTCCCCTGCTAACCATACCGACTTCAATTTGTGGTCGTTGCTCGCGTGCCGGATAGCGAAGATGACAATGCAGCACGGAACCTGCGGCGCATCGGCCCATGGCTATGCCGATCTCGGCCAAATCCTGGGACCAGTATTTGGCCGTTACGGCGACGGTTATCGATTCGCTGAGCTCGCCTGCGAGCTTGTCAATAAGCAAGGTTTCGTCGCCTACCGGGGGAAGGCCTACCATGCGAAAGGCGTTGTCGCCGTCTGGACACAACCGATCGCAACCTCGATAAATTTTCTTGAGACGGCCTTTCGTATAGCAAACGACACCGGTGATCTGACTGTCGCCTGCTACTGCATGGACAAGTCGATAACGAATTTTCTGACGCGGAACGACCCGCTCGACGCAGTGTGGCGGGAGTCGGAAAGGGCCCTGGATTTTGTCCGGAAAGCTCGGTTCCATGACGTCGCTACCGTGATCGAGGCCCAGCAACGCTTCGTAGCGACCATGCAGGGCCGGTCCTTAACTTTCTCTACCTTCAGCGATGCGCAATTTGACGAAGCGGATTTCGAGGCGCAGATCATGGCTGACGGGACGGCCACGGCGACCTGCCTGTACTGGATCTTGAAGTTACAAGCCCGGTTCTTGTCGGGCGACTACGTCGAGGCGCTCGCATCGGCCGAGACAGCGAAAGAATTGCTTTGGGCTGCACCGGTTCATTTCCAGAAGCTCGACTATGTTTACTATACCGCGCTGACCGTGACTGCTCTCTATGAGAGCGCTTCGGTCGGCGAGAAGGGAGCTTGGCATGATCTCCTGGCGCTGCACCTGGAGCAACTCAGAGAGTGGGCTGCAAATTACCCACCGACCTTCGGCGACAAGCACGCACTTGTTTCCGCGGAGCTCGCCCGTATCGAAGGACGGGATGCTGAAGCCATGCGGCTCTACGAGGAGGCAATTTCCTCTGCTCGCGATCAAGGGTTCGTGCAGAACGAAGGCCTTGCCTATGAGTTGGCCGCGAGGTTTTACAATGCGCGCGGCTCAAAGATTTCCGCCATTGCCCATTTAGGTCATGCTCGGCGATGTTATGTCCGCTGGGGCGCCGACGGCAAGGCGCGGCAGCTAGACCGGCTTTATCCGCACCTGACCGCTCCGGAAGTGCAAGGTCGTGACGCGGGCATTGGCTCCCGGGTTCAACATCTCGACGCAGAGAGTGTCATAGCAGCCTCTCAGGCTTTGTCTGGAGAGATCGAGCTGCCCAAGTTAATCAAGCGGCTGATGAGGACCTTGATCGAGAACGCGGGCGCGGATCGCGGCCTTTTGATCCTGCCGTCAGGGGGTGAATATCTGATCCATGCGGAAGCGCGGGCGGCCGGAAATCAGATCGAAGTCACATTAAATCAAGAGCCGATCACGTCAATCACGTGTCCAGAATCCCTTGTGCGCTACGTCATCCGCACACGGGAAAGCGTCATTCTCGATGATGCCTCCAAACCTAACCTGTTCTCCGTGGACGGGTATCTGCACCATCAACTATCAAAGTCAATCCTGTGCGTACCGCTGATCAAACAGGGAGAGTTGACAGGAATTGTCCTCCTGGAAAACGCGCTGACCTCACACGCGTTCACGCCGGGACGAATCGGGGTCCTGGAACTGCTTGCGGCGCAAGCAGCGATCTCGCTTGAAAACACACGCTTGTATAGCGATCTCCAAGAGCGGGAGGCAAAGGTTCGGCGTCTTGTCGACTCCAATATCATCGGAATATGTATTTTCGATCTCGACGGTCGCATCATGGAAGCCAACGAGGCCTTTCTCCAAATCGTGGGATATAGCCGCGGCGATGTTGCTTCGGGCTCGTTGCGTTGGACCTCCTTGACACCCGCCGAATGGAGCTGGGCGGACGAACGAGCATTCGCGGACATGGCTTCTACTGGAACCTGCAGACCGTACGAGAAGGATCTTCTTCGGAAAGACGACAATCTCGTGCCCGTGCTTGTGGGTGGGGCGACCTTCGACGAACTCGGACATCAGGGCGTCGCATTCGTTGTAGATCTGACGGAGCGAAAACGCGCCGAGGCCGAGCTGGTGCACGCGAACCGCGTAGCGACAATGGGCCAACTCGCAGCCTCCATTGTTCACGAAGTCAATCAACCTATAGCTGCCACGCTGACGAATGCTGGAACCGCGATGCGCTTTCTCGCTCGTCAGCCGCCAGATTTGGATGGGGCCAAGCACGCCATCGATCGCATTATGAGAGACGGTAAGAGGACCGCTGATATTGTAAGCCGTATTCGTGACTTCTCCAAAAATGCCCCTGCCCGGAAGGAAAATTTGGAAATCAACGAAACAATTTTGGAAATTTCGGCACTAGCCCGTATCCCAATGTCAGAGAGAGGCGTCGTGGCGAAGATGCAACTGGCAGAGGGGTTGCCGCGCATTTTGGGGGACAGAGTCCAATTACAACAGGTGATCCTGAATTTGATCATGAACGCCATCGAAGCCATGAGCGAGGTTGGGCAGGTACTGCGCGAATTGTCGATCAGCACCAGCAAGGTTGACTCAGACGGCGTCCTTGTCGCGGTCAGCGATACGGGTCCGGGTCTATCTCAGGCCAATCCTGAGAGTATTTTCGAGGCGTTTTACACGACCAAGTCCAGTGGGTTGGGGATGGGATTGCCGATCTGCCGCACGATCGTGGAAGCGCATGGCGGCAGGCTATGGGCAACTCCGAACAAACCTCATGGCGCCGTGTTTAACGTTATGCTGCCAATTGAAAAATCGCCGTAGCGCATTTGTTGCCGTCATATCGAACGCTCGGCAGGAGTCTATGGGCCAAACTGCTAGAAGAAGCAAAATCCGCCAGGTTGTTGGTGACATCATTATGAAATGCGTCCTTTCCCCGCACGCACGACGCATCTAGCATCGTGAGTGCGTCCTCATGGAAGATCGGGAATCGTATTTTTGGTTACTGCCTGGCATGACTTCTCTCCTCAACAGGCACGACAAAATGGAAGATTACTCCTCGAGTTTGGACCATAGTTGCCCATAGTTTTCCACCATGCGCCTCAATAATTGAGCGGCAAATCGAGAGCCCCATGCCGAGCCCGTCAGCCTTGGTCGTATAGAACGCTCCAAAAATGCGTTCGAGGTTTGCGGGATCGATGCCTGGTCCCGAGTCTTGCACCGATACATGGACTTCACCGGAGCCCGTGACCGCAGAGCTCACTCGGATTTCTCCTGCAGTGTCGCCGGTCCCCTTGATGGCATCAAGAGCGTTCATAATGAGGTTGAGAACGACCTGCTGCAGCTGGACTCGATCGCCCAAGATCAGCGGCAGCCTCTCGTTGAGCCGCATTTCGATTGAAACGCCACTTTTGATGGCTTCGCCATGTGTAAGGCTGATGGTCTCAAGGATGACTTCGTTTATATCC
Source organism: Mesorhizobium sp. RSR565B (assembly GCF_054719465.1). Lineage (NCBI taxonomy): Bacteria > Pseudomonadati > Pseudomonadota > Alphaproteobacteria > Hyphomicrobiales > Phyllobacteriaceae > Mesorhizobium > Mesorhizobium sp. RSR565B. Next base: position 4,015,326 of record NZ_JBTTIE010000001.1, on the reverse strand, counting down.
AAAATCGATTTTAGCGAGGGTGCCTTTTTAACAAGTGTACGGATCCGACTGAACACCTGCCCAGCGCGGGTGCCATCGCGGACAACTCGTGCGATCGCTTTTTGAGCTTCAGGAACGTTTGGCGCTTCGCCCAGCCATAGTAACGCCGTCTCCGCGCTGACAACCACACCTGAGATAGGTTGGCTCAGTTCGTGGGCGATCGAGGCCGCCAGATGTCCCATTGTGGTTACACGGTTTACGTGTGCGAGCGCCAGCTTGGTTTCGTGATATCGACGTTCACTTTCGCGCGCTTTTTCCTCGGCTAGTTGCCGATCCGTCAGATCGACGACGAATGCAACGCCCTCGGTTGACCGCATGTCGAAGAGTGCCGCACCGATCAAGACAGGAACGCGGGTGCCATCTTTTTTGACGTAGGCTCCCTCGAATGACGTCGCGGCGCCAGTAGCGCGCATTTCGTCCATAATGCGATCATCTTGCGGATCCCATTCATCGGGCATCAGGCTCTTCCAGCGCAGTGAGCCAGACTCGAGATCCTCACGTCGATATCCGATGATCCGCAAGAACGCATCATTCGCATCGGTGATTCTACCATTAAGATCCCAAGTGAATATCCCGATGATGTTGGCGTTGAACAGCCGCTGAACACGCGCCTCGCGTTCTTGCAGATCGCTGTAGAGACGCGTGTTCTCCAAAGAAATCGCCGCCTGGGTTCCCAAGAGTTCCAGGAGTGTTATGCGATCGGACGTGAAGGCGTGCGATGCCAAGGTGTTCTCAAGGTAAAGCATTCCGCCCAGAACCCCCTGACGAACCAGCGGAAGGCAGAGAACCGATCGCGGGTTGCGAAAAGTCATATATGGGTCGACTGAAAAGAGATGCTGCTTGGTTGCGTCATCGAGAATTACCGCTTCTTGCGTCCTCATGACGTAGCGAAGGATGGTTTCGGGAGCCACCAGTTCTGTGGAGTGGCCATATTGCAGGACGATGCCGTCGCCGACTATTCGAGCTTCAGCTTCGACCACGTAATCGTCCTGACGCGGTAGGATAAGCAGTCCTCGGTCAGCGCCCGCACTCTGCAAGGCGATCGTCATCAACTGCTCGACGAGTCGTGGCAACAGAATTTCGCTTGATAGAGCCTGAGAAGCCTTCAGAACGGCGGCGAGATCGAGGTGTTTGGCAGGCGTCGCCCCGTCGCTGCTTCCGACGTATCGGTTGACGATATTTAATCTGAGATGGTCAGCCTCTAACTGTCTTACCTTGCCCAGTGCGCCCCATCTCAAATAGCCGTCGCGGGCTTTTGAAAGATACATTTCTGCGATGTCTTCAAACCCCCTGGCGGAGTAAAACCGCGCGGCTGTCTCATAGGCGATCGCTTCATTGTGGAAAAACCCATTGACACGGGCGGAGCGAATTGCCTGTTCATACAGCTGCTCCGCCTCTAGATAGCGGCCTTCGAGCCGCGCTAACTCTGCACCAACCAGCGCAGCTCTGTTTTCAAAATTCTCTGGACAATTCTCAGCCCACAGCTCGAGCTGTCTGTGATGCGCCACGAGTGTCCGACAGTGGTCCTCGAGCGCACCTGGCCTCTTGGAGAAGTGCGATGTTGGATCGGCGGATTTCGCCAGGACTGGATTGCAGAAAGCAGCAAGAGAAAGCGCCGCGTAGAAATGATATTCCGCTGTCTCAAACATCGCAGCGGATGTCCAAAGCAACTCACGGGCTCTTGCCGCGCAGGCTAATGCAGTAGAATATTCCCCGGCAAAGAAGCGGACCTGAAGCTTCCTAATCCAATACCAACATTCGGGTTGTTTAGTTGCAGAGTTGGCCGCGTAGCGCCGTTCGAGCTCAAACTCGCTCACCTGCCCATCATCGAAACTGCCAAATTTGTAAGTCAGTCCCCGCAAACATCGTATAACACCCATTTGCGCCTTCATGAGATCGATTATGTGGTCGTATTTCGCTCGCACGGCGAGCTCCAAACCTCGCTCCGCCTGACGCTGTGTCTCTTCAAGCGGATCACCCGCCGCTAAGAAATTCGTGTTAAGGTTATCGAAACTATACACGGTGAACGTGAGGTCGCCAGCCTCCTTCGCCGTTTCAAATGCCCGCCAAATAAGCGCTCGACTAACGCTGACATGTCGGGTCCACGTTAATGAAAACTGCGCAAACCAGAGATAGGCACGGGCGCGAAATCGCTCCAGGCCCGGCCTGTCCACCAATTCATAACCGAGATGACCGAACGCGAACCCAGCTTTGTAATCGCCGAACTGGGGCCCGGCTATTTTGCCGAAAAAGACGTAGGCAACACAGGAGCCGTCGCCGTGCCCTTCGTCCAGGCTCAGATTAATTGCGCGGCAGATGGCAAGCGAAAGCAGATTTGCATCGGTGAAAAGCGCCGACGGAAAGATCCTCGTGAGCACGTCTAGTGTGCCGAGGGAAACAGCGTCTTTCATCAACGGCAAATCGACCAGTTCTTGAACCGTCCGATCGCCGATCCGCTTCCAAATCTTGCCGTATTCGCGCTTCACCTGAGTTCGCGTCGGATGCGGTGACCAGTTCACTCCCAAGTGACCCAGATACTCGATGCAGATGTCAACGGCTTTGTCGCATTGATCGAGGGTCGTATACAAATCAATGCGCAGGCAAGCGACAGTCGCTCTCTCAAGCGTACTTCCTGCTCGGACAGAGAGCGTAGTGAGGCGTTCTTCGGCAGCCCATTTCTGACCGATAAGAAAATCGCATTCAGCCTGATAGAACTCAAGGGCAAACGCGAGTTCATGGCGATCTACCCAAGCTTGGGCTCCCAAAAGTGATGCGCCGGTAGCGAAATAATTGAGTGCTGGAAGAAAGGCGGCCGACGCCCTAGCTCGCCTGCCTGCAATCAGGTTGAACTCGGCGAGTTGTTCCTGCTCTTCCTTCAAGAAGATAAGTGCAGTGCCGCGGTTGAGCTGATTGACGATATCGAAAATCAACTCATCTCGCATTGAAGAGGGCGTGTTCAAGACCAGCACTCTACCGATGTGGAGATGCATCTCGATCCGTTTGTCGTGCGGGATCAGCGAATAGGCAGCTTCGTGTATTCGGTCATGAATAAATCTGTAGCTATCGTCACTCTTCTCGATGAAATTCCGCCGAACGGCATCCCAAAGCGCTGCATGGACGTGATCCTCCGACCTCGAGAGGACCGTCGCAAGCATCGCGGTGGAAGCGGCGGTCCCAAGACAAGCCAATTGGAGCAGTGCAGATTGCGTAACTGTTGACAGCTGGGCAAGCTTGCCCACCATCAGTTCAACCACATTTTCGGTGTATAATTTGCTTCGAATGCCTTCAGGATCCCAAGTCCAAGCTCCTATTGTCCGATCGAATTCAACTACGCCTTCATCGACAAGGGCAGACAGGAACTGCATTACAAAAAAAGGATTACCAGCGGTCTTTTCAAAAAGAATTCTAGCTAGAGCGACAGCGCGAGCCCGAACGCAATGAAACGCGTCCATCACCAGCTCTTCAAGATGTTTTCGGCTGAGAGGCGTCAGCTTAGTCTTTTCGACTTTCAGGCCCGTGCTTTGAATGGCCTCCAACTTGCGGGGGAGCGGGTGATCCAAATCGACTTCGTTGTCCCGGTAAGCGCCGATCACCAGCAGGTAGCGAAGCTCAGAACGGGTCATCAGATCTTCGAGGAGGTCGAGCGATGCCGCATCGACCCAATGCAAATCATCTAGGAACAGTACCAGCGGATGCTCTTCCGTTGCGAACACGCCGACAAAGCCTCGGAAGGCTATTTGGAAAGCCTGCTGCGCCTGCTGCAGCGGAAGATCCGGAGCAGGCGGTTGCTCCCCGATAACCAGCTTCAGTTCGGGCATGAGTTCGACTAGATGCTGTCCTTGTGACCCTACGGCCTCGCGCAATGCCCTGCGCCAGCCTGCCAGTTCCGAGTCGCCCTTGCCTAAGAAGCTGCGGATCAATCGCTGAAATGCCTGAGCGACCGTTGCGTACGGAATATCGCGCTTTTCCTGTTCGAACTTGCCGGAAGCAAAGAGGCCGCGAGACGATAATATGGCCTTATTCATCTCGTTCACGACGGAGGATTTTCCGATCCCGGAATACCCAGAGATAATCACCAGTTCCGTTGCCCCAGTCGTCGCGACGCGACCATAGGCATTTAGCAGGGACGCAATTTGGATATCTCTTCCGTAGAGCTTCTCTGGCATCATTAGTCGATCAGGCGTGTCACGGGCGCCTATGGTAAATGGGACGATCTTCCCTGCCGCTTGCCACTGCGACAGGCAACGTTGGAGATCATGCTCGACGCCAGTGGCGGTCTGGTAGCGTTCGTCGGCTGTCTTCGCGAGCAGTTTTGTGACTATATCGGAGATCGGGCCTGGTATATTCGCCACTCTTTCACACAGCGGCGCCGGAGTCCTGGCAATGTGGCAATGAATCAGTTCGAGGGGGTCGGACGTGGTGAATGGCAACACGCCCGCCAACATTTCGTAGAACACCACTCCGAGCGAGTAGAGATCGCTACGCGAGTCGATCGAGCGGTTCATTCGTCCGGTTTGCTCAGGTGCCATGTACGCAAGCGTTCCTGCGATGAACTCTGGTGGGCTAAGTGCCTGACGCTCACGCGGCAGTCGGGAGGCATGGCCAAACCCCGTCAGACACACTCGCTCAGATATCTGGTTCACCAGAATATGTATCGGCTTCAGATCCTTATGGACCAAGCCTCGTTGATGTGCATGGCTTAGGGCCGCTGCAGTGCTTATACCCAGTCGAAGGAACTGAGGTATCGACATCGGTTTACCGATATGGCGGTCAAGTGTTTCGCCACCGGGATCTTCCAATATCAGTATCGTTCTATCGCGGTCTGGAACGAGCTCTATGGGACGGGCAGACCAAGCACTGTCGAGATGGTCCTTGAGTTCGAACTCATGCGCGATCTGAGCGATGCTCGTCGGACGTGGGTGCACTGTGGTCAACCTGAGCGCAAGCACATTGCGCGGCGGCTGATCACCATAAGCCATTAGCTCTCGATGGAGCGCGCGCTCGCCGTCCTTCCACAGAACTTCAGGACCACTTTCGCGCGCAAAAAGCGAGATCTGCGGCTCCATCCATCACGCTCCACGGTTTTTCCAATTGGATATTGCGGAGGAGCGTTTCACAAAGAAACCGTGCTGACTAGGCTCCACTCGCCACCGGGCGACTGTTCGGCGACTGGCAGGCGAGCCTAGTTTGTCCAAATGCGGTAAAATGAAAAAAGGACACCAATCCCCGTGGCCGCTTCTTGGTACACGGCAAGGGAACTTCAGCGAGTTCTGGCGAACAATATGCCAATGTCATTGCGCGAGCGGTTGATCCTCACCTGGCTCCCTTCTCCGTCGCTAGACAGTGCCCTCTGATTTGCAAAAAAATGGGGTTTGGTACATTTACTACGAATGCCGAAAATACGCGGCTCGCCGCGATGAGCGGGTCGGCGCGCCAGAAGAGCGTAAGGGATGCACCAGAGGGAAAGATCATGTTCAACAAGGTTGCAATGATAGCCATCGCACTTGCGTGCGTCTCCAGCGTCGAAGGCGTCGCCATCGCCAAGCCAAACTTCATAATGGTGACCCATTCCCCGCCGTCCGATACGTATTGGTCGGGCGTTATCAAAGGCCTAGAGCAGGCAGGCAACGACCTTGGCGTGAATGTGCAGTATCGCGGCATCGAAAACAATCTAAACGACCCGAACCAGCAGCGCCGGAATCTTGAAGCCGCCATAGCCGCAAAACCTGACGGTATTATCGTGTCCGATCCAACGCCCGCTTCATTAAACGAGAGTATCAAGAAAGCGTCGGAAGCCGGCATTCCAGTAATTATCGTTAATCAGGGAGGCGACCAGGTGGCCGATGTCGGCGCGCTTGCGTTCGTTGGCGATGACCCGGGTAGACAGGGCGCGGTGGGCGCAGCGCAGTTCAATGCTCTCGGCTCGAAACACGCGCTGATTATCACCGCCCCTATTGGCGCATTGCCCTTCCTTGATGCGCGTACCAACGGGTTCAAGGCGGCATTTGCTGGAACTTCAGCTTTGGCCGAGATCCCGCTCACCGATTTCAACAATTCAAACCGGATCAAGACGATTACCGAATCGCAACTGCAAAAAGACCCCTCGATAGACGCCGTATTCTCTATCGGTGGATGTTGCATCGCGGCAATGACCCAGGTCCGCACCGACATAGGTGAGCGCGGAAAGGCGATGCATTGGGGCACGATCGATCTAACAGCAGGCGCCGTTTCGTCCCTCAAGGCGCACCAACTAGATTTCGCCCTTGATGCGCAACAGTACGCTCAAGGCTACTATCCGGTGATAATGCTGGCGCTGTATATTCGCCAAGCCATTCAACCAGCCGAGCCAGTGCTCGTGACCGGGCCCGTCGTTATCACTCCGAACAACGTCAACAGACTTGAGGCTTCCGCTCGCTAGGAGTAACCAGAATCCAGGGCTGGAGGCGCTGCATGTCGTTTGATACTAAGGCGCCACCATGGGAATCCTGAGCGCCAAGCGCATTGCTTCAGTGTTGGCCCGTCCAGAATTGACCGCCGTCGCCGGGACGGTAATCGTTTTTGTCTTCTTTGCCGTTTTCACAGGCGAGGCAGGGTTTCTGACACTGCCGATGACACGCAACTATCTGGAGGTCGCGGCGGAAATCGGCATTATTGCCGCACCGGTCACGCTCCTGATGGTAGCGGGCGAGTTCGACCTCTCTGTTGGATCTATGGTGGCGGCAGCCGAGTCGATTTTAGGCTACCTTTTAGTTGAATGTGGGTGGCCACTTTCAGCAGCTTTGGCCGTCACCATCTCGGCGGCAGCAGTTGTCGGAATAATCAACGGCCTCCTTGTCGTGACAACCAGGTTGCCCTCTTTCATAATAACGTTGGCGATGCTGTTCATTCTGCGCGGTGCTGCACAAGGCGGCTTACGGATGTTGATTGGCACAAGCACGGTGGATGGCGTTCGAGACGTGACGGCCGGGGACGCGTCGGCGGCATTGTTTGCATCCTCGATCGGTCCGTTTTCCATTTCGCTGTGCTGGTGGGTTCTCATAACAATCTTAGCGGCGTGGGTCCTGGAAAAGACCGCTTTCGGCAATTGGATCTATGCCACCGGCGGAGATTCGCGGACCGCTGTGCGGCTGGGTATCCCGGTCAAAAAGGTCAAAATCCTACTCTATGTGACGGTGGCGGTTTCAGCATCGTTAGTTGCCGCACTGGATATCTTTGCCATAAACCAAAGCAATGCCAACGCAGCGGTCGGGCGCGAATTCGAGGTGGTCACGGCTGCGGTCATCGGCGGTGCGCTCCTGACCGGCGGCTACGGGTCGCCAATCGGATCCCTTTTCGGAGCCCTGCTCTTTGGCATGGTCGACCAAGGCTTCTTCTTCACGCCGCTTCCCGATGTCTGGTTCATGACATTTCTTGGTCTCATGCTTCTGATAGCGGTGCTTATCAATAACTACACTCGATTAAAGGCGATGAAACCGGAGGGTGCGGCTCATAAAAGATGACCCTTACCTTGAGGCTGTCTGCGTCTCGAAATCGTACCAGAATGTTGCAGCGTTGGTTGACGTGAGCCTCTCCGTCCGGCCGGGGGAAGTGGTTTGCCTGCTAGGTGACAACGGAGCCGGCAAGTCTACGCTGATTGAAATCCTATGTGGCGTGGCAAAGCCCGACAACGGGACTGTACGCGTATCAGGGGTTGGAGTGCGTCTGGGGTCGCCGAGCGACGCTCTAGACATGGGCATTGCAACAGTCTTCCAAGACCTTGCCTTGGTGTCGATCATGTCCGTGTATCGCAATTTCTTTCTCGGGCGAGAGCCACGGATTGGCTGGGGACCGTTCCAGCGATTTGATTCCCGCAGCGCTATCGCGATGACCGAGGAAGCGCTGCGTGATCTAGGCGTCAGCTCGGCCGCCGTGCGTAGGTCGATCAACACCCTCTCGGGCGGTCAACGTCAGTGCGTCGCGATCGCTCGAGCCGTACATTTTGGCGCTCGCATTCTCATTCTCGATGAACCGACGTCGGCTCTTGGAGTGAATCAGGCCGAGATCGTCCTAGGCTACATACAGAAGGCGAAGGAGGCGGGAATCGGCGTGATCTTGGTTACGCATAACGCTCAGCACGCGTACTCGATCGGAGATACGTTCGTAGTGCTGTTTCTCGGGCGCCAACTCGGAACGTTCAAGAGGTCTGACCTTACGGAAAACCAGCTGATGAGGCTGATGGCGGGCAAAATTGATGAAGCAAACGGCGCATTGGAGCGGAACGCTGGTTGAAGACCCAGCGATCGCAGTCATCAGGCTACCTTCCAAAGTCATTTTTGCCGACGAAGCCTTCTAAGCACAAGATAGCATCCCTCACTGTTGCTGAGACCCCAAGCTACGGCATCATCCCTTGGGAGCTAGAGAAGCCGAACGGACACACATTACCAATTCTTCGATGCTGAAGGGCTTACAAAGGTAACCAATGATACCCTCGGCCGAAGCGCGCACATCGACCTCGTCATTGGGGTATGCCGAAATCAGAATCGTCGGAATACTATGACCTAGATCCCGTAATCGACGGTGCAGCTCGAAGCCATTCATATCCGGCATTTGCACGTCGGACACGATGCAAGCGCTATCCAGGACCTCAGGGGAGGCTAGAAACTCGGGGCCAGATGCGAATGTCGCGACCCGGAAACCCATCCAAAGAATTAGGCCCGCAACGGACTCGCGGATCGACTCGTCATCATCAATGATCGAGATTAGGACCTTTTGGCCAGTGGCCCGACCTGTGTCCGTCTCATGCGGTGTGGCCATCTACCACCTCCGAAGACAGTTACGCTCTGCTGACATTCCCGCCACCAGACTGACGCTCGCGGCCGTGCTCACCATGTCCGTAACCGAACGAACTTTCATTCTTGCATCACTCTCCCATGAGGTGCTTCCATCTCAATCCGCCTATGCCGCGTCTCGCACCGGTTCGACTCGCAAGCCTTGAGTGACCAAAACCATGACCTCTCGCAGGCGGCTGGTTAGCAATCCCGTAGTGCTCCGTCTGCCGCCCTGTCGTCCCGAACTTTCTACTACCGGTTAAAGATACGTGGACGAGAATCTGAACAGGGACGGCGGATCCTGTCTCATTGCCTCAGCAGCCATCGGAAAAGTCGCCGCTGGCGCAATGGATATGGTTAGCATGTCGAGCCGATCAATCGCAATCTGCTGCTGAGCGTAGATACGGTTCAGGTTTGTGACCAAGAGCGGCTTCGAAGGCAGTGGCACACAACCAAATTACGCCAGCTTATAGGATGCGAAGGTGGCGCTATGGCAGGCCGTGATCATGGCTTGACCCTTCCTATGCAGCGCCACGAGAAAGTCCAGGATGGACCGTGCGGCGTTCACCTCACGTCCGATGGACCATCTTTCGAGCGGAACCTAACGGCTTGGAGTTGACGCGCTCCGCAGGAAGCCGAAGCTGAGACTGGAGAAAGTGGTTTCGAAGTCCGTTTCGGCCCAACTCGGCTGAGACCGCGTCCAAATCACATTCAGCAGCCATGAACCGTCAATCGGCAATGTGAAGGTCGCTCTGCCCGCCTGATCGGTAAGGCGAGATTCCAAGGGCGCGGCGTCGTCCTCCAAATGGGTCAACTTGACCAACGCTCCGGCCAACGGCCGGCCCAAATATAAAACCCGCACGGGAAACTCCGCGGATCGTGGGAGTGCATAAGGGCTGCGGTCCGGTACGATCTCCAGTGGTAAACCCAGGGGGCGAGTTATCTGCCCTTGAGGACCTGTGCCAACGGGGCCGACCTGCATTATCGATTTCGCACATCGGCTGTAATTTTCTGATCCATCGCGGTCCATGCGACCAAGACGGGTCCGCAAATCGAGCGCCGGGGTCAGTCCTTCGGCCTCGAGATAGTCGTTGAATCGGATTGACGGCAAATGTGTTTGAGCGAGGCTGTCCGTCTGAAGAACAATCACGTTCAACCCGGGTTTCTGAAGGGCGAAACTGCCATCTTCCGCACTGCCTCCCAAATTTAGCCCTGCCTTCAAATCTGTTCTCGCACCGTCGGGTCCCACCGCTTCGAAACGGACTATGCGGCGCAGCGGGATTGGCGATCGCTGGCGAGATGGCCCATGCCCTACCTGAAGAGTCATCCCAACGACGACGGCGGGTGAAATCCAGTATGAACTTGGCGCAATCCAGAAATCATGGGCGCCTGCGGGAAACGCACTGCAAGCAAACAGAACAGAAAGTGCGAGCCATCCGCGCGAGCGCAAAATCCGACTAAATTGGCTTCGCCCATCTCTTGTCATGACAGTTCCTATTCGAGGTGGTCAGGAAGATATCCGGGGGTGACATGAAGGAATGGCAGTGTTCCGGCAAGCACAGCGATCGCGATGAGCCAACTCGATGCCACCTTGATAGCGATCGATGCATTTAACGCGATCAACCCGGCTGCTGGGACGATCACTGTAACCGCAAGCAGCGCCCAGAAGGCGTCGGAGGGCACGCCGGAGAACGCTACCACCATGTGAGCCCAAACGCCTGCATTGACTGCAAGTGCAACGCTGCCTGATAGGCCGAGCCCGCGAGGCAGGTGAACAGCCGCGGCGGTGATAGCGGTGCTTATCCAGCATCCGAGAAATGCCATCTCGAGCCAGTCAGGCGGCAAATTCACCCGCAAAACTGAGGCAAGTATGCCGACGAGTGCGACCAAGCTCCACAATCGCGCGCGAAGCGGAGCAAAAGCGAGCGCGAGACCTAATGCCGCAAACAACAGCGCCGGTGGAAGTACCCCTCCCCTCACGGCCGTGTCGCCGCATATAGGAACCAGAGTCCGCTTGCTGTGATGAAGCCACCGGTCAGGCGGGTCGCCACTGCGCCCCAACGATAGCCGTTGAGGGCGCCAATCCCGATACCGAATACGTGTAACAAGCCGGTGGAGAGCACGAAGCCTGTGCTATATGCCACGGGGTCGGCCGCCGAGGGCAGTTCCTCCCCATGGGCATAGCCATGGAAGATTGCGAAAACACCGACGATAAGGGCGGCACACCAGATTGGAGCGGCCGCAGCGAAGGCGATGCAGCCGCCCAGCACCAGAACTGAAAGCGCGATGCCAACCTCGACGGCCGGCAGGCGCAAGCCGACCATTCCCAGCAGAGCGCCGCCTGCCATGACCGTCGGAAAAATTACCGGAAGCAAATAGATGAGCGGGCGTCCCAAATAGGCTCCCCATAGACCCACCGAAACCATGGCCAACATGTGATCTGCGCCGCTGAGCGGATGCAAGAACCCTGACGCGAACCCGCCAGGAAGACCGGTTCCCATGTGGGCCTGCGCCGAACTCGATGCGAAGATCAGCACGATTCCAACCAAGATCTTCATGGTCGATCTGCGACACGGAGCACCGCGGCGCATTTTAATGATCCACCCCTTTCGGATCGGGCGGCGCAAGGAACGGAAAGTCTGTTGCAGAAGGTCGATGCTCATCGCCAAGCAGACCGTCCCAAGCGATTTCGTTTGTGGTTCCTTGGACTAACAGAGATCGCCACATATTCGGTGTGTCGTAAACTGGGCTGCGGCCCCCGCAATCGGCGCGGTAGGCAGTCCGGCCGGCCAATGCTGCCAGTTCAACCGCCAGGAACTGCTTGCACTCACGGACCGCGCTGTTGACCCAGAGCCGGTCGTCAGCGAACATTTTAGCAAGCGCGCGATAGCGTGCCGGAGAAGCAGGCATCTTTTCCGCAAGCAGCTGATTGCCGCATTCTCCGTCAAGACTGTCCTGGAATGCCAACGAACCTTCGATCCGCGTCTCAAAGGTACCACCTCCTTTCACGCCGACCTCGTTGAACTTCTCACGTTCATCACCACTCGCATCGTCAGTCGAAAACGGAGAAACGCCCAGCAAAGTATTTCCAACAAACGGCCGGCCCATCCGATCGAGTAGTCGCTTCGAGGTGGCGGCGGAACCCCAGACCGCCAATATCGACCCCCCTGCCGAGATGGCGTCCAGGTCCACGGAGACAACGATCGCGGACGCCGTCCAATTGCCAAGGAGATTGGTTGCAGGACCGCCATCCGTGTGCCGCCATTGATCGGCAACCGCCTTCGTGGCTTTAGCGTCTAGTTGAGGACATCCGGCAGCATCGGGGGGGGCGCTTCCACCTTTCATGGCAGCAAGCCCCACGCCGTAGGCGCTAATTGAACCTTTGACATTGTTGTAAAAGGGATCGTCGCGCAGTCCCGCGAACAGCTGGAACCTGCCATTGCGGCTCCGTAGACCACCTATGTTGCTGGCATCCCCGTCCACCCGATCCGAGTTGCCAAGCTTGCAACTCGCTAATTTAGGCGTTGGGAAACGGCAGGTGATGGTCGTGGAAGCTGTCGTATGACCAAAGGTCTTCCCGCTATCGATATGCAGCACATATTGCAAACGGTCGGAAAGGCTGTGTCCGACCACTGTCATGACGAGATTCAACCGGCGACCATCAGGCGCTGTCCATGCGTACACGTCAGCAATATCCGCTTGGGGATTCGCGGTCATGGCGGGGGAATCGAAGTGATCAGAGCTCCACGCGGGCTCGATACCGCCGATACACAACGCTAGCATCGTCGCGGCGACAACCGCTCTCTGGGTCACATCCAATCGTTCATGCGGCATCGCGCGTACTCCCGTTTCCCGGCGTTTCAACAAAAGGCTCCGCTTCGCTACAGAATTGAGCCGAGATGAGGACACATCTATTGAACGAACGTATCGGCAATACCATTGAGCAATGGGTGGCTCGACGTAGACACAGGATGTCAATGGGCGGACATCCGCGCGATTGGATTACGACCTCAATGATTTGTGCTTTGACGAACTTGTCAGGCTCAGGCGGCCGAGCGCATTGCCCGATCTGCCGGCAAGACGGGCGTATCAAGCGAAGCCAGCAGCAAGCCAAGTTGTGGCGTTAGAGACAATCTGGAACACCGACCGCAGCAAAAGCAGCCAAAACGATACTGCCCTTTGTGCTCGCGGTGAATGCGCGCCGCAGGCCCAGCACGTGGCCGATCAACAATTCCTGTCGCCACCGAAAGAAGCAGGAGCAAGGCAGGTGACACTGAACGTGCAACTGGCGACCGGGCTTAGCCTTCGCCGCAATTCGGTTTCAACGCTTTGCCTATACGTGTCTGCCGTTCAACGTCAGCTGCTTGAAGTGATCATAGGTGTCAGCGATCTGCCGGCGGTGGGACAGCCATGCCGCCGTCTTTTATTGCACCGATACCAATGATGGATACTCTCCGGTCGCGTTGCCCGCTACACCGGTTTCGGCGAGCGTAGGGATATCTTTGAATGGCCATGGTCCCCGAAACCATATTGGATCCGCACCGCGACGGGGGTAGCGTGCTGAGAGCCTGCAAAATTGCTGAGAGATGGCGGTCATGGCAGGCTGATAATGCTCAATGTCTCCGAATTTCGCGAAGGAACACCACTATGTGTGAACGTGTGGCTGGTCGGCGCAAAGAATAGTAACCCAGCCTCGGAAGTGAATTCTGCTTGCTTCTGAGAGTGCAGCTGACGACACCAAGACGGGCAGAACAGGAAAGGGCATCGATGAGCGAAAAACTTCTCCACCCAGTAAAATTAAAAAGGGCATATGAGAGCCGTGACGTCAGCGACGGTACGCGGGTGTTGGTGGATAGGCTTTGGCCGAGAGGGGTGAAGAAGACGGACGCGGGCATTGATTTTTGGATGAAAGAAATCGCGCCGAGCACCCAGCTTCGGAAATGGTTTGGACACGACCCAGCACGCTGGGAGGAATTCCGCATGCGATATGTTGCGGAGATCAACGAGCATCGCGGTGAGCTCGACCGACTGCGCGATATGATACGGCAGGGAGCTATCACGCTCGTCTACTCGGCTCATGATGAAGCCCACAACGATGCCGTTGTCCTCAGAGATATTCTGCTGAAAGATTGGTAATCATGTCATATCGCTTTGCACGGACTACAATTACAACGGAAGCACCAAACTCGGCCGCTCATCGAAGCTGAAGTCGCATGTCCATCAAGTCTGAGGAACAGTTTCAGCCTCGTGAAGCAATCGCTCAAACCTAACAATCGTCTGGCGAATCAAATCGTGGGCAAGGTTGCTTTCGCCAAGACGCATAGCCGCCTCGCATTCATTGAGCATGGCGACAGCTTTCTGAATTTCGATCTTTAGATCATCAGTTTTTTCACTCATAGCCAGTCATAGCCCCACGGGCGCAACGCGGCAAATGATTACGCGCGCCGATCTACAATTCATGCTCCGACGCGGCGCTCGTAATTAGAAAAACCGACGGTATCGAACTCGTTCCGAGAGTGGAGGATTCGCTGTCCGTCATTGCGGTCGAGATGGACATGTCGAAGTTTGACCTTGTCAAAACCATCATCGGTGACTGGCTAATTGCCAACGCCTATCTGCCGGTGCCCCTTAATGGCCAAGGGATGAAGCGATGTCGTTGTGGCTCGCATGGAGGAGGTTGCACGGATGAGGGCGTTCTAATAGACAGACCCCACAAACGGGGACTTATGATGGACGAACACAACCACGACGTTCACCTGGCCGAGCTAACCGCTGATGTAGTCTCTGCTTACGTGGCCAATAACCCGGTTCCCGTGGGCGCCCTACCTGACCTCATAGCCTCTGTGCACGCGTCATTGTCTGGCATCCGCCAGCCAGTCGCAGCCGATCGAGCAGAGCTGATCCCTGCGGTCAATCCAAATCGGTCGATATTCCCCGACTACCTCGTAAGCCTAGAAGACGGGAAGAAATTCAAATCCCTGAAGCGACACTTGGCGACGTCACACAATCTTACGCCTGACGAGTATCGCACCAAATGGGGTTTGCCGCGCGACTACCCTATGGTGGCGCCGAACTACGCTGCCGTTCGGTCCGCAATGGCAAAGTCAATTGGTCTAGGTCGAAAGACTACGCCAGCAAAGGCACCGGTTAAGCACAAAGCGAAGGAACGCGCCTGACTACCTAACACGAAAGCCGCCGTCCCATTCGCGAGACGGCGGACCTTCCCGTGCCCTACCCCGATATGTGTCTTGCAATTACGGAGCCAACAATAGTGCCCCATTCTGAGACGCTGACGTCGACGGCAATAATCGGTGCGTCGGGCTGCTGCCGCCCGGGCGGCTGCGACACCGGCAATTTTTTGTCTCGCGGAAATCGTCAAGTACGCGCTTGCGGGGCCGCGCTACCAGCTGCTCCAAGGATTGCACAAGCAAGGTAAGATCAGGGTCATTCGGAAACAGCCCAAAATCGTCGAGCGTCCCCTCGCGGGACGTCCATGCGCGTCACTGGCCGGATCGCCGGAATAGTCCGCTAGCCGGAATTTGGTCGCCCATCAGCGCGGGGCGAGTGCGGCAAGTGTCAAAGACATAATTAGGGCGATGCCGAGATCGCAACTGCGGCGATTAGTGGCAATGGACGCGTGTGCAAATCGAAACTCACCGCCGGGCCAGCCTATGCAGCTTGCTCCGCAAGCGTTGCAGGACCGGTATCGCGTTTCCCATTGATCAGGTTGAGAAGATGAGCTGCGGCGCGTGCGTCACAGAGTGCCCTGTGATGTCCTTTGAGGTCGATGTCGTACACGTCGCAGAGATTGGCAAGACTGTAGGATTTATGACCTGGGAATTGCTTGCGCATGGTCGCGCACGTGCAGAGTTTGGGAAACCGGAAGCGACGCTCGAGCCGTTCATATTCGCCGGAGAGAAAGCCGTAATCGAAGTTGACATTGTGGGCGACGAAGATGCCGTCGCCCATGAATTGCATGAAGCTGTCCGCGATCTCCGCGAAAAGTGGAGCGTCTCTTACCATAGCGTTTGTAATGCCGGTGAGCCGTGTGATGGCCGCCGGGATCGACCGCTGCGGGTTGATCAGCGACGTCCATTCATCGACAATTTCATGATTGCGGATTTTTACGGCACCGATCTCGGTAACACGGTCGCCATTCGACCAGCTTCCAGTCGTTTCGATGTCGACAACGACATATTCTTGATCAGGATCGAAGCGAAAATCGACACGTACGATTTCAGCCTTGATACCTGCGCTGGACAACTGACGCAGGCGCGTGAGTTGATTGCGGCGTACAGCGTCTCCTTCCGCCTTGACTTCAAGAAAAGCGACCTCGCCATTGAACTCGATCATCAAGTCTGGAAATCCGTCGCGCATAGCGCGAAAGTCTTCGCTCATGAGCCGAAGGATGGTGCTCACCCCGCCGGGATGAGCGGCAAGCAAGGGTCGTATCGCATCCATGTCGATATGATCCCAGGCAAAGAGCCCGTTCGGTGTCCCCCACTTTCCTGCGATGGTGCGCAAAATTAGGGCGAGCACGGACTGCGACGACACGGCAGACAGCTTCGCGTCAATATCGCGCGCGAACAGACGCGCGAAGCTCTTGTCTTTCAAGCAATGCGGCACCCAGTCGAAGCTCGAATGGAGCTGGCCAGACTCGAACAGCTCTTCCCAGAACAGCAAAGCGAACAGGCAGTGCCAGAGCTTATTCTCTGCATAGAAGACCGTGCGGCCCTGCCTTCGCATGACGCCCGCTACGCCAGCCTCAGGATTTCCGCGCCAGCTGTCGTCGACTGTGACGGTATGGCCGGCCCGCAGCAGTTCGGTGCAAAGCCCTGTTCTCCGACCGTTGAACTTGCGGGCATAAAAATCATTTGCAAAGACGAATTCATCATCGCTCGCCGGATCGTCAATCATCCTGCGAAGAAGCTCTTCCGACCCTTTTTTATCTCCCGTTGAGTAGAGCAAACGCGTCAGGCGCTCATTACAAACAAAGGATGAACCGGCACGATACAGTTGTATCGCAATTCCCTTCTCGCCGTCTTTTTCAAAAAACTGTCCTGCCTTGTGCGCCGCTCGGCTTTTCAATTCCTCGGCGTAGTCGGTTGTGCATTCGGGACCATCGAGAATTTCAGAAATAGAGGCGCGAAAGGTAACCTCGGATTTGATCTCAAATCGATCAAGTAGCCGGCTGTAGTGGAAGCTTGCATGAGCCTCTTCAGCGTCGGTGAAGCGGGCACTCAGGTTTGCATTTTTGTTGGTGCGCAGGATGCCGAGGTCGCGCAGGGCGAAGTTCTTCAAATCTCGCTCGGTCTTCCCGAAATACAGGTACAGCAGGAATTCGACCGGGGCCGTGTCGCCGAGCGCGATGAAATCATCGCCTCCGCAATGGTGATAGGCTGTCTCAAATGAGACGTTCGCCAGATAATATTCGACCACCTTTCCCTTCGCCCAGGACGTTCGCAGATCGGTGAGGCCGGCGTCCTTCCCAGCCTTCGTGAGCGCTTCTTTCGCATGGCAGACGATGAAGGATGCATAGTCGCTGTGCGCGAGTGACCGCACATATCCAAGGGCCCGGAGCACTGCCACGGCGCGGCCAGGGTTCGATATCTCGGCGTAACGAAAAGCCGACTGTCGAAAGATGCTTCCGCGCCGATTTATCATGCGGATCAGAAGGCACTGCGCATCCTTCGAAATTGTCGCAAAAGTCGCGATAAACGCGCGGTGTCGATCCGTCAGCACCGCACCATAGGTATCGCTGACGATGTCGAGCATTTCGGTGAAATGATCATGATAATAATAGACCGGCAACACAGGCAGCTTCATTCAGGTTCATATCCGCTACGCAGTTCGACGCATGCCATTCCTGAGAAGGCTTGAGCGATCGCTCTTCACGGAAGCAGTTAATAGCGTCGAGAAAATTGGCACGTTCTACATTTGTTCCAATCCTGAGAAGATGTCAACGTGGACCTCAATCCGATTGTTTCCTCATGCGTCGCTCAAACGAATCGTCACCTTCGGCTCCGGTCGGAAGCACATAGCTGGTGACATGTTTTTCGTGCCATCAGGTGCGATACACTCGATCGCCAACACGGCATGACAGCGCCGCGGATTTCGTCCTCGGTTTCTCACGAGAAGCCCGAGTACTTCGGGATGCACGCCTCAAGCGATTCGTGGCAAAAGCTACCAACTACCATGCAGCTGGCCATTTCGATCAAAACTTACATAGTCACGGAAGTGATGCGTTCATTGGCGCTGTTTATTAGAGGTACAGCGCCCACCTGGTTTACTGGGGAGGGATATCAACAATCTGGCACGGGTCGAGCACGATAGACATCACGCGATTCGGGAGATCCAAGTTATATTCTCCCAGCTCACCAGAGATGACAATTCCCGGTCGAATAGCCGAGACCAGCCGCAGCCGCGCGATGCTCTCTGCGTCATCTTTGGACACACGACAGAAGAATCCCTTTCCTGGCGTAAGAGCAGGTCCAACCTCGGCAGCGAGTTGGATGAGCCAAGATGATGGCTCCTCCGTGTAATCAGCAACAAAGGCCGTCATTTGAGCGACCACTCGCTGCCGCAGCTTCGCTTCGGCTTCTCCAGCATTCAATGGGTTGGATAGGAGCACTAGGTGTTCTGCAAAGAGCTCCCGCATATCGTTATACGGCGGCAACTTTTGAGCAGCCGACCCTCCGTCCGCGTTCGACGAACTTGCGTCGGCTTGTGATACGGCGCCTATGGCTTCGCTTTTTTCGGCTTCTGCCACTTGCACACGAGATGAAATGCTCACCGGATCGAGCGTGACAATCAAATCATTGCCCGCAAGCTCTGGCGACTTTGCGACGAAATTGGCATACGGCGCGCAATTTAATACCGCACGTACGGCTGAGGCAGGCAAAGCCTCGTCCGCCCTGGTTGACGCCGATCCCGCGGTGATTTCAGTTGGCTTTCCATCAAGCTCTCCCGTCGGCAGCAAGCGCATGCGGACGGATGCCTGTCGTTTCGCATTCGCCGGAAAAGCCCAGCAATTAACGATGCTGGAACCGAGGTCGTCCAAGACCTGTCTATCGATCTCGGCTTTGGGTTTGGATGGCTGGTTACCAACCCTTGCCGCAGACGCAGACGGGGGCTGCGCACTTGTTAGAAAGGCAAGCTGAGGAGGGATGGTTTCTGGCGAAGCCATGAAGGAGACGCCCAGCGAGATAAGCCAGATCCAGATGTATTTTTGCGCCGACCTGTTTGTCACCGCTGCGCGCCTGAGGAAGTAGATGAGAGGCGTCAGGAGAACGAAGCCAACCATCATTGTGTCAGACTTAGCCAACCCGGTCTTGACCAGTTCACCACGGTCGCGAAGGGCAAGGACGAGAGTGGCCAGAGTCGCTCCGACATAGACGGCTGCCAAGGCCCCATCAGCGAGATTGCGGGTTGCGAACCAAGCCGCTAGTACGAGCACCGTGATGAGCAGAGGGGAGCCAGCAAGCAGATATGCGTAAATTTCCGAAGACTCCGGATGCACAAACTTAGCAGTCTGGCGCCCGATCATCGGAGCTAGCTGCGGAGGTTCTACAAGCTGCGGCAGAGGTGGCGCCGACAGATCATCCCTGAAAAGGCGCGTTTGATTGGCGACTTTCCATTCCGTACCAAACTCCGCCGTCCAGACGCGAGTTTCCGGATCCACTTCGCCAGCAGCGATGATGCTTGCCAACTCGGACTCGTCTACCGGCCCGATGGATTTTCCGTCCCGCTCGTAAAACCAAAGCGACATGTTAGTTCTCCGTGAAATCAAGGATGTTGCGCAGCTGTGCCGTGATGGAGCGCGCCGAGACTTGGAATTGCCGGCGGACGGTCGGTTCCGTAGAGCGGGAATGTCGAGTATACTCCGTGGTGGAATACTCGACAAGGCGCTGCTCTCTCGTTCATGACAATACGAGAGGTGCTGGCCTTCAACTTGAAGGCACTGAGAGGCGAGCTAGGGCTTTCGCAGGAGGAGCTTGCTCATAGGGCGGAACTCGACAGAACCTATGTGAGCTCGTTGGAGAGGAACGTCTACAGCGCTTCAATCGACGTGGTTGATCGACTGGCCAATGCGTTAAACGTGGACGCTTCGGACCTTTTGAAACGACCGAAGACAAAGAAATGATGTCCTAGCCACTGAGTGCTGCGCGTCGTTTTGATTCATGGCGGCCCACGCAAAAAATGGCGTCGTGCGGGACGATGTGCTGTCGTCCTTTGGGCCTTGGCCGCTCGTGGGCCATGCGGCAGGCATCGAGCGAGATCCGCGCATAGCCGCTACTATCGAAGAGGATGAGAGAGCGATGGCTGACACGGCGGACGACCGTCCAGTGGTTGAGCGAGCCGAAGACTGACAACACTACGGCCTGACCCGGTTGTCCAACCCAATCGCCGATACGACGCAAGAGCTTTTCAAAACATGGCCGTTCGTCTCGAGCCAGCATAGGTTTTGCTCGGATGGTCAAGTCGTGTTCGGTCGCCATATGCGAGATCGCGACCTTCAGCAAATATTTTAGAGGCCGTGTATCGATACCGTTCGAAGCGGCGTGAGCCGCCCCTACAGACCGATCAACCGATTCCAGCAGTGCGACAAAAAGATCTTGCCAGTCGCGTTGGCGCAGAAGATTCGCTTGAACGCCAAGCGCCAGTCGAACCGCGTTTACGACAGCGTAAACCCCACAGAGGCCATCGAGCTCGCCCTGGCGAAAGGGCAGCGGTGCGTGATGTGACATCAGGCCTCCTCCCTCCCAGGCTTCGCGGGTCGGAGGGGAAGTCGACTACAGTGGTGTCCGAGCGGGCACCAATGGATTTCGCAGGGGAGAGTGTCACGAATGTTGTTCCCATTGCAGACGGACAGTTCGTCCGCGGCGCAGAAACGCCAGACCGCATGCTGCAGCGCTCGTGGCGAGATGGAGAGGGTCGGCTTGCCAGCCATTTTTGCTGCGAGGTCGCGCAAGATAAACTCACAGCCGACAGCGCTGTAGCAGAGTTGCCCATAGAGATGGTCAGCTTGATAGGCAGCATGGATGCCAGTCCGGTGAAGAAAGTTATGCACCAGCGAGTCGACGACGACGACTGATGCGCCGACGGCGTGCCATCGTTGGCGATCGGGACCAGCGTTGAGGAGGATTTGCGAGAGCATCATGCCGGCAAGCTTGCGTGAGACGCCAACGACTTGCGTGAAAGCCGCCAGAAGCTCTTCGCGTCCGGCGGAGACCGGGTCTTCGCTGGTGCTGGTCACATCAAGCAATCGGTCGATGAAGGCAACCAGATCGCCACGGCAGACGTCGCGGATGAACAGATAGAGTGAGAAAGCTTGCTCGTTAAGAACACCCTTCCTCAATGCAAGCTTCGGCACAGGGCACGTGGCCAGGCTGTCGGGATTAGCGCAGGTCTGAATTGCCTTGCGATAACGGCAACCGCGATAGCTATCAAAGTCAGCCAGTTTCGGGCAGAGTTCCTGCTCGCTGGAAAGCCATTCTCTGCTGAGCGCATTGGTGACGCCGTACCATTCGGCGTTGCCGTGCTTTTCGATATAAGCGCGGGCGTGTGAGTCACGAATCCCCTGGTAGCTAAAACCGTCAATCAGTGATCGGTACAGCCAGGAAGTATCGGAATTGGCAATTGCCTCTGACGCATCTGAGGATTGGCCGAGCGCCAATGGATCAATGCCATGATGTTCTGACTGGGCTGGCAGAGTGACCAGCGCTGCCATCATCGCTCGGGCGTCATCAATTGTTTTCACCATCGTCATGTGCCTCTCAATATTCATCGGCGCGCATGACGGTCATGACGCGAGAGGTGACGTTTCGGTCGGAGGCATCGGGTGAAAGAAACTGCCGTTTGAGGTCATAATAGTCGATTTTCCAAATGATTTTGACGCCGTCGACGGTCATGACAGCACAGTCATGCTCGCCGTTGGGGTCGTTCTCCGGTGTGAAAGCATCGAAGGCGGCGATTGCGGCGATGGTCTTCGTTACGGCCGATGCGCCAAGGCCGGCGATACCAGCGGTAATGACAATTGTTCCACCAAGGCGTCGGATCCTAAGGTCGTCGTTGAGTTGACGGATTTTGACTAGGTTTTCATCGAGCATTCCCCGGATCATTTCGATATCAGCCGGTGACATTCCGTTGTCTTTCTTGGTCATGAGTTTTTCCTTTCTTGAGCACGAGCGAAGGCGGCACGGCAGCGATTGCTGCCGAGGCGAAGGTGATTGGATGGTCAGTGGGGGTTAGAGGAGACGCATCAGCTTGCGTTGGGCGGTAGCGTCGCCGTCGATGTAGGATTGGGTGGTATTCAGCGACTTGTGCCCGGCCAGCTGCTGAACGTCGCGCAGCGAACCACCGGCTTTGTGGATCATGCGAGCGGCGTGGGTGATGAAGGTTCGGCGGCCCGAATGTGATGAGCAGCCTTCGAGGTTCAAGTTGCCGTAGACGCGAGCAAACCAGTTGACGATGGTTTTTGCGCTCATTCGGTCTCTGCGTTCCGACACGATGACTGGCCCGGTCAGGTCGGCACCGCGAACGAGTTGCTTGAGCGCCTGGCTGATCTCAGGATGCATCGGAATGCGTCGACCGCTTCCTTTCTTCGCCGCCCACCCAGGCAACTCGATCAATGGCGCGATTTTGCCATTCGCTGTCGATACCATCGACCAATCGAGGGCAGCGATTTCGCAGGCTCGAAGGCCAGCACGAAAACTCAAAAGTACGATTACACGATTTCTCAGCGGCAGTCGGCTTCGCTTGCTCCAAGTCAGAAGCGCGCGCAGTTCCGACGGCCGCAGCAACTTTGCTGGCTGACCTCGCATGTTGAATTCCTTGTGTGTTTGGTGGCGGTTAAAACGGCCGGCTATCTTCGACAAAGCTCAACCAGTTGACACAATCACAATGACACATTTACGAGTTAAATGCAACTTGAGATTGCACAATCACCTTTTGGCGGAATAAATGTGCCTTCGGCGGGCGCGTTCCCGCCGAAGGCAACCGAGGTTCAAGCGCTCGGTGCAGCAAGCGCTACGCGGCGCCGCGATGTACTAAACGACGGCAGGTTCGGCCAATCACGCCACGACAACGTTAAGCGGTCGCTGGAGGGATCGGCGGCAAGGACAACGGCCTCCCACCAGCCGTCCTCGCGGCCGACCGTGGCAAGCACAGTCGAGCCAACGACAATACTAGACCAAAGATCCAGCTGTTGCGCCGGTGCCGTGACGGGAGGCTGGTCGGCGACGCTGCCGGCATCGGCTGGTCGCAGCTCGTGCTCGGTGCCGATCAAAGCCGCGAACTTTTCGTAGACATCGTGTTTTACAAACGCACAGACGACCTTGCCGGCCGGCGACACTCGACCGACCGGTATCTCTTTTGCCAGGACGGCAAGCTCGTCGGTCGACGGGACCACTACGGCGACACGCTGCGCGTGTGCGACAGTAAGAGCTGCGCCAATCGCATCCCCCGCGAACGTGCACGCACGCGGTCTGCCTTCAACGCTACCGTCAAGAATAACGGCAAATTTCTCCATCTCAATCTCCATTGCTGTTTATTTAGTCACGATAGAACATAACATGAACAAACGGCAAAGTCAAATGTAGATGTAAATATAACTGAATATAGGAATAGAGCAATCCGCCGCAACGGTTCCCTAGAGAGGCTAAGCGGTGAATTAAAAACCTGATACTGTCTACTCTGAGCCGAGCGCAAGCTTCCGACGATTTACGAAACGGAAAGGGGCACTGAAGGCGCCCTTTTCACATGCTCGGGCTTGCGATCGAAGATAGTGATTGAAGTAGGGCGCAACTCATCCGAGCAGCAGGGAGATAAGGTAGGCGCAACCAGTGGCGTTTCGTTCTGCGCTGCGGCTTGCGAATTTGAGAGTACTGTGCAGCAATTTCTACGTAGGTCAGCGTTTCGGCAGTTGGCAACACGGACCGACTTGTCAACGCGGGTCCCAACCAACGGCCCGATGCCACTTCACCCGAAGGCTTACAGTACGAGAGATGCAACGATGGGCAAGAGATCGCGAATTTAGAGACTGATCGCGCCGCCAGGCATATCTCATCTCGTCGTCAGCTCTTGGCCGTCAGCGGAATGGCAGCTTTTCGCGTCCGAAGAACGATAGCGGACGTTCAGCCGGTGGGACCAAGACGTTTGGCTTAGTAAGTTTTGCGCTCGCAACCTACGCAAATTGGGCGTACCGTAGGCATATCGTCGGCTGCTAATACATGAGCCGGCGACTGAGAGCGCAAGACTCCCACATCGGACTAGGCGCCTAGGTTCCACAACTACTCGTCGCGCTCACCGGACCATCTGCCTCTGCCGAAACCTCTTTTGCTCGGTTCCGGCCAATATTGCCTTTTGCCAATCGGAAGAGGAGCGTTCTGATGCAGACCATCCAAACCCGCCGCCGATTCCTGGCCGGCGCTGCAATGGTAGGCGCTGCAGGTATCGTCGGTCTTCCGGAGTCACTACACGCTGAACCTCCACTGGAAACGACCACGGTTCGTCTGCCGTGGTGGGTTGATACTTCCTACTGCTGGGCAGGCGCGTACATCGCCGGAGAATTGATGCGCGCCGAGGGCTTCACCGACGTTCGCTACGTGAAAGGCGACAAAAGCATCGACCAATCGGAATGGATCGCGCGCGGCGAGACGGACTTCTCGGTGAACTTTCCGCCGAACCAGATCACGTCGATCGACGCCGGCGTGCCGATCAAGGTGCTGACCGGGTTGCACTCGGGATGCCTCGAACTGATCGCAAGGGAGAACATCCGCAGCGTCACGGAGCTGCGGGGCAAGAGAGTGGGAGTGGATGGTTTCAATAGCTCGCGACACGTGTGGCTGACCCTCATGGCCGCTTATGTCGGGCTCGATCCCGTCAACGATATCCAGTGGGTCTTGACCGAGGGTGTCAAGCCGACGGAACTCTTCGTTCAAGGGAAGATCGACGCATTCCTCGGCACGCCGCCCCAGCCGCAGGAGCTGCGCGCCCAAAAGATCGGCCATACGATCCTCAACAATGCCGTAGACCGCCCATGGTCACAATATTTCTGCTGCATGATCTCCGCCACAACGGACTATGTGACAAGATACCCGGTGGCGACCAAGCGGGTCTTGCGATCGATCCTCAAGGCCGCCGACCTCTGCGCGTCGGATCCGCAGATGGTGGCGCGGCTGATGGTCGATCGCGAATTCATGCCGTCGTATGACAACGCGCTGCAAACCCTGAAGGATATCCGCTACGACCGGTGGCGGGATTTCGATCCTGAAGACTCGATGCGCTTCTATGCGCTGCGCATGCAGGAGACGGGCATGATCAAAGCGGGTCCGCAACAGATTATTGCCGACGGCACCGACTGGCGCTTCCTCGACGAGTTGAAGCGTGAGCTGAAAACCTGATCCCATCTGTCTCGAGGGGAGACGTAGACATGCAAATCAACCAGAGCCGCAGGCGCTTCCTGGCTGGCTTGACGGCTGTCGGCACCGCAAGCCTCGTCGGCGCTCCAACTCGAGTTCTTGCCGAGCCGGCGCCGGAGACCACGCGCATTCGCTTGGCCAAGATCCCTAGCATCTGCGTGGCGCCACAGTATGTTGCAGAGGACCTGCTGCGCGCTGAGGGCTTCACCGAAATTGCCTATGTCGCCGCAGGTCCCGGTACGGCCACGGCCTCCGCGGTGGCGAATGGCGAGATCGACTTTAGCCTCAACTTCGTGACAAATTCGATCGTCGCCTTGGACTCCGGTGCGCGGATCACTCTGCTCGGTGGCGTCCATCCCGGTTGCTTCGAGCTGTTTGCCAAGCGCGGGATCGACAGCGTCGTCGATCTGAAAGGCCGGAGCGTCGGCGTCCAGGGGCTCGGCTCGGGGCCGCATCTGTTCCTCGCCAGCATCGCGGCCTATGTCGGGCTCGATCCGGTGCGCGACATCAACTGGGTCGTGGACCCGGCGGTCAAGCCCAAGGAGCTGTTCGCGCGCGGCGACATCGATGCGTTCCTGGGCTTTCCACCGGACCCGCAGGAATTGCGGCGCAGCAAAATCGGCCATGTGATCGTCAACAGCACCGTAGACCGACCTTGGTCGCAATATTTCTGCTGCATACTGTCCGGCAACAGCGATTTCGTGGCCGCGCATCCTGTTGCCACCAAGCGGGTGCTGCGCGCCATCCTCAAGGCTGCGGATCTATGCACCGCCGCGCCGGCCCTGGTTGCCGAGCGCTTGGTCGCGGGCGGGTTCGCCAGCCACTACGATGATGCGTTCGCAGCGATCAGCGAATTGCCTTACCGGAAATGGCGGGACTATGATTCAACTGACACCGTCCGCTTCTATGCGCTGCGGCTGAAGGAAATCGGCTTGATCGGCTCCACACCCGACACGATTATCGCGGAAGGTACGGATTGGCGTTTCCTTGCGGAGCTCAAGCGCGAGATGAAGACGTGAGTTGCTGGCCGGCATGCGCATTGGCACTGTCTCTGCTCGCTCCTTGGCCGGCGCAGGCGCAGGACGCGCCCCACGAGGAACGCCTGCCCGTTATCGGGCCCGCTCCGGACTTCACGCTGACATCGCAGGACGGGACGCGCGTGTCGCTACGCGATTTTCGCGGCAAGGTGGTCGCGGTCGCGTTCATGTACACCTACTGTACCAGCGTTTGCCCGATGCTGACCGCCAACATGGCGCAGGTGCGCGACGAGCTCGGATCCAACTTCGGGTCGAAGATCGACTTCGTCTCAATCACCCTCGACCCGGAGCGCGACACGCCCGAAGTGCTCGAGGAATATGCCGCGGCTTTCGGTGCCGATCCAAAGGGTTGGTCATTCCTCACGGGCGATCCGTCGGCTGTCCGCGAGGTCGCGCTGAAATACGGCGTATTCGCGCGGAAGACTGCCGAGGGCGATATCGACCATACCACAGTGGCATCGCTCATAGACCCGAGCGGTATGTTGCGCGTACAGTATCTCGGCGTTCGTTTCGACCTCGAGGAGTTCCGGGGTGACCTTCTCAGCCTCTTGGACGAATCCAAGTAACATAACGAACCAGCTAGTCGGCTGGGTTGCCCGGCTGCCGGCGCGCGTCCAGACCAAGCTCTTGATCGCGTTTCTGTCGATCGTCGGCCTGCTGATCGTGCTCGGGGCCGTCGGGTTGCAGGTGTTGAGTGGGGTCAATGACCAGACCAACGAGCTGATCAAGCTGCAACGCAGGATCGCGGCCTACCGCCAGGTACAGCACGATACGACCACCCAGCTCTACGGCATCTCCACCGCCCTGTTGCTTCAGGACGACCGGATGCTGGATGCGGCGCTGCGCCAGCTCAATCAGTTCGGCTACGATCTCGACCGCATGGAGTTCGTCGCCCAAGCCGAGGTGGAATTGCTTGGCCAGGTCAGGCAAGAGTACGAACAGCTGACGGCCGGGGTGACGCATGTGGCCGAACTCATTCGCGCCGGCAATACCGAGGAGGCGCGCAAGGTCCAGCTGGACGAGATCGTGCCATCGGCCGACCGCCTCGAGCGCCTGACCAACCAGCTGGTCAACATCGCCGAAGCCGACATGGTGGCGGCAATAGAGACGACCGAAGGGGCGTACGGAACCTCCAGATTGATCGTCGTCTCCTTTGCGGTGGGCAGCATCCTGCTGGCGCTGGCGCTCGGCTACATCATCTCCTCGTCGTTGGTCGAGCCGGTCAAGAAAATCGAAGCGCGTCTCAGCCAGA
The DNA here is from genome assembly GCF_054719465.1 of Mesorhizobium sp. RSR565B. Taxonomy (NCBI): domain Bacteria; kingdom Pseudomonadati; phylum Pseudomonadota; class Alphaproteobacteria; order Hyphomicrobiales; family Phyllobacteriaceae; genus Mesorhizobium; species Mesorhizobium sp. RSR565B. Next base: position 3,987,770 of record NZ_JBTTIE010000001.1, on the reverse strand, counting down.
TAGCAGCCGGCGACTTCGCCCAACAGGTTGTGGTTGCAAACCGGGACGAACTAGGCGCGCTTGCCAGCAACGTCAATCAGACATCCGCGCAGCTTGGGCGACTGTATCAGGAAGTTCAAGCTCGAACAGCCGAGCTTGCACGACTCGTGGGCGAGTTGGAGGCGCTTGGCGAAGTCAGCAAGGCCGTCAATTCCACGCTCGATCTCGACACGGTTCTGAAGACGATCGTGGCCAAGGCGGTTCAACTGTCGGACACGGACGCGGGCACAATCTATGTGTTCAGCGGCACGAGCCAAAAGTTCCGCTTGCGCGCGACCTTTGGGATGAGCAATGAACTCATTGCGGTGATGTCAGATCAGGCCATCGGGCTGAATGACATGGGAATCGGCGGTGCTGCAGAGCACTGCACGCCTGTCCAGATCCCCGATCTCGCTACGGGAACGCGCTCGCTCGTTCAGAAGATCATGCTCGACGCCGGCTACCGGAGCATTCTCATCATTCCGCTGCTGAGGCCGAAAAAAATCGTCGGCGCACTGGTCGTCAGGCGTCGGGAGCCAGGAGAGTTCGACGAGCAGGTCGTGCACCTGCTGGAGACTTTCGCAGCCCAATCGGTGCTCGCGATCCAGAATGCCAAGCTGTTCCGCGAGATCGAGGAGAAAGGCCGGGAGCTGGAGGCAGCTAGCCGCCACAAGTCCCAGTTTCTCGCGAATATGAGCCACGAGCTCAGGACACCGCTCAATTCGGTTCTGGGCTTCACTGAACTGCTGGTCGACGGCATCTACGGCGAGCTCCCGGACAAGGCAAAAGCGACCGTGGTACGCGTGCAGGCAAACGGCCGCCACCTCCTTGGGCTCATCAATGACGTGCTCGACCTTTCAAAGATCGAAGCCGGCCAGCTCAGTCTGTCGCTTGAGGACTATTCCGTCGGACAGGTGGTGCGATCAACCGTCGCGGCTATAGAGCCGCTGGCGCAAGCGAAAGGTCTGACTCTTGCTACGACCATTCCCGAGAACCTCCCGATCGGCCGCGGAGACGAGCGCCGCTTAACCCAGGTTCTGCTTAATCTCGCAGGCAATGCCGTCAAATTCACGGAGACGGGTGCGATCGACATTCTTGCTGGTGCGGCCGACGGACATTTCGTGATCACCGTCCGGGATACAGGTCCCGGCATCGCGTCCACGGACCACGCTCTCATCTTCGAAGAATTCCAGCAGGTCGACAGCAGCAGTACCAAGCAGAAGGGCGGCACTGGACTGGGCCTGGCGATCTCGAAGCGCATCGTCGAAATGCATGGCGGAACCATAGACGTCGAGTCCGTGATCGGGTCAGGGTCGACATTCCGCCTGAAAATACCGATCCGGGTGCAAGGGAACGTGAGGGCCGCATGAGCAAACGAATCCTGATGGTGGAAGACACCGAGGACAACCGCCAGATCATCCGGGATCTCATTGCCACCACCGAATACGAACTGATCGAGGCGGCGGACGGCGCCGCCGGCATCGCAGCAGCCGGAGCGCACAGGCCGGACCTGATCCTTATGGACATTCAGCTCCCTGTGATCGACGGGTATGAAGCGACCCGCCGCATCAAGGCCGACCCAGCGCTCCGGCACATTCCTATAATCGCGGTCACCTCCTACGCGCTTTCGGGCGACGAGGCGAAAGCCCTTGCTGCAGGGTGCGATGGCTACGTTGCCAAGCCATTCAGTCCGCGCCAGCTGCTCGCCGAAATTCGCCAGTTCCTTTCCTGAGGGGAGACATTGCTTGCACGATCCGCCTCGAATTCTCGCGGTCGACGATACTCCGGAAAATCTCGAGATCCTGCGCATGCGCCTCGAGGCAAATGGCTACGAAGTAGTGACTGCCGCGGATGGTGAAGAGGGGCTTGCGAAAGCCCGCGAACTCGAGCCGGATCTGATCCTGCTCGACATCATGATGCCGAAGCTAGACGGCATCAGTGTGGTGCGCCTGCTCAAGCAGGACATATCCCTCCAGGCGATTCCGGTCATCCTCGTCACGGCGAAGGCCGACACGCGCGATGTGGTCGAGGGGCTGGATGCCGGCGGCGACGATTATCTGACGAAGCCCTTCGAGCACCAGGCGCTGCTGGCGCGCGTGCGCTCTATGCTGCGCCAGAAAGCGCTTCACGATACCGTCGCAAGCCAGACCAAACTGCTTCAGGATCAGGCCACACAGCTTTCCGACTGGAACCGCTCGCTCGAGCAGACCGTGGCTGAGCAGGTGGCCGAGATCGAGCGAATGGGCCGGCTCCGGCGGTTTCTGCCCGCGCAGGTCGCCGACCTCATCGTTGCGGCGGGAAATGGCGATGCGCTTCTGCAAAGTCACCGCCGCGAGGTAACCGTCGTTTTCTGCGATCTACGCGGCTTTACAGCCTTCGCCGAGACCGCCGAGCCCGAGGAAGTGATGACGGTTCTTGGCGAGTATCACGCCTGTCTCGGCGAACAAATCGTCCGCTACGAAGGGACTTTGGAGCGGTTCGTCGGCGACGGTATCGTCGTGGTTTTCAACGATCCCCTGCCATGCGCCGACCATTCTGAGAGGGCCGTGTCTATGGCCGCGGCAATGCGCGATGCGATTGACGGGCATTCGGAGCAATGGCGGAAGCGGGATTACTTGCTCGGCTTCGGAATCGGCATCGCTCGGGGCCATGCAACTATCGGGCGGATCGGTTTCGATCAGCGCGCCGACTATGCGGTAATTGGCACTGTGTCGAACCATGCGGCTCGATTGTGCGAAGAGGCAAAGGCTCGACAGATTCTCGTCAGCCAACGGGTCTTCGGCGCGGTCGAATCACTGGTCGAATCCGCTCCGGTTGGTGAACTAACACTGAAGGGTTTTCGCCGCCCGATGCCGGCCTATGAAATCGTGCGGTGGGTCGGTCGGCCAAGCTAGGGATCACTGTGTCTAATGAGATAGATCGCCTTCTGCGCATTCGAGTGAATTGGGCCATACAAGGATGCCGGCAGCCAGACCGATCAGCGATCGCGAGGGTTCCGTACAGGGCTTGGCCCTGGCTGAGAGCATTGCCCTCGCCACGAACGTTGAGAAGGCGTATGGTCGTTAATCGCTGGCTGAAAGCGTTCTTGGTCAGCGACTGAAGAGCGACAAGACTCCGCCTTTATACAGGGCGTGCTTCGACTCCCGATTACTTGGCGCGCTCACGCATTGTCCGTCCTCTACTGGGGTCATTTGCTTGGTTCCTAGGGACGATCCGTTTGCCAAAGGAGCGTCCCGATGAAGCTAATTCAGAATCGTCGCGCATTCCTGGCCGGCCTGTCGGCGATCGGTGGTGCCGGGCTCCTCAATGTCCGCCCATCCAGCGCGGCCGGGGAGCCTGCTCTGGAAACGACAACCGTCCGCTTGGGACAGTGGGTCGGAGGCGCTTACTGCTGGGCGTCCATCTACCTCGCCGGAGAACTTCTGCGCGCCGACGGTTTCACCGATGTCCAATATGTCGAAGGCGACACGCACATCGACAATTCCAAGTGGCTCTCCGCCGGCCTGATCGATTTCGACATGAACATGCCGTCGATGCACATTAGATCGATCGACGCTGGCGTGCCGGTCAAAGTGCTGATCGGCGTGCATTCCGGCTGCTTTGAGCTCATCGGCAACGACAGCGTCCGCAGCATCAGGGATCTGCGGGGCAAGCGCGTCGGGGGAGGGTCGGTGGAGTCGCATCCTCACATCCTGACGGCCCTTATGGCCAACTACGTTGGGCTTGATCCCATGCACGATATCGAGTGGGTGGAGGGTGAACAGGCCCCTATGCAAATGTTCATCGACGGCAAGGTCGATGCCTACATGGCTGGTCCGCCCGAACCGCAGATCCTGCACGCCCGGAAGATCGGCCATACGATCGTCAACAACGGGACCGACCGCCCGTGGTCGCAATACTTTTGCTGCATGGTTGCCGGCAATGCGGACTATGTGAGCAGATACCCGGTCGCGACGAAGCGGGTGTTGCGCGCCATTCTCAAATCCGCTGACCTGTGCGCTTCTGATCCGTCGTTGGCGGCACAGCAGCTCGTCGATCGAGGCTTTCTACCCAACTATGACGAAGCTCTTGGGACGCTGAACGGTGCTCAGCACGACAAGTGGCGCGTGTTCGACGCCGAGGACAGCGTGCGCTTCTATGCGCTGCGCATGCAGGAGACCGGCATGATCAAGTCGAGCCCGCAACAAATCCTGGCCAACGGAACGGACTGGCGTTTCCTCGAGGAGCTCAAACGCGAGTTGAAGGCCTGAGACCTTAGCAGACGCAGCTCTCGCCTTGGCGCTGATCATAGCGCGGGCGAGCAGGATAGGCGCCCGTGTCGTTGTGCCATTTTCGCGGCAACTAACGGGCGGACGTCGGCACCAACCAGCCTCCAAATATTACACCGGCCTCGCCTTCGCAAGGGCGACGGCGACCGCAGCGACTTTAGATTTGCGCCCTATGCCGCCAACAACGCCATGGCCACCTGGAGCGCAAAATCGTGCGCAGCGTTGCGTATTCCACCTCTATCGGCCTATCGATCATTTCTGCGTCCGCACCGCTGTTTAAACTGGCAATGCCCAGGGCGAAACGGGATCGCACTCAAACCCGTCCCCACACAGCTTTCAAAGCTGCTCGGCCGTCAACTGACCTGAATACGGCGGGTCACCTGTCCGTTGCTCTCCCAATAGGTATGTTTTTTAGCAATCCATGGATCGGTCATTGCCGGCTGAATGTTGCCGCTCTTATCGATCGCGCGCGAGGTGACGGTGTGCTCCCCGGCGGACGGCTTGGGCCAGTCCAAAGACCACATCTTCCAAGCGAACTCAGCCTCTTCGGTGGCGTCAAGGGTCGCCGGCATCCACGGGCCTTCGTCGATCTTCACCTCGACCCGATCGATCGGTGCACCCCAGGCAGCTCCAACGATCCGGTAATCGCTGCCGATATGGGTCACCCGGGCCGGCGCCGATTTGAGGCGCGCGCGTCCGACGGAGGTTTCCACCCACACGATCTCACCGTTATGGTCCTCCTCGCGGAGCGTGACGTAGTCGCGTCCCATGAACCGGTTCTCAAAGCGCTGGTCGCGCAACTCGATGCGTTTGAGCCATTTCGCGTTTGCGACCCCGTACCAGCCGGGCGCTATCAGCCGCACCGGGAAGCCGTTGTCGGGCGGCAGGGTGGTTCCGTTCATCTCGTAGCAAAGGATGTTTTTTGCATCCATGGCGTCTGCGAGCGACATGCTGCGCGCGAAGTTCTGTTTGAACGTGACGTCATCGGCCTTCTTGATCTCGCCTTCGTCGGCGGCCCAGAAGACAACCTCGATGCCGCTGTCGAGAACGCCGGCCTCCTCTAGGATCGGTGCAAGCGGCGTGCCCGCCCAGCGGGCATTGCCGATCCCGCCGTTGAAAAACGGGAGGCCCGTATTGCCCGAACATTCGACCGTGAACGTGACTTCCTGGCGCGGCCGGGCCTTGATGTCGGCGAGCGTCAGGGCCAACGGCTTTTTGACTAGGCCGCCGATTTCGAGCTTCCACGTGGCTGCGTCGATGACCGGCCTGTTGAAATGCGCGATTGAAAAGAACTTGTCGTTGGTCGTCACCCATGAATCGAGGTCCTCCCAGACGATCTGATTCTTGATGACCTCCGGCACGGGGTTCGGCGGCAGCTGATCGGTCCATTTGACGACTTCCTCGCCGGGCCGTGCAGGAAAACCGTAAGCCCGCGAGGCATGGAGAGCGGCGATTGCGGCAAGAGCCGCGCTTCCTTGAATAAGTTCTCTGCGTTGAAGATGAGGCATTCTGTTTCCTCCCAGTTGATCCGGACTGCAGCTTGCCTTGTGGGCCGTAGCCTGATCACGGACAGGCGCACAATGAATGACTGCCCCACCCGGATGTCCGGACAGGTCAGGCAATCAGCGACGCATCTCAAGCATTTGGAGCATTGGACGAAACTCTGCTTGGGTTTCGTCTTTGAAGAATGCGCCTTTGAAATTGAAGTGTCCACAACTTGGACGGGATAGTGACCTTGCGGTGTTCCTGCTGATTCCCGGTCTTGCCAAAAATCGGAGCCCCTCGGATCGCGATCGAGGGCGACGGCAACTACCAGGCCAATCGAAGGCTCAATTTGTGGTTGACCAATTCAGGCCCATGACCCCACGCCACCTTTCCACGCGATCACAATAGAGATCCCCACCGGCTGAAAAGCTGCACTTCGTTCCGTTCGTCGTGACGAGCGCGCTGCGCCGACCGATCCCGAAGACTGGCGCAACCGTTACTCTAGCTTGGCGGTGGCGAAGCGGACCGCAGACTGAGGCGCATTACAGCTCAGTAGCCTTGGGCCGGTAGCTGACCGGCAGCTTCGGTCTGCGAATCTTCAAGGCCGGACATTCAGGGTTGGCGTGGGCGCGTCGTGACTTGACCTGAAGGGGAAGCTTAGCGCACCCGACGAAGGGTTCCAGCTTTCAAGTGGTCGGCCTAGACAGGATCCGATCATCGCCAGAATGGCTTTGCAAGTTCAGACTCCACTTCGTCCTTCGTCAACCCAATGTCGTCGATCATGTGCGGCGCTACCCCCGATAGTCGCGCTAGGTCACGGCGGTAGAAATGCTGTTGCCGCCATCTTGAGACATAGCCAGCTATTCTGATTGCTCGAACCTGCTGGAACAAGTCCTGAAACGTCGATGCAAGAAGATTGTTGCTCACCGTCAGGCCTCCGTGCCAACCTCGCGCTTGCAGATGACAACGTAGGCAGACAGCGTACCGGCTACAAACCAGTCTTTCTCTGGGGTAGGCTCAGAATTCCTGAGGTAGTGACAGTCGATGCGTCTCCCTTCACTCAATGCGCTTCGGGCTTTCGAAGCAGCCGCGCGCCACGAAAGCTTTGCGCGCGCGGCTGAGGAGCTATGCGTGACCGAAGGAGCGATCAGCAGGCACGTCAAGCTGTTGGAAACAGCATTGCAAGTGGAATTGTTTCGACGATTGCCCCGTCGGTTGGTCTTGACCGATGCGGGGCGCAATTTTCAACCCATCCTGGCGGCCGCGTTCGAAAGCATTGCCGCGGGAGCTCAAGACCTGCAACGCCAGCCTCGGCATCTGAAGGTTATCTGCCCGCCCACCTTCTCCATTCGGTGGCTGCTACCGCGACTTGACCGTTTCAAGCAGCAATGGCCTGCAATCGGTATTCGGGTAACGACCGCTCCTTTTGACTGGGAAATTTTCTTCGGAGGTGAGTTCGATCTCGCCTTTGACTGCGGTTATCCAAATCGGCCGAAAGATATCGAGGCGGTGTTGGTGTTGCAATCGTTCGGCACCCCAGTTTGCTCTCCAAAGCTACTGGAAAGGGGGGTGCCAATAACGTTTCCTGCCGACCTGGTTCACCATAACCTGCTGCATGAAACGCCTGATCGACACGATTGGAAAGTTTGGGCTGGGCGATTTGCGCCGAACCTTCTTGACGTGAACTCGGGTGAGGTCTTTCCCAGTGCCGATATGGCCTATCGTGCCGCCGCCATGGGTCAGGGCGTCGCGATTGGAGACCTCTCTGTGCTCTACCAAGAGATCACCAAGGGAGAATTGGTCCTGCCGTTCAAGGATATGCAGATCTCTGACGACACGGAGGCCTATCATTTGTGTTGCAGAAAAGATTGCTGGACTGACCCTCGTATCGCCGCGTTCCATAAGTGGGTTTCGGACGAGGCCACGTGGTCCTGAAGGCCGGACGGTCAGGCGCGCCCCAAACCGCCCGGCCGCTGCCGCCTCGGTGCGGTCGTTAGCCTTTCCCTCCGGCAAGGAAAGCTCCTGTCCCGAAGCTACCGCTCGAAAGGAACATCAAGGCCGCATCGGGGCCTGCCATCCTGACTACATTCAGGATGGCCAAAGCGGCTTCACCCGCTCAATCCGATATCTCTTCTCGAACTCACGGAGCACCATTTCGAGCGTTGCCTCAAAAGCACTCTGATCGAACATCATCGATTTCTTTGCCTTGTGAAGGTAGCGCCAGCCGGTGAAGGCATCTTGGTGTTGATACAGAATGTGACGAATGCTGTATTGCCGTCGCCTTGTCGATCATTGATGCCTTCGTGCGCCAGAGTGTGTCCCATACTCCTCTGGACGCACTCCGACTGCGGTCACCCACTCGCAACCAGACGCGCGTACTGTTCTTGCGTAGCTGGTGTCGCGTACTGGACTGGACGACCTTCGTCGGTCATCCACATTTCGCTCAATGCGTAGGCCACGCCCAACATTCCGGTCATTAGAGCGGCGAAGAATACCCAACCTCTCAGGGCGGCTCGCACATCTTCAAAGGCTCGGCGCCTTTCTGGTCGTCGTAATCGTCCATAGTCAGATCCTGGTTCGTTGGCCTCACTTAGTGCAGGCAAGAGCTGACGGAACGCCTGTCTATCCGCCTCCACAGCCTTCGGGATAGTCGAGCTTTCAGGCGGCTGACGGACCCGGGTCGTCGAACCCGGTGTCGAAAGCCGCCATGACATGGTTTGCCACTTTGTCTTGCGTCTCATCGGAACGATGGACGATGCGCAGTACCGGCCCGTCCGGTCGCCACGAGCCCGGCCCAGCACCCCCCGCCAGCTTCAGTCTCTCGCGCCTTGCGGCTTCTGGCTGATAGACCACTTCATGCACAGACAGCGTTTCAAGGCCACCGTCCGCTGTCGGAATGGACATGGACTGACCTTCGGCCAGACCAAGCAGCGCCAGGCCGCGCGAATTGGTGATCGGCAAAAGCATGCCAACCAGACCACGTATCTCGTCATGGGCGACGATGCGAGTTTCGGCAGGGCCGTCGTTCACCCGATAAGCCACTCGGCTACTGAGTGTCACGACAGTGGCCGGGATGTCTTCCCGAAACACCACAACTGCGCTCGATATCTTCTGTTGAAGGATAGCCGAGAAGGCATCGCCGCGGGCAGGTCGGCGCTCCTGCATCACTTCAAGAATCGTGTAGTCCTTGGTGGTCAGTTTACAGCTATCGATAGTGGGCATGGCGCGTCTCCAACCGGCCCCGGCAAGGGATCCGGCGTCAAGCAATTGATCGGGTGTGGAAAGCTACCCCCTGTGCGGGCCAGGACAGGCCGGCGCAGGGGTCACACTCCCGCGATGAGGCTGCCCGCGTGATTGAGGAGACGAATGGAAACGCCCATGTCTAGACGCCCGCAGCAATTGTCGAAGACGCTGGGGCGCGCCGATCGGCTACACCGCCTTCCGGAGCGGGCTGGCTCACGTCAAGCACCAACAATTCGTGTCGACGCCCGTCCCGCGCCGTCCACATGATCGACTGCCCAGCCGAGAGGCCGATCAGGGCTGTGCCAATTGGCGTGAGGATCGAAACCTTGCCTTCGGAGATGTCCGCATCGCCAGGGAAAACCAGCGTCACGGTTTTCCGATCGCCGGTGTCGGGCTTGAACGTCACAATCGAGCCCATCCGGACGGTGCCGGTGGAGACCCAGCCATCGGCGACGATGCGCGCGCGCTCGAGTTCGGCGAGCAGCTCATCTGCCGCCTCCGGATTTCGTGCGGCCACTGTGCTTGCAAGGACCGATAAACGTGCATGGTCCGACTGCGAGATGCGGATGTTCGGCTTGCGCCGAGTTTTCGTGTTGTTCTGCATTTGGATACTCATATTCTAGTTGGGCCAGTGCCGTCATCAAAGGTGGCGGGAACTGGCCAATTCGGGAAAATCTTCGTCGATGCACCAAAGCCCAGAGGCGGTGCACCCTACGGATCACATGTTGACTTAGGAGTGTTGCCCCTCGGCTCGGGGCGCATGGCAGCCGAGCCGGGGGTTATGATCCCGCGATGGGGCAAACCCGGAAAACAAAATCGCGAAGGATTTTGGCGGCGGTGCTCATAAGCTATAGTTGGTGACGTACTCCGCGAAGTCAAGGCGACCCACGCCAGCCAGAACGCTGATGCCGGCGGATCGACCACGTCCGGAGGGATCCGACAAGGTCCTGATTGGGGCAGCAGCGCTTGCGACATGAGGGAGCAGCCGCCTAGGATGGCACGCAGGATAGGCGCGAGTTCGTCAACTCAGATCACCAACTGTCCTGAAATCTGCCGGTGTCGAGACACCCGACGGCCGGTGCGTCGCGTCGAGATCGCCGGGCTCAAGGCAGTAGACTGATGTCGGCTTATGGCGGAAAATCCACCTAAGTGCACGATGACGGGAACGTCCGGTTTCAGGCTCGGGTGACGGGATGCCTAGCGGCCGATATAGGCGCATTGCGGTCCGGCAGCCTTGGGGCCGCATGCGGTCTGACCGCTTCTAATAGAATTTTTGGGGATAGATGCCGTTTCGACGACGCTCAAAATTATGCTTGGTTCGATCACCTTGCGCATTGACCCCTTTCGACGCCGCGAGTTGTCAACAACGTGCGACGCGAAGCTGCTGCTGTCTCCGAGGTCGCGAACCGCAACTTTTCTGGATCATGTTCGCCGTTCGAGGGGTGCGGCGGCTATTTTGAGGCGGGCACGGCCCGTCCTGCACTGTCCTCCGTCTTTTCCGTTGCGGGCGGCGCGATAAGGTTTCGTCTGAGCACGTCACCGAGTTTGAACGCTTCGGCGTTCGCGTCGAGCAACTCGCCCGCACGCGCCAACACGTGCGAGTCGAAACTCGCAAAGCCCAAAGGGACCGGCAAGCCCGATTGTTGGCCGATCGGCGCGTGGACCGTCGCGGCGACGAAGGCACCCGGGACGAGCAGCATTTCGAACCCGCCGGGAAATACACGGGCGTTCGACTCGTACCCGCGGGTGAAGGCTTCCTTCACCCAGCGCTCGGCGCGCTGTGCGGTCAACGAAATCGACTCTACGTTCTGCCGCACACCGAGATCCTCGTTCAAGCGATTGATCCGTTCGCGGAACTGTTCGAGGATTTCGGCCATGATCGAGGTGCTTCCCCAAAGTGGGGCCTGGGGCACCACCCAATAGATCGCAGCTGCGGCGTGGCGCGTTTTGCGCAGGCCGTAGCTTGCGACATCGAACAGCCTACGCGCATTTTCCTTGGTGAATAGGCTGCCGATGATCGGCACGGTCGGGCGGTCAGCACGGACGTCGCCGTGGCTCGTGAAGGCGTGTCGATAGAACCGCTGCACGCTTAACCCATCGCGGCGCGTCCATTCCTTAAGATAGTCTTGGGCAAGTTGGATCAGGAGCTGGTATGCCTCGCCATCGTCTTCCCGCCGCGCAACAGCCATGCGCTCGACCATCTCGGCGACCGCAAGCCCCACTGCCTCACGATCTGACAACTCGTAGTCTGACTTCCACTCGGAAAGGTCGATGTCGGGTAAGGTTGGCTTGAGCCCCGATGACACCAACCGGACGCGCACGAGCGTCGAAAAGCGCTCCTCAGCCGCCACCCCGTCGATGGAATAGAGCGTGCGTCGCGGGGTCGAGATTGGATCGATCTTCAGCGCGAACTCGCGAAAGAAACGACGGAACGACGACGGCACCCTTTCCGTTGCCGAGCTGACTTGCTCAACGTCGGCCAGCGGCAGCTCGGGAAGGTTCCGCTCGAAGTAGCTCAGAAATTTCTTTTCGGCGGGCGCCAGCGAGATGAGGTCGAAGCCGACGCGTGCGATCTTGCGCTCGACCTCGTAGATAAGTGGTTCTTCGACACCAGGGCGGAAGAGCGAAAGCCCCGTCTGTGTCAGCGTGATGCGTCCCTCGCTCCGACGGATGTAGTCGGCGTCCTCGACCTCGTGGAAAACGTAGGCCATCTCGCGCCGGCTATATCCGAAGAAGGACTGGACCGCTTCCTCTGTGCAGCTTCCCATTGCGCGGACGAAGCGAATTAGAAACTCGGCTGTCACGGAGACCTTGCCAACATCAGCGACTTTGTGCTCGACGACGAACCGACGACAGGGCAGCGTTAGGTCGATCGTCGCCAACTGGAGCGGGCCGTCCTCCGATTCTTCGACGAGCCCCTCGCGCACGGGGCCAAGCGTCACCTTACTGCGGGGCTGGACGGTCATTGTGCCTTCTCCAAGGCGCCATCGATGGGCGCGGCGTTGAGCCGATTCTCCAGTAAAGCCATTGCATCTACTTCCCTTGCGTGCCCGTATTCAACGTTACTGGCAAAGGCCCGCGCGATCCGGTCCATCGGCCCGGCCTCCTCCCATCGCTTCAAGCTACCCACGATAACGAGGCGGTCCATCGCCCGGCTGATCGCGACGTTGATGCGGTTGGGCCTAGCGAGGAATCCAGGCCGAATTGTCTTGAAGCCGCCCTGCACGGGCCCGTCCCAATTATTGCGAACAAGCGACACGATCACGATGGGGTTTTCCTTGCCCTGGTAGCTGTCGATCGTGTCCACCTTCATCGCGGCTCGCAGCGAGGGATGGATCGGTGCCAAGGCGATTTTGCGCCTCACGAGGTCACGTTGGGCCGAATAGGCGCAAATGATCCCGATGCCATGGGCATGCGTTGCTTGTTGGGCAAGCCAGTCGAGGAACAGCTGGCATTCGCTCCATCGCTTAAGAAGGCTTACGATCACGTCTGCCTCAACCGTATTGGTCAGGCTCTTGCGATGATTGGGATCGGCTTGCTTGGCGCGCTCGCCAAACGGCGCCGTGTCGAACCACGTGACAGGCGCGCTGAGGTCGGCAGGTAGCGCTTCTGCGTCGATGATCGGCGTCACGCGACCATGCTCAAGGCGCTTGCCATAGAATGACCGCGAGACAATCTCACCGATCGGGGGGAGCATACGATATTGCCGTCGCAGCGTGTGACCCGCGGCAATCCCATAGGGTGTCTCGAAGATGCGCTCGAAGTCGCTCCTCGCAACCTCCGCCACGCCCACGCCGAGGCGCTCGGCGACTTCGTCGACCACTGACTCCGGATGCTGTGGCTCAAGCTGTTTATGGTCGCCGACGAGTACGATCCATGCGCCCGCCTGGATCGGCACCGCGAGCTCGCTGGCGGTGCAGCGCGCCGCTTCGTCGACGATCACGAGGTCAAAGGGTGTTGAGGTCAAGCCAAGCGCCGATCTGCCGAGCCCCACGCAGGTCCCAGCGACGATCTGGCGCGTTCCGGCGAGGAAAGTTTCGAGGCTCCGTTGCTCGGTCGAGACTGTTCCCACGAAGTCGCGTGCTAGCCCTGCGACTGCCTGGAACCTAGCAACACGGTCAGCGCTCGGGCGCTCGCCCTGCGGCATGGCCTGGAGGCAGGCGTCGACAATCGTCGTGACAATCTTCTCGGCCGCCAGGTCGGCGGGCAGCGTGTCGTCTATGCCAAGCGGCAAGACCTGCTGGCTGATTGTCTCGCGAAGCGCTGTTACTCGTTGCGCCGAACTTTCCTCGTCCTGCAAGCTGGCCAGCCGGGCCGCGACGGGCCTTATCGCAAGCTCGACATGGGTCAGCGCGTCCGTCAGCGCCTCTGGAATGCCCAGTCCCTGGGCGGCGACGGCCAAGCGCTCGCGCATCTCGGCACGGAACCTATCCTTCTGGAGCTGCTCGACTCGCTCGACGTGGAATGGCAGCAGGCGGTCTGAGACAACACCCTCGTTGCCGACGCGAAGGATGCTCGGTATCTCACCCGCCCGAGCGAAGAGCTTAAGCACGGCCTCGGCGGCATTGTTGACCGCTTCATGCGCTTGGCTTGCGAGCAGGACATTGCGCACCAGCCCCAAGGTGAGAGCGGCATGCACCAACGCCGCAATGAAGACCGTCTTGCCTGTTCCCGGCGGCCCCTGCACGAGGGCGAGCGGGCGTGTGGCGAGCACAGCTGACAAGGCCTCGGCCTGCTGGTCATTGAGCTCGTACTGCTCCTTCAACTTTTCGACCGGCTGGCGATCGGGCAACGACTGCGGTGTTGCCGCGGTGCGCGGATCGAGGATTCCGATCAGGTTGCGCGTACGCGAGGTGCGCCCGACGATCCGCCTGACCGCAGCCTGGCGACGGTCGAGGCTGGTCTCCTCCATGCGGCTCCGGAAGCGAAGCTCGTCGCCCTCCCCGACTAGCGGCGGTCCGTTTCGCTGCTCCGGCCGCATGCTTTCCAGATAGAGCGTGTCAGGCTTGGATCGCTGGAGGTCGAGTTGGCCGACGGGCCGCCAATTGCCTCGGCGGTCCTCGCGCTCGACCATGACACGGTCACGCCGATTGTAGTCAAACGACCCACTCAGCAGGTCAAACTGGACCTTGTGCCGGTTGATGCTTATGTCCAAGACGCTGTCCTCGGCAACCTGCCCGTAGGTGACCAACTCCCGCTCGGCATCGACGAGGATCCCCCACAGCATCGCCACGTCTACCTGACCGTTCGGCGGTGGCTCAGCAGCGATCGCCTCGATCAGGTCGTCCTCGGGCGACTCGCCTGAAACGATGTCGCGTTGTTCGGCGGGCTGCTCGCCCTCCGCGCTCACCTCGGCCTCCGTCGCCCTGGGCTGCGTCGGACCCAGGGCCGCAGTGACATCCTCGCGTTCGAGCAGCGGAGTGAGGTCTTCCAGATTGGTAACTGGACCGTCCTCGACGATGATGGCAGCTTCGAGTGACGCGAACTCGAACCTCTGGAAAAGCCTGATCCTCGACTGCTCCAGAGCGCGCCGGTTGAGCCGGTAGGGCTTTCCGTCAGCCCCGATGCTGACCTCAAGCTCCTCGCAGGCCCCGCGGATAATGAGCGTACGTCCCCAGGGGGCGGGGCGCAGGAAATAATGGCCCTCGTCCGGTAGCAAAGGGCCTGCCCCTACGTGTGGGCTAGCGAGCCGGATCGTCGCCAAGTCCGCGTCGTGCGGCTCGCCGGCTGCCAGCACATCGATCAAGGGAAGCAACGTCGCGTTCGCCGGGTCGTCGGTTCGCACCTTCGCGATTGCCTCGCGAAGGCGGCCGGATATTCTCGAATCGCTTCCGGCGAGGAGCTCCTCGCCGATGACTGTGACCGCGAAGCAATCGCGTTCGAAGCGACCGCCGCTCTCGGGGGCATAGCGCGCAGTTACAGTGTCGCCTTCGGTGGCCGTCGTAAAGTCACTCAGGTCGACGATAACCGGGTCGCTCGGTGCTGCGGGATCGACGAGGATGTTGGCAGGTTTGAGGTCGCCATGCGCCAGGCGAAGGGTGTGCAACTCCTCGACGCGCCGGGCAAGAGCGTCGATTAATTGAAGCCGCGCTTCCTCGCCAAATTGCTCTGGGTGCTCCGCCATCAACAGCGCGAGGTCGGGGCGATCGATCCACTCCTGGATCATGACGATCGCATCGCCCAGCCACATCGCACCCAGAATTTTCGCGCATCCCTCGGGCTCGACTGCCGAGAGCTCGGCGAGCTGATCTAGGAAATCAAGGATGCGCGATCCTTCCTTCTTCTGGTCGCCCCACGAAGCACGCTTCCAGACCTTTACCAGCACCTCGCGACCGTCCTTGCAGGAGCGCCACAAGGCGCGCGTCTCGTCGTCTCGCAGGATCTCGGCAGGCGGATAGGCCTGGAAGAGAGCCATCTGGCTCTTGATCGCGCCGCGATGCCGCTCAAGCCCTGCTACGACTTCCGCAGGCGTGGGCCGGATGGCGACTGCAGCGTTGAAGGCCGTCAGCGCGTCCCCCGCGTCCTTGAACCGGTGCATTGGGTCGGGCGCGAGCGCGGACGCCAGCCAGCCGTAAAGTTCGACGTAGTCGGATGCCTTGTCGCACTCGCTGTCCCACTCGGGAATTCCGCTCGAGGTTGCAGGGCCCGTGCCCAGGAGGATGCGGTGAATGGCGGAAGCGGCGAGGAACACGTCGCGACGTTTAGGGGTTGTTTCGACTCCGAAGATGTCCTCTGGCAGCTTGCCTGTTGACAGAAACTGGAAGCGCGACTCGCCGAGCGAGCGAACATCGGGGTAGCTTGCCGCCATCAGGTGCGAGAGCCGAACGGTTGACGGTCGCTGCACCCAGACGCTGTGCTGTCCGAGGTCGAGGTGCGCTGCCTCCGCGAGGTGAAGCGCGTCGAGGGATGAGAGCAATTGGCGAGCCAGTTCGATTCGATCGACCCGGCTAAGGTCAGCTAGCTCGGAGCTGCCAAAATCTGTCAGACGGTGAAGCCGGCGCCGGCGGTCATAGACCTCCCAGTATCGTACGCCGAAGGTCGGGTCGCGCGTCTTGCCGCCGACAATCACGCTGTCGCACTGTTCGCTTCGGTCCTGCAGGTAGGCGATGACCTCCTGCTCGCGACCGGCGATCTCGCTACGTCCTTCTTCGGTCTGGAAGCGAGTTTCCGCCTTGGAGAAATCCCATAGCCGCAGGACTCCGAGGGTTGGCGACTGCCGTTCGTCGCTCGCCTCGAACTCCGCGAAGATTCCCTCGGGGTGCTCGAACACCGGTGCGGCGGACGAGGCATAGAAGCCACCATAGGTCCGTCGGCCAGGTACGAAGACGCCCTTGCTCATATTGAAGAACTTCGAGAGCTGGTCCTTCCACTCCGCCGAGGTCAGGATGCCAGCGGGTGGCCCTTTGCCGAACACCTCGATCCGCTTGGGAACCGACTTGAGCGAAGAAGTGAACGCCGCGACGGGCATTACCGCCCGCCGCTCGGTCTCCGAAATGCCGCTGAGGTCTGTGGCCTTGGTCAGGACCACAAGGCCCTGTACCCTAGGGACGATCGGCTTTGCGCCCTTGGCGTGGCGCTTGAGGTGGGCCTCGAGCTGAATGAAGACGTGGCGCGCGTTGGCAGATATCTTCGCGACCGGCGACGGGCCATGGTCCCGCCCGGCGTTGTACCAATGCCCATCGCGGCTCTCGATCGGGCCGAACCAATCCTTGAGATCGACGACGAGTATGCGGTCGTCCGCCACGATGATGACGTCGATCTCGCGGCTTGAGCCGGGCGCGGTAGCAAGGTCGAGGTTCGTATAAGCGAACCAGTGCGAAGGCAATGAAGCTAAGGTCTCGATGCCCTTCACCTCGCGCACATGTAGGCCGTTCCCGCAGTTGATGATCTTCAAGCGAATTCCCCCGAGCCGCTACCGCGGCCACTCCAGATGTTAGCTTTCGTTTTTGCGCTGGCAACTTCCTTTGAGCAGGATACGCGCCTTGGCGGAAGGGGGTAGATCATAGCGAACAATGTTGTCCAGAAGATCGCGGGCCACTGGCGCGGGTCGACCGACTACGTCGCAGTCCTCGACCGAACGGCGGCTTCGGGGCTCTGCCGTGGACTATCAAGATGGCGATCGGAATGTCTGCTTCCAGGCGAAGGCAAAGTTTGCCTCACCGTCCGAAATTGGGCGCACTGCTGCCGCTAGCACTCCCAAAAGCGAACTTTCGATTTCTGGTCCATGACATCCACATGTCCACATCCGCCATACAGATCCGGGGCCAGCCAGGTCAGGATGCCTGTTCTGTTCGGAAAGCTGTGAGGATTTCTATTGTGCGGATAACGCAACTCGCCACGCCCCTGAGCAGTCCTGCTGCGTCAATGCCGCGGCACAAACAGAATACCGTGTCGGGTTTGTGCGGAGCCCTCTACGCTGCACCTGGTACTTGTGGTATAGGAATGACACTTTCTTTTTCACGGAGATTCCGATGAGACAGATCGAAAGCCGCCTCAGTCCGCCAATGCGGCAGGCTATTCCGATAATTCGACGCGTTTTCAAGCAATATGCGCCGAGGCGCGTCGAGCTTGAATTCACTGCAGGACAAGAGTGGTATAATCACTCTCGTTGGTCCCTGCATCATTCCGGTAACGCAGTTGATATCAGGACGAAAAAACTGTCTGATCTTGGGGTCGGCATGTTTTCAACTCTCATGGGATACTTTTTGCAGAAGGAACTTGACTCTAACTTTGGAAGCGCAAAGTATTTAGTTCTGGTGAACGACCTAGGGCCTATGTTTCCACATATTCATGTTCAGTATAATCCCGGAGCGAGGATGAGCACTCCCGGAGATGACGACGGAAAGCGACGGAGACAACGACGTCCAATAGTGTGAAGGTGCCGAACGCTAACAAACGTCCCATCACAAACGTCTTTTTGGCTCGATGACGCGCCAATATTTCGCGGTCGGATCCGCAGAGCATCCTTAGCCACGCCTTCTCGATTCTTAATGAGAACCTCCCCGTCGATTTTATCTCGGGCTGTAAAAGCGCACCGCCGTGGCCATCATGCCGCATCGATTATCCGAGCGATCGCTTCGGCGCCGTTCTGCCACCCATCCGATCGTAGCCGGGCGCACGCGCTGACAACACGCTCGCGCCATGCCTTATCGAAGATCAGATTGAGTTTGCTCCGCAACTGCGAGGCGTCGGGCTCGACTGCGAGGCTTGCTCCGCAACCGTTTTCCTCAGCCCATCTGCTACGAACCGACTGCCGGTCCATATCCGGAGCATCATTGGGAACAAAGATGCTCGGAACCGTGCCAAGGATATGTTCGTGGAAGATGTTATAACCGCAACGCGTCACGGCTGCGTCCCAAGCGGCGCTGTAGCGGAAGGCGCCGTCGACGCGGATTATCCGATGACGGTCACTAGACGTTACGGTGCCGATGGTCTTCTGCATCGGCTCCAACTCGACCACACAAGTGTTTGGCCTGCCCAGCAGATCTTGCAGAACGCGCTCGCGCATCCTGACGTAGGTATCGATTCTGGTCGACACTAGATCGACCATGATGAGCGTCCGGTCACGAGGCAAGGCAAGCGCATCGCGGGCTTGTTCTCGCGAGAGTCTCTCATTAGGGTTGATCACTAATACGGGCGGCACCCGCTCAACGGAGGCCCGGTCGCTCACGGTCGGTCCCTCATCGAGCGCTTCGGCCAGATCGCCCGGCTCGATGATGGTGCTGAAATGAATGCCGGCGCCAATATAGGAGCGATGTATCTCAGGCCACATTGCACGCCGAATCCATAAGGATTTCAATGGCTTTCGTGCGCGCAATACATCGATAACCCCGTCGAAGACGAAGTTGACGTCATAGACAAGGGTGTCGGCACCACTCATGTTCAAAGCAAGCTCGATCTCGCGCGCTAGATTTGCGTGCCATTCCGGCTCCGGCTCACCGGTGGCGTCATGATGCGGGACAAACTGGAACGGAAAGCCGTTTGCAGCAATCATCCGTGCCGCATAGGACATAGTCAGGAAGAAGGCGCTACGCTGAGAGAGGCGGGAGGCGATGGCCAATTGGCGGCTAATATGGCCGCGGCCAACGCCGTTCGCAGAGACAAAGAGTGCAGCGGGTCGACGATCACGTGACGGAAGCTGCGGCCGTTCTGAAATGCCGCCAACCGGGGCAACAGTCCTTGGCGCTCTCACTCCGCTCTTCTCTATGAAGAAGACCGCATTGTTGTTGTAGCCGCGCCATTGGTTTTCCGGCACTGCTATTTCGCGTAGTCGTTCTGGCGGAACCATCAAACTGGCATCATACGCTTCCGGCACTTTCACGACTGCCGCAATCGTTGAACTCAGGTCCTCGGTTCCGAAAACGCGGTAGTGATCGGTCTGGCCGAAGTTCTTCAGACGGTCGCTCTCACTGTCGGAGAACGATTCTCTGAAGCCGCCGCTCATAAACGGGACAGTGAAGGCGTGCACACCCCCCTGCGCCACGAGCAGGTCGAGTTGCCGCAATATGGTCTTGTAGTCACATGCAATGTGCTCCAACACATGATTATGTATCACGATGTCGAACGATTGCTCCGAAAACTCAGCAAGCCCGTCGCATAGATCAACTCGCGCTACGGAAAGGCCGGGATATTTGGCCGGATCAATATCGCAGGCGAAGTAGCCATCGCCAAAGCGCGCGCACAGAGCGCGCGCCAGCCCAAGCTCTGGCGCGATATGGAGAACACGGCGGGCTCCGTTCAGATACGACCGGGATCGGAGCAACTCATAGAGGAGCCGGTGGCGTTCAAGGGAATGGCAACCGTCGCATTGGGCTCTCGGTCGCACGAAAATGCTCGCCGGGTTCGGTGCCATGTCGACAAATCGGGAGCATCCGCAAATGTTGCAAGTCGGTACCCGCCCGCCCCTCCAGCTTCCAGCATCGGGTCGCGGTGACATCGATACTCAATCCTCTTTCGTAATATCCCAGTCGGTGCGAACCAGCCTGGCGTGGTCTTCGATATAACTCGCGATGTCCTCGGAGCCATTCGTCCATTCGATCGCCGTGCAGCGGTCAATGATGTTTGCTTGCTCGGCGGGATCGAGCAGGCGGTCGACAAGCGCCTTGCTGTGAGCCAAGTCGAAATTCCGTCTCAAAACCAACCCTCGTCCAGTCAGTTCGGCCCAACGGGCGCGAGCGAGTTGGCGGTCCATCTCCTCCGCTTCGTTCGGCACGAACAGTGTTGGTATCGCTCCCAGCACTTGCTCATGAAACGCGTTGTAGCCCGCAGCACTCACGGCTGCGTCGAAAGCCAAACTGTATCGAAAGCTTGGAAACAGCGACAGGCGCTTTAACCGTGGATGGTCAGGCACGCCCCGAGGATCGACAATGTCTAGTGGAGAGCGGATGTCGAGCACCATGGTGTCTGTCCGCCGGAGCAGCGCGTCGACGACGGTCCTATGCACACTGGACATGTCGTAATTGGCACCAGAGCCAAGTTGGATGGCAACCACCTTTAGGCTGTCGGCCAGATCGAGCGCTTTTCGGGCCACCTCGCGCGGCAGGCGTTCCGAAGGCGCGACGTGCAGAACCGGCGGAACTAGGAACACTTCTCCACGACACGCTGCGGTCGGGCCGGTGTCAAAGTCCTCGGCTAGTTCACCGGGCTCGATAACGGCATCGAATTTCGATGCCAGCTCAAGAAACGGCCGATGGACTTCCCGCCACATCGGGCGCCTGACCCAGATCGAAAACATATTTCGATGAGTGGCTACGGCGCGCACCACTCCGTCGAACACCGCGGTCGCGTCGTAAGCGAATATGGCAGGCTTTAAATGAGAGATTAGGTCGAATAGCTCTTCCGAAAGAACGCGGTTCCAGTCACCGACGTCGGCACCGAGATGCCGATGATATGGGAAGAAGTGTGCAGGATAACCTTCCTCAATCACCGCCCTTATGGAATAGGACATTGTCGCGAAGTGCGCCTGCAGGGTAGGTGGTAAGTGGCGCGCTATAGCGAGTTGCTGTGCCAGATGCCCGATGCCAATGCCATTTGAGGACATAAACAGCACATTGCGATCAGGCAAGGGTTGCAACGACGAGAATACCGAGCACGCAGCAGCAACGCTAGGCGTCACCCTAAACGACCGCAGTCGCTCGACGTAGCGCTCGGCCATGTGGCGCATTTCTACATGCGCGCGAGCACGGGCTCCCTGCTCTGCATAGGCGACAGGGTCGTCGACGAAACGCTTGATCACGCGTTCCACTTGTGCCGGCGCGGAGTAAACCGCCGCACCGGCGAATAGGTCTTCGAAATGGGGAGGCAGTATAACAACAAGACCGATCGCCATTGCTTCCAGAACGGTGCGCCCGAATGCCTCTGACCAGTCGTCACTATGGTAGTAGACATAAAAATCGAGTGAGCGAAGGAAATCTGAGGTGCCATCCCACGAAAATGGCAAGAGCTCCCAATTCGAAGGTAGGTCGCCATATAGCTTCTGCAAATAGTCGCCCGCGCCCAATACCCGGACACGGTACTTCGACCCGTCAGACGGATAGGCCAACAAGGCGGTCTGCCTTGTGTTAGGCCATTTGAGCGCATCGGGGCGCGAATGCCGACCGATCACGACCGGGGTCGAAACGTTCCGAGGGGGGCGTTGTTGCCAGTCGTCCAGGTCGAGGAGATTCTCCCAATCGGCTTCGGTAGCGTTGGCGTGCGGCGGCAGAGTTCGTGGCAGGCTGTTCCGGACGACGGAACTGACCGGCGCCAGGTGGATTTCCGACCCAAATGCATCGAAGCAATTCCTGACAATCCGGGGAAGATCGTACTGGACGGCATATTTCCGATCATAGCAAGGATGGTGCAATACCACCACGACACGGTCCGACCGGATTCGGATGGGGCGTGTCGGCCTATTCTCCATGATCGTGGGGTGATGAATTATAACAAGGGTTGCTGAGATTCTCACGTCGGGGTCGAGCCTTTCGGCAAGCCCGCTGTCGAGGATGGCGCGGATATGCGGGTGAACAGGAAAGGGAAGCCCCAGAAGCGGCCCCTTCACCATCAAAAGCCCAATACGAAGGCCCATGCGTGCCGCACACTTCATTTCAAGCGCGATTGCCGTCGAGGTTCCTCCCTCGAAACGAACGTCAGCAACGAAAACAATGTCGAAGTGTGTCACGTCCCCCGCACCGGCGTTTGATCAACGGATGACAATGCCGCGGCCAAAAATCCGTCGATGTTCTGTCCGTAGGCGATAATGTGGATAGGTCGCCATTTGGCTACCAGCAGCGCCCAGCGTTCGGTGAGGTACTCCGGCCAAGGCATTACCGCAGCATGGAGACGCTGCTCCAGCAGCGGCGGAAAATATTCGAAGATTGCCCCATTGCTTCGAAAGATGCCGAATTCCGACGAGTCGGTAAGAAAGACCAGGCGATGCTTGGGTTCGAACTTGCGCGAGGTAGTCTGGATAATCTCATCGAGAAGATCCGATTTCACTCCAAGAACCGTCACCATTACGAGTGGTTTGGCAGCTACGCTCCGGTAGATGTGCATATCGTCTTCGTCGGAAGGAATCTGCTTATCGTTGCGGCGCTTAGCGAACGGTATAAGCGATCGAAGCCTCATATTTCACCTGCCTCTCTACGCGTTTCAGTGAAAAGGCCGATTCATGGACTTTTATTCAGCCGGCGTTCCTCGGCAAGGTCAATGGCCACAAATCAATACTGGGCGGTGGCATTCTGTCTGCAATGCTGCCTTGGGTTGTCGGAGCCGAGACCGCTACACACAAACGTTGCGCTGACCCTGTCATCTCGGTCTCGAGTCGCAGGCATGTAAATCCCGAATTGTCACCCTCCCCCGGCGGCGATGCCACCGGATCGACAATCCAGGCAACGTCGCCGCTATCGACGATCTCTGCAGCAAGAGTTTGCCCTCCGATGGTGAGCGTTGCCGCCCTTTGCCGCCAGAAAATTTCTGCTTGGGTGAAGGCGCGCCAGTTGATCCGGATGGGTTCCAGCGTGTCGTGCTTGCGCGTGATCTCATCAACTATCCAGACGTATTCGCCATCGATCACAATGCCGCGACGGTGACGCACTGGGGAACTTTCGTCTTCAATCTCAAAGGCGGCCGCAACGAAGTCCACTTGATCGGAGGTCCCCAACCATCGCGCATGCGCCCCCAGCGACTGAGATCTACCATTGAACGTGATCGTGCTATGGCCAGCCGTCCCAAGTCGAAAATAACTGAACCGGGCGTCAAGGTCGAAATACCCGGGAAGCGCGTAGTCGTCACGTCCAAGTTCGCTTATGAAACGGATTTTGCCAACCTCAAAGACGAACGATCCCAAATCAAGATGTGCGTGGTTGATATCGTTGCGCCCGCCTTTGAACCCGATATAGGCCTCAGAGGTTCCGATGGACTTCCGCAAGATACAGATTCCCGCCCCCTGAAAGGCGGTGACCGGTTTCTGAACGAATAAACTCGACTCCTGTTCTTCGGAGAGCCACAAGAGGTCGAACGGATGAAGATTGCCAGGCGAAGTCCGTTGCCATAGAGCCGCCTCCGGCTGGCCGCTATGACTGGCAAGCCAACCAAGGATCGGCGAACGGCCGGGATGCGGGACCGTATCGCCGAAATCGAAGCATGCACCTGAGGGGGCAGTGGTTTCCCGGTTGAAGAGCCAACTCGCAGCAAGGCCCGCAGGGTCGGGGATTATAAAGCCCCTTTCACTAAGCGCGGCCAGTGCCACGACGGCGTATCGTGCAGAATGCTCCCAGTAACCCGGGCCTTCGGCATAACCACCATCGAACTCAAAAGAGGACAGGCCATGGGCGAGTGCGGCTGTCGCGCGCGCAATGACTTCCCCCGCTAGTTCTGCATGACGCGCACCAACTGCCAATGCTGCAACGATAAGGCCGCTACAGCAAACGACATTCCAATTGTGTGCCGCTGTCGTCCAGTGCGCTGCGGCGCGCAACTGATCGAGGCCCGGCCGCAAAGCTCTCTCGGCGAGAGAGTCTTCTAAAAACACGCGTTCCGTATGTGACGTCGCCGGACCGAACCATTCCAAGCCAAGGGCAAATCCGCATGCCATTTCGGCAACGTCGAGAAAATGGGACGGATTCCAGCTATCGAAAGCTGTAGCGTTCTCAAGTTCAGAAACGCCTCGACGGCGATAGCGATTGTTTCCCGTCAATATCGACGCCATTCCCAAGACGGCGACCCGATCGTACAACCTACGCGCCGTCGGCAGAATTACGCTCCGCCCCGGCTCGCGTTCCAACAGAAGGGGCGGCAAGTCCATCAAGCAGTCGGCATCCGAAAGGACACTATCCGCAACCCTCCGCGCGAAGGGGTCCGAATCGACTGATCTTCTAATCCTTGCAACACCATGTCGTGTGACAAAAAGCGGCGCATTCATTTTGCCTCAATTCGAAGCAAACAACCTCAGTGGTTCGAAGGTCGAAAATTGCGTTCCCGATCGACGGGTTTGGGAGGCGCCATCTCGCGGAAGATCACTCAAAGGTTAGTAGTGGGACGATTGGCGCGGGCTGGCGCTCCTTACCGCATTTGCCTTGGGTATCTTCGCGCACCTGGCGCCTTGAACGCCGGGGTCGCAGAGTTCGGGCTTTCCGCCGCTGGTCTCACACCCGCTCAGAAGCGCTGCCGAGGAGATTGCAAACGCCAATGACGAAATCTTTGCCAGCAAAAACTTGGTCATGGGTTGCTATGTTTCCCCAACACAACCTTCAGCAGGACATAGGGTAGCTGAAAGGGCACTGTGAGCACAAGCCTCTTCCAACCAATATCGCGAAACTACGCGTCAAAAATGTTTCGCCAGCAATTCCGGCTTTGTTAGGCCCCGCTCTTTTTATCGCCAATCGCTAGCAAAGTCATTTAATGGGCTTCGCCGCGAAACGGCTGGCAAGCAGCTTAGCCTGCTTCAACTGTTTCTTCGAAACTTTTGCCTCCAGCTCAGACAGGGCTTCATCAGCCGAAACGGCACCGCCCTTCTTTGCAAGATAAAGCCATTTCAAAGCGACGACGGCATCGGATTTCCCTCCGACCCCATCACGGTACAATTTTGCGACTTCGACTTGCGCGTAAGCGTTTCCTTGCGTTGCCGACCGTTCGATCCATTCCCTTCCCAACAATGGGTCGGCTTTTACGCCGGTACCGGAAATGTAAAGTTCACCGAGACGTTGCTCTGCCCAAATATGCCCCATTTCGGCTGCGCCTTGCAAAAGGATCGCCGCTTGTCGCTCATCTTTCGGCACGACGTCGCCGTTGAGGTAATAGCCGGCCAGCTTTTCCATGGAAGGAGCAAATCCCTGGCTTGCCGAGCGCCATAGCCATTGAACAGCTTTGCTCTTGTTAACCGGCACACCGAGCCCGCCCTCGTAAATCAGCGCGAGATTGAGCTCCGCAAAGACATTGTACTTTTCGGCACCGAGCGCATACCAGTACCGGGCCTCCTTCAAGTCCTTCTCGACGCCGCGACCGTCACGGTAAACGTCACCCAACGAACGGTACGCAATTGGGAAGCCGGCTTCGGCGCCGGCTTGATAGAGCGCGCGGGCCTCCTCGTGACGTCCGGCCGCGTCGATGGCTCGCGCATAATTGGTCAGAATCCTCAAGCTGTCGGGATATTGTTCAAGCGCGTGCTGGCAGACTGGAACCGCCTTGGCAGGCTCGATCTGGCCAAAAAAGACCCCTACCGCCGGATCGGCGGCCTCTTGGACGTGCCCGGCCAACCGATCGCAATCAGTGACTTCCGGGTAAAGCGGGTTTTCAACGAACTCCTGAAAATTCGGTGTCTGCACTGTGGTAATGGGAGTCATGTTTGCTAGGTCGGCGGTCGACGTATCTTCTATGCGCAGACGGGCGAGTTTGGCGAAGAATCCATCCGGATGCGCTACGAGATAGTCTTTGTATGCAGCTGAACTCCCGACTTTGTTCGCCTTGTTCCAGTCTGAAAGATCCGCCACTGAGGAGAGCCCTCGCTTTTCATTTCCGCTCTTCGGCGTTTCGGACTTGGGAGGCTCTTCGATAGCACGGACATGTGCGGTAGCGAGGTCGGAGAACAAGCCATCCGGATATTTGGAAATGTAACCCTTGTACGCCTTGAGCGTGTCGGCCGTCGAAGCATCCCGCCAAGCGGTTGCATCTGCCTCGGACATTCGCACCACTTCGGGCTCGTCGCCCATGGCGCTAACGAAGAAAAAATCGGTGATCAACGAAGTGTTGTCCCAAGGCACCTGCAATCCGTCTGTCTTGTCGACTACGGTTTCGCGAACACGCTTAAATACCTGTTCAATCGGCAGACCAGGCTTCGAGATGTAGGACGCGAGTGCCTTGCTAAAAGGACTGTCAGCGTCCGCACCATCCATTGCAGCCGCACCCGGAGCTGTCGCGAATGCGATAAACGTACCGACAGCACCTGGCATTTTCGCGAGACCGTCATCGAAATCCGCCTTCGAGTTCTTGGCGCCACCTTTCAGTGGATTGTCACGACACGCATCCAGAATAAGGATGGCTACATGCGGCTTGGCCTCCATCAGTTCGTCAGTGATTGCTTTCAGGCTGACACCTTCGAAAGGCAGATCCCCAGGTTGCCTGACTTCGGTGTCGATCGGCAGAAGGAAATTCTCATCGTGGTATTGGATGCCGTGCCCGGCATAGTAAAAGACCACGACGGTGTCTGAATCGATTTTCCCGACGAAACTTTTAATCGCCTCGAGGAAGTCACGGCGTTTGGCATTTACTGCCGTTATCGTGGTGAAGCCGACCAACTCCAACGAAGATGCGATCAGCCGAGCGTCATTCGTCGGATTGGGAAGCTTCGTAACGTTCGAATAGTCTGAGTTTCCGATAACAAGTGCGAGCCGAGTTTCGGCCGCCGCCGGCTTTACGGTGTCCCACAACGCCAGTGGGACAAAAAGGCAGGCGCTAAGTACCAGGCGGCGATTGACCATTAGCCGACCCCTAGAAGCCAACTCGAACAAAAATCATCATGAGCATACGGCGACATTGGCTTGGATCACAAGTCGGAACACCTCAAAAGAAGGGCGGTCGACAAAGTAACTGCGGGAATTTAGCCACTATGGCCGCTCGCGCTTGCCTTCTTCAAATTCGCGGGCTGCAACTTGGGCTCATTCCTGCATAATCCGGCATTGTTCGCGCTTGCGAGACGTAGGAATGGAAAATCTTTGCGTATCCGATCGATTTTGATTAGATTTTAGGAACAAGCCATATTGGATTGTCCGTGGCCGCGTCACCCATTGACAGCTTTTGCCTGCTCCCCTGGATCCACGCGCACGTAAGCGCGCAGGGCCGTAGAAAGCTTTGCTGCATCGATGTCTCTTTGGAAAAGTATCCCGAAGGCGGCCCCTCGGCTTCACTGGAGGATTATTGGAATTCGGAAGAAGTCAAAGGCGTTCGTCGACAAATGCTGAGCGGCACATTGCCGAAGCGGTGCGGCCATTGCTCGAATACGGGCAATCGGACTCTTTCTTACAAGGACGAAGTGTTAAGCCGCTGGCCCGAGATGATCGACAAAGCGATAGCATCGACCGCCGACGATGGTTCCACAACCCTGCAACCTGTAACATTCGACTATCGAACGTCGACCTGCAATTTGCGCTGTCGGACTTGCGGTCCGCATTCCTCATCCTCAGCGGAGGTCGAGGCGCGCCGTAACATCGGCCTTCAAGAACTCGGCGAGCACGTTCACAATTGGGACCCCGCGTATGTCGATCTCAGGGCTGCCGCCTTGGGCAGAGCTCGTGAAGAACTGATGACGGCGGCCAAACAGCGCCGTGTAGGACATCTGTATTGGGCTGGCGGAGAGCCCCTGATGGATTCCACCCATTGGGATGTCATGAGCGAACTCGCATCGTCCGGCGAAGCCGCAAATGTCGATGTGGCATATAACACCAATCTCACAGTGTTTTCGTATCGGGGCCGAAGCGTCGAAGATTTGTGGCCCTGCTTCAATAGTGTGTATGTGCAAGCATCTATCGACGGCGTGGGGCAGGCTGGCGAGTATATAAGGACCGGCTTCAAGACTGACATATTTGCCCGAAATTTGGATATTCTCCTTGATATGACGCGTAGGCATGCGTGCATAAGTGCGGCGCTCGATTTGACTTTAACATCAGTCGGCCTGCTTCATCTGGGTGATTTGTTGCAATTCGCTCTCAAGCGCAAAATACACGTAACAGCCAAGTTGATGGTGCCGCGCGACATCAACCGCTATATGGCGGTCGAATTCCTTCCGCAACAAGTCAGGGCGGATTGGTGCAGAAGATGGATGATTTGGATCGACGCTCACGATCGGGACAGTCTCTTCGACACGGTGTACTCGACACTCGAACTTGCGTTGACGAGGGAGAAGCTTGGAGCCGCCGCACCCCCCAAACGTAGCGCTTACGACGCCAAGGTCATCGGAGAATTTGAAAGCGCCCGCCACGATCAGGGGCAGTTCCAAAATCTTCTGTCAGTCGACCGGCGGCTCGCCAACTATACCGGAGATTGACAACAGTTTATCGCCCGTGTTGTTGGCTCCAAATGGGAAAGTGAGTTCACTTCTCCACAGTTCGAGCTGGGAGACAGTCTATCACGCATCGCTGGTTCGTAGATGCCCGTTAGCGTTCCCTCCAGACAAGAGGTAAAT
The DNA here is from genome assembly GCF_054719465.1 of Mesorhizobium sp. RSR565B. Lineage (NCBI taxonomy): Bacteria > Pseudomonadati > Pseudomonadota > Alphaproteobacteria > Hyphomicrobiales > Phyllobacteriaceae > Mesorhizobium > Mesorhizobium sp. RSR565B. The sequence goes on along the minus strand of NZ_JBTTIE010000001.1, from coordinate 3,959,102 downwards.
TGTACTGCCGAACACGGATCGACTTTGTTTCCCTTAGTGCCGTTGGCGGCCTCACCCCATGTTTCCTGTCACGAGCGCTATCGCCCTATCCGGCCTTCGCAGACATAGAACGAGTAGCCAAACAACTCGCCAGGATCGATCCGCGGCGAGTGAGGGTTAAGCGGTTCTTCGAGCATGATTTCAAAATGCAGATGGGGAGGTTCGCCTACGGCATTACCTCCGGTGCCCGTGTATCCAATCACTTGGCCTTTGTGTACTGAGTTCAAGTTCAACATCTTGCTGAGATGAGCGTAAACGGCATAAAGCTTGCGATAGGTCTGCAGCCCTCCACACGTTCTGCTCCACGGATCGAACTTGGGATTATCGAATTCTAGGACAATGGCCTCTCCGTACCCCTTAACGTTATGAAATCTGTGTATTATTCGTCCGTCTGCTATCGCGTAGACCGCCGAGCCAGGTCGGGCAGACAAATCCCATCCTCTATGCCATTTCGCCTTGTTCTTTTTGTCCTTTCTGACCAAACCAAATGAGTTGCCTAAGGCTTCACGAGGTCCGTCGTCCCGAATCTTGTTCACGTCGAGCGGCAGTTTCATGTTAAGTGCTCCGATGGCGTTGCTGCAGCATATCAACTTTCCCACGCCATGATAACCTTGCCCTCGTGTAGGAGCACGACCTAGGCCAACGCTTACATTGTTCGAGCGCCAGTCTTCGACCTCGTTGCGGCCGAACGCTGGAGGTCTCCCCCGATCCCTGTCACCCGTCCGCCGATTTAAGATCTCCTTGTTTTTATCGAAATCGAGTCACAACCCGACCTCGACCGCTATGGTGCACTAGCAGGCACCACCAAGTTTCGACGCCACGCATGGTGCCTTACAGGTACCCTTGGATGGTGCGGCCGTGCGAATTGTCGAGCGGGCGGGCATGTTCTAGCTCCAGAATTCGATTCCACTATGTAGGCTGATTTGTACGTAGCAAGTGACAGCCCTTGGTTTGCGCAGGTAAGCTAAGCCGCAATGGCGGAGACTCGCTCCCCCACCGACCCGTCCAAGGAAGCGCCGAGCGCTTGGTGACGCGAGATTGAGCGCCGGGTTCGGTAAACTGTCGGTTGGTGCTAGTTGCCGGGGTTAGTTGCGGCAGGTTGGACCCTCCGATGGTACAACCATTGGACAGCGTATCACGCACCAGGTATGGAATTGCTGTTTTTGTTAGATTTTTTATGCTGGGACGCCGTGTGATTTGCGCCTTGTAGGGGCGTATCACTGGGCTTCGGACACAAAGTCACCAATCGGCGAGGGGGTCGTCGAAGGGGATCGGCTCGCCGTCCGTCACGACCGGCCACTCTTGCGGCTCTTCGGGTTCAGACATCTGGCCACGAGCAGCTCGGCGCGGGCCCGGCGGCGGGCGGCCTCGTCAGGTGCGTCGCGAGTGTATCGGGCACTGGGAAGCGGCTGGTGCGCGTTGGTGGGCTCAGGCGCCTCAGCGGGGGTAGGCAGTAGGTCCTTTAGCATCTCTTCCAGTGCCAGCGCGGCCTCGCGGGCCGGGCGCTGCAATTCGATCGTTGCCGCGGCGGAAGCGCAGTGTCCTCCTTCGTAAGGAGCGATCGACCCTCGACATGAGCGTACGACCGCTTCGGGCTAGGCAAAGCCACGCCAGAACGACGACAACGAGGCGTAATGTGGACCGGCAGCCTTTAGGCCGGGAGCGGACCGTCCCCTTCGCGACAATTGATCGAGAAAACCGACGCTTGCGTCCGGCAAAGTGGCTACCGCCTTGCGCCAGAAGCGGCGATTGAGGTCACCAGAATAGACGGCCTACTGGCGGCGGCCGTATTTCTTGAAAGTCGCATTCCAGTCGGCTGCCAGCGCGTCAAGCGTTTCCTTGGCCGTGCCGGAATCGCCGGTTACATAAGGATATACGCGCTGGTTGAATTGTAGCAGCAGTTCGGCATTCTCCGGAACCGCCCAGAAATCCTTCACCTTGAACATGGTCTCGTGGAAGGCCTTGTTGTAGGGCGTGGCGTTCTGGAACTCGTCCGACTTCAGTATGGCTGCGCTGCAGGTGTAGCCGCCGAGCGCCGCCCACTTCTTCTGGGTCTCGTCCTTGATGAACCATTCCAGGAACTTCAGGGATTCGGCCTGCTTCGAGGAGTAGGAGACGATCGAGATGCCCTGACCGCCAAGCGCGGCGAACTGGTCGCCGTTCGGTCCTGCAGGGTTGGCGAAGAAGCCGGTGTTCTTGGCGTTGGGATTGCTCGCCTCGTTGATCAGCGACGGGAAGAACGCGAAGAAGTTCATGCTCATCGCCGCCAGGTTTTCAGTGATCGCCTGGTTGTCCTCGGTGAAAATGGCGTTGGCCCACCCCGGAGGCGTGAATTCGTACAGCTCCTTGTAGGCATCGAGCGCGGCAATCGCCTTGTCGGAGTTGATGAAGCCGTCGACCTTGTAGGTCGAGTAGTCGCCAAGCTCGCCGCCGTACGAGAACAGCATGCTTTCGAAGCCCGCTGCCAGCCCGTCGTGGGTATTGTCGGTATAGATCGCGACGCCGTACTTCTTCTGGTCCGGACGGTAGAAGAACTCGGCGATGTCGCGCAGCGCCTTCAAATCCTTCGGCACGCCGAGGTCGTAGCCATACTTCGCCTTGAAGGCTTCCATCTCCTTGGGGTCTTCGAACCAGTCCTTGCGATAGGACCAGCCGACGGCGTCGCCTTCGAGCGGGATCGCCCAGTATTTGCCGCTGTTGCCAGGATATTCGGCGTAGAATTTTACCGTGGCAGGGGCCATGAGCTTGGCCACGTCGTTCTTGGCGAAGAAGTCGGTCAGGTCGACATAGTGGCCGCCGGTCGAGCCCGCGCCGAGCCACTGCGAGTCGCCGACGACCATATCATAGGCGTCGCCGCTGGCGTTGAACTCGGCGAAGGCCTTGGTTTCGAATCCCGGCCAGGCAGTCGTTTCAACAGTTACCTTGACGCCGGTTTCCTTCTCGTACTCGTTGCCGAGTTCCTGAAGGTAATTCGCCGGATCCCACTCCGCCCAAAGGATAGTGAGTTCCTTGGCCGAAACAGGTCCACTCGCAAATGTCATGGCGGCGCCTAGCAACAGACCAGCCCACGTTTGCATATCGCTTCTCCTTCCACAGCAGCGTCGTCCAACTAGGAATTTGCGTATTGGATGCAGTGCTTCACCCACGTTCCGTCTAATGCGAAAGCATTTGGAGCAGCCCTTTGGCCTCTAGGAGATCAGGTGTGTCAAACCCCTCGGTGAAGCTGGCGTGGACTGGCGCAAGAATATGCCGCGCCTTATCGTTGCGGCCTTGGCCGGCATAGAGGCGGGTGAGCCGAAGCGCGGCCCTCAGTTCAGAGGATTTCGCGCCTTGATCGCGGGCCGCCGAGAGCGATTGCTGGAACCAGCTTTCGGCGGCTTCATCGGTCGGGTCCAGCGCTGAAACCAACTCACCCCTTGTGCACAATAACTCTGGTAGCTGATACTTCGAGGTCGATTTGCCCAGAGTGTCGAAAGCCTGCGCCAGGAGGGCAAGGCCTTCGCTTGCATCGCCGCGCTCGCCGCAGTTGCGCGCGAGAATGCAAAGGTAGTAGGCCATGCCCATATCCGCGCCAGTTGCGGCGATACCCGCAATTCCCAGGCGCATTTGGCGAATGCCTTCCTCCAACTGCCCCAGACCGGCGAGCGCCCAGCCGAAATACACACGAGACTGGCCAAGCAGCAATGGCATGACGAATTCATCACATAAAGTGACAGCTTTCTTCGCCCATTGAAGGGCTTCGGCAGGCTCGCGCCGCATCAGGTGGACCAAGCAGAAACTTAGCTGCGCTTGTGCTGTGCTGACCGGATGCAAGTCTCGCTCGGCTAGCGCTATTGCATCGCGTGAGCGTGCGAGAGCCTGGACCGAATGGCCGCGCATGAAGAGCATCTGTGCAGAAAACGCCCTACAGCATACGCCCGGGTCGTGTCCGGCATAGCCCCAGGCAAGGTGATGATGTCCTCATAATCATAAGTGGCCAGGCCATGGCTTGCATGACGTTCGCTCGCGCCGTAGTCGCCGAGGTAATAGTAGATCCCCCAAAGTTGGTGATGTGCTTCGAGGATGTACCCTGAATCATCGGAAGCTTGCGCAAGCTCCAAACCTAGAGTTTGGCATTGGTGGCCCAGGGCCTCGGCCGCTCGTAGGTTGCCTGAAATGGTCTGATACGAGCTCTCCCCGCGCATCGCAGCGAATATTTGAGGCTTGTCGTTCAGCGTGTCGGCGAGCCTTCGCGCATTCGAAAAGGCTTGAAGGACTTCTGGAGCCCCCCAGCCCTTGGCCGCAATCATTGCGGTGCCGGTCGCGCTCTCCAGGGAAAGCTCCCGCCTAAGGCGCTCCTCAGATCCGGGCAATGATCCAACCAGCTCTAGCCCTTTCCGGAGGTGGGACGCTGCCTCGAGATTGGCAGATCGCTTCAGCGCGAGTTGCCCTGCCTTCAGCCAATAGGCGACAGCCAGATCATTTACGCCGGCCACCGTATAATGGTGGGCCAGTGTCTCGGGCTCTGCCCCGACAATATTCTGGAATTGCGCCTCCAGCGTCGAGGCGATCTTGGCATGGATTTGTTGCCGACGGCTTTTCAGCAGGCTCTGATAGGCTGCATCCCGCACGAGCGCATGCTTGAACGTATAGGTCGACTCTGGAGGAACGCCTCGCCGAAAAACGAGCTCGGATTCTTCCAACTGCGGCATCACCTCTTGTAAATGGACTTCGTTGGCACCCATCACGGCTGCCAGCAACCGATGATGGAAGACGCGGCCAATGCAAGCGCCGATTTGAGCTACCTCCTTGACCGCACCCAGTCGGTCGAGGCGAGACATCAAAGAATCCTGAAGGGTCGACGGAATGGCAAAAGGAAGCAGAGGACCTGAGAGCACGTAGTGGTCGCCCGCGTCGATAAGGAGACCGGATTCGAGCACGGTCTTGGTCAGCTCTTCAACGAACAACGGAACGCCTTCGGTTTTGGCCAAGATCTGGCTGGCTACCTCCGGCGGCAACGTCTTTCCACCCGCCACGCGATCCATGATCGCTGCTCCTTGACCGAGTCCGAGGCGATCGAGCGAGAGCGCGGTTACATGCGAAAACTGAATCCAACGCGGCTGAAACTCAGGTCGAAAGGTTACAATCAGGAGTGCCCGCATGTTCCGCAGGCGTTCAATCAGCATATCCAGCCACTCGCCGGTTGTCGGATCGATCCAGTGCGCATCCTCGACAAGGACGATGATGGGCTCGCGCGCGGCCAGCGATTCAATTTGTTGGACGAGGGCGGCCAAAGTACGGGCCTTTTGGGCTGACGGTGGCAGCCTGGTCGACGAGTATCGGCCGGTCGTGTCGATCGACAGCAGTGTCGCCAACAGCGGAATTGCTTCCACCACGTCCGGAACGATCCCGCGGAGCAGGGCCTCCAGCTTGTCGAGCTTGGTGTCGGTGCTGTCGTTGCGATCCAGTCCAGCCGCCCGCTCGACCTGCGCGGCCACGGGGTGAAGCGCGCTGTTGATATGATAGGGCGAGCAAAAATAGCGTAGTCGCGCAGGGGGCCCGGCGCTCAATCGATCGACCATCGCCGCGATAATCCGGGACTTGCCAATACCCGGCTCTCCAGACAGCAGCACCACTCGGCCATCCCCGGCACAGGCCCGGTGCCACTGGTCAACCAAAAACTCGAGTTCCTGGTCCCGCCCAACAATCGGCGTCACAATGTCCTGCCGCGCCTCGAAACGACTCTCTGCCGCCGTCTCGCCGACAATGCGCCAGCTGCGGAACGGCTTTGCGAAACCCTTGAGCTCCCGGTGGCCGAGATCGACCATATCGAATAGACCGGCCACCAGTCGTTGCGTGCCGTCAGCTACAACAACGCTGCCCTGCTCGGCGAGCGCTTGCAGCCTCGCAGCCAGGTTAGGCGTGTCGCCTACAACGGCCTCTTCCTGTGCTGATCCTTCGCCAACGAGATCACCGACAACGACCAGTCCCGTCGCGATGCCAATGCGGGCAGCCAGCGGTTGGCCTCCCGGCGCTGTAAGTCGGGCTGTTGCTGCAGCGGCGGCCATGCCCGAGCGAACCGCTCGTTCGGCATCGTCTTCGTGCGCCTGCGGCCAACCGAAATAAGCCAGCACCCCATCACCCATGAGCTTGGCGACTCGCCCTTCGTAGTGGGTGATCTCTCCTGACACTGCGATCTGATAAGCGCGAATGACCTCCCGCATGTCCTCAGGGTCGAGGCGCTGCGACAACTCGGTCGAGCCGACGAGGTCCACGAACATGACTGTTAACTGGCGCCGTTCGGCGTGCGGTGGCCGTGCGTCACCCTGCTCGGGCGGCCTTGCCGGCGAGCTTCCGCGGTCACGCGAGGATGCTTTGATCGGCAAAGGGCTGGACGTGTCTCCGAAGGAAGCCACAGCGGTAAGCAACCGGCGCCGATGACCGACCGATGTGACCCCGAGTGCTATCAGATCCTCCGCCGTTAGCTGAGGAAGCATCTCGGGTTCAATGTCATTGTCGCGAAAGGCCGGAGCGTATCGCTCCAGTCCAAGGCTACTTAGCCATCCCGGGATGTCCACGTCCTTCTCCCCTAAGGGTGCTGTCTGGAACCATATCGCAAATTGGAAGGGGAGTCGTCATACCCTCGGGAACAGGGAACGGCAGTTACGGGTCAAACCCGGACATCATGCCGCCTGACCCGAGCGTCTGCTTTCGGGGAACGACCAAGTAGACATCAACGGCGGACATTGGGCGCATAGCGGACATCAGGGTGCGGTACGACGTTCGGGCGACATATTTGTGGTTCAATCGGTGATATTTGCGCGAATAGAAGTTGCATGGGTCATCGTTGATCTCCCTGGAACGATCCTGCCGTGCCTAGCGCTCGCCGCGTGACCTCGGGAAGATGACAATGTCATCGACGCTGCTGCGGCCCGATTTGATCGACTTGAGCGCGTATCCAACCACATACCCGGGATCAGTCTTGATGCGTTTTGCATGCAACCGACAAAGCGGCTTGTCGGCAACCACATAAGCCATCTGGTTGAGCCTGAAGTGGCGGCTAAGCCGTTTGCTGAACCGGCAGATTTTCGGCATCACGATGATGGCATGGAGATGAAGGCCATCGTTTACAGTGACGGCCGCGAGGCTCATTTTGGCGTACTTGGCGACAGGAAAGTCCGGCACCAAGATCCAGAACGGCAGCAAATCGGGGTCTGTGATGCGTTTACAGTTCCGCACTACCCGCATGATCAAAAACTTGTAGACCCGCTCGGCATCGCGCAACATCTGGTCGTACTTTGCGCGATGCCCACCTTGTAAGTGAGAAAATTGCATCGTCACTAGGTAGACGCGATGCCCGTTGCAAAATTTCTCCTCTACCCATTGCGAATAGCCACTGATCATTTGGTGAACAGCTTTGCGGTTGTCGTGGTGGTGATGGTCATTGGGTCTCATTTGGCAATACCTTCCAACTACCGGCGAGGATGTCCCTCGGCCGGTCTGAGCTGTTTTGATTGATGGGCTGCGGAACGAGCGAGGCGATCCGTCGCTGCTAGCCACCCATCTATTTTACTGCTGGGAAATTAGTATCTGCGGGTGTAGAACAATTACACCGACATGGACGAGGTACGACTTCTGCGGCGCCGTCTCTTGCCCTGCACCCTCGTGGTTTCGTTAAGTGTTGTCAGCGGCAGCCTCCGGAAACAGCTTTGTTGAACGAGCAATAAACTTTCCCTTGCGGCGTTCGACGGCCACAATGAAACATCCGCCAACCGGCAGCGCCTTGATCCGCTCGACGAGCGTTTCGCTTTTGAACAGCACCCGCACAGTGGGCTTGCTGTGCTTCGTCCGCTCCGGCTTGGGCATACGCAAAGTGGCTGGCACCTCCGAGCTGACCGACCTGTCCTCCTTCCTGGGCTTCTTAGGCTCCATCAAGGTCAGCAGCCTGTACTTGCGCGACTTTTTGTTAAGCCGAGCTGCGACTTCGTCCGCCGGACGTCCGTCGTTATAATGCCCACACAGGAGCGCTGCGTAGCGCCGGGCCGCTCGATAAAGCCCGCTTCTGGTCTCGAAGGCCTGGAAGCCAAAGCGCAGGACATGGCGCATGACATCAAGCGGCTCGTCGTCCAACTTCGGGCGCTTCTTGCGATACAACTCGAAGAAGGGGTGATTGATAAATCGCTGGTAGTGTTCTGCCCGGTTGTTCTCCATTTTGAGGAAAATTTCATACTGATTTTGAAGCCAGCTCTGGTTTTGGATCTCCATCCCGTCTTGAATGAGATCCCAGGCTTGCTGGCCCTTCTCCGCTTCAGCGACCGGATCGAAGTCCTTACGTAGGATCCAGTCTCCAACGAACTGACCATTTTGTGCAATGTTGACAGAATCGATGGTGGTCACACTCGTAAGGAGGCTCCTAGGTCTGTCGGCAATCCAAGGCGCCAAGTCGCCTTGGTCGTGATGTGTTTGGTCAGGCATTACGTATCCTTCGTTTAAGGTTCGCCAACGGTCGGTTGACGCTGTGCTCATGTTATGGACATGGTTCGTTGATGCCGAATGCGATTGCTAGCGCAGTTCACGGCTCTCTCTCTGCACTTACTTCTGCGTGCGGCACTGAGTCAGAGGATTCGGCCTCCCGCTTGCGTTTTCGAGCGTGCCGCCAACTTCGAACATGAAATGGCTTTATCGGCCCAGAGCTCGTCCAACCTAGGCCTAGTTGATGCTGTCCACCGCGTCTTGGCCGGTAACCTGGGCCAAGATGGTCTCGTGCAGGCTGCGGCGCGCTGCGTTGCGGCGCGCTGCAATGACGGCTTCGAAGCCCGGCTGGGACGTTATTTCGGCGCAGCCCAAATAAGCGCCGTCGGCATCGATGCTGTCAGCGGTCATCGACGCCTCCTTCTATAAGCGCGCGAATGTCTTCGACCCGCCAGACGGTGGTACGCGGGCCGAGCTTCATCGACGGCGGGAATTTGCCGGCGCGGACGCCGGCCCACCAAGTCGAACGAGAAACAGGGATCGGGCCTTGAGGCGCGAGGATGGATGCGAGCCGGACAAAGCCAGTCGCGGGCAGTAGGGTATTCTGGGGCATCGGCGACAACTCCTTAAGAGGAAAGACGCCGGTGTTAGCGGAGATTGAGCGAGCTGAGGACGATCGGAAAACCGCTAAGACGAATTCGGCTTAGCGCCAAACAATTCGGCTTAGCGCCGCGAGTGTGCGAAAATGGGAACTCATTACCGTTGATAGCCTCTCGGGCGCCGCAATACGAGATTGGCTAAGATCGTTGGGCGGGGCGCCCGACAGGATGAAACTGAGAACTCGTTTGTTTATGCTATATAATTTCCCATGACTTTAGCAACATGTCGTCATAGCCGACAGCTTGCCATTGGCTGGCAACACGATCCCACTCAAGGAATGTCGCTCGTTGGCACTGAAAACCCGCTCGCCGGGAAAATGCATCAAGATCGTTTCAAGGCCGATTTTCACTTCAATAGGCGTCAAGGCACCGCCAATCTCATGGACTTCACGAACGACAATCGGCGCTAGGAGGAATATGCCGACTGGCACGTAATCCTTCACATGCCATTCGTTGCTGGTGAGACGATTGTCGATGCTGTTTTTACAGTTTTCATCACTGGGATCGAGACCAAGCGAGCCGTCCACATTGCTCCCGCTGTCGTCTGGCGAAACGGAGTTGATAACTGTATCAGGCCCGATATCAACGAGCAGCCCGACACTGCCTTCCGCACCGCCACGACCGGCCATGTGTGGATTCGTGTCACCTGCCAAAATGGTTGAGAACGACAGGGGCACTCCCTTCATCGTCTTCGCCTGCCGTAAGTCGTTCGGAAAGGTAAGATCCAAGCGCCCGGCCATGACGGTCGAAAAATGCACGAGGGCCGCTTTCCGGCTTCGTAGGAAGGCTCTGGGCGAGAATCCGGGCTGGTGATTCATCGGCCCCTGTCGTCTGCTGGGAGGCGGCCGGCAAGCACCTCTATCATCGTGTCGTAGCTTTTTCGGAGTTCCGAAAGAGCGTGCTCTATGTCGTCGATCTCACCGGGATTCGCCTCTCTCCAAATACGCCTAGCCTCTTGCCATTCGCGCCTTGGCTGCAAAGTGAAGCCGCTGTCAGCAATCCGTCCGCGCGGGTAACCCCGCGCCATTGATGACAGATACTTCCCGCGTTGATAGGCGCGCAGACGGTCGGCGCCGGCATTGCGCATTTCGGCGCGAGCGCGCGTCTTCACCGAACTCATGAGTTCGATAATCGACAGACCTATGAAATGGCTTTTGTCAGGAAGGGGCTCTTCGCCGCCATTGCTCCAGACGATGCGACCATGAGGGTACCAAAGCCCGTCCGGCATTTCATAAAATTCAGCCGGCTTAAGCACGAAATCGTCGGGCGAACTTCTCGCAGACACCTTGAAGCTAGGATCGCCGTAGCCGTCCAGCCAAGAGATCGCGAGCGCCTGCACTTGTGTATCGTCGAACATAATGCCGCGTGGGCCTTTGAGCCCGTCGAGAATGGCCTTTGCGTAGTTGTCGAGATCAGCCGTATCCGATGTTTCTAGAACAGTCTGGACATCAAGGTTCAGCGTAATATCGAGCTGGACCTCGTGGGAATATATCCACTTGTTCGTGAGCTCGGTGGCAATGGCCTCGTGGAATGCCCGCAATCTGGCCCCGCCATCCCCGTATGGTACAGGCGCGAAGTTGAACGTCTTCTGCCACTCTCCGAACATGGGATTGAGGCCCGCATCTGCCCCTCTGCGTTCGACAAAGATAGGCTCGTCGGAATATGGCTCTTCGATCATCGGGACGCCTCGACGGATGCACGAACGGTGTGATGCTTCAGGCACACTGAGAAGCGACCAGTCAAACTGCCCACGCAAATCCCCAGAGAAATTCCTTGTGCACGTGAAGAAAGCGAGGAAAGGTGCCCCGTAAGGCGACTAGACAAAACCATGTCGGTCCGTCACGACTTCGCGGCAAACACATGGAAAAGCGAAGCACTAATGAGAGATCGAATCTCCTCAATCGTTCCGCCGAGATGCTCCGACAAGTTCTCGATGTTTAGCTCGGAGCGCATCAACAATTTCGCGACAGCCTCTTGCTCATCCAATCCTTCTGGAAGCGGTATCTGCAGCCTTAAGAACTCGTCGACGGCGATCCGTCGCCGATTCGTAGAGCCTCGGCTTAGATTCTCATAGATGCGTAGCATTTCGGGCTGAAATAGCGCGAACCTTAGGTACTGCGGGTCAACGCGACTCGTATCGATCTCAAAGACTGGAAAATCGTTCGTGGCTATGCCGCCATCGAGTGCTGTTGGCACAATCGCCATGGCACCATTGCGTGCATCAATGCGTGAAAGGATCAGATCATTGGCGTAAATCGTGAATTGATTCTTTGTCCCGATGACTGCTCCTTGGACACGATCCCGTATCTTCGCACCACGAAAGTGCATCTGCACAGTCGGACGCGTATAGTACTCCTCGTCAGCAATCCTGACTGTCTCTCTACGCTTCGATATTATATCTCCCAGAGGAACGTTTGGGGCGCTCAACCGAGAAAGGGATAAAAGCTCTGCTTCTATCGTCCGAATGATGGAATTGGAGCGCTCCATCAGAATCTTTACCTCGTCCACGATCCCGGCCGGATCCGCGAAAGACACCGACTTATGTCGGGGGTGCACTTGGGCCAGATCAAAGTCCTGCTTCTCAATCTCCTCGAAAGTAAGTTTCCAGGCGGCGTCGTTCTCTACTCTGTTCGGCCACCATTCCAATGTTGGCTTGAATTCCTCCCAAGTCAGTCCATCGGTGGCTGAATATTTCTTCCCTTTCAGATGAGCTCTGTGCTCTGGCAAGGGATGTTCGTAAAACCACACCTCGTTTGTAGAACGACCAGTGTCAAAAAACAGAATATTCGTCGCGATGTCGGTATAAGGTTCAAATACACCCTTAGGAAGGCGTAATACTGTGTGAAGGTTGAAATCCGTTAGAAGGTCTTCGCGGAGTTTTTGTGCGACACCTGATTCATACAGTGTACCGTTCGGCACGACCACCGCAGCTCTCGCGGGGCTGGCAGCGGTCGACGCGCTGCGCTTTAGCTTCCGCATGATCAACTGCAAAAAAAGTAGGGTCGTTTCCGAGGTCCGCCGATCGTCAGGGAAGTTGCCTTGAATGCCTCTTTCCTCCTCGCCGCCAAATGGCGGATTTGTGAGGATCACATCGACACGGTCCCTTTGGCCCATCTCTGATAGCTTGGCACGTAGCGCATTGTCCGGATCGATCTGGGGAGCATCGAGCCCATGCAACAGCAGGTTCATTTGACAAAGAAGGTATGGAAGCGACTTCGGCTCACACCCAAAGAGACTCCCGGTTTGGAGAGTCTTGCGGTCCGCGACTGTCTTAACTTGCTCTTCGAGGTAGCGAAAAGATTCCACCAGAAAGCCGCCGGTGCCGCTCGCGGGGTCAAGGACAGTCTCGCCAAGCCGCGGGTCCGTCACCTCCACCATGAAACGTACGACAGGACGCGGAGTGTAGAATTCGCCGGAGTCGCCAGCCGCATCGCGCATGTCACGCAGCATTGTCTCATATAATGACCCCAGCGTGTGCAATTCCTCAGAAGAAGTGAAGTGAATTGTCGCTACCTTGTTGATCACATCGCGAAGCAGGTAGCCGCTTTTCATACGGTTATCTACGCCTCTGAAGACAGTGGCTATCACATCGCGTCGGCTATCTCCGTTCGAACTCGACAATGACCGAAGGTAGGCGAACAGACCTGGACCCTTTGTGCCATCAGGGCGCACAGTCGCGTCACTGTTAATGAACGCCAGCAATTCTTCGCCGGTAACGCCTTGGCTATTAGACGCCCAGTCGCGCCAGCGATACGGCGCCTCGATTGCAGGGCGGAATTTGGGCCCACCAAGGCGGGCTTCCTCCTCTCTCTGCAGCTCCAAGTCGTCAACAAACTTGAGAAACATGATCCAGGTAAGTAGGGGCAGTCGGTCGAGATCGCCATTCAGCCCTTTATCTTTGCGCATGATGTCACGCGCCGTCTTAAGCACACTACCAAGCACCTGTGCCGACGTGATGGTCGAGCCAGCTTCTATGCCGGACGTTTTCTTAGGCTGAGCCATAAAGGAATCCCTGTAAGTCGTTTACGGCCTGCCGAAGCTCTTCGGGACCGCCGAATAGCCTGATTATCTCCGCAGGTTGGCCGTGGGTTGAAATGGGCGGGACCCGAAGAACGTCCGGCAGCAGAAATTGCGCGTCGCCATGTTCTGCGTACTTCTCGAGGAGTTCGTCGAGTATCTCTTTCGCCTCGGGTGAATAGCGATCGAAGAAATCCTTTCGTTCGGACTTCAGACGCTGCGCCCGCTCCCGCCGGGTCCGCAAAGGGGCATTAAATGCAAGGTGACATAGCAAATCGAACGGGTCGGCCTCTGGCTGACCCACTTGCTCGATCAGTTCACCAAAATCGATTCCGCGCTCGGCCAGCGCTTCAATGATCTCAGCACGTTTTTCAGCGTCGGCCCAGCGTTCACGGAGGTCTACTGACGAGGGGGCGATCGAACGAACACTCTCCGCAGCGTACTCCGTGTATTTAAGCACGCGCAGCTGTTTTCCGTTGGGGTCTAGTTCATGAACAAGGTGGGCAACAACTTCAACTTGACCGCCATCGAAATAGAACTTGCGCGGCTCACCGGTGGGCGGCTCGATAATGACAGGCCCGGCTTCACCCCCTCCCGCATCTTCCCCTCCAGTCTCGACTTCCGTTGTGGACGTTGTTTCGCCGTTCTCGCCGATCTCCTCTTCGGTGATCCGGGTTGGATCGCCGTCGAACGTCGGGTCGGCAAACATCCGGGTTGCAGTTCCGGTATAGTCGACGATATTGAACCACAGCTTGCCGTAGTCGTCGCGCAGGCGTGTTCCACGCCCGATGATCTGCTTAAATTCGCTCATCGAACCCACGATGCGTGACAGGACGACGTTTTTACACGTGGGGGCATCGACTCCGGTGGTCAGCAATTGCGATGAAGTCAGGATGGCGGGCGTTTTCTTGTCGACATCCTGGAAACGCGAGAGATGGCCGCGGCCGATAGCACCCTCGTCTGCGGTTACGCGGGCGACATAGTCAGGATATTGAGCAACTAGATCGGAGTTCAAATTGACGAGGGCCTCGCGCATTTCCGAGGCGTGTTCCTGGTCCACACAGAACACGATCGTCTTTGCAAACCGGTCGGTCTTTTTCAGGAAGTCGGTCAGATGCCGTGCGATCGCTAGAGTACGCGCCCGCAAGGCGACAACACGCTCAAAGTCCCTTGTTTGGTACTCGTCATCCGGAATTGCCCGGCCATAGCGGTCAAGCTCGTCCTTGCTAGGACGCCAACCGGCTGCATCCCAAGCCGTCACCACCCTATGTACCCGGTAGGGGGCAAGGAAACCGTCATCGATACCCTGCCGCAGGCTGTACTCGTAGATGGGATTCCCGAAATACAGATACGTATCGCGGTTATCGTCGCGCAGCGGTGTAGCGGTCATGCCGAGCTGGTAGGCTGGCTTGAAGTGTTCGAGGATGCCCCGCCATGAACTGTCACTGCGCGCGCTGCCTCGATGGCATTCATCGACGATAATGAGATCAAAAAAATCGGGGGGGTAATCTCTGAAAAGGCCTTCGCGCCGCTCGTCCTCCGCAAGGGCCTGGTAGATTGCGAAATACATTTCTCGGCTGTAAACGACTTCTCCAGATTCAATTTTGTGACGTGCATCGCCGAACGGCGCGAACGTTTTGTCCTTGGGATCATCGATTAGGATGTTTCGATCCGCTAGAAAAAGAATGCGTGGCTTGCGATGCGCGCCGCTGCAGTTCCAACGGGTCGACCACAACTTCCAGCAAATCTGAAAGGCGACCATCGTCTTCCCCGTGCCCGTCGCCATCGTAAGGAGGATACGCTTCCTTTCACCAAGGATGGCTTCGATCGTGCGGTTGATCGCGATCTGCTGGTAGTAGCGTGGTGTCTTCCCGCCGACATGATTGTAGGGAGCTAGAAGTTGTGCCGCCTGCGCCTGGTTCGTGATGCCTGACCCTGCTTGATAGCGCACCCACAATTCATCGGGGGTCGCGAACGTCGAGACACGGTTTTCCTGTCCAGTAAAGTAATCAATTTCGATGACATCGGACCCGTTCGTAGCGTAAGCAAACTTTAGCCCGAGCATTTCGGCATAGCTGCGTGCCTGTTGCACGGCATCGGCCGCGGTCTTGTACCCTGCCTTGGCTTCGACAACCGCAAGTGGGAAATCACGGTTGTGACGCAGCAAATAGTCTACCCGTTTGGGCGGTTTTCGCACGAAACCCTTTCCCACGGGAATAACGCGACCGTCCGTTATCGACCGCTGTTCGGCTATCGAATGCGGATCATTGTCCCAGCCCGCGGCCTGCAACCGCGGAACGACATATTTTCGGCAAGTATCGGCTTCATTGGTCATCATATGCCTTCGCCCCTTCAGAAGGCCTATCGTTTAACGGCCTGCTGCCGCTGTCCTTTCGATCTACCATCATCGGCCTGGGCACGATTGAGCCGATCAAACTCCTCCACGCTCATCACAACGACTACAGCCCGGCCGTGCTTCTCAACCGTTACGGGCTCGGCACGCGCGGTGTCGAGCAAGAGCCCGAACGCGTTTTTCGCGTCCTTCGCAGACATGATTTTCATCGAATGAGGCCCCGCGCAAGTCGGTCCATAATGGCTATTTCAGCCACAACTCGCAAGGGTTAAGCGGATCGATTTTCCGTAAGACAATGAAGGAGATCGGCGCTATTCCATCACGACAGACGGATGGTAGGTCTTGTTGCCCAACCGGTCGAAATCGAACTCGTACACGATGCACGGCGCGATGCCCTGATGATTCTGGCCGAGATAAAAGAGCATGGTGTTCGGGCATGCCGGGAAGATGTGAACGATCACGTCAGGATCGCCGGTTTTGATAGCACGAAGATGGTGCGCGATCTGCTCCGCCAGAGCGGCGGCATGGGCGCCGCCGGCCACGCTCTGCTGGCCCGGCCCCCCCGGCATCGAGAATGAGATCAGTTGGCCTACCGTCGGCAGGTTTGCATTCACGTAGGCGCGTGCCTGCGGCAGCGCCGGCTGTGCCACACTGACGACGACGGCGATCTCTCGCCCCTCTCCAAGCCGTTCCTCGGATACTTCGAAACGCGCACCCTTGTTGGCGGTATCGTCATCTGCTCGCCAGACGCGCGCGCCCACTCGGCCTTTCTGAACGAGCTCGGTTTGAACGGCAGATTTTGTGTCGAGAACCGTCCCTGCCAGGAATGCGATGGACGCATGCGCGTCCATGATCAGGCGAAGGCGCGGAGATAGCTTCACCGCGTCGCGCAGAAAGCCTTCAACCTTGGGCCGGATGTCCCGCTGCCAGTGATAGCCGTCTTGCAGGTAGCGCTGACGAAATTCGTCCGTCAGAAGCAAGGTGTGTTCGGACGCCGCACCGGCGATATCGGCCGCAGGTCCAAGAAAGCTGCGGATCGCAACGGTTAGAAACTTGTCGTCTTCGGCTACTCTGCCGACCCACAGGTTCTCGTCACGGCAAAGCTGCAGCAGGCTTTCGCGCGTCAAAGCACTCAGTTGTCGGACCTTCAGCTGGCGGGCAAGCTCATCGTACCGAAAGTCGGACTCCGCTTCATTACAGGCCAGAACGCCGACCACCGTAGCCTTGTAGTTTATCTGTGCGCGTAGCTCCTCCAGCGATCGGTGACCGTCGATGATGCGCAGACCGCGAACGACAGCCTTCAATTCCTCATCAGTGCCGAGCTTGAGATGTTCACGCCAGCGCTTACGGACCTTGCCCAACTTGCTCTTGTCGGTGGTGCCTTCGAACAATTTCTCAACAAGCAGGGTACGATCATTGCCAGAGATTAGCCTAGCCAGAGGATCATCGTCCTTGACGCGGTAGGTCGTCAGAAACGTAAAGTGGGAACCTGGCGGTGCGACCAGACGGGCGTCCCTCAAGCGCTCAAGCAACGAAGTCGACTTCGCGCCGATAAACTCGGGATCGGTGAAGTCCTCGAAGCCAAAACGGCCGCCGGTTTCAACGTGCCACTTCACCTGGTGATAGTCGGCCGGCACGCGTTCGCTGCCTGACCTGACGACGGGAGGGTCGTATTTCACGACGATGTCGTCGAAAGCCTTTGGCCCATTCGCCTCGAAGGTCACTTCGACCACACATGAACTTGGCATAAGCAGATTGAACGCATTCTCCCAGAAAATGCGGGCCTGATAGTTGTCCCCATGCCACCGGGCGGTGACTGCTTCAGCCATCGCTACTCTCCTTCATGACAGCGGAAACTTCGCACCGAACAGTGCGCGCCAAGCCTTCAACGCATCACCGTTCCGGCCATTGCGGCCATGATCGATAGCCACCGAGGCTTCGCGGCTTGCGGCCATTAGCAGGTCGCGAGCACGTTGCTTCCGGGTCTGGTCCATCCCATTGCTAATAGCCGGGCCTAATCCAGCGGGATCGGGCCATTCGTCGAAAATACGGTCTGCAAGCGTGGAGAAGAAGCCTTGCAGCTCGTAGTCGAAGCGACCCTGCCAGTCGCCATACAAGCATTGGAGCGCCATCACCTCGATCAGGAAGGACGGTTTGATCGGCTTCTCGCGGTGCCGCGTGTTGTTGTTCCAGTATTTGACCATGCGCACTAGCCCCTTCCATTCGTTGGAGAAAGCCTGGTGGGCAGCGGTCGCCTTCTCAGCATGAATTTTCGGATTGGTCTTTATCCACTTGCCGGTATGGGTATCGGGAATTTCGTAGTTGTCGCCGGCGACGAACGCCGGAACGACGTCCACGCTCAGGATGCGATAGTCCGTATTGTCGTCGGCATCGACGACGACGCCGAAATCGACATTGACGGACCGGCTTTGCTTTCGCACAGCCTTCTCCCCATACTTGTCGACGAGCGCCTTCGCAAAATCGTCGATCACCGCTGTCGGTGCCTTGTCGCGGTAATGCCGCTCCGCGTCCTTCAGAACGAAGAAAATGTCGATGTCCTTAAGGGGCTTGGTCTTGGTATGGCGCTTGTAGGAGCCGGTCAGAAAACTGTCTGCAACCGCGAACTTGCCGAAGAGGTAGTCGCGCACGTCCGTTTGCCTTGCGGATGCGTTCTTCTGCTCCCTGTCGTTGAGCTCCAGCCGACTCTTGAACTTGCGGAATGCCTCATCGACCGTGAGCATCAGTTCTTCCTCCAATATGCTGTGTTGCCGCCAAGACCGTTATGTTCGACCGTCGAACCCAGGCTCTGCCGCACCATGCCGTCGGTCGACCGGTACGCGCCTTTGCTCCAGCCATCGACGTCGGGACGGTTCGGCTTTGTGTGCAGCAGAATCTCATAGCTGGCATCGGACGGGGCGATGCCGGCTTTGCGAATGTGGTATTTCAGCTGTTCCGTGTCGGTCCAGAAACTGCCATTGCCCGACGACCAGTTGTAGACGACATCGATGTCCCAGCGCGTGATCAACCCGCCGGTCTTCGGGTTGAAAATCTCGAGAACGACAGATTCGAGATCCCCGGTACCGAGCCAGGTCTTAAGCGCGCGCATCTTGCTCTCCCAGCTATTCACCAGGTTTGACGGATCGAGCCCGCTGAGCCGAATGATGTCCTTGAAGCTCTTCAGGATGTTGTCGGCCACGTAGGTGACCGAATGGGTGTAGGTGTTTACTGAAACGCTGGTCATGATCCGAGAAATCCCTTCGGGTCGAGGGTCATTGTCTGCGCCGCTTCCGCATTGCCGTCGCTGTTGGCAGGCGTGATCGCTTCCGCCACGTCGCGCGCAACCACCCGGCTACTGTGTTTCTTGAGGGCAGCCTGTACCCAGGTCAGATCGTCCCGCTGGCAGGGCAGCGACACCTGCCAGTCGCCCGTCAGAGGATCGAAGCCGAGCGAGTCCTCGTTCGCGTCCGATCCGTCGATAGCGTCATCGTCGTAGAGGCAGTAAATCCTCGTGCGCGGACCATCGCAGGTCGTGACGATGGCGGCGTCCTTCGGGCCCTGATCGGCGATCAGGCTGGCGGCGATTCCACCGACCGCCAACAGCTCGGTCCGTGCCGTTCCAGACTTGCCCTGTGTGAGAAGGTCAACGATCGCGGTCCACGTCTCCATGGCGTCGCGCTGAGGCGTGCTGCAGAAGGTGCGACGGACGACGCTGCTCATTTGCCCATCCCTCCCTCGCCCCGATTTTCCTTCGCGGCGCGTGCCGCCTTCACGATCGCGTCCATTTTCAGAAGCGACGGGTCCATTGCAGTGTCGGGGCTGCTGGCAAGGGCGTTGGCCACCATCTTGCGGATGGCCCGCCCGTCCAGGCCGACGCATTCCGCCGCGCACCGGTCAATCGCTGCGGGGGACACCAATTTGCCGATGGCAGGGTAAGTGCGGCTGAGGCCGGTCAGACAATCGGTGAGAATGCGCCCACACGCCTCTTGGTCTGGCATCGGCACCTGCAAAACTAGGTCGCAACGCGATGTGAATGCACTGTCGACGGCCTGCGGAAAATTGCTGGTCGCAACAAAGAGCAGATTCGGGAACCGCTCGGCGAGAAGATCGAGTTGGACGAGCACGGCGTCGGTTGCGCGGTGGATGTCGACGGGGTTGGCTTCGAGGCTCATCCTCGAGCGGTCGGCCGCTAGGGTTTCGACCTCGTCGAGCAGGACGATTGTCGGTCCGCGCATTGCTGCTTCCGCAATGGACTGCGAAAAGAGATCGGACACCGCCCGCTGAGTCTTGCCCATCGCGGAACTGGTCAGCGTGTGCGGCTCGACTTCAAGAAGGCGGAACCCGCCGCCAGGAAATGCTTTGGCTGTCCGGTGCGCGAGCCCGCGCGCCAGCGACGTCTTGCCCGTGCCCGGCTTGCCTACCAGGAGGATGACGCCGTGAAGCGGAATGACGCTGCGATCGACCTTGCCGCGCATCGTGAAATTCAGAACCGCCTGGAACAGAAGCTGCCCTTTCAGCTGCGCATCCAGAATGATCGAATCCCAAAGGGCGCCCAAGGTTTCGTCAGGAAGTGCGCGGCTGCGCTGGATGCCCTTGGGGAGTTCTTCGGCATAGGCTGTCGAATGCTTCATCGTTTTCACTTTCGTCGGCGGTTGCCGAACTTGAAGAGGCCGCGCCGAGATGGCGCGGCCGTCTATCCGCGAGGCGGAAACTTGTCTCGGCCGTGGCTGTCGCTCTGGCCGATCCGCCCATCCTGGTTGTGGATGCGCAATTCGGTATGCTGGTTGCGGCTGACCTCCCGTCCGTAGTCGACTGCCGCCTGTTTGGTGTCGAAATGCCCGCTGGCGCGCGCGCTGCCGCCCCGCTTGACATCCCAGCCCCCATTAGGGTTTGTTACCACATGATGCGTCTCTTGACCACGTTTCGACACCATATCTAGGCTCCTTTTGAAATAAGAGAATTTCAAGTATGTCTACTCCGAACAGCCTACCGGGCTAGGTACCTGTTGTCAAGCACTCCTTGTACTGCTACTCTGAACATTGATTTTACAGGGAGAAGTGAAATGACAACGCCGCTTGGCGAAAAGATCAGAACGCTTCGCAAGGCGAAGGGATTTACGCTGGACCGGCTTGCCGAGCTGGCCGACTCTAGCAAAAGCTACGTTTGGGAATTGGAGAACAAGGACCCGCCCCGCCCTTCTGCGGACAAGGTTGCGAAGATCGCGGCAGCCCTCGACGTCACAACCGACTACCTGCTCGATCTCACCTCGAATGTGCAGGTTGAGGACGCGAAGGACACAGCCTTCTTCCGCAAGTACCAGAACATGGACCCCGGCATCAAAGACAAGATTCGCCGGATGGTCGACCTGATGGGTGATGATGAATGACCGCCCCGTTCACCGCAGAGCGATGGGCTTTTGAAATAACCCATCTGCTGAATGCGGCGCTGGGCGGCGAGCGATTCCCGATCGATATTCCAATGATCGCGAAGGAATACTCGGCCAAGAAGTGGGCCGACGACCCCATTATCAGCGTCGAGGGCGACATTCTTCCAAAGTTTGATGGCGCGCTGTTCAAGGCTCCGGCCGGCAAGAAGGGCTGGGGAATCATCTACAACAATTCAATGGCATCGCTGGGCCGCATCAATTTCACGCTGGCGCACGAATTCGGCCATTACCTGCTGCACCGCGTTGCCTACCCTGACGGCTTCTATTGCAGCCAGCAGCAAGTCGCATGGGATTCGGAATATGGCCAGCTTGAGCACCAGGCAAATGTTTTCGCCGCGAACTTCCTAATGCCACTGGATGACTTCAGGCGCCAGATTCCCGAACGGACGAAGGTCGATCTCGACATGATTGCCCACTGTGCCGACCGTTACCGGGTATCGTTGATCGCAGCGGTGCTGCGTTGGCTCCACTACACCAGCAAGCGCGCGATACTCGTTGTCTCACGGGACGGCTACATTCTGTGGGCCCGGTCTAGTACACCCGCCCTCAAAACTCGAGCGTATTTCAAGACCAGTGCCGGCCCCATCGAGATTCCAGCATCGTCGCTTGCCGCGAAGCAAAACCTCCTGGTCGACGGCCGGACGGGCGTGGACCACGATGCCGGGGTTTGGTTGCGGGAGTCGGCTCGCGAGATGACGATCTTCGCCGAGCAGTACGACTTTGTCGTCTCGCTTTTGCTGCTGGAAGATGCCCGTCCCTTTTCCTCGCTCGATCCTGATCCGGAGGAAGACCTCGACAGCTACGACAAAATGTCACCGCCCGCGCGGCGTCGGGAGTGGTGAACTCGAACGCTTGCTTCGTTGAGTTATCTCGCCTTCAAAAATCCTGGCCGACCGCCCATCCGTGGCGGCATTTTTGCCTCAGGTGGATTGCCACAAGCGCCACAAGCCGTCGCCATCAGACGCTGGAAACGAGCCACAAACGAGCCACAGACCGAAAAAGACCGATTCAGACAATGGCGGATTTCTGCGGGTTTCAGAGGGTTCTAATTTCTAAAAACCCTCGAAAATCGTCACCAAAACGAATAAATGTGGTTCTAACCCATCGATTTAGAAACTGGAGCGGGTGAAGGGAATCGAACCCTCATAGCCAGCTTGGAAGTCTGGGTATTGGTGCCTCTCTATGACGCAAAGCCGAGTGATCTCGCCGTGTCGCGACAACTGTAGAAGTTCAATTGTATTATGGTAGCGATATCGATCTTTCTGGAATACGCCGGTGTCGGCTCCACCACTGGTAAGAGGCGCAAACGTTTTCTAAGCCGGAAGTACACAGTACCCCATGCTCCGACGAGCTAAGCTGAAGCCAAGCAGATAAGCCTTTGCTTAAGACCCGGTTTAGACACATCATGCAATACAATCGATTTAGCTGTTTTTAGCGTCCGATATTTTTGCCCGCAACGCTTCAGCCTGTCGCAGCCTTTTCAGAATTGTTTCTGGAGATAATTCCAGCCCAGCAAGCTTGACATCAGTCTCTATCCTCGCCGCAACATTGCTTCTAATTTTCGATGGCTCGTAATTATATCTACGAGACATACCCGCTATCATTGTAAGCAATTTATTCCGCTCTACTTTTCCCAACTCCTTTTCGTCATCTTTCGCTTGGAGCTCCTCAACCCGTTTTACAAGTTCATCACGCTCGCTTTTCAGCTGAGCTAGCGATGCTTCGCGCTCCTCCATCGCTTTGCGGCTAGAAGAGACTGCTTTAATCATCTCCGGTGGCAACTCTATTTCCATTTGCCTTGCCCAGGCTATGAAGCGCTCTGGATCGATGGGGTTCGACGCGGGAAGGCCGGTTCCGAGATGCCCGGCCTGTACAGCACGCTCGATCAACGTTCGCAGCCCATTATACCTTTGGACAAACGCGGACCTTCCAACAAATGGTAAGAGGGATGTTGCATTGACGTCCTCGGGCGGCTTTCCTAAACACAATGAGGCTGCCTCTTCTGCAGACCACGTCGCCATTTTGCTCCACTTGAAAAAATCCGCCACACACATCGCCTTGTTGAAGAAAAGCCACTGGTCATCTAGATCCCTGGACGGTGAAGAACTGGCTCGACTTTCTGATAGCGTAAATCGCAGTTCAGCTTCAGGTTTTTCACGAAAATCGTCTTTTAAGTCGAGAGCCTCATCGAGGAGCTTGCGCTGCTCTTCAGATAACGTAGTGATTTTACTCGTTGGCGATAACGCCTCATTGCGGATTGCAAGATCCGCTGCTTCCGCATCGATTTCATCCAAATCTAATTCATCTGCAATCGCATTGTAAATTTTTTTGAAACCAGGATGTCTATTTTCGACGAGATCTCGGACAACGCTATCTAGATCTTGAATTTTTTTTGTGAATTTCATGCTTAACCTCCGGCGTTCCTTAGCATTCTGGCACTCAGACTTTACTGGGTCTTCAAGAAACTAGGAGGCATTCGCGAGCCGTTTCGCTCGTGCATCATCAAGGTAGTTAGACCACCAAATCAGCATTTTTTGCCGGTCAGCCAACCATTCCGCTGTATTATAGGCGGCGCGAACATCGCTGCGTTCGGTGTGCGCAAGCTGCCGCTCAATCCAATCCCGATTGAAGCCATGCTCATTCAAAACAGTGCTAGCTGTGCCGCGAAAACCGTGGACGGTTGCTCGCGAATGGTAGCCCATTCGGTAGAGAGCGTAGATCAATGTGTTCTGAGAAATCACGCCGTCCTTGGTTGGCGCCGGCAGCATTTGCCGGTTTGTCCCTGCTAGATGCTTCAATTCTCTTAGAATCGCCGTCACTTGCGGTGTAAGCGGGATCAGATGCTCATTTCGTGTTTTCATCCGAGAAGCCGGAATCCGCCACAACGGTGAATCCCCATCAAGACCCTCAAGTTCTTGCCACTGGCCGAACCTCACCTCGGCCGTCCTCAGGAACGTGTGCACAATCAGCTTCAGAGCCAGTGTCGTAGTTCGGTCGCCTTGATATTGCTCGAGGCTGCGAAGGAATTCCGGCAACTCGCCGGCTTTAAGGGCGGCGCGATGCTTTGTCGATCCAGGACTCCGCAACGCACCTCGCAGATCTTGAGACGGATCTCGCGATGCTCTTCCACTCGCGATCGCATAGCGAAACACCTGCCCGGTGACCTGCAATATTCGCTTGGCCAGCACGACGGCACCACGTCTTTCGATCGCGCGGATCACGTCCAGTAGCTCAGGTGGCTCAATGCCATTAATGGGTCGGTTCCCCATGACGCTGAGAACATCAGACTGAAGGCGGCGCCATATTCGATCTGAGTACCCCGGCGTCCAAGCGTGTTTTCGTGCGTCAAACCACTCCTCAGCCACCATTCCGAGCGTATTTGAAGCCTCAAGTTGTGCTTCACGCTTCGCGATCTTCTTTTGCTCAGAAGGATCCAACCCTTTAGCGAGGAGCTCTTTTGCACCTTGGCGCAGAAAGCGTGCATCCTTCAATCCAACCGCAGGGAAAGCTCCAAAAGCTAGTGTCTTTTGTTTTAGCTGGAAGCGATAGGCGAGCCGCCAAAGTTTTCCTCCTGTTGGCTGCACAAGCAGAAAGAGCCCGCCGCCGTCGCTTAGCTTACGCGGCTTATCGCCGGCCTTCGCGTTCCGGCAAGCAGCATCAGAGAGAGGCATGTGTTGGTATTTCCGTTCGTCGCTGTTGGCATACCAAAAAATGTACCAACAATCCAGAGAGATGTCTTCGCACCGGGCAAGACGCTATTGGCCGAGAATTGCGCACTTTCTAGGTATTGTGCCGAAGTAGCACACTTAGCCGCATCATGTCGGACTAAGAATGGTGGGCCCGGAGGGACTCGAACCCCCAACCAAGCGGTTATGAGCCGCCGGCTCTAACCATTGAGCTACAGGCCCCACGCGCGCTGGATTAGTGTTTTTCCTTGCGCGGCACAAGGCTTTCCGGACGGGCTGGCCGAGATCGCCCAAATCAGCCCATATTCGCGCCCTAGTCGACAGGCGCGACTGGATCGCACACCGAGGAGATTTTCATGACCAGACATATTTTGCCGCTCGCACTTGCCGCCGCGATCGCTTTTCCGGCGATGGCAAGCGCTGCCGATTCGCTGCCCCCGCCCCGCATCATCGTGTCGGGTGAAGGCCAGTCGACCGTGGCGCCTGACCTGGCGCTGCTGACGCTCAGCGTCATGCGCGAGGCCAAGACCGCACGCGCGGCACTCGACGCCAACAACGACGCCATGGCCGCCGTGATCGCGGCAATGAAGTCGGCAGGGATCAAGGACCGCGACCTGCAGACCGCCGGCATCCAGATCAACCCGCGTTACAACTACACCAACAAACCGGACGGCAGCCAGGAAGCCGAGCTTGTCGCCTACCAGGTGACCAACACACTCTCGGTGCGCATCCGCGACATCGACAAAACAGGTGAGATTCTCGACAAGGCTGTGTCGCTCGGCGTCAATCAGGGCGGAGGCATTTCGTTCTCCAACGAAGACCCGAAAGCTGCCGTCACCGAAGCCCGCAAGAAGGCGGTCGCCGATGCCATGGCCAAGGCCAAGACGCTGGCCGAAGCCGCCGGCGTCAGCATCGGCCGGGTGCTGGAAATCACCGACCAGAACGTTGCGCCGGCGCCGATGCCGATCAATGCCAAGGCCTTCGATGCGGCAGGCGCCGCGGTTCCCGTGCAGGCCGGCGAGAATGCCTACGCCGTGCAGGTAACAGTTACATTCGAGCTTAAGTAGCAGGCCGCCGGGCCGGGCGCGGTTCTGCTGAACCCGTCGGCCGGAACCGCAGATTTCCGACATGAAAAACCCCGGAGGACTGGCCTCCGGGGTTTTTTCGAGCCGCACCTTTCCGCGGAGGGAAAGGGGCTCCTGGCTGACCCTAGAAGGGTCATGCCGCTACTCCAGGCTGATCCTCGCAGAGGAACATGCCTCCCGATCGACCTTCGCAGAAGGTCGTATCCCAGACTGATCTTCGCAGAAGATCAGTCTGGTTCTCTTAGCGATAGATAACCGGGCAGCCGCGCTCATTGGCGAACACGACCACTACGCGATCGCCATACTGGCGGCCGGCGACCTTCACCACGCGGCGATTGACATCGACGATGCGGACGCGGTGCAGGCCCATGCGCTCGGCCTTGTCGAGGGCGCGGTCCGGCGAGCAGCGGCGCCAATTGCGGTCACGGCGAAAGCCGTCCTCATCGTCGCCGGTGTAGACGCCGACGCGGCGGTCATGGTTGTTGCCGAAGCCGAGATAGATCGAGTCCGCCTGGGCGGGCACTGCGGCAAGGGTGCCGAGAGCTACGAGACCCGAAAGGGCTGCCGTCTTGAATGAGTTGAACATTGTCTTCTCTCCTTGTTGAGGGCTTGCGCCCGTCTTGGTCGAACCGATGGGGGGAGAATGCTCCTTGCAATCTGAACTCTTCGCGAACCGGCCGTTCATTTTCGGTTAATCTGCCCGACAGGTTGAAAGCAACCGCCCCTTCCACCGCTGCAAACGATCCTGACCGTCAAAAACGTCCAATGGCGCAGAACGCCCTATGGCAGCGTCCGTTCCAGAATGCTCAGGGCTCGTCATCGAGCATATAGTCGAAATAGTCGTCCGGCTCGGCCAGATCGGTCTCACTGGCGCGGACGCGGCCGCGCATGGAGATGCCGGCATCATGAACGGTCTCGGCACTTCCCGACACCAGCCTGTGCCACCAATAGAGGTCGTGCCCCTCGGCAACCAGCCGGTAGGCGCAGGTTTTCGGCAGCCAGGTGATGGTGCGCACATTCTGCGGCGTCAGCCCGACACAGTCCGGCACGCGCGCCAGCCGGTTGGCATAGTCCGAACAGCGGCAGCTTTGCCCATCGAACAGCCGGCAGCCGACTGATGTCCAGTAGATCTCGCCGGTATCCTCGTCCTCGAGTTTAGACAGGCAGCATTTTCCGCAGCCGTCGCACAGCGATTCCCACTCGGTGGGCGTCATCGCTTCCAGCGTCTTGGTCTTCCAGAACGGCGTTTCCATTATGGGTCGAGATGTGGCCTCCGCATGCGGCAAGGTCAAGCTGTTGTGTGACTTCAAGTTCCGGCCGCACCATAGGAAAAACATGAAGTTGCCTTCAAAACGCCGGTCAATCGTCCTTGGGTGCGGGTAATGCCCGCAAACCGGAACCAATCCGGTCAAGGACAGTTTGGGCAGGGATGGGACCCCACAAGGAGAATTTAAGATGAAACGCCAACCACGGGTACTGGCAGGTACGGCACTTGGCCTGCTTATGGCATCCGCGCCGTTGGGCGCATCCCCGTTGCAGGGCAACGCCGTTTTCGGCCCCTTGCAGCGCACGGCCGCGCCACTGATCCTGGTCCAGGACGACCCTGCTGCAGATGGTCAGCAGACCGACCAGGAACTGCCGCGCAAAAAGAAACGCCAGCAGGCCGAACAGGCAGCGCCGGCCGCCGAGCAGCCTGCACCGGCTGCAGAGCAACCCGCCCCTGCCGCCGAGGAACAACAGCCGCGCAGGAAGAAGCGGGATCAGCAGCAGACCGAGCAGGCCCCGGCCGAACAGGCCGCACCTGCCGCCGAGGAACAGCAGCCGCGCAAAAAGAAGCGCAATCAACAGCAGCAGATCGAGGCGGCGCCTGCGGACGAGGGCGGCGCCCAGGCAGCGCCGGCGACCGATGAGCAGCCGCTCAAGCCACGCAAGAAGAAGCGTGACCAGCAGCAGATCGAGGCAGCACCGGCTGAACAACCGGCCGAACAGGTAGCTCCGGCAAATGAAGAACAGCCGCTAAAGCCACGCAAGAAGAAGCGCGACCAACAGCAGATCGAAGCGGCGCCCGCTGAACAGCCGGCCCAGCAGCCTGCCGAGCAAGCAGCGCCCACCGAACAGGTGGCGCCGGCAAACGACAACAAGTCGGGCAAGAAAAAGCGCAAGCAGGATCAGCAGATCGAGGCCGCGCCTGCCGACAAAGCGCCAGACGTCAAAGTTGCGCCTGCCGGAGAGCCCGCGCCGCAGGCCGAGCCGATTCAGCCCCCGGCCGATCAGCAAGCGGCTCCCGCCGAAGGTGAACAGCCGAAGGATCAGGCGAAAAAGCACGGCAAAAAAACTGTCGGCGAACAGCCGGTGACGGGCGAACAGCAGCCTGCGACCGGTGAACCACAGCCTGCGGAGCAACCGGCCAATGCCGAGCAGCCCGCGCAAGGTGAGACGCCGGCGCAAGGCGAAGCCACGGCCAACCCCGACGAAGCACCCATCCTGGACAGCCAGAAGGATGCCAGGCGCAAGCACCGCAAGGACCAGGGCGGCAACAGCCAAAATGGGAACGGCCAAAATGGGAACGGCCAGAATGCTGGCGGCCAGACGGGCGAGCAGCCCGCGCAGGGCGGCACCGAGGCGCAAGCCCCGAAGCCGGCTCCGGTCGACCAGGGACCGCCGCCCACCGACGACAAGTCAGCTCAGCAGGCAATTCAGCCAGAAAAGATCGCCCCGGTGACGGAGGAAAAAGGCAAACGCGTCGAGCGTGCACCCGATGAGAACGTCCGCGACCGCCGGCGTCCGAAAGGCGTCGACGTCGTCAAGGAACTTGGCGACCGCGTCATCCTGCAGTTCAACAACCAGACGATCGTGGAAAGCAATGACGCTCCGCGCATGCACCGCGGCGCCAGGAATGTTTACTACGAGGAACTGTCGGGCGATCGCTCTCGGGAAATCGTCGAGCGCGACAATGGCATCCAGATCGTCACCATCCGCAACCGCAATGGCGACGTCATCAGGCGATCGCGCATCACGCCGGATGGGCACGAATATGTGCTGAGCTATGTCGACGAGCGCAGCTATGACGACGACAATGACTGGCGCGATCCCGGTGACGACCTGCCGCCGATGCGGCTCACCATCCCGCGCCGCGAGTACATCCTCGATTCGGAAGATGTCGAAAGCCCGGACGATTATTACGAGTTCCTCGAACAACCGCCGGTGGAGAAGGTCCAGCGCCTCTATTCCATCGACGAAGTGAAGCGTTCGGCGCGCGTGCGCGACATTGCCCGTCGCGTCGACCTCGACACATTGAACTTCGAGTTCGGCTCGGCCTCGATATCCGACACCGAAGTGCAGAAACTGGAAGGCGTCGCCACGGCCATGGAGAAACTGTTGAAGAAGAACCCGGCCGAAACCTTCCTGATCGAAGGCCACACCGATGCGGTTGGCACGCCGGAGGCAAACCTTGCTCTGTCCGACCGGCGCGCTGAGTCTGTCGCCGAAGCGCTGACCAATGCCTTCGGCATCCCGCCGGAAAACCTGACCACTCAGGGCTATGGCGAGGAATACCTCAAGGTCAACACCACGGCGCCCAACCGCGAGAACCGCCGCGTCGGCATCCGTCGCATCACCTCGCTGGTGGCACCGGTGGCGAGTAACAATTGATCTGCTTTCCAATGGCTTGAGCAGCTTTCTGGAATCAGATCGACAACAAGGACCCATCCCGGCAGACCGGGATGGGTCGAGCTGCGGACAGCAATCCCGGTTCAACAAGAATTGTACTGGTATTAGAACCGGCTCATTGAATAGAGCGGCCGCCCTCCCCAGATTCAAGGCTGGGCGTTCCCTGCCCCGTCCCGACTCCAGCGGGATGCATTGAACCCCGCCGGCCCTCCCGGCGGGGTTTTTTTGCGTCGCAATTTGCCTTGCAAACCGCGGCAAGCTGATCGAAATACCCCAGTCGACATCAAAGCTGACCGGAACCGCTGCATGAAACGTCTCGAACTCGCCATCGAATCGATCATCCTCGCCTCACGCTGGCTGCTGGTGGTTTTCTATATCGGGCTGGCCCTGGCGCTCGCCGTCTATGCGCTGTCCTTCGGCAAAAAACTCTACGAGTTCGTCATGGTCGCCTTCACACTCGACGACACCGACACCATCCTGAAGATGCTCGGCCTTATCGACGCCGCACTTGTCGCCTCGCTGGTGGTGATGGTGATCATCTCCGGCTACGAGAATTTCGTCAGCCGTTTCGACGACCAGGATGGCGGCGTACACTGGCTGGGTACCATCGATGTCGGCTCGCTGAAGGTCAAGGTCGCCTCGACCATCGTCGCTATTTCCTCGATCCACCTGTTGCAGGTGTTCCTGAATTCGTCTTCCTATACGATCGACCAGCTGATGTGGCTGACCATCATCCATCTCGCCTTCGTCGTCTCGGCGCTGATGCTGGCCTATATCGACCGGCTGATGGGACTGAGCAAAGGCAAGAAGGGCGAGGCGTGATGAGCCCCTTTCTCCCGTTCATGGGGAGGTGAGGCTGGTCCGCACAGCGGGCGAAAGGCAACTGCTTGGTTTTTCGAACGACCAACGCCGGCAGGTGGATGAGGGGCAGCGCCGGCGGCCCGTGATTTCCGTCAATAGACGCTTTTGACGTTCGTCGGCGAATTGGCAAATACCGCGTCCGGCACGAAAAAGTCGCCGGCCAGCGGCCCGGTCGCGCCCGGCGCATAGACCGCGAAATCGGTCACGCCCTCGGCCCGCAGCACCTCTTCATCGATGTAGAAATTGCCTGATGTCTCGCGCGATGGCCGCAGGAAGATGGCGTGTGCGGCATCGGCCATGATGTCGGGTAAGCGGCTCATCGCCGCCACCGTCGCGCCGCCGAGCAGATTGCGCACCGCAGCCGTGTCGATGGTCGAGATCGGCCACAGCGAATTGACCGCGATGCCGTCCTTGGCAAACTCGGCGCTCATCCCCAGCGTGCACATCGACATGCCGAACTTGGCCATGGTGTAGGCGACGTGGTTCTTGAACCATTTGGCCTTCATGTCGAGCGGCGGCGCCAGATTCAAGATGTGAGGATTCTCAGCCAACTTCAGGTGGGGAACGCACATTTTCGACACCAGGAAAGTGCCGCGCGTGTTGATCTGGTGCATCAGATCGTAGCGCTTCATGTCGGTCTCCAGCGTGCCGGTGAGCTGGATGGCGCTGGCATTGTTGACGCAGATATCGATGCCGCCGAACTTTTCGACGGTCTTGGCAACCGCCTCGGCCACCTGCGCCTCCTCGCGGATGTCGCACAAAACAGGCAGCGCCTTGCCGCCGGCCTGCTCGATCTCCTCAGCTGCCGAGTAGATCGTGCCCGGCAGCTTCGGATGCGGCTCGGCGGTCTTGGCCGCGATCGTCACATTGGCGCCGTCGCGCGCCGCCCGCAACGCTATCGCCAGCCCGATGCCGCGCGACCCGCCGGAGATGAACAGCGTCTTTCCCTTGAGCGACATGTCTTGGCACCTCCCTTGCTACATCACTGACGCGAACCATTGCGCGGCGGCAATGCACTGCGCAAGGCCTCGGCAGCCTGCAACGGGTTACGCAACGTAGGCTCAAATGGATAAGGGGGTTAGACCAGCACCAGGCCCTGCCGCATCGCGATCGCGATGGCATCCGTGCGGTTCGCAGCACCCAGCTTGATCAGGATCGCGGCGACGTGGAACTTTGCCGTGTGCACGGAGATGTTCAGCCGCCGCGCGATCACCTTGTTGGGCGCGCCTTCGGCCAGCAGCGCCAGCACTTCGGCCTCGCGCGGCGACAGCGCCGGACGGGCGGTAGCGCCATCGTCCAACGGCTCCTCGCCGAACAGCCCGCTATGGCTTCCGCCGTTGGCGGCGCCATCGAAATCGTCGTGGCGAGCGGGCGTCGAACGCCCATCCCTGGACACCCGGTAGCCGGCCGCCGCCAGTCTGACGGCAGCCGCGATCAGATTCGCATCCGACGCCAAAGGCAGCACGGCAAGCACCCGGTTTTCCGGCCGGCCAGCGCTCGCGGATAGCAGCACCCGTGGGATTGCGCTGTTGCCACCATCGGCTCGATCGAGCCAGGCCGCACTGTTCGCAACAGCGTCATCGAAGACAGCGACGTCGGCAATCCCGCTGCCGGCTACGACCGGAAGCAGATCGTCCGCCATGGCAAGCGAAGCTGACAGGCGCTCGGCACGCGCGGCATCGTGCAGCGCGATCAGCACCACGAGCTGGCGTCCGCCGCCCGCCACCTCCGGCCGACCCACCTCCGGCCCACCCGCCTCCGGCCCACCCGCCTCCGGCCTTGTCAGCGTGTCGCTTTCCATCGGCCCTCTCAGCTCAGCGGTTTTTCACCGACGGTCAGCGCGACGTCGCGCTGCTCGCCGCCGCGCACCACGCCGAGCGTCACCGCAGCGCCCGCGCTATCCGGCCCAAGCTTTCGGATCAGTTCGCGCGGGCCGTGCACGGCCTCGCCATTCCACGCCACGATGATGTCGCCCAGCGCAAGGCCGGCGGCTTTGGCCGGACCGTTGTCGTCGAGGCTCATGACCATGGCGCCGCGCGCCGCGCCGTCACGGATCGGGTGCAGGCCGGCGCCGAGATAGCCGCGCGCGACATGGCCCTTTTCACGCAGCGTCGCCACGGCCCGCTCGATCGTCTCATAAGGCATGACCAGCGCACGACCACGTGGCCCAAACAGCAGCATGCCGATCAGCGCGCCCTTGGCGTCAAGCACCGGCCCGCCCTCGAAACGGCCGCCGGCATTGACGGCGAGATTGATGCGCCGATCGATGGTGCCGCCGCGCATCGAGCGCCAGGTGGGGCCGACCTCGCCGACCGAGCCCGAGACAGCCAGCGCCGACCCCTGACTGCTGCCGACAGCGATGGCGACGTTGCCCGGCCGCACCCCATCCGCCTTGGCGAGCGCAGGCGCCGCGGCCGCGCCGGCCGGCTTCAGAAGCGCTACGCCGGTCGACGGATCGCGACCGACCAGTTCGGCCTTCACCGCTTCGCCCGAAGCCAATGTCAATTCGATCTCCTCACCGGCCTCGACAGCTTCCTCGGCGGTGACGAAATAGCCGTCACGCCAGTGGAAGGCGCTGGCGGTGCGATGGTGATGGGTGGTGAAACTTGCCGTTGCCGGCGCAGCCTTGGCGGCGAGATCGGCGATGGCCTCGGAAAATGCATTAAGGTTGAAGTCACTCATGATGATCTCCTGGGTTTTCTCATGCCCCAGATATCGCTCGGCAGTGCGCCCGGAGGTACTCGTCTGACGGCTAGTTACTGGTGTGACTGGCCATCTGGTCAGGTCGCGGCAGTTCGAGCCGCTCCGCACATATAGTCATCATCGCGCCTGAAAACACGGAGCCCCGCCAATGGCCCTCGCCGCCCACAAATTCGAAACCGACGACACACTGCTCGACGCCTATTCGACGACAGTCGCCGACGCCGTCGACCGCATCGGCCCAGCCGTCTGCCGCATCGAGCGCGTCGGTGGCCAAGGTGGCCATGGCTCCGGCTTCGTCATCACCCCGGACGGGCTGGTCGTCACCAATTTCCATGTCGTTGGCGATGCCAAAACGGTGCGCGTCTCTATGCCCGACGGCGCCTCCAGCGAAGGCCGTGTGCTAGGCCGCGACCCCGACACCGACATCGCGCTGGTGCGCGCCGATGGCAGCTTCACCGAAGTCGCGCCGCTCGGCGATTCCAAGCGGCTGCGGCGCGGCCAGATCGCCATTGCCATCGGCAATCCGCTCGGCTTCGAATGGACCGTAACGTCAGGCGTGGTCTCCGCACTTGGCCGTTCGATGCGCGCCTCGACCGGGCGGCTGATCGACGATGTCATCCAGACCGATGCCGCGCTCAATCCCGGCAATTCCGGCGGACCGCTGGTGTCGTCGGCAGGCGAGGTCATCGGCGTCAACACCGCCATGATCCACGGCGCGCAAGGCATCGCCTTCGCGGTCGCTTCCAACACCGCCAACTTCGTCATTTCGGAGATCATCCGCTTCGGCCGCGTGCGCCGTGCCTTCATCGGCATCTCGGCCGACACCACCAGTTTGCCGCGCCGCGCAGCGCTCCTGTCGCAGGTGACCACCAGTACTGCGGTGCGGCTGCGCAGCGTCGAGAAAGACGGACCCGCGGCGAAGGCCGGCCTCAGGGAAGGCGACATCATCGCGGCGATAGACGGTCGCCCGGTCACCGGCGTCGACGACCTCGTGCGCATGCTCGACGCCGAACGCATCGGCCGCGAGACGCTATGCACAGTGGTGCGCCGCACCGGCGTCAGCCAGGTGACGGTGACGCCGGTAGCAAGGGCGAGCTGAGCCTTTATCGAGGCTTGAGCACCCGCCCGAGCAGCGACACCAGCAGTCGCGCAAGGTCACCGGTCGGGTCGAGGTCGGGATCGTAGATCGTCATGTCCAAGCCGGTGCAGCGCTGGTCCGCTGCCAGCGCCGACAGAATGGCAACGAGTTCATCGGGGTCGATGCCGGGGCTGCCGGGCGAATCCACCGCCGGCATCACCGTCTGGTCGAGCACATCGACATCGAGATGCAGCCAGTAGGGACAGCCGGCGCGCGCCAGCGTCGCTCTTGTCTTTTGCAACACTCCAGCCGCGCCGAGTTCCTGCGCGGCAAAGACGTCGATGCGCGTCACGGCGGTCGCATTGATGTCGGGCCAGGCAAAATCGGCATCGCGGCTCTCGCGTTCGCCGATCTGAACCACCGCCTCGTCGGCGACGAGCGGACCGACAACACCTGGCCATTGCGCCAGCAAAGCCTCGCCTCGTCCGGTGGCAAGTGCCAGATCCATGCCGGCAGCCGAGCCGAGTGAGGCATTGACATCGTAGTTGCCGGGATGGCGGAAATCGCTGTGGCCATCGACATGGACCAGGGCGACCGCGCCCGAGCGCCGCGCGGCGACCAGTGCGCCAAGCAGGATCGAGCAGTCGCCGCCGATGATCAGCGGGAACTCGCCTTGCCCAAGCGCACCGGTGACGATCTCGGCAAGATCGAGGTTGAAGCGGCGGATCGCCGGACCATTACGCAGCCTAGTGCCCGGTTGCGGTTCGGTACTGTAGGCGGGTCTGTCGAGATCGACCACCCGCCACGGCGCCAGCGACTGGATCAAACCAGCTTCGCTCAGCGCCTGCGGCGCACGCCAGGTGCCGGGCACATGGCCCGGCTCCAAGGGCCGAAGGCCGAGATTGGATGGCGCACGAACAAGGCAGATGTCACGCATGCGGCAGGGCCCGCTTCAACGTCACCAACATAGACCGCATGATGCGGGTCCGGCCACAGCGGCCGGAGCCGTGCCGACATTTGCTGCCATCGTTCAGGCGCCCGCCGCGCCCGCCGCGAATTGCGCCTGAAATTCCGGGCTGAGCGGGATCGGCTTGATGATGTCGATCAGCACGCCATTGGGATCCCTAGTGATGAAGTGGCGCTGGCCGAAGGGTTCGTCGCGCAGCGGGCACAGGATCGGCAGGCCGGCCGCAACGATCCGTTCATAGACAGCGTCAGGATCCCTCACCTCGAAATTGATCAGCAGCCCCGATGTGCAGCCGCGCCCCTCCTCGGGGATCGTCTCGTGGTCGCCCTGGACGATGCCGAGATTGACGCGGCGATCCTCGGCAGACTGCAGGTGCACATACCAGTCGCTCGCAAACAGCGGCTTGAAGCGGAAGTGATTGATATAGAAGGCTTTCGTGCCGGCTACGTCGCCCGTCATCAGCACCGGATAATAGCTCGTCGTCTTCATCTTTCTTTCTCCCGTCAGCCAACATACAGTTTGCATGCAATTCGAAATAACATACAGGCTGCATGTATGCAACGAGAAACCCCGCGCCGCTCCAACCGCGACCGCACCGAAGCGACGCGCGCCGACCTGATCGCCGCGGCGCGCAAACTGTTCATCGAAAAGTCCTATGCCGAGACCGGCACGCCGGAGATCGTTGCGGCCGCCGGCGTCACCCGCGGCGCGCTCTATCACCACTTTGCCGACAAGCAGGCGCTGTTTGCCGCTGTGGTCGAGCAGGAGGCGGCGGCGGTGGCGCAAGAGATCGAGCGCGCCTCGCCACCTTCTTTGTTTGCCCGCAATGCGCTGATTGCCGGCTCGGACGCCTATCTCGCCGCCATGCGCGCGCCCGGCCGCACGCGGCTTTTGCTGCTTGACGGACCGGCCGTGCTTGGCCGCGCCGCCATGGATGCGATCGACAATCGCCACGGCAACCGGTCGCTGCGCGAAGGCCTGGTTGCGGCGATGCGCGAACAGTCGATGACCAGACTGCCTGCCGATGCGCTGACCGCTTTGCTCGCCGCTGCCTTCGACCGCGCAGCACTTGCCGTCGAGGCCGGCGCCTCGGCCGAAGACTATCGCGCCGTGCTCATGGCTCTGATCGATGGGCTGTCTCCGGCTCGCCCTCAGGCAGGTCGTCCGGTTCGAACTCGTTGAAGCAGCCGAGCTGGCGTTTGAACTGGTCGATCAGCCAGGCCGCCGCCGGTTTCGGGCTGCGGTCGGCGCGGTGCATGGCATAGAGCGATGAGCGCACCTCGCTAAAGGGTTCAAGGTCGAGTTCGACCAGCCTGCCGCTGGCCAAATCGTCCGCGATCAGCCAGCGCGGCAACCCGCCCCAGCCCAGCCCCTCGCGCATCAACGTATGCTTGATACGCACGTCTGTCAGCCGCCATGTACGATAGGCAAAGACGCCGAAGTCGCGTCCCTTGGTGCGTTCCGACTGGTCGGTGACAACCAGCTGGGTGTGCTCGCGCGCATCCTCGAGCGCCACCGGTTTCGGCAGCAGTGCCAGAGGGTGGGTGGGGGCGGCAGCCAGCACGATCGACATGAAGCCGATGCGCACGAGATGCACGTCGACCTCGCCCAGCAAGCCACCGATGCCAAGATCCGACTGCCCGCTGACGACATGGTCGGGGATCAGACCGAGCGTGCCGATATGCAGTCGCATCATCACGGTCGGGAACTGCGCCTCGAACGCCTTCAGCACGCGCACCAGCACTGGCGAGGGCAGCGCCGCGTCAACCGACAGCGCAACTTCAGCCTCCAGCCCCTGATGGTGACCGTCGGCACGCGAACGCATGCGCTGCAGCACGCCGACCATGCGCCGGGCGTCCTCCAGCATCGCCCGGCCGATTTCGGTCAGCTGCGGCTCGCGCGTGCCCTCGCGCTCGAACAGTTTCAGGCCAAGCTGCGCTTCAAGATTGGCGATGCCGTAGCTGATGACGGACTGCGCGCGGTTAAGCTTGCGACCGGCGGCTGAGAAGCTGCCAGTGTCGGCGACCGCAACCAGGATCTGCAATTGGTCGAGCGTCGGATTGGGCTGCACGGCATACCTACTTTATAGATGGATCATATAGATAATATACCAGTTTTTTGAATGGGTCGGTAGGCCCATATCAGGCGGGAGAAATCAATTCCCACTGGAGAGAACCGCTATGTCTATCCTGCTTGTAACCTCGAGCCCGCGCGGCGCTGCCTCGCACTCGACCCGTATCGCTACCGAATTCGCTGAAAAGCTCGTCGCCGCCGACCCGTCGAATACGCTCGTCGTACGCGACCTCGTGGCCAACCCGCTGCCGCATATCGACACCGATTATGCGACCGGCATCTACACCCCCGTTGAAGCCCGCACGCCGCGCCAGGCCGAAGTCGTCGGCGTCTCCGACATCGTGCTTGACGAACTGTTCGCAGCCGACACCGTGATCCTGGCCACCGGCTTCATCAACTTCAACATCTCCTCGACCCTGAAGTCCTGGGTCGATCACATCTCCCGCTCCGGCAAGAGCTTCTCTTATGGCGAGGGTGGTCCCAAGGGCCTCGTCACCGGCAAGAAGGTCTATATCGTACTCGCCTCGGGCGGCATCTATTCCGAAGGT
Source organism: Mesorhizobium sp. RSR565B (assembly GCF_054719465.1). NCBI lineage: Bacteria > Pseudomonadati > Pseudomonadota > Alphaproteobacteria > Hyphomicrobiales > Phyllobacteriaceae > Mesorhizobium > Mesorhizobium sp. RSR565B. The sequence goes on along the minus strand of NZ_JBTTIE010000001.1, from coordinate 3,921,470 downwards.
GCGGCCGTGCAGTTCGATCACGCCATCCCCTATCTGCGCGGCGTGCTCGGCTTTCTCGGCATGACCGACGTCGACGTCATCCGGATCGAAGGCGTCGGCATGGGTCCCGACGCCGTGACCGCCGCGCTCGCCAATGCGACCGCCAAGGTCGATGCCGTGGTGGCCAAGACCGCGAGCGCGCAAATCGCCGCGTAAGCACACCCCGTCATTCGCATTGAAAAGGCAGGCGCTTCGGTGCCTGCCTTTTTCCTTGTCAGGCGGCGCGATAGGTTGCGTGTCGAAAACGGATCTATCGCGTTACTAGATTGCCGCGCAACGCCATTGGTTATTCGGCCTGTCTGCGTTATCGGTCGCTGATGTTCCTTTCCGTCGCGACAACCCATCATCCAGCCACAGATCTCGGCTTCTTGCTGCACAAGCATCCCGAACGTCTGCACGAGACTGACCTATCCTTCGGCAAGGCCTGGCTGTTCTATCCGGAGGCGACCGATGAGCGTTGTGAGGCTGTGCTTCTGCTCGATGTCGATCCGATAGGGCTCGTTCGGGGCAAAGGCCAGGCAGAGGGCTTGCTGGATCAATATGTAAACGACCGACCTTATACGGCATCGTCTTTTCTGTCTGTGGCTTTGAACAAGGTACTGCGGACAGCGATGACCGGCATCTCGAAGGAGCGCCAGCAACTGGCCGATAGCGACCTCCCGCTCGAAGCTGTGGTGACCCCGCTGCCGATGCGTGGCGGCGAGGCCCTGGTTCGAGATCTATTCGAACCGCTGGGATGGACCGTCAACCTGGCGCCGGTCGAAACTGTCGGATCTGGCGCGGGTGGACCACGATACGGTCATCTGAGGCTGACTGGCACCGGCCGCCTAAGCAGCCTGCTCAACCACCTTTATGTCCTGATCCCGGTGATGGACGACACCAAGCACTACTGGGTTGGCGAGGCCGAGATTGACAAGCTGCTGTCCAAGGGCGAGGGCTGGCTGGAAAACCACCCAGCCAAAGACCTGATCGTGCGCCGTTATCTGCGCAACCGAGGTGCGTTGGCCCGCATCGCCCTGGAGCGGCTGGCTCCGGAGACGGCCAATGAGGTCCTACCCCCCGAAGCCCGGGCTGCACCTGAGCAAGCGCTGGAGGCGCCCATCCGGCTGAACGACCTGCGCATGGACGCCGTGGTGCAAGCCATTCGGACGACCGGAGGGACCAGTGTTGCAGATTTGGGGTGTGGCGAAGGCAAGCTGCTCTATCGGCTCGTGCGCGAAAAATGGGTCCACAAGCTGTTCGGGCTCGACCCCGCTATTCGTGAACTGGAATGGGCCGCCAAGCGTCTCAAACTGAACGAGTTCGGGGGACCGCCTGAAGACCGGGTCACGCTGCTGCACGGATCGCTGACATATCGCGACAGCCGATGGGCGGAAGCCGACGTCGCGGTGCTGGTCGAGGTCATCGAACATCTCGACGAAGACCGGCTGCCAATGATCGAGCGTATTATCTTCGGCGAGACAGCGCCAAAATTCGTGATCGTGACTACGCCGAACGCTGACTACAACCCCTTGTTCCCCAGTCTGGCCGCCGGCGCTTTTCGCCATCCGGATCACCGTTTCGAATGGGGCCGGGTTCGGTTTGAAGCCTGGGCGGCCAGGATCGGCGAGATCTATGGCTATAGCGCCGCCTTAAGTGGCATCGGAGCCGTGGACCCCGTGCTCGGCGCGCCGACGCAGATGGCGGTGTTCACCCGATGAGAGAGCCAGACAAGACCGACCTCACCATCCCTGACTTCGCCCTCGTCGTGCTGATCGGCTCGACGGGATCGGGCAAGTCGACCTTCGCCGCCAGGCACTTCCTGCCGACCGAAATCATCTCGTCGGATCGCTGCCGCGCGTTCGTCAGCGACAACGAGACTGATCAGGATGTCTCGGCCGACGCTTTTGATTTGGTGCGCGAAATCGCCGGCAAACGGCTCAAGCATCGAAAGCTGGCCGTCATCGACGCGACCAATGTGCGACCCGCTGATCGCAAGGCGTGGGTCGAGCTGGCGCGCAAATGGCACGCTTTGCCGGTCGCCGTGTTCATCGATCCGGGTGTTGATGTTTGCATCGCCCGCAACGCCCTACGAGCCGATCGTCCCTTCGGCCCCGGCGTTGCCCAGCGCATGACGACCGAAATTCGCAAGGGCCTCGGCGGCCTGCAACGCGAAGGTTTCCGTCAGGTCTGGAAGCTCACCGGCGAGGCCAGTATCGACGCGGCCAAGGTCTCGCGTCAGCCTTTATGGACCGACAAGCGCGACGATTGCGGTCCTTTCGACGTCATAGGTGATGTCCATGGTTGCGCCGACGAACTTCAGACCTTGTTCCGTCAGCTCGGTTACAGCATCGCCTGGTCCGATGGCCATGGCGATCGGACCGTCACTGTGACGCCGCCAGAAGGCCGCAAGATCGTCTTTGTCGGCGACCTCGTCGATCGTGGTCCCAACGTGCCCGACGTCTTGCGCATCGCCATGAGCATGGTCGCGGCGGGAACCGCCTACTGTGTCCAGGGCAATCACGAACGCAAACTCAGCCGCTGGCTGGAAGGCCGCAAGGTCACGATCGCCCACGGCCTGCAGCAAACCATCGACCAGTTGGACGCTCAGGATCGCGGCCTGCGAGAGGCTTTGCCGGCCTTCCTCGACAGCCTGCGCAGCCACGTCTGGCTGGACGGCGGACGCCTCGCCGTGGCACATGCCGGACTCAAGGAAGAGATGATCGGGCGCGGTTCCGGCGCGGTGCGCGAGTTCGCCCTCTATGGCGAAACCACTGGCGAAATCGACGAATTTGGCCTGCCCGTCCGTGCCGACTGGGCAGCCGCCTATCGGGGCAAAACCAGCGTAGTATACGGGCACACGCCGGTGCTGTCGGCGGAGTGGGTCAACAACACGCTTTGCATAGACACCGGCTGCGTGTTCGGCGGCAAGCTGACTGCCTTGCGCTGGCCGGAACGCGAACTGGTCGACGTGCCGGCAATCGAGACCTGGTCCGAACCCGTGCGTCCCCTCGGTGGACCGGGCCTTGGCAAATCGGCACAGGCCGATGCCGACGGCGTGCTCGACTATCAGGATGTCTCTGGGCGACGCTGGATCGAGACCGAACTGAAAGGCAGGGTTGTCGTGGCCGAGGAGAACGCGTCGGCGGCACTTGAGGTGATGAGCCGCTTCGCGCTGTCGCCGCAGTGGCTGGTATATCTGCCGCCGACAATGTCGCCATCCAAGACCAGCAGCCAAGCCGGCTGGCTGGAACGCCCCGAGGAAGCCTTCAGTCATTTCCGCGAGCGTGGCGTCACCCAAATCCTGTGCGAAGAGAAGCACATGGGTTCGCGGGCAGTCATCGCTCTGTGCCGAAACGCGCAGACGGCGCGCGACCGGTTCGGGGTATCTGGCGACGAGACAGGCGCGATCTGGACCCGGACCGGACGCTCCTTTTTCAGCGACAGCGGCATGACGGAGCGCCTGCTCAATCGCCTGCGCGCCAGCGTCGACGCTGCGGATCTATGGCAGGAATTGAACAGCGACTGGTTGCTGCTGGACACCGAGATCATGCCATGGTCGGCCAAGGCAAGCAGCCTGATTGAAAGCCAGTACGCCCCAGTGGCAACGTCTGCGGCCGCTGGGCTCCAGGCCAGCCGCGAAGCGCTGGCCCGTGCGATGGCACGCGGCGTGGATACGGCTGCGCTCAAGGCTCGTATTGAGGACCGCGCCGCGCGTGCCGCCAGATACGCCACTGCCTGGGCGCCTTACGTGTGGCCGGTCTCGGGCGTCGACGACCTGAAAGTCGCGCCGTTCCACCTGCTGGCAAGTGAGGGATGCGTCTGGTTCGACCAGAACCACGTTTGGCACATGACGCTTGCGGACCGTCTGGCTGCCGGGGGCGGCGTGGTAACGCGAACGCAATGGCGGATGGTTGACCTGGCCGATGCCGGTTCTTGTGCGGAGGCCGTCGCCTGGTGGGAGACGCTGACCGACTCAGGCGGCGAAGGGATGGTAGTGAAGCCGCACGACTTCGTCAGCCGAAACAAGAAGGGGCTCATGCAACCGGCGCTGAAAGTGCGCGGCCAGGAGTATCTGCGCATCATCTATGGCCCCGAATACGATGCACGGGACAATCTCGTGCGCCTGCGCGAACGAGGCTTGGGTGGCAAGCGCAGCCTGGCGCTCAGAGAGTTCGCGCTCGGTCACGAGGCACTGAAGCGGTTTGTCGCCAAGGAACCGCTGCGACGTGTTCACGAGTGTGTTTTCGGCGTGCTGGCGCTGGAGAGCGAGCCAATCGATCCGAGGCTGTAGGCTACCCGAACATCCTCTCGCCTTGCTCGTCGACCAGTTGCATGCCCTTCTTGATCGAGATGTCGACGGCGTCGTCCAGTCCGGCAAAGCGATCGGCGCGGATGAATTTGTGTTCCTTCATCACGCCGTCGACTTCCTTCGAAACCACGCCGCAGGTCTGGTATTGGCCCCCCTCCGCCTTGTAGGGCGTGGCGCTGATCAAAAATCCCTTGTGCTCAACCTGCTTTGCCGGTGCTGCACTCTTGGGCTCGCCCCCCTCACCGCCACCACCGAAAAGACGCTTCAGAAAAGACATGGGGCTTCCTCCAACGGCAATCATCCTGCACCACGTCTCGCGGTGCAGGATGATTTTCAGTACCGTTCCTCAGTCGAACGGGCAAGCGTTCTCGCCAGGGGTCAACCGCGCGATAGCGCTTCCAGGGCTTCAGCGGCGGCTTCCAGGACTGCAATCGCCTCGGCCTGCTTTTCAGCCGACGCGTCGACGAGATCGCCGAGCGCGGCACGCAGCCGGTGACGCACGGCGCGGAACTCCTCGCGGGCTTCCGAGCGACCCCGTCCACCACGCCGTCCGCCTTCCTCGCCGTCGTCGTTCCAGCCGAACCAGTCCCGCGCTTTCGCCATCTTGCGGCCGAAGCGCTCGAGATGCTCCAGCACGCCGTCGATCATCTCGCGGTTCTCGGCGAGATGCGCCTGGCCCGCCTCGGTGATCGAAAACACCTTCTTGTTGCCGTCGGCGGCTGAAGCCGCATAGCCGGCCTCTTCCAGGAAGGTCAGCGTCGGATAGACGACGCCCGGGCTCGGGCTGTAGATGCCGCTGGTGCGCTCTTCCAGCGCCTTGATGATGTCGTAGCCGTGGCGAGGCGCCTCGGCCAGCAGCGACAGCGTGATCAGCTTGAGATCGCCGTCGGCCAGCATGCGCCCGGCGCGAAACATGTCGCCCGGGCCGCCGCGTCCACCGCCACGTCCGCCGTGGCCGAACGGACCAAAGCCGCCGCCCCCTCTTCCACCAAATTTGCCTGCCATGTGCAGGAATGCGCGCTCGGCGCGCTCGCCAAAGGGATGATGTCTATGCATGAATTGCTCCTTGAGTTATATCTTACGATACATCTTAATAGGCTTGCCCCGCCGACGAGTCAAGATATATCTTACGATGTATCTAAAGGCGGCGCCAGAAGGTTGATTTCGCCGCCGCCGGCAGCTAGAAAGCGCGTGAGGGCCAAAACCTCTCCGTAAGCGTCTGACGTCAAGCAACGCATCCACCCCGGTCTTTCCGGGCAGTTCCGCCGGAAACCCGGCGCAATGGATGCCAAATGCGACGGACCGGATGTTTCAGGAAAATCCAAAAATGACCACGAACCGTAAGCGCGGCAAGCTGCCGGCGCGCTATGCCGCGATCGTCAGCCCGCTGGTGCTGTCGCTGCTGATGACCTTCATCGTCTCGTTCATATCGACGCTGAAAAGCCTTGGACTGCAACCTGATTTGCCGGCTGTCTGGCTCACTGCCTGGGGCCTGTCCTGGCTGGTAGCGTTCCCAACGTTGCTCATGGTGCTGCCGGCGGTGCGCCGCATTGTCGGCTGGCTTTGCGAGCCGGCGTCCCGGTAACGCCCATGACGGTAAGGCCCGCAGATTCTTCGGGCCTTGCCTCGCTACCAGCGGCCCTTGCGCCGGTTCCAGGCATAGAGAAGATCGGCGAAACGATCATAGGCCAAGCGCGTCAGCGGCAGCGCGACCGGATTGCCGAAGAGCGTCGCCAGCCAGCCGTCGCCCGGCGTCGCCCGCCAGACGGCAACCGCGACATCGGCGCCGACCAGCAGCCTGCCTTCGGCATCGGTGGCATGCAGCCGGCGGCGTATGTCCTCCAGCGAGGCGCTGTAGCCAGAGAGCGCCGCCGGTTCGAGGTTGATGTCGCGGAATTCGATCCGCCCGGCCTTGATCGCCTCGATCAGCCGCCGTTTCTGCCGGGTGATGCCGCCATCGCAAACCGGGCAGCGTGTGTTGTACCAGACGGTCAGCGCAGGCTTGGACATGGCGCGACTATCACCCTGACGGCACGGCCCCGCAATATGACGCCGAGCCGCACGGACCCGCGCCCAGCGCTATCCAAGCGAGGCGACGATCTCGCGATAGGCAAATTCCGGGAAAGCCTTGAGCGTTCGCGTCTTGACGCTGCCACCCGTTGCCAGCATCAGGGCGAAACGAGCAAGCACAGCATCGTCGGGCGCCTCGATAATCGCCACCATGTCATATTCGCCCATAGTCAGGTAAAACGCCTTGAACGAGCCGCCCATGTCGGCCAGTTGCTTCTTGGCGGCATCGAGCCGCTTCGGCGACTCTCGGATATTTCTGGCGCCCTGTTCCGTCCAGTTCATCAGCAGGATGTAGGTTGTCATCACACACCTCCCTCCGGCGCCACGGAGCACGGCTGAGGACATCAGCCGGGGCGGACATCCGGTTTTTCGCCCAGAACATGCATCCGACCAGGCAAGTATCCTCCCGACGGAGATGGGCGACAAGAGCCTTCACCCGGCAACAAAAAGGGCGCCATCGGCGCCCTTTTCGAATTCTGGTCTGTTGCCGGTATCAGCTGTCGAGGAAGCTCCTCAGCTTGCGGCTCCGGCTCGGGTGCTTGAGCTTGCGCAGCGCCTTGGCTTCGATCTGGCGGATACGCTCGCGCGTCACCGAGAACTGCTGGCCGACTTCTTCCAGCGTGTGGTCGGTGTTCATGCCGATGCCGAAGCGCATGCGCAGCACCCGCTCCTCGCGCGGCGTCAGCGAGGCGAGCACCCGCGTGGTGGTCTCGCGCAGATTGGCCTGGATCGCCGCATCGATCGGCAGGATCGCCATCTTGTCCTCGATGAAATCGCCCAGATGCGAATCCTCTTCGTCACCCACAGGGGTTTCGAGCGAGATCGGCTCCTTGGCGATCTTCAACACCTTGCGCACTTTTTCGAGCGGCATTGCGAGCTTTTCTGCCAGTTCCTCCGGCGTCGGCTCGCGGCCGATTTCATGCAGCATCTGGCGCGACGTGCGCACGATCTTGTTGATCGTTTCGATCATGTGCACCGGGATGCGGATGGTGCGCGCCTGGTCGGCAATCGAACGCGTGATCGCCTGCCGGATCCACCATGTCGCATAGGTCGAGAACTTGTAGCCGCGGCGGTATTCGAATTTGTCGACCGCCTTCATCAAGCCGATATTGCCTTCCTGGATCAGGTCGAGGAACTGCAGGCCGCGATTGGTATATTTCTTGGCGATGGAGATGACGAGGCGCAGATTGGCCTCGACCATTTCCTTCTTGGCGATAGCGGCTTCGCGCTCGCCCTTCTGCACCTGGTTGACGATCTTGCGGAATTCCAGGATCGAGATCGCCGTCTCGGTGGCGAGGTTCTGGATTTCCGAACGCAGATCCTTGATCGCGTCCTTCTCGTTCTTGGTGAATTCCTTCCAGCCGCGCGAGGTCAGGTTGCCGATCGAGCGCGTCCAGTTCGGGTCGAGCTCGGAACCCTGATATTCCTTGAGGAACTCCTCGCGGCGCACGCCATAGCTTTCGGCCAGGCGCAGCAGCTTGCCTTCGTTCTGCACCAGCCTCTTGTTGATGTCGTAAAGCTGCTCGACCAGCGCCTCGATGCGCGCCGTGTTGAGCGACAGCGACTTCACCGCCTTGATCAGCTGGTCCTTCAGCTCCTTCAGGCGGCGGTCCTGGCTTGGCGACAGCGTGCCGGTCGCGGCAAGACGGTTCTCGACCTGCTGGTCCTGCAGCTTGCGCAGCTTCTTGTAGGTGTCGGCGATGACGTCGAGCGTCTCCATCACCTGCGGGCGCAGTTCCGCTTCCATCGCCGCCAGCGACAGGCTCGCCTCGTCCTCGTCTTCCTCGTCGTCATCGACTAGGCCGCGCGTGTCGGCGCCGACATTGGTGATGTCGTCTTCCTCGTCGCGTCCACGCCTCGGCTTGTCCTCGGCCTTGGGCGCCTCCTCGATGCGCTCGACCACCGGCGCCTGCTTGGCTTCGGGGCCGGCATAGGTGGCTTCGAGGTCGATGATCTCGCGCAGCAGGATCTTGGATTCGTTGAGCTCGTCACGCCAGATGATGATGGCCTGGAAGGTCAGCGGGCTTTCGCAGAGGCCCGCAATCATCGTCTCGCGGCCGGCCTCGATGCGCTTGGCGATCGCGATTTCGCCCTCGCGCGACAGGAGCTCGACCGAGCCCATCTCGCGCAGATACATGCGCACCGGGTCATCGGTGCGGTCGGTCGGCTCTTTCTTGGTGGTCGTGGCGGCGACGGCGGTGCCGGTCTGCTCGGCCAGCTCGTTGGCGTCTTCCTCGGCGTCGGCATTGCTGTCGGCGGCCTCGGGCTCCTCGCTCTGATCGTCGTCCTCGACCACGTTGATGCCCATGTCGGACAGCATCGCATTGATGTCTTCGATGCGGTCCGGATCGGTCTCTTCCGACGGCAGCACCGCGTTCAGCTCGTCGAGAGTCACATAGCCGCGCTTCTTTGCGGCCTTGATCATCTTCTTGACAGCATCATCGGAAAGGTCGAGCAGAGGCCCATCGGTGGCGCCTTCACGTTCGGTCTCGACCTCTTCCTTTTCCTTTGTCGCCATAGTCTTTATCTTCTCCTAGCGGCCGAGCATCGAAGCCGCGTAGCTGCCGCACCGGTCAAACTACATGCGCTGGTGGCGCTTAACCGGGCCGGTAACCGAATCAACTCTTTTGTTTGTTCATATCGTGCCCCCAAAACCGGTTTTCACTTTTGGGCGATATGCATTAAGTCCAGATTAACCCTGATATCTGTGGCAGGCTGACAGCCTGTCCAGTGATCAGCACCTCGCGTCATTGCATTTCCATCGACGCCGGCGCGGGTTAAGGTTTCGAATCGTCCTGATTCCGTCATTCTGCCAGAAGGTCAAGCGCCTCTCGCATGATTCGCATCAAAAAAGCGAATCAATTACCCGACTTAGAGGCGTCGATTCGACGCGCAGCACGTACATCATCCATTCTTGCGCAGGTTTCGACCTACACGCGCCCACCCCTGCCCGAGGACACACCGAAGCCTTCGATCAGCGCTTCCGTTGCTTGTACATCACAGAATTGCGCCTGAATCTCGATGAGGTGCCGGTAGTTTTCGTCAGTGGGATCGCTGGCGAGCGCTGCTTCCGCCTGTTTCAGCTCCTTATGTAAGGTGCGCGCGCTGCGCTGCAAGTGCAGCGCCTGGCTGAAGGCGTCGCGGGCATCGTCAAGCGCTGCGGTTTCCAGCGCGGGCCATTGCCTGGCCCGTTGGATGAGCGCCACGGCGCGCCCCCAGATATCGCTGCAGCCGGCACGTTCGATGGTGGCGATCACCGCGCTACGGTCATTGGCCATGTCGTGCGCCATCGCATCGAGGATGGCGGCGTGCAGCCGCTGCAGATCGGTGTTGGCGAGATCGAGGAACTCGACATGGGCGAAGTTCTCGTCGATCAGCGCCGGATGGTTGACGAGGGCTACGATGATCGTCGCCTCGCGCACCGACATCATCTCGCCACCGCGTTTGACCATGGCGGAGCGGCCGAGGCTTTCGGTGATCGCGGCGCGCGCGCCTGCCCCGCTGCCTTTGGCGAACTGTCCGCCGGGTGCGGGCGTTTTGCCCTGCCCCGGTTTCCAGTCCTGGCGACCTTGCCGCACTTCGCGCTGGGCGCTGAAGAAGGTCAGCTCCCGCTCGCGCATCCACTGCTGGTAGTGGTAGCGCTGGCTCTCATCGCGGATGCGGCTGGTCAGTTCGCGCAGCGTCTTTGTCAGCCCCGCCCGCCGCTCCGGCGTGTCGAAGACGCCACCGGATGTCTCACGCATCCACAACAAATCAGCGAGAGGCCGCGCTTCCGCCAGCACGGCACGAAACGCGTCCGGCCCTTCTGCCTTGACCAGATCGTCGGGATCCTTGCCCTCCGGCAACAGCGCAAAGCGCACCGACCGCCCGGCCTGCACCGACGGCAGCGCGAGATCCGCGGCGCGCCACGCCGCCTTCAGCCCGGCCTGGTCGCCGTCGAAGCACAGCATCGGCTCAGGCGCCATGCGCCACAGAAGTTCGAGTTGGTTTTCGGTGAGCGCGGTGCCGAGCGGCGCCACGGCATTCTCGAAGCCGGCCTGCGCCAGCGCAATCACGTCCATATAGCCTTCGACGGCAATCACCGTGCCGCCTTTCGCCAGCGCTTTGCGGGCGCGGGCGAAATTGTAGAGCACGTTGCCCTTGTGGAAGAGCTCCGTGTCGGGCGAATTCATGTATTTGGCCAGCGCATCGGGCGCCAGTGCGCGGCCGCCAAAGGCGATGATCTTCCCGCGCGAATCCGGGATCGGGAACATGATGCGATCGCGGAACCAGTCATAGGAGACCGGGATGTCGTCGCCATGACGCACCAGCCCGCAGGCCTCGATGTCGGCCTTGGGCACACCCTTGGCGGCAAGATGTTCCTTCAGCGCATTGCGGCTGTCGGGCGCAAAGCCCAGCCGGAACGATTGCTGCGTCGCCGGCGTCAGCCCGCGATCCCTGAGATAGGCGCGGGCTTTTGCACCCTCCGGTCCTTGCAGCCGCTCCTGGAAGAAGGCAGTCGCCATCTCCATGACGTCGGTCAGACTGGCGCGTTCCTTCTCACGCTGTTCTTCCCGCTCGTCGCGCACCGGCATCGGCACGCCGGCCATGTCGGCGATCTTCTCGACCGCTTCGGGAAAGCTTAATCCGTCGAGCTCGGTCAGGAACTTGAAATGATCGCCCGACACCGAACAGCCGAAACAGTGATAGCGGCCCTTCTTGTCCTCGCAGTGGAAGGAGGGGCTCTTTTCGCCGTGGAACGGACAACAGGCCCAATAGTCGCCGCGCGAGGCGTTGGTCTTCTTCCTGTCCCATGCGACGCGCTGGCCGATGACCGATGAAATCGGCACACGGTCGCGTATCTCATCGAGAAAGGCGGGCGGAAAGCGCATTGGGGAACTCGTTTGTCCCTCATATAATCATGCTCGCGGAATCCGACGACCCTTATTGCGGACCATACCCGGTTTCCACAGCCCAAAAGCCCGGTTTCTACAGCCAAAAGAAAGGCGGCCGTTTCGGGCCGCCTCCTTTCAAGTCTCTGCATTGCGCCGGCGAGGCCGGGCTTAATGCGCGGCAATGGCGCCGAAGATGATGCCGGACAGGACGCTGACCAGCACATAGTCGTTGCCGACGCGGATCCATTCCTGGCCGCGGCCGGGGCGATGCAGGCCATAGCGGCCATAATCGCGGATCGGCTGGTGCCGCTTCCAGCTGGAATATTTCTGGCCATTGCGCCAATGGCTGCGCTTGACGACCACCGTCTTCTTCACGACGCGCTTCCTGACATCGACATGCTTGCCGGGCCTCTGCCAGTCGACCCGCGTGTAATTCGACTGCGGTGCGACCGGTGCGTTCACCGGTGCGGCCTGGCCGGTAAGCGAAGTGGCGGCCAGCATCGAGAAAGCGAGGGCGGAAAGAACAACACGTTTCATAGCGGGGCTCCTTGGTTGTCGATGCCTAGGGAATAGCGCCCGAAGGATGAACCGAAACTGAACACTAGCATTACATTTACGTAATGAAATCCTGTGCTTATCCTGGATATTTGAACATCATCGCAAAGGCGATTGCCGGGAGTCCGGCAAACCGGGACGATCCGCTGCCATCACCAGGGATCCGCCATGCAACCATTTGCGCATCCGTCCATTTTCCGACACGCCCTGTCGCGCCGCGACGGCTCTTGAAATCGACAAGATTTTATTACCCGGCTAAAATATTCCGGATATTGTTCAAGACTGTCATGACCATGATTCGCAGCCCCGTTTCCCTCCCTGCACTGCGCGCCCTCCGCGTCGCGGTCCCTGTCTGCGTGCGGGTTTCGAAATGAGCGGCTCCGTCGTCCTGCTGCATCTGGCGGGCGCGGTGGCGCTGATGTTGTTTGCCACCCGCATGGTCAAGACAGGCGTCGAGCGCGCCTATGGCGACGTGCTGCGTCACCGGCTGCGCTCCACCATGCGCAATCCGATCATGGCGGTTTTGGCCGGCTGCGGCCTGTCCATCGCGCTGCAGAGCTCGACCGCCGTCACGCTTCTCGTCGGCTCCTTCGCCGGCGCCGGCATCGTCTCGGGCATGTCGGGCCAATTGGCTGTGCGCGGCGCCGAGATCGGCTCGGCGCTGGTGGTCAAGCTCTTGACCTTCGATCTGACTCTGCTGGTGCCGATCTGCCTCGTCGCCGGCACGGTCATGTTCATGGCCACCGAGCGGCGCGACTGGCGCCAGTTCGGCCGCATCCTGGTCGGCATCGGCCTTTTGGTACTGTCGCTGGAGATGATCGGCCAGGCCTCGGAGCCGCTGCGCCAGAGCACGCTGATGCCGCTCATCATCGAATATTTCTCCAGCGACTACGTCACCGCCTATCTGCTCGCCGCGCTCGTTACCTGGCTCTTCCACTCCTCAATCGCCGCCGTGCTTTTGATGGTCACGCTGGCCGGGCGCGGCTTCATCCCGCCCGAACTCGGCATCGTGCTGGTGCTCGGCGTCAATCTCGGCTCGTCGATCATCGCGCCGCTGCTCACCCGAAGTGCCGAACCTGGCGTGCGCGTCGTGCCGATCGGCAATCTGTTGATGCGCGGCATGGGCTCGCTGGTGATGCTGATCCTGTTCATGACGCTGAAGCCACCGGTCGCCTTCCTCGGCGCCACCGTGCCCGACCAGATCGTCAACGCCCACATACTGTTCAATGTGCTGATCCTGCTCGCCGGCCTGCCGCTTGCCAGCCTGATCTATCGTGCTTCCGAGAAGATCGTCGCAATGGGCACCAAGCCGGCGCCGGCTACAGAGCTCGATGTGGTCGAACTCTCCGCCCTCAACGACGGCGCGCTCGACGTTCCGAGCCAGGCGCTGGCCAACGCCACCCGCGAGGTGGTGCGCGTCTGCGAGACGGTCGAGATCATGCTCAAGCGTATCATCGAGCTGTATGAAAGCGCCGACGGCGACAAGATCAAGGCGCTGGCCGCCCTTGACGACCGCGTCGACAGGAAGCACGCGGCGATCAAGCTCTATCTGGCCAAATTGACCAGGAACTCGCTCACAGAGGACGAGGCGCTGCGCTGCCAGGAGCTGATAGGCGCCTGCGTCAAGCTTGAGCAGGTCGGCGACATCATCGTGCGCAACATGCTGGTGCATGTGAAGAAGAAGTTCGAGCGCGGGCTGGAGTTCACGCCCGAGGGCTGGAGCGAGCTGCTCGCCTTTCACACCTCGGTGCTGGCCAATGCCAGGCTTGCCTTCAACGTGCTGGTGTCGCGCGACCCTGAGACTGCCCGCCAGCTGGTGCTGGAAAAGGACCGGCTGCGCGACCGCGAAAAGGAAACCAGCGCCAGCCATTTCGTGCGCCTGCGCGACGGCACCGCCAAGAGCGTCGAGACCAGCTCCATCCACCTCGACACCATCCGCGACCTGAAGCAGATCAACTCGCTGCTGGCGTCGATGGCCTACCCGGTGCTGGAAGAGCGCGGCCTGCTCGGCGGCTCCAGGTTGAAGGCGAGCTGATCAAGAAAACCTAAACCGGCCGCAAAAATTTCTGCATTGCCGGCAAGCGCCATCCATGATTTGAGGCCAACTCGTTCAAGGATCGCTTCCGCGCCATGCTTCCGCTCATTGCCCTGTTCATCGCCGCCTTCGCTTTCGGCACCACCGAATTCGTCATTGCCGGCGTGCTGCCGCAAGTGGCCGACGGCCTTGGCGTTTCGATCCCGACCTCCGGCTATCTCGTCTCAGGCTATGCCGGCGGCATCGCGGTTGGCGGGCCATTGCTGGCGCTCGCCACCAAGGGCATTCCCCGCAAGACGCTGCTGCTTTGCCTGACCGTCGCCTTCACCATCGGCCAGGCCGCTTGCGCGCTGGCGCCCGATTTTGCCTCGATGCTGCTCTTGCGCATTGCGGTCGCCGTCGCACACGGCGCCTATTTCGGCGTCGCCATGGTGGTGGCTGTCGGCCTCGTGCCCGAGGACAAGCGCGGCATGGCCGTGGCTGTGATCCTCTCCGGCCTCACCGTATCCAATGTCATCGGCGTCCCGGCCGGCACCGCAATCGGCAATCTCTGGGGCTGGCGCGCCACCTTCTGGGTGATGTGCGCGCTTGGCGTGGTAGCCTTTGCCGCCATGGCTGCGCTTTTGCCGCGCACGACAGGCGCATCAAGGCCATCCGCCAGTCTTGGCAGCGAGGTTCGCGTGCTGGCGCGCCAGCAAGTCTGGACCTCGCTGATCCTGATGCTGATGTTGATGATCGGCCAGTTCGGCCTGTTCACCTACATCACCCCGACCCTGCTTGAGGTGACCCATCTCGACGAGGGCCTGATCCCCTGGGTGCTGCTGCTCAACGGCGTCGGCGCCACCGTCGGTGTGTTTCTCGGCGGCAAGCTTTCCGACTGGAAGCTGATGCCGTCGCTGATCACAATGCTTGCGCTGCAAGCGGTGATGTTGGGCGTGATCTATGCCGTCAGCCCCTACCCCGTGCCGATGGTCATCGCCATCGTTATCTGGGGTGGCCTCAACTTCGCCATAGGCACGCCGATCCAGACCCGCATCCTGGCCTGGACGGCGGACGCCTCCAACCTCGCCTCCTCGCTCATCCCCTCCGGCTTCAATGTCGGCATCGCGCTCGCCGCGTCGCTGGGCGCTGCCATGCTCAATGCCGGCTACGGCTATCGCAGCCTGCCGGTTGTGGGCGCTGCCGCCATGCTGGTGGCGGTGGTGGTGGCACTTGCCTCCTACATCTGGGAGGGGCGCAGCCGGGCAGCGCCGCCGCTGCCAGCAGCGGCCGAATAGCATCGGACTACAAATCGATCCGGAACAACAAACTCTCGGCGCCGCCATACGCGGCGTCCTTGATGAACGGACCGACCACACGGCCGCCATTGGCCAGCACCACCTTCTGCGAGGCCGGATTGTCGAGGTCGGTGGTGAGCTCGACATATGGCAAACCAACAGCCCTCGCCTCGTCCAGCATCAGCCGCAGCGCCTCGGTCGCATAGCCTCGTCCGCGCTTCCACGGCACCACGGCATAGCCGATATGGCCGAGCACATGCGACGGCAGTGCGGCCGTACCCGGCTGCCAGCGAAAGCCGATCGAGCCGGCGGCCTCGCCGTCCCAGATCCAGCGCCGGAAGCCCGGCAGCCGCGGCACGGTCGTGCCGTCCGGCAAGGTAATCGGGCCTCCTTTGGCCTCGGGATCGTCGAGGCTGGCAAGGAACGCCGCGGGATCCTCGTCGATCGCCGCAAGTTGCTCGCGCGTCGCTTCCATCAGCCGGACATTGTCCGGCGACCAGCCACGCTCGAGCGCCGCCTTGTAGGAGGGCAGATGTTCGAGCGTGGGTTTGACGATTTCGATCATGGTGGGTCTCTCCGGCAGGTCAACGCTTGCTCGCTTAAGCCGGTGCGGACCGTTTCTTGCCCAGAGGTAATGCCCCTGCTCTCCTTCGCCATTGAAGCGGTGTCGGCTCCTACTGCAGCAGGCCCTTGACGATGCCGCTGGCCTTGCCGAAATCCATCTGGCCGGCATATTTCGCCTTCAGCGCGGCAATCACCTTGCCCATGTCCTTCTGGCTCGCCGCACCAGTCGCTGCGATCGCTTCGCGCGCGGCCGCGGTGACGGCAGCGTCGTCCAGCTGCGTCGGCAGGAAGCCGCGGATGATCTCCATCTCGCCACGCTCCTGCGCCGCCAGTTCCGGGCGCTTGCCGTCCTCGAACGCCTTGGCCGATTCCTCGCGCTGCTTCACCATCTTGGCCAGGATCTGCAGGATCTCCTCGTCGCTGGCGGGGTCCTTGGCCGAGCCGCGATTGGCGATGTCGCGGTCGTGAATGGCGGCCTGGATCAGCCTGAGCGTCGGCAGGCGGTGCTTGTCCTGCGCCTTCATCGCGCTTTTCAGGGATTCGGCGATTTTTGCGCGCATGATGCTTTCTCCTTCGAACGGCGCGGACAATAACCGCGGCCCATCCGCAAATCAAACGCGCCAAAGCTCTGATATCATTCGCTGAAACAAATGCTCGCCGTTTTGGCACGGCATCATTGACCGCTCTGGCGCCTTCCCCTATGTACTCGGCCTTGCATAAGACAAAGAATTGATGCGCGCAGGCTCGAGAGATCGGCCGCGCCGTTTGCTGCGCAGATGGCCCGCCATCGAAGCGCGCAGCGTGACAGGAGCGTCGCCATGGCCGAGATGACCCCCGAACTGACCCCGCCTTGGGCAACCGAAAAGCCGACCGCCGTCCTGGTGCTGGCCGACGGCACCGTCATCGAGGGTCGCGGCCTCGGCGCCACCGGTTCCGCCGTTGCCGAAGTCTGCTTCAACACCGCGCTCACCGGCTACCAGGAAATTCTCACCGACCCGTCCTATGCCGGCCAGATCGTCACCTTCACCTTCCCGCATATCGGCAACATCGGCACCAATGACGAAGACATCGAGGACTTGAACCCGGTCGCCCGTGCCGGCGCCGTTGGCGCGGTGTTCAAGGCCGATGTCACCAACCCGTCCAACTACCGCGCCGACACCGGGCTGGACCAGTGGCTGAAGAAGCGCGGCATCGTCGCGCTGTCGGGCATCGACACCCGGGCGCTGACCGCGCTGATCCGCGAAAAGGGCATGCCCAATGCCGTCATTGCGCACGCGCCCGACGGCATCTTCGACCTCGACGATTTGAAGCGGCGGGCCGCCGCCTGGTCGGGCCTGATCGGGCTTGACCTCGCCAAGGAAGTCACCTCCGGCCAGTCCTCGGTCTGGCGTGGAACGCCCTGGGTGTGGAACGAAGGCTTTGGCGAACAGGCCGAGCCGTCGATGCACGTCGTCGCCATCGACTACGGCGTCAAGCGTAACATCCTTCGCCTGCTTTCCGGCCTCGGCGCCAAGGTCACCGTGGTTCCGGCCGGTACCGGTTCGGAAGAAATCCTGGCCATGCAGCCCGACGGCATCTTCCTCTCCAACGGCCCCGGCGACCCGGAAGCCACCGGCGAATACGCGGTGCCGGTCATCCAGGACCTGCTCAAGACCGATATTCCGGTGTTCGGCATCTGCCTCGGCCACCAGATGCTGGCCCTGGCGCTGGGCGGCAAGACCGCCAAGATGCACCAGGGCCATCACGGCGCCAACCACCCCGTCAAGGATCATACCACCGGCAAGGTCGAGATCGTCTCGATGAACCACGGCTTTGCCGTCGATGCCGACTCCTTGCCCGAGGGCGTCGAGGAAACCCATGTCTCGCTGTTCGATGGCTCGAACTGCGGCATCGCGCTGACCGGACGTCCGGTGTTCTCGGTCCAGCACCACCCCGAGGCCTCGCCCGGCCCGCAGGACTCGCACTATCTGTTCCGCCGCTTCGTCAACCTGATCCGCGAAAAGCGCGGCGAGGAACTGCTGGCCGAACGGGCCTGAGCCCTCTGTGTAGCAGCGATAATATCGCTTAGCCTCGAGCGATAAATCTGCGGTATTGCGCGAGTGAAGACGATCATCCTCTCGGTGTCGGCAGCTCGCGATCTCGACAACCTGCCGGCCGATGTCCGCGAGCAGGTCTCTGAGGGTTTGAACACTTATGCCATCAGCGGGCGTGGGGATGTAGAACGTCTTGCCGGCCGAGACGGTTACAGACTTCGGATCGGTTGCTACCGCGTTATATTGATGAAGATCGCACGACAATCCTCGCGATCTACATCGGCAAGCGCGAAACGACGACCTACAGCCGGCCATAGGACAGCACATCATGAACGCTCCGCAAATCATAAGGACTTCAACCGGGGAAGAACTGGTCGTCATCCCGAAGGCTGACTACGAGGCATTGCTGCATGCCGCCGAAGAAGCCAGAGAAGACGCTGCGGATGTGGCGATCTACGATGAGCGGAAGGCCGAGTTCAAAACGGAAAAGCCTCTGCCCGCCGAGGTGACCATGGATATTTTGCGAGGTTCCAGCCGGGCTCAAGGCGCTGCGCAACTGGCGCAAGCTGACGCAGGGCGAGTTCGCTGATGCCATCGGTGTCAGCCAGGGCTTCCTGTCGGACCTTGAATCCAATCGCCGCAAGCCATCGGCGCAAACCAGCACCATGCTGTCGAAGGCATTGGACGTGCCCAGCGAATGGATCGAAGCCTAGTATCTAACCTTACGCCACCGGCCGGCCTTCGCTGGCCTCCAGTATGGCAAACCATTGCTGGCGGTCGAGGTCGATCTCCAGCGCCTTGACCATGACGGCCAGCCGCTCGGGCTTCATCGTGCCGAGCACCGGCGCCAGCCGCGCCGGATGACGCAGCAGCCAGGCGATGGCGACGGCGGCGAGATCGCCGGCGCCGATCTCGGCAGCCACCGCCGCGATTGCCGCCCTGACCCGCGCCTCGCGCCCTTCCTTGCCGGTGAACAGCAAGCCGCCGCCGAGCGGCGACCAGATCATCGGCGCATAGCCGAGGCGTTGCGCGTGATCGAGGCTGCCATCCACCAGCGCATTGGTTTTCAGCACCGACATCTCGATCTGGTTGGTGGCCAAGGCAAACGGCAGCCGCGAAGCCAGAAGGTCGAACTGCGACGGCGTGAAATTGGAGACCCCGACCGCTCTCACCTTGCCCGACTTGACCAGCCCGGCAAGGGCCGCCGCCGTCTCGTCGGCATCCATCAGCGGATCCGGTCGGTGCAGCAGCAACAGGTCGAGATAGTCGGTGCCGAGATTGGCGAGCGAACGGTCGACCGAGGCGGCAATGTGGGCCGCACTGGTGTCGTAATGCTTCAGCCGGTTCTGAGGCCGGTTGGCCGATGCCAGAATGATGTCGCATTTCGAGATCAGCTCGATGCTGTCGCGCTTGCCCTTCCAGCGCGACAAGCCGGCGCCAAAGGCAGCTTCCACCTGGTAATGCCCGTAAATATCGGCGTGGTCGAAGCTGGTCAGGCCGAGATCGACCGCAGTGCCGATCAGCCGCGCGATCTGGTCGGCGTCCGGGCGCGCGGCGTTGTCGAGCAGGCGCCAGGCGCCGAACACCAGCCGCGACAGCGACACTCCGTCCTTGGTTAGCTCTATGCGGCTGTCATGGCTCATATCTGGGCTCCATCTTCCGCAGCGCCGGTGGCAACGCTTCTCACCGCCGTCGGCCTCGCAACTTTCGTCACAAAGACAATGACGGCAAGCGTCAGGAAGCACGCGCCAACCAGATAGGGGGCGCCGCCGAACACTACGGGCGCATTCGGTCCGGTGAACCAGGAAAAGATCGCGGTGTAGAGCAGCGGCGTGATGATCGAGGTGATCGAGAAGATCGACGTCATCGCACCCTGCAATTCGCCTTGCGCCGATGGCGGCACCTTGGCGGCGGCAAGGCTTCTCAGCGGCGGATCGGCCAGTGCTTCGAGGCAGCCGACGACGATCACCGCATAGATCATCCAGCCTTGCGAGGCGAAGGCGTAGCCGAAGGCGCTGGCCGCAGTAAATGTCAGGCCGATCACCGCCGTCCTCCATTCGCCAAGTTTGGGGATCACGCGCGGCAGCACCGTCGCCATGACGATCGCCCCACACAGGCCGAAGGCGCCGAGCGAGAAGCCGATCTGCTGCTCGCTCCAGCCATAACGATAATTGGACACGAACGACCACACCGCAGGATACATCATGTGGCCGAGCGTCATCAGGAAGAAGGCGAGCCCGATCCAGCCGATGCCCTGATATTGGCGCATCTGCAGCAGCGTGCCGACCGGGTTGGCGCGTTTCCACTCTAAGCGGCGGCGGTGCTTTTCATCGAGCGTTTCAGGCAGGAAGAACATGGCGATGAGGAAGTTCACGAAGGCAAGCCCGGCGGCAAAGTAAAACGGCACTCGCGGCCCGAACGTGCCGAGCAGCCCGCCCAGCACCGGCCCAATGACGAAGCCGACGCCGAAGGCGATGCCGAGCAGACCGAAATTCTTCGCCCGGTTGTCGTCGTTCGAGATGTCGGCAATGAAGGCCGACGTCGTCGAATAGCTGGCGCCCGAAACGCCGGCCAGCACGCGGCCGATGAACAGCATCGGATAGGACCAGGCGATGGCGCAGATCAGATTGTCGATCGAGAATGTAAGCACCGAGGCAAGCAGGATCGGCCGCCGCCCGAAGCGGTCGCTCAACCCGCCCATGATTGGCGCGAAGAAGAACTGCATCGCCGCATAGACGAAGAACAGCCAGCCGCCTTCGATCGCCGCTTCGCTGATGCCGACGCCGGAAAGCTCCCTGAGAAAGGCCGGCAACACCGGCATGATCATGCCGAAGCCGATAATGTCGAGCAGCAGCGTGGTGAAGACGAGCGCAAGGCCCCGCCTGGCGGTTTTGGGGTCGATCATGATGGCGTCTGCTCCCTGAGACCGCCCTTGGGCGGGCGCCCGTTATAGGCGAGGCGCCACTTTGGAACAATAGGAGAACGCCTCAGGCGTTCTCCTCCTGACATCTGTTGCCGGTGGTGAATCGGCCCGCCGACGGATGCGCTTTGAACCGCGGTCGGCTGGAACTTGCGAGCGCCTCAAACCGGACCGGTCAGCGTGTTGCAATCCGACAGCTTGCCGCTCTTGTAGCCGCGCGCCAGCCAGGTCTGCCTTTGCTGCGACGTCCCGTGGTTGAAGCTTTCCGGAACGACATAGCCCTGCATCTTCTTCTGCAGCGTATCGTCGCCGATCTGCTTGGCGGCGTTGAGCGCCTCTTCGATGTCGCCCTGTTCCAGAATGCCCTTCTGCGCGGTGAAATGCGCCCAAACGCCGGCGAAGCAGTCGGCCTGCAGCTCGATGCGCACCGACATCTGGTTGGCTTCCGCCTCACCCATCGACTGCCGCATCTGGTTGAACTTGGGCAGGATGCCGGTGAGGTTCTGCACATGGTGACCGACTTCATGGGCGATCACATATGCCTGGGCGAAATCCCCCGAGGCGCCGAACTGCTGGTCGAGCTGCTGGAAGAAGGTGGTGTCGAGGTAGACCTTGTGGTCGCCGGGACAATAGAACGGTCCGGCTGCCGTCGAGGCGGAGCCGCAGGCCGAGCGGATCTGGCCGCTGAACAGCACAAGCTTCGGGTCCTCGTATTTCAGGCCCTGCGACTGGAAGATGCCGGTCCAGGTCTCTTCGGTCTCGGCCAGCACGGTCGCCACGAACTGCTTCATCTCGTCGGAAGCAGGCGTGCCGGCGCCGTCGTCCTGGCCGCCGCTGTTG
The DNA here is from genome assembly GCF_054719465.1 of Mesorhizobium sp. RSR565B. Classification (NCBI taxonomy): domain Bacteria; kingdom Pseudomonadati; phylum Pseudomonadota; class Alphaproteobacteria; order Hyphomicrobiales; family Phyllobacteriaceae; genus Mesorhizobium; species Mesorhizobium sp. RSR565B. The sequence goes on along the minus strand of NZ_JBTTIE010000001.1, from coordinate 3,899,972 downwards.
TCGGTAATCTGGCCACCGCCACCCGGCAGCACGCCGCCGCCGTCGCCGCTGCCCAGGATCTGCGACGGGTCGAAGCCGAAATACCATCCGGCCAGCACCACGAGGACGACCAGCAATATGCTGCCGCCGCCGCCGGTGCGGCCGCCGATCGGGATGCGGAACTGGCCAGGGCTGCCGCCGCCGAAACCACCACCGCCGCCGCTGTCGCTGCGCTCGTCCTCGACATTGTCACTCTGACGGCGGCCCTTCCAGAGCATGGCAACTCCCCGTATGCAAATTTCGGCTGGCGTGGCCGATGTCGTGGCCCAGTCCGACCCAACAGACAATTATCGCAATGGTTGCGCCAAGTCACAGTATTTTTCGTGGCGGCGGCATCGTGTTCGCACTCTGGTCGAGGCGGCATGCGCGCTGTAGCATCCGGTTCGAACGGGGGTGTCGGGGACTTGCGGACGATCGGTCGATTTCTGCTGCTGGCGGTGGTGCTATGCCTCGGCCCGTCGCCGGCGCGCGCCGTGACGCTCGATTCCAGCGTCGCCGTAACCGATCCCGAGACATTGCAGGCGCTTGAGCGTGGCGGCCTCTCGATCAGCCGCCTGCTCGGCCCGGCGCTGGGTCTCACGCGCGAGGTCGACAATCGGGGCCTGTTTTCGGTGCGCGCGCTGACCCCTGTGCGCAACGCCGTCAAGCAGGAGATCGCCGACGAGCCTGCCAATAGCCCCGATCCTTACGTCGCGGCCATGGCCAAGTCGAAGGACACCAGCCAGAAATTCAACCCGAAATACATCGACGATGACGGCTCGACGCTCGACCTGACCGGCGTCGTCAACCGCATGGACCGCGGCTATCTCGGCCACACCGAATGCGGCGAGATCAGGCTGATCTACCGCTTCCACTATTCGGTGGCGGAGAAGCCCACGAAGGGAAAGACAGCGCAACGCATCTCGTCGCGGCTGCCGCTGACCATGGGTCTGGTCTTCAACGCCAGGCCCGGCGAGGCTCGCCCCCGCGCTTCGAGAGACCGTCCAAGCGCCACCGCCGTTTCCTGTGCCGAAATCGCCAAGCGCTGGCTCGCCGCCGGCCAGAAGAACCTTGCGCCCGAGCAACTGGCAGCCTGGCTGCGCTCCGACGAAGGGCCGCTCTCCAACGCCATGCTGAATTCGTCGCAGATCATGCGGCTTGAGCTGAACATGCAGGTTCTCCGGCTGTCGGCCTCGAGCCGCCGCGACTTCGGTGGCCACGCCGAATATCTCCTCAAGATTTTCAAATGGGACCCAACGACGTCCACCTTCCAGGAATCGAAGATGGAGAACCAGATCGACCGGAAAGTGGTTCTGGCCGACCGGCCGGCCTTCGCCAAATGGCTGCTCACCGACCGCAACCTCTACGACCTCGATCGCGGCCGGTTGGTCATCGACGACAAGTTCCTGGCGACCAGCGCCGTCTCGGTCGCACCCGGCGGCATGGCCAGGTCGCAAAACAATATCGCCTATGGGCTGCTCGACGATGCCGACATCGACAAGGCACTGCAGGACTATGTCGCCAAGGGCAACGAGCTGCGCAGCGTGAAATCGGTGGCCGGCTTCAATCTGCGTCTCAACGAAATGACCTGCACCGGCTGCCACCAGACGCACGGCATTGCCGGCTTCCATTACACCGGCGCCGATCCGGCCAGCGAGCCGCGCCGCAACGCCGTCTTCGTCCCCGGCTCGGCGGTGTTCTTCGCCGACCTGCCTCGCCGCCGCGCCATCGTCGAGGACTTCGCCGCCGGCGGCCATCCGGATTTCTCACGCGGCTTCGCCGCCCGTCCGGACGCCAAACTCGCCGAAGCGCTGAAAGGCACCGATCTCTACAATGGCTGGGGCTCGATCTGCTACAGCGGCGATGACGCCAGCTTCAAGGACTGGAGCTGCGGCGAAAGCCTGCGCTGCGCCGGCGTCCATGAAAGCGACATCCATCCGGGCTTCGGCACCTGCGTCAGCGAGGCGGCCACCGCAGTCGGCGACCCCGTCGAGTTCGGCGAGATCAAGATGTCGAGCTGGGGCAGCGACAAATATTGCCGCCTGTCGCCGGCCACCGCAAAAGCCTGCGCCATCGATCCGGCGCGCGACAAGAAACCGGTGATCAAGCTCGCCGGCTATGGCGCGGCGCGCCAACGCTATGACTACCCAGGGCAGAAGACCGGTGGCTTTCCCGGGGGCATGCTGCGCAAGGCAAGCTGCGACAAGCTTCCCGACGAGGCGACTTGCGGCCGCCTGGCCAAGACCGGTTTCAACGACTGCATCGCGTCGGGCAAGGATCACAAATTCTGCACCAGGGAATTCACCAAGACCGCCGGCCTGCGCGCCTGCGACAAGGCGCATCCCTGCCGCGAGGACTATATCTGCACCGCCGGCTACGACGATCTGGCCGCAGCCAAGCCTGGCAAGGGCTCCTGCATTCCGCCCTATTTCATCTTCCAGTTCCGCGTCGACGGCCATCCGCGCAGTTGGGTGCAGGACACCGAGGAATGAGCGGCAGGTTGCCGCTTGCGAACAGAACTCAGATCTTCTGCTTGGTGCCGGCGCTTTTGCCGTCCGAGCTTTTGGAGCGTTCCTCGAAACGCGCGGCGCCCTTTTTCAGCGCATGGCCGGTTTCGACCTCGGTCTTGCGTTCGTCCTTTGCCGCTGCCTGCCTCAAACCCTCGGCCGCCTGCTTGCCCTTCGCGGTCGGTGCCTGTTCGACGCCCATGTTTTCCTCCTTGGCGCGCAACAATCACGCGCAACGTCAGGAGCAACGAGCCTGACGTGCGGAGGTTCCAGTGGTGCGGCCCCGGCACCCCTCAGCCCGGCGCGATCATCGCCTTGCGAAAGGCTTCCAGCGTCTCGGCGCTGACATGATGCTCGATGCCCTCGGCATCGATGCGCGCCGTCTCGGCGCTGACACCGAGCGAACGCAAAAACGCTTCTACCGTCTGGTGGCGGATGCGGCTCTCTTCCGCCACCTTGCGCCCGGCGTCGGTCAGGAACACACCGCGATAGGGTTTTCTGGAAACGAGCCCGTCGGCGCACAGCCTGGTCAGCATCTTGGCCACCGTCGGCTGGGCGACACCCAGCCGCGCAGCAATATCGACCTGACGCGCCTCATTGCCGTCCTCGATCAGGTCGGCGATCAGCTCGACATAATCCTCGACCAGCGCGCCGCGGCGCGCTTCGCGCTGCTGCCGGAACCCTTTCGAATGAATCTCGGCGTCAGGCAGCGGCTCCTCGCGTCCAACCGGTCTGTGCTTCAGCGCCAACACGCGCTCCTTCCTATCTTTTGACAAGAATCGGCTTTGGGCAAAGCAATCGCCCTTTGCCATTCATAGCACGGGCTTAACTGTTCCAGCCGTTTATTTCCATTCCATGGCAGGCGCAACCGGCGTTTGCGATCCCCTGCCGGCCTGCCGGTCGGCGCAACAGGAAGCACATACAATGAAATATAGCCTATTGCATAATGTTGAGCCCTGGCATAGATAGGATGACGTCAACCGATCCACCCAGTGGAAAGCCCTCCATGTCCGAAGCTGACGCTACCTTGGGATCATCCTGGCGATTTGACAGGCCGGAGGACAATCCTCCCAGCCTGCGCGAGGTGAACTCCACGATCGCGGTGCCGCAGTCCGGCGTCTGGTTCCGTCGCCTGTTCGCCTTCATGGGACCGGGCTACATGGTCTCGGTCGGCTATATGGATCCGGGCAACTGGGCCACCGACCTCGCCGGCGGCGCCCAGTTCGGCTACACGCTATTGTTCATCATCATGCTGTCCAACCTGATGGCGATCCTGCTGCAGGCGCTTGCCGCCCGGCTTGGCATCGCCACCGGCCGCGACCTCGCCCAGGCCTGCCGCGCCTATTATCCGCGTCCCGTCAGTTTCGTGCTGTGGATCGCCTGCGAACTCGCCATCATCGCCTGCGACCTCGCCGAGGTGATCGGCACGGCGATCGCGCTGCAGCTTCTGTTCGGCATTCCGCTGATCGGCGGCGCGTTGCTGACGGCGCTCGACGCCTTCATCGTGCTGCTCTTGATGAACAAGGGTTTCCGCTATCTCGAAGCCTTCGTCATCGCGCTTCTGATCATCATCTTCGGCTGTTTCGCCATCCAGATCTTTGCCGCTGCCCCTCCGGTCGGCTCGATCCTGCATTCGATGTTCGTGCCGTCGACGGAGATCGTCACCAATCCGGCGATGCTCTACATCGCCATCGGCATCATCGGCGCCACGGTGATGCCGCACAATCTCTACCTGCACTCCTCGATCGTACAGACACGCGCCTATGAACGGACCGAAAAAGGCAAGCGCGACGCCATTAAATGGGCGACGACGGACTCGACCATCGCGCTCGTCCTGGCGCTGTTCGTCAACGCCTCGATCCTGATCGTCTCGGCGGTGGCCTTCCATGGCACCGGCCATCAGGATGTCGCCGAGATCGGCCAAGCCTTCGAGCTCTTGTCGCCACTGCTCGGCCTCGGCATCGCCTCCATCCTGTTTGCGGTGGCGCTGCTGGCCTCCGGCCTCAACTCGACCGTTACGGCAACGCTTGCCGGCCAGATCGTCATGGAAGGCTTTTTGCGCCTGCGCATTCCGCAATGGGCGCGCCGGCTGCTGACGCGCGGCATCGCCATCGTCCCGGTGGTGGTCGTCACCGCGCTCTATGGCGAAAAGGGCACCGGCCAGTTGCTGGTCTTCAGCCAGGTGGTACTGTCGATGCAGCTGCCCTTCGCAGTCATCCCGCTGGTGCAGTTCGTCTCCGACAAGAAGAAGATGGGCAACCTTGCCATTCCCCGCGGCGTGGCGGTCCTCGCCTGGGTCGTCGCGGCGGTCATCCTGGTGCTCAACTTCAAGCTGCTCTACGACACCGTCTTCGGCGTCGGCTGAGTTTCTTCTTGAGCAGTTCGCCGTTTCGCCGAAACGGCGAACTGCTCAATCTCTTGTTTTGACGCAATTCCGGGCGGAAAGCCGCCTCACACTTTTCCTGGAATTGCTCAAGACGGCGACAAACCGGCGGCTTGCGCTATCTTACCGGCCATCATGACAAGTGTCGAAGACGCCAGGAAATTTTACGCGCAGCTGATGGCGGCCAATGCCGGCTCGGCCGATCCGCGCCTCGAAGAGGCGTTCGCCACCGTTCCGCGCGAGGCCTTTCTCGGTCCCGGACCCTGGGCGGTAGTCGCCGGCAGGGCGCTCACCACCGGCAACGGCAAGATCATGACGCCGAGCGCCGATCCTGTTCACATCTATCAGGACGTGCTGGTGGCGCTCGATGCCGACAAGGGCATCAACAATGGCGAACCCTCCCTGCACGCCATGTGGATAGGCAGGATCGCCCCCAGACTGGACGAGGCCGTCACCCATATCGGCGCCGGCACAGGCTACTACACCGCCTTGCTGGCGCGGCTGGTTGCGCCCGGCCCGGTGACCGCCTTCGAAATAGAGGCAGATCTTGCTGCCAGAGCAACAAAGAATCTCGAAACCTACGGCAATGTAGGCGTCGTCCACGGCGATGCCGTCACCGGCGATCTGCCGCCGTCCGACATCATCTATGTCAATGCCGGTGTCGTCGCACCGCCGGCTGCCTGGCTGCGGGCGCTGAAACCCGGTGGCCGCATGATCTTTCCCTGGCGTCCGTCCCAGGGCGTCGGCCTGGCCGTGATGGTAACCCGCAACGACAAGGGCTTTGCCTGCGACCCCTTCATGCGCTCGTGGTTCATCCCCTGCGTCGGCGCCTCGGCGGCCGGTTCGGCGGCCAAAATCCCCGACCTCCAGAAGGCGGCGCGCAGCCGTTCGATCTGGCTGACATCAGACAGGGCGCCGGACCGGACCGCCACCGCCATCATCGGCGACGTCTGGTTTTCGTCGCAGGCGCTTGGCGGCGGGCGACGGCGGTAGGTACCCTTGTCGGCCGGCAGCGTTTTTTTGCCAACGCCTGTCGGGCGGCCGCCGGCCTGTCCGTCCTTAGATCGAAATCCGGCCCTGACGGCGCGGATCCTGGAAAAGGAAAATCCAATGCGAAAGATCATCGCTTCCACCTTCGTCAGCCTCGACGGCGTCATGCAGGCGCCAGGCGGCCCGGAAGAAGACCCGGTTGGCGGCTTCGAATTCGGCGGCTGGACGTTCCACTACTTCGACGAGGTGGCGGGGGTGGCCATAGAGGAATTGTTCTCCAAACCCTTCGCCCTGCTGCTCGGCCGCAGAACCTACGACATCTTCGCCGCTTACTGGCCGTATCAGAAAGATGCCATCGGAGATGCCTTCAACCCTGCGACTAAATGTGTGGCGACGCATCGGCCGGATTCGCTCACCTGGGAAAATACGCAATGGCTTGGAGAAGATATCGTCGCGGCGTTGCGCCGCCTCAAGAAGGAAGATGGGCCTGACCTGCTCATCCAGGGTTCGAGCGAGCTGATCCAGACTTTGCTCGCCAACGGGCTGATCGACGAGATCCGGTTGATGATCTTCCCGCTGCTGCTGGGCAAGGGCAAGCGGCTGTTCGTTGGTGGTGCGATGCCCGCCGCTTTCAAGCTGGTCAAGTCGCAGGCCACTACCACAGGCGTCATCATGGCGACCTACGAACGCGGGGGTGAGGTCAAGGTCGGGTCGTTCGCTACGCAGAAGCCGTCAGAGGCCGAGCTCGAGCGGCGTAAGAACTGGAAGTAACAGGGACAGGCTTGGCACCTTTCCTCTCCCCCGATCGACGGGGGAGAGGAAATGCTGTCCGAACCGGATAGATAGGTAACAGAATGGACCGATAGCATGGGTGACAGTTTTCTTGTCCGCCGGAGGACCGGCGATGGTTTGGCGAGAGACTGGCATCATGGACGAGCGGCTACGGTTTGTTGTGGAGTGTCTTTCTGGGGATGAGACGATGGTTGCGCTTTGTGCGGCCTACGGGATCTCACGCAAGAACGGCTACAAATGGCTAGGACGCTATCGGACGTTTGGGCCTGAGGGTTTGCACGACCTGCCGCGAGCCCCGCTCAATCATGGTCGGGCGACAGCTCAGGATCTGGTTGAGCGGATTGTGGCGGCCAAGGAGCTGCATCCGCTTTGGGGTCCAAAGAAGATCGTCGCACGGCTCCCGAGTTCATGTGGCCTTCAGCCTCGACGGTCGGCGCGATCCTTGCGCGGCATGGGCTTGTCCGCGCCCGCAAGCGACCCCGCCTGCGGGCCTGCGGCAATGGACCCTGGCCACAGCCGCAAGAACCGAACGCGGTGTGGACTGGCGATCACAAGGGCTGGTTCCGGACCCGCGACGGCTGGCGTTGCGAACCCTTGACGGTGATGGATGCGTCGAGCCGCTATCTTCTGGCGCTCGAAGCGACGGGGTCGACGGCCGATAGCGAAGCCTGGCCGGTGTTCGAACGGCTGTTTGAAGAGCATGGCCTGCCGGATCGCTTCAGAAGCGACAATGGCCCGCCCTTCGCATCGGCCGGCGTCACCGGGCTGACGCCGCTTGTCGTGCGCTTCATCAAGCTCGGCATCACCTTGGAGCGGATCGCACCCGGCAGGCCACAGCAGAACGGACGTCACGAGCGCTTTCACCTGACCATGCTGCCGATGGCCGAGGCACCGGAAGCCGACCGAACGGCACAGGGCCAGGCCTTCGAGACCTTCCGCCACAGCTACAATGAGGAACGTCCCCATGAGGCGCTGGGCATGGATACGCCCGCCCAGCACTACCGGTCCTCACAGCGCGCCATGCCCAGGACACCACCCGAGCCCGTCTATCCGGCCGAGGCCTCGGTCCGCCGCGTGCGCCACAATGGCGAGATCCGATGGAATGGCGGCTTCATATATGTCTCGCAAGCGCTGGCGGGCGAACCGGTCGCTGCGTTGGAGACCGAAGACGGACAATGGACACTCTCATTCCATGCCCACCCGCTCGGCATCATCGACACACGGCACATGAAGCTTGTCCGCCGCAGCGCCGCGCCAACCAATCCGCTTGGCGCTGCGGCGGACGCATAGGGGGAGAGAAGTGTCACCTATGTATCCGGTTCAAAGTGTTACCCATCTATCGGCTGGACAATGCAAGTTCTGTCAAGCCGCCACAGCCCGCCGTGCCAACCCACCCCGGATATACCGCGCGAACTCCTGCGCTGCCGGCGCCGTGCCGTACTTCGGCAAATGCAGATTGATGGAAAAATTCGGCAGCGGCGGCAGCCCGGCATCAAAAGCCAGGATGTCAAGATCGGCAGGCACGGTGGAGGCCAGCCAGGCGGTGACGGCAAGGTCGGAGCGCACTGTCGCGGTCGTGGCGTCGATGTTGCCGTTCTCGAACACGGTGCGCCATTCCAGCCCGTGCTCGTTCAGCGCCGACAGCACCACCGGGCGGAAGGCGCAGGTGTCGGCGACGATCGACACCGGCAGCGGCCGCTTGGCGCGGGCGACGCCGCCCTTGGCCCCCACCCAGACCAGCCGGTCAATGGCCAGGCACTCACCGGCCGACGGGCCGACCCGTTCCTCGATGACGGCAAGGTCGATGGTGCCGGCCGCGAGGGCCGCGGCAAGGTCCGGCGAAGCCGCACAGAGCAGTGAAATCTCGACCTGCGGATAGGTCTCGGCATAGGCCTTCAGCACCGGCGCCAGCAAAGTGCCGACAAGGTCATAGGGAACACCGAGCCGCACCTGGCCGGCGACCTCGGTGCCCGCCATCTCGGCCCAGATCTCGTCATTGAGGCCAAGCAACCGTTTGCCCTTGCCGAACAGCCGCTCGCCGGGCCGCGTCAGCCGCAAGCCACGCCGGTCGCGCTCGAACAGGCTGCAGCCGAGCGCTTCTTCCAGCCGCTTGATCTGCTGGCTTACGGCGCCTTGCGTCAGATGCAGCGCGTTCGCCGCCGCCGTCATGCTGGCCTTGTCGGCGACAGTGACGAAGGTGCGGATCAGCGCTGTGTCGAGGTTGCGGATCATGGATGGCATTATATCTGCTAATGCCAACCATCGCAAACATTGCATTTACTGAAGTATGCGGAAGTCTACCATTGGGCTTTTGATGAAGGACGCCTCATGTTGCAGCCCATCTTTCCGCTCATCCTGTTTGCCTTCGTGGCCACCGTCACGCCCGGCATCGCCACCACCCTGTCGACTGCCTCAGGTGCACAGTTCGGTTTTCGCCGTTCCGTTCCCCTATTGGTCGGCAGCGCCGCCGGTCTCGCCACCGTGACCGCTGCTGCCGCCGCCGGGCTCGCCGGTCTGCTGCTGGCCATGCCTTCGCTGCAACTGGCGATGAAAATCATCGGCTCGCTCTATCTCATCTGGCTGGCAATCAAGATCGGCCGCGCCGGGCCGCCCAATCTCGATGTGGCGATGGCAAAACCCAACAGCTTCTTCGGCGGCGCCGGCATTCAATGGATGAACCCGAAGGGCTGGGCGATGGGACTGGGGGCGGCGGCCTCGTTCGCGGCCCTTGCCGACGGGCCGGGACAACTCGCGCTGCTGCTCGGCTCGACCTTCGGCCTCACTGCAGCCGTCTCGCTGTCGATCTGGTGCGTGGCGGGCATGGTGCTGGCACGGCTGCTCGAGACCGAATGGCAATGGCGCGCGCTCAACATCGTGCTGGCGCTGGTGCTGGCTGCATCGATCATACCGATGTGGCGGGGAGCGTAAACGCAGAGGTCGGCGCCAGTACCCCCACCCGGACCTGCGGTCCGACCTCCCCACAAAGGGGAGGTAGGGGAGCGCGCACTTTACCCTCCCCCTTGTGGGGAGGGCCGCGAACGAAGTGAGCGGGGTGGGGGTCCTGGTTCGCGAAGCGAACCAGCTCTCTCCTCAGACCGCGTAGCGGGCAGCAGGCTTGTCGGCGTGCAGGCTGCCGTAGAAGACTTGCCTTGCGCCGAGGAAGGCGTCGAGCTTGGTCGCATCGGCAAGTGCCGGCACGGTGACGGCTTCGCCCCTGGATAGGCCCACAAGCGCGGCATCGACCATATCGTCGGCGGACATGATGATCTCCTTCGGCAGATTGTCGATATCGCCACCGGCGAGCTCCCAGAAATCGGTGCGGGTCGCGCCCGGCAGCACCGCCTGGACCTTCACATTGGTGCCGGCGACTTCGCGGTGCAGGGCCTCGGTGAAGTTGACGACATAGGCCTTGGTGCCGCTGTAGATGCCGCCGAACGAGGTATCATAGGCGAGCACAGAGGCGATGTTGACGATGGCGCCGCGGTTGCGCGCAAGAAGCCCCGGCAGAACGGCGCGGGTCAGGCGGGTCAAGGCGATGACGTTGACCTTGATCATGCGCTCGGCCTCGTCGGCGTCGGCCGTTGCCACCACGGCCTGGCCACCAATGCCGGCATTGTTGACCAGCAGCGTGACGCTGTCGTCGGCTGCGATCGCCTGCTCGACGCGGCGCACATCATTGTCGTCGGCAAGATCGGCTGATATCACGCTGACCTTGCGCTTGTAAGCATATCGCAGCTTTTCAGCCAGTTCCTCCAGCCGGTCGGCGCGCCGCGCTACCAGCACCAGATCGTAGCCTTGCCCGGCCAGCCGGTCGGCATAGACCGCGCCGATGCCGGCCGATGCGCCGGTGACGACTGCGGTACCCTTGTTGTCCTGTCCACTCATTGTCCTGTTCCTTTTTTCTGCCCGGCGAGACAGGTCGATGAACCCTTGTCCCGCCCTGATCTCCAATTAGTGGCATATACCATTTTCCGGGAAGTAGGCATATACCACCATCTTGTCAACGGAGGCGGCAGAAACTATTTCTGCGACAGGCCGGCAGCGGTTTTGCCGGCAAGGAGTCGTGATGAGCAAGACCGCGCTGCCGGGATTCAGCCTTTGCAACAACGCCACGCTGCGGCGCGCCGCGCGCAAGCTCGGCCGCTTTTATGACGATGTAATCTCGCCTTCGGGTCTGAAGGGCACACAGTACGGCCTGCTCTACCAGATCCATGTCAGCAACGAGCCGGCGATGGGCACGATAGCCGAAGCGATGGTCATGGACCTGTCGGCGCTCGGCCATACGCTGAAGCCGCTGATCCGCGACGGCTATGTCGACACCTTCGCCGACAAGGACGACCGCCGCGTCAAGCGGGTGCGGCTGACGCCGCAAGGCCAGGCCAAGCTCGAGGAGACGACGAAATTGTGGACCATTGCCCAGCAGCGCTTCGAGGCGCTGGTCGGCCAGCAGCGAGCGGCAGATCTGCGCGCTATGCTGGATGAAGTCGCGGCGCTGGAGTACGACGTGCCGGCGGCCGCCCCTTCAAGCTGAAAGAGCGGCCGCCGGTCCTTTGCAAAGATCTATTCGGCCGGCATGGCGACCGGCCGGGCCGCCCAGCGGCCGGCCAGCACCACGCCAAGCCCGATCAGCGGGAAGATGGCGGCGACCAGGCCGAGATCGGCCGGCACGCCGTAGCGCAGCACGGCGCCGCCGACCACAGCACCCAGCGCCACGCCGAGATAGAGGGCCGAAGCGTTGAGCGACAGCACGATCGGGGCGGCGTCGGGCGCCAGCTTGATGATGCGGCTGGCCTGCGCCGGCGGAAATGCCCAGCCGACCATGCCCCACGGCACCATCATGGCCATCAATGCCGGCCCGGCGAGATGCTGCGGCAGGAAGGTCGGGATGACCGAGAGCATCACCAGCATGACGGCGCTCAGCGCCAGAGACCAGCCGACGGTGCGCGTCGCACCAAAACGGTCGGCCGCCTGGCCGCCGGCTATGTTGCCGATGACGGCGCCGACACCGAAGGCGAGCAGCATGCCGGGCAGCGCAATCGGGCTGAGGCCGCCGCTCTGGATGGCCAGCGGCGCGATATAGGAAAACACCGAGAAGGCGCCGATCAGGGCAAGAGCGGTGGTCAGCAGGATCGGCATGACGCCGGGGCGCAGCGCCGCAGCCAGCCGCCGCCTGAGCGGCAGCTTGGTACCGACAATGCCGCGCGGCAGCCGGTACCACAGGATGGCGCCGACCAGCGCGCCGAGCCCGGCAATGGCAAAGAAGGTCCCGCGCCAGCCGGCTATCGTGGCAACCAGCGCGCCGAGCGGTGCACCGAGCGCAACCGCCACCGTGGTTCCGCCGACGACGACGGCAATGGCCCGCGCCCGGTGGTGGTCATCGACCAGCGCCACCGCCGTGCCTTGAGCGGTAGCGGCAAACAGGCCTGACGACAGCGCCATGATGATGCGGGCAATGAGCAGCAGCTCGAAGGACGAGCTCAGCGCCGCCACCACATTGCCGATGACGAAGAACGCCAGCGTCCACAAGATGACGCGGCGCCGGTCCCGTTCGCCGGTCAGCGTTGCCAGGATCGGCGTGCCGATGGCGTAAGCCAGCGCGAAGGCGGTGATCAGCGTGCCGGCGAGCGGAATGGAAATGCGGGCGTCGGTGGCGATGTCAGGCAGCAGGCTGGAGATGACGAAGCCTTCGGTCGAGATCGTGAACGATCCGAGCGCAAGCCAAAAGAGGCGCTTGTCCATAGGGCGTGTCCTTAGTTCAAAAGTTATTGAACAATTGGACATAACAGGGCGTGATGTCAATGAAGCCAGACGAAAATAGCTGAAGCCTGCTGACAGCCCTGTGTCAGGACAGCCATTGGGCCAATCGCGAAGCGGACTGTGCATGCCCGCGAAACATGGACGCGTTGAAATCGCCACCGACTGTGCTTAGTTTCGGGCCATGACTTTGCCGCACCCCAATACAGACCAGATCAGCCTGCCGGTTGTGCTCGGCGTGCTTGGCGACCCGACCCGGCTCGCCATCGTGCGCTATCTCGCCAGCAAGGAAGGCGTGCCGCTGAACTGCAGCCGGTTCCTCGACCTCGGCTCCAAGACCAATCTCAGCTATCACCTGGCCAAACTGCGCGAGGCCGGCGTCACCCGCGCCGAAGTGGCCGGCACCAACCGGATGATCACGCTGCGCCGCGCCGACCTCGACGCCCGCTTCCCCGGCCTGCTCGACAGCGTGATTGCGGCGGCCGGAGATGATCCGGCACTGCCCATCGTCGGTGGCCACGACATCGAAATGCCGGGCTAACCGGTTCAGAGGTCAAGGTCCTAGCGCTGCCAAAAACCGATATGCGGGGCGAGGAGCTCCTCGTCCATCTCGGGGAAGGGTCCGTGGACCTCGACCGGCTTCTGCCCGGAGCCGAGGACTGTGCGCGACGAGAGGTTCATCGTCGGATTCTCGGCGTGGTTGCCGGTCAGCGCGAGAAGCTTGGTCTCCTCGAAGCCGTAGACCAGCCGGCCGATATTGGCCCAGTACAGCGTTCCCGTGCACATCGCACAGGGCTCGCCGGTTGTGACCAGCGTGCAGGACCAGAGGAAATCCGGCGGATAGGTGTCGGCGGCACGCCGGGAGAGCTCGGTTTCGGCGTGGCGCACGGTGTTGATGTTGCCTTGCCGCATCAGGATGCGATCGTCGGGGCCGACGAGCACGCAGCCGAAAGGATGGTGCCCGTGCGCGGCAGTCTCGCGCGCGACATCATTGGCGGCGCGGAGGTGGGCAACCATCTGGTCGCGAGTCATCGCCTGTCTTCCCCCGGATGAACTTCGGAACGGCGTGGACGCTAGCAGATGGAGTGCTTCCGCGATAGCCAGCTCCCGGCTGTCTCGAACGATCTCAAAGGCTTGATAATGAAGGCAGCGGCTTGATAGGAAGACGGCCGCAAGCCTCCAACGGGGCTGCACCAAGGGAGCCCTCGCATGCGCATTGCCGTTCTCGCCGACATCCATGGCAATGTGCTGGCGCTGGATGCCGTGCTCGCCGATCTAGCGCGGCGCGGCGGCGCCGATCTCACCGTCAACCTTGGCGACTGTGTCTCCGGCCCGCTCTGGCCGCGCGAGACGTTCGAGCGGCTCGAAGCGCTCGACCTGCCGACGGTGCGCGGCAACCATGACCGCCGGGTCGCGGTCGATCCGGCCGACGATACGATGTGGGCTTCAGACCGCTATGCGCAGGAACGGCTGACATCAGCGCAGCGCGAAGCCCTGCTCGCCCTGCCCTTCACGCTGGAGATTGTTCCCGGCGTGGTCGCTTTCCATGCGCGGCCCGACCATGACGAGAAATACCTGCTCGACGCGATCGTCGATGGCCAACTGGTGCGCGCGCCGCTTGCCGCTATTCAGCGGCGGTTGCAGGCGCTGGACCCGGCCTGCCGCATCGTGCTGTGCGGCCACAGCCACCGCGCGGAACTGGTCCGTATCCCCGGCGGCCCCTTGCTCTTCAATCCCGGCAGCGTCGGCGCCCCCGCCTATGAAGATGACACGCCGCCGGCGCATGTTTCGGAGCAAGGCAGCCCGCATGCGCGCTACGGCATCCTCACCTTGGATGGCGATGGTCCAGACCGTTTTGAGACCATCGCCGTCGACTACGACCACGAAGCGGCGGCGAGACAGGCCGCACAGGCGGGCCGACCGGAATGGGCGCATGCGCTGAGGACCGGCTTCATGCCCAAACCCTCTTGGCAAGGCTCCGCTTGACCGCATGGCTGCGCCCTGCTTCCGCCTCGCGGCACCAAACATCGGACGCATTTTCAGACTTACATGGCCGCGTATCGTCCCTTATAAAACCGCCTTGGCATACGGCAGGACTGCTGCCGCAAGGGTAATCGGCGCACGGCCAAATGATGAGGCGCACAATCCGAACCATTTTGCATCGACTGACTGGCGCTCCGCTCCTGCGGGCAGCCCGGTTGTTGGCGGGTCCGTTGGTGGTGGGCCCGTTGTTGGTGAGCTTGCCGGCCAATGCCGAGGACGCGCCTGCCGACATCGTTTCCATAGTGACCGAGCTCGGCCCAGGCGATCTCCTCAACATCCGCGCCACGCCGTCGCCGGTCGGCAGAACCCAGGCGCGTCTGCCGATCGGCTCGAGCGTCAGGAATTTCGGCTGCAACGAAGTGGATGGCCACCGCTGGTGCAAGGTCGAGGAGATTGACAATCCACTGGTCAAAGGCTGGGCGCCCGCGCGCTATCTTATCCCCGACAATCCGACCGTGGTCGAAGTAGACGCCGCGCCGCCCCAGGTGACCGCCAGCGCTGAAGCCGGCGGCCCGACGCTCGCGCCCGACATGTCGACGCAGCCGGCCGACGTGGCCGCAGCGCCCCGGACGACTGCACCTGCCGCCTCTGCCGCTCCGGCTGC
The DNA here is from genome assembly GCF_054719465.1 of Mesorhizobium sp. RSR565B. Taxonomy (NCBI): domain Bacteria; kingdom Pseudomonadati; phylum Pseudomonadota; class Alphaproteobacteria; order Hyphomicrobiales; family Phyllobacteriaceae; genus Mesorhizobium; species Mesorhizobium sp. RSR565B. The sequence continues at coordinate 3,884,881 of NZ_JBTTIE010000001.1, read as the reverse complement.
ACCCACTCAGGCTCCACCCACCCCGGCTGCACCCGCGCCGGCTCCACTCGACCTGACGGAGCGCCTTGGCGGTACGGATCCAGGCGCGCCGAAGTCCGCCGCCGAGATCGGCAGGACCGCCATGCAGGATGCTTACGGCCTTGCCTTCGCAGCGAATGAAAGTCCGCCGACGGACGAAATCCCTGCCACAGAGGCTCCGGCGACGGAGGCCACAGGGACGCCGGTACAGGATTCCACCGCGTCTGCGGGAGCAGCGCCGGATGCGGCGTCCGCGCCCGGGGTACCATCCCCGACGCCACGGCCAGATCAGGCCAAAGCTGCGACCGCTACGCAAACCGTTGCACGGCTGGAACCCCCGCCCGCCCTCGGCGCCACCGCCGAGATCCCCTGCGCCCGCTATGTCGGCCAGCCGATGACCCGCTGCGCCGTCAACATCGCGCACAAGGGCACCGACAAGGCCGATATAACCGTCACCTGGCCCGATGGCGGCACGCGCGTCATCTCCTTCTATGCCGGCATGCCGGCCAACTCGGATTCGCCCAGCGAGTTCCGCTTCACAAGGGAAGGCGCCCTCAACATGATCCGCGTCGGGGTATCCGAGCGGTTTGAGATTACGGATCAGCTCGCGCTGGGGGATTAGGTGTCAGGCAGTAGGGAATGGGCACAGGCGCCTTAACCTCGCTCCTGCCTAATCCCTGCTGCCTGATCCCTACTGCCTAATCCCTACTGCCTAGCCTCATTTTCGGGGTTACATCTCCCAAAACTCTTCCCTATAAGGCCCTCCTAGCCTGATACCAGAATCGCAAGCACAACCGGCCGGGTCTTCCCGTCCCGGTTTTTCGTGCAAGCCGCTCGCCGAACGGAACTCACAACGATGCCAAGACGCACCGACATCAAGTCGATCCTGATCATCGGGGCCGGCCCCATCGTCATCGGCCAGGCCTGCGAGTTCGATTATTCCGGCACACAGGCCTGCAAGGCGCTGAAGGAGGAGGGCTTTCGCGTCATCCTGGTCAATTCCAACCCGGCCACCATCATGACCGACCCGGAACTGGCCGACGCCACCTATATCGAGCCGATCACGCCTGAAGTCGTCGCCAAGATCATCGCCAAGGAGCGGCCCGACGCGCTGCTGCCGACCATGGGCGGCCAGACCGCGCTCAACACCGCTCTGTCGCTGCGCCGCATGGGCGTGCTCGAGCGCTACAATGTCGAGATGATCGGCGCCGACGCCACGGCAATCGACAAGGCCGAGGACCGGGCGCTGTTTCGCGAGGCGATGAAGAAGATCGGCCTCGAAACGCCGAAGTCGATGCTTGCCAATGCCACCGATGTCAAGAACGCCGACCGCAAGACCCATGAGGCCGAGCGCGCCGCCGTCAAGGCCGAGGCGCCTGCCGACCTCGATGCCGCGCTCGACGCGCTGGAAACCCGCTGGAACCTCGGCGAAGGCGACCGCAAGCAGCGCTACATCAGCCATGGCATGGCGATCGCCGCGCAGGCGCTCGACCATGTCGGCCTGCCCGCCATCATCCGCCCGTCCTTCACCATGGGCGGCACAGGCGGCGGCATCGCCTACAACCGCGCCGAATTCTACGACATTGTCCAGTCCGGCCTCGACGCCTCGCCGACCACCGAAGTGCTGATCGAGGAGAGCGTGCTCGGCTGGAAGGAGTATGAGATGGAGGTCGTCCGCGACAAGGCGGACAATTGCATCATCGTCTGCTCGATCGAGAACATCGACCCGATGGGCGTGCACACCGGCGATTCCATCACCGTCGCCCCTGCCCTGACGCTGACCGACAAGGAATACCAGATGATGCGCAACGCCTCGATCGCGGTGCTGCGCGAGATCGGCGTCGAGACCGGCGGCTCCAATGTGCAGTTCGCCGTCAATCCGGCCGATGGCCGCCTCGTCGTCATCGAGATGAACCCGCGCGTCTCGCGCAGTTCCGCCTTGGCTTCGAAGGCGACCGGCTTCCCCATCGCCAAGATCGCGGCCAAGCTTGCCGTCGGCTACACGCTGGACGAGCTGGAGAACGACATCACCGGCGGCGCCACGCCTGCTTCGTTCGAGCCGTCGATCGATTACGTCGTCACCAAAATCCCGCGCTTTGCCTTCGAGAAATTCCCCGGCGCCGAGCCGGTGCTGACCACCGCCATGAAGTCGGTCGGCGAAGTCATGGCCATCGGCCGCACCTTCCAGGAATCGCTGCAGAAGGCTTTGCGTGGACTGGAAACCGGCCTCACCGGCCTAGACGAGATCGAGATCCCCGGCCTCGGCCACGGTGCCGTGGCTGCCAACCACGCCGACGACCGCAACGCCATCCGCGCCGCGCTCGGCACGCCGACGCCCGACCGGCTGCGCATGGTGGCGCAGGCGATCCGCATGGGCACCTCGCTGGAAGACGTGCACGCCATGTGCAAGATCGACCCGTGGTTCCTCGAACAGATCGCCGGCATCGTTTCCATGGAAGCCCGCATCCGCGAGCACGGCATTCCGCAAGACGCCGTCAATCTGCGCATGCTGAAGGCGATGGGCTTCTCCGATGCCCGCCTCGCCTCGCTGACGAAGACCGACGCCGAAGTGATTGCGAAGATTCGTGAAAAGCTCGACGTTCATCCGGTTTATAAGCGCATCGACACTTGCGCGGCCGAGTTCGCCTCGCCCACCGCCTACATGTACTCGACCTACGAAGTGCCCTTCGCCGGCGCGCTGGCCAATGAAGCGCAAGTGTCAGCGCGGAAAAAAGTCGTCATCCTTGGCGGCGGTCCGAACCGCATCGGCCAGGGCATCGAGTTCGACTATTGCTGCTGCCATGCCGCCTTCGCGCTGCGCGACGCCGGCTATGAAGCGATCATGATCAACTGCAACCCCGAGACCGTCTCGACCGACTACGACACCTCCGACCGGCTCTACTTCGAACCGCTGACGGCGGAGGACGTGCTGGAGATCCTGCGCGCCGAACAGGCCTCGGGCGAACTGGTCGGCGTTATCGTCCAGTTCGGCGGCCAGACGCCGCTGAAGTTGGCCGATGCGCTGGAGAAGGCCGGCATCCCGATCCTCGGTACGTCGCCCGACATGATCGATCTCGCCGAAGACCGCGACCGCTTCCAGAAGCTGCTTCATAAGCTCAACCTCAGCCAGCCGAAGAACGGCATCGCCTATTCGGTCGAGCAGGCGCGCCTAGTCGCCGGCGAGCTCGGCTTCCCGCTGGTGGTGCGCCCCTCCTATGTGCTCGGCGGCCGCGCCATGCAGATCATCCATGACGAAGGCATGCTGCAGAGCTACCTGCTCGACACCGTGCCCGGCCTGGTGCCGGAGGACATCAAGCAGAAATACCCCAACGACAAGACAGGCCAGATCAACACGCTGCTGGGCAAGAACCCGCTTCTGTTCGACACCTATCTCTCCGGCGCCATCGAGGTCGATGTCGACTGCCTCTGCGACGGCAAGTCGACATTCGTCTCAGGCATTCTGGAGCACATCGAGGAGGCCGGCATCCACTCCGGCGATAGCGCCTGCTCGCTCCCTGTTCACTCGCTGCCTTCCGAGCTGGTCGACGAGCTGGAGCGCCAGACGGCGGCGCTTGCCCGCGCGCTCAACGTCGGCGGCCTGATGAACGTGCAGTATGCGATCAAGGACGGCACGGTCTATGTGCTGGAAGTCAACCCGCGCGCGTCACGCACCGTGCCCTTCGTCGCCAAGACCATCGGGCGTCCGATCGCGAAAATCGCCGCCCGCATCATGGCCGGCGAGAAACTGGAAGACGCCTTCGCCCATTACGGCGCCATGCCCGATCCGCGCAATCCCGGCCACATCGCGGTCAAGGAAGCCGTCTTCCCCTTCGCCCGCTTCCCCGGCGTCGACATCCTGCTCGGCCCGGAAATGCGCTCGACCGGCGAGGTCATGGGCCTCGACCGCGACTTTGCGCTCGCCTTCGCCAAGAGCCAGTTAGGGGCCGGCGTCGATCTCCCCCGCTCCGGCACGCTGTTCGTCTCGGTGCGCGACGAGGACAAGGCCGGCATCCTGCCGGCGGTCAAGCGCCTCGCCGGCCAGGGCTTCAAGGTGCTGGCGACATCCGGCACCGCCCGCTTCCTCGCCGAAAACGGCGTCGACGCCCAGAAGATCAACAAGGTGCTGGAAGGCCGCCCCCACATCGAAGACGCCATCCGCAACCGCCAGGTTCAGATCGTCTTCAACACGACCGATGGCCAGAAGGCGGTGTCGGACTCGAAGTCGCTGCGCAGGGCGACGCTGATGCAGAAAGTGCCGTATTACACCACGCTGTCGGGGGCGGCGGCGGTGGCCGAGGCGATTGCGGCGCTGAAGGCGGGGAGCCTCGAGGTCAGGCCGTTGCAGGAGTATTTTGCCTAGGACGATTGGCCAATCTATGTAGTCGGCCCTAAAACATAATCGCTCTATGAATGGGATGGCTACCATCGTAGTGGCGAACAAAGGCGCTTCTCAGTGACATCGAAAAGTGATGTCCGTCGTTCTTCAAGGACCGAAATATCTCGCTTTTTCTGAGCTCCTCTCTATCATTGCTCTCCAGCTTCTTGCGAATTTCGGTCTTAGCCATCCTTTCCAAGAATTTGTCGTAATATATGAGAGGCTCGAACGCGTCCTCGCCCAATACGCTCAACACTCTCTCAATGGGAGTCAGGCGCACTAGTCGTTCGCAGATTTCCCTCTTTTCCAATGCACTTCTTTGAGCGGTTTCAGCACAAATCAAAAGACCGGAAAAATATATAAGTTTTCGCGAAAAGACCAGCTTGATATTTCTAATCCCCCATGGCTTCCCATCTTCCTCCGTCTTAAATTCGAAATCGACGCAAACCGTTCTGTAGTACCTAATTATGTCGTTCAGAAGAAAAAGGCCCAGCTGATGGTCAGTTATTTGATCAGAAATATACCGACTAAGCATAGAGCTTATCAATCCCCGATAAGCAACCATGTCTCCGACACCAGTTGATTCAAGTACTAGAAGCATCCGCCTAGTGATGCTCTCATTGCTATCGTCGGCGCCCCCAATGTTCAGGAGCATTTCCTCATGCTGAACTATACTGTCTTTGCCGAATATCCCCGAAGAGCCAGGAAGCTTTAACCCAACTGCATCATGCGCATCCTTCCAAAGCTTTTGGATTGAGGTGTCCAGAGCCTTCCCCCTAACTATAAAGGCATCAAAGTCAGACCCATTTACGAGCTCCTTTCGAGCCAGCGAGCCATTTACCACTAGGAAAGTGCCCGAATTTGCGCAAGAAGCGCTCAACTTATCTAACTTTTTTAGCGTATTTTCTGAAGCAAAATGAGCGTTCTTTATGTTGATAAAACGCCCGTCAAGTTCATCTATTTTCACAGCTTCCCCCTTCTTATATATCTACGGTATAGATCGGAAATTGAACCCAGCACAATCGACTTGTCCACGTCGAAATTCGACTCTCTAAGCTCCAACTTGTTACCTGTTTGCCCATAGTACAAATTCGGGTCGAGACCTATTTCGTCCGCCAATTCCCGATCACTCTTTAGGAAGTCGCGGTACTCAATATTGCTCTTCTTAGACACAACTAGGTTGATGTACGCATTCTCGAATCTGGCATAAGCGCCATGCCTTAAGAATTCATCATAGAAAGCGGCCTTTACCTCCCAAAATTTATCAAGATTCTCGACTGAGCTCTCACTCAGCGTTCTTTCATAAAAGAGTTCAGAAAGTGAATTTACGGCCTCAAGAACATCGAAAGGCGGCAAAAGTCGGAATGAAACCATAAAACGGAATATGCCGTCGAGGGTATCAACATTTATGGGATTGTGAAAAATCCAGCCTAGCTTATTGTCAGATCCGACGCTTATCGCCAGAACCCTCTCCCCTTTTAAATTAAACTTCGAAAGTGCAGAAGACACCCCCATTTCAGGATCAGAAAGCAACAACTCCAAGATAACTCTATGATTGATGCTGGGATTTATCTTCTTGAAGGCGCGCTCGGTACTATGAGAGAATGGGCTATGGCCTAGATCATGACATATAGAGGATGCTATTACATAAAGCCTATCTTCTGCAGAAAAGTTTATGCTGTCTATCAACCTCTGCGACAGTAATAGAACACCAATAGTGTGGTCGGACCGTGTAAAATTCCATGTGCTTTCCCTAGATTTGTGAAAATTGTAATAATCGATAGCACCAAGAAAAGAGACCTCTTGCAAACGCCTAAACGCTTCCGATCTGACAAGGGCCTTTATGAGCTCTTTTTCAGAATCGTCGACGCGAGGTGGCTTACCTGACATGGAATTCATGGCTCTTCATCTACTAAGGGAGGCTACGCAGATCATTAAATTATTACCTTCTCGAGCGTATGTAAGGCAACTTATATCACGTGCCGCGCTGAGGCCTGCCGCTCGACCAAATCTGGCACTTTCTATGGTAGTGGGTGAAGGCCTTACTAGACAGTCTGTTGCGGTGTGGAGGGATGTTGAGTGCCCAATCCGTGAGTTGGGAGGAGCCCACCACCCCGCCAATTGCAGCGGAACTTTCTTCTCCCCTTGTTGAGAGAGAAAGAAGAGCCCTCACCCCACCGCCACACACTCGATCTCGATATCGAACTCCATGGGCCATGACGCCACCGGCACGAAACTCCGCGCCGGCGGGTTCTTCGAAAAGTACTTCGCATAGACCCGGTTGATGGCGTTGTAGAAGCCGGAATTGACGGCGTAGATGCGCACCATCACCACGTTTTCCAGCGAGGTGCCGGCCGCTTCCAGACAGTGTTTCAGCGCCTTCAGCGACGCCTCGGTCTGGGTTTCGATGTCGCCGCGCACCATCTCGCCGGTCACCATGTCCACCGGCGGCGTCGCCGAGATGAACACGAAGCCGTTGGCCCTCACCGCCGTCGAGCAGGGCAGCCCGAGCGCCCGCACCTTGGCCGACATCACGGGCACTTCGATGACTTCTTTTTTCACGGTGATGCTCCCTTTGTTTGCCAAGCTGGCGCCAAGGCCCCCTCACCCAGCCTCCGCTTCGCTCGGCTGACCTCACCCCGAGGGGAGAGGAGCCGGTCAGCGCCAGCGCTTCCCTCTTCTCCCCAGCGGGGAGAAGGTGGCCGCGAAGCGGTCGGATGAGGGGGCCGGCGCCACCTTTAATCGTGAGGAACTTATCCCCCCACCCAGCGAACACCAGCGCCGAAGCATGGTCCAGCCCTCACCCCTGCCCCGGATACAGCGTCCCATCCTTGTGCAGGAACCGGCCATCTGAACTCGGGCTCATCATATCGATGTCGGAGCAGGTGATGACATCGTCGGGATTGCGCGAGCCGACTTCGAGATAGCGCGCCGTTGCCGACGAGCGGTTGATCATGTGATGGCCGTTGCCGCTGTTCTTGGCGAACGTCGCGCAGTCGCCGGCTTTGAGCACCGTCTCGCCGCCATCCTCGACCAGCACCAGTTCGCCTTCCAGCACATAGACGAGCTCATCCTCATGGCTGTGCCAGTGGCGCTGGCTCGACCAGCCACCGGGCGGGAGGGTCATCAGATTGACGCCGAAATCGCTGAGCCCGCCGGCATCGCCGAGGCGGCGGCGCGTGCGCTCGGCGCAAGGGGCGTCGAAGGGTGCGGGGTAGCCGGAGCCCTTGCGGACAGGCACGGTGGACAGGTCGATCTTGGGCATGGGAGCTCCATTGAATTGGTGGCGGCAGTGTATGTCACTGCCGGCGCAGCCACAGAGCCACTTTGCCGCAATGCCTTGCCAACGGCAGGCATCGGCCGTCGCACTCTACGGCGCCCCCCTCTCTCCTGCCGGAGATCTCCCCCACAAGAAGGGAGATTGGCTGTCGCCTCAGCTTCGCCAATTTTCACCGTCGCAAGAAAAGCACGGCGCCGACGCTGCTGATCTCCCCACTCGTGGGGGAGATGTCCGGCAGGACAGAGGAGGGCGCCGTAGAATGCTATTGCTGGCCAGTCACCAACCCTCAACCCTGATGCGCGGCCGCGAGTTCCTTCACGTGCTTCTCGTGCATCTGCAGCGTCGGCAGCGTCTTCTTGGCGAATTCCTTCATCGCCGGGTCGTCGCCCGAGTTGGCATAGCTGCTGAAAAGGGCAACGGCCTCCTTATGCGCGTCCGTCTGCATCTGGATGTACTTGGCGTCAAAATCCTTGCCGCTTGCGCTCTTCAACTCGTCGAGCATTGCCTGCTCCTTCGGCTGCAGGGCCGGTCCCGCGGCTTTGGTCGAACCGGTGGTCTGGCCCTGGCTCAGCGCCGCCTTGAACTCCTTGCCGGCTTTGGTGTGGTCCTTGACCATCTGCTTGGCGAATTTCTTGACGTCAGCCGCCTTGGATTTTTCCTCGGCGAGCTTGCTCGACTGGATTTCGAATTCGTTGGAGCTAGGCACCGTCTTGACGAAGGTTGGGGTATCGACCTTGCTGGCGGCCATGGCAGGCGCGACCGCAGTCGAGTTGGCCGCAAGGGCGGCAGGGGCACCGGCGAACAAGGCGACGGCGGCAATGGTGAGAAGCGTTTTCATCTGAGTTCTCCGATTTGAAAATTTCCCTCGGCTAATCAAACGCGGCATTGGCGGCAGGGTTGCGTCCGGAGAACTATTCGTCAGCGACCATCTGCCGAAGAGCCGTCCCGAGCCCCTGGCGGACAAACCTCAGGACAGCACGCCTCGCCATATTGCAGCTGTTCGGTCCAGTTCGGCCGACCCTCAGGCGTGACATCCATAAGGTTCCACAGGATCTCGCAGATGCCGATGGCGCGCTGATCCTAATGGACGGCGCTGCATTGGGAGCCGGTGCACTTCCCTGTATTGCGTCTGCAGGTTAGATTTCCGGAGCTGGGGAGACACATGCAAGAGGATGAAGAGATCGATCTGCGCTGCCCGCAAGTGGTGGCCGACAATGCCGCCAAGGGGTTGAGGCTGCGAAGAGAATTCGGCCGGGGCGGCACCGAGATCGGCGTGGCGCGGGCGACGGAACTCAAGAACCGCGAAAAGCTGGCGCCATCCACTATCCGCCGCATGGTCAGCTACTTCGCCCGCCACGAGGTCGACAAGCGCGGCAAGAATTACGGCAATGAAGACAATCCATCGGCCGGCCATATCGCCTGGCTGCTGTGGGGCGGCGACGAGGGCCGCGCCTGGGCGCTTGAGCTCAAAAAGAAGATCGGCAATGCGCCCGATATCTGAGGGCGACCGTAAAACGACTGGCGGGCCCCAAACCCCCGCCTGGGACCCGCCAAGGAGTGGCTGAACACATGCCGGTGCAGCCCCTCCACATCTGCCAGTCGTCGATCCGCCATCGGTCGAAAGGCATGGATGGTGAGTTAGCATCCGGTTGCAGCGGCCAATGTGAAGCAGTTCACAATCCGAAGGATTTCAACAGCGCTCGAGCAATTCCAGGAAAGGTGGGAACCGGTTTTCCCGTGAAAAGCGCGTAGCGTTTTCCCCAGGGAATTGCGGCAAGAAAAAAACCTTACCCTTCCCAGGCGACAGGCATCATTCCCAACCGCTCGTAGAGCCTGAGCGCGGCAGCGTTCTCGACCGTGTTGGTCTTGAGGTCGACATGGGCCGCGCCTCGATCGCGAAAGGCGTTGAAAGCCTGCCACATCAGCGCTTCGCCAATGCCTGTGCCGCGCGCTTCGGGATGGACCGCGAGGTCCTTGACGAAGGCCCTGGTCCAGCACAGCGCTGCCGCCGCCAGCCGTCCCTTGGCGTCGATGACCAGGAAACACAGCGCCGGGTCGAATTCGGCATCGCTGGATATGCGCGGCCACCATTGGTCGAACGGGCCGTCGGTGCCGTCGTCGAACACCTCGCCCAAAAGCGCATGCAAGGGCTGCGCGTCACCATGTTCGAAGCAGCGCATGGTAAAGCCGTCCGGCCAGTGCGGTGCAACGAGCGTCTCGTCGAGGATCTTGCGCAGCCGGATGTCGTTTGGAGCCGGCGGGCGCGGTTCAGGCATCGCGCTCAGGCGTCGGGCTGCAGCCGGCGGCGCTTGCGGTCGACACCGAGGCCGGTGGCCTCGAGCAGGCCTTTGCGCTTGGCGTCGAAATAATAGCCGGTCTGGTAGAGCCAATCGGCCTTCTTGGCGTTGCCACCCGCCACCAGCCAGGCGCCACGCAGATATTTGACCGCGTATTTCAGATTGGTTTCGGCGTCAAACAAGCCCTTGGCCGGCCCGTCATAGCCCATGCCGCGCGCCGTCGCGTGCTTGATCTGCATCAGCCCCCAATGGCCGTTGTTGTAAGCCTTGGGATTGTAGGTGCTTTCGCGGTTGACGACGTGGCGCACCAGATCGACCGGCACCTCGTAGAGAGCAGCGTATTTCTGGATCAGCCGGTCGACGTCGCCGCGCATGCCGGTCGCATGCTCTTCTTCCGGGAGACCGAGGGGCGCGGCGGGGAACTGGCCCAGGGAAGCAGGGTTCTGCGGCACGACATAGGCTACCTGCTGCACGCCGGGCATGGCGTTCTGGCCGCCCTTGGCGGTCGCCGGCATGACAAGGCTGGCGGTCGTATATTGCGCCGCGACCGGCTGTCCGGCCTTGGCGGGCGCAGGCGCCTGCCAGGCGTTGGCGGCCATCACCGCAGGCAGGGCCGGGGCCGTGGGCGTCGCGCCGGCAAAGGCCGCGGTCGCGGCAGCCGGCTGCGGGGCGGCATCGAGCGCTGGCGTCGCCGGCGTCGCTTCGGCCGACTGAACGGGTGTTATGCCCGAGGGTTGCGGCAGCACCGAAACCGTATCGGGCAGCGGCACGGTGAAGCCGGCATCGCTGCCGGCGGTGGTCGCGGTTTCGGTCAGCGCAGGCGTGGCCTTCATCTGCGAGGTCGATTGGCAGCCGCTGAGGGCAGCTGCGCCGACGATCACAGAGATCGCGAAAAGGTTGAATTTTGCTGGCAAGCCGCGCGGGTCCGATTTGTCGGTTGTTAAGAAGTCCTTACACCAGCGATTCCTGGTGGGCAATCGGGACCATCTGGTGGTTTTCGGGTGGCGAGAGCCGGGCTCAGATGCCATATTGTTCTGCATATGTACCGGTCGGTATCCCGGTTTTCGCCGCTTTGCGGAAAGGAACGCATCATGGAAACGGCATCTTCGATCACAGCCGGCCACGCAGTGTTAGAAACAGTGATCGGCTTCATCGGCATCGCCTGGAGCGAAAAGGGCCTGATCCGGCTCTGCCTGCCCGAAAGGAGCCGCGAAGCGGTGGAACGCCGACTGATGCGGCATGCCGGTGTTGCCAATACGACTGCGAACATTGGGCAGCCGCAATGGGTGGTCGAGCTGATCGCCTCGATCAAGGCGTATGCCACAGGCGAGGACGTCGATTTCTCCGGCGTGCCGGTCGATCTCGACGGCGTCGACGACTTCCGTCTCGCCATCTACGACGCGGCGCGGAAACTGCATTACGGCGAAACCACCACCTATGGCGAACTGGCCAAGCGCGCTGGCCAAGCCGGCCTGCCGCGCGAAACCGGGGCAGCGCTGGGCGCCAACCCGGTGCCGCTGGTCATCCCCTGCCATCGGATTCTCGCCGCGGGCGGCAAGATCGGCGGCTTCTCGGCGCCCGGCGGCTCGGCCACCAAGGCAAAGATGCTGGCCATGGAAGGCGTGCGCGTCGGCCCGCCGCCGGCGGCGCAGGTCTCGTTCGGGTTCTAAGAGCTTGAATGGTATGCCGGCTGGGTATGTTGAGATTCAGGTCAGGCCGCACCGAGAACTATGGTCTTCGAGAACCGGAGCGGAGCGTACTTAATGTACGTGGGCACCGGACGCGCAGAAGACCATCGTTCGCAGGCCGGCCTCACCTGAATATCAATATGCCTAATGACGGCGCAGGAAGCGGCGGTGAAAATGGTCGTTCTCGACCCGCTTGCAGAGATAGACCGGGCAGGACTCGGTATCGGCGCTCGGTACATAGGCGCGCTTCCTGACCTCGCCGATATTGCAGAATTGCTGGCTCTGCACATAGCGGTCGAAGAGCGGCAGCCCCGGCACGCGCCTGGACTGATAGCGCAGGATGACCGCGCCCTGGCGGGCGATCGTGCCTTGCACCCTGTCGCAGCTCATACGAGTGGGGTCGTAGCGCGAGATCGCCTGCGCCTCGGCGGCCGCCAGCGTCAGGCAGGCGGCAAGCAGAATGGTTTTCACAACCGTTTTCATGACAGTCTCCCAAAACCGGACTAACGCCGTCGGGCGTCCCGGTCTTCCCGATTGCTCGACGCTTTCATGCGATTGGGGCGGCCTTTGGGCGGCGCCACCGCAACGCCATTTTTCGAGCCATCTTGTTTTTGGTGCGAAACCCGCCTATATCAGCTCCATTGATATTTCGGCCGATCGATCCGGGCCTCGCGATCTTCGCGTTTGCTGACGTCTATCTCCAAAATCTCGATACAAACCGGCTGAACCTCGGTTCGGTCAAACCAAAGCAAATGCGAGGACTATTCATATGGCAACTGGTACGGTCAAGTGGTTCAATGCCACCAAGGGCTTCGGCTTCATTCAGCCTGATTCGGGCGGTGCGGACGTTTTCGTTCACATCTCCGCTGTCGAGCGCGCTGGACTGTCGACCCTGGTCGAAGGCCAGAAAATCAACTTCGAGATCGAGCAGGACCGCCGCACAGGCAAGTCGTCCGCTGGTTCTCTGAGCAAGGCAGCCTGATTTTGCGATAGCGCGCGCCGGACGAGAGTTCGGGGCGCGCGGCAAGTCACGGATGTACTGACGGTCGCGCGAGAAGCGCGCTGGAGCAGAAAGACCCGACAAGCTGGATCAGCAGATAGCTGCCGGCCCGGACTTAAAGCTCCGATCAGGCTACCGAAAATGGGAAGGCGGGATTTATCCCGCCTTTTTGTTTGTCTGGAATTGGACGATGGCCATGCTAGTTTCGCCCCATGACCAAGCTCGAACAGATTGAAAGATCCATCGCAGCCCTGAACACCAAAGAACTAAAGGCCTTTACCAAATGGTTCGCAGCGTATCAGGCAGAGGTGTGGGATATGCAGATCGAGGCGGACGCCAAGGCTGGCCGGCTGGATAAGTTTGCCGAGCAGGCTTTGGCTGAACTTCACGCGGGCCGAGTTCGCCCTCTTTGAATGCGCGCTACGGCCGAAGGCCGCAAGCCCAACCGGGCATCGCGCCCGTTGGCGTCCGGTCCGGAACGAGCCGCTAAGCGGCGGCAAGCGCGAGCACAAATCAGCGCCGCAGATGCAGCGGCACCACCTTGTTGTCGGCGCCAAGCAGCGCCTCGATCGACAGCGGCTCCCGGTTGAAGATCGTGCCGGCCAGCGCCGGGCGGCCGAGATGGAACCCCTGTAGCAGGTCGACGCCGCCATCCAGCGCGACGCGCAGATGCACGGATTGCTCGATGCCTTCCACCAGCACCTTGGCGCCGCGATCGTGCAGCGACGAGACGAGCGGCCGGAAGAAGCGCTCGGCGGCAGCGTGGCGGCAGAATTCGGCGAACCAGCCGCCGTCGATCTTCACAATATCCGGTTGAAGCAGGCTCATCCGCTCCGCGGTCGAGTGGCCGGTGCCGAAATCGTCGATGGCGATGCGGATGCCGTGGCGCCGCATCTCGCGCACCAGCGGGGCCAGCACATTATCGTCGGCCGCCTGTTCGGTGATCTCGCAGACCAGCATGGCGGCATGCAGGTCGAGATCGCCGAGATGCCGCGTCATCAGCCGGATCTCGGCCAGCGCCCGCCCGAGATGATCGTTGATCATCGGGTTGTAATTGAAGAACAGGTCGAGCCCGTCGACGCCGATGTTGCGGAAGTTTTTCAGATGCAGCATCCGGCACATCGTCTCGACAAACAGGCGGTCGCCCGGCGCAACACTGTCGAAGAACATGGCCGGTGCAACCGGCATGGAAGCGCGCTGCGGTTCGATCAGCGCCTCGACGGCAACCGCGGCCAACGCGCCACCGCGTGGCGCAAAGATCGGCTGGTAGGCGCTCTTCAGCCGGAACGCGCCGTAGACGCCGTATTCGATGCCGACCTCGTCGGCAAAGATCGCTTCGCCGATATCGCGACGCCTCTCGCGCTGCCCGGTCATGGCCCGGTCCTGCGCCCGAACACCCTGCCCGGCCGCGCCGGAGGCGCTGCAGTCGGGCCGGCAGGCGTCTTGCCAGGCTCGGCCGCCGCGACAGACGGCTGCGTATCCTTGCCGAAAGCGCGAAAGCTGGTCGGCGCCAGTTCCGGCTTTGCCAGCACAAAGCCCTGCACCATCGATGCGCCGGATTTCTCGGCTAGTTCAAGCTGCCAGCCTTCCTCGATGCCTTCGAACACCGTGCGGATGCCCTGTAGTTCGAAGTTCGTCACCATGGCAGTCAGCAGGGCAAAGCCGGCGCCGGATTCCATGAGCTGCGTGATCCAGTGCGCATCGAATTTGACGATGTCGGGCTTGAGCTCCTTGATGCGGTTGATGTCGGATTCATCGGCGCCGTAATCGTCGACGGCAATGCGAAAGCCATTGGCCCGCAGCGCCTCGACAAAGCTGTAGAGCGTTTCCTGCGACGCCGACTTCTGCTCGGTCACCTCGCACACGATGCGGCGCGGATCGATCCCGGCTTCGTGCAGCACCAGCCGCATGTCGCGCAACGCGTTGTCGGCGATGGAGCGCTCGGTAAACACCGACGGATCGAAATTGACGAAGATCGAAGCCTCTTGCGGCAGGCAGGCGCCGGCATTGAGCAAATGCAGCGTGCGCGTCAGCGCCTCGATATGCAGGCGGTCGCCGGCCGGACAGGTGCGGAAGAAGTTCATCGGCGATTGCGGCTCGCCGTCACGAAACGGCCGGATCAGCCCCTCGAACGCTGCGATCGAGAGCTTGCCGTCCTTGAAGGCGAAGATCGGCTGAAAGGCGCTCTGCAGCGTGTAGGGACCCCAGACACCTGAAGCGGTGCCGTCATCGTGACGGATGATGTGGGCAAGCCCGGTGCTGCGCGACAAGGGTCCCTCGCTCCGCGAGACAGGCGAAATGGCTGGCGATCCTGCCGTCAAAGGTTTTAGCGGCCGTTGATGAATTTAGTCTTGCCGGGGATAGGCGTCGATTGCAGAGCCCGCAACGCAGAGTGAAACCGTCATGCACGCGCTCCAAAAAGCCGATCTCCACGGGTCCTTGACCCTGGCTCATCCGACAATGCTTGCACTTGCCGGGTCGATGCGACATGAGAAGCGCCGCAGCTGTTTGCGGTTGCGCCGACCCCTCTGGAGATATCTGGTCATGGCCTTTCTTGCCGACGCCCTTGCCCGCGTAAAGCCTTCCGCCACCATCGCGGTGACGCAGAAAGCCCGCGAGCTGAAAAATGCCGGCCGCGACATTATCGGCCTCGGCGCCGGCGAACCGGATTTCGACACGCCCGACAACATCAAGAATGCGGCGATCGAGGCGATCCGCCGCGGCGAGACCAAATACCCGCCGGTTTCGGGCATCGCGCCGCTGCGCGAGGCGATCGCAAAAAAATTCAAGCGCGAGAACAATCTCGACTACAAGCCCGAGCAGACCATTGTCGGCACCGGCGGCAAGCAGATCCTGTTCAACGCCTTCATGGCGACGCTGAACCCAGGCGACGAGGTCATCATCCCCCGCCCCTATTGGGTCAGCTATCCCGAAATGGTGGCGATCTGCGGCGGCACCTCGGTGTTCGCCGACACCTCGATCGACAATGGTTTCAAGCTCACTCCCGCCGTGCTGGAAAAGGCGATCACGCCGAAGACCAAATGGCTGTTGATGAACTCGCCGTCGAACCCGTCCGGCGCCGCATACACGGAAGCCGAGCTGCGCGCGCTGGCCGACGTGCTCTTGAAGCATCCGCATGTCTGGACACTGACCGACGACATGTACGAGCACCTGACCTATGGCGACTTCGTCTTCAGGACGATCGCCGAGGTCGAGCCGAAACTCTACGAGCGCACGCTGACCATGAACGGCGTCTCGAAAGCCTACGCCATGACCGGCTGGCGCATCGGCTACGCCGCGGGTCCCGTCCAGCTGATCAAGGCGATGGACATGATCCAGGGCCAGCAGACCTCGGGCGCCTGCACCATCGCGCAATGGGCCTCGGTCGAGGCGCTCAACGGCCCGCAGGATTTCGTCGCCAGGAACAAGGCGATCTTTCAGGGCCGTCGCGACCTCGTCGTGTCGATGCTCAACCAGGCGCGCGGCATAACCTGCCCGTCGCCGGAAGGCGCCTTCTATGTCTACCCGTCCTGCGCCCAGCTGATTGGCAAGAAGACCAAGGCCGGCAAGATAATCGACACAGACGAGACTTTCTGCTCCGAATTGCTCGAAGGCGAGGGTGTCGCGGTGGTGTTCGGCTCGGCCTTCGGCCTCGGCCCCAACTTCCGTATCTCCTACGCCACGTCGGAGAGCCTGCTGGAGGAAGCCTGCACGCGCATCCAGCGATTCACTGCATCGCTGAGCTGAACTGGCGGCACCGAGACATGAAACCCGGCTTCGAGCCGGGTTTTTGTCAGGAGCAGACCTCAGCCGCCATACTGCTCGCTGGTGACCGCTTCCATCCAATCTGCGTGGACGCCGTCCAGCGCTTCCTGCATGGCGACGTGGGTCATTGTCGTCTTTGGACCCGCGCCGTGCCAGTGCTTCTCGCCCGGCTCGAACGAGATCACGTCGCCCGCCTTGATCTGCTGGATCGGCCCGCCCCATGTCTGCGCAAGGCCGGCGCCCGACGTGACATAGAGCGTTTGGCCGAGCGGATGCGTGTGCCAGTGGGTACGCGCGCCAGGCTCGAAGCTGACCAGCGTGGCCCGCAGCCGCGCCGGCGCTTCCTTCTCGATGATGGGCGTCTGCAGCACGCGGCCAGTGAAATACTTCTCCGGTGCGATGATGGTCGGCACGCTGCCGCAGGCAATGATCTTCATCTCTGGTGACCCCTAAGTTTGGCAGAACCTACCCTGCCCCGGTGCCGGCTACCACCCCAGCCGGGGCCAGAACAGGCCGGCACGTACGCGATAGTCCGCGTAGGCTCCGGCCAGCGGCGTGCGCGAAAATTTCTTCTCTTCGTCCAGCGCCGCAAACACATAGAGGATAGCGATTCCGGCGACCGGCACCACCGCCCAGATCGACCAGGTCGCGATCCCCCACCCGATCCAGAAGACGATGTAGGACGTATAGAAGGGGTGGCGGACATGGCCGTAGGGGCCGTCGGTCAGCAGGCTGTGCGGATCGTCGGGTGCGAAGGCGAAGCGCAATCGCGCCTTGCGCGACGTGACAATCGCCCACCAGAACAGGGCAGAGCTCGCCAGTTCGACGGCAAGTCCGGTGAGCTTTGCCGAACCCGGCTGCGATTGGATCCAAAGGATGGCGAGAAAGAACAGCGCCGTGGCGATGACCGCCGCCGAAATCACCATGGCGCCTGGAGACATCGCCTGCGATTGGAAATGCGCCCGCATCGACCAGACATATTGGCCAAGCGTCGCGATGCTGCAGATCGAGACAAGAAGATCGAGGACTGGTTCCATTGTCGGGATTCCGCGGGTTGCGATGGAGCCGGCGGTCACGCCGATGGTGGATTTCTAGAAATCGATTCTTAACCACATGTTTAAAGAACATATAGAGCCAGCGATGCGATGTTGGCGGTCAGGCAAATCTCAAGGTCTAATCCAGCATGAGCATCACTCACCGCACCATCCGCACGCCGCAGGCCGACTTGCGCCTCAGCCAGTCGTCTGGGTCCGGCATGCCCATCGTCATGATCCATGGCTCGGGCAGTTCGCGCGCCGTGTTTGCCCGTCAGTTCGACAGCCCGCTTGCCGATGCCCATCGGCTGATCGCCTTCGACCTTCCCGGCCATGGCGAGTCCTCCGATGCCCGCGACCCCGCGACCGCCTATACGATTACCGGCCTTGCCCAGACCTCAGCCCGGCTTCTCGACGCTTTGGGCATCAGCCAAGCGATCATCTTCGGCTGGTCGCTCGGCGGCCATGTGGCGGTCGAACTTGCCAGCTTCCACCATGCGGTGAACGGCCTGGTGCTGACCGGAGCGCCGCCGGTGTCGAGGGGGCCGTTCGGTATGCTGCGCGGCTTTCACGCAAACTGGGACATGCTGCTGGCCTCCAAGAAGGTCTACTCCGAACGCGACATCGAGCGCTTCGAGGCGCTTTGCTTCGGCGACACCGCCAGTCCGTCTTTCCGCGAAGCCATCAGGCGCACCGACGGCCGGCTTCGCGCCGGCGTGGCGCGCAGCATGTTTGCCGGCAAGGGCGCCGACCAGAAACAGGTGGTCGAGCACGCCCCGTTCCCGGTTGCGGTGATCAATGGGGAGCATGATCCGCTGGTGCGGCTGAGTTACTTCGAGACGGTGGCCTATGGCTCGCTGTGGGAACAATGCCATGTCATATCAGGCGCCGGCCATGCACCGTTCTGGGAACGCCCAGACCTGTTCAACCCGCTGCTGTCGCGCTACGCCGAGACGGTGGTGAAGCACAGTGCAGCCACGCCGGCGCGCCGCACCCAGGCCAGCTGAAATCTTCTGACGGTTTCTGAGCCGGGCTCTCGCCCTCTCCGCCTGATGGCGGCTGAGGTGTAATTTCTATTTTCCTTGCCCTGCCGGCTAACCCGTGGGACGATGGGTTGGGCAGGTGGCTAAATGAAAACAACCCCGCCCGCGACGGTCGAACAGGCCGGCCGCCGCTCACGACAGGGTGCGATCGGCGCAAAACGTTTCCACTTTTGCTGATCGCTTCCAAGGGCAACGCCTGAGTGGAGGTCAGCCATGGGTACTCGCGCCGGAGGACGACGCACGGGACCGAAATGCATTGCCATAGTCGGTCCCTTTGCAAGCGGTAAGACGACACTTCTCGAAGCCATCCTCGCCCGTACGGGCGCCATCCCCCGCCAAAATCCCGTTTCATCGGGAAGCACCGTTTCCGATCATTCGCCCGAGGCGCGGGCGCACGCCATGAGCGTCGAGGCGACCTTTGCCACCACCGAATTCATGGGCGAGCAGATCACCTTCGTCGACTGTCCCGGATCGATCGAATTCTCCTTCGAGGCCGAGCCGGTGCTGGCAGCCTGCGATCTCGCGGTGGTCGTCGCCGAGGCCGACGAGAAGAAGATCCCAGCCTTGCAGCTCATCATTCGCAAGCTCGACGATCTCGGCGTGCCGCGCATCCTGTTCCTCAACAAGGTCGACAAGGCAATCGCCGGCGTACGCGATACGCTGAAGATGCTGCAGCCGACGAGCGCGGCGCCGCTGTTGCTGCGCCAGATTCCGCTGCGCAAGGACAATGTGGTGATCGGTTCGATCGACCTGGCGCTGGAGCGCGCCTACATCTACCGCGAATATGCCGAAAGCCAGGTTGCCGAAATTCCAACTGACGACAAGGCGCGCGAACTGGAGGCTCGCTTCTCCATGCTGGAGACGCTTGCCGACCATGACGACCAGTTGATGGAGCAGTTGCTGGAGGAGATCGAGCCGCCGAAAGACGCGGTTTTCGACGATCTGTCCGCCGACCTGCGCGCCGGCGCCATAACGCCGGTGCTGATCGGCACCGCCGAAAAAGGCAACGGCGTGCTGCGCCTTTTGAAGGCGATCCGCCATGACGCACCGGATGTCGAGGCAACGCGCAAACGGCTCGGCGTCCCCGACGGCAATCACACCGTGGTCCAGGTGATGAAGACCATCCACACCGCGCATGGCGGCAAGCTGTCCGTGTCGCGCGTACTCTCCGGCCAAATCGCCGATGCCGCCGAACTCTATTTGTCGAATGGCGAGACGGCGAAGGTCTCCGGCATCTACAAGATGCTCGGAAAGGACCAGTCCAAGCTCACCGCTGCCAAGGCCGGCGACACGGTGGCGTTGGGCAAGCTGGACGAGGTCAAGACCGGCCAGACGTTGAGCTCCACGAAGGGCGGTATCAAGCCGCTGGTCACGCTGACGCCGCCGCAGCCGGTCTTTGCCTTTGCCCTGCGGCCGAAGGAGCGCAAGGACGAGGTCAAGATGTCGGCGGCCATCCAGCGCCTGGCCGAGGAAGATCCCTCGCTCACCTTGCGCCACAACCAGGACTCGGCCGAGACCGTGCTGTCCGGCCATGGCGAGATGCATCTGCGGGTCGTGCGCGAGCGGCTGGAAGGCAAGAATCAGATTCCGGTCGAAGGCCATGCGCCTGCCGTCCCCTATCGCGAGACGATCCGAAAGACGGTGCAGCAGCGCGGCCGCCACAAGAAGCAGTCCGGCGGTCATGGCCAGTTCGGCGATGTGGTGATCGAGATCAAGCCGCTGCCGCGCGGCTCCGGCTTTCAGTTCTCGGACACCATCACCGGTGGCGTCGTGCCCAAGACCTACATCCAGTCGGTCGAAACCGGCGTGCGCGATTATCTGAAATCCGGCCCGCTCGGCTTCCCTGTGGTCGATGTCGCCGTCAACCTCTCCGACGGCTCCTACCACGCCGTCGATTCCTCCGACATGGCTTTCCAGATGGCGGCCAAGCTGGCCATGAAGGAAGGCATGGCGGCCTGCTCGCCGGTGCTGCTCGAGCCGGTCATGAAGGTCGAGATCGTCACGCCGTCCGAAGCCACTTCGAAGATCATCGCGCTGATCCCGCAACGGCGCGGCCAGATCCTTGGCTACGACGCGCGGCCTGACTGGCCGGGATGGGATGTCGTGGAGGCGACCATGCCGCAGGCCGAGATCGGCGACCTGATCATCGAACTGCGCTCGGCGACCTCCGGCGTCGCCAGCTATCGTTGCGCCTTCGATCACATGGCCGAGCTGACCGGACGGTTGGCCGACGAGGCGATGAACGCCAACGGCAAGGCTGCCTGACAGGCCAAAGGATGATCCGCACAAAAAACGGCGCCCGGATGACCCGGACGCCGCTCTTATTGCGGACCGTCTTCTTGGGAGGAAAACGGCAGGTCCGCCGCACGTATCCGCCGCGCCATACGGCACTGGCAGACGAATAGGTTCGGACGCGGTAGCCGCCTGAGCCCGGATCTTCCGAGTGATGCCCCCATCTCCCGGTCGAACCACACCGCGTCCTATGATCTGCTTAAACGATGAATGGCGCTTGCGGCATGTTACCTGAGGTTACATGTCACTGTTACGCGGCGATTTTGCTCGATTTTTCGCTGGCTACGGCAGGCCCGGAAACAAAAAAGCCGGATCAATGAAGATCCGGCTGAGTTTGATTGGAAGTGCCTGTTAAGGCTAACCTCCAGAGGGGAACACTCGAGGGCGCTAATGGGAGGAGAACGCGCCCAGGAGATGATCTATATATGTGCTGTTCATGCCCAAGAAACAAGCATCTATTTTGCAACACACGCATGCAAAAAGGTACAGGCTGTGGTCTAACCCATGTCTAGGGGCCATAGGACCACGAAAAGTTGCCAAATGAATGGCGCGACCGTGCTGTTGCCTTCGCAGAACCGCAAGTCGGGCTGATTCTCGCGCTCGCGGGCAAAAAGCCGAATGACGTTGAATCGGGCAGCAGGCGTTTATTTTTGCGGCAGCGGGATGGGAAGGGTCGGCCGGAAGAAGGGAGACCTGACATGCGGACACCCCAGGCGATCGCCGGCAGCGCGGTCTTCTTCATCGCCGCACCTTGTGTCGTCGCCGGGCTGGTGCCCTGGCTGCTGACGGACCGCTACCGTCTGCCGCTGTCGACGGTGCCCGGCTTCGTGCCGGCTGGCTCCCTCCTGATCGTCGCGGCCATCGCCCTGCTCGTCCATTCCTTTGCCCGCTTCGCGCTCGAAGGCCTGGGCACGCCGGCGCCTGTAGCACCCACCGAGAGACTGGTGATCGGCGGCGTCTACCGCCATGTCCGCAACCCGATGTATGTCGCCGTGCTGTCGATCATCCTCGGCCAGGCGTTGCTGTTTTCAAGCTGGAGCCTCGCTACCTATGCCGCCATCGGCGCGATCGTCATGGGCTCTTTCGTCAGGTTCTATGAGGAGCCGACTCTCGCCCGCCGCTACGGTGGCGAATACGAGACCTACCGCCGCAATGTTCCCGGCTGGCTGCCACGGCTGACGCCTTGGCGGGGGTGACCAGCACCTCCCAAGGGCATGTTTAAAATGACCAGCTGCGCGCTTTGGCGATGATGAAGTCGCGGAAGACGTGCAGCTTGGCCTGGTTCTTCATTGCATCGGGATAGGCGAAATAGGTGTCGAAGGACGGCACCTCGGTCTCCGGCAGCAGTTGCACCAGATCCGACTCCTTGGAGATCACATAGTCGGGCAGCATGGCGATGCCGGCGCCGCCCTGAACGGCGCGCTTGATCGACAAGATGTCGTTGATCTGCAGCGTCGGCACCCTTTGCCCGCCTTCGAAATCGCCGATCGTTTCCAGCCAGTTCAGCTCCGACAGATGCGACGGCACCGGCACGCCGAAGGTGACGATGCGATGGTTCTTCAGGTCGGCGACCGAGGACGGCTTGCCGTGCTTGCCGACATAGGCCGGCGAGGCATAGAGGTGGAAATGCACGGTGAACAGGCGGCGCTGGATCAGGTCGGGCTGCTGCGGCTGACGCAGTCGGATCGCGCAGTCGGCCTGGCGCATGGTGAGGTCGAGTTCCTCATTGGCGAGGATCAGCTGCAGGCTGATTTCGGGATAGAGCTCGATGAATTCCTGCACCCGCTCGGTCAGCCAGCCGGCGCCGAGCCCGACCGTGGTCGTTACCCTCAGCACGCCTGAGGGACGGTCCTTGGCCTCGGTCAGCTTCGACTTGATGGTCTCCAGCTTCATCAGCACGTCATGCGCCGTGCGGAACAGCATTTCGCCCTGCTCGGTCAGCACCAGGCCGCGGGCATGGCGATTGAACAGCGGCACCCCGACGTCATGCTCGAGCGCGCTGACCTGGCGTGAAATCGCCGATTGCGACAGGTGCAAAGTCTCGGCGGCATGGGTAAACGACCCAGCCTCCGCCGCTGCGTGAAACACGCGAAGCTTGTCCCAGTCCAACGCCATTGAATTCCCCTCGTTCTGTTCTTGGCGTCTGAATGAAAAATCAGGCTTTTGAACGGCTTGCGACGCCGTCTTGATAGATTTTATTCCGCCGCTTCGCGGTGCACCTCGATGCCGGCCAGGTATTTTTCCGCCTCGAGCGCGGCCATGCAGCCGAGCCCGGCGGCGGTCACCGCCTGACGGTAGATGTCGTCGGTTACGTCACCGGCGGCGAACACGCCGGGCACATCGGTGCGGGTCGAATTCGGCGCCGTCCACAAATAGCCGTTCGGCTTCTGCTTCAGCTTGCCGACAAACAATTCCACCGCCGGCGCATGGCCGATCGCCACGAACACGCCGTCCACCTGGAGATGGGTGACCTCGCCGGTCACCGCATTTCTGAGCTTCAGCCCTTCGACCGAAGGCGGCAGCGGCGTCTTGCCAGGCCGGCCGGTGATCTCGTCGACGATCGTGTCCCAGATGACTCGGACATTGTCCTTTTTCAGCAGCCGCTCACGCAGGATGCGCTCGGCGCGGAAATCGTTGCGCCGGTGGATGACGGTCACGCTCTTCGCCAGATTGGAGAGATAGAGCGCCTCCTCCACCGCCGAATTGCCGCCGCCGATGACAGCGACATCCTTGCCGCGATAGAAAAAACCATCGCAGGTGGCGCAGGCCGACACGCCGAAGCCCATGAAGGTCTGTTCGGTGGGGATGCCCAGCCATTTCGCCTGTGCGCCGGTGGCAATGATCAGCGCGTCGGTCGTGTAGGTGGTGCCGGAATCGCCCGTGGCGCGGAACGGCCGCACATTGAGGTCAACCTCGGTGATGATGTCGTTGATGATATCGGTGCCGACATGCTCGGCCTGCTTCAGCATCTGCTCCATCAGCCACGGGCCCTGGATCGGATCGGCGAAGCCTGGATAGTTTTCGACATCGGTGGTGATCATCAGCTGCCCGCCCTGCTGCAAGCCTGCTACGAGCATCGGCTTGAGCATGGCGCGCGCGGCGTAGACTGCGGCGGTATAGCCGGCCGGGCCGGAACCGATGATAAGGACAGGCGCGTGCTTGGTGGTCATCTAAAGCCTCTGCGGGGCAGACAATCGAGTGTGCCTTGGAAAACGACGTGAAATGTTGCTGGTAATGTAAGGGTTGCCAACCACACCAGCAAGACAATCAGGCCGTCGTCCCCGGAAAGCTTCGGCCTACGGGCTTATTCGCGCAATGGCCGCTTTCGTACGGTTGCGAAATCGCCCGACCAAGGGCTGGCATCGCCACAAAAGTCGTTTAAGGACGAGATCGCGAAAGATTCTTGCGCTTAAGCTGAGACAGCCATGCCCCTGAAAGCCGACCTCGACGCCATCGACTGGAAGATTCTGCGCGAGCTTCAGGCCGATGGGCGCATGACCAATGTCGAACTGTCGAGCCGCGTCGGCATTTCCGCGCCGCCCTGCCTGCGCCGCGTCCGGCGGCTGGAGGAAACCGGCATCATCAGAGGCTATCGCGCTTTGCTCAACGCGCCGGCGCTCGGCATGGACGTCGTCGCCTTCTGCCTGATCGGCCTGCATCACCAGGCCGATGCGGAGCTCAAAGCTTTCGCCGAGCGCACTCGCGGCTGGCCGATCGTGCGCGACGCCTGGATGGTCTCGGGCGAATCCGACTTCCTGCTGCATTGCGTGGCGAGCGATCTCGGCACGTTCCAGACCTTCGTCATTGAAGAACTGGCCTCGGCCCCCAATGTCGACACGGTGCGCACCGCGCTGACCATCCGCCGCGTCAAGGACGAAGGGCTGGTGGCGTTCAGCGCCTGATAAGCGAGATTAACTTCGAAAAAGCATGTGCGACGCCGACCAAGACATACCCCAACAGACACACTGCTACCTCTCCGACAACTGGCAAAAGAATGAAGCCGTCGCCAGGGCCGGGGCTCTCACCAGGGGACATCTCCGGCAAAGCTAAAAAGGCTAGCAAAATAGGTGAGCAAGCAAGCCAGACGAATGTGATGACATGCGGCAACCATTTGAGACGGAAAATGTTTTTTGACGCGAGAAACGCCGCGCCGATCACAATTATGTTGACGACGAATATGAGCCAGAAAGCGAATTCTGGCGCCGAAATCGTAGGGTATTCCGGGTCAGATTGCGTGAACATGAGCGGCCAAGGTTGAATATGCCATCCGGTTTCAGCTACGGAATCGGGAGTACTTTGACCCACCCTGCCAAGGGCAGGATCTGCTACCTGCGCTCCACCGTGAGTACAACAGGCAATCCCCAGGGCACATCTAGCGGTGCTTGAAGCAGTGAGACGTCGCCATCCGCGACCTGGGCTTCCCACTTGGCATAGTGTTTCAACCGGTAGTTCCCAGAGCGGACGCTGAGGCAGGCAACAGGCCCGCCATCGAGGTTTAGCGCCGTCTTGAGATCGAGGTCGGTCTGCAACAGGAAGTTTGCTAGCCGGTCCAGCGAGAAGAAAGCGTCCTTGGTCGAACCGACGATGATCCAGCCCTGACGATCTTCCGCGATAAAGGTGCGGTTGGCCAACCAGTTGCTCTTGGCGCGTACATTGTTGCGGCCGTCCTCACCGACAAGCAATGGATAGGAAACCATAGCGTTTTCGGCATTCTCCGTGACTGCGCGCCAGTCACGTGAATTGAGATCGACCACATGCGTGCCGGAGGCATTCACGAACCAGGCGCCGGCCTTCGCATCGTATTCATCCGGCCCGAGCCTCGCACCCATGCTGACAAAGGGCGTGTCGGCTTCGCCCTTCAGTCCGAAATAACTGCCATTGACGATCAGAACGGTGCCGCCTGTGCCTTGTGGATTGAGTGCCGCTTCCCACTGGTCGATGTCCTTGGCACCACTGGGCTCGTTACGGGCAACGAAACGGAATTTGGCTGGATCGAAACGGTTGAGATAGAGCCGGTCAATTTCACGGTCGCCCGCCATGACGGGGATTTCTCTGACCTGGAATCCAGGCTCGGTTTCATTCCATGAGCTGGCTCCAGCGGTCACATCAGGAATTTCCGATTTCAACGCAAGCTGCATGGCAGGCGAGAGACGCGCATCGTCGGGTGCAACGGCGATCCAGTAGCTTCCGCCGCGGCGAAGAAGTGCATTGAGCCCATACACGCCGTGTTTTTGCCAGACATACCCCACGGCTGAAAGCACAGCCAATATCAACAAGACAACGGCAACAGAGATTGCTTTCTTCAATGAATTCCCCTCGTTCTTCGATGGAATGACATCTGCAAATTTCTTGCTTGAATGATGTCTGATCTCTGCAGTTTTTCCGCAAAAGAGCGTGGTGCTTTCCTGGGGAATAGCGTCAAAGCAAAGAAATGGATCGGCTCGCCGTTTCTGCGAAACGGTGAAACGCTCAAGCTAACCCATTGAGATTGCGTCGCAACAGATCCGGAAAGCTAAATCAGTCTCGATCCGAGCGACTCGACAGCCCTCAAAAGCCGTTCCAGATCATCGGGGTTGCGCAGCGGCAGAACCTCGAAGCCCGGCTCATTACTTCCCTCGCCATCCACCAGCCAGCCGCGCGGCAGGCCGGCACGTTGTCCGGCCTGCATATCCGCGGCCTTGTCGCCGACTATCAGCGAGCGCTTGAGATCGAGGCCGAGACGCTGCCGGGCCTGTAGCAGCATGCCCGGATTGGGCTTGCGCATTGGATGGTCGGCGACCGCCAGTGGCCCGCTGCCCGCCTCGTGGTAGGCGCAGGCCAGAACCATGTCGACGAAGGCATCGCCAGCGGCAAGCAGCTTGAGAACCCGGCCGTTGACCGCGGCAAATTCCTTCCAGCCGAAATAGCCGCGCGCGATGCCGGACTGGTTGGTGACGATGACCACCGGGATGTTGCCCCGGTTGGCCGCCGCGATGACCGGCACGATGCCGTCGCGCAGCGCCATCTTGGCTGGATCGTCGGGATAGCCCGTATCGACATTGATGGTGCCGTCGCGGTCGAGGAACAGCGCCGGTGCGTTGGCTGGAAACACCCGCGAACCGACTCGCTCGACCCACAGGCCGGGCGCAGCCAGCGGGTATGGGCCGGAGGCGCCGCTGTCAGCCATCGCTGAGGCGCGCTTCGACCACTTCGCACAGATAGTGGTAGAGGCAGAGATGTCCCTGCTGGACGATCGGCGTCGAGGTCGAGGGCACGTTGAGCAGGATGTCGGTGAGCGGCTTCAGTTTGCCGCCGCCGTCGCCGGTGAGGCTGACCACCGTCATGCCCATCATGCGCGCCTGTTCGGCGGCAGCCAGAATGCTCGGCGAATTGCCGCTGGTCGAGATCGCCAGAAGCACGCCGCCGGCCGCGCCATGCGCTTCGACCTGGCGCGAAAACACGGTGTCGAAGCCATAGTCATTGCCCCAGGCGGTCAGCATGCCCGCGTTGGCCGGCAGCGCAATCACATTGTAGGCCTTGCGCTCCTTAAGGAAGCGGCCGACCAGTTCGGTGGCAATGTGGATGGCGTCGCTGGCCGAGCCGCCATTGCCGCAGACCAGCAGCGCCTTGCCCGAGGAAAGCGCGGCGACGACCGCACTCACAGCACGTTCCATCTCGGCGGTCAGGTCACGCTCGACTGTCGCGGTGATCGCGGCCGCCGAGCGGACCAGATAGTCATTCAGTCCGGACATGAAATCCCTCAGTTGGTACCGCCGCCGGCGCGCAATTTGCCGATCGTGCCGGTGGTGCTCTTGCCGGCGACAAGGTCGACCAGGACGACGCGCCCGCCCGCCTTCTGCACCACATCGGCGCCGACAACGGTTTCGACCGTGTAGTCGGCGCCCTTGACCAGAATGTCGGGCAGAAGCGCCTCGATCAGCGCCAGCGGCGTATCCTCTTCGAACACCACGACCGCATCGACCGAGGCCAGGGCGGCGAGCACGCAGGCACGATCATGCTGATCGTTGACCGGGCGCCCGGCGCCTTTCAGCCGACGCACCGAGGCATCGCTGTTGAGGCCGAGCACCAGCCGGTCGCACTGGCTGCGCGCCGCGTGGAGAAGACTGACATGGCCGGCATGCAATATATCGAAGCAGCCATTGGTGAAGCCGACGCTCAGGCCCTCGTCCTTCCACGCCGCCACCATGCGCGCGGCCGATGCGGCGTCGAGGATGGCGTCCTTGTGGGCGGTGGGGCCGTGCGAGCGGAACAGCGCGCCGGTGAGTTCCTCCACGGTCAGCCGCGCGGTGCCGCGTTTGCCCACCACCACACCGCCGGCGGCATTGGCGATGGAGGCGGCCATGACGCGATCGGCGCCCGCGGCCAGAGCCAGCGCGAAGCTCGCGATGACCGTATCGCCGGCGCCCGAAACGTCGAACACTTCGCGCGCCTGGGTGGCGATGTGGCGCGCCTCATCCGCGCCGACGACGCTCATGCCCTTTTCGCTGCGGGTGGCGACGACGAAGTCGAAGCCATGTGCCGAAATCAGCTGGCGTGCCGCCGCGACGATCTCGTCGTCGGCGAAAACCGGGCGACCGACAGCTTCGCCAAGCTCCTTGCGGTTGGGCGTGATGGCGGTCGCGCCGGCATAGCGCGCATAGTCGCGGCCCTTGGGATCGACCAGCACCGGTTTTCCCGCCTCGCGGCAGATGGCGATCAGGTCGGCGGCGACGCCGTCGAGCAAGATGCCCTTGCCATAGTCGGACAGAATGACGATGTCGGCGCGCGTGAGTGCGGCGCGAAAATGCCGGACCAGGTCCGCCCGTTCCTTGTCGTCGAGCGGCTTGATCTCTTCCTCATCGAAGCGCAGCACCTGCTGATTGAGCGCGCTGAAGCGGCTCTTCGACGACGTCATGCGACCGCGCTCCTGCGCCATATCAGCCGTATCGGCGCCGAGTTCGCGCAGCATGCGCACCAGATTGTCGCCGGCCACATCGGTGCCGATCACCGATATGGGAATAGCGCTGGCACCCAGCGAGACGATGTTGGCGACAACGTTGCCTGCGCCGCCCATCGTCGAGGTCTCGCCGCGCCCGTGCAGCACCGGGATCGGCGCTTCCGGCGAGATGCGCTCGATGACGCCGTTGACGAAACGGTCGAGGATGAAGTCGCCGACCACCAGCACGGCAACGTCGCCAAAGCGGGCAATGGCGCGGTGCAAAGGTTCGGGCGAAGGCGGATTGTGCTTGATCATGTCACTGGCAATGCGAGGGAAAGGCCGACCTCAATCACGCTGAAAATTGTCAATTTACGGGCCGGATCGTTCATGGCGAAGCCGATATACCGCAAATCCGCGCAGCGCAACGTCAGGGCGGCCGTCAGCTCTTCTGCAACGCGACGTGGACGCCCAGTCCGACCAGCACCGCCCCGCCCGCCCTCTGCATGATGCGCTGCGCACGGCTGGAGCGATTCAGCCGGGCGATCACCATGCCTGCCAGCAACACGCAGACAATATCTGCCGAAGAGAACATTAAATTGACGATGGTGCCCAGCACGACGAATTGCAGCCACACCGGGAAACCCGCCGAGGCATCGATGAACTGTGGCAGGAACGCCATGAAGAAGATCGCCGTCTTCGGATTGAGCACTTCGACGGTGATGCTCTCGAAAAATGCCCGGCGCGCCGATTTGCGCTCGATCGCCGGCAGCGCCGTGTCACCGTCCCCGCGCTTGCGGAACAAGGACACGCCAAGCCAGATCAGATAGAGCGCGCCGATGAGCTTGACCGCCATGTAGAGCGGCGGCACCGCATGGAAGAGCACCGACAGCCCGGCGGCAGCCGCAAAGACATGGAAATAACCGCCAAGATGGATGCCAAGTGCCGCCGTCAGCCCCGACCAGCGCCCGCGCGCCATGGTCTGCGCGGCGGCATAGAGCATCGCCGGTCCTGGAATATAGGCAAAGATCGCCGTGGTGGCGAAAAACGCAATGAGCAGTTCGGTCGACGGCATTTTTTGTCCCCTAGCTTGCGGGCCTCGAATAAAGCGGGCCGCTCCGCGGTCTCACTATGGCGTCGTGGTGCTTCATCGACAGCCCGGCTGCCCTCCCTTATAAGGACCGGAATCGCAAGCAACCAGAGGCCTTCATGATCATCGTCACGGGCGGGGCCGGCATGATCGGCTCCAACATCGTCGCCGCACTCAATGCCGAAGGCCATGATGACATCCTCGTCGTCGACGACCTCACCGACGGCCACAAGATCGCCAACCTGGCCGATTTGCAGATAGCCGACTATCTCGACAAGGACGAATTCTTGGCCACCTTGGAAGCCGGCGACCTAGGCCGCGTCGAGGCCGTCTTCCACCAGGGCGCCTGCTCGACCACCACGGAATGGAACGGCAAGTTCATGATGGACGTGAACTACGCCTTCTCAAAGCGCTTGCTGCATGGCTGTCTTTCGCTGCGCATACCGTTCCTCTATGCCTCCTCGGCTTCCGTCTACGGCGGCGGTTCGGAGTTTCGCGAGGATCCCGCACTTGAGCGGCCGCTCAACGTCTACGCCTATTCGAAGAAACTATTCGACGACTATGTCAGGCGCACCGTGTTCGACACCGATCATTCGCAGGTCGCGGGCCTGCGCTACTTCAACGTCTATGGCCCGCGCGAGGCGCACAAGGGCGCCATGGCCTCGGTCGCCTTCCATCTGTTCAATCAGGTCGGGCGCGGCGAAAACCCAAAGCTGTTCGGCGCCCATGACGGCTTCGGCCCCGGCGAACAAAGCCGCGACTTCATTCACGTCGGCGATGTCGCCGACGTCAATCTGTGGCTGTGGAAGCGCGGCTCGAGCGGCATCTTCAACTGCGGCACCGGCCGCGCCCAGCCGTTCCGCGCCATTGCCGAGACCGTGATCGATACGCTGGGCCAGGGCGAGATCGAGTTCATCGAATTCCCCGATCACCTCAAGGGCAGCTACCAGAGTTTTACCCAGGCTGATATGTCCCGCTTGCGCGCAGCCGGCTATAATGGGCAATTCCGCAGCGTGGAAACCGGCGTCAGAGACTATGTCGAATGGCTGAAAGCCCAACGATCCTCGTGATCGGCCCACGCTGGGTGGGCGATATGGTCATGGCGCAGTGCCTGTTTTCAGCGCTGAAGGACGTCCATCCCAACGCCGCCATCGACGTGCTGGCCCCGGCCTGGGCGGCCCCGCTGGTCAAGCGCATGCCCGAGATTCGCCAGCAGATCGATTTCCCGCTGCAACCGGGCGCGCTCGAATTCACCATTCGCCGCCGCTTCGGCCGCCTGCTGCGCGGCCGCTACGACATGGCCTACGTCCTGCCGGGCAGCTGGAAATCGGCGCTGATCCCGTTCTTTGCCCGCATCCCCCGCCGCTTCGGCAATCTCCGGGAAATGCGCTACGGCCTGCTGACCGACATCGTGCCGCTGCCCGATGCCGTCAAACGGCGCACCGCGCAGGCCTATTTTGGCCTCGCCCAAGGCGGACATTTCCGGCCGCCGCGGCTCACCGTCGACGCCGGCAATCAGAAAGATCTGCTCGCTCGCTTCGCAGTGCAGCCGGGAAAATTCGTCGCCATGATGCCCGGCGCCGAATTCGGTCCGGCCAAACGCTGGCCTAGCGAAAGCTATGCCGGCCTCGCCGGAGAGATGATGGCGAAAGGATTCAAGGTCGCGTTGTTCGGCTCGAAGAACGATCGCGACGTCACCGCCGAGATCGCAGCACTCGCGCCCGGTGTCGTCGATCTGGCAGGAAAGACACGGCTGGAGGACGCCATCGACCTGATCGCCGCGGCCAGGCTGGCGGTGTCCAACGACAGCGGGCTGATGCATGTCGCGGCCGCCGTCGGCACGCCGGTCGTTGCCGTCTACGGTTCGACCTCGCCGGAAAACACGCCGCCGTTGGCTGAACAGCGCGAACTGATCTGGTTGCATCTGTCCTGTTCGCCCTGCCACCGGAAGGTCTGTCCGCTCGGCCACCTCAACTGCCTGAAGACGCTGGACGTTGCCCGAGTGGCAGCGGCGGCGGACAGGTTGCTGGAACTCCCGGCCGCCGCATGAAGGTGTTGATCGTCAAGACCTCCTCGATGGGCGACGTCATCCACACCTTCCCCGCCGT
Source organism: Mesorhizobium sp. RSR565B (assembly GCF_054719465.1). Classification (NCBI taxonomy): domain Bacteria; kingdom Pseudomonadati; phylum Pseudomonadota; class Alphaproteobacteria; order Hyphomicrobiales; family Phyllobacteriaceae; genus Mesorhizobium; species Mesorhizobium sp. RSR565B. The sequence continues at coordinate 3,852,976 of NZ_JBTTIE010000001.1, read as the reverse complement.
CGAAGATGCACGCCGCAAGCGCCCCGATATCGCCTTCGACTGGTGCGTCGAAGAGGCCTTTGCCGGCATCGTCGCGCTGCATCCGGCGATAGCAAAGATCCATACCGTCGCCATCCGGCGCTGGCGCAAGCATCTGTTCAACGCCGGCACATGGCGGGAGGCGACAAGCTTGCGCCGCGCTCTGCAAGCAGGCGAGTACGACCTCGTCATCGATGCGCAGGGGCTGCTGAAATCGGCCCTGGTTGCGAAACAGGCAGCGGCACCAATCGCAGGTTTCGACCGCGCAAGCGCGCGGGAGCCCTCGGCAACGTTGTTTTACCAGCGCAAATACGCCGTGCCGCGCAACCTGCACGCCATCGAACGCACGCGCCGGCTGTTCGGGCTGGCGCTCGGCTACGAGCCCGATCTTTCGGCGCTCGCATCCGGGATTGTGCCGCCTCCCGGCGGCCTGGCCGGCATTGACGGCAAGACGGCCTTCCTGCTGCACGGCACCAGCCGCGAGGACAAGAAATGGCCCGCCGAAGACTGGATCGAAACGGCTCGCCTGCTGGTTGGTAGCGGAATGACGCCGGTCACCACCTGGTCGAACGAGCGTGAGAAGGCGGTGGCCAAGGCGATCTCGAAAGCCGTGCCGTCAACGATCGTGGTGCCGAGATCGCCGCTGGCAGACATTGCCGCGATCCTTGGCCGCTCGACGCTGGTTATCGGCGCCGACACCGGTCTGACCCACCTCGCCAGCGCCTTCGGCCTGCCGACGGTCGCGGTGTTCCTGGCGACCGAGCCGGGTTTGACCGGCCCGCGCGGGCAATATGCCTCAACGTTGCTGGCCGCAGCGGGGGAGCGCCTCATGCCGGCACAGGTGGTGCCGGAAGCAGAAAAGCTATTAGCCCTTAAGCTCCAAGCTTCGGCATAGGACCTTCCAGCAATTCTGAGGTGCTAGATAAATTGCACCTGGACGATCTCATAACCCCTGGCGCCGCCGGGGGCGTTGACCTCGATGGCGTCGCCGACTTCCTTGCCGATCAGCGCGCGCGCGATCGGCGAGGAGATCGAAATACGGCCCGATTTCACATCCGCTTCCTGGTCGCCGACAATCTGGTAGGTCTTCTTTTCCTCGGTGTCCTCGTCGACCAGCACCACCGTGGCGCCGAACTTGACCTTGTCGCCGCTAAGCTTGGTGACGTCGATCACCTCGGCCCGAGCAATATAGTCTTCCAGTTCGTTGACACGGCCCTCATTGAGGCTCTGCGCCTCTTTGGCGGCATGATATTCGGCATTTTCGGACAGGTCGCCATGCGAGCGCGCTTCGGAGATCGCCTCGATGATACGCGGCCGCTCTTGCTGCTGGCGCCAGCGCAGTTCTTCCTTCAATGACGCGAACCCCTCGCCTGTCATCGGGACCTTGTTCATGATGCCTGACCTTTCCTGCCGCCACCCCCGCATTTCGGGGAAAGCCTTGTCGATGGGTATAAAAAGAAAACGGGTCCGGCAGCCTCGGGCTAACGGAACCGTTTCACCGCAATTTTCCCCAATATAGCGATCCTCGCGCGTTTTTCACGCTGAAAAAGCAGGCTTTTTGAAAAATCATGAGCCGACTTGCGCAATTGCCGTCACGGCATGTGCAGCGTGTTGCAGTTGCGACAACAAAAACCGGCTGCGATTGCTCGCAGCCGGCCCAGAGAAGCCGTTGGGGTGGGGTCAGCTTCTCATGAAATGGTAGATCTGTTCGGCCAGCATGCCGTATTCGCGCGAATCTTTGCCCGTCCGCTTCTCGATCTCGGCCAGCTGCGCCTGGGCGCCGACCAGATCGCCGATCTGCAGATGGGCCTCGCCGAGATATTCGCGCACCAGCGTGTAATCCGGGTTGATGCGGAGCGCTTCCTCGTAATAGCCGAGGCCGACGGTGACACGGCCGGAATGGCGATGCGAATAGCCGAGATAGTTGAGGATGCGTGGATCCTGCTTGTTGGCGGCAAGGCTGAGCACGGCGATCGCCTCGTCATAACGCCCGGCCATGGCCAGGTCGTGACCAGCATCGTAGATGTTGTCGTCGTCCAGCATGCCGTACTTCGGCGCGACGCATTTCTGCTTTTTCTTGTCCCAGACCTGCCCCTTCTTGCACTGGGTGGTGGTCTCGGTACCACCGCCACCGCCGCCGGCCGCAAACACCGGAACCGCAAAGAACTGCAGCGCGACAAGCGCCGCAGCCGCCTGGATCAACACTCTTTTATGCATCGAAGCCTCCTTCAGGGATAATGACGATCTTGAGGGAAAATGACGATAATGAAAAGCTAACGCCGGGGTGCAGACTTTTCATCCCGGAAACCCGCAGCCGCCGAAACTATTTGTGCGGCCGTGCCTAACCTGAATTCGGTCAAAGGCGGGAGCCAGGGATCAGAACATGACGTGACGCGCGCTGCAAATCCGCTATCATTCGGGAAATGATCAGCGGGGGTGCCCGAGAGTGCAACAGCGCCGTGAGCGGGAATGGGAGCTATCGATCGGCCCGGACACCGTGCGCCTGTTCATTCTCAAGGCAAAGGGACTGAGTGCTGCCGTCAACGAAGACTATGCCGACGGTGCCGAGCATGAGGTCGAGCTCGATGGTGAATCACATGCCAATCACCACCATGACGGTCTGGCGGAGGAAAGCGCGGAAGACCTCACCGAGGAAGAGCTGCGCGAGCTGATCAACGACCTCAACGTCGACGAGGCGGCCGAGTTGATCGCGCTGGCCTGGGTCGGCCGCGGCGACTATGACGCAGCGGAATGGTCCGATGCGGTTGCCGCCGCGCGCGACCGCGCCAACAAGCGCACGGCGAAATACCTGCTCGGCATGCCGCTTTTGGCCGACTGGCTGGAAGAAGGGCTGGAAGCGATTGGCGCGTAACGACGTCGTTACCGTTCGTGATGGGCCGCAGGCAACCTCCGGGCGTTCGCGCCGTTGAGGACGATGGGGTCTGTTGTACTTTCCCGAACATGCAGGGTTGCACTGGTCATGGTCGTCACGGCTCTGCTGCTGACGCCCCTGCTGACGCAAGCCGACGCCAAACAGCGCAAGAAGCATTACACGCCGCTGTCACAGCGGTTGGAGCAGCTGTTTTCACCGCGGGTCGACTCGCATCCTAAGCCGCGCAGCAAACACCGCCAGAAGCCCAGGCCACAGCGGCACATCACGCCAAAGCAGGTGGAACAAAAGACCCCGGATAAAGAGCCCTCGCCCGCCGATGTTCCGGTGCAGCCCTCGCGCGTTGTCCCGCTGCCCGAGGCGCGTCCTTCAGAGGCGCCGAAGACCGGCGCGGCACCGATCGAAAAGCAAAAGGCCGAAGGTCCGAACCCCCTTGGCGCGCCCAACCGGTCCAATGACGATCGATTCAACGAAGAAAAGTCCCGTTTTAAAAAGCAGGCGCGGCCCGGACCGTCAGCCCCGAAGCCGTCGACCGATAGGCAAAGCGAGCCCGAGCCGCCGGCCGCGGCGCCGATTCCGACACAAAAGCCAGACACTTCGGAACCTGAAGCTCAGCCGCCGGCCGTTGCTCCGCAACCACCTGAAAAACCCGATGCCGGCGACAAGAAGATGCTGCCCGATGCGCGCTCGGCCGAAGTGCCCGATGCAAAAATGCCGGCGGCGGAAGTCGCCTGTCGCGAGCGGCTGATGGCCCTTGGTGTCGAATTCGAGGAGCATAAGGCGGAAAGCAATCCCGACATCGGCTGCTCGATCCCCTATCCCCTGGTGCTGAAGTCGCTCGGAAAATCCATCGCCATCGGACCCACGACCGAACTCAACTGCCCGATGGCCGAGGCGGCAGCCCGCTTTGCCGCCGAAATCATCCAGCCTGCGGCGAAAGCCGAGTTCGGCGCCGACCTGAAATCGATCAACCAGGCATCGGCCTTTGTCTGCCGGCCGCGCAACGGCACGCGCCATCTGTCGGAACATGCCTTCGGCAATGCGCTCGATATTGCCAGCTTCACGTTGTCGGATGGCAGAAAGGTCGAAGTCGGTCCAACGCCGCCCGAGAAGGACGGCAAATTCCTCAATGCGGTGCGCAAGGCCGCCTGCGGACCGTTCAAGACCGTGCTTGGGCCGGGCGCGGACCCGGACCATTCCCTGCATTTCCATCTCGATCTCGAACCGCGCCGGAATGGTGGCACTTTCTGCCAGTAATGGCCCTCCAGTGATCGTCATGCCGGTAATGGTCTGGCTGCCGCATTTCGGCCGCAGGCATGAACGTGGACGCTGAGTTTTCCTTTACCCTTGATCGTTAAAATCCCATCGATCAAGGACAGGATTCCGCCCATGGCCGCAATATTTCGCGCCGCCGCGAAGGCAAAAAGCGCAGCGATACTGGCCACCGGTCTTGCGCTGGCCGCCGTTTCGGCTTGCAACACTGGCAGCGTGCTGTCGCTGCAGCCGGCCGTCGATGTCGGCTCGCAGACCGCGGCCGTGCCGCAATATGAAGGCATGCAGAAGCTCGTCCCGTCCAATCCCTATATGACTGCCGCCTATCCGCGCATGGACGAGCCGATGTCGGAGCCGCAGCAGATGCCGGCCAGCGAAACCGATTGCCGTGGCGAGCTGAAGCGCCTTCGCGTCGTCTACACCGATGTCCAGCCGATCCATGAGGGACAGTGCGGCATAGACTGGCCGGTCAAGGTCTCCGCCATCGGCGGCATCCAGATGAAGCCCGCCGCGACATTGACCTGCGACATGGCCGCAAGTTTCGCCGCCTGGACCAGCAACGAACTGGTTCCCTCCGCCCGCTGGCGCTATTTCTCGGGCGTCAAGACCATCCACCAGGGCTCAAGCTATTCCTGCCGCAACATCGCCGGCGAAGGTGTCCTGTCCGAGCACGGCAAGGGCAACGCCCTCGACGTCATGAGCATCGAGCTCAACAACGGCGACGACATCGACGTGCGCAAGCCCGGCCTGTTTGCCTTCCGCACCCGCGGCTTCCTCAACAATGTGCGTGCCGACGGCTGCCAGTATTTCACCACCGTGCTCGGTCCCGGCTACAATTACGATCACCGCAACCATTTCCATTTCGACATCAAGAACCGCAAAAGCGGCTACCGCGCCTGCCGCTAAGGCGTTTCACCGTTCAGAAATCAGTCGGGATTGGCGTTCCTGGTGGAAGCGATGATTTGCTGGGCCACCAGATCCTGGATGCGCCAAAGGTTCCTGTCGCGGATACCGCTCTCTTCCAACTTGCTGACGGTTCGGAACAGGTATTGAGCCGACGAGCCCCAATGCCCGGCAGCCCGCGCCAGCGTGTCGGCAACCTGCTCCAATGGCAGCCGGCCGGCATAGGCCCTGCCGTCTGGCGCGGCGACGAAAGCCAAGGCCCGCAACGGCCCATCCTTGGTCTTGACCTTGATCCAGCATGGCACGTTAGTCGGCGGATTGGCATCGATCTCGCGGCGCATCAACTGGCCAAGTTGCCCGACATGGTCTTCCGCGGGCAGCCGATAGACGATGCCGTTGCAGCTGCCGCCTCGATCGAGCGCCAGCATCAGCGCCGGCAAATCACGGGTTCCGCGCCAACGGGTCAGCGTCAGGCAGAACGAGCGGTGCCATCCTGGCGCCGTGGCCGGGCGCTGCTCGACATGGGCAAATTCGGGGTTCCAGATCAGCGACCCGTAGGCAAAGACCCATAGCGCTTCAGGCCGATGCTCCGACAGAAGTTGCTCGACAAGACTATCGAACTCCGCGTCTGTATGCTCGGTTGTTCCGGGCTCGGGACCCGGATCCGGTTCGACACGCTCGACCCTTGCGACAAGGTCCGCAGTCAATGCCATCGAGCTGCGACCCACCGGCTTCTTATCCATTCCTGCTCACCCCCCGCAAAAACGATGGCCGACGATAGAACGGCTGCTCGCCGCTGGCCATTGATTTCCAGGGTCCGTCAGGCACAGATACCGCACGGATCGAGCCGCTTTCATGAGCCGACGAAGCCTGCAACGACGCGCATTGACCTGGCTCGCCGCTCTTCTGGCGGTCTGGCTGGCCCTCGCCTATGTCGCTGCGCCGGAATTCTGGACGGTTCGCGACCGCGGCTTTCGCACGCAGACTTTCGAGATGGTGACACACACGCCGCAAGGCATTCCGGGCGACCCGATCAATATCGGCCTTGTCGGTACCGAAAAAGAGATGGTCCATGCCTTCGCCATGGCCGGATGGGATACGGCCGATGGCGTGACGCTAAAGACAGCGATCGAAATCGGTGAGAGCGTGCTGTTCGATCATCCCTATCCTGACGCCCCGGTCAGCCGGCTGCTGTTCGAAGGCCGCGCCCAGGATCTCGCCTTCGAAAAGCCGGTCGGCGGCAGCGCCGACCGGCGCCATCATGTCCGCTTCTGGCGCAGCGATGCGACCGGCGACGACGGCCGAACGCTCTGGATGGGCTCGGCCAGCTTCGACCGCGGCGTTGGTCTCAGCCACGATACCGGCGCCATCACCCACCATATCGCCCCTGACATCGACGCCGAGCGCGATCTCGTGATCCACGACCTGTCGGCGGCCGGCATGGTGATCTCGGTGAGCGACATCCCGGGCATCGGCGCCACCAGGACCGGACGCAACGGCGGCGGCGATCCCTATTTCACCGACGGCAAGGCTGTTGTCGGGGTGCTCAGGCAATTCCCCTGAACCACTGTCATTTTCCAAAAATCATCGCGGACTATTTTCCTGCGGCCCGCCGCAATGCTATTGAGCCCTGATGCTATACGTCGAAATCGCCACCGTGGTCGTCCTCATCTGTGTGAACGGCCTTCTGTCGATGTCCGAGCTCGCCATCGTGTCGTCGCGCCCGGCGCGGCTCAAGGCGATGATCGACCGCGGCGTCAATGGCGCCGGGCGTGCGCTGACGCTCGGCTCCAATCCCGGCAAATTCCTGTCCTCAGTGCAGATCGGCATCACTCTGGTCGGCGTGCTGTCGGGCGCCTTCTCCGGCGCCACGCTGGGCGACAGGCTGTCGGTGTACCTGGCCTCGACCGGCATGCGCGAAAACATCGCCGATCCGCTCGGCGTCGGCATTGTCGTTGCGATCATCACCTATTTCTCGCTGATCGTCGGCGAACTGGTGCCCAAGCAGATCGCGCTGCGCGATCCCGAGCGTGTTGCGGCCCGCGCAGCGCCTGCGATGACCATCCTCGCCACCGTCTCGGCGCCGCTGGTGTTCCTGCTCGACATTTCCGGCCGCGCCATATTGTGGTTGCTCGGCCAGCGCGGCGAGAGCGAGGAAAAAGTCACCGACGAAGAGATCAAGATGCTGGTCGCCGAGGCCGAGCACCACGGCACCATCGAATCTGACGAGCGGCGCATGATCGCCGGCGTCATGCGGCTCGGCGATCGCGCCGTGCGCGCCGTGATGACGCCGCGCACCGAGGTCGACTGGATCAATTTGCAGTCCGATGAGGGCGCCATCCGCAAGCTCTTGATGGAGACCCAGCATTCGCGCCTGCCGGCCGGCGACGGCGGCGTCGACGTCATGGTTGGCGTTGTTCAGACGCGCGACGTGCTGGCCGCCCTGCTCGCCGGCCGCGCACTCGATCCGAGCAAGCATGTGCGCGCCGCCCCCATCGTCTACGACCAGGCCGACGCGCTGGATGTGCTGCAGAAGCTGAAGGAATCCGACGTGCCGATGGCGCTGGTGCATGACGAATACGGCCATTTCGAAGGGATCGTCACACCTGCCGACATTCTCGAGGCCATCACCGGCGTCTTCCGCGCCGACCTTGATGCCGGCGACGAGGAAAACGCCGTCAAGCGCGAGGACGGCTCATGGCTGCTCGCGGGATACATGCAAGCCGACGAGATGGCTGACGTTCTCGGTATCGACCTGCCGGAAAACCGCGACTACGAGACCGTCGCCGGTTATGTGCTGTCGCACATGCACCATCTGCCGGCGACCGGCGAATGCGTCGACGCGCAAGGCTGGCGTTTCGAGGTCGTCGACCTCGATGGCCGCCGCATCGACAAGCTGATCGCCACCCGGCTGCCCAGCGGCCATCGCGAAGTGGTGCGTTGACGCTCTGCCGTCAAAGCGAATAGCGCCCTCAGACCGCGGCTTCGATCGGTTCGGCAAGCTTCGGATTGGAGCGCGAGGCGATCAGGCAACTGGCCACGATCAGGGCCGCTCCAGCCAGCGTGGTCCAGGTCGCCGCCTCGTCGAAGAACAGCCAGCCAAACACGATCGCCCAGATGAAGGCGGAATACTCCGTCGGGATTAGATATTGCGCTTCGGCCCGCGCGTAGGACCAGCTCATCAGGAACTGGCCGGAGAGCGACAGCGCCGTCACCCCGGCCAGCGGAAGCCAGAGATTGCCCGGCAGGGCAACCGCGAGCCAGGGAGCGGCGGGGAGAAGGACGGCGGCAACGCACAGGTTCTGGAACAGCATGATCTCGACTGGCTTGGCCACCAGCGCCTGCCGCCGCGAGAGGATCAGATTGTAGGCGTAGAACACCGTCGATGCGAGCACCGCCACCGTTCCAAGCAGGGCATCCCCGGTATAATTCCCTTGCCCGAACTGTCCGGCCATGATGATGACGACGCCGGCGATGCCCGCCAGCGACGCCCAGATCGCCTGGCGCTGTATGCGTTCGCCCAAAAGCAGCGCCGCCAGCAGGAGAGCGAACAGCGGCGCGACGAAACTAAGCCCGATCCCATCCGCCAGCGGCAATCTGGCAAGGCCCCAGAAGAACGACAGCAGAACGATGCCCACGACCACGGCGCGCAGCGCGTGTAGCCGCAGCACGGAAGGCGTGGGAAGGGAACGCGGCCCCGCCGCCCAAGCCGTGCCCGCGACCACGCTCGCAAGCATGCTTCGCCATAGCACCGTGTTGTAGACACCGACGGCGATCACCAGGATTTTCATCGCCGCATCCATGGCGGACAGAAGGAAGATCGCAAGTGCACAGACCAGCACCGGGGTCATGGGGGAAACGACGCCTGACAGGCTGGGTGACTTCACGGGGCATGCTCATGTGATGGATCGCAGCCGGATATATCAGGGGAGGACGGCCAGGCCAGATGGCAGGGCCGTGCATATGGCGGTCCAACCGATCTTCGCAGCCCCTCGATTTGAATTCGGTGCGTCGGCAGCGCCTTTCGCTATCGGCCCCAGCCTGCCCTCACCCATGATTGATCCGCTGGAAGAATGGCAAAAGCAGCCAAAGCCTCTATATCGATTGTCATGGATGCATCGAACGAACACGCGCTAAACGACGAGCTTCTCCAAGATATCCAGCGCCTGTCCTTCGAGTATTTTCTCAACGAGGCCAACCCTGCCAACGGCCTGGTCGCCGACCGCAACACGCAGGCGTCGCCTGCCAGCATAGCCGCCGTCGGGCTCGCTTTGTCGTCCTATCCCGTCGGTGTCGAGCGCGGTTTCATGACGCGCGATGCCGCAATCGAGCGGACGCTCGCCACGCTTCGCTTCTTCTGGAACGCCCCGCACGGGCCGGAGCCCGATGCCACCGGCTACAGGGGTTTCTACTATCATTTCCTCGACATGAAGACCGGCCGCCGCGTCTGGAATTGCGAACTGTCCACGATCGATACCGCCCTTTTGCTTGCCGGTGTTCTGGCCGCCGGCGCTTATTTCGACGAGGACGATGAGCTCGAACTGGAAATCCGCCAGCTTGCCGATGCGCTCTACCGCCGTGCCGACTGGCGCTGGGCGCAGAACGGCGGCGCCACCGTCACCCATGGCTGGCGGCCTGGAAAAGGCTTTCTCCGCTACCGCTGGGAAGGATTTGACGAGGCGCTGATCCTGTACGTCCTGGGTCTCGGTTCGCCGACCCACTCGCTAACTCCCGAGAGCTACGCGGCCTGGCTGTCCACTTACAAATGGAAGACCATCTACGGCCGCGAGATGGTCTATGCCGGCCCGCTTTTCATCCACCAGTTCTCGCATATCTGGATCGATTTTCGCGACATCCGCGATGCCTTCATGCGCGATCACGACCGGGACTATTTCGAAAACAGCCGCCAGGCGACGTATCTGCAGCGCGATTACGCAATCCGCAATCCGAGGGGGTTCGCGGGCTATGGCGAGAATTGCTGGGGCGTCACCGCCAGCGACGGCCCAGGTCCGATCGCGCGGCGAGCCGATGGACGCCGCTTCTTCGGTTATCTCGCCCGCGGCGCACCGTTTGGCCCCGATGACGGCACGCTGTCGCCATGGGCGGCAATCGCCTCCTTGCCTTTTGCGCCGGAAATCGTGCTGCCGGCGCTGCGCCATTTCCACGAGATGGACCTGCGCGACGGCAACCCTTACGGCTTCACCGCGAGCTTCAACCCGACGATCGCTGCCGACGACGGTCGCGCCTGCGGTTGGGTATCGCCGGACCATGTCGGCATCAACCAGGGGCCGATCGCCCTGATGATCGAGAACTACCGGTCCGACTTCCTGTGGCGATTGATGCGCCGCGTGCCGGCCATCACCACAGGACTGCGCCGGGCCGGGTTTTCCGGCGGTTGGCTGTGACAGGCGGCGATCCTTCGCGCGGGATCGTCAAGGCATCAGCGCGACCTTGCCGGTCCGACTCCACCATCCGGCCAAGGGAGCCGAGAGCGCCTCTTCACGTGAATGAAAAAGGGCGGCGCAAACGCCGCCCTTTGGAAAAATCATCGATCCTTGGGAGGATAAGGCTCAGGCCGCCTGGGCTTCGCCGGCAATCGCGTCGGCCTGACGCGCTGCCTTGAGCACGCGGGCCCACCAGGCAACGTCGTTGACCAGCGCCGTGGCAGCCTGGTTCAGATGCTCGATCTCCTCGAGCTTCTTCTCGCCCTGGCGCACCGCCAGGAAATCGCTCCAGGCAATGTGAACGGCGGATTTGACCGGCGCCATCTGCAATTCGACCGCGGCAAGACGCAAATGTTCGACAGCGCGCGAGCCGCCGACGCTGCCATAGCCGACGAAACCGGCCGGCTTCTTGTTCCATTCATTGGCGGCGTAATCGATGGCGTTCTTCAGCACGGCCGTCGGGCCATGATTGTATTCGGCGGCGGTGAAGATGAAGCCGTCGAATTCGGCGACCTTCTTTTGCCAGCGCTGGGCAACTTCGTTCTGCGACGGCGCCCAGGCGGACGAGGCGACCTCGTCGAAAAAGGGCAGCGGCCAGTCGCGCAGGTCGACGGTCTCGACGTCGATGTCGGCATGAGATTTCGCGATCTTGGCGATCCACTGGGCGGGCACATCGGCGAAACGCGCGGCGCGTGTCGAACCGACGACGATGGCGATTTTGGGCTTGGACATGGGGCTCTCCATATATGCAAAAGCTGGTATCGTTTGGATACCGGCGCTATATGAGATACTGACAAATGGCAGCGCAAGGAGGCACCGTTATGTTACTGAGGCACCCGCACAACACCGAAGACTGCCGCGCCGTCTCGGAAATCCTGCAGCGCGTCGGCGACAAATGGACCGTTCTGGTCGTCGGCAAGCTGGGCGGCGGACCGCTGCGTTTCAATGAGTTGCGCGCCGCTGTCGGCGGCATTTCGCAGAAGATGCTGACCACCACCTTGCGCGGTCTTGAGCGCGACGGCTTCGTCACCCGAACCGTGTTCCCGACCATCCCGCCACGCGTCGACTATGAGCTGACGGAGCTCGGCCATGAGCTGCTGGTGCCGGTCGGCGCGCTCGGCGAATGGGCGCGGAAAAACACCTCGCGGGTCCAGGCGGCGCGTGAAAGATTCGATGGCGTGCACGCCTGAAAACCGTTGCCCAGCGATAGTTTACGGATTTTGCCGTCGACGACGCGTACCCGGGTTTAACTGGATCCGCCCTTGCATCGTTGGTCACGCCATCGCGACATAGCTGCAGCGTTTCGTTCGCCGGCGCATCATCATTTTGAGGCTGACGAGGTCTTCCGCTGACGGGCCCTCAGGCCTTTGACGCAGGGTTGCTGCAACACATCGCGCCGCACGTCTCTACTCTTGCAGACCGCTGGGCAGTCCGCTCGTTGCCGACGGTCCGGTCGTGCGTGCAGGCAACGCCTGGAAGCTCTTTCCTGATCTCGGTATAAGCGGTCGTGCCAAGCAGGCAGATCACCGCGACAAGGGCCGCCACGAGCCAGACGTTCAGCATATGTTGACGCATTGTCTTCCCTCCGCCGCCCGCAGAATCGGATGTGAAGGCAACCGTTGGATGTCGCGTAGCGCGTCGCCCGCGCGGGGGATGTTACATAAGCGCAAGCTTGGCAGAATCGACGATGTCAACTTTCGGTTGGAATCGGCTTCGGCTTGCCGTCGCTATCCAGCGCCACCATGACGAAATCGGCGTGGGTGACCTTCTCCATCAGGTCGGAGAGGTAGCGCTGCGCCCACGCCTCGACCTTGAGCGTCATGGAGGTGCGGCCGACGCGCTCGACATGGGTGTAGATGCACAGCGTGTCGCCGATCTTCATCGCTTTGGCGAAGGACATTTCCTTGACAGCCGCCGTCACCACGCGGCCCTTGGCCCGCTCGGCCGCACGGATGCCGCAGGCAAGATCCATCTGCGCCATCACCCAACCGCCAAAGATGTCGCCGGCCGCATTTGCATCGGCCGGCATGGCGAGCGTACGCAAGGTCAGATCACCGATCGGCCGTCCGTCCGCGTAATGCACCATCCGAGATTCCCCTGAAGCGATAGCCCTTGATCCCGTAGCGTCATGGACCCAAGAGGTCAACGCGACGGGCGAGGCTCCCGGCGCAATGTCGGTTCCATGGTGGCTTTTCCGACCAGGCGTCTCACGGTCGCTTTTTTCACAAGCCATGCCGGAAGCCGCAGGGGCGCGGCCAAGCCGTCGCGGATAGGCTGCGCTCAGTTTTGCGGAGCCGCCAACACCAATCATGCAGACTTATGACTTCATCATCGTCGGCTCCGGCTCGGCCGGCTCGGTTCTGGCCGACAGGCTGTCGATTTCGGGCCGCTTCTCCGTGCTGGTGCTGGAGGCCGGCGGCAGCGACCGCCGCTTTTATGTCCAGATGCCGCTCGGCTACGGCAAGACCTTCTTCGATCCGGCGGTCAACTGGAACTACAAGCCCGAGCCGGACCCCGGCCTTGCCGGCAATGTCGACCATTGGCCGCGCGGCAAGCTGCTTGGCGGCTCCAGCTCGATCAACGCCATGGTCTGGATCCGTGGCGCGCGCGAGGACTTTGACGACTGGCGCGATGCCGGAAATCCCGGCTGGGGCTATGACGATCTGTTGCCGGGCTTCAAGGCGCTCGAGGACAATGAGGCCGGCGCCGACAAATGGCGCGGCACCGGCGGGCCGCTGCATATCACCGACACGACGAACGCCGTCCATCCGCTGACCAGGCGCTATCTCGCCGCCGGCCAGCAGGCAGGGCTGCCACTCAACCCCGACTTCAACGGCGCCGCCCAGGAAGGCGTCGGCACCTACCAGATCTCGACCAGGAATGGTCGCCGCATGTCGGCCGCGCGCGCCTTCCTGCGCCCGGCGATGAAGCGCAAAAACGTCCGCGTCGAGACGAATGCGCTGGCGAGCAGGATCCTGTTCGAGGGCAAGCGCGCCGTCGGCATCGAATATCTGCAGAATGGCGAGACCAAGACGGCGCGGGCCGGCCGCGAAGTCATCCTGTCCGCCGGCTCGATCAACTCGCCGCAGCTCTTGCAACTGTCCGGCGTCGGTCCCTCCGCACTGCTCAAGGGGCTTGGCATCCCGGTCGTCCACGCCAACGAAAATGTCGGCGCGCATCTGCAGGACCATGTCGGCATCAACTATACCTTCAAGGGAAACGTGCCGACGCTCAACCAAATCTTGCGGCCCTGGTGGGGCAAGCTGCTGGTTGGCATGCAGTACATCCTCACCCGCTCCGGCCCGCTGTCGCTGTCGATGAACCATGGCGGCGGCTTCTTCCGAACCGACCCGGCGTTTTCGCGCCCCAACATGCAGCTTTATTTCCAGGCTTTCTCGACCGTCATTCCGAAGAGCGGCGAGCGGCCGATCCTGACGCCAGATCCGTGGCCGGGCTTTTCCATCGGCCTCTCCAACTGCCGCCCGTCCAGCCGCGGCGAGATCATGATCCGCTCCAGCAATCCGCTGGACTATCCCAGGATCGTCGCCAACGCCTATTCCACCAACGCCGATGTCGACGAGATGCTGGCGGCGGTGAAGTTCGTGCGCAAGATAGCCTCGATGCCCGCCATGGCCGAGATCATCACTGAGGAGGTTTTGCCGGGCCCATCGATCCAGTCGGATGCTGACCTGATCCAGGATTTCAGGAAGCGCTCAGGCACCGTCTATCACCCGGTCTCGACCTGCCGCATGGGGCCGGACGCCGGGGCCGCCGTCGTCGACCCGCGCCTGAAAGTGCACGGGCTCGAAGGTCTGCGCGTCATAGACGCCTCGATATTTCCCGCCAACATCACCGGCAACACCAACGCCGCCTCGGTCATGACCGGATGGAAGGGCGCCGAACTGGTTCTGGAGGACCAAAAATGAAGATCACCGACGTCAAGACCTGGGTAGTCGGCAACCCGCCGCCCGGCATCGGCGGCAAGTATTTCATCTTCGTCAAGCTGACCACCGATGGCGGCGTCGTCGGTTACGGCGAGGCCTACAACGCCACCTTCTCGGCTCACATAACAGCGAAGCTGGTCGAGGACATGGCCGAGCGTTACCTGATCGGCCACGATCCGCATGACATCGAGACCTTCTTCCGCCGCGCCTATTCCTCAGGATTTACCCAGCGCCCCGACGTTACCGGCATGGGCTGTTTCTCGGCGCTGGAAATGGCCTGCTGGGACATTGTCGGCAAGGAAGCCGACAAGCCGGTCTACAAACTGCTCGGCGGTCAGGTGCACGAGACGCTGCGCTCCTACACCTATCTCTATCCGCACACCGGCAGCGTCCATTCGGAGGACGCGCCGGACGGCCGGAACGTCTACAATGACCCCGAATTGGCGGCCGCCTGCGCGCTCGAATATGTCGAGCAGGGGTTCAACGCCGTCAAGCTCGACCCGGCAGGCCCCTACACCGCCTTCGACGGCCACCAGCCGCGCCTGATCGACATCGATGTCTCCACCCGCATGGTCAAGGCGATCCGCGAAGCCGTCGGCACCCGCGCCGATATTCTGTTCGGCACGCATGGCCAGTTCACCGCGTCGGGTGCGCTGCGCATGGCACGAGCCATCGAGCCCTACGATCCCTTGTGGTTCGAAGAGCCGGTCCCGCCGGACATGCCCGAAGTGATGGCGCAGGTCGCCCGCGGCACCTCGATCCCGATCGCCACCGGCGAGCGGTTGACCACGAAGTTCGAATTCGCTCGCGTGATCGAGAACCGCGCCGCCACCATCCTGCAACCGGACCTTGGCCGCTCAGGCGGCATTCTCGAAACCAAGAAGATCGCCGCCATGGCCGAGGCCTACCACATCCAGATCGCGCCGCACTGCTATTGCGGGCCGATCGTTGGCGCCGCCAACATCCAGCTGGCGGTGACGCTGCCCAATTTCCTCATCCTGGAATCGCTGAAGCAGTGGGACGGCTTCCACGCGACGCTCTTGAAGAAGAAGATCGAGTGGCAGGACGGCAATGTCATTCCATCGAAGGGGCCGGGCCTCGGCGTCGAGCTGGACGAAGCGGTCTGCGACGCGCATCCCTACACCGGCAAGGACCTGCATTTGCAGATGATGCAAACGCCGCTGATGCCGTGAGCGAACGCTACGCCTTCATCGGCCTTGGCCATCTCGGCGGCAACCTTGCCGCCAGCCTGTTGCGCAACGGTTTTGTCGTCATCGTCTTCGACCGCGACCCCGCCGCCGTCGAGCGCCTCGTGGCGCTCGGCGCCACGGCCGCGACCAGCCCGGCCGAAGCGGCGGCACAGGCCGGCAATGCCATTACTTGCCTGCCCTCGCCCAAGGTCAGCGAAGCGGTGCTGGCTGGTCCCGGTGGACTGCTGGAAGGATTGCCCAAGGGCGGCACATGGATCGAGATGTCGACGAATGGCCGCGACGAGATTCTGCGCCTCGCCGCCCTCGCCTCGGCCAAGGGCGTCGAAACGCTTGAGTGCCCGGTCACCGGCGGCGTGCATCTGGCCGCGGTCGGAAAGATCACCGCGCTTGTCGGCGGCGATGCTGCGCTTTACGAGCGCCATCGTCCGGCCATCGAAGCGATGTGCGCAAAGTCGTTCCTGATGGGTCCGGTCGGCTCGGCGGCGGTGATCAAGGTGATCACCAACATGCTGGCCTTCATCCATCTCGTCGCCGCCGGCGAGGCGCTGATGTTGGCCAAGCAAGGCGGCCTCGACCTCGCGCAATCCTACCACGCCATCGTCGCCTCCTCCGGCAACAGCTTCGTCCATGAGACCGAAAGCCAGCTCATCCTCAACGGCTCCTACGACATTGGCTTCACCATGGACCTGGCACTGAAGGACCTCGGCTTTGCGCTTGCGATGGGCAGGGAGTTCAGACTGCCACTCCAACTGGCGCCGCTTGTGAGTGAGATTTTCCTGATGGGCAAACAGGAATATGGCGGCGGCGCCTGGTCGACCCAGATCGTCAAACTGCTCGAGGATGCCGTCGACATGGATCTGCGCGCGCCCGGTTTCCCAGCCAAGCTGGAAAGCTAAGCCGGGTAAATATGTCCTGCGATTTCAGGCCCTTGGCCGGTTCGCCGGAATCGCCGCTCAAACCACCTGAATCAATCCCTCAACGCCTTGATTCAATATCTCAGCGTCAGCGCTCCGGGCAGGATCTCAAACGTCGCGGGTATACGCCCCGGCGACTCGCCATCTATGTCGACCAGCGCGCCGTTCTTCTCGACATCGCCGATAGGTTCGACCACCACTTTCCGGCCACGCAATATGGTGATGGCGGGATGGTTGCGGTGCCGGCCGCCATAGAGCAGCCGAATATCCCAGATCAGCTTCAGCTTGCCGGCCGCGCGCAGGATGACGATGTCGAACTGGCCGTCGGCGAGTTCGGCGTCCGGGGCGATCATCATGCCGCCGCCGAAGAACTTTCCGTTGGCGACCGCCACCAGCGCCATGCGCGCCTCGACCGGGGTGCCATCGTCGACGGTGATCCTGACGTCCTGGAAGCGGTAGCGGATGAACTCGACCACGGTGCGCCAGAAAAACAGCGCCTTGGCCGACATCCTGCCCTTGCGCTTGTCGGCATTGACCGCACGGTCCGTGGCGCCGGACAGGCCGAGGCTGGCGATATTGATGAAGTGCCGGCTGGCCAGCGCGCCATGGTCGTCGATGTAGCAGATGCGCCCGGCATCGACCTTGCGCGCCTTGGCTTCGGCGATCCGCTTCAACGCCGCATCCACCTCTTTCGGCAGGCCAAGTCCGCGCGCGAAATCGATGCCGGTGCCGCAAGGCAGCAAGCCAAGTTCGGTTGTCCGGCCGCTCTCATCGAAAGCCTGCAGCAATCCGTCGGCCACCTCGCTGGCGGTGCCGTCGCCGCCGGCCGCGATCACCAGCTCGAAGCCGCTTGCCGCGAGGTCGAGTGCCAGCCTTTCGGCGTCGCCCTCGGCCTGCGTCTCGCGCAGCTCGAATTCGCCGAAATGCTTTTTCAGCGATGCGGCGACCTCCGGCCAATGCCGTTTCAGCCGGCCGCCGCCGGCAATCGGATTGAGCACCACCCCGACTTTCAATGCGCACCCTCCCCGCACCGAGCCGATAGGCTCGATGCTTTGCCTGCATTGAAGCCCGCGCCAGCCGGCGGAGCAAGGGGCACAGCCGATCAGGCGCCAAAAAGCGGGCGGGCTGTCTAATGCAGCTGGAGTCGAAATTCCGAGCTTTGTGGCAAACGATCCCCGATAATCCCGTTATCCACAGGCTCACACCTATTCCCCAAAACCCTTACCCGGCGTAAGTTTAACCATCTCAGGCGGCTACCGATCGCCACGCCGAAAGGCAAAGCGAAAAGGCGGATTTCCTGAGGCCCGTACGGCCCGAAGCGAGAGCAGGCTTGCCTGTTGGAGGGACGGATGCCGAGACCTACGGGGCCGCGGAAAGCGTGCGAACGCCAACGGCGGACCGATGCTGCCATGAAGGACGGCGAAAACCTTCGATGGCGCGCCGAACGAAGCTCGCAAGGGTGGAGAACGGCGTGGTCTGGAACGGGCACTGCCCTCGGGCGGTGACTGGCAGGACCGTCAAAATCAAGGCCGGCATGGCGCGACGACTTTGCGGAAGTTGCTGCCGCGACCGTGTCCTGATCTGACAGGGAGGCGCTGGGAGAAATCCCGGCGCCGACTGTCTTTTGGGCCAAGGTCCGGTCGGCGAAGCGACGCGTAAGAAGCCGATACTTTGCTGGAACGAGATTTCGGCGCTGACGGAACCATCTTCATCACCAGGCGCGATCAGCAATTCACCGACATGATCCCGCGCCTGATCGACAGAGGCGTGTCCTTCGTCGAGATCGGTGGCAATGACGCGATCATGCTCACCGTGCTTTCGGCGGCAGACTTCGCTCCGCCCGAAGGCGCCCGGGCGCTGTTCAGCCAACCGTTCCGATCGATCCGCCACCCGTCGCACCGGGCTGATCGTCGCCGTGCGCAAGCTGCACATCGTGCTGCCGGCGCTGTTCGAAGCAGGCGCGAGGCTGGAGCGCGTCTACAACTGAAGCCGCGCCCGCACCGCGGCCTGCCCGGCGGGCCAAGCTACTTCTTCGGGCCGATGCCCGGGATCAAATTGAGGCCAGCGTTTATATATTCCGGCCGTATGGCGCCGCTGATGAGCGTGAAGGTGGCGAGCATGATGCTGGCCAGCGCACCGTCATGCCATGGCCTGAGGGCCAGCGCGTTGACGGCATAGGCCCAGAATGGGAAGGCGAGCATCGACATGACGATGTTGGCTCCCGGAGCCTCCGCATTGTCGGCTGAATCGCTGACCGATTTCAGATACACCGGCGTCATCGCCAGCGCGACGATCAACATGATCCATGAAATGGTCCAGACGCTGATACCGGCCATTTCAATCTTATAGATGGCTGCCTGCACCTTACCCGGAATGTCCCCCGGATTGCCTTTGGTCTCTTCCGCCACCGCATCGGTCAACGCCTTGGCAACCGGCTGCTCAGTGGCATTGACCAGGATGGAGTTGACGAAGATGAAAAATGCCACGACTTCGGCAGGCACGTACTTCGCAACCCGGTCGAGATAGCCGTCGCCGCCTTTCGATCCTTGATCTTCTTGCTTGTCATCGTCGACGCCGAGCGGAGCATCGCCTGGAATGCCCTCGAGCGTTGAATCCCTTTTCGGCACAGGCTCAGCGGACCGGACAATTCTTCCCATGACAAACCCCTCCTATATTGTTGTATCGCCCCGTGAGTATCGTAGTAGAAAACCGGGCCAAGAAACAGTTGTCGCGGCCATAGCCGACAAGATTTATTCAGGCTTCTTCCTGCAAATGCATCACGCTCCCGCCCTATCTGCTACCGGGTGTCTCGAAATCCACCTATAGTGAGCCGTACCCGAAAAACGCATCCCCCGGCTCATCGCGTGATCGCGGCCAAAATCCCGCCTTGTTCGCGCGCGATGGAAGGACTGGCTGCCGGGGGGCAATCCGAAGGACAAGACCGTGATCAAGACCGCCCTTGTCGCCATGACCATTGTCGGCTGCGACTGCGACGCCAAGCTTTGCGAATATATCGGCGAGACGCCGGCGAAGTGGGCGACTATCGCCGACTGCGAAGCGGCGATGAAAAGCCAGATGCTGCACCAGAAGAACTTCGACTATCCGCTGGTCTCCGGCATCTGCCGCAGCAAGGGGTCGGCGTCTTCTTCGCAACTGGCGGCGGCCGCATCCCGCCCGGAACTGAAGCCGGCCAGCCGGAATGTCCAAACCCCGTTGCCGCCGGAACTGAGCCATCGGCCGAGCGTTCCCGTCGGCTCCCCGACGACGGCCATGGAGGCAGCAGCGGTACGGCCCGTCGCCTACGAGCAAGTGGTCGATGGCGGAACAGGCGTGCTCTACCGCACCAGGAACGGCTACGCCGTGGTCAAGACAGATCTCGGCCGCGTCGCGTCGGCAACGGTCGGCATTGCCAAGCGGTCCGCGAACTGGCTGGCAGGGCTGGTGCCGAGCGGGTTGTGAGCGGCCTGCCGTTCGGACCATACCACGCTGTCGCACTGCCGTTGAAAACTCCAGATAGATGCATGATGGTGTCAGGCATCGACACGCAGGAGCGCCATTTCATGAAGCATGCAGTTCGAACCGTGCTGTCCCTGGTGCTGGCCTTGGCGCCGATTCCAGCCGGTGCGCAGGATTCCGGCCAGGGCGGCGACAAGGTTGTAGGCGTCGCCAGGGACGATCCGGAAATGGCGGCGGCCATTGCGCAGGCGCGCGCCAGCCTCGATGAATTCCTGTCCTTGTCGGATGCGCCGCCAGCCGGGACAACCAGCTACAAATTGAAGGTCGAGGTCAGGGACGGAGACGCCTCGGAACATTTCTGGATCATCCCCTTCCACAAGACCGCGACCGGCTTTGCAGGAACATTGGCCAATGAGCCGCAAGCGGTGCACAATGTCGTGGCCGGCCAGGAACTCGAATTTAACCGGGACGATATTTCCGACTGGGGCTACACCAGAAACGGTCGCCAGGTCGGCAGCTTCACCGTCTGCGTGATGTTCAAGACGATGGCGCAAGAAGATGTCGAATATTATCGCCAGAACTACGGCTTCGACTGCTGAGGCGCGGCGACATGAAAGGGGCTGAATATCCCGGCGAAAAATGGAACGTCGTATCGGCGGCCGATGCCGGATGGAACGTCGATCTCCTCGCCGAGGCGAAAGCAGCGGCACGGCAATTTGGTTCGATAGCGTCTGTGGCCATCCATCGCGGATCTGTCGTCGCATCCAGCGGTTCGGCCTCGAAAAAAGTCGTCATCCGCTCGGTCCGCAAAAGCCTGCTGAGCGCTCTAATCGGCATCGAGGTCAAGCGCGGACGCATTCGTCTGGACAACACGCTGGGCGAGCTCGGCATCGATGATGTCGCGCCGTCGTTGAGCGAAGCCGAAAAGCAGGCAACAGTCGGCGATCTCATCAAGGCTCGGTCCGGGATTTACCACCCGGCGCTCGCCGAATCCGAACAGATGAAAGCCAACCGGCCCGTCCGCGGCAGCCACCCCAGGGACAGCCACTGGTATTACAACAATTGGGACTTCAACGCCCTTGGCACCATCTATGAGAGGGCAACCGGCCGCTCCGTTTTTGACGGCTTCCATGCCGACATCGCCGTCCCGCTCGGCATGCAGGATTTTCACCCTGACGACGGCGCGTATTTGCGCGGCCCCGAATCGGAGCACCCCGCCTATCATTTTCGCATGACCGCGCGCGATCTTGCCCGATTCGGCCTTCTGTACCTGCGCAAAGGCAGCTGGCGCGGCACGGAGATCGTGCCGCGGGCGTGGATCGAAGACAGCACAAAGGCTTATTCGATCACTCCAGACGGAAGCGGCTATGGTTACATGTGGTGGACGACCGGCCGTGATGGCGAAGCCCAGTCCGAAGCCACCGTTCTTCGCAATGCGGATTTGCCCAGGGTTCGCTATTTCGCCCATGGCGGTTTCGGTCAGATGATCGGCGTCTTGCCGGCAGCCGAACTGGTAGTCGTCAACCTCGCGGTCAGCCGCTCCAGATCCGCCGAGGAGCAGCGCAGGCTCGGCGATATTGTCCGCCTTGTCGCGAGAGCCGCACCCGGATGAATGGCGGCTTGTTGCAATCGGGAACTGCCTAGCTTGCGGCCGCCTCGCCATCCGTCGCGCCGATCTTGCGCACCAGCGCCGCGGTCGCCAGGATCGCGCCCATATCGGCGATCATCGGGGCGATGTGCTTGGTGTAATCGAGTGGCACGGAAATGGCGGGCAGTTCGAAGAAATTCTTCGGCTGCGGCAAGAGCAGGAAACCATCGCTGCCATTAAGTGCCACCCGCGCCGGATCATCGCGCCATGTCTCGTGCAGCCATTTCAGCGCCTGCGCCAACCGGCCGCTCACCAGCGGCTGCGCGGCGGCGACATTGTCGGTGCGAAATTCGTAGTCGCCGTCGAGCAGCGGATCGCCGCTGGACAGTTCCTGCATCTTGCCGGCGAAGATGCCGCGGAAGAAACCGACCACCGCGTTGCTGCGGCGCGTCGCGACCAATATGCCGGGGAACGGCGCGATCGTCTCGAACGCAACGATGACGCCCTTGAAGACCGTCGACGAGCCTTTGCCCGAACCTTGGCGCAACTCCGCCTCGTAGAGCTCGAACGGAAAATCCTCGTAGCGGCCTGACACGATGTCGTCGAAGCTCTGCCGGTTGAAGGCGCCGACCACGGCGCGCGGCAGCCGGTCGAAGGAATTCGGCGTCACGCTGTGCTGATAGCGCACATCCCTGATGAAGCCGAAGATGATCGGCAGCAGCGTGTCACGGAACGATTGCTGCAGCCGCGTCGCCGGCCTGATCGCCAGGAAGTACAGCAGCAGCGCCGCGAAGAAACCGCCGACATAGAGGAACACATGCGGCGTCGAGAACCATTGCTCGTTCAAGTCGGCGACCTTGTTGAACAGCCAGGCCACCAGCACGACAAAAACCAGCAGCAGCCCCAGAAACACCGGCACCCGCCAGCGCACCTGGCGGCAGGCCGAAGCCCGTCCAGCCTCATAGATCTCGATATTCTTCCTGATGCCGGCGACCACCGCTTCATCAGGCATGAACTCAGCTGCTTCCATCGCCCCCTCGCAAAGTCCTATTATACCTATGATAACGGGAAAGTTGTCAGTCGCCAAAGATCGCCTTCAGCCTGGCCTGGACCTTGCCCTTCATCCGGCCAGTCAGCGCCTCGACCGGAACCAGCCGCTCATGCCCGCCTGCGCGCAGCCGCATGAAGGGATGCATCCGGTACCCGGCGATCGCACCGCGCATGCCGAGATCTGCGCTGACATCGACGACGAAAATGCCGGCGATGCGGCCGGGCCAGGGCTGCCGCGCCAGCGCCGTGCCGAGGAAGTCGCCAAGCCCGTAAGCCACGAGCGTCTTGCCGACCCATTGCACCGGCTGCACGACATGGGCGTGGTGCCCGGCAATCAGCCCCACGCCGTGACCGGCCAGCAACCTCGCCAGCGTTTGCGTTTGCGGCTGCGGAAAATGCCGGAACTCCCAGTCCCAGTGCGGCACCGCACAGGTGAGATCGATGTTCTTGTCGGCCGCGCCTCTCGGCCATGCCGCCGGATCGCCTTGCATCGAGACAAGCTCGGTGAATGGCCCGGCGTCACCATTGCGCCACAGTGTGAAGGCGGCAAAGCCGATCGTCAGCGGCCCGGCCTTGACCTGCTCGACCGATCCTTTTTTCGCGGTGCCGATGGTGCGGATTCCAAGCCGCTTCAACGCCGCAACGGTCTCGTCGAAACCGGCGACGCCCTGGTCGAGCACATGGTTGTTGGCCAGCGACAGCACGAGCTTTTCACGCGCGATGCCTACGGCAGCAAGCGCCGCGGCAAGAAACCGCTCGCTCATCGCATGGTGAGTGCCAAGCCGCGTGCCAAACGCCACGCTCGGCCGCTCGACGACCGGACTTTCGCAATTGCCGATCACCAGATCGGCTGAGCCCAAGAGCTTTGCGATTTCCGGATCGCACTCCGGCGCACTACGGTTGGCCACCGCCGAAATATCGCCTACAAAGGCCAGCCGCACCTTCCGCCCCGGCGGCGGATCGATGATCGTCGTCGCCGCCCTCGGTGCGAGATCCCTGACATCGCCGCCGAGAGACGGTTTCAGGAAGCGCGGCAGCCATGACAGTTTGTAGGAAAGCGGATAGTTCGACACGCGACGCCCAATCGTTTGCCCAATCGGTTAGCTTGTGTAGACGGTCTGCCCGGGAAGTGTCGACCGTCAGTCCTTGAAACACTGCCGCCGGCAGACACGGCGCCAAATGCGTGTAATGTCTGCGCATCGCATAGTGGAGGGATGAGATGACACGTTTTGCAGGCCTGCTGGCGTCCGCCCTCCTCCTGTTGCTGCCTTTATCTTCGGCCCGCGCCGCCGCGCCCAAAGCGGCAACCGCTTTGTTCGAGGCCAAAACGGTGACCGAGCGCAACGCCGCGCTTACCACGCTCGAGGCTGCAGCCCAGGGCGATCCGGCGTCAGCCTATGCCGCCGGGGCCGGCGAATTCTTCACCGCGCTGGAAATCCTCGCCGGCGGTCTGCACCGCCACGGGTTCGAAAGCCCGCAATCATTCATGCTGCCGCTGATGCGGCTGCCGATTCCGGACAATCCCAATCCCGAACCGCTGACCTATGAGCAGTTCCGCGCCATTCTGGTCGCCTTCCGCGACCGGCTGGAGACATCCGCGGCCACTCTGGGCTCGGTACCCGCCGATGCCGATATCGGCATGGTCGTCGACCTCACCCATGCCGGCATCGATCTCAACGAAGACGGTGCCATCGCGCCGGATGAAAGCATGGCCGCGATCATGGCCTCGCTGTCGCGCGGCGGTATCTCGTCGGACGGCGCCGCTCCCTCGCTCACATTCCGCTTCGACCGGGCCGACGGTTTCTGGCTGCAGGGCTATGCCGAATTCCTGATGGCGCAGGCCGATTTCTGGCTGGCGCATGATTTCAGGACCATGTTCGACGGCTCGTTCCACATGCTGTTCCCGCGCGCCAAACTGCCGCTGCAGGACGTTCTGGTGCCTCCCGCCGGGGACATGGGCAGCAGCATCTTCTCATCGGAATGGCGCATCGCGGATTTCATCTCCATGGTTCACCTCGTCAACTGGCCGGTGGTCGAGCCCGAGCGACGTCAAGCGGCGCGCCGCCATCTGCTCGAAATGATCCGGCTGTCGCGCCAGGACTGGAAGGCGATCCGCGCCGAGACCGACAATGACCGCGAATGGCTGCCGGGACCGCAGCAGAAGGGCGAGAACCCGCTCACCGGGCTCGAAGTCGGCGAGGAGCAGGTCGAGGCCTGGCTCGCCACTCTGACCATGGCCGAAGACCTTTTGGAAGGCCGCAAGCTGCTGCCGCATTTCCGCATCACGGTCAGCACCGGCCAGGGCATCAACATGAAGCGTTTCTTCGAAGAACCGAAGCCTTTCGACCTAGTGCTGTCGATTACCGGCCCGGCCATCGCGCCCTACCTCGAGAGCGGTGAGATCGTAACCAGCGGCGAGTTCGACCAGATCCAGCGCCAGTTCGGTGGCGGTGGGTTTTTGACCTTCGCGCTGTGGTTCAATTGAGCAGGCGGCCTGGCTTCGCGTAACACAGCTCCTGACACCCTTGTGTCAGGAGCTTCGACCCGCTTAGCGCCCTTCGCCACTGCACTCTTTCCATTTTGGCGGACTCTGCCCATATTTGGGGCATGGCCAAACTCCCTGACAAAAAGACACCGTCTCCGGCGGGTGACAACGGCGCTTCGCCGCCGAAGCGGCGCAGCCCGCTGACCGATTTCCTCGATGCCTCGGAGCCTCTGCACAGAGGCGGCTTCGCCGAGGCGCCGCAGGCCGACTTCACCGGCACGCCGCTGAGCGGCTCGATTGCCGACTGGGCAGAGCAGATAGAGCAGGAGGCCGAGAAGGAAGGGCGTAGTTCCGGCGGCGCCAAGCCGCCGAAGGTGGCGAAGAAGATTCCGGAACGCTCAACCTCCCCCGGCCGCAGTTCGCGCGGCACCTCGATGGGCGGCGCGGCCACGGCCCGCGAGCGCACCGCCGCCGGCCTCAACCCGGTCGCCGGTCTCGACATCTCGCTGGAAGACGCCGAGACGATGGCCTCGGGCAGCGTCACCGCGACGGTCGCGGCGCTGTCGGCGCTGATCGAATCCGGCAACCCGCTGCACAAGGACGGCGTGCTGTGGACGCCGCACCGCCCTGCCCGCCCGGAAAAATCCGAAGGCGGCATCGCCATCAAGATGGTGTCGGATTTCGAGCCGGCCGGCGACCAGCCGACCGCCATCAAGGATCTTGTCGAGGGCGTCGACAACAATGATCGCACTCAGGTGCTGCTCGGCGTCACCGGCTCCGGCAAAACCTTCACCATGGCCAAGGTGATCGAGCAGACGCAGCGCCCTGCTTTGATCCTGGCGCCCAACAAAACGCTGGCCGCGCAGCTCTATTCCGAGTTCAAGAAATTCTTCCCCGACAATGCGGTCGAGTATTTCGTCTCCTACTACGACTACTACCAGCCGGAAGCCTACGTTCCGCGCACCGACACCTTCATCGAGAAGGAATCCTCGATCAACGAGCAGATCGACCGGATGCGCCATTCGGCCACGCGTTCGCTGCTCGAGCGCGACGACGTCATCATCGTCGCCTCGGTGTCCTGCATCTACGGTATCGGCTCGGTCGAGACCTACACGGCGATGACCTTCCAGATGCAGATCGGCGACCGGCTCGACCAGCGGGCTCTGCTCGCGGATCTCGTCGCCCAGCAATACAAACGCCAGGACATCAATTTCGTCCGCGGCTCGTTCCGCGTGCGCGGCGACACGATCGAAATCTTCCCGGCTCACCTTGAAGACCGGGCGTGGCGCATCTCGATGTTCGGCGACGAGATCGAGGCGATCACCGAATTCGATCCGCTCACCGGCCAGAAGACCGGCGAGCTGAAGAGCGTCAAGATCTACGCCAACTCGCACTATGTGACGCCGCGTCCAACGCTCAACCAGGCGATCAAGTCGATCAAGGAGGAGCTCAAGCACCGGCTGGTCGAGCTCGAGCGCGCCGGCCGCCTGCTGGAGGCACAGCGGCTCGAACAGCGCTGCCGCTTCGATCTTGAGATGCTGGAAGCCACCGGCTCCTGCGCCGGCATCGAGAACTATTCGCGCTATCTCACGGGACGCCAGCCGGGCGATCCGCCGCCGACTTTGTTCGAATATATCCCCGACAACGCGCTGGTCTTCATCGACGAAAGCCACGTCACCGTGCCGCAGATCGGCGGCATGTATCGTGGCGACTTTCGGCGCAAGGCGACACTGGCGGAGTATGGTTTTCGCCTGCCCTCCTGCATGGATAATCGCCCGTTGCGCTTCGAGGAATGGGACGCCATGCGCCCGCTCTCCGTCGCGGTTTCTGCGACACCCGGCGCCTGGGAGATGGAACAGGCCGGCGGCGTGTTCGCCGAGCAGGTCATCCGCCCGACCGGCCTGATCGATCCGCCGGTCGAAGTCCGCCCGGCGAAAAGCCAGGTCGACGATGTCGTCGGCGAAATCCGCGACACCACGGCCGCCGGCTACCGCACGCTGGTCACCGTTTTGACCAAGCGCATGGCCGAAGACCTGACCGAATATTTGCATGAGCAAGGCGTGCGCGTTCGCTACATGCACTCCGACATCGACACGCTGGAGCGCATCGAGATTCTACGCGATCTCCGCCTCGGCGCTTTCGACGTGCTGGTCGGCATCAACCTGCTGCGCGAAGGCCTCGACATTCCTGAATGCGGTTTCGTCGCCATCCTCGACGCCGACAAGGAGGGCTTCCTGCGCTCCGAGACGTCGCTGATCCAGACCATCGGTCGCGCCGCCCGCAACGTCGACGGCAAGGTCATCCTCTATGCCGACCAGGTCACCGGCTCGATGGAGCGGGCGATGGCCGAGACCAACCGCCGCCGCGAAAAGCAGATGGAATGGAACGCGGCCAACGGCATCACCCCGGAATCGGTGAAGTCGCGCATCTCCGACATTCTGGACTCGGTCTACGAGAAGGACCATGTCCGCGCCGATATCTCGCAGTTCACCGACGGCGCCGGTGCGATGATGGGCAACAATCTCAAGGCTCATCTCGACGCCATGGAAAAGCAGATGCGCGACGCCGCCGCCAATCTCGACTTCGAGAAGGCCGCCCGCATCCGTGACGAGATCAAGCGGCTGCGCGAGATGGAACTGTCCATCTCGGAAGACCCGCTGGCCAAATACGCCGACATGGAAAGCCCGGTCTCCGGCCGCGAGAAGGGCAAGCACAACAAGGGCGTGGCCAAGCACCGTACGGCTGAGGAACAGGAGCGTTTCCGCAAGTTCGACGACGCACGCGCGGCTGAAGAGGCGGCCAGGGCTGCCCGGTCCAACCTCTTCCGCAAGCCGGCGCTCGACGAAATGGGTGCCGAGGGCGCCGTGCCGGTGAAGAAGCCGCTATTTGCCAAGCCGTCGATCGACGATATGGGGCCTGGTACCGACATGCCGACGCCGTCAGGCGCGGTGTCGCGCTCGCTGTTCAAGAAACAGTCGGCGCAGGAAGCGCACGGCTCCGACTTCGGCATTCCGGGCGACGCGACTAGGCCCCTGTTCAAGAAGAACTCACTGGACGAGATGACGGTTCGGCGGACCGAAAAGCCGGTCGAAGGAAAAATGCCGGCCAAGCCCCAGCCAATCTCCCCCCAGCTGGGGGAGATGTCCGGCGGGACAGGCGCGAAGGATCGCGACGCCAAGCCAATGATTCGCCAGCGCGCCGGCATCGGCTCCTACGAAGACCCAGGCGACGCCCGCCGCGAAAAGCGCCGGCCGGGCAAGACGGGACGGCCGGGGAAATAGACCTCTTCCCTTCTCCCCTTGTGGGAGAAGGGAAGAGCGCTCCACCACCGCCGCATCCGTCGCCCACTTGCCTCCACCCCCGCCTTTGGTGTAATCGCTCCACACACTCAAAGTTTTGTCTTGAAAGGAGGGCTGCGTGTCTATCGATCACCATCGTCAGCGTGGCCCGATTTCTGCCCTGCGAGTTCGCTTGCAGGGCTGACCAGGGACATCACGGGTTTTTTCCCGCTTCGATTTTTTTGGTCTGCCCTTCGTGGTGCGCAAAGCTGAGCCTGATGGCCGGCACGCGCACCGTCAAAGTGCATTGAGCCGGACACCGGCAAGACCAGAGAAATCACAATGGCCCTGATCAGCCTCAAATCCCTCGGCGTCACCATGAGTGCGCCGCTGTTTTCCAACCTCGACCTCACCATCGGCACCGGCGACCGGCTCGGCATCGTTGCCGCCAATGGCCGTGGCAAGTCGACCTTGCTGAAGTGCCTGACCGGCGCAATGGAGCCGACCTCCGGCGACATTTCCCGCACGCGCGGCCTGCGCGTCGGCCATGTCGAACAATCCGTTCCTCCTGCCCTTCTCGGCCGCAGCTTCCACCAGGTGGTGGCCGACGCCTTGCCGGCGGGGCAGGCCGACAGCGAGATGTGGCGGGTCGACGTGGCGCTGGATTCGCTCGACGTGCCCGAGCCGATGCGCGAACGGCCGATGCAGGCGCTGAGCGGCGGATGGCAGCGGCTGGCGCTGATTGCCCGCGTCTGGGTCACCGACCCCGATGTGCTTTTGCTCGACGAGCCCACCAACCATCTCGACCTCGCCAAGATCAGCCAGCTGGAAAGCTGGCTGAACGCCCTGCCTCGCGAGGTGCCGGTGGTCATCGCCAGTCACGACCGCGCCTTTCTCGACGCCGTCACCAACCGCACGCTGTTCTTGCGCCCGGAGGACTCGCCGGTGTTTGCACTGCCCTATTCCAGGGCGAGGCAAGCGCTCGACGACCTGGACGCTTCGACGGCGCGCCGGTTCGAGCGCGACATGAAGGTGGCGCAGCAACTGCGCAAGCAGGCCGCCAAGCTCAACAACATCGGCATCAATTCCGGCAGCGACCTTTTGACGGTGAAGACCAAGCAACTCAGGGAACGGGCGGAGAAGCTGGAAGACGCCGCGGTATCGGCGCATCGCGAGAAATCAGCCGGCGCGATCCGGCTGGCCAACCGCGGCACCCATGCCAAGGTGCTGATTACGCTGGACGACGCCACGGTGGAAACGCCGGACGGCATGCTGCTGTTCAAGACCGGCAAGCGCCACATCTGCCAGGGCGATCGCATCGTGCTGCTCGGCCGCAACGGCGTCGGCAAGTCGCGTTTCGTCAACCTGATCCGCAATGCCATCTCCGAGCCTGACACGGTGCCGAACGTCAAAGTGACGCCGTCGACGGTGCTCGGTTACAGCGACCAGGCGCTGGCCGGCATCAGTGGCGACGACACGCCTCTGGCCATGGTCTCGCGCCGCTACGATGTCGGCGAGCAGCGCGCCCGTTCGCTGCTTGCCGGCGCCGGCGTTGTCATTGAGATGCAGGAGAAGAAGATCGGCGTGCTGTCCGGCGGCCAGAAGGCGCGGCTGATGATGCTGGCGCTGAGACTCGCCAACCCCAACTTCTACCTGCTCGACGAGCCGACCAACCATCTCGACATTGACGGCCAGGAAGCGCTGGAGGAGGAACTGCTCAAGCACCAGGCGAGCTGTGTGCTCGCCTCGCACGACCGTTCCTTCATCCGCGCCATCGGCAACCGCTTCTGGCTGATCGACAAGCGGAAGCTGACCGAAGTCGAAGACCCCGAGGATTTCTTCCGCTCAGTGGCTGAAACGGCGGGCTGAGGAACTACCACCATGGGCCGCACTGTGTTGCGGCCCATGGTTTCACATCTCTCAGAATATTTTCAGCGCTCTGTCGGATCGCCTGAACCTGCTGCGTCCTTGGGATGCCGACACGATGATGCCGGCTTCATCTGAGGAGAACGCATCATGTCCATCCTGTCATCCATAGGCCGCGTCGCCGCCCGTTACGCACAGAACCGCGCCCGCTATCGCAGCGAGCGCGAGCTTCTGGCCCTGCCGATCGAACTGCGCAAGGATATCGGCTGGCCGGAAATCCTCATCGACGCGCAAAACGGCCCGCGGATCTGCAGGGCGCCCTGACCATGCGGTCGGGAAAGATCGATGCAGGCCGCCGCGGGGCGACCGTTGCTCAGTCATGCGTATCGCCAGACAGCGGCGTCGCCTGCATCGATCGACGCTTTTCGAACGCCTCGAACCAGCGCGTCAGCCGCGCCCGCGCGCGAAAGGACGGCAGCTGGCGGAACGCCATCCAGGACAGCGTGGTGGCAAGCGCTATATGGCCGACATGGAGCGATGTCTCGGCGTCCAGCGCGCTTTCGATCCAGTCATAGCTGGCCTCGATTTTTTCCCGGTAGCCTTCGGCAAGCGCTGCATAGCGCAACTGTTCGGGCCGCCTTTCCGTCTCCCAGCGCAGGCCTATGCCCGTCTGCGCCAGGCCTTGGGCGACCGCCTGCAGCCGCAACGCCTGCCAGCGCGCTTCGCCGTCCTGCGGCAGCAATTTGCGGCCGTCATGCAGCGTATCCAGATAGGCGCAGATGACATCGGAATCGAAGAGCGGCGGCGCATCCGGCCGCAGCAGCACCGGCACCTTGCCGAGCGGGTTTTCGGCGTAGACACGGGCATTGCGCAAGGTCGGGCTGGTCTCGTGATGAATGACCTCGAGCCGGTCGGCAAGCCCGACCTCATGGGCGAAGACGAGCGCCTTGCGCGCAAAGGGCGAATGGGTCTGGTAATAGAGGATCATTGTCGTCTCAGCGGGTTGGAGAAGCAGTCCCCTTTTCTAGCCTGCTCATACCGAGGATTGCGCTCTGATTGGGCGCCGCCGACGCAAGTTCGTTTCGCCAGAAAATCGCATCGGCCCAGAAAATCGCATCAGACATGTAGGATCGCCGCCGCCTCGTTCGTCCTAGGGTTCGCAAGGCCAACCAAGCGCCCAGACCAAACCCAAAGAGGAACAAGACATGACCGACCAGACCCCCATTCAGCCGGCCGCGAAAGTTCTCGGTGGATTGACCCCCTATCTGCAGCTGGACGGCGCCTTCAAGGCCGCCGAATTCTACAAGAAGGCTTTCGGCGCCGAACAGGTGTTCTTCTATCCGCCCGATGAGCAGGGCCGCACGATGCACATCCATCTCCACATCAACGGCTCGACGCTGATGATTTCCGATTTCTACCCCGAAAACGGCATGCCTGCCGTCAAGCCGCAGGGCTATACCATGCAGCTCCATCTCGGCGCCGACGAGATCGATGGCTGGTGGAAGCGCGCGGTCGGTGCCGGCTGCGAAGTCGCAGTGCCGCTGCAGCTGATGTTCTGGGGCGACCAGTGGGGCAACATGCGCGACCCCTTCGGGGTCGAATGGGCGATGAACGCGCCGGCGAAGAAAGACTGACCACCGCTGACAAAGCTCCTCACCGGCTGACGCCGGTAAGGAGCTTTGTGAGATACTCCAAGGAGAACCTCATGTCCTATGTCGATGGTTTCGTGCTCGCCGTGCCGAAGGCAAATATCGATGACTACAAGAAGCTGGCCAACCTCGCAGGCCCGATATGGAAGGAACACGGAGCGCTCGCCTACGTCGAATGTACCGCCGACGACGTGCCCTATGGCGAGTTGACCTCGTTTCCGCGTGCCGTTCAGGCAAAAGACGACGAGATCGTCGTCTTCGCCTGGGCCGTCTATTCGTCCAGGCAAAGCCGCGACGCGGTAATGGCCAAGGTTATGGCCGATCCGCGTTTGACGCCCGATTCGGGGCCCATGCCCTTCGATATGAAGCGCATGATCTTCGGCGGCTTCCAGCCCTTCATCGAGCTTTAGCCGCTGCTCAGGCCAGCTTGTCCAGCAGCGGCTTCAACCTGTCGCCATAGCGCTTCCAGAGATCGACCGAGCCCTGATACATCGGCTGGCGCACCTGCGCGGCCGAGGCCGTGCGCACCGGGCGGTCGGTCTCGTGGAACGACAGCGCCTTGTCGTCCCAGGACAGGCCGAGATGCCCGATCAGCGCCCGCGTCTGTCCCTCCTGGTCGGCCACGAAATCCTCGTAACGCACGTCATGGACGACGCCCGGCAGAACATCGTGCCAATGCGCCATGATGTCGGTGTAGATGTTGTGGAAATCGGCGAGCTCGCCCAGATCATAGCCGTAGCGGTGGTTGTCGCCGCGGAAATGCACCTTGTAGATCGAAAGGCAGGTCGCCGCCGCATCGCGCGCGCAATGGATGATCTTGGCTTTCGGCAGCATCATATGGATGAAGCCGATGAGCAGGAAGTTGCCGGGCATCTTGTCGGTGACATGCCTGAAGTTGGGATAGCGCTCATGCAGCATGTCGAGATAGGCTTGGCCCGCCTCCGCAAACTCCGCGTCGGATACATCGACCAGTCCCCAGGGGAAACCTCCCGGCATGGTCAGCGGAAATTGCTTGCCGACCGCGGTTTTCAACATGCTGAGCTCGCCCGCGCCATAGACTTGTGGATGGCTGGCGATGATCTGTTCGACCAGCGTGGTGCCGGAGCGCGGCATGCCGACGACGAAAATCGGCGTGTCGTCGGAGATTGCACTTGGCTTGTGCTTTTCGAAAAAGCCGGCGTTGAACACCGTCTTCATCGCCTCGAATTCGGCCCGCGTCCTGACCGGATCATAATCGATGCCCTTGCGGCGGATCGCATTGCCTTCAGCGAAATAGTCGAAGGCCCTGTTGTAGTCCTTCAAATCGTCATTGGCCTTGCCGAGACCGAAGGACAGCTGCATGCGCGCCAGGCTGTCGGCCGGCGCCTTGGCATGCTGGGCCTCCATGCCGGCGAGTTCGGCGTCGCGCTCCTTCTGGCGCTTGACCTGCGTCAGCATCAGCCAGGCTTTTGCCATGCCTGGCGTGATCGCCAGCGCCTGCCGGAACAGGTCGGCCGCCTCATCGAGCTTGCCTTTTTCCATCAGCCCGACGCCGAGCCCGTGCAACAGGTCGGCATCCCTGGGCCGGATCGTCAGCGCCTCGCGAAAGGTCGCCAGCGCCTCGTCCAGACGACCGGCTTCCTGCAACGTTTCGGCAAGCCCGATGCGGGCGCGGACATGGAAGGGATTGCGCCCGATTGTGCCGCGATAGATGTCCTCCGCAGCCTCGAACTGGCCGAGCTGTTTCAACGCCGAACCCAGATTGTCGCGTGCCGCGAGCTGGTCGGGCTTGAGATCTACCGCGCCGCGGAAGAAATCGGCGGCCGCTGCGATGCGGCCGAGATCGCGCATCACCGTGCCGAGATTGTTGAGGAAATCGGGATTCTTCGGCTGCAGACGCACAGACTGCTCGATCAGCTCCAGGCCTTCGGGGTTGCGCCCGGTCTGGTGCAGCAACAGGCCCAGGAAATGCGCCGCTGCCGGGTGATTGGCCTTGCGCGCCAGCACCTGCCGGTACAGCGTCTCGGCCTCCTGCCGGCGCCCGGCCTGATGCAGCTGCAGCGCCTGCTGCACATATTGGTCGAGGCCCAGCGGCGGCTGTCCGCCAGCTCCAGCACCCGCCGCTCTTCTCTGATCTCTGTTGATGGGAAACCTGCCGTGTTTTGTCCGCTTGCCGCGATCTAGGCCATCGGCGCTGCAGGTTCAAGGGAAGAGTGGGCTCGCCAAGGGCGCGGACCTCTTCGAAACTCTAGAGGAATTCCAGGAAAATGTAGCGTTCAAATCAGCCGGTTGCTCTCGGCGAGCCGGCGCTCCCGCCGTTGCGTGCCGTCGGTGTCGGCAATCTTGCGCCGTGCCGCTTCGTCGCTTCT
Source organism: Mesorhizobium sp. RSR565B (assembly GCF_054719465.1). Classification (NCBI taxonomy): domain Bacteria; kingdom Pseudomonadati; phylum Pseudomonadota; class Alphaproteobacteria; order Hyphomicrobiales; family Phyllobacteriaceae; genus Mesorhizobium; species Mesorhizobium sp. RSR565B. The sequence goes on along the minus strand of NZ_JBTTIE010000001.1, from coordinate 3,818,660 downwards.
TATCGTCAGGCGCACTGATATTGCCTTGGGGAAGAGGACGATTGGCTCGATTGTTGCGGTCGGACGATCCGGCGTTTTCATGAATCTCATATATTTTTGCCTTTCGTAAAAAATAATCTTAGGGGCACCGGAATAATTATTCCGATGCGCTCTAAATAAGAAATTGGCTGATATTGTTCCACGATAGCAGATTTATTAGGGGTTTATACGAGAAATTTTTTATACCGGTCGAGCCGTGGCGGAAATCAGCTTGAATAGCCAACAATTTCGGATTATTGATCTGAGATCGTTTTTTGGGTCAAGCTTGGCATATAGCGGCGTCGGAGATACTCGACCCGCCAAACTCATTCCAATCGCCGATGGTTGAGTTCCCGGTTGATGCCGGAAAGCATCGACGAACCAGAGCCAAGCCAATGCCGGATCGCACCACCCGTTCCATCGCCCATTTCGCGGCACCCTTCGTGCTTGGCGGGCTGGAAGGGCAACTGCCGGCCGGCGACTATGACATCGATCACGACGAAGAGCTGATCGAGGGCATGTCGCGGCTTGCCTGGCGTCGCGTCGCCACCTTCATCCATTTGCCGGCAAGGGCGGTGAAGAACCCGGCCACCAGCCAGCTTGTCGCCATCGACTACCTCGAACTCGAAACAGCGCTGAGGCGCGACCAGGAGAACGCAGCATGATCCGCTTCCAGCAGAATGCGCGTCCGCGCACCGACACGCCCTCGCACCTCTTCGCCATCGGCCAGACCGTGCGCATGAAGAGCCGCAGCGGGCTCGCCCAGAAGACCGCCGAGCTGTTTCAGATCAAGAGCAGATTGCCGGTCAAGGATGGCTCGCCGCAATATCGCATCCGCAGCGAGGAGGAGACCTATGAGCGGGTCACCACGGAAGACAACCTCGAAGTAGCGGACGCCCCGGCTGTCCCCGACAGCCAGGCAGTCTGACACCGCACCCACCCAGCACGTACGAAGGAGCAGACAGATGGCCAAGGGTCAGCAGCGCAGCAATCGCGAAACGCGCAAGCCCAAGAAAGACAAGGTGGTGGCCAAGGCCGCCTCCCCGTTCGGTTCCTCGGTCAAGCAGGCAGAGAGCAGCCTGAAGCCGAAGTCGAAGGGCTGACCAGGCAGGGCGCGCCTGGCGCACCTGCCGGCAATGGACTGACGATCTCGGACTGACGATCTCGCCCAAAACTCTGCAACGGAGGCTTGCTTGACGTTCTTCGTCGAGCCGCTCGCGCGACGTCGACGAAGCCACGCTCGACAAGGTATCCTTCTTCCCTTGGAGGTGAGAAGCGGTCCGCGCAGCGGACGAAAAGCCAATTGTTGGCTTTTCGAGTTTCGAACGCCCTGAGCCTGCGAAGGACCAAGGGTGGTCCGGTCCACCCGCCCGGTCCCCGCTGCTTCGCAGGGTCCCGGCATTCGCCGCCTTTTTTATCGTGCCAGTGGGACGGTGAATTCGCCTCCGGCGGACTCACCCGACAGGGGAGAAGGAAAAATCAGCAGGGGCCGTCCTCGACGACGCGGTAGTCGGCGGCACGGGCCTCGCAGGCGTTGGGAAAGGTGCGCAGCTCGCCATGGCGGCGGGCGCAGACCGGGGCGTATTCGCGCGTGCAGAATGTCGGCTCTTCGCCACCACCGCCACCACCGCCGCCGTCGCGGCAAGGGCCGTCGCGAACGATGCGGTAGCCTTCCCGTTCGGCAAGGCAGGCATTGGCGAAGGTCTGGCGGTCACCGCCGCGCCGCGCGCAGACCGGCTCGTATTGCCTGGTGCAGAATTCCGGTTCCGGCCGTGGCGGGCGCGGACGTGGTCCCGGCCCGTCATCGACGACGACGGTGCAGGCCGCAAGAAGACCCGACAGGAAGAGAATAGTAAAACCCTGGCGCGAGAAGATCGTCGCAAGAAATCTCATGAATATGCCTCCCTCGAGACCCCCGTCCCCGGCGCAAAACGCGCCTGTCGATCCTCGCCATTCCCTTGCCAAATGCAACCCCCGTTTGCGGCGCGGGAGCCATGCGATGCCCGGCCCGCGCATTGCTTTGGCCCTGGACCAAACCGCTGGACCATGCGTGGCCGGGCTCTGGCTGATGAAACTTAAGAACCCAGGTTTATCGAAGCGCCTTCGTTGGGATGCGTCGATGGACGCGGCCCGCGGCGCTATCTTGCAACGATCACGTTTCCGTGCGATAAATTTTGTGTTCGGGCATTTGCGACCCGGAGAGCGGAACGTTTTGGACGACCTTTCCCCGATACTGTGAATCTCTGACGGCCCCATTTTCGGCGGGGGGTTTTACCATGCGCAAATGCAGGACTGCCGAAGCAACCACCGGGACTTGCCCACGATGCCAGGCGGCGGGCAAACCATAAGACTGACACGGGTGAAGGAGTTTCCCCAATGGCCCAGACCGGCACCGTTAAATTCTTCAACGCGACCAAAGGCTTCGGCTTCATCACGCCCGACGGCGGCGCCAAGGATGTGTTCGTCCACATTTCCGCGATCGAGGCCTCGGGCCTGCGTACCCTCGTCGACGGCCAGAAGGTCACCTTCGACGTTGAACCCGACCGCATGGGCAAGGGTCCGAAGGCGGTCAACCTCCGCGCGGCCTGAACCGGCGGTGCCCGCGCGCCCGTCGGGCGCTCGAAAAAGCACCTAAAGCGTGTTTGAACCGGCTTTGTCAGCCGTCCAGAGTTTCGAAGGCGCGACGTTTCCCGTTGCGCCTTTTTCATGACCGCCGTCGCCGGAGGCAAAGGACGCTTTATCGGTCAATGCCGTGGCTGATCGCCGGAGCAATCGTCTGGCGCGAATTGCCTTCGGTGCCACGATCTATTTGACCAGCCTTCAGCGTTGCCGCCGTCGCCAAAACTTTCTCTTGCCGATAGCGCTAAAATAAAGGACAAATTTCCCTTCGGGCATTTGCCGGCCCGAAACTGGACTTTATGGGATCAAAGGGAGCTTCCCATGCCGCAGACCGGCACCGTCAAATTCTTCAATCATGCCAAAGGCTTCGGCTTCATTACGCCCGACGACGGGCAGAAGGATGTCTTTGTTCATATTTCGGCCGTGCAGGCTTCGGGTCTTTCCGGTCTGGAGGATGGACAAAAAGTGACATTCGACACCGAGCCGGACAAGCGCGGCAAGGGTCCAAAGGCCGTCAACCTGTCGGTCGGCTAAGCCGGCTCAAGACAGTCCGGACGGAGATTGACGAGGCGGAGCGCCTTGCGTACGCGCTTGGTTTTGCCGCAAGAACTGGATCGTATCAGCCAATTCCGTTCAGCCCCCGTTCAGCCACGGTCTTCTATTAATCGTCCCCTAGGCTGGACCGCATCCCCGAAAACTATCCGGGCCGGCACGAAGGAGACCAAAATGAATCGCATTTTCAAGACCGCCATCCTGGGCGCCGCTCTCGCCGCGACCACCCTCGCCACCTTGCCTGCCGCCAATGCCAAGGACTGGAACCGCTGGCATCATGGCCATGGTCGTCATCATAATGGCGACGCGCTTGCGGCCGGTGTCGTCGGCCTTGCGGCCGGCGCTCTGATCGCCGGTGCGCTGAGCAACCCGCAGCCGCGCTACAGCAGCTATGATGACGATTACGACTACCGCGAAGTGCGGCCGGCGCCGGTGCGCCGTTACTATGCCGAACCGCGGGTCGTCTATGCCGACCGCTATGCCGAGCCGTGGACCCGCGACTGGTACGAATACTGCTCGGACCGCTACCGGAGCTTCAATGCCCGCAGCGGCACGTTCACCGGCAATGACGGTGAGCAGCATTTCTGCGTCGCGAATTGAGCTTCCCTGTCCCACAAAAAGCGCTGACCGCAAGGCCAGCGCTTTTTTTTGGCAGAAAGACATCGCTAAGTCAGGAAGGGATTGGTCCGCCTCTCCTCGCCAAAGCGGCCACCCGGGCCGTGGCCGCAGATGAAGCCGATCTCATCACCGAGCGGCAAAAGCTTGTTCTTAATCGAGGCGATCAGCGCCGCATGGTCGCCGCCCGGCAGGTCGGTGCGCCCGACCGAGCCGCGAAACAGCACGTCGCCGACATGAGCGAACTTCGCCGCGCGATTGTAGTATACGACATGGCCGGGCGCATGGCCGGGGCAGTGCAGCACCTCGAACATATGTGAGCCGAACGAAACCGTCTCGCCCTCTGCGAGAAACCGGTCGGGCACGCAGTTGCGCGCCCCGGCAATGCCGTAGCGCTGGCCCTGGTTCTCGAGATTGTCGAGCAATAGCTTGTCGGCTTCGTGCGGGCCGATGATCTCGATGCCGAGTGCTTCCTTCAGCTCCATGGCGCCGCCGGCGTGATCGATGTGGCCATGGGTGATCCAGATCGCAGCGGCGGTGATCGCATTGTCCTTCAGCACCGCCAGCACCTTGTCGATGTCGCCGCCCGGATCGACGACGACGCCATGCTTGTCATCCATGTCGAACAGGATGGTGCAGTTCTGCTGGAAAGGCGTGACCGGCACGATGCCGGCATTGAGCTGACCCATGATTGTCCTTTCGCTGTTCCAGCGTGATGTAGAGGCGCGGGCGAAGGCCGTCCACTGCTGAAAGGCAAACAGTCCGTCCTAAAACAGAAATGGGCGGCCCAACGGCCGCCCATTTGACGAAGCCTCAGTCTCAAGCAATTCCAGGAAAAGTGTAAAGCGGTTTTCCGTCCGGAATTGCGTAAAACAACAAACTAGATCATTCGCCGTGAAACGGTGAATGATCTAGTTGGCTTACTTCTTCATCGCGCCCATGACCGCACCGATGATGCCGGTCAGGATGGCGCCGCCGCCGGCGCCGCCGAGCAGGTTTTTGAGGTTCAGCGTATCGCCCAATCCGCCCGCTGCCGTTGCAGCCGCTGCCGGGTCGGCCGTGCCGCCGAGCAGGCTGCCGAGGATCGCCGCCCCGCCAACGCCGCCAACCGCGCCGCCGAGGATTTTGGTCAACTGGCCCATCGCCGCATTCTTCAGCGCAACGCCGACCGCCTGACCACCGACAACACCTGCAATTACCTGTACAACGAGCGCAATGAGCGTATTCGTATCCATGTACCTAGTCCCTCCATAGCTGCCAGCCTCCCGGGCCGACACCATCATGAGACGCTGAATTGTACGAAAGTCAAATGCACAGATGCTGAAATAAAGGGGCCGGCCTCAAAACCGCCCCTGCTTGCGAAAAAAGCTGTGACTTTCGTTATTCTGCGGCTATCGCATGCTTAGGTTGCACCGCAGCAGAATAGTCGTTCATCAAAGTCTTGTCGATCTCGCCGACCTCGAATCGGTACGGACCGATCTCGGAGACCGGCGTCACTTCCGCTGCCGTTCCGGTGAGGAAGCACTGTTCGAAGCCTTCGAGTTCCTCAGGCATGATGGCGCGCTCGACGACTTCAAGGCCGCGGTCCTTGGCGAGGCCGATGACGGTGCGGCGGGTGATGCCGTCGAGGAAGCAATCGGGCTTCGGCGTGTGGATCTTGCCATCCTTGACGAAGAAGATGTTGGCGCCCGTTGCTTCGGCGACCTGGCCGCGCCAGTCGAGCATCATGGCATCGGCATAGCCCTTGGCCTCGGCGGCATGCTTGGACATGGTGCAGATCATGTAGAGGCCGGCGGCCTTCGACTTCGACGGCGCGGTGCGCGGATCGGGCCGGCGCCATTCCGCCAGATCGAGACGGATGCCCTTGAGCTTCTGCGCCGGGTCGAAATAGCTCGGCCATTGCCAGATGGCGATGGCGCAGTTGATGCGGCTGTTCTGCGCCGACACCCCCATCTGTTCGCTGCCGCGCCAGGCGATCGGCCTGACATAGGCGTCCTGGAAACCCTGCTTCTTCAGAAGCGTGGTCGAGGCGTCATTGAGCTCGGCCACGGAATAGGGAATATTGAAGCCGAGCAGGCGCGCCGATTCATGCAGACGCTCGGTGTGCTCATTGAGCTTGAAGATGGCGCCGCCATAGGCGCGCTCGCCCTCGAAGACGGCGCTGGCATAGTGCAGGCCGTGGGTCAGCACGTGGATCTTGGCGTCGGCCCATTTGACGAACTCGCCGTTGATCCAGATGAAGCCGTCCAGTTGGTCGAAGGGAACGGATGCCATGGAAACCTCCCGCGGGCGGCGACCCGCACATCATTAGTGTTGTTTTTTGTTGCGCGACAGCCGCGTCGGGCGGCCCTTGAAGCGTAAGCGGAGAATCGAACTCTGGCAAACTCAGGAAGTTCCGGAAAAACCGCACTCCCTTGCCTTTTCGTTCGCATTCACCCGAAAAGCTTGTCAAAAATTACCATTGCGGGGAAATTACGTCAATAGTACTGACATAATTTCCCTCTATGGACGGAGAAATGATGACGGATCGAAGCCCAGCTGCCGGAAAACCGATCAAGACACCGATCACCGACGAGGACGGCATCGACTTCGCCATCATCGAACTGTTCTTCTTTGCGTATCGCGATTTCACTTCCGATCCGGACCAAATCCTGGCCGATTACGGCTTTGGCCGCGCCCATCACCGTGTGCTGCATTTCGTCAACCGCCGGCCGGGACTGACGGTCGCCGAACTGCTCGACGTGCTCAAGATCACCAAGCAGAGCCTGGCGCGGGTGCTCAAGCAGCTGATCGACACCGACCATGTCGTCCAATTGCAGGGTCCGCGCGACCGCCGCCAGCGGGAGCTCTATCCGACAGCCAAGGGCCGCGCCTTGGCGCTGGCCCTGGCGCGGCCACAGTCACGCCGCATCCGTGCTGCATTGGAAGATTCCGGAGCCAGCGAGCGTCCCTTGATCGAACGATTCCTGGAAGCCATGGTCAATCCGGAACTAAGGGCGCAGATCGACATTGTGCCTGCAAACATGTCAGGGAAAAGTCATGGAGACCATTGAGAGGGTGGACCAGCCGACGGCGCCGGACGATGACGCGCCGCATCTGCTTGTGGTCGACGACGACACCCGCATCCGCAATTTGCTCAAGCAGTATCTGACCGAAAATGGCTTTCGCGTCACTGTCGCCGGAAATGCCGGCGAGGCCAGGCGCAAGCTCGCCGGGCTCGACTTCGACCTCCTTGTCCTCGACGTCATGATGCCCGGAGAGACCGGCGTCGACCTCACCAAGGCGCTGCGGGCGGAGAAGAACGTGCCGATCCTGATGCTCACCGCGCTATCGGAAACCGACAGCCGCATCACCGGGCTCGAGGCCGGCGCCGACGACTATCTGCCCAAGCCCTTCGACCCGCGCGAACTGATCCTGCGCATCAACAACATCCTGCGCCGCGGCGGCCCGGCGACGACGCCCAAGGTCGAGCAGCTGGTCTTCGGCCCCTACACCTTCCAGATCGCCAGGCGCGAGCTGAAGCGGGGCGGCGAGGCTCTGAAGCTGACCGACCGCGAGCAGGAGATCCTGGCGATCTTTGCCGCGCGGGCCGGCGAAACCATCCCGCGCCATGAGCTTGTCGGTGACGATTCGGAAGTCGGCGAGCGCACCATCGACGTTCAGATCAACCGGCTGCGCCGCAAGATCGAGCGCGATCCGTCCAATCCGGTCTGGCTGCAGACGGTGCGCGGTATTGGGTATCGGCTCAGCGTGGAATAGAATGCCGCTGACGGCCGCCCTTTGGCCATAGATATGTGGCCATCGACCAGCGGCCATTGACCCAGCGGAAGGATAAATGGCGACCACGCAACTGGAACGGCCGGAACAAGGCGGCTTTGGCGCGCGCGTATCACGCGCGCTGAAAGCAATGCCGCGTGCCTGGAAGCGGTTCTGGCGGCTGGTTGCGTTCTATATGCCCAAGCGGCTTTATGCCCGCTCGCTGATCATCGTCATCGCGCCGATGATCCTTCTGCAGTCGGTCGTCGCCTTCGACTTCATGGAACGCCACTGGGCAACCGTGACGCAGCGCCTGTCGCAGGCCACCGTGCGCGACATCGCCGCGATCATCGACATGATCGAGACCTATCCGCATGATGGCGACTACGCCAACATCATCCGCATCGCCCAGGACCGCATGCAGTTGAAGGTCGACCTCTTGCCGCCCGACCCGTTGCCGGCGCCTGGACCCAAGCCCTTCTTCTCGATCCTTGACGACGTCCTTTCCACCGAGATCACCCGCCAGATCAACCGCCCGTTCTGGATCGACACGGTCGGCAATTCCAACATCGTCGAGGTCCGCATCCAGCTCGAGGGCAAGGTGCTGCGCGTCTTCGTGCGCCGCAGCCAGGCCTATGCCTCCAACACCCACATCTTCCTGATCTGGATGGTCGGGACGTCGCTGGTGCTGCTGACGATCGCCATCCCCTTCCTTCGCAACCAGATCCGGCCGATCCTGTCTCTGGCCGAGGCCGCCGAAAGCTTCGGCAAGGGCCGGCCGATGCCGCGCGATTTCCGCCCACGCGGCGCCGAGGAGGTCCGCCGGGCCGGCTTTGCCTTCATCCAGATGCGCGAGCGCATCGAACGCCAGCTGGAACAGCGCACCGCCATGCTGACCGGCGTCAGCCACGATCTCAGAACCATCCTCACCCGCTTCAAGCTGCAGCTGGCGCTGGCCGGCGGCAAGCCCGAGACCAAGGCCGCGCTCAACCAGGACATCGACGACATGCAGTCGATGCTGGAAGGCTATATCGCCTTTGCCCGCGGCGAAGCGTCGGAAGATGCCGGCCATTTCGATCTCGAGGCTTATTTCCAAAAGCTCGGCGAGGAGGCGTCGCTGCACAAGCGCAAGCTATCGACCGTGCTTGCCGGTGATCCGGACGTGCATGTGCGCCCGCACGCTTTCGCCCGGCTGTTGTCCAATGTCGCCGGCAATGCCTTGCGCTATGCCAAGACGGTGGAGATCAGCGCCGATCACGGCCGCGGCTCACTCGTCGTCACCATCGACGATGACGGTCCGGGCATCCCGCCGGAAAAGCGCGAAGACGTGTTCAAACCGTTCGTGCGGCTCGACGAGGCGCGCAACCTAGACGCCAGCGGCACCGGCCTTGGTCTCTCTATCGCCCGCGATATTGCCCGCAGCCATGGCGGCGACATCATGCTGGAAGACAGCCCGCTCGGCGGCCTAAGGGCGGTAATCAAGGTGCCCGCCTGACCAAAGCATGATCTGGAAGGCGGGGCTCGGCCAAAAACCACCTTCATCCGCCCGTCATGAAACCATGGTCAAGAGCGCGCATGAAGCGCGCGACCTCAGTTGATTCGGCTCAGCCGCCTTACTTCGACCTCGTGCCTGCCCGGGTGCGGTGGAGCGAAGCGAGGGCAGCCGGGCCGTACCGCTATCGCATCAAGGCAACCGTTGATCCGAGCAAAGGACCGCCATGCGCATCCTGATGGCCACCGACGCCTGGCGGCCGCAAGTCAACGGCGTCGTCCACACGCTGGAGCGGCTCACCGAAACGCTGAAAACCTTCGACGTTGCGGTCGACTTCCTGACCCCGAACATCTTTCGCACCTTGCCGTTGCCGACCTACCCCGACATCAGGCTGGCGCTGACCACGCCCGGTCATGTCGCGCGGCTGATCGAGGCTCGCAAGGCCGACCATATCCATATCGTCACCGAAGGCCCGCTCGGCATCATGGCGCGGCGCTATTGCCGCAATGCCGGCCGTCCCTTTACCACCAGCTATCACACCCGCTTTCCCGAATATCTGAGCGCCCGCCTGCCAGTGCCGGAGAGCTGGGCCTATCGCTGGCTGCGTGATTTCCACAATTCCGGACAAGGCACGCTGGTCGCCACCCAGTCGCTGGCGGAGGACCTTGCGTCGCGAGGCTTCATCAAGCTCAGGCCGTGGACGCGGGGCGTCGACACCGATCACTTCCGCCCGGACAAGAAGAAGGACCTCGGCTTTCCCGGCCCGGTATTCCTGTGCGTCGGCCGCGTCGCCATCGAGAAGAACCTGAGCGCCTTCCTCGATCTCGACCTGCCCGGCAGCAAGGTGATCGTTGGCGAAGGACCGGAACTGGCCAGGCTCAGGGCGAAATACCCGCAGGCGCATTTTCTCGGCCATCGCCCGAACGATGAGCTGGCCGAGATCTACGCCTCGGCTGATGTTTTCGTTTTCCCCAGCCGCACCGACACGTTCGGCAACGTCATCATCGAGGCGCTGGCCAGCGGGACGCCGGTGGCCGCCTATCCGGTCACCGGACCGATCGACATTGTCGGCGACGGCATCGGCGGCGCGGTGTCGACCGATCTGCGCAAGGCCTCGCTCGCCGCGCTCAATGTCGACCGCGCCGAGGCGCGCGAACGCGCCATGCGCTACAGCTGGAAAGCCTGCGCCGAGATGTTCATGGACACGGTCGAAGAGGCGCTCGGCACCACGCGCAAGCTGGCCGCCTGACGCAATCTTCCTAAAATAGTCGCCCGCCGTCCGGCACCTTGCGCTCGATGGCGCCAAGCACCACGGCGCCTTCTTCATCAGGGAAGCCGAGCGTGAGCACTTCCGACATGAACGGACCGATCTGGCGCGGCGGGAAATTCACCACCGCAAACACCTGCCGTCCCACCAGCGTTTCCGGCGCATAGTATTTCGTGATCTGTGCCGAGGATTTCTTCACGCCGATCTCAGGGCCGAAATCGATCTTCAGCTTGAAGGCGGGTTTGCGCGCCTCGGGGAAAGGCTCGGCCTCGACGATCGTGCCGGCACGGATGTCGACACGATCAAAATCGGCAAAGCTGATCTCGGGCTTGCGCGCGCTGCTCGAACTCATGGAAGCTCAAGCGTTGCCATAGGTCTCGAACAGGACACCGGCCAGCGCATCCTTGGCCGAGGTTCCCGACCAGACAACGAACTGGAAGGCCTGGAAATAGCATTCGCAGGCTTCAAGCGCCGACGACAAAAGCACCTCGACCTGCTGGCTCGACGGTTCGACCCCGCCGGCGAGCAGCAGTGACTGGCGAAACATGATCGCGCCCTCCTGCTCCCAGAGATCGAAATGGCCAAACAGCATCTGCTCGTTGATCAGCGACAAAAGCCGCATCACTTCCAGCGCGCGGGCTTCCGGCACCTTGATGTCGAAAGCACAGGCCAGATGCAGCGCCTCGAAGTCCTCCATCCACGAGAAGGAGACGTGATAATCGGTCCAGCTGCCGGCAACCGAGATCGAGATTTCGTCATCGCCGGCCCGTTCGAAGGACCAGTCATTGTTATGGGCGACCTGCTCGATGACATCCACCGGATGGATTTCGCGGGAGAATTCGAGTTCGAGAAGTTCCATGGAATGCTTCCTGTGTTCAGGGGAGCGCCACACGCTCCGCGGGGCACACACGACGAACAATCTTGTCTTGAACTCGGACGGCCAGGACTTCACGACACAAAGACCCCGGACCGGACCCCACCGCCCGGCCGCATGACCCTGCTCCGAATCATGCAACAAATTCAGTCTATTGATCGGGAGTCGCGTGAACAGCCTAATTTTTCGCACTGCGTCATCAGCATGTGGAAAGGCGCTGTCACAAAGATTCATGCATCGCCGGTAAACGATTCACGGCAAAGCATTTTTTCGGATTGTGCTTTGTGGAAAAGTTCAAATTTTATTTTTTTGCTTTGGGCTTTGCCGCAGCCACAGGTGCGGCCTGTCCGGTCAATTCGGCAAGCCTGGCCTCGAGCGCATCGATGCGGGCGGCCAGCCTGGTGTTTTCTTCGCGGGCCTTGGCAGCCATGTCGCGGGCAGCCTCGAACTCCTCGCGCTGCACCACATCCATGGTGTTGAGGATGCGCTCGGCCTGCCCCTTGAAGGCAGTCTCCACCTCGCGGCGCACGCCTTGTGCGGCACCCGCGGCATCGGTCATCAGCTTGGCGAATTCATCGAGAATGCGGTTCGGTCCGGTCGACATGGCAAATCCTCGCTTGCTGGAATTGACGTAGTGGCACTGCCTGCGGAATGCAAGAACGTTGAAGCTGGTGCGGCTTCATGTCGGACGCGATTTGGCTCAGGTCCGGCCGACAGATTGCTATTATCGCAAATGGATTCTTGGAACGACGGTTGCCGTGACGGACAGTGCGGACTTGGAGAAGCGCTTTGCAGCACTCGATGCAGCACTCGCAAAGGGCATTTCGGATGCCAGTGCGGGCCGGGTCTAGCCTGGCGACGAGGTGCTGGACAGGCTTGAAGCCAAATACAGGGCAATGGCAGAGAGAACCAAGTGAAGTTACTGGTCTTCACAGACCAGCGGCCTAGTTTTCCTCACGACTTGCTCCAGGCAAGAGTCACTCTCATTCAGGATCAACCAATGGCAACGCCCCCGCGCCGACCGACCAATCCGATGGAAGCCGCTGAAGCGGCCTTCAAGCCGGTCAAGAAACCCGCGCCTCCCATTCGCGAACCCTCCGCCGCACCAAACGTTCGCGAGCTTGTCTCGATCAGGATCGATCGCGCCGTGCTCGACCATTTCCAGGAAGATGGCCCCGGCTGGCAAGACAGGATCAACGATGCGCTCAGGCAATTGGTCGCCGGCAAGCCGCAGGGTTGAGCCCATTATCTCTGACGATCAGGCTGTCGTCACCTTGCCTTGACCCCGCCAAAACCCTGCCGCATGGTCCGCGCCCTAACGCGAGCCCTCCCAGGAGATCCTGTTGAACGACTATTTCCCGCTGCCGATGGCGTCGCTGTCCTTCCCCAACATCGACCCGATCCTGGTTCAGATCGGCCCGCTGGCTGTGCACTGGTACGGCATCGGCTATATCGTCGGCATCCTGTTCGCCTGGTGGTCCGCCAAGCGGCTCGTCACCAACACAAGGCTGTGGCCTGATGGCGTCTTGCCGATGAAGCCGATCGACCTCGACGATTTCATCGTCTGGGCCGCCGTCGGCGTCGTGCTCGGCGGACGCACCGGCTATGTGCTTTTCTACGATTTAAAGCGCTATATCGACCACCCGCTCGACATCTTCGCCGTCTGGCAGGGCGGCATGTCGTTCCATGGCGGCCTGCTTGGCGTCATCCTCGCCATGACGCTGTTTTCCCTCAAGCGCGGCATCCGCACCTGGACGCTGTTCGACGTGGTGGCAGCCGGCGTGCCGGTCGGGCTCGGCCTCGTCCGCATCGCGAACTTCGTCAATGCCGAACTCTGGGGTCGCGTGACCGACGTGTCGTGGGGCGTCGTCTTCTGCAACGAGCGTCTCCAGCAGACCGTGGCGGGTTGTGTCGCGGGCCTGGAGCCTCGCCATCCGAGCCAGCTCTACGAAGCGCTGCTCGAGGGCGCGGTGCTGTTCCTGGTCCTGCGCTTCCTCACCCATTCGCGGCTGAAGCTGAAGACGCCGCGCTTTGTCGGCGGCGCCTTCATTTGCGGCTACGGCCTGTCACGCATCTTCGTCGAGTTCTTCCGCGAGCCCGACCAGCAGCTCGGCTACCTCCTCGGCGGCTGGCTCACCATGGGCATGGTGCTGTCGCTGCCGATGGTGCTGGCCGGCATCTGGGCGATGGCCACAGCCAAACCGGCGCCGCAACCACAGCCGGCATGACACGGCTGAAGACCCGCATCGTCGACCTGATCGGCGCGCTCGGCCCCCTCCCCGTCAACGAGTACATGGCGCTCTGCCTGTTCGATCCCAGCGACGGCTACTACACCACGCGCGAGCCGTTCGGCGCCGCCGGCGACTTCGTCACCGCACCCGAGATCAGCCAAATGTTCGGCGAACTCGTCGCCGTCTGGCTCTATCAGGCCTGGCTGGCGATCGGCCGACCCCTGCCGGTCACCATCGCGGAGATCGGGCCTGGCCGCGGCACGCTGATGAAGGACATGCTTCGCACCCTGACGCGGCTCGATCCGGCTATCGCCGCCGGAGCATCCTTCGCTCTGGTCGAGACCAGTCCGCGGCTGACTGAAATCCAGAAGCAGACGCTTGCCGAAACTTCGGTTGAGCTCGGCTGGCACGAAACCATCGCCACACTACCGCAGGCGCCGTTGCTGATTGTCGGCAACGAATTGTTCGACGCTGTGCCGATCCGCCAGTTCATCCGCGCCGGCGCCGGCTGGCGCGAACGGGTGATCGGCCTCGATGTCTCAGACGAGTTGAGCTTCTTCGCCGGCGCCGGCTCGGTCGAGGCGACGCTGCTGCCGGAAGACGCCGCCGAGGCGCCACAAGGCTCTATTTTCGAAATAGCACCGGCCCGCGCGGCACTGATGGCGACCATTGCCGAACGCATAGCCGACCACGGCGGCGCCGGGCTGTTCCCCGATTACGGCCATCTCCAGCCCGGTTTCGGCGACACATTGCAGGCCGTGCGCAGGCACGCCCCCGAAGATGTGCTGGCCAATCCCGGCGAAGCCGATCTCACCGCCCATGTCGACTTCGCTGCACTGGCCGCCGTCGTGCGGGCGCATGGCCTCGATGTGGAATTGGCGACGCAGGGCGACTTTCTGCTTGGCACGGGATTGCTTGAGCGAGCTGGCCAGTTGGGCAGCCAGGCAAGCCAAGAGGCACGACAAACCATTGCCGATGCCGTCGAGCGCCTGGCCGGCCCCGACGGCATGGGCACGCTGTTCAAAATCCTGAAAATCCTGCCGCATCAGCCAGTCTGACCCTCAGAGATCGTTACAAGCCGTCTCGCCATGTCGCTTGTGGTCGCATGCCTGCTTTTGGCCAATGCAAAGTCGACGCGGCAGCACTGTCGCAATCACTCGGCCGAACTTCGCCTTGACGAAAACGCCGGCGCGGACAACAAACCCATCCATGCTGAATCAGACCAAACCGGATCCTGTTCGCTCGCCGCTGCTGGAAGCGGCCAAGCCGCGAGGTATCCGCCATGGCTATTTCACCCGTATCGGCGGCGTCTCCGGCGGCATCTATCAGGGACTTAACATCGGCACCGGCTCGGATGACGATCAGATGCTGGTCGCCGAGAACCGCCGCCGCGTCGCTGCCTGGATGGGTGTGCCGGCCAGCCATCTCCTGACCGCGCATCAGGTCCACTCGCCCGATGTCGTTATTGCCAGGGAACCCTTTCCCGGCCCGCGGCCCAAGGCCGACGCCATCGTCACCGACCGGCCGGGCATCGCCATCGGCGCCTCGACGGCCGATTGCGGCCCCGTGCTGTTCGCCGATGCGCAAGCGCGCATCATTGGCGCTGCACACGCCGGCTGGAAGGGCGCTTTTACCGGTGTGCTTGAAAACACCATTGCCGCGATGGAAAGCCTCGGCGCCCGCCGTGAGCGCATCATTGCGGTTCTCGGTCCTTCGATCGGCCCCGACAATTACGAGGTCGGGCCGGAATTCGTCGCCCGTTTCGTCGAAGCCGATGCCGAAAACATCGGCTATTTCGCGCCTTCGGCCAATCCGGCGCATGCAATGTTCGATCTCAACCTCTATACGGTCGACCGGCTGAAGAAGGCTGGCGTGACCGCGCAGGGGCTTGGCCGCTGCACCTATGCCGAGGAGGATCTCTTCTTTTCCTACCGGCGCGCGACGCATCGCAAGGAACCGGACTACGGTCGGCAGGTTTCGGCAATTGTTTTGGAGAACGGATAATGGCGCTGCATTTCGAACGGTCGGAATTTGACGCCCGGCGTGACCGGTTGATGATCGAGATGACGGAAAAGAAGCTCGATGCTGTACTGCTTTTCGCCCAGGAGAGCATGTACTGGCTAACCGGCTACGACACGTTCGGCTTCTGTTTCTTCCAGTGCCTGGTTGTGAAGGCTGACGGCTCGATGGTGCTGCTCACCCGCTCGGCCGATTTGCGCCAGGCGCGCCACACATCGATCATCGACAACATCGTGCTGTGGACCGACCGCGACGGCGCCAACCCGGCGGTCGACCTGCGCAACCTGCTCAACGACCTCAATCTCCTCGGCGCCCGCATCGGCGTCGAATACGACACCCATGGCCTGACCGCCTTCAATGGCCGCCGCGTCGACGAGCAGCTGCAGACCTTCGGCCAGATCGCCGACGCCTCCGGTATTGTCGGCCGTCTGCGCCTGTTCAAGAGCCCGGCTGAAATCGCCAAGGCCGAAAAGGCCGCCAACCTTTCCGACGACGCGCTCGACGCGGCCCTGCCGCTGATCAAGCAGGGCGGCGACGAAGCGCTGATCCTTGCCGCCATGCAGGGCGCGGTGTTTGCCGGCGGCGGCGACTATCCGGCCAATGAATTCATCATCGGCTCGGGCATCGACGCGCTGCTCTGCCGCTACAAGGCCGGGCGCCGCAAGCTGACCAAGAACGATCAGCTGACGCTCGAATGGGCCGGCGTGTTCCATCACTATCACGCGCCGATGATGCGCACCGTGCTGACCGGCAAGGCGTCGAAGCGCCATCAGGAGCTGTTCGACGCCGCCCGCGCGGCTCTTCTGGCGGTCGAGAAGGCGATGACGCCCGGCAACACCTTCGGCGACGTCTTCGACGCGCATGCCCGCACGCTGGAGGCGCACAGCCTGACCAAGCATCGGTTGAACGCCTGCGGCTATTCCGTCGGCGCCCGCTTCACCCCGTCCTGGATGGATATGCCGATGTTCTACCAGGGCAATCCCGAGCCGATCGCGCCCAACATGACATTGTTCGCGCACATGATCATCATGGACTCCGAAACCGAGACGGCGATGACGCTTGGCCGCACCTACCTGACCACCGAATCCCAGCCGAAGCCGCTTTCACGCCATGATCTCGACTTGATCGTACAGTGAATCCATAATGGTTGGTCCACGCGGGGGCGTTCGCGACTAAGGAGTTTTCGGGCAGATGAGACGATCGCATGTGACGACCGTGTCATTGCTCGCAGCGCTTGTGCTGGCCGCTTGCACCAATGCCAAGGAGGTCCTTGAGCCGTCCGCCATCACGCCGCCGGCAGCCTCGGCCCAACCGGCTCAGCCCTTGGCTGCCCCGGGCATCGCGCCCGCCGCCACACCAGCGCCGGCCGTCGGCGCCACGACACCCGCCAACCCCGCGCAGAGCGCCGCCGCTTTGTCGAAGACCCGGCTGCAGATCGCGCCGATCGTCGGCGCCTCCGTGGAAGCGGCAACGCCGCTGACGGCCGAACTGCAGACACGCGCCAAGCAGCGCGGCATCACCCTTGCCGGCAGCGCCGACCAGGCCGCCACCCATGTGCTGAAGGGCTACTTCTCGACCATGACGGAAGGCAAGGATACCACCGTTATCTATGTCTGGGACGTCTATGACCCCGCTGGCAACCGGCTACACCGCATCAATGGCCAGCAGAAGGCGCCCTCGGTCAATGCCGCCGAAGGCTGGCCCGCGGTTGCACCCGCTACCATGCAGGCGATCGCCGACCAGACGATCGACCAGTTCGCGGCCTGGCTCGGCGGCAGCGCCGGCTGATCCGCCTGTTACCGGCTTCCGTTCACTGTTGACGTTTTTGAGATTAGCCGGCGGATTCCCGTCAACGAGGCTTGCAATACCGGCACGGCTCGCTACAAGCCCGATTAAGAGGACCTCCCCATCCTTCGCCAGGAACGGTGCATGAAGCTTTTCGCGGGCAATTCCAACCGGGTGCTGGCCGAAGCGGTCGCCCGCTATCTCAATGTCCCGCTGGGCAAGGCCAGCGTCAGACGCTTCGCCGATCAGGAAATCTTCGTCGAAATCCAGGAAAACGTGCGCGGCGAGGATGTCTTCATCCTGCAGTCGACCTCGTTCCCGACCAACGATCATCTGATGGAACTGCTCATCATGATCGATGCCTTCATGCGCTCCTCGGCCAAGCGCATCACCGCGGTCATCCCATATTTCGGTTACGCCAGGCAGGATCGCCGGGCCTCGGGCCGCACACCGATCTCGGCGAAGCTGGTCGCCAACATGATCACCCGCGCCGGCGTCGACCGCGTCTTGACGCTCGACCTCCATGCTGGCCAGATCCAGGGTTTTTTCGACATTCCTACCGACAATCTGTTCTCGGTGCCGGTGATGGCCCGTGACGTGAAGGCAAAATACAAACAGCTTGCCAATGTCGTGGTCGTCTCGCCCGACATCGGCGGCGTGGTGCGCGCCCGCGCGCTCGCCAAACGCTTCGACGCACAACTGGCCATCGTCGACAAGCGCCGCGAACGTCCCGGTGAATCCGAAGTGATGAACATCATCGGCGCGGTCGCCGGCAAGGATTGCCTGCTGATCGACGACATCGTCGATTCCGGCGGCACGCTGTGCAACGCCGCCGATGCGCTGCTCGCCAACGGCGCTACCAGCGTCACCGCCTATATCACCCACGGCGTGCTGTCGGGCGGTGCGGTCGCCCGGATCAGCGGCTCGAAGCTGCAGGAACTGGTGATCACCGATTCCATCCAGCCGACGCAAGGCGTGCTCGACGCCCCGAATATCCGCGTCATCTCCATCGCCGACCTGATGGGCGAGGCGATTTCGCGCACAGCGACCGAAGAGTCCGTGTCGAGCCTGTTCGATTAATCCATGTTGCCCAAAAGCGTGCCCACGGGCCTGGCTCGGGGGTAATCTCCTTTTTGGAATCTGCCCCAAACCGTCGTGAAAGGAGCCAGCTGATGCGCAATCGAATCAAGGCTGCAGGCATCGCAGGAATGCTTCTCGCAATCGGCATCGCCAGCGCGGCCTATGCGCCGACAATCGCTCCGGTTTCGACCGCGCAGGCGCAAACGGAATATCTTCCCACCGAAAAGGATTTCATCGGCAAATGGAGCATCGCAGGGTCCGCAATCCGGCCACCGCGTGATCTGAAAGAGCCGGCGAAGCCCGACCAGGAAGCGTCTGCGACCGAATTTCAGCAGACTGTGACCGCCTTTTATGGCGCCTTCGACTATCTGGAGATCACGGCGGACGGCCGCTACAATTTTCACCAACCGGGTGACCCGGCATCGGGGCCTTGCGTCTGGTGCGGGACATGGTCGTTCAAGAACGATTCCCTGTGGCTCGAACTGGACACGGCGCCCAGGCTCGACATCTACGCCGAGGGCGGCGACATGCAGATGACCTACACGGCCGAGCCTGAAGAGACGTCACGATACAAATGGCTTGTTTTCAGCTGGACCAAGGCTGATTGAACTGAGGGGTGAGGCGTTCTCGCGCACGCCAACCGAAGCATCGGTGTCAAGCCCGATCTCCTGAGGCGGGCAGTCAGTCCATGGTTGCATTGTGCGAGGAGTTCACCATGGCCATACTGCCCCTCCAATCAACGGAGGAGTAGCAGATGCGGCGTAGGACTTTGCTCGGGCTCGCGGTTTCCATCGCAGCCACCCTTTCAGCACCGGCGGCCTGGGCCGCCGATTTTCCGGACCGGACCATCACCATGGTTGTCCCCTTTTCCGCCGGTGGCTCGACGGATCTGGTCGCGCGCCTGGTCGCCAACAAGATGTCCGAAAAGCTGGGCCAGCAGATTGTCGTCGAAAATGTCGGCGGCGCCGGGGGCAGCATCGGCGCTGCCCAGGTCGCCCGAGCCGAACCGGACGGCTACACGATCCTGATGGGCACGGTCGCAACCCACGCGCTCAACCCGCTGATCCTGAAGACAAAGCCCTACGACGCGGAGAAGGATTTTGCGCCGATATCGTTGCTCGTGCTGGTGCCAAACGTCCTGGTCGTAAACCCTGAATTCCCCGCCAAGGACGTCAAGGAACTGATCGAGATGCTGAAGAAGGACCCGGACAAATATGCCTACGCCTCATCAGGCAATGGCACCCCGCTGCATCTCTCCGGCGAGCTTTTCAAGACGATGGCCGGCGTCAGTATGCAGCACATTCCCTACAAGGGCGCCGGACCGGCCTTGAACGACGTTATCGGCAATCAGGTGCCGATGATGTTCGACAACCTCCCCTCTTCATCGGGCCATATCAAGAGCGGGACGCTGAGAGCGCTTGGCGTCACCACCAAGGAGCGCGTTCCCTCCTTCCCCGACATACCGGCCATTGCCGAAACCATTCCCGGCTATGAAACCTACAGCTGGAACGCTCTGTTCGCGCCCGCAGGCACGCCGCCGGAGGTCGTCGCCGTTCTTCAGAAGGCGGCAGTTGAAGCCCTGAAAGACCCTGATGTGATCGCCCGCATGGCCCAGTTCAGCGCCTCGATCGTGGCCTCCACCCCGGAAGAGCTTGGAGTGCATGTGAAGGCCGAACTCGCCAAATGGGAACCGATCGTCAAGGACAGCGGCGTTCAGCTGGACTAGGGCCTACGGCAAAGTACTGCGGGCTTTTCCTGGCGCTACGGCGCCGGGGCCTCAAGTCGAGGCTGAGCCCGCCGCATGCCTTCGTCGCGGGCGCCGCGCATATAGCCGCGCGGCGAGGCGCCAAGCATGCGCTTGAACATGGTTATGAATGCCGGCACGCTGTCATAACCGAGGTCGAGCGCCACCCTGGTGATCGGCTCGCCATCGGCGAGCCTGGGCAGGGCCGCAAACAGGCAGGCCTGCTGGCGCCAAGTCGACAAGGACAGTCCGGTCTGGCGCTGGAAGGCGCGGGTGAACGAACGGCGGCTCATGCCTGCGGCATCCGCCCACTCGTCGATCGTGGCGTGCGGCGAAGGTGCCGCGACAAAGCGTCGGCAGAGCGCCGCCAGCTTCGGGTCGGACGGGAACGGCAGCCCGAGCGGCCGTTCCGGCAAGGTCGGGATCTCGTGCAGCAAGAGGTTCATGATCAGCCCGCCGCGGCCTTCCAGTTCGCTGCCTTGCGGCAGCTTTTCCGATTCGACGATCAGGCTGTGCATCAGCTCGGTGATGCCGACGACGCGCAAACCTTCCGGCAGGCCGGGGATAGCGCCCGGCATGACATAGACCGAGCGCATCGAGACGTCGCCCAGCATTTCGACAGAATGCTCGGTGCCGGCCGGTATCCACATTGCGTGGTCGGGCGGCACCATCCAGCGCCCGTACCTGGTCGTCACCAGCACGACACCGACCAGCGCATGCAGCAGCTGGCTGCGGCTGTGGCGGTGTTGCGGCACGAGGTAACCGTCGGGATATTCGGTCGGCAAAGCCACCGCCGGCCCGGAAACCGCCTCCAGCCACTGCCAGCGGCTTTCGTGCAATCGGCCGAGATCGGCATTGCCGGCGCGGAAGATGTCCCTGCCATGTGGCATCGGCTATGGCCCACTTGCGAAACTATTGGACCAAACCACGAAAGAAGTCGCCTGGCAAGCGGCTTATAAGGCAGCCATCCCCAAGGCGCTCCGCAGGGGCGTCGCCCAAGCGCTTCAGACGAGCGTCCTTAAGGCGGTCCGCGGGAGCGGCCGCCAAGCCTGCCCGCGGGCAAACACCCGCCAAAAAGACCTCGGAGCCTGCCTTGACCGATACGACAGCCACCAGCATTGCACCGCAGCCAAGCGCCAGCCTCCCTTCAGCCCAGGCGACCGCCTTCACCGTCATTCTGGCGGTGAGCTTTTGCCACGGCATCAACGACATCATGCAATCGCTGCTGCCGGCGATCTATCCGCTGCTGAAAGAGAACTACGGTCTCGATTTCTGGCAGATCGGTCTTTTGACCTTCACGTTCCAGGTCACGGCGTCGCTGCTGCAGCCGGTCATCGGCATGATCACCGACAAGCGGCCAATGCCCTATTCGCTGCCCTACGGAATGGCGTCCTCGCTGATTGGCCTGATCGTGCTCGCCTATGCCGGCCACTATGCGCTGCTTCTGGTCGGCGCCTCGCTGATCGGCATCGGCTCGGCGATCTTCCATCCGGAATCCTCGCGCATTGCCCGCTTTGCCTCCGGCGGCCGCTTTGGCCTGGCGCAATCTTTGTTCCAGGTCGGCGGCAATTTCGGCCAGTCGATGGGGCCGCTGCTCGCTGCCTTCATCGTCGTGCCCTTCGGCCAGACCAGCATTTCATGGTTCGCCGTCGGGTCTCTGATCGGCATCATCGTTTTGTCGCGGGTCGGCGGCTGGTACAGCCGGATGCGCGCCGCGCAGGGCAATCGCAAGGCGGCAAGCTTCGTCTCCCCCTTCCCGCGCAAGAAGGTGATGGGAGCGCTGGCGGTGCTGACGCTGCTGGTGCTGACCAAGAACGCCTACATCGCCTCGCTCTCCAGCTACTACACCTTTTATTCCATCCATAAGTTCGGCGTGTCGGTGCAGATGAGCCAGGTCATGCTGTTCCTGTTCCTCGGCGCCTCGGCGCTGGGCATCCTGCTCGGCGGACCGTTCGGCGACCGCTACGGCCAGAAGGCGATGATCTGGTTCTCGATCGTCGGCGTGCTGCCGTTCACGCTGGCGCTGCCCTACGCCAATTTCGAATGGACGATGGTGCTGACGGTGCTGATCGGCCTGATCCTGTCCTCGGCCTTCTCCAACATCGTCGTGTTTGCGCAGGAGTTGGTGCCGGGACGTGTCGGCACCATCGCCGGGATCTTCTTCGGCTTCGCCTTCGGCATGGGCGGCATTGCAGCCGCCGTGCTCGGCGTCGTCGCCGACATGAAGGGCATCGATTTCGTCTTCCAGATCTGCTCGTATCTGCCGCTGCTCGGCCTGCTGACGGTGTTCCTGCCCAACATGAAGGAAGCCAGGAAGGCGCAAGCGGCGGCCAGATAAAACCGGTCGATTTTGCGGATTTGACGCAGGGCGCGGCATTGCTGCGCCCTCTGTGATTCTTTCACCATGCGCTGGTTGAAAAGCCTGCTAGAGATAGTCATCAACGAAGGCTTGGGGCCTTCGACGTCTCTGGGGATGACATGCGCAAGATCGTATTGGCCGTATTGGGTGTGCTTCTTGTTACCTTGCCGGCGACGGCACGCATCGTTCCCTTTCCACCGGGTTTCAAGACGCAGTCCGTCGAAACCAACGGCACCAAACTCTATGTGCGCGTTGGCGGCAAGGGTCCCGCCGTCGTGCTGCTGCACGGCTTTGCCGATACCGGAGACATGTGGGGCGCCGCGGCCATCGCCCTCGCAAAGGACCACACCGTCATCGTGCCGGACCTGCGCGGCATGGGTCTGTCGGCCCACCCGGAAGCGGGCTACGCCAAGAAGAACCAGGCCGTCGACATCGCCGGCGTGTTGGATGCCCTGAAGATCGACAAGGCAGATCTCGTCACCCACGACATCGGCAACATGGTCGGCTATGCGCTCGCCGCTCAGTATCCCAAGCGCATCACCAAATGGGTTATCATCGACGCGCCGCTGCCCGGCATAGGCGACTGGGAAAAGATCAAGCAAAGCCCGCTGCTTTGGCACTTCAACTTCCGCGGCCCTGATATGGAGCGGCTGGTCGCGGGGCGCGAGCGCATCTATCTCGACCGCTTCTACAACGAGCTGTCGGCTGACCCCAAGAAGATCGACGAGGCGACGCGCAGGCACTACGCCAAACTCTATGCCCGCCCGCATGCGATGCATGACGCTTTCGAGCAGTTCAAGGCGTTTGACCAGGACGCGATCGACAACCAGGCGATGCTTGCCGCCGGCGGCAAACTGACCATGCCGCTACTGGCTGTCGGCGGTGAAAAATCCGCTGGCACTACGCAGGCCGATCTCCTGCGGCTTGTTGCGACCGATGTAACGAGCGGCATCGTGCCCGACTCCGGTCACTGGATCATGGAGGAAAATCCCGACGCGACCGTCAAGCTGATCACTGGTTTTCTCGATAAATAAGGCACCGCCTCGCTGACATTTCGATGAAAGCAAAGGCACCCGCCCGGCGGCGGGTGCCTTGCCTATCCAACTGGACGATGTCTATTCAACTGAACGATTCTACGCCTTGAAGAACGCCAGCAGGTCGGCGTTGATCACATCGGCGTGGGTGGTCGCCATGCCGTGCGGAAAACCCTTGTAGACCTTGAGCTCGCCCTTTTTGAGGAGCTTGACAGCCAGCAGCGCGGAGTCGGTGATCGGAACGATCTGGTCGTCGTCGCCATGCATGACCAGCACCGGCACGTCGATGGCCTTCAGATCGTCGGTGAAGTCGGTTTCCGAGAACGCCTTGATGCAATCATAATGCGCCTTGGTGCCGCCCATCATGCCCTGGCGCCACCAATTCTCGACGACAGCCTGCGATACCTGGGCGCCGGGGCGGTTGAAGCCGTAGAACGGGCCGGCCGCAATATCGTGGAAAAACTGGGCGCGGTTGGCTGCCTGGGCGGAGCGGAAACCATCGAACACCTCGATCGGCAGGCCACCCGGATTGGCCGCCGTCTTCAGCATGATCGGCGGCACCGCGCCGAGCAGTGCGGCCTTGGCGACACGGCCACCGGAACCGTACTTCGCGACATAGCGGGCCACTTCGCCGCCACCGGTGGAATGGCCGACATGGATCGCGTCCTTGAGGTCGAGATGCGCCGCAAGCTCCGCGACATCAGCGGCGTAGGTGTCCATCTCGTTGCCGGTATCGGTCTGGGTGGAGCGGCCATGGCCGCGCCGGTCATGGGCAATGACGCGATAGCCCTTGGACAGGAAGAACAGCATCTGGGCGTCCCAGTCGTCGCTGCTCAGCGGCCAGCCGTGATGGAAGACGATGGGTTGTCCCGTTCCCCAATCCTTGTAGAAAATTTCGGTGCCGTCCTTGGTGGTGATCGTGCTGCTGCCGGGCTTGGTCATCTCGCTCTCCATTGATTGCTTCCGCGATAATCAATATCGCGATAACCATACGACTAGCGCAGGTCCAAATCCTTGTCTACAGAAAATATGTATCGCGATATCATTTTTCGTGCTACATATTGATGTGCTCAGTCGGCAAAGGAATGCCTCGTGCCTCTCCCGTTGGACAACCAGCTCTGCTTCACGCTTTACGCCACCAGCATGGCAATCAATCGCACCTACAAGCCCATGCTGGACGAGATGGGCATCACCTATCCGCAATATCTCGTGCTGAACGCACTTGCCGAAGCCGGCGGGATGTCGGTCGGCTCGATTGCGCACAGGCTCGCTTTGGAATCGAGCACCATCACGCCGCTGGTGAAGCGCATGGAACAGGCCGGTCTCGTCACCCGCCAGCGCAGCCAGACGGACGAGCGCCAAGTGCAGGTCGACCTGACGCCTGCCGGCCGCGCGCTGCTCGTCCAGTGCAACTGCCTCAACGAAACCCTGATCGAACGCTCGGGAATGACGATGGCTGATCTCGATGCCTTGAATCGGCGGATCCAGGCGCTGCGCGAAGCGTTGAGCAGCAAGCCGGACTAGCTGCCCTACAAACACGCCAGGCTTAATCCTTGCCGGCCAGCCAGCGCACGACGTTGCCCATCAGCTTGCCGTAGAGCGGCCAGCCGAGAAAGTCCTGCGACAGCCAGTGCGGGCCGATATCCGTCGCCCAGGCGACAGTGCGGCCGTGGCCAACGCTGCGAGCAGCAAGCAGCGGCCAGTCCGTGCCACGATAATGGCAGGTCGCCAGCAGCTGGGACGAGCCATCGCGCCTGAAATCGAGTTTGTTCATGCCGAGGATCGGCGGCAACGGGCCCGCGACACCGGCAAGGATTGGATGCGACGCCTGAAGGATCGACGGCTGCAGGCCTTGCGGCACTTCCAGCCCGTCCGAGAATGGCAGGCAGCGCACGGGCAGGATGTCCTCGACCGGGGTGTCGTGGAAACGCGCCGTGCCGAACATGCCCTGGAACCCCATATAGCCGCCGGCCAGCATCAGCCCGCCACCGCCTTCGACATAGGCCTTGAGGACGTCGAGGCGGTTGACGCCGATGCGCCCGGCGCCGGCCTCCGGCGTGACCAGCAAGGTCAGCGCGCCGACATCGGAGATCACCACCGCCTGGTATTCGGCCAGCGCGTCGAGGTCATACGGAAATTCGGCCGCACAGCGATCGCCACCGATCTGCGTCACCGCTATGCCCTCTGCGGCAAGGGCGGCATTGAAGGCCGTCGCGCCATTCACCCATGTCGCACTTGTCAGAACGTCGCCGCCGGCAGCGACCGAGGTCGTCGCCGCGAAGGTCTCGCCTGCCAGCAAGAGTTTCATCGTCGCCCTCACGCTTTTCGACTGACAATTGAACGAGCGGGCGCCGGCTTGAACCGGCGCCCGCCGGGCCTTGGGAGGCTTAGAACTTAAACTCGGCCAGGTTTTCCGGCGTCACGATCTTGGCCGGGCCAAGGATCAGTTCGCCGCTGGCCCCGATCGTGTATTCGCCGAGCCTGCCCGCCGTGAACTTCTCACCTTCCTTGCCGGTGATCTTGCACTGCGCCAGCGCCTGGGCCGCCTGATAGGTCAGGTAGCCGAGATCGGTGACATTCCACCAGATATCCTGGGCAGAGCCATCCTTGATGTATTTCGAAATCAAAGTGGCCGGCGCAAGGCCGGTCAGCTTGACCTTGCCGATCATGCCGGCTTCCTCGAGTGCGCGCGCGGCCGCCGGAAGGCCAATGCCTGCCGGCACGATGATCACCTTGAGATCCGGAAACGCCTGCACCAGCGCCAAGGCCTGCTGCTGGTTGACCTGCTCGCTCTCCTCGCCATAGGCGACCTGCACCAGTTTCATCTTGGCGTATTTCGGCTCTGCCGCCATCTTCGCCTTCATGAAGTCGATCCAGGCGTTCTGGTTGGTCGCCGTCGGCGTCGACGACAGGATGGCGAACTCGCCTTCGCCGCCGCTGAGGTTGAATGCGCTTTCCAGCATCATTTCGGCCAGACTGTCGCCCTTCACCTGGTTCACGAACACCGCGCGCGCATCGGCCGCGACGTCGGAATCGTACGATATCACCCGGACGCCTTGCTGAACGGCGCGCTTCAGCGCAGGCGCAACCGCATTGGCGTCGTTGCCGGCGATAGCGATGACCCCGACCTTCTGCGACACAAGGCTGTTGATGAATTCGATCTGTGCCTCGGCCGTCGCCTGCGACGGGGCAACCTGGGTGGCGGTGCCGCCAATTTCCTTCGCAGCCTCCTCGGCGCCGTCGAAAGCCACCTTGAAGTAGGGATCGGTGTCGAGCTTGGGCAGGAAGCCGACGGTCACCGGTTCCTTGGCGCATTCCTGGCTGTAGGCCAGCGAGGCCGGCGCAAGCAGAACCGCGGATGCGAGCAGGGCTATTCTAAACGCTTTCATTGTGTCTCCTCCGTCAGAATTCGGGCTTGAAGAAAGGGGCCCGAGATCACCCCTTGGTTTCGCGCAGGACGCGCGATCTTGACAGCCGCTCCTCCAGGGAGCGCCAGTAATTGCCGACCAGCAGCGAGCCGATCAGAAGCAGGCCGATGATCATGCCTTGAGCGTCGCCGCCGATCTGGTTGAGCGCCAGCACATTTCGGATGATGGCGATCAACAGCAGCGCCAGCATGACCCCCGTGAGCCGCCCCTTACCACCGAAGACGCTGACGCCGCCGAGCAGCACGATGGTGATGACATCGAGCTCCATGCCGAGCGCATTGTTGGCGCGGGCGTTGGAGAGGCGCGCGGTATAGACGATGCCGGCGATGGCTGCGACCATGCCCGAAACGACGAACAGCTTCAGCACCATTTTGCGCGTATCGATGCCGGAATAACGCGCCACTTCGGGGCTGCCGCCGAGCGCATAGATGCGCTTGCCGGTCGGCGTCTTCTGCAGCACCACCGCGAAGATCGGCGCCAGCAGCAGGAACGGCACGATGGTCCACGGGATTTGTGTGCCCGGCAGATTGCTGATGCCGAAATCGACGACCGCCGGCGGCAATATGTTGACCGAACCGGTGCCGAGCAGGATGTAGCCAATGCCCCGATAGAGCGCCATGGTGCCGAGCGTCACCACCAGCGACTGCAGCCCCAGCCCTGAAACCAGATAGCCATTGAAGGCGCCGAGCAGGCCGCCGAAGACCAGCGTCAGCGGAATGGCCGCCAGCGTCGGCACGCCGCCCTGGACGAGCAGGCCAAACACCACGGATGTCAGCGCCAGCACCGAGGCGATCGACAGGTCGATCTCGCGGGTGATGATGAGCAGCGTCATCGGCAGGATCAGCAACGCCTTTTCCGAGGCGCTTGCGGCCAATTGCGAGAGGTTGAAGCCGGAGACGATATTCGGCACGAACACCGCCGCATAGATAAAGACGGCGAGGCAGGCGGTCGCCAGCAGCAGATCCCAGAAGTCGATCGAGCGGATAAACTTTCTCATCTCGCCCTCGCCTGTCTCGCCTGTTCGGCGCGCCGCACGATGAAGGTGTCGATGCCGATGGCAACCAGGATCACCAGGCCATAGACGCCCTGCAGCCAGAGCGGATCGACGCGCACCAGCGTCAGCCCGTTCTTGATGACCAAGAGCGTGAGCGCGCCAAGGATGATGCCGAGCAGCGTGCCCGAGCCGCCGCGGATGGCGACGCCGCCGACCACGGCGGAGGCGATCACGGTGAGCTCGAAGCCGAGCGCGACGCGGGCATCGATGGTGGCATAGCGCGATGCCCACAGCGCCCCGCACAGGCCGCCGAGCAGGCCGGCCATGCCGAAGGCCAGCAGGATGCGCCGGTCGACCGGAATGCCGATCAGCCGTGCGCCGTCCGGGTTGGAGCCGGTGGCAAACAGCTCGCGTCCGGTTGCGGTGCGATAGAGCAGCACATAGCCGGCGCACAGGATGACAATAGCGATGACGACGATCAGCGGCACGCCGGCGATCTTCAGCCCGGTCATGTCGAGCCAGGCTTGCGTGACTTCGTCGGCGCTGACCTGGTCGCCCGCCGCCCAGATCGAGTTGAAGCCGCGGAAGATCGACATCGAAGCCAGCGTAACGACGATGGCCGGGATCTTTCCCCTGGTAACGACAAGGCCGTTGAGCAGTCCGGCAAAGCCGCCGACCGCGCAGGCGGTGATCAGGCCGATGCCGATGTCCAATCCGGGATAGGCCTGAACCATGCTGGCCGCCATATAGGCGGAGAGGCCGATCACAGCTGCGATCGACAGGTCGATGTTGCGGGTGATCAGCACCAGCATCTGCGCCAGTGCGGCGACAATCAGCAAGGCCGCGTCCATCGACACAGCGGTGAGGTTCGCCGCGCTCACCATGCGCGGGTTGATGATGGTGACCGGAATGGCGACGGCGAGCATCGCCGCAAGCAGGCCGAATTCCCGCCGCTTCAGAAAATCGAACGGTCCTTTTGCCTTTTCCTCCTCGGCGGCGCGTTCTATCTGCGCTGCCTGGCCGGCACGTTCATCGGTCCTGGTCGCCGCTTCCAGTACCTTTTCCTGCGTGGCTTGCCCGCGCGAAAACTCGGCAGTCTGGCGGCCTTCGCGCAACACGATAATGCGGTCGCACATGCCGATCAGCTCGGGCATCTCTGACGAGATCAGCAGGATCGCCATGCCTTGCGCGGCAAGGTCAGCGATCATTGCATGCACTTCCGCCTTGGTGCCGACATCGATGCCTTGCGTCGGCTCGTCGAGGATGAGCACGCGCGGCTCGGTGCGCAGCCATTTGGCCAGCACCACCTTCTGCTGGTTGCCGCCGGATAACTCTTTCACCGGCTGCCCGTAGCCGGAAAAGCGCAGCTTCATGCGCTTCAGCCAGTCCGCCACCAGACCGATGGCGCGGTCGGTGCCGTAGAGACCGCGTTGTGCGGCCTTGTCGAGAACAGGTAGCACCGCATTGTCGAGGATGGAGAAATCCATCACCAGGCTCTGGCCCATGCGATCTTCCGACACATAGGCGATGCGCGCATCCATGGCGTCGCGCGCCGAGGCGAACTGCACGGGCTTGC
Organism: Mesorhizobium sp. RSR565B; assembly: GCF_054719465.1. Lineage (NCBI taxonomy): Bacteria > Pseudomonadati > Pseudomonadota > Alphaproteobacteria > Hyphomicrobiales > Phyllobacteriaceae > Mesorhizobium > Mesorhizobium sp. RSR565B. The sequence continues at coordinate 3,789,217 of NZ_JBTTIE010000001.1, read as the reverse complement.
CGTCGATCAGGATTTCGCCGGCGTCGGGCCGGTCGATACCGAACAGCACGCGCGCAATCTCGGTGCGTCCGCTGCCGACCAGGCCGCCAAGCCCCAGCACCTCGCCGGCGTGAAGCTTGAGGTCGATACCGGCAAACCCGCCGGCGCGCGAAAGTCCCTTCGCCTCCAGCACCAGCGCGCCTGAGGCATGGCGCCGTTCGGGATAGAGGTCGGTGACTTCACGCCCGACCATCATGCTGATGGCGGCAGCACGGCCAAGCTCGGCCTTCGGCTTGACGCCGATCAGGCGCCCGTCGCGCAGCACCGCGATGCGGTCGGCGATGCGGAAGATTTCATCCATGCGGTGGCCGACGAACATCATCGCCACGCCGTGCAGCCTGAGATCGGCAACGACGGAAAACAGCCGCTCGACCTCGCGTTGCGACAATGCGGCCGTGGGTTCGTCCATGATCAGCACGCGGGCATCCAGCGACAGCGCGCGGGCGATCTCGACCAGTTGTTGTTCAGAGGTACGCAGTGTTCCCAGCCGCGTTGCCGCCGGCACATCGAGCCCGACGGTGGCCAGCACCTTGCGGGCGCCGGCCAGCACGGCGGCATTGTCGATGCCGCCAAAGCGGTCGCGCGGCATGTGGCCGAGATAGATGTTCTCCGCCACCGACAGATCGGGAAACAGGCCAGGATGCTGGTGCATGACCGCAATGCCGGCCGCCTGCGCGTCATGCGGCGAATGGAACACGGCTGATTTGCCGTCAACCTCGACATGACCGCTGGTGGGAGAATGCACACCGGCCAGAAGCTTCACGCAGGTGCTCTTGCCGGCGCCGTTTTCGCCAAGCAGCGCCAGCACCTCGCCGGAGCGCAATTCGAAGGAGGCGTCCTTGAGCGCAATCGTGCCGCCGAAAGCCTTCGCCGCCTGAACCAGCGCAACGGGAACAGCCCGCACCTCCGCAGCGTCGGCTTCGCTTTGTGTGCCCGAGTGCAGCACGTCTCCTCCCTGACTAGTTATTTTTTCAATTTGCTATATTAAATCGCGCAAAGGCGCAACGGCAAAATTGACTTCCATGGTTCCGACGCGCACTGTCGCCTCTCGCACAGGCATCGCAGGATGCTTCGGCCGAAGGTGGTTTCGGCCTCTTGCGGTAAGAACGGCGACATTTGAGGAGACGTGGGTTTTGTCAGGGAAAGGCAGCAATTCTGTCAAAGTTCGCCACTACAACGAGCGTTTCGTGCTCGACGCCATCCGTCGCCTCAAGGAAGCCTCCAAGTCCGATCTGGCGCGCGCGGCAAGCCTGACGCCGGCGGCGGTCGCTGCCATCGTCGACGGCTTGGAATCCTCCGGTTTCGTAAAGCAAGTGGGGAAAAGGTTCGGGCAACGCGGATCGCCCTCCACGCTTTACCGGCTGACACCAGAACGCATCTACAGCGTCGGCATCAAGATCGGCCGGCGTGCGCTGGAAGCCGTTCTGGTCGACTTCGCCGGTGAAATCCGCGCAAGAGAGTCGCACGAATACCGCTTCCCCGATCCTGATCTGGTGCTGAAGGCCGGCAACATGGCGCTGGCCACGTTCGAGAAACTCGTCGACGGACTTGGCGATGCAAGCATCGTCGGCGTCGGCATTGCCTCCCCCTATTTCCTCGGCGGCTGGAGCGAGGAACTCGGCTTTCCCGACGATCTCGGCAGCCGCTGGGAAGCGATCGACCTGACGACATGCTTTGCCACGCCGGCAAAGACGCCGGTGTTCGTGGAAAACGACGCCACGTCGGCGGCGCTGGCCGAACTTGTCCAGGGCGCCGGCGCCCGCTTCCGCGATTTCATGCACATCTCGATCGACACTTTTGTCGGCGGCGGCCTGGTGCAAGGCGGCAGGGTCCACACCGGGCCGCATGGCAACAGCGCTGCCCTCGGACCCTTGCCGGTCTCGCCCTCAAGCCTCGATTCGGTGGCGGCGAAGCCTGCGCGCTACCAGAGCCTGCTGCATCGCGCCTCGATCTATGTGCTGGTCAATCACCTGAGGTCGCGCGGCGTGGTGATCAATCGTGTGCGGGAACTCGATCCGTTGCCACCCGAAGCGCGCGTGCCGCTGTTCGAATGGATCGACGATTGTGCGAGCGCGCTGGTCGAGGCGATCATCGCCATCACCTCCATCATCGACATCGAGGCCATCGTTCTCGACTCGATCCTGCCCAGGCCGATCCATCTCGAACTGCTGGCAAGGGTGCAGACCCAGTTCAACCAGGCCAGCGCAATCGGCATCGTGGCGCCGGAGATCGTGTCGGGGCAATTCGGCCCTGAGGCCTCCTCGATCGGCGCTGCCATGCTTCCGTTCTCGGCGCTGCTGGCGCCCGACAGCGGCGTGCTCATGATCGGCAAGGACCGGACGAAACTGCTGAGCGCTCTGTCCACGCTCGGTGGCGCCAAGGGAAACGGATCAAATCCGCCCACCAACCTGCCGGCCTGAGCGCAATGCGGCGCGCCCAACGCAGGCATCGGCCGCCCTTGCCCGCCATGGCTTGCACGCCTGCCCGCCTTCCGCTATAGAGCCGCCACCCGCGTAGACACCCTTGGAGGCAACGCGGCGGAAGGCTGCCTTCCCTTGTGATCCCGAACAAAGCTCCGCGTATGCGGTTTCTGGCATTCGGACATCCAGGCCTGGCGGCTTTCGACGTTTACGGTCCAGGCACACTGCCACCGCAAACGCTCCATAAAACGCGAAAGGAAATGCCATGAGCCACGATACTTACGAGCTCAAGGCCGAAGCGCGCGAACAGGTCGGTAAGGGGTCCGCCCGTGCAGTTCGCCGCAACGGTAAAGTGCCTGCAGTTATCTACGGCGACAGACAGCCTCCCCTGGCGATTGCGCTGAACTACAAGGACGTCTTCTACAAAATCCATGGCGGCGGGTTTTTGACCACGATCGCCACGATCGATGTGGACGGCAAGAAAATCCAGGTTCTGCCCAAGGATTTCCAGCTCGACCCGGTCAAGGATTTCCCGGTCCATGTCGACTTCCTGCGCATCGGCAAGGACACCGAGGTCAACGTCGACGTGCCTGTCCACTTCATCAATGAAGACAAGTCGCCCGGCATCAAGCGCGGCGGCGTGCTCAACATCGTGCGTCATGAAGTCGAGTTCCACTGCCCGGCCAATGCGATCCCGGAATTCATCACCGTCGATCTCACCGGCGCCGACATTGGCGATTCGATCCACATCTCGGCGGTAACCCTGCCGGCCGGCGTCAAGCCGGTGATCTCCGACCGCGACTTCACCATCGCGACCATTGCCGGCTCCTCGGCGATGAAGCCGGAGACGGAAGAGACGGCGGAAGCGGCAGCCCCCGAAGCGGCGGCTCCTGCTGCCGAAGAGAAGTAATTTTCGAGCCCGGAGCAGACGATGCTTGTTTTTGCAGGCCTCGGCAATCCGGGCGCGAAATACGCTGATAACCGGCACAATGTCGGCTTCATGGCGGCGGACGCAATTGCCCGCCGCCATTCGTTTTCGCCCTGGTCGAAGAAGTTCCAGGGCCTGATCGCCGAAGGCACGATTGCCGGCGAAAAGATTCTTCTGATCAAGCCGCAGACCTTCATGAACCTGTCGGGACAGCCGGTCGGCGAAGCCCTGCGCTTCTACAAGCTCGGCCCCGAGGCGCTGACCGTCTTTTACGACGAGATCGACCTGCCGGCCGGCAAATTGCGGGTCAAAGTCGGCGGCGGCGCCGGCGGCCACAACGGCATCCGCTCGCTCGACCAGCATGTCGGCAAGAATTTTCGACGCGTGCGCATCGGCGTCGGACACCCCGGCGTCCGGGAAATGGTGCAGTCCCATGTTCTCGGCGACTTCGCCAAGGCCGATCGCGAGTGGCTGGACGTGCTGCTCGACACCATCGCCGACGATGCCGGGCTGCTGGCCAAGGGCGACGACAGTTCCTTCATGAACCGCATTACTCTGGCCCTGCGTGACAAGCTGGTGCCGACCAGCGACGACGACCGGCCGCCGCCCAAGGCGCCGAAGGCTGAAGGTCTAAAGGCTCAAAGCCACATCCGCCAGGCACGGCCACAGCAGGCGCCGGCCAAGCTGCCGGAAAGCGGCCCTATGGCCGCCATGCTGAAGAAACTGTTCGGCAAGAAGGACTGAGCGTCGATAGGATCGGGACTGCGGGGCTTGACGTTGCTCACCCCTATCGCCCATAGCCCTCATCAAATTTCTAGTTTCCCGATAGGACCGGACACATGGGTTTCAAATGCGGCATCGTTGGCTTGCCCAACGTCGGCAAGTCGACGCTTTTCAACGCGTTGACCAGGACGGCGGCGGCGCAGGCCGCCAACTATCCGTTCTGCACCATCGAACCGAACACCGGCGAGGTGGCGGTGCCTGATCCGCGGCTGCAGAAGATCGCCGCAATCGCCAAGTCTAAGGAGATCATCCCGACCCGCATCTCCTTCGTCGACATCGCCGGCCTGGTGCGCGGCGCCTCCAAGGGCGAAGGGCTGGGTAACCAGTTCCTCGCCAACATCCGTGAGGTCGACGCCATCGTGCATGTGCTGCGCTGTTTCGAGGATGACGACATCACCCATGTCGAGGGCAAGATCGACCCTGTCGCCGACGCCGATACGGTCGAGACCGAGCTGATGCTCGCCGACCTCGACAGCCTCGAGCGCCGCATCGTGCAGATCCGCAAGCGCGCTGGCAGCAAGGACAAGGAAGCAACCACCGTGCTGCCGATGATGGAGGCCGCACTCGAGCTCCTCCAGGCCGGCAAGCCGACCCGCATCCTGCTCAACGGCATTTCAGCGGAAGACCTGCGCATCCTGCAGGGACTGAACCTCTTGACCTCGCACCCCGTGCTCTATGTATGCAACGTCGCCGAAGCCGACGCCGCCACCGGCAACGAGCACACCAAAGCCGTGGAAAAGATGGCGACCGCGCAAGGCGCCGGCACCGTGGTGATCTCGGCCGCGATCGAGGCCGAAGTCGCCCAGCTCTCCGACGAGGAAGAGATGGAGTTCCTGTCCTCGCTCGGGCTGGACGAGCCTGGCCTCAACAAGGTCATCCGCGCCGGCTACGATCTGTTGCATCTCATCACCTATTTCACCGCCGGGCCGAAGGAGACGCGCGCCTGGACGATCCACAAGGGCGACAAGGCCCCGCAGGCCGCCGGCGTCATCCACACCGATTTCGAGCGCGGCTTCATCCGCGCCCAGACCATCGCCTACAACGACTACATCACGCTGGGCGGCGAAGTGGCGGCCAAGGAAGCCGGCAAGGCGCGCGACGAAGGCAAGGAATATGTCGTCCAGGATGGTGACGTCCTGCTGTTCAAGTTCAACACCTGAGGCGCCGCGGCTGGCGCGCTGACGGCGGCCGATCACGGCTTCGTCAAGTGGAGGAGCCGGCATGCCGCTTCGCTTGACTGCCCTTGGCACCGGGTCTATGGCCGTTTGCATGCGACTTGGCCGTCCCCGTGGGAACGGCGGCGCGTGCAAGACCCATCGCTATTAAACGAAACCTTGGGCTCAACCAACGGAGACCGGCGATGATCAAGGCCTTCGTCGTCGACAATGATCGCCTGCGCCTCGCCGACGATCTCGTGGCCAATGGCGATCAGGTCGTCTGGGCCGACCTTCTCAACCCGACCAAGGAAGAAGAAACAACGATCGAGACTTGGCTCGGTGTTGCCATCCCGACGCGCGAGGAGATGGAGGAGATCGAGATTTCGAGCCGCCTCTACATCGAGGACGGCGCCTACTTCATGACCGCCACCTTGCCGGCGCAGACCGAAATCGATGATCCCTTGATGTCACCGGTTACCTTTGTGCTTGCCGGCCCGAGACTGGTCACCATCCGCTATCATGAGCCGAAGGCGTTCAAGACCTTTCCCCTGCGCGCCGAGAAGGTGGCGACAGGCTGCACCACCGGCAACACCATCCTGATCGGCCTGCTGGAGGCGATCGTCGATCGCCTAGCCGATATTCTCGAACGCGCCGGCCGTGACATCGAGACGATCTCGCGCGATATCTTCGAAGCGCGGTCGACCAAGGTGAACAAGCGCAATCGCGACTTCCAGGAACTGCTCAAGGCCATCGGCCGCAAGGAGGACATTGCCTCCTCGATCCGCGACAGCCTGATCTCGCTGCAGCGCCTCACCGGCTTCCTTGCCCACGTCGCGACCCAGATCAAGATGAGCAAGGACGTCCGCGCCCGCATCAAGACAGTATCGCGCGACGTCCTGTCGCTCGCCGACCACGCCACCTTCCTGTCGCAGAAGATCTCGTTCCTGCTCGACGCGACGCTCGGCATGATCTCGATCGAGCAGAACGCCATAATCAAGATCTTCTCGGTCGCCGCCGTCATCTTCCTGCCGCCGACGCTGGTGGCTTCGATCTACGGCATGAATTTCGACGTCATCCCGGAGCTGAAATGGGAGCTCGGCTATCCCTTCGCCATCGCCCTGATGATCCTGTCGGCGATCCTGCCGTTCTGGTATTTCCGCCGCCGCGGCTGGTTGTAGGCCCAATAGAATTCGCTTGACCAAACGCCGCCCGGACGGCATCCGGATGCCCGGTGATCGTACAACCGGATTAAGATCATGACCGCAAAAAGCTGGGCCTACGAGGATTTCACCGAGGGCGCGTCGATCGACCTCGGCGCCAAGCAAGTGAGTGCGGCCGAAATCATCGAATTCGCCACCGAATTCGACCCGCAGCCGATGCATCTCGACGAAGCCGCTGGCAAGGCCAGCATCCTTGGCGGCTTGGCCGCCTCCGGCTGGCACACCTGCGCGATCTTCATGCGCATGCTGTGCGACGCCTTCCTGCTCGACTCGACCGCGCAAGGCGCGCCCGGCATCGACCAGGTCAAATGGAAGAAGCCGGTGCTGGCCGGCGACACACTGGCCGGCAGCACCAGCGTGCTTGCCAGGCGCCTGTCGAAATCCAGGCCTCAGCTCGGCCTCGTCACCTTGCGCAGCGAACTGTTCAACCAGCGCGGTGAAAGCGTCTTCGAACTTGAGAACACTGTCATGTTCTTGACCCGCGAGGCCGGCGCATGAGCCTCGACGCGTTCTTCCGCATCGGCGATACCATCAACCTCGGTTCGCACACATTCGAAACCGAGGCGATCAAGGCGTTCGCCTGCAAATACGATCCACAGGTCTTTCATGTCGACGAGGAGGCGGCGAAGAAAAGCGTGTTCGGCCGCCTCTGCGCCTCAGGCTGGCACACCGCGGCCACCTGGATGAAGCTCAATCTCAAAAATCCTATGGACGCTTCTCAATGGACCGGACCCGGCCCGGTACCAGAATTCGGCCCCTCCCCCGGCTTCAGGAACCTGAAATGGCCAAAGCCGGTCTATGCCGGAGAAACCGTCACCTTCATGCGCACGGCCCTGTCCCACCGCCCGCTTGCCACCCGCCCCGGCTGGCGCCTGCTGGCGCTGCGCTCGGAAGGTTCCGATTCGGCAGGCGACAAGGTGCTGGAGTTCGACAGCGCCGTGCTGGTGAAGGCTGGGTAGGGCTAGGGTTTAGGCAGTAGGGATTAGGCAGCAGTGGGTGCTGCGCCTTGCACGGAATGCGGAGCTTCCTCCCAACTCCCTACTCCCTACTCCCTACTCCCTACTCCCTACTCCCTACTCCCTACTCCCTACTCCCTACTCCCTAATGCCCCTCAAACCCGATCAACGTCCGCACCGGCACGCCCAGCGCTTCGAGCTTCGCCCGTCCGCCGAGATCCGGCAGGTCGATGACGAAGCACGCGGCAAGAATATCGGCGCCGATCTGCCTTAGCAGCTTGACCGCCGCCTCCGCCGTTCCGCCGGTCGCGATCAGGTCGTCAACCAGGATCACCTTCTCGCCCGGCGCAACGCCGTCCTTGTGCATCTCCATCTCGTCCAGCCCGTATTCCAGGCTGTAGGCGACGCGTACCGTCTCGTAAGGCAGCTTGCCCTTCTTGCGGATCGGCACGAAGCCGGCCGAAAGCTGGTGCGCGACCGCACCGCCGAGGATGAAGCCACGCGCCTCGATGCCGGCGATCTTGTCGATCTTCTGGCCGGCATAGGGATGCACCAGCTCGTCGATGGCGCGGCGGAAGGCGCGCGCATTGCCGAGCAAAGTGGTGATGTCGCGAAACAGGATGCCGGCCTTGGGGTAGTCCGGAATGGTGCGGATCGCGGCGAGCAGCGTGTCTTCGAGCGAGGATTTCATGGGTCGAGATTACCTGAAACGGAGGTTGTTGCGCGACAATTGTTCGATCGAACTGCAGCCCATCAGCTTCATGCCGCGCTCGATCTCGACCCGCATCTGCTCCAGCGCCCGCTCTACGCCGGGCTGGCCGGCCGCCGCCAGCGGGAACAGATAATAGCGGCCGACGCCAACAGCCTTGGCGCCGAGCGACAGCGCCTTCAGCACATGGGTGCCGCGCTGCACGCCGCCATCCATGATGATGTCTATTCTGTCGCCGACGGCATCTACGATCTCGGCCAGCTGGTCGAACGCCGCCCGCGAGCCGTCCAGCTGCCGGCCGCCATGGTTGGACAGCACAATGCCGCTGCAGCCGATCTCGACGGCGCGCTTGGCATCCTCCACCGCCATGACGCCCTTGAGGCAGAACGGACCTCCCCACAGTCTGACCATCTCGGCAACATCGTCCCAGGTCATCGACGGATCGAGCATCTCGGTGAAGTAGCGGCTGATCGACATCGTGCCGCCGCCCATGTCGACATGCTCGTCGAGCTGCGGCAGCTTGAACCCCTCATGGGTGAAATAGTTGATCGCCCAACCCGGCTTCAGCGCGAACTGCAGCATGCCGGCAAGGTTGAGCTTGAAGGGGATGGCAAAGCCGGTGCGCTTGTCGCGCTCGCGGTTGCCTCCGGTGATGCTGTCGACGGTCAGCATCATCACTTCGACGCCAACCGCTTTCGCCCGCTGCATCATCGCCCGGTTGAGGCCGCGATCCCGGTGGAAATAGAACTGGTAGACCTGCGGGCTGCTGCTGATCTTGCGCGCTTCCTCAAGACTGACGGTGCCGAGCGAGGACACGCCAAACATAGTGCCGAATTTGGCCGAAGCCTTGGCCACCGCGCGCTCGCCTTGATGATGGAACAGCCGCTGCAAGGCGGTCGGCGAGCAATAGACGGGCATGGCCAGCTTCTGGCCCATCACCGTCACCGACATGTCGATCTCACTTACCCCGCGCAGCACGCTGGGAACGAGGTCGCAGCGCTCGAAACTCTCGGTGTTGCGGCGATAGGTGACCTCGTCGTCGGCCGCGCCATCGATGTAGTTGAAGATTGGGCCCGGCAACCGCTGCTGGGCCATGCGCCGGAAGTCGGAAAAGTTGTGACAGTCGCGTAGCCGCATCATCGATCCAAATGCCCCTCTAGCCGGCGATCCGCCGGGCGCGCGTGTAATACCAATCGCATGGCGGCGTGCCAACGGACTTCTTACTGGACGGATGCTGCGCCAAGATGCGAACCATGTCCGGTTTGGCAAGCAAAAAGGGCGTCCGAAGACGCCCTTTCCATTTCCGAGGAATAAGATGCGGCTTAGTGCGCCACGCCTTCCCACACCTTGCGCTTGGTCAGATACATCAGCGCCCCGAACAGAAGCAGAAACACCAGCACGCGGAAGCCGGTCTTCTTGCGGTCTTCCATATGCGGCTCGGCCGCCCACATCAGGAACGCCGAGACGTCGCGCGAATACTGGTCGATCGTCTGCGGCGAACCGTCATCGTAGGTCACCTGGCCGTCGGAGAGCGGCTTGGGCATCTTCAGCGACACGCCGGACATGAAGTATGGATTGTAGTGGGTGCCTTCGGGGATCACCATGCCGGCAGGTGGCGTCTCGTCGTAGCCTGTCAGCAGAGAATGGATGTAGTCCGGGCCGCCCTGCGCGTATTGCGTGAAGATGTCGAAGACGAAGCGCGGGAAGCCGCGCTCGACGCCGCGCGCCTTGGCCAGCAGCGACATATCCGGTGGGGCAGCGCCGCCGTTGGAAGCGGCAGCCGCCTCCTCATTGGCGAACGGCGCCGGGAAATGGTCTGACGGCTTGCCCGGCCGGTCGAACATGTCGCCGGCATCGTTGGGTCCATCATGGATGGTGTACTCGGCCGACAGCGACTTGATCTGCGCTTCCGAATAGCCGAGGTCCTCCAGCGTGCGGAACGCCACCAGATTCATCGAGTGGCAGGCCGAGCAGACTTCCTTGTAGACCTTCAAGCCACGCTGCAGCTGCGCCTTGTCGTAGGTGCCGAACGGACCGGCAAAAGTCCAGTCCATCTCCTTCGGCTCGTGGATCGGGAAATGCGTCGGTGCCGCCGCGTTGTGCGCCTCTTCAGCGGCGATCGCCACACTGCCGACGGCTCCGATGCCAGCGGCAAACACGCCTAGCAGGGCGAGCGAGGTGAGAATCTTTTTCATGCCAAATCCCCTTAGATTCTCACTCAGCCTTTGGTTTCCGGCGCCGCGGTCGCACCGGCCGGATGTCCCCCTCCGGCACCCTTGTTCTTCTCCAGCACCGCCTCGGTGATCGAATTCGGCAGTCTGCGTGGCGTCTCGATCAGGCCAAGCACCGGCAGGATGACGAGGAAGAAGGCGAAGTAGAACAGTGTCGCCGCTTGAGCGTAGCCAACGTAGTTGCCCGAGACCTCACCTATCAGGAGGGTCAACAGACCGCCGCCTTCCGCCGGCTGCGAGCCAAGCCAGCCAAGCAGGACAGCGTCGGCGACGAACAGCCAGAAGAACAGCTTGTACCAGGGCCGGTAGACCGCCGAGCGCACCTTGGAGGTGTCGAGCCACGGCACCAGGAACAGCATGACGATGGCGCCGAACATGCACAGCACGCCACCGAGCTTGGAGTTGATCGGCCCGATGTTGAAGGTGATCGCGCGCAGGATCGCGTAGAACGGCAGGAAGTACCATTCCGGCACGATGTGGGCCGGCGTCTTCAGCGGGTTGGCGATCGTGTAATTGTCCGGATGGCCGAGAAAGTTCGGCAGGTAGAAGACGAAATAGGCGAAGAAGAACAGGAACACGATCATGCCGAATGCATCCTTGATGGTCGCATAGGGCGTAAAGGCAACGGTGTCGGTCTTCGATTTCACCTCGATGCCGGTCGGGTTCGACTGGCCGACCACGTGCAGCGCCCAGACGTGCAGCACGACGACGCCGGCGATCATGAACGGCAGCAAATAGTGCAGCGCAAAGAAGCGGTTGAGCGTCGGGTTGTCGACGGCGAAACCGCCGAGCAGCAGTTCCTGGATCCAGTTGCCGACCAGCGGAATGGCACTGAAGAAGCCGGTGATGACGGTGGCGCCCCAGAAGCTCATCTGACCCCAAGGCAGCACATAGCCCATGAAGCCGGTCGCCATCATCAGCAGATAGATGATGCAGCCGAGGATCCACAGCAGCTCGCGCGGCGCCTTGTAGGAGCCGTAATAAAGCCCGCGGAAGATGTGGATGTAGACGGCGACGAAGAAGAACGAGGCGCCGTTGGAATGCATGTAGCGCAACAGCCAGCCCGAATTGACGTCGCGCATGATCTTCTCGACCGAATTGAAGGCGAGGTTGGTGTCGGCGGTATAGTGCATGGCCAGCACGATACCGGTCAGGATCTGCGCCACCAGCATGATCGTGAGGATGCCGCCGAAGGTCCACGCATAGTTAAGGTTGCGCGGCACCGGATAGGCGATGAAGCTGTCATAGACCATGCGCGGCAGCGGCATGCGGGCGTCGAACCAGCGTTCGATACCGGTCTTGGGCGTATAGGTCGAGTGTCCCTCGCTCATCGAATTATCCCCTGCCTCAACCGATAAGGATTTTGGTATCGGAAATGAACTTGAATACCGGCACGGCCATGTTTTCCGGCGCCGGGCCTTTGCGGATGCGGCCGGCGGTATCGTACACCGAACCGTGGCACGGGCAGAACCAGCCGCCGAAATCGCCTTCCTGGCCAAGCGGAATGCACCCCAGATGCGTGCAGACCTGCACCATCACCATCCAGGCTTCCTTGCCGGGCGTGGTGCGGTTGGCGTCGGTCGCCGGCGCATCGGCGGGCAGATTGGCGTTGCGGGCAATAGGATCCTTGAGGTCGGCAAGGTTCACGGCCTCGCCGTCCTTCATCTCCTGCTCGGTGCGGTTGCGCACCACGACCGGCTTGCCGCGCCATTTGACGATCAGCGACATGCCAGGCGTCAGCGAGGCGACGTCGACCTCGACCGAGGCCAGCGCCAGCGTCGAGGCATCGGGGCGCATCTGGTCGATGAAGGGCCAGGCAACGGCGCCTGCGCCAACCACTGCCGCCATGCCGGTGGCGACGTAGAGAAAATCACGACGGTTGGGATCCTGGGTGTCGGTTGCGCTCACGGGTGCCTGATCCTTTCGCCTCTTCCGAGCCGGCGGCCGAGCTTTGTCCCCGCTCCATCGCGCCGGCCCGACAGCGCATGGCGAACAAGCTAGCGAATTCCTCCGGCATTTGGATTTCGGTTTATGCGTGAAGCCCGTTTTTGTCCAGCGGGCTGAGGCCACAAGGGCAGATTGTCGCGGGCGTTCCGCACGAAGAGAAATTTGACGAGCTTGGCCGAATGTAGCAATATGTCTACATCTTCCGGATGGAGGTGTTGATATGAATATCTCGACGAAGACGATAACCATCATGTCGAGCCGTGAATTCAACCAGGACACGGCGCATGCCAAACGGGCAGCCAAGAACGGGCCGGTCATCATTACCGACCGCGGCAAGCCCTCCCATGTGCTCATGTCGATGGAGGAATATCAGCGTTTAGAGAAGAAGCCGAGAAGCCTCGCGGACGCGATTGCCGATGATCGCCCCGAAGCAGATTTCGACTGGGAACCACCTCGCCTGGAAGGACCGTTTTTCAAGATTCCCGAACTCGACTGATGTTCATTCTTGACACCAATGTCGTTTCGAATCTGCGTCGTCGGGACAAGGCCGATCGCAACGTTTTGGCCTGGTCAGAGACCCACGACATCGCCAGCTTTTTCATTTCGGTCATTTCGATCCTGGAACTCGAAATCGGAACATTGCTCTTGTCGAGGAAGGATACTCGCCAGGCCACCATGTACCGTGAGTGGTTGGATCAGACACTCATTCCACAGTTTGACGACCGGATATTGAGCATAGACACGGCTGTTGTCGTGCGTTGCGCAAACCTCCACGTTCCCGATCCAAAGCCGGAGCGCGACGCCCTCATAGCCGCTACCGCGCTCGTCAAAAACTTGACAGTCGTGACCCGCAACACCAAGGATTTTGAAGGCACCGGCGTGAAGCTTTTCAACCCCTGGATACCGACGAAGGGTTAGAGGCTATGGCACATATTATCGACCGCGAGACCTGGACCAGGACGCCCGGCCGCTGGCAGGGCGAACTGCAATGCGGCGCCTACGACTCCAACTCCTGCCTGATTTTCAACTATCAGGAAGAGATTGGCGGCGGCCCGCGCCTGCACACGCATCCCTATTGTGAAATCTTCATCATCCGGCAAGGCACCGGCCTGTTCACGATCGGCGACCAGCAGATCGAGGCCACGGCCGGCCAGATCCTGATCGTGCCGCCTGATACGCCGCACAAATTCACCAATCTCGGCCCAGGCCCGCTCGAAACGACCGACATCCACGAAAACGGCAGCTTCATCACCGAATGGCTGGAATGATTGTTGCCGGCTGGTGACCTCTAGCTTGCACCGAGCCTGACCAGCACGGCCCTTGGGATATCGTATTCGCGGATGACCGACTCATGCCGGCGCAGGCCGCAGAGTTCACGCTGGATGAAATAGGCGTGCACCGCCGCGGCAGCCTCCTTGAGCAGCCGCGGTCGCTGCTCCTCGTCGTCGTTGTTCTGACGGAGCTTGGCCAGCGTTTCCTCGACCCGTTGGCCGGCACGGCCGAGCGCTGCGGCCTTTTCAGCCAGTATCTCATGGCCGAGGGCGTCGAACGCGGCTTCGGCAGCCGAGGCGCCTAGGGATGGCGGACGCAGTGGCATCTCAGCCTCCTTTTCTGTCTTGAGAGAGCATCATGCGGTGCGTGACGAATTCTTCGCCCACCACCGGCTGGAAGCCAAGCCGTTCATAGAAACCAAAGGCTTCTTGTGGCGCGCGGGTGTTCAGCACGGCAAAATGGTGACGTGCCCTGTCAATGACGGTCTCGACCAGCATGCGCCCAAGGCCGCTGCGGCGGTGACGCGCGCTGACGAACAGGTGCCTGACCCGGCCGTGGTCCCGGCCTTCGAAATAAGGATCGATGTTCAACCCGCACACACCAGCGAGTTCTCGGCCATGCCATGCGCCAAACAGCGCCTCGCCTCGTTTCAGGAACTTGTTGCGGCCGCCTGCCCAGCCATCCGCCAGACGCACCAGCATCCAGTAGCCCTCCAGCCGGCTCTCCTCCTTCAGCGCGTCGAAGGCCGGCGCGGTTGGCCGCAGCCGCTTGAGGACGTAGCCGACATCAGGCGACGCTGCCATGCCCTACTCCGCCGGCCGTGTCTCTTCCAGCACGCTTTCCTCGTGGTAGAGGAAGCCGCCGGACTGCCGCTTCCACAGCCGCGCATAGAGCCCGTCGAGCGCCACCAGCTCGTCATGCGTGCCCTGTTCGACGATGCGGCCTCCGTCCAGCACCACAAGACGGTCGAGCGCGGCGATGGTCGACAGCCGGTGCGCTATGGCGATGACCGTCTTGTTCTCCATCAGCCTGGCCAGATTCTCCTGGATCGCCGCCTCGATGTCGGAATCGAGCGCCGAGGTCGCCTCGTCGAGGATCAGGATCGGCGCATCCTTGAGGAAGACGCGGGCGATCGCGACGCGCTGGCGCTGGCCGCCCGACAGTTTCACGCCGCGCTCGCCGACAAAAGCCTCGTAGCCGGTACGGTCCCGGTTGTCGCGCAGGCCCAATATGAACTCGTGCGCCTCGGCCTTCTTCGCCGCCGCGATCACCTCGGCCTCGGTCGCGTCCGGCATGCCGAGCTTGATGTTGTCGCGCAGCGAGCGGTGGAACAGCGCCGTGTCCTGGCTGACCACACCGATATTGGCGCGCAGCGAGTTCTGCGTCACCTCGGCGACGCCTTGCCCGTCGATCAGGATTTTGCCGCTCTCGAGGTCGTAGAGGCGCAAGATGAGGTTGGCGAGCGTCGTCTTGCCCGCGCCCGACGGCCCGACCAGCCCGACCTTCTCGCCAGGCTTGACCACAAGGTCGATGCCATTCAGCACGCCAAAACCCTTGCCGTAGTGGAACTCGACATTCTTCACCTCGATGCGGCCGCCGGCGACGACAAGCTCTTTCGCATCCGGCGCATCGACAAGGCCAAGCGGCTGCGAGATCAGCGCCTTGGAGTTTTCCAGGACGCCGAGATTTCGCAATATGCCGTTGAGCTGCATCATCACGCGCCCGAGCAGCATGTTGAGCCGCAAGACCAGCGACAGCGTGAACGCGACGGCGCCGACGGTGATCGACCCTTCGACCCAGAGATAGACGGCAAAGCAGCCAATTGCGGTGATCATGATGCCCGACAGCGTCGTCAGCGCCATGCGCACGCCGGTCAGCCGGCGGGTGAAGGGCCGTAGTGCATCGAGATAGATGTCGAAGCCGTTCTTGATGTAGCGGTCGTCGCCGTCGGCCGAGAATAGCTTCAGCGTCTGCACGTTGGAATAGGAATCGATGATGCGCCCATTGATCATCGAGCCAGCTTCAGCCGTGGCCTCGGCATGCCTGCGGATCGAGGGCAGATAGAGCTTGGCCAGCCAGGCGAACGCGAGGATCCAGATCACCACCAGCACGGCCAGGCGCAGATCCAGCCCGGCGACCAGCGCCAAGGTCGTCACCGTATAGATGAGCATGAACCAGATGACCTCGATGAAGCTCTCCATCAGGTCGCCGGTCGCCTGCCCCGCCTGCCAGACTTTTGTCGCGATACGGCCGGCGAAATCGTTCTGGAAGAAGGTGTAGGACTGGCGCGATACGTGCCGGTGCGCCTGCCAGCGCACCAGATTGTAGAACCCCGGCGTGATCGTCTGTTCGTTGACCAGCGCCGACAGGCCGACGACGATGGTGCGGATGACCAGCACCACTGCGATCATGAAGACAAGCTCAGGCCCGGCGGCGGTCCACAGCGCGTCCCAGGTGCGTTCACCGGGAAGCTGATCGAGAATATCGACCAGCCGCCCGACGAAGTAGAAAAGCCCGGCCTCGATCAGCGGCGCGATGCCGCCGATGACCAGCATGGCGAAGAAGGCGAACTTCGCCTGGCCGACATAGTGCCAGAGGAAGCCGCCGACGCTTGACAGTGGCCGAAGGTCCGCCGGCTCCCTGAACGGATAGACCCAGTCCTCGAACCAGCGATAGACGGCTGTCATCATGCTGACGTCATCACTCTGCGGCTTCACCCTTCACGCCGATGTCGTTGGCAACAGCGTCATTGGCGGCATCGACCGGACCGTCATCGAGCAGGAACCCGCCCGACTGGCGCTGCCAGAGCTGCGCGTAGAGCCCGCCGCTGGCGACGAGTTCCTCGTGCGACCCCTCCTCGATGACACGGCCCTTGTCGAGGACGACGAGCCTGTCCATCGCCGCAATGGTCGACAGCCGGTGCGCAATGGCGATGACGGTCTTGCCTTGCATGAGCTTGTAGAGATTCTCCTGGATGGCGGCCTCGGCTTCGGAATCCAGCGCCGACGTCGCTTCGTCAAGGATAAGTATCGGTGCGTCCTTCAACATAACGCGAGCAATGGCGATGCGTTGCCGCTGGCCGCCGGACAATTTGACGCCGCGGTCGCCGACATGAGCGTCGAGCCCTTTACGTCCGGTGTGATCCGAAAGCCTGCCGATAAACTCCAGCGCCTCGGCCCGCCCGGCTGCCTCGACAAGCATTTCCTCCGTCGCATCGGGCCGCCCGTAAAGGATGTTGTCGCGCACCGAACGATGCAGCAGCGAAGTGTCCTGCGTCACCATGCCGATCTGCGCGCGCAGCGAATCCTGCGTCACCGAAGCGATCTCCTGGCCGTCGATCAGGATCCGGCCGTTCTCGAGGTCGTAGAACCGCAACAGGAGATTGACCAGCGTCGACTTGCCCGCACCCGAGCGCCCGACAATGCCGACTTTCTCGCCGGGCTTCACCGTCAGCGACAGGTTCTCGATGACGCCCTTCTGCTTGCCATAGTGGAAACGAATGTCGTCGAAGCGGATCTCGCCCTTGGTGACGGCAATGTCCTTCGCCCCCGGCCGGTCTTCGACCAGGCGCGGCAGCGAGATCGAGGCGATGCCGTCTTGCACCGTGCCGATGTTCTCGAACAGGCTCGACATTTCCCACATGATCCACTGCGACATGCCCCACATACGGAGCACGAGGCCGATGACCACGGCGACGGCGCCGATCGTCACCGCCTGGCCGAGCCACAGCCACAGCGCCAGCGCCGTCACCGAAAACAGGAGCAGCGCGTTGAGGATATAGAGCAGCCCGTAAAGCACCGTCACCAGCCGCATCGACCGGTAGACCGTGTCGAGGAAGCCTGCCATGCCTTCTTTGGCGAACGTTGCTTCGCGCCGTGCATGGGAAAACAACTTGACCGTCTGGATGTTGGTGTAGCTGTCGACGACGCGGCCGGTCATCGTCGAGCGCGCATTGGCCTGCGCCTCGCCGACCTTGCCCAGCTTCGGGATGATATAGCGCAACAACCCGATATAGCCGAGCAGCCAGACGCCGAGAGGTGCCGCCAGCCGCAAGTCGGCCGAGCCGACGATGAACAGCATGCCGAGGAAATAGACGATGACGTAATTGAGCACCTCGATCACCTTGATGACGCATTCGCGCACGGCGAGTGCCGTCTGCATCAGCTTGGTGGCGATGCGGCCGGCAAATTCGTCCTGGTAGAAGCTCATCGACTGCTTCAAGAGATAACGATGCACCTGCCATCGGATGCGCATGGGGTAGTTGCCCATCAGCGTCTGCTGGTTGAGCAAAGAATGCAGCCATACCGTACCCGGCAGCGCGAACAGCACGACGAAGGCCATGCCGGCAAGCTTCCAGCTCTCGGTCTGCAGGAAGGTTTCGCGGTTCTGCCCGGACAGCCAGTCGACGATGTGGCCCATGAAGCCGAACATCCACACTTCCGCGATGGCAATCGCCGTCACCAGCACCGCGTCGACGATGATGTATGGCCAGGCGCCGCGCGTATAATGCACGCAGAAGGCAACCAGCGTCTTCGGCGGCTCGACCGGTTCCGCTGCGGGGAACGGATCGAGCCTTCTTTCAAACCAGCTAAACATAGTGATGCTCACAAAACTGTTGTCCGCTCATGCGGCGCGGGAAAAATCCCCGGGGCGCTCCGCGTCCCCAGACCGTACGTCGGCGGGGACTGACGGCCCGGAATCACCCGGGCCATCGGTCCTGCTTCGCGCAATATAGGGACTTGCGGGCTTTTCACCGACAGAAGCCTTCGACTGAGCTGACGGCACGCCGCCGCCAGTCCGGTTTTTCGCGCCCGGCCGGATCAGCCGGATGATCCGGCGCACCAGCGACGGCCGGCTGTGGTCGGGAACCGCACGCGAGAAATCGACATCCGGCAACATGCCGCGATGCGGACGCCGGCGCGTCTCGGCATGAACCGCCGACGAATAGGTCTCGCCGACTAGCAACGCCCAGGTCGCCGTCTTGCGTTCGTGCAGGCTTCTTGAACCAGGTATCTTATAGGGATCGAACATCGGTCCGTCCTCCGTGTGAAAATAGACATAAAAAGGCGAAGCAATGTCGTGCGCCGGCCTTCGGCCGGAGGCACGGATTGCATCCGTCGGGACACGAGGATAGGCCTCGGTCGCGACATGCTCAGCTGGGGCGCTTGGCCCCTTTGACCGTTTGAAAAACATCGCAGGATTCCTTCGAGAGCCGAAAATTGGGTTCGGCGGGAATCGGTGCGATCAGATCTAAGAGATCAGGTAAATCGTCGTACCGAAACCGCCAGCAGGCAGGTAAGCCCACGGGAGGGGCGCTGGATGTGCATGGTCATCATGAAATACCCCTCCATCGGTTCGGGTTGACAATGCGTGCGGTATAATCGACTTCGCAGAAAATGGCCACCCGCAGGTCCAGCAATTTCCAAAACCAGCCACCCGCTGTGGCCGATCTGCCACTTATTAGAAAGACGCGGAAATGAACCACCGTCTCCGCATCGCCCTCTACCAGCCTGACATCGCCGGCAACACCGGAACAATCCTGCGCTTCGCCGCCTGCCTCGGCCTTGGCGTCGACATTATCGAACCAGCCGGCTTTCCGCTCTCCGACAAAGCGCTCAAGCGCGCCGGGATGGACTACCTCGAAATGGCTGCCCTGACCCGGCATGTCGACTGGAACGCCTTCGAGGATTGGCGCAAGGGCCAAGCCTGCCGGCTGGTGCTGCTCACCACCAAAGCCGCGACCCCCTATACGGGCTTCAGCTTCGCCCAAGGCGACATCCTGCTGTTCGGCCGCGAATCCGCCGGCGTGCCGGATCCTGTCCATCAGGCGGCGGATGCGCGGCTGACGATCCCGATGCAGCCGGGCACGCGCAGCATCAACGTCGCGCTGTCCGTCGCCATGGTCGCCGGTGAAGCCATCCGGCAACTCGGCTAGAACCTTCAACGCGTTGTCGTCATCGCCAACGGCCCTTGCGTCTTGCATCATTCTCACCCAGGCGCACATCGCCTTCTCCTCAATTGCCCTATCGACATTTCCTGGCTACAAGCTCAACTTAAGTTGAGGTCAAGCGGAAAATCGAGATGGCTCCGGTAAAGGAATTGACGGTCGGCCAGTTGGCCATGCGCAGCGGCGTGGCGGTGTCGGCGCTGCATTTCTACGAGGCGCGCGGGCTGATCCGCAGCCACCGCACGTCGGGCAACCAGCGGCGCTATGGCCGCGACGTGCTGCGGCGGGTGGCGATCATCCGGATCGCCCAGGAGGTCGGCATCTCGCTGGCCGAGATCGGCGCCGCACTTGAATCGCTGCCAGAAGGCCGTACCCCGACGCGCGAGGACTGGAACCTGTTGTCGACCGGCTGGCGCGACGACCTCGATCGCAAGATCACTCAGCTAAAGAAGCTGCGCGACGGCCTTACCGACTGCATCGGCTGCGGCTGCATGTCGATCGACAAATGCCCGCTGCGAAACAGGGAAGATCGCTTGAGTGCGCAAGGGCCGGGCGCAAGGCGACTGCTTGTGGAATCCTAATCCGCCGCGGGCAGCCGCCGTATGGTGAATTCGATTACGTCGCCCGGCCGCTCGAACCAGCTTTCGATCTCGGTCCAGTAGGCCTGCTTGGGAAAACGCTCGAACCATTCCTTGGCCTTGAGCCGCGCATCCGGGCGCGGCAGGACGAAGGTCTCGCGCAAAAACCCGTCACGCGGCATGCGCTCGCGCTCGGCGCGTGAACGATCGAGCCTTTTCTTCAGGCCATGCAGCGGCGGTCTTGCCGGCGTGCGCATGAAAGAACTCCTGGGCCGAACCAGATGACACTTGACCCTTGCCCCTAAGAGATTAGGGATCGCGCCCGGAAAAGGCTAGTGGTCCGATTCCAACATTCGCCTCCCTATTCCCCAGGCGCCGTTGCGAATGTTGGAATCACAAGGACCACTAGCAAGTTTATGTTTCTGGTGGAGTTTTCGAATTTGACATTTGCATCGTGCCCTGCGCCACGCTGTGTGCAAATGTCAAATTCACTCCACTAGGTCCTTTGTCGGCCGCGACCGGAGACAGCATTTTGGAACGACCAGAAATACCGGCAGGCCTGCCACCCGACATCGAACAGAAGAAAATGAAGGCTAGGCTCTGGTTCGAGACGCTGCGCGAGCGCATTTGCACAACCTTCGAGCAGATCGAACAGGAACTGCAGGGACCACTGGCCGAATGGTCGCCCGGCAGCTTCGAGAAGACGCCATGGGAACGCGACAATGGAAAGGGCGGCGGCGGCGCCATGGCGATGATGCGCGGCCGCGTCTTCGAGAAGGTCGGCGTCCATACTTCGACCGTCTATGGCGAATTCTCGCCCGAATTCAGGAAGCAGATGCCCGGCGCCGAGGAAGACCCGAGCTTCTGGGCATCAGGCATTTCGTTGATCGCGCATCCCTGGAACCCCAACGTGCCGGCCGTGCACATGAACACCCGCATGGTCGTGACGTCGCGCCACTGGTTTGGCGGCGGCGCCGATCTGACGCCGGTGCTCGACCGCAACCGCACGGAAGATCACCCCGACACGGTCGCCTTCCATCGAGCCATGCAGTTCGCCTGCGAGAAGAACGCTGCGATCGCCGACCACCCCAAATTCAAGGCCTGGTGCGACGAGTATTTCTATCTGCCGCACCGCCACGAGCCGCGCGGCGTCGGCGGCATCTTTTTCGACTGGCTGCATTCGGGGGAGGAGAAAGGCGGCTGGAATGCCGATTTGAACTTCGTCCAGGATGTCGGGCGTTCTTTCCTTGTCGTCTACGGACACCTGGTTCGCGCCCATTTCAACGAGAACTGGACCGACGACGACCGCGACGAGCAGCTCATTCGCCGCGGCCGTTACGTCGAATTCAACCTTCTTCACGATCGCGGCACCATCTTCGGCCTGAAGACCGGCGGCAATGTCGCTTCGATCCTGTCCAGCCTGCCGCCGGAGGTCAGGTGGCCGTAAAAAATCGGTGAGCGAAACGTGAGCCGCATTGACGTCCCATTCGCCGAATCTGGGCAGCCAATGTGGCATCGCCATTATCTTTTTCGTCTAATAGGCGATTGAAATAAAACGACTATTTGTCGTTTCGGGCCGGGAAGCGCCGGCGGTTCAGTCCCGAACCGCGACACGACGCTACCGGACGGCCCTGAACAAGGCGGAGCATTTTCCAAACGGATGCCCGCATTTCCAGGAGTATTACATGCGAAAGCTCATTGTTTCGGCAGCCGCCGCTGCCCTTCTCGCTTCCGGCTCGATTGCCTCTGCCGCGGTCAAGCACACCACGGGCACGGTCAAGACCTATGATGGCACGGCCATGAGCCTCGTTCTGGACGATGGATCGACCTTTACGCTGCCCAAGACCTTCAAGGATCCTGGCCTGAAGGCCGGCGAAAAGGTCCGCGTTTCCTGGGACATGAGCGGCAAGAACAAGGTTGCCGAGTCCGTCAAGATCGTGAAGTGACCGGGACAAGACCGAACGGTCTCGCCTTTGGCTTAGCCTGACAAGAGGGGCGGAGCAGCGCTGCTCCGCCTTTTTCGCACCACGGCAACCAAAATGGTCGAACCGTGTTATGCTAGCTCCCCCGTGCGTGCCCCCGAAACCGACTGCTGTGACAGGGCGCGGAACAGAGATGGCGGAGCTTCGTGTGCCCATGAGAGGCACAGGCTCCAAGGAGGAAAGGAGAAAATCCCATGAAGGAATTCCATTGCGGCTCGCTGGTTCCCGGCTGTGAGTGGCACACGCGTGCCGGTGAGGAAGCCGAGGTCATGCGCCGCGCCGTCGACCATATGCGCGAGACACATGGCGAAACTGTCATTCGCGAGACGATGATCGAGGCGATCCGCTCGCGCATCGAGAAAGTTCGCGACGCGGCCTGAGCAGTCCTATCTGGCCTTCAAGGCTTCCGCGGCGCGCTCCAGCAGCGCGTCGCGATCGAGCCCAAAGCCGGACCAGATCCATTCCTTTTCCAGGTTTTTCAGAATCGCACCGAGCATTGGCCCCGGCGACGCGCCAAGCGCCGTCAGATCGCCGCCCTTGACTGGGAACACCGGTTTTTCCCATTTCAGCGCAAAAGCGAGCAGGCGCGAAAACCCACCGGCCTGAACCAGCGCGTCATTGTCCTCGAGAGCCCGCGCTCGCGCCGACGCCAGCGACAGCCGCAGGCGATCGAGAAAACCCTGGCGCTCGCCGGAATAGAGTTTCTTGGCCAGTTCCGCTTCGCTTGTCTTGGGCTCGACGGCAGCCGTCAGCGCCCAGTGGCGCAGGCGCTCCGCCTCAGTGGTCGAAAGTTTCAGCCGCTCGGCCAGTGTCTTCATCCTCGCCGCATCGGGCGGCACGATCGCCTCCAGCCTGAGCAGCGGGTCCGGCGCCCAGCCCAGATCCTTTTCTGTCTTGGTCAGCCCATGAATGGCATCGATGCCCCATTTCTCGCTTTCCGGCAGGGCGCTGGTGAGCACGCCGGCCTGGCGCATCCACAGCAAGGCGCGCGACGGATCTGGGGCCGATAACAACTTCTTCAGCTCGGACCAGATGCGTTCGGCCGAGAGATGGGCGAGACCGTCCTTGAGCCGGGCGCAGGCCTTCAATCCCTCGGCATCGGGCCGACCCTCGCCATACCAGGCGAAAAAGCGGAAGAAACGCAGGATGCGCAGATAGTCTTCGCGGATCCGCTGCTCGGCATCGCCAATGAAGCGCAGCCTTCGTGCCTCGATATCGCCGACGCCGCCAACCAGGTCGACCACCGTCCCGTCAGCCTCCGCATAGAGCGCGTTGATTGTGAAATCGCGCCGTTCGGCGTCGGCCTTCCAGTCGCGGCCGAACGACACTTTAGCGCGGCGGCCATCGGTCTCGATGTCGGCGCGCAGCGTGGTGACCTCATAGGGCGCGCCGCCGGCAATCACCGTGATCGTGCCGTGCTCGATGCCGGTCGGCACCGCCTTGAAGCCCGCCGCCTCGGCCCGGCGAACGGTTTCCTCGGGCAGGCAAGTGGTAGCAACATCGATATCGGCGACCGGCTGCCCAATCAGCGCATTGCGCACCGCGCCGCCCGCGATGCGGGCTTCCTCGCCGCCCTGCGCCAGCACGGCAAGCAGCCGCTGCAGATGCTTTTCACCCAGCCAGTCGGCTCTGCCCGCCAGCGATACCGGATCACTCAAGCATAGAGCCTTTCATAGAGGGTGCGGATGATGCCGGCGGTGACGCCCCAGATGCGCTGGCCGCCATAGGGCATATCGTAGAAGAACCATTCCAGATCGTTCCACATGCGGCTGTCCCTGGTGTGGTTAGCCGGATCCATCAGGAACGAGAGCGGCACTTCGAAGGCGGCATCGACCTCGTCGGCATTGAGCGACAGCGTAAAACCGGGCTGCACGACCGCCAGCACCGGGGCGATGCGATAGCCGCTGCCGGCGACATAATCGGGCATGCGGCCGATGATCTCGATGCGGTCCTGGCCGAGCCCGATCTCCTCGAAGGTTTCGCGCAAGGCCGCTGCTTCCGGGGTCGCATCGGTGGGATCAATGGTGCCGCCGGGAAAAGCCACCTGCCCGGAATGGCTGCGCAGTTTTTCCGCCCGCTTGGTCAAAAGCACGGTCGCATCGCGTCCATGATCGACGACCGGGATCAGCACCGCGGCGTCGCGCAGCGCTTTGAGCTGCGTCAACCGTGGATGGCCGGGGTTGAAGCGATGATCGCCATAATCGTCGCCGGCATGGGCTTCAGCTTGCGCCGCGACCCGCGCGCGAAAATCCGCTGTGGAAAACGGCGGCGGCCTCACCTGATCCTTCATGCGCTCAGCCGCTTCAGTTTTTCCGCCGGCATGATCGGATAGATTTCGCCTTTCGAGCGCACGGCAAACATCGTCTTGCCGCCGATATCGATCTCCTCGCCATGCTCGACCAGTTCGTACATCACCGGCCGCGCCACCAGCGCTTCCAGCCTCCCGCGCACCAGCACATAGGGCTTCAGGCCGCCGGTCTCGTTCTCGTCGACGAAGCGCAGCGGATGGCCAGGTCCGGCCTCGACGACATCGCCGACATTGGTGCGGAAAGTGATGGTCTGCTCGGCGCCGGCGCCGGAAACATCCATTTCAACCGCGATGAAAGGCGCGTCCACGACGCGGATGCCGACCCGTTCGACCGGCGTCACCAGATAGGTCCTGCCATCCTCGTCCTTGCGCAGCACGCTGGAAAACAGCTGCACCAGCGGCATGCGGCCGATCGGCGTGCCGAGATAGAACCACGTTCCGTCTTGTTTGATCTCCATGTCTAGATCGCCGCAAAAGTCGGGATTCCAGCGCTCCACCGGCGCCGCGCCCTTGCCGGCGCGAGCCGCACGCGAGATCAACGCTTCGAGACCGCGCGCCTCGGTTGCGGCAGCAAGGCTGTGCTCGCGATGTTCGGAGCGTTCCGTCATGGTCACGAAATAGTCACTGTTGTTCCGCTTGTCAGCCTAAGTCTGTGATTTAAATTCATTCGTAGGCGCCAGGCGAAGCCGAATCGCGGCATTCTAAGGCACTACAGTGCAAGCCGGTACTTCCAGCACAAGGATCGATGCGGCATGAGCGTAATGGTAAAGGAAAGCCCAATCAGCGAAAAGGACATGATCGCCCAGGCCGAGACGGCGCTGGCCGATATTTCCAGGGTGCGCGACGGCGTCGGCCGCGTCATTTTCGGCCAGGAAGTGGTGGTCGAGCGCACGCTGGTGGCGCTGCTTGCCGGCGGCCATGCGCTGCTGGTCGGCGTGCCCGGCCTTGCCAAGACCAAGCTGGTCGAAACGCTCGGTGTCGTGCTCGGCCTCGATTCGCGCCGCATCCAGTTCACACCCGACCTGATGCCGTCGGACATTCTCGGCTCAGAGGTGATGGAACAGGACGAGGCCGGCAAGCGCTCCTTCCGCTTCATCTCCGGCCCGATCTTCGCGCAATTGCTGATGGCCGACGAGATCAACCGCGCCTCGCCGCGCACCCAGTCGGCGCTGCTGCAGGCGATGCAGGAATATCACGTCACCATCGCCGGCATTCGCCACGACCTGCCCGCGCCCTTCCATGTACTGGCGACGCAAAACCCGCTGGAGCAGGAAGGCACCTATCCCCTGCCCGAAGCGCAGCTCGACCGCTTCCTGATGCAGGTCGACATCCTTTATCCCGAAATCGAGGCCGAGCGGCGCATCCTGCTCGAAACCACCGGCATCGAGGACGCCAAGGCGCAAAACGTGCTGCAGCCGGCGCGGCTGAGGGAAATCCAGACGCTGATCCGCCGTATGCCGGTGCCCGAAACCGTCGTCGACGCCATCCTCAAACTGGTGCGTTCGGCGCGTCCCGGCCAGGGCAATGCCGAGACCGACAAGCATGTCGCCTGGGGTCCCGGCCCGCGCGCCAGCCAGGCGCTGACGCTGTGCGCCCGTGCGCGCGCGCTTTATGACGGGCGGCTGGCGCCGTCGGTGGACGACATCCGCGCGCTGGCCGAACCGGTGCTGCAGCACCGCATGGCGCTGACCTTTGCCGCCCGCGCCGAGGGCACGACCGTGCGCGATGTGGTAGCGAAACTGGCCAAAGGAATCTGATGGCGCGTATCGGCGAAGTCCAGGCACCGGCAGCGACGCGCGACGCGCTCGCCAGGGGCCGGTTGCGGGCTTCGCTGGTGCCGGACCTGCTGGTCGAGGCACGCCGTATCGTCAATACGGTAATTGCCGGCTGGCATGGCCGCCGCAAGCGCGGCATCGGCGAGAATTTCTGGCAGTTCCGCCCCTATGTCGAAGGCGATTCCTCGCGCATCGACTGGCGCCGTTCGGCCCGGGACGACCACACCTATGTGCGCGACCGCGAATGGGAAGCAGCCCACACGGTGTGGCTTTGGGCCGACCCATCGCCCTCCATGCTCTACAAATCGACTGGCGCCAGCGTTTCCAAGGAATCGCGCGCGCTGGTGCTGGCACTGGCCATGGCCGAATTGCTATCTCGCAGCGGCGAGCGCATCGCGTGGCCCGGCCTGACCGATCCGTTCACCGCCCGCAACGGCGCCGAGCGCATCGCGGCGCAATTGATGCACGCCGCCGACCCGCCGGCAAAGCCTGACCTGTCCGCCGTCCGCCGCTTCTGCGACATCGTCGTCGTCAGCGATTTCCTCGACCCGGTCGAGGAGACCATGGAATGGCTCGATGTGCTGGCGCGGCATGGCGTGCGTGCGCATCTGATCGAGGTTGCCGATCCGGCGGAGGAGACCTTTCCCTATGCCGGCCGCACCGAATTCACCGATCCCGAGACCGGCGACAAGCTGACCGCCGGCCGCGCCGAAATGCTCGGCGACGAATATCGCCTGCTCTACACCGCCCGCCGCCAGGAGCTGGCCAGCTGGTGCAAGCGCCTCGGCTGGAGCTATACCGTCAACCACACCGACCGCCTCGCTTCCGAGGCGCTGGTGCGCATCCACATGGCGATGACCGCCGATGGCGCATTCGTGGGAAGGGCCGGCGCATGAGCTGGCTGCCGCTCTCCTTTGGCGCTCCCATCGTGTTGTGGGGCCTGCTGGCGCTGCCGGTGATCTGGTGGCTGCTCAGGCTCACGCCGCCCAAGCCGCAGTCCGAAATCTTTCCGCCGCTGAAGATCCTCGCTCGCGTGCTGAAGCGCGAGGAAACGCCGCAGCAGAGCCCGTGGTGGCTGACGCTGCTGCGGCTGCTGATGGCAGCCCTTGTCGTCGCCGCTTTGGCCGAACCCGTCTTCAATCCGCGCGAAAAATTGCCGGCCGAGGGCGCCGCCCTGGCGCTCGTCATCGACAATGACTGGGCGAGTGCCGCCGACTGGGGCAAGCGCGTCGCCACCGCCCAGCGGCTGATCGCCGATGCCGGTTCGAACGGCGTACCGGTCGTCATCGCCTTCACCGCCGAAAAGCCGAACGCCGAGATCGGCCCCTTCGATGCGGCGGCTGCCCTCGACCGGCTGCGCGCCGCCAAGCCGAGGCCGATCCCGACCGACCGACCCGCTGTCTATGCCCGCGTCGCCGGCGTGCTGGGAACCTTGCCCGGCGCCAGCGTTGCCGTTCTCACCGACGGCCTTGCGGCAAAGGGCGACAAGGCCGCCTTCAACACACTGCTGTCGAAAAACGCCGCCCGTGTCGTCTGGGCCAATTCCGACCGCCTGGCGCTGACTGGGCTCACTGGCGCCGAAAATCAGGTCGACGGCTTCGCCCTGACCGCCATCCGCGCGCCCGGCGATCCGGCGCCGGCCCAAGTCACCGCCGGCGCCTTCGACGATAAGGGCCGCCGCATCGCCGACGCGACGCTGACCTTCGCGCCGGGTGAGACCACCGCCACCGGCACGATGGCGGTGCCGTTCGAACTGCGCAACGACTTCGCCTCGATCGCGCTCGACGGCGAACGCCAGGCAGGTGCGGTGCGCGTGCTCGACGAAAGCTCCAAGCGCCGCCGCGTCGGACTTTTATCGCAGGCCGAGGCCGACCAGGCGCAGCCGCTTCTGTCGCCGCTCTATTACATCAGGCGGGCGTTGCAGCCTTTCGCCGATCTGGTCGAACCGTCGAGCGTCGATCTCGCCGACGCCATCCCGCAGCTTCTCGACCAGAAGCCGGCGATGATCGTCATGGCCGACATCGGCACCATTCCGCCGCAGGTCCATCAGCGGCTGGTCGACTGGGTCGACAATGGCGGCACGCTGGTGCGCTTCGCCGGTTCGCGGCTGGCCGCCGCCGGCAATGACGATGATCTGTTGCCGGTCAGGCTGCGCACCGGCGAGCGCTCGCTTGGCGGCGCGCTCTCCTGGACGACGCCGCAGGCGGTGACCGAATTCCCGAAGAACGGCCCGTTCGCCGACCTCGCACCGCCGGCCGAGGTCACGGTGAGCCGGCAGGTGTTGGCCGAACCGACGCCGGACATCGTCGAGCGCACCTGGGCAACCCTTGCCGATGGCACCCCGCTGGTGACCGGGTTGAAGAAGGGCAAGGGCACGCTGGTGCTGTTCCATATCACCCCGGAAGCGACATGGTCGACGCTGCCGATCTCCGGCAGCTTCGTCGAGATGCTGCGGCGCATCGTGCAGCTGTCGCGCAACCAGGGTGCGGCGGTTGCCAACGCCGAAGCCGCTGCTACGTCGCTGGCGCCTTATCGCATGATAGCCGCCGACGGCACTTTGGTGCCGCCGACGCCGGACGCACGACCGCTGGTCCCTGGCGCCGGCTCGCTGCCGGTGACGTTCGAGAACCCGCCCGGCCTCTATGGCTCGGAAACCGGCGTTTTCGCCCACAATCTGCTCGACCCGGCCACCGCCTTCGCGCCGCTGGTGCGCCCGCAATTCACAGTGCCGGTGACCAATATCCAGTACGCTTTCGATGAATCGCGCGACCTCAAGGGATCGCTGGTCACAGCGGCACTTATGCTTATGCTGCTCGACACGCTGGCGGTGTTCTGGATGGGCGGGCTGATGTCGCGCCGACCGCGCCGCGCCCGATCGGCCGCGGCAACGACGGCTGCGCTGCTGCTTGGCCTCGGCATGCTGTTTGGCCATGCCGACCTCGCCCGCGCCGACGATGCCAAGCCCGGCGATGCCGCGGCTATCGAGGATATTGCCAAGACCCGCATCGCCTATGTGCTGACCGGTGTGCCCGGTGACGATTCGATCAGCCGCGCCGGGCTCGAAGGCCTGACCCGCTTCCTGATCGAGAAGACCGCGCTCGAGCCGGGCGCGCCGGCGGGCGTCGATATCTCGAAGGACGAGCTTTCCTTCTATCCGCTGATCTACTGGCCGATCGATCCTTCCGCGCCGATGCCGAGCCAAGCCGCGATCGCCCGCATCGACGCCTATATGCAGCAGGGCGGCACGGTGCTGTTCGACACGCGCGACCAGTTCGCCAACGGCATCGGTGCGGATTCGGCGAGCCCGGCGACGGAACGGTTGCGCGACATTCTCGGCAATCTCAACGTGCCGCCGCTGGAGCCGGTGCCCGCCGACCACGTGCTGACCAAATCCTTCTTCATCCTGCCCGAATTTCCCGGCCGTTTCTCCGGCAGCCCGCTCTGGGTGGAAGCCTCGCTCGAGGCCAGCAATGCCGAGAATCGGCCGGTGCGCGTCGGCGACGGCGTCTCGCCGATCCTGATCACCGCCAATGATTTTGCCGGCGCCTGGGCCGTCGACGAGAATGGTGACCCGCTTTTGCCGACCGTGCCATCGGATCCGATGCAGCGCATCTATGCGCTGCGCGCCGGCGTCAACATCATGATGTACATGCTGACCGGCAACTACAAATCCGACCAGGTGCACGTGCCGATCCTGCTCGAACGGCTGGGGCAGTAGGATGGCAGTATTGGCTAATTTCGTCTCGATCCTGTCTGGCGCCGGCGGCGCAGCCTCACCCTCCCCCTTTTGGGGAGGGTCGGCTCGCTGTCGCAGCGAAGCGAAGACAGTGAGCCGGGGTGGGGGTGCAGCGCCAGCGCTCTGTCGCCTACCCCCACCCCGCTCCGCTACGCGGATCGACCCTCCCCACAAGGGGGAGGGTAACCCATGAACTGGTCGATTTCCTTCGAACCGCTGCTGTCCTGGCCCTTGCTGGCTTTGGTGCTCGCACCGCTGCTGGTGCTGGCGGCTGTCGGCTTGTGGTTTCGCCAGCGCGGCGCGATCTTCCGCTTCGCAGCGCTGATTGCGCTGGGCGCAGCACTCCTCAATCCGGTCTTCCTCGATGAGGAGCGCGAGGCGCTGAAGAGCGTCGTTGCCGTCATCGTCGACCGCAGCCAGAGCCAGGATATCGGCGACCGGACCAAACAGACCGACGAAGCGCTTGCCGGTTTGCAGCAGCGCCTTGGCCGCTTCAAGCAGTTCGACGTCCGCGTCATCGAGGCCGGCAAGTCGGAAGCCGCCGACGAGCGCACCGAGACCAAGCTTTTTGCAGCGCTTGAAGGCGCGTTCCGCGACGTGCCGCCCTCGCGCATCGGTGGCGCCATCATGATCACCGATGGCGAGGTGCATGACGCGCCGGCCGCCCCCGACTTCAATGCGCCGCTGCACGCGCTGATCACCGGCAACGAGCACGAGAAGGACCGCCGCATCCGCTTCGAGAATGCGCCGCGCTTCGGCTTGGTCGGCAAGCCGCTCGACATGACCTACCGGGTCATCGCCACCGACGGCGAAACCGGCCCGGTCGATGTCCGCGTCTCGGTCAATGGCGAGCAGGTCGCGGTCGAAGAGGCGACCATCGGCCAGGCGATGCCGCTGCAGGTGACCATCCCCGGCGCCGGCCGCAACATCGTCGAACTCTCCATTGACCGCGAGCCGGGCGAACTGACCGACGCCAACAACCGCGCCATCGCGCTGATCGACGGCATCCGCGAGAATTTGCGCGTGCTTTTGGTTTCCGGCGAACCGCATGCCGGCGAGCGCACGTGGCGCAACCTGCTGAAATCCGACGCCTCGGTCGATCTCGTCCATTTCACTATTTTGCGGCCGCCGGAAAAGCAGGACGGCACGCCGATCAACGAACTGTCGCTGATCGCCTTCCCGACCCGCGAGCTGTTCGTCGAGAAGATCAAGGATTTCGATCTCATCATCTTCGACCGCTACCAGCACCGCGACGTGCTGCCGATCCTCTATTACGACTACATCTCCGAATATGTCGAAAAGGGCGGCGCGCTGCTGATCGCCGCCGGGCCGGAATATGCCGGCGACGCCTCGATCGCCCGCACCCCGCTAATGTCGTCGCTGCCGGCAATGCCGACCGGCGAAGTCATCGACAAGGCCTTCTATCCGCGCCTCACCGATCTCGGCCAGCGCCATCCGGTGACGCGCGGCCTCGACGGCTCGGCGACGGAGCCGCCGCGCTGGAGCCGCTGGTTCCGCACGATCGGCGTGCAGAACCCCGAAGGCGAAGTGGTGATGAAGGGCGCCGACAACCGCCCGCTGCTTCTGCTCGACCATAAGGGCGAAGGCCGCGTCGGCATGCTTCTGTCCGATCAGGGCTGGCTATGGGCGCGCGGCTTCGAGGGTGGCGGGCCGCATGTCCAGCTTTACCGCCGCATCGCCCACTGGCTGATGAAGGAACCTGAACTCGAGGAAGAGCGGCTGACTGCCGACGGCCGCGGCATGATGCTGGAAATCCGCCGCCAGACGATGAGCGACGATCCCGGCCCGGCGCAGGTGATCACCCCTTCGGGCAAGGCGCTGATCGTCAAGCTGGAGAAGTCCGAACCCGGCGTTTTCCTGGGCAGCATCGAGACCAAGGAGATCGGCCTCTACCAGATCGGCAATGGTGACCTGACCGCACTCGCCCATGTCGGCCCGGTCAACGCGCCGGAATTCTCCGACGTCGTCTCTACCGAGGACCGGTTGAAGGCTCCGACTGAGGCCACCGGCGGCAGCGTGCGCCGGCTGGCGGCCTCCTCCACCCTTGGCCAGCTCACCGGCAGTGTCGCCCTGCCCTCCATCGTCCCGGTCCGCGCCTCCGGTGCGGCCTCGGGCGCAGACTGGATCGGCCTGCGCAGCACCGACGACAGCGTGCTCAAAGCCGTCTCGCGCGTACCCCTGTTCGGCGGCTTCCTCGGCCTTTGCCTGCTGCTGCTGGCCATGGGCGCGATGTGGTACCGGGAGGGAAGGTAAGGATCCCTTCTCCCCGTCACTATACGGGGAGAAAGACGCTCAACCTACTCCTCCGGCTCCGTCGTAAACAGCAGCGGGTAGCCCTTGGCCTTGCCGGCATCGGTAGCCCGTGTCGCCTTGGTCTCGGCGACATCCCTGGTGAAGACGGCAACGACGCAAACGCCGAGCCGGTGCGCGGTGATCATCACCCGGTTCGCCTGGTCTTCGCTGAGCTTGAACTCGCCCTTCAGCACCGTCACCACGAATTCGCGCGGCGTAAAATCGTCATTGATGAGGATGACCTTGTAGAGCTTCGGTCGCTCGGTCCGCGGCTTGGTCTTGGTCCGGGGTTTGGAGCTGATTTCAGGCATCGGGAACCGGTATCGCGCGAGGGGTCGCTCTCACTTTGTCATGGGGGAAAGCCGTCGTCCATTTTGATCGGCGCGCCAAACCGGCTTCCCGGAAGTGCTGCCGTTCACAAATTTAGGAACTGTACGCTGCGGTTCAACGGCCCTGGCGGTCGGCGACGCGACGAGCCTGGAATTGCCGTGCGCTGGATGCCGCATCGGGCCTTGATCCGGCCGCCTTGTATTCGACCCAGGCGACCGCGAGCCAGCCGAAGAAGCAGGCCAGCGCCGCGCCGGTGATCACGGTCAGCAGCAGGCTTTGCCATGGTGTGATGTATTGCCAGCTGCTGGAGATTGCCGGTGCAAACAGCGACGGCTCCGTGCGCCCGCTCACCGGATCGGGCACCGGGCTGGCGGTAAACTGGACCAGCACCCTGACCGTTGCCGAGGCGAGAAGGCCGCCGATGGCCATCGAGCGCAGAATGGATGAAAGCCGCTTCTTCATGCGGGCTATCCTACCGGACCGGCATTGCAAACGGGTTAAAGTCCTGGGTGGCCGGCACCCATCAACGGGTAATCATGCTCTCACACGACAAGGCCGCTCCAGCCGGGGGTGCTGGAGCGGCCTTGTTACAGACAAGCCTGTTGGCTGTCTGGATCAGGCCTTCGGGGCGTCCGTCTTGACGACCTTCTTCGCCTTCTTGTGCTTCTTGACGGGCTTCTTGGCGACGACCTTCTTCACCGGGGGCTTGGCGGTCGTGGTCGCCGGAGCGGTGGTCGTGGAAGCAGCCGGAGCAGCGGTCGTGGTGGCAGCGGCATTGCCCAGCGCCGGCATTGCGAAAGCGAGAGCGACGGCGAGACCGGTGGCGGAGAGGATGGACTTTTTCATGGCTTCATTTCCTTCTTTGTGCGGGTCGAGTTTCGAGTGTCACTGAACCGGGTCGATCGGTGTCACTCCAAGCAGCTTCAAAGCGTTCGCGAGCATCCGGATACCCTGTGCCTGTTTCTTGTTGGCGCAGAACCGGTTTCCCTTTCTTTGCAGTGCTTTCGCCGCGGTGACCTGCGTTGCCGCGGCATGGGTTTCGAGGGCTTCGTCTACCTGGCGATTGAGATCGATGCAGCGCTCGCTCCTTGTGATCGGCGTCACCTTTGCGGTTGTGGCTCCGACCGCGGCTGTGACGAGCGGAATGCTGAGCAGCGCACCCATCAAGCTGATCGTGAACCTGTGCATTGGTGATGTCCGTTACTCCGGAAACTTCGCGTCGCAGCCAATGTCCTGACCGCCACGGCACCCTTTATGCCCTTGATTTTTTTCGGGAGTTTTTCCGGACTATAGAATTTTGTTTCTGAATTGTTTCTGGCAAATCGGCTTTGCGGGCGATCATCGCCGCTGGCCAACATGTGGCCAGAATTCTATCGTGTGGGTGACGCCACAGAAGCAGACTCAGAAGGCAGCCGCCGACCGGCCGCCAGCAATGACAGGATCGCCGTGAAATCCGATGCGCACATACTGATCGTCGACGACGACAAGGGCATTCGCGACCTGCTTCAGGAATTCTTCCAGAAGCGCGGCCTGCGCACCACGGTTGCCGCCGACGGCGTCGAGATGGAAGACATACTGCGCCGCACGCAGGTAGACCTGATCGTGCTTGATGTGATGCTGCCGGGAAAGAGCGGGCTGGAGCTCTGCCGCGACCTGCGCGCCAGCTACTCGACGCCGATCATCATGCTGACGGCGGTCACCGAGACCACCGACCGCGTCGTCGGCCTGGAAATGGGCGCCGACGATTATGTGCCCAAACCCTTCGATCCGCGCGAGCTGCTGGCCCGTATCCGCGCCGTTTTGAGGCGCAATGGTGCTGCCGAGCCGAAGCGCGCCACCACCAAGCAGATCTATCATTTCGCCGGCTGGACGATGGACTGCTCGCGCCGCCGGCTGATGGCGCCGGGCGACGTCAGGGTCGAGCTGACGATGGCGGAGTTCAACCTGTTGCAGACCTTCGTTAAAAGCGCGCAGCGAGTGCTCACCCGTGACCAGCTCATCGAGCTTTCCGGCGGCGACAGCGACTATTCCTTCGATCGCAGCATCGACATCCTGGTCAGCCGCCTCAGGCGCAAGATGGAAGACGACCCCAAGACGCCGAAACTGATCCTGACCGTGCGCAGCGGAGGCTACCAGTTTCTGCCCGAGACCACCTCCGAATGAGACGTTTCCTGCCGCAAACCCTGCCGGTCTGGGTTTTGCTCATCGTCATTGCCGGCCTGCTGATCAGCCAGGTCGCTACGCTCTATATCGTCTCGCGCGATCGCGCCGTCGCCAATGACGAGGTCGATCTCTACCGGCTTAACGACCGCGCCTATTCGCTGGTGCAGCTGATGCATGACGACACGCCGGAGCAGCGCAAGCTGACGGCCTCCGGTCTGTTCAACGCCACCTATGCGCTGACCGTGTCGGACACGCCCGCGGTCACCTCGTCGATCGCCGGCGACGACGAACTGGCCGAACTCGAGGACATCCTGGTCGGGCGGCTGTCGAAATTCGGCATCACCGACGCCCGCGTCCGGCGCGATCCGGCAACCCAGGCAGCCAACGCGCCTGGCGGTGTGGCCGTGACCAAGGATGTCGGCGCGGTGGAGCGTGACCTGTTATCGCTGGCGGCCAGCTTCGCCCAGAGCGACAAGCTGACGGCATCTGTCCGCTTCGCCGACGGCCAATGGCTGAATTTCACCGAGCCCAACACGCCGGTCGGACCGATATTGAGCTTCGACAGCCTGCCGCTCTATTCGCTGATCGCGGCCCTGGTGGTGATCAT
Source organism: Mesorhizobium sp. RSR565B (assembly GCF_054719465.1). Lineage (NCBI taxonomy): Bacteria > Pseudomonadati > Pseudomonadota > Alphaproteobacteria > Hyphomicrobiales > Phyllobacteriaceae > Mesorhizobium > Mesorhizobium sp. RSR565B. The sequence continues at coordinate 3,753,816 of NZ_JBTTIE010000001.1, read as the reverse complement.
GTCGATCTGGTCGCTGCGCCGGCTGACGGCGCCCTATCGGATGATGGAAACGGCGGTCAACCGGATCGGCACGGACCTGAAGAGCCCGCCGATCGCCGAGACCGGCAGCCGCGAAATCCGCGCCGCGGCCAAAGCCGTGAACGCCATGCAGGTGAGGCTGCGCGACTATGTCGAGGACCGCGAACATCTGGCCGCCGCGCTCGCCCACGATCTGCGCACGCCGCTGACCCGCATGCGGCTGCGCCTCGAACTGTTGCGCAGATCGACGGCGCGCGAGGCGCTCGCCCACGACCTCGCCGACATCGAGAGCATCGCCAGCTCCGTCATCGACTTCGCCACCTTCGAAGTCACCGAGGAGAAGAGCGAGCGGATCGATTTCTGGTCGCTGGTGGAATCGATCGCCGACAGTTTCGAGGACGTCACGTTCGACCATGACGGCGCCAGGCCGCGTGGCATGATCTGCATGGCGCGGCCGGTGGCGCTCAAGCGCTGCGTCAACAATCTGGTCCAGAATGCCGTGACCTACGGCAAGAAAGCCCATGTCAGCCTGCGGCAGTCGGACGGCACGGTCACGCTGGTTATCCGCGACGAGGGGCCGGGCATACCGCAGGCGCAGCTCGATCAGGTGTTCGGTTCCTTCGTGCGGCTGGAGCAATCGCGCAACCGCCAGACCGGCGGCCTCGGCCTCGGCCTGACCATTGCCCGCAACATTGCGCGTGCCGCCGGCGGCGATGTCAACCTGTCCAACCATCCCCGCGGCGGCCTGCTGACGGAGCTCAGCCTGCCGCTGGCGGCATAAGGCAGCAGACTGGCGTCTCGATGGGCTCCGGGGGTGGATCAACCAACCCGCCCTTGCAATAGTGCGGCCGCTCGAACAGGAGGAGATCGCCGCATGTTTTACGCCATCCTGGCCTATCACGTCGAACAGACCATCCAGTCCCTGACGCCGCAGCAGGATGCGGCGCTGATGCACGACCTGCTCGAAGTCAACGCCAGGCTGACCCGCGAAGGCAAGCTTGGGCCGGCGGCAAGACTGGGCGCGACCGCCGAGGCCGTCACGCTGCGCGGTCCGGGCGAAGGCATCGTCATCGACGGGCCGTTTGCCGAGACCAAGGAACAATTGCTGGGTCTTTATGTCCTCGACTGCGCCACGCAGGAGGCGGCGATTGCGGCTGCGCGCGACTTGCGCCGCGTGAATCCCTCGGCAGTCTACGAAATCCGGCCGATCACATTTTACCTTCCCGGCGTGACGTTTCCCGCTACGGAGGGCGATTTAAAGGAGGCCGCCAGCGGCTGAGAACTACCCCATGGCCGGTCAGGCAGAAGCGATCTCGTTGCCGAGGCGGACCGTTTCGGCGACGAGAAGGTCGAGATCCTCGCGCCGGGTCCGGTGGTTGTTGATCGCCACCCTGAGGCAATGCCGGCCTTGCACCGTGGTATCGGAAATGGCGGCGGTTCCGTCTTCCTGCAGCCTCAGCATGATCTCGGTGTTGAGCGCTTTCGCGCGCTCGCCATCGAGACCATCCGCGCGATAGCGGAAGCAGACGATGTTGATGCTGGTCGGCGCCGTCAGTTCGAGCGCTGGCTCGGCCGCGATCAGCCTTGAGAGATACTGCCCCTGCGCAATGTTCTGGTCGATCAGGCGGCCGAATTTTTCGACACCGTGTTCTCGCAACGCCATCCACACTTTGAGTGCCTTGAAGCCACGTGTCGTCTGCAGGCCATAGTCGTGCAGCCATTGGCCGGAGGCGAGGCCGCGCGGTGTCGACTCCAGATATTCCGGCGTCACCGCGAAGGTCTTGCGATGCGCCAAGGCATCGCGCACCAGCGCGCAGCCTGCCTCGAAAGGCGCATGCAGCCATTTGTGCGGATCGAGCGCGATGGAATCGGCCCATTCGATGCCGGCGACGCGATGTGCATTCTCAGGCGCGATCGCGATCAGCGCGCCGATGCAGCCGTCGACATGGAACCAGAGGTCCTCCTCATGCGCCAGCTTGGCCAGCGCCTGCAGATCGTCGATGGCGCCGGTGTTGACAGTGCCGGCGTTGCCGATGATGCAGGCCGGCTTGAACCCGGCCGCGCGATCTTCCGATATCGCGGTCCTCAAACCTTCAATGTCGATGCGCAGGCCGGCGTCGCTGGCAATGCGGCGCAGCGCCTTGTTGCCGAGACCGAGCGCTTCCATCCCCTTGCGGTGACAGGAATGGACCTGGTCCGAGCCATAGAAACGCAAAGGCTTTTCGATTGCTCCAACGCCGTGCTCGCGCACGTCGATGCCGGCCTTGGTGTTGCGCGCCACGGTGAGCCCGATGATGTTGGCCATCGAGCCGCCGCTGACCAGCGTGCCGCTGGCCGAAGCCGGCATGCCCATCATCTGCTTGCACCAGTCGACCACCTGGCCGTCCATCAGGGCGGCGGCATGGTTGCCGCCGCCGAGATTGGAGCCCTGGATTGCCGCCAGGAAATCGCCGATCGCGCCGGTAAAATTGCTCGACCCCATATACCAGGACCAGAAGCGCGGATGGATGTTGCCCATCGGATAGGGCATCACCTTGTCCACGACATCGCCATAGATGTCGGCAAGCGGGGTCGGCGATTGCGGCAGCGAGGCGGTGAAGAAATGCCTCACATCTCCAGGCATCTCCTGCCACACCGGCCGTTGCCTGACATCGCGCAGGTAAGCGACGGCATCGTCAACGATCCGATGCGACAGGCTTTGCACATCGGCCCAGTCCGAGGGGTCAAGCGTTTCCTCGGTACTGGTAGCCGAGTGTCCAGGCATCGCGTCCATGCAATTTGCTCCCGCGTCATCATGCCGGGAACTGGCAACCGGGCGTCGAGCGCGAGAGAGCAAGCTCTTCCGCATTCATCTCGGCCTCGATGCCATCGAACAGCGGTGTCGACATATAGCGTTCGCCGGTATCGGGAAGCATGCACAGGATCACCGAACCGGCCGGCGCCGTGCCGGCGATCTGGCGTGCCACGGCAAAAGCCGAACCGCCGGAAATGCCGGTGAAGATGCCTTCCTGCTGCGCCAGCGCCTTGGCCCATTTCATGCCCTCCGGCCCGGCGATCGGCATCACCTCGTCATAGAAGTTGCCAGCGATGGCCTCCTGCAGGACGTGCGGGATGAAATCCGGCGTCCAGCCCTGGATCGGGTGCGGTTCGAAAGCCGGATGGCTGGCGGCCGGCGCTCCGCCGGCGCCACGCATCTGCGGCTTGCCGCTGCCGACAAGCTGCGCATTGGCCGGTTCGGTGAGCACGATCCGGGTCTCAGGCCGCTCGCGGCGCAGCACCCGCGCCACGCCGGCGACGGTGCCGCCGGTGCCGTAGCCGGTGACGAAATAGTCGAGCCGCGAGCCGGCGAAATCGTTGACGATCTCGCGTCCCGTGGTAGCTTCATGAATGTCGGCGTTGGCCTTGGTCTCGAACTGGCGGGCCAGGAACCAGCCATTCGCTTCGGCCAGTTCCACCGCCTTCTTGTACATGCCGAAGCCTTTCTCGGCGCGCGGCGTCAGCACCACCTTGGCGCCCAGCATCCGCATCAGCTTGCGGCGCTCGACCGAGAAACTGTCGGCCATCGTCACCACCAGCTTGTAGCCCTTCTGCGCACAGACCATGGCAAGACCGATGCCGGTGTTGCCGCTGGTCGCCTCGACAATGGTCTGTCCAGGCTTGAGCGCGCCGGTGCGTTCGCCTTCCTCGATGATGTTGAGGGCCAGCCGGTCCTTCACCGACGCCGCCGGATTGAAGAACTCGGCCTTGACGTAGATGGTGGTGTGCGCCGGTCCGAGATTATTGACGCGGATGACCGGCGTGTCGCCGATGGTGTCGAGAATGCTGTCGAACAGGCGGCCGCGGCCGGCCGTGGTTCTGATTTTCTGCTGATGCAACATGGTAGACTCCTGGTTCTTGCTCACGGGCCGGTTACACACCGGCGGTTTGGGCGGCGAGATTTCGACACCTTGCCGCACTACAGGTCCTTGACGTGCGGCAGTGTGGTAAACACCACATTCGGCGCACAAATTTTGCGAGCCGGGTGCACTTTGTCGTGCTCGGTGGTAAAGCAGGGGCCGGCAGGTCAGCGTGGGAGCAGGCGTGGTATCTGGCGTGGAATCGAGCCTGGCGAGCAGCCATCAAGGTGTTGTCGTGCGCCTGTTTGGGCCGCCGACGATTGCGCGCGACGGCGTCCCGGTGGTCTTGCCGGCATCGCGCAAGCTGCGCGCGCTGCTGGCCTATCTGGCGCTGGCGCCCCATCCGGTCGGACGTGGCAAGCTCTGCGAGTTGCTGTGGGACGTTCCAAATGATCCCAGGGGTGAGCTTCGCTGGTGCCTGAGCAAGCTGCGGGCCGCGCTCGACGAACCAGGCCGCTGCAGAATCGAAACATCGGGCGATACGATCGCGCTCGATCTCGACGGCATCTCAGTCGACGTGCTGGATGTCGCGGCGGCGGCTGCCGCAGGCATCGAAACGCTCGAGCCGATGCGACTGCAGTCGCTCTCCGGCCTGTTCGTCGGCGACTTCCTCGAAGGGCTGGAGATCGACCGCTGCCCTCTCTTCAACAGCTGGCTGACCGCGCAGCGCCGCCGCTTCGGTTCCTGCCACGCGGCTATACTGGAATGCCTGGTCAAGACGCTCCCGGCCGATTCCGAAGACGTCTCCGCTCATCTCGAAAAATGGCTGGAATTGACCCCGTTCGACAGCAGCGCCCATGTCGCACTCCTGGTGAGGCTGGCGCGGCGCGGCCAGTTCGGCGCCTGCGAAGATCATCTTGCCGCTGCGGCGGAGTTGTTCCAGTCGGAAGAACTGGATTTCGGCCCGGTGCGCAATGCGTGGCTGTCCATCCGCAGCGAACGGCCCTGCGCGATTTTGCCGGCACAACCGGCAGCTCCGCCCGGGCCGAACCAGGCGTCAATCATGCTTGCCGGTTCAGAAGCCGCGACGCCGCACAAGGCTTCGCTGGCCGTGATGCCATTTGCCGAAGACGCCGCTAGCGGCGTTCGTGGCGGGCTGGCCGATGGCTTGACCCACGACATCATCACCCGCCTCGCCAAGCTCAGGGACTTCTTTGTCATCGCCCGGGGCTCGGTCTTTGCGCTGGCGGAAAAGAACATCGCGCCGGAAGATGCCGGCCGAAGGCTGAATGTCGACTATGTCGCCACCGGCACGGTGCGCAGCTTGACCGGCCGCCTGATCGTCACCGTCGAGCTCGTCGAGGTCCGCACAGCCAGGATCGTCTGGGCCGAGACCTTCGAGCGCAAGCCCGACGATCTTTTCGCCGTGCTTGACGATATCGGCAACAGCATCGTGGCCTCGGTCTCATCCGAGATCGAGACCGTCGAGCGCAACCGCGCCATGCTGAAGGCGCCCAATTCGCTCAATGCCTGGGAGGCCTACCATCGAGGACTCTGGCATATGTATCGCTTCACCCGCAGCGAAAACGAGCAAGCCAGGCATTTCTTCGGCATCGCACTGCAGCAGGATCCGACCTTTGCCCGCGCCTATGCCGGCCTGTCCTTCACCCATTGGCAGAGCGCCTTCCAGCGCTGGGGCGACCGCGACCAGGACAGCGCGCTTGCCTTTGAGGCGGCCGGCCAGAGCGTTTTGGTCGACGATCATAATCCCGCCGCGCACTGGGCGATGGGCCGGGCGCTGTGGCTGCGCGGCGAGGGTGATGCGTCCGTGCTAGAACTGCAAAGAGCCGTCGACCTCAGCCCGAACTTCGCGCTTGGCCACTATGCGCTGTCGTTCGTGCATTCGCAGTCGGGCGACCCGCAAGCGGCGATCGGGTCGTCGGATCATTCGCGCCATCTGTCGCCGTTCGACCCGATGCTGTTCGGCATGCTGGGCGCACGCGCCATGGCGCATGTCCGCCTCGGCCAGTTCGACGAGGCAGCCGATTGGGCACTGAAGGCGGCCGCCCGCCCCAACGCACATGTCATCATCCTGTCGATCGCCGCCCACTGCCTGGCGTTGGCTGGGCGGCTGGACGAGGCGAAAAACTTCGCCGCCGCCATCCGCAAGACGCTTCCGGATTACCGAGCCGACGACTTCATCGACACCTTCCGCTTCGACCGGGATGCCACAGCCCTGTTCAAGCTCGGGGCCACGCGCATCGGGCTGGCTTAGAGCATGATCCCAAAAAGTGGGTACCGGTTTTTGGAAAAGATCATGCTCCAACAAAGGGTTAGATCATGATGAGATTTCAACCAAATCTCATCATGATCTAGCGCCGCAACACCGCGCTCAGCACATCGCGTATCCCGATCGCGCCGACAAAGCGCGACTGGTCGTCGAACAGCGCCACGGGTGCCGTCTGCGAGCGGTGCATGGCCAGCATCACCGTCTTCAGCGAGGTTCCGGGGTTGGCCCAGAACACTTGCGCCGTCTCCTCCGGCTGCGCCTCGACATCGGCGCACGACACCCACACCGCCGGTTTGCCGTCGCGCTCGGCCGCCGCCACCAGCCCGTGCTCGTCGATCTTGAAACGCGTCGTCTTGCGCCGGTCGAGCCACACCCAGCCATTATCGCCGTGCTCGAGGTCGCGGCTGTCGCGCATGACGTTCCAGGCGGTCAGCACCGACAACGGATTCACATTGGCGATGAAGTCGCGGACATAGTCGTTGGCGGGCTTGAGCACGATGTCTTCCGGCGCCCCGGTCTGCACGATGCGCCCGCCTTCCATGATGGTGATGTGGGTGCCGATCTTCAGCGCCTCTTCCAGATCATGGCTGACGAAGATGATGGTCTTCTTCAGCTCCGCCTGCAGCTGCAGCAATTCGTCCTGCAGCTTGGTGCGGATCAGCGGATCGAGCGCCGAGAACGGCTCGTCCATCAGCAGGATCGGCGCCTCGGTGGCGAAGGCACGGGCCAGGCCGACGCGCTGCTGCATGCCGCCGGACAGCTCATGCGCGTATTTCTTCGACCACTGGTCGAGATTGACCAGTTTCAGCTGGCGTTGCACGCGCTCCTTGCGCTCTTGCTCCGGCACGCCGGCGAGTTCGAGGCCGAGGCCGACATTCTCCTCCACCGTACGCCAAGGCAGCAGGCCGAACTGCTGGAACACCATCGCCACCTGCTTCTGCCGCAGCCGCCGCAGCGTCGCCTGATCGCAGGTCACGACATCGACGATATTGTCGCCGTCCTTGACCAGCACCTGACCGCGCGACACCACGTTGAGCCGGTTGACCGCCCGCAGCAGCGTCGACTTGCCGGAGCCGGACAGGCCCATCAGCACCGAGATTTCGCCCTCATGCACGGTCAGGCTGGCGCCGGCGCAACCCAGCACATTGCCGGTCTTTTCAAGGATTTCGGCGCGCGTGGCGCCGCCGTCGATCAGAGCCAGCGAACCCGCCTGGTCGGAGCCGAAGACGATATCGACATTTTTGAAATCGACGGCGACGGTCATTTCTTGCCTCCAACGCCGATACGCGTCATCCGGTCGAGCACGATGGCGAGTACGACAATCGCCAGGCCCGCCTCGAGCCCGAGATCGATGCGGCGCGAGCCGAGCGCGCGGTTGATTTCAGTGCCGAGGCCGCCGGCGCCGATCAGTGCTGCAAACACCACCATCGACAGCGACAGCATGATCGATTGCGTCAGCCCGGCCATGATGGTCGGCAGCGCTGAGGGCAATTCGACCTTCCACAGCAGCTGCTGCTTGGTGGCGCCGAACGCCTCGCCGGCCTCGATGATCGACTTCGGCACCGAGACGACGCCGAGATGGGTGAGCCGGACCGCGGTCGGGATGACGAAGATGATGGTGACGATGAGGCCGGGCGCGTTGCCGAGACCGAACAGGGTCAGGACCGGGATCAGGTAGACGAAGGTCGGCAGCGTCTGCATCAGGTCGAGCACCGGCAGCATGATGCGGTAGACCTTCGGCTTGTGCGCGGCCCAGATGCCGAGCGGCACGCCGATGGCCATCGCCATGGCGGCGGCGGCCACGACCAGCACCAGCGTCTGCACCGTCTGCTTCCAGAGATTCTGGTTGATGATGAAGATCAGGCCGAGAAAGACGCCTATGGCCAGCGGCCGAGAGCGCTGCAGCAGCCAGGCGATGATGGCGATGATCAGCGCCAGCAGCACCGGCGGCACCATCAAAAGGATGCCGACCAGCCCGTCGAGCAGGAAATTGAGGCCATTCGAGAAGGCCCTGAACACGGTGTCGAAATTGTCGGTGAGGAAACCGAAGAACGCCTTTCCCCAGGCGCCGATCGGTATCTTGTGATCGACCATGAATTTCGAAATCGGATCCATATCGCCCCTCTCATGCGAGAGACCGCCTGCTTCCGGCCTCCGCTGTCGTTAGGTCATCTTCTCACAGGATATGAAAAAGGGCAGCCTTTTCTAGATTGGCTGCCCTTCCTGGTTCGGCTTTGCCGAATTCAGTCGGCTCAGCTTCCGAGCGCGGTCTTGACCGCCGCTGCCGCATCGCCGCCATCGAAGGTGGTGACGCCGGCAATCCACGGCGCAACCGCGTCAGGGTGCTTCTTCAGCCAGTCGGCTGCGACCGTGTTGGCGTCGCCGCCCTTCAGGATCGCGTCCATCATCTCGCCTTCCATGTCCAGGTTGAATTTCAGGTTGGCGATGAACTTGCCGGCATTCGGGCATTCGGTGGTGTAGCCCTTGCGCACATTGGTGTAGACGGTGGCGGCGCCGAAGCCGCTGTCGCCCATGCCGTCGAGATAGGTGAGCTTCATGGCGCCCATCACCGGATGCGGCGTCCAGCCGAGGAACGCGATCCACTCATTGTTCTTGATCGACTGCTCGGCCTGCGTCAGCATGCCGGCTTCCGAGGACTCGACCAGCTCGAAGCCTTCGAGATTGTCCTTCGGGTTCTTGATCATGTCGAGGATGATGCGGTTGCCGTCATTGCCCGCCTCGATGCCGTAAATCTTGCCGTTGAACTTGTCCTTGAACTTGCCGATGTCGGTCAGCGACTTGACGCCGGCCTCCGCGACATAGGTCGGTACGACGATGCCGTAGCCGGCGCCGGTCAGGTTGGTGCCGATCGTCTCGACCGAACCATCGGCGGTGTAGTCCTTGATGTCGTTGGTCATCGACGGCATCCAGTTGCCGAGGAAGACGTCGAGATCCTTGTTTTTCAGCGACGCCATGGTCACCGGTACCGATAGCTGGATCGTCTGCGGCTCGTAGCCGAGCGCGGTGAGCAGCACCGAAGCGACGCCGGTGGTTGCCTGGATGTCGGTCCAGCCGACATCGGAAAGGCGCACCGCCTTGCAGCTCTCCGGATCGCCGGCAAGTGCAGCGCTCGTGGACAGAAAAGTCGCCAGGCCGAGGCCGGCGACGAAGGTGTTCATACGCGACATTGGCAGTCTCCCATTGTGATTCTTTGGCGAAGCGTAGTTACGGTTTCTCTGCCCGCCTTGTTTCGTCAGCCAAACACCATTCTGGTGTGGTTTCAAGCGCTAAGACAATCACGATCAACGGCGCGGACTGGCCAAACAGCGACACGCCCGCCGCTTTTTCGATTGCAGACGGCTTTTCCCATCAAATGCAGCGGTGCCCTCTCCCCGCGCCGCGCCAACTCGGCTTAAAAGGACGGCATGGCCAAGCTCTACTTCCACTATGCGACGATGAATGCCGGCAAAACGACAATGCTGCTGCAGGCGTCCTACAATTATCGCGAACGCGGTATGACGACGATGCTGTTCGTCGCCGGCCACTACAGAAAGGGCGACACCGGGCTGATCTCGTCGCGCATCGGCCTGGAGACGGAGGCCGAGATGTTCCGCGACGGCGACGATCTCTACGCTCGCGTCGCCGAGCATCACGAACATACGACGGTGCATTGCATGTTTGTCGACGAGGCGCAATTTCTCGAGGAAGAGCAGGTCTGGCAGCTCGCCCGTATCGCCGACCGGCTGAACATCCCGGTGATGTGCTACGGCCTGCGCACCGATTTCCAGGGCAATCTGTTTTCCGGTTCGCGAGCGCTTCTGGCCATCGCAGACGATCTGCGCGAAGTGCGCACCATCTGCCGCTGCGGCCGCAAGGCGACGATGGTCGTGCGTCTCGGCGCTGACGGCAAGGTGGCCAGACAAGGCGAACAGGTGGCGATCGGCAAGGACGTCTATATCTCGCTCTGCCGCCGCCACTGGGAAGAGGAAATGGGCCGCGCCGCGCCCGACGATTTCATTGGCTTCACCAGAGGCTGAACGGCCGGGACAACATGAAAATTCTGCAGTTCACAGTTGATTGCCCGTTTCCGCCGGTCTCCGGCGGAGAGATCCGGAACGCCGCCAATGCACGCGCCCTGGCATCGATGGGCGAGGTCCTGACGGTAAGCCTGACTGGCGCCCCGGCACCCTCCACACCGCCGAACATCCGTCACCGGATCATCGAGGCAGCGCGCGGCAGGGCGCCTTGGGGCAGGCGCAGCCCGCATCCGACCGTGCATATGATGCCGGACGACGAGCTGGCCGAAGCCGACGCCATCTGGAGGGAATTCGCGCCCGATCTCGTGGTGATCGAGGAGATCGTGCTTTCGCAGCTGCTGACGCTGGCGCCGAAGCATCGCGCGCGCACCGTCCTTGACCAGCACAACATCGATTCCCGGACGGTGTCCGACCGGATCGCCGGCCTGACGCTGTGGCAGCAAATTCGAGACTGGCGCCAAAACAGGCGAAGGAAGGCAGAGGCGCGCGAAGCCGACAGGTGTGCGGCTGCCCTGGCCGACCAGGTCTGGGTTTGTTCGCGGGCCGACGAAGCGCTTCTGTCCGCTCTCGGCCCCGTCAACGACGTCAGGTTCGTCGCCAACCCCATTCCAGACGAGAGCGTGCTTTCCCTGCCGATTGCTGCCGAGCGCTTCAGTGAGCTCAGCCTGTGCTTCATCGGGCATCTCGGCTACTTCCCCAACATCGACGCCGTCAAGCAGATCGGCCGCGCGATGGCGCCGCGCCTCGCCGCCTCCGGCCGGCCCTGGTCGATCACCGTCGCCGGCAGAAACCCGCGCGATGTCGTGCGCGGTCTATGCACCAGGCATGGTCTGCGGTTGATCGAGAACCCACCGCATCTGCCGGAATTGCTTGGGCGTGCCGGCTATGCGCCGATCCCGCTGCGCTTCGGCGGCGGAACCCGCATCAAGGTGCTGGAGGCGATGGCGGCGGGCCTTGTCGTCGCCGCCACCGAAAAGGCCGTCGAAGGGCTTGGCCTGCAGGCGGGCAGGCATTTCCTGTCCAGCGACGATGCCGGCAAGTTGGCATTGAAAATCATCGATCTCGCGACACGCCCGCAAGCGGCCGCCGAGATGGCGGAGATCGGCCGCGCTTTCGTGCGCGACAATCATTCGTCGGCGGCGATTGAAAAGCAGGTCAAGCAGGCGGTCGCGGCGATCCCGCGCACGGATTGAGCCCGGCTGCTATCCACCGGCATACGGCGTTTGTTAAGGCCTGCAGCCTATTTTGCCCTCAGCCAGAGCCAGCCGGGAACCGCCATGCTTCGAGCCATTTCATCAGGCCTTGTCATTTACTTGGCCGGTATCCTCGCCGCGCTGGCCGACGGCGATGCAGCACTTGGCAAGAAAGTGTTCTACCGCTGCATGGCCTGTCACGAGGCGGCAAGCGACCGCGACAAGGTCGGCCCGCATCTCCTCGGTATCGTCGGCCGCATCGCCGGCACCGCCCAGAACTTCAACTATTCGCAGGCCATGAAGGACGCCGGCGCGGCCGGCCTGGTCTGGGACGAAGCCAACCTCAAAGCCTATCTCGGCGCTCCCAAGCTGAAAGTACCCGGCAACAGGATGGGCTTCTCCGGCCTGAGCAGCGACGAGGACATCGCCAACGTCATCGCCTATCTGAAGGCCGATCCGAAGCCTTGAACGGCGCGATGCGTAGCGTGATGGCGACGGCTTCCGCCAGCTGTCTCGCGCTTGCAACTCATTGAGCCCTCTGTCGAATTCAGCACACCCACACTGTCCGAGATCGACTTCTTCGCAGCGTCAAAGTTCAATGACAATTGAACAATACTTGGCCGGCTGGTTAATCACGCCATGACCCCGCCTTCATTGCCTTTCAAGACGACCAGGCATTTTTTTGTTTTCGGGGCGGGTCTTGTCTTGCGTCTTTCAATCCCCTGATACCCCACATATATTCGCCGCTGTTCGCAGCCAGCGACCGGAAGCCGAAGCGGGAGGCCCCTATGGCGACATTGCAGAATTTCGATGCCGAAATTGCCAAGACCAGGCAGGTCGTGCAGGACATGCGCTCCAAGATCGAGCAGTCCGGCACCGTGCTTGATACGCTGGCCACCGCCGACAAGAAGATCGGAGACGCCAATTTCGACATCGAGAATGCCCGCATCGAGGACGTGCTGAAGCAGCAGAAGGTGATGGAAGGCAACATCGCCGACCTGATCATCGGGCTGGAAGACGCCACCAACGTCTTCGGCACTGAATTCGAGAGCATGAAGAACTACACCGGCTGGGAAAGCTTCGTCGGTATCTTCTCGGCGCAACGCAAGCAGCGCATGCGCACCGACCGCGTCCGCAACATGTCGCTGGCCGGCAATCTGCAGGAGCTTCTGGTCAAGTCCGACACCATCGTCGGCATCCTGAAAGCGCAGAAAGAGGTCCTCGACCAGCGCTACAAGACCTCGGAAAACAGCCTGTCGCAGGTGATCGAGCGCCGCAAGGTCACCATGACCAACCTCGAGGCGGTGCAGAAGCGCATCGAGGAGGTCAATCCGCTGCTGCTCGACATCGAAAACAAGATCGCCGCTTCTACCAGTCAGAAGGAGCGCACGCAGCTTGAGGGCGAGCGCTCGAAACTGGCGACCGAATACAATGAAAAGCAGGCCAAGGAGCAGGAGCTTCTGGCCGAAAGCCAGACGCTGGAACGCTACACCTCGATGTTCCAGACCTTCGTCGATTCGCTCAACAATCAGATCGCAGCGCAGTCGACGCTTATCAACAAGCTGACCATCGATACCGAGCAGCGCATCGTGCTCTACAAGGCACTGGAAGATTCCTTGAAGACCGCCGCCCAGCAGGATGTCGCCCACAAGATCAACACGCTGGGCAGCCAGGTCGACAACACCGCCGAAGAGACCATGGCCGGCATTGGCGCCGCCTCGCAAAAGCACATCGGCGATCTTCTCGAAATGCACGAGAAGAACATGGTCGCCAGCTCCGACATCCAGCGCCGCAAGAAGCTCGCCGACGACGCCTTCGCCCGCCGTTTCGACGACGTGATGAAGAAGCACAATTCGGCCAACTACGTGCAGTCGTAAGGAGCGGCTGCACGCGGGCACACCGGCATGACTCCCGAAAACGAAGCGGCGGCGCGCTATTTTTCCGCCATCACGGCGGCACTCAGCGGCCTTGAAGTGTTCATGCGCGACGACCGCTCGCCGCTTTACCGGCACGGCATCGTCGCCAAGATTGTCGCCGAATACATTGCCCGGCTGGACAAATCGTTTTCCTGCTGGCGCAACCGGCTCGGCTTCATGGACACGTTCCGCATTTCGCGCGCCGACAGCGGCTATCCCGTCTTCCAGAACCTGCTCGAACTGGAAAACGACCGCCGCCAGGCCGAGGCGCGGCTGGCCAACATTCCGCTGGCCGGCGAATTGCGCGAGGAAATGGCCGACTTCATCCTGCGCCACAAGGAATTCCCCGAAGCGCTGCAGAAGTCGATGGCCGAGCGGCTCTATCTCGAGGACGTCAAGAGCGAACAGACTTTTGGCCCGTTCTCGCTGGCGCAGACGGCCAAGGTCTCGGTCAATCCAAAGACCGGGCGCCCCTATTACCTCGTGCACTGGGCGAGCTTCGACGGCAGCGCCAACCTGCCGCTGGTCTACATGGTGACGGTGGAGGATTCCTCCGAAAGCATGATCCGGCAGCTCGTTGACAGCAGCGGCAAGCTCAATGGACGGGTCGACATCCCGCTGCCGGTAGACGGTCTGCTCAACCCCGAACTCGCCCATCGTTTCGACGATTTCACCGAGAAGAATTCCGCCTACACGCTTTCGCCCGCAACGATTGCGGTCAATCTCGACAAGGATTTCGAGCCGCTGCACCCCAAGCAGCTGCGCCGCGTCGTGCTCGGCCCCTTCTATTCCGCGGGCATTACCGACAACAATTCGACGGTGGCCGAAGTGCTGGCCAAGGTGCGCAAGCCGGAAAATGCCTGGCTGCTCACCTGGACCATCCAGGAGATCTACTCCAAGGGCGAGAAGCCCGGCCGCAAGGGGCTGTTTTCGAGCGATAAGACGACGCAGGAATTCTTTATCAACACCGACGATCTCGAAGCCGCGCGCCAGGGTGTGTCGAGCTACGAGAACCACGCCCTGATCCCGCACGAAGCCTATCAAGCACTCTACGCCGCCGGCGAAGCTCAAAAGATCTTTTCCGGCTACAAGGTCCATATTCTGTCCAACGGACAGGTGATCAGCGATGTGTGAGGTGGCATTTTTGGTGGGTCTGACAATCTCCGGGGCGCGGTCAGGGGCAGAAGGCGATTGTGATCGAAACGGATAACCTTGCTTCCCGCAGTAATGAATCGCCCTACCGGGTTCTCGCTTGGTGGGATGTCGATATGCATATCGGTGCTTACAAGAAACACAAACTGACCGCCCGACCATTGCGTAACCTTGAGCGCATTCTCGGACACCGGGTTCACGTTGAAAGTCGGTGGCGTCATCGAGGATTACCGGATGGGGTGCGGAAGCTTGAAGCTTTCAATTATATCGATGTTGCAGACCCGGCGCTTGCCGCGTTTTTTGTTCTTCAACAAATTTCCGGCTTATCCGAATGGTTTTCCGGGTTCGGCTACAGACCGGTTACTTCGCGGTCTGAAGATGAAAATACAGACGGTGACACGATCTGTACTTTCTATTGGTACGAATTGGATCAATATGAAGCATACCGTCACATTCGATCCGGAGGCGTCATGCTCGTTCTGGTCGAAAAATTACCTGTCCGAACACGTAATTCATCCCGTCCGATCATTGGAATAAGACAGAGTCGGCAACCAAGATATAGCTACAATGTAAAAATCGTGATTCAGTTCTTTTGCGGCAATAGACAAAAGCTCGTCGAATATCACTGGCCAAGATTGATGAAAAGATATGCATTTGAGCCAGAAGACCGTGTTGAATTCGGACCGCCATCTAACAACGGAAAACCGAATCAGATTTGCGTTAGCGCGATGTTAGCGGACCTAACTGAGTACCAGGCTGTCGCTTATTGTCTTGCACGGACTGAGCGTTGCCGTTTCAAGCTTGGAGGGCCGGGAGAGGCCATCTTTCAAGCCGAACGCTTTCCCGATCACGAACCCTTTGACGGGATGTTTTCAATTTTGCTCACGCGAGGGCAGGCACAAGAGTGAGTCGCGAGGAGGATTGATACGATGGACACCGGCCTGACCACCATCCCGGAAGCCGCAATCGAAAAGCACCGCGCCACGGCGCAGAGCTTCATCACCCGCG
Organism: Mesorhizobium sp. RSR565B; assembly: GCF_054719465.1. Lineage (NCBI taxonomy): Bacteria > Pseudomonadati > Pseudomonadota > Alphaproteobacteria > Hyphomicrobiales > Phyllobacteriaceae > Mesorhizobium > Mesorhizobium sp. RSR565B. The sequence goes on along the minus strand of NZ_JBTTIE010000001.1, from coordinate 3,738,366 downwards.
TCGTGGTTCTGGAAGACCCTGCGCGCGAATCCGGCACAGCACTTGCCGGCACCAATCGCCGCTTTGTCTCGACAGTCTCGGTCGGCTCGGTGCGCCGTACCCGCGAGGTCGAGCTTACCAAGACCGTCGCCGCGATCCATCCCGACGACCAGTTGATGAGCATCCCGCAGCACACGCTGCTGTTCCGCGCCCGCCGCGGCCTGGCGATAGCGCTCGCCATCTCCGACGTCTTCGCCGAGGGCTCCGACCTCGAAAGCCTCCAGGCCAAGAACACCCGTGCGCCTCTTGAGGGCGATGAGGCGGCGACCTTCAAGAAGCTTCTGTCAGCCTCGGCTTACGTTTCAGCCTTCAGCCTCGCCTCTTACCTGTTCCAGCTGATCGACAGCGACGGCGAGGCTCCCAACGATATCCCCGAACCGGACTTCCTGTTCGACACGCCGCAGGACGCGGTGAAGTCGATCGTCGCCGGGTTGGACAAGGCGATTGCAGGCTCCAAGGACGATGGCGACCTGACGACGCGCGCGCGAGCTTTTGCACGGGTCGCCATTGATGGGCTGCTGGCCCGCAAAGGCCGCTTCGACGGCATCGGTCCGTTCGAGAACGCCCATATCCGCATCGACGCCGACGATTTCACCCTCGACGGCTTCGACGTCGCGCCCGGCAAGCGTTCGAAACCGCTGGTGATGACCTTCAAGAAGCCCGAAGAGGTCGTCGGCAACCACATCGCCAAATACCAGTCGGTTAAGCTCGCCAAGATGCTGATGGCCTATGATTTCGAGCGCGAGCTGAACCCGTTCGTCGAGCTCGGCGGCTTCCTCTTCACCTTCATCGGCGATGGCGCGCCGGGCACCGGCAAGACGACGCTGATCCAGATGATCGCCGGCCTCGTCAACAATTATTGCCAGGTTGCCGGCTATCCCTTCGCCTATGAGAATTTCGGCGTCGACCAGATCTCGTCCTACCAAGGCAAATCCGGCCAGAATTGCCGCCAGTTCATCAACAATGTCTTGAACCCACGTGTCATCGGTTTCGGCACCGTCGACGACATCGACCAGGTGGCGGCCCGCCGCTCCGACGACCGCGCCTCGGCCGGCCAACAGGAAATCACCGGCGTCTTGATGGACGCCTTTGCCGGCGCCGGCACGGTGGTGCGCGGCAATTGCTCGTTCGGCATGTTTTCCAACTATCCCGAAAATGTCGACGATGCGCTGCGCCAGCGCGCCGGGGCCCGCTGGCTGGTCGACGGCCCACAGAGCCGCGACGACTATATCGACATCTTCGTCCTGCTTGCCGGCAAGAACCACAAGATCCCACTCGGCGACCACAAGCTCTACGCCGCGCAGGAGATCCAGCGCGCGATGACCGAAGCCTATGAGGAGCACGAGAAGCCTCAGGAAGACGGGCTGATGAAGGTCTATGAGCGCTACATGAAGGAGAATGGCGCGCCGAAATCGATGGCCGACATCGGCACCTATCTGCACCTGATCAAGGATGCCGAGCCGCGCTTCACCGGCCGAGCCATCAAGAACGTCACCGACGCCATCAAGATGCGCGCCATGGACATCGAGCTGCCCGACGACTGGTTCGAGAAGCCGGAAGCCTTCATGCACAAGGGCTACGACGAGAAGAAAGCCATGATCGAGGAACTGCGTGGGCCGTTCTCGATGGACATGGTCATGCAGGAGATCAACCGCTACGCCGACTCGGAGTTCCGCTATTCCGACAAATCCGACGACGCCGCGGTGGAGAAGCTGCTGCGCGACGCACGCCTGCGCGAACGGGCGGGGCGCGAGATGGAGGAGATGAAGAAGAAGGGGCTGTGGAATGCGTGAGCTTCCTTCGCTGCCCGCGGGTGCTGAAAGGCTTGGCGCTAACGCTGACGCCCCCCTCTCCCCGTCCTTCACGGGGCGAGGGCAAGGGTGAGGGGCGGCGCATGCGTGGACCAGAGATCGCTACGACCATACTGGCAGCTATCGAACAGCGCCTCGATCGGCACATCCGGACCAATGATCTTCGATTTTTGCCGCCAAAGGCCATGGGGAGACATGTCCTTGAATGCTAGCGCTGCCCCTCACCCTTGCCCTCTCCCCGTGCAGAACGGGGAGAGGGAGGCGTCAGCGTTGGCGCTTCGCCACAACAGGCAACGCCACTCGGAACGTTCTGCATGAGCCACGCCAAAAAGCCCGACCTTCTCCGCGACAATGAGCTGATCTACGGCCGCTTGCTCACCGTCGACGAGCCGCACCTCATCCAGCGTTACAACAAGGCGCTTGTCGCCTTCGGCCTCAAACCGACCAAGCTGAAGAGCTTCCAGATCGACCGCACCGGCTTCTCGCCCGAAGTGGCCGAGGAATGCGGCGACTACGACTATCTCGATCCCAACGAGGTCAACCGCCGCTTCGTCATTCTGACGCCGTCGCAGATCGATCTGCCGGTGGTGCACACCGCCTTTTCCAACACCTCGCAGCTGATGTTCGAGTTCATGTCCAAGAACCAGCGCGCCATCGATGCGCTGACCATCAAGGATGTCATCTACGGCGAGATCGAGGATTCCGTTCCCCTGGTCAACGACATCGAGGATCTGCTGTCGATCAGCCAGGTCGAGTTCAGGGTGCTTTCGGCCGAGGACGTGCTGGGCAAGGCCGCCGAACTCGGCAAGCTGGTCGACCGGCTGAAGCAGGAGCCCGATGCCTGGCGCGACAACACCATGCTGAGCCGTATGGTGGAGCTGGCGAAGGTCTGCGGCGATATCCGTGAGAATGCGCTGGTGCCCGACCAGGTGATCTTCCGCCACAACGCCTACTGGACCAGCCATTTCGGCGGCGTCTACGTCTTCGTCGATCCTGATATGACCACCGTCATCGGCGACCCGGCCGCCCCCGGCTTTCGCCGTTCGCGGCCCTGGCAGGTCAGCTATCTCTCGATCAACGATGCCGACAAGGTGTTCAAGTTCCTGGCCAGCACCGGCCGCATCGAACTGCCGCGCGCGTCATGGGTCGAAAGCTCGGGCTATCTCGAGCATCGCGCCGAGATGGTGGTGCGCGCTCTCATCCGCGACACAGAGCCGAACCGCAATTTGACCGAGGTCGACAAGGTCTGGCTGCAGACCTGGATCCATGGCCATGCCGATCTGATCACCAAGGACGGCAATTTCCCCTTTCTCAACGCCGCCAAGCGTGAGATCGCCCAGCTCGGCCATCTCAAGATCGAGGATGTGTTTCCGCAACAGCGCTTCCTGGTCGTGCGTGGCAAGCCCGACCATCCCGACGCCTGGCTGACCAACCAGCTGATCTCGGATTTCGTGCCGCAGGACTTTGTCTCGCGTTACGTCTTCAACAAGCCGGGCTTCTACAAGGACTATGACGGCTACAGCGACGCCTGGCGGTCGCATGTTGTGGACGTTCTGAAAACCACATATTTGAAAGACAAAGTGGCGTTTCGCACGCGCCTTTACGGCCTGACTGACTGAGGGGTGAACGAGAGCCATGCTTGATCCGATCGTGAATTTCTTCACCCGCATCTTCCAATGGATAGGCCGCGGCATCGGCCTCGTCATCGGCGCGATCCTGTGGCCGTTCCTCTGGGCTGGGCGCTGGTATACGCAGCGCGGCTGGATCCTGAAGGCTGTGGTCGGCCTCGCGCTTCTGGTGTTGATCGGCCTCTACGCCAATTTCTTCTACGCCACCCAGTGGTGGAACAAGTTCGATCCCAACTACGTCGACAAATACACCTTCGAGAACCGCAACATTTCCGCCGGCGAACAGGTCGCGGCCGGCGCCGGCACCGACACCGCCAAGACCTGCGGCAATTCGGGCATCGCCCAGGTGGCGGCCGACCTGACGGACTTCAACGTCAACCAGAATGCCTGGATCTCGTCGATGATCCTCTACAAACTCGGCCTGTTCGGCATCGACTGGGACAACACGCCGTTCATGGACAACAAGGCCTCGTTCCAGCGTGGCATCAACCAGGCGGTGCGGCGCACCGCCACCGAGCTTGCCGACAATCTCGGCCGTGTCCGCACCACATCGCAGATCGACGGCGACCTGCAGGATGCGCGCGGCAATCTGCAGTTCGACGAGGAGACCTGGTATTTCGGCCTCAACCCGTTCGGCCCCAAGACGCCGACGCCGAGCTATTATCGCGATGCCGTCACCAAGCTGCGCTCCTTCAACGCCCGCCTCGGCAGCTGCCAGGCGACGTTCGATGCCCGCGCCGACAATCTGAAGCAGTATATCGACCGCATCTCTTCCGACATCGGTTCGACATCGGCGATCCTCAAGGAGCGCGCCGAAAACCATAACAATGGCTGGTTCGACTTCCGCGCCGACGACCGCTTCTGGTTCGCCTATGGCCAGCTCTATGCCTATTACGGCCTGATGAAGGGCGCCCAGGCCGACTTCGAGGACGTCATCAAGGAAAAGCATCTCGGCAATCTGTGGGACACGATGGATGCGCAATTCGTCTCGGCCCTGCGCATCCAGCCCTTCATCATCGCCAATGGCCGCGAGGATGGCTGGATCATGCCGACGCACCTGACGACGATGGGTTTCTACGTGCTTCGCGTGCGCTCCAACATGGTCGAGATCAGCAACGTCCTGACTCAGTAGCGTTCACTGCTTTCCCGGCGAGCGATGGCGAATTTGCGCCGTCGCCTCTGTCGCATTCCGTGCATTGGGCGGCTGTTTTGAGACGGCGGAACGTCGCGTCCTCTGGCTTCTATACGGCGCGGCAACGGAGCCAGGAAGAACCGGCGACAGGTCGGCCGGCCGCGGAGACACTTTCTTCATAGGAAACATAGTTGCATGCAAGTTGACGCCGCGGGAGCGACAGGGTTAGAACATGCCCGCGCCCGGGTTCAACATGCCTGCGAGTGAGATCAAACCCGTCCCCTCCACCGTCCAATCCGAAGGAAAGCCGTCATGGCCGAAGTGAAGTCCGACATCGAGATCGCGCGCGGCGCCAAGAAAAAGCAAATCCAGGAGATCGGCGCCAAGATCGGCATCCCGACCGAGCACCTTTTGCCCTACGGCCACGACAAGGCGAAGATTTCGGCCGAATTCATCAAATCGGTGAAGGGCAACAAGGACGGCAAGCTGATCCTCGTCACCGCCATCAACCCGACGCCGGCCGGCGAAGGCAAGACGACCACCACCGTCGGCCTTGGTGACGGTCTGAACCGCATCGGCAAGAAGGCGATCGTCTGCATCCGCGAGGCTTCGCTCGGCCCGAATTTCGGCGTCAAGGGCGGTGCCGCCGGCGGCGGCTACGCGCAGGTCGTGCCGATGGAGGACATGAACCTCCACTTCACCGGCGACTTCCACGCCATCACCACGGCGCACAATCTTTTGTCGGCGCTGATCGACAACCACATCTACTGGGGCAATGAGCTCGGCATCGACACCCGCCGCGTCGCCTGGCGCCGCGTCATGGACATGAACGACCGGGCGCTGCGCGAAATCATCTGCTCGCTCGGCGGCGTCGCCAACGGTTATCCGCGCGAGGCAGGCTTCGACATCACCGTCGCCTCTGAAGTGATGGCGATCTTGTGCCTTTCCACCGACCTCAAGGATCTGGAAAAGCGCCTCGGCGACATCATCGTCGCCTACCGCCGCGACAAGAGCCCGGTCTATGCCCGCGACTTGAAGGCCGACGGCGCCATGGCGGTGCTGCTGAAGGACGCCATGCAGCCAAACCTGGTGCAGACGCTGGAGAACAACCCTGCCTTCGTGCATGGCGGCCCGTTCGCCAACATCGCGCATGGCTGCAACTCGGTGGTCGCCACCACCACGGCGCTGAAGCTCGCCGACTACGTCGTCACCGAAGCCGGCTTCGGCGCCGACCTCGGAGCCGAAAAATTCTTCGACATCAAGTGCCGCAAGGCGGGTTTGAAGCCGGCGGCTGCCGTCATCGTCGCCACCGTGCGCGCCATGAAGATGAATGGCGGCGTCAAGAAGGAAGACCTCGGCAAGGAAAACATCGAGGCAGTCAAGAAGGGCTGCCTCAATCTGGGCCGCCACATCGAGAATGTGAAACAGTTCGGCGTGCCTGCGATCGTGGCGATCAATCATTTCACCACCGATACCGAGGTGGAAATCCAGGCGATGAAGGATTTCGTCGCCTCGCTCGGCGCCGAGGCGATCCTGTGCAAGCATTGGGCCAATGGCTCTGCCGGCATTGAGGAGTTGGCGCGCAAGGTCGTCGAGATCGCCGAATCCGGCGCCTCGCAGTTCGCGCCGCTCTATCCCGACGCAATGCCGCTGTTCGAGAAGATCAACACCATCGTCCAGCGCATCTATCGCGGCGACGAGGCGATCGCCGACAAGTCGGTGCGCGACCAGCTGCATGCCTGGGAGCAGGCCGGCTACGGGCACCTGCCGGTCTGCATGGCCAAGACCCAATATTCCTTCTCGACCGACCCGAACCTGCGTGGCGCGCCGACCGGCCACACCGTGCCGGTGCGCGAGGTCAGGCTTTCGGCGGGCGCCGGCTTCGTCGTCGTCATCTGCGGTGAGGTCATGACCATGCCCGGCCTGCCCAAGGCGCCGTCCTCGGAAAAAATCTTCCTCAACGAGATCGGCCAGATCGAAGGCCTGTTTTGAAAATTTCGAGATCGTTGCGAGATCCAAGAAGGGCGGCCACTGGCCGCCCTTTTGCTTTTCGGGGACAGATTTGCCTATGCAGCGTTGCGCGCCAGCGCGCGCTGGTTTGACGCATAGGGCGTGTCGCGTTCGGGCAAAGCACCGGTCTTCAGGCAATCGATCCATTCGGCGGTCTTGAGCACGGCCGCAAAGCGCGACTGCAGGATGATGGACACCACGCGGTGGATCTCCTCGGCCGAGGCGTAGCCGGCGCTGTTGGCGTAAGGCAGCGAACCGGTGGCGTCGGATAGGAACTCGACCGCAAAGCCGACATGCGCGGCGTGGATGATGGTCGACAGGTCGCAATTATGCGTCATGTAGCCGATCACCGTTATCGTATCGATAGTATTGGCGCGCAGCCACGCCTCGAGGTCGGTGCCGGCAAAGGCGCTAGGCAGTGACTTCTCGACATAGTGGTCGCGGCTTCGCCGGGCGATATCGGGATGCAGTTCGCCGCCATGGCTGCCCTTGGCGAAGACTGGCGAGGTCTCGGGCGCCATCTGCTTGACGACCACCACCTTCACGCCGGCCGCAGCGGCGGCATCCATAGCGCGCGCGACATTGACGACGCTGTCGCGGAACGGCGGACACTGGATGGCGAGGTTGCCGCCATCATAATCATTCTGGACATCGATGACGATGAGTGCGCGGCGCGGCGTGATATTGGCGGACATGGTGTTCTCCTTCGGGCTTGAATGGGACAGGTCGAAAATAGGCGAATCCCCCGACTGCCAAAAGTGGCCCGATTGACATCATTCGAAAGAATTGGGACAATCCGCTTTTCGCTTGCTGGAAACACGCATGGCCGACCCGATCATTGCCGTTCTCGCCTTTGACGGCATCAGCCCGTTCCACCTCTCCGTGCCGTGCGTGGTGTTCGGCACCGACCGCACCAAGCTTGGCCTGCCGCGTTTCGACTTTCGCGTCTGCGCGCTCGACGATGGAGCGATCCACACCGATGCCGGGCTGACCATCGCGGTGCCGTATGGCCTTTCCGCATTCGACGATGCCGACATTGTCATCATTCCGAGCTGGAAGGATCTCGAGGCCCCACTTCCGCCGCCGCTCCTGGCAGCGCTCACCCACGCGCACCGGCGCGGTGCGCTGATCGTTGGCCTCTGTCTCGGCACCTTCGCCATTGCCGCCGCCGGGCTGCTTGCGGGCCGGCGTGCGACGACACATTGGGCCTCCACCGACCGGCTGCAAACATTATACCCGGACATCGAAGTCGACGCCGACGTGCTCTATGTCGACGACGGCGACATCGTCACCTCGGCCGGCGTCGCCGCCGGGCTCGATTGCTGCCTGCACATTGTGCGCGCCCGCTATGGCGCAGAGGTAGCGCTGCGGCTGGCCAGGCACATCGTGCTGTCGCCGCACCGGCAGGGTGGGCAAGCGCAGTTCATCGAGCGCCCGCTGGCGAAAACCCCGGCCACCGACCGCTTCACCCTGGCGCTCGACACGGTGCGGGCAACGCTCGGACAAACGCACAACCTCGACCGCGTCGCGGAGGCCGCGGGCCTGACCCGGCGCACTTTCACCCGCCGTTTCCAGAAATCGATCGGCACCAGCTTTGGCGAATGGTTGGCCGGCCAACGCATCGAACTGGCGCAACAGCTGCTGGAGGCGACGGAAAAATCGATGGACATGGTGGCCTTCGAAGCCGGCTTCGGCAGCGCCACCTCGCTGCGCCAGCATTTCGCCGCACGGCTCAAGACGTCACCGGCCCAATACCGGCGTGAATTCTCGCGGCGAGCCGGTCCGGACGAGCGTATGGCACGCACGGCTTCATACTGACCGCCCACGACGAGTTCAGCCCCGCTTGACCGCCCGCGCCGGATTGCCGACCACCGTGGTGTTGTCAGGCACGTCGCGCGTCACCACCGCGCCGGCGCCGACTATGGCGCCATCGCCGATGCTGATGCCGCCGAGGATGATGGCGCTGCCGCCGATCCAGGCGTCATCGCCGATGGTGACCGGCCTGGCAATCTCCAGTCCCGACTGACGGCCAGCGGCCTCCTTGTGGTGCTCGGCGCAGTAGATCTGCACATTGGGGCCGAGAAGCGTCCGCCTGCCGATACGCACCGGCGCGGTGTCGAGGATGGTGCAGCCGGCATTGAGGAAGGCGCCGTCGCCGAGATGGATGTTGAAACCGTAGGCGCAGTGGAACGGCGCCTCGATGCGGGAGCCTGCGCCCGCGCTGCCGAGCAGCGCCAATAGCGCCGGGCCGATATTGCCGCGTTGCTGGGGCGGTATCGTATTATGCTCGAACACCGCATCGCGCGCGATCACCCGCAGCGCCTCCAGTTCGTCGTCGATGCAGATGTACCATTCGCCTGCAATCATCCTTGTGCGTTCGCTTCCGGCCATCACAGCGACTCCGTCCCTTCGTCATGTTCGACTGGTTACCAAAGTACAATGCTCACTGATGGAAGAAGCACCATCGCCTACTCTCGTCAAACGTAGGACCTATGCTAGCTTGCCCTCGTGGGCCAGTCCCGGGCCTGCTTTCGAGGGGATCGACATGCTCTATTTGCTTGCACTTCTGATCGGCGTCATTGCCGGTCTTCGCGCCATGACCGCGCCGGGCGCGATCGCCTGGGGCGCCTATCTCGGCTGGCTGCCGGTGGCCGGCACCTGGGCAAGTTTCATGGGCCATTGGGCCGCCGTCGGTATCTTCACCATCCTCGCCATCGTCGAACTGGTCACCGACCAGCTGCCCTCGACGCCGAGCCGCAAGGTGCCGCAGCAATTCGGCGCCCGCATCCTGCTTGGCGCCTTCAGCGGCGCGGTGATCGGCGCCACCGCCGGTTCCACCATTGGCGGCCTGATTGCCGGCGCCATCGGCGCCGTCATCGGCACCTATGGCGGCGCCGAAGCGCGCGGCCGGTTGGCCGCCGCCTTCGGCAAGGATTTGCCTGCCGCCCTCATCGAGGACGCGGTGGCGATAATCGGCGGCCTACTGATCGTGGCGGCGGTGGTATGACTGCCCAAGCCTCAGACGCCAAGACATACGACGCCATCATCATCGGCGCCGGACAGGCCGGCCCTCCTCTCGCCGGCCGGCTGACGTCAGCCGGCATGAGCGTGGCGCTGATCGAGCGCAAGCTGGTCGGCGGCACCTGCGTCAACACCGGCTGCATGCCGACCAAGACCATGGTCGCCAGCGCCTATGCCGCGCATCTGGCGCGGCGTGCCGCGGACTACGGCGTGACGTTCTCAGGCCCTGTCGGCGTGAACTACAAGAGGATCAAGGCGCGCAAGGACAAGGTCACAAACGACTCCCGCAGCAATCTGGAGACGTGGATCGCCGGCATGAAGGGCTGCACGCTTTATCGCGGCCATGCCCGCTTCGAATCCGCCAACACCGTGCGTATCGGCGACGACCTTCTGACCGCCGAAAAGATCTTCCTCAACACGGGCGGCCGCGCCTCGGTGCCCGACCTGCCCGGCGTCAACGACGTCGACTACCTCACCAACTCCTCGATGATGGACCTCGACGTTTTGCCGCGCCATCTTATCGTCGTCGGCGGCAGCTACATCTCTCTTGAATTCGCGCAGATGTTTCGCCGCTTCGGCTCTGAAGTCACCGTCATCGAGAAGAGTTCGCGCCTGACCGGCCGCGAGGACGAGGACGTGTCGGCGGCCATCCTGTCGATCCTCGAAAACGAAGCCATAGAAGTCCATGTCGGCGCCGACGACATCCGCTTTGCCAGACAGGGCAAGGACATCGCCGTGACCTTCTCATCCGGCAAGCCGCCGGCGGTCGGCTCGCATGTGCTTCTGGCACTCGGCCGCACCCCCAACACCGACGATCTCGGCCTCGATAAGGCCGGCGTCGCGGTCGATCTGCGCGGCTTCGTCACCGTCGACGACCAGTTGCGCACCAGCGCGCCCGGCATCTGGGCAATGGGCGACTGCAACGGCAAGGGCGCCTTCACCCACACCTCCTACAACGATTATGAGATCGTCGCGGCCAATCTGCTCGACGACGATCCGCGCAAGGTCAGCGACCGCATCGAGGCCTATGCGCTCTACATCGATCCGCCGCTCGGCCGCTGCGGCATGACCGAGGCGGCGGTGAAGAAATCCGGGCGCAAGGCGCTGGTCGGCCAGCGGCCAATGACCCGCGTCGGCCGCGCCATCGAAAAGGGCGAGACGCAAGGTTTCATGAAAATCCTGGTCGATGCCGACACCAGGCAAATCCTCGGCTGCTCCGTGCTCGGCCCCGGCGGCGACGAGGCGGTGCACTGCGTGCTCGACCTGATGTACGCCAAGGCGCCGGTCGATACGCTGGCGCGCGCCGTGCATATCCACCCCAACGTCTCGGAGCTGTTGCCAACCATCGCCCAGGAGCTGAAGCCGCTCGCCTGACATGACTCCGCGTCAAGCTCAGCGCTTTCTGCATTGGTGCGTTGCAGCAATGTGCATTGCGCGCGGCAAGGCTTCTCGTTCAGTCTGAATTGAACCGATTCAGTCTGGATTTTCCATGCCTTTGCCGATCCTTGCGCTTGCCATTGCGTCCTTTTGCATCGGCACCACCGAATTCGTCATCATGGGCCTGTTGCCGGAGGTTGCGGCCGATCTCGGAGTGTCGATCCCCTCGGCCGGCCTGCTGGTCACCGGCTATGCGCTGGGCGTCGTCTTCGGCGCGCCCATCGTCGCCATGGCCACCGCGCATCTGCCGCGCAAGCCGGTGCTGGTCGCGCTGACGGCGATGTTCGTCGTCGGCAATCTGCTCTGCGCCATTGCGCCCAATTACTGGCTTCTGATGGCCGCGCGCGTCTTCACCGCGTTCGGTCATGGCGCCTTTTTCGGCATTGGTTCCGTCGTTGCCGCCAGCCTGGTGCCGCGCAACAAGCGCGCCAGCGCCATGGCGATGATGTTCGCGGGATTGACGCTCTCCAACATTCTCGGCGTTCCTGCCGGCACCGCGCTTGGCGAAGCCTTCGGCTGGCGCTCCACCTTCTTTGCCGTCGTCGGCATCGGCCTGATCTCTGTTGCCGCCATCGCCTGGCTGGTGCCATCCAATGTCGTCGAACCGAGCGGCGGCGGCCTGCGCAGCGAACTGCGCGTGCTGGGCAAGCTGCAGGTCTGGCTCGCCATGCTGATCGCCTCGCTGGCCTCGGCCAGCCTGTTTGCCGTCTTCACCTACATCAAGCCCTACCTTACCGATGTCTCCGGCCTGTCGACCTCCGCGGTCACCTGGGTCCTGCTGCTGTTCGGCGCCGGCATGACCATAGGCAACATCATCGGCGGCCGGCTGGCCGACTGGAAATTGATGCCGACGGTCATCGGCACGCTGCTTTTGATGGCAGTTCTGTTTGTCGGCTTCATGCAGTTCGGCGCTATCGCCAGCGTCGCCATCGGCGTCGTCTTCTTGTGGGGACTGCTGATCTTCGTCGTCGTGCCGCCGCTGCAGATCCGCGTCGTCGAAGCGGCTTCGGAAGGGCCGAACCTCGCCGCCACGCTCAACCAGGGCGCATTCAATATCGGCAATGCCAGCGGCGCCTGGATCGGCGGCGTGGCTCTGTCGGCCGGCGTTTCCTATGCTCATTTGCCGCTGGTCGGCGCGGTGCTGGCCCTGCTGGCGGTCAGCGTAGCCGTTGTCTCGCAGGCGCTCGAAGGATCGGCGCCGATAACGACGGTTCCGGCCGCCGCCGAATAATTCCATTGCGCCCATGGCGGCGCGAACTGGACCAATCGACAGCCCTTCGGCAAAAGTGCATGTGTTCTGCCTCTTATCCTGGAGGCATCCCATGCAGAAATCGATCGAACGCATCGCCGGCGATACCGAAGGCGTTTCCTACGAATTCCCGGTGTTCCGCTTCGCCGGCGCCGACAAGGCAGCACCTTCGGCCTATCTCCAGGCAGCACTCCACGCCGGTGAACTGCCTGGTGTCGTCGCCATCGACGCGCTGATGCCGGCGCTGAACAAGGCCGAAGCCGAAGGCCGCATCAAGGGCAGCATCACGGTCGTGCCCTGGGCCAATCCGATCGGCCGCGCCCAATATCATTTCGGCGAGCACCAGGGCCGCTTTCATCTCGGCACCCGCAACAATTTCAACCGCGGCTTTCCGTTGCTCGCAGCACCGGACGCCAAGCTTTTGCCCGACACCACGCTTGGCACCCCCGACCAGCGATTGAAGACCCGTCTGGTGCAGCTGTCGCTCGGCCACGACATCGTGCTCGACCTGCATTGCGACGACGAGGGCCTTGCCTATCTCTACGTCCACGCCAGCCTGTGGCCGGCGATGGCCGATTGCGCCGCCGCCATGGGTATCGACGCCGTGGTGTTGTGGAGCGAGGACACCGACGGCACCTTCGAGGGCGCCACGATCATGCCCTACCAGAACGTCCCCGCCAACGTGGCGAAGCTCGACCGCCGCGTTGCCACCACGGTAGAATACCGTGGCATGCTGGATGTCGACGGCGCGCTGGCAAGTTCCGATGCCGAAGGCCTCTACCGGCTGCTGGCGGCGCGCGGCGTCATCGCCGATACCGCCCTTCCCGCACCCGGCGCGTTCAAGGGCCTCGTCGCGCCGCTGGAGAACATCGACATGATGCCGGCGCCCCGGGCCGGCGCCATCCTCTACGACGTCAAGCCCGGCGACCGCGTCGCCGAGGGCGCGCGCCTCGCCACCATCGTCCACACACCGGGCGAGGCCGGTGGCCGCACCGAAGTGCTGGCGCCGCAGGACGGCGTCATCCTGACCCGCCGCTCACGCCGCATCATCCGCGCCGGCGAGGATCTCTTGAAGCTGGTCGGCAACAAGAAGAGCGCCGACGCGAGGTCAGGCACGCTGGAGGACTGAGCTAACCCGAAATCGCCAGCCGCGCCTTGGCCTCCAGCCATTCGGCCATTTGCCGGTACGGCACCGGGCCGTGGCTGACACGGGCGACACCAAGCTCGGCCAGGCGCTGGCGCGGCGGCACATGCGCCAGCGCGATGATGTTGACCGGCAGCACGGTGGCCTTGCACAGCGCCTCGATCAGAGCCTCGTCGCCGAGCCCCGGCGCAAAGAAGCCGCTCGCTCCTGCCTTTTCATAAGCGTGCGCCCGCTCGATGGCCTGGTCGAGCAGCACGCTGTCATGCACATCCGGCTTGGCCTTGAGGAAAATGTCGGTACGGGCGTTGATGTAGGCGGGAATGCCGGAAGCCTTCACCGCCGCCGCTGCCGCCTCGATCCGCTTCACCTGTATGGCGATGTCGTGCAGGCCGGCGCCGCCGACGATCTGGTCCTCGAAATTGAAAACGATGGCGCCGGCCTGCAGGGCACGTGTCACCGTCTGGGCGACAGTCTCCGGCTCGACGCCGTAGCCGCCTTCGAGGTCCATGGTCACCGGCAGGTCGACTGCCGCGACGATGCGCCTGATGTTGTCCAGCGCCAGCTCCAGCGGGATTTTCTCGCCATCGGCATAACCAAAAGCAGCCGCGACCGGCCAGCTGCCGGTGGCGATCGCCTTGGCGCCCGCCCTCTCGACGATCTTGGCCGAGCCCGGATCCCAGGCATTGTAGAGAACGATCGGGTTGCCCCTGACGTGGAGCGCATGGAACCTGCGTGCGCGCTCGATCTGCTCGGTCATTGCTGTCTTCCCGTCTTTCCGATGTTGGACGAACAGTCTAGGCAGGACCCCAAGCCTTGGCGATGTGCCATGGGCTGCGGAAGCGGCGGCCACAAACAGGCCTTTCAAACCTGTTGCGCATCCGGCTTTTCGCCGCTATGGATTTCGCCCATGAACATGCGCTCGATCAAGACCATTTGGTGGTGGGCTCGCTGACAGCGGCCTGTTCGAACGCGTGCGCGTGAAAATAGAGGGTGGCCGCAACGGAATGTCCGGGCGGCCATTTGTTTTTTCAAAGCCATTCCCGGGTCCGTTGCCCCAACAAGCCATATGGAGACGGCAATGACGATGAAGGCTCTGGAAAACGGCGCGGAAAGCTTCGTGACCGCAGGTGGTGTCACCATCACCCGCGAACGCCACGACAAGCCTTACGCCGGTGCGATCGATGCCTATGTCGATGGCTTGAACTCGCGCCGTGGTGCGGTGTTTTCCTCGAATTACGAATATCCGGGCCGCTACACACGCTGGGATACGGCCATCATCGATCCGCCGCTGGTGATTTCCGCGCGTGGCCGCGCCATGCGCATCGAGGCGCTGAATGGCCGTGGCGAAGTGCTGCTGCCGGTGATCGGCAAGACGCTGGCCGGCGTTGCCGAGGTGACGATTGCTGAAACCTCGAAAAAGCTGATCCGCCTCGATGTCGCCAAGCCCGGCCGCGTCTTCACAGAGGAAGAGCGCAGCCGCGTCCCCTCTGTGTTTACTGTGCTGCGCGCCATCACCGCTCTGTTCAAGACCGATGAAGACGCCAATCTCGGCCTTTACGGCGCCTTCGGTTACGACCTCGCCTTCCAGTTCGATCCAGTCGACTACAAGCTTGAGCGCAAACAGAGCCAGCGCGATCTCGTGCTGTTCCTGCCTGACGAGATCCTGGTCGTCGACCATTATTCGACCAAGGCCTGGACCGACCGCTACGACTATTCCGGCGACGGTTTTTCAACCGAGGGGCTGCCGCGCGACGAAATTGCCGAACCGTTCAAGACCGCCGACCGCATCCCGCCGCGCGGCGACCATGAGCCGGGCGAATATGCCAATCTGGTGCGCAAGGCGATGGACAGTTTCAAGCGCGGCGACCTGTTCGAGGTCGTGCCCGGGCAGATGTTCTACGAACGCTGCGAGACGCAGCCTTCCGAAATCTCGCGCAAGCTGAAGTCGATCAACCCGTCGCCCTATTCCTTCTTCATCAATCTCGGCGAAAACGAGTATCTGATCGGCGCCTCGCCCGAAATGTTCGTGCGCGTCAATGGCCGCCGCGTCGAGACCTGCCCGATATCCGGCACCATCAAGCGCGGCGACGACGCCATTTCCGATAGCGAGCAGATCCTGAAGCTGCTCAACTCCAAGAAGGATGAATCCGAGCTGACAATGTGCTCGGACGTCGACCGCAACGACAAGTCCAGGGTCTGCGATCCGGGCTCGGTGCGCGTCATCGGCCGCCGCCAGATCGAAATGTATTCGCGCCTGATCCACACCGTCGATCACATCGAAGGGCGCCTGCGCGAAGGCATGGATGCCTTCGACGCCTTCCTGTCGCATGCCTGGGCGGTCACCGTCACCGGCGCGCCGAAACTGTGGGCGATGCGCTTCATCGAGCAGAACGAAAAGAGCCCGCGTGCCTGGTATGGCGGCGCCATCGGCATGGTCAATTTCAACGGCGACATGAACACCGGCCTGACGCTCCGCACCATCCGCATCAAGGACGGCATTGCCGAGGTGCGAGCCGGCGCCACATTGCTCTTCGACAGCATCCCCGAGGAAGAAGAAGCCGAAACCGAACTGAAGGCATCCGCCATGCTCTCCGCCATTCGCGACGCCAAATTGGGCAATGCCGCAGGCGCCGAACGCACCACCGCGCGCGTCGGCGACGGCGTCAACATCCTGCTCGTCGACCACGAGGACTCCTTTGTCCACACACTGGCCAACTATTTCCGCCAGACCGGTGCCAATGTCTCGACCGTGCGTTCGCCGGTGCCGGAAGAAGTCTTCGAACGGCTGAAGCCCGATCTCGTCGTGCTGTCGCCCGGACCGGGCACGCCGAAGGATTTCGACTGCGCCGCGACCATCAAGAACGCCCGCGCCCGCGACCTGCCGATCTTCGGTGTCTGCCTTGGCCTGCAGGCGCTGGCGGAGGCCTATGGCGGCGAACTCAGGCAGTTGCACGTGCCGATGCACGGCAAGCCGTCGCGCATCCGCGTCTCCAAGCCTGGAATCATCTTCTCCGGCCTGCCCAAGGAAGTGACCGTCGGCCGCTACCACTCGATCTTCGCCGATCCGGTGCGGCTGCCCGACGATTTCATCGTCACCGCCGAGACCGAGGATGGCATCATCATGGCCTTCGAACACCGCAAGGAGCCGATCGCCGCCGTCCAGTTCCATCCGGAATCGATCATGACGCTCGGCCACAATGCCGGCATGCGCATCATCGAAAACATCGTTGCGCATCTGCCGCGCAAGGCCAAGGAAAAGGCCGCTTAGAAACGATGGCGGCAACGGACAACACGGCGGCGATCGCAGCGAAGGCAGCGGCCAGGCAAAGGATCGCCAGCCTTGCCTTCTGGTCGATTGTCATCGCCTGCGTGGTGCTCGCGCTCAAGGTTGCCGCATGGTACGTCACCGGCTCCGTTGCGCTCTATTCGGATGCGCTGGAGTCGATCGTCAACGTCATAGCCTCGGCCGCCGCCTATTGGGCGGTCCTGGTCAGCTACAAGCCGGCCGACCAGGACCATCCGTTCGGCCACCACAAGGCCGAGTATTTTTCGGCGGTGCTGGAAGGCGTGCTGATCGTGCTCGCCGCGCTTTTGATCCTCAACGAGGTCTGGCGCTCCTGGCAGACGCCGACCCCGCTCGAACAACCCTGGGAGGGCTTGGCGATCAACGGCGTCGCCACCGTCATCAACGCCTTCTGGGCCTGGACGCTGATCCGCGCCGGGCGCAGCGCAAAATCACCGGCGCTGGTCGCCGACGGCCGGCACATCATGACCGACGTCGTGACCTCGGTCGGCGTCTTCGGCGGCCTCGTCGGCGCTATCCTGACCGGTTGGCAGATCCTTGATCCGGCGCTTGCCGTCATCGTCGCGCTCAACATCCTGTGGCAGGGCTGGCACGTCATCGGCTCGTCGATGAACGGGCTGATGGACCGCGCAGTGGACACGACCGAACACATGCACATTCGCGACATCATCTCGGCCAATTGCAAGGGCGCGCTGGAGGTTCATGACCTCAAGACCCGCATCGCCGGCCGCGCCACCTTCATCGAGTTCCACCTGGTCGTCGACGCCGACATGACGGTTGGCGCCAGCCACGTCATTTGCGACCGCATCGAGGACGCGCTGAAGGCCGAAATCCCCTCGGTGCGCGTCACCATCCATGTCGAACCGGACGACGAGGCGAAGCTGCCGAAAGGCACGACGGCGGTGCCGTTCGCGTGAGGCGAGTTACCACGTTTCCATAGTGAGATCTTTGATCCGCTCGAATTCGCGGATATTGCGGGTTATCAGCGCGAGGTCCCGAGCACGTGCCTGCCCGCCAATCAGCGCATCGTAGGGACCAATCGGGGTTCCCAGTGCCGCAAGCCCAGCACGAATCTCACCGGCATGTCTCGCGTCGTCTCGGTCGAATTCAAGTACCGGGAACTGCAAAGCTTCGATGCGCGCCAGATTTTGGACCTTTCGCTGGCTCTTTTCAGCGCCGTAGTACAGCTCATGCAAAACGACCGCCGAGAGAGCAAAGTCTTGTGGTGCATGCCGTTTAAGCAAAGCCAGCAGACCCTCGTCGCCCGAGATGATCGCTATGACGGCATTGGTGTCGAGCAGGTAGGTCACTTAAAGAGGTCATCCAAAGCAGGTCGATCCTGACCATCCTGACGCTCCAGCGCTCCCTGGACGAAATCGTCGTCAACCGGTGCGATGACCTGGTCGAGCCATGCCCAATCCTGCGCAAGCGGCTCCAAGATGACAGTTCGCCCATGACGACGGATCGAAACCTCGTCTGCCTCGAACCGAAACTCCTTAGGCAAGCGCACAGCTTGTGACCGGCCTGACCAGAACACCTTTGCCTTGTCCATGTGCTATCCTCAAATGAGATATAGCAAAGATATATACCATGGTAGCGTCATAGACAAGATCGAACTCAACGAGTGCAGGCCGACTGCGGCATAGCCTCCAACCGGTAGACCTTGTCATCGGACTTGGTCTTGCCATCCGCCGAGCACAGATCGACAATCGCCAGGCTGCTATTGGGGTTGGCCAGCATCAGGGTGCCGTTGGCGCCGCGCTTGAGGAAGATTTCCTTTTGCGCGATATCGCAGGAAAAGTTGCTCATCTTCGAACTGGCCGCGCAGCGCCATTGATCCGCTTCACCCTGGCAGGAATAGGTCTGCGTGACCTTCGTCCCGTTCTTCCTGGTGGTCACCGAAACGGCGACATCGGAGCCGTCGGGCCAGTTGGCGACATCGCCTGAGGCAAAGGAGGCGAGTTCGACCGGCCCGCGGAAGACCCGGATCGACTGCGTCATCTGGTCGGGATGCGAGGAGAGATGCGCGGCATCGTAATTGCGTCCGAAGCAGAAAGGCTGGTCCGGCTTCAGCCGCTCGCGCAACGGCGCACCCAGCGCCGGATCGATCGGATCGATCTTGGCGAATTCAGCCTGGCAGGTTGCGGCCGGCATCGGCTCGAGGCGGAAATTGTCGTCCGCCGAGCCCAGAGCCTGCCGGTCATATTCGGCTTCGCCCAGTTCGTCTTCCGATCCGGCGTCGAGATAGAGATCGGACGAGACGTCGGTGAGGATCAGGCGGCCTTTGTCATCGAGCTTCAGCGACGCCATGGTGCGGTCGCAGTCCATGCCGCAGCGGATCGGACCTGACTTGCCGTCCTCGGACTCGTGATTGCACCAGCCGCCGGCCCATTGCGGCGCCTTGGCGCCGCGCACCGTGGTGGTGAGAAAACCGTTGTAGGAGGTGTCGGCGTTTGCCATCGGCTCTTCGTTCGGATGGCTCACCGGATCATGGCCATAGAGGAAGAAGATCCGCGCCACCTTCTGCTTTGGATGCGCCTTGAGGTGCGCCGCATCATAGACGCGGCCGAAACACGCATCAGCGCCATTCGGGCTGAGTTCGGGTAATTTAAGCGCATCGCCGGCAAGGGCCGAACTTGCAAGCGCGCCGAGCAGCACGCAGCCAAATCCAGCGCTGGCAACAACCTTCCACTTCCTGAACGCCATGTGACCCCTCCTCGCATCGACAGGACGTAACGTCAATTTATGCTAGTATCATGGCCGCAGCCACGCAATTTGCGGTGAGCGCAAGCCGAGAGGATGCCATGCGTCGACGCGACATGTTCCGGGCCAGCCTTGCCGGCGCCGCCGGCCTGTTCGGGCTGAGCCGGGCCGCCGCCGCTGAAGACAGACCGAAGGTCGCCTATCACCTCAGCGACCTCGATAAGGTCAACTTCGTGCTCGGCAACATCAAGAACCACTATGAAGGCACCGGCGGCAATGTCGACATCGTGTTGGTCGTGCATGGTCCGGCCCTCGCCGGCTTCAAGTCGAAAGGCATATCGGCGGCGATCTCGGGACGCTTTGCCGGCCTTGTCCAGCAGGGCCTTGAGCCGCATGCCTGCGGCAACACCATGCAAGGCATGGAGATCACGCTTGCCGACCTGCTCGAGGGCTTCCACGCCGCCGACAAGGGCGGCGTCGTCAAGCTCGCCGAACTGCAGCGCCAGGGCTACGCCTATCTCCGGCCCTGAGCCGCCACGGGCTTGAACGTGAAGGCCATGAGAGCCTACGAAGGGTGGCCAAACAGCCCGAAGGAAAGTGCTCATGACCGCGACCACCCTCGTCATCCCCGATCTTGCCGGCAAGGCGGTGCTGGTCACCGGCGCTTCGACCGGCATCGGTGCCGCCCTTGCACTGGCCTACGCCGCCCAGAAATGCCGGGTCGCCCTGCACTAGAATTCGAGCCGGGAGGCCGCAGAAACGCTGGCCAAAAACATCCGCGACAGCGGCGGTGAGGTGTTCCTGACACAGGGCGACTTCTCACAGGCAGCCGATGTCGAGCGGGTAGTCGAGGAGAGCGCCGAAACATTCGGGCGGCTCGACGGGCTGATCAACAATGCCGGCGGCATGCTCGGCCGCGTACCTTATGCGGAGCAGACCGAGGCGCACTACGACGCGGTGATGGACCTCAACGCCCGCTCGGTGCTGACGGCCTCGCGCAAGGCGATGCCATGGCTGAAGAAGCAGGGCGGCTTCATCGTCAACACCTCGTCGATCGCGGCGCGCAATGGCGCTGGCGGCGGCGCCGGGCTGTACGGTTCGGCCAAGGCCTTTGTCTCCAATGTGACGCGCGGCATGGCCAAGGAACTGATCGGCTTCGGCATCCGCGTCAACGCGGTGGCGCCGGGCACCATCGCGACACCCTTCCATGAGCGCTATTCCACCGACGAGCAGATGAAGGGCATGGTCGCCACCATTCCTCAAGGGCGTGCCGGCACGGCCGAAGACTGCGTCGGCGCCTATCTCTTCCTGTCCTCCGATCTCCTGAGTGGTTACATCACCGGCCAGGTGATCGAGGTGAACGGTGGCCAGTTGATGCCGTGAGCCGGCAATTGCATACTGCGTCTCGCAACCATGCATGTCGTGCGCACGTTTGCTGAGGTTGGAAGAAAGGGGAGAGGCAATGTACGGATTGATCGGAAAGATGCGGGCGGCGCGCGGCCAGCGCGACGCGATCATGGATGTGCTGCTCGCCTCGACCGGCGCCATGCCGGGTTGCCTGAGTTATGTCATCGCCCGCGACCCGGCCGATGCCGACGCGATCTGGGTGACCGAAGTGTGGACCGACGCCGCAAGCCACAAGGCTTCGCTGCAGCTGCCGGAGGTCCAGGCAGCGATCGCCAAGGCCCGGCCGATCATCGCCGGCTTCGAATTCCAGGTCGAGACCCATCCGGCCGGCGGTTTCGGCCTGCCCGCCATCAAGAACGAGTGACATCCCAACGCGGGGTCGGGGTCGTGAATTTCGTCCGAGACAGCGTTCGCATTTTTCTCTTCCAGGTCTAAGACCCAAACATGGACTCTTCGCCAGACCAACCGGCCGTCGAACGCATGGCGCGCATGCGTCCGGTTCGGCAGTGGCTGGTGCTGCTGATCGTCTCGCTGCTGTTCGCCGGCGCGCTGGAATACGCCGCACTGCCGGCGGCGCTGCTGATCGGCCCGATGCTGGCGGCGATCCTTGCCGGCACCAATGGCGCCACGGTGCGCGTGCCGCGGCCGCTGTTCGCCGCCGCCCAGGCCTTGGTCGGCTGTCTGGTCGCGGCGTCGATCTCCACCGACATTTTTTCGGTGTTCTACAAGGAATGGCCGCTGGTCCTTGTCGTGGTGCTGGCGACCCTTGCGGCGTCCAGCCTGCTTGGCTGGTTGATCAGCCGCTGGCGCATCCTGCCCGGCACCACCGCGGTCTGGGGCTCGTCGCCGGGTGCTGCCACTGCCATGGTGCTGATGGCCGGTGCCTTCGGCGCCGATCAGCGCCTCGTCGCCTTCATGCAGTATCTGCGCGTCATCTTCGTCTCGATGACGGCAGCACTCGTCGCCAAGATGTGGGTCGACACTTCCGGCATCGAGGTACCAGCCATCGTCTGGTTCCCGCCGATCGAACCGGCAGCCTTTGCCGCCACGCTCGGCGTGGCGCTGGTCGGCGGCCTGCTCGGCCGGTTGTGCCGGCTGCCGTCACCCTTCTTCCTCGGCACCTTCATCATCGGCACCATCGTCCATCTCGGCTTCGGCGTGGCGATGCAATTGCCGCCATGGCTGCTGGCGCTCTCCTATGCGATGGTCGGCTGGTCGATAGGGCTGAATTTTACCCGGGCGATCCTGCGTCATGCGACACGGGCGCTGCCGCAGATCGTCGGCTCTATCGTCGTGCTGATCGCCTTTTGCGGCGGGCTAGCCTGGCTGATCAGCCACGTCCTTGGTATCGATCCGCTGACCGCCTATCTCGCGACCAGCCCCGGCGGCATGGACAGCGTCGCCATCATTGCCGCCGCCGCGCAGAACGTCGACATATCCTTCGTCATGGCCTTGCAGTCGGCCCGCTTCCTGGTCGTGCTCATCGCCGGGCCGAGCATAGCGCGGCTGATGGCGAGAGCCGTCAGGGACTGAGATTCAAATATCCAGGGAAGAGGAAAAGTGCCCATGAAACGTCGTGTGAATGCCGTCGATCTCTCAGGCCGGGTCGCCGTGGTGACCGGCGGCGCGCAAGGCATCGGCCTTGCTGTCGCCCGGCGACTGCTGTCATCGGGCGCCAGCGTCGCCATCTGGGATGTGGACGAGACCGCCATGGCGAAGGCCGTTTCCGAACTCGCCCCGCTCGGCCGGGTCGAGGGTTTGCTGTGCGATCAATCGCTGATGGAGGCCGTCGACAGCGCCGCGACCGAAACCGAGCGCTCGCTTGGTCCGGTCGATCTGCTGGTAAACAATGCCGGCATCGCCGGACCGGCAGCGACGGTGGCGGATTATGATCCTGCCGCCTGGCGCCAGATAATCGACATCGACCTCAACGGCGTCTTCTACTGCTGCAAGCGCCTGGTGCCCGGCATGATCGCGCGCAGCTACGGCCGCATCGTCAACATCGCCTCGGTCGCAGGCAAGGAAGGCAATCCGAATGCCGCCGCCTATTCCGCCGCCAAGGCCGGCGTGCTCGCGCTGACAAAATCGCTCGGTAAGGAACTGGCCGGCCACGACATCGCCGTCAACGCGCTGACCCCATCGCCCGCCCGCACCCGCATCCTCGAACAGCTCACTGAGGCCCAGGTCGCCTACATGCTGGGCAAGGTGCCGCGAGGCCGGTTCGTCGAAGTCGAAGAGGCGGCTGCGATGATCGCCTTCATGCTATCGGACGAAAATTCCTTCACCACCGGCGCGACCTTCGACCTGTCCGGCGGCCGCGCCACCTACTGAGAAGCAGAGCTATTCCTCGCTGTCTTCGTTATCGCCGTCGGCCGCGAAGGACTAATTCAAGAGCCGCTCAGCGTCGCGGCAAGCCGGTCGGGAAGGAAATCGACGAAGGCGCGAACCTTCGGCGACAAATGACGATTGGACGGCCACAACAACCGGAACTGGCCGCGGCCGTCGACATGGTCGTCCAGCACCGTGCGTAGCTGGCCGTCACGCAGCGCCTCGCGGACCAGGAAATCGGGCATCGAGCTGATGCCGAGCCCGGCCATCGTGGCGCCCTTCAGCGCCTCCGTGTTGTTGCAGGTCAGCATCGAGCGGACCTGCGGCTCGGCGCTGCCGCCGATGAACGGCCAGCCTTGCAGCTTGCCGCTGTTGGGAAAGCGGAAGCGGATGCCGTAATGGTTCACGAGATCGTCCGGGCGGCTCGGGTTGCCGTGCTGCTCGATATAGGAGGGTGCCGCACACAACAGCAGCCGGAAGGGTGCAAGCGGCCGCGCCACCAGGCGCGAATCCGGCAGGTCGCCGCTGCGGATCGCGATGTCGACGCCTTCGTCGATGAGGTCGACGATGCGGTCGTTAAAGTCGATGTCGAGTTCGATTTCGGGATAGCGCGCCATGAACTCCGACAGCACCGGGAACAGCAAATGATAGGTCACGATCGGCGTCGAAACGCGCAGCCGCCCATGCGGTGTTTCGCGGCTCCGCGACAGCATCGCCTCGGCATCGTCGATGTCGTCGAGGATGCGCCGCACCCGCTCGTTGAACAGCTTGCCCTCTTCGGTCAGGCCGATGCGGCGCGTGCTGCGCTGAAGCAACCTTACGCCGAGATCCTGCTCGAGCCTGGCGACGCTCTTGCCGACGGCCGATGCCGAGATTCCGAGCGTGCGGCCCGCAGCGATGAAGCTGCCGAACTCAGCCGTGCGGGCAAAGGCCAGGAGCCCATTGAGGCGTTCCATCGCATCTCTCCATTCGAGCGTTTCAGTCCGGTATATCTGGAGATTTAACACTATTTTTCTCGAAGTGTCGCGAGCCTATCTTCCCGTTACGACCGGCGCACCAAGCTTGCGGCAGGCCGGCGGATCCTGGTTCAGATAGGAAAATTATGACCCCGAAAACCACAAACGGCGCGGTCGCGCCATGGCTTGTCCTGTTGTCGGTATGCCTTGCCGCCATGACAATGCCCTTGACCTTCACCGGCCCGGCCGTCGCGCTTTCCCGCATTGCGGCCGACCTCGGCGGCAGCCCGATCGCGCTCAACTGGGTGACCAACGCCTTCATGCTGACCTTCGCCGCCACCTTGATGGCATCAGGCGCGCTGGCCGACAATCATGGCCGCAAGCGGCTCTTCCTTGTTGGCCTCGCCACCTATGTGCTGGCATCGCTGGGATCGATGTTTGCTCCTGATATCGTCTGGTTCGATGTGCTCAGGGCTGCGCAAGGGCTCGGCAGTGCCGCCGCCTTTGCCGGCGGCGCCTCCGCTCTTGCCCAGGAATTCGATGGGCCATTGCGGCTGCGCGCCTTCTCCTTCCTCGGCACCAGTTTCGGCATCGGCCTCGCTTTTGGGCCGATCGCGTCGGGCCTGCTCATAGATGCTTTCGGCTGGCGATCGATCTTCGTCTTGGTGGCAGTGCTCGCGATTGCAGCCGCTTTGCTCGGCCTGCGCACCATCAGGGAATCGCGCGATCCGGATGCGACCGGCCTCGACTGGGCGGGAGCCGGCACCTTTACGATCGCGCTGGCATCGCTGACCTACGGCGTGCTGCAAGCGCCGCAGAGCGGCTGGACCGATCCCCTGGTGATCGCGCTTCTCGTGGCGGCCGCCCTTTGCTTTGCCGCTTTCGTCGTCGTCGAGCGGCGCGTGCGCCGGCCGATGCTCGATCTCTCGCTGTTCCGCTTTCCCCGCTTCGTCGGCGTCCAGTTCCTGGCGGCCGCTCCCGCCTATGGCTTCGTCGTCCTGCTGGTGCTGTTGCCGATCCGCTTCATCGGCATCGAGGGGATGAGCGAGATCAAGGCGGGGCAGTTGATGATCTGCCTGTCGGGACCGCTGTTGATCCTGCCACTGCTCGCCGGCCAGGTAGCGCGCTGGATCGCTCCGGCAACGATCTGCGGTGTCGGCCTGCTTGTGGCCGCCGGCGGCCTTGTCTGGCTGAGCCTGATACCGCCTGTCGTCGCAGCGCTGGTGGCGCCGCTGATCCTCATCGGCGTCGGCATCGCCTTGCCCTGGGGGCTGATGGACGGACTTGCCGTCGGCGTCGTGCCGAAAGAGCGTGCCGGCATGGCGGTCGGCATCTTCAACACCACCCGCGTCGCTTGCGAAGGCGTGGCGCTGGCGATCGTCATGGCAGTCCTGTCGGGTTTCACGGCAGCCCAACTGGCGGCTCAGGGAACGGCGTCTTCCCTGGATGCAACCGCCGCCGCGCAGCTGCTGGTGACCGGCAACATCGGCGAAGCGGCAGCCCGCTTGCCGGGTGCCGGAGCCACGGTCCTGGTCCAGGCCTATGAGATCGCGTTCGACAGGCTGCTGATCGTGCTGGCGGCAATCACCATCGTCACCGCCCTTGTCGTCTTTCTCGGCTTGCGCCGTGGATGGGCGGTGGAACACGAGACCATTGCTCTGCCGGTTTGCCAGGAAGGGTAGCTGAGCCGCGTCAGGAGATGACGAGGCTCGCTATGCGGTGGCCGTCGAGCACGAAGGTCATGTCACCCTCGCCGTTGAAGCCATTGCCTTTCACGGCAATGCGGACGCGGTAGCTGCCCTCGACCTCGGCGATGCGGACAATGCGAAGATTGGACTTCACGCCGATATTATCCGACTGGTTCCAGCGCGCGATCTGCTGGCGGCCTTGGAAGGACCGCCCCCAGTCGGTCAGGGACGCGTCGGCTGTGAACGTGTGGAGAACGGCTTCGCTATCACCCGCATTGGTGGCCTCGATAAAGCGGCGGATAGGTTCGGGTGTGGTCATCAATCGAGCCGGTGCATCAGATCATCATCCAGCCAGCGGCCGAAGAAATAGACCAGCTGCTTGTGCCACCATGGCCAGTCATGACTGACATCGCCGCCCCAATAGTCGACCCAGGCGGGAATGGATTTGTCGCGCAGGATCTGTTCCAGCCTGCGGGTCTCGACCAGCATCCGCTCTTCCCAGGCGCCCTGCCCGCAGCAGAAGATCATCCTCAGCGCCTTCAGCCGGGCAAGCAGTTTTGGGTCTACGATGCCGGGCAGATAGTCGAGCGGTGAATTGTAGAAGATATCACCTTCCAGCGCCTTGCCGAAGAAGTCGCCCGCCGAATAGACGCCCGACAGCGCGATGACGCCGCTGGCGAGTTCGGGAAAGCGAAAGACGAAGTTCGTGGAATGATAACCGCCCATCGAACAGCCGGTGAACAGCGGCTTTAATTTGCGCCCGCCATTGGCTTGCTCGGCGGTCGCCAGAAACTCCGGCAGCGCCTCCTCGCGCACATATCGGAAGTAAGCCTCGTGGCGACCGATGCGGTGGGCGGCGCCGGCATGCTTGTTGAAGAACGATTCCGAATCCACGCCGTCGACCGCGAACAGCTGGATGCGGCCGGTGTCGATGAATTCGGCCAGCGCTCCTACCCCGCCGGAATCCTCGAACTGATAGAACCGCCCCTGCGACGTCGGGAACACCACCACCGGCCGGCCGGCATGGCCGTAGCGCTTGTATTCCATGTCGCGGCCGAGATTGCCGGAGAAACCCTTGTGATAAGAGATGTCCATCGCGTCTAAGCCTTTTCCGCGTGGATGTAGGCGACAGCCGCGCGCAGTGCTGCTTCGTCCTTCGAGCGCATCTGGTAGGCGTAATTTCCCATGGCGCGGCTGAAAACCTTTTCTATCGGCTGATGATGGACGATCTTGTCGCGATGCGCGGCTAGCACGTCCTCATGGCTGTGCAAATAGTGGAGGTGCTGCTTGCGGCTGGCATAAGCGGTGAAATACTTGCCCTCATAAGGACCACCGGTGGCATCCTTCACCACCATGTCCGCCCAGGCCGCGTAGACGTCGATGTCGAACGTGTAGTTGATCGCATCGGTCATCCAGGCGCCGGGCGGCCGCATGTTGACCTCAAGCGCGATGACGCGGTCGTCCTTGGTTTCGAACAGCTCGATGTGGAAGAAGCGCTCGCGCACGTCGAACGCCTTGAGGATTTTGCGGCCGGCCTCTTCGATCGCCGGTCGGACCTTGGGAAAGCAGGTGTAGCTCATGTGGCGATCCTTGTTGACCACTTCCATGATGCTCTGGTCGTAGCGGTGGCTGGCCGCCAGCACCACCTCGCCGTCACGGTTGACCAGCCCATCGAAGGTCACCACCAGCCCCTCGATGAACTGCTCCATGACGAAGGTCACGTCCTCGGGCTTGTCTCTGAAAAACTGGTCAAGCTCCCTGGCGTTGGAAATCTTGAAGGTGTTCGAGGCGCCGGACCCGGAATCGGGCTTCACCACCACGGGATAGCCGACGCGGCGGATAAAGGTCATGGCGCCGGCCCGGTCGGAGCATTTGCGCTGGGCGATGGTGTCGACGCCGCTCTTGCGGAAGAATGCACGCATGCGGCTCTTGCGCTTCAAATTCTTCACGAAATCGAGCTTGGTGCCGTAGATGTTGAAGTCGGTGCGGATATTGGCCTCCAGCTCCAGCCAATGCTCGTTGAGGGACTCGAAGCGCTCGATCCGGCCCCATTTGTGGATGAAATGACCCATCGCCCGGAACACCGGATCGTAGTCCTCCATGTCGGCGATGCGGTAATATTCCGACAGGGCCGCCTTCAGCTTGCCGTCCAGCGCCTCATAAGGCGCATCGCCAATGCCCAGCACCGTAGCGCCGGCCTTTTTCAGCCGGTCGCAGAAATCGGCGCCGTTGGCGGGAAAATGCGGCGAGAAGAAAACAAAATTCACGGATGACCCCTCCGACGGCGAAGCATTGCGGCCCCGGCTACACGCAAGTCTGGCGCATTTGCCGCGCATGGGGAAGAGTGCTCGCGAGTGGTGGAATGGCAGCCCACTTGCCTGTCCATGGCGGCTCCTGTATGAACCCCGCCATGAACACGCGCGTCTCCTCCGTCGCTTCCCGTCCGACCGGCTTTGCCGGCGAGACCGTGCGCGCGCTGGCATCGACCCTGCTTCTTCTCGGCCTTATCGGCGATCGCCGGGTTCGCTGAAGGAGCGCCCGGCGGTCGAACCGCCGCTTACGCGCACGCTCCTTGGCCAGTTCAGAAATTGGCAATTCACATCAAGCGAACGAAAATCTGATAAGGCGCTGCTCGCCCTGGAATCCGTCCGAAGACCGATCCGCGAGCCGCCGGGAGAACAAGACGATGAACGCACGAGAAGACATCCGCGCCGGCGAAGCCGAAAGCGTAAAACGCGCGGCCGGCCACATGCCGGGCGCGGCCCGAAAATACCAGCCCTACCCGACGGTCGGTCTCACCGACCGCACCTGGCCCAACAAGGTCATCGACAAGGCACCGGTCTGGTGCTCGGTCGATTTGCGCGACGGCAACCAGGCGCTGATCGATCCGATGGGTCATGAGCGCAAGGCGCGCATGTTCGCCCTGCTGCTCGACATGGGTTTCAAGGAGATTGAGATAGGTTTCCCCTCGGCCTCGCAGACCGATTTCGATTTCGCCCGCTGGTGCATCGAGGAAGGCAATGTGCCGGCTGATGTTTCGCTACAGGTGCTGGTGCAGTGCCGTCCCGAACTCATCACCCGCACCTTCGAATCTCTGAAGGGCGCCACCAACCCGATCGTGCATTTCTACAATTCGACCAGCGAGTTGCAGCGTCGCGTCGTCTTCGAGAAGGATGTCGGCGGTATCAAGCGCATCGCCACCGACGCGGCCAAGATGATCACCGACATGGCGGCCAAGGCCGGCGGCGGTTATCGCTTCGAATATTCGCCGGAGAGCTTTACCGGCACCGAACTCGACGTGGCGCTGGAGATCTGCAACGCCGTCACCGAGATCGTCAGGCCGACGCCCGACAACAAGCTGATCATCAACCTGCCCTCGACGGTCGAGATGTCGACGCCCAACATCTACGCCGACCGTATCGAGTGGATGTGCCGTAACCTCGACAACCGTGAAAACTTGTTGATCTCGCTGCATCCCCACAATGACCGCGGCACCGGCATCGCCACCACCGAGCTCGGCCTGATGGCGGGTGCGGACCGCGTCGAAGGCACGCTGTTCGGCAATGGCGAGCGCACCGGCAATGTCGACATCGTGACGCTGGCGCTCAACATGTACACGCAAGGCGTCGATCCCCATCTGGATTGCTCGGACATCAACCGGATGAAGGACGTCTACGAATATTCCAACCAGCTGAAGATCTCCGAGCGCCATCCCTATGTCGGCGAACTCGTCTACACCGCCTTTTCCGGCTCGCACCAGGACGCCATCAACAAGGGCATGAAGGCCTTGAAGAAGGCCAACACGCCGGTCTGGGAAGTGCCCTATCTGCCGATCGATCCGGCCGATGTCGGACGCAGCTATGAGGCGATCATCCGCATCAACTCGCAGTCGGGCAAAGGCGGCATCGCCTATGTAATGCAGGCCGATTACGGCCTCAATCTGCCGCGCAACCTGCAGATCGAGTTCAGCCAGGAGATCCAGGCGATCACCGACGCCGAAGGCAAGGAAGTGCCGGCAAAACGCATCCATGACCGCTTTATCGAAACCTATGTCGACCAGCCCGGCGCACGACTGAAGTTCCTCGACCATCACACCTATCCCGACACCGAGAAAAAGGGCCGGCGCGTGGTCGAGGCGGTGATCCTCGACAACGGCAAGGAGACGACCATCACCGGCTCCGGCACCGGCCCGATCGACGGCTTCGTCGATGCGCTGTCGCGTCATGTTGGCGTCGACATGTCGGTGCTTGATTATTCCGAACATTCGCTCCAGCGCGGCTCGAACGCCTCGGCGATTTCCTATGTCGAGATGGAATATCCCGGCGGCAAGCTGTTCGGCGCCGGCATCAACACCAACATCGTCGCCGCCTCGCTGGAAGCCGTTGTTTCGGCCGCCAACCGGATAATCGGCCGCAAGGCCGGCTGATATTTTCCCGGGCGCCGAATGTCCGCGGCGCCCGGAAATCCCCCATTTGCCGAGGGAAATTCCGGTTTTTTGTGTCAACCACCGGCAACTATCCGGTGTGTTACGCGATCGCATAACATAAGCATGCTTGTATGGAAGTGCAGGCTCTATATGATTGCGCCTCAACCTGTGCCGAGTTCGAGAGGATCGACACTTGCAGCATGCCACGCCTGCCGCCCCCGCAGTGCGCGAGACACTGGAGCGACTGCTCGCCAGCGAAACGTTCGGCCGTTCCGAGCGCGCGCGCAAGTTGCTGCGTTATCTTGTTGAGCGCGAGCAGGCCGGCGAAGCCGACAGGCTCAAGGGTTTCTCCATCGCCATGGACGTCTTCGGCAAGGACGGCGATTTCGATTCGTCGACCGACGCCGTTGTCCGGGTGCAGGCAGGCCGGCTGCGCGAACTTCTCCAGCATTATTTCGCCAATGAAGGCATAGCCGAACCGGTTCGCATTGCCATTCCGCGCGGCGGCTACGTGCCGTCCTATGAGCTCAACGCCATACGCCTGCCGGTTGGGCAGGAGCCGCTTGCGGCGGCGGTAGCCGCCTTGCCCGGATCGCCCGACCAGGCGGCTCTTGACGCCGTTCCCGCTGCCGCGACAGCTTCGGGGGTTACAGAACCTGGGCCTTCGCTGGCGCGCCATCTCCAGTTCTTCTGGGTCGCCATGACGCTGGTCATTCTCATGCTGGGCGTGCTCATCCTGCGCCAGGGCAGCGGCGCATTGCTTGCCAGCAGCGATCCTACCGCGGTGGTCGAGACCGCGGGCGTAACGAGCAGCATCGCATCGCCGTCGATGGAGGCCCTGCCCCTCGTCTTCATCGCGGTGAAGGCCACCGGACCCGAGGCCGGCCGCGTCGCCGCTTCGCTGCGCGCCGGCCTTGCCGGTTTCGACACGATCGACTTCATCGGCCGCGACGCCGACAGCAAGCGCGATCCGAGCACCGACCCGACCAGCTTCGTTTTCGATGTCCTGCCGGGACCAATGGCAGGTGACGTGACGCTCGAACTGCAGAGCGTGGCGACCGGCCGCGTGCTTTTGTCCCGCAGTCTGACGGTCGCCGACAGCGCACCTGGCACCGTCGAGGATCGTATCGCCGCCATCCTCAGCTCGACCATTCCCGCCTCCGGCCCGCTCTACAGCTACATCGAACAGAACGGCATTCAGACCGGGCTGACGAGCTGCCTGATCCTCAACGACAGATACTATCTCGACCAGAGCACCAGGACGCACGAGGCTGCCTATCGCTGCCTGGACAAGCTCGCCGGCCAGGGTGCGAAATCGTCCTTGGTCTATTCGGAACTGGCCTCCCTGACCCTTGAGGCCGCCACCGATCATTACGCCTATCCGCCTGGCGCGACGGTCGATCAGGCAATGTCTTTCGCCCATCGCGCCATCCAGATGGGACCGACCAGCCCTTATGCGCACCGCGCCTATGGCTACCTCAACTCGCGCCTCGGCAACACCGAGGAATCGATCCGCTGGATGCGCAAGGCCTATGAGCTCAACCCCTACGACCTCGGCATGGCTGCCGCTTACGGCTATGGCCTGATCTTTGCCGGCAAATATGCCGAGGGAACACCGATCCTGACCCATGCCGTCGAGACGTTCAGCGGCCATCCGACATGGTGGGATTTTGGGCTTTTCGCTGGACAGTTCATGCTGGGCGACATGAACAAGGCCGCGATAGCCAGCGAGTCGCTGCGCACGACGGCGATGAAATCGCATTATCTGGCGGCGCGGCTGATCGGCGCCAAGGCTTCCGGCCGCGAACAGCTGGCAGCCAAGCTTCTGGATGAGATGACCACCAAATTCCCGAAATTCGCCGCCGATCCGCGCGCGGCCTTCGCCGAGCGCAAATATCCCGCCGATCTGACGGACCGGCTGGTTGAGGCGCTGCGCGCCGCGGGCCTCGGCAACGCCAGCTAGTCTTTCCGGATCGCGAAAACTTTACTGGCCATCGGTCTGGACTGGGAGCAATCCAGCCTCGATTCGAATTTCCTCTCCAGTCTTGCAATAATCGCACATTTTCATGGTCTCATCCCTCTATGTTGCCGAGCGTGGCGCCGGGCCGAAGACGGTCGTCCTGCTGCATGGCTTCGGTGGTTGCCATGATATCTGGCGCGAGGTGACCGCGTCGCTAGGGCCCGATGTCAGGACCTTGGCCTACGATCTTCCGGGACACGGACTGTCTCTCGAATTTCCTGGCAGCGGCCCGGCCAAAACAGCGGCGCGAGCGGTTCTCGCCGATATCGCCGCACGCGGCATAGCAAGGGTGCATGTCGCCGGTCATTCGCTGGGCGGCGCGGTCGCCTCCCTGATGGCGCTTGCCGAGCCTGAAAGGATAGGCTCGCTGATGCTTCTGGCGCCGGGCGGTGTTGGCCCCGAGATCAACGGACCGCTGTTGCGCCGCTACGCCGCGGCCGCCGACAGACGGGAAATCCGCGCCTGCCTTGCCGCCATGTCGGGACCGCGAAGCCCGCCGCCCGAACGCATCGTTGGCGTCCTGGCGGACCTACGCCGTCACCCCGGCCAGTTGCGCAAGCTGATTGAGATATCGGCCGTCATGACCAGGAACGAGCGGCAGGGGGTCATACCCCGCGAACAGCTGGACACCCTCGACATGCCGGTGATGGTGGTTTGGGGAACGGACGATCCGGTGCTGCCCTTTACCCAGGCTGATTGTCTGCCGGCGCATTTTCATATTCATCACGTGCTCGATGCCGGCCATATGCTGGTCGAGGAAGTGCCTGATGTGGTCGCCCAGGCCGTGCGCCGAAACATGGCACGCCGCGGCAGGCGCCTGCGTCCGACATTCGAGGCCGCGGCGAGCTAACTTACTTGCGCCCCGCATCTCGCCAGTGCATTTTGCCGCCGCCTGTGTTAACTCGCAATTAACCATATCAGCGAGGCGACGCCGATGAAGGACACTGGCGAAAACATCACCCCCATCGACACCTCCCGCAAACTGTCCGACGCCGTTCGCGATGTGAAAAATGCCTTCGCCGATCGCGACGATGTCGTGGTCGACATGCGCGAGGCGCACCGGATGCGGCTTGATCTGCTCGCGGCCGAGCTCGCCCCGGTCTTTGCCGACGTGCCCGCCGACATGGACAATTTCGACTTCGTCGTCTCCTCCGGCCTGCAGCCCCGCCTGTGGATCGACGCCGTCAGCCATGTCGCCATGGGGCGCGACCGCCGCACCTACCGCTTTCTCAGGGATACCCGCATCGGCCGCGTCGTGCTCGCCGAATCGACCGATATGAAACCGGTCGCCGATCAGGTCACGCGCTATGTGGCGGAGCGTATCGTCGAGCGCCAGCGCATGATGGAGGGCGGTGTCGAGCCGGCCGTCGCCGACCTGAAACGCGCCGCCGTGCCGGAAGCTGAGCCGCCCTTGCAAGCAGCCGTGCCCCGCAAGGGCTGGTCGACGTTCCTTTCCGGTCTCGGCTTAGTCGCCGCCGGCGCGCTTGTTGGCCTGGCGGTGGCGGCCGCGCTGTTTTGGGATCGCCTGATGGCGATGAAGATCAGCTTCTGATCAACGATCTGAAGGCCTCGGTGTCTGCGCGCCGAGTTCAATGACCTGCAGGTCCGATGGCGGCAAGGCCGGCCCGGTCAGGCCGCGCCGCGTCAGGCGAATCAGCCAATTGCCCTTCTCCCCGTCAATATCGAGCAGATTGTACTGTGCCGCCGGGTTCTTGCTGCCTGGCGACTGCCCGGCGGCGGCGACGCCGACGACCGGAATCCTGGCGCCGCGCCCGCCGATGAAGAACAGCGACGGCAGATGCGAATGGCCGTGCAGCACGAGTTCGGCGCCATGCCTATGAACGGTCTTGTGGAACCGGGAGATGCCGAACAGGCGCTTTTGCTGGGCGACGGCGCCGCGCACCGGCGGATGATGGATCATGATCACCCGCAACAGGCCGCGTTTGTTCGTTGCGTCGAGCACTGTCGCCAGCCTTTGCGCCTGACCTTCGAGGAAGAAGCCGTTGGCCATGAACGGCGCCGTGGCGCGCGCCGTCGAAACGCCGATCAGCGCGACATTGCCGCGTACGCGCAGATAGGGAAAAGCGTTGCGGTCGATCGGCGCAGTCACGCCGTCGCCGCTCATCCACGCCGCCCAGGAGCGGCAGACCTTGTCGAAGGCGCCCGGCACATAGGCGTCGTGGTTGCCCGGCACCACCGAGACATCCTCCGGCGAACCCAGCGTCTCAAGCCAGTGCTTGGCCATCTCGATCTCGCCGTCGAGCGCCAGATTGACCAGATCGCCGGTAACGGTGAGGTGGTCGGGTGTGCTCGCCTTCATGTCGGCGACGATGGTGTCGATGACGGCATCGTGCATATGGCGGCGGCGGTTGCGCTGCCAGTTGACGTAGCCGACGACGCGCTTGGACGCGAGTTCGCGATAGGTTACACCGGGAAGCGGCCCCAGATGGACATCGGAAATATGCGCGAGCCTGAACATCCTTCCTTCATAGGCGACGCGCTCCCCGCTTTCCACTCACTGTTTCCTGCCCATCCACGGTTTCGCTAGTCATGGCTATATCGGACCCGGAGCAGGCGTTTCGCCAGACCGGCTGGGCAGGCCTCAGGGCAAGGCTGTTCCATCTCTATTTCCTGCTGCGGCGGCCGATGACGCTGGGCGTGCGCGGCCTGATCCACGATCGCGCCTCGAACACTGTCTTCCTCATCCGCCACACCTACGTTCCCGGCTGGCAATTGCCGGGCGGGGGCGTCGAAGTCGGCGAGACGCTCGGTGAGGCGCTGGTGCGCGAACTGGCCGAGGAAGGCAATATCGCGCTGACAGCCCAGCCGGTGCTGAAATCGATGCATTTCAACCGCCGCTCCAGCCGCCGCGACCATGTCGGCCTCTATCTCATCGAAACCTTCAACCAGACCGCGCCGAAACTGCCGGACCACGAGATCGCCGAAGCAGGCTTCTTTCCGCTCGACCGCTTGCCGCATGGCACGACGCCGGCGACGCTGCGGCGGCTTGCCGAGGTTTTTGAAGGCGAGCCGGTATCGCCGTACTGGTAGGCTGTCAATCCGATGCTCACGCCGCCTGCCTGAACCGCGCCCGGTCGTGCGGCGCGCCATAGTCGAGCCCAGGCCCGACCGGCACGATGCGCGTCGGGTTGATGCTCTCGTGGCTGCCGTAATAGTGCATTTTGATGTGGTGCAGGTTCACCGTGCCGGCGATACCGGGCACCTGGTAGAGGTCGCGCAGATAGTTCGAAAGGTTCGGATAGTCGGCGATGCGGCGCAGATTGCATTTGAAATGGCCGACATAGACCGGGTCGAAACGCACCAGCGTGGTGAACAGCCGCCAGTCGGCCTCGGTGACACGCTCGCCAGTGAGATAGCGCTGTTTTGACAGTCGGCCCTCCAGCGTGTCGAGCGCCGCGAACAGCTCGCCGAACGCCTTTTCATAGGCCGCTTGCGTGGTGGCAAAGCCGGCGCGGTAGACGCCGTTGTTGACGGCTGGAAAGACCAGCGCATTGACCTTGTCGATCTCGCCGCGCAGGCCTGGCGGATAGAAATCGAGAGCGGCATCGCCCCACTCGTCGAAGGCCGAATTGAGCATGCGGATGATTTCGGCGGATTCGTTGGAGACGATGGTCTCTTCCTTCTTGTCCCACAGCACCGGCACCGAAACCCGGCCCGAATAGGCTGGATCGGCCTTGGTGTAGATCTGATGCAGGAAGTCGAGGCCGTAGAGCGTGTCGCCGGTGGCGCCATCCTCGGCCAAAAACGTCCAGCCCTCAGCACCGAGGAAATGATGCACGACTGAAACCGGGATGATGTCTTCTAGCTTCTTCAGCGCGCGAAAGATCAGCGTGCGGTGCGCCCACGGACAGGCGAGCGAGACATAAAGATGGTAGCGTCCGGGCTCGGCCTTGAAGCCGCGCGTACGACCTTGCGCCGGCGCGCCGTCGCGCGTGATCCAGTCACGCCACTGCGTCTCGACGCGGATGAACCTGCCGCTGCTATCGACATTGGCCGGACGGTCCTGCCATTTGCCTTCGACCAGCAATCCCATACGAAATCTCCTTGCGTGCCTTGGCCAATGTAGTCGCAAGGCGGCAATGTCGAAGCCGTCATCTGCTGAACAGAGCGTCACTCGTATGAAACGCCGGATGAAAACAGCCGATTGCAGCCGCCGGAAATTGATGCTAGCGGACACTCCGCATGTTCGATCTTGGCTTGATCCGGTTTGACCGACGACGAAAGGGCGCCCGCGCTTAGAAAGCGCTGACTGGCGAACGCTGCCGCTTGCAGCAACCTTTCCTCTTTATCGGACCGCGAAGACCATGAGCCTTGCCGACGTGAAATACCTGCCGGAAACTCCGGCGCATGATCCCGAAATCGAAGCCATCAACGACGAAGCCTTTGGCCCCGGCCGTTTCGTGCTGGCCGCCTACAAGATTCGCGAGACCGGCGGCCACGAGCGCTCGCTATCCTTTGTCGCCATGAATGGCGACATCGTCGTTGCTTCGGTGCGCATGACCCGCATCGCCGCCGGCGCCGGACGCGCGCTGATGCTCGGGCCGCTTGCCGTGCGGCCCGCCTTCAAAAATCTCGGCATCGGCCGCCGGCTCGTGGCGATATCGCTGGAGGCGGCCGCCAAGGCCGGCGCGCCGGCGGTGATCCTTGTCGGCGACGAACCTTATTACGGCCCGCTCGGCTTCAGAAAGATCCCCCGCGGCCAGATCTCCATGCCGCGCCCGGTCGACCTCGACCGGCTGCTGTCGCACGAGATCGTGCCCGGTGCCGTGGCGCGGCTCTCCGGCGAGGTCGGCCATGCCAACCTGGCCAGGATCGCCGAGCA
Organism: Mesorhizobium sp. RSR565B; assembly: GCF_054719465.1. Lineage (NCBI taxonomy): Bacteria > Pseudomonadati > Pseudomonadota > Alphaproteobacteria > Hyphomicrobiales > Phyllobacteriaceae > Mesorhizobium > Mesorhizobium sp. RSR565B. Next base: position 3,701,220 of record NZ_JBTTIE010000001.1, on the reverse strand, counting down.
GGCACCAGTGATGGCCTGAGCTCCAGGATCGGTCGCGGCAGCGGCCGCGATGGATCCCCATTGGTCAGGTTGCACCATGGCGGCGACCTCCGTAGCATGACCCGGAGCAGCACGGAGCACGCAGCATGAACCCGAACGGCCAGATTGCGATCGTAACCGGCGGCGGCTCTGGCCTCGGCGAGGCAACCGCCCGCGCGCTGGCCGACAAGGGCGCGCGCGTCGCCATTTTCGATATCGGCATCGACCGGGCATCGAAGGTGGCGGGCGACATTGGCGGCGCCGCCATCCAGTGCGATGTGAGCAGCGCCGACAGCGGTGCGGCCGCGCTCGCCGAGGTGGAAAAGAGACTTGGGCCAGCGCGCATCCTGGTCAATTGCGCGGGCATTGCCATCGGCGTGAAGACGATCGGCAAGGATGGTCCACATCCGCTCGACCAGTACCGCAAGGTGATCGAGATCAATTTGATCGGCACCTTCAACATGATCCGCCTCGTCGCCGACCGTGCCGCCAAACTCGAACCGCTGCAGGGCGGCGAGCGCGGCGTCATCGTCAACACCGCGTCGGTGGCCGCTTATGATGGCCAGATCGGCCAGGCCGCCTATGCCGCATCCAAGGGCGGCGTCGTCGGCATGACGCTGCCGGTTGCCCGCGACCTGGCGCGCTCCGGCATTCGCGTCTGCACCATCGCGCCCGGCATCTTCAAGACGCCAATGATGGCCGGCATGCCGCAGGAGGTGCAGGATTCGCTCGGCGCGGCCGTGCCCTTCCCGTCCCGCCTCGGCGAGCCGTCCGAATATGCCGCGCTCGCCCTGCATATCGTCGAAAACCAGATGCTGAACGGCGAAACCATCCGCCTCGATGGGGCAATCCGCATGGCGCCGAAATAGACGGCCATGGCGGCCGGCGCAGTGAAGACCGGTCCGCTGGCCGGCCTGAAAGTCATCGAGATGGCTGGGCTCGGCCCGGTGCCTCTGGCCGGGCTGATGTTGTCGGAGATGGGCGCCGAGGTGCTGCCCATCGAGCGCACCGGTTCGGACCAACCCCTGCTGCCGCTCTCCGATGCGTACAATCTCGACCGTCACGGCCGCTCCATCCTGCACGTCGACCTCAAGCAGGCCAAAGGAACGGAACTGCTGCTGCGCCTTGCCGAAAAGGCCGATCTGTTTGTCGAAGGCTTTCGCCCCGGTGTGATGGAGAGGCTTGGTCTCGGCCCGGATGCTGCATTGGCGCGCAATCCGGCGCTGATTTACGGCCGCATGACCGGCTTCGGCCAGGACGGGCCGCTCGCAGGTCGCGCCGGCCACGACATCACCTACCTCGCCTATTCCGGTGTGTTGCATGCCATCGGTCGGGAGGAAGGCCGGCCGGTGCCGCCGCTGAATCTGATCGCCGACAATGGCGGCGGCGCCATGATGCTGATCGCCGGGGTGCTTGCAGCGCTGTTCGAGCGCTCGCGCTCCGGCAAAGGCCAGGTGATCGACGCGGCGATGGTCGAGGGCGCTTCGATGCTGGCGGCCCCCATACACGCCTTCATGTCGGCAGGTCTGTGGAGCGACCGGCGCGGCGCCAACCTGCTCGATTCCGGTGCGCCCTTCTACGACACCTATGAGACGGCGGACGCACGCCACGTTGCGGTCGGCTGCCTTGAGCCGCGCTTCTTCGCCGCATTCGCAAGGCTGCTGCCGCTCGGCGAGGATTTTGTCCGCGGCCAATACGACAAGGCGTTGTGGCCGGACATGCGCGCGGCCATTGCCGACCGGTTCCGGCAGAAGACACGCGACGGCTGGGACGCGCTGTTTGCCGCAAGCGATGCCTGCGTGGCGCCGGTTCTGTCGCTGGCCGAAGCCAGGGATCATCCGCACAACCGGGCGCGTCACGCATTTGTGAAAGCCGGTGCGCTCGAGCGGCCCGCACCCGCGCCACGCTTCTCGACCTCGCAGCCGGCGCTTGCCGGCATGCCTGAAGATGACGATCAGCGACCTCAGACCGTGCTGGCGCGCTTCGGCTTTTCGACAGCCGAGATCAAAGCGCTTGTCAAAGCCGGCATGATTGGCCAGTAACTGGATTTAGAAAATCAACTTACCTGGTGGGCATTTTGGACCAGCCGAAGAAGGACGTCATTCGCGCGACGGACGCCGAGGCGATCAGGCTGGCCGCAACGCTGATCCGCAGCGCCCGTTTCGGCGCCCTCGCGGTGATCGAGCCTTCGACCGGCGCACCGCTGGCCTCCAGGGTCGGAGTCGCCACCGACATCGATGGCACGCCTCTGATCCTTGTCTCGGCGCTGTCAGCCCATACCGGCGCCATCCTTGCCGAGCCGCGCTGCTCGCTGCTTGTCGGCGAACCCGGCAAGGGCGATCCGCTGGCGCATCCCAGGATAACGCTGGTCTGCCGGGCGCAGCCGCTGGAACGCGGGTCGAGCGCGCATGCCCGCGCCGAGCGGCGCTATCTCAACCGCAATCCCAAGGCAAAGCTCTATGCCGGGCTCGGCGATTTCTCGATCTTTCGCCTCGAGCCGGAGCGCGCCAGCCTGAATGGCGGCTTCGGTAAGGCCTACCTGCTCGACCGTGCCGATCTCATCACCGAGGGGTTGATCGTCGACGAGCTGGCCGCCAGCGAACAATCCGCTCTCGACCACATGAATGCCGACCATCTCGACGCCATCGCCGTCTATGCCCATCATTTCGCCAGGGTTGAAGGTGATGGTTGGACCATGACCGGCTTCGATGCCGATGGCATCGACCTGGCATCGGGCGACACCGTTTGCAGGGTCTATTTTCCACAGCCATTGAAGACCGCGCGCGACCTGCGGCCGGTTCTGGTCGACATGGCCAAAGCCGGTCGTGCGCCAGCTACGCAAGGATAATCGTCATGAATCAAAAGCACGTCTTGAGATTTGGGCGAAATGATCTACGATTCAGGCGACGCTGAAATCAGCAGCGTGATCCATAGCTGAATTATAGCAGCCAACGCTATTTGCCCCCATAGCGTTTGGATGAGCAGGAAAACATGGGGCATCGATGGTCTCGACCAAACTAATCGCCAATGCCGAATCGGCGGCGACATTTCTGACCCTTATGGGCAACGAAAAGCGGCTCTTGATCATGAGCTATCTGGCCGACGGTGAAATGTCGGTCGGCGCCATCGCCGAAAAGGTGATGCTCAGCCAGTCCGCTTTGTCGCAACATCTGGCCAAGCTCAGGGCGCTCGATCTTGTCGAGACCCGCCGCGACCGGCAGATGATCTACTATTCCTGCAAGTCCGAAGCGGTGCGCGAACTGTTGCGCATGCTGGACGGCATTTTCGGGATAGGCGACTTGTCCCAGATGGCAACGCGTCTGCGCCGCGCCGGGACTTGACCTGCAGGGCTTGACTGGCGGCTCCGGTCGCTCCTTACCTCGCTGACGATTTTTCGCCGGCCGAGGTATTGATGGATCCGATCCAGATCGACGACGCGCGCGATCCGCGGGTCGCCGCCTATCTCGACATCCGCGAGCGCGATCTCACCGGCCGCCATGGCCGGTTCGTTGCCGAAGGCAAGGTGGTGCTGGACGTCCTGCTGTCAGCCGGACGCTTTGCTGCGGAGTCGGTCCTGGTTCTCGAAAACCGCCTGGCCGGGCTCCACGACATACTGCGCAAGGCCCCTGCCGACCTGCCGGTCTACGTTGCGGCAAGCGCCGTCATGGACAGGATCGCCGGCTTCCACATGCATCGCGGTATATTGGCGATCTGCAGCAAGGGCACGCCACAGCCCGCCGAGGCCTTGCTCGACACCTTGCCTGCCGAAGCGTTGATCGTCGTTCTCATCGGCATCGCCAACCATGACAATATCGGATCGATCTTCCGCAATGCCGCCGCCTTCGGCGCCGATGCCGTCTTCGTCGACGCCACCTGTTGCGACCCACTGTATCGCAAGGCGATCCGCGTCTCCGTCGGCGCCGCGTTGAAGGTGCCCTTTGCGTCCTTCGGCGACACTGAAGCTTTCATCGCGAAGCTCGGCGAGTTGGACTTCGGCCAGGTCGCTTTGTCGCCGCGTGGTGAGGCTGACATTCGCGATGCCGCGCGACCGAAACGACTGGCGCTCTATCTCGGCACCGAAGGCGAGGGCCTCCCGGAGAGGCTGCTCACTCGCCTGCGGACGGTGCGGATCGCGATGTCGGAAGGGTTCGACAGCCTGAATGTTGCGGCCGCCTCAGCCATCGCGCTGCATCATTTTTCGCGCTGATAGGGGTAGTCGGGCAATTCCAAGCCGAGGCTCGAAACTCAGCTCGGCGAGTCCGCCTTCTGCAACGCCCGGACGCGATCGGCGAGGCTGGTGGTTCCTGACCGCGTTTCCTGCGGCGCCGCCAGCGCCTTGGCGATCGGTGAATCAGGTCCTTCGAGCTTGGCCGTCAAATGGACGACCTCAGCCGCCAGATTGTTCATCTGTTCGCGCAAGGCAGAACCGGCATCATTGCCATTGCCGGGGCCATTCCCGGGCTTCGCGGATCCAGAACCGCCAAGCTCCGCCTTCATCCGCTTGTTTTCGCGGGCCAGCGTCGTCAGCCTGGCTTCGAGCCGCTCTCGGTCGCCTTCGAGCTTGGCGAGCGTCTTGTCCATGTCCTCGTTCCTGGCGCGGGCACTGTCTTGCGCACCAACCAGGCCAGCAGCCGCGGCGCCTCCTGTAGCCTCGCCCTTCACCCGCTCGCGAAGCCGGGCCAGTTCCTTTTCGCGGCGATCGAGCTTGTCCTCGCGATCGGCAAGCGTGGCGAGCAGGCGCTCGAGCTTTCTGTCGAGGTCGGCGGTTCTTTTCTTTTCGGCCTTCAAGGCATCGCGCGTGGCCTTGCCTTCGGCGACGACTTCCTGATGGCGCTTGTCGGCCTCCTTCCGCTGGCCGCGCAGCACTGAAATGTCGTTGGCAAGTTTTTCCAGCTCGGATTCGCGAGCCACCAGTTCGATCTGACGATTGCTGGAGGAGAAGGACGCGTCGTCGTACATATGTTCGAGCTTTTCCAGCTCGAGCGCGCGCTTTTCCATCATGCGCTCTGTTTGTGCAAGCCTGTCCGACAGCTGTTGTATCTGCTGCTCGCGATGCAGCAGCAATTCGTTTTTTTCCCCGAGCTCCGAAAGCGCCTGCTTCTTGTCCTTGCGCTCGACCGCCAGGCCCTTCAGCGCCTCGCGGCCGCGATTGATTTCGACGAGTTGCTCATTCGCCTGCTCACGCAGCGTCTTGATGCTGATTTCGAGCCGGCGCGTCGTCATGGCGAACTCGGCCCGCAAGCTGTCCTTGTCGGCCTGGATCTCGGCCAGCGTTCGCGGCACCGACGCCTCGACACGCTTGCGTGTCAGCGCGACCGCCCGCCGCCAGATGGCCGGCGCGACCAGCAGCGCCAGAAAGCCTGCGCACAGAAAGCCGAGGGCGAAGAACAGGATCGACTGAACCAAGGTGACTACCCGTTACGGGCGGGCCGCTATCCGGCAACCGCCAAGTCTGGACTTTGCCAATGACGCAAATCCAGCGCTGCGGCAAGGGTTTGCCGCAGCTGCACCGGGTCAGAATCTGTTGATCGGGTCGAAGTGTGGTCGGAATCGCTCAGAAAGGATTCCAGGTCGGCCTCTGCGTCAGCTTCAGATAGCCGAGATTGACGCCAAGCCGCGCGCCGACGCCGGTGCGGATCGGCACCAGCAGCACCCTGTTGTTCTGCAGCACGTTGAAGCCGACGCCGGCCACGACATAGGCCGAACCGGCAACGCCGCCGAACCGATTGTAGAGATTGCTGACGTCGTCGAGGTTATAGACGAGCATCATCACCCGCGATCCCTCGCCGCCGAAATCCCAACCGAGCGAAGGCCCTTGCCAGAACACCTTATGGTCGCCGGCATTCTTGGTGTAGAGCGTACCTTCGCCATAGGTCAGGCCGCCAATCAGCGCGCCGGATCCCTCTTCGCCGAGCAGATAGCCATTGGGCAGGCCGTAGGAGGCAAAAATCTTCTCGACGACGGTGGCGAGACCGCCCGACGTCGCGCCGAAGAACTTGTGACCGGAATCGACGATCTCCTGAGCGGTGTATTCCTGTGCCCGCGACGCAGAGGTTGAGAAAGCGAGAGCGCCCATGAGGGCAATCGCCATGAAGAAGACGCGGACAAACGTCCGGTCGTAGAATCGGGAAACCATGCTTCCAATCTCCGTCAGGGAGCACTTTCGCCGACGCCTCGCACCCCGTCCGGCTCTTTAGGCGGCCGTTAAGGATGACTGTTACGGGCAAACTATGCCGTAATCCTTTTTCAACCATTAACCTCCCACATGAACATGGCGGTTCGAAGGCTGTTTCTGACGGTCTGCGCGGGCTCCGATCCTGTGCAAAGATGCCGTTTTTCTCACAAGAATTGTGGATTGTTGCTGCACGCTCGGGCGCTGTGTATTCAGAATGCCTGGGGGGGAGAGAGCGTGATTCGGGTGGTGAGCGTGGCTGTCGGCCGCGCGGCCACCAGGATGTGAATTTTAGCAGGGATTTTTCGCCGATGGCTGAGCTTTTCTCTCTCTCCGCACCCGATCTCGCAGCGTTGTTGTGCAGCCGAGTCTGCCACGACATCATTTCGCCGGTCGGCGCCATCAACAACGGCCTTGAACTCCTGGACGAGGGCGGCGCCGACGAAGACGCCATGAAACTGATCCGGCAGAGCGCCAGAAACGCTTCGGCCCGCCTGCAATTCGCCCGCATCGCCTTCGGCGCCGCCGGTTCGGCGGGCATGATGATCGACACCGGCGATGCCGAGTCCGTCGCCATCGCCTTCCTGAAGAACGAGAAGCCGGAATTGATCTGGAACGGGGTTCGCGCCCTGCTGCCCAAGAACAAGGTCAAGCTGCTGCTCAATTTGCTGCTCGTCGCCAATGCTGCCATCCCGCGCGGTGGCAGATTGGTGGTCACGCTGGAAAACCTCGACACCGAGCCGCGCTTTGCGCTTGCCGCAAGCGGCCCGATGCTGCGCGTGCCGCCGAAATTCCTCGAACTCCATTCCGGCAACAAGCCCGAGGAGCCTATCGACGCCCATACCGTCCAGCCCTACTACACGCTGCTGCTGGCGCGTGAGGCCAACATGACGATCTCGATTCACGCGACCGCCGAAGAGATCGTGCTGTCCGCGGCCTGAGCGAAGCCGCTCGGCAGGACGTCCGAGCATCAAGAACAATCAAGTATCTTTTCCCGCTGATATTTGCGGCAATTCAGAACAAGCAAGTTTCATTGCCGGCAACGCCCCTGCCGAATGGGGCTGCAAACGACATGTTTGTAAAAACTTTACCTAACGGCTTTTCTGCTTCTTTACCAGATTGGCCTAGTGTGCATCCCGATACCCGGATGCCGCCGGTTCGCACCATGGCAAAGAGGACCCGGAAATGAAGCGCTGCATGTTTGTCGACGATTCGAGCGTCATCAGAAAGGTTGCAAAACGGATTCTTGGCGGCTCCGACATGGTGGTGATCGAAGCGGCAACTGGACTTGATGCTGTCGAGATGTGCGCTGCCGAGATGCCTGATGTGATTGTCGTCGACGGCGCCCTGCCGGACATGCAAGCGGTCGACGTCATTCGCCAGGTTCGCGCCATGGAGAGCACGATCAAACCGCAGATTCTGATCTCACTGGTCGAGGTCGATGTTGCCTCGATCATGAAGGCAAAGCGCGCCGGCGCCCAGGGTTATCTGTTGAAGCCGTTCAACCGGCCGCAACTGCTCGAACGTTTTCGTACCTTGAAGGTTGCCGCCTGACTCGGCACGTCCTCGGCCAAGAAGGACAGCAAAAAACCCGGCCTGAGCCGGGTTTTCTCATTAAATTCAATCGGATGGTGTTCGCTCAGGCGCTGACGCGGATGTCTTCCGGCTCGCGCAGCACATAGCCGCGACCCCAGACCGTCTCGATGTAGTTCTGCCCACCGGATGCTGCGTCGAGCTTCTTGCGCAGCTTGCAAATGAAGACGTCGATGATCTTCAGTTCCGGTTCGTCCATGCCGCCATAAAGGTGGTTGAGGAACATTTCCTTGGTCAGCGTGGTGCCCTTGCGCAGCGAGAGCAACTCCAGCATCTGGTATTCCTTGCCGGTCAGATGCACGCGCTGGCCGCCGACTTCGACGGTCTTGGCGTCGAGATTGACCACCAGGTCGCCGGTGGTGATGACCGACTGGGCATGGCCCTTGGAACGGCGCACGATGGCATGAATGCGGGCGACCAGTTCGTCCTTGTGGAACGGCTTGGTCATATAGTCGTCGGCGCCGAAGCCCAGGCCGCGCACCTTGTCCTCTATACCGGCCATGCCGGACAGGATCAGGATCGGCGTCTTCACCTTGGACAGGCGAAGTGTCCGCAAGACTTCGTAGCCGGACATATCGGGAAGGTTGAGGTCGAGAAGAATGATATCGTAATCATAAAGTTTACCGAGATCGACACCTTCTTCGCCGAGGTCGGTCGTGTAAACATTAAAACTTTCAGATTTGAGCATCAGCTCGATGCTCTGAGCGGTTGCACTGTCGTCTTCTATCAGCAGAACGCGCATTTCATTCCCCTTTTCTGCCGCCGGACCATGTCACGACCCATCCGGGACCGGAGCAGTGATTGCCTGAACAGAGGCTGCCATCGAATGGTTAACAAAACCTAATTCCGCACCAAGGACGGTACCAGATTTTTTAACCCCTTTCTACACCCTCTTGAATCTAATGATGAATCACAGAACCAAATCGCTAATGCAACACATTAATAAGTCGGACTAAGTGACTCAAGGGACTCGCTGGCCGGCTTCCGTATCGGGAGCCGGAATTTTTACCCGGCCTTAAGTCCTCGCCCTTATGATTAACAATGCGCGTAAACGAATGGTTACCGCCGGCAAAAAACTTTAGGGATTTGTTTCCCATAGTTCGGGGAATGCCGGTGGATACGGGCGACGCCAGGCCCTGGCGGGCGGATTGGACGATATGTGCAGGTGTGCGTTTCCGGGAGTACCGAATCATGAAGTCACGTGAAAACCTCGTTCGGCTGAAGCAATTTCAGGTGAATGAGAAGCGGCGGCAGCTGCTGCAGCTCGACATGATGATCGCCGAGTTCGAGCGCATGGCCGTTGAACTGGAGCTTCAGATCACCGCCGAGGAGAAGAAGGCCGGCATCACCGACATCAATCATTTTGCCTATCCGACCTTCGCCAAGGCGGCGCGTCTGCGCCGTGATAACCTCAGAAACTCTCAAAGCGACCTCGCCCAGCAGCGAAGTGCTGCCGAATCATTACTCGGCGAAGCTGAAGCGGAGCTTTCCAAGGCCGAGATGCTGGAATCGCGCGACACCAAGATCCGCGACGCGGAACTCGGCGGTCGCAGCGCCATGATCGGCTGACGGCAGGGTTTTAACCCGACCGGCGCCGCCTGACGCCGCGCTTTGCTTTGCGTGTAGCGCGCCAAAAGGCTCCGGCGCTGCTGATCCGGCCCGTAAGGCGGCCGCAGCTTCAGGCCCGTGCCAAATCCCTTTCCAGGTTCGCCGCCGCCCTCGCCCGCGCTTGCTTGATGTCAGGCACATGCTCTTCCGACCAGGAGCGTATCTGGGTGAGCAGCCCCGCCAGGTTCTGGCCAAGTTCGGTCAATTCATATTCGACCCGCGGCGGGATCACCGGAAAGATTTCGCGCCGCACAAGCCCGTCGCGCTCGAGGACGCGCAGCGTCTGCGTCAGCATTTTAGGCGTGATGCCTTCGAGCTTACGCGCCAGTTCGCCGTTGCGCATCTGGCCACGGCGCAGCGCACAAACCGTCAGATAGACCCATTTGCTGGCCAGCATCTCGAGCACGGCGTGCGAAGGACACGTCCGCTGGAAGGCGTCATAGCCGGAGCCGCAATCATTATCACTATCCATGAGGTGCCTATATATGGAAAAGGTACATACTGGACAAGGGAATATTACTATCCAAATGATAGTGGCACAGAAACCCCAGCAGGAGCCTCCCATGCGTGCCGTTGTCCAGAATTCAGTCGGCGGACCCGACGTCCTCGTCATCGCCGATCGCCCCGCGCCCTCGCCCAAGTCCGGCGAAGTGCTCGTGCGCGTGCATGCTGCCGGCATCAATCCGGTCGATGGCTCGGTGCGCGCCGGCTACTATCCATTGCTGGGCGAACCGCCCTTCACTTTGGGCTGGGATATTTCAGGTACGGTCGAGGCGGTAGGCCCAGGCGTCGATGGCGGCCTCAGGGTCGGTGACGCCGTGTTCGGCATGCCGCGTTTTCCCAAGCAGGCCGCGGCCTATGCGGAGCTCGCTGTGGCCCCGGCCGATGAAATCGCACCGAAGCCGCAAGGCATTGACCACAATCATGCCGGCGCGCTGCCGCTGGCCGGTCTGACCGCCTGGCAAGGCCTTGTCCGCCATGGCGGCCTGAAGCGCGGCCAGCGCGTGTTGATCCATGCTGCGGCCGGCGGCGTCGGGCATCTGGCGGTGCAGATCGCCAAGGCGCACGGCGCTTATGTCATCGCCACCGCCAGCCCGAAGAAACTCGATTTCGTCCGCTCGCTCGGCGCCGATGAAGTGGTCGACTACACCCAAGCGAGATTTCACCGCCGAGGTCAGCGACGTCGACTTGGTGCTGGAGCCGATGGGCGGCGACCATGCCGACCAATCGCTGACAGTCCTGAAGGACGGTGGCGCCCTGGTGTCGCTGCTCAATATCCACGACACCACCCGAGCCAAGGCTGCTGCGCGTGGGATCCGCGTCGAGCGCATGTCCGTCGTGCCCGACCGTGAAGGCCTCGTCGAACTTGGCAAACTGGTCGATGCGGGAAAGCTTGCGGTCCATGTGGCAAAGGCGTTTCCGCTCGAACAGGCGGGCGCCGCGCACGCTTTTCTCGCCACTAGGCCGATCGGCAAGGTGGTGCTGACGGTCTGAAGCAGGCATTACCGACAGGCAAAAGGGCGCGGTTACCGCGCCCTTTTCTGTTGTGGTCCTGGCTCTAGTGCCGGTATTGCTGGATGCGCGTCGTGCGCAGCCCGGCAAGGCCGTATTCGTCGATCGACGCTTGCCAGGACAGGAATTCCTCGGTGGTCAGCTTGTAGCGCTGGCATGCCTCGTCGAGGCTCAAAAGCCCGCCGCGCACCGCAGCAACCACTTCCGCCTTGCGCCGGATAACCCAGCGACGTGTATTCGTCGGCGGAAGATCGGCAATCGTAAGAGGGCTGCCGTCAGGCCCAATAACATATTTGACTCGCGGTCTAACAAGATCGGTCATCGTACTCTCTACTAAAAACTCAAAGACCCAATCCCCACCACATTACCGCCACAGCTTTAAAAATTGCCTAAGCGAACCCTAATGAGTAGGTAAGGATCATGAACGCCGCGTTAGTCTTTTCGTCGGCATTTGAGGCAACGGCGGGCAGGCGCGCAATTTTCCCGCAAAATCGGCACCGCCGCAAAGCTGGCGCCGCTGGTGTGGTTGACCTATATTCGCGCCACTGCCATTGAAGCGCCGCGCAGAACGAAAGAACCATGAACAGCCTCGACCTTCCCGCCAGCCCGCAAAACACCCGCATCGTCGTCGCCATGTCGGGCGGTGTGGATTCGTCTGTCGTTGCCGGCCTTTTGAAGCGCGAAGGCTATGATGTCGTCGGCGTCACGCTGCAGCTCTACGACCATGGCGCCGCAACGCACCGGGCCGGGTCGTGCTGCGCCGGCCAGGACATTGACGATGCCCGCCGCGTTTCCGAGACACTGGGCATTCCGCATTACGTGCTCGACTATGAGGAGCGCTTCCGTAAGGCGGTCATCGACCCGTTTGCCGAAAGCTACGTCGCCGGCGAAACGCCCATTCCGTGCGTCTCTTGCAATCAGACGGTGAAGTTCGCCGACCTTTTGGCCACCGCCAAGGACCTTGGCGCCGATGCGCTCGCCACCGGCCACTATATCCGCTCCGGGGCCAATGGCGCCCACCGCGCGCTGTTCCGGCCCGTCGATGCCGACCGCGACCAGAGCTATTTCCTGTTTGCCACCACGCAGGCGCAGATCGACTATCTGCGCTTTCCGCTGGGTGGGCTGTCCAAGCCTGCGGTGCGGGCCATCGCCGAAGAAATGGGGCTGACCGTTGCCGCCAAGCAGGACAGTCAGGACATCTGCTTCGTGCCGCAGGGCAAATATTCCGACATCATCGCCAAGCTGAAGCCAGCTGCCGCCAACCCAGGCGACATCGTCCATATCGACGGCCGCGTGCTCGGTCGCCATGACGGCATCCTGCGCTATACGATCGGCCAGCGCCGCGGCATCGGCATCGCCTCGGGCGAGCCGCTTTACGTCGTCCATCTCGACGCCGACCGGGCCCGTGTCATCGTCGGCCCGCGCGAGGCGCTGGAGACCCACAAGATCTATCTGCGCAACATGAACTGGCTGGGCGATCGCGCGCTGTCCGACATTCCGGCCGCCGGCATGGAGCTGTTCGCCAAGGTCCGCTCGACGCGGCCGCCGCGCCCGGCCGTGCTGCATCACCGCGCCGGCAGCACCTTTGTCGAACTGGTCGACGGCGAGTCCGGCATCGCGCCCGGACAGGCCTGCGTGCTCTATTCCGACGACGGCAACGAAGCCCGCGTCTTCGGCGGCGGCTTCATCGAGCGCTCCGAGCGCGGCGCCGAGGCCGAAGCCATGCTCAGCCGGCTCGCAGCCAGGCCGGCGCAGATTCCCGCAGAGTAAACACTACCCCTCTCGGAGACAGTTTTAGTTTCGATCTGCCTTAAGGGCAGAGTTTCGAAACGGTCTCAGGACTTTGTGTGCGTGACTGTACCCGCCGTCAGGATGCGGAGCACCCTGATGGCTTCCTCGCCGCTGGTGCGCGGCTCGGCCCGCGTCTCGATACACTGGATGAAGTGCTCGAGCTCGCGCGTCAGCGGCATGCCCTGGCCGACCGCGACATAGGACGGCTCGTTGGTGGTGAAGGCCCACTGGCCGCTGTCCTGCCACACCGCGTGGCGGTAGACGGCCAGCTTGCGCTCCCATGGCTCGACATCGTCGAACACCGCCATTGCCTTGGTGCCGACCACGGTCAGCCGCCGCTCGCGATAGGGATTGAGCCGCGAGGTGAAGAGATGGCTGCGCAAGCCATTGGGAAAACGCATGTGCAGATGCGCGAAATCGCTGAGATTGTCGAGGAGTGCGGCCCCCTCGCCCCTGACGTCGATCGGCTCGGTGCCGGTGATGGCCAGGATCATCGACAGATCGTGCGGCGCCAGATCCCACAGTGCGTCGTTCTCGGTGTGGAATTTGCCGAGGCCGAGCCGGTGCGAGTGGATGTAGCGAACCTCGCCGAGCTCGCCATTGTCGATCAGCGCCTTCAGCGTCTCGAAGGCGGGATGGAATCGCAAGACATGGCCGACCATGAACACGCGGCCGTTGTCCCTGGCCGCCTGCACGGCGCGCTCGGCGTCGGGCACGGTCAACGCAATCGGCTTTTCCACCAGCACGTCCTTGCCGGCCTCAGCGGCGCGCACGGCAAGATCGGCATGGAATTGCGGCGGCAGCGCCATGACGATGGCGTCGATATCATCACGCACGAACAGCTGGTCGGGCTCGATCGCCAGGCAGTCCTGCTCGCTGGCAAAGCCTTCGGCCCGCGCCCGATTGGCATCGGAAACCGCATGTAGCGCGCCGAGCGCCTTGAGGGTGCGGATGTGGTTGCTGCCCCAGTATCCGCAACCGAGGACTGCAATGCGCGGCTTCATCAGCTTCAAACTCTTATTTCTTGGCCGAGACATAGCGGCGTGCCCCGTCGAACTCAACCCCGGTGGCTTACCGGAGATGCCAGCCCGGCAAAGCTTTTACCGGCGACAATCTGCCGGCGCCCTCGCGCATCGATGCTTGACAGGCTCGCCCTCCCAACCTTATATCCGCGCGACCTTGGCGAACGCCTCGAAATGCCTTTCGATTTAAGGCGGATTTCGGGCCTTTCGCCGCCCTGGCGGGGTAGCTCAGTTGGTTAGAGCACGGGAATCATAATCCTGGGGTCGGGGGTTCAAGTCCCTCTCCCGCTACCACTTCCAACCCTGTACGGCCCGGAGACATGGGTAACATTCTGTACCTAAGACATGGGTGACAACCTCGTGCCGAACGGGTTGTCGATGGTTTGCAAGGTCCTTTGTTCCAGGTCGATATATCCGAGATCATAGTGCATGAAGCTGATGAGCCAAATGCCGTCGTCGACTTCGGTGATTCCGAGCCTTTGGCCGGCGAGCACGGTGGAGATGTTGATCTTCTTCCTGTGCATGCAGATGCGGCCGCAGGCGGTGACGAGAATGTCCTTGTCATGGAAGGGGTAGTCCAGCTCGGGGAGGCCTTGATAGGCTCTTGAAGAAGCTCTGTAGAGCTCGGCTGGCACTTTCATTTGGATCGCCTCGTGGGGCCTCTCGTCGTTGAATTCGCTCATGAAAGCATCGAACCGGGCCTGCTGCTGGAGGGCGTTCATGCCCGGCGGCCGCGTGGTCTCCTGCTTCAGGGTGCGGTGCATGCGCTCATGGCGGCCGTTCTGCTGCGGGTGACCGGGCTTGATGCGCTCGACGGCGATGCCGAGCCTGAGCCAGAAGACCGACAGCTTCGAGAGGTTGTAAAGGCCGTTGGGGCTGGCGAAGGGCAGGCCATTGTCGCTTCTGATCGCTTCCGGCAGGCCGCGTTCCTTGAAGAGCCGGACGAAAGCCTCGAGGACCGGAACCTCCTTTGTCGATTCAAGGGCTTCGCAGGCCAGCAGGTAGCGCGAGGCCTGGTCGGTGACCGTCAGGGGGTAACAGTATTGGCGGTTGCCGAGCTTGAACTCGCCCTTGAAGTCGGCGCACCACAGATCGTTGGGCACAACCGCCTGGGACAGTTGCGTGCCCACGGCCTTGTTCGCTCGGTTCCTCTTGCGGGCCTGGCTCACAAGGCCGTGGCGATCGAGCACGGCATGAACGGTGCTCCTGGCCGGGATGCGGACGTCGCCGGCCAGCCTGCGCACCAGCAGCTCGCGTATCTTCCTGGCACCCCAGTGCGGCTTCTCCCGCTTGCTCTCCACGATCAGCCGCTCGATCTGGTCGGGAAGCTGGTTGGCGTAGCGCACCGGCCGCCGCGAGCGGTCGGTGAGCGCATCCAGCCCGTCCTCCTTGTAGCGGTTGAAGATCTTGTAGCCGGTCTTGCGCGAGATGCCGAACTCGCGGCACACATCGCTCATGCCTTCCCCGTCGAGAAGACGAGCCACAAAACGAAGACGTTCCTCCATCACCGAACACTCTTTCCACGGCATCAACACCTCCGGCCAAAAGCCAAAAGTGTTACCCATGTGTCCGGTACAAATCGTCACCTATGTCTCGGGCCGCTCACCCACTATCGTACGTAACGGCAGCGTTGAAGCGGCTGCCTAGTCCGGTGGGCTTTTCAGAATACCGTGCATTGGGAAATGCGACCCCGCCTATAAGGGCGGCAAGCTTGCCCTTGACCTCGATTTCGAAGCCCTCACGTGCCCGCTTGGGGTGCACGGTGACACTATGAACAAGTCCTCGAAGGTTTTGGATCAGCGGGCCACGGTCGTCAGCAGCAGTTGCGTGGTCGGCCAACGCCTTTGAAAGGCCGTCGACGGTTTCGATGTAACGCTGCAAGGTCGCAGGGTGGAGAGCTACGGGTGACGGCGGCTCATCGAGACCGGAGAGCTGTGCCTCTACCTCGGAGAGCTGCGTCTTGAGTTCTGCAATACGCTGCTTGGCATCCTCTTCAGCAATGACGCTCCTGATCACAAGATCGATCGTGCGCTGCCGTTCGCCTTCTATCCGATCGCGCTTGCCTTGCAGCGCTGTGCGCATCGCATTCGCCTGTGCGGACAATTCTCGGCGCTCTTGGTTGTATCTGCGGATGTATGCCTCGATGAGGTCGGGGGCTTTCAGTTGGTCGCGCATGCCATCAAGAACCGCCTTTTCGATCTCGGGCAGATAGATGATGCGCCGATTGGAGCAGCTCCCGCTTTCTCGAACTGCCGAGCACCGAATACGCGTCTTGCCTGTCTTATCACGATCGTGAACCGACAGACCTGAACCGCAAACGCCGCAGCGGAGCAGACCGGACAACAGGTGAGCTGGCCGACGCTTGACATGAGAGGTTGCGTTCAACCTCACTGCTTTGCGAGCCTGCGCCTTGTGCCAAGTTTCGTCTTCGATGATGCGCAAATGCGCAACTTCTTTCGTCTGCCATTGGTCCTTTGGATTTGGCCTGGAGACACGCTTGCCAGTATCGGGGTTCTTCACCATTCGGACCTTGTTCCAGACGATCCGACCGACATAGAGCTCGTTGAAGAGCAGACCTACGCCGCGCTGTGCATTTCCGTTGATGGTGGAACCGTTCCACCGTATCCCGCGCGGTGGCGCTATCCCATCCCGGTTGAGGTCACCGGCTAGGTCGCGTGGAGCGCGACCGGCCGAATAAGCGGCAAAAATACGCCGGATAACGTCTGCCTCCTCTTGGACGATCTCGAGTTCGCCAGGATGGCCCAAGACCGGTCGATAGCCATAGGCCCGGCCTCCGGCATGACGTCCATCACGGACGACTCCAGCCATACCCCTACGGACTTTCTTTGCGCCATCCTCCCTCTGCATCTGACCGACAAGTCCACGAATACCAATGAGCACCGCATCGGCGATACCGTCATGAACAGCCTGGATTTCAATGTCGAGAAAAGAGAGACGTTTGTGAAGACCTGCGAGATCCGCCATGTCGCGCGATAGGCGATCGAGCGCCTCGACGACGACGATGTCGAACGCGTTCTGGCCCGCAGCTTCCATCAGGCGCATCAGCGCGTCGCGACCCAATATAGATGAGCCGGAGCGCGCCTTGTCCTCGTAGACCGCAACGATAGCCAGACCGTTGCGCGCTGCGTAAGCACGGCACAGCGCAATCTGGTCTTCAGTGGATTTTTCGTTCTGCAGCTCGGTCGAAAAGCGTGCGTAGACAGCGGCCCGCCTCATGTGTCGGAAGCCTTCTTCTCGCAGCGATCTGCATCCATGGCAGCATTTCGGCCAGCCGAAGCGCCGACGGATTTGAGATGATCGCCTCTGGCATCGGCGATGGCGAGTGCTTCGACAAACTTAAGCATGGCTGTGCGAAGCTCCTCCGGCGTTACCGCTGGGGCGGTTTCGCGCAGCAATCCACCATCGCGTCTGTGTCGTGCCGACTTCACGAAGCCGAGCATCACTAACACGACCGGCGATAAAAGGGGCACACCCCTTCGATCGTGCACTTGGGACCCTTCGGCGCGGAAATCGGATAGTCGCCGAACTGGCGAATCTAGATCGCACGGGCTGCAGCCGTGCTGCTGGGAGGCCTATGGCAGGAACTTGGGATGCGTTCGGAAGCTTTTTCATGCAAGGCTCCCATCATCGCCATAGGCAACGACAGGGCCACTTTCTCCCTGCCTGCGGCGATGTAGCCGTTGTCGAGGTCTCTTCGGGAAACACTCGCTCGACCATCCCCTCCTTGGCGGTGCGGATCGAAGCGACAGCGCGAACTTCGCCATTCCAGCCGTCGAAGGGAACTCGTTGAGCTTTGCCATAACTGCCGGTCAAGCCAGCCTGCATTCGACCGGCATGGGTTCGCTGGACCTAGCGCTCTCCTGCTTTGGGTCGATGACTGCCAGTTCCTCTCCTAATGCTGCGATTAAAGACGACACCCGACCTCGCACTCGCGGATGGAGATGCACAAGCCTTTCAATCAGGCGTCGACCTTCCGCGCTGGCAATAAAATTGATGCGTTCGTCGACCGGCAGCGGAGGAGGATCACGATCGGTCTCATTGCCCGGCAGGCCTTCGAAGAAGCGGCCCACTGGAACGCCTAGCGACCTGGCGATCTCGTAGAGCATGGAAGCGCTCACGCGGTTTCTCGCGTTCTCATATTTTTGAAGCTGCTGAAAACTGATCCCTATAGATCGGGCAAGCTGGGCCTGCGATACGTCCGACTGCACGCGAACCGCAGCGATCTGCCTGCCCACATATTGATCAGCAGGATGCGGGCCACCCTCGATTCCATGGTTTACCGGTGCGTTGAAGACGCTGCGGCGCCCTGGCTCCGCAAATGCTTTTCGGAACTGCATCAGTCGCTCCATGTGTAGAGAGTTTGTCTCGGTAAGCCCTGCGAAAATCACCAAACCGACGAATGATCGCGATTCCGATACCTTAGTGCCGAAGTTCAGCTCGAGACTTCCTGCTCTCTAATCCGAGCTATATCGTCTAAGGCCGAGCGGATCTGTGGCCACGGGGGCTCACTGTCATGCAGCGAATACTCCCCTTCCCTAAGCGCTGCATTTAGCTTGGCAGCAATACCGGCGAGCGACGTTGCAGGAACTTGGGATAAGGCTTCGAGTAATTCCTTCGCCCGCTCGCCAGCTTCGCGCTCAGCAAGTAAGGCTGTCGAATAACCAATCTCCCTAGCGG
Organism: Mesorhizobium sp. RSR565B; assembly: GCF_054719465.1. Classification (NCBI taxonomy): domain Bacteria; kingdom Pseudomonadati; phylum Pseudomonadota; class Alphaproteobacteria; order Hyphomicrobiales; family Phyllobacteriaceae; genus Mesorhizobium; species Mesorhizobium sp. RSR565B. The sequence continues at coordinate 3,682,806 of NZ_JBTTIE010000001.1, read as the reverse complement.
CGGCATCCCAGCGCGCCTGATTGGCTACGATTTCAGCTTCAGCTTGGGTGCGGGCCACTGTGTTAGCGGGACGAACACCGAGCAATTCCTGGAGGGCTTCAACGGAGTGAACTGTCACGCTCTCGCCGTCGGACAAGGTAACTGTCGTGCAAGGGAAGCCAACGGTCTCGATAAGTACCCTCTCCAGCCGCTGCTGCTGATTGCAAAGCCGTTCAGCCTCTTCCCAAGCCGCCTGCCATCGTTTCCACACCGCCACCGCAGGATCAATGGCGTCATCACCCTCCAAGTCGATTCGAGCAAACGATGTAGCCTGCGTCGCCGCCGTTGCGGTTGCTGTTCCCGCAAGCACCTTCCTGCGGGTGACGAAAGGCAAAGTCGTGTTATTGTCGGAATCAGCCATGATCCGAGCTCCGCAAAGCGTGGGCGTGGTTAGACTGTTGGAAGCGGGGGAACCACTTCCAACGGTCGTTTCCTAAAACAAGCATATTTGCACTTTTTGTGCAACAAGGCATTTGAACAATGAAGGTAAGTGCGGCCCAAGTTCGCGCGGCCCGTGGGCTTCTCGACATTTCTCAACAGGAACTGGCGGATCTATCCAAGGTAAGTTTGAGGACGATCGTGCAGTTCGAACGTGGTTCGAAACCAGCATCTGAATCAATCCTGCAAGCGCTGAAGCTATCGCTCGAAGCAGCCGGAATAGAATTCATTCCAGAGAATGGCGGTGGCGCTGGTGTGCGCTTGTCACGCGGTACCGCGAACACTTAGACGAAGGCGGCATCTACAGGCGACTTTAGGATTATCTGTTTCTCAATCAATGTCAGCAATGCGCAGCATATATCGGTCATAGCCCAAGCCCAGGCTTCATCCCCAAAGAGGACATCCTCTCCAGGCGATGCAACACTTTCCTGACCTTGCTGCAGACTGGCGTTACGGGTGAGACGTTCGTACCGCTCCCCGCGCTAAAAGTCGCTAGTTCGGCACCGTCCCGGTCATTTTACATTTTATGGGTTCACGACGTGGCTGGTGACAGATGAAATCTCTGCCGGACCGCCGATATGGGGAGGCGCTCGCAAATCGCGCCCCTACGCGCGCGGGTTGATCGTTGATCAACATCAAAGCTTGAATATGAGAAATGCGCCAACTGTGACGGCGGTCGTCACCGTGGCTCGAGTGTCGGCAGATGTGGTAAGGTTGATTGTCGGCGAGTAGCAGAGGTCCAAGCAACAATGACTTTGAGACGAACCAGAGCTTACGGCACATCCGGCTTGGTTCTAGCGGTTTGCATTGTATTTGCTTGGCAGAACGCCACTGCCGCTCAAAATTGCGACGCAGCCGCGACGCCTGGCGTCAATTGGCAGGACTGTGACAAACAGCTTCTCATCCTAAAAGGACAGGACCTGAGCGGGGCGAACCTGATCGGTGTTGATTTCACTTCGACCGACCTCAGGAACAGCACTCTCCTTGCGGCAAATTTTGAGAAGGCAACGCTTGTGCGTGCTTCCCTGGCCGACTCGACCGCCAAAGGCGCCCGGTTCGACAAAATCGAGGCCTACAGGACCGACTTCAGCCATATGGACGCGCAGGGCGCTGTGTTTACGAGCGCGGAAGTGCAGCGCTCGAATTTCGAGGACGCCAATCTGACCAATGTTGATTTCACAAAGGCGGAATTGGGGCGAGCGCAGTTCCATGACGCCGATATCAGCGGCAGCCGCTTTTCGTTTGCCAATCTCGCACGGGCGGACTTCCGAGGAGCGACGTTCACCGCGCCGATAGACTTTGACCGCGCTTTTTTCTTTCTGACCCGTATCGAGGGCCTCGATCTTTCCAATTCAGCGGGTCTGTCCCAGTGGCAGCTCAACATGGCTTGCGGAGACGCCCGGACCGAGTTGCCTTCTGGCTTGACGAGACCTGAAGATTGGCCCTGTCAATTCCAGCAGGAATAGTTGTCGGCAGCGAACTGCGGCAATGCTGCACCCGGACAGGATTCGAACCTGGAACTTCTGCCTTCGGAGGGCGCAGATCCTCCGCCAAAGTGGCACGTTTCTGCGGTATTGCTATTGGCGAAATCGCGGCCGAAGGGTGTTTGTGCCCCTTCCGTTCACGCTACTGGGTATCGTGACACAGCGTGATCCAGCGCGCTCGAGGGGGTATGGAGTGGGATAATTGTGCATCAAACCACTATGACGAGATTCATAATATTTATCAATCGCTTGTGATCTGCTTCTGTAGACGTGGGGCCGTTAACTGGGGCATGTGTTAAGTGATCGATTGTGATCTTTTACGCTTGGGCATGATCGCAATTTCTCAGTACTCTGGCATCCCGATTGACCACGGATTCCGAACGCTTATCATTTAGCCAGTGACCTCGGAATAACTGTAAGGCCTCTTTGCTACTCTGGCAGTGAGTGCCTTTTTTCCTGCTGCAGTTCGCGTGTGGTCTGCAGACAATGAGGATCGATTTCTCCCAGGGATCCAACTCGCCGCTCGGATACAGGATTACCTTGCCGATATTGAGGAACGATGACCCGATCCGCATGCAAGCCAGTTGCGAAGAGTCCCTTCGCTCACCAACCCACGAGGGTGAGGTAGTTCGGGGCCCGGCATCGACGTTATAGGTAGCGGAGTTGTGCAATAGCTTATTGCACCTGCTATCCCATCGGATCGAGACCTAAGGCGAATGCCGGCGCCATCACTGCGGACCAGGCTCACGCGATGATGATCGCTGTGCGCCTTCCGAGGTGCTTACCGATTGCCGTCTAGCTCCAGATTATTTGGCTCAATGCCAAAGGAGTTTTCTGGCGCTTCTCGATCTGCTTGAGGCGTACTTCTCGTGGGATTCAAAGGCAAGCTGGTGCTTATTGATCAAGTCGGTGAGTCGAGCTTAGCCTTGTACGGAAATCTCTGTACAAATCGAAATCGGACATGTTTGGTGAACTGGCTCTACGGGTGCGGCCTATGAGGTCACACTCGGCGACAGTTGCGCCACAGCTGTAAGTAATATAAGAAAGAGTCATTAACGTACATTGCGACTAGCAATAAGCATGCTCTTGAAAAGCAGTGGGGGACTGCGGGATGCATTTCGTAAGCAAACGGGTTGCCGTTGGTAGGCTTTTAGCTGCGATCTCTTTGTCATTCTGGCTTGGCGGCTGCGCTTGCTCGTTGAGTGGGGGGGGCAATCAAGATCGGCCATTCACCGTGTTTCGCCCTCATAAGGTGGTGATCTATAGGCCTGTAGCTGGAACGCCACCGAGCAATGATTTGATTTATATCTACTTTGCCGTTCAAAACAATGCTCGCCCAAACGCGCCGATGTGCTTTGCGCATTTCAACCCCCAAAACTTGGCATGGCGGTCCGGGTTTGGCCATGACCTCGTTCCAAAAATTTCGATCACCGCTCGAAACGCTCCAATAATCGGTCGACCTGAGGTGCGCAACGGAGGAATTTCTGGCATCGAGCTCACGACCGGTGAAAGATTTCCCGCGGTCGCTCCGGACCCGTCTGATTTTCCGTTAAATGAAGCTAATTATCGGCGTGACTTTGCTATACTCGTGAGACCTGATCGTCGCGCCGTGGGTAAGTCTGGTAGTCTAGATGTCACTGTCACGTTTGATATCAAAGAAGGCAAACAAACGAAAAGCTTCCCTGAAGAGGTAAGCTTCTCAATTCCAATCAGCCTAGTAGACAGCTTTAGGCCTGAGACAATGGTGCCCGAACAATCGGAGCCGGTACGGTGAGCGCCAACGGCGGATTTGGGCTGGTGGTGCAGATCCCCGAGTCGGTGCTGCAGAACTTCGCCGAAGCGTTTGTGCAGCAGCAGGCCTCACAGTTTATTTTCGCGCTTAACAGGCAACTCCAACTGCCGGGTTTTGAGATTTCTGTTGCGAGTCTGTTCGGCGTGCAGTTGCACTCGCCGCGTCTAAAGCTGGTAAGCCCAGATGAGATTGATCTGGCATTCGAGATCGCCGCATCAGGAGCCCTGCATACGCAGTTGACGGCCTTGCCGAACGGGCCGGCACCGAGTCAGCCACCAGAGATTGACATAGCCCTCCTTGGAGGAATCGAAATACGGGTCAAAGGTGCGTATGTGGTGACCGGGAATCACCGCTCCTTGTATCTAGATCTCCGAGCTCTCGACGTACGCAGCTTCTCTTTGAGAATAGATAATCAAAACGTCTCACTGCCACAGCCTGCACTCGACGTCTTGAGCGCGATTGTTCGCCGTGCCGCAATTTCTATTTTGGTCAATAGGGTTGGCCTCCTTCCCATCAGTTGGTCTCTAGGGGCAACAGTACCGATGTTGGGCAGCATCGGTCTTCAGGTCAATTTCTATTATACGATTGTCGAATCAGGTGGTAACCGTGCGCTCGCCCTGTGCTTGCAGGTTATGGGGGAAGCGGTTGATCTGCGGGCAGTACAGTACGCCCTAGCAATGCCCACTGATGTAGGCGTGTTCATCGGCCTTTTTGTTGTTGATTTCGCGCTTCGAAGGCTGGAGCAGTCGCTTGAAGGCTACCCTGTAAAGCCGGGTGCAGGAGGGATCACAGGCGACTTGATCTTTCATGACGCACATTTTTCAGTGCAGCCCCCTTTCCTCGTGATCGATGAGATCAAAGTGCAATCCCGCACGCTCCAACGTGTCGAGGAAACGGTCGAGCGTGTGATATGTACTGCCCTCGATCCTTGCAATTCCTGGTGCCGAAAGGTGGTCGAGACAATCATTAAATGGGTTCAGCTCGATCAGCTATTTCACGCAAGTGGCAGAGCGCGACCATACATCTTGCATGGCCAAGTTCGGGTTGACGCGACTGGGGTAGACATAGACCCGTCCTTTCCATTCGCACTGGCCGTTTTTACTGCTGCAGATGCACTCATACCGCTGGGCGGGATAATATCCATTGTCTTGATGGTAATCGGGAAGGTCTTGGCTGATAAGACTGTCACCGGGATCGTTGATCGGCAGTCCTGGGATCTTGTTATCGATCGGCCGCTAGAAGGGACAGGCCTCCGAGTGCATGCCGAAGCAAGAGAAATTATCTGGCCCGCTGGATGTCTCGGTCTGATGAATTCAATCGCTCTTTCACAAAACGCTATTGCGTGAGGTTCAAGTGGCCCCTCTCAAAAAGAGCGCAGGAAATTTCGACCTCGAAGCAAGTATTGAGCATAAATTTCTGTCCGACGTATTGATGCACGCACTTTCGTCAGGATTGATTCCGTCGGATTTTGAAACGGGGTTTTCGTTTTCGGAGGGCAGTCTCGGACTAGATGTTAAGAGCAGGCTACTAGCGCATATTGACGATGCTTCCATAGTTCATGTTCGCGGACAGGACCGGGTAATAGGATTGGAGTTAAGCTACTCGGGCGTGATTGAAAATATAATCGGTCTATCGGAGTGGACTATAAATTTACCAGATGGCGGCACTTATGTGGACCCCGCAATCAACCATACCTTTCGGCTTCCGTTCAAGGGCAAGTTGACTGCGGCAGCCTCTCTGAATTTCCACACGCTGGGAAATTCGAATCTCCTCGTCATCGCCTTTACGGGCCTTACGGATCTTTCCCTTCACAACATTGGTGACCTTGCTATCGGCGCCAGGTTCAACGAGCTGATTCGGCAGGTTTTCGAACGTATCTGGGTTGTGACACTGCGCACCCAAATAGCATTACCCAATCTGAACGGCTTGGCTGGTTCGCTCCCGGCCCCCGCCAACGAGATATTTGGCTCCGATGCCGGCCAACTCGGGCTATTGGATGTCAAGGATGTTGTTGGAGGAAAACCGAGTCGAGAGGAACTTCACGTCTTGCTCGAGGCGGATCAAAACCTGGGCCATCAGTCCTACGCCAGCGTTGCCGTTCTCCCTCGGGGATTCGCCTTTGCAGTTGGGGTGGGAAGCCGCTGGCTGAAGCAGATTCTGCAAGACCTTTGGATCGGCGGGGTTATTCCAACAACGTTTGACAACTCAGGGAAACCTGATCCGGCAGGGGACGTCTTCCTCACCGAACTCGACGTTACCTTGTTCGATGGTACAATCCAGTTTTCTGCTACCCTACAAAAGACCATCATAATCCCAATCGCGGTTAAGGCCGTTATCGAACTTGAGCCGAAAGCGGCTGCTGGGCTCATAAGCTTTCGTGTGGTCGCCACGAATATCGATATTAGTCTGCCGTGGGCAGTTGCTGGAGGATGGGCTGCGGTCTTTTTTGTTCTCTGGGAGGCAATACTCAAAATGGTCTTGCGCGGTGCAGACGCGGTTCTGGCTCCTTGGGCGCAATCCCAACTCCAGAAGTTCCTCAATGACCAAACTATCGAACTAAAACCGTCTATCCAATGGACCGGCACTCCGTACACAGTTGACCTGGCGGTTAATGGACTTCTCGCTGGGCGGGAGCGCCTGATCGCTGGCTTTGCGGCCACCCTGAGCCACTGAGGATACGAACATGGAATTCAATGAGATAACATCGACGACAGACGGCGACATTCTGGCCCGCGCCACCATCGAAGTGTTTGGCTTTGCGTTACTTGCTTCAACATCGATTTCGGGGGGCATCGTCAACCTTGTTCCGAAGTTCATTAATAATACGTCATCGGTTATAAGCGTAGACTGGGTGAACAGCCATATCTTTCTTGTCAAGGTTGTGGCATCTAACGGCGATGTCTTCGATGTGAATCAGTTGCTGCCGCCACCGATACCACAGCCGCCACTTGATATCCCGCCGGGCGGCGAATTCGAAGTTCAGTACACAGTTGACACCAGCAAATATCCATACCTTGGGAACTTGATGTTTGATCCCAAGTTTTCTCCGTACACTTTTGTCTTCGAGTGCAACTCGATGTCGTACCCATTCATCGCATCGTGCAGGCTTCCAGTAGTCTGAGGCTCCAAAGGAGATTTGGGATGCAATCGTTTCGGATCGCTGGCCAGTGGGACCGAAGGACGCGACCATCCGTCGTGACTAACAAGATCGACTGGGTTCTGTCGAAGGGGATGCCTGCGCATCCGAGCACGCTACGATGTCTAGTTGTCGATAACGTAAACGGACCCTATCCTTTTTTGGGAGCGGCCTTTTCATTCTTTGCTGAAGGCTCAGTCTTCGCCGGACAGGTTACAGTTGGCAGCGTAGCTGTCGGGTCTGTTCTTTACTACGATGACATTCTAAAGGCGGGAGCCGAACTCCAGGCGAGCCAATTTCAAACTATCCTGACGTTCGCAACCGGAAAGTCAGCAAATCTAACTGTCAACGTTAATACAGATGGCTTGGCAAAATCAGCAATCTTTGACACTCTTAAGCTCTATTTTCTTCCTGATAGGGCCAACGGTGTAGCCGTGTCTGTGGCGGCGATTGCACGAACCGCGATTTGATAAACACCGTCAACTGTGAAACCTGCAGGCGTGCTTTCTGCAAAATGAGCAGGGCGGTTTTGGCGGTAGAATATTTGGCCGACCGTGAACAATCCCGTCTCTAAGCGGCGACCGGCTTGGGCCGGAGTTGAAGCAGAGCGATCAAGAGCGACAAAAAACCCTTCAGCCACCTGAGCAGGAGGGAGAAGTTGTAGCCGGCGGCGGCCAGGATGGCGGTGACGGCGTCGCCCTGCTGGCCGGCGAGGAAGTTGCGGCCCTGCGGTGGCTCGGCCATGATGTGGCTGATCACGGGCTCGATCGCCGACCGCCGCCGCATCTGGCGTTTGATGGCCGGAGTGACGCGGCGTTTCTGGCCGCTGGTGAAGACCCTGACTTGTGGCTTTGCGGTGCGTTGTGGCCGCGATTGCCAGCGTCGGCGAGGATGCGGCCGATCTGGTTGCCGATGGTCTTTTCCATGTCGGGGATGACGCTTGCCAGCGTGTGGCCGTCATAGGGATTGCCGGGCAGTGCTTTTGCATGCAGGGCGAACTGGCCGTCCTTGGAGCGCTTCAGCTTGGTGGCCACCGACACCTTCACTCCGAACTCGTAGGGCATATGCGCCTGCCCTTGCCGATGCATTTCACCTTGGGGGTGTGCAGCCTGTAGATTTTGCGGCCGCGCTGGCGCTGACGGTATTCGAGAACGGTGGCGGCCTGGTAGAGCGGCCATTTGAACAGCGCGTCCGGTTCCGCATCGCCGGCGACCTGGCGAGCGATGTCGCGAATGGTCCGGCCGAGATAGGTTTTGAGCCTGCGCAGCGCCTTGTTGGCCCGCTTGAACTCTTCTGGCGCGTGCATAACGCTGGTGCTCGATCAGCGCCAGCTTGCCGACTGCACATGGCGCAAATTGAGACTTGTCTTCGTGGCCAGCCGGACCAGCCGTTCGCGCGCCCCGTGGATGAGCTTGGCCTCACAACGCTGAGGCTGCTGAGCAAAAAGAACCACAAAAGGTGGTGCTTTCGCCTCGTGGCGGGCCGCAGAGGTCCAAATCAAGGACACGCAAACAGCGATGCCGACATTCTTTGGGCGCGCCTCTTCACTGGAGTTCCAAAACAAGATGCGGCTTAGTCAAGTCGGTCCGCAGGAGTTTGTTGACGGTTTCTGTATCGTACGGCAGCATGCCAGGAAATCGGAGTTGTTGCGAACTGCGGCAAGGGGCAAATATGGCTGGCATCGACTGGGCGACCTCGCTCACCGAAGTTGGGACCGCACTCGGGCTTGTGGCAACTCTCGCCGGTGCTGGGTGGGCCGTGTTTCAATATTGGCAGAACAGCCGGGATCAGCGCGCCGAACGCGCGCGAACAAACGCCGTCACCGCAGCCAACGAAATAGAGATGTTTCACAACGACACCGCTGTTCAATCAGCAATGAGCATGATTGATTATTGCGAGGTGCCCGACACCGGGACGTCAGGCACTGCTCCTCTTTTCGTAAATCCGACGCTATTCGCTTTCGCCCTCCGCAATCATGCCGACGGCATAGTCAGTCTGACTTCCAACCCGGGTGCGGAGAAATCCGACCTTTTCACCATAAGCGAGCGCAGGATAAGAGATTTGATCGACGCCTTTCTTGGGCGCCTAGAAAGAATCGACAATCTGATCGCAAAAGGAGTGATCGACAAAGATGATTTCGAAAGGCTCTTCTTTTATTGGCTGCAGCTAATGGGCGAAGTTCCTCTGAAAGAAGACACGCTGGCGCACTTTGACGATGTGCGCCGGCGCGCCCTTTGGCGTTTCATCCGAACCTACCGTTTCGACGGCGTGGTCAGGTTGTTCGAGAGGTATGGTCGCGCTGCCTGCGTCGCCACCGATCCAGAAATAGCTTTCAAGTCACGGTAGCGACTACCATTTCGCGAGCCTTGGCTCAGCAATCACACCGCAAAATGCTGTCTAAATTTGTAACAGATTGATTATTTTTATACTAAGGCCGCCTCCATGCTGCTTCCGGCAACTGGAACAGGTAGTGGTTGCTTGGAAGCTTTTCGAACCTGCTGCCTTTCGCCTCCAGCCGAACTGCGCCCGCCTATGAAGGAAGTTGGTCGGTCTGGATCCGCATTGGTGCAAACTTGCTCGAAGCGCTCGTTGGGACCTTTAGTCGGAAGGGCGATACCGTCAATACAGTCCCGCCCTCGTTTGTTAATTCCACTTCTTGCCCTCGCCAATTGGCGAAGACACTTATCCCGCTGCCCTTAGATCGACAGCGCAGTGAGGTGGCAAGTGTGGTATGACCTTATTGTAGACCAAACACCCCCGGGAGGAACGAGATGGATAAGCGTCTTGACAGTTACCAAGTTAAAGGGAGAGGAAATAACACGCAGGAGATCAGGTGGGATCTTCGGCTTGAGTTGGAAGGGGACGTCTTAGAAGTTTGGACCGACAGCCGAATTGTAATGATCTTGCTTCAGTCATCTTTGCTGCTTGGGCGCAAAAACGAAAAATGGCCGATCTCTCTCGATTTAGATAGAGATCACCTTAAACAGGTGCATATTCAGGATATGCGAGACGAGGTCTGTAAGGGCGAGTACAGCGATGCTCCAGAGCAGGCGGTGATTCCATTCTTTCCCACTGCGCTGGTTAATGAAAAATGGGAATTTGTATTCGCAATTGGCGACAAATGTCGACCGCTCAAGGGAGATCAAATCGACGTGTATTACCAGATTGAAGATGCATGGCGTACTGGCAGTGCGGTACTCTTGAAACTTGACGCCAACGACAACATCATAGGAATTTACTAGGCGGTTAACCCAGCGCGCCAACCAACGTGAAGGCATTGCGTCCCGCTACGAAAAGACCGCTCGACCAGAGACCGGCGCGTTCGGGGCGATGCTGGAAACGCGGGTCGAACCGGGCGCGGTTGTCGCCCCCCGGCCGGCAACCGCGCCCGGTTCGGCCGGCAAGAGCAGCCCGATCAGCGCACACTCGCATCCGCTATCCCGTCCGGTCGCCCGTGACTGCTTCTGAAAAGCAACCGGCCAAACGCAAGTCCACCTTTGTCCACGAGACACTTAGGAAGCGACGGTCGATCAGGTATTCTTTGACAATCTCGAGGTACCGGAGGACGATCGAATTCGGCGAGGAAGGTAGCCGACTTGGTACCACTACGAGTGTTGACGGGAGTAAGACCACCCAGAGTGGTGATCGCCAATGAAAGTATTTCATACAGTCCAACGCGTTCGAATGAACGGAGGCATTTGCCAAAAGGATCGAGCATGGCACTGAAGCGCCTGGCACTGCTCGCTGGAGTTGTCTTAGCCCTTGTGCCGACCGCTGTAAGCGCATCCTGCGTCTCGCCTCCAGATGTCACGTCCGGTGATTATCCCTGGCACTGGGGCGATGTGATCCGGACGACGCCACTACCAGAAGCAGGGGTCATTCGCGCCCAACGTTGCAGGACGATAGTTTTGGCGAGATCAATTTGGATTACGACGCGGTCACCTTAGATGCGAAAATGCCGGCCGAGCGCTTCTTCGAGCTGATTAGGAGCGATTTGGGCTCATTGCTGGTGCAGCTTGAGACAAACATCTCGTACAGCAATTGGCTGTGTCTAAGAAACTAGTCATAGCGTTGGAGGCAGCCAATCTTCTGACACAGTATGGGTACGGATGGGTAGGCGTGACATGACAAAGTCGACCGGTGACGACAAAGCTGTAAGCAAATTCAAGCTGGCTAACCTCATACCCGGTGACATCCTGTTTTGCACCGATCCGGATGGACACGAATCAAAAGCCATCCGGACAGCCACAGGCAGCCCATTCAGTCACGCGGCGATTTACAAAGGGGAATTGAATTTCCTGGAAGCAGCCGATTACGGGGTGAGCAATTTCAATTACTTCCGGTTCGGCATAGCATCGAAATCGAACGTAGCGGTCTATCGATTGAGAACCACGGACCAATCGGAATCCTTTGCTGCCAAGGCATCGATAGCCGTTGAGAAATACCGTGAGCTCGATTACTGGACGCCGGGCGCGGTAATGTCGGCCTTCAAGAGGTTACGCAGATTGGGGGCGTGGACTGGATTATGGCTACCAGCGAGAGAGAAGGGCTTTTTTTGCTCATATCTGGTCTCACAATCCTATGACGACGCCGGACTCGCATTGTGTCCAGGCCTCAAGCCACATGAAATTCATCCGGGCGACCTTCTTAAATCCGCCTATCTGGAAAATGTGTCCCACATGACAATCGTTGATCTTCCTGCTTGGGACACGCGCGTCGACGTTCTCGATGGCCATGGTCGCGAGTCGCCATTCCAACGCTACACGAGCGCCCGAAAACATATCCTGACTGATATCCAGAAACTGATGGCGAACTTCGGGTTGGCGAAGCCGACGACCCTGGACGACGTTCTGCAAATTATCATGTTGGACGAAGATGCTGAGCGGCAGATGTCCGTTGACGGTAAGGTCAGCGAGCAGCTCGAGAAGAGTGGCTTCGCTGCACTAACATTAGCGCACACGTCCAACATCAAGGGTCACGAACCCGGGACTATAGACGGGGTCGCCTATTCGGTATTGCCACTGGACGTTCTTAAGGCAACGATAGCGAACCACGAATTCCTCAAGCAAAAGTGGGAAATACGCCTCGGTGATGTGGAAGGGGAACGCGCGGCGGGAAAGGAGCTGCGAGAAAAGATCCCGCTTGAAATCCTAGGAGTATGGGACCGGCATCTGGAAAACTTCGGGACAGCGCTCGAAAATGCGCTTTCTTTGATTGAGGGGACGATCAAGGATCTCAAAGCAGAACTAAGTAAGTACGAGAATAAATAGTGCCAACTCATTCAATGTTTTCGGTGTCGAGTTTGACATATCCATATAGAATGCGCCAGCTGAGCCAACGCGCATCGCAAAATTGCGATTCCTTCTGTTGCTTTTTGCCGTTGCGGAGAGCCCAATCCTCGCAGGTGAATCCGCTGTTGGCGGTGGTGAGGAATGGCGCATAAACGGCGCGTATTGAACGCCGCCCGAACGGCAGGTTTCCGGCCTCCTACGCTCCGGACCTGCCATTCCGCTGACGGCCCCAACGCTGCCGGGCTGCAATGCGCCTCATGTCGGACGTTGAGATAACCGGTGCCGATCGCCATGAGCTGAGATCGCAGGCAGATACGCAGGAGTCCCCCTGCGCCGAGCTGACCTTGGCGTCCCTTTGTTTGTCTTGGTAGAGCCGTATCACACGGTTGAGCCTGGAGCCTGTTCATGAACATTCCTAGAGTGATACTGACCCGATAAATCCCATAGATCGATGAAATTCGCGCTACACCTGAGCGGTGCAGTAAAACTTTTCGTAGCGATGAGCGATTATTTTTGGTTTTATTCGGCAAAAAGGAATCGACCAAAAAGGGGGGCGAGTTGGCCGACAACATTGTTTCAGTGGCAATCCATCATCTAGAGAAGACCGACGCTGGCGCCTATCAAGTCCACCCCGGTAACGGGGCGCTCGCTGTGGGGAATACAGCTAGGCGACTGATCGATGACCTGCATCGGCTGTATGCGAGGCGGCCGTCAAAGGCCTACGGCCGTTTCTCGATGGATACCGCTAATTTCCCTACATCGCTCCGACTTGGAGAATACGTCGACGGGGGGTCAACTTTCGAAGAGACGACGTTGGCGCTTATGGACACGCTCGCCAAAGAAGCCGGTGGGCGTCCGGCTTCCGAGGGCGGGCACGTCTTCTTCGCGCATTTCAACCGTGACGAAATCCAATACGTCTTGGTGGCGATCGTCAACGACAAGATCAGCGCCGCGCTTACGGAGAACGCCAACTTAGAAGACGTGAAACATCTCGACGTAGACGGATATCGCTTCGCCGGCCGCGTCAACCTCACGGGCTGGGCGGCGAACGAGGAGCGCTACCTCAGCTTCCTAAAGGGAAAAGGGGCCGTTTCAGAGTATTTCAAGCAATTCTTGGGCTGCGAGACCACGGTGCTGGCCAGGGTCGAGACCACCCACATGGTTCAGGCGCTCAAGCAATTCGCCGACACCCAGCCGATGGAGCCTGCCGAACGGGCCGAGTTCATGGCTCGCGCGATGAACATCTGCACACGCGATGCAAAGGCCGATAAGCCGATCAACTTCACCACCCTCGCAAACGAACTTCACCCTGACGACCCTGAGGCTCTCATCGAATTACTCGCGGACCCCGATCGCGGCCTCAATGACGGCTTCGTCGCGGACCGTCGCGCTCTCAGAGGGCTGGTCGAGTTCAAAGTGAAGACTCCCAACTGGGCGGTTGAGTTTGAGCGCAAAGCACTGCACGAGGGCAAGGTGCGTTTTGATCCCGTCGAAAACAGCATCACCCTGCTGGAGGTGCCAGACCACATCAGGCAGGAACTGACCGAGGAGATCGAAGGTGGCTAAGGCGACGATCACCTGGCCGGATCTGCTGGAAGTCTATCTCAACTCCGTTTGGGACGCCGGCGACAACGGGCACATCACCGTTGCCAACCAAAGTATCTTGGAGACGCTCGGGCTCATTGAAATCTCGGAAAAGGCAGCAGAAGCAGCCGACATCACACCTCTGATCGCCCCCGACCAGGTCAAGCTGGACAGCGTCATCCCTGCTCGAATAGGTTACCCAAAGTATAGTCTCGGCTTGCTCGTCGAGACGTGGGACGGATTGCTCAGAGCCCCGGAACGTCGAGTGGAGGAGTCATCCACCTTCTTTATAAAATCCGACCGCTCACACTCGGGCCTCGTACCGGCTTCAGACGCGCTCGCCAGATACAGGGCGATCCTAAAGTTTGTCGCCACTCTAAGTGGAGCCGCGCTCTTCACCGACGTCCAACATGCGAAGCTAGTCTATTTTGGGGACGGCCGCGTAGAGGTGCCGGTCCGCTACGACGCCAGCGATTTTCGGCTCGTCGAAGCCAAACAGATCGAGGCGCTGGCGGCCACACTGGAAGGCGATATCCACCGAGAGCAAAGGCTCGGCATTCTCGGCGAAGCGGTCACAACTCTCGTGGCTAGCCAACCAGCGGCGAGGCGCTTCGTCTATCTGCTGCAGAATGCGGACGAACTTAAGAAGCGTGTCGACGAAGGATACAAACTTTTTGCGTCGAGTTTTTCGTATTCGAAGATCCGCAGCGAGATCGAGAAGAATCAAGCCGACTATGTCAACCGGGTACACAAGACCTTCACCGACATTCAGGGGCAGTTGTTGGGTCTACCCGTCTCCGCCGTCGTTGTGGCAACCCAGATGAAAGCTACGAACACCTGCGGTCCCGTGGCCATTGCGAACATCGCCATTCTTGGCGGAGCCTGCCTTTTCGTTGCCCTGCTGATCGCCTCGTGCGCAAATCAGTGGCTAACGCTTGGTGCCATCGACCGGGAAATCAAGGGCCAGCGTACCAAGCTCAATTCGGATTTCAGTGAAATCCGCGATATGTTCACGGACGCTTTCGATGCCATCGAGGGACGAATCCGCTGGCATCGCGTCGTGCTGATCGTGATATCCCTTGTTGCGCTCGCCGGGGCCTGGTTCACATGGCAGGGGTATAGTATCGCGACGAAGCTGGATGGGTGGGGGTGTCTCGTCCATGCTGGGATACGCACCGTATAACCATCAGAATGACCATAAGACTGCTGCGGGCCACCAATGGCCAACCGCCGCGATATTTTAACCATCCAAATCTTGGGCGTTTCGAGCCGGGTGCCGGTACAGGGAGGGGACGTTGGCCCACAAGAGTCTGCAGTGTACAGGATTTCCGGCGCGCTATTCAGCGGTCAATAAGTTGACCTCTATAGCCACTAACCGCATGGAATTGGCGTTGTCGCTGATCGCCCTCGGTCCTTGCCATCGACCGCATCAACTGACCGGCGCGTTTTGGTGGTCACTGCGAGGTGTTGTGACAATGTTCAGCCTTCTTGATGCCCAGTTGAAACCGACCCATGGCTTCAAGTCGCAAACGGCCTCTAACCAGAAAACGGACGCGTTCAAGCTGGCGGAGGCGCTGACAAGATGGTTTGCCCAACGCCATTTGGGCGCCGCCGTGGTGGTGCCAGTAGAACAACACGCTGGCACTTTCACCCGCATGTCGAGCTCCGCGCCCTATCCTAAGTCGATGCCGAAGTACTTCCGACACTCTACAAAACCGGCGGCGAAAACGGAGCCCGACTTCTTCGCTTTCCGCGGCCCCGACGACATTCATGTCCTCGAGAGCAAGGGGCGGGCCGGCTTTGCGATGTACGGCGTGCCACAAAGCGTCATCAACGCAGCAAGAAACAAAGCACTGCGCCAAGTATGCGCCATCCAGACTCTCAACGGCATCGCACCCAAAACACGCTCGGCCTGTGTCTTCGCTTTTGATCAGGCTGGCTTGCAGGGTCAGGTGACCGACCCACCGTCGACCGTCCAATTCAACTATGAAGTCGCTTGGCCCCGGTTAATCACCCGAGCCTACGCAACGGTGCTGGATCCTCTTTTTGAGGCGAATCGCGTCGATATCGATAGAGATTACGTCGGCGTCGAGTTCATGCCGGGTTGGAAGTTTGGCATCCACAAGGCGGTCATTAAGCAACTTCGGGACGTGGACGACGAGGAGAGCTTCAAGAGGTTTCTTGGGCTGCTGTCTAACCTGCCAGCGAGCGACGGAGTCACCGCGTCGAAGATCGAGGATCGTAGCTATAGCCCCGATGGCTTCGTCCTAATAGGCACTCCCGATACGTTTGAAACCCCATTGCGCGACATTATCTGCATGTAGCTGCGGAATACAGAACTCTCTGGCTATTATGAGCAAGTTGAACGTCCGTTATTCGCTGGCGGCGCGAGTAATTTGCCTGCCCGCTTCCGGCCCCTTCCCAGTCGTTGAACTTACTTCAGAGAGGACTGTTCAACGATGGGTGCAACGTGCCACTCCACCGCCGCTAGAGCGTTTCAGGTTTTGACGGAAGCGTAACCGGCGTTTTCGAAGTAGTTCTTGCATTCGGCTGCCTCGATGGTTTCGACCAGGTGGCCGATGTGGCGCCAAGTGTCCTCGACGGTGCGCTTCTGAGCTTGGCGCATCCAGTGTTTGATCTTGGCGAAGGCCTGCTCGATCGGATTGAGGTCCGGGGAATAGGGCGGCAGGTACCAGAGCCTGGCGCCGGCAGCCTTGATCATCTGCCTGATGACCGCCGACTTATGACTTCCGAGATTATCCATGACGACGATATCGCCGGGTTTCAGCACGGTGACGAGCTGCTGCTCGACATAAGCGCGGAAGCACTGGCCGTTGATCGGGCCGTCGAAGACGCAAGGTGCTGTGAGCCGATCCCAGCGCAACGCGCCCAGAAAGGTCAGCGTGCGCCAGTGGCCGTGCGGAGCCAAGCCGCGCAGCCGCTTGCCCTTCGGCCCCCAACCTCGCAGCGGAGCCATGTTGGTCTTGATCCAGGTCTCGTCGATGAAGACCAAGCATTTCGGATCGAGGCCGGTCTGCCAGGATCGCCATCGCCAGCGCCTGCGGGCAATATCAGCGCGCGCCTGCTCAAGGGCGAACAGCGTTTTTTTGAAGCTTAGACCCTCGCGGCGCAGGAACATCCAGACCGTATTGTGCGAGACCTTGACCCCGCGCGCATCCAACTCCTCCTTCAGCCGATGCAGCGTCAGATCAGAGGTCTGATTGATCCGATCCACAATGAAAGCTCGATGCGGCTCCAGCACCCTCTTGCGGTGTCCGCCCATCTTGCCCGGCGCCACCGAGCCGGTGGCACGGTAACGCTGCGACCACTTCACCACAGAGGAAACTGCAACACCAAAGCGCGATGCCACCGCACGGCAGTTCTCACCCGCTCCAACTGCTTCAACAACACGCTCACGAAGATCGTTTGAAAGGGCTCGCGTCATCAGATGCTGGCCTCCATCCAGCCAGCATCTTGAATTACAAACACCCTTCTTTGGGAATCCTACGATTCTCTCAAAGGAGGAAATGCTCTAGTCGCTGTTTTTTCGTGATGCACAGGTGTGCCATGAGACAGGATCAGCGACCCACCGATTGATGTCCGACTCCCTCCATCCCGCACCGTTTAAGCTGATCTTGACCTGGGCCGGGAACGTGCCTTCGCCGATTTTTCGGTACATCGTCGAGCGGGACAAGCCGGTCCGCGCGAGGACGGTCTTAAGGCGAATGATACGATCCAGTTCAGGCATGCTGCCTTGCCTTTCGCTGAGAGCATTTGGCACCTGCTGGAACCAGACAGGACAACCCAAGGTCGCCGCGCAATCAGATTTGTCATCGCGTCGATCTGGGGCGTGGGAACGGCGGCAAATCGGAGGGTTTAGATTCCTATGCCACGCCCGCTGCCAATGCCGTGGTTGAACGCGAGTTCCACACCCAGGCGGCGGCCGGATTCGACTTGGATGCCAAGCGCCTTCTTATGATTGGCAAGCAGGGATTCAAGCTGTGGATCGCGTTCAAGGCTCTTGGCCATATCGGACATGGCCGAGCGCGTTGACTTGTAGCCGGACATGTCGCCGGCCTGATACTGCTCCCGTCCCGTCCGTTCGAGCCTTTGCCAACGTTCCACGAAGCGGTCCGCGCGGCGGCCGGGATCTATGTCCCTCCCGGTGCGGATTTCCGTTTCAAGCTGGAGAGCAAGCACGATGCGGCTGACGCGGCCGGCCGCCGCATCGCGGACAAGTTCGGGATTTTTCACATAAGCCGCTTCGGCATCGCGCCAGCCATACGGCCGAACCTTCTCGAAAGCGCCGCGGGCTTCTTTTAGTTCGCGCATCTGCTCGGGACTGCCCTGCCCGTCAGCATTTCCAGTACTGAGGATCGCGTCGATAGCGCGCGCGTGACGAACAAGCGCCTTCGTGCGAGCGCTGCGCAATGCCGCTTCCGCATCCGCCGGCACGTTCGTGTCGCGCGGCACGCCTGTGGCGAGATTTCCTCCGCCGGGCATGGGCCCCGCATGTCCGATCCGCGCCCCGACACTTTCCCTTGCCGGCCCAGGTCCACGTTCCTGGCTGGGCTCGCCGTCTCCGGGCGAGCGCAACCCGTCCAGTAGTCCGCCGATCCTGTCGCGCAGCTTCTCCGGAACGATCCGGCGCACGATCTCCACCACGCGCTCGCGGAACGTGATGCCGCGCCGCTCGGCATAGTGTTGCGCCGGGTTGACCTGCTCGTAATCCGACGCCATGTCCTTGGCGCGGTCGCGTGACAGCGTTCGGTCCAGCCGCTCCCGCGTACTGAAGTCGTCGCCGCCATAATGCAGGTCCATCCTGTCTCGATGCCGGGACAGTGCGACGTAGCTGCCATGTGCATCCATGCCTGGCGTTGCCAGGACATGGGTTCGGTCGACGGTCATGCCCTGCGCCTTGTGAATGGTCGCGGCATAACCGTGGTCAATGTGCGCGTAGTCTTTCAGGTCGAACCGCACCGACCTCCCATCGTCGACGCGAATCGTCATGCTCTGTGTGTTGAGCTCCTCCACGATTCCCAGCGTGCCGTTTTTGACGCCGAGCCCGCGCTCGTTGCGCAAGAACATGACACGGTCGCCGCTGGCGAAGGCCCTTGCACCGCGTTCCACCTTCACGTGAACCTCGCCGCCGAGTTCTCCAGCAGCGCGCAGTCGCTCGCGCGCTGCCTGGTTTAGGGCGCGCACTTCGTCGTTTGTGTGGGTAAGGATGATCCGGCGCGCATCTGGATGCGCCTGCCTGTCGCGATCCCAGCGCTCGACGAGTACACCTCGCGCTTCGTCGCGCGTTGCAGCCTGATGCACCATGCCTTGCGCGTCGTAGGCGCTGATCGCGGCACCGATCCTGCCAGTTGCCAGATCACGCGTGGCATCACGCTGCCAGTCCTCGCGCTGCCGACGCACCCGGCCGATTTCGACACCGCCATGTCGCTCGTGAATGGAACGGAATGCAGCGCCGGCTTCGATTGCCTGCAACTGCTGCGGATCGCCGACGAGGACGACTTTCGCGCCAACGTCCGCCGCATGGGAAAGCACGCGCTCCAACTGGCGCGTGCCGACCATGCCTGCTTCATCGATCACCAGGACATCACGCGCAGTGAGCAGATCCCTGCCCTGTCCCCAGCTGTGTTCCATGCTGGCAATGGTGCGCGACGAGATGCCTGAACCGCTGTCGAGATTCTCGGCTGCAATGCCGGAAAGTGCCGCGCCTCGGACTTCATAGCCCGCCGCTGACCATGCCTGGCGCGCAACGCCCAGCATGGCGCTCTTTCCGGTTCCGGCAAAGCCGACGATGACACCAAGACTTCGGCCGTCGGTGATATGCGCAAGCGCATCGGTCTGCTCGCCCGAAAGGATAAGCCCGCGTTGCGCAGCCAGCGCCAGCGCTGCCCGGCGATGTACGTCACTGGCCGCGTGACGCCCCTCCCCAGCCATGCGTTCCGCCGCGTGGTGAAGGCGCTGTTCGGTCTCGATCATCTGCCGGGTGGTGAAGCGGTCTTCGCCGCGTCCGTCCTTGCCGAGCTCGACCAGATCAGGGGCGCTGCTGATGGCTGCCATGACCGCGTTGAACTGCTCCACTCCATCGCTGTGCCGATGCGAGAACTTCGCGATGTCCTTGACGGTGAAGGTCGATTGCTGATGGGTGATGGCATCCAGAGCCACGGACGGTTCCGCAATGATCCGCACACCATTGTTGCGCGCGATCTCGCGATGCAGTTCGGCGCGATCTGCTTGAATGTTGCCAGCAGCAAGGCCACTGCCCTCGATGCGTTGCGCCGGCGCACCAATCTGGGTCTGCGGCTCCAGAGCAATGCCCTGCGCTTCCAGACTGCGATGATCGATGCGGGCGTCGATGTCGAGTTCGGCCAAGCGCTCATTGGCCAGCTCCGCCCATCGCTCGCGCCAGCGCTCGACCAGTTCGGTGCGGTTCCAGTCTCGAACCTTGGCACCAAAACCGTTCTCGTCTGCGGACCGCATGGTGAGCATGACATGAGCATGCGGCTTGGGACTGCCATCCTCCGCCCTGTCCCAATGCACATTGAGATCGGCGACCATCCCTTGGCAGACAAACTCGGCTTGCACGAAGTCACGCGCCAGTTCGATGCCTTGCGCCTGGTTCAGTTCGCGCGGCAGGGCAAACTCCACCTCGCGGGCAAGTTGGGCATCCTTGCGCCCCTCGAACGCCTCGACATCGTTCCACAGTCGTTCGCGGTCGCTCCAGGTCGCCGGTGCGTTCTCCGGCAGCATGACCTCGGAATGAACGACACCGCGCTTGGCCGAAAAATCATGGCTGCGCTCGATCCTCTCGTCGCGTAACCGCGAGGCCGAGCGGTAGGCGGCTGACGCGACAGCGCTTGAGCCTGCCTTGCGGCCAATGACCTTGACGTGAAGATGATAGATCGCCATCGCGACAGGATCATTTGCACGTCAAAGCGCACGTCGGCACGACGTATAAGCGCGCCCTCCCTCGAAAAAATCTCGGGATGGACCAGCCCGTCCCGGGCTGTCTCGGCAACCCTGAAGCCTTCCGGCAGACGCTCCCCTATCATCGCCACATCGACAACCGATGGAGATAGCCATGCGTAAACCACGGGATTTTGACGCCGAACTGAAGGCACTGGAAGACAAGGCGCGAGAACTCAAGACGCGAAAGGTGCAGCAGCTAGGCGAACTGGTGATCGCCACCGGCGCCGATCAGCTCAGCACCGAAGAACTGGCCGGCGCGTTGGTCGCAATCACTGAGACGGAGGACGCCGCAAAGCGTGAGGCATGGGCCAAGCGTGGGGTAATGTTTTTCGACAACGGGTCCCGGCGAACTGCTCCGACACCTAAGCGCAACCCTCGCAGCGCTGCAGCGCAACTGGGCAACACACAATCGCCGGCAAGCGGCTCTGGCTCGCAATGACATGCGCACATGGCAAATCGAGCACCGCAAACGCACCCGACATCTGATCGAACTCGGGGGTCTCGTCGTGAAGGCAGGCATTGTTGATCTGATTGCCGATGATCGCGCTATCATCTACGGCGCGCTGCTCTGGATCGCCGCCAAGCTGCAGAGCCATGAAGGCGAGCATGCTCGGAACCTATGGCTAGCGAGAGGAAGGCAAGCGTTCGATGGGGAACGGCACGAGGAGCGAAAGGATTAGTAGCGAGACCGAGCCAGGAGGAGCAACAAGAAAAATCGTCAGGGGACCACCCGGTTCGCAGCGAGTGAGGCGCAGCCGAGAGATTGGGGGATGGTGATTTTGTTGTTGCCAAGGTGTGAGGGGGGGCCTCTGACCCCTATCTTGGGCAAAGGATCGTCACCCAACGGGCGGAGACGCGCAGCGGCTTCGGGCGCGTGCGCCTAGAGCCCGGTCCTGCTCAGGGGGATGACCCACAAATCGTCGAGTAGTCTACGGAAGGCTCAAAGTTTCTTCGTTGGCCTCTTGCGGCGAGACCTACGCTCTTCAACGATCAACTGTGCGGGCTTGGCCAAACGGGAAACGGCGGGCGCCTTAAGCGCTTTGAGTCTTTTGAGTTTTGCGTCAGGCTTTCCGTTGAGTTGGCTTTCATATTCCTCGATAACAGTCGTTGCTAGTTCGACAACTCCGCGTAGCTTGTCTGCGCGATCCTTCAGCAGCTTCCGCTGCTCTTCGTCGGGATCGCTTGTGTCAGCGAGATCGCCGTCCGCAATAATGATCCGCAAGATCGGCAATTCAATCTGCTCAAGGCCAGCCTTCTGGGCAAGCGCGACCCATTCCTTTGATTTGTCGATCGCGTTGTCTGCGGCGTTCGCCAGGCATTGCCTAATGAGGATGCGCGCGGAATAGTCGAGACGCTCCGCCAATTGCAGCCATTGTTGCGACGCTTTGCTTTCCTTGCGTGCATCCCGGGGCGGCAATGGCGGTTGAAAATAGCGATACGGCCCGGCGTCAGTATGGAGCGACGCCAACGTTCTTAATATTGGTTCGAGTTCCTGAAACGGACGGCTGCCAGTTGGCAGCTCGTGCCTGTGTTGCCAAAGCGCGAAGATCGCATCGCGGCATGCTATGACACGCTGCGGGTAGTCTTTCGCTGTCTTTTGCTCGGCATTCTTAATTTGCTCGGCAAGATAGTGGACCATCCAGCGCGAGAGCGTGTCATTGGTGTCGGCGAGCTTCAGATCGGCGATGAGCTTTTTGCCAAGGGCCAAGATCGCGTCAGCATGATTCGACACTTCCGTCGGCCCTGAGAAGGAAGAGTTGGACCGTGGGCGGGGTTTGCTTGCTGTCATCGTAGTCTCGGCTTTCATATCGAGAGTAGCTGCGCCGTCGCTCGATTTCCACTTCAACGATCATATCCATGTGGAGCTTGCGCAATAGTTCCCGGATGAATGGCCGCGAAGCATGAATTCGGCTTCCGCGCCTATCGCCAGCGTCCACGTCATCCTGCTCATGAAACATGCCCCAGGTCTCACTAACGATGGCGGCGGGCTCTTTGTCGTCTAACAGCCAGTTCCGGCCTTCGCGGTCGGCGGTCAATTTCATCGCAGAGATAACATCTCCCGATGGCCGCGGTGCCGGGTAGCGAATATCCCCCGCCCAGGGATCTTTGCCGTCAATGCCCCGGTCTCGCGTGCGATCAACAATCCAGCCCCGCAAGCGGAATGCGCCCGAATTGATGTCCCGCTCACCCATGGCTTCAGGGATGGCGTAGTCATGGTGGTTGTCGGCACTTTGCAATGCACGAAGCAGCGCCGATGCCCTCTCGGGCGAAACAAGGGCGCTTCGGATCGTGCACTCTTCCTGTTGCCTGCCTGACAACGCATTCCAGTGACCCCAAAGCGTTATCATTCCTGGCGATGGGGAAAACACGCGATCTATGTCGGTGCGGACAACGGATGACGGCCAATCGGCGTCTTTGATGTCATTTTTCCAAGAGAGGGTGTCGAGGGGGATGGGGTCTCGGCGGTCGGCGAGCCAATAACCGTCCTTGCGGGATAAGTCGTGGTATGATCGGAACCATTCTGAAAAATCGTCTTCGGTCGAGTCGGGGCTACGATAGGTTGGCATCGTGTCCAGAAGCCGACCGGCCACAACCATAATAGCATGGGAAGTCATATAAGAGCGGAGATCGTCGACGCTCGGAGATGATCCGTGCGAATGCCGTGTGTCGTTATAGTCGAACATTTTACGCCGGCTTCGCGCGTCTTCTTCCCAATGCAAGCGCCCGAGATAATGCCAATCGGAGGTTATGACCGCCTCCGCCCGCTGCTGAACGTCATTGCCCAAGAGGCCGAAGCACTTCGCCAGCGGCGGGAACCAGTAGGACTCCATGTCGTAATCAAAATAGAAGCGGTCGTCGCCGCCCGTCTTTTGCGACGAACGCGCGCTTCCCCGCTCATGGGAGTGTTCTTCAATCGCCGGGAACTGCGATACATTCACAGCCAAGATTTGTGCGCGTAACCCCGGATCCAGCAATCCGGCATCGATCAGTGCGAGCGCCGCCCGTTTCGCCATTTCACGAATGACGACATGCGCCTCTGACGGGGCCACATGTTTGAGGATGAAATCGGCGTGGTTGGCAACAACATCGGGGCAATCCCTGGCAGCGCGCGCGAAAGCAATCAGCAGCCACTGGCGCGCATGCAGGTTGTAGAAAAACAAGCCGGCATCGGCAAAGACGCCACCTGAATTGCCGTCGACAAACGCCACCAGGGCAGAAACGATCCTGCGATGCTGAAGCACGCAGAGACCATGAACCACATGTGCGGCCTCCCAGCGCCTTGACGCGCGGGGCGAAGCGAGTGAGCCAAAGACATATCCTGCAACGGCGCCATCGATGTCACCTACCGGCGCAAGAGCCGTAGTCCATGGCCCATCGCCGTCGGTCTCTTTAAGGACCGCATCGAAAAGTTTCAGGCCAAAGCCAAGCGCGTCCAATGCCTCAGTGCGGCTTAGCTTGCCAGCAAGCAGCCCCACAAGCGTAAACAACCGGCCAACATCGATGATCTCCGTGACTTCGCCGATGCCTGCCAGAACGACGTCAAGCACATCGCCTTCAGGAACACCGGCCAGTTGGCAGGCGGTCTTGAACGGCAACACTTCGTAATACCGGCCACGGGTTACATCCATACAGTACCGGCGGCAGAAAGTGCGCAAGGTCGTTGCAATCGCTGCTTGCGCAGAGAGCCCCGTTTTCCATGCAACGGGGATGTTCTCGAGGAAGCTTCGCAGGTGGTAAAGGTCAAATTCAGGCACTTCGGCCAATGCGGCTACAAACTCGGCTTCCTTTCCGGCGGGAATGCGCGCGATGGCCTGCTGGAAAAATTGATCCTGAAAAAATGGCGGCTCGGAGTTGCGGAACCGCTGCTGAGCTTGCGCGAGTTCATTAGCTACAGCAGGGTCGACGCCCCGGAAAATAGCGCGCCAATCCTTTTTGGCATCTTCCTTCCAGCGCTTCGACGGACGGCCTTTTCCAGTCCCCTCTTCGTCGTCGCCCTTCTTCTCGTTGCGCTCTTGATGGTCTAGGCGCTCTTGGATGTCAGGCGCCACAATTCCGTGTTTGGCGAAGAGGTCTTTTAGCTTGCGCCACGACGAGACCGTGTGTCCCTGCATAATTATGTAGTGGTAGCCCAAGTCCGCAACACGCTGCTTCTCGGCCTTCGTCCCGCAGGCATCGAGCGCGGAAGCGAGTACATCCGCCTCATCCCATTCCGCTCGGAACCCAATCAGGGGGAGGGCCTTGCGGGCGTCCAGCACTTTTCGTTCAATAAGGAACTCTACCGCTATCCGCAAAACCCTGCCGGCCCGACCAAAGGCGCGGTCGCGCCACCGGCTCAATATCGCGAAGGATGATACAGGACAAAGAGCTGCGATGGCTTCAACTGTCCGATGCCAGTCGAAATGCTTGTCTCGCGCAACATAGTCATAGGTCACTTCGGCGCAGCGAGCTAGGGTGTATGCCATTTCAGCAGAAGGCTGGGTCGGATTGGCGGCGGCCTCGGCTAAATCCAACAGCGCTGCCCAGCGGTCCGTATTTTCGTCGCCAACCTTGCTCGCTACTTCAACAGCTTGATTGAAATAAGCCTCGGCTTCCGACCGGCTCGCGGCGAGCACCGACCTTGCCAAGCTCACATACATTTCGGCTTTTGTATCAGCGCCGTCGCGTTCATCCTTTGTCAGGTTAAACGCTTGGCTTGCATAGTGAAGCGCCTGACCGGCCAGCCCCCCAACCCGTGCCATCGAGCGGGCAAGCCGCGCGAGCGTCGGCGTGTAAAGAGGCCGCTTTAACGCTGCAACCCAGTCCGTGAAATTCTGGATGGCGGTGCTGTTCGCGGCCTTGGCGCTCACGAGGATCGCCAACCACAATTCTGCAACCTGGTCCGCGGTGCGCCATTCTTCGCGGTAATTAATCCGTGCGGCTGAAGCGGACTCTTTGAGTGTCCGCGCAATCGCGCTCGCCAACCCTGCCTTACCTGCGTTCCTTACCAGGCGTTCCGCCCAAAGAGTGTGCCAGGGCAATAAGGCTCCGACGTCTTCTTTGAACTCCTGGGCTTCTTGCGAGTAGGAATGGTTTTTCTCCTTTTCAATCTCCGCACGAAGCTCGGCATGCGCAAGATCAAGTAAGTCCAGTGTCTTCCCGAGCAGTGCTGCACGTAAGGCATAAGCTCGAAGCAGAGGCGACCGTGCGTCGTTGAAACGGGTCCCCAATCCGCGCGGAGGCTCCTTGGGCAGGTAGCGCGACAAAAGCTTTGCGAGCGCGGCCTTTGTGCCGATCGATAGTTGATGGCAGGCTTCGACCAACGCCGTGACGGCCATCAAAGGGCGTTCATGGCCGTTCCAATTTTCACCCGTGCTAACCATGAATGACGGTTTGCACAGTTGCTTGAGGCACCTTGCCAGCGCCTCCTTCGGCGGCGTCCGGCAAACCTCACGCAACTCCACGACGATAGCGAGCACGAGATAGACGTTATCACCTGCCGCAAGTGCAAGCTCGTCAAGGTCCTCGTAACGGCTGTGATCGACGAAGCGATGCGCAAGGTAGCGCCCAACGCTGAAAGGAACGGAGGGCGGTGTCCATCCCTCAAGGCTATTTACGCAAGCGCGCGCACCATGGATATTAAAGTATGCGATAGCCATTTCACCGATGTCATTGTCGGCCATCGTCTCTCGCGCGCGGTCCTTGTCGGGAAGCCGTGACCAGTTGCGCACCCATTCCACCGCCATTCGCAATCGGCTACGCGCATCGCCTTGCAATTCGGCGTGGCCAGACATGAGCGCGGCTTCATAGGCATTGTGTGAGCCGACCCACCGCGAGCCAAAGATTTTACGCGAAACAAGTTCCTGAATGCGGTCCCCCTCCATAAGGGCCGAAACCAGATCCGTGTTTCCCTGCAGCAGCGCCCGCTGGCGCTCATCACCTGCCGTCTCGCCGCCAGTCTTCAATGCGAGTTTAGCAGCGTCCAGATAGCGCTTGGCCCGGAGGCTCGCCTTCAGCGCAAATTGCAGGCGCTGAAGCTCGACGTCACGCCGGTCGAGCGGGTTGAGTTCCGGTAGCCCCTCCGATGACAGTGCGAGCGCTACCAACTCGTCAAACTGCCCCGCCTCCAGCATAAGTTGCGGCAGCGCCGCTGCGACATAGGCGCTGCCGGACGATAGCGGCTTGATGCTGGCA
Organism: Mesorhizobium sp. RSR565B; assembly: GCF_054719465.1. Lineage (NCBI taxonomy): Bacteria > Pseudomonadati > Pseudomonadota > Alphaproteobacteria > Hyphomicrobiales > Phyllobacteriaceae > Mesorhizobium > Mesorhizobium sp. RSR565B. Next base: position 3,655,887 of record NZ_JBTTIE010000001.1, on the reverse strand, counting down.
ATGAATGCGGTGAGATCGGCCGCTGTCGGTTTGAACCTCTCACGGAACCAGCTTTCGGAAGGCTCGTCAAAAAACTGGATGGTTTCGCCCGTGACGATAAGCGGGCGCCGAAGGTCATATGCAAAGCTCTTGATGGCCGAGGCCGAAACCCCTGACATCGAAGACAGGACCGAAATCGGAACAAGCGGCCGCAATGCAGCAAGGGCTACACAGATGCGGTCGATCTGGGCTTTCTCTACGGAGCCGGCCTCATCGCGCAACTTGGCAATCGCGGCGGACAGCAGATTGCCAATTGCTTTTTCGACGGTGGTCGGGTTTGGGCCAAGCTCTCGGAGGATTTCTGGGAGTGTCCCGCCGGCTGAAAGGGCGAGCGCCTGGACACGCGGATTCTTGGAGCTTAGGCGGTGAAATTCGTCGATATCCTGTTCACTAGAGTCGGGGAATACCTGACGCAGATGGGCGGCGGTCTCGTCCCGGCTGAAGGATTCCAGTTCAAGGGATAGCGTGTTCGGCGGCGGGTCCAATTTCTCCTGGCGGTGAGACCTACAAAGGGCGACGATCCGGACCCCATCCGGTATCTGCTCCCTTAGCAAATCGCGGATGAAAGCACGCGCCTCGCCAATCTCTTCCGCCGCCATCTGTGCGTTGTCGGCGGCATCGATGATGATGCAAAGCAGGGCATCCGGATTTTCCGCGCGAAGAAGGCCGGCGGCCTGCTCAAGGCGAAAGAGAAACTTCTTGAGGTAATCAACGGCCCCTGCCCGTGAAGTGGGGATCAAGAGGTGACACAGCGTCTTTCCAGCGAGTTCGTTGGCGATTTGAACGAGAGCGTCTTTGTGACGGTGGCGATAGCCGGTGGCGCTGCGGTATTGGCCGTTTCCGAAGCAATCGTAGAGGATGCTCGCAGAACCTAGTGGAAGCCCGAGATGAATGCGGCTGGCAAAGATCGACTTGCCAATACCTCCTTCGGCATGCACCACGACAGGCCGGTTTGCAGCACCGACAATAGCGTTGACGAGATCGCGCTCCTGTTCGCGCGGAACGGCGTTGCTTAACTGCTCGATGCGGCACGGCGCGGGATAAAGCCGTCCTTCGTCGGCCTTTAACGCCCGAAGCACATCCATGCGTTCAATGCTGGGATTGGATGCGGCCTGCGAGAGAGCCTTGCAGTTCACAAGCTCCTTTAGTTGGACTGGCGCATCGACATCCGCATCCGGCAAGTACTGGCTGACATCTTGGAAAAGAATATTCCTTTGATCCCATAACGCATCATGCCTGCCCTCCAGCTTCAGCAATTTGCAGAAATCCGCGAGTTTAGTTCCCTTAAGGCCGGTATATGTTTCTAGCTTCCTCAAGTCGGCCGGCTTGACCACAAGTACATTCGCCGCATTCTCGACTGCTTTAATCACCGCCGGGCTGATTGGCCGGTTCGATACGAAAACAAACTCGAGGGTGGGATAGCTACCATTCTTCGAAAAGCCAGCGAGAATGGCTTTGTACCGTTTGGCAAAGCCGGCGATCGTGTTTTCAAGCCCGCTTGCTGGCCAAGGCTTGTTCGGCGCCTCGGTCGAATGTTTGAGCTGGATGTACCGGACAAGGGTTGCTTTAGCAAAATCACGGTCCCCAAAGTACTCCGCGAGATCGATCACTTCCTCTCCCGCTGTGATCGGTCCCTTTGCGGTCTTATCTGATGGGGATGCGCCCTCGACAGTTACCGATTTGAGGTCGGATTCAGGCGGCAGAAGATTGAGGCAGCGGCGCGCGGCCCACAGGTAGTGAAATTGGTCGCCGTCACGGCTCGGTCTGACCAAATTGGTCGTCGTGGCTTTCTTTTTCGCAGGCTTGCGCAAGGGACTATCAACTCGCCATGATGGGACTATTGGAATTTTGTGCGATTCTGATTCGCAATCATAGTCCGGGCCAATACTTCCTGACGAAAACTTTCAACTAACCGCTTCAATTGGCTATAAATTACTCCTTCCCAGCGTGTTTGGCCGGCTTACGACGGCGGTAGCCTTTGGTGAGAACCCATATTGGAAACACTTGGTCGTACGTTTCTTCTCCCGAAATTCGTTGCCTTGGATTCTTCCCATCTCGGCGCTATCGCCGGGGACAAGGCGAGCAAGGACAGCGCGCGCGTAAGGCGGGCCGAAGCCTTCGATCAGGCTTTCATGGAAACCGGTAGTGTTTTGCTGCTCTCCTGGCATCATTTTCAGGAGCTGTTTTCGCACCGAAGCGAGGAAGTGGCCGCGCAACGCGTCGCGTACCTTCAGTCGCTGCCCTTGGTCGCCGCCATCGACTCCTTCCTTAAGGAAGACATCGTTGGTTCAGTCGCCGATCTGCAATCCTTCGAAATAGCCGCCGCATTTCAAAATCCGGCGGCAAGCGCGACCTCCGTTCGCGAAGAAGCGGCGAAGACCATCTTTCGCATCACGAGCGGCGCTGAACTCGTCCGGCCATTTCTCGAAAGCTGGACGGCGCTGCGCGAAGGTTTCGGCGACAGTGAAGAACACACCCGCGAAGTGGTGGCCATTTCAAAATCCAGCTTCGCCGGGAACTCTGACGCCAAGGTAGGGGACCTCTTGAAGGATGGGATGCGGGCGCCGGGTGATATGCTACGGCAGTTCCAGCGCCTCCATCGCGGCCTTGCGGCAGATATCAGGGAGCGTGGTGATACGCGCATTCCCGATGCGGACCATACAACGCGCGCTTTCATGAAAGACGTCATACGCGTTGGCACGGAGGTCGTTCGCCCCGACAATCCCGGCCTCCGGATTCTGCAAGCCTGGGGATTTGACCTGTCGGATATCGGCCCTGACACGACCCTCGGCGACATCGGTGACATGGCGGTTTTCCGCAGAAAACTGGAAGTGCTGAACGTAAAGTTAAGGCTGCCCTGGCCGGAGCTCATTGCGCGTGTAAAGGAGGACCGATTGCCCTCGGGGATCATCTACAATGCCATTCGACGCTTCCACCCTAATACCCATGAATGGGACGGTAGTGAACTGACAGACCGCTATCTGGCCTGCCTCGCCGCTTATGCCGACGTGACCTATGTCGACAAACGAACCTATGAAGCCTTCAGGCTTGCCCGGCAGAAATCGGAAACATTTGCCGCCCTCGCTCGACATGTCGAAAAGGCCGGAAGTTATGACGCGATACCCGGTCAGCTGGCGGCGCGATTTGCACAAGTGGCGACCACCTAACTTTCAAGGCCCGCGTTCAATACGGCATGTCGATCACGGCGCCCGGCTCCCGGTCAGCCAATCCCCAAAACCGCGTTAGAGCGCGCACGTAGCGCGTGAAGTCGCTGTCGGAGAGCTGAATGCCTTCACTGAGAATGGCATGCTCTTCCGATTTTGCAGCGACGGTGTCGTCCGCATAGCGCCAAAGGTGAGGAGCACAGGCACGCAACTTGATCAAAGAACCTCCGTCGCCCTGCCGAACGGCGTTTCCTAACAGATGCAATTCCTCGATTGTTGCCCTCACCTGCCCTGTTTCCAGATCGAGGCCATGACGCAAACCCACGCCTCGGACAAGTTTATTGACTTCAACAGTGGCAATACCGGGACGCCGATCGTCCAGGACATATACCCTTGCCCAAATCCGGAGTTGGCGCTCAAAGAGGCCGTCAAGTGTGAGCGCAAAGCTGCGTCGCGCTTCGAAAGCGAGCATGTTCGACGTGTGCATTTGGGCGTGTTCGAGAAACTCCGCCATGGATGCCGCAGACCCGCTGGTCTTTACGCCGCTATGGAGTGGCAGGTTGTCCAGCGCAGGCAGCACGATGCGCTTGTAGAAACGATGGATGTCGGCCTGAAAAATTCGGGGCAGCAAATCTTGGGGCATAGACACCGCTTGAATTGAAAATCGCTGTTGCATCGACCGTAGCGAAGATGGCAGGCAGACGACCACACGTGGGCTACGGCGCCAAACCTGCTTAGCCAACCGGCCGCCATGTCATTAGCAAGCAGCTTGAACACAACCCGCCTTCACCCGCCTCCTCGGCATGGCCGTATTTGCCTGACCAGCAATGCCGCCGAGCGAGCGCCCGCAAACCCTCTTCGCCTGCTCCGACTGCGGCGGCGAACGCGCCGCCGCCATGGTTACGCTCATCGAAACCGGCAAGCTGAACGATATCGGCCCGCAAGCCGGGCTCGCCGACACTCTGCCGATCGGGCAGGCCTGCATCACCCAGCTAATGCAGCCCGACCGGAGGCCTAATGCTTAGGACCAGAGCCCGAATGGGTTCTTCGCCCGAACGGGGGGCGACGACATGGAAGCTTGCCCCGACCAGATCGGCGGCACTGTGGCAGCATGGGTGCCGATGCCGAGATATAGGGTCGAAAGTCTTCGCATAAATTCCTACTCGTCCACCCGAAGCGTGCCTTTGTGCGGCCTCAACTCACACGCCGCACCCTTCTTTGCTCCGATCCGGCGGCCACTTCAAAATTGCGTGCAAAGCAGCCACCTAACTCCGGGGAATCAAATCACCAGCTAGGTATGCTGGTGGAAGGCTAAGACCCACTCCCCGGTTTCAGGGTCTTGAACCATTTCTCGCTTACACTGCTTCTTGTAGCGCGGGTCTGGGTTATCGTGTGGGAGCATATCGGAGCGTTCGACCTGATGCACATATTCAAGGTAGGTCTCAATCTTCGAACTTCCGCGTACCTCACCATAGCGTCCGCCCATGCGTTAAAATCCCGGTTTCGACCCCGGTATAAATGGGAACGAACTGCGTGAGGCAAAAGGATTCGCAGACCGACCTAACGCGGCGACTTCAACACGCCAGACGCGAGGCAAGATACGCCAAAAAGCTTCATCTCCCGTTTGATGTTCGCCGTTTCAGCGGGGCTTGCATGAGGTGTAATCATCACTTGATTGATGAACGTCTTCGCCTCGATGTCGATATAGACACCCTCTCTCAATGCCTGCTTGTCCAGCCAAAGGAGTCTCACTTCGTCTTCGAACTTGAAGGCCCGCCGCTTGTGCAACAGCATGGTCGCGGCCATCCGGGTAACTTCTTTCTTCGATCCTTCTGCGATCGACTGAGCCAGACGAACAAGAGTTCTCTCGCCACGATACTGGACGCGGCCTAGAAAAGCGGAGCCGGCGCTGTTCTCGATGAGGGCTTTTGCCGCGTTCACCATCGCGTCCACACGACAGCGGATTCGGACAACAGGAGTTTCTTTTTCGGGACCAAAGCCTGCCATTCGCCAACGCGGTTCGTCATGTGCACCTGTGGTCCAACACGAGCCGTACGATTGAAATCCCGACAAGGGACCGGGGCGATTGAACAGACGATCGCACCACCACCGCTCATAGGGGTCCTGCCAACATCGAACGGGCGAGAGCCGCAGTTTGTTTGTTTCGAAAATCAGCTTGGCGTAACGCCATTCCAGCATGTGATAGAGGAATGGCTTTGTGATTGCGGGATCCGTCATCACTTTCCGGCCGTCGGCGCCGCGCTCGACGAGGGACCAAGAGATGGGATGCTTCTGGTCGATGATCATGACTGATTCCCAAGAGCCCGCTTGGCACTCTAATCGGCTCATTCAGTAGCTAAACCAATAATTTTCACGGTGAGCCGTGTAGAGTTCTCAACTGAATGTCGCACGTGCCCTTGCGAAAACACCAGATCTGCGCTCAGAGATTGCAGCCCATTTGGTTGAAAAGGACGCCGGCGCATTCAAGCCGCAGATAAGTCACATGGAAAAGCAACTTAGCGAAGGCGAGATCAAAGACGCCCTCGACGACTTGTCGTGGCAAAAGCTTAAGACTCACCTGGACGCGATCGAGTTCGATGAAGCGCTCGCCGGTGAACTGCTGGGCCACGTAAGGCGATGCGGGCGGTTAGTTCTCAGATATCCAGACCCGAAACGCGAGAAGCTACGAGACCAGCTGCTCGACGGACTGGCCGCATATCTCAAGGAACGCTTGGGAGACGACGCGCTGTCTCGCTTTGAGAGCGTCCGCGCGACGTTTCGGACGATCGAGGATGGCTATCGTGGCATTCTCACATTGCTCGCTCGCGCTGAGGTATCGAAGTTGCTGCCAGACGTAAGGGTAGCCGCCTACCTACAGCGCGCAAACGCTCAGTATAAGGACGTAAATAAGCGCGCCGCTGCAGCCATACGCCAGGGAGAAACCCTTGAGGCCATGGCAGGCGTTCTCCTGAAGGACGACGATGGCAACGACTTTTCGCCTGATGCAGCCTCCGACGCGATCGTCAAGACTCTGACCAGCACCCTGTTGATGGAAGGGTATACCAACGATTGGTTCGACAAGAATGGCCTGCTCGTCGTGCCAGATTTCGAACCTGCGGATGAGGAAACCATCTACAAGGCGGGCTCCACCGAGGTCCTTGGTATCTGCTGGGGTCGGTGGGAACGCACGGAGGAACACCGCAGATTTCTAGAGACGGAGTGGACCGAACTGACGGGCGAGGCCCGTCCAAAGGGGTTGCCCGACAATATTCAGCGCGTAATCGACACAGGCCCGACGGAAACGTGGCTGTGGGATTTCATCGCCAACGAACGGCTGCAGGACCGTCTGGTGCAGACATTCCTGGAGATGTCCTTTGAAACGCGAATGCGTCAGGGATTACGCGGCATCGCCGGCCCTGCTCCTCTGCTTCCAGATGCTTACGTGTCGGCCGAGGAGGCTCATTCGGCCGTATCGTTGTCCGCAATATTAGGCTACGCGGTGGTCGAGGATCTTGCTCGGCCGGGCAAACTCCGCTTGGTCGAATGGCTGCGTGGCTACGCATTCCTGAAAGGCCTGGCGGAGGAGCGCTTCGACAGTAGCCCTGCTGGCGTAATCCTTATCGAAGAGGCCGAGCTGTCCGCCAAATTGCAGCAGGTGGGGCTCTCTGCGGAGGCGACACGGATCTTTCTCGGGCATGTGTCTTTGGGACGGACCAGCCGCGATATGTATGACTGCCCGCTGGTAAGGACCTCTAGCGGCAAGCTTATTCTCTTCGCTCCGGCCGTTCTCGCAACCCATATTGTCAGCGTCGTCCTCTCAAACCTCTCCAGACTGCGCGAGCAGCTGTCACGAAAGGGAGCCGCTTTCGAGACCAGCGTACGCAAGTTTTTCACTGACCGCGAAATGGATTGCCGGGGCTTTAAGGTCAAACGCGAGGCAGAGGTATATGAATTCGATGCCGTTCTTGTCTGGGGCGACCGTGTTTTTCTGTTTGAGTGTAAGAATCGCAGCCTCTCGGGCCGAAACCCCGCACAGGCGTATTACTTCGCGCTCGAAAACCGCTCCAACGCGCGCCAACTGCAGCGCCAAGCAGACGCGCTTCGGCAATATCCAGATATCCTAACCGAGGAATTTGGCCCTGAGGCTGCGAACAAGGAGGTCGTCCCTTGCATACTAAATTCGCTGCCTTTTTCTTTGCCAGGGTTGCAGGATGGCGTCTACTTCACGGACTGGTCTGCTGTTACGAGGTTCTTCCAGGACAGGTATGTGCACGCAAAGACGGCACACCACGTCACCGATGATGTGACTTTGCTGCATCGATCCGCTCTCTACGATTTATGGCTCGGGGATCAGCCGACGCCGGATCATTTCATCCGGGCTTTGGACAACCCCTTCCAATTGGAAATCGTGGGTAACCACATCGACATCCATCGCAGCATATTTCCCGTTGGACCCGAGATGGCGGTGGTTTCTCGCGAATTCATGCGGGAAAACACCACGGCGGAATCCATAGCTGAGACTTTGGGCGCTTCCCCAGATCGGCTGCGGGCCGATATCGCCAAGGTTGGACGCGCGGTTAAGAACGTGCGTGCAAGGCATAAACAGTCACTCCTACGAAGAGAAGATCGCGCGTGGCGCGAACGTCGAAAGCGGCGCCCGGACTTAGGCGAATAGGGAGAGGCCAACCGCCTTCAATCAGCTCCGCGGAGGCATGCTGGCAGCGTCCAGGCGACGGTGAATCAACGAAACAAGCGACAGCAAGTCTTCGGCGTCTTCCTTTGACATCGCCCAGTTTATTCGCGCCTCGTGTGCGGTGGGATTGCGGAACATCCCGAACGTCCCTTTCAGGAGATTACCGAAGCCCTTCTGCTCGTCCTGCTCGCTTTTCGTAGCGAGGGCATTGATTGCCAGCATCGGAGGTGTCCCCGAGAACGCCCTGTCGACGAGCACGGCGCCGTCGTCATCGAGCCCGGTGCGGGACCGCACCTTGGCGGCGATGCTTTTCACCGCTTCGAGCACAGCGTGGAAATAGTTGTCCTGCAGCAGTTCTTGCCGACAGAACTTCATTACGTCCGGATGCACGCCTCGTGAAGCGAGGTCTTCGCGCAGCTCTCGCGCCCGCCGCTCTGCCTGCCCGAGCGTCTCGACCTTTTCTGCCTTCGATAGCTCGCCAGAAGCGGCGACCGAAAGCCCCGTGAACGCGAGCGCCCGGTTGAGGTTCGCACGCATTGGTTCGAAGCGTTCAGGCTCGCGGACAAACCGCGCCGGCTTCATGGCCTTCCGGATGAACCCAATGATGCGAGTGCGATCGCGGCGCGTATTCTGCTCATGGGCGAAGGCGTTGTAGAGGCGATGTCTTTTCGTGATGGCGGGATCGGTATCCTTGATACGACAGCTCGTCAGAAGGTGACCAATTTCGGGGCCTCTCAATCCTCCGACGTATCCGCGAGTGCATCCGCAATTGCCTGCAGCTGTTCTTGGGAAAACGAAGCCATAACAACCCCTGTGTTCTGACGTGGTAGCGTATCAGCCCCAAATTGTCACAGAGCATGTAGAATCCCTCGATAGCCAAGCGGCGACAGGTTCGAAGCGGACAACCGCCAAAGCCTCAGGACCTGAAGCTGAAAGGCCCAAAAGGGAGGTTATTGATTTATGACGTTCAGTCATCCTCTCCGATTCAGTAACGCAGCCCAGTCGATTGCCGCAGTTCCGCCAGCGAGTGTAGGAGGGGCATCAGCCCGAAAGTAATTTTCGCCCTCTCGAAAATCCACCGCGAGGATCTTCTCATCCGCGAATATGCAATTCGAAAAATCACATTTCTCAAAAGCATATTTATAATTCGCATGAAAATTAATTGAATCAATCGAGTCGACACGAGTGATACCGCAGTTCTTGAACATGGGTCTCTCAAATCGACCGTCAACCGTTACGCGCTTCCATCCCACTATTGTTACGCCGTTAAACGATGCATTTTCCCATCTATCAATTTCGCATTCGTCATCGAAGAGAAATTCCCCTCCGAAATATCTTACTGAGGCAAACCCTGGAATGTAGTGCCAGTATACAGGATCATCGTCGTAGTGGTAATCCTGTTCTGGCTCTGCAACGTAGAAGGTGATGCTTCGGCCGGTATTAAAACCGGCCTCGTCTCCCGACCGCATGACGCCGGAAATCTCTTCTCGATGCCGGTTGCCGTGATAGTTGCGCATGTGATCTTCGACAAAATCAGCGAGCAGGTTCATTGCGCTCCGCGCGTAGTCCCCTTGCCCGCTATGAATGAGCACACTTAGAGTAGCGACACCGGCAGACACATGGGATGGTTTGCTTGGCTCGCTCAAAAGTTTAGCTCCCTCCTGAAGCAGTTTTGGGCGCCCTTCGTTCTCAGCTTGATTGGCCTGCCTAACGCTAATGGAACCTCGCCAGCTAACCGTGCAGAAAGTTACGAGCGCGAACAGTGCAACACCGAAGGGGGCGAGCGCTTGGGCCAAGCGGGTATCATGCTCGCCATCGAAGCCGTCACTGAAAATGATCAGAAAGCGATTACGATAGCTACGGCCGTGAACGTCGCACTGACGATCGACAGCACATACCAATGCTTTTCGGCGATAGTTGGCCATTCGCCGGTTGAATCCTTGCCCCTACGTTCGATCACATAGTCCCCCAGCCTTCACGTTTATCCGCACGCACATGTCAGCGTGGCGTTAGTCTTATAGCGCTACCGATTCAATCATGGCGCTCGATAGCCACGGGGAAGATCGATGTAAGGTCTTCCTCCACGTCTATCTCGAATTCGGCGGCGAGCGCCGAAAGCTGCAATCCGAAGATTGCCCGCAACTCCCCTAACGCCACGAAATAGCCGGGCGTCAACGGGCGGTAGCCATGATCATGCCACCGGATCGATGATCCACTATCGACGTCGTTGCGCAGGCGATAGGCGATGTTTCGGTAGTCCGGCAGCGCATCCTCCAGAAAACGCCGGGAGGCTGTGCGCAGATGCCGGACACGGCGTGCAGCTGGCGAATGCTCGGGAAGGTCGTTCAAGATTTGCGTGAGCTCATTGCGAATCTGAATCACCGACTGATCAACTTGGTCCGGAACCTCGAAATGCATCGGCACGTAGAGCACACGCCGATTCTCTAAGAAATTGAACAGCCGCAAGATCACCGTCCGTTGTGCGACTGGCGGATTCCAGCTCGCGCTAATACTTAGGAACCCGATGCCGGTGAGCCTGCTTCGAATGGCATCGAAGCTTCGCCGAACGATTGCCATCTACTGCCCCCCACTCCAGATTCTCATCATTGGCGCGGTAGGATGTAAAAGGAAAGCCCGGCGTTTGGCACGGCGTAACTCGCCGCAACCATCTAATGAGATCGTTGACGCGCCGACGCGCTTGCGCTGTTTCCTGTGAGAGGAGACGAAAGAGAGCCACGACCTACATTGCGGCCCGAGCAATGCCCTCCACGATGATTTGGAACATTTCAATCTGTTGCTGATATTCGCCCTCCAAGACCTCTTGTTTAGCGGGCGTATTGAATGTGGCCTTGACCAAATTGCTATCTGGCCGCTCGCGGACCTATCGCCCAGGTTTCTTTGCGCGGATGTTTCCCGCGGGAAAATGGAAGCTGACCCTTGACCCGAAAATCTCAGGACATTTCCGGCTGGCTCAAGATGGCGAGGTGGAGCTTAGCTGCCTTGATATCGTGTCGATTTCGACCAGCAAGGCGCTTCTGTGGCACACCGTCGAGATACGAGCTCGTGGCAGAACAGACACCCTTTCGGCATTGTCGGGTGACGCGGCCACACAACTGGCCGCAGACCTTCATGCCTTCATCAACACTCACCTGTTTGGGCTTATCGCCACCGAGAAGGATCGCCTGCTCGATGTCGACGAAAGGCTTCGCGAGCTTACCGAAGGCAACAGACAGTATCTTGCACAGGCCGATCTGGGCAGGGCTGTTGCCGGCGTCCCCGGCGCCGCAGCGGCCGCCCTCTCTCACCCGCTTCTAAACCCAGACATGATGCCGGTAGGACTTAAGGCCTCCCTTCCGGCCTCGTTCGCTATGATAACGGACCCGGCCGTTCGCCATGCCTACAACGAGGCGTTCGTCAGCTCGGAACTGACGAGGTTCCAGCCGTTCTTCGAAGATCTCGACCGGCGATCGTTTTCCGATCAGCAGCGCGAGGCTTGTATCCGCCTTGAGGACAACAACCTGCTGGTGGCCTCGGCAGGATCCGGCAAATCCGCGACGATGGTCGGCAAGGTCGCCTACGTCCTGGAGAAACAACTCTATCGGCCCGACGAGATCCTGCTCCTGGCCTTCAACAGAAACGCAGCCGATGAACTCAGGACGAGGATCGCGGCTCAGTTGCAGGTCGCGGAGGACGCCTTGGAGTGTCGCGTCACGACATTTCATGCGCTCGGGCGCGGAATCATTGAGGAGGTCGAGGGTCGGCCACCGCAGCTCGCCAACTGGGTGGATCATCCCGCTGGCGAAACCAGGGGCATCGAGGCGATAATCCAGAACCTTGTCGAGAGCGATCCGGAATTTGCCCGGATGTGGGCCGAGCTTCTCGTCGTGCATCCCAAAGCCGACATCCCGATTGAGGTATTTGGCGGGGAGGCCGACTATCAGCGCTACGTATCGGACACCCTTAGAAAGGGTAGCGCCACGATCGGTTCCTTGTCCGCCGTGATCGTAAAGTCGTTGCAGGAGAAGAAGATCGCCAACTGGCTTTGGCTGCATTCAGTCGCCTTCGAATATGAACGGCAAATTGCGGTGGAGGAAGACGGTGGCAGCGTCCGCCATCTGCATCCGGATTTCTACTATCCGCAGACCGAAACTGTGCATGAGCATTTCGCGCTCGATGCGGACGGAAGCTCACCCTTTGCGGACTACGCCGAGCACGCCGAGAACAAGCGGCAGGCATATCGCCGCAATGAGATCGATTTCTTCGAGACCACTTCCGCTCAAGCCAGCGACGAGACGCTGCTCAGCACGCTTGAGTCTGAACTGACGCGTCGCTCAATACCTTTCGAGCGAAAGAGCTACGCCGAAATCACCAAGGCGCTCGATCCGGTCGTTATCAAGCACTATCACCAGCTGATATCCACCTGCTTGAAGCACATACGTGCCAGTCACCTCACGCTCGACATGCTGCTCGAACGTGCCAAAAACTTGCATGACAAGGAGCGTGGGAGGCTGTTCGCGCGCGCGGTCTGGCTGATCACTCAAGGGTACTCCCGAAAGCTTGAGGAAACCGGGCGGATCGACTTCGATTCGATGATCGCGGATGCGGTGCGGCTGGTCGAGACTGGCCGATATCGAAGCCCCTATTCCCTCATTCTCGTGGACGAGTTTCAGGACATTTCCGAGCCGCGCGCTAACCTCATCAAGGCGCTCAAACAGCAGAAAGCGTTCAGCAAGGTGTTCGCGGTCGGAGACGACTGGCAGTCGATCTATCGCTTTGCCGGATCGGACATCACGATCTTTACGCGGTTCGAAGCGAACTTCGGGACCAGTTGGCAGGGGCGCCTGGAGCAGACATATCGCTGTAACCAGCTCATTGCCGAGACGGCCGCCAAGTTCGTCCAGCGCAATCCCGAACAGATCAAGAAGTCCGTCCGCTCGACGCGCCCGGCCGTCTCGCGATCAATCCGTGTCATTCCCATCGATGATCAACGCGACAAGCCGGACTTTGCGGTGGCATGTCAGCGCCTGCTCGAACGGCTTGATGCCGCTCTGGGTACCATCGCCGACCGGTGGCGCGGCGAAAAGCGCGGCAAGCTCAAGGTTCTGGTTTTGTGGCGCTACAACGTCCTTGATCCATTCGAGGGGCGGCCGCCGTCCTTTGCCAACATCGAGGTGACCGGGCTGTCGTTTCACAGGGCCAAGGGCCTCGAGGCCGACTACACGGTGCTGCTCGATGTCAGCGAGGGCAACTACGGCGTACCAAGCCGCATCGAAGACGACGAGCTGTTGAACCTGGTGATTCCTCGCCCCGAGACCTTCGCTTACGCGGAAGAACGGCGCCTGTTTTACGTGGCGCTGACGCGTGCCAGCCGAGGGGTCTATATGCTCACCAACCGCCGTCAGCCATCCCGCTATATCCACGAGCTTTGCGAGATCGCCGGCGATGAAGTCCGCTTCGAGACGATTGAGGGAGCCGAATTGAGCCAATGCCCGGCCTGCCTCGTCGGCCAATTGGTGGAGCGGCGCAACAAAGACGGATCGATGTTTCGTGGATGCAATCAGTTTCCGGACTGCAAACACACTGAACCGACGAGTGTAGTGCGAAGACGGTAACCGTCTTCACCCATTGTGACGGCGAACTTGGATCCTCTACGACTCACGCCAACGAGCATTGAGCCGAGCTTTGGCCTGACAGGTAGATTTATCTCGGCATCGCCCAAAATTACGGTATACGAAAATGGGCGATGCGGATTTGACCCCATACCAGGAGCGAATACTTGAATGATCAAAACGAAGCCGTGACGGCTGATCTGGTCGGGCTGACGGCAGACATTGTCTCTGCCTATGTCAGCCAAAACCCTCTGCCCGTCGCTGCGTTGCCAGACCTCATCGCGTCGATCCATTCGTCGCTTACAGGCCTTGGTCAGCCGAATGTGCCTGGGCCGTCTCAGCAGGAACCCGCCGTCAATCCAAAAAGGTCGGTAACACCGGATCACATCATCTGCCTGGAAGACGGGAAGAAATTCAAATCGCTGAAACGTCATCTTGCGGTTCACTATGGGCTGGCTCCGAACGAATACCGCGAAAAGTGGGGATTGAAGCCAGACTACCCGATGGTAGCACCGAACTACGCGGCCCAAAGATCTACGCTCGCGAAGGCTGCGGGGCTCGGACGCAAACCGCAACCAACGCCGGCCAAAAAGGCCCCTGCCAAACGCAAACCCAGGGCTTAGTGAAGCCAAGCTGTCGGAACGTCCAATCTCGGGCGCTTCAACAGGTGCGGGTAGCCAATCGAGACCACCCGCGCGTCCACCATAATTCCGGGCGATCTTCGGCGACGTTTGCGCTTTAGACTGAGCGTCGCCGATAGCAGAAGAGTGCTTCCTCGATAGTGGGTCTCGCGATGTAGCGGTCTCCCGCTACCAGCCTACCTTAAGCTACTGAAATTATAGAAAAAACGCCGACCTATGGTAGGCGCCCTGTCCGAAAAAATCTTCAATGATTTTCAGGACCTAGCCTGCTACCGTTGTGACGCCAACGAACGTGTTGCGACGCTTCGCAGACAACAAACTGTGCCTCGAGAGACGTGATTTGCGGGAATTGGCTGAAGTCTCCACCTGCGGACCCATTCGGTCCCGATTCCGAGGCGTAATCGACGCGGATTTTCGAATGGCGCGCCCATGTCGCACGCCAGCCCTCAACGCTCGGCGGCTTATGCCCAAGTTATCCAGCTAAATTAAGCAGTCTCATCGGGCGGGCGCTCTGGATTCGCCGACGCCAATCCGCGTGAGCGTACGCGGATCGTCTGACAGATACGATCAGCGAGAGAAGCGAGCGCGCCCTGCACAGTGCGTGCCCCAAGAACGGATTGGAGGGTAACGGCCTGTGTTGCAAACCTATGTTTGAAGGCCTCTCCGCCACAGAGGAAATCGACCAATCCCAAGCCGTGATCAAACGACCACTGTATATACTCCGTAATCAGGACCGCACCCGGCGACGCTCGGCTAAAGTCAGGGTCGTAGGTGGTAACGAATGCCATCATGACGTTGTGCTGGACGATGTTGATGGAAACCGCGACCATCGCACCATTGCATTCAAGTACGAAAATGCGCAGCACACCGGCGCGTGACAGCGCGTCCACCAGGGCGGCAAGAACCGGCTCGCCCTCTTCGAAAAGGTCGGATTCACGCGTGTGCTTTTCCAGCCATCTGCGCTTCAGCGCCGACAGTCGCTCCAGCAATGGCTGCAGCGGCTCGTCAGCCGACAGGAGGCGGAATTTCACTTCGCCTGTTTCTTCCAGTATCTTGATGCCGCGCCGATAGTTCTGGCGCATCTTTTTCGGCTGGTCCGCCAGCCATGCTGCTCCGCTGGCCCACTGTCCAGCGACGCGATAACTGACTTCCTCCCGGTGATTGGCGCGAAGCTTGACGCCGCTGGAAGAGCCCGGTGTAAAAATCCTGCGGGCTGCCGCATCCGGCGACAGACGATTGATAAAAGCAAGATCGAAGCCACCCGCCGAACAGATCCGGTTCCAGAGGTTCTGGAGGGCCGATAGGGAGCATTCCGGCGCGACAAGAATATCACCATAGTCCGTATAGCTATTGGCGGCCCATTCGAGGAGCCGAAGTCCTTTTCGTCTGCCGATCGCCAGGGGAATGACAGCGACCAGCCTGTCATCGCTCCATACCAGGCCGATCCGCAGCGAGCGCCGGTCGCGGTCACGCACGGTGCTCCACCATGCCGAAACCCAGGCATGGCTCTGAAAGATCAGTGCATGGGTACGATGCCATAGGTCTACCCATTCGGCTTCGATGGCGGCCAGGCGATCCGTCGAACTGACGATTTCCAGTCGCTCCGCACCAACAGCGTCAATCGAAGCCATTTTGTTCATGGTTGGAGACGGTCCTGCGGCTGCGCGACATCGATGCGCTTTTGAAAAAGTCGCATGATATGGTTTGCCATTTTCTTGAGCGGCAGCACGTAAAGTCCGAAAAGCGACTGATAGTCGCGTACGTCGCGATCTATCAGTCCAAACTTGAGGTCTTCGTCCGGATCCGGGATGAACTGCGTTCCGAATATGCGATCCCAGAATGAAAAAAGCAGCCCGAAATTCTTGTCGTAGTGGCGAGGGTCGACACTGTGATGCACCTGGTGCCAGTGCGGACACAAGATGACGCCGTTCAACCGGCCGAAGGAAATCTTCAGATGCGTGTGGCGAACAAAGTCCATCATGAGAATGTTGCGAATGACATAGACGTTGATGCCAAATATGGCGATCTCGACCGGATCAAGCGCAATCAGGCTCCACAAGCCGAAACTGATCCCCGGTATGACGCCGTCCCAGATCCGGTTCATCAGATCGTCCAGGGGGTGAACCCGGTCCTTGGTGATCCCAACCATCACTTCGGCCGAATGATGCACCTTGTGCAATTCCCACAGGAACGGGAAACGGTGCTGGGCAACGTGATATAGGTAGTAGGAGATATCGTAAGCAACGAGCATGGTTGCGGTGAAGAGGATGATCGTCACTGGGCCGGCGGGGCCGGGTATCAGCGGTTGCGAGATGCTGAAGAGCCAGCCGACTGCCTGGTTTGTTGCATATCCCGTGGCGGCAACGAAGGTGACACCGGCGGGAATGAGCAGGAAGGGCATCACCAGCCTTTTCGTGATCCAGAACAATGCGTCCGCTCGCGCCGATGGGTGCATGATGACTTCCGCGGGAAAGGCGAAGTCGAAAAAGTCCCGGAAGGATTTCTGTTCGACCGTTCGCCAGTAGGCGACCACCGCGCTCCCCAGCGCCGTGAGCAACAGGAGACCGAGTGTCAGCAGATCGATGTGTGAGAGTTTTTCCACGATCACTCTGGCGAATTCCGAAAACATCGATGCAGTGGCTCCTAGGTGGTGAAATGGTGATCCGGCTCGTCGCGAAGCACATATTGCCAGGCCTATCATATGCTGCCCGCAACTGTGTATCGGGATGCGACTGGCAGAACAATCATGGCCAAATTAGCAGATCAACGGTGTCAAAACCGCTAAATATCTGAACGTAATTAATGTCGAACGCTGCGCCTGCAACCTGCCCGTTATCGGGTCTGCGGCGGACTTGGCGCGAGCCGGATGACTACTCCCTTTTCGCCTACTTGGCCACGCCATGCGAGGCGTTCGGCTGGCTGCCTTGCACCAAAACGCGGCGAAACCCAGCCGCCCTGGCCCGGTGTGTCGCCGCCGGAACGGATGTGGATCGCTGCGTCTGGAAAGTGGATAGTCATCAAAGGTTCAGCGCCGCGCAATATCGTGACAATGTTTCCATCCCTGTTGGCGTGGAGGTCGGCGGCGAGTTGGAAGACGATCTCAGCGACGCGGCTGCCGCCGAGCAGTTGGTCGGTCACGAGGATGCCGTCGCCATCGCGTGTCACGGCGCGTTGATGCACAACGCCGAAGCGGCCTTTGTACCCGTCATGTCGGGCACACAGCCTCCAGTGCGGCCCCGGCTCGCTCTCCACCAATGTCGCAACCGCCTTGTGCGACCAGTTGAACGCCCCGGAGATGATGCTTTGGCTTTTACCCTCTAGGTTCAGCGTGTTGTGCGCCGGCGTCGAGCGGAACCAGTCGCGCCAGCCTCCCCCCGAACCATAGAGCCATGTGCCGGGGTCGACCAGCACCGGATCGCCGTCAATGCACAGGGTGAGCGACAGCGCGTCGGCATGACCGTGCGCCGCTATCGAAAGGTAGCCCAGCGGGCCGTGGTCGTATGTCAGATGGACGTTGCGACCATTCATCTCGCCGCGCCAGACGGAGAGCCCGCCTTGCGTGAATGTATGCAATCCATTCGGCACCGGCGCCGGCCGCGGTGGCGCGCCGAAGAAAAGCGCACGAAAATCGCCAGGCTCCGGTGCGCTGCCCGGCATCCGTAGAAAACCACGGATGGCGGCCGCGACCGATCCGACATAATCGGTTTCGCCCCCCAGCGTGATCACGCGGCCTTCATCATTGTCGCCGAAGCCGCTGGTTTTCGGCGGGAGCCAGCCTGCGAAATTGGCGAAAGCGGCCAAACGCGCTTCGACGGGCTGGGGAAAAGGCAGTCCGGCCTGGCGCGCCGCCGCAGCGCACAGCAGGAAAAGTTCGGCACTGAAGGCGGCGTAGGTCGGGGTCTGCTCGGCCCCGGCGCCATCGGCCAGGATCTGTTTGAGCACCTCAGCCAGGAGCGACTCGCGAGCCACCTCGGCCCCGAAAGCCAGACCGATCAAATATTCGCCAGCCAATTCCGCGACGAGATGGTTGTTGGCGGACGAAAAACGGGAGGGAAACCGCGGCAGCCAATAGGCGCTTGCCGCCAGTATTTCACCGACTTTTTCTCGCGTCGCCGCGCCAAGTCGGTCGCCGACGAGGTCGAGCGTGACAATCAGGCTGATGGCTCGTAGCGCGACCTCGATGCCCGAGGCCCAGCCAACGCCCCGAAATGGTGGGTTGGCGAAATGCCAGCTCTCGATCGCCGCCTCGATGGCCGCACGGGATTGATCATCGCCGGTGAGAAGCAGATGGGCAGCCAGTGGCGGCAGTTGCTGCAGCCGGTTGATTTCCCAGACATATTTTACATCGCCACGGCCGGTGGCATGGCGAAAATCGATATCGAAAGTATGGGTCTTGGGGCCTGGCCAAAGCCGGCCGGTCACCGGATCAAGGCGCCAGAGCTCGGGTGGAAAGAGAGTATAGGGGTCTCGCTGTGGCCAGGTCTGCCCAAGTGCTGAAAACTGGCCCCGAAGAGTGTTTTGCGCAGCCGCCTCGATAGCTTGCCGCTGGGCTGGTGTCGCAGCGGCCGGCACAGCATTCCGCAATCCGTGCAGCACCGGGTGCAACTGCGGCGACGCATAGCGCTGCCAGCCGTTGTCGCGGCGGCGCGAAACGGTCCTCCGGCGCTGCTCGTCCAACCGATGCAATATCTCGGCCAACTCCATGCTGCGCAATCGGTTGAAATACCACCCGACCCTCATCCGCGCTCCGCCAAGATTTTGATCCTCATACACCATCCCGTCGAAAAAGCGTGTGGCGGCATCCTCTTTTCCGTTCCCGCGGTTAATATCTTCGGCCATGACGCGGAGTTTTGCGATGAGAAAAGTTGTCTACGTCATAGCGTGCGCGCTTGGCATGGCTTTGTCAGCCGAGGCGGCGCCGATCCCGCTTGAGCGCGGCGTTGGCGTCCATGAATGGCTCAACTGGTCGCCGGTGGAGAAAGATGGTTCCTACAAATGGCCGCCCTATCGCAGCGAGAAGGAATGGCTTGCGGGCGGCAGGCCGCTCACCGATTGGCCGGACGGCGACCAGTTTGGTCGCATTCGATCCATGGGCTTCGACTTTGTCCGGCTGAGTGTCGACCCTGGCCCTCTGCTTGCCAGCGAGGGCGCCAAACGACAACAGGCGCTGGACATGCTTGCCGCTGCGGTGCAGCGGGTGGTTTCAAGCGGGCTCAAGGTGGTTTTCGATCTGCATGGCGTCAGCCAGGTTCCGGCCTACAGCATGGAAATGATCCATGGCGGGGCCGACAGCGAGGGTGTTGCCCGCTATCGCAAAATGGTAGTGGCGGTGGCTGCCATGCTGATCAAAATTGGCGCCGACAAGGTCGCCCTCGAGCCCTATAACGAGCCCGCCTACTACCCTTGCGATTCAAGCGGCAGCGATGACTGGCAGCGGATCATGGCAGGCACGGTTCGCGATATTCGCGCCGTCAGCAGCGAACTCACCATCGTCGCGGCCGGCGCCTGCGGCGGGAGCATCGCGGGACTGGTCAACCTGGACCCCAACTTCGACGACCCCAACGTCTATTACAGCTTCCACATGTATGATCCGCACAGCTTCACGCACCAGCGGGCCGATGACAAGAACGCTTTCTCCTCCGGCCTTCCCTGGCCTGCCGACGCCAGCACGCCCGAAGTGGTCGCCGAAACCCTCAAGGCGCAGATGGACGCCGCCGGCTTGAGCCAGATCGAAGAGGTGATGAACATGGCCGCGGCGCGTGAAACGATCGCCCGATACTTTGAGCAGAATTGGGGGCAGAGCCAGCTCGAAGCGGGTTTCCGTCAGGCGGTCGACTGGGCTGAAGCCCATGGCATAGCGAGCAGACGCCTGTTCGTGGGCGAATTCGGCGTTATCCTGATGTCTGCGGATGGCCGCATGGGAGCTTTCGATGCTGATCGCCTGCGCTATCTCATGGCAGTGCGCAGAGAGGCGGAACGCTTCGCGATGCCGTGGTCGGCCTGGGAATTCTCCAATCCTTACGGAATGAGTGTTATCCAACCCAAGGGGCCTGCGATCCCGGACCGGGAGATGTTGCGGGCACTGGGCCTGCCATAACTCGTCATCGGGTCAGGATCGGTTCGAGCGGTCTGCCTGGTTGCTGGCGATCAATCGCGTGAAACCCAAGGACTGTCGTCTCCAGTTGCAGCCGAGAGGGCCTGATCGAACCAAATCAGGCTCAGGTTTAAAATCACTCCACCGAGCAGCTATTAATATATTCGCTGTAGATTGGTGTCCTCGATCATACGCAAACAAGGGAAAGAGGGCCAAGGGAAAGAATGTGCGGAATTGCCGGCTGGATTGGGCGCAGGGTCGAGAAGCCACAAGATCGGGCCGCCGGGATGTCGAATGCCTTGCAGCATCGTGGTCCCGATGCCGAAGGCATCGAACTCCTGGACCTGAACACAGGCGAGGACCAGTTGGCATTGGTGCATCGCCGCCTGGCGATTATTGACTTAAACGCCGATTCAAATCAGCCGATGCAGACCGAGGACGGACGGCTCCGGATTATTTTCAACGGCGAAATATACAACTACATCGAGTTGCGTGAGGAGTTGATCGGTCTCGGCCACCGTTTTCGCACACGCTCCGACACGGAAGTGCTGCTCAGGGCTTATGACCAGTGGCGCCTGGCCATGTTCGACCGATTGAGCGGGATGTTCGCTTTTGCGCTGTGGGACGCTCAACGGCGCGAATTGATCCTCGCTCGCGACCCCTTTGGAAAAAAACCCCTTTACCTCATGCAAGGCAGAAATTTGCTGTCGTTTGCCTCGGAGATCAGCGCGTTGTTGTCTGCGCAGCCAGATGGCCAGCAGCTCGATCTGGATGGAGTGCGCGAGTATCTGACCTGGCGTTACGTGCCTGGACCGCGGACGCTTTTCAAACAGATCCGCAAGCTCAACCCGGGAAGCTACGCTGTGTGGTCGCAAGGGGAAGTAACGGAAACGCGCTACTATGCGCCCCCGGATCAGACCGATCTGACAGCGGATATCGATCCAGGAACCGCCAAGCGGCGATTTCTGGAATTGCTCGACCGTTCTGTCGAGATCAGGATGCGCAGTGATGCGCCGTTTGGCGCCTTTCTGTCCGGGGGCCTCGACTCGTCGGCAATCGTTGCCCTGATGACCAGGCACAGCGACAACCCCATTCGTACGTTTTCGGTCGGTTTCAGCGAACAGGCTTACAGCGAGCTTCCATTCGCCCGGCGCGTCGCCGATCATTTCAAGACCGATCATTGCGAAATCGTCATCCAGGCGGATGACCTGATGAATCATCTGCCCAAGATGGTCCGCCATCGGGGGGCACCTGTTTCACAAAGTACGGACATTCCAATTTACCTGATGTCGGTTCGAGCCTCGCAGGACGTCAAGATGGTGCTTACGGGCGAAGGTGCGGACGAGATTCTCGGCGGCTACCCCAAACATCGCGCAGAGTCTCTGGCGGGTGTCTACCGGTCACTTGTTCCAGCGTCGCTTCACAACAATCTCCTCGCCCCTTTGATGCGCGCATTGCCCGGCGCATCGGCCAAGTTCGATACATTTGCCCGAAGCGCGGGTGAACGGGACTTTGCCACCCGGATGATCTCCTGGTTTGGAGCCATGACGGCGCGGGAACGCGATTCGCTCCTCGGTGGGTTGGCCACTTGCGGCCATGACTGCAACGATTTCCCGTTCTCTTCGAGTGTGACGGAATCTCATCTGCGCCGTGTGTTGTTTTTTGATCAGACATCGTGGTTGCCCGACAACCTCTTGGAACGGGGCGACCGAGTGATGATGGCCGGTTCAATCGAGGGGCGAATGCCATTCCTTGATCGCGATCTGGTTTCCTTCGTCAGCCAACTGCCCGATCGTTACAGGCTGGGCTTCCTGCACAGCAAACAGATCCTGCGCGACTGCATGGCCGGCATGGTTCCCGACGAGGTCCTCAACCGCCCAAAGATCGGCTTCAAGGTGCCCGTCGCCGAATGGTTCCGCGGGCCGATGAGCGATTATGTACGGGACCATCTGTGTTCGTCCCATTCGGTCATCCGTAGCTATTTGAGCGCCAAGAAGCTGGACCAGATTGTCAGGGAGCACGCCGAGCGCGCCGCGGACCACGAAAAACTGATATGGGCGCTTTTGAACCTGGAGATATTCCACCGCGAATTCGCGCTTGGCCCGCCGCAGTGACGACAATGAAGGACAGCGTCAGCGCTTGACCGATCGCGCCTCGGACGCGACCGATCTCCAGACATCGCAGATCGCGTCGACAAACGGTGCAAGCTCAAGCCTTTCCCGGTGCACCGCCATGGCGGCGGCGCCAAGCCGCGCGCGCAGCGCCGTATCCTCGACCAGCCGAGTTAACGCCTCGGTCAACGCCGCCACATCGCCGGGCGGCACCAACAGACCGGATTGTTCGTGGGTGATGATGTCCTCGACCGCGCCAACCGGGGTGGCCACGACAGCCAGGCCGGCCGCCATGCCTTCGATCACCGACATTGGCAGATTTTCGGCGAACGAGGGGAGCACCAGAATATCGGCCGAAGCGATCAGTGATGCGACCTCGTCAGGTCCCACCCAGCCCGGAAAAGCAATACGGTCGGCAATCCCTAGAGCGACCGACCTCGCTCGTGCCGGCTCGACCTCACCATCGCCGGCGATCGTGGCACGCCAACCCCTGAGATGTTTCATCCGCTCCAGCGCCTCGCCCAACTGCGGCACGCCCTTTCGCTCGCCGATGCGGCCGAGGAACAGGATGTGCACGTGATCGCCTCCGCCGACATGCGCCAGGGAAGGAACTGCCGTGGCGTTGGGAACGATGATAATATTGCCGCCGTTCGCCGGTGCCCGGCTGGCGACGAAATCGCGCCAAAGCCCCCCCAGGACAATCACCCGGCCGGCATGCTCGAACAGAGCCCTGATACGGCGGCTCATGAAACTATGATCATCTTTCCAGAATGTCTGATACTGCGCCCCATGCAGATGAAGGACATATGGTATCGACAACAGCCTGGCGCAGGCGGCGATCATCATCTTGCGATAGGTGCTGCCGGAGACCGATATATTGATGTGAATGACGTCGGCGCGTCTGTCGAGGCGGGCCGCAAGCATCCGCGCGCAAAAACCAAGCATGTAGAAGATCGAAAGCCCGACATGTCCCGGGCCACGGCTGGAAAGAAAGCGCAGATCGATGTCGGCGATCTCTTGCCGTTCGAACTCCTGCTTCAGCGCCCCCATGATCCGGTCGATGCCGCCTTGTCCCGAAACGCCCGAGGGCGTTGCGACCAAGACATGTATTTTTCTATTGTGGGCGAGACGCTGCAACATGACACCATTTGGATTGCGGATGCCGGGTGACCCTAAAGCAAACGTTCCAAAAAAGGTTTACGACAAATCTTTTGGTTCAAACTGTATCCGTTCACCCTTTGCCGTCATCATGCTGGAATTCCCGTCGGTCAACGATTAATCGACGGCAAATTTTCCGGGAACAACCCTTTGCTGCTCCGTTCCACACTCATCTATGGCCCAGCTATTCTGCTGACGCGGGTTTCCGCTCTGCTCCTGCTGGTCGTCATGACGCGGCTGATCGACCAGACCGAGTATGGCCTGCTGACCCTGGTGGTCACCGTGGGCGAAATGACGGATGTTGCCGTTACCAACTGGCTGCGCATTGCCTTGCTGCGGCTTGGCGGAAAAGGCGACGTCAGCCGTGGCAGCCTGATGCTTGCCGGACAGGTATTGCTTGTCACCACGGTGCTGGCCCTGATCATATCCGTGATCGCCTCGGCGGTGATCGTGCCGGAGCGCTGGATCGAATTTGCAATCGCCGTCTGCAGCTATCTGATTGCCGGCTCCATCAGCCGGTTCGCGTTGACGGTGCTGCAAATGCAGCAGCGTCATTCCCTCTATTCGATGCTTGAATATCTGCGCGGCCTGCTGCAACTCGCCTTGCCGATCGCCGCCATCCTTATCTTCCAACGCTCGTTTCTGACGGTATCGCTCGGCTCGAGCCTCGCCGTGCTGATTGCCGGCATCGTGGCGTGCGTGGTGGCATCCGGGCGCGTTATTGGCGGCCCGCCGCGCTTCACCCACAAGGAGTTTTTTGCCCTCGGCGTGCCCCTCGTCATCATGGCGCTGGTCGGTTTCGGTCTCAACAGCGCTGAACGCGTCTTCCTCAAGCTCTACTACGATGCCGGCGCGGTGGCCGTCTTCGCAGCCGCCTACGCATTGGCTCGGCAGCCGATCGATATGGTCGCCAACGCAATCAACATGGGCGCATTTCCAGAAGTGGTCAGCCGCTTCGACGAAGAGGGATCCGAGGCGTCCGGGCGGTTGTTGTCGCAACTCATGGCCTTGATGATACGCCTTTGCCTGCCGGTCGCAGCAACGCTTATCGCGCTCAGCGGCGACATCACGCGACTCCTGCTGCCCGCGGAATATCATGGTCGCTTCGGTCTGCTGTTCCCGATCATCGCCTTCAGCGTTCTTTGTGCCAATCTCACAAGCTTCGTTTATGGCGTCGTGGTGCACGCACATAAGCGGCCGTGGTTGCTGATCATCGCCAATTCCTTCGGCTCGGTGGCAACGATTTCACTGTCTTTTCTGTTGATTCCCACCATGGCGGAGGTTGGCGCGGCGTTGGCGTTGGCGGGCGGATCGCTGGCAGGTCTTGCAGCCTGCATCGTCATCGCCGAGAGGCTCACGCCGGTGCCGGTTCCCTGGCGCGACATCGCTGTCTCGGCCATCATTTCTATCTGCACCGGACTGGCCGCCAGCCTTGCCAGCACTGCGCTGGGGAATATGCCGGCGATCTTTCCGCTCGCGGCGGGCGGTGTCGCCGGCGGTGCGGCTTTCCTGGGACTGACCTGGTTGTTTCACCCCGCGGCCGTGACGCAGTTCATCGGTAAGCTAAGGGCACGGCTCCGGATCGCATAAATCCCGCGCAATGAGGCATGCTTGTCTGAAAGTCGCGAGCCTACGGATTGACGTTTCGGCGTCCCCGGCGAGACCAGAACTCACGCCACAGCAGCAGTGCATAGGCGGTGTTGGTATCGTAGTAGCGGCGCCACAAGCGTCGCGGCTCCTGCGCCACGCGAAACAGCCACTCCAGGCCCGCCGCCTGAACCAGTTTCGGTGCCCGGGCGACCTTTCCACCATAGACGTCGAAGCTGCCGCCCACGCCCATGACGAAACTCGGAGCGAGTACGTCGCGATAGCGCTTGAGAAAGCGCTCCTTGCTCGGCGTCGGCATCGCCACAAACAGGCAGTCGGCACCTGAAGCGTTGATGGCCTCGACGATCGCGGCCTCTTCCTCCGCCTTGAAATACCCATTGCGCCGGCCGGCAATGGCCAGGCTCGGATGATCTCTGGCAAGTCGGCTTTCAACTGCGTCGAGAATGTGCTGTTCAGCGCCCAGAAGGTAGGGGCGATAGCCACGCTTGGCGCACAGCGCAAGCAGGTTGATCATGACGTCGACGCCGGTCACACGCTCCGGCAACTCGACGCCGCAGAGCCGCGCGCCCCAAAGCACGCCTTTGCCGTCGACATTGACCATATCCGCCCCGACGACATCCTCGCGCAGTTCGGCATTCTTGCGCATGTTCACAAGCTTGGCGACGTTCACGACAACATGATGAAGCGGCCGCCGCGTCGCCATCGCCTCGTCTGCGATGGCCAGCGTCTCGGCCATGGTCAGCGCATGGATGGTCGCACCGAGAAACTCGCGGCGGCGCGATGCCAATAGAGAGTGTTGCGCCCATGCCGGGTCATGCGAGTTCATGCCGCTTCTCCGGTGCGAGCGAGAGACTGCGAGCGTTCCATTTCGGATTTCTTGCCTTCGATGCGGGCGTCGGGCTTGCGCGCCTTGCGCCAGGTCCACAGGCCCCGTGTGTCGACGAGCTTCTTGTCCTTGAGCGCTTCGGGATCGATCAGATTGAATTGTCGATGGTCGACCAGCAGGACGACGATATCGGATTGGTCAATAGCGGAAAGTGCATCGGTGAACATGACGCCGCTGCCCTCGAGCTCGTGTGGCAACTGACGCGCATTGGGCTCGGCAGCGACGATCTTGATATTGGGAATCTTGGACAGAAGCTTAACAACCTCGACCGCCGGGCTCTCGCGCATATCGTCGATGTTGGGTTTGAAGCTGAGGCCAAGACAGGCGATCGTCTGCTTGCGGGTCGGGTCGAGCAATGCCTCGATGTCCCTGACCACCGACAAGGGTCGCTCGGAATTGATTCGCCGCGCCGAACTGATCAGCCGCGTATTGTTCGGTGCGGCGTCGATGATAAAATACGGATCGATCGCAATGCAGTGGCCGCCCACGCCCGGGCTCGGCTGCAGGATGTTCACGCGAGGATGCCGGTTGGCGAGATCGATTACCTCCCAGACATTGAGCGATAGATCCTGGCACACCGCCGCAAGCTCATTGGCGAAGGCGATATTGACATCGCGGAACGCATTTTCGGTCAGCTTAACCAGTTCCGCGCTTTCGGCCTGGGTTATGAACAGGTCGCCGGCGACGAAGCTTGAATAGAGTGCCGCTGTCCGCTCCGAAGACTTTCGGGACAGTCCGCCGATCGAGCGATCATTGTTGATCAGCTCGGTCAGCACCTTTCCCGGCAGCACGCGCTCGGGAGAGTAGGCGACCAGGACGTCAGCTTCCTCGCCATGCGCAACGGGAAATTTGAGATCGGGTCGCAGTTCCGCGAGCAGCGCTGTCATGACGCGCGTCGTGCCGACCGGCGATGTTGATTCCAGCACCACCAGGTCGTCCCGTTTTAGCACCGGAGCGATGCTTCGCGCTGCCGCAAGCACGTAGCTGACATCCGGCTTGCGGTCCGGGGTGATCGGAGTTGGAACGGCAATAATATAGGCATCGGCCGGCTGAGGCGTGCTGAATGCCTTGAGCTTGCCATTGGCGACGACTTTCTGGATCAAACCATCCAGGTCCGGTTCGATGATGTGGATTTCGCCGCGGTTGACCTTCGCGACCACCGCCTCATTGATATCGACACCGATGACTTCGAGTCCGCGGCTGGCAAAAATGGCGCAGGTCGGCAGGCCGATATAGCCCATGCCGATAACGGAAACGGTTTTGATTTCAGCCATGATTCAGCAATTCCTCAACGATCCGGGTCGCAGCTTGGCCATCGCCGTATGGGTTGTGCCTCTCCGCCATGCCGCGATAGACGCTCTCATCATCGAGCAGGCTATTGGCATTGGCCAGAATTTTTTCGATATCGGTACCGACCAGCCGGGCAGTACCAGCGGCGATCCCTTCGGGTCGCTCCGTGTTTTCCCGCATCACCAGCACCGGCTTGCCGAGTGAAGGCGCCTCTTCCTGCACGCCGCCGCTGTCGGTCAACACCAGGTAGCTCTGTTTCTGCAGGTACAGGAACGGCAAATAGTCCTGCGGGTCGATCAGGTGGATGTTCGGCACCGTCCCGATTTCGGCGTCGACCACGGAGCGCACATTCGGGTTGGGATGGACCGGGTAGATGATCTGCACATCCCTGCGCGCCGACAATGCCTTCAGCGCGGTGCAGATCCTCTGGATGCCGCCATCGAAATTCTCACGGCGATGACCGGTGACGAGGATCATTTTCTTGGTCGGATCGATGAAGGGGAAACGAGCGGCGAGGTTGGCGTTCATCAGCTTGTCGGCATCGATCTCGCTGGAGAAATGCAGCAGCGTGTCGATCACGGTATTGCCGGTTACGAAGATGGTGTTCGCAGCCTTTCCTTCGGCGATGAGATTGTCGCGCGCCTCGGTGGTCGGCGCAAAATGCCAAGTGGCGATGTTGCCGGCAATCTTGCGGTTCAGTTCCTCCGGAAAGGGAGAGTTGATGTTGTGGCTGCGCAATCCCGCCTCGATATGGGCAACCGGAATCCGCTTGTAGAAGGCAGCTAGAGCCGCGGTCATCGCGGTGGTTGTGTCGCCCTGGACGATGACGATGTCCGGCTTCGCCTTCTCCAGCACCCCCGCCATTCCGAGGAGCACGCGCGAGGTCACGTCGAACAACGTCTGACCTGGCTGCATGATGTTGAGATCGTAGTGCACCGGCAGGCCCGTCAATTCAATGACCTGATCGACCATCTCGCGATGCTGGCCCGTCACACATATTTCCGTGGTAAAGCCTGGATGGGCGAGCGCGGCGCGCGCCACCGGAAAACATTTGAGCGCCTCCGGCCTCGTGCCGAACACGATCAGCAGTTTTCGCCTTGAGGGCAATCTCGGATGTGAAACGGCGTTCATGGTTGACCCTGGTCACCGAAAGCGTGGGCGCCCGGCTGACATGTGCTTTCAGCCTAACAATAGCGCCCTGAACCGCCTTCGTATTCAAAAAAATTAACGTATGATTAACGCTAGAGTCCGCAGCCCCCCTTGGGCAACCCTTGCCAGGAACTGTGGGGAAAGATACCAGAGCAAGCCATTTTTTGCTTTAACGAGAATAACTTGGGTTGACTAATATTTTAATCATCGGCCACGCCGTCGGATCCCGGCGCTGGGAAAATGAGCTTTTTATGCGGTTGGATGCGGCAGGTTACGTGGTCTCGAGTTGCCACGCGCCGGCGGCGGCGCCAACCGCTCGGGGGCTGGACACTGTCTTGGCGATCGAGAGCCGGCGTTTCGGTCCCTCGCTGGCGGGCCGGTCCGAGCCGTTGCCGCCCATCGATCGCGGCCCTCCGGACCTCGTCATAGATCTCACTGCCAGCGCAACGGGGCAAGACGCGCCAGTCCTGAGGCTCGAATTTTGCGGTCGCAACAGCTTTCCAGCCGGCGTTGCCGCAATGTTGGCGAGCGGACAATTGCCTGAACTTGGCGCTCGCCTCGATGGCGTTGTCGTGGCCCAGGCTAGACCGATGCTGGCAGACAGGCTCTGGCTATCTCGAAGCTGCAACGACCTGCTCGCCGGCGCCATGTCGCTGATCATGCAAACCGTCGCCCGCTTCTTTGCGGGCAAGCTTGTGCCGGTAAGCGACAACCCGGTGCCGATCCTGAAGAACGACAGTTTTGTTCGACACTATGTGCCCTTTTTTGGCAGGGCTTTGATCGATCGCGCCGTGCAAAAAATCAGGCGGGGACGACGCCCCTTCTATTGGCAGGTTGCCTATCGGGTGATCGACGGACCAGGCATCGCCGAAACCGGGCAACTCGACGGCAAACCGTTCACAGTCCTGCCGGACGATGGCCAACGCTTCTATGCCGACCCGTTCGTCTTCGAGGCCGACCGCCGCCATCATCTGTTTGTCGAGGAATTCCCCTACGCGACGAGTCGCGGCGTGATTTCCGTCGCCGAGCTCGGTGACGATGGCACTTTCGGTGTTCCAAGGGTTGTATTGGAGGAAGCGCACCACCTGTCGTATCCGCAGGTGTTCGCACACGATGGCGAGATTTTCATGATCCCCGAAAGTGGTTCGGCTCGCGAACTTGTGCTCTATCGCGCCGCGCAGTTTCCCGACCGCTGGGTCCGCGACACGGTGCTGATGGCGGACAGGGATTTCAACGACGCGACGCTGCTCGAATCCGACGGTCGCTTCTGGCTGGTTGGAACGGAGCGGTTCGGCTACGGCAGCGCGTCGGACACGATGGCGGTCTATTGCGCGCCCTCGCTGCGCGGGCCATGGGTCGCCCATCCGCTCAATCCCATTGCCGTCGATCATTCGGCCACCCGGCCGGGCGGCGCCTTTATCCGCCAGGACGATGCCCTGGTGCTGCCGGTGCAGAACGGATCGAGGGCCTATGGCGGTGGTCTGGGGCTGATGCAGCTTGAGCGACTCGACGCGTCCGATGTCCGCTTCGCCTCGCCCCGGCCGATCGGCGCGGGTCCGGCATGGGCACGCACGGGCATTCATACGCTTAACCGCGCCGGCAATGTCGAGGTCGTGGACAGCGCGGGCTGACTGAAGCGCTGAAAGCCGTGACCGTCCCGTTGCTTGGCCTGCTTATTTGTTCTCCGTGGCAATATGAGGAAGCGGTGTGTTTCTCGTCTTCCTTTTGCCGTTCAGGGTCTGAAGAATCGGCTTCTCGATCATCTGGTAAATCACCAGACTGACGAGGCAGGCTGTCACGATGCTGACCACCGACACCAACAATACCGTTGTCGGATGCTCGTATCCGACGGTGCGTCTGGCCAGGTACGCCACAGCGCCGATCACGAAGATATGCGACAGATAAAGCGCGTAGGAAGCGTCGCCCAACTGCTCGAGAAGGCTCCAGTGCTTGAGTTTCGGCTCCAGAATGAGGCTGAGATGAAGTAGGCCCGCCGCCCACATTGCTTGTCCCGCGAAGCTGATCTGACCCAAGAGCGGCGTACCGTCATCGACGAATGAAAGCACCCCGCCCGCAGCGGTCATTACGCCGAATAACCAAGCATGGCGTATGTCGGAAGTGAAATCACCGTCCAAATAGCGCCGCCCTATCCACATACCGATGACGAATGCCACCGGAGAAGGGTTGAGATAGAACTGGATAACAGGGTTGGTGGGAGCCAGCCACAGCCCGGCTATCCACATCGCAATGAAAAAGACCGTCAGCACAAATACGCGCGAGGTCACGGACAGGAATGCGAACACCGCAAAAGCGATATAGAAAAATACCTCGTAATTGAGCGTCCAGCCGAGTGAGAGGATTGGACTGGCGCTATCCCGTCCAGGCGCTTCGTGAACAATGAAGAGGAGCGACTGAAGATAGTGGGGCCACGTAAAGACGGTCTTCTGGAAGAGACTTGGCGCGAGCGCCGCCAGAACCGCGGCGAGGCTGGTGAAAAGCCAGTAAAGGGGGATGATCCGGATTGCTCGGCGTTTCAGGAAGGTGGCAGCGGAAAACGGACCATCTCCCGTAATATGGACCATTATGAAACCGCTGATGACAAAGAACAGAACGACGCCCAGGCGGCCCGCCGTCACAATAATCAGATTGTCCACGCCAATCTGATAGGAAAAGGCGTGTGCGAACAGAACCAGCAAGGCGGCGCAGGCGCGAAGATACTGAATCGAATAGAACTTCTTCACCTTGATCTCCTGCGCTTTGCCGGTGCCTGATGCCATTGTGCCGTCCACAGGCAGCGCGTCGGGCGCCGTGCAAAGCATCGCCATCAATACGACCGGCCAATTAAGTGTGGGTTACCGAGTTCACGAATAGCGTAAATCCGGCTGCCGATGCATGTCGCGCAAGTGCATTGCGTGCATTCGTTCCCACGCGGCGCACTTTGGTGAGATTTCAATGAGCGGTGTCCGGCTTTTCGGCAAAGCTGACATGTGGCGACCCATGCCCGGCATCGCCACTGTTAAGATCGGGTTATCCATATTCCTTTACGTTCGTCCAGGAAAATGTACCCGGGGGCGCGTGCGTCCCCTGCCATCTCAATCGCAAGCCGCAACGCTGGTCGGATAATCGTGAGTGTCACCCCCACAGAGCAACAGTTCGTGACCGCGCAGGCCAGCCGCCAAGACGCCCTCACACTCCTGTTCTTTCTCCTCGCGGCCTTCGCTTTCCTGCTCCGCTCGACCATCTCTCCGCAGTTGATGAATATGGTGATGTCCTATTCGACGGAGGGGGGGTCGTTTCCCGAAAAGCTGCATATCGGGACCTATGCGATCTTTCTGCTGCTTGTCGTCATCGCCACGACCCGGCCAATTCGGCTCGAAGGCGATGAAGTCAGGCTGTTCAAGGCGACATTGTTATATTCGCTGCTGCTGTTGTGGCTGGTGCCTTATCTCTTCGTGATAGGCCGTGCCGGCTCGGCCGGCTTCATAATCGATTCCTATCTGGTCTCTTGTGCCGCGGCGATGATCATGCTTGCCCTGGGTGACCATGTGCGCAGGGCGCTTGGCAATGTTATCGTCGGCATGATCGTCCTCAGCGCCATCATCGGAACGATCGAGGCCGTCACCCAGCATCGATTCCTGCCCTATCCCCTCGTTGAGCTGGACTTT
Organism: Mesorhizobium sp. RSR565B; assembly: GCF_054719465.1. Lineage (NCBI taxonomy): Bacteria > Pseudomonadati > Pseudomonadota > Alphaproteobacteria > Hyphomicrobiales > Phyllobacteriaceae > Mesorhizobium > Mesorhizobium sp. RSR565B. Next base: position 3,623,780 of record NZ_JBTTIE010000001.1, on the reverse strand, counting down.
CGGCCGATCGGACTGTCGGCCCATCCGCTGGCGCTGGGCGCGCTTTGCACCACCGCCATAGGTTTCGTTGCATTGACGCGGTGGCGTATCTGGGTGTGCGCGCTTTGCATCTTCATTCTCTTCATCGGCACGGCCGCTTCGGGCGCGCGCACCGCCCTGCTGCTCGCTTGCGGCGAGATCCTGTTCCTGCTCGTGTTCCTGCCTTGGCCGGACTTGTCACCCAGACATCAACGCCAGGCCAAACTCCTGGTGCTGATGCTGACGCTGGCCGGTGGCGCCATAATGATTGCGATACTCTTTTCGGCGGGGCTGCTGAACCGCTTCAGCAACACGCTCTTTGATCAAAATTACGACGCGCGCGTCAAGATCTACGATGTATTCAAGTTTGTTGAATGGAGGGACATCCTGCTTGGCATGAATCCCAACGAGTTGTTGAAGATCGTCAACGAAAAGCTCAACCTCCCCTTCATCGAAAGCACGCCGGTCGTTCTTACGCTTTTGTTCGGCCTGCCGATCGCCCTGCTCTTCGCCTTTGCTTTCTTCCGGTTCCTTTTCAAGCTCCTGCGCAATACGCCTCGGGCCGCCCATATCGCAGCGGCCGCGTCCATTCTCGCGGCATTGTCAAACAATGCCCTTTCTTCGAAGGCGCCGGATATCATGCTGCTCGTCATCTTGTTGCTCGCTTATCGAAAGCCGGATGGGCGCCAAACCGGCACGCCCCTTCAAGGCCAACCAGCATCAACAGCGACATGACGCCAAGCCCGCTCCTTGCGGGTGCCCTCGCGACGACCTCTTGTATTTCCATTTGAAACGCCTGCACGCTTTGCCAGGCTACGACGGGCGTGGCAGAATACCGACCAAGGGTGGATAGATCGCTGTTCCGGAACGCGCCTGACACGCCTGGAAAATGAAATGTTAACGATGTTTCCGTAAAGCAGGCTGTGCGTATTGAATATTAAAGGGTTAGCATGATGTCCGCCGCTTCCGGTCCTCCTCCAGCCGCGGCCGCCGCCGGCATTAGCCCCTATGAACGGATCGAAAATGCGCGGCGCGCCAGCAGGCCAAAGCCGCAACAAACCGCGCCGATCATGGCACATGCGGCGGCACCCGCTGTAACGTCGGCCCCTGTAACGTCGGCCCCTGTAACGTCGGCCCCTGTGTCGCCTGCACCCGTGGCGCCGCCTGTAGCCGAGCCCGTCACGACGGTGACGCTCAACACGATCGGAACCTTTCTCGAACTCGATTTCGGGCGTCTGTTTGTCTGGCTGCGCGCCGGCCTCGCTCTGGTATGCCTGCTGGCAATAGCCGGCGGGATCATCGGCGGTGCCTACGCTCTGCTGAGCAAGCAGCGCTACACCGTGACCACGGACATCCTCATCAATCCCGCCAATCTTCAGGTTGTTCCGAATGATCTTTACCCGCAATCGGCCCAGGTCGATGGACAGCTGCTCAGCGCGCGCAGCAAAGAGCGCATCTTGACCTCGGGCAGCGTGCTTTCACGTGTTGTAGACGATCTTGACCTGGCCAGTGACCCGGAGTTCTTCGACGCGGACCGAAGCCGCACAGGGACGGACGGCGCCAAACCCGACCCAAAGCTTACCGCCCTGAAGAACCTGGCGGAACGGGTTAGCAGCATCGCGGATGAAAAGTCGTTTGTCACGACCTTGATGGTATCGGCGGAAACCCCCGCTAAGGCGATCCTGATTTCGCAGGATATCGTCAAGACTTTCCAGGAAGAGCTGGCCAGCGCCGAGGCTTCCGGCGCCAGCCGTGCCGCGGCCGCGCTGGACGGGCGGCTGGGCCAGCTCAAGAGCGATGTGCAGGCGGCCGAAGAGAAGGTCGAGGCCTATAGGCGCAGCCACAATCTGGCCACCAGCAATGGGCAGCTTGTTTCCTCGCAAACCATGACCCAGCTCAACGGCCAGATCGTGGAGACGCAATCGCGCGTCATCGCCGCGCAGGCAAGTTACGACGCCCTGCTTGCCGCCGGCGCAAACGGCACCAATTCCGGTCCCGCCACGTCGGAGGCGCTTGTGGCGCTGCGCGCAACGGCCAACGGCCTGCGCCAGCAGATCGATTCGCAGTCGATGACCTTTGGCCCCCGTCATCCGTCGATCGTCAGGCTTAAGACGGAGTACAACACGGTCAGCGCGCAACTCAGCGCCGAATACGCGCGCACCCTGCGCTTGGCGAAGGTCAATCTCGATGCCGCCAAAACCTCGTCGGCCTCCCTCAATGCCAAGATGAATGACTTGAAGGGCAACGTGTTCTCGGATAGCGATTCCGAGGTCGCCTTGCGTGAGCTTGAACGTGACGCCGCGTCGAAGACGGCTATCTATGAGAGCTTCCTGTCGCGGGCACGCCAGATAACCGAGCGCGAACAGATCGACAGCACCAATGTGCAGGTGATTTCCACCGCAGTGCCGCCAAAGGGCCGTTCATGGCCCCCGCGCACCGTCGTGATGATCGGCCTGGGGGCCATTGGCGGCATGATCCTCGGCATGTTGCTCGCCATTACCCTGGGTATCGTGCGCGACATGCGGCTTCCGCCGAACCGCCCGGATGTCATTGCCAGCCGCGCCTGAAATGGCGAAGCGGATTGTCTTTCACATTGCCAGCCTCAGGGGCGGTGGCGCCGAGCGTGTGTTCGTCCTGATGGCGAACGAACTGGCATCGCGCGGCCACAACGTCACGCTTTTTACCTGGAACGCGCAGGGGCCCAATGCCGCCCTGCTTTCGCCTGCCGTGCATCTGGTCGATTTCGGCCTCCTCATTCGCGGCGAGGGTTATGGCAAGTGGGCGACATTGAAAGGCATCGTGCGAAGCGCGGGCCTGCTTGGCCGCCTTTCTCCCGACGCGATCTACAGCGCCCCGGAATTCGCCAATCTGGTCGTGGCGCTGGCGCTTTCCCTCGCGCGAAGCAGGGCGCGGTTCTTCCCGAGTTTCCACGCCGCCGCCTCACTGCCTTCCGGCAGCCTTGGCGCGAAAATGGCGGTCTGGCTTTCGGCCCTGGTTGCGGCCCGCGCCACCAGGGCCATCGCGGTTTCTGAGGGTGTCGGCGGCGATCTTGTGGCCCGAGGCTTCCCGAAATCCAAGGTCGTGGTCATCAACAACCCGCTGCCGCCGGCTGCGGCATCCCAGCAACGCTCCTACGCCTGGCAGGCAGAGCTCGCGGCGATGGGCGACGGCCCCATCATCATCACCGCCGGACGCCTGGTGCCCGTTAAGGATCATTGGACGTTGCTGCGGGCCTTCGCTGTGCTGCGCGCCGGCCGCCGGGCTCGGCTTGTCATCTTCGGCGAGGGTCCGCTGGCCGACGAGCTGCGCGCCTATGCCGAAGAATCCGGTATCGGCGCAGACGTTCTGTTTGCGGGCTATGTCAATGATCCGGCGGCCTGCTACGCCGTAGCTGACTTGTTCGTCCTATCATCGACCAGCGAGGGCTTCGGCAATGTTCTGGTCGAGGCCATGGCAGCGGGGATTCCGGTGGTCTCCACGGACGCGCCGCACGGCCCGCGCGAAATACTTGATGACGGCCGCTTCGGCGCCCTGGTGCCGGTCGGCGATGCCGCGGCCCTGGCAGTGGCGATGGCCGGAATGCTCGACCAGCCGACAACCGCCGCGATCCTGAAAAGCAGGGCGGCGGATTTCGAAATTGAAAAGATCGGAGACCGGTACGAGGCGTTGCTCTGAATTAGCGCATGGATCGGCTTGCGGCGGCACAGGAATCCGCCATTGATGGGACAGGACGCCGCCAACATAGGCCGGTTACTCCCAATCCAATCATGATCTTTAACATCAATTTACCCGGAGTTGGTAACAACAGGGAACCCGCGTTTTATCCTCAGGATAGGGATTTTCCTTGCCGCAGCATCACAGCCTTCCTGCCGGCCGTGCAAACGATCGCAATTGGCCGCGATTGCACCGCTTCATGCGGGTTGAGCTGGAACTCGCGCCTGACGTCCTGGTGCCGCGAGCCGAAACGGAACTGCTTGGCCGGACGGCCGCGGCCATTCTTGGCGAACAGGCGCACGAAACGATCCTGATCGACATGTGCTGCGGCAGCGGCAATCTTGCCGTGGGCATCGTCAGCGAATGTCCTCGGGCTCGGGCATGGGCGGCGGACCTGACCGACAGCACGGTTTCGCTTGCCCGCCGCAATGTTGTGCGCCTCGCCCTGCAGGACAGGATCAAGGTCCGGCAAGGCGACCTATTTGCCGCGATCGAGGGTGACGGCCTCCGCGGCGCTGCCGACATGGTTGTGTGCAACCCGCCCTATATTTCCTCATCCCGTCTCGATAGCGAAAGCGCGCATCTGTTGGAGAACGAACCTCGGGAAGCTTTCGACGGCGGCCCTTACGGTATTTCGATCCTCCAAAGGCTGGTCCGGGATGCCGCAGCTTTCCTCAAGCCAGGCGGATGGCTGCTATTTGAGTTCGGCGAAGGTCAAGATCGGCAGATAGCAACCCTTTTATCGAGAACGAAATCCTACGAAACCCCAACCTTTGCCGTGACGGCCGACGGCCAGCCCCGTGTCGCCATGGCGCGCAAACATGGTGGCCGGGTTCCCGGAACCGGGAGCCCGGCGTGAGCGTCGTCCGCGCCCTCGATCAGGCCGACCTTGCGGCCGTCGCGGGCATGTTTCAACGCATGCTGCGCAAGAAGCGGGGGCCAGCGCCGGCCTCCCTCGTCGATTACATGAGGCGGTTTTATCTGGACGCACCCGACTGGGGCAGCGGGCTCCGTTCGCTTGTCCATGTCAATGACGCCGGCCAGGTTTCCGGGTTCGTCGGCGTTCATGCGCTGCCAATGAAATTCAACGGCCGGCAGCTCTACGCTGCCATCTGCAGCTCGCTGATGGTCGAGGATCACGAGACCGATCCGATGGCCGGTGCCCGCCTGTTGAAGGCCTTCCTCGATGGTCCGCAGGACATCTCCTTCAGCGAAACCGCCAATGATACGTCCGTGAAACTGTGGACGCGGCTTCGCGGCGTTGTGCTGCCGCAATACAGCCTTGACTGGGTTCGCGTGATGCGGCCGGCGACCTTCATGCTCAGCCTTTTTGCCAATCACATGAAGCTTGCCTGGATGTTCAACCCGCTCGCCCGGATCGTCGACCGGCTCTACCTTCGCAAAATGAAGGGCAGTCAACGACGCTGGACCGGCGTCGTCGCCAACGCATCGAGCCGGGGGGCATTTCGGGCCTCCGAGATCGACAGCGGCAGCTTTGCGGGGCTGCTGGAGCCGCTTTGCGCCCAATTTCCGCTACGTCCGCAGTGGGCGGAAGGTCAGCTCAACCATATTCTGGGCGATGCGGCGCAAAAGCCGGATTTCGGAGAGCTTGTCTACGTGTCGGTGGCATCGCCGAACGGCGCCAATGTCGGCGCTTTCGCCTATTACGCGCGACCGGACGGGATCGGCCGCGTGCTGCAGGTCCTCGCTCTTCCCGGCCAGGCCGGGCCGGTGATCGATTGCCTGGTCGAGCATGCCGCCCGGCGCGGTGTCTCCGGCTTGCGCGGCCGCGTCCAGCCCGCGCTTCTGGACGCCATGCTTGTAAGACGCATAGCCTTCATACCGGTCGCCTCGACCGTCGTGCATTCACGCGATCCCGAGCTTCTCGATGCCATGAAGAACGCGCAGGTCTTTCTGAACGGGCTTGCGGGCGAGCAGTGGAGCCAGTTGATCGGCGGCCGCTTCACCTGAAGCGTTCCGCCTACAGCAATTCCAGGAAAGGGTGCGCGGCTTTCCGTCCGGAATTGCGTAAAGACAAGAGCTTAGTATTTCTTTCATGCATGTCGTATCGCAAGACCGGATCACTTTTGCTCGATATGCATAGGTCAGGAGCCGACTTCGTCCACGCCGTCAACGAGCTGCGGGCGCAGGTGCAGATAGCGCGTTGCCTTTCGCTTGGCGGCGATGTCGGCCCAGACGCGTTCGATCTGTGAGGCGGTCAATCCCGCCGCTTGCCCTACCACCTCGGCGGACACGCCGTTGTTGAGGCCGTAGAGACACAGATCCATCCGATCGTAAGGCAGGGAGAAGTAGAATTCTTCCTGCGTCTGCGCCAGCGAGTAGGTGTCGGTGGTCGGCGGCCGGTTGCGGACCTCTTCCGGAATGCCGAGATAGGCGGCTAGCGCATAGACCTGCGTCTTGTAGAGATGCGCGATCGGCTTGACGTCGGCGGCGCCGTCGCCGTTCTTGACGAAGAACCCCTGGTCGTATTCCAGCCGGTTCGGTGTGCCGAGCACGGCGAAGTTCAGCCGGTCGGCATGATAATATTCGAGCTGCTTGCGGGTGCGCTGCTTCATGTTGGTGGCGGCAACGATGCCGAGATAGACAGCCACCGGCATCCGCAATTTCGTCTGCTTGCCTTGCGGGTCCTGCACCACCAGCGACGAGATGTTGTAGCCCTCGCCTTCGAGCACGTTCGCGATCACGATCTTCGAGGCCCAGCCCTTGCCATAGTCCGGGACCAATTCGCGGATGAAGGCGTCGCGGCGTTCATAGCAGCCCATTGCCCGCAGGGTCGGCCCGATATCCTCCACAACGGCCTCGACGCCGAAAGTGTCGGCGACCAGATGGCCGAGCCGCAGGCTTTCGGGGTCGGAATCGCTTTCCGGCATGAGGACGCACAGCACATTCTGGTGGCCGACGGCCCGCGCGGCCAATGCAGCCGAAACGCTGGAATCTACACCGCCCGAAAGACCGAGCACGAGTCCGCGCTTGCGAATGCCGCGCAACTGCTCGCGCAGGGCCGCCACGATCCTGTCCGTTTCGGCGGCGGGATCGATGGCCAGGGCTTGCGTGAAGGCCGGCGCATCCTGGGTTGAGCCGATGTTCATTGCTCGGCCTCCATCATCTCAGCCGCGAGCCGGCGGCTGACCTTGCCCGACTCCGTCTTCGGTAATTCGCTCCGGAACTCTATGATTTTGGGGACCATGAAATCCTCCAGGTGGCGCGCGCAGTGACGAATGATGTCCTTTCCGCCAAGCGCCGGATCGGACCGCACGACGAGCGCGCCAATCGCATGCCCCAGCACCGGATCCGGCACGCCGACGACCACCGCTTCCGCGATACCTGGATGGGCGTGGAGCACGGCCTCCACTTCCTTGGGGGCGACCTTCTCGCCACGCGTCTTGATGATGTCGTCCTTACGCCCGACAAAATAGAGAAAGCCGTCCTCGTCGGTCTGGAACAGGTCGCCCGTATAGAGCACCTTTTCCCAAGGGTTAGGCCCCGGCCGGAGCGCTCGTTCCGTCGCGGCCTTGTTGCGCCAATAGCCCTGCATCACGTGCGGACCGCGGATGACTAGCTCACCTGCCACGCCCGCCGGCACGCGTTGTCCAAGGTCGTCCACGACAAAGGCTTCCGTGTTGGGGATGGCTATGCCGACCGACCCTGGCCGGCGGTCAAGTTCCTCGGGTGGCAAATAGGTGCAGCGCTTGCATTCGGTCAGCCCATACATCGAATAGATCCGGACGCCGGGCAGCAGCGAGCGCAGGCGTTCTATGTGGGCTGGCGGCAAGGCGGCCGCGGTGTTGGAAATATAGCGGAGGCTGGGCAGGAAACCCGGCGCCAGATCACGCATCTGCAGGATCATCGCCGCCATGGTAGGCACCAGCGGAAGGCCGGTGACGCCCTCTTTGCGGATGCGTTCGAAGATCTCGTGCGGGAAGGCGAAGGACTTCTCGAGCACCAGCGTGGCCCCGAGCCTGACTGCCATCAGCAACTGGTAGAGGCCATAGTCGAAGGCAAGCGGGAGGACGTTCAGGATGATGTCGTCCGGCGCGTTGCGCAGATAGGTGGCGATCGACCCCGCGGCGGCGTCGCAATTGCGATGCGTCATCATCACACCCTTGGGGCGGCCGGTCGAACCTGACGTGTAGATCAGCATCGCAAGGTCGACGTCGATGCCGCGATGGTTTACCTCCGCGCCATCGAACGTCAGGCAGTCAGTCAGGGACGCGGCCCCTGCCGGGCATTGCCCGTCGGCCCCAGGGGTGGAAGCCACGAAGATGCCGGGCTTGCCTTGCGATGCGCAGGCTTCGGTGACCACGGGCATCAGCTTCGCCTGCGTCAGGACCGCCCTGGCGTCGCAATCGGCGATGACGTAACCGAGCTTGTCGGCCTTTGTGGAGGGGTTGATCGGACTGAAGGTCGCACCTGCCTTGAGTGCGGCAAAGATCGATACGGCGGCCTCCCAGCAATTGTCCATGAAGATCAGAACGCGGTCGTCGCGCCTGATCCCATTCATGAAGAGAGCGGTGGCCAGCCGGCTCGAAAGGTCGTCGAGTTCTTCGTAGCTCAGCCTTTTGCCCTTGGTGACCAATGCCGTCTTGGCCGGGTGGGCAGCAGCCTTCGCCACCAGAAAATGCTCGATCCGCACGGGACGTTCCTCGCCGTTGGCGCTTACGCTGCCAGCGTTTGTGCTCTCGCCTCGATGAAGGACGAGATGCGGTCAAGCGAGTCCAGGTTGGCCGGAACGATGTCGGCATCCACCATCGCGATGCCGAAATTGTCCTCGATGAAGGCCACCAGCTCAAGTACCGCAGTCGAGTCGATAATGTCGTTCTCGATCAGCGAGGCTGAATCCGACAGTTTGTAGGAGGTGTCGCCGAACAGGAAGTTGTCGACGATAAAGCTTCTGACCCTGTCCTTGATTGCCGTCATCATGTCTTTCCTTTTCCTCGCCGTCTCAGGCCGCTCTTGCCGCGCCGGCCGCTTGGCCGGCGAAATTCTTCTGCCACAGCTGCGTCGACAGAATGCCGACGAAGGCGGCGTTGTCGCGAAATCCGGTCGCGGTCTCAATGCGGCATTTCTCGTGGAGCTTGGCCACCGCCTTGGCGTTGAACAGGCCGCCGGCGGTAATGCTCGCCTCGCCCAGGCAGTCACGAACATAGTCTAGTTCCTCCGCCCCGACGAAGGAGCGGGCCTCCGGGGCGCGGTAAGGTTGCTTGGTGCGTTTACCGATCGCCGCCGGAAGGTGGTGCCTGGCCACCTTGCGCAATATGTGCTTCTCCATCAAGCCTTTCAGTTTCATCTCCGGCGGAAGTCTTGCCGCGAACTCTACCACGCGATGATCCAGGAAAGGAAACCGCCCTTCGATGCCGTGCGCCATGGCCATCCGATCGCCTTGGCTGGAGAGGATGTAGCCGGGCAGGAGGAAGCGGGTTTCGAGATATTGCGCCTGATGCAGCGGATGCCATAGGGAAAACGCCTCGGGTAGGCGGCTGGTCAGCTCTTCAGCTGCGTCATAACCCTTCAACGTCGCGCGCAGGTCGCCGGAAAAGAAGATTTTCGCCGCCGCCGTGGTCTTGAAGCGTGGCCGATGCGAGAACAGCGGATCGTCGAGGGCAGCGTTGCTGGTGCCGAAGAAGGCAGCCAGATACTCCACCGATTGCTGTTGCAGGCCCGGCAGATACGGGTAAAGCCGGCGGAACAGCTGCGGCCTTATGCGCGATGTGGGCTGCCGCCCGCAGAACCGGCGGACACGCGCCTCCTTGAAGACGTCGTAACCGGCGAAGACCTCGTCGGCGCCTTCACCCGTCAGCACCACCTTCAGGCCGGCCTGGCGAACCAGGGCGGACAATTTGTAGAGTGGCGCTGGCGCCGTGCGGATGATCGGCCGCTCGGCAAAGCGGATGACGTCAGGAAAGACGCTGGCGATATCGCGGGCGCCGCATTCTATGGCGTGGTGGCGCGTGCCGAGCGCCGAGGCCATTTCGGTCTGAAAGGCGCTTTCGTCATGCTCGGCGCTGTCGAAGGTTACGGAAAATGTCTCCAGTCTCCGAGGAGTCATGCCGGCGGCAAGCGCCGAAACGAGCGACGAATCGAGCCCTCCGGAAAGATAGGAACCGACCGGCACGTCGGCCCGCATGCGAAGCCTCACCGCATCGGTCAGAAGGGCTTGCAATTCCTCTGCCGCGTGGTCCTCGTTCGTGATCTTCGACGGCTCATCACGATGCGGATAGTCCAGGTGCCAGTACCGTCTGACCGTGACCTGCCCCTGCGTCGCGATCATCACACTTGCCGGTTCCAACTCGTGGATATTGCGGAACGCCGTGCGCGGAGCGATCGGCGCCCACAGCGTAAAGATCTGATCCAGCGCAATCGGATCAATTTCAGCGGAGACGCCCGGGACCTTCAACAGAGCTTTGATCTCCGAGGCAAAGTAAAGCACCCCGTCCTTACTTGTGTAGAAGAGCGGCCGGACACCCATCCGGTCTCGTGCAAGCACCATTCGTCGCTGCCGATTGTCCCATATCGCCAAGGCGAAATCACCGTTCAGGAGAGACAAGCAGTGTTCGCCCATCTCCTCATAGAGCTGAAGGATGACCTCTGTGTCGCTCGACGTCCGAAAGTGTCGGCCCTTGGCGATCAGCCCTTCGCGCAGTTCTATGTAGTTGAAAATCTCGCCGTTGAACGCAATCGTCAAATTGCCGGCCTCGTCGGACATCGGTTGCTGGCCGTCTCCGATGCCGATCACCGACAGCCGCGCATGCCCGAGCCCGGCATCGGGTGCTACGAATTTCCCTTGCTCATCCGGCCCACGATGGGCAATTGCGGCTACCATGTGCGTGAGCAAAGCTTCCGCATCCCGGATTGACCCGAAATAACCCCCGAATCCACACATCCCTTGAACTCATATTGAACGCTAAGGTACGGAACATAACCTCGATAGTGGCATCTGAGGTTAATCCGATAATTTCACCGAGCATGTGGTTAACAAGAAGTTTGCCACGATGTGGTCTCCCGTGGCTAGGACACGATGGCTCTCCATCACCTCGCGTTGCGTGTGTGGAAAACAATTTTGAGGCCGAGCCCTTCCAGGGCGTGCGGCCGTAATAGCCGGAACGATAGCCCAGGCGCTCCAACGTGGCGAACCGCCCTGGATACAAAGGACCGCGCGCAACGTGCTGCGATCTTGAGGCAAATTCAACCGCAGGCTGCCGGGCTGACTATTATTGCGGTAGGTTTTTCAACGGTTGCAATGGCTTAGCGTTTTCCGACACGCCCTAGGCGCGAACGGACCAGAGCGTTTCCAAAAAAGTGTGACACGGTTTTCTCTGCAGAAGCGCGCGGCGCTTCTCAAGCAATTTGCCTCGAAATCAAGAGATGACGGGGGTTTCAACGTGTCTGTGGAACGGTTGATCGCTCTAGGCCTTTTGTCCGGGTTGGCATGGCTGGACGCGGGCGGCTAAGGCTGGAAATGTGATTGCACGTCTTCGCTGCCGGGGGGCTGGCCGGAGGACGAGGAGGATGGCGCTGAATTTCGAATATATTGCCGGCCATCCGGCGCTGCACCGTCATGTCGAGGCGCAGTCGAAGGCGCTGCTGCATATCTATGAAACGAGCCCACGCTTGGCCGCCGTATTCGCCACGCAACAGCGCTGGCTGCTGGCTCACACCGGCCTAGCCCTGCATTTCGCCCGCGACCCGCGCGATCCCCGCACGGAACTGACACTGGCCCGCTTCATCGATGCAGTGCTTCACTATTCCGTCGCCAGCCGCAACACGGCTGAAGCCTTCATCAAGGAGATGCTGCACTATCACATCATCGAATACCTGCCGCACACCGGTGATGGACGAGCCCATCCCTTTCAGGTGACGGCAGCGACGCTGAAGGAATTCGATGGCTGGGTGGTTGCGCATCTGCGCACGCTCGACGGTCTCGACAGCGGCAACCGCCTCGCCGCGTTTCTCGAGCAGCACGGCATGATTGCCAGGCTGCAGCCGATGGTGGCGGAAGGCCTGCTCTCCTCCAACCCTGTGCGTGAGCCCAAGCAGACGTTTTCGCTGTTCATCTGGCTCAACAATGGCGGCATCGTCATGGATTGGCTGATGTCCGGCATCGATCCCGACAATGCCGCCCTCGACCGGATCCCGACCAGCGTGATTTCGATCGGCGAATTCGCCAGTTGGCTAAAACTCTCGCGCACCCATCTTGCGCGCAAATTGCGCGACGCCGAAAAGCTCGGCAGCGTCGGCTGGCTGGGCCGGCGCGGGCATTCCGTAATGTGGGTCTCGAACAACTTCTACCAGGAATACATGACCGTGCAGGCCGCCAAACTTGCCGTCATCGATGCCGCGTTCGAAGCCTGCCGACCGGCGTCGCCGCACGCTGGCTGAACGTTCGGCGCAGACGCTGTTGCGCAGCCGATCGTGCCGACCGCGAGGACCCGTCCGGGCGCATGGCCGAGGTGGCCTTTCCGCCGTCGGGATACGGACATCTGGACAGCGGGGGCGAAGCCTTAAAGCGGAACGATCCGCGCGAGCGGCAGCGATCCGCCCGACGGGTTCGGGTGGATCAACTGGTCAAAAGCCGGGCGCAGCATCTCAATCGATGTCGAATGACACGCCCTGCGCCAGCGGCAGCGCCTTGGAATAGTTCACCGTGTTGGTGGCGCGGCGCATATAGGCCTTCCAGGCATCGGAGCCGCTCTCGCGCCCGCCGCCGGTTTCCTTCTCGCCGCCGAACGCGCCGCCGATCTCGGCGCCCGACGTGCCGATGTTGACGTTGGCGATGCCGCAATCCGAACCATCGACGCCGAGGAAGCGCTCGGATTCCTGCAGGTCGCGGGTGAAGATCGACGACGACAGTCCGGCGCCGACCGCATTGTGCTCGTCGAGCACGGCATCGAAATCGGAATATTTCATCACGTAGAGGATCGGCGCGAAGGTTTCTTCGGTGACGGGAGCCACCTGCTTCGGCATTTCGACCAGCGCCGGATGCACGTAATAGGCATCGGGATGGCCATTCTCGACCCGCGAACCGCCGGTCAGCTTGCCACCGTGAGCGGTGGCTTCCTTGAGCGCCTTCTGCATGGCGTCGAAGGCCGCCTTGTCGATCAGCGGCCCGACGAGCGAAGACGTCTCCAGCGGATTGCCGACCGAGACGCTCTCATAGGCCTTCTTCAGCCGCGGCAGCAGCGCGTCATAGACGCTGTCATGCACGAACAGGCGCCGCAGCGTCGTGCAGCGCTGGCCGGCGGTGCCCATGGCGCCAAAGGCGATGGCGCGCAGCGCCATGTCGAGATCGGCGGTCGGGCAGACGATGCCGGCATTGTTGCCGCCGAGTTCGAGCACGGCGCGGGCAAAGCGCTTGGCCAGACGCGGGCCGACATCCCGGCCCATGCGGGTCGAGCCGGTGGCCGAAACCAGCGCCACCTTCGGGTGGTCGACCAGGATCTCGCCGACGGAGCGGTCGCCAATCAGCACCGGTGCCAGGCCCTGCGGCGCATCCGCGCCGAAGCGCTTGACCGCGCCGGCAAAAATCGCCTCGCAGGCGAGCGCCGTCAGCGGCGTCTTTTCCGAGGGCTTCCACACCACGGCATCGCCGCAGACCAGCGCCAGCGCCGCGTTCCACGACCACACCGCGACCGGGAAGTTGAAGGCCGAAATGACGCCGACGACGCCGAGCGGATGCCAGGTCTCCATCATGCGATGTCCCGGACGCTCGGTGGCGATGGTCAGACCGTAGAGCTGGCGGGAAAGGCCGACGGCGAAATCGCAGATGTCGATCATTTCCTGGACTTCGCCGAGGCCTTCCGACGGGATCTTGCCGACCTCGATCGACACCAGCCGGCCAAGCTCGGTTTTGTGCGCGCGCAACTCCTCGCCGAGCAGCCGCACCAGTTCGCCGCGCCGGGGACCCGGCACCATCCGCCAAACCTGGAACGCCGTGTGCGCGGCATCGATGGTCTTGGCCGCATCGGCCGGCGAAATCGTCTTCAGCGCCGCGATCTGTTCACCCGTCACCGGACTGCGCACGACGAGGTCGCCGCCGGTCAGCGCGTCCTTGGCCACACCCAGTTTCGCCAGAAGTTCTGCCGTTTCCTTCGCTATCGTCATTTTTGTCCCTTTCAGATCCGCTCGCCATCATAGGGCGGCGGTCGAGCCTTGGCGCCATTGTCGCCCGCATACCGCGGGCGCTGTCATGGCGTGCCATTACTCGTTTCAGGGGAAAATCGCCACCCCGGCATGGTCCAAGCCGGGATTGCACGATTGAGCCACAGGAGGAACAGGCTTAGTGCGCTGTCTTCGCCGGCGCCTTCACGGCTCCGTCTCGCATCAGCCGGTCGATATGCATGCGGATATGGGCGGCTTCCGCTGCCGTGTTGGCCAACGCAATGGCGCGATCGAAGGCGACACGCGCCTCTTCGCCACGGCCGAGTTGCATCAACAGACCGCCCTTGAGGCCGAAGAAGTGGAAATAGCCGGACAGCCTCTCGCCAAGCGGCTCGATCATGGCAAGGGCAGCTTCCGGCCCGCGCACCTTGGCGACCGCAACCGCACGGTTCAGCGTCACCACCGGCGAAGGTTGCATCGCCTCCAGCAGGCTGTAGAGCAGGTCGATCTCTGTCCAGTCGGTCTCCTCGGGGGTTGCCGCCCGCGCATGAAGGGCGGCGATCGCCGCCTGCACCTGGTAGGGTCCGGGCTTCTGGTGGCGCAGGGCCTTGTCGACCAGCGCCAGGCCTTCGTCGATCATCTTGCGGCTCCACAGCGAGCGGTCCTGGTCGTCGAGCAGCACGATCTCGCCATTCTCGTCGAAGCGGGCCGGCGCGCGCGCATGCTGCAGCAAAAGCAATGCCGTCAGGCCCATGATCTCCGGCTCGGTCTGGAACAGCCGGAGCAACAGGCGCGCCAGCCGGATCGCCTCCTCGCAAAGCGGCGCACGCGCCGGCGCCTCGCCGCTGTTGGTGGAATAACCTTCGTTGAAGATCAGATAGACCATGGCGGCAACGGCGGCGAGCCGCTCCGAGCGCTCGACCGCGCCGGGCGTCTCGAACGGCACGCCGGCATCGGCAATGCGCGCCTTGGCGCGCGTGATGCGCTGTTCCATGGCGCTTTCGCCGACCAGGAACGCACGCGCGATCTGCTTGACGGTGAGACCGGAGACGATGCGCAGCGCCACCGCGATCTGCTGCGTAGGCGGCAGATCCGGATGGCAGCAGATGAACAAGAGCCGCAATATGTCATCGCGGTAGTGCGCGCCGTCCAGCCGTTCGGCGATATCGCTCTCGGCATCTTCCAGGTCCGAGATCTGGTCCTCTTCCGGCATCGGCGCCTGCTTGGCGCGCTTGCGCACCGCGTCGATGCCGGTGTTGCGGCCGACAAAGATCAGCCAGGCCGCAGGATCGCGCGGCGGCCCGTTCTGCGGCCAGTTCTTGAGTGCCCTCAGGCACGCGTCCTGGAAAGCTTCCTCCGCCGTATCGAGATTGCGGAAATAGCGCAGCAGCGCACCCATAGCCTGCGGGCGGGCAGCGCTGATCGCCGAGCTTATCCAGGCGAGGTCTGTCATGTGGCTACTCTGGTTGGGTTGAAGACGGAAACCGGTCGGATCTCATAGGATCCGCCGCTGGGATTGACCTCGGAAAGCTCGCGCGCGAAGTCGACCGCTTCGTCGAGATCGGCGCATTCCAGCGTGTAGAAGCCGAGGAACTGTTCCTTGGTCTCGGCAAACGGGCCGTCGATGACGACCGATTCGCCCTTGACCTTGCGCAGCGTCGTCGCGGCGGTGGTGGGCAAAAGCCGCGCCACCGGCCCAAGCCGGCCGGCTTGAGCGTATTTTTCCTGCACATGCATGAGCTTTGCCATGACCTCGTCATCCTGTGCCTTGCTCCAGGAGGAGACGACATCTTCGGAGGCATAGCAGAGGATAGCGTAGAGCATGGGACGTCCTTTTCTGTCTCAAAGGACGAAACAGTAGGGCCTGTGCCGACATGGCGTCGACAAAAAAGTTACGCCATTTTTGTCAGCCTTCGCTTGCCTTCAACCATCTCAGCACAAGAGCCTCTTCATCATCGAGACCGTCGATCGCTCGCTTGCGCTTGTTGGCCTCGGTCATTTCGCTAAGCAGCCGCCCTTCCACCCAGGCTTCAAAAACCTGTGGATGGATGTAGCATTTGCGGCAGACGGCGCGTGTGTTGCCGAGCCGCTCGGCCACCTTGTCGATGACCGCGTTCATCACACGCTTGGTCTGCGCCTGGCTTTCGGGAAGCTCCGTCCGCGCAAACAGCGACGCGGCATGGATGGTGCCGCCCCAGGTGCGGAAATGCTTGGAGCTGAAATTGGCGCCGATCGCGTCGCGGATATAGCGGTTGACATCGTCGGAGCGCACTCCATGCCTCTCGCCGTCCTCGTCGAGATATTGGAACAGTTGCTGCCCCGGAATATCCTGCGCGCCGCGCACGACCCGGGCGATGCGGCGGTCGACCAGCTTCAACTTCCATTCCTTGCCGGACTTGCCCTTGAAGGCAAAGCGCAGGCTGGATCCCTTGATGTCGACGTGACGGTCGCGTAGCGTCGTCAGCCCAAAGCTCTTGTTGTCGCGGGCATAGGCGGCATTGCCGACCCGGATCATCGTGTTGTCGAGCAGCCAGACAATTGCCGCCACGACGCGCTCGGCCGGCAGGCCACGGCGGCGCAGATCGGCATCGATCCGGCGGCGCAGCTCCGGCAGGCTTTCGGCAAAGGCGACAAGGCTGGAGTATTTGGCGCCATCGCGCTCGGCGGCCCACAGCGGATGGTAGCGGTACTGTTTGCGCCCGCGCTGGTCGCGGCCGGTCGCCTGGATGTGGCCGGCGGGATCGGGCGAGATCCACACATCCGTCCATGCCGGCGGAATGGCCAGCGCCTTGATGCGGGCAATGGCTGCCGCGCCGACGGCCTGTCCTTTCGCGCCCTTGTAGGAAAAGCCTTCGCCCGCCTTCAGGCGCCGGATCCCCGGCTCGCTGTCGCTGATATAGGTGAGCGAGGCCTGTTCGGCAGCGGTCTGCGCGCCGTTCTTCGGCGCTCCATCGTCCCCCTGTCCGGCAGCCGACCGGCCGGATGGCGTCCCAGATTTGTCAAGCATGCCCGCTCCACGAAATTTTTCTCGTAGATAAGCGCCAAGCCGACTGCTGGTTCCACCCCGTTGCTATGGAATGTGGTCGGGTCCACCAATGGTGGCACCAGCCGGCACGGCCATCCAGAGGCCGCCATCGTCGACGTGAGGCGGATGGTAGTCGCGCCCGGGCGGAATCTGTTCGAACACGGCCCCTGCCTCATCGGCAAGGTAGTCATAGCCCACATCCTGCAGGAGCCCCTTTGGATCAAGGTGGTGGTAGAGATTGCGGCGGGCGATCCGCCGCTTCGGCTCCATCATCTTTAAATGATAGAGGTTGAGCCCGCTGGTTGCGGGCCTTGAAACCAAGATCGGGAGGATACCAGAGCCCGTGCAGGTCCTCTGGTCGGTACTTCGCCGGATCGTAGGCTCTGAACAGACGATACTGGAACTTTTCGGCCCACATCCCGTCGACCCGGTACTCGGTCGGCGAATACAATTCGCGGAGCCGGAACCCCCAGGCCATGCGCCTGTAATCCCCCGTCAGCTGTCCGATCCGCTCCGCGGTACCGCGTTCCAGCCGCTCATCGGGATCAATAGCCAGGATCCAGTCGGCGGCAGCTTCATGCGCTGCGTCGAGTAAGATCCGCCGCCGCTGCGGCTCGCTGCTGAACACGCCGGTCGCCCCGCGATCGTCATAGGCAATCCAGCCGTCAACGACCGGATCGATATTGGTGATCAGATCGGCAACCAGATGCGCGTCATAACGATAGCTGAAAACTGCGACCGTTCTCTGGCGCGTCCAGAACAGTCGGCTCCGTCGCCAGCGTCGAGGCTTGATTTGGCTCGTTATCATTTTCTTGTTGCCGCTTTCACGCGATTTCGCACGCCAATATAGACACCCACGGATTTGACCAGCAGGGCAAGCCAGACAATTGGCATCGACATCATCGCGAAAGTTCGATCCCGATCGGAAAGCCCGATCTTCGCCAGCTTGCGGGCATTCCGCCGATCGCGAAACGTGTCGCGAAAACACCGAAACGGAGTGTTCAGGGCAGACGCTGCGAGGTAATCGCCGCGGCGACAGCCGCGCCTGTACTGATCGGCAAGCAATCTGGACAGCCGGGTTTCGTTGCGATGAACGGTTTGCACCTTAGGCTCCCACACCGGCTGCAGTTCCTGCGGCAGCCGCCCCAGGAATTCGGTGTCTTCGGCAGCAGGCATGGTTTCATCGAACAAGCCAAATTCATCGAACAGCCGCCGATCGAACGACACGCCGTAACGCAGCGCACGATCCGACGGCAGACCGGGAAGCCGTCGCATGAACATGATCAGATGAGCCGCACAGGCGATCAGATTGCGCGGATGGCTATTCACCATCGCGCTCGCCACGGCGCGGTCGCCAGCCAGATGCCGCTGCATCCGTGCCTCGGCCCAGCCCGAACAGGCGAGGCAATCATCGGCAAGAAAGGCAACGAAAGGCGCTTTGGTGGCCGCAATGCCGAGATTGCGGGCTGCGCCTACAAACAGCCTTCGACCGGCCTCGATCACTGGCACCTTGACCCGGCGCCGGTCAGCAGCGCCAGGACCTCGCCTCCGCCCGAGTTGACCACCATGATCTCGAGCGGCTCATCCTGATCCAGCAGGGATGTCACCGCCTCGACGATTTGAGCCGGCGCGCGATAGCCGATGACAATGACGGCAAGCTGCGGCGGGGCTGATTCAGGCACGTTGCAACTGGACGCGCGGAGAGGAAAACCAGCGCCGCAGCGCCAGCTTCAGCTGGTAGCGCCTGCAACGCCAGGTGTTCGACCGCACCTTCGGCGCCGCCGCCGCGATCCTCAGGAACCGCGCCGCCGTCTCCAGATCGCCGCGCGCATAGTGAACCCGGGCGATCTTGAGGGCGACCAGCCCCTCCCTGGTCTTTAGCGACGACAGTGGGATGCCACAGTCAGTCAGCTCGCGCAGCGCCAGCCGCCAGTCGAGAAAGCGGCGCACCGGCCTGGTGATGAAGCGATCATCGGAACGCACTGCCGAAACGTGGTAGATCATGACGGGATGCACGATCAGGGCAAGCGACGCCCTGCCCATCAGCCTGGACCAGAACAGCGTGTCCTCGTCATAGGCAAGCCCGGTCGGGAAGCGCGTGTCGCCGACGACGCGCCGGGAAACCAGCGCACTGCCCACGGCGATCGAGCGAATGTGACCTTCCAGATAGGCCGAGGCATTGGCTATACCGTCTTCTATGTAGCCGGCTGGAAGCTTGAGGTTCCGGTTCTCGCCATCGGTGCGCCGACGGTAGGCGCCGATCACCATGTCGGCGGCCGGTTGCTCCCCCGCCCGGACCAGCATCGACCGCAGCCCGCCCTCCAGATGCAAGTCGTCGGCGTCGATCAGGTAGATCCAGGAGCATTGCGCCTGCGCCAGCGCCACATTGCGGGAGCCGCCCGCGTCCCGGCAGCTGCTCTTGAGCACGCGCAACGGCAACGAGAATTGCGTGGCGGCATTCAGCGCGGCTTCTGCCGTCCCGTCCGAGGAGGAATCGTCGACCAGCAGCACCTCGCCGATAACCTCGGCTTCGGAACGAAGCGAGGCCAGCGTGGCCGCAATGGTTGCCGCCGCATTGTGCGCCGGGATGATGACACTGATTGCCGTCAATACCGAACTCCGCATCAGCATGCCTGCCGACCGATCCTCCCCGAAGTTTCGACCGAGCATAACGGGCATGGCCGTTGTTGAGAAGCTGTGCTTCGAGGCTGTCAGGCCTTCTCGAGCGCGACCGGGATGACGTCGACGGCCTGGTCGCCGACCTGGCCGCCGGTGGTTTTCAGCACGCCGACGATCGGAGCCACGTCGGAATAGTCGCGGCCATAGCCAACGGTGATGTGGTCGTTGCTGGCCCGCATGCCATTGGTCGGGTCGAATTCCTGCCAGCCGGCATCGCGCCCACACCACACCTTGACCCAGGCATGCATGGCATCGGCGCCTTCGAGCCGCGGCTTCCCTTTCGGGGGAATGGTGCGCAGGAAGCCGCTGACATAACCCGCAGGAATACCTAGCCCGCGCAGGCCGGCGATCATGATGTGGGAGAAGTCCTGGCACACGCCCCGCTTCAAACGGAAGGCATCGCTGGCCCCGGTACGCACCGTGGTCGCTTCCCCGTCATAGGTGAAGTCGCGGTGGATGCGGTTGCACAGATCGATGGCCATGCCGACCGTCGAGCCGCCGGCGCTGTCGCGGGCATAGGCGGTGATCGCCGCATCGATGCCGGCATGATCGCTGGCGGCGAGAAAGTGATGCGGTGCATCCGGCGCCAGTGACCGTACGGCGCCGAGTTCTTCCCGCAGGCGCTGCAGATCGGGCGACACGTCGAGCCCAGGCTCCGGCCGTGACACCGACACGCGCGCGCTCATTCTGATGTCGAGCCCGTCATGGACGTCGCGAAAGGCGATCGCGGTGACATTGTTGCCGAAGAAATCGGCAAAATCCGTGCGCTCCGATGGGGTCGGCACAAACGAAAGCGAGGCCGCGATCACGCGCTGCACGCCGGCAATGGTCGGCGGCAATACACGCACCTGATGCCGGCTGCCACCGGCCGCGGCGTCATAATCGTAGCTGAGATGAAGCCTGATATCGTACAGCATGTTAACCGAAATACGCTTTAGCCAGGCTGCTATAGAGGTTGCCGATCTCAGTTGCGAGATCGTCCAGCACCTCCGCCGACATCTCCGATGGCTCCATGACGGCAATTGCCGTGTTGAGCTGCAGGATTTCCTTGGCCGCGACCGACATATGCCCCTCCGGCCCAACCGATGGCAACAGGCCGATCTCCGCCTTCAGCCGTTCGAGCTGGAACAGGATCGAGCGCGGGTTGAGTGGGTCGAGCGCCAAGAGGTCGATCACTGTGCGCCGTCCGGCCCGCACCGGATATTGCCGGCGGTGGGTCATGACGCTGTCGCCGATCTCCAGCATCATGTCGAGCGAGCCGTCCGGCGCACCGGACCTTGTCAGTCGGGCTAGCGTACGGGCGATCTGGATGCCGCGCTCGATCCGCCGGCCGATCTCGAGGAAACGCCAGCCGGTGAAACGGTACATATTCTCGTGCAACAGGCCAGAGAAACCGGCGAGCTTGCGCAGCATGACCGTCATCGCCCGTGTCGCGTCGTCACCCGGCGCCACCGTGGTGGCGAACTGATGAATGGTCTTCGACAGGTCCTTCAGCGCCAGCCAGCCATCGGGCGAAAAGCGGTCGCGGATCTGTCCGGCGCTGTAGACGGCGCTGTCCAGCGTGCCGATCAATCCGGGCGGAATGGCCGCTTCGAGATCGACGCCGAAGGGTTCGAGATAGTCCCTGATATCGGCGAGCAGCAGCATGTCAGGATCGGACGTCTCGGCCAGCCGCACATGATAGGCGCGCAGGATGCGAACCGTATCCTCCGAGCGCTCGATATAGCGGCCGAGCCAGGTCAGGTTTTCCGCCGCGCGGCTGGGCAGGCTGCCCGGCATGGTGCGGACAAAGCTGTCATGCTCCTGCGGCAGCAGCGTCTCGCGCTCGACCGACCGGTCGCTGACCACCCAGACGTCGGCCGCCTGGCCGCCGCGCTGCATGGCGATGGCCGTCGGGTCGAGCGAAAGGCCGACACGGGCGAAACCGCCCGGCATTACCGTCCAGCCATCGGGCGTGCGCGCCAGATAAACGCGCAGGCTTGCCGGTCGCGGTTCCAGCCAGCCGCCGACATAGACCGGCGTCGTCGACAGCGTCACCGCTTCCTGGCCGACGAAACCGCTGCCATCGCTCTCGATGCGCGCGATCAGCGCGATGCGTTCCTCCGGCGTCAGTGCCGAACCGAGCCTGGTCTGGCCGTCATCCTCGAAGGCCAGCCGCGTCGACAGCGCCGGACCGATCACCATGCGATCGATATTGGCAAGCACATGGGCCCGTTCGGTTGCTTGCCCGCACCACCAGGTGGCGACGCTTGGCAACAGAAGTTCTTCGCCGCGCAATGCGCGCGAAATCTTCGGCAGGAAGGCGAGCAGCGCCCGGGTTTCCATCAAGCCCGAACCCAGCGCATTGACCGTCGAAACCGTGCCGCGGCGGGTCGCCTCGACCAGCCCCGGGGTGCCGATATGCGAGTCTGGCCGCAGTTCCAGCGGATCGGCGAAGGCGGCATCGAGCCGCCGCCACAGCACGCTGATCGGCATCAGCCCCGAAACCGTGCGCACCATAAGCTTGCCGCCGGCGACGGTCAGATCCTCGCCCTCGAGCAGCATGATGCCGAGATAGCGGGCGATATAGGCGTGCTCGTAATAGGTCTCGTTGAGCGGCCCCGGCGTCAGAATGGCGACGCGGCCGTCATTCTCCTTCGCCATGCCGATCAGAGCATCGCGAAAGCGACGGAAGAAACCGGCCAGGCGATGCACATGCATCTCGCCATAGATGTCGGACAAAGCCCGCGTCGTGGCGACGCGGTTTTCCAGCGCAAAGCCGGCGCCCGACGGCGCCTGCGTGCGGTCGCCCAGCACCCACCAGCTTCCATCCGGCCCACGGCCAAGCTCGAAGGCGCAAAAATGCAGGAAATGACCGCTGGCCGGCATGGTGCCGACGACGGGGCGCAAAAATTCGGGGCTCGCCGCAATCAGGCCTGCCGGCAAGATTCCCTTCTCGATCAGCCGGTTCGGGCCATAGATATCAGCGACTATCTCCTCGAAAAGGTCGGCGCGCTGGACGAGACCGGCGCTGATCCCGGCCCATTCCTTGTCTTCGATCAGCAGCGGGATATGCGCCAGCGGCCATTCGCGCTCATTGGCGCCGGCCTTGTCATAGACGCGGTAATAAACCCCGGCGTCGCGCAGATACTGGTCGGCGCGGGCAAAGCGCTGGCCGAGCTTTTCCGGACCCAGCTCCTCCAGCGCCTCGATGAAGGGCGCCCAGGCCGGACGCGGACGGCCCGAAGCATCGACCATCTCGTCGACGACGCCGTCAATCGGCTGGTAGTGCTCCAGCAGACTGTGCCTCAGCGGCTTGCCGCGGACCTTTTTCTGATTCCCCTTTGCCATCGCTGATCAGAGTCTTGCTGGCCGCCTGAGGTCAAGGGTCATGGGGAAGTCTTCAGAGGCTTCTTCATTGCGCACCACATAGGCCGACGGCGTATGGCCGCGCGGCTCGAAGCGGGCGAGACGCCGCGCCTCAGCCTCATTGCCGTTGACCGGGAAGGTGTCGTAGCTGCGCCCACCTGGATGCGCGACATGGTAGACGCAGCCGCCCACCGCCCGCCCCGACCAACGGTCGTAGATATCGAAGACGAGCGGCGTGTTGACCGGCAGCGCCGGGTGCAGGCCCGACGAAGGCTGCCAGGCCTTGAAGCGCACACCGGCTACCGCGACCTCGCGATTGTCGGTGACCTTCATCGGCACGATTCGGCCATTGCAGACAATGGCATGACGTTCCGGTTTGAGGCCTTCGGTCCTGACCTGCAGCCGTTCGACCGAGGAGTCGACGAAACGCACAGTGCCGCCGATTGCGCCTTGCTCGCCCATGACATGCCACGGCTCCAGCGCCTGCCGCAGTTCCAGCTTGATGCCGGCATGCTGGACTTCGCCGCAGAACGGAAAGCGGAACTCCAGCTGGGCATCGAACCATTCCGGCCGGAATTCAAAACCGTTGAGCTTGAGGTCGTCGAGCATGTCGAGGAAATCCGCCCAGACATAATGCGGCAGCATGAAACGGTCATGGAGCGAGGTGCCCCAGCGCACGAAGCGGCCATCAAGCGGGTTGTTCCACGCACGGGCGATGATGGCGCGTACCAGCAATTGCTGCGCCAGCGACATGCGCGCATTGGGCGGCATCTCGAAACCGCGGAACTCAACAAGCCCAAGCCGGCCGGTCGGGCCATCGGGCGAAAACAGCTTGTCGATGCAGATTTCCGAGCGGTGCGTATTGCCGGTGACATCGGTCAACAGGTTGCGAAACAGTCGGTCGACCAGCCAAGGCAGCGGTGGGTTGCCCTGGCCCGGGTGCGGCACCTGCGCCATCGCGATCTCGAGTTCGTAAAGCGAATCGTGCCGCGCCTCGTCGAAGCGCGGCGCCTGGCTGGTCGGGCCGATGAACAGGCCGGAGAATAGATAGGACAGCGACGGGCGCCGCTGCCATTGCAGCACCAGGCTCTTCAACAGATCGGGCCGGCGCAGGAACGGGCTGTCATTGGGCGTCGCGCCGCCGACGACGACATGGTTGCCCCCGCCGGTACCGGTGTGGCGGCCGTCGATCATGAACTTGTCGGCGCCAAGCCGCGTCTGCCGTGCTTCCTCGTAGATCGCCGTCGTCGTCGCCACGCAGTCCTGCCAGTTGGCAGCCGGATGGATGTTGACCTCGATGACGCCGGGATCGGGTGCCACCCTGATGACGTTGAGGCGCGGATCGTGCGGCGGTCCATAGCCTTCGATATGCACGGGAAGGCCGATCGCCTTGGCCGCGTTTTCGGCGGCTGCGACGAGTTCGAGATAGTCTTCCAGCGCCTCGACCGGCGGCATGAACACGCACAGCCGCCCGTCGCGTGGCTCGACCGAAAGTGCTGTACGCACCGCGCCGCCGATCTCGGTGATCTCCTGTTCGACCCTATCCTGCTGGCCGGTCGTCGCCGTGAAAGAAATCGCCTGCTGGCGTCGTGCCATCTCGTCGGCGCCTTCCAGCTCGGCCGGAGCCGGTTCTGGCAGTATGGCTTCCCGCGCCGGCAGCGGTCCACGCGGCAGCGACGGATCGACCGGCACAATATAGGGGAACTGCGCCGGCGGCACATAGGGCAGCGTGCCCAGCGGCAGGCGGTAACCGACAGGGGAATCGCCCGGCACCAGGAACAGCCGCCCGCGCCGTGTCTTCCACTTCTCCGAGCGCCAGCGCGGGTCCGAAGCCTGGCTGTTCCAGCGCTGCACCGGCAGCACGTAGCCCGACGGCTTGGTCAGCCCGCGCTCGAACACTTTCGCCATGCGGCTGCGCTCTTCCGGGTCTTCCAGCTTGGAGTTGGACGGATCGACATTGTCGGGCAGCTTGCCTTCTTTCAGCAGCCATTCGGCCGGGTCCTCATAGGCCTCGCTGACCATCGCCTTGTCGATGCCGAGTTCGCCGGCGATTGCCGTCAGCAAGCTCTCGGCCTGCTGCGGCCCCACCTTTGCGTCGCTCTTTTCGCGTGCGATCAGCGACGGATCGCTCCACACCGGCTGGCCGTCGGTGCGCCAATAGAGCGAAAAGGTCCAGCGCGGCAGGCTTTCGCCCGGATACCATTTGCCCTGGCCGTAGTGGAGGAAGCCGCCCGGCGCGAAGCGTTCGCGCAATTTACGGATCAGCGCATCGGCCTTTTCGCGCTTGGTCGGGCCGACGGCGGCGGTGTTCCACTCGGCGGACTCGAAATCGTCGATGGAGACAAAGGTCGGCTCGCCGCCCATGGTCAGCCTGACGTCGCCCGCTTGAAGTGCGGCGTCGACCTTGTTGCCCAGCGCATCCAGCGCCTGCCAGCTTTCGTCCGAGAATGGCTTGGTGATGCGCGGATGTTCGGCGATGCGGTCGACACGCATGTCGAAGCCGAATTCGACATTGGCGAAGCTCGCCATGCCGGAAATGGGTGCGGCGTTGCGGAAATGCGGCGTGGCCGCCAGCGGCACATGGCTTTCGCCGGTGAGCAGGCCCGACGTCGGATCGAAGCCGATCCAGCCGGCGCCCGGCAGATAGACCTCGCACCAGGCGTGCAGGTCGGTGAAGTCGACGGCGGTTCCGGCGGGGCCATCGAGCGCGACCAGATCGGGCTTCAGCTGGATCAGATAGCCGGAGACGAAACGCGCGGCGAGGCCGAGATTCCTGAGGATTTGCACCAGCAGCCAGCTCGAATCCCGGCACGATCCCTTTTTCGCGGCCAGCGTTTCCTCCGGCGAGAACACGCCGGTTTCCATCCGCACGATATAAGCGATCTCCCGCTGCAGCCGCGCATTGAGGTCGACGACGAAATTGACGGTGTTGGTGGCGCTACGGTCGATGGTTGCGAGGAAAGTCGACAGCAGCGGCCCCGCCGGCTCCGGCGTGCGGTAGATGGCGAGATCGTCCCTGATGTCTTCGGGGTACTCGAACGGGAAGGTCTCGGCCGATGGCTCGACGAAGAAATCGAACGGATTGTAGACCGTCATGTCGGCGACGAGGTCGACCTCGATCTTCAATTCCGTCACTGGTTCCGGGAAGACGAAGCGGGCCAGGAAATTGCCGTAGGGGTCCTGCTGCAGATTGACGAAGTGGTTCGCCGGCCCGACCTTCAGCGAATGGCTGAGCACCTTGGTGCGGGAATGCGGTGCCGGCTGCAGCCTGATGACCTGGGGCCCGAGAACCACCGGCCGGTCATATTTGTAATGGGTCAGGTGGTAGACGGCTGCCAGTATTGCCATGGGGCCCCGGAGATCGGCGTTTCTTCAGCCGAACCCTGACACATCTATTGGCCATTCTCCAAGCAGAGATGTTGCGCTGCACCTAAATTAAGCAGCCGAAGCCGGCTACGCTGTGTCGAGATTCAGGTCAGGCCGAGTCGAAAATGGCTGATACCGAGAACCGGAGCAGAGCGTACTTTTGGTACGCGAGCACCGGAAGCGCAGGTATCGGCCATTTGCAGGCCGGCCTCACTTGAATTCGGCACAGCTTAGAAAAACGCCTGTATCCCCGTCTGAGCCCTGCCAAGGATCAGCGCATGCACGTCATGCGTGCCTTCATAGGTGTTGACCGTCTCCAGGTTCTGCGCGTGGCGCATGACGTGGTAGCCGATCTGGATGCCGTTGCCGCCATGCATGTCGCGGGCCTGGCGGGCGATGTCGAGCGCCTTGCCGCAATTGTTGCGCTTGACGATCGAGATCATTTCCGGTGCCATCTTGCCCTCGTCCATCAGCCTGCCGACCCGCAAGCTGGCCTGCAGGCCCAGCGCGATCTCGGTCTGCATATCGGCGAGCTTCTTCTGGAACAGCTGCGTGCCGGCGAGCGGCTTGCCGAACTGCTTGCGGTCGAGGCCATATTGCCGCGCCCGGCGCCAGCAATCGTCGGCCGCGCCCATCGCGCCCCAGGAAATGCCGTAGCGCGCGCGGTTGAGGCAGCCGAACGGACCGCCGAGGCCCTTGGCGTTGGGCAGCAGCGCATCTTCGCCAACCTCGACGCCTTCCATCACCACTTCGCCGGTGATCGACGCGCGAAGGCTGAGCTTGCCGCCGATCTTCGGTGCCGAAAGCCCCTTCATGCCCTTTTCCAGCACGAAGCCGCGGATTTCGTCCTTGCCGTTGTCGCCCTTGAGCTTCGCCCAGACGACGAACACATCGGCGATCGGCGCGTTGGAGATCCACATTTTCGAGCCGGAAATCCTGTACCCGTTCGCGGTCTTCTCGGCCCGCGTCTTCATACCGCCGGGATCGGAACCCGCATCCGGTTCGGTCAGGCCGAAGCAGCCGATCCATTCGCCGGAGGCCAGCTTAGGTAGAAATTTCTTGCGCTGTTCTTCCGAGCCATAGGCATGGATCGGATACATCACCAGCGACGACTGCACGGACATCATCGAGCGGTAGCCGGAATCGACCCGCTCGACCTCGCGCGCCACCAACCCGTAGGTGACGTAATTGGCGCCGAGCCCGCCATATTCCTCGGGAATGGTGATGCCGAGCAGGCCGGCCTCGCCCATCTCACGAAAAATGCCGGCGTCGGTCTTTTCCTCGAGATAGGCCTCCTCGATGCGCGGCGCGAGCTTGTCGGCGGCAAAGGCGGCCGCGCCATCGCGCACCATGCGCTCATCCTCGGAAAGCTGGTTCTCGATCAGGAAGGGGTCTTCCCAGACGAACGCGTTCTTGTCGGCGGCCATGGCTTCGCTCTCTCCCAAAATCTTGAAGTGCTCGGGCTTATCCACCTCCGCTTCGAAAAAATCAAACAAAATTGCATCACAGATCAATGAGGTTTAGTAATGGATCATGAACGTCCAACGCCGGCTTTTACCCAGCACCAGCGCCCTTGCCGCCATCGAGGCCGTGGCCCGCCTTGGCTCCTTCACCGCTGCCGCCCAGGAACTCGATTTGACCCAAGGGGCCGTCAGCCGCCAGATAGCACTTCTGGAGGAACAGTTCGGCCGCCGGCTGTTCGAGCGCGACAGCCGCAATGTTCGGCTGTCCACGGCGGGCGAAATCTATGCCGAAGCCGTGCGGGCGGCACTCGGGCAATTGCGCGACGCCGCGCTCGGATTGATGAGCAATCGGCATAGCGGCATGCTGAACCTCGCCATACTGCCGACCTTCGGCACGCGCTGGCTGATGCCGCTGATCCCGGATTTCGTCGCAGAAAACCCTGACATCACCATCAACTTTGTCACCCGCATCGGCCGCTTCGACTTCGCCCGCGAGCGGCTCGACGCCGCCATCCATCATGGCCAGCCCGACTGGCCGGACGCCGACTCCACGCTTCTGATGCGCGAGACCGTAATGCCGGTGGTCTCGCCAGACTTCCTTGCCAGCCGCGATATCACCACGGCGGCCGACATCAGCCGCCTGCCGCTGCTGCACATGGCGACGCGTCCCGGGGCCTGGGGCGAATGGTTCGAGGAACAGGGCTTGAGCGCACCGATCGGACCCGGCATGCAGTTCGAGCAATTCGGCACCGTTGCCCAAGCCTGCATGGCGGGGCTTGGCGTCGCGCTCCTGCCGCAAGTTCTTATCGCCGGCGAATTGCAGCGCGGTCAGCTCGTGCAGGCGCCGGGACAGCCGATGCAAAGCCGCAGCGCCTACTACCTCGTCGTCCCGAACGACAAGCGCGGCCACCCGCCCGTCGTCAGCTTTCGCGACTGGCTGCTGGGCCAGGTTGAGAAGGAACCGGCCGTTCTGGCCTGGTAGCTACTTCCGCTTCATCGGCTCGGTTTCCGGCTGGAAGCGCAGCGTTTTTGCGACTTGCGTTCGGCAACTTTCGCATCGAGCTTGCTTTTGATCCGGGCGAAAGCCTGGTCTCCATCGACCGAACTGCCACTCGCCATGCCCCCGTCCCAAAGACGCCCCAACTCTTGGACACTCACTTTCTCGAAACTTGCCATATCGCGCGTATCTCCACACAAGGATGGTAGATAACGCTCTAGCGATTGCAAGGAACCATTCGAGGCTACTTCCGCTTCAAGGCATCGGCCAGCGCCGCACCAAACGCGCCTTGCTGTGCCGGTCCTTCCGGCTGACGCTGCGGCATCGGCGAAGGTTGCGCCGGCTTGCCGCCGCCATTGTCGCGCGGCCCCTTCGGCGTCCCGCCCTCGCCGCCGTCCTTGCGCATGGACAGCGCGATGCGCTTGCGCTTGATGTCGACATCGACGACCCGCACCTTCACCACATCGCCCGCCTTCACCACCTCATGCGCGTCCTTGATGAAACGATCGGCCAGTTGCGAGACATGCACCAGCCCGTCCTGGTGCACGCCGATATCGACGAAGGCGCCGAAGGCCGCGACATTGGTGACGGTGCCTTCGAGAAGCATGCCGGGCTTCAGATCCTTGATATCGTCGACGCCGTCGGCAAAGGTCGCCGTCTTGAAGCCGGGGCGCGGGTCGCGGCCGGGCTTTTCCAGCTCCGCAATGATGTCGCGCACCGTCGGCAGGCCGAACCGTTCGTCAACGAAGACGCGCGGATCGAGCGCCTTGAGCGCGGCACTGTCTCCCATCAGCGAGCGCACATCGCGACCGCAGGCAGCGACGATCTTCTTGGCCACGCCATAGGCTTCCGGATGGACGGACGAGGCGTCGAGCGGCTCGCTGCCATTGGCAATGCGGAGGAAGCCTGCGGACTGTTCGAACGCGCGCGGGCCGAGCCGCGCTACCTTGAGCAGTTCCTTGCGGCTGGCGAACGGCCCGGTCGCATCGCGATGCGCGACAATGGCATCGGCAAGCGACGCGCCCAGGCCTGACACGCGGGCCAAGAGCGGCGCCGAGGCGGTGTTGAGATCGACGCCGACAGCATTCACCGCGTCCTCCACCACCGCCTCCAGCGAGCGGCCAAGCCGGTACTGGTCGACATCATGCTGGTACTGGCCAACGCCGATCGATTTCGGCTCGATCTTGACCAGTTCGGCGAGCGGGTCCTGCAGGCGCCTGGCGATCGACACCGCACCGCGCAGCGACACGTCGAGCCCGGGAAACTCAGCCGCCGCTGTCGCGGAGGCCGAATAGACCGAGGCGCCGGCTTCGCTGACGATCACCTTGAGCGGCTTTGGCCCACCATCTGAAGGCATGTCGGACAGCATGTCGGCGACCAGCTTTTCAGTCTCGCGGCTGCCGGTGCCGTTGCCAATCGAGATCAGCTCGACCTTGTGCAGGCGGATGAGCTTGGCGAGCTCCGCCTGTGTGCCGCGCACATCGTTCCGCGGCGGAAATGGATAGACCGTCGTCGTCGCCAGCACCTTGCCGGTGCCATCTACCACCGCGACCTTGACGCCGGTGCGGATGCCGGGATCGAGCCCCATGGTCGGACGCGATCCTGCGGGCGCTGCCAGCAGCAAATCCTTGAGGTTGCGTGCAAAGACATGGATCGCCTCTTCCTCCGCCCGCTCGCGCAGGTCACGCATCAAATCGAGCGTCAGGTGCAGCGAAAGCTTGATCCGCCAGGTCCAGCCGGCGACTTCCATCAGCCAGCGGTCGCCCGGCAGGCTGCCGCCGATGGCGTAGGCATTGGCGATCATCCGCTCGACCGGCTTCACCGGCGAGGCATGGTCGGCATCGACCTCGATGTCGAGCGACAACACCTCTTCGTTGCGGCCGCGCAGCATGGCCAGCGCACGGTGGCTCGGAACATTTGCCCAACGCTCGACATGGTCGAAATAGTCGGAGAATTTCGCCCCGGCCTCCTGCTTGCCGTCGACGACACGGGCACGCATGAAAGCGCGCTCCTTCATGTAGGTTCGCAATTTGCCGACCAGATCGGCATTTTCCGCAAACTGTTCCGACAGGATGTCGCGTGCGCCTTCCAGTGCGGCCTTGGCGTCGGCCACATCCTCGGTCACATAAGGCAGCGCCGCCTCGGCGGGCACCAACGACCGGTTGGCCAAAATAGCCTCCGCCAATGGCCCCAGCCCGCGCTCCCGGGCGATCTCGGCCTTGGTGCGGCGCTTGGGCTTGTAGGGCAGGTAGATGTCTTCCAGTTCAGCCTTGGTGGCGGCAGCCACAATTTTGGCCTCAAGTTCGTCGGTCAGCTTGCCCTGCTCGCGAATCGAACCAAGGATCGTATCGCGCCGCGCATCGAGCTCGCGCAGATAGGCCAGCCGCTCGGCAAGGTCGCGCAATTGCGTGTCGTCGAGCCCGCCGGTGACCTCCTTGCGGTAGCGCGCCACGAACGGCACCGTCGCGCCCTCATCGAGCAGCCCTATAGCTGCCGATGCCTGCTCCGACCGCGCCCCGATCTCTGCCGCGATGATGGATGCGATGCGTTTGCTGTCTGCTGCCATGCTGGTCCCTGTCGCAAAGAGCGGCGACCATAGGCGCTGATGTCCGTCCCGCCAACCGCAGTGTTCTCAAGCGTCAAAGAGGTCCACAGGAAAGCGCCTTGCTTTGGCTCGTCCTCAGACCATCCCGCTCAGCGCCTCGAAAAAGGCAACGATCTCGCGTTCGAGCGGATAATCTTCAGGCACCAGCTGCGACCCCATTTTTGCAATCACCACTTCCGTCTTCGGGTTGACGTAGAGCCATTGGCCGTGGATGCCGATGCCGCAGAAGGCGCCGTTTGCCGCCCCCGTCTGGTACCATTTGTTACGGTAACGGCCCTTTGGGAACAGATGCACCATTGTGCCGCGCTGCCAGGCCTCCGCGCTGCCGCCGGCAACGGTCGTATCGCGCACCCAGCCTTCTGGCACGATGCCGCGGCCATTGGCCGTGCCGCCCTGCCGCATCATCTCGCCGATACGCGCCAGGTCGCGCGGCGTCACCGAAATGCCGCCGGCGGTGCGCGCCGTACCTTCCATGTCGACGCCGATCGAAGCCTCGCTGACAGCACCCAGCGGTAGCCACAGTTTCTCGCGCATGAGGTCCGGGAAGCGCTGGCCGGAAGCTCGTTCGAGCAACAGGCCGAGCAGATCGGAATTGGGCGAACGGTAGCGGAAGGTTTTGCCGTGCGGTTCTTCGAGCCGCTGCAAGGTCAGAATGAATTCGCGCAAGCTTTCAGTGCCGCCGCCCGGATTCCACAGCGTAGCGCGACGGTAACGGGCAAAGGCGCTTTCGGGATCGAGATAGGCCTCCTCGAAGTCGAGGCTGACGCTCATATCGAGCACATGCCGGCAGCTTGCATCGGCATAGGCCGAACCGGCGGCTTCCGGAATGTACTGGGTCACCGGCGCTTCCGGGTCGAACACGCCCTCGCCTTCCAGTATTCCGGCGATGATCGCGGTGACCGATTTGCTGATCGAAAAGATGATGTGACGGGCGCCGAAATCCATATTGGGCGCGAACCAGTCGCCGATGACCTTGCCAGCCTTCATCACCGTCAGCGCGTCGCTGCTCGAACGTGTGAGGAATTCGGCCACCGTTTCCGGGGCGCTGGCGATCGAAACCTTTTCGCCGAGCAGGCCGCTCAGGTCCCGCACCGGCGCTTCGACGCTTCCCGGCGTCGCCGCCACGGGAGCGGTCGGCACCAGCTCGCCAAGGTTCTGGAACGACCAGCGGTTGAACGGGCTTTCGCGCCAGTTGGAGAGCAGCACCTCATTGCGGGCAAAGCCGTAGCGGGTCTCGAACGCAGTCTTGCCGGTCATGAACGTTTCCTCAGAGGGATGGTTTGTTGTGGGTCAACCAAGCGCCTTGGCGATGGCGTGCACCGCCTTCAGCGTTGCCACCGAATAGGCGACATTGCTGAAATCCGGATAGCTTGAAAGCTTGACCACGACCATGCCGGTGTCCCAGTCGATATGGATCATCTGCCCGAACACGCCTCGGCACATCAAAGCGCGCGTGCGCGGATTCTCGATCCAGAACTGGTTGCGATAGCTGCCCTCCGGCAGGCTCGGATTGAAGTCCGGCCCATGCTTGCCGTTGCGCGTCGCCTCGATCCAGTCGGCCGGCACGATGCCGCGGCCCTTGTCGAGGATCAGCTGGCCGAAGCGGGCGTAATCGCGCAGCGTCGCGTTGAAGCCGCCATCGGCCAGCGCATAGCCGGCGCTGTCGACCGTGAAGCAAGCGCTTTCGTCGGGGCCGAGCTTCTGCCACAGCTCCTCGGACACCAGCTGCGCCAGGCGTTTACCGGTGACCCGCTCCATGATGAAGGCAAGCACGTCGGTCTCGATCGAGCGGTACTCGAACGCGGCGCCATGCGGCCGCACCTTGTCCTTCAGCTGCAGGATCAACTCGAACAGATGCGGCGGCCATTGGAAATCCGGATCGCTGTCCGGCGGCACCGGCTTCCAGCCCGTGGCGACATCAACCTGGCCGATGTCGGAGTAACGGTCGGTGTATTCCTCGGAAAACCGCACGCCGGTGGTCATATCCAGCACATGCTGCACGCTGGCGCCGTCCCAGCCGGTCGCGCCGAGCTCCGGCAGATAGGCGCTCACCGGTTTGGCCGGGTCGATCAAGCCGCGCCCAACCAGAATACCGAACACGGTGCCTGTTACCGACTTCGCCATCGACTGCGACAGATGCAGCGTGCGCTCGGCCATGCCGTTGAAATAGCGCTCATAGGCGACCTTGCCGTCTTTGAGCACCAGGAAGCCGTCCGTGTAGGTCTCGTCGAGCAGGCCAACGAGCGTCGTCGGACGGCCCTTGCTGTCTTCCACCGGCAGCGCGTCGAGATCGGTCTCTGCGCGCTCAAGACGATGGCGATGGCCATTACCGCGCCAGACCTCGATGGTCGGCAGGAATTCGCGGATGTGTTGGAAGGCCCAGCGATTCCATGGCGGCCGGTCCCAGTCGACCTTCGGCAGCACCATTTGAGGCGGCGAGCCCTGCATGATCGACGGCCGCGGATCGCTGTTGCGATAGGAGTCCATGAAAGCCATTCCGGAAAAGAAAAGACCCGGCGGCGCATGCCGCCGGGTCTGTCAGACTGCGGTTATTTCTGCAGTTCGGTCCAGATCTTGGTGTAGATGTCCTGGATCTCAGGCGCGCACATCTTCTGGAATTCGCCTTGTGCCTTCGCAGCCTCCGGAATGACGACTTCCGGGGCATCCTTCATATCGGCCGGCATGTATTTGTCCGAGCCGGTAATGGCGTTTGCGTAACGGTGGAAGGCCGAGAGGCCGGCCGCGTTTTCCGGATCCATGATGAAGTTCTGGAACAGCTTGGCGTTCTCGACATTTTTGGCTTCCTTGAGAACGACGACGTTATCGCTCCACAGGCCGTAGCCTTCCTTCGGATAATTGTAATGGATGGCCGGATTGGCCAGCCGCTGACGCAGCGCCGAACCGTTCCAGTCGCTGGTCGCCTTGAAGTCGCCGGCGCCCATCTTTTCGATGGTGTTGTATTCCATGGCGATCCAGTTCGGCTTGGCCGCGACAAGCGTGTCGCGCACCTTCTTCAGCACCGTCTTGTCGTCGGTGCACTGCTGGCCGCCGACATATTTGATCGCCGCGAAGATAACGTCATTCATCTCGGGAACGACATTGGTCTTGCCCTTCAGCTCGTCCGGCGTGTTGAAGATGATGCCCCAGCTGTCGGCTGGTCCCTTGTAGGCATCGGTGTTGACGACGACGCCGACGGTGCCCAGCGCCCACGGCACGGAATATTTGCGGCCGGGGTCGAAGTCTGGATTGGCCCATTCCGGCGCCACGTTCTTGAAGTTCTCCATCTTGCCCGGATCGGTCTCCTGCACGAGGCCCTCCTTGATCCAGATCGGCACGTAGGTTTGCGACGGAACGGCGATGTCGAAGCCGGTGCCGCCCTGGCGTACCTTGGCGAGCGCCGTATCGTTGGAATCGTAATCGGTGATCGTCACCTTGACGTTGTATTTGGCTTCGAACTTTTTGATCACATCGGGGCTGGTATAGTTGCCCCAATTGTAAATGTTCAGCTCGCCATCGGCGCGGGCCAGGCTCGTCGTTGCGAGCAGCGCCAACCCGATGGCGGCTGTCGTTGTTTTCCAGTTCATGGTTTTAGCTCCCATTTGTCGGTTCAGTCTCTTTTCCTGCTGACGAAGAAAAACAACGTGACGATCGCGACCGAAAGCAGCAGGAAGGCGGTCGATATCGCGTTGATCTCAGGCGTGATGCCGCGGCGGATCTGGCCGAGCATGTAGGTGGGCAGCGTATCCTGGCCGCCCGATTTGACAAACTCGGTGATGACGACGTCATCGAGCGAGATGACGAAGGCCAGCATCAGTCCGGCCAGTATGCCGGGCCACAAAAGCGGCAGCGTGATGCGGCGGAAGGTCTTCCAAGGCGTCGCGTACAGATCGGCGGCCGCGCGCTCCAGCGTCAGGTCCATGTTTTCCAGCCGCGCCCGGATCGGCAGATAGGCGAACGGGATGCAGAACGCCGTGTGCGCGGCGATCAGATAGCCAATGCCGGAATAGCCGGTGAAGATCTTGATGCGCGAGAAGAAGATCAGCAGCGCCACGCCGGTGACGATCTCGGGCACCATCAGCGGCTGGTTGATCGCCGCATATTTGAAGGTGAGGCCCGGATAGGACGCGGTGCGCGTGGTGGCGAGCGCGGCCATGGTGGCAAAGATTGTCGACAGCACCGCAGCGACGGCGCCGATCTGGAACGAGCGTAGCGTCGCGTCGATAACTTGCACGTTCTGCCAAGCCGACTGGAACCAGCGCATCGAAAAGCCGCCCCATTCCGACGTCGAGTTCGCCGCGTTGAAGGCATAGGCGACCAGCACGATGATCGGCAGATAGAGCACGATAAAACAGGTCGCAGCGATCACCGTGAAGCCGGTCTGGTGCTTGATGGAAAAGTTCTTAGCCATGCCGCGCCCCCGACTTGCCGGCATTGCGCACATAGGCAAGCAGCGCCACCATGACGATGATCATCACCGTGATCGACAGCGCCGAGCCGAGCGGCCAGTTGCGGCCTTGGCCGAACTGCAATTCGATCAGGTTGGACAGCATCATATTCTTGCCGCCGCCAAGCACGCTCGGCGTCACATAGGCGCCAAGGGCTGGAATGAAGACCAGGATGGAGCCGGCAATGACGCCGGGTTTGACCAGCGGGAAAATGATCTTCCGCAATACCTTGAATCGGGTCGCGTAGAGGTCGTAGCCCGCCTCGACGAGGCGAAAATCAAGCTTCTCCATGCTGGCATAGATCGGCAGCACCATCAGCGGCAGATAGACATAGGCCATGCCGATCAGAATCGCCGTGTCGGTGAAGAGGATCTGCACCGGCGCTGAGACGATACCAAGCTTGATAAGGATGGTGTTGATGATGCCTTCGTTGCGGATGATCTGCAGCACGGCGAAGGTGCGGATCAGAAGGTTGGTCCAGAACGGAATGGTGATCAGGAACAGCCAGAGATCCCTGGTTTTCTCGCTGCGCGTCGCCATGAAATAGGCGGTTGGAAACCCCAATGCCAAAGTGGCGATCGTCGTTATCACCGCCAGCTTGATCGAGCGCCAGAAGATGGTGACATGCGCTGCCGCAAGCGAAAGCGTATCGTCGAAAATGTCGCGTTCCATGAACACCGACAGCCAGGCATCGGGCGAAAACTGCCACTTCACATCGCCATAGGGGCCAGGCGTCAGGAACGAGTAGATCAGCACGATCAGCAAGGGGCCGGTCGCGGCGAGGAAGATCACCAGCAAGGCTGGCGCTGACAGCAGCCACCGGTCGCGCACATCGCGTCGCTCCGCTGCCTTGGCGACTTGTTCCGCGGTCGCCATGATCAGTCCTTCAGCACTTGCGCGGCGTCGTTGCCGATCATGATGCCGATCTGGCCGCCCTGCACGAAGCCGTCACCGGCGCCGCGGCTGTTCTGACGCCGCACGATGAACGGCTCGCCACCGGCAAGGCGCAGATGGAAGTGCGTGTCGGTGCCGAGATAGACGATGTTTTCGACGGTGCCGGACAGCGAAGCGCTCGGGCTGGCCGTGCCCAACTGCGCATGCTCTGGACGCACGACGATGGTGACCTTGCCGCTGGGGCTGAAGCCTTCCGGCAGCGAGGCTGGGATTTCCACACCAGACGGCAGCTTCACCGTCGCCCGGCCACCAGTCGCGCTAACCACATCCGCCTTGAGGAAGTTCGACTCGCCGATGAAGTCGGCGACGAAACGCTCGGCCGGCCGGTCGTAGATGTCGCGCGGCGAGCCGACCTGCAGGATTTTGCCCGACGACATCACCGCGATGCGGTCCGACATGGTCAGCGCTTCCTCCTGGTCGTGGGTGACGAAGATGAAGGTAATTCCGGTCTCGTGCTGCAGCCGCTTCAATTCGATCTGCATTTCCTTGCGCAGCTTGTAGTCGAGCGCCGAGAGCGGTTCGTCGAGCAGGAGCACCTTGGGCTGCGGCGCCAGCGCCCGGGCGAGCGCCACGCGCTGCTGCTGGCCGCCGGAGATCTGGCTGGTTCGGCGACCCGCCAGCGCCTCCATCTTCACCAGTTTCAGCATCTCGGCGACGCGCGCCTTGATCTCGGCCTTCGGCTTGCCCAGCATTTCCAGGCCAAAGCCGATATTGTCGGCGACCGTCATATGCGGGAACAGCGCGTAGGATTGGAAGACGGTGTTGACCGGCCGCTTGAAGGGCGGCAACGGCGCGATGTCCTGACCGTAGAGGAGGATTTCGCCGGCGGTTGGAAAGTCGAAGCCGGCAATCAGCCGCAGCAACGTGGTCTTGCCGCAGCCGGATGGTCCCAGCAGGGTGAAGAACTCATTCTCGCGGATGGATACCGAGACCGTATCGAGGGCAGCAACCTGCCCCTCACCCGATCCGAAAATTTTACTGACGTTTACGACTTCAATTGCATTCCGATCCGGTTTTTCCGGCACGATACGCCTCACTGTTGACCCCGCTCTTGCTGGCGGAGTTTTTCCCCTGTTCGATGTGACCACACGGCCGGTTGGTTGGCAAGTCCGGCATTGAACCACAGTTCAGTCGGTCATTTCGTCTTGCAAGCGGCAAGCTGTGCAAGCCGCATGCCATTGTCAGGCCTGGTAGGTTACCTTGCCACCGCAGACCGTCGTCACCGGTCGCAGCTTGTGCAGATCGGCCGGCGCCGTCTTCTCGATATCGGCCGACAAAACCACCAGATCCGCCATGTAGCCGGGTTTCAGAACGCCTTTGCGATGCTCGGCGAATTCGGCATAGGCGCCCTCGACCGTGTAGGCGGCAATCGCTTCCTGCAGCGAGAAACTCTGGTCAGGATCGCCTTCTGCCCATGGTTTGCGCTGCACTGCCGCCTGAATGCTCAGGATCGGGTCGATCGCTGCCACCGGCCAGTCCGAGGCGAACACGACATGGGCGCCGGCGCTTTTCAGGGTGCGCCAGGCATAGCTCAGCGGCCAGCGGGCCGGCCCGATGCGTGACACCGTCGGCTCCAGCGGAAAATCCATGGCGCCGGGCGGATGCGACGGCTGCATCGAGGCGATGACGCCGAGTTCGGCAAAACGCGGCACGTCGGCTGCTGTGGTGACCTCGATGTGCTCAACCCTGTGCCGGCTGTCGCGCTTGCCATTGACCTTCTGCGCCGCCTCGTAACCGTCGAGCACTGCGCGCACGGCGCCGTCACCGATCGAGTGCACGGCGATCTGCAGCCCGCGTTTGTCGATAGCCACGGCGAGATCGATAAATTGCTGCGGCGTGAACAGCGGCTCGCCGACCCAGTCGGGACGATCCGCATAGGGTTCGACCATAACCGCGGTCCAGGAATCGAGCACGCCGTCATAGAACACCTTGACCATGCCCGATGACAGCCACTCGCTGTCGTAGCGCTCGGCCATGACGGACGCCTTCTCGAGCATGTCGAGCGTCATGAAATTCTTGTAGTGGAACGGGATCTTGACGCGGCAGGGCAGGCCTTCCTCGGCCTCGATCTCGGAAAGCAATTCGAGTTGGTAGAGATTGCCGTCCATGTTCTGGATCGAGGTGATGCCGTGGCGCGCGCACCAGGCAAGTCCGCGCCGCATGATGTCACGGTCAGCGGCCCGCTCGGCGGCCGACGGCATTGGGTCCGGCTCGCCGCCGGTCGACAGCCCCAACCGCACCCGGCTTTCGCCGGCAAGGTCGAGCACCGGACCGAAGGCCTCGCCCTCGCGCAATTCGCCCGCGGCCAGGCCGTCGTCACCCATCACGATCTCGTTGCCCGGACCGAGCGTGCGTCCCTTCAGGATGCCGGCCATCTCCAACGCCTTGGTGTTGGCCCACATCGTATGGTGGTCGGGTGCCGCCATGCAGAAGGGGCGGTCGGGCAGGATGGCGTCGAGATGATGGCGTGTCACCCGCTCGTCGCCGAGCACGGTGTAGTCGACGCCCTGTCCCACAAGCATCTTCGCCTCGGGCCACGTCGTGGCGTAGTCGCGGATGGCGCTTTGAAGCGCCTCGAAGCCATGGATACCGCCGAGTTGAAGATGCGCGAGCTCAGCCCCTCCCGAGAACAGATGCATGTGGGCTTCGATGAAACCGGGCAGGACCGAACCGCCCTTGGCGTCGATCACGTCTGTGGTCGTTCCCTTGAGTTTTTCGATGGCGGCGTGGTTGCCGATGGCGATGATGGCGCCGTCCTTGACGGCAATCGCCTCGGCGGCGGGATTGTCATCGTCCATGGTCCGCACGCGACCATTGATGACGATCAGATCAGCATTTTGACCCGCACCCGTGACAGACATCGCGACTCCGCGCTTTTGACGACTGGCTGAGACCGACAACCCTCTTATCCGACAAGCTGCCACTCCGCTGGAGCGGCGTTATCGGACGAAAACTGATGCCAGTGCGCTGTTTTGAAATTCCCCTTGTGATCTCTCAAGACAGCGTGGATAAAAGAATGCGACTAATTATTCGCGTTTGTCAACGTGCCGAATTTCGAATGTATTATGGACAACACACCACGCCAATGTTGAGACCCGGACCTGTGTTGAAACCGGCAGGGAACGAAGGCATCAATCCGTGAAGCGCAGTCTCAGCCGCGAAACCAGGATGGCGCTCGAACCGCGCAAGCAGCCGCGGCAGGAACGGTCGAGCAAGGTGGTCGACCGGATACTCGACGCGGCTTTGATCCTGACGCGGGAGCAAGGAACCAAGACACCGACGACGCTCGCCATCGCCCGGCGCGCGGGCCTGTCGGTCGGTTCGGTCTACCAGTACTTTCCCAACAAGGAAGCCATTCTCCTCGACCTCGCCCGGCGCTGGCTGTCGTCGTTTCCCGAGGTGATCGCCAGGCGCATCGAGGTCACCCCACCCACCAACCGCGACGAGTTTCGGCAGGAGGTGCGCAAGCTCTTCATCGATACCTCCAGAATATATCTCGAAAACGCCACCCTGATGCCGGTGATCGAGGCGATATCCGGCAATGCCGACCTCAGGCCGATCCAAGACGAATATGACGAGCAGATCATCGCGCTTTACGCCGCGTGGCTGCAGCATGTGAACCCGGCCCTTGAGGACAAGATCGCCAGCCGGCTCGGCGTGCTGATGATGGATGTCGGGCACGCCTGCCGGCTTGTGGGGCTGAAAAGAGACCGCAAGACATACGACCTCATCGAGGACGATGTGGAAAGAATGTGGCTCGCTTTGGTCACCCCCTATCTCAACCTTGACTGATTTCGCTATTTCGAGAGGAAATTCATGAAGACTGTCTATTCGCCGCTTCATGCCGGCCATGCCGGCCAGATGGAACTGGTGACGTCGGCAATCGTGCCGGGTTTC
This sequence comes from Mesorhizobium sp. RSR565B, assembly GCF_054719465.1. Lineage (NCBI taxonomy): Bacteria > Pseudomonadati > Pseudomonadota > Alphaproteobacteria > Hyphomicrobiales > Phyllobacteriaceae > Mesorhizobium > Mesorhizobium sp. RSR565B. The sequence continues at coordinate 3,583,153 of NZ_JBTTIE010000001.1, read as the reverse complement.
GAAAAGCCGTCGCGGGCCGAGTTCATCAGGGCGCGGGTCGAGAGCGAGAAGCTGGGGCCGATCATCGGACCGGTCGAGCACGATCTCACAGCCGCCAAGCGCATCCACAAGGCCGACTATATCGACTTCCTGCCGACCGTCTGGCCGGCGTGGAAGGCCGCCGGCTTCGAGGGCACGGCGATGCCCTTCACCTGGCCGACGCGCGGCCTGCGCGGCGACGTGCCACCCAAGCGCGTCGACGCCTTGCTCGGCTACTATTCCTTCGACGCCGGCGCCACCTTCGTCGAAGGCACATGGACCGCGATCAAATCGTCCTATGACGTGGCGCTGACGGCGGCGGCCTTGGTCAAGGGTGGCGAGCGGTCGGCCTTCGCGCTCTGCCGCCCGCCCGGCCATCACGCCGGTGCCGGGTTCATGGGCGGCTACTGCTACATCAACAATGCCGCGGTCGCCGCGCAGTGGTTCCTCGATCAGGGCGCAAAACGCGTCTCGATCCTCGACGTCGACTATCACCACGGCAATGGCACGCAGGAGATCTTCTATGAACGCGCCGACGTGCAGGTTCTAAACCTGCATGGCGATCCGATGGTCGAGTACCCGTTCTTCCTCGGCCATGCCGACGAACGCGGCGCCGGCGCCGGCGAAGGCTTCAACGTCAATTATCCCATGCCCTTCGGCACCAATTGGGACGCCTGGAACGCCTCGCTGGAGGATGCCTGCGTCAAGCTCGCCGCCTACGCCCCCGATATCGTCATCGTCTCCCTTGGCGTCGACACCTTCGAGAAGGACCCGATCAGCAAGTTCAAGCTGAAAAGCCCGGACTATCCGAAGATCGGCCATCGCATCGCCAAGCTCGGCCTGCCGACGCTGTTCGTGATGGAAGGCGGCTACGCCGTCGAGGAGATCGGCATCAACGCCGTCGGCGTGCTCACCGGCTTCGAGGACAAATAGGAAAGCAATTCCAAGATAAGTGTGAAGCGGTTTTCCCGCCGGAATTGCGCCAAAGAGATATGGGGCGGCTCCGGCCGCCCCGACCTCTATCTAGGCGGCCGCCGCCGGGTTGGGCGCAACCACCGGAACGGCTGGCCTTCGCGACCGACCGATGCGGTAGACAATCACCGCCGCAATCACGCCTGCCGCCAGGATGGCGAGCGCCAGCAACGGTCGGTACCAGAACCAGGCAATCGCAATCGTCACCGTGCCGACCAGGATCGCCAGGACGAAGGCGATGATGCCAGTACCCATCCGCGCCATGCTGCCGAGGAAGGGTATGACGTCGAGGATCACCCCGATCGGGCTGAGGAACAGCGCAAAGCCTATGGTCAGCAACAGCAAGCCGGCGCCGCGCAGCAGCCAGGTGATCAGCGTGTTGGCGCTGACGGCGTCGGCGAACATCTTTTCGGCCGGGACGTTGCCGGTGTCGACCATCAGCAGCGCATCGCCGGCTTGCGTCTGGTAGGGCTCGAAGCGGCTGTCGGCCTGGCGCGCGATGATGCTGATCACGCCCAGCGGCGCCAGTTCGTAGCCGATTCGATAGTCACCCAAAGCGGGCGTCGTGTTGTCATTGCCGAGAAAAATCTTGCCATCGACGATGCTGAGCGGTTTCGTTCCGGTATAGGCAGCCTTTATCGCCGCCGACTGGTCGGCTGAGAGCGAATAGTCCTTGTCACCCTCGATACGGTCCAGCACTGGCGTATCGAGATCGAAGGCGACAAGCTTGCCCTCAGGAATCTGGAAGGTCCGGCCGTGGATTTCCATCGGCGGATTCTGGTGGCCGTCCGGCTTCTTGAAGTCCGACGAGTCGATCTGGCTGTCGTCCCACACCTTGGAATAGCTGTAGGTGGTCACCGTCTCTTCGCCACCGCCGAGCTTCTTGGTCGTCTCCGACTTGGACTCTTCCTTCCACTGATACATCTCGACACTGCGCGACAGCCGCAGCCCTTGCGTGGCGATGCCGAAATCCGGATCCGCCAGGCCGCTGTCCGCCGTCACCAGTCCGCTGACATGAACCAGCTTGCCGTCATTGGCGGTATCGACGCTGTCGGCGCCGACCGAAACCACCGCTCCAGAACCTTCGGCCAGCGAGCGCGCCGTCTGCACGGCGCGGCCTTCGTTCCAGAACAGCCCGATCACCATCAGCACGATCAGGATAAGGCCGAAGATGACCCCGCCGACCGCGCGCTTGATCCGCCCGAACCACGAGACGGATGTGACTTCCCGAAATGAATCGCTCATCGTTTCCCCCGAAACAAAGTTGCCCAAGATTTAAACGCGGCCGGCGGCCGCCTCGTATCGATCAGTCGGCGTGGATCTGCGCGCCGCAGTCCCTATCGCCTGTACAGGAATGCACCGCCCGTGTCGTGCCGCCATCGCCGACCCGCCATGGCGATGCGGAGAGCGGCGCCTGGCGATTGCCCCCGAGAAGATCGAGCGCCCGCATCGCCGTCTCTTCGCCGACCTCGTCACGCTTGACGATCTCGACGTCCTTGAAACCGATAGCGGCAAGCTGCGACATCACCACATCGGGGTCGCCCGCCACCACGATCAGCGACGGATCGAGCGACGCCAGGGCCAGCGCCTGTTTCTGAACCGCATCGAGCGTCAGCTTTGTGCGCGCCGCCATGCGGGTTTGCTGGTCCTCCAGCGTCGATCCGCTGCCGACCGCGCCAATCAGCGAGGAGAACAGACCAGCCGACGTCTCGGCCGATCCAGCCAGCGCCCGGCGATAGACAGTCACCGTGCGGTCGACCTCGTCCTGCGCCACCGGCAAGGTGGTCAGGCCGGCAAATCCTTTCAGGATTTCGGTAATCGCCGGCCCGGTGTTGGCGCGCTCGACGGTGGTTGCCACGACCAATCCCGAGCCGGCCTTCATCGGGCGCATCAGATAGCTCGACACGCCATAGGAGTAGCCCTTCTCCTCGCGGATCACCGAATTCAGCCTGCTGGAGAAATCGGCGCCAAGCAGGTTGGAGACCGCGGTCGATTCAGCGCGCTCGCTCTCGTCGGTGCCGGGCGCCGGCCGCGCCACGAACAGCGCCGACTGGCTGGCGCCGGGTTCGGGCACCAGCAGCACTTTCTGTCCCCCGTTGAAATGCGCCGCCGGCGACGGCTCGACGGCATAGCCGGCGGTGTCGCTTGTCCACGCGCCGAATGCTTTTTCAAGGCTGGCGGCGACGGTCGCGACCGGCATCGGGCCGACGCTGTAGAAGGTCACCGCCTTCGGCGTGAACTCCGCCTTGAATGCGTCCCTCGCCTCGTCGAGCGAGATCGAGGCCAGCGCCTTTGCCGACCAGTCCACCGCTGCCTTGCCCGGCACCTGCGGGATCAGCGTCGCCTTTGCCATGCGGCCGGCAACGCCGGGCAGATCCGCCTCGCGGCCGTTTAGCCAGTCGACTGTCTGCGCCATCAGCACAGTCCATTCGGTCTTGTCGAAACGAGGCTTCAGCACCGCGTCGGCGAGCAGGCCAATACCCTGGTCGAGCTTTTCCGGCGGCACGCCAAGCGTCATCATCGTGGTCAGCGTTCCGGCCTGGTGGCCGACGCCGGCGCCGATGTCGCTGGCCGCCTTGGCGAAATCAGCCGAGCCGCGATCGGCGGCCCCGCGTGTCGCCATGCTTGCTGCAAGCTCCAGCAATCCCTCCTTGCCTTCCGGCACGCTGTTCCAGCCGCCGGCGGCACTGGCGGCGACATAGACCATCGGCGCTTCCGGCATTGTGTAGTGGACGAGTTTGATGCCATTCGAGAGCGTCGCCGTTTCCATGGCGGGCAGTGTTGCCGAAGGCGCTTGCCCGGCCGCATGCTTCGGAATGTCGATCGCCGCTCGCTCCGGCGCGGTGAACGGCTGCGGTGTGCCGGACGACCCGATCAGTGCATCGGGATAGCCACCGCGCGGGCCGGGCTTCAGCACCAGTATGCTGGCGTCTTCCGGTTTCAACAGCCGCTTCATCGTTGCCTCGACGCCCGCCACGCTGGCGTCCTTCACCCGCGGGTCGTCGACCAGCGCGCTCTGCGCATCGCCGAGCACGTCGGCATTGTAGGAGACGACGCCGGCGCGATCCTTCAGTGCTTCGCTGCCGAGCCGCGCTGCCAGCAAGATGCCGGTGCGCGCACGCTCGACATCGACCGGATCGAGCGGGGTCTTCAGGAAATCCGCGAACGCCGTTTTCATCGCGCTTTCCAGCGCTTCCGGCGCCACACCTTCGGCGGCACCCGCCTCGAAGGTAAAGCGGCCACCGAGCAGACCGCCGGTCCAGCTCGCGCTGGCATAGGTGGCAATGCCCAACTGCGAAACCAGCCGGTTGCGCAAAAATCCATATTCGCCGTTGCCGAGCAGTTCGGCGGCAATGCTGAGCGCACCATTGTCGGGCGACTGCGCCACCGGGCCACTGAAGCCGACCACGACGATGGGGCTTGGCACACGATCCTCGAGCACCAGCTTGAGCCGGGCCTGAGTCGGTGCCGGCACGGCGGGCCGCGCCACATCGGCGCCGCGCGCCACGCGGCCGAACGTGTCGGCAATCAGCGCCTTGGTGTCGTCGATCTCCAAGTCGCCGACCAGCACCAGCACCGCATTGTTGGGCAGATAGTAGCTGTTGAAGAAACCCCTGACATCGTCGAGCGTCGCCGCATCGAGATCGGCGACCGAGCCGATGACCATGCGGCTATAGGGATGCGGCTTCGGGAACAGCCCGGACCAGAAAGCTTCCCAGCCGGATGCGCCGGCCTTGTCGAGCACGTTCTGGCGCATCTCGTTCTTGACCACCGAGCGCTGCAGATCGAGCTTGGTCTGAGTCACCGAACGGCCGAGATTGGCCATGCGGTCGGCCTCCAGCGACAGGATCATCGGCAGTGACGACGACAGCCCGTCGACGTAATAAACGGTGCCGTCTTCGGTGGTCCAGGCATTGATCTCGTTGCCGAGCGCGGCGTGCGCGCCGAACACGTTCGGCCAGGCCGGCGTGCCGGAAAACATCAGATGTTCGAACAGATGCGCAAAGCCCGAGCGTCCCGCGGGTTCATTCATCGACCCGACGCGGTAGCGCAGGTTCATCACCACTTCGGCACGCGATGGTCGGGCACCAGCACCACCTGCAGCCCGTTGTCGAGCGCATAGGTAACGGTCGGCTCAGCCTTGGCGGGCGCTTCCATACCGGCAAGAACCGCAAGCACCACCGTGAACGCCAGGAAAACCTGCTTCATCATGACCCCCGATGCTGATGGCCGCGAGCAAGCGCCGCCAAATCCGCCGTATGACCGAAGGGATGCCCACCCCTGCCGGCTGCCGAGACCCTATCGGAATCGATCGGCCCTCGATACGGCAGTATCGCAACACCCTCTGGCTTTTTCGTGTCGGCGTTTCAGGCCTTTTGCGGCGGAAAAGGCCGCGGAAGCCGCCCCTGAGTCGCTTGAGTCCAATAATATTGATTTTGTCAAATCGCGTTTGATGTCGGATTCATCTGCGGGTAGATTAGACCCGAATCAGCCGGTCCTTGGGGGGCGCGGCGACCACCCAAAGTCTCAAGTTCCGGCCAATGACCGGCACCAGACGCGGACGGCTTCGCGTTCCCTGAATGGATTCGGCGATCAGCGCGACCGCCGCGCCGTGTGAGTGCTTCGTAAACGTGATGCGTCTTCAAGTTCGGCCGCTGCTAACCCCAGCGTCCGGGCTCAAGAAAAGACTCCGGCCATGACATACAACCAAAGCATCCAATGAGCAGTTCCGCCGCGCTTCTCCAATCCGATACGTTAGGCTCGCGCCTCGAATCGCGCGGCGATCTCACCTCCTTTTTCATGCAGCTTGCCGCCGAGATCGGCGCCGACAGCTACATGCTCGTCGCCATCGTCCACGACCAGGACCGCAATGACGCCCGCATCGTCTCATCCAACTGGATCTTCGACGCCATCGAACTGATCGGCAAGCGGCTGATCGCCGGCCTTGCCCAGGGACCGCTGACCGTTGCACCTGGCATCCGCCCGAGGCCGCTGGTCGCCGCCGCGGCGCCCGACGCCGGCGGACTGCTCACCGGCGAAGAGGCGCGCCTGCTCGACGTGCTTGGCCACGCCGAAGTCTATTCATTGCGGCTCAATGTCGGCCGCCAGCGGCTGTTTGCGCTTTTCTCGGCGGCCGAGGCCGGCAGTATCGACCAGCCGGCGCTGATGAAGGCTCAGTTGAAGTGCTGTTACGCGCTGTCCGCTATCCCGCAATTGATCGCCGCCGCCGCCATGCAGGACCCGCTGTCCGACCGCGAGCGCGAATGCCTGTTCTGGGTGTCTGAAGGCAAAACCACCGATGAGGTCGCGGTGATCCTCGGGGTCTCGTCCAACACCGTCAACAGCTACATCACCCACGCCATCCAGAAATTCGCGGCCTCGAACCGCGCGATGGCCATCGCCACGGCGATCAGGAGCGGCATCATTTGAAACATGCTGACATCAAAGCGGCGGCCGAAGCCCTTTTCAACGAGCAGCGAAATCCGTTCGGCGCCTTCTCCATCAGTTCCGAGACGCACCATGCCGTTACCATCCCGGACGCGGTGCGCCGCTGCCGCTGGATCGCCGTCGACATCAACGCGTCGGCCTTCGGCCTCTACTTCGTCAGCCCCTCGCCGGAACGGGCGCGCCTGGTGCCGAGCTTCGATTCCGACTATCCCGCCACCGCGGTGACAACCAAGTTCATCGCCGGCGCCAATGGCGAGGAGATGGTTCGCCACAGCGGCGCCTCGACAGCGCCGCGCTGGTGGGCGGACGACGGCATCGCCGGCTCGGACGCCGTCTTCAAGAACCTCGCCTGGGCGGAGCGGACGGCGCCGCTGGCGCCAGGCACCAACGGCATTGCCTTTCCCGTCCATGCCGATCGCGGCCATTGCGGGCTGGTGGTGTTCCTCGGCTCGACGATCGCTCTGCCGGAGGACACGCTCTACGAAATCCACGCCCGCTGTTTTTCGCTGTTCGCCGCCGTCGCCCGCATTCGTCCGAACGATGCCGGCCGGATGCGGTCGATCTCCAAGCGTGAACTGGAGTGCCTGAAGCTGACCGCCAACGGCAACACCAGCGAAGAGATCGCCAGGCTGCTGAAGCTGTCGGTCCACACCGCCAACCAGTATCTCACCCAGTCGACGCAGAAGCTCAACGCGGTCAACCGCAACCAGGCGGTGGCCAAGGCGCTGCGCCTGGGTCTGATCGAGTGATCAAAGCCGCGTCCGGCGATTGGGATAAGACAAAAGATCAGCGATAGGCGAGCGGCTCGGTCCGGCGAATGCGCGCCTCTTCGATGACCGTCTCCAGCAAGGCGGTGTTGTGCTCGGGGTCTTCGCCGGGCTTCTCGAACGAAACATAGTTGACCGCGACCGAAGACCTCTCCTCGCTCAGCGTCAGCTGGAAATAGACGGTGACGCCCGGCGGCCGAAGCTCGAGATCGAGCACGATGCGCGGGCTGCCGCTCCAGTCGACATGTGCCTCTCCGCCATGGCCGAGCCTGAGCGTGCCCGGCAGGAAAAAAAGCTCCACAGCCGAATCCACCAGATCCGACAGGCAAGCGAAATGCTCGAGCCGGATGAAGGCGATGTAGTCGGCGACGTCGATCAGCCGCAACTCGTCGACCACCTGCTCGATGGCCTTGGCGACGATGAGTTCGCGGGATTTTGCGTGCGGTTGGCGGTTCATGAAATTTGTCTCCGCTCAGCCTTTTTGGAGTAGACGATCCGCACCAGTTCGGCGACGGCCTGGTAGAATTGCGACGGGATCACGCTATCAACCGAAACTTGCTTGTACATGGAGCGGGCGAGCGCCACGTCCTCGAAGATCGGGATGTTGTGCTCCTTGGCAATCTCGCGAATCTTGAGCGCCACAAGGTCCTGGCCCTTGGCCAGCACCAGGGGCGCTGAATCCTCGTCGCGAACATATCTGAGCGCGATGGAAAAGTGCGTCGGATTGGCGATGATCAGCGTCGCGCGCGGCACCGCCGTCATCATCCGCTTGCGCGCCCGGTCACGCGCCAGCGAGCGCAGCCGGGACTTGATGATCGGGTCGCCCTCGGACTGTTTGAACTCGTCCTTGACCTCCTGCTTGGTCATCCGCAGATCCTGCTTCCAATGGAAGCGCGACCAGACGACGTCGACCGCCGCGATCAGCCCCATGACGAAGACGATCGCCACCAATATGTCGACGGTGATGCTTTTGATGACGAGGCCGAAAGCGACGGGGTTGGTGATCATGCCGGCCAGGAGCTGGCGGTAGTCCTGCGACAGCGTGAAGTAGAGCACGATACTGGCGAAGCCGAGTTTGCCCAGCGATTTCAGGAATTCTACCCAGCCCTGAATACCGAACATCCTGGTCCAGCCCTTGGCTATCGAGATGCGCGACAGTTGCGGCCGGATCCGCTCGCCGACGACTTGCGGCATGTTCTGCAGCACCGAGGCGCCGATGCCGGCCACCACCAGCAGCACCAGCAGGCTGACGACGGCGTTGCCTATTTCCATCATCACGGTCTTGTAGAGCGCGATGACGTCGGTCTCGGTGTCCATCGGCCACGCCTCGGGCTTTTCCAGGAACATCGACAGGAACATGCCGAGATTGACGACCGCGTCCTTGGCGTAGAAGACGGTGAACACCAGTATGGCGATGAAGGACGCCAGAAGTGCGGCCTCCCTGGAATGGGGCAGCCTGCCCTGTTCGATGGTGTCGCGGATCTTCTTTTCGGTCGCGTCTTCGGTTTTGGAGTCTTTGTCCGCCGCTTCAGCCATTCAGCGCTCGGCGTTAAGCCGCTTCGCTCTGCTGCGACGAGGGCAGTTCGAAAGCCCCCTCGCGCGAAAGCCGGATTGTCGCCACCGCGATGTTCTTGCGCGCCGTCATGATGTCGGCAAGCTGAATGCCTTCCGAGCCCTGTCCGAGCTCGGACTCGATCATGCGCCGCGACCGTGCGCCGATCGCCGAGAGCGCCGATTCCGTCAATGCGGGTGGTGCACCGCGCAGCGCCAGCGTAATCAGTTCGGTCGACAGCCCGTCGAACAGAAGCACCCGCGCCTTCTGCGTCAAAAGCGGCAGATCGTCGAAGGCAAACAACCTGGAGCGGACACCGCCGAGGTCCGGCGTGCCGGCCTCTTCCAGATCCTGCATGACCTCTTCCAACTGAGGCTTGTCCATCTCGTTGAGCATACTGGCGACGCGCGCCTGTCCCGCCGAGATGTCCTTGGTCGCTGTCTGCGCCAGCACGCTGGCGCGCAGCTGGTTCTCGATGATCCTGGTGGCCGCGTCCGGAATGGTCGCCATCGTCACCATGCGCTTGATGATCTGGCTGCGCATCGGCTTTTCCATCGTCAGCAGAATGTTGGCGGCGGCCTGCGGCGCAAGCTTCGACAGCACCATGGCCGCGGTTTGTGGATGCTCGGCGGCAAGGAACGTGCCCAGACGCGTCGGCTCGAGCTTTTCCAGCTCCGGCCAGATCGGCGGTGGTCCTTCCGGCGCAACCTCGAAGCGCTTGTCGCCCATGATGGCGCTCATCTCTTCGGGCGACAGCGATTCATTGAGGATCGTGTCCATCCGGTCGGCGGAATCGAGCAGGCCCGCGCCTTCGGTGAACTCGGCCTCGAATTCGGCGACGATGCGTTCGAGGTCGCTTTGCGGAATGGTGCGCAGCAGCCGCGCCCCTTCGATCAGCGCCTTCAGTTCTTCCTGCTTGAAGAATTTCAGCAGCCGGCTGGCCGAAGGCTTGCCCATCGCCACCAGGATGGCGGCGGCCTTTTGCGGGCGCGTGAGCGTCACCGGCGTCGTCATGGCATAAGCTCCGATCGCTGCTGAGACCGCATGTCGTCTAATCCTCAGGCGCTCTTGGCGGCAGCGATAATTTCGGTCAGCCTGATGCCGAAGCGCGACGGATCGCTTTCCAGCACGGTGATCTCGCCGCGCGCGATCTTGCGGCCGTTGACCACGACATCGACCGGTTCGCCGATGCGCCGGTTGAGCGCCACCGTCGAGCCCTTCTGCAGCGCCATCAGGTCCGACACCGGCATTTCCGTACTGCCGAGGATGATCTGCACATCGACCGGGATGCTCATGATGATGTTCGAATTGGCGCCGGACGTGGCAGCCCGCAAGGCGGCGTCGGGGCGCTTTTCCTCCTCCTGGAGGACACCGCGCAATTCCTCGATGGCGCGGTCGAGTTGTTCGTCCGGCTGGTCGATATTGGCTTCCACCTTGGTCTTGGCCATCAGTCGTCTCCAAATGCTTGGGCTTGCCCGGCGTCAGCCCGGCATGAGCCCATCGATAAAATCCTGACCGGCATCGTAAGGATGCCTGATCCGGACGGTGTAGTTCTGCCCGAGTTTACCGAACTCGCAGACAAACAGCGTCATGTCGCGCGCGCTCAGCTTGGCCTGCGACTGCGCGGTTTCCTCGAACTCGATGACCTGGCCTGGCTCGAAACCGGCGAGATCGCCGAGCGTCAGGCGGGCCAGCGGCATGGTCGCTTCGAGCGTCACCGTCGAGCGCATCACTTCTTCGGAAAAACGTGCCCGCCAGTCGGAGGTCGTGCCTTCGCTGTCGTGGACATCGGCGATACCGCGTGTGGCAAGCAGAATGCGCTGCGGGATCATCACCGTGACCGTTCCGCTGTCGGTCGGCGTCGAGATGCCGAAGACGATGCGCACCGCCGCGCCATCGCGCAGCACGCGACGCTTGGCTTCGCTGCCCGAAAGCGCCCGCGGCACCGGCAGCCGCAGCTCGAGCGAGCGCCGGCCCGATCCGTTCAACGCCTGCGCAACTTCCTGGAAGACCGTGGTCGCGACATCGGTCTCGATCTGCGACAGAGCGCGCTCGATCGGCGAAACCGGCTGATCCGGATCGCCGCCGAACAGCGCGCACACCATCACGGCGATGGCCGGCGCATCAGCCACCAGCGTCATCGCATCCGAAGACGTCGGCGATGCTATGATGGCCATGGCAAAGGCATCGCCGGCATTCGTGCGGGCATCGGGAACACGGCTGATCTCGACCGTGCGCAGGTCGACGGTGACCGGTGCACCGAGCTCGCCGGCCAGGCTCTTCTGCAGCAGCGGCAGTGCGCGCTCCCCCATCGAGCGCCCGGTGCCGATGACGTGAGCGGCCTCACCGCTGTCACCGACCAGACGCTCGATGATCAGCGAGCGGGCTTGCGAGGGGCTGCCAGGACTTGTCATGACGGCGTGCGGTCCTGTCTGTCGTCATGCATGGCTCAAGCCGCTTTCTTCTCGGCGGAAGCTGTGTTCATCGTGCTTTGCTCGACGGCATCGATCGTCGGCCGCTCATAGGACGAGATGGTCTTGCGGCCGAACTCGATCGCCACCTGCGGCAGAGCGCCGTTCATGTAGGCAAGCAGCGTCTGCTTGACGATGATATAGAGGCGGTTCTTCTTCTCGCGCACCGTCTTGATCTTGGTGGCGACCGGCCCGACCACCGCATAGGACAGGAAGATGCCGAGGAAGGTTCCGACAAGGGCGGCGCCGATCAGGCCGCCGAGGATTTCGGGCGACTGGTCGAGTGCGCCCATCGCCTTGACCACGCCGAGCACGGCGGCGACGATGCCGAGCGCCGGCAGACCGTCGCCCACCGCCACCAGCGCATGGTAGGCCTTCATCTTGTCGGACTTGATGGTCTGGATTTCCTCGTCCATCAGCGCCTCGATCTCATGCGAGCGGGCATTGCCGATGATGATGATGCGGCAGTAGTCGCAGATGAAATTCGTCAGGTCGTGGTTCTTGAGCACGGTCGGGAACGCCTGGAAGATCGCCGACTCCTCCGGATTGTCGATATGCGCCTCGACCTCGCTGCGCGACTTCGAGCGCAGTTCGCGCATCAGGCTGTGCAGCACGCCCAGCGTCTCCAGATAGTCGCGCTCTTTCGGCACCGCCTGCTTGAACGCTTCGAGGATACCCCTGCCGGTGTCCTTGACCGTCTTCATCGGGTTGGCGACGAGAAAGGTGCCAAGCGCGGCGCCACAGATGACCACCGCTTCCCAAGGCTGCATCAGCACATTCAGATGGCCGCCCATGGCCATGAAGCCGCCGAGAACACAGCCGAGCGTCACCACAAGTCCGATCAGAATGCCCACGCCAGATCCTTCCGCATCACGTCAGGCCTAACCGATAGCCCCCGTGCCTTGTGTGAGGCTTGAATCAGGCAAGGTGAGGCGATTCAGCCTCGCGCAAGCAAGTCCGCATAGTCTTGCTTTTGAAGTTGCGACCGGAGGCATGTCGTGTTGAGCACTTTTACCAGCTACCAGCTCATCGCCAGGGACATCCCCAAGGCGATCGACCGCATCGAGGCGGAGCCGATCACCAAGCGCGACACCGACTACTATCTCGCCAACATCGGCAGCGTGAAATCGATCGACGATTTCGTAAAGAACGACCGGCTGTTCAAATATGCCATGAAAGCCTTCGGTCTCGGCGACATGGCTTACGCCAAGGCCTTCATGGTCAAAGCCCTGAAGGAAGGGGTGTCGGATTCCGACAGCTTCGCCAACAAACTGAGCGACAAGCGTTATGCCGAGTTCGTGTCGGCCTTCAATTTCGCCGCCCTGGGCCCTAATGCCACGAGCTACAATTCGGCACAGCAGGGCGTGACCAACAATTATGGTCTCCAGGTCTCGGTCGGCCCTTCGCAGAACGGCTTCACCTACTACAAGGGCGAAACCTCGTACTACCTGAGCAATATTTCCAACGTTAAATCGATCGACGACCTGATGGGCAACGATCGCCTGCTCAGCTATGCCATGGCCGCGTTCGGCCTGGACGCCGACGCCGAGCCGGCTGCGACCGTGCGGGCCATGCTGGAAGGCGGCGTCACCGACCCGAACAGCCCCGCAAACACGTCGACAAACAAGGGCTATGCGGCTTTCGTCGCGGCTTTCGACTTTGCCCAATATGGCGACCAGGCTACGGCGCGCGACGCCGTCCAGCAGGCGGTGCCGAAGGCTGTGATCGGCGGAACCGGACTGTTGCTCGTCAAGCCGACCGCGCAATACATCAAGGGCGAGGCCGACTACTACGCAGCCAACATCTCCAAGGTGAAGTCCATCGAAGACCTGCTGAAGGAAAAGCGCCTGCTGACCTTCGCCATGGCTGCCTATGGGCTTGATGCATCGACCCAGACGACGAAGCAGATCCGCACCATGGTCAATGGCGGCGTCACTGATCCGTTGAGTCCCGCCAACCTGTTGACCGACAAGAGCTACGCCAACTTCGTCAGCGCCTTTGATTTTGCCCAGTATGGCGATCAGACGACCACGCGCGACGCGGTGCTGAAGACCACGCCGAAGCTCTACACGACCGAGTCCAGTCTTGGCCTCATCAAGCCGAATGCGGACGCCGTCCAGGCCGAGACCAGCTACTACCTCGCCAACATCACCAAGGTGAAATCGGTCGACGACCTGATGGCCGACAGCCGCCTTTATAACTATGCTCTGTCCGCAAGCGGGCTCGATCCGGCGACCACCAACAAGGATCTCGTCCGTGATGTCCTTGAGGGCGGTGTCCGCGATCCCGCCAGTGTCGCCAACAAGCTCTCCAACAAGGCCTATGCCAGGCTCGCCACCTCGTTGAATTTCGAGGCCTACGGCGAAGCGGCAACGACCCGCAGCCCGTCGCAGCAGCCGGTGGTCGACAAATACATGCGCCAGACCCTGGAAGAAGACGCCGGCAAGACCAATGAGGGCGTGCGGTTGGCGCTCTATTTCGAGCGCAAGGCCTCGACCATCACCAACTGGTACGACGTGCTGGCCGACACGGCCCTGGCCAGCGTGGTACGCACCGCCATCGGCCTGCCCGATTCCTTCGCTGCCGCAGATATCGACAAGCAGGCGCAGGCCTTCGAGGCAAAGCTCGACCTCACCGATTTCACCGACCCGGCCAAGCTCGAGAAATTCCTCACCCGCTTCACCAGCCTTTGGGAAATCAATCATCCGACCTCGACCGCCCAGACATCGATCGGTGTGCTGTTTGCGCAGCCGACCACCGTCGGCATCTCGACCGATCTGATGATGGCCATGCAGAAACTGAGATTCTGAGAACACCATGCAGGACAGCCTTTACGTCGCCCTTTCCTCGCAGATCGCGCTTGAGCGCCGTCTCGACACCATCGCCGATAATGTCGCCAACGCCTCGACCATCGGCTTTCGCGCCACCGGCGTGAAGTTCGAGGATGTCGTCTCCGGCAGCGGCCCCAAATCGGTGTCCTTCGCCTCCTCCGGCAAGACCTATTTGTCCGGCGCGCATGGCGCGATGACGCAGACCGGCAACCCGTTCGACTTCGCCGTCCAGGGCGATGCCTGGTTCGGCATCGACACCCCGGCCGGCACCGTGATGACGCGCGACGGACGCTTTTCGATGAACGAGAACGGCGAGTTGATGTCGCTCGAAGGCCATCCGGTGCTCGACGCCGGCGGTGCGCCGATCCAGCTCGACCCGAGCGACGGCCCACCCAAGGCGGGCGCCGACGGCTCGCTGCGCCAGGGCGACAAGCTCGTCGGCGCCATCGGCCTGTTCAATTTCGATCCCGGCCCGAATTTCGTCCGCTACGGCAATTCTGGCATAGTGCCCGCGCGTGCGCCGGAGCCGGTCACCGACCGTTCCGATCTCGGCGTCGCGCAGGGCTATGTCGAGGAATCCAACGTCAATCCGGTGCTGGAGATGACGCGCCTGATCATGGTCCAGCGCGCCTTCGAGAACACGGCGGCGCTGATGCGCCAGACCGATGCCTCGACCGACGACGCCATCAAGACGCTCGGCTCCAAGTCGTAGCAGCATGTCGAGCAGCAAATCATCGATACGCGCGCTTGAACGGCAACCGGAGACAGCACCGGAAAACCGGCTGGCTGCGCTGGAGCGGATCTGGCGCCGCTTCGATGACACCGAGACGTTGCTGCGGCGCGGCGGCCGTGTTTCGGAGGTTTCGCCAACGCATTACAAGGTGCGCGGCCTGTCCGAAGTCGCAAGGCTTGGCGACCTCGTCGAGCAGCGCGGCAATGCCGGAACGCGCCGCGGGGAGATCGTCAGGATCGGCCGCGACGAAGTCGTCATCGCCCCTTTCGAACGCAGCGCCGACGCCGGCATCGGCGACGCCGTGTTTCGCCGCGGCCCGCTGACGGTAACGCCGCATGCTTCGTGGCGTGGGCGCGCCATCGACGCGCTGACCCGCGTCATCGACGGCGGCCCGCCGCTGATCAGGATCGGCGAGGCTGCGAGCGGCGACGGCACAACGCCCGGCGCCATGGCGCGGCAGCGCGTCGGCACCGCCTTCACGACCGGGGTCAAGGTCATCGACATCTTCACGCCGCTCTGCCTCGGCCAGCGCCTCGGCGTCTTTGCCGGTTCCGGCGTCGGCAAGTCGACGCTGCTCGCCATGCTGGCCGGCGCCGACGCCTTCGACACCGTGGTCGTGGCGCTGATCGGCGAGCGCGGCCGCGAGGTACGCGAATTCCTCGAAGACACGATCGGCGCAGAGAGCATGGCCAAGACGGTCGCCGTCGTCGCTACCAGCGACGAGAGCGCCATGATGCGCCGGCGCGCGCCGGATACCGCCATGCGCGTTGCCGAACATTTTCGCGACCAGGGCCATCGCGTGCTGCTGGTGCTGGATTCGATTACCCGCTTTGCCCATGCGCTGCGCGAGGTAGCGACCGGCACCGGCGAGCCGCCGGTCGCCCGCGGCTATCCCGCTTCGGTTTTCACCGACCTGCCCAAGCTGCTCGAACGCGCTGGCCCGGGCGCTGAAGGCCCCGGTATCAAAGGACAGGGATCAATCACTGCCATCATCTCGGTGCTGGTCGACGGCGACGACCACAACGACCCGGTCGCCGATTCGGTACGCGGCATTCTCGACGGCCATGTCGTGCTCGACCGCGCCATTGCCGAACAGGGCCGCTACCCCCCGGTCAATCCGCTGTCGTCGATCTCGCGCCTCGCCGACAAGGCATGGAGCCCCGAGCAACGCATGCTGGTGACCAGGCTGAAGTCGATGATCTCGCGCTTCGAGGACACGCGCGACATCCGCCTGCTCGGCGCCTATCAGGGCGGCGCCGATGCCGAGCTCGATATTGCCGTGCGCCAGGTGCCGCTGATCTACGAGGCGCTGACGCAGTCGCCCAGGGATCGCGCCTCGAGCGACGCATTCTTCGACCTCGCCCGTCATCTGAAAGGCAAGCAAAGTGTCGATGCAGGAGACTGAGCTTCAGTACACCGAGCGGCTTTTGCGCGAGATGATCGCAGAGGCCAGTGCCGCCGAGGAAGCCCGGGCCAACGAAGCGAGAGCTGTCAGGGCAAAGGCCGATCTCGACAAGGCCGCCAAGGCTGAGGCCATTCTGGCCAGGGCCGCCAGGCCATTCTTGCCCAGGGTAGCCAGCGTAGTCGAGTCCACTGTGCCTCGCTTGGCCGAGCCTGCCTTGCCCAGCGTCGTCAAGCCTGAATTGCCAAGGACCCCTCGCGCCGGCCCCAAAGAAGCGATCGAGACCAGTCGTGACTCGCTTCTCGACGGGCTGTTCCCGGTCACCGAATGGCCGCAGCCGCCAAGGCCGCAATATCCCAGGCTCGACAAGAAATCCGACCGCCGCAGCGATATCGTCTTTGCCGCGCTCGGCATCACGCTTGGCCTGATCTGCGCGCTGTTTCCCTGGTATATCTTCTTCAATCAGGACCAGTTCGGCGTGCAGGCGATCAAGTTCGGCGGCAGCGGCACCAATGCAGGGCGGGTCAGCGGCGGCTCGCAGATGGAGAACAGCGGTCAGCCGCTGACGGCAAACGATGTTCCCGATGTCGACCTGTTCGCCACCGGCACGCTGCAGGACCCCGAGGACAAGACCCAGCCTCCCGGCGTCGACGAGCAGCCCTTCCCGGCGGACGCCAAATTTCGCATGGTTCATGTCGCCAATGGCCGCGCCATGATCGAGGACGATGCCGGCCTGTGGATCGTCCAGCGCGGCTCGAAGCTGCCCGATACCAGCGTCGTCTCGTCGATCGAGCAACGGGGCGGCAAGTGGGTCATGGTCACCAGCACCGACCAGGTGATCGAACTCTCCAAATAGCGGCACACCGGATTTACCCCCGAGCCGCGCAAGGTCCGCGCAAGACTGGCAGCCTAGTCTTGTACGTACCAGCCCGGAGATCCCCATGGAGCCCGTCAATCTTTTCGATCTCGCCGCCAAGCAGTCGCAATGGCTGTCGGTGCGCCAGTCGGCCATTGCCGGCAACATCGCCAACGTCAACACGCCGGGCTACACCGCCGGCGATGTCGAGCCGTTTGAGAAGGTGCTCGACCGCACGGCAGTGTCGCTGACCGCCACCCAGGCAGGCCACCTCGGCACTGCCGCCACTAATGCCGGCTTCACGGTCAAGCCAGAAGAGACGACCGGCGCCATCATGCCCTCGAAGAACACGGTCGTGGTCGAGAACGAACTGATGAAGGCCGGCGAGGTCCGCCGCTCGTTTGAACTCAACACCGCGATCGTCAAGGCCTTCCATTCGATGATGATGATGGCGGTGAAGAGCTGACCATGGACGCCTTGACCTCAGCCCTCAAGATCGCCGCGTCCGGCCTCAGCGCCCAGTCGGACCGCTTGCGCGTCGTCTCGGAAAATCTCGCCAACGCGCAGTCGACCGGCAACACCCCGGGCGCTGACCCCTATCGCCGCAAGACCATCAGTTTCGTCTCGGAACTCGACCGTGCCTCCGGTGGCACGACAGTTGAGGTCAACTCCATCGACCGCGACCCCAGCGACTTTCCCGTCGAATTCCAGCCCGGCAACGAGGCCGCCGACGACAAGGGCTACGTCAAGATGCCCAATGTCAACGTGCTGGTCGAGATGGCCGACATGAGCGAGGCCAACCGCTCCTACGAAGCCAACCTTCAGGTCATCAAGCAGGCGCGTGATCTGATCTCCATGACCATCGACCTGATGAGGAACCAGTAATGATCAGCGGCATTGGCGGTATCGGATCGCTTCCCCTCAAGCCGGAGATCGGTGGCGCCGATACCACGACCGACCTGTTCCAGGGCACCAGGGCGCCGATGGCCGGCAGCGAAATCGGCGCCACCTTCGCCGAAGCGCTGAGCCAGGCTGCTTCAAAGACCGTCAACACCTTGCACAACGCCGAGCAGGTCTCGATCCAGGCGCTCAAGGGCGACGCCGATACCCGTCAGGTCGTCGACGCCGTCATGAGCGCCCAGCAGGCCCTGCAGACCACGATCGCCATCCGCGACAAGGTCGTCTCCGCCTATCTCGAAATCAGCCGTATGGGCATCTGAGGAGACTTGCCGTGAAAGCACTCGCCATCGCAGCGACCGGCATGAATGCCCAGCAGACAAATCTGGAAGTCATCGCCAACAACATCGCCAACATCAACACCACCGGCTACAAGCGCGCGCGCGCCGAATTCTCCGACCTGCTCTACCAGGTCGACCGCACGCAGGGCGTGCCCAACCGCTCCAATTCATCGCTTGTGCCGGAAGGCGTGTCGATCGGCCTCGGCGTCAAGACGACGGCGGTGCGCAACGTCCATACGCAGGGCGAACTGACCTCGACCGGCAACAGTTTCGACATGGCGCTGACGGGCCGCGGCTGGTTCCAGATCGAGGGCGGCGACGGCGGCACGCTCTACAGCCGCGCCGGCGCCTTCAACACCAACGCCACCGGCCAGCTGGTGACCGTCGACGGCGCCAATGTCATCCCGGCCATCACCGTGCCGACCGATGCCATCGAAGTTGTCGTCAACAAGACCGGCCAGGTCTTTGCCCGCATCGACGGCCAGACCGACCTCCAGCTGCTGGGCCAGCTGCAGCTCGCCAACTTTGCCAATGAAGCCGGCCTCGCGCCGCTCGGCGACAATCTGTTCCAGGAGACGCCGGCCTCCGGCCCGGCCAATGTCGGCGTGCCCGGCGATCCCGGCTTCGCCTCGGTCGAGCAGGGTTATCTCGAGGCCTCCAACGTCGATCCGGTCAAGGAAATCACCGAGCTGATCTCGGCGCAGCGCGCCTATGAGATGAACTCCAAGGTCATCCAGGCCGCCGACGACATGGCCTCGGTCGTGTCCAAGAACATCAGGTAAGGTTTGATGGTCTCTCCGGCCTCCCGCTCCGCGCTTTGCCGCACCGCGCTGATGCTCGCGCTGGTAGCCGGCGGTGTCCCGGCGTTTGCGCAGGAAGCGGCAAATCAGGAGACCACCACCCAGGTCGCAAGCAGTCAGGCAACCGGCGAGATCGTGCTGATCCCCAACCGGGTCATCTATCCCGGCGAGATGATCGACACCGGCGCGCTGAAACCGGTGACGCTGCTCCCCGGCAAGCACAGGCCAGATGCGGTCGCCACGCGGGCCATGGAACTCCAGGGCAAGGTCGCCAAGCGCACGCTGCTGCCCGGCCGCTATATCCCGGTCGCCGCCATCCGCGACGCCTGGCTGGTCGAACAGGGCGCCGACGTGCAGGTCTATTTCATCGCCGGCGACCTCACCATTTCGGCCACGGCGGTGTCGCTGCAGCCGGGTGCCGCCGGCGATTTGATAAAGGTCCGCAACACCGACAGCGGCAAGATCTTTTCCGGCACGGTGATGGCTGACGGCACCATCCGGGTCAGCGCGTCATGAGACGCGGAGCTGCCCTTCTGCTCGCGGCCGTTGTCGGCCTGCAGCCGGCGCTGGCCGACGGTCTTACGCCGAAGCAAAAGCGCGATCTTGCCGGCCAGAATGGCGGCGCCTTTGTCGATCCCGAATACGATCCGGCCACCACCAACCGCATGTTCAGGGTCTCCAACGGCCCAAGCTCTCTGCCACCCGGCCAGGTCGCATCGCGCATCAAGGACATTGCGCAGCTGCAGGCTTCGCGCGACAACCAGCTCGTCGGCTACGGCCTCGTCATCGGCCTCGCCGGATCGGGCGACAGCCTGCGCAATTCGCCCTTCACCGAACAGTCGATCCGCGCCATGCTCGAAAATCTCGGCATCGCCACCGAAGGCGGCAGCGCGCGGGCCAAGAACGTCGCCGCCGTCATCGTCACCGCCAACATGCCGCCTTACGTGCAGTCGGGCGCCCGCATCGACATCGACGTCTCCTCCATGGGCGACGCCACATCGCTTGCCGGCGGCACGCTGATAATGACGCCACTGAAGGCGGCCGATGGCGAGATCTATGCTGTCGGGCAAGGCTCGGTCATCGTTTCCGGCTTCACTGCCCAAGGCGATGCCGAAAAGCTGACGCAGGGCGTGCCGACGGCCGGCCGCGTGCCCAACGGCGCCATCGTCGAGCGCACTGTGCGCGCCGAATTCGAGGACCAGGCGCTGCTCACCTTGCAATTGCGCAACCCCGATTTCTCCACTGCCGTCCGCATCGCCGACGCCATCAACGGCTACACCTCGCAACGCTTCGGCATGCGCGTGGCGGCGGAGCGCGATGCACGCACCGTGCAGATCAGGCGGCCGAAGAATGTTTCGGCGGCGCGCTTCTACGCCGAGATCGAGAATTTGGTGGTCGAGACAGACACGCCGGCACGCGTCGTCATAGACGAACGCACCGGCACCATCGTCATCGGCAACGAGGTCAAGATCTCGCGGGTGGCGATCAGCCACGGCACGCTCACCGTGCGGATCACCGAGCAGCCGAAGATCGTCCAGCCCGAACCGTTCTCCAAGGGCGTGACAGCGGAGGAACCGTTCACCACCATCGACGCCACGCGGCCTGACGCCCGCGTCAATGTGCTCGACGGACCGAACCTCGAAACGCTGGTGTCGGGCCTCAACCGTCTCGGCGTCAAGCCGGACGGCATCATTGCCATTTTGCAAGGCATCAAGTCGGCCGGCGCTTTGCAGGCCGATCTGGTTCTCCAATAGGCCATGCCGATGATCGATTTCTTTTCCCAAAAGCAGCACCGCCGCAGCGCAGCCTTGGCAGCTTGCGTCATCGCCGCCACCGTCCTTGCCGGCGGCACTGTCCGCGCGGAAGAAGCGGTGCGGCAGGTTCTGCCTGGCGGGCAACAGCCGGCGGCAGTGCAGCAGCTGGTCCGCGAGAAGGTGCCCGATGAAAGCGAGATCCAGCGCTTCTGCTCCAACATCGCCGACGCCGCCCGCGACCGCCGTTACGCGCTGCAGGCCGAAGAGCTGAAGCAGCTGCAGGCCGGCATCGACCTGCGCATGAAGGCGCTGGACGACAAGCGCGCCGAATACGAGCAATGGCTGAAACGGCGTGAAGTCTTCCTGGCCCGCGCCGAGGATGGCGTCGTCAAGATCTATGCCGGCATGAAACCGGATGCCGCGGCCGAGCGCCTGGCCATGGTCAACGCCGATCTCGCCGCCGCCATCCTGATGAAACTCGATTCGCGCAAGGCCGGCGTCATTCTCAACGAGATGGACCAGAAGGCAGCGGCCACACTCACCGGCATCATGGCCAGCGCGGCCCGAAGGGTAGATCCGTCATGAAGTCGCATATTCTCGCCCTGGTCGCCACGGCTTCACTTGCCGGCTGCGCCTCCGACCCCAGGGAGATCGGCAGGGAGCCGGCGCTGTCGCCGGTCGGCACCGGCATTACCGGCAGCGTCAATGCGCCCTACTCCTATCCCGAAACGCCAGCCGCGCCGGTGAAGAAATTCTCGCTGTGGGACGACCGCCAGAGCCGGTTGTTCACCGACCCACGCGCGCTGCGCGACGGCGACATCCTCACCGTGAGGATCAAGCTCAACGACAAGGCCAACTTCAAGAACCAGAACGACCGCAGCCGCACCGCCGGGCGCAAGCTCGGCTATGACGTCAACCTCGGATGGGAAGGTGCCACCACCAGCGGCAAGGGCGACGCCGGCTTGAGTTCCACCACCGAAACCAATGCGGACGGCGAAATCAAGCGCTCGGAGAACCTCGAGCTCAACGTCGCCGCGGTCGTCACCGAAGTCCTGCCCAACGGCAATTTGATGATCCGCGGCTCGCAGGAAGTGCGCGTCAATTACGAGCTCAGGGTGCTGACCATCGCCGGCATGGTGCGTCCATCCGATATCGGCGCTGAAAACACCATCTCTTATGAACGCATCGCCGAGGCGCGCATCTCCTATGGCGGCCGCGGCCGCGTCAGCGAAATCCAGCAGCCCGCTTACGGTCAGCAGATCCTCGACCAAGTCCTCCCCTTTTAGGACTGGAGAACGGCGCCGTGGCAAATGTCGAACAGGTTCAGCAAAAAAAGGGCCCGTCGCTTGTCATCCAGCTTGCGATGCTGCTGGCGGTGACGGGCGCCGCGATCGGCATGGGCTGGATGTCCGGCGGCTATCTGAAGGGCGTCGGGGGACCGGTGCCTGTGCCCGCCGCACCGGAGAACCAGTCCAATGCCGAGCAACCGAGCAAGGCGGCCGAACATGCTCCCGGCACCGGGCCGACGCTTGTCCAGCTGGCGCCGATCACCACCAATCTGGCTTCGCCTGCTGACACCTGGATAAGGCTGGAAGCGTCGGTGGTCTACGATGCGCCGCAGCCGCCGGAACTTACCGAAAGCATTCACCAGGACCTGCTTGCCATGGTCCGCACCCTGAAGATGCATCAGATCGAAGGCGCCAGCGGCTACCAGCATTTGAAAGCCGACCTCGAGGAGCGCGCCGCAATCCGCAGCGGTGGCCATGCCAAACAGGTTCTGATCAGGACATTGCTGCTCGAATGAGAAAACTCGTCCTCGCCGCCGCGATCGTCGTCGCCGCCACCTCTGTCGCCGCCGCCCAGCAGCTCGATCTCGGCGGCATCGGCAAGGCCGACGGCGCCACCGTCGGCTATATCATCCAGATGTTCGGTCTGCTCACCGTGCTGTCGGTGGCGCCGGGCCTGTTGATCATGGTGACGAGCTTCACCCGCTTCGTCATCGCCTTCTCGATCCTGCGCGCCGGCATCGGCCTGCAGTCGACGCCGGCCAATCTGATCCTGATCTCGCTGTCGCTGTTCATGACCTTCTACGTCATGGCGCCGACCTTCGACCAGGCCTGGAACACCGGCGTCAAGCCGCTGATGGACAACCAGATCAGCCAGACCGAGGCGTTCGAAAAGATTTCGGACCCGTTCCGCACCTTCATGCTGCACAATGTCCGCGACAAGGACTTCGACCTGTTCGCCGATCTCGCCCGCGAACGCGGCCAGGTCGTTGCCAGGGACACCGTCGACCTGCGCATCCTGGTGCCGGCCTTCATGATCTCCGAAATCCGCCGCGGCTTCGAGATCGGCTTCCTGATCGTGCTGCCGTTCCTCGTCATCGACCTGATCGTCGCCACCATCACCATGGCCATGGGCATGATGATGCTGCCGCCGACCGTCGTTTCGCTGCCCTTCAAGATCCTGTTCTTCGTCCTCATCGACGGCTGGAACCTGCTTGTCGGCAGCCTGGTGCGCTCCTTCACCTGACCGTCCGCGCGCCGTTGGCGCCTTGCTAAAGTTTTATGCAATATATTTCCGGTTAACCGTCCCGTTTAGCCCTTTGGTAGGGACTTGCCCGCATATTGCTCGCAGATGGCGGGTGATCGGGTCTCACGATCATTGGCATGATGCCGCTCCGTCATACCGGAAAAGCCGGTATGTCAAAAACACCCTGTAAAAATCAAGGTACGAGTAGCCATGTCCAGTATCATGACGAACGCCTCGGCGCTGACCGCGCTGCAGAGCCTGAACAACACCAACAAATCCCTCGAGCAGACGCAGGCCCGCATCTCGACCGGCTACCGCGTTGCCACCGCTTCCGACAACGCCGCTTACTGGTCGATCGCGACCTCGATGAAGTCCGACAACAAGGCCAACTCGGCCGTGCAGGACGCCCTCGGCCTCGGCGCCGGCAAGGTTGACACCGCCTACACCGCCATCAACGACGTCAAGGACCAGGTCGACCTGATCAAGACCAAGCTGGTCACTGCCCGTAGCGCCTCGAAGGAAGACCAGCAGAAGATCGCGACCGAAATCAACGCCATCCAGGCGCAGATCAAGTCCTCGGTCGCCAACGCCAACTTCGCCGGCTCGAACCTGCTGCAGAACGACGCTGCCGCTGCGTCCGACCTGAAGATCGTTGCGGCTTACAACCGTACCGGCGCGACCGTCACCATCGACACCATCGACGTCAAGGCAGCCGATACGCAGGTTCTCGATGTCGCCGGCACGGGGGGCATCGTCGGCGGCCTGCTCGCCGCTGCCTTCTTCGACCCGAGCACCACGGCGGTTACCCCCGCCGCCATCGACACCGCGCTCGGCACTGTTGAAACCGCGCTTGCCAAGCTGTCCACCGGCGCTGCCTCGCTCGGCGCCGCCAAGTCGCGCATTGACACCCAGAAGAGCTTCCTGTCGAACCTGTCGGACTCGATCGACAAGGGCGTCGGCGCGCTGGTCGACGCCGACATGAACAAGGAATCGACGCGGCTGCAGGCCCTGCAGGTCCAGCAGCAGCTCGGCATCCAGGCGCTGTCGATCGCCAACGGCAACTCGCAGTCGATCCTGTCGCTCTTCCGCGGCTGATCTCTCGACATTACGACTGACACCATCCGTCGGGCCGCGCCAACAGCGCGGCCCGATTTCTTTTGCGGCTGTTGATTGTCTTGCTGAATGGCTGCCGATTTTTGCTCTTGGCCAGCGCCCTGAATGGCTTGGTTTAACAGGCCGTTAACCATATCCCGGTAGTCATGGTTAACCATTCCATGGCGGGCAGACCATACGGTCGATGGGCTTATGCCTACCCCCTTGATGAAGTTGATCCGGCGTGTTCGGGACACGCCAGTGTTTGAAAAGGGGTAAATATCTTGGCTAGCATCATGACGAACGCTTCGGCTCTGACCGCGCTGCAGAGCCTGAACAACACCAACAAGCAGCTTGAAACCACCCAGTCACGCATTTCGACCGGCTACCGCGTCGCCACCGCCAGCGACAACGCCGCCTACTGGTCGATCGCCACCACGATGAAGTCCGACAACAAGGCGCTTTCGGCCGTTCAGGACGCGCTTGGCCTCGGCGCCGGCAAGGTCGATACCGCCTACACCGCCATCACCGACATCAAGGACCAGGTCGACCTGATCAAGGCCAAGCTGGTCACTGCACGCAGCGCCAGCAAGGACGACCAGCAGAAGATCGCGACCGAAATCAAGGCCATCCAGGACCAGATCAAGTCGTCGGTCACCAACGCCTCCTATGCCGGCTCGAACCTGCTGCAGAACGACGCTGCTGCGACCTCCGACCTGAAGATCGTCGCGTCCTATAACCGCACCGGCACGACCGTCGCCATCGACACCATCGACGTCAAGGCGGCCGACACGCAGGTTCTCGATCTTCCTGGCACTGGCGGCATCGTCGGCGCTCTGCTGGCGACGACCTTCTTCGATCCCAGCACCACCCAGGTCCTCCCGGCGGCCATCGACACCGCACTCGGCGCCGTTGAAACGGCGCTTGCCAAGCTGTCCACGGGTGCCGCCTATCTCGGCGCCGCCAAGTCGCGCATCGACACCCAGAAGAGCTTCCTGTCGAACCTCTCGGACTCCATCGACAAGGGCGTCGGCGCGCTGGTCGACGCCGACATGAACAAGGAATCCACGCGGCTGCAGGCCCTCCAGGTCCAGCAGCAGCTCGGCATCCAGTCGCTGTCGATCGCCAACGGCAACTCGCAGTCGATCCTGGCGCTGTTCAAGCAGTAAGCCTGACCCGGCTTTCTCTTCCTTGAATAGGCCGCGCCAACAGCGCGGCCCTTTCCTGTATGGGTGTGTTTTGACGCATGTCGTTGACCCGGAACCGCTGCACACTTCCGGGCGACATGCTCTATCATCTTCGCACAAGCTTCGCGGTCTAGTGTTCCCACGGAATATCATGCTGGGAGCGCTTGAATCGTGCCGCAACAGATCCAGAGCATCATCTCGAATCTCAGGGCATTTGGCGTCAGGCGCCTTGCCATGCTGGCCGGCATTGCCGCATTGGTGATGGCCGTCATCGGCATCGGCTCGGTCTATCTCAACCGCCCGGCCTATGAGACGCTCTATGTCGGGCTCGATCGCTCCGACGTGAACCAGATCGGCCTGGTGCTCGGCGAAGCCGGCATCGGCTTCGACGTCGGCTCCGACGGCACCTCCGTGCTGGTGCCGGCCGGCACCACCGCGCAGGCGCGCATGCTGCTCGCCGAAAAGGGCCTGCCGACCAGCGCCAATGCCGGCTACGAACTGTTCGACAATGTCGGTTCTCTTGGCCTGACCTCCTTCATGCAGCAGATCACCCGCGTGCGCGCGCTGGAAGGCGAGATCGCCCGCACCATCCAGTCGATATCCGGCATCAAGGCCGCCCGCGTTCACATCGTCATGTCCGAGCGCGCCAATTTCCGCCGCGACGAACAGCAACCCTCCGCCTCGGTGGTCATCCGCTATTCCGGCATCGACGCCGAAAAGAGCGCCATGTCGATCCGCCATCTCGTCGCCGCCGCCGTGCCGGGCCTGTCGGCCGACAAGGTTACCGTGCTCGATTCCAACGGCAACCTTCTCGCCGCCGGCGACGATCCCTCCAACACAAGTGCTGCCCGCACGCTCGGCGTCGAGCAGACCGTCGAGGCGCAGATCGGCGACAACATCCGCCGCGCGCTGACGCCTTATCTCGGCCCCGACAATTTCCGCGCCAGCGTCAAGGCCGATGTCAACACCGACACCCGCCAGACCGAAGAGACGATCTTCGATCCGGAGTCACGCGTGGAGCGTTCCGTGCAGTCGGTGCGCGCCAACGAAAACAGCAATCAGAGGCAGGCCTCGACCCCGGCCACCGTCGAGCAGAACCTGCCCGAGACCCAGGCGACCAGCACCGATGGTCCGCAGACGTCATCGGAGAATGATCGCAAGGAGGAGATCACCAATTACGAGATCAACTCCAAGAAGATCGCCACAGTCTCGAACGGCTATTCCGTCACCAAGATGTCGATCGCCGTCGTCGTCAATCAGCAGCGGCTGATGACCATCCTCGGCAAGGACGCAACGCCCGAGCAGATCGCCAAGCGCGTTGCCGACATCCAGAAGATGGTGGCTTCGGCCACTGGCTTCGACGACAAGCGCGGCGACATCATCGATGTCTCGGCCGTCGAGTTCATCGACGGGCTCGACGGCGAGGCGGTCGAACAGCCGGGCATAATGGCGTCGATCGGAACCCATGCCGGTACGATGATCAACGCCGGCGCTTTCATCGTCGTGGTGTTCCTGGTCGCCTTCTTCGGCCTGAGGCCAATGGCCACCGCGCTGAGCGCGCGGCCGACGCCGGCACTTGCCGGTCCGAGCTTCGACGACGTCCAGCGTTCGCTGCCGACACCCGAAGCCGCCGGCGCCGAACCGGCGCCGGCTGCCTTGCCCGGCAGCCGCCCCGGCCCGACTCCACTCGATGATCTTCGCCAGAAGATCAGGCCGGCGCCACAGGAGCGGCTTGCCCGCATGGTCGACATCAATGAGGAGCGCACCGCGCAGATCCTGCGCAAATGGGCGGCCCAGGAAGCAGCGGTATAGACCATGGCCTCGGCAGCGCTTTTCGACCTTTTGCCGGATTTCGGCGCACGCAGCCAGCGTGCCGGCCAGCCCTCGCTCGCGGCCATGGCCGAGCCAAGGCCGGAGACGTCGGCGCCGCAGGCCGACATCGGCGCGCTGATCGCCGAAGCGGTCATCGATGCCGAAGCCGCCCTTGAAGCCCGCCTTGCCATCGCCCACCAGGCAGCGCTCGAGGCGCAGAGACAGGCCAATGCCGATGAAGCAAAGGCCTTTCTGGAAAGTTTCGGCGGCGATCTCGGCGCGGTCGTCACTGCCCGTATCGAGATCATGGAGGCCAAGGTCAGCGACCTCGTCGGCGCCACCATTGCGCGCATCATTGGCGGCCTTGTCAGCGACGATCTGCAGAAGCGTTCGCTGGAAGCCCTTGCCGGCACGATCCGCGAAGCCGTCGGCGACAGCGAGGCGGTGCGCATCGCCGTGCGCGGACCGCTGTCATTGTTCGAGGCACTGAAGGCTTCGCTCGGCCCACGCGCGGCCAATCTCGATTTCATCGAGGCGCCCGGCTTCGACCTTACCGTCGCCATTGACGAGGCGGTGTTCGAAACCCGCATTGCCGAATGGTCGGCCGCCTTGTCGGAGGCCCTGTCATGAGCGGGGGCCCTATTATGAACGAGTGGACGTCATGAGCGTTGCCGACGCCGCTGAGCCCAGGCACGAGATCATCATCGTGCGGCGCAATCACGACGACCACGACGACGCCCACCACGGCGGCGTCTGGAAGATTGCTTTTGCCGATTTCATGACTGCCATGATGTGCTTCTTCCTCGTCATGTGGCTGATCAACGCCGCCAACGAGCAGACCAAGGCTGCCGTTGCCAGCTATTTCAACCCGGTCAAGCTGGTCGATCGCAACGCCAGCCGCAAGGGCCTTGAAGACCTCGGCGATGGCCCGAGCAAGGTCGGGCTGACGGCGGACGACCCGCGGGACAAGACCAGCAAGGCCGGACAGGACGGCATCGGCGGCGCCGGCACCTCGGACAAGAAGCAGCCGAAGGAATCGGCGCCAAAGACGGATCTTTCCGACGAGCATCTGTTTGCCGATCCCTATGCGGTGCTGTCGGAAATCGCCACCGACACCGGCGTCATGCAAAATGTCAGCGAGAAGGGCGATGGCGGCGCGCAGGCGTCCGGCCCGGCTACCGGCGCATCCGGCGGCCAATCCTACCGCGACCCGTTCGCGCCGGATTTCTGGTCGCAGCAGGTGGCTGCACCAGGCGCCGAAGCCACCGCCGAACGCACCAAGATCGAAGGCGATCCCCTGAAGCCGGGTGACAAGGCGGCACAGACGCAAGTGGCGGAGGTGAAGGCCGTGCCGGCCGCGCCGCCAGTGGCCGCGGCGCCGCTCGAGCCGCTGGCGAAATCCGTTTCCGATAAGCCGCTGACCAAGGCTGAAGCCAAAACAGAGGCCAAGGCTGAAGCAGCCAAGGCCGAAATTGCAAAGGCCGAAGCCGCCGAAGCACAACCCGCACCCAAACCCGAAGCCGCAGAAAAAGCGCCGACGGCCGCCACTGTTAGAGCCGCGGCGCAGGTCAAGCAGGAACTGGCCGAGGCCTTCAAGCCAGGCGACAAATTGCATAATGGCGTCTCCGTCGAAGCCACCGACAAGGGTGTCGTCATTTCGATCACGGACCAGTTCGATTTCGGCATGTTCGAGATCGGATCGGCGGTGCCTAGGCGTGAACTGGTGCTGGCGATGGAAAAGATCGGCCGCATCGTCAACGAGCAGAAAGGCACGATCAGCATCAACGGCCACACCGACGCGCGGCCGTTCCGCAGCGACACTTACGACAATTGGCGGCTGTCCACGGCGCGCGCCCATTCCGCCTATTACATGCTGGTGCGCGGCGGCGTCGACGAGCGCCGCATCACCGAGGTCGCCGGCTTCGCCGATCGCGAGCCGAAAATTGCAGCCGACCCGATGGCGGCCGCGAACCGCCGCATCGAAATCCTGATGGCGACCGACGGATGAGGCGCGCCGCGATCATCGGCCGCGCCGTCGGGCTGCTGCTGCTGAGCGCTGTCCATCCGCCATCGGCCTTCGCCGAGGACGGCTTGCAGCCCTATCAGCTGGTGCGCTCGCTGCAGCTTGTGCAGGACCGCATCGCCGCCGGCGATCACGCCGCGCTGCCGATGCAGGCCAAGCTGCTCGAAATGGCCGACACAAGGCTGCGCGCGGCGGACGCAGATGATTTCAGCGACCCGAAGAATTTTCGCGCCTTGCTGGTCTATGGCATGAGTGGCGGCAACCCCGTCACCGTCGAGGCGGCGGTGTCGCGCGCCAAGACCGACCCGCAAAGCCTGACCATCGCCAAGGGCATTGTCGATTATCTGAACGGCCGGCAGGCGGCTGCGATCGAGGCGCTGAAGCCGATCGATCCGATGACCCTGCCCCCCGATGTCGGTGCCTTTCTGGCGCTGGTCAAGGGCTCGCTTCTCGCCACCGAGCAACCGGTCAGCGCGCTTGCGCTGCTCGACGATGCTCGCCTGCTCAGCCCCGGCACGCTGGTCGAGGAAGCAGCACTGCGCCGCTCGGTCGGCATCGCCGCCGCGCAAGGCGACGGTGCGCGTTTCGCGCTTGCCTCAACCCAATACGTCGAAGACTACCTCTATTCGCCCTATGCCAGCCAGTTCGCCGACGCCTTCGTCTCCGGCGTCATCACGCTGCACATGGCGATCAGCCAGGACAAGCTCGCCGACATCACCGCAATGATGGATCCAGAACGCGAGAAGGTGATCTATCTGCGCATCGCCCGCCGCGCCGCGATCGACGGCTTTGCCGATCTCTCCGCCTTTGCCTCGGCCAGGGCTGAACGGGGCCGCGACGGCATCCACAATCAGGACGATCCGCGCGCCCAGCTCTATTCCAGCCTGTCCACGGTAACGTCCGGCACCATCGGCGAGGTCCGCGCCAAGCTGGACAAGATCGATCGCAACCAGCTTTCGCAAAGCGACCGCGACCTGCTCGATGCCGCGCAGGCCGTGGCGGGTGAAGTCATCGCCCCGCCGGCGCCGCTGCCTGCCGAAAAGCCCGCACCTGCCGCGGCCAGGCAGGAGCCGGTCAAGACCGCGGCCCTGGAAAGACCCGACGAGCCAGAGCTGCCGCCGGTCGAAGGCGCGATGCCGGAACAGCCAGCCGCCACAACGTCGAGTGAACAGCCCGCAACCGACCAACCGAAGGCGGCAAGTGAGCCGGCCGCGCAGGCACCGAGCACGCCCGAGCCAAAGGCGGCGGAAACGCCTGCAGTCGCCTCGGCCAGCGATGCGGCTCCGGTCGTGCCGGCATCGGTGCCGGCCCCCGCCGCAGTAGAGCCTACCGATCCCACCGACGCCGCCATGGCGAGGACGCGTCACCAGCTCGATTTGATCGACCAGATGCTTGGAGCAGCCCCGAAATGACCACCAATGTTGGCCAGGCCCTGCCGGCTCCCGCGCACGCCGGATCGAAGCAGTCGGCCTCAAACGCCAAGGGCGGCGACAAAAGCTTCGGCGACATGGTGCGCGGCGACGACGATGCGCCGACACCGATAGGCCAGGGAGCAATTGAGGCCGCGTCGCACGAGCTGCATTGGGCCAAACGCAGCCCTGCCGGTCCCGGCAAAAGCGAAATCCCACACACCCAGTCTGGCAAAACGGGGACGAAATCCGCTGCCGGCAAGGCCGCAAAAGAACATGCCGATAGTGGCCCGGACAAACCATCCAAGGACGCTGAGGTGGCCGGACGAGACGCGGATGCAGGATCGCTGCAGGATCATTTGCCACTGGTGCTGGCGCTGCACGATATCAGGCATTTCTCAACGGTCCGGACAAGCGGGAACGGCATCGCGACGAATGGACAGACTGGGCAACCGGCGCCCGCTGGCGAGGCCACTTCTGCACAGACGTCGCCTCTGAAGAGACACCGCGCAGCGTCCGGCATTGACAACAGACTCGACACGACGACGCGATCGGAACGGGCCAAGCCCGGTACCAGCGTTTCCGCACAGGATCAGGGGCAAAAGCTGCCCGCGATCGGGCTCCAGTCCGGCAAACTGCCGCACCAGGATGGTCCGACGCCTCCTCTACCGGCGGGCCAGACGGCAAGCGACGTTTCGGCACCCGAGGCAAAACGGTCCGCGCCGTCGGCGAAGTCCGTCGATGGAGCCCATTCCGCGGCATCGTCCACACAGGGAAAACAGCCGCCATTCGCTGCGCGCGTCGACATTGTCGCCGAACAGAGCTTCCCCGCGCCGGCGCATAGTCCGATAAACCAAACGACTTCGGCGCTTATCGACGCGCTGGCTTCGGATAACGGCCTGCGGCAAGCGGTTTCGACGCCGTCGACGACCGCCCAGACGGCCGGTTCTGTTGCCGTTCCGACACATATATTGAAGATCGAGCTTCACCCGGCAGAGCTCGGCATGGTCACCGCCAGTCTCAGGCTTTCCGGAGAACAACTTTCGATAGAATTGAAGCCCGAAACCCATGAGGCTTACCGCCGTCTCGCCACCGACAGCGACGCCATCGTGAAGTCGTTGCGCGGGCTCGGCTTCGATGTCGACAAGGTGACCATCCTGCAACCCTCGATAGCGATCCACGCGGCGGCCCGCAGCGATGCAGCGAACTCGCATCCAATGCCGCAAGGCCGCGACCAGTCCGCTTTTCAGCCCGGAAACTCGAGCGGCAACAATACGGGTTCGGGCGGCCACCAGTCGGGAAGAAACCGCAATGACGATGCCCAGGAATTCGGCCGCGCTGGCGCGCCTGCTCGCGAGCGTGCTGGCGACGATATGTTTATCTAGCCTCGCCACCAAGCCGGCCACCGCCGCCACCAACCCTTGCGAGCCCGAGATTTTGCGTGCCGCCGATCGCTATGGCGTGCCGGCCGGCATCCTCTATGCGGTCGGACTGACCGAGACCGGCAAGAAGGGAAGCCTGCAGCCTAATGCGTTGAATATAGAGGGGAAAGCGGTATTTCCAAGGAACCGCACCGAGGCCCTGGCCGCCTTCGAAGCAGCCCGGCGCGAGGGCAAGACACTCATCGATCTCGGCTGCATGCAGATCAACCATCACTATCACGCCGCGCATTTCCGCAGCGTCGACGACATGCTGGACCCGCGCCAGAATGTCGACTATGCCGCGCGCTTCCTGGCCAGCCTGCATGCGCGTCATGTCAGCTGGTCGATGGCCGTCGCCCGCTACCACGCCGGCCCCGACAATGACCCCGCGCAGAAATTCTATGTCTGCCGCGTCATCGCCAATATGGTCGCCACCGGCTTCGGCAAATGGACCCCGAACGCCCGCAACTTCTGCAACCATTAGGTGAATCATCTCTTGCGAACGGCTGCAAATCCACGCCCGGCGGGTGACGTGCCACGTCACCCGTTCGGCAACCAACGATACAACCTCCTGATTGCGGTTATTTCGAAACTCGAAATAACTCCCAAGAAAATAGCTACAAGAAATGATGGTTGTTCAGGATTCCCGGCACCGGTTACGGCTCTTCCCACGGGGCAGATGATCTGATTCGGAGGCGGGGCCGATGATTGTAATCGTTGACGAGCGTGAGCTCGTAACTGAAGGCTATAATTCACTTTTCGATCGTGAGGGCGTCGCCTGTGCAGGCTTCGCGTCCGGTGAATTCGGCGAGTGGGTGACATCGGCCGCCGACACGGATTTGCGATCGGTCCGAGCCTTCCTCATCGGCGACTGCCGCGAAGGCGCCATCTCGCCACGCCAGATCCGCGACCGCACCGGCGCTCCGGTTATCGCGCTCAGCGAACAGCACTCGCTTGAAAATACGCTGCGGCTGTTCGAGAGCGGTGTCGACGACGTCATCCGCAAGCCGGTCCATATCCGGGAGATCCTGGCCCGCATCACCGCCATCCGCCGCCGCGCCCATGAGGACGTCAGCTATACCGAGATCGGCGCCATGCGCATCTTCATGGACGGCCGCGATCCCGAGATCGATGGCCAGCCGTTGCCTCTGCCGCGCCGCGAACGCCGCATCCTCGAATATCTGGCGAGCAACCGCGGACGCCGCGTCACCAAGACCCAGGTCTTCAACGCCATCTACGGCATCTTCGACGAAGAGGTCGAGGAGAACGTCGTCGAGAGCCACATCTCCAAATTGCGCAAGAAGCTGCGCGAAAAGCTCGGCCAGGACCCGATAGATTCCAAGCGCTTCCTTGGCTACCGGCTGGTGTTCTGATGGCGGTCTGCGCCAGCCTCGCGCAAGACAGAAATTATATCCTCGCGACCACAGATGGGCCCAACGATGTTGGGCATTGAGGAGACGTTCGATGAGCCTTTACGGAATGATGCGGACCGGCGTTTCCGGCATGAACGCGCAGGCCAACCGCCTTTCGGCCACAGCCGACAACATCGCCAATTCCGACACCACCGGCTACAAGCGATCCTCGGCCGAGTTTTCGACGCTGATCATGCCGCAGGTCGGCGGCGCCTATAATTCCGGCGGCGTCAACACCACCATCCGCTCGGCCATCAGCGCCCAGGGCGTGCTGCAGTACACGACCTCGGTTTCCGACCTTGCGGTCAACGGCAACGGTTTCTTCGTCGTCCAGGACCCCAGCGGAACGCCTTTCCTCACCCGCGCCGGCGCATTCGTTCCCGACGCTCAGGGCAGACTGGTCAACGCCGCCGGCTACCAGCTGATGGCCTACAGCTACGCCAACGGCACACCGGCTGCCACCGCCAACGGTTTCGAAGGGCTGGTGCCGGTCCAGATCTCCGACCAGGAAATGACCGCGACGCCCAGCACCGCGGGCAACTTCAACGCCAATCTGCCGGCCGGCGCCACGCCGCCCGCCGGTCCGCTGCCGTCCACCAACAGCCCGACGGCGGAATACACGTCGAAATCCTCGATGGTCACCTACGACAATCTCGGCAACAAGAAGCTGCTCGACGTCTATTTCACCAACACCGGCACCGGCGCCTGGTCGGTCTCTGTGTTCGACCAGTCCCAGGCGACGCCGGGCACATCCTTCCCCTATACGGGCGGCGCGCTGGCCACGGCCAACCTGACCTTCGACACCACCACCGGCAAGCTAACCGGCGCGGTCGACAGCATAACGATCCCCGTACCGGGCGGTGCGTCGCTCGACCTCGATTTGTCCAAGCTGACTCAGCTCGGCACCGGCTTCACGGTCTCCGAAGCCAAGGTCAACGGCAACGCGCCCAGCACGATCGAAAAGATCCAGATCGGCGAGGACGGAGTCATTTACGCCCAGTATCAGGACGGCTCGACCAAGCCGCTGTTCAAGATCCCACTGGCCGACGTCCAGAGCGCCGACAACCTCACCGCACTGCCTGGCAATGTCTATGCGCAGTCCACCGACTCCGGCACCGTGCGCATCGGCTTCGCCAATGAAGGCAAGCTCGGCAGCATCATCTCCGGCGCGTTGGAAAATTCCAACGTCGATATCGCCGAGGAATTGACCAACATGATCGCGGCGCAGCGCAGCTACACCGCTAACTCGAAAGTGTTCCAGACCGGTTCCGACCTCATGGATGTCCTTGTCAACCTGAAGAGATAAACGACGGGCGCCAGGGGAATGAACCCAAACCAGAGCAGCGCGGTGCGCGGATTTCGAATTCAAGGCCACACCGGCAAACCGGCCGGGGTGGTCTGGAATTGCAGGTTTCCGAACGCCGACGCCGCCGACAGGGCAGAGACGTCATCCCCTCCCCACTGGCCTCGTGAAAGACCCGCATGTCGCTGACTTCCGCATTGACCATAGCCCAACAGTCGCTTCAGACCACATCGAAGCAGACCAGCGTCCTTTCCCGCAATATTGCCGACGCCAGCAACCCCGACTATGCCCGCCGCACGGCGGTCGTCGTCAGCAGCGCGCCCGGCGCCCGCTCGGTCGAGATCCAGCGCGCCACCAACGCCCTGCTGTTTCGCCAGAACCTTAGCGCGCAATCGGCATGGAGCGGCCAGAGCACGCTTTACAGCGGAATTGACCGCCTCGCCGTTGCCGTCAACGGCGTCGACAACTCCTCCTCTGCCTCGACCGCGATCGGCAAGCTGCAGAACGCGCTGCAGCTTTACGCCGCTACGCCATCCAACCAGAACCTCGGCTCCAGCGTCATCGACGCGGCCCAGCAGGTGGTGCGCGCTCTGAACGACGGCACCAACGCGATCCAGGATTTCCGCACCCAGGCCGATGGCGAGATATCAACGGCGGTTAACGATCTCAACTCGCTGCTTAGTCAGTTCCAGGACGCCAACAAGGCGGTCATCTCCGCAACCCGTTCGGGTACCGACGCATCCGACGCGCTCGACCAGCGCGACGCTTTGCTGAAGAAGATCGCGGACTATGTGCCGGTGTCGACCTTCACGCGTGGCGACAACGACATGGTCATCACCACCAAGGATGGCACGACACTGTTCGAGACCATTCCGCGCTCGGTAAGTTTCACCCCGTCGGCGGGCTACACGGCCGGCACACCAGGCAACACCATCTACATCGACAATGTGCCGGTCAGCGCCGGGGCTGGCGGTAACACCAGCGCCGACGGCAAGCTCGCCGGGCTCATCACCTTGCGCGACGGCGTCGCGGCGACGATGCAGAGCCAGCTCGACGAAGTGGCGCGCGGCCTCATCACCGCCTTTGCCGAAACAGCACCTTCGCAGCCCGACCGAACCGGCCTGTTCACCTGGTCGGGTGCGCCCGCCATTCCGGCCGCCGGCACGCTGATCGACGGGCTTGCCGGCTCGATCAAGGTCAACGCCGCAATGGACTCGAGCGTCGGCGGCAATCCGGTGCTGCTGCGCGACGGCGGCGCCAATGGTGCGGCCTATATCGCCAACACTGCCGGCAACGCCTCCTATTCGCAGCTCTTGATCGGCTATGGCGACAAGCTCGACAAGCCGATGCCTTTCGACGCTGCGGCCGGCATCACCGTCACGTCCAGCGTGTCCGACTACGCCGCCAATGCCATTGGCTGGTTCGAAGGCCAGCGCCAGCAGGCCTCGAGCAACGCCGACGCCAAGGAAGCGCTGGCATCGCGCACCGCCGAGGCGCTGTCCAACGACACCGGCGTCAATGTCGACCAGGAGATGTCGCTGCTGCTCGACCTCGAACACACCTATCAGGCCTCGGCGCGCATGATGAAAACCGTCGACGACATGCTGTCGGCCCTGCTCGATGCCGTAGGATAAGCCATGAAAGCCACATCCGTCTCATCAGCCGCCCTCTCCAACGCCGCGCGCTATCAGCAGATGCGCATGCAGGCCGAACTGGTCAAAGCCACCAAGGAATCGACGACCGGCACCGTCGCCGATGTCGGTCTGGCGCTCGGCGCGCGCACCTCGCAGGCGGTCACCTTCTCGCGCGACCTCGACCGGTTGAACGTCATCATCGATTCCAATTCGCTGGTCACCGCGCGGCTGTCCTCGACGCAGGCTGCGCTTGGCCAGCTTTCCGACACTGCGCAGAATTTGCTGACCGCGCTGACCGCCGCCGGCAATTCCTCGAGCACCATCACGCAGCAAGCCGGCAAGGCCGCCGTGCAGCAGATGACCTCTATCCTCAACGCCAGCGTCAACGGCGAATATCTGTTTGCCGGCACCAACACCGACGTCAAGCCGATCGACGATTTCACCGCCGCGGGCTCGCCGGCCAAGGCGGCGTTCGACGCTTCCTTCTCGTCGTATTTCGGCTTCACGCAGGCCGATCCGCTCGCTGCCAACATCACCGCCGCCCAGATGGACGGCTTCATCACCAGCAATGTCTTGCCGCAGTTCATGGGCTCCGGCTGGCAGGCCAACTGGTCGAACGCCACCGACCAGCAGATCGTCAGCCGCATTTCGCTGGGCGAAACCACCCAAACCTCGGCCAGCGCCAATGACGACAGCATCCGCAAGCTCGCCATGGCTTCCGCCCTGATCACCGGCCTGCTGTCCGGCAATATCAGCCAGGCGGCGAAGACCACCGTTGTCGGCCGCGCCCAGGCGATGGTCGGCGAGGCGCTGGGCGGGCTAGGGCAACTGCAGGCCGAGACCGGCCTTGCCGAGAAGCGGGTCTCCGACGCCAGCGACCGCATGAAGACGCAGGTCGACCTGTTCGAGCGCCATATCCTTGATCTGGAAGGCGTCGACCCCGCCGAGGCAGCCACCCGCGTCGCGGATCTGACGCAGCATATCGAGACGTCCTTTGCGCTGACCGCGCGCCTGCAGCAGATGAGCCTGCTGAACTACCTGACCTGACAATCTCAACCGCAACGGTAGAGCCAAACGATGTACCAATTCTCCTACGCCGACATCCAGACAGACTCCGTTGCCGATGCGAAAGATCGCGAGCGGCAGCTTTTGACCCGCTCGATCGAAATGCTGGCGGCGGCGGCGGCGGTCGGCCACACCTCGATGGAAGCGGTCGAGGCGCTGCACTTCACCAACCGGGTCTGGACCACCTTCGTCGAGGATCTCGGTTCCAGCGACAATGTCCTGCCCAAGGAACTGCGCGCCAACCTCATCTCCATCGGCCTGTGGCTGCTGCGCGAGGCCGAGGACATCCGCCAGGGCCGCACCGACAATTTCGAAGGGCTGATCGAAGTGTCCCAGATCATCCGGGACGGCATTCAATGACCAACACGCTGAAGATATCGCTGAAGCCGAACGAGAAGATCTACATCAACGGCGCCGTCATCCGCGTCGACCGCAAGGTCACCGTCGAGCTGATGAACGACGTACAGTTCCTGCTCGAGAACCATGTCATCCAGGCCGACGATGCCTCGACGCCGCTCAAGCAGCTCTATTTCATCCTGCAGGTGATGCTGATGAACCCGGCCGGCGCCATCGAGGCGCGCGCCATGTTCCGCCGCTCGCTGCCCTTGCTTTTGGCAAGCTTCGAGGATGAGCAGATCAGTGGCGCGCTGAAGCAGATCGACCGCATGGTCGGCGAAGACCATATCTATGAAGCGCTGAAGGCTATCCGCGCGCTTTATCCGCTCGAACGCCGCGCACTTGGCGGCAATGACGATGTTCAGGGTGCGAAGCGCCCGCTGGCCGTGGGAGCACAATACTGATGAATGTGGACATGACGACGACGATCCCCACGGGCGCCAACCAGGGTACCCAGCAGACGTCGAAGACAGCGGTCGACTACCAGTCGTTCCTGAAGCTGTTGATCGCCGAGATGAAGAACCAGGATCCGACGAAACCGATGGATTCGACGCAGTACGTCGCCCAACTCGCCACCTTCTCGCAGGTCGAGCAATCGGTGCAGACCAACACCAAGCTCGACCAGATCATGCAGTCGTCGGCGCTGTCGCAGGCCGATGCCCTGATCGGCCGTTCGATCACCTCGGCCGACGGCAAGACGACCGGCGTCGTGGCCTCGGCCAAGCTTGCAAGCAACGGCGTGATCGCCGTGCTGCAGAACGGCACCGAAGTGCCGGTCGGCGCGGGCGTTTCGATAAAGCCGGCCAGCTAGACAGTTCCATAAAGGCGCGCTCACATGAACGAGGCCGACGCCCTAGACATCGTCCAGTATGCGGTGTGGACGGTGCTCGTCGCGTCCGCGCCGGTGGTGCTGGTTGCCATGGTGGTCGGCATCGGCATCGCGCTGATCCAGGCCCTGACCCAAATCCAGGAAATCACCCTGACCTTCGTACCCAAGATCGTAGCCATCATGCTGGTCGTGGCGCTGACCGGTCCGTTCATCGGCAGCCAGATATCGGCCTTCACCAACGTCATCTTCGAGCGCATCGAAAACGGGT
Source organism: Mesorhizobium sp. RSR565B (assembly GCF_054719465.1). Taxonomy (NCBI): domain Bacteria; kingdom Pseudomonadati; phylum Pseudomonadota; class Alphaproteobacteria; order Hyphomicrobiales; family Phyllobacteriaceae; genus Mesorhizobium; species Mesorhizobium sp. RSR565B. The sequence goes on along the minus strand of NZ_JBTTIE010000001.1, from coordinate 3,543,928 downwards.
TCTAGGCAGCGCTTGCAGGCGGCTGTGTTCCGGCTACATTGCAGGCCATGACTCAGGCAGAACTCACCGGCAGGCCATGTGCGGAATAGCCGGCGTCTGGCGCAAACGAAACCCGATCGACGCCAACGACCTGTCGGATGTCGCCAGCATGATGCAGGCGCTGGTACATCGCGGCCCCGACGATCATGACAGCTGGCACAACAATCGGCTGGCGCTCGGTCACCGCCGACTTACCATCATCGATCCCTCGCCCGCCGCCCGTGAGCCGATGCTGACTTCTTCCGGCGATGGCGTTCTCGTCTACAATGGCGAGGTCTACAATTACCGCTCGCTGCGCGAAACGCTGCAGGCGCAAGGCGTCGTCTTTCGAACCATCTGCGATGCCGAAGTGGTTCTCGAAGCCTTGCATCACTGGGGTCCCGAAAAAGCCGTGCCGCTGTTCGACGGGATGTTTTCCTTCGCCTATTTCGACGCTCGCAGCAGTGCGCTGTGGCTTGCGCGTGACCGTCTTGGAATCAAGCCGATGTCGGTGGCCGACACGCCGGAGCGAATCCTGTTCGCCTCGGAGGACAAGGCGATCCTCGCCTGCGACGGTTTTCCGCGCGACATCGACAGCCGCGAGATCACCTTGCGGCTTGCCTGGCAGAGCCGCGATTCCAGCTACAGCCTGTTCGACCGCATCGAGCGCCTGCCGCCCGCCGGCCTGTGGAAGATCACCGATGGCGTTATCGAGAAGCGCCGCTTCTGGCATGTGCTGGACGTGCTGGAGACCGCGCGCATTACCGGCGATGCATCCGCTGATGCTGAACACATGGCAACGCTCGAGGCGTTGCTCAAGGACAGCGTCGGGCTTCACTGCATCGCCGATACCAGCGTTGCCACCGCCTGCAGCAGCGGTGTCGACTCCGGCCTGATAACGGCGCTGGCAAAGCGGTTCAGGCCGGAAGTCCATGGTTATGTCGTCGACCCGCAGCTCGGCAACAGCGAGGCCGAAGACGCCGAACGCACCGGCCGCCATGTGGGCGTGCCCTTGCGCCGGGTGCAGGTCGACAGGAACCGGTTTTTCGAACTTTGGCCAAGGGTAATCTGGCATCTTGAAAGCGATGGCTGGCACGCCAGCCATGTCGCGCTGCTGGCGCTTGCCGAACGATGCCGGGCCGATGGCGTCAAGGTGCTGCTCACCGGCGAAGGCGCAGACGAATTGTTTGGCGGCTACCCCTTGCAGGCCTTGAGCATGAAGAAGTGGCGTTCCTGGTCGTGGCCCCGGCGCCTGGTGCACTCGAAGCGCTCGCTCGACCGGAGATTCGAACAGCAGCGTCATGCCCCCTACAAGGTCTCGGCTGGAAGCCACTCACAAATGGATCGCAGCATGGTCCTGCGTGCTTTGTCGCCGGAGCTGAATTTCCTGCAAACCGAGATCTTCGACCGGCTGGAGCCGGTGACGCCGCCCGCCGATCGCGCCTTTCTCGGTAGTTGCCTCTACGACCTCTATTCGCATCTGCAGGACATCCTGCACCGGCACGACCGGCTGAGCATGGCGGCGTCCGTGGAACTGCGGGTCCCGTTCCTGGAAAACCGGCTGATCGACTTCGCCATCCATTTGCCGAGGCGGCAGAAATACCGCGACAAAACAGGAAAATGGCTTTTGCGAAAGATCGCTGAAAAGCACATTCCGCGCCAGAACGTCCAGGCGCGCAAGATCGGCTTCGAAATGTCGTCGCAATTCTCTGCCGGCACGGAGACTTTGCTGCGCGGCGGTTTCCTGCGCGATGCCATGAAATGGCCCGCCGCGAATGTGGAGGACATGGTCCAGCTCGCGCGGCGCGAGCAACCGTCCAGGCTGCGGCTTGTCGGCATGGAGCTTTTCCTGCGCCTTCACGCCGGCGGCGAGACGACAGGCACGCTGACCGAAGCCTTGCATACCGCTGCCCGGGACAGAAGCTGACTTCGCGCGCGGCCGACAGCCCCGCGCAGTGGACCAATGAGAACATCGCTCTGGGTAGCGAACCCTTCCCGGCTGACGTATTTTCGCCTTGCTATCCTGTTGTTGGACCATGATCTTTTTCGAAGACGCGTTCGCCCTTTTGGATGTCGTGCTCTATTTCAAACGGATGCCATGATTGTCGTCCCGGCGGACGAAACCAGCACGTTAAGGTGGGACAGGTCTGATGATCGATGACGAGCCGGACAGCGAACGCGTTTCGGCGCTGGCGCCGTTCCGGCACGGCATCTTCCGCGCCGTCTGGTCGGCCAGCCTGGTGTCGAATTTCGGTGGCCTGATCCAGGGCGTCGGCGCCGCCTGGATGATGACCACCATCGCCACGTCGCCCTATCAGGTGGCGCTGGTCCAGGCCTCGGCCACTCTGCCGATCATGCTGTTTGCACTCGTCGCCGGCGCCATCGCCGACAGCTTCAACCGGCGCAAGGTGATGCTGATCGCCCAAATCTTCATGCTGGTCGTCTCTGCACTTCTAACGCTGTTCACCTGGAACGGCTGGATGACGCCGTGGACGCTGCTTGCCTTCACCTTCCTGATCGACAGCGGCACGGCGCTCAACAACCCGTCCTGGCAGGCATCGGTCGGCGACATGGTGCCGCGCAACAAGCTGCCGGCCGCGGTTGCACTCAATTCACTGGGCTTCAACCTGACACGCAGCGTCGGCCCGGCGATCGGCGGCATCATCGTTGCCGCCGCTGGTGCGGCTGCTGCGTTCGCCGCCAATGCGCTGAGCTATATAGGTCTTATCATCGTGCTCTTCCGCTGGAAGCCGGAGCTGCCGGTCTCGACGCTGCCGCGCGAGACGTTGGGCGCCGCCATGGGCGCCGGCCTGCGCTATGTCGCCATGTCGCCCAACATCGGCAAGGTGCTGGTCAGGGGCTCCGCCTTCGGCTTCAGCGCCGGCGCGGTTTTGGCGCTGCTGCCGCTGGTGGCGCGCGACGTCGTCAAGGGCGATGCCTTGACCTACGGCATCATGCTCGGCGCCTTCGGCATCGGCGCCGTCGGCGGCGCGCTGATAAGCGTGCGTCTCAGACAATTGCTGTCCAGCGAGACGATGGTGCGGATGGCCTTCGCCGGCTTTGCCGTCTGCGCCTTCAATGCCGCCATCAGCCTCAATGCCTGGCAGACTGCGGCGGGTTTGCTCATCGGCGGCGCCTGCTGGGTGATCGCGCTGTCGCATTTCAACGTCACGGTGCAGATGTCGACGCCGCGCTGGGTCGTCGGCCGGGTGCTGTCGGTCTACCAGACGGCGACCTTCGGCGGCATTGCGCTGGGCAGCTGGATCTGGGGCGTCGTTGCCGATGCGCATGGCGCCGAAACCGCGCTGATTGCGGCGGCCATCGCGATGCTTGTTGGCGGCGCCATCGGCTTGTTCCTGCCGCTGCCGCAGCAGACGACTCTCAACCTCGACCCGCTCAACCGCTTCAAGGAGCCGCATCTCGGCCTCGACCTGAAGCCGCGCAGCGGCCCCATCGCCATCATGATAGAGTACATTATCCGCGACGAAGATGTGCCCGAATTCCTCGCCACCATGGCCGAGCGCGGGCGCATCCGCCGCCGCGACGGCGCCCGCAACTGGACGCTGGCTCGGGACCTAGAAAATCCCGCAGTCTGGATCGAACACTACCACACGCCGACCTGGCTGGAATACATCCGCCACAACCGGCGCGCCACCCATGCCGACGCCGTCGTCGGCGAGCGGGTGCGGGCGCTGCACAGCGGCGACGAACCGCCGCGCGTGCGCCGCCTGATCGAGCGCCCGACGACCGCCGGCACCGCGCTGGTCTCGCCGAAGGGGCCGATCGATCACTGAGCTCGCCATAGCCGTAGCGCCGGTCAGCCGGCGCTCTGGATCATGTAGAGCTTGCGCGTGGTCTCGCGTATCAGCCACTCGCCCTTCCAGCCCTGCGGCAGGACGAGGAGATCGCCCGGACCGAGTTCCCGCACCTCGCCATCGATGCGGCTCAGTTCCACGCGCCCCGAAATGATGTGGCAGATCTCCGACGAGTCCGAACGATCGGCGGTGAAGCGGCCGGGCGTGCATTCCCAGATGCCGACATCGACAGTCCCGTCCGGCGATTGAAAGAACGAGCGCACGGCCTCGACCTGATCCCCTTCAATCGAGGTTGGCTTAGGAGAGAACGCGCCGATCTCGGCCTTGGCGAGATCGTGGAAGGTCGAAAGATCGATCAAGTCTAGCTCCATGGATAAGAGCAATTCCAGGAAAGGGGTCTGCCCCGGAATTGCGTGAGAACAAATGGCTTTAGTGGTCGGTGATGCTGTCGGCCAACGCGGCCAGCTTCGAGGTGCGCGCAAGCCCTGCCGCCTCGCGGCCATCGGCAATGCGATAAAGCTGGTACATCGAATGCACGCCCAGCCAGCGGAAGGGCTCCGGTTCCCATGGCCTGACCTTGCGGTTGACCCAGGGCAGCTTCGTCAGCTCGGTGTTTGCCCCGAGAACAAGGTCAGCCAGCGTGCGCCCCGAAAGGTTGGAGCTGGACACGCCGAGGCCGACATAGCCGCCGGCCCAGCCGATGCGGGTCGCGGGATCGAGGCCGACCGTGGTGCACCAGTCGCGCGGCACGCCGAGCACGCCGCACCAGGCATGGTCGATGCGGCATCCCTTGGTCTGCGGCAAGAGCGTCGTCAGGATCGTGTGCAGCTGGTCGATCGTGGCCTGCTGCGTCTGGCCGTTGACGTCGGTGCGCGAGCCGTAGCGATAAGGGACGCCGCGTCCGCCCATCGTGATGCGTCCCTCACGCGTGCGCTGGGCATAGCAATAGGCATGCGCCGCATTGCCGAGCAGTTCGTGCCCTTCCCAACCGATGTCGCGCCACAGGTCGGGCGGCAGCGGCTCAGTCACGATCTGCGCGCTGTTGAGCGCCAGCCAGGTCCGCTCCTCGCCGGGGATGCCTGATGTAAAACCCTCGGTCGCGCGGATGATCGTCTCCGCCTGCACCGTACCGCGGTCTGTCGTCACGCTGCCCTTGGCGATGCTTGTCACCGTCGTCTTCTCATAGATCGGCACGCCCAGCCGCTCGACGGCATCGGCAAGCCCACGCACCAGCTTGGCCGGCTGCACCCGCGCCTGGCCATGGACGACGAAGCCGCCCATGACGTTACGGATGTTGATGCGCGTGCGCGTTGAGGCGGCGTCCAGCATCTCGACGCGGTTCGGGTCGACATCCCAGGAACGGATCGTCTCGCATTCTTCGCACACGCGCTCCAACTGCGCTGCGTTGGTGGCCACCGTCAGGTTGTCGACGCGGCGAATGTCGGCGTCGATGCCTTCCTCGGTCGCGACCCGGATCACTTCGTCAACGCAGCCTGCCATCGCCGCCTGCATCGCCATCACGCCTTGGCGGCTCGATGTCTTGAGATATTTTTCGCGCGACCAGCTGAAGCCGCCCGACAGCCAGCCGCCATTGCGCCCCGAAGCGCCGAAGCCGGCAAATTCGCGCTCGACGATCACGACGCGCAGCGATGGCTTCGCCTTTTTCAGATAGTAGGCGGTCCACAGGCCGGTATAGCCGGCGCCGACAATGGCGACATCGGCCTCGATGTTTCCAGGCAAGGGCGGGCGCGGAACGGGAACCGCCCCCAGATCCGCATACCAGAACGATATGTCGCCGTTGCGCTTGGCTTGCATGGAATGACTTTCAGATGAGATCAGGCCAGATGGGATCAGGCCAGATGGAATCAGGTGAGTGTGGTGTCGGCGCTTGCGTCGTCCGCCAGCAGCTTGGCGTCGGTGCCGTCGAAGCAGAGCTCGACCTTGTCGCCGAGGCCAAAACTCTCGCCGGTCAGCGGTGAGCGCACGATCGCGGCCGAGCCGTCGGCGAGCTTAACTTCGTATTTCGATTCCGAGCCGAGATAGATGGCTTCCGCGATCGTCCCCGACAGGCGGTTGGCGCCATTGGCAGCACTTTGGCCGGCTCTTCGGATCGCGAGCTTTTCGGGACGCAGCAGCATCACCGGGCTGGCTTCTCCCGACAGCTTACGCGGTACCGTCACCGTCTCGCCGGCGATGCTCAGCGCGGTGCTGTTGCCATCGCTGCGCGCCTCGCCGCGCAGCACGGTGGAATCGCCGATGAAGCGGCCGACGAACAGCGTTGCCGGCTCGTCATAGAGCTGGCGGCCGGTGCCGACCTGCTCGATGCGCCCGCGGTTGAACACGGCGACGCGGTCGGACAGCACCAGCGCCTCTTCCTGGTCGTGCGTGACATAGACGAAGGTGGTGCCGAGCTCGCGGTGGATGCGCTTGATCTCGAGCTGCAGCCATTGGCGCAGCTTCTTGTCGAGCGCGCCGAGCGGCTCGTCCATCAGGAGCAGCGGGGGGTCGAAGACGATGGCGCGCGCCAGCGCCACGCGCTGCTGCTGGCCGCCCGACAATTCGCTGGGATAGCGATGCGCGAAATCGCCCATCTTGACCATGTCGAGCGCCCTTGCCACGCGTGTCTGCCGCGTCGCCTGGTCGACGCCGCGCAGCGTCAGCGGATAGGCGACGTTGCGGCCGACGCTCATATGCGGGAACAGCGCGTAATGCTGGAAGACGACGCCGATGTTGCGCTTGTGCGCCGGCACGCCGACGACGCTTTTTTCCCCGACCAGAAGCTTGCCGCTGGTGACATCGGTGAAACCGGCAATCACGTTGAGCGTCGTCGTCTTGCCCGAGCCGCTGGGGCCGAGCAGCGTCATGAACTCGCCGGGCTCGATGCGCAGCGACACGCCGTCCAGCGCCTTGAAGCCGCCATAGGCCTTGCTGATCGCTTCGAGATCGATCGCCGCGCCCTTGCTTGTCGGCTTCGGATTCATTGGCGTCCTTTCCGCTCGCGGCCAAGAAGGAGCATGCCGCCGCCGATCAGGATCGTGGTCGCGAAAAGCAGGATCGTGCCGACAGCCGCCACCGTCGGATCGGCGTCGCGCGTGATCGAGGCAAAAATCTGCACCGGCAATGTCTTGAGATAGGGGTTGGTGATGAACAGCGACACGACAATCTCGTCGAACGAGGTGGCGAAAGCGAACAGCAGGCCTGAGAGCACGCCCGGCGCGATCAGCGGCAGCGTCACCGTGCGAAACGTGGTCAGTGCGCCGGCGCCCAGGCTGGCTGCGGCTGTCTCCAGCCGGCGGTCGAACACTTCGAGACTGGCCGAGACCGCGATCAGCACGAAGGGCAGCGCAAGGATGGTGTGGGCCAGCACGAAGCCGAGCAGCGTGCCGACGAGCTGCGTGTCGAGATAGACGGCATAGATGCCGATCGCCAGCACCACGCCCGGCACCACCATCGGCGTCAGCATCAGCATACGCAAAAGGTTCGCCGGCCGCGCCTTCATGCGGTCGAGGCCGAAGGCGGCAAGCGTGCCGAGCACCGTTGCCAGGACGGCAACGATGGAGGCGACTTTCAGCGAGTTCAGGAAGCTGTTCGACCAGTCCGGATTGGTGGCGAAATTCTGGTACCACTGCCAGGAAAAGCCTTGCGGCGGAAACGCCAGCGATTTGTTTTCGTTGAACGACATCGGCACCACGACCAGCGTCGGCGCCACCAGCCATATCGCCACCAGCAGGCAGACGAGCCCGAGAAGAACGCGGGTGAGCGGCTTCATCTCCATCAGCGCCGCCCCGCTTCCCGATGACTGGACCGCATCACAGGTGCTGCCAGCGCCAGCAGCACGAAGGTGGTGACCAGCAGAACGACGCCCATGGCGCCGCCCCTGCCCCATTGCAGCAGGCTGAGCACCTGCGTCTGCACCAGCGTCGACAGCATGGTCGAGCGCGGGCCGCCGAGCAAAGCAGGCGTGATGTAGAAGCCGAGCGACAGGATGAAGACGATGATCGCGCCGGCATAGACGCCGGGCAGCGACAGCGGCAGATAGACGGTGAAGAACGCGCGCGACGGCCGCGCACCGAGGCTTTGCGCCGCACGCATCAGCCTGAGGTCGATGCCTTGCATCACGGAATAGAGCGGCAGGATCATGAACGGCAACAGCACCTGCGCCATGCCGATGACCACGCCGGTCTGGGTGCGGATCAGCTTGACGCCGCCGAACCCGACCGAGCGCAGCAACGAATTGATGACGCCCGAATCCTGCAGCAGGATCACCCATGACAGCGTTCGCACCACACCACTCACCCAGAACGGGATCAGCACGCAAAGCACAAGCACCAGCCGGACGCGCGGCCCGACCGCGGTCATCAGATAGGCATAGGGATAGGCCGCGATGACGCAGACCAGCGTCACCCAGGCCGAAATGACGAAAGTCCGCTGCAGCACTGTCAGGTTGACCGGCGCGCCGAAGAACCAGGCATAGTTCTGCAGCCCCCACTCAGGTTCCGACAGGCTGCGCAAAACGATGGTGAGCAGCGGGTAGCCGATCACCGCGACAAGCAGGATGAGCGCCGGCGCCGTGAGCGCGAACGGCCGCCATGCCCGACCGGGCCGCACATCGGCGGCGGGTTGGGCGATGGGTTCGGACGCGCTCACGGCCTGGCTCTCGCTCGGCTGTTCAGTTGCCGGCCATCAGCGCCGACCACTTCTCCTGCGCCACCGGGAAGTTCTCGACCCAGAACTTGATGTTCTGCTTGTAACCCTGCTTCTGGCGCTCGGGCGTGTTGGTCAGGAAGGCGGCGACCGACGCATCGACCTTGGGCTGCGCGTCATTGTTGATCGGCGTATAGGAGGTCTGCTGCGCCAGGATCTCCTGCGCCCCCTTGCCGAGATAGGCATTGAGCAGCGCATAAGCCGCATCCGTATCTTTGACGCCGACCGGAATGGTCATCTGGTCCATCACCACCAGCCAGTCCTGCCAGGCCGGCGCATATTTGGCGCCGTTCTTCACCGCCGTCATGGCACGTCCGGTCCACATCATCAGCATGTCGGCTTCGCCAGATTCGGCAAGCTGCTGCGATTCAGCGCCGGTCTTCCAATAGATCGTGTCGGGACCGAGCTTGCGGATGACATCGATGGCCTTGTCGATGTCGGCCGCCGTCATCGCCTTCGGGTCGCCGCCAGACGCCTTCAACGCCTGCTCCAGCAGGCCGCCCGTCGGGTCGCCCGAACCGTCGAGCGCGCGCGTGCCGGGGAATTTTGCCGTGTCGAAGAAATCGGCCCAGTTCTTGGGCGGGTTATCCCCATACTTCTCCTTGTTGTACATCAGCACGACGCCGTAGTTCATGGCCGGCACCGAGCATTCGCCGACCTGGCCCTCGGGCACCTTGGAGACGTCGAGCTTGCTGAAATCAAGCTTCTGGAACAGCTTGCCGCAATAGACGTAAGGCGGCAGGTCGGCGGTGTCGACGACGTCCCAAGTGACGTTGCCGGATTCGACCTGCGCCTGCAGCTTGGCGATCTCTGTCGGCCCGTCATTGAGCAGCGTGGCGCCGGACTTTTCGACGAACTCCTTGAGCGCGGCGGCCTGGCCGTCCTGGTAGATGCCGCCATAGGAGACGAGCGTCAGCGTCTTGCCCTTGAGCGAGCCTTCCTTGACCTCACCCGCGACAGGCTTTTCCTGCGCGAACGCTGCGGTTGCCAGAACGCCGAGCGCCAGCACGGCGCCAAGGCCAAGATGTCTTGTTTTCAGCATGATTATTGTTCTCCCATTTGACCCGCATGGATTGAACCTACCTGGCTGCGAGCGGTTTCCAGGCCCTGTATTGATCGAGTTCGGCGCGCACCGAAGTCGGTGGCGCAATGATCCACATCACCTCGGCTCGGCCACTGCCGATGTTCTCTGAGCGATGTGCTGTCGATGTCGCGTATTCGATGCTGTCGCCCTCTTCCAGCACATGCCTGACATCGCCGAGCGAAACCTCGACGATGCCGCGCAGCACGACGAGCATCTCGTGCGCGTCGCCATGGGTGTAGAGCGCTGGGCCGGTCGAGCCGCCGATTTCGAACTCGCCGACATAGACTTCCATGTCGCTTAAAGGGGGACGCGAGAGCAGCATCTTGCGGCAGCCGTCGCTGGGCGGCAGGCTCGGCCGCTCGCTGCGCAGCAAGACCCCGCGCTGCCCGGCGGCACTATCCTCGAACAGCATCGCCACGCTCACCCCAAGCGCCGAGGCCATCTGGTTGAGCGAGGCGGTGCTGGCGCCGGTCAGGCCGCGCTCGAGCTGGCTGATGAAGCTGGCGCTGGTCCCGGTCAGCTCGGCGAGTTCGCGCAGCGAAAGCCGCCGGCCGAGACGCAGGCTCTTCAGCCGCTGGCCCAACATCTGATGGGCATGCGTCGCCGTCGAGGCGACGCCATTCTTGACCGGAGCCTGGTCGGTGCTCATCCCGTCTTTTTCTCCCACTGAACAATTTGTACAGTGACACTGTACACGTGGCAAGCGCCGGGACATTTTAAAATGCCGGCTGAGGCCTGTTCTTCGCCCGACAGGTCGCGCCGCGCCTTGTCGAGTCCTCGGCGTAGCGTCGCATCAGATGGCCCTCGGTCAAAAGCCGACAACGGCCCGGTTGTCGAAATTCTCGACCACCGCCAGTTCCTCGGCGACGGCGCGCTGGAGGTTCCGGCGGCGGACTGGACGTTCATGCTCGGCACCAGCACCGCATCCGTGAACTTGGCCAGCGCCAGCACCGGCGTGTCACCATCGGACGGATCGCTGTGCAGTTCGGCGACGATCAGCACGCCGACATAATGCCGGCTGCTTGCGGCGCCATTCTGGCGCTGAGGCGCAGTCAGGCTTGCCGCCCCGCTTCAATTCCCCGCGAGCGTGTCGAGGTATATGAGCGATCGCTTACGCAATCGACGCAGCTGTGTTATTTTTGGCCGTCTCTATTTCCCTCAAGGAGGAGAAGATGAGTGCGCGGGGATTTTTTTCATTGGCTGTCGGCATGATTTTTTTGAGCTCGTCTGCGGTGAGCAATTCAAGCATGGATATGCCGGTTAGGTCTGTTGTGTCACACCCGATGTCTCTTTTTTTGGCGGGAGGCAGTCCGGAAAGCCAAAGCCGGCCGGCAAAGGAATTTATCCAGACTGCACAACAAGATGTTTGCTGTCCTGGCGGCTACCCTTGGTATCGCAATTCGACGAACACCTGCTACGGCAGCTATGAAGACTGCCACGATACCGATGGCGGCGGATGGTCCTGCAGACAGGTCAACGCCTGCTAGACTTTCTTGGGCCCACGCCTTCTTGACTGTGCCCGGTCCTCAGATCGGCTTCGGCTCGCCGGCCTCATAGAGCATGAGGTTGCGCTCGCCTATGCCGAGCGATGCCCAACTCGCCCGCCAATCGGCGATGTGAGGCGAGCGGAAATGCGCGTCGAGCGCGGCCCTGTCGCTCCACACCTCGGTTACATGGATGAGCCCGACGTCGAGCACGTCCTGCGCGTAGGAGTATTCGATGCAGCCGGGCTCCGCACGGCTGCCCAGTATCATGCGCCGCATGGCCGGCCTTGCCTCGTCGAGCCGTTGCGCAGGCAGGCGAATGGTGCCGATGATCACCAGCATGATCTCTCTCCTCAAGGCCTCTGTCGTCCTGGCAAGTAACCAGTCCTCCCACCCTCGCGCAAGCTTGACCGGTTAGGCTCGAAGGGCTGTCGCGTGCTCGGCAGGCTTGTGATTGGGGACGATATGGCGGTCAGCGAAAGCTTAGCGACAGGAACAGTGGCCAAGAACGGCCGCGATGTCTTCTTCGCCATCGGCATCGTCATCATCCTGGCCGTGCTGTTCCTCCCGATCCCGGCCTTCCTCATCGACATCGGCCTCGCCTTCTCGATCGCATTGTCGGTGCTGATCCTGATGGTGGCGCTGTGGATCCAGCGGCCGCTCGATTTCTCGTCCTTCCCGACCGTGCTGCTGATCGCCACCATGCTACGGCTATCGCTCAACATCGCCACCACGCGCATGATCCTGTCGCACGGCAATGAGGGCACGCACGCCGCCGGCTATGTCATCGCCGGCTTCTCCAAACTTGTGATGGCCAGCGATTTCGTCATCGGCCTGATCGTCTTCATGATCCTGATTGTGGTCAACTTCATCGTCATCACCAAAGGCGCCACCCGTATTGCCGAAGTCGGCGCCCGCTTCACCCTCGACGCCATCCCCGGCAAGCAGATGTCGATCGACGCCGACCTGTCCGCCGGCATGATCGACGACAAGACAGCGCAACTGCGCCGCCGCGAGCTGGAAGAGGAATCCTCCTTCTTCGGCTCGATGGACGGTGCCTCGAAATTCGTGCGCGGCGATGCCATTGCCGGCCTCATCATCACCGCAATCAACATCGTCGGCGGCATCGCCATCGGCTACATCAGGCACGGCATGGGCATGGGCGAAGCCGCCGATGTCTTCATCAAACTGTCGGTCGGCGACGGCCTCGTCACCCAGATCCCGGCGCTGATCGTTTCGCTCGCCGCCGGCCTGCTTGTGTCCAAGGGCGGCACGCGCGGCTCGACCAACCAGGCGGTGTTCGGCCAGCTCGGCGCGCATCCGCGCGCGCTCTATGTCGCGGCCTCGCTGCTCGTCCTGCTCGGCCTGATGCCCGGCCTGCCGTTCTTCCCGTTCTTCACGCTGGCTGCAGGCATGGCCGGCCTTGGCTACGTCATCCCGATGCGCGCCAACCGCGAGGCTGCCGCCGCCGAAGCGATCAAGGATCTGGAGAAGGCGAACAAAGTCGAGGAAGAGAAGAACTCGGTCAAGGCTTCGCTGACCACCGCCGAGATCGAGCTTCTGATCGGCAAGCAGCTGTCGACGCGGCTGCTGGTGTCGCATCAGGAACTGGTGTTCCGCATGGCCAAGATGCGCAAGAAATTTGCCACGCAATACGGCTTCGTTGTGCCGGAAGTGCGCGTCGCCGACGATTTCGGCATTCCGCCGAAAAGTTATCAGATCAAGGTCCACGGCACCGTCGTCGCCGAATACCAGATGCGCGTCGGCGAGATCATGGTGCTGCTCGGCAACCGGGATTTGCCCGACGTTCCCGGCGAGGAAATCCGCGAGCCGGCCTTCGGCATGCGCGCCTTCTCGGTGCTGGAAACCTTCGCCGAGGATCTGAAGCGCGAGAACTATACCTTTGCCGACAACATGTCGGTGCTGCTCACGCATTTGTCCGAGGTGATCCGCAACAACCTGCCGCAGCTTCTGTCCTACAAGGACATGAAGGCGCTGCTCGAGCGCCAGGATCCGGAATACCGCAAGCTCGCCGACGAGATCTGCACCTCGCACATCTCCTATCCCGGCCTGCAGGCGGTGCTGAAACTGCTGCTGGCCGAACGCGTATCGATCCGCAACCTGCATTTGATCATCGAGGCTATCGCCGAGATCGCACCGCATGTGCGCCGCACCGAGCAGATCGTCGAGCATGTCCGCATCCGCATGGCCCAGCAGATCTGCGGCGATCTCTCCGAGGGCGGCATGCTCAAGGTGCTGCGGCTCGGCAACCGCTGGGATCTCGCCTTCCACCAGAGCCTCAAGCGCGACGCCAAGGGCGAGGTGCGCGAATTCGACATCGACCCGCGCCAGTTGGAGGAATTCGGCCAGGACGCGACCAAGGCGATCCGCAAGCATCTCGAGGCCGGCGAGCGTTTTGTCCTCGTCACCGCGCCCGATGCTCGCCCCTATGTGCGCATGATCATCGAGCGCCTGTTCACGACGCTTCCCGTTCTCTCCCATGTCGAAATCGCCAAGGGCGTCGAGATCAAGGTGCTCGGGACGATCTCGTGAACATACTGTCGCAAGGCGTCGTCATCGCCGCCTTCCTCGCCTTCTGTCGCATCGGCGCCTGCTTCATGCTGATGCCGGGCCTGTCCAGCGCCCGCGTGCCGGTCCAGGTCCGGCTGTTCGCGTCGATCGCCGCCACCGGTGGCCTGCTCGCCTTCCTGTGGGACAAGATCTTTCCCTTCGTCGATGCGCGTCCGCAGGTGCTGGCACCGATGATCATCTCCGAACTTTTGGTCGGCGGGCTGATCGGCGCGATGACGAGGCTCTACATGGAGGCGCTGCGCTTCATGGGTTCGGCCATCGCCATGCTGATCGGCTATGGCGGCACCGGCGGCCCCGCCATCGAGGAGCCAGAGCCGCAGGCGGCCCTGGCCGCCATCATCTCGTTTTCAGCGTTGCTGCTGCTCTTCGTCTTCGATTTCGACCACGAGATCATCCGCGCTCTGGTCGCCTCCTACACGGTGGCGCCGGTCAACGTCTTCTTCAACCCGCAGGCCGCACTGGTCGATCTCACCGACACGGTGTCGGACGCCTTCTTCCTGGTCATCCGGCTCGGCAGCCCGTTCATCGCCTATGCCATCCTGGTCAATTTGACCATCGGCTTCGTCAACAAGCTGACGCCGCAGATTCCGGTCTACTTCATCTCGCTGCCTTTCGTCATCGCCGGCGGCATGATCATCTTCTACTTCGCCATCGGCACCATGCTGTCGCTGTTCGTCGACGGCTTTGTCGATCTGACGCTGGCGAGGTGAGATGAGCACGCGCAAGGAACGGCTGAAGAAACTGGTCAAGGTGCAGGAGCAGCTGAAGGCCCTGCACGAGACGCGCCATGCGGCCTTCCTGGCGGCAGCCGCAACCGCCGAAACCGAGGCCAAGGAACTTGTCCAGCATTTCGACGCCGACCAGTCGATGGCGGTGCTGTTCCCTGACCTCTACCATCGCCGCATCGCCAATGCGCTGGTCCGGCAGGAAGCGAGCCTGGAAAGCGCCAGGCAGGAGGTCACGCTCATCGCCACTGCGACGGCGCGCACCAACATGGTCGAACGTGCCTACAAGGACGTGCGAAGCCGCGACGAACGCGAACGCTCCGACCGCGACCGGCTCGATCTGATCGCGCAGAGGCGAGGCGGCGAGTAGCTGCGGTTCCAGTAAATGCAAGCATTTCCGGCGGCCTGTCGACAGGCTGGCTTGCGCGCATTGGACGTTCCGCGGTTTACCGCGATCTTAAACGCGTCAGCTTCGAGCGAGATGACCTCTGCATCTGCGCAGCCCGATATCCTACGAATAGGCTTTGGTTAGTGGCCGCTTTTTGAAGAACCGCCGAAGATTGGACAACGTCCTTACAGCTGGTCTCTCCTCAAGCAGCAGATCAATAATCCCGTTGGCTGCGGCATCCGATCGAAAACGCTCTGCCCATTCTTCTGTCAGGCCATCGCGCTGGATCTGAATCGAAGAAGCCGGTCTCTCGGCGGGAGCTCCAACACCCATATGCTCAGCGACCGCTTCCAAAAAAGGTGTCGGATCCTCAAACATCTCCTCATAGACGACATGCTTGTGGGGCAGCCCAAGCATGTCGAGATATTTCGACCAGAACGAGTACCCATCTTCAAGAGAAATGCAGGCTCGGGAGATCTCCGCGAAATCGTAGGCGGCTTTCGCTCCCGTTCCCCTTGCTCTGTTGGTCCATTGCCTGGAAACACTGGCGCGATAGTACGAAATGGCCTGTCGGAGCCGGTCTCGCCGTTCGAGGAAAATCAACCCGATTTCGTGCTTCTTCAGCGTTTCAAACAGAAAGTCTTTCTCAAACGTTTCTCGCGTTTCACGCAGATGGCCAGGGAACAGCTTGATGGCGAAACGCCCGTTTTCTGACAATCCGGCCTTGAGGACGGCGCTTTCCAGCTCGTCATAAGAGCGGGCCACGAATTTGAGATGGTCTGGATCCAGCCATTCCCCGAAACACCCCATGGAACCTGTGGCATTCGCAAGGCTTCCAAGCCATTCGGAGCCGCTTCTCGGTACGGTTAAAAGCGCAACGCCCTTCAAAGAGTATCTCCTCCAACAGCAATGGGTTTATAACGGCGTTCCTCGCAGAACAAATCTCAATTTGCCGCTAGGCAAAGCCGAACGCCCGAAAAACAGTCGCCGGCCGGCGAGCAAGCGAACCGGCGCGCTCCTGTTCACCGGAAAGTTGCCGCAAGAAGGCGCCCGCGCCAAACTGCGGCTTGACCCGAACCTGCAAATCGCAACTGCTGATGTCGGGTGGGGGCATACGGATGAAAGACATTTCAGTGATCATCCCTGCACACAATGCAGGGCGTTCGATCGCTTCGACGATCCGGTCGCTGGCTTCGGAAGCCGACCTCATCGAGGAAATCCTGATCGTCGACGACGGATCGACGGACGGCACCGCTGAAATCGCCGAACAGACCGGCCGGCAAAGCGGGCTTCCGGTGTTGGTCAAACGGGTGGACCGATTTCAGGCGGGCGCCGCCCGCAATGTCGGCATAAAGACAGCCGTCTCGCCATGGCTCTACTTCATCGACGCCGACGACATCCATATGAAGGATGGGCTGCGCAACTTGCTGCGCAAGGGGACCGAGCACGGGAGCACCGGAATAGTGGTCGGCTCCTATATCAGGCGCACAGATGGCGTTGACCGGCTCATCGACGCGCCAGCCGGATATGGTCCATCAAAGCTCGAAAACGCAGGCAATTATCTCATCGACAAATGTGAGACGATCAATGTCGGCGCTGCCCTGATCAGAAGCCTGGCGATCGGCACAGTCCGCTTTCCCGAAGGCGTCGCCTACGAGGAGGACACACTGTTCTGGGCAAGGCTGTTGACCCAGGCCGGCGTCGACAAGGTGCCCAACCCGGTGCTGACCTACCAAATATCGACTGCACGGGCCGACAATCGGCTTTTGGTCCAGCCCGCTACGCAGTTTTTCATTTGGCGCAAGGCATTGCGCGAGCTTGGCACTGTTCGGATCGACGAGGATACATTGCGCAGGCGGGAAGCTCTTCTGGCCATCAAGATTGCCCGCGTCCATTACCTCCACGGCAGTTTCCGCACAGCCGAACGATTTCTCATGATCGCCAGGCCTTTGCCGAAGACCGCAAGGACGCAATGGCGGTTCTGGCGGTATCGGCTCAAGCTATGGCTCAATCGGTCGACGAGAACGCCTGAAGGGCCAGGTCGGTCGCACGAAGCGTCGCCGGATCTTCGAATGTAATCGGGCCGGCTTTCTTCAGGAGCGTGATGAACAGGTCGAAATTCTCGGCGGTTGTGGGCAGGCTATCGTGGGTGAGGATAACGCAATCCCGCTTCGCTCGAACTTCGCGAAGCGCGCTCCTGATCCACCCCTTCGGCTGGCGGTGAGGATCCCAATCGTTTGGATCCACATCCCACAGAAGGGTGCGATGCCCGAGTTCATCCGCAATCTCTGAAACGACCCTGCTCAAAGCCCCGAAGGGCGGACGAAAAATCTTCCCTCCCGGCGTGAATGCGGAAATCAGGCTACCGGTGCTCTCGATCTCCTGGCGAACTTCCGCTGGTTTAAGCTCGGTCAGACGGCGATGCGAAAACGTATGGTTTCCGATCCGGTGTCCCGCATCGAAGACGCGCTGGACGATGGCCGGATGAGCGGCCACCTTTTCTCCAATCACGAAGAACGTAGCCTTGATCCGATGAAGGTCGAGCACCTTCAAAATCTGCTCGGTATGACCGGGCTCCGGACCATCGTCGAGCGTAAGCCAGACGCGCTTCGGCAATTTCTCGGCGTCACGCTTCCGGGCGTCAAACGGTGATGAGAAGCGTGGGATTTTCATCTTGCCGGCCATGCACCCCGAAATAGTCAGGTTTCTGCTCCAATGCCCAGCCCCCCTGAAAGCAACAGCCTCGGCTCGGCGCATGTGGCCGTGTCTACCAAAGCTCTCCGACAAACAGGCGCGCCGCTTCCTCGTGCCCATCGGATAAGGAGGGATCGCCGCCGAAAGCTTTGGCATGTGACGACCATGCTGCTTGCTGGCCCGGTGCTCGTGCCATGGCGATGGCTTCGACGAGCGCCCGAAAAGAGTACGCGCCGGCGATGACGACGCCGGCATCGGCCTTTTCGACCAAGGGAGCAAACCCGCACGTATCGGTGGTGATCACCGGAAGTCCATTGGCAAGGGCTTCGACGATGACCGTTCCCGTGGTTTCGATTCGGGCAGGATGAATGAGGAGATCCGCCGCCGCCATAACAGCCGGTATGTCGTCTCGGACTCCAATGATCTTTGTTCGGCCCCGGGCGTGTATTGTCACCTTCTGGATCAGGCGGCTGCCCATGCCGCTGACAGGCACGACGCCCACCACCACCCAGACCGAGTCGGGAAATGCCTCCAGCGCGGCCGCCACCCTGTCGAAGCCCTTTACCCAAGCCGAGGAGCCGATCGACAGCCATACCTTGCTGTTTGCCGCAATGCCCAATTCAGCCCGGATGCGTTCACGCGTTCCGTCAGTGCGTAGATGCGGCATTCGCCTCGCCGGATCGAGATTGGGCGAAATGCGTCGAAACCGACTCTCCGGCGTTTTCCAGACGCTCTGATACTCATTTTGCTGGCGCTCGGTCAGCATGATGAGGCTGGTGCGCGAACTTGGCGAAAAGCAAAGCTGCTCCAGCCGCATCTGGGTTCGGTGGCGTGGTGAAAAAGGGCGCCACGCGCCTGTCTTGATCTTCGCGTAAGAGCGATCGCCGGAATAATAGATGTCGAGCATCGGAAGCTTGTTGAAACCGATGATCCGGTCAAACCCCTGGCGATGCGCCTTCAGCGCGGCGCCAAGCGCGATATCCCTTCCGGGATTGGTGCGATTGTTGGCTTCTACAATCTGGATCGAACAGCCGGGGTCTGCGATCGACCCGCGTATTTCCGTGGTCAGGATCGTAACCTCATGCCCCGCCGCCACGATATTCCTGGCGATAGAGAGGCAATCCCGTTGCAGCCCGCCGAAAGTCGACAGGTTGCTGATCGCTATCCCGAAGCGCATTCACCAGCCCTCGGAACGGAAGTAATCCCGGCAAAACACTATATTTGGCCCCCACAGTCGAAACGCTTTGAAAACAAAGGAATGCGACAAAAACAAGAATGTAGCGTTCACGCTTTGGTGAAAAAACCTCGGAGTTTTCGAGGCTTGTGAGGGGCTCCGGTATGCAATGGTGGATCGCGACCAACTGCGTGAAACACGTTGGCTTATAGGTACGCTATCGGCGTGTTCACTGTTGCATCGGCGTCCAGTCCGGATTTCGATGTCTGCGCAGTGTCCGGATCGACCATCGACCTTGCCAACGCTGCCAGATTGGAACGCACCTGTTCCGCGCCGTAAAGTTGGCGTGCCCGTTCCTCCGCTGCAGCGCCGATGCTGGCCGACCTTTCATCGCTGCTCATCAACTCGACCATCGCTTCGGCAAAGGCCCCTTCCTCATTGGCAAGGACCACTTCCTTGCCATCGATGAAACCGAGCCCTTCCGCTCCGATGGAAGTTGAAACGACCGGTCGGCCGTACAGCGCAGCCTCAATGATCTTGATCCGTGTGCCGCCGCCACGCTTGACCGGACAGACAACAACCCTTGCCCTCGCATAGGCAGATGAAAGATCCGTAACGAATCCTAGCGTCTCTACCCCTGCGCCGGCGTCATCTATTCCAAGTTCGCGGCCGCCATCACCGGCGATGAGGAGCCGCGCTCGCGGCAGCCGTGCCCGGACCAGCGGAAAAACCTTTCCAACAAGCCAGAGGATAGCCTCGGCATTCGGTGGATATCGGGTGTAGCCGACAAAAAGAGCCGTTGGCTCGGAAGGCATCGGGGAACGGCCGGTCATCACGGCAGCATTGGGTGCGACTTCGATGCGGGCGCCCGGCGAAAGCTCTTCGACGATTTTGCGATCATGCTCGGAACACACGAGGCCCACCGTCGCAAACCCCGCGACGAGTCTTTCTGTTCGGCGTGCGACCGCGGACACCAGGCTCAGTTTAAGGCGTTTCGCGGGAGAGCGCTCCATCTGGCGAGACCTGCCAAGGGCGACATGTTCGAGGTCATCGAAGTCGACCAGCACCGGAGGCAAATCCATCACCGTGCGGATCAGAGCCGCTGTCGACGCCAATCGATGCGCCAGGATGAGGTCAGGCTTCAACTCGCTGATCGCCTGCTCAAGCCGGGAAACTTCCGCCATACGGCTGGACCGCATCGTGACCCGGCCCTCCGTGAAACTGACTGCGCCGCGCGTCGCGGCGATCACGTCGCGGATGCCAAGATCGCGCGGCCAGCGCCGGAAGCGAGACGGCAGAGCGGGCGGTGAAATCAGTATTATCCGCCCGGCAACAGACCATGACCGCCGAAAATCCTCGACGGATTGACGTTGCCGGTCTTCGTTTTCGGACCAGTGCAACGGCCACATGAAAACGAAATCGACGGAACCGATACTACTCAGCGCGTCGGCGTGACGCCGGAGCCTCTGGAAGACGCCATGGACCATCTGTTCCGGCTGGTGGGGAAAATACTCCGACACGATCAGGGTTTTGATTGATTGCGTCACTTCGAATTTGCCCGGTTGCGGAACTGAGGTTGACGGGCTCTTTGCCGAGTAAAGGCGACGCTTGTCCCTGCCGTCCAGCCACCCTGTAAAGCGCCACCATGAAAGGCGATTGTCTCGTAAAGATGGCGCTGGGAGCGGTCCCCCGTTCCGCCGCCGTTGCAACGTGGTTTCGCAGCAGGCGGAAGAAGCGCTGCGGTCCGTAGGCAGGCGCTGCGGCTTGCAAAGCGGCGCGAGGAGTGACAAGCCTGCCGGTGAACCTGCTGTCCAGGGCCTGCAAGGCGCAACAGCGCGTCGTGGCACCGGCTTTCAACGCAAGAGCCCTTATGTCAGAGCGAGCCTGCACGGTCATCATTCCAACCTACAATCGCCTGCCTTATCTGCTGAAGGCGGTCGCCTCGGTTACGGCTCAGACGTTCGGGGACTGGGAGCTGCTCATTGTCGACGACGGAAGCACGGACGACACCTTGGCCGCTATCACTGCGCTCTCTCTGGCCGAGCCACGTCTGCGCATTCTGCGAAACCCCGGCACGAGCGGACCGGCCGGCGCGCGCAACGCCGCGATTCGCGAGGCGCGCGGACTGTATATCGCATTTCTGGACAGCGATGATCGGTGGGACGACGACAAGCTGGCGCAATTCATTGCGGCGGCCAACACCCGGCCCGACGCGATCCTGATTGGCAGCGACTATCGCATGGTCGACGAGCTTGCCGACACGTCCATGACCGCCTGCGACATGATCTTCGGTACCATGATGCCGTGGTGGGAAACCTATGATCGGACCGCATCTCTTCTGCCATGCCGGGAACTCAAGGCGGACCGTTCCCTGCTGGCCCGCTCTGATGTCGTGCTGACCACGACCATCGCCGGATACCTTTGGATTCACACCTCCTCGACGATGGTTCGGCGCGACGCGATACTGGCGGCGGGAGGGTTCGATGAAAGCCTCGCCCGCACCGAGGACATCGACCTTTGGCTGCGGCTCAACACGCGCGGACCCTTCGTCTATATCGACCGGCAATTGGCGACCTATGACGTCACTGGGCGCGATACGGCAGAAGGCGAACGCTACCAGACGCATTCAGAATCACGACATCACGACGAATACACGGAGTGGAAGCACCATCTCGCGCTCATGCTGCGCATTCGAAAACAATACCGGCTTTCTCCAGCGCTTAACGCTCTGATGGAAGACCGGCTCGACTATTTTGACAAAAATTGTGCCAGGGCCGCCTGGCGGACAGGCCGGAAAACCCTCTGGCTCAAGCACTGGATTTCGAGCCTGCGGCGGGCGATCGGGCTTGTGCGTTCCGATAGGTGAGAACGCGCGGAAATGGCTGCGGCAGGCCTGAGCCATCGAGCGGGATGTCAAGTGCCCTAAGGACCGCGGGCAAGCGTGCGCTGCGTGAGAAGCTGGTCGCCACGGTCTGCGCGGCAGCCTGACCAAGACGGCTCACCGTCGCTGCTTCGGCGTCCAGAAATTCCTTCAGCTTTTCGCCCAACAAGCTCGCCGTCGATATGTCGGACACAAAGCCGTTACTGCCGTCCTTGATCAGCTCCAGCGCGCTCGCCATGGGATGGGCGACACAGGGTAGGCCTGTGGCCATCGCCTCCAGCAGGCTGAGGGAAAAACCCTCGACTGAGCTGGCCAGTACGAAGAGGTCAAGCGCATGGTAGATCGCACGCGGATCGTTTTGCCAGCCGAGCAATTTGATCCGGTCAGCAGCTCCGGACGAGCGCACTTTGTTTTCCACTTCGGAGCGAAACCAGCCATCCCCGGCGATGATCAGAGCGACGTTGGCGGCGGACCGACTCGCGCGAAGAGCCGAGAAAGCATCAATCAGGACATCGATATTTTTTTCCGGCCCGAACCGGCCGACATAGCCGATCGTTCGCACATCGTCTGACAGTCCAAGCCGTTCGCGCGCTTGGCGCCTTTCATTGACAGTCGGTGGTGCGAAGATGGGGTCTACCCAATTAGCACAGACGCGGACCTTGTCGGGAGCCATGCCAAACTCTTTCGTCGCGATCTCTGACAATTCGCTCGACACGCCGATGGTGCGTTGGACGCAGGCATTCATGACCGCGCCATATCTGCGCTTTGAAAACATGGATCGCCACGCGGCCTCGCGCGGCCTGTGTTCGATGGTGTAAATTCGCCGGCCCGCGGCCTTGGCCATGAGCAACTCGACGACAGGCGTTTCCGCGAAAGCACCACGGCAGAAAATGATATCGTGGCCGGGATGCCTGACCAGCACAGACCACCAAAGGATGTATCTTGAGATCGGGAACCGTCTCGGTTTGACGATGAGCCTTTGATAAGAAAGGCCCTCGACAAGCTCTACATCGATTGTCTCAGGGGAAAGGAGCTCGGAAAAATAGTCGGTGTTGACGGAAATGATCTTGACGGGAAACCCAAGCGAAGCGGCGGTGTGGGCCACGTCGGCGGTATGGATATGAAGACCGCCAGGATCCCCGCTCCCGCCGACAAACAAGAGGCGTCTTCTTTTCACTTTGGGATCTCACTGAATCCGCCACTCTGGCGGTGATAAACCGCACAACGGGTGCGGTAAAGGATTGGGCCGGGATTACAAGTGGGATAGCCGCCTCGTCGAACAGGCTTCGGTAAGCAGGCCTTCACCGTCCGGGGTCATTGAAGACCACCCGTGTGGACGGCCGCTATTGGCGCGTAGCAGACGAGCTGACAGCATTCCGCCTCCCCTCTCCCTCGCAAGCCTGCCACAAGCTTGTTGCGGCATGGTCGCTCAGGAAACCCGGCAAAGAGGCGGACTTTCTTGGCGATTTCTCCACCCAGTGACATCGTTCTCGATGTTGCCCGAGCCGTCGACCCGGCGGATATCGAGGCTGCCCGTGCCGCGCTGGCCAAGCGGGCCAACGGCGTTGGCGGTAATTTTTCTGTCGACATGGCTGCTTCGGTCGATGCCGGCTCGATCCTGTCGCGCGCTACCGCCGACAAGGCCGCCGCAAATGCCGATCCCGCCAGCAAGTTCAAGAAGTTCGAGGCGATGGTCTTGCAGACCTTCATCCAAAACATGCTGCCCAAGGACACCGAGGGCGTCTACGGCAAGGGGCTGGCCGGCGACATGTGGAAATCGCAGCTTGCCGAGCGTGTCGCCGACGTCATGGCCGAGCGCGGCGGGATCGGCATCGCCAAATCGCTGCTCGCCGACCACTACAAGGACGGCAAGCGCACCGTGCCGATCGGCCCGGTGTCAACCGGGCCGCACAAGACCGAGATCGACCAGCAGACCCGGCTGTCCACCTCGCTGGTCGAGGAATTGCAGCGCAAGGCCGCACGGTCGATGACCGGCGACGAGACGACCATCAAAACCGAAATCAAGATCTAGACCAGGATTTTCAATGGCCGATTTTTCAAAATACTCTTCCAACCTGCCGGCGCGTACGTCCGAAGCGCCGATCCCGTTTGCACGGCCGGGCAACCTTGCCGCCATCATCGGCCGCATCGAGGAAGCGGTCGAGGAAGAGACGGCCGGTTTGAAGAACGACACCAGCTATGATCTCAAGGCCTCCAACGCCCGCAAGAGCCGCTACCTCTATGAGCTGACCCGCGCCATGAAGGGCGCCAACGAGATCGAATTCCTGGAACAGCATCGCGACAGTCTGGCGCGGCTGCGCCAGAAGCTCGCGAAAAACGAGGCTGCAATCCTCGCCCACCTCAACGCGGTCAACGAAGTCGCCACGCTGTTGAAGAACGCCATTCAGCGCGCCGAAGCCGACGGCACCTATTCGGCCGGCGAATTCGGTTGGGCGAGCTGATGATCTCGGCAACAGGCGGGAACAACCGGTGATCAAATTCATCGCTGCCGCGATCTGGATCTGCGCCGCCACGCTTGGCGCGGTGTTCTATTCGTTCCAGGCGGCCGGTGAGCGCGGCGTCGGCGAGACGCCGAAACCGATGCTGGGTGGCCTCGACTACGTCAAGACCGACATCATCTCGGTGCCGCTGATCCGCGATTCCAAGATCGACGGCTATTTCCTCACCAAGCTCGTCTACACGGTCGAGCCGGCCGAGATAAAGAAGATGTCGATCCCGGCCGAAGCGCTGATGACCGATCAGGTCTATTCCTATCTCTACTCCAATCCTCAGATCGACTTCACCAAGAAGGAAACCATCGATCTCGATGCCTTCCGCAAGGCCATACGCGACACCGTCAACGCCCGCGTCGGCGCCGACCTGGTGCATGAAGTGCTGATCGACCAGGTCAACTTCCTGACCAAGGACGAAATCCGCGACAACGCCATGCGCCGCCGCAAGGATCCGGCCACGCCGACCGAACCGGCCCCGGCGGAATCGGCCCAGGCCGAGGCGGCGAAGCCCGCTGCTGAACACTAACCTTCGTCGCAGGGCGAATGTTCTCTGCCGCATTCCTTCCGACTGAAACGAGATGACGCATCGCGCGTTGACGTTTACGTCAACTCGAAGCTATATGCGCCAAGCGACCAGATCGCGGTACGCGCGAGACAGTGACTTCGGCGGAGGCCGGTCACTGAAGCGCGGCAAAACGCAACGAGACCAGGAGAACAGTCATGAGCGTTCAGGATATTGCCGAGAAGATGAGGTCGCGCGTGGCGAGCGCCGGGTTCGAACATTCCGTGAAGTTCGATACCGGCAGCAACGGCGTCATCGTCATCGACGGCGCGACCGTCTCGACCACCGACGCGCCGACCGACTGCACCATAAAGCTGTCGCTCGACGATCTGGATTCGCTGATCGCCGGCGACCTCAACCCGACCATGGCGTTCATGTCCGGCAAGATAAAGGTCGAAGGCGATATGTCGGTCGCCATGGCGCTCAGCCAACTGATCGGCTGAGCCCTTCGCAACAACAAAACGCCGCCCTCGCTGAAATGCAAAGGACCGGCGGCGTTTGTTTTTGGACAATCAGGCGGCCAGCGACAGCCTCTGTGCCTTGAGCTTGCGACCTGCAGCCTTCAGCGTGCCATGCGCGCCGTCGAGCGCACCCTCTATCAGCTCCAACGCCAGCAGGCGGTGCCGCTCGTACGGACCAGGCATGGCGAGCGCGCCGGTCTTTTCCGCCGAGAAGCCGAAGCGGCCATAGTAAGGCGCATCGCCGACCAGCAGCACCGCGGCATGGCCGAGACGCGCGGCCTCGGCCAAAGCATGGCGCATCAGCGCCGAGCCGATGCCGGCGTTCTTCAGCGCCGGATCGACGGCGAGCGGTCCGAGCAGAAGTGCTCCCGGGCCACCCTCGCCAAGACGCACGTCCCACAGCCGCACAGTGCCGATCACCGCGCCCGCCGCATCACGCGCCACGAAGGCGAGGCCTTCGGAAGGCCGGCGGCCACGCCGCAGCTTCTCCGACGATTTCTTGCGCCGCATCGGCCCCATGGCGCGATCGAGCAACGCTTCACGCGATGCAATGTCTGCCGCAGTTTCGGCGACGATGGGAATGGCGCCGGCCATCTCCCCCTCGGGGGGGAGAATCCAATGCCGTCAATGTAATTTACAATGTCCATTTCCGCGATCCTTCACGAGCGGAGCTTGTTCCACAGGCGAACCCGGGCGGACGCAAACGTCCGCCTGGGGTGATCTGAAGGCCGAAGCCGTCAGATCACGTAGGATCGGAGAGGCTCGAAGCCGTTGAAGGCGACCGCCGAGTAGGTGGTCGTGTAGGCGCCGGTGCCTTCGATCAGCACATCGTCGCCGATGGTCAGCGACAGAGGCAGCGGATACGGCGTCTTCTCGTACATCACGTCGGCCGAATCGCAGGTCGGGCCGGCGAGCACGCAAGGTGCGGTCTCCGAACCGTCATGGCGGGTGACGATCGGATAGCGGATCGCCTCGTCCATCGTCTCGGCCAGACCGCCGAACTTGCCGATGTCGAGGAACACCCAGCGCACATTGTCGTTTTCGGCCTTCTTCGAGATCAGCACGACTTCCGACTTGATGACGCCGGCATTGCCGACCATGCCGCGACCCGGCTCGATGATGGTCTCAGGGATCGCATTGCCGAAATGCTTGCGCAGCGCCGAGAAGATGGCCTGGCCGTAAGCCTGAGCCGCCGGCACATCACGCAGATAGCGCGTCGGGAAACCGCCGCCCATATTGACCATCTTGAGGACGATGCCTTCGTCGGCGAGCGTGGCGAACACCTTCTTGGCGTCGGCCAGCGCACGGTCCCACGCCGTCAGGTCGGTCTGCTGCGAGCCGACATGGAACGACACGCCATAGGCGTCGAGGCCGAGCGTCCTGGCATGGCGCAGCACGTCGACGGCCATCGCCGGCACGCAGCCGAACTTGCGCGACAGCGGCCACTCGGCGCCTTCGCCGTCGGTCAGCACGCGGCAGAACACGCGGGCGCCGGGAGCGACGCGGGCGATCTTGTCGACCTCCTCGACGCAATCGACGGCAAACAGCCGAATGCCGAGCTGGTAGGCGCGTGCAATGTCACGCTCCTTCTTGATGGTGTTGCCGAAGGAGATACGGTCCGCCGGCGCACCAGCGTCCATCGCCATCTCGACCTCGGCAACGGAAGCGGTGTCGAAAGACGAGCCCATCGCAGCAAGCAGGCGCAGGATCTCCGGCGCCGGGTTTGCTTTCACCGCATAGTAGATCCTGGAATCGGGCAGCGCCTTCTCGAAGGCACGGAAATTGTCGCGCACGACATCGAGGTCGACGACGAGGCAGGGGCCGGACGGACGTCGGGTGGCGAGGAAGTCGAGGATGCGCTGGGTGGCCATCGGGGTCTCTCCATCAACGCCTTGCGGCGCGCAATAAGCTGCGGGACGCGGGCTTTCGGCCTCGCGAACACGCGGTCAAACAAAGGCGGGACGGAAATTCATGGAACCAGCCGGTGGAGACCCCGGAACCATGAAACGCCGTCTCGCGGCGGTGAACCTTGGCCTTGCCCGGCCTCGGTTCGCTTTGTCTGCCTTGGCTTGGATGGGAGACCCGTCCGCACTGCCGGCAATGAAGGTGTGCCTCTTCAGTAACCCCGGTCTTTGGACGACCGGCAGAACACCAGAAAGGCCCGCACCGTCGTTGCTTCAAGGTGTCCTCGGGCTGGCGGTTGGCCGCTAGACCGACTGGAGGGGTTAGCTCCAGTTACCTTACCGATTTCCCTCACCATTCGAGGATCGGCGGACACCCACAGGCACGTGCGACTTTGGGCAAGCGCGATATAAGATCGAAAGATTTCACAATCAATAAAAATCGTATCCCAGGTTGTAAAATTTCCGGCATCGAACAATGCTGGCCTACTGTATACGGATATCGAACGATGCCAGGCACACACGGCCCGCTCAACGCCTTTCTCGACCTGCGCCGCATGCCGGTCGCCAATGCGGAACTGGGGCCGCTGGCGGGGCTCAAACTGGCCGTCAAGGACATTTACGACGTCGCCGGCTATCGCACCGGTTGCGGCAATCCGGTGAAGTTCGCCGAGTCCCACGCCGCGTCGAGCACCGCACCGGCCGTACAGGTGATTCTCGATGCCGGCGCGCGCTTCATCGGCAAGACGCAGACCGACGAGTTCGCCTTCTCGCTGATGGGCCAGAACGCGCATTTTCCGTTTCCGGTGAACCCGGCCGCTCCCGATCGCGTCTCCGGCGGTTCCTCGTCAGGCTCGGCGGCGGCGGTGGCCGGCAAGCTTGCCGATATCGCCACCGGCTCGGACACCGGCGGCTCGATCCGCGCCCCGGCGAGCTTTTGCGGATTGATCGGGCTGCGCACCACGCATGGCCGCATTTCGCTCGAAGGCACGATGAAGCTGGCGCCGAGCTTCGACACATTCGGCTGGTTCGCCGACGACATCGAGACCTATGAGACGATCGGCAAATTGCTGCTCGGCCGCGACCCGCATCCATATCCGCTCACCCGACCGCTTTCGATCCGCTGGCTGGACGCTTTCGTGGCCGGCCCCGCTGAGGCAGCCGAATATGCCAGGATGAGAGCGCTGGCCGCCAGTCTTATCGGTGAGCCGGCGCCGGTAGAGTACAGCTTCGCCTCCTTCCCCGACGAGCTCTACTGGTGCTTTCGCCGCCTCCAGGCCGCCGAGGCCTGGCAGCAACATGGCGCCTGGATCATTTCGGGCGAGCGCAATCTCGGGCCGGGCGTCGAGGAGCGCTTTGGTTTCGGCCGGACAATCGACGAAAAGACCGCGCGGGCCGAGGCGGTGCGCCGCCTGACCTTCCGCTCCGAGCTGGCTGCCTTGCTCGGCCAAGACGGGTTTCTTGTCCTGCCCACCGTTCCAGGCCCCGCACCTCTGGTCAAAAGCGAGCCGCAGCAGCTCCAGGCCTACCGCGAAAGGGCCTTGCATCTTTTGTGCCTTTCGGGTCTTTCAGGCTTTCCGCAAATCACCCTGCCGCTGGGCTCGGTTGACGGTGCCCCTTTCGGCCTCTCGCTGCTCGGCCCTCCCGGCAGCGACATTGCCCTGATACGGCTCGGCCGGCGAATTCTCGATGCGGCACGAAAGGCCCGATGATGGATACACTGACCCGCATGCGCGCCTTCATCGACGTCGTCGAGGCCGAAGGCTTTTCGGCGGCCGCGCGCAAGATCGGTCGCTCCAAGGCGCTGCTGTCGAAATATGTGCGCGAACTCGAGGACGAACTCGGCGCGCTGCTGCTCAACCGCACCACGCGGCAGTTCTCGTTGACCGAGGCCGGCCATACCTATTACAGCCGCGCTTCGGAAATCGTGCGCGAGGTCGACAGCCTGGCCGACGCCGTGCGCGAATCCTCCGGCGACGTGCGCGGCAGGATCAAGCTGTCGGCGGCGCGCACCTTCGCCGATGCGCCAATCGGACAGTCGCTCATCGACTTCGCCAAGCAGCATCCCGACATCGTGCTCGACATCCATCTCGACGACCGTTTTGTCGATCTGGTCGAGGAAGGTTTCGATCTTGCCGTGCGCATCTCGCGCCTGGAGAACTCATCGCTGATCGCCCGCCGCCTGGGGCCGTTTTCGATCAAGCTTTGCGCCTCGCCGGAGCTGATCACCAAGCACGGCAAGCCGACGCGCCCGCAGGATCTCGCCAACTTGCCCTGCATCGTCGACACCAATGGCCGCTCGCTCGCCAACTGGCGCTTCAGGGGCGATGGCGAGGAGTCTGTCAGTGTCAACGTATCGGGTCCGATCGAGGTCAACAGCCCGATGGCCGCGCGAGCCGCCGCCGTGTCGGGTCTGGGCTTCACCATCCTGCCGGATTTCATCGCCGCACCCGACCTCGCATCCGGGCTGCTGGTGTCCTTGCTCGACGACCGCATCCAGTCGGGCAGCGGCATTTTCGCCGTCTACCCGCACCGTCGCTATCTTCCGGCCAAGGTCCGTGTCTTCGTCGATTTCCTGGTGCAATGGTTCAAGAACCGCGAGAGCGCTTGAGCCGGTCCTGCCGTGCCGCGGTCCCAATTTCGCCCCGTTTCTGGTAACCTCTCGAAATCTCTCCGAGGCCGATGGAACAGCGACCGAGAATGCATCTGAAACGGCACGCAATCATGCTGGCTTCGGCCCTGGCGACGACTTTTGCCTCCGTCGGAGCGGCTGGCGCGCATCCTCATGTCTTCGCCGAGGCCCGCCTCGACGTGATCCTCTCGCCGGATCACCAAAGTGTGAAAGCGCTGCGTCACCTCTGGCGTTTCGATGATCTGTTTTCGAGTACGGTGATGATGGAGTTCGACAAGAACTCCGACCTGAAGCTTGACGACAAGGAGCTGAAGGATGTCGCCGACACAGTTCATGCCTCGCTGGCCGAATTCAACTATTTCCAGCTCGTCACCGTCGACGGCAAGGACGTGCCTATGACGCCGCCACCGCATCTGATGGCCAATTTCGACAACGACCAGTTGATCATCCTGTTCGAATCCGAACCCAAGGTGCCGATCAAGCTCGCCGGCAAGATCGATTTCGGCGTCTACGATCCAACCTTCTACACAGCGATCGACTTCACCGAGGATAGCAACATCACGGTGGAAGGCCTGCCCTCGAACTGCACCAAGAGCGTCATCCGGCCTGATCCAGACGAGGCGATCAAGGAAAACCAGAAGACCCTGACGGACGCGTTCTTCAACGACCCGACAGGCACCGACATGAGCAAGATCTTCGCCACCAAGCTCGAACTGAATTGCCCGCCAGAAGGATAGATCCGGTGATGAAACCGTCCCTGCGTTTGGCATTCGGCCTCGTGGCCGCTGCCCTGCTGATGACGCACTTTCTCGGGCAGGCCCATGCCCAGAGCTCACTCGGCATCGGTGTCAATGACGGCATGGCGCCCACCACCGGCCCGTTCGCCCACATCCTGATGTGGATCAATCTGCGCCAGCAGGAATTCTACCGCGCATTGGCCACGGCGATGAAAGCAATGCGCGAGGAGGGCAGCAAGATGTGGCTGCTGATCGGCCTGTCCTTCGCCTACGGCATTTTCCACGCCGCCGGCCCCGGCCACGGCAAGGCGGTGATCTCGTCCTACATGGTGGCCAATGAAGTGGCGCTCAGGCGCGGTATCCTGCTGTCCTTCGTCTCAGCGCTGCTGCAGGGCCTGACCGCGATCCTGGTGATGCTGCTTGCCTATTTCGTCCTGCGCGGCACCGCCATCTCGATGACCGACGCAGCCTGGTTCATGGAGATCATGAGCTATGTCTTCGTCACTTTGTTCGGCGCCTGGCTGCTGTGGCGCAAGCTCGGGCCTACGGTCCTGCGCTGGTTCGGCAAGGCGCCCGCCTACAGCCTGTCGGCAGCCCACGCCGGTCATTCCCATGGCGGCCATTCGCATGCCGCTCACAGCCACGCGGCGCATGCGCATTCGCATGCCTTGCATGTGCATCACGACCATTCGCATGATCATCACGATCACGCTGCGCACGACCACGACACACACGATCATTCCCATCACGACCACGCTCATCACAATCACGCCGCTCACGATCAACCGGCCGGCGAGGTCTGCGACACGTGCGGCCATTCGCATGCGCCTGATCCGGCGCTGCTGTCGGCCGATCGCTTCGACTGGCGCACGGCCTGGTCGGCTGTAGCCGCCGTCGGCATCCGCCCCTGCTCCGGCGCGCTGATTGTGCTCAGCTTCGCGCTGCTCAACGGCCTGTGGCTCGGCGGCCTGCTGTCGGTGCTGGCGATGTCTATCGGCACCGCCATCACAGTCTCGGCGTTGGCGACGATCGCGGTGACAGCCAAGAACTGGGCGGTCTATTTCGCCGGCGACGGCCGCATGGGCAACCGCATCCACACAGTCGTCGAAATCGGCGGCGCCGCCTTCGTCTTCCTGTTCGGACTGTTGCTGTTGTCGGCGAGCCTGTCCGGAACTGTGTGACCTCGGCGGGTCAGGCCTGACCCGCGATCATTCCGCCCAGCTCATCCTCGATATGGGCGCGGATGATTTCATCGAAACTGTTTTCGGCGCTGAAGCCGAGGTCTCTTGACCGTCGCGCCTCGAAGCGCGTCGGCCAACCCTTGACGATCGCCCAGATCGTTTCGTCGGGCTCCTCACGGATCAGGCTCGCCACCTCGGTGCCCGCAATGCGTTCCAGCGCCTCGATCTGCTCGCCGACGGTGACGGCAACGCCGGGCATTGTAAGGTTGCGGCGCGGCCCGACAGCGGCACCGTCGAGCCCGGCGGCATGGATCAGGAAACCGACCGCAGAGCGCGGGCTGGCATGGGTGTGCAGCACCGAGCGCGGCACCGGCAGGATCGCCTCGTGGCCGCTCAGCGGCTCGCGGATGATGCCGGAGAAGAAACCTGACGCCGCCTTGTTCGGCTTGCCGGGCCGCACGCAGATGGTCGGCAGCCTTATGCCGATGCCGTCGAAGAAGCCGCGCCTGGAATAGTCGGCCAGCAGCGCTTCGCTCATCTGCTTCTGCGTGCCGTAGGAGGTCAGCGGCGTCGGATGAAAGTCGTCCGGGATGACATCGGGGAACGGCGCGCCGAACACCGCGATCGACGAGGTGAAGACCAGACGCGGCGAAAAGCCCGCCAGCCGGACCGCATCGAACAGAGCCCGTGTGCCGTCGAGATTGACGCGGTAGCCGAGATCGAAATTCGCCTCCGCCTCGCCCGACACGATGCCGGCGAGATGGAAGATCACATCGGGGTGTGACGACACCAGGCTTTCAGCAGCCCCTGGGTCGGCAAGGTCGCCGGTATGGGCGGTGATGCTGACGCCCTCCATTGCCGGCGCCTGCGGCGGCACGATGTCGTGCAGGTCGAGCCCGGTGATCTTGCGGCCGTTGAGCGTGCCGTCCTTGGCCAGCCGGTCGACAAGTTTGCGGCCGACCATGCCGGCGGCGCCAGTAATCAGGATGCGCATTTCAAAGCCTCTTATTTGCCCTTGTTCTGGCTGCGACCCCGCAACCAGAACACCAGGAAGAATGCCAGCACGAAGGCGATGCCGACGATGCCGGCAAGTACGGTCGAGACATTGCCGACGGCCAGCATCACGGTCGGCAGATAGAACGCCGCGATGCCGAACAGCAGCATGATCCAGGCTGCGGCA
Source organism: Mesorhizobium sp. RSR565B (assembly GCF_054719465.1). NCBI lineage: Bacteria > Pseudomonadati > Pseudomonadota > Alphaproteobacteria > Hyphomicrobiales > Phyllobacteriaceae > Mesorhizobium > Mesorhizobium sp. RSR565B. The sequence continues at coordinate 3,511,202 of NZ_JBTTIE010000001.1, read as the reverse complement.
ATCAGCGCGTTTCGCGTGTCGCGATCCATCATGCCGTCCCGCCACAGCGGGAACTCGTCAACTCGGATGCCAATGCCATGAAATTCCCTGTCAGTGATAATGGCCGTGATGCGGTGGCGCACCATGGTCGTGGTCATGATCGTGCTCGTCATGGCTGTCGGCGCACTGGCCGAATTCCGGTTCGACCGTCGCGTGGCTGATGCCGTGTTCGGCGGCGAGCCGCTTCTTGATGGCGCTGACCGCCTGGTGCGGATCGATGCCATCGTTGAGGCAGGCATGCAGCGTCGCCATGTTGCTGGAGCCGTCCAGCGACCAGACATGCATATGGTGCACCTCGCGCACGCCCTTGACGGTGCCGGCAATGTCCTTGGCGATGATGTCGCGGTCGAGGCTTGCCGGTACGCCTTCGAGAAGGACGTGGGCGGCTTCGCGCATCAATGACCATGCGGTGGACAGGATCAGCAGGGAGACCAGCACCGACAGAATCGGGTCGATCGGCGTCCAGCCGGTGGCCAGGATGACCAGCGCCGCCACGATCGCCGCCGCCGAACCGAGCAGGTCGCCCAGCACATGCAGGATGGCGCCGCGCATGTTGAGGCTGTCGTGGTCGCCGCCATGCAGCACGAAGAACGAGGCGAAGTTTACCAGAAGGCCGGCGATCGCCACCACCAGCATCGGCCCGCCCAGCACCGGCGCCGGCGTCATCAGCCGGCCCCAGGCTTCGTAGACGATCCACAGCGCAATGGCGAAGATGGCAATGCCGTTGGTGTAGGCAACCAGCGTCTTGACTCGGCCGAAGCCATACGTGAGGCGCACCGTCGCCGGCCGCCCGCCAAGATGGAAGGCGTACCAGGCAAGGCCAAGCGCAATCGAGTCGGCGAGCATGTGGCCGGCGTCGGCCAGCAGCGCCAGCGATCCCGTCAAAAGGCCGCCAAGCCCTTCGGCCACCATGAAGCCGGCGGTCAGGCAGGCTGCGATCAGCACACGCTTCTTGTCGGTCGAGCCATGCACGTGGCCGGCGCCATGCCCAGCATGCAAACCATGATCATGGCTGTGCGCCATCGGAAAAAACTCCTGTTACGCGCCGAACTCGGCGCGGAAATCCTCGAGCCGCCGCTTCTGCCGGCCTTCGCCATCGAAATTGGCGGGATCGAGCCATGCCTCATAGGCTTTGCGCAGCGCCGGCCATTCCTTGTCGATGATCGAGTACCATGCCGTATCGCGGTTTTCACCCTTGACCACAAGATGCTGGCGGAAAATGCCCTCGAACTTGAAGCCGAACCGCTCCGCAGCGCGCTTCGAAGGGTCGTTGCGGTTGTTGCATTTCCACTCGTAGCGGCGATAGCCGAGCCCGTCGAAAATGTACTTCATGAACAGGAACTGCGCTTCGGTCGCTGCCGGCTTGCGCGAGATCAGCGGCCCCCAATAGATGTTGCCGATCTCAATGACGCCATAGGTGGGATCGATGCGCATCAGCGTCTGTCGCCCCGCGACCCTGCCGCTGGCCTTGTCGATGACGGTGAAGAACAGCGGATCCTCGCTCGCCTCGACCTTGTCCAGCCATGGCTGGAAATCGGCGCGGGTTTGCGGCGGATAGTCGGGCAGCCAGGCAAAGCGGCCGTCAATGTCAGGCACCGACGACGCCTCGTAAAGGCCGTCGCCATGCTTTTCGGCGCTCAGCGGTTCGAGCCGGACATAGCGGCCGTCAATGGGCTTGCGCTCGGGCCGCGGACGCGCTTGCCAATCTTTGAGATTTTCCGACACGCAAAACTCCAATCCGTTTGACTTTTGTGAGCAGACGCTCACAAAAACGCGACCTAACAGCAAGAACCACACGGACGGGAAAAATGCTCCACACGATTTCGGCCTTCGACCGCCTCGGCGAGGAAAACGCCTTTGCCGTGCTGGCGCGGGCGACCGCACTGGCTCAACAGGGCCGCGATATCGTCAATCTCGGCATCGGCCAGCCCGACTTCAAAACGCCGCAGCACATTGTCGACGCAGCGATCAAGGCGCTGCGCGACGGTCACCATGGCTACACCCCGGCCAACGGCCTGCTGGCGACGCGCGAAGCGGTGGTGCGGCGCACGCTGGCCACCACCGGCGTCGAGGTCTCGCCGGAAAATGTGATGATCCTGCCCGGCGGCAAGCCGACCATGTTCGCGGCGATCCTGATGTTCGGCGAACCCGGCGCCGAGATCCTCTATCCCGACCCTGGCTTTCCCATCTATCGCTCGATGATCGAGTTCACCGGCGCCGCGCCCATTCCGGTGCCGATCCGCGAAGAGAACGGCTTTGCCTTCTCGGCCGAGGAGACGCTGGGGCTGATCACCTCGAAGACGAGGCTGCTAATCCTCAACTCACCGGCCAACCCGACCGGCGGCGTCACGCCGCGCGCCGAGATCGAGAAGCTGGTGGAGGGGCTGCAAGCGCATCCGCAGGTCGCTATCCTCTCCGACGAAGTCTACGACGTCATGACCTATGACGGCGAGACGCATTTTTCGCTGCTCAATTTTCCGGAAATTCGCGACCGGCTGATCGTGCTCAACGGCTGGTCGAAGACATGGGCGATGACCGGCTGGCGCATGGGCTGGTCGATCTGGCCGAATGGCGACAAGGGCGGGCATCTCTACGACAAGGTCCGCAAGCTGGCGGTCAATTGCTGGTCCTGCGTCAACGCGCCGAGCCAGTTCGCCGGCATCGCCGCCATCGACGGCCCGCAGGACGATGTCGACAAGATGATGCGCGCCTTCGACAACCGCAGGAAGATCGTGGTCGAGGGGCTGAACGCGCTGCCCGGCGTCTCCTGCATTACGCCGAAAGGCGCATTCTATGCCTTCCCGAATGTTTCGAAGACCGGCTGGAAGGCCAAGAAGCTCGCCTCGGCACTGCTCGAGGAGGCCGGCGTGGCGCTGATCGGCGGCCCCGATTTCGGCATTCTCGGCGAAGGCTACATCAGGCTTTCCTACGCCAATTCCGAAGAGAACATCTTGCACGCGCTGGAGCGGATCGAGGCGTTTTTGAAGAGGTAGGCCTTCGGCTGTTCACCCACGCCCCACGAACGGCATCTTGGTCGCCATCACGGTCATGAACAGCACGTTGGCGTCGAGCGGCAGGCTGGCCATGTGGACGACGGCGTCGGCGACGCGTTGGACGTCCATCACCGCCTCGGCGGCGATGGTGCCATTGGCCTGCGGCACGCCGACCGTCATTGCGTGCGCCATATCGGTCAGCGCGTTGCCTATATCGATCTGGCCGCAGGCGATGTCATAGGGCCGGCCGTCGAGCGCCAGCGTCTTGGTCAGCCCCGATATGGCGTGCTTGGTCGCGGTGTAGGGCACCGAGCCCGGCCGTGGCGCATAGGCCGACACAGAGCCATTGTTGATGATGCGGCCGCCCATTGGCTTTTGCTTGCGCATGACGCCGAAGGCGGCGCGGGCGCATAGGAACGATCCGGTGAGATTGACTCCGACAATATCGTTCCAGACCTCGACCGGGATCTCGTCGATGGGCGTCGACTTGTAGCTCATGCCGGCATTGTTGAAGAGCAGGTCGACGCGGCCGAAGGCTGCGGCCACCGTCTCGAACAGGTCATCGACTTCGCCGGCCTTGCTGATGTCGCAGGCAACCGCCAGCGCCTTGGCGTCCGTTTTCCCGGCCTCGGCAATGGCGGCATCGAGCACCGCTTTGCGGCGGCCGCAAAACACCGTGTTCCAGCCCGCCTTCAGCAGCGCCGTGGCGACGCTCTTGCCGATGCCGGTGCCGGCGCCGGTGACGATGGCGGTTTTCTCTGGGAGGGCTGTCATGGATTTTGCTCCTGCGCGCCGCGCATCCCGGCACAGATCGGGGTGCATCCGAATGCACCGACCCATCGCAAATGACGGGGATCATGGCAAGCCGGACACTGTGCATGTCGCTCAAAGTGGCCCCGGTTGTGAGAGAACGACATGCATCAGGACAAAAACATGAAGCGCGACGCACTTTATGTGATCGGTCCAACAAAAAGGGGCGGTCATTGGCGACCGCCCTGATCTGAACCGGGCTTGGGAGGAGGAAAGCCCGATCCGACTGACTAAAATCATGCGCTTCCTCGGTAAACGAGACGTTAACGCATTTTTTCCGGCCTCGGCCCCCCTGCCCCAGGCGCGCGGCTGCGTTGTCTACCAGCGCGGGTTCGGCGCCGTGCCTGACGGAACCGGCACCTTGGCCGCCGACACCGTCGCCTCGACATGATCGACGGGCGCATCCGGCAGGCCGAGCCGGCCGGCGAGCAGGTCGAGATAGCCGCGTTCGGCGCGCGTATCGGGGTCGATCGTCAGTCGGGACGCCGTGTAGAGCTCGAGCCTCTGCTCATCGGTCTTGGCGCCTGCGACCAGCGTATCGAGGTCGAGCGGGCTGTCCAGCTCCGCCATCAGAAACTTTTCCGCTTCCGTGCCGATGCCGGCCAGACTGAGCTTGCCGGCGATCTTTTGGCGTTCCGCGTCATCGACATGGCCATCGGCCTTGGCCGCCGAGATCATCGCCCGCACCAGGGTCAGCGTGAACTCGTCCTCGCCCTGTGGCGCCTGTGAAGGATGAAAGCCGGTGTCGGCGGGCGGCGGCAGCAATTCCGGCTGGCCGGCCGCCGGCGCCTGCTCGGGTGCATTGCCGGCCTTGTAATTCTGGTAGGCCTTGTAGGCGAGACCGCCGATCGCAGCCAGTCCGCCGAGCTTCACGGCCGTGCCGGTGACCTGCCGTCCCGTGCCGGTTCCAAGCAGCACCGCGGCCAGCGCACCGGCGGCCAGCGGATTGTCCTTGGCCATCTGCACAGCCTGCCCGGCCTTGTCGCGAACGGTGCCGGTTGTGCCGGGAACTTGCGAGCCGAGCAGATCGTCGAGAAGCTTCTTGGGGTCGAACATGGTGCCTCCAGAAAAGGGCCCGCACCAACGTGGACGGGCAGGTTTTGGACGTTGCAGACGTAGGTCCCGCACACTGACATTACAATGACGGAGGCGCGCTTTGCTATCGGCGCCGGCAATGCCGCAAATCGGTGATCGGTGTGTCGATACCGGCCTCGGCTTGCGCTAATGTCGCCGCCGCATTGTCGAGGGAGGAACCTTGCTGTGACCGATCAACCTGGCCGGGAACCGGCGCGCGATCCGCAGGATCTGGAACGTTTGTTGATCGACCGGCAGTGGGCCGGAGACATTGACGGCATGGTGGCGTTGTTCCAACCCGATGCCGTCATCGACACCGGAGCAGCCGAATTGACGCGTGGCCACGAGGCGATCCGCGCTTTGTTCGAAGCCTTTGCCGCGAGCGGGCGAAAATTCCAGCGCGGCGAGCAGCGCCCGGCGGCCATCAACGGCGACCTCGCGTTGACGTCGACCAGGCTTGCCGACGGCTCGATAACCTCAGAGGTCGCGCGCCGGCAGGCCGACGGCACATGGCTGTGGGTGATCGACCGCTATTCTGTCGTGTGGTGATCCAGTCAGGGCGTCGGCGGCACTTAACTGCCGATATGTCCCCTGCCTTGCGCCTGCGCAAGTTCGACCTGGCGCTGGCGCTCGGCATAGCGGGTGCGATCCTCATCCGAGCGTGCCTCGTAGCAATGCGGGCATGACACGCCGGTGGAAAAATGCGGCGACAGCCGGTTCTCCGGCGTCAGCGGATGCCGGCAGGCGCGGCAGAGTTCGGCCTCGCCTTCGGTCAACCCATGCGACACCGAGACCCGCTCGTCGAAGACGAAACACTCGCCCTGCCACAGGCTGTCTTCGGCCGGCACCTCTTCAAGATATCTGAGGATGCCGCCCTTGAGATGGAACACATCCTCGAAGCCGAGCGACTTCACATAGGCCGTCGCCTTTTCGCAGCGGATGCCGCCGGTGCAGAACATCGCAACCTTGCGGCCGTCGAGTTGGTCGCGGTGTTTTTCCACCCAGGCCGGGAATTCGCGAAAGCTCGACGTGCGCGGGTCCACCGCGCCCTCGAAGGTGCCGATCGACACTTCGTACGCGTTGCGTGTGTCGATGACGATGGTGCCGGGGTCCGAGATCAGCGCGTTCCAGTCGGCCGGCGCGACATAGGTCCCCGCACCCGTCGCCGGGTCGAGGTCTTCGACGCCCATGGTGACGATCTCGCGCTTCAGCCGCACCTTCATGCGATGGAACGGCATTTCGGCGGCCGTGCTGTATTTGACCTCGAGATCGGCAAGACCCTCGATGGCCTCGAGATAAGCGATCAGGTCGGCTATGTCGGTTTCGCTGCCGGCGACCGTGCCGTTAATGCCCTCCTGCGCCAGAAGCAGCGTGCCCTTGATGCCGCGCCCGCAGCAGAAGGCGGCAAGCGGCCTGCGCAAGACCCGCAGCGCGTCGAAGTCGCCCAGCCTCGCAAATTTGTAGAGCGCGGCAACGCGCACGGGTTCATGGTTGGTCATCGCCAAGCCACTAGACCGTGGTCAAAGCGGATTCAAGGCAGAGCTAAAGACACTTCGTCGGTATTCGCCCGCAGGCTCGTTGGCCGACATGTGACATCGCGGCAGGCCGGGTTTCGTGGACTCGGAATCGGCCTTCTGCTAATCGGTTGAAATCACCTAGGGAGAGACAAGCCAATGCTCAGCAAGACCGAAACGCTCCTGTCGCTGCTCAATGGCCAGCCGGTCATTCCGGTGCTGAAGATCGCCAATGTCGCGGACGCCGTCCCGCTCGCCCGGGCGCTGGCCGCCGGCGGCCTGCCGGCAATCGAGATCACGTTGAGAACCGCCGATGCGCTGGAAGCGATCCGCCGCGTCGCCGGTGAGGTCGAGGGCGCCATTGTCGGCGCCGGCACAATTCTCGATGCCAAGCAGTTCGACGAGGCAGCGGCCGCTGGCTCGAAATTCATCGTCAGCCCCGGCATCACGCGAGAGTTGCTGGCGGCGGCTAAGGACAGCGACGTTCCCTTGCTGCCCGGCGCCATCACGCCCGGCGAGATCATGGCTGCCCGCGAGGCCGGCCTGCGGTTCCTGAAATTCTTCCCGGCCGAACAATCCGGCGGCATCGCCTCGCTGAAGGCCTTTGCCTCGCCGCTGGCCGACGTGAAATTCTGCCCGACCGGCGGCATCTCGGCCAAGAACGCGGCCGACTATCTCAGCCTGTCCAACGTTATCTGCGTCGGCGGCTCGTGGGTGGCGCCGGACGAGTTGGTCAAGGCCGGCAAGTGGGATGAGATCGAGGCGCTCGCACAGACCGCGAGCAAGCTCGGAAAATAACCTCCGCTACTTTGTCTTTGCGCAATTCCCAAGGGAAGCGCTCCGCGCTTTCCCGGGAAAATCACAGTGTTCCCGGAATTGCACTCGGCACAAAAACCCGCCAGCTGCGCCGACCGGGTTTGCTACGCGTGAGATTTTGGTTCCCGCTCATGGGCTCGAACCACGATTCACGCCTTCAAAGGGCGCTGTCCTACCATTAGACGAAGCGGGAATGCAGCTTGGTGGTTAGCATTCTGTGGCGATGGAAGCCAGTGCTCGAGATCTCGCTAAAAACAAAAGCCGCACGGGTTGCCCAGCGCGGCTTCGAGTCGATAACGCCCCGGTCACGCCCTTACTTCGTCTGGAAGCGGGCGACCGAAAGGAATTTTACGGCATTGCCGGTGAAGCGGTTGGCATCGGCCATCTGGTTGTCCGCCTGGAAGCCTGCGGTGTAGACCTCGCTCGGCGGCGTATGCACGATGTTGTAGGCATAGCGCGGCGCTGTCGTCGGGCTGGAAACGGTGGCGATGTTGTCGCCGCTGCTCAGCGCCCAGCGCGCCGCCTGCGGTTCGGCCGCCACCACCACTGCCTTCGGTCCTGGCTTCAGGTCGCGAGCCGAAGCCCTTGCTTCCTTGCGTGTCGTCTTGACGCCGGCGCCGATCACCGAGGCTGGATCGGTACCGGCGGGACGGGCAGCAATAGCACCGCGCGGCGATGCGGCATCGACACCTGACGGATCGTTGAAAGCCGAGCGCGGCTCAAGCGACGCAACCTGATAGTCGTCGGTAGCACCGGCTGTATCGGCGGCACTGGCCTGTTCGAGAACCGCCTTGACCTCGTCCGGACGCTGCGACGGCAGCACCGAGAACGCGTCGGTTGCGGTCTGCTTGTGGGCAGCCGTATCGGCCAGCGCCAGCAGAACGCCCTTGTCCTGCGGCGCAAGCTCAGCCGGCGGCGAAGAGCGGTCGGGACGCCAGGTCGGCAACGGGACGTTGACCGCGACCTGCGCCGGAGCGGCAGCTTGATCGGCCCCTTGGTCGGCATTGCTCGCATCGGCCGTGCCGAACGGCACATTGGCCGGCGCCTGCGCCGTCGCCACCGTCTGTTCGGTGGTGGCATCGGCCACGCCGAACGGCACGGTCTCAGGTTGTTGCGCGCCGACATCGGCCTTCGGCCGCGGTGCGAAAGCGGGCAGCGGCACTTCCTTGGCGGGCAGCGCGGCGATGATCGTCTCCGGCGTGTCCTGCGGCTCCGAATCGTCAGCGCTGTCGTCGGCAAGCTGCGGAATGTTGGCGCGCTTGGCGTTCTGCGGCGACACGATCGCGATGCCAGGCAGATTGCTGTTGTTGTTGCTCGTGGCAGCCAGCACCGGCTTCACGCTTCTCGGCGGCGGCGCGGCGGTAGCGACATCGGCGCTGTCGTCGGCTTCGTCTTCACCGCCACCGCCAAAGAACGCGGACAGGAAGCCACCGGATTTCTTGGTGCTGCCGCCTGCGCTGGCCATCATGATGGCAGGAGAACCGGCGCCCTTGCGCGCCTTGTAGGAGGCGAGCGCTTGGTCATAACCCGGCAACGGCCTGCCGTCGCTCGGCACATGCAGCGTCTTGCCATTGGGGAACAGGCTGACCAGTTCCTGGCGGCTGATGCCTGGCCAATGCCGCACATTGCCGACGTCCATGTGGACGAAGGGCGACCCCGACGACGGATAGTAGCCGACGCCGCCGCCCTGCATCTTCAGGCCGATGTTGCGCAGCTTTTTCAGCGGCACACCCGGAATGTAGAAGTCCATCGCCTTGCCCAGCATATGCTGGCTTTCCTTGGCGACACCGCGGCTGCGGCTGCGCAGCATCGAATTGGTCGACGGCGAGCGATAGCCGCAAACGACCTGGATGTAGTCGGTGGCGCCGGCCTGCCGGTAAGCTTCCCACACCAGATCGAGCAGGCGCGGATCCATCTTGGTCGGTTCGTTGCGACGCCAGTCGCGCAGGATGATGTTGATCTTCCTGAGGCCTGCCGGATCGTAGCGGCCATTGCGCTTGTAGACGATCTCGGCCTTTTCGTGCGTGTGGAGGTGATAGAGCTTGAGCGAGCGCGTTTCAGCGCTGGCGCCGGCAGCAGTTGCGGCGAGGAAAGCGAACGCAACGATCAACGCTGCCAGCCATCTCGGCCAGACGCCCATGTGATCGCGCCGCCCGTTTCTGTGTCGTTCGACTTTGTTCAAATCAAAAGGCCTTGCAGGCTGCCGTTTGTCCCCGGATTTGTCCAAACGGATGCGTGGTTCTCACATCCGAATATCGATCCTAATGGTTAATCATCGCTTATTGAAGCCGAAATGCGGTAACACCGTGGCGATATCCCGTCAAAAATAATACACAGGATTTCTTGGTAAACTGCTGGTTTAGATCAAGATTCAGCCTTTTCCCGCTACACGATCTGTTACCGCTGGCCTTAATGCGTGAACAACGCTGTCCGCATCAGTCATATTCCCGCCCCAACCCTTATGCAGCGCCGGATGTGGCATGGCAAGCTGGTCCCGGCCTTGCGTTGGCAAGCTGTGGAATTCGGCGTTCAGGAGGCAAGGCGGTCGAGGCGGCCGGTTTCCGGGTCGACGCCGTATTCCTTGAGCTTGCGGTAGAGCGTCGAGCGGCCGATGCCGAGACGCCGCGCGACCTCGCTCATCTGGCCGTTATAATGGTCGATGGCGAGCTTGATCATTTCGAGTTCGACATCGGCCAGCGCACGCACATTGCCACGCTCGTCCAGCGCCCGCAGCGTGCCGAAACGCTGAAGCAGCCTCGCCGGAGGGGCGGGCTCGGCAGCTGCAGTACCGGCGTCGTCAGTCTGCGCGCCATCGCCTTGCGATCCGGTGCTCAAGGCCATGCCGGGGTCCGACAAGGACGCATCGGCGTCGAGATTGACGGTGCCGTCGACCTGCGCCCGGATCTGCGGAAATTCGTCAGTCGTGAGCACATCGCCTTCGGCAAGCACCGAGGCCCTGAACACGGCGTTTTCCAGCTGCCTGATGTTTCCCGGCCAATCATAGGCCTGCAGCATGGCCAGTGCGGCATCCGAGATGCCGTGCAGGCGATTGCCCGCCGGCGCCACCTTGTCCATGAAATGCTTGACCAGATAGGGGATGTCGTCGCGGCGGTCGCGCAGCGGCGGCACGACGATCGGGTAAACGTTGAGCCGGTAGAACAGGTCCTCGCGAAACTTGCCGTCCTTGACCTGCTGCAGAAGGTTGCGGTGCGTGGCCGAGATCAGCCTGATGTCGACCCTGACGGTGGAACGGCCGCCGACCGGATCGACCTCGCCATCCTGCACGGCGCGCAACAGCTTGACCTGCACGTCGAGCGGCAGGTCGCCGATCTCGTCCAGGAACAGCGTGCCCGAATGCGCCTCGACGAACTTGCCGGTATGCTTTTCGGTGGCGCCGGTGAACGAACCTTTTTCGTGACCGAACAGGATCGATTCGACCAGATTGTCGGGGATGGCGCCGCAATTGACGGTGACGAACGGTTTTGTGCGGCGTTCGCCGCTGCCCTGGATGGCGCGCGCCACCAATTCCTTGCCAACGCCCGATTCGCCCTCGATCAGGATCGGGATGTTGGAGGCCGCAGCCTTCTGGCCGAGGCGGATCACCCGGTCCATCGCCGGGCTATGCGTGATCATGTCCTTGAATGTCAGGTGGCCGCCCCGACGCCGCGACGTGCGCTTGACCTCGTCCTCGACCGCCTCGACCTTGAGCGCGTTGCCGATCGCGGTCTGCAGCCGGTCGGGAGACGCCGGCTTGACGACAAAATCGAAGGCGCCGTGGCGCATCGCCGAGACCACCGTTTCTATGCCGCCCTGCGCAGTCTGCACAATGACGGGAACAGTGATGCCGCGCTCGCGCATCGCCTTCAGCACGCCGATGCCGTCGAGGCCCGGCATGACAAGGTCGAGGATGACTGCCGAAATATCCCTCGCATTGGGTCCGTCAAGCGCGCTCAGACCGGCCTCGCCGCCATCGGCAACGATGGCGCTGTGGCCGAATTTCGTCACCGCCGCTTCGAGCAGCCGGCGCTGCACGGGATCGTCATCGACTATAAGAATGGAACCTGTCATGACTGATTTGAGTTGCCCGCCTGGGAAATTCCCATGGATCATCTTGGCACAGGGTTCTAAACAAGGTTTCAAAAAACCCGGTGAACGAATTCCTTAGGATTTGACCGGCTTGTCCTTTCCCCTTGATTCCAGAAGGTAATTGTTGATGAGCAGGATTCTCGGTCGGCAGCTTGCGGCGGTAGCGTCCGGTCAGGGCGCGGCGGAACTTGGCGACCTGCCGGAATGGAATCTCGCCGATCTTTATTCCGGCATGGAGGCGCCCGAACTGAAGCGTGACCTTGCCAAGGCGGCGGCCGACGCCGTCGCCTTCGAGAACCGCTGGAAGGGCACACTGGCTGCGGAGGCCGGGCGCGGAAGCGCCGGCAGGCTTGGCGAGGCGCTGACAGCCTATGAGGCGCTGGAGGAACTGATCGGCCGCATCGTCTCCTATGCCGGCCTGATCTATGCCGGCAACACCGCCGATCCGCAGCGCGCAAAGCTCTATGGCGACATCCAGGAAAAGATGACCGACGCCAGCGCGCATCTTCTGTTCTTCGCGCTGGAACTGAACCTGATCGATGACAAGGCGCTCGAATCCGCCCTCGCCGCCGACGCCGGCTTTGCCCATTACCGGCCCTGGGTGCTCGACCTCAGAATGGACAAGCCCTACCAGCTCGAGGATCGGGTCGAGCAGCTGTTCCATGAGAAGTCGATCACCGGGCGCGGTGCCTGGAACCGGCTGTTCGACGAGACGATGACCGATCTGCGTTTCGACATAGACGGCGAGGAACTGACGCTGGAGCCGGCGCTGAACCGCCTGCAGGACGCCGATGGGGAGGTCCGCCGCCGCGCCTCCGAAGCGCTGGCCACAACCTTCCGCAAGAGCCTGCGCACCTTCACGCTGATCACCAACACGCTGGCCAAGGACAAGGAGATTTCCGACCGCTGGCGCGGCTTCGAGGACATCGCCGACTCACGCCATCTCGCCAACCGTGTCGAGCGCAGCGTGGTCGACGCGCTGGCATCGGCCGTGCGCGAGGCCTATCCGCGCCTGTCTCATCGCTACTACGCGATGAAGGCGCGCTGGCTGGGCATGGAGGTGATGAACCACTGGGACCGCAACGCGCCCTTGCCCGAAACGCCGCAAGCGGTGATTCCTTGGGATGATGCCAGGAACACTGTGCTATCGGCCTATCAGCGCTTTTCCCCCGACATGGCGGAGATCGCCCGCACCTTCTTCGACCGCAACTGGATCGACGCGCCGGTCAGGCCCGGCAAGTCGCCCGGCGCCTTCGCCCATCCGACCGTGCCTTCGGCGCACCCTTACGTGCTGCTCAACTACATGGGCAAGCCGCGCGATGTGATGACGCTGGCGCATGAACTCGGCCACGGCGTGCATCAGGTGCTCGCCGGCGGCCAGGGCGCGCTGATGGCTTCGACGCCGCTGACTTTGGCCGAGACGGCCTCGGTATTCGGCGAGATGCTGACCTTCCGTTCGCTGCTCGATCAGACCACCGACAAGCGCGAGCGCAAGGCGATGCTCGCCCAGAAGGTCGAGGACATGATCAACACGGTCGTGCGCCAGATCGCCTTCTACGAGTTCGAGCGCAAGGTGCATGCCGAGCGCAAGAATGGCGAACTGACCTCCGACAAGCTCGGCCAGTTCTGGCTCGAGGTGCAGGCCGAAAGCCTGGGGCCGGCGATCAAGCTGCGCGAGGGCTATGAGGTCTTCTGGACCTACATCCCGCACTTCGTCCACTCCCCCTTCTACGTCTACGCCTATGCCTTTGGCGACTGCCTGGTGAACTCGCTCTACGCGGTCTACCAGAACGCCGAGCATGGCTTCCAGGACAAGTATTTCGAGATGTTGCGCGCCGGCGGCACCAAGCATCACTCGGAGCTTCTCGCGCCCTTCGGCCTCGACGCCACCGACCCCGCCTTCTGGCAGATCGGGCTTGGCGTGATCGGCGGCCTGATCGACGAGTTGGAAGCGCTCGACAGTTAATGCGGGCACCCATTGGACCGATGGCGCAGAGTGACAGGTTCAGGAGCGGTCTCGACTTTGCGGAATCGCAGAACAGTTTAGCCGGAATGCATGTGACGGCAGCGTTGTTCTTGTTCTAAATATCTGTTCTTGAATAACTCTCCGGCGAAATTTTCCGTTAGCTTTCCCGAAGCCGTATGATAGCTTTCCGACCGAAGCTCAGCCGGGCGCGCGGCTTAAGGCCGGACAGCATCCCGGCCCATGGCAGCGGTCTGACGAATGCGACAGCGACGGTTGGCAATGGGCGGGAAAGCCGAACGCCGACAGTCGACGACAGACCGGCTGTTCCCTGAGCCGCCGAACCACATTGGATGATCCGATCTGCCAAGGTCATGACTTGGGACGGCGGCGGACGGATCCGACTGGAGAGAGACGATGACCTTCTTTTACATTGTCCTGGCGTTCCTTGTAGGTGTGTTGGTTGGCTGGTTTATCTGGGGCCGGCTGCGCGGCGAACTTGACAGCCTGCGCGGCGATCTCGACCGCACCCGCAGCGAGCGGGACAGACTGCGCGCCGACGCCGACCGCCTGACCGGCGAACTCGACGCCTGCGGCAAGACCCGCGCCGATCTCGAACGCCGGCTGCGTGAAACATCGGCTCCATCCGCCAAGCCTTCCAGTTCGGCGCCGGCCGCGCTGGTGTCGACAGCGGCAACGGCCAAGTCCGCCCCGGCCGCGAAACCGGCCCCCGCCAAACCCGCCGCGGCCAAACCAGCTGCGGCCAAATCCGCGGACGCAAAACCAGCGGCCAGCAAACCTGCCGCCGCCAAGGCCGCGCCCAAAGCCGCGGCTTCAAAGCCCGCCGCCGTCCCGAAGAAGGCCGCCCCGGCAGCTGGGAAGGCCGACAATCTGCGCCGCCTGATCGGTATCGGCCCGGTCAACGACAAACTGCTCAAGGGCCTTGGCGTCACGACCTACGCGCAGATCGCCGGCTGGACCGCGACCGATGTCAAGCGCATCGAGGACACGCTGAATTTCGACGGCCGCATCGCCCGCGAAAAGTGGGTCGAGCAGGCCAAGCTGCTTGCCGCCGGCGACGAAAAGGAGTTCGCACGCCAATTCCCGAGCGCCGGGACCGCCAACAACAGCTGATCTGTCATCGGCAACATAACCAGAAGGCGGCGCTCTCGGGCGCCGTCTTTGTTTTTGCATTCGCCACTGTCTTTGCGCCCTGCGACGCCGCTCCCTCGATTGCACGCCGCCCGGCCCCCATATAGAGCGGTTCTGGCGTCATCGACCGCAGCACCCGAGCCCCATGCCCCTGCCCTCTGCCATTTTCCGCAACGATGAAAGCGGCCGTCAGTTGGTCTTCGACCACCAGGCCGACATCATCATTGCCTATGATGCCAAGGATTTTCTGCCGGCGCTGGTGGCCGCGCAGGCCGCGAGCGATGCCGGCAAATGGCTGGCCGGCTATTTCTCCTACGAAGCGGGCTATCTGCTCGAACCGAAACTGGTGCCGCTGCTGCCTGAAGGCCGGCGCGCGCCACTGGTTTGTCTGGGTGTGTTCGATGCTCCGGTCGAAGAGGCCGTGCCGCGCAACGGTGCGCCGGCCACCAATGGCCCCATCTTCGACGCCAAGGCCAGTTGGTCCGCTCAGGACTACGCCAAACGCTTCGCGCGCCTTCACGACCACATCCGCAAGGGCGATTGCTACCAAGGCAACCTGACCTTTCCGGTCCGTGCCCAATGGTCGGGCGATCCGCTTGCTGCCTTCGACGCACTGACAGGACGCCAGCCGGTCAAGTATGGCGCGCTGATTTCGCTCGGCGATCCAATCGTCTTGTCGCGTTCGCCCGAGCTGTTCTTCGAGATCAATGCCGAAGGCATGATCGAAACCCATCCGATGAAGGGTACCGCACCGCGCGGCGCGACCAAGGCCGAGGACGCGCGGTTGAAGTCCTTCTTGCGCAGCGACGAAAAGAACCAGGCCGAGAACCGAATGATCGTCGATCTCCTGCGCAATGACATCTCGCTGATCAGCGAGGTCGGCACGCTGGAAGTGCCGGAACTGTTCCGCATCGAGAGCTACCCGACCGTCCATCAGATGGTGAGCCGTGTGCGGGCGAAGCTTCTGCCTGATCTCGGCATCCGCCAAATCTTTGGCGCGCTGTTTCCCTGTGGCTCGATCACCGGCGCGCCGAAAATCCGCGCCATGGAAATCCTGCACGAGCTGGAAGAGACACCGCGCG
Source organism: Mesorhizobium sp. RSR565B (assembly GCF_054719465.1). Lineage (NCBI taxonomy): Bacteria > Pseudomonadati > Pseudomonadota > Alphaproteobacteria > Hyphomicrobiales > Phyllobacteriaceae > Mesorhizobium > Mesorhizobium sp. RSR565B. The sequence goes on along the minus strand of NZ_JBTTIE010000001.1, from coordinate 3,495,673 downwards.
ACGTCTATTGCGGCGCCATCGGCTGGATCGCGCCTGCCGGCATGATGCGCTTTTCGGTGGCGATCCGCACCATATCGCTCTTTTCCAGTGGCGAGGCCGTTTACAATGTCGGCGGCGGCGTCGTCTTCGATTCGACGGCGCAAGAGGAGTATCAGGAGTGTCTGCTGAAGGCGCGCTTCGCGACGGGGACACCGCCGATTTCGAGCTGATCGAGACGATGCGCTGGGAGCCCGGCCAGGGCTTTCTGCGCTTCGAACGCCATCTCGCGCGCCTTTACGGCTCGGCGGAAGAACTCGGCTTTGCCTGCGATCCGCAGCGGATCGGCGAGGTGCTGGCGAATACTATCGGGGCGCAGCAAAAGGCGCTGCGCACCCGGCTCGTCCTGCAGCGCAATGGCGAAGTGACCGCCTCGGTCCAGCCCTATGAGCCGTTCGCCGCCGACAAGGTCTGGCGGCTGCAGCTGGCACGGGTGCGGCTCTCCTCCACCGACACGCTGCTGCGCCACAAGACCGGCCGGCGGCAAGTCTACACTCACGCCCGCTCCGAATATCTGATCACCCAGGCCGACGAAGTGTTGCTCGCAAATGAGCGCAGTGAAATCTGCGAAGGCACCATCACCAACGTCTTCGCCGATTTCGGTGATGGCATGCTGATGACACCCAGGCTCGACTGCGGCCTGCTGCCTGGCGTATTGCGCGCCGAGCTGCTGGACGAAGGCCGCGCCCAGGAGGCGATCTACAGCTATGACGAGTTGAAATCCGCCAAAACACTGTTCGTCGGCAATTCTCTGCGCGGCTTGATCCCGGCAACATTGGCCTGATACGAAGCGGCTGCGAGAATAACCGCCGGCATTGGACACTTTCTAGCGAAGCATGAATTCTCGTCAGCCCACGCACACGCCCTATGATGGCTCCTCAAAGCTCTTCACCATCGGGCTGAAGCCGCTCGAGCTCGACAAGTGGATCGAGGTCGACCGGTATCTCTTCGACCATCTCGCCGAAAAGCGCCGGCTCTATGCCGAGATTCCCGACAAGGTGTTTGTCGAGGAAGACGGCACGCGCGACACCCAGCGCGAAGTGCGCGGCCTCATCGAAGCACATCTGCTGTCGACATTTCCCGGGATGTACCGGCGCACCAATGCCGGGGTTGAGGTCATTGGCGCCAAAGCCGACTCTGACGCCACCTTCCCCGATGCCCCGCTGGTCGCAGCGTCGCTGCTCGTCCAGGAAGACCTGATCCTGATGCGCCGTGACGACACCGGCTGGCGGCTCGCCGCCGGCTCGCTGTGTTTCCCGTCATCCTGGTCGCTGGTCGAGAAATTCGGCCGGCCGCTGCAGCAGATCCACGCACCGGTGCCGGGCTTCGGTCCGGGCACCAGGCCGGCCGAGCTCATCAACCGCATGTTCGACGGCCTGCAGGGTCAGGCCGTCGAACGCTTCAACTGGTCGATCCAGGCCGGCGACGCGCTCTATCACCCGCTCTCCAATGTCGAGCGCATCGACCGCGCCACCAGGCGCCCCTCGCGATTTCCCGACGGCGACGTCAACACCCACGCCTTCATCCGCGTGGAGCGCCAGACGCTGCGCAAACTGCCTCTGTCGCGCGACATCCTGTTCACCATCCGCATCCATCTCGACCCGCTGAAAGTGCTGGCGCGGCATCCCGACCGGGCAACGCTTGCCGCCTCTTTCGCGGCGCAATTGCAGGCGCTGGATGAGGCTCAACTCGACTACAAGGGGATGACATCAGACCGTGACCGGCTGATGCAACGCCTGCAAACCATGGCTCAGGAGTGACGATGATCCGACATGTTCTGAAGCTAGCCGTCCTGCTCGGTGCATTGCTGGCGTTGCCGGCAACAGCGCATGCGGAACCGGTGACCTATGCGGGGAAGCTCGGCAACATCGACATCGTCGTCGAGTTTACCGGTGATCCGGCGACGGCTGGAGAGGCACTGGCGGGCCGCTATTTCTACCGCTCCAAGGGCGTCGATATTCCTCTGCAGGCGAAGTCGAGCAAGGGCGCCACCTTTCAATTGGCCGAGGAAGAAGCCTGCGATGCCAAGAAGTGCCGCGACGGCCAGGCTCCACCCATCGGCGCCGTCTGGCGGTTGAGTTCCGCCGACAAGGGCAAGACGCTGGAAGGCACCTGGACGGCCAAAAAGACCCAGCCGCTGAAGCTGACAAGGATCGCCAGCCGTGCCCAGACGGAGACGCCGGCGACGACGCCACGCGATCTCTATGATTTCACCGACATGACATTCTCGGGCGACGATGCGCCGATCACCATGGCGGCATCGCCCTACGACTATCTCAAGCTGGATTTCGCGCCCAAGGCAGACGCCAAGGAAGGTTGGCCGGATGCAGCCTACAACTATGTCACCGATCCGCGCACCAAATTCGCCAGGCCGCGCATCGTCGATCTCGCCGGCAGTGCGCCGATCGAAGCCGCCAATGCCTTGCTGCAGAACCGCCATTGGCATGACAGCCTCAGCGCCTTGACATGCGCGGCGCTGCAATATGCCGGTTTCCACGACGGGCCGCCGATGGAGGGCATGGACGACGATTCGCTTGGCGGCTATGAAGACACGACGTCCAAAGTTACGTCATTGACGCCGAAGCTGATGAGCTGGTCGGAATCCGGCAGCCTCTATTGCGGCGGTGCGCATCCGAACAACTATTCCGAGGCCTATGTCATGGACGTGCGCCGTGGCGCCTTGCTTACCCTTCAGGACATGTTTTCCGATACGGTCGACGGCAAGCCAGGCCCCTCGCTGGCCACCTTCGTCAAGGAGAAGCGCAAGAAGCCAAGCGACCAGACCGAGGTGGATTACGAGGCCGAATGCGGCATCGACGATTTGATCGGCGACTATCTCGGCGCCAGCCTGAAGCGCGATGGCGACAGGCAGGTTCTGGTCTTCGGACTGCAAGGTTTGCCCAACGTCATCCAGGCTTGCGGCGGCGATCTCGTTGAAATCCCGGACTCCGAAGCACAAGCGCTGCTCACGCCGGAATTCGCGAAACTGCTCGAACCGTAGGCGCATCTGCGCCGTCGGGAACTAACCTTATCCCTGCTTTTCGCTTTATTGTGACAATGATCTATGGTTTGTCGCGCGGCGGTCGAACGGCCGTTTTGGCGCGTTGCTTGAAGGAGTGCTCGATAAAATGGCGAATGAAAACTGGCCCGTTTACGGTGAAATCACCGGCCCTGTCGTGATGATCGGCTTTGGTTCGATCGGACGGGGAACGCTGCCTCTGATCGAGCGCCATTTCAAATTCGACAAGTCGCGCATGACGGTCATCGACCCGCTCGACACCGACCGCAAGCTGCTCGACGAGCGCGGCATCGCCTTCGTGCAGGAGCACGTGACCGAGAAAAACTACAAGAAACTGCTGACGCCGCTTTTGACCAATGGTGGCGGCCAGGGCTTTTGCATCAATCTGTCGGTCGATACCGGCTCGGTCGACCTGATGCGGCTCTGCCGCAAGCTCGGCGTGCTCTACATCGACACCGTCGTCGAGCCGTGGCTCGGCTTCTATTTCGACGCCAAGGCCGACAATGCCAGCCGCACCAACTACGCGCTGCGCGAAGCCTTGATCAAGGAGAAGCACGACAAGCCCGGCGGCGCTACCGCGGTTTCGACCTGTGGCGCCAATCCGGGCATGGTCTCGTGGTTCGTCAAGCAGGCGCTGCTGAACCTTGCCGGCGACCTCGGCCTTGAGTTTTCCGAACCCGCGCAGGACGACCGTGACGGCTGGGCGAAGCTGATGAAGAAGGCCGGCGTCAAGGGCATCCACATCGCCGAGCGCGACACCCAGCGCACCAAGAAGCCGAAGCCGATGAACGTGTTCTGGAACACCTGGTCGGTCGAAGGTTTCATCTCGGAAGGGCTGCAGCCGGCCGAGCTCGGCTGGGGCACGCATGAGAGATGGATGCCGAAGAACGGCAAGGAGCACAAGCATGGCTCCAAGGCTGCGATTTATCTCGAACAGCCCGGCGCCAACACCCGCGTGCGCTCCTGGTGCCCGACGCCGGGCGCGCAATACGGTTTCCTGGTGACGCACAATGAGGCGATCTCGATCGCCGACTTCTTCACCGTGCGCGGTAAGAAGGGCAAGGTGCAATACCGCCCGACCTGCCACTATGCCTATCACCCCTGCAACGACGCCGTGTTGTCACTCCACGAAATGTTCGGCGCTGCCGGCAAGCCGCAGCCGGTCCACCATGTGCTTGACGAAAACGAGCTGGTCGATGGCGTGGACGAGCTTGGCGTGCTGCTCTACGGCCATGCCAAGAACGCCTACTGGTACGGTTCGCAGCTGTCGCTGGCCGAAGCCCGCAAGCTGGCGCCCTACCAGAACGCTACCGGCATGCAGGTCACCTCGGCCGTGCTCGCCGGCATGGTCTGGGCGCTGGAAAACCCGGAAGCCGGCATCGTCGAGGCCGACGAGATGGACTACAAGCGCTGCCTGGAAGTGCAGTCCCAGTATCTCGGACCAGTCAAGGGCTACTACACCGACTGGACGCCGCTCGATAACCGTCCGGGCCTGTTTCCCGAGGACCTCGACAAAAGCGACCCGTGGCAATTCCGCAACATCCTCGTTCGATAGCGGTTCCATACCCCTGCCTCACTGCCTTGCAATCGCCCGGAAATCGGGCGATTGAAGGGATGCGGACGAGAGCAGTGTGCATCCAGTTGGACGCACGAGGGACGGCTCTGGAAACTTGAGGCCACGCACATCGTGTTCTCCAAAACGTCGTTTGACGATTGGGCCGATGCGTCAGGAGAGGATTTGATATGACGATTGCGCGCAAAATTCTTTCTGCGGGCGCGGCGGGCGCTCTTGCGACGATGCTTGCCGCCTGCACCACCGGCGGCTCCGACGGGCCACCGATCTCATCGCAGGCGCGAGGCGTCGAAGGCTCATGGCTGAACGCCGAAGGCAAGGCGGTCTCGACATTGAACGGCAGCGTCTTCACCACCGTTTCGGCGGAGACCGGTGAGAAATTCGCTGACGGCAGCTACACCAAGACCGGCGCCACCTCGGTCGAGATCAACGGAACCTCGCTTATCCGGCAGCAGCCAATCGCTTTCAACTGCCTGCTGGTGTCCATAAACCAGCTGAATTGCACCAGCTCCGCCGGGCAGAACTTCGTGCTGACCAGGCGCGGCTGAACCTTTCCCATGCGGCTTTGCGGATGGCGGCGGCGCGATGCCGCCGCCTTTTTATGCCGGCAAACCGATGCCGGTTATCCGCCCTGATTCTTCTTGCATCGCCACAACCGCGATGTGAACATACCCGAAATGCTGGCTGTTATCCTGCAGTCGGGCAAGAGCGTTAAACGCCTTTGATCATATCCGGGAGACGAAGATGAAGAAGCTCGCCGCCATTGCCGCCCTCTCTGCCTCGACACTCGGCCTGTCGGCCGCACCATCCTTTGCCGACTACACGTTGAACATCCTGCATTTCAACGATTGGCACAGCCGCATCGAAGGCAACAACAAATACGAGTCGACCTGCTCGGCCGAGGAAGAGACCAAGGGTGAGTGCATCGGCGGCGCCGGCCGGCTGGTCACCGCGATCGCACAGGAGCGCAAGAAGCTCGAAGGCCAGAACGTGCTGCTGCTCAATGCCGGCGACAGCTTTCAGGGATCGCTGTTCTACATCACCTACAAGGGCACGGCGGAGGAGGAATTCCTCAATCAGATCAAGCCCGACGCGGTGACGCTCGGCAACCACGAATTCGACGATGGCGAGAGCGCGCTGGTGCCTTATCTCGACAAGGCGAAGTTCCCGATCGTCAGCGCCAATGTCGTGCCCAACGACAAGTCCGGCGCCGCAGGCAAGATCAAGCCGTCGATTGTGCTTGAGGTCGGCGGCCAGAAGATCGGCATTGTCGGCGCCGTAACCAACGACACGCCGGAACTCGCCTCTCCCGGCCCCAACATTACCATAGAGGACGACGTGAAGTCGATCACCGCCGAGGTCGAGAAGCTGAAGGCGCAAGGCGTCAACAAGATCATTGCCGTCACCCATATCGGCTACAGGCGCGAGCGCGATGTCATCGCCAAGATCCCGGGCATCGATGTGGTGGTCGGCGGCCACAGCCATTCGCTTCTGTCCAACACCGACCCGAAGGCGGAAGGCCCCTATCCGACGATGGTCGACAACCCCGACGGCTCCAAGGTGCCTGTCGTGCAGGCCGCGTCCTATTCGAAATATCTCGGCGAATTCAAGGTCGTGTTCGACGACAATGGCAACGTCAAGGAAGCTAGCGGCGACCCGATCTTCCTCGACAAGTCGATCACTCCCGATCGGGCCGTTCTTGCCCGCATCAAGGAACTCGGTGCGCCGATCGAGGCGCTGAAGAACAAGGAAGTGGCCGAGACCACCGAGGCCATCGACGGCAGCCGCGAAAGCTGCCGCACCAAGGAATGCGCGATGGGCAACCTCGTCTCCGACGCCATCCTCGACCGCGTCAAGGGACAGGGCGTCGAGATCGTCGTCTCGAATGGCGGCGGCCTGCGTGCTTCGATCGACAAGGGCACCGTGACCATGGGCGAGGTGCTGACCGTGCTGCCGTTCCAGAACACGCTGGCGACCTTCCAGATTTCCGGCAAGGATCTGGTTGCCGGGCTGGAAAACGGCGTCAGCCAGGTCGAGGACGGCGGCGGCCGCTTCCCGCAGGTGGCAGGTCTCAAATACTCCTTCGACAAGTCGGTCGCGCCCAATGCAGGCCGAGTCAAGTCGGTCGAGGTGATGCAGAACGGTACCTGGGCGCCGATCAATCCGGACAAGGACTATCTGGTCGCCACCAACAATTACGTCCGCCAGGGCGGCGACGGCTACAAGGTCTTCGCCGAGAAGGCCAAGAACGCCTATGATTACGGCCCGGGCCTCGAACAGGTGGTCGCCGACTATCTCGCCGCGCACCGGCCCTATACGCCCAAGCTCGACGGCCGCATCACCGAGGTTGCCGCAACCGTAGCGGCTGCCCCGGCCGCCGAGCCGGCAAAACCAGCCGAACCGGCACCTGCTCCAGCGGAACCGGCAAAACCGGCCGAGGCTGCACCGGCGGAGCCGGCGATGCCCGCATTGCCGGCAGGCTCCGGCGACATCACCACCACGCCGCCGACTGTCCCGGCGGAAACCGCCCCGGCAACGCCGGCTCCGGCCGAACCGGCAAAACCGGCCGAAGCCGCACCTGCTCCGGCAAAGCCGGCTGACGCCGCCCCGGCCGAAGCCAGCCATGTCATCGTCGCCGGCGATACCTATTGGGATCTCGCCAAAAAGGCCTACGGCGACGGCGCCAAGTGGAAGGTGATCTCCGAGGCCAACAAAGGCTACGAACCACGCCGGCTTCCTGTCGGCGCGACCTTGACCATTCCGGCGAAGTAACCTCGCTTCGCACTTGCGACCAGCAAAACCCGTCCGGGTAACCGGACGGGTTTTTGGCTTTCAGGGTAAGGTGCGGCCAGACGCGGCATTGAAAACTCGCGCCGCTTCGCTAGGTTCGCCCGACATCGTCGGTTTCGCGGTGTCGGGAGACCTTCATGACGCTTTCCACGCCTGTCGACCCCAAAGCCGCGAAAGCGCTCGACCCGCTGCCGGCCGGACATCCGCCGGTAAAGGCAGGCAAGATCGGCGTCATGTTGGTCAATCTCGGCACGCCGGACGGTACCGATTTCAAGCCGATGTGGCGCTATCTCCGCGAATTCCTGTCCGATCCGCGCGTCATCGAACTCAACAAGGCGATCTGGTATCCGATCCTCTACGGCTTGGTGCTGACCACCAGACCGAAGAAGTCCGGCGCCAATTACGCCAGGATATGGAACCGCGAGAGGAACGAGTCGCCGCTGCGCACCTACACCCGCGCGCAGGGCGAAAAGCTGGCCGCAGCGCTCATCGACCTACCCGATGTCGTGGTCGACTGGGCGATGCGCTACGGCAACCCCTCGACCGCGAGCGTCGCTCAAAGGCTGGTCGAGCAAGGCTGCGACCGCATCCTGTCGTTCCCACTCTACCCGCAATACTCCGCGACCACCACCGCGACCGCCAACGACCAGCTGTTTCGCGCCTTGATGAAGATGCGCCGCGCGCCTGCCGTGCGCAGTGTTCCGCCCTACTATGACGAGCCGGTCTACATCGAGGCGCTCGCCCATTCGATCGAACGGCATCTGGCAACGCTAGACTTCGAGCCCGAGGTGGTCATCACCTCCTATCACGGCATCCCGAAGCCCTATTTCGAGAAGGGCGATCCCTATCACTGCCACTGCCAGAAGACGACACGGCTGTTGCGTGAACGACTGGGGTGGGATGAAAAGAAGCTGATCATCACCTTCCAGTCGCGCTTCGGCGCCCAGGAATGGCTGCAGCCCTACACCGACAAGACGGTCGAGAAACTGGCGAAGGACGGCGTGAAATCGATCGCCATCGTCAACCCAGGCTTTTCCGTCGACTGCATCGAGACGCTGGACGAAATCGGCCGCGAGGCGGCCGAGACCTTCCATCACGCCGGCGGCGAGAAATTCGCCCACATCCCGTGCCTCAACGACAGTGCAGAAGGCATGGCGGTGATCGAGGCGATGGTGCGGCGCGAGCTGTCGGGCTGGGTCTGAGGCCGCCACGTTGCGGCGATCGATCGCCGCAGTTGCGCTATTCCATGCACTAATAATCAACGATCACCTGATTGTAACATTATTGAAACACACCTAAGTGTTTGGTGAAGTCGGTTGCATGGAATCAACGCCATGGCCGGCATCTGAGGGAGATTCAAATGGACTTCAGTGGTTTCGGTATTGCGATTGGTGCGCTTGCCTTTCTGGTATTGGTGCTTCTTATCAAAGGCATCCGGACAATCCCGCAAGGCTATAATTATACGGTGGAGCGTTTTGGTCGTTACACCAAAACACTAAGCCCCGGCCTCAACCTCATCGTGCCGTTCGTCGACCGAATCGGCGCCAAGATGAACATGATGGAGCAGGTGCTCGACGTTCCGAGCCAGGAAATCATCACGCGCGACAACGCCATTGTGGGCGTCGACGGCATCGCCTTCTACCAGATCCTCAATGCGGCCCAGGCCGCCTACCAGGTCGCCGGCCTGGAGAACGCCATCCTCAATTTGACGATGACCAACATCCGTACCGTCATGGGTTCGATGGACCTCGACGAACTGCTGTCGAACCGCGACGCCATCAACGAACGGCTGCTGCGCGTCGTCGACGAAGCGGCGCATCCGTGGGGCATCAAGATTACCCGCGTCGAGATCAAGGACATCAATCCGCCGGCCAACCTCATCGAATCGATGGGCCGTCAGATGACCGCCGAACGCAACAAGCGTGCGCAGATCCTCGCCGCCGAAGGCCTCAAGCAGTCGCAGATCCTCGAGGCCGAGGGCCGCAAGGAAGCCGCCTTCCGCGACGCCGAGGCGCGCGAACGCTCGGCCGAAGCCGAAGCGCGAGCCACCCAGGTTGTATCGGAAGCCATCTCCAAGGGCGACGTGCAGGCACTCAACTACTTCGTGGCGCTGAAATACACTGAAGCGATGGGCAAGATCGGCACCGCCAACAACAGCAAGGTCGTGCTGATGCCGATGGAAGCCTCGGCGCTGATCGGCACGCTCGGCGGCATAAGCGAGATCGCCAGGGAGGTGTTCCGCAGCGAAGGTACCGCCGGCGCCGCCAGGCAAGCCGCCCGCCCTCCGGTGGTTCGCCCAAGCGAGAATTGAGGCTAGCTGAGAACTGAGATCATAGGAGCGCACTCCCATGTTCGACCGCATCATTTCCGAACTTGGTCCGTGGAACTGGATGGTTCTGGGCTTCGTCCTCCTGGTGATGGAGGTCATCGCGCCAGGAATATTCATGCTGTGGATCGGCATCGCCGCATTGGTGATCGGTGTGATTTCCCTGCTCGTCTGGGACGCAAGCTTCTGGGCCTGGGAAGTCCAGGTCCTCGCCTTCCTGGCCCTGTCGCTGGTCTCGGCCCTTGCCGGAAAGAAGCTGGTTGGTGGGCGTAATACCCCTAGCGACCAGCCGCTCCTCAACCGGCGCGGCGCGCAGTTGGTCGGCAGGATGGCAACGCTGGCCGAGCCGATCAAGGACGGTCGCGGCCGCATCAAACTCGGCGACACACTGTGGCGCGTCTCCGGTCCCGACCTGCCGGCCGGCACGCAGGTGCGCGTCGTCAGTTCGGCCGACACGGATCTGGAACTGACCGTCGAGGCTGTTTGACATTTCGAAAGCGCATGGCGCTTTCGATCCGGAAAATCAGGGCGCGTCGCGCAGGGCTTCCCGAACGCGACGCGTCCTTTGATTTTTTCAGGCGGCGCCGATGCGCAGCAGGTCGTGCAGATGAACCAGTCCCACGAGCCGCCTGCCTTCGACCACCATAAGGCTCGTAATGGCCGAATTGTTGATAATCTGCAGCGCCGTCGCCACCAGCGTGTCCGGTGTGGCGGTCTTCGGCTTTTTCGTCATCACCTGATCGACGCTCATTTCCATGAGATTGCTGCCGATGTGACGCCTGATGTCGCCGTCGGTGATGATGCCCACCAACGCGCCATCCGCCGTCGCGATCGCCACGCAGCCGAAGCCCTTGTTCGACAATTCGAGGATCGCCTCGCGCATGCCCGTGCCGGAAGACACCAGCGGCAGCCTGTCGCCGACATGCATGATCTCGTGGATCTGCGTGAGGTTGGCGCCGAGCTGGCCGCCGGGGTGGAACGTGCGGAAATGGTCGGGCGTGAAGCCGCGCGCTTCGAGCAGCGCTATGGCCAGCGCATCGCCGACCACCAGTTGCAGCAGGGTCGATGTCGTCGGCGCCAGACCGTGCGGGCAGGCTTCCGGCGCGGACGGCAGGAGCACCACCACGTCGGCCGCGCGCGCCAGCGCCGAGGCCGCGCCCGCGGTAATCGCAATCAGCGGGATCGAGAAGCGCCTGGAATAGGCGACGATGCCCATCAACTCTTTGCTCTCGCCGGACCATGACATGGCGATGATGGCATCGTCTCTGGCGATCATGCCAAGGTCGCCATGATTGGCCTCCGCCGGATGGACGAAGAAGGCAGGCGTGCCGGTCGAAGCCAGACTAGCCGCGATCTTAGTGCCGATATGGCCGCTTTTGCCGACGCCGGTGACTATGACGCGGCCATTGATGCGCGACACCATGTCGACGGCGCGGGCGAAAGGTTCGGCCAGTTCGTTCTCCAGCGCGGCGGCCAATGCCGCCACGCCGGCCTGTTCCGTGGCTACCGTTCTCAGCGCCGAGGCGACCGAAGCCTCCAAAGGCTTCTTTTCTGGGGATCCCGCATGCATGGCTGATGCGATTAGCGCTTTGCCGTTCGCCTGTCCAACAGAATTGCCGTCCAGCCATGTCGTATAGGCACACCTTCAACCCTCCGTTAACCATCCCCGTTTACGGTTCGGTAAGTATGGCGCGCTTGCGCCGCGCAAGCAGTGGTGACGATGTCGCGGGCCCAGCCTCAAGAGAAAAAAGGTCGAACGGGCAGAGCCTTTTGCGCTCTGCTTCTGGCGACGAGCGTGCTCGCTTTGCTGCGGCCAACTGCGCTTCATGCCCAGGAGACCGAGCTGCGCGGCGAAGTTTCGGAATCGGCGATCCTGTCCGACCAGCAGCGCCGGGCCAGGCAATTGAGCAAGGCCAACACGCAGGTCAAGCCCGCCCCTGCCGACACCGCCCCCACGGGAAACACGCCAACCGCTTATGTGCCGGCCAGCGATGGCGCCTTGCCTGACGACACCGACCCGTCACAGGCCGGCGCAAACAGCATTTTCGACCCGCCGGCGACCATCGACGATTCGTTCGCCGACAAGCCGCCAACCGTCCAGCCACGCCGGCCATCGACGGCAAAACAACGCGCCGCCGCGGATGCAGACAAGGCCAAGGACAAAACCAAGGCTGCCGACAAGAAGAAGCCTGGCAAAGCCACGGACCAGACCACCACCGCCGCGACTCCGGACGGCACTGCGGCAGGCGACGCCGATCAGGACACAGCGAACGGCCGTGTCCTCACCGTCGGCGGTGTCGACCGACGAAAGCTCGACCCCGGCGCCGAGCGCACCGGCGCCATCGAGGGCCAGAAGAAGAAGCTCGAGGACGACCCGTACGCGGCAACCGGCATCAAGGTCGGCTCGTTCCTGCTGCGGCCGACGCTCGAGCAGGGCGTTGCCGTCACGTCGAACGCCGATTCCAGCGCTGGCGGCAAGTCGGCGGTGCTGTCCGAAACGGCGCTCCGTTTCTCCGCCGCCTCCGATTGGCGCGAGAATTCGGCGGTCATCGACGGCTACGGCAATTTCCGCAACACCATTTCGGGCCAGAAGATCAATGAGGCACGCGGCCGTATCCAAGGCACGTACAATGTCGACCTCGACAATGAACTGCGCGCCATCGCCAAGCTCGGCTACGAGATTGCGCCGGAATCGGCCTCCGCGCCCGACGCCATTGCCGGCGTCACCTCGCAGCCGATCCGCCAGACTGTCGACGGCAGCCTCGCCGTCGAGAAGGATGTCGGCAAGCTGCGCTTTGCGCTGACCGGTGCGGTCTCCCACGACATCTATGGCGATGCCGAACTTACCGATGGCACCTCGCTGTCGCAGAAGGACCAGGACAACACGCTCTACACTGCAACGTTGCGGACCGGCTATGAAATTTCCCCGGCTCTGACGCCCTTTGCTGAGATTGAGCTCGGCCGCCGGGTATATGACCAACGGATCGACAACAAGGGCTTCGAGCGCTCTTCGACCCGGCTTGGCGCGCGCGCCGGTATCGAAGTCGACATGGGCGAGAAGCTCAAGGGTGAGTTCTCGGCCGGCTGGCTGAGGGAGGCGATCGACGACAAGAACCTGGAGGCGATTTCGGGAGCCACCATCAATGCCGACCTCAAATGGTCGCCCGAGCGCGGTACCATCATCGGCCTCACCGGGCGAACCACGGTCGAAGGCACGACGAATGCCGGTAAGAGCGGCGACATCCTCTATTCCGGCCGCCTCACCGGCGAGCGGCAGATCCGCGCCGACCTGACCGGCAACGCAGCCCTTGGGCTCGACTGGCGCAATTACACCGGCTCCGACGGCCATGACATGACGCTGAGTGCAGAGGCCGGGCTGACCTGGTGGCTGAACCGCTATGTCGGCCTCACCAGCCGCGCCCGCACCGAAAAGCTGACCAGCAATCTGCCCGGGCGCAACTACACCGCCAACAGCATCTATTTGGGGCTGAAGCTGCAGCGGTAGCTAAAAAGCAGCGCCGCGACGCTCGGACGGCTTCATCTCATCGAGCAGCGTGCGGATGACGCCGGCCATGTTCTCGTTCATGTCGCTGCGCCACAGCGCGAAGGCGACATTGGCCTCGACGAAGCCTTCCGGCGAGCCGCAATCGAAGGTGCGGCCCTGAAAGTGGTAGCCAAAGAAGGGCTGCTGCTTTTCCAGCTTCAGCATCGCGTCGGTGAGCTGGATCTCGTTGCCGGCGCCCTTTTCCTGGCTTTCGAGGATCTTGAAAATCTCGGGCTGCAGGATGTAGCGGCCGTTGATGTAGAGATTGGACGGCGCGGTGCCGGTCTTCGGCTTTTCGACCATCTCGGTGATGCGGAAGCCGTGATGCGTGTCCTCGCCGCGGCCGACAATGCCATATTTGTGGGTCTCGGCCGGATCGCATTCCTGCACCGCGATGATGTTGTTGCCGGTCTCCTCGTAGAGCTCGACCATGGCCTTCGTGCAGCTCTTCTCCGACTGCATGATCATGTCGGGCAGCAACAGCGCGAAGGGTTCGTCGCCGACCAGTTCGCGGGCGCACCAGACGGCGTGGCCGAGACCCATCGGCACCTGCTGGCGGGTGAACGAGGTCTGCCCCGGGGCCGGCTGCAGCCGCTGCAAGCGGGCCAGCTGGTCGTCCTTGCCGCGCTGTGCCAGCGTATCATAGAGCTCGAACTGGATATCGAAATGGTCTTCTATGACCGCCTTGTTGCGGCCGGTGACGAAGATGAAATGTTCGATGCCGGCCTCGCGCGCCTCATCGACGACATACTGGATGACCGGCCGGTCGACGACGGTCAGCATCTCCTTGGGAATGGCCTTGGTGGCCGGGAGAAACCGTGTGCCGAGACCGGCGACCGGGAAAACTGCCTTGCGAACTCGCTTCATGCGTCAATTATCCGTTTGAGGGCGTGCCCGGCAATCCCGCCTCGCGACATTTTCGCGCCGGAATTGTGGATTATCGGGCCATTGAGGGAAACATCAACCGGTAAAGCATCCAGGTGTCTTTTCGTTCCAGGCGCCGCCTATGGTAAACCAATTGCTAACCCGGTTCGGCGATGAATGGTCTTTCCTGAGATAGAGAAAGGGGAAAATATGTCCGTTCGCAGTGCCGCAAAACTCTTTACCAGCGTGCTGACGGCGGCCAGCCTCTCGCTCGCCTTGCTGATGCCGGCCGGACCGGCCTTCGCCGATGCCGGGTTTCGGCAATGGGTCGCCGGCTTCCGCGCCACGGCCGTGGCGGGCGGCGTTTCCGGCGCGGTCTACGACCGAGCGTTCCGGGGCATCAATGAGCCCGACCCGGTGGTGCTGGAAAAGGCACGCACCCAGCCCGAGTTCACCGCGCCCGCCTGGGACTATTTCGACAACCGCGTCCACGACCAGTCCGTTGCCGTCGGCCAGCAGATGGCCAGGAAATGGAAGCCGTGGCTGGACCGGATCGAAGCCAGGTTCGGCGTCGACCGCTACATCCTGCTCGCCATCTGGTCGATGGAATCGAATTATGGCGAGATCCTCAAGCGCGACGACATCATGCGCAATGTCATCCGCTCGCTGGCAACCCTCGCCTATGGCGACGCCAAGCGTTCGAAATTCGCCCGCACCCAATTGGTCGCCGCGCTGAAAATCCTGCAGACCGGCGACATCGACGAAAGCCACCTGATGGGCTCCTGGGCCGGCGCCATGGGCCAGACCCAGTTCATCCCGACCAGCTACCAGCATTATGCCGTCGACATGGACGGCAACGGCAAGCGCGACATCTGGAATTCGATCCCCGATGCGTTGGCGACATCAGCCAATCTGCTGAAGAAGAATGGCTGGCAGGGCGGCAAGACCTGGGGCTACGAGGTCACCATTCCAGCCGGCAAACTGCCTGCCGGCTCGAAGACATTGGCGCAGTGGCAGGCGCTCGGCGTCGCCAGGGCCAATGGCAAGCCGTTCAAGAACGCAACCGACAAGGCGACGCTGAAAGTGCCGGACGGCCGCGGCGGACCGGCATTCCTGATGATCAAGAACTTCTCCGTCATCAAGGCCTACAACAACGCCGACAAATATGCCCTGGCCGTCGGCCTTCTTGCCGACGAAATCGCCGGCTCTAATGGTCTGGTGCAGGACTGGAAGCGGCCCTTCACCAAACTGTCCTTCGAGGAAAGGCAGGAGTTGCAGAAGCGGCTTTCGCAGCACGGACTTTACGACGGCAAGTTCGACGGCAAGATCGGTGACGGCACGAAAACCGCCATCATGACCTATCAGGCAACGGTCGGCTTGACCCAGGACGGGTATCCGAGCATGGAAGTGCTCAAATGGCTCAGAAAGAAATAGAGCCGGCGACGGCAGCTTGCATTTGCGACGCAAGGGATGCCGTAGCATCGGTCTGTGCATGATCCCCTGCAAGGGCCATGCACCAAGGGATGGAGAGGGTGCTTGGTTTCGGCAGCGCGTATCCGTGTGATCGTTTTCCGCTTGCCGATCCTCATTCTGGCCATCGTCGTCCTGGCGACGGGACTCGCCGGCAGTTTCCACACACCGGCTTTGGCGCAGGAACAACCGCAGAACCGCGGCTGGTCGCTGCGCGACCTTCTGTTCCCGCGCCGCAGCGAACGCATCGAGCCGCCGCTCGACGTCCGCAAGGCAAAGCCGAAGGTCAAGAAGAAGCCCCGTGCACCCGTTGAACCTTCCGCTCCGATTGTCGAGAAGACACCGGATGCCCGCGTCGTTCTGGTGATCGGCGATTTCATGGCCAACGGCCTGGCCGAAGGCCTCGAAACAGCCTTTGCCGACAATGCCAACGTCAGGATCGTCGAGCGCGCCAACGGTTCTTCGGGTTTCGTGCGCGATGATGTCTACAATTGGCCCGAACAGGTCAAATCGCTGGTCGAGACCGAAAAACCCTCCGTGGTCGTCGTCATGCTCGGCTCCAACGACCGCCAGCAGATGCGCGTCAACGATGTGCGCGAGCAGCCGCGCTCCGAGAACTGGACCAAGGAATACGAACGCCGGACCGAAGCCTTGGGAAAGGCACTGGCGGCGACCAAGGTGCCTTATCTGTGGGTCGGCATGCCAGCCTTCAAGACGCCGAAGATGACCTCCGACATGCTCGCATTCAACGACATCTACCACTCGGCTGCCGAGAAGAACGGCGGCGAATTCGTCGATGTCTGGGATGGGTTCGTCGACGAGAACGGCGCCTTTGTCTCGACCGGCCCCGACATTAACGGCCAGGCCGTGCGGCTGCGCTCCGACGACGGCATCAACGTCTCGAAAGCCGGCAAGCGAAAGCTCGCCTTCTACACCGAAAAGCCGCTGGCCAAGATCCTCGGCCTGGCAGCGCTGGGAAGCGTGGTGACGGCTGCCGCACCGGCCGGCGCCCCGGTCGAGGCGCCGTCGCTGCCCGCCGCCCCGATCGTGGTCGACCGCACCGTTCCAATGCTGCTCAACGATCCGGCGCTCGACGGCGGTACCGAACTTCTCGGTGCGGCGGCGGCGCCGAAAGCCAATCCGGATCTGCCCGGCGAAAAACTAATCCTCGAAGGCAAGGCGCCCGAGGCCTCGCCCGGTCGCGCCGACGACTTCTCCTGGCCGCCCAAGGCCGCTGCCGCGACGGATACGACGACGGCGATCAACCGTTAACGGGGGAGTACCGTCGACCCCATCAGCGCTTCATCGATCGAGCGCGCGGCCTGGCGGCCTTCGCGGATCGCCCACACAACCAGCGACTGGCCGCGGCGCACATCACCTGCGGCGTAGAGCTTGTCGACGCTGGTCTTGTAGTCGCGATCGTTGGCTTCGACATTGCGGGAACGGCGGCTGTCGGTGGTGATTTTCATCTCACCGTCCAGCTCTTTCGCGACGCCGGCGGCAGCCGGTCCGGCAAAGCCGATGGCGATGAAGGCGAGGTCTGCACGGATGACGAATTCGGTGCCGGGGATAGGCTTGCGCTTCTCGTCGACTTCGCAGCATTTGACGCCGGTCAGCTGGCCGTCCTCGCCGATGAATTCGAGCGTCGCCACCTGGAATTCGCGCTCCGCACCTTCGGCCTGTGAGGACGAGGTGCGCATCTTGGTCGCCCAGTAAGGCCAGACCGAAAGCTTGTCTTCCTTCTCCGGCGGCTGCGGGCGGATGTCGAGCTGGGTGACGCGCACCGCGCCCTGGCGGAAGGCGGTGCCGACGCAGTCGGACGCGGTATCGCCGCCGCCGACGACGACGACATGCTGGCCGCCGGCGATGATCGGATGCGACGGCCAGGCCACCGACTGGATCGGCTCGCCGCCGACGCGACGGTTCTGCTGCACCAGATAGGGCATGGCGTCATAGACGCCGCCGAGATCGTCGCCCGGAATATTGGCCGGACGCGGCGATTCCGAACCGCCGCAATAGAGCACCGCATCATATCCGGCGAGCAACTCTGCCACCGGCTTGTCGACGCCGACATTGACGCCGCAATGGAAGGTCACGCCCTCGCCCTGCATCTGCTCGATGCGGCGGTCGATATAGTGCTTCTCGATCTTGAAGTCGGGAATGCCGTAGCGCATCAGCCCGCCGGGACGGCTCTCACGCTCATAAACGCTGACCTCGTGGCCGGCGCGGCCAAGCTGCTGCGCCGCCGCCATCCCTGCCGGACCGGAGCCGATGACAGCGACCCGCTTGCCCGTCTTCTTCTCTGGCGGATAAGGCCGGATATGGCCGGTTTCATAAGCCTTGTCGGCGATTGCCTGTTCGACAGTCTTGATGGCAACCGGAATGTCCTCGAGGTTCAGCGTGCAGGCTTCCTCGCAGGGCGCGGGGCAGATGCGGCCGGTGAACTCGGGGAAATTGTTGGTCGAATGCAGGTTGCGGATCGCATTGTCCCAGTCGCCATTGTAGACGAGGTCGTTCCAGTCCGGGATCTGGTTGTGGATCGGGCAACCGGTCGGCCCGTGGCAGAACGGGATGCCGCAATCCATGCAGCGCGCCGCCTGTTTCTCGACCTCCTTGTCCGACATCGGCAGCGTGAATTCACGAAAATGCCGGATGCGGTCGGAGGCCGGCTGGTACTTGTGCACCTGCCGGTCGATTTCGAGAAAGCCTGTTACCTTGCCCATAGTCCAGTTCCTGCTGTCCAGATGGTGCGGTTTTCGCACCCGTTAACCCCTTGAGGCAGCCGTGGCAACCTTGCATCCGAGGTCAAACTGTCGCTGAAAGTTCCGCCGGGAAGCCTGCGCCTCCCGGCAAGTCGAAAAACCTATTCCGCCGCCACGCCCATGCGCATGCGCTCCATCTCGATCAGCGCGCGGCGGTATTCGACCGGCATGATCTTGCGGAATTTCGGCCGGAAGGTCGTCCAGTCGTCGAGTATCTCGCGGCCGCGTACCGAACCGGTGAAATGGACGTGGTTCGAGATAAGCTGGTAAAGCCGTTCCTCGTCATGGGTGGTCATGTCGCCCGAGACGTCGACGCGACCCTTGTGGTCGAGGTCACCGCCATGATGCAGCAGCCTTTCCATCAGATCGTCTTCTTCCGGAACCGGCTCCAGCTCGACCATCGCCATGTTGCAGCGCGCGGCGAAATCGCCGGCCTCATCCAGAACATAGGCCACGCCGCCCGACATGCCGGCAGCGAAGTTGCGACCGGTCTGGCCGATGACGACGACGATGCCGCCGGTCATGTATTCGCAGCCATGATCGCCGACGCCTTCAACGACGGCGGCGACGCCCGAATTGCGCACCGCGAAGCGCTCGCCGGCGACACCTGCGAAATAGGCCTCGCCCTCGGTCGCGCCATAGAGGACGGTGTTGCCGACGATGATCGATTCCGCCGCGACGATCCTGGACTCCTCCGGCGGCCGGATGACGATGCGTCCGCCCGACAGGCCCTTGCCGACATAGTCGTTGGCCGCACCGACGAGATCGAACGAGATGCCGCGCGCCAGGAAGGCGCCGAACGACTGGCCGGCGGTGCCGGTCAGCTTCACCTGGATCGTGTCCTCGCGCAGGCCCTTGTGCCTGAAGCGCTTGGCGACTTCGCCCGACAGCATGGCGCCCGTGGAGCGATCGACATTGCGGATGTCGACCTCGATCTTGACCGGCTGCTTGCTTTCGAGCGCGGGCTTCGCCAGTTCGATCAGCTTGCGATCGAGTACATCGTCGATCGGGTGTTTCTGCCGTTCGGTCCAGTGCACCGCCTCATGCGGCGCGTCCGGCTTGAAGAACATCTTGCCGAAATCGAGCCCACGCGCCTTCCAATGCTGGATCATCTCGCGCTTTTCCAGCAGGTCGCTGTCGCCGATGATCTGGTCGATATGGGTGTAGCCCATCTCGGCCAGCAGCCCCCTCACCTCTTCCGCAACATAGAAGAAGAAGTTGATGACATGCTCGGGCGTGCCCTTGAAACGCTTGCGCAGAACCGGATCCTGCGTCGCGACGCCGACCGGGCAGGTGTTCAAGTGGCACTTGCGCATCATGATGCAGCCGGCCGCGATCAGCGGCGCGGTCGAGAAGCCGAACTCGTCGGCACCGAGCAGCGCACCGATGATGACGTCGCGCCCCGTGCGCAAGCCACCATCGACCTGCAGTGCAACGCGCGAGCGCAGCCCGTTCAGCACCAGCGTCTGGTGCGTCTCGGCAAGGCCCATTTCCCATGGACTGCCGGCATGCTTGAGCGAGGTCAGCGGCGACGCGCCGGTGCCGCCATCATAGCCGGAGATGGTGATGTGGTCGGCGCGCGCCTTGGCGACGCCCGCCGCAACCGTACCGACACCGACTTCCGACACCAGCTTTACCGAGACGTCGGCCGCCGGGTTGACGTTCTTCAGATCGTAAATCAGCTGCGCCAGATCCTCGATCGAATAGATGTCGTGATGCGGCGGCGGCGAGATCAGGCCGACGCCGGGCGTCGAGTGCCGGACCTTCGCAATGGTCGCGTCGACCTTGTGGCCGGGCAGCTGGCCGCCCTCACCGGGCTTGGCGCCCTGCGCGACCTTGATCTGCATGACATCGGAATTGACGAGATACTCGGCGGTGACGCCAAACCGCCCCGAGGCGACCTGCTTGATCGCCGAACGTTCGGGGTTCTTGCCGCCGCCGGGCAGCGGCAGATAGCGGTCGGCCTCTTCGCCGCCCTCGCCGGTGTTCGACTTGCCGCCGATCTGGTTCATGGCGCGCGCCAGCGTCGTGTGTGCCTCGCGCGAGATCGAGCCGAACGACATCGCCCCTGTCGAGAAGCGCTTGACGATATCGGCCGCCGACATCACGTCCTCTATCGCCACCTTCTTGCGGCCGGTCTCTTCCGCAAGCTTGATCCTGAACAGGCCGCGTATGGTCTGGGCACGGGCCGTCTCGCTGTCGATCTGCGCGGAATACTCCTTGAACGTCTCCCACGAGCCCTGGCGCACGGCGTGCTGCAAGGTGGCGACGGCGTCGGGCGACCACATATGGGCTTCGCCGCGCATGCGGTACATGTACTCGCCGCCGACCTCGAGGCTGTTGCGCAGCACCGGATCGTTGCCGAAACCGTCGGTGTGGCGGCTGAGCGTCTCAGCCGCGACCTCGTCCAGGCCGACACCTTCGATCAGCGTCGCTGTGCCGGTGAAGTACTTGTCGACGAAATCCGACTTCAGCCCGATGGCGTCGAATATCTGCGCGCCGCAATAGGACTGGTAGGTGGAGATGCCCATCTTCGACATCACCTTGAGGATGCCCTTGCCGATCGACTTGATGTAGCGCGAGACCACCTCGTAGGCGTCGACCTCCGCCGGCAGTTCGCCACGCTTGTGCATGTCGAGCAGCGTATCGAAGGCAAGGTAGGGGTTGATCGCCTCGGCGCCGTAGCCGGCGAGACAGCAGAAATGATGCACTTCGCGCGGCTCGCCGGATTCGACGACCAGGCCGACCGCGGTGCGCAGACCCTTGCGGATCAGGTGATGGTGCACCGCAGCCGTCGCCAGCAGTGCCGGAATGGCGATACGGTCGGGACCGACCTGGCGGTCGGACAGGATGATGATGTTGTAGCCGCCGGCAACGGCCGCCTCGGCGCGCTCGCACAGACGCTCGACGGCGCCCTGCATGCCGGCCGCGCCCTCGCTCGACCCGTAGGTGATGTCGATGGTCTTGGTGTCGAAACGGTCCTCTGTGTGGCCGATCGAGCGGATCTTTTCCAGATCGCCATTGGTCAGGATCGGCTGGCGCACTTCGAGCCGCTTGCGGCGCGAATTGCCAACCAGGTCGAAGATGTTCGGCCGCGGCCCGATGAAGGACACCAGGCTCATCACCAGTTCCTCGCGGATCGGGTCGATCGGCGGGTTGGTGACCTGGGCGAAATTCTGCTTGAAGTAGGTGTAGAGCAGCTTCGACTTGTCCGACATCGCCGAGATCGGCGTGTCCGTGCCCATCGAACCCACCGCTTCCTGGCCGGTGGTCGCCATCGGCGACATCAGCAGCTTGGTGTCTTCCTGGCTGTAGCCGAACGCCTGCTGGCGATCGAGCAGGCTGACATCCTTGCGCAGCGCGCGCGGCTCGACCGGCTTCAGATCCTCCAGGATCAGCTGCGTGTTGTTGAGCCAGGTCTTGTAGGGATGCCTGGTGGCGATCTCCGACTTGATCTCCTCGTCGGAAATGATGCGGCCCTTGGCGAGGTCGATCAGAAGCATGCGGCCGGGCTGCAGCCGCCACTTCTTGACGATCCTCTCCTCCGGCACCGGCAGCACGCCGGCCTCTGACGCCATGATGACGCGGTCGTCGTCGGTGACGATGTAGCGCGCCGGGCGCAGACCGTTGCGGTCGAGCGTGGCGCCGATCTGGCGACCGTCGGTGAAGGCGACCGCGGCCGGCCCGTCCCACGGCTCCATAAGGGCTGCGTGGTATTCGTAGAAAGCCTTGCGGTCGGCATCCATCAGCTTGTTGCCGGCCCAGGCTTCCGGGATCAGCATCATCATGGCGTGGCTGAGGCTGTAGCCGCCCTGGAACAGGAATTCGAGCGCATTGTCGAAGCACGCCGTGTCGGACTGGCCGTCATAGGAGATCGGCCACAGCTTCGAGATGTTGTTGCCGAACAGTTCGGAATCGACCGAGGCCTGGCGCGCCGCCATCCAGTTGTTGTTGCCGCGCACCGTGTTGATCTCGCCATTATGCGCGACCATGCGGTAGGGGTGCGCGAGCTTCCATGACGGGAAGGTGTTGGTCGAGAAGCGCTGGTGGACGAGGATCAGCGCGGTCTCGAAACGCGGATCCGACAAATCCTTGTAATAGGCGCCGACCTGGTAGGCCAGGAACATGCCCTTGTAGACAATGGTGCGCGCCGATAGCGACACACAGTAGGCGCCGATATCCTTGTTGTTGTTCTCGGCGTAGATGCGGCCGGAAATCACCTTGCGCAGCAGGTACAGCCTGGCCTCGTATTCCTCGTCATCTGGAATGTCCGATGTGCGGCCGATGAAGACCTGGCGATGGAACGGTTCGGAGGCCGCAATATCGGGCGCCTTCGACAGCGATGAATTGTCGACCGGCACGTCGCGAAAGCCGAGCAGCGGCAGCCCTTCTGACTGCGCCGACTCGGCGATGATCTCTTCGATATGGGCGCGCAGTGCCGCATCCTGCGGCATGAACCAGTGGCCGACGCCGTATTGGCCTGCCGCCGGCAGTTCGACGCCCTGGGCCGCCATCTCTTCGCGGAAGAAATGATCGGGAACCTGCACCAGCACGCCGGCGCCGTCGCCCATCAGCGGATCGGCGCCGACAGCGCCGCGATGCGTCAGGTTTTCGAGCACGAAGAGCCCGTCCTTGACGATCTGGTGCGACTTCACGTTCTTCATGTTGACGATGAAGCCGACGCCGCACGCGTCATGCTCGTTGCGCGGATCATAGAGACCCTGCGCGGCCATGCCATTGGTGGTCAGGCCGTTGGTGGTCTGGCCTTCTTTGGTCAGAACGATATTTTTAACGGCTGCCGCTTTCGTCTGCGCGGCCTGGCCGATAATCGCAGATGGCGTCAGTTCCGTCATCGTCCTGTCCTCCGTTCCGGCCCCTTGCACGTCTAGCATTTGGGGCGCTGGTCTACCTTGGGAAGCGACTGGCTTCCGCTCTCATTCTTGCGGCACGTCTTTTCGAAATCCTTGGCGGACCGTGCGGTGCACCGCCGGTTCGTATCCGGTATCGTACAGGCCACAGCCGAGCCGTCTACCCGTCGCTCGCGGCAACGGCCGGAGTGGCCCAAATATACGCCAATCCAGCCTGACTTGTGCGACAAAATAAGACAGCACTACTGTCCTAAATTTTTATGGCAGAAATCCTGGGCGCACACAAGACCGATTCACCAAATTCTTGGATGTTTGGCGACTGAAAATTACGTCAGGCGACGTCGAAACGAAATTTCGGTCCCGGCACTCCTTCGTGATCGCCTTTGGCTTTACCGCTTTTTCAGCCCTTGGCCCTTGCGCGTCAAACCCCGAAACGGCCATGGTCGCGCTCTTGTCGCAACCAGACTTTCTCAACCAGACAGGGACTTTCCTGATGTTCTTTGCATCCGACAACTGGGCGGGCGTCCATTCCAACATTGCCGCCGGGCTGTCAGCCAATGCTGGCGGCTTTTCGACCGCCTATAGCGATGGCGATCTCGACCGGGCCGTCTACCAGCGTTTCAGCGAGATCTTCGAACGCGAGGTCGCGGTGTTCTTCGTCGCTACCGGCACGGCGGCCAACTCGCTGTCCCTGGCCGCTTACAACAAGCCCGGCGGCATTTCCTTTGCGCACCGCGAATCGCACATCATCGAGGACGAATGCGGCGCGCCGGAATATTTCAGCGGCGGCTCGCGTCTCCATGCTGTCGACGGCGCCCTGGGCAAGATCGATCCGCACAATCTTGAACGCGCCGTCGCCCGTTTCGCACCCGAAATCGTCCATTGGGGACGCCCGACGGCCGTCTCGATCACCCAATCGACCGAAGTCGGCACAGTGTACGGGCTCGACGACATTTCCACCATTTCGGAGATCGCCAAACGCTTTTCCCTGCCGCTGCATATGGACGGCGCCCGTTTTGCCAACGCATTGGTCGCGCTTGAGACGACGCCGGCCGAAATGACCTGGAAGCGCGGCGTCGATATCGTCTCGTTCGGCGGCACCAAGAACGGCTGCTGGTGCGCCGAAGCGGTGGTGCTGTTCGATCTAGACCGCGCCAAGGAGCTGTCCTTCCTGCGCAAGCGCGCCGCACAGCTGTTCTCCAAGTCGCGCTTCATCGCAGCGCAGTTCGACGCCTACTTCACGGACGGCCTGTGGCTGGACATGGCCCGTCATGCCAATGCCATGGCCGCGCGCCTGGCGGCTGCGATCGAGGATTCGGCAACGGCTAAGCTCGCCTGGTTGCCGCAGGCCAACGAGGTGTTCGCGGTGATGAAAAAGGCGGAAGCCGAAAGGCTGCAATCCGTCGGCGCCGCCTTTTACGACTGGCACAGGCCGCGCGGCTTCGACGGCCATGTCGGCGACGACGAGTTGCTCTATCGCTTCGTCACGAGCTTTGCCACGACTTCAGATGAGGTCGATCGCTTCGGCCAGATGATCGCCTGAACCCGCGAGACCGCGCCAATGACAAAGCCACCTCTCGGCTCAACCATGCGGCTGGTTCGCCCGGCGCCAAACGTGCTCGGCTTCTACGATGGCCGCGTTGACGGCGTTCGCGCCTGGTCGGACGAGCCGAACTGGCTGGACGACGGCGCCTATGCCCTCGGCATCTGCACCTATGCGATCGTCGATGGTTCGCAGGCGCTTGTCTACGACACGCATATTTCGCTGCCTCACGCGCGCTTCATCAGGCAGACGCTCGAAGCCATGGGCGCAACATCGATCCGGGTCGTGCTCAGCCACTGGCATGACGATCATATTGCCGGCAATGAGGTGTTTCAGGATTGCGAGATTATCGCCAACACGCTCACCGCCTCGGCGCTCGCGAACAACCGGGCTGAGATCGAAAGCGGTGTTCCACCGATCAAGCCTCTCGTGCTGCCGAACAGGACCTTCGCAGGCAGTCTTGACCTCGCCGTTGGATCGATCGCCGTCGAACTGCGTCAGGTCGAAATCCACAGCCATGACGGCACGGTGCTGTTCATGCCCGAAACCGGCCTGCTCCTGGCGGGCGACACGCTCGAGGATCCGATCACCTATGTCAGCGAGGCGGATCGGCTGGCGCAACATCTGGTCGATCTCGAACGCATGGCCGGCTGGTCGATAGACCGCATCTTGCCCAATCACGGCTCGCTCGAAGCGATTGAGCGAGGCGGCTACGACAAAGGCCTCATCGCCGCGACGCAAGCCTACGTTCAAAAACTGCTTCGCTGCCGGCGTGAGCCTGATCTTGCGAAGCAGGATCTGAAAACCTGCGGCGCCGACATATTCGCCACGGGCGCGGTCGAGTACTTCGCGCTGTACGAGCCCGTCCACCGGCAAAACGTCGAGGCCGTTCTCGCAACCGGCACCGATCGCTAAGCAAGGAAAGGCCGCGCCAAAAGCTCGAGGCCAAGCAAGATCAGGAAAACAAGAAACCAGCGCCGGAAGGTCGCCGGGCTGATCCGCTGCCGGAGCAACTGTCCGAGCCACATGCCGAGCAAGGCCGGCGCAACCGCCAGCGACGACATGGCGACATGCCCGACCTGGAACGCGCCGTGCGAGGCAAGGCCGGCAGCGAGCGCGATCGTCGACACGGTGAAGGACAGGCCGAGCGCCTGGATCAGATCGCCACGGCTCAAGCCCAGCGCCTGAATGTAAGGTACAGCGGGCACGACGAACACGCCGGTGCCGCCGGTGACGATGCCGGTAAGGAAACCGACGATGGGCGACGACCAGCGCTCGGCTGACGCGGGAACCGTCAACTGCCGCGCCAGCAGCGTATAGACGGCATAGACGATCAGCGCCGCCCCGAGGCCGGCCGTCGTCCATTTGACATTGCCGCTGGCCAGCAGCCATGAGCCGGCCAGCGTGCCGGCGACGATGCCGACCATCATCAGCCACAGCCGCCTGAGGATCCATCCGAAGCTCGGGCCGGCAAACAGCTGCCAGATATTGGTGACGAAGGACGGCACGATCAGCAGCGAAGCCGCGGCGACCGGCGGCATGATTGTGCCCAGCAGCCCCATCGCCAACGTCGGCAGTCCCATACCGGTAACGCCCTTGACGATGCCGGCCAGCAGGAAGGTCACCGCAATGGTTGCCGTTAGGGCCAGGGAAAAATCAGCCGAAAGATCAGACATCGCCCTTCATGGGAAGACGGCGCCCGCCGCAAAAGAGCCAGAACTCTTCGGTTGGGGTGACAGAGGCTGCGGCGAAAAAAAGCGGCGCCTCGCGGCGCCGCTTTCGTCTCGGGAGGAGACGCTTTCAACCTTGGGCGTTGTGACGCCGCCGTCTTGATCACGCGGCGTTCTTGGCCTCGATCTGCTTGGCGTTGGCCGAAGAGGCGGTAATCGCGATCTTGCGCGGCTTCAGCTCCTCGGGGATGTTGCGCTTAAGGTCGACGAAAAGCAGGCCGTTCTTCAGGGTGGCGCCGACGACCTCGACATGGTCGGCAAGCTGGAAGCGGCGCTCGAACGAACGCGAGGCAATGCCGCGGTAGAGCAGCTCGGAGCCTTCGCCATTGCCCTCTTCCTTGCGCTCACCCTTGACGGTCAGCACGTTGCGGTGGGCTTCGATCGAAATCTCTTCGTCCGAGAAGCCGGCAACCGCCATCGAGATGCGATAGGCGTCCTCGCCGGTGCGCTCGATGTTGTAGGGCGGATAGGTCTGCGCGCCATCGGGCTGGGCCAGCGAGTCGAGCATGGTGAACAGGCGGTCGAAGCCGACGGTCGAGCGATAGAGCGGGGAAAAATCAACGTGACGCATGAGGTGTTCTCCTGTTGAGCAACATGTTTGCGTGTGGCCGGTGCGAAACCCTGGAAAGGCGTTTCGGGTGGACCAGCAGCCCCGACATCGGCGGCTGCATCCGACATTTGGGGAGCGCAAAAGCGCATTTCAAGGATTTTTGAAGAGCGCCAATCGAGGCGTCGATGAACGGCAGATGAACCGCTGCTTCGGCGCCCGTTCAGCCGGCCGGCGCTAGAGTGCCCCCAGGATAAAGAACCAGGCGGCGCCGGATGAAAGCGCCGCGACGAGGCCGACCGGGTGTAACGTCCCTTCCTCCCGGATCGACAGAGGCCGGAAGCACGCCGCCGCAGGCTGCTTCCGGCCTTGCTTGTCGTTCGTCCGCCCCCTTGGCGTCCTCCCTTTGCTTTTCATCCATTGGCGTCTATCACCATGCCGACGCCCTGCCGGGTGAGACACCACGAAGACGCAAGCGCCTAATGACGGATCTCTTCCATCCCACGCCAGGCAATCCGCCGCCGCAAAATGTCGCCGGCGGCTTTTTCACCACGCGCGACGGCAAGAAGATCCGCTACGGCCTGTTTGCCGCGGTCACCCGGCCGCTGAAAGGCACCGTCGTGCTGCTGCCCGGCCGCAACGAGTGCATCGAGAAGTATTTCGAAACCATCCGCAACCTGACCGACCGCGGCCTCGGCGTCGCCACGCTCGACTGGCGCGGCCAGGGCGATTCCGACCGGCTGATCGCCGACCCGCAACGCGGCTATGTCCGCTCCTTCTACGATTACACCGGCGACCTCGAACAGTTCTTCGAGGACATCGTGCTGCCCGACTGCCGCGGCCCGTATTACATCCTCGCCCATTCGATGGGCGCCGTGATCGCGCTGCTCGCGGCGCCGTCGATGGTCAACCGGGTGCGTCGAATGGTGCTGATTGCGCCTTTCCTGACGGTGCCCGACTCGCCCGTGTCGGCAAAAATGGCGCGCCGCGTCTGCTCGGTATTGTGCTTTCTCGGCTTCGGTCGGCTCTACGCCGCCTGGGGTCCGCGTCCCAGGGAAACCCTGCCCTTCGCCCTCAACAAGGTGACATCGGACCCCGGGCGCTATCAGCGCAACACGAAAATCTACGAGCACTATCCGCAACTGGCGCTCGGCGGGCCGACGATCCGCTGGCTGCAGGCGGCAATCAAGGCAGGCGAAGCCATCAGCGAGCCCGACTTCATGGCCAGGATCCAGGTGCCGCTGCTGATGATCGCCGCCGGCGCCGATCAGGTCGTCTCGACCAAGGCCGTGGAAGCCTACGCCAGGCGTCTGCGCCTCGGCTCGCTGCTGATGATCGATGGCTCGAAACACGAGATCCTGCAGGAGGCCGATGTCTATCGCGAGCAGTTGCTCGCCGCCTTCGACGCCTTCATACCCGGCAACGACGACCCCACAGCCTGATGCCACCGGCGCTGCATGTTGCGGCGCCTTGAGCTTGCGCCTGCTGACAGCCTTCTGTCAGGAGCAGCGTCGGCAGCACACAAAGAGCTAAAGATTCTGACAGCCGGTGCCGCCCCGGAATGCTCATCTCTCCGTGTCGAACCGAACGCCAAGGAGATGACGTCATGACCGAGAAAACCTGCGCTGCCTGCGATTGCCAGCTGGACGCCAATCCGATCCGCGTCAAGGTCGGCGGCAAGACCGTCGAGGTCTGCTGTGAGGAATGCGCGATTGCGCTGAACGAAGCCGGCGCATCAGTGGCCGGCGCATCAGTGGCCGGCAACGGGGAAGCCTGAGCGATGCGCCCCGATCATGCAGCGGCGGCGCAATGCCTCGCACATCAGCCGACAACTCAAACCGCGACGTTCCGGCGGTCCTTGCGGACACAAGGCATCGCGGCGGCCAACTGGATCGGCCGTCAACTGGAAAGGCGCCGAAGCCGCCTTGCCTTGCTCGAAATGACCGACGAACAGCTCAAGGACATCGGCCTGTCGCGCAGCCAAGCTCACTGCGAATACATGCGCCGTTTGTGGGACTGAGCCATGGCCGTACGAAGGGCCCGACAGGTGAAGTCTCCTGACAGGTTTGGACAAGCCAATCGCCTAATGTGCCGGAGCAGCTTTCGGCGCAAGGGTAGAACGCAACGGCCATGTCTCAGCTCACCATGTCGCAGTTCACGGTACAGACGCTTCTGGACACCGGCACCGTCAGGGTGAGGGATGTCCTCTGCAGCGGCGAATGCCGGCACAAGAGCGAAGAAGAGTGCACCGCTGCCACGCATCTTGTGTTTCCCTATCGCGGCGTCTTCGTGCGCCATGTCGGCCGCAACGATGCGGTCGCCGAAGCCAACCAGTTGTTGTTCTTCAACAACGCCGAAGGCTACCGGATCAGCCATCCCGTCGAGGGTGGCGATTCCTGCCTCGATCTCGTTGTCGAGGAGGCGCAACTGCAGGAGCTGACGCCGAAGGAGCAGTTGCGCTCGGGCAGCGCCGTGGCGTTTCGTCGTCAGCGCCGCCGCATCGACCCGCGGGCTCAGGCGCTGGTGGCGGTGCTGCGCTACAGCCTGAGCCGCAACATTGCCGAAACGCTGGAGGCCGAAACCCTGGCGCTGACGCTGGTGCGGCGCTCCCTCGGCGAGAGCACCTCGCATGCCGCCGGCGCCAGCGCTGGCCGGCAGAAGCTGGTCGATCGCGCCAAGCTCGTCCTGTCCTCGGATCTTTCGCGGCGCTGGACGCTGGCCGAGATCGCCGCTGAAGTCGGGGTATCACCGGTTTATCTCACGCAGGTTTTCCAGCAGGTCGAGGCGATGCCGCTCTATCGCTACCATCTGCGCCTGCGGCTGGCGCGCGCGCTCGACCTGCTTGGCCGCTACGACAATCTGACCACGCTCGGCCTGGACCTCGGCTTCTCCAGCCACAGCCATTTCAGCTCCGCGTTCAGGCAGGTCTACGGGCGAACGCCGGCGGAATTCCAGCGCTCGATCAAGCCGCGCTGATCGGGTCGACTATCAGCCCCGCAGGGCTGCCATTGCAGCCGCATGAAGCTCCGGCGTTGCGGCGGCCAGGATGTCGCCGCCCTTTTCCGCCGGACCGCCCTCGAATGTGGTGACGACGCCGCCGGCCTTTTCGATGATCGGGATCAGCGCCACGATGTCGTAGGGTTTCAATCCGGGATCGGCGACGATGTCGACGCTGCCCGAGGCAATCATGGCAAAGGCGTAGCAATCGGCGCCGTAGCGGGCGAGCTGGATCTGTTCCTCGAACGCGTCGTAGCGGGTGCGCGCCTCGCCCTTGAAAAGCGCCGGCGTGGTGGTGAACAAGGTCGCCTCGTCAAGCTTCGTCCTCTTGCGGGTCGACAGCTTCCGCGGCCCACCGGGGCCTTCGTAGTGGGAGCCGGAAGCGTTGGCGTAGAACAGCTCGCCGGTGAACGGCTGCGCCATCATGCCGGCGACGGCGTCACCGTCGACCGTCAACCCGACCAGCGTTCCCCACACCGGCAGGCCTGAGATGAAGGCGCGGGTACCATCGATCGGATCGATCACCCAGACATGCCTTGAGGAGATGTTTTCGCTGCCATGTTCTTCGCCAAGGATACCGTGATCGGGATACTCAGCCGAGATCAGCGCCCGAATGGCGCGCTCGGCCTCGCGGTCGGCCTCGGTGACCGGGTCGAAACTGCCTTTTTCCTTGTTGGCCACGGCGCCCTGTGCGCGGAAACGCGGCAAGGTTTCAGCCGCCGCCGCTTGCGCGATCCGGCGCATGAAATCGATGCTGATGTCCACGTGATTCTCCCGCATTACAGAGTGCCAACCCGGTCTGCCGGCACTTTCCCGCCAAAACAAGCCGGTTTATCGATTTATCAGAGACATCAGCGTTGCTGAAATGTCACACATCGGGACCATCGAAACGCATTTTCACATCAGAGTGAATTAAAAAAGCGTGGGATCGATTGACATTTGTGCATCGCACAATAAATTTGTTCTCGGACAGGTTTTCCTGTCCATGCCCTCCTTGGGCGTTTCCTCCCTAGACTTCGACCGTGTCGTGCAAACGATGCGGTCTTTTTTTACGCTGCGGGATGGCCAGCGCGGGATTGCATGAACAGCCGCCGCTCCGGCGTCATTCGGCGGCCAGCGGCAGGTCGACGAAGTGGTGGTCGGGCATCGCCATCAGGTCGGCCGAAAAGCGCGCCATATCGTCGGCCAGCGCATCGAAGCCGGCCGATTTCTGGAACGTCCGCTCATTCATGTAGAGGCCGCGATTGACCTCGATCTGCAGCGCATGCAGATGGCGCGCCGGCCGGCCGTAATGCTCGGTGATGAAGCCGCCTGCATAGGGTTTGTTGTGCGCGACGGTGTAGCCCATGCCGATGAGCAGGCCGATCGCCGTCTCGGTCAGGGCCGCCGTGGCCGAGATGCCGAAACGGTCGCCGACGATGAAATCCGGCCGCAGGCCGCTGTCGCCCACCCTGATGCTCGCCGGCATCGAATGGCAGTCGATCAGCACGGCATAGCCGAACCTGGCATGGGTTCTGGTCAAAAGCCGCTTCAGCGTCTCGTGATAGGGTTTGTAGACCACCTCTATGCGCTGGACGGCCTCCGCCAGCGGCAGACGGCCGGAATAGATGTCGAGCCCCTCGCCCACCAGCTTGGGCACGGTGCCGAGCCCGCCGGCGACGCGCGCCGAGCGGATGTTGCAGAAGGACGGCACCGGCTCGGCGAACATGCGCGGGTCGAGTTCCCAGGGTTCGCGGTTGACGTCGAGATAGGCGCGCGGAAAATTCGCCGCCAGCATCGGCGCGCCCAGCGCCACCGCGCTGCCGAACAGCTCGTCGACATAGCAATCCTCGGAGCGGCGGATGGCGTTCCGGTCGAGCCGCGCCATGGCCAGGAAGCGGTCTGGATAATAGCGGCCGCTATGCGGTGAGTTGAAGACGAAGGGAACGCGCTGCTCGGCGCCCGATCGGATTTCGAAGGGTGGAACGACCGAAAAATCTTCGGCTGCCGTCGTCAATTTGAACGAACCCGGAAACAGCAATGCATCATGATGGGAAACTGCCACCTCATCGGCCGCATGTCCAGCATTTCGGCATGTCAGGAACCCCGTCAAATCAGGATTAATGCCGCCAACGTTCACTTGATGTTTACCGTCAGCTCCTCATATACAGGATGGTTAACGGGCTTGCCGGACGGCAGGCTTGGCTGGGGTGATTCGGACGGGACAAGATGGCACGCATTCTGCTGGCGGAAGACGACGACGACATGCGCCGGTTCCTGGTCAAGGCACTGGAGCGGGCCGGCTACCACGTCAGCGATTTTGACAATGGCGCCAGCGCCTACGAGCGGCTGCGCGAAGAACCTTTCTCCCTGCTGCTGACCGATATCGTCATGCCGGAGATGGACGGCATCGAACTCGCCCGCCGCGCCACCGAGATCGATCCCGACCTGAAGGTGATGTTCATCACCGGTTTCGCGGCCGTCGCGCTCAACCCCGATTCCAAGGCGCCGAAAGACGCCAAGGTGCTGTCCAAGCCCTTCCACCTGCGCGATCTCGTCAACGAGGTCGAAAAAATGCTGCAGGCCGCCTGAAGCACGCACAGTGTGATCTCGCCGCTTCGTCGGCGGCGCGACAAAACGAGCCTTTCTTTCCCTTTCCGGCTATTGACGCGCTGGACCAAAAATGGTGTATGCGCGGCTTCGGATGGGCGTGTAGCTCAGCGGGAGAGCACTGCATTGACATTGCAGGGGTCACAGGTTCAATCCCTGTCACGCCCACCATCCTTTCAATAACTTAGCCAAGCCCGTTTTTGGCGCACCCCTTCGACGACTTAGCCGGTAAGGCGGCCACCGCTTGTGGCAGCCGCCTCGTGTTTGTGGACATTCTAATGCATGGCGCTCAAAAGTGGCCCCGGTTTTGAGACGACGACATGCATAAAAACAAAGACCTAAACGCGTCGTCTGAGTCCGTTCAAACGCGACGCGCTTTAGACGTGGTGCGGGCTTAGCGTCCTTGAAGGCGCAGGCTCGATGCCGTCCTCCATAAGAATATCCTTCTTGCGAGCGAACGCGACGAAGACGCCTCGTGCTGTCTCGGGTTCCACATCACCAATCAGAGCGGCTTTGCAAGCGCGAATAGCAGCTCTCTGCTCCGGGCTGTTGCCACACCATTCGGCTGCGAATTGATAGGCATCTGCGACCGTGTTGAGTTGGCGGGGAAAGCCCAATCCCACCCACACCCGGACTGGCTTTTCAAAAGGTTTCGATAGCATCATGACCTCCTTTCCTAATGCATGTCACCCAGAAGTATGCCGCCGTTCTGGGACAACGACATGCATCAAAACAAAGACTTAAAGCGTGTCGCATGAATCCGTTTCGCGACGCGCTTTAGGCAGTCACTCCTCCGCCTTCGCCACCTCTGCCCATCATCCACGGCATTGTCGTGGATACTTCCTCAAGGATTCTGGCTGCTTTCGCAAAACCGCTGAACGCGTCTCTGGCTGCGGAAAGCGGATAATCGCTATCGAAAGCTCGCTGGCAGGCCCGCAATGCGGTTTGGTGAATGGGGCCGCGCCTGTCCTTCGGCCATTCATAGAGGAACTCCAGAGCGTCCTCGAGACACGTGATTTCCTGAACAAGGTTGTCGCCGCTTTTCACGAAAACGGCGCTGTCAAACATCCGATCGTTCATATGATCCTCCAAATTGAACGAACCATTGAGTTTCATGGTTTGCGCGGTCCAGGCCAACTGCAGGCGCGCGACAGAGGCGCGCCAGTAGGTCCTGCAGTGATCATCTTCGTTTCTCCGCAATCACAGCCTCCCGGCCGGAACCGGGAGGCGGACCCGCAGTTCAAAGTGTGACAGATCGACAGGATTACGCGGCTTTACGCGCGCGGTCCGTGTCTTGCGTGATCTGAGTGGCGGCCGTTGGCGTGTCGCCCACGCCGATGCTGATGCGGCGCGGCTTCAGCTCTTCGGGAATCTCGCGGACAATGTCGATCGAGAGGAGGCCATTCTCCAGTTTGGCTGCCTTGATCTTCATGTGGTCGGCAAGCTTGAACGTCTGCCTGAAACTGCGGTAGGCAATGCCCTGGTGCAGCAGCTGGCGTCCGCTCTGATCATCAGCTTTCTGGCCTACCACGACCAGTTCGGGTCCATGCTGGGTCAGCTCAACCTCATCTTGGCTGAAGCCTGCGATGGCCATCGAGATACGGTAATCGTTCTCGTCGACCTTCTCGATGTTATAGGGCGGCCAGTCCGGACGCGTGCCGCTGTCGAGCATGTCGAAAAGCCGGTCGAAACCGACGGTGGTCCGATAGAGGGTATCAAAGGTTCTCATAGCCACATCCTCCTTGAAGCAACATGGGTACAAGGACGCCGCCCCGTGCGGCGCCGCCATTTTTTGCCGAGCCTTATGGCCTTGGCGGAAATCGAATTAGGAGGCGCCCCAAATGAGTTCAAGAGCATCTCGAATTTTTTTTAGTAGCATCCTTCGCATCGACGGAAAGCGAAATCTGAGTTTCTCCGGGACCTTCCCTTCGAACAGTCGAACAGCCCCTTGAAGTACAGATCCGGCGGGAAGTTTTCGCGCGATCTGCGCGACCGCATCGTCTACTGCCCCGCCGTCCCGTTTCGTATTAAAATGCCGGCCAGCAAGGAACCGGGTAGCGGCCTTCCGATCCGTAAATCCACCCTGTCGGGGGACGAAACGTCCCGGCACGTGCCGGGACGTTTCTGGCTCGCGGATCACTGTGGCCGCGGATCGGGCCTGTCGGGCTTGTCATGAGGGGTGTTGTTGCCTTCACGGCACGGTGTGCCGATGCCGCAGCATTTGCCGTTGTAGGTGACACCGGGCTTGGTCTTCTCGCATTCCCTCGGCGGTGCCGTCTGACACCCTGCCAGCACCGAAACCGCGATGGCGGCGAGAAATGCGTTTCTTGAAGTGATAAACATTGACGTTCTCCTTGATGGACCGTGTTTGCTACACACCGCCTGGTCGCGGGCGGCAGCGAAATGGTTCAAGGAAAATTGGAATCAGGCCGCGCCGAGGCGGACATCACCCTTCTCAATATGGTTGAGAAACCACGCATATGTCTGTTCCAATCCATCGCGAAGCGCGTAGCGCGGGCGCCATCCCGTCGCAAACAGCCGCGAAACATCCATCAACTTGCGCGGCGTGCCATCTGCCTTGGTCGTATCGAAGGCGATATCAGCCTCGACGCCGGCGACCGATGCGACGGTCTGGGCAAGCTCGGCAATGGTGACATCCTCGCCCGAACCGACATTGACGTGGCTGTCGCCGGCATAATTCTTCAACAGCCAGACCAAGGCACCGGCGGCGTCGTCGACATGCAGGAATTCACGCCGTGGCGTGCCCGAGCCCCAGACCTCGAGGCTGTTGCCGCCGCTCAGCGCCAGTGCATGCGCCTTTCGCATCAGGGCCGGCACGACATGGCTGGACTGGAGATCGAAATTGTCGCCAGGACCGTAAAGGTTGGCCGGCATCGCCGAGATGTAGTCGACGCCATGCTGGCGCCGATAGGCCTGGCACAGTTTGAGCCCGGCGATCTTGGCGATCGCATACCATTCATTGGTGGGTTCGAGCGGACCGGTCAGCAGCGCGTCTTCCCTGATCGGCTGCGGCGCGAGCTTTGGATAGATGCAGGACGAGCCGAGAAACAAAAGCTTGCCGACCTCGCTGCGAAAGGCGCCGTCAATGACATTGCCCTGCATAACCAGGTTTTGCTGCAGGAAATCGACAGGGAACCGGTCATTGGCCAGGATACCGCCGACTTTGGCGGCCGCCATCACCACCGCATCCGGCCTGTGCTCGGCCATCCAGCGCCGCACCCCTGCCTGGTCGAGCAGGTCGAGCCTGTCGCGCGATACGGTGAGTATCTCGCAGTCCTCGCTCGCCAGCCGGCGCACGACGGCCGAACCGACCATGCCGCGATGCCCGGCGACGAAGACACGCTTGCCTTTCAGATCAAATGTCGCGTCCATGAACCTGCCTCACGCAGAACGGCTGTTCTGCCGCGTGCCGCCGGCGGTGCGCGCCAGATCGGCCTGCACCATTTCCGCCACCAGATCCCTGAAGCCGGTCGTGTGCGACCACCCCAGCCTGGCTTTGGCCTTGGCGGGGTCGCCGAGCAGCAGGTCGACCTCGGTCGGCCGGAAATAGCGCGGATCGATGCGCACCAGGACAGTGCCCGAACCGGCATCGACACCGACTTCATCGACACCCTCGCCTTGCCAGCGGATGGTGCGGCCGGTCTCGGCAAACGCCAGTTCGACGAATTCGCGCACCGAATGCGCCTCGCCGGTCGCCAGCACGAAATCGTCGGCTTCGCTGTGCTGCAGAATGCGCCACATGCCCTCCACATAGTCGCGCGCATGGCCCCAATCACGCTTGGCGTCGAGATTGCCGAGATAGAGCGTGTCCTGCAGGCCATGATGGATCGAGGCGACGGCCCGCGTAATCTTGCGGGTGACGAAGGTCTCGCCGCGTGTCGGGCTTTCGTGGTTGAACAGGATGCCGTTGGCGGCGAACATGCCGTAAGCCTCGCGGTAGTTGACCGTGATCCAGTAGGCGTAAAGCTTGGCCGCGGCATAGGGCGAGCGCGGATGGAAGGGCGTCGCCTCGCTTTGCGGGACCTCGCGCGCCTTGCCGTAAAGCTCCGACGTCGATGCCTGATAGAAGCGCACCGACTTCTCCAGGCGCAGGATGCGGATCGCCTCGAGCAGCCTGAGTGTTCCCAGCGCATCGGCATTGCCGGTGTATTCCGGCGTCTCGAAACTCACCTGGACATGACTCTGGGCGCCGAGATTGTAGATCTCGCCGGGCTGTGTCTCCTGCACCAGGCGAATAAGGTTGGTCGCGTCGGTCAGGTCGCCATAATGCAGGAAGAAACGCGCACCGCGCTCGTGCGGATCGACATAGATGTCGTCAACGCGCTCGGTGTTGAACGAGGACGAGCGGCGTTTGACGCCATGGACAATATAGCCCTTCTGCAGAAGCAATTCTGCGAGATAGGCCCCGTCCTGCCCGGTAACCCCGGTGATGAGCGCCACTTTTTCCGTCATTGCCGCTCCGTCCGCATCCAATCCCGGCAACCGAATACAGATTTGGCGCGAGAACGCAAATCCCCCATACGGGGGACAGGTTCAGCCAGCGATTGTGTCGTTCTCAGGCACCTGCAACCGCGCAGAAATGCTTCATCCTGGCCAGCGCAAGCTCGGGATCGGCGAGCAACCCTGCCTGGTCGGCAAGGCGGAAGATGTCGGCATAGTGCAGGATGCCGCGCGCCGACTGCATGCCGCCGACCATGGCGAAATGGTCCTGATGGCCGTTGAGCCAGGCCATGAAGACGATGCCGGCCTTGTAATACTCCGTCGGCGCCTCGAAGATCTTGCGCGACAACGGCACTGTCGGCGCCATCAGCGCGTCAAATCCGGCGCGGTCGCCGTCAGCCAGTTTCGCGAGCGCCGCACTGGCGACTGGCGCGATGGCGTCGAATATGCCGAGCAAGGCGTGCGAGTGCCGCTTCCCGTCGCCGGCAATCAGTTCGGGATAGTTGAAATCGTCGCCGGTGAACATGACGACGCCTTCCGGCAACCGGTTGCGCAAGGCAACTTCCTTGCCGGCATCGAGCAGGGAAATCTTTATCCCCTCGACCTTGCCGGCATGGCGCTCGATGATGGCGACGACGGTGTCGAGCGCGGCCTCGAAATTGCCGCTGCCCCAATAACCTTTCAGTGCAGGATCGAACATGTCGCCCAGCCAGTGCAGGATGACCTTGCCGGATGCCTGGCTGAGGATGCGATCGTAGACCCTGATATAGTCGTCCGGACCCTTTGCGACCGCTGCCAGCGCCCGGCTGGCCATCATGATCGCCTTGCCGCCCTCGCCTTCAATGAAAGCGAACTGCTCCTCATAGGCGGCGATCACATCTTCGAGTGATCTCGAATTGGCCGGCGCCAGATGATCGGTGCCGGCGCCCGAGGAGAGGTCTGCGCCTTCGACGCTGCGCGCCTCGGCGATCGAGCGGCGGATCAATTCCTGCGCATTCGCCCAGTCGAAACCCATGCCGCGCTGGGAGGTGTCCATCGCCTCGGCGATGCGGAAGCCAAGCCGCCACAAATGATGCCGAAACGCCATCGTCTTGTCCCAATCGACCGCAGGCTTCGACCAGGGGTCGGTCATCGCGAAAGGATCGGCGACGACGTGGGCCGCGGCATAGGCGATGCGCGGGAAAACCGCACCGATTACGGGCTCGACCGGACTGCCCGCGAGCTTGTAGCTGACGCGGCCGCCATTCTGCGTAGGCAGGGTGATATCCATGGCAACCTCCGTTTTCGGCATCCTATAAATGGAACGTTCCAATAAATCAAGAACCTTTATGATTGCGGCGATTGAACCGGTCCAAATGCCAAGAAGGCTAAGAGTCCTTGCTAGGAACCACATTCATCACCTTTTCGACCTCCGCAAGAATCCCGATTGACTCTCGGTTGGCAGAGTGATTAGAACGTTCCAATAGATTTGCCCATCTAAGCGGAGGAAACCACCGACATGGCCAGCCGGGCCAAGGCAACGATCCTGGACATCGCCCGCGAGGCTGGTGTGTCCAAATCGACGGTGTCGCTTGTGCTGCAAGGCTCAGGGCTGATCCGGCCTGAAACCGCGGTCAAGGTTCGCAAGGCGATCGAGGATGTCGGCTATGTCTACAACCGCGGCGCCGCCAATCTGCGCAAAGCCCATTCCAACGTCATCGGCATGGTCATCAACGATCTCACCAACCCCTTTTTCGCCGAGCTGGCGGTCGGCATGGAGCGCGTCTTCCAGTCGGCCGGCATCGTGCCCTTCATCGCCAACACGGCGGAGAACCCGGTGCGCCAGGAAGAAGTGCTGAAGTCGCTGATGGAACAGGGCGTCGCAGGCCTGATCGTGTCACCGGCACGCGGCACCACGCCGGGCGCCTTCCGTCGCCTCGAGATGGCGGGCGTGCCGGTCGTCTTCGCCATGCGCCGCCTGCCGGACAGCCGCATCCCGGTGATCGCTCCTGACAACCATCGCGGCGCGTATCTCGCCGCCGCCCATCTGATCGGCAAGGGCCATCGCCGGCTGGCCTTCTTCGGCGGCACCTCCGACCTGGTCGTCTATCAGGAGCGCCTGGGCGGTTTTCGTGAAGCTTGCGAAACATTGGGCATTGCCAGGCGCGACGTGCTTGTCGTCGAAGGCGAGACCAGCCGCAGGGGCGGCATCGCGTGCCTGGAAACCGCCCTTGCCATGGCCGAGCCGCCGACGGCGGCACTGTGCTTCAACGATGCCGTCGCCTTCGGCGTCATGCTGGCGCTGCGCAAGCGCGGGCTGGAGCCCGGCGCGGACTTTGCCGTCGTCGGCTTCGACGACGTGGTCGAGGCCGAGCATTATATGCCGGCGCTGACCAGCGTCTCGGTGGACACACCCGGCCTCGGCGAACGCGCCGCCCACGTCATGCTGAAGATGATCCAGTCGCGCATCACGCATGCCGAGGACCATATCGGCGCCGTCAATCTGGTCGTCAGGGACAGCTGCGGTCCCGATCGCGGCACCCAGGACACATCAGCAGGAATGGGAGACGCGGCATGAGCGTCAAATGGGGACTGATCGGCGCCAGCACGATCGCCAAACAGTTCATGATCAACGCCATTCGCGCGCAAGAGGGTGGCGAAATATCAGCGGTGATGAGCTCCAGCCCGGAGCGCGCCAAGACCTATGCCGATGAACACAACATCCCGCTTGCCGTCTCGACGCTCGATGACCTGCTCAGCGCCGACATCGACGCCGTCTACATCTCGACCACCAATGAACTGCATCTCGAACAGGCGCTGGCCGCGATCGACGCGGGAAAGCATGTTCTGTGCGAAAAGCCGCTGGCGCTGAACAGCGCCGACGCGCGCACAATGGTCGCCGCCGCCAAGGAAGCCGGTGTCGTGCTTGGCACCAATCATCATCTGCGCAATGCCGGCGCCCACCGCGCCATGCGCGACGCCATATCAGCCGGCCATATCGGCAAGCCGATTGCCGCGCGCGTCTTCCATTCCGTCTATTTGCCGGAAAACCTGCAGGGCTGGCGCATTACCAAGCCTGAGGCCGGCGGCGGCGTGGTGCTCGACATCACCGTGCATGATGCCGACACGCTGCGCTTCGTGCTCGGCGACGACCCGGTCGAGATTTCGGCCTTCACCCAGTTGGCCGGCATGGCCGGCAGCGGGCTGGAAGACGGTGCCATGTGCATCTGGCGCTTCAGGTCCGGTTTGATTGCCCAGTCGCATGAAGGCTTCACAACCAAGTTCGCCGATACCGGCTTTGAGGTGCATGGTTCCGAAGGTTCGCTGATCGCAAAAAATGTGATGACGCAGAAGCCAGTCGGCTCGGTGCTGCTACGCACCGCCAAAGGCGAGGAAGAACTGAGCTTCGACCGAGAAGACCTCTACGCCAGGTCGCTGCGCCAGTTCCATGCCGCCATGCGTGGAGAAGGCCAGCCCTCCGCCACCGGCGAGGACGGCGTCTGGTCGCTGGCGTCGGCCGAAGCAGCGTTGCTGTCCGGGAAATCCGGCAAGGCGGTTGCCATCGAGCCGAAACTCGGGAGCGCCAAGTGAGCAAGCTCGTCTCCGCTCAGCAGGCCGCCAACCTCATCAAGGACGGCATGACCGTGTCGGTCTCGTCGTCGAGCGGGCTCGGCTGCCCGGACGCCGTGCTCGCCGCCATCGGCGGGCGCTTCGACGCGGAAGGCCATCCGAAAAATATCACCACGCTGCACCCTATCGCCGCCGGCGACATGTATGGCATCAAGGGCATCGACCATCTGGCCAAGCCCGGTTTGTTGAAGCGCACGCTCTGCGGCTCCTATCCCTCGGGCCCCTCCTCGTCCGAGCCGCCGCAGATCTGGAAGATGATCGGCGACAATTCGGTCGCCGCCTACAATGTGCCGTCGGGCATCCTGTTCGACATGCACCGCGAGGCCGCCGCCAAGCGGCCGGGCGTGCTGACCAAGGTCGGCCTTGACACTTTTGCCGACCCGCGCCACCAGGGCTGCGCCATGAACGCGGCTGCAAGCGAGCCGATCGTCTCGGTGCAGCAGTTCGACGGCGAGGAATGGCTCTATTTCCGCTCGATCGTGCCCAACATTTCGATCATCCGCGCCACCACCGCCGACGAGCGCGGCAACCTCACTTACGAGCATGAAGGCGCCTATTTGGGCGGCCTCGAACAGGCGCTCGCCGCCCGCAACAATGGCGGCATCGTCATTGCGCAGGTCAAGCGCGTCGTCGAGAACGGCACGCTGAAGCCGCATGACGTGCGCGTGCCCGGCGTCCTGGTCGACCACATCGTGGTGGCGCCGGACCAGTTGCAGACGACGTTGACGCCTTACGACCCGGCGATTTCGGGCGAGATCTTCCGGCCGTTGTCCAGCTTCCGCAACGCTGAGATGAACGTCCAGAAAGTAATCGCGCGCCGCGTCGCCATGGAATTGCGCGACGGCATGGCGGTCAACATTGGCTTCGGCATCTCGGCAAACGTGCCGCGTATCCTTCTCGAGGAAGGCCAGCACGGCAAGGTCACCTGGGTGATCGAGCAGGGCGCCGTCGGCGGCGTGCCGCTGCTCGACTTCGAGTTCGGCTGCGCTTCCAATGCCGAGGCGATCATGCCCTCGCCGCACCAGTTCATCTATTTCCAGGCCGGCGGCTTCGATGCCTCGCTGCTCTCCTTCTTGCAGATCGACCGCCATGGCTCCGTCAACGTGTCGAAACTCTCGGCCCGGCCACATGTCACCGCCGGGGCCGGCGGCTTTGTCGACATCACGGCACGGGCGAAAAAGATCGTCTTCTCCGGCTTCTTCAATGCCGGCGCAAAACTGTCGCTCGCCGATGGCGGCATCCGCATCGATGCAGAAGGCAAGGTCAAGAAGGTGGTCAACGAGGTCGAACACATCTCCTTCTCCGGCAAGCGCGCCGTCGCGCAAGGGCAGGACATCACCTACGTCACCGAGCGCTGCGTGATGAAGCTGACGCCGGACGGTCTGATGGTGACGGAACTGGCGCCCGGCATCGACCTCGAACGCGATGTGCTGGCGCAGTCAGAGATTCCGCTCGGCATCGCCAACGATCTCAAGTTCACGCCGGCGGCTCTCTATCAGGACCGGCCGATCGGCCTGTCGCTGAATGGTGGCGCTTCTCTCGGAGGCGCGCATGGCTGAGCGCCTCGTCACCTTCGAGCAGGACGGCGCCATCGGCATCGTCACGCTGCGCCGGCCGGAGAAGTTCAACGCGCTGGACATTCCGATGCTGCGCGCGCTCGAGACAGCGCTCGACGAAGCCGAAATGGCTGAAGGCGTGCGCGTCGTGCTGATCCGCGGCGAAGGCAAAGGCTTTTGCGCCGGCGGCGACGTCGAGGCCTGGGCACAAATGAGCGCTGCCGACTTTCAGGTGCAATGGGTGCGCTACGGCCACCGTGTCTTCGACCGACTGGCGCGGCTGCGGCAGCCGACCATCGCGGTGCTTTCCGGCCATGCGCTGGGTGGCGGGCTGGAGCTGGCGGTCGCCTGCGACTTCCGTGTCGCCGAAACGCAGGTGAAGCTCGGCTTCCCCGAGACATCGATCGGCGTCGTCCCCGGTTGGTCCGGCACGCAGCGCGCCGTGCGCCGCTTTGGGGCCCAGATCGTGCGCCGCATGGCACTCGGCGGCGAGCTCTTTGCCGCCTCCGACGCGCTTGCCCTCGGCGTCGTTGACCGCGTGGTCGAGACCGGCCAGGCGCTGGCAGAGGCCAGGACTTGGGCCGAAAAAATCGCCGGGCGCGGGCCGCTCGCAACCGAAGCCGCCAAGCTGATGATCGCAGTCGCCGAAGGCGAGGAAAGTGCGGCCGCCACCGAGGCGCTCGCCAGCGGCTTCGTTGCGCTGACCGGCGACCTCAAAGCCGGCGTGAGCGCCTTCAAGGCCAAGCAGAGGCCGGCCTTTTCCAGATCTTAGAGAAAGCATGATGAACGCACCGCTCAACATTTCCATGCCGGCCGAGGCGTCCAAGGCGCCGAAGGCTTACAAGCTCCTGATCGACGGCAAGCATGTCGATGCCCGTGACGGCCGCACGATTGCGCGCAACAGCCCCGGCCATGGCTTCACCGTTTCGCGCTATGCGCAGGCCGGCGAGGCCGAGGTGGAGGCGGCCATGCAGGCCGCGCACAAGGCATTCGAGACCGGCCCGTGGCCGCGCACGAAGGCGGCCGAGCGCGCAGCCATCCTGCTCAAGACGGCCGACCTGATCGAGGCCCAGCTCGAAGACATCGCCCGACTCGATGCGCTGGAATCCGGCAAGCCGATCGCCCAGGCGCGCGGCGAGATCGGCGGCGCCATCGACATCTGGCGCTATGCCGCCTCGCTCGCCCGCACGCTGCACGGCGAAAGCTACGCCAATCTCGGCGACGCCATGCTGGGCGTCGTCCTGCGCGAGCCGATCGGCGTCGTCTCGATCATCACCCCGTGGAATTTCCCGTTCCTGATCGTCAGCCAGAAATTGCCCTTCGCGCTCGCCGCCGGCTGCACCGCGGTGGTTAAGCCGAGCGAAATGACCTCGGCCTCGACCTTCGTGCTCGGCGACATCCTGATGCAGGCCGGCCTGCCCGCGGGCGTCGTCAACATCCTGGCCGGCCTCGGCGCCGATGTCGGGGGGCCGATGGTCAGCCATCCGCTGGTCGAGATGGTGTCGTTCACCGGCTCTACCCGCGTCGGCAAGATGACCATGGCTTCCGCCGCGCAGTCGCTGAAGAAAGTCTCGATGGAGCTCGGCGGCAAGAACGGCCAGATCGTCTTCCCCGATGCCGATCTCGAGGCGGCCGCTGACGCAGCAGTGTTCGGCGGCTTCTTCAACGCCGGCGAATGCTGCAATGCCGGCAGCCGGCTGATCGTGCATGAAGCCATCGCCGACGATTTCCTCGCCACCGTCAAGGCGCTCACCGCCATGGTAACGGTCGGCGACCCACTCGACGACCGAACCAAGGTTGGCGCGATGATATCAGCCGACCATCTGACCAAGGTCGCGGGTTACGTCGCGGTGGCAGCAAAAGACGGCAGCAATGTCTATTGCGGTGGCGGCCAGCTGGCGTCCAATGCCGGCCAGTATCTCGATCCGACCATCATCCGCGGCGTTACCGAAGACATGGCTATTGCGCGCGAGGAAGTGTTCGGCCCGGTGCTCTCCGTGCTGACTTTTGGATCGATTGAAAAGGCGTTGCACATCGCCAACAACACGCCCTATGGTCTGTCTGCAGGGGTGTGGAGCGCCAGCATCGACACTTGTATGTCGGTGGCGCGTGGTGTGCGTTCGGGGACCGTTTGGGTGAACACATTCATGGAAGGCTTTCCCGAGCTGCCATTCGGGGGCTACAAGCAGTCCGGCATCGGACGCGAACTCGGCAAACGCGCTGTCGAGGATTATACCGAGGAAAAGACAATCCAGTTTCATCGCGGCCAGCGCACCGGTTGGTGGGTCGGCTGAGTTTGGAAGAACCCGGTGGGCTTCCACCGGTCGTGTAATGCAACAAGGGAGGTAGTACATGTTGCGCAAACTGCTTATCGGAACGGCTCTTGCGACGGCCTTTGCTTTCTCGGCCCATGCCGAGGACGTCAAGGAAGTGCAGATGCTGCATTGGTGGACGTCGGGCGGCGAAGCGGCTGCTCTCAACGTCCTCAAGGGCGACCTTGCCAAGGAAGGCTATGCCTGGAAGGACGTGCCGGTGGCCGGTGGTGGCGGCGACGCCGCCATGACTGCGCTGAAGGCGATGGTCGCGGCCGGAAAT
This sequence comes from Mesorhizobium sp. RSR565B, assembly GCF_054719465.1. Taxonomy (NCBI): domain Bacteria; kingdom Pseudomonadati; phylum Pseudomonadota; class Alphaproteobacteria; order Hyphomicrobiales; family Phyllobacteriaceae; genus Mesorhizobium; species Mesorhizobium sp. RSR565B. Next base: position 3,450,794 of record NZ_JBTTIE010000001.1, on the reverse strand, counting down.
TACCCGACCGCGTCGCAGATGCTCGGCTACACCGTGCTCGATTATGCGGCGGCCGGCGTCATGGGCGACCTGACCGAGACGGCGAAGAAGGAAGGCTGGGACAAGTCGGTTCCGGCAGCCCTGCAGAAGTTCTCCGTCTACGACGGCAAGTGGGTCGCTGCTCCAGTCAACGTCCACTCCGTCAACTGGCTGTGGATCAACAAGGCGGTGATGGACAAGATCGGCGGCACCGAGCCAAAGACCTTCGACGACTTCGTCGCCCTGCTCGACAAAGCCAAGGCGGCTGGCGTCATTCCGCTCGCCCTTGGCGGCCAGAACTGGCAGGAAGCCACCATGTTCGACTCGGTTGTGCTGTCGACCGGCGGACCTGAGTTCTACAAGAAGGCCTTCAACGACCTCGACGACGAGTCCCTCAAGTCGGACACGATGAAGAAGTCGTTCGACAACCTCGCCAAGCTCGTCACCTATGTCGACCCGAACTTCTCGGGCCGCGACTGGAACCTTGCCACCGCCATGGTCATCAAGGGCGATGCCCTGGTGCAGGTGATGGGTGACTGGGCCAAGGGCGAGTTCAACGCCGCCAAGAAAACGCCGGGCACCGACTTCCTGTGCTATCGCTTCCCGGGCACGGAAGGCTCGGTGGTCTACAACTCCGACATGTTCGGCATGTTCAACGTTCCGGACGACCGCAAGGCCGCCCAGGTCGCGTTGGCCACCGCCACCCTGTCGAAGAGCTTCCAGTCGGCCTTCAACGTCGTCAAGGGTTCGGTTCCCGCCCGTACCGACGTTCCCGACACCGACTTCGACGCGTGCGGCAAGAAGGGCATCGCCGACCTGAAGGCTGCCAACGAAGGCGGCACACTGTTCGGCTCGCTTGCCCAGGGCTATGGCGCGCCTCCGGCGGTCGCCAATGCCTACAAGGACGTCGTTTCGAAGTTCGTCCACGGTCAGATCAAGACCTCGGACGAAGCCGTGACCGAACTGGTCAAGGCAATCGACGACGCCAAGTAAGCCCTGGCCGGCAAGACACCTTTCCCGCTTCGGCGGGGAAGGTTCGCCTCAGGATTGGCCGGCTGGCGCAATTCCAGGAAAAGTGTGAGCGGTTTTCCGGCCGGAATTGCGTAAAAGAAAGAGTTAGAGAGGTTCGCCGTTTCCGTGAAACGGTGAAACCCTCTTGAACACCATGCCGACCAGAGACCCGTATGCACGGGGCCGCCTTGCCTCCTGACGGCAGAGCACGGACGACCCTAACGGGAGGAGCCTCATGAGCAGTGTAGCGACGACCCAGATCAAGCTGACACCCGAGCGGTCTCGCCCCTCCGTGCGCGCGCGATTGCAGGACGCGCTGCCGAAGATCGTGCTGGCGCCGAGCTTCGCCATCACCATCGTCTTCGTCTATGGCTTTATCCTGTGGACTGTCTATCTGTCCTTCACTAATTCCAAGACCTTCCCGTCCTATGTCATTACCGGACCACGCGCGTATCTACGGCTGTGGGGCTGGACCTTCGACTCCGACCCGCCATCGAGCTGGTACACGTCGATCGTCAATATGGGCATTTTTGGCTTTCTCTACATCGCCATCTGCCTGGCGCTCGGCCTGTTCCTGGCCATCCTGCTCGACCAGAAGATTCGCGGCGAAGGCGTGTTGCGGCCGATCTATCTCTACCCGATGGCGCTGTCCTTCATCGTCACCGGCGTCGCCTGGAAATGGTTCCTCGACCCCGGCCTCGGTCTTGAGCAGACCTTGCATCAGTGGGGCTGGACGAGCTTCCATTTCGACTGGATCAAGAACAAGGATTTCGTCATCTACACGGTGGTCATTGCCGGCGTCTGGCAGGCCTCCGGCTTCATCATGGCGATGTTCCTGGCCGGCCTGCGTGGCATTGACGGCGAGATCATGAAGGCGGCGCAGATCGACGGTGCCACCACCTTTCAGCTCTACCGCCGCATCGTCATTCCGCTGCTGCGGCCAATCTTCCTGTCGGCCTTCATCGTGCTCGCGCACCTTGCCATCAAGTCCTACGATCTCGTCGTGGCGCTGACCAGCGGCGGCCCCGGTGGCTCGGCCTGGCTGCCGTCCAACTTCATGTATGAGTACACCTTCAAGCGCAACGAAATGGCCGTCGGCTCGGCCAGTGCCGTGATCATGCTGATGACCATCGTCGCCATCATCGTGCCCTATCTCTATTCCGAACTGCGGGAGAAGCCGCGATGAGCGCTGTCGCCACCCCTGCCCGCCCCGCTGCTTCCCAAAAGGCCTCCGGCGGCATGAGCACCAAGACCCTCAACCGCATCGTCATCTACGGGCTTCTGGCGCTGTTTGCGCTGTTTTATCTGATGCCGCTGTTCGTCATGCTGGTGACCTCGTTCAAGACCATGGACGAGATCCAGAACGGCAACATGCTGGCGTTGCCCACGGCGCCGACCTTCGACCCGTGGCTGAAGGCCTGGGGCGAGACCTGCGTCGGCCTCACCTGCGCCGGCATCAAGGGCTATTTCTGGAACTCGATCAAGATGGTGGTTCCAGCCGTACTGATCTCGACCATGCTCGGCGCGCTCAACGGCTACGTCTTGACCAAATGGCGTTTTCGCGGCGCCACGCTGGTGTTCGGGCTGATGCTGTTTGCCTGCTTCATTCCGTTCCAGTCGGTGCTGCTGCCGATGGCGACCATCCTCGGCAGCCTGGGACGTTTCGGCGTGAAGCTGCAGAATGCGACGGGTACGAGTTTCGGTCTCGGCAATCCGACGGTCAACCTGGTCTTCGTCCATGTCGTCTACGGCATCGGCTTCACTACACTGTTTTTCCGCAACTATTACGAGGCATTCCCGAACGAGCTGATCAAGGCCGCACAGGTCGACGGCGCCTCCTTCTTCCAGATCTTCCGCCGCATCATGCTGCCGAACTCGATGCCGATCTTCGTCGTCACCGTCATCTACCAGTTCACCAACATCTGGAACGACTTCCTGTTCGCTTCGGCTTACGCCGGCACAGGCGACTCCATGCCGATGACGGTGGCGCTCAACAACGTCGTCAACACCTCGACCGGCGTCGTCGAATACAACGTCAACATGGCGGCCGCGATGATCGCGGCTCTGCCCACCCTGATCGTCTATGTCGTCGCCGGCCGCTATTTCGTGCGCGGGCTGATGGCTGGCGCGGTCAAGGGCTGATCAATTCGGAAGGAACGACCATGGCTTTTCTGGAAATTGATGGGCTGAAGAAGCGCTTCGGGAATGTCGAGATCCTGAAGGGCATCGATGTCGAGCTCGAAAAGGGCGGCTTCCTGGTGCTGGTCGGCCCGTCCGGCTGCGGCAAGTCCACCTTGCTCAACACGATTGCCGGCCTGGAGCAGATCACCGAGGGCGAAATCCGCGTCGACGGCCGCGCCATCAACGATCTGCACCCATCCAAGCGCGACATCGCCATGGTGTTCCAGAGCTATGCGCTCTATCCGAACATGACGGTGGCCGGAAACATCTCCTTCGGCATGGAGATGCGCGGCGTGCCGGCCGACGAACGCCAAAAGGCGATCGACAAGGTGGCCAAGGTCCTGCAGATCGGCCACCTCCTGCAGCGCAAGCCGAGCCAGCTTTCCGGCGGCCAGCGCCAGCGCGTCGCCATGGGCCGGGCGCTGGTGCGCGACCCCAAGCTGTTCCTGTTCGACGAGCCTTTGTCCAACCTCGACGCCAAATTGCGCGTTGACATGCGCATCGAGATCAAGCGCCTGCATGCCACCACCGGCACAACCATCGTCTACGTCACCCACGACCAGATCGAGGCGATGACGCTGGCTACCAAGATCGCCGTCATGCGCGACGGCGAGGTGCAGCAGTTCGGCACCCCGGCCGAGATCTACAACAACCCGACCAATTTGTTCGTCGCCGACTTCATGGGTTCGCCGGCGATGAACCTGATCCCGGCGACCATTGCCACGTCGGGCAATGCGCTGTCCGTCGTGTTGGAGCGCGAGGCGCGCGAGCCGATCACGCTGCCGATGGCCAACGCGCCGGCGGGTCTTTCGGCATTCCAGGGCAAGCCGATCATCTTCGGCGTGCGCCCGGAAGCGCTGACCGATCCGGAAGGTGCGGAACGCAACGCCTCCAACATTGCCACTGCCGACCTGCACATCGAAGTGGTCGAGCCGGCAGGGTCCGACACGTTCGCGGTGACCAATCTCGGCGGCAAGGGCGTGGTGGCGCGGTTGCGGGCCGACGCCAACATCCAGCCGGGCACCAGCACGCCGCTCGCCTTCAACCTGACCAAGGCCGTGTTCTTCGATCCGGCGACCGAACACCGCATCCGCTGATCGAGATGGTCAGCCCCGATATGGTCATCATCGGCTCCGGCATCGGCGGCGCTACGATCGCTTCCGGCCTGGCCGGCAGCGGCGCCTCGGTCCTGATGCTGGAGCGCGGCGAGCCCTTGCCGGCAACGCCGCATGCCCGCGACACGCGCTCGATCTTCGTCGATGGCCACTACCGTCCGAAGGAGATGTGGCGCGAGCCCGGCGGCGGCGCCTTCAACCCCGGCAATTACTACTATGTCGGCGGCAATTCGAAATTCTACGGCGCGGTGCTGATCCGCTACCGCAAAGAGGATTTCGCCGCCATGGAGCACTTCGGTGGCGTCTCGCCGGCATGGCCGTTTTCCTACGATGAATTCGAGCCTTGGTATTCGAAAGCCGAGCAGCTGTTTCGCGTCCGCGGCTCGCTCGGCGAGGACCCGACCGAACCGTTCCACTCGATCCCCTATGCTTTCAAGCCGGTGCCCGACGAAGCGCCGATTGCGCGCGCCCGCGCCGAGCTGAAGGGACTGGGCCTGCACCCCGCCTCGCTGCCGCTCGGCGTCGACATCGACACCTGGCTGAAAGAGGGCAAGACCGGCTGGGACGCATTCCCCAACACCGCCCAGGGCAAGGTTGATGCGCAGACCGGACCGCTGACGGCTGCACTCAAGGACAGCAATATCCGGCTCGAAACCGGCTGCCATGTCGAATATCTCGAAGCGTCGTCCGACGGCAAAAGCATCGCTGCCGTTCACTACCGTCAGAATGGCGAGCTGAAGAAAGTCGCGCCGAAGCTGGTCATCCTGTCCGCCGGCGCGGTCAATTCCGCCGTCATCCTGCTGCGCTCGCCTTCACCAGATGGCAAAGGCCTCGCCAACCGCTCCGACCAGGTCGGCCGCAATTTCATGAACCATAATTCGAGCGCCATGCTGGCGATCGATCCGCGCCGCAGGAACGACAGCGTCTACCAGAAGACGCTGATGCTGAATGACTACTATCTCTCCGACGGCAAAGGCGGCAAGCCGCTCGGCAACGTCCAGCTGCTCGGCAAGATCGACGGCAACATGTTGAAGGCCAACGTCAAACACGTGCCGAAATTCGCGCTCGATTACATGGCCGGTCACGCTGTCGACTGGTATCTGATGTGCGAGGATCTACCCGATCCGGAAAGCCGCATCATGGTCGACGGCAAGGACATCGTCATGCAATGGCGGCGCTCCAACATGCAGTCGCTGGACGGGCTGACCAGGGTGATGCGTGAGAACTTCCGCGCCTGCGGTTATCCCATCGTGCTGTCGCGTCCCTTCGACAAGCGCACGCCCTCGCACCAGTGCGGCACGGTGAAAATGGGCGACCATCCGGCGACGTCGCCGCTCGACCCTTTCTGCCGCGCCTTCGACCACCCGAACCTGTTCGTTGTCGACGCCAGTTTTTTGCCGAACTCGGCCGCCGTGAATCCGGCGCTGTCGATTGCGGCACAGGCGCTGCGCGTGGCCGAGCATATTCGCCGAACGGACCTCGCGGCATGACCCGCCCCGCAGCAATCGTCACCGGCGGTGCGCGCGGCATTGGGCTCGCCTGCGCCGAGGCGCTGGCCGGGGACGGCTTCGACATTTTGATCGCCGACCTTGCCGAACAAGCGCCGGACGAACTGGCCGCCAACATCACCGCACGGGGTGCGGAGTTCGCCTATGTCCGTTGTGATATCGCCAACCTCGAGGATCACACGGCCCTCGTCGACGCCGCCATACGTGCCTTCAGCCGCATCGACTGCCTCGTCAACAATGCCGGCGTCGGCGCCGTGGTGCGCGGCGACCTGCTGGAACTGACGCCCGAAAACTTCGACCGTGCGCTCGGCATCAATCTGCGCGGCACCGTATTCCTTAGCCAGGCCGTCGCCAAGGCGATGCTGGCGGCTCCCAGCAATCATCCGCGCTCGATCATCACCATCACCTCGGTCAGCGCCGATATGGCCTCGCCGGAACGCCCCGACTACTGCATCTCGAAAGCCGGCCTTTCGATGTGGGTGAAGAACCTGGCGCTACGGCTTGCGCCGGAAAACATCGGCGTGTTCGAACTGCGGCCCGGCATCATTCGCACCGACATGACCGCGAGCGTATCAGCCAAATACGACGCGCTTATCGACAGCGGCCTGGTGCCGGCAAAACGCTGGGGCGAAGCATCGGACATCGGCGCCGTGGTGGCGACGCTTGCCGCCGGCAAGCTCGGCTTTTCCACAGGCTCGATTATCAATGTCGACGGCGCGCTCTCCGTGCCTCGACTGTAGGTGGATAGGGTTATGACCGACTACATCATCGTAGGTGCCGGCCCGGCCGGCTGCGTTCTGGCCAACCGGCTGAGCGAGGATCCAGCGAATTCCGTGCTGCTGCTCGAGGCCGGCGGCAAGGACTGGCACCCCTACATCCACATGCCGGCGGGCTTTGCCAAGATGACCAAGGGCATCGCTTCCTGGGGCTGGTCGACCGTGCCGCAGAGGCACATGCAGGACCGCGTCTTCTGGTATACGCAGGCGAAGGTGGTCGGCGGCGGCTCGTCCATCAATGCCCAGATATACACGCGCGGCAACGCTCGCGACTACGACGCATGGGAGAAGGAAGAGGGCCTCGCGGGCTGGGGCTATCGCGACGTGCTGCCTTATTTCAAGCGCGCCGAGAACAACCAGCGCTTCGCCAACGATTTTCACGGCGACCAGGGGCCGCTCGGCGTGTCTAACCCTATTTCGCCGCTGCCGATTTGCGAAGCCTATTTCCGCGCCGGCCAAGAGATGGGCATCCCCTTCAACCCGGATTTCAACGGCGCTAGCCAGGAGGGCGTCGGCTACTACCAGCTGACCCAGAAGGACGCCCGGCGCTCATCCGCTTCGGTCGCCTATTTGAAGCCCATCCGCGCCCGCAAGAACCTGACGGTCCGAACCGATGTGCTGGTCACCCGCATCGTCGTCGAGAAAGGCCGCGCCACCGGCGTCGAGATCGTCGACAAACCCGGCGGCGAGAAGACCATCATGCGCGCCGAGCGCGAAGTGATCGTCTCGTCCGGCGCCATCGGTTCGCCGAAGCTGTTGATGCAGTCGGGCATCGGCCCGGCTGATCACCTGAAATCGGTCGGCGTGACGCCGGTGCATGATCTGCCCGGTGTCGGCTCCAACATGCAGGACCATCTCGATTTGTTCGTCATCGCCGAATGCACCGGCGACCACACCTATGACAACTACGCCAAGCTGCACCGCACCGCGTGGGCCGGCTTGCAGTATCTGCTGCTGAAGAAAGGGCCGGTCGCCTCCAGCCTGTTCGAGACCGGCGGCTTCTGGTACGCCGATCCGACCGCCGCCTCGCCCGACATCCAGTTCCATCTGGGACTCGGCTCCGGCATCGAGGCCGGCGTCGAGAGGTTGAAGAACCCCGGCGTGACCTTGAACTCGGCCTTCCTGCGCCCGCGCTCGCGCGGCACGGTGCGGCTGAGCAGCGCCGACCCGGCCGACCACCCGCTGATCGATCCCAACTATTGGTCGGACCCTTATGACCGCGCCATGTCGATCAAGGGCCTCAGGCTTGCGCGCGAGATCATGCGGCAGAAGGCGCTTGCACCTTACGTGTTGCGCGAGGTGCTGCCCGGACCATCGCTCGCCAGCGACGACGAGCTGATCGACTATGCCTGCCGCACCGCCAAGACCGACCATCACCCCGTGGGTACCTGCCGCATGGGCCATGACGATATGGCGGTGGTCACACCGGACCTGCGCCTGCGCGGCATCGAGGGCCTGCGCGTCTGCGATGCCTCGGTGATGCCGCGCGTGCCTTCCTCCAACACCAATGCGCCGACCATCATGGTCGGCGAAAAAGGCGCCGACATCATCCTCGGCCGCGAGCCGCTGCCGCCGGCGGTGTTCTCCGGCAATCGGGCCGCATAGCCACTTGGGAGAACGAACCAATGATCAGACACTGCGTCTTCGTACGCTTCCGCAGCGATGTGCCCGCCACCGAGCGCACCGCAATCCACGCCGATCTCGAAGCACTGCGCTCCGTTGTCGACGGCATGGACACGGTCCATTTCAGCACCAATGTCAGCCCGGAGCCGTTCGCGCGCGGCTTCAGCCATGCCTTCACCATCGACTTCCGCGATGCCGCCGCCCGCGACGCCTATCTCGTGCATGAAGCGCATCAGCGCGCCGGCGCCCGATTGGTCGCAGCGCTCGAAGGCGGCACCGACGGGCTGATGGTGTTCGATCTCGACATTACGAAAAAGTGACCGCGCTTCTTTCGAAAGCCGGCTGACGCCTGTTCTCTTTTGCGCCCCAAGGAACATATCGTTCCCCGGGGCGCTTAGGAGGAACGTCGTGGCTCTTCCGCGCAACAGAAGAAAACCGTCCTTGCCTCCTTCCTCGGCTGGACGCTCGACGCTTTTGATTTCTTCCTTCTGACGTTCCTGCTCACTGATATCGCAACCGGATTCAACACTGACGTTCCGGCAGTCTCCAAAGCGTTGTTCCTGACGCTGGCGACACGCTTCATCGGCGCCTTCTTCTTCGGCAGGCTGGCCGACAAATATGGGCGCAAGCCCATTCTGATGCTCAACATCGTCAGCTATTCGGTGGTCGGCGCGCTGGCTGCCTTCTCGCCCAATCTCGTGGCTACGCGCTGGCGCTGTTTGCCGGCGTGGTCGCCGTCTGCATCATCGTCGTCATCCGCTTCAGTCCGGAACGGCGCGGACAGGTGATGACGGTGCTCGGCTGAAGTATCAGGCTCTCAGCCCAGTCTGAGGGCCACGACACCGGCGACGATGCCGAGCGCGGCGGCGCCGCGCCAGCCTGTCATCTTCTCGCCGAGCGCGAAAACCGAGATCATCATGGCAAACAGGATCGACGTCTCGCGCAACGACGCCACCGAGGCGATCGGCGCCTTGGTCATCGCCCACATGACGATCCAGTATGCCGCGCCGCTGAGCACGCCGGTGAACAGGCCTGCCTTCCAGTCGCGCGCCAGCACGGGCAGCGCCTTGGGCCCGCGAAAGATGAGGCACAGCACCAGCGCCCACGTGGCATCGCAGATGAACAGCCATGCGGCATAGCTCGTTGCCGTTGCGGCCAGCCGCGCGCCGCTGCCGTCGGAGAGCGTGTAGCTGGATATGAAGATCGAAGTGCCGAGCGCAAAGCCGACCGCCCGCACATTGATCCGCTCCAGATGCGCGCCGCCGCGAAACGACATCACCAACGTGCCGGCCGACAGCAGCAGGATGCCGAGGATGGCGAAAGGCGCCGGCATCTCCTGCACCACGACAACGCCGCCGAGGGCGGTCAAAAGCGGCGCCGTGCCGCGCGCCAGCGGATAGGTCTGGGCGAAATCGCCGGCCTTGTAGGCGCCGATCAGGAAAGTCCGGTAGCCCATGTGGAAAATCACCGAGGCGATGATGAAAGGCCACACTTCGGCCTTCGGAAACTCGACGAAGGGCAGCACGAAAAGCGCGGCAAACCCCATGCCCAGCGTCATCAGCGTGATCGACAGGAAGCGATCGAGATGGACCTTGACCAGCGCGTTCCAGATCGCGTGCATGGCGGCGGCGGCTAGCACCGCGAAGAAGACGAAAAGCGTCATCGAGGGCTCACCGATCTCCTGAGCTCAAAGGCGTTTCGAGATCGATATCGATCCGGACCGGAAAATGGTCTGAAGCGATCTCGCCTATATCGGCACTGACCGAGCGCACACGGTCCGCGAACATACCGCCGACGAAGCAATGGTCGAGCCGGCGTTTTGCCACTTTCCCGTCGATCGTTTTCACATGGGTGTGGTAATCGGCAGCCGGCTCGCTAGCGACGGCAGCGGCATCAACAAAGCCGTCGAGATAGGCCGCCCCGCGATGATAGGGCGTGCTGCCGACGATGCGGCTGTATTCGGCGCTGCCAGGCTCCATGTTGAAATCGCCCATCCAGATCGCCGCCGTCGGGTTCTCCGGCTCGGCCTCGCCGCTGGTCCAGTTGCGCGAAGGCTCATCGTCCGCGCCGCTCCACGGGCCGCCCTCGGACGGCGCGCGGCGATGCTCGGCCAAGAGATAGTCGATCTGCTCCAGACGCTCCTCCGCCGCGATATGGGCGAGATGCAGCGACAGGACCCTTACCGGTCCGGCCGGCGTGCGGATCATGCATTCGAGCGCGGCGTTGCGCGTGTTGAGCGGCCGCAGCGTGCGGCGCATGGGCAGCGCGTGCAGCCGCGACCAGGCGATCGGCAGCTTCGACAGCAGCATGGTGCCGAACTGGCGGCGGCGGTTGACGACCCGGCCGTCGCGCTGCTCACTGGCGTCCATGTCGAAGGCCGGGCCATAGACCCAGTAATAGCTAGGCAGCAGCTTGGACAGGACCTCCGGCTGGTCGTCCTCATTGGTGCGCTGCCAATGCCGCTCGACCTCCTGCAGCGCGATGATATCGGCGCCGTCGACCAGCTTGGTGCAGCGCGAAAGATCGTAACGGCCATCGCCGCCGAACCCGTACTGGATGTTGTAGCTGACCAGCTTCATTGCTTATCCGGCTCAATTTCGCTTTGGCAGTAGCGGTTCGGCAGACGGGTTGCAATGTACCGGCACGACGGCGGAACTGGGCCAGCGTCTATGATGTGGTCAGCGGCTGGAACCGGCCCGCCGGCGATGCCGCCAGTTCGGCCCAGTCGATCTCTTCCTCCAGCCGGTGGTAGGCTTCGTCGCCGATCGTGCCGTTGCTGCGCAACTCCTCGAGCGTGTCGCGCTGGCGGTTGATGGCATAGAGGCGCAGCCGGTCGTATTCGGTCGCGGCCTGAGCGTCCTCCGGGTTTTCCGCAATCAGGCGCTGCGCTTCATACTGTTCGCGCACGACGGCGGCGGCCGCAGATGTCTTGCGGCTCAGCACGTCCAGTGCTGCCTGCATGATGGCGACGCGCGCCTGCGCCACCTCATTGTCGACGGTTCTATCGGGGTCGAAGTTGATCCAGCGCAGCAGCGGCTTCAGCGTCATGCCTTGCAGCACCAGCGTGCCCAGCACCACCGCGAAGGCGGCAAGCACGATCGGGTCGCGGCCGGGAAAATCGGCCGGCAGCGCAATGGCCACCACCAGCGTCACCAACCCACGCATGCCGCACCAGCCGACAATGACGGCGCCGCCGAACGTCGGCAATTCCCGCCTTGCCTCTTGGCTGCCGAAGCGGGCAAGCCACCGGATGATCGCGACGTAACTCGCCACCCAGACAAGGCGCGCGACGATAACGACGACCAGCACCGTTGCGGCGAAAAGGAATGCTTCGCCTTGCCCGTCGCCGGCCAGCCTGCCAACGATCGTGCGTGCCTGCAGGCCCATCAGCACGAAAGCCAGCACGTTGAGCACGAACACCGCCGACTCCCAGACCGAATAGGTGCTGACGCGGCGTCTCGCCGACGACTGGCGCGGCGCCCTGCGCGCAATGGTCATGGCATAGACGACGATGGTGATGATGGCGGAAAGGCCGAGCCTGTCGGCGATGATCCACACGGCGAAGGTTCCGGCAAACTGCACCACCGTGCTGCTCGCCGCATCCTCGATGCGGCCGAGCGCCAGCAGCGAGACGCGGCCAAACAGATAGCCCGCGATCACACTGCCGATCGTTGCCAGCAGGATCACCGGAACGGCGTTGCTGAGCATGATCGTGCCAAGCGCCGCCGAAACCGCCAGCCGGTAGATCAGCAGCGCCGTGGCATCGTTGAGCAGGCTCTCGCCCTGCAGGATGGCGGTGATGCGGTGCGGTACCTTGAACTGGCTGAGCACGGCGGATGCGGCCACCGCATCCGGTGGCGCGACGATGGCGCCAAGCGCGATTGCCGCCGCGATCGGCAGGCCGGCCATCTTCCAGCCGACCAAGGCAACCACCACGGTGGTGAAGACCACGGCGCCTAGCGCGAGCAACGCGAGCGACAGCCGGTAGCGCTTGAGGTCGCGCAGCGACGTGTCATAGGCGGCGTCGAGAAGCACCGGCGCGATGAACAGGGCAAGCGCCAGCTCCGGATCGATCTCGATCGTCGGCGCACCGGGTACGAAGGCAATCGCGACGCCGGCCAGAGCCAGCAGGGACGGATAGGGAATTTCCAGCCGCCGCGACAGCGCCGTCAGCGCGACGGCAGCCAGAAGCAGGATGAGGGTAAGTTCGAATAGCGCCATGGCCCATCGTAGCGGCGAAGCGGCATCATGGGCAGTGGCTGGATGGCAAGATGCTGTTGATTGTCCAGCAAACGCCCGACCTTGGCAGGATACGGCCGTTCATCGCGCTGGCCTGATTCGACCGTCTCGGTTCCCTTGGGATGCTGCTTTTACTAGTGCAGCACCAGCATGTCGCTCGATGAAAACGATATCTCCGCCTTCTCGCCAACAGCCGGCGGTGGTGTGGCCGGGCTGTTGAAGGTGTCGAGCGACACCGTGTTGCCGCCGATGCCGACGCGAACGCGGATCACCGAGCCGAGGAAGTGCACTTCGGAGATTTCGCCCGACAGGCTTGAATCGCGACCGGGCTGGCGCCCTAGCGAAATCGCCTCGGGACGCAGCGCCAGCGACAGGGTGTCACCGGACTTCGAGCCGTTGAGCTTGCCCTTGAGCGAGACTTCCTGCGTGTTGACTTGCACCGTGCCGGCCGCAGCGTCAGTGACCTTGCCTTCGAGCACGTTCAGCGTGCCGACGAAATTGGCGACGAACTTGGTCGCCGGCCGGTTGTAGATCTCGAACGGCGTGCCGACCTGCTCGGCCTTGCCGCCATACATCACCGCGATGCGGTCGGAGATCGACAGCGCCTCTTCCTGGTCATGTGTGACGAAGATGGTGGTGATGCCGAGCTTCTTCTGGATCGAGCGGATTTCCTCGCGCAACGACACACGTACCTTGGCGTCGAGCGCCGACAGCGGCTCGTCGAGCAAAAGCAGCTTCGGCTTCGGCGCGATGGCACGCGCCAGCGCGATGCGCTGCTGCTGGCCGCCGGAGAGCTGGTAGGGATAGCGGTCGGCCATCTGCGGCAGCTTGATGATGTCGAGCATCTCGGCCACGCGTCTGTCGATGTCCGCCTTGGGCATGCCGGCGACCTTCAGGCCAAAGCCGATGTTTTGCGCCACCGTCAGGTTGGGGAACAGCGCATAGGCTTGGAACACCATGCCGACATTGCGCTGGTTGGGCTTTAGCCTCGTGATGTCCTTGCCTGCGACGACGATCTTGCCCGCCGACGGCTCTTCGAAACCGGCGACCATGCGCAGCACGGTGGTCTTGCCGCAACCCGATGGCCCAAGGAAGGAAACGAACTCGCCCGGCTCGACATCAAGATTGAAATCTTCGACCACGGTGGTGGCGCCGAAGGATTTTCGCACATGCTGGATGGAGAGGAATGGTTCGGCCATGGCTTTTTCTTTCGATCAGTACTTTGTCGATCAGTTCGGGCGGTTCGCCGATCTCGGCGCGAAACGGGACAGAATCTGGATCAGCGACATACAGCCCCAGGTGATGGCGAAGGCGATGATGGCAAGCGCCGCCGGCTCATAGGCGCGGTTGGCGCCAACGTTTTGCAGATAGGGGCCGAAGGCGGGCCGGTTGAGCAAGCTGGCCATGGTGAATTCGCCAATGACGATGGCGAAGGTAAGGAAGGCGCCCGACAGCACGGCGATCAGCACATTGGGCAGGATCACACGACCAATGATCGTGCCCCAACCGGCGCCAAGGATCTGCGCCGCTTCGGTCAGCGTCCTGACGTCGATGGTACGCAGTCCGGTATCGACCGCGCGATACATGTAGGGCAGCGCCAGCATTGCATAGCCGATGACCAGCAAGGCATTTGTGCCCATGTCGGTCGCCAGGAACGGCAGCGGCGAATTCGAACCGTACATCCTGATATAGCCGAAGACGATGACGATGGCGGGAATGACCAGCGGCAGCAGCGTGATGAACTCTACGATCGGCCGCAGTTGCGGCAGGCGCAGTCGAATCCAGTAGGCGGCGGGCACCACGATCAACACGCCCAGAATGATGGTGAAGATGGCGGCAAGCACTGAGTAGCCAAAGGTCGCCTGAAAACGAGGGTCGCCAAGCACGATCTGATAGGCGTCGAAGGAATAAGCGCCGCGCCGCATGCGCAAGGAAAATTCCACCGTCGCGATCAGCGGAATGAAGAAATAGGCCGCGCCCAGCCCGAAGACGACCCAGGCCCAGAATTTTCCGGACTTCATTTCAGCCACCTCTCCGAGCGCGTCCGGAACCAAATGTAGAAGACATTGGCCAGCCCGGTGATGACGATCATGCCGAAGGCGATCGCATAGCCGAGATGGGCATTGTGCAGCACGTCACCGCGTATCTGCGCATAGAGCAGGATCGGCACGATGTTGAGTGAAGAGCCGGTCAGCGCATAGGCGGTGGCGATGGCGCCGAAGGCATTGGCGAAGAGCAGGATGACCGTGCCGAGGAAACTCGGCCAGATCACCGGGATGACCACCATGCGCCAGTATTGCGTCTGGGTGGCGCCAAGCGTCGCCGCAGCCTCGCCCCACTCCTTCTTCAAGCCGTCGATCGCCGGCGTGATGATGACCACCATTAGGGGAATCTGGAAATAGACATAGGTCAGCGTCAGGCCCCAGAACGATAGGATGTTGAAGCCGTGCGCATAAATGTTGAGGCCGAACACGGTGTTGAGCAGCACCGTGGCGAGACCGAGGCGTCCGAGCGTGGCGATGAAGGCGAAGGCCAGCGGTACGCCGGCGAAATTGGAAGCCACGCCGGAGAATGTCAGCGTCGCCGAACGTATCCACTCCGGCAGGCCGCCGCGCACGATGGCGATGGCGATGCCGAGACCTGCGAAGGCGCCGATCAGCGACGAGGAAAGGCTGACCTTGAGCGAGATCCAGTAGGCGGCGACAATCGATGGCTGCGCCAGTGCTGCTATGTTTTCGAACGTGAATTCGCCGGCATCGTTCTGGAATGCACCCAGCATCAGATAGAGCGTGGGTAGGATCAGGAACATGATGGCGAAGATGAAGAATGGCGCAACGCCGAGCCATTGCGTCGGCAGTCGCATTGCACGCGCCTCGCTGGGGGGCGCGGTCTTCCCGGCAACTGCTTGATCGGAAAGCGAGATATCTGTCATGCGCCGGCTGCCGTCTCCGAGGAACACCGGGCGGCCGCGAGGCCGCCCGGTTGGTTTCAAGCCTTACTTGACGTTGGCGCCGACGACGGCATCCCAGTTCTTGGTGACGGCTTCCTTTGCCTTGCCCTGCTCGTCCAGCGTCGGGAACACCGCGGCAGCGTAAGCCTCGGCCGGCGGCAGCTTGGCCATCACGTCCGCCGGGAGCTTGCCGTTCTTGGCAAGATCGTTGAAGCGGATCGGGTGGCAATAGCCCTTCAGCCAGCCGATCTGGCCTTCGTCGGAGTAGAGATACTCCAGCCAGAGCTTGGCAGCGTTCGGATGCGGTGCGAAAGCACTGATCGCCTGCACATAGACGCCGGCAACTACACCGGTCTTCGGCACGACGACGTCGACGGGCGGATTGCCCTTCAGCGTGTCGCGACCGGCAAGTGCATTGTAATCCCAGGTCACCAGGATCGGCGTCTGGCCTTGTGCCAGGGTCGCCGGTTTGCCGATGACCGGCACGAAATTGCCGGCGGCGTTAAGCTTCTTGAAGAAGTCGAGACCAGCAGTGCCAGCAGCTTCGCCGGCAGCCGCACCACCGGAAATGCCGGCCGCGTAGACGGCCTGGATGGCCTGGTTCGAGGCGCGCGGGTCGCCGGCAAGCGCCACGGTGTTGGCGAATTCCGGCTTCAGCAGGTCAGCCCAGTCAGCCGGCGCTTCCTTGACGAGGTCCTTGTTCACCAGGAAGGATAGTACGCCATAGTAGTCGCCGGTCCAGTAACCATCGGCATCCTTGGCGCTGTCGGGGATCGAGTCCCAGGTCGACACTTTGTAGGGCTGGATCAGGCCGTCAGCCTTGGCGGTCGGGCCGAAGGACAGGCCAACGTCGATGACGTCGGGCGCCTGCGGGCCCTTGTTGTCCTTGTTGGCCTTGATCGCCTCGACCTCGTCGCCGGAGCCGGCATCGGGGTTGAGTTCGTTGATGGTGATCTCAGGATACTTTGCCTTGAAGCCGTCGATGACGGCGCCGTAGCCGCACCAGTCATGCGGCAGCGCGATGGTCGTGAGCTGGCCTTCCTTCTTCGCAGCGGCAACCAGTTCATCCATGGACTGGGCCGACGAGATAGCAGAGGTCGCCATGAGGGCGACGGCCGAAAGGGAAAGCACTTTCCCTGTGAACTTGAACATGTGTTCTCTCCGTTGAACTGGCGTCCTGGACGCCTGCGATGCGGTATCGGTTTCATATGACAGCCAGATGAAAGCTTTTTGAAACTGGCCCCCGGCGGTACGAAAAGTTAACTCTTTTTAACCGGCTGTAGCAATTAGCCTCGACTTAATTTCCCGGCTAATGGTTTATTGCCTTGCTTTTTGCCCCCTTGCCCTTCCTTTCCCTTCGTTTTTTGGATCACGTCCGGCGCAGAAACCGCCTCAGACAGTGCCGGCGATAGTGTTCTCGAGCAGCGTCAGCGCCGCCTTTTTGGTCAGCCTGACCGGGTTGCCGCCGGCCGTCGGATCGACCACCGCCATGTCGGCGATCAGCCCTTTGCGCTTCTTGTCCATGTCGAGCCCCTTGATCAGATCGGGCAGCGCATGCGGCACCTTCAATTCCTTGCGCAGCTTGATGATCGCTTTGGCAAAGCCGTCGAAGCCACCCTTGATGCCGCAATAGGCAGCGAGCCGGGCAATCCGCTCCTCGATGGAGTCGCGATTGAAGGCCAAGACATAGGGCATGAACACCGCATTCGTCATGCCGTGATGGGTGTCGTAGAGCGCGCCGATCGGATGCGACAGCGAGTGGATGGCGCCAAGACCCTTCTGGAAGGCGGCAGCACCCATGGCGGCCGCACTCATCATGTGCGCGCGCGCGACAAGGTCCTTGCCGTTGGCGTAGGCCTTGGGCAGGTTCTCGAACACCAGGCGCACACCTTCCACCGCAATGCCGTCGGCCATCGGGTGATAGCCCGGCGCGCAATAGGCTTCGAGGCAGTGCGCCAGCGCATCCATGCCGGTGCCGGCGGTGATGAAGCCGGGCATGCCGACCGACAGTTCCGGATCGGCAATGACGATTGCCGGCAAAAGCTTCGGATGGAAGATCACCTTCTTAGTGTGCGTCGCCTCATTGGTGATGACGCCGGCACGCCCGACTTCCGAGCCTGTGCCGGCAGTGGTCGGCACGGCTATGATCGGCGCGATGGCATCCGAATTGGCGCGCGTCCACCAGTCGCCGACATCCTCAAAGTCCCAGATCGGCCGCGTCTGGCCAGCCTGGAACGCGATCAGCTTGCCGAGATCGAGCGCTGAACCGCCGCCGAAGGCGATGACGCCGTCATGCTTGCCCTTCTTGAACACGGCGATCCCGGCGGTGAGGTTAGAATCGACCGGGTTCGGCTTCACCTCGGAGAACACGCCATAAGATACCTTGGCGTCGTCGAGGATTTTCAGCGTCGAAGCGACGACCGGCAGTTTCGCCAACCCCGGATCGGTGACGAATAGCGGCCGCTTAATGCCGGTGGCAGCGAGCACCTCAGGCAGTTCCTTGATGCGCCCGGCGCCGAAGCGGACGGTGGTCGGGTAGTTCCATTTGGAGATCAGCTTGGACATGTCTTGTCTTTCAAAAAATCAGATGGCTTCGCGCAGATGGAAGGATTTCGGCCGGGTCAGATTGTCGTAGCCGAGCGCCGAAAGGGCGACGCCTTTGCCGGTGTCCTTGACGCCGGTCCAGACCAGCGCCGGATCGAGGTAGTCGCAGCGGTTCATGAACACGGTGCCGGTCTCGACGCGGTCGCCGATCGCCACCGCATGCTCGATATCGCCGGTCCAGATCGAAGCGGTCAGCCCGTAGGGGCTGTCGTTCATCAGCGCGATCGCCTCCTCGTCGTTACGCACCTTCATGATGCCGACGATCGGGCCAAAACTTTCCTCGCGCATGACGCTCATCTGGTGGTCGACGCCGGTCAGCACTTCCGGCGCCAGATAGGGCGAGCCGGCCTTGTCGTTAGCCACCTTCATATTGATGTGTGCGATTGCACCCTTGCGCAGCGCCTCGGCCTTCTGCTCGCGGATCAGGTCGGCAAAGCGCGCCTGCGCCATCGGCCCCATTGTCGTCGCCTGTTCCAGCGGATTGCCGACGGCATAATTCTTCGTCTCGGCGATGAAACCTTCGACGAACTGGTCGTAGACCTTCTCATGCACATAGACGCGCTCGATGCCGCAGCAGCACTGGCCGGAATTGTAGAAGGCGCCGTCGACCAGATTGGCCACCGCATGGTCGAGCTTGGCGTCGGGCAGCACATAGGCCGGGTCCTTGCCGCCGAGTTCGAGTCCGAGCGTCATGAAGGTGCCGGCCGCCGCCTTCTCGATGGCGCGGCCACCGCCGACCGAACCGGTGAAATTGACATGGTCGATCTTGCCCGAGCCGAGCAGCTTCTCGGTCTGGGCATGGTTCAGCACGACATTCTGGAACACGCCCTTGGGCAGCCCAACCTTGTCGAACGCCTGCTGGAACCGTTCGCCAACCAGCAGCGTCTGCGCCGCATGTTTGAGGATAACGGTATTGCCGGCCATCAGTGCCGGCACGATGGTGTTGACGGCGGTCAGATAGGGATAGTTCCACGGCGCGATCACCATGACGACGCCGAGCGGATCCTTCTTCACATAGCGTCGGAAGCCGTCCTTCGGGTTGGATGCCGGCACGGATTTCAGCGCGGCTTCAGCGATCTCGACCATGTAATCGGTGCGCTCCCTGACGCCGCCGAACTCGCCGCCATAGCGCACCGGTCGCCCCATCTGCCAGGCGATCTCCGGCACGATCTCGTCGGTCATCGCGACCAGCGCTTCGAGCATCGCCAGCATAAATTTGCCGCGCTCGACGATCGGCGTCAGCGCCCACTTCTCCTGCGCCGCCTTGGCGCGCTCGACCGCGGCATTGATCGCCTGGTCGGTCGCGATCGGCCGCTCGGCGTAAATCGAACCATCGATGGGCGATTTGAGTTTTACGGTTTCCAAAGGATACTCCAAGTTAGCAGGCTAGGGTGCGCAGATGGCCATTGCGGCCATAGCGAAGGATGGGCTCGTCACGCGTCACCAGAACCATGTCCAACGCTCGCGCACTTGCCATCAGTATCCGATCCATGGGATCACCATGAGGCGGACCGGGCAGGTTGGATGACGCAATCAGAATGGCTGGTGAGATAGCGCTGAGCTTTGCCGACATTCGCTCGATGAATCGCTCCACGAAGTCGAGTGGCGCCAATGGCAGATTGAGCCGGCCCTTGGCTACGCCAATTCCGATCTCCCATGCCGACATCGGCGAAAGATACAGACGGCCGTCATAGGCCGCTTCCGAAATCTCCCGGCTTGCGTGCGGATCGATCAGACTATCGTTGGCGACAAAGATCATCGCACATGTATCCAGAAGCAGGTTTGGCTCTTCGCTCATTTACGCACCGCAAGTTTGCCGTCACGCGCGTCAGCCTCACCGCCCAGATAGCCCCGGTCCCATGGCTCGTCATCGAAAGGTTTGGTGATATCAAATCCGGCTTCGATTGTTATCAGGCCCTTCATGAAACCAAAACCGGGGTGGCGATCCGCGCGCGCCTCCTTTGGCGCGGCAGGCACGCTACCACTGGGCGGCGCCGAAATGGGTACTTTGCGAACGCGGCGAAATACCAGTTTCCCACTCCCTATATTGACGGATTCGGTCTCGAACCCAGCCTCAAGCCACTCCCTTGTCATGGGATTGTTGCTCGGATTGTTGCTCCACCATGCAGGGTATTGCTTCGATGCGGGCAGCGGCAGATTGAGCACTCTCTCGATTTCGGCGAATGACATCGGAACGCGATCGACATTTTGGGCAATGAGAAAGTCCTTGAGCGGCGCATATTTGGACATTGCAAACTCCTCAATGTAGCGCACTGCAGTTTACAGGTACCATATGGTACTAACTTCACTACATTGTCAACATTAAAGCTGTATAAAGTTTTAATACCGCTCGAACCCCCTGTGCAGTTCCCAATCCGTAATGCGGCGGTCGTATTCGAACTGCTCCCACTTTGCGGTGTGGACATAATGTTCGAGCACATCGTCGCCGAGCGCCTGCTTCAGCATCTTCGACTTGGCCAGCGTCTCGGTGGCGTCGCGCAGCGTCTTCGGGATCTCCGGCAGGCGCGAGGCCTGGTAGGCATCGCCGACGAACGGCTTCTGCAGTTCGAGCTTCTCGTCGATGCCGGCAAGGCCGGCGGCGATCAGCGCCGCGAAAGCGAGATAGGGGTTCAGGTCGGCGCCGCCGATGCGGCATTCCATGCGGATGCCCTTGGTGCCCTCACCGCACAGGCGGAAGCCGGCGGTGCGGTTGTCCTCGCTCCACATGATCTTGGTCGGTGCGAAGGTGCCGGCCTGGAAGCGCTTGTAGGAGTTGATGTAGGGAGCCAGGAACCAGGTAAACTCCCTGGCATATTTCAGTTGCCCAGCCGCCCATTGCTGGCCAAGCGTGGACAAAGTCCAGTCCGCCTTCTTGTCGAAGAACAATGGCGTCTTGCCATCGGCGCTCCACAGCGAATTGTGGATGTGGCTGGAATTACCGGCGAGCCCGTAATTGTATTTCGACATGAAGGAAATCGACTTGCCTTCGGACTCGGCAATCTCCTTGGCGCCGTTCTTCAGGATGACGTGGCGGTCCGCCATGTCGAGCGCCTCGGCATAGCGCACATTGATCTCTTCCTGCCCCGGGCCCCATTCGCCCTTGGAGTTTTCGATCGGAATGCCCGCCGCTTCCATCTCGTTGCGAAGCCGGCGCATGACGCCTTCTTCCTTGGTGGTGATGCCGATCTGGTAGTCGCCGATATAGGGCGACGCGGTGTCGAGCCCCTGCCAGTGCTTCTTGCGGGCGGAATCATAGGTCTCGTTGAACAGGTAGAATTCGAGCTCGGAGGCGAAGTAGCCGATATAGCCGCGTTCGGTGAGCCGCTTGACCTGCTTTTTCAGCATCGCGCGCGGCGAATGCGGAAGGTCGTCATGGGTGTGGTGGTCGAGCACGTCGCAGATCACCAGCGCGGTCTTTTCCAGCCACGGAATCCGCCGCAGCGTGGCAAGGTCCGGCTTCATGACGAAGTCGCCATAGCCCTTCGACCAGCTTGCCGCCTTGTAGCCCGGCACCGGCTCCATATCGATGTCGGCGGCGAGCAGATAGTTGCAGCCATGCGTCTCGTCATGAGCAGAATCCACAAAGTACTGCGCCAGGAAACGCTTTCCCGCGAGCCGCCCCTGCATGTCGACGATGCAGGCCAGCACCGTGTCGATCTCGCCATTGGAGACCGCTTTCTTCAACTGATCGAACGAGAAATTTCCGGCCATTCCTTTGGCACTCCAGCTAGCCGCTTGGGCTTGTCACTTTGAAAGGGAAAAAGCCGTGGCTATCGAACTCGCCACGGCTTTGATTGTTGCTCAGGCAGATTCGCCGACAGCCTTTTCAGCGGCTGCAATGATCGCCTTGCGCTTGGCGATTGCCGCCTCGCCGATTGGCGGACCCTGGAAACGCCGGTTTTCAATGGCGAACCAAAGAATTGCCAGGATGATGGCGAAGCCAACCGAATAGTACCACAGGCCCGGCACGAAGCTTGTGGCGGCAACCGGCGGATTGGCGGCAGCGTCGCCCGGTGTGCCGGGGATCGACACGACGAAGGCATGACCACCGATCGTGACCAGGACGGTTCCGATCATGACAATGACCGCGAAGACTTTTGACAAACCGCCCAGACGGAAGCTGCCAAAGGTGGTCCAGGTTTTTCCTTCGGCAAAGAAACCCGCAACAATCGGCATTGCATATGAAATGTAGAGATACATAGCGCAGCCGGTCGAGAGCGCGGCAAAGGCATTGAGTGGCGTCGTCACGGCGGTCAACACGACCGCCATGATGGCGGAGAACCAGATCGCCGCCACCGGCGTGCGATATGTCGGGCTGACCGAGCTCAGCAGGCCCGAGAATGGCAAGCCACCATCACGCGCAAACGCATAGATCATCCGTGATGTGGACGTCACGGCGGCTAATGCGCAGAGGAAGTTGGAAATGATCACACCGATCAGCATCAACTTGCCGATAAACGACGTCATGATGGCTGCGATGAAGAGATTGTTGAAGGAACTCCAGCCGGAGGCGGCGGCGGCATTCAGATCCGGGATGGCCATGATCATGACAAGGATCAGCACAAAACCGAACACGCCGGACCAGAAGACTGAATGCAGCATGCCCTTGTGCACCGTGTCGCGCGCATTGACTGTTTCTTCCGCCGTGTGTGCGGACGCGTCAAAGCCGGTAATGGTGAACAGCGGATAGAGAAGGCCGATGATGATCGCCATCAATGGACCGGTTTGCGGGGAAACGCCACCACCAGAAGCCCCGGTGTTGTTTACGAAGGTGAACGCCTTGCCGATGTCCAGGCTTGGCGCCGCCATCAGAAACATGATGATAAGGATGACGGTGACCCCGAGGATCAGGTAGCCGGAGAAATCCGTCAGTATGGTCGTCAGCCTGATGCCGAAGTGGTTCAGCAGGGCTTGCGCCGCGGTGATGACGGCGACCGATAGAATTTGCGTCCCCATCCCCCAGCCGGAGACGTCCCAGCCGAGTACCGAACCGAAGAACAGATCACGCGTGATGAGATAGAGAAACACATTCACGGCCGGGATGACGAACAGCAGTCCCAGCAGATTGACGTAGGCCGTTGCCCAACCCCAGAACCGGCCGCCCAGGATTGACGACCAGTGATACAGGCTGCCTGCCGTCGGGTAGGCTGACGCGATCTGGCCAAGACAGGCCGCAACGACAAGCGCATACGCGCTGCCGATGATCCAGCCGATGGTCAGTGAGAATGGACCGCCCGTCGAAAGCGCGATCGGGAATGATCCAAACCCGCCGGACAGGATGCAGATGATCGAAAACGAGATCGCAAAGCTTTGGAATGCTCCCATGCGCCGCGATAGTTCCTGGGCGTAGCCCATGCTGTGAAGGACCTTCACGTCCTCCGATGTGTCCGTGTGTATCGGTGCTGCCATTTGAAGTCCCCTTTTTAACGTTCTTAGCTGGCCGATTGAACTGACTTTCCCATTGCGTGTCGCCGGGAACCCTTGGCCTCCTCGGGTTTCAGGTCAGAAAAAATGCCTGTGAGCAGATCCGCCCATTTCCGCTGCCCGGTCTCGCCGGAGATCTCGTCGTTGCGGATTTCGATCATTGCGCAGGCAAGGCCGCGCGAGCGTGCATGGCGCTCCAAAGTGAAATAGACGCGGTCGGCCGGCGAATAGGGCTCGTTGATGCCGACACTGACGCCGGAGAGCCGCTGCAGCGCCGCTATCAGCGGCGACGCCAGCCGGCGGTCGTCATCATGGATGATGCCGATATGCCAGGGCCGCTTCTTGCCCTTGTAGACGGGGGTGAAGGAATGCACCGACACCAGACGGGTCTCCTGCCCACGCGCCTGCCGGTCGTCGATGATCGATGCGATCGTGTCGTGGAACGGCCGCCACGACAAAGCGATGCGCTCGGCGCGCTCACTGTCCGACAGGCCGGCATTGCCCGGAATGGCCGTCGTCTCGCTGACGGGCGGCACCAGGTCCGGTGCGTCGAGCGGACGGTTGCAGTCGATGATCAGGCGCGAGATGCGGGTTTCGACCAGCGTCGCATCGAGCGCTGCCGCCATGCGGCGGGCCACCGGCAGCGCGCCGGGGTCCCAGGCGATGTGGCGGGAGAGGTCCTCGGCCGGCAGGCCAAGCGTGCCGAATGCCGACGGCAGGAAGTTGGAAGCGTGGTCGCAGGTCAGCACGAAAGGGCTGGACCCGCCGGGGTTCGTCACCCCTACGGTATCAGACGATGCAAGGCTGGCGGGCCGTGCTCTCTCCATAATCTGCCGTCCCCTGGGGAGCGCTGTATCTTATGTTACGTATTTTGCCTCATTGCGTCCCTGTGGATGATTTCATACAGTTTGTCCGGCTTTGTCAAACGCGATTTCGGGGAAGCGGTCTGGACGGGCTCAGGGGTGGGGAAAACGATGATTTCCAGCATTGCCGAACTGATTTCGGACCGCATCGGCACGATGCCGGCCGGCGAGCGCCGCGCCGCGCAGACACTGATTGCGAACTATCCGCTGATCGGGCTGAAGACGGTCGCCGAGTTCTCGACCGCCGCCGGCGTATCGTCGCCGACCATCCTGCGCTTTGTCTCGAGGCTAGGGTTCCAGAACTATCCCGAATTCCAGTCGGCGCTGCAGGACGAACTGGCGGCGCAATTGCAGTCGCCGGCATCGCGCACGCTCAACCCGGCCTCCCCAAGCGGTGCAGTATCGCCAATGCTGGAGGCGACGCTGGACAATATGCGCGAGACCTTCAGGCATCTCTCCGACAGACAGCTTGCCGACATCGCCGCAAGGCTCGCCGAACGGCGCGGCAAGACATTCCTGATCGGCGGCCGCTTCACCGATCCGTTGGCGCGCTACATGGCCGCCCACCTCGCCATCATCCAGCCCGACGTTTATCACATCGCCGGCCAGGAGAGCATCTGGCGCGACCGGCTGATCGACATGGGCAAGCGCGACGTGCTGGTGATCTTCGACATCAGGCGCTACCAGGACAGTCTGGTCCGCTTTGCCGAGACCGCGCATCAGCGCGGCGTTCAGATCGTGCTGTTCACCGACCAGTGGCTATCGCCGATCGCCCGCTTCGCCCGCCATGTCATTGCCGGACGCACCGCCGTGCCTTCGGCGTGGGACTCTTCCGCCGCTCTGTTCGTTGTCGCCGAGACGCTGATCGGCGCCGTCACCAGGCAGCTCGAGGCCGACAGCGCCAGGCGCATCCGCGACCTGGAAAGCCTGCGCTGACACGCTCAATCCCGGCCGCAGGTGCGCAAAATTACGCAGATTTAATGTGCATGGAAGCGGCAGAATTGCCATAAAGCCATGATATTGCGGCGGCTTCGCACATACCGGGTGCGTCGCTGCGCGTTTTTTTGCTTGGTGAAACCGGTAGACGTTTTGCCAACCGGAGTGTCGATGGTCGCCTGGAAACAGATCGTTTTTGCGCTTGTGATCCTGGTCGCGGCTGTCCTCGCCTGGGCGCGATTCTTCCCGGGCGCGCCGGAGGTTCTGGCACGCTGGGGCATCGACTGGACCTATGCTTCGGCGCCCGCCACAACCGGTGCGGTCGACACGACAAAACAGGCAGGCGGCCGCAACGCTGCCGGCCGCCCGGCAAATGTCGTCGCCTTGCCTGCAGCCACCGCCACCATCAACGATCGCCTGCAGGCGATCGGCACCGGCCGCGCCAACGCCTCGGTGACGGTCAACCCATACAGCTCTGGGCGCCTCGTTGAATTTCTCGTCCAATCCGGCACCCGCGTCGACAAGGGGCAGATCATCGCTGTTCTCGATTCCGAGACCGAGGTGATCTCGCAAGATCGTGCCAAGCTCGCCTTGCAGGATGCCCATGACAAGCTCGAGCGGGTGAAATCATTGAGGGCCTCCAACGCCGCGACTCCGGTCGCCGTCGCCGATGCCCAAGTGGTGCTAGCCGGCGCCAAACTGGCGCTGCAGGATGCCGAACTCGCCTTGCAGCGTCGTTCGATCGTCGCCCCTATCGCCGGCACGGTCGGCATCCTGCCGATATCGGCCGGCAATTACGTCACCAGCCAGTCGGCGATCGCCACGCTTGACGACCGCTCCTCCATCCTGGTCGATTTCCTGGTGCCCGAGCGCTTCGCCGCCGCCGTCAAGGTCGGCGCGCAACTGTCGGCGACGCCGATCGCCAATCCGAGCAAGGCCTATACCGGCACCGTGTCGGCCATCGACAACCACATCGACGAAAAGAGCCGCACCCTGCTGGTCAAGGCTGCAATCGCCAATCCGGCGGATTCGCTGCGCGCCGGCATGTCATTCGGCATCACCATGCGCTTCCCCGGCGACACCTATCCGGCCGTCAGCCCGCTGGCAATCCTGTGGGGTTCCGACGGCGCCTATGTCTGGCAGGTCGAGGACGGCAAGGCCAGGCGCGTTCCCGTGCGCATCATCCAGCGCAACACTGAGACGGTGCTGATCGACGCTGAGATCGAGGATGGCGACATGGTCGTCACCGAAGGCACCCAGAGCGTCAGCGAAGGCGGCGCGGTCCGCATCGCCGGCCAGGATCAGCGCGCCGCGGAAGCTGCCGAAGGCTCATGACTGCACCCGTCAGCACCGCCAGCGAAACCGGCTTCACCGCACTCTTCATCCGCAGGCCGGTTATGGCCTTCGTGCTGAACACGCTGATCGCAGTGGCCGGCCTTGCCGCTTTCTATGGCGTCGAAATCCGCGAACTGCCCGATGTCGACCGCGCCGTGGTCACCGTGTCGACGGCCTTCGAGGGTGCCGCCGCCGAAACCGTCGACCGTGAACTGACCGACACCATCGAGGGCGCGGTCGCCCGCGTCTCCGGCGTCAAGTCGATCTCGTCGACCTCTTCCTTCGGCCAGAGCCGCGTCACCATCGAGTTCAACGACGGCGTCGATTTGAACGTCGCCGCCTCCGACGTGCGCGACGCGGTCGGCCGTGTCGCCAACATGATACCGGAGACCGCCGACCCGCCGCGCATCGTCAAGGCCGATGCCAATTCCGATGCCGTGATGCGACTGGCCGTCACCTCCGACACCATGTCGGTGCAGGACATGACGGTGATCGTCCAGGACCAGATCGAGGACGAACTGGCTGCCGTGCCTGGCGTCGCCGACGTTCAGGTCTATGGCGACCGCGACAAGATCTTCCGCATCGATGTCGACCAGAACAAGCTCGCCAGCCTCGGCTTCACTGTGGCCGATCTGAGGGCAGCGCTTGCCTCGGTCGCTTTCGATTCACCAGCCGGTTCGATCACCACCACCAACCAGGATCTCATCGTCCGCACCACGGCCGATGTGACGACGCCGGAAGAATTCGAAAACATCATCATCGGCGGCACGACGCGCATCCGCGACGTCGCCACCGTCACGCTCGGTCCCGACATCGGCCAGACCTCGTTGCGCTCCGACGGCAAGACCGGCATTGGCCTTGGCATCATCCGCCAGGCGGAATCGAACACGCTGGATATTTCCACCGGAGTGAAGGCAGCCGTCGCCAAGCTGCAGGAAAACCTGCCCAAGGGCATGTCGATCAAGATCACCAGCGACGACGCAGTCTTCGTCAACGGCGCCGTGCACGAGGTCGAGATCGCGCTCGGCCTGTCGATCTCCATGGTGCTGATCGTCATCTACATCTTCCTGCTCGACTGGCGCGCGACGCTGATCCCTGGTCTGTCAATGCCGGTCGCCATGATTGGCACCATCGCCGCCATCTATCTCGCCGGCTTCTCCATCAACATCCTGACGCTTCTGGCGCTGGTGCTGGCAACCGGCCTTGTCGTCGACGACGCCATCGTCGTTCTGGAAAACATCGTGCGACGGCGCAACGAAGGCATGGGGCCTCGTGCCGCCGCCGTGCTCGGCGCCCAAGAAGTGTTCTTCGCAGTCATCGCCACGACGCTGACGCTCGTTGCCGTTTTCGTGCCGATCTCCTTCCTGCCGGGACAGACCGGCGGCCTGTTTCGCGAATTCGGCTTCGTCCTCGCCATGTCGGTGCTGCTCTCCTGCGTGGTGGCGCTGACGCTGTGCCCGATGCTGGCCTCGCGCATGTTGACCGGCGCATCGCTCCACCATGAAGGCGGTCACGGCATTGGCGCGCGCGTCGGTGGCGCGCTGAACGCGGCCTACAAGCGCGCCCTGCATGCCTGCCTCGGCGCGCCGTGGATCGTGCTGCTGGTTGCGGTGCTGTTTGCGGGCGTCGCCTTCAGCCTGTTCGGCACCATCCGCCAGGAACTGACGCCGAGCGAGGACCGCGCCGTCGTGCTGTTGCGCATCAACGCGCCGCAAGGCGTCAGCCTCGATTACACCACGCAGCAGATGCAGAAGATCGAGCGGCTGATCCAGCCGCTGCGCGATTCCGGCGAGATCGTCTCGACCTTCGAAAACGCCGGCCAGAACGGCGCCTACAATTCCGGCTTCATGGTGATGACGCTGGCGCCGTGGGACGAGCGCACGCGCAGCCAGCAGGAGATCATGGCGCAGATAAGCCAGCTGACCCGGCAGGTGCCATCCGTGCGCATCTTCCCGGTGCAGGCCAATAGCCTCGGCATTCGCGGCGCCGGCAACGGCCTGCAATTCGCGCTGGTCGGCAACGACCGCAAGGCGCTCGGCGACGCGGCGGTGAAGATCATCGCCCGGATGCAGGCCGATCCGCGCTTCCAGACGCCGCGGCTTTCCATCGACCCGACGCAGCCGCAGCTGGCGGTGGCGATCGACCGCGAGCGCGCCTCCGATCTCGGCATCGACATATCGGGTCTCGCCAACACCTTGCAGGCGATGCTCGACGGCAACGATGTCGTCGATGTCTACATCGCCGACCGCAGCTATGGCGTGAAGCTGGTCTCGACCACCAACCCGATCAATGATCCGACCGATCTGGAAAACATCTTCCTGAAGACCGCCGACGGCCGCTTCGTGCCAATGTCGACCATCGCCACGCTGACCGAGCGCGCCGTGCCGCCGTCGCTGACCCGCGAACAGCAGCAGCCTTCGGTGGCGATCACCTCGAACCTGAACGGCAATTTCGCACTGGGTGACGCGCTCGGCGTTGCCGAGCAGATCGCCGCCCCGCTGCTGCCGCCGGGCAGCCGCGTCCTGCCGCTGGCCGAAGCCGCGACGCTCGGCGAGACCAACAGCGCCATGATCACCATTTTCGGCTTCGCGCTGGTCATCATCCTCCTGGTGCTCGCCGCCCAGTTCGAAAGCTTCGTCAGCGCCGTCATCATCATGGCGACGGTCCCCCTCGGCCTTGCCTGCGCAATCTTTGCGCTGCTTTTGTCAGGCACCAGCCTCAATGCCTACAGCCAGATTGGCCTCGTGCTTCTGGTCGGCGTCATGGCCAAGAACGGCATCCTCATCGTCGAATTCGCCAACCAGCTGCGCGACCGCGGCCTCGGCGTGCGCGAGGCGATCGAGCAGGCCTCGATCATCCGCCTGCGGCCGGTGATGATGACGATGATCTGCACCATTCTCGGCGGGGTCCCGCTGGTGCTGGCCGCCGGCGCCGGTGCCGAAGCGCGCATCGCGCTCGGCTGGGTCATTGTCGGCGGGCTGGGTCTCGCCACCGTCTCGACGCTGTTCCTGACCCCGGTCGCCTACCTCCTGCTCGGCCGCTTCGTCACGCCGAAGACGCATGAGGAAGCGAGGCTGAAGCGGGAGCTTGAGGAAGCGGCGTACGCCAATGTCGAGCCGGCGGAGTAGCTCCGCTTACCCTCCCCCTTGTGGGGAGGGTCGGACCGCAGGTCCGGGGTGGGGGTGCAGCGCCAACTAACGTCGGTCCAGCGCTCCCGCGAATAACAGAGGTAGGAGCCAAGACCCCCACCCCGACGAAAGAGCAAAATTGCTCTTCGTCGACCCTCCCCACAAGGGGGAGGGTAGAAAGTCACGGCCTGATAAACACCTTCCCGTTCGGCTTGGCCAGCTCCGCCGGGACCTTCGCCATCGCCTCATCCAGCGGTAGCACCGCCGTCACGTCGGTTGACCAGCGCCCATCCGAAAAGCGCTTCTGTGCTTCCATGATCGCCGGGCCGCGCTTGTCGCGGAACTGGCGCATCCATTCGACCAGCCAGAAGCCTTCAATGTGCTTGTGTTGGAAGATCATCTGGCCGGGCTCACGGATGACAGTGGTGTCCGGATCGAGCCGTCCATAGATGATCCAGCGCGAGCGCTTCGGCATGGCGTCGAAGATCGCCGAGGCCACCGGCCCGGTCACGGCATCGAGGAAGATGCGCGGCTGCTCGGCCTTGACCACATCGCGTAGTGCTGCCTTGAAATCCGGCGCCTTCTCGTTGAGCACATGGGCAGCCCCGATCTCCTTCAACAGCGGAATCTGCTCGTCGCGGCGCACGGTGACGATCGGCCGGAACCCAGCCTCCTTGGCGAGACCCGCGATCAGCTTGCAAAGCTGGCTGGCGCCGGCGGTCATGATGAAGGCTTTTTCGCCCGTCTCCTTGACGATGTCGAACATGGCGAGCGCCGTGAGCGGGTTGACGATCATCGCCGCGCCATCCTCGTCGCGGACCGTGTCGAGCAGCGGAATGCAGCCGGCAGCTTCGGCAACTGCATAGTCCGCCCACGCGCCCCAATTGGTGACGCCGGTGGTGAAGGCGATGCGCTTGCCGATCAGGCTTTTCGCATAGGGCTCGTCGCCGCTGGCAACGACCGTGCCGACACCCTCGAAGCCGGCCGGCTGGCCCTTGGCGCGCGGCTGACCGTACTGGCCCTTGATGAACATGACGTCGGACGGGTTGATCGAGGCGAGGCTGACCTTGATTAGAACCTGGCTCGGTCCGGGCGTCGGCACGCCGATGCTGCCAAGCTTGAGGTACGGCTCCATCGCCTCCAGCGCACTGCCGGAGGGCGTCCTGGTGTAGCCGTCGCCGGTCAGCAGCAGTGCTTTCATGTCTGAGGGGATCGCCATGGCGGGGCTCCTTACAGTTTGAGGATGAGCTTGCCGGATGCGCCACGGCCAAGCACGCGCGTCACCACGGCGGCGGCATCGGCCAGCGGATAAGTGCCTTCGATGGCCGGCCGAACCTTGCCGGCGAGATGCCAGCCGACCAGCGCCTTCAGATTGTCGGCATGGACGAGCTGGTCGAGCGGCGCGAAATCGCGGGCGATAATGGCCTTCATCCGCTCAGACCTTTTCCTGCGTGTATTTCCTGAGTTCCGTACGCGCCACCTGCCGGCGGTGCACCGCGTCCGGCCCGTCGGCAAGGCGCAGGGTTCGCAGATGCGTCCATGAGCGTGCCAGCGGCGTGTCCTGGCTGATGCCTTGCGCCCCGAACATCTGCACGGCCTCGTCGGTGACCTTGAGCGCGACGCGCGGTGCGATGACCTTGATCTGGCTGATCCAGGGCGCGGCTGCGCGCGCATCGCCTTGGTCGATCATCCACGCCGCCTTGAGGCAGAGCAGCCGCGCCATCTCGATCTCCATGCGGCACTCGGCGATGATGTCGAAATTGGCGCCGAGCTTGGCCAATGGCTGGCCGAAGGCCTCGCGGCGCACCGAGCGCTGGCACAGCAGCTCCAGCGCCATTTCGGCTTGGCCGATGGCGCGCATGCAATGGTGGATGCGGCCGGGGCCGAGCCGCCCCTGCGCGATCTCGAACCCCCTGCCCTCGCCGAGGATCAGGTTTCCCGCCGGCACCCTGACATTGTCGAAGCGAAGATGCATGTGGCCGTGCGGCGCGTCGTCATCGCCATAGACCTGCATCGGTCGAAGCTTGATCACGCCTTTGGTGTCGGACGGCACCAGGATGATCGAATGGCGGCGGTGCTGCGGCTCGGCTTCGCCGCTGGTGCGGACCATGACAATGTAGATGGCGCAGCGCGGGTCCCCGGCCCCCGACGCCCACCATTTCTCGCCGTTGAGTACATAGTCGCCGCCTTGCTTTTCGCAGCGCATGGCGATGTTGGTGGCGTCGGAGGAGGCGACATCCGGCTCCGTCATCAGATAGGCCGAGCGGATTTTCCCCTCGAGCAGCGGCGCCAGCCATGCCTGCTTGTGGTCCTCCGAGCCATAGCGCTCCAGCACCTCCATATTGCCGGTGTCGGGCGCCGAGCAATTGAAGGTCTCCGCGCCGAGATGCGCCTTGCCCATCTCCTCGGCCAGATAGGCATATTCGACGGTTGACAGCCCATAGCCGCGCTCGGAGCCGGTCAGCCAGAAATTCCACAGGCCGCGCTCCTTGGCCGTCTTCTTCAACCCTTCGAGGATTTCGGTCTGCCGCGCGGTATAGACCCAGCGGTCGCCGCCCTTGCCGACCTCGCTCAAAAACTCATGATCGAGCGGCATGATCTCGTCGCGCACCATAGCGGCGACGCGGGCGTGGATCGGCTTCAGCCGCTCGGTCATGCCGAGATTCATGTCCGCCATCGGTCTCCAACCCTTTCACGCATCTGGGCACTTTACCCGTGGCAAGGATGACCGTACTTCGGGTAGCCTTGTCAACGCGAGCCCCTTTCGCCCCGGACCGTGAGCAGAAAAGCGCGGAGGAATTCCGATGAGCTATCTGGAAGAACTGTTCTCAGTCGCCGGCAAGACAGCGCTGGTGACGGGAGCCGCGACCGGCATCGGCCGCATGGTGGCGACCGCTTTGGTCCAAGCCGGCGCCACCGTGATGATCGCTTCACGCAAGGGCGAGGATTGCATCAAGGTCGCCGCTGAGTTGAACGGGCTCGGCGGCTCCGGCAGTGCCGAAGGCTTTGCCGGTGACGTCTCGAGCGAAGCAGGCATTGCCGCGCTGGTCGGCGAGGTCAAGGCGCGCACCGAGAAGCTGCATATTCTGGTCAACAATGCCGGCATATCCTGGGGTGCCTCCCTGGAGGATTTTCCCTATAGCGGCTGGGCCAAGGTGTTCGCCGTCAACGTCACCGCCGTCTTCCATCTGACGCGCGAATTGCTGCCGCTGCTGGAAGCCGCCGCGAGCGATGCCGATCCGGCCCGCGTCATCAACCTGGGCTCGGTGATGGGCACGCAGCCGCTGGCCGACGACGCCTATTCCTACACCGCGTCCAAGGGCGCCGTTCACCACCTGACGCGCACGCTGGCGATCGAACTCGCGGCGCGGCGCATCACCGTCAACGCCTTCGCCCCCGGCCCCTTCCAGAGCCGGATGACCGCCTTTGCCACCGGCACCGAAGAAAAGGCCAGACATGTCGGCAGCCATGTCCCCATCGGCCGTATCGGCGTGGCGGATGACATCGGCGGCGCAACGCTCTATTTGTGCAGCCGTGCCGGTTCCTATGTCACCGGCGCCATCCTGCCGATCGACGGCGGGCAGTCGGTGCAGCATGGGCTGACATTGTTCAAGGAATGAGCCGCGGTCGGCGGCAAGGGGAGGACACCGCAGTGGAACCGATCAGTCTCGATGTGCTTCTGGCCAGCGTCGGCAAGGAAGTCGGCGTCTCGCCATGGCGCGAGGTCACACAGACCATGATCGACCAGTTCGCCGACGCCACCGACGACCACCAGTTCATCCATTGCGACCCCGAGCGGGCCAAAAACGAGACGCCGTTCGGCGGCACCATCGCGCATGGCTTCCTGTCGTTGTCGCTGCTCTCGGCGATGACCTTCGAGACCATGCCGCCGCTGGAAAAGGGCAAGATGGGCGTCAACCACGGTTTCGATTCGCTGCGCTTCCTGGCGCCGGTGAAGACCGGCGCGCGCATCCGCACCCGCTTCGTGCTGGCCGACGTCAAGGTCAGGCCGTCGGGCTGGGTGCAGACGGCGCATGACGTGACCATCGAGATCGAAGGCTCGAAGAAGCCGGCGCTGACGGCGCGCTGGCTGACGCTGACGCTGATCGAGCGTGAGCCGGAGACCGCATGAGCGGCGACGCCAACGCGCTGGACCAGACGGCACTAGCGCCCTATCTCGAGGCGCACATCCCGGGTTTTGCCGGGCTTCATTCCATCGAAAAATTCAAATCCGGCCAGTCGAACCCGACCTATCTGCTGACCGCGGCCAGCGGCCGCTATGTCCTGCGCGCCAAGCCGCCGGGCCAGTTGCTGAAATCGGCGCATCAGGTCGACCGCGAATTCACGGTCATGAAGGCGCTGGCCGGCACGGCCGTGCCGGTGCCGGCGATGCTGCATCTGTCGGCGGAGGCGACGCCGATCGGCCGCATGTTCTACGTCATGGACTGTCTCGACGGCCGCATCTTCTGGGATCCGGCAGTGCCGGAGGCCGCTGGCAACGATGAGCGCGCCGCCCTCTACGATGCTATGAACGCCACGCTTGCGGCCCTGCACGATGTCGATGTCGAGGCGGTCGGGCTCGGCGATTTCGGCAAACCCGGCAATTACTTCGAACGCCAGCTGGCACGCTGGACCAGCCAGTACCGCGCCTCGGAGACCGGCACGGTTGCCGACATGGACCGGCTGATCGCCTGGCTGGAGACGCATATGCCGACCGATGACGGCCGGATATCCCTCGTGCATGGCGACTACCGGCTGGACAACATGATCTTCGCGCCCAGCGAGCCGAAAGTGCTGGCGGTTCTCGACTGGGAACTGTCGACACTCGGCCATCCCTTCGCCGACATCGCCTATCAATGCATGCAATGGCGGCTGCCGCACGCCTCAGGCTTTCGCGGCCTTGGCGGCGTCGACCGCGCCGCCCTCGGCCTGCCCTCGGAGGAAGCCTATGTCGCGGCCTATTGCAGGCGGCGCCGGCTGGGCGGCATCGACAATTGGAGCTTCTTCCTCGCCTTCTCCTTCTTCCGTTTGGCGGCCATCTGCCAGGGTGTCTACAAGCGGGCGCTCGACGGCAACGCCTCAAATCCCGAAAAGGCAAAAACCTATGGCGAAGCGGTGAAGCTGCTGTCGCACCTTTCCGCCAACCTGATCGACCGAACCTGACTCGACAATGAGATATTGTGGTCGGCGCGATTTGATGACAGATCGGATCAGTTCCGTTCCCCGACCGGGGAGCAAGCCCATACGGAGGTGGTGGCAACCGGCCTGGAAACAGGACGCAAACCGATCACCGTCTGTAGACAGAGCATGATGCCGAAAAGTGTGAAGCGGTTTTCGGACGACATCATGCTCTATCTATTTGATTAGAGCCGGTTTCAGATTTGAGGTCAATTCGACCTGAAATCATCCGGCTCTAGCGCGCATCGCTGGAAATGAACTTCATGTGCCGGCTGACTTGCAGGGCGATGTAGACGACCAGCGAGCATCCGATCGGAAACACGATCTCAATGAGGCCGGTGGCGACAGCCTGCGGCAATGCCAGCGCAATGTCCTTGGCTGCGGCAGTCTCGATCGTCAGCGCCGTGATCCCGCCGCCGAACACCGCGCCGGCCAAGGCACCCGCCAGCATGAAATGCAGCGAGCGAGGTTCTTCCTTGGATGCGAGCGAAGCCAGCATCCAGCCCAGCAAGCCATACTCGATCGCCCGCAACATACCGAGCGTGGTGAGCGACAGGATCACGGGCTTTGCCGATACATCAAGCGCGCTCACCATCACCTTTTGCGTACCTTTGGCGATGCCCATGGCCAGCGGCCCCGAGATCATGGCGATCAGGCCGCCAAGCGAGGCTCGCACCTTGGTGATCGCCGTGCCGAGGCTGACGCCGGCGCAGACGAAGAATGACCAGGTCACGCCTTGCGCCAAGTCGATCAGAACCTGGGTCGGGGCCGGGTGCGAACCTGCCGCAAATCCGGCAGTCAGAATAAGCGCTTCCATGGCGAAGCCGATTGCGATCGCCAGCCATGCGACTATCACGACTCGCCTGAGCGCCAGCCTGGCGCCATGAGAAAGTGGATGTGCGCCCGGCAGCCCGGACGAAAGCTCTATCGCAGCCATAGAGGCCCCCCAAAACCGAAATTTCTTGCAGTGCCGCCAGATAGGCTTTGTTTGTAACGGTCCGATGTTGCCTGCGTGCGCCCTGGTTACATATGCTGTGACATAGATGCTGGCGAAATGGACCAGAACGGGCACGACTATTCGAGAGAAAGCTTGAGGTCGCTTTTTGATGTCCCTGACAGCGCCCTTGCCCGTTTCCGTACAGCGTATATATTTAGTCATGCACAACCAACCCAAAGGCACCGGATCTTGCCACTGAGCGTCCAGAAACGCCGCGAGAAACAAAAGGCCGAACTGCGTTCCGAACTGCTCGACGCAGCCCACAAGCTCGTCAAGGAAGAGGGCTATGAAGGCCTGACCATCCGCAAGTTGGCCAAGCGGGTCGGCTATGCTCCGATGTCGGTCTATTCCTACTTCGCCGACAAGCAAGACATCCTGTTTGCGCTGGCCGAGGATGCCTTCGAAACACTTGCCCGCCGCATCGAGGAGCATCCTTCCGACGATCCGATCGAGGCCTTGCGTGCGGTGATGACCGAATATGCTGCCTTCGGGCTCGGCAATCCCAACGAATACCGCACCGTGTTCATGACCGAAAAGACCAAGCTGCCGGAAGGCAGAAGCTATGAGGACATGGAAGAGGCCAACCCGGCGATGAAAGCGCTGATATCCAGGGTCGAGGCCTGCGTTGCTGCAGGCAAGCTGCAGGGCGATCCGCGCGCCATCGCCACCATGCTTTGGGCAGTCGGCCACGGCACCATCTCGCTTTTGATCACGTTCCCGTTCTACCCCTTCGGGGATCCGCAGGCTTTCGTGACGCGGATGTGCGATTTCACACTCGCCACGCTCAGCACTCAGAATGTGCCGCCGCTGACCGAGACCCCGGTCGACTGCTGAGCATCCCCGCCCCTCCAATTCAACGTCCGGCCTGACAGCTTCGGCTGTGTCAGTGCGCCGCAATTTTCGGCATTCAAAAAAATTTGTCGTACGCGTACGCTTTTCGACTTGAAAACCCATCTCGGTGGGCGTATGTGTACGTTGTATCGTACATGTACGAAAAGAATTTAACCGATGGAGACAGACATGAACAAGACCCTTCTCGCTCTCGCCACCGTGCTGGCTCTCTCCGGCTCGGCTTTCGCCGCCAACAACACACACTCGACCAAGCAGGCCCCCGCCGCCACCTGCGTCGACACCACGACCAATGCCAAGCTCGATTGCGCCGTGACCGGCTCGGTCGAAAAGTCCGACGTCAAGGCCAAGAGCCCGCGTCTCGGCATCGAGATCAACCCATGGATCGTGCCGAGCACGTTCTAAGTTGATCGGGCTCGACCACAGCACAACGATTAATTTAAGGGCGGCAGGATAATCCCGGCCGCCCGTTTTTTCCTCAGCGCCCCCATTTCCTCAGCGCAAGCCGGCTTTTCCTGAGTTCAAACCTGGCGTAGCCGAACGGGTTATTTCTTGCGCGGTTTGCGACCCGGCACCGTCTTGGCCTTGCCGGGTCTTGCCGGCGCGCCTGGGATGGCGGTCGAGGTGATCGACACCGGATCGCTGGCCGGAAACGTGTCCTCGAGGCCTTCCTCGAGTTCCTCTTCTTCGGCAGTCACCTCGTGATGCTGCTCATGTTCGAGTGAGCGCACGGCGGACGTCTTGCCAGCTGACTTCGGCGGCGCTTTCGACGGCATCGTATGTTCTCCCTGATGGGGGAAGCAGAACGGCTTGACCCGTCAAACGTTCCTACGCCGCCGCGTCGCTGGCTGCTTCCGACAGGAAAGTAAAGACATAGTCCGAGAAGGAACGCCAGCACTCGACCCGGAAAGCGTCGGCTGCCGTGCGCAACAGCAGGATTTCGCACTTGCCGAGAATGGTGCGCGACGCCGCGCCCACCGGAAAAGCCTCGAGCGACAAATCCTGCGGGCAGCCTGCATTGATCGCGGCGGCAGCCGCCGGGCCGGTGACGGCGAAGGCGACGTTGCGGTGCGAGATGCCGACCGCCGAATGCAATGCGGCAACCCCAGCACGATCGGCCAGCGGATCCTTGCCAGCCTCATCGATAACCAGCCACTCGTCAGGGCCAAGCCACAGCGCCGTGCGCCCTGTCTTCGACGCCGAAGTTTTCGGCTGCTTCGGCAAGGTCAGGCCGAGCGCCTTCGACAGCGCCGCGACGGAAGCCTCCGGCGCGCGCAGCGACATGCGCTCCGCCGGCGGCAGCACCTCGACCTTGACATCCGTTGCGGAAACGACGCGTTCAGCCAGGGCCGGGCGGCGCTCGACCGACGGCGCTGCAGCTGGGGCCGTCTTCTTTGCAGCAGCCTTAGCCATTGAGGCGCCCTCCCGTCTCGTCGAAGAACACCATGCCGGTAACCTCCACTTCGATCATCCCGTTCGGCATCGGCACATAGAGCGTGTCGCCCATCCGGTCGCGCCCGCCGGCAACCAGCGCCAGCGCGATCGAGCGACCGCAATTTTCCGACCAGTAGCTGGATGTGACGTGACCGATCATCTTCATCGGGATCGCCTGCTTCGGGTCGGCGACGATCTGCGCGCCTTCCTCAAGCACCACTTTCGGGTCCTTGGTCTTCAAGCCGACCAGCTGCTTGCGGCCCTTGGCGACCAGATCGGGCCGCGTCAGGCCGCGAATGCCGACGAAATCGGTCTTCTTCTTGCCGACCGCCCAGTCGAGCCCGGCATCGTTCGGCGTCACCGTACCGTCCGTGTCCTGCCCGACGATGATGTAGCCCTTTTCGGCGCGCAGCACGTGCATCGCCTCGGTGCCGTAGGCAGTCGCGCCATGCTTTTGGCCCTCGGCCCACAGCGCTTCCCAGACGGCCTGGCCGTGATCGGCCGGCACGTTGACTTCAAAACCGCGCTCGCCGGTGAACGACATGCGAAACAGCCTGGTCGGCACGCCGCAGATCTTGCCTTCGCGCACCGACATATGCGGCAGCGCCTCGTCCGACATGTCGACGCCTTCGACCAGCGGTGCAATGATGTCGCGCGACTTCGGCCCCTGCACGGCGATGACCGCCCATTGTTCGGTGATCGACGTCAGCCAGACATTGAGATGCGGGAACTCGGTCTGGAGATAGTCCTCCATGTGGTTCATGACGCGCGGCGCGCCGCCGGTTGTCGTCGTCACATGGAAACGATCCGGCGCCAGTCGGCCGACGACGCCGTCATCATAGATGAAGCCGTCCTCGCGCAGCATGATGCCATAGCGGCAGCGGCCGCGTTCCAGCTTCTCCCATGGATTGGTGTAGAGCAGTTCCATGAACCTGGCCGCATCCGGTCCGACCACTTCGATCTTGCCCAGCGTCGAGGCATCGAACAGGCCGGCATTGCTGCGCACAGCGACGCATTCGCGGTCGACCGCCTTGTGCATGTCCTCGCCGGGTTTGGGGAAATACCAGGCGCGCTTCCACTGGCCGACATCCTCGAACACCGCGCCTTGAGCTTCCGCCCAGGGATGGATCGCGGTCTTGCGTGTCGGGTCGAACAGCGGACCGCGCGAATGGCTGACGATCGCGCCGAAAGTGACAGGCGTATAGGGTGCGCGGAACGTGGTCAGCCCGACCTCGGGGATCGGCTTGCCCAGCGTCTCGGCGGCAATCGCCAGGCCGTGCATGTTGGAGGTCTTGCCCTGGTCGGTCGCCATGCCGTTGGTGGTGAAGCGCTTGACGTGCTCGATCGAGCGCATGCCTTCATGCACCGCCTGGCGGATGTCCTTGGCGGTGACGTCGTTCTGGAAATCGACGAAGGCCTTGACCGTCTTGTCCGGCCCGGCGCCGGGCGCCGCGCCCAGCATGCCGCGCGACCAGCTTTCCGACGCGTCGACCTTCGGCTTAACGCCCTTGGCCACTTTGCCGCCCGCATCCTTCGCCGCCTTGGCGCCGGCCGCATAGGCTTCGTCGATCGACGCCGAGAGCCCATCCGTACCGTTGCAGGCGCCGACCGAAACGCAGTCCTGCGCATAGATGCCCGGCACGAAGCGCTTGGTCTCGTCATTGAAGGCGACCTTGCCGCGCGACTGTGAGAACAAATGCACCGACGGCGTCCAGCCGGCCGACATCAGGATGGCGTCGACCGGAATGGTGCGCTCGCCGCCCCCATTCTTCGGCTGCACCGTCATCGAGGTCACGCGCAACTTGCCGCCGGCGCGGATCACCGCGCGGCCGAAATTGACCTCGATCCCGAGCGCCCTCGCCTCGTCGATCACAGGTCCGGTCGGATGGTCGCGCAGGTCAACGATCGCCGCCACGTTGACGCCGGCCTTCTTCAGGTCGATCGCGGCGGAGTAGGCCGAGTCATTGGCGGTGTAGACGCCGACATTTTTGCCGACCGCGACACCGTACTGGTTGAGATAAGTCCGCGCCGCCGAGGCCAGCATGATGCCGGGCCGGTCATTGTCGGCAAACACCATATGGCGTTCGATGGCGCCGGTCGCCAGCACCACGCGCTTGGCGCGTACCTGCCATAGGCGCTCGCGCGGCAAATCGTGGCCGGGGTTTTGCAGATGGTCGCTGACCCGCTCGACCAGGCCGACGAAATTCTGCGCGTAATAGCCGAACGCCGTCGTGCGCGAGAGCACACGGACATTGTCCATGGCGGCAAGCTTGGCTACCGCTGCTTGCGCCCAGCCAAAGCCGTCATGGCCGTCTATCCTGGCGCCGCTCTCGAAACGCAGGCTGCCGCCGAAGCCGGCCTGCTCGTCGACGAGGATGACACGCGCGCCGGTTTCGGCAGCGGCAAGCGCTGCCGCGATGCCGGCCGCACCGCCGCCCAGCACCAGCACGTCGCAATGCGCATAGCGCGAGGAATAATGGTCGGGATCTGGCTTGTCGGGCGAAACGCCGAGACCCGCCGCGGCGCGGATCTTCGGCTCGTAGAGACTCTTCCAGGCCGCCTTCGGCCACATGAAGGTCTTGTAGTAGAAACCGGCCGAAAACAGCGGCGATGCCAGATCGTTGACCGCGCCGACGTCGAAGGCGAGCGACGGCCAGCGGTTTTGCGAGTTGGCGACGAGCCCGTCATAGAGCTCCTGCACCGTGGCGCGGATGTTGGGCGCCTTGCGTGCCGCGTCGCGCTTGACCTCGACCAGCGCATTTGGCTCTTCCGCTCCGGCCGACAGGAAGCCGCGCGGACGGTGATACTTGAACGAACGTCCCACCAGATGCACGCCATTGGCAAGCAGCGCCGAGGCCAGCGTGTCGCCTTCGATGCCGGTGTAAGACTGGCCGTCGAAAGAGAACCGCGCGGTCTTGGCCTGGCTGAGACGGCCGGCGCTCGGAATGCGGAACGCGCCGCTCATTTGGAAGCCATTTCGTTGGAGTTTTTGGGCAGCTTGGACGGTTTCGGCTCGCCGGCTTTGTAAGTCATGACGAACTTGTCGGTGACGGTGTCGCGCACCGCGTTGAAGAAACGCGCGCAGCCATGGATGTGGCGCCAGCGCTCATAGATGATGCCCTTGGGGTTCGAGCGGATGAAGAAGAACTTTTCGAAGTCGTCGTCGCTCTCGCCCGCCATGTTGGCCGAACGCGCAATATGCGCCTCGCCGGCGTTACGGAACTCGAGCTCCGGGCGCTCTTCCTCGCAATAGGGGCAGCGGATGAGAAGCATTATCGTTCGTTCCTACAATTCGCCGTGGCCGACATGCGCGCCGGCCGGTTGGTTGCAAAGCCTCTGGCCCATCGCCGCAAAAGGCGCGACGAGCCGAATGCGCTCCTCTACACTTGCGGCGGGGCGAAACAGCTCGCGATACGCCATGTTGCCGATCGTGAGCTGAAACGG
This sequence comes from Mesorhizobium sp. RSR565B, assembly GCF_054719465.1. Taxonomy (NCBI): domain Bacteria; kingdom Pseudomonadati; phylum Pseudomonadota; class Alphaproteobacteria; order Hyphomicrobiales; family Phyllobacteriaceae; genus Mesorhizobium; species Mesorhizobium sp. RSR565B. Next base: position 3,409,181 of record NZ_JBTTIE010000001.1, on the reverse strand, counting down.
ATCGGTCGTTACGATGACGCTGCGCGCATCGAATGTGTCGTCCTCGCCGAGATCGGAGGGCCTGTTCTCCATGAAGATGACCACCTTCTGGCCACCGCTCCACACGCATGCCAGAATGCCGGCGTCGATCGAAAACGGCCAATTGGCTTCGTTGCCGGCGCGGCTGATCGGCTGCGTCCGCACCTCGTCCGGTGACGGAAAATGGAACAGGTCCTGCTCCCCCGCCAGCACCAGCGGCACCGCTACAGCCAGTTCCACCATCATCAGTGCGCCACCGCCGCCGCTGCTGCCTCGTCGATGAGGCGCCCGGTGCGGAAGCGCTCGATGGTGAAGGGCGCGTTGATCGGATGCGGATCGTCCTTGGCAATCGTGTGGGCAAAGACATGGCCTGAGCCGGGCGTTGCCTTGAAGCCGCCCGTGCCCCAGCCGCAATTGACATAGAGGCCTGATACCGGCGTCTTGGCCAGGATCGGCGAACGGTCGGGCGTCACGTCGACGATGCCGCCCCACGAGCGCAGCATCTTCATGCGGGTGAAGATCGGGAACATCTCGCAGATGGCGTCCAGCGTATGCTGCAAAATGTGCAGGCCGCCGGTCTGCGAATAGGAGACATACTGGTCGGTGCCGGCGCCGATCACCAGCTCGCCCTTGTCGGACTGCGAGATGTAGGCGTGCACCGTGTTCGACATCACCACGCAAGGCACCACCGGCTTGACCGGCTCCGACACCAGCGCCTGCAGCGGATAGCTTTCCAGCGGCATGCGCACGCCCGCCATGTTCATGATCACCGAGGAGTGGCCTGCAGCCACCACGCCGACCTTCTTGGCGCCGATGAAGCCGCGCGTCGTGTCGACGCCCATGACCGCGCCATTGGCCGCCCGCTTGACGCCGGTGACCTCGCAATTCTGGATGATGTGCACGCCGCGCGCCGAAGCGCCGCGCGCATAGCCCCAGGCCACCGCATCGTGACGCGCCGTGCCGCCTCGCCGCTGCAAGGCGGCGCCGACGACGGGATAGCGCGCCTGCCTGGAAATGTTGAGCGGCGGGCAGAATTCCTTCGCCTGCTCAGGCGTCAGCCATTCATTGTCGATGCCGTTGAGACGGTTGGCATGGACATGGCGCTTCAGCACCTGGATGTCGTGCACATTGTGCGCCAGCATCATGACGCCGCGCGCCGAATACATGACGTTGTAGTTGAGTTCCTGGGAGAGCCCATCCCACAGCTTCAGCGCATGGTCGTAAATGCCGGCGCTCTCGTCGTAAAGGTAGTTGGAGCGGATGATGGTGGTGTTGCGCCCGGTGTTGCCGCCGCCTAGCCAGCCCTTTTCCAGCACCGCGACATTGGTGATGCCGTGCACGGTGGCGAGATAGTAGGCGGTGGCCAGGCCATGACCGCCGGCGCCGACGATGATGACGTCATATTCCTTCTTCGGCTCCGGCGAGGACCATTGTTCCTCCCAGCCCTTGTGGCCGCGCATGGCCTCGCGGGCGATGGCGAATACCGAATATTTTTTCAACGTTCCAGCCTCGCAAATGGCGATGGGGTATTTTACGCAGCCCCGGCGCGCGAGGTGTATCACTAGCGAAACGGCGCTTCCACCCTTGCGCTGTTTGCGACGGCGCTTGCCGTTTTGCGCCGCGGTGGAAAAGACCTGCCCGGGCTGGCAGGCATGGCTGCGTTCGGACACACTGGCGATCGCGAGACTCTGGAGGACGGATATGGGCAACGCCTGGTGGAATCTAACCTTGCGTTTCCTGCTGGAACTTGCCGCCTTGCTTGGCCTCGGCTTTGCCGGCTGGAGCCTCTCCGGCGGATGGTGGCGCTGGCTCTTCGCCTTGGCCTTGCCGTTCATTGCAGCTGCGCTGTGGGGAACCTTCGCGGTGCGCGGCGATCCGAGCCGGTCCGGACGCGCGCCGGTTCCTGTACCAGGCGCAGTCAGGCTGGTGCTTGAACTGGCCATCCTGTTTGGCGGTGCAGCCGGATTCTATGCCGCCGGTCACACAACCACGGGCGTTGTCATCACGCTGCTCATCGCCATCAGCTACGCATTTTCGCTCGATCGCCTCGGCTGGCTGCTGAAGCAATAGTCCGGCGCGCGGCGCTTGTGCCGCTGCGAAGCCATTCAGCAAGTCGAGCACGTATCGGGTGGCTAGCACCGTCCCGAACTGCGATCAACATCCCGGGTGCCGGCACAGCCGGCGCGATGAAAGGATGCAAAAAATGTTCGCACTCACCAATAAAATAGCGATCGTCACCGGCGCCAGTTCCGGCATCGGCCGCGCCACCGCAAAACTCTTCGCCGAAGAAGGCGCCAGGGTCGTCATCGCCGCCCGCCGCCAGGCCGAACTCGATGCGCTGGTCGTCGAAATCGAGGACGCCGACGGCACGGCAGTCGCGCTTGCCGGCGATGTCCGCGACGAAGCCTATGCAAAAGCCCTCGTCGATCTCGCCGTCGAAAAATTCGGCGGGCTCGATATCGCCTTCAACAATGTCGGCTCCGTCGGAACGATGGGTCCGATTTCGGAACTGTCGCTGGACGGATGGCGCGAGACGCTCGACGCCAATCTGACCAGCGCCTTTCTCGGCGCGAAATACCAGGTGCCGGCGATGGTCGAACGCGGCGGCGGATCGCTGATCTTCACCTCGACCTTCGTCGGTCACACAGTCGGCATGCCGGGCATGACCAGCTATGCCGCCAGCAAGGCCGGACTGATCGGCCTGACGCAGGTGCTGGCCGCCGAATACGGCCCCAGGGGCGTGCGGGTCAACGCGCTGATGCCGGGTGGCACCGACACCCCGTCGGCAACATTCAAGACGCCGGAATCACGCGCTTTCGTGGAAAACCTGCATGCCTTGAAACGTGTCGCTGTGCCTGAAGAGATCGCCCGCGCTGCGCTCTTCCTGGCATCGGATGCGTCGAGCTTCACCACAGGATCGGCGCTGTTTGCCGATGGCGGCGTCTCGATCACCCGGACGTGAAGCATTTCGCGGGTCATCGCCCGCGCCGATCAGCCATAGAACCCGAAACCGGACTTGCTTTTTCCTCGCGATTTGGCGATTCGGTTTCGGGTGAGGAGGACGGACATGCTGCTGATCAGGACCTATGTCGCCCAGAGCGCAATCGAAGGCGTCGGCGTGTTCGCCGCCGAGCCGATCAGGAAGGGCGCCTCGATCTGGCGGCTCGATCCGGATTTCGACCGGCTGATCCCGACGGACAAATACGAGGCGGCGCCGCCGCACCTCAAGGAATTGCTCGACCGCTATGCCTATCCGAGCCCCGACCGTCCCGGCTTCATGGTCTATGAAGTCGATAATGGCCGCTTCATGAACCACGCCGAGCGGCCGAACACGGATTTTTCGCAATATGGCGGCGCCACCGCCACTCGAGATATATCAGCCGGCGAGGAAATTACCTGCGATTACGGCGAATTCTTCGAGGATTTCGCACGGCTCCATCTGGCCAGCGCCTAGTTGGCGCCCTATCTCGGGGCTGCCGTGGCAAATTGGCGGTTGTCCTTCATTTCCAGTGTGGACAGCGCGGCCTGATTCTGCTATCAGCCGCCACAATTCGTGGTGTAAAGCGCCGCGGAGGCATGTGGCTATGGTCACTTGCCTGTTGATATCAAACCCGAAAGACAGGATTGCCCGTGCAGGTACTCGTCCGCGACAATAACGTTGATCAGGCGCTTCGCGCTCTCAAAAAGAAGATGCAGCGCGAAGGCATTTTCCGCGAAATGAAGATGCGCGGCCATTACGAGAAGCCTTCCGAGAAGCGCGCCCGTGAAAAGGCCGAAGCCGTTCGCCGCGCCCGCAAGCTGGCCCGCAAGCGCGCCCAGCGCGAAGGCCTGCTGCCGATGACGCCGCGCCCGGTTGCTGCCGGCGCCGCCGGTGGTCCTGGTGGTGCTCCGCGTCCGCCGCGGTTCTGACGCCAATTTTTCGTCCTTTTCGAAGGATACTCTGAGGTGGCGCGATGCGGAATCGCCGCCACCTTTTTGTTTGGAGCGCCGCCATTCTGTTGGAGGCCGTTCCCTTGAACGCGCAAACGGCGTTCTAGATTTTGTTACGACAATCTGTGACCCGGCCCGGAGGGGGACCTGGACCGCGCGGCTGAAGTGAGGACAGGGCAGACATGAACGCAATCGGCGTAGAGCGCAAAACCACAATGCGCGGTTTGGCCCTGGCGGCAGCCCTGATGTCCGGCCTGGTGCTTGCCGGTTGCCAGAGCGTTCCGACCGGCGAATTCAACAACATCGACAAGGCGCAAGGCTCAAGCGAGAACATCTCCTCGCTGTCGGCGGTGATCCAGCGCAATCCGCAGGATCCGGAAGGCTACAATGTGCGCGGCTCGGCCTATGGCCGTGGCGGCCAGTACCAGGCGGCGCTGAAGGATTTCGACACCGCCATCCAGCTCAACCCGAATTTCTACCAGGCCTATTCGAACCGGGCACTGATCCAGCGCTTCCTCGGCAACCAGGCGGCCGCCCTTGCCGACTACAACCGCTCGATCCAGATCAATGCAAATTATGACGCCGCCTATATCGGCCGCGGCAACCTCTATCGCAAGGCCGGCCAGACCCAGCAGGCCTTCAACGATTTCCAGAAGGCGATCCAGCTCGACACCACGGATGCCCGCGCCTATCACAATCGCGGCCTGATCTATCAAAGCCAGGGCCAGCACAAGTTTGCCATCGAGGATTTCTCGACCGCCATCTCCCTGGCGCCGGACGCGGCCGAACCCTATAACGGCCGCGGCCTCTCCTATCTCGCCATGAATGACGAGGACAACGCCTTCTCCGACTTCAACATGGCCATCAAGCTCGACGGCAAGAACGCCGAAGCCTGGTCCAACCAGGCGCTGATCTACGAGCGCCGCGGCGACAAGGTCAAGGCCTCGAAGGCCTACCGCGAAGCCGTCCATCTCGACCCGACCTACCAGCCGGCCAAGGACGGCCTGTCGCGCACATCGGGCGCCACCGCCGGCTGAGATGCAGCCGGCGCGCCGCCATCCGCGGCCTTTTATAACAACGTTCCATTCCTGATGCAGTGCCCCGCTTGAGCGGTTTCTCCCCGGGAAAGCGCAGAGCGCTTCCGCTAGGGATGCGTGTCCAGAAAACCCCACTATCACCCAATCTTAACCACCGGGGCAAAGCGTTAACCCCTGCCTTGATCGCGCCAAGTTTTCAGCGGAACGCTCCGGGCCATTCAACCGTTGTTGAAGGCATTTTCGAAAGGACTGACCCATGATCAAGAAAATCATCTGTGCCGCGGCACTTGCCACGACGCTGCTTGCCGTTCCCGCCAGCGCCGGCAAGCTTCAGCTCGGCACGCTCGATTGCACCATCGACGGCGGCGTCGGTTACGTCATCACGTCGAACAAGGGCGTCGACTGCACGTTCCGCCCTTATCACCATGGGCCGTCCGAGAAATACACGGGGATGATCTCCAAGCTCGGGGTCGATCTCGGCCAGACGCATCAGGGCCAGCTGGTGTGGGCGGTTCTGGCCGCCACCCGCGGCCATGACGAGGGCGACCTTGCCGGCCATTATTACGGCGTCAACGCCGAGGCGAGCGTGGTGACCGGCGGCGGCGCCAATCTGCTGGTCGGCGGGCTCGACGGCGCCTTTGTGCTGGAGCCGCTCAGCGTCCAGGCGCAGACCGGCGTCAATGTAGCGGTCGCCGTGACCTCCCTGGAGCTGATCCACTCGTTCAAATAAGCGTCGGCAAATAAGGATCGACTGATCCCTCTACGCGCGGCGCGGAACAGGTTACTGTTTCGCGCCGTATGCTTTTTGGGGGATCCGCCGTGCTGAAACCAGCCATCGCCGCCGCTATCACCATCATCTGTACCGCCCAGGCCCAAGCGCAAGACCAGGGCATCGAACTCGGTGTGCTCGATTGCGCCATCGGCGGCGGCACCGGCTTCGTTTTCGGCTCCAGCAAGGATCTGAGCTGCACCTTCACGCCGGCCGACAAGAGCTTTTCGCCGGAAGCCTATTTCGGCGCCGTCAACAAATATGGGCTCGACATCGGCACCACCAAGCAGACCGTCATGCAATGGCTGGTGCTGACGCCGCTGAGGAACATCTATGCGCCCGGCGCGCTGGCCGGCGACTATATCGGCGCCAGCGCCGAAGTGACCGCTGCGGTCGGCGCCGGCGCCAATCTCCTGGTCGGCGGCTCCTCGCAGGCCTTCACCCTGCAGCCGCTCAGCCTGCAGACGCAGACCGGTATCAACATCGCGATCGGCGTCAGCCAGTTTCAGCTGCGCAGCATTGAGAACTGACCGGCGCATCAAGCGGAGAGGCTTCCGGCCAATCTCGACCGTTTGCACTTCGATAAAAAGCCACTTGAGCTCAACTGCGCTTGAGGTTTTACAACTCGCCTGACTGAAACAGCGCGCATGGCCCCGCCGGAAAGCCCCCACTGGCTTCTGGCGCCATGCGCCGGCATCGAGATATGCAAAGGCAGGGTAAAAGAATGACTGAAATCACCAGCAACAAGGTCGACTGGCGGGCATTGTGGGCAAGCGGCGACCTCGCGCGCTTCTGCTTCATCAGCCTCGGCATCCTGCTGCACGCCACCAACGAGACGATGGTGGCGACGGTCATGCCGGCCATGGTCGGGGACCTCGCCGGTGTGCAGTTCGTCGGCTGGTCGCTGGCCGTCTACGAGCTCGGCGCCATTGTCGCCGGCGCAGCGGCCGGGCGGCTGGTCAGCTATGTCGCTCTACGCTCCAACGTCACGGTCGCCGCCCTGCTCTATGCCGTGGGCGCCCTGATCTGCGCCACCGCGCCGTCCATGCCGGTGTTTCTTGCCGGCCGTCTGGTCGAGGGGCTCGGCGGCGGTGCGCTGGTGTCGCTGGCCTTCGTCTCGGTCGAGCGGCTGTTTAACCGCAACATCTGGCCACAGCTGTTCGGCATAATGTCGGCGATCTGGGGCGTCGCCGCGTTCAGCGGCCCGATGCTCGGCGCGATCATGGTCGAGCTCCTGTCCTGGCGCTGGGCCTTCGGCGTCTTCGTGCTGGGTGGCATTGCCATGGCATCGGCAAGCTTCATCGTCCTGAACACGCCGGAAGCGACGAAGCCGCAAGCCGCCGCCGGCACCTCGCCGCCCTTCCCCTATGCAGCACTTGGCTGCCTCGCCATCGCCGTCGTGCTGATCGCCACCGCAGGCGTCGACGTCGCCTTGCTTCGATCGTCGCTGCTGCTGATCATCGGCCTCGCCGGCCTGGCGCTGTTCGTTTTCGTCGACGCCATTAAGCCGCAATCGCGACTGTTCCCGTCGGGCCTGGTCTCATGGCGCTCGCCGGTCGGCAGCGGCATGACCATGGTTGCCGCCTTCTCGGTGGCGACAGTCTCTTTTTCCATCTACGGGCCGCTTCTGCTTACCACGCTGCACGGCATCCCGATCCTGACCACAGGCTACATCATCGCCGCCGAATCGATCGCCTGGTCAATCCTGTCGATCGCCGTCGCCAATGCGCCGCTGCAGCGCGAACGGCAGATCCTCGTCATCGGCGCGCTGATGATTGCAGCCGGCCTCGCCGGTTTCGCCTATGCCATCCCCGCCGGCTCGATCCCGCTGATCCTGCTCTGCGCTTTGTTGCAAGGCGGTGGCTTCGGCGTGTCATGGCCCTTCCTGACCCGCATCATCGTCGCCTCGGCCCGCGACAGCGAGCAGACGATCGCCTCGGCCGCCGTGCCGACCATGCAGCGCATCGGCTACGCCGTGGGCGCCGCCATGGCCGGCATCATCGCCAATGCCAGCGGCTTTTCGGACGGGCTGAACCGCGAGGCAGCAGCGCACGTCGCCGGCTGGCTGTACCTGGCCTTCGTGCCACTTGGCATTGTCGGTTGCCTGGCGGCGTTGAAGATGGCTTTGGAGGCACGCCGGCCGCAACTGGCGCCAGGCTGAGGGCACGGCCGATCGAGAATTTGGCGACAGCATTCCGCCGGCGCTGTCGACGTCAAATGCCCTCGGCCACAAGGCTGCTTGCAAGACCATGGCCTGCCCGATTGCGGAACCGGCGGCCGCTCAGGCTTGCAAACGCTCGGCGATGAGCGCGGCGAGCCGCGCCGCCACCTCGCCCTTGCCCATCTCAGGCCATTCCTCGACACCGTCCTTCGAGACGATGCGCACCTTGTTGCGGTCGCCGCCCATGACGCCGGTGGGGCCGACGCCGCTTTCATGCGAGACATCGTTGGCGACAATGAAATCGGCGCCCTTCTTCTTCAGCTTGGCCTCGGCATTCGCAATCAGGTCCTGCGTCTCGGCGGCGAAGCCGACAACCAGCCCCGGCCGTTGCCCGTGATGACCAACACTGGCGAGAATGTCGGGGTTTTCGACCATTTGCAGCGCCGGTGGGCCCTGGCCCGCCACCTTCTTGATCTTCTCGCCGGCCGTGCCAGCGGTGCGCCAGTCGGCGACGGCAGCTACGAAGACCGCGGCGTCCGCCGGCAACAACTGTTCGACGGCCGCCTTCATCTCGGCCGCGGTCTCGACATGTGTCGTCACAACGCCGGCCGGATCGGCAATGCTGACCGGACCGGAGATCAGGCGTACATCCGCGCCCAGTCTTGCCAGCGCTGCCGCAATCGCATGGCCCTGCTTGCCCGAAGAGCGGTTGGCGATGTAGCGCACCGGGTCGATCGGCTCATGCGTCGGCCCCGAGGTGACGATGATCCTGCGGCCGGCCAGCGGCTTCGGCCTGCTGTCGAGCAGTGCCTCGATCACTGCCACGATGTCCAGCGGCTCGGCCATGCGGCCTTCGCCCACCTCATTGCTCTCGGCCATCTCGCCCCTGGCCGGGCCGACAAAGGCGATGCCGTCCTTGGCGAGCGTCGCCCGGTTGCGGCGCGTCGCGGCATGCGACCACATTTTCGGGTTCATCGCCGGCGCCATCAGCACCTTCTTGTCGGTGGCGAGCAGCACCGTCGAGGCCAGATCGTTGGCATGGCCGTTGGCGAGCTTGGCCATCAGGTCGGCGGTGGCCGGCGCCACCACCAAGAGGTCGGCCTCGCGCGACAGGCGGATATGGCCAACATCGTGCTCGTCACTGCGGTCGAAGAGTTCGGTGAAGACATGGTCGGCCGAAAGCGCGCCGACCGAAAGCGTGGTGACGAACTCCTGCGCCGCCGATGTCATCACGACGCGCACCGCCGCACCGCGCTCGCGCAGCCGGCGGATCAGGTCCAGCGCCTTGTAGGCGGCGATGCCGCCGCCGATGATCAGCAGGATGCGCTTGCCGTCGAGGGTGTTGTGCGTTTTTGTGGATTGACCTCGCTGGGACAGATCGTTGTCAAAACCTCCATGAGGCTCAACCAGGCGGCGGATTGTTGCATAGAGGGTTTCGCTCTCGGGCATGCCGGCTTCCGCCGACAGCACGCTTTTGGCAAGCGCATCACGCGCCTCTTCCTCCATCGACACCCCGCGCGCCGCAGCGCGCTCACGCAATTTCTGCTTCACGTCGTCAGCTAGATTGCGGACAGTAATGGTGCCCATGACTTGCTCCGCGACATCAATAGCGCGACTGCAACGCTAGCACCACCGTTGCTAGCGTTGCAAGCGATCAGAGCAGCTTCCACGCGATGTAAACCAGCGTCAGCGCGATCACCCACAGCGCCAGCCGGCCCGAGCGGGTGTAACGGGCTTCGGCCTTACCGATGGCGCGCGATGTCGCTTCGTCGAAGCGCAGGCCGTGTTCGGCCATAAAATCGATCTCGCGCGACAGCCGTTCGGTGCGGGCGGCAAGATCGGGCGCTTGGCGGGCCAGCGCCAGCAGCGCCTTGGCGCCGTCGCGCGCGTCCATCAGCAGGCCGCTCGGGCCGAGATTGCCGGCGATCCACTGGCCGACCACCGGCTCGGCCGTCTTCCACATGTTGAAGGCCGGGTCGAGCGTGCGCGCGACGCCTTCGACCACCACCATGGTCTTCTGCAACAGGATCAGTTCCGACCGCGTGGCCATATCGAACAGTTCGGTGACCTCGAAGAGCAGCGTCAGAAGCTTCGCCATCGAGATGGTTTCAGCCGGCTGGCCATGGATCGGCTCGCCGATGGCGCGGATCGCCTGCGCGAAAGCCGCGACATTGTGCTGACGCGGCACGTAGCCGGCCTCGAAATGCACCTCGGCGACGCGCAGATAGTCGCGCGTGATGAAGCCGTAGAGGATTTCGGCGAGGAACCGGCGCTCCTTCTTGCCGAGCCGTCCGGCAATGCCGAGATCGACGGCGACGATATTGCCATTGGCCTCGACGAACAGATTGCCTGGATGCATGTCGGCATGGAAGAAGCCGTCGCGCAGCGTGTGACGCAGGAACGACTGGATCAGGTTGGTGGCGATCGCCTTCAGATCGTGCCCCGCCGCCGCGAGGCCGGCGATGTCGTTCATCTTGACGCCGTCGACCCATTCCATGGTCAGCACATCGCGCCCGGTGCGCTCCCAGTCGACCGACGGCACGCGGAAGCCCGGATCGTCCTTGGTGTTTTCGCCCAGTTCCGAAAGTGCGGCCGCCTCGAGGCGAAGATCCATCTCGATCTTGGTGGTCTGCGCCAGCGTCTCGGTCACCTCGACCGGCCGCAGCCGGCGCGACGACGGGATGTATTTCTCCTGCAGCCGGGCGGCGAGGAAATAGCTTTCGAGATCCTGGAAGAAGCGGCGGCGCACGCCAGGCCGGATCACCTTCACCGCCACCTTGATATCGACACCGTCATGCATGGCTTGCGCGGGATGAACCTGGGCGATGGAGGCCGCCGCGACCGGCCCGCCGAACTGCGTATAGAGTTCGCCGATCTTGCGCCCGAGCGAGCCCTCGATCGCCGCCACCGCTTCCGCCTGCGAAAAAGTGTGCATCTTGTCCTGCAGCATGGCGAGGTCGAGCGCCATGTCGTTGCCGACGACATCAGGCCGCGTCGCCAGGAACTGGCCGAGCTTGACGTAGGAGGGTCCGAGCCGGACCACCGCCTTGGCCAGCCGGTCGCTGCGCTCATAAGCGAGCGCGCGGCGGCGGGTAAACAGCCGCGCCATGCGCCAGCCGAATTTCGGCAGGCCGCTGAGTTCGTCGCCCGGCAGTGCTGCGATCACGCCCTCGCGGACCAACACCCAGCCGGCCCGTGCGAGCCGAAAGGCGGCGCCGACGCTGCTCATCGTCTACCCTGCTGCTGCAAACTGTCCGGCCTCAAAGCTTCCAGCCCGAATGAAGCGCTGCGATGCCGCCGGAATAGTTGCGGAACGACACGCGCTCGAAGCCCGCGCGGGTGATCATGGCAGCAAAGTTCTGCTGATTGGGAAATTTGCGGATCGATTCGACCAGGTAGGAATAGGGTTCGCCCTCGCCCGTCACCATCTTGCCGATCTGCGGAATGGCGTTGAACGACCAGGCTTCGTAGACCTTGTCCAGCAGCGGCATCTCGACCTCGGAAAACTCCAGGCACAGGAACCGTCCGCCGGGCTTCAGCACGCGAAAGGCTTCCGTCAGCGCGACATCGATGCGCGGCACGTTGCGGATGCCGAATGCGATGGTGTAGGCGTCAAAGGTGCTATCGGTGAAAGGCAGTTCCTCGGCATTGGCCTCGACGAAATCGGTGTTGCCGGACAGGCCCTTTTTCTCCGCGCGGTCACGGCCGACGCTAAGCATCGAGCCGTTGATGTCGAGCACCGTGGCATGCGTGTTGCCATGGCTGGCGTCTACAATGCGGAAGGCGATGTCGCCGGTGCCGCCCGCCACGTCAAGCACTTTCCAGCCCGGACGTTTCGGCGGATTGAGCCATGTCACCATGGCATCCTTCCACAGCCGGTGCAGCCCGGCCGACATCAGGTCGTTCATCAGGTCGTAGCGGTTCGCCACCTTGTGGAAAACCTCATTGACCAGAGGCTGCTTGTCGCCTGCCCCTACCTTCTTGAAACCATAGGAGGTTTCCATGCCGCCCGCGGCCGTGGTTCTCTCAACTGACATTATTTTGATCCGTCATAAAACCGGCGGGACCATAGCCGATCGATGGTGCGGGCGCTATTGTTTAAGGCGCGGTGTTCGGCCGCGCTTCCAGGTGGTGGGCTTTACGGCCTGGACTGATGAGACGGGATAACTGCATGCCTTTGAAAGCGGAACTGCACTGCCACATCGAGGGGGCAGCGGCGCCCGAACTCGTCGTCCGCCAGGCGCAGAAATACGGCAAGGACACCTCGCTTTATATCCAGAACGGCTCGTTCGTCTGGCACGACTTCACCTCTTTCCTCGCGGCTTACGACTTTTCCGCCGACCTGTTCCGCTCCGAGGAGGATTATGCCCGCCTCGCCGACCATTATCTGACCAGCCTTGCCCGCGACGGCGCCATCTATTCCGAGGTCTTCACCTCGCCCGACCATGCCGTCAGGGCCGGCCTGTCGCCCAAGGCCTATACCGATGCGCTCGGCGAAGGCATGCTGCGCGCCAAAGCCAAGACCGGCATCGAGGGCCGCATGATCGTCACCGGCGTACGCCATGTCGGCGTCGAGTCGATCGAGCAGGCGGCGCGCTTTGCGGCGCGCTGCGGAAATCCGCTGGTCACCGGCTTCGGCGTCGCCGGCGACGAGCGCATGGGCGAGATGGAGGATTATGTCAGGGCCTTCGAGATCGCCCGCGAAGCCGGCCTCGGCATCACCATCCATGCCGGCGAGCTGACCGGATGGGAGACGGTGCAGGCCGCACTCGACCATATCCGCCCGTCGCGCATCGGCCATGGCGTGCGCGCCATCGAAAACCCCGATCTGGTGCGGCGCATCGCCGATGAGGGCATCGTGCTGGAATGCTGCCCCGGCTCCAACATCGCGCTCAAGGTCTACGACAGTTTCGCCGATCACCCTTTCCCTGCGCTGCAGGCAGCCGGCTGCAAGGTGACGCTGAACTCCGACGACCCACCCTATTTCTGGACCTCGCTGAAGCGCGAATACGACATCGCCGCCGAGCATTTCTCCATGAATGAAAAAGCTTTGACCGCCGTCACCAGGACGGCGATCGAAGCGGCTTTCGTCGACAGGAAGACGAAAAGCGCGCTGCTTGCCCGGCTCGATGCGAAGAGGTGACTGGTGATTGGTGATTGGTGATTGGTTTGCCGGCGGTTCGGCCTGTCAACGGCAATGATCGATCCATCGGGACTCGCAAACCTGCTCACTATTCACTATTCACTATTCACCATTCACCATTCACTGGAGCAACCCATGCAGGGCGTCACCGTCGTCGACCACCCGCTTGTCCAGCACAAGCTGACCATCATGCGCAAGAAGGAGACGTCGACCGCCGGCTTCCGGCGACTGCTCCGCGAGATCTCGCTCCTGCTCGGCTACGAGGTCACCCGCAACCTCGAACTGACGACGACGACCATCGAAACGCCGATGGAAACCATGGAAGCGCCGACGCTGGAGGGCAAGAAGCTGGTCTTCGCCTCGGTGCTGCGCGCCGGCAATGGCCTGCTCGAAGGCCTGCTCGACCTGGTCCCGGCGGCCCGCGTCGCGCATGTCGGCCTCTACCGCGATCACGAAACGCTGGAGGCGGTGGAATATTTCTTCAAGGCGCCGAGCGATCTCGCCGACCGGCTGGTGATCGTCGTCGATCCGATGCTGGCGACCGCGAACTCGGCCATCGCGGCCATCGACAAGCTGAAGGAGCGCGGAGCCACCAACATCCGTTTCCTTTGCCTGCTGGCGGCGCCAGAAGGCATCGAGCGCTTCACCAAGGCGCATCCGGATGTCCCGGTCTTTACCGCTTCCATCGACCGCCAGCTCAACGAGAAGGGCTACATCATGCCCGGCCTCGGCGATGCCGGCGACCGCATGTACGGAACCAAATGACGGCGGCTGGCAAGGCCAGCTGGCATCCAGTCGTTTACCGCCCGTTTACGCAAAGCCGCGGTTTCGGGTTGGCGTTAAAGCGGCACACACCATACGTGGGCAAAAATGGGCCTTCACGAAGGTCCATTCATGCTGCGCAAGCTTCTCATTCTGGGCGTGTTCGCCGGAACGTCGGCATCGATCCCGATCGTCTATCAGTCGAACCCGCAGATTCTCGACAACCTGTTGAAGTCGACCGTCGCCGGCAAGCCGCAACCGCAGCCCGAGCTGAGCCTCGCCTCGGTTCCCGACAAGCCGGCCGCACCGCTGCCCACCGGTCGCAAGGTCCTGGTGGCGGCCGACGAGCGCGGCCATTTCACCTCCGCCTTCAAGCTCAACGGCCGCCAGGTCGACGGCATGATCGACACCGGCGCCACTTTGGTCGCCATCAACACCTCGACGGCGCGCCGCATCGGCATCTCACTCAACCCGTCGGATTTCAGCCATCAGGTCAACACCGCCAATGGCGCGATCAGGGCCGCTGTGGTCAACATCGACCGCCTGCAGATCGGCAAGATCAGCGTCGACAACATCCAGGCCGTGGTCCTCGACGACAAGGCGCTGCGCACCAACCTGATCGGCATGAGCTTTTTGCAGCGGCTGGCAAAATACCAGGTCGAAAACGGCACACTGTTGCTGGTGCAGTAGCGCCTTCCGCTACCCGCGCGGCAGCACGCGCCGGATGACAGTCTTGTCGGCGGCTGGTTTCGACGCCCCGATCGTATAGGCCGAAAGCACGGCGGCTGCGGCCGCTTCGGCCTCCGCTTGCGTGCGGGCGTGGACGAGCGCCAGCGGCTCGCCGGTCCGCACCTCGGCGCCGAGCGGCAGCAGCCTGGTGATGCCGACCGCATGGTCGATCCTGTCGTCCGGCCGCGTACGCCCGCCACCGAGCCCGACCACGGCAAGGCCGATATCGCGGGTGGCAATGCCGGTGGCAAAGCCGTTGCCTGCCGCCTTGACCGCAAACTCCACCGCCGCTTTCGGCAGGTATTTTTCCGGCTTCTCGACGAAATCGGCGGGACCGCCAAGGGCTGCGACCATACGTGCGAAGGCGGCCGCCGCGCGGCCGCCGGCCAGCGTCTCGGCCGCGCGCCTGAGACCGTCCTGATTGGACGACGCCAGCCCTGCCGATTGCAGCATCTCGGCGGCCAGCGCCAGCGTCACATCCTCCAGTCGCTTGTCGCGGAGCCTCCCGGTGAGGAAATCGACGGCGTTGCGAACCTCGACCGCGTTGCCGGCCGCCGACGCCAGCGGCTCGTTCATGCCGGTGACCAGCGCCGAGGCCTTCAGGCCGGCGCCGTTGGCGATCTCGACCAGGCTGTTGGCAAGTGCTGTCGCGTCGCGCGACTTCTCCATGAAGGCGCCATTGCCGACCTTGACGTCGAGCACCAGCG
Organism: Mesorhizobium sp. RSR565B; assembly: GCF_054719465.1. Taxonomy (NCBI): domain Bacteria; kingdom Pseudomonadati; phylum Pseudomonadota; class Alphaproteobacteria; order Hyphomicrobiales; family Phyllobacteriaceae; genus Mesorhizobium; species Mesorhizobium sp. RSR565B. Next base: position 3,393,925 of record NZ_JBTTIE010000001.1, on the reverse strand, counting down.
ACTGCAGGCCGGCCGCCAGTTTCTTCGACAGGATAGAGGCAGTGATCAGCGGCACCGATTCCACCGTTCCGGTCACATCGCGGATCGCATAGAGGCGACGGTCGGCGGGCGCGAGATCGGCGGTCTGGCCGATGATGGCACAGCCGGTCTCGAGCACGGTCTTGCGGAAGCGCGCGATATCCGGCTGGCTGATATAGCCTGGGATGGCATCCATTTTGTCCAGCGTGCCGCCGGTATGCCCAAGGCCCCTGCCGGAGATCATCGGCACATAGGCGCCGCAAGCGGCGACGATCGGCGCCAGCATCAGCGAGACATTGTCGCCGACGCCGCCGGTCGAATGTTTGTCGGTGACCGGACCCGGCAGGTCCGACCAGTCGAGCACATCGCCGGAATCGCGCATGGCGAGCGTCAGCGCCACCGCCTCGTCGCGGTTCATGCCGTTGAAGAACACGGCCATGGCGAAGGCGCCGACCTGGCCGTCCGAGACGCTGCCCGAAGTCACGCCCGCGACGAAGGCCGAAATCTCCTGCGGGGACAGTTTCTGGCCGTCGCGCTTGCGGCGGATGATTTCCTGCGGAAGCATCAGGCAGCGCCCTTCGGCTCCGGCAACCCATCCTGGAACACATGCGCAAGGATCGTCGCCAGCCGTGCGCCGCCGATCGGCGCCATGTCCTTGGTCTCCTGGTGCGACAGTTCCGCCCCGGTCATCCCGGCGGCGAGATTGGTGATCACCGAACAGGCGGCTACGCGAAGCCCAAGGAAGCGGGCGAGAATGACCTCCGGCACGGTCGACATCCCTACCGCATTGGCGCCCATGACGCGGGCCATGCGGATTTCAGCAGGGGTTTCGAAACACGGACCGGAAAACCACATATAGACGCCCTTGTGCAGCGCCGTCCCTGTCGCCTTCGCCGCCCGTTCGATCGCCGCGCGCAAGCCGGCATCATAGGCTTCGGTCAGGCCGACGAAGCGGCGGTCGCTCGGCTCGCCGATCAGCGGGTTGGAGCCGGAGAAATTGATGTGATCGGTGATCAGCATCACCGATCCAGGCAGCATGTCGGGATCGACCGAGCCGGCGGCATTGGTAAGGATCAGCTTGGTGATGCCGATGCCGGCAAGCACCTCCAGCGCCGGCCGCATCGCCGCAGCAACGCCGTGCTCGTAATAATGGGCGCGGCCGGACAGCATCAGCACCGGCGTGCCGGCGAAAAGCCCCGCGACCACCTCGCCGGCATGGCCAGTCACCCCGCTGCGGGGGAAACCCGGCAGGTCGGCATAAGAGATGCGCACGGCATTTTCGACCTGGTCGACAAGCCCGCCAAGGCCCGACCCCAGCACCATCGCCGTTGTCGGCGCCAACCCGTCCAGCCTTTCAACGAGGTGGTCCAGAGCTTCCTTCATATCAGCCAACTCTCACTTCAAAATGTCGCCACGAAACCCGTAGGGCAGCATGTCGCCCATGGTCACGGTCTCGACCACGCCGGTGTTGTCGCAAAGATAGAGCTTTGTGTCCGGCCGGCAGAATTCCGCCAGCCTTTGCCGGCAGCCGCCACAGGGCGAGCATTTGGCCATGCGCGAGGCAATGACGGCGACCTCGACGATCTTGCCGCCGCCGCCCATGATGTAATGGCCGAGCGCCGTGGTCTCGGCGCACCAGCCTTCCGGATAGGACGCGACCTCGATGTTGGCGCCGGTGAAGACACGGCCGTCTTCGGTGCGCAACGCCGCACCCACCGGAAACTTCGAATAGGGCGCGTAGGCCTTGGCCATGGCCTCCTGCGCGGCTTCGAACAGATCATGCGACATCTAGACGTTCTCTCCGACGATCGTGGTCAAAACCCGGCGCTTTGCGTTTTCCTGGCGCCTTTCGAGCACCAGCCGCATGTTCGACACAGTGCTCCTGGGCGCGCCCGGATCAACGTTCCTTGACATAAGGCACGCCGCCGGCGCGCGGCGGGATCGCCTTGCCGATGAAGCCGGCAAGCAGGATCACGGTCAGCACATAGGGCAGCGCCTGCATGAACTGCACCGGCACCTTGCCGATCAACGGCAATGGCGAACCCTGCAGGCGGATCGCCGCCGCGTCGAGGAAGCCGAACAGAAGACAGGCGAACATGGCGTTCACCGGTCGCCATTTGGCAAAGATCAGCGCCGCCAGCGCAATGTAGCCCTTGCCGGCGGTCATATCCTTCACGAAGCCGCCATTCTGCACCATCGACAGGTAGGCGCCGGCGATGCCGGTGAGGATACCGGTGCAGATCAGCGCCCGGTAGCGCAGCCAGGCGACCGAGATGCCGGCGGTGTCGACGGCGGCCGGGTTCTCGCCGACGGCGCGCAGCCTGAGGCCAAAGCGGGTGCGAAACAGCACCCACCAGGTGAACGGCACCATGGCGAAAGCGAGATAGACCAGGATCGAATGGCCGGACAAAAGCTCGGAATAGATCGGCCCTATAATCGGCACGTCGTGGATGGCGGCAGCACCTGGCAGAGTGATGGCCTCGAAGCGCTCGCCCGGCTGCAGCGCCGGCGTTCGCCCGCCTTGCTGGAACCAGGCCTGGCCCAGAATGATTGTCGACCCGGCGGCGACGAAGTTGATCGCCACGCCGGAAACGATCTGGTTGCCGCGGTGGGTGATCGAGGCGAAGCCGTGCACCAGGGCAAAGGCGACCGACATCACGATCGCCATGCCGAGACCGAGGAAGGCCGAATGGAAGACCGAAGCTGCGGCCGCACCGGCGAAGGCGCCGACCAGCATCTTGCCTTCCAGCCCGATGTCGAAGACGCCAGCGCGTTCAGAATAGAGGCCGGCGAGGCAAGCGAGCAGCAAGGGTACCGACAGGCGTATGGTCGAGTCCAGGATCTGCACGATGGCGATGAACACATCCATCTCAGGCGCCCTTCCCTTTGACCGCTTCCATGCCGACCGACCTTGGACTGAACGAAGCGAACAGCGCCTGCACATAGGGCCGGAACATGTGCTCTAGCGCACCGGCAAACAGGATGACCAGGCCCTGGATGATGACGATCATGTCGCGGGAAATCGCTGGCATCTCGAAGGCAAGTTCTGCACCGCCCTGGTAGAGCATGCCAAACAGGATCGCCGCCAGCACGATGCCGACCGGATGCAGCCGGCCCATCAGCGCTACGGCGATGCCGACGAAGCCGGCGCCGGAGACGAAGTCGATTGCCACATTGTGCTGGTCGCCCATCACCGGGTTCAGCGTCATCATGCCCGCCAGCGCGCCCGAGATCATCATCGCGATGATGATGATGCGGGTCTCCGAAATGCCGGCATAGCGCGCCGCCTTCGGACTGTGCCCGTAGGTGCGCATCTCATAGCCGAGCTTGGTGCGCCAGATCAGCAGCCAGACCAGGAAGGCCATGACCAGCGCCAGCAGGAAGCAGATATTGAACGGCGCCGAGCGGATCTTGGCGCCGAACAGTTCGATGATCCAGTTGAGCTTGGGCAGCTCGGCCCCGTCGAGGAAGTTGCGCGTCTGCGGCGCTTGCGAGGCCGCCGGCTTCAACGGCCCGACCAGGAGATAGACCATGATCGACGCGGCGATGAAATTGAACATGATGGTGGTGATGACGATGTGCGAGCCGCGCTTGGCCTGCAGATAGGCCGGGATCAGCGCCCACAGCGCGCCGACCGCGGCCCCGGCGGCGATCGCCAGCGGAAAGGTCAGCCACCATGGCAGCACACTGTCGAAGGCAAGGCAGACCACCGCCACGCCGAGGCCGGCAATATAGGCCTGGCCCTCGGTGCCGATGTTGAACAGGCCGCAATGCGCGGCCACCGCCACCGACAGGCCGGTGAAGATGAAGGTGGTGGCGTAGAAAAGGGTGAAGGCAATGCCGGTTCCCTTGCCGAAGGCGCCTTCGACCAGGATGACGGCGGCGCGAAATGGGTTTTCGCCCACGAGCATGACGACGAAGCCGGCAACGATGAAGGCCACCGACAGGTTGATCAGCGGGATCAGCCCATAATCGGCCCAGGCCGGCAATTTTGCGTAAGGCGTGCTCATTGCGCCGCCTCCTGGCGCTCGACACCGGCCATCAGCAGGCCAAGCTCGCCTTCGGTCGCCTCCGGGCCGCGCTCGCCGACGATGCGGCCGGCAAACATCACCAGGATACGGTCGGACAGCGAACGGATCTCGTCGAGCTCGACCGACACCACCAGCACCGCCTTGCCCTGGTCGCGCATGGCAATCAGCCGCTTGTGGATGAATTCTATGGCGCCGACATCGACGCCGCGTGTCGGCTGGCCGACGATCAGAACACCGGGGTCCTGCTCCATTTCTCGCGCCAGCACGATCTTCTGCTGGTTGCCGCCGGAGAAATTCGCCGTTTTCAGACGCGGATTGCCGGGACGGATGTCGTATTTCTCGATCTTGTCCTTGGCATCAGCCATGATGGCGTCGATGTTGAGGAACGGCCCTTTCAGGTAGCGCGGGTCGTCATGGTAGCCGAGGATCGAATTCTCGTTCTCCTCGAAGGCCAGCACCAGGCCGACATGATGGCGGTCCTCCGGCACATGGGCGAGCCCACGGTCGCGCAACTCGCCGGGATCGGCGGCCCCGGTCAGGTCGATCGGCTTGCCATCGAGCATCACCGAGCCGGAAACCGCGCGCCTGATGCCGGAAATCGCCTCGAGCAGTTCGGACTGGCCGTTGCCGGCGACACCGGCAATGCCGACGATCTCGCCGGCGCGGATATCGAAGGAGATGTCGTCGACCATGGTGACGCCGCGCTGGTCTTTAACCGTCAGGTTCTTGACCGCGAGCTTGACCGCGCCGGCCTCCGTCTCGCCCTTTTCGACCCGCAGCAGCACGCGCCGCCCGACCATCAGTTCGGCCAGTTCGCCGACTGTCGTCTTGCTGGTCTCGCGCGTCGCCACCATCGTGCCCTGGCGCATGACCGAGACATTGTCGGTGATGGCCATGATCTCGCGCAGCTTGTGGGTGATCAGCACCACCGTTTTCCCCTGGTCCTTCAATTGCCTGAGGATGCGGAACAGATGGTCGGCCTCGGCCGGCGTCAACACGCCCGTCGGCTCGTCGAGAATCAGGATTTCGGCGCCGCGATAAAGCGCCTTCAGGATTTCGACACGCTGCTGCAGGCCGACCGGCAATTCCTCGATGATGGCGTCGGGGTCGACTTCCAGTCCGTATTCGCGCTCGAGCCGCTCCAGTTCGGAGCGCGCCTTGGCGATGCTCTTTTTCAACAGCGCATCGCTTTCGGCGCCGAGGATGATGTTTTCCAGCACGGTGAAATTGTCGACCAGCATGAAGTGCTGGTGCACCATGCCGATGCCGAGCGCGATGGCGTCGTTGGAGGTCTTGATCGACGCCGGCTTGCCGCCGACACGGATCTCGCCGCTGTCGGCCTGGTAGAAGCCGTAGAGGATCGACATCAGCGTCGACTTGCCGGCGCCGTTCTCGCCGACGATGCCGTGGATGGTGCCGCGTGCGATCTCCAGATTGATGTCGCGATTGGCGCGAACGGCGCCAAAACTCTTGTTGATGCCGATCAGTTCGATTGCGGCTTGCGCCATGCAGCCTGTCCCACTCTTATTTTTTTATCGCTTGGTCAAAACGCCTAGCATGATGCCCCACCCGTGCCAATTGGCGGCGCAGTGGCCACTCTCGACAAATCCCGGTGCGCTTGTCAATTTCGAACGTGGCCGCAGACCTTCACATTCACTAATATGCAAGGCTCAACAGTCGCATCATGCTGCAACTGCGTGCACCAGGACCTGGGGAGTTTCGAATGATCATGCCTGTCGACCGGCTGACGACGCTGGAAATCCGCGCCGCTGAACAGGAAAAGACCATCGAGGAACTGTCGGGCCAGATCGCCGAACAGTGGACGGCGATCGAGCGCATGCAGCGCAAGCTCGATGCGCTGACCGGGCGCTTCATGGCGCTGGAGGAACAGTCGGCCCCCGAAGTGCCGATAACCAAACCGCCGCACTGGTAGCAAGGAGAAGCCGATGGCCGGTGAAAGCGATCGCGTTGCGCGGGCGGGCGACTATGTGCTTGGCCTGATGAACGATCGCGACCGCGAGCGTGCCGAGCGCGACCTGGAGATCGATCCCGCCTTCCGCGACACGGTGATGCGGCTGGCCGAGCGCATGCATGTCCTCGACCGTGGTGCGCCATCGGGCGGCAGCGATCGCTGGCGGCTGATCTCGCAACGCATCGCCGAACTGCCGCAGATGCGTGTGGTTGGCCAGGACGAAGCGAAGCCGGTGATCGGCAGACTGGAGCGGAAGCCCTATGGCGTCGGCGTGCATTCGCTCGGTGGCCGACGCGGCGCCGTCATCGCCATCGCGCTGATCATGGTATTCGCGCTGGGTTATCTCGTCGGACAGCTATAGGCCGAGTTCGCGCGACATCAGCAGCATCGGGTAGCCGTCCTGCTCAAACGACTCGACCACTGCCCAACCGAGCCCGGCATAGAAGTCTCGCGCCACCCACGTATAGAGGTAGGTCCTCTCCACACCGATCGCGGTTGCATGCGCTTCGATGGCTGCAACCAGCGCGCGGCCGATCCCTTTGCCGCGGTGGTCGCTATCGACGACCAATCCCGCCAGCCAAAGGCGTCAGCTCATGCGCGGGTTCAATTTCGTGGCGAACCAGCAGGCAGGTCCCGACCGGGACCTCCCCTATCCGCGCCACAAGCGCCGCCTCGAAGCCATCTCCATTGAGCAACTCGCGAAGCCCGGCGACGTCCTCATTCAGCGTTCTTGCGCTGCCCTCGAAAAAGGCGGCGATGCGCAGTCGCGCCACTGCATCAACATCGCGTTCGGTCATCGGTCCGATGGTCGGCTTCACTCTCGCCTCTCAAGTTGCGGCCCCCGTCAAAACCCAAAAACAAAACCGCCGGACTCTCGCCCGGCGGTTTCAACTCTAATGGATACAGATCAATACGGGCAGGCGTTGTCGGCGGTATAGTCGTGCACCTGGATCGTGCCGGCGATGATGTCGGCCTTGGCCTTTTCGACGGCAGCCTTCATCTCGTCGGTGACCAGCGCCTTGTTGTTGTCGTCCATGGCGTAGTCGACACCGCCTTCCTTGAGGCCGAGATTTTGCAGGCCGCCTTTGAAGGTGCCGTTCTTGCCGTCCATGAAGGCGGTGTAGACGGCCACGTCGACGCGCTTCAGCATCGAGGTCAGCACCTTGCCGGGCTGCAGGCCGTTCTGGTTGGAATCGACGCCGATGCCGAGCTTGCCGGCATCCGCCGCCGCCTGCAGCACGCCGACACCGGTGCCGCCGGCCGCGGCATAGACCACGTCGGAGCCCTGGTCGATCTGCGTCTTGGCGATCTCGCCGCCCTTGGCCGGGTCGTTCCACGCCGCCGGCGTGTCGCCGGTCATGTTCTGGATGACGTCGGTCGCACCGGCCGCCTTGGCGCCGCCGACATAGCCGCATTCGAACTTGCGGATCAGCGGAATGTCCATGCCGCCGATGAAGGAGACCTTCTTGGACTTCGAGGCCATCGCCGCCAGGATGCCGACGAGATAGGAGCCTTCGTTTTCCTTGAACACAAGCGAGCGGACATTGGGCATATCGACGGCATCGTCGATGATGGCGAAGTTGAGATCGGGATATTCCTTCGCGACCACCTTCAGCGCATCCTCCCAGGCAAAGCCGGCCATGACGATCGGGTTGCGGCCGTCCTCGGCGAAGCGGCGCAGCGCCTGCTCGCGTTGCGAGGCGTTCGAAACTTCGAACTCGACATAGGCGGTGCCGGTCTCGGTCTTGAACTTCTCGGCGCCGTGATAGGCAGCCTCGTTGAAGGATTTGTCGAATTTGCCGCCGAGATCGTAGAGGATGGCCGGCTGGACATCCGCGGCGAAAGCCGGAAGAACCATTGCGGTTGCGGCCAGGAGGCCGAGAACGATACGTTTCATGTGATCCACACCCTGTCGGTTATTTTTTTCCGTTACGCGCCGTCCGCCTGCCCGGTTCTCCGGCAGGCATGCGGCATCAGCCAGGAGTGTACTCCCCTCCCGCTCAAGGCAATCTGGCACGGCCCGAAACAAAATTCACGCGGAATTTTGACCTTTTGGAAAAGCATGCCCCCCGTTGGAAAAACATGCCCAAGACGGTGACAGCTGTGGGCGATTGCCACATTGTCGTCGCAAGTCCGCTGGGACAACCCATCAGCCCGGCGCGAATTCTCCGCCGCGCCGCCGGCGCCGGTAGCCGATCGCATAGAGGATGAAGGCAAGCACCGCGAACACGGCAAACCCGGGCTGGGCAAGCACCCAGGCGATGCCGCCATCCCATATCATCGGATTGACCTTGGCGCGCACGAAGGTCTCGAAGCCCGCGCGGGTGTCGGGCGAAACCGCCAGCCAGCTCGAATTCAGCGGCGTCATGACCAATGCGGAAGCCGCCACCGAGCGCGTCGCGTCGAGCACGGCCATGATGACGGCGACCGAGAGTGCGACCATGGCCGCGAGGCGAAACAAAAAACGCAGCATCGAAATCTTCCCCGGTCCTCAAGTTCCTCCCGAGGACCTTCCGGTCAAAGGCGAGGAATAGAATGCGCACGCCCGGCGTGCAATCGCCATACGCGAATTTGAAGCCTATCGCCCGCCTATGGCCACTTTTCGGCTCCGCCGATGGACGAGCCAGACGCCGAGGACGCCGCCGCCAATGGCCCCGACCACCAGCCCGGCAAGGCCGATGAACACCGCGAAGTAGCCGCAGCCGCCTTCGAAACAGCTGATGTCGGTGGCTTCGGCGATCCCCGCGCCGAGCGCGAAGCCGGCGACAGTGCCGACGACGGCGCCGAGGATGATGCCGGCCAGGGCGGCGACGATCGAACTAAAGGCTGACGGTGCCTGCGCTTCCGGCCTTGCATAAAAGGCCTTGGCCTCGTCGCGGCGGCGCAGCAAGTAAATGCAAAAAAGGCCGATGACGATTTCGGTGGCGGCGATCGCAAGCTCCCTGGCGGAGACGGTGAAATCGGCCACGGTCAGCGCATAGACCTGCTCGGCCAGCCGCCAGGCGATGGTGGTGATCTGCCAGATGGTGAAATGACGCGGAAAGCGCGCGGAACGGCTTAAGGCGAGGCCGAGCAGATAAAGCCCCCACACGATGGTGACGATGTCGAAGGCCAGTCCGCCAAGCACGAAATAGAAGACCCTGTCCGGCAGGCCGGAACTCTCGAACAGCCACCGCGCCGAGACCAGCCAGTAGACCGACCATGCCATGACGAAGAGGAGCCAGACCACGGGCACGAAGGACAGCCCGCTGTCCGGACGCCCTGCGGGCGTCAGCCCGCCTGGCATGCCTCCGGCCGGCGTTCCGCTGGCCGGCTGTTCATTGCTCGATGTCATGTCTGGACGTTGCCCCCGCAAAGCCTCCGCCGCACTCGACAGGTGGCGAGGGGCGAAGTCAAGCACGGCCGGCCCTGCCGCCTTGCCCGTGCACACCATTCAGAACCGAAGCGCCTTAGAAGCGGAGGCGTTCAACGCCCCGCGAAACGATGCGTGGACGGCAAAGCGAATAGACTGCCGTTATGGCTTGGCATTCGGCGCCGGATCGACTAGATGAGCCCCGCGCCTGTTTGATTGACGGGCGCCGGGAAGGGCATCCGCTGGTTGGCGGTGTCCATCAAGCGGGTCTTCCCGCAAATCCCAAAGGGATGCATCTCCCCAACCCGCGTGGCAAAACCGGCCGGCGCGAATGCAAGGACGGAGAGGTGGCCGAGTGGTTGAAGGCGCACGCCTGGAAAGTGTGTTTACGGGAGACCGTAACGCGGGTTCGAATCCCGCTCTCTCCGCCATCGCCGTTGATTTTATTGTATTTTTTGACTATTTATCGATCTGCCATAACCGGGGAAACTCGACGGTAGCAACTCTTCGGAACCTTGCCCAGCCGGATATCTTGAGTCTCGTGGCGGCGGAGCATTTGTTTGTCCCTCACAGCGATGTCGGGTCTCGTAACCCTAATTCGCCGTCACGCCTCACACAAAGAAAAACCCCGCCGAAGCGGGGTTCTCATTTCGGTCAAAAATCTCAGTAGGGAGAATTGCACTCCCGACGAGGGCCGTAGTTCGGCTGGTAGGTGTTGTCCGAGGCGCGGTAGCTGCGGTAATGATCGTAGCACCACTGCACATGCGAATCGCCACCCCGGTAGACGCGATGGTTGTTGTTGAGCGCGCCGGTAATCAGGGCGCCGGCAATGAATGCTCCGGCGGGGAACCAGAAATCGCCGTGGCGGCGATAGCCGTGTCGGTAATGGCGCGAGCCGCGATGGCCGTTCCAGTAGGGGCCGTCATTGTTGTAGCGCGAGAAATTGCGATCGCCGCGATGCTTCATCCACGGCTTGTAGTCCACCGCCTGCACATCGGACGACGCCGAAGGCGCCTGCGGCGTGAACATTTGCGCTGCACCTGCAGGCACAGCGGCGGTGGCCGCGAACGAAACTGACAGCGTGGCCGCCAGCATACCCGATACAATCTTATTCATGATCTTCTATCTTTCCGTTGCCGTCCCTTATGGGCTTTAAACGGTTTAAGAGCGTTCCGGTTCCGCCCGCCTGCCACAACAAAACCCCACACTTGGCGGGGTTCTGTCGTTTGCGATGCGGAGCGGTTAGGCGGAGAGCTTCGCAACCATCTCCGGAGTCAGAATGCAATCCGCCCATGCCTCGTCATCGATCGGCTTTAGGCTGTCCGCCAAGATCTATCCCGATTGGGATCCACGTCCATGAAGGATCCCACGCCGCAAATCCCGCGGACCTTGCTGGTCCTAAACCGTCCCATAACCATAGACGGCAAGATTTGGTCTTTGTGGGTTATCATTGCGCCGAGTTCGAATTTCACGCTCGCTTAGTGGAGAGCTACGTAGCGCCGAAGCGGAAGACGCGACTTGTCGACAAGGCGTAGATCCCATGGTTGGCGGGGAGCGTTGGGCGTGTCCTTGTGCCGGCGCAGGGATGATGATTTGCTGCGATTCAACAAAGCGGGGGAACGCCATGGCGGACACGGTTATGAAAGCTCCGGTTCTGGATGTAGTTTTAGCATCTGGGATCGACGCCGCCTTAGGCACGGTGTCGGTCACATTTGGATCAATCGACACAAAGAGATTCCAACTCGATTTCTCCGCACAATGTGTTCCTTTGGCAATTGCTGCCCTCTCGGCCGAGATGGGAAAGCTCGTCGCCACTCTTCCTGCCGAAATGACACCAAAACTGCAGGGCATTTCTATAACGAGCACTCAACTGGCCATGAAAGAGGACGGCACTGTAGCCATCTTTCTCCGATTGGAGAGTGGAGCGGAACTGCCGCTTGATTTTCGGTTGGACGACCTCACCCGCCTGCGCCAACAAATAGACGAAGCGGTTACGCTGGCGGATCGAAAGACCCACCACTGATATAAGCTTCGTCCCGCTCTACATCCGCGCCTTGGTCATCTCGCTGGTTGCTGCCGGCGTCTGCGATTCCGGCAGCGCGATATAGTGGGCATGGCTTCCTGCCCCTGCTGGCCGGGCTCGGCACAACCGGGCTTAACTGCGACATAGCGCGTTGAGGCTCATTCGCGGAGGGGGCTTCAAAAATGGATCCGGTAACGGCTGCTGTGCTAGTTTTGCTTTCTTGCAGCCCCGGCCAGGGAGTCTGCGAACCACTCGATACATCACCGGCCGTTTTCGGATCCCTTGACACATGCCAGTTGACGCTAGCGAGGAGGCTCGCGGACGCGCCCAACGGAGAGATTGTCGGTCGATGCCGTTTAATCGATCCGATGGCTACAGGTTCCGTTCCCGCGGGATACAGGACCATTGTCGTCACGCGGGGCACAGGGGCGGATTCGGTGAGCCGTCGCTATATCGTCCCGCACAAGGACTGAAGCCCGCGACATCGCCCGCACCTCTTGCGTAGGGGAAAGAGGCGCGGGGCCGACCGGCTGTTTTGCCTTGCGCAAACGCTTTCGGCTGGCAAGTTCATCAACCGGCTATCCGCAGCAGCAGTGCGACACCGATCGCATAAGGCATCAGCACTGCCGCCAGGGCGACGCACATGCCCGGATCGGCGAATACCTGCATTTCCTTGCGAAGCTGTTCCATCGCACCCAACGGCAAAAGGCCCGCTGTGTTCCCAAAAACGGAAAGGGCCAGCGCACACAAGCGGGCGACGGACATCGGGTTCCATTGCTAGATCACCAGCAAGCGCACTTTCCTGCAGCGGAACCCAACGGCCATACGACCGTTGTTCGAAGGACAAACGAAAGGAGATCGCCATTATGGACTGGAATCGCGTCGAAGGAAATTGGAAGCAATTCAAAGGTAAGGTCAAGGAGCAGTGGGGCAAGCTCACCGATGATGATCTCGACCGCATAGCCGGCAACCGCGATCAGCTCGAAGGTACGATCCAGGAACGCTACGGCATTGAGAAGGATCGAGTGCGGCGAGACGTCGACGACTGGTATGGTCGGCAAGACTCGTAGGATAGGACAGTTGAACCTTATCAAATAAAGGGCGCCGTCACGAACTGCGCCCTTTTCGCGTTTTGGCATCCGTGTGCCGTTCGGCTCGGCCTTGAACAAGCGATTTTTGGGAACGTGTCGGCTTTCAGCCGCGCTGATCTCCACAATGGGAGATGCGGCGGTCGTCGTCACCTGTTCCGCCAGAGTTTCAAGCGCTTAGCCCCGGACCTCTGTCTTCACTCTTCGTGCCCCATCTGTCACCGTCGCAACCAACGCGTTAGTGCCGCCTGGTGCGGTCTCAGGTCGCAGATGAGGTAATTCCGTGAATTATAACGATATCGACCTCAATCTATTGCGGGTCTTTGACGTGATGATGCGGGAAAGGAGCGTGACGCGGGCGGCTACCGAATTGGGCAGAACACAATCAGCTGTAAGCCACTCCCTGTCGAAGCTTCGGTATCTATTGCAGGATGAATTGTTCACCAGAGATGGCGGCGAGATGCGGCCAACTCCCCGGGCAGTTGAGCTGCTGTCGAATATTTCCGCCGCACTCGCAACGATCCGCGCATCGATCGACCGGCATCAGATCTTCAATCCAGCAACGACGCGGCGCAACTTTCGCGTTGGACTTACAGATTATCATGCCATGGTTTTCATCCCGGGCCTCATTCGAGAATTTTCCAGGCAAGCTCCTGGCGCGACGCTGAACGTCATTCCCGCAAACGGACCCGAAATCGGTTCATCGGTCTATCTGAGACAAGTTGACTGCGCGCTGACGGGAGCAGCGATACGCGACGACCCAGGTCTCTTGAAGGTGGAGCTTGGCCAGGACCGATTGTTTTGCGCAGTGTGGAGCGGAAGCAAGATCGCCAGAAGCGCAATGACGCTGGAAACCTATCTGGCCAGTTCCCACCTCCAGATTTCCGCAGATGGCCTGGCGGAAGGCCTCGCGGATGCCGCCCTCAAACAGATGGGTCTTCGCCGCAATGTCGTTGCGACCATCTCGAACTATCCGGTGCTGCCCTGGGCGCTTCGCGGCACTGAACTGATTACCCATTGCGGTGATGCCATCCTGCAAATGCTGGATGAGAGGAGTGAGGTGACGTTGGTCCCGCCACCCCTTCCGATAGCGAATGTGAATGCCTGGCTTATTGTTCACCGCCAGATGGCGAATGACCCGGGAACCAGGTGGCTCCGGGAAATCATCGTGGGAATCTACAACGAATCGCGGAGCAAGAGACACCAAGGCACCGTCGGAGCACCGGGGTCGGCCGTAAAATAGGTCGCGCGCGCTGCTTCACCACTCAACCGCTTTTCAGCTGGAGTGCTTCGCAACTATGAGCAGCGCTCATTTTCACCATGAGAACAATCGATTTGACGAATACTTGGGCTGGAGAGCACATTCCCTTCAACAATAACAGGGGAATGCCGAAATGAGATCAACGTTCAAGGGCCTACTTGCCCTCGCCATCGCGTGCACCGCCTCCTCGGCGTGGTCCGCAACCCTCGATAATGTCAAGAAAAATGGCGTGCTGACCTGTGGCACGAATTCGGCCACGGCTGGCTTCAGCCTTCCCGACAATGAAGGCAAATGGACCGGATTTGTCGTCGATTATTGTCGCGCCGTGGCCGCTGCCGTGCTCGGGGACGCGCAAAAGGTCAAGTTCATCCCATTGACGCCAAAGGATCGCTTCACCGCCTTGCAGTCGGGAGAGATCGACATTCTCGCCCACAACGCAACCTGGACATCGTCCCGCGATACGTCGCTAGGCATACTGTTTGCCGGCACGTATTTCTATGACGGCCAGGGGTTCATGGTGCGCAAGGCGGACAATATCACGTCAGCCAAGGGACTTGACGGCGCATCGATATGCGTCACCCAGGGCACCACGACCGAGTTGAACCTTGCCGACTATTTTCGCTCGCAGTCGATCAAGTACACGACGGTTGGTTTCGCGGACGAGGAAGCTGTAGTGAAGGCTTATGAGGAGGGACGTTGCGACGTCTTGTCCGCAGACACCTCCACCTTGAACGCGTCGCGGCTTCGCATGGCCAAGCCGGACGACAGCATTGTTCTTCCCGAGCTGATCTCCAAGGAGCCGCTTGGCCCGGCCGTGCGGCAGGGTGACGACCAGTGGCTCAATGTGGCGAAGTGGACGCTCTACGTCATGGTGGCCGCGGAGGAATACGGGGTCACCTCCAAGAACGTCGATGCCATGAAATCGTCGGACAACCCCAGCATCCGCCGCTTGCTTGGCGTGGACGGCAGCATAGGCAAGGACATCGGGCTCGGCGATAACTGGCCGGTCGAGGTGATCAAGCAGGTCGGCAATTACGGCGAAGTGTTTGATCGCAATGTCGGCAAGGATTCGCCGCTGAAAATGGAGCGCGGCATGAACGCGCTCTGGAACCAAGGCGGCGTTCAATACGCTCCGCCGATCCGCTAACGCATGTCGCTCAAAAATGGCCCCGGTTTTGAGACACGACATGCATAACGAAGACCCTAAAGCGCGTCGCCTGAGTCCGTTCAATGGCGACGCGCTTTAGGCAAAGGCATGGTTGCAAGGCGCTGGCGTGTTACCGTCAGCGCCTTGCACGGACCAGATAGGAACAGCCCATGTCCCATTTGTCGCTTCCCGCGCCGTCGCGCAGGAGGTTGTCGCTGCACGATACGAAGGTGCGGGGCATCTTCTACCAGCTCTTGCTCGCCGGCTGCCTGCTGGCCTTGGCCCTGGGCATCGGCATGCAGACTGCATCGAATATGCGGGTCCGGGGGATTCCGCTCTCATTCGACTTTTGGAATGAGTCTGCCGGCTTCGACATCAATCAAACCCTGATACCGTACGATGCATTGTCCAGCTACGGTCAGGCGTTCTGGGTGGGAGTGGTCAACACCCTCTACGTCAGTGTCCTCGCAATCCTGTTTGCGACCTTCCTTGGCTTCGTCATCGGCGTTGCCCGCCTGTCGCCGAACTGGATCGTTTCGAAGGTGGCGACCGCCTATGTCGAGCTTGTGCGCAATGTTCCGTTATTGCTGCAGCTGCTGTTCTGGTACAACGCCGTCCTCAAGCCGTTGCCCTCGCCGAAGGCGTCCATCGCCATTCCCGGCGGCATCTACCTCAACAATCGCGGCCTCATCGTTCCGGAGATTCATTTGCATCCGGGAGCGGGGCTGGTGGGCCTGGCATTCGTTGCGGCCATTTCCTGCTGCGTTGCATTCTGGTTTCGCGCCAGGAGCGTCCAGAGACGGACGGGCAGGCAGCTGCCGGTGCTTCTGGTCAGTCTGGCGACCTTGATAGGATTTCCGTTGGTCCTTTTCCTGGCGGCTGGCGAGCCGGTCTCGTTCGTCGCCCCGCAGCTACGGGGTTTCAATTTTCAAGGCGGGCATCAGCTCTATCCGGAGTTTGCCGCTCTCCTGATCGGTCTGTCGGTCTACACCGGTTCATACATCGCCGAGATCGTGCGAGGTGGAATCCAGGCAGTGCCAA
The DNA here is from genome assembly GCF_054719465.1 of Mesorhizobium sp. RSR565B. Lineage (NCBI taxonomy): Bacteria > Pseudomonadati > Pseudomonadota > Alphaproteobacteria > Hyphomicrobiales > Phyllobacteriaceae > Mesorhizobium > Mesorhizobium sp. RSR565B. The sequence continues at coordinate 3,377,992 of NZ_JBTTIE010000001.1, read as the reverse complement.
AGGGCCAGACCGAGGCTGCGCATGCGCTGGGGCTGGCGCCGGGCAAGACGCTTCGTCTGGTCGTCGTTCCCCAGGCGCTGCGCATCATCATTCCCCCTTTGACAAGCCAGTATCTCAATCTCATCAAGAACTCGTCGCTTGCCGTGTTCATCGGCTATCCCGACCTCGTTCAGATCTTTGCAGGCACGGTGCTCAACCAGACCGGAGCCGCCGTCCAGGTCATGGCGATTACCCTGTCGGTCTATCTCGTTATCTCCCTTGCCACGTCATTGGCCATGAACGCGTGCAACCAACATTTTGCAATCGTTGAGAGGTGACGGGTGAGCGATCAGTCCATGCGTTCGCCAATTGTGATCAGCGCGCTCATACCAGCCATGGCGCCTCCCGCGGACGTTCGACCGGGTCCAGTGAGCTGGATGAAAAAGAACCTGTTTTCGACGCCGTCTTCAGGCGCGCTGACAATATGCTTTGTCCTCCTCGCCGCGTGGCTGCTGCATCACTTCCTGAGCTTTGCGATCTTCAACGCGGTCTGGAGCGGCGGCCATGAAGCTTGCCGTGCGAACAGCCAGGGGGCTTGCTGGCCTTTCATCGCCGAGAAGTTCGACTACCTGCGATACGGCGCGTATCCGGTTTCCGAGCGGTGGCGCGTGGACCTTGCGCAGGCGATCGGCGCCATCCTCATCGTTTGGCTCCTGTGGACGAAGGCTCCGCGGCGCAAAGTGGCGGCGTTGCTGTTCTTCCTCGTCTACCCCGTGGCCGCGTTCGTTCTCGTGCGCGGCGTTGCCTTTCTTCATTTGCCTGTCATCGATACGACGCTCTGGGGCGGTCTCTTGATCACGTTGCTGATGTCGATCGTGGGCATCGTCTTCTCGCTTCCGATCGGGGTTATCCTGGCGCTTGGACGCAGGTCGGAACTCCCTTTCGTCAAGACGGTTTGCGTCACGTTCATCGAAGTCGTCCGCGGCGTGCCGTTTATCACAGTGTTGTTCATGGCGAACTTTATGATGCCGCTCTTCGTCCCGGATTATCTGACGCCTGATCGACTGTTGCGCCCGCTCATCGCGATAGCGTTGTTCTCGTCCGCCTATATGGCCGAGGTCGTGAGAGCCGGCCTTCAGGCGATCCCGAAGGGCCAACACGAAGCGGCCAAGGCGCTCGGGATCGGCTACTTCGACATGATGCGCCTGATCGTCCTCCCTCAGGCGTTGACGATCGTCATACCGAGCATCGTCTCGACCTTCATCGGTCTGTTCAAAGACACGACTCTGGTCGCCGTCGTCGGCATCGCGGATTTCCTGAAGGCCGTTGAAACGGCGCGCGTCGATCCGAACTGGGCAGGCCCGACGATCTCATCAACCGGCTACCTCTTTGCGGGGCTGGTCTACTGGAGCTTTTGCTTCGGCATGTCGCGTTACTCGCAATCTGTGGAGCGCCAATTGGCGCGTGGCCACAAATCCTAGGAGGCGATGATGATGCCGCAAGCAATGCCCGCGGCAAGGTGACTATCAAATGGCTTGTGCAGACACGCCCGCATCGGCGCTTGGGCAACGACATATCGCGGGAATAGATTTCGACCAGATCCACGACCGTCAGCAGTTCGGATCCGTCAAATGGGCCAACCAGTGGGACGAGTTCTCTCCCCAGGTCGAGGGCCAGGACCTGCTGTCGCTGTGGACGGCGGATATGGACTTCCGCGCTCCAGAAACCGTCATCGCGCGACTGCGCGAGGCCGCGGAGCATGGCATTTACGGCTACACACGCCGCGATCCGCGCCACTATGAGATCGTGCAATCGTGGTTCGCGCACCGGCACAACTGGTCGCCGAAACTGGAGACCTTGCTTCCCGCGCCGGCGATCATGCCGTCGGTGGATGCGATACTGCGAACCTTCACCAAGCCCGGTGACGGCGTCATTGTGCAGTCGCCCGTGTACTCGCCCTATTTCGAAGTGGTTCAGGGAAACGGCCGCGTTCTGCTTACGAACCGGCTGAGGCTGCAGAACAACAGATATGAGCTCGATCTCGAGGATTTCGAGAAACTGGCGGCCGGCGGCGCCAAGGCATTCCTGCTGTGCAATCCTCACAACCCTGCCGGAATGGCCTGGACACGCGAAGAATTGGCGGCGCTCAACGACATCTGCGAGCGTCATGGGATCCTGGTGATATCCGACGACATTCACTGCGACATAAGGTTGTCGGATCGCCCCCACATCGTCTTCTCCTCCATCTCGGAAGATGCTGCCGAGAAATCGTTCATCTGCACCGCTCCAACGAAGACTTTCAATCTTGCCGGGGTTCCTTCGGCAACCATTTCGGTAGCCAGCAAAAAGCGCCGCGAGGCGCTTCTTGCCGCAATGCAGGCGTCATTCATGGTGAATGCGAACTTTTTCGGCCGCCTGGCTTTGGAGGTTGCTTACAGCAGCGGCGCGCCGTGGCTCGACCAACTCACGCGCTACATCGCCGGCAACATCGATCTGGTTTGCGAGTTCGCCGGTGAACACCTTCCAGGCATCACGCCCATGCGGCCCGACGCATCGTTTCTGGTGTGGTTGGACGCGTGCGCGCTCGATCGCCGAGTGGGTGGAATTCAGAAGTTCTTTGTCGATTGGGCCAAGGTTAATCTCTACGATGGCCGCGTCTACGGGCCTGGCGGCGAAGGCTTCATCCGCCTGAATGTCGGCTGCCCGCGTCCTCTGTTGCGCCAAGGACTGGAGCGCATGTCCAGCGCGCTGGCATCCCTGTGATCGAGCGCCAGGGTGCTTCGGTTGCGAGCCTGGTACTTGATGCCGGCAGCCGGTAAGGAAACGTCCGAGGGCCGTCGAGCCGGGTGGCCCGCAAGTCCGGATCCATAACCGTGCCGGACACGACGCTCAAGCCAAGGTCGACATGTCCATCTCGATCGCCGCTACCATTTCACAGCGAACCCGAGCTTGGCGCCCAGGGCGTGGCTATCGCCAAAATCCTTGAGGCTTGTCCGCGCTGTCCCTTCTCCGAAGACGGCGTAGCGGCCGTCCGCCCAGCTCAGCGAGCCACCAAGGCCGACACCACCCCACAGCGCCTGATTTTCGCTGACCAGTTTCGTGCCAGACACATCGACATCATTTCCGTCGAGGAAGTCGTAGTAAAGGTTGCCGAGCCCGTAAATGTGCGTGCGGCTGACTTGCCCCGCATCGTCCACCCACTGGTCTTCATAGTCCGCGGAGAGGCCGAGGCGGCCGACGAGACTGTTGCTGCTGCCGGGCGACACGACGGCGCCAAACGGGTCGGTGAACGCGTCGAAGTCGACCGAGGAATAGGCAAGCTGGGCCTGCGGCGTCAGCGACCAGTTGCCGTTGAGGGCGATCTTCTGTCCGGTCTCGATGCTCAGCCCGTAGCCGAAACCGTTGTTGCCGTCCGCAAGCGTGGTGCCCAGCGTGGCCGACCGGATGTCACTGTCATACCATGTCGCCTCGGCCTGCGCGTCGACGTAGAAGCCACCGCTGCCGAACCAGGTGAGCGTGCTGCCGACGCCGTAGCCGGTGGCAGCGATCGACCCTGCCCCGAAGATCGAGGAGACGTCCGACGACGCGGTTCCGTAGTGGGCCGTAATCCCTCCGATCAGGGTACCGGCGTCGCTTTCGTGCAGCAGGCCATCGACGCCGGCCTGCAGCTTCCAGGTGGTCACGTCATAGTTCGTGCCGGAGGTCGACGTCTCAGGCTTGATCTCGGCATGGGCAGCTTCGATGCGCGCCCATATCGCCTTGCCGTCGACCGAGCCCTGGCCTGGCAGGTCCGCACCTTGCGGCGTAGCACCCTCGCCCCACGACCGATTGCCAATGCGTTGCTGCATGGTGCCCAGTTCATTGAAGGCCTGCAGCACCCCTTCATAGGCCTCGTACAGAGGCACGCCGGGCGAATAGAGCGGCTGCGGATCGGGATCGCCGTTGACCAGGGCCGAGCGCAGATACCAATCGCCATCGGCCGGTGTGCTGACGCCGTTCTTGTAGAGCCTGTATGCGTAGGCGCCCCCGACGACCGCTGCATCGTCTTCGAAGGTATAATTGCCGTCGAGCGAGAAGCTGCCGTTTGAGACGCCGCCGACGTCGACGATCTTGATGCCTCCGACCGTTTGGGCGCCCGACCCGCCGAAATTGACGACCTGAAGGGTACCCGTCCCTGACGTGTTGCCGGCGATCACCAGCATGTCTGTCGGCGAACCGTCACCACCGAGCGCAGCGTTGAGAACGACGGCGCCGCTATTGCCGACATAGTCGCCGCTTACGGTAAGTGTGTCGCCTGGGACGCCACCCGCGATGCGCACCGTTCCGGCGTTGCTCAGCCCCGCAATCGTCTGGGACGTGCCGGCAAGATCGAGCGTGGCGCCCGAGGCGACGGAAAACTGCGAGGAGGAACTGAACGCGTTCGCAGCGCCCGCGGCAAGCGTGCCGCCGCTGACCGTAGTGGCGCCGGTAAAGCCTGAGTTGTCCAACGCAAGCAGCAGCGTGCCTTGGCCGTCCTTGATGAACGTACCGGCGCCCGAGAGCACGCCGGCATAGCTGGCGGAGGCGACTTGGTCGAATGTGAAGGAGGCGCCGGCGCCGATCGCGACATCGCCACCGAAGCGCTCGGCTGCCGAGACGAGGCCGCCTTGATTGACGGTCCAGTCCAGCAGCGACGTGCCTGACAGCGTCAGCACGCCGGCGCCATCCTTCATCATTGCGCCGGTGCCGGAGATATCGCCGGCGAAGCTGGCGTCCGCCGCCTGGTCGAACACGACAGTGCCGGAATTGCCGATGTCGCCACGAATCGAGGTTGCATCGCCGACCAGCGTGCCAGCGCTGACCAACGTGTTGCCGCCATAGCTGTTCGTTCCCGTAAGCGTCAGCGTGCCGGCGCCGGTCTTGGCAAGGCTGCCAGCGCCAGAGATCGCACCGGACAAGGTCAGGTCGGCCACAGTGTCGAAGGTGCCGCCGGCCGACGAAAGCGTGACGTCGCGCGCCGAGCTGAACGCCGCTGTGTTGCGCAGCGTCCCGCCGGAGAGCGTCAGGCCGCCAGCGGCAACGCCAAGATTGTTGTCGGCTGAAACAGATAGCACGCCGCCCAGGACGGAGGTGCCGCCCGTGTAGGTGTTGGCGCCGGACAGCACCAGCGTGCCCGCATCGGTCTTGGTCAGGCTGCTGGTCCCGGTTAGCACGGAGGCGATGGTGGCGGTGTAACCTGCTCCGGCCACCGTGCCGTCGCCGACCCGAATGATGCTCTCGCCGCCAGCGCCATCAAGCGTGATGGCGTCGCCTTCGATGCGGTAGCCATCGGCGGCGAATTGCATTCCCGTAATCGCAAGCGCGCCGGCGCTGCCGTCGGCGATGACGGTGCCGCCGAGCGTCTGGAAGATGGCGAAGCCGGGCTGCGGCTTCATCGCGCCAGTTACCAGGCCGGTGCTCGTCGTCCAGTTCAGGCTTGTCGCCGTCCACGTGCCGTTGCCGCCGTCGACCAGATCATTGTTGGCGTTGCCGGCCGCGTCACCATCCCAGAAGAGCAAGTCGGTGCCGACGCTGCTGACGAGATTGACCTGGTTGGCGACGGAGGTCTGCACCGTCAGGTCGGCGGCCGTGACACCGGCCGGCAGATTGCCGAGCTCGAGACCATTGTCGGTGAGGGCGCCGCCATAATTGATGAGCCGGTAGACGCCAGGCCCGAAGCCGCCGACATCGGTGATGTTGAGGCTGCCGTCCAGCGTCAGCGCGCCGGTCACCTCGATCAGGTCGTTGACACCGCCGCCGACAATTCCCGCCTGGCCGAGCTCGTAGTCGAGCATAGAACCGGAGCTCAGGCTGAGCGATCCGACCGTAAGCGTGCCAGGGCTGGACCCCGGCGCCAGCACACCGCCATCGGCGACGATCACCGCGCCGCCGATCGAGCCGGAGCCGCCCAGCGTGCCGCCGCTGTTTACCGTCGTTTCGGTGCTGCCGAGCGAGCCCTCGACGATAAGCTTGCCGCTGTCGACGGTGGTGCGGCCGGAATAGGTACTGTCGCCCTTGAGCACCAGGGTGCCGGCGCCCTCCTTGTAGACGCCGCCCACGCCGCTCAGCTCGCCATTGGCGGTCAGCGTCGTACCCGCCGCCGCGCGGAAGTAGCCATAGGCGGAAGTGAGGTTGACATCGCGGCTCATGGCGAAGCTTGCTGTCGTGCCGAGTTCGCCGCCGTCGAGTGTCAGCAGGCCCGTCGCGGCACCCAGATTCTGGTCCGACGCGACCGAGATGCTTTTGCCGGTCCCGACCTTGGTGCCGCCGCTGTGGGTGTTGGCACCGGTCAGCGTCAGCGTGCCGAAGCCTTCGATGTCGACGCTGCCCGAGCCGGAGATATTTCCGCCGAAGGTGTGGGGGCCGAGGTCGAGAAACGAGACAGCGCCGTTGTCCAGGATGTCGCCACGGATCGCCACGGTGTTGCCGGCAAGCGTTCCTGCATTGACGATGTTGCCACCCGTATAGTTGTTGGACAAATTGCTGACGTTGAGCGTGCCGGCGCCGCTCTTGACCAGTGTGCCGGTGCCGGTCACCTGGCCTGACACGTCCAACTGCGTGCCTGCCACCGTGTCGAACCCGCCGGTCGAATTGATCAGGACATTGCGATTGGTGGCGAAGCTGGTGGTCGTGCGCAACGTGCCGCCGTCGAAGGTCAAGCCGCCCGAGAGGGCGCCCAGATTGTTGTCACTCGAAATTTGCAGGGTCCCGCCGGACAAGGTCCAAGGCGTGACGGCAGTTGTCGTCCCCGTTAGGGTCCAGGTGCTGTTTCCGGTTTTCTCGTAGAACCCAAACCCGTCATATTTGGCGCCAGCGCCGATCTGCGACACACCGAAACTGGCGCTGATATCGCCACCCAGCTTGAATGTATCCGCGGCGCTGAAAGCGACCACATTGCCTGTGATGGTGGAGCCGGCCTGAATCTCCAGCGAATTGACACCGCCGGTGAACTGGATGGCTTTGCCGGCTGCCGGCGTTCCGCCACCGGTGCCGACGGCACCGCCGCTGATCGTACCCGCATTGATGACCGCGATGTTGGCGCCCTTGATCCCTGCGGCGCCATCGCCGCCTGCCAAGGAGCCCTGACCGCCACTGCCGCCAACGATCGTCGCACCTAGCTTGTTGATGACGGTTCCACCTGAAAGCAGCAGAACAGCGGCGCCACCGTCCCCACCGCCGCCGAGAACTGTTCTTCCACCGGCACCCCCGAGCAGATTCCCGCTGTTCTGGATTGTCCCGCCGCCCATCAGGACGATGGCAGCTGCGCCGCCGCCAGCACCTGCTTGGACCCCAATTGTGGAAAGACTCGTGCCGCCGGTAACGCTGCCGCCCGCCTCTACAAACACGTTTGCGGACGAGAATATGCCGACGCCGCCGCCACCGCTGCCGCTGTTGCCATTGGTCCCACCTCGGCCGCCAGTGCCACCACTCACCGATCCTGTGCCAGTGACTGTAACGTCGGCCGTGGCACTGACGCCCACACCGCCACCGCCACCGCCGCTGCTCCTGACGACGCCATTCGTGCCAGGGGAGCCCAAAGCGCCGGCCCCGCCGCTGATGCTGGTTGCAATGGTCCCGTCTGTCGAGATGACCAGACCCGTAGCACCAGTGGCACCGGCAACGCCATTTGGGTTGTTGGCTGTCCCACTTACCGCTCCCGATCCTCCTGGCGCCCCGTCACCCGTCGTGAGGTCAATGCCGCCACCACCGCCACCAGCGGTCGCGCCATTGGCGGCATTCTGACCCGTGGCACTCGCGAGCGCGCCGTCAACGCCACCTTGTCCAGCGCCTGCGCTGCTGCCATTGCCGCCATCGGCCCGAGCCGGCGCGGCGCTCAGCGCAAGGGCAACAGTTAGGATCGTCAAGGCGGAAGTGCCGGAGCGAAGCGACACGACTTGCGGCAAGCGCGCGCGATGCAAAACCCAAAACCCATCACGCGCAATCCGCTCCGCCATGCCTAAGCTCCCTGATTCCTGAGTGCGCGAAGGCAGCATGAAAGCTATTCGCCCGCAAGAAGTTTATAGTCGCGAGAGCTACCAAGAAGCTAACGGTGATCAGTAAAATGAAGTCTGCGACTTTTGAGCGACAGAAAATAGTCAATATTAGATATAGATTATTAAACAGAGACCTTACGGAATCGCGAGAACAATCTCGCTGCATGAATTTATGCGGAAACGTTCGGACCTCCTGGGCCCAGCCGATCCCATCGGGCGGAGGTGAGTTTCGCCTCTACGGGGGCGATGAGGCGCTAGGCTGCCCCTTGGGCGACCCTCACTATCCTGCAAGAAGTGATTCTGTAATCGACTCCCACTCTGCGTCTAGCTTGCCAGTTGCCACAGGCTGCCCGGCGCGGCGGTACCAGTAGGCTGCATTAGAAAGGTCGCCTTCTTTGCGGTGCAGATAGGCATGAACCCATACAGAGGCCGGATCAGATTCGTTGGCCTGCACACACTCATGCGCCCGCTCCCAATCGCCCTGTCTATCCCACCATAGAGCGTGGAGCGCCATCCCAAGATTCGCCGGGGGCTCTACACCCTGAAGGGTCGCACGGAACTCGTCGATGTCCATAGTTACCTCGCCTCTGGCTACGCCGGTCCTGTCCCGTTCCGTGCAACGAAATGCGCCCTCTGCCGGTGATTTGCTCTGTCGACTTTAGCAATGGCTCTGGCGATCTTCAGCGGAAACGGGGTTTTCGCTCGGCAAAGGCCGCATCAAGGGCTTCCAATTGACGAATGCTCGTCGCAGGGCTGCTTCGTGCTTCTAAGCTTCATGGACGGCAGAAGCTGCCACGGAAGCCAAAGGCGCTTCCAAGCTCCATGTTATGCCATGCGCACCGTGTTCGAGATTTCCCTGCCCACTGACCGCTGCGGGCGCAACCCTCTTCAGCACAACGGTTCCAAAGCCACCTTGTCCGACAGTCTGAACCTGCGGCCCATCGGTTTCGACCCATGTGAGGTGAAAGAGCCTCGAAGCACCGGAACCGGTGATGCCCCATGTGACCGAGATCCGGCCCTTGTCCCCTGAGAGAACCCCGTATTTGGCCGAGTTGGTCGCCAGTTCGTGGAAGGCAATCCCGAGATACTGAACTGCGTTGGGACTGAGTACCAATGATGGGCCCGACATTTCGATCACATCCCCCCGCGGGAAAGGCTCGACCTGGGCCGCCAAGAGGTCGCTGATCGTGGCACCCTTCCAATCCGCCGAAACAAGCAGGTCGTGAGATCGCGACAACGCCATGATGCGCTCGCGCACCTGGGTTTCAAAGTGTTTTGGCGTCTCCGATCGCTTGTTGGTCTCCCGGATCATCGACAGGATGACCGAATACTGGTTTTTCACCCGGTGGTTGACCTCGCGCATCAGCATGCGGATGCGGTATTCATTCTCCTTCGCCGACGTGATGTCTCGCGCTATCTTCGATGCGCCGGTGATCTGCCCAGTTGCGTTACGCACGGGCGATATCGTCAGCGAAACCGGAACCAGGCTGCCATCCTTGCGCAGGCGGGTCGTTTCGAATGGTTCGACGCGCTCGCCGCGGCGAATGCGTTGGAGGATGCGGGGTTCCTCGTCCTGATGGTCTTCGGGGATCAGCATGGTCACCGACCGGCCAATCGCTTCGTCGGCAGTATAGCCGAAAAGCCGTTCGGCGCCGTGGTTCCAGCTTTTTATGATGGTGTTGAGATCCTTGCTGACGATAGCGTCAAATGAGGATTCCACGATCGCTGACAGGTGCTGCCTGGTTTCTTCGGCACGCTGGCGGTCCGTCAGGTCCAGCAGCATGTTGACGGCGCCAATCAGAGCGCCGTGCTCGTCCCGCAGCGGTGTCGGGTAGGGCAGGAACGGAAAAAACGATCCATCGGGACGCTGCGCAACAGCTTGCTGATTGCGGACCGGCCTGTTCTCCTTGAGCGCGATGGCCATCGGGCATTCATCGTGCGGCAATTCCTTGCCGTCGGCACTGAACAGCTTGAACGTCACACACCATTTATCCTTGCCGACCTCAGGCTCCCTGCCTGCCAGATCGGCCGCGGCGCGGTTGTAGTAGGTGATCGTCCCATCCTGATCGGTCGTGTAGATGGCGACGGGTAGGCCGTCGAGTATCTGGTGATAGGTACTGTCATGCTGCCTGAGCTCCGAGCGGGTGTGTACCAAGTCGGTTACATCGACCGTGAAGCACCGGGTGTTGATCAGCTTGCCGTCCCGGAAATGTCCGCTTGAGGTGACTTCGACGTGCTTGATCGATCCATCGCTGGCCCTCAATCGCGCCGGATATCTTACGATCTTCTCGCCATTGGCAAGGCGACCCAAAATGTCCTCTATGACGTCCCGGTCGGGATAGAACTCGGCGATGTGGCAACCGAGGTAGTCCTCCGCAGGATAGCCGAGAAGGTCGAGCTCAGCCTGGTTGGCATGCACGATCAAGCCGTCTGCGTTCACCAGATGCAGGGCAACGGCACCGTTTTCGAAGAAATCCTTGTAATCGAAATCCAGACCGTCATTGCTGGACACCCCCGGGTTTTCGAAGGCGACAACATTCGCCTGTGTTGCTTCATGCATCCCAAACACCTTGTCCAGTCCAACCAAATATAATGCGGCTTGGATCAGTTGGTTCCCATTGCTCGCGGTCTCGACCCGCTGCGTACGGGAACCGGACCCTAAAAGGGTCGTAGCCTCGACTCGTCTTCCATCTACAAACGTGCGATCATCCGCGCATGGGCAAACCCTTGGTCCTTGTCGTCGACGACGAAGCCTTGATAGCACTGGATATGGAGTCCACTCTTTCGGAGGCGGGCTTTGCCGTGGCATTGGCGGCGACATGTTCCCAGGCGAAACGTTTTCTTGCGGACCATACCCCCGCCGCAGCGATCCTGGACGTCAGGCTGTCGGACGGCGAGGCTGTTGACGCGGCAAAAACCTTGGCAGGGCGGGCGGTTCCTTTCATCGTCTATTCCGGCCTGGGGCTCGAGGAAACCCCCGAAGCGTTCTCGTCTGGCGTAAGAGTGATGAAACCCGCCGGACCTGCAGAGGTGGTCCGGGCTCTCAAAGCGATGACCGCCGGGCAGCAGAAGGCGACGGGATAGCCGTGCTCTGAGCACCTTCGGTCTAAACTAGCCAGGCGCTGCCGGAGCAGCTGCCGTGCCTCACGGAGCAGTGAATTGCGGCCGGTGCCGATCAGGCGAACAAGGTCGCGCCTGTGATCCTCGGTGATGCCGGTCTCCCTGGCAATTGACAGCACCAGTGCTTCTTCCCTTCCACTTTCTTAGGGTCGTGCCTTGCTCGTGCTGATCATGCCTTCTCCATCGGCTCAACGCCAAGATCTGAGAGAGACTCATTCCTCGACGCACGGTCAACCTCGCTGTGCCGCGTTTGAACGGCAGAGATAGCGGCTTATTGCGTTGCGAGGATCGATCCTGGCACAGCCAAGTGGCCGGTCCGTTCGCACGACAATGCGCCCCGCGCGCCAGCATAGGCCAGATCGACCAGACAGATTGAGCAGTCCTATGTCTCTCCGAACTCGGTTTCGTTTCTTGACGTCGGGTGCCGCTCGTAGTCAACGGGCGGCGGCAGGAGCACGACTTCGGTCTCCTTGCGGCCGAACTCTCTGCCGATCTGGAACGCTGCATAGATCGCGCCAAGGCGGATAAGGAATCTAAGCATGGGGGGTCTCCTTCGACGTTAGGAACCGCAAGGCCGCGAGATTGTTCCATGGCTTGCGAGTGGGGGACGATCTTGCCGTCTCACCAGGCATTCCAGCGCCGGCGCGGCAATCTGTGACATGGCGGTGCGGCTAGGCTGTTGCGGCCGTTGCCTGGGCCGGGATCCGTTTTCGAGGGGCCGGACGGCGTCGATCGCGGCGTTTCCAAACGACTTTGAGGGGAACGGCCGGCGCTGGAGAAAGTGCGCCAAGCACAGCGTTGACCATGCCGTGCGCTACGAAATCGGCGCTGATGTCGGCGGCCAAAGCTTGCCTTTCTTGCCCGACATCGCCCCGCTCCGCGTCTGACCAGAACACAATCCCAATTCTCAAACCTGCCTTGGCGCGCTTCAGTCTCCGGACCAGAAAGCGGGCATGCTTGAGCGAATCCCGGTTCAGGAAACCGACCACGACGGTGTCGATCGCCTCTAGTTCGAGACGACGAATACCTGCCGGCTCCATATCGACAAAACTGGCCTTCGCCACCGTAGCACCTTGCACCTCCAGCACCTGAGCGAGCATGGCGGCAGCGGCGTCGTCGAGTTCGCCGCGACCGCCGGCACAAAGCACCGACATGTCCTTGCCGTCGGGCAGTTCGATCTCTTCCTCTTCGATGCCATCTGTTTCCTTGCTCGCGCTCCCTTCCGCGGTGGTTGTCGGCGCATCTTCCTCGCTTGCCTCTTCCTGTGCATCGTCGGCAAGATTTGCCACAAGAATTTGGGCGCTCGCCGCCACCTGCCTTCGCTGTTGATCGCCCATCACGCCACGCATGCGGTCCTGCTCGCCCAACAGGAGAGCAGGAATGGCGACAGTGTCGTAGAAATCGATCAGGTACTTCTCCTCGAGGATCTCCTCGGCATGGTCAGTTGCCTCGTCGGGATCGCCGGCCAGGAGCCGTTGATAGAGCCGGGCGTGAGCTTCAAGGACGGGCTCGTTGCCAAACAGGACGTCGAGAAATTCGAACTGCGGAACATGTCGCCCGAGGACGACGAGGCAAACTGTCAGCGGCGTCGAAAGGACCAGGCCGAGCGGCCCCCACAACCATGTCCAGAAAATTGCCGCAACGATGATTGCCAAAGGAGAAAGTCCCGTGCGCGAGCCGTAGAGCCACGGTTCGATGACGTTGCCGGTTACCAATTCCATGACGACAAACAGTGCGGCGGTCCACAGCACCAGCGACCAGCCGGGCGCAACCGCCAAGGCCAGAAACAAGGGCAGCAGCATGCCGATAACAGGGCCGATATAGGGAACGAAGCGCAGCGCCAGTGCCAGCAACCCCCACAGCAGCGCGTTGGGAATGCCGAGCACCCAAAGGCCAATCGCGATTGGTATGGCGTAGACGATGTTGACCACCAATTGCATGATCAGATAGCGGCCAACCCGTTTGCCGGCATCCTGCAATGCCTGCGTTGTGCGATGGAGGTCGCCATAGCCGACGAGGCGGATAAACCGGTCGCGCAGATCCTCGCGCTCAAGCAACATGAAGATGACGACGATGATGATCAGGCCAGCTGATGCCAGCGGGCTGATCAACGGTCCGATGATGTTCTGCAATACCTCCAGAGGTCTCTCGCGGGCGACGATCTCGACGGGAACAGGCTCGCGCCGGGGCTTGTCGGCCGCAGGCGGCGCCACATCCTGCTTGTCGATCTCCTGACCGACACGCTCGATCACCCCGCTCAGCCTGGCAATTATGCCGCCACCAACGCCCGTCTCCTTGAGGGAACGTACCTTGGTCAGAATGTTTGTCTGGTAGACGGAAATGTTCTGAGCAAGCTCGCTTACCTGGGTCGCAACAATGAAGCTGAACAGGCCCAGGGCCGCGAATGCGCCAATCACGCTCAGAAGCACTGCGGGCAGCCGAGGCAAGCCGACACGCTTCAGTGCGGAGACCATCGGCACCAGAGCAAAGGTCAAAAGCAGCGCGATGGCAATGGGAAGGAACACCTCACGACCGAAATACAGCGCAGCTACTGTCGTGACGATGGTTGCCACGGTAGGCAGAGCTGTGCGCGGATGGGCATTGCCTGCCGCAAGAATCCGTCCTAGCCCCCGCTCGGACGATGAGATGTCGTTTCGACGATTGGCAGCCACGTGATTCCCCCCGTTTCCTAGCGATAGTTAGACCCATTCGCCTGCCGGGCAATGTTTAGCAGGGCCGAATACATACGTTTTGCGGTTTTGCGCCCTGGGCGCTGTGCTCTGACGGTTCAGTCGATATCGTCGGAGCCGCAAATCTGTGGTAAAGCCGCCGCCCAACCAACCAAAGGACGACATCTGTGAGCGAACCGACTGTGGCCGAAGCGACCGAAAGTATCTATGCCTCGCTGCGGGCGGACAATGCCGACATCGACGCCCATATCGCGACGCTCAAGGCTGCGCTGACACGAGAGGGCGCAAAACAGGCGGTGTTCGATCCGGCAAAATTGGCGCAGAACAACCGCTCGGGCCGTAAGTTGATGCAGGCTTATTTTCGCCAGCGCGGCGTGAGCGTGAGGTTTTCGGACCAGTAGCGCGCTGCAGCTTGGGGAACGGCGTCCCAACGGACGGTCCGTATCTCGCCCGCTCCGCCCTGCGGTGGACTTTCGTCAATCCTAGGCGAATGCCCGCATTGCCCTGCCCAGGTCGGTGTCGCCCCCTGCCCCTGCAGCTCTTGACGGAAACCGGTGCCTCCTGTTTGAGGTGGACCAGGACGTTTGCTGCATGGGGAGATGGGCAAGGGTGGGCAAACAGTGAAGCGCGTTCTTCAGATGCTTGCCGCGGCGATCATCGCGTCCGGGGCGACCGGCTGCACGAGCATTTCCTACTACGCGCAGTCGTTGCAGGGTCACGCGCAGATCATGGCCGCGCGCAGGAATGTCGGGAAACTCATCCTTGACCCTTCGACGCCCGAGGCATTGCGCGCGAAATTGACGTCGGCCAGCGCGATAAGACGGTTTGCGACGGATGAACTGGCATTGCCCGAGAACAGCAGCTACCGCAGCTATGTCGACATCCATCGCGACGCCGTGACCTGGGCCGTTTTTGCCGCGCCGCAATTCTCGCTCGCGCCACGAACATGGTGCTTTCCGGTTTTCGGCTGCGTTCCATACCGGGGTTATTTCTCCCGGAAATCCGCAGCTGAAAGCGCTGTCGAGCTCCAAAGACAGGGCCTCGACGTCTATGTCTCGGGCGTCACCGCCTATTCCACGCTTGGCTGGTCGAGTGACCCGCTGCTGAGCACCATGCTGCATCAGGACGACACCTATCTCGCAAGCCTTGTTTTTCATGAGCTGGCGCATCAGCGCCTCTATGTGGATGGCGATTCCGCATTCAATGAGGCGTTCGCCGTAGCCGTCGAAACCAGCGGCGTCAGGAAATGGCTCCGCGCCGCCGGCGATCGGGCCGGATTGCGCCGCTACGAAGCCGATCGCAAGCGCAGCGCCGATTTTCTCGGGCTGGTGGCGAGGACGCGCGACGAGCTAAGGCAGGTCTATGGTAGTCCCCGCACCCCGGAAAAGATGGCGGCCGCCAAGGCAGCAACCATCGACCGGTTGCGGGCGCGCTACCGGCGGATGCGCGACAGGCACTGGGCGGGATACCGTGGATACGACGCCTGGTTCGATGCCCCGATCAACAACGCAAAGCTCGCCGCGACTGCCGTCTACGGTGAACAGGTTCCGGCCTTTCTTCGCTTGTTCGACCTGTGTTCGGGTGACTATCCAAGGTTTTACGCTTCTGTCCGGCGGATCGCGGATTTGCCCAAATCGTCCCGCGCCGAAGCGCTCAAGGCTGCGGACACATGCAATTGACTTGAACAAGCACAGGCTGGTCCTGACGATCACCCCAGCGACAGTTCCTTCGTCTGGTGTCTCAAAACGAGGCCGACCGCGCCCAGCAAGGCATCGTTCTCGGTGTGCTTGCCAACGATGATGCGCGTGCGCAGGGCGGGAGCGACATCCCGGGACTTGATCAGCGTGTGGCGTTCATAGGACGCGATCAGCGGCGTCAACAGAATGTCCCCTGCCAAAGCCATGTGGCCGCCGATGATGATAAGCGGCGGATTGAGCACCGAGCCGATCAGGCCGAGACCCCGGCCGGCGATCTCGGCGGTATCC
The DNA here is from genome assembly GCF_054719465.1 of Mesorhizobium sp. RSR565B. Lineage (NCBI taxonomy): Bacteria > Pseudomonadati > Pseudomonadota > Alphaproteobacteria > Hyphomicrobiales > Phyllobacteriaceae > Mesorhizobium > Mesorhizobium sp. RSR565B. The sequence continues at coordinate 3,362,206 of NZ_JBTTIE010000001.1, read as the reverse complement.
TCGATCATCCGCAACGCCCTCACGTCGCCCTGCTCGGCCATGGCGATGACATCGTCCATGGTGACTTGCCGCCCAACGACACGCGAAATCTGTTCCAGCGGCCGGGCAAAACTCGCGTAGAGCTCCAGGCATCCGCGATTGCCGCAGCGGCAAAGGTCGCCGCCGGGATCGATGCTGATGTGCCCGAATTCGCCAGCGCCGCCGGCGACGCCCGTCACCAGCCGGCCATGCTGGACTATGGCGCCGCCGACACCCAGATCGATCTTGAACAGGACGAAATCGTCCTGGCCTACGGCCGCGCCCCACATCAGCTCGGCAATGGCCGCGCAGTTGCTCTCGTTGTCGGCGAAGATCGGCTGTTCCAGGACGGGTCCGAACACATCTCGTATGTTGACGCCGGCCCATGTTGGAACCATGCTTGCGCGCAGCACCACTCCATCGCGGCTGACAGGGCCGGAGACGGAGACACCAACCCCCAGGAGCCCCGCCACCGGCAGACCGTTTTCCCTGTAAGATTGGGCAATTGCCGATTTGACCGCCTGGGCCGCCTGTTGCGGCTGGTAGTCCAGCGCCATTGGAATATTTTGTTCGGCAATGACGGAATGCGAGACATCGGCGACGATGAGCCGTATCTGCTGAAGAGCCAGGTGAATGCCGACGCAGGTGCCCGCTGTCGGATTGAGCGTCACCGCCGCGGCTGGCCTGCCGATGCCTCTGATGCCGTCGCGGCTGGTCGGGGCTTCGATCACCATTCCAGACCTTTTCAAGCCGTTAAGCGCGGTTGACACCGTCGAGCGCGCCAGACCGGTGGCGCGTGCGATCTGCAACGCGGAGAGTGCGCCGCGCTCGCTCAGGCAGCGCACGATCATGCTCTCCGGCGACGCGGAGGGTCTGTCGATCAGCCAGGTTCTAAGCGAAGGTTTTGTCATGGCTCAACATAAACATCGTTGACTGATAGCTCCAATATGTCATCTTGGAAAGAACTCGAGATTGACGCATCTCGCCGGCGGCGGCTTCAAACCGCGGCCATAAGCGGTCGAGACGAACCGTGCAACACGATATGGGAGTGAAACGATGAAGTCCGTCATGACCGCGCTTGCGGCCGCTGCTGCGTGCACATTTTTCGCCGGAACAGCCTTCGCCGAACCCAAGACCAACCTTTTGCACCAGTGGGCGACCGGATCGGACGCCCAGGCGATCGCCAAGCTCGGCGAGATGTTCACCGCCAAGGGCGGCAAATGGGAACAGACCTCGATCGCCGGCCACACCGCCAATACGCTGGCCAAGCTGCGCGCCGACGTGATCGCCGGCAATGCCCCGCCTGCCGTGCAGCTCAAGGGCCCCGAGATCGCCGAATGGAACGAGACCGGCATGACCGCCGATCTCGACGAGTTGGCGGCCTCGGAAGGGTGGGAGAAAGTGGTGGCGCCGGAATTGCTTCCGGTGATGAAGCCGACCGGCAAATGGGTCGCCGCGCCCATGAACATCCACCGCATCAACTGGCTCTGGGCCTCGCCCAAGGTCATGCAGGCGGCCGGCGTGGCGGAAATGCCCAAGACCTGGGCCGAGTTCAATGCCGCCTGCGACAAGATCGTCGCCACAGGCAAGATCTGCATCTCGCATTCGACCGCCGACTGGACGGATTCGACGGTGTTCGAGGTCGTGCTCTACGGCCAGGACATCGATCTCTACCGTAAGGCCTTTGTGGAAGGCGATGTCGAGTCCATGCGCAGCCCGGGAATGGTCAAGGCCTTCACGCAGATGCGCCTGATGACGAGCAAATACATGGATCCGGGCATGGTCGGCCGCGACTGGGATTCGATGTCGGCGCTGGTCGGCAAGGGCGACGCGGCGTTCCACATCATGGGCGACTGGACGATCGGCCTTTTGACCGCCGCCGGCTTCAAGGAAGGCACCGACTATGTCTGCGCCCAGGCGCCGACCGATTGGGGCAAACCCGGCTTCATCCTCAACTCGGACTCGGTCGTGTTCTTCAAGCAGAAGGACCAGGATTACATCGACGGCCAGAAGCTGCTGGCCAGCCTGATCCTGTCGCCCGACTTCCAGACGGTCTTCAACCAGGCCAAGGGCTCGATCCCCGCACGCCTGGATATCGATCTGTCGAAGGGCTTCAATCCGTGCCAGCAGCTCTCGCAGAAGGATCTCCAGGCTTCGATCAAGGACGGCACACTGGTCCGCTCGATGGCCCACAACATGACCATCCCGCAGAAGATGCGCGGCGCGATCATGGACTCCATTACCGAGTTCGTGGCGACGCCGGACATGTCGCCGGAGGATGGCGCCAACGCGATGGCCGACGCGGCGGAAGCACAGAAATAGATGGCAATGGCCGGGCGCCATCCGCACCCGGCCATCCGCCATCCCGGTCCCGCGCTCCGCCAGTCCTGTGCTCTGCCAATCTCCGTGCTCTGAATGTCAAATCACGACCTGATCCTGTCGGTACCGGCGCCCGCCCGCCCCTGGCGCGAGCGGCTGGGCTCCGCGATGCCCTTGCTGGTGCTCGGCCCCTCTCTCGTGGCGAGCTTCGTCTACATCTTCGTGTTCACCGGCTGGACGCTCTATATCTCGCTGTCCAACTCCTCGCTGCTGCCGACCTACGGCTTCGTCGGCCTGGACAACTACGCGTCGCTGTGGGCGAACCGGCGCTGGAACATCGCCTACAACAACCTGTTTTTCTTCAGCGCTTTCTACATCGTCGGCTCGATGGCGGTGGGACTGCTGCTGGCGATCCTGATCGACCAGCGCGTGCGCGGCGAAGCGGCCTGGCGCACGATCTTCCTCTATCCGCTGGCCGTCTCCTTCATCGTCACCGGCACGGTCTGGAGCTGGCTCTACAATCCGACCGACGGCATCCAGGCCATGGTGCGCGGTTTCGGCTGGGCGAGCTTCAGTTTCGCACTCGCCAGCGACCGGCACTATGCGATCTACGCGGTGATCATCACCGGTGTCTGGCAGGCCTCGGGCTTTGCCATGGCGCTGTTCCTGGCCGGCCTGCGCTCGGTGGATCAGGACCTCGTCAAGGCCGCGCAGATCGACGGCGCATCGACGTTCCGCCTCTATCGCAAGGTGCTTCTGCCAACCATTGCGCCGATCTTCCTGGCGGTCGCCGTCATCCAGATCCAGTTCGCCATCAAGACCTTCGACCTCGTGGCGGCCCTGACCAAAGGCGGCCCGGGGATCTCGACCACCTTCCCCGCCATCTACGTCTATGACCTGATGTTCCAACGCGGCCAGATCGGCGAAGGTGCGGCCGCCGCCATCATGATGCTTGCCGCTGTTGCCGTGGTGCTGGTGCCCTATTCATTCTGGGTGGTCTGGCGCCGGCGCAAGGAAGCCGGCCATGGCTGACGTCTCCCTGGACCAGTCGCTCGACCGTCGCGCTGCCGCAGTCGCGTCGCGCCGGCATTTTCTCACCCGCTTCGCCATCTATGGGCTGCTGGTCGTCTTCGCGGCGATCTACCTGGTCCCGTTGCTGGTGGTGGTGCTGAATTCATTCCGCGACCAGCAGGAGATCGCGCGCAACGGGTTGATCTCGCTGCCGCGCAGCTTCCGCCTCGATGCCTGGGGCCAGGCCTGGAGCACCTATTGCATCGGCGGCACCTGCGAGGGCATGCAGCGCAACTTCTACAACTCCCTGAAGATGACGATCCCGGCCACGATCATCTCGACGGCGGCCGGCGCGATGAACGGTTACATCCTGTCGAAATGGCGCTTCAGAGGTTCGGAAGCTTTGTTCACCTGCATGCTGCTCGGCGTCTTCATTCCGGGCCAGATTTCGTTGATGCCGTGGGCGTTCATCCTCGGCAATCTCGGCCTCAGCAATTCGGTCTACGGGCTCGTCCTCATCCACGTCATCCAGGGCATTTCGTTCACCACTTTGTTTTGCCGCAACTACTACGTCAGCATCCCCGACGACCTGATCAAGGCGGCGCGCATCGACGGCGCCGGCTTCTGGCGCATCTTCCGCAAGATCATTCTGCCGCTCTCCTCACCGATCCTGATCGTCACGGTGATCTGGCAGTTCACCGGCATCTGGAACGAATATCTGTTCGGCGTCGTCTTCACCTCCGGGCAGCAACAGCCGATCACGGCAGCGCTCGTCGCGCTGACGGCAAGCGGCACCAATGTGCGCGCCTACGATGTCATGAGCGCCGCCGTGCTGATCGGCGCGCTGCCGCCGCTGCTGATCTATCTCTTCGGCGGCAAGTATTTTGTGCGCGGCCTGACGCAAGGTGCCATCAAATGAGGCGCGATCAAGTGAAGGGCATCGCATGTCGACATTGACCATCCGATCGCTGCGCAAGAACTACGGTGCGGTCGAGGTGCTGAAGGGCGTCGATCTCGAGGCGCGGAACGGCGAGTTCATCGCGCTGGTCGGACCCTCCGGCTGCGGCAAGTCCACTCTGCTGGCGATGATCGCCGGGCTTGAAACCGTTACCTCCGGCGAGATCCGCATCGACGGGCGGCTGGTCAATTCGGTGCCGCCGAAGGACCGCGACATCGCCATGGTGTTCCAGTCCTACGCGCTCTACCCGACGATGACGGTGCGCGAGAACATCACCTTCGGCATGGAAAGCCGCCGCGTCCCGAAGCCGCAGCAGGACGAGGCCGTCAGTCGAGTTGCTGCCTTCCTGCAGATCGAGCCGTTGCTTGGCCGCAAGCCCGGACAGCTCTCGGGCGGCCAGCGCCAGCGCGTCGCCATGGGCCGGGCGCTGGTTCGCGATCCCAAACTGTTCCTGTTCGACGAGCCGCTCTCCAATCTCGATGCCAAGCTGCGCGTCGACATGCGCACCGAAATCAAGAAGCTGCATCACCGCGTCGGCAAGACCACCGTCTACGTCACCCACGACCAGGTCGAGGCGATGACGCTGGCGTCGCGCATCGCCGTGATGCATCAGGGCGAGGTCCAGCAATTCGACGATCCCGCCACGATCTACAACCGTCCGGCCAACATGTTCGTCGCCGGCTTCATGGGGTCGCCGGCGATGAATTTTTTGGCCGCGGAACTGAGCCAGGAAGACGGCCGCCCGACTGTCGTCCTGCAGACCGCCGACGGCAAGACGGCCAGCCTGCCGATCGTCCAGGCGCTCCCATCCGACACGCCGCGACAGCTTGTGCTCGGCATCCGTCCCGAGCACATCTACCGCTTCGATCCCGACCTTGCGCGCCGCAAGCCGGGCATCGCGCAGATCGATGCAGTGGTCGAACTGGTCGAGCCGACAGGCGCGGAGACCATGGCCGTCCTGCGCCTGGGCGGCAAGGAGATCACCGGCCGTTTCGACCCCGACGGCACGCCGCTTATGGGCGAGACGGTGACGCTCGGCATCGACATGGCGCGTGCCTGCCTGTTCGACCCGACGACCCAACGCCTGATCTGATCTGACCCGATCTGACCGAAGCCTGATCTGAAAAGAGTTCCGCCTTGTCCTTCGCCACCTATCCGAGCCTGTCCGAGCGTGTCGTGCTGATCACCGGCGGTGCGTCGGGCATCGGCGCCGACACGGTCCGCGCCTTCGCCGCCAATGGCGCACGAGTGGCGTTTCTCGATCTGCAGCAGGAGGCCGGCGAGGCGCTCGCGCGGGAACTCGCCGCCGCGGCAGCGCACGCGCCCCTGTTCCTGCGCTGCGATGTGACCGATATCCCCGCCCTCCAGGCCGCGATCGGCACGGTGCGCGACCGCCTAGGGCCTGTCGCGGTGCTGGTCAACAACGCCGCCGATGACAATCGCCAGCCGGTCGCCGACGTGACCCAGGCGACATGGGACCATGCCCAGGATGTGAACCTCAGGCACCACTTCTTTGCCGCTCAGGCCGTGCATCCGCACATGAAGGAAGTGGGCTTTGGTTCGATCGTCAATTTTTCCTCGATCGCCTGGCGTTTCGGCGCGTCAGAGATGGCCCCCTATGCGGCGGCCAAGGCTGCGGTGGTCGGGCTGACCTTCGCGCTGGCGCGGGCGTTTGGCCCCGACAACATCCGCGTCAACGCCATCGAGCCGGGCGCCGTCATCACCGACCGGCAGCGGGAGCTTTGGTACAAGACCGAAGGTTCGGTCGACCAGGTCGTGCAGCGCCAGGTGATCCGCAAGGTTCTGCTCGGCGAGGAGATCGCGCGCACGGTGCTGTTCCTCGCCGCCGACGACAGCCGCATGATCACCAAGCAGTCGATCACCGTGGATGCCGGCCTGAGATGACCACACCTGACTCAAAGGATCGCTTCATGCTCGAGGTCGGCCTGAACCCCTACGGCCTGACCTATCATCTCGGCCTCCAGGGCCGCGGCACGCCACGCGCCAATCCGCAGCCAGCGGGGCTCGAAGGTTTCATCGCGCTCGCGACCGAACTCGGCGCGCGCGTGCTGGAGATCTGGGTGCCATGGCTGAGCGAGCTTTCCGACGACGCGGTGATCGCGCTGCGCGAACGGCTCGCCGGCCTTGGCATCACGCCGGTCGTCAGCGGCGGCCTGCTGGTGGGCGAACCGCTCGACGATGCGTTTCGGGCCGCGCGCCTGCTCAAGGCCAAAATCATCCGGACGGCGCTGACGCCGGTTCTCTGCGGCGACCGCAACGCCGCCGGCGCAAAATGGAGCGAGTACGCCGGCATCATTCGGGGGCGATTGGTGGAATGGGGTCCCCGCGCGAATACCGAAGGGTATGTCCTTGCGATCGAAAACCACCAGGACTTTACCAGCCGGGAACTCGTCGATTTCTGCGCCCTCGGTGGTGACAGTGTGGGCGTCACCTTCGACACCGGCAACACGTTCCCGGTCGGCGAAGCGCCGCTCGATTTTACGAAGGTGATCGCCCCCTATGTCCGCCATGTCCACCTCAAGGATTACCGCGTGCAGTTCACGACCGAAGGTTACCGGCTGATCCGCTGCGCCATCGGCGACGGTGCGGTGCCGTTTGCCAAGCTGTTCGCCATTCTTGGCCAGCACCACGATCGCATGACCGCCGTTCTCGAACCGGGCGCCTTAGAGGCCCGGCATGTCCGCTATCTCAGCGACGACTGGTGGCGCGGCTATCCGCAGAAGACGGCACGCGAATTTGCCGCCTGCCTGGCGGCCGCGCAGCGCAACCGGCTGCCCGACGATGCCGACTACCGCACGCCTTGGGAGCGCGAAGCCGACGTCTCACTGGTTTCCTATGAGCTCGACATGATCCGGCGCAGCGCCGCCAACATGCGCAAACTGATGGAGAATATCCGATGACGGCACGTGAACTCGATGGATTGACCGCCTTCGTAACCGGCTCCGGCCGTGGCCTCGGCCGCGTGATGGCCGAGCGCCTGGCCGAACTCGGCGCCAATGTCGCGATCCACGACATGGACGAGGAAGCGCCGGCGAAGTACGGCGAGTTCGCCAATCTCGGCGAAGTGGTCGAGCGCCTGAAGCGGCACGGCACGAAGGTCACGTCGGTGACCGGCAACATTGGCGACCAGAAGGCGGTGGCCGAGATGAAGCGCAGGATCGAGGCCGATCTCGGCGACGTCCATGTGCTGGTCAATTGCGCTGGCGGCGACATCGGCGCCAAGGGCGGCAAGCCGAACCCGAACAACGCCCTCGACATCGAACTGGACGACATCCGCGTGCTCACCGAGAACAATCTGATCGGCACGATGCTGGTCTGCCAGGCCTTCGTGCCGCCGATGAAGCAGCGCGGCGGCGGCTCCGTCATCAACATCGCCTCCGCGGCGGCACATCTCGGCTGCTCGCCCGAGGTCGTTTACTCCACCTTGAAGGCCGCGGTCGTGCATTACACGCGCTGTCTCGCCAAGGAACTGATCGACGACGGCGTGCGCATCAACGCGGTCAGCCCAGGCGCCACGAAGACGGCACGCTTCCAGGCGACCCGCACGGTCGATCCGGAGCGCATGGATTCGAGCAAGAAGTCGCTGAACCGCTATGCCGAGCCGGAGGAGATCGCCGAGGCGGTGGCCTTTCTAGCCGGCCCCCGCGCACGATTTATCAATGGGCAGGTGCTCCGCGTCGATGGCGGGTTTACGATCTTTCCGGGGTGATGGCGGGGTGCCTCGGATTTCAATTTCGGGGCCGAAAGCGGAAGGTCCGTTTTCGGGATTCCTGGGTTAAATTGCCCCCTCACGCCTCGAGCTTTTCGCAGCGTCAAAACGGCTGTGGAGGGATTGGCAGGCTATACCGCTGACGAAGCGCACATGTGACGCACCGAGGATAAGTAACCCCGCTTGGTCACGAGGGCGCTGCCGACCGGTTGGTCGAAACTGGCGCTGGTACTCGCTATTCACGAACTTGCCGATCACCCTGACGAGGTCCACTAAGCAATGGTGAACGTCATTTCTGAAGTCGCAAGCAACTCGGCCGCCCTACTCCATTGAGGTCAGCCATGCCTTCGCGGAGCCGACGCAATCTCTGCTGGAGCCTGCATGCTTCTTCAGGCGCAAGCGCTGTGTCTCAGTGCGGCATGAATCCTTTTCTCAGCCAAGCCAATATCTTGCTCCCATTGAGGACCCTGCGGACACGCCCGGCGGCCCAGCCAGCCTGCATGGTGGCGCCGGTGTGGCAACTGCAGACGATCTCATGCAACTGCCAATCGGAGAGTTCGAAGAAGCGTCTGGCTTCCCCGTAGGTATCCGATTGCATGCCCGACGCACGCAGCAGTGGATCGTCAAAGGCGACACTGATCGCCGATCCGACCGCGCGCGCTTCTCCGCGGACAGAGGGATGCAGATGCTCAGTCCCGGTGAGAGCCACAAGGGAGCGCGTCGGATTTCGATAGAGCAGTTCCGCCCACCGCTCTATCCGTTGCGTCCTTGTAGCCAGCAGAGCCGGCGATAGTGGACTGATGTCCGCGACTGACTGGAGTTGATCGAGTGTCTGGTGCTTCATGACTGCCTCCTGTTGGTCGTTCCAATCCCAAGGCCTTTGCTGCAGGATTGGCTCACACGCTAAGCCGCCTCGTAAAGGAGCGGCGGCCGATCAGGTGTTGCCACCAATCGCCCACAGGCACCACGCGGCGGCATCTGCAGCGACCCCAACTGCATTCCTTCGCCAATGTTCCAGCGGGATGAAAAAAACTGTGCGGCCGGCCGACCCGACGGACCCGGCTGGCGCACGCAGGATCCTGAACTGCTGGACGATGATGACGCAGGCCTGGAAAGGCGGCTAGGTTGGACCTTGCTTTTCAGGCTTGACCATGATGTTTCACTACCCGCTCGGTCATCGCGGGAAGGCCAGGAGCAGAGCCGCTGGCAACGGTGAGTTGCGGACGAGGGCGGGCGGTGGAGGACGACGCCCTTGGGCCGCCAGGTCACTGAAGGACCAACCGAAGCGGCGCTTCGGGCGTAAAAGCGATGTCCTTGTAGGTCTGCAATGTCTGCTTATGGAGGAACGGCGGCAAGGCCTCTTTGACCGGCATGGGGCGCATTGCTGACCGGCAGATTTTCGGCCGACAGCAGACCCTCTGCTGCTTGGATACCCAGCACGCAAGCTGACATGTGAGACCTCGGTGCGAAGGCCGGGACCAGGCCCACTGCGAACGTACGTGTTGGTTTGCATGTTGGCGCTGAAGCGCCTTATCGTTCAGCCTCGCGGCACATAGATCATATGAACGGTATCGTCATCGATCAATGTGCTCGACACCAGTTGCAGCGGAGGCCTTGCCTCGTGGAAGAAAGGCTTGCCCTTGCCGAGCACGAACGGCCTCACGTGCAGATGATATTCCTCAATCAGGCCCAGCCCGGTCATAAGACCGCCCAGTTCCGGACCGGAAACGCTCAGGATACCCTCCGTGCGGGCCGCGATCTCGCGAATCTGCGTTTCAATATCGCCGGAGATGAGGGTGGCGTTCGGGCCGACCCGTGAAAGTGTGCGCGAAACGACCCATTTGGGCAGCTTGCGCCAGAGTGTCGCGAACTGGCGAAGCGAAGCATCCCATTCCGCGTGATCATCGTCCCAATAGCGCATGACCTCGTACATCCGGCGGCCATACACAGCGCCGGCATGGTTGCGAATCGTCTCGATCCAGTACTCGAAGTGCTTCTGGCTTGGTGCGCCCATGACCAGATTTCCGGCAAGGTCATCGACATAGCCATCGATGGAAACGTTCATTCCCAAGATAAGTTTGCCCAAAAGCAGCGCCTTCACCTAGTGGGTCCACGGACCAACCGCTTGCAATGCAAGCGGTCAGAGGCTATCGCAACTGATTGCAAATCGCAAGCAGCATGGAAGGAAGCGTTCGTGCCGCAAACGAGCCCTGCCTTGTCCCATCAACCCTGCACTTGAACAGCTGGGTGATCCGTCCCGGCTACCGCCATCTACGCCTGCCGTCCCGAATCAAGCTGCACCCCAAGTCGCTCGTTCCGTCTCCACCGCACCACGGCGCGATAGCTGGTATGATCGACAGGCACGTGAAGGACGAAACGGTCGGGGATTGCGATATCGGCCTTCACCCGCAGCTCCGCACCGTGAGCGTGCTGGTTGCAAACCAGACAATTGATACTGGCGTCGCCAACGCGGATTGTCGCTTCCTTCAGAACAAGATCACGGATATGCGACCGTCGCTCTATCGGTGGGTCAGCCGGCATTGCCTTATCCCTCTGATTTGACGACCTGAAACTCTTCTGAACCCGGAATGAAAAGCGCACTACCGGCCCAGCGGTTGCCTCGAAAGACTGACGAGCTCGGCTTCGTCGACCACGCCGGCCATATAGTTCGCGATAATCCGGGATGCGATGGCGTCGCGTGCTTCGGGCGACTGACCGTCGCGCTTAAGCTGCTCGAATACACGGCCCAACAGCTCGAGTTCGGATGGCTGCAAAACGCCGGCCTCCGTGGCTTTGCGTCGAATGGGCATTTGTGATCCTCCACTGCGGTCAACAACATACGACCGCGGCAGGGAAACTCAACTCACCTGTCGAGGGCGCCGCGCAGGCGGCGCCGACCACAAATCCCGTTTACCCGAGCGGGGAGTTTTTCACTCAAAGCCACAGTGATCTGGCGTCCATACAAAGCCCGCCGGCAAAACCGGCGGGCGCCATAGGTCATAAGATACCCCACTAGAACCAGCTTCGGTCGCGTTCCTGGCTTTGCCCGAGCAGCATGCCGATCAACAACCCGGCAATGCCGCCAAGCACGAAAGCGCTGCTGATGGTGCCGGGATTTTGCTGGACGGCTTCGGACACCGTCTGCGCCTGCGATCTCAGCTGCTGCGTTGCCCGTGCCGCGCGCTCGGTCGCGCTGCCGTACCAGCCGCCGGCTTCGCCGACGGCATCTTCTGCGCGCTCGGCAAGCGTCCGGTTGATCTTGCTGATCTCGCGCCTCAGCGATGCGACCTGCTTCTCCAGGGCCTCCTGGGCCTCTCGGGCGGAAATCTTCGGGGTGTCCTTGGGGGTGTCCTTCGCGGTGTCCTTCGGGGTGTCGTTCTCGGCCATGGCTGTTCCTTTCGTTGAGGCAGGGGGAACGGCCAACGGACAAGGATGGTTCCGCTGCCTGCGCTCACAGTCATTCACCCGGCCGGCCGCCAACTTTGGGAACACTCTCCCGATCCAACGGTTGTGGCTGATGGAGGGCACGCATTTGTCGAATCGATCGAGCCATGCTGAAACGCTGCGGACGGTCTCCGATCTGCTACACCGCGCCCGCCGTGTCATTCGCGACGGCGGCCATGCGGCGGCGATGTTCGAAATAGACACGCTGCTGCAGGTCGCCCAGACAGAGGTTGCGCGCCGCCTCGAACGCAACGATCGCTGAACCTCGATAGGCCACCGCGGGCGCTATTCATTGCGGGCGGCGAGGCCTCGTTTCCCTTTGCGATGGACTTGCAAGGCGCCCATCGAGCGGGTCGCCGTCCGAGCCACGCGTCGACATCGCAAAGGCGCAAAATCCGAGGATGAGGGGCCATCATCGCGGCATCGACCCTCCCGGTTATAACGCTTGGGCGGCGGAACAAAGCTTGGCCGCACTGGTTAGGCTCACAGCACGATGTGTGCCCCAACGAGGATCTCTGTCCATGAAAACACGTGTTCTTCTAGCTTCGCTGGCCACCGCCACAGCCATGGTCTTCGCCCTGCCCGCCTTCGCCGCCGACAGTGCTCAGGACTTTGTCGACAAGGCTGCCATCGGCGGCCTGTTCGAAGTGGACTCCAGCAAGATCGCAGAAGGCAAGGCCCAGGATCAAGGCGTCAAGGATTTCGCCAAGAAGATGATCGACGATCACGGCGCCGCCAACGCCAAGCTTGCGACCATCGCCGGCGAACAGAAGCTGAAAGTGCCGACGGAGCTGGACGCCAAGCACAAGGCCGATCTGGAGGCTCTGCAGAATGCCAACGATGCCGTCGACAAGCCCTATGTCCAGATGCAGCGCGATGCGCATTCGGAGGCGGTCACGCTGTTCGAGAGCTATGCCAAGGACGGCGACAACGCGCAGCTGAAGACCTTTGCCTCCGAGACCTTGCCGACGCTCAAAATGCATCAGGAAATGGTCGAGAAGATCGCTTCCGCCGACAATGCATCGTCGACCACCAGCTCCACCACCCCGGCCGTGAGCACGACCGACACCACCAATCCGGCCGCCCCGGTCCCGGGTGCCAACAGCTTCACCGAGGATCAGGCGAAGAGCCGCATTCAGGATGCCGGCTTCTCCGGCGTGTCCAAGCTGACCAAAGACGACCAGGGCATCTGGCGCGGTCAGGCCACCAAGGATGGCAAGACCACGACCGTGGCGCTCGATTATCAGGGCAACGTCGTTGCCGGCGCGAACTGAACCCTCTGAACCAGAACGAGGAGATCAAGACCATGAAAACCGTAACCGGACTTTTCGACAACTACGATGATGCCTCCGATGCCGTCGGCGAACTGGAGGCAATCGGCGTGCCGCAGGCCGACATCAGCATCGTCGCCAACAATTCGGATGACTGGTACGACGACGGCGACACTTCCAACGCCGCCGAGGATGCGGCCGGCGGCGCCGGTCTCGGAGCCGTCATTGGCGGCGCCGGCGGGCTTCTGACAGGGCTCGGCATCATGGCCATTCCGGGCGTCGGTCCTGTCGTGGCCGCAGGATGGCTGGCCGCCACCGCGGTCGGCGCCGTTGGCGGCGCGGTCGTCGGTGGCGCTGCCGGTGGCATCGTCGGGGCGCTGACCGAGTCAGGCGTCCCCGAAAGGGATGCGCATGTCTATGCGGAGGGCGTTCGCCGCGGTGGCACGATGGTGACCGCCAGGGTCAGTGACGAACTCGCCGATGAGGCCGAGCGTATTCTTGGCGAGTCCAACTCGGTCGATCTGCAAGACCGCCGACGCGCCTATGAAGCCGGTGGCTGGACCGGCTTCGATGCCAATGCCGACCCCTACACCGACATCGAGGCCGAGCGCGACAGAACGCGCAACGCCAGCCCACTCTGATCATCGAGCCCCGTCGCCGTACGGCGGCGGGGCCGAAGGTGCTGTCGGCGCACTGCAAGCGACGTTCAGATTCGGCCATAAGGGGCGGGTTCTCATCGGATCTGCCCCTTTTCGCTGTTGCCTTGGCTTGACCGGCTCTCGCCGTGTTAACGTCGAACCAACGAACCCAGCCCCAGGAAAGCATGAGCCCGTCCCCGCAACTGATTGCCGAATGGCCGTTGTCGCCGTCAGCGACACTCGGGTCCGCCGTGCGCTCCAAGGGGATCGAACGTGAAGTCAGAGCCCGGCTGCCATGGGCAGTCAGGAAGCACGTCAAGGCCGAGACGGGCCGCATCGCATTGCGAATGTCGAGATCCGAAGCGGAAGCGTTCAAGGCCGCCTCTGCCAGTATCTCCAAAACACTGGAGGGAGTGGAAGCGCTGCCTGTGCTTCCACGCGAGGTCGAGGATATCCTTACGATCTCTTCGCGCGAGCGCCACAAATGGCTCAAGGACGGTCGGCTGCAAAGCACCGGCACACGCACCGTCAAGATGCGTGGGCGATCAAAGTCTGTCACCTTCCACGTTTTCGACCCGCGCCACATCGAGGACGTCCTGGACCGCGATCTGGCAACCGTGTGGAGAGAGCAGGATGTCCAGGAAGTCGCCGAGAACAGGCGGCGCGGCGCGGGCAAGGCCGCGTTGACGCGCGCGGGAAAGGGCACCGGCCAAGCGCGCACTGCGAGGAACGCCCGGGACACGGATGGCCCGCCGCCCGGACTGAAGGGCTGGGATGCGTTCGAGGACGAAGGCCTGCTGCGATAATGATGCTGGTGCTTGCCCTTGTCCTTCGTGCGGGGCGAACCTCCGCCTCAGCGCATCAATCCCGCTGCCCGCATCGCGTCCTCGATGACCTTGGTAATCCCGCCCGCCGGACCGCCTGACGGATTGACAGGCTCCGGGGCCGGATCGACACGGACAGCTCGCGGTTTTTCCTTCGGCGAGAAAGGCTGCAATGCAGTGCCTGAAGCGGCCTTGGCTTTCGCCGTGCGTCGTACCTCTGGCTTCGTCAGCCCCCAGAAACGGGCGATGTGGCGCGTCGAGGAAATCCCGACATCCAACATGAACGGCCCTGCTTTGCCGAGAGCATTGTCGCCGCTCGCCTGCAATGGTGTGCCATGGCCCATGCCGGCAATGCTGTATGCCTCGACCACGTCGCGGCCCTTGCCATCGGACCAGACTTTTCGGCTCTGACCGTCGACCTTTTCCGTGCGTGTCGGCGCTTGAGCGAGGCCGTGCACGCCCTGCCATTGCGCCAGCACCGCGTCGGCATTGGAAGGCACCACGGTCGTATCGGCCGAGCCCTGCCAGATCGAAATCCGCGGCCACGGCCCCTTGTGCGGCGAGGCCGCCCGCAACAGACGCTGCAACTCGGATCTGGACGGTCCGCCATGGCCACGCATGCGGTCGAAGGCTTCGGGGATGGTCGAGGCGCTGCCATAGGCAAGCCCGGCAATGATCGCGCCACCGGCAAACACGTCCGGGTAGGTCGCCAGCATCACCGCCGCCATGGCGCCGCCGGCGGAAAGACCGGTGACGAATATCCGCTTGCGGTCGAGACCGTGGGTGACCACCGCCGCCTCGATCATCTGGCGGATGGACAGCGCCTCGCCGCTGTCGCGGCTTATATCGCCTGGCACGAACCAGTTGAAGCAAAGATTGGCGTTGTTGGCGCGCTGCTGCTCGGGGAAAAGCACAGCAAAACCCTGATCGGCAGCAAGTTCGGTCCAGCCGGAGCCATGATCGTACGCGGCGGCAGTCTGGGTACAGCCATGCAGCACCACGACCAGCGCTGCCTCCTTCGGCAGGTTTTCAGGGAGATAAAACCGCGCGCGGAAGGCGCCGGGATTGGACCCGAACCCTGTCATCTCGGACAGGTGATCGTCCTTGCTCTGTCCTGCGCCGGCAGGCCGGCCGCGCATCGCGCTCAGCCGGGCGATCGTATCGGATATGTCTCGCAAATCGGTATCCTTGCGCGCCGGAATGGGCAGACTCGTGCACACAACGCACACGCAGCAATATCGTTGCTGCACTGCACAATAACAAGCGGCGCGGTCGATTAAATGACCGATGGATCATAGAATCCGCTGCACGGCTTGTGACGGACGAACGCAATTTGGCCCGGCTGGCCTCTGGTCAGTCAGCCGGTCGAGGGCGGCAGGCGCTGGCTCACCAGCGCTGATGCACGTAGGGCTTGATGTTCTCGTCGTAGACCGCCTCCACCTTGGCCATCAACTCGGAGGACAACGGCGCAAGCTCCGCCGCTTCCGCATTGGAAACCGCCTGCGCCGGATTGCGGGCGCCGGGAATGACAACCGTCACCGCGTCGAACATCAGGATCCAGCGCAGCGCGAATTTCGCCATCGTGGTGTCGCCTGACACCAGCGGCCGCACCTTCTCGACCGCCGCCAGCCCGACCTCATAGGGCACGCCCGAAAACGTCTCGCCGACATCGAAGGCTTCGCCATTCCTGTTGAACAGGCGATGATCGGTGGTCTCGAACTTGGTGTCCGCCCTGAACTTGCCGGACAACAGGCCGCTGGCCAGCGGCACGCGGGCGATGACGGCGACATCGTTCTTTTTCGCCTGGTCGAAGAACAGCTCGGCCGGGCGCTGGCGGAAGGCGTTGAAGATGATCTGCACGCTGACGACGCCGGGATATTGCATCGCCTTCAGCGCCTCTTCGACACGCTCGACGCTGACGCCGTAATTGCGGATCTTGCCCTGCTCCACCAAACGGTCGAGACGCTCGAACACCTCCGGGTGGTAGTAAAGATCGGTCGGCGGGCAATGCAGCTGCACCAGGTCGAGCGTGTCGGTCTCGAGGTATTTCAGGCTGCGGTCGATCCAGCCGTTGAGGTTCTCGACGCTGTAGCCTTTGACGGTCTGCTTCGGCAGCCGCCGTCCGGCCTTTGTGGCGATGAACGGGCGCGCGCCACCGCGTTCCTTCATCACCCGTGCGATCAGCTTTTCCGAACGGCCGTCGCCATAGACGTCGGCGGTGTCGAGGAAGCTGACGCCGGCATCAAGCGCGGCATGCAGGGCTGCGACCGCATCGTCATCATTGACCTCGCCCCAGGCGGCGCCGATCGCCCACGCGCCGAAGCCGATCTCGCTGACTGATCTGCCGGTACGGCCAAATTTCCGTGAATGCATCTCGCTGTTCCTGACTTGCGGCTTCGCCGGCAATGCCGGCTCCATGATTGCGATTTTTCCGGGAGCCTCATACCGCATGGCAACGCGATTGACATCCCTCTTCCTGGGATTTACCAGATTACAGGGTTGTATGACAACGGGGTAAGACTGCAACGATTTGAGGCCGGGAGGAACATGTCGTCGATGCGCGAACTTTATCTCGGCGGGGTCGCCGGATGAGCAGTCCGTCAACCGTGGTCGGCTCCTAATCGTGAACAGCCTTGTCGCGCAGATCCTCGAAGCGGGCATAGCTTTTGGTCAGATGGCTGCGCATGGCGCGGCGCGCGGCGTTGACGTCCCTGGCTTCGATGGCCCCGAGAATGGCGCGGTGCTCGCGCTGCATGCGGTCGAGATATTTTTCCCGCTCGGCCTCCGTCATCCGGTCGAGCCGCGTCCAATGGCGCGGGACCATGGCGCTGCCGAACGTGTCGAACAGCCGGGTGAAATTCGGGTTCTGCGTCGCGGCGAGAATGGCGCGGTGGAAGCCGAAATCCTCTTCCGAGCCGGAGCCGCCCGCACGCACCGCCGCCTCCAGCGCGTCGAGCCGAGCGCTCATCTGTTGAAGCGCCGCCTCGCTGCGGCGTTCGGCGGCGAGACCGGTCGCCTCCACCTCGATGCCCATGCGCAGTTCGAGCACGCGCAGCACCTCGTCGATCGATTCGAGATCGTCGGGCAGCACGGAAAACGTCTTCGGCGGCGGATCCTTGGCGACGAAGGCGCCGAGCCCCTGGCGCGTGGTAATCAGCCCGCGCGCACGCAGCGCCGCCAGCGCCTCGCGCACCACGGTGCGGCTGACGCCTGTGGCAGCAACAATCTCCTGCTCGGTCGGCAGCCGCTGCCCCGGCGCAAGGTCGCCGGATTCGATCTGCGCAATCAGCGTGTTGACCAGACCCGTCCGCAGGTTGGGCGCCTGCGGTATGGCATCGAAAGTCATGGGCTCCGCCATCGAAGGCCTCCGGTTCGATTCTTGTTCAAAGGATTGCATCGACAGGTGCTCGCCGCAAGGTGACCAAGGGTGAGCCCGCCGGTGTGGGTCCAAGGAGAATTACATGAAAGAACCCGAGGATTGCATGAAAGAACGCATCGGTTTCATCGGCCTGGGCAGCATGGGTGCTGGCATGGCCGACAATCTGCTGCGCAAGGGCTGGCCGCTGACGGTGCATGTCCACCGCAGCCGCACGGCCGCCGACCGGCTGATCGCGGCCGGCGCCACCGAGGCGGCAAGCCCGCGCGAACTGGCCGCTACCTGCGACATCGTCATCCTGTGCGTCACCGGCTCGCGCGAGGTCGAAGCGCTGGTCAAGGGCCCGGACGGCCTTGCCGCGGCAGCCAAGCCGTTGCTGATCATCGACTGCTCGACCTCCAACCCGTCATCGACGACGGCGCTTGCCGCCGATCTCGCCCAGCAAGACATAACGCTGATCGACGCGCCGCTGGCGCGCACGCCCAAGGAAGCCACGGAAGGCAAGCTCGACGTCATGGTCGGCGGTGCGGCCGAGATCGTCGCCCGCGCACGGCCGGTGCTGGAAGCCTTCGCTGCTCGAATCGTCCACACCGGCCCAACCGGCAGCGGCCACACCATGAAGCTGCTCAACAATTTCATCTCGATGGGCTATTCCGCGATCTATTCGGAAGCGCTGAGCCTCGGCGCCAAGGCCGGCCTGACGCCGCAGGTCTTCAACAGCGTCATCTCCGGCAGCCGCATGGATTGCGGCTTCTACCAGGCCTTCTTCGATTTCGTCTTGAACCGCAACGAAAACGCCCAGCGCTTCGCCATCGCCAATGCGCTGAAGGACATGACCTACCTCGCCTCCTTCGCCCAGGCCGCCGGCATCGCCAACCCGATCGGCGCCGCGGTGCGCAACGGCTTTGCCACTGCCGTCACGACAGGTCATGGCGAGAAGTTCGTGCCGGCGCTGTCGGATATTGTGGCGGGGTTGAACGGGGTGTCGCTGGTGGAGCCGGCGGGGTAAAACCTCGTACGGCGCTCCCCAAATGGGCGCTTTCTGGCGGCAGCGGAGGTGATGCACAAGAGCATCGTCGGTCCGTTCCTAGCGTACCCGAGTGAGCACTACCGCGCTTCGTGAGGTCCACGAACCGCTGTTGAAAGCGATTGTGACAAGAAGGCTGAGTTCATCCAACGGAACGGGACAGGACCGGTGCAACTGCGTGAGAAGCCGTCGAGCTAACAAGCGCATTGCGCTAGCCCACAAACCACGTCAGCCCCAGAAGCAACATGCCGAACGCGACCACACAGTCGAGAATCCTCACCTGCCGAACACCGATTAGAGCCAGCCCGGTGCCAAGAAGCCCGCCGATCGTTCCCGTAAGTATCAACTGGGTCATGCTGCCTCCGACATTCGAACCGTAGCACAATGCCCGTAACATGCCCAGCGCAGCGCGGGAATCTCAGGTGTAGCTGCTACCTATTACCGAATTTTTTCCAGGCCGCGACCTCTGCGATAGCGATTCCTCGCCCTCATAGTGGGGAGAGGTGGCTCGGCGAAACCGAGACGGAGAGGAGGCCAGCGCTGACATGTGCTATGGGCGCGATTGGAGGGCGCGGGCCGAAACCGCTATCCCGAAACCTCCTTGCGGAGAAACCTTCCACAGTCATGAATTGCCCGCGCCCAGCACCGATCCCTCCATGTCAAACCGCAAGATCGGTCGAGCGCGACATGTCCGGAACCGCCTATCTGGTGTCGCCACGCAGGACGAGACGTTTGATGACGCCACTTGAAAACTACCAAGCCCGGATGCAGAGGGTGCTGGACCACATAGACCAGCATCTGGACGACGATCTGGGCCTGGAGGCGCTAAGCGGCGTCGCGGCGTTCTCGAAATACCATTTCCACCGGCAGTTCACGTCAACCTTCGGCTTGTCCGTGCATCGCTATGTCCAGCTCGCCCGCCTGAAGCGCGCTTCGTACCGGCTTGCCGAGAGCGACGCCCAAAGCGTCACCGACATAGCGATGGATGCCGGTTACGACGCACCGGATGCCTTCGCCCGCGCCTTTCGGCAACGGTTCGGACAATCGCCTTCGTCGTTCCGGAAGTCTCCCGACTGGGGGGCGTGGCTCATGGCCTTCGGGCCGCTCGACAAAGCAAGGACCACGCTCATGCAGATAATCTTCGAACCCGCCGACGTGATGATCCGCGATGTGCCGCCGACGCCGGTGGCGATCATGGAGCATCGCGGCGACCGGGCGACGCTCCAGGACACCATCCAGCGCTTCATCGCCTGGCGCAAGGCGGCCGGGCTCTCGCCCGAGACAAGCCCGACCTTCAACATCTTCCGTTCCGAAAGGGAGCCGGCGAACCCGGCCGATTACAGCATGGATATTTGTGCCGGAACCGACCTGCCGGTAGAAGGCGGGCCGATCGAGGCCGCGCAGATGAAGGCCGGCGTGATCCCCGGCGGACGCTGCGCGGTGCTGCGCTATCCCGGCAACACCAACAATCTCGAGCCCGCAGCGCTCTACCTCTACCGCGAATGGCTTCCGGCCAGCGGCGAGGAGGCGCGCGACTTTCCGATCTATTGCCAGCGGCACTTTTCGTCGAACGGACCGGTGCGCGAAGTGGTGCTTGAGCTGTTTCTGCCGCTGAAATAGCGCGGTGGGGTGGCGGCCTATCTCCGGCCCTGAGCTGGTTGAGCCGACGACCGTGTGAAATCTGATATGGCGCTCCCCCACTCCGTCTCGGCTTCGCCGAGCCACCTCTACCCCCACATTCGTGGGGGAGAGGAAACCAAAGCTTTTGAAGGGCTGCGATCTCGGAGATTGGCATTTCCTCATCCCCCATGAAATGGGGGGTCCGAAGGACGGGCGAGACCCGTGGCTCGCCCCGGCAAGGTGGCTCGGCGAAGCCGAGACGGAGTGGGGGTCAGCGCCGCCATAGGCGATTGGCCCAGCGCGCGGACAAGGCAAGGCTATCCCTAAGCCTGCCCGCGCACAGCCTTCCGCAACCGCGAATGCCGTACCGGAGACGCTGCCTCAGGCCCCGGCGCTATCTCCGCAGCTTCCCCCTCATGCAACCCCACCCGCAGCGCCGCGCCCGCCAGATGGTCGCGCATCGCGGCTTGCGCCCCTTCGGCGTCGCCGGCACGGATCGCTCTCAGGATGCGCTCATGTTCGCCGAGCGTGATGCGGGCCATGTCGTCCGACTTTTGCTGGTTGCCGGCGGCGAGAATGCTTTCGCGCACCCGCTCGGACACGAAGACCAGGAATTGGCCCATGTAGGAATTGCGCGTCGCCTCGGCGACGGTGCGGTGGAATTCGAGGTCGCTGCGCAGCCAGGCGACGCTGCCATAGGGGGCGGCGCGCATGCCGGACAGCGCATCGCCCATGGCTTTGAGATCGGCGTCGCTGCGCCGTTTTGCGGCAAGGGCCGCCGCCTGCACTTCGAGGATGCCACGCAGTTCGAACAGATTGCGAAACGAGTCGGCGCGCTGCAGCGTCTCATGGTCGATGGTCAGCACCGTCGGGTTGTTGCTCTCGACCACGAAGGCGCCGCGCCCCTGCTGCGACCAGATTCGGCCTTCCGAGCGCAGCCGCGCGATCGCCTCGCGCACCACGTTGCGGCTGACCCCGAAAGTGGTTGCCAGCGCCGCCTCGGTCGGCAGCTGGTCACCCGGCTTCAGCCGCCCTTGCGCGATCTCGCGCGAGATGGAACTGGCCACCAGAGTGGAGAGGTGTGGGCCGCGATTGACCTTGTCGAGTTTCAGCGT
Source organism: Mesorhizobium sp. RSR565B (assembly GCF_054719465.1). Classification (NCBI taxonomy): domain Bacteria; kingdom Pseudomonadati; phylum Pseudomonadota; class Alphaproteobacteria; order Hyphomicrobiales; family Phyllobacteriaceae; genus Mesorhizobium; species Mesorhizobium sp. RSR565B. The sequence continues at coordinate 3,340,855 of NZ_JBTTIE010000001.1, read as the reverse complement.
CATCGCTCACCTATAGTCGACGGCGGGTGCCGGCGCCAGAATGCGGCCGTTGCTGAGAATGTGGCGCGGGTCGAATGCGTCCTTGATGCCGGCGGCGAGGTCGAGCGTCACCGGATCGATGCGGTCGAGGAATGCCTTCTGCTTGACCCGGCCAATGCCGTGCTCGGCGCTGATCGAGCCGCCATAGCGGTCGACGACAGTGAAGATCTCGGCTTCCGCCTGCTCGAACAGATGTTCCATCGCCTCGGTGCCCATGCCTTCCGGTGGCACGACGTTGAGGTGGATGTTGCCGTCGCCGACATGGCCGTAGGTGACAGCCAGGGCGTCGGGCCGGGCTTTCTCCAAGGCGGCCAGCGCATCGGTGACGAAATCGGCAAGCCTGGAGATCGGCACCGACACATCGGTGCGCAGGTAGCGGCCTCCCTTGCCCTGCCGCTCGACCATGATCTCGCGATAAAGCCACAGCCGCTCGCCCTGCGCCCTGGTCGAAGCGATGACGCCGTCCTCGACGATGTCCTCGACGCTGCCGAGAAAATCCAGAAGCATATTGGAGAGGTCGATCAGCCCGCCCGACGACACCTCGATCAGCACGTAGACGGGATAGGGCTGGCTGAGCGGATCGAGAAAATCCTTGCCCTCGCGCATGGTGATCTCGATGCCGCCGCGCAGGATCAGCTCGAAGGCGGTGAGCAAATCGCTGCAATCGCGCCGCGCCCTTGCATAGAGTGCCATCGCGTCCTCGACGGAGCGCAAGCCGACCAGCGCGGTTTCGATCTGCGTCGGCTTGGGGAACAGCTTCAGCGCCGCCGCGGTGACGATGCCGAGCGTGCCCTCCGAGCCGATGAAGATCTGCTTCAGATCATAGCCGCGATTGTCCTTGCGCAGCACTTTCAGCCCGTTCCAGATGCGGCCGTCGGCCAGCACCACTTCCAGGCCAAGCACCAGGTCGCGCGTCATGCCGTAGCGCAGCACGTTGAAGCCGCCGGCATTGGTGGCGACATTGCCGCCGATGCGGCAGCTGCCCTGCGCGCCGAAGGTGATCGGCAGCAGGCAGTCGCTCGCTTCGGCCGCGCGCTTGGCGTCCTCGAGGATGCAGCCGGCCTCGACCACCATGGCAAAGTCGATCGGGCTGATCGAACGGATACGGTTCATGCGCTCCAGCGAGATGACGATCTCGCCGCCATCCGCCGCCACTGCGGCGCCCACGAGCCCGGTCAGGCCGCCTTGCGGCACCACCGGAATGCGCTCGGCATGGCAGAACCGCATCAGCGCCGACATCTCCTCCACCGAAGAGGGCCGCGCCACGGCCAGCGGCCGGCCGAAATGATCGCCCGACCAATCGCGGCTGAAGCGCGCCAGATCCGCTTCATCGGTCAGCAGCCCACCGTTCGGCAGCAGGCCGGCGAGGGCTGCGATCTGCGATGCGGAGGGCGCGGCATTCATGGATTGGCTCTGGGCCCCTTGGCAAAACGACTGGACAAATACCTGCGTTGTCGTGTTATCATATAACCCTGATTTAGAACATCAAGCGAGGCCATTTGCCGTCAAGCGTTCGATGTGGATGATCAGACCCGCAAATCACAGAATTCGGAGGACTCCCCCAATGAGCGACGCCCCGGGCTTTCGCTATATGCACACCATGATCAGGGTGCTCGACCTCGACAAGTCGATCGCCTTCTACACCGAGGTGCTTGGCATGACCCTGCTGCGCCGCGACGACTACCCCGGCGGCAAGTTCACCAACGCCTTTGTCGGCTACGGCCCCGAGGAAAAGGAAGCCGTCGTCGAGCTGACGCTGAACTGGGGCCGCGAGGAGCCCTACGAGATCGGCACCGGCTTCGGCCATCTGGCGCTCGGCGTCAACGACATCTACGCCGTCTGCGCCGAACTGGAAAAGCGCGGCGCCAAGATCCAGCGCAAGCCCGGCCCGATGCAGCACGGCACCACCCACATCGCTTTCGTCGAAGACCCCGACGGCTACAAGATCGAGCTGATCGGCCTCGACACGATGTGATCCGATCGGGCCGGACCGCATCGGCCTCGCGCCGATGCGGTCCCGTCCTGTCCGCGCTTGCCTGGGAGGCGGGATCACTTGATGACCGCGATCTTGCTGCGGTCGATGGTGATGGCGACGGCGGCAATGAGCACGGCGCCGAACACCATGTTTTCCAGGAAAATGTTGACGCCGACAAAGGTCATGCCGATGCGAACGATCGAGATGATCAGCGCGCCGACCGCCGTGCGGGCAACGCCGCCGAGCCCGCCGGTGATCGCCGTGCCGCCGACTATGACGGCGGCGATGGCCGGCAGCAGCAGCTGGTTGGCCAGCACCGGCGAACCGCTCGACAGCCTGGCTGCTAGCACGATGCCGGCGATGGCCGCGAGCATACCCGACGCGGCAAAGGCGATGATCTTGGTGCGGTCGACATTGATGCCCGCGGCCCACGCCGCCGGCTCGCCGGCGCCGACCGCGATCGCCTGGCGGCCGAAGCGTGTGTAGCGCAGCGCCAGAAAGGCGGCGATGCCGATGACCGCCGAAATCAGCACCACCACCGGAATGCCGATGATGGTGGCGTTGATCCACGCCGTGTTTTCTCGGCCACCTTCCTCGATGGTGATGGCGCGGCCATTGGAGACCCAGAGCGCAAGGCCGGTGACCACGCCGCCGGTGGCGAGTGTCGCGACGAAGGACGGCACGCGCAGCTTGACATGGACGACACCGCTCAACACGCCGAAGGCGAGCCCCGACAGGATCGCCACCGGAAAGGCGGCGAGGCCGAGCGACGGCAGCAATTGCGCCAGGATGACGCTGGCCAGCGATGCCACCGCCTGGATCGACAAATCGATGCCGCCAAGCAGGATGGCGAAGGTGACGCCGGTCGCCAGGATGAACAGCACGGCGGTGTTGGCAAACAAAAGCGCCACGGTTTCGCCGGTGAGGAAGCCGGGCGCGGCGATCTCGATGATCAGCAGCAGGCCGACCAGCAGGATCAGCGGAATGGCGCCTTGCGTCCACTTGCCCTCGAAAACCTGCCTGATGGAGAACGCCTCATTCATCGGTTCACACCATTGCCCTGAGAAGATCGACCTGGTTCGGCTTGTTGCCCGGACTGGCATCGAAGCGCGCGGTGATTGCACCGTCGCGCATCACCAGCACCTGGTGCGACAGACCGATCGTTTCCTCCAGCGTGTCGGAAATCAAAAGGATCGCCACGCCTTGCGCCGAGAGATCGCGCACCAATTCGTAGACCTCCTCCTTGGCGCCGACATCGAGGCCGCGTGTGGGATGGTCGAGCACCAGGATGCGCGAGCCCGCCGTCATCCAGCGCGCCAGCACCACCTTCTGCTGGTTGCCGCCGCTGAGCTTGCGGCAGGCGGCATCGGGACCGGGCGCCTTGATGCGCAGCCGCTTGATCCAGTCGGCGGCAAGCCGGCGCTCCTTGCCATAGTCGATGGCGCCATGGCGCATGACGCTGGAGAGATCGGCCAGCGAAATGTTCTCCGCGATCGACAGGAACATCACCAGCCCTTCGAGCCGGCGCTCGCGCGGGACATAGCCGATGCCCTTGCGCACAGCCGGCTCCGGCGAGGAGAAGCGCACGGCATCGCCGGCGATTTTCATCTCGCCGGCATCATGCTGGACGAAGCCGCCAACGGTGCGCGTCACCTCCTCGCGGCCGGAGCCGACGACGCCGGCAATGCCGACAATCTCGCCGGCCCGGATCGAGAGATCGACGCCGTGATAGAAACCGTTGGCGCCAAGCCCCTTGGCCTCGACCATCACGATATCGCGCGGCGCGAGCTGGCGGGCCTCGCGGTAATATTCGGCCTGCAGGCCGCGCCCGACCATGATCTCGTGCAGCTCAGGCGCGGTGACTTCGGCTGCACGATGTTCGGCAACGACGGCGCCATCCTTCATCGTGTAGACGCGGTCGGAGATATTGAGCACCTCTTCGAGGCGGTGCGAGACGAAGACGAAGCTGGCGCGGGATTTGAGCGACCGCACCCGCGCGAACAGCACCTCGATGTCGGCGGCGTTGAGCACCGAGGTCGGCTCGTCGAGCAGGATCAGCAACTGCCGCTCGACCACTTCCTCCAAGGTCAGCGCCTTGGCGAGCTCGACCATCTGGCGTGCGGCGAAGGTGAGTTCGGAGGTGCGCGCGGTGACGTCGATGTCGATGCCGATCTTGGCCAGTTGCCGCCGCGCCGCCGCGTTCATGGCGCGCCAATTGACGAGGCCGAAGCGGGTGAAGCGGTCCTCTTCGCCGAGATAGATGTTTTCGGCAACCGTCAGGTTCAGCACCAGCGACTGCTCCTGGAACACCATGCCGATGCCATGCCTGGCCGCATCACGGGCGTTGCGCATGCGCAGCTGTTCGCCATCCAGCGTCAGCGAGCCGCTATCCGGCCGGTAGCCGCCGGCCAGCACCCGCATCAGCGTCGACTTGCCGGCGCCGTTCTCGCCGATCAGCCCGACAACTTCATTGGGCCGCACCTCGATTGAGACGTCGCGCAGCGCCTGGACGCCGGGGAAATTCTTGATGATGCTGGACGCCTGCAGCATGGCGTTCACTTGACGATTTTCAGGCGGACACGGTCGAGCGACAGCGCCACCGCGGCGATGATCATCAGACCCTGCACCGTCTGCTGGATGTAGGGCGAGATGCCGAGCAGGATCATGCCATTGGCAAGCACGGTGACGATCAGCACACCGATCAGCGTGTTGACGACGCCGCCCTCGCCGCCGGTCAAAGCGGTGCCGCCGACGACCACTGCGGTGACCGCTGCAAACAGCCTGCCGTCGCCGATGACGGCGTGCGACTGGCCGAGCTGTGCCGCGGCCAGCACGCCGGCAATGCCGAAGAAGAACCCGGCCAGCGCAAAAGCGGTGATGCGCACGCGCACGACATTGACGCCGGAGAGCTTGGCGACATCCTCATCACCGCCGATCGCCAATATGTGGCGGCCGAGCTTGGTGTGATACTGGATGACAGTGGCGAGCAGGAAGGCGCCGAACGCGACCCAGACCGCCACCGGCAGGCCGAGGAAACGGTGCAAGGCCAGGTCGCGGATCGAGGCGTCGTTCAGCTTGATGGCCGTGCCGCCCAGCATATAGACCGACAGGCCGAGGCCGATGAACCACATGCCGAGCGTGCCCATGAAGGACGGGATGCGCAGCATGGTCTGGATGAGACCGCTGACGAAGCCCATGGCGGTGCCGGCGGCGATGGCAGCGAGCACCGCCCACCAGCCATAGTCGTTGCCGTTGCCGTCATTGGCGGCGAGCAGCACAAGCACCATCGCCGCCACCGAAAGCGTGCCTTCGACTGCGAGGTCGATGCTGCCCATCAGGATGATGAAGGTCAGCCCCATCGCCAGCGTCAGCGGCACGGCGGCGGAATTCGCAAGCCGCACCAGATTGCGCAGCTCGATGAAATTGGGGTTGGCAATGGCGATGAGTACGCAGAGTACAATCAGCACCGCCAGCGGCGCCAGGCTGCGCCAGCGCCTGCCGCCCAGGAATGTCGCGATGCGGCCGGGGAACGATGTCATGGGCGTCGTCCGCTCGATGTCCGAAACGGACTTCAGGGGTTCTGTATGGATTGTCAAGAAACCGCTTCCCGTCTGCTGGTGACAGCCGTCGCGACAAGGGGATCGCGACGGCTGCGGGAGGAAGCGGGCCGCCAGGGAGTTGCAGCCCACTCCGATGGATCAGGTGCGGATTGCTCCGGTGACCCGGCCCCACAGATCGTTCCAGTCGATCTCGGGCTTCGCATCGACATTGGTCTTGTAATATTCCTCGACATTGTCGTGCGAGATCAGCACCGCCTTGCCGTAGAACTCACGGTGCTCCGGGGGCTCCTTGGTAGGGTCGAACTTGCCGATCTTGGCGTTGTAGCCGATGGCTAGACCCATGCCACCCTGCCAGAACGGATCCGAAGTGACGGTGCAGGCGAACTCGCCGGTGCGCACCGCATCGACCGCCGTCTTGATGCCGTCGACGCCGACGATCGGCACCTTGCCGGCGAGATTTTCGGCACGCAGCGCTTCCAGTGCGCCGGAGCCCATATCGTCATTGGCCGCCCAGATGCCCTTGATGTCGTCGCCGAAGCGGGTGAGCAGATTGCCCATCAGGTCGAAGGCTTCGGTCGACTTCCAGTTGGCGACCTGGAAGTCGAGCAGCTTGATGTCCGGGTTGGCGGCGAGCGCCGCATCGAGGCCCTTCTTGCGTTCGATCGCCGCCGTGGTCGAGATCAGGCCGCCGAGTGCGACGATGCCGCCCTTGCCGCCAATGGTCTTGAACAGGATCTCGGCGATGGTCTTGCCGCTGTCGATGCCGTCGAACTCGATATGCGAGACATAGTTCGGGTTGAAATCCTTCGGGTGCAGATCCCCAGGCTTGTTCCACTGGGTCACCACATAGGCGCCGGCCTTGGCGCAGGCCTCGACGATCGGGCGCGCATCGGGCGTGTCGTTGGGATCGGAATTCAGCACCATGTTGCCGCCGGTCTTGGCCAGCATCGCCTTGATGTCGGCAATGCCCTTCTCGCTGTTGCCTTCCGAAACCAGCGTGACGTGTTCCAGCCCGGCCCATTTGGCATACGCTTCCGCGCCGGTCTTCCACACCGCGTGATAGGGGTTGGACAGCGAGCGGATCGACGTCACCAGCGTCGGCTTTTCCTGCGCGCGCAGCACGCTCGGCATCGCGAGTGCCGCCACGCCGGCGGTGGCGCCCATCATCAGCGTGCGCCGGTTGACCGCAAAATTCTTCGTGTCGTTCATACCTCGAAACCTCCCGATTGAATTCTGTTCCGCCCGGCATCTTGCGCAGGGAGCGCGGCCGGGACCTCGTGGTGAGGATCGTCAAGCTCCTCCACTTGTACGACAACCCTTCAACACGATAACCATACCCTTTCTCTTGACGTGGCACAAGCGACTTGAGATCGTCGCGCGCAAGAGGAAGGGGCGGTGATTTTCATCGCCCGCCGGAGCATGATCCCTAGAAGTGGGAACCGGTTTTCTCGGACAAATCGGGAAACCGTTTTGTCCGGAGATCATGCTCCAACAAAGAGAACCCGGGAGTGGAAATGACGGATTACATCATTGTCGGCGGCGGTTCGGCTGGCTGCATTCTGGCCGCCCGGCTGAGCGAGGACCCGGACGTGTCCGTCGTGCTGCTCGAGGCCGGTCCGCCCGACACCGACCGCTACATCCATTTGCCGGTCGGCTTCTTCAAGATGACGTCGGGGCCGCTGATCTGGGGTTATGACACCGCGCCCGGCAAGGAGATCGACGGCCGCACCATGGTCTATCCGCAGGCCCGCGTGCTGGGCGGCGGCTCCTCGATCAACGCCCAGGTGTTCACCCGCGGTTGCCCTGAGGATTATGACGGCTGGGCGACTGAGAATGGCTGTGCCGGCTGGAGCTATGCCGACGTGCTGCCCTACTTCGTCCGCTCCGAGGGCAACGACACTTTTGCCGATGCGCAGCACGGCACTGACGGCCCGCTCGGCGTCTCCAGCGGCGCGCCGCATCCGCTGACCCGCATCTTCGTCAAGGCGGCGCAGCAGGCGGGCCTTCCTTTCCGCGCCGACTTCAACGCCGGTAAGCAGGCGGGCGCCGGCTTCTACCAGACGACGACGCGCCGGGGGAAACGCTCGAGCACGGCGGTCGCCTATCTGAAGCCGGCGCTCGGCCGCAAGAATCTGACGCTACGCACCGACGCCTCCGTCAGCCGCATCGTGGTCGAGAACGGCCGCGCCATCGGTGTCGAGATCATCGTCAATGGCCGCACCGAACTGCTCCGCGCCGAGCGCGAAGTCATCGTCGCCGCCGGCGCCATCGGCTCGCCGAAATTGCTGATGCTGTCCGGCATCGGCCCGGCCGTGCATCTCGGCGAGCACGGCATCAAGGTGGTCCACGATTCCAAAAACGTCGGCCAGAATCTGCACGATCACATGGACGTCGATGTCGTCGCCGAGCTCAACGGACCGCACGGCATCGACCGTTACAAGAAGAAGCGCTGGCAAGCGGTCGCCGGTCTTGAATATGCGCTGTTCGGCAAGGGGCCGGTGGCCTCCAACATCGTCGAGGCCGGCGGCTTCTGGTGGGGCGACCGCGCGGAGAAGACGCCGGACATCCAGTTCCATTTCCTGCCCGGCGCCGGCGTTGAGGAAGGCATCGGCTCGGTTCCCGGCGGCAATGGCTGCACGCTGAACTCCTACCATGTGCGCCCGCGTTCGCGCGGCAGCGTCACGCTCAAGTCCGCGGACCTGCGCGATGCGCCCATCATCGACCCCAACCCGTTCGCCGAGCGCTATGATCTCGAACGCGCCATCGACGGCATCGAGATCAGCCGCGAAATCCTGTCGCAGCCAGCCTTCGCCAGATACATCAGCCGCGAGCATCTGCCCGGCAAGGCGATGCAGGGGCGCTCAGCACTCGAAGCCTTCGCCCGAGAACATGGCCGCAGCGCCTATCACCCAGTCGGCACCTGCCGGATGGGCGGCGATGCCGACAGCGTCGTCGACCCCGAGCTTCGCGTGCGCGGGCTGCAAGGCCTGCGCGTCTGCGACAGCTCGGTCATGCCGAGCATCGTGTCGTCGAACACCAACGCCGCCGTGGTCATGATTGCGGAGAAGGCGGCGGATCTGATTGCGGGGCGGATGCTGCCGGTGGCGTAAGCAGGACAATGGCATGTGGTGGCGCCATGCGATTGCCTTGCCTTGAGCACCTGTCGCTGAGCGCATAGCACTCGAACCCCACTAAAAACGACAGCCTCCCGCAGCGCCTTCAACCGGCGCTTGCGCAACCCACCAACCGACCGGAAACCCCCGGTTGCGGGCCCGTTGCCGACGCCTGCGCGGGGATGTGAAAGCGCTTTGGCGCCAGTTCCGCGATCACACCATATGAACCGATCCAACCTCTGCTAGCTTGTGGACGTGGGACTTGTCCCGCTTTGGCCGGTGCTTCAGGCAACCCCATCCCAACCCCCCGCCCCCTGTGGCGCCGGCCATCCCCCTCCCTTCTACCAGGCTTCCCGACCTGCCATCCTCAGCCGTCCTTGCCAACTTCGAGGTCGACGACGAGGCCTGATGCGTTGCATGCAAATCCAAACCATCGGGCAGCGTATCGAGGAATTTCACATCGGCTGTCTGGACGACCTCCTGAAAGGCGACCAGATCCGGGTCGAGCCGCCCCAGCTCCCGGTTGATGGCCGCCAGGCGCTCCGGTTCGCCTTCCGTGTTGCAGACATTGAGAGTAACGAGACGTAAGCGCATAGGACTTTTCCTCAATGTTGAACGACCCTCGACGCACGCGACGTGGATAGGTGCCACGGTAGGTTTCCGTGTCTGGTGACGTTCAGCGAACCACCGCCTCGATGCGTTCCAAGCGGTGCGCGAAACGGCTTGGCCATCGGCGCGGTTCGGCTTGCCAAATGCCGCCATGCCGCCCATACACGGCTTGAACAACCGCCCCGAGGGTCCGCGCCCATTTTGCCAAAGGATACTCTCCGATGTCTGTGACGCCGTCGCCGTGGTCAAAACCGTGACGGCTTCCCTCGCAAGCCTGGGCTGGACGGATTTCTTCGGCGACCAGCTTGAAGCCGATGAGGCAGACCTGGTGCCGACGCGCATCGCTTCGGTGCACCGCGACCGTCTGGCCGGTCTGTCTCTGTCAGGGCCAGTGGATCTGACGCTGCCGGCCAATGCCAACACCGGCGACTATGCCGTCGGCGACTGGGTGCTGGTCGAGCCTCACACGCATCTGCTGCGCCGCCGCCTGACCCGCAAGACGGTGCTGGAGCGCCGCACACAGGGCGGCAGGGTGCCGCAGCTGGCCGCGGCCAATGTCGACACGCTGTTCATCGTGACGTCCTGCAATGCCGATTTCAACATCGCCCGGCTCGAGCGCTATCTCGCGCTGGCCAACGAGGCCGGAACGACGCCGGTGATCCTGCTGACCAAGGCCGACACCGCTGACGATGCCGAGGCTTACCAAGGCCAGGCCGCCGCCCTGCAGCGTGGGCTGGCCGTGGTGGTGCTGAACCCGCGCGTCGCCGATGCCGCAGCGGCGCTTGCTCCCTGGTGTGGCGCAGGGCAGACGGTGGCGCTGGTCGGCTCCTCCGGCGTCGGCAAATCGACGCTGGTCAACACGCTGGCCGGATCGGCGCAGCAATCGCCGCAACAGACCGCGGGCATCCGGGAACACGATGCCAAGGGTCGCCACACCACCACGGCGCGGTCGCTGCACCCCATTGCCGGTGGCGGCTGGGTGATCGACACGCCGGGCATGCGCACGCTGCATGTCAGCGACGTCGCATCCGGCATCGACACGCTGTTTGCCGAAATCACCGAGCTCGCACCGCTGTGCAAGTTCCGCGACTGCACCCATGTCCACGAACCGGGCTGCGCGGTGCAGGCTGCGTTGAAGGCGGGTACGCTCTCCCCTGAGCGCCTTGCCCGCTGGCGCAAGCTGTCGGAGGAAAACCAGGGCAACACGCCGGTTCAGAGCGGCCCGCGCGGCAACAAATCGCCTGCCGGGCGCCCGAAGCGGCGTTGAGAGGATAGGAATTGCGGAACGAGACGTCGGAGGCCCGGCATGTGCCGGGCCTCCCTTTTTTCACTCTCCGCGCATCGTTGCCTGGAAGGTCGGCAGGTGCTTCTGCTGCGCCTCCAGCATGCGCTCGCGGTAGACGCCGTAGATGACGTCGGTGTCGTGCAGCGTCACGCCGGCAATGGTCGGCGAGGCGAAGACCGGCAGTTCGATGCCGCGCTTGGCGAGCTGCTCGGCCGTGCGCGCGATCAGCTCATGCGCCAGGATCATGGCAAGCACCGTCGATGAGCCCGACACCGGCCGGCTCCAGCCCTCGACCGGCACGATGGCGTCCTCGATCGGCGAACAGGTGTCGATGACGAGGTCGGCGGCATCTGCCAGCCGCTTGCCGGAGGAGTGCGTCGCCGGCTTGTCCAGATTGTTCTTGCTGGTGACCGCGACGACGAAGATGCCGCGCTTCCTGGCGTATAGCGCGGTGTCGATGCCCGACGAGTTGCGGCCGCTATGGCCGAAGATGATGATGGAATCGCCCTTGTTGAGCGGCTGGTGGTCGAGGAATTTTTCGGCGTATTTTTCCGTACGCTCCAGCCACAAAAGCTCGCGCACGCCGCCGGCGCCGAGCACATTGTGCCACATCACGCGCGGGTCTGTCAGGGGGTTGAAGCCGACATAGCTGCCATAGCGCGGAAACACTTCCTGCACCGGCAGCACCGAATGGCCGGAGCCATAGAGATGCACCAGCCCGCCGCCCTCGAGCGAGTCGGCAAAGCGGCTGGCAGCCTGACCAAAGGCCTCTTCATTGGCTTTCGCAGCCTGGTCGATGAGGGCGGCGAGACGGTGGATGTAGAGATCGGACACGTGGGTACTCCTGTTTGATGTGTCGGTCTGGAATGGATCAGCTTCTCGGGTTCAGCGGCACGCGTCCGGCGCGCAGCGTCGAGCGGATTTCGTAGCGGTCGCCGCGCATGATCGAGACGGTGAATTCGAACGGGCCGCGCTCGTCGGTGGTGATGCGTTCGACCACGAAGGCCGGGCTGCCGACAGCGAGGTCGAGCAGTTCGGCGTCCGCCGCGCCGACCGCGCCGACCCGGTAGTTCTCCCGCGCGGCCACCGGCACGATGCCGTAATGGCGCTCCAGCGCCTCGTAGAGCGAGCCCTGCAGCAGGCCGGCATCGAGGAAGCCCGGCACGCGCACCGCCGACAGCTGCGCCGTCTGGATGCCGATCGGCTCGTTGTTGCCGAGCCGCAGCCTGCGTATGCGCACCACCGGATCGCCCTCCTCGATCTCCAGCGCGCCGGCAGCCGCCGCATTGGCGGTGGTCAGGCTGCAGTCGAGCAGACGCGAGCCCGCGACCACGCCAATATTGCCCATCTCCTGGGTGAAGCTGGTCAGCTCGCGCGTGCCGGCGACCAGCGTGGTCGAGCGCACGAACGTGCCGCGGCCATGTTCGCGCCTGAGCAGTCCTGCCTCCTCGAGATTGCGTAAGGCGTGGCGCAGCGTGATGCGGCTGACGCCGAACAGGGCGCACAGCCTGTCCTCCGCCGGGATCTGGTCGCCCGTTGCCCATTCGCCGCTCTTGACGATGGCTCGGATCGCCTCTTCGACCTGGTACCAGAGCGGCTCCGGCCGTCTGCGGTCCGGTTGCTGAAAGCTTGCTTCGCTCATCGCACCTGCCTCCACCCTTGCCCAACGGCGCCGGCCAGCGCCGCGCCGACCAGACCGGCGCGGGGACCGAACTTTCCGGGCTTGACGTCGATGCCGCGCAGATGCGGCGGCAGTTGACGTCGCAGCGCCGCAAGCAGCGGCGGCCGGATCACATCCAGCGCGTCCGCCAAACCACCCGAAATCAGCACCGCTTGCGGATCGAGCAGCGCGACAGCGCCTGCAAGCGCGGTGCCGAGCTGTCGCGCCGGCAGTTCAAGCAAGGTGAGTGCGGCCAGTTCGCCGGCCTGGGCAGCGGCGATCAGCTGGCGGCCGTCGGCAAGGCCGATCTGTCCGGCAAGGGCATCGAGCGCCCGGCCCGACGCGACGCGCTCCAGCCAGCCGCTGCGCTCTTCACCATGATCCCTCACGTCGGCGCAGGCCCAGCCGAACGAGCAGGCGCCGCCATGCGCGCCGGCAACGATGCGGCCATTGGCCAGCACCGCCGAACCGATGCCGGTGCCGATGGCGAGCAGGATCGCATCCGACATGTTTTTCGCACTGCCTTCGACAGCCTCCGCCAGCAGCGCAATCTGCGCGTCATTGCCGAGCGCTACGCGCAGTTTGGGAAACAGCGGCTGGATATCGACGCCGTCGAGGAACGGCAAGTTGGGGATCCAGCGGCAGATTGAGCCCTCGACCAGACCGGGCACCGCGATGCCAAGCGCTGAGACCGACCCGGCCTCAGTGCACAGCGCGTCGATGCGCGCAATGAAGGCATCAAGGGTTGCTGGCGCCGGCTCGCTGCCCAGCGCCTCCAACGCACCGACATCGCCCGTAGATACGGCAGCGCGCAGATTGGTGGCGCCGAGATCGATGGCGAGTACCCGCCTCATCGACCGGACCCTTTGCCGAAGGGGAGCGAGAACAGGCCGCTGCCGGCATTCCACGAATGCGACGCCGCCGCGAAGGCCTGCGCATGGCGCGTGCCGCGCAGGCAGCCGCGCAGCCGGTAGAGCGAACTGTAATAGTCGACATAGGGGAAGCTGCTCAGGCCGCGCGCCAGCTCATACTCCATGACCGCGTCGCGCCAGGCCTCGAACCCGTCGCTGACATCGACGAGATGCTCGGGCCGGAAGCCGTCATCGTCCTCCCAGTTCTCGCCGAACAGCAGCAGTTGCGGCGTGTGCGCCGGATGGTCGCTGGCAACGGTCGGCAGTCCGGCGAAGAAGATACCGGTCTTCGTCAAATGCGCGGCGGCGCGATGGTCCTTGTGCCAGCTGCCATGCCAATGGGTGATGACGATCTCGGGTTTCAGCTCGCGAATGATGTCGCCCACTTCGAGCGCCGTCTGATCGTCTGTGGGCAGGAAGCCGTCGCGCAGGCCAAAGCTACGCATGGCGACGCCGAGCCGCTCCGCCGCGCTGCCCGCTTCCTCTTCCTTCTGCACGCAATAATGCGCGGGAACCAGGTACGGATGGCCCTGCTCACCCATGGTCAGATGCAGGAAGGTCACCGTGGCGCCGCGCTTGACGGCAGCGGCCGCCAGCGGCCCGGCCATCACCTCGGCATCGAAGGCGTGTGCGCCGACCACCAGGATGGATTTCGCCGCATAAATCCTGTCTTCGATCATTTCATGCCCCCTCCGGTGCCGACGCCTTCGCGAATCTGCCGCGCCAGCAGACAATACATGATCAGGATGGGCGCCATGGATATCGCCAGCGAGGCGAACACCAGGCCCCAGTCGGTGCGGAACTGGCCGACGAAGACGCTGATCGCCAGCGGCACCGTCTTGTAGCGGTCGTCGAAGATGAAGATCAGCGGGAAGAAGAAATCGTTCCACACCGCGATCGCGGTGAAGATTGCCACGATCGACACCGCCGGCTTGACCATCGGCAGGATGATCTGGAACAGGATGCGGACCTCGCCGGCGCCGTCCATGCGCGCCGCCTCGTCCAACTCGGAGGGCAAGACGCGCATGAAATTGGCGAAGATGAAGACGGCGAAGGGAATGCGGATCGCCGAATAGACCAGGATCAGCCCGGTCAGCGAATCCAGCAGGCCGAGATTGCGCATCAGCGTGAACAGTTCGACCGAGGCCAACCGGATGGGCAGCATGATGCCGGACAGGAACAGGCCGAGCATGATGGCATTCCAGCCAAGCTTGTAGCGGCTGAGCGGATAGGCGGCCATCGCCGAGACGACGATGGTGAGGATGACGGCGCCGCCCGTGACGATCAGGCTGTTGATGAAATTCTGGCCGAGATCGGCGCGCGTCCAGGCGTTGATGAAATTGTCGAAGGCAAAGCTTTGCGGCAGGCCGAGCCTGTTGTCGTAGATCTCGGCCGTGGTCTTGAAACAGGAGACGATGAGGATGTAGAGCGGCAACAGCACGGCCGCCGTCCAAACGACCAGCACCGTCCAGCCGGGCAGCCGCGCCAGCTGCCGAGAGATGGCCGGTCTTTGTGAAATCGCCAGCGCGCTCATAGCTGCACCGTGCGCCGGTCGAAGAAGCGCAGCATCATGAGCGTGCCGATGCTGAGGATCAAAAACAGCACGGTGCCGAGCGCCAAAGCCAGACCGATATCGGTGATGCCGACAGCACCTTCCGCGCCGAAGGCCAGCCGGTAGAAGTACGTCACCAGCGTGTCGGTCGAATAGCTCGGATTGCCCTGCACGCCCTGCATGACATAGACGAGGTCGAACTGGTTGAAGGTGTTGATGAACGACAAAGTCGTCAGCGTGCCCAGCGCCGGCATCAGCAGCGGCAGCGCGATCGAGAACAGCATGCGCGCATTGCCGGCGCCGTCAAGTTTTGCCGCCTCGAAAATCTGGCCGGAAATCTGCCGCAGACCTGCCGTGTAGATCAGCACCGGCAGGCCCATCCAGTTCCAGGCATCGACGGCGATCAGCATGGCGAGCGCGGTGTGGCTGTTGCCGAGCACAGTCAGGCTGCCCTGGTGCAGGCCGAGCCCGTTCAGCGCCCATTCGACGACGCCACCCGGTGCCAAAAGCAACCGCCACAGCGCGCCAATGATGACCGGGCTCAGCACCGCCGGAAAGAAGAACACCGACTGGAAGAAGGCCGCACCCTTGTCGCGCAGGAACAGCAGCCAGGCGAACAACAGGCCGAGGCCATTTTGGAAGACCATGATGCCGAAGAACCAGGCGGTGTTGTGCCACAGCGCGCCGTAGATCCGCGCGCCGCTGGGGAAAACGAACAGCCTTGAGAAATTCGACAGGCCGGCGAACTCGACCATGCGCAGCCCCTTCCAGACGAAGAAGCTGCCCCAGAGCGACATCCCCAGGGGATAGAGGACGAACAGCGCATAGACCGCCAGCGCCGGCAGGATGAACAGCACGGCCATGCGCTGCTGCGTGCGGCGAAGGCTGCTGGTGCGGCGAAGGGTGCTCATGCGCTTTTCTGGTCCGTGAGAGGCCGGCCGCTTTGCGACCGGCCGCGCCTACTGCTTCGGCTTGAACCAGGTGGCGACTGCGGCCTGCATGTCGGCCGCCAGCTTCTCCGGCGCGATGTTGCCTTCGACCATGTCGATGATCTCCGACTGCAGCACCGAAGACGCCGTCGGCGACTGCCAGCGGAAGCCGACCAGCGTCAGATAGGGCGTCGAATTCTTCGCCATCTCCATCATCGAGGCCAGCACTGGATCCTTCACCGTCACATCCGTGCGGGCCGGCGGCCAGCCGAGCTCGTCGGCGAACATCTGCGCGAACTCTGCCGAAGCCATGAAGCCCAGCACCTTGGTCGCGGCTTCCTTGTTCTGGCTCTCGGAGACCAGGCCATAGGAGCCGTCGGAGAAGGCCGAGGTGTAGAGTTTTGCCCCGGCATCGTCGGCGGGGAACGGGAAGATCGAGAATTTCAGCTTCGGGTTCTGCGCCTTGAAGCTGCCGTTCTCGAACGAACCGCCGAGGAACATCGCCGCCTTGCCGCCGATGAACTGCTGCGTGGCGGTGGTGTAGTCGATGCCGGCGAAGCCGTCGGGGAAATACGGCTTCAGCTCGGCGAAGCGCTTCAGCGCCGCGACATAGCGCGGATCCTCGAAGGTCGCCTTGCCGCTCATCATCTCGTCGTAGAATTCAGGACCATAGACGGTCGGGCCGACGACGCCGACGGCGATCTCCAGTTCCCAGGCCGAGCCGTTGGCGCCGCCGGTGGCGATCGGCGTGATGCCGGCCGCCTTCAGCTTCTCGCAGACAGCGGTGAAATCCTTGTAGGTCTTCGGTATCTCGATGCCCTGGGCGGCGAAGATATCCTGGTTGTAGAAGACGCCCATCATCGGCACCGAATAGGGCACGCCATAGAGCTTGCCGTCGCTGCGGCCGCGCGCGCCGCCAAGCGCCGCGTCCTCCATGTTCTTCAGCTCCGGCACGCTGTCGTCCAGCGCGTCGAGATAGCCGGCCTCGACGAAGGGCTGCAATTCGCCATAGGCCTTGAGCTGGGCGATGTCGGGCCCGCGCCCGCCGCGCAGCGCCGTGCTCAGCCGGTTCTGGTAGTCGGCATCGGGCGTGAACTGGATGGCGACCTTGATGCCGGGGTTCTTCGCCTCGAAGGCATCGAAGATGCGGCGCATCGCTGCCTCGTCC
Source organism: Mesorhizobium sp. RSR565B (assembly GCF_054719465.1). Classification (NCBI taxonomy): domain Bacteria; kingdom Pseudomonadati; phylum Pseudomonadota; class Alphaproteobacteria; order Hyphomicrobiales; family Phyllobacteriaceae; genus Mesorhizobium; species Mesorhizobium sp. RSR565B. The sequence continues at coordinate 3,324,054 of NZ_JBTTIE010000001.1, read as the reverse complement.
TCGGTGCGCCAGCTCCACAGCGTCACCGTGCTGTCGGCGGCTCGCGCCGGCAATGAGGCGAAGACGCCGGCGCAGGCGGCGGCAAGGCCGCCGATCAGGCCAAGTGCTGCGCGCCGGTCAAGTGAAAGCATGCTCATTGCCAGTCTCCCATTGTTCTCTGTCCTTGGCGTCCCGCGGCATTTCCTGCCGTGAGAGAGTCATTGGCTCGGGAAAAGTCATTATAATGACATAGCGGCATTCGCAAGAGGTCTGCTGCGCCTCAGGAATGGCGGCGTTGGCCCCCTCACGACATTGCAGTACCCGCATCCGTTTGTTATCTAACGATAAATATCCACATTCCAGCGCTGCAAAGAAATCTGTGACCGTGCCATGTGAGACTTTTTCGCCAGCAAGCCCTTGCGTCGCCGCGCTAACTTGTCATAACGTCATTGTGAACCGATAGGAGGATGAGGAATGTCGTTTGCCTGGACGTCGAAACTGGCACTGGCCGCAGGCCTCGCCATCCTGCCCACCACCGGCTGGGCGCAATCGGTCAACATCTCCTATCTCACCCACTGGTCGCCGGAGACGGTCGCGCTGCTGGAAGCGGCGGCCAAGGATTATGCCAAGACCAATCCGGATGTCAGCGTCACCGTGCGCGCCGTCCCCTTCGGCGACCTCCTGACCACGCTGCGCTCGCAAGGCGGCGGCGCGGACGGCCCGACGATCGGCGGCATCTACGATCTCTGGTTGCCGGAACTGGCGCGCGACAAGCTGGTCGCGCCCGCCCCCGATGCGGTGGCCAGCGAGGTCAAGGCCGCATGGCCGGCGGGCATCACCAGCGCCGCCTCGGTCGGCGGCACGCTCTACGGCATCCCCAACGAAATCGACGTCTATGCGCTGAACTACAACAAGGCGCTGCTCAAGCAGGCCGGCATCGCGGCGCCACCCAAGACCTGGGACGAGTTCAAGGATGCGGCCAAGAAGCTGACCAACAAGGATGCGGGACAGCAAGGCTTCGGCATGATCAATTCATGGGCCGCCGGTGTCGTCCACCCCTTCGCCTCGCTGCTGGTCTCCAATGGCGGCGACCTGGTCAAGGACGGCAAGCCGGTGCTCGACAGCCCGCAGGCCGCGGAGACTTTCCAGCTCTATGAAGACCTGATCAAGTCCGGCGCCAGCGTGCCTTCGATGGCGACAGCCGACGCCAACACCACCGGCCCCTTCCTCGACAATTTCGTCTCCGGCAAGACCGGCATGATAATCATGGCCAATTGGTGGGAAAGCGCACTGAAGGCCGGCATGGGCGACAAGTTCGCCGACATTGCAACGGCGCCGCTTCCCGTCGGCCCGAGCGGCGACAAGCCGCATTCGATCTCCTACTCCTGGATGACCGTGGTCAACGCCAATGCAGGTGCGGCCGAGCAGAAGGCGGCATGGGACTTCCTCGCCTGGCTGAACAATCCAAAGTCCGGCAAGAACGGCGCTTCCGCGATGTCGGATATCCTGATGTCGATGGGCATCCTGCCCTCACGCCTCTCCGACATCGAGGCGCACAAGGACAAGCTCGGCTCGGAATTCCTCTCCGGCTATGTCAGCGTGCTCACCGACGCCAAGCCGTTCCCTGTCGTGCCCGGCGGCCAGGAATTCTCGGAATCGCTGCAGCAGACGCTCGAGGCGTTGCAGTATGGCCAGGTCTCGGCCAAGGATGCGCAGGCGACGGCGCAGGCCGACGCCATTTCGATCCTGGAGCGCGCCGCCAAATAATGATTCAGAGGTACCGTGCCTCGGCGGGCATCATGCTGGCGCCCGCCGTGACGCTGATCGGCATCTTCGTCCTGTTGCCGATGCTGCTCACCGTCTGGCTGTCGTTCCAGGACTGGTCGACGCAGACACCGTTTTCCAGCGCCGGCTTCGTCGGCCTCGACAATTTCCGCGAGATTTTTGGGGTCTCCTCGGTCGGCCGCGATTTCAAGGCCGCGCTCGTCAACACAGCCGTCTACACCGCGCTCTCCGTCGTCCTCATCCTGCCTCTGTCGGTGGCCTTCGGCCTGATGGTTTACCAGCGCGACGTCGCCGGCGACACGGCGCTGCGCACGGTGCTGTTTGCCACCTACATGGTGCCGATGATCGCTGTCGCGCTGGTGTGGTCGAAACTCTATTCGCCGAGCGAAGGCCCTCTCAACCAGATGCTCGGCCTTATCGGCATCGGCCCGCAGCCTTTCCTGTCGTCGCCGCGCACGGCGCTGATCTCGATCGTCTTCCTCAATGTCTGGCAGCAGGTCGGCTATTTCACCGTGCTGGCGATCGCCGGACTGACGCAAATCCCCGGCAGCCTGTATGAAGCAGCAAAGCTCGACGGCGCCAACCGTTTCGAGCAGTTCCGCTTCATCACCCTGCCGCTGATACGGCGCACGCTGCTGTTCAGCGCCGTCATCGCCATCATCAACGCTGTGCAGGTGTTCGAGCCGGTTGCCCTGATCACGCAGGGCGGGCCGGTCGGCTCGACCAATGTGCTCACCTACCACATCCGCCGCGTCGGCATCGAGCGTGCGCAGGGTGGACTGGGTTCGGCCATGGCGGTCATGCTGATGCTGTCGCTGATTGTCGTCGTCTGCGCGCTGTTTGCCTTCGCCAACCGGAAGAACGACGAATGAGCGCGGGATCGTCGAGCCGGCTGTCGCGCCGGCGCCCGTCCGGCCACAAGGCGCTGCTGGCGACGCTGATGCTGCTGGTCGCCGTTGCCTCGGCCTTCCCGCTGGTGTGGATGGTGCTGTCGAGCCTCAAGACGCCGGCCGAGAGCATGCAGGTGCCGCCGGTATGGATCCCCCTTACGCCGAGCCTCGACGCCTATGAGAAGGTGTCGGGCGTGGTCAATGTCGGCCGCTCGATGTGGAATTCTCTGGTCATCGCCTCGATCACCACCGCCGGCATCCTGCTGACCAGCATGATGGCCGGCTACGCATTCGCCAAATACCACTTCCCCGCCAAGTCGCTGCTGTTTTCTGTGCTGATCGCCACCATGTTCCTGCCGCCGATCGTGACGTTGATCCCGCTCTATCGCCTGGTCGGCTCGATCGGCCTCAACGCCAGCCTCGCCGGCATCATCGTGCCCAATCTCGCCAACGCCTTCGGCATCTTCCTGATGCGCCAGTTCATCTCCGGCGTGCCCGACGACCTGATCGACGCCGCGCGCATGGACGGCGCCTCGGAGTTCTTGATCCTCTACAAGATCGTGGCGCCGAGCGTCGCTCCCGCAATCGCGGCTCTGGCCCTCTTCGCCTTCGTCTACCACTGGAACAGCTATCTCTGGCCGCTGACCGTGCTGCAGGGCAATGCCGACGCCTATCCGATCGTCATCAGCCTGAGCCGCCTGCTCAGCTACAACAGAGGTGCGGTCAACACCGGCCTGGTGATGGCCGGCGCGACGCTGGCCGTGCTGCCGCCGCTTATCCTGTTCGTCTTCCTGCAGCGCTTCTTCGTCGATTCCATCGTCGGCTCGGCGATCAAGGGATAGCTGCACCAAGCCTTCAAGCGCTCGGCCTGGTTCCGCCACAGATCAGATAGTAGCACTCGTCATAGCGCATATGGTCAGCCGCGCCCTTGTCCGGCCATTCGCCCGTGTCGAAACGGATTTTGAGAAGGCTTCTGCACTGCGCCACCTTCGCTGCATTGCTGTTCGGGAACAGGGTGACGAGCAGGCCTTGCGGAGCGCCGAAGGAAACCGCCGAGAGAACGAGGCAGCCGAGGCTGGCAGCAAGGAAGAGAGACAAGTTGCGCATTGTTACCGAATACGGCTGGGCCGATGCTCTGACAATGAACAACCCCTATCATGATTAACACATGCATAGCAGCGTTTTGCCCAGTAAAGCGACCGAAGAGTACTTGGCGCCCCGCCGCTGCCAGGTCTGCTGCGGCGGCGGTAGCGCCTTCGGCGGGTCAATCCCTTAGGGCAGCGCCAGTCCCCCACTCCGTCTCGGCTTCGCCGAGCCACCTCTACCCCCATGTTCATGGGGGAGAGGAAACGCCAACCGCCGGAGTCACTGCATCGAAAGACTTGGGTTTCATTTCCCATCAAAAAGCTTGGGATTTCCTCATCGGGGAGAGGTGGATCGGCGAAGCCGAGACGGAGTGGGGGACCGCCCTAGGCCGCTGGCCTCTACATCCGCATCAGCCCCTCACCCAAACCGCGCCGAAGTCCATGTCCCACCCGCCGCATTCGACTCCACCGCCGCAGCAACAAACTTCACCCCACGCGCGCCATCCACAACATCGGGCACCTGCGCCGCACGCGCCGGATCGACCACCCCACCAGAGCGATGGGCGCGAATGATATCGGCGGCGTCGCGGTAGAAATTGGCGAAGGCCTCGATATATCCCTCCGGATGCGCCGCTGGCATGCGCGACACGCGCTGGCTTTCAGCGGTCGAGCCGTGACCGCCACGCACCAGCGTGCGGGTTTCCTCGCCATATGGTGAGAAGCGCAATTCCTCCGGCCGGCCACCCGACCATTCGAGCCCGGCTTTGTCGCCATAGATGCGCACCGAGAGATCATTGTAGTGGCCGGGCGAGGTCTGGCTGGCGAGGATCGTGCCGCGCGCCCCGCCGGTCCAGCGCACCAGCACATGCGCATTGTCGTCGAGCCGGCGTCCCGGCACGGCAGTGAACAGATCGGCCGACACCGCCTCGGCCTCACAGCCGGAGATATAGCTTGCCAGGTTGAAGGCATGCACGCCGATATCGGCCAGCACCGCCGACTGCCCGGCGCGCGCCGGATCGGTGCGCCACTCCGCCTGCTTCTGGCCCTCGGCGTCGATCGGCTTGGTCAGCCAGTCCTGGATGTAGGCGCCATGCACGGACACGATGCGGCCAAGCGCGCCCGCCGCCACCATCTCGCGCGCCTGGCGGACCATGGCGTAGCCGGTGTTGTTGAGCGTGACGACGAAGCGACGCTTTTTCTCCCGCGCCAGCGCCACCAGCGCCTCGGCCTCATCCAGCGTCGTCGACAGCGGCTTGTCGCAGATGACGTCGATGCCGGCCTCGAGAAAGGCCGTGGCGATCGGCGCGTGCAGATGGTTGGGCGTGACGATGACCACCGCCTCGATGCCGTCCGGCCGCGCTGCTTCGGTTCGCGCCATCTCGCGATAGTCGGCATAGCTGCGATCCGGCGCGATGCCGATCTCGGCGGCCGATGCGGCGGCGTTTTCCGGGTCCGACGACAGCGCGCCGGCGACCAGCACGATCTGGTCGTCGAGGCGCATGGCGAGCCGATGCACCGCGCCGATGAAAGCGTTGCGGCCGCCGCCGACCATGCCGACCCGCAGGCGCTTGCCGGCTGATCCGTCCGATGTTGCGTAGACCATTTTCAAGCTCCTCCCGGCAGACCGCTTTCGAACACGATTTCCAATTTCCATATTGTAAAACGATCGTATCGCGCTAGCCTGAAATCATGAGTGGGGCAAGCAAGGCATCCGGACGGTCCAGCACCGACGAGGCGGCGACGCGCAAGCGCGGGCGCTCCCTGGCAGCACTCGGCTATATCCAGCCGCAGACCTATGAGGAGCTGCGCGCGGTGCTGTCGTCGGGCACGGTGCATTTCCCCAAGCGGCTGCGCCAGGTGGCAATCTTCCTGTGGCAGCATCCGAGCGACGTCGCGCTCGGCACCATCGCGCAGGTTGCGGCACAGGCCGGCGTGCAGCCCTCGACGCTGGTGCGCTTTGCCCAGATCTTCGGCTATTCCGGCTTTTCCGATTTCCAGGGCCTGTTCAAGGAGCACATCAAGGGCTCATGGCCGGAAGGGCGCGGCGAACCGCGCACCGAGACCGAGCCCAATCTGCATTTCCTGCACGGCATGGTCGGCGCGTCGCAGGCCTCGCTTGGCCGCATCGAGGCGGGCTTCGATGTCGCGAGTTTCGACAAGATGGTGGCGCTGCTGGCGGCCGCCGAGCTGATCTATGTCATCGGCTCCAAGCGCGCCTTTCCCGTCACCGCCTATCTCTCCCTGACACTGTCGCAGCAGGGCGTGCGCAATGTGCTGGTCGACAATGTCGGCTCCTCCGCACTTGACCAGATCGGCTGCATCAGCGGCCGGGATGCCGTGCTCGCTGTCTCGTTTAGCCCCTACAATTCGATCACGCCCGATCTCGTCGCGGTGGCGCATGAGCGCAAGGCGCGTATCGTCACCGTCACCGACAGCACCTTCAGCCCGCTGATCCCGCTCTCGGACAGCTGGCTGGAAGTGGTGGAATCTGACTTTGCCGGCTTCCGCTCACTGGCGGCCTCGCTCGCCGTTGGGATGGCGCTGGTCCATGGCGTGGCGGCGCGGCGCGACGAATGAGGCGTCACTGGTCCAATTGACTATCGGGAATTGCCGTTCCATATTTCTCAAAATAGAAACTTTATTCCCGGGAGGAGGAATGGAGATCCGGCTTGGCGGCAAGGTGGCTCTGGTCACCGGGTCGACGCAAGGCATTGGCCGCGCCATTGCCGAGACGCTGGCGCGTTCCGGTGCCGCCGGGCTGTTGGTCACCGGGCGCGAGAGGGCGCGTGGCGAGGCCGTGGCGGCCGAGCTTTCGCAATTGGGCACGCCGACCATCTTCGTCGCCGCCGACCTTGCCGATCCTGACGCCCCCACCCTTCTGGCGCAGGCCTGCATCGAGCGCTTCGGCCGCATCGATGCGCTGGTCAACGCCGCCGGCCTGACCGATCGCGCCTCTTTCCTCGACGCCAGCCTCGACGACTGGGCGTCACTGTTTGCCGTCAATGCGCGCGCGCCGTTCTTCCTGATGCAGGCGGCGATTGCCGACATGAAGCAGCGCGGCCAAGGTGGCGCCATTCTCAACATTCTGTCGATCAACGCCCATTGCGGCTCGCCGGAGCTTGCCGTCTATTCCGCCACCAAGGGCGCGCTGGCGACGCTGACCAAGAACGCCGCCAACGCCCACCGTTTCGACCGCATCCGCGTCAACGGCATCAATGTCGGTTGGACGGACACGCCGGCCGAACGCATCATGCAGGCGGAGACTTTGGGCAACGGCCCTGGCTGGCTCGAGAAGGCCAACGCCGCGCAGCCTTTCGGCCGGTTGCTGACGCCGGACGACATCGCCAGCCTCGCCGTCTTCCTGCTGTCCGACGCCGCCGGCCCGATGACCGGCGCGGTTGTCGACCAGGAGCAGGCGGTGATCGGAGCGAACCGGTGAGCGCTTCCATCGAAACGCTTGGGCCGGCGCTGCTCGATCGCTTGCCGGCATCGGTGCAGACACCGTCCTATGACCGTACGCTCCTGGCGCCCGGCATGGCGCATCTCGGCGTCGGCGCCTTCCACCGCAGCCATCAGGCCGAATACACCGACGATCTCATCTCGCTGCGCTTCGACCGCTGGGGCATCGTCGGCATCAACATCCGTCCGCCCAGCCTTGCCGACACGCTGGGACGGCAGGGCGGGCTCTACACAAGGCTGATCCGCGAGAACAGCCACATCGAGGCGCGCGTCATCGGCAGCATCGTCCGGGTGGTCGACAGCCAGGAGAGTGCGGCACCGGCGCTCGGCGTGCTGATCTCACCCGATATCGAGCTGGTGACGATGACGGTGACCGAAAAAGGCTATTGCCACATCCCGTCCAGCGGCGAACTCGACCTCGGCCATCCCGACATCGCACACGACCTCGCCAACCCCGAGACGCCACGCAGCGTGCCCGGCCTGCTGGTGCGGGCGCTGGAGCAGCGCAGGGCCACACATGGGCGGCCGCTGACACTGCTGTCCTGCGACAACATTCCGGCCAATGGCGTTATCCTGGCCAATGTCGTGCAGACCTTCGCCTGGCAGCGCGGCAATGGCTTGGCCGCGTGGATCGCAGCCAATGCCGCCTTCCCTTCGTCAATGGTCGACCGCATCGCGCCGGCGGTGACGCAGGATGACCTCGATAGTGTCGAACAATGGTTCGGCTACCACGATGCCGCCGCCGCTGTCGGTGAGCCGTTCCGGCAGTGGGTGATCGAGGAAAAATTCGCCGGCCGCATGCCGCGCTGGGATCTGGTCGGCGCCACCTTCGTCGACGACGTCACGCCGTTCGAGCATCTCAAGATGCGGGTGCTGAACGGCGCCCAGACGACACTGGCGACGCTCGGCGTGCTGGCCGGGCTCGAGCACACATCGGACGCCATAGCCAACCCGCTGCTGTCGGACTTCATCCGGCGCATGCTGGTCGAGGAGACGCTGCCGACGCTGATGCCGGTGCCGGGCGTCCTGCCCCTTGCCTATGTCGAGCAGAGCCTTGCCCGGCTGAAGAACACCGCGATCCGCCACCGCAACCACCAGGTCGCCACCGACGGTTCGCAGAAGATCGTCCAGCGCCTGCTCAACCCGATCCGCGACCGGCTCGCGATGGGCCAGAGCATCGGCCTGCTGTCGGTGCCGGTCGCCGGCTGGATGGCCTATCTGATCCGGGCCTCGGATCGCTTTGAAAGACGCTGGCCGGTGTCGGACCCCTATGCCGGCAAGGTCGCCGCGATCGCCGACGCCACCGGCCATGATGCACAGGCGCTGGTGTCCGCCATCCTTGCCATCGACGGGATATTCGACCCCGGCCTTGCCGCCGACGATACGTTCCGCGCGGCCGTCACATCGGCGCTGGGCGACCTGCTGTCGGACGATCCGATGGCGGCTGTCCGGCACAGTCTTGAACAAGATGAGGTCGCGAGGTTGAAGCGATCCAAACAATCGGCATTATAGTCGTCGGTCTAGGGAGGCAGAATGAAACTTGGAGTTCTTACAGCACCGTTTGCGGAGACGCCGCTTGGCGAGGTCGCCGACTGGGCGCACTCGGCCGGCTTCGAGGCGCTGGAAATCGCCTGCTGGCCGAAGACCTCCGGCGCGACGCGACGCTATGCCGGCACCAGCCATATCGATGCCGCTTCCACCTCGCCCGCGCAGGCCAAGGAGATCGTCGCTTCGCTGACGGAGAAGAAGCTGACGGTCTCCGGCCTCGGCTACTATCCCAACCCACTGCATCCGGACCCTGCCCATCGCGAGGCCGTCATCGGCCATCTGAAGAAGGTCATCGTGCTGGCCGCCAATATGGGCGTGCCGGTGGTCAACACCTTCTGCGGTGGCGATGCCTCGAAGACCGTCGACGTCAACTGGCAGGACGCGCTGAAAGTCTGGCCCGAGACCGTCGCCTATGCGCGCGGCCACGGGGTAAAACTCGCCTTCGAGAACTGCCCGATGATCTTCAGTTATGACGAGTGGCCGGGCGGGCACAACATCGCCTATTCGCCCTACATCTGGCGGCGCATCCTCGAGGCCTGGGGCGGCGAGGTCGGCATGAATTTCGACCCCTCGCATCTGGTCTGGCAGATGATCGACCAGGGCCGCTTCATCAAGGAGTTCGGCCCCTACATGCTGCATGTCCACGCCAAGGATTTGATGATCGATCATGATGGTTTGTATGAGCGCGGGATTCTTTCCGCCGGGATTGGCTGGCAGGTGCCGCGCATGCCGGGATTGGGCGATGTCGACTGGAGCGGCTTCTTCTCCGGCCTCTACCGCGCCGGCTATGACGGCTCGGTCATCATCGAACATGAGGACAGGCGGTTTGAAGGCAGCGACGATGCGGTGAAGCGGGGCTTCCTGCTCGCCCGCGACGTGCTGCGCCCCTTCGTCAAATGACGATGTGAATGACTTGGTCCGATCCTGCCGAAGGGTCTGGCCCTGAGACGAAAAACAACAATGTGGAGGAGTACTGACATGAAGAAAATACTGACCATGGTCCCGTTGCTTGCGGGCGCTGCCTTGCTGGCATCGATGGGCGTGTCGTCGGCCGAAGCCAAATATACGATCGGCATTTCCAACACCGTGCAGGGCAATGGCTGGCGCGAGGAAATGGTCTGCGCCATGAAGGCGCAGGCGCTGGCTTCGGGCGAAGTGACGAAGCTCAACATCGCCCACCGCAACACCGATGCCGCCGGCCAGCTCGAAGACATCCGCAATCTGATCAGCGCCAAGGTCGACGCCATCGTCGTCAACCCCGCTGATCCCGCCGGCATCAAGGCGGGCCTGGAAGAAGCCACCAAGGCCGGCATCGTCGTCGTTGCCGTCGACCAGGCGGTGACCGAACCGTCGGCCTACATCATCTCCAACAACCAGGAACAGTATGCCTATCTCGGCGCCAAATGGCTGTTCCAGCAGATGGGCGGCAAGGGCGAAGTGTTCTACATGCGCGGCGCCGCCGGCGCCTCGGCCGATAGCGATCGCGACAAAGGCTTCAAGAAGGCGCTGGCCGAAAACCCCGGCGTGAAGGTGGCGCAGGAAGTCTTCACCGGCTGGCAGCAGGATCAGGCCAAGCAGCAGATGCTGTCGTTCCTGGCCACCGGCACGCCGTTCAACGGCGTGTGGACGTCGGGCATCGACAACGTCATCGTCGACGCGCTGGTCGAATTGCAGGCGCCGCTGGTACCGGTGGTCGGCGCTGACAATGCCGGCTTCGTCGGCCAGCTGAGCTCGGTGAAAGGTCTCGTCGGTGCAGCCGTCACCAACCCCGGCTCGATCGGCGGCGCGGGCGTGACGCTGGCGCTGCAGATCCTCGACGGCAAGAAGCCGGCGCAGCAGACCGTGCTGGTCGACCCGCAGCTGTGGGACAACGCCACCGACGAAGGCAAGGCCAAGCTGAAGGCAGCCGCCGACCCGTCGCTGAGCCCGGAATGGCCGGTCTCGATCTCGATCCCTGAGTGGACGACGTACACCAAGGAGCAGATCATCGCGTGCAAGGGGCCGGGGGAGTAAGGCTGGGCTTGAATGAATTAGCGAGGACGGCGAACTCCGTCCTCGCTATACAGACTAGCGCTCTACGGCGCCCCCCTCTGTCCTGCCGGACATCTCCCCCACAGGTGGGGAGATTGGCTGTCATCTCGGCTTTCGCTAATTTTCTACGTCGCAAGACGAGGGGCGGCGCCGAAACTGCCAATCTCCCCCCTTGTGGGGGAGATGTCCGGCAGGACAGAGGGGGGCGCCGTAGAGTGCCAGCAAGAGAATTTCTGAGCGGACATCGATTTGACCACCAGCCCCCTCCTCGACGCCACCGGCGTCGCCAAGAACTACGGCGCGGTTGCAGCACTTCGCAACGCGTCGCTCTCCGTGCTGCCGGGCGAGGTCCACGCGCTGATGGGCGCCAACGGCGCCGGCAAGTCGACGCTGGTGAAGATCCTCACCGGCGCCATTCCGGCGAACGCCGGCCGCATCCTGATCCGCGGCGAAGCGCGCGACATTCGCTCGCCGGCCGCCGCGCGCCGCGCCGGGCTGCTGCCCGTCTACCAGGAGCCGTCGCTGATCCCCGATCTCGACGTGCTGTCCAATCTCAGGCTCACCGGCACGCCGGTCGAGCCGTTCCGCGCCTGGGTGCGCGAGCTCGGCATTGCCGACCTCGATCTGCGCGACACCGCGCGCGACATCCCGCTCGCCGTGCTGCGCGTGCTCGACCTGGCGCGGGCGCTCGCCGTCGAGCCGGACGTGCTGCTGCTCGACGAGATGACGGCGGCCCTGCCCGCCAACCTCGCCGAAAAAGTGCTGGAAGTGGTGCGCCGCCAGGGCGATGCCGGTCGCGCGGTGATCTTCATCTCGCACCGCTTCGTCGAAATCTCCGCACTGTGCGACCGCGCCACCGTGCTGCGCGACGGCGAGACCGTCGGTGTCGTCGACATCGTACCCGGCGTCGAGGAAAAGATCGTCGAGCTGATGCTCGGCACCCGCATCGTGAAAACTCATGTCGCCGCCCGCAGCGCCGCCGAGAAGGCCGCGCCCGCAGCTGCCCGGCCGCGCATCTCCGTGCGCAATCTCCGCGTCGGCGCCAAGCTCAGCGATGTCTCCTTCGATCTCGCCGACGGCGAAGTCGCCGGCGTCGTCGCGCTCGAAGGCCAGGGTCAGGACGAGTTGTTCGCCGCCCTTGCCGGCTCGATCCGGCCCTCCGGCGGCACCATCGAAGTCGATGGCCAGCCGGTGAAATTCTCGCATCCGATCGACGCCATCCGCGCCGGCATTGCCTATGTGCCGGGCGACCGCTCGGAAGCGCTCGCCATGCAGCGCTCGGTGCGCGAAAACATCGCCCTGCCTTTCAGCGCTGCCTTGCGCAACTGGGGTCCGATCAACATGCGCCGCGAACGCGCGACCGTGCTCAGCGCGATCGAGCGGCTGCAGATCGACACCCGCGCGCAAGGCGAGGTGCAGCGCCTGTCCGGCGGCAACCAGCAGAAGGTGACCATCGCCCGCTGGATCGCGGCGGATGCCCGCACCATCCTGTGCTTCGACCCGACGCGCGGCATCGATGTCGGCACCAAGCAGGAGATCTACAAGCTGCTGCGCGAGCTCGCCGACAACGGCAAGTCGGTGCTGTTCTACACCTCGGAACTGGAAGAGGTGCAGCGCGTCTGCGACCGCGTCATTGTCATCTTCGGCGGCCGCCTGGTCGACATTTTTCCGGTCGAGGAGGCCGACGAGCCGGCGCTGATGCGCGCCGCCTACGGCCTGCCGCGCGGCGCCAAGGCCGACATCGGCATATTGGCCGATCCCACGGCCGACGCTTCGGCTTCGACGGAGCCAACGCCATGAGCCATTTCCTGCGCCGCCAGGGTTGGGTTGTCGGCCTCTTCGCCCTGCTCATGATCCTGTTCATCGCCACCAGGATCATCCAGCCGGCCTATGGCAGCAATGATTTCGGCTCGCTCGCCCGCGCCGTTCTGCCCTATGCCTTCGCAGTCGCCGCGCAGACGGTGGTCGTCATCGCCGGCGGCATCGATCTGTCGGTCGCCGCCATGATGGCGCTGACCAGCGTCACCGCGGCGGCGATGATGAATGGCGCGAGCGAGGAATACGCGCTGTTCGTGGTGCCCTTCGTGCTGGCCATGGGTTTCGTGCTCGGCGCACTCAACGGCCTGCTCATCGTCGTCACCCGCGTGCCCGACATTGTCGTGACGCTGGCCATGCTGTTCGTGCTGCAGGGTGCAGCCCTGCTGGTACTCGAAGCGCCAGGCGGCGGCATCGCCGAATGGCTGAAGGCGCTGATCTCTGGCACCGTACCGATCCCCGGCCTGCCCGACGCCATAGACGCCTGGCTGCCCAAGGCGCTGCTGGTGCTGATCGTGTGCCTCTGCGTCATCTGGATACCACTGAGGCGCTCGCGCCTCGGCCTCTCTATCTACGCCATCGGCTCTAGCGAACTGGCGGCGTTCCGCTCCGGCGTGCCGGTCAAGCGCACTCGCATCATCGCCTATGCGCTGTCCGGCCTGTTCGCCGCCTTTGGCGGCCTGGCGCTGACCATGAGCACCGGCATCGGCGCCCCCATCCCCGGCCCCTATCTGCTCGCCAGCGTCGCCGCCGTGGTGCTGGGCGGCGTCGCGCTCGGCGGCGGCAAGGGCGGCCTGCTCGGCCCGATCGTCGCCGTCTTCGTGTTGCGCCTGGTGCGCACGGATTTGACGCTGCTTGCCATCGACCCGAATGTCACCGCCATCATCGAGGGGCTGATCATGGTGGCGGTGGTGATGTTCGGCGCGTTTATCACGATGCGGGGGCGGCAATGATGGGAGGGCTGTCGCAGAGAGACGTCGGCGTTCCTTCGCGCCCCCCTCTGTCCTGCCGGACATCTCCCCCACAAGGGGGGAGATTGGATGTCGCGACGACCTTCGCCAATCTCCAACCTTGCAAGAATGAGCGAGGCGCTGAAGCTGCCAATCTCCCCACAAGTGGGGGAGATGGCCGGCAGGCCAGAGGGGGGCGCCGTAGAGCACTGTCCTCGCCAACTTGCCGCACCTTGCAAACCTCATCGCGAGCAAGAGCCGCCCCATGAGCACCACCGCCATCACCCCGGTCCCCTTCGGCCGCCGCATAAAGCGCTTCATGGCCGATCGCCCGCTCATCCCGCTGATCGTCCTGCTCGCCATCCTGGTTATAATCCTGCAGATCCTGCGCCCCGGCATCGTCAACGAGCGCTGGATCGCCAACACTATTAAATTCGCCATCCCGCTGGCGATCCTGGCGGGATGCCAGACCATGACCATGCTGACCGGCGGCATCGACCTGTCGGTCGGCACGGTGGCAACGATGAGCGCCTTCATCATGGCGACGCAAGTGGTCAACCAGGACCCGGCGGTGGCGTTCCTGCTGGCGATGATGCCGGCGGTGCTGATCGGCCTCGTCAACGGCATCGGCGTCGGTGTCTTCCGCGTCCACCCGCTGATCATGACGCTGGGCACCAGCCTGATCGGCACCGGCTGCCTGCAGGTCTACCAGCGCACGGTGATCGCGTCGGGCGCAAAAATCCCCGACTTCCTGGCTTGGCTCGGCACCGGCGTGACATGGGGCTTCCCCAACGCGCTGCTTTTGTTCGTGCCGCTCGCCGCCCTCATCGTCTTCACGCTCGCCCGCACCGGCTTCGGCCGCCTGCTCTACGCCGTCGGCGACAATGAGCGCGCGACCCGCCTGTCGGGCGTGCAATACTGGCAGGTCATCACCGCGCTCTACGTCACCTCCAGCGTGCTCGCCGGCATCACCGGCCTGCTCTATATCGGCCTGATCAAGGCGCCGTCGCTGTCGCTCGCCGAACCGCTGGTGCTGCCCTCGGTCGCCGCCGCCGTCATCGGCGGCACCTCCATCTTCGGCGGCCGCGGCGGCTACACCGGCACCATCATCGGCGCCCTGATCCTGACCGTGCTGACGACGCTGCTGACCATCCTGCAGATGCCGGAGGGGGCACGGCGGATCTTGTTCGGGCTGATCGTGCTGTTCGTGACGGCGGCATATTTGCGGATTGTGGAGGAGCGGTAGGGGCCGAGGCCAGCGCCAGCCCTCACTCCCTCTCGGCTTCGCCGAGCCCCCTCTACCCCCACGTCCGTGGGGAGAGGAAATGCCAAGCTTTTCGAGCGAAGAAAAAACTCAACACTGTCGAGGCCGCAACCTCGAAAATTAGCGTTTCCTCTCCCCCACGGACGTGGGGGTAGAGGTGGCTCGGCGAAGCCGAGACGGAGTGGGGGGCACCCTAAGCGATTGCCATCACCCTGGGCGCCTGTGCCCACCCAGAGCTCGCCCGCCCCCCTACTTCAACGAAATCGCCATCCCGCTCAAATCCGCATTCACCTGCAGGCCCACCTGCCGGCCCGTAAGCTCGAGCTGGGCGCCCTTGTCGTTGGTCATGACGATCACCTGCGCCCCCTTGCCGAGCGCGCCGCCACCGCCGGCCGCGCCATAAACCCCGGTCGCATCCCGCACCCTGCGGATATGGCGCACGGTGCCCCGGAAATAGGTCTTGGAAACCCCGAAGGCGAAGCCGCCCGAAACGCCGCCGATCGTGATGGGATAGGAGCGGCCGTGGAGGGTCAGCGTCCCCTCGCCGCCGGAACCGCCGACGAAGAAGGCCGCCTTGTAGACGGCAAAGCGGATCGTGCCGCTATCGGCATGCGCGGCGCTGGCAGCGCTGACGGACACAGTTGTGATGGCCGCAACCGCGAGCGAACGAAAGCTGGACGAGATGGTCATGGTGGGAGCTCCTCAAGTGCGCCGCTCACCCAACCGGCAGGGCTCGTCGGAACCAACTTGAACAATCTAGCCCGTGATTTGGTTCCAGGCAGGCTGTGACAAGATCCGACGAAACGTGACGTGGTGTACTTTCGGGTTGCGGAGGAGGCGGCGGCTATTTCCTCTTCCTGAGCACTTTTCGCAGCGTTAACTTCAACCGCCTCATCTGGTAATGGCGCCGCAACTTGGCCAGCGCCGACTGGTGGGCGGTGTCGATTGCAGCCAGCGAGTCCGCCTCGGTAGCCTGCGGCAGCGCGAGCAGCGCGTCGGCCTGAAGATCGGCAAAGGGCTTGGGGTCATAGATGGCGAACGGCGTCGGCGGGTCGCTGAGCACGGTGGGGTTGCTGTTGATCTCGAACACTACAAGCCTGCCGTCCACGAAAGTGTAGTCGATGCGGCCATACTGCATGCGGGCTTTTTCGAAGACCTGCATGACCGCATTGGCGTCAGGATTCGTATCGACATAGGTCCTGATTTCTTCGATATGCGCCGGCAGCAATTGCTCGGGCGAATTCTTGACGAACCACGATTTCGACATGGCGCAATGCTGGCCGTAGATCGTATCGCCGACCCGAAACGCCGCGTACTTCCTGAAATAACCGTCCATTCCGGGGGTGCCGATCATCTCCACCACCATCGGCCGCACCAGATCGCTACCGTCCAGCCGGGCGATCGCGGCGTCCAGCGCCGGCCGGTCGTGCAGCAGCGGCGGCTCCCTGTAGAGTGCGCCCGTCTCGTCGCGGATGAAAACGGGATAGCGTATCGCCTCTTCCAGCTCGTCCGGCCTGAACACACGAAAAGCGTTGCTGCCGTCGGCATGAAGCAGGCGCAGCAGGTCGAAGCGCTGCAGGCTGGCGGTCGGGTGATTGAGCTGCGTCAGGCCGGTGTTGTCAGCCAGTTCGGCGCTGATGCCGGCCGCGCGGCTCAATTCGTCCGATGTCAGCCGGTCCATGTCGGACCAGATGACCACCCCGGCGCGAACGCCGCGCAGCAGCCCGGCATCCTCGTAGCGCACCAGCCGGAACCACGCCTCCAGGTCAGTCCGGTGATACAGAAGCACCACCGCCTGCGTGTAGGCGTGCTCCCGATGCGCGACGTAAAATATCATGCGTTTCCGTTGTCCGTATGTAATTGCAAAGGGGAACCATGATGATTAGACAGGCTTGTGAAAGCCGTGAAATGGTTCTCGATCCGGCATGCGTCAAACAGGAGATAGAACAGGTTGACGTTTCCGTGAAGCTGCAAACCGCATTGGCAAGAAACTGCCATGCGCCATCAACGCGTTAGAAGTCGAGGCAGCCGACACATGAATTTAGACGATGTTGCGATACCCATCCGCCGGTTAGAGCTGGAAGACATGCCGTTGCTGATGGAGCTTGAGGCTGCCGCCTGGGCAGCCCCGCTGCAGGCGAGCGAAACGACCATCCGCCACCGGCTGGCACTCGGACACACCATGTTCGGCGCGATCGATGGCGATCTGCTTGCCGGCACCATCTGCTTTGCCGAGACCAGCCAGGATCCGCTGGTGCGCGCCGATTTCCCCAGGAATTTCGATGCCTATGCATCGCTGCCGCGCAGCGAGCCGGTTTACGCGCTTTACGCCTACAATCTCTGCGTCCGGCCGAGCCATCGCGGCACCAACACGGCGGTGCGGCTCTTGAAGGAGATGGAGAGCCACGGCCGCCGCCTGGGCGCCAGCTGGCTGATCGGCGATGGCCGCTGCTCGTCCTATGCCGGCTCCTCGGGCGACGAGTATGATCATGTCAAGGCCGATGCGCGGTTCCGCGCCACCATCGACCGCTGGAACCAGACCGGCACAAGACCGCCGCTGGAAGAGATCATCCGCGATCCGCTGCTGCGCATGCACTACCGCGTCTACGGATGCGAGTTCCTCTACGTCATGCCGGACTTCTTCCCGCAGGACGCCACGTCAGGCGGCTTCAGGGTCATTTCAGCCAAGAATCTCAAGGCATGAGATTCGAGCCGTCATGACAGCTCCGCATTTCGATCCGTTCGCGCTCGGCGACGACCCGTTTCCGCATTTCGCCCGCATGCGCGCCGCCGGCGGCATTGCGCGCGGCGTCGCGCCCTATCCCGAGCTGGCCGACGCGCATTATGTGTTCAGCCATGAGCTGGTGTCGGGCGCGCTGAAGCATCCCGCTCTTGTTCAGGCGCCGCCGGGTACATATGAAGAGGTCCGCCGCAAGCTCGTCGACCATGCGCCCATGGCTCTGCTCAGCCGCTCGGTGCTGCTTGCCGATCCGCCTCAGCATGGCGCCTTGCGCCGGCCGGTCGCTGGCTTTTTCTCACGGCCGGCCATCGAAGCGCTGACGCAAGGTCTTCGCGCGCTGAGCCACGAGCTGGTCGAGCGTGCGCTGGCGGATGGCCGCGTCGACGCCGTCGCCGGGCTCGCCGTGCCGGTGTCCTTCTGGCTGCTGCAGGAAATCCTCGGCATCGAGATCGAGGACCCTTGGGCGTTGAAATCGGTGACCCGCCGCATGGCCAGCGCATTCGACCTGCGAAGAGCGCAGCCGCCGGCAGCAAGCGCCGAGGCCTATCGCGAATGCCAGGCTTTTGTCGAGGAGCGGCTGGCTCGACAGGCCTACCGGCCGGACGGAATGGTTGCCGGCATGGTGCGGGAGGTTGCGCAAGGCCGCTGGTCGCGTGAGGACATGGTGGCCAACATCGTCTTCATGCTGTTTGCCGGACAGGAGACTGTCGTCGACGCTCTCGGCAACGCAATTGTTGCGCTGGATCGCTTTCCCGAACAGCGCGCGCTGCTCGAGCGCGGCGCTGTCGACTGGAGCAGCGCGGCGGCCGAACTGCTGCGCTATGGCGCCTCGGTGCAATACGCCGTCGCCCGCATCGCGGCGCAGGACATCGACCTCGGCGACGTCAGGATTGCGGCTGGCGAAGCGGTCGTGCCGGTGCTCGGCAGCGGCAATCGCGACGATGCCGTCTTCGCCGATGGCGACCGGCTGGACCTCACGCGCCCGCCAACCATGTCGATGACCTTCGGCACCGGCCTGCATGTCTGCCTCGGGCAGCATGTCGCCCGTATCGAGATCGCGGCGATGATAGAAGCCCTGTTCACCCGTGCGCCCGGATGGCGGCTCGATGCCGCAAATGCCGAGCGCCGCGCCTCGATGTCGTTTCACGGCATGGCTACCGCGCCGCTGATCCTCAACCCCGCTGCGTGAAAAGCGGCCGCGTCTGGGGCATGACCGCCGGGTCGAGCGACCTGACGATTTCCGAAACCTTTGCCCGCAAGGCGCCCACCGTCGCATCGTCGAGCGGATCGAGAATATCGTTCTGATCTCTCGATACCCGGTACTCGTCCAGCGACGGCGCCTCGCTCGACGGCGTGAAGCCGCCGCCGCGGGCATGCTTGTCGGCCAGTTCCTGCCTCGATTTCACGGCATAGTGGCGGATCCAGCCGATCTTCCATTCCATCGGCATGGCCGCCGGGTGCTTGTCGAGCGTCATGCCGTCGACCAGCGTCCTGCGCAGCGAGATGCGGAAACCGTGCGGGTGCGGCATGAACTGCCCGGGATCCCGCAGCGCCTTGCGCAGCACCGAGGACACGCGGGCAAACGACTTCTTCCAGCGCGCGGTCGGGGCGTCATGCGTGCCGCGCCTTTGAAACCGCACCGTCACCAGTTCGTCGTCATAGGCCTCTTTGCCGTCGCTGCCGAAATTCACCCAGCGAAAGGCGACGCTGCGCACGCCCGGGCGGCTCAAAAGCGAGCGGACCAGTTCGGCTCCGCTCCAGGGCGGCGCGTCGAGCGGCTCGAGGAACTCGTCGGCGTCCATGAAGCCCAGATAGCGATAGCCGTGGAGCAATGCCTGCCAGTAAAGATAGGAAAAGGCCCGCCGCTGCGGCAGCACCGTGTCGTGTCGCCAGTCGACCAGCCGGATCCAGCCGGCATCGCGCAACGCCTGGAGCACCGCCGTCTGCGGTCCGGCGCTGCAGTTGTCAGCGATCATCAGGTCGAAGCCATGCAGCTTGTGCCAGGCGACCCACTCGATCACATAGGGCTGCTCCAGCTTCATGATCGCGCAGATCACCGGCCTGTTGACGGAAAACGGAATTCTCATCGCAACGCTTTCCCCGCGCCACCGGCTGCTGCTTGAGGCTCGACCTGCCGGAACGGGATCGCGTCGCCATAAAATGCTGCAAGCTGCTCCGAAGAGCCCGTCCAGTCGCCCATGTCGAACTGGTGGAACCGATAGCGGGGGTCGTCAAGCGGCAGCAAGTCGATATCCGGCCTGATGCGCGGGTCGAATATGCCGGCCACCGGCAGATGGATCGTCCGCGCCGAAGACAACCAACCGGCCAGCCAGGAGAAGCTGCTCACCCCCGTGACGAGATGGCTCGCCCGGCGCAGCGTCTCGAAATCCGTCAATGGCGACGCCTTCGGCGCGAAGACAGCATCGGGAAAACGCTGACGCAGGCGCCGGCAATAATCGTTGTCGTCATGGGTCTGGCCGACGAAGACCGGCTTGCGGCCGCTATCCTTGATGAGCGTCTCGAAGAAGCCGAATGGCATCGGGCAATAGTTGCGGTGGAAGCCGTCGAGGATGTCGCCGGCCCGCACATGGATGACGAGAAAATCGTCGCCATGGGTCGGCGCGGCGACGGCACGCCCGTCGAACAGCCCGGAGACCTCGTCCCGGTCATAATAACCCAGCCGCTGCGCGAAGCCCTTGAAGCGGATGCTCCGCGCCCGCCTGTCGCGGAGCGCGGCTATGATCCCGTCGAGGTCGTAGCGGTGATAGCCGTCGACCCGAAGCAGCCGGTATTTCCACAACAAAGGCGGCCGCACCTTGGCAATGGACCATTCCGGCAGGTCGGCGTCGCAGACATAGCCACCGGGGATACGCTTCGCCAGCACATGGCAAAACATGTACTGGAACATCTTGTTCGCCATGCCGCCAAACGGCTGCATCACGATGGGCACTTGCCGCATTGGACCCCTTTCGCCAAAGACGGTCATTGTTACCCGAGCTGCGCGGGCCGGTCGACTGGCCTCTGACGCCAAGGGCGCATCATGATCGCCGCCGGCAAGCCACCCTCAGGGATAATGCGTCGGCTTTGGCGCGTAGATCTTTGGATCGAAGTCCAGATCCCTCGGCAAGGGCAGGCTTGAGCACTGCAAATGCACCTCGCGTGCGAGCAGCCGGCGCCGCTTCTGCTCATTCTCCTTGATGGCCGCAACGAGCCCCATGCTGTAAGGCCCCAGCACGACGCCGGCGGCCCATCCCGGATGCTCCTTCTCGCGCCGGTCGTAGTTCAAGGCATCCGTGCGGGCCTGCTGGCATTCCGGCGTCGCCCATTTCGGGTCCTGCGGCGAGAGCGAGGCTCCATACTGGACCGGAGACGATACGCACCCTGCCACTGTCGCAGTCAACGCGACGACCATTGCAATTCTCATCCGCAAGCCCCTCCTAATGTAGGAGGCGACTACAAGACGATTCCAGCGGGAAAAAGGCAGCTTCAGGATGCGGATTTTGCAGGGCCGCTCACCCCAGCAGGTTGCGCGCCGTGCGCATGAAGATCTTCGAGCCGATCGGGATCAGATCGTCGGGAAAATCATAGTCGGGATTGTGCAATGACGGGGTGCGCTCGCCCGCGCCGAGGAAGAACATCGCCGACTTCGCCTTGTGGCCGAAAATGCCGAAATCCTCCGAGGCGCGCATCGGCAGGGCTTCCTCGCTGCGCGGCACACCCTCTTCGTCCAACGCGCGGTTGAGATGCTCCACCGCATCGGGCGCGTTGACGCTGGCGACGAAAATCTCATGATAATCGCAGTGCACGGAAAGACGGTGCTCGGCCGCGATCCTGGTGGCCAACGCTTCCGCCGCCGCGACCAGTTCCGCCATGCGCTCGTCGCGCCTTGTACGCAGCGTCGCCCACACCTCGGCGTAGCCGGGCGCGATGCCGAACACGGCCTCGCCCATCGTCGCATGGGTGACGGTGACCATGCTGAAATCATCGTCGGCAAAGGTGCCGCGTCCGAGCGCCGGCAGCAGCGGCATGAGCTCGCTCACCGCCAGCATCGGCGATACGCCGGTTTCGGGCATGGACGAATGCGCGGTCTTGCCGTCCAGCACGATGCGGATGCCGCGCGAGGCGCAGTTGACCACGCCGGGCTTGAGGCGAACCTCGCCGAACGGCACGCCCGGCAGATTGTGCAGGGAGAAAGCAAAATCCGGCGCGATCTCGTCAAAGCGCGCATCGGCGACGACGCCGGCCGCGCCATTGCCGGTCTCTTCCGCCGGCTGGAACATCAAGACGACGCGGCCGCGCGCCGGCCGTTCACGCCCGAGCTGACGGCCGAGTGCGGCCAGGATCGCGGTATGGCCGTCATGGCCGCACATATGCGATTTGCCCGGCACCTGCGAGGCATGGTCGACGCCCGAAAGCTCCTCGATCGGCAGCGCATCGATTTCCGAGCGGAACAGCACCGTAGGCCCTGCCTTGCCGCTGTCATACACCGCTGCCACACCATGGCCGCCAAGCCCGGTCAGCACCTTGTCCGGCCCGGTATCGGCGAGAAAGTCGACAACCTCCTTGGCGGTCTTTTCCTCTTCGTTGGAGATTTCCGGCTGCTGGTGCAGCTTGCGGCGCCATGCCGTCAGCTCGATGATATCGCGATTGGTCAGGGTCATGGCTTGGGCTCCGCTTTGGTGCTGCAGGTTACACAAACACGATAGGGTTTTTCTCACGCCGTGCCATACTGATCAATTCCACTAGTCCATCGGCAAATTCCCGAACCCATGGGTCGGTGCTGGATTCGATCAGTCGCAATTCGCGCTCAAGCTCGCCGAAGCTCGGCTCCTCGATGACGTCTCCAACACCGCTGGCTGAAAGGAGGACCATCCGTTCCAGCGCTGACCCTTCGCCGAGAAGACCGGCAATCAGCTCCCCGAGCGCCGCAATGTGGGCTATGTTTCCGACACGCCAGTCACGCGTTGTGACATCGTCCCAGGTGAGAGTCACGTCTTCGGGATGGATCACCTCGCATTCGCCGTTTTCCGGATCCCGCTGAAAGCGATAGCCGGGGAATTCCCGCTCCATGGTCGAAACGCTTTTAAAAACCGCCAAGTCGAGACCCATGCTCCCTCCCGCCTAACCGAAGATCATCCTTACATTCGGCTCCAACAATCGGTCAAAGCTCTTTTGGACCTATTCTCGAAACATTGGAGAAGAGATGGCCGACCGGTTGCACACTAAGGTCGTCAATCTCATCTCCGACATCTGGCGGCCAATCCTGAGGGGCATGGTGCTCGAGTCCGTGCCAATCTTCAGCAACTAGGCTCCATCCACCCGAAGGAACGGTTTCGGAGCAACAATGGCCAGGCGGTTTGCGTTTCTCTTGG
The DNA here is from genome assembly GCF_054719465.1 of Mesorhizobium sp. RSR565B. Lineage (NCBI taxonomy): Bacteria > Pseudomonadati > Pseudomonadota > Alphaproteobacteria > Hyphomicrobiales > Phyllobacteriaceae > Mesorhizobium > Mesorhizobium sp. RSR565B. The sequence goes on along the minus strand of NZ_JBTTIE010000001.1, from coordinate 3,301,136 downwards.
TTCGCGACTTCACGCTGTCGCCGCTGTCGCTGTTCATCGACACGCTGCGGCTCGCCGGCGATGAAGGCGACCGCAGCCGCCGGATCGAGTTCGACTGGGAGATCGTCGGCGAGCGTGGCCTGCCGATCCGGGCGAGTTGCGGTGTCGAGTTGCTGCCGACCAAGGCGATCGGCAATCCGCAGGAGTTCGACAATGTCGTCGTGGTCGGTGGCCTGCTCGACACCAACCGCAGCCTCAGCTCCGAAAAGGAGGCCTTCCTGTTGCGGGCGGCCGAAAGGGGCGTGCCGCTGACGGCACTCTGCACCGGCAGCTTCGTGCTCGCGCGCTACGGTCTGCTCGATGGCTACAGTGCTGCCGTCAGCTGGTTTCACATCAAGGATTTCCGCAGCCAATTCCCTGATGTGAACGCCCATGCCGACAGCCTGTTTTCCGTCGATAGGGGCCGCTCGACCTGCGCCGGAGGCACGGGTGCGGCCGACCTTGCCGGCCATTTCGTGTCGCAGTTCATCGGCCGCAAGGCTGCGGAAAAAGCCGCCAAGATCCTCGTGCTCGACCGCATCCGCTCAAGCCTGGATGTGCAGCCCGTCGGCGATCTCTTTCCGGCCGCGTCGAGCCGAGCGGTGAAACGGGCGCTGCTTCTGATGGAAAGCAATCTCCAGGAGACGCTGTCGGTCGCCGAGATCGCGGGCCGGTTGCATTTATCCCGGCGCCAGCTTGAGCGGCTGTTCGGCGCCGAGCTCGGCATCGGCCCGATGGCCGCCTATCTTGCGCTGCGCGTACATCAGGCCAAGTCGCTGCTGGAGGGGAGCGACTTGGCAATCGGCGACATCGCCTACCGCTGCGGTTTTCCCAATGCCGGCCATTTCAGCCGTGTCTTCCGCCATCAGACCGGTATCACGCCGACCCATCTCAGGCATCCGAACCGAATGTCCGGTGTCTTTGCCGACGGCAAGGGGAGCGGTCCCTAAGCCTATATTGGGGCGTGCGATCTCGCCGTTGGTATGATAATATCATACCAACCTGATAGGAGGGATCCATGTCCGCCACCGAAAAACGCACCTTCAGCCTGCCGGCCGAGCAGGCTGCTTTCATCGACCAGCTCGTTCGGTCCGGCACATACGCGACCAGCAGTGAAGTGATCCGCGCCGGTCTTCGCGCATTGCAGGAACGCGACGCCGCCGTGGAGCGCTGGCTGCGTGAGGAGGTCGCGCCGACCTATGATAGGTGGAAGGCAGACCCCTCCCAGGCCATCCCGGCCGACAAGTCTTTTGACAGCATTCGCGCACATCACGCAGCTCGCCTCAAGGGGAACGTGTGAAGCGCCGGCATGTTGTCCTTTTGCCGGAAGCCCAGACGGACCTGTTATGGATATACGATACGGTCGCTCACGCATCCGGCAACCTCACCGCCCTTCGCTACATCGAGCGGATCGAGCGATTTTGCCTGGGTCTCGACCATGCCTCGGAACGCGGAACCCTAAGGGATGATGTGCGGCCGGGGCTTCGCATCGTGGCTTCGAGCGCCGCCTGACTGTGGCCTTCACCGTAGAAGGCGACCAGGTGGTGATTCTCAGGGTGTTCTACGGCGGCGTCAACTGGGAGGACGAGTTGGCGCCTATCGCTCCGTGAACGCCCGCGCGAACGAGTCCAGCATCGGCCGCGCCAGATATTCGAGGAAGGTTCGGTCGCCGGTGCTGATAAACGCCTCGACCGGCGTTCCCGGGTAAAGCTGCTCGGCTTTCACGCCCTGCGGCAGCGTGTCGGTGATCTTCAGCCTGGCGCGGAAATACGCCTCATGCGTGGTTTCATCGATCAGCCGGTCGGCGGAAATTTGCGTCACCGTAGCCGGGACCTCAGGGGTGAGGCGCGCGTTCAGGGCGGACAGCCTGAGCTTCGCCGGCTGGCCGACGCGAACCAGGTCCACGTCTTTCGGCCGCAGCTTCGCGTCGACGATGAGGCCCGACGCGGTCGGCAGGATCTCCATGATCTTCTGCCCCGGCGCAATCACGCTGCCTTTGGAGTTGTAGATCGAGGATACCACGATGCCGGCTGCCGGCGCCTTGATCGTCGTGCGCCCCAGCACCGCCTCGGCTGCGGTGATCTGTTCGCCGATGTCGGCCAGGCTGGTGCGAACCTCGTCGAGCTTGGTCAGCGCGTCCTCGACGCGCTGCGTGGTCGCGCGCTCGACCTGCGCCTGGGCTTCGACGATCTGCGTCTTGGTCGCTGCGATATCCGCCTCCAGCGCGCCGGCCTGGCCGACCAGATCGGCCTCGCTGCGCAGAAGCTGCGAATATTCGCTGCGGTTGGTGAGACCCTTGTCGAGCAGGCCGGTCTTGATGCCGAGTTCCTTCTTCACGATCTCGGCCTGTTGCTGGATGGCGAGTTTCTGCGCCTCCAGTCCCAGCGCCGACTCACGATGCATGGCGACGCGCTGCGCCAGGATCGACTGCTCGGAGCGGAACCGGGCGAGCCTGGCCTCGAACTCCTTCTGCTGTTCGTGCACCAGATTGTCGAAATCGCGCTGGAACGGCGCGGGTGCTGCTTCGGCGATCGGCGCCAGCCTGTCCGATCCGTCGCGCTCGGCCTCAAGTCGCGCGGCACTTGCCCTGAGCGCGATCGTCTGTCTGGTCAGCCGGTTGAGGTCGGTCTCGGCCGCCCTGCGGTCGAGCAGGACCAGCGGTTCGCCTTGTTGCACGCGGTCGCCTTCATGCACCAGCAACTGCTCGATGATGCCGCCCTCGGGGTGCTGGATGAGGATGTTGCCGCCCGTCGCCGAGATCGTGCCGGAGGTGATCACCGCGCCGGAGAGCGGCGCGTTCGCCGCCCAATAGCCGAAGCAGCCGACGAAGAGCGCTATGGCCACGTAGCCGACGACGGCCAGGCGGCGGAAGTCGGTGCGCGGTCGACCTTCGAAGGCGAGGCTCTGCTGCATCATCGTCTATGACCCGAAGCGGACGCTGTGCGGGCGCACGGTCGGCACGAACGAGCCTGTCACCACCGCGCTCCCGGCCTTGCCGGCCGCCGGTTGCCTCAGCACCTCGCTCGCAGGGCCGAAAGCTTCGACCATGCCGTTGCGCAGGACCATGACGCGGTCGCAGGCCGCGGCGATCGAAGGGCGATGCGTGATGACGACTGTCGTGACGCTTACACTTCGCGCGGCCGAAAGCATCCCTTCGAGCGCCGCCTCCCCACTGCCGTCGAGATGGGCGTTGGGCTCGTCCAGCACCAGCATGCGTGGCTTGCCGTAGAAGGCGCGCGCCAGCCCTATCCGCTGGCGCTCGCCGCCCGACAGCACGGTATGCGACGGGCCTATCATGGTCTGATAGCCGTCGCGCAGCGTGAGAATCAGCTCATGCGCCTCGGCGCGCCTGGCCGCTTCGACGATCGCGGCGTCATCGGCGTCGGGTTCGAAGCGGGCGACATTTTGCGCGATCGATCCCGGGAAAAGCTCCACCTCCTGCGCGAGATAGCCGATATGCCTGCCAAGCTGGGTTTCGTCCCAGCTCCTCAGGTCGGCGCCGTCGACCCTGACCGCGCCGCCGGTCGGCTGCAGCGCGCCCACAAGCAATTTCGCCAGCGTCGATTTGCCGGCCCCGCTCGGGCCGACGATCGCCACCGCTTCGCCGGCGCCGATGGCAAAATTCAACCGCTTGAGGATGGGCTCCGTGCCGAAAGCCGCAGTCGGCGCGATGAAGAACAGATCCTGCACCGAAATCGCGCCCAATGGATCGGGCAGTGCGAGCTTGCGCCCCTGCGCTGGTTGCGCCGCAAGGGCGGTGTCCAGCCGTTTCCAGCATCGCTTGGCGTCGACGATCTGCCGCCAGGATCCGATCAGCTGGTCGAGCGGCTGCAGCGCGCGCGACGACACCAGCGACGAAGCGAAGATCATGCCGGCGGTCATCTGCCCTTGTAGCACCAGCCACGCGCCGGCGCCGAGGATCGCCAGTTGCAGCATCATGCGCAGCGCCCGCGACGTCGCGCTGAAGATCGCATTGGCGCTTCCGGAACGGTCATGCAGGGTCAGCGCCTCAGCAACGTGTTGTCCCCAGACCGCGGCGGCATTTTGCACCATGCCCATGGCGCGCAGCGTGTCGGTGTTGCGGGCGAAGGCCTGCTCCGCCTGGCTGGCCACCGCCGAGCGTTCCGCCGACATGGCATCGTTCCTGCCGATGGCAAGCTGGTTGGCCACGACCAAGAGAAACAGCAGCACGGCGCCGGCGAGCGTCAGCCAGAACAGGACGGGATGGATGAAATAGAGCAAGGCCAGGAAGACGGGCGCAAACGGCAGGTCGAACAACACCGCCACGCCGCGCGACCTGATGAAGGCGCAAGTCGTGGCAAGGTCGTTCAGCGGCGACAGCCCGCTGCCGGCATGTCTGGCGCCAAGCGAGGCGGCGAATGTCCGCGCGCCCAGTTTCTGGTCGACGGTGGCCGCAACACGTTGCGCGTAGATGGCGCGGACCGCGTCCAGCAGGCCGAGGAAGGCGAGCGCGAGGACCGCCATGGCCGAGAGATAAAGCAGCGTCTCGACGCTGGAGGACGGCAACACCCGGTCATAGACCTGCAGCAGATAGAGCGGGATCACCAGGAGCAGGATGTTGATCAGCAACGAAAAGATGCCGATATCGGCGATGCCGCGCAGGAAAACCGGGCGCAGGCCGATGGCCGCATCCCTGAGTGGCGCGCGGTCCCGTGACATCTAAACCGCGTGCTCGGCTGTCGTGCTCAGATGGCTCTGCTGCAAATCGTTCAGCGTATAGGCGTGGATATAGTCGATCTTCATTTGCGCGGGCGTCGCCAGATGGTCGGGCGGCGCGCCGGCTTGACCGCCGACCGCAAGGTCGACCAGCATATACATGGGCTTGTTCATATCGGACGGCGTCGCCGCTTCCGCGACCTGGACGCCATCATAGGTCCAGACCAGCTTGTCCGGCGTCCACAACAGGCCATAGGTGTGATAGCCGTCGGTGTTGGAGACATTCACCGTCGACCCGACCGTGGTGTGGGTTCCCGTCTCATTTGTGTGCGCGGTCATGAGAAGCGCATTCGGGTTCTGCCCATACATTTCGATCACGTCGAGTTCCGGGGGCCATGAACCGTCTTCGGGCAGAAGCCAGAAGGCCGGCCACGCGCCGGCATTTTCCGGGAGATCGGCCCGCATTTCGAAATAGCCATAGGTCTGCGAGAAGGTGTCGTGCGTCGTCAGTATGCCGGAAGTGTATTCGTAATTGTTGATCAGCGGCTTGATGTCGTCGGGCGCATGCGCCGCGGTTATGGTGAGCACGCCGCTTGCGACGCTGAACGGATGGACCGAGCTGGTCGGCGCATAATTGGCGTCGATATACCATTGCAGCTCGCCGTTCTGGGGCTGCGAGCTGCCGTTCTGCGCCCCCCACCAGAAATTGGAATCCCAGATGCCGCTCTGGCCGTTCCACAGGCTCAGCGTGTTGAAATCGTCGTTGAACGACAGCGTCATGCCGGTCTTGTCGATCGGCAGCTCGAACTGGCCGGGCTGAAACTTGTCGATCGTGGTGTTGTGGAACACCAGCACCTCGCTCGAGCCGAGGTTCAGCTGCACGTTCGATCCCACCTGGACCATATTGGCGTGGACGGCCTCGAACGAGGTGAAGGCATAGCCGTTGAGGCGCACCGTGTCGGTCGCGCCGAAATCGGAGATCAGGTCGCTGCCATTGCCCTTGTTGATGATGAAGGTGTCGGCGCCGGCGCCGCCGATCAGGACGTCATTGCCCTTGCCGCCGTCCAGCGTCTGGCTGCCGGCGCCGCCCGTTATGATGTTGTCCTGACCATTGCCGAAGGCATAGTGGCCGTCTCCGGTGACAACGAGGTTCTCGAAATTCGCGGGCAGCTTGTAGCTCATCCAGGTATCGATCGTGTCGACGCCCGCGCCGTAGTTCTCGACCGCTTTGTTGATCGTCGAATAGAGATGGTAATAGTCGTCGCCCGCGCCGCCATACATGGTGACCTTGACGTTGGTGTCGCCCCAGAAGGAATCGTTGCCCGAGGTGCCGTAGCGGTAAGGCGCGCCTCCAGTCGCCGAGAACCAATGGGTGGAAGCGCCGGTATAGGGAAGTGGAATGCCTTTGGCGTTGAGGACTGTGGTCATTCCGACACTCCTTGCGCGTGCTGCCTTGGTCGTTCGACAACCTTCGAGCGACCATTTCGGATCAACTCTTAAATTGATCCGTCGTTCCAGGGAATCATTCTATAGTACACCAAGGAGATCGTCGCCCATCATTTAATAGATAATGCCGAAGGCGTTAAGCTGATCCTAATACAACTTTATAGGAGAGACTTACAATTTTAATAAATTGTGAGATCCGCGCCGAAAGGTTAGGCAACCTGTCAATGATTCATGCAATTTGACGCGACACGACCGCCTGCCTGAGGCGGCGACTCGAAGTCGCGGGCGGATGGCTGCCGGCAAAGGGCTCAAGAAAATTTGACAGGCTATGTCGGACCGGGTGAGGTTCACCCGTCCTTGGGGCATAGAACAACGAAACCACAAAGGATACCGAAGAGATGCCAAGCACCGTACGTTTGCACCGCGTTCTGACGACCAGCCCGGAGAAGGTCTACCGCGCATTCACAGAAGCCGACGCGCTGGCGAAATGGCTTCCGCCGAACGGCTTCACTTGCACCGTGCACAGCTTCGACGCGAAAGTCGGTGGCGCCTTCAAGATGTCGTTCCGAAACTTCACGACGGGCGGCAGCCATTCCTTCGGCGGCGAATATCTCGAACTCGTTCCCGGCGAGCGCCTGCGCTACACCGACAGGTTCGACGACCCCAATTTGCCCGGCCAGATCGAAGTGACCGTGCTCCTGAAGAAAGTGTCGGTCGGCACGGAACTCGACATCACGCAGGCCGGCATTCCGGACGTTATTCCGGCCGAAGCCTGCTACCTCGGCTGGCAGGAGTCGCTGCGCAATCTGGCAAAGCTCGTCGAACCCGAGATCAATCAGTAGAGCCCATCGGATCGGCGGCGCCGCCCAGCCAGTCCGCGCCGCCGACAATGCCGAGCCGAGGACGCATCCCTCACGGCCCGGTGCAGATCGGCAACGGTTGTGGCGGCGGTGGCGGGTTGTCCTTGGCGTATTGCGCGATGATCGGCTCAAGGCTCTTTCGCGGCCAGAATTTCGGCTTCCCGATCTCCTTCAGGCAGGACGCATTCCAATAGGCGCCCGATTTACCAACGGCGGTGATGTCGCGCGATTCCGGGTAGATATAGAGCGTCGTCGGATTGCCCTTCATCATCAAAATGATCTGGTCGGCGTCGGACGGCGACCAGCTGGTGCAGCCATTGCTGCGGCCGCCGGCATAATCCACCAGCTTGCCGTATGGCACGAAGCCGTCATGGTCGGCATAGGAGCTGTTCGGGTTCTTGCGCAGGCACATGCCGCGCAACAGCCGCGCCGCGTGGCCACCGATCACCCGCTGCCTGGCATTCGCCGTCTCCCCCTCACCGTCGAACTGGATGAAGGTGCGCAGCAGCGCCTGGTCTTTTTTTGCGCCGATGCGGTAAAAACCCTTGAATGAGGTCTTTGCCTCGCCGGTCATATAGGCGCCACCGGTCGTCAAGGACGAGTCCAGGGCATTGCCGAAGTTTCTCGCGCAGCGCTTCCCGTTGGAGAAATCGACCACGCCTTTCAAATTGCGGCCGCCGCCATGGCCCGACGAGATCGCCCTGAACGACTGCTTGGCCTCGCAAATGACGTAGTAGCGCCGCCCTAGCACGCCATTGCCGAGATCGCCGGGGCGCGTCGCATCCATGGCGAAATAGCAGCCATTGTGGACCGCGCCTTGCGCGACCTTTTTCAGGTAAAGCGCGCGCGCCCGCTCCAGCACCACTTGCGAAATCTCGCCGTCGTCATTGCCGACATGGGCCTGCAGCCAGGCCGGTATATCGGAGGACGCGGCAAAAGACCGGGCAGACATCGTCAAGGCGATGCCGGCGATGGCGAGGAGGCCAAAGACAAAGACAGCCAGAGATTTCAACCGCACCGGACAACCCTCCCGCCCGAACCGTTCTGCGATTCTCGGAAACCCATCATAAATCGTCGCGCGCCGATCGGCGAAACACATCTTGTTCAGAACCGCGCAAGCAAGTCAGGTAGCTGCCTGTTCGCCTTTCACAGCGCCAGGCTGCCCTGTTCCGCCTCCGCGGCATTGGGGTCGCCCGGCGCCGTCGCCCAGGCGAGCTCGACCAGCGTCACCGTGCGGCGGCCGGTGCCGTCGAGCTGGCAGACGATGAGGCCCTGCTCCTCGATATAGGTGAGCAGCCGCCGGGCGCGCCGCAGCGAATGCGAGCCGTAGGCGCGCGCGATCGCCGCGTCGCTCGGGCACGGCCAGCCCTCCTTGGCGGCGCGGGCGATCATCATGAACACGCCCTGCATGTCCTCGGGCAGCAGCGAGGCGCGCACGGAAACGTCCTGCCAGGCGTCATCTCCTGCCATGTCGGCGCCGAGCCCGGCGCGGGCACGCGTCAGCATGCGACGGAATTCTGAGAGGTCCGGCACCACCGAAGCGAGGCCTTCGATGCGGCAGCGGACGACGAACTCCTGATAAAGCACGCCGATGACGCGGAAACCCGCATCGGGCTGCGCCAGGATGGCGCGCAGGACACGGTCCACCCGCTCTCGCCGCTCGGCCATATCCTCGGCGCTTACCGCCGGTTCCGCAGGTTCCGGGCGGATCTCCATCGCCGCTGATTTGGCCGCCATCAGCTGGTCGAGCAGCTCCGGCGACGCCATCCGGCGCGGCGCGCGCATCGTCTCGGGCGGCGGCGCCGCCAGGATGATGGCGCGCGCGTCTTCAAGCGCTGTTTCCGGCATTGCCATCAGCCGCGGCGTACCGTTGCGCGGGCTGGTCTCGGTCTGGCCGATGCGCACGCCCAGCGGACGGCGCGACAGCGCTGGGCCCAACGCCATGAAGTGCCCGCGCTCCAGGTCTCGAAACGCCTCGGCCTGACGCCGTTCCATGCCCAGAAGGTCGGCGGCGCGCGCCATGTCGATATCGAGGAAGGTACGGCCCATGAGGAAATTGGACGCCTCCGCCGCGACATTCTTGGCGAGCTTTGCCAGCCGCTGCGTGGCGATGATGCCGGCAAGGCCGCGCTTGCGGCCGCGGCACATCAAATTGGTCATGGCGCCGAGCGAGAGCTTTCGCGCCTCGTCGGACACTTCGCCGGCCACGGCGGGCGCGAACAGCTGCGCTTCGTCGACCACCACCAGCATCGGATACCAATGCTCGCGGGCAACCTCGAACAACCCGCCGAGAAAGGCAGCGGCGCGCCGCATCTGGTTCTCGGCATCGAGCCCTTCGAGATTGAGCACCGTGGAGACGCGGTGGATGCGCGCCCGCTCGCCGGCTGCTTGCAGGCCACGCTCCGTATGCTCCTCGGCATCGATGACCAGATGGCCGTAATGGTCGCCCAGCGAGACGAAATCGCCTTCCGGGTCGATGATGGTCTGCTGCACCCAGGGCGCGCTCTGCTCCAGGAGCCGGCGCAAAAGGTGCGATTTGCCGGAGCCGGAATTGCCCTGCACCAGAAGCCGGGTGGCCAGCAGCTCCTCAAGGTCGAGCGCCGCCGACGCACCCGCCGTCGTCTGTCCCATCTCGATGGCTACGGTCATGTCACGACTCTCCTTGCGGACAGGGCTTATCAACCCGGCCGCGAGCCGTCGAGCGCGCCATGGCAACTCGCCCGCTGTTCCACACCTATGCTGCCAAAGCGCCACACATCAGCCCATCTGCCCAAAGGGAAGGCACATCAAGCGGAGTTGACCGGCGGCAGAAGCGGCGCTTCCAGCCCGTCGAAGGGATCGCGCCAGGCATCGATGGCTTCGAGCCGGCGATACCAACCCAGAACAGAGGGATAGTCCACCAGCGGCAGGCCGGCTGCATCGTTGAACGGCAAAAACGTCGCCATGCGGAAATCGGCATAGGAAAGCGACTTGCCCACAAGCCATGGCCGCTTGGCGAGCTCCGCCTCGAGAATCGCTGCCGCGATGCGGAACTCCGCCAGCCCCTCCTCGACCTTGCCCTGGTCGACAGGCCCAATCCCGTAGCGCTGCTTGGTTCCGCGCTCGAAATGCACGGTGTCGCAGGCCCGCACGAAATTTTCCTTGCCCCAGCTCAGCCAGCGGATCATGTCGGGTTGGTCGCCGCCGCCGCGCCAGAAATCCGAACCCGCTTCGCGCGACAGAAGGCAGGCTATGGCGTCGGCTTCCCACAGGCTGCCGCCCGTCCATGCCAATATCGGCAGGGTAAGATTGGGATTGAGCTGACGAAACCGCTCAGCCTGTCCGGGCGCCATGGGTGCCGCGAACTCACACTCGACCTTGGCCTGCAGATGACGTGCCGTTGCTACCGCAAGGCGCGGATTGGGATTGCGGCTGAAGTACAGTTTCATGTCGTGTCCTGGACGCTGTGGGCTCGATCCTATCAAACACGCAAACGTGCCCTCTCGGCAATCTGGTCGGACCACGATTCCGCTGGCACACGCCGTCGTTCGGCGTATTATTTCCTTCGGGAGAGGGTTCTTGGCAGGAGGAAGCCATGAACGTAGTGCCGAGCGTACCTGTCATCGACGTGACAACCCAGAACCTTGTTTCCTCTGCGCTTTCCAGATTCCGCGCCGGCGATACCGTCTCGACCAGGGCGGCGCTCGACGCCATCCGCCGCATGGATCCAACCTGTGTCGACAGCGACGACGATCTCGTCGAACTCGTCGTCATGGCGGCAATTGGTAAGACCATGGCGGTTGTGTTCGACCACCGCTCCCGCTAGCCCTGTTGGACGAACCTGTCCCGTTCAACTCGCTTGAGCTCGAGTGGGTTCGGTTGGCGAGCTTTTACAGCTGCAGCCCGGAAGCGGACGTCTCGTGCGCGAAGGCCGGCAATAGCATCAGCGGGTAAACCTCAGTTCCCCAAGGGATGCGGCATGTAGCCGACGAAGCCGCCGATCTTCCAGTGGCCCGCCACCTTCCTGCAGAAATACAGCGTCTGCCATTTCAGCTTGTCGACGCTGCCATCGGCCTTGGCCACCGAGCCGTTGAACTTCTTGTGCAGCACGGCGCGGTCGCCATCGACATCGATGTCGCGCATGTTGGTGACGCGAAACAGCGCCTCGCGCAGCGGCTCGGCGAATCTGGTCGTCGCCGTCTCCTTGGCCTGGCGCAGCCATTCGTCGCGATAGACGGCAAGGCTCGGGAATTGCAGACGCCAAGCGTCGGCATCGCTGAGGAAATGCGCATGCATGCCGAAGAAGCTGTCGGCGAGGAAATCATCCTCGACCATCGACCAGTCCTGACCGATAAAGGCGTCGATGTCGCGCCGCACCAACATTTCCCAGAGCGCGTGGCGATCGGCATCGCCCTCTGGAAACGGGTTCTTGTCGAAGGTCATTGAAATCTCCTGTCGGGAAAATGCGACGCGCAAGATGCTGGCGAGCCTGCGATAAAGCAACACGCGTTTGGAAAAATGCTGCTTTCCAAAAAGCCCCCTATGAGGATCACCGGGACAGGCGTAGAGCGGTCGTCGAAAACGGGGCGCGGCCCGCCATTCTGAACAGGAGTTTCCTTTGCCCAAAGAGTGTTTTGGAACATCCCACGTGCCGCTGTCGCCGGCCGTGCGCGCCGGGGATTTCGTCTACATCTCAGGTCAGGTGCCGGTCGACGGCGACCGCATTGTGGTCAAGGGCGGCATTACCGAGCAGACCGAGCAGGTGCTGCAGAATGTGAAGGCAGCACTCGCGCTGGCCGGCTGCACCATGGACGATGTCGTCAAGACCACGGTCTGGCTCGAGGACGCGCGCGACTTCGGCGCCTTCAATGCCGTCTACGCCAAGCACTTCCCGAAAAATCCGCCGGCCCGCACCACGGTCGAATCGCGGCTGATGATCGACATCAAGATCGAGGTCGAAGCCGTCGCTTACCGGCCGGTTTGACCAGTCGGGGCATGATCCCGAAAAGTGGAAACCGGTTTTCTCGGACAAACGGAAACCGTTTTGTCCAAAGATCATGCCCCGAAACAAAGAGAGGCAGGCGCCGATGCAGTTCGATCTCCTGATCAAGGGCGGCCGCCTGATCGATCCGGCCTCGGGCCTGGACGCGCCGCGCGATGTCGCCGTTGCGGGCGGACGCATCGTGGCCATCGAGGCGGCGATCGATGCCGAGCACGCCACCAAGATAGTCGACGCTCGTGATTGCATCGTCACGCCCGGCCTCATCGATTTGCATAGCCATGTCTATTGGGGCGGCACCTCGCTTGGCGTCGATGCCGACCGGCTGGCGGCCAAGAGCGGCACCACCACCTTCATCGACGCCGGCAGCGCCGGCGCCGGCAATATTCTGGGCTTTCGCCGCCATGTCATCGAGCGCTCGAAGGTGCGCATCCTGGCCTATGTCAACATCTCCTTTGCCGGCATATTCGGCTTCTCGCAAAGCGTCTCTGTCGGCGAATGCAGCGATCTCAGGCTCTGCGAGCCACGCGAGACGGTGGCTGCGGTGCGCGAGCACGCCGATGTCGTCGTCGGCGTAAAAGTGCGCTCCGGTAAGCATGCCGGCGGCGCCAGCGGCATCGCGCCGGTCGATCTCGCGCTGGAAGCCGCCGACCAGGCCGGCCTGCCGCTGATGGCGCATATAGACGAGCCGCCGCCCGGCCGCTCCGAAGTGCTGCCGCGGCTGCGCAAGGGTGACATCCTCACGCACTGTTTTCGCCCGTTCCCCAACGCGCCGGTCTTCGCCTCCGGCGCGGTGCGGCCGGACATGCGGCTGGCCCGCGAACGCGGCGTCATCTTCGACATCGGCCACGGCATGGGATCGTTCGACTTCGCCGTGGCGAAAGCGATGCTGGCCGAGGGCCTCGCGCCCGACGTCATCTCCAGCGACGTGCATCTCTATTGCGTCGACGGTCCGGCCTTCGACATACTGGTCTGCATGTCGAAGCTAATGGCGCTGGGCATGCCGCTGGTCGAGGTGCTGCGCGCCGCCACGCAAAGGCCAGCCGAGGCGATCGCCAGGCCGGAGCTTGGGACGCTGAAAGTTGGCGGTGTCGGCGATGTCGCGGTGCTGAGACTGCGCCCCGGGCGCTTTACCTTCGTCGATGCGGTCGGTGCGGCGCTGATCGCGGATCAGCGGCTCACATCGGACGGCATCGTCGTGGGTGGTGTCTGGTGGCCGAACGAAGCCGCCGACCACAACGAGACCGAGCGCTTCGAGGCCCACACGCACCATACGCATGTCGAGGTCGCGGCACGGCATTTCGGGCGTAGGCACGATTAGCTGGTCTCCCCTTCATGGGAGATGGTCTGTCTTTCGGCGGCGCGTTTGAGGACCGCCTTCCCCCACTCCGTCTCGGCTTCGCCGAGCCACCTCTCCCCCCTCCGGAGGGAGAGGAAAGGCGCCAGCTGGAATCGCTTCGCGCCATTCCTCTCCCCCGTCGATCGGGGGAGAGGTGTCGAGCGAAGCTCGACGGAGTGGGGGTCGAACCTTACCCCGAATTACTCACCGCCCCAAACACCGGCGTCGCAATCCCTTCCATCCGCGCCTTGATCTGCAGCGCCACATATTTCGAGTAAAACCGCGACAGCGCCAGATTGCCGCCGTGGAACCACAGCGCGTCCTGGGCCGTCGGCTTCCACATGTTGCGCAGCTCGCCTTGCCAAGGACCGGGATCGCCCTTGACGCCGGAGCCGAGGCCCCAGCATGGCCCTACCTTGTCGGCGACCTCGCGCGAGACGATGGCCGCCACGGTCTCGTTCATCGACTGGTAGCCGGTACAGGCGACGATCGCATCGACGGCCAGCTCGCTGCGGTCGTCGAACAGGATGCCGGTCGGCGTCAATGAACTGATGCCGACGCCGCTCTTCACTTTGATCTCGCCATTGATGATCAGTTCGCAGGCGCCGACATCGATGTAGTAGCCGGAGCCGGTGCGGTAGGCCTTCATCAACAGCCCGGTCTCGTCCTCGCCGAAATCGATGGCGAAGCCGGCGGCGCGTAGCTGGTCGTAGAAGTCTGCGTCGCGTGCCTTGATCACCTCGTAAAGATCCCGCTGGCCCTTGGGTACAAGCGCGAACGGCGTGGACGCGACGATCAGGTCGGCCTTGTCGGTGCTGATGCCGCGCGCCAAAGCCTTTTCCGAGAAGATCTCGAAGCCGACTTCCATCAGAGTGTCGGATTTCACCACTGTCGTCGGCGACCGCTGGATCATGGTGACGTCTGCGCCGCTCTCCCAGAGGTCGACGCTGACATCGTGCCCCGAGCTTGCCGCGCCGATGACAGCGACACGTCTGCCGCGGAATTTCTCGCCGCTTGCATACTGGCTGGAATGCAGGAGTTCGCCCTTGAAGGTCTCGGCGCCGGGCAGCGCGATCTGGCGTGGCGGGCCATAGGCGCCGGTGGCAAAGACAATGTGCTTCGGCTTCAGCGTGATCTGCCGGCCGACGCGGTCGACCACCACAGTCCACACCTTCTCGGCCTCGTCATAGCTGGCGCTGAGGCATTTGGTGGCGACCCAGTAGTTGAGCTCCATCACCCTGGTGTACATCTCCAGCCAGTCGCCCATCTTGTCCTTGGGCGTGAACACCGGCCAGTTCTCCGGGAACGGAATGTAGGGCAGATGGTCGTACCAGACCGGATCGTGGAGCACGAGCGAGCGATAACGGTTGCGCCAGGAATCGCCGGGGCGCGCATTTTTCTCGATGATGATGGTGGGCACACCGAGCTGCCTCAGCCGCGCGCCGAGCATGATGCCGCCCTGCCCGCCGCCGATCACCAGGCAATAGGGCTGCTCGGTGGCGCCGAGGTCGCGCGTCTCGCGCGCCCGCGCCTCCGCCCAGGTTTCGCGCTTCGGATCGGCCTTGTGACGGATACCAAGCGGCCGCGCCGGTCCCTTTTGTTCCTCGAACCCCTTGAGCTCACGCACCGCCGTGAACAAGGTCCGGCAGCGGCCGTCCGTAAGGCGCACAATCCCTTCGCCCCGCGCGACCGCCGTTTCGAACGTGAACCAGGCCTCGACGGTGCCCTCATCCGAGGTCGCCTCGCCGGACAGCGTCCAGTGTGAGGGCTTCGTTTCCGCCAGCGTCGCTTGCAGCATGTCGCGGATCTCATCGCGGCCTTCCATCGTGGTGATGTTCCAGGTGAAAGCCAGCAGATCGCGCCAGTAGCAATCCTCGACGAACAGGTTGGCGGCCGCCTCGGCGTCATCAGCTTCCAGCGCCCGTGCAAGCGCGCAAAGCCATGTCGCCGCCTGTTTCGATGGTGCCATGTCGAGCATCTGTTTTTCCCTCGTTTTGCGTTCCCATTGTTTCGAAAGACGGAGCCGCCGCAAGAGGGGTCGCGATATCATGGCGTCGGTTTCTAGCGGCCCGGAACGGAGCCATCTCCCGGAAATCTTTATAGGAATTTTATATCTTTCCTCCCGGCCCCGTCTCGAACCTTTATGGCGATCGGGTCCATATTCCATCTCGAGCAAAACGCTGCGGACGCCGTGACCCCAGAGTTACGGCGGGCCGTTCTCATGGAATTTCTGGCTCGCCAGTCGCTGGCGCCAAATACAAGCAGAAGCAAGGACCAACACAAATGGACATCGTCGTCATCGGGATCGAGGTTTTGTTCTTCGGTCTTTCCCTCGCCTACATCAAAGCTTGCGACGCTCTTTAAGCGGAAGGATCGCACCATGCTTGTCGATTACATCCTCGGTGGCGGCGTGACCTTGTTCCTGCTCGTCTACCTGACATACGCCCTCGTTCGCCCAGAACGCTTCTGAAGCAAGGCACGGAAACCCATGACACTCAACGGATGGATACAGATCCTGGTTTATTGCGGGATCGTCGTTTTGCTGGTGAAGCCGCTCGGCGGCTACATGTACCGCGTCTTCAATGGCGATCGCACCTTTCTCTCGCCCATACTCGGGCCCGTTGAGCGCGGCCTCTACCGCATTTCGGGAACCAGCGAGCGCGAGGAGCAGCACTGGACGACCTACGCGGCAGGAATCATCTTCTTCAGCCTTGCCAGCTTCCTGGTGCTGTACTTTCTGCAACGCCTGCAGGGCGTCCTGCCTTACAATCCGGCCGGGATGGCATCGGTCGAACCCAATCTCGCCTTCAACACTGCCGTCAGCTTCGTCACCAACACCAACTGGCAGAATTACGGCGGCGAAAGCACGTTGTCCTACCTCGTGCAGATGGCCGGCCTGACTGTTCAGAACTTCATGTCCGCCGCCGTCGGCATTGCCATTGCGGTGGCGCTGATCCGCGGCTTCGCCCGCGCCTCGGCCAAATCGATCGGCAATTTCTGGGTCGATATGACCCGCTGCACGCTCTACATCCTGCTGCCGCTCAGCATCGTGCTCACCCTTGTCTATGTCTGGCTCGGCATGCCGCAGACGCTCGGGCCTTATGTCGACGCCACCACGCTGGAGGGCGCCAAGCAGACGCTCGCCCTTGGGCCGGTCGCCTCGCAGGTCGCCATCAAGATGCTCGGCACCAATGGCGGCGGCTTCTTCAACGCCAATGCCGCGCATCCTTTCGAAAACCCCGACGCCATCTCCAACATGATCCAGATGGTGACGATCTTCGCGCTGGGTGCTGCACTCACCAACGTCTTCGGCCGCATGGTCGGCAACCAGCGCCAGGGCTGGGCGATCCTGGCCACGATGGGTGTGCTGTTCATCGCTGGCGTCGTTATCTGCTACTGGGCGGAAGCCGCGGGCAATCCGCTGGTCCATGCGTTGGGCGTCGACGGCGCCAACATGGAAGGCAAGGAGAGCCGCTTCGGCATTGCCGCTTCGGCACTATTCGCCGTCATCACCACGGCTGCGAGCTGCGGTGCGGTGAACGCCATGCATGACTCGTTCACAGCACTTGGCGGCCTGGTCCCGATGCTCAACATGCAGCTCGGCGAAGTCATCGTCGGCGGCGTCGGCGCCGGCTTCTACGGCATCGTCATGTTCATCGTCATCACCGTGTTCGTCGCCGGCCTGATGGTTGGCCGCACGCCCGAATATCTCGGCAAGAAGATCGAGGCCAAGGAGGTCAAGATGGCAATGCTCGCCATCCTCGCTCTGCCGTTGGTCATGCTGGTCTTCACGGCAATAGCGGTCGTGCTGCCAAGCGCCGTCGCCTCGATGGCCAATGGCGGTCCGCATGGCTTCTCCGAGGTTCTTTATGCCTACACTTCGGCGGCGGCCAACAACGGCTCGGCCTTTGGCGGCCTTTCCGGCAACACGCCCTGGTACAACATCACGCTCGGCATCTCCATGTGGGTGGGTCGCTTCTTCGTCATCATTCCAGCGCTTGCCATTGCCGGCTCGCTAGCGACGAAGAAGACGGTTCCGGCTTCCGCCGGCACCTTCCCGACCGACGGCCCGCTGTTCGTCGGCCTGCTCGTCGGCGTCATCCTGATCGTCGTCGGCCTGACCTTCTTCCCGGCACTGGCGATCGGACCGATCGTCGAGCACCTGGCTGCCATCAACGGCCAGACATTCTGAGGCTTGTCATGTCCTGGTTCTACCCAAAACGCATGAAGGCCCGGCCGCGAGCCGGCCCACGAGCCGGCAATGAGGGGGAGGAAACGCCCCCTCCCTTCCCCAGCGTATCTACCTTCCTCGGCCTCGCGGCAGTCATGATCGTGATCTGGCTGCTGGCCTATGGTCCGCCGCCCCTCTTTTCGGCATCCGATCGGTCGGTGCCGGCCAACAGTTCAGATACTGGAGCCACCAAATGAGCCAGTCCAAATCCGCGAGCATCATGGATGCCCGCATCCTGTGGCCGGCCATCGGCGGCGCCTTCAGGAAACTCGACCCCCGCACGCTGGTCAGGAACCCGGTGATGTTCGTCGTCGCCATCGTCTCGCTTCTTACCACGGTCCTGTTCGTCAAGGATCTCGCCACCGGCGGCGGCGATTTCGGCTTTACGCTGCAGATCATCATCTGGCTGTGGTTCACCGTGCTGTTCGCCAACTTCGCCGAGGCCGTCGCCGAAGGCCGCGGCAAGGCGCAGGCCGATTCGCTGCGCAAGGCGCGCACCGAAACCCAGGCCAAGCTGCTTGCCGGCGAAGACCGCTCCAGGTTCAAGCTGGTGCCCGGCACCAGCCTGAAGGTTGGCGACATCGTGCTGGTCGAAGCCGGCGACATTATCCCGTCCGACGGTGAAGTGGTCGAAGGCGTGGCCTCGGTCAACGAGGCGGCAATCACCGGCGAGTCCGCACCCGTCATTCGCGAATCCGGCGGCGACCGTTCCGCGGTCACCGGCGGCACGCAGGTTCTGTCCGACTGGATTCGCGTGCGCATATCAGCCGCCTCCGGCCACACCTTCCTCGACCGCATGATCTCGCTGGTCGAGGGTGCCTCGCGCCAGAAGACGCCCAACGAGATCGCGCTCAACATCCTGCTCGTCGGCATGACGCTGATCTTCGTGCTGGCCACCGCCACGATCCCGAGCTTTGCCTCCTATTCCGGCGGCTATATCCCGGTGACGGTGCTGGTCGCGCTGTTCGTCACCTTGATCCCGACCACCATCGGCGCCCTGCTGTCGGCCATCGGCATTGCCGGCATGGACCGCCTGGTGCGCTTCAACGTGCTGGCCATGTCCGGCCGTGCCGTCGAAGCGGCGGGCGACGTCGATACGCTTTTGCTCGACAAGACCGGCACCATCACGCTCGGCAACCGCCAGGCCACCGAATTCCGCCCGGTCAAGGGCGTCACCGAACAGGAACTGGCCGATGCCGCGCAGCTCGCCTCGCTCGCCGACGAGACGCCTGAGGGACGCTCGATCGTCGTGCTGGCCAAGGAGAAATACGCCATCCGCGCCCGTGACATGGCAACCTTGCATGCCAGCTTCGTGCCCTTCACCGCGCAGACCCGGATGAGCGGCGTCGACATCGATGGCTCGTCGGTGCGCAAGGGCGCCGTCGATTCGGTTCTCGCCTATGTCAGCCAGTCGACATCGGCCACTCACGGCACGCGCCCTGGCAGCGACACCGTCAAGGATCTCCAGGCGATCGCCGACGAGATCGCCAAGTCGGGCGGCACGCCGCTGGCCGTCGAGCGTGACGGCCGCCTGCTCGGCGTCGTCCACCTCAAGGACATCGTCAAGGGTGGTATCCGCGAGCGCTTTGCCGAACTGCGCAAAATGGGCATCCGCACCGTGATGATCACCGGCGACAATCCGATGACTGCGGCGGCGATCGCAGCCGAAGCCGGCGTCGACGATTTCCTCGCCCAGGCCACGCCCGAGGATAAGCTGAAGCTGATCCGCGACGAACAGGCCAAGGGCAAGCTGGTCGCCATGTGCGGTGACGGCACCAACGACGCGCCGGCCTTGGCGCAGGCCGATGTCGGCGTCGCCATGAACACCGGCACGGTTGCCGCCCGCGAGGCCGGCAACATGATCGACCTCGATAGTGACCCGACCAAGCTGATCGAGATCGTCGAGATCGGCAAGGCGCTGCTGATGACGCGCGGCTCGCTAACGACCTTCTCGATCGCCAACGACGTCGCCAAATACTTCGCCATCATCCCGGCCATGTTTGCCGTCTTCTACGTTGCGCCGGGACATACAATCGGCCCCCTGCAAGCGCTCAACATCATGCATCTGGCGACGCCGCAGAGCGCCATCCTGTCGGCCATCATCTTCAACGCGCTGATCATCATCGCTCTGATCCCGCTGTCGCTGAAAGGCGTCAAATACCGCGCCATCGGCGCCGGCGCGCTGCTCAGCCGCAACCTCCTGGTCTACGGCCTCGGCGGCATCATCGTTCCGTTCGCCGGCATCAAGGCGATCGACATGATCGTCACCGGCCTCGGCCTCGCTTAAGGAAATACGTCCATGCTCACTCAGATAAGACCCGCTGTTATCATGATCGTCTTTTTCACCGTTTTGACCGGCCTGATCTATCCCCTGGGCATGACCGGCATCGCCCAGGCGCTGTTTCCGCACCAGGCCAATGGCAGCTTGATCGAGAAAAACGGCACGGTCATCGGCTCCGAACTGATCGGCCAGGGCTTTGCCGACGACAAGTATTTCCATGGCCGCCCCTCGGCTGCCGGCGACGGATACAACGCCGCAGCGTCCAGCGGCTCCAATCTCGGTCCAACCAACCCCAAGCTGATCGACCGCATCAAGGGCGATGTTGCAAAGCTGAAGGCGGAGAACCCGAACCAGCGGGTGCCGATGGATCTGGTGACGACGTCCGGCAGCGGCCTCGACCCCGCTATCAGCCCGGACGCCGCCTATTTCCAGGTCGCTCGGGTGGCCAAGGCCAGGGGCTTCGACGAAGCCAAGGTCAAGGCGGTTGTCGACAGCCATGTCGAAGGCCGCGAACTCGGCTTCCTCGGCGAGCCGGTCGTCAATGTGCTGGCGCTCAACCTGGCACTGGACGATACCAAGCAGTGAGAGACAATCTCTGAAGCCAGGGCCGGGGATCGACACGATCCTCGGCGCCGTTCATGATCGAGCCTGATGCCGGACGCCAGAAGCAACGATACCAGACCCTCTCCGGACGCGCTGCTCGAGCATGCGGAACGGGAAGAGCGCGGCCGCCTGCGGATATTTCTGGGTGCTGCACCCGGTGTCGGCAAGACCTACGAAATGCTGATGGCCGGCCGCGCCATGCTTGCCGACGGCATCGACGTGGTCATCGGCATCGTCGAAACCCACGGCCGCAAGGAAACCCTGGCGCTGGTCGAAGGCTACGAGGTCATCCCGCGCCAGAAGGTCGACTACAAGGACCGCGTGCTGAATGAGATGGACATCGATGCCATTCTCGCCCGCCGCCCCGCGCTGGTGCTCGTCGACGAGCTCGCCCACACCAACGCACCCGGCAGCCGCCACCCCAAGCGCTATCTCGACGTCCAGGAAATCCTTGCGCGCGGCATCGACGTCTACACCACGCTCAATATCCAGCATGTCGAGAGCCTGAATGACGTCGTGGCGCAGATCACCCGCGTCAGGGTGCGCGAAACGGTCCCGGACTCCATCATCGACCAGGCCGACGACATCGAGATCATCGACCTCACGCCCGACGACCTGATCAAGCGGCTGAAAGAGGGAAAGGTCTATTTCCCCAACACTGCCCAGCGCGCAGTCGAAAACTATTTCTCGCCGGGCAATCTGACCGCGCTTCGGGAATTGGCGCTGCGCCGCACCGCCCAGCGCGTCGACGAGCAGTTGCTCAACCACATGCAGTCGCACGCGATTCCCGGCCCCTGGGCGGCGGGCGAAAGGGTGCTCGTCTGCGTCGATGCGCGTCCGGGCGGAGCGTCTCGTGTCCGCTATGCGCGCCGGCTGGCCGACCGGCTGCGCGCACCGTGGACGGCGCTGCATGTCGACACGCCGCGTTCGGCCGCCATGTCGGAGGAAGACAAGGACCAGCTGGCCACGCTCTTGCGCCTGGCCGAGCAGCTCGGCGCCGAGGTGACGACCATTCCGGGCCAGAACGTCGCCCAGGACATCGTCCGCCACGCCACGGCCAACAACTTCACCCATATCGTCGTCGGCAGGCCGACCCGCTCGCGCTGGCGCGAACTGATCGAGGGTTCGCTCACCTACGATCTGATCCGCAATGCCGGCGATATCAGCGTCCATGTCATTTCAGGAACGGAGCGCGACAACGAGGCCACGTCGAGGGTCAAGGCGGCGGCCGAGCAGACGCCATTTCAAATCTGGCCTTATCTTTTCTCGACCGTCTATGTCGCCGGCGCGCTTGCCGTCAGCGCCGTCCTCGATCAGTTCCTCGACGTTCGCAACCTTGCCAGCGTGCTGCTGCTGGCGGTGCTGACATCGGCAGTGACCTTTGGCCTGTGGCCGGCGCTGTACGCCTGTTTCCTCAGCGCCATTGCCTTCAACTTCTTCTTTCTCGAGCCGCGCTACACGATGACGATCCGCGATCCGGAGAGCATCGTTGCCTTCGCCGTCTTCCTCGTCGTTGCCGTCATCGCCAGCAATCTGACGGCGCGTGTGCAGCGTCAGGCAGCCGCCGCCCGTTCACGCGCCCGGGCGACCGAGGACATCTACCTCTTTTCCAAGAAACTCGCCGGCGCGGGCACGCTCGACGACGTTTTGTGGGCCACCGCGTTCCAGATCGCCTCGATGCTGAAGCTGCGCGTGGTGCTGCTTTTGCCGGAAGAAGGCACGATCACCGTCAAGGCCGGTTATCCCCCCGACGACACGCTGGCCGAGGCCGACATCGCGGCTGCACGCTGGGCTTGGGAACACAACCGGGCTGCCGGCCGTGGCGCCGATACCCTGCCCGGGGCAAAACGGCTCTACCTGCCCTTGCGGACCGGCCGTACCGCCATCGGCGTCGTCGGCCTCGACAATGACAAGCAGGGGCCGCTCTTGACGCCCGAGCAACAGCGCCTGCTCGACGCGCTGGCCGACCAGGCGGCGGTTGCCATCGAGCGCATCCAGCTGGTCGCCGATGTCGACCGCGCCAGGCTGGCGGCCGAGGCCGACCGCTTGCGCTCGGCACTGCTGACGTCGATCTCGCATGATCTGAAGACGCCGCTGGCGGCAATCATGGGCGCGGCCGGCACGCTCAGGGAATTTGCGCCGGCACTGCCCGAGGACGATCGGGCCGAGCTGCTGACCACCGTGCTCGACGAGTCCGAACGGCTGAACCGCTTCATCGCCAATCTGCTCGACATGACCAAGATTGAATCGGGCGCCATGGAACCGAATTTCGCCCTGCACTATGTCGGCGATGTCGTTGGCTCGGCCTTGCAGCGGGCACGCAAGATCACTGCCGGGCACAAGACCGAGGTTGATATTCCGGCCGACCTGCCGATGCTGAAGCTTGATCCCGTGCTGTTCGAACAAATGCTGTTCAATCTGCTCGACAATGCCGCGAAATACGCGCCACAGGGATCGACAATCCGGCTGCAGGGCTGGGCCGACAATGGCTCCGTCGCGCTGCAGATCATGGATGAGGGACCGGGCATTCCGCGCGCCGACCTGGAGCGCGTCTTCGACAGCTTTTACCGGGTGCGCAAGCGCGATCAGGTCCAGGCCGGCACCGGGCTCGGCCTGTCGATCTGCCGGGGCTTCATCGAGGCGATGGGCGGCACGATCATGGCGGCGAACCGCAGCAATCGCCCGGGCGCAGTCTTCACAATCCGCATGCCGAGGTTGGTACAATCGTCCGATACGGACGTATCAGGTGTGGACGAGCAAGCATCTGGTGATCCGGCATGACAAATTCCAATGTCAGCATACTGGTCGTCGATGACGAGCCGCCGATCCGCAAACTGCTGCGCGTCGGCCTCGGCAGCCAGGGCTATGCGGTCAGCGAGGCGCCCAATGCTGGGGCCGCGATCGAACTCGTCGATGCACAAAAGCCGGATCTGATCCTGCTCGACCTCGGCCTGCCCGGCATGGGTGGCCTCGATCTCCTGCGGAAATGGCGCGGCGACGGCCTCGACGTGCCCGTGGTCATCCTGTCCAGCCGCACCGACGAAGCCGGCATCGTCGCGGCGCTCGAACTCGGCGCTGACGACTACATCACCAAGCCGTTCGGCATGAACGAGCTGGTCGCCCGCATCCGCGTCGCGCTGCGCCACAAATTCCAGCAGCAGGGCGAAAAGCCGGTGTTCCACACCGGCGATCTCAGCGTCGACCTGGTCAAGCGCATCGTCAAGGTCGAAGGCAAGGAGATAAAGCTCTCCCCCAAGGAGTACGACATATTGCGCATTATGGTGCAGCATGCCGGCAAGGTGCTGACCCACCATTTCATTCTGAAGCAGGTGTGGGGCGATTCGACCGACGTGCAGTATCTGAGGGTCTATGTCCGCCAGCTCCGGCAGAAGATCGAAAAGTCGCCCGACCAGCCGCGCTACATCACCACCGAAACCGGGGTGGGATACCGGCTGCGCGAGGTTGAGTAGCCGCGCGCTCGCTGCTCAGTCCGCCGAGAGTTCCGCGGTCCGTGCCAGTGCGCCGCCGAAGCCGTTGAGCGGGATGGTGAAACTCACCGCTTGACCGGTGTCGGCCGCGAAGGCGTCGATCTTCAGCGTGGTGGCTGCCTTGAGCAGCGGCGTGACGCTGGCATCGAACGCCACCGGCACCAGGCAGCCGACGGCCTGGCAGGTGTTGAACGGCAGGCTGCCTTCCAGCTTCTGGTCGTCGATGGTCAGGCTGACGCCTTTGGCGAGCGCCAGGCCGAACGGCAGCGCCAGCGTTCCGGCGGCATCCTCGCCGCTCTTGCTCGACAGCTCGATCGCCAGCAGGCGCTGGTTGGACTGCTTGTTGAACTGCTGATGCGACAGGCTGCAAACCTTGGCCGTGCCGGTTACCTGGCAATTGACCGTCCAGTCGCCATGTGTCTCGGACAGCGCCGAGGCGCCGCCAGGCAATGTCGGGCCGGCAGCAGGGGCGGGCGCTGCGGCGGCAGGCGCCGCCTTGTCGGTCTTGGTTTGCGCCGCGACTGCCACCGGGCCAAGAATACAGATGCTGCCCAGTAGCGCCGCGAAATATACTTGCCTGCTTTTCATCGATATGCTCCCGATTGTGCCTCGAGTCAGCCGCGATTGAGCCCGAGATCCGCGCCCGATAGAGCGGTCAATCGATCTTTTCTGTCAAGTGCGGCAGGCCGCATCCTCAGGGATTTCGCCAACCCGTGGCAGATCGGCCAATGGCAGACCGGCCCATGGCAGATCGAGACGAACGCCCTATATAGAGAGGAGGTTATATCTGTACGGGAATGAACTGATGTCGACGCTTCGCCTATCGACAGTTCTCATGTCGGCAATGCTGGCGGCGGCAACGCTCGCCGGCATCATGCAATCTGCTGCGGCTCAGTCCGTCAATCCCAGCGCCAACCGGCTGATCCAGCAGAACCAGCTGCAGCAATTGCGCAACAGCCTGCAGCGGCAGCAGTTCCAGCAACAGCAGCAGCAATATCGCGAGCAGGACCGTCGGATCGTGCCGCAGCCGCGCCCCGAAGTGCCCGTCGTCCGGCAAGCTTGTCCGATTCAGATCGTCAACAACCAGATTGTGCGTGTTTGCCGTTGATATCGGTCGCCTGCGATTTACTTAGTCGACTTATTTACTAAAGATGCCATTGCCTCGCGGGCATATCAGGGGTTTGCAGGCGGCGTGCGGCTGTGCGCCCGCCCACCGGATTTCAGCACATGGCGACGACGAAGAAAAAGGCGGTACGCAAGGCAAGGCGAGGCGAACGCATTCGCCAGGTCGCCGCCATTCCCTTTCGTCTGGACGTTTCAGGCAATTTCGAAGTGATGCTGGTGACGTCGCGAGCGACGAAGCGCTTTATCGTGCCCAAGGGCTGGCCGATGAAAGGAAAGAGCGGGCGCAAGGCCGCCACCATCGAGGCGCGCGAAGAAGCCGGCGTGCTCGGCAAGACCCGCAAGGCGCCTGCCGGCAGCTATTCCTACTGGAAACGGCTGGAGCACAATTTTGTGCGCGTCGACGTCGTCGTCTATCTGTTGGAGGTGTCCGAGGAACTGGCCAACTGGCAGGAGGCCAAGAGCCGCCAGCGGGCATGGCTCAAGCCGCAGGACGCGGCGTTGCTCATCGATGAGCCGGATCTCTCGACGCTGATGGCCAACCTGGCGCCGCCTCAGCCGGCAGTGCCGGACCCGGCCTGACCAACCTCACTTGCCCTCGTCCCCTTCAGCGGGACCCTCATCCCCCTCAGCGGGAAATGGCCGCAGCGGCGTGCCCGTATAGGCCCACAGCCATTCGCGCGGCAGCGGCCCTTTGTTGCGCTCGCTTTGCTGCGACTGTTCCCATGCATGCGCCAGGATGCCGACCGAGCGCGAGAGCACGAACAGGCCGCGCGTCAACGGCGGCGGAAAGCCGAGCTCGCCATAGATGACGGCGGTGGCGCCGTCGATGTTGAGCGGTATTTTCTTCCCCTTGCGCCGTGCCACCTCTGATTCGACGGCCTCGGCGATGTCGGCAAAGCGTCCGCTGACGACGCCGCGCGCGGCAAACTCGCGCGTCACTGCGATCAGGCGCGGCGCGCGCGGATCGACCGGGTGGAAGCGATGGCCAAATCCCGGCACATAGCCTTTCTCCTCGGCGAAGAAACGGTCGAGCCGTGCGGCTACGGCTTGGTCCAGCGCAACACCCTGGTCAAGTGCCACGGCAATGTCGCCATAGAAGGACAGCGCCTGTTCGCCGGCGCCGCCATGCACGTCACCCAGCACGTTGACGGCGGACGCCATGGCGCTGTTGATGCCGACGCCGCAGGTGATGGCCATGCGTGCAATGGCGATCGACGGCGCCTGCGGCCCGTGGTCGACGGCCGCCCCCAGCGCAATGCCGAGCAGCGCCGCCTGCTCCTTGCTCGGCAATTCGCCGCGCAGCATCAGCCAGATCGTTGCCGGGAAGCTGACGCGGCCGATCAGCTCCTGGATTTCATAGCCGCGCAGCCGGATGATGCCGGGGCTCATCTCGATGATGCCGGTCTGCCACCACTCCTCGCCGCGCTCGCGGCCGGTTTTTCTCTCGCTCACGCGCTTCTCCTGGCGCGCGGCGGCAGGGTGGAAAAAACCTCGTCCATATGCTCACCCAGCACCGGTGGCGGGAGGACCGGCAAGGGTGCCGCGCCATCGACCATGAAGCCGCCGCGCACCACGGTCAGCGGCTGCGCCATGCCGGGCAGACCCTGGAAACGCGTGGTCATGTCGCGCTCGACGACCTGGCGCTCGCCAAGCACTTGGGGGATCGTCAGCACCCGGCCCGCCGGCACGCCGGCGCGGTTGAATTTTTCCTCCCAGGCTGCGGCCGAGGCGCTCGCCAAAGCCGTCTCGATCAGCACCTTCAGCACAGCGCGGTTCTGCTTGCGCGTCTCGCGCTCGGCAAAGCGCGGATCGTCGGCCAGTTCCGGCTGGCCGATCAGCCGGCAAAGCGTGACGAACTGCTCCTGCTTGTTGGCGGCGATGTTGAGCAGGCCGTCGCCGGTGCGAAACGCGCCGGAGGGCGCAGCCGTCATGTTCTCATTGCCCATCGGCTGCGGCTCGACGCCGGCGGTCAGATAGTTGGACACCGGCCAGCCCAGCGCCGACAGCGTGCATTCGAGCATCGAGACATCGAGAAACGCGCCCTCGCCCGAGGTCTTCTGCTTGACCAGCGCCGCGGCAATGGCGAAGGCCCCGACCAGCCCGCCCAGCGTGTCGGCGACGGGATAGCCGACCCGCAAGGGTGCTGTCTCCGGCGTGCCGGTGATGCTCATGATGCCGGACAGCCCCTGGATGATCTGGTCGTAGGCCGGATTGTCGCGCATCGGCCCGCTCTGGCCGAAACCGGATATGGCGCAATAGACGAGACCGGGGCGGACCGCTTTCAGCACCTCATAGCCGAGACCCAGCCGCCCCATCACGCCCGGTCGAAAATTCTCGACCAGCGCGTCGGCCGAGGCGACGAGATCGAGGAAGCGTTCGCGGTCGGCTTCGCTCTTGAGATCCAGCACCACCGATCGCTTGCCGGCATTCTGCGCCAGGAACGACGCGCCCATGCCCGCATTGTTGAGCGCCGGCGAGGCGCCGAGCTGGCGCGCCAGATCGCCGCCTTGCGGCGTCTCGACCTTGATGACATCGGCGCCGAGCAGCGCCAGCTGGTAGGCACAATAAGGGCCCGCCAGCACATTGGTCAGGTCGAGGATGCGGATGCCGGCAAGCAGATCGGTCATGATGCTCCAGGTTGCTCAGGCATCGCCCGGCACATGCTCCGGCCCGCGCCGGCGCCGATGCTCGATGAAGGCCCAGATATGCGGCCCGGCGAGACCGATGAAGGCGAGGATCAGCAGCACCAGCGACAGCTTGTGGGTGTAGAACACCGACCAGTCGCCGTTCGAGATCGTCATCGCCCGGCGGAACTGCGTTTCGGCGAGCGGCCCCAGGATCATGCCGATGATGACCGGCGCTGTCGGGAAATCGAAGCGCCGCATCAGGAAGCCGGCGGCCCCCAGGAGATAGAGGATGACGAGGTCGATCGGCGATTGCGAGATGCCGTAGGTGCCGACGGTGGCGAACACCAGGATGCCGGCATAGAGCTGCGGCGCCGGGATTTTCAACAGCCGTACCCACAGCCCGATCAGCGGCAGGTTGAGGACGACCAGGATGACGTTGGCGATGAACAGGCTGGCGATCAGGCCCCAGACCAGATCGGCCTGCGTCGTCAACAGCAGCGGTCCCGGATTGATGCCGTAGCTCTGGAAGGCCGACAGCATGATTGCGGCGGTCGCCGAGGTCGGCAGGCCAAGGGTGAGCATCGGCACCAGCACGCCGGCGGCAGACGCATTGTTGGCGGCTTCCGGTCCGGCAACGCCCTCGATGGCGCCGACCGTGCCGAACTCCTCCTTGTGCTTCGACAGCTTCTTTTCGATGGCATAGGACAGGAAGGTCGGGATCTCGGCGCCGCCGGCAGGCATGGCGCCGATCGGGAAGCCGATAAAAGCGCCGCGCAGCCATGGCTTCCACGATCGTCCCCATTCGGCCGCTGTCATGTAGAGCGAGCCCTTGAGCGGCACGATCTCGTCCTTGCCGGCATAGCGGCGCGAGGCCATGTAGAGCGTCTCGCCGACGGCAAACAGGCCGACCGCGGCAATGATGACATCGACGCCATCGAGCAGTTCGTTCATGCCGAAGGTGAAGCGCGGCTGTCCCGTCTGCAGGTCGACGCCGATCATGCCGATGACGAAGCCGATGAACAGGCTGGTGAGGCCGCGCACGGAGGACGAGCCGAGCACCGCCGAAACCGTGATGAAGGCGAGCACCATCAGCGAGAAATATTCGGCCGGACCAAAGGCCAGCGCGAACTTCACCACCACCGGCGCCAGGAAGGCGACGCCCATCGTGCCGATGGTGCCGGCGACGAAGGAGCCGATCGCCGAGGTCGCCAGTGCCGCGCCGCCGCGACCCGAGCGGGCCATCCTGTTGCCTTCCAGCGCGGTGACGATGGTGGCGCTTTCGCCCGGCGTGTTGAGCAGGATCGAGGTCGTCGAGCCGCCATACATGGCGCCGTAATAGATGCCGGCAAACAGGATGAAGGACGCCTCCGGCGCCACCTGGTAGGTGATCGGCAGCAGCAGCGCGATGGTCAGCGCCGGCCCGAGGCCGGGCAGCACGCCGATGGCCGTGCCGAGCGTGGTGCCGACCAGGCACCACAGCAGGTTCATCGGCGAGAAAGCGACGGAAAATCCGTGGGCGAGATGGCCGAGCGTCTCCATGGCGTCAGCCCCTCGCAGTGGCGATGATCGCGTCGATCACCGTGTTCAGCTGGTTTTCGATGAAGCCGGCGCCAATGTTGACGCCGAGCGCCCTGGCAAAGCCGAAATAGGCGGCAAGCGCCAGGATCAGGCCGGTCAGCGCATCGCGCAGCGTGTGCTTGCTGCCGAAGCCATAACAGACGAGCACGAACATGATGACCGAGGCGGCGGTGAAGCCGAGCGGCTGGATCAGCACCAGATTGGCGACCAGGCCGGCAACGACGATGCCCATGGCCTTCCAGTCGGTCGGCGTTTCCTTTTCCTCCTGCGGCTGCCAGCCGCCGCGCAGCGCGGCGACGATGAGCAGCAGCGAAAGCACGATCATGCCGGTCATGGTGATGTAGGGAAAGACGGTCGGCCCGACCTTGGAATAGAGCGGCGAAACCGGGATCGCCAGGGTCTGCCACGCCACGGCCGCAGCACAGGCGAGAAGCCCGATGCCGATCAACAATTCGGGCATGGCAAGGCGCGGGGGCGCCGGCTGCTGGTCGCTGGTGCTCATCGATGTCCTCCCGAGATGGCCGGCATCCTCCCGCCGGCCGCATCCGCAGTTTCACTCCCAGCGCATGATATGTCCATGCCGCAGGCGAATGTCGGAAGGGGCGGCCGTGGCCGCCCCTGAAGACATCAGGCGAGGCCGAGATCCTTGAGGATCGCGGTGATACGGGCGGTGTCGTCGACGAGGAATTTCGCATAATCGTCGCCGGTCAGAAGGATGGGCGTCCAGTTGCGGTTCTTGCATTCGGCTGCCCAGGCATCGCTCTTGGCCATGGTCTCGATCATCGTGACCATCGCCGCCTTGTCGGCGTCGGAGACGCCGGGCGGTGCGAAGACGCCGCGCCAGTTGAACAGTTCGACGTCGATGCCGGCTTCCTTCATCGTCGGTGCGTCGATGCCGTCCTGGCGCTTGTCGGCGGAGATCGCCAACAGCCGAAGCGCGCCCGCCTTGACCTGCTCGGAGAACTCGCCGAAGCCGGAAATGCCGGCCGCAACCTGGTTGCCGAGCAGCGCCGACAGCGCCTCGCCACCGCCGGCGAAAGGCACATAGGAGAGGTTGGTTGCCGGAACGCCGACCGTCTTGGCGATCAGCCCGAACAGGATGTGGTCGGAGCCACCGGCCGAGCCGCCGGCCACCGGAACCTTGGTCGGATCCGCTTTGAGCGCGGCGACGAAATCTCCGGCCGTCTTGAACGGCGAATCCGCCGGCACCACCAGCGCCTCGAACTCGCCGGTGAGGCGAGCGATGGGCGTCACTTCGGAGAGGTTGTTGGCCGATTTGTTGGCGATGATGGCGCCGACCATGACCATGCCGGCCACCATCAGCGAATTGCCCTTGCCCTTCCACTGGCTGATGAACTGCGGCAGGCCGACAGTACCGCCGGCGCCGCCGACATTGGTGATCTGCGAGCCGGAGATCAGTTTTTCACTGCGCAGCACCTGGTCGATGGTGCGCCCCGTCTGGTCCCAGCCGCCGCCGGGCGCGGCCGGCACGAAGATCTGGATCTGCGGTGCATCCTGAGCGAGGGCGGGCGTCAAATGCGTTGCAACGAATCCGGCAGCGCCTGCGGCCGCGGTGCTCATCAAAAATCTGCGTCTGTTCAGCATGGGATTCCTCCAAATCACGACACCTCCTCCGGTGCCTGCCAGAAACGTAGCCTGAAAACAGACCCGCTCGGCAAAAATTCATGCCGATTTCGGTACGTTCTGTCAACAGGAACGCTGTTCTACTAGACAGAACCATGGATGTGCGGCACAATCGCTTCGGCCGGCCTTTGTTCGAGCAGGTAAACTGGAATGAAACTGTTCGTGAGATGACCGAAGCGCGATCCCAGCCGTTGCCGGCCGATGGTGTTGCCGCGCTCGACCGCGCGATCGCCATTCTCGACGCGTTCGCGACCGCCGACCGCTCGCTCAGCCTGGCCGAGATCGCGGCGCGCACCGGGCTCTACAAAAGCACCATTTTGAGGCTGGCGAACTCATTGCTGCGCGGGCAGTTGCTGGAGCGGCTCGACGATGGCCGCTACCGCATCGGACCCGCCACCTTCCGGCTTGGCGCGCTTTACCAGCGCTCGGTCGTGGCGGTCGACATCCTGCTGCCGATCATGCGCGATCTTGCCGAACGCAGCTGGGAAAGCGTGGCGTTCTATGTCCGCTCGGGCGACGCCCGCACCTGTCTCTACCGCGTCGAATCCAAGCACCCGATCCGCTACACGATCCGGGAAGGCGACCTGCTGCCGTTGCTCACCGGCTCTGGCGGCCGCGTGCTGGCAGCGTTTTCAGGCCAGCCGGGCGAACCATACGAGACCATCCGCAAGGCCTGCCACTATCTGTCGATCGGCGACCGCGACCCTGAGACGGCGGGCGTCTCGGTGCCGGTGTTCGGACCGGGCCGCGTTCTGCTCGGCGCCTTGACGCTCGCCGGCCCGTCGACACGCGTCGACACGGCGTTCCTGCGCCGCATGACACCGGACCTGCTGGAGGCCGCCGCTCGCGCCACCCGCGCCTTCGGCGAGGATGCCTCGATGCTGGAGCAGGCAGCGCGCCTAGCCGGCGCTGAAACCGTGATCGGCCTCAGTTCGCCTTGACCAGCACCACACGGCGGTTCTTGGCGCGGCCGGTTTCGCCGTCATTGCTGGCGACGGGCGCCATCATGCCGGCGCCGGCGGCGGTCAGCCGGCCGCCATCGATGCCGTATTTCGAGACCAGCGCCGCCTTCACCGACTGCGCCCGCCGCGACGACAGATCGATATTGTAGTCGAACGCGCCCTGGTTGTCGGTATGACCGACGACGATCACCGCCATGCCGGGCTCGTTGGTCAGAAGCGTCGAGATCTCCTTCAGCGTCGGTTCCGATTCCGGCTTGATGTCGGCCTTGTCGGTGTCGAAGAAGATGCCGTAGAGCGAGATGGAGCCGGTGGCCGACAGCGAATCCGCCATCTTGGCCGCTTCGACCACCACCATCTTCTTGTCGCGCGCCTTGGGCTCCAGCACCTGAACGACGGCGATGGTGCGGCCGTTGAGTTCCTTGCAGTAGAGGTCGTCGATCAGCGAATAGGCCTGAACCGTGACATAGGCGTCGCCGCCGTCCTGCGGCAGCTTGGCGGCGAAGAAGCGCTGGTCGTTGATACCGGTGGTTACCGCACAGGCGCCATTGGAAAAGGCCGCGTCCTTGACGTCGCTTTCATGGAAGAAATACATCATCAGGCTCATGTCGCCGCCGCCACCGCTCGACGACCGGTCGGCGGCGCCGCCGCACTCTTCCTTCTTGCATTCGAACAGGACTTCGCCGCCGGCGGCCGCGATCACATCCTGGTAGTTGCGCAGCACTTCGAGCGGGGAGCGCTCGGCCGGCAGCACATAGGCGATGCGGGTCAGCGCGCCTTCGACCTCAGCCTTCTTGTCCGGCGCGAACACACGGTTGTTCATCGTGTCACGGGCATCCGGATCGGCGCTCGGCTTCAGCGGCGACAGCGGCACTGTAAGATCGGTATAGGCGAATTTTTCGTAGGAGACGATGAACGACCCCTCGTAGCGCTTGGCCAGATGATTGTCGGCA
Organism: Mesorhizobium sp. RSR565B; assembly: GCF_054719465.1. Classification (NCBI taxonomy): domain Bacteria; kingdom Pseudomonadati; phylum Pseudomonadota; class Alphaproteobacteria; order Hyphomicrobiales; family Phyllobacteriaceae; genus Mesorhizobium; species Mesorhizobium sp. RSR565B. Next base: position 3,268,329 of record NZ_JBTTIE010000001.1, on the reverse strand, counting down.
CCGCCCTCGATGTCGGCGGTCGGCACCGTCGCATCGGCGCCCGCCAGTTGCACGGCCGCCAGGAGCAGCAGCCCCGCCCAGAAAAGCTTCAGAAATATCGCATTGATCGCACGCATGGTCGGCTCCCCCAAAGAGCAATTCCAGGAAAAGTGTGAGCGGTTTTCCCACAGGAATTGCGTAGCTAAATTAGAATAGCCAACCCTAGCAGAACGTGGAAATTGCGTCGATGAAGCGCTTCACACCCGCCGTTCGAGCAGGATCGTCGGCCCATCGTGATAAGTGGTTTCCAGGACCTTGGTGTAGCCGCACTTTGCCGCGACGTTCAACGAGCCGGTGTTTTCCGGATCGATGATGCAGACGGTTCTCGCGCCGGCAAAGGTTTCGTCGCCCCAGGCCAGGGCCCTTCTGACGACTTCGCTGGCAAGACCCTTGCCATGCGCTTGCGGCGCCAGCGCCCAGCCGGCTTCCGGAATGCCCTCGAGCGACGGCTCGATGTCGCGCTTCAGATCGTGGAATCCGGCCTCGCCGATGAAGCGACCGCTGGCCTTGTCCTCGACCGCCCAGAAGCCGTAGCCGAGCAGCGACCACAGGCCGGCATGCCGCAAGAACCGCATCCAGCTTTCCTCCCGCGTCCGCGGCTTGCCGCCGATGAAACGGGTGGTGACGGGGTCGGCCCACAGGACGGCATAGTCGTCGAAATCTTCGATCCGGTGCGCCCGCATGATGGTCCGTTCCGTTTCGAGAACCGGGACGCCGGCTGTTTTTGGACTGCCCATGAAACTCTGCCTCCGTTGACGGTCAGCGCTTAGCAAACCAGCGCGCCCGGACAAGGGCCAAGCCGGATCATCATTCAGCCAGGGAAGCTTCCGAACGGCCTGGCGCGACCAGGCGGTCGAAGCGATCAGCGTCGGCTTACTTTCAGCGTGCCAGACCATCTTCATGTAGAGCCCACCGCGCCGCAATCCGTCCAGCATCTGGTCGAGCCGCTTCTGCCTGGTGTCGCTGCGTTTGGCGCGGGCGACCCAGCCGAGATAATCGTTCTTCTGGTAGTCCGGCCGCCCCTCGTAGGCCGCTGTCAGTCCTTTTTCGGTCAGGGCGATGCGGATGTCGTCCGGCATCGGGTTCAGGGCGCGCTTCAGTCCGGTCATTTCAGAAAACCCCAGCTGTCAGGATGGCGACGCCGATGGTCCAACCCAGGTCCGCCTCTGGGAATTCTGCCGAACGATGCCACCTTTCGCAACCGGTCCGGCAAGGGCCGGTCTCGATACCGCCAATGGGAGGAGAACGCCATGGACACCACCGATCTCGTGCTTGCCATTTTACATCATCTGCTGGTGTTCTCGCTGGCCGGCATCATCGGCGCCGAATTTGTCCTGATCCGCGGCGACCTCTCCGCCGCCACGCTCAAGCGGCTTGCCGGCATCGACCGCCATTATGGCATCATCGCCATGCTGATCATCATCATCGGCATCTGCCGCGTCATCTACGGCCTGAAGGGCTGGGAATTCTACGTCTACAACTGGGTGTTCTGGGCCAAGATGGCGGCATTCGGCATCGTTGGCCTGCTGTCGATCATCCCGACCATCCGCTTCATCTCCTGGAACCGGCAAGCCAGTGCAAATCCCGGCTTTCAGGTGCCGGTTGCGGAACTCGCCTCGGTGAAGACCTATGTGCGCGCCGAAGCCTTCATCTTCCTGCTGATCCCGATCTTCGCGGCGGCGATGGCGCGCGGCTACGGTTATTGAAGCAACGCCAACACCAAACCCATCTCCTCCGGGCATACTCCCCACTGATCGCCATGGTTGCGCACGACTGTATTTTGCAGTTTGCGTCAGGCGACAATCTGTTAGCTTGCCTTTGTTGCACCCTCGCTGCCTGACCTGCACAGCGATCGGAGATTGATATCCTGGGAGGAGAATTACGATGAGGAAAATTGTAGCCGCCCTGGCCGCCGTCGCGGCCGTCACGCTTTATTCGTTCACCGCCAGCGCACAGACCTATCCCGAGCGCACCATCACCGTCGTCGTGCCGTTTGCGGCCGGCGGTCCGACCGACACGGTTACCCGGCTCGTCGCCGAAGCCATGTCGAAGGATCTCGGCCAGCAGATCATCGTCGAAAATGTCGGCGGCGCCGGCGGCACGCTGGGCGCCGGCCGCGTCGCCAACGCCGACCCGGATGGCTACACGCTGCTCCTCCATCACATCGGCATGGCGACCAGCGCGACCCTCTACAGAAAACTCGCCTACGACACGCTGAACGCCTTCGAGTATGTCGGCCTCGTCACCGAGGTGCCGATGGCGATCGTCGCCCGCAAGGACCTGGAGCCGGCCGACCTGAAAGGGCTGGTCGAATACGCCAAGACCAACAAGGACACCATCACCGTCGCCAATGCCGGCATCGGCGCTGCCTCACATCTGTGCGGCATGCTATTCATGAGCGCCATCGGCACGCCGCTGGTCACCGTGCCCTACAAGGGCACCGGTCCGGCCATGACCGACCTTCTCGGCGGCCAGGTCGACATTATGTGCGACCAGACCACCAACACCACCAAGCAGATCCAGGGCGGCACGATCAAGGCCTATGCCGTCACCACGCCGGAGCGCCTCGACGTGCTGAAGGACGTGCCGACGACCATCGAAGCCGGCCTGCCCGCGGTGCAGGTCGGCATCTGGCACGGCCTCTATGCGCCGAAGGGCACGCCGGCCGAGATCACCGGCCGACTGTCGAAATCGCTCCAGGTCGCGCTGAAGGACCCCAACGTCATCGCCCGCTTCGCCGAACTCGGCACCAAGCCGTCGTCCGAGGCCGACGCGACGCCGGCAGCGCTGAAGGCCAAGCTGGAAGGCGAGATCATGCGCTGGAAGCCGATCATCGAAGCCGCCGGCCAATACGCCGACTGAGGCTTGAACGGGGCGCTGCCGGCGCCCCGTTTTCGCTTCGACGTCCGTTTTCACATTTGCAACGGCAAGCCCGTTGCAAGGGTCAGGGGAGGACCGCCATGAAACCTTTCGCCATCGACAGGACAAACGGCCTGTGCGCCGCGCTGTTCATCTTTTTCGGCGCCTTTTTCGCGATACAATCGCTCGGCCTCGAAATCGGCACCGCCTTCCGCATGGGACCGGGCTATTTCCCGCTGGTGCTGGCGATCGTGCTGATCGTGCTCGGCGCCATCATCCTCGTCCAGGCGGTGCGCGTCGAGGGCGAGCCGATCGGCCCCATTGCGTGGCGCGGCATGCTGTTCATCCTGCCGGCGCCGATCTTTTTCGGCATGACCGTGCGCGGCCTCGGCTTCGTCCCGTCGATCTTCCTGACGGCGCTGATCGCCTCTTTTGCCAGCGCCCGCATGAAGCCGCTGACGGCACTTCTGCTGTCGGCCGGCCTGACGCTGTTTTCGGTGCTGGTCTTCAGCTACGCGCTCGGGCTGCCATTCCAGCGCTTCGGCCCCTGGTTGCCCCAATGGCTGGCATTGTGAGGCGCTGAGATGGACCTCCTCAGGAACCTCGAACTCGGCTTTTCGACGGCCACCACGCCGGCCAATCTGGGTTTTTGCCTCATCGGCGTTCTGCTCGGCACGCTGATCGGCGTCCTGCCCGGCATCGGCGCCACCGCAACCATCGCCATGCTGCTGCCGATCACCTTCCAGATCGGCGACCCGGTCTCGTCCCTCATCATGCTGGCCGGCATCTACTACGGCGCCCAGTATGGCGGTTCGACCACCGCCATTCTCATCAACATGCCCGGCGAATCCTCCTCGGCCGTGACCGCCATCGACGGCTACCAGATGGCCAGGAACGGTCGCGCCGGGGCGGCTCTGGCGATCGCCGCGATCGGCTCGTTCTTCGCCGGCACGGTGTCGACCTTCCTGGTCGCCGTCTTTGCCCCGCCGCTGACGGCAATAGCCCTGCAATTCGGCGCGGCCGAATATTTTTCGCTGATGATCGTCGGCCTCGTCTCGTCCATCGCTCTCGCCCATGGCTCGATCGTCAAGGCGCTGGCGATGGTCGTGCTCGGCCTGCTGCTCGGCATTGTCGGCACCGACATCTACACCGGCACGCCGCGCTTCACGCTCGGCATCCGCGAATATGCCGACGGGCTGAACTTCGTGGCGGTGGCGGTCGGCGTCTTCGGCGTCGCCGAGATCCTGCGCAATCTCGAAAACGAGCACGAGCGCTCGGTGATGATCAAAAAAGTCTCCGGCCTGATGCCGACCCGCGACGACTTCAAGGCGATGGCAGCACCCATCGTGCGCGGCACGATCATCGGTTCGGCGCTCGGCATCCTGCCCGGCGGCGGCGCGGTGCTTGCCGCCTTTGCCTCCTACACGGTCGAAAAGCGCGTGTCGAAACACCCGGAGGAGTTTGGCAAGGGCGCTATTGCCGGCGTCGCCGGACCGGAATCGGCCAACAATGCCGGCGCCCAGACCTCCTTCATTCCGATGCTGACGCTGGGCATTCCGGCCAATCCGGTCATGGCGCTGATGATCGGCGCCATGATCATCCAGGGCATCGTGCCCGGCCCCAATGTCGCGATCGAGCAGCCGGCGCTGTTCTGGGGCATCATCGCCTCGATGTGGATCGGCAATCTGATGCTGATCGTGCTGAACCTGCCGCTGATCGGGCTGTGGGTGAAGCTGCTGACGATCCCCTATTATGTGCTCTTCCCGATCATCATGGCGTTCTGCTCGATCGGCGTTTACAGCGTCAACACCAACGCCTTCGATCTCTACGCGGTCGCATTCTTCGGCCTGCTCGGCTACATCCTGACCAAGCTGCGCTGCGAACCCGCACCCCTGCTGCTCGGCTTCGTGCTCGGCCCGCTGCTCGAGGAAAACCTGCGCCGCGCCATGATCCTGTCGCGCGGCGACCCCTCGACCTTCGTGACGCGGCCGATCAGCGCCGGCCTGCTGCTCGTCGCACTGGCCGTGCTCGTCGTCGTCTTCCTGCCGTCGGTCAAGAAGAAGCGCGAAGAGGTGTTCGTGGAGGAAAGCTAGTTGTCGGGACGCCGGGCGCCGCGATTTCCACGAGCGGCGCCGGCACGTCTGTCGTCTTCACCTCGGCCTTGCAGAGATCGGCGATGACGCAGGCCGGGCAATCGGGCTTGGGCGCCTTGCAGACATAGCGGCCATGCAGGATCAGCCAGTGATGCGCATGGCGCATATACTCGTCCGGGATGATCCGCAGCAGCCCTTGCTCGACCTGTTCGGGCGTCTTGCCTGGCGCGAGGCCGAGGCGGTTGCCGATGCGGAAAATATGGGTGTCGACCGCCATCGTGTGCTGGCCGAACGCCATGTTGAGCACGACATTGGCGGTCTTGCGCCCGACCCCCGGCAGCTTGACCAACTCATCGCGCTCGCTGGGCACCTCGCCGCCGTAATCGCGTATCAGCGCCTCCGAGAGCGCCACGACATTCTTGGCCTTGTTGCGCCAGAGTCCGATGGTGCGGATGTACTCGCCGACCCTGGCTCCGCCCAGCGCCAGCATCTTTTCAGGTGTGTCGGCGACCTTGAACAACGCCCGCGTCGCCTTGTTGACGCCGGCATCGGTCGCCTGCGCCGACAGCACCACGGCCACCAGCAGCGTGAAGGCGTTGACATGCTCGAGCTCGCCCTTCGGCTCGGGCCGCTGCACCGAAAACCGCCGGAAGATCTCATGCACCTCGGCGGCGCTGTAGAGCGAACGGAGCCGCGCCGGCCGCGGTCGCGGCTTGGCATTCGAGCCGTCGCGCCGCCCGGGCGGCAGTTCACTTTTGGATAGGGAAAGATTTTTGGACTTGGGGCTGGCCATTTCCCTCCTATAATATCCCGGGATGAGCGACACAAATGCCTCGTTTCAGGCCGACGAGCCATTCTTCCAGGCGCTGCTGACACCGCACCGCTCGCTGGGCCGCACCGGCTTTGCCGTGCTGATGGGCGCGCTGCTGTTCGGCTGGGTGGTGACCGGGGCGTTTTTCCTGTCGCGCGGCGCCTGGCCGGTGTTCGGCTTCTTCGGCCTCGACGTCATCGCCGTCTACATCGCCTTCCGCGCCAACTATCGTGCTGCCCGCGCCCGCGAGGAAGTGTCGGTGTCGCGCACCAGCCTCGACATCCGCAAGACGGCGCCCTCGGGAAAGTCGGAAGCGCATCGCTTCAACCCGTTCTGGGCGCGCTTTTCCGTCGCTCGCCATGCCGAGATCGGCATCACCAGGATGACGGTGGAAGCACAAGGACAGAATGTGCCGATCGGGTCATTCCTGGACCCCGACTCCCGCGAGAGTTTTGCCACTGCATTTTCGCGCGCCCTGGCAACTGCCAAGACACGATGAGCCGGCGTTAGAACCGATAGCGCAAGATCCGGCCGACCTTGCGCAGCGCTGGGATATGCCTCCACAGCCCGATGAACAGTTTTGCGGACCAGCTCATATGCGCTGTGCGTTCCGCGCTGTAGGCCGAGATATCGTCGACAAAGCGCAGCTTCGGAACGGCACGCTCCAGTACCTGCGGGTCGTCGATCGCCCAGTGAACCTCGGCGCCCGTCGCCCTGATGGTCGGATTGAGGCGCAGCATCTTCAGGCCGAAGTGGCTGTAGGCGTCGAACATCAGCTCGCCGCCGGCAAGATGCGCGACAAGGCGTGACAGCAGCCGTGGCCCCTCCTCTACCGGGAGATAAGGCGTCAACCCCTCCATCACCACGACGGCCGGACGATTGCTCGGCACTTCTGCCAGCCAGTCTGGGTCGGTTACCGAAGAGCCGACGAGGTGGTAGTGGTCCCGGGACGGGTAAAGCTTGCGCCGGAGCGCGATGACATCCGGAAAATCGACATCGAACCACTCCACGCCTTCGGGTGGATCGACACGGAAAATGCGCGTATCGAGCCCGCAGCCGAGATGCAGCACGATGGCGCCGGGATTTCTGGCGATGAAGTCCTGAACGCGGACATCATACGTCTTGGCCCGGATCGCCAGGCCGATGCCGAGATTGGTGTCCACCTTGAGGTGCGAGAAATCATAGTCGATCTTGCGCACGGCCTCGTCGGCGAAGCGATCCCCGAGCAGCGAATGCGGCAGCCGGCTTTCCAGCGCCTTGCCATAAAGCGTCATCAGCAAGGTCTCCCTTGCTCCGCTCAGATTCACCCTTTCGCCGGCCATCGGCATCTCCCGGGGCGCAATCCAGTATTTATCTGGGAACAGGCGGCAACAAGGCAAGTTTCGGGTGGTTGCAAGGGGCGGAAAGACCGATATTCGCGGTCAAGGAGATATTGCCATGAACGCCCAGATGACCATGAATACGCAGATGAAACCGACAGCGATCCTGCAGCACGACATCACCCCCGAGGGCAGCGACTACGAGGTCGTGCGCCGCGCCATCGAGAAGATCAGCCTCGACTATCGCGACCAGCCCTCGCTGGAAGCCCTGGCAGCCGATGTCGGCGAGACACCCACGGGCCTGCAAAAACTGTTCACCCGCTGGGCCGGCCTGTCGCCAAAAGCCTTCCTGCAGGCGGTCACCCTCGACCATGCCCGCAAACTGCTCGATTCCGGCATGCCGCTCCTCGAAACATCGTTCGAACTCGGCATGTCCGGCCCCGGCCGGCTGCACGATTTGTTCGTCACCCACGAGGCGATGTCGCCGGGCGACTACAAGACGCGCGGCGCCGGCCTGACCATCCGCTACGGCTACCACATCTCGCCCTTCGGCATCGCCCTGATCATGGTCACCGACCGTGGCCTTGCGGGGCTCGCCTTCAACGATCCGGGCGGCGAGCGGGCGGCTTTCGCCGACATGTCGGGCCGCTGGCCGAACGCCACCTATGTCGAGGACATGAGCGCCACCCAGCCCTATGCGGCGCGCATCTTCGATCCGACATTGTGGCGCGCCGACCAGCCGCTGCGCGTGGTGATGATCGGCTCCGACTTCCAGCTGCGCGTCTGGGACGCGCTGCTCAGGATCCCGATGGGCAAGGCCTGCACTTATTCTTCGATCGCCTCCAGGATCGGCGCGCCAAACGCCAGCCGGGCGGTGGGAGCGGCGGTCGGCGCCAACCCATTGTCCTTCGTCGTCCCTTGCCATCGGGCGCTGGGCAAGTCCGGCGCACTCACCGGCTACCACTGGGGCCTGACCCGCAAACGCGCCATCCTCGGTTGGGAAGCGGGCCAGACCGCGTCCTGAAGCTGCCCGCATCAAACAACACCGGCGAAATCCCCTCGCCGGTGTTGTTCTTTTTGCGAGCTCCCGGCGCAAAACATCCGCACGCTCTGGCAAGCCGCCGGCTTACAGGTTAGCTTCCCGCGCATTCCGCAGGAGGCTTTCTTGATCATCGTTGTCGGCTCGATCAACCTCGACCTTATCGCCAATGTCGACCGCCTGCCTTCGCCGGGCGAGACGGTCCGCGGCTCCGGCTTCGCCACCGCGCCCGGCGGCAAGGGCGCCAACCAGGCGCTGGCTGCGGCGCGCGCCGGCGCCAAGGTGCGCATGGTCGGCGCCGTCGGCAAGGACAATTTCGCAACCGAAGCCCTGGCTTTGCTCGTGGCCGGCAAGGTCGATCTCTCCGGCGTCGGCCAGAGCTTCGCCTCCACCGGCACGGCGCTGATCCTCGTCGGCGCCGATGGCGAGAATGTCATCGCCGTCGTGCCGGGCGCCAATGATTCGGTGCTGCCCGGCGATCTCGCCAAGGCTTTCCTTGTGAAGGGCGACGTCGTCCTGCTGCAGCACGAGATCCCGCTGCAGACCGTCGATGCAGCGCTTGACGCCGCACGCGCCGCCGGCGCCGTCACCGTGCTCAACACCGCGCCGTTCCGTAGCGAGGCGGCAGCGTTGCTCGGCAAGGCCGATTACGCCGTCGCCAACGAAACCGAATTCGACCTTTACGGCGAGGCGCTGTCGCTGAAAGGCCGCGACCGCCCGGCGCGCATGCGCGACTTCGCCGGCAAAACCGGCCGCACCATCGTCGTCACGCTCGGCGGCGACGGCGTGCTGGCGGCGACCCCGGAGGATTTCCTGACCGTGCCGGCGCTGAAAATCACGCCGGTCGACACGGTCGGGGCCGGCGATACTTTTTGCGGTTATCTCGCTGCCGGGCTGGCGTCCAACCTGCCGCTGGAGCAGGCTCTCACCCGCGCCGCAGCCGCCGGCTCACTCGCCTGCCTGAAGCCCGGCGCCCAGCCGGCCATCCCGCTGGCCGCGGATGTGGACACTGCCCTGCGCAACAACGCCGGATGACTGCCCTGCGCCCTACAACGAAGCACGCCGTGCCCCCCGCCGGCGACATCTGCCGGATGTCCGCTGTCGACCTGGCCGAGGCGATCCGGCTGCGCCGCCTGTCCGTGCGCGAGTTGGTCGCCGCATTCCTCGACCGCATCGACGCGGTAAACCCGCTGGTCAACGCCATCGTCTCGTTGCGCGAGCGCTCCGACATCCTGCGCGAGGCCGACGCGGCGGACGCGCATCTAGCGCAAGGCGGGCCGGCCGGCTCGCTGTTCGGCCTGCCGATGGCGATAAAAGACCTCGCCATGACGAGCGGCTTGAGGACCAGTTTCGGCTCGCCGATCTTCGCCGATTTCGTGCCGCAGGAGGATGATTTCTTCGTCGAGCGCATCCGCAAGGCCGGCGCCATCATCATCGGCAAGACCAATGTTCCCGAATTCGGGCTGGGATCCAACACCTACAACAACGTGTTCGGCCCGACGCTGAACGCCTTCGATCCGGCGCTCACCGCAGGCGGGTCGAGCGGCGGCGCTGCGGTCGCCCTTGCACTCGACATGGTTCCGGTCGCCGACGGCAGCGATTTCGGCGGCTCGCTGCGCAATCCGGCGGCGTGGAACAATGTCTATGGCTTCCGCCCGTCGCAGGGCCTTGTCCCCGGAGGGCCGGACCTGGAAGTCTTTCATGCTCAGATGGGCATAGACGGGCCGATGGGCCGCAGCATCAGCGACATGGCGCTGCTGCTCGATGTGCAGGCGGGCTACCATCCGCATGCGCCCTTGTCCTGGGAAAAGCCTGGTTCATTCCTCGAAGGGCTGGCAACGCCGGCAAGCGGCGGCCGCGTCGGCTGGCTCGGTGATCTCGGCGGTCACCTGCCGGTGGAGCCTGGCATCCTCGATCTGTGCGAGGCCGCACTCGGCCGCTTCGCGGAGGCATCCTTCCTGACCGAGCCCTTGCTGCCGGATTTCGATTTCGAGGCACTGTGGCAAGCCTTCGTGACGCTGCGGCAGGCGAGCAGCGGCTCGGCGCTGAAAGTCCATTATGACGACCCGCACAAGCGCGCCCTGCTGAAGCCGGAAGCCGTCTGGGAGGTGGAGAACGCCATGCGGCTGACGGCGCCGCAGATCCGCGCGGCCTCGGTCATCCGCACCTCCTGGCACCGGACGCTGCTGTCGCTGTTCGAGCACTTCGATCTCATCGCGCTGCCGACGGCGCAGGTCTTTCCTTTCGAAGTCGGCACGCATTGGCCAAGTGAGGTCGCCGGACGGACGATGGACAGCTACCATCGCTGGATGCAGGTTTCGGCCTTCGCCACGCTCGGCGGCTGTCCGGCGCTCAACGTGCCCGTCGGCTTCGACGACAAAGGCCGCCCCTTGGGCATGCAGTTGATCGGCCGGCCGCGCGGCGACCTCGCCGTGCTCAGGGCCGGAGCGGCCTATGAGTCGACCTTGCCTTGGCAGGCTGGGGCGTCCTGACGCGAGGGGCGGCCGGTCTGCGACCGGCTTGCACCAGCCCCGCCGCCATGCATTGATTGCAGCCAGCCGCCTAAGCGCATCCTCGAGGAAATCCCCATGTCGCTGGAACTCTACGCCGCCTATGTCCTTGCCTGCATCGTCATCATCCTGGTGCCCGGTCCGACTGTGACGCTGATCATCGCCAACAGCATCCGCCATGGCTACCGCGCCGGGCTTGCCAATGTCGCCGGCACGCAGGCCGGGCTTGCCATCATGATCGCCATCGTCGGCATCGGCCTCAACACGCTGATCGCGGGCATGGGCCACTGGTTCGAATGGGTGCGTCTGATCGGCGCCGCCTATCTGATCTGGATGGGCGTGCAGATGTTCCGCGCCAAGGGCACGCTGAACGGCGACGGCACGGCGAGAAAGCCGCGTGGCGGCTTCTTCCTGCAGGGTCTGCTGGTGGCGCTCAGCAACCCCAAGACCCTGGTGTTCTTCGGCGCCTTCTTCCCGCAATTTATCGCCCCGCAGGGCAATTACACGCTACAGATCGTCGTCATGGGCCTCACCGCGATGATCTTTGCCGCCGTCTCGGATTCCACCTATGCGCTCGCCGCCAGCCGCGCCGGACGCCTGCTCTCGGCCAGCCGCATCAAGCTGATGTCCAGGATCAGCGGCAGCTTTCTGGTCGGCGGCGGCCTGTGGCTGGCGTTTTCCAAGGCGAAGTGACGACCGCCAACGGTCGTTCCCAACGGAGCCGGTACGTGAAGCCTGATTGAAAGTCAGCTTTCGCGCCACCACATGAATCCGCGTTAGGGGATTCACGTCGATGTCATGGACTTACGCTGGCATAAAAAGGAACGCGCCCGGCGTGATTCTGACCGCCGCCCTGTTCGCGGTGATGGTTCCTTCGGCTCTCTACAAATGGACGAATGATGCGAGCGCTATCCGGTCAGTCGAGCCAATCGACGCAACAGTCAAAAGCGCCCATTCGGACCACGACCGCACCCTTTATCTGGTTGCTCTCGAAACCGGTTCGTCCATTCTTGTCGATGACGATCGTCCGCATCTGATCGGTGCGCCGGCAAAGTTGGAGCGCGTCACGCGTGATAATGGCTTCGTCTTCTACCGGTTTCCAGAATGACCCGCCTTGCACAAGCACGCTTGGCTCTCGCCTTGCCAATTCTGCGAGAAAACGTCTGGGGCATCGCTTTTGCTGCCGTGCTGCTTGGCGCGTGCATTTTTGCAATCATGAGGCCTGCCGCCGGACACAGCAGCCCGATCATCAGCCTGGGACGGGCGACAGGCACGGTTGTCGGTGTTCTCGATGCCTCGCCGAACCCAAAGGGCTGGATCAACGGTGGGTTTCGTTACCTGTATGGTATCCGTCTCAGCGAAAACGACCTGATTTTCGTATACGGCCATGCGGAAACACCACGAGCCATGGGTTCGCAAGTTCCAGTCGAGCAACAGCATAGGCAGGATGGCAGCGAAACCTATCGGCTGCTCGACGAGTAAGCAGCCGATATCGCCCAGAGGCGCTAGGCCCTGGGCGAACGATCTGCGTCAAGGCAGGCTTAAAGCCGCCCCAGCCTCTCCACCAGCAGCGCAAAAAAGGCGTCATGGTCGATGTCGCGCATCACCATGGCGTTCTTCGGCCGCTTGGTCACGCCCCACCAGTCGATGACGGTCATGCCCATGGTGAGCTCGGAGGTGGTTTCCACGGTGACGTTGCAGTTGCGGCCCTTGAACAGCTCCGGCTTCAACAGATACGCGATGACGCAGGGGTCGTGCAGCGGGCCGCCATCGGTGCCGTATTTCTCCTCGTCGAAGCGCTCGAAGAACTCCAGCATCTCGGCCGTCGCGGTGCCGACCCGGGTGCCGAGCTGGCGGATGGCCTGCGTGCGCTTGGCCGTGGTCAGCGCCTTGTGGGTGACGTCGAGCGGCATCATGACGATCGGAATGCCGGATTTGAACACCAGGTCGGCGGCTTGCGGATCGACATAGATGTTGAATTCTGCGGTCGGCGTGACATTGCCGCCTTCGAAGAAACCGCCGCCCATCAGTACGATTTCCTTGATGCGCGGCGCGATCTTCGGCTCACGGATCAGCGCCAGCGCGACATTGGTGAGCGGGCCGAGCGCGCACAGCGTGATCGTGCCGGCCTCTTCCTTCATCAGCGTCTCGACGATGAAGTCGACCGCATACTGGCCCTGCAGCTTCATCTTCGGATCGGGCAGTTGCGGGCCGTTGAGGCCGGTCTTGCCATGCACTTCCTCGGCGGTGACCAGCTCGCGCGCCAACGGGCGGATGGCGCCTGCATAGACCTTGATGTCGGGCCGGCCGGCCAGTTCGCAGATTTTCCTGGCGTTCTTTTCGGTCAATTTCAGCGGCACGTTGCCGGCAACAGCAGAGATGCCGACGATCTCCAGCTCGGCGCTGCCGAGCGCCAGCAATATGGCGACGGCATCGTCCTGGCCGGGATCCGTGTCGATGATGATCTTGCGGGTCTGGGGCATTTCATTTCCTTATGCGGGGGAGTCTTTTTGGCGGGGGTGTTCGGCGGCTTGAACTTGGCCGCGGCGCGGACCATATCAAGACCATCGGGAAAAATGCCATCCGGGTTTTTCCAGTTTATGTCGCTCCAAAGAGGACAGTGTAACATGAGCCGAATGACGCCCTTCTCCAGCCCGCTTCTCCTTGGTTTCGATGCCATGGAAAAGACCCTGGAACGACTGGCGAAATCCGGTGACAGTTATCCTCCCTACAACATCGAGCGCCTCAGCGGTGCTGACGGCAAGGCCGAAAGGCTGCGCATTACGCTGGCTGTCGCGGGTTTCGCCGAAAGCGATCTCGATGTCACCACGGAGGAAAACCAGTTGGTCGTGCGCGGCCGTCAAACCGACGACACCGAGCGCGAATTCCTCCACCGCGGCATCGCCGCGCGCCAGTTCCAGCGCTGTTTCGTGCTGGCCGACGGCATGCGGGTGATCGCAGCGGAACTGAAGAACGGCCTTTTGTCGATCGATCTCGATCGGCCGGATACCGAACGGCTGGTACGGAAAATAAATATATCGGTGAAAGACTGATCTTTACCGATGGCTCTCATGCGGGATGGCCTTGAGCGGCGTCCTCGCGCCAAGGAGGCTTGAAATGACCAGAACTGACGAAACCATCACCATGACCAGCGGCGAATTCGCCCATCTCGGCGAAGGCTCGGTCGCTTATCTCCGCAAGGTCTCGAGCGACGAGCTGCTCGGGCGCTTCCCCAACCTCGGCGAAATAGCGCCTGGTATGGTCCTGTGGGCCCTGTTTGCCGCCAACGGCCAGCCAATCCTGCTTTCGGATGCGAAAGACCGGGCTTTGGCCGGCGCCATGGAAAACGACCTGACCACTGTCGCCATTCACTAAGGCGACTGCTGGCGGTTGAAATGGAGAGGGCCGCCTTCGGCGGCCCCTGGAAGACTTAAATCCGAAGAACTTCAGGCGGCGTGCGAGGCCTGCGTGTCCGAAAGCAGTGCGTGGATGGCGACCGCGTCGCGCGTGCCTCTGATCTTGGCCACCGTGTCGGCGTCGCGCAAAACCCTGGCGATGCGCGACAGTGCCTTGAGGTGATCGGCGCCGGCGCCTTCCGGGGCCAGCAGCAAAAACACCAGATCGACCGGCTGGTCATCCAAGGCCTCGAAATCGACCGGCGTCTCCAGCCGGGCAAAGACGCCGGCGATGCGCTTCACCCCGGCGAGCTTGCCGTGCGGAATGGCGATGCCGTTGCCGACGCCGGTGGAGCCCAGCCGTTCGCGCTGCAGGATGGTGTCGAACACTTCGCGCTCCGGAATGCCGGAAATCGCCGCCGCTCTCTCGGACAGCAACTGCAGAAGCTGCTTTTTGGAGTTCGCCTTCAACGCCGGCAAGATCGCCGGAACGTTGAGAAGATCGCTCAGATCCATATTTGAAATCCCTTATTCGCCTGCCGTCACCAGTCCTCGCCCCTCGCGCGGCTGGCTATCATCTCTGTGCGACCATTGTCGTCACCTGTGCGACCATTGTCGTTGTCGTCACGCCTGTGCGACTTTGGTCGTCGACGGGTCGATCCAGCCGATATTTCCGTCCGGCCGCCGATAGACGATGTTGAGGTGGTCGTTTCCGGCGTTGCGGAAGACGAAAACCGGGCTGTCCTTGGTGTCGAGTTCGATGACCGCCGACGCCACCGACATGGTCTGCAGCGTCATGGTTGATTCGGCGACGATGGCCGGGGCGTAGTCCTCCGGAATGTCCTCATCGTCATCAGTCAGCGGCGCCATTACCGTATAGGCGATGTCGGTGATTTCGCCATTTCCATTGCCTGAATTGTGCGATTTCAGACGGCGTTTGTAGCGCCGCAGCCTGGTTTCGAGGCGGTCCGCGGCCGCCTCGAAGGCAAGTGTCGGATCCTGGGAATCGCCGGTTGCCTGCAGCGAAGCGCCGGAATCCAGCCTGATCATGCAATCGGCCGAGTAACGCGACCCCGATTTGATGACCGTGACGTGCCCTGAAAAACCGCGATCGAAATATTTTCCAATCGCCTCGCCGACACGATCGGTAATGCGCGTACGCAACGCATCGCCGATATCCATGTGTTTACCCGATATGCGCAATTTCATCTGAAAACTGACCTTCCTTGCTCAGGCTTCAAACTGGCCAGAGTTTATACTCGTGATCCGTGCGCACAAGCTTTGCGGCGTCAACTCGCGCCGATTTTAGATCCGAACTTTCCGGTTGATCACAATCCGCCTTCTTGGCCGTCCCGTGGCCTTCATCGTGACGGACCATCCGCATGCGGGCCGCGAGCCCGTCTCATGCGGGCGGGCTTCTAGACACTTCATTGCAGCTTGTCAATTAATGCATGTCGCCCAGAAGTGCGCTGCGGTTCTGGCACAACGACATGCATCAAAACAAAGACTTAAAGCGCGTCGTATGAATCCGTTTCAGCGCGATGCGCTTTAAGGTCGGAAAGTTGTGGAATCCAGCCATAGCAAAAGCCTTGCCGGGCAAGCAGACCTAGCGCCCCGCGCTCGCCAGAGCGCGCTTTTCACGCCGCCGCTGCACCGACGAGGGAATATTCATACCCTCCCGGTACTTGGCCACCGTGCGCCGGGCAATATCGACGCCGCTTTCCTTCAACATATCGACGATTGCGTCGTCGGACAGCACATCGGCGGGCTTTTCCTCGTCGATCAGCTGCTTGATGCGGTCGCGCACCGCTTCCGAGGAATGCGCATCACCGCCGCCCGACGCCGCGATCGAAGCCGTGAAGAAATAACGCAGCTCGAACACGCCACGCGGAGTCAGCATGTATTTGTTGGCCGTCACCCGGCTGACGGTCGATTCATGCATGCCGATGGCATCGGCCACCGTGCGCAGGTTGAGCGGCCTGAGCTGGCGCACGCCATGGACGAGAAAAGCGTCCTGCTGGCGCACGATTTCCGACGCCACTTTCAGGATCGTCTTTGCCCGCTGGTCGAGACTGCGCGTCAGCCAGTTGGCATTCTGCAGGCATTCGGCCAGGAAATCCTTCTCCGCCTGATTCTTCGCATGCGGCGAGACCTGGGCGAAATAGATGTGATCGACAAGCACGCGCGGCAGCGTCTCGGCATTGAGCTCGACCGTCCAGCTACCGTCATTGGCGGCGCGGACTTCGACATCGGCGACGATGGCGTCGCTGGCGCCGCCCGAAAACGCCATGCCCGGGCGCGGGTCGAGCGCGCGGATTTCGGCCAGCATGTCGAGGAGATCCTCCTCGTCGACCCCGCAAAGCCGCTTAAGCGTCTGGAAATCGCGCCGCGCCAAGAGTTCGAGGTTGCCGATCAGCGTCTTCATCGCCGGATCGAGACGATCGCGCATGGCAAGCTGCAGCGACAGGCATTCGGCAAGGTCGCGCGCAAACAGGCCGACCGGCTCGAATGTGTGGCAGGCTGCCAGCACATTGGCCACCGTCGCCTGATCGGCGCCGAGCCGTTTGGCGATCTCGGCGGGATCGGCGCGCAGATAGCCGGCCTCGTCCAGGCCGTCGGCCAGTTCGGCTGCGATCAGCCTTGCGGCCGGATCGGCAAAGGCAAGCGCGATCTGCTCGCCGACGTGCTGGCGCAGCGTGATCGCCGCGGCGGCCATGTCGCCGACGTCGAAGCCTTCGGAAGAACCGGACGAACTATTGCCGGTGGCCGACTTCCACTGCGCCGTCAGGTCCGGACCGAGCCGCTCGCTGGTGCCGGGATCGTCGGGGAACAGATTTTCCAGCGAGCTGTCGAGCTTGTCGGAGATCGCTTCGGCGCTCCACGCCGTCTCGTTTTCGAACCAGTCGCCATCGGCGGCAGGCTCAGGCGCGGCATCGCCCTTCTGCACCTGGTCGCTTGCGGCGTCATCCTGGGGCTCGGCGCGCTCCAGCAGCGGATTGCGCTCGATCTCGTCGTCGATGAAGTGGTCGAGCTCGACATGGGTGAGCTGCAACAGCCTGATCGACTGCATCAGCTGCGGCGTCATCACCAGCGACTGGGATTGTCGTAGCTGTAGTTTCGCCGCCAACGCCATGGTTCGGTTTCAAACGCCCTTCTGCACCCGGAAGCCTACACATCAGAAGCTGCCGGAAAATGAATTTTTCCGACCTTCCATAGAAACTGGCCCGGCTTTTGCTTGTCAAGGCGAACGATGGCAAAAGGCCCCTACCGAAGCATTATCTCACGCAAAATCGGAGAAAAAAGCCCGGCGGGGCGGCAAAAATCACGTCAGGAAACAAATTTCACGCTCAGAGCGTGAAACCTTCGCCGAGGTAGAGCCGGCGCACATCGGGGTTCGCCACCACCTCGTCGGCACGGCCATGAGTCAGCACCTGGCCGGCATGGATGATGTAGGCGCGGTCGATGAGGCCGAGCGTTTCGCGCACATTGTGGTCGGTAATCAGCACGCCGATGCCGCGCGCCGTTAGATGACGAACCAGCTGCTGGATGTCGGCGACGGCAATCGGGTCGATGCCGGCGAACGGCTCGTCGAGCAGCATGTAGGCCGGGCGCGTCGCCAAAGCTCGGGCGATCTCAAGACGCCGCCGCTCGCCACCCGACAGCGACATGGACGGCGACTTCCGCAGATGGCTGATGTGAAATTCCTCGAGCAGTTCGTCGAGATTGCGCTCGCGCACCTTGCGGTCCTTCTCAACCACTTCGAGCACGGCGCGGATGTTCTGCTCGACATTCAGGCCGCGGAAGATCGAGGCTTCCTGCGGCAAATAGCCGATGCCGAGGCGGGCGCGGCGGTACATCGGCATCGAGGTGACGTCGAAACCGTCGATCTCGATCGTGCCCTCATCGACCGGCACCAAGCCGGTGACCATGTAGAAACAGGTGGTCTTGCCGGCGCCGTTCGGCCCGAGCAGCCCGACAGCCTCGCCGGCGCGCACGCCGATGGTGACACCGCTGACCACCTTGCGGCCCTTGTAGCTCTTGGTCAGACCCTTGGCGATCAGGGTGCCCTTGAACTTCGAGGAATCAACGGTGACTGTGGCCGGTGCTGCAAGTTTACTGGCCGCCCGTCCCGGAAGGCGGGTCAGCAGCGAAGATACGCCAGTCATTCGGGCTTCGGGGCCTCGGATTTCGGTGGCGGCGTCATCGACATGATGACGCGCCCGCCGCAGCCATCGACCTGAGCCAGGCCGCTTTTCATCTGCACGGTGAGCTTGCAGCCCTTGAGGACGTTGGGTCCTTGGGACAAGACGACCTCCTTGCCCGACAGAACAAGCACCTGCGTCTTCATGTCGAACGTGGCGTTGTCGCCGGTGGCGATCTGGTCATTCGACTTGATGTAGACTTTGTTCTTGACCACCAGATGGTCGATATTGGCCGAACCGGTCATCGCCGAAGCGCCGGCGGCAGCACCTTTGGCGGCGTTGGGGTCCTTGACGTAGTAGACCTCCATGCTGCCGGCCTTGAGCAGCGTTGGCCCTTGCGTGACGGTGACGTTGCCGCTGAACAGCGCCATGCTGTCGGCCTGGCGGACCTCAAGTTTGTCGCTCTCGATCTGGATCGGCTGGTCGCCCGACAGTTTGAGCCCGGACTGGCTGCTGGCGCTGGACTGAGCCCAGGACGGCGCCATACCCAGCAACAGCAAGGCCGAAGCTGCGGCGACAAGCCGTGCCGAATTACTGGGACGCATTCGTTTCTCCGCTCTTTGCCTCTGCCGCCTTCATAGTGGCCGGATCGATGTGAACGCTTACCTTGTTCTCGAAAACGATGACCTTGCCATTGTCTTCGACCGACATTGAACCCGCGGTGATCCGCGAGCCGTTACGGCTGACATCGACCGCATCACCTGTCTTCATAGAGCCTTTGCCCATATCGAGGAAGACCGATTTGAAGATGGCAGCGACGCCGTCGGTGGTGGTGACGGTAACGTCGCTGGTCATGTCCATCGTGTTGGCGTTTCTGTTGTAGATCCCGCGCTTGGCGTCGACGGTCGCCACATTGTCGGCCGTCAGCGGCAATTTGGCATGGATGCCTTCGAGTTCGATGATGTCCTGCTTGCCGACATCCTGGATGGCGCGCAAGGCCGTCAGCGAATAGGGCAGCTTGTCCTTGGTGAAGCCGTTGAGCTTCGGATTGGCCATCACCAGCTTGCCATCCGCGAAAGCGGTGCCGTCTGCCTGTATCGAAATGTTGATCGGCGCCGCCAGATAGGAATAGACCGGAAACGCAACCGCGATCCCGGCGGCAAGCACCGGCACGGCAAACTTAAGCACGCGCACGCGGCGCGAGTGGCGCTGGGCGCGGTCGAAGGCGTCGCCGCGCGTGCCCGCTGGCGCCGTGGGCGCCAAGGCCGCATCGGCATTGGTCGGTTCGTTCGATCGCGCAAGCATGACTGACTTCTAATAAACCCTTGTCCGCCAAAACACCTGCTATAGGTGGGTTGCCGGCCCCCGCAAGCAAGCACAAGCGGAGGAAAACCGCAAAAATGTGACGGCCGCTGTTTTACAGACGGAACTCAGGCGACACAAATTTCGTCGCTTCATAGCAGAAACGAACGCGCCGCGTCATTTTTTCCTGAAATGCCTCCGTCGTGAAGGTCGCTTCGTCGCAGGCTCTTGAGGAAGAGGTAGCCGGGCGCGGACGCTTGCTTTAAAAGCATCGCTTCCCACCGACTGTGAGGCAGACCATGGCACTGAGAGCCGACGACCTGATCGACCGCCGCCGTTTGCGGCGCAAGCTGACCTTCTGGCGCGGCGCCGCCATTGCCATCGTGGCCCTTGGGGTGATTGCGCTTGCAAGCTGGTTCTATGGGGGCGACCTCGGCGGTTCTTCCGTCGACCACATCGCCAAGGTCAGGATCGAAGGCACCATCACCGAGGACGAGGAACTGATCAAGCGGCTGGAAACCATCCGCACATCCCCGCAGGTCAAGGGCGTCATCCTGGCGATCGATTCGCCCGGCGGCACCACGGTCGGCGGCGAATCGATCTACGAGGAGGTGCGCAAGCTTGCCGCCGACAAGCCGGTGGTGGCCGAGGTCGGCACGCTGGCCGCATCGGCCGGCTACATGATCGCCAGTGCCAGCGACCATATCGTTGCCCGCAAGACGTCGATCGTCGGCTCGATCGGTGTGCTCATCCAGTATCCCGATGTCAGCGGTCTGATGGACAAGGTCGGCATCAAGCTCGAGGAAGTGAAATCCTCGCCGCTGAAGGCATCGCCCTCGCCCTTCAAGCCGACCAATGAAGACGAGCGAGCCATGGTCCGCAAGCTCATCCTCGACAGCTATGACTGGTTCGTCGGCATCGTCGCCGAGCGCCGCAAAATGACCCGCGATCAGGCACTGGCCCTTGCCGACGGCTCGATCTTCACCGGCCGCCAGGGCCTTGCCAACGGTCTGATCGACGCTGTCGGCGGCGAGAGCGTGGCGATCGACTGGCTGGCGACCAAGGGTGTCGACGCCAAGCTCAAGGTGGTGGAATGGAAGGACACCGAGCGGCGTGGCGGCTTCCTGTTCTCGAAAGCAATAGCGCGCAGCGTCGGCAGCGCGCTCGGCCTGTCGGAGGCCGGCAGCGACGTGCTTCACGAAATTGGCGCGGATCGCTTGTTTCTTGACGGTCTCGTTTCCGTCTGGCACCCTTGATCTGCCGGTTGGGGCGAGTAAAAAAGCAAATAAAATCATCCTGATAATTTGACCGCAGCGCTTTCACGGGGACCTTTCTGATGATCAAATCCGAGCTTGTGCAGATCATTGCCACGCGCAACCCGCATCTTTTCCTGCGCGACGTCGAAAACATCGTGGGAGCGATCTTCGACGAGATCACCGATGCCCTGGCGGAAGGCAACCGGGTCGAATTGCGCGGCTTCGGCGCTTTTTCGGTGAAAAATCGCCCTGCCCGCACCGGCCGCAACCCGCGCACCGGCGAATCCGTCGAGGTCGAGGAGAAGTGGGTGCCGTTCTTCAAGACCGGCAAGGAATTGCGTGAAAGGCTGAATGGCGGCAAGTAGGCACGGACCACGCGCCGACCTTATCAAGGCCTGCCTTCTCCAGGGAATTTCTATGTTGAACCGCTTCATACTTATCGTGGTCTTCGTGCCGCTCGCCGTCATCCTGATTGCGCTGGCCGTCGCCAACCGCGAGCTGGTCGCCTTCACGCTCGACCCGTTCAACCCCGGCAATCCGAAACTGACGCTGACCTTGCCGCTGTTCATCTTCCTGTTCGTGGCGCTCGCCATCGGCATGGTCGTCGGCAGCCTGGCGACCTGGGTCAAGCAGGGCCGCTACCGCAAGCTGGCGCGCCAGCGCGGCGTCGAGGCCGAGAATTTGCGCCAGGCGGTCAGCCGGGTACCCGCCGCACCGCAAGGCTCGGGCCAGGGGCCGGCGCTGCCGAAGCCAACGGCCTGAAGCGGGCGCTTTTATCTTCGCGGAGTTTTGCATGCTGACCATTTCGGCCGACGCTGTCGACCAGGCGCTGACCTTTCCCGGGCTGGTCGAGACATTGCGCGCGGCCTTCCGCGAGGGTGCTGTGCAACCCGTCCGCCATCATCACGGAGTCGAACGGCCCGACGGTGCCACTTCCACGCTGCTGTTGATGCCGGCGTGGACCGACTTCCATGCGGCCGGCACGTCGGTCGGCGGTCATATCGGCGTCAAGATCGTCACCGTATCGCCCGACAACAACGCCATCGGCAAACCGGCGGTGATGGGGCTCTATCTCCTGCTCAACGGCGCCACCGGTGAGCCCGAAGCGCTGATCGACGGCCAACGGCTGACACAGTGGCGCACCGCTTGCGCCTCGGCGCTGGCCGTCTCCTATCTCGCCCGCGAGGACGCATCGCGGCTTCTGGTGGTCGGCGCCGGCGCGCTGTCGCCGTTCCTCGCCAAGGCGCACTCCGCGGTGCGGCCGATCAAGACCATCCGCATCTGGAACCGCACGCCCGCCAATGCCGAAAAGGTCGCGGCTGATTTGCGCGCGGACGGTTTCAACGCCGAGGCCGCAAGCGATCTCGACGCCGAACTCGCCGAGGCCGACATCGTCTCATCGGCGACGATCACGACGACGCCGCTGGTCAAGGGTGCGCTGCTCAAGCGGGGCGCGCATGTCGATCTGGTCGGCGGCTTCACGCCGACCATGCGCGAGAGCGACGACGACGCGATCGCGCGCGCCCGCGTCTATGTCGACACCCGCGCCGGCGCCACCAAGGAAGCCGGCGACATCGTCCAGCCGCTCGCCTCCGGCGTGCTGAAGCCGGAAGCCATCGTCGCCGATCTGCATGAGCTGGCGCGCGGGGAAAAACAGGGCCGGCAGAGCCCCACTGAGGTCACGCTGTTCAAGTCGGTCGGCGCCGCCCTCGAAGACCTTGCCACCGGCATTGCCGTCTACAACGCGCTCAAGCAGTAGCGTCTGCCTGCACCGGCGCCGGCGCCGTTCCTGAGGCCAAACTTCCTGACCGCCTCCGCGCTGCCCGCGCCTTGGTCCCATCCAAACATTAGGCGTAGAAGACCAAGCGACTGAGAAGCGTGGGGAAGCGGAACGGCGGCTTTCGGGCCAAATCGCCGCTTCGCGTACGTCAGTGGTGACCGACAAATCTACGGGCGTTTGAAAGAAACTAGAATTGTGAAAGCGAGGAGACCCAAGCCAACGCTTATTGGTACGGCTCTTGGCGAAATCCAGTCCATGAGTGACCCGGTTCCAGTCGATCCCATAACGCTGCCTATGGAGTAGGCCAAAGAAAAGCTAGCAGTTCCGGCTACTAACATCCCGCCCTCGAAGCGCTCGCCCAAGATTGTGAGGGCACAAGTGCTCAAGGCGAATGTTGCAACGCCGATTATAGCGAACACCACCAGGATAGCGGCCTCGGATTGCAAAAACGGGATTGCCAGGAACGCGACCGCTCCTAAAAGGCCGCAGCAGATCGTCACACCGGCACGCGATGTCTTGTCCAGCAACCATCCGACCAGAGGCTGGGCAAACGCGGTGGGAAGTGACAGCACGGTAATGGCGTATGCTGCGAAAGCTTCGGAGTGGCCGACGCGAACGAAGTAGACCGCCATGCCTGAAATCGCAGCAATATCGGCAAAGCCGAAGGCCAATTCGATCAGAACCAGAATGGGTGCGGCGCTGATAAATCGGAGCAGCGCGCCTGCCGGCGCGCGTTCAGGCAACGTCGGCTAAAGTTCCCGGCGATCCGCCGCTTTGGGGCAACGGCAGAGCATCTCGAATGTCTCGGAAGCTGCCGCTACCATGGTAGGAATGGCCGGTCAGTCGGCCTTCATGGCAGCGCCCATCGCCTCGGCGATCAGCGCGAAATCATGCGCCGTAATTTCGAACAGCCCAAAGCGCAGTTGATAACCCCAGTTCGATTTGCCCGCGGTGAAGTCGAGCTGCTCGAGCAGCGGCTTGATCGGCGCCTCCTCGGCCTTGGCCCATTCGACATCCCTGCGGAACGGCGTGAAGCCACCGCCCATGTCGCCCTGGTAAGGCTCGCCTTCGCGCACGGTGCCGATTGCCGTGAAGGCCTGCAGGCCGTCCTTCTCGCGCAGAATTGTGGTCGGCGAGTAGTAGATGATGCCGTCGCCGGGCTTGATGCGGCGCAAAGGTGCCGCCTTGCCGTGGTTGACCTGCATGAAGCCGGCCTCGCGGCCGCGCCGGACATGTTCGGCGGAAGCGACCGCGATCCAGTGCGCACTCATTTCTGTTCTCCATTGGCCTGTTCCCCATTGGCCTGTTCTCCGTCGTTCAGCCAGTAGACGCGCAGCCGGTGCTTGTCGGGATCGAGCGCAACGAAGGTGCGGCCGAAGTCCATGTCGGTCGGCGTCTGCAGAACGGTCAAGCCGCGTCCTGCCCAGTCCGTGTAGGCGGCGTCCACCGCATCAGGCCGGTCCAACGCGAAGACGAGCTCCGCACCGCCGCCCGCGGCCGACGGCTCCACCGTGTGGCGCGACCACAGGCCGAGCTTGAAGCCATTGTCGAGCACGAACAGCACGAAGGTCGGCGACGTCTCCACCGGCTGGCGTCCCAGCAGCGCACCGTAGAAGGCGCCGCTCCGCTCCGGGCTGTCGACATAAAGGATGACGAAATTAGGGGTGTTCATGTCTGCTCTCCAGGTTTCGATTGGAGGAGCATAGGTGACCCCACTGTCAGATTCTGGCAGCAGCGTCTTGTGGGCGCGTGGAAAGGAGCATTAAGCGCCAGGCTGGCGCTCCGGTGCGTCCAGCGTCGCGCGCCATTCCTTCAGCAGCGCCTGCCGACGACGCGGATAGCGGATATCCGTGGTGTTGAGCCCCGACATCCGGTCGGCGCGAAAATGTCTGAAATCCTGCCGCGTCTCGCACCAGGCCACCACCACCCGCACCTTGTCGAAAAAGCCGAGCGCGAATGGCCAGATCAAGCGCTCGGAGGCGGCGCCGCCGGCATCGCGGTAAAGAAAGCCGAGTTTTCTCTCGTTGCGGATCGCCTGGCGCATCAGGCCAAGGTCGATGCTTTCGACAGCATCGCCGTGCGGCCCGACCAAAAGCGCGGTCGCATCGAGGTCCTCGCGCAGATCATCCGGCAGCACAGCGGCGATCTTGGCCAGCGCGTCGGTGGCGGCGGCCGACAGCCGCTTGTCCGGTTGTCTGGCAACCCAACGCGATCCCAGAACGATGGCCTCGATCTCCTCGTCGGTGAACATCAGTGGCGGCAGCATGAAGCCGGGTTTCAGCACATAGCCCAGCCCAGCCTCGCCCTCGATCGGCGCGCCTTGCCCCTGCAGCGTGGCAATGTCGCGGTAGAGCGTTCGGATCGAAACGTCCATCTCGCCGGCAAGCGTGCGACCGCTCACCGGCCGGCGATGCCGGCGCAGGATCTGGATCAGGTCGAGCAGGCGTTCGGAACGGGACATGATTCGAGATTTGCCTGTTTCCTCAGCGAGGTCCACCACCTCAGACATTCGCACGCTCGACCATTTTGTTTGCGCAGCCGGTGACCCTATGTCAAAAGCGGCCTGCCGCCTCCGGAGACGCTCCTGCTTGAAGTCCTTTCGCGACAAACGCCGCGACAACCGTCCGCCCGCAAAGGGCAGGACCGAACAGGCGCGGCCGCTGCCGGGCACCGTACCAGTCCGACCCGAAGCCAGACAGCAACGCCACGAAACAAAACCGGACGACCGGTCTGATCCGAAGCCCGCCCCCCGTATCCTGGCGCGTCGCGAAGGCATCCTGCCCACTGAGTGCCTGCCGGTGATCCTCGAAGTGGCGGCCAATCAGGATTATGCACTGCTCGACAGCGGCGCCGGCGAGAAGCTCGAACAATACGGCCCCTACCGCATCGTGCGGCCCGAGGGACAGGCGATCTGGCAAAAGGCCTTGCCCGCCAGGGACTGGGACCGAGCCGACGCCATCTTCACCGGCGACACCGACGAGGAAGGCATCGGCCGCTGGCGGTTCCCGAAGGTACCGCTGGGCGAGACCTGGCCGATGAAGCATGACGGCATCGACTATCTCGGCCGCTTCACCTCGTTTCGCCATGTCGGCGTCTTCCCCGAGCAGGCTTCGCACTGGGACCATATGGCCAGCCTGATCGCGGCGGCCAAGCGCCCGGTCAAGGTGCTGAACCTGTTCGGCTATACCGGGCTCGCATCTCTCGTAGCCGCCCGTGCCGGCGCCGAGGTCACCCATGTCGATGCCTCCAAGAAGGCGGTCGGCTGGGCGCGCGAAAACCAGGAAATGGCCGGTCTCGGCAGCAAGCCGATCCGCTGGATCGTTGACGATGCAGTGAAATTCGCCGAGCGCGAAGAGCGCCGCGGCAGCCGCTACGACATCATCCTGTTCGACCCGCCCGCCTATGGCCGCGGCCCCAAGGGCGAGGTCTGGCAGTTGTTCGAGGACCTGCCCGGCCTGACCGATCTTTGCCGCGCGATTCTGACGCCGAAACCGCTCGCCGTGGTGCTGACCGCCTATTCCATCCGCGCCTCCTTCTTCGCCATCCATGCCTTGATGCGCGACACCTTTGCCGGCATGGGCGGCACGGTTGAATCAGGCGAACTGATCATCCGCGAGCAATCCGCCGGCCGGGCGCTGTCGACATCGCTGTTTTCGCGCTGGGTGGCCTGAATGCCCGGGAGACCTGAATGCCCGGGAGTCCCGAATGAATGAGCGGCACGCAGGTGCGCCCGGGCAGGTCAAGGAAGTCACCAGCCTTGCCAATCCGCTGATCAAGGACATCAAGGCGCTCGCCCAGAAGAAATTCCGCGACCAGCAGAACGCCTTCATGGCCGAAGGGCTGAAGCTGGTCATCGACGCCCTCGACCTCGGCTGGTCGATCAGGACGCTGGTTTTCGCCAAGGCCGGACGCGGCAATGCGGCGGTCGAAAAGGTGGCGGCGCGCACGGTTGCCGCCGGCGGCACCGTGCTGGAAGTGTCCGAAAAAGTGCTGGTCGCCATCACTCGCCGCGACAATCCGCAAATGGTGGTCGGCGTCTTCCGGCAAAAACTGCTGCCGCTAAGAGACATCCGCGCTCACGACGGCGACGTCTGGGTGGCGCTCGACCGGGTGCGCGATCCCGGCAATCTCGGCACCGTCATCCGCACCGTCGATGCCGTCGGCGCCAAGGGCGTCATCCTGGTCGGCGAGACTACCGATCCTTTTTCTGTCGAGACCGTGCGCGCCACCATGGGCTCGATCTTCGCCGTGCCGGTGACCAAGGCGACGCCGGAAGCATTTCTGGCTTGGCGAAACAGCTTCTCGGGCCTGGTGGTCGGCACCCACCTGAAGGGTGCGGTCGACTACCGCTCGGTCGATTTCTCCCGAGGACCGGTGCTCTTGATGATGGGCAATGAGCAGCAGGGCCTGCCCGACAATCTGGCGGAAAGCTGCGACCGGCTGCTGCGGATTCCGCAGGCCGGCCGCGCCGATTCACTCAATTTGGCGGTCGCCACCGGAATCATGCTGTTCGAGATTCGGCGCGGAGCGCTGAAACTTGCCCCCGAGGACGCCACATCGTGAAATCATGGTCTCCCTATGCGCTGCTGGTGGTGGTGGCAATCGCGCTCGACCAGTGGATAAAGCATCTGATCGAGACCGGCCTCGGCTTCCAGGAAAAGCTCGACATGGTGCCATTCCTGGCGCTGTTTCGCACCTACAATACCGGCATCGCCTTCTCGATGTTCTCGTCCTTCGGCGACACCGGCCTGGTCGTCATCGCGGTCGTGGTCGTTGCCTTTGTGCTTTACCTCGCAACGCGCACCCCCGCCGGCCATGTGCTGGCCCGCATCGGCTTTGCATTGATCATCGGCGGTGCGATCGGCAATCTGATCGACCGCGCCGTCTACGGCCACGTCATCGACTATATATTGTTCCACACGCCGGTATGGTCCTTCGCCGTCTTCAACCTCGCCGATGCCTTCATTTCGGTCGGCGCGGCGCTGGTCGTCTTCGACGAGTTCATAGGCTGGCGGCGCGAGGCCAAGCCGCAAGGCCCAGAAGCCTGACGGCCCGACTCTTTTGACCAATTGACCTCGCCGGACGGTCGCCGCACAGTTCGGCCAGAGCCAGCCAATGCCGACCGCCAGCCTTTGCGAAGCCGAGGAGAAGAGATGCCTGAAACCTTCAAAGCCATCCTCGTTTCGCGCGACGCCGAAAAGAAACAGTCGGTGGAGGTCGTCGATTTCGGCGAAGCCGATCTGATGGAAGGCGACGTAACCGTCGCGGTCGAGGCGACGACGGTCAACTACAAGGACGGGCTGGCCATCACTGGGAAAGCGCCAGTGATCCGCCGCTGGCCGCTGGTGCCGGGCATCGATTTCGCCGGAACCGTCCTCTCCTCATCGCATGCCGACTGGCGCAAGGGCGACAAGGTCATCCTCAATGGCTGGGGCGTCGGCGAGACGCATTTCGGCGCCTATGCCGGGCGCGCCCGCGTCAACGGCGACTGGCTGGTGCCGTTGCCCGACGGCATCAGCGCGCACGATGCGATGGCGGTCGGCACCGCCGGCTATACGGCCATGCTCAGCGTCATGGCGCTGGAGCGGCACGGCATCCTGCCGGATCGCGGCCCGGTGGTGGTGACGGGTGCAGCCGGCGGCGTTGGGTCGGTCGCGGTCTCGATCCTGTCCAGCCTTGGCTATCACGTCATCGCCTCGACCGGCCGCAACGCCGAAAGCTCCTATCTGATCGACCTCGGTGCCGCCGAAGTGATTTCGCGCGAGGAACTCTCCCAGCCGGCCAAGCCGCTGGCCAAGGAGCGCTGGGCCGGCGGCATCGATGCCGTCGGCAGCCACACGCTGGCCAATGTGCTGTCGATGACCGCCTATGGCGGCGCGGTCGCCGCCTGCGGCCTGGCGGGTGGCATGGATCTGCCGTCGAGCGTCGCCCCGTTCATCCTGCGCGGCGTCTCGCTGCTCGGCATCGATTCGGTGATGGCGCCCAAGGCCGTGCGCCTCGAAGCCTGGCGCCGCATCGGCAGCGATCTCGATCTGCAAAAGCTCGCCGGCCTGTCGACGACCATCGGCTTCGACGACATCATCGCCGCCGCCCACGACATCGTCGAGGGCAAGATCAGGGGGCGCATGGTCGTGGATATGTGAGGCCCCGAAGCCGCCAGAACGGGCGGCAAAAATGCATGACCGCTAAAATTCGAACGATCCGCCGCGCTTTTCCATAATCTCTATCTGGCAAGGATTTCCGCATGATCGCGGAGTCCGCCAGGAAAGAGAAGAGCCACGCCGAAAGCATCGACGGGCCGAACCCGGCGACGCCCAAGCGGCAGCATGTTGCTGCGCCGCCGCTGGCGCCGGATTTTCCGCGCGCCACGCACGAGGGCCTGCTGTTCCTGACGGTCGTCGCCAGCGTCGTGCTGGCGGGCCTGTCTCACCTCACCGGCGCGCCGATCTTCATCACGTTCGGTCTGCTGGCGACCGGCCTTGCCGGCGTCGCCATGCACCTGCGCAACCGCCGCACCGTCCACCGCGCGACGGCCTTGCTCGACGAAACCGCCGCCCGCAGCCGCGCCGAGATCGAGACGCTGGCCGACCGCATGTGGGAGATGCAGGAGAGCGAGGAGCGTTTTCGCGGGCTGATCGATGCGCTCGGCGATCTCGTCGTCCACCGCGACCGCGACGGCCACATCGTCTATGCGAACATGGTTTTCGCCGGCCTCGTCGGAACCGATCAGCGCGACCTTGCCGGCAGGACTCTGGCCGACCTCGGCATCGATGTCGGTATCGTTCCCGACGCCGCCTTTTCCGATCATGAATGCCTGAGTTCCACCGACGTCTCCATACGTACCCCGAACGGTCCGCGCTGGTTCTCGTGGATCGAACTGTCGGTGCGCGACAAGGATAGCGGCGCCGTCTCGCACCGGGCGATTGCCCGTGACATCACCGCCCGCAAGCGCGCCGAATCCTCGTTGATCACCGCGCGTGAGCGCGCCGAATATGCCAGCCAGGCCAAGTCGCGCTTCCTCGCCACCGTCAGCCATGAGATCCGCACGCCGATGAACGGCATCATGGGCATGGCCAAGCTTCTGGCTGACACCAATCTGTCGCCCGAGCAGCGCACCTATGTCGGCGCTGTCTCGACCTCGGCCAGCGCCCTTTTGGCGCTCATCGAGGATTTGCTCGACTATTCCAAGATCGAGGCCGGCCGTTTCGACCCGGAGCCGCAGCCGACATCGCTGCGCGAAATCGCCGACAACATCATCGAACTGATGGCGGCGAAAGCCTTCGCCAAGAACATCGGCCTCGGCTGTCATGTCGAGCCCGACGTGCCACAGATGATCATGGCCGATCCGGGAAGAGTCAGGCAGGTGCTGCTCAACCTGATCGGCAATGCGATCAAGTTCACCGACACCGGCGGCGTGCTGGTTTCGGTTGCACGGGCCCGCACCGAGACCAGCGACCGCATCTGCTTCACCGTCGCCGACACCGGCCCTGGCCTGCGCGAAGAGGATATGGAGCGCATCTTCGAGGAGTTCGAACAGTCCGACGGCACCTCGACCCGCACCCATGGGGGCGCCGGCCTCGGTCTGGCCATATCGAGGCGCCTGGTCGCCGCCATGGGCGGTGCCATTTCGGTGTCGAGCCGGCTTGGCGAGGGATCGGAATTCGTCTTCGAGATCCCGGCTGCAGGAGCAACCGAAGCACCGCAGAACCGGCAGAACATCCTGGCCGGCCGGCGCGCCGTGATCGTGTCGAAGAACGCCGTCGAGGCCGACGCCATCGCCCGCACCATCCGCGCCCATGGCGGCGCCGTCGAGGTCGCCGCAACCGCTTCCCAGGCGACGCCCTTCGCCGAACATTGCGATGTGCTGTTGATCGACGCGGCCCTGGAGGACGGCGACGGCAGACTGCTCAAGCGCCTGCGCCAGAGTGGCTTTGCCGATTGCGAGGCGATCACGCTGATCGCGCCGACCGACCGCGGCATGCTTGGCGAATTCCGCACCAACGGCTACGCCACCTTCCTGGCGAGGCCGGTGCGCGGCGAAACCCTGCTGCGCATGCTGCTGACCAGTCATGCCTCTGCCTTGCCGCCGCCCAAGCCGGAAAAGACCGGCGCGTCCTCGCTTCGTGCCCATGGCGGGCGCCAGCAAGGTTTGTCGGTGCTGATCGCCGAAGACAACGACATCAACGCCATGCTTGCCCGCGCCACGCTTTTGAAGGCGGGACATCGCGTGAAAGTGGTCGGCAATGGCAAGGCCGCGGTCGAGGCGGTGACCGAAGCCGGGCTGAAAAATCGCTTCGATGTGGTGCTGATGGATTTGCACATGCCGGTCATGGACGGGCTGGACGCGATCGCCGCCATCCGCCGCCACGAGGAGGAAATGGCTGTGCCGCCGGTTCCGATCATGGTGCTTTCGGCCGACAGCCAGGAAAAGACCCGCCACACCGTGCTCGCCCATGGCGCCAGCGGCTTTGTCACCAAGCCGCTCGATCCCGACGCGCTGGTCCATGCCGTCGAGGGCCAGGTGGCCGCCTGAATTCATGTCGCTCAAAAGTGGCCCCGGTTTTGAGAAGACGACATGCACAAAACAAAGACTTGAAGCGCGTCGCGTGAATCGTCCCAGCGCGACGCGCTTCAAGGCGACGCTGGCGCAATCCTCTCGTCACGTAGGTAGCCGAATGAGGGTTTTCGCCAGCCGACGAAGTATTGCCCGTCGCGCCGTATCACGGTACTGTCACAATCCTGTTGCACCTACACCGTATCCCCGTGCCAAGAGGGATGGCTCGAAGGAGAATCACTCGTGCATACAGTTATGCCGGAATGTGACACTCGGCCCAGCGCAGGCGGCGCTTTGCTCGCCGCGCGGAACGCCGATGCCGTCGCAACAGGCGCACCGCTGGGCCGTATCGGCAATCTCGAAGTGCGGCTTGCCCGCAATGAGGCCGAGATCGCCGCCGCGCAGGAAGTGCGCTACCGGGTGTTTTATGACGAGCTTGGCGCCAGGAAGGACCTGTTCCAGGCGCAGGACCGGCGCGACGCCGACCGCTTCGACCCGCTGTGCGACCATCTGCTGGTGCTTGACACCTCGATCTCCGGCCCCGAGCATCGCCGCATCGTCGGCACTTACCGCCTGCTGCGGCAAGAGATTGCGGCGACCGCCGGCGGCTTCTATTCCGAAGGCGAGTTCGAACTGACCAAGCTGATCGCCCGCCATCCCGGCCAGCGCTTCCTTGAGCTCGGCCGCTCCTGCGTGCTGCCGGAATACCGCTCGAAGCGCACCATCGAGGCGCTGTGGCAAGGCATCTGGGCCTACATCAACCACTATGAGATCGGCGTGATGACCGGTTGTGCCTCGTTCCCTGGCACGGTGCCGGCTGCACATGCCGAGGCGCTCACCTACCTTGCCCATCACTGCCGGACCAACTCCGCCTGGGATGTGCGGGCGGTCTCCGGGCGCTATTGCTCGATGGACCTGATGCCGATCGAGGCGGTCAACGCCAAGGCGGCGATTGCGGCCATGCCGCCGTTGGTCAAGGGCTATCTGCGCGTCGGCGCCCGCATCGGCGACGGCTGCGTCATCGACCGTGAGTTCTCCACCGTCGATGTGTTCGTGGTGATGCCGGTCAAGGAAATCGGCGCCCGCTACGTCAACTATTATGGCGGGGAAGCGCAGCGCTTTGCGGCGTGAGGCAGTAGGCAGTAGGCAGTAGTGAAGGCTGCCGCGAATTGCTGACTACCGACTATTCCCTATTCCCTATTCCCTATTCCCTAATCCCTCTCCCTACGGAATATCCTCCGGTCGCCGTCCCGGGCGGCTCTTGTAGGACGGAAAGGTCCAGCCGAATTTCAGCGCGCCGCCGCGCACCAGGAAAGCCGCGACGAAGCCGGCGACATCCGAGGCGAGCGGCGGCAGGCCGGCAAGATCGCCAAGTGTGTAGAGGCCGGCGCCCGCGAGTGCGGCGGTGACGTAGATTTCGGGCCTGAGCAGCACCGATGGCTCGCCGGCCAGCAGATCGCGCAGGATGCCGCCAAATGTGGCGGTCAACACGCCCATAACAACGGAGACGACCGGCGAGCCGGTGATGGCCAGCCCCTTGGCCGCGCCCATTACGGAAAAGGCCGCCAATCCGATGGCGTCGAGCCAGAGCAGCCATTTCCAGCGGGATTCGACGCGGTGGGCGATGAAGAAGACCAGCACCGCAACCGCCGCGCAAACCAGCACATAGCCGGAGTTGGCGACCCAAAAGACGGGCAGGTTGAGGATGACGTCGCGAAGCGTGCCGCCGCCAATGCCGGTGACGCTGGCCAGAAACAGGAAGCCGATAATGTCGAGCTGCTTGCGCGAAGCCGCCAACGCCCCGGTCGCGGCAAAGACGGCGACGCCAGCATAGTCGAGGAGGTCGATGGGTGTCAGGGACATGAGGTAGTAGGGATTGGGAATTAGGGAAAGTATGAATAACACGAAGCCGCGCGATTGATACGCCTGCCCCTATTCCCTATTCCCTATTCCCTATTCCCTACTGCCTACCCTACTCACGCATCCTTCTCGGCCTGCTCGTTCACCGGCCCCGGCTCGACCGGCGCTTCGGTGGCCGCGATCTTGGGGCCGCCCTTGGCGACCCCGACCATGGCCGGCCGCAGCACGCGCTCGCCGATCGAATAGCCCGGCTGCACGACCTGGACGACGGTGTTGGCCGGCACATCGGGATTGGGCACTTCGAACATCGCCTGGTGGAAATTCGGGTCGAACTTCTCACCTTCCGGTTCGAGCTTCTTCACCCCATGCCGTTCCAGCGTCGACAGCATGGCGCGCTCGGTGATCTCGACGCCGTCGATCAGCGCCTTGAAGCCGGCATCTCCGGCCGCTTTCGCCTCGGCGGGGATAGCATCGAGCGCGCGGCGCAGATTGTCCGACACCGACAGCATGTCGCGGGCGAAATTGGCCACCGCATAGGCGCGCGCATCATGCACGTCGCGGGCGGTGCGGCGGCGCAGATTCTCCATCTCGGCTGCGACGCGCAGCGCGCGGTCCTTCAGCTCCTCGTTTTCCTTCAGCAACCGCACCAGCGCTTCATAGTCGCCGTCGATGCCGCCTTGCGTGCGCTCGGCCTCGGCCGTTTCGATATCCTCGGGCGCGCGTTCGTCTTTTGTCTGGTCGCTCATCGCCATTTCCCGTCATTCGAATGGTTTGGATTTGCGCCCGATATCGAGGTTTGGCGGCCAAAAATCAAGGGGCAAGCCCAGGAGGACGCCCCACAGCAGGCAATGTTGCGGGCAGCCCGTCGGACTTGGTGCGGGGCGCAAGGACGTTCAAAATTAATTCAAACTTTACCGTAACGGCAGCCTTTGCTTGCCAATACCCCGCTATGGGGAACCATTCAAAGCTTGGAGGAGTTTTGAAACCGACACAGGATTTGAGACAATGGACCGCAATACTGGCAACAGAAGCGAAGAGCTCGCCGCCGACATCAGGCGCCAGTTCGGCACCGAGGCGACGACGCGCTTCTTGCGCACCTTGCCGGCCTTCCGCACCGAGGCCGATATTCCCGCCCGTTTCCGGGACCTGCTCGACCGGCTGGACGGCATAGAAGGCAGCATGGCCGGCGGCCAACGCCGTCAATAGCGATGCTATCGCGCGACAATTACGCGCAGTAATTTTGCGTGAGCTTTTCCTTGCGGCAGCGGGACGCCCCGCCTATGCTTCCTGATGAACATGATTTCCCCCGAGACGGCCGCCAACAGCAAGCGCGCCTGGTTGAAGATCCTGGCGCGCTACAAGAAGCCCGACCGGCGACGCAGCACTCTTGAACTCGCCATCACCCTTATTCCTTTCGTTACGCTGTGGGCGCTGTCTTCGGCAGCCTATTCCTATGGCCACTGGTGGGGCTTGATCCTGATCCTTCCCGCCGCCGGTTTTCTGGTGCGGATCTTCATGATCCAGCACGATTGCGGCCACGGCTCCTTCTTCGCCAACCGCACTGCCGACGACTGGATCGGCCGCGCGCTCGGCGTGCTGACGCTGACCCCTTACGATTGCTGGCGGCGCGCGCACGCCACCCATCACGCCAGCGCCGGCAATCTTGACGAGCGCGGCATGGGCGACATCAGGACGTTGACGGTTGCTGAATACCGGCAGCTGTCTTGGCGGGGACGCCTTGCCTATCGTCTCTACCGCCATCCCCTGGTGATGTTCGGCCTTGGCCCGATCTGGCTGTTCATCTTCGAGCAGAGGCTGCCCGTCGGCATGATGCGCGGCGGCCTGACGCCCTGGGTGTCGTCGATGACCACCAATCTCGGCATCGCGGTCGCGGCAGCGCTGCTTATCTGGCTGGTCGGCCCCGGCGCTTTCCTGATCGTCCATTTGCCGATCGTGATCCTGGCCGGATCGGCCGGAATCTGGCTGTTCT
Organism: Mesorhizobium sp. RSR565B; assembly: GCF_054719465.1. Taxonomy (NCBI): domain Bacteria; kingdom Pseudomonadati; phylum Pseudomonadota; class Alphaproteobacteria; order Hyphomicrobiales; family Phyllobacteriaceae; genus Mesorhizobium; species Mesorhizobium sp. RSR565B. The sequence goes on along the minus strand of NZ_JBTTIE010000001.1, from coordinate 3,233,380 downwards.
ACGTCCAGCACCAGTTCGAGGAGACGGAATGGGCGAAGGACGAAGAGTGGGAATTCCAGCGTGCCGCCCTGCACGGCTCGTCCTATTACGATTTGCCGCCGGTGCTGAACTGGTTCACCGGCAATATCGGCGTCCATCACGTGCACCATCTCTCCGCCAAGGTGCCGGGCTACCGGCTGCAGGAAGTGCTGCGCGACTATCCGGAACTGCGCGGCATCGGCCGCGTCACGCTTCTCGACAGCCTGCGCTGCGTCAAGCTGGCGCTATGGGACGAGAATCGCCGCAAGCTGGTCTCGTTTCGCGAAGCGCGGGCTTTGGCCTGAAAGCATTCCAGCAAAGTGAAGCGGTTTTCCCGGGAAGGCCGCGCAGCGCTTTCCCTCGGGATCGCATAAAACAAAAATAAACCGCCGCACCAAAGGCGCGGCTGCATCTCCCAGAAGATCTGCTCAGGTGGCCTTGCGCTCCTCGCGCATCAGGACCTTGCAGCCCTGATCACGTCAGCCGCCTTTTCGGCGATCATGATGGTCGCTGCATTGGTGTTGCCGCCGATCAGCGCGGCTTCCTGCCTGGCGGATACTTCCGTCCGGACAGCCAAGAGATCACAGTCTTTGTAAAGACAGGCGAAATTACCGCTGCGTCAGCTGTTGCGAACGCGCCGCCAGGAGTATTTCGGCCCCTTCGGCTCCGACGCTTCGGTCGGCTGATAGTAAAGGCCCAGCCCTCCTGTGCGGCCTTCTTCGAGGCGCTTCAGCAGAACCGGGTTGGATATTTCGAACTCGTCGAAGCCGAGGCGCAGCATATGCGGCAGCTGGTCGACGAGCACCTGGCCAGTGGCGCGGACCGCGCCCTCGAAATGGTAGCGGCTGCGCAGCAATTCGCCCTTGGAAAACGAGCGGCCGTCGCTGAAGGCCGGGAAGGCCAGCGCCACCAGCGACAGCTGGTCGAGCAGATCCACAATCTTTTCCAGCTGGTCGCCGGGCTGCAGCGCGACGCCAAGCCGCTCCTTGGCCGAGCGCCGCACTTCGGCATCGAGGCCGAGAAATGCCTGCAACGGCAGGATGAAGCGGCCATTGCCCGCCAGTGCATCCGCACTTTCGGCATGTGTCCACTCGTCCTCGCGAAAACCCGTCCGGGTCCAGAGGCGGGTCTCCGCTGTCGTCGGTTCAGTCATCGAAAATTCCTAAAAGCCCCAAAATCGAAGTCCGCGAAAGCCGGTCCACACGAAACCGGCGGCCTCCGGGCGGAAGCCGCCGTTGCAGGCCAACCTCACCTGAATATCACCATAGCTTAAAGGGATGCGTCGGTCAGCGACACTTCCAGTCCCGACAGATGGATGCCGCACTCGGTCTTGGCATGACCGGCCCAGCGTCCGCTGCGCGCATCTTCGCCCGGCTGCACCGGCTGCGTGCATGGGAAGCAGCCGATCGACAGATAGCCGTACGCAACCAGCGGATTTTCGCGCAGCGCATGCGCGCGCATGTAGTCGGCCTGATCGGATGTCGTCCAGTGCGCCAGCGGATTGATGCGTACGCGCGGGCCGACCGCCTCGAACACCGGCAGCGCGGCTCGCGTCGCCGCCTGGAAGCGCTTGCGGCCGGTCAGCCAGGCCCGGAAGGGGGCGACGCCGCGCGCCAGCGGCTCGACCTTGCGCACGTCGCAGCAGGCATCGGTGTTGCTCTGGTGCAGATTGCCGGTCGGATCGACCCGTTCGAGCGCCGCGTCTTCGGGCTTGATCACCCTGATGTTGGTCAGCCCGAAATCGGCGACCAGCGCATCGCGATAGCCCAGCGTCTCCTCGAAATGCTTGCCGGTGTCCAGGAAGATGACCGGCAGCGTGCGGTCGACCTTGGCGATCATATGCAGCAGGACGGCGGAATCCGCGCCGAAGGACGACACGGCGGCGATCTCGTCATGAAACAATTCGCTCGCCGCGCGTTCGATGATGTCGAGCGGGCTCAGATGTCCATACAGCGCGTCGAAGCCCGCCGCTTTGGCGGCGATGCTGTCGTCGACGTCGAGGATGCGGTCAAGCGGCCTTGGTTTCGCCAGCATAGAGCGCCTCCTTGAACGGCGCGGGACCGACACGGCGGTAGGCGTCGATAAAACGTTCACTGGGACCGAGCCGAAGGCCGAGATAGGTGTCGACGATCTGCTCGATGGCGTCGGTGATCTCTTCCGAAGAGAAGCCGCGGCCGATGATTTCGCCAACCGAGGTGTTCTCGTCGGCCGATCCGCCAAGCGTCACCTGGTAGAGTTCGTAGCCCTTCTTCTCGACGCCGAGGATACCGATATGGCCGACATGGTGGTGGCCGCAGGCATTGATGCAGCCGGAAATCTTCAGCTTCAATTCGCCGATCTCGCGCTGCCGCTCCAGCGAGGCGAAGCGAAGCGAAATCTCCTGCGCGATCGGGATCGAGCGCGCCGTCGCCAGCGCGCAATAGTCGAGGCCAGGGCACGCGATAATATCGCTGATCAGGTTGGAATTGGCCGTCGCCAGACCAATATCGACCAGCGCATCATAGACAGCCTTGAGATCGGCGCGCGCCACATGCGGCAGGATCAGGTTCTGCTCATGGCTGACGCGCAGTTCGTCGAACGCGTATTTCTCGGCGATGTCGGCGACCGCTTCCATCTGGCTGTCGGTGGCATCGCCCGGCACCTCGCCGATGCCTTTCAGCGAGATCGTCACCGCGGCATAGTCAGGATGGCGATGCGTCACGACATTCTGGTCGAGCCAATCCGAGAAGCTTTTGGAATCGAGCCGCGCCAGCTTGATCGCCGCGTCGCCTTCCGGCCGGGCGGTCAGTGCCGGCGGCGCGAAATAGGCGTCGATGGCACGGATGTCGGCTTCCGGCAGCTTCAGCTCGGCGTCCTTCAGCTCCTGCCATTCGGCCTCGACCTGGCGGGTGATTTCCTCGACGCCGGTCTCGTGGACGAGGATCTTGATGCGCGCCTTGTACTTGTTGTCGCGGCGGCCATAGAGGTTGTACACGCGCAGGATCGCCGTGCAGTAGGACAGCAGGTCGGCTTCCGGCAGGAAGTCGCGGATCTTGCGCGCCACCATCGGCGTGCGGCCCTGGCCGCCACCGACATAGACGGCAAAGCCGAGCTCGCCGGCGGCGTTCTTCTTCAGATGCAGACCGATATCATGCGTCTGGATGGCGGCGCGGTCGCGCTCGGCCCCGGTCACCGCGATCTTGAACTTGCGCGGCAGGAACGAGAATTCCGGATGCACAGACGACCATTGCCGCAGGATCTCGGCATAGGGGCGCGGATCAGCGACCTCGTCGGCGGCGGCGCCGGCAAAGTGATCGGCGGTGACGTTGCGGATGCAATTGCCGCTGGTCTGGATGGCATGCATCTCGACGCTGGCGAGATCGGCCAGGATCGCCGGAATGTCGGACAGCGCCGGCCAGTTGAACTGGATGTTCTGGCGCGTGGTGAAGTGGCCGTAGCCCTTGTCGTATTTGCGCGCGATGTGGCCGAGCATGCGCAGTTGCGCGCTGTTCAGCGTGCCATAGGGCACCGCGATGCGCAGCATGTAGGCGTGCAGCTGCAGGTAGACGCCGTTCATCAGCCGCAGCGGCCGGAACTGATCCTCGGTGATCTCGCCGGACAGCCGGCGTTCGACCTGGTCGCTGAACTCGGCGACGCGGGCCTGGACAAAATCGTGGTCGAACTCATCGTAGCGGTACATGTTTCGTCTTTCAGGGCGCGTCCGCCCGTATTTTGTTACGCTGCCCGCGCAGCCTGCTTGCCCAGATCTTCCCGGATGGTCGGGCCGGCGGCGCGGATCTTTTCGCGCAGCCGCATCGGCACGACGATGCCATTGACGACTTCAGCGTCGATCAGATTGACGTCGACAACCTGATTGTTGGCGTTGGCCTTGGCGCCGATTGCTTCCAGCCTGTCCTCTGCCGCTTGGTCATGGGCAAGGTCGGCATGGTCGACCGTCTCGGCCCAGCCACCATCGGCGTACCAGACGGCGATGCCGTCGGAGAGGCGGTTTGCGGTCAGTATCTTCATGGCTCGACCTCTGCGTCGGCCGCGTTGGCGGCGCCCTCATAGTTATGTGCCGCGAGCGGCTCGGAACGTTCAAAGTTGGCGCCGGCAACCGCGTCGCCGATGATGGTCATCACCGGACCGGCCAGATCGGCGCGCGCTTCCAGCGACGGCAAATCGGCCAGCGTGCCGTGGAAACGGCGGCGGTTCTGCAAGCTGGCATTCTCGACCACGGCAACCGCCGTGTCCGGCGACAGGCCGGCCTCGATCAGTCGTCCGGCGACTTCGGCGGCGACCGAGCGGCCCATATAGACGGCGACGGTGGCGCCGGAAATGGCGAGCTTGGCCCAATCCGGCAGCGAATTGCCCTTCAGATCATGGCCGGTGGTGAACACCATCGACGAGGAGACGCCGCGCAGCGTCAGCGGCAGCTCGAAGTCGGCGGCGGCGGCAAAGGCGGCGGTGACGCCGGGGACGACATCATAGGCGATGCCGGCATCGCGCAGTGCGGCCATCTCCTCGCCGGCGCGGCCGAACACGAGCGGGTCGCCCGACTTCAGCCGCACGACGCGCTTGCCCTGCCTGCCGAGATCGACCAGCAGCGCATTGATCTCGGCCTGGCTCTTGGTGTGGCATCCCTTGCGCTTTCCGACCGGCAGCCGCTCGGCGTCGCGGCGGCCCATGGCGACGATCGCCTCCGGCACCAGCGCGTCATAGACGATGACGTCGGCTTCCATCAAAAGCCGATGCGCGCGCAGCGTCAGAAGATCCTCAGCACCTGGCCCGGCGCCAACCAACGCGATATGGCCCGAAGCCGGAGCCTTCGACAGCAACAGATCGGCGGCGGCGTCATGCGCCTGCGAAAGCTCGCCGGCTTCGACGGCGCGCGCCGGTGCACCCTGGAAAAAACTGCTCCAGAACTGGCGGCGGGCGTTGCCTTTCGGCAGCAGCTTTTCGGCGGCACCCCGGAACGAGGCGGCAAGCGCTGCCAGCGGCCCGAGCGACGGCGACAGCATGCGGTCGATGCGGCTGCGCAGCATCTGCGCCAGCACCGGACCCGCGCCTTCCGTGCCGATGGCGATGGCGACCGGGGCGCGGTTGACCAGCGCCGGGGTGAAGAAATCGCATAGCTCCGGCCGGTCGACGGCATTGACCGGAATGCCAAGGCGGCGCGCATCGTGGGCGACGCGGCGGTCGAGCGTCTCGTCGCCGCTGGCGGCAAACACCAGGACCGCGCCTTCGAGATGCGCGGCGTCGTAGGGGGCGTCGATACGGATGGCGCCGGTCGTGGCGATGAAGCTCAGCAATTCGGCGTCGGCAACATCGGCAATGATGCGAAGCACAGCACTCGACTGATCAAGTAGCCGCGCCTTGGCCAACGCTTCGCCTCCGCCGCCGACGATGGCCACGGCTTCGCCTTCGACCCGCATGAAGACCGGGAACGCGGTGAGCTTGGGATTGGTGTGCGGCATGACGAACAGATTCCGGAACAATTCGGCAGTTTTAGGCGCGGACGCGAAAAAGCTGAAGGAACCCACTCGCGCATCCCCTGACGGGAGGCAATCGGTTTTCCGCAAGCCAAAGGGCCAAGAGAAAAATATTCCACATCCGCATATCAGGCGGATTCAAGCTGCTGCCGCAGGCCTTGTTCTGCGGCTCTTTTATCCGGCAGGCGGCCAAGCTGCAAAATTGTTTTTTCTAAATTCTACTAATTTAGTAGATTAAAGCCGTCACCTCGGACATTGCTCCGATGGACGTTAGATCGGGCTGGATATGGCTGCGTGCGATCTCGGCGAACGAAGTGGAACGTTCCCGCTTCGCCACGCGTTCTGCCCCTGCCGTAACAGACAATCGTCGGCTGGATTTGAACCTTCAAGCAGGAGCCCGCAAATGAGCAAGATCAACCTGAAACATGGCCTTCTGGTCATGGTGGCCGATGGCGAGAAAGCGCTGTTCCTGAAGAACGAGGGCGACAATCTCTATCCGCACCTGCAGCTCTTCCAGGAGATGAACCAGGACAATCCGGCAACGCGCGAACAAGGCAGCGACAGTCCCGGCCGCTACAATGACGGCCCCTCCGTGCATCGCAGCGCGGTTGAGGAAACCGACTGGCACCGGCAGGGCAAGGAACGCTTTGCCGAAGAGATCGCGGACCGGCTCTACAAGCTCGCCCATCACGGCATCTTCGACGACATCGTGCTGGTCGCGCCGCCGCTGGTGCTCGGCACCATGCGCAAGAAATTGCACAAGGAAGTCACCGACAAGGTGCAGGCGGAGATCCCAAAGACACTGACCAACCGCCCGCTGATCGACATCGAGGCCATGCTGCAGCAGGCAGCCTGACGCTATCTCATAGATCATTCGCGCGCGCAGCGTTTTCGCTGCGCGCGCCTTTCGTTTTTCGGCGCCTCTGGCCACCAATTTACGTCTCGCGGGTTGCGTCGCCCGCACCCCCTCCACCATATTGCAAAGGCGGCGGCTGCGGGCGGCGCACACCCGACATTTCCCGAAAGGCGCTCCATAGACAATGCCGCATGACACGCCCCTTATCGCCACCATCGTCGCCGGTCTGGGGCTGGCATTCATCTTCGGGGCGCTCGCCAACCGTTTTCGCATCCCGCCGCTGGTCGGCTATCTCGTCGCCGGCGTGCTGGTTGGACCGAACACGCCGGGTTTCGTCGCCGATGCCGGTCTTGCCAATGAGCTGGCCGAAATCGGCGTCATCCTGCTCATGTTCGGCGTCGGCCTGCATTTCTCGCTGAAGGATCTTCTCTCCGTCCGCGCCATCGCCGTACCCGGCGCCATCGTCCAGATCGGCTTTGCCACCGCGCTGGGCGCCGGCCTTGCCTGGATGCTCGGCTGGTCGATGGGCGCAGGCCTCGTCTTCGGCCTAGCGCTTTCCGTCGCGTCCACAGTGGTGCTGTTGCGCGCGTTGCAGGAGCGACGGCTGATCGAGACCGAGCGCGGCCGCATCGCCGTCGGCTGGCTGATCGTCGAGGACCTCGCCATGGTGCTGGCGCTGGTGCTTTTGCCGGCGTTGGCCGGCGTGCTCGGCGGCCAGCCGCAGGTCGATGACCATGCGAGCCTTTTGTCGCTGCCGGCCAGCTTCGGCATCTGGGGCGTCGTCGGCCTCACGCTGGCCAAGGTCGTCGCCTTCGTCATCGTCATGCTGGTGGTTGGCCGCCGCGTCATTCCGTGGATCCTGCATTACGTCGCCCATACCGGCTCGCGCGAACTGTTCCGGCTGGCGGTGCTGGCGATCGCGCTCGGCGTCGCCTTCGGCGCCGCCAAACTGTTCGGCGTCTCGCTGGCGCTCGGTGCCTTCTTCGCCGGCATGATCATGAGCGAATCCGAGCTCAGCCACCGCGCGGCGGAGGAATCACTGCCGCTGCGCGACGCCTTCTCGGTGCTGTTCTTCGTCTCAGTCGGCATGCTGTTCGATCCGTTCAGCCTGATGAGCAATGGCTGGCCGATCCTGGCGACGCTGGCCATCATCGTCATCGGCAAGTCGCTGGCCGCCTTCGTCATCGTCATCGCCTTCCGCTATCCGCTGGGAACCGCCTTGATGATCTCGGCCAGCCTCGCGCAGATCGGCGAATTCTCCTTCATCCTGGCGGAGCTCGGCGTCGGGCTGAAGCTGTTGCCGCAACAGGGACGCGACCTGATCCTGGCAGGCGCCATCCTGTCGATCCTGGCCAATCCGCTGATGTTCCTCGCCCTCGACTGGATGAAGCCATGGCTGGACGCGCGCGCCGCCAAGGCAGCACCACCGGAAGAGGCCAAGCCGGTCGGCCCGGCGACGCAGCCCGGACAAGTGGCCTCGGTGGCCGCCGCGGCAAAAGAGGATGGCCCACCGCCACGCACAACGCTTTCGGGCCACACCATCCTGATCGGCTACGGCCGCGTCGGCAGCCTGGTCGGCGCGGCGCTGAAACAGGCATCGCTGTCCTTCCTGGTCATCGAGGACGCCGACAAGACGCTGGCGAGGCTGAGAGACGACGGCGTCGAAATCGTCTCCGGCAACGCGGCCAATGCAGGTGTATTCGCCGCCGCCAATCCGCAGGGCGCCAGGCGATTGATCCTTGCCATCCCCAACGCGTTCGAGGCCGGGCAGATCGTGCTCAGGGCACGCGCCGCGAATCCCGGCATCAACGTCATAGCGAGGGCCCATTCCGATGCCGAGGTCGAGCATCTCAAAGGCCTCGGCGCCGACACCGTCATCATGGGCGAACGCGAGATCGCCCGCGGCATCGTGCAAGAAGTGCTGGAGCAAAAGCCGATGCCGCGCCCCGAAGCCATTGAGCCCTCCCCGGCCTGAGGCTTGCCACAGGCGCATCGATCATCCAACGAAGGCGGAGCCGCCATTGTGCGCGACGCTGGCGAGATACTTTGCCGGCGGCTTGCCAAGCGCCTTCTTGAACATGGTGATGAAGGCGGTGACGGAGGCGTAGCCGAGATCGCCCGAAACCTGCTGGACACTCGCACCGGAGGCCAGCTCCCTTATGGCGACGATCAGATGCAATTGCTGGCGCCAGCGGCCGAAGCTCAGGCCGGTTTCCTTCACCACCAGACGGGCAAGACTGCTTTCACTCAGCGCGACGCGATTGGCCCACTCGGCAAGCGTGCTGCGGTCGGCCGGGTCTTGCGCCAGCGCCTCGGCGATCCGCCGCAAGCGCGGCTCGGCGGAGATCGGCAGATGCAATAGCTGAACCGGCATGCGCGGCAGTTCGGAGAGCAGGATCGTGGTCAGCAGCACGTCCCTCGCCTCATCCTCCTCCACGCGATCGGCCAGCTCGATGATCAGTTCGCGCAACAATGGCGAGATCGACAGCGTGCAGCAGCGGTCCGGCAGATCGGCGGCTCCCGGCTCGATATAGACGAAGAAAATCCGCGCATTGGCGGTGGCGATATTGCTGTGTCCCATGCCACCGGGAATCCACACCCCGCAATGCGGCGGCACCATCCACAGACCGCTGGGCACGCGGCAGGTGACGCCACCGCCGAGCGCGAAGACGAGCTGGCCCTTCCGATGCCAATGGGTCGCCACTTCCGCTTTGGTTTCGGTGACATCGACGCGAACCGCAATTGCAGGAGCGATCACATCATCGACGTCGAAATTGGCCCAGGGGTAGCGGAGAGGCTGTCTCATGATTGACGGCTTTTAGCGACTATTCGCCATGATAGCTAAATTCTTTGATCCGGGAAGTCGATAGGCTCTGGTTCGTGGCTGGCATTTCACAAACCGGCAGGAAGGCTTCCCATGCGCGCCCTCGTCATCTCTCCCGACAGCCCCACCGGACTGACGTTTGCCGAGGCCAACGAACCTCAACCCCTCGCCAACGAAGCGCTTGTCTGCGTCCACGCAACCTCGTTGAACCGCGGCGAACTGCGCCTGCTCACCATACGCCCAAAAGGCTGGATACCTGGCCAGGACGTGGTTGGAGTAATCAAGCGGGCGGCAGCCGATGGCTCCGGGCCTGCCGTCGGCGCCCGGGTTGTGGCTTTGGTGGACGAGGCCGGCTGGGCCGAACGGGTCGCCGTTCCGACCGACCGTCTCGCAGTCATCCCGGACGAGGTCAGCTTCGGGTCCGCCGCCACGCTTCCGGTCGCGGGCACGACGGCGCTCAGGGTCTTGCGCCATGGCGGCGACCTCGCGGGACAGCAGGTGTTGATCACCGGCGCCAGCGGCGCGGTCGGCGGTTTCCAGATCCAGATCGCCCGCGAGCAAGGCGCCGCGGTGACTGCAATCGCCGCCGCCCGGCACGCCGAGGATCTCCGCGGTCTTGGTGCTCACGAAGTCGTCGAGTCGATCGAACTGGCCGAAGGGCCATTCTCTCTGATCACCGAGTCGGTCGGCGGCCAAAGCCTCGCCCATGCCATCGAACGCGTCGCCCCCGGCGGCACCATCGTCATGTTCGGTTCGAGCAGCGGCGAACTCACGCCGGTTGGTTTCAGACAATTCGTTCCAGGCCATGAGGGAGCGAGGCTTCAGACTTTCGCCTACTACACATCCGGTCCAGCCATTGGCGCGGACATCGCCTCGCTGCTCGCTCTGGTCGCGGCTGGCCGGCTGGAAACCCGCGTGTCCATGACCGTGCCGTGGACAGACATCGCCCAGGCTCTGGACGCCCTGCGACAGCGCAGCTTCAGCGGCAAGGCTGTTCTCACCATCGCCGAATGAGCAGTCTGTCAGCGCTCAGACGTGCTGGCCGCCATTGATGTGGATTTCCGAGCCCGTCACATAGGACGCCTGCTGCGAGCACAGGAAGAAGATGATGTCGGCGACTTCCGAGGTGGCGCCAAGGCGCCTGAGTGGGATCGTCTCGACGATCTTGTCGGTGCCAGGCGACAGGATCGCGGTGTCGATCTCGCCCGGCGCAATCGCATTGACGCGGATGCCGTGCGGGCCGAAATCATGCGCCATCTCGCGCGTCAGCGAGCCGAGTGCCGCCTTCGAGGTCGCATAGGCGGTGCCGGCGAAAGGATGCACGCGCGTGCCGGCGATCGAGGTGACGTTGACGATCGAACCTTTTGCTGCCGCAAGCTCCTTGAAGAGACCACGCGCGAGCATGATCGGCGCGAAGAAATTTACCTGGAACACATCGCGCCAGACATGCATCGGCGTGTCGATCGAATCCATGCGGCTGTTGCCGTCCTTGAGCTTCGGCGAAATGCCGGCATTGTTGACCAGCGCGTGTAATTGCCCGCCATGCGCTTCCAGCCGGTGACGGATCTCCGAGACGGCGATGCCGACATCCTCCTGGTCGGCGAGATCGACCTTGATGTGGTCCTCCGGGCCGGCCGGCCACGGGCAATCCTCGGCAAAAGCCTGGCGCGAACAGGTGATGACCCGCCAGCCCTCACGCGAAAAGCGCTTGACCGTGGCATGGCCGATGCCGCGGCTGGCTCCGGTCAGCACGATGGTTTTTCTGATGTCGGTCTCAGCCATGTCTGTCACTCCGGCCGGAGATGTAGCCGAATGCCGCGAAGGTGGCGAGAGGCCGAATTGTCACCGCAGCTCTCATATGAGGAACGGATTGCCAGCTCGCATTTGATTCGAAGCTAGAATGACGAGCCGCTCAGCCGCCGCCGAGAATATCCAGGATTGAGGTTTTCCGCTTCTTGGTCGGGCCGCCGACGCTGCCCGGCGGTACCGGATGCTTGATCGAGGCCGTGGTGCCGCCGTCGCCCGGCATGTCGAAACCGTCGGCATCGACGGTTTCGGCCGGACGGCGGACCGGTGCTTGTGCGGGTACAGCAGCAGGTGCCGGCGCGGCAGCAGGCTCAGAACGGCTGACGGCCACGGCAGGCAACGGCGCTGCCTGATTGTTATCGACTGACGGAATATCGTCGGGCACGATGGTATCTGGAGGCGTCGATTTCCAGGTCCCGGGCAGCGGCCTGACCGGCACGCCTTCATGCGCCGCCACCATGAATTCGTGCCAGGCCTGTGCCGGCAACGCGCCACCGGTGACCTTCTTCATCGGCGTGCCGTCATCATTGCCGAACCATACGCCGGTGGTGAGGTTTGCGGTGTAACCGACGAACCAGGCGTCGCGCGAATTCTGGCTGGTTCCGGTCTTGCCGGCAGACGGCCAGGCGAAGGCCGCCTTCTTCGCCGTGCCGATCTCGACCGTGCCAGTCATCATCGAGTTCATCATGCCGACAATGTTCTGCTTGACGACGCGCGGCGCGCTGCCGCCATTGTCGTCATAGAGCACCTTCCCTTCGGTCGTGGTGATGCGGCGGATGAAATGGATGTCGGGCTTGTAGCCGCCATTGGCGAACGGCACATAGGCCGATGTCAGCTCCAGTGGCGTCACTTCCGAAGTGCCGAGCGCGATCGAGGTGTTGGCGATCAGATCGGACTGGATGCCCATGCGGTGCGCCGCCTCGACCACCGCGTCGGGGCCGACCTCCATGGTCAGCTGGGCCGCGACAGAATTCAGCGATTTCGCCAGCGCGGTCGCCAGCGTCACCTTGCCGAAATATTTGCCGCCATAATTGTCGGGCGTCCACTTGCCGATCCTGATCGGTGCGTCGTTGCGCACGCTGTCGGGCGTGCGGCCGGCTTCCAGCGCGGCCATATAGACGAACGGCTTGAACGCCGAGCCCGGTTGACGGCGTGCTTCGGAAGCACGGTCGAACTGGCTGGTCGAATAGTCGTAGCCGCCGACCATGGCGCGCACGGCGCCGGAATTGTCGATCGACACCAGCGCGCCCTGGCTGACATTGAGCTTCTTGCCGCTCTCATCGATCAGCCGGCGGATCGACTGTTCAGCGAGCTTCTGCAGGTTGAGGTCGACGGTGGTGTCGACGACGATGTCGCTGCGCACGTCGCCGATCAGGTCGGGCAGCTCTTCCATGATGGTGTCGGCGACGTAGTTTTCCGAACCGGTCCAATAGGACGGCGCGCGCGTTGCCGGCGCGCTCATCGCCGAGGCCAGTTCCTTGGCGCTGATCTTGCCTTCGTCGCGCATGGCGGCCAGCACCAGCTGCGAGCGCTCCTCCGCCGCCTTCGGATCCCGCGCCGGCGACAGCCGCGACGGCGCCTTCAAGAGGCCGGCGAGAAGGGCCGCCTCCGAAAGTGTGACATCGCGCGCGCTCTTGCCGAAATAGCGGCGCGAGGCCGCCTCGACGCCATAGGCGCCCGAGCCGAAATAGACCCGGTTGAGGTACATTTCGAGGATCTGGTCCTTGGTATGCTTGTGCTCCAGCCACAGCGCCAGCAGTACCTCCTGCACCTTGCGCTCCAGCGTGCGGTCGGGCTTCAGGAACAGGTTCTTGGCCAGCTGCTGGGTCAGCGTCGAGCCGCCCTGCGAGAAACGGCGGCCCAGAACGTTGGTCACCATGGCGCGCGACAGGCCGATCGGGTCGATGCCGAAATGCGAATAGAAGCGGCGGTCCTCGATGGCGATGACGGCTTCGGGAATGTAAGGCGACATTTCGTGCAGGCCGACCGCCTCGCCGCCGCTCATGCCGCGGTTGGCAAGCAGTTGCCCGTCGACCGAGACGATCTTGATGTTGGGGGCACGGTCGGGGATCGACCAGGTGGTCGCCGCCGGCATCTTGGCGCCGTAATAGACGACGATGCCGGCCACCGCGATGCCGCCCCAGATGCAGAGCACGAAGCACCAGTAGAACATCCGGGCCATGACGCCGAACAGCCCGCGCCGGGCTTTGCCGCGCCGGCCGCGCGAGGATGATTTTGCTCTGGAGGTTTTGCGCGCCGTGGAGGATTTGCGATTGCCCGGCACGACGCGATCCTCCTCGTTCACCGAGAAACCGGCCGCGGATTTCGCCTTTGGCGATCCCTCGAAGCTGGGTTCGATGCGACTGTCTCTGCGGTTCGCCATGCGTTGCGCTGTCTTCCCGGTGTCAATGGCGCTCGGGTTGGAGGGTAGATGCGGCGGTTTAAGGGCGCGTTAAAGCAGGGTTTATGCACCCTTCTGAAATTCCTTAAGAATTTCTAAAATCCGCTGCCGCCAACTGGGTCCGAAAGCCGCATCCTCGCGGCCTGTCTGCCGCAAAAGGCAGAGGCCCTGGCTACCCCGAATATTTCAATTCTGCTGGATCGAAATGCCCTTGTCGTCGATCTTCAGTTCGACGCCCTTGGGCTTGGTCTGTTCGTGATAGACATATGCACCGAGCGCGATGACCACGACAACGAGCGCGCCGACAAGGAGATAGAGAGTGTTCTGTTTCACGGCGCGCTCCTTTGGCAGCAATTCCAGGAAAGCACAGGCTTTCTCCTGAGGAATTGCGTTGAATGAAAACTTAGAGCGTCAAGCTCGCTTCAGAACCTTGACCAGCACCAGCAGGATGACGGCGCCGATCGTGGCGTTGATGATGGCAGCCAGAATGCCGCCGCCGATAGCGAAGCCGAGCCTTGGAAATAGCCAGCCGGCGATCAGGGCGCCGATAATGCCGACGATGATGTTGCCGATGAGGCCGAAGCCGAAGCCCGAGACGATGAGGCCGGCGAGCCAGCCGGCAATGGCGCCGATTATGATGAAGATGAGAAGGCTTTCGATGCCCATGACGCGTTCCTCCAGGAAGAGAGGCTACGGAGCGGAAGGCCCCGAATCGGCCTCGATATCAACGACTTCAGGCTATGCGAAAGCAGTTGCACCCGCCAGCGGCGCTCATTGATCGTCGTCATCGTCGCTGGAGACTGGCCGCCAGCTGGTCGGGTCGACCTTTTTCTGGGTATCGCTGTCGGTGTAGACCCACCAGGCGCCGTCGCGATATTGCCCGACGGATTCGCTGACGACGCCGGCGCCGTCCTTCCACAGAACAGTGACCTTGGATCCATCCGTCGGGGCGGTCGCTATCGGTTTGCGGTCTGCCACGTCATCCCCCTCATTGAGTCGACAGAACGCCACGACGCGTGTCTGGTTGCAAGGCTGCCGGAAGCGTTATCCGAAGGCCATCAGCTGTGGGCAAAAATATCCTCTTCGTCCCAACCCATCAAATCGAGCTTGGCACGCGTCGGCAGGAAGCGGAAGCAGGCGTCGGCTTCCTTGGTGCGCCCGTCCCGCGCCAGGCGTCCAGCCAGCACCTCGCGCAGACGGTGCAGATAGAGAACGTCGGAAGCGGCATATTCGAGCTGTTCGGGCGACAGGGTCTCGGCCGCCCAGTCCGACGATTGCTGCGCCTTCGACAGGCCGACGCCAAGCAGTTCGAAGCAGATGTCCTTCAAGCCGTGCCGGTCGGTATAGGTGCGGGTCAGCCGCGAGGCGATCTTGGTGCAGAACACCGGCTCCGGCATGACGCCGAAGGCGTTGTAGAGCACGGCGAGGTCGAAACGGCCGTAGTGGAACAGTTTCGATATGCCGCGGTTGCGGAGCAGGCTGACGAGGTTCGGCGCTTTCTTCTGGCCGGGCGCGATCTGGATCACGTCGGCCGAGCCATCGCCGGGCGAAATCTGCACCACGCACAGCCGGTCGCGGTGCGGGTTCAAGCCCAGCGTCTCGGTGTCGATGGCCACCGCGTCGACATTGTAGTGGGCGAGGTCGGGCAGATCGTTCTTGTGGAAGCGGATGTCGGCCATGGTTTTCTCCGGATCGCAGCGTAACCCGTCCTCGCCGCGATCCGCTGAAAAATCAACAAGAAAACTTCCCAGCCTCCTCAGCGCGTCAGCGCATCGAGAATGCGCGCCCAGGAGCGCTGGCCCTTGTGGAAGGAGGTCAGCTCGTATTTCTCGTTGGGCGAGTGGATGCGGTCGTCGTCGAGGCCGAACCCGACCAGCAGCGATTCCATGCCGAGATAGGTCTGGAAGTCGCCGACCACCGGTATCGAGCCGCCGCTGCCCGTCGTCACCGCTGGCTTCGGCCATTCATCCGACAGCGCAGTCTTGGCCTTGGCCAGGAATGGCGAGTCGTAGGAAAGCTGAATTGCCGGCCCGCCGCCATGCGGGTGGAATTCGACCGAACAGTCCCCGGGAATGCGCGCCTTGACGAATTTCCGGAAAGCGGCGCGGATCTTCTCGGGGTCCTGCTTGTGGACGAGGCGGAAGGAGATTTTGGACGACGCTTCCGCCGCGATCACCGTCTTGAACCCCTTGCCGGTATAGCCGCCGATGATGCCGTTGAACTCGGCCGTCGGCCGCGCCCAGGTCAGTTCCATCACCGAGCGGCCTTTTTCGCCCGACGGGATCGAGAGGCCGATCGGTCCGAGGAAGGTTTCGGCGGTCTCGCCCAGAGTTTCCCATGATTTCAGGATCTGCGACGGCGTTTCCTCGACCCCGTCATAGAAGCCGGGAATGGTGATGTGGCCGTTCTCGTCATGGATGTCGGCGAGGATTTTCGCCAGGATGCGGATCGGGTTGGCGGCGGCGCCGCCATAGAGGCCCGAATGCAGGTCGCGATCGGCAGCCTTGACCGTGACCTCCTCGCCGACCATTCCGCGCAGCGAAACGCAGATCGACGGCGTTTCGCGGTCCCACATGCCGGTGTCGCAGACCAGAGCGAAATCGGCCTTGAGTTCCTCGGCATTGGCCTCGAGGAACGGCTTGAGCGACGGCGAACCGGACTCCTCCTCGCCCTCGAACAGGATGGTGATGTGGCAGGGCAGATTGCCATGCACCTGCTTCCAGGCGCGGCAGGCCTCGACGAAGGTCATCAGCTGCCCCTTGTCGTCGGCCGAGCCACGGCCGGTGATTACCTTGTGACCGGGCTCGATCTCATTGACCGCCGGCGCAAACGGGTCGTTCTCCCAAAGCTCGATCGGATCGACCGGCTGCACGTCGTAATGGCCGTAAAACAGCACATGCGGCGAACCGGCGGGGCCTTCATGCTGCGCAACCACCATCGGGTGTCCCGGCGTGTCGCGCATCGAAGCGTCGAAGCCGATCAGCTTGAGGTCCGCCACCAGCCATTCGGCGGCCTTGCGGCAGTCGGCAGCATAGTCGGAATCGGTCGAGATCGACTTGATGCGGAGCAGGCCGAACAGGCGCTCCAGGCTCTGGTCGAGATTTTTGTCGAGACGGTCGAGGACGGGGGTGATTGTGGACATGTCTTGCGGGCCTTTCTTTTCGGTGGCCGAACCGTAAAGGCAGCGCATCAAAACGAAAAGCCCGCGATCGTTGGACCACGGACCGTAAACACTTGTCAGAAGGCAAAAAAGAACCGCCGTGGTGGAGGGGAACCACGGCGGTCTTTTACTCGAAACGATGCGGCAGCCCGGAGAGGGGGGATAGGCTGCCGCAATTGTCCGGGATAGGCGGGGGACGGGCCTTGCTCCGGACTCGGCGAAAACTGCCGATGACCTTTATTTGTGTCTCGGATCGTGGCGTTTCAAGGGCACAAAAATTACACTTTTGTAACATAGCCGTGAGCGCCGAGGCAAACAGCAGCAGGACCTATCGGCAGGCAGGCTCTGTCAGCATGTCGCCGCAACACCTGTTGGAAGCCCGCCTTTGCCATGGACCGCGCCGTCCTGCCGCGCTATCCCTGCCGGCATGAAAAAAGGCGACCATCTCTTCCTTATCGACGGCTCCGGCTACATCTTTCGCGCCTATCATGCGCTGCCGCCGCTGACCCGCAAATCCGATGGGCTGCCGGTCGGCGCGGTCTCCGGCTTCTGCAACATGTTGTGGAAGCTGATGCAGGACGCCCGCAACACCGATGTAGGCATCGTGCCGACGCATTTAGCGGTCATTTTCGATTATTCGTCGAAAACCTTCCGCAATGATCTTTACCCGGAATACAAGGCCAACCGCAACGCACCGCCCGAAGACCTGATCCCGCAATTCGGTCTGATCCGCCAGGCAACCGTGGCCTTCAACCTGCCTTGCATCGAGATCGAAGGCTACGAGGCCGACGACCTCATCGCCACTTATGCCAGGCTGGCGTGCGAGGCCGGCGGCGACACCACTATCATCTCTTCCGACAAGGATCTGATGCAGCTGGTCGGACCCACGGTCGGCATGTACGACCCGATGAAGGACCGCCAGATCGGCATCCCCGAAGTCATCGAGAAATGGGGCGTGCCGCCGGAAAAGATGATAGACCTGCAGGCGCTGACCGGCGACTCCGTCGACAATGTGCCGGGCGTACCCGGCATCGGGCCGAAAACGGCGGCGCAGCTTCTGGAACAGTTCGGCGACCTTGACGGGCTGCTCGCCCGGGCCAGCGAGATCAAGCAGGACAAGAGGCGCGAATCCATCATCGCCAATGCCGACAAGGCGCGCATATCGCGCCAGCTGGTGACGCTGAAGAACGACGTGCCGGTGACCGACGGGCTCGACGATTTCGTGCTGCATGCGCCGGATGGGCCGAAGCTGATCGGCTTTCTCAAAACCATGGAATTCACCTCGCTGACCCGGCGCGTTGCTGAAGCGACCAGCACCGAAGCCGGCGATGTGCAGGCTGTCGCCGTCACCGTCGAGCGCGCCGACACCGCGCACGGCCCCGATGTCGGTTCCGGCATAGCGGCGCCTGCGGCAACACAGGATGAAGCCAAAACCGAAACCGCCAGGGCCGGCGACGCCCCTTCGCTGCTTGCCGCACTTCGCCTGGAAACGGCCGCTGCGGCCAAAATCGATCCCGCCGCCTATGTCGCCATCCGCGACACGGCGACGCTCAAGACCTGGCTGGCCCAAGCCAAGGAGACCGGGATCGTCGCCTTCGACACCGAAACCACGTCTTCCGATCCGATGCTGGCCGACCTCATCGGTTTCTCCCTGGCGATCGGCCCCGGCCGCGCCGCCTATGTGCCGCTCGCCCACAAGAGCGGCGCCGGCGACCTGCTCGGCGGCGGCACGCTGGAGAACCAGATTCCGGTCCGCGAGGCGCTGGCGCTGCTGAAGCCGCTGCTGGAAGACAAATCGGTGCTCAAGATCGCCCAGGACGCCAAATACGACATCGTCGTCATGAGCCGCCACGGCATCGATATCGCACCCTTCGACGACACGATGTTGATTTCCTATGTGCTCGACGCCGGCACCGGCCACCACACTTTGTCCTCGCTTGCCGACAAATGGCTCGGCCATGCCACGACGCCGCTCAAGGATCTCGCGGGCTCCGGCAGAAGCTCGGTCGGCTTCGACCAGGTCGACATCGACCGGGCGACCACCTACGCCGCCGGCCATGCCGACGTGACGCTGCGGCTGTGGCAGGTGCTGAAGCCGCGGCTTGCCGCCAAGGGCCTCGTCTCGGTCTATGAGCGGCTGGAGCGGCCGCTGGTGCCGGTGTTGGCCCGGATGGAACAGCGTGGCATCTCGGTCGACCGCCAGATCCTGTCGCGGCTCTCCGGCGAGCTGGCACAAGGTGCCGCACGGCTGGAAGAGGAAATCTACGGCCTTGTCGGCGAGCGCATCAACATCGGGTCGCCAAAGCAACTCGGCGACATCCTGTTCGGCCGCATGGGCCTGCCCGGCGGCTCCAAGACCAAGACCGGGCAATGGTCGACTTCCGCGCAGCTTCTGGAAGACCTCGCCGCCGAAGGCCACGAACTGCCGCGCAAGATCGTCGACTGGCGTCAGCTGACCAAGCTGAAATCGACCTACACCGACGCGCTGCCCGGCTTCATCCATCCCGACACCAGGCGCGTGCACACATCGTATGCGCTGGCCGCAACGACGACGGGCCGGCTGTCCTCCTCCGATCCCAATCTGCAGAACATCCCGGTGCGCACCGCGGAGGGACGCAAGATCAGGACGGCCTTCATCGCCGACAAGGGCCAGAAACTGGTCTCGGCCGACTACAGCCAGATCGAACTGCGCGTGCTTGCCCACGTCGCCGAGATCCCGCAGTTGAAGCAGGCCTTCGCCGATGGCGCCGACATCCACGCCATCACCGCCTCGGAAATGTTCAACGTGCCGGTCGAAGGCATGCCTTCCGAAGTGCGCCGCCGCGCCAAGGCAATCAATTTCGGCATCATCTACGGCATCTCGGCCTTTGGGCTGGCCAACCAGCTGTCGATCCCGCGCGAGGAGGCCGGCGCCTACATCAAGAAATACTTCGAGCGTTTCCCCGGCATCCGCGACTATATCGAGGCAACAAAAGCCTATGCCCGCGAGCATGGCTTCGTCGAAACCATCTTCGGCCGCCGCATCCACTATCCTGAGATCCGGTCGTCAAACCCGTCGATCCGTGCCTTCAACGAGCGCGCCTCGATCAACGCCAGGCTGCAAGGCACCGCTGCCGACATTATCCGCCGCGCCATGGTGCATATGGACGAGGCGCTGGAAAAGGCCGGCCTGTCCGCCCGCATGCTCTTGCAGGTGCATGACGAATTGATCTTCGAGACGGTTGAAGCGGAAGTCGAGGCGACGATCCCCGTGGTGCGCAGGGTGATGGAGAACGCGCCGATGCCGGCCATCTCGATGTCGGTGCCGCTGCATGTCGATGCCCGCGCAGCGAACAACTGGGACGAGGCGCATTGAAGGTGCGATGATTGTCTTTGTCACCGGAGACCTGCTGGCCGCCCAGGAAAGCTATATCGCTCAAGGCGTGGCAGAGGGCAATCAAGAGGGCCTTGGCACCGGACTTGCGCTGAAGATTTCGAAAAAGTGGCCGAATGTGCAGGCTGCGTTCAAGAAATATGCTCGGACCGGCAGGTTTATTGGGGGTCATATCTGGACATTGGAGCCAGACGGCAATCAGCCGGGCTTCATTTATCTGGCAACCCAGCCAGATATGTATCGCGCTACGCTTCCCTATTTACGGAAAGCAGTTCGCGGGCTTGTGAAATGGGCCGACAAAAACCGGGTAGAATCCATCGCCTTGCCAAAAATCGGGTCTGGCCTTGGCAAATTATCTTGGCTCGACGAGGTGAAACCCCTGCTTATGGAGCAGCTAACATCTGGGCCTACGCGGTACGTCGTCTATGAGAGATTCTTGAACGAATTCGAGAATAGCGCACCGCCTCGGCTCAAGTAGGAAGCAAGCTAAGCCGCCTCAGCCAGGCACTTGGCACACGTCCCTCGAAACTCGATCACCGCCTTCTTCGCAGCAAACCCGGTCGAGCGCACCCATTCGTCCAGCCGATGGTCGACGTCATGGTCGGACATCTCCATCACCTGCCCGCATGTGTCGCAGATAGCGAAGGCTGTCATCGAATGCGTATGGTCGTGCGGTTCGGCGCAGGCGACGAAGGAGTTGAGGCTTTCCAGCCGGTGCACGAAGCCTGACTTCACCAGGCTGTCGAGCGCCCTATAGACCTGCAGCGGCGCGCGGAACCCGCGCTCGCGCAGCTGGTCGAGAAGCGTATAGGCGCTGAGCGGTCCGCTGGCGGCCTCGAGCTTCTCGAGCACGCTCAGCTGATTCTTCGTCAGCACATCCCTTGCCGCCATGATCCCGTTTTCCGATCGTTTAGAGCATGATGCCGAAAAGTGTGAAGCGGTTCTCGGACGACATGATGTTCTATCTGTTTGATCCAGCGCCGCTCGCAAATCATTTCTGCCATGCGACGGTCTCAATTCCCTTGAGATAGCGACGAAGCAGGCTTTTTGCCACTGTTTCCGTTATCGCCATCGACACCATGACCACCACCGCCGATTGACGGCACCGACCACATTCAAAATCCTGACAAAATTCGCGACGAAAGGTGCCGCACTTGCAAATTCGATCGGGCTTGGGGAAGCAATTATGATCAAACTGACACGACGGACGCTGCTCGTCGGCACGTCGGCGCTTGTGGCTGCCGGTACGGTTTCGTTCCGCGCTCTCGCCGCCTCGCGCACCTATCACGCGCTGCTGGTTGCCTGCACCGACTATCCGAACCTGCCGCAGAAGAACTGGCTGATCGGGCCGAAGAACGATGCCGGCCTGGTGCGCGACTATCTCCTGAAGAACACGCCCGATCCGGTGAAGTTCTCGGCCGAGAATGTGATCCTGCTCGCCAAGGACGTCGAAGGCGCCAACGGCCCGCCGACGCATGCGGCGATCAAGGCCGCCCTTGCCGACCTCGCCGGCAAGGTGCAACGCGACGATTTCGTCTATCTGCATCTGTCGGGCCACGGCGCCCAGCAGCCGCAAGCCAAGGCCGGTGACGAGACCGACGGCCTCGACGAGATTTTCCTGCCGTCCGATATCGACAAATGGATCAACCGCGAAGAGGGCGTGCCGAACGCGCTGGTCGACAACGAGGTCGGCGCCGCACTCGACGCCATCCGCGACAAGGGCGCCTTTGTCTGGGTGGTGTTCGACTGCTGCCATTCCGGCACCGCGACGCGCGCCGCGGAAGTCGATGACGAACTGGAGCGCAAGGTCGAGTTCGCCGACCTCGTCGGCGGCGACGACGCGGCGAGAGCAGCCGCGGTGAAGGCCTATGACGACATCTCGGCAAGCGCATCGCGCGGTTTCGACGAGAATGGCGGCCGCAAGCCGGCCTTCAACCTGACGCCGACCGGCGCAGAGCCGATCGCCAGGGGCAAGCTGGTCGCCTTCTATGCCGCGCAGACGGTCGAGACGACGCCGGAAATGCCGCTGCCCAAGGGCACGCCCGACGCGCCGCGCTTCGGCCTGTTCACCTTCACCATCCTGTCGAAATTGGCCGAGAACCCCAACGTCACCTATCGCCAGCTCGGCCAGGCCGTGCTGCAGCAATATTCGGCCGACGGCCGCACAAGGCCGACGCCCCTGTTCGAGGGCGAACTGGACGCCCGCGTGTTCGGCACCGACAAGACCGACGCCGTCATGCAATGGCCGATTGCCGTCAAGGACGGCGATGTCGCGATCGGCGCCGGGCTGCTGCAGGGTCTGACCCCCGGCAGCAAGCTCGCCATTTTGCCTTCGGCGCTGTCGAAGCTCTCCGACTCCGTCGGCTATCTCGAAGTGAAATCGGCAAAAAACCTCGACAGCCAGCTCGCACCGGTCGAATTCGACGGCAAGCCGGCGCTTGCGCCGACGGCGGTGCCCGCCGGCGCCTATGCGCGCGTTGCCGAACTCGCGGTCGACTACAAGCTGCTGGTGGCAAAGCCGGCGCCGACCGCAGGGCTCGAAAAGGAAACCGAGCTGGTCAATTCGGTTCTGGACGAATTGGTGGCGAAGCCGAAGTCCGGCTTCCACATCGCGCTGGTCGAGCCCGGCAAGAGCGCCGATCTGCGGCTTGCGGTGCTGCGCGAAAAATCCATGGACGGCGCTGCCGCCAACGCCAGCGACGAACCGGCGCTGTGGTTCCTGCCGGCGTCCGGCGACATCAGCCTGAAGGACGGCAGCAAGCCGCCACGCATCGTCATCCATCAGGATGGCCGCGACAAGCTTGCGGAAAACACCGCCAAGAACCTGACCACGATCTTCCGCGCCACCGGCCTGTCGCGGCTCGCCGCGGCGTCCGACTACCGGCCGGACGAGGTCAGCGTCCAGTTCCTGATCAAGCGCCAGGACAGCGATGTGCTGGAGCCGATCGAATCCTCGACGGTGCCGCGCGTTTCGCCGGGCGATCAGGTACACATTGCGGCCAAGAACGGGTCCGACGAGTTCGTCGACATCAACGTGCTCTACATCGGCAGCGACTATTCGATCACCCATATCGTCGCAGAGCGGCTGGCGCCGATCAACCAGCAGGCCGATCAGGGCCTGAAGGAAGGGCTGCTCGCCTTCACCGACACCAGCTTCGGCATGGAGCGCATGATTGCCGTGCTGACCGAGGCGCCGCCGCAGAGCGAGAAAGAGGATCTGAGCTTTCTTGCCCAGGAAGGCGTGCGCGCCGTGACGCGTGCCGCATCGGGAACGCCTGGTTTTTCCGACATGCTGGCCGACATCGGCATGGCGCCGGCGACGCGCTCGGTGATGCGGCTTGCCGACAAGAGCGGTCCCAAAGGCGCGGTGATGATCTTCCCGATGGAGACGGTGCCCCGCGCCTGACCGGACATCGCTTCGCCGGCTCTTGCCGGCGTGATATATGAACATTCCCGGCTCGCGACACTTCTATGCGCTGCGGCTGGATGCAACAGATGAGGACATCAGTGACTATCCCCGTGCTCTCCTGGCGTGCAGCGACGGTCGGCCTTGCCGGCAGCCTGTTGCTGGTTGCCAGCGCCTCGGCGGACGAGAATTGCGGCCTGTGCGCCAAGCAGATCGTCACCAATTCCGAGCTCGCCACCTGCTTTCTCGACCAGTACGACCAGATCGCCAAGACCGGCAACACGGCCGTTGTCGTCGATCTCTCCAGCTGCGCCTCGCGCGGCGTGGTCGAGCCCTTGCCGTCACCCAGCAAGGCGGCTGCCGAACCGGACGTGCAGTTCATGATTTCGCGCACGCAGCTCGATTGCCTGAAAAAGAAGCTAGAGACACCCGGCATCGTGCTCGATCCCACCGCAATTATCCAACTGGACAGCTGCGGATGAAAAAGCCGGGGGGCACTGCAACGCAGAAATCGCCGGCCACATCGGCGCCTCCGCCGGCCAAGAAGCCGGCGACCTTGCCCGAAACCACCGAAGGCTTTCCGTGGCCGAGCAGTCACGAGATCAAGAAGGAAGCCAACCCCTTCACCGACCGCGACTGGCGCATGCTGATCTACGCCTGGTCGGGTCTCGCCGTGCGCCTGGCGATCATCTTCACCCTGGCCTTCTCGGTCTTCCAGTTTCTCGCAAACCAGGAACAGAAGCGCGTCGAGCAGACGATGTCGCTGGTCGAGCTTTGGGAAAGCAAGGATTTTCAGCAGGCGCAGCGCGCGCTCAAGGAGCGCCTCTCGTCGCTCAACGCCAAATACGACAATCTGCTCAGCGCCACGCCGTCGCCGACCGAGGAACAGGTCTTCCGGCAACGCATTGGCATTGAGGCGATGACTGCCGGCGGCGGCACCATGCCGATCTCCGATTTCAACGATAATTTTGATCGCATCGTCTATTTCCTCAATCGTCTCTCCATCTGCGTTGAGGGCAAGCTCTGTTCGCGCGATGTCGCCGATGCCTATTTCCGCGACTATGCGGTGTCGTTCTGGAGCTATTTTGCCGGCTACATCGAAAAAGAACGCAAGGCCGGTTCCGCCAATTATGCCCAGGCGATCGAGAATTATGTGCGTCACGGGTCGCCGCCGCCCGCCGACTCCAAATAGCGGCGCAACAAGGTGCCGGGCAGCTCCCATCCCTTGCGTGCTATCCGGTGGCTAATCCTGGTCGGTCTTCTGGCGTTAACGTCAACCGCCGGTGCCGAGGACCTCGATTTCCGTCTCGATCTCAACACCGGCGGCCACAGCGCCAGGGTCACCGATCTTGCCTTCACGCCGGACGGCGAGGGACTGGTCTCCGCATCTGACGACAAGACCATCCGCATCTGGGACTGGCAGAGCGGGGTGACGCTCCGCACCATTCGCGGCTATCTTGGCAATGGCAATGACGGCAAGGTCTTTGCGATTGCCGTGTCGCCGGATGGCAAGACGATCGCCGCCGGCGGTTATTTCGGCGCCGGCATCGGCGACAAGCCCCCTTATGGCGATATCAGGCTGTTCGATTTCGCCACCGGCAAGATCAAAACCGTGCTCAAGGCCGCCGACTATGCCATCTATGATGTCGCCTTTTCACCCGACGGAAACACGCTCGCCGCCGGCGGTGGCGATGGTTTCGTCTACCTCTGGCGGGCGGACGACAAATCCGCGTCGGGCTGGACGCTGGCGGAAAAATTCGATGCCGATTCCTGGCGTGTGGAAAAGCTCGCCTTCGCCGCTGCGGGAACCCGGCTGGCAGCGACGACCACCGACAATGGCATAAGGCTCTGGGACGTCGCCAAGTCAGAGGAAATCGCTTTGCCCGCCGAGGCCGAACCGCTGCGCGATGTCGGCGTCGCCGCACTCGCCGTGTCATTGGATGGCAGCCTGTTCGCCACCGGCAGCAAGGACGGCGACGTCCAGCTCTGGCAGGCCAGCACCGGCAAATTCGTCCGCGCCATGCCGAAGCAGGATTTCCAGATCGGCGCTCTGAGCTTCGCCACGGGTTCGCGGCTTGTCGCGGCCTGCAGCTACCACTGCGCCGACAAGCATCGCTCGGTGGTCTGGAATACCGACAGCGGCGAGCAACTGCTCGACTATAACGGCCATGACGGCACGGTCTTTGCTGGCGCCGGCAATGCCGACGGCTCGCTGGTGGCGACAGCCGGCGGCACCCGCAACGCCATCCAGGTCTGGAACCCCATGACCGGCGAGCGCAAGGCGCTGCTGCAAGGGGTCGGCGAACCGGTGACGGCGATCGGGATCGATGCGGCGAGCAGCTCCATCGCTTGGGGCAACACCAACCCCTGCCCTGAACGCGTGTCCTGTCCCGAGCTGCAGGGCACGCTGGACAAGGTGCTGGCACTACCGACGGCCAAGCGGTTCTTCGAGGACCCGGTGGCGTTGGCGGAACAGGGCGCCTATGCCCGCGCGGCACTCGCAGAGGGTGAGTGGTCGCTCCGTGCTGCCCCCGGCGGCAAGGACGGCCTGGAGAATGCCGTGCTCGAAATCGCGAGCGGCGGAAAGGTGATGCACAGCATCGAGAATGCCGCCACCAATGGCTTCGTCCATTCGGCTTACACGCTGATCGGCAATGGGCTTGGCCTGATCACCGGCGGCAGCGACGGCACGCTGTTGGAATACAAAACCGCGACCGCCGAGCTATCGGGTGAATTCACCGGCCACACCGGCGAGATCAACGCCATGGTTGCCGCCGAGAAGGAAGGGCTGTTGGTCACCGGCAGCGCCGACCAGACCGTGCGGCTGTGGAATTTGAAGACACACAAACTGATAGTGTCGATGTTCTTCGCCGGCTCCGAATGGATCGCCTGGATGCCGCAGGGCTACTATTATTCCTCCGCCGACGGCGACAAGTTGATAGGCTGGCACGTCAATCAGGGTCGCGACCACGAAGGGCGTTTCATCAGCGCCGGCCAGCTGAAAAAATATCTCTGGAGCCCGGAAATGGTGCGCCGGGCCATCATCCTGCGCAGCGCCGAACAGGCGGTTCAGGAAATGCGCCCCGGCGTCGACCGCGAGCTGGAAAAGCTGCTCGAGCGCAAATCGCCGGAATTCGGCATCAAGCTTGCCGCCGACCAGAGCAACGTCCGCGAGGGCTATGTCGCCGTCGAGATTTCGGGCGTGCAGGAAGCCGGCGCCGATGTCGCCGGATTTTCGATCCTGTCGAACAGCCGCAATGTCGGCGATGTCACCGCACGCTCGGCCGATGGCGGCAAGAGCATCATCGTCGAAGTGCCGGTCGAGAATGGCGAAAATACCATTCGCATCACCGGCACCAACGAGTTCGGCTATCTGACCGAGCGCAGTGTCACAGCACTTGGCAGGAAAACCGAAAGGCCCGCCAACAAGGGCAAGCTCTACGTCGCCGTGATCGGCGTCGACAAATATCCCTTCCTCACCGATGCATGCGCCGGCCACGCCTGCGATCTGCGCTATCCCGTCGACGACGCTACCGAATTCCTCAAGGTGATCTCGCAGAAATCCGCGCCCTTGTTCTCGGCGATGGAGACGCTGGTTCTGGTCAACCGCGAAGCGCTGGATGAGGCGCCCGATGCCGGCAAGGACGTGTTCAAGGTCGCCAGCGCCGACAGCATCCTGGAGCCGGATTCCGACACGATCGACGACCAGCTCGCCGATTTCCTCGACAGACCCGGCGAGAACGACACCACCATCATTTTCGTCGCCGGTCACGGCATCAACATCGACGACGACTATTATTTCATCCCCACGGACGGCCGCAAACAGGATCCCGACCGCTGGAAGCGCTCCTCGCTGGTCGACTGGGGCGACATCCAGAAATCGGTTGAGCGGGCCAAGGGCATGCGCTTCATGCTGCTCGACACCTGCCACGCCGCCAACGCCTTCAACCCGCGCCTGGAAAAAGACGCGCAGGACGCACGCATCGTCGTCTTCTCGGCCACCGCTGCCAACAACACCGCCGCCGAACTGCCCGAGCTCGGCCATGGCGTCTTCACCTATTCGATCCTCGAAGGCCTGCGCGGCCGGGCCAAGACCTCCGACGGCGGCGTGACGCTGTTCGGCCTCGCCGACTATATCTCGCGCGAAGTGCTGCGGCTGACCGCGTCCAAGCAGAAGCCGTTCTACTATGTCGGCGGCGTGGAGAACATTGTGCTGGCTGAGCCGTGAGAGGTCGGCACCCAGGCACCCACCTCTGGCCTGCCGGCCATCTCCCCCGCAAGGGGGGAGATCAGTCTCTTCATTGCTGGAGATCTATTTTCAAGGTTGATGATTGGCGAAAGTCGAGGCGACATCCAATCTCCCCCCTTGCGGGAGAGATGTCCGGCAGGACAGCGGGGGGTGCCTGGGCACGGACCAGCATTCTGGTCTTTGCCACCGCCTTGCTTATCCTCTCAGTGCTTCAAGCGTCTGCCGCCCCCATCACCTGCCCGCCCGGCGACACAAACTTCCCGTCCTTCTACTCCGACCCCACACTCTTCACCGACGCCATCGCCGCCGTCGCCAGAATCGAGCCGTCCAACCAACGCCTCACCGGCATCACAGTCCCCCACCACCTGCTCGTCGCAGATCTCGTCGCACTCGGTTTCCACGCCGCGTCCGGCTTCCGCTACAAGCGCATCGTCATCCTGTCGCCGGACCATTTCCACGAGACGCAGAAACTGTTCGCCACGACGCCGCGCGGTTTTGAAACAGTGCTCGGTCCAGTCCAGGCCGACACGGAAGCCGTGCACCTTCTGGAAGCGAACAGCGACATGGTCGAAGACTCCTGCCTGTTCGCCAGGGAGCATGGCGTGCAGGCGATGCTGCCTTTCCTGCATCACTATTTCCCCGAAGCTGAAATCGTGCCGGTCGCGATGTCGGTCAAAGCCAAGCGAGCCGACTGGGACCGGCTGGCGCAGGCGCTGAAAGCGATCGTCGACAAGGACACGCTGATCGTCGAATCCACCGATTTCTCCCACTATCTGCCGCAGCACGAAGCCAGGCGTTTCGACCAGCAGACGCTGAACATGCTCGCCGCCGGTTCGCTCGACGGCATCGCGGCGCTGCGCCAGCCGGATCACGCCGATTCGGTCGGTGCGCTCTATATCCAGACCAGGCTGCAGCGCGAACTGTTCGGTGCTGCGCCGCTGGTCGTCGCCAACGAGAACTCGCAGGCGCATTCAAGCGACTATGTCGAGCGCACCACCAGCTATGTCGTGGCGCTGTTCGGCGCCTTCGGCCCCGGCTTCAACAATCCTGCCCGTCCCGACGACAAGCTCTACTATTTCGCGGGCGACGTGAATTTCGGCCGCGCCATGAAGAAGATCCTGGTCCGCGACGGTGTTGCCGAGAAGATCGTCGAAAGCGTGCTGGCCCTGACCCGCTCGCGGCCGCTGATCGTCAATCTCGAAGGCGTGATCCTGCCCAACGTCCCTGAAGCGATCGACGACATGACGCTGGCCATGCCCGCAGACCTCGCCATCGACATGCTCAAGAAATTGCATGTCGCCGCTGTCAGCCTCGCCAACAATCACGCCTACGACCTCGGCCCGTCAGGCTATGCCGAGACGCTGGCCGCACTCGATGGGGCCGGCATCGCCCATTTCGGGCAGGGCGAGACGCTGGCGCTTGCCGATCTCGACCTGGTCGGGCTGACCGACATCGATACCAACGGCTCCAGGAACACCGACCTTCTGACGCCTGCTTTGCTCGACCGGCTGCTGCACGACAATGCCGAGCGGCCGGTGATTGCCTTCGTCCATTGGGGCCGCGAGTACAAGACGGAGCCGTCGCCGCGCGAGGAGATGCTTGCCGACCAGATGCGGCTGCGCGGTGTCACGGCAATCGTCGGCGGTCATCCACATGTATCGAGCGAGGCGATCCTGCCGCTCGGCGGCGGCGATGTTGCGGAGATCTATTCGCTCGGCAATTTCCTGTTCGACCAGAAAGCCGAACGATCGTCCGGGTCGATGCTGGAACTCAGGGTGTTCAGCCAGGGCACGATCTTTGCCCGGCTGATCCCGCTGCCCAATTTTTTCGAGATGGGCTCGAAATGACGCGATTCCCGAAAGGACGTGACAGGACCTCAACAGCCTTGCAGATCTTCCGGCAGATAGCAGACCGCCGGCTTGGTGCTGGTTTCGAACAGCGACTGCTTCGGCCTGAAATAGAAGAACGTGGCCGGCTTGCTCTCGCGTGTGCTGCCATCGGCGAAATGGGCGGCGATGCTGAAGCGATGGATCGACGACATTGACGACCACATTTTCAGCCGTGCCGTGTAGGCGCTGAGATTCTTGTTGCCGCGCACCGGCATGGGGATGCTGTAATCGGTCTTGCCGATCGGAAATTCGATGTTCTGGTAGCGCAGCGCTTCGGGCGACGCGCCGCCGCCATCGCCGCATTCGGCGAGCGATTCTGGGACCTCGATGCTGACCAGCGAGACGATGACGCGAAACGGCTCGCTCTGCTGGTAGACAGCGCCCTGATCGTCCGCCCAGGAATAATCGAGCTTGCCAATCCCGGTCACGCTCATTTTCTCGACGCTGCCGCTGATGTAATCGGCAACGTCGCCGAACTTGACCTTGTTGGCCACCTGGGCGCGGCAGACATCCAGGCTGTCCCTTGACGGGCAGGTGAAGCGCTCGGTCTCGAGCGTGGTTGTGTCGACGCCGGCTTCAGTCAGCACGTCCTTGATCGAGACGTCGACGCCATCGCCGAAAGTGCCGATGTCCTTCGTGAACATGCGGCTCGGCTCGCCGGTCGCGTTGTCCTCCTCGTCGGTCCTGGTGAACTGGATCGACATCTTCATGTCTTTCACGTCGCCCCAGCCATTGTTGACGATCGAGAAGTCGGGGCGGAAGCCGACGCAGCCATAGTGCTCGCTGATCGACAGCATCGGCTTGCGGTAGGCCTCGCTCGCGGCCACCTTCATTTCCAGGCTGTCGATCTTGACCCTCGACTGGTCGGTGGTCTTGAGGTCGACTTCGGCGAAGGCCGGCGCCGTCTCCCAGTCCATGCCTTCATAGACATTGCCGGTACGAATCTCTCCGGTGCCGTTCCAGGCATCGTTGTACTGGTCCGACACCGGATAGATCGCGATGTCTTCGTCGCGCACCAGATGCTGGTACTGCATGTCGGCCTGCTGCGTCATGCGCTGGTCGACGGCAATGCCGATCTCGACCTTGTCGGCGGAACCGCCGCCGGTCTGCGCCTTGAGCAACCCGCCCACTCTGGCATCGGCCAGCACGTCGGGGCGCGCACCGCCGATCTCCTTGCCCATCGCCCATTGCGACCAGTAGACGGTGCCGCCGGGCAGCCGGGTGCGGCCCTTGCCGTCCTTCAGCCCATCGGCAAAAGAGCCGACGAATATCTCGCCTGTCTTCGTCTCCAGCCTGCCCTCGCCATTCGGCACACCGGCCCTGAATTGCCCTTCATAGCGATTGCCGTCGGCATCGACATGGATCGCATGGCCGTCGAGCTGGCCGGCGACCCAATGGCCGTCGAGAATCTCGCCTGAACGCAGCTCCAGCCGGCCTTGTCCTTCGGGGCGGCCATTCCTGATCTCGCCGAAATAGCTGGAATAGATCGTCTTGGGGTCATAGCTCGCCGAGCCGCGTACGCGCCAGACCAGCCTGCCCTTGCCGTTGACGGTGCCGTCGGCTGCGACGGTGCGGTCCGGCGACACGCCGGCTGCCGGCTCCCAGGTGAAATCAAGACCCAATTCCGGGTGGGAATCCCAGACCCGTACATTCTTGCGCAGCACCGAACGTGTTTCGCTTTGATAGAGGATTTGCACCCGCTCGGCCCAGGCGCCATCGGGTGTGGCACCGCCTTGATCGGCCATAGCGGAAAAGCATGTCAGTGCGGCCAGCATGGATGCAGCCGCCATCGCTTTGACTCCGAAGATCATTCTTGCCCGCGCCATCTTACCCAACCCCTTGGATCGCCTAGCGTAAGCACCGCTGTAACACAGTGCAAGAGAGGTGTTTCGATACAAAAAACCGGCGGCAGGAACGTCCCGCCGCCGGTTTGGTAGTGCTGGTTATCGCCGCTGTTTGCCGGCGAAAGATCGGGCCTTATTTGTACAGGCTGTTGATCCACGCCACGTTGGCAGCGTTCAGGCGCACCGCAGTGTTGGCGTTGGGGCTTTCGGCCACGTTCACGCCGGTGACGACGCGCTGCTTGGCGCCATTGTCATAGGCGTAGACCGAGCTGCCGCTCGACCCCGGATAGGTGTCGCAGTCGTACTGGAAATACTCCGCGCCGACGTTTTCGGCTTTCACTTCGCAGGTCGCCTTCCACATCGTTCCCATCGGCTTGTCGCCGGGGTAGCCAACGATGTTTGCGGTGAAATCGCCGAGGTTCTCATAGTTGGCATAACCCAGCCAGCCGAGATTGGTGCCGACATCCTGCTTCAGCGTGATGATGCCGAGGTCCCACGGAATGACCGAGCCGTAGTAACCCTGATAATTGTCGATGAAGCCCTGCAGGATATAGACGCTCTCGTAGCTGAAAGCGCCAAACGGTGCATCGTCGGCGGTGTTGCCGTTGAGCGACGGCACGAAGATGACGTCGTCGAGCCAGGCCTTGTCTTCATTGCTGTAGAGGCAATGCGCGGCGGTGAGCACCGTGCGCGGACCGATCAGGGTTCCCGAGCAGCTGCCGTAACCGCTCTTGGCTTTGCCTTCGATATAGCCGATCGCGGTGAACGGGTAGGTCTTGGTGTTCTTGATCTGCTCGCGGTCGTCGGCCCCGAACACCTGGCGGCCGGCTTCGTCGCCGCCCGTCAGCCCGGTCTTGTTGGCCGCTGGTGCGTTAGCGGGCGCATTCAGTTCCTTGATGACAAGGTCCTTCAGCGTCTCGCCGGCATCGATCTTGATGTCCTTGCCATCGGCGGAACGTCCGACGATGCCATAGGATTTGACCGCCGTGCCCTCGTCGGTCAGCGGCGCTGCCCGGCTGGCTTCATCTTCGGTCAGTTTCGGCGGAGCGATCGGCTTTGCCCGGCCGGGCTGGTAGTCGCCCGTTCCGAGATCGCGCATGCTTTCGCCATTGCCGGCATTCGCTGAGCCGGGATCGGCGGCGAAGGCAGGCATCGTCCACAGTGCCGTGGATAGCAGTGCGGACGCAATGATAGTGCTTGTCAGTTTCGTCATGGTGAGACTCTCCCAAAAGTCAGCAAGGAGTGGAGCAAAATACAGAAATATTGTCGAGATCGTGGTGGAGTTAAAAAATTAGTTTGGTTACCCGCCCGTATCGGATCATCGGTCCGGGCGGCCTCGTTAAAGCCCTCCGCCAAACGCACCCGCGTCGATATACTGCCTAAAATAATCCAACATTGGCAATGACAAATCGCTTCCACGTAGCCCGTGGGGGGCTATAGGGTTTGGGTCGGCTCTGCCCGATGGGGCACGATTAGCAAAAGTGGTATTTCGGTTTTATAACCGCGCGGATGTCGTTCGTTCTGGCAGAAGGCGATCGAGGTACCGCTACCGCTTCTGTTGGTTATGCGTCATGGCGGCATGGCTCGGCAATTTTCATCTCAGGAGGGTTTCAAGGTGAACATTATCCATCGGTTCAGGCCGCTTGCCGCTGCATCGCTGCTGGGCATCGCGGCCGCTTTCCCCGCTGTCAACGCGCTCTATGCAGCCGACGACGCCGTCAGGCCGGAAGCGGCGGTCTCGCCGATGCAGCGCGTTGCCGAAGCCCGGGACAAGGCCAAGGCCGAGAACCCCGACGGCGCCGACCGCGTCTATGGCGGCAAGGAAGCCGATAAGGGGGCCTATCCGTTCCAGGTGGCGCTGCTGACCAGCGCCCGGCTGGATCCCAGCCCGGCCTCGCAGCCAAACGCGCAATTCTGCGGCGGCAGCCTGATCGCGCCGCAATGGGTGCTGACGGCGGCGCACTGCCTCAACGACAAGGGCCGGCCGATTTCGCCCGATACGGTGACCGTGCTGACCGGCGCCACCGATCTTACCGAAGGCAAGCGCTACAAGGTGATCGAGGTTATCGTCAGCGAGGGCTACAGCGAACAGACGCTGGACAATGATCTCGGCCTGCTCCGGCTGGCGGAGCCCGCCGATGCGCCGGTCATCAAGATCACCAATGAGCCGACGCCAGACAGCGGCAAGACCACGGTCATCGGCTGGGGCAAGATGCAGGACGGCACCTTCCCGACCGCGCTGATGGTGGCCGATCTCGATCTCGAGCCGAGCGCAGCCTGCAACAGCGGCATCAAGTCGATCTATGCGCATGACCTGAAGGCCGCGCTTGGCGATCTCTCGCACCGGATGCGATATTCCGAAAAGGGCATCGACGCCGCTGCCAATGCAATTGCCGCCGATATGTCGGATCCGCTGACCAAGAACATGATCTGCGCCGGCACCGACAGCGGCGAACGCGATGCTTGCAACGGCGACAGCGGCGGGCCGCTGTTCATGACCGGCGCCAACGGTCCGGTCCAGGTCGGCGTCGTCTCCTGGGGCGAAGGTCCGTCCGACGGCACCGCTGCTTGCGGCCACAAGAACGCCTACGGCATCTACACGCGGCTGGCTAACTATACGGGTTGGATCGAAGCCAAGATGAAGACCCCGGCTCCGGCAGCCGCGGCGGCGCCCAAGGCCGGTCTCGGCACGGCCAAGAAGCCCTGAACTGGCCCGAAGCTTGATAAACGCAAAACGGCGGGATCTTTCCCGCCGTTTTGATTCATGTCCGGTGCCGGCTGTTCCGCTTACTTCCGCGGCGGGCCTTTGCGCTCGGCCGACGCCGCCCACAGATTGATGTCGGACTCGCGTGCGTAAGTGTCGATTTCGGCGAGCTCGGCATCGCTGAACTCGAGCACCTTGAGCGCGCCGACGCAGTCCTCGACCTGTTCGGGCCGGCTGGCGCCGATCAGCGCCGAGGTGACCCGGCCCTTGCGCAGCACCCAGGCTAGCGCCATCTGCGCCAGCGTCTGGCCACGCTTGCCGGCGATCGCGTTCAGCGCCTGGATGTTAGCGATGGTCTTTTCGTTGATGAAGGCGGGCCGCAGCGACTTGCCTTGGCTGGCGCGGCTACCCTCGGGGATGCCGCCGAGATATTTGTCGGTCAGCATGCCTTGCGCCAGCGGCGAGAACACGATCGATCCGACACCGAGCCCTTCCAGCGTATCGAGCAGTCCGTCCTCTTCGACCCAGCGGTTGAGCATCGAATAGCTCGGCTGATGGATGATGCAGGGCGTACCGAGCTGCTTCAATATGTCGGCGGCCTCGCGCGTGCGCTGCGAATTGTAGGACGAGATGCCGGCATAGAGCGCCTTGCCGGAACGCACCGCATGGTCGAGAGCGCCCATCGTTTCCTCAAGCGGCGTATCCGGATCGAAGCGGTGCGAATAGAAGATGTCGACATAGTCGAGCCCCATCCGCTTCAGGCTCTGGTCGAGGCTCGCCAGCACATATTTGCGGCTGCCCCATTCGCCATAAGGCCCTGCCCACATCTCATAGCCCGCCTTGGTCGAGATGATCAGCTCGTCCCGATAGCCGGCGAAGTCGGTGCGCAATATCTCGCCGAAGGCGATCTCGGCCGAGCCGGGCGGCGGGCCGTAATTGTTGGCGAGATCGAAATGGGTGATGCCGAGATCGAAGGCCTTGCGCGCGATCGCCTGCTTGGTGTTGTGCGGCGTGTCGTTGCCGAAATTGTGCCACAGGCCGAGCGAGATCGCCGGCAGTTTCAGGCCGGATCGCCCACATCTGTTGTAGAGCATTTTCTCATAGCGGTGTTCAGCCGGCTGCCAGCGCATGGGTACAGATCCTGGATTGTATGGGTGTCGGCGCGAGCGCGCCGACACCCTTCTACCTCATTTCTGCTTCGCCAACAGTCCTTTTGCGTCCTTGACGCCGAGTGCAGCCGGCCGCTCGCAGCTGGTCTGCATGGCGACGAACTTGCCGGTCTCGCCCGACCGCAACAGGCCGGTCATGACATCGACGGCATGCAGCGCGAGCTCCATCGAGCAACGATGCGGCCGGCCCTCGGCGATCGCCAGCGCCATGTCGGCAAGGCCTGCGGTGCGGTAGTTGGCCATCATGCCCTGGCCGTGCATTTCGTTGGGCACGCCGAACGGATGCTGCCATTTCGGCAGTTTCTTCACCGGTTTTGCCGCCTTGGTTATGCGCACGTCGCCACCGAAGAAATTCGGATCCGGCACGAACACCGTGCCCGTCTCGCCATAGAGTTCCATCGGCGCGTGACCATGCGCCCAGACGTCCCAGCTGGTGTTGAGCGTGATCACGGCGCCGTTCTCGAACTCCAGCAGGCCGTGGATCGTCGTCGGCGTGTTCACCGGGATTTTTTCGCCCGCGCGCGGTTTCGACGAGATCGTGCGTTCCTTGGCAGGCGTCGTCGCGAAGGCCGCCACCTGCTTCACCGGCCCGATCAGCTGGATCAGGTTGGTGATGTAGTAGGGCCCGATGTCGAGCACCGGCCCGGCGCCCGGCTGGAAGAAGAAATCGGGATTGGGGTGCCAGTGCTCCATGCCGTGGCCCATCACATGACAGGTGCCGCTGGTGATCTTGCCGAGCGCGCCGGTGTCGATGAGGTTGCGCACCAGCTGGTGCGCGCCGCCGAGGAAAGTGTCCGGAGCCGAACCGATGCGCAGCCCTTTCTTCTCGGCCCGGCTCTTGAGGTCGAGGCCTTCCTTGACCGACAGCACGAACGGCTTTTCCGAATAGACGTGCTTGCCGGCATCGAGGATCTGCTTCGACACCCCGTAGTGCACCGCCGGGATGGTGAGGTTGACGACGATGTCGATCTCGTCATCCTTGAGCAGTTCTTCGACGGTCTCGGCGCGCAGCTTGAACTCCTTCGCCCGTGCCTTGGCCGCGTCCATGTTGATGTCGGCGCAGGCGCGCATCTCAATGCCGCGAAACAGCGGCGCCAGCGAGAAATACGCTTTCGAGATGTTGCCGCAGCCGATGACGCCGATACCCAGTTTCTTTGCCATGATGATTGTTCCTAGTAAGCCTTGACGGATGCGAGCGAGCGGCTGGCGAAGCGCTCGATATCGTTGGGGTTGTCCTGTTCCATGACGTAATATTTGGCCGCGCTCTTCGCCCGAAGTGTCTTGATCAGGCCGGCCCAGTCGATGGTGCCGTGGCCGACATCCGCCCAGCCGTCCTCGTCAAGGCCTTCGCCTGACTTGGCCATGTCCTTGACATGGACGGCGCTGATGCGCTTGCCGTGCTTTTCGATCCACGGCAGCGGATCAACGCCACCGCGGACTACCCAGGCGACGTCCATCTCCCAGCCGATGTCGGGCGCAGCCGACAGGATGTGATCCTGCGGCACCGAGCCGTCGGCGAGTGTCTTGAACTCGAAATCATGGTTGTGCCAGGCAAAGCCGTAGCCGGCTTTTTTTGCGGTCTCGCCGACCTTGGCCAGACGCTCGCCAAAGCCGCGCCAGCCGGCAGCGTCGGCCGGCCGCTGCTCGGCCAGCAGATAGGGACAGATGACGAGCGTGATGCCGAGTGCGTCGGCTGTTTTGCGTACCCCGTCGAAATCATTCTCCAGCGCATCGATCGAGAAATGTCCGGTCGGCATCGAAAGCCCGTTCTTGTCGAGTTCGGCGCGGAACGCCGTGGGGTCGTCATAGACGCCGCCGAAACCTTCGACTTCCTTGTAGCCGAGCTTGCCGAGCATTTTCAGGATGCCGTCCCACGGCTGGAAATTGCGGGCGCTGTAGAGTTGGAATGACCAGTTCATCGTCTCTGTCCGTTTCTTGGGTGGTTAAGGCTTGGGGATGTTTTCGGGGGATCGTTTCGGTCGTTCTTGGGAGGATGGTTTGCGGATGATTCTAGAGGGTCACAGGCGATTGCCGGTCGCAGCGTCGAACAGCGAGGCGCGCGCCGGATCGAAACCGAACTGGATCGGATCGCCGCTGCGCAGCGTCCGTTCCGCTTCGACGCGGAAGGAGAAGTTGCGGCCGGCAAGCTTGGTCCACACCAGCGTGTCGGAACCCATCGGCTCAACGATCTCGACCGAACCGCCGGCGGAAAACGGCATCGACTTCGCCGCGTCACCGAAAGCGATATGTTCAGGCCGGATGCCCAGCACGCAAGCGCCGGCCGGGCGCTCCGTGCCGTCAAAGGTATAGCGATCGAGCGGCACCGAAACACCGTCGGTCCTGAACACTGGAGCAGCACTGGCCTCCAGCTCCCCTTCGAGGAAATTCATCGCCGGCGAGCCGAGGAAGCCGGCGACAAACCGGTTGACCGGCCGGTTATAGATCGTCTGCGGCGCGTCAAGCTGCTGGATGACGCCGCCGCGCATGACCGCGATACGGTCGGCCAGCGTCATCGCCTCGATCTGGTCGTGGGTGACGTAGATCATGGTGTTCTGCAGCTTGCGATGCAGAAGCTTGATTTCGACGCGCAGTTCCGAGCGCAGCTTGGCGTCGAGATTGGATAGTGGCTCGTCGAAAAGGAAGACGTCGACGTCGCGCACCAGCGCCCGCCCGATCGCCACGCGCTGGCGTTGGCCGCCGGACAAGGCCGCGGGCTTGCGCTGCAAAAGCGGCTCGATCTGCAGGATCTCGGCGGCGCGGGCGATGCGCTTGGCGATCTCGTCCCTGGGCACGCCGGCAACGCGCAGGCCGAACGACAGGTTCTTCTCCACCGTCATTTGCGGATAAAGCGCATAGGACTGGAACACCATGCCGATGCCGCGATCCTTGGGCTCTTCCCAGGTGACGTTCTTGCCCTTGATGAAGATGCGGCCTTCGGAAATATCGAGCAGCCCGGCGATGCAGTTGAGCAAGGTCGACTTGCCGCAGCCCGAGGGACCGAGCAGCACGATGAACTCGCCCTCTGCGACCTCGAGATTGAGGGTCTGCAGCACCGATACAGAGCCGAAATTCAGGGACAGGTCCTGGATCGAAACGCTGGTGCCGTTGGCTGCCGTCATCGCCATCACCCTTTCACCGCACCGGCGGCGATGCCGCGCACGAAAAGCTTGCCGGAAATGAAGTAGACGATGAGTGGCACAAGGCCGGTCAGGATGGTGGCGGCCATGTTGACGTTGTACTCCTTCACGCCTTGCACCGAATTCACGATGTTGTTGAGCTGCACCGTCATCGGATAGGTGTCGGGGCGGGTGTAGACGACGCCGAACAGGAAGTCGTTCCAGATGCCGGTCACCTGCAGGATGATGGCGACGACGAAGATCGGCAGCGACATCGGCGCCATGATCCGCAGGAAGATGCCCCAGAAGCCGGCGCCGTCGACCCGTGCCGCCCTGAACAGCTCTTCCGGCATCGAGGCAAAATAGTTGCGGAACAAAAGCGTGAGGATCGGCATGCCGAAGATGGAATGGACGATCACCAGGCCGCTGAGGCTGCCGTAGAGGCCGATCTCGCGCAGGATGATGACGATCGGATAGATCATCACCTGATAGGGGATGAAGGCGCCGACGATCAGGATGACGAAGAATGTGTCGGCGCCCTTGAAGCGCCAGTTGGCCAGCGCATAGCCGTTCACCGAGGCGATCGCGATCGACAGCAGCACTGACGGCACAGTGATGCGCACCGAATTCCAGAAGCCGCGCGAAAGCCCGTCGCAATTGAGGCCGGTGCAGGCCGTCGCCCACGCCTTCACCCACGGTTCGAACGTGATTTCGAGCGGCGGCGAGAAGATATTGCCCATCCGTATCTCGGGCATGCCCTTAAGCGAGGTGACCACCATCACATAGAGCGGCAGCAGATAGTAGACTGCCACCACGATCAGCGTGCCATAGAGGAAGATGTTGCGGCGCGAGAAGACATGCCGCGGCTTCGGCCCGCGCGGCCCCGAGGCTTCGCGCTCGGCGGCACCCGCGCTGGCGGGCAAAGGGACGGCCGGGTCAGCCACGCTTCCTGCCTCCGAATTCAAGGTAGGCCCACGGCACGACGACGATCACCACCGAGAGCAGCATCATGGTCGAGGCGGCAAAGCCCTGGCCAAGATTCTGTGCGAAGAACATGTAGTCGTAAACATATTTGGCCGGCACTTCGGAGGCGATTCCGGGGCCGCCGCTGGTCTGGGCGACAACGAGGTCGTAGACCTTGACGATGCCCGACGCGATGATGACCAGCGTGGTGATGAAAACCGGCCGCATCATCGGGATGACGATGAACAGATAGGTCTTCCACATCGGGATCCCGTCTACCCGCGCCGCCTTCCAGATGTCCTCGTCGATGCCGCGCAGGCCGGCCAGCATCAAGCACATGATGAGCCCGGTGCCTTGCCACAGCGCCGCAATCGAAATGCCGTAGATGACGATGCTGGAATTGTATAGCGGGTCGAAGTTGAAGCTCGTCCAGCCGAGGTCCCGCACCACATGCTGGATGCCGAAATCCGGATTGAGCAGCCACTGCCAGACCAGGCCGGTGACGATGAAGGAAAGCGCGAACGGATAGAGGAAGATGGTGCGGAACGTGTCCTCGAAACGGATCTTCTGGTCGAGAAGCGCTGCAAGCAGGAAGCCGATGACCAGTGAGAACACCAGCGAGATCGCGCCGTAGATCAAAAGGTTCTCGATCGAGATCAGCCAGCGCGGCGTCACCCACAGCCGGTAATACTGATCGAGCCCGGCGAAATTCAGCCGTGGCAGCAGCTTCGAATTGGTGAAGGAATAGAACACCGTCCAGACGGTGCCGCCGACGAAAACCACCGACGCGGTGAGGATCATCGGGATCGAGGCGACCTTCGCATTGAGGTTGCGGAACAGCGGGTTGGGGCGTTCGCTCTTGCTCATCTCGTCAGCCGGCTGGGTAAGGGCGGTGCTATCCCGGCCCTGCTTTCGCAAGACCGGGAGCGAGGTGTATTGCCTCCAACGTCAGTCTGCCGAAGCGATGAGGTCGGCGAAGCGTTTCTGCGCGTCTTCGATGGTCAGGTCCGGCTTGGCGAAGAATTCGGCGAAGAGATCTTCCTTCTGCTTCTGGGTGTCCTGCGAAAGCAGTTGGTCAGTCCACGGGATGACGGCGCCCTTGGCGAGGATCGCCAGACCCTTCTTCATGCAGTCGTTCGCCGCATTGAGATCGACGTCACCGCGCACCGGCAGCGAGCCCTTCTTGAGATTGAAGGCGACCTGAGTCTTAGGGTCGAGCAGCGTCTCTGCCAACACCTCCTGCGCCTTGGACTTGTCGGCATCCTTGAGCAGCGGGAAATAGAAGGCGTCGCCGCCGGTGGCGATCACTTCGTTCAGACCGAGGCCCGGCAGGCAGGCATAGTCCTTGCCGGCGACCTTGCCGGCAACCTGGAACTCGCCTTGCGCCCAGTCACCCATGATCTGGCCACCGGCCTTGCCGGTGATGACGAGATTGGTTGCCTGGTTCCAGTCCTGCACATTGGTGTTCTTCGCCATCTTGCGGGCATCGTCGGCGGCCTTGAAGACCTTGGCGATCTCGGGCCCGGCGGCGAACTTGGCATCCTTGTCCTTGTAGACCTTAAGGAACGCGTCGGTGCCGCCGACCGCCGCCAGCAGCACGTCGAAGGCGCCGGAAGATTGCCAGGCCTGTCCGCCGACAGCGAGCGGGATGATGCCCGCCTTTTCCAGGGCGGGCGCTGCCGCCACGAATTCATTCCAGTCCTTCGGCAGCGGCACGCCGGCCTTCTCGAAGGCTTCGTTCGACAGCCACAACCACTGCCAGGAGTGGATATTGACCGGCACGCAATAGATCTTGCCGTCGATGGTGCAGCTGTCGAGCAGGCTCTTCGGCCGCACGATTTCCGTCCACTTGCCCTTGGTGGCGACATCGGTGAGGTCGCGCATCAGGCCGGCCTGCACCAGTTCTTCGGCCTGCCGGCCGTGATTGAACTGGGTGGCGCCCATCGGATCGCCGCCGGTGATGCGGCTGATCATGATCGGCCGTGCCGTGCCGCCGGATCCGGCAATGGCGCCGTCGACCCAGTGATTGCCGGTCGCGTCAAAAGCCTTCGCGAATTCCGCAACCGCCGCCGCCTCGCCGCCCGATGTCCACCAATGGGTCACTTCCAGGT
This sequence comes from Mesorhizobium sp. RSR565B, assembly GCF_054719465.1. Classification (NCBI taxonomy): domain Bacteria; kingdom Pseudomonadati; phylum Pseudomonadota; class Alphaproteobacteria; order Hyphomicrobiales; family Phyllobacteriaceae; genus Mesorhizobium; species Mesorhizobium sp. RSR565B. Next base: position 3,192,020 of record NZ_JBTTIE010000001.1, on the reverse strand, counting down.
CGGTGGCGGCCGCCGGGCCGGCAAGCTGAAGCGCGGCCGTCGCGGCAAGGGCAGCGGTCAAAAGTCTATAGCGCATTTCGGTTCCTCCCAGAATCTGAAACGTTACAGATTTTCGATACGGCAATTATGCGGTGCGTGCAACCCCTGAGATAAACGCGCTCGAATGTTTTTTCGAGGCGCGAACAAATTCGTTGCGTGCGAACCGGCAAACTGCGCGCAAAACCGGGTGCTGCGCTGCAAAATCATGCTGCAGCGCAAGAAAACCGTCTCGAACCTGATTGTCGCGCTACGTTTCTGGCCGCCAAAACCCTGCCAAAACCATGGCTTGAGAGGCCCACGCGCTGCGATGTTGGAAATCTGTAACGTTTCAGTATATTGAGGCCTGACTGCGAAGAACCGTGCCACATCGTCATCGAAGCGATTGTCGGCTGGTCCGGCGGCTGCTATGCGCCTGACGGGGCGGGACGAATGGACAGGGACCAGACGGACAAGGACGACGAGGCGTCGGCGCATGAGCGGCCGACGCTGAAGACGCTTGCCTTCATGACCGGGCTCGGCGTCACCACCGTCTCGCGCGCGCTCAAGGATGCACCCGAGATCGGCGCCGAGACCAGGCGGCGGGTTCAACTCGTCGCGAGGCAGATCGGCTACCGGCCGAACCGCGCCGGCGTGCGCCTGCGGACCGGCAAGACCAATGTTATCAGCCTCGTGCTCAATACCGAGCGCGAGATCATGAGCTTTGTCTCGGACATCATCTACGGCGTCTCGGAGGTCATTGCCGACACACCCTATCACCTGATCGTCACGCCCTACTCGCGCTCGCAGGATCCGCTGGACCCGGTAAAGTATCTGGTCGAGTCCGGCTCGGCCGATGGCGTCATCATCTCACGCACGCAGCCCAACGATCCGCGCGCCCGCTACATGCTGGAGCGCGGCATACCCTTTGCCACGCATGGCCGCACCGACATGGGGCTTGTCCACCCCTATCACGACTTCGACAATTACGCCTTCGCCGCCGAAGCGGTGCGCCATCTGGCCGGCGTCGGCCGGCGCCGGCTGGCGCTGGTAGCGCCGCCGGTCGGGCTCACCTATTACGACCACACGGTCAATGGCTTTGCCGACGCACTGAGCGAGGTCGACGCCAGCGAAGTGCCGTTCAACGCTGTTTCGATCGACCAGTCGATCGATCAGATCAGGACGCGGACCGCGCAGTTGATGCGCCGCGACGTCAGGCCGGACGGTTTCGTCAGCAGCGCCGCCGCAGCAACGCTGGCCATCGTCGCCGGCATCGAGGATGCCGGCCTGAAACTCGGCCGCGACGTCGATGTCGTGTCCAAGCAATCGTCGGAACTGCTGCATCTGTTCCGCCGGGAGTTGCTGATCGTCAACGAAGATTTCCGCCTCGCCGGCACCGAGCTTGCCCGCGCCGTGCTGGGCTGGATAGGCGGCGCGGCACCTGGCTCTTTGCAGACTGTGGTCAAGCCAGGCGACGTCGTCGCGTATCAGGGCTGACTGGCACGACCTGAGAGGTCCGCCTCACCTGACCCTATCCGGCCGCTCCACTTCCCCATGGCCCATGGAAAGCGCCCTGCTCGCCGATGCGCTCGAAGCCATGCGCGCCGAAGAAGTCGCGCTGCGCCTGGATCAGGTTCGAGGTGCCGCGGCCCTGGCGGTAGCTGTCGAAATAGGCAAGTGCCGACGCCAGTGCAGGCACCGGCGAGCCTGCTTCCGATGCCTTGGCAACGGTGCGCCTAAGCGACGGATGCGCCTCCTGCATCATGGTGGTGAAAGCCGGCGCCATCAAAAGGTTGGTGGACGCGCCGCCCGAGCCGAAGGCTTCCGCCATGGTGTCGAGCATCTGCGAGCGGATGATACAGCCGGCACGCCAGATCTTGGCGATGGTCGGCATCGGCAGGTTCCAATTGAACTCCTTCGAGGCGGCGCTCATCACCGCGAAACCTTGTGCATAGGCGGCGATCTTGCCGGCGAGCAGCGCCAGCTCCAGGTCTTTCAGAAGTGCCGCCTTGTCGCCGGAGATCTTGGTGACGCCGATATTGCCATAGGCTTTTTCGGCCGCCTGCCGCTCATCCTTGATCGAGGACAGCACGCGGGCCGCCACCGCCGCCTCGATGGCCGTCGCCGGAATGCCGAGCTGCTGCGCCTCGATGACAGACCATTTGCCGGTGCCCTTCTGGCCGGCACGGTCGAGGATGATGTCGACCACCGGCTTGCCGGTCTTTGCATCGTCGGCGGCCAGCACCTTGGCCGTGATCTCGATCAGATACGAATCGAGCCGGCCCTTGTTCCAGGTTTCAAAGACGGTGCCGATCTCCTTCGGCCCCATGCCGAGGCCGTCGCGCAGGATGCCATAGATCTCGGCGATCATCTGCATGTCGGCATATTCTATGCCGTTGTGGATGGTTTTGACGAAATGCCCGGCGCCGTCGGTCCCTAGCCACGCAGCGCACGGTTCGTCCTTGAACTTGGCCGAGATCGCGGTCAGCACGCGTTCGACGCGCTTCCAGGATTCTTCGGTGCCGCCGACCATAATCGACGGCCCATGGCGCGCACCTTCCTCGCCACCGGATACGCCCATGCCGATGAAGGTAAGGCCCGAACCGGACAGTTCCGAAAAGCGCCGCATCGTGTCGCGGAAATTGGCGTTGCCGGCATCGATGACGATGTCGTTGGCCGACAGCACGCCGCGCAGCGCTTCGATCTGCTCGTCGACCGGCTTGCCGGCCAGCACCATGATGATGACCGGGCGCGGCGGCTTGATCGCGGCTGCCAGTTCTTCCAGGCTGTAGCAGGGCACCACCATGTCCCTGAGCGAACCGGCGCCTTCGAGGAAGGCATCGGTGCGCGCCCTGGTGCGGTTGAAGACGGCGATGCGGTGCCCGTGCTCGGCAATGTTGAGCGCGAGGTTGGAGCCCATTGTGCCAAGGCCGATCAGGCCGATTTCGGCTTTTTCCATCGTTTCTTCCCTGCTTCGGATTTTGTTGAGGCCGCGTTTTCCGGGATGCCCATTTTTCGGCGAGATGATTGACGGGCCTTTCGCGCCACGTCAACCGCCTCGCCGAATTGCGTTGCGTCGGCGTTGTGTCAGACCGAGTCAGGAAGGGTCCGTTGGTGACCAGGCGCCGCCTTGCCGATCGAACATATGACGTTAGGTTGAACTTATGGCAGTCAAACGGATGGACAATGTCGGAATCGTCGTCGATGACCTCGACGAGACGATTGCTTTCTTTCGCGAGCTCGGCCTCGAACTGGAAGGGCGGGCGACGATCGAAGGCGAGTGGGCCGGACGTGTCACCGGGCTCGGCGATCAGCACGTCGAGATTGCCATGATGCGCTCACCGGATGGCCATAGCCGGCTCGAGCTCTCCCGCTTCCTCACGCCGACTGTCGTCGCCGATCACCGCAACGCCCCGGTCAACGCCCTGGGCTACCTGCGCGTCATGTTTACCGTGGACGACATCGACGACACGCTGGAAAGGCTCCGCAAGCGTGGCGCGCAGCTGGTCGGTGAAGTCGTCCGTTACCAGGAGGTGTATCGGCTCTGCTACATCCGCGGGCCGGAAGGGCATCTCATCGGGTTAGCCCAGGAACTCGGCTGAGCGAGTTGAGAGCCCGACGCGGCTTTCCGGGAGCCAAGTTGCGCTCAGGCGTCGGGTACTATTCTCTTACCAGGGACGAGGAGTGCAGCTCTCCGCGCGGTATGTAGCCAGGACTGCGTCCATGGCCGTGCTGTATTCGGGAAAGCTTGGAATGAGCCCCAATTCGATGGCCTGGGCGACGCATAAATCGCCGGCAGCGGAGGAATTTGCCTGAAAGAGGCAATTTTTCAACTTTGTCATTGAAGCCGGAGGAGGAGGGTTGATTGAACTATAAATGATCGAGCCTGAACGAATGGATACAACCTTGACATCGTCCTTATTCCATCGAGCAGGGTCAAAGATATAATTGAGATTGCTTTTGCCGTCAGGGTGTTTTGCCGCACCGTAGATGGCAATGACAGTCACATTGGCATCATGCGCATCGCCTTTCATATCCGAATCCGTGGCCGGCATCTTGAGCCCGAGCTCGAGCTCATAGGCAAGCTCCGACAGGGCTTCGCCATCGCCTTCTCGCGCCAAGGGCCAAAGTACCGCCCATTGCTTTTTACATTGCTCTTTGGCGTAGGAATCTCGGGCAAACTTCAGGCGCTCCTCACGGGTCAAACTCGGCTGCGTCAAGCTTTTTTTACCTGTGAGATCGCACCCGCCGACAAGAAAGAAGACCAGAAGACCGCAACATACTTTCGCTATAGACCGAGCTGATACGACGGCTGATCGAATTGTTTTTTGCCACAAAGAGTGCACCGTCAGAGGCATCGCTCGATCCCGAACATATCAATGCACCAGTAAAAGCCAATGAACCGCACAAGGCGACTCGTAGCTTATGCGGAAAACGAAAGCATAGCCATTTGGTATATTAGTCGGCGCGGATATCGATCGGCGCTTCGATCTTTATCACTTCGAAATCCGAAACCAGAATATCGAGCCGCGCCGTCCAGCGGCCTGGAATCGGAATGACGAGATTATCGACCCGCCAAGTGCCGTCGCCTGGCTTGGTCGCCGGACGCTTGATCGGCTCGATCCCCGAATCGGGCTTGGACAGCACCAGCGACACTTCCTTGGCGTCGAGCGGGCCGAAATCGCCATCCATGATGACGATGGAGGCGGTGACCTCCCCGGTATGGCCGGGCGTGATGTCGATGTCGGCCATCGCCTTCATAGTGTGGATATGGGTCGACGTCGGTTGTGCCGCGGCGATTGCCAGGGCCCGTGGCGGCGGCGTGAAGCGCCAGCCGGCGGCAACGCCGAAGATCAGGAGCACGATCAGCATTTCGACTGAGATCGAGCGGCTAAGCCGTCGCCGCACTTCCGTCGCTCCGGCCTCGGCCAAGGCGGTGAGCCGCCATCGATTGACCGCCGCCAGCGTGAACAGAAACACCAGCAGCGCCAGCTTGATCAGCAGCAGCCGGCCATAGGCGGTGTTGACCAGTGCCGCCGGTGTCTGCACCTGGATGATGGCGAGCACCACACCGGCGGCGGCAAGCACTACCACCACGGGCATGATCGCGCGCGAAAACCGCCGCAGGAACGCCCCGGCTTCCACCGATTGGCTGCTCAACGCCAGGCCGAGCGGCAGCAGTGCTCCAGCCCAGAAAGCGATGCCGGCGCCATGCAGGAACACCATAGGCCGCGTCAGCCATTGCGGTTCGGCTGCACTGGCATGGCCGCTGGCGGCAAGGGCTGCACCCACACCGGCCAGCCCGGCGAGCGCCAACGGCCTGGCGCCAGCACGCGATCCGACCAACGACAGCAGGCCAAGCCCGAGCGCCGCCAGCGAAATCAGCACCGTCCAGCCGAAGCTGGTGCCAAGCGCCGTCCGCCAGACCACCGGTTGCGCCAGCCGGGCGAGTGGCGCGCCCAGCGCGTCCAGCCCCTGGAACCCGAGCGACAGGGGTGCTGCGACCAGCCCGCACAGGATGGCGGCAATGACGAAGCGCTGGCCTGAGCGCTGGCCTTGCGCCAGCCATGTCAGCGCGAAGGCGCCGCCAATGCCGAGGAAAAGCCCGATGTAGAGAAGAACCTTGCCGGTCCAGATCGCTGACCGCAAATCTATATCGACAGCTTCCCCCACCGCCGGCGCCGCACTTGGCGCGCCAACGGAAAACAGCACCGAGCCGCCGACCGGATGGCCATCGGCGGAAATCACCCGCCAGCTCAAGACATGGGTGCCCGGCCCGAGCTTTTGTGGATTGCCGATCTCAACCGTTTGGTCGCTCAACCGAAACGAGGTCAAAGCGACAGGCGTACCGTCGGGCCGCACCAAGGTCAGCACCAGCGGCGACACAGGCTCGCTGAAGGTCAGCGAAAATTGCGTCGGCGCTCGCTCCAGAACCGCGCCGTCGGCAGGCTCGGCCTTGATCAGCGCCGCATGGGCAAAGGCCTGGTTTGGCGTGGCAAGGACGGCAAGCAGCAGGATCGCGGCCAGCAGGCCGAAGCACCTGCCGGCTGTCCGTTCTATCCGCTGAAAACAGGCCACGTTCATGCCATCCACCAAAACAGTGGCGCGCCGCTTCGAAGCAGCGCGCCGCCAATGCATCATTTCTTCGGCAGCAGGTTGAGGCCGGGCGCCGGATCTTCCAGCGCATCCTCATCCTGACCAGCCGCCGGAATCTCTATCCAACGCGTGGTGGCCCCATCGCATTCCTGCACCACCGGAAAATAGAGTTTTTGCCCGGCCGGCAGATCGGCGGCCAACGTGCCGCGGAAGACGAACTCGTCATAAAATTCATCCGGCAGGCTGCCGCCGCTCCAGTCGACTTCCTTGACGCCCGAGGTCACCGCCTCGCCATAGAGCTGGTAGGATTTCTCGTACTTGCCTTTCTTGACCTGCAGCGTCCAGCCGGGCTTGGGCATCGGCTTCACCCCGATCACCCCTTCCGGGATCTGCACGCGCACGGCAATCGTCGCCTTGCCTTCGCAGCCATGCGGCACGCGCAGCACGGCCTTGTAGGTCGAACCGAGCGGCGCTTCCTGGGTTTCGAGCGTGATATGGCCGAAGGCAGCGCTTGTCCCCAGGACAAGGAATGCAGCGGCCGGCAAAAGATACTTGTTCATGATGGTCCCTCTCGAAAAATCGGTTGGCAAATTGATTGGTCAGTCGTTGTCTTCGAGGGGTGGCGCGCTGCCTATGGCTTGCACGGCAAACTCGACGGTCACGGTTCCGGCCTTCTCGAAAGTCAGCGTGGCGGCAAACATCTGGCCTTCTTTAGGCGGCTGCTTCAAATCCATGAACATCACGTGGTAGGCGCCAGGACCCAGCGTGATCTTGCCGCCCGCCGGAATGTCCAGGGCGCCACTGACCGGGCGCATGGTCATGACGCCATCCTTCACCCCCATTTCATGCAGTTCGGCCTTCCCCGAAATGTCGGAGGAAATCGACAGCAGCCGGTCTGGTGCGCTGCCCTTGTTGACGATGGTGAAATAGCCGCCGGCAACCTTGGCGCCGGCTGGCGTGGCACGGGACCAGGGATGCTCGATCTCGATGTCACCGGCCTTGAACTCATGCGCAAGGACGGAATGGGCGCCGACGAACAACAGTGCAAAGGCAAAGAGGGCGCTGCCGAGACGCTGCTCGATAGTGGTGAAGATAGGGGTGCTGCGGCGCAACGCGCCGGCATGACGAAAACGGGACATGGGTAGGCTCCATGAATATGAGGTCGCGCCTTTGTCCGGCTGCGAACGAGTTTATCATTGGATGATTATCGCCCGCGCGGGTTACGCCAAGCGAGCGGCGGTTTTTCAGCCCGCAAGCGGCGGGGCGCGCGGATTGGCCGGAGAGCGCTCACGCGTAACGTCGGGATGCCTGACTGCCGGCGGAAGAAACGCGACTGTTTCAAAAGACAGGCTCACCGGCGCCACGCCGACGCCTGCCGGCGGCGCATAGGCGACGGAGGCCATGCTGCAGCCGAGCATGCAGCATGCCGGCATGTGCGGCTGGTGCGGATCGCCGCCGGGAAGCTGGACCGCCCCCTCATGTGTACAGATGACGTTGCCGAAAACGTCGAGTTGCGAGGCATCCGGCGCAATGCCGAAGGCAAACACGCCGAGCGTCGACTGGAGCAGCAGCACACAGGTCGCGACAAACGCGGCCATCATGCTCCATCTCTTACGCCCGAAGTTCAAGGATCTGCCTCTTCACGCAGCAACGGCGGATACCTAGCATGCGTCACGCGGCCGGAAAATCGCCAAATCATCGCTGCGGCAACGCGGCGCGTTAAGAAGCAATCCGACCGATTTCCGGGATCGACGTCAACAGCGTGTGGCGTGCCGACTTCAGATGCTTGCGGCAGGCGGCGTCGACCTTGCCGAGATCGCGCGATTTCAGCGCCGCGATGTAGGCGAGATGCTCGCTCACCGCGACTTCGTTGCGCTCGCGCTCCTGCGCCTTGTTCCACTGGTAGTGGTAGTGAAAGATCATGGCGATGACGTCGTAGAAATCGACGATGAAGCGGTTGTGCGACGCCCGGTGGATCAGCCGGTGGAAGCGCTCGTCTAGCTCCGAGAATTCGTTGAAGCGGATGGCGATTTCGCTGGCCAGAAGCCGGTGCTCGTCTTCCAGCCGGTCGAGATCCGCCCAGACCGGACTATCCCCAGGCAAGGCGGCAAAGGCCGCCGCCGAGCGTATCTCGAACATCTCGCGGATTTCAGTGAGTTCGAGCGCGAAGGCTCGCGTAAATCCTTTCAGCACCCAGTGGCTGTTGCGCCGCTTCTCGATCAGGCCGAAGCGGGAGAAGCGGATGAGGAACTCTCGCACGCTGGTGGTGCCGACGCCGATCTCGCGCGCCAGTTCGAGCTCGTTGATCTGCATGCCGGCCTCTGCACCGCCGGCCAGCAACCTGCGCATAAACGACCGCTCGATGATCTGGGCCAGTGTGTCTGTCTCCTCCTCGGGGAAGAAATCATCCGGCTTCGGCGTCCTGAGCACTGTCTTGCTGCGTTTGTTCCACGCGATCAGCCCGGTCTCTTCCATGCGCGCCAGAATGGTGCGCACGGTGGTACGGCTGACGCCAAGCAAAGTGCCCAGCTCCGGCTCCGACGGCAGGCTCTGCGTCTCATCGAGCAGCCGCAGACCCCTGTTGTAAGCGTCCTTGTAGACGTTGTTGCTCTTCGACATCCCTGCCCCGTTGCGCGCCGGCGCTTGCTGTGGCTGGCTTGAAGCGCGATATCACATATGTCCTGGCGCTCACCCGGCAAAGCAAAACGCTCTGCGTGTCAGACGCCGCTCCCCACAAGCCAAGCGTCCATCGGACGCATGGTCTCCTCCTGAAAAAACAATTGACGCACAAATGTTTTTTCACGATAAAAGACATTATATGTAAACAGACGCGTGTCAATCCGCGCATCCCCAGGAACAGACCCAGGAAACTGCCCGTGAACGCTTCGAACAGCATTCTTCTGTCCCCCGCCGACAATGTCGCGGTCGCCAATGGCCGCATCGAGATCGGCACCCCTCTGCCCGGCGGCGCCGTCGCCACGGCCTTGATCGAGCCCGGCCACAAGGTGGCGATCAAGCCTATCGCCGCCGGCGAGGCGGTGGTCAAGTATGCCCAGGCCATCGGCCGCGCCACCCAGGACATCGCGCCCGGCGACCACGTCCATTCGCACAATCTGGTCTTCGAGTCCGGCCGTCTGCCGGTCGTGCCGCCGAGCGAAGCGGAGCATGCCACCGAAGCTGACCGCGCCCGGACATTCATGGGCTATCGTCGCGCCGATGGCCGTGCCGGCACGCGCAACTTCATCGGCATCATCGCCAGCGTCAATTGCTCGGCCACCGTCTGCCACGCCATTGCCGACGAGGCCAACCGCGTGCTGTTGCCGAAATATCCGGGGATCGACGGCTTCGTCCCGATCGTCCATGGCCAGGGCTGCGGCATGAGCGGCACCGGCGACGGCATGATGGTGCTGCACCGCACGCTCGCCGGTTACACCCGCCATCCGAATTTCGGCGGCGCGTTGATGGTCGGCCTCGGCTGCGAGGTCAACCAGCTCACCCTTTACGGCCAGAAGGGTGCGGCGGCGGGAAAACGCCATTTCAACATCCAGGACGCCGGCGGTTCGCGCAAATCGGTCGCAAAGGCGATGGGCGTGCTCGCCGAAATCGCCGAGGAAGTCGGCCAGTATCAGCGCGAGCCGATCCCGGTCTCGGAGATCGTCGTCGGCCTGCAATGCGGCGGTTCCGACGGCATGTCGGGCATCACCGCCAATCCCGCGCTGGGAGCGGCGGTCGACATCCTGGCCGGCGTCGGCGGCATCGGCATCCTGTCGGAGACGACGGAGATCTATGGCGCCGAACATCTGCTCGCCTATCGCGCGGCAACGCCGGAGATCGCCAAGAAGCTCGACGGTTTCGTCAAATGGTGGGAGGACCATGTCGCCAAGCACGGCGCCTCGATCGACAACAACCCCTCGCCCGGCAACAAGCGCGGTGGCCTGACCACCATCCTGGAAAAGTCGCTGGGCGCCGTGGCCAAAGGCGGCCAGACTCCGCTCAACGGCGTCTTCGGTTATGCCGAAAAGGTCACCGGCAGTGGCCTGGTGTTCATGGACACGCCCGGTTACGACCCGGTCTCGGCGACCGGTCAGGTGGCGGGCGGCGCCAACATCATCGTCTTCACCACCGGCCGCGGCTCCTGCTTCGGCTGCCGGCCCACGCCGTCGATCAAGGTCGCCACCAACTCGACCATGTACCACCAGATGGAAGAGGACATGGACGTCAATTGCGGCGTCATCGCTTCGGGTGAGAAGACCATCGCCGGCATGGGCCGGGAACTCTTCGAACTCATCGTCGAGACGGCATCGGGCCGCAAGACCAAGAGCGAGGCGTTCGGCTACGGCGACAACGAGTTCGTGCCGTGGCACCTCGGCGCGACGCTCTAACCACCGACGAAAAAAAACGGGCTGCAACGACGGCTCACAAGGGGAGGCTTTGGATGGACAAACGCCGCATCGGCACGACTGCGCTCGAGGTAACCGAGATAAGCTTCGGCGGGGCGGCGATCGGCGGGCTCTACCGTGCCTGTCCACGCGAAGCGGCGATGGAGACGCTGCAGACAGCCTGGGATGCCGGCCTGCGCTATTTCGACACCGCGCCCTTCTATGGCTTCGGCCTGTCGGAGCGGCGGACCGGCGATTTCCTGCGCTACAAGCCGCGGGATTCCTATGTGCTGTCGACCAAGGTCGGACGGCTGTTCCGCCCGGTGCCGGAAGACCAGGTTCCCGATCATTCCTATGTCGACCCGCTGCCCTTCGCGCTCGACTACGACTACTCCTATGACGGCATCATGCGCTCGGTCGAGTTCTCCTATGCCCGGCTCGGGCTGAACCGGATAGACATCCTGTTTGTGCACGACATCGGCACCTACACACATGGCGTCGAGAAGACGAAGCTGCACTTTCGCCAGCTGATGGACGGCGGCTTGAAGGCGCTGGAAGAGCTTAAAACGTCCGGTGTGATTTCCGCCTATGGGCTCGGCGTCAACGAGGTGCAGATCTGCCTCGACGTATTGCGCGAAGCACCGCTCGACTGCATCCTGCTGGCCAGCCGCTATTCGCTGCTCGACCGCTCTGCTGAAGCCGAGTTGCTGCCGTTATGCCGTGAGCGACAGACTTCCCTGATCATCGGCGGCGTCTTCAACTCCGGCATCCTGGCGACCGGACCGGTGCACGGTGCGCATTTCGACTATCTGCCGGCGACGCAGGACATACTTGAGCGTGTCGGCGCGATGGAGAAAATCGCTGATGAGGGCGGATATCCGCTGGCGGCGGCTGCATTGCAGTTTCCGCTGCAGGAGCCTGTCGTGGCCAGCGTGCTGACCGGAACGGCCAAGCCTGCCAACCTGACGCGCAACCTCGACCTGTTCGACGTCCAGGTGCCGCAAGCGGAATTCGCCCGCTACACTCCCTACACCATCGTGCAGGAGCTCGGCTGACGAAACGCCACAATCACGGTTCTCAAGAAGGAATGAATATTCCATATTGACTCGACGGTGGAATTAATATTCCATGATGATCAAGGAGGATCGGGAGCGTCTGGACGTGGCACTGAGGATCGGCAGGGAGGTTTCCCCGCCAAGCCATGCGCAGGCCGATATGAAACACCGCTTGCGTCGGCCGGACCGATGCACTATCAAAAAGCGGCAACTGTTTTTTATTGATAAAGGTCTGTTTGGGCCGCGCCTATCCAAATGGAGCTTCCGCAACCTTCACCGGGCGATCTAGGGAGGATTCCTAATGAAATTCGTGACCAGCATTCTCAACCGCCGTTCACTGGTGGCACTTGCTGCCGCCTCGATGCTTGCAGGCACGCTGCACACGGCGCCCGCTTCGGCGGCGGACGTGACCATTCCGATCATCGTCAAGGACACCACATCCTTCTACTGGCAGATCGTCCTGGCCGGTGCCCGCAAGGCCGGCAAGGATCTCGGCGTCAACGTACCCGAACTCGGCGCCCAGGCTGAAACCGACGTCAACGGCCAGGTTTCGATCCTCGAGAATGCCGTCGCCGGCAACCCGGCCGCGATCGTCATCGCGCCGACCGAATTCAAGGCGCTCGGCAAGCCGATCGATGAAGCAGCCAGCAAGGTCAAGGTCATCGGCATCGACTCCGGCGCCGATTCCAAGGCCTTCACCTCGTTCCTGACCACCGACAATGTGCAGGGCGGACGCGTCGCCGCTGACGGTCTTGCAGCAGCCATCGGCGAAGCCAATGGCGGCAAGATCGAGGGCGACGTCGCCCTGATCACCAACGCGCCGGGCGCCGGTTCGCTGGAGCAGCGCAAGCAGGGCTTCACCGAGCAGCTGGCCGCGAAATATCCGGGGCTCAAGCTCGTCGCCGACAAATATGCCGACGGCCAGGCAACGACCGGTCTCAACATCGCCACCGACCTGATCACCGCCAACCCGAACCTCAAGGGCATCTTCGCGTCCAACCTGATCATGGCGCAGGGCGTCGGTCAGGCAGTCGCCGAGAACAACCTTGGCGGCAAGCTGGCGCTGGTCGGCTTCGACAGCGACGAGAAGCTGATCAAGTTCCTCAATGACGGCGTCATTTCCGCGCTCGTCGTCCAGGATCCGTACCGGATGGGCTATGACGGCATCAAGACCGCGCTCGCCGCCTCGAAGGGCGAGAAGGTCGAGGCCAATGTCGACACCGGCGCCAACCTGGTGACCAAGGCAAACATGAAAGACCCCAAGATCGACGCCCTGCTCAACCCGAAGCTCTGAGCCCGTCAGGCAAAAATCGTTTCCGGGGCCTCGCGCCCCGGAAACACCGGATACAAGCTTGAATATCCACCGGCTTGAATCACCTCGACGATGTGGCTGACTGCATCGCGACGTGCCAATCGTAAGGCCAATCTGGGAGGATTGTCATGACGCCCACGGCGCAGGAACTGCACCCGGCCCCAACGCTAGCGCCCGGCAGGACGATCCTCGAACTGCACGGGCTGGAAAAACGCTATCCCGGCACGCATGCGCTGAAGCCCGTTCACCTTGCCTTCAAGGCAGGTGAGATCCACGCCATCGTCGGCGAGAACGGCGCCGGCAAATCCACCCTGATCAAGCTTCTGACCGGCGTCATGCCGCGCACCTCCGGCGATGTCATCTGGGAGGGCAAACCGGCAGCGCTGGCAACCCCGCACGAGGCGATGGCGCTGGGCATCAACGCCGTGCATCAGGAGGTCGTGCTCTGTCGCCATCTCACCGTCGCCGCCAACATGTTCCTCGGCGAGGAGAACTCGCGCTTCGGCATCCTGCAGCAGCGCGCCATGGTCAAGGAAGCGCAGAGGATCATCGACGGTCTCGGCTTCGATCTGCCGGCGCATGTCATGCTGGGTGACCTCACCATCGGCCAGCAGCAGCTGATCGCCGCCGCCCGCGCCACCGTGCGCGGCACCAAGTTCCTGATTTTCGACGAGCCGACCGCCTATCTCACCCGCAAGGAAGCCGACCAGCTGTTCACGCTGATCCGCAGGCTCAAGGGCGAAGGCGTCACCATCATCTACATCAGCCATCGCATGGAAGAGGTGTTCGAACTCGCCGATCGCGTCTCGGTGCTGCGCGACGGCACGCTGGTCGGCACCCGCAACATTGCCGAGACCAATGACGCCGAGCTGGTCAAGATGATGATCAATCGCTCGATCGAGCAAGTCTACCACAAGGAGCATTTCACCCCCGGTGCCGTGATCGTTGAAGCGAAAAACCTGTCGGGCAAGGGCTTCGAAGACGTCTCGATGACAGTGCGTGCCGGCGAGATCGTCGGGCTCTATGGCCTGATCGGCGCCGGCCGCAGCGAGTTTGTCACCACGCTTTATGGCCGCCACAAGAAGTCGGCCGGCCAGATCCGCTGGCAAGGCAAACCGGTGCTGATCAATTCCGAGCACGACGCGATCAAGCTCGGCATGGCGCTGGCGCCGGAAAGCCGCCGCGACCAGGGCCTGTGCCTGAACCTGCCGGTCGGCCTCAACCTCAACCTGCCGATCTACAAGCGCATCTCCAACAACCTGCTGATTTCGAACACGAAGGAAAAGGCTGAAGCCGATCGCCAGATCGCCGGCCTCCGCATCAAAACGCAAACACGCGGCGCCCTGGCCTCCAGCCTGTCCGGCGGCAACCAGCAGAAGATCGTCATCGGCAAATGGCTGGCGCACGGCGCTAAGCTGTTCATCTTCGACGAGCCTACGGTCGGCGTCGATGTCGGTACCAAGGCCGAGATCTACCGCCTGTTCGGGGAACTGTTGTCCAAGGGCGCCGGCATCATCCTGATCTCGTCCTATCTGCCCGAGGTTTATGAGCTCGCCGATACGCTGCACGTGTTCCGGCGCGGCAAACTGGTCGCCAGCCATGGCTTTCGCGCCGCCAGCCACGAAGACGTGCTGACGCAGGCGATCGGCTGACAAAACAAGAAACGGGAGGAACCATGAGCATCGAAACCGTCGCGATCGAAAAACCGAAACGGAACTACAACGTCCTGTTCGGGCTGACGCTTCTGGCGTTGCTGGTTCTGCTCTGGATCGTGCTGTCGGTGGCGACGCCGAGCTTCGCCTCCTCCAACAACATCGCCAATCTTTTGCGGCAGGGCTCGATGATCGCCATCATGGCGGTCGGCCAGACCTTCGTCATCATCACCGGCGGCATTGACCTCTCGGTCGGCGCCGTGGTCGGCTTCGCCACCGTCATTGTCGCCATGATGATTAATGCCGGCTTCCCGATCTGGGTCGCCATTCTGGTGACGCTGCTGGTCGGTGTTGCCATCGGCCTGTTCCATGGCTTCGGCATCGTCAAGATGGGCCTGCCGCCCTTCATCATCACGCTGGCGACGCTGACCTCGTTGCGCGGCATCGGCCTGTTGATGACCAACGGCAACTCGATCAACATCAACAGCGACAGCTTCACCGCGTTCTCGCGCAGTTCCTTTGTCGGCATCCCCAATCTGTTCTGGATGGTGATCCTGGTCGGTATCCCGGCCTACATCTTCCTGCACCACAGCCGCTGGGGCCGCTATCTCTTCTCTGTGGGATCCAATGCCGAGGCCTCGCGCCTCTCGGGCGTCAATGTCCAGCGCACCATCTACATGGCCTACACGCTGTCGGGCCTATGCGCGGCCTTCGTCGGCGTGCTGCTGGCGGCGCGCATCGGCATCGGCAACCCGACCCAGGCCGAAGGTTGGGAGTTGCAGGCGATCGCCTCATCGGTGATCGGCGGCACCTCGCTGTTCGGCGCCGTCGGCTCGGTGCATGGCCCACTGCTCGGCGCCTTCATCCTGGCCACCATCAACAACGGCGCCAATCTGCTCAACGTCAACTCGTTCTGGCAGCGCATCATCACCGGCGCGCTGATCATAATCATCGTCTATTTCGACGGGCTGCGCCGTCGCGGCAAGTAATTCTCCCTGACCTTCTGCGCCGGCCTGCTTAACAACGGACCGGCGCCTTTTTTGAGAAACACTGGAATTGCCGAATGAAAGCTGTTGTCTGCCGCTCGCCCGGCGAGCTTGTCCTGGAAGACCGGCCGGCGCCAGGAGCGCCGCCTGCCGGCTGGGCGCTGGTCGCCGTCAGCCATGTCGGCATCTGCGGCACCGACTACCACATCTTCGAAGGCAAGCACCCGTTCCTTGCCTATCCCCGCATCATGGGCCATGAAGTGTCGGGCACCGTCGTCGAGACCGGCGAAGATGTCGACCTTGCCGTGGGCGAGCCCGTCATCATCAATCCCTATCTCGCTTGCGGAAAATGCATCGCCTGCCGGCACGGCAAGCCGAATTGCTGCGTCAGGATCGAAGTGCTTGGCGTCCATCGCGACGGCGCCATGGCCGAGCAGATCCTGGTGCCGGCGCAGAATCTTTATCCGGCAAACGGCTTGTCGCTGGCCGATGCGGCGGCGGTGGAATTCCTCGCCATCGGCGCGCATGGCGTGCGGCGCGCTCGCGCCGAACCAGGCGCCCGCACGCTGGTCATCGGCGCCGGGCCGATCGGCCTTGGCGCAGCGCTGTTTGCGCGCATCGCCGGGCTCGATGTCAGCCTGCTCGACATGAGCACGGAGCGGCTGGATTTTGCAAAAGGCGAACTCGGCTTCGCCACGCTCGACGGCTCACAAAAAGCGGCAGCCGAACTGGTGCGCGAGGCAACCGGCGGCGAAGGGTTCGACATCGTCTTCGACGCCACCGGCAACACCGCCTCGGTGCAGTCGGCCTTCGCCCATGTCGCGCATGGCGGCACGCTCGTGCTGGTCAGCGTCGTCAAGGATGACATCGTCTTTTCCGACCCGGAATTCCACAAGCGCGAAATGACATTGATCGGCAGCCGCAACGCGCTGAAAGTCGATTTCGACCACGTCGCCGCCTCGATCCGCAACGGCGCCGTGCCGCTGGCAAAACTCGTCACCCACCGCACCACGCTGGCCGGCACGCCGGATGATCTCACCCGCTGGGCGCATGAGAAATCGGGGTTGATCAAGGCTGTGATCGAGGTGGGGTAAGACATCCGAAAAATTTGGTGGAGCGATAAGTGCCGAGTTAAGGCAGATCGCATACCTCGGCGATTTGCGAAAAGGCCCGTCGCTTCCTCATCCACGGGCGGAGCAAGGAGCGAAGCGACGCGGCGCAGACCCGAGGTTTCATTCGGTGACGTCTGCGCTAGAATCCAGCGGTGCAAAAAGAGGCGTCCATTCGCATCTCCTACCTGCACCGCTGCGGCGCGCGACAGTCGCGGCATGGGTCCTCGAGTCTCCGCGTCCGCTGCGCCCGTGGATGAGGGAAGTGAGCGGCTAAGCCGCCCGCTTCCACCCATCCCTGATATGCCTGTATCCCTCGCGATAAACTGCCTCCGGCGTCTCGGAAAAATCCCGCCACACCTTGGTCGCCGCCGCCAGATCCTTCAGCGACCTGCCAAACGCCTCGATCGTCAGCCAGTCGTCATAGCCGCTCTTGCGGATGGCCGCGAAAGTCTCTTTCCACGGAATGTTCCCGCGCCCCGGCACGCCGCGATCGTTCTCCGAAATGTGGATGTGCACGACATTCCGCCGGTGCTTCATGTAGGCGCCGATCGGGTCGGCTTCCTCGATATTGGCGTGGAAGGTGTCGTACATCGCCTTGATGTGCGGCCGGTCGATGGCATCGACGTGCTCGGACAGATCGGCCATCGTGTTCAGCAGATAGCACTCGAAACGGTTGAGCGCCTCCAACCCGATGGTAACGTTCCGCTTGCCGGCATGATCGCCAATGGCGCGTTGCGAGGCGATCGAGCGCTTCTTCTCGGCAGCGGTCGGCCCGCTGCCGGAGAAGGCGCCGAGCGTCGAATGCAGCGGCCCGCTCAGCGTACTCGCGCCGAGCGCCTGGGCGCAATCGATCGCCCATTTCATGTAGCCGATGCCGGCCTTGCGGGTCGCGGCATCCGGCGAAATCAGATTCATCGCCGGGTCGCCCATCGCCGTAACAGCCGTGCGCTCCAACCCGATGCGGTCGAGCAAATCGCCAAGGTTCTTGTAGTCCTCTGGCGTGCCTGAGAAGATCGGTATCTCGACGCCGTCGAAGCCGGTCGCCTTGATGTCGCGCAGCAACGGCTCGTGTTTCTTAGACACGGAAGTCGTCCACAAAAACATGCACATGCCGATTTTCATCGACAGCCCCTCCCCGTTTGACGGCGCGCGCTGGTTTCTTTCGCACCTCGCACCATGCGCCCTCATTCGGCCGCTTCGCGGCCACCTTCTCCCCGAAGGGAGAAGAGACTTGGCGCCGGCGCTCCCTAAAGTTTCGTCCACGCCCCGTTCTTCTTCGATGACTTCACGCAGGCCTCGATGAACGCCATACCTTCGACGCCGTCCTGGATGGTCGGGAACACCACGTCCTTGCCCGGCTTGCCGCCCTTCTTGCGTGCCGCGCGGATCGCCCGCGCCGCCTCCTGGTAGATGTTGGCGAAGCCTTCGAGATAGCCTTCCGGATGGCCAGACGGAACGCGGCTGACGCGTCCCGCAACTGGCAGCGCGCCGGCGCCGTTGCGGGTGAGCAGCTGCTTGGGCTGGCCAAACGGCGTGTACCAGAGATAGTTCGGATCGGCCTGCACCCATTCCAGCCCGCCTTTAGAGCCATAGATGCGCAGCTTCAGCCCGTTCTCGTGGCCCGGCGCCACCTGGCTCGCCCAGATCATGCCCTTGGCCGGATGCACCTTGCCGACCGGCTTGAAGCGCAGCATGACATTGACATTGTCGTCGAGCAGTCGCCCCGGCACGAAAGCGTCGAGATCGGCCGACAGGGAATCGAGCTCCAGACCCGAGACGAAGCGCGCCAGATTGTAGGCATGCGTGCCGATGTCGCCGAGCGCGCCGCCCGCGCCCGCCTGCTTGGGGTCGGAGCGCCACGCCGCCTGCTTCTGGCCGGTGGCGGCAAGATCCTCGGTCAGCCAGTCCTGCGGGTACTCGGACTGAACGATGCGGATGTCGCCAAGCTGCCCCTTGGCCACCATCTCGCGCGCCTGCCGGATCATCGGATAGGCAGTGTAATTGTGCGTCAGCACGAACACCTTGCCGGTCTTTTCAACCACGGCCGCGAGCTTCTTGGCCTCGGCCAAAGTCGTCGCCAGCGGCTTGTCGCAGATGACGTGGATGCCCGCCTCGAGGAAGACCTTGGCCGCCGGCACGTGCACATTGTTGGGGGTGACGATCGCCACCGCCTCGATGCCGTCCGGGCGCTTGGCCTCGGCCTTGGCCATCTCGGCATAGGAGGCGTAGCTGCGCGCCGGGTCGAGACCGAGTTCGGCGGCGGAAGCCTTGGCGCGCTCGGGATTGGCCGACAGGGCGCCGGCCACCAGCACGAAGTCATTGTCCATGCGCGCCGCGATCCGGTGCACCGCGCCGATGAAGGCGCCTTGGCCGCCGCCGACCATACCATAGCGGATCGGGCCGCCCCCCGCTTCCGACTTCGATGCGCCGACCATGTCTTTCTCCTGCTTGTGTCAAATACCCATCATGGCGCGCAGCATCTTCTTGTCGGTGGTGCCGCCGGCGAAATCATCAAAGGCCTTTTCCGTCACCCGGATAATGTGGTGCTGGATGAAGGGCGCGCCTTCGGCCGCGCCGTCCTCCGGATGCTTGAGGCAACACTCCCATTCCAGCACCGCCCAGGAATCGTAGCCATACTGGGTAAGCTTGGAGAAGATGCCGCCGAAATCGACCTGCCCGTCGCCAAGCGAGCGGAAGCGGCCGGCGCGATTGGTCCAGCTCTGATAGCCGGAATAGACGCCTTGCCGCCCCGTCGGATTGAACTCGGCATCCTTGGCATGGAAGGCCTTGATCCGCTCGTGATAGATGTCGATGAATTCGAGATAGTCGAGCTGCTGCAAAAGGAAATGCGACGGGTCGTAGTTGATGTTGCAGCGCTTGTGACCGCCAACCGCATCTAGGAACATCTCGAAGGTTGCGCCGTCGAAGATGTCCTCGCCGGGATGGATCTCATAGCCGACGTCGACGCCGTTCTCGTCATAGACGTCGAGGATCGGCTTCCAGCGCTTGCCGAGTTCGGCAAAGGCCTCCTCGATCAGCCCGGCCGGCCGCTGTGGCCAGGGATAGAGATACGGGAAGGCCAGAGCGCCGGAAAACGTCACCGAGGTTTTCAGGCCAAGATTCTTCGAGGCCTTGGCGCCGAACTCCATCTGTTCGACCGCCCATTTCTGCCTGGCCTTGGGGTTGTTGTGCACCGCAGGCGGTGCAAAGCCGTCGAACTGGGCATCATAGGCCGGGTGCACCGCCACCAGCTGCCCTTGAAGATGCGTCGACAGCTCGGTGATCTCGACGCCGGCATCAGTGCAGACGCCTTTCACCTCGTCGCAATAGGTCTTGGAAGACGCCGCCTTCTTGAGGTCGAACAGGCGTGCATCCCAGGTCGGGATCTGCACGCCCTTGTAACCGAGACCGGCCGCCCATTTGGTGATCGAGGCCAGCGAATTGAACGGCGCGGTATCCCCCGCGAACTGCGCCAGAAACAGCCCCGGACCCTTCATTGTCGACGGCATCGGCATCCTCCCAATTCATTTTTCCAAGGACCAAGCATAGCGCCTGATGAAAGCAGGGCCAGCCTCTTTGGTCTCTTGTGATGTGCATTCTCGTATGGCATTCTGGTATTACCAAATACCGGAAATGGGTCAAGCCATTTGACTCACGCGCAAAGCTGCCGGGGCATTCCATTTTTGGCGATATATACCAGCATAATCAATACGGTACACAGATGCCGATATCGCATCGCGGCGGTTCTTGCCGCGCGACAAAAATTGCTGTAGACCTCCATTAGGGCCCAATTGGTCGAACCAGTTGCGCAAAAACGCTGGAGCGCCTTGGGGAGGAAACACGCGACGCGCCTTGTGGGGCGCATCGCAGGCGAACTGGCACAGACGAATTCTGGGAAGGATAGACCATGCATCTTTCGACGCACAACTGGATGCGCGCGGAACCGTTGGAGGTGACGCTGAAGCGCATCAAGAAATTCGGCTACGAGTCGATCGAGATTTCCGGCGAGCCCGAGCAATACAAGACCAAGGAGACCCGCGCGCTGCTGAAAGAATACGGCATCCGCTGCTGGGGGTCGGTGACGCTGATGCTGGGCGAACGCAACCTTGCCGCCAGGGACCAGGGCCAGCGCGAACGCTCGGTGCAGTACGTCAAGGACGTGCTGACCATGGTCAGCGAACTTGATGGCGAGATCATAACGCTGGTGCCCGCGACCGTCGGCAAAGTGGTGCCGGACGGCACCGAGGAAGAGGAATGGAAGTGGGTGGTCGACGCCACCCGCGAATGCTTCACCCATGCCAGGAAGGTCGGCGTCAAGATCGCGGTCGAGCCGCTCAACCGCTTCGAGACCTATCTGTTCAACCGCGGCGCGCAGGCGTTGGCCCTGGCCGATGCGGTCAGCCCCGAATGCGGCGTCTGCCTCGACGCCTATCACATCCATATGGAAGAATTTAACGTCCATGACGCGATCCGTCAGGTCGGCAAACGGCTGTTCGACTTCCACGTCGCCGACAACAACCGCTTTGCCGCCGGCCTTGGCCAGATTGATTGGCCACGGATCGTGCAGACGCTGAAGGAAGTCGGCTATGACGGCGCGCTGACGAACGAATTTGTCGCGCCAGTCGACCGCACACCCGCCGCGCCCTATCCCGACATGGTCGAGCGCAATCCGGTCGACATTTCTCCCGAACAGCTGAAGTTCATCCAGGATCACGGCTCCAGCGTGCTGACGGAGAAATTCTACACCGACCAGATGCGCATCACGGCCGAAACGCTGCTGCCGCTAATCAAGTAGCCGATCGGGATGCGCATCAAAACGGTCCAGGCGTGGTGGGTCCGCGTGCCGATTGAGGCCGCGAAGCAGCATCGCAGCGACTTTGGCCAGGTGACGACGTTCGACGCCGCCATCCTGCGCATTGAGACTGACGACGGGCTGATCGGCTGGGGCGAGGGCAAGAACGCCGCCGGCAGCGCCGGCAGCTATGGTGCGCTGGTCTACATGCTGAATCACGAGGTCGGGCCGCAGCTGATCGGCCGCGACCCCGCCGACATCGGCATGATCTGGGAGATGCTCTACAACGGCGTGCGCCATGACAGTGCCGCGCGCGCCGGCCATGCCATGCCGCAGCTGGCGCGGCGCGGCATGAGCATTGCGGCAATCAGCGCCGTCGATATCGCGCTCTGGGATATTCTGGGCAAGTCGTTGGGACAGCCGGTGTGGCGGCTCATCGGCGGCCGCAAGCTCGACCGCATGCCGGCCTACGCCTCCGGCGGCTGGGCTGCCGCCGACGCTATCGGCGAGCAGCTCAAATCCTACATCGCCAAAGGCGGCTTCAAGGCGCTGAAGATGCGCGTCGGCGCCATGGACGGCGCCCCGCACATTTCCGCCGCCCGCGTCCGCGCCGCACGGCAGGCGCTCGGTCCTGACGTCGAGTTGATGGTCGACGCGCACGGCACCTATACGGTGGCCGAGGCCAAGCGCTTCATCAGCCTGGCCAGCGATCTCGACCTCGCCTGGTTCGAGGAGCCTGTTATCGCCGACGACAAGGCTGGTATGGCCGAGGTGCGCGCCTCGGGTTCGATCCCGATCGCCACCGGCGAAAGCGAAGCGACGCGCTACGCCTTCCGCGATCTCGCGGTGCTGAAATCCGCCGACATCTTCCAGCCGGATCCGGCCTTTTGCGGCGGTATCAGCGAGGCGATGAAGATCGGCACCATCGCCAGTGCCTTCAATCTGCGCTTTGCCCCGCATCTGTGGGCCGGCGCGCCATGCTTCTTCGCCGGCCTGCATGTTTGTGCGGCCTCGCCTGCCAGTTTTACCGTCGAATATTCGCTCGGCGCCAACCCGATGATCCACGATCTTATCGAAGAGACTGTCGAAGCAAGGGACGGTATGATAGCGATCCCTGAAAAGCCGGGTCTGGGATTCACCATTTCGGAGCGGTTCCTGGAGGCGCACGCGCAACGCGGTTGACGATGAAAGAAAAGAACCTTCTCGCCGAGCTCGCCGCCTATCTCTTCGCCCATTCGGACAAGGAGACCGGCCGCACGCCTTCGGAGCGCGAACTGGCGGAGCATTTCGTCGTCAGTCGCGGCCAGATCCGCGAGGCGCTGGCCATTCTGGAGGCCATGCGCATCGTCGAGCGCCGCGCCAAATCCGGCATCTATGTCGACACCAGGCAGGCCAGTGTCGAGGCGCTGGCGCTGTTTGCCCGTGCCGGCCTGCCGCTCGACCCGGTGCAAATCTACGAGACCGTCGAACTGCGCAAGATCCACGAGATAAAGGCCGCCGAACTTGCCTGTTCCCGCGCCACTGAAGAGAATTTCGAACGCCTGCGGGAGATCCTGAAAGCCTCGGAGGAGTGCATCGCCGCCGGCGAAGGCCTCGCCAAGGAAGACCGCGAATTCCACCTCGAAATCGTGCGGGCGACCAAGAACGGCGTCTTCCACAATATCTGCAGTGTCTATTACCTGATGGGCGAGCAGCGGCTGCCGATCTACTTCAACGATCCCGAGCGCTCAGTGCGCTCGCATGCCGAGCATATCCAGATCTACGAGGCGCTGCTGCGTCGCGACGGCAATCTCGCCCAGGCGCTGATGAGCGCCCACCTGCAAGGCGCGGAAAGCTACTGGAAGGGGATCATCGAGGGCCGGGAGGCGCAAGCGCAAAGCCTGGCACTTGAGAAGGTCTAGTGCAATTCCAGGAAAGGTGTGAAACGGTTTTTCTGGGAAAAGCGCGCGGCGCTTTCCTTTGAGAATTGCGACTAGCGAGAGCCCCATGCCCAGAATCCTGTCGACGCACACGCTGCATCCGCGTGCCTCCGCAATGCTGGCGGGCGCCGGTGAACTCGTCGTCGCCTCAGCGCTTGATGCGGCAACGCTGACCGCCGAGGCGAAGCATGCCGACGTCATCATCGTTCGCGCACCGCTGCCGCCGTCGCTGTTCGAAAACGCCACGAAACTCAGAGCAGCGGTCCGCCACGGCGCCGGGCTCGACATGGTGCCGATGGAGGCCGCGGCCGCGGCCGGCGTGCTGGTCGCCAACGTGCCGGCGGTCAATGCGCGTTCGGTCGCTGAATATGTGATGTTCGCGGCCCTTGCCCTGCTTCGGCGCTTCCGTTCGGTCGACCGCGACTTGCGCGCCAAGGGCTGGAATGGCGGCCGCGACCACGCCAGCCATGCCAGCGAGCTTGCCGGCAAGACCGTCGGCATCATCGGCTTCGGCGCCATCGGTCAGGCGGTCGCCCATATCGCCGCGCACGGCTTCGGCCTCGACGTCGTGGCGACGACCCGCAGCATGCAGCCGGCACCCGACAGGATCGGCTTCCTGTCGATCGATGCGCTGATCGAACAGAGCGACATCATCGTGCTCTGCTGCCCGCTGACGCCGGAAACGCGCGGCCTGATCAGCCGCGAACGCATTGCCCGCATGAAGCCGGACGCGCTTTTGATCAACATTTCGCGCGGACCGGTGATCGACGACGAGGCGCTGATCGAGGCCTTGCGCCAAGACCGGATCGGCGGCGCCGCACTCGACGTCTTTGCCACGCAGCCGCTGCCGGCAAACCATCCCTATTTCGGTTTCGACAATGTTATCGTCACCCCGCATATGGCGGGGATTACCGAGCAATCGATGATGCGCATGGGCGTGGGCGCGGCCGGCGAGACCTTGCTGGTGCTGGCCAACCGGCTGCCTGTCAATCTGCGCAATCCCGACGTGGTCGAGCATTACCGCAGACGGTTCCCGGCGGACGCGTGAACCATGTCCGGTTTTCGCTTCGCATCTCTGGTTCTCGCAGTGTCGTCGATCGTGGCCTTACCTTCGCTCGCGGCGGCACAAAGCAGCGATTATGTCTATTGCAGCAATGGGATCGTCTGCATGATGGCGCCCTGCCCGTCAGGCAATGCGCTGGATCTGACCACCGGCAATGTCGTTAAAGGCGTGGAGCTCAACACTACGGAATTGCCGCCGCTGGACAGATCGGCACCTGACCTCTCCGACAAGCTTTATGCTGGAAAACTCGTCGTCCGAGGATCGATCCAGCATCGCGGCCAGCCGAACGATCCGCCGATGCTGGTCGTTACCAAAATCGAACGCTCCTCCTCCAAGAAAAGCGAGCGCAAGCGCTGCGCGGCACGTTGACTGCCGACCTACGGCTCGCTGCCTCGGAGCAGCCGCTCGACTTCAGCCGCGATGCGCAGCAGATGGTGGTCGTGGCCATTGCGCGCCACCAGCATCAGTCCGGCCGGCAGCGTCATGCCGGGCATCGGCAGCGAGATCGCGCAGAGGTCGAACTGGTTGGCGACCTGGGTATTGCGCAGCAGCAGACCTTCGGTGCGTTCACGCAGAGCCGTATCCTCGGCCATCGAAACGATAGTCGGCGCTGTCACCGGCGTGGTCGGCAGAGCTAGCACATCGACCGAACCCAACCGCTCGTCCATGGCTATGCACAGTGCCGCGCGACGACGCATTGCCCTGATATAAACCGGCGTCGGTATGGCCGCCGCCCGCGACAGCGGCCCGCTGACATGGGGATCGACCGGCACCGATGCGCCCGTCGCCAGCCAGTCGGCATGGATTTCAGAACCTTCCATGGCCGCGATCGAGCCGCGTTTGGTGGCCAGGCGCAGATCGGCAATGAGGTCGTCGATCGAAATGTCCGTGAGCCACGCGCCTGCCTGCTCGATCCCGGCAAGGCTGCGATCGAACGCGGCGGCAATCTCCGTTTCCGTGTCTTCGAAAAGCAGGCCGCGCGGAATGCCGACACGAAGCCCGGCAAGCGCTAACGGCAGGTGCAGTTGCGGCATCTGTTCGCCCGTCATCGCGGCGTCAGCCAGGGCACACGCAGCAACACTCAGCGCCAGCGGCCCGATCGAATCCAGCGTCGCGGAAAGGGGATAGGCACCAGTCAGCGGCACGCGCCGCGCCGTCGGCTTGAAACCGACGACGCCGTTCAGCGATGCCGGGATGCGCACCGAACCGCCGGTGTCGGAGCCGATGGAAATGTCGCTCGTCCCCTCGCCAACGGACACGGCGGCGCCCGACGACGAACCGCCTGGAATGCGGCTGGTGTCGGCGGCATTGCCCGGTGTGCCGTAGTGCATGTTGTCGCCGATAGCGGTGAAGGCGAATTCGGTCATGTTGGTCTTGCCGATGATGACGGCGCCGGCCTGGCGCAGACGGCTGACGACCGCAGCGTCGTGCCGACGGGGCGCGGTGTCCCTCAGCATCAGCGACCCGGCCGTGGTCGGCTCGCCGGCGACATCGAACAGATCCTTGATCGACACGATGGTGCCGTCGAGCGGCCCGAGCGATACGCCGGCCTTCTTGCGCGCATCGGTGGCCTCGGCCGCTGCGCGCGCCGCCTCGGCATAGAGTTTGGTGAACACCTTCTCGCCTGCCGCGCAACTGGCAAGACGTGACAGGATGATCTCGAGACGATCGCGGATTGATTGCATGTCGATGTCGGATTCCGTCAAGGTGGAGCGTCTTTAAGGCATATGGGCCGCTAGGTCAGCGGAAGGAATAGCCCGGACAGCGTGCCTTTGCACCTGCCAGCGATAGGAAGGGACTGATGCTGTACAAAGGCAGCTGCCACTGCGGCAAGGTTGCGTTCGAATTCAAGGCGCAGCTGACCGGCGCCGTGCGGTGCAATTGTTCGATCTGCTCGCGCAAGGGCGCGCTGTTGGCCGCCATCCCGCATGACAGCCTGACGGTGCTGGCGTGGGGCGACGATCTCGGCACCTACACATTCGGCAATCATGCAATGGCGCATCGCTTCTGCCGCACCTGCGGCATCCATCCCTTTGCCGAGGATGTCAGTCAGGGCAGCGAACGCAGCGCCTACATCAACCTCAACTGCGTCGCCGATTTCGATCCCACCGGCCTGCCGGTCTTCGACTTCGACGGCCGCGCGGTCTGACCCTACGGTGGCCTCTCACCACAAAAGCAACGCCCCGAAAACCTTGATAGTTCTCGGGCCCGCTGCTTCAGCCAAGGATGGCTATCGGCTATTCGACGCGCTTAGGGCCGCGCGCGAACACAACGATCGCCGCCAGCAAGGTCGCAGCGCCACAATAGGCGAAGGCGCTGGCCACACCGGCATTGTCGACCACCAGGCCGCCGAAGACAGCGCGTTTCTGGCGCTCGCCGTTTCTTGCGTCTTTCCCGCTCGCGCCTTTGCCCTCGAGGACAGCTATCTCCCGGCCGACAAGATCCCCTATGTCGCCGAAGTGCCAGACCAGCCGCATCGCCTTGGCCCGTTGTGGGGTGACCGGGCCAAAGGCCCGGCGGGCACCTTGCTGAAAGTTCCCGGCAACTGGCGCGCGCCGGTTCATGCGCACACCGCCGACTATCGCGCGGTGGTCATCAAGGGACTGTGGGCGCATTGGCAAATGGACGGCGGCGAAGCGACGAAGGTCGAATTGCCGCCGGGATCCTACTGGACCCAGAAGGCCAACGAGATGCACGACGACGCCTGCCTCTCAGAGACGGAGTGCGTGATCCTGCTGATCAACGATACGCCTTACGAGACCTACTTCCAGAAATAGTCAGGCGGCGCCGTCGTTCGACCGCAACTAGCTGGCGTGCCGCAAGCTCACGCCGCTGCCCTTGTCGAACAGCACCACCTTGTCCTGATTCCAGGCAAAGCGCACCGGCTGCTCGATCTGGACATCGGTTCTGGCCGGCACCGTGGCGCGCAGCGTCGTGTCGCCGACCCGCAGAGTCAGGATCTTTTCCACGCCATGGTTCTCGACATCGTGGACGCGTGCCTCGACCGGCGCACCGCTTTCAAGATACACATCCTCAGGTCGAATACCGAAGACGAGCGGGCGACCGTCGGTCGCACCGCCCGCCTTGGCACCCCCAGAGAAAGGCAGTTCGAAATTTAGCGGCGCCATCACCGCGCGGCCGTTGACCAGCTTGCCATCGATCAGGTTCATCGGCGGCGAGCCGACGAAGCTGGCCACATAGGTATCGCGCGGATTGTTATAGATCTCGTGCGGCGTGCCGGTCTGGATGATGCGGCCATGGTTGAGCACGCCCACCTTGTCGCCCATCGACATCGCCTTGATCTGGTCGTGGGTGACGAACAGGAAGGTGGCGCCAAGCTGGATCTGCAGGTTCTTCAGTTCCGTGCGCAGCGCCTCGCGCAGTTTGGCGTCGAGCGCCGACAGCGGTTCGTCCATCAGGAACACGCGCGGCTTGCGCACGATGGCGCGGCCGATCGAAACGCGCTGCATCTCGCCGCCGGACAGACGATCGGTCTTGCGGTCGAGCAGATGTTCGATCCTGAGTGTTTTGGCGGCGCGGTCGACACGATCCTTGATCTCGGCGTCGGGTCCTCCGGTCAAGCCGGAGGATGACAGCGTGAGAGTTGAGAGGGCGACGCACACCGACCGTCGCGGACGGGCGCGAGCGCGACCTGCCGGATAGCGTCAGCTGCTGATCATCGCGCTGTCTTGTTGAGAGCGGTGACGATCAGCGCGAGAATCACCGCCGCGGCGGCGATTTCCCACACGAAAGCCTGCTTGTAGAAAGGCGGCGTGGCGAGCTGCGCCTTGCCGGCGAGAGTGTTGGGGTCCGGTGGATTGAGGAAGAAGACGCCGTAGAGATGCGCCGCCGTGATCGATACCAGCAGCGCAATGCAGAAGACCAGCGCCACGACCAGCGCTACGGTCACCACACTGCGCACCTTGACGCCCGGCTGGGCCAACGGCAGCAGGTTGTTGATGAGCCCGGCAAGCACCACGAGACCGCTGCCGACCGCGTACAGGCCGATGGAAAAGGGTTGAAAGATCAGCACCAGCGCCAAGACGCCGAGGCCAATGATGAAGAGCTCGAGGCGGAACGCGCCGGCGCGGCTCATGCCGGAAGAACTGTCGCTCATGACCGCACCGCCTTTCCGGCGCCATCGAAGACATGGGTTTGCCTGGGATCGGGGCGTAGATTCAGCGCCTCGCCGACCTTGACCCACTGGCTTCTCGTCACCACGACGCGGATGTCGGCGCCTGCCGCCGTGCGGGCATGAATAAGGGTTTCGGCGCCCATGGGCTCGATGAGCTCGGCTCTGGCGGAGATGGTGCCACGGTCCCCCGTATCGGTCACGGTGAAAGCACGGGGGCGGACACCGATCGTCACCTTGCCGGGCTGCAGGCGCGCGACCGCCGCGTCCGTGCGGATCGCCAGACTAATGCCGGCAACGGTCATGTCCGCCGTGCCATCGGCGAAGGCCTTGAGGTCGGCCTCGAGAAGATTCATCTGCGGCGTGCCGATGAAGCTCGCCACGAAAGCATTGGCGGGCTTGGCAAATACCTCGTGCGGTGAGCCGACTTGCTCGATCAGGCCGTCCTTCATGATGGCGATGCGGTTGGCCATGGTGAGCGCTTCGAGCTGGTCATGGGTCACGATCACGGTCGCTTTGGAGAGGCCCTGCAGC
Organism: Mesorhizobium sp. RSR565B; assembly: GCF_054719465.1. Classification (NCBI taxonomy): domain Bacteria; kingdom Pseudomonadati; phylum Pseudomonadota; class Alphaproteobacteria; order Hyphomicrobiales; family Phyllobacteriaceae; genus Mesorhizobium; species Mesorhizobium sp. RSR565B. The sequence continues at coordinate 3,162,973 of NZ_JBTTIE010000001.1, read as the reverse complement.
ACTTCCTTGATCTGGCCACGCATGGTTTGGCGCAGTTCGACATCGAGACGCGACAAGGGCTCGTCGAAGAGGAAGCAATTGGGGTCGCGGACGATGGCGCGGGCCATGGCGGCGCGCTGCTTTTCGCCCTCGGATATCTGGTTCGGCAGCCGGTCGAGAACGTGCTCCAAGTGAAGGATCGCGGCGACGCGGTTGACGCGGGCAGTCCGCTCAGCCCCGGAAATGCCGTCATGATAGAGCGGGAAGGCGATGTTCTCGGCGATCGATGCCGACGGGTAGAGCGCGTAGAACTGGAACACCATGGCGATGTCGCGCTTTTCGGGCGGCAGTTTGTTCATCACCTTGCCGGCGACGACGACCTCGCCGTCAGTGACGCTTTCCAGCCCGGCGATGACGCGTAAGGTCGTCGTCTTGCCACAGCCGGACGGGCCGAGAAGGCAGACGACCTCACCGGCGGCCACCGACAGGTCAACGTCCTTGACCGCGGTGAAGGAGCCGAAGCGCTTGGTGACTTTGCGGAGTTCGATGGTTGACATCTCAGCGCTTCACCGTGCCGAAGGTAACACCGCGCAACAGATGGTTTTGCAAGAAGAAGGTGACCAGGAAGACTGGGACGAGGAACAGGGTTTCGATGGCGGCAAGCAAAGTCCAGTCGGTGCCGCGTCCACCCGACGACACGGCCTGGTTCATGGCGACCGGGACCGTCCTCGTGTCAGGCCCCGAGAGCAAGAGGGCGAAGAGGAACTCGTTCCAGGTGAGGATCAGGCCGAACACGAACGTGGCGGCGAGCCCGGCAATGACCTGGGGCAGGCAAATCTTGAAGAACACCCGCATTCCGGACGATCCGTCGAGGCGGGCGGCATCCTCGACGTCTGGCGACAATTCATCGAAGAAGCTCTTCATCATCCAGATGGTGAAGGCCAAGTTGAAGGCGGTGTAGAGCATGATGATGCCGAGATACGAGCCCGACAGGCCCACTACGCGGAACATCAGGATCACCGGAATGATCACCACAATCGCCGGCAGCATGCGCGTGGTCAGGATGATGAACAGGTAGGTGTCATTGCCTTTCAGCGGATAGCGCGAGAAGCCGAAGGCCGCCAGGGTGCCGATGACCAGCGCCAGCAGCACCGAAGCCGAGGCGATGAAGATCGAGTTGAAGAAATAACGGTCGAATCCTGTCGCTTCCGGGGCACCGCCCGACGTCATCGAGCGAGAAAAGACGGACCCAAAATTTTCGAGCGTGGGCTTGAACACAAAATGATCCGGAATCAAGCCGAACAGCGACGTGGGCGACAGCGTCGGAGGCACCAGAAGCGCGTCGCCCTGCGGTTTGAAGGCGGTGAATATGATGAACAGCACCGGCAGAAAATAGATAAAGGCGACGACGGCCACGGCGAGCGTCCGCCCCCAGCCGGCCTCGTCTACTCCGCTGGCCCTGCGGAAGCCGAGCTTTCCCAATATCGATTCGGTCACGGGTTAGGCTCCCTGCGTACGGCGGTTTGCGAGGTACAGGTAGAGGTTGGTGAGAACGATCACCATGAACAGCATCAGATAGGAGATCGACGCGCCCTCACTCGTCTTGTTCTGCTCGTTGGCGATGCGGATCAAGTGATAGGAGATCGTCAGCGTGTCGTTGCCGCCCTTGGTGAGGAGGATGACGAGATCCGCCAGCTTGAATGCCTCGATGGTGCGGAAGAGAAGGGCCAACATCAGAAGGCCGCGGATGTAGGGGAAGGTGATCATCCAGAATTGCCGCCAGCTGGAAATACGGTCGATGGCAGCGGCCTCGTAAAGGTATTTCGGCACCGAGACGAGGCCCGCCAGCACAAGGAGCATGACGAAGGGCGACCACATCCATGCGTCGGCGAAAACGATTCCCGCCACGGCACCGACTTTGTTGCTCATCAGGATGAACTGGTTGCCGGAGATGGAATTGATGACGTAGCTGAGAATCCCGAATGTCGGGTCATAGTAGTAGGTGAAGAACACGCCAGAGGCGACAACCGAAAGCATCATCGGTGTCAGCACCAGGATCAACAAATACTTGCGCAGCGGAAATTGCTTGGCGAACAGGATGGCCAGCAGAAAGCCGACGATCATCTGCGCGGAGACGGTGAACACGACGAACATGGCGGTGTTGATCAGCGCGCCCCAAGTCGCGTGAGCAGCGAGATCGTTGGTAAGGATCCGGATGTAGTTCCCAAGTCCGACGAAGCGGATCGTCTGCTGGTTTGCCTGGTAGGCGAAGAACGAAAGGCCCAGCGACCACAGCAGGGGGAAGATATTCATCACAAACAGAACGGCGATTGCCGGAGCGACCAGCAAGGCGCCGAAGTAGTGGCGGCGATACGCGTTGACGGTAAATGCGGCCGCGACCAACGCCACCGCGGCGCCCACCACCCAGAAGGAGACAGCCGCAGGCAAGCCCGCCATTGATATGGCCGACACGACGACAGCGACAGCGATGGCGAGTTTCCAGTTGTGGGCAACAACCGCGGTAAGGCGTGGTGTCAGCAGCGTGCTTGAAACAGCGGTCATGGGAGTCCGAAATATGGAGCGCCTGAAGTGGCAATGACGGGGAGCGGCTTTTGCCCGCTCCCCGCAGCTATGTCGGAAGGTTACTGGATAAGACCATCGTTCTTCAGGAGGTCCTCCTGGAACTTGGCGATGTTATCCAAGGTGGTCTTGGCGTCCTGCTTGCCAGTGATGGCTAGGTCGTACTGGTCCTGCTGCTGGGTGAGCAGTTCGAAGAACTGCGGCACGTGCCACATGTCCTTCTGCCAGTCGAGCGAGTTCGCCCAGGCGCGGTCCCACGGACGATAGGTCACATACTTCGGATCGCTGTAGACCGACTTGATCGCGGACTGGCCGCCGCCGGCGGCGAACTGGTGCTGGATATCAGGCGAGAGCCACCACTTCACGAAGCCAACCGCTTCCTTGATTTGCTCAGGCGTCGTCCAGGTGGTGAGAACGAAAGGCTGTCCGCCGATCTGTGACGTACGATTCACCTTGCCGTCGGCACCGCGCAGGCCTGGCGCCAATCCGAACACCAGCTTGTCGGCAACCTTCGACGTCTTGGGATCGAGCGAGGCTTCGGCGAGACCGATCCAGTCGATGTTCATGGCCACCTTGCCTTCACGGAACAACTGGTCCGAGACGAAGATGTCCATGGTGCCGGTCTTGACCACCGGCGGCATGAACTTCAGCAATTTGAGGAAATGCTCCATGCCCTCGATGGACTTCGGGGAGTTTACGACGCCTTCGGCATGTCCGGTCGGGGCCTTGGTTTCATCCCAGATGCCGCCGCCATGCTCCCAGACGAACGTGTGGACCGAGCTCGTCGAGAAGTCGTAGCCTTTGCCTGCCTGATAGGCGATGCCATAGAAATCGTCATCCAGCACCTGGCCGGCGAGCTTGTCGCCCTTCTTGCGCTGGAAGAATTCGCCAACATGCTCGAACGTGTTCCAGTCCATGGCGTCGATTTCTTCGCCGGTGCAGGGCAGCTTCTCATTGTACTTCGCCTTGTAGGCGGCCTGCTCGTCGTTGTTGCAGAGCACGTCCTTGCGGCCGTAGGTGACCAGCACGTCCGGGAACTGCGGGAAGCCGTAGTAGTTCGGCGTGCTGTTGGGATAGGTCGAGTAGGCGTTGAGCACGGCGGGATGCATCGACTCCATCGTCGCCTTGAGTTCCGGGTCGGCATCGATGAGATCGTTGATCTTGCGGAAGTAGCCGCCTTCGACGAAGGCGCCCAGCCACTGCGAGTCCGACACGATGAAGTTGTACTTCTTTTCGCCCGAGGTCAACGAGGCGTTGACGCGGGTGTAGAAATCCGGCCACGGAATGAAGTCCACATCGAGCTTCACAGTATTGCCAGACTTCGGCTTGTACTGCTCGTCGAAGAACTTCTTCATAATGCGGGTCGGGGGCCAATCCGGCACCGCCATCGTCAACGTCACTTCTTCGGCAGAGGCATAGGTCACGCCTCCCACCAGTAGTGTGGCAGCGAAGCTTGCGGCTGTCGCTAGCCCTTTCAGTTTGGTCATCGCCGTCATTCGCGTTTCCTCCCTTGGTTAACCGGATTGCTTCTCGCCTTTCGAGTCAGGTCATTGCCTGGCCGCTCGCGGCGCGGAAGACGTGGATTTTCCTGTTATCGATGGCGATCGATGCCGAATCGCCGGTCCTGATGCTGGCGGCGATCGCTTCCGGCAGCACCATGCGCAACATCTCGCCGCCGGCCTCGACCGAGACGATCGTTATGTCGCCGAGCGGTTCGACCAGATGCACCTTCGAGGCAACCCCGGCTTCGCCCTTGGCGGCGAGCCGAATGTCGCTCGGGCGAATGCCGATCAGCGCGGCCTCGTTGGCATCGGCAGTCTTTGGCGCCGTCGCCGGAACCAGAGTCCCGAGCGGCGTGTCGAAAGATCTGGTGTCGGCGCGCACCGAGGCCGTGAACAGATTCATGTGCGGCGAGCCGATCTTGCTGGCGACATAGGTATCGATCGGCTGCTCGTAAAGCTCGTCTGGCGTGCCGATCTGGACGATGCCCCCATCGCGCATGACGGCGATCGTCTCGCCCATCGAGAGAGCCTCGATCTCGTCGGGCGTGGCATAGATCACGGTCATGCCGAACTGGCGGTGCAGCCGCTTCAGCTCGGCGCGCGTCTCGTGCCGAAGCTTGGCGTCGAGATTGGTGAGCGGCTCATCGAGCAGAAGAATCTTTGGCCGGCGGATCAGGGAGCGGCCGAGCGCGACGCGCTGCTGCTCTCCGCCGGACAGGGTTGCCGGCTTGGCCTTCAGGCGGTGTGTCAGCTTCAGGATCTCGGCGGTCTCTTTCACCCGCTTGTCAATCTCGGCGCGCGCGGCTTTCTCCTCGCGCAGCGGGTAGGCGAGATTGTCATAGACCGTGAGGTGGGGGTAAAGCGCGAAAGACTGGAAGACCATCGAGATGCCTCGGCCGGCGATCGGCGCATGGGCCATGTCGCGGCCGCCGATCTCAAGCGTGCCGGAGTCGGCCTTGACGAGGCCGGCGATAGTGCGCAGCGTCGTCGTCTTGCCAACGGAGCTCGGCCCGAAGAGTACGAAGAAGCGGCCTTCGTCGACGGCGAAGCTCAGGTCGTTGATGGCGCGCACGGATCCATAGGCCTTGCTGAGCCCATCGAGGCGCAGCGCAATCCCCTTGCCGTCACTGGCGCGAGGCGACGTCTGCGTCACGATGCGCCACCTCGTGCGGACGGAACACGCGCCATCCGTATGATTCTCCTCGTCCTGCCGAAATGGACTGCGGCTGTCATTCTCGATCCGCCTTTTCTTTCCTGATCTGGTATTACCAATTTTGGATAGCCGTCAAGCTCTTTCTTGGATCACCACCGGACCTTGTATAACCGGATTTTTCATGTATCCGACTGTTTTCCCTGAATTTTCCTACTCGTTGATATAGGAGAGCCTTGTTTCGGCACTGCCATCCCGGTTAACATCAATAGTGGGCATCCAAATCTGGTCGAACCAGATTGGCGCTATTTCGCCAATGCCGCCGTCGGGGCCGCATCGATTTCAGCCGTTGATTCCGCCACCGCGGCGCGCACAAGGGCGCCCGCCGCCCATTGCGCGACCGACCGCATGCCGCGGCTATCGAGCCCCCATATATCCTTCAGCACGATCAGCACTTCGACGCCGAACATCATCGACAGCGCCTGCGCCAGGCGCTTGAACTCGCGCGGCGGCAGCCGGCCCTTGAGCGGTGCGATGGCATCCTTCAGCAGCTGGACGCGATGTCCGCGCGTGAATTGCGGCTCGCCGCCCAGCGTGCCCGCCTGCCGCTGCGCCCATTGGTCGAGCGACAGTTTCAGCGCTGCCTTGAAAGTTGCCTCGAAAGCTTCGATGCGCGGCATGGCGGTATCGAACAATTCGGCAACGCGCCGCCCGGCATCGGTGGACGTCGATTGCCAGGTCAGGATCGGCCCAAGCCCCTCGTCAACCACCGCCTGCACCAGGGCTGCCTGGCTGGGGAAATAGCGATAGGCGGTGGCGCGCGACACTTGCGCCGCCTCCGCGACTTCGCTGACCGACGGGGTGACGCCCGCCTGCATCAGCCGCGTCGCCGTCTTCAGCATCAGCCGTTTTGTGCGGGCCCGTGGGCCGCGTTCTGCAGCCTCGTTGGCGTCGTCGTTCCCAGCGGCTTGTTGACGTGAGACTTCCATGTCAATACGATACGCGCGTCTCAAAAAATTGCAATGACCTTTGCCCACCGAAAGGCCGGCAAAGGGCGACAGGCGGCCCGGCGCCGGTCGGCCGGTGACGGGAGAAACGCGATGAAGCGCATCTACGTGGTGGGCACAGCCGACACCAAGGGCGAGGAACTTGCCTTCCTGGCCGATGCTATTGCCGCCACCGGCAGTTCGGTTGCCCGCGTCGACATCGGAACGCGCGGTGCCACGGTGCCGGTCGATATCCCGGCCAGCGAGGTCGCGGCGCATCATCCGGGTGGAGCCAGTGGCGTGCTCGGCATCGATGATCGCGGCACGGCAGTGGCCGGCATGAGCGCCGCCTTCACAAATTTCATTCAGTCGCGCGACGACATATCAGGCGTGATCGGCATTGGCGGCGGCGGCGGCACGTCGATCATCACTGCCGGCATGCGCGCGCTGCCGCTTGGGCTGCCCAAGATCATGGTCTCGACGCTCGCCTCCGGCGACACCGCGCCCTATGTCGACGTCTCCGACATCATCATGATGCCATCGGTCACCGATATGGCGGGACTGAACCGGCTGTCACGCGTCGTGCTGCACAATGCGGCGCAGGCAATCGCCGGCATGGCCGCCAGGCCGGCGCCGACTGCCACCGGCAAGCCGGCACTCGGGCTCACCATGTTCGGCGTCACCACGCCTTGCGTGACCGCCATCGCGGATCAGTTGCGCGCCAACTATGACTGCATGGTTTTCCACGCCACCGGCACCGGCGGCCGCTCGATGGAGAAGCTCGCGGACTCGGGCCTGCTCGCCGGCGTCATCGACATCACCACGACGGAAGTCTGCGACCTGCTGTTCGGCGGCGTGCTGCCGGCGACGGAGGACCGCTTCGGCGCCATCGCCCGCACCAAGCTGCCCTATGTAGGCTCGGTCGGCGCGCTGGACATGGTCAATTTCTGGGCGCCGCCGACCATTCCCGAGAAGTTTAGGGGCCGGCTGTTTTACGAGCACAATCCCAACGTCACGCTTATGCGCACCACGGCGAATGAATGCCGCGGCATAGGCGAGTGGATCGGCACCAGGCTCGCTCGCTGCGAGGGCCCTGTGCATTTCCTGATCCCCGAAAAAGGCGTCTCGGCACTAGATATCGAGGGCGGCGCCTTCTTCGACCTCGAAGCCGACGCCGTGCTGTTCGATGCCATCGAGCGCACCATCAGGCCGAGCGCCACGCGCCGCGTCACACGCCTGCCGTTGCACATCAATGATCCGGAATTTGCCAAAGCCGCAACCGCGGCCTTCCTCGACATCGCCAGATAGTGAGAGTCAACAAATGCCCGCAATACCGCGCAAGGACATATTGAAGAAGTTCAAGGCGATGATCACCGACGGCGTGCCCATCGTCGGCGGCGGCGCCGGCACCGGCTTGTCGGCGAAGGCCGAGGAAGCCGGCGGCATCGACCTCATCATCATCTACAATTCCGGCCGCTACCGCATGGCCGGGCGCGGCTCGGCTGCCGGCCTGCTCGCCTATGGCAACGCCAACGAGATCGTCAAGGAAATGGCCTACGAGGTGCTGCCGGTGGTCAAAAAGACGCCGGTGCTGGCCGGTGTCAACGGCACCGATCCGTTCGTCATCATGCCGCTGCTGCTTGCCGAGCTGAAGACGATGGGCTTTTCCGGCGTGCAGAATTTCCCGACCATCGGCCTGTTCGATGGCAGCATGCGCCAGAGTTTTGAGGAAACCGGCATGGACTTCGGGCTGGAGGTCGACATGATCGCCGAGGCGCACAAGCTCGATCTTCTGACCACGCCCTATGTCTTCAACCCCGACGAGGCGCGCGCCATGACAAAAGCCGGCGCCGACATCGTCGTTGCCCATATGGGGGTGACGACCGGCGGCTCGATCGGAGCCACGTCGGCCAAGTCGCTCGACGACTGCGTGGTCGAGATCGACGCCATCGCCAACGCGGCGCGATCGGTGCGCAAGGATGTCATCCTGCTTTGCCATGGCGGACCGATCTCCATGCCGGACGACGCGAGATACATCCTCGACCGCTGCAAGGGCCTGCATGGCTTTTATGGCGCGAGTTCGATGGAACGGCTGCCGGCTGAAGCCGCGATCGCCAGGCAGACGGCGGATTTCAAGGCCGTCACGCTGCACGACCAGAAGAAAAAGAAGGGATGAGATCATGACCGACAAGAGCAAGGTGTTCGTATACCCGAAGGACGTGAGCGCCTTCGGCTTTGACTGGGGCAAGCTGTCGCTGACAGTCGCGCCGGAAGTAAATGGCGCGACGCGCTTTTCCGGCGGCGTCGTCGACCTGCCGTCAGGCAAGGGCCACACGCGCCACAACCATCCCGGCGCGGAAGAGATCATCTTCGTCATCTCAGGCAATGGCGAGCAGATGGTGGAGGACGAGGAGGGCAATCCGGTCGTCGCCAAGGTCGGCCCCGGCTGCACCATCTATGTGCCGGAAAGCCGTTTCCATTCGACACTGAACACGGGCGATGGGCCGATGCAGCTCTTCGTCGTCTATTCGCCGGCCGGACCCGAACTGGTGCTGCGGGAGTTGCCGGATTTCAGGTTGATTCCGGCGGGGAAGTAATCGCGAAAGGCCCCCTTCATCCGGCCGCTTCGCGGCCACCTTCTCCCCGAGGGGGAGAAGAGGCAGAAGCCAGCGCCGGCGCAAACTCCTCTCCCCTCGGGGAGAGGTCGGATAGCCCCGAATTGCCCTTCGAAATTCGGATGGCAATCCGGGTGAGGGGGTAGCGCCGAGCTAGGCTATCCCACCTCTATTCCACCCCCGTGCCCGATCCCCAAACATCACATACCCCGCATCCGTCACCGCCAGCGTATCCTCCAGCTTGATGAACCCCCGCGTCGGGTGAAGCATGGTCGTCTCCACCGACAGCACCATGTTCGTCTCCAGCGGCTTGGCCGAATAGGTGCCTTCATAGGTGACCGGGTGGTTGGTCATCAGGAACGGCGCTTCATGGGTGATCAGGCCCATGCCATGGGCGAAGAAATCCGTATAGGGCGCGACCTTCGACGCCTTCAGCACGCCCTCCGCGTGCGAAATCATATCGCCGCCGATGGTGCCTGCCCTCACCTTCGAGAACGCCGCCTGCTGCACCGTCTCGACCTCGGCCAACAGATCTTCCAGCTCGGCATCCGGTTCGCCCAGAATGCCCATGCGGCAGAGATCGCCGATATAGCCGTGATAATTGCCGCCGGAATCGATCGACAGCACCTCGCCCTTTTCCCAAGCCTGCGGTGACGCCGCACGGTTGTGGCTGGAGCCCAGCGTCAGCAGGCAATATTCGAAATGCGCGCCGCGATTGGTCTCCTCGCGCCTGAGCTGCTCGATCATCTCGGCCTTGGTCGTGCCTTCGCGCGCCCACTGGATAGTCGCCAACATGGAATCGGTGATCAGCTCGGAGGCGATGCGCAGCTTCTCCAGCTCGGCGTCTGTCTTGATGGCGCGCATGCGCTCCAGCATGTCGGTCGCGTCGATCAGCTTCGCGTCCGGCAACGCCTTGCGGATCAGCGCATAGGCATCGGACGGCAGGAAGGCCGGCTCGATGCCGATGCGGGCGCCTGCCTTGCCGATCTTGCTGACATGCTCGACCGCAAGATTGGCGGCGTCGAGCGTACCCCAGCAGGCGGCATGCAGTGTCGGCGTCCAGAACGGGTTGTTCTGGTGCTCGGCGCCTTCCATGCGGTTGCCGATATAGGCGGCATGATCCGGCCCGCCCTTCTCATAGACGACAACAGGCAGATAGCGGCTGTGGCCAATCGCATCCATGGCGGCGAAGAAGATGAATTTGTAGCCACCGAGCAGATATTGCGTGTTGTGCTTGGACGTCGCCAGCAGCACATCGATGCCGGCTTCCTCCATCAGCCGGTCGACCCTTGCCTGGTCGAACGGGATATTGCTGACGGCATTCTTGCCCGGGGCAATGTTCATTGTTCTCTCCCTGATTTCCGTGGGATCGCCGGCCGCGCTGCGCCCGATTCCCTTGGCTGTCGGTCAAATCTGCATCATTTTGTCCACTCTGGTCCAGCCAGAAATAGGTCAAATTGCTTCAGCGGGCGGTCGCCAAGTCGTCTTTGCTGCATATCAAGGCAATCTGGTCCTACCAGAATATCAGAATGAAAGGGCCACCTCTAAACTGGTCCAGCGGACGAAAATTTCAAAGCCAAGCAAGGATGCGCCAATTCCGTCTCTGGCGAAACCCTTGGCAAGGGCCATAATCGCCGCGAGGATGCTGGCGGGTGCCGCCAGCTTCGAGGGGTGCGCCCATCTGGTCGCGGAGAGGACGGAGTTCGGTCATGTCAGATATTTCCAGACGCACGCTGCTTGGCGGCTCAGCTTTGCTGCTGGCCTCCACCGCCCTGCCCACATTCAGCTGGGCGCAGACGCCGAAGAAAGGTGGCCGGCTGGTGCTCGCCGCCGATTCCGAGCCGCGCAATCTCAACCCGGCAATCGTCGCCTCCAACGGCGTTTTCTTCATCTCCAGCAAGATTGTCGAGACGCTGGCCGAAGCCTCGTTCGACGGCAAGGACGGGCTCGAGCCCCGCTTGGCGCTCTCCTGGGAAGGTGCTGCCGACGGGCTCTCGGTAACCTTCAAACTGCGCGATGGCGTCAAATGGCATGACGGCAAGCCGTTCACCTCGGCCGACGTCGCCTTCTCGGCGCTGCAGATATGGAAGCCGCTGCAGAATCTCGGCCGCACCGTGTTCAAGGATCTGGCCAGCGTCGACACCCCCGACGATCTCACCGCCGTGTTCAAATTCGCCAAACCGACCCCGTTCCAGCTGATACGCAATGCCTTGCCGGCGCTGAGCAGCGTGGTGCCGAAACATATCTACGAAGTCGGCAAGATCGAGGACAACCCGGCCAACAATGCCCCCATCGGCACCGGCCCGTTCAAGTTCGGCGAGTACAAGGCCGGCCAATATTACAAGCTGACAAGGAATGCGAACTATTGGGGCAAGGACGAGCCCTATCTCGACGAGATCATCTATCAGGTGCTGCCGGACCGCACGTCCGCCGCGGCCGCACTCGAGGCCGAAGAGATCCAGCTCGCCGCCTTCTCCGCCGTGCCACTGGCCGACCTCGACCGCATCTCGAAAGTGCCGGGCCTGAAGGTCATCTCCAAGGGCTATGAGGGGCTGACCTATCAACTCGTCGTCGAGATCAACCATCGCCGCAAGGAACTGGCCGACGTGAAGGTGCGCCAGGCGATCGCGCATGCCATCGACAAGGATTTCGTCGTCAAGACGGTGTTCCTCGGCTATGCCGCCACCGCTACCGGTCCGGTGCCGAAGAACGACCCGCAATTCTACACCGCCGACGTGCCGACCTATCCCTTCGACGTCGCCAAGGCCAACGCCCTGCTCGATGAGGCCGGCTACACCAAGGCCGATGATGGCAAGCGGTTTGCGCTCAAGCTTTTGCCGGCACCCTATTTCAACGAAACAAAACAGTTCGGCGATTATCTGCGCCAGGCGCTGGCCGCGATCGGCATCGACGCCGTGATCGTCAACAACGACTCGGCCGCGCACATCAAGGCCGTCTACACCGACCACGCCTTCGACCTCGCCGTCGGCCCGCCGGTGTTCCGCGGCGATCCTGCGATCTCGACCACAATCCTGGTGCAGAGCGGCATTCCCGACGGTGTGCCGTTCTCCAACCAGGGTGGCTACAAGAACGCCGAGCTCGATGCGCTGATCGCCAAGGCATCGGAAACGCTGGATGCGTCAGCGCGCACCGACCTCTACAACGAATTCCAGAAACAGGTCGCGGCCGACCTGCCGCTGATCAACGTCGCCGAATGGAGCTTCATCAGCGTCGCGCGCGATACCGTGGGCAACATCGCCAACAACCCGCGATGGGCGGTGTCGAACTGGGCGGACACCTATCTGGCTGGCTAGCGATCAGCCCGGCATGCTTGCGCATCGGTTGGACGAATGCTCATCATCAGGGATGAGAGTTCCTTCACGCCTCTGTTCTGTCCTGCCGGATAGCGCCAACCTTCACCCTCCCCCTTGTGGGGAGGGTCGGCGAGCGGTTGCTGCGCAGCGGCAGCCGCTCGACGGGGTGGGGGTAGCGCCCTACGAGAACCCCCACCCCGCTCCGCTTCGCGGATCGACCCTCCCCACAAGGGGGAGGGTAAGGCAGCCATGACCCGTGCCCTCACCCTCATTCGCCGTCGCCTCGTCGGCAGCATCTTCGTGCTGCTGATCGTCATCATCGGCACATTCCTCCTCCTGGAAGCCGCCCCCGGTGACGCGGTCGACGCCTACATCGTCTCGACCGGCGGCGACGCCGGCATGATCGAATTGCTGCGTCATCGCTGGGGCCTCGACCAGTCCGAGCTGACACGGCTCGCCAACTATCTCTGGGCGCTGCTGCATTTCGACCTCGGCCAGTCCGTTACCTTCTCGCGGCCAATTCGCGATGTTATCCTGGAACGCCTGCCGACGACACTGCTCCTGATGGTCACCGCCACCGCGCTCTCCTTCGGGCTCGGCTCGGCGCTCGGCATCTACGCCGGCGCCAGACCCGGCAGCTTTCGCGACCGCTTCCTGTCGATCGGCTCGCTGGCGCTTTATGCGGTGCCGGGCTTCTGGCTCGGCCTGGTGCTAATCGTCGTCTTTGCCGTCGACCTGCGCTGGCTGCCGATCGGCGGCATCGAGAGCCTGGCCTCGGACAAGACCGGTTTTGACCGCGCCACCGACATCGCCGTCCACCTCGTCCTGCCGGTTTCCGCGCTCGGCTTCATCTATCTCGCGCTCTATCTGCGCATGATGCGCGCCGGCATGGCCGAGGCGTGGCGGCAGGATTTTGTACTCGCCGCCCGCGCCAGGGGGCTGTCACGCCGCCGCATCGTGCTCGCCCATGTCGCCCGCAACGCGCTCTTGCCGCTGGTCACCATGCTCGGCCTGCAATCGGCGCAGATGCTGGGCGGCAGCGTCGTCATCGAAAGCGTCTTTGCCGTGCCCGGGCTCGGCCGGCTGGCGCAGGAAGCGGTCGCTTCGCGCGACACGCCGCTGCTGCTCGGCATCATCCTCACCAGCGCCGTCCTCGTCATTGCCGTCAACCTTGCAGTCGACATCGCCTACGCCTTCCTCGACCCGCGCGTCGGCGCCAGCGAGGCCAGCGCGTGAGCGCGCTGCCGCGGTTCCTGCGCCGGCCGGAAGCGGTCGCCGGCGCGATCATCCTGGCGCTTCTGTTCGCCATGGCGCTGTTTGCGTCGCTGCTCTTCCCCGGCGACCCGCAGGCCATTGCCGGACCAGCACTGCTGCCGCCGTTCCAGGACTGGTCGCTGCCGCTCGGCACCGACCGGCTCGGCCGTGACGTGCTGTCCGAACTGTTCCACGGCGCCCGCACCTCGCTGGCGGTCGGCCTGGCGGCGGCAGCGGCGGCACTCTTCATCGGCGCGGTCGTCGGCACGCTGGCCGGCTTTGCCGGCGGCCTTGTGGACGAGGGGCTGATGCGCATCACCGATGCCTTCCAGACCGTGCCGAGTTTTCTCCTGGCGCTGGCCTTCGTCAGCGTCGTCGGGCCGTCGCTCGGCGTCGTCGTCACGGCAATAGCGCTTGGCGCCTGGACCGGACCGGCGCGTGTAGCGCGCGCCGAAGTGCTGTCGATCCGCGAGCGCGATTACGTCGCCGGCGCTCGCGTCATCGGCATGCATCCGCTTGAGATCGCTTTTCGCGAGGTGTTGCCCAACGCGTTGCCGCCGGTGCTGGCCTTGTCCTCGGTGATCGTGGCCGCCGCGATCCTCACCGAGGCAGCGCTGTCCTTCCTCGGTCTCGGCGACCCCAATCGCGTCACTTGGGGCGGCATGATCGCCGAGGGCCGCACTGTGCTGCGCACCGCGCCCTTTCTGTCGATCGTTCCGGGCATCGCCTTGGTGCTGACCGTGCTTGGCGTCTATCTCACCGGCGAAGGCGTGGTCGAAACGACGGCGGTGCGGAGGAGCCTGTCGTGACCGCACTGGCTGAGATACGCGATCTGTCAGTGCGCTATCGGCGAGATGGCAGCGAGGTGACGGCGCTGAAGGGGGTCAGCCTGGATGTTATTGCCGGCGAGCGGCTGGCGATCATTGGCGAAAGCGGTTCGGGCAAGAGCACGCTGGCGCTGGCGGTGGCTGGACTGCTGCCGGCGAGCGCCAAGATTGAAGGACATGTCAAGTGGCAATTTCAGGCGCCGCGATCCTTCCCACCCCCCTCTGTCCTGCCGGACATCTCCCCCGCAAGGGGGGAGATCAGCAGCTTTGCCGACGGCTTCCCTTCTGCAACGTTCGTGGTTGGCGAAGGCGGAGATGAGAGAGCAATCTCCCCCCTTGCGGGGGAGATGTCCGGCAGGACAGAGGGGGGTGTGACGGAACGCCGACCTCTCAAATTAACCGAGCCCAGCACGCTCCCCCTTCCCGGTCGCGACATTGGTTTCGTCTTCCAGGACCCCTCCGCCAGCCTCGACCCCGTCATGACCGTCGGCAAACAGATCGCCGAAGTCGCCCGCACCCACCTCGGCCTCGACTGGCCACAAGCTTACGCCAAAGCCAAAACCCTGCTCCAACGTGTCCGGCTGCCCGACCCACAAACCGCCATGCGTGCTTTCCCGCACCAGCTCTCCGGCGGCCAGAAGCAGCGCGTTGCTGTTGCCGCGGCCATTGCAGCCGGTCCGAAACTGCTGATCGCCGATGAGGCGACCAGCGCGCTGGACACCATTGTGCAAGCCGAAATCGTCAGCCTCATTCGGCAACTGGTGGCGGAGGACGGCATGACGCTGCTGTTCATCAGCCACGACATCGCGCTGGCCGCCGAACTCGCAGAGCGTATCGCTGTATTCCGGAACGCCGAACTGATCGAACTCGGCCCGACGGAGCAAATCATAAACGCCCCGCGCCATGCCTATACACGAACGCTGCTCGACGCCCATCTCGGCCTCGACGCCGATCCGCTGCTACGACGGGCGCCGGCATGAACTTGCTCACCGTCTCCGGTCTTACCAAGCGATACCGTCGTGGCGGCAAGGCCATCGCGGCCGTCGACGGTGTCTCCTTCGCCATCGAACCCGGCGAGACGCTGGCGCTGGCCGGGCCCTCCGGCGGCGGCAAGTCGACGATCGCGCGGCTGGTGCTTAGGTTGATCGAGCCGGACGCCGGCACCGTCCAGTTCGAAGGCGATGACTTTCTGCTCTTGAAGGGTGCGGCCCTGCGCACCAAGCGCGCGCGCCTGCAAATGGTGTTCCAGGATCCGCTCGCCGCGTTCAACCCGCGCGCCACGGTGGCTCGCGTGCTTGACGATCCCTTGCGCATCCATGCCATCGCTTCCCGCGCCGAGAGGCCGGCCCGCATTGCTGCCTTGCTGGATCGCGTCGGGCTGGCAGCCGATCTCGCCCCGCGCGCCATTCACGAAATCTCCGGCGGCCAGCGCCAGCGCGTCGCCATCGCCCGCGCCATTGCGACAAACCCGTCGCTGATCGTGCTCGACGAGGCAGTGTCGGCGCTCGATGTTTCGGTGCGCGGACAGATCCTCGAACTGCTGCTCGACCTGCAAGCCAGGGAACGGATCGCCTATCTCTTCATTTCGCACGATCTCGGCGTGGTCCGTGCGATCGCTCACCGCGTCGTCCTTCTCGACGCCGGGCGGATCGCCGAGAGCGGCGACGCCCGCACCATCATCGACGGGCCGCAATCGGCGGTCGGCAAGGCGCTGGTGGCGGCCGCGCCAAGATTGAACAGGATCCGGCCATGATCCCGCAAAGTGCAAACCCGTTTGCGGACAAGATCATGGTCAAAGGCAAGGACACATCATGACCGATCCCGAAGCACCCAGAGCCGAAAAACTCTCGCGCGAACTCGATTTCGCCTTCCGCAACCGCGCCGATCTCTACCGCCTGTTTCTCGACGAGCTGACCGGCGAACTCGGCGCGGAAAAGGCCGAGGCGATCATGATTCGCACCATCGAGCAGCGCGGCAAGGAGGTGGCGGCCGCCGCCTTCGCCCGTTTCGGACCTAACGACGCGCCGGCCATCGGCGAGGCATTTTTGGCCGTCAGCCCGGATGGCGGCCTGATGTATCCGACCGATGTCGAGCGCGGGCCGGACCACATCGCATTCAAGGTGAAGCGTTGTCCGCTGAAGGACGCCTGGGTCGAGGCCGGTGTCGGTGATGAAAAACTCGCCACGCTCTGCCGCATCGCCGGCGCTTTCGACCGTGGTCTGTTCGAGGCAACGGGCGTGCGCTTCGACAATGTCACCTGGACGCCGGGCCACGGCCCCGGCTGCTGCCACATCGCGCTGACCAACCGGGATGCCGCCGGATAGCCAATGCTGATCAGTCGGCGGCAAACACATGCAGCTCCGTGCCCGCCTGTTCGGCAGCAGTGCGCAGGTCGGCCTTCGGTTCGCTGTCGGTGACGATATCGGCAATGTCGTCGAGCCCGCAGATGCGTTCCAGACTGCTGCGGCCAAACTTGTCGTGGGTCACCACCAGCACCGTCGACAGTGAACGCGATATCATTGCGCGTTTAACGGCCGCGGCGCCCGAGATCATGTCGCTCGGGCCATCGGCGCTTATCCCCGATGCCCCGATAATGGCGACGTCGGCATTGTAGCGGCGCAGGAACTCGACGGTGTCTTCGCCCAACACGCTGCCTTCCCGGCTATCATAGGTCCCGGGGCAGAGCAGCACCCGAAAGGTCGGATTGGCGCCCGCCACCGAGGCCACGCCGGTGGAATTGGTGATGATGGTCAGGTCGCGCTTCAGCTGCGAAAGGTTGCGCGCCACCTCATAGGTGGTCGAACCGCCATCGATCATCACGATCTGGCCCTTCTCGACAAGGCTTGCCGCGCCGCGGCCGATGCGGGCGCGCTCCTCGATCAGGGTCAGGCCACGCTCCGAAATCACCGGTTCTGATGTCACCAGCGAGATCGTCGCACCGCCATAGGTGCGGTTGATCAGCCCGGCATCGCCGAGTTCGATGAGATCGCGGCGGATGGTCTCGCCGGCGACGCCGATGCGCCGTGCGAGCTTGGAGATGCGTATCGACGCCGACCGGCGCACTTCCGAAAGGATAAGCGCGTGCCGCTCCTTCTTCGTCAGTCGGCCTTGGTCCATGACTATTCCATTCCCTTTGCAGCAATCAGCGCGTCGCCAAGCTCGGCAAATCCCTCCGCGCCGCGACCGCTTGTGACGAAGGCGGGAGACGCCGGAAGCTCGCCGGCGAAGTCCAGCACATTAGCGACGCCGACGCTGTTGGGGAAGAAGCCGAACATTGGTGCATCGTTTGGACTATCGCCGACGAAGACAATGCTGTCCTTGTCGTGGTCGATATCTATACCGAAACAGTCCCGCAAGAATAGCCGGCTTGTCGACAGTTTGTCGTATTTGCCGAACCAGCCATTGACGTGGATGGACGAGATTTTCGCCGTCGCGCCGTAGCGCTGGAAGATGCCGACGATCTTCAGAACCTCGGTTTTGGGCAGCGGCGCCACGTCCTCGCAAAAATCGATCGCCAGATCGGCCTCGCGATAGGCCTGGTCGGCCGCGACCGCCGCACCCGGAACTTCGCGCAGAACGGTTTGCTCGATCTCCTTGAGGCGCGCGGCATCGGCCTGCCGTTCGGCAGCGCTCTTGGCGTAGTGGCGAACAATCCGCTTTTTGGCGTCGTCATAGCGGAAATAGAAGGCGCCGTTCTCGCCGATCACGCCATCGACCGGCCATTGCCGCGCGATCAGGTCGCACCAGCCGGCAGGGCGGCCGGTCACCGGCGCGACAAGAAAGCCGGCCTGCTTCAGCCGCTCGAGCGCCGCATAGGCTTTTGCCGGCAGCCGTCCCTTGTCGGTCAAGGTGTCGTCGATATCGGTCAGAACGACGGCGATGTTGCGCCGGTCCAGCGCGGTGAAGTCGGCAAGCGGACGCAGCACCCGCTCAGGCTCCCGCCGCAACCGTTTCGAGCGAGGCAGCCGCGACGTCGAGCATGGTGAACCTGTCGCGGATCAGCCGGGCATTGGCGACCGCCTCGTCGTAGAAGCCAGCCGGTATGGCAACCTCCTGCGGCGTGGTCGGCGCGCCGGCGGCGCGCAGTGCTGCCGCGATCTCGCGCGCCGGGCGTGCCACCCGCACCAGCCTTTCACGATGCGAGCGCCATTGCTTGGCCAGCATGGTGTTGATGGCGTTTGCCCGTTCGCGGTCCAGCAGCTTGGGCTTGAATGCCGCCCAGCAGGAACGTCCGAGCGTTTCGCCGAAGATCTCGATGAAGCGTTCTGGCGTATCCGCGGACGGCGCGAGCTGCAGCTCCGGCAGTGCCAGCACGCGCTCCTGCAGCCGCGCCATCGTCAACGTCGTCACCGCTATGTGTTCGCCGTGATGCGCCTCAGGCAATCCCTGGCCCCGCATGTCGATATAGTGGGCGATCAGATGTTCGCCCTGGCTGGCCGGATAAGAGCCGCCGCACAGCGTCATGCCGAGACCGGACATGACCAGCGTGCGCACCAGCACTTCCATCGCCTCAAGGTCGCCGGTCCCGAGTTCGCCGGCATTGGCGATGAGCGCCTTCTCGTCCTCGGCCAGAAGCATGAACGGCGCCTGCCTGTAGGGCGTGCCGAGCAACAGATGCGCCATCAGCCAATCGGTCTGCGCGGTCGGCCGCGCCATCGAATCGCCGAAGCCGGCAGCGATCAGCCGGTGCGGCGCCCGCGCCATGACATCGAGATCGAGGAAGACGCCGACCGGCAGGCTGGCCGTCAGCGATTTCTTGAGGCCGTCCTCGGTGATTGCCGCCGACACCGAGGTGTAGCCGTTCATCGATGGCGCGGTGCCGAACACCGCATAAGGTTTTTGGGTGAGATGGGCAGCATATTTGGTGATGTCGTTGATCGAGCCAGATCCGACCGCGACTAGGCCGCTGGCGTCTTTCGTGCGTGCGATCACCGATCGCACCGCGTCCATGTCCGGATGCGGATGGCGCGGCAGGATGATCTTGTCGACATCGCTGCTGCCACGCAGTGCGATCGACACCCTCTCACCCAGCGCCAGCCCTGTGTCGGGATCCATGACCACGGCGAGCTTGCGGCCGAGCGGCAGCGGCTTGACCAGCGCATCGGCCTCGTCGCCGAGACCGCGCCCTATGACGATGGTCTTCAGCGGCACCGACAGCATTCCCTGGCTGTCCGGGTCAGGCAGCGTGCCGGCAATAAGGCGATCGAGCATTTGTCTGGACATAGGATGCAGTCCGGTCAGTCAGCATGAAGCGGGGTCAGGGCATCGAACAAGGTGCGATACCGGCGGTAACTTCTGTCGTAGGCGGCCTTGGCGGAAGGATCAGGGTCGATCGTCTCGACGTGGCCGGCCAGCCTTTCAGCCGCCTGCTGCACTGAGGAGGTAAGGCCGACGGCCGCGGCGGCAAGGATTGCCGCACCGATCGGCGAGGCATCGGCCGCATCCGCGATCTCGACCGGCCTGCCGCTGACATCGGCCCGGATTTGCCCCCACACCCGGCTGCGCGCGCCACCGCCTGAGAGCCGGATGCGCCCGGTTGTTATGCCGAGCTCGTCCAGCCGGTCGACAACGTCGCGCATGGCGAAGGCGCAGCCTTCCAGCACTGCGCGAGCGCAGGCCGCTTTGCCGTGGAAGGATGTCAGGCCGTAGAAAGCGGCACGCGCTTCGGCGATCCAGCGCGGCGCCATGGCACCGGACAAGGCCGGCAGGAACAGCAAATCGTCGCTGCCGGCAACCACCGTCGCCGCCAGTTCCGACATCGCCGCCGGCGAATCGACGCCGAAGGTTGTTAGAAACCACGTCACCGCGCCGCCCGAGAGCCATCCGGGATTGGAGATGAAATAGCCGTCGCCGAGAAAGCCATGGGTCTCCACCAGGCCGCCGGGGTCGAGGCGAAGCGTGCCGGACACCGCGCCGACCACTTCGGCCGTGCCGAGATTGCAGGCGACGACACCGGGCACGACGACCCCGGCGCCTATGGCGGCCGAAAAATCATCGCCGGTGCCGACCGCCAGCGGCGTGCTCACAGGCAGACCGGTGAGCTCGGCGCCGGCGTGCGTCAAGGCGCCGGCGATCTCAGATGCATCGTCGATGCCGGGCAATTTATCTGCATCGATGTCGAAGGCGGCCAGCAGATCGCCGGCATAGTTGTGCTCCTTCAGTCCATAGAGCATGGTTGTCGAGGCCAGCGCGTGATCGATGACGGCACGACCGCACAGCGCCGCGACCACGAACGATACCGGTTGATGCCAGAGCGCCACCCGGCGCGCTTCGGGCAGGTTGCGCGCTGCCCAGCGGATTTTCGCCGCCATATGCGTGGCATCGAGGACAAGACCGGTGCGCTCGCGGATGAAGTCCGGATCGATGCCGGCGATCTCTCCTGCCGCCCGCCGGTCCATCCAGATGATGCACGGAGCCAGCGCCTCACCATTGCCATCGACCGCGACGCAGCCGTCGAGCTGGCCGGCAATGGCAATACCCTTGATGTCGGACGGCGCAAGCCCAGCCTTGTCGAGCGCGCCGGCAATGGCCGGCTTGAGCGCCGCCAGCCACAGCGCCGGGTTCTGTTCGGCCCAGCCGGGCGCCGGGAAGGCCGGCTGGTACAACACAGCGGCCTCGCCACGCAGCCGCAATTCGTCATCGACAACGATCGCCTTTAGGCTTTGTGTGCCGAGATCGATGCCGATGACTGGCATTAGACACGCTCGCAATCCGCGAGGACATCCCGCAGTTGCGAGAGGATAGAACCTTTCGTCGGCGAATAGGAGCCATCGAAAACCGCTGTGCCAATGGTAAAAGCGTTGGCGCCGGCCAGCTTGATTGCCTTGATCCGATCGGCTGATGCCACAGCGCCGGCGACGATCAGATGCCGCGACGGACCAAGCCCGCGCCGGGCTGCGCGCACCAGTTCGGCCGGGTCGGCCTCGGTGGCGCGATAGGCGAGGATGTCGCATCCCGCACAACCCTTCTCGGCGAAGGCCCGGCAGTCGGCCTCGACATCCTCGGCCGAACCGCCGAGCTTGGTCGGATGGCCGACCGGCCGCCCGGGAAAAGGGTAGTATTCGGTGCCGCTCCCCTCCAGCAACGCCATGATCTCGTCGACCTGGGTACCACCGAGCAGGCGCTGGATGCCGAGATCCCTGGCGATGCGCGCGGAATTAAGGCAGGCCTCAGCCGTCGTCGAGACAACTTCCATGTAAGTGGTGGCGCCTGTCCGGCCAATGGCGACAGCGAGCTTGCGCAGCACATCCGGCGCGACGCCAATATCCTTGAAGCCGACATGCTTCAGGCCGACCGGCTCAATCAAATCGACCAGGTCGAGACAGTCCTCGACCGTGCGATCGTTGCGCGTCAGCATGAAGATGAAGTCCATCCGAAAGGTCCCTCGCCTGGTCGGGAAAGCCGGTTTGCTGCCGGTCTGTTAACACCTCCCAACCATTTGTTGCAAGGTGCCACATTTTGATTTGCAGTACCACACATTTTATGACAAAACGGGCGCCGGCCCGCCAGGCACGACTTCTAGGGAGAGGGAAGAATGCTCAAGCCGCTGAGACGTACCGCGTCCAGACTGCTCGTCGCAGTCGTATTTGTGTGGCCCCTGACGTGGCAAGTGACACAAGCGGACGCGTGGGATCTGAAAGAGGCGTCGAAACCCTATAGCGGCCAGACCATCCGCATGGTCGGCGAGGCGCTGCCGCCGCTCGAAGCGCTGAAGAAGATGGCGCCGGAGTTTGAAAAACAGACCGGCATCCATGTCGAAGTCGAGATGTACGAGCACTCGGAAGCCGTCAACAAGGTGCAGCTCGATCTCAACTCGCACCGCGGCCGCTACGACGTCATCATCCAGCCGCATCGCGAACTCGGCAAGTTCGCCACCAACAACCATCTGGTCGAAATCGCCAAGATGATGGCCGACCCGGCTTTGCGCGATCCGAGCTTCGAGCCGGAGAAGCAGCTCTACCAGACCGCCTGGCACGAAATCTCCTGGTATGACGGCAAGGAGTACGGCTTCCCCTTCACAGTGCTCAACATGTTCATGTGGTATCGCTCGGACCTGCTCGCCGATCCCAAGGAGCAGGCAGGCTTCAAGGGCAAGTATGGCTACGGCCTCGCTCCCGCCAAGGACTGGAAGCAATACCGCGATATCGCCGAATGGTTCTATCGCCCCGACCAGGGTTTTTACGGCACCGCCCTGCAGGGCAAGCGCCATGAGGCACTGTGGTATGAGTGGCTCAATTTCCTTTATTCCTTCGGCGGCGACGTGCTCGACGTGAAGAGCGGCTCGGCCTGCGGCCCGGTCATCGTCAACAGCCCCAAGGCCGTCGCCTCGCTCGAATATTACAAGAGCCTGCTGCAATTCTCGCCGCCGGACAGCCTCAACTATTTCTGGGATGATGTCATGGCGCTGATGCAGCAAGCCAAGGTCGCCGAGCTGATCATGTGGAACGACGCAACCTATGCCGTGTCGGTCGACACCACGGCCTCCACCGTGGTCGGCAAGGTTGGCTTCGATCTCGTGCCGCAAGGCGACGGCGGGAAGATCGGCCAGGTCGAGGGCTGGACCTATCTCATCCCGGTCTATTCGAAGAACCAGCAGGCCGCCTTCCTCTTCGTCCAGTGGATGATGGGCTATGACCGCCAGCTCGAACAGCATCTCAATGGCGGCGCTTCAGGTCGGCCAGATGTCTATGCCTCCGCCGAGGTGCAGAAGCTGCCCTATGCCAAGGCTTCGATGGAGGCCAACGAGCATGCGGTGCCGAAGGCGACGCTGCCGCAATCGGCCGAGATGACCGACATACTAGTGCGCGAACTGTCATCCTACCTCGCCGGCGAAAAGGAGGCGCAGGCCGCCCTCGACACCGCCGCCACCGACATCTCGACACTGCTCGGTTCTTGCGCACCCATGACCTATCCGGCACGATAGGCCTTGAGATGTCGCGCAGAGGCTACCCGCACAAGCGGGTAGCCGTTCTTGTCCGCAGGAAACGCCCGTGACGAACCGCACTCCATCGCCGCGCGGAATGCCGCTTCTCGACCGTGGGGTGGGGCCGCTCTTGATGCTGCCGGCGACGCTGCTCGTCGTCGTCTTCCTGGTCGGCCCGTTCTACTACATGGTCTACACCGCGCTGACCGACCTCAGCTTCGCCGACGCCAGCCATGCCGGCGCCTTCGTCGGTTTCGACAATTTCCGCAAGCTGATGCGCAACGACCCATTCTTCTGGGCATCGTTCCTGCTGACGCTGAAATTCGTCATCATCGCCGTCGGCCTGGAATTCCTGCTCGGCTTTGCGCTGGCCTTCCTGATCTTCCGCTTCGTCGCCAGCCAGCGGCTTCTCACCACACTGCTGCTCATCCCGATGATGATCGCGCCGGTCGCCGTCGGGCTGATCTGGCGGCTGCTGTTGCAGGGCGATTTCGGCATGCTCACCTTCTACATGCGCAAGGTCGGCCTGCTGGCGCAGAATTCGGCGGTGCTTTCGGCACCCGACCTGGTGTTTCCGACCATCGTCGCCATCGATGTCTGGCAGTGGACGCCTTTCGTCACCCTGATCATGCTCGCCGGGATGATGAGCCTGCCGCGCGCGCCGTTCGAGGCGGCGATGATGGATGGCGCCAAACCGTTCCAGATTTTCCGAAACGTCATGCTGCCGCTGCTGCGGCCGGTCATCGCGCTCGTGCTGCTGCTGCGCGGCATCGACGCCTTCAAGGAGTTCGACAAGGTTTTCCTGATGACCGGCGGCGGACCGGGAACGCTGACCGAGCTGGTCTCGATCTACGCCTACCGCGTCAATTTCCGTAACTGGGACCTCGGCTACGGCGCCGCGGTCGCCTTCATGATCTATCTCGTCGTGCTGATCCTGTGCTCGGTCTTCTACAAGGCCGTCTACTGGTCGAGCCGCAAGCAGGTGGGGGCGTTTTGAGGGCGCTGCGATGATCGATCAGTCCACCAACCGCGCCTGGAAAAGCTTTGCCTGGGCGGTGTTGCTCGTCGCCGTCGTGGTGGCGCTGACGCCTTATGTCTGGATGGTGCTGGCGTCGTTCAAGAACCGCGTCGATCTTCTGTCTTCTGTGCCGAAATGGATTTTTTCGCCGACGCTTGCCAACTATCCCGCCGTCTTCATCGACAAGGGATACTGGCCGCTGGCGATCAATTCGGTGCTGATCTCGGTGTCGTCGACCATACTCTGCATCGTCATCGGCGCGCCAGCGGCCTATGGCTTTGCCCGCTCGGATTTTCCCGGCAAGGAAGACCTGTTCTTCTTCTTCCTGACCACGCGCATGGCGCCGCCGATCTCAATCGCCGTGCCGCTGTTCCTGTTCTTCACCTCGCTGGGCCTGATCGACACCATCTACGCCGTTGTGATCGCCCACACCTCCTTCAACCTGTCGCTCGTCGTCTGGATGATGCGCGGCTTCTTCGCCGAAATCCCCAGGGAGATCGACGAGGCCGCGATGATGGACGGCCGCTCGCGGCTCGGCGCATTCTTCTTCGTCGTCGCGCCGCTGGCCGCACCCGGCATCGGCGCCACAGCGGTGCTCTGCTTCATCCTGTCGTGGAACGAGTTCCTCTATGCCTTCATCCTCGTCGCTTTCGACGGGCGGCCGCTGACCGTCGGCATACCGGGGCTGGTGACGCCGCATGGCACGCTCTGGGGACAGGTCGCGGCAGTCGCGATCGTGGCAACGCTGCCGATCGTGCTTTTCACGTTCCTTGTCCAGAAACAGCTCGTCCGCGGCCTCACCTTCGGCGCGGTCAAGGGTTGAAGGGATCTTTTATGGCAATTGTTTTCGACGGCGTCACCAAGGCCTTCCCGGACGGGACGGTGGCGCTGCAGGCGCTCGATCTTGCTTTCGAGCCCGGCGAATTCCTGGTTCTGCTCGGCCCGTCCGGTTCCGGCAAGACGACAGCCTGCCGGCTGCTCGCCGGGCTGGAGCGGCCGACCGCCGGGCGCATCATGGTCGAGGGCCTCGATGTCACCGACCTGCCGCCGCGCCTGCGCGGCATGGGCATGGTGTTCCAGAACTATGCGCTCTACAGCCATAAGAGCGTCTACGAGAACATCGCCTATCCCTTGCGCATCCGAAAGATGCCGGCCGCCGAGCTTGACCGCTGCGTCCGCGCCATGGCCGAGCTGCTCGAAATCACCCGTTACCTCGACCGCCGCCCTTCGCAATTGTCGGGCGGCCAGGCGCAGCGCGTGGCTGTGGCCCGCGCACTCGTCTGGCAGCCGAGCCTCTGTCTGATGGACGAGCCGCTGTCCAATCTCGACGCCTTGTTGCGGCTCCACATGCGCACCGAGCTGAAGCGTCTGCATCGCGAGCTGAAAAAGACCTTCGTCTTCGTCACCCACGACCAGGAAGAGGCGATGACGCTGGCGACCAGGGTCGCGGTGTTGCGCGAAGGCGCACTGATCCAGTACGACGACCCGCGCGAGATCTATCGGCGGCCTGCCAATCGCTTCATCGCCGAATTCATCGGCCGTCCAGCGATGAACACGTTCGATGGCGATGTCCGCGCCGGCGTCTTCCACGCCAGCGGTTTCACTTGCCCGCTTCCGGGAAAGCCTGATGGTCCCATCGTGCTCGGCATTCGCCCGGAGCAGATCCAGCTTGTCGACGCGACTGCCGGCGACGCCATCCTGTTTGCCGTCGACGTCGTCGAACCGGTCGAGCCGGACGTGCTGATCTTCGCCAATAGCGAGGCCAACGCGCTGATCGTCAGGACTGTGAATGACGATCGCGCTTTCGATCCCGGCCAGCCGCTTTATCTACGCTTTCCGCCGGCAGCGCTGCACACATTCGATGCTGTGTCGGGAGCGCGGCTGCCGTGAGCACGCTGCTCGCTTTGGTGCCGCTGGCCGCCGCAGCCTTGGTCTGGTGGCTGTTCTACAGCTTCAACCGGTCGCGGCGCTGGTTCTCGACAGGCGAACTCATCTTCTGGGACGCCATTGCACTGGTAACCCTGCAGCTTGTCTGGCTGATCTGGTTCTGAATGCGCATTCCAGCAACGCAGATCAGTAGCCCAGCGCACAACCGTCCTTGCGAGGATCGGAGGCACCGGTGAGCGTGCCCTTTTCCCAATCGATCAGCACCAGCTGGCCGCCGCCATGCGGCTCCTCGGCGATCGAAACCTGATGACCGCGCTGACGCAGGCCGGCGATCGCCTCAGCCGGAATCCCGCGCTCGGCCAGCACGGCATTGTCCTTGTAGAACACCCGTGGCGCATCCAGTGCCTGCTGCGGGTCCATCCCGAAATCGATCATGTTGGTCAACAGATGGACATGGCCGAACGGCTGGTAGCCGCCGCCCATCACCCCGAACGGCATCACCACCTTACCCCCTCGCGTCGCCATGCCAGGCATGATGGTGTGCATCGGTCGCTTTCGCGGCGCGATACGATTTGGATGGCCTTCCGTGAGGCGAAAACTGCTGCCGCGATTCTGCAGCACGACGCCTGTCTTGGGACCGACGACGCCGCTGCCGAAGGAACCGAAGGTCGAGTTGATGAAGCTGACTGCATTGCGGTCGCGGTCGACCACGGAGATATAGACGGTGTCGCTGCGCGGCAGCTCAAGCCGCGGCAGATGCGTCATGGCGAGGGCCGGATCGATGGCGGCGCCCAGCCGCTCCGCACAAGCTGCCGACAGCAGTTGTTCGACGGGGACCTGGACGAAATCCTGGTCGCCGATGAAAGTATCGCGGTCCTGGTAGGCAAGCCGGCCGGCTTCGATCTCGAGATGCAGCCGCTGGGCACTGTTCGGCTCCAACGAACCAAGGCTGAAGCCCGAAAGCACATTCAGCATGATCAGCGCCGTCATGCCCTGATTGTTCGGTGGCATCTGATGGATATCGTAGCCGCGATAGGACGTATTCACCGACGTGACGTAGTCGCCTTGGGTCTCGGCGAAATCCTCCAATGCATGCAGCCCGCCCAGCGCGCGAAGACGTTCCACCAGATCGTCCGCGACTTCACCTTCATAAAACCCTGCACGGCCTCGGTTGGCGATGATGCGCAAGGTGTCCGCCAAGTGCGGCTGCCGATGCACATCGCCGGCTTGCGGCGCCCTTCCCTCGGGCAGGAATATGCGCGCGGCATGTTCATCGGCTGAGAGCAGAGCGACCTCGTCGGCCCAGTCGAAGGCGACGCGATCATGAACGACATAGCCTTGTTCGGCATAGCGAATGGCTGGCGCCAGCGCGGCGTCGATGCCCTTTTTTCCGTGGTCCTCGAGTAGCCGGCACCATGCATCGATGGCGCCTGGTATGGTGACGGCATGCGGTCCGGCCGCAGGCAGTTCGCAATGCCCCCGCTCCAGATACCATTCGGCGGTTGCCGCAGCGGGCGAACGCCCCGAGCCGTTGAAAGCGAGAACATCGCCCTCGCCTTTGGGACTGTAGAGCACAAAACAGTCGCCGCCGATGCCGGTCGATTGCGGCTCGACGACGCCTTGCACCGCCGCAGCGCACACAGCGGCATCCATGGCATTGCCGCCGGAGCGCAGCATGTCGATGGCGGCCAGCGTCGCCAGCGGATGCGATGTCGCCGCCATCGCTTCTGTCGCGCGAACTGGCGAGCGGCCGGGGGACTGAAAATCACGCATGCAATCGCCTCCAATGATTTCGCGCCCGCCGGCCGCAGCCTTCAATGCTTGATGCGGTCGCGCATGGCGTACCACAACATCCCCAGCACATAGAGCGGGCCCCGCAGCGCCGTACCGCCCGGGAACGGCATCGGCGTCAGCGTCGAGAACAGGTCCAGCCGCGAGGCGTCGCCCGTAATCGCTTCGGCCAAGAGCTTGCCCGACAGCGTTGACAGGATGACGCCCTTGCCGGAATAGCCATGCGCGAAATAGACCTCGCCATAGTGCCCGACATGCGGCAGCCGCGACGTGGTCACCGACACCAGGCCGCCCCAGGCATGATCGATGCGGCAGCCCTTCAATTGCAGGAAGGTGGCCTCCATGTGCGGCCGCACGAAGCCGGCAATGTCGGCCGGCGGCGATGGCGTGTAGCGCTCGCCGCCGCCGAACAGCAGCCGACCGTCCGCCGACATGCGGTAGTAGTTGACGACGAAGCGCGTGTCGGACACCGCGACATTGGCCGGGATGACATTGTGTTTGCCCTCCAGCGGTTCGGTGGCGACGATGTAGTTGCCGACCGGCATGATGCGGCTGTTGACGCGCGGCTCCAGCCCATGCAGCAACGCGTCGCCGGCCAGCACGACATGTTTGGCCCTTACCGACCCCTGCGCCGTCGAGACCCGGATCGAAGGCTCGCGCTCCAGCTTTACCGCGACGGAATTTTCATGGATGACGACACCGGCCGCCACGGCGGCACGGGCAAGGCCGAGCGTGTAGTTCAGCGGATGCATATGGCCGCCAAGCGGCTCATACATGGCGCCATGATACGGCGTGTCCACCTTGCCGCGTGCCTGCGCCGCCGACAGGATCTCGACGTCGTGGAACTTCATCACGCTCTCGAGGCATTTGGCCTCGTCTTCGAGATCCCTGAGGTCGGAGCCATTAACGGCACCGACGAGATGGCCGGTCAGCCGCAGATCGCAGTCGATGGCGTGGCGCTCGATGATGTCGAGCACCAGGCCCCGCGCCTCGAAGGCGAGGTCGAACAGCGCCTTCGCCCGCTCGGGGCCGTAGAGCTTGACCAGCCCCTTGGCGCCTTTGCGCAGGCCGGGGATCATCTGGCCGCCATTGCGGCCCGACGCGCCCCAGCCGATCTTGCCGCCTTCGAGCAGCACCACCTTCAGGCCGCGCTCGGCGGCGTGTAGGGCGGCCGACAGGCCGGTGCAGCCGCCGCCGACCACCACCAAATCGGCGTCGACATCTCCCGCCAGCGCCGGATGGTCCGGCGCCGGATTGGCGGTGGCGACATAATAGGATTTGCCGATATCGAGGCCCGAATTGAAACCCGTCGAGCTGGAGGCCATGATCACACCTTCAGCAGCAAATGGTCGCGTTCCCAGCTCGTGACCACGCTCTGGAACAGGTCGAGTTCGACGCTCTTGACGCGCAGATAGGTCTGGAAGAAATCCTCGCCCAGCAGTGCCCGCACCGGCTCGCAAGCGGTGAAACGATCAAGCGCCTCCTCCATGGTTTTCGGCAGCGTGCTTTTGATCTTGTAGGCATTGCCAGATGCCTCGGCCGAGCGCGCCAGCTTCTGCTCGACGCCGAGATAGCCGGCAAGCAGCGAACCGGCGATCGCCAGATAGGGATTGCAATCCGCTCCCGGCAAGCGGTTCTCTACCCGCCGGGCGGCGCGGCCACCTGCCGGCACGCGCAGGCCGCAAGAGCGGTTGTCATGCGACCATTCGATGTTGGCCGGTGCGCTGTGGTTCGGCCGGATGCGGCGGAACGAGTTCACGTTGGGTGCGAATAGCGGCATGATCTCGGGCACATATTTCTGCAGGCCGCCGATGAAATGGCCGAACATTTCGGTGTCTGCATCATCTCTGTCGGCAAACAGCGCGGCGCCCGTCTTCTCATCGACGACGGACATGTGCAGGTGCATCGAGCTTCCCGCCTGCGCCGCGATCGGCTTGGCCATGAAGGTGGCGTGCATGCCGCTCTGCTGCGCCGCCTGGCGCGTCAGCCGCTTGAACAGCAGCACCTGGTCGGCCAGCGGCACCGCGTCGCCATGCAGCAGATTGATCTCCAGCTGCGCGGTGCCGGATTCATGGATCAGCGTGTCGAGCGGCAGACCGGCGGCCGCGGCATAGTCATAGACGCGCCTTATCACCGGCTCGAATTCTTCCAGCGCCACCATGTCATAGGGATGCTGCGAACCCTCGGCGCGGCCATTGGCGCCGACCGGTGCTGTCAGCGGCTGGTCGGGATTCGGATTGGGCGCGGTCAGATAGAATTCGACTTCCGGCGCCACCACCGCGCGCCAACCGCGCTTCCGGTAGAGATCGAGCACGGCGCGCAGCACATGTCGTGGCGAGGCCATCCAGGGCTTGCCTTCCATGTGGAAGGCGTCGGCGAAGACATAGGCTTTGCCAGGGCCACCGCCCGGCGCCAGGCACAGCGTCGACATATCAGGCACCATGCGCATATCCGGGTCTTGATAGGCAAAGCCTTCGTCGATCGAACCGGAGTAGCGGCCATCGATGCTGACCAGGAAAGCGCTGCTCGGCAGGTAGAGTGCGCGGTCTTCCAGCGCCTTGAGGAATTTTGCTGTCGGCAGCGCCTTGCCGCGCAGCACGCCATTCATGTCGGGCACCAGGCACTCGACCTCCGTGATGCCGTGCTGGGCGAGCCAGGCCTTGGGATCGTTGCCGGTGAAGAGAGCGGTGTTGGTATTTTTGTCCTGCATTTTGGTTCACGTACCTATGAGAGAGAGAGTATGGCTTGCGCGGCCACATCCGTTCCAGGGGTCAGCGCCATCTTGGCAGCATTGTCCCTGAGGCGGGCGCGCATCGCATCGTCGGCCAGCAGGCCGAGAATGGCTCTCTCCAATCCCCCTTCGGTCCAGGCGTCGCGGCCGATATGGTCGCCCACGCCCGTCTCTCCCGCGCGTTGCGCATTGTCATGTCCGTCCCAGCAATAGGGCATGATCAGCGACGGCACGCCGAAGCGCAGCGCCTCGCAAAAACTGTTGTTTCCTCCGTGATGAATAAACAGGTCCGACTTCGCCACCACCGAAGGCTGCGGAAACCAAGCGTCGAGATAGACATTGTCCGGCACCGCGCGATAGGCGTCGCGCAGGCCGCCGGCATTGACGATGAAGCGCGCCGGCAGCCTGTCGAAGACGGCGAGCATGCGCTCGATCAGCCCGACATCCATCGCGCCGAGGCTGCCGAAGCTGACATAGACCAGCGGCCCGCCATTGCGCGGAAACACCGGCACCTCGAATGGCCCTTCCGAACGCACGCAGCCTTCGAGATAGACAAAGCGTTTGGGGTCGAGCGGCTCGGCCCGCTCACGCCGTACGATCGCTGGCGTCAGCAGCAGATTGAGGTCGGGTGATGTCTCGAGGAACAGGCCCTTGGGCAACGGCGCCAGGCCGGCATCCGCGCGAAAACGGTTGAAGCACTCATGCGCGGGTGCGGAGGCCGCGAGATAGCGCGCTTCGAACGCCGCACGTTGCGGGTCGTCGGCACCCATCCCCGAGAGATAGGGCGGCACCTCGGCATCCGGCAGTTCCGTCTCGGCACAGGAGACGACGCGCACCCACGGGCAGCCGGCGGCGGCGATCGCCGGGAACATGATGACGTTGTCGAGCACCACCGCGTCCGGCTTCAGCCGCGCCAGCAATTGGCGCAGCGGCGCCTCGGCGTTGACGGCGGTGTCGACGATCGCTTGCCAGGTCGGCGCGACATAGGTCTCGAGCTGGTCGATCGGGCTCAGCCGGAAATGCGGCAGGTGCCGGCGCACGAAGGCCTGCCAATAGCTCTGGCGGTCGCTGTCGCTCAGCGGCTCATCCGTCGGCAGATGGTATTCCTGGAAGCCATAGTCGGTAAAGACGCCGGAGAAGCCGGCATGGCAGATGAAGACGGGGCGAGCGCCCCGTGCGCGCAATGCCTGTGCGATACCGACGCAATTCAACGCGGCGCCGAAACTGGCTTCGGGAAACAGCGCGATGGTCGGGCTGGCTTTACGCGTCAATTATTCCTCTTCAATCCGGCCGGCTGATCATGCCGAACAGTGCGGGAGCTCCGCGGCTGGCTGCTTGCGGTCGCTGGCTGCGGGAGAGCCGCAGGTGGATGCGAAGCAGATCGGCAGCCACCTCATACTGCCGGCTTTCAAGATAGTCGAGTATGCCCGAGTGTTCGCGCAACGATTGCCGCAGCCGAAACACGTTGACGCCGGAATAGATGCCCGGCAGCCGGCGCAGGCGGAGATGATCGGCCAATGCATCCGACACAAAACGGTTGGCGCAGCCCTCGGCGATCATGCCATGAAAATCCATGTCCAGCCGCTGGAACTCGCGCGTGTCGAATGTCTCGTCCGGCAGCGCTGCAAGCGCTTCCATGCCTTGCCGCAACATTGCTGCCCGCGCCCCGTCCAGCCGAAAGCCTGGCGTCAGGATGGCCGCCGGCTCTAGCACCAGGCGGAACTCGTAGCTTTCGCCTTGCGCCTCCGGATCGTCCGGCGCGCGGCGAAACAACCAGGATTGCCCAGGCGCACGATCCAGAAGATTCTCGTCGGTCAGTTTGTTAAGTGCTTTTAGTACCGTCTTGCGATCAGCGTCGTAGCGTCGCATCAGCCCCGCGATGGTCACCGTCTGGTCCAACCGTCGCGCCGAGCGGTCGCGCAGGATGGCTTCGGCGAGCTCGTCTTCCTCCGCACTGGGTAGTTCGGCGGCAATGGCGGGCTGGGCGGCGAGGTCGACCGTCAGATGATAACCGCTGTCGGCCTCCCAGCGCGCCACGCCCCGTTCCGCGAGCAGGCCGAGTGCCGCGCGTACGGGCGTGCGCGAGACATTGCACAGCGAGGCGATCTGCTGTTCGGGCAGGCGGGCGCCAGGCTCGAAGCCACGCTGCCGCGCCACATCCAGGATGCGCTGCGCCAGATCGAGATGGTTGGTGCGAGGTCGTCTGGCTACGGCTTGCATGACTTTTCTCGAATGCGAATGTGGCGCATTGGTCTGGCTGATCGCCGGAACAGGGACAATCGGCCAAATTCCTCCGTCGGTTGACAGATTATGGATTGACGTACTTTTTTCTGCAATAGTACTGTCGGCACAATCGGCGAGAAAAGACCGAGGGAACAGGATCGAGGCAGGCGCGCGCGTCGCCGGCCTTGGTCCGGCAAATGATTTCGACGATCAAACCGAATGGGAGACTGCCATGACCGCTACCAGCCTGCGGCGCCGTGCGCTCAATACATCCTCAATCGCTCTCGGTCTCGCCCTGACGCTCTCGGGGCCGGCCGCCGCAGCCGACCTCGTTATTTCGAACTGGGATGGGTACATGGCACCCGACGCCATGGCCGCTTTCAAGACCGCCACCGGCGTTGCCGGCGAAGTGGTGGTGCACGCCACCAATGAAGAGATCATGGGCAAGCTGATTGCCGCCGGCGGCAAGGGCTATGACGTGGTCTTCGTCTCCTCGCCCTTCGCCGAAGTATTAAACAAGCTTGGCCTGACCGAGCCGATCGACCATGCCAAGATCCCCAACCTCGCCAACCTCTATCCCGAAGCGACCAAGCTGCCGCACGATGCCGGCAACGCTTTCTCCGTGCCTTACACCTGGGGCACGACGGGCCTCTGCTACCGCTCTGACCTTGTCAAGACGGCGCCCACGAGCTGGAGCGACCTGCTCGCCCCTTCCGACGAGATGAAGGGCAAGACCACCATGCTGGCGACCGATCGCTGGCTGCTGGCCGCCGGGCAGCTCGACAAGGGCTATTCGGTCAACGAGACCGACCCGGCCAAGATGGCCGAGGTCAAGGACCTCTTGATCTCCGCCAAGAAGACCCTGCTCGCCTATGACGACACCACCTTCTATTCCAAGCTGGTTTCCGGCGAGGCGCTGATGGTGCAGGCCTGGGACGGCTGGTGCAATTACGGCATCGCCGACAAGCCGGAGATCAAATACGTCATCCCTAAAGAAGGTTCGGACCTGTGGGTCGACACGATGGTGGTGATGAAGGCGTCCGAGCACAAGGACGACGCCTTCAAGTTCATCAACTTCATGCTCGACGCCAAGAACCACGCCTGGGCGGCGCAGAACATCGACTACAAGGTGCCGAACAAGCCGGCGATGGAAAGCCTGCCGGCCGACTTCCTGGCCAAATTCCCCAACATGGCGATGCCGGTGGCCGATCTCGTCAAGTTCGAGCAGTTGCGTGACGTCGGCGAAGCCCAGCGCGACTATTCCAAGATCGTCAGCGAGATCAAGGCCGCGCAGTAAGCGGCGCAGACTTCACGGCCGGCAGCACTTCTGCCGCCGGCCCTGAGCGGTACCCGAGAAATTGTCCCAGACCCGACTTCGTTCCTCTCTGCTGATGGCCCCGGCGCTGGTCTGGCTGACCGCGCTGATGGTTATCCCATGCGCCCTGGTGCTGGCGCTCGCCTTCTTCCGGCGCGGCGTCT
This sequence comes from Mesorhizobium sp. RSR565B, assembly GCF_054719465.1. Taxonomy (NCBI): domain Bacteria; kingdom Pseudomonadati; phylum Pseudomonadota; class Alphaproteobacteria; order Hyphomicrobiales; family Phyllobacteriaceae; genus Mesorhizobium; species Mesorhizobium sp. RSR565B. Next base: position 3,128,714 of record NZ_JBTTIE010000001.1, on the reverse strand, counting down.
ATGGCGGCATCGACTACACTTTGACGCTGGAAAATTTCGGGTTGGTCTTCGACCCGCTCTATGCCGGCATCTTATTCAAATCGGCGCGTATCGCCGGCACCGCGACCCTGATCGCGGTGGTGATCGGCTATGCCGCCGCCTATGCGATCGCGGCCGCCCCGCGCCGGTGGCAGCCGGTGTTCCTGTTTTTCGCCGTGCTGCCGTTCTGGTCCAACTACCTGATCCGCACCTATGCCTGGATCGTGCTGCTGAACCGCGAAGGCCTGATCACCCAGCTCTTGCGCTGGTTCGGCTACACCGGCGAACCGCCCTCGATGCTCTATACCGAAGGCTCGGTCATCGCAGGCCTCGTCTACAACTATCTGCCCTTCGTCATCCTCGCCTGCTACGCGCCGCTGTCACGCCTCAACCCGGAACTGGCCGAGGCCTCACGCGATCTCGGCGCCTCCGCTGCCACCACCTTCCGACGTGTCATCCTGCCGCTGACCGTGCCCGGCATCGCTGCGGGTGCTGTCTTCGTCTTTGTGCTGTCGATCGGCAATTTCGTCACCCCGGCGCTGCTTGGCGGCGGCCGCTTCCAGATGATCGGCAACCTCGTCTACGACCAGTTCCTGACCGCCAATGACTGGCCGTTTGGCGCGGCATTGGCGATGGCGCTGATCGCCATCATGCTTCTGGTGCTGATGGCGCAGGCGCTCGCCGCCGACCGCGCCGCGGGGCGTGCGACTGAGGCAAGGGGCGACGCCGATGGCTGAGCGCTGCGCAATTCTTGCTTTCTCCCCGTTCACCGGGAGAAGGTGCCCCGAAGGGGCGGATGAGGGGAGGCGTCAACCTTTGCGACGCTCAACGCTGCCCCCCGTCTGCCTGCCGGCATCTTCTCCCCGTGAACGGGAAGAAGGACTCTGGTCGTTCGCTTGCGTTCCAATTGTCGGAGGCCGGCGATGACCCATTCCTTCACCCGTACGCTCGGCATGCGGACGATCCTCACCCTCGTCTTCGCCTTCCTCTACATCCCGATCGCCGTGCTGGTGGCGCTGTCCTTCAACGAAGGCGGATTGCCGACGGCATGGTCGGGCTTTTCGCTGAAATGGTATGCCTCGCTGGCCGGCAATTCCGCCATCCTTTCCGCTGCGCTCAACACGCTGATCGTGGCGTTGGTCTCCACGGCCATCGCCACGCTGCTCGGCACGCTGCTGGCCATCGGCATCGAGATGCGCCGGCAATACGGCAGGGGTCTCGAGGCGCTGATCTTCGCACCGATGATCATCCCCGACATCGTCCTGGCGATCGCTCTGCTGTCGTTCTTCTCCATGCTAAACCTGACCATGGGCCTGCACACCATCATCCTCGCCCATGTCGTCTTCAACCTCGCCTTCGTCTGCTCGGTGGTGCGCGCAAGGCTAAAGAGTTTCGACTGGTCGATCGTCGAGGCCTCCGCCGACCTCGGCGCCTCGGCTCTGACCACCTTCCGGCGTGTGACATTGCCGGTCATCGCGCCGGCAGTGGTCGCCGGCGCTCTGCTTGCCTTCACGCTCTCGGTCGACGAGTTCATCATCGCCTTCTTCACCGCCGGTGCCGGCCGCGCCTCGACGACGCTGCCGATGCAGATCTACGCCATGATCCGCTTCGGCATCACGCCGGAGATCAACGCGCTGGCGACGATCGTCATGGCGGTATCCATCACCGCGCTGACCCTGTCGCAGCGGCTCAACCGTGGGATCATCGGCCAATGAGCGAACCGCGCACGCTGCTGGCCATTGATAACGTTTCGAAGAAGTTCGGCCGGGTCACCGCCGTCGACGGCATCTCGCTCGACATCCGCGAAAACGAGTTCTTCGCGCTGCTTGGACCCTCCGGCTGCGGCAAGACCACGCTGCTGCGCATGCTGGCCGGCTTCGAGACGCCAACCGACGGCCGCATACTGCTCGATGGCAAGGACATCGCCCGGACCCCGCCCAACAATCGGCCGGTCAATCTGATGTTCCAGTCCTACGCGCTGTTCCCGCATATGAGCGTGCGCGCCAATGTCTCCTACGGGCTGGAGATGGAGCGCTTGCCGAAAGCTGAAATCCGTTCCCGCGTCGAGGCCATTCTGGCCACCACCGAGCTTGTCCCCTTCGCCGACCGTAAGCCTGAGCAATTGTCGGGTGGCCAGAAGCAGCGCGTCGCGCTCGCCCGCGCGCTGGTCAAACGGCCTCGGTTGCTGCTGCTCGACGAACCGCTGGGCGCGCTGGACAAGAAACTGCGCGGCGCCATGCAGATGGAGCTGAAGCGCCTGCAGCACGAAGTCGGCATCACCTTCGTCATCGTCACCCACGACCAGGAAGAGTCACTCGTCATGGCCGACCGCATGGCGGTGCTCAAGGACGGCCAGTTGCTGCAATGCGACACGCCGCACGCGATCTACGAGCATCCCACCGACCGTTTCGTCGCCGACTTCATCGGCGTGATGAATTTCGTACCGGGCAAGGTGTCTGCGGATGGCGTGATCGCCGCGAACGGCGCGCGCATCACCGGCAAGGTTCCCGCCAAGCTCACACCCGGCGCTTCCGCTGTCGCTTCGGTGCGACCCGAGCGCATCCGGCTGTTCCCGTCACCCGAGACCGCCAACCGCACCGCCGGCACGGTCGAGGCGCTGGCCTATCACGGGCTGGACCTGCAGCTGCATATCCGCACGCCCTTGTCGCCAAAACCGTTCCTGGTGCGCGTCACCGCCGATGCCGCCGACCGCCGGCCGGCCTCCTCGGGCGACCAGGTCGAACTCGGCTGGGACGCCGCCGATGTCAGAATTTTTCAGGAATAGGAGAGCTTGATGGCGCAGAAGACGATCGCGTTTTTTCCCGAAGCGGCCTACGGCCCAGCGCTCAATTCGGTCGGCATCGCGCAAGCGGTCGAGGCGCGCGGCCATAAGGCAGTGTTCCTGTCCGACCCCGGCTTTGTCGATGTCTACAAGGGTTACGGCTTCGAAGCGCATCCGGTGAACCTGTCGGAGCCGATGCCGCCCGAGCAGATGGCGAAATTCTGGGAAGACTTCATCAACGGCCACATCCCGAACTTCCGCAAATCGCCCTACGATCAGGTCGACAATTACGTGAAGGATTGCTGGACCGCGATTGTCGACAGCGCCAAATGGGCGCAGAAGGATTTGCCGCGAGTCCTGGCCGCCATCAAGCCTGATGTCATTTGCGTCGACAATGTCATCCTGTTTCCGGCCATCAAACAGTTCGGCAAGCCTTGGGTGCGCGTCATCTCCTGCTCGGAAAACGAGATCGAGGATGAGGACATCCCGCCGCATCTCTCGGGCTGCGGCGAGAACGACCATGTCGGCCACCAGCGCTACCGCGATCATTTCAACGCGGTGATCAAGCCCATCCACGACGACTTCAACGCCTTCCTCACCGCAAACAATGAAGCGCCATACCCGGTCGGTCAGTTCTTCGAGGCCTCGCCCTATCTCAATCTCCTGCTCTATCCCGAAGCGGCAAAGTTCAAACGCCGCCATCCGCTTGATACGACGAAATTCCAGTATCTCGAAGGCTGCGTGCGGCAGGAAAAGCCATACGCCGTGCCGACCTTCGCCGAGAACAATGACGGGCCGCTGCTCTATGTCTCCTTCGGCAGCCTCGGCGCCGGCGATGTCGATTTGTTGAAGCGCATAATCGCAACACTGGGCAAGACCCGTTACCGCGCGCTGGTCAATGTCGGCGGCTACAAGGACCAGTACACGGATGTGCCGGGCAACGTCATCGTCGAGAGCTGGTTTCCGCAGCCTTCGGTCATTCCGCAAGTCGATGCGGTCATCCACCATGGCGGCAACAACTCGTTCACAGAGTGCCTCTATTTCGGCAAGCCGGCCATCATCATGCCCTATGTCTGGGACGGCCACGACAACGCCACCCGCGTCCAGGAAACCGGCCACGGCTTCGGCATGCCGCGCTACGACTGGAGCGACGCCCAGCTGATCAGCAGGATCGAAGCCTGCCTGACTGACCCCAAGATGAAGATCAGGCTGGCGAAGACCTCGGCGCAGATGCAGGCCCAGAACGGGCCTGAGAAGGCAGCCGGGCTGCTGGAGGCGCTGCTGTGACCTCCTCCGCCCCGCATCTCTACCAAGCCTCCACCCGCACCGACCTCGTCGACTGGGGCGCCCAGTCCGACGCGCTGGACGGCGCGTCGCACTCGACCGGCAGGCTTGTCCACAAAGGACCCAACAACCAGCCGGAATCCGGCATCTGGGTGTGCACGCCCGGCCGCTGGCGGCTCTCGATTCCGCGCGACGAATTGTGCCATTTCGTCGCCGGCCGCGCGACGTACCGGTCGGATGCCGGGGAGGTGGTAGAAGTCGCAGCCGGGACCGTGGTCATGTTCCCTGCCGGCTGGACAGGCGAATGCACCGTGCATGAGACCATGCGCAACGTCTACATGCTGGCTTGAACAGCAACGGAGCTTCCCAATATGCCGACACCGCACTGGCCAAAGGCCTCGACCGTGAAACTGGAGGACTGGGGCGGGGGCAGCAACACGCTTGCCGGCTCGCCGCGCGCCTCGGGCAGGATCCTCTCGCAGAACCCGGACGGCTCAAGCGAATGCGGCCTGTGGTCGTGCACGCCAGGCAGCCGCAAGGTTACCTTTGCCGCCGACGAGTTCTGCCATTTCCTGTCGGGCCGCGGGACCTATGTCCGCGAGAATGGCGAAGAGATCCCGGTCGAGGCCGGCACGCTGGTGTTCTTCCCCGCCGGCTGGGCCGGCACCTCCACCATCACACAAACACCGACCAAGGCCTTCATGTGCCGCTGAGCACTTTTTTAAAGGAAATCGCCATGACCACGCCCATCATGCAATCCCCGCTTGCCATCACCGACCTCGTCGACTGGGGCGTCATCCCGACCATGATCGAGGGCGAGTCCCACACCTCGGGCAAGCTGCTCTACAAGGGGCCGGAGGGCCGTTCGGAATGCGGCCTGTGGGTCTGCACTCCCGGCAAATGGCACTGCCATGTCACCCGCGACGAGTTCTGCCACTTCCTCGAGGGCCGCTGCACCTATGTGCACGAATCGGGCGAGGTCATCGAGATCGATCCGGACACGGCGGCGTTCTTCCCGCAGGACTGGAAAGGCGTCTGCACCGTCCATGAGACGATCAAGAAGGTCTACATGATCCGCTGAGCGGGCTTGAAAGGACGACCATGGATTTCTCCGCTGACCGGCCGACCTTCTTCGTCAATCCGGACTACCGGCCGATGGCCGGCACGGCAAAACCGGTGATCGATCCGGCGACGCTGGAGACCGTCGGCTCGATCTCCGCCGCAACGGACGGTGAGGTCGATGCGGTGCTGTGTGCCGCAACCACGGCACAAGCCGCCTGGAAGAAGCTCGATGCCAAGAGCCGGGCAAAGCATCTGCATGCGGTCGCCAACGCCATCGAGGCGGCGGACTTCACCCGCTGCGCAGAGCTGATGGTCCGCGAGATGGGCAAGCCTTATCCCGAAGCGATCGGCGAGATCGCCAATTGCGCGCCGATCTTCCGCTACTATGCCGAGATGGCGCGCGACGATGCCGGCAAGATCGCCGGCACGACCCAGGCCGGTTCGTTCCAGTATGCGCGCTACGAGCCGTATGGCGTCTCCGTGCACATCATGCCTTACAACTTCCCGATCCTGCTGATGTGCTGGACCGTCGCGGCCTCGCTTGCCGCCGGCAATGGCTGCGTCATCAAGCCGGCCGAAGCGACGACGCTGTCGACGCTGGACTACATGACGGTGTTCCGTTCACTGCCGGAAGGGCTGGTCGCCTGCCTGCCTGGCACGGCCGCCACCGCGCAGGCGCTGATCGCCTCCGAACGCATCCACGCTGTCGCCTTCACCGGCTCGGTCGCCGCCGGCAAAGCCGTGGCAGTCGCCTGCGCCGAGCGCATGAAGCCTTGCGTCATCGAAGCCGGCGGCAGCGATCCGCTGATCATCAGCGAGCACGCGCCGCTCGACGTGGCGGCAGCCGGCAGCGTCACCGCCGCCTTCCACCTGACCGGCCAGGTCTGCACCTCGGCCGAACGCTTCTTTGTCGTCGACTCGGTTCACGATCGCTTCGTCGAGCTGTTCGCCGAGAAGACGCGGGCGCTGCGCATCGGCAATGGCATGGACAAGACCGAGATCGGCCCGCTGGTCAGCGAAGCCGCCCGGGCGAAAGTGATGCGGCTGGTCGATGATGCTATCAGCAACGGCGCTATAGCCGTTGCCGGCGGGCGCATTCCGCCGGCGCACAACACTGGCTGGTTCTACGAGCCAACGATCCTGACCGGCGTCACCCCCGATATGGCGATCGTGCGCGAAGAGTGTTTCGGACCGGTCGCCGCGATCTGCCGCGTCAAGGATTTCGACGAGGCGATCCGGCTTGCCAATGACAGCCCGTTCGGCCTCGGCGCCTCGGTGTTCACCACCGACCTCGCCGAGGCGCATGAGGCGGCCGAGCGGCTCGAGGCCGGCATGGTCTGGGTCAACAACCCGCTGATCGACAATGACGCCTTGCCCTTCGGCGGCTGGAAGGCATCAGGCCTTGGCCGCGAGCTGGGACGCCAGGGACTCGACGCCTTCCGACGCTCCAAGATGGTCATCATCGACCACAGACCGGCGATCCAGGACTGGTGGTACCCTTACCCCGACAGCTGGTTCCGCGAGACAGGCGGCCGCAAGCACGTGTGAGCCCGGCCAGTCCACAACGTAAGCTGATGCTTACGCATCTGCCGAGATAGGCCGGCTATTTCAACGCTTGAAGCTTGTCGATCGCGGCAGTGAATCCGGCAAGCGAGACCGGAATGGTCACCGGCTTGCGCGTCACCGACTCCATGCCGATGTTCAGGTTGGTTCCCGATTTCATCGCCTTGACGAGGTCCGCCGACAAAGGGGTCGCGGCATAGGCGCCGTTCTGGTCGCTGGTCTGGATGGCAATGGTCGTCTTCTGCCCCTGGTCGATCTGGTACGAGGCGCCGGAAGGCAGGAACAGCCCGTGCGGCAAGGCCAGCAGCATGGCGAGGTTGCCATTGCCGTTGTCGCGGCGAACCGTAACGGTAAGAACGCGCTGCCCCGTCTTGGCCTCGGTAAGGTTTTGGGAGACCTGGCATTGAAGCTCGATGCCGGCCGATCCGCTGGCGCAGTTTAGCGCCCATGGATTGCCTTCTGCAGGCTTGGTCTCGGCGGATGTGGTTGACTTCGGCTCTTCGGCAAGCGCCGACCCTGCCGTCACGACCAGCCATAGCGCGCCGACCCAGGCGGCCCGGCCACAAACGGTTCTCAGCAATGAAGCCACCCGATCCTCGTCGTGTCAGGGTTTCGCCGAGCGCGTTGATACAACAGCCGAGCCTGGCGGGGAAGCCAATACGGTACATGAGCTCGGGCTAAATTACTGTTGCTGAATTGTCACAATAAACAACTTTGAAATCTTGTACGTGTAAAGCAAACAATCATGCTCGCTATACACTGGGATTCGGATAGTATTAGCGACGGAGCGTGTACTCGTCGGGGTTCGCAAGGGATGGAGACGACCGAGAAAACTCGGCAGATCAATGACATGGCGACGCACGGAAGAAGCTTCCGGGCGAATAGCAAGTATCGCCGGTCAGGTTTTTCCAGGCATCTCTGGAAGACGACTGCGCTGTCCACTCTGGCACTTGCCCTTTCCGGCATAGCCGCCCATGCCGGCGACACCGGACTGTGGCAGCCGCAGGTCCGCGCCATCATCGGCGCCAACAACAATGGCGGCAACACGGCGATCGAGGGTTTCCTGCCGCTGAAGCAGAACCTCGAATCCGTTCTCTTTCTCGATGTGCGCTCGAAATACGATTTCGACGACGGCTTCGGCCAGGACGTCGGCCTCGGCGTTCGCCGCATCGTGAATCCGGATCTGATGATCGGCGGCTACGCCTATCTCAACATCCAGAACCACGACAGTCACCAGTTCGTCGCCTCGACGCTCGGCCTCGAGGCCATCACCTCAAAATACGATGCGCACGTAAACGTCTATCTGCCGATCAGCGGCGACCGCAGCATGGCCGGGCAAGAGTCGAGCCTGTCGCTGGTCGGTCATCAGCTGATCGAGCAGATATCGGCCATCGCCCACCGCGATTACGCGGCCTGGGGCATCGAGGGCGAGGTCGGCGTTCAGGTGCCGCTCAACCTGCCCGAGAACCATTCACTGCGTTTCGATGTCGGCGCCTACCATTTCGGCGATCCCGACGGCGACGACGGCAGCATCACCGGCGCCAAGGCCGGCCTGGAATATTCGATCGGCGACGTCATCGGCAAAGGCACGTCGCTGACCTTCACCGGCGAGGTGCGCAACGACAACCGCGATGACACCCAGTTCGCCGGCAGCATCCGGCTGACGGTGCCGCTCAACGCTTTCGACAAGGGCTCGTCTTCGGCCGATGACGGCGCCGAGCCGGTCTATCCGGTCAGCCCCGGCCTGCGCAAACGCGTCAACGAGCGCGTGCGCGGCGACATCGGCGTACGCATCGAGAGCCAGGACAAAGTTACCGGCACGTCGACGCGGGTGGCGATCAATGCCGCCACCAACACGGCATTCGGCCAGTTCTTCTTTGCCGATGGTGACAACGACGCGCTCGGCCTCGGCACGATCGGCGACCCGACCACGCTCGACAATGCGGTCGCCGGCGCCGGCGCGAACGGCGTCGTCGTCGCGCTCGGCGGCAAGGGCAACATTACGACAGCCGGTGTGACGCTCGCCAACGGCCAGACCGTCATCGGCGGTGGCGGGGGCGTCCAGGCGCGGCTCGTCGACGGCAGCATCGGCACCTACAATTTCGGCGGATCCAACGGCACCCTCCAGGGCACCAACCCCGCCAACAACGTCCTGACGCTCGCCAACGGCAACACGCTGAGCGGCATCATCATCACCGGCGGCAAGGACGGCATCTTCGGCAACAACATCGCCGGCGCCACGCTGACCAAGGTCACCGTCACCGGCACGGTCGGCCACGGCGCCGACTTCACCGGCACCTCGACCGGCGTCAATGGCTCGAACTTCACCGCGACCGACAACGGCCTCGACGGACTGCATATCGAAGGCGACGGCGCCTATAACTTCACCGGCACGACGCTGCTGCAGGGCAATGGCGACGACGGCCTGGATATAACCGGCCACGGCACCTACACTTTCGCCACCCTCAACGCGCTCGACAACAACGATGCCGGCATTACCGTTAAGGGCACCGGGGTCGCCGGCTCGATCACCATCACCGGCGGCCAGGTGTCGGGCAACAAGGCGCTCGGCGACGACGGCGTCGGTGTCTTCATCGATCCGATCACCGCCCATATCGTGCTGGATTCGATCACCCAGACCGGCGGCGCATCGGGCGTCGTGCTCGAGAATCTTTCGGGCAGCTTCACCGTCAACGGCGCGACGACGATCTCGAACACGACCGGACCGGGCATCGCGATCACGGATTCGCCGGCCGCGATCCGCTTCGGCGACATCGACATCACCAATCCCGGCACCGACGGCATGGTGTTTGCGGGCGCCAACACATCAATAATTGCCGGCAACATCGTCATTGCTGGCCTCGGCTCCGGCGTCGGCCTCGATTTCTCCGGCAGCCAGACGAATTTCACCGCGCAGTCGCTCAACATCACTGGCACAGGCGCCGCCGGCTCGATCGGCATCGATCTGTCTTCCCCGAGCGCGGGCGGGGCAACGATCGTCATCACCGATGGCGGCGCGATCGCCAATGTCGACACCGGCATGCGCTTCGGCATTTCCGGCTCGCCGGCCAATTCGGCCAATGCCCAATTCAGTTTCGGCGGCGGCTCGATTGCCGGCATCACCGCCTCCCTCGACGCGCGGGGGCTCAACCAGACGCTCGGGCTCTATGCTTTCGGCTCGACGACCTTCAGCGGCCCGCAGCTGTTCGACCAGCAGAATGTGATTTTCGTCGGCGGCGTCGGATCATTGGGTGACGGCTCTTCCACGTCTAGTCTGCTTGCGATTAACCAGGCTGACCTTATCACCAACGGCACCGCGATCTTCGTGCTGGTCAATGACGGGACGCCCATCGACGCCTCTGGCGGCTTCTCGCTGAGTGCCGGACAGACAATGGCTTCGTTCGGCAACGGGCGTACTTTCTCGCTCGGCGGCATTCCCGTCAACGTCACCGGTGACAACGTCAAGCATGACCAGGTCGTCTCGGATCCAGGCGGCGCAGCCACGCTGACCAATACCGGCACCGGCGACGCCGTGACGCTGGCCAACAACACGTCGCTGCTCGACTTCAACATCGCCGGTGTGGCGAACGGCAATGGCGTGCATGGCAGCGGCGTCAGCAATGTCACGATGTCGGGGCTGAATGTTTCAGGCGCCAGCCTGAACGGCGTGCTGTTCGATGGCGCCATCAACAATGTTTCCGCCGACAATTTGAACTCAAGCGGCAATACCGGCAGCGGCCTGCTCATCGACAATGGTGGCGGAACTTACAGTTTCACCGGCACGACGACACTCTCGAACAATACCGGCCACGGCCTGTTCATCGTCAGCGGCGGAAACTATGGATTCGAGACGCTCGATGCAAAGGACAATGGCGGCTTAGGCATCTTCGTCAACTCGACGGGCGGCGGAAGCCTGACGACGACCGGCGGCACGGTTTCGGGCAACGGCCTCCAGGCCGTCTATGTCGTCACTTTCGGGCTTATCAACCCGATGGCGCTCAATGTCACGCTGGACATGGTGAGCCAGTCCGGCGGACAGAGTGGAATCGGCCTGGGCAACGTCGGCGGCAATTTCTCCGTTACCGGCACGACGACGACCTCCAACACCCTTTTCGACGGCATTTTCATCACAAACAGCGCCGCCACGGTTGATTTCGGCGGCGCGGCCACCATCACCCAGCCATCGCGCGACGGCATCTCGATCAACAACAGTTCCGGCGCCACCACGTTCGGCACGGTGACGATCAACCAGGCCGGCGTGAACGGGATCCTCCTCAATGGCAATTCCGGCGCGGTAACGTTCGGCGACGCCAGCATCGGCCAGCCGACCCAGAGCGGCATCGACGTCCAGGGCGCCAACGGCACGATCAGCTTCGCCAACATCGACATCACCGGCCTGCCCACAGGCAAGACCGGGCTCGACCTGTCGGGCAGCCAGTCGACCTTCACCGCCACGTCGCTCGACATTGCCGGAGCTGGCACTTCCACGGGCATCGACCTTTCCGGCACCACCGGCGGCTCGGTGACGATCGGCACCGGTGTGATCTCCGCCGGCACCGGCGTCCAGATGGGCACCAACGGCGCGGCAGGCACCAGCGCAAACACGACCTTCTCGTTCGGCGCCGGTGTCGGCACCAGTTCGATCACCGGGACGACCGCCTCGCTCGACATGCGCGGCCTGCTAGCCGGCAACGGCACCTATGCCTTCAACGCCACCCATCTGGTCGGCCCGCAGCTGTTCGACACCGCCAACGTCATCTTCGTCGGCGCAGCAAACACCGGGACCGGCTCCGGCGCGAGCGTTGGCGACCTTATCAACGCCGACGCCGCCGACGGTCTGACGACCGACGCCAACACCATCTTCGTCCTTGTCAACAACGGCGCTGGAACCATCAACACCGATGCCGACGGCTTCACGCTTGCCGACGGCCAGCAGATCGTCTCCTTCGCCAACGGCAACACCGTCGCTCTCGGCGGGCCGCCGGCCAACGTCACCGGCGCCGAGGTGGTTACTTCGGGCACCCAGGTCGATCCGTTCGGCAATGGCGCCGCCACTCTCAACAACTCGGCCGGCAGCACCATCGATCTCGCCAACGGCAACCGCGTCGCCGACCTCAGCCTCAGCAATGCGGGTTCGGGCTCGGCGATCAACGGATCGAATGTAAACGCGGCCACCATAACCGGGGTGACGATCAGCAGCGCCGTAACCGGCATCGACCTGACCGGCGCAACGGGTGCGATCAACATCACCAACACGACGATGGGCGGCGTCAGCGGCACCGGCCTGCTGGCCAGCAACTTCGGCGGCACCGGCACCTTCAACAATTTGGATATCACCGGCGCCGGTATCGGCGTCAGCGTCACGGGCGGTTCCACGGGCACGCTGACCTTCGACAATGCGAGTTCGATCGCCGGCACGACGGGCACGGCGCTCAGCATTCTTGGAGCAACGCCTAACCTCACCTACAACGGCACCATCAATCAGACGAGTGCCGCGAGCGCGGTCATGATCAGCGGCATGACCGGCGGCTCCGCCACCTTCGCCGGCCAAATCACCGCCAGCACCGGCGCGGCCAACGCCATCGACCTGACCGGCAATGCCGGCGGCACGATCAATTTCACCGGAGGGCTCGACCTCACCACCGATGGCGGCCTTGCCTTCAGCGCCATCAATGGCGGCACGCTCACCGTCACCGGCACCAACACGACCGCATCTGGGCTCGGCCCTGTCGAAAACGGCATCCATCTCGGTGGCGCCGGCGGTTTGACCATCGGCGCAGGCGGCGTCATTTTCGACAGCGTCACCGTCGACGGCTCAGGCGGCGCCGTGCAGACCGGCATCCTCATCGAAAACACCAGCGGCGGCAGCGTCACCTTCGGCGCTGTCGACATCAATCGCGTCAATGGCGACGCCATCCGCCTCACCAACGTGGCCAACGCCGTTACCTTCAATGGCACGACGACGATCGACACGGTTGTTGGCGGTGGCCCCGGCTTCGTGGTGCAAGGCAGCGCCGCGACGGTCAATGTCAACAATCTGGTGACGACGCTGGTTTCGGGCGACGACGTCAGCCTGACCAACAACACCGGCACGATCAACATCGGCGGCACCATCACCGGTTCCGGCACCGGCAACGGCGTCGTGGTTTTTGGCGGCAGCGCCGCGATCACGGTCTCGGCCAACATCTCCAGCTCGGCAACAGCACCAGGCACGGCGGTCAAGATCGACGGCACCATCGGCGGCTCGGCCCAGTTCAGCGGCAGCGTCACGTCGACCGGCACCGGAAATCTGTTCGCCATCGGCTCGACATTGCCCCCGGCAGGCGGTGCGTTCAGCTTCACCGGCCCGACCCTGTCGGCGAGCGGTGGCGGCGGCGCGGTGGTCGGTGGCCTGATCGGCACCGCAACGTTGAATGTTACCACCCCGCTATCGATCACCAATGCCTTGGGCACCGGCCTGTCCGTCTCCGGTGTCGCGAGCACCGCATCGGCAACCTTCGGGGCGGTGACCGTGACGGGCGCCGGCGGCATCGGCATCAACATTGTCGGCAATGCCGGCCCGGTGACCTTCGGCACGACCCAGGTCACGCTGGGCACCACGAGCGGCACTGCCGGCATCAACTTCGCCGGCACCAACAACGATGTCAGCTTCGGCACGACCACCATCGACGATGTCGGCGCCAACCAGACCGGCATCGACTTCAGCGGCTCCTCGACGACGGCCGATTTCGGCCTGACGACGATCACCGGCCTGGGCGACCTGACCTCGCGCGGCATCGACCTGTCGTCGACCACCGGCAACAAGGTCATCACCTTCCTGCAGGGCTCGAAGATCGACAATGTCGGCATCGGCGTCGAATTGTCGTCCGGCCAGACCACGGCGACCTCCGCCAATGCCAACTTCACCTTCGGCGACGGCGATTCGACCGACGGGCTGGAATCCTTCATCATCGCCGCCGCCGGCGGCTTCACCGTCAACACGGTCGGTCTCGATCCGACGCTCGGCAACTACGATTTCGACGACGTGTTCTTCACCGGCAGCGCCAACCTCGCCACCGCGCCCGGTTCGATCACGCTGGTCTCGCAGTCGGGCGGCTTCATCGCCGCCGGCACGACCGGCAATCTCAGCATGGGCGTCAACACCATTTCGCTCGCCGCCGCCGATGCGCTGACCGGCACGCAGAACTTCGCCTTCGTCGGCACGATCAATCTCGGCGCCACCGCCTTCACGCTCGATTCCGGCCAGACGATCACCGGCTTCGGCAACAGCAATGTGGTTTCGACCGGCACGATCCAGCCGGCCAACGTCCAGGGCAATTTCGGCGCCACCGGCGGCAACATCACCGGCGACGAGGCCGTGGTCAGCGGGACGGCCAACCTGATGCAATTGCTCGGCGACAACGCCGTGCGCCACACCGCTTTCGACTTCAGCAGCGCGACCGGTGCCGCCTTCCTCATCGATCAGAGCGCGGTCGGCTTCAGCAATGCCAGCGGCATCACCATCGAAGGCGTGACGATCAGCAACGTCGCCGCTGGTCAGACGGCCATCCAGGTCGCCGGCCTCAACGGCAATCTGTCGATCATCAACAACAACATCAACGTTGCCGGCACGCTGCTCGACGTCAACGGCGGCACCGGCGCCATTTCGGTGTCGCGCGGCATCCTGCCCAACAGCGCCACTCCGGGAACGCTGACCGGTGGCGGCATCAATATCGCCAACCGCACCGGCGGCGCGGTGACCTTCACCGACCAGGTGACGATCACCGGCGGCAACGGCGTTTCGATTTCGGGCGGCAGCGCGGCAGCTGCGGTCAACTTCAATGGCGGCCTCGACATCACGACATCGTTGGCCACCGGCCTCAGCCTTTCGGGACTGAATGGCCTCACCGTCGCCAATGCCGGTTCGACGACGATCAACGCCACGGGCCAGACCGCGCTGTCGCTGCAAGGCACACTCGGCGCCGGCGGCGTCAATTTCGACAGCATCACCTCGAGCGGCGCCACCAGCGGCATCATCCTCAACGGCGTCACCGGGGCGGTGAATGTCTCCGGCGCAACCAGCATCACCGGCACCGGCAGCTTCGGCATCGACGTCACCGGCGCCAACACCGGCACGTTCACCTTCAACACGGTGACGGTGAACAACGTCGCGACGACCGGCGGCGGCATCAACTGGGTCAGCGGCAACCTCAACATCGCCGGCCTCGCCAACATCGACACGAGCAGCGGCGTCGGCTTCTCGCAAAGCGCCGGCACGGTGAACTTCCTCAACGGCCTGACCATCGATACCACCAGCGGCACCGGCATTGTCGGGACCGGTGGCGTTATGGGCATCACCGCTTCCGCTGCAGCCCAGACGGTAAATTCGACCAGCGGCCAGGCGATCAACCTCATCAACGTCGCCGCCAGCATTGCGCTCGACTCGACCTCGTCGGGCGGCGGCACCAACAATGTTGGCCTGGCCAATGTCACCGGAACAGTCAGCCTCGGATCCGGCGCATTGAGCGGCGCTTCGGGCGTCGCATTCCAGCTCACCGGCGGTGCTGCGACCGTCAGCTATGGCGGCACGGTCACCAAGACCACCGCCGGCAAGATCGTCGACATCTCCGGCGTCACCGGCGGCACGGTCACACTGTCCGGCGCGCTCAGCGCCACCGGCGGTTTCGACAATGGTATTTATGTCCACGGCAACTCCGGCGGGACCATCACTCTCAGCGGTGGCACGAAGACGCTGACCACTGGCGCCAATACGGCGGTCGACTTGACGACCAACACCGGCGCGACGATCAACTTCGATACGGGTGGCCTGGTGATTACCACCACCTCCGGCACGGGCTTCAACGCCAGCGGCGGTGGCACGGTCAGCGTCGGCGCGCTCCTCAGCGACAACAGCATCACCACGACGGCCGGCGGCACCGCGTTGAACCTCAATGGCGTTACGATTGGCGCTGCGGGCATGAATTTCGACAGTGTTTCGGCCACTGCCGCCGCAACCGGCATCTCGCTGACCAATATCGCCTCGTCCGGCGGCGGGGCCATCATTCTCGGCACGGTCAACCTGCAAGGCATCACCACGCGTGGTGTCGATGTTTCCGGCACGCTTGGCGCGGCGCTGTCCTTCAACGATCTCGACATCGGCCTGAACAGCACCACGGGCGTGGCCTTCGACCTCAACGGTGCCACCATCAATGCGGCGGTGACGGCCAATGACTTCGATGTCACCAATGCCGCCGCCGCCGGCACCTCGATAGGCGTCGACCTGCGTGGCACCACTGGCGGCCAGACGGTACGCCTCGGCGATGCCGTTGTCGGCGGCGCCAGCTCCAGCATTGCCGGCGTCAACACCGGCGTGTTCCTCAACAGCGCCACCAACCTCGCTTTCACCTATGGCGACGGCGAATCGGCGACCGACCAGCTCTCGACCATCGGCGCCAATGTAGGCATCGACGCATCCAGTGCGCCGGTTGCCGGCACCTACAATTTCCAGGATGTGAACTTCCAGTCGGCTCCCGGCCTGGGCTTCGGAGTCGGCAAGGTCTATTTCGTCGGCGCGTCCGCGACCGGTGACGGCAGCGGTCGCGACCAGAACAATCTCGCGACGCTGGCCACCGCCGAAGCAGCAGCCGTGGCGACGGACATTCTGGTTCTCGTCAACGATGGCGGCACCATCACCGCGGCAGGCAGCAATGGCAACGACACGCTGGCTCTCGCCACCGGCGAGCAGGTGCGCGGCTTCGGCAACGGCAACATCAATCTGGCGCTGACAGTGCCCTCCACCATCCAGCTCGCCAGCAACAGCATCTCGATCATCGACCAGACGCCCAATGGCGCCGCGACGCTGACGACGAGCGCCGGCAACAATGTCATCACGCTCGGCGCCAGCGGCAACATCATCGACGGCTTCATCCTGAATGGCAGCCCGGCGGGTGCCGCGCGTGGCGTCAAGGACAATGGCGCGGGTGCTGCGAATACCGTCATCAGCAACATGACCATCAGCAATTTCGCCACGCAGGGTATCGAGATCACGCCGTCAAACAGCACGACGATCAACAACGTTACTTTCTCCGGCAACGCCAGCGATGTGTGGCTGAACGCGTCCAACACCACCATCACCAACGTCACCAGCACCGGCGCCACCGGCATTGCTTTCAAACTCGACAACACCACCGGCACGACGACGCTGACCAACGTCAACATCACCACGGCGGCGACCGGAACCGGCATCGCCTTCGGTGGCGCGTCGGGCGCTGGCGGCACGATTGCCGGTACCAATGTCGACATATCGGGCGGCAGCGGCCTTTCGGTGACCGGCGGCAACGCGGTGATCAGCTTCGACGGCGCCAGCTCTATCATCAGCACGTCGGGCGCGGCGGCCACGATCTCGACCCGCGCTGGCGGCAGTTTCACCTTCGCCGGCTCGGTGATCGCCAATGGCGCTGCCAGCGGCATTAGTATTTCCGGCGCGACGGCGGCCAATACGGTGAGCTTCACCGGTACGGTCGATCTCGGCACCACGACGCCGATGACCGGCACCGCAGTCGCAATCAACAACGGCGCCACGGCCTCGACCGTCAGCTTCGCAAACCTCGACATCGTCACCAACGGCACCACCGGATTCAGCGCCATCAATGGCGGCACGGTCAATGTGACGACCGGCACGGTGAGCTCCACTTCCGCGCAGGCGGTCAACCTCAACGGCATCGCCACCACCACCGGCATCAATTTCACCTCTACCAATTCGACCGGCGGAACCAACAACGTGTCGCTGACCAATGTCACCGGCGCCGGCACTGTCAGCCTCGGCTCCGGTGCGCTCGGCGGCGCGACCGGCGCGGCCTTCCTGGTCACCGGCGGCTCGGCCAATGTCAGCTATGCCGGCTCGGTCACCAAGACCACGGCCGGAAACGTCGTCAGCATCTCCACCCGCACCGCCGGCACCACGACATTGTCGGGCACTCTCAGCGCCACCGGCGGCGTGGCCAACGGGATCCTCGTCAACGCCAACACCGGCGGCACGATCAACTTCTCCGGCGCCAGCAAGATACTGACCACCGGAGCCAACAATGCCGTCGACCTGACGGCGAACACCAACACCGCGGTCAACTTCACCGGCGGCGGCCTAGCCATCACCACCACCTCCGGCACCGGCTTCAACGCCACGAGCAACGGTACTGGCACCGTGACCGTTATCGGCTCGGGCAACACGATTTCGACCGGCAGCGGCGTCGCGGTCAACCTTGACAGCGTTGCCATCGCGGCGGGCGGCGTGACCTTCGCTTCCACGAACAAAGGCGCCGGCGGCACCAGCGCCGTCATCCTCGATACCGTCACCGGTTCGGGAGCGATCGACCTCGGCACCGGCGCGCTGGTGGGCGGAACAAGCGCCGTGATCCGTATCGGCGATGGCCTAGGCACCGCCAACAGCGGCGGCACGGCGGCCTTCACCTATGCCGGCGCGATCACCAGCGGCAGCACCGGCCAGGCGGTCAACATCCAGGATCGCGCCCTGACCGCCGGCAACATCACCCTGTCGGGCAACATCACGCATAATGCGGCGGGCCAGATCGGCCTCCTGCTGGACGACAATGTCGCCGGCATCATCACCTTCTCCGGCGCGTCGAAGTCGATCACCTCGACCACGGCGGCTGGCGTCAGCCTGAGCGACAATACCGGTGCGACGATCAACTTCACCAATGGCGGGCTGGTCATCGCCACCACCAGCGGCGCCGGTTTCAATGCCACCGGCGGCGGCACGGTGACGGTGCAGGGCACCGGCAACACCATCGCGTCCGGCACGGGCACGGCGCTTAATGTCGCCAACACGACGATCGGCGCCGGCGACGTGACGTTCAGGAGCATTGCGTCCAATGGTGCAGCCAACGGCATCGTGCTCAACAACACCGGCACCAGCGGCAATCTGGTGGTGACCGGCACCGGCGCGACGGGGGGCAGCGGCGGCACGATCCAGAACTCGACCGGCGATGGCGTCAGCCTGACCGACACTCAGGATGTCAGCCTGAGCAACATGATCATCAGCGACAATGCGGGCAACGGCATAAAGGGGCTGCGGGTCAACGGCGTGGTGCTCAACGGTCTGACCCTGAACAGCAATGCCGATGCCAACACCGAGTCCGGAATCCTGTTCAACGAACTTACCGGCAACGCCTCGCACGTCACCACGTTCACCAACCTCACGGTCTCCAACTCATTCACCCATAACGTGCAGGTCATCAATTCCGGCGGCACGTTGGCGAACCTGGTGGTGAGCGGCGGCACGTTCTCGAACAACGGCGCCTCGAACAATGCCGGCAGCGACTTCATCTTCGAGGCGGACGGCGCCGGTGTCGCCGGCGCGCCGACGATGACGCTGACCGTCGACGGCGCAACCTTCACCGGCAACAACGCCTATCCCGGACCGGGAGTCATCCCTGGAACCGGTCTGTTCGTCATTGCCAATGACGGCACCGTCAACGCTCACATCGGCGAGACCACGGGAAATCTATTCAACAATCTGAACAACGGCATCAACCTCACCCAGAGCAGCAATTCCGGCGCCGGCACGGGCGGCAATCTGAATTTCACCGTCCGGAACAACACCGTCACCAACAGCGACTCGACGGCCATCAACGTGTTCAGCAGCGGCGACCTCGCACGGACGCTTGACGGCACAATCGCCAACAACGTCATCGGTACGCAAGGCGTAGCAACCTCGGGATCGCGAACCGGCAACGGCATCAGGGTTGGGCATGAAAGCCTCGGCGTCGCCAAGGTGCTGATCGACAACAACATTATCCAGAGCATCGGCGTCAACGGCATAAGCGGTGGCGACAGCGTCTCGATCACGCAGCTCGTGCAGCCGGGCACCGTGCACGCGGCGGTCACCAACAACACCATTCGCGACAATGCCGACAGCCGCGGCATCACGGTCACCGCCACATTTGCCGGCGCTATCATCAATGCCGACGTTCATGCCAACACCATCACCAACGTCAACAACGCCAATGCCATCCGCTTCCTCGCGGACGGCCTCGGCGGCGCCGACGGCACGATCAACGTACCGCAGGCGAGCGAGGCCGGTATCGAAACCGTCAATGGCGGGGCAACGGCACTGACGGACACCCGGACGTTCTTCAACCAGCCGCTGCCACTGCTGCCTGCCGCGACACCGTAGTCAGCAACCTTGGATTTCGTCCTAGGAAATATATTTTATGAATCTGATATCGACTTGTTGTCTTACTTAGGCATAATACAAGAATTCAGACAGTAAGCCGCCAACGAAGGGAACGGGGATGAGCGAGCCTTATTTAGGTGAAGTCAAGATCATTTCCTGGAACTATGCACCGCGCGGCTGGGCATTTTGTAACGGCCAGTTGTTGCCGCTTAACCAGAACCAGCCATTGTTCTCACTTCTTGGCACCAGGTACGGCGGCAACGGCCAGACAAATTTTGCCCTTCCGGATATGAGGGGACGTGCGCCGGTTCATACGGGCGGCCCTATCGGTGCAATTGTCGGCGGCCAGGGCGGCGAAGAGTTTCACACGCTCACGCTCGGCGAAATGCCGACACACAACCATTTCGTCAACGCATCGAACACTGCCGGCAACGTCAACAATCCATCCGGCGCGCTGTTGGGGGCGAACGCCAGCCCGATCTATCAGCCGCCTGGCAGCGCGGTGGCTATGGCGAAGGAAAACATCACTTTCGTCGGTGGCGGCCAGCCGCATGAGAACAGATCGCCCTATCTCGTCTTGAATTTCATCATTGCCCTGCAAGGCATATTCCCGTCGCGAAATTAAGAGGACGCTTCGATGAGCCAACCTTTTGTCGGCGAGATCAGGATGTTCGGTGGCAATTTCCCTCCGAATGGCTGGGCGTTCTGCCAAGGCCAGTTGATGCCGATCTCCGAGAACGAAACCTTGTTCAATCTGATCGGTACGACCTATGGCGGCGACGGGGAGGAAACATTCGCCCTGCCCAACCTCGCATCCCGCATCCCCGTCCATGCTGGCAAGGGCCCGCTGGTCAGCCAGACCTATATCATCGGAGAACTGGGCGGGGTCGAATCCGTCACTGTTTCAACCCAACAAATGCCGAACCATTCCCATACCTGGACCGGTTCGTCGAATATCGCCAAGAATCCGGGTCCGTCCGGCGGTGTCCTGGCGACATCGAGCCTGCTGACGCCCTATGTGGGTATCGCACCTGATGGCAACATGGCCGCCGGAGCCATTTCGCCGGCCGGCGGCAGCCAGCCTCACGACAATATGGTGCCGTTCCTCGCCGTCAGTTTCATCATCTCGCTATTTGGCATCTTCCCCCAGCAAAGCTAGAGACTTGCCATGACCAATCCGTTCGTCGCCGAAATTCGAATTTTTGCCGGAGATTTCGCCCCGACGGGGTGGGCGACCTGCGATGGCCAGCTCCTGCCAATCTCGCAGAATACGGCGCTGTTTTCGCTGCTGGGCACAGTTTACGGCGGCGACGGCAAGTCGACCTTCGCGTTGCCGAATATGGCTGGCTCCGCGCCCATGGGGCAAGGACACGGCAATGGCTTGTCGGAGCGGTTTCTCGGCGAGACGGGTGGCGAAACGTCCATCACCCTTCTGCAAACGGAAATGCCGCAACATAATCATTTTGTCGCGATGTCCACCGAGAGTGGCGCCCAGGGAACTCTTACCGATGCGGTTGTTCTGGGGAAGTCGGGGGGCGGAACGCTGTATCAGAACAACACTTCGCAAAATCTGGTCCAGATGGACCCCCAGGCACTGAGCATGGCGGGCAGTACGTTGCCTCACAACAACCTGCCTCCCTATCTGGCGATGACGTTCATCATTGCCATGCAAGGCGTTTATCCGGCGCGTCCGTAAGCGCCACTCCATGATCCAGCTTCCGATTGTGGACAACGGGCCTGTTATATTTTGCTGGGTGCGCGCGGCGCGGATTGATCTGACGTTCCGCCCGATGGCGGACGCCGATCTGCCGTTCCTGTCGGCGCTCTACGCCTCGACCCGCGCCGAAGAACTTGCCGTCACGCCGTGGAGCGATGCGCAGAAAACGGCGTTCCTCGACATGCAGTTTCAAGCGCAGCACGCGCATTACCAGAAATACTATCCCAACGCCGACTGGCTGGTGATCGAGCAGGCAAGGCAAGATATCGGTCGCCTGTATATCGAGCGCTCGGCGAGCGAGCATTGCATCATAGATATCGCCTTCCTGCCGGCGCATCGCGGCAAGGGGTCTGGCGGTGCGTTGCTCGCCGATCTCATCGATGAGGCCGCCGCCGTCGGCAAGTCGGTCTCGATCCATGTCGAGAAGAACAATCCAGCGCGGCGGCTCTACAAACGCCTCGGCTTCACCGTTGCCGAGGACAAGGGCCTCTACGACCTGATGATCCGTTCGCCGTAAGGGTCGTGCCGGTCGTCACGTGCCGCGATACCAGGAGACGATGGTGAAACGTTCGTTGCGCGTGACCGGGGTGACTTCATGCGTCGTTTCCGAACGAAAGGCGACGAGAGAGCCCGGCAACGCGGGCATGGCAACGCGCAGGCCCGGGCCGCTGTAAGGCCCATGCAGGACCAGCGAGCCGCCTGCATAGCTTTTTGGCGAAGGGTTGTCCGATTGACGGTTGAGAAAGATCACCACCGAGATCTTTCGGAACCGCGACTCGTCGTGAATGAGCGGCGTGTTGCCATCCTGGTGCGGCACAAAGAAATCGCCTTGCCGATAGTGAAGGAACTGAGGTTTCTCGACCTGGCCGAGCAGCAGCCCGAAATGCCGCTCCAGAGCCGCCTTCTGCTGCGCCAACAGGGCACTCACTCGCTCTTCAGTGGCCTGCGAAACATCGGCGCGCACGGTCTTTCGGATCTCCGGCCATGCCATCTTCTGGTCGGCACGCCCCAGCAGGCCGGCCGGACGGCCCAAGGCCGCCCGAATTTCCGCGCACAGTGCGCTACACGCCGCTCCGTCAAATACGTCCGCAATCTCGATATAGTCGATCATATGTCGAGCCGCCGCGCTGCCAAATCGCCCTGATGGCCGGAGCGTCCCCGTGGCCGATCCGGTCGAAAAAAATCAGTTGAATACCGCCTCGTAAAGCCGCCCTGCCTCATCGGCAGCGATCGGCACGATGAAGATCTCATGGGCGCCGCTTTTGCCGTTGAACCGATAGATAGCCTGCGGCAGCGCCGCGTCGCGCGGCCCCCTGAACAGCAGCGTGAAGCCACCGCCGTCGCGCGGGCTGTTGGCAATGGGCTGCACCGCGCTCAGTTCCATCGTGAGCGTCTGACCGCCGGCTTCGACGGAAAAGCTCTGCCCCTGCTCGAAATCCGAAAGCGATGCCATGCGCCTGCCCTGGTTCGTCTGTCTTTCAGACGGCTCTCTTGAGATGTCTATCCCGTCAGCCAATCTCGCCGCTTCATGGCGTGCTGTCTATAGAGCTCGATCTCCAGAAGTACAAAAGAGCACGATCAAACAAACAGATAGATTTATCTTGGCCATGTAGGGTGAAGCAGCCGTCAACGCGTTGCGCACCGGCAGCCACTGGCCTAAACCGGAATGGTATAAGAGGAGAACACTAGGGATGACTGACGCGAAAACAGACACGGCCCCGGCCGGAAGCACCGCGACAAACGCGCTGCCGCTGTTCTACAAAAAACCCGAGGCGCTCAATCCGCTGCGGCACGGCTCACTCGGCCTTACGGCGCGGGCCGATTTCTCCTTTGCCCGCACCGCGCACGCAATCCCCGTCGTCGCCTCGGAAATGCCGGCGGCAATGCGCTCCTACCCGATCGTTTTCATCGGCGACGCCAAGGCGCCTGTCATCATCACCGGCCTGCGTCAGGACCAGAACCTGTTCGTCGGCGCCGACGGCAAATGGGCGGAGCCGCATTACATTCCCGCCTATGTCCGCCGGTACCCCTTCATCCTGGCCGATGAATCGAAAACGACCGGCCGCCTGACGTTGTGCATCGACCGCGCCAGCGAACGCGTCGTCGAGCAGACGCCTTCGTCCAAGGGCGGCGACGAGACCGCGCCCTTCTTCGACGGCAACGAGCCGGCCGAGGCCTCGAGGCAGGCGCTCGCCTTCTGCAGCCAGTTCCAGACCGACTTCAATGCGACTCGCGCCATGATCGACAAGATCGACGCGCACGGCCTGTTCGCGCCGCGGCAGAGCAAGGTGACGCTGGAGGGCGGCGAGACCCTCAACCTCACCGACTTTCAGGTGATCGACGAGCCGGCCTTCAACAAATTGAGCGACGAGGCGTTTCTTGATCTCAGGAAATCCGGCGCGCTTGCGCTGCTCTATTGCCATCTCGCCTCGAGCAACAGCTGGACCTCGCTGGCCTTCCAGGCGTCATTGCGGCGAGCTGGCTGACGCGGCCCGCGACGAAAAGCTTCGGCAAGGCGCGGGTTGTTTAAATCAACGGTTCGCGCCTTCGCACGACGATCTCTCCGCGGCTCGAATCATGCTGTTGTCGTGCAGATCGCTTGCCATGACGGGTTGGCGAACTTCCTAATGCTCGACGTATAGCTTTCGCGAATGCGCCGAGGCGGCATCAATCCCCCGGTTCGCGGACCTCTCAATAAAGCCGAGCACGCCAACCTTGCTGCCCTCCTCAATCGTTGAATAGTCGGTCGCGGCCATAGATCGCGGTCCGAACGCAAAAAGCCCGCGTGAAGCGGGCTGTTTTTGATGTTGGTTGCGGGGACAGGATTTGAACCTGTGACCTTCAGGTTATGAGCCTGACGAGCTACCGGGCTGCTCCACCCCGCGTCACCTCCAGGGCAAGCTCTTGCTTGCTCCGGACTCTCCAGGGCAAGCTCTTGCTTGCTCCGGACTCTCCAGGGCAAGCTCTTGCTTGCTCCGGACTCTCCAGGGCAAGCTCTTGCCTGCTCCGGATCTGAAGCAAGCGTTTGCTTGCTTATCTGGACGTAAGCCTGGGCCTATGAACAGGATGGCTTACACATAGGTATATGGCTGACCAAATGAAAGGGCCGCTTGCGCGGCCCGTGATCCCTTGGCGGGCCTTTTCGTAGAGAGAAGATTTCAGTTTCATCCGGTTTGCGGATGAGAGTTCAACGTGCGTTTTGCAGACCTGGCAGCGACCTACTCTCCCGCGTCTTGAGACGAAGTACCATCAGCGCTGGAGCGTTTCACGGCCGAGTTCGGAATGGGATCGGGTGCAGCCGCTCCGCCATAACCACCAGGTCGGCAAAACGCACGTTATATCGAGAAGCTGTTTTTTCGTGCCAAGGCGACGTTTGTGTTTTGCTTACGGGCGTAAGCCCGCAAGCGCGACTGCGCGTCGCCGGTTTTCCGGCGCCCTCGCGGAGCATAGGCCCTGTAAGGGCCGCTCATGCGTGAGCGCTGGTCAGATCATCGTGTTTCACGATGAGCATAAGGAATGAGAACGATCAAGCCGATCGAACTATTAGTACCGGTAAGCTTCAAGCGTTGCCGCTCTTCCACACCCGGCCTATCAACGTGGTCGTCTTCCACGGTTCTCAGGGAATACTCGTTTTAAGGTGGGTTTCCCGCTTAGATGCCTTCAGCGGTTATCCCGTCCGGATATAGCTACCCTGCTATGCGGCTGGCGCCACAACAGGTCCACCAGAGATCCGTCCATCCCGGTCCTCTCGTACTAGGGACAGATCCTTTCAATATTCCTACACCCACGGCAGATAGGGACCGAACTGTCTCACGACGTTCTGAACCCAACTCACGTACCGCTTTAAATGGCGAACAGCCATACCCTTGGGACCTGCTCCAGCCCCAGGATGCGATGAGTCGACATCGAGGTGCCAAACAACCCCGTCGATATGGACTCTTGGGGGTCATCAGCCTGTTATCCCCGGCGTACCTTTTATCCGTTGAGCGATGGCCCTTCCACGCGGGACCACCGGATCACTATGACCGACTTTCGTCTCTGCTCGACTTGTCAGTCTCGCAGTCAGGCAGGCTTATGCCATTGCACTCAGCGAACGATTTCCGACCGTTCTGAGCCCACCATCGCGCGCCTCCGTTACTCTTTAGGAGGCGACCGCCCCAGTCAAACTACCCACCATACATTGTCCCGGACCCGGATAACGGGCCGCGGTTAGACATCCATAGTAATAAGGGTGGTATTTCAAGGGTGGCTCCACCTGAGCTGGCGCCCAGGTTTCAAAGCCTACCACCTATCCTACACATGCCACTACGAATGCCAATGTAAAGCTATAGTAAAGGTGCACGGGGTCTTTCCGTCTAACCGCAGGAACCCCGCATCTTCACGGGGAATTCAATTTCACTGAGTCTATGCTGGAGACAGCGGGGAAGTCGTTACGCCATTCGTGCAGGTCGGAACTTACCCGACAAGGAATTTCGCTACCTTAGGACCGTTATAGTTACGGCCGCCGTTTACTGGGGCTTCGATTCAGAGCTTGCACCCCTCCTCTTAACCTTCCAGCACCGGGCAGGCGTCAGACCCTATACGTCGTCTTGCGACTTCGCAGAGCCCTGTGTTTTT
>NZ_JBTTIE010000001.1:3095000-3097500 GCF_054719465.1 Mesorhizobium sp. RSR565B | reverse complement strand
TACGTCGTCATAGAACTGGCCGAGTTCAGTTCCGCCTTGGGGTGGAAGACAATGCGGTACTCCATTGCCTATTTGGCTTTCGCCTGCTTCGCGTGATGACGCGCCTCGAGTCGCGAAAAAACCGTCTCGACAGGGATGCCCTTAGCCGGATCCTGCCGGAGCTCGGTCAGGCGCGCCGGAACCTCCTCGCGCAGCCATCTCTCCCGCTCCGCCTCGAAATCCTCGAGCATACGTAGGCCGGCGCGAACATCTCAGGCATTGTTGTAGCGGCCTGATTCGAGCTGCTTCCTGATGAAGCTCTCATAGTGGTTCGTTCAGAGCGTAGTCGGGCACGGCAACCTCCTGGAAGATTATGGCGCCGATCAAGCCCGGTAGCAATAATAGCAATGATTGGAAGCGCACGATCACGGTTCGTTTTCCAAGATCTGATGGCGAGAGAATGGTTCGTCGCCTGGTTTTGCAGGGTCCAAAGCGTCCGGTCACCATCGCGCCGGCGCGTGGCGGTTGCCGCGCTGACAGAGCCGGGAGCCAACCGGCTTCGCGTGGGCAAAGGTGCCGAATAACAAAAAGGCCTGCGAGCTGCGGGCGGTTGGGGGTCATGATTTGGCTTTTCTGTCCCACGGCGTCGGCTTCGCCTGCTTCCGACCCCTGGTGCAGGTTAAAATCGCCATAGATCGCGGTCCGAACGCAAAAAGCCCGCGTGAAGCGGGCTGTTTTTGATGTTGGTTGCGGGGACAGGATTTGAACCTGTGACCTTCAGGTTATGAGCCTGACGAGCTACCGGGCTGCTCCACCCCGCGTCACCTCCAGGGCAAGCTCTTGCTTGCTCCGGACTCTCCAGGGCAAGCTCTTGCTTGCTCCGGACTCTCCAGGGCAAGCTCTTGCTTGCTCCGGACTCTCCAGGGCAAGCTCTTGCCTGCTCCGGATCTGAAGCAAGCGTTTGCTTGCTTATCTGGACGTAAGCCTGGGCCTATGAACAGGATGGCTTACACATAGGTATATGGCTGACCAAATGAAAGGGCCGCTTGCGCGGCCCGTGATCCCTTGGCGGGCCTTTTCGTAGAGAGAAGATTTCAGTTTCATCCGGTTTGCGGATGAGAGTTCAACGTGCGTTTTGCAGACCTGGCAGCGACCTACTCTCCCGCGTCTTGAGACGAAGTACCATCAGCGCTGGAGCGTTTCACGGCCGAGTTCGGAATGGGATCGGGTGCAGCCGCTCCGCCATAACCACCAGGTCGGCAAAACGCACGTTATATCGAGAAGCTGTTTTTTCGTGCCAAGGCGACGTTTGTGTTTTGCTTACGGGCGTAAGCCCGCAAGCGCGACTGCGCGTCGCCGGTTTTCCGGCGCCCTCGCGGAGCATAGGCCCTGTAAGGGCCGCTCATGCGTGAGCGCTGGTCAGATCATCGTGTTTCACGATGAGCATAAGGAATGAGAACGATCAAGCCGATCGAACTATTAGTACCGGTAAGCTTCAAGCGTTGCCGCTCTTCCACACCCGGCCTATCAACGTGGTCGTCTTCCACGGTTCTCAGGGAATACTCGTTTTAAGGTGGGTTTCCCGCTTAGATGCCTTCAGCGGTTATCCCGTCCGGATATAGCTACCCTGCTATGCGGCTGGCGCCACAACAGGTCCACCAGAGATCCGTCCATCCCGGTCCTCTCGTACTAGGGACAGATCCTTTCAATATTCCTACACCCACGGCAGATAGGGACCGAACTGTCTCACGACGTTCTGAACCCAACTCACGTACCGCTTTAAATGGCGAACAGCCATACCCTTGGGACCTGCTCCAGCCCCAGGATGCGATGAGTCGACATCGAGGTGCCAAACAACCCCGTCGATATGGACTCTTGGGGGTCATCAGCCTGTTATCCCCGGCGTACCTTTTATCCGTTGAGCGATGGCCCTTCCACGCGGGACCACCGGATCACTATGACCGACTTTCGTCTCTGCTCGACTTGTCAGTCTCGCAGTCAGGCAGGCTTATGCCATTGCACTCAGCGAACGATTTCCGACCGTTCTGAGCCCACCATCGCGCGCCTCCGTTACTCTTTAGGAGGCGACCGCCCCAGTCAAACTACCCACCATACATTGTCCCGGACCCGGATAACGGGCCGCGGTTAGACATCCATAGTAATAAGGGTGGTATTTCAAGGGTGGCTCCACCTGAGCTGGCGCCCAGGTTTCAAAGCCTACCACCTATCCTACACATGCCACTACGAATGCCAATGTAAAGCTATAGTAAAGGTGCACGGGGTCTTTCCGTCTAACCGCAGGAACCCCGCATCTTCACGGGGAATTCAATTTCACTGAGTCTATGCTGGAGACAGCGGGGAAGTCGTTACGCCATTCGTGCAGGTCGGAACTTACCCGACAAGGAATTTCGCTACCTTAGGACCGTTATAGTTACGGCCGCCGTTTACTGGGGCTTCGATTCAGAGCTTGCACCCCTCCTCTTAACCTTCCAGCACCGGGCAGGCGTCAGACCCTATACGT
>NZ_JBTTIE010000001.1:0-3090000 GCF_054719465.1 Mesorhizobium sp. RSR565B | reverse complement strand
AGCCGAACTCGGCAATGAGCCGCCGCTGATCGCGGATGGCCGCAGCGGCCCGCCCGACCGGCGCGAGGTTTCGGCGCGCTGGCTGTCGGGCACCTTTCTTACCGGCGTGACCTCGAGTGTGCTGATGGGCGTGGCGTTGTTTGCCGCCCTTGACGGCCGCCAGCAGCTGGCAACCCCGCCCGAAATCGCCGAACTGGCCCAGCTCGAAAGCGGCGGCGATTCCGGCGAGGTCGCCAAGACCACCAGGCTGGTGGCGCCGCGCCAGATCGCCAAGGCCAAGGACCGCCGGCGCATGGAAGTGTCGATGGTGACCAAGGTCGGCGACCGCGACGTTATCCACACCATGCCGTTCGTGCAGATCAAGATGGCGCTGGCAGCCGGCCACACCACCAACCGCGCCTATCCGCCTTTCGACCCGATGCAGGTGTTCGGCGACGATGGCGACTCGACGCCGGCGCAGCCGGCGACGGCCTCCGCAGTTGGCGGCCAGATCTACGGCGCCAAGGTCGAAAGCGAGATGAGCCTCAAGACGGTCGATTTCCCGGTTGAGACGGCCTCCTTCGACGAAAAAAGCGACCTGTCCGCCGACGAGGTTGAAAAAGTGGTGCGCGAAGCCGGCACCGACCTCAGCGACGGCGCCGTGCAGGTCGCCTCCCTGCATTATGTCGACCCGCAGCGATTCGGCGATGCCTTCGCCGAATCGATGGCCGGCTCCTACGACGTCAAGATCGTGCCGGAAAACGTCTCGGTGGCGCCGCGCGTCGCGCTCGACGACCAGACCCCGGCTTTCGCCGAGGAAATCATTCCCTTCACCAGGGACCGCGACATTGCCGAGGCTTTCGCTGATTCGGGCTATACGGGCGATGACGCCACCGGCATGGCGGAGGCGATCGGCAAGCTGCTCAACGCACCGGCGCTGAAGACCGGAACCGTGCTGCGCGTCGGGCTCGAGGTACATGGCGACGCCGCCAAGGTCGTTCGCACCAGCGTCTATGACAAGACAACGCACATCGTCACCATCGCGCTCGACGACCGCGGCCAGTATGTGCCGGCGCAGGAACCGGAGCCGAACCCCGAATTGCTGACCGCGTTCGATGATTCGTCGGCGCCGGTGGTGGTGCGCGGCAATCTGCCGAACGTCTATGACGGCATCTACCGCGCCGCCTATTCCTATGGCATGTCGAAGAAGCTGACCCAGCAATTGGTCAAGCTCCTGGCCTCCGGCGTCGACTTCCAGTCCAGGCTCAATCCATCGGACCGCATCGACGTGCTGTTCTCGCAGCCGGACGGCGACGACCAGGCCTCCGACGAATCGGAACTGCTCTATGTCTCGTCGACCTTCGGCGGCCAGACACGCAATTTCTACCGCTTCCAGATGCAGGACGGCTCGACCGACTATTTCGACGAGGACGGATCGAGCGCCGAGCAGTTCCTGCTGCGCAATCCCCTGCCGGCCGGGAAATTCCGCTCCGGCTTCGGCGCCCGCCGGCATCCGATCCTCGGTTATGTCCGCATGCATACCGGCGTCGACTGGGCGGCGCCGATCGGAACGCCGATCATCGCCGCCGGCAACGGCACCATCGAAAAGGCCGGCTGGGCCGGCGGCTACGGCAAGCAGATCATCATCCGCCATGCCAATGGCTACGAGACCTCCTACAATCACCAGAGCGCCTTTGCCAAAGGCATCGAACCGGGCGTTCATGTCCGCCAGGGCCAGACCATCGGCTTCCTCGGTCAGACCGGCCTCTCCACCGGTCCGCATCTTCACTACGAGCTGATCGTCAACGGCACCAAGGTCGACCCGATGCGCGTGCGCCTGCCGGTCGGCAAGGTGCTGAAGGGCGACGACCTGGTCGCTTTCAAGCGCGAGCGCGAGCGCATCGATGAACTGCTCAAGCAGGAAGACAGCAATCCGCTGAAGGTCGCGAGCGCCAAGATCGAAGGCTAATGCATGTCGCCCAGAAGTGTGCCGCGGTTCTGGGACAACGACATGCCTCAAAACAAAGACTTAAAGCGCGTCGTATGAATCCGTTTCAGCGCGACGCGCTTTAAGCCGTCACACTCGACGCCGGCGAATCATAATCGCCCCATCAGAGCATTCCGAATCGGGTCGGCTCCGAATCAGGTCGACTGCTCCTCTTCGGCTCGTGACCAAGGCAGCTTTTGCCCCGAAACGGTGGCCCAGGCGATAACAGCGGCAAGGAGGCAAAGCACGGCCGTCACTGTCGACACGGCCGCGAACGCCGCATCGCTGGCGGCGAGCCGTGTTGCATCAAGGTCTGGCGCCAGGCCGGCCAATGCCGGTTCTCCGAACCCCGGAATGCCCGGCCTGACGCTGGTATCGAGCATCGTCGAATAGACCCAGGCCGCGAGCGAGCCCATCGCCGCCACAGCAATCAGCCCGCCAATGCGCGAAACCGCATTGTTGATGCCGGAAGCGGCGCCGGTATCCTTGTCCTCGACCGCGGTCATGACCGCCGTCGACAGCGGCGACACCACCAGCGCCATGCCGAGCCCCATCACGGCCATCAGCGGAAAGATACCGGTCCAGAAATTGTGCATGCCGGCATGAGTGAGCAAAGCCAGCCCGGCAAAGGCGATGGCAACTACCAGGCAGCCGCTGGCGATCGGAAAACGCGGACCGATGCGATCCGACCACTGGCCGACGAGACCCGACAGCAGCGCGATCGACGCCGACAGCGGCAGGAAGATGAAACCGACCTCTTTGGTGCTCAGCCCCCATCCGGCGATCAACAGCATCGGCAGGTAGAACAGATTGGCCGACAGGGCGAAATACAGGAAGAAGGTGGCGAGGTTGGCGCCGGCAAAGGCGCCGATCCGAAACAGCTTGAGATCGATCATCGGCTCGCGCTGCCGAAGCTCGAAGACGATGAAGATGATAAGCAGCACGGCGCCTGCGGCGATGCTCGGCCGCGACATCAGCCCGCTGCCTTCGGCGCTCATCGAGGTCAGTCCGTAGGCAAGCGCCCCGAAGGCAAGCGTGGCGAGAGCGGCGCCGCCGAGATCGAGGCTTCGCTTCTCCGTCGGCGCGTCGGCGGGAATCTTGGCCAGCAGGAGATAGATCGAGATCAGCCCGAGCGGCAGGTTGACGGCGAAGATCGCCCGCCAGATACCGCCGCCAAAGGCCGACAGAACGAAGCCGCCGAGCACCGGACCGAGCGCAGTCGTCAGCGCCGAGGCGGCGGCCCAGATGCCGATCGCCCGGCCGCGCT
The DNA here is from genome assembly GCF_054719465.1 of Mesorhizobium sp. RSR565B. Lineage (NCBI taxonomy): Bacteria > Pseudomonadati > Pseudomonadota > Alphaproteobacteria > Hyphomicrobiales > Phyllobacteriaceae > Mesorhizobium > Mesorhizobium sp. RSR565B. The sequence goes on along the minus strand of NZ_JBTTIE010000001.1, from coordinate 3,086,767 downwards.
CCTTCTTCGGATAGGCCTTGGCGATGATGGCGAGGCTGCCCGGCACCATGATCGCCGCACCAATGCCCTGAATGGCGCGAAAGGCGATGAGCACCAGCGCATTCGGCGCCACCGCGCAGGCCAGCGAAGCGACGATGAACAGCGCAATGCCGGCAACGAAGGCGCGCCTGAGGCCAAACCGGTCGCCGGCGGCGCCGCCGGCCAGAATCAGCGCCGACAGCGTCAGCGCATAGGCGTTGGAAATCCACTGGACCTCGGCCAGGCTGGCGCCGAGGTCGACGCGCATTGCCGGCATGGCAATGGCCAGGATCGACCCGTCGATGAAGCCGAGCGCTGACGCCAGGATCGCCGCTACCAGCACGAACTTGCGCTGCGACTGCGGGCAAAATGTACCGTTAGAAAGCGACCTGGTCAGGGGAACGGCTGCGGCTTCGCTCGGAGACTTCATGAGCGTCTGCTTAGACTTGTTGCGGGCCGGCAACAACCGGCCAGCGCCCTGCGCTCATGAATCCAGCTTTGGATATCGGTCTGCCTTGTGGGCAGGCCGACATCACTGCGCTGGAGCGCTCGCTTGCTCCGCAACATCATCGGCCGAGGGACCGCCGACGAACTCGACGGTGACGCCCGGCGACACCAGCTTGGCCAGCTCGCGCGCATCCCAATTTGTCAGGCGCACGCAGCCATGGCTTTCGGTCTTGCCTATCTTGGAGGGATCGGGCGTGCCGTGAATGCCATAGGTCGGCTTGTCCAGCGCGATCCACACCGAGCCGACCGGGCCGTTCGGACCCGGGGGGATGGTCAGGATCTTGTCGTTCTGGCCCTGCTTGAAATTGATGCTGGGGTTGTAGGTGTAGTTCGGATCGAGCGCGACGCGCGACACCGTATGGGTGCCGGTCGGCGAGGGCGTGTCGGCTGAACCGATGGTGGCCGGATAGGCCGCGACCAGCTTGCCACCGGCATCGTAGGCGAACACCTGCTTCTTGTCCTTGTCGGCGACGATGCGGGCAACCGGCGTCGCCACCAGCCTGCCGAAATTGGCGACCTTGATGATGGTGCCGGGACGGCTGAAGTCGGCCTCGGGATTGAGCCCCTTCAGGTAGTTCTCGTCCATGTGGAACCGTTCGGCCAAGGCTTCGGTGACGGAGGTGTAAGCCATGCGGTCGAGCTGCGCCTTCTGGCTGTAATCTTCCGGTATCGAGGCGACATAAGGCCCGGCCGCGTCCTCGGGCGTGATCGTATAATTGGCGAAAGCATCGCCACCGGTTTGCGCCAGCGCAGCCTGGATGCCGACCGCGTCGGTCGAGCGCAGATTGCTGCCGGTGATCTGGTTGTAGGCGGCAAGCGCCTTGTCGACATTGGAGCCGAAGCGCCCGTCGACGACGCCGGGTGAAGCGCCGGCGCGGTCGAGCAGCACCTGCAAGGCGGCTACATCCTGGCGTGCGCCGAGTGAAAGCGAGGGATCGACCACGGTCTTGCCACCGGCTTTCGGCGGCAGCGCGGCCTGGTCGGCGGGCGCCGCCGGTTCGGCGGGATCGATAGAGGCTTCGTTCAGCGGCTGGCGCTTGACGGGCCGCGGTTCAGCGGATTTCGGCGCTTCCGGATAGGTGTCGCTGTCATTGGCATCATCCTGCGGAGCGGCCCCCAGGAATCTGTCGCTTTCAGGATCGTATTCATCAACCGGCGGGCCGGGGATTCGTCCCTGATCGTCCAGTTGCCTGCGGCGGAAACGCGCCATGTCTTCGGGATCGTCGAGATAGTAGCGGTCGTCGTCTTCGACCGGTGCGCGTCCAAGCTCACGTGCCCGCATTTCCCGGCGCAGCGCGCGGCGGTCGAGCCTGGTCTGCGGCGGCTGGATGGCGATGACCTTGCCGGTCTCGGCATCGACGATGACGCGGTTGCCCCTGGCGTCGTAATAGATGTCGAGATTGCCGTCCTGGGCAAGCACAATGCCGCCGCTATCGGCGGCGCGGACGGCCGGCAGTGCGTTGTCCACAGTCGGCGATGCCATGGCGCTGGACGTGAGCAGCCCGGCGGCGAGCACCGAAAAGGCAAGGATCGTGCGGAACATGGTGGTCAAACTCTCCGGTACTTACAGCGCCGCGCGTCCGTTTGGACGCGCAAAGGACGCTGTAACACTTCATGTCTGCGCATGATCCTTTCCGAAAATCGAATTTCGATTTTCGGGGTCATGCGTAATTGCCGCCGCCCGGCAGTGTTCCCACCAGAACGTTCTCGCCACCGTTTGGATGCGCAAGGAACGCCCTGATCGTCAAAAGCCTGCAGGCAAACCCCTTCGCCAGCAAACCACAACATAAGCTTTCCAACATGAACCGGGCATGAAGATGGCGGATTACTGGTTGCTACAGGCCCAATTCCTTGCGCGTCTGCTTCGTCAGCTTGAGGACGACGAGGCGGTGGCTTTCGCCGAGATAGTCCTTCAGCGCATCATCATCCATGCTCTGGCTTGTCTGACGCTGGATCCATTTCATGCCGCGCGAGGCGAGATAGGGCGCCGGCCGGCAGCCGGGCTGATCCTTCAGCACGTCATAAGCCATTTCAGAGCATTTGAAGGTGACGAAGACGCCACCCTCCCGGTCATGGCCGGCGATGGTGAAGACCTTGCCACCGACTTTCCAGACATCGGCCCCGCCCCACTGCACGACGTGCGTCGTCTGCGGCAGCGAGGCGCAGAAGCTGTTGTAGTCGTCCAGCGTCATCTGCACCCCCGTCAAAGGATTGTTGTTTCATAAGAAAATGCCGCGCGTCCGGTCGGACGCGCGGCGTTGGATCAGGCTGCCGCGTCGGTCGGCACCACAGTGGGCCTGGACCGGAAATTCAACCGGTCGGAGCCGGCGGTGACCTTGACGGTCGAGCCGTCGAGTATCTCGCCAAGCAGGATTTTTTCCGCCAGCGGATCTTGCAGGTCCTTCTGCATCACCCGCTTCAGCGGCCGTGCGCCATAGGCCGGGTCGTAGCCCTTCGCCGCCAGCCAGTCGATCGAATCCTGGTCGAGCGACAGTGTGATCTTGCGGTCGGCTAGCAGGCTTTCCAGCCGCTTGAGCTGGATCTCGACGATGCGGCCCATATCCTGCCGGCGCAGCCGGTGGAACAGGATCACCTCGTCGACGCGGTTGAGGAACTCCGGCCTGAACGAGGCTCTCACCACGCTCATAACCTCGTCGCGCACGGCATCGACGTCCTGCTCTTCGCTGAGATTGACCAGATATTCGGCGCCGAGGTTCGACGTCATGACGATCAGCGTGTTGCGGAAGTCGACCGTGCGGCCCTGCCCGTCGGTCAGCCGCCCGTCGTCGAGCACCTGCAACAGCACGTTGAAGACATCCGGATGCGCCTTCTCGATCTCGTCGAACAGCACGACCTGATAGGGCCGGCGCCGCACCGCTTCGGTCAGCGCACCGCCTTCCTCATAGCCGACATAACCGGGAGGCGCTCCGATCAGCCGGGCGACCGAGTGCTTCTCCATGTATTCCGACATGTCGATGCGCACCATAGCGCTCTCGTCGTCGAACAGGAAATTGGCCAGCGCCTTGGTCAGTTCGGTCTTGCCGACGCCGGTCGGTCCGAGGAACATGAACGAGCCGATCGGCCGGTTCGGATCCTGCAGCCCGGCCCGGGCACGACGCACGGCCTTGGACACCGCCTGTACCGCTTCGCCCTGGCCGACGACTCGCTTGCCGATCTCGTCTTCCATGCGCAGCAGCTTGTCGCGCTCGCCCTGCAGCATCTTGTCGACTGGAATGCCGGTCCAACGCGACACGATATGGGCGACGTGGTCGGGCGTGACCACCTCTTCGACCATGCCGGCCTTGCCGTCCTGGGCTTCGGCTTCCTTCAGCTTCTTTTCCAGTTCCGGGATCTTGCCATAGGCAAGCTCGCCGGCGCGCTGGAATTCACCCTTGCGCTGGGCAATGGCGAGGTCGTTGCGGGCCGCGTCGAGCTGCTTCTTGAGGTCAGCGGCGAGGCCAAGCTTCTGCTTCTCCGACTGCCATTTGGCGGTGATCTCGGTCGATTCCTCCTCGAGGCCGACGAGTTCCTTTTCGAGACGCGCGAGCCGGTCCTTTGACGCCTCGTCCTTCTCGACCTTCAGTGCCTCGCGCTCGATCTTGAGCTGCATGATGCGGCGATCGATCTCGTCCAGCGCCTCGGGCTTGGAATCGACCTGCATCCTCAGCCGCGACGCGGCTTCGTCGACAAGGTCGATCGCCTTGTCCGGCAGGAAACGGTCGGCGATGTAGCGGTTGGACAAGGTCGCCGCCGCGACCAGCGCCGAATCCGATATGCGCACCTTGTGGTGCTGCTCGTACTTCTCCTTCAGGCCACGTAGGATCGACACGGTATCTTCCACCGACGGCTCGTTGACGAAGACCGGCTGGAACCGGCGGGCAAGGGCCGCGTCCTTCTCGACATGCTTCCTGTATTCATCGAGCGTGGTCGCGCCGACGCAGTGCAGTTCGCCGCGCGCCAGCGCCGGCTTCAACAGGTTCGAAGCGTCCATGGCGCCATCGGCCTTGCCGGCGCCGACCAGCGTGTGCATCTCGTCGATGAACAGGATGATGCCGCCGGCCGCCGAGGTGACTTCGTTGAGCACGGCCTTCAGCCGCTCCTCGAACTCGCCGCGATATTTGGCGCCGGCAATCAGCGCGCCCATGTCGAGCGCCATCAACTGCTTGTCCTTCAGCGATTCGGGCACGTCGCCATTGACGATGCGCAGCGCCAGGCCTTCGGCGATCGCCGTTTTGCCGACGCCCGGCTCGCCGATCAGCACCGGGTTGTTCTTGGTACGCCGCGACAGCACCTGGATGGTGCGGCGGATCTCGTCGTCACGGCCAATCACAGGGTCGAGCTTGCCGGCGCGGGCATCGGCGGTGAGGTCGCGCGCGTATTTCTTCAGCGCGTCATAGCCCTGCTCGGCGCTCGCCGAATCGGCGGTACGGCCCTTGCGGACGTCGTTGATCACCTGGTTCAGCGCCTGCGCTGTGACGCCGGCCTTGGACAGGATATCGGCCGTCTTGGCCGACTTCTCCATCGCCAGCGCCTGCAGCAGTCGCTCGACCGTGACAAAACTGTCGCCGGCTTTCTTGGCCAATTCCTCGGCGGTCGAAAACACCTTGGCCAGCGGCTGCGCCAGATAAAGCTGGCCGTTGCCGCCTTCCACCTTCGGCATGGCCTCAAGGGCGGTCTCGACGCCAAGCTTGACGTCGCGCACGTTGCCGCCGGCGCGCTCGATCAGCGAGGCGGCCAGCCCCTCGTCGTCATCGACGAGGACCTTCAGCATATGTTCGGGAGTGAATTGCTGGTGATTGCGCGAGAGCGCCATGGTCTGGGCGGACTGAATGAATCCGCGGACGCGCTCGGAGTATTTCTCGAGGTTCATATCTGTCTCCTTCCATCACCGGCCCGCTTTGCGGCACCGGATCAGATTGCGGTGACGGGCCCGCTCATCCGAGCCGGGTCCAGTTCACGCCAGATATGGGGCGCAAGCCATTGCCGCTCAAGACGTCCGGCTGATGATATTGCATGGCCGAGCAAACGAAAACGGCGGAGATTTCTCTCCGCCGTTTCATCGACTTATGTCTTGTGGGTCAGTTGTTGGCGTCGACGGCGAACGGGTCGCCGGCAGGGCTTTCGGCCGGCGCCGCATCAACCACGTCAACAGCGGCAGCGGTCTCGCCGGCGCCATCCACCACCTGGCCACCACCAGACTGTTCGTCACCGACCTGATCGGCATTGTTGCGCGGGCGGCGCGGACGTCGCGGGCGACGGGCAGCGCCGCTCTCGGCGGCTGCCTCATTGAGTTCGGCCCGGGCGGCAAGAGCCGCCGGCGACAGGTTTTCGTACAGCGGCGCCGACTCGGAGAAACCGCTCTCGGCTTCGGGCTCAACCGCGGAAACGGTTTCCGCCTGTGCCGGGGTTTCGGTGAAGCGCTGCTGGTCGCCGCGCTGGCCGTTCTGCTCGCCACGCTGGGCAAAGTCGCCACGCTGGTCGTTCTGGCCATAGCCGCCATTGGGGCGGCGGTCACGGTTGCGGCCATTGTTGTCGCGGCCGTTGTTGTTGCGGCCATTATTGTCACGGCCATTATTGTCACGGCCACTGTTGTTCTCGCGGCCGTTTTCCTGGCCGTATGCGAGTTCGGCCGGCGTGCCCTCAATCGTCGGCTGCGGACCGTTGCCGTGGTTCGCCATCGGCGCTTGCGTCTCGCCGCCATTGCCGCTGCCGGCATTGTCAAAATCGTCGCGATCTTCATCGTCGTCGAATTCGTCGCGGTTCTGCGGGGCATTCTGGATCGGCATCTGCGCCTGTGCGGCGGCAATGATGCGGTTGTAGTGCTCGGCGTGCTGGAGGTAATTTTCCGCCATAACCCGGTCGCCGGAGCTTTGCGCATCACGGGCCAGAGTGGCGTATTTTTCGGCGATCTGCTGAGCCGATCCACGGATTTTCACGTCCGGGCCGTTGCTCTCGTAGTTGCGCGTCAGGGGATTTGGGCCCTTGCGGTTGTTGTTGTTGTTATTGTTGTTGCCACCGCCGCCGCCATTGTTGTTGCGACCGCGCATGCGCCTGTTCTGCTGTTGTGGCCTCATAAGACTCTCTTCATTTTGAAATTTTCGAAAAACGTTTCACGAACGGAGGCGCTCATGCAGCCAGCCGTTTCGTTTCTTCACCGGCGTTCGCCCGCATCAATTGCGTTGGCGCCACGTGTCATCCCGTTCCGGTTACATCACTTGCCGGACGATTCCCGCACGAAGCTTGGGCGTCGTTTGCGCAAGAAGGCAGCTATTTCCAAGGAAAACCGAATCGCTAAGAGCACTGCCTGCTTCGTCTCATCCGGTTAGGGCGGACCCTAGCCGCATTCCCCGGCATTGCCAAGCGCTTTTTTGCACTGCATCAAGGCTTTCCCTGTTCAAACATAAGAACCCTGTCGTTTCCGCCAAGATCGACGAATGCCCCGGCCAGCCTGTAGCCGGCTGCCGCGAATATGTCTCTGACCTCATTGCGCTGCGAGTGGCCGATCTCGACCGCTATCTTGCCTTCTGCTTCCAGAAACTTTGCCGCCTCGGCGGCGATGATCCTGTAGGGGCCAAGACCGTCCACACCGCCATCAAGGGCTCTGTGCGGATCGAAATCGCGGACTTCGTCCTGCAGATTTCCAATGTCTCCAGACGATATATAGGGAGGGTTTGCGGCAATTACATGGTATCGGCCCGAAACTTTTTCGAACCAGTCGGAATGCAGCCCCACGAACCGGCCGGCGAGTCCGAGTTGCTCGGCATTACGTATCGCGGTTGCCAGCGCGTCTTGTGAAATATCGACCCCGGTGGCGGTCGCGGCCGGAACCGCGCTGAGCAGCGCCAGCGCAATCGCGCCGGTACCGGTGCCGAGATCGAGGATACGGCATTCCCCCAGCCTTTCGGCCGTCGCGCCGGCAAAAGGCAGGATCGCCTCGACCAGCGTTTCGGTGTCCGGCCGCGGCTCCAGCGTTTCCGGCGACAGCGACAGCCGCAGGCCGTAAAACTCGCGAAACCCGAGGATGCGGTGAACCGGTTCGCCGGCCATGCGGCGCTGCAGAGCAGCGCCGATTGCGGCAACCGCACCCGCATCGACCGTCCGTTGCGGGTCGGCGATCGCCTGCGTACGGTCCGTGCCGGAAAAATGCTCGACGATAAGCCTGGCATCCAGCGCCGGGTCGGAAAGGCCGGCCGCGGCAAGCCGCTCCCGCGCCACCCGCAACAACGGCCCGAGCGCGCCGGGCAACATGTCAGCCATCGAAGCCGATATCGGCGAGCAGCTTCGACTGATGGTCGGCGATCAGCGCATTGATGACCTCATCGAGCTCGCCCATCATCACCCGGTCGAGCTTGTAGAGCGTCAGGTTGATACGATGGTCGGTAAGGCGGCCCTGCGGGAAGTTGTAGGTGCGGATGCGCTCCGAACGGTCGCCCGAACCAACCTGCGATTTGCGTGACTCCGAGCGCTCCTCGTCCGCCTTGCTGCGCTCGAGGTCGTAAAGCCGCGCACGCAGAATCTGCATGGCTTTCGCCCGGTTCTGATGCTGCGACTTCTCCGCCTGCACCACCATGATGCCGGTCGGCAAATGGGTGATGCGCACCGCAGAATCGGTGGTGTTGACGTGCTGGCCGCCCGAACCCGAGGCGCGCATCGTGTCGATACGGATGTCTTCGGCGCGAATGTCGATGTCGACCTCTTCGGCCTCCGGCAGTACGGCAACCGTCGCCGCCGAAGTGTGGATGCGCCCGCTGGCCTCGGTCGCCGGCACGCGCTGCACGCGGTGCACGCCGGATTCAAATTTCAGATGGGCAAAGACTCCCCTACCGGAAATGGTGGCGATGATTTCCTTGAAGCCGCCGGCATCGCCGTCGCTGGCCGACACCGTCTCGAAGCGCCAGCCGCGTTCGGCGGCATAGCGCTCATACATGCGAAAAAGGTCGCCGGCAAACAATGCCGCCTCGTCGCCGCCGGTGCCGGCGCGGATTTCAAGGATGGCGTTCTTGTCGTCGGCCGCATCCTTGGGCAACAGCAGGATCTGGATGTCCTTCTGCAGCTCTTCGATACGCGCTTCGACGCCGGGCAGATCTGCCTCCGCCAGGGCCCGCATCTCTGCGTCGGTGCCCTTGTCGGCAAGCATCGCCTCGAGGTCGGCTTGCTCGCGCTCGACTGAGCGCAGTTCCCTGACCTTGGCCACCATGTCCTGCAGCTCGGCATATTCGGAAGCCATCTTCACATAGGCATCGGCTGCCGGGCCGGCCGACATCTGCGCTTCGAGCATCTCGAAACGCTTGACGACCTGATCCATACGCTCGCGGGGAAGATTGACCATGGCTAATGCTATAGCGGGATGGAGCGGTCGTCGGCGAAGGCCTGCAGCAGCGCTCGCATCGGCAGCCCTTGAGCTGGCGCCATCAGATTGTCGGCAAAGAAAGCCTCCAATTCCTCCAGTGGCAGTTCGGTCAACATCGCCTTGACCGGGCCGATCGAGGCTGGAGACATCGAGATCGAGCGGTAGCCGAGGCCGATCAGCGCCATGGCGGAAATGGGTTTTCCGGCAAGCTCGCCGCACAGCGTCACCGGCGTGTGGTTGCGAACCCCGGCGTCGGCGATCTGCTTCAGAACCCGCAGGAACGGCGTCGACAGCGTGTCGAAGCGGTCGGAGAGCTGCGTGTTCCCCCGATCGACCGCCATGACGAACTGGAACAGGTCGTTGGAGCCGACCGAGACGAAATCGACCGCCTTCATCAACTCGTCGAGCTGGAACAGCAGCGACGGCACTTCCAGCATGGCGCCCACCTTGAGGCTGGTCGGCAGATGGTGGGCAAAGCGGGAGAGATGCCGCACTTCGCGGTCGATGATCTCGCGCGCCTGGGCGATTTCGCCGAGCTCGGTCACCATCGGCAGCATCAGCTTCAGTTCGCGCCCGCCGCAGGCCTTCAGCAGAGCGCGGATCTGGGTCCTGAGCAGACCCGGCCGGTCGAGCGTCAGCCGGATCGCGCGCCAGCCGAGCGCAGGGTTTTCTTCCTGGACAGCGCCCTTGAAGTAGGGCAGCACCTTGTCGCCGCCGATGTCGATGGTGCGGAAGGTGACCGGCTTGCCACGCGCCGCGTCCAGCACGTCGCGGTAGAGCCGCTCCTGCGCCTCGGCGCGCGGGAAGGTCGAGGCGACCATGAACTGCAATTCGGTGCGGAACAGGCCGATGCCGGCCGCACCCGCCTCGGCCAGCTGCGGCAGGTCGACGGCCAGGCCCGCATTCATCAGCAGGTCGACCTGGACGCCGTCCTTGGTCACCGACGGCTTCTTGCGCAGTTCCCGGTAGACTTCCTGCCGGCGCGCCCGGAAGCGCACTTTTTCGGCATAGGCAGCTTCGAGGTCGGGCTGCGGCCGCAGATGGATGGTGCCTTCCTCGCCGTCGACGATGATGGCATCGCCGTTTTCCGCCATGGAAACGGCGCCCTTCATCTGGCCGGCGACCGGAATGCCCATGGCGCGCGCTACGATGACGACATGGCTGGTGGCGGCGCCGTCTTCCAGCACCACGCCGCGCAGCTTGTCCCTGGGATAATCAAGCAGTTCGGCCGCGCCCATCGAGCGCGCGACCAGGATGGCATCCTTCGGCAGTGACGCCGCGACGTCGTCAGGCCCGCGCCCCATCAGCTGGCGCAGCAGCCGGTTGGCGAGATCGTCGAAGTCGCTCATCCTCTCGCGCAAATAAGGATCGGTCATGTGCAGCATGCGGGCGCGCATGTCGCTTTGGACCTTTTCCACCGCCGCTTCCGCCGTCAGGCCGTTGCGGATCGCCTCTTCCAGCCGGCGCACCCAGCCGCGGTCGTTGGCAAACATGCGATACGCTTCGAGCACCTCGCGATGTTCGCCCTCGAAGGCGACATCGCGCCGCTCCAGCATGTCGTCGATGGAAAGCCTGAGCGAACCGAGCGACGTCTCCAGCCGGCGCACCTCTTCCTCACTGTCCTCGTTGAACAGATTGGTGACGACGATGCGTGGCTCATGCAGCACGACATGGCCGAGGCCGACGCCCTCGTTGAAGGACAGGCCGGTAAAGCTGACGGGACGGCGCAGATCGAGTTCGAGGCCGGGCCGGGTCAGGCGAGCGAGATCGCCGGTGGCGATCATCTCGGCGATCACCATGGCGGTCGTTTCCAGCGCCTCGACCTCGTCGTCGCGGTAGTGGCGCATGGTCTTGTTCTGCACCACCAGCACGCCCAGCGTGCGCCCTGCCCTGAGTACGGGCACGCCGAGGAAGGAATTGTAGATCTCTTCGCCCGTCTCCGGCAGGTAGGCGAAGGCCGGATGTTCCTGCGCATTGGAGAGGTTGAGCGGCCGCGCGCTGGCGGCAATGGTGCCGACGAGGCCCTGCCCCAGCCGCAGTTGCGCCAAATGGACGGCGTTCGGGTTCAGACCTTCGGTGGCATAGAGTTCGAGCACCGAATCGGCGCGCAGCACATAGAGCGAGCAGACCTCGGCGACCATGTTGGAGGCGATGTCGCGCACGATCCGGTCGAGCCGCTCCTGCGGCTCCAGCGGCTCCTGCATGAGCTCGCGGAGCCGTTTCAGCAGAACGCGCGGGCCACTGGCCGTATCACGCATCGCGGCTTCTTCTCCAATGGGCATTTTGCCCGCCGCAGTTTCCACTGCGACCGGCGCACACGCAACAACTCAAATCGCTCTCGCTACTGCTTATCCAGACCGTACACGGAATGCAAAGTACGAACCGCGAGTTCCGTGTAGGGACCGTCGATCAGTATCGAAATCTTGATCTCGGAGGTGGTGATGGCGCGGATGTTGATCGCCTTGTCGGCCAGCGCCTTGAAAGCGGTGGCGGCCACACCGGCATGGCTGCGCATGCCGATGCCGATGACCGAAACCTTCGACATGCCGGCTTCCGACTGCACCACGTCATAGCCGATCGAAGCCTTCAGACGCTCCAGCACGGCCAACGCCTTGTCCACGTCGCCGGACGGCACGGTGAAGGTCATGTCGGTGAACTTGCCGTCCTCTGAGATGTTCTGGACGATCATGTCGACATTGATGTTGGCCTCGGCCAGCGGGCCGAAAATGCCGGCGGCAACGCCCGGGCGGTCGCCGACGCGACGCAGAGAAATCTGCGCTTCGTCCTTGGCGTAGGCAATTCCGGTGACGACCTGCTGTTCCACGATCTCTTCCTCGTCGCAAATGAGCGTTCCCGGAGGATTGAGCAAATCCCCCATTCCGGGCGCATCGGGGTCGTCGAAGGACGACCGCACGAACGTACGCACCCTGTGCACCATGGCAAGCTCGACCGAGCGCACCTGCAAGACCTTGGCGCCGAGCGACGCCATTTCGAGCATTTCCTCGAACGAAATCTTGTTGAGCCGCCGCGCCTTCGGCTCGATGCGCGGATCGGTGGTGTAGACGCCGTCGACATCGGTGTAGATGTCGCAACGGTCGGCCTTGACCGCCGCGGCAATGGCCACCGCGCTTGTGTCGGAGCCGCCGCGGCCGAGCGTGGCGATGCGGTTGTCCGGGCCGATGCCCTGGAAGCCGGCGACGACAGCCACCTGGCCCTCGCCGAAGCGCTTGATCAGGAACGCGCCGTCAATGTCGAGGATGCGCGCCGCGCCATGCGCGTTGTCGGTCTTGATCGGGATCTGCCAGCCCTGCCAGGAGCGGGCATGGACGCCCATATTCTGCAGTGTGATCGCCAGCAGGCCGGCAGTCACCTGCTCGCCCGAGGCGACCACGGCGTCATACTCGCGCGCGTCGTGCATGGGCGAGGCTTCGCGCGTCCAGCCAACCAGTTCGTTGGTCTTGCCCGCCATCGCCGAAACCACGACAGCGACCTCATGGCCGGCATCGACCTCGCGTTTGACGTGACGCGCCACATTGCGGATGCGGGCGATGTCGGCGACGGAGGTTCCGCCGAATTTCATCACGATGCGCGCCATGGAAGCGAAATGCCTTTGACTGAAGCCGGCCCAGGACCGAAAGGGGAAGTAAGCGCTCGACAGAAGCCGGCCGCTGAATGCGCGCCTCCTTAGCCAAATGATCACGGTTTCGCAAGGCTGGCGGCGGATGCCGGCTTCAGGATCGCGGCATATTGCGTTCGGCCCCGCCGCCGCTTACCAAATGCTGCCCGCGGGAAACTCCTTTTGGTCCGGCATATCGAATGATTGTTCGCCTTCGACGCGCCATGCGGTGGCAATCGCTGCCGCTGTTCATCGGCTTCGCCGTGCTGGCGTTGATCGTCGGCACACGCGCCGTGCTGGTCGAGACCCAGAGAGCCAATCGTGAGGCCGCGCGCGAGGCGGTCGAGTATCAGGAATTGCTTTCCGGTTTGCTTGCGATGGCTCAGGAGGCCGAGACCAGCCAGCGCGGCTATCTCCTGACCGGCGAGAAATCCTACCTCCAGCCTTATCGGCAGGCGGTCGACGCCATTCCGGGCCAGCTTGCCCGCATCGACGGCATGACCGCGCCGGACGACGAACTCGTGCAGCAGATCAACCACGTCAAGGACGCGCTTTCACAAAACCAGGCCGAATTGGCTGAGACGATTGCACTCTACGATCGCGGCGATGCGGCAAAAGCTCTGGAACTGGTCCGCAGCGGCCAAGGCAAGGCCGCCATGGACCAGATCCGGGCCAGCATGGACACGATCCGGCGCATTGGCGGCGCAGCCATCGCCGCGCGCGACGCTCATACCGACCGGGTCGAAAACTGGCTGCGAATCGGCTCGATAGCGGCGCTGCTGGCGATCTTCCTGCTTGGCGCCTACACGGTTCGCCTTTCGCGCCGCCGGTTCCGCGCAGTGGCGATCGCCCAGGAAGAGCTGATGCGCAAGAACATCGAGCTCGGCAACGAAATCCAGACGCGTGAAAAGGCCGAATCGCAGATCCGCCAGATGCAGAAGATGGAGGCTGTGGGCCAGCTGACCGGCGGTATCGCCCACGATTTCAACAACATGCTGGCGGTGATCATCAGCGCCATGAACCTCGCCCAGCGCAAGCTGACGCGGGGCGAGCACGACATCATGAAATTCATCGAAGCGGCGACCGATGCGGCGACCCGGGCCGCAAACTTGACGTCACGGCTGCTTGCCTTCTCGCGCCAGCAGCCGCTCGCGCCTCAGGTTGTAGACGCCAATCGTCTGGTCGCCGGCATGTCGGACCTGCTTCGGCGGGCGCTCGGCGAAACCATCCGCATCGAAACCGTGCTGGCTGGCGGCCTGTGGAAGACCCATGCCGATCCGAGCCAGCTCGAAAATGCCATTCTCAACCTGGCGGTCAATGCGCGCGACGCCATGGGCGAGGACGGCAAGATGACCATCGAGACCGCCAACAGCCACCTCGACGAGGGCTACGCCGCCACCCATGCCGAGGTCAAAGCCGGCCAGTATGTGATGATCGCGGTCAGCGACACCGGCGCCGGCATGCCGGCGGACGTCATGGAGCGGGCTTTCGAGCCGTTTTTCACCACCAAGCCGGTCGACAAGGGCACCGGCCTCGGGCTGAGCCAAGTGTTCGGCTTCGTCAAACAGTCCGGCGGACACGTCAAGATTTACTCGGAACCCGGCCAAGGCACCACGATCAGGATCTACCTGCCGCGCTTCTTCGGCCCGGAAGAGGCCGCCATATCTTCGGAACGAGCCGGAAATCCTGCCGTGCCGGTCACCGAAACCATCCTTGTCGTGGAGGACGATCCACGCGTGCGGGCTTCCACCACCGATGCCATGCGCGAACTCGGCTACACCGTCATTCATGCCGCAAGCGGCCAGGAAGCGCTGGAAAAGCTGGGCGACAACCCTGGTGTGGCGCTCATGTTCACCGATATCGTCATGCCGGTGATGAATGGCCGCAAGCTCGCGGAGGAGGCGCTGGCGCGCATGCCAAAGCTGAAGGTGATCTTCACCACCGGCTTCACCAGGAACGCCGTCGTCCACAATGGCGTGCTCGACCATGACGTGCATTTCCTGGCCAAGCCCTTCACCATCGAGCAGCTGGCGGCGAAATTGCGCGACGTGCTGGACGCAAAATGACCGAGGCCCTGGAAATCGTCACCTTTCGCCTCAAGCCTGGAGCCGAAGCGGGCTTTGCCGCCGCCAACAACCTGGTCGCCGACTGGCTGGCGCGGCAACCTGGTTTCGTAAACCGCTGCCTGGCGCGGCGGGACGATGGCAGCTGGGTCGATGTCGTGCGCTGGCGAAGTCGCGAGCAGGCTCTCGCCGCCGCCGGCCGCATCATCGCCGAGATCGGCGATTGCGAAGCGATGCGGGCCATCGATCCCGCGAGTGTTGAGATGGGACATGCGGCGATTGTGATCTCGAGGCCCTAGGTCGACTTGCCAGCAGTCGCATAAAACCGGCCTTGACTTTCTTGCCCCGGCACCCGACTTCCTAGCGTCCGAGGAGACCCGCCCCATGCCAGAGGCCCGACGATCGACAATCGATGCCGGAGAAGTGGAACGCTTTTCCGCGCTTGCCGCCGAATGGTGGAACCCGAACGGCAAATTCCGTCCGCTGCACAAATTCAACCCGGTCCGGCTGGCCTATATCCGGGACCAGGTGGCGGCGCGCTTCGGCCGCGATCCGCGGGCGGCGCGGCCGTTCGAAGGCCTGCGTTTCCTCGATATCGGCTGCGGTGGTGGGTTATTGTGCGAGCCGATGGCAAGGCTTGGAGCCGAAGTGGTCGGCGCCGACGCCTCGGCAACCAACATCGAGGTGGCGAAGCTGCACGCGGCCGAAGGCGGCGTGACGGTGGATTATCGCGCTACGACCGCTGAGGATTTGGCCGATTCCGGCGAGAAATTCGACGTCGTCCTCAACATGGAAGTCGTCGAGCATGTTGCCGATGTCGACCTGTTCATCGGCAAGTGCGGCGAGATGGTCAAGCCCGGCGGCATCATGTTCGTCGCCACCATCAACCGCACGCTGAAGGCACTGGGCCTGGCCATCATCGGCGCCGAATATGTGCTGCGCTGGCTGCCGCGCGGCACCCACCAGTTCGGCAAGCTGGTGCGGCCCGAAGAGCTTGAAAAGGCCCTCGGCAGCGCCGCCATGACCATCATCGACCGCACCGGCGTGACCTACAATCCTCTCGCCGACCGCTGGGCACGCTCCAAGGACATGGACGTCAACTATATGGTGCTGGCGGAAAAACGATCGGTCTGAACGAAAGGGGGCGGCCGTGGACACTATGAGGGCCCGAGAGCTGGCGCTCGATCTTCCCGAAACGGTCGAGCAATCGCATTTCGGCAAGGCTGACTTCCGCGTCCGCAACCGTATCTTCGTCTCGCTGCCCGAAGCCGACCGTGCTGTCGTCAAGCTCGACCGCGACCAGCAAGAGATGATGGCCGCGGCTGAGCCATCGGTTTTCAGGCCCGTGACAGGCGGCTGGGGCCAAAAGGGATGGACGTCGATCATGCTCGAAGCCTGCGACGAACAGACATTCCGCAGCGCCGTTCGGACGGCCTGGCGAAACGTCGTCCCGCCGGCGCTACGGAAGCGCCTCGACGCGAGCCAAATTTAAGCTTGAGCAGTTCGAGCAAAGTGTGAAGCGGTTTTCCCGGGAAAGCGCATAGCGCTTTGCCTAGGGAATTGCGTAAACCAAAGACCCTATGCCTTCTGGCTCTGCGCCTTGGTGGTGATGATCACGCCGATGGTGATGATCACCGCGCCGGCCCAGGTCAGCAACTGGTAGTGCTCGCCGAGGAAGATGGTTCCGGCAAACAGGCCGACGGCCGCCGCCACATAGCCGATCTGGCTGAGATAGACCGGACCGCCCACGGCCTGCAGCCGGAAGAAGAAGGCAAACATCGCCGAGGCCGAAGCGACTTGCGCCACGACAACCAGCGGCACGGCCCTGAGCGGGGCGAAAGCGCCGACGCCGAACAGCGCGAGAATGCCGATCAGCAGCAGCGTCGCCGAGGCCAGGTGGCTGCCGACGGCCAGTTCGATCGGACCGGTGCCTTCGGGCCAGTCGACGGTGCGATAGATATTGCCGGCGGCAAGGCTGACCGGGATCAAAAGTCCGGCCAGCACCCAGTAGACATCGGCCGGCTGGCCGGCCTCGCCGCGCGTCACCGCCACCATGACGGCGCCGATGAAGCCGACGGCGATACCGATACTGCCGAGCGTATTTGGCCGTCGAACGCCGAGCAGGATCGAAAACACCAGTGTGATGACCGGCGACAGCGTGAACATGATGCCGGTATAGCCGGCGCCGAGATGCGGGATAGCCGAAAACATCAGCAGATTGGGCACGGCGTAGGACACGGCGGCGGTGATGAAGAAATAGCGCAGTCTGTGCGAGGTGAGCCGCATGCGCTCGCCGTTCGCGAGCAACGCGCACAGCAGCACGCCCCCGGCGCCGAACGAGATGACGAAGGCCCAGACCATGGCCGGAACGCCGACAGCCGTCGCCAGCTTGCCGAACGGCAGGGTCAGGCCGAGCAGGCCGCCGGTGACGACCAGCAGGCCAAGCGCCGATTCCCAGAGAAATTTCATCGGATGGTCCCGTCACTCACTTGCGGCACTGGGTCGAAACTGTATCTTTAGGTAGCATACCACAAAGATTCTTAACGTCAAGATACTTAGCGGTGAGACAGATGGATCGCGCGGCAAAGGCGGTGGAGCAATGGAAGCGGGAACGGCCGGACCTGGAGGTGTCGCCAATGCTGGTGCTTGGGCGGCTGAACGAAGCCTCGTCGCTAATCGCCCGCGAGCGCCTCGCCCCGCTGTTTGCCCGTTTCGGACTGCAGGCCGGCGAATTCGATGTGCTGGCGACGCTGCGCCGCTCCGGCCAGCCCTACGCGCTGACACCGACCGCTCTATACGAGGCGACGATGGTGACCTCCGGCGCCATGACCAACCGGCTCGACCGGCTTGAGAAGGCCGGACTGATCCTGCGCGGCCCGCACCCCAACGACCGGCGTGGCATTGTCGTGCAACTGACCGAAAAAGGTCTGGCCTTGATCGACGAAGCCCTGACCGCCCACGTCGCCAACGAGCATGAAATCCTCGCCGGGCTCACCGGCACGGAGCGGGGGGCACTGGCTCAGTTGCTTGGCAAATTGATCGATAGCGCCAGCTGATCGCTCAATTGCGCTCCTCGGGAAAACTCGGGATCGGCATGAAATCGATGCCATCCTCGGCCAAGCTCTTGGCATCGTCCAACGTCGCCTCGCCATAGATGCCGCGCGCATCGCTCTCGCCGAAATGGATCTTGCGCGCTTCTTCGGCAAACTTGTCGCCGACATAGTCGGCATTCTCGCGCACCTTCTCGGCCATCGCCTTCAGTTGCGCCAAAGCCTGCTTCTGGGTTTCGCCCATGGCCAGCGCAATTGTTTCCTGCTTCCGCGCGGTGGAGACGGCTGGCGCCATCAGCGCCTTTTGCACCTTGTGCGAGCCGCAGCTCGGGCAATCGACGAAGCCGCGCTTCTTCTGCGTGTCGAAATCGTCATTGCTGCGAAACCAGCCCTCGAATTCGTGCTCGTGCTCGCAGATCAGGGCAAAGCGGATCACGAAGCCGCGCCCCTGAGCCGCGGCGCTTCCACTGCGCCGGCATTGACGGCAAAATCACGCGCGTTCTTGAGATTGGGGATTTTCTTACGCGCGGCCGACGACTGCGCCGTGTCGATCTCGGCGATGATCACCTCCGGATCGTCATGGTCGGCCTCGGCGAGAATTCGACCCCATGGGTCGACGATCAGCGAATGGCCATAGGTTTCGCGGCCATCCTCATGCAGGCCACCTTGTGCTGCAGCAACCACATAGGCGCCGTTCTCGATGGCACGGGCTCGCAGCAGCACATGCCAGTGCGCCTCGCCGGTCTGGCGGGTGAAGGCGGCAGGCACCGACAAGAGGTCGGCGCCGGCCATCGCCTCGGCGCGGAACAGCTGTGGAAAGCGTAGATCGTAGCAGACGGCAAAGCCGAGACTAGCGCCGTCGATCTCGGTGACGACGGCCTCGGTGCCCGGCTCATAGGCGGCGGATTCGCGCCAGCTCTCGCCATTGTCGAGGTCGACATCGAACATGTGGATCTTGTCGTAGGTGGCAAGGGTGGCGCCGTCCGGCCCAAACAGCAGCGCCCGGTTGGCGAGCTTGCCGTCGGTGCGCAGGATGGCGGTCGAGCCGATGTGCAGGAAGACGCCGAGTTCGCTGGCGAGCTTGCGCGCGGCCGCCACGACGATGTCCTTGTCTTCCAAGGTGAAGGAAGCAGCCCTGGCTTCCTTGTCGCGGATCAGCGCACCGGTCATTTCCGGGGTCTGGATGTAGGTTGCACCGAGGCCTGCCGCTTCGCGCACCAGCCGTTCGAGATCGAACGCGTTGCGCTCGGGGCTCTCGCCCGAACGCATCTGGATCGCCGCCGCCTTGAAAATACCCATCGTCACGTCCTCTTTGAGCAATTCCAGGAAAAGTGTGTAACGGTTTTCCGTCCGGAATTGCGTAAAAACAAAGACATAGAGCGGCGCTACGAACCGCTCTTTGTCGTCGAGCCGTTGGCAAGCAGCCTATCCAGCTGCCCCCGTGCCTCCAACTCGTGGAGGTCGTCGGAGCCGCCGACATGCGTGTCGCCGATGAAAATCTGCGGAAAGGTCGAGCGGCCATGCGCCCGCGAAATCATTTCCTGGCGCAATTCCGGCGAAAACGAAGCGTCATGCTCGGTGTAGGCGACGCCCTTGCGGTCGAGCAACCGCTTGGCCGCTGCGCAATAGCCGCACATCATACGGGTGTAAATCGTCACATCGAGCATCGGTCCGTGCCTTTCTTTGACCTTATATAGTCGCGGACTCGTCGGCCCGAAAGTCCCCCGGCAGGACACGCGCAAAGGTCAGCACATCGACCGCTCCGGCGCCGCCCTTCTTCAGCGCCTTGGCGACCGAGCGCACGGTAGCGCCGGTGGTGTAGACATCGTCGACCAGAAGCACGCGGCGCCCAGTGATCTCGATTTCGGCTTCCGCAGGCACACGGAAGGCGGCGCGCACATTGTCCTCGCGCTCCTGCCGCTCCAGCCCGACCTGCTGGCGCGTGAGCTTGACGCGCCGGACCGCCGAGGGCGAGAAAGGCAGCCCGCTAAGCTGCGCAACCGCCCTTGCCAACTCCGCCGACTGGTTGAACTGCCGCCGAAAGAAGCGCCGCCAGTGCAGCGGCACCGGTACGACGACATCGGCGTCTGCAATTACCTCAGCGCCGGCGCGCAGCATCCAGCGCGCCATCCACGGCGCCAGATCGGTGCGATCCTGGTATTTCAGACCTTGCACCATCTGGCGGGCGACACCTGAATAGGCCACGGCCGCCCGCGCCCGCTCGAACGGCGGCGGATCGGCGATCGCCTCGGCCGACAGGAATCCCTCGCCCATATCGTGCGTGAATGGCGTGCCCATCACCGCGCACCATGGCCGCTCCAGCAGCCTGAGTTTCGGCCAGCAGGCACCACACAAAACGCCGGGTTGCGAGACGTGCCTGCGACAGCCGGCACAGACCGGCGGGAACAGCATCCGCGCCGGCCAGTCCAACATGGCCAGTTTCAACATGGTTTGAGCGAGGCTCTTGATCTCCATCACCGGATCGGCCACGTGGTTTTGTCGTCCGCGCCAGGATATCACTAGACGGACAAACAGGGATGTCTACCGTTGCAGCCGATCATCGATACTGAACTTTGGCTGGTGCGCAAGCGCAGGGCGCTGGCCCACCCCGTAGCCGGCGCGGATTTTCTGATGCGGCGGGCGGCGGAAGACCTTGCCGACCGGCTCGGCGCGGTCGAGCGGAAATTCGGCAAGGCCGCGGTGCTGTTTTGCCAGACGCCGGACGCAACGGACGTGGTCGCTGCAAGCGGCAAGGCAGCGGAGATCGTGCGCGTCGAGGCAGATCCAGCGTTTCTGGACGGCCGGCCAGGGCTGATAGCACCGCTGGAAACAGTGCCGTTCCAGCCGGAAAGCCTCGACCTCGTCGTTTCACTTCTGTCGTTGCAGGCGATGAACGACATTCCCGGCATGCTGGTGCAGATCCGCCGCGCTCTGCGGCCCGACGGGCTTTTCCTCGGCGCCTTTGCCGGCGCCGGCACACTTTCCGAATTGCGCGAAAGCCTGCTCGCCGCCGAGACCGAACTCTATGGCGGCGCCAGCCCGCGTGTCATCCCCTTCACCGATGTTCGCGACGCCGGCGCACTGCTGCAGCGCGCCGGACTGGCGCTGCCGGTGGCCGACGTCGAAACGGTGACCGTCCGCTACGATACCCTCTTCGACCTCATTGCCGATCTCAGGGCGATGGGCGAAACCAGCGCGCTGACTGATCGCAGCCGGCGACCGGGAGCGCGAAAGCTTTTTACCCGTGCCGCCGAAATCTATGCCGAACGCTTTTCGGACGCTGATGGCCGCATCAGGGCAAGCTTTTCCATCGTCTGGATGTCGGGCTGGGCGCCCGATGCCTCGCAGCAAAAGCCCTTGAAACCGGGTTCGGCGAAGGTCTCGCTGAAGACGATACTGGAAAACCCCGGCGGGCGGTGACGGCGCTCCGGATCAGTGCTCGGCGAAGGCGTTTGCGAGCCTGCTGTTGTTGTCGCTGAACAGAAACTGGATCGCATTGCTGGCCTTGCCGACACCCCCGACGATGGCAAGCGACAGCACCGCAACGATCAGGCCATATTCAATGGCCGTGGCGCCTGTTTCGTCCTGCAAAAATCGGCGCAGCAATGGCTTCATGATCGTCGATCCCTCTCATCCCCGACCATATCGCCGACCTGTTAAGAAAGGTTAACGGCACAAGCTTAACAGGCTGTGAAATGGGCCTGCGTTGAGGAAGTTCTCAAGCTGGTGTCGACCTTGTTGGTCAGCAGTCGCCGCTGCGTTGGCCGTCGGCGCGGATGATGCAGACTGGGCTCGGTGAGGGCTGCAGCACGCTTCTGCGCAGAGTATAGGTGGCCCGCGAGCCGATCGAACCCGTGCTCATCGGGTCGAGACCGCCTGCAAGAGCATCGCGGCTGGATGATCGCGTCTGGTTGTCCAGCACGGGGACCGCGATCAGCGCCAGCGCCACTGCGGCCGAGCCGAACAACAGCGTGACGCGCAATAAGCCGACGCCGGCGGCGCGAAAGCTGCGATCTGGCCGGATCGAGTCCCATTCCCTGTCGAGGCTCATGCAATCGCTCCCCGCGAACCCGCTTTGCCGCAATTTTTCACGACGAGATAAATCTTCCATTAACGCTGGCTAGATCAGACCGCGAAATGGCTTTGTATCACAACAGGTCGATGAGGAACTGGATTAGCGGCGCGTCGGCCGGCGGCATGGGATAGTCGCGCATCTGCTTTGGCCGCACCCATTTCAACGCCTGCCCTTCCCTGGGCTGCGCGATGCCGCGGAAGCGGCGGCAGACGAACAGGGGCATCAGGAGATGGAAATCATCATAGGAATGGCTGGCGAAGGTGAGCGGCGCCAGGCAAGGAATGTCGGTCTCGATGCCGATTTCTTCCTGCAGTTCGCGGATCAGGCATTGTTCCGGCGTCTCGCCTGGCTCTACCTTGCCGCCGGGAAATTCCCACAGGCCGGCAAGCTGTTTGCCCTCGGGCCGCTGCGCCAGAAGCACGCGGCCATCGGTATCGACCAGCGCGCACGCGGCGACCAGCAGCAGGCGTTTGCCGGTGATCTCGCTCATGCGCCCGGCGGCCGGCGATAGTGGTAGCGATAGACTTCGTCGAAGCCCAGCGAGTGATAGAGCGCCAGCGCCGGCGCATTGCTGGCCTCGACCTGCAGCCAGGCTTCGCGAGCGCCACGCAGCCTCGCCCACTTCAGCGCCGACAGGATCAGGTTGCGGCCATGGCCCTGATTGCGCGCCGACTTGGCGGTGGCGATCTCAAACAGGCCGGCAAGATCGCCGTCATGGACGCAGATCAGCACCGCCAGAGGGTCGGCCCCTTCCTCCAGCGCAAACAGCCCGACTTCGGGTTGGATAGCGCCGATGATTTCCGAAAGACCGGGCCGCAGCGATGCATCCGAGCCGCTGACCTTGAGCGACGCGCCGAGAAAGCGGCTGATATCCTTCAGCGGAATCTGGTCCATGGCCGGCGCCAGTTGCGCGTCCGCCAGCGGCAGCCGCATCACCAGGGATTCGTCGAATGTGCTCCAGCCCTCATTGTCGAGATGCTTGGCTAGGTCCGGCCCCGACAGCGGCGAGATGCGGAAGGTCAGCGGCCTGCCATAGGCGTCGAAGCGCCGGCTGGCGCGGCCGATGCGCTCGGCAATGTGCTGGGTGTCGCCGGGATCGAGCGGGTTGACCGAGTTCAGCCGCTTGGCCGGATGGCCGGCTGTCAGCCGCACCACCCAGGTGCCGTCATAATGCACGGCCGCCGCCGGCCAGGCGCGAAACCCCGCAGCCTCGTAGCGGCGCACGATGGCGAGCATGCTTGCCGGATGCCTGGAAGCCAACTCCATCAGCTCCGGTAATCGCCATTGATGGCGACATATTCCTTGGTGAGGTCGCAGGTCCACACCGTCGCCTTGCCGCGGCCGATACCGATATCGGCGCGGATGCGAATGTCGTCGCGCTTCATATAGGCCGAGGTCGCTTCCTCGGAGTAGCCCGGGTCGCGTTCGCCCTCATGCGCCAGACGGTTGTCGCCGAACCAGATCGACAGCCGGTCGCGATCGGCCGGCTCGCCGGCCTTGCCGACGGCCATGACGACGCGGCCCCAATTGGCGTCCTCGCCGGCAACCGCCGTCTTGACCAGCGGCGAATTGGCGATGGACAGCGCGATGCGCTTGGCCGAGCGCGCCGATTTGGCGCCGGTAACGGTGACTTCGACCTGCTTGCGGGCGCCCTCGCCGTCGCGCACCACTTGCAGCGCCAGCGATTTGAGCACCTTGCCCAGCGCCCGGCGGAACGCGCCGAGACGCGCATCCTTGGGATCGCTGATGGCGGGCGCGCCGCGCTTGGCAGCGGCTCCGGTGGCGAACAACAGCAGCGTGTCGCTGGTCGAGGTGTCGCTGTCGACGGTGACGGCGTTGAAGGTCTTGGCCGTGCCGCGCGACAACAAGTCCTGCAGCACGGGGGCGGCGATCGGCGCATCGGTGGCGATGAAGGACAGCATAGTCGCCATATCGGGCGCGATCATGCCGGCGCCCTTGGAGATGCCATTGATGATGACGTCGGTGTCGCCGAGCTTGACCGTCGCTGTCGCCACTTTCGGATAGGTGTCGGTGGTCATGATGGCCTTTGCCGCCTCGATCCACAGATCCGGCTTGCCGTCCTTGACCAGTCCGGCCAGCAAATGGCTGAATTTGGTGGTGTCGAGCGGCTCGCCGATTACCCCGGTAGAAGCGAGGAACACTTCGCCTGGCGTGCAGCCTGCGGCCTTGGCCGCGGCCTCGCCGGTCAGTTGGGTGGAGGCGCGGCCCTTCTTGCCGGTGAAGGCGTTGGCGTTGCCGGAATTGACCACAAGCACCCGCGCCTTGCCGGCGCCAAGGTTCTCGCGGCAGAAGTCGACCGGCGCCGAGGGGCATTTCGACTTCGTGAACACGCCGGCAACCGCTGTGCCGGCATCGAAGACCATGGCCAAGAGGTCGGCACGGTTCTTGTACTTGATCCCGGCCTCTGCGGTGGCGATGCGCACGCCCTCAATGGCAGGCATTTTGGGATATTTCTTCGGCGCGAGCGGCGAAATCGTTGCGGACATTGGGGACCTCGGGCGACGGAAAAACGCTAGGCGAAGGCCGGTTTGCCCGATAGCACGGCCCGGCGCAAGGGCGTTTTCTTGGCCGCCGCTGTCGGCAAGCCACCAGGGATTAAGCTTGCATTTCAAATCCGTTGGCGTCACCGGGGCCTCTGGCGTTATGATATCGGCCATGGGCAGGCTGGTGATCTTGGCGGTGGCGTTTATGGGGCTTTTGCTCCTGAGCGCCGATGCGCAGCCGGAACGGCGCGTGGCGCTGGTCATCGGCAATGGCACCTATGCCGAAGCCGGCACGCTCACCAATCCGGTCAACGATGCCCTCGATATTGCCGGCAAGCTGCGCTCGATCGGCTTCGACGTCATCGAGGGCAACGATCTCGGCAAGCGCGAACTCGAGCGCAGGATCGGCGAATTTTCCGATGCGCTGGAAGGCGCCGGGGTCGGGCTGTTCTATTATGCCGGCCACGGCCTGCAGGTCGAAGGGCGCAACTACATCGTCCCGGTCGACGCCCGGCTCGACATGCCGGTCAAGCTGCAGCTCGAAGCCGTGCCGATCGACGAAGTCCTCGACATCATGGAGCAGCAGACCAAGGTCAGCCTGGTGTTCCTCGATGCCTGCCGCAACAATCCCTTTGCCCGCAGCCTGAGCCGCACCGCCACCACGCGCTCGGCAACGGCGCTTGCCGGTCTGGCCCAGTTCGATTCGACGCGTGGCTCCTTCATCGCCTTCTCGACGGCGCCAGGCGCTGTCGCCATGGACGGCACCGGGCGCAATTCGCCGTTCGCCGCCGCCCTGCTGCGACACATGGCCGAGCCCGGCCAGAGCATCAACGACATGATGATCGCGGTGCGCCGCGACGTGGTCTCCGAAACCCGCGAGGGACAGCGCCCATGGGAACAGGGTTCGCTGCTCGAACGGTTTGAGTTTGTGCCCGGCGGCGAAACGGTTGCACAGCCGAAGCCCGCCGTCCCCCCGGCGCCCGAAACAAAGGTTGCGGCACTCGAACGGTCTGTAGGCGACGACAAGACCGCAATCGAGAAATTCCTGCGTGACGACTATCTTGCGCCCGATGCCGCGGCGATCGGCGAGACCGTCAAGCGGCTCTATGCGCCTTCCGCCACCATCTTCCGCACGCGCTATGACAGCGACGCCGTCGTCAAGCTCAAGACGGACTGGTTCGCGCAATTTGCATCCTGGTCGTTCAGTCTCGAGCCCGGCAGCCTCGAGGTGACGCCGCAGGGCGAGAACCGCGCCGAAGCCGTGTTCGCGATGAGCTACGACTATGTGTCGAAAGACAAATCGGCGGCGCGCATGACCGGCAAGGCACGCGTCACGCTTGGGCTGGTGAAGAGCGACGGCCAGTGGCGGATCGCCTCGGAAACCTCGCAAGCGATGAACTGAAAATCCCCGCGAAGGGCGAATGTGAGACCTGCTTCTACAAGCGCTGGAAACGGGCCGTTTCGTTTGCCTGCCAGCTCACCTATATTGCCGGCGAGATTGTTGGCAAGGACAGACATGGGCGAGGATCCGGCGCGCAGATCGATCGGGGCGCGGCGCAACCCAGACAGCGCCGAGGCCATTCTCGAGGCCGCGGAGGCGGTGCTGGTCGAGGCCGGCTATGCCGGCTTCTCCATAGAGGCCGTGGCGCGGCGGGCGCGCGCCGGCAAACCCACGATCTATCGCTGGTGGCCGAGCAAGGCGGCCCTGCTGTTAGAGGTCTACAAGCGGCAAAAGCGTGTCGACGTCCCCGATACCGGCAGTCTCGAAGACGACCTCGTCGGTTTCCTGAGGAACCTCTTCGCGCATTGGCGCGACACATCCTCGGGCAGCGTATTCCGCTCGCTGATCGCCGAGGCCCAGTCGGACGAAGCGGCGGCCGCGGCCCTGACTGGCTATGCCGATGGGCGCGTGTCCCACACCGCTCGGATCATCGAGCGCGCCAAAGCGCGCGGCGAGGTTGCGGCCGATATCGACGCAGCGCTGGTCGCCGACCTCATCGCTTCCTATGCCTGGAAACACCTTTTGACCAACCGGCTGGACGAAGATGAGGCGACAATCCTTGCCACTGTCCGCTATGTGATGTCAGGCATCTCCCGCAATTGAAAAGGGCGCCGAACGGCGCCCTTTGCATGTTTTTTCGGTGCCGGCCTTACTTGCCGGCTTCCATCGTGTCGACGGCCTTCTTCAGATTGGCGTCGGGGATTTCGACCTTGGCGGCGCCGCGCAGCTGCTTGACCAGTGCGAAATACTTGTCGCGGATCACCGCCTGCTTGGCCTGGTCCTTGACGTCGTCAAAGGCCGGCGGCTGTTTGGTGCGCTTGTCCTCGAGCTTGATGACATGCCAGCCGAATTGCGTTTGCACCGGCTCCTTGGTGTATTTGCCGATTTCGAGCGCAACTGCCGCCTTGTCGAATTCCGGCACCATCTGCCCCGGGCCGAACCAGCCGAGATCGCCGCCATTGGTCTTGCCCGAGGGATCGCTGGTATGCTCGTTGGCGAGCTTCTGGAAGTCGGCACCGCCATCGAGCTGCTTGATAATCGCCTCGGCCTCTTCCTTCGTCTTCACGAGGATGTGGCGGGCATGAATCTCATTGACCGGCGGCGTGCTGGCGATTTCCTGGTCGTAGCGGGCGCGCACCTCGGCATCGGTAACCTTGTCGACGACGCCCTTCTCGACCATCTCGCCATGCAGCGCGCGCTGCTGCAGGAACGCCATGCGGCGCTGGAATTCGGGATCCTTGTCGAGCCCGGTAGCGACCGCCTGGGCGGCCATGACGCGGATTTCGATGGCCGCCGAAAGGGCGGCGGCGCGGCGCTGCTCGGGTGGCAACTGCGAGAACTGCTGCGACAGCTCGCCCTCGGCAAGCCCAAGGTCCGCCTCGGTCAGCTTCTGGCCATTGACGGTAGCGATGACGGCGTTCGGATCGACGGGGGCTGCCGCCGGCGCTGCTGCGGCATTGGCCGGGGCGGGAGCGGCTTCCTGGGCCATCAGCGGAGACAGCGACAGGGCCGACAGGCCGAAAGCCAAGCCAAGGCTGGCGAGCGACGCACGGCGAAACAGTAAGGACATCAAGATTAACTCCAAGGGGGGATTGGTAGGGCTTGCAGATCAGCCGGATTGTGGCGGAATTTGGCGCTGCCCATAGGGCTAACGCGGCGTTGACATCAGTTGAGCCCCCTCTTATCTGTCCAACGACTTTGCGTCCAGAACCGTTTTCCGGGCGCTTTTTGTGTTTGTCCGCGTTTCACGCGGAATTGATGGGGCCGGCCGGCGCTCATCTCAAAATTGAGAATTCTATCGAAAGGACCATCGGATGGTCAGTCTCGGCGGTCTCGCCCGTAAGGTTTTCGGTTCCTCCAACGATCGCCGCGTAAAATCGACCCGGCCGCGTGTCGAGGCGATCAACGCCATGGAAAACGAGATGCGGGCGCTGTCCGACGCCGAACTTCAGGCCCGCACGGAAAAATTCCGCCAGGATATCGCCAACGGCGCTACGCTCGATGACCTGCTGGTGCCGGCTTTCGCCACCGTCCGCGAGGCATCCCGCCGCGTGCTCGGCATGCGCCCGTTCGACGTGCAGCTGATCGGCGGCATGGTGCTGCACAATGGCGGCATCGCCGAAATGCGTACCGGCGAGGGCAAGACCCTGGTCGCCACCCTGCCCGTTTATCTCAACGCGCTTGCCGGCAAGGGCGTCCATGTCGTCACCGTCAACGACTACCTTGCCACCCGCGACTCCGAATGGATGGGCCGCGTCTACAAATTCCTCGGCCTTTCGGTCGGCGTCATCGTCCATGGCCTGTCCGACGAGGAACGCCGCGTCGCCTACGCGTCCGATGTTACCTATGCCACCAACAACGAGCTCGGCTTCGACTATCTGCGCGACAACATGAAGTATGAGCGCGCGCAGATGGTGCAGCGCGGCCACAATTACGCGATCGTCGACGAAGTCGATTCCATCCTGGTCGACGAGGCGCGCACGCCGCTGATCATTTCCGGTCCGCTCGAGGACCGTTCGGAAATGTACAACACCATCGATGCCTTCATGCTGCAGCTCGGCCCAGCCGACTACGAGATCGACGAGAAGCAGAAGACCTCGATCTTCACCGAGGAAGGCACCGAGAAGCTGGAAAACCTGCTGCGCGCGGCCGGCCTGCTCAAGGGCGAGTCGCTCTATGACGTCGAGAACGTCGCCATCGTCCACCACGTCAACAACGCGCTGAAGGCGCACCGGCTGTTCCAGAAGGACAAGGACTACATCGTCCGCAACGACGAGATCGTCATCATCGACGAATTCACCGGCCGCATGATGCCGGGACGCCGCTATTCGGAAGGCCTGCACCAGGCGCTCGAAGCCAAGGAGCATGTGGCGATCCAGCCGGAAAACCAGACGCTGGCCTCCGTCACCTTCCAGAACTATTTCCGCCTCTATAAGAAGCTGTCCGGCATGACCGGCACGGCGCTGACCGAGGCCGAGGAGTTCGGCAACATTTACGGCCTCGAAGTCACCGAGATCCCGACCAATCTGCCGGTCATCCGCAAGGACGAGGACGACGAGGTCTACCGGACGGTCGAGGAGAAGTACAAGGCGATCGTCAAGGAGATCAAGGAAGCGCGCGCCAAGGGCCAGCCGACGCTGGTCGGCACCACCTCCATTGAAAAATCCGAGCAACTGGCCGAGCGCCTGCGCAAGGAAGGGTTCAAGGATTTCGAAGTGCTGAACGCCCGCCATCACGAGCGCGAAGCTGCCATCGTCGCCCAGGCCGGCAAGCCCGGCGCCATCACCATCGCCACCAACATGGCGGGACGCGGCACCGACATCAAGCTCGGCGGCAACGCCGAGATGCGCATCGAGGACGAACTGGGCGACATGCCTGCTGGTCCCGAGCGCGAGGCGCGCGAAAAGGAAATCATTGCCGATGTCGAGCGCCTGAAGGAAAAGGCGCTAGCCGCCGGCGGCCTCTACGTGCTCGCCACCGAGCGCCATGAATCGCGCCGCATCGACAACCAACTCCGCGGCCGCTCCGGCCGCCAGGGCGACCCCGGCCGTTCGAAATTCTTCCTGTCGCTGCAGGACGATCTGATGCGCATCTTCGGCTCCGAGCGCATGGACGGCATGCTGCAGAAGCTTGGCCTCAAGGAAGACGAGGCCATCATCCATCCGTGGATCAACAAGGCGCTGGAAAAGGCGCAGAAGAAGGTCGAAGCGCGCAACTTCGACATCCGCAAGAACCTGTTGAAATACGACGACGTCTCGAACGACCAGCGCAAGGTGGTGTTCGAGCAGCGCATCGAATTGATGGACGGCGAAGGCCTGTCCGAGACGATCGCCGAGATGCGCGAAGGCGTCATCGAGGAGATCGTCACCAAGAACATCCCCGAAAACGCCTATGCCGAGCAGTGGAACGTCGCCGGCCTCAAGGCCGAGGTCGCCGAATTCCTCAATCTCGACCTGCCGGTCGAGGACTGGGTCAAGGAAGAAGGCATTGCCGAGGACGACATCCGCGAGCGCCTGACCAAGGCCGCCGACGCCGCCGCCAAGGAGCGCGCCGAGCGCTTCGGCCCCGACGTGATGAGCTATGTCGAACGCTCGGTGGTGCTGCAGACGCTCGATCATCTGTGGCGCGAGCACATCGTCAACCTCGACCATCTGCGTTCGGTCGTCGGCTTCCGCGGCTACGCCCAGCGCGATCCGCTGCAGGAATACAAGAGCGAGGCGTTCGAGCTGTTCCAGGCGCTGCTCGGCAATCTGCGCCAGGCCGTCACCGCGCAATTGATGCGCGTCGAACTGGTCCGCCAGGCCGCCGAAGCGCCGCCGCCCGAAGCGCCTGAAATGTTCGGCAGCCACATTGACGGCACCACGGGCGAGGACGATTTCGAGGGTGGCGAGACCGCACTTCTGGTCCGCCAGGAGAGCAACGCCATTGTCGCTCCTGAAGACCGTGATCCGAACAACCAGGCGACCTGGGGCAAGATCGGCCGCAACGAAGCCTGCCCCTGCGGCTCAGGCAAGAAATACAAGCACTGCCATGGCGCGTTTGCTTGATCATTAGGTCGGCGGGACAGCACCCCCCTCTGGCCTGCCGGCCATCTCCCCCTCAAGGGGGGAGATCAGCAGCTTCGGCGCCGTAACTTTCTTTCAATTTCGACAATTGGCGAAAGCCACAGTGACAGCCAATCTCCCCCCTTGAGGGGGAGATGTCCGGCAGGACAGAGGGGGGCGCGAAGGATCGCGACCTCTCAGTCGAAATTTTAAAACAAGCTTCTCACAACAACCCCGAATCGCGCGCCGCCGCCGTCGCCTCGCCGCGCGACACCGCATCCAGCTTGCCCAGCACCGCCGAGACATGGTGATCGACCGTCTTTGGCGAAATCGTCAATTGCTCGGCGATCCGCTTGTTGGAGAGGCCGCGTTCGATCAGCTGCAGCACCTGCATCTGGCGCAAGGTGAGGCCGGCGAGGTTGGCGCGCGTCGAGCGGCGCGGGCCGCGGGCGATGCCGCCAACGCCGTTCTTGCGCATGATATCGCGCAGGCGCTGGGCTGCCGGCCTTGCCCCCAGGCCGTCGAAAATATCCAATGCCAGCCGCTGCCCCTCGTCGTCGCCGAGGATGAGCGCCAGTCCGCGCTCGTATGGCGCATTCAATTCGGCCCAGAGTGCAGAAGCCGAACGCCAGTCGCCGGTTAGAAGCAGCCGGTATGGTGTCGCCATGTCGGCGGTGTCGCCGGCCGGCATATCGGGAGAGAGCAATGTTCGCCACAGCGCCAGCTCCCCGACATGGGCACGCGAGCGCACCGGCGTTTCGGCGCGGGTGATCAGCGCCAGCGCCTCTTGCCTGTCGGCCAGGCCCAGCCATGCCTGCTCCGCTATCAAGGCCGCATAGGAGCTCAGCATCTGCAGGTCGCCGCCGCTTCCGACCAGGCGCGCCATTTCGGCGAACAGCGGCTCGGCCGAGGGATCGCCGCGCCTCAGGCGCAGTTTCGCCAGTGCCAGCAGCGCCGGAAACCGGCCCACGGTGGTTGTCCGCTCATTGTCGATGACATCGCTTGCCGTCGCGGCGGCCTCATCCCATTGGCCCTGACGCAGTTGCACATCGGCCAGCATGCCCCTGAGATAGTCGCGCCAGGTGCCGAGGTCGTTTTCGGTGCAATAGTGGATGCCGCTCTCCAGCACCGGACGCGCCACGTCGTAGCTCATCTGGGTGATCTCGAAACAGGCGCGGTTGGTGAAGGCGCGCGCGGCATGTTCCTGGAAATTGCCTTGGAGCGCAATCTCAAGGCTTTGGTCGAGGCGCAGGCGTCCGGCATCCGGATTGAGCCACTGCTCGACGCAGCCGACATTGTTGAGAGCATGCGAGGCGATGTCGGGACGGTTCATGCGCGCAGCCAGCGCCGCTGCCTTCTCGCCATAGAACAGCGTGTCCTCCACCCTCTCCGAAAGCATCGCCAGATGCGAAAGGTTCGAATAGGCCATGGCGAGTTCGGGACCGGCGGGAGCCGCTTCCAACATAGCCACAGCCTCGGCGCCGAAGGCGGCCGCCGCCTCGCGGTCATCGCCCATTTCGCTCAGCCGGGAGAGCCATCTCAGGCTGTCGCCCTCCTTCAGCCTGTTGCCGTCTGCCTGATGCAACCGGCGCGCCTGTCCCTGCGCTGCAAGCGCATCATCGATCTTGCCGATGAGATGGCACTCGAAGGCATGACTTTCGTAGAGCGCGGCGCGCTCGATCACCGGCAGGCTGTCGGCCTGCTGCAGGGCGATCTCGTAATAGCCGGCGGCATCGCGATGGGCGCCGACGCGCGACGCCTCGCGCGCGGCGATTGGCGCAAGTTCGCGCACCGCCGCCAGATTATGCGCCTCGACCGCATGATGCACCAGGCGGCCTGTGGAGACGTCGCCATTTTCGAGCAGTGCCGCCAGCGCACGCTGGTTGAATTGCCGCCTGTGCGACGTCGTCAGCATCATCTCGATGGCGCGCCGCGCGATGTCGTGCCGGAAGGCGTAGCCGTCGCCCAGATCGTCGAGCAGGCCGTTGGCGACACACTCGGCCAGCTGGCCGGCGCTGGCGACGCCGCACAGGCCCTGCAGAGCCCAGACGTCGGCGCGGCGCGGAAACACCGACACCGCGTCGAGCATTGCGCGGGCGCCTGGCGACAGCCGTTCAGCCCGCGCCAACACGGCGTCGCGCACGCTTGCCGGCAGCGCCGTTTCGTTTTCCGCCGACAGCAATTCGGTGACGAAGAAGGCATTGCCGGCGGTCGCCCGGTAGATGGCGTCGCCGTCGCGTCCGGCCGCATCGGCGAGCGACAGCACGGCCGCCTCGCTGAGCAGCGGCACGTCCATGCGCGCCACGCTGCCGGTCGGGATTTCGCCAAGGGCGCGGCGCACGCGCATCTGTCCTTCGCTGCGGTCGGTGCGCGCCGTGAGCAACAGCAGGATGTGGGTGTTGGTGATACGCCGGCCGAGGAAGCGCACGAAATCGAGCGTCGCATCGTCGGCCCAGTGCAGGTCTTCGATCACCAGCAGGCTCGGTCCCTTGGCCGCAAAGGCGTCGAGCGCATCGGAAAACAGCGGCAGTCTCTGCCCATGCCGGGCGTCGATTGCGCGCGGCAGCGCCCATTGCGCCTCACGGGCCAGATCGTAGAGCGGCCCCAGCGGATCTGGGATCGACAGGTCCTCGCAAGCGCTGCGCAACATTGCCGCGCTTTGCCCGACACGGGCCGCGAATGCCTCAACAAGCGCCGTCTTGCCGGCGCCGGCCTCCCCGGCCAGCACGGCGATGCGGCCATGGCCGCGTATTGCATCGCCAAGCAGTGTCTCCAGCTGCTGCAGCTGCATCTGCCGTTCCAGAAGCATCATTGTCATCGTCTCACAGGATCGGAGTTTTCCCACCATGGCGGGCCGCTCACGATTAGCCCGTGAAGAAAGCGCCGCAATGTGACTTTGCACACATTGCCGTGCCTCTTTCCACAAAGAACGACGCCAATATAGGGAATCGTCCCGCCAAATATGGGGAATCGTTCCGATGCGCGGGCCGGGCCGGCGTGGTCAACGTCCAGCAGCGCTCCGATCGAGCGTGAACCAATGGAAAAGGAAACCTTCCATGCCTCGCTACCTGATTGAACGCACATTTCCGGACGGCCTCAACATTCCGATGACCGACATCGGCGCCAGCGCGGTGGGCGGCGTCGTCATGCGCAATGCCGAAAAGGGCGTCACCTGGATCCAGTCCTTCGTCACGCCCGACAAGAAGCACAGCTTCTGCATCTACGACGCGCCGACGCCCGAAGCGATCCGCAGCACCGCTCAGAAAAACTCGCTGCCGGTCGACAAGATCACGGAGGTGCGGGTTCTTGACCCTTACTTTTACCTCTGATCCTGCGTTCGGTCGCCACGATGATGAGCATCAAACTGTCCTTCGCGGCCATGGCGAACTGCCTGATGGCCTGCCGCTCGGTGGAATCGGGCCTGTCCTGGGAAAGACCGGCCGGCCAACCTCCGTGCTCGGCCGTCTATGGCGGTTCGCGTCGAAGCTGCCTGCGTATCTGTCTGAAAGGCGGCGCCTGCCGCCGGAAGGCGACTATCTGAGGCGCGACATCGGGCTCTCGGAGCGAGAGATCCCGCATGAGTATTGGCAATACTATTTTTGGGATCGTTGATTTTGCACGGTTTTTAAGGGCTGCGGCCAAAGCCCGGCAACGGAAGCCGCATCGCATGAACCGGGACGGACAAACCAAATCCTAAACCAACGCCGCAGCGTTTCGGGCAGCCTGATCGGCCGCCGTCGCCTTAAGCGTCAACAAACGGACGGAAGACCATGACCATAACTCTTTGGACGACACGCTTCGCGGCTTTCGCCGCCATCTCGATCGCGGCGGGTGCGGCCGCCCAGGCGCACGACGCCAATCCGCTGGCCGAAAAGGTGCGCGCCGCCAACAGCCGCTTCGAAAATGTGGCAGCCGCCACTGCCGAAGGCTATGCCCCCATCCCTTGCGCCAGCGGCATCACCGGCGGCGCCATGGGCATCCACTATGTCAACGGCGCCTATCTCAAGGACGATGCCGTCGATGTCGCCAAGCCCGAAGCGGTGATGTACGAGCCGACGGCCGACGGCAGCCTGAAGCTGATAGCGGTCGAATACATCACCTCGAAGGGCCCGGCCTCGCTCGAAGGCCAGCTGTTCAACTTCAACAGCGCCCCCAATCGCTACGGCCTCGGCCCGTTCTACGAACTGCACGTCTGGGCATGGAAACAGAACCCGACGGGCGCCTTTGCCGACATGAACCCGAACGTGTCGTGCGACGCCATGAAGGGGATGTAACGCCTCACATGTGACACCTCGGGCACCGGACATCCGGTGCCTGGCCATCCCCCTTGGCGGGGGAGGGGCGAGCGAAACGCCGACCGGCTCCCCAGTCTTCCCCGGCGTTCGCTCGCCTTTTATTATGCCCCGGCATACGATGACGCACCTTGCACACGCGGCCGTCCTTGGCCCCTCGGCGCACCCGCACCTGCCCACCCTTTCTTAAGGTGTTTCGGATACATCGAAAGCTTGGAAACAGGCGGAAAACGGAGAGACATCGGGGTGCGCTTTTCCGCGGCGACGACGGCCGGGCGGTTCTTGCCGCAGCGCTTGGCGCTGCGCATGGGGCCTCTGCTTGGCCGCATCGATGCGGTGCTGTTCACCGCCGACGAGCGCGGCGAAGCCGGGCGCATGTCGCTGATCGCCTTTGCCATCCGCATCGTCAGCGCCGTCATCGCCTTCATCAGCCAGGTGCTGATGGCGCGCTGGATGGGCTCGTTCGAATACGGCATCTTCGTCCTCGTCTGGGTGACGATGGTCATCGTCGGCAACCTCGCCTGCCTCGGCTTCCACACCTCGGTCATCCGCTTCATCCCCGAATACCGCGAACGCAACATGATGGCCGAGCTGCGCGGCATCGTGGTCGCCAGCCGCCTGTTCGTGCTGATTGCCTCGACCGCGATCGCCGGACTTGGCGCACTGGGCGTCTGGCTTTGCGCGAACTGGATCGAGAGCTACTATGTGATGCCCTTCATCCTCGGCCTGTTCTGCCTGCCGATGATCGCCATGGGCGATCTGCTGCAAGGCCAGTCACGCGCCAATTCCTGGGCGTTGTTTGCGTTGTCGCCGACCTATCTGGTGCGGCCGGTGCTGATCCTGGCGCTGATGGCGCTGATGCTGGCAATGGGCTATGCGCCCGACGCCAGGACCGCGATCTTCGCCTCGATCGCCGCCACCTACGCCACCACGCTCGGCCAGCTCATCGGCGTGACCACACGCATGGGCAGGAATATCCCGGCCGGGCCGATGAAGGTGCATTTCGCCGAGTGGTTCATCGTCTCGCTGCCGATCTTCCTGGTCGAGAGCTTCTTCTTCCTGCTCACCAACGCCGACGTGCTGATGGTCGGCGCCTATCTCCAGCCCAATGACGTCGCCGTCTATTTCGCCACCGTCAAAACGCTGGCGCTGGTGCATTTCGTTTATTTCTCCGTCAAGGCCGGCGTCGCCCAGCGTTATGCGCAGTTCACCCATGGCGAACCGGAAAAGCTCGCCGCCTTCGCCCGCGAGACCGTGTCGTGGACGTTCTGGCCGTCGCTGCTGATGGCGCTGCTGGTGCTGGCGCTCGGCGAACCGATGCTGGTGCTGTTCGGGCCCGAATTCACCGACGGCTATCCGCTGCTGTTCCTGCTGGTGTTCGGCGTCGTGGCGCGCGCCGCCGTCGGCCCTTGCGAAAGCCTGTTGACGATGAGCGGCAACCAGAACATCTGCGCCGCCGTCTATGCCATGACGCTGGCCTTCAACATCGGCCTCAACGTGGTGCTGATCCCGCTCTTTGGCCTGTGGGGGGCGGCGATCGCCACCAGCCTCGCCATGGTCTTCGAGGCCAGCGCCCTGTCCTTCACCGTCTGGCGCAAGCTCGGCATCGTCATGCTGATCTTCGTGCCCGCTGCCGAGGGAGCCGCCTGATGGCCGCCATCCCGCTGATCGAGGAAACCAGCGGCGGTCCGGCCGGCGCCATGGTGTCGGGCCTTGCCGGCCTGGCGCGCGACGCCGATCCGGCGCATCTCGAGATCCTCGCCAACAACCGGCCGCTGCGCAAGCTGGCGATCTATCCGGCTTCGGCCGGCTTCGAACTGGTCGAGGAACTCGACTATCTGTGCACCCGCACGATCGAGCCCAACGTCTTCTTCAACCCGCGCTTTCTGGCGCCGGCCATGCCCCGGCTGGAAGATCGCGAGGTCAAGCTGGCGGTGATCCGCGACGGCGACGAATACCGCAACCGGCTGCGCCTGCTGGTGCCGTTCTCGGTCGAAAGGCCGGCCGTGCCGCTCGGCGTTCCGGTGATGCGCACCTGGTCGAGCCCGTTCGGCCCGATCGGCACACCGCTGGTCGACCACGACGACCCGATCGGCGTCGTCGAGGATTTCTTCGGCATGCTGTCGCGGCCGCATCTCAAGCTGCCGAAGGTCTTCGTGCTGCCCGACATGCGCCTCGACGGCCCATTGGCCAGCGTGCTGGCCACCGTTGCCGAGACGCGCGGCCTGACAATGGTCACCACCGGCAAGGCGGACCGGCCGGTGCTCGAAAGCACGCTCGACGGCGAGGCCTATCTGAAGGCATCGCTGCGCGCGCACCACTACCGCGAATTCCGCCGCCTGAAGCGGCGCCTAGGGGATCTCGGCAGGCTGGAACATGTCGTGGCGCGGGGACCGGACGAAATCCGCCACGCCATCGAAAGTTTCCTGACGCTAGAGGCGGCCGGCTGGAAGGGCCGCGAGCGCACCGCCATGGCCATCGACCGCTACCGCGCCGCCTTTGCCCGCGAAGCCGTGCACCGGCTGGCCGAGCACGACATGTGCCGCATCCATTCGCTGACGCTGGACGGCCGCACGATCGCCTGCCTGGTCGTCTTCGTCGAGGCCGGCGTCGCCTACACCTGGAAGACCGCCTATGACGAGACGCTGGCGACCTATTCGCCGGGCACGCTGCTGATGATCGAGGTGACCAGGCAGCATCTCGACGACCCCAACATCATGATGACCGATTCCTGCGCCGTGCCCGACCACCCGGTGATGAGCCGGCTGTGGAGCGAGCGCAAGCCGATGGGCTCGCTGGTGATCGGGCTGACGCCGGATGCCGACCGCCTCGCCCGCCAGGCCGCCTCGCAGCTGCATCTCTACCGCGAAACCCGCAACATGGCCCGCCTGCTGCGCAATCGCGTGAAGAGTTTGCTGGGACGGCGGTAGCCACTGGATCAACGGCAAGACACCAGCTATGGCTCCGGCGGCAATTTCGGCCGGCCTTCACGACAAGCCATCCTGATGATCAGAACCTTTTTGCGTCACGCCGGTCCCCGTGCGGCCTTTTTGCTGCTTGCGCTGCTGCCTGTCCGCGCCTGGGCCGATAGCTGTCCCGAGGATTGCAGCGAGCCCGCGCCGTCCATCAACATCTACAGCCACACCGCCGCCAGCCATCTCAGCCCGGCCACGCTGGGTGCACTGCCGCGCGTCTATGTGCCGAACCGCTCCTCCAACAGCGTCACGGTGATCGACACCATGACACTCAAGGAAGTCGACAGGTTCCCGGTCGGCAGCAAACCGCAGCACGTCGTGCCGTCCTGGGACCTGAAGACGCTCTGGGTCGCCAACAATGGCACCGGCAAGAACGGCAGCCTGACGCCGATCGACCCGATGACCGGCAAGCCCGGCCCGCAGATCGCCGTGGACGATCCCTACAATTTGTATTTCATGCCGGGCGCGGCCATCGTCGTCGACGAAGCCCTGGAGCGGCTCGATTTCCGCGATCCTCACACCATGGCGCTAATGTCGAGCCTGCCGACGCCCACTTGCCCCGGCATCAACCACGCCGAATTCTCGGTCGACGGGGCCTACGCGATCTTCACCTGCGAATACGGCAATGGCGGATTGGCAAAGATCGACCTGAAGAACCAGAAGGTGCTTGGCCATCTCGACTTCTCGAAAATGGGCATGCCGCAGGACATCCGCCTCTCGCCCGACGGCAAGGTTTTTTACGTCGCCGACATGATGAATGACGGCGTGTTCCTCGTCGATGGCGACAGTTTCAAGGAAATCGGCTTCATCCCGACCGGCATCGGCGCCCATGGCTTCGTCGTCAGCCGCGACGGCAAGCGGCTCTATGTCTCGAACCGGGGCTCGCACAAGATGGAGCAGGGCCAGGCAAAGGGACCGGGCAGCGTGACGGTGATCGACTTCGCTACCCGCGCGGTCGTCACGCAATGGCCGATCCCCGGCGGCGGCAGCCCCGACATGGGCAACGTCAGCGCCGACGGCAAACAACTATGGCTGTCCGGCCGCTTCGACAGTGCCGCCTACATGATCGACACGACATCAGGCGCGGTGACCAAGTTTCGGGTTGGCTCAGAGCCGCACGGCCTGACGGTGTGGCCACAGCCGGGGCGGTATTCGCAAGGGCATACGGGGAATATGCGCTAAGTCCGTGTTCGAGGCGCGGCTCGAACGCAAAAGGTCGCAAGGGCAACCGCCCATCGGCCGGGACCCGGAACGAGCAGGGGCTTTCCTTGGAAACCGCGAAGCTGTAGCTCCACACACTGGTTTCGGATACTGCCAGAAGATGAACCTTCGCCGCATCGTCCTCATCGTCGCGCTTCTCAATCTTGCCTATTTCGGGATCGAGTTCGCTGTGGCGCTCGCCATTGGATCAGTGTCCCTGTTCGCCGACAGCATCGACTTTCTTGAAGATGCTTCCGTGAACCTCCTTATCCTGCTCGCACTTGGGTGGTCTGTGCGCTCCCGTGCGCGGGTGGGGATGGCATTGGCGCTCATCCTTCTCATGCCGGGTCTGGCAACGCTCTGGACGGCTTGGGAGAAGTTCAACGTGCCGGTGCCGCCGCAGCCCATCGCCTTGACCTTGGCGGGACTTGGCGCTCTCGCCGTCAACCTGTCCTGCGCCTACATGCTGGCCGCGCACCGGCATCGTGGCGGCAGCCTCACAAAGGCGGCCTTCCTGTCGGCCCGCAACGACGCCTTGGCCAACATCGCCATTATTGCCGCAGGGTTGGTCACGGCCTTGCTCTGGCATTCCGCGTGGCCCGATTTGGCGGTGGGATTGGGGATCGCGGTCATGAACGCCGACGCGGCCCGCGAAGTGTGGGAAGCTGCCCGTGAAGAACACCGTGCGGCGGCCTGAGAGCACGTAGTGCGGGGCTACCGGCCGCCGCTGATTGGCGCTATCGCTGTCATCCTCAGCAGCCGCGGTTGGCTCTGTGTTCGAGGCACTGTTCGAACCCGGAGGGTTCGCAAGGGCGACCGCCCGTCGGCCGGTCAGGCCGCCCCATCGGAGCCCATGAGCGAAGCGAACTGGCGTGAGATCAAAAATGGTGCCCCTAGCCGGAATCGAACCAGCACTCCTTGCGGAACTCGATTTTGAGTCGAGCGCGTCTACCAATTCCGCCATAGGGGCTCAGGCCCAAAGGCCTGGATGGGCGCGGACTATACGGTTGGAGGCCTGTTCGTCAACTGGCCAAATGCGCCGCCGTGCCCTGCTTGCGGCAAAAGCCCGCCTTTCTGTTTCGTGAAGCTCCTGCCATTGTGCGGCGCGGAAAACCTTTCTAGACAGACGCGTATCAAAGCGCGTTGCGTCTGGGCAACTTGCATCCAGGAGAGCCGATGCTTCGCGGACTTTACGACTGGACCTTGTCGCTGGCGGCCCGCAAATCCGCCGAATGGTGGCTGGCCTTCATCGCCTTCGTCGAAAGCTCGGTGTTTTTCATACCTGCCGACGTCTTGTACCTGCCCATGGCGTTGGCGCGGCCCGAACGCGCCTATCGCTATGCGCTGACCGCCACTGTCGCGTCGGTGCTGGGCGGCATTGCCGGCTGGCTGATCGGTTACTATGCCTACGACACGATAGCACGGCCGATGCTGGAGCACTTTGGCGGCCTTGACGCGTTCGAGAGGTGGCAGTCGGCCGGCACCGGGCTGATGCTGGTGCTGCTTGTCACATCGGGTGCCGCCCACTTGCCGCCGATCAAGGTGGTCACCATTCTGGCAGGCGCCCTCCACGTCAATCTTGTCGTCTTCATCGTCTCCGCCATCCTGGCGCGTGGCGCTCGTTTCCTGCTTCTTGCCTGGCTGCTGCGCCGCTATGGCGAAGAGATCAAGGAATTCATCGAGAAGCGTTTGGGATTGATCGTCGGCGCCGGCGCCGCCGCCCTGATTTTGCTCTATATCGTCGTCAAATACGCCTTCTGACCGTCCAAGGCGGGCGGTGGGTCAGGACTATGCCGGCGGACGGCGAATTCAACGGACGAAACATGACAGCCACGATGACAGCCGATACCGGACGCCAGCGGACGCGCACCGCTTTGTTTCTCGCCGTGGCCATGGCCGCCACGGTCGGCTCCGCGCTCGCCTTCCAGCACATAGGCGGCTACATCCCCTGCCATCTGTGCCTGGAGCAGCGCACGCCCTATTATATCGGCGCCCCGCTGATGCTGCTGGCGGTGATTACCTCGATGCTTAGCGCGCCCGCATGGCTGACGCGCGGCCTGCTTGCCGTCGGCGGCCTGCTGATGCTCTATGGGCTCTATCTCGGCGTCTATCATTCGGGCGTCGAATGGGCCTGGTGGCAGGGCCCGGCCGATTGCACGGCCGGCGCCGGCCCGGTCGACACCGGCGGCAAGGGCGTGCTCGACGCGCTCGACAAATTCGTGCCGCCATCCTGCGACAAGGCAGCCCTTCGTATCCTCGGCCTGTCGCTGGCCGGCTGGAACGCCATCGCCAGCTTCATCCTCGCCGCCGTCGCCTTTCGCGGCGCGCTGGCCCGCGATTAATCAAGTGCGAGGTCGCGCCATGCGGCCAGTCTCTAAATGTTGGCACCGCCCCTCGTTGCCCTGCCGGGCATTTCTCCCCGTATAGTGACGGGGAGAAAGACGCAGTCATCAATGGTTTCGCCAATCCCGAACGCTGAAAGAAGGGCGCCAAATTTGCAGCCAATTCCCTTCTCCCCGTCACTATACGGGGAGAAGGTGGCGGCAGCCGGATGAGGGGCAGCACCTGACATCGGCGATTGCCCTGGCAAGGCCGATCGGGCCAATCCCTACGGCTCCAACTCCACATCCCAGTAGAGATAATCCATCCAGCTTTCATGCAGATGGTTGGGCGGGAACAGCCGGCCATTGTTGTGCAGGTCGTGCACGGTCGGCTGGTAGGGCTTCTGCAGCGGCCACATCTTGGCGTGCGCCGGCATCATGCCGCCCTTCCTCAGATTGCAGGGTGAACAGGCGGCCACGACATTCTCCCACGTCGTCGCCCCGCCGCGATGGCGCGGGATGACGTGGTCGAAGGTCAGATCCTCGGGCGTGCCGCAATACTGGCACTGGAAGCGGTCGCGCAGGAACACGTTGAAGCGGGTGAATGCCGGGTGCCTCGACGGCTTCACATAGGCCTTCAGGCTGACGACGCTGGGCAGCTTCATCGAAAAGGTCGGCGAAGACACCGCATGCTCGTATTCGGCGACGATGTTGACCCGGTCGAGGAACACCGCCTTGATGGCATCCTGCCAGGACCAGAGCGACAAGGGGTAATAGCTGAGCGGACGGTAATCCGCATTCAGCACCAGCGCAGGAAGCCCATCCGGAGATACGGCAACCGTCACCTTGTTGACCTCCTCGTTCTAGAACCGATCGGCGTGGATACTGTAAGCCCGACATGACAGGGATGTGAAGCGGATTGTCATCAGCCAAACGCGGCAAAAATGCAGGGTTTTCATGCTTTTTTGCGGTTTCAGGCCGGAGGTGCCGCGTCCCGGCCCCTGGTTTCGCGATAATAGGACCAGAAAAGCCGCGATGCGACACCTCGCCACGGGCTCCATGATTCGGCCAGGGCGATCAGCGTTTTCTCCGGCGGACGCGGCTCGATACCGAGCGCGTGGCCGACCGCGCTCTGCAGCGCGACGTCGCGCGCGGGGAAAATATCGGGGTGGCCGGCGGCAAACAGGAGATAGACTTCCGCCGTCCACGGGCCGATGCCCGGCACCGCGATCATAGCCGCGATCGCCTCTTCGGCGTCGAGCGAACAGAGGTGATGCAGGTCGAGCCCCTCAACCACGGCCTGCGCAACCGCGATCAGACCGCGCTGCTTCGGCCGCGACAGCCCGGCCTCGCGAAACATGTCCTCGCCGGCGGCAAGGATCGCCTGCGGCGTCAGCGGATCGACCAGTTTCACCAGCCGGCCGAAAATCGCATCGGCGCTCGCACGGGATACTTGTTGCGAAACGATAATGGAGGCCAGGCTTCGAAAGCCGGGCTCCGACAGCCGCAGCGGCACCTCTCCGGCCATGCCGCGCACCTTTTCCAGGCGCGGATCGATTGCGCAAAGCGCATCCAGCCCGCGCGCAATATCGTCCAGTGTCGCGATGCGTTGCATGTTTCTTGTTCCTGAACCGACCGCACGGTAGCAATTGGCAAAACCGCTGCACAACCCGATTGCCGCTTGTGAGATGACGCTCCTGACATTCCGCTTCGCGCCGAGCCCGAATGGCGAACTGCATCTCGGCCATGCCTATTCGGCACTGCTCAACCAGCAACTGGCGCGTGCGGCCGGCGGCCGCCTGCTGCTGCGCATCGAGGACATCGACACGATCCGCTGCACGCCTGAATTCGAGGCCGGCATCTTTCGCGACCTCGAATGGCTAGGCCTCGAATGGGAGCGGCCGGTGCGGCGCCAGGCCGAGCATTTCACCGACTACCAGGCCGTGCTCGACCGGCTGGTCCGCGAAGACCTCGTCTACCCTGCCTTCATGAGCCGTGGCGAGATCAGGGCCTTCATCGCCGACAGTGAAAAACGCGGCCGCGACTGGCCGCGCGACCCGGACGGCGTGCCGCTTTATCCCGCCGCCGACAAGGCGCTGCCGGTCAGCGAACGCAAACGCCGCATCGCCGAAAATGCGCCCTTCGCCTGGCGCCTCGACATTGATGCAGCGCTGGCGCGCGTCGGCACGGATTTGTCCTGGCGCGAATTCACCAACGAGACGCTTTCGGCGACGCAGCGTGTCGAGGCGCGTCCGCAGGACTGGGGCGACGTCATTCTGGCGCGCCGCGACATCCCGACCAGCTATCACCTGGCCGTCGTCGTCGACGACGCTCTGCAAGGCGTCAGCCATGTCGTGCGTGGCCGCGACCTTTATTCCGCGACCGGCATCCAGCGCCTGCTGCAGGAACTGCTCGGCCTCGGCCAGCCGCAGTATTTCCACCACCGTCTCATACTCGGACCGGATGGGCGCAAACTGTCGAAGAGTTTTGCTGATACCGGCCTTGCCGCGCTGAGGCAGGCAGGCATGTCGCCGGACGATGTCAGGCGGCTGGTCGGGCTCTGACTAAAGCCGGGCCAGCCCCGCCTTGAGCAGCGCCAACGCGCCGATAAACGCGAAGGCGCCGCCCAGTCCCCAGGCAACCGCGAGCTTCAGATCTCTCAGGACGATGCCATGTTCGTTCGCGGCCATGACCGCGACGAAAAAGCCGAGCGTGAACAGCAATGTGTTGCCGGTCGACCCAAAACCGTCCTCCTGCATGATGGCGTCGAGCGCTGAACCGAAGAAGAAGCCGAACACGGCCACACTGGCCACCGTCATCAACAGCCAGCTTGTGTCCAGATGCAACAGCATGCGCGCTCCCTGTCGAAGCCAAAACGCCATGTCGCCGGATCGATCGACAGAAGTCGATTGCCCTGACGCCGCCCTTTGAATTCGGCCACCTCCTACATCAGGATGAGCTTATGTACCAATTGTTTCGCTTTGCTTGCCGGATTGAACCGCATTAGAGCAATTGCCGT
Organism: Mesorhizobium sp. RSR565B; assembly: GCF_054719465.1. NCBI lineage: Bacteria > Pseudomonadati > Pseudomonadota > Alphaproteobacteria > Hyphomicrobiales > Phyllobacteriaceae > Mesorhizobium > Mesorhizobium sp. RSR565B. Next base: position 3,042,732 of record NZ_JBTTIE010000001.1, on the reverse strand, counting down.
ATTTGTCTCTTCACCGAATCGGACCTCTCCACCGGAAACGGCTTCCCCGAAAATGCACAGTCTCAAGCGGTTCATCCCCGCCTCGTTTGTCGTCCTGTGGGCGACAGGTTTCATCGGCGCGCGCTACGCCATGCCCTGGGCGGAGCCCTTCACCTTTCTGGCAGCCCGCTTTGTCATCGCCGCCTTGCTGCTTGCCGGGCTGATGCTCGTGCTTGGCTCAAAGCGAGCCACAAGGGCAGAAGCGCTTCACGCCACGGTCGCCGGCATCCTCATGCATGGCATCTATCTCGGCGCCGTGTTCTGGGCGATCCACAGGGGCATGCCCGCTGGGCTTTCGGCGCTGATCGTCGGCCTGCAGCCACTGATCACCGCCGTGCTTGCCGGCCGGTTCCTCGGCGAGGCCATCCTGCCGCGCCACTGGGCCGGCCTTGCCGTCGGGCTTGTGGGGGTGATCATCGTGCTGTGGCCGAAGCTCGGCGCGCTCGGCGGCGGCGTTACGCCCGAAACCCTGGCGGCGTCGCTGGTCTCGGTGCTGGGCATGAGCGCCGGGACCATCTGGCAGAAGCGCTATGCCTCGGGCGGCGACCTGGTGGCGGCGACGATGTGGCAATATATCGGCGGCGGCTCGCTGATGATCCTGGCTTCGCTGGCACTGGAGACCCACACGGTGATCATCAACGGCGAACTGATCTTCGCCATGGCCTGGCTGGTCCTGGTGCTGTCGATCGGCGCCATCTTCCTGCTGATGGTGATGATCCGCGACGGCGAGATGTCGAAGGTCGCGTCGCTGTTCTACCTGGTGCCGGCCGTCACCGCTGTCATCGCCTGGGCGCTGTTCGGCGAACAGCTCAGCCTCGTGCAGATCGTCGGCATGGCAATCGCGACGCTCGGCGTCGGGCTGGCCACGGCTCGGCCAGCCAAAACCTAGCTGCCGACCCGTGCGCGCGCTTCGAGAAAGCGGCTGATCGCCGCATTGAGTTCGCCGCCGAGGATGAAGATCGCCGACAGCATATAGAGGAAAACCACGGCGATCATGATCGAGGCGAGGCCGGCATAGGTCGTCACATAGGACGAGAAATGGTCGAGGTAGGTCGCGAACATCGTCGAGCCGACAAGCCACGCAGCCAGAGTGAAGATGATGCCAGGCACCAGCGAGACAAAGCGGCGCTTGCCCGCCGGCAGCCAGTAGTGGACGGCAAACAAGCCACCAATGATGACGGTTGAGGCGATGACGTAGCGCCACAGCGTGATCGTGCCCGTATAGGGTTTGATCCACTCGAAATGAGCTTCCGCCAGCCGCGCCAGCAAAGGCGCAAAGACCAGGAGCACGCTGATCGCCAGGAAACCGGCCGTCGCGATCAGCACGAAGAAAATGCTCTGCACCCGGCGGTAGATGATGCCGCGCGTTTCGGCGACGCGGTAGGCGCGGTTGAGCGAGGTGCGCAGCGCCTCGATGCCGTTGGAGGCGAAATAGGCCGCCAGAAGCACGCCGTAGGTCAAAAGATCGGTGCGCCGCACGGTCAGCACGTTGAGCACCTCGCGCGCGATAGGCTTGGCGATCTGTTCGGGCCAGGTGTCGAAGACCAGGTGCACGGCAGTATCGGCGAACGCCTGCGCGCCGAGGAAGCTCGCCAGCGTGGTGGCGAAGATCAGGAACGGGAACAGCGCCATGAGCGAAGTGATCGCCAGATGGCTGGCCATGGCCCAGCCGTCATCGGTGTTGAAATGGCCAAGCGCGTCATAGAGCACGCGGCGCAGCACGACGATATTCCGCATCAAGAGCCGCGTTCCCTTCGATTGTCTCGACGCCGCGAATATGGGAAGGGATTGTGGCAAATGGCAACCCTTGCTCAAACCACGATGCCGCCTGCCAAAGAGTTGCGCACCATCATCGTCACCGGCGCCTCGTCCGGGATAGGCGCCTACTGCGCCCGTGCGCTGAAGGCGGATGGCTGGCGCGTGTTTGCAACGGCGCGCAAGCCGGATGACATAGCCGCACTTGAAGCCGACGGCATCGAGGCGTTTTACCTCGATTACCGTGAGCCGGACTCTATCGAAGCCCTTGTGGGCTCGGTGCAGGAGCGGACAGGCGGACGCCTCGACGCCCTGTTCAACAACGGCGCCCATGCACAGCCCGGCGCTGTGGAAGACCTGCCGGTTGCGGCATTGCGCGAGCAGTTCGAGGCCAATTTCTTCGGCTGGCACGACCTCACCCGACGCATCGTACCGGTAATGCGTCGCCAGGGACATGGCCGCCTCGTTCATTGTTCCTCGATCCTTGGGCTCGCGCCGGTGCCTTTTCGCGGCGCCTACTCAGCCTCCAAGCACGCGATCGAAGGCCTGATGCTGTGCATGCAGCAGGAACTCAGGGGCAGCGGCATCCATGTCTCGCTGATCGAACCGGGGCCGGTGACCTCGAAAATCGCCAGCAACGGGCTGTTCTGGTTCCTGAAGAACATCGACCACGAGAATTCCGTCCACCACGTCGCCTATGCCGCGCAACTGGCGCGGCTTCGGGCCGGCGGCAGTTCATCGCCGCTGAAAAAGGGGCCGGAGGTGGTCTATGCGGCCTTGCGCCATGCTCTTCTGTCGCGGCGCCCGCGCCCGCACTATGTGGTAACAGTGCCGGCCAGGATCGGCGTGATGCTCAAGCGCATCCTGCCGGCATCGATGCTCTACCGCGTTCTGGCCGGACGCGCCTGATCGCAACAGAACTGGGAACAGATCATGGCAACCGTCATCAAAGTCCTCCTCGTCCTCGTCATGGTCGCCGTGGTGATCGTGCTTGTCCGCGGCCTCATCAACATGATGCGCGGCGGCTCCGGTGTGAGCTCGAACAAGCTGATGCAGGCACGCGTGCTGCTGCAGGCGCTGGCGTTGGCACTGATCCTGCTCGTGGTGTATTTCACCCGCAAGTGACGGCCGTTCGGGAGGCGACGTGGTCAAGCTCAACAAGATCTACACCCGCACCGGCGATGACGGCACCACTGGCCTCGGCACCGGTGAACGCAGGCTGAAATCCGACCTGCGCGTCGATGCCTACGGCACCGTCGATGAAGCCAATGCCTGCATCGGTATCGCCCGCCTGCACACAGCGGCAAGTTATCCCGCCATCGACGCCATGCTGTCCCGCATCCAGAACGATTTGTTCGACCTCGGCGCCGATCTCGCCGTGCCCGACGACGGCAAGCCGCTGGGCTACGAGCCGCTGCGCATCATCGCCTCGCAGACCGACCGCGTCGAAAAGGATATCGACCTTCTCAACAAGGATCTGCAGCCGCTCAAATCCTTCGTGCTCAATGGCGGCACGCCGGCGGCGGCAGCACTTCATCTTGCCCGCACCGTGGCGCGACGGGCCGAGCGGATCATGGTGGCGCTGGCGCAGGACCCGGCCGAACATGTCAATCGCGAGGGGCTGAAATACATAAACCGCGTCTCGGACTTTCTGTTCGTCGCCGCTCGTGCGGTCAATGACAACGGAAATGCCGACGTGTTATGGGTGCCCGGCAAGAACCGCTGAATTTTCGAAGGCGGGAAAGGGCTTGGGGCATGTTCATCCCGCTTTACGACTCCAACAGGTTGCGCCACATCCGGCTGCAATATGTGACGATCGGCCTGATCGCGGTCAACGCGCTTGTGTTTCTCATCACCACGATCGGCGGCGAAAATTTCAACAACGCAGCCGTGCTCGGCTTCGGCTTCATTCCTTCGGTTGTCCACGACACGGCAGAACTCTCGCCCCAATTCGTCGTCATTCCCGAGAGCCTGAGTTACCTTACCTATGCCTTCCTGCATGCCGATATCTTTCATCTCGGCGGCAACATGCTGTTCCTGTGGGTGTTCGGCGATAATGTCGAGGACGCACTCGGCCACATCCGCTACCTCATCTTCTACCTGCTTTGCGCCATCGCCGGCGCCTTCTTCCAGGGGCTCGTCGCCTGGAGTTCGGAGGTTCCGCTGATCGGTGCCTCCGGCGCCATTGCCGGCGTCGTCGCCGCCTATCTGGTCCTCTACCCCCGGGTGAAAGTGTGGGTGCTGGTCTTTGCCCGGATTCCGCTGCGTATCCCGGCCTTCATCCCGCTGATCCTGTGGATCGGCTTCCAGGTGGTGATGTTTGCCGCCGGCGGCGAAAACCAGATATCCTGGGCCTGCCATATTGGCGGCATCATTGCCGGTGGCGTGCTGGTGCTCATTATGCGCAGCCGCGGCGTGCCGCTGCTCGCCGGTGGCGACGGCGAGCCGCAACCCGCCGATCAGCCAGCCGCTTCTACTGGGCCGGCGCCAGCCGGTCCCGCTCCCGTGCAACCTGAGACGCGTTGGGGCCGGGGTGGCGCTTCCGGTCACAAGTGAACCGATTTGGGTGGTTTGGCCGCTGCCGTGGCATATTGACGTGTTGCGTCGCCACAACTACGGAGAGCGCCACCGCTAGGCGGCAGAAGACCAGAATTCGTCCGGCCAGGATTCCGTTTGGCCGGAATTCAGTCAGGAATGTCGGCTTTCGACAACTCTGCGGAGGCGCACGCTGCTATAGCGCGCCCGGATATCTCAGGAGAGGTGACAGACAATGAAGATCCTTGTGCCCGTGAAGCGGGTTGTGGATGCGAACGTCAAGGTTCGCGTCAAGGCCGATGGTTCGGCGGTGGAACTCGCCAACGTCAAGATGGCGATGAACCCGTTCGACGAGATCGCGGTGGAAGAGGCGCTCCGGCTGAAGGAAGCCGGCAAGGCCGAAGAGATCATCGTCGTTTCGGTCGGCCCGCAGCAGGCGCAGGAAACGCTCCGCACCGCGCTCGCCATGGGCGCCGACCGCGCCATCCTGGTCAAGACCGACGAGCAGACCGAGCCGCTCGGCGTCGCCAAGGTGCTGAAGGGCGTCGTTGACGCCGAACAGCCCGGTCTCGTGATCCTCGGCAAGCAGGCGATCGATGATGACTCGAACCAGACCGGCCAGATGCTGGCCGCCCTGCTCGGCTGGGCACAGGGCACTTTCGCCTCCAAGGTCGTGATCGACGGCGACAAGGCCAAGGTGACGCGCGAAGTCGACGGCGGCCTGCAGACGGTGGAACTGAAGATGCCGGCGATCATCACCGCCGATCTTCGCCTCAACCAGCCGCGCTATGCCTCGCTGCCCAACATCATGAAGGCCAAGAAGAAGCCGCTCGACGAAAAGAGCCCGGCCGATTACGGCGCCGACGTCAAGCCGCGCCTGAAGGTGCTCAAGACCGAGGAGCCCAGCGGCCGCAAGGCGGGCGTGAAGGTCAACAGTGTCGCCGAACTGGTCGACAAGCTCAAGAACGAAGCCGGCGTGCTCTGAGACTGGAAGGAACAGATAAAATGACCATTCTCCTCATCGCAGAACACGACAACGCCAGCCTTTCCGACCAGACCGCGAAGGCGCTCTCGGCGGCGCTGCAGATCGGTTCGGACGTGCATGTGCTGGTCGCCGGCAAAGGCGCCAAGGGCGCGGCCGACGCCGCTGCCAAGCTCGAGGGCGTGAGCAAGGTGCTGCTGGCCGAGGCCGTCGAACTGGCCGAGCGCCTCGCCGAACCGCTCGCCGCACTCGTTGTCTCGCTGGCCGGCGCCTACGACACCATAATCGCGCCGGCGACCTCGTCGGGCAAGAATGTCGCGCCGCGCGTGGCGGCCCTGCTCGATGTCGCGCAAGTCTCCGAGATCATCGAAGTGGTTTCACCAGACACGTTCAAACGGCCGATCTATGCCGGCAACGCCATCCAGACGGTGCAGTCGAGCGACGCCAAGAAGGTCATCACTGTGCGCACCGCCTCCTTCCAGGCTGCCCCGGAGGGCGGCTCGGCAGCTGTCGAGACGGTCAAGGCCGCGGCCAATCCCGGCCTCTCCACTTTCGTCGAGAACAAACTCTCGGAAACCGACCGTCCGGAGCTGACCTCGGCCAAGATCATCATTTCGGGCGGCCGCGCGCTCGGTTCCTCGGAAAAGTTCCAGGAAGTCATCCTGCCGGTCGCCGACAAGCTCGGTGCAGCCGTCGGCGCCTCGCGCGCTGCCGTCGACGCCGGCTACGCCCCGAATGACTGGCAGGTCGGCCAGACCGGCAAGGTCGTGGCGCCTGACCTCTATATTGCCGTCGGCATTTCCGGCGCCATCCAGCACCTTGCCGGCATGAAGGATTCGAAGGTCATCGTCGCCATCAACAAGGACGAAGAGGCGCCGATCTTCCAGGTTGCCGATTATGGCCTGGTCGGCGACCTGTTCGTCATCCTGCCGGAACTGCAAAAGGCGCTTTGACGCTTTCTGCCAAAGCGTATTAAATTGTGAAAGGGTGGGGTAGACGAAGCTGCCCCACCCTTTTAGTTTGCACTGCACAAAAAGCAGGCCGCAAAGGCCTTTTCGACGGGATCGCTGCAAATGGCCAAGATCGAGACGATCGGCATCATCGGCGCCGGCCAGATGGGCGGCGGCATCGCGCATGTATCAGCACTTTCGGGTTTCAAGGTGCTGATCTACGACGTCTCGCCCGACCGTATCGAGAAGGGTATTGCCACGGTCAGCGGCAACATGGCCCGCCAGGTCGGCTCCGGCAAGCTTGAGGAAAAGCTGCGTAACGAAGCGATGGCGCGCATTTCCGCAGCCCCCACCATGGCTGATCTCGCCGGTGCCGATCTGGTGATCGAGGCGGCGACCGAGGACGAGACGGTCAAGCGCAAGATTTACGCGCAGCTCTGTCCCCAGCTCAACCCGGAAGCCATTCTGGCGACCAACACCTCGTCGATTTCGATCACCCGGCTTGCGGCGCAGACCGACCGTCCCGAGCGTTTTATCGGCATACATTTCATGAACCCCGTGCCGCTAATGAAGCTGGTCGAACTGGTGCGCGGCATCGCTACCGAGGATCAGACCTTCGAGGCGGCCAAGGCCTATGTGAAACAGCTCGACAAGACGATCACCGTCTCTGAAGATTTTCCGGCCTTCATCGTCAACCGCATTCTGTTGCCGATGATCAACGAGGCGATCTACACGCTCTATGAGGGGGTCGGCTCGGTCGATGCCATCGACACCGCCATGCGGCTCGGCGCCAACCATCCGATGGGACCGCTGCAGCTCGCCGATTTCATCGGCCTCGACACCTGCCTGTCGATCATGCAGGTGCTGCATGACGGCCTGTCGGATTCGAAATATCGCCCCTGCCCGCTGCTGGTGAAATATGTCGAGGCCGGCTGGCTCGGCCGCAAGACCGGGCGCGGCTTCTACGACTATCGCGGCGAGCATCCGGTTCCGACGCGCTAACCACCAGAACGAAAGTTCCGTGCTCCCTCAGGACGCCGCTGCAAGCGGCGGCTCTGCTTGGCCTCTTGACCCGGTATCGTCAGGCGCCACGGAAACACAGCCGCGGCCGGCGGCCTTGGCCGCATAGCAGGCAGCATCGGCCCGGGCGATGATCTCGTCGACTTCACCGCTGTTGCTGTGGATTGGCGCCAGCCCGATGCTGGCATCGATCGCATGCGGCCGGCCGTCCCAGCTGAACTGCAGGCCGCGGATGGCGTCGATGACCGAGCGTGCGGCAATCCTGGCGCCGGCGCTCGGCCCGGCTTTCAGGATGACCGCGAATTCGTCGCCGCCGAGGCGGGCCACGATATCCTCCGGCCCAAGCGCACCGCGAATGGCCTCGGCAACCCGCTTCAGCAAGGCGTCGCCGGCGGCGTGCCCGCCAGTGTCGTTGACCAGCTTGAAATGGTCTAGATCGATGAACATGAAATGATGTTCGCCCGCCGGCCTGGCTGTGCCGGCCTTGCGGCTCCGGTCGACCAGTTCCTCCATGGTGCGGATAAAGCTCGAACGGTTGGCAAGGCCAGTCAGCGCATCATGCGCCGCGGCATAGGCGAGTTGGCGCTGCAAGGCGCGCGCATCTGTGAAGTCTTGGAAGACGATGACCAGGCCGCAGAACTCCTGGCGGTCGTTCATGATCGGCGACACCACCTGGCGGATGCTGCAGCGCGTGTCGTCGCGACGGATGAGGACGGCGCGACTGTTCTGGTCGGCAGGGCTGGCGCTGCCGAGCGCCGGCCGCGTCATGCCGATCCTTTGCCCGGTTTCTTCGTCCACCGCCCAGTAGACATGGCCAAGCGTCTTGCCGAGCGCCTCTGCGCCAACAACGCCGGTGAGCTTTTCGGCGACAGGGTTCATGAAGGTGATGCGGTTTGCGGCATCGGTGCAGATGACGGCGTCGCCGATCGACTGCAGCGTCACCCTCAGCCGCTCCTTCTCGTCGGCCAGCATTGCCGCCGATACGATGAGGCTTTCCTCGGTTTGCTTGCGCTGGGTGATGTCGGTCAGGCTGCCGATGGCCCTGACCAACCTTCCGTCCTTGTCGCGTTCGAGCGTCTTGCCGCGATCAAGGATCCAGACCCAGTGGCCATCCTTGTGGCGCATCCGGAACTCGGCTTCGAAGAACGGTGTCCTGCCCTCCAGATGGGCACGATCGGCTTCGGCCACGTTTTCGCGATCGCCGGGGTGGATCATCGCCAGCCAGCGGTCGGGGTCGCCGTCCAGCTCGCCATCGGCATAGCCCAGCATCTTCACCCAGGTGGCGGAGTAGGTGGTGCCACCCTTGCGCATGTCGAGGTCCCAGACGCCTTGTCCGGCGCTGGCCAGGGCAAAATTCCAGCGCGTTTCGGCCTCGGCTATGCGCGCCTCGGATTGCTTGCGCGCATCGATATCCTCGATCTGCGAGACCAGGTAGAGCGGGCTGCCGCTCTTCTCGTCGCGAATGACGGAACCGGCAAGATGGGCCCATACCGGCGTGCCGTCCTTCCTGAGGTAGCGCTTTTCGAAGTGGAAGGCGTTGACGGTGCCCGCTCGCATGCCGTCCATCGTCTCACGGCCGATCTGCACATCGTCGGGATGGGTGATCTGAAAGAAGGTCAGCGCCTCGATCTCCTGCTTGCTGTAGCCGAGCATGGCGGCGAAGGCCGGGTTGGTTTCGTGGATGCGGCCGTCGAGGCCGACAATGGCGATGCCGATCGCCGAATCCTCCATGGCGCGGCGGAAACGCTGCTCGCTTTCGGCGATCTGCCGGCGATCGTCCAGTATCCGGTAAATGAACAGGGCGGCGAGAATCAGCGCCACGGCGGCGACCGGCACCGATATCTGCAGGCATAGCTTCAGCACTTCGGCGCTGACATCGAGCCGCGACAGCAGGAGCGCGACCACGGCAGCGCAAAGCCCTCCGGCCGCAAGCACCAAAGCCACGTGACTGTCAGCCCGCAGGCTTTTTCGCTCTCGCCGCATCACTGTGCATGCCACCCCATGCGCAACACATTTCTGCAAAAAACACTGGATGATCGATTTTAAGGAAAGGTTGCGCCGGAGCCACCGGCAACACGGTGAACCCGCAAACAATTGCCGGCATGATTAAGGATCGGTGATTATTGGGCGATCTTGAACGGCCCGGTCACCAGCGCACGAAGAACCGTCCCCCGAGCGCGCCCAGACCGGCGAGGACGGCGATGGCGAGCGTGTACCAGGTGGCGACGAAAAGCGGCGAATCGTCGAAGCAGTGCGCGGCGTAGAAGGTCGCCGCCAGGCCGCCGGCGAGCAGTCCCGCGACCGCCCCGGCCAACACCGGCCGCGTCGGCGCGCCATAGCGCAGCATCCACAGGAAGACGGCAAGCGGGCCGATGCCGATCAGCGGGATGAACCCCATGCAGATCATCATGTTGGAGCCGACCATGCGCGTGCTCCACATCGGCTCCGGCACCATGAACAGTTCGAGAGCCACCGCCACGGCCACCAGCAGCGGCGCCGCCAGTATCCAGGCCGCAGCTCTCGCCGTCGAAGCGCCCGGCGTCGACAACGCCCGGACCAGGCCAAAGGCGGTGACGGCGAGCACGATGGTGAACACGAACTTCGCCAGGAACCGCATCGTGTGCATGGCGGTCATGATGTCGGGACGCGGGCCGATGGTGAGAAAGAAGACCAGAGCCGCGATCACCGCCGCGGCTGCCGCCGCCATCAACCAGGCCGAGCGCAGCGGCATCGCCTTGCTGCTTGTGTCGGCGTCGAGTGCCTTGATGAGATCCTCCGTCCTCATGTCACTGCCGCCCGAAGCGCCCCTGCCCAAATCGCTTGGCGATCGCGGCAAGCCCGCGATGCAGCGACACCCGCACCGCCGTCTCGCTGACGCCGAGCCTGGCCGCCGTCTCGCCGATGGAGCGGCCGTCGACCGAGATCGAAGAAACGACGGAACGCTGCGCAGCCGGCAGTCCGTCCAGCGCCCGGTTGATGTCGCGTTCGCTGACGGTCTCGGTTTCCGGCTCGGCAAAGGTCTCGGCGATCTCGTCGATCTCGATTTCGATGCGCCGTCCGCGCCGCCGGAAAGCATCGACCAGCTTGAAGCGGGCTATCGCATAGATCCATGGCAACACCGGCGCGTCCTGGCGCCAGGTATGCCGTTTCACATGAATGGCCAGCAAGGTTTCCTGCACGACATCCTCGGGATCGACCCCGCCCTGTACGATCTTGCGCCTCGCAAAGCCGCGAACCAGCGCGGCGATCCGGTGCAAAAAGTCGGCGTAGGCCCTTTCATCTCCCGCGATCGCGGCCCGCATCAGCCGGGAAAGCTCGGCCTCATCCTTGCCGCTCACAAGAGTTCACTCCCCGATCTTCGCGCCTCGGCACCGATTTGTTACGTGTCCGGCGAAATGATGTCCAAGCCAAAGTGCCGCAAAATCACGAAAGTTTGCGGGAGCGGCGACCGATTGAAGCAGCCGAGCAATGTTGACTACTGCTGTCAGGTATCGATAGGTGCAACCTGCGAAACCAGAACCACCGAGATTGAGGATGACGCCATGAGATACACGCTCTCCACCCTAGCGGGGGCCACAGCGCTGGCCGTGAGCATGATCGCCGGGCCGGCGATGGCCGCGGATGCCGGCATCATCGTCTACAACGCCCAGCATGAGAGCCTGGCCAAGGAATGGGTCGAAGGTTTCACCAAGGAAACCGGCATCAAGGTCACGCTGCGCAATGGCGGCGACAGCGATTTCTCCAACCAGATCGTCGCCGAGGGCGCTTCTTCGCCGGCCGACGTGTTCCTGACCGAGAACTCGCCGGCCATGACTCTGGTCGAAGCGGCGGGCCTTTTCGCGCCGGTCGACGCCGACACGCTGGCGCAAGTCCCGGCCGAATTCCAGCCGAGCAGCGGCAAATGGGTGGGTGTCGCGGCGCGCAGCACCGTCTTTGCCTACAACAAGACCAAGCTCACGGCCGAAAAGCTGCCCAAATCGATGCTCGATCTCGCCGATCCCGCCTGGAAAGGCCGCTGGGCAGCCTCGCCTTCCGGCGCCGATTTTCAGGCCATCGTCAGCGCGCTGCTCGAGCTCAAGGGCGAAGCCGCAACCGCCGACTGGCTGAAGGCCATGAAGGAGAATTTCACCGCCTACAAGGGCAACGGCACGGTGATGAAGGCGGTCAATGCCGGCGAGATCGAAGGCGGAATCATCTACCACTATTACTATTTCGGCGATCAGGCAAAGACCGGCGAAAACAGCAAGAACGTCGAACTGCATTATTTCAAGAACCAGGATCCCGGCGCTTTCGTCTCGATCTCCGGCGGCGGCGTGCTCGCCTCGAGCAAACACCCGAAGGAAGCCCAGGCGTTCCTCAAATGGGTGACCGGGAAAGGCGGCCAGGACGTGCTGAAGACCGGCACGTCCTTCGAATACGCTATCGGCAAGGACGCGCAGTCCAATCCCAAGCTGGTGCCGCTGGCCGACCTGCAGGCGCCGAAGGTCGATCCGGCGACACTGAACTCCAAAAAGGTGACGGACCTGATGACGGCAGCCGGCTTGCTTTAGGCTGGGTTCGTCCTAAAAGGGCAACGATTGCGCTCCTGCCGGACTTTCCGCAGGAGCGCTCTGTTTTCGAGATGGCATTGTCCATGACGACACATTGCGTTTCCGGCCGCGCCTGCGGCGCCCCCGCCCCGGCGGCAGTGGCGCGGTCGAGCTGATGCAAACTGCGGTCGATCTCGCACGTTCAGGCCAGACAGTCGGGCGGTCCCGCCGGAAGCCCATGTCCTGGATCGCGCTTGCCGCCATAATTGTCTCGCTGCTGTCGCTGCTGCCGCTGGCGTTCATCATCTGGATCGGTGTGCAGATCGGCTGGGACACTGCTTCGGCCCTGGTCTTCCGGCCGCGCGTCGGCGAACTTCTGGTCAACACCGTGCTTCTGGTGGCGCTCACCGTGCCGATCGCCACCGTGCTGTCGGTGACGCTGGCATGGCTGACCGAGCGCAGCGACCTGCCAGGCGCCCGCCTCTGGGCCTGGCTGTCGGTAGCGCCGCTTGCCATCCCCGCCTTCGTGCACTCCTATGCCTGGATTACCCTGGTGCCGGGACTGCATGGCCTGTGGGCCGGCGTGCTGGTGTCGGTCCTTGCCTATTTCCCATTCCTCTATTTGCCACTAGCGGCCGCATTGCGCCGGCTGGATCCCGCCCTGGAAGATGCGGCCGCAGCGCTTGGCCTCGGACCATGGCGCGTGTTTTGGCGCGTCGTGCTGCCGCAGCTCAGGCTCGCCATTTGCGGCGGTGCGCTGCTGGTTGGACTTCATCTGCTTGCCGAATATGGCCTCTATGTCTTCATCCGCTTCGACACTTTCACCACCGCGATCGTCGACCAGTTCCAGTCGACCTTCAACGGCCCCGCCGCCAACATGCTGGCCGGCGTCCTGGTGACATGCTGCTTCGTGCTGCTCGCTCTGGAGGTGCTGGTGCGCGGCGAAGAGCGCTATGCCCGCGTCGGCTCAGGCGCGGCGCGCCACCGGCAGCGCTCGAGGCTCGGGCGCGCCACGCTGGCTTGCCTGGCTCTGCCTGCCGTCACCACGCTGCTCGCCATCGGCGTGCCCTTCGTCACCATCGGCCGCTGGCTGGTCGCCGGCGGCGCCGATGTCTGGCGTTTGGACGAGATCGGCCTGGCGCTGGGCCAGACGCTGTTCCTGGCGCTGGCCGGCGCCTTGCTTGCGACCATCGCCGCCATGCCGATGGCCTGGATCTCGATCCGCGCGCCGGGACCGCTGCAGCGGCTGCTCGAAGGCTGCAACTACATTGTCGGTTCGCTGCCCGGCGTGGTCATCGCGCTGGCCTTGGTCACCATTACCGTGCGCATCGCCATGCCGCTCTACCAGACGCTGTTCACAATCCTGGTCGCCTATGCCCTGATGTTCCTGCCGCGCGCCTTGATCAGCCTCAGAGCCTCGATCGCACAGGCGCCGGTCGAGCTCGAACGCGCCGCCGCCAGCCTTGGCCGGCCGCCGCTGAAGGCGCTTTGGTCGACAACGATTCGCCTGTCGGCGCCGGGGGCTGCGGCCGGCATGGCGCTGGTCGCGCTCGGCATCATGAACGAGCTGACCGCCACCCAGATGCTGGCGCCCAACGGCACGCGCACGCTGGCCATGGCGTTCTGGTCCTACAGCGGCGAGATCGACTATGCCTCCGCCGCCCCTTACGCCTTCATCATGGTGGCGATGTCGCTGCCGCTGACCTGGCTGCTCTATGTCCAGTCGAAACGGATGGCCGGGCGATGAGCTTTCTCGAAATCAGTGGCCTCACCAAGCACTACGGCCCGGTCGCAGCCCTTGCCGGCATCGAGCTCAGCGCCGCAAGCGGCAGTCGCACCGCGATCGTCGGCCCGTCCGGCTGCGGCAAGACGACGTTGCTGCGGCTGATCGCCGGCTTCGAGGCGCCCGACCAGGGCCGCGTCGTGCTCGACGGCGAGGTGCTGGCCAATGGCGGCCATGCGGTGCCGGCGCACCGCCGCGGCATCGGCCTGGTGGCGCAGGATGGCGCCCTGTTCCCGCATCTCAGCATCGGCGACAATATCGGCTTTGGCATGGCCCGCGGCGAGGACCAGCGCGCCGAGCGCATCGCCGAGCTCGCCTATACCGTCGGGCTGGACAAGGCGATCCTCAAGCGCCGCCCGCACCAGCTCTCCGGCGGCCAGCAGCAGCGCGTGGCGCTGGCCCGCGCCATGGCGATGAAGCCCAGGCTGATGCTTCTCGACGAACCGTTCTCGGCGCTCGACACCGGTCTGCGCGCCTCGATGCGCAAGGCGGTCGCCGAACTACTCGAAGCCGCCGGCATCACCACCATCCTGGTCACCCACGACCAGGCCGAGGCGCTGTCCTTCGCCAGCCAGGTGGCGGTCATGCGCGACGGAAAGTTCTCTCAGATCGGCACACCTCGAGAACTCTATCTGCAGCCGAAAGACCGCATGGTTGCCGAGTTTCTTGGCGACGCCATCATCTTGCCGGCAAAGATTTCAGGCGGCTTCGCCACCTCCTCGCTTGGTCGCATAGCCGTCGACTCGAAGGAGCGGCGCGACATCGCCCGCATCATGCTGCGACCGGAGCAGGTGCAGGTGAAGCGCACGTCGCGCGAAGGCATGTCGGGTCCTGCGGGCACGATATTCGCCGAGGTGACGGACTCGGAATTCGCAGGCTCGATGTGCACCATTGCCGTGCGGCTGTTGAACAACCCCGATCCGCCGGACGCCGCGGCGATCGGCAGCACACCGCTGACCTTACGCAAGCCGGGAATCGACGCGCCTGCCGTCGGCGAGATCGTGCGTCTGACAGTTTCCGGCAAGGCGCATGTCTTCGCCTGAACTGCCGATGCGTCGGATTGGCGCGAGCGGCTGCGTCAATCGACTCGTTTCCCAGCATTGTCGAACCAATGCAGCTTCTCGGCCCTGGCCACGACGCGCAGTTGATCGCCGGGTTTGGCCGTGGCGCGGCCGGCCACACGCACGACGATGCGGTTGCCGCCGGCGGCACAGTGAAGAAAGCTTTCGGCTCCCACAGGTTCGACCGCCTCGACCGCCGCAGGCAGAATAAGCGCGCCGGACGGTGCCTCGGCACCGAAGGTGACGTCGGCATCCTCGGGACGGAAGCCAAGCGTGGCGGCCTTCGCAGGCGCAAAGTCAATCGCCTTGCCATCGGTCAGCGCTGGACCAGCCGGTCCTTGCGAAAGAGGCAGAAGGTTCATCGGCGGTGCGCCGATGAAGGAAGCGACGAAGGTCGAGGCTGGCTTCTCGTAGATGTCGAGCGGCGCGCCCGTCTGCTCGACCAATCCGCCATTCATGACGACGAGAATATCGGCCAGCGTCATCGCCTCAAGCTGGTCATGGGTGACGTAGACCGAGGTGACACCGAGCGAGCGCTGCAAATTCTTGATTTCGACCCGCATCTGGCCGCGCAGTTTGGCGTCCAGGTTGGAAAGCGGTTCGTCGAACAGGAAGACTTTTGGATTGCGCACGATTGCGCGACCCATGGCCACGCGCTGGCGCTGGCCGCCGGAAAGCTCGCGTGGGCGCCGGTCGAGCAGCGCCGTGAGTTCCAGCACCTTGGCGGTCGAGCGAACCCTGCTGTCGATCTCGTCCTTGGGAGTACCCCGGTTGCGCAATCCGTAGGCCATGTTGTCGTAGACCTTCATATGCGGGTAGAGCGCATAGTTCTGGAACACCATGGCGATGTCGCGCTCGGTCGGACCGATCGTGTTGACGATCTTGCCGTCGATGGCGACGGTGCCGGAAGAAATGGTCTCAAGCCCGGCGATCATCCGCAGCAGCGTGGACTTGCCGCAGCCGGACGGCCCAACCAGAACGCAAAGCTCCTTGTCGGGAATGGCGATCGAGACACCCCTCACCGCCTCGACGCCGCCGGGATAGGCTTTCTTCACATCCTTCAGATCGACGGTCGCCATCAGCTTCTCACTTTTCGGTATCGACCAGTCCGCGCACGAACCAGCGTTGCATCAGCACCACGATCAGGATCGGCGGCAGGATGGCCAGCATCGCGGTGACCATGACCAGATGCCATTGGGTATCGGCATCGGCGAAGGAGACCATCTTTCTAAGTGCGATGACGATGGTGTTCATGTCATTGCTGTTGGTGACGAGCAGCGGCCACAGGTACTGCGTCCATCCATAAATGAAGAGGATGACGAACAGCGCCGCGATGTTGGTGCGCGACAGCGGCAGCAGGATGTCGAAAAAGAAGCGCCATGGTCCGGCGCCGTCGACACGCGCCGCTTCCACCAACTCACCTGGGATGGTCATGAAGAACTGGCGAAACAGAAGCGTGGCGGTGGCCGAGGCGATCAGCGGAATGATCAGGCCGGCATAGGTGTCGATCATGCCGAGATCGACCATCACCTTGTAGGTCGGCAGGATGCGCACCTCGACGGGAAGCATCAGCGTGATGAAGATCAGCCAGAAGAAGACCATCCGAAGCGGAAAACGGAAGAACACGATCGCATAGGCCGAAAGGATCGAGATGAAAATCTTCCCCACCGCGATGCCGAGCGCCATGATCGTGGTGTTGAGCAGCAATCGGCCGACACTGACGCCGCCGATGCGGCCGACACCGCCGAACAGCGCCTCGCTGTAATTGTTCCAGACCTGGTCGCCGGGCAAAAGAGGCAATGGCGGCTTGAGGATGGTCTGCAGCGTCTGCGTGGAGGCAACGAAGGTGTAGTAGATCGGGAAAGCGACGATCAGGATGCCCAGGATGAGCACGGCGTGGGCGATGAGGGCGCGAAGCGGGGACTGACCAATCATCGCTCGCGCTCAACCGTAGTGGACTTTGCGTTCCACATAGCGGAACTGGATGGCCGTGAGTGAGATGACGATGACCATCAGGATGACCGACTGCGCGGCCGAATCGCCGAGGATCAAATTGACGAAACCGTCATTGTAGACCTTGTAGACCAGCGTCTCGGTGGCCTTGCCTGGCCCGCCGCCGGTGACGGCATGAACGATACCGAAAGTGTCGAACAGCGCATAGACAGTGTTGACGACCAGCAGGAAGAAGGTCGTCGGTGCGAGCAGCGGGAAGACGATGGTCCAGAAGCGCTTCGTCTCCCCGGCGCCGTCCATGGCCGCCGCCTCTATCAACGTCTTCGGCACCGCCTGCAGCCCGGCGACGAAGAACAGGAAATTGTAGCTGATCTGCTTCCAGGCAGCCGCAGATACCAGCAGGATCATGGCTTGGTTTCCGTTAAGCAAGGGATCCCAGGCGATGCCGAGACCTCTCAAGGCGTAGGCCAGCGAACCGATCGAGGGGTTGAACAGAAACAGCCACAACATGCCGGCAATCGCCGGCGCCACCGCATACGGCCAGATCAGCAGCGTGCGATAAAGGCCTTTGCCGCGCACCACCTTCTCGGCCATGACGGCAAGCAACAGGGCCACACCCATGGCGACCATCGCGGTCGCCAGAGAGAACACCAGCGTAACTTTGATCGAGTTGAGGTAGGCCGGGTCGGCCAGCACCTTGCGAAAATTGGCGAGCCCGACGAACTTGCTCTTCAGCCCGAACGGGTCTTCCCTAAGCATCGACTGGTAGAGCGCCTGCCCGGTCGGCCAGTAGAAAAAGATCAGCGTAATGGCGAGTTGCGGCGCCACCAGCAGGTAAGGCAGGGTCTTGTTGGGAAAGACGACGCGTGGAGACAGGGTGATTCCCTCGCTATTCAGGAAATCGTCCACGCGGGTCCGCGTGGACGAGGTTCAACTGACAATCGCTTCAGTTTCCGATCGCTTCCTGAATCGCCTTGTTGCCGCGTGCGACCGCGTTGTCGAGCGCCTGCTGCGCAGTCTGCTGGCCGGCCAGCATCTTCTCGAACTCCTCATTCTCGATGTCGCGCACCTGCGGCAGGTTGACGAGGCGCACGCCCTTCGAGTTCTCGGTCGGCGCCTTGCCCAGCATCTGCAGGATCGGCGTCTCACGGCCCGGGTTCTTGTCATAGAAGCCGGACTTCTTGGTCGCCTCATAGGCAGCGAGCGTCACCGGCAGATAACCCGACTTCTGATGCAGATACTCCTGCACTTCGGTCTTGGACAGGTAGGAGAAGAACGCCGCGACGCCCTTGTATTCCTCGTCCGATTTGTTGCCGAACACCCACAGGCTGGCGCCGCCCGGCGTGGTGTTCTGGGGCGCGCCCTTGGCGTCACTATCATAGGGAAGCTGGCCGATGCCGTAGTTCATGCCCGACTTGACGATGTCACCGAGACCCCCCGACGATTCGGTGAAGATGCCGCATTCTCCGGCAAGAAAGATCTGCTTGGCTTCGGATGTACGGCCGCCATATTTGAAGGTGCCGTCCTTGGCCAGGTCGGCGAGCGCCTGGAAATGATTGACGAAGATCGGCGCATTGATCTTGAGCTCGACGTCAGTTCCGGCAAGTCCGTTCTGGTTGGTGCCATAGGAAACGTCATTCCAGGCAGCGAAGGCCTCAAGGTGGATCCAGGTCAACCACGTCGAGGTATAGCCGCAGGAAGCGGCGCCGCTCGCCTTGATCTTCTTGGCGGCTTCCCACACCTCGTTCCAGGTCTTTGGCGGATTGTTCACATCAAGCCCGGCCTTCTGGAAGATATCCTTGTTGTAGTAGAGGATGGGCGACGAGGAATTATAGGGGAAGGACAGCATGGTCCCGTCCGGCTTCGAATAGTAGCCGACGATGCCGGGCAAATACTGGCTCTTGTCGAAGGTCACGCCGGCGCTGGTCAGCACATCGGCCACCGGCTTGATCGCACCTTCGGCGGCCATCATGACGCCGGTACCCACGTCGAACACCTGGATGATGTCGGGCGCTTGCCCCGCACGAAAGGCAGCGATGCCGGCATTCAGCGTTTCGGGATAGGTGCCCTTGAAAACGGGGAGAATTTCATAGTCGCTCTGGCTGGCATTGAAATCCTTGGCGATCTTGTCGACCACCTCGGCATTGGCGCCGGTCATTGCATGCCACCAACTGATCTGGGTGGCGGCGAAGGCGGAGGTGGTGGAAAGCAGGGTCAAGGTGGCGGCAACACCGGCCGCAAAGCCGAACAACTTCATGTTTCATCTCCCGTTTGTCATTGGCGAAAGGGGCGCTCCCGCGAACGCAATATGTGTCGCTGATGACAATCGGACAACGGATTTGTTGCTGTTTCGTGAATTTCATACCCGGCTAACTTCGCGCCCCCTCGCCTTGCAACGAGGACAGAGAGAAATGCCAAGCCGGCTCAGCGATAGAATGGGGCATGGTGGGCCTGCAAGGATCGCCGACCGCCCAGCGATGCGTGAAGGGCCCGCGTGACAGCGCCACGCACCTGCACCGTGCGGCCGCCAAACCGGCGCTCGGCCAGATCGAGATCGGCCGAGCGGCATCGCGCCAGGCGCTGCTGTAACCGTGCGTCTGGAATGAGACAGGATCGCCGCAACGTACAACCCGAAAAACCCGCTGTAGTTGTAGTTCGCATAACCGATTCTTCGTCAAGCGTGGCATACTAATCAAGTGGACGGCTTGATTGCTGTGGGAGAGCAGGTGGGGCGAGATGCTGACGGTCTATAATTGTATCGTGCATGAGCACGATCTGAGACTGGTCGCACTGGCAGCGCTCATTTGCGGTATTTCTTCCTTCTCGGCGGTCAACCTGCTTCGCCATGTCGACCGCTCGAGCGAGCGCAACCGCTATACCTGGCTGATGATAGCAGCCACTTCCACCGGCTTCGGTATCTGGGCGACGCACTTCATCGCAATGCTTGCCTTTTCTCCCGGAATCCCCAACGCCTACAATACGGAAATGTCGGCGCTTTCGCTCGCCGGTTCCGTCGCCCTGACCGCTGCGGGCATGTGGATCGCCACCTTGCGCCGGGGCATCGACTACCCTCTGGTCGGCGGCGCGGTCCTCGGCGCTGGTATCGCCGCCATGCACTATATCGGCATGGCCGCCTTCGAGGTCGAAGGGCGCATCGTCTGGAACCCGCTGCTGGTCGGCGTCTCGGTGCTGACAGGCGTCACCCTCGCCGCGCTGGCGCTGCTGGTCGTGTTGCGACGGCCGTCCATGCAGGCCACAATCGCCGCCGCCATCCTGTTGACGCTGGCGATCTGCAGCCTGCACTTCATCGCCATGGGCGCGGTGTCGATCTTCCCGGACTCCTCCATCGAGATATCGCAGTTCACGGTCGAACCGGTGTCGCAGGCCTTCGCCGCCGCTGCAGTCAGCATGGCTATCCTGGTGCTTTCAGCCGCAGCATTGTGGATCGACCTTCGCTTCCGGCGTCACAAGCTCGAGGCCGAGCGCATGCACGGCCTCGCCAACGCCGCCGTCGAGGGGCTGATCGTCTGCGACGGCGCCCGCATCGTCAGCGCCAATGACAGCATCGCGGCACTCACCGGCATTGCGCCGGAAGTGCTGAACGCGATGCTGCTTGGCGACCTCTTCGGCGAACGCACCGCGGCCGGCATGTCCGACTGCAGCGGACAGGCACAGGAAGCCGAACTCAGAGCCCATGACGGCGCCACCATCCCCGTCGAACTTATCGCTAGAAGCATCGACTATTGCGGCAAGCGGCACAGCGTGGTCGCCGTGCGCGACATCCGCGAACGCAGGAAGGCCGAGCAGGAGATCCTGCGCCTCGCCCATTTCGACCCGCTGACCGGGCTCCCCAACCGCCGCAGTTTCTCCGGCCGGCTCGAGGCCGAAATTGCCGCAATGGACCGCGGCGGCAAGGGTGGGCATCTTGCGCTGCTGCTGCTCGACCTCGACCGCTTCAAGGAAGTGAACGACCTGTTCGGGCATGGCGCCGGCGATGCCATGCTGCAGAAGGTGGCGCTGTGCGCCTCCGCCGTGCTCCGCCACGGACAGATGCTGGCGCGTCTCGGCGGCGACGAGTTCGCCATCATCGCTCCGAACCTTCCCGATCCGCAGGCGGCCGGCCGCATCGCCGAGGCGGTGCTGGCGGCAATGCGCGAGGAAAACCGGCTGTCGGTCGGTGGCGGGCTGGTGTCGGCCAGCATCGGCATTGCACTTTATCCGCTCGACGCCGATGAGCCGACACTCCTGGTCAGCCACGCCGACACCGCGCTCTACCGCGCCAAGGCCGAGGGCAAGGACACCTACCGTTACTTCGAGGCCTCGATGGGCGCCGAGGCGCGAGACCGGCGCGTGATGGAGCACGAACTGCGCCAGGCCATGGCGCGCGATGAGTTTCGCCTCGTCTACCAGCCACAAAAGGAGATCAGCTGCGGGCGGATGGTCGGGTTCGAAGCGCTGATCCGCTGGCGCCATCCACAGCGCGGCGACGTGTCGCCGGCGACCTTCATCCCGGTGGCCGAAGACAGCGGCGTCATCATCCAGATCGGCGAATGGGTGCTGGCGACGGCCTGCGCCGAGGCTGCGCGCTGGAAGAACCCTCTCACCGTCGCGGTCAATGTCTCGGCGGTGCAGCTCCACAATCCGAATTTCAGCCGCAAGGTGCATGAAGTCCTGCTCGGCTCCGGCCTGACGCCCGGCAGGCTCGAACTCGAGATCACCGAAACGGCGCTGGTCAAGGACATGCCGCGCGCGCTGGCGACCTTGCGCCAGGTGAAGGCGCTTGGCGTGCGTGTGGCGATGGACGATTTCGGCACCGGCTACTCCTCGCTGTCCAATCTCCGCGCCTTCCCCTTCGACAAGATCAAGATCGACGGCTCATTCATCAAATCAGTCGACAGCAACGGCCAGGTGGCAGCCATCGTGCGCGCCGTTCTGGGGCTTGGCCGCGGTCTCGGCCTGCCGGTTCTGGCCGAGGGCGTCGAGACGCTGGGCGAGCTGAAATTCCTCGACGCCGAGGCCTGCGAGATCGGCCAGGGCTACTATCTAGGCCGGCCGAGCCCGATCGAGGCGTTCAGCGAACTGACCGGCGTCGCGGCGCCGGCGGCACACGACGACGCCAGCGTCAAACAACGCGGCGGCAGCATCTTGATGCTGCCGCCGGCGGCGGCCCTGCGCTCATCCTAAGGGGCGAGTGCGGCCTCGACCAGGCGCTTGGCATCCGGTCCCGACCATTCGGCCGGTCCGTTCATATGCGCGATCAGGCAGCCTTCGCCGTCGATCAGCATGGTGACGGGGAGGCCTAGCGCCAAGCCACGCGTCTTGACGTCGTTGAACAGCGCCAGCGTCGAATCGCGGTAGTAGCCGAGCGACCCGATGCCGATATCGGCTAGGAACTTCTTCGGCTTCACATCGTCGCCGGCATCGACATTGACCGCGACCACTTCGAAGGCATCGCTGCCCTTTTCCTTCTGCAGCGTATCGAGCGCCGGCATTTCGGCGCGGCAGGGCGCGCACCACGTCGCCCACAGGTTGAGCAGCACGGTCTTGCCGACATGATCGGCGATCGTCATCGGCTTGCCGTCTGGGCCGTTGAAGGCGAGGCTTTTCAGCGATTGCGGCGGATCGGCGGGCAGCAATGCCGCCACCTGGCCGGTGGCCGCGGCGGCAACCTTTTTGGCGCGGTCGCTCTTGGCGGCGCAGGCGACATCGTCCTTGCTGTTGCCCGCGCCGGCCGCAGGTGCGCTGCCGGTGGCTGCGTTGTTGCCAGACCCGCTCTCGCTGACATATACCGCGACCGCGCCGGCCAGCACGCCCGCCAGCAAAGCGGCGAGGATCAGGCGCGGGGCCGGGAAGTATCTGTTACCGTCTGCCATTTTCTAAGACTGCTCCGGAACACGGGTTATAGCCATGAGCGACAAGAAGGCCAGCAACCAGATGTGGGGCGGACGTTTTGCCTCGGGTCCGGCCGCGATCATGGAAGCGATCAACGCGTCGATTTCGTTCGACCGCAAACTCTATGCCCAAGACATAAGAGGTTCGATCGCCCACAGCGAGATGTTGGCTGAAACGGGCATTATTTCGGCGGCCGATCAAGAAAAAATCGCTCACGGGCTGAACACGATCCTGAAAGAGATCGAGGCCGGCACGTTCGAGTTCTCGACCCGGCTGGAAGACATTCACATGAACATCGAGGCCCGCCTTGCCGATCTGATCGGCCCGGCCGCCGGCCGCCTGCACACGGCGCGGTCACGCAACGACCAGGTGGCGGTGGATCTCCGGCTCTGGGTCAAGGACGAGTGCTTTCGCGTCGCCGAGGCGCTGAAGGGGCTGATCTCAGCCTTGCTCGATCGCGCCGAGGAGCATGCGGCGACCGTGATGCCCGGCTTCACCCACATGCAGGCGGCGCAGCCGGTGACCTTCGGCCACCATTGCATGGCCTATGTCGAGATGTTTTCGCGCGACCTGTCGCGCGTCCGCGACGCCATCGAGCGGATGGATGAAAGCCCGCTCGGCGCGGCAGCGCTTGCCGGCACCAGTTTTCCGATCGATCGCCACAAGACCGCCAAGGCGCTCGGCTTCCGCGAGCCGATGCGCAATTCGTTGGACAGCGTCTCCGACCGCGATTTCGCGCTGGAGTTTTTGAGCCTGGTGGCGATCTCCGCCACGCATCTGTCGCGGCTCGCCGAAGAAATCATCATCTGGTCGACGCCGCAATTCGGCTTTGTCAGACTGTCGGACAGTTTCTCCACCGGCTCCTCAATCATGCCGCAGAAGAAGAACCCGGACGCCGCCGAACTGGTGCGCGGCAAGACCGGCCGCGTCACCGGCCATCTCGTCGGGCTGCTGACGGTGATGAAGGGCATGCCGCTGACCTATGGCAAGGACATGCAGGAAGACAAGGAATCGGTCTTCGACGCCGCCGAGACGCTCGATCTGATGCTGGCGGCGATGACCGGCATGGTGCGCGACATGACGGTCAATGCCGCCGCCATGAAAAAGGCCGCCGGCTCGGGCCACGCGACCGCGACCGACCTCGCCGACTGGCTGGTGCGCACGCTGGGCCTGCCCTTCCGTGAGGCACACCATGTCACCGGCGGCGCGGTGGCGTTGGCCGAAGAGAAGAAGGTGAGCCTTGAAAAGCTGTCGCTGGAGGATCTGCAGTCGATCAACCCCGGCATCACGGCAGACATCTTCTCGGTTCTGGCGGTGCAGAATTCGGTGAAGAGCCGCACCAGTTTCGGCGGCACCGCGCCGTCGGAGGTCAGGAAGCAGATCCGCAGCTGGAAAAAGCGCATCGCCAAGGCATGATGCTGGGGTGCAATGCGCCTAAAACTCGGTTAAAAGCGCAGCACATAAAGTTTCGGACGGATGGATCGATGACCGCGAGCAGGATTTTGGTGACGCTGACGCTGCTGACGGCGATGGCTGCCGTGACCGCTTGCGGCCGTAAGGCTGGTCTCGACACGCCCTATGAAGCGGCCGTCCAGGCCCGCAAGGACGCCGAGCGCGCCAAACAGCCGGTGCCGCCGGAGCCGGAAAAACCGGTCGTGGACAAGAAGTTCATCCTCGACCCGCTGATCTAGAGCCGATGAGACCGGCTTGGTCTTTCTGGCCAGGTCTCGTGCTAACCAGGTCTCGTGCTCCAACTTCCGGAAACACTCTCGTGAACCATTTCGACTACCGCGACGGCGTGCTCCATGCCGAGGACGTGGCGATACCAGACATCGCCGCAAGCGTCGGCACACCGTTCTATTGTTATTCGACGGCAACCTTGACCAGGCACTACCGGGTGTTCGCCGGGGCTTTTGCCGGTCTCGACACGCTGGTCTGTTACGCCTTGAAGGCGAATTCCAACCAGGCGGTGCTGCGGACGCTGGCAAAGCTCGGCGCCGGCGCCGATACCGTCTCGGAAGGCGAAATGCGCCGCGCGCTCGCCGCCGGCATCCCGGCCAGCAAGATCGTATTCTCGGGCGTCGGCAAGACCGCGCGCGAAATGGATTTTGCGCTCGAGGCCGGCATTCTCTGCTTCAATGTCGAATCCGAGCCGGAGCTGGAGTTGCTGTCGGCCCGCGCCACCGCGCTCGGCAAGGTGGCGCCGGTCTCGCTGCGCATCAACCCGGATGTCGACGCCAGGACGCACAGGAAGATCTCCACCGGCAAGGCCGAGAACAAGTTCGGCATTCCATGGCAAAGGGCGCGCCAGGTCTATGCCCGCGCGGCCGGTTTGCCGGGCACCAAGCCCATCGGCATCGATACCCATATCGGCAGCCAGATCACCGAGTTGCAGCCCTTTGACGATGCTTTCGCGCTTCTGGCGGAACTGGTCGGCGCGCTGCGCGCCGATGGCCACGCCGTCGAGCATGTCGATCTCGGCGGCGGCCTCGGCATCCCCTACCGCACCGACAACAGCCCGCCGCCTCAGCCCGATGCCTATGCCGATATCGTCAGGAAGCATCTGACAAAGCTTGGGGTGAAGGTGATGTTCGAGCCGGGCCGGCTGATCGTCGGCAATGCCGGCATCCTGGTCTCGGAAGTGATATTCGTGAAGGAAGGCGACGCCAAGAACTTCCTCGTCGTCGACGCCGCCATGAACGATCTGATCCGGCCGACGCTCTACGATGCCTTCCACGACATCAAGCCGGTGGTGCAGCCGCCGGCCGACACGCCGCGCATGGCGGTCGACGTCGTCGGCCCGGTCTGCGAGACCGGCGACTATCTCGGCCTCGACCGTGACCTGCCCCGGCTCAAGTCTGGCGACCTCATTGCCGTCACCACCGCCGGCGCCTATGGCGCGGTGCAATCCGGCACCTACAACACCCGCCTACTTGTGCCTGAGGTTCTGGTCGACGGCGACCGTTTCCACGTCGTGCGCCGGCGCCAGACCTATGACGAGCTGATCGGCCTGGATTCGGTGCCCGACTGGCTTGCATAGGAGCCGCAGCGCCGGCTGCGCTACAGCCGGTTCTGGATGAGCAACCTTGCGTCGGCGATCCTGTCCTCGTCGCGGCGGTAGAACGTCCATTGCTTGATGCGCTTGGGCCGCAGCAGGCCGGCCTGGGTAAGCACGCGCATATGTTCGGAGAGCGTCGCCTGCGTAATGCCGAGCTTCTCCGCGATCAGCAGCGCGCAAACGCCATCCTCGACCAGATCGCCGTCTGCCTGGGCCGGGAAATGCGCCTGCGGATCCTTCAGCCAGTCGAGGATCTGCAGCCTGCGTTCATTGGCGATCGCCTTGAAGACATCAACCTCTTGCATTTAGCCATTTTGCCAAGTTACTAATTGCTGTCAATCCCAAGGAGATGGTCATGACGAACGGCAACACCGTCACGCGCGAACGCATTGCCGCGATGGAACCGCGCATCCGCCGCTATATCAGGCACACGCCGGTGCTGCGCGTCGACATGGCCGATTTCGACCGGCCGCCGCTGGCGGTCGACCTCAAGCTCGAATGCCTGCAGCATTCCGGTTCGTTCAAAGCGCGCGGCGCCTTCACCAATCTGCTCGAACGGCCGGTGCCTGCGGCCGGCGTGGTTGCGGCTTCGGGCGGCAATCATGGCGCCGCGGTCGCCTATGCCGCCATGCGGCTTGGCCACAAGGCGACGATCTTCGTTCCCGAAGTCAGCCCACCGGCCAAGCTGCAGCGCATCCGCGGCTACGGCGCCGAACTGATGGTCGGCGGCGCCCGCTATGCCGAGGCGCTGGCCGCCAGCGAGGCTTTTGCCGAAAAGACCGGCGCGCTGCAGATCCATGCCTTCAACCAGGAGGAAACATTGGTCGGCCAGGGCACGCTCGGCCTCGAAATCGAAACCGATCTGCCAGACATCGACACGCTGCTGGTCGCTGTCGGCGGCGGCGGCCTGATCGGCGGCATCGCCGCCTGGTTTGCCGGCCGCATCAGGATCATCGCCATCGAGCCCGAAGGCGCGCCGACGCTGCATCGCGCCTTCGAGGCCGGCCACCCCGTCGATGCGCCGGCCGAAGGCGTCGCCGCCGATTCGCTGGCGCCCAAACGCGTCGGCGAGATGATGTTCCCGATCGCCGAGGCCTTCGTCGAACGCTCCATCCTGGTCACCGACGACGCCATCATTGCCGCGCAGAAGGCGCTGTGGGAGCGGGTGCGTATCATCGCCGAGCCGGGCGGCGCAGCGGCCTTCGCAGCGCTGCTGTCCGGCCGCTACACGCCGGCGCCGGGCGAGCGGATCGCCGTCCTTGTCTGCGGCTCGAATACCGATCCGGCGAAATTCTAAACCTTGCTTCGACTGAAGTGGGACGCAAACCCGTCAAAGCTTTTCAAGTTTTCCGGAACCGCCTCGCCTTTGCCGTGTTTGCTGGTAAACTTCTGCTTGTTGAGTCCGGGCTATCCCGCCCGGGCAGGAAGGGCCGATGACGGAACGCCCCATTTCCAGTGGCGATCGCAGCCTGGCCGGGCGGCTTGCCCTGAGCCGGCTGGCGACACGGGTCTCGATGACGGTCGAGCGCGGCTGGCCGCTGCTTCTGCCGCTGCTCATCATCGCCAGCCTGTTTCTCAGCCTCTCCTGGCTCGGCCTTTTCCCCCGGCTGCCTGACATTGCGCGCATTATCCTGGTCACTGCGTTCGGTATTGCCACGCTGGCGGCGCTCTATCCGCTGCGTTTCTTCAAGCTTCCATCCGCCGCTGAAATCGACCGCCGTATCGAGGCCGCCAACCAGCTGCAGCACAGCCCGGTGCTGGTGCAGACCGACCGTCCCAGCGGCAAGGAAAGCATCTTTTCCCAGGCGTTGTGGCGCGAACACCAAAAGCGCATGGCCGACAAGCTCGGCAGCCTTGGCGCCGACCTGCCGCGTACCCGCGTGCCGGAGCGCGATCCGTGGGCATTGCGTGCCGTGGCGGCGCTGCTGTTGGTCACCGCTTTTGCCTTTTCCTTCGGACCGTCCGGCGGCAGGCTGTCCGATGGTTTCAGTGCCCATGCGGCGCGCGACATCGTACCGCCGCGCATCGATGCCTGGGTGACCCCGCCGGCCTATACCGGCAAGCCGCCCATCTTCTTGACCGCGCCAGTCATCGATGGCAACGCCAAGCAGGCGGTTGCCACCTTCACCGTGCCGCAAGGCAGCGACGTCTCGCTGCGCGTGACCGGCGGCTCCGGCGAGGAAACCCTAAGCTTTGCCGACAAGGGCGGCAATGCTCGCGCCATCGACCCGTCGGGACCACAGGTGGCGGCCGTCAAGGCAGCGGCGGTCAACCCGGCGACCCCCAAGCTGCGCCAGTTCACCGGCAAGCTGACCGCCGACGGCACGCTGACGCTGAAGTCGGGTGAAGCCGATCTCGGTCTTTGGGCCTTCGCGGTGATCCCCGACAAGCCGCCGACGATCCGCTTCGTCGGCGAGCCCAAGAGCGCCGTCAACGGCGCCTTCGAGCTCAACTACCAGATTGACGACGACTATGGCGCGGCCACCGCCAAGGCGGTTTTCGCGCTGGCCGATCCGGCGGCGCCCGATGCGCATCCGCTCTACGGTCCGCCTGACCTGCCGCTGGCGCTGCCGCGCCGCGGCGGCAAGGCGAACGCCGCCAAGACCACCAAGGACCTCACCGAGCACGTCTGGGCCGGCGCCAGCATCAAGCTGTCGCTTGTCGCCACCGACGATGCCGGACACACCGCAACCAGCGAAACCAAGACTATTGTGATGCCGGAGCGGCCCTTCGCCAACCCGCTGGCGCGGGCGGTGGTCGAGCAGCGCCGCCTGCTGGCGCTCGACGCCAATGCCAAGCCGCGCGTGCTCGACCTGATGGACGCCATCACCCTGCGGCCCGAGGACACGTTCGACAACATGTCGCATTACCTCGCCATCATGAGCGCCCGCAGCCGGCTGAAGATGTCGGACAGCGACGATCAGTTGCGCAACGAGGTTGCCTATCTCTGGGAAATCGCGCTCGGCATTGAGGAAGGCAATCTCTCGTCCGCCGAAAAGCGGCTCCGCCAGGCCCAGCAGGCGCTGCAGGACGCCATCAAGCGCGGCGCCAGCGACGAAGAGATCGAAAAGGCGATGAAGGAACTGCGCGAGGCGATGAACGAATTCCTGCAGGAATTCGCCGAGCGCGCCAAGCAGAACCCGAACGCGCCGCAGATGCAGCAGAATGGTCGCGAGCTGCGTCAGAGTGATATCGACCGCATGATGGACCAGATCGAGAACCTGGCGAAGTCGGGCGACCGCGACAAGGCGCAGGAGCTGCTGTCGCAGCTGGAAAACATGATGAACAACCTGCAGGCCGGCCGTCAGCAGCAGGGCGGCGAGCAGGACAGCGAGATGCGCCAGCAGATGGACAAGCTGGGCGAGATCATGCGCCGCCAGCAGGAGATGATGAACGACACCTACCGCATGGACCAGATGCAGCGCGGAGATAATCAGCAGCCCGGCGAAGGCAATGGCGACGACCCGGACCAGCCGGGCGTCGGCAAGGATCGCGATCCTCTCGCCCGGCCGAAGTCGATGACACCGCAGGAATTCGCCGATGCGATGAAGCAGCTGCAGGAAGGCCAGGGCCAGTTGCAGAGCGAACTCGACAAGCTGAAGAAGGGCCTGGAAGGCATGGGCATGCAGCCCAATGAGGGGTTTGGCGACGCTGGCAAATCCATGGGCAATGCCGAAAAGTCGCTTGGCGAAGGGGAAGGCGACCAGGCGGTCGGCCACCAGGGTCGCGCGCTGGAAGCGCTGCGCAAGGGCGCCAAGGAGATGATGAAGCAGCTGCAGGCGATGCAAGGCGACCAGGGCGGCAGCCAGGAAGGCGGCCGCCAACAGGACGCCGGCCGCGATCCGCTGGGCCGGCCGCGCGCCAGCCGCGGACCCGATTTCGGCGATTCGGTGAAGGTGCCCGACGAGATCGACGTGCAGCGCGCCCGCCAGATTCTCGAGGCGATTCGCAAGCGGCTCGGCAACGCGCTCAGCCCCGACATCGAGCGCAGCTACCTCGAGCGGCTGCTGGAGCTGAAGTAGCCTCCAAGGCAACATCCGTCGAACTGAATGGTATCAGCGCCATGCCGAAACTCGGTGCCGTCACGCCCATCCTGCGCATCTTCGACATCGCCAAGGCACGCGAATTCTATGTCGACTTTCTCGGCTTCAAGGTCGAGTTCGAGCACCGCTTCGACGACAATGCGCCGCTCTACATGGGTGTAATCCGCGACGGCTGTGTCCTGCATCTGAGCGAACATCATGGCGACGGCGCGCCGGGTATAGCCATGCGCATCAAGGTCGAGGACATCGCGGCATTGCACCGCGAACTGATCGGCAAGAGATACCGCTACGCCCGGCCGGGCCTCGAAACCACGTCGTGGCAGACCCGTGAAGTGTCGGTCGGCGACCCCTTCGGCAATCGGCTGCATTTCTACGAGGATGCAACAGACTAAGCCGGCCTGTTGACGAACGCCTCGCGTATTGCTTCCTGCATGCCGTCGATCGCCTCGCCTGAGGCATTGGGGTTGCGATGCATCACCACATTCGAGGAATCGATGTGGCCGAACCCGTCCGCGGCGGTGAGCTCGCGGCAGCCATCGGGAATGTTGCTGTGCGAGATCGGCGCGATCGCCAGGCCGGAGGTGACGGCGAGCTTCAGGCCGCCGGTGGTGTCGCTGGTATAGGCGACACGGTAGGCCAGCCCACGCTGCTCCAGCGATTTGATGGCGAAGTCCTTGCACCAGCCGGCCCGGTTGTAGAGCGCGATCGGCACCGGCCGCTCCTCATGCATGTGATGCAGGCTCGATGTCACCCACACGGTCGGATCGTGCATCAGCACCTCGCCGCCGGAAGGATCCTGCCATTCGAACACCACGGCGAGGTCGAGTTCACCGGCCGCCAACGCTGCCAGCTGGGCGCCCGAATGTGCATAGCGCACGGTGACCTCGACCTTGGTGTGACGCTTCGAGAAGGCGCCGAGCGCGCGCGACAGGATGGCGTGACCATATTCCTCGGGAATGCCGATGCGCACAGGCCCGCCAAGCGGTGCCGCCGCCATCGATGCCGCCGTCTCGTCGAGCAGAGAGACGATGCGGCGGGCATTGACGATCAGCTCGCCGCCACGGCGCGTCAGCGCCACGCCGCGCGAGCCGCGTTCGAACAGGCTGTCGCCGACCAGCTCCTCGAGCTTCTTCATCTGCATCGACACCGCCGACTGGGTGCGCCCGGCCTGCTCCGCCGCCCGGGTGAAATTGCCCGCTTCGGCAATGGCGACGAAGGTGCGCAGGAGATCGCTGTCGAGGGGTGGCCGCATTGAATCCGTCATAAGCAAATTTGATCGCTGGTATCATTCCAATTCGTTTGCAACATGTCAAACGCCGCAGCATAGTCCGCTCGCCCATTGGATATGCCGCCGCGAAACCGGCTGCGGACCAATCAAAGAGTCCTCACTCATACCCGCTGCCCGAAACGGTGGCGGGTTCTTTTTACCCCATGGCCGGGCGGCTGCGGGCAGTCAAGGCAAGGGCCGGCAGAACAACATGCGCAACCGGATCGTTCTCGGCATCATCAGCCTGTGCCTTGGCGTGCTGGTGTTCTCGCTCCAGGACCCGCTGGTCAAGGCGGTGTCGGCCGGCTATCCCGTGACCGAGGTGATGTGGATCCGCTCGATCATCGCTTTGCCGATCCTGATCTTTCTCGTTCGCGCCGACGTCGGCCTGCGGGCCATCGCCTCGAAGCGGTTCGGCCTGCTGACGATACGCGCCTTCATCCAGTTCTCCTCCTATACGGTCTACTATCTGGCCATCGCTGCCTTGCCGCTCGCCGACGCGGTGGCGCTCTATTTCATGGCGCCGCTGTTCATCATGGCGATGGCCGGGCCCTATCTCGGCGAGCGCGTCTCCTGGCAGGCTCTCGCCACCGTGCTGATCGGCATGCTGGGTGTGGTCGTGATGCTGCGCCCGGGCGCCGGCCTGTTCGACTGGGCGGCGCTGCTTTCGTTGGGCTCGGCTTTGCTCTACGGCTTTTCACAGCTGATGGCGCGCAAGATCGGCGACACCGAATCCTCCACCGTCATGGCCTTCTACCAGAACGGCGCCTACCTGGTCGGCGCCGCTGCGGTTGCCGGCACATTTTGGCTTGCCGGCATAACCCATGCTGTCCACCCCAGCCTCGAATTCCTGGTGCGGCCGTGGGTCTGGCCGACGACACCGGATTTCCTCAAGATGGCGGCCTGCGGCTTCGTCGCTTCGGCCGGCATGATCCTGCTGTCGCAGGCCTACAGGCTGGCGCCCGCCAACCGCGTCGCCACCTTCGAATACACCGGCATCATCTGGTCGCCGCTGTGGGGCTTCCTGTTCTTCGACGAGGTGCCGCGCTCGACTACTGCCATCGGTGGGGCGCTGATCATCGGCGCCGGTCTGCTGGCGCTCAACACCGAACGGCGCCGGAGCGCTGCGCCTGTCCTCGCCGCGTCTCAGGATGTCGCCTGAAGCGTGTCAGGCGAAGCAGGCGAGCGCCTGGTCGACCCGCGAGCGGATTTCGGCCAGCGTGAAAGGCTTTTGCACGACGTCGATAATGATGCCGTTCAATTCCTCGGCGCGCTCGCGCTGGTCGGCATAGCCGGTCATCAGCAGGATCTTCATGTCAGGGAAAAGCCTGGCTGCGGCGATCGCCATCTCGATGCCATCCATTTCCGGCATGCGGATATCGGAGACGACGAGGTCGTAACCGCCGCCTGCAGCACTGACCATCGCCAGCCCCTGCGCGCCGTCGGCGGCGATATCGATCGAGTGCCCGGCGCGTTCGAGCGCGCGGGCGGCGAGGGTGCGGACGGACTCATCGTCCTCGACGATCAGAAGCTTTGCCATGGGCCGGAATTTGGCGGGCAAAAGTTGACTTTTTCTGAAAATTTGAAGCGTCGGGGGCCTTTTCTCAGGCATCGCCTTTGACGACACCGACAAACGGCAGTTCGCGAAAAGCGTGGGCGACGTCCATGCCGTAGCCGACAACGAAGTAATCGGGACAGTCGAACCCGACATAGTCGGCGTTCAGCTCCGTCTGGCGGCGCATGCGCTTGTCCAACAGCACCGCGATGGCGCAGCTTTTGGCGCCGCGCGACAGCATCAGGTTGCGGGTGAAGGACAGCGTCTTGCCCGATTCCAGGATATCGTCGATCAGCAGCACGTCGCGGCCGGCGACCTCATTGTCGATGTCGCGTAGCACCCTCACCTCGCCGCTGGTGGTGCCGGCGCCATAGCTGGAAATGAAGATGAACTCGACCTCGGGCGACAGCCCGACATCGTGCATGGCGCGGATCAAATCGGCGGCGAAGATGAACGAGCCCTTCAGCACCGAAATCACCAGCAGGTCGTGATAGTCGTGCTCGGCGATCTCCTTGGCGAGTTCGAGATTGCGCCGCGCGATCGCGGACGCCGAAAAGAGGACCTCGATGTCCTTGCCGCGCACAACTGGCATCAACAACCTTTCCAGAGAAACCGACTAGCCGGCGAAGGTGACCGCCACGGCCTTGACGCCGTTTCTAGGCACATCGAGGCGGCTGGAAAAGCCGAATCTTTCGCCGGGCGCCAGAGAACGGTTGGATGTCCCCAGAGTATAGCGGGTGATGCGGGTGTCATTGCCGGTGACACGTATCTCCAGCGGCGGCAATTGTCCCGCCTTCAAACCGTCATTGACGGCCTCGCCATCCACGAACAGCACCGGGGTGGGTCCTGACGCGTCGACACGCGTGGTGACGCCGGCAATGCTGAGTACGGCGCCCTCCGGCTGTTCGACTGACCAGAACGGCGTCTGGCGCACCAGCGCGTGACCACCCGAGACCCAGAAGGCGGCAAGCGCCGCACCGATGCCGGCAATCCAGAAGATCGGCCCGCCACGCGATGCCGGCCGCCCGGCTGACGCATCTGATTTGCGCAGCATCTCCATGCCTTCGATCGACGGCGTCGCGATGTCTCGCGCCGGCGTCGGCATGGCTTCTACCCTTGGGATCGGCTGCGGCAGCACCTCATAATCCGCATCGACGATGTCGGTCGCCACAGGACGCGATTCCGGTGCGACACTTGTCCCGGTCATGATTTCGCCGGAAACCGGGCGCGCGGTTCGTTGCTCAGCCATCATGGCCCCGCTGTTGCCTCTTCGTTTCTTTTGCGTAAATGGAAATGGTTAACGCTTCCCCACCGGAACCCTTGTGACGCACTCAAAACCAGCGAAAATTAACCGACGGTTAACCATGGCGGCCGATGGTCGTTGGACAGAAAGGGCTGGCACGCCGCCGCCCTCAGGTCGTCGCACGTGATCCGCTTCGAAAATGTCGGCCTCCGCTATGGCATGGGTCCGGAAATCCTCCGCGACATCTCCCTGCACATTCCGGAGAGCTCCTTCCAGTTCCTGAGCGGGCCCTCCGGCGCCGGCAAGACGACGCTGCTGCGCCTTTTGTTCATGTCGCTGAAGCCGACGCGCGGGCTGATCACCATCTTCGGCAAGGACCGCTCGCGCATCTCGCGCGCTGAACTGCCGCATCTCAGGCGCCGCATCGGCGTGGTGTTCCAGGATTTCCGTTTGCTCGACCACATGACCACTTATGAGAATGTCGCTCTGCCGCTGCGCGTGCGCGGCCGCGAGGAAGCGAGCTACCGCACCGACGTCACCGAACTTTTGAAATGGGTTGGCCTGGGCGAGCGCATGCATGTGCTGCCGCCCGTCCTTTCGGGCGGCGAAAAGCAGCGCGCGGCAATCGCCCGGGCCTTGATCGAACAGCCCGAAATCCTGCTTGCCGACGAGCCGACCGGCAATGTCGACCCGCCGCTGGCGCGCCGGTTGCTCAGGCTGTTCATCGAGCTCAACCGGCTCGGCACCGCTGTGGTGATCGCCACTCACGATCTCGGCCTGATGGAGCAGGTCGACGCGCGCCGCATGATCCTGGCCGGCGGAAGGCTGGATATTTATGACTGAACTATCGGCCGAACAGTTGCATGGAGACGCCGCCGATCTCGCGACGACGACGCAGCGCGTCCAGCGCCGCATGGCGCCGATCGTGCCGGCGCAGAATATCGCCGGCCGCGCCTTGGTGCTGGTCATCGCCATCATGACCTTCCTGTCCTGCCTAACTTTCGGCGCCGTCACGCTGGTGCGCGACACTGCCTCGGTCTGGGAAAACCAGATCTCGCGCGAGGCCACGATTCAGATCAAGCCGGTCGACGGCCTCGACATGGAGGCAGCCCTTGCCCAGGCCTCGCAGATCGTCGGCGAATTCCCCGGCGTGAAGGAAACCCGGATCATCGATCGCGACGCCACCGCGCGCCTTTTGGAGCCATGGCTGGGCTCGGGCCTGAATATCGACGAATTGCCGGTGCCGCGCCTGATCATCGTCACCATCGACGAGACCAGCCCGCCCGACTTCAGCGCCATCCGTGCGGCGCTCACGCCCAAGCTGCCGAGTGCTTCGCTCGACGATCACCGTACATGGGTCGACCGGCTGGTCGCCATGGCCCGCACCACGGTCACCATCGGCATCGCCGTGCTGGTCCTGATGCTGTCGGCGACGGTGCTGACCGTAGTGTTTGCGACGCGCGGCGCCATGGCGGGTAACGGCCATATCATCGAAGTGCTGCATTTCGTCGGCGCCGAGGCGCGCTTCATCGCGCGCGAATTCCGCTGGCATTTCCTGGTCACCGGGATGAAGGGCGCGGCCGCCGGCGGCGCAGCCGCGATCCTGGTTTTCATCGTCTTTTCCTGGTGGTCGTCGCGCAACATGGCAACGCCGCAGGCCGACCAGGCCACCGCTTTGTTCGGCAATTTCGCCATCGGATCGGCAGGCTATCTCGGCGTCGGCCTGATGGTGCTGGTGATCGGCGGACTGACGGCGGCGACCTCGCACGCCACCGTCGTCGCCTATCTCAGCGACATCGATGTCCGCCAGCCGGATGCGGGGTGACCCGTGAGGGCAGAAGCGAAAACAGTTCGGGGGCAAGGACAGGAATGGAAGGGACGATCACGGATCGAAAACCGACGTAACGCAATGTGCGCTTTTTTCCTTACCAAAAAGGCATTTCAGGATTAACCATAGGATGATGAACGCGCGGGAGTCGACCGGAACGGCTGGACAGATGCCAGTGGTGCGTTTGCGTGTGCGTACCGGGCTGGGCCGTTTGCGCACCGCCCTGCGTCTCGCCTCCCTCTGTCTACTGCTGCTGGTGGCCCTGTTTGCCGGTGGCTTCGGCTGGTTCGCCAGCAAGGTCAGCCACATGACGACCCCGACCAACCCGGCCAAGGCCGATGCGATCATCGTCTTGACCGGCGGTCAGGCCCGCCTCGACGCAGCACTCGATCTGCTTGCCTCCGGCAAGGGCGAGCGGCTGCTGATCTCAGGCGTGCATCCCTCTGCCAGCCGCCGCCAATTGCAGGCTGCTACCGGCGGCGACAAGGCGCTGTTTTCCTGCTGTGTCGACATCGACCGCGCCGCGCTCGACACGATCGGCAATGCCGAGGAAAGCGCTAAATGGGTGGAGAGCCACGCCTATGGCAGCATCATCCTCGTCACCAACAATTACCACATGCCGCGCAGCCTGCTCGAGATGGGCCGCCTGCTGCATGGCGCCAGGCTTGAACCCTATCCGGTGGTCAACACCAATCTGGACAATGGCGACTGGCTGACCAAGCCGGAAGCGCTACGCGTGCTTCTGACCGAATACAGCAAATACCTGCTGGCGCTTGCGCGCGGCGTCGTCCCGGTCCGCCAGACTGCCGACAGCGTCGCACTGGCCGAGGTTTCGACCGCCAAGGACTAAAGCAATTCCAGGAAAAGTGTGTAGCGGTTTTCCCGGGAAAAGCACGTACGCTTTCCCTTGGGAATTGGACAGACGACTCTGACGGCGCTCGATTACCCCTTGGCCGTGCCGTCTTCCGCGCCACGCAGCCGCGCAATCTCCTGTTCGAGGCTTTCAATCCGCTTGTCGCGTTCGGCGAGTGCGGCCGCGACATCGGCGGCCTCGAATCGCTGCGGAATGTGTTGCGGGCAATTGGCATCCCAGGCCGAGACGGTGAACAAGATGACCTGCTCGGGGCGCGCCTTGTAGTCCTGCGGCATCAGCCTTGCCAGAAGCTCGGCATCGTCCTCGACGACGCGCGCCGTGCCCCAGATCTTGACGCGCTGGCGATGCGCATAGTCGATCAGGAACAGGAATGCCTGGTTGTTGTCGGCGAGATTCCCCTGCGTGATGAACTGCCTGTTCCCGGAGAAATCGGCAAAGCCGATGGTCTTCTCGTCCAGCACCTTGAGGAAGCCGGCTGGCCCGCCGCGATGCTGGATGTAGGGCTGACCCTCGCCATTTGCCGTCGACAGGAAGACGCTGGTCTGCGCCGCGATGAAGTCGGCGAGGTCGGGCGTCATATGGGCGCGCCATCCGCCGCGCTCCTCGGCGCTGACATAGCCCTTGCGCGAACCTTTGCGGGTCTGGATCGCCTTGACCGTCGGCGTGAAGGCGACATCGCTGGTGAAAGTATGAGCATTCATGGAAGCCTCCGCGAGGCCGAAACAGGGCCATTGTACGCGAAGAGGTAGATCCTTCCATGTTTTGGATGTAGATGGCATAGTTGCAAGCTATCCTTCCAATTTCCGGAAGAAAGTATGGATCGTCTCGAAGCCATGTCGCTGTTCGTCGCCGCGGTGGAAGCGGGCAGCCTTTCCGCTGCCGGCCGCCATTTCGGCATTCCACTGGCAACGGTCAGCCGCAAGGTTTCCGACCTCGAAAAGCACCTTCAGGCGCGCCTGCTGAACCGTTCGACCCGGCAGCTCACGCTGACCGATGCCGGCCAGGCCTATCTCGCCGCCTGCCGCCGCATCCTCGGCGAGGTCGGCGAAGCCGAACGCACCGCTGCCGGCGAATACAGCACGCCGACCGGCGACCTGTTCATCACCGCGCCGGTCGTCTTTGGTCGCCTACACGTGCTGCCTGTCGTCACCGAATTCCTGGCGGCTTATCCTCAAGTCAACATTCGCCTGGCGCTGGCTGACCGGATAACCCAACTGGCGGAGGAACATCTCGACCTTGCCATCCGCATCGGCGAGCTTGCGCCTTCGAGCCTCATTGCCATCCGCGTCGGCGCGATCCGTCGCGTCGTGTGCGCCAGCCCCGCCTATATCGCCGCGCATGGCATGCCGCGGACGCCGGACGATCTGGCCGCGCATGAATGCATCAGTTTCGAAGGGCCTGCAGCGCTCGCCAGCTGGAGCTTTGCCGGCGACAAGGGCGAACTGATCGTGCCGATCCACTCACGGCTGCGCGTCAACACGGCGGAAGCTGCAATCGATGCCGCGATTGCAGGCGCCGGGATGACGCGGGTGCTCTCCTACCAGATCGCGGACGCAGTACGTTCCGGCGTGCTCGTCCCGGTCTTGCGACCCTTCGAGCCGCAGCCGTGGCCGGTGAGCCTCGTCCATGCCGGCCAAGGCCTGCTGGCGGTGAAACTAAGGGCGTTCCTCGATTTCGCCGCTCCGCGGCTGAAGCAGCGGTTATTGCAGGCGACGTGGTGAGTTGAGACTGGCTTGAGTCAGTGGCGAGCCGGCCTATGTCAGGCCATTGCGGCGTTTCCTTTTTGCCCGCGCTTGGTGTAACCAACGCACACCTCCTCAACGGGCCCTTCCCCGCATGCTCTATATCCGCTCGCTGGCGTTCAACTTCGTCTTCTATGTCAATCTGATCGTCCAGATGGTCCTCTGGACCCCTTACTACTTCCTCTCGCCACGCCATCGCGCCTGGTTCGTGCCGAAATTCTGGTCGCGCACCAGCCTGTGGCTCTACGACAAGATCGCCGGCACCAGGAGCGACATCACCGGCGTCGAGAACCTGCCGGAGGGCTCTTTCATCCTGGCGCCGAAACACCAGTCGTTTTGGGACGCGATCGCTTTCTTTCCCTTCCTCCACGATCCGCTTTATATCCTGAAGCGCGAGCTGACCTGGATCCCCTTCTTCGGCTGGTACATCCTGAAGATGCGGATGATCCCGGTTCACCGCGGCAGCCGCTCCAAGGCGTTGAAGCAGGTCGTTGCATCGACAAAGCAGGAGATGGGGCGCAATCCGCGCCAGCTGATTATCTACCCCGAAGGCACGCGCCGAGCGCCAGGCGACGAGCCGGCTTACAAATACGGCATTGTCGAGCTCTATACGCAGCTTGGCGTCCCGGTGGTACCGGTCGCCCATGTCGCCGGCCTCTATTGGCCTCGCCGCAAATTTTTGCGCTTTCCCGGCACCATCAAGGCCCGCTTCCTGCCGCCGATCCCGCCCGGGCTCGGCAAGGACGAATTCATGGACCGGCTGATCGGCGATACGGAAGCCGCCTGCGACCAGCTGCTGATCGAGGCATCGCAGGCTCCTAACCCGCCGCAAATGCCGCCGACGGCGGTCAAGCGGCTGGCCGAACTCGCCGCGGCCGCCAAAGCAATTCCAGGAAAAGTGTGAGCGGTTTTTTCCGTCCTGAATCGCGCCAAAACAAAAAAGACCAAAGCTTGATCTCTTCTGCGGGCCGGCTCAAGGCCACGCCGCCAGCTCCGTGGTCAGCACCAGCGTCGCCGCGAAGGCCAGATTGATGATCCGCGACGTCAGCGGCTGGCGCAGGGTGCGGGCGAAGGCCGCGCCGGCCAGCAGCCACAGCACATGGATGGCTACGATCATCAGGGTGAGAACCGCCAGCCTGGCCGGGATGCCGAGAGCATCGGCGCCGGCTGCGGTCGCGGAGCCAGCAAGGACCGCAGCAATCGCCACATAGGCTTTCGGGTTGGCAACGGCGAGCAGGAAGCCGCCGAGGAAGGTCGGCAGAACCGCGCTGCTGTCACGCGCGGCCAGCGGCGGCGCTGTCGCTATTCTGTAGGCGAGGTAGAGAATATAGGCGGCGGAAGCGACCGCCAGCACTGGCGCTACGCCCGGCATCGAGGTGAGGATAGCCTTGATGCCGGTGGCCACGACCAGCAGCACCGCGACCGTGCCTAAAATGATCCCCGATGTGTAGTGAAGCGAATTGCGCAGGCCGAAGGCGGCCCCTATCGCCGTGACGCTGATCGTCGCCGGGCCAGGACTGCCCATGACAACGGTTGCCGCCAGCACCAGCGCCAGCAATTGCTGCCAGGGCTGCGCCTGCGAAAGAATGTCTGCGGCCATGCTGCCTCTTCTCCACAATAATGGAGAACAGTGTGGCAAGGCGGACAGCCGTCGTCTTGAACGATCGTGCCGAACCTGCGCGGCTAGGCGCTGGCCTTGTCCAGCGCCACGAGATCCTCCGCGCTGAGCTTCAGCGATGCGGCGCGCACCAGGCTGTCGACCTGGTCCAGCGTCGTGGCGCTGGCGATCGGCGCGGTGATGCCGGGCTGCGCCATCACCCAGGCGAGTGCTACTTCCGCCTGCTTGGCCGAATGGCGCGCCGCCACAGTGTCGAGTGCGGCCAGAATGCGCATGCCGCGCGCATTGAGATAAGCCTTCACGCCGCCGCCGCGTTCACTTTTGCCGAGATCGGCCTCGCTACGGTATTTGCCGCTCAAAAACCCCTTGGCGAGACTGAAATAGGTGATGACGCCGATATCCTCGGCCACGCACACATCATGCAGCGGCCCGTCGAAGGATGAGCGGTCGTAGAGATTGTATTCCGGCTGCAGCACGCTGTAGCGCGGCAGCCCGCGCAGGCTGGCAACATCGAGCGCGGCGCGCAGCTGGCCGGCGTCAAGATTCGAGGCGCCGATATGGCGGACCTTGCCGGCAGCGAGCAGCTTCTGGTAGGCGCCGAGCGTCTCCTCATAAGGGGTTGTCGGGTCCGGCCAATGCGAGAGATAAAGGTCGATCACGTCGGTCTGCAGTCGCTTGAGCGACGCCTCGACTGCCCTTTCGATATGGGCAGCGGACAGATCCTTCTTGCCTTGTCCCATATCCGAGCCGACTTTGGTGATGACGATGATCTTGTCACGGTTGCCGCGGCTTTTCATCCATTTGCCGATGATGGTCTCGGACTCGCCGCCCGCGTGGCCGGGCACCCAGCGCGAATAGGCATCGGCCGTATCGATAGCGTTGAGGCCGGCGCCGCCGAACCGGTCGAGCAGGTCGAAGGAGGTCTTCTCGTCCGCGGTCCAGCCGAAGACATTGCCGCCCAGGACCAGCGGCGCGATGGAAAGGTCGGTTTGACCGAGACGGCGTTTTTGCAAGACGGGGCTCCGTGGGCTGGCGGCGGGCGACCCGAATGCTTCGGGCCGCAGCTAAGCTAGGTCTCGCCGCGCCGAGGTCAAAGGCCTCAGCCAATTTTTCCAGCGGGCCAGCGCTTCACAAAGGCGCGAGCGCTTCGCCTGCAGGCTCGCCGTGGTCTACTGGCTCACGAGGCGATCCGCTTCGCCACCTCTTCCAGCCAGTGGTCGCTGATACCCAGCGCCGCGAGATGCTGCAGCGTGTTGAGCACATAGTCCTCGTTGTTTCCGGACTGGCCGACGGCGCCCCGGATAACACCTGCCGCATGCGCAGGGTCGAGCCCGCCGGCATACTGCTCATGCTGGCGGTCGACGATATAGGCGACCGCTTTCACTCTCTCTCCCGCGGCCGCCCCATTCCCGTCGAGGCTGATATCGAGCACACGCTCGAGGTAGACGCTGGTCACCAGTTCGCGCTCGCGCAGATAGGTCAGCACCTCATCGCGCAGCTCGCCGGGCACGCGAAAGGCCAGCCCGATGCAGGAGCCGCCACGGTCGAGGCCTAGCACCAGGCCCGGCCGCTGGCGCGTGCCGCGATGCACGAAGGAATAGACGCACAGCGACCGGCGGTAGCCGTAAAGCCGCGCGCGCCGTGTCTCGACATGGGCGAATCCCGGTCGCCAGATCAGCGAGCCGTAGCCAAAAACCCAAAAATCGCCCATATCGCCAAGCCTGATTGCACGAGAGTGACGCCGCCGCATCGGAATCGGTGCTCTTCTGTTCTTCTTGCTTGTTGCGTAAGCCACAGTCCAACCGCAACACGCCCGCGTTAATGAAAGCCGCAGCATGACGTCAAGTGACGAGCGTCCGTCGAAGTTTCGCCGCCGGCTGATGTGGCTCGCTGCCTTGGTCGTTATGCTGTTCGGCGTCTACAGCGCGGTCTGGTTCTATGTCGCCGGTCGCGTCAGCAGCGAAGCCGACAAGGCGGTGGCCTCGCTCAAGGACAAAGGCATCGAGGCCGGCTGCGCCAACCTCACCGTCAGCGGCTACCCCCTGAGTTTTGCCATCTCCTGTGACAATCTGGCTTACGAGGACGACGCCAGGAACGTTGCCGCCTCGGCAGGCAGCTTCAACTTCGTTGCAGAGCTCATCCGGCCTTTGTCGCCTGCCGCCGAGTTGCGTGGGCCGCTGCGCACCTCGGTGCTGGGGATGGCGCCGCTATGGATCGACTGGGACAATCTGCAGGCCAATGCCAAGCTCTCCTGGCCCCTGCCCCGGAGCATTTCGCTGCAGGCGGAGAGCTTGTCCGGCCAGACGGATCCGGCCGACGACACTGATCCGGTTTCACTGTTCAGCGCCGGAACCGCGGCGGGCGAGTTGCGACCCGACGGCCAGGACATCGGCTACGTCGGCAGCTTCACCGATCTTGAGATCGACGCCGACGCGATCGGCGGGCGCGTGCTGCCGCCGCTCGACGGCAGCGGCGACGCGACGCTGAAGAACGGCGTCGCGCTGATGAAGACGCAGGCCAGGAGCCTGCGCGGCCAGGCGGTCGACATCCACAAGCTCGATCTGTCGTCGCGAACCGCGCGCATCACCGTCTCCGGCCCGGTGTCGGTCGACGCCAACGGCCAGGTCAATGCCGACCTGACGATCAAGCTGCAGGATCCCAAAGCCGTGGCGGCAATTCTCGCCACCGCAATCCCCGAGCAGAAGAGCCAGATCGAGCAAGGCTTTGCCGGTCTGGCGCTGCTCGGCAACGAACCGTCGATGCCGCTCAAGGTGGTGAAGGGCAAGGTCTCGCTCGGCTTCATTCCGCTGGGCAAGATCAAGCCGCTCGATTAGAGCAATTCCAGGAAAAGTGTGAGCGGTTTTCCGTCCGGAATTGCGTTAAAACAAAGAGATAGAGCATGATCGCAAAGAGCGGGAACGGCTTTTGGGGAGAGATCATGCTCGAGCAAGCCGACGCATGAACCGACCGGTGAAACTGCTGAGCGTTGGCGCGCTGACGCTGGATACCATCCTGCGCGTCGAAACCCTGCCCACGCATCAGGGCAAGTTCATCGCCTCGGACGGCATCCAGATCGCCTCGGGCATGGCGACAAGTGCTGCCTGCGCCGCCCGCCGTCTCGGCGCCGAGGTGTTCCTGTGGGCAAGTGCAGGTGACGATGCCGTCGGCGACCAATTGCTGGCCGGCATCGAGGCCGAGGGCGTCGATTGCCGCTTTGTCCGCCGCGTCGAAGGCGCCCGCTCGGCGCTGGCCGCGATCCTGGTCGACGCTCATGGCGAGCGCATCATCGTGCCCTTCTACGACCCAAAGGCGCAGGCCGACCCCGAGGCGGTGCCTGTCGCCGATCTTTCCGGCTTCGATGCCGTGCTGGTCGATGTGCGCTGGCCGGGCGCCGCCGCTCTTGCCTTGACCGCCGCGCGCGACGCCGGTTGCCCGGCAATCCTCGACGCCGACACGGCGCCGCTGGAGGTGCTGGAGCGTCTGTTGCCGCTGGCTTCGCACATCGTCGCTTCGGAGACGGCTGCACGCATTATCTGCGACCACGCGCTGGATCCCGAAACCGCCTGCGCCGACCTCGCCAGCCGCACAGACGCCTTTGTCGCGGTGACCGGCGGCGCCGCGGGAAGCTGGTGGCATGACCGGTCCGCCGGATGCGTGCGCCACATCGCGGCGCCGAAGATCAAGGCGGTCGACACGCTGGCCGCCGGCGACGTTTTCCACGGCGCCTTTGCTGTCGCGTTGGCGGAAACCATGCCGATCGAGCAGGCGTTGCGCTTTGCCAGCGCGGCGGCCGCGCTCAAATGCCAGCGCTTCGGCGGCCGGCTGGGGGCGCCAAACAGGGACGAGGCAATGGCCATGGTCGCGGCGACCTGGCCCGTCTGAAACAGATTTAACTTTTCACCGGGTGCTCGACCGCCTGCCGGCCGAAATCCGGCACGTCGATATCCTGGCCGGCCTCGATGATCGAACGGCGAACGGCCCGGGTGCGGGTGAACAGGTCGAACAGCTTGTCGCCGTCGCCCCAGCGGATCGCCCGCTGCAGCGAGGCGAGGTCCTCCGAAAAGCGCGCCAGCATTTCCAGGATGGCATCCTTGTTGTGCAGGCACACGTCGCGCCACATGGTCGGGTCGGAGGCGGCCAGACGGGTGAAGTCGCGGAAACCGGAAGCCGAATATTTGATCACTTCCGACTTGGTCACCGATTCCAGATCGTCGGCCGTGCCGACGATGTTGTAGGCAATGATGTGCGGAAGATGCGAAACGATGGCCAGCGTCATGTCATGATGCTGCGGGTCCATCGTGTCGATGTTGGAGCCGCAGCGCCGCCAGAATTCCGACAGCTTTTCCAGCGCGGCCGGATCGGTTCCCGGCAGCGGCGTGAAGATGCACCAGCGGTTTTCGAACAGCTCGGCGAAACCCGCATCCGGGCCCGATTTCTCCGTACCTGCCAGCGGGTGCCCCGGAATAAAGTGCACGCCGTCCGGTACATAGGGCTGCATTTGCGCAATGACCGAGGCCTTGGTCGAACCGACATCGGTGAGGATGGCGCCCTTTTTCAGCGCCGGCGCGATCTCTTGCGCCACCTCGCCCGACGATCCCACTGGCACCGAGACGATGATCAGGTCGGCATTGCGGACCGCTTCCCTGGCGTCGGTGGTGTAGCTCTCGCCAAGACCGAGCTCCTTCGCCCGTGCCAGCGTGGTCGGGCTGCGCGTCGCGATGGCGACATGGCGGGCCAGGCCCTCGCGGCGGATGATGCGGGCCAGCGACGAGCCAATCAGG
This sequence comes from Mesorhizobium sp. RSR565B, assembly GCF_054719465.1. Taxonomy (NCBI): domain Bacteria; kingdom Pseudomonadati; phylum Pseudomonadota; class Alphaproteobacteria; order Hyphomicrobiales; family Phyllobacteriaceae; genus Mesorhizobium; species Mesorhizobium sp. RSR565B. The sequence continues at coordinate 2,998,224 of NZ_JBTTIE010000001.1, read as the reverse complement.
CCGATGCCGACCAGCGCGATCTTTTCAAACATCGGTGAAGTCATTGTTTCAGCTTTTCAGGAATGTCGTGAGGGCATCGATGACGCCGCGATTGGCTTCTTCGGTGCCGACGCTCATGCGCAGCGCATTGGGAAAGCCATAGCCGGTAACGCGCCGCAATATATAGCCGCGCTGGGTGAGGTAGTCGTCCGCCGCCTCAGCCGAATGCTTCTTGTCGTCGGGAAAGTGGATGAGGACGAAATTGCCGACGCTGGGCGTCACGCGCAGCCCAAGCTTCGTCAGTTCTTCATTCAACCAGGTAAGCCAGGTCTCGTTGTGCAACGAACTGCGCTCGACATGGGCGCGGTCGCGGATGGCGGCAATGCCGGCCTCGATCGCTGTTGCGTTAACGTTGAAAGGGCCGCGAACACGGTTGATGGCATCGACGATGTGCAGTGGGCCATACATCCAGCCGATGCGCGCGCCGCCAAGGCCGAGCTTGGAGAAGGTGCGGGTCATGACCACATTCTGCGCGCTGCCCGCCAGCTCGATACCTGCCTCATAGTCATTGCGCCTGACGTACTCGGCATAGGCCGCGTCCAGCACCAGAAGCACGTTGCCCGGGAGCGCGGAATGCAGGCGGCGGACCTCCTGGAACGGCAGATAGGTGCCGGTCGGGTTGTTGGGATTGGCGAGGAAGATGATTTTGGTCCGCGGCGTCACCGCGGCCAGGATCGCGTCGACGTCGGCGCGCTCCTCGGTTTCCCTCACAGCAACCGGCTTGGCCCCCGCCGACTGAATGTAGATCTTGTAGACCATGAAGGCATGTTCGGTAAAAATCGCCTCATCGCCTGGCGCAAGATAGGTCTGCGCCAGCAGGCCAAGTATCTCGTCGGAACCGTTGGAGCAGATGATGTTTGCCGGGTTGAGGCCGTGCACCTCGGCGATCGCCTCGCGCAGCCGGCGGGCGGTGCCGTCGGGATAGACATCAAGCTTGCTGGCCACTTCGCGCGCGGCCTCGATCGCCTTCGGCGACGGGCCGAGCGGGTTCTCGTTCGACGACAATTTATGGACCTTGGCGACGCCGGCAGGTGCCGTGCTCTTGCCTGGTACATAGGCGTCGATGTCCATGATGCCCGCGCGGGGCGTCGGCCGTGCCTTGCCCGCTGTCTTGTCCATGTCGCAAATCCATCCAGAATGCCTCCGTCCGGAGGCCGCAGCGGAAATACAAGCCGTAGCCGCGAATGTCGAGAGGCGGGCATAGCTGGCCGTTGACGCCGGGCCGCACGAGTTCTAGAAGAACGCAACAGTTCCGTGGTGATTTGGCCGGTCGGCTTGCAGCCACGTTAAACAACTCGCTAAAGGGCCGTTTGCGTGACGTAACCGGCTTTGCGATCGCATTGCCGGTTTTTTTATTGCCTGACGGCGGGCAAGGAGAGTCACATGGCCGCGCTCCGCGCTACAAAAACCAACAACGAGGCCGACAGCCCGTCGAGCCCGGTGTTGCGTTTTGGCCCTGACAAGCCGCTGAAGCTCGACGCCGGCACGCTTTTGTCGCCGTTCCAGATCGCCTACCAGACATATGGCGCCCTCAACGATGCCCGCACCAACGCCATCCTGGTCTGCCACGCGCTGACCGGCGACCAGCATGTCGCCAGCACCAATCCGGTGACCGGCAAGCCCGGCTGGTGGGAAGTGCTGATCGGTCCCGGCAAGATCATCGACACCAACCGCTTCTTCGTCATTTGCTCCAACGTCATCGGCGGCTGCCTCGGCTCCACCGGTCCGGCCTCGACCAATCCCGCCACCGGCAAGCCCTACGGCCTCGACCTGCCAATCATCACCATCCGCGACATGGTGCGGGCGCAACTGATGCTGGTCGACCATTTCGGCATCGAAAAGCTGTTTTGCGTGCTCGGCGGCTCGATGGGCGGCATGCAGGTGCTGGAATGGGCGTCATGCTATTCCGAGCGCGTCTTCTCGGCCCTGCCGATCGCCACAGGCGCACGCCATTCCTCGCAGAACATCGCCTTCCACGAGGTCGGCCGCCAGGCTGTCATGGCTGATCCGGACTGGCATGGCGGCAAATATTTCGAGCACGGCAAGCGCCCGGAAAAGGGGCTCGCCGTGGCGCGCATGGCCGCCCACATCACCTATCTGTCGGAAGCCGCCCTGCATCGGAAATTCGGCCGCAATCTGCAGGACCGCGAAGCGCTGACCTTCGGTTTCGACGCAGATTTCCAGATCGAAAGCTATCTGCGCCACCAGGGCATGACATTCGTCGACCGCTTCGACGCCAACTCCTACCTCTACATGACCCGTTCGATGGATTATTTCGACCTCGCCGCCGACCATGGCGGCCGGTTGGCAGATGCCTTTGCCGGGACCAAGACCCGCTTCTGCCTGGTGTCCTTCACCTCGGACTGGCTGTTCCCGACCGAGGAGAGCCGCTCGATCGTGCATGCGCTCAACGCCGCCGGCGCCTCCGTCTCCTTCGTCGAGATCGACACCGACCGCGGCCATGATGCCTTCCTGCTCGATGAACCCGAACTGTTTGCCGCCATCAAGGGCTTCATCGGCTCGGCGGCCCGCGCAAGGGGGCTCGCCTCATGAGCGTCAATGGCAGCCAGCGCGTCGACCTCGAAGTCGTGGCCAACCTGATACCGCCGCAGTCGCGGGTGCTCGATGTCGGCTCCGGCGACGGCCTGCTGCTCGAACTCCTGCAGGAGACCAAGCAGGTCGACGGCCGCGGGCTGGAGCTGTCACAGCGCGGCGTCAATGAATGCGTGGCGCGCGGTCTCTCGGTCATCCAGGGCGATGCCGATACCGACCTCGAATTCTATCCGGACAAGGGTTTTGACTTCGTCGTCCTGTCACAGACGCTGCAGGCGACCCGCAACCCGAAGCTGGTGCTCGACGAACTGCTGCGAATCGGCAACCGCGCCATCGTCTCCTTCCCCAATTTCGGCCACTGGCGGGTGCGGCTGTCGCTGTTCGTCAATGGCCGGATGCCGGTGACCGCGGACCTGCCCTATTCCTGGTACGACACGCCCAACATCCATTTCTGCACCATCCGCGACTTCGTCAATCTGGTCGAGGAACTCGGCGCTTCGGTCGAGAAAGCCACCGCGCTCGACGGCAACGGCCAGAAGATCGGCCTGTCGATGCCATGGTGGTTCTGGAATTTCTTCGGCCAGCAAGCGGTGTTCTTGCTGAAGCGGTAGTTTGCCCCTATTCCAGCACGTCCGTCGCCTTGTGCGGTTGCTGAACGCCATCGGCGATGATCACATCGGCGTGGGAGTTGTCGGTGCGCAAGGCCAGAATCTCGCGATAGGCTGATGAATCGTACCAGCCCCACGCATGCGCCCTGTCCGGAAACTCGATGACGATCAGATGCCCGGGCCATTCGTTTTCGACCACGTCCATGTCGCCGCCGTGGACAAGGAAGCGGCCGCCGAACGGCTCCAATGTGGCGTCGATCCTCTGCAGACACTCGACAATCTGCGGGCCCAATGTGGCATCGATCCTCTGCAGACACTCGACAATCTGCGGGCCCATTGTGACTTGACGCATATGGGCGACGGCGTAGGCGGCCATGGCTGAACTCCCTGTGAGATCGAAGCCCGACGACCGGCTTCGTTGGCGCAATCTGCAGACATGATGGCCATCGGTCGATTACGTCTGGAGTAATCGGCCGGCTTACCGGCGTCCTGGCTCAACAGTTTGTGATGACATTGCCGCTGGTTTTTTGTAGCGTCGAAATCGAATGCCATCCCGGGTAAGGCTTGGACGGCGACCATCAAAACCTCCGGCCTCCAGGCATTTGGGGGCACAATCGAAGCAACATGTCCAAGGCAACCGACCTCGCTCCGCTGATCTCGGTGATCACACCGACGCACAATCGCCGCAGCAAGGTGGTGCGCGCCGTGGAGAGCGTGCTGGCGCAGAATTTTCCCCGGTTCGAACACATTGTCGTCGATGACGGCTCGACCGACGGTACGGCAGCCGCACTTGCCGAAATCCGCGATCCACGGCTGATCTATGTTGGCTCGAAATGGCGCGGCGCCAATGCCGCCCGCAATGCCGGCATCGAGCGGGCGCAGGCGCCGGTGGTGACATTCCTCGATTCCGACGACGTCTATTTGCCGGATCGCCTGGCGCGGACGCTGGAGCAGTTCGACAACAATCCCTCGCTCGAAGTGCTGATCAGTTCCTTCGTGTCGCTGAAGGGCAATCGCCGCACCAACTGCGTCAACCGCGAGGCGCTGCTGAGCCGCGACTCGCTGGAGCGGGCCCTTGTCGCGCAGACCATCTTCATTGCCGGGTCGGCAATCACCGCCCGGCGCGAGTCGCTGCTGGCCATCGGCGGCTACGACAGTGACGTCACGCGCATGCAGGATCGCGAATTGTTGCTGCGCTTTGCCCGTCGCAGCGGCGCGCAGCTGTCCGAAGTGATCGACTGGAAAAAGTACAACTCGGAGAATTCGATCTCCGGTCGCCGGGACGGCTATGTCGAAGCCTATGCGAGCTTGATCGACAAGCACCCCTATATCGCCGACCGCTACCCCTACATTCCGCCTTACATGATCGCCCGGCAGCTCATCGCCGATGCACTCAAGGGCAGGGTTTCGCAGGCGTTCTCCGGCTATATGGCCAACCGGTCGTCGAAGGCGCTTGGCTATTCGCTGCCGCAGCTGTTGCGTGGCTATGTCGGCGGCCGGCGCTGGCGCCGCGATCTCTATGCCGAATTTCGCGACAAATACGGTGCACGGCCGGCCTGAAGTTTGCCGACAAGCCGAGCAGCGGCTTTCCCCTCCGAACTGCCTCAAACCTCATTTGTCGAGTTCCGGCAGATATGGGTCGGAATATAGCCGCCGGTCGCGTTCGCCCTGCAGGCAGTCCATGGGTGCGGCGGCATCGATCGGGACCACGGTCGCATCGGCGATGCCGCTCACCTCCAGGATCAACTTGCGGCGTATGGCGGTGGCGAATTCCGAGGCCACATAGATCGGCAAAACGAAGGAGCCGGGCCCACCGGTGACGCAGTCGTCATAATACTGGTCGAGATGGCTGAAGGTCGGCGACGGGCTGATCAGGATCGGCAGGCCGTTGATGACGATGCCCTTGGCCACCGCCGCATCGCGTGTCGTGGCGACGGGCAGCCCGGTGTTGTTGGGACCGTCGCCGGAAATGTCGATGACGCTGCGTGGCGCATCGAACCCCGTGCCCTCGAACAGCCCGGCGCCGAAGGCAAGCGCACCGGAAATCGAGGTGCCGCGAAAGCTGCGGAACGGCCGCGCTTCTATTCTGTCGGCGAAGGCGTTGGCGCTCTCTGCGCTGTCGATCACCTGCCAGGCGATGACGCCATCCTCGCGCACGACGCCCGCCCATTCGAAATAGGCAAGCGCGATGCGCCCGGTGGTTCCCGAGCGCACGGCCTTGATGAAATCGGGATGCCTGAGCGCCTCGACATAGCCAGCGCGCTGCAGCGCGAACTCCCTCTCGTCCATCGACTGTGAGATGTCGACGGCCAGCACCAGTTCGACATCCACGGCAACGGCCGGGGCAGCCACGGGCGTGGTGCAGGCAAGGCAGGCAAGCAGGCTGAGCGCATCGAGCATGGCCGCACCACGGATGTTTCGACCCGTGAATCTTCGCCGCGATCGCGGCGAAATAAAGCCCCTTCTACTTCTTTCGCCGCACGGCCGCTTTCGGCGGCGGGTCGATGGCGCCGGTCCTGACTCGGGCGGGTTTCAGTGGCGCAGCACCCGTATCCTTCACGATGTTCAATGCGCGTGGAAAGAAATGACCATTGTGCAGTCCGCGCCCGATGTTGAGGATCGCGGTTTCCGGCAGGCGTTTCTCCAGCATGGACAGTACCCTTCGCAGCGAAGGACCATCGAACGCGTCCATCGCTTCGTCGATGATCACCCATTTCGGCTGCCGCAAGGCCAGCCTGGCGAAGGCCAGCGACCGCTGTTCGTCATCGTTGAGTTCACGCTCCCAGCGTGCGGAACGGTCGAGCGAGGATGACAGCCGCTCGAGGCCGACCTCGGCCAGCACCGCCCCAAAATCAGCATCGCCAGCCGGCGCCGAGCCATTTGGATGCAGCACTTCGCGTAACGTGCCGGCAGGAAAATACGGAACACGCGGCACGAAAATCGGCGTTTCTCCGGCCGGCAAGCCGATCCGCCCGCTGCCCCAGGGCCAAAGGCCGGCAATGGCGCGGAAGAACAATGTCTTGCCGGCGCCTGGGTCGCCGGTGATCATGACGCGCTCACCGGGATGGATCTCGACATGGCTGCCTGAAAGTTTGGTGCAGCCCTCCGGCGAGGCCACTTGGAGCTTCTCGAAGGTCAGGCTGCCATTGGCGTTATCGCCGAATTCGATGCGCTTTTCCTTGTCGTGCAACACATCGGTTTCATCGAGCGCAATGCGGAAGTCGGCAACGCGCATCAGCGTGGCGCGCCAGTCGGCGATGCCGCCGATATTGTTGATGAACCAGCGCAGCGACGAGTGCACCTGGTTGAAGGCGCCGACCGCCATCATCAACCCGCCAAAGCTGATGTCGCCTGAAAAATAGACCGGCGATGCAACCAGGATCGGCGCCACCACGGTGATCCAGCCATAGGTATCGGTCACCCAGGAAAGGTTGATCTGCGCTTTGTAGATGTTTCGCATCGCGCCCAGCACCGTGCCAAGGTCGATTTCGAGCCGTCTCTTGGCATCGGCTTCGCCGTGATAGAGCGCGATGGCGTCTACATTCTCGTTGACGCGCACCATCCCGGAACGCAGCTCGGCCTCGCGGGTGTAGCGGTCGCTGTTGAGGCGGATCAGCGGCCGCCCGACCAGCCAGCTCAGCCAGGAGGCGATGCCGGCATAGAGGAACGCGGCCCAGACCATGTAGCCCGGTATCGCCAGCGACCAGCCGTTGATGTGGAAGACGAAGCCCGACGAGAGTTGCCAAAGCACGCCGACGAACGACACCAGCAGGATGAAGGATTGCAGCAGGCCGACGCCGAGGTCCGTCGACAGATCGGACAGATGCGCGGCATCCTGCTGCATGCGCTGGTCGGGATTGACGCCGATGGCGCCGGCATTGGCGAGCCGGAAGGCCCGCGCCGGCCGCATCCATTGGTCGATCAGGTCGAGCGTCAGCGCCTCGCGCAGCTTCAGCCGGATCATCTGGTTGAGCCAGGTCTGAGCGATGTTGAGCAGCAGCAGCGTGCCGGCAATCACGGCAAAGATCATCAGCTGATGCAGGAAGGCCGCCATGTCGCGACGCGCCAGCGCATCGTAGAAAGGCTGGTTCCAGCGGTTGAGCAGAACCTGGCCGATCGACGTCGCGACGATGACCGCCATAATGCCGACCGACGTCCAGACCAGCCACTTGCGCACCGGTGAGCCTATCAGCGCCCGTTTGATCGTCGCTACCTGATCGCGCAGGCTGCTGGCTTCGACGGTTACCGGCTGAACGGTGGCGGACTTGTCCGGTTGATCAGCCATGCACGAGGTCCTTGCGTTCAGAAGCGTTGCTGAAACCAGATGGAGAGACTTGAAGGCATCCGCCGCTCAAACGGACCGCGAATGCATCTGCGACAGATAGGTGGGAAAAACCCACGCAACACCAGTTTTCATGATGATCACGAAGGTGTCACCTGACGCGTCGTCGATGTCACCCCTTCCGCCCGGCGGCCAAGCCGCGTCGCACCGTGCGGTGACAGTACCGGCACGAAGACACGGCGCGAGGCGCGCTGCGCGACCGGCACGCCCTGATAGAGCCGCTTCTGCGCCTCGACCACGATGACGCCGGAAAAGATCGGCCAGAACCGCCGGCCGGCGCGCTCCAGCACATTGTGGAACCGCATCATGAAGCGCCGCGGCGATGGCGGGAAGAACAGCGCGTCGGACCAGGAAGCCGGTGTGAAATTCGCCTCGCGCAGCAATTCTGTCAGCTGGCCGCGCGAGAACGGCCGGCCATTGCCGAACGGCGTGTGCTCGAACCGCGCCCAGACACCGCGCCGGTTGGGCACGACGATGACGACGCGCCCTGCCGGCGACAGCACCCGCCAGATCTCGTTCAGCGTCTCGCGCGGGTTTTCGACATGTTCGAGCGAATGCACGAGCAGCATGCGGTCGATGCAGGAATCGACCAGCGGCAGTTCCTCGTCGAAGACCAGCGCCGTAGCCGTCGGCCCGTTCGCCGGCCAGACGACGGCGCCTTGCGTAGCAGGCATGAAGGCAAACACCCGCTCGGCATCGGTGCCGAACCGCTCCAGCCACGGCAAGGTATAGCCGAGCCCGACCAGCCGCTCATTGGGCACTGTTGCCCATATTGAGGACAGCGCCATGGTGATCGAGCGTTCAGCCAGGCGGCCGAGCGTGGTCGAATAGAAGGAGCGGAGATCGACGATATCGGAATGCATGCGCGGGACGGTAGCTGCGATGCCGCCCAAGTTCAACAAAGCCGGCACGTTCTGCAAAGCTAGAGTGACATCGGCGGCCAAGCGCCCTATGTCTGCGCCAACAGATGGAGAGATGCCAATGCCCGTCGAAATCGAACAGTTCATGTGCCGCAGCGACAATTTCGGCGTGCTGGTGCATGACCCGAAAAGCGGCGAGACCGCCATTATCGACGCGCCCGAAGAAGCGCCGATCATTGCCGCGATCGAGCGTACCGGCTGGAAGCCGACGATGATCCTGACCACCCACCACCATGTCGACCATGTCGAGGCCAATCTGGCGCTGAAGGAGCGCTTCAAGCTGCGCATCGTCGGACCGGAGGCTGAAAAGGAAAAGATCCCCGGCATCGACGAGACCGTCGGGCAAGGCTCGGTCGTCCATCTCGGCGGCGAGCGGATCGATGTCATCGCCACGCCCGGCCACACTGCGGGCCATGTCTCCTATCATTTTCCGGCCTCGAAAGTGGCGTTCACCGCCGACACTTTGTTCGCGCTCGGCTGCGGCCGGCTGTTCGAATGCAAGCCGCCGGTGATGTATGAGTCGCTGAAGAAGCTCGCCGCACTCCCGGCGGACACGGTCATCTATTGCGGCCATGAGTATACGCTTTCGAACGCCCGCTTTGCGTTGACCGTCGACCCGACCAATTCGGCGCTCAGGGAACGCGCCGCCAAAATCGAGACCCTGCGCGCCGACAACAAGGCGACGCTGCCGACCACGATCGGCGAGGAATTGTCGACCAATCCGTTCCTGCGCTGGCACGACCCGGCGATCCGCAAGCATCTCGGTATGGAGGCGGCCCCGGACGCCGAAGTGTTCGCGGAAATCCGCAAGCGCAAGGACAATTTCTGAGCATCGTACCGGGATCAGCCATGACCAGCGCCGCTGAAATCATCGCCACGCTCGGCCTCAAGCCGCATCCGGAAGGCGGCTGGTATGCCGAGACCTTTCGCGACGGCGCCGGTGGCGCGCGTGGCCATTCGACGGCGATCTATTTCCTCCTCGAACAGGACCAGATTTCGGCCTGGCACCGGGTCAAGGACGCGGCCGAGGTCTGGCACTTCCATGCCGGAGCACCGCTGGCGCTGTCAATCTGGGAGGAAGGCAGTCCAAAGGTTAACCAGGTGATCGAGCAGGTGCTCGGCATTGAACTTGCGGCGGGCGAGCGGCCGCAGATCGTCGTGCCGGCCGGCTGGTGGCAATCGGCGCGCAGCCTCGGCGAATGGACGTTGGTCGGCTGCACCGTGGCGCCGGGCTTCGACTTCGCCGCGTTTGAAATGGCCGAGCCGGGCTGGCAGCCTTAGGCCAGAAGAAAACCAAGAGTTATGCAGAGCTGGGCGGCATAGTAGAGCACCCAGACCGCATAACGGATGCCGGCGCGATAGGGTGCTATTGCCGGAACCAGGAATTTCTCCGCGGCAAGCAGCCCGTCCGATGCCATGAACATAACAGCGCCGCCGATGACCCACGGATTGTCGAGCGTCAACGCCGAGATGCCCATCGCCAGAATGGCCGCGATATAGACGGCGACCGGCACCCGCAGGCCGGGACTGACACGGCGCCAGAGCGCCGCCAGCATGACGACTGCGAAGGCCGCCATGGCAAGCGCGATGGCGCCGCGCCATGTCTCGGTGCTGAGCACATCCAGCCCGCCGCCGCCGCGCAGGAAAAGCGGCACATAGAGGACATGCGCCGCAAGGAAGCTGGCCAGCCCGCCGAGGAAGGCCTTTTCGCCGTCACGCGACAGGAAGGCGTCGCCGACGGCGCTGAGCGCCAGCGCCGCGACGAGCAACAACTGCCCACCTTGCATGAAGGCCAGCGCCGCAAGCATGGCCACGGACAGCGTCTTTGCCGCCGAGCGGGCCAGCGTCGGCCGCATATCCAGGGTGAGGGCGTAGATCACCGCCGCCACCAGCGAAAAAATCAATGTGGCGTTGGCATTGGCGTCGATGCCGCCGGCAAACGGCATCGTCATGCGCTTGCTCCACCCGTTGCCGCCTTGCGCAGGAACAACGATTTCGCCGCCAGCGCCGCGCCGCCGGTGATCAGCACGCAGGCCGCCAGGATACGCAGCGACGGCTCGGCAACGCCCGCCGCGATCAGCACCAATGTCGACAGCAGTGGCGCCGCATAGCTTGCCGCGCCGAGCACCTGGATGTTGCCTCGTTTGACGCCGATATCCCAGGCGTAGAAGGCGGCACCCACCGGCATCAACCCCAAACCAACCACCGACAGCCACTGGCCGGGGCCATCGGGCAGCACCGTCTTTTCCAGCAGAAGATGGCAGATGAGGGACAGGGCTGCCGTGGCGGCGCAGAACCAGGTGACGATCGAGGTCGGCACCGCCGGAAAGCGCCGCGACAGCAGCGAATAGGACGACCACAGCAGCGCACAGACGGCCGCCATCGCATAGCCGAAGGTGTAGCGAGCATCGAAGGCGAGGCCGCCACCCTTGGTGACGATCAGCACGGTCCCGGCGAGCCCGAGCAGCGCGCCGACGACATGGTTCCAGGCCAGCTTCTCGCCCGGCATCAGCGCTGATCCCAGCACGATCAGCAGCGGCCACAGATAGGCGATCAGGCTTGCCTCCACCGCCGGCGCGTTGCGCAGCGCGGTGAAATAGAAGAAATGGTAGCCGAACAGTCCGGCAATGCCGATCACCCAGACCTGGCGTGGGATCTTCAGGCTTTTATCGGCCGCCGGCATGAACAGCCGGGCAGCCATCCCGACCGCGGTGCCGATGGTGAAGGTGATGGCCGAGAGCAAGAATGGCGGCACGGCGCCCGACGCATCGGTGAGCAACGCCAGCAGCGCCCACATGGCGACCGCCGAGAAACCGATCAGTGTTGCGCGCCCCATGCCCGTCTCCGGCGACTCGCCCCATTCTATTCGGGTGGGCGCGTCTATTCAGTAGCTTCGAACCGCCCCGCGCTGACAGTCAAGGTGCCGATCTGCGTCCCGACCGTGGCGTGGATCGGCGCATATATGCCGGTTTGGCCGAGCGGTGCAAACGTCACCATCATCTGGCTCTTCTTCTTCAGGTAATTCAGCGCCTTGCGGCCCTTGCGGTAGCCTGCCACCGGCTCGAAGCTCATCTTGCAGGTAACGGTGTCGCCCTTGTAGCCCTTGACCGAGATCGATCCTTTCGAGGCGTAGGTCAGCGTCAGGTCGGCGCGCATCTCGCCGTCATAGAATTTCACCTTGCGCCCACAGACCTGGTCGAGGCTGTCAGCATGGATGACGGTAGCCGCCATCGGATCGAGCACCGATGCCAGATCGTTGCTGCCCAGCGGTATCCAGTTTTTGGGATTGCGCTTTTTCGGCTCGGGAATGATCTGGGTGGCGGTCACCGCGCCATTGGCAAAGCGGATATCGACCATGGAAGCCTTCTTGCCGGACTTATAATCGGCGCGAAATACCTGCGGCTGCATCTGCTTGCCCAGGATCTTGCCCTTTGACGAGATCGTGCCGCTCGTGTCGTCGAACAAGGTGGCGAGACCCGCGCTGGAGATGGTGCCGTCTATGGAATAGCTATCGCCTTCGTAGTGGCTGGAAAATGTCGCCTTGGCCACGGAAAGGCCCAGGAACGACACCGTGTATTCGCCCTTGAAGGACTGTGCGGTGGCTGCGGGCGCGGCGGCAAGGGTTGATGTTGGCAAGGCGGCGACAAGTATGGCGACAACGGCATGTGACGGGCGAAGCATGGCGGGCTCGGTCCTTGATTTTTTTAACCGGAGGCGGGCGACTCCGGCTTGAAATGTCCCTGTCCGACCGCTTATAGGCTGAATTCCGGCCTTTATGTGAAACGCCCGTCACAGTCGTGGGCAAGCCGGAGCTTGACGCATTGGCGAAATGCAACTAAGGAACGCCAACTTTTCCATAAGGCCGCCTGACTGAAACCGCGCGCCACCCGGCGCGGGCGAACAAGGTTTGGCAGGCTAGACAGAACTGAAGGTTAGAACCATGTCCCGCACCTGCGAACTCACTGCCAAGGCAGTCCAGACCGGCAACAATGTGAGCCACGCCAACAACAAGACCAAGCGCCGCTTCCTGCCGAACCTCGTCAATGTGACGCTGATTTCGGAAGCGCTGAACCAGAATGTGCGCCTGCGCATTTCGGCCAACGCGCTGCGTTCGGTCGAGCATCGCGGCGGCCTCGACGCCTTCCTGGCCAAGGCCGACGCCAAGGAATTGTCGCAGCGCGCGCGCCTGTTGAAGAAGCAGATCGCCAAGAAGCTGGCCGACCAGCCCGCCGCTTAACGATATCAAGGCGGGGGACGACCGCCCTGAGCATCGGAGCAATCCGATGCTCAAAACTTCTAAGGCAGCAGCATCGGAGCAATCCGATGCTCAAAACTTGCAAGGCAGCGCGACCCGAACTTCGGCTAGCGCCTGGCTGGTTCCATTACCCAGGATAAAAAAATGACTTCCTTCTCGCGATATCTGCCCTTTGTGGCCGCCATGGCGCTTGTCGTCGTGGCATCGAACATCCTCGTGCAGTTCCCGATGCAGGGCCAGGCCGGCGGTCTGTCGCTGGGCGACATCCTGACCTGGGGCGCCTTCACCTATCCCTTCTCCTTCCTGGTCACCGACCTTGCCAACCGCCGCTACGGGCCGACCGTGGCGCGCCGCATCGTCCTTGTCGGCTTCATGACCGCTGTGGTCTGCTCGATCCTCGTCCCGCCCTTCCTGTTTCGCCACGGCCTGATCGAGTTCGAGACATCAGCCGACCGGCTGGTGCGCATCGCCACAGCTTCCGGCGCGGCCTTCCTTTGCGCGCAATTGCTCGACGTCACCGTGTTCAACCGGTTGCGCCGGCAGAGCTGGTGGCGCGCGCCGATCGTCGGCACGCTGGTCGGCTCGGTGTTCGACACCCTGGTGTTCTTCAGCATCGCCTTTTCGGCCGCCTTCGCTTTTGCCGGCCCGAACGACAGCTTTGCGCTGGAGACGGCGCCGCTGATGGGCGTGCTGCCGGTCGAGTCCATGCGCTGGGTCTCCTGGGCGCTGGGCGACCTCTCGGTGAAGCTGATCATCGCTGTTGTGGCCCTGATCCCCTACCGGCTGCTCGCCGCCCACTGGAGCCAGCCGGCCGTGGCTGTCTAGGCCGTGATTCCCTGGGTCCAGCTCGGCTCGGCCAAAACGCCTGACGGCGGACAGGAACTGCGCCTCAAGCAGCGCGGCAGCGAATTCTCGATCATGCTCGGCACCAATGAGCTGATGAACAGCCGCCTCAGCGGCTCCGAGGAAGCGCTGGCCAAGCTCTCCTGTGAAAAGATCGGCGGCCGCGCCCAACCGAAAATCCTGATCGGCGGCCTCGGCATGGGTTTTACGCTGCGCGCTGCGCTTGCCCAAATGGGCGCCGACGCAGGCATCACCGTTGCCGAGCTTGTCCCCGCCGTCATCGCCTGGGCGCGCGGCCCCATGGAGGCGGTCTTCGCCGGCTGTCTCGACGATCCCCGTGTGACGGTTCGCGAAGCCGACGCCGGGCACATCATAAGATCCGACAAGGCAGCCTGGGACGCCATCCTGCTCGATGTCGACAATGGCCCCGAAGGCATCGTCTACAAGGGCAACGACGCCCTCTATGGCGCTGCCGGCCTCGGCGCGGCGCGTGCAGCGCTCAGGCCCGGGGGCGTGCTGGCTGTTTGGTCGCAAGGCCCCGATGCCGGCTTCACACTTAGGCTCAAGCAGGCGGGCTTTGTCGTGGACGAGGTGAAGACGCGCGCCAATGGCAAGCGCGGCGCGCGCCACGTCATCTGGATCGCCACCAAGCCTTAGGGCTCTCAATCCTGGTGCAGGATGAATTCCAGATAGAGGTTGCGCTGCAGGATCGAATGGTTGTCGTCCGAGATCAGCGACACCATCAGCGCTCTGTCATCGCGGGTCCAGACGTCGAGTCCTTCCATATTGTCGATCTGGTAGCCCATGTCGGCTTCCATCAGCACCGGCCCGTCGGCAACCGCGCCCTTCTCGACTCTTTCGCCATAGATGCGCCTTAGCCGCATCCTGACACCGCCGGCCATCGAGAAACTGCGCTCCAAAAGCAGCAGGTCGCCATCCGGCAGGAAGGCGCCGTCAGTGATGTCGAAATCACCGTTGCGCTTGACCGTGAAGACGCCCTTGTGCGGCCCTTCGATGATGGCGGCATAGATGTTGCCAGCCTTGTCCAAGCTCTTTTCCGAGACCACGACGAGGCCGCCCTCGTGCTGGCCGTTGGGATTGGCGTGGGTGACGGTCTCGAAACCGCGGTTCTGTCGCAGTTCGCGGGCTGGAACCAGAAAGTTCAGTTGCTTGAACGGGGCCGTCATGTTGCTGGGGTCAATCTTGAACTGGGCGACGCGGTGATCGCGCTCGAAGCCGACGGTGGCGATGCCGTCCTTGACTGCAAGGCCCTCGGCATCGACTTCCCATTTCCTGTCGATCGGCCGGCCCTTTTCATCGACCATCTGCTGCATGCGGAAATTCTGGATGCCGGACGGCCGCTTGTCGGCATCATGGGTGATCGAGCCGAAGAACCAGAAGCCCGTATCGGCGACGCCGATGAAATCGCTGCCGGGTTTGACGAACCGAAATGCCGACAGCGCGCCGAAATCGCGCGTCGTCGAGTTCATCTCAAGACCGCCGACGAATTCCAGCAGCCCAAACTGCTTGTCGGCGCTGCCGATATTGAAGGTGGTGATCGGCCGCGCCGAGACTTCGACCGGCTCGACCGCGCTTGGGCCGGCGGCGATGGCCGGCGCAAACGCCATGCCGAACAAGGCAGTGACCGCGAAGAGCATCTGCCGAAACCCGCCGCGCAAAAAAATCATCCAGCGCGCCGGTAGCCGCCGCGGCGTGTATCGCGCACGTTTTCCTCGGCAAACAGCGAGGCCAGCTGCTCGGTCATGGCGCCGGCCAGTTCCTCGGCATCGACGATGGTGACGGCGCGCCTGTAATAGCGGGTAACGTCGTGGCCGATGCCGATGGCCAGCAGCTCGACCGGCGAGCGCGTCTCGATCAGCTCGATGACGGCGCGCAGGTGCCGCTCGAGATAGTTGCCAGGATTGACCGACAGCGTCGAATCGTCCACCGGCGCGCCGTCCGAGATCATCATCAGGATCTTGCGCTGTTCGGGCCGGGCGATCAGCCGGTTGTGCGCCCATAACAACGCCTCGCCGTCGATGTTTTCCTTGAGCAGGCCCTCGCGCATCATCAGGCCGAGATTGCGCCGGGCGCGGCGCCACGGATCATCGGCGGATTTGTAGATGATGTGGCGCAGATCGTTGAGCCGGCCGGGGTTCGGCGGCTTGCCGTCCTTCAGCCACTTCTCGCGAGCCTGTCCGCCCTTCCACGCCCGCGTGGTGAAGCCGAGGATCTCGACCGAGACGCCGCAGCGCTCCAGCGTGCGCGCCAGAATGTCGGCACAGGTGGCGGCAACCGTGATCGGCCGACCGCGCATCGAGCCCGAATTGTCGAGCACCAGCGTCACCACCGTGTCGCGGAATTTGGTGTCGCGCTCCTGCTTGAACGACAACGGCTGCATCGGGTCGATGACGACACGAACCAGGCGTGCCGGATCGAGATAACCCTCTTCGAGGTCGAAATCCCAGGAACGGTTCTGCTGCGCCATCAGGCGGCGCTGCAGCCGGTTGGCGAGCCGGCCGACGACGCCGGAGAGATTGGCCAACTGCTTGTCGAGGAAGGCGCGCAGCCGGTCGAGTTCTTCTTCCTCGCACAGCTCTTCCGCACCGACCGTCTCGTCGAAGGCGGTGGTGAAAACCTTGTAGTCGATCTCTTTCGGCAGGTTGGCGAAGGGGTTGTCGTTACGGCGCGCCTCGCCCGGCGTTTCGGCGTCCGCATCGTCATCGTCGGAAAGATCGTCGGCAGTGGCGTCGGAGGCCTCAGTCTCGGACGACTGTTCGTCGTCGGCCGAGGCCTCGGCATCCTCGGACTGCGACTGCTCGGAGCCGGAATCGTCTTCACCGCCCTCCTCGCTCTGCTCCTCGCCTTGCGGCTGGTTGTCGTCATTGTCCTCGGAGTCTTCGGTTTCCTGGTCGTCGCCGAGTTCCTCGGCCATCTCCATGGACGCAAGCATCTCGCGCACGACGCGGGCAAAGGCCTGCTGGTCGCCAAGCTTGGCCGACAGTCCGTCGAGATCGGCCTTGGCTTTTTCCTCGACCCAGGGCCGCCAGAGGTCGACCAGCCGTTCGCCGCTCTTCGGGATCGGCCGTCCGGTCAGCTTTTCGCGCACCATAAGCGCCAGCGCCTCCTCGATCGGCGCGTCGGCCTTGTCCTTGACGTCGACAAGGTTGGCCTTGGCGTATTTGTCCTCCAGCATCGAGCCGATATTGTCGGCGACGCCCTGCATGGCGCGGCTGCCGATCGCCTCGACGCGGGCCTGTTCCACGGCGTCATAGATCGAGCGCGCCAGCTTGCCTTCCGGCGCCAGTTTGGTGTGGATGCGCTGATCGTGGCAGGCGCGCTTCAGCGCCATGGAATCGCCCAGGCCACGAGTAATCGCGATATCTGTCTTGGACGCTTTCTTCGGCAGTTCGGGCAGTCGGGCGCGGCTGCCGGCGAGCGCCGGGCGGTCCTTGGCGAAACCGACTTCGAGCTCCTTGTCGCCGGCGATGGCGCGCATGCAGACGGTGACGGCACGCTTGAAGCTGTCGGCTTCAGACCCCGTCTTCGACTTGTTGCGCGTGTTGTCGCCCGGACCCGCCATCGAGGCTCTGCTCAGCCCAGCACCACGTTGGCGGCGCTCTCGGGCAAATCCTCGCCGAAGGCGCGCTGGTAGAACTCGGCCACCACCGAACGCTCCAGCTCGTCGCATTTGTTGAGGAAGGTCAGCCGGAACGCCATGCCGATATTGCCGAAGATCTCGGCATTTTCGGCCCAGGTGATGACGGTACGCGGGCTCATCACGGTCGACAGATCGCCATTGATGAAGGCCGAGCGCGTCATGTCGGCGACGCGCACCATCTTGTTGACGATGTCCTTGCCCTTGCCGTCGCGATAGTGCTTGGCCTTGGCCAGCACGATGTTCACCTCATTGTCGTGCGGCAGGTAGTTCAGCGTGGTGACGATCGACCAGCGATCCATCTGCGCCTGGTTGATCTGCTGCGTGCCGTGATAGAGGCCGGTGGTGTCGCCGAGGCCAACGGTGTTGGCGGTCGAAAACAAGCGGAACGCCGGATGCGGGCGGATGACCCGGCTCTGGTCGAGTAGCGTCAGGCGGCCCGACGATTCCAGCACGCGCTGGATGACGAACATCACGTCCGGACGGCCGGCATCGTACTCGTCAAAGCAGAGCGCGACATTGTGCTGGTAGGCCCAGGGCAGGATGCCGTCGCGGAATTCGGTGATCTGCAGGCCATCCTTGACGACGATGGCGTCCTTGCCGACGAGGTCGATACGGCTGACATGGCTGTCGAGGTTGACGCGCACGCAGGGCCAGTTAAGGCGGGCGGCGACCTGTTCGATGTGGGTCGATTTGCCGGTGCCGTGATAGCCAGACACCATGACGCGGCGGTTGTACGCAAAGCCGGCAAGGATCGCCAGCGTCGTCGCCTTGTCGAACAGATAATCCGGATCGATGTCCGGCACATGTTCCGAGGTCACCGAATAGGCCGGCACCACCATCTTGGACTCGAAGCCGAATTTGTCTTTCACCGACACCGTCGTGTCGGGCAAATTGGCGATGTCGCGATCGACCTTGTTCATCTCTATCCAAGTCTCCACGGGCGAAATGCCTGATTTCGCCGGCAATCGATTTTGTCCGGGGGCGGTCTTAGAGCCTTTTCCACCCTTATGAAAGTTGGAAAACGACACGAACCGTTAGGTCGCTCAGCACAAACCCGCCTGCTTGAGCACGCGATAGGCCTGCAGCACATCGCGGAACCGGTCTTCCGAACCTCTATCGCCGCCATTCGCATCCGGATGGTGGCGCTTCACAAGTTCCTTATAGCGCGCCTTGATGTCCTTGCCAGTCGCCTTTGTATCAAGGCCAAGCGTTTCCAGCGCCTTGGCCTCAAGCGG
Source organism: Mesorhizobium sp. RSR565B (assembly GCF_054719465.1). Taxonomy (NCBI): domain Bacteria; kingdom Pseudomonadati; phylum Pseudomonadota; class Alphaproteobacteria; order Hyphomicrobiales; family Phyllobacteriaceae; genus Mesorhizobium; species Mesorhizobium sp. RSR565B. The sequence continues at coordinate 2,979,768 of NZ_JBTTIE010000001.1, read as the reverse complement.
CTTGGCCTTGCGTTCGCGCGCCTCGCGCGGGTCCTTCGGCCCTTTGAACAGGTCGAAAGGATCGCGCATGCGGTTGTAATAGCCGGCGCGACCGGAACGCTGCTGGGCGAAATCGGGCGAGGAGCGCGTCGAGGCGCCGGCGACGCCCATCTTCCATGTCGGCCGGTGGCCGGTCATCGCTTCCTTCTGGAAGCGGGCTATCTCGGTGTCCGGCACGCCGGAGAAGTAGTTGAAACCCTTGTTGTATTCGCGCACATGATCGAAGCAGAACTGAAAATACTCGCCTTCCTTCATGCGTCCGACCGGCGCCCGGTGGGTACCGGCCTCCTTGCAGCCGTCCCACTGGCAGATCGGCGAGTGCGACTTCAGCTCCGCATCCTTGTCGGGACGGACCCGAATTTTCTCGAAATATTTGGGGTACGGTTTCATCTCACCCATTTATGGGCTGTTCGCACGTGCGAAACAAGAATTGACATTTTCGCGATCATCGCCCTAACCGCTGAATCGCGGCATAAAGCAGGGCGAATGGCGATTTTTGAGGCGGCCCGGCGGGATCGATCCCGATTTCCCGATCACGCCTTGCAGATATGGTGAAGGGAGATGGCGATGTCCATACAGGCGACGATGGAAGACAAGCTGAACAAGGCGTTTTCGCCGGAGCGCCTGGCGATCGTCAATGAAAGCCATCTCCATGCCGGTCATCACCACCACGGCTCCGACCATCACGCTGCCTATGACGGCACTGGCGAGACGCATTTTCGCGTCCGCATCGTCTCATCCGTCTTTGCCGGCATGAGCCGCATCGACCGCCACCGCGCCGTCAACGAATTGCTCGCAGCGGAGCTGCAAGCCGGCGTCCATGCGCTGGCAATCGAACCGGCTGCACCCGGCGAAAAGACCCGTTGGTAAGTCTCTCCGCCTCAGATCACCGCTTCAATGAGAAACGGTCCCGGACGCGACAGGGCACTGTCGAGCAGCGCGTCGAACCGCTCGCACGTGTCGGCGCGGGCCGCCTCGACGCCCATGCCTTTGGCCAGCGCAACCCAGTCCAGCGCCGGATGGTCGAGATCGAGCATGCGCCTGGCGTTCTCGCCGATCTCATTGACCCCGACATTCTTCATTTCGCCATGCAGGATGGCGTAGGTCCGGTTGGAAAAGATGATGGTCACGACGTCAAGCTTTTCCCTGGCCTGGGTCCACAGTCCCTGCACCGTGTACATGCCACTGCCGTCGGCTTCGAGATTGATCACCTTGCGGTCCGGGCAGGCGATCGCCGCGCCGGTAGCCATGGGAATGCCGCCGCCGATCGATCCGCCCGTACCCATCATGTAGTCGTGCGGCGCCGCAAAGGCGGATAGCGTGAAGAACCGTCTCGCCGAGGTGACCGCTTCGTCGCAGACGATGGCATTGGCCGGAAGTTTGCGCGCCACCGACAGCGCGATGGCATCGTCCGTCAGTCTGCCGCTCAGCGTCGGTTCGTCTGGAAAGGCGGTTGCGGCGGCGAATTGCTGCGTCGGCTTGATGCCGAGCTCGTCGGCCAGCGCCTCCAGCGCCGCTTTCAGATCCTGGCCATGCGCCGCCAGCGAAAGCACCTTGCAATCGTCCCGAACCAGCCGCCCGGGCTTGCCGGGATAAGCGAAGAAGGCAACCGGCTCCTTGGCGCCGACCAGCACCAGCAAATCGATATCCCGGAGCGTGGCCGTCGCCGCATCGACCGGATAGGGAATGCGGGTCGGGGCGAACCGCCCGCGGCCGCGCTGCATGCGGGCGATCAGAACCTCACTGAACAGCCTGACATCGCTTCCCGATGAGATTCTCCCTGCGATTTCAAGTCCATCGGCGCGCGCCGCCTGCCCACGCACCACCATGCCGACACGGCCCGGCGCGGCGCGGATTGCTTCGGCGATCGTGCGCACAACAGCCATGTCGACGGCGGGCGGCGGCTCCAGCTTCACCTTGCCAGGCGAAATCGCAGCAACTTCGCCCCAGGCGGCATCCGCAGGCAGGATCAAGGTCGTGACGCCAGGCGGCGTGAGTGAGGCGCGGAAAGCCGCCTCTGCGGCCGGCACAATATCGGCCGGCCCCTTGACGCGGCCAACCCAGTTCGACATCGGCGACGCCAGGCCTTCAATGTCGCTGGTCAGCGGGGCATCGAGCGGCAGATGGTAGGAAGCATGGTCGCCGACAATGTTGATCATCGGGCTGCGCGCACGCCTTGCGTTGTGCATGTTGGCCAAACCGTTGGCGAGACCCGGTCCGGTATGCAGCAACGTTGCTGCCGGGCGGTCGGTCATGCGCGCATAGCCGTCGGCGGCGCCGGTCACCACGCCCTCGAACAGGCCGAGCACGCAGCGCATCTGAGGTTTGCGGTCCAGTGCGGCAACGAAATGCATTTCGGATGTGCCAGGATTGGCGAAGCAGACCGTGACGTCATTGGCCAGGAGCACGTCGCACAGCAGATCGGCGCCATTCATGATTTTCTTTCCCAATCGACAACTCAGGAACAATTGCACCTGTAGCCGCCGGGTCGGCAATGTCCCGCCGGGGCTTTTGGTCTGATCCAGGACGCCTCGCGGGGATCGGGGATCAACCGACGGTCCATTCAGGAAGGCCAGCATCGCGGCGGTCAACGCGTCGCCGTCCTCGCCGAAGTCGTGATTGATCGACATATGCGTGTAGGCGTTGCCGTCGAACAGCGTCACTTCAGTGCCGATGGCGCGCAGGCGTTTGGCAAAGCCTTCGATTGGTCGTCGCGGCCTTCGGCGCGCGAATAGGCGATGAAGGTCGGCGGATGCTTGTGTCCATCGAGATAGCTGGCCGGCGACAACGCCGCCCATCAGCGCCGCAGCACCGGGCAACCCGCCATTCCAGCCACTCCGAATGTTTCCTCCCAAGCCTTCTACCCGGATTGCAGCCACTCTCCTTCATGTGAAGGGAACCAACAATGCTTTCCGACAGTTGAAGGTGATGAGGCGATTGGAATCCAGATCGGCTCCGAGGGCAGAACATCATGCGTGCAACCCAATCCGACGTCTTCGATCTTTTTTCGGAAATTTATGCCAATGCGGCGGACGAAGAGGTCAGCATCCAACAGTATCTTCTTGCCTGTCGGGAAGACAAATCGATGTACGCTTCGGCTCCCGAAAGGATGGTCGACGCAATCGGCGAACCAAAACTGGTTGACACCAGCAAAGACGAGCGGCTCGGCCGCATTTTCTCGAATCGGACCCTCAAGGTCTACCCTCATTTTTCCGACTTCTATGGAATGGAGGATACGATCGAGCGCATAGCCGGGTATTTCCGCTATGCCTCGCAGGGTCTCGAAGAACGCAAGCAGATCCTCTATCTCCTCGGCCCGGTCGGCGGCGGCAAATCCTCTCTGGCCGAGCGCCTGAAGAAACTGATGGAGCAGCGCCCGATCTACACGCTGAAGGTCGGCAACCAGATCAGCCCGGTTTTCGAGTCGCCGCTTGGGCTGTTCCATCCCGATCACATGGGTGATCTGCTGGAGGATAAATACGGCATAGCCCGGCGCCGGCTGAACGGATTGATTTCGCCATGGGCGGCCAAGCGCCTCGACGAATTGTCTGGCGACATCTCCAAATTCAGCGTCGTCAAGCTGATGCCTTCGCGGCTGCGCCAGATCGGCATTGCCAAGACCGAACCTGGCGATGAGAACAATCAGGATGTCTCGGCCCTGGTCGGCAAGGTCGACATCAGGCAATTGGAAAATTTTAGCCAGTCCGACCCCGATGCCTATTCCTATAGCGGTGGCCTGAACCGGACCACGCAAGGTCTGCTTGAATTCGTCGAGATGTTCAAGGCACCCATCAAGGTTCTGCATCCGCTGCTGACCGCGACACAGGAAGGCAGCTACAACGGCACTGAAAATTTCGGCGCCTTTCCCTACCAGGGGATCATCGTCGCCCATTCCAACGAGTCGGAATGGCAACAGTTCAAGAGCAACAAGAACAACGAGGCGTTTCTCGATCGCATCCTGGTGGTCAAGGTACCCTATTGCCTGCGGATCACCGAAGAGAGGCAGATCTATGAGAAATTGCTGCGTGAGAGCGAGTTGGCCGCCAGCCCCTGTGCCCCTGAAGTTTTGGACATCCTCAGCCGCTTTGCAGTTTCGACGCGCTTGGCCGAGCACGACAACTCGCCGCTCTACACCAAGATGCGCGCCTATGACGGCGAAAATCTGAAGGAAGTCGATCCCAGGGCAAAGTCGGTCCAAGAATATCGCGACGCCGCCGGCGTCGATGAAGGCATGACGGGCGTCAGCACGCGCTTTGCCTTTAAGATCCTTTCGCAGACATTCAACTTCGATAATGAGGAGGTGGCCGCCGATCCTGTGCATCTGATGTACATTCTGGAGGAGGCGATCAAGCGGGAGCAGTTCCCGAAGGAAACGGAAGCGGCCTATCTTGAATTCATCAAGTCGGAGCTTGCGGCGCGCTACGCCGAGTTCATCGGCCACGAAATCCAGAAGGCCTATCTGGAGTCCTATAGCGAATACGGCCAGAACCTCTTCGACCGCTACATCGCCTATGCGGATGCCTGGATTGAGGACCAGGACTACAAGGACCCCGACACCGGCCAGATCCTCAACCGGGAGATCCTGGACAACGAACTTTCGCAGGTCGAGAAACCGGCAGGCATCGCCAATCCCAAGGACTTCCGTAACGAGGTGGTGAAGTTCACTCTGCGCGCTCGCGCAAGAAACCACGGCCGCAACCCGTCATGGACCAGCTATGAAAAACTGCGCGAGGTCATCGAGAAGCGGATGTTCGGACAGGTCGAGGACCTCTTGCCGGTGATCAGCTTCGGCTCCAAGCAAGACAGCGTTACGGAAAAGCGCCACAACGAATTCGTGCAGCGCATGATCGAGCGTGGCTACACAGAACGGCAGGTACGCCGGCTGGTGGACTGGTACATGCGGGTGAACAAGGCGGGTTGACAGAGCCGGATGGTTCCATGCCGATCTTCATCGACCGTCGCCTGAACCCCAAGGACAAGAGCCTTGGCAATCGACAGCGCTTCCTCAGGCGTGCTCGCGAGGAGTTGAAGCGGAGCATTCGCGATCAAATCCGCACTGGCAGGATCGCCGACGTGGATACCGAGCACGCCGTGCCCATGCCTGAAAGGAAAACGGCCGAGCCGAGCTTCAACGATGACAGGGCCAGCGGACGGCGCCGACACATCCTTCCGGGCAACAGGCATTTTTCCCCTGGAGACCTGCTCCCGAAGCCGCATGGGGGCGGCGCGGCGTCGTCGCCAGGAAACACGGCGTCGGAAGACGATTTTCGTTTCGTGCTGTCACGCGAGGAGGTGCTCGAACTCTTTTTTGAGGATCTCGAACTGCCCGACCTGGTTAAGCTCAATCTCAAGGAAATCCTTGCCTTCAAGCCGCGCCGGGCCGGCTTCGCGGCAACCGGTTCCCCGACCAACATCAATGCCGGCCGCACCATGCGCAACAGCCTAGGCCGGCGCATTGCGCTGAGGCGCCCCACGCAGCAGGAACTGGAGGCGATCCTCCGGGAAATCGTCACGCTTGAGTCGGCCCCGGCCGGCGCGGCGGTGCGCCAGCGCATCGCGGAATTACGCGACGAGCTTGACCGGCTGGAGCGACGGCGCAGGCGAATTGCCTTTGTCGATCCGGTCGATATCCGATTCAACCGCTTCGACGCCCGGCCGGTGCCGAATGCCAATGCCGTCATGTTCTGCCTTATGGACGTGTCCGGATCGATGGGCCAACGCGAAAAGGACTTGGCCAAACGCTTCTTCGTGCTGCTGCACCTGTTCTTGAAACGGCGCTACGAACGCACGGAGATCGTCTTCATCCGCCATACCCATGAGGCGCACGAAGTGGATGAGGACACGTTCTTCTACAACACGCAGAGCGGCGGTACGATCGTCTCCACCGCGCTCGACGAAATGCACCGCATTATCGGCCAGCGCTATCCTGCCAGCGAGTGGAACATTTACGCCGCGCAGGCCTCTGACGGGGACAATTTCACCACCGATTCCGAGCGATGCATAGAGCTCATGAACGGCAAGCTCATGCGCCTGTGCCAGTATTTCGCCTATGTCGAGATCATCGACGAACGCGAGAGCCACATATTCGGTGCTACCGAAAACGGGACGTCGCTTTGGCGCGCCTACAGTACGATCGAGCTGAAATGGCCCAACTTCCAGATGAGCCGCATCGCTGCTCCCGCGGATATTTACCCGGTCTTCCACCGGCTCTTCGCCAGGCAGCCGGCGGCCATCAAGAGCGCTTGAGAGAGAGAGATGGTCAGGCGAGCCAACGAAACGAATTTGTTGTTTTCCGGTTCTGACTGGAATTTCGAGAAATTATCGCGGGCTTTTGAAGAGATCGAGGCGATCGCGGTCGACGAGTTGTATCTCGATACTTACCCGGTCCAGATGGAGATAATCTCCTCCCAGCAGATGCTCGACGCCTACTCATCTATCGGCATGCCACTGATGTATCGGCATTGGTCGTTCGGCAAACATTTCCTTCACCAGGAGCTTCTTTACCGTAAGGGTGGTCGGGGGCTGGCCTATGAACTGGTCATCAACTCCAATCCCTGCATCGTCTACCTCATGGAGGAAAACACCATGGCGTTGCAGGCCCTTGTGACGGCCCACGCGGCGCTTGGCCACAATCATTTCTTCAAGAACAATCATCTGTTTCAGCAATGGACCGACGCCGGGGCAATCCTGGGTTATCTGGACTTCGCCAAGGGCTACATCGCCCGGTGCGAGGAGCGGCACGGCCTTGCAGCAGTGGAGGCCATTCTCGATTCCGCCCATGCGCTGATGGAACAAGGGGTGTTCCGCTACCACCGGCCGCCAAAGCTCTCGTCGGAGCGACAGCGCGAAGGGCTTCGCGAGCGCCTCGAATACGAAGAGCGCTCCTACAACGATCTGTGGCGCACGCTGCCGCCGTCGCAGAACAAAAACAAGTCCGGCAATGAGGATCAAGGGATGGCGGAGCGCAAGAGATCGCTCAACCTTCCCGAGGAAAACCTCCTTTATTTCCTCGAGAAGAACAGCCTGATCCTGGAACCCTGGCAGCGCGAGATCATCAGGATCGTCCGCGTCATCGCGCAATATTTCTACCCGCAGCGACAGACTCAAGTCATGAATGAAGGCTGCGCCACCTTCGTGCATTATACCCTCATGAACATGCTATTCGATCGTGGCCGGATCGGCGAAGGTGCCATGCTCGAAATCCTGCGCAACCATTCGAACGTGATCTTCCAGCCGGCCTTTGACGATCCCCGGTTTTCAGGCATCAATCCCTATGCCCTCGGCCTCGACATGATGCAGGACATACAGCGCATTTCGACCGAGCCGACGGCGGAGGACCGCGACTGGTTCCCGGACATTGCAGGACATGGCAACTGGCGCGAGGTCCTGCTTGAGGCCTGGGCCAACCACCGCGACGAATCCTTTATCCGCCAGTACCTCAGCCCGAGCTTGATCCGAAAATGGCGGTTCTTCGTGCTTGGCGATGGAGCCGACAAACCGCATTTCGAAGTCGCGTCGATCCACAACGAACGTGGCTATCACAAGATACGCGCCCAGCTAGCCCACAGTTACGACCTTGGAGCGAATCGGCCGGACATCCAGGTGATTGATGTCGACCTGCTCGGCGACCGGCAGTTGCGGCTGCAACACAGGGTAAAGGATGGTGTTGTGCTCGAAGGGGCCAGCCGTGACGCGACGCTGCGCCATGTCCGCAGCCTCTGGGGCTACGAGGTCAGCCTGGTCGCAGTTGACGCTCAAACCGGTGCGACCATCCACGAACGGTCTACGAGCCAGATCGCGGCATAAGCTCGGCAAAGAGCGTCATGTGGCGGGCCTGCTCGGTACCTTTAAGATTCGCCCGCCGGCCTGATCCTGATTCTGGCGATCCGGTTTTTGTCGCGCTTCATCACCACGAAGCGCTTGCCGTGGAAGGTGAAAGCCTGCTTTTCCTCGGGGATCGACTGCGTCTCGTGGATGACCAGGCCGGCAATGGTGGTCGCTTCCTCGTCAGGCAGGTTCCAGTCGAGCGCCCGGTTGAGATCGCGGATCGGCACGGTGCCGTCGACGACCACGGAACCGTCCGCCTCCTGCTTGACGCCCTGAATGTCGACATCGTGCTCGTCGGCGATCTCGCCAACGATCTCCTCGATAATGTCCTCCAGCGTCACCAGCCCTTCGACCTCGCCATATTCGTCGACGACGATAGCGAAATGCGCCTTGGCACGCAGGAAGGCGTTGAGCTGTTCCTGCAGCGTGGTGGTGTCGGGCACGAACCAAGGCTTCGACGCGATCTTCATCACGTCGATCCGGGAAAAGTCGTTGCCGACCTCGTTCAGCGCTCGCAGCAGGTCCTTGGCGTGCAGCACGCCGACAATGTTGTCGAGAGAGCCTTTCCACAACGGCATGCGGGTGTGCGGGCTCTGCAGGATCTCGCGCACCACGGCTTCCGGCCCATTGTCGGCATTGACCGAGCGCATATTGGTGCGGTGGACCATGATGTCGGAGACTTCGAGCTCGGCGAGATCGAACAGCCCGCCGACACGGTCGCGGTCCTCACGCACCATCTGGCCGTCGCGGCGGAAATCGTCGACCGCGCCGCGCAACTCGTCCTGGGTCGAGCGCTGCGGCTCGATGCGCGACAACTCATAGCCGAACATGGCAAGCAGGCGCGTGCGCACGGCCAGGACAAGCAGGATGAGGATGGCAAGGACGGCGACGACGGTCCAGCCGGGCTCGTTGATCATCGCGGCCGGCCTTCCTGGCCCGGGTGGTTTTCGCTGAGGAACGAAAGCACTTCCGACGCCGGTACATCCTTGGCAATAAAAGCCTGGCCAACGCCGCGCGTCAGGATGAAGGTCAGCGCGCCGCGCGACACTTTCTTGTCCTGGGTGATGAAGCCAAGAAGCGCCTCGGCATCGGGCAACTCACCAGGGATGTCGGCCATCCGCCAGGGTAGACCGACGGCGCGAAGATGCGCCTCGACCCGCGCCGCGTCGTCCGGGCTGGCCAGATTGAGCCTTGCGGAAAAGCGGTGCGCCAGCGCCATGCCGATGGCGACGCCTTCGCCATGGACGAGGCGGGCGCCGTCATACTGTGTGGCGCCTTCCAGCGCATGGCCGAATGTGTGGCCAAGATTGAGCAGTGCGCGGTCGCCGGTTTCGAACTCGTCGCGGGCGACGACATCGGCCTTGGCGCGGCACGCCTCGGCAATGGCCTCGGTCCGCTCCGGTCCGCCAGCGAACACCTTTTCCCAGTTCGCTTCCAGCCAGGCGAAAAACGCCGGTCGGTCGATCAACCCGTATTTGGCAAGCTCGGCATAGCCGGCGCGAAATTCGCGGATCGGCAGCGTGTCGAGCACTTCGGTGTCGGCCAGCACCAGTTTCGGCTGGTGGAAGACACCGACCAGATTCTTGCCGCGCGGACTGTTGATGCCGGTTTTCCCGCCGACCGAGGAATCGACCTGCGCCAGCAGCGAGGTTGGAATCTGGACGAAATTCATGCCGCGGCGCACGATGCCGGCGGCAAAGCCGGTGAGGTCGCCGATGACGCCACCGCCGAGCGCAATGACGACATCGCCGCGCTCCAGCTTGGCGGCGAGCACGCCGTCGACCACCTCTTCGAGATGGGCAAAGCTCTTGGTCTTTTCGCCGGCCGGCAAAGTGATGACGGCAGGCTGGATGCCGCCTGTTTCCAGACCGGCCTTCAGCGCGTCGAGATGTGCCGCCGCGACATTGTCGTCGGTGACCACCGCCGCTCTCGTGCCGGGCAGGCGGCGCGAAATCTCGGCGCCGGCGCGCGCCAAAAGGCCGGGGCCGATCAGGATGTCATAGGCACGCTCGCCAAGGCCGACCTCGACAGTGACCGGTTCGCTCACAGCCGCACCTCGCCCGGCGCAGTCGGAGCCGGAATGCCGAAATGCCCGCACAGCGCGTCGACAACCTCGGTCGCAATGACCTCCTTGCGGTCGTCGCGTGTCGGCACCGTGATGTTGGACGTGGCATAGACCGGGTAGCGCTCGCCCATCAGCCGCTCGAGCACGGCGCGCGGATCGGCGCTTTTGAGCAACGGCCGGTTCTGCTTCTTGGACACGCGTTCCATCAACAGGTCGATCTCGGCCTTCAGCCACACCGACACGCCATGCCCGGCGATCGCTTCCCGCGTCTGCGCATTCATGAACGCGCCGCCGCCGGTCGACAGCACCTGCGGCCCACTCTCCAGCACGCGCAGGATGACGCGCTGCTCCAATGCCCGGAATTCGGTCTCGCCATAACGTTCGAACAGTTCCGGCACCGTCATGCGCGACACGGTTTCGATCTCCTGGTCGCTGTCGACGAAGGGCAGCGACAGCATCGTCGCCACCTTGCGGCCGATCGCCGTCTTGCCGGCGCCCATCAGGCCGACAAAGACGATCGAGCGGCTGCCCAGCCTGTCGAGCAGCGCGGCATGGCTATCGCCGGGAGGATTTGCTGGTAACGCGTTCATGAGACCATGCTGTTTCTAAGCCGTCTTTACCGGCGTATCGACATCAAAAGCCCGTTTGCGTCAAGCATAGCGCCTTTCGCACGCAGAGCCCTTCGTCCTTGAATTGACGGAATTAGCGTCCCATAAGGACACGGGCTTGGAATCGCAGAGCAAGAAGACGGGCGAAGATTGATGCCGACACTGTTCCGCTTTGTCGTGACGATGATGATTCTTGCCGGCATTGCCTATGGTACGATGGTGGCGCTGGCGATGTTCGTCGAGCCGAAAAAAGCCGAAATCACCGTGCGCATCCCACCGGAAAAGCTGAACCCCAAGAAAAACTGACCCAAACTGACCCCTGGAACATGAACAGCGCGGCTCGCATCGAAGCCTTTCTCGAGATGATGAGCGCCGAACGCGGTGCCGCTGCAAACACGCTGTCTTCCTACCGCCGTGATCTCGAAGACGCTTCGCAGCAGATTGCCGGCGGGCTTGCCGCTGCCGCCGCAGCCGACATCCGCGCCTATCTCGACGATATCGCGGCGCGCGGCTTTGCGTCGACGTCGCAGGCGCGCAAACTGTCGGCGATCCGCCAGTTCTTCAAGTTTCTCTACGCCGAGGGCTTGCGCGGCGACGACCCGACCGGCACGCTGGACAGTCCGAAAAAGGGCCGGCCGCTGCCCAAGACGATGAGCGAGGCCGATACCGGTCGGCTGCTCGACCGTGCGGCGCTTGAGACAGGCGATGGCGTCAATGGCGACCGGGTGGCGGCACTGCGCCTGCACGCTTTGGTCGAGGTGCTCTATGCCACCGGCCTGCGCGTCTCCGAACTTGTCGGCCTGCCGGTGACCGTCGCGCAGCGCGACGACCGCTTCTTCATGGTGCGCGGCAAGGGCGACAAGGAGCGCATGGTGCCGCTGTCGGCCAAGGCCCGCATGGCGATGCGGGCATGGCTCACGGCCCGGGCGTCGGTGCCGGCTTTCGCCGACAGCCCGTTTCTGTTCCCGGCCGCCGGCGACAGCGGCTTTCTCTCCCGGCAGGTCTTTGCCCGCGACCTCAAAGGCCTTGCCGCGCGGGCCGGCATATCGGCGGCGAAAATTTCGCCGCATGTGCTGCGCCATGCTTTCGCCAGCCATCTCCTGCAGAACGGCGCCGATCTCAGGGCGGTGCAGCAGCTGCTCGGCCACGCCGATATCTCGACCACGCAGATTTACACGCATGTGCTGGAAGAGCGGTTGGTGCGGCTGGTCAACGATCATCATCCGCTTGCCGACTAGGCCTCATATCGCTATGTGAGGGCAACGTGCCCGCGCGGAGCCTACATCTGCGCGATGTTTGCCTTCCGACGCATCGGTCCGCTCAAGAATGTACAATTACCTCGATTTCGAAAAGCCGGTGCAGGACCTTGAACTCAAGATCCTCGAGCTGAAGAAGCTTGCCGAGAATGGCGAGGCGGTCGATGTCGGCGACGAAATCAGCCGGCTCGAGAAGCGCGTGCGCGACGCGCTGCGCGACATCTACAAGGCGCTGACGCCGTGGCAGAAGGTGCAGGTCGCGCGCCACACCGACAGGCCGCATTGCCTCGACTACATCAAGGGTCTGTTCAGCGATTTCACGCCGCTCGCCGGCGACCGCAATTTCGGCGAGGACCAGGCGATCATCGGCGGCTTCGCCCGATTCCGCGGCGAACCGGTGGCCGTCATCGGCCAGGAAAAGGGCTCCGACACGGCGAGCCGGCTCAAGCACAATTTCGGCTCGGTGCGCCCTGAAGGCTACCGTAAGGCCGTGCGGCTGATGGAACTTGCCGACCGCTTCCAGATTCCACTTCTGACGCTGGTCGACACCGCCGGCGCCTACCCCGGCGTTGGCGCCGAGGAACGCGGCCAGGCTGAAGCCATCGCCCGTTCAACCTCGGCCTGCCTCGGCCTCAAAGTGCCATCGATTTCGGTCGTCATCGGCGAAGGCGGTTCGGGCGGCGCCATTGCGATCGCCACCGCCAACCGCGTCTACATGCTGGAACACGCCATCTATTCGGTGATCTCGCCGGAAGGCGCTGCCTCGATCCTGTGGCGCGACACCACGCGCTCGAAGGATGCGGCGACCAACATGAAGATCACCGCCCAGGACCTTCTGGAAATGAAGATCATCGACGCCATCATTGCCGAGCCGCTCGGCGGCGCCCAGCGCGCGCCCGAAACGGTGATCGCCGCCACCGGCGACCTCATTGCCAAGACGATGAAGGAATTTGCCGGCGCCAATACCGATTTTCGCGAGCAGCGCCGCGAAAAATACCTGGCGATGGGCCGCAGCCTCTGATTTCGGCGGGCAACGCACCGCAATGTGGCGTCAAGGAGCAATTTCGCCATAAAAATGCCGCCGCATTCGGCTCAATAAAAAATCCGTGACACCGGGCGAATTGCCGTGGGGGACGCCGTCCGACGCTTGCGGTAAGGAATTTTCAAGGTTAACGGGCTTAGGGTGTCCGTCAGTGTTCAGCATACAGGACCGGGCGCTATCCGGCCCGTGACGCGAGAAAAAAGACATAGCCGTATCCATGTTTGCCAAGCTTGCCCGCACCGCACTTCTGATCGCCGCGCTTGGCGTTGCCGGCTGCAACGATTCCTCTATGAAGAATTTTGCGCCGGAAGCCAGCAAGCCGCTGCCGGACAAGATCCTGGCCGACATGAAGGCCAAGGGCATGATCCGCACCTCGTCGGTGATGGCTCGCATCTTCAAGGAAGAAGGCAAGCTCGAAATCTGGAAGGCCAAGACCACCGGCCGCTACGAGATGGTCGCCAGCTACGACATCTGCAAATGGTCGGGCAAGCTCGGCCCGAAATACACCGAGGGCGACCGCCAGGCGCCGGAAGGTTTCTATACGGTCCGCCCGTCGCAGATGAATCCGCGCTCGAACTATCACCTGTCCTTCAACATCGGCTATCCCAACGCCTATGACCGTGCCAATGGCCGCACCGGCGCCAATCTGATGGTGCACGGCGCCTGCTCGTCGTCGGGCTGTTATTCGATGACCGATCCGCAGATCGAGCAGATCTACGCTTTTGGTCGCGATGCCTTCCAGGGCGGCCAGACCGAGTTCCAGATCCAGGCTTTCCCATTCCGCATGACCGCCGCCAACATGGCGCGTTACCGCAACGACCCGAACTATGAGTTCTGGAAGATGCTGAAGGTCGGTTACGACAATTTCGAGATCACCAAGGTGCCGCCGAAAGTCGATGTCTGCGACAAGCGCTATGTCTTCAACCAGGTGGCGCCCGAGGGCACGACATTCGATCCGACCGGCGCCTGCCCGGCGACCACGCAGCCGGATTCGCTGAAGAGCGCACTCAACGCCTATCAAAGCAGCTATGACGCGGCCTTCACCGGCGCGGTCAAAGCCAGCGTGCCGGCGCCCAAGCCGACCATTGCCGGCATCAAGGAAGCCGCCATCGTTTCCGAATGGTCGAAGCGCCGCGCCCGGGGCGAGCGCGTGCCGATCGAACCGCCGTCGCTGAATTCCGACGGCACGCTGACCGAGACGGCGCGCATGGGCCGCATCGATTCGCCCGCCGGCCGCAAGATGGCGGCGCTGGACGCAGAGAAGGAAGCCAAGCGCAAGGCCGAGGAACAGCGGGTTGCTGCCATCGAGGCTGCGAAAGCCGCCAAGGCCCAGGCACTGGCTGAAAAGCAAGCCGCAAAGGCCCAAGCGCTGGCCGAAAAGGAAGCAGCCAAGCAGGCCCCCCAGCAGCCGGTCGCCACTGCGAGCGTCGAGGCGGCGCCTGCAGAACCGCCGGCGGACGAAAGCCGGATGTCGAAGATCAAGAACAAGCTGCTAGGCATGTTCGGCGGCTGAGGTTTTTCGCCTTGCCGATGCATGTCGCCCAAAAGTGCGCAGCGGTTTTGGGACAAAGACATGCATGAAGACAAACAAACAAATCACACCGCGATCTATGACCTCAAGGGCCTGAACTGCCCCCTGCCCGTTCTCAAGGCGAAAAAACGCCTGGCGGCAATGCAGCCGGGCAGCCGGCTTTGGCTGGAGACCACCGACCCGCTGGCGGTCATCGACATCCCCGCCTTTTGCGCCGACGCTGGCCACCAGCTTGTTGAAACATCAGCCGTCAGCGGCGGCCACCGCTTCCTGGTCGAACGCGGCGCATAGCGAGCCTGACAATCAGCCCCCGGCTATCGCCAGCGGATTGCTCTCCAGCGCCGCGCGATCCGGCGTGTCGATCGACGGCCGGTTGGTGAAGGCGGAAAACAGCCGGCGCACATAATCTTCCGGCATATCGAGCGTGATCAGCACCAGCCTGGTGCCGCGTTGGCCGTCCGGCCAGGCCAGCAGCCGCGCCGGCGGATGCAGGATCTTCTGCACCCCGTGGACGACAAGCGGCCGCGACGGGTCCTCCGCAAGCTCGATGACGCCCTTCATCCGCAAAAGCTTGTCGCCATGCGCAGAACGCAGCAGGTCGAGGAACATCTCGATCGCCGAAAACGGCACCGGGCCGTCATGGACCAGCGAGTAGGAGCGCACGCGGGAATCGTGGCGGTGGTGGTGCTCATGTTCGCCGTGATCATGATGATGGTGGTGCTCATGGGCGGCTTCTTCGCCGAGCCAGCGCCGGACATCGGCGGATTTGGTCGCCGCATTGTAGAGGCCGCAATCGAACAGCGCCGTGACGCCGGTTCGGCCGTCGCCGGCCTCCAGCACCACGGCGCCTGGATTGAGCTGATGGAGTCGCGTTCGCAAAGCATCGACGTCGCCGGGATCGCTGGCCAGATCGACCTTGGTCAGCACGATGCGATCGGCGACCGCCACCTGCTTGACCGCCTCGACATGGCCGTCGAGCGTCGCATTGCCGTTGACCGCGTCGACCAGCGTGATGACGCCATCAAGTCGGAAGGCCTGCACAAGGGCGGGATGCGCCATGATCGACTGCAGCACCGGCGCCGGATCGGCGAGCCCGGTGGTTTCGACGACGACGCGGGCAAGGCGGGCGATACGGCCGGTCTGCAGCCGGTCGACGAGGTCAGCCAGCGTATCGACCAGTTCGCCGCGCACCGTGCAGCACAGACAGCCGTCGGACAACTGGATGATGCCGTCCGAGGCCTGCTCGACCAGCAGGTGGTCGATCGCCACCTCACCGAATTCGTTGATGATGACGGCCGTGTCGACCAGTGCCGGATCTTTGAGCAGCCGGTTGAGCAATGTCGTCTTGCCGGCGCCGAGGAAGCCGGTGACCACCGTGACGGGTATCGGAAAGCCAGCCATCGCCTAGTTCGCGGCTTTGACCAGCTGGTCGCCCTGCACCGCGGTTGCCTGGCCCACCACGGCCGGTTCGGCGCCCTTTGGCGCCGGAATGTCTGGCCGCCAGCTCGGCAGCGGCACATCGGCGTATTCCTGGCCGCCCTGGTCGAGCATCGCCTTCGGCGCCGGCCCGGTGGCGCCGCCGAGGCCCACGGCAACCAGCGTCGGCACGTGGTCGAGCTTTTCCTGATAGGGCGATTTCGGCACGTCGGCACCCTTCGCGGCCACCGGCGGAGCCGCCTCGGACTGCTCGTGCGGCGCCTTCTTCCTGCAGATCTCATCATGCATGTCGTTGGGTGACATTGTATCGCCATAGGAAGGCATGGCCGCGACCGTGAGCCAGTTCGGGTCGGGCGTGGCAAAGCCCTGGTCGAGCAGCCTGGCGGCGGTCTCGGCACGGCTGATCGCCGATTTTTCGCCGAGCACGACCGCGACCAGCGTGCGGCCATTGCGTGTCGCCGAGCCGATCATGTTGAAGCCCGAGGGACAGACGAACCCGGTTTTCATGCCGTCGGCGCCGGGATAGCGCCCGATCAAGAGATTGTAGTTTGAGATCGCCTTCTTGCCGACGGCAAGGCCTTCGATCGAGAACCAGGGGGCGTATTGCGGGAATTCCTTGCGGATCGCCATCACCAGCAGGGCAAGATCGCGCGCCGTCGTGTACTGCTCCGGCGAAAACAGGCCGTTCGGATTGACGAAATGCGTTCCGGTCATGCCAAGCCGCGCCGCCTCCGCATTCATGCGAACGGCGAATCCGGCCTGCGAGCCGCCTATGTTTTCGCCGATGGCCATGGCGATATCGTTGGCCGATTTGACCAGCATCATCTTCAACGCATTGTCGAGCCGCATCACCGAGCCCGGCTTGAAGCCCATCTTGCTCGGCGGTTCGCCCGCCGAATGCTTGGTCACCTTGATCGGTGAATCGAGCTGGACCTCGCCGGCGGCAATCGCCCGGAAGGTGACATAGGCGGTCATCAGCTTGCTCAGCGAAGCGGGATACCAGCGCTTGAAGGCGTCCTGGTGCTGCAGAACCTTGCCGCTGTTGAGGTCGAACAGGATCACCGGATTGGCCAAAGCTGGCCCAGCCAGCATAGGTAGCGCCAAGCCGCCCGTTAGCAGTAATTTGAGGATATGGCTGTGCCGCATCATGGAATCCGAAATCGCCTCTTGCCGTAGTCGCCCCTGGCTCCGTAAGATTTCGTTACGCGATGGCCAGCATGACCTGATCCGGCCCTCAATTTCCGGATCACATTGTCTGGGGTGCTATTTACCCTATGTGACGCCAAGATGGCAAAGTGCCAAGATGGCAACAAGCATGGCAATCACAATTGCAATCAAGCAGGCCAGATCGTCTGCTCCAACAGCGAGATGGAACCATTATGCCGATTCTCAACCGCGCCGCCGAGATGCAGGATGAAGTTGCCGGCTGGCGACGCCATCTGCACCAGACGCCAGAACTGAATTTCGATGTCTTCAAGACCGCCGCCTTCGTCACCGAGAAGCTGAAGGAATTCGGCTGCGACGACGTGGTGACGGGCCTCGGCAAGACCGGCGTCGTCGGCATCATCCATGGCCGCAAGGGGCAAGGCGCGACCATCGGCTTGCGCGCCGACATGGACGCGCTGCCGATCAACGAGATCACCGGCAAGCCCTATGCCTCGACCATTCCTGGCAAAATGCATGCCTGCGGCCATGACGGCCATACGGCGATGCTTTTGGGCGCCGCCAAATATCTGACCGAAACGCGCAATTTCGCCGGCTCGGTCGCGGTCATCTTCCAGCCGGCGGAAGAGGGCGGCGGCGGCGGCAACGAGATGGTCAAGGACGGCATGATGGAGCGTTTCGATATTTCGCGCGTCTTTGGCATGCACAACATGCCGGGCCTGCCGGTGGGCCAGTTCGCCATCCGGCCGGGCCCGATCATGGCGGCGACCGCCGAGTTCACCATCACCGTGAAGGGCCGCGGCGGCCATGCGGCGATGCCGCACGGCACGATCGACCCGATCGTCATCACCAGCCAGTTGGTCGGCGCCCTTCAGACGGTCGCTTCGCGCAGCACCGATCCGGTCGAGGCGGTGGTGGTTTCGGTGACGAAGTTCCACGCCGGCGACGCCTACAACGTCATTCCCGAGACCGCCGAGATTGCCGGCACGGTGCGCACACTGAAGAAAGAGATCGCCAAGAAGTCGGAAGAGCGCATCCGCACCATCTGCGAAGGAATAGCCACCGCCTTCGGCGCGACGATCACTGTCGACTATGACGCCAACTATCCCGTGACCTTCAATCATCCGGAAGAAACGGTCTTTGCCGGCGATGTCGCGGCACATGTCGCCGGCGACACCCAGGTCCACCGCGCCATCCAGCCGGTGATGGGCGGCGAAGACTTCTCCTACATGCTGGAAGCCCGCCCTGGCGCCTTCATCTTCATCGGCAATGGCGAGACCGCCGGCCTCCACCATCCGGCCTACGACTTCAACGACGAAGTCATCCCGCACGGCATGAGCTACTGGGTGAAACTGGCCGAAACGGCGCTCGCAGCCTGACATATGCCGCCGAAAGGCCGGCCGATTAGCCTTCGGCCGGCCTTTTCATTGCCTTCGGCGAGCCTCTTGGCGAAACGATCCGAAGCGGCTATGTGTCGGGCCGCGTGGTCCCGTAGCTCAGTAGGATAGAGCGGCAGATTCCTAATCTGTAGGTCACAGGTTCGATTCCTGTCGGGATCACCAGCAAGATCAAAGGCTTGGTGACTGAGATAGCCTGTCGGCATGTTGCAGCACTGATGGACTGCTTTTCGGTGATTTTCACGGACGCGACCAAGCAAGCAGCCTGACTTTAGTTCCATAGAAAAAGTCCATCCCTGAGGTCTCAGGAGCGAGCTTTAAGCATCTACAGCCGCGAAGAGAATCGACCTCTTGCAAGTACAATTCCAGATCGAGCGATGGTTCCCAGTCGATCCGTTACCGTCTGAGTTCGGCGCCGCCAACTCAACGAAGCCGGCCGTATCCTAGCTGGCCACCAGGGGCACCGTGACGGTCGTGGCGTAATTTATCGGATACTGGTCGAAATACGGGAAAGCGATGACGAAGGCATAGCTGGCGGTCAGATGCGCCATCTTGAAACCGCCGCTGGCAGGGTCGGTCGCGATCGTCACAATGACGTTCTTCAGACCCAGGTTCACCAATTTCTGCGTGGCGATGGCCTGGATGTCGCTCTGCGAAAGCGTGTTGTTCAGCTGCAGCGCCCGGGAAGAGGTTTCCAGTGTATAGCGGACGGTCGACACGGCATTCATGGCCCAGCCGAAGGCGAAGATTCCGAACAAAAGCATCACCAGGAAAGGCGCGATCAAGGCGAATTCCAGCCCGGCTGCGCCGGAGCAGTCACGGCGCCACCTGGATCCGATCCTTTCAGCGGACACGGATCACCTGCTGATGACTGATCGCGCGCGGGTCCGGGAAGACACCGAAGTTAAACGGGGGCACCCAGGTGCCCGTCGCCGTTATCTGGACGAAGACGGTCGGCAGCTTCGTTCCGCCGCAAATGGTGGTCGCATCCACGACCGTGGCGCCGCACAAATAGGAGCGGACCAGTACGACCGCGGCGTCCTCGGGCTTGTCGTTCCAGCTCGAAAGCGCGACCGCCTGCGTTCCGGTGTCATTGGACGCGCCGGCCATTACGAGATTGGCCGCGGTTTTAACGCCCGCGCGCATCTGCAGGTAACTCGTTACGTAGGACCAGCCGTCGGCGATGCCGAGGCAGACGAGGCACAGGATGGGCAGCAACATGGAAAACTCGACGGCAGCTATCCCGGATTTGTCCAGGACAATGCGCAAGGTCCGCCCACCCATCCCGCTACTCGACGAGCTGAACGGATTGCGTCGCCGGAATGTTCTTCATCCCGAGGCTGGTGCAGTCCTGCTTGATGGTCGTACTGCCGGACCACTGGATGGTGTCGGCGACGACCTGAGTGCAGCCGCCGTTCCCGGAGAAGTTGCCAAGGTAGTTGACCTGCTGCCTGGGGAAATAGATGGCGCCGGTCAAAAGCGAGGCCGCGGTGCCGTTGAAGGTGCTCTGCGCCGCGGTCCCGGTCCTGTCGCCGTAGAACAGCACGCCGGAATAGGCTCCGGAGGTAGGCGCGCTCAGCGTCACCTTGGCGTTGCCGTTCATGCTGACGGTGTTGCTGCCTGCCATGAAGATGGTTACCCCGCTGCCGGCGACGACCGCGTTGGCGTTGACCTTCATACCGCCCTGCACGACGTAGACGCCGGGCTGCAGGGTGACGTTGCCGCTGAGGCTCATGCCGCTACAGTAGGTGCCAGGCTGGAGTGTTTGCGACGTCTTGTTGCCGTTGACATTCTTGCAAGGGTTGCCTGCTGTCGGCGTCGCCAAGCCGGAGAAAGGATCGGCTGCCGGCAAGGCTCGGGTGATGTTGGACTTGCAGACCGTGGTCGCTGGATTGTTCAGCACCATGCCGCCGACCGTGATCAGGCAGTCGGCCTTGAGCACCGCCGAGCCCTGCGTCTTTATGGCGTCCGAGGCAATCGAGTCCGACATGACCGAACAGCCGGTGAGGTTGACGGTGGTGTTGCCGGAAAAGAGCGCAGCCTGGGAGGCCGAAGGACTGAGCGCCAGCACACAAGCCTTGGAGGCGTCATTGATCAGCGCCACCGCCCTTGCCTGTTCGGCAACAGGCGCCTGGTTGAAAATCGCCGTGAAGTAGCGGTCGAGATTCTGCTTGACGATGACCTCTACCGCCTTCTTCGCGGTGTTCGGGCCGGACAATGGCGGCGTGTTGACTTGAATCGTGCCCGGCGTGGCAAAATTGTTCGAGGTGGCGGACTGCGTGGCGGCGGCAATGATGGTCGGGTTATCGGAACCCGCGACTTTCTCGAGCGCACCGGCATAGGCCGCGGCATCGGCGACGGCCTGCAGCTTGAGGCTGCTGTAGTACCAGAGGGATGTCTCGACACCGAGGCCGGCGCCGCCGACCACGACCGGCAAGGTGAAGGCAAAGATGACGGCAACGTTACCGTTCGTGGCGCGCGTTGGGCGGCCCAAAGCAAACCAAATCCGGGTGAACGCGTTGGATGCCATATGTATTAGAAACCACGAATAGATAAACGAATGTCTAAAAACTCCATTCCGATTCGACGTAGTCGAACGGGCTAGCTAGGCGCAAGTTGCAGCGACCGCGCAACATCCTGTCGGAGGTTCCGCCCCAATCGACGAATGCGAAATATGCCGCTATCCCGAACTTTGTTGTCGACCAAGTGACATTTAAATGCCCCCTCTGCGAAGAAGCTATCGAGAAGACAGGGGACACCGCGCTGCCCGGTAAGGGGAAAGATCGGCTCACGCCGCCTCAGGAACTTTGTGCAATCCGTCCGGGGCTGGCTTTGAGGGCCACACGCCCGAAACCAACCACTCCAGCCACGTTCAGTCCGTGAGGCGCCCACGAAAGAACGTGGTGCCGTCGGTCAGCTGCGACCTGGAAATATCCCGGAACCCAGCCTCGGTCATCCACGCGCGATACTGACCTTCCGTGTACGATTCGCCTGCGCGATAGAGATTCAGGAAGGTGAGATTGAGAAACACACCCTCAGGCGGGCCGAGACGGTCGTCATCGACGACACCCCACCCCGCAATTGCGATCTCGCCTCCTTGGGTGAGGCAACGCGCCGCGTTCAGGATCGAACTGCGCGCCTGGTCCGGCGGCAGGACCTGGACGACGGCCTTCAGGATTGCCAAGTCATGCCGGCCGGTCGATGGCGCGACCGTTATGTCGCCTTCTTCGACAACCATATCGCCGGCACCGTATTCCGACAGGATCGCTGGTGCGACCGCTGCGACCGTCGGGAGTTCCATCAAAGTCGCCGCAATATGCGGCCATCGCTCGCGAAGTCCGACCAGAATGGTCCCGGCGCCGCCGCCGATGTCGATCACCGAACGGACCGCCGAGAGGTCCAGCTCACGGGCCAGATTCCGGCCGAAAATCACCCCTCCCGGTTCGAGCATGCGGCTGAAGGCCGCTGCGGATTCTGGCCCCGCTTCGGAAAAGTCATGCAGCGCGGCCGGCCGGTTCTGCCGCAGCGACTCTGCGGTCAAAAGGTCGGCTCCCCAGAGTTCGCGCAGCAGCACATGATCGCCGCCGCGATAGGTCGGCTTGGACGCGTCGAGAAACTTCGACGCTTCGGCTCCGTTGCGAAACTGACCATCCTTGACGTCGAGGAGACCGATGCTGGCGAGCGCGTAGAGGAGCCGCGACAGACGAGCGGGCTCGACTTTGAGCGCTGCCCCAAGGCTGTCGGCAGTCGCAGCATCGCCGCCGAGCCGGGTGAAGATGCCAAGGTCCAGCCCGGCACGAAGCGCCAAGGCGGGGGGCACCCCTGCGATCAGCTTGTCGATCCGATCGGAATCCACCATGTCATATCCCGTTGTGCGATCCAGGATCGACTTTGAACAGCTCGGCCAACCTCGTCAAATCAGTTCGCCAGCGCGCCGCTCTCCGCGTCGAGCAGGTTCAGCTTGGCGGTATCGGGTTCGACGTAAAGCGTATCTCCGGGGCCAGCGCTGATCCTACCAGCGCCCGCGACCGTTGTGCGCCGGCCCGGCATACCTCAAAAATCCGGCTGTGATAATGGCTGGTCGCGCCTTCGGACGCTACGCAGGCAAGGCCAGCAGCGCCAGTCCGGCCAGCGCCGAGCCGGCCAATGTCGGCAGCATGCCGATCCTCAGTTTCAGCATGGCGACCATAGCGGCTGCCGCCAGCAGCGCGGCACGCCAATCCAGCGACGACAGCACCGGCACCTCCATGCCCAGGCCAACGCGGTGCACCGCGCCGAAGACGACATGCAGTGCGAACCACAGCGCAAGGTTCATCACCACGCCGACGACAGCCGCCGTGATCGCACTCAGCGCCGCCGACAGTGCCTTGTTGCCGCGCAGCGCTTCGATGTAGGGGGCACCGAGAAAGATCCAGAAGAAGCACGGCACGAACGTCACCCAGAGCGTCAGCAATGCGCCGAGCGATCCGGCGACAAGCGGTCCCATCGCACCGGCGTGCCGGTAGGCGGCGACGAAGCCGACGAATTGCAGCACCAGGATCAATGGTCCCGGCGTCGTCTCGGCCAGGCCAAGCCCATCGACCATTTCACCCGGCGCCAGCCAGCCGAACGACGTCACCGCTGCCTGCGCGACATAGGAGAGTGCGGCGTAGGCGCCGCCGAATGTGACCACCGCCATCAGGCTGAAGAAGCCGCCAAGCTGTGCCCAAACACTGGCAGGGCCGGTCAGCGCCAGGATCAGTACGACCGGCCCGAGCCAGATCGGCACCCAGATCGCGATGGTGCGCGGCGCGTGCCATTTCGTCGGCTTGGTGTGAGCGAGTTCGCCGCGTTCGAACATGACGTCGACGGCGCCCCTGACATCGGGCAAATTGTCCTTGCCGCGTGCGGCTCCGGAAAAACGCGCCGGTGCCAGGCGGTTGCCGATCCAGCCGGTCAGCCCTGCAACCAGGATGATCAGCGGAAACGGCAGCCTGATGACATAAATGGCAAGGAACGCGGCCACCGCGATCGCCATCATCACCCGGTTCTTGAGCGCCCGTTTCCCGATGCGGAGGACCGCCTCCACGACGACGGCCAGCACCGCCGCCTTGATGCCGAAAAACAGCGCCTCGATGACGGGCGCATCATTGTAAAGCACGTAGAAGATGCTGAGGCCCAGCATGACAAACGCACCGGGCAGCACGAACAGGATG
Organism: Mesorhizobium sp. RSR565B; assembly: GCF_054719465.1. NCBI lineage: Bacteria > Pseudomonadati > Pseudomonadota > Alphaproteobacteria > Hyphomicrobiales > Phyllobacteriaceae > Mesorhizobium > Mesorhizobium sp. RSR565B. The sequence continues at coordinate 2,956,207 of NZ_JBTTIE010000001.1, read as the reverse complement.
CCGGCAACGAGGCCGCCGGCGGTCCGGTGCAGCAGCCAGCCGATATAGATGGCGAGCTGCTGTGCCTCGGGGCCTGGCAGAAGCATGCAGTAGTTGAGCGCATGCAGGAACCGCTGCTCGCCGATCCAGCGGCGATCCTCGACCAATTCCTTGTGCATCAGCGCGATCTGTCCGGCCGGCCCGCCGAAGGAGAGCAGGCCGATCCTTGCCCACAGTTTCGCGGCTTGGCGGAAGGTCGGGACGATCGGAGCCTCGGTAGCCTGTGCATCGTCGTCCGCGGCAAGGGCGCTCATGGCGCTTTGCCCGCGCTGGGCCAATTGTGGGTTTCGTCAGTGGCATCGCGGCACCATCTGAAGAACGCATCGTAGAGCAGCATGCCGGCATCAAGCTGTTCGAGATCGTCGCGGAACATGCGCGACAGCCCGAGCGATGCAGCGAGGAACCCGGCCGCCTGCGGTACGAGATCGAGGCGCGCCGTATCGGCTGCACGCACAATCAGCGCAAGGCGATCGAGCGCTTCGGACCGCAACCCGAACTCTTCGATCATCGTGTCGAAGGTGCAGCGCTCGCCGCGATGGCTCCAGAACACGTCGTCGATGTCGAAGGCAACCGCCCCAAACCGATCGGCGGCCGCCAGCACTTCAGACGGCTCGACAAACAGGAACACCGCCGAGGGATCGACGAAGCGGCGGATCAGCCAGGGACAGGCGATGCGGTCGACCTTGGGGCGGGCACGCGTCACCCAGACCGTGCGGCCCTTGTCGTCGCGGGGCGGTATCTTGTCGGCCTTGACCAGAAGTCCCTTGGCCGCCTGCCACGCCTCGAAGCCGCCTTCAAGGGATTCGGCAGCAATGCCCTCATGGCGCAGCCATGCGGCAACGCCTTGCGAGAGCTTCAGCCCCTTCTGGCAGATGACGACAGCATGAGCCCCCGTGAACTCGGCCGCCCAGCTCGAAACAGACTTGAAGTCGCGCCGGCACGAGGCCGGAAGCAGCCGCGGATCGACGTCGTAGTCTTCGTCGATGCGGACATCGACAAGAACAGGCGCGTCGGACAGACCGACAAGGCGGGAAAGCTGCGCTACGGTGATTGCGGTTGTTGACGGCATGGCGTCCACCTCCAGAGTGAGAGTTTGGACGCGATCATTGGGCTGACGCCTCACGGGGTCGTCGCGAAGGAACCCCTTGCCACAATGCTGGATTGATCCTTCGTCTTTGTCAAGGAAAGAGCGGCGCCGGGGGACCGCGCCTACTGCGCCGTCCAGCCGCCATCCATCGGCAAGGTTGTGCCGGTGATCTGTCTGGCTGCGTCAGAGCACAGGAACAGCGTCAGCGCGGCGAGCTCCTCGACGGTGACGAATTCCTTCGTGGGCTGCGCTGCCAGCAGCACGTCGCGCTTGACCTGTTCCTCGGTCATGCCGCGCGCCTTCATCGTGTCGGGGATCTGTTTTTCGACCAGTGGCGTCCAGACATAGCCGGGCGCGATGGCGTTGACGGTGATGCCGTCCTGCGCGACTTCCAGCGCTACCGTCTTGGTCAGACCCGCTATGCCGTGCTTGGCCGAGACGTAAGCCGACTTGAACGGCGAGGCGACCAGTGCATGCGCCGACGCGGTGTTGATGATGCGGCCCCATTTGCGCGCCTTCATGCCGGGCACCACGGCCTTGATCGCGTAAAAGGCGGCAAGCAGATTGATGCGGATGATGGCTTCCCACTTGTCGTCGGGAAACTCCTCGATTGGCGCGACATGCTGTATCCCGGCATTGTTGACCAGAATGTCGAGGCTGCCCAAGGCCTGCTCGGCTTCGCGCACCATGGCGGTCACCGCTGCGCCGTCCATCATGTTGGCGCCGGAGTAGCGGCACTGGACGCCGAAATCCTTCTCGATGCCGGCGCGCTCCTGTTCGATCGCCGCGGCTTCGCCAAGGCCGTTGATCGTGACGTTGGAGCCCTCGGCGGCAAGGGCGCGGGCAATGGCCAGGCCAATGCCGCTGGTCGATCCGGTGACGAGCGCATTCTTCGAAGAAAGGGAACCCATGGAGATCTCGCGACTGTTAGGAGGACTACAAAGGCACATAGTTTGTGCGCCACAACATGACAACGCCATAACCATAGGTCGGCGCCATCACAGCCCTAAAACGCGCTTTGCCGGCCTCGCCGAGCGCCGTCTCAAGGCTGACACGGCAGTGTTATGGTGCGGCGCAACATAGTCGGCCGCGCATTCGCGCAGTCATTCCTGAACCATCGATCCAACGAATCAGGGGGGCTGTAGCTTGAAATCGCCGATGTCGTGATGCGTGGCTATGCCATGCCGCTCACCAACCGTCCTTTCCGCCCGGCCCGTATCGCTTCTTCGACCCGACGCCTTGAGCTATCCCGCAATCTCCAGCAGGGCCGATACCAGCAAGCGGCGTTCGTCGGCGGAAAGCACGTCGGAATCGAAGAGGTTCATGCTGCGCAGCCCTTCGATGGCCAGAAAGCAGACCAGCAGCGTCTTCAGGTCCGGCGTCTCGCTCTTCAGCCGCTGCAGCAGCTGCGACTTGAAGGCTTTTATCGGCGTCAGGAAATCCGGATCCTCGGCGATCGCCGAGAATATCCACGAAGCCGTCGGCTTCGGCTCCTCGCAATCATCCGCCGAGAGCCGGATATAGGTGGCGAGCAGGTTCTCACCGCTGGCGCCGGCGACACGGCCCGATTCCAGCGCCAGCTCGAACGCGCGCAGGTAATTCTCCACCAGGCCCTGCATCAGTTTGGCCTTGGTCGGAAAGTTATATAACAGGCCGCCTTTTGACACGCCGGCGCGGCTGGCGACGGCGTCAAGCGACAGGCTGCCGGGACCGGCCTCACGTGCGACATCGGCGGCGGCGGCGAGTATCTTGTCGCGCGAATTTGCCCTTTGGGTCTTCATCGATCCCTTCCCCCGCACCAGCCTAGGCGGAATTGACAAGACCGTCCAGACGGTACAGTAAGTTCGCCGTCATTTGTAATCGGGACCTGGCGTCGATAAGTGTCCCGCTATTCGGCTATTTTGCCGGAAACCGGCCGAGGGGACAGTTCGTGAAGCGCTTCATCTCTATCACCGCAATTCTGCTTCTGCTCGCTCTGGTGTGCGTCGGCGTTGTCGGCTTCAACCTGTTCCGCGACAACGCTATCAAACAGTATTTCGCCACCATGAAGCCGCCGGCGACGACCGTATCGACGGTTGTCGTCAAGCCTTCCGACTGGACGCCGGGCGTCGAGGCGATCGGCACGGTACGCGCCGTGCGCGGTGTCGACCTTACCGTCGAGACCAGCGGCATCGTCAAGGACATCCTTTTCCACGCCAACCAGAAGGTGCCTGTCGATTCGGTCCTGCTGCAGCTCGACGATGCCGTCGAACGCGCGGATCTCGTCGCGGCCAAGGCGCAGTCCGTGTCCGACAAGACGGCGCTCGAACGCGCGCTGGAACTGCAGCGGCGCGGCGTCGGAACGGATGCCACGCTCGACACCGCTCAAGCCGCTGCATCGGCCTCCGCCGCGCAGGTCAACAAGCTGCAGGCCGTGCTTGATCAGAAGCAGCTGACGGCGCCTTTCGCCGGCACCGTGGGCATCCCCAAGATCGACCTCGGCCAATATCTCTCGCCCGGCAACGCAGTGGTGACCTTGCAGGATCTGGACACCATGCGGGTCGATTTCTCGGTACCCGAACAGCAGCTGCCGCTGCTCAAGATAGGCCAGGCCGTGCGGCTCGGCCTCGGCGGCACCGGCGGCGGCGCCGACATGCCGTTTGCCGGCTCCATTCGCGGCATCGATCCCAAGATCGACGCTTCAAGCCGCCTGGTGTCCGTGCGCGGCGAGGTCGCCAACCCCGACGGCAAGCTGACGCCCGGCCAGTTCGTCCAGGTTCGCGTCGAGCTGCCGCAGGAGAAAAACATTCTGTCCTTGCCGCAGACGGCATTGACGTCGAGCCTCTATGGCGACTTCGTCTTCGTCGTCGTTCCGGCGAAGCCGGCGGAAGGCGCCCCAGCCGCGAAACCCGAGGAAAAGCCTGCTGCAGGGGCCGACGCGGCAAAGCCGGCGGCAGATGCAAAGCCGGCCGGCGCGAAACCGGCTGCCGAAGACGCCGCGGCGAAGCCCGCGGACAAGCCGGCTGTCGACCCCGCGAAGCCCGCGGCAGAACCGGAAAAGCCGGCGCTCGTGCTGTCGCAGGTGTTCGTGAAGCCCGGCCGCCGCAACGACGGCATGGTCGAGATCATCGAGGGCATCAAGGCCGGGGACGAGGTCGTCACCGCCGGTCAGAACCGTCTCTTCAACGGCATGTCCGTCGCTGTCGACAACACCATTGATCCCAGCAAGTCGGCTAACCAGCAGGCTCAGCAATGAACTTTTCCGACATCTTCATTCGCCGGCCGGTCCTCTCCACCGTCCTCGCCTGCATGATCCTGCTCCTCGGGTTCCAGGGCATCTTCAACCTGTCGATCCGGCAGTATCCCAAGGTTGACGAGACGGCGATCACCATCACCACCGCCTATCCCGGCGCCAGCGCCGACCTGATCCAGGGCTTCATCTCCGCCCCGATCGCGCGGGCCGTCGCCTCGACCGAGAACATCGACTACGTCACCTCGTCCAGCCGGCCGTCTTCGAGCACTGTGGTCGTCCAGATGAAGCTCGGCTCCAATCCGGATGTCGCGCTGACCGAGGTCCTGTCGAAAGTGCAGGGCGTACGCGGCACCTTGCCGGATGCATCTAAGGACCCGGTCATCGTCAAGGGCACCGGCCAAGAGTTCGCGATGATGTACATCTCGATGCAGAATCCGAACATGAGCAAGGAGCAACTCACCGAATATATCGAGCGCGTCGTGCGGCCCCGCATGTCGACGGTCGAAGGTGTCGCCGACGTGCAGATCTTCGGCGCCGAGGAATATTCGATGCGGGTCTGGATCGACCCGGTCAAGCTTGCTGCGCGTGGCGTCACCGCCGCCGAAGTGCTGGCGGCGATCAACAACTCCAACTTCCTGTCGGCGCCCGGCAACACCGAGAACGAATATGTCGTCTCCTCGATCACGGTTCGCTCGACGCTGCAGACGCCTGAGGCCTTTGCCGAGCTTCCGCTGCGCTCGACGGACGGCCAGGTGGTGCGCTTGCGCGACGTGGCGCGAGTCGAGCTTGCCGCCGAGAGCACCGACACGAGGGTGAGCTTCAATGGCAAGCCCGGCACCTTCCTCGCCATCTTCCCGACGCCGGCCGCCAACCCGCTGACAACGGCGGAGGCGATCCACAAGATCGTGCCTTTGATTCAAGAGACGCTGCCGAAAGGCATGACCATCGAAATCGTCTACGATTCCACCGAACAGATCAGCGCCTCGATCGATGAAGTGTTCAAGACCATCGCCGAAGCCGTCGCCATCGTCGTCGTGGTCATCCTGTTGTTCCTCGGCTCATTCCGCTCGGTGATGATGCCGATCGTGACCATCCCGCTGTCGCTGGTCGGCGTCTGCTTCCTTTTGTTTGCGGTCGGCTATTCGATCAACCTTCTGTCGCTGCTGGCCATGGTGCTGGCCATCGGCCTTGTCGTCGACGACGCTATCGTGGTGGTGGAGAACATCCATCGCCACATGGAGGAGGACCACATGTCGCCGATGCAGGCGGCCTTCAACGGCATGCGCGAGATTTTCTCCGCCATCGTGGCCATGACCATCACGCTCGCCGCCGTGTTCGCGCCGCTGGCCTTCACCGGCGGCCTGACCGGTGCGCTGTTCCGCGAGTTCGCGGTGACGCTCGCCGGTTCGGTGGTGCTGTCCGGCCTCATAGCCGTCACCATCACGCCGATGATGGCGGCGCGTCTGCTCAAGGCGGGATCGCACAGTCGCTTCCAGCGCGTCGTCGACGGAACCTTCAGCCGTGTCGAGCATGTCTATGAGCGGGCGGTAACCGCCTCCTTGAGAAATCGACCGGTGACGCTGCTGATGGTCGTGGCGCTGGTTGCGCTCACCGGCTTCATGTTCACCAAGACCTCGAGCGAACTGGCGCCGGAAGAGGACCAGGGCTTCCTGTTGTCGATCGTGACGGCACCGCGCTACGCGACCTCGGACTACACCGAGACCTACGTCAACCAGATCCTCGGCTTGGTGAAGGACATTCCCGAAACCAGGGCGCAATTCTCCGCCGTTGCCTTTGGCGGCGCCACCAACGGCGCCTTTGTCGGCTTCGCCTTCAAGGATTGGGCCGAGCGCCAGCGCAACTCAAAGGAGCTTCAAGCCGATATCCAGGGACGCCTCGGCAAGGTGGCCGGCGTCGAGGCCTTCGTCTTCGCGCCGCCGACGCTGCCGGGCTCCGGCGGCGGCCTGCCGATCTCCATGGTGGTGCGCTCGACCGGTGGTTCCGCCGAGGTCTACGAGGCGGCCGAGCAGATTAAGAACAAGGCGCAGGCCTCCGGCCGCTTCATCGTCGTGCAAAACTCGATGTCCTTTGACGCTCCGCAGGTGACGGTGACCATCGACCGCGACCGCGCGGCGGCTCTCAACCTGCCGATCGCCGACATCGGCCAGACGCTGACGCTGCTGGTCGGCGGCGCCGAAGTGGCTCAGTTCGACCGCGATTCCAACAGCTACGACATCATCCCGCAGGTGCCGAAGGAATTCCGCGACAATCCCGAGAAGCTCGGCGAATATTTCGTGCGTAGCGTGACCGGCGAAATGGTGCCGCTTTCAGCGGTAGTGAAGATTTCGACCAACGCCGCGCCGGCCGCGATCGAGCAGTTCAACCAGCTGAACTCGGCGACGATATCAGCGCTGCCGCTTCCCGGCGTCACCACGGGCGACGGGCTGCAGACCCTGGAGAACCTTGCCAAGGAGAGCCTGCCCGATACCTTCTTCATCGATTATTCCGGCCAGTCCCGGCAGGAGAAGGAGCAAGGCAACACGATCCTTATCGCGTTCGCAGCCGCCGTAATCGTCATCTATCTGGTGCTGGCGGCGCAGTTCGAAAGCTTCCGCGACCCGCTGATCATCATGATGGCGGTGCCACTGTCGATCTTTGGCGCCATCGTGCCGCTCAATCTGGGGCTTGGAACGCTCAATATCTACACGCAGGTCGGCCTGATCACACTGATAGGTCTGATCACCAAGCACGGCATTCTTCTGGTCGAGTTCGCCAACCAGCAGCGCGAGTTGCATGGCATGAGGCGGCGCGATGCGATCGTCGCCTCGGCCAAGGTGCGCTTGCGGCCGATCCTGATGACGACAGCGGCGATGGCGCTCGGCGTCGTGCCGCTGATCGTGTCCAGTGGTGCTGGTGCGGCGGCGCGCTATTCGATGGGCCTCGTAATCTTCACCGGCATCCTGGTCGGAACCATGTTCACCCTGTTCGTGGTGCCGATGTTCTACACCTTCATCGCCAGCAAGGACCTGCCGCACCACGCCGAAAAGCCAGACCCGAAGCTGATGCCGGTGCACGCGGACTGAGCGCGAACGGCGTCAGCGAACAAACGAAAAGAGGCCGGAAATTTCCGGCCTCTTTTTTTGACTGGATTGATTTACCGCGAAGCCCCGATGGAGCTCCAAGGCGGGAACTTGCGGTGCGGCATGACCTGTCCGGCTGCGCTGCACCATCGCTCCAAACGCAGTCTGCTACTTGACGATGACGATGCTGGTGTTGGTCGGGCCGAAGGTTTCGACCAACTGGTAGAAGTCGGCGGCATTGTCGGGATGCAGCCGCACGCAGCCATGCGACGCCGGCCGTCCCAGCCGCTTGATGGCGTTGGTCGCATGCACGGCGTAGCCGCCGCTGAAGAAGACCGAGTGCGGCATCGGCGCGTTGTCGTATTTCTTCGAATGCCACATCTCGTGCATGCGGGTCGGCTTGAACGAGCCGGTCGGCGTGACATGCGCACTGTCGCCGGTCGAGACCTTCCAGGCGAAAGTCGGCCGGCCATCGACCAGCACTTCCATGGTCTGCTGCGACAGCGAAACACGCGCGACGATCTGGTTTGCCGCGGCATGGGCGGTGCTGTTGGCAGCGCCAAGCAGAAGCGCGGCGCCGGCAGCGGCGGCGGCGACGTTGATGAGTTTGGCGGAAATGGCTTTGTACATGATGGCTCCTCTTTGCCGGTCCTGCCGGCGTCAATTCGGTGGCCGCCTTATCCCCGCGCCCTGTTTCAGACTGACTTCGCTGAGGCTCGTTTGTGTTTCGAATCTGTTTCCTCTGGTTAACAAGCAAGGTGGACAAGGGAAGCGTGCTCCGCCTTCGCTGCGCACTCCCGATCACGCACCGCGCCCCCAAACGAAAGTGCTGATGTCCTTATATGAAAGAAGATTGGCTTCGCTCGAAACCGACTTGCAACAAAGCGCGGCCTGGGCGGCATGATCTGGTTACAGGCTCGCGGCACAGTCATCCCAACGAGAACAGCCGGCGCCAACGAAAATGAGCATCAAATCGACCACCCTGTCCTGGCTCTTCAGGATAAGCATCGCCGCATTTGTCGTCGGCGGCATCGGCACAGTAGCCGGCACCCCGATGACGAAACTGGCGGTGATGAATTCGGGTGAGATTTCGACGCTGCATGCCGCGCTGTTCATAGCCTTGGTCTGGATTGTCTCCAGTCTGCGCATCAACCGTCTCAGGGCCCTCTGGCGGGTCGGCCTCGGGTTGAAGTGGATGCGCGGCCCCTCCGGCAACTTGCTGCCGAGAGGACCGAAGGCCCGCGTCGCAACGGGGGGCTCCGTGGGCGACGCGGGCACTTCGGGTTTATCCTGAAGCACCCGCGGTTCTGATTTTTGGGGACAACCGATGAAGACGAAATCTGCAGCCTCCGTGCTTTCGGTACTGCTCTATGCACAAGGCCTGCTCGGCTTTGCCGGTCTCGCCACGGTTCTCCTGAAGGACCGCGCGCATGCCGCCAGCGAAATCGTAGTCGCCAGCGAATTGCCGTCGGGACCATCGCTTCTGGTGGTGCGCTGACGCCTATGCATGGCGCCCGAGATTGCGCAGCTTTTTTGGGCGAGCCGAGGAACAATCCAGCCTCCCGACCCTCAGTCGGCGCGCTGCGTCGGCGGGTCGAACCGGTAGCCTGCGCCGCGTATAGTTGTGATGGTTTCGGTGTCGAGCTTGCGGCGCAGCCGCACGATGCGCGAATCGATCGAGCGGTCGAAGGCATCGGCATTTTCGGCGGGCGCCGCCGCAATGATGTCGTCGCGCGTCAGCACCTTGCGCGGGCTGGCCAGAAACAGCCTGAGCAGCGCCACCTGGCCCGGCGACAGCTGTTCTTCCGTACCCGAACGGTGCATGACGATGGCCGACCGCAAATCGACGGTGGCATTTTCCAGCACGATCAGTTCCTGGGCGGACCTGCCGCGCCGCGTCAGCAGGCCGCCGATGCGCGCGGCAAGCTCCCTGACATTGAGCGGACTTTCGACGACATCTGCGGCGCCAAGCTCGAGCGCCAGCACCTTGTCGACCAGATCGGCCGGCCGGCAGATCAGGATGAAATCCGGCCCCGCCTTCCCGTCCGCGCTCTGGCCGCCGCCATAACGCCTGAGCAGGTCCCGCCCTTCCGCCTGGCTGAGGCTGTCGCCGACGATGACGATATCGATGCCTCCGGCCGAAAGCAGGGATTCAGCTTCCCAGGGCTGCCGCGCCTCGCGCACGTCATGGCCGCGCCGGTCGAGATGATCGGCAAGATCGCCGGCCACCACATCGGCGACGGAAACCAGCGCGATGACGGATCGTGCAGCCATGTTTTTCTTCCCGTTCCCCCGCAACCGGATATGAGTGCTGGACATCATGTTTATACCCAATCTACTTTCCGCTGAAAGCGGGAGCGAGGCCATAGTGCGGGCACGGATTGTCATCGTCGAGGACGAGCCCGATCTCCGGGACGCGGTCGCCGAGTATCTCGGCGCCAACGGCTACGATGTGACCCAGGCCGGAAGCGCGGCCGAGGCGCGCGCCTTGCTGGAGACGGAATCGTTTCATTTGGCCATTCTCGACATCGCCATGCCGGGCGAGGACGGACTGTCGCTCGGCCGCTGGCTGCGCTCGAAAATACCGGTCGGCATCATCTATGCCACGGCTGCCGGCACCGCACTCGACCGCATTGTCGGGCTGGAGCTTGGCGCCGACGACTACATCGTCAAGCCCTACGAGTTGCGTGAGGTGCTGGCTCGTGTGCGCAGCGTGCTGCGCCGCGTTCCGCAGCCGAGCCCGCCCCAGGCGGCGAAGACACAAGCCGATGGCGGCCGCCGCCTGACCTTCGGCCCGTTCCAGGCCGACCTCGACGGCAGGCTTGTCACCGGCGCCAACGGCGCCGTCATCGACATGGCCAAGAGCGAGTTCGATGTGCTGGAGGTTTTCCTGACCCGCGCCAACCGGCTGTTGACGCGATCGGCGATCTCCGAGGCGATTGGTTTTGTTGAGGATCCTGAATCGTCGCGCGCCGTCGACATTCGCATCATGCGGCTGCGCAAGAAGATCGAAACCGATCCGGCCAATCCGAAATTTTTGCGCACAGTGCGCGGCGAAGGCTATATCTTCTCGCTGCCGACCGGTGACGGGCACTAGAGCAATTACAGGAAAAGTGTACGCGGTTTTCCGCCCGGAATTGCGTAAAAACAAAGAGATAGAGGCTTCTCCGTTTCCGTGAAACGGTGAAACGCTCTAGCAATTCCAGGAACAGTGCGTAGCGATTTCCGTTCGGGATTGCATTGAAACATGGAGCGTTTCACCTTTTTCGTGAAATGCTCCATAGCTGCCTAATTCGACGGCCCTTTACTGATGGCTGACATGACCGCTGAACCAGCACCACGTATGGACCCGCAAGGCGCTCGCCAGAGCGCCGCGATGGCGGCTGTGCGCGTCGTCCGCCGGTTGCGCGATGCCGGCGACTGGCAGCGCGAGATGGAAACCATCCTCGAAACGCTCTGCAGCGCCATGAATTGCCAGCGCGGCATCCTGTTCAGGCTGCGCGAATTGCCCGGCCAGGGCTTCGCCCAATCGGTCGCCGCCTACTGGATCGATCCTCGCTTCGGCGGCGAACTGGCTTCGCCGACGGTGATCATGCAGTCGATCGTCGATACCGATCCGCTGCTGGAGCGGATTGGAGAGGACGAGCGGCAAGGCAAGATCTTCGCCGGCCATACGCGCGATCTCGACGGGTTCCTCAGGGCCGATTTCGAAAAGCAGCACATCAAGTCGTTCCTGTCGGTATCGGTGTTCGCGCACGGTCATCTGTGGGGCACGTTCGCGGTCAATGACTGCCTAAACGAGCGCGAATGGACCGAAGAGGAAGAGGCGACGATGCACATCATCGCGCTCGCCATCGGCGACGCCATCGAGCACTCGCCGTCCGACGCCCATGCCAGCGAAGTCATCCGCCGCACCATGCTGCAGGCGTCGCTCGACGCCATCATCGTCATCGACGAGACCGGCTCGATCATCGAATTCAATCCGGCCGCCGAAAAGATGTTCGGCTATCAGCGCAGCGACATCCTCGGCAAGGACCTGCTCGATACCGTGGTGCCGGAATATTACCGCAAGGGCTATGTCTCGGGCGCCGAATACATGTCTGGCCGCGGCGCGCCGATGGTTGGCCAACGGCTTGAGACCGTGACACAGAATGCGGCCGGCGAGGTGTTTCCCATCGAATTGACGGCGACCGAGATGCGGGTGGCTGACCGTCAGCTCATCTTCGGTTCGATCCGCGATCTGCGCGATAAGCTGCGCGCCGAAGAAGAGATCAACCGCCAGCGCGAAAAACTGCACCAGAACGAGAAGATGGCGGCGATGGGTTCACTGCTGGCCGGTGTTTCGCACGAGCTCAACAACCCGCTCGCCGTGGTCGTTGCGCAGTCGACGCTGCTGCATGAATTCGCCACCGACCCGCAGACCAAGGTTCGCGCCGAGAAAGTGCGCGCCGCTGCCGAGCGCTGCGGCCGCATCGTCAAAAGCTTCCTGTCGATGGTGCGCCTGCATCCGGCGGCGCAGGCCGAGACCGATCTCAACCAGGTGATCCGCGCCGCACTCGAAGTAACCGCCTATGGCGCACGCTCGAGCGGCATCATCATCGACACCGATTTCGCGCCCGGCCCGCTGCTGGCGATGGCCGATGCCGACCACGTCACGCAGGTGGCCGCCAATTTCCTGATCAACAGCCAACACGCTCTGGCCGGTATCGGCGGCGACCGCCTGATCAAGGTGCGGACATTCCGCAGCGATCGCGGCAACCCCGGGTTTTCGGTCGAGGACAACGGACCGGGCATTCCCGAGGCGATCCGCAGCCGCATCTTCGAATCCTATTTCACCACCAAGCCGGTCGGCGTCGGCACCGGCATCGGCCTGTCGATCTCGAAATCGATCGTCGAGCGCCACAACGGCAATATCTGGTTCGAGGAGGTGCTGCCGCGTGGCGCGCGCTTCGTCGTCCAGCTGCCGGTAATCACCGGCGGCGCGGCAGCAGCCGGCGACAGCCCGGCTCGTTCCAGCGGCTTGCGCCATGCGCTGATCATCGACGACGAACCCGACGTCGCCGGCTCCCTCTCCGACATCCTGGAACTGATGGGTATCAAGTCGCGGGTCGTGCCGGCCTGGACGTCGGCGGCGGCGACCTTGACCGGCCACATGCCGCCAGACATCGTCTTTTCCGACTTGCGCATGCCCGGCACCAGCGGCATTGCCATCTACCGCGAATTGCTCGCCGACAACCTGGCCCTGGCCAAACGCTTCGTGCTGGTCACCGGCGACCTGATCGGCGCCAAGGCCGAGATCGAAGCCTTGCCGGCGCCGCAGCGCCCGCAAATCCTGGAAAAGCCGTTCTCGACGCTGGACGTCCGCGGCGTACTCTCGGCAATAGCCGACCAGGTCGCCGCCGCCGGCTAAGTTTTCGGAAGCACCCATGTAGGGTCTATCGAGATTCGGGTCAGGCCGAGTCGAGATGGTGGTTCCCGAGAACCGGAGCGGAGCGTACTTGAAGTACGCGAGCACCGGAAGCGCAGGGAACCTCCATGCGCAGGCCGGCCTCACCCGAATATCGATAGGCCCTAAAAAAGAGGCTCCCGACCGAGGGAAGCGGCGGGAGCCAAGAACGAGCGCGGGAGGAAGCGCTCGGGAGGTTCAGAAAACGTTGGGTGTCGTGGTCAGCGGCGCTGCGTTGGCGATCATGCGGACGGAACGCGCCTTGTGCACGCCGGACTGGGCGGCGATGACGCGCAGGCACTCCGCGCTCTCGGCGCCCCAGGCCTGACCCTGGCAGGCAAAATCGATTTCCGGCTCCGGCAGCCGGGCGGTCTTGATGGTGGTCGGCGCGCCCTGGACAACATTGGCCGGCGGGTTGAGCGAAGCAAAAGCCGGACCGGAAGCCGGTGTCAGGAACATGACGGCCAGAGCGCAGGCGCCCAGCATGGAGAACATCGCAACCGGATGGTCGCTGGCGCGCTGACGCAGTGCCAGTTTGGCGCGTCGTTCGTTGCTAGTGATCTCGACTTTCGTATGCATTGCTGCTCCCCTTCGTTTTCTTATGAAACGAACCTAAGCGCGCCTGGTAACGGGCGAATGATGCGCTTGGCTTGCCCGCGTAACAGGTTTGAAACAAGAAATTCGGGCATATCCGGACAGATCCGGTCATGTGCCGACGGCAAGATGCGTTTGCGAAGCTGTTTCATCCGGGCAATCAAATGTTGACGACAGGCGGGCCGCGAACGCACCAAGCCCGCTTCCTGTCGGCCGCACTATGAACAAGCTCACACTGCGGATCGAATTTGCGGACGCCAGGTATTTTCGTCTCGGAGCGGGCCGTGTTTGCAAGCTCGGCACGGCCAAATCCGCATGCCGGACAGCTATTTCACGCCCCCGGTTAACGCCCGGATATTCCGGGATTTTCTGGCTTTCAGCTGGTCCTGTTGTGCCGACTTGAAAAGTTGTGATTTCTACAAGCCATTGCATTTCAATGTAAAATATGGTTTTATTGAATGAGTATTCAATAAAAGAAGAGCTTTTTTATGAACCCGCATCTCCGTGACGTGGCGATCCCCAATGATTGGGACCGGCGGGGTCTGCCGGGCTGGAGTTATCACTCCGACGCGCTTCTCGAACTTGAGAAGGAATACGTCTTCCGCAACCATTGGCAGATCGCCGGCCATGTCTGCGACGTGCCGAATGCCGGCGACTATCTGACTATGGACGTGGTCGGCGAGCGGGCGCTCATCGTGCGCGGCAAGGACGGCGTCGTGCGCGCCTTCAACAACATGTGCCGGCATCGCGGCAGCCGCGTCGTCGCCGACAGCCAGGGCACCTGCAAGAACGCGCTGGTCTGCCCGTTCCATGGCTGGGTCTACAATCTCGACGGCACGCTGCGCGGCGCCGCCCGGCCGCGCTCCTTCCCCGAGCTCGACAAGACCGAATTCGGCCTGATGCCGCTCGACCTTGAGATATGGATGGGCTTCATCTTTGTCCGCTTTCGCAAGGGCGGCCCGCAGCCTTCGGTGGCCGAACTGTTGAAGCCGATCGAGGCCGAGATGGCACACTACAACGTGGCCGAGATGGTGCCGTCCTGGGGCATCTGGACACAGAAAACGCCGGTCAACTGGAAGTCGGTGCGCGACGTCGACAATGAAGGCTACCACGTCGCCATGGCGCATCCGGCGCTGCAGGATCTCTACGGCTCGACCTATTTCGACGAGCCGTTCATCAACGGCGTGTCGCGCTCGTTTGCCACCTACAATCCGCATGCCGGCCGGCGCTGGAGCGTGCGCGAATACATCAAGCTCACGCCCGATGCCTCACACCTGCCGGAGCATCTGCGCAGGGCCTGGATCTATTACGGCATCTTCCCCAACAACGCGCTGTCGATCATGCCGGAATCGGTGCAGTTCTATCAGGAGTTCCCGCTGTCGACCGGCGAGACGCTGCTGCGCGGCGCCATCTACCGCTACCCCGACGAGACCCGGGAACAGGCGGCCGCCCGCTATCTCGCCTACCGCATCGACCGCGATACCATGAACGAGGACGTGCAGCTTTCCGTCTGGTCAAACGAGTCCATGATCTCGGAGGCCTTCGAGGGTTTTTATCTCTCCGACCTCGAATACGGTGTGCGCACCCACCACGACCATCTGCGCAAGCAGATCCCGGTGCTGGGCCTGGAGACGGCGCCGGAGGAGAAGGACATGTGGAACCTCAATGAGGCTATGCGCTCGCAGGTGTAGGGGCGGAACTGCCAGTCACCCCTGCCACACGCCCTCTTTGCGCAGATCATCCATGGTCCGCGAAATGCCTTCGCGCAGGATCGCCACCATGTCGTCGATCTGCTCTCGCGTGATGATCAGCGGCGGCGACATCACGCACATGTTGATCAGCGGCCGGACCAGGAGGCCGAGTTCGTGGCAATGCGCGTCGATGCGCTTGCCGACATCCTTGTCGAGCTGCAGCGGATCCTTGCTTTCGCGGTCGGCTACGCACTCGACGCAGCCCATCAGGCCCATGCCGCGGACTTCGCCAACCAGCGGCAGTTCCTCCAGCGTCTTCAACTGCGCCTGGAAATAGGGCGCGACATCGCGCGTGTGGGCCAGCACGCTGTCTTCCAGGATATCGAGGTTCTTCAGCGCCACCGCGCAGCCGATGGGATGACTGGTATAGGTCAGGCCATGGCCGAACATCGCATCGGGATGGTTGGAACGGCGCATTTCCTGAAGCAGCCGCTCCGAGATGATGACGCCGCCAAGCGGGAAATAGCCTGATGTAACGCCCTTGGCGAAGGTGATCATGTCGGGGCCGATGCCGAAGCCATCGCCGGAGGCAAAGACATGGCCGAGCCGCCCGAAGCCGGTCACCACCTCATCGGAGATATAGAGGATATCGTTGTCCCTGCAGATTTCGCGAATGCGCTTGAGATAGCCATCCGGCGGCACGACGACGCCGCCGGATGCCTGCACCGGTTCGCCGACGAAAGCACCGATCTTCTCTGCGCCGACGCGGGCGACCGTATCGCGAAACTGCTCGACCAGGAAATCGCAGAAGGCGGCGATGTCAATGCCTTTCGGCCGCCGGAACGGGTCTGGCGAGGACAGTTTGACGACCAGATCGTCGGCGCCGTCCATCCAGTCGCGGTCGCGCGGCCGGCCGTTGAGCGAGGCCGACAGATAGGTCGAGCCGTGATAGGCGCCGCCGCGGCTGAGGATCAGCTTTTTTTCCGGCCGCCCGCGCACATTGTTGTAGAACTGCATGAAGCGCAGTGCCGTCTCGACAGCCGACGATCCGCCGGTGGTGAAGAAGGTATGGCTGAGATCGCCCGGCGCATGATCGGCGAGGCGCTTGGCGAGCTCGGCCGACGGCGCATTCATCGTATACCAGGGCGTGTTGTAGGACAGCATCATCGCCTGGTCGTACATCACCCTGGCCAGCTCCTCGCGGCGGTGGCCGACATTGATGCACCACATGCCGGCCGGCCCGTCGATCAGTCGCTTGCCTGTTACATCGGTGATGTAGATGCCATCGCCCTCGCCAATCAGCGCACGCGCTTCATTGCCGACCGAGCCGGCATAAGGCCAGGGCTGGATGAGATGGCGCTTGGCCAGCTCGACCGCATCGCCACCGTCAGCCATTTCCATCGCTCTTAGGTCTCTTGCAGCCGCCATCATTGCCTCGCATCGTCTGAGCGTAATTTCACCGGACAGAAAGCGAAGCGCCAAGGGCAGGAAAGCCGGCTTTCTTCACTTCATTTTGAATGTCCGTTCAATCAATATTACAGAAATGGCGCTTGATTTCAATGCACGGATGCGCTCATGATGAAAGAAAGCCGGCAAGCTTGGAGCGCAACCAGCAAAGCGCGCTCCGCAAAAATTGGGAACAGGCAGCCGGCCCGGTCGATGGGAGCATCATGGCGGAACAGTTCGAGCCAGCAACCGAGATCACGCCCGGGTCGCTGCAATGACGGTAGCTGCCGAAGGGGTGCCCACGCGGCGCATGACGCGAGCAAGGCGAAACGCCCTTCTGCAGTCCGAGTCCGTCCAGGGCCTTGCCCTGATCAGCCCGACCTTGGTCTACGCTTTGATCCTGCTGCTCGTGCCGATCCTGGTGGTCTTCGCCCACTCCTTCTGGACGCAGAACTACCTCACCATCGACCATACATTCACGCTGGAGAATTATCGCATCGCGCTGACCGAGCCGATCTACCGCGATCTGCTCTGGCGCTCGCTCTACATTTCGCTGACGGTGAGCTTTTTCACCGTCATCCTCGCCTATCCGATCGCCTATTTCATTTCGTTCCATGGCGGCCGCCACAAGAGCCTGTGGCTGTTCCTGATCACCATCCCGTTCTGGACCAGCTATCTCCTGCGCGTGATGTCATGGAAAGTCATCCTCGGCTATAATGGCGTGCTGAATTCCGGCCTGATGGGCCTCGGCATCATCGACGAACCATCGACCGCGCTACTCTACAATTCCAGCGCCGTCATCATCACGCTCACACACGCCTGGGCGGCCTTCGCCATCCTGCCGATCTTCGTTTCGCTCGAGAAGGTCGACCGCACCTTGGTCGAGGCTGCCACCGATCTTGGCGACGGCCCGCTGCGCTCCTTCCTGCGCGTGACGCTGCCGCTGTCGGCGCCGGGCGTCATCTCGGCCGCTCTCATCGTCATGATCCCCACCGTCGGCGACTACGTCACCCCAAGGCTGGTCGGCGGCAAGGATGGCGTGATGATCGCCAATGCCATCGAGTCGCAGTTCCATAAGGCCTCCAACTGGCCACTCGGCGCGGCACTGTCCGTGACCACCATGCTGGTCGTGACGCTGATGGCGGGCGCCACCGTGCTCATCATCCGCGCGCTGCAGAGGCTGGCGCGATGACAGCGAGGCGGCGCCTTTTCCCCGGCGGCTGGCTGTCCGCCTACGCCCTCCTCTACGTCGTCTTTCTCTATCTGCCGGTGATCTTCCTGCCGATCTTCTCGATCAACACCGCGCCGACGCCAAAATTTCCTCTCACCGGCTATACGCTGAAATGGTACCAAGACCTGCCGAAGACGCCGGCGCTGCTTGACGCCGCCTGGAACAGCCTGATCGTCGGTATCTCGGCATCGGTGCTGGCGACGCTGCTCGGCATCCTCGCCGCCCGCTCGATCACCCGCTACCGCTATCCCGGCCGCCGCACAATCAATGGCCTGATCATGGCGCCGCTGGTGCTGCCGGAAATCATCCTCGCCATCTCCATGCTGCTGGTCATGCTGCAACTGGGCTTAAGCCTTTCGCTGTTCACCGTCGTACTCGGCCATGTCCTGATCTGCATTCCCTATTCGATGACGGTGCTGACCGCAGGCTTCGAGGGTTTCGACCGCAGCCTCGAAGAGGCCTCCGCCGATCTCGGCGAGAGTGCCTTCGGCACCTTCCGGCGGGTGACGCTGCCGATGGTGGCGCCGGCGATCATTTCCAGCCTCCTGGTCTGCTTCACCATCTCGCTCGACGAGTTCGTCATCGCTTTCTTCCTGACCGGCACCGAGACGACGCTGCCGATCTATATCTGGGGCCAGCTGCGCTTTGCCGCCAAGCTGCCGGGTGTGTTGGCGCTGGGCACGCTGCTGCTGGTTGCCTCTTTCGT
The DNA here is from genome assembly GCF_054719465.1 of Mesorhizobium sp. RSR565B. Classification (NCBI taxonomy): domain Bacteria; kingdom Pseudomonadati; phylum Pseudomonadota; class Alphaproteobacteria; order Hyphomicrobiales; family Phyllobacteriaceae; genus Mesorhizobium; species Mesorhizobium sp. RSR565B. The sequence continues at coordinate 2,937,655 of NZ_JBTTIE010000001.1, read as the reverse complement.
TTTGATGACCGTTGCCGAGATCCTGCGCCGCCATGCGGCCAGACGCACCCAGAGCGAGGGAGGCCTCTATGCCTGAGCAGTCCCGGGCCGAACGGCCTCAGGATGAGCCATCCAAGCAAGATAAGTCCGAGCGGGCCCAATCTGATCGACCCCAAACCGACCGAGCAATGATCGAAATCCGCAGCGTTACCCGCAGCTATGGGACGTTCAAGGCGCTCGACGACGCCTCGCTGACCATCAAGGAGGGCGAGTTCTTTTCGCTGCTCGGCCCTTCCGGCTGCGGCAAGACCACGCTGCTGCGCATGATTGCCGGTTTCGACAACCCGACCAGCGGCTCGATCTCGGTCGGCGGCCAGTCGATGGAAGGCATCCCCGCCAACCGCCGGCCGACCAACATGGTATTCCAGAGCTATGCCATCTTCCCGCATCTCAATGTCGAGCAGAATGTCGCCTATGGGCTGAAACGGCTCAGGCTGGGAGGAACGGAAGAAAAGCGCCGCGTCGAGGAAGCGCTGGCGCAGGTGTCGCTCACCGGCCTCGGCAAACGCCTCGCCACCGAGCTTTCGGGCGGCCAGCGCCAGCGCGTGGCGCTCGCCCGCGCCCTGGTGATGCGGCCCAAGGTGCTGCTGCTCGACGAGCCGCTGTCGGCTCTCGACAAGAAATTGCGCGAGCAGATGCAGGTCGAACTGCGCCGCCTGCAGCAGGCGGTCGGCATCACCTTCGTGCTGGTCACCCATGACCAGTATGAGGCGCTCGCTATGTCCGACCGCATCGCCGTAATGTTCGGCGGCAAGATCGCCCAGGTCGCCTCGCCCAAGGAAATCTACCAGCGGCCGGTCAACCGTCAGGTCGCCGACTTCCTCGGCGGCATGAATTTTGTAAAAGCGCAGATCGTCGAGGAGAATGCCGCCTCGCTGGTCGTCGACACGCTGGGCTTCGGCCGAGTCCGGACCGACAAGCCGAAGGCCTTCGTGCGCAATGGCGGCGGCGCCACGCTGGGCATCAGGCCGGAGCGATTGCGCGTGCTGTGGGACAATGCGACGGCGAAATTCGAAGTGGCCGGCAAGCTGGTCGAACGCCACTATTTTGGCGAGATCACCCACCTCATCGTCGAGATACCCGGATTGGAAAAGCCACTGTCGGTCACCGAGACCAACGATTTCGGCGCCGACGATATCCCCGTCGGCACTTCGATCCGCCTCGGCTACGATCCCGAGGCCCTGGTGGCGATGGCGGACTGAGCATGATCCCGAAAAGTGGGAACCGGTTTTCGGAATAAGATCATGCTCCACTAAGAATTTTAAGTTCCGTCGCGATCTGTTTGGCTGCGATCCGCCCCATCACGATAGCGCCTTCGACATAGCCCGGGAATGACGGCGACAGTTCCGACGATGCTAAATGAACCGGGGCAGCGCCGGCACGGATCGTGCGCTCGGCATCCCGTGCCGTCACATCGACAATAAGGTCGCTGTAGGCGCCGCCGCTCCAGCGGTCATCGATCCAGTCGCGCTGGCTGAAATCGATAATGCCGGCCGCCTCCGGGCCAAGGGCATCAACGAGCCTTGCCGTGACCTCCGCACGCAGCGCCGCGTCCGCGAGCGGACGCCAATGCAAGGCCAGCGGTCCGCCGACGAAGACGACCAGCGCGGCATGTTGCGCATCCTTGCTGGCGTCACAGGCGAACAGGCCCGGCAGGTCGCGCCACATCACCATGCCGCACAGGTCGCGCTCGCGCCAGAACGGCGTGGGATAGCGCACCAGGATCTTGATCACCGCACCGCTTTCCCAGACGCCGAGCGCCTTTGCGAGCGCCGGCGGCAGAGCGGGCGCGAAATCCAGCTTCGCGGCCGTCGCCGGCGGCAGCGCGACCAGCACTTTTCGCGCTTCGATGGAGCTGCTCGCCGAGACGGCACGAACCCGTTGCGGCCCGTGCTCGATGCGCGTAACCGGTTCGTTCAGCCAAACCCTGTCGCCGAGATCTCCCGCCATGTCCTCGGCCAGCGACTGCATGGTTTCGAGCAGTGAATATTGCAGCTCGGGCACCTCGTTGGTGATGCGGCGGTCATTGTCGATGAGGTACCACAGCGGCACCTTGTCCATCGCAAGGCACCACAGGCCTTCGATCATCGAGCGGAAAGCCGTCTTCGCGTCAGTGGGATCAGGCTGGCGTTCGAGCCAGGCGGCAGCGCTCATGCCGGCGATCGAGGGATCGTCCGGCTCGATCGCATTCATCCGCTCGCGGATCGCCATCGCGCCATGATAGGTCCGTTCGGCCTCTTCGACCGACAGCGATGGATGGGTGATGAAATCGCCATTCACATAGGTTTCGACGAAGGCCTTGCCACGGGACGCGGCCAGCGCCGTGACCTCCGGCATGTCTTCGCAGAAAAACTGTCCGCCGCTGTCGATGCGCTCGCCAAGCCCGTTGCGAATAGCCTCGACCCTGCCGCCGACCCGGTCGCGTGCTTCGAGCAGCACGACATCGATGCCGGCCTTTCTCAGCTCAAGCGCAGCCGACAGGCCGGTGAAACCGGCGCCGACGATGACGACATCGGTTCTTTCAGTCCTGTCGCTCAATAGCCGGCCTTGATCTTCTCGAATTCCGTGACCATGCGCTGCTTGAGCTCAGGCGGCACCGGCTGCTGGAACAGCGTCTTGTCCAAGAACTTGTCGAGATTGTCGAAGCCACGGTCGCTCAGCACCTGATGGTCGATCGCGGCCATCCCGGCGCTATTACCGTGGCCGTAGCCGAAGGTCTTGACCAAGTAATCGGACACGGCATGCGCGTTGACCGCACTGAGGAAATCATAGGCCTGATCGAGCTTGCCCGGCGCATCCTTCATCAGCACATAGCCGCACACCCAGGTGGATATGCCTTCCCTGGTGTCGCGGTTCATGGCGATCGGCATGCCTTGGCCCTTGAGCGTCACGAAGGTCTCATTCCAGCCCCAGACGAGGTCGACCTCATTGCCGGTAAAGGCCTGGTTGAGGTCGGTGTCGTCGGTCCAGTAAAAGCGGATGTTCTTGTGGACGTCACGCAGGAAGGCGGACGCCTCCTGGAACTGCTTGTCGGTCATCTTGGTCCAGTCCTTGAGGCCGATGACCAGGCTGGCCAGCGCATAGGCGTCATCGACATTGTCGCCGATGGTGACGCGGCCCTTGAATTTGGGATCGGCGAAAATCTTCAGCGACTGCGCTTCCTCCGCCGTGACCTTGTCGGTGCGGTAGAGCAGCGAAGTGTTGCCCCAGTCGAACGGCATGAACCAGGCCTTGCCGTCGGCGGTGACGGCGAGATCCTTCATCGCCATGATGCCGGGATTGAGATCCTTCCAGCCGGCGATCCGCGAGGTGTCGAGCGGTTGCAGAATGCCGGCCGCGCGCCACTTGGTCACGCTTTGCGAGCAGGGGTGGGCGATGTCGGCCTTGAAGCCGGCGCGCATCTTCTGGAACGCTTCCTCCTCGTCGCCGAAGAAAGCAAAGGTCGGCTCGGCGCCGTATTTGGCGGTGTAGTCGGGGTGCAGCAACGGATCTTCATAGCCTGACCAGTCGAACACGACGAGGTCGCCGCCGCCTTCGGCATAAGCAAGCACGGCGCCGGCGCCGACTGTAAGAGCAGCGGCAAGGGCGAGGCGGCGAAGCATGGAATTCATGGCGCGAAACTCCTCATCGCGAAAAGCGGCCGGGCGACGTTACGGAATTTCAGCGGCCTTGGCGAGACCGTCTGCCCGGCGCACTGACAGGCAGACGGAGGAGGCCGGACAGAGCTTTAGTAGCCTGCCTTGATCTTCTCGAATTCGGCGATCATCTTGAGCTTGAGCGACGACGGCACGGGCGATTGGAACAGGGTCTTGTCGACGAATTTCTGCACGTCGTCATAGCCCTTTTCTTTCAGGATCGCCGGGTCGACGCCGGCCATGCCCTTGGCGTTGGCCTGGCCATAACCCCAGTCCTTGACCAGCACCTTGGCGATCTCGGGATCGTTGATCGCGTTGAGGTAGTCATAGGCCTTGTCGACATTGCCGGGTGCGTCCTTGAACAGCACGTAGCCGCAGACCCAGGTCGAGATGCCTTCGTCCGTATCCTTCTTGGACTTGATCGGCACACCGGCAGCGACGGATTGTACCGTGGCATCGTTCCATGCCCAGGCGAGATCGACCTCGCCGCCGCTCAGCAACTGCACGACGTCGGTGGTATCGGTCCAGTAGGAGCGGACATTCTTGTGCACCTGACGCAGGAAGTCGGAAGCCTGCTTGAACTGGTTGTCCGTCATCTTGGTCCAGTCCTTGAGCCCGATGGCAAGGTTGGCCAGCGCATAGGCGTCGTCGACATTGTCGCCGATTGAGACCCGCCCCTTGAACTTGGGATCGGCGAAGGCCTTCAGCGACTGCACATCCTTCGCGTCGATCTTGTCGGAGTTGTAGGTGAGCTGGGTGTTGCCCCAGTCCCACGGCATGAACCAGGCCTTGCCGTCCGACGTGGTGGCCAGATCCTTCATCGCCATGATGCCGGGATTGAGATCCTTCCAGCCGGTGATCTTCGAGGTGTCGAGCGGCTGCAGCAGCCCCGCCTCACGCCACTTTGTCACGCTCTGCGAGCAGGGATGGCCAAGATCGGCCTTGAAACCGGAGCGCACTTTCTCGAAGGCTTCGTCCTCGTCGCCGAAGAAGGCGAAGGTCGGCGAGTCGCCGTTCTTCTCGACATATCTGGGGTGGAAGCTCGGGTCCTCATAGCCGGACCAGTCGAACACGATCAGGTCCTTGTCGGCGGCGACCGCAAGCGCGGCGGCCGAAGCCGCCAGCGTCGCCGTCAGCGCCAATGTCAGTGTCAGGCGTCGGGTTGTTCTTTTCATGCTGTTCCATCCTCTTTGTTTCTGATTGTTCGCTCCGGCTTGGATCCGCCGGTTGTTGTCAACGTCCGCTGTCCGGCGGATAGTGTTTCGGAAAGGCGGCTGACAGGAATTCGTTTGCCGCCTGCAGCGCGCTCTCACGGGTGACGTCCTCGGTGCCCATCATCAGCCGCAGCCACAAGCCCTCCAGCATGGCGCTGAGCGCGAGCGCCATGACCTGCGGCTCATAGGCATAACCACCGCCCTGCTTGAGCGTGGCACAGAGGTCGATGAAGATCTTCTGGTAGGCCGCGTCGCGCGCGCCGCACAGCGCCTGGTAGGTCGGCCGCGACTTGGCCTCGCCCCAGAACGCGCACCACGCCGCGAGCTTGCGCTTGTTGCAGATCGAACGGTCGAAATCGGCGGCGACCAGCGCCCGCAGCTGCCGGGCTGGATCCTCGCCGGCCTTGGTCAGCGCGACGCGCCAATGCGCCGCATATTCGTCGGCCATATAGGCCAGCGTGGCGACGAGCAGCTTCTCCTTGCTCTCGAAATGGAAGTTGACGATGCCGCGCGACAGGCCGGCGCCGTCAGCGACATCGGCCATCGTCGTTTCCGAATAACCGCGCTTGGCCAGCGAATCGATGGTCGCTTCGATCAGCTGCTGTTGCCTGACCTCCTTCGACGCCTTGCGGCCGCGTTTTTCCGGCTCGGTTTTTCCAGACGTGTCGGAGGATCGCTCTTCGCGCGCTGCAGCTTTCATCGGTGCCGTCATGCTCCACATTGCCGGCTATCCCACCACAGCCGGCTTCCACCCGCGAAGATGAGTGGGACGGTGCTCGCCACTGTCAAGCACCTTCTGCATGGCCTCCCAGGTTCGTATGTTCTTGTCGATATAGGCCGCTCCGACTGCGGCTGCCGCCGTCTGGTAGAGCGGGCCTTTCAGCCTTTCCAGCTCGCCGCGCGCGACCTTGCGATACCAAGAATTGCGGTCCTTCACAGTGACATCGGCAAAGCCGGCGCTGCGCATCGCTTGCGCATAGCGTGCCGGCGAGGCCATGGCGAAGGACAGGCCTTCGGCCGCGACATAGGCCTTCATCTCAGATGACGGCTCGCCGTCATGGCCGATCAGCCAGTCGGAGGCGGCAAAGACGCCGCCCGGTTTGAGCACGCGGAAGATTTCGGCAAACAGCGCGTCCTTGTCGGGCACATGCAAAAGCGCGTCCTTGGAGAACACAACATCGAAGGCGCCATCGGTGAAAGGCAGCGCTCCGGGTGACGCCTGGATGAAGCTGGCGCGGTCTGAGAGCCCGCGTGCAGCAGCCCGCGTTCTGGCCGCCTCGATCACCGGGCGTTCGATGTCGAAGCCGGTGGCATGGGCTGCACCGTGGCGCTCGATCAGATGCAACGCGATGCCGCCGGAGCCGCAGCCTATGTCGAGGATCGTCTTGCCCTTGAGCGACAGGCCTTCGACCACCCGGTCGACCTCGTCGGGTCCGCCCGGCGACAGATAACCCTCGCCCCACAGCGCCTCGAGGAAGCGGATCGCGGGTCGTCATATTCCGGCTCGCCATCTGCCGTTTCGATCATCAGACTTTAAGTCCCATCAGCCGAATTGCGCAGGTTCGAATGCCGGCAAAGCGTAGCGTATTAACAGGAAAACGCAATATTATTTGTTGAACATTCATTCAGAATGGCTGGACAGAATAGCCGCTGCCGTGCCAAATTCCGCGCATTCGGCGACAAATCACGCGAAAATGAAGGGTCGAGCACCATGAAGGCTGGGCGCGAATGAAAGCTTGGGATGCGATCGTCATCGGCGGCGGGCACAACGGCCTGGTCAACGCCTGCTATTTGCAACGCGCCGGGCTCGACGTGCTGGTGGTGGAAAAGAACGACTGGGTCGGCGGCGCCGCCACCAGCCGCGAGCTGACGCCGGGCTTCCTCTACTCCAACTGCTCCTATGTCTGCTCGCTGTTTCGCCCCGAGATCATGCGCGACCTCGAACTGCCGCGTTTCGGCTTGCAGGTTATTTCCTATGAAGGCGGCGCCGTGTTCACCCGCGACGGCGACTACCTCGCCAACTACCGTGACCACGATGCGCACCGGCGCGAATTCGCCCGCTTCTCCAGGCGCGACGCGGAGGCCTATGACCGCTATTCGCGCGACGTGACGCGGCAGTGCCGTTTCATCCAGCCGCTGCTGATGCGCACCGCACCGGACCCGGCCAGTCTCAAGCCGCGCGACCTCGGAGAGCTTCTCTATCTCGGCAAGAAATTCGTCGGCCTGTCATCAGAAGAAATGGCGCTGACGCTGCGCTTCTGGACCATGTCGATCTCGGAATTCCTCGACGAATATTTTGAGACCGATGTCATCAAGGCGAACTTCGCTTTGTCCGGCATTATCGGTACCGCGCTCGGGCCGATGTCGCCCGGCACAGCCTACGTGCTGCTGCACCATTATATGGGTGAGGTCGACGGCTCGGTCGGCGCCTGGGGCTATGCGCGCGGCGGCATGGGCGCCGTCACCAAGGCGCTCGCCGCTTCATTCAAGGCGTCCGGCGGCGCTATCCGCACCGGCGCCGAGGTCGACCATGTGCTGGTGAGCCGAGGCAAGGCCAAGGGCGTGGTGCTGGCCGGCGGCGAGGAGGTCTACGGCAAGCTCGTCGTCTCCAACGCCGACGTCAAACGCACATTCCTGAAACTGGTCGAGGAGAAGGAACTGCCCGACATTTTCCTGCGGCGGGTCAGGAACTTCAAGATCCGCGGCTCCTCCGGCAAGGTCAACATCGCGCTGGATTCTCTGCCGGAATTCCCGGCACTGCCGAAGGATTCACCCGTTTATCGCGGCGACATGCATTTCACCGATTCCATGGAGCGCATGGAGCGCGCCTATGACGACTGGAAGGCCGGTCGCTGGTCGGCCGACCCATTCCTCGACATGGTCATCCCAACGACGCTCGACCCGACCATGGCGCCGCCGGGCAAGCATTTCATGAGCTGCTTCGTGCAGTACGCACCGCCCAAGGTGAACGGCCGCGACTGGACCGATGCCGACCGCGACGGTTTCGCCGAAAGCGTAGTTGCGCAGATCGCCGAATACTCGCCAGGCTTCCGCGACCGCATCGTCCATATGGAGGTGCGCACGCCGCGCGAGATCGAAGCCGAGGTCGGCCTCACCGAAGGCAACATTTTCCAGGGCGAGCTGACCTTCGACCAGCTGCTGTTCAACCGCCCGGTGCCGGGCTACGCACAATACCGCTCGCCGGTCGGCGGGCTCTATATGTGCGGCTCCTCGACACATCCCGGCGGCGGCGTCATGGGCGCACCCGGCCGCAATGCGGCAGCCGAGATCCTGCGCGACCTCGCCAAATCGACCTCCCATATGAGCCCGGCCCATGACGTCATTTGATGCCATCATCATAGGCGGCGGCCATAACGGCCTTGTCGCTGCCGCCACTCTGGCGAAAGCCGGCCGCAAGGTGCTGGTGCTGGAAGCGGCCGGCGATGTCGGCGGCGCGGCGCGCACCGAAGAGTTTGCGCCGGGTTTTCGGGTCTCCTCGATCGCGCATGTGCTGAACCGCCTGCACCCCGACGTGGTGAAGACATTGGAGCTGGAGAAACACGGGCTGCAGGTCACCCGCGCAGACTTCATTCCGTCGGTCGCCTTGGCGAGGGACGGCCCGCCGCTTGTCCTGCATGGCGCCTATGGCGAAGTGCTGACCGGCTCCACTCCGTCCGAGCAGTCCGCCTGGAAGGAATTGCGCGCGCAACTCATGCGCTATGCCGGCATCCTGAAACCGTTCCTGTCGCGGCGCCCGCCCGATCTCGGTGGCATGTCGCTGCTTGAAACCGCAGCGCTCGGCCAGACGGCCGTGGCGCTGAAAAAGCTCGGCAAGGAAGACATGCGCGACTTCCTGCGCGTTCTCCTGATGAACGTCGCCGACCTGCTCGACGAGCAGCTTGCCGATATCAGGCTGAAGGGCCTGCTTGCCTTCGACGCCACGCTTGGTAGCCACCTCGGCCCGCGTTCGCCGACCTCCCTGCTCGGCCTCTACTATCGGCTGGCCGGCGAGACCGGCGGCAAAACCGGCGCGCAGATGCTGCCGAAAGGTGGGATGGGTGCAGTCGTCGCCACGATCCGCGCGGCGGCGGAGAAAGCCGGCGTCACCGTCCGCACGGCAGCGCCCGCGGCCAGGATAGTCGTCGAGAAAGGCCGCGCCCTCGGCGTGACGCTCGACGGCGGCGAGGTGCTTCACGCCAGAACGATCGTTTCCGCCATCAACCCGGCGACCACAATGCTCGATCTCGTCGGCCCGCGCGAGATCGACACGGGTTTCGTGCGCAAGGTAAAGAACATCCGCATGAGGGGCGACGCGGCGAAGCTCCATCTGGCGCTCGATCGGCCACCGCAATTTTCCGGCGTCGACGCCGATAATCACAAGGGCCGTCTGGTTATCGCGCCCTCGCCCGACCATGTCGAGCGCGCCTTCAACCCGTCGAAATATGGCGAGTTCTCAGCCGAACCGGTGATGGAGATCACACTGCCGTCGCTCTCCGACCCGTCGCTCGCGCCAAGCGGCGCCTGCGTGCTGTCGGCGATCGTGCAATACGCGCCTTATGCGCTGAAAGAGGGTTGGGATGCCGGCAAGCCGAAATTCCTCAAGGCTGTTATGGCGCAGCTCGAAGCGTACGCCCCCGGTATCGGCAAGTCCGTGCTGCATGCCGAGCTTTTGACGCCAGCCGATATCGAAGCCAATTGCCGCATGCCGGGCGGCCATTGGCACCACGGCGAATTGCAGGCCGACCAGATGTTGATGTCGCGGCCCGTCTCCGGCTGGTCGGGCTACGACACGCCGATCGAGGGGCTGTTCCTGGCCGGCGCCGGTTCGCATCCGGGCGGCGGCGTTTCGGGTGCTCCCGGTTTGAATGCGGCGCGGCGCATCATCGCGATGAGGGGATGATCGGATGTTTCAGCCAGTCAACGCCGCACTTTACGGCGAAGGAATGCCGTCATGACGAGTCCGATCAACAACGCCGCCCGCACCACAGCGCAGTCGCATTTCCGCACACTGCGTCTCGGCACGCCGTTCCAGCCGCGCATCGATGCGCTGGCCAAAACTCAGGACTGGTACAATTGGGCCGGCTATCGCGCGCCGCATTCGCTGTGGGACGAGGAACTCGAATATTTCGCCATCCGCAGCCAGGCGGCTTTGTTCGACATCTCGCCGATGACCAAATACCGCATCGAGGGGCCGGATGCCGAAGCCTTCCTCGATCGCGTCACGCTGCGCGATGTCACCAAGCTGAAACCGGGCCGCGTCCACTACACCGCATGGTGCGACGACGAAGGTTTTGTCCTCGATGACGGCACGCTGTTCCGGCTGTCGCCGACCCGCTTCCGCCTGTGTTCGCAGGAGCGGCACCTGCCCTGGCTGCTCGACAGCGCCATCGGTTTCGAAGTGACCGTCGAAGAAGAGACTGAAAGCGTCGCTGGTCTCGCTCTGCAAGGCCCAACCTCCTTCGCCGTGCTGCGCGAGGCCGGCTTTGCCGGCGTTGAAAAACTCAAAGTGTTCGATCTCGCCGAGTTCCCGCATGACGGTAGCACCGTCACCATCTCACGCACCGGCTTCACCGGCGATCTCGGCTACGAACTGTTCGTGCCGGCCGAAAAAGCGCTCAGCCTCTGGGACCGCCTGATGACGGCAGGCGAACTGCGCGGCATCCGCGCCATCGGCTACGCCGCCCTCAACCGCGCCCGGCTGGAAGCCGGCCTCATCGTCGCCAATGCCGACTTCACCACCGCCGAGCATGCCATTCGCGCCGACCGTCTGCGCATGCCGGACGAGATCGGTCTCGGCTTTATGGTCGATTTGGGAAAAGGCCATTTCAATGGCCGCCGCGCCATGCTCGAAGCGCGCGCCAAACGCAAGCTGCGCCACATGCTGGTCGGGCTGGAGATCGAAGGCAACATCCCGGCCGAGCACGCCATCGTCTACCACAAGAAGCATCAGGAGGTCGGGCTGGTCAGCGCCGCCATCTGGTCGCCGATGGCCAAGCGCAATATCGCCATCGCCTCGCTGACGCGTCCCTATGGTGATACGATGGTGGAAGACCTCTGGGTCGAGATCTACGCCATGCGCGAGTTGCAGTACCAGAAGCTGATGAAGCGGGCCAAGGTGGTGGCCCGTCCTTTCATCAAGCTCGACCGCCGCACCGCCAATCCGCCGGCGGATTTCTGATCATGGCCGACGAACCGGATGATGAGACGGAAGCCGCCGAACAGTGGCAGCTGGTCAACACGCCGCTCGGCGAAAAATGGTCGGGTCGTACCCGCTATGCCGCCGCCATGTACTTCTACAAGCGCGGCGAAATGAGCGCCGAGACGCTCGAAGTCTACCGCATCTGCGCGCGGCTGGACTGGGAGAACCCGCTGCCGATGATCAGGGATCGCGGCGGCCAGGATTGGCTGAAGCGCATGGGCGCTTAAGCCTCAGCCTATGGTTCTTTCGAGAACGTTCAGCCAGTTGCGATAGGCTATCTTCTCGATCAACGCGCGTCCGAAACCGCGCGCGGCCAGCGCATCTATCAGCTTCGGCAGACCGGCAACGTCGCCGATGACGGCCGGAATCATCGCCCCGTCGAAATCCGAGCCGAGACCGACGCCGTCCTCGCCCAGCGCCTGCAGCAGCGAGTCGACATGGCGCACCATGATGTCGAGGCTGGTGTCCGAATTCATCCGTCCGTCTTCACGCAGGAAGCCGGTGGCGAAGTTGAGCCCGACCATGCCGCCGGTCTCGCGGATAGCGCCGAGCTGCCAGTCCGTCAGGTTGCGCGAATGGGTGCACAGCGCATGCACGTTGGAATGAGTGGCGACCAGCGGCGCATCGCTGAGCGCGGCGACATCGCGAAAGCCCTTTTCGTTGAGATGTGACAGGTCGACCATGATCTTGAGCTGATTGCAGGCCTTGACCAGCGCCTTGCCGGCATCGGTCAGCCCCGGTCCGGTATCGGGCGACGACGGAAAGCGGAACGGGACGCCATGGCCGAAGGCGTTGGGTCGGCTCCAGACAATGCCGAGCGAGCGCAGGCCGGCTTCGTAGAGCACGTCGAGCAAGGTAAGTTCGGGATCGATCGCCTCGACGCCTTCAATATGAAACACCGCCGCGATCGAACCTTTCGCCATCGCCTCGCGAATGTCACCGGCACTGCGGCAGACGGTCAGCGCGCCCGCGCGCTCCAGCCGAAACAGGATCGAGGCCATGCCGATGGTGGAATTGAGCGCATCAGCGCGTGGCAGTTCCGGCGGCAATGGCTCATTGTCGCTCGGCGCCGGCGGCACCGCAGCACGTTTGCTCTTCTCGACCGGCGGTGGAAAGATCGCGAACATGCCGCCGGCAAAGCCGCCCTTCTTGGCGCGCGGCAGGTCTATATGACCGCCCTGCGTCCCCTCGATGAACAGCTTTTCGACGTCGGTGTCTTTCGACTGGTACAGTCGCAGCAGCGTGTCGTTGTGGCCGTCGAAGACGGGGACGAGATCGGATTCGGTCATCAGGAAGCCATTCGGTCAGTTGGCAGGAGCGGACGAACCGCAGCGAACTGTGTACTTAGGCAAGAAGGCCGAACTGCGCAAATGCCAGAGAGGCGTTCGCTCTTGTGGCTGAGCGACTCCGACCACCTGCCGGTCCCCGCTGCTTCGCAGCGTCCCGGCGTTCGCCGGCCTTTCATCATGCCACCGGCACGATGAATTCGCCTTCGGCGACCGGCAACTCACCCCACAAGGGAAGAAGGGAAAAAGGTCTATTGCTTCAGCACATCCGCCCATTCCGGATGGCGGCGGAACTGGGCGTTGGCGAAGGGGCAGAGCGGGATGATCTTCTTGCCCACTGCCCGCGCATCCTCGACGGCGCGGGTGACGAGCCGAAGGCCGGCGCCCTGGCCGCGAAACACGTCCGGCACTTCGGTGTGATCGATGATGATCTGGTGCTCGCCGACCTTGGTGAAGGTCATTTCCGCCTCGGCGCCACCGGGTCCGCGCAGCACATAACGTCCCTTCGAGCCGCGGTCCTCGAGTTCGATCTCAGGCAATTCGTCAGGCATCGCTTGCTCCTTCAACCGGCGCATCGGCAAAAAGCCGCCTCGCCGCTTCGATCTCGTTTGGCCGAATTTCGTGGCCGCCATCGTGCCACTCCACTGTGACATCGGCGCCATCGGCGCGCAAATAGGCCTCCAGCCGGGATGTCAGGTTGGGCGGGCAAATCGGATCGCGTTTGCCGGCGGTGACCAGGATGCGGCGTCCGGCAAGGCTGCCCTGCACGTGCGGTTCGAACGGGATCAGCGGGTGCATCAGCACCGCGGCATCGAACAGCTCGGGCGCGGCGAACATTACGGACGCCAGGATGTTGGCGCCGTTGGAATAGCCGAGACCCAAGACCGAAGATGGCCTTGCCGCTGCCACCTGCGCCTTGATGAAACCGGCCATCTTGGCGGTCGCCCGCGCGAGGTCGTCCATGTCGTAGACGCCCTCGCCGGTGCGGCGGAAGAAACGCGCCGCACCATGCTCGAAAACATCGCCGCGCGGCGATACGATCGTCGCCTGCGGTGCGAGGTCGCGCCCGAGCGACAGCAGCTGGCTCTCGTCCGCGCCGGTGCCGTGAAAGACGAAGAGCAGGGGGCCGCCGGGCGAACCCGGCAGCGCCTTATGGAAGTAAGCTTCCTTGCTCATCGTCTCAGCCCTCCAGCTTCTGCAGATGCTCTTCAAGATAGGGCCGCAGATGCTGGTGCTGCGTCGGCAGCTTCAGCGCCTCGCCGAGATGGGCAGTGTCCTCGTCGCGGTCGAAACCCGGCTCATTGGTCGCAACTTCGAACAGCACGCCGCCCGGCGTGCGGAAGTAGATCGCCCAGAAATAGTCGCGGTCGATCACCGGCGTCACGCCGTAACCCGTATCGATCAGCGCCTTGCGCACTTCGAGCTGCTTGGCGCGGTTCTCCACCGCGAAGGCGACATGGTGGACCGAGCCGGCGCCGAGATTGGCAAAGCCCGCCGTAGGCAGCGATTCAATATCGACGACGTCAGCGCCGTTGCCGTTCTTGATGGCGAGCCGGCTGACATTGCCGGACTTGTCCACTTGCTCATAGCCCATGAACTTCAACAGCTCTTCCGTGGCGCCACCATCCTTCAATCTGAGGGAGACCGAGTGGAAGCCGCGTATGGCCTCATCAGCGGGAATGCCGCCTTTCAACCATGGCGCGCGGCTGTCCGCTTTGTCTTCGACCAGCGCGAAACCGTCGCCGTCGGGACCGGCGAAGGCCAGCCGCTTCTCGCCGAACGTCTCTTCGCCGGAGACACCCGCAACGCCTTCATCGGCGAAGCGCTTTTCCCAATAGCCGAGCGTGCCGGCCGGCACCGAATAGGCCGTGGTCCCGACCTCGCCGACGCCGTGGCGACCCCTGGCAATGTCCGGGAACGGAAAATAGGTCATCACCGAGCCGGGCGTACCGTGCTCGTCACCATAATAGAGGTGATAGACATCTGGCGCGTCGAAGTTGACGGTCTTCTTGACCCGGCGCAGGCCGAGCTTGTGCGTGAAGAAATTATTGTTCTGGCGCGCATCGCCGGCCATCGACGTCACGTGATGCAGGCCCTTGATCTGGTCGAGCATTGTCTTGCTCCTTCCCTTCGGTTTGCGGCTCTTGCCGCTGTCCACGCCTATATGAGGGGCCGCCTGGCAATGGCAAAGGCGGCAAACTCAGAATGGACTGTATCCCAATAGTGAACAGCAGGAAATTTTCGTTCACCATTTAAGCAAGACTGACAGGCTTGCGCTGCCGCCAAATTCCGGTTCATTGAACGTCTTCCCGACGTGACAGGATAGAGCATTGGCCGCGAAAAGCAGACGCCCGAACATCCTATTGATCTCCTGCGACCAATGGCGGGGCGATTGCCTGTCGGCTGCCGGCCATGCCGTGGTGAAGACGCCGAATGCCGATGCGCTCGCCGCCGAAGGCGTCCTTTTCATGCGGCATTACGGCGGCGCGGCGCCCTGCTCGCCGGCCCGCGCGTGCCTCTACACCGGCCTCTACCAGATGAACAATCGCGTCTGCCGCAACGGCACGCCGCTCGACGCCCGCCACGGCAACATGGCGCTTTCGGCCCGCGCCCTCGGCTATGATCCGACTTTGTTCGGCTACACCGACGTCTCGCCCGATCCGCGCACGATGGCGCCGGGCGATCCCCGGCTGAAAAGCTATGAGGGCGTGCTGCCCGGCTTCAGCGTTCGCCAGTTCCTGCCTGAGCATCAGAAACCATGGCTGTCATGGCTGAAGGCACGTGGCGTCGACACCAGCGCGGGCTCTCCCGGCATTCACCGCCCCGTAGGCGGGGAAGCGGGCGACGCCGTGACCAGCGCGCCGCCTGTCTATTCCAGGGACGAGACGCCGACCGCTTTTCTTGCCGGCGAATTCATTCGCTGGCTGGACGAACAGGATTCGCCATGGTTCGCGCATGTCTCCTTCATCAGCCCGCATCCGCCCTTTGTCGTACCGCGGCCCTACAACACGCTGTATGATCCGGCGGACGGACCGCCCTTCCGCCATGTCGAGACTTGGCAGGCCGAGGCGCAAAGGCATCCCTATCTGGCTTACGACCTTGGTCGCCAGAAGCGGAGAAGCTTCCGCCCCGGCACCGACGGCCACGTGCGCGACTGGGGCGACGACAACATCCGGGCCATCCGCGCGATCTATTACGGCATGATCTCGGAGGTCGACGCGCAGCTTGGCCGCATCTGGCAAGCGATCAAGACGGCGAATGCATGGGATGACACCATCATCGTGCTGACTTCGGACCACGCCGAGATGATGGGCGACCATTTCATGCTGGGCAAAGGCGGCTTCTTCGACGGCAGCTATCACATCCCATTGATCGTGCGCGACCCGCGTCACGGCAATGCAGCCGGCTCGACCGTCAACCACTTCACCGAGGCCGTCGACATCTTCCCGACCTTGCTCGATCTGCTGGACGCCGACGCCCAGCTGCATCTCGACGGCCGCTCGCTAAAACCGTTCCTGCAAGATGAACCGCCTAAGGATTGGCGCGACGCGGCGCATTGGGAGTTCGACTTCCGCTCGATTGCCAGCGGTGAGGCCGAACGGCATTTCGGCATCGGCTCGCGCCAGTGCAACCTCGCCGTCATCCGTACGGAAAAATTCAAATACGTGCATTTCGGCGGCGGCCTGCCGCCGCTGCTCTTCGACATGCAGAAGGATCCGGGCGAACTGGCCAACGTTGCCGCCGACCCGGCCTATCTCAGCGTGCGGCTTGAATTTGCCGAGCGACTGCTTGCCTGGCGCGCCGAGCATCTTGACCAGTCGTTGGCGCTTGCAGAGCTGACGGACGAAGGGGTGGTGGATATGTGGTAGGCAGTAGGCAGTAGGCAGTAGGCAGTAGAATGTTCTGGCGGCCTGATTGCCTCGTCACTCGGTTTCGCCTACTGCCCAATCCCTACTGCCTATTCCCTTACTGTACCATCATCCGCTGCTGGTCGCGCTTCTCGGCATAGCTGCCCTTGTCATACGCAGCCTGCGCCTGCAGCTGCTCCTTGGTGAAGTTGGTGTAGAGATATTTGTTGCCGTCCTTGTCGGTCATGAATTTGAGCTTGTCCATGCCGACCGCGACCTCCTTGGCGCCGATGCCTAGAAAGCCGCCGACATCGATGATGACGGCATCCGGCTTGCTGTCGGGCGTGAGCACGACGTCGCCGATCTCGCCGACCTTGGCGTCGTTGGCGCCATAGACGGTGGTGCCCTTCAGGTCGTCGCCTCTGATGTTACCGACCGGCATTTCGGTCAGTGTGGACTTGTCGATCGCTGCCGTTTGCGTCGGATCGGTGGCTTTTGTACCGGCCGGAGCTTCCGCGGTCTTGTCCGCGGGCTGAGCATTGTCAGCCGGTGCAACGGCCGTCGGGGCAGCCGGAGCAGTCGGTTGCGTCGCGTCGGACGTTGTCGTCACCGGCGCCGGATCATAGGGCTTGCGGTCGAAATCAGGCTGCGCCTGCAGTTCCTCCTTGGTGGTCTGCGCCACCAGCCAGCGATCGCCGTTCTTTTCGGCCCACTGCGCCTTGGCGAAATCATAGGTGACATTCTTTTCACCCATGCCAAGGAAGCCGCCGACGCCGATCACCAGCGACTGCGCCTTGCCATCCTTGGTCAGCACGATGTCGTTGACGTCGCCGATATTCTGGGCATCGTCGCCAGTGCCATTGTAGACATTCTCGCCGATGATGTTGGTTGCGAGATTGCCGTCAGCGCGTTTCACCGCCGGTTCTGACGGCGCGGCGTTGAGATCAACCGGCTTCTGCGGGTCGTTCTGCGCCGTGGAAGCAGTGGCCGGGGCCGGATCGTAGGGCTTGCGGTCGAAATCGGGCAGCGCCGTCAACGCTTCTTTCGTCGTCTCGGCGACGAGCCAGCGGTCACCATTCCTCTCGACCCATTGCAACTTGCCGTAGTCGAAGGCGACGTTCTTGCTGCCTATGCCGAGGAAGCCGCCAACGCCGATAATGGCGGATTTCGCCTGGCCGTTTTCATCGAGGACGACGTCGCTGACGTCACCGATCTTCTGCGCATCGTCGCCAGTGCCATTGTAGACGGACTCGCCGATGATATTGGTCATCAGCGCGCCGTCGGCCTGTTGCGGCGCCGGCGCGATGGTAGCAGGGGCTTCAGCCGGCGCTGGGGTCGTCGCCGGGGCCGTCGTTGACTGCGCAAACGCACCGGTAGCGATCAGCGTTGCGAGTGCAGTCGTCGCGAACAGTGTGCGGATCATGATTAAGTCTCCTCTTGCGTGATCTCATGCGCGCCGCAATCGGCAAACCACTTGCCGGGAGACCGAAGGCGGCGCCTCCAATGGGATCACAACGTTGTGACAAGGCGCTTGTTCCGAAAAAACGGGAGCATCGAAATACCCTGGGCAAGTCCGCGGAATCGCCCGACATTCCGCCCGGCCGATGGAACCTTTGCCAAGCTTGCCCGTTTCAGCCTGCGGCTGGCATTCCGGCCGCTAAAAAGAATACGGAGCGGGGCATGCGATTTGCAGCGGTGCTGAACCGGGACGGCGGCACCTTGCGGACCACCGATCTTTCCGCGCTAACAGACCGCATGCGCCAGACGCTCGAGGCGGCTGGTCACTCCGTCGATATCGACATCGTCGCCGGCAAGGAGATTGTCGCGGCGCTCGACAAGGTCGCCGCGCGGCGCGACATCGACGTCGTGCTGGCCGGTGGCGGCGACGGCACCATTTCGGCCGCCGCGGGGCGGCTGATGAATGACAAGAAGGCGCTGGCCGTCCTGCCTGCAGGAACCATGAACCTGTTCGCCCGCGGCCTTGGAATTCCGCAGACCATCGATGGCGCGCTGAAGTCCTTTGCCGACGGCGAGATCATGGCGGTCGATATCGCGAGCGCGAATGGCCGGCCGTTCGTGCATCAGTTCTCGATCGGCCTGCACGCCAGGATGGTGAAGCTGCGCGACAATATGGAATTCGCCTCGCGCCTGGGAAAGATTCGCGCTTCGGCCAAGGCCGCTTGGACGACGATCAACAATCCTCCAGCCATGAAGGTGACATTGACGGTCGGCGAAGCCGAAATCGTGACCCGCATCAGCGGCATCGGCATTTCCAACAATCTGTTTGGCGAAGGCCATCTGCCTTATGCCGACAATCCTGCCGGCGGCGTGCTCGGCATCTATGTAACCGTGGCGCGGCAGCGTGGCGAGCTGGTCAGGGCGCTCTTCGACATGGCTCGAGGCAGGTGGCGCGACAGCGATCATGTCGAAACTCATCAGGCCGACAAGGCAATCGTGACGATCCATACCGGGAGCAAGAAATTCGGCGCCGTCATCGACGGCGAACTGGTCAAGCTGGAGCGCGAAACGACAATCCAGATCCACCCTGGCGCACTGAACGTCCTGGTTCCGGCGCAAGCCGCCCAGGCGAAGGCCGCCTGATGCGATTACGAATGACGCGGAAAACCCTAGCCGCCCGACTGCCCCTCGCCGGCTGGCGCGCTCTGGTTGGCCGGCGCGCTCTGGCCGGTGGGCTGCCCCTGGCTTTCAGGGGTATCTGGATCGATCTTTTGGCCATAAATCTCGGCCGCTCCCCAAGCAATGAAAGCCAGGAGCAACCCGGCGACCAATATGCGCAGGCCGTGCCAACCCCAGCGCCCCTGACGGGCTTTGTTTTCAGGGGCGATCTTGGTCATTGGCGGCGTTCCTGTCGCGCAACCGGGATGGTGGATAAAACCATCGCCAGCGAAGCATGGTGGGGTAACGATTGCTTGCTACAAAAGTTCCGGCGCGCGACGACGGCCGCGCGAGATGCGCGCCACCGCAGGTGGGGCCTGCAAGAGAGGGGGCTTGGTGGATAGCAAGGTGGCGAAGCAGGCTGGTTTGCCGGTTGAGGTCCGCCGCGCCGTGGCGGCGCCGGAGCGGCTTGCCGTACTGCATAGGCTTGACGCGATCGACACCGACTCCGATCCCGACTTCGATCGCATCACCGGCCTTGCCGCAGCCGTGATGCAGGCGCCGATCGCGCTCGTCACGCTGCTCGACACCGAACGACAGTGGTTCAAATCCTGTGTCGGCTTCGACGAGACCGAAACCGCGACCGACATATCGTTCTGCGCCCATACCATTGCCGCCGGCGACGAGCCCATGGTGGTGCCGGATGCCAGCATCGACCCTCGCTTCTCCCGCAACCCGCTGGTCACCGGCGAACACCATGTCCGCTTTTATGTCGGCGCGCCGATGGTGGTCGCCGGCGCGCGCGTCGGCACGGTGTGCGTGCTCGACCGGGAGCCGCATGAATTTCCGTCCGCTGCCGCGCTCGATCATTTGAAATCGCTGGCCAGCCTCGCCGCCAGCCTGTTTACCCTCAAGGACGCCACCCGCAGCGGCGCCATTGCCACGGCTGCTTTGGCGCAGGAGGAAAAGCGCCGAGCCATAGCGCTCGATGCCGCCTCGCTCGCCAGTTGGGCCTGGGATATCCGCACCGACATGATCGAATGCGACGTGCGTTTGTCGGAGCTGTTCAACCTGCCGCGTTCGAACCGGCTGCGGGCGCGCGACATTTTGGCCGCCATCGACCCGCGCGACGTCTACCAGACCGAGACGCGCTTTCGCGATGCCCTGACCGGCAGCGACGACTATTTCGGCGAATACCGGGTCAAAGGCTTCGATCCGCCGCGCTGGATAGTCACCCGCGGCCGCGTCATCGAGCGCGACGGCGAAGGCAAGCCGACGCTTATCTTTGGCGTCAACTACGACATCTCGGAACGCAAGCTCGGCGAGGACCGGCAAAGGCTGCTGCTGCGCGAGCTCAACCATCGGGTCAAGAACACGCTGGCGACCGTGCAGGCGCTGGCCACACAGACCGTTCGCCACGCTCGCCGCCCAAGCGAATTCCTGGAAGCCTTCGGCGCCAGGCTGCAGGCGCTGGGCGCTGCCCATAACCTGCTGTCGGATCGCGAATGGCGCGGCATCGGTATTCGCGAACTGATGCAGATCGAGGTGAAGCCGTTCGATTCGGCAGAACGGCCGCGCATCGTGATCTCCGGTCCGGAGCTGCTGCTTTCGCCCGACCAGGCGGTGGGGCTCGGCCTGATCATGCACGAACTGGCC
Source organism: Mesorhizobium sp. RSR565B (assembly GCF_054719465.1). Lineage (NCBI taxonomy): Bacteria > Pseudomonadati > Pseudomonadota > Alphaproteobacteria > Hyphomicrobiales > Phyllobacteriaceae > Mesorhizobium > Mesorhizobium sp. RSR565B. The sequence continues at coordinate 2,917,162 of NZ_JBTTIE010000001.1, read as the reverse complement.
AGCAACGCGCTGCAATACGGATCGCTGTCGGTTGGCTCGGGGAAGGTCGATGTCGACTGGAAGGCGGCGGGCAAGAAAGGCGCGCGCCGCCTTGTGCTGACCTGGAGCGAAAGCGGCGGGCCGAAAGTCGACCCGCCGGAACGCCAGGGCTTCGGCTCTATCCTGATCCGCCGCAGCCTCGCCAAGGTTTTATCGAGCGAAGTGACCCACGAATTCCGCAGCGAAGGCGTGTTCGCCGAAATATCGATGCCGCTTGAAGATCTGCCGGCTTAAAGCAATTTCAGAAGTGCGAAGCGGTTTTCCCGGGAACAGCGTATCAGCGCGACGCGCTTTAGTCGGCTTCGCTGTCTGGATCGCCCGGATCCGGTTTGACGTTCTCGCGGTAGATGGCATAGGCCGCGAGCGCGATCATCGGGCCGAGAATGACGCCCTTCCCGCCTTTCCCCTTGAGCAAGGCCGGCAGCACGGCAAGCGCCGCGGTGATACCGAGCGCCTTCAGGTCGGCATTGCGCCTTCGCGCACGTCGGCGCGCACGCGTTCCGGCCGCAAGTTGATGAATGAGCACGATAAGCCCGGCCGTTACCAGGAAACCGGCCGCGAAGCCGAGACAGGCGGCCATCGAGCCGTAACGGTCAGCCGCCCAGATGTAGGCCGCCCCCAGGAGAAACCCGAGGCCGCACAGGGCAGCCACGGCGGCGAGCCCATAGACGATTGCCGCCGTGCGCGCGCGGCGCATGGCGGCAATGGCTTCACCCGAGGCCAAGGCCGAGATAAGCGGTGCCAGCATGCCCATCTCTGTCGAAACTAGCGCCGGGCAAGAAGCGCAAACAGGAAGCCGACGCCGGCCGCGATCGCCAGTGAAGTTACCGGCTTCTCGCGCACATTGGCCGTGATCTGGGCCTCAAGATCCTTGGCGTTGCCACGCAGGCTGTCGAAGACGGCTTCGCCCTGCGCGCGCAACTGGTCGACGCCTTCGGCAGCAGCGCGCCGCGCCGTGCCGTAACCATGTTCGCCGGTCTTGGCCAATTGCTTGGTCAATTTTTCGATATCCGCCTTCAACTGCCGAATGTCGGCCTCGAGGTCGGCGTTCGTCTGACTTTCGTTGGCGGTTTTTCCTGCGGCAGTTGCCATTCTAAACTCCTTGCGTTTGCTTGGCTTCAAACGCCCGACACACATCATGGTTCCGAAATCGGAGACCGTATCCATGAAAGGGTGTTTGCAAGTGCGAGTCCAGCCCCAGATGGAGGCCTGCCTGTCAGATCAGCGGCCGACGGCCTTCGCTTAGGCCCTCCCAGCGCGCGAGATCCTTCAGCCCCTCCCCGTCGATCACTTCGCAACCGCCGTCGCGCCAAGCGATCAGCTTGCGATCGATGAGCTTGCGGATCGTCTTGTTGGTGTGGACCAGCGACAGGCCGAGCGTATCGGCGACATGCTGCTGGGTAATCGGGATTTGCACCGGCGCCTTGCCGTTGAGCCCGACTGCCGCCGCGCGGCTGGCGATGAAGGCAATGAGATAGGCGGTGCGCTCGACCGCCGTGCGCCGACCGACGCTGAGCAGGTTCTCGTCCAGCATGCGCTCCTCGCGCGACGCCAGCCAGGTAATGTCGTAAGCAAGGCCCGGATGGTTGCGGTAGAGCTCGTGCAGGTTTTCACGCTCGAAGACGCACAACAGCATGGGCGACAGCGCCTCGACCGAGTGCTGCATTTCGCCCATCAGGCTGCCCTGCAGCCCGATAAGATCGCCGGGCATGGAGTAGTTCAGGATCTGGCGCCTGCCGTCCGACAATAGTTTGTAGCGGAAGGCCCAGCCCGAAAGCACGGTGTAGAGATGAGCACTTTGGCTGCCTTCGACCAGCACTGTGGCGCCCTTGTCGACGGCCAGTTCGCCCTTCTTGAACATGCTGACATAGGCAAGCTCCTGCTTCTCGAATTCCCGGAACACCGGCAATGGCCGAAGCGGGCAGATCTCGCATGGGTACTGACGGCTGGAAAACGAACGACCATTCTGGCCAGACATTTCGATCCCTCTTTCGAAAGTCTCTTGCCAGAGACTGAGTGCTACGCCTTTGCAAGGCCGCGGTTCCGCTGCCGATGGCATGTCTTTTTTAAATGACAGGATGGCAAATAGCGATCATGACTCGCTACACTCCACTGAGGCGAATTCGAAGCTCGCTTGTGGAGTAGAGCCGGTGGGCGAACTTTTCGGATTAAGGCCTGACCGATCCCCCAAGGTCCACGATGCGGTTGACTGGAGTCACGGTACCCGATGCTGCAAGAATTGAGGAGAGATTGCCAAGTGCCGCCATTGCTTGAGGGATTGCGAATTCTTGTCTTGGAGGATGAATTCCTGATCGCCATGGATGTCGAGCAGCTTTGCCGCGACCATGGCGCGAACGACGTAGTGATTGCCCGCGCTCTGGCCGAGATCGATGAGCAGAAGGTCGTTGGCGAGTTCGACGCCGCTATCGTGGACCTCATGCTGGGCGGAACGTCCACACTCGATTTCGCCGCGCGGCTGCGCCAATCGGGCCTGCCGTTTGTCTTTGCCTCCGGCTATTCGGACCCCGATGAGATCAAAGGGTCTTTTCCCGGCATCCGCCTGGTCACCAAGCCCTATTCGGGGACCGATCTCGTCGAGGCTCTGGCGGCGGCCTGCGGCCGCGCGCCAGTCTGAGATATCTTCGATGCGTATGTGTAGAGAGCCCAGGCCCGCAAACGGGGCCTCCGCCGTCAGGCAGCGTTTGAACCCGTCACCTGGGACGAGATCGCGTCCGGCCCGTATTCGTCTTCGCCGGAGATTTTGAGGATCTCCTGCAACCGCGTGCGGGCCCGGCTGACCCGGCTCTTGATCGTTCCGACCGCACAGCCGCAGATTTCGGCGGCCTCTTCATAGGAAAAGCCTGAAGCGCCGATGAGGATGATGGCTTCGCGCTGGTCCTCGGGGAGTTGCTCGAGCGCGCCGCGGAAATCCTTGAGGTCAAGCTGGCCGTGCTGAGCCGGATGAACGGCAAGCCTGGCCGTCATGATGCCGTCGCTGTCCTGCACCTCGCGGCCGCGCTTGCGCATCTGGGAATAGAACTCGTTGCGCAGGATGGTGAACAGCCATGCCTTGAGATTGGTGCCGGGCTGAAAGCTCTCATGCTTGTCCCAAGCCTTGACCAGCGTCTCCTGCACGAGATCGTCGGCCTTGTCGGCATTCTGCGTCAGCGACACGGCAAAAGCCCGCAGGCTCGGGATCGAGCCGAGCAGGTCGGTCTTGAACCCTTGTGAGACAGCTGCCATGCCTCAGTCCTTCTTCTGTGCGGGTTCGGCCTTTTCCAGTTGGCTGAGCAACTGGGCAAAGCGATCCGGCACATTGTCCGAGACCAGCTCGTCATAATACTGTTTGAGTTTACGGCCAATTTCCGAATTCGCCCCGAGCGGGTCGCCGGAATTGGCCCGGCGCCTGTCAGCGGCGCCAGCCAGCGTTTCTTTATTCATGTCCTTCATTTCGCCCTTAAATCCAGCGCCCCGAGCCGCCCCATTACACAACGCAAAGCGGCCCCCTCGTCTGGTTGCCCATCGCACCACAAACGTCGCCCGTGCAGTTTCGTTCCACAAGTGTCGGAACTTTTTCGCAAAACCCGCGTTTGGGTGTTGGGGCTTGCAATCAGCTTGACCTGCAATCTATGCAATCACGTCATCTGAGGGAGACGTCTACCATGAGCCTTTCCGCAACCATCGCTCCGCACCTGCCGTTCCTGCGCCGCTTTTCACGCGCCGTATCCGGATCGCAGGAGAGTGGCGATGCGCTGGTCGCCGCGATGCTCGAAGCCATCATCGCCGACGTCGACATCTTCCCGCAAGCGTCAAGCGACCGCATCGCGCTCTACAAGGTATTCGCCAAACTGTTCACCTCCATTGCCATCCGCGTTCCGCAGGAGCAGGCGCAATCGGCATGGGAGCAGCGCGCCGCCGCCAATCTGAACGCCATTGCGCCACGGCCACGCCAGGCTTTCCTGCTGGTCGCGGTCGAAGGCTTCGGTGAAGACGAGGCAGCTGAAATTCTCGATGTCGACGCCAAGGAATTCTCCGAACTGCTTGCCCAGGCGAGCAACGAGATCTCTCGCCAGGTGGCGACCGATGTGCTGATCATCGAGGACGAGCCGCTGATCGCCATGGACATCGAGGAAATGGTCGAGAGCCTCGGCCACCACGTGGTCGGAACCGCGCGCACCCATACCGAGGCGGTGGCGATGTTCGGCAAGACAAGGCCGAAGATGGTGCTGGCCGACATTCAGCTTGCCGATGGCAGCTCGGGTATCGATGCGGTCAACGAAATCCTGTCGTCGACTTCGGTGCCGGTAATCTTCATCACCGCCTTCCCCGAACGTCTGCTGACCGGCGAGCGGCCTGAACCGGCCTTCCTCGTCACCAAGCCGTTCAATCCCGACATGGTCAAGGCGCTGATCAGCCAAGCGCTGTTCTTCGACCGGCAGGCCAAGGCCGCCGCGTGAAGTAGGGCCTTCAATCTCCAACTTTTCGCCGCCTCACAGCGTTGGCGGCACTGGCGATCGCCTAACCCGGCGATCGGCGGCTGCCCGTCGCGCCGTATCGCGCTCACGCGCGCGAATCAATTCGCGTCCGGGCCTCTTCCAAAGACCTTCTTTTTCGGCAAATGGTGGAACAAACAGCAATCACTCACGTTCTTGATCCAGTATCGGAAGGAGACAGATCATGCTCTACTGGGCGCTCGTATTTCTCGTCGTGGCGATCATCGCCGGCGCGCTTGGTTTCGGCGGCATCGCCGGTACCTCGGCCGGTATCGCGCAAATATTGTTCTTCATCTTTCTCGCCTTCCTCGTCATCTCGCTTCTGGCCGGCCTGTTCAGACGGGCATCGTAGGAGCGGGCGAAGAACACTGGAAGCCGCACCCCTCAAACGGTTTCCAGCCACCGCCGGGCGATGTCCTCCAACGGGACATCGTCCGGCGGACCTTTTCTGGGGACCTACTCAGGAACTGAGTCCAAGTGAATCGTTCGGTCCTGATCAGGTGGACAGGTGATTGATGCGTTCCATTGGCGGAGGCGAGAGCGGACAGGGCGACGAGGTGATCGCACTGCACCCGGCTGAAAGCGGAATGCAGCTTGGCCGGGCCTTGCTTCACGCTCTGCACAATGCCGGCATTTCCGTCCTCTATCAGGATCGTGAATTGAAGACTGTATGGGCCCGCAACATGCGTGCGCCGTGGGTTTCCGACACAGCCGACAGCAACGGCGCGTTGCCACCGGCGCAAGCTGAGCAAATCGCCGCCGCCAAAAGCAATGTGATCGCTTCCGGCAATCCGGAACGCCTTGAACTGAGTGTTCCCACCGGTGATGGCATGCGCTGGTTCCAGGTATGGGTCGATGCCGATCGGGGCCATCGCGGCGACGTGCAGGGCGTCGTCACCACGATGGTGGAAACCACCGAGCAGAAACGCCGCGAACAGACGCTGAAGACGCTGTTGCGCGAAGTCAGCCACCGCTCCAAGAACCTGTTGGCCATCATCCAGAGTATTGCCACCCAGACCGGCCGCTATTCCGAGACACCCGACGATTTCCTGAAGCGCTTTCGCGGCCGCCTGCAGTCACTGGCTTCCTCCCAGGATCTGGTAACGTCGTCGAACTGGCGGGGTGCAGCACTTCGCGAGCTTATCCGCGGCCAGGTCGTTCGCTACGGCGCCGATCCCGCGCAGAGCCTGCGCTTCAATGGCGTCAACCCCTACCTCAATCCCAACGCCGCCATTCATATCGGACTGGCAATGCACGAACTCGCCGTCAATTCATTCAGCTACGGCGCCCTGGCGCGGCCGGACGGCTTTGTCGAGGTAACTGCCGATCTGTCGAACGTCGCAGAGGCCGCCGACAAGCCGGCTTTGTCGCTGACCTGGGTCGAGGCCATTGTCGCCAATGATAACAGACGCACCGAGAAACGCTTCGGCAGCGTTGCCCTCGAACGTGTCGTGCCGGCATCGCTGAACGGCACGGCGACGCTGGAGATCACCAGTGACCGCCTCGAATATCGCCTGGTGGTTCCGCACGGCAATTTCGAAACCGAATGAGCGGCGGGATTCCTTAACCGGCTGTTCACCATAAAATCCGATGCTGTGGTTCCCAGAGATTGCTGGATCTTGACCGATTCAACCGATGTTCGGCCGCGGCCTGCAACGCAAGTATGGGAGGAATGATCATGACGGTGGCCGATATGAACAGGCTGGAGCAGGCCGCGCGGGTCTCGATGAGCGGCTTTCAGGATCCTGATGCTTCAGCCTCGCCTTTGCAGCACGCCTGGCACCCCTTGCTTCGCTTCGCCGCTGTTGTGCTGATCGTGGCGTCGCAATTGGCCTGAGCCAGATGCTCAGGTTCACGCTGCTCCCAAGCAGCCTGGCTCAGAAGCTGTCCAGCTCGTAGCCGACCAATTATTAACGCCCCTTTCGGCACAGGAACTTTGACGGCTGTGGACCGTTCTTATGGCGAGAGGACGTATCGCCGTGGAACACATCGCCGCTTTGCTTTTGGTAATTGGCTGTTCGAACAACATGACCGAATGTCGTGAACTGCCGGTGCCGGTCAGTGTTTTCGAAACCGCCGAAGCATGCACGGCAGAACGTCCATTCGCTGCCGGCGACGTGCAGGGTCAGGCCGAGCACGTCGTTGCCAAATGTCTTACGGTCGACCCCGCGCTGGAGGATGATTACGACCAGATCGTCTGGAACGTGCGCCCGGACGGCACCCTCGACGCGTCTTTGCAGATTTTCAGTGTCGTGGTCGCGTCGAACGCCACGCGCCGCGAAAAAGACTCTCTTAGCCAACAATAAGATCGAGCGGGCAAAGGCTGCTGTTTCGTGCTAAATAGCGGCTGGAGCTTACTAAAGTGAGGACAAAAGTGAGGAGAGATTCTATGCGGAAATTGATTATTGCCATGGTTACGGTGGTCGCCGTCAGCGGCTGCAGCACGACCGAGCAGGATGTCGGTGTCGGCGCCGGTGTCGGTGCTTTGGCCGGCGGACTGATCGGCGGCGGCAAGGGTGCGCTGATCGGCGCAGCCGTTGGCGCCGGTTCCGGCCTGCTGGTGCGCAACCTGCGCAACGGCTATTGCCAGTATCGCGACAATCGCGGCCGGCTCTACACCGCTCGCTGCTGATCCGCTTCAAAAGCGTCAGACAATCGCGACGGAGACCGGTCAGCCGGTCTCCGTTTGTTTGACTGCATCAGGCTGCGGGATCCTGATTTCCACCGTAAGCCCATCGATGCGAAAATCTCGGGCAATCGCGCCGCGCAATTCGCGCGTGACATTGAGGTCGATCAGCTTGGTGCCGAAGCCGGTCTTCGCCGGCGCTTCGAGTTCCTTCTGCCCGGCCTCGCGCCAGTTCAGAACCAGCATCCGCTCGGACCCGCGCCCCTCGAACGACCAGTCGACCTTGAGCGCACCCACGGAATTGCCGGCCTCGCCATATTTCAGCGCATTCGTCGCCAGTTCGTGAAAGGTCAGGCCAAGCGCCTGCGTCGTCCTCTCGTCGAGCAGCACCTGAGGCCCTGACAATATCCCTTCCGGAAGCTCCTTGCCGAACACCTGGCCGAGCTCGATGCGCAGCAGGTCGCCAAGATCGGCCTTCTGCCAGCGCGAACGCGTCAGCATATCCTGGGAAGCCGCCATTGCCTGGAGGCGGGCTGAGAAGGAAGTTGAGAACTCCTTCACGTCGGTTGCTTGCGCTGCCGTCTGGCGCGCAATCGCCAGCACCCGCGTGATCGAATTCTTGATCCGATGCTTCATCTCCTGCAGCATCAAATCCTTTTCGAGCAGGCTTTTTTCCGTCGTTTCATGCAGCAGCGACTTGGCGTCGTAGGCGCGCTCCTGGTAGCGCGCCACCAACGCGATGGCCCCGGCCAGAAGCAGGCCGAACAGCCCGAGCATGACCGGAATGGCGCGCGAGGACGGTTGCGAAAATGCACTTGTCGGCCGAAACAGCACCGTCCACGGCCGACCGGCGACGATGATCTTGCGCGTCACCAACAGCCTGTCGCCAAAGCTCGCAACCGGCGGCGTTTCCGACTGGAACAGAAGATTGTCGGCGTCGGCCGTGCCGTCATAGACCGCGGTGTTGACCGGCAGCAAAGGCGTGCGGCTGAGCGCGGTCTGGAACAGGTCGCGGGCGCGGAAGGCCGCGTAGAGAAGGCCTGATGTCGATGATCTGGACGCATTGATACCATCCGGCGCGGTTTCGACATTGAGCCTGACGAAGACCAGGAAACCGGTAAAGGTCTGCGCCGCGCCAGTGTCCTGGCCGAGCTGGACCAGACCGCTTGCGTGCTGTGCGTCATCGGCCATCGCTTTTTCGATCGCCTCGCGCCGCACCGGCTCGGTGAACATGTCGTAGCCGATGGTGGATTCGTTGGCAGGGTCGAGCGGCTCGAACAGCACGACGGGCGTGCGCCATGGCTGTGTCGTGTCCGGATAGACCGTGTGGGCGGCGCCGCGGTCGCGCAACATGTCGCGCTCGACCGCCGCTTCGTCACCGGTCTTGGCCAGCCTGAGATAGCCGATGCCGCGCAGGCCGGCGAAATTGTTATCGACATCGAGGGCGCTGAAGAAGGCCTTGAATTCGCTACCTGAAATCTCGCCATTGCGGGCGTCGAACAGCGCCTGCGTCGAGCGCAGCAGTGACAGATGCAGATCGATACGGCTTTCGATGCGGTTGAGCGCGTCGTCGGCCGTCGCCTCGAACTTGATGCGCGCCGCTTCCTGGGTCGCGAAATAGGCGAAGCCCGCCATCGTCAGGCTGATCAGTGCAACGGCAATGAAGGCAAGGATCGGGAAAAACTTCTTCAACGCAGGCCCATGGACGGTTCGGGACCTTTATGGGCAAGTCGCCGCGGCAAGACAATGGCGCGGCCAAGCCATAATGACAGCTGGCATATCATGCATATTTAGCCGGCTTATCGATCTCGAGCATCAGTGAACATGACAGCTGACGATAGCGTGGTCTCAGGCCGCGATCTTCAGCGCACCCGGACCGGGAATGGCGCCGGGCGGGCACTTTCCCAGGATGATCATGCCGAGCACTTCGTCCTGCGTCACATCGGTGGTGAGCGCGGTGCCGACGACCTGGCCGTTCTTCATTACGCAGACCCGGTCGGCAAGCTCGAACACGTCGTGAATGTCGTGGCTGATCAGGAAAATGCCGATGCCGTCGGCCTTGAGCTGCTTTACCAGTTCGCCGACCTGCGCCGTCTCCTGCGGCCCAAGCGCGGCCGTCGGTTCGTCCATGATCAGGATGCGGGCGTTGAACAGGATGGCGCGTGCGATCGCCACCGACTGGCGCTGGCCGCCCGATAGCTTGATCACGGGCTCCTTGAAGCGCTGGAAGCGCGGATTGAGCCGGCCCATCACCTTGCGCGCCTCGGCCTCCATGGCGACATCGTCGAGTGTCCCCCACGCGGTCATCAGTTCGCGGCCGAGGAAGAGGTTGGCGGCAGCGTCGACATTGTCGGCCAGCGCAAGCGTCTGGTAGATCGTTTCGATGCCGTATTTCTTGGCGTCGCGCGGATTGGAGATCGAGGCCTCCTGGCCGTTGACCAAGATCTGGCCGGCATCGCGCTTGTAGGCGCCCGACAGGATCTTGATCAGCGTCGACTTACCGGCGCCGTTGTGGCCAAGCAGCGCCACCACTTCGCCCGGGAAAAGATCGATGGACGCATCGTCGACGGCGCGAATGCCACCGAACGCGATCGAGATGTTGCGCACGTCGATCAGTGGCGTACCGGTGGGAGCAGTTTTTTCCATAATCGTTCCTCCCTAGACGCGCTTGCGGTAGACGGTGTCGAGCCAGACGGCGATGACCAGGACAGCGCCAACGACAATGCTCTGCAGCGGCGAGTCGATGCCGAGCAGCACCATGCCGGATTGCAGCGACTGCATCAGTAGCGCGCCGAGCATGGCGCCCATCACCGTTCCGGCGCCGCCCGCGAGCGACGTGCCGCCGATGACAGCGGCCGCGATCACCAAAAGCTCGTCCAGTGTGCCCAGCGCATTGGTTGACGCATTGAGACGGGCCGACGAGATCGCCGCGCTGATTGCAGCCAGCACACCCATGATCATGAACACCTTCATGGTCACCCAGCGCGTGTTGATGCCGGCGAGTTCCGCTGCCTCCGGATTGCCCCCGATGGCGAAGACATAGCGGCCGAAACGCGTGCGCTTGGTGATGAACGTCATGATGATGCCGACAATCACCGCCATTAGCACCGGTATGGCGATGCCATGCGCGATGAACAGCCCGCCTTCGGGAACGGTGATGCCGTTCTGCTGTGCGTACTGGCGCACGATGCCGATCGGCCATGGATAGGAATTGGCGATCCACACGGCGCCGAGGATGGCCGCGCAAGTGACCACGCCAAGCAAGGTCTCGGCCCAGACGGGGCGCAGTGGAAAGCTGAAGCGCTTGCGCTGTGAGCGACCGTTGAGCAGCGCGAAGGCGACCGCCGCGCAGGCGACGATGCCGACGATCCAGCTGGCAGCGGCGCCAATCGAGCCGCGTGGTCCGCCGCCCATCAGCTGGAAGGTGGCGTCGAGTGGCGCGACCGTGCGCCCGCTGGTGATGAGCCATGCCATGCCACGCCAGACCAGCAGGCCACCAAGCGTCACGATGAAGGCCGGAACCTGCATATAGGCGATGATGAAGCCCTGGAACGCGCCGATCAGCAGACCAAGCACCACGCCGGCGGCAAGCGCGACGACCCAGAGCCAGGGGTTTCCAAGCTGGAAGCCGATGACGCGAATCAGGAATTCGGCCTGTGCCACGCCCATGATCATGCCGATCACGCCTTCGACGGAGCCCACCGAAAGGTCGATGTTGCGCATGACGATGACCAGTACCATGCCGGTCGCCATGATCGCGACCGAGGACGTCTGCACCGACAGGTTCCAAAGATTGCGCGGCGTCAGGAAAAGCCCACCCGACAGGATATGTATGCCGACCCAGATGACCAGCAGCGCGCCGACCATGCCGAGCATGCGCGTGTCGAGCTCGGTCGCTTTCAGGAACCGGGCGACCGCGCCGAGTTCAGACGCTCGTGCCGTATCGGCCTGCGGATTTGAGGTCGTGTCGGTCATGATGTCCTCCAGCGGCTTGCCGTCTGGCGCGGATGCCGGACCACAGCCTAGAAGTTTGCCGCCGATGGCGGAAACACACAATTCTCGTAGAGAAAACGCCGCGGCTTGACAGCCGCGGCGCCTCATTTCTTCAAGTCGTCGAGATCAGTTGCAAGCCGCGACGCTGCCGGCGGCGACGCCTGTGCAGACTTCGTCCTTCTTGATCCAGCCGGCGTCGATGACGACGTTGAGGTTGTCCTTGGTGATCGCGACGGGGGTCAGGAACAGCGACTTGACGGTGTTGCCGCCAGGCGTGGTGAAGTCCTTGGCGCCGGCAATGTCGCCCGTCTTCTTGCCATCGGCAAGCTGCGAGGCGATCTCGGCGGCGTTCTTGCCGAGTTCGCGCGCGTCTTTCCACACCGACACCGTCTGCGTGCCGAGCGCGATGCGGTTCAGGGCGGCATGGTCGCCGTCCTGGCCCGAGACCGGAACCGTTCCGGCAAGGCCCTGCGCCGTCAGCGCGGCGACAACGCCGCCGGCGGTGCCGTCATTGGCCGCAACCACGGCATCGACCTTGTTGTCATTGGCGGTCAGGAACTGTTCCATGTTCTTCTGGGCGTTGGCCGGCAGCCAGCCATCGGTATAGGCCTCGCCGACATTCTTGATCTTGCCCGAGTCGATGGCTTCCTTGAGCACTTCCATCGAGCCCGAGAACAGGAAATCGGCATTCGGATCCGAGCCCGAGCCCTTGATGAAGACATAGTTGCCTTCGGGCTTCGCCTTGAACACTTCGCGGGCCTGCATGCGGCCGACTTCCTTGTTGTCGAAGGTCAGGTAGAAGACGTCCTTGTTCTCGATCAGGCGATCATAGCCGACGACCGGAATGCCTTCGTCCAGCGCCTTCTGCACCGCCGGGCCGATGGCCGAGGCGTCCTGCGCCAGGATGATCAGCGAGTTGGCGCCCTGCGAGATCAGGCTTTCGACGTCGGTCAGCTGCTTGCCGGGATTGGACTGCGCGTCGGCCGAAATGTACTTGTCGCCGGCGGCTTCGATCGCCGTTTTCATCGCCGCCTCGTCGGTCTTCCAGCGCTCTTCCTGGAAGTTCGACCACGACACGCCGATGACCTTGTCCTTCGCCTGCGCGACCGACATCAGCGCCAGCGACATGGCGACACCCGCCAGCATGGCGGCTGCAAATCTGTTCATTATAACCCTCCCTGCGCCGCCCACGGCGCGACAAAACCGGCCCGAAGGCCTGCACAAAGAGGCTCCATTTTTTCGAGCCTCGAAAAAATACTGGTTCAATGATAAGGCACTGTCAACATCGATTATGATGGATTCTGATGGCGTTGCCGAATTTTTTCGAGCTCCGCAATAAACAATGACAGGGCTGCCGGCGTCTGCCAATATTTGGCTGGTGCCGTCGAACGCCTTCACTATCATGAGGCGCGAGGAGGCCGGGAGGAAAACAAATGTCGGTTGGGATCCGCCACGACGATCTGCGCCGTCGCAACCGTGCGATGGTGATTTCGGCCGTGCGCCGGGCCGGCCAGCCGTCGCGGACCGAGATTGCGGCGACCACCGGCCTCAGCCATTCGACGATATCGGCAATCTCGTCTGATCTAATTCAAGAAGGCATCCTGATTGAAGGCAAGCCTGGCGAGACCGGCTCGCTGAAACGCGGCCGGCCGCAGGTCGGCCTTGGCCTCAACCCGGAAGCGGCGGCGGTCATGACCGTGGTGCTGTCGCTGAACTTCCTCTCCGTCACCGTCATCGACTATGCCGGCCAGGTGGTCGCGGAAGAACAGCGCCGGCTCGACACGCTGACCATGCCGCGCGACGAGCTGATCGGCGAATGCGTAGCAATCGTCGGGCGGCGTCTCGCGGACCCGGACCTCGATGTCCAGAGCATCGCCCGCATTGCCATGGGCATCCAGGGCATCACCGATTCGCAGGCGCGGGCCATGCTGTGGTCGCCAATCACGCCACTGACCGACATTGCCTTCGCCGACATGTTGGAAGCGGAATTCGGCATTCCTGCCACCATGGAGAACGACTGCAATATGATGGCGGTGGCCCTGCAATGGCGCCAGCCCGAGCGCTACCGCGACAATTTCATCGCGATCCTCTTGTCGCACGGCATCGGCATGGGGCTGGTGCTGAAAGGCGAACTGTTCACCGGCACCCATTCCTCCGGCGGCGAGTTCGGCCACATGATCCACCGTCCGGGCGGCGCGCTCTGCCGCTGCGGGCGGCGCGGCTGCGTCGAGGCCTATGCCGGAAACTACGCCATCTGGCGCAGCGCCAAAATGATGAGCGAAGATGCCGAGCCGGTCGATATCGGCGACGCTGATATGCGCGCACTCGCCGCGCGCGCCCGCGAAACCGATGGCCCGGAGCGCGAAGCCTATCGCAAGGCCGGTGAGGCGCTCGGCTTCGGCCTCGGCAGCCTGTTTGCGCTGATCGACCCGGCGCCTGTCGCCATGGTTGGCGTCAGCGCCGCCGCCTTCGACCTGATCGAGCCGGCATTGCGCGAAGCGATCGCCCAGACCGCCGGCGGCCAGCACTCGAAATCGATCTCCTTCGACACCGAGCCCAACGAGCTGCCGCTGATCCGCGAAGGCTGTGCCATGCGCGCGCTCGGCTTCGTCGATCAGGAGATTTTCGCGCCGGGCATTCAGGCCAAATCCGGCAAGCATGTCGCCTGAATGGCCGGCAACGGCGCGACGCGCAGCATCCTAGTCTTCCCTGATCGCGTAGCCGGCGCCGCGAATGGTACGGATGACATCCGGCATGCGGCCGTTGTTGACCGCTTTGCGTAAGCGCCCGACATGGACGTCGACGGTTCGCTCGTCGATGTAGATCGTCTCGCCCCAGACATTGTCGAGCAGCTGGCTGCGCGAGAACACGCGGCCGGGATGGCGCATCATGAATTCGAGCAGCCGGAACTCGGTCGGTCCGAGCCTGATCTCGCTCTTCTTGCGGTAGACACGGTGCGACTCGCGGTCGAGCACGATGTCGCCGACCTTGAGCACGCTGGACAGCACTTCCGGCTTGGCCCGGCGCAGCAGCGCCTTCACGCGCGCCATGAACTCCGGCGTCGAGAATGGCTTGACCAGATAGTCGTCGGCACCGGTGGACAGGCCGCGCACGCGATCGCTTTCCTCACCGCGCGCGGTCAGCATGATGATCGGCAGCCGCTCGGTTTCGGGCCGCACTCTAAGCCGCCGGCAGAGCTCGATGCCGGAAACAGCGGGCACCATCCAGTCGAGCACCAGGAGATCGGGCACGTTTTCCTGCAGGCGGATCTCGGCCTCGTCGCCGCGTGTCACCACCTCGACGTGATAGCCTTCGGATTCGAGGTTGTAGCGGAGGAGCACGCCTAGCGGCTCCTCGTCCTCCACGACCATGATGCGTGGCGCGATCATAGGCAGTTCACCCTCATCAGGCCGGCGTGGCCATCGCCGTCTCGTCCTGCTTCGGACGATTGGCGGGCAATTGCTGGCCGGTCAGCACATAATACGCATTTTCGGCGATGTTGGTGACATGATCGCCGATGCGCTCAAGATTCTTGGCGCAGAACAAGAGATGCGTGCAGGCGGTGATGTTGCGAGGGTCTTCCATCATGTAGGTCAAGAGCTCACGAAACACGGACGTGTATTTGACGTCGATGCGCTCGTCGTCATTCCTGAGTTTTGCAAGAGCTGCCGCATCGGTGGCGGCATATTCCTCGACGACGCCTTGCACCTGGATCAGCACCAGCTGCGCCATGGCATCGATGGAGTGCGAGAGGTCGCGCGGCGTGACGCTCAAGCCCACGGTGCCGACGCGTTTGGCGATGTTCTTGGCGAGATCGCCGATGCGCTCGAGGTCGCCGGCCATGCGGATCGAGCCGACCACGGCGCGCAGATCGTTGGCCATCGGCTGGCGCTTGGCGATCAGCGTGATGGCGCGGTCGTCCAGTTCGCGCTGGCGCGCATCCATGATGGCGTCGTCGGAAACGACACGCTGTGCCAGCGCATTGTCCGAATTGAGCAGCGCCCTGGTCGAGCCGCTGACCATCGAGCCTGCCAGATCGCCCATGTCGCGGATCAGCTTGCTGATCTGCCCGAGCTCTTCATCGAAGGAGGCGACGGTATGTTCACCCATGATCTTGGTCCTCGTGCCTGAAAATTCACCCGCCGGACGGCTCAGCCGAAGCGGCCGGTAATGTAGTCCTGGGTGCGCTTGTCGTCGGGGTTGGTGAACATCTTGTCGGTGGCGCCCTCCTCGACGAGATAGCCGAGATGGAACATCGCCGTGCGCTGCGACACGCGCGCCGCCTGCTGCATCGAGTGGGTGACGATGACGATCGTGTAGTTCTGGCGCAGTTCGTCGATCAGCTCCTCGACACGGGCGGTGGCGATCGGATCGAGCGCCGAGCAGGGCTCGTCCATCAGGATCACCTCCGGCGACACGGCGATGGCGCGCGCGATGCACAGGCGCTGCTGCTGGCCGCCGGACAGGCCGGTGCCGGGCTCCTGCAGGCGGTCCTTGACCTCGTTCCAGATCGCTGCCTTCTTGAGGCTCTGCTCGACGATCTGGTCCATGTCGGACTTGCGCTTGGCCAGCCCATGGATGCGCGGGCCGTAGGCGACGTTCTCGTAGATCGACTTCGGGAACGGGTTGGGTTTCTGGAACACCATGCCGACGCGGGCGCGCAGTTCGACGACATCGATGTTCTTGTCGTAGATGTCGTCTTCATCGAGCGTGATCTTGCCGGTCACCCGCGCCGAATCGATGGTGTCGTTCATGCGGTTGAGGCAGCGCAGGAAGGTCGACTTGCCGCAGCCGGACGGGCCGATCAGCGCCGTCACCTGGTTCTGGCGGACGTCGAGATTGACGTCGAACAACGCCTGCTTCTCGCCGTAGAAGACGCCGACCTTGTCGCCGCGCATCTTGATGACTTCGTTCGACTTGGCGTTCATTTTGTCGCCCACTGCATTTTCAAGGGACTGTTCGGTCATGATGTTCATACCAAATTGCCTTTTTTCTACCAGCGCCGCTCGAACCGGCGCCGGAGCACGATCGCGGTGATGTTCATGGCCATGAGGAAGACGAGCAGGATGATGATGGCGCCGGACATGCGCTCGACAAAAGCGCGCTCAGCCTCGTTTGCCCACATATAGATCTGAACCGGCAGCGCGGTCGCCGGATCGAAAGGCGTCGTCGGATAATCGGCGACGAAAGCGACCATGCCGATCAAGAGCAGCGGTGCTGTCTCGCCGAGCGCACGCGCCAGGCCGATGATGGTGCCGGTAAGGATGCCTGGGGCGGCAAGCGGCAGGATGTGATGGAACACCATCTGCATCTTGGAGGCGCCGAGACCTAGGGCCGCCGAGCGGATCGACGGCGGCACCGTGGCGAGGGCGGCGCGCGTGGCGATGATTATGGTCGGCAATGTCATCAAGGTCAGCACCAGGCCGCCGACGAAGGAAGCCGAGCGCGGCATGCCGAGGAAGTTGATGAACACGGCAAGGCCAAGCAGACCGAAGACGATCGACGGCACCGCCGCGAGATTGTTGATGTTGACTTCGATCAGGTCCGTAAAGCGGTTCTTCTTGGCGAACTCCTCCAGATAGATGGAGGCGGCGACGCCGATCGGCAGCGCCAGCAACAGCACGATCACCATCATGTAGAACGAGCCGATGATCGCCACGCCCATGCCCGACGTTTCGGGCCGGCTGGAGGCGCCATAGGTGAACAGGCCGGTGTTGAAATGCTCGGCCATCACGCCGTCGGCTTTAAGCTTGTTCATCCAGTCGATCTGCTGGTTGGACACCTTGCGGCGCGCTTCATCGACGCCGAGGTCGATCTGGCCCTTGAAGGCCGAGTCGAGGTTCGCGGCAGCCAGGATGTCGACGTCACGCGTCCTGCCGATCACCGACGGATCGGCGGAGACGATGTCGCGCAGCTGGACGCGGGCGCCTTCCGACAGGAAGCCCTTGAGCTTCAGCATCATCGGCTTGTTGGCCGGATCGATGCCGAGCTTGGCCACCAGCGCGTTTTCGGCGAGCTTGGGATAGTTCGCCTTGATCAGCACGGTAGGGTCGGTCGCGCGCTTGCCGGAGGGGTCGATGACCTTCTCATCGAAGGTGATCGGAAGCGTCACCGTCGTCTGCCAGAAGGCGGTGTAGCCTTTCGAGACGATGGTGATCAACATGATGGCCAGGAACGCCAGGCCCACCGAGATCGCAATCACGCCATAGATGCGGAACCGGCGTTCGGCGGCATAGCGCGCCTTCAGCCCGATGTCGCGGCGCGGACGCGCGACGGCGCCCGCCATCGTGTCCAGGGGGATGTCGGTCATTCGTACTGCTCCCGGTACTTGCGCACGATGTAGAGGGCGACGATGTTCATCACCAGCGTCAGCGCGAACAGCGTCAGGCCGAGCGCGAAGGCGACCAGCGTCTGCGGCGAGTTGAACTCGAGATCGCCGGTCAGCTGGTTGACGATCTTGACGGTGATGGTCGTCATCGCCTCGAACGGATTGGCCGTCAGATTGGCGGCGACGCCCGCCGCCAGCACGACGATCATCGTCTCGCCGATAGCGCGCGACGCCGTCAACAGGATGGCGCCGACGATGCCGGGCAGTGCCGCCGGCAGGATCACCCGCTTGATCGTCTCGGAGCGCGTGGCGCCGAGGCCGAGCGAGCCGTCACGCATTGCGCGCGGCACCGCGGTGATGATGTCGTCGGACAAAGAGGACACGACCGGGATCAACATGACGCCCATCACCAGACCGGCGGTGAAGATGCTCTGGCCCTGGATGAAGGGCGAGCCGCCGGTGAGTGCCGCCGACAGGTCGCGCAAGAACGGTCCGAGCGTGACAACGGCGAAGATGCCGTAGACGATGGTCGGAATGCCGGCCAGCAGTTCCAACGCCGGCTTGACCACCGAGCGCACACCGCGCGAGGCATATTCGGACATGTAGACCGCCGACATCAGCCCGACCGGCACTGCCACCAGAAGGGCGACGGCGGCGATGTAGAGCGTGCCGGCGAGAAGCGGGATCAGGCCGAACTGACCCTGGCTGCCGCCGGAACCGGCGGCGGCGAAACGCGGATCCCACACCGTGCCGAAGAAGAAGCTCATCGGCGACACGCTCTCGAAGAAGGTGATGGTCTGGAACAGCATCGACAGCACGATGCCGACCGTGGTCAGGATGGCGATGGTCGAGGCCGCAAGCAGCCCCCACAGCATCAGCTTCTCGACATTGTTGCGCGCCCTGGCGCGCGGCGCGATCTGCCTCAGCGCATAGAAGGCGCCGGCGACCGACAGCGCGAAGGTCAGCACGGCGCTGAACAGGCCGAGCCGGTCCTGGACCTGGTTCGCCTCGACCGCGATCGGAATCATATAGTCCTGGGTGTCGCTGGCCAGTGCCACGCCCTTGGCGGCGAGCAG
This sequence comes from Mesorhizobium sp. RSR565B, assembly GCF_054719465.1. Taxonomy (NCBI): domain Bacteria; kingdom Pseudomonadati; phylum Pseudomonadota; class Alphaproteobacteria; order Hyphomicrobiales; family Phyllobacteriaceae; genus Mesorhizobium; species Mesorhizobium sp. RSR565B. The sequence goes on along the minus strand of NZ_JBTTIE010000001.1, from coordinate 2,898,607 downwards.
CGGCTGCAATTCGGCGAAAGTAGCGGGAAGTGCGGTATCGCCATCGAGCCGGCGCAGGCCCTTGGCCAGGCTCTTCACCAGGCTGGCGTCGAGCGCTTCGCTGGCCACCTTTGTGTCGGCGGTGCGCTCGGGCAAAGCGGCATGGATATGCCGGTCGAGATAGAAGGAAGAGCCGATATCCCAGACGGCGAGCAAAAGGACGGCAGGCAGGACCGCGAGCAGAAAGGCCCACCAGCCATGATAATGCGCGCGCGAATGCGGCTTGACCTTGCCGGTATCCTGCGCCGCGGCGCGCTGGCGGCCGACCACAAAAGCGACCACGCCTATGGCGATGACTATGGCGAGTACGAGCAAGGACGACATAACCCACCCCAGGGAAAATTCAGATCGCCGCAGCCGTTGCGGCAAGCGGCGAAGTCAGGGCGCGGAGTTCATCCGCGCCCTGATCCGTCCGTTGATTACATTGTCTTTCCAGCGGCGAAGGCGTCGCGCTGGCCCTGACGTTCGGCGTCGGGAGCGGAAACCAGGCCGTACTGGGCGAGCGGGCTTTCCGGGCCGATCATCTGGTCATCAAGGAAGAACTCGACATATTCCTTGAGGCCGGGAACGACGCCCAGATGCGCCTTCTTGACGTAGAAGAACAACGGCCGCGACACGGGATACGTGCCATCGGCGATGGTCTGCGTCGAAGGCACGATGCCTTCCACGGTGGCGACCTTCAGCTTGTCGGCATTGTTCTCGTAGAAGGCGAGGCCGAACACGCCAACGCCGGTCTTGTTGGAGTCGATGCGGGCCAGCGTCTCGGTGTAGTCGCCATCAATGTCGACAGCCTTGCCGTCTTTGCGGATGGCGATGCAGGTCTTGCCGATTTCCTTGTCGTCGGCGATGCCGGCAGCCTTCAAAGCGGCCTTGTCGCAGCCGGCGTCGAGCAGCTTGGTCTCGAACACTTCACGGGTGCCGTGCTTCTCACCCGGGATATAGGCGGCGATATCCCAGTCGGGCAGCTTCGGATTGACCTGGTTCCACTTGGTGTTCGGGTTGTCGACCAGCTTGCCGTCGACCACCAGCTTGGCGGCGAGCGCCTTGTAGATGTCGGCGGGAACCAGCGCCCAGTCCGGACCCTTGATGTCGGTGGCAAAGACGATGCCGTCATAGCCGATGCGGACTTCCTGGACGTCCTTGACGCCGGCGTCGGCGCAGGACTTCAGCTCGTCCTTCTTGATCGGGCGCGAGGAGTTGGCGATGTCGATCGTGTCTTCGCCGACGCCCTTGCAGAACTCCTTGATGCCGGCGCCGCTGCCGCCGGACTCGACCACCGGGGTCTTGAAGTTGGTGAAGGTTTCGCCGAACTGCTCGGCGACGATCTTGGCGTAAGGCAGCACGGTCGACGAACCGGCGACCTGGATCTGGTCACGCGCAGCGGCGACACCGGACGATGCGGCGAACGCTACCGCCACGGCCGATGCCGTAACGAGGAATTTCTTCATGTGGCCTGCTCCTGTTCGGAAGATGGTCTCTTGGCGCCCTCTTCAAACCGGCGCCCGCTGAGGCCAATAGCCTTCGATTATTACAGTCGCATGACAGTTTCGTGTCAGCCCGGTAACGTCGCACAGACGTCTTGTGGGCCGCACCCTTTAAGCCGGTTGGTGGGAATGGAAGTTGCCGCTGGAATCAGACGCTTGCGCAATTCGTGCTGGCATCAAGTCCCGGCACACCGCAGGCCGCGATGCCGAGAAAGAAAAACCGGACGGGAGCGCGTTGCCCGTGGCCAGAGCGAATCTTGGCCGAGCCATCGCCAAAAACAGGTCCGTTGGGGTAGATTCGACGCTGTTTCTTGTCGGCGGTCGCTTGCTCCCGCCCGTAACTGAATGAGCGGTTTCGTTGCGACCATTGTCCTGACTGGGCGCTAGCTTTGATATGGTGCGATCGCACCATAGCCTTGGCTGTTGCGGCGCGGCCGAATCCCGGCGGCGCCGCAGGTTGCTATCCAGCGTCTCGTTGGGCTTCGCCTGATATGCCGACCCAGCGCTCGACCTTTTCGAGCAGCGCCCTGGGGCTGATCGGCTTGGGCAAATAGTCATCCATGCCGGCTTCCAGGCAGCGCTCGCGGTCGCCCTTCAAGGCATGCGCGGTGACGCCGACGATCGGGATATGCATACCCGTATGTTCTTCAAGCCGGCGAATTGCGGCGGTGGCCTCGAGCCCGTTCATCTCCGGCATCGAGACGTCCATCAGGATCATGCGCGGATTAAGCCGGCCGAAGGCATCGAGCGCCTTGCGCCCGTTGCCGACGATTTCGAAACTGTAGCCGGTTTCGCCGATTATCTGGGTGAACACCATCTGGTTTACTTCATTGTCCTCCGCAACGAGGATGTCGAGCCGGCGTTCATCCCCGGCGGCCCGGGCGCGGGCACGAACCGGCGGCGGTTGCAGTAGGGCCCGTTCCGAGGCAGCGAGCGGCGGCTTTGCCGGCGACGGTTCGTTCCTGCCGCCGCCGGAACCGCTGCTTGCCGCCGGCAGCACACGGCCACCCGTGATATTGTGATGGTGGCGCTGGATGGTGGCGACCAGCGTTTCCAGAAGCACCGAGGAGCGCGCCGGCTTGATCAGCTGGGCGTCGATGCCGAGATCGCGATAGCTGGTGTTGGCGAGCGACTGGTCGACCGAAGTCAGCATGATGATCGGCGTGTCGGCCAGCCCTGCGGTGCTGCGCACGACGCGCGCCATTTCGGCGCCGCTCATCCCCGGCATCTGATAATCGAGCACGACGCAATCGACCGGCACGCCATAGGCAGCCGCGGCAACCAGCACCTTGAGCCCTTCGGGTCCGCTTTCGGCGGCGCAGGAATCGAAGGTCCATGACGCCATCTGCTCGCTCAGGATCGATCGGTTGACGGCATTGTCGTCGACGATCAGCACCCGTGAGCCGGTCACGTCGACCGGCATGATCCGCCGTCCGGTCTGTTCCTCGGCCCTGGGCAATGTCACGGTGAACCAGAAGGTCGAGCCCTTGCCTTCGGCGCTCTCGACACCGATCTCGCCGCCCATCAACTCGACCAGCCGCGAGGTGATGGCGAGCCCGAGCCCTGTGCCTTCGTGGCGTCTGGTCGACGAGGTGTCGGCCTGACTGAATTTTTCGAAGACGAGCTTCAGTTTCTGCTGCGGAATGCCGATGCCGGTGTCGGTGACCGAAACGGTAAGCTTTGTCCCCGTCGGCCCCCTTTGTCCGGTCACGTCGACCAGCACGTGGCCTTCGTCGGTAAACTTCACCGCGTTGCCGACCAGATTGGTGACGATCTGCCTCATGCGACCGACATCGCCGACGAACAGGCTTTCCAGGCCCGGCTCGACGCGCACGATGAGCTCGAGGTCCTTCTCCTTGGCGCGCGTCGATATCAGCGTCGCCACATCCTCGATCGCTTCGGGCAGGTTGAAGGGCGCAGGGTCGAGCACCAGCTGTCCGGCATCGATCTTGGAGAAGTCCAGTATGTCGTTGATGATGGTCAAGAGCGCGTTACCCGATTTGACGATGATGTCGGTGAACGTCTTCTGCTTGGGATCGAGGTCGGATTTGGCCAGCAACTCGGCCATGCCGAGTACGCCGTTCATCGGCGTGCGGATCTCGTGGCTCATATTGGCCAGGAATTCCGACTTGGCGCGGTCGGCCAGTACGGCGCGCTGGCGCGCCTCGCGCAGTTCGGCCTCGCGCAGCTTCAGTTCGGTGATGTCGGTGGTCGACCCAATCAGATAGAGCGAACCATCGGACGCGATCATCGCGCCCTTGCGGGCGAACTGGTGGCGCACGCTGCCGTCGGCAAGCGTCACCGTTTCCTCGATCTCCTGTGTATCGCCTGTGCGCAGCACGGCGAGATCGCTGTTGACGAAGGCTTCGCCGTCCTCGCCGAAAATCTCGATGTCCGTCTTGCCGATCGCGTCTTCCCTGCGGAGGCCGGTGAGGTCGCACCAGCCCTTGTTGACGTAGAACTGCCTGAGGTCGGAGCGCTTGGCGTAGATCGACACCGGCACGTTGTCGATGAGATTGCGGAACACCTCGTTCTCGCGCATGCTCTCTTCCAACGCCTGCTCGCGCGCCTTGACGTCGGTGATGTCGGTGCTGGACCCGACCAGGTGCACCGACCCATCGAGCGCCACCAGCCGGCTCTTGCGCGTCATCAATTGCCGCACCGTGCCGTCGCGATGGGTAACGGGCTCCTCGATCTCGCGGCCGCGGCCGGTGACGACGACCTGGGTGTCGTCATGGGTGTAGGTTTCGGCGTCGTCTATGCCGAAAAGCTGGAGATCGGTTCGGCCGATGACCTCCTCCTTGGGGATGCCGGTCAGCGCGCACCAGGCCTTGTTGACGAATTCCATGCTCAGATCCTGCGCCTTGATGAAGGCGGCGACCGGCAGTTCGTCCATGACGTGGCGGAACAGGTCGATCTGGCGCATGCTTTCCTGCAGCGCCTTTTCGCGGCTCTTGATCTCCGAGATGTCGACGCGCACGCCGATGAAGGTGCCGTCCTCGGTGCGCATATCGTAGACCTGATACCAGCGGCCGTCGGGATTGCTCCGTTCGTAGGAGGAGTTCGGCAGGCGGTAGCGGGCGAGAATGGCATCCAGCCAGATGTCTCGATCGCCGTCATAGAGCTTGTCGGTCTCCGGATCGCCACTGAAGCGGAAATATCCCACGGAATGTCCAAGTTCCAACGCCTCGCGGAAGGTGCGGCCGGGCTGCCATGCCGGTTTCAGCGCCGGCAGCGTGTCCTGCAGCTTGCGATTGGCAAAGATGAACTTGTCGTCGCGGTCATAGATGATGACGGCCGCCGGCAGCGACTCCAGCACCGTGGCGAGGTTCTTGCGCGCGTCCTCGGCCTCGGTCTCGCGGCGCTTCATGTCGGAAATGTCGAACAGGAAACCGGCGACATAGTTGCGGCCACTGGGCATGCCGACGCGGTTCTTGCGCACGATGCGCGAGCGGCTGGCGCCCTCGGCGTCGAAAGTCTCCTCGACCTCGTAGGGCGTGCCGGTCGCCAGCACGGCGCGTTCGCTGTCTTCGAATTGCGCGGCGTCCTTTTGCTTGAGGAAGTCGCCGCCGGGCCTGCCCAGCATCGCTTGCGGGCTCTGTCCGAACAGTGCCGAAAACGCCTCATTGACGAAGACGAAACGCAGATTGTCGTCCTTTACGAAGATCGGGTCCTTGACGCCGTTGATCACCGCCTCGGCCAGCCGCGATTTCTCCAGCGCTTGGGCGAGTTCAGCCTCGCGATCCTTCATGTTGGTGACGTCGACATAGGAGATCAGCCTTTTGCCGCCGGCGAGCGGCGCCAGCGAGGCAATCAGCGTACGGCCGTCATTGCGTGGCAGTTGCCTGGAGCCCACCAGGCCGGCCGAGATTTCTGCTTCGCGCTCGGCGATGTGGTCCTGCCATTCCGCATCGTCAGCACCGTACGGGTCCATATCGCGGCTGGCCTGCATCAGTTCGCGGAAGCCGCAGCCGATGCCGGCGCGCCGGGGATCGATTTCCCAGAAATCATAGAAGGCGCGGTTGATCACCTCCGCGCGCATGTCGGCATCGAGGACGAGCACGCCGATCGGCATCTGGTCGACCATCGTGCGAAGATTGGCGAAGGTCTCGGTGATCTTGGCGTTGGCACTCTCGATCTCGGCGTCGCGACGCTTGAGCTCGGAGACGTCGTAGTAGGTCAACAGCCGCTTGCCGCCGGACAACGCCGTCACGGAGAACATCATCGTCCTGCCATTGGCATGGAGAAATTCGCGTGGCGCAACCGAGCCGGCGCTGATCTCCTCGATGCGGGTGGCGAGGTAGTGCTGCCACTGCTGTCCATCGAGATCGCCGTAGATGCCGTTGCGGCGGTTGAGTTCCATCAACAGGCTGAACGGCGCGCCGACCGTGACGGCGCCGTCGGGGATCCTGGAGAGCTCGCGATAGGCCTTGTTGACGATGAGCGTGTCGAACTTCGCGTCAAGCACCACGACGCCCATATGCATGGCATCCATTGTCCGCTCGAGATCGGCGAGGTGCTGCGTAGCCTCGCCGGCCGGCGGATCGCTCTCGTCCTGCCGCAGTTCGTCCAGCGCACCGGCCAGTGCCGTGACGTTGCGGCCGATGCCGCGATAGCCGATGAATTCGCCTTCGCCGTCGAACCGCGGGGAACCGGTGATCGAAACCCAGCGGCAGCCGGGACGGCCGCCCTTCAACTCATAAACAAAGTCGCGAAACGGCCGATGCGCCTGCAGATCCTCCAGATGCGCGGCGGCGTGTCGATTGCCGTGCACCATCTGCTTGAGGAAATCGAAGCGGAAACGGCCAAGAATGCTGGCGGGATCGATGCCGGTGGCGGCCTGGTAGTTCTCCGAAAGCCAGGAAAAGCGCAGCTCGGCGTCGGTCTCCCAGACCCAGTCGGCGCCGGCCCCGACCAGTTCGCGCAGCGCTTCGGGCGAACCCCCGACGGACGTATCCTCGCCGTTCACCACCCCTTTTCCGGAACCGCGTCCGCCACGTGTTCCAACAGTCCCGTCAGCCATCCCGTTCCCACCCCGAAAGCCAAGGCCGAACCCCCTCAGCGGTTCGCCGGCGGAATGTGCCCGAGAAGCATTAATGATCCGCTAACCATAACCAATCCAGACTGCGGCCAGAGCCACATTGCCCTGCGGTATTCCGCCGGTTGTCGGCGGAACCCCAGCCGGGCTATAAGTCAGCGGGGGTGTTGCTGATGACCGGTTGGATCGTGCCTTGTTTCCTGTGCCTGGCGCTGCTTGCGGGCAGCGGCTGCGCACGCAGCTATGACGGCACGGTGGTGATCCCGAAGCCGCTCGATATCAGGCGGGTCTGGGATCGCGATCCGTCGCAGACTGAGGCCAGCCAGATGCAGGCGGCAGCCGGTGTGTTTCCGACGCCACCGCCGCAGGAGCCCTACCGGCCCGCGGCACGCAGGCACACGACACAAATAGCTGCGCCAAGGCGGCACGTCAGGTCCAGCCCGCCCAGCATGGCTTCCGAACCGGCCAATCCGCTCACCTGCAAGAATGTCAGCGAACCCGGCAAACGCTACAGGATGGTTTGCGAATAGCTGGTACTAGAGCAATTCCAGGAAAAGTGTGAAACGGTTTTCCGTCCGGAATTGCGTAAAACAAAGACATAGAGCGGTTCGCCGTTTCGGTGAAACGGTGAAACGCTCTAGGCGCAGGTTACTCCGCCGGGAAGAAAGCCGGCCCGACCACCCTGACCGGCCGCGAGCCGGCCAATGGCTCGACCGACTGTCGCTGGGCGGCGCCCCTGGCCTCTGCAGCGTCTGCGCCAGGCTGGAGAAGTTGCGCCACGGTGCCAAGATCCGGCTTCGCTGACGGCAAAGGAATGATCGCGTTGGCCATATTGGCTGGCGTCACCGTGCGCGCTCTCAGCTCGGCAACGCGCCGGTGATAGCGCTTGAGGTCGCAGGCCCTGAAGTTCGCATCATTGCGATATTTGAAGGCCGTCGGCAGGTCCTTGTAGGATGTGCGCGTATCGAGCGCGACCATCTCTTCGGTTTCAAGGCTTGGGTCACTGAGCGTGTATAGGTCGACGCCGGCATCGTCGCAGATGTAGCGGCACTGATCGACCATCTCCTTGGCATCGCCGCCTTGCACGAACTGCGATTTCGGCGCCGGGAAGAAATAGCCGTCCGAGAGACGAACGCAAAACAGCATCGAATTGCTGCCGATCATGGCGCCAGCCGGACGCTGTCTTTGTTGCCCGGCGGCGGGCGTGCAGCCGAGCGCGACGAGCCTGGCCTGCAGTCCGGACGCATCCCGGCGCGAAATCGCGGCGCCGGCGATCTGGCGTTGCACCTGTGTGCGGCTTTTGGCGAGGTCGGCGCAAGCATTGAAGAAGCCCCCCACCGCACTTTGCGCCGTGCACCGGCGTTGCCTCTCCAGCCCCTGGATCGCCGCAAGCTGGCGACGTAGCTGCGCAAGCTCGGAGCTGATCCCGCCGCTGCGGCCGGACGGTGCCAGCTGGCTCCTGAGCGCGGCGCATGGATCGGCAAGGGAAGCCGAAATGCCGAGGACGCTTGCCGCTACCGACACCAGTGCAAAGGTCACGACAAGCCACAAACGCATCATCGGCGACACCTGGTTCCTTGTACCCCTGTGGAGCCGATCGCCGCTCCAGCCGATTGAGCCTCAATGCGGGAGGTAAGTCTAATTCAAGAGACGCCAGCAACCGCCAGGTATTTTATGCCGAGTGTATTATGCCGGTTCCTGTAAATTCGCTATTACACTTTTGTTTCAAGATGAGACGAAGCCAGGCTCGGGCGAGCCAGGCCGCCCGCAATCATCGATCCCGCGTTATCGGGCCCTTGCGGATGAAACCTTTCTCCGGTGTCTCGCGTTGTGTCGGGCAAAGGAGACCAAGATGTCTATTCACTTCACTGTCTCTGGCCTGACCAGGAACCTGTTCCACTCGCTGGGGCTGGACCATGAGCGGGCGCCGAGAGCGCTCGATCCCGAACAGAGCCTGTTGCTGGAATGCTATCTGGCCGGACAGATTCCGGAATCCGCCTGGGCCGACTACGTCTTCGAGACGCCGGAACTGCAGCGGCATGTCGATATCAGACGCCTGCACAACTGATCAGAGCAACTTCAGGAAAAGTGTGAGTCGTTTTTCCGGGAAAAGCGCGTAGCGCTTTCCCCTGGGAATTGCGTCAAGACAACGAGAGAGGGGGTCGCCGTTTCTGTGAAAACGGTGAAACGCTCGCCCGCTCGCCTACTGCTTGGGCGAAGCGAATTGCACGGTGAAGACATTGCCCGCGACGCCTTGCGCCAGCGTCGGCGAGAAGCTCAACGGCAGGCACTTTTGCAGGGCAGTGGTTGCGGCGTCGACGAACGACTTCCTGGTATCCGCATCGCCATCGACCTTGATCCTGATGTCAGACTTTACGGCATGAGACGGGCCTGATGGCGCATCGGCGAAAAGCAAAAGGCCGGCATTGCGCCGACCTTTCCCTTCACCCTTGCGCCAGTACATCCGTGGTCGCGCGGTGCCTTCAATAGACAGCGTTCTGGTTAATGAATCCTTAGCTTTACGCGCTGGCCTGCGACTTCACATAGGCGATGTAGCCGCGCACGTCGCCGGCCGGCTCGGCATAGGCCTTGCCGAGTTTCTTCTCCATCGCCGCGACATACTCCTTGGCCCATTTTGGCAGCGCATAGTCGATGACGGCCAGGAACTCCAGCGTCGATGCCAGGCGTATGTCGGCGATCGACGGGTGCTTGCCGCCGATGAACGGCTTGCCGTCCCTGAAGAAGGAGTGAAACACCTCCAGCGGCTCGGCAATCGCCGCCATGGCGGCCTTCTGCGCCTCGGACTTCTTCTCCGGATGAGCGTCGCTATGGCCGACCTCGCCGGCATAGTGCGGGAAACCCAGCGCCGGATAGGTGGCGCGCGCCACATAGGGGTAGAGCGTGCCGATCAGGTAGAACATGGCGCTGTCGACCATCGCCCGCTTGGCCGGTGCCTTGGGATAGAATTTCTCCAGCCCGTGCTTGTTGGCGAGATACTGCATGATGGCACAGCTCTCCCACAGCACGCCGCGCGGCAGCCCCTTGTCCTCGATCATCGGCGTCAGATGCGCCGGATTGCGCGCCATATATTCCGGCGACCGCGTGTGGCCCCAGGCGTCGGTCTCGGCGGCGTCGAACCCGGCTGCACGGGCAAACACCCGAACGGTCATGTTGTTGACGCTTGGCTTCAGCATCGAGAGCTTCAGCGCAGGTTTTTTCGCCGCCTTGGCCTTCGGCGCGGATTTCCTGGCAGCCGGCGTCGTCGCGGTTTTGGCGGCCGGCTTTGCGGCTGCCTTCGGCGCGGCCTTTACGGCCGCTTTTGCCGCCGGCTTCACTGCCTCTTTTACTGCTGGCTTGGCCGCTGGTTTGCCAGCGCTCTTAACTGTCTTTGCCATTGTGGTCCTCCCCTTTTGCTGGCCGTCGGTATGGATTCTTCGGCGTCCGGTCGTCTGACAAGGTCGCGCGCGACCATTCGACCAGCGTCTGGATTGCGTCGGCAAGGTGCACTTCGGCGATGTTGTAGTCGCCGCGCACAACGCGCAGCTTGTGCGCCTGCATCAGCACATCGGCGTGGGTGAAGCCGGCCGGCGGCTCGAAGCGGTAGGACGCCAGCTCGATCAACAGGCCGAGCGGATCCTCGAAATAGATCGAATCCATGAAGCCGCGATCCTTGACGCCGCTGTGCTTGATGGCGCGTTCGTCGAGCCGGGCGACCGCCTGCAGGAAAGTGACGCGCGACACCGAGAACGCAATATGATGGACGCAGCCCGGTTCGGTGGGCGTGCGCCGCTTGACCGGCGTGCGGCTCTCGTCGGTGAAGACGGTGATCAACCTGCCGTCGCCGGGATCGAAATAGAGATGGCTTTCGCTTGGCTTGTCGAGATTGGGTTGCTCGAAAATGAACGGCATGCCGAGCACGCCCTCCCAGAAATCGATCGAGGTCTGGCGGCCGGCGCCGACGAGGGTGATGTGATGGACGCCCTGCGACTGCAGTTTCTGCATCGGTCTCCTCCTCGCCGACCCTCGCCTATGTTCCCCGGCGTCTTGCGCGCCGCAACGAGCCCTTTGGCAAGGCTTCGTACATGATGCTAGTGCAATTGGCAGCGCCGCGCCAGAAGCTCGCGGAGACTGCCGGCGCTGGATGGTGAAAGAGGCTTAAGGTTGCATGACCTGAGGCTACGCGACCGCTCTGAGCTCGGCTTCCGCCAGCGTGCCCAGGCCCGCGCATTCGGCGCATGCCATGGTCTGCCCGGGACAGCCGGCCCGATGCGTGCCTTGCGGGCAGCAATGCCCTTTCGACTCGCGCCATTTCAAGCAATCGAAAACCTGCCCGCTGCCGTGACAGCACGGGCATATCATTTTTGCCGAACTCATACCTGCTATGCCCAACCAAATCCGCGTTGCCGCAGATGCTATCCCCGCACCGCAAGTAACAGAGATCGCTACGCTTTCAAGCGTCGCGGTCTGACTTAAATTGGGTGTATCTGTGACGCGGATTTGCCGGGTTTTCGCTGATGCCGCCGACCCTCGCGGTCACACGCGATCCGCGCGGCTGCTGCCCGAAATTGTCGATGATGCGGAAGGAAAGCGGTTGCTTGGTACGCCCAAGGGGAATCGAACCCCTGTTCCCGCCGTGAGAGGGCGGTGTCCTGACCGCTAGACGATGGGCGCGTTCAAGAACCGGCGATATAGGCTGACGGTTTGGAAAAAGCAACTGGGCTTCGAACGGCCGGACCGCTTCTGTGCAATCTCGGTTTGCGGACTTAGCGTTTCGGCTCGATCAGGTCCCACAGATTGCCGTAGAGATCGGCGAAAACCGCCACGGTGCCGTACGGCTCATGGCGTGGCGTTTCGTGGAAATCGACGCCGTTTTCCAGCATCGTCGCATGGTCCCTGGCAAAATCGTCGGTTTCGAGAAACAAAACCACGCGGCCGCCGGTCTGGTCGCCGACGCGGCTTTTCTGCACATCGTCCAACGCTTCCGCCAGAAGCAGCCGCGGGCCTTGCCCGGCCGCAGGCGTCACCGTCACCCAGCGCTTGCCGTCACCGAGCTCGATGTCGTCGCACAGCGCAAAGCCAAGCTTGCCGATATACCAGGCGATCGCCTCGTCATAATCGGCGACCACGAGCGTGACGGTTGCTATGCGGCGATGGTCGGCAAACCCGGTCATTGTTTCGGCCCGGCTATTTGTTGCGGATGGCGAAGCGGCCGATGATACGGCGCTCGGCGATGTCGTAGACGAAGATGGTGCGGCTGCCGTCGCTGAGCTCGGCGTCGATCGAAATGCGATTGCCCGACAGAGCCTGGCTGATCACCTTGGCTCCGACCGGGAGCACTATGTCGGCCGCGAGCGGCTCGCCGGGCGGAACTGGAATGTCGTTGGCGAGCGGCGGGTTCGCGGGCGGCGCTTTGCGCGATTTGTAGACAATGGCCGCGATCACCACCATAAGGGCCAGCAAAAGCAGGCCGAGATTGATGGCCATGAAACGGATGAGCCTGCCGCGCACCTTTTCGATCTCGGGATCGAGCGGCTTTTCTTCTTCATCGGCAACGGGCCGGGCCATGGCAGAACTTCCGGAACTTTTTTCGATGAGCGCTCATAGCGAAGAGACCCCTGAATTGATAGAGGCTGGACAATTCATAGAGGCGGCGCCGACCGTGCTCGAAGCCGGCGCGGAAGCGGCCGGCCAGCGCCTCGACCAGTGGCTGGCGAGCGCCCTTGGTCCCGACATGTCGCGCAGCCGGGTGCAGATGCTGATCCGGCAAGGTGCCGTTTCGATCGACGGCAAGCCGGTCGACGAGACCAAGCGCAAGATGAGTGCCGGCGAGCGCGTATCGGTCGTCATGCCCGAGCCGGAACCGGCCGAACCGCAAGGCGAGCCCATCGCGCTCGACGTGCTTTATGAGGACGACGAGCTGATCGTCATCAACAAGCCGGCCGGCCTCGTCGTCCATCCCGGCGCCGGCAACTGGACCGGCACGCTGGTCAATGCCCTGATCCACCACTGCGGCGACAGTCTTTCAGGCATTGGCGGCGTCAGGCGGCCGGGCATCGTCCATAGGCTGGACAAGGAAACCAGCGGCGTCATGGTGGTGGCCAAGACCGACCGCGCCCACAAGGCGCTGTCGAAGGCCTTTGCCGACCACGGCCGCACCGGCGACCTCGAACGTGCCTATTTGGCGCTGGTCTGGGGCATCCCTCCACGGCCGACCGGAACGGTCGACGCGCCGCTTGGCCGTGCCGCCGACCGCGTGCGCCGCGCCGTCGTGCCGGAAGGCCGTGACGATGCCCGCCACGCCGTGACCCATTTCACCGTCAAGGAGCGTTTCGGCGAGGGCCAGCAGGCGTTCGCCACCGCCAGCCTGGTCGAATGCCGGCTGGAAACCGGCCGCACCCACCAGATCCGCGTTCACATGGCTCATATCGGCCATCCCGTCATCGGTGACCCCGATTACGGCCAGGCCTTCCGCACCAAGGCCAACCGGCTGCCCGAACTGCTGAAGGGTCAGGTCAAGGCATTTTCCAGGCAAGCTTTGCATGCCTGGCTTCTTGCATTTCGGCACCCGGCTACCCATTTATCGATGAGGTTCGAGGCGCCGATACCGGGGGACATGGAGGAACTCGTCGGCGGCTTTCGCAAACTCTGAACCCGAGCAATTCCAGAAAAGTGTGAAACGGTTTCCGTCCGGAATTGCGTCTAAACAAGCCAGCTAAAACCTGAGCGGCATTGTTCACTTCAGCGTGACACACTGTTTCGTGTTGAACAAATGCCTGTCTTTTCTGGTTTTGTTCCTATATAAATCAGTTGCCGCGGGCGAGCCTTTTGGTGCTCGCGTCACATGCCCGCCGCGTTTCGGGGGCATCACTCCAATAGAGAGGGGGCGCAATCATGGCCCAGTCACTACCCAGTATTGTTTCCGGCGAAGGCGGCCTCAGCCGCTACCTGGAAGAAATCCGCCGCTTTCCGATGCTTCAGCCGCAGGAAGAGTACATGCTCGCCAAGCGCTACGCCGAGCATGAAGACACTTCCGCTGCGCACAAGCTCGTCACCAGCCATCTTCGGCTCGTCGCCAAGATCGCCATGGGCTATCGCGGCTACGGCCTGCCGATCGGCGAAGTGATCTCGGAAGGCAATGTCGGCCTGATGCAGGCCGTCAAGAAATTCGAACCCGAGCGTGGCTTCCGCCTCGCGACCTACGCCATGTGGTGGATCAAGGCCTCGATCCAGGAGTACATCCTGCGCTCGTGGAGCCTGGTCAAGATGGGCACGACCGCCAATCAGAAGCGCCTGTTCTTCAACCTGCGCAAGGTGAAGGGCAAGATCCAGGCGCTGGACGATGGCGACCTCAAGCCCGACCAGATCACCGAGATCGCCACCCGGCTGAACGTGTCGGAAGCTGAAGTCGTGTCGATGAACCGCCGCCTGTCCGGCGACGCGTCGCTGAACGCGCCGATCCGCGCCAGCGAAGGTGAATCCGGCGAATGGCAGGACTGGCTGGTCGATGACCACGAAAGCCAGGAAGACATGCTGATCGAGCAGGACGAGTTGGAAAACCGCCGCGGCATGCTGTCGGGCGCTCTGGCCGTGCTCAACGATCGTGAGCGGCGCATCTTCGAGGCCCGCCGCCTCGCCGAGGAGCCGCTGACGCTGGAAGAACTGTCGTCCGAGTTCGACATCAGCCGCGAGCGCGTGCGCCAGATCGAGGTGCGCGCCTTCGAGAAGGTGCAGGACGCGGTCAAGGCCGCCGCCAAGCGCCAGATGCAGGCGCTGCGCACGATCGAGGCGCAGCCCGCGGCGTAAAGCCGGGTTCGGCTAAGGAACAGAAGGCGGCGTCGGGAAACCGGCGCCGCCTTTTTTGTTTTGTCGTCCGTCGGCGGTTAGCGAAAGTCGGGCAACAGCTGATCTCCCCCCTTGAGGGGGAGATATCCGGCAGGACAGAGGGGGGCGTGACGGATCGCAGCTTGCGATTTTAACTATCCCCAACCTGGAATTGTTCGAGCACACAGCAAAGGTCGGCGGGACAGCACCCCCCTCTGCCCTGCCGGGCATCTCCCCCTCAAGTGGGGAGGTTGGCAGCTTCGGCGACGGCGCCAACAGCATGAACCGATCTACAGCCCATCCAGCGGAAACTTGAGATACCTTCGGCCGTTGGCCTCCGGTTCCGGCAGCCGTCCACCATTCATGTTGACCTGCAGCGCATGCAGGATCAGCCGCGGCATCGGCAGTGTCTTGTCGCGCGCTTCGCGCAAGTCGACGAACTCGGCTTCGCTGCGCGCCGCAACGAGGTGGATATTCTTTGCCCTCTGCTCGGCGACCGTGCTCTCCCAGTACGGCTCGCGCCCGCCGGCCTGATAGTCGTGGCCGACGAACACGCGCGTATCGTCCGGCAGCGCCAGAATGCCCTCAATCGAATGCCACAGCCGCGCGGCACTGCCGCCGGGAAAGTCCGTCCTTGCCGAGCCGCTGTCGGGCATGAACAGCGTGTCGTGGACGAAGGCTGCGTCGCCGATGACATAGGTGATCGAGGCCAGCGTGTGGCCGGGCGAGAACAGCACCTTGACCGGCAGGTTGCCGATCATGAACGTTTCGCCTTCCCCAAACAGCCGGTCCCACTGCGAGCCGTCTGCGGGGAAATCCGGCCAGTTGTAGATCGCCTTCCACAGCGCCTGGACTTCGATGATCCTGTCGCCGATCGCCGTCGGCGCGCCGGTCTTTTCCCGGAGATAGTGCGCCGCCGAGAAATGATCGGCATGCGGATGGGTGTCCAGGATCCACTCGAGCTCCAGCCCGTTTTCGCGGATAAAATCCAGCAAGGCGTCGGCATTCTTCGTCGCCGTCGCGCCGGATTTTTCGTCGAAATCGAGGATCGGGTCGATGACGGCGCAGCGTCTCGTCACCGGGTCGGTGACGACATACTGGATGGCGCCGGTCGGCTTGTCGTAGAAGCCGGCGACCTCAGGTTTGGCCGAAGCGATGTCCAATGTCCGGCCCCCCTGCCCCTTGCCCGACAGGAACCGTTTTCTCCGTCGGGTTGAACAAGAGCATGGTCATCTGGCAAAGCGCGCCGGTCAAGCACGCCTTGCCACAAATAGGACTGAAGCCCCAAATAGCTCCGACGGAGAAAACCTAGGCTGACGGCTGCTTGGTCTTCCTGAGATAGGGCAGGATCGTCTCGAAAGCGCCAAAACGCTTGACCGCATCTTCGTTCGAAACCGCGGCGGTGATGATCACATCCTCGCCCTGCTTCCAGTTGGCCGGCGTCGCCACCTGGTGCTTGGCCGTCAGCTGCATGGAATCGACCGCGCGCAGGATCTCGTCGAAGTTGCGGCCCGTCGTCATTGGGTAAGTCAGCACCAGCTTGATCTTCTTGTCCGGCCCGATGACATAGACCGAGCGCACCGTGGCGTTGTCGGCCGGCGTACGGCCTTCCGACGTCTCGCCGGCGCCCGCCGGCAGCATGTCATAAAGCTTGGCCACCCTGAGGTCCTTGTCGCCGATCAGCGGGTAGTTCACCGTCTGGCCGGTCGCCGTCTTGATGTCGGCCTGCCACTTGTCGTGGCTCGCAACGGGATCGACGGAAATGCCGATGACCTTGACGTTGCGCTTCTTGAACTCGCCTTCGAGCCCCGCCATCGTGCCCAGCTCGGTGGTGCAGACCGGGGTGAAATTCTTCGGATGGCTGAACAGGATCGCCCAGCCGTCGCCGATCCAGTCATGAAACTTGATCGGCCCTTGCGTGGTCTCGGCGGTGAAGTCAGGCGCGATGTCGTTGATACGAAGGCTCATGGCATTATTTCCCCAGCAACAGATTTCGTCAGGAGCGGCCGTGGACGGCGTCAACGCTCCGGCATTGCCGCATCTTAGCGCAAAAATCGCGGCTGCAGGACAATAGGAAACTATTATTGGCGACGGAACGAGCACTTTCGTTCTACGGACCGACGTTGGGCCGACAATCTTTCGTTTGTGCGGGAAAGGCTCAGGCCTTGTTGACCGCCAGCGACGTGGCCAGGTCTTCCATGCGCTGGGCGAGCGCGCCGAGCGCGCTGGTCAGCACGGTGTCGTTCTTGTCGGCCTTGGTCAGCGCTTCGTCGCGCGTCTTGCGCAGCGTCTGCACTTCGGCCTCCATGCCCTTGACCCGCTTCTGCAGCTCCGAAAGCTCGTCCATCACCATGATGCCGGCCATCACCGTCAGCCGCTGGTCGCCGATCTCGCCGAACGAATCCTTCAGATGCGAGACATAACGGTCGAACCGCTCGGCGAGGTCGATCAGGTGCTCTTCCTGACCCTCGTCGCAAGCCATGCGATACTGCTTGCCGTCGATGGAAACCGTGACCTGTGCCATGGCCTGCAGCTCCTACCTGTCCAGCACCGCGCGGATGGTTTCCATGGCGGTCACCAAGCGGCGCGAAACTTCCTTGTTGGCATCTTCCAGCCGTTCGGCGCGGGCTTCGGAATTGTCGAGTTCCTGCGCCAGCCGTGAACGGTCGGCGTTCATGCGCTGCACCTCAGCCTCGGCTTCGGAATAGTCGCGCTCGTGCTCGAGCTTGGCCGCGACGGCGTTTTCCAGCCCCTCGATGGCCTTGCCCAGCCTGTGGATGACTTCCTTGAGTGTGGTTTCGCCGGTCATGGCCTTCGTCCTGTGCCCTGCCCATCACCGAATCGCTTCGCGTTCAGAACGCGTTAACAAGGAAACATTAGGCACCGGGTGAAGGCAACGTCAACAAAGCTCTCGCGACTGTCCCCCGCTAACGCTAATGTAGGTCGCCCCATAAGGTCTCAAAGCCATCACAAGACCGGCAAATGTGCAGCCGATTTGTTGACTAAAAGCCCGTGGCTGCTATGTGTCGCGCACTCTTTCCTGGGCTCTGCCAAGCCCACAAATCCCCACCCCGGAGGTACCATGACGTCGCGTGAACAACATGACCGGATGGCCAATGCGATCCGTTTTCTCTCCATGGACGCCGTCGAGAAGTCCCAGTCCGGCCATCCCGGCCTGCCCATGGGCTGCGCCGACATCGCCACAGTGCTGTTCACCCGCTTTCTGAAATATGATCCGAAGAACCCCCATTGGCCGGACCGCGACCGCTTCATCCTGTCGGCCGGCCATGGTTCGATGCTGCTCTACTCGCTGCTGCATCTGACCGGTTACGAGGACATGACCCTCGACCAGATCAAGCATTTCCGCCAGCTGGGTTCCAAGACTGCCGGCCATCCCGAATACGGCCATGCCACCGGCATCGAGACGACGACCGGCCCGCTCGGCCAGGGTCTCGCCAATTCGGTCGGCTTCGCGCTCGGCGAGCGCATCATGAACGCCGCCTTCGGCAACGACCTCGTCGACCACTACACCTATGTGCTGGCCGGCGACGGCTGCCTGATGGAAGGTGTTTCCCAGGAAGCCATCGCGCTGGCCGGGCACCTCAAGCTCAACAAGCTGATCGTCTTCTGGGACAACAACAACATCTCGATCGACGGTCCGGTTTCGCTTGCAGACAACACCGACCAGGTCGCCCGCTTCCAGGCCTCGGGCTGGAACGCCAGCCACATTGACGGCACCGACCCCGAGGCAATCGCCTACGCCATCGAAGCCGCCCGCCATTCCGACAAGCCGACGATGATTGCCTGCAAGACGACCATCGGCTTCGGCGCCCCGACCAAGGCCGGCACCAACAAGGCGCATGGCTCACCGCTCGGCGCCGACGAGATCGCCGGCGCGCGGAAATTCTTCAACTGGGACTCCGCGCCCTTCGAAATTCCGGCCGACATTCTCGACGCCTGGCGCACCGCCGGCAAGGCCGGCCTCAAGCCGCGCACCGACTGGGAAGGCCGGCTCGCCAAGGCCAAGCCCGAGCTGAAGGCCGAGTTCGAGCGCCGCCTCGCCGGCAAGCTGCCGTCGAATTTCGATGCCGTCATTGCCGACTACAAGAAGAAGCTGTCGGCCGACAAGCCGAAGGTCGCCACCCGCAAATCGTCGGAAATGGCGCTGGAAGTCATCAACGGCGCGGTGCCGGAAACCATCGGCGGCTCTGCCGACCTGACGGGCTCCAACAACACCAAGACCAGCCAGACCAAGAACATCACGCCGGACGATTACGGCCAGCGCTATGTCCACTACGGCATCCGCGAGCATGGCATGGCGGCCGCCCTCAACGGCCTGACGCTGCATGGCGGCCTCATCGCCTATGGTGGCACCTTCATGTGCTTCTCTGACTATGCCCGCCCGTCGATGCGGCTGGCGTCGCTGATGGGCATCCGCTCGATCTTCGTCATGACCCATGATTCGATCGGTTTGGGCGAAGACGGCCCGACCCACCAGCCGGTCGAGCACCTGGCGGCGCTCCGCGCCATCCCCAACCACAATGTCTTCCGTCCGGCCGACGCGGTGGAAACCGCCGAATGCTGGCAGATTGCCATTGAATCGGAAAAGACCCCGTCCACCCTGGCGCTGACCCGCCAGAACCTGCCGACGGTGCGCACCGAGCACTCGGCCAGGAACCTCTCGAGCCAGGGCGCCTATGAACTGGCCGCGGCGAGCGGCGAAGCGGCGGTGACGATCTTCGCGACCGGCTCCGAGGTCGAGATCGCGCTCGGCGCCCGTGATTTGCTTGAAAAGCATGGGCACCCGACCCGCGTCGTCTCGGTGCCTTGCTTCGAACTGTTCGACCAGCAGAGCGACGCCTATCGCAAGGAGACGATCGGCAACGCGCCGATCAAGATGGCGATCGAGGCCGGCATCCGTCAGGGCTGGGATCACCTGATCGGCTCCGACGGCATCTTCATCGGCATGACCGGCTTCGGCGCTTCCGGCACCATCGAGCAGCTCTACCCGCATTTCGGCATCACCGCCGAAGCCGCGGCCAAGGCGGCGGAAGCCCGCCTGCACGGCAAGTAAGATCAGGGTCAGTCCCGCGCACCTCCAAGGCGGATTCGCGGGGCTGGACCAACCTAATCGATTTAAATTCGGCCTTCTGCGGCTGGATTCTTGTGCCATCCGCCGCTATGAAGCTGCGGACCCATCTGCCGCCTCCAGCTCCCAGGGAGAGTAAAATGACCGTCAGAGTTGCCATCAACGGATTTGGCCGCATCGGCCGCAACATCCTGCGCGCCATCCATGAATCCGGCCGCAAGGACATCGACGTCGTCGCCGTCAACGACCTCGGCCCGGTCGAGACCAACGCGCATCTGCTGCGCTATGACAGCGTGCACGGCCGCTTCCCGCACGAAGTGTCGGTCTCGGGCGACCAGATCACCGTCGGCAAGGAGACCTTCAAGGTCACCGCGATCAAGGACCCGGCGCAGCTGCCGTGGAAGGAGCTCGGCATCGACATCGCGCTCGAATGCACCGGCATCTTCACCGCCCGCGACAAGGCTGCCGCGCACTTGACCGCCGGCGCCAAGCGCGTCGTCGTCTCCGCGCCTGCCGAAGGTGCTGACCTCACCGTCGTCTACGGCATCAACCACGACAAGCTGACCAAGGACCACATCGTCATCTCGAATGCGTCCTGCACCACCAACTGCCTGGCGCCGCTGGCCGCCGTGCTGCACGAGACCGTCGGCATCGAAAAGGGCATGATGACGACGATCCACTCCTACACCGGCGACCAGCCGACGCTGGACACCATGCACAAGGATCTCTACCGCGGCCGCGCGGCTGCCCTGTCGCAGATCCCGACCTCGACCGGTGCGGCCAAGGCGATCGGCCTGGTGCTGCCCGACCTCAAGGGCAAGCTCGACGGCATCTCGATCCGCGTGCCGACCCCCAACGTCTCGGTCGTCGACTTCAAGTTCATCGCCAAGCGCGCCACCACCGTGCAGGAGATAAACGAAGCGGTGATCGCTGCCTCCAACGGCAAGCTGAAGGGCATTCTCGGCGTCACCCATCATCCGAATGTGTCGATCGACTTCAACCACGATCCGCGCTCGTCGATCCTGGCGCTCGACCAGACCAAGGTCATGGACGGCAACTTCGTTTCGGTGCTGTCCTGGTACGACAATGAGTGGGGCTTCTCCAACCGCATGGCCGACACCTCGGTCGCCTTCGGCAAGACCATCGCCTGATCTGAAGGCACCGTCTCGCAGCTTCGAACGCCCGGCTTTGCCCGGGCGTTTTTCGTCAGTCAGCGCGCCGGGCAAGGCGCGCCGAGCCGCCAAACGCCGGAAAATCAGCGGCATAAGGCAAAAAGCCATCCTTGCGCCTTGCACCGGCCATGCCTTCGCCCCACTCTCCCGTGAATCGGTAGAAAGAGGAATTCGAGGGGCAAATCACGGATGGAGCATGCGATCTATCTCGTCACGCTGGTCGGCACAGCGCTAGTCGTCGCCGCAGCGTTCTCGAGCCTGATCGCCTTTCGCTTCGGCGCCCCTTTGCTGCTGCTCTTCCTCTGCATCGGCCTCGCCAGCGGCGTCGATGGTCTCGGCATCGAATTCGACAATGCGCGCGTGGCATATTTTGCCGGCTCACTGGCGCTGGCGGTCATCCTGTTCGATTCCGGTTTCGGCACGCCGCTCAACGCGCTGCGCCAAGCGGCCGGACCGGCGCTGTCGCTGGCGACCTTCGGCGTAATCCTGACCACTGGCCTGTTCGGCGCCGCCGCCTATTATCTGCTCGACCTCAGCTGGCTGGAATCCTTCCTTCTGGGAGCTGCCGTCGCCTCGACCGACGCGGCTGCGGTGTTCTTCCTGCTGCGCGCCGGCGAAATCAATCTGCGCGAGCGCGTGCGCGCCACGCTCGAAGTCGAATCCGGCACCAACGACCCCATCGCCATCTTCCTGACCATCACGCTGGTCGAGATCATCGCCGCCCACGCCAATCCCGAGACCCATGTGCTGGTCACCGACCTGATCCTCGGCTTCCTGCTCAATATGGGGCTCGGCGCCGTCGTCGGTGTGCTTGGCGGGCTCGGCATCGTGCGCCTCGTCGACCGGCTCAACCTCGACCATGGCTTGCTGCCGATCTTCGTGCTAACCCTGTCGCTGATGGTGTTCGCCGCGGCCGGCGCCATTGGCGGCTCGGGCTTCCTGGCGGTCTATCTCGCCGGGCTGATTGCCGGCAACTCCGACATCCGCGCCGTCACCATCCTGAAGCGCTTCCAGGACGGCATGTCGTGGCTGGCACAGATCATCATGTTCCTGATCCTCGGCCTGTTCGCGACACCCTCGCAGTTTCCGGCGATCATGGTGCCGGCGGTGCTGCTCGGCCTGTTCCTGATGTTTGTAGCGCGCCCGGTCGCCGTCTGGCTCTGCCTTATCCCGTTCCGCCTGCCGCGTCCCGAGATCGCCTTCGTCTCCTGGGTCGGCCTGCGCGGCGCCGTGTCCATCCTGCTTGCCATCACCCCGCTGCTCGGCGGACTGGAGAACGGCCGCACCATCTTCAACGTCGCCTTCATCATCGTGCTGGTATCGCTGGTGGTGCAGGGCTGGTCGGTCGGTCCGCTGGCGCGCCGGCTCGGCCTGATCGTGCCGGCGAGGCTCGGGCCGCTCGACAAGGTCGAACTCGAACTGCCGGGCTCCGCCCACCACGAACTGCTCGCCTACCGCGTGGCGCCCGGCAGCCCGGTGGCGCGCGGCGAGCGTATCCCGCGCTGGGCACGGCCCTCGTTGGTGCTGCGCGACGGCCGCTCGATGCGTTTCCAGGACATGGGCCGGCTCGCGGCCGGCGACCAGGTTTACATCTTCGTGCCCGACCGCTATCCGCGCCTGCTTGACAAGCTGTTTGCCAGCCGCGCCGTAGTCGACCCCGAGGATGCCGACTTCTTCGGCGCCTTCGCCGTCGATCCCGCCCGCTCGGCCGCAGAGCTCGAGGCCGCATACACACCGGGATTGAGCGAAGCCGAGCAGAAGCTCACCGTCGGCGCGCTGGTGACGGCAAGGCTTGGCGGCCATGCCGAATATGCCGACCGGGTGCTGATCGGCCCGATCGAATTGATCGTCCGCGACGTCGACGACAAGGGCAAGATCACCGGTCTCGGCCTCTCCTTCGAGCCGACCGCGCCGGTGGCGCGGGTTCCGGTGTTCCTGAGCGCCGGCGAGATCGGCGATCGTGTCTCCGCCTTCATCCGCAACTGGCGCAAGCCGACCGAGACGCAGAATGCAGAGGCGACAGCCAATGAGAAGGCCCTTGAGCCGACGGCGGAAAAGATAACGACCGAAGGCTGACAAGCGATCGGTTCACGCTGACGTCCCGCATCATCACGACAGCCTTCGCCTTGATCTCAAAATTTAGCTCGCACCCCGGCTCAAGCCTTGCATCGTCATCGATGCGAGGTATGGTCCCGGCGATTTTCCACGGAAAGGAACCCGCATGGCCGCCTTCAAGACACTCGACGATATCGGCAATATCAGCGGCAAGCGCGTGCTGGTGCGCGTCGACCTCAACGTGCCCGTCGCCGACGGCAAGGTCACCGACGCCACCCGCATCGAACGCATCGCGCCGACCATCGCCGAGCTGTCCGGCAAGGGCGCCAAGGTCATCCTGCTCGCGCATTTCGGCCGCCCGAAGAATGGTCCCTCGCCCGAATTCTCGCTGGAGCCGATCGCCAAGGCTGCCGCGGAGGTGCTTGGCCGCCCCGTCGGCTTTGCCGGCGACTGCGTCGGCGACACGGCGGGCAGTGCGGTCGCCGCCATGAACAAGGGCGATGTGCTGCTGCTGGAAAACACCCGCTTCCACAAGACCGAGGAGAAGAACGACCCGGCCTTTACAGAGCGGCTCGCCGCCAATGGCGATATCTTCGTCAACGACGCCTTTTCCGCCGCCCACCGGGCGCACTCCTCGACCGAAGGCCTGGCGCGGCTGTTGCCGTCCTATGCCGGCCGCACCATGCAGGCCGAGCTCGAGGCGCTGGAGAAGGGGCTCGGCAATCCGGTCCGCCCTGTCGTCGCCATTGTCGGCGGCGCCAAGGTGTCGACCAAGATCGACTTGTTGATGAACCTGGTGAAGAAGGTCGACGCGCTGGTGATCGGCGGCGGCATGGCCAACACTTTTCTCGCCGCGCGTGGCACCGCTGTCGGCAAGTCGCTGTGCGAGCATGACCTTGCCGCGACCGCCAAGCAGATCATGATCGAGGCCGCCGAAGCCGGCTGCGCCATCATCCTGCCTGTCGACGGTGTCGTCGCCAAGGAATTCAAGGCGGGTGCCGCCAGCGAGACCGTTGCCATTTCGGATGTCCCGGCTGACGGCATGATCCTCGATGTCGGCGAAAAGACCGTGAAGACGATCGGTGAATGGATCGACCGCGCCGCGACGCTGGTCTGGAACGGCCCGCTCGGCGCCTTCGAGATCGAGCCTTTCGACCACGCCACGGTGGCGGCGGCCAGGCACGCGGCGGCCCGCACCAGGGCCGGCAAGCTGGTCTCGGTCGCCGGTGGCGGCGACACGGTGGCCGCCCTCAACCATGCCGGCGTCGCCGACGACTTCACCTATGTCTCGACCGCCGGTGGCGCTTTCCTGGAATGGATGGAAGGCAAGCCGCTGCCCGGCGTCGACGTCCTGAAGAAGCAGGCCTGATCGGGACGAGGGCGTCAAACGAGGCGCTGGAAACTTTCAATCGATTCGAGCTTTCCGATGCCATTCCTTTGGCGGTAGACTTCCCTTAAGCGCGGAACAACACCGTCAAGGAGAAGCAAAAATGAGCGAACGTCTCGAAGACATTGCCGCCGCGATGGTGGCCGGCGGCAAGGGCCTGCTGGCCGCCGATGAGAGCTCCGGCACCATCAAGAAGCGCTTCGAAGTTATCGGCGTCGAATCGACCGCCGATAGCCGCCGCGACTACCGCGAGATGATGTTCCGCGCCAAGGACGCAATGACGAAGTACATCTCCGGCGTCATTCTCTACGACGAGACCATCCGTCAGAAGGCTGCCGACGGCACGCCTCTGGTCGACATCATCAAGGCGGCGGGCGCCATTCCCGGCATCAAGGTCGATGCCGGCGCCAAGCCACTCGCCGGCTTTCCCGGCGATACCGTTACCGAAGGCCTCGACGGCTTGCGCGAGCGGCTCGCGGATTATTACAAGCTCGGCGCCCGCTTTGCCAAATGGCGCGCGGTGATCGACATCGACACCGGCAAGGGCGTGCCCTCGGCCAATTCGATTGCCTCCAATGCCCATGCGCTGGCCCGCTATGCCGCACTGTGCCAGGAGGCCGGCATCGTGCCGATCGTCGAACCGGAAGTGCTGATGGACGGCGCGCACGACATTGCCACCTGCTACGACATCTCGAAGGCAACGCTGATCAAGCTCTATGACGAGCTGCATGCGGCGCGCGTTGTGCTGGAAGGCACCATCCTGAAGCCGAACATGGTGCTGGCCGGCAGGAAATCAGGCAAGGTGAGCAGCCCCGAAGAGGTCGCGGAAAAGACCATAAAACTGTTCCGCGAAACCGTACCGGCAGCGGTGCCGGGCATCGCCTTCCTTTCGGGCGGGCAGTCGGACGAGGAGGCGACCGCCAACCTCAACGCCATCAACGCCATCGGGCCGCATCCGTGGAAGCTGACCTTCTCCTATGGCCGCGCCTTGCAGGCCGCCCCGCAAAAGGCCTGGAGCGGCAAGGCATCGAACGTCGCCGCCGGCCAGGCCGCCTTCACCCATCGTGCCCACATGAACCATCTGGCGGCGCTGGGACAATGGACGGCGAGCCTCGAACAGGCCGCCTGAGCGCAGTCCTCCCGTTGTCATACAACCCGGGCCGATGCGCCCGGGTTTTGTTTATGCAAAGCCCGGCTTGGACGGAGTTCGTTCATCCTTATCTACCTTTCGGCAAAAGCTGACAGCGATGTCGGTTTCTGCCCACCCCAAACGTCCTTGGGTGAACAGACAGGGAGAACTTCATGACTCGCAACAAGGTGGTTTCGCGTGAAGACTGGTTTGAGGCGCACAAGGCGCATCTGGCGCGCGAGAAGGAATTGACACGGTTGCGTGAGCGCATCGCCGCCGAGCGGCGTGAACTGCCCTGGATGAAAATCCGCAAGGACTATGTCTTCGAGACCGAGCAGGGTCCGAAGAACCTGGCCGGACTGTTCGGCGCCAACAGCCAACTGATCGTCTACCACTTCATGATGACGCCAGGATCGAACCATCGCTGCGAAGGCTGCTCCTTCCTTGCCGACCATATAGACGGCGCCGATCAGCATCTCAGGCACCACGACGTGTCGCTGGTGGTGGTTGCGCGCGCGCCGCTGGCGGAACTGCTGCCTTACAAGCAGCGTATGGGCTGGAAATTCGACTGGGTGTCGTCCTACGCCTCGGATTTCAACTTCGACATGCAGGTCTCCTTCACCGACAAGCAGATCGCGGGCGGCGACACCACCTACAATTTCGAGACGCGTCCGCGCACGTCAAAGGACCTTCCCGGCACCAGTGTTTTCTACAAGGAAGAGAACGGCGACATATTCCTTACCTTTATGTCGCGCGCCCGCGGCGGCGAGGCCCAGATCGGCACTTACGACTATCTCGACATGACACCGAAGGGCCGCGGCGAAAATGGCCCTTATCATAGCCTGATGGACTGGGTGCGGTTGCATGACGAATATCAGGACAAGCAGGCGGACAAGCCGAACTGCTGCGACTAGAAGCTCGTTCACCTCAGGCGAAACTTGCGCTAAGGCTGCCGCTGATCTCTAAACGGTATCGCCATGCGCTTCCCGGCCCTTCTTACCTGGCTCGCCTACCCCGTTTATGTCTGGCAGGGCCTCGGCGTGCGCCGCCGCACCACCCGCATGCTGCCGGCACAAGGGCCGGTCATGCACGAAATATCGGGCAAGGCGCCGGCCATCTCGCTGCTGGTGCTGGGCGATTCCTCGGCCGCTTCCGTCGGCATCGGCAATTCCGAGAACGGGCTTGCCGCGCAGCTTGCAATGCTGGTCGCAAAACGAACCGGCCTTGCCGTGCGCTGGCGCGCCGCCGGATTCAACTCGGCAACGTCGGGCCAGATCCGCGACCATGTGCTGCCCAATCTGTCGGCCGATCGGTGGACGCATATAGTGCTGGCCATCGGCACCAACGACACCAAGAATTTCCACTCGGTGCCGCGCTTCAAGAAAGAGTTCGGCGGCCTGCTTTACGCGCTGCGCGCCAAATGGCCGGAGGCCCGCGTCGTCTGGTCGCCGGTGCTGGAATTCACCCGTGCGCCGGCCATGCCGCCGCTGCTCGGCAAGATACTCGAAATCCGCGCTACCGCAATGAACCGCATGGGCGAGCGCCTCTGTTTCGAGCGCGGCGCCGTGCCGGCGCCACGGCTGCCGATCACCAACCCTGAGGCCGGCTTTGCCTCCGATGGCTTTCATGCCTCGGAAGCCGGTTACCGCGCCTGGGCCGAACATCTGGTCGGATGGGTGCTCGCCGATTGACCTGAGGGAGCACAAGCTCGGACTGGTGGGCTTCAGAGAACTGACGCGAGTATTTCCAAATACTGTTGATTGCAGCCTGCTTCCAATGGATCTGAGCCAGAATATCATCCAGCAGCAATGGATGAGCTACGGCCTGGATTCCGAAACCGGCAAGGACACCTGCACGCTGACCGGCAACCGCGCCGAATCGAGCAAGCATGTCATTCCGGCCGGCCCGGCCAACGCCACGCCTTTTATTGCGGCGAACCTGCCGGAATTCATGACGACGCGCGGTGGCGATTACTTCTTCGTGCCCAGCCTCAACGCCATCCGGATGATTGCCATGGGAACGGTGGACCCGACCTGACCCTCAAGGCTATGCCCAGTGCCCCAGCGCACCCGCCAGCGCGATGGCCGCCATGGCGATCAGGGCCAGCTTCCAGAAATCGCCGCGCCGCTTCAGGCCCGGCCAGCCGAGCGGCTTGATCAGCTGAATGGCCATCATGCCGATGATGACGAGCGCGAGGAGTTTCGACATGCCCGCCTTTGAGCAGCATCGCGACAGGCTGTCAAAGCGGTTCTTGCATGGTCTCGTTCGACTTGGCCATTCCTGACAAAAGGCTCGTTTCCGAACCGACCGCCAAGCACCTCGCAGCTTTCTTCAACGAGCTGACATGCTCCTGACAGACTGCTGTCAGGAGGGGTATGCGATAGTGTCTCCATCAGAGAAGAGGAGATGGTCATGAACAGCTTTGGTATTTTGAACAGCGTACAGCACTATGTCGGCAAGATCCGCACGATGCGTAATGAAGTCCGTACCCAGCGCTTCCTGAACTCCTTGCCGGCTGACATCCGCAAGGACATTGGCTGGCCGGATATGTATGAGGGTCACAGCCGCATTCGCGAGATCTGAGGCGTTTTACATGACAATGCTTGGATGCGGACCCCGCAACGCCCGGATCATTGACATGGACCCCCGGGCGGCGACGCCTTGGGCTGGCGCAAAGACTTTTGGCGCCTGCTACGGACAATGCTGAAGGCTCCTGACAGAATGCTGTCAGGAGCACCATGCCATAAACGTGTCAGGAGACATGGATGGTGAAAAGCTGGAACGACAGGCTGAACACGCCGGGCGTCAACGGCGTGAAGCCGACGCCACGCACAATGGGCGACGTCGTCGAGGGCCAGCCGATGCTGGTGCCGACGGCCCGTCAGGTCGATGATTTCATCCGCACGATCCCCAACGGCCTCGAGATGGATGTACGCGCCTTGCGCACCGCCCTCGCCATCGAGCATGGGGCGCAAGTGACATGTCCGGTCACCATCGGCTATCATCTGCGCACCGTCGCCGAAGCCGCCAATGAGGATCTCGAACGCGGCATGACGCTGAACGATATCACGCCGTACTGGCGTGTGCTCGACGTGAACACGCCGACAACGAAGAAGTTGTCCTTCGGCGCGGAATTCGTCGCCGTGCAGCGCAAGCGCGAAGGACTTAAACCATAATGCGTGTCGCCCAAAAGTGCGCAGCGGTTTTTGGGAGAACGACAAGCATAAAACAGGACATGGATGTCACCCGGAACCGGTTTTGGGACCATGACATTCATAGACAAGCAGCCGAGGGACCATACGATGCGACGTGCCGACAGG
This sequence comes from Mesorhizobium sp. RSR565B, assembly GCF_054719465.1. Taxonomy (NCBI): domain Bacteria; kingdom Pseudomonadati; phylum Pseudomonadota; class Alphaproteobacteria; order Hyphomicrobiales; family Phyllobacteriaceae; genus Mesorhizobium; species Mesorhizobium sp. RSR565B. The sequence goes on along the minus strand of NZ_JBTTIE010000001.1, from coordinate 2,870,073 downwards.
CTCTTTCAGATCGTGCAGCACCTGCGTGGCGGCCGGCTGGTCACCGCCCAGAAGCTCGGCACATGGCTCGAGGTTTCCGAGCGGACCATCTACCGCGATATCGCCGATTTGCAGTCGACCGGAGTGCCGATCGACGGCGAGGCCGGCGTCGGCTACATGATGAGGGAGGGTTTCGACCTTCCGCCGCTGATGTTCACGCGTGACGAAATCGTCGCGCTGGTCGCTGGCGCCCGCATGGTGCGGGCCTTTGGCGGCGCTGCCATGGCGCGTGCGGCCGACGAGGCGCTGGTCAAGATCGGCGCCGTCCTGCCCGACGCCGAGAAGGACCGCATCGCCCGCACCGAGATCCACACCCCGATGTGGGTGGTGAGCGACGCCGCGCGTGAGGCGATCGACGTGATCGAGCGCGCTGTCGAGAAGCGACAGGTGCTGACCATCGACTACCGCGACGAGGCCGGCCGCGGCACCGGGCGTGACATCCGTCCGCTCGGTCTGTGGTTCTGGGGCAAGGTATGGACGCTGGTTGCCTGGTGCGAGATGCGCGACGATTTCCGCGCCTTCCGCATCGACCGCATCGCCTCGGTGGTCATCGCCGGCCGCATCTTCAAGCCGGAGCGCGGCAAGCAGCTCGCCGATTTCTACCGCGCGGTCGAGCGCAGCGAGGATTATGGCATGACGCCGGACCGGGCGGCGCGCAGCTGAGACTTCGACAATCAATGAAAAAGCCCGCTCGAAGCGGGCTTTTTTGTTGAACTGTCGCAAACCTCACTCGTCGTCCGCATCTTCCTTCTTGGACTTGAGCGCCGAGAGCTTGGCGAACACGGCGTTGGCGTCGAGTTCGGCATCCTCGTCCTTCGGCTTCTCCGGCGCCGGCACCAGGCGCTCGGTCACGGCAGCCGGCAGCAGCGTGTCGCCGACAGGTTGCGCCTGCTCGCGGCCGCGCGAGGCGCGGTTGACTTCCATGTCGAGGTCGATCTGCGAAGCGAGACCCAGCGTCACCGGGTCCATCGGCTGCAGATTGGCCGAATTCCAGTGCTTGCGCTCGCGGATCTGTTCGATCGTCGACTTGGTCGTGCCGACCAGGCGCGAAATCTGCGCATCCTTCAATTCCGGATGGTTGCGGACCAGCCACAGGATGGCGTTGGGCCGGTCCTGGCGCTTCGACAGCGGTGTGTAGCGGGGACCCTTGCGCTTGGATTCCGGCACCCGCACCTTGGGGTCGGACAGTTTCAGGCGCTGGTTCGGATCCTTCTCGGCGCGCGCGATCTCGTCGCGGGTCAGCTGTCCGGTCATGATCGGATCCATGCCCTTGATGCCCTGCGCCGATTCGCCGTCGGCGATCGCCTTGACCTCGAGCGGATGCAACCCGCAGAACTGCGCGATCTGCTCGAAGGAAAGCGCGGTGTTGTCGACCAGCCAGACGGCGGTCGCCTTGGGCATCAGCAGCGTATTGGCCATTTCAAAAATCCTTCTCGTTCGCCCGCGTTCCCGCGCGGGCGGTGGTTTAGAGCCACCAAAATGGGAAATTCGCGGCCTGTATAACCGCTCCGCTGCCGTTTCGCAATGTTTTTGGCGCAGGGCGCAGCCGTCGGACACCGGACAGCGGGGGAGGCCAGGAGGACCTCGGCTCCGGCGATCATTGATGCCGAGTTGTACAGGGGGTCCAAAACGACAAAACCCGCCGGACAGGGTCCAGCGGGCTCGGAACCGGCGACGGGATACCGTCTGCGGCGGCTCTTGCTTCTGCCGCGTGGTCAGGCCTCATCGGTCGACCAGGCTTCGAATTAGATGGCCTTGCGGGCAATCCTCTCAATGTCGCCGCGGCTGATGCCGAGATCGCTGAGCTGACGGGCATTGAGCTTGTTCAGCTCGCGCACGGTTTCGTTGTACATACGCCAGTTACGGAAAGCGCGGATCGGGTTCATGGTTGTCCTCCAGTTGTTGGATCAAATCGTTTCGATGACGCTTAGATAGGCAGTGCTGCCCACGAATTGAACAGACGTCTTTGCATAGCCGCAATGCAAATGCTGCATTGCAGCATTAAGCTTCTGTTCATCTTGCCGACAGGCTGAGCGCGGAGCATGGCGCGAGGTTCAGGTCAGGCCGAGCAGAGAATGGCGGCTCCCGAGAACCGGAGCGGAGCGTACTTCAGTACGAAGCACCGGCCTACGCCGGCCGTAGCCTTAACTGCCGCAACCCCTCATGAGGGCTTCGGCCGGCGAAGGCCCGGAAGCGCAGGGAGCCGCCATTCGCAGGCCGGCCTCACCTGAATCTCGCCCCATCTAGCCGACGTCGAGAACGATCTTGCCTATATGCTCGCCCTCTTCCATGCGCTCATGCGCCCGCCAGGCGTCGGTCAGCGGGAAGATCATGTCCATCACCGGCGCTACCTTCCGGGTGCCGAGCAGCGGCCACACCTGTGCTTCCAGTGCGGCGGCGAGCGCCGCCTTGAACTCGACCGTGCGAGGCCGCAGCGTCGAGCCGGTGTGGGTCAGCCGCTTGACCATGATTTTCGAGAAATCGGCGCTCGCCACCGCGCCGGCCTGGACGGCGATCTGGACGATCCTGCCCTCGACCGCGGCGGCCTCGTAGTTGCGCGCGATATAGTCGCCGCCGACCATGTCGAGAATGACGTCGGCCCCCTTGCCGCCGGTCGCATCCTTGACCGCCGCGACGAAATCCTCCTCGCGGTAGTTGATCGCCCGGTCGGCGCCGAGTTTCAGGCAGGCGTCGCATTTTTCCTTGCTGCCGGCGGTGGTGACGACATAGGCGCCGAAGGCCGACGCCAGCTGGATCGCCGTGGTGCCGATGCCCGATGAGCCGCCATGGACCAGCAGCGTCTCACCCTTTTTCAGGCCGCCGCGCTCGAACACATTGTGCCAGACGGTGAAATAGTTTTCCGGAACCGCGGCCGCCTCCGTGTGGGTGAAGCCGGCGGGCAGCGGCAGCACGCTGCCGGCATGAACCTTTACATATTCGGCATAACCGCCCCCCGGCGTCAGCGCGCAGACCCGGTCGCCGATGCGCCAGCGCGATATCTCGTCGCCAAGGGCGGCCACTTCGCCCGATGCCTCGAGACCGGGCAGGTCGGAGGCGCCGGGCGGCGCCGGATAGGCGCCCTTGCGCTGCTGCACGTCGGGGCGGTTGACGCCGGCCGCACGCACCCGGATCAGGATTTCGCCGGGACCAGGCACCGGCACGTCGCGCGTTTCCGGTTTCAGCACCCGCGGCCCGCCCGGTTGCGAGATTGCGATGGCCGTCATCGTGGCTGGAATTTTATGTCCGCTCGCCATGAAATTTCCCGTCTCGGTCCGCCGGTCTGTCGCCGGCTGCCAGCTTCTTGCCGGCTGTTTGCATCTGCGCCCCTGCCCTATGTATGCTGATTGCCGGATCAGGCAAATGGCCAAATCAGCCCAATACTGAATAGGGAGGAGCGACGATGGCGATCTCCGACGACGAACCCAAAAAGAAAGCCCGCCCGCATGAGATCGGACAGGATCTGTCGCTGCTTTCGGTCGGTGACCTTACCGAACGGATCAGCATCCTGCGCGAGGAGATTGCCCGGCTCGAAGCCGAGCTCCAGACCAAGGGCAGCACCAAATCGGCGGCCGAAGCCCTGTTTCGCCGCGGCTAGTTTTCGCGTTAGTTTCGGCGTTGAGCATCCGCCGCCGAAAAGCCCGAATGCGCCTGTCTTCAGACCCCGCCACCGAATCTCCAGACGGATCAAACAATGTTTGCAAGCTACAGGCCGATCCTCTCGCTGCTTCGCGGCACCGCTTTCCTGCTTGCGGCTTCGGGATTGCACGGCCTGTTGTTGCCGTTGCGCGGCCAGATCGAAGGGTTTTCGACCGCATCGCTCGGTCTGATGGGCACGGCCTGGGCCGGTGGCTTCGTCACCGGCTGCTTCTTCGCACCGCGCCTGGTGCGCCGCGCCGGCCACGTCCGGGCGTTCGGCGCCTTTGCCGCTTCGGGCGCCATCGTGGCGTTGCTTACCGGCCTGATCATCGACGAATATGTCTGGATCCTGCTGCGCGCCTTCACTGGCTTCACCATGGCCGGAGCCTTCATGGTCATCGAAAGCTGGCTGAACGAGAAGGCCACCAACGAGAACCGCGGCACCGTCTTCGGCCTCTACATGATGGTCACCTATGCCTCGATCATGGGCGGCCAGATGATCGTTGCGGGCGGCGACGTCAGATCGGCGTCGCTGTTCATGATCACCGGCATATTGTTCTGCCTGTCGCTGATCCCGACCGCGGTGTCGTCGGCTTCGTCTCCCAAGCCTTTGCAGGACGTCAAGCTCGATGTCAAAGGTCTCTACGCCAACTCGCCGGTGTCGGCGATCGCCTGCCTGTTGGTCGGCATCGCCAATGGCGCCTGGGGCACGCTTGGCGCCGTCTACGGCGCCCGTATCGGCATCTCCACCGCCCAGATCGCACTGATGATGAGCCTTGTCGTTATTGCCGGCGCGGCCATGCAGCTTCCGGCCGGACGCCTCTCCGACAAGACCGACCGCCGTTTCGTGCTGGCGGGCGCGGCTTTCGGCGCCGCACTGTTCGCCATCCTGATCTTCCTGTTCGAACCGCGTTCCGCCGTCCTCGTCATTGTCTTCGCCGCCGCCTACGGCGCCTTTGCCTACACGCTCTATTCGATCGCCGTGGCGCATGCCAACGACCACGCCCGATCGGAGGATTTCGTCAAGGTCTCGGGCGGCCTGCTGCTTCTGTATGGCTTCGGAACCATGATCGGGCCCTTGCTGGCTGCCGCCCTGATGGGCTGGCTCCGCCCCGAAGGCCTGTTCCTGGCCACCGCGCTGGCGCATCTCAGCCTCGCCGCCTACACGCTGCTGCGCATCAGCCGCCGCGCGCCGGTGCCTATCGAAGACCGCGACGCCTTCAAGACCCAGCCGGCCGATCGCTCGGTCACCCCTGAAGCACTGCGGCTCAGAAAAGCGGAAGCCGACGGTTGAGATTTGAAAAGCTTTGCCCCACAAGTATAGGCATGATCTTTTCTGACGCCTTCATGGCGATTGCCGACCCCAACCGGCGCTATCTTCTGGAAGAGCTCCGGCGTGGCCCGAAAACCGTCAACGAACTGGCTTCGGGCCTGCCAGTCTCCCGCCCGGCCGTGTCCCAGCATTTGAAAGTGTTGCTGGACGCCGGTCTGGTTCAGGCCAAGGCCGAGGGCACGAGGCGGGTCTATACAGTCAGCAGTGGCGGCTTCCTCAAGCTCAATATTTGGCTTGATCAGTTCTGGGAAGCATAGGCCGCGATTCCAGCTCGCCTCCCTGGCTTTCAAGTGTCCGTTGCCAGCGCCTTGCCCAGCGCATCGAGCAGGAATCCGGTACCATGCTCGCGCGATGACGGTGTGTCGTGCCCATCGAGAAACGCGCCCTGCTCGGTGAGCACCAGACGCGTGCCCGTGCCTTCCGGGCGAAGCTCAATTGTCGCCAGCGAGACCGAGATTCTGACATCACCGAACAGCATGTCGTAGCTGTAGACGATGCGCTGGTTGGGCACGATGTCCTGATAGGTGGCGGTATAGGTGTGGATCGGCCCGTCCTTCGGCCCGCCGGCATTGACCTCCTGGCCGCCGACGCGAAAATCCATTTCGTGCCTGTGGGTCATCGGGTTGTCGGGGTCGGCGAACCAGCGCCGCTTGGCGGCCGGATCGCTGAGCGCGAAATAGACTTTCGCCGGTGCAACTGGATAGAGGCGCTCGAGGACGAAGGTGGAGTGGACGACGGATCGTTCGGCCATGGTCGGGTCCTCTTGGTCAGCTTGATGGTTTCTGCGCGACGAAGACGCCGTCGCGATAGGACGCGCCGAAATAGACTTCGACGGCGCGCAACCTGTCGTCATGGAACAGATGCAGTTCGGTGTTGCGGAAGGTCTTTCCGTCCGCCGTCTCGCAGCGATAGAGGACAAAGGCGGCGTCCTCGTCCTCGCATATCCGCTCGATGACGATCGAGCTGAAGGCCGGGCTGTCCGGCCAGCAGCGCTCGAAATAGGTCGCACGGTCGATGGCGTCGTCATAGGGGCTGGTGAAGGTGAAATCGTCGGCGAGCACCGCCGCGACGGCAGCCTTGTTATTCGCCTGGTAGGCGGAAAAATAGCCGCGGATCAACTCCGCTCTGCTTTTGCCGGGCATGGTCATTTCTCCTCTGCTTCAGGTCATTCGGTCCCGGCGAGAAAATCGCCGAGCCGGTCGAGCCGACGCTCCCATGTCAGCCGCCGTTCGTTGATCCAGTGTTCTGCGCTGCGCAGCGCCTGCGGCGCGATCTGGCAGGTGCGCACGCGGCCGAGCTTTTCCGAGCGCACCAGCCCGCTTGCTTCGAGCACGTTGAGATGCTGGACGACGGCCGACAGCGACATCGCCAGCGGTTCGGCCAACTGGCTGACCGAGGCCGGCCCACGCGACAGCCGTTCGACCATGCTGCGCCTGGCCGGGTCTGCGAGCGCCTGGAACATCAGGTCGAGCTGGGCGGGATCGTGCAGCATCGCGATCAGCCGTTATTGTAGGGAAAGAACTTGAAGTAGGGCTGCGCCTCCTCGACCACCCGGGCGAAGGACGGCCGCTTGAGCAGGCGGTCGTGGTAGTGTTTCACGGCCGGATAGCTGTCGCCGAACGGCTCGACCTTGTTGGCGTAGAACAGCGCCGGCGAGGCCGCGCAGTCGGCCATGGTGAAGGTGGGGCCGGCCGCCCAGATTTTCGAACGCATCTCCTCCTCGATGATCGCATAGGCGTTGCGCAGTTGCGCGCGCGCTTCCTCGACCCCGAACGGATCGGTCTTGTCCTGCGGGCGCAACCTGTCGCCGACGATCTTCTGCATCGGAGCCTGCACGTAGAAATCGTAGAAACGGTCGGCCTGGCGGACCTGGAGAGCAAGGTCGGCCTCGGCCGGGATGAGCTCGACCGGCCCGGGATAATGCGCGGCCAGATATTCGATGACGATGGTCGATTCCAGCACCGTGCGATTGCGTGCATCGTCACGCAGCGCCGGCATCTTGCCGGTCGGCGACACCTTCAGGAATGCTGCCCGCGACTGCTCGTCGCCGAGGTCGACGATAACCGGCGTGAAGGGCGTGTCGTTCTCGTAGAACGCAATCAGCGGTTTCCAGCAGAACGATGCCAGCGGATGGAAATGGAAGGTCAGGGACATTTTTTGCTCGTCTGTTTGTGGTTCGCCGATGCTGGAGCGGTGCCAGCCTGCGCCGACACTGAAGCAATTACTTAACTATTTCCGTGAGGCGAATGTGTCAAGGTTCCAGACTGCCTTCAGGGTTTGGTATGCGTGACGATGGCGGCAACGATCGTGCCCCAGTCGTCGGGATGCAGTTCGTGGCCACCGCCTTCGACGCGGACAAGCCGCCCGCCGGCAACAGCGTCGGCAAGGGCTGCGCCATGCTCGACCGGAAAGATCGGATCCGATGTCCCGTGAATGACGAGCAGCGGAACCTTGATCTCGCGCAGGCGTCCTTTCAGATCCTCGCAGCTCTTCAGCATGAAATGGTTAGTCGCGCTCAGGAAGCCGCCGGATCGGTCGTAGTCCCGTTCGACGAACGCCCGCATCGCCTTCTCGTCGAAGGGATGCGCGGTGCTGGCGATCGCACGCGCATCCTTGACGACGAAGCCGACCACCTGGTCGCGGTTCGACCAGTCGACTCTGGCGCCATCGGCCGAGTGCTCCATATAGGCTTCGGTCGTTCCCGGCAGCTGCGATGTGTCGATCCCCACCGGCGAACTGCTGATTACGGTCAGCGAGATGACACGCAAGGGATGTTTCAACACCAGTCGTTGCGCGATCATGCCGCCCATCGACATCCCGATCACATGCGCCTTGCCGATGCCGCAACTGTCGAGGACGCGCACCGCATCGTCCGCCATGTCGTCGAACGTATACGGCGGCTCGCCCGGCGTATATTTGGTCGACAGGCCGGTGTCACGATTGTCGTAGCGGATCACGAAGTGGCCTTCGCCGGCGAGCTTTTTGCAGAGCGCCTCCGGCCACCAGAGCATCGAGGCCATGGCGCCCATGATCAGCAGAATGGCTGGATCTCCGGGATCGCCAAACGTCTGGGAGACGATTTCGGGTGCTGCGGCCCTTGTCATGGGACTCTCCTCCTATCGGCCAATCAAAGGCCAATCAAACTGGTTGCATTTTGCAATCGGTTGCACGATAATAAAACTGATACGATAATGCAACCGGTTTTTTGAGGAGAGTCGGATGAAAACCGAACACCGCTCGGGATGCCCTATCAATCTGTCGCTGGAAGTGTTCGGCGATCGCTGGAGCCTGATCATCCTGCGCGACATGATTTTTGGCGGCAAACGCCACTTTCGCGAACTGCTCAACGGCTCGATCGAGGGCATCGCTTCCAATATCCTGGCCGACCGGATGAAGCGGCTGATGGAACTCGGCATGCTGACCAAGGCCGACGACCCCTCGCACAAGCAGAAGGCGATCTACAGCCTGACCGAGATGGCCATCACGCTGGTGCCGATCATGGCGCATCTCGGCGCTTGGGGCCGCGTCTGGCTGCCGGTGAGCGAGGAGCTTTCGATCCGCGCCGAGCTGCTGGAGAAAGGCGGGCCGCCAATGTGGGAGCAGTTCATGGACGAGTTGCGCCACGACCATCTGGGCACGCCTGTCGCCACACCCGCGCAGCCTTCCGTCCGCGCTACATTGCAGGCCGGATATGAGGCGGTGGTAGCCCGCAAGGCGTCGAGCGGCATCGAGGCCCCGGCCGCTTGACCAACTTATTTCCCCATTATCAGGCCGGCTCTGCTATCAAGGGGCTGAAAAACATAATTTACGGGATTGGATAACGCTCTTGGTCGAGAACTCTAAGGATACTGCCCGCGCCAGGGCAGATATGCGTTTCAAGAAGCAGGAAGAGGCAGCCACGGTGCGGCAAAAGGCGATGGCGGAGTATGTCGCCGAGGCCGACGCCCGCCAGGCCAAGACCAACAAGCTCCGGGCATTGCGCCTTGCCAAGGAAGCGGAAGACCTCGCCAACGCCCCTGCCGTTCCGGTCAAGAAAGCGCCCCGAGCCAAGAAAAAATAGCGCGGCCTTCTTCATCGACGCCCGATCTGGATGCCGGCGGATCGTATCGGCCATGTGCCACGATCAGCAATGCCCGCCATTTCCGCTTTCCCACGCGAAGCAATTTCAACCGCAACCGGGATTTCGCATCCCGCATGTCAGGCGATGATTGACGCGTTTTGATCAGGAGACAGCCATGACCGCACTGACCCTCGAAAAAGCCAAGCACATCATCGACGCCGCCTTCGCCAAGGGCGCCGAGCTGAAGCTCAAGCCGCTCGGCGTTTCCGTGCTGGATGCCGGCGCGCATCTCGTCGCCTTCCAGCGTCAGGACGGCGCCTCGTTCCTGCGCCCGCAAATGTCGGCCGGCAAGGCCTATGGGGCGCTGGCCATCGGCATGGGCTCGCGCCGTGTCGAGGCTTTCGCCAAGGAGCGGCCGCATCTCGTCGCCGGCATTTCGGACGTTTCGGGTGGACGCGTATTGCCGGTCGTCGGCGGCGTGTTGATCCGCGACAAGGCAGGCGCCGTCATCGGCGCCGTCGGAATTTCGGGCGATACGTCGGACAATGACGAGGCCGCCGCCATCGCCGGCATCGAAGCGGCGGGCTTCACCGCCGATCCGGGCTGAGGGGGAGCTTCGTCATCCCAGGGCGAAGCAGGAGCGAAACTCCGTCGCGAAGACCCTGGGATGACGACCAGAAAGAGCAGCCACGCCAATCGCGAACGGATGCGACCATCCAACGAAGGCGGCTAGTTCAAATTTATGTCTCTACTCGCCGACCGCATCGACACCGAAAACCCGGCCAGCACATCGAACAGGGCGATCACCATCAGCGTGAAGAAGACGGAGTGCGCCGCGCCCTTCACCAGCAGGAACTCGACCAGGAACGCCACGAAGACCAGCGTCGACAACAGATGGTCCATGATCGAAGCGTTCGTGGTGCGCACCGACTTCACCATTTCGAGGAACAGGAAGATCAGCCCGATCACGACCATCAAGTCGCCGAGCGTCATCGAAAACACTCCGCCCGACATCATGCTGAACGAGAAGATCTCGGTCGCCCACGGATCGTCGCCGCTGCCGAATATTCCGAGGAGTCCGAGATTGTAGGCCACGAAGGGCACGATCAGCAGCGGGATGGCACCGAACATCAGGCGTCTCCTCTAGCAATTCCAGGAAAGCGGTTTCCCAAGGAATTGCCTAAACAATGGGGGCACCTTCTGTAGAATGCCCCGCAGGCACGCCGTCAAGATTTTTCGCTAGCGCCCGCAAACACGGAAAAAGACCGCGCGAAACAACCCTGTCAGCCACAGTTGCCCCGGCTGACCACCGACACGCCGGGATTCAGCGCTTGAACTGGCCTGTCCGCACGGCGGCGCCGATAGCGTTGAGGATGAAAAGGCCGGCGGTCATCGAGGTGATCTCGTTGACGTCGCGCGCCGGCGCGATCTCGACGATGTCGATGCCGACGACACGTCCCTTGGCGAACAGGCCCTTGATCAGTTCGATCGTCTGCCGGTAGCTGATGCCGCCAGGCGCCGGCCCTTCGACCGCCGGCATGACAGCGGGATCGAGACCGTCGGCATCGATGGTCAGGTAATAGCGGCCACGGTCCGGGATGCGCTTGAGCAGCGCCGCCGTACCGATATCCTGCCATTCATTGGCGGTGACGATGTTGGAGCCGTAGGCGCGGGCCGCCTCGACCTCCTCGAGCCGGGCGCTGCCCTGGCCGCGGATGCCGAGCTGGAAAATCCCGGCTATATGCGCCATCTCCGAAGCGCGGCGGATGGGGCTGGAATAGCCTTCCCTGACCCCGTTGACATTGTCGCGCCAGTCGAGATGGGCATCGATCTGAACCAGGGTGATCGGCCCTTCGTCGTCAAGCGCCCGCAGGATCGGGATTGGAATGCCGTGATCGCCGCCAATGGTGATCGGCAAGGCGCCGGCGACGCGGATCTTGCGGATCGCCGTTTCGGCCAACCTGTAGTGGCCGCCGGCGGCATCGCCGGGAACATCGCCGACATCGACCACCTTGACGTCCTGCCCGTCGAACAGGGTTCCGCCAATGTCGAAATCATAGCGGTCGAGCCCGAGGCTGATGCGCTGCGAGGCGCGCCGCACCGCGGTCGGCGCGTTGGTCTGGTCGTTGACCAGCTCGTCGATCGTGTAGGGACTGCCGTAAGGCATGCCGATGATGGCGACATCCGCCTTCAGCGCATCGAGGTCCTCGACCAGCGGGAAGTTCATGAAGGTCTGGAAGACATCGCGGGGTGCTGTGGTGAGCTTGGTCATGCGGTCCCTCTGAAGCCGGTCGATCATCGCGCGGAAGCGCCGCGACAAGGCATGCGGACTCAATACAGCACCGCCGCCGCAGCTTGTATCGCCACGGACGCCCGGTCTTTGGCATAGTTGGCGGCGCGGCGCACCAAACGCAAAAAAAACCGGCCAATGGCCGGTTCTTTTGGCATTCAAACCCTTCGAAAGCTGGTCTCAGCTTTCCTTGGGCGTCAGCACCTGGCGACCGCGATACATGCCGGTCTTCAGGTCGATATGGTGCGGGCGGCGCATTTCGCCGGAATTCTTGTCCTCGACATAGGTCGGGGCCTTGAGAGCGTCGGCCGAGCGGCGCATGCCGCGCTTGGACGGAGAGGTTTTTCGTTTCGGAACGGCCATGGATATGCTCCACTACATGGTCAAAATGCCCCGATAGCCCTCGTGAAAGGGCCGCGTCAGGGCCATAATCTGAGAAAGTCGGGTGCCTATACACGCCCTGCGCCGTTTTGGCCAGCACCGTGGCGATTTTTTTTGAACTGGCAGCGGTTCTACCTAATCAAGACAACCGACATACGCGCCCGAACGGCCGGCGCGGCGTTCGATCAGCGACGCCAGCCGCCGCAGACCCGGACCGGGCTTGGCCGGATTGCGGGCGATCGGATTGGGCAGCGAGACGGCCAGCAATGCCGCCTGCCGCCGCGACAGCTGTTTGGCCGAAACGCCGAAATGGTGCTGCGCCGCCGCCTCGATGCCGTAAATGCCCGGCCCCCATTCGGCGATGTTGAGGTAGATCTCCATGATCCGCCGTTTCGACATCACCGCGTCGAAATAGACGGCCAGCGGCAGTTCGACCACCTTGCGCACCGAGCCCAGCGGCCGCGACCACAGGAAAAGGTTCTTCACCGTCTGCATGGTGATGGTCGAGGCGCCGCGCGTCGCCTCGCCGGCCAGCGCATCGTCGACGACGCCGCGCAATTCGCCGAGATCGATGCCGCGATGGAAGCAGAATTGCCCGTCCTCCGACATGATCACCGAATTGGCCAGCACCGGGGACACATCGTCGATCGACACCCAGCGCCGGTCGTAACCGGAGAAGGTCGCGAGGTCTTTGACCATCAAGGTCGATATCGGATGCACGAAGGACGGCAGATAGAGGAAGGTCAGCACAATGGGTATCGCCGCCAGCACGACGGCGACGACCAGGCCGCGCCGTGCCAGGCGCTTCAGACCGGCGCGGTTCACGCGCCTTGGTCGCGCCATCTCAAACCCTTCGGTTTCATGATCGACGATCGGTTCCGTCAAGCCGCCCCCACCCGCGCCACTCTCCCGCCTCCGGCATAATGGCGCGAGGCTTCTTGCGCAACGTCTGAGTGTCGGCTACCGCTCCCGGCCATGACGAAAGACGAGCAATTGGCCTTTGAGGCCGCACTTCTGGGGCGGGCGGCGGCGATCGAGGCCGGGCTCAGGCTGCTGCTCGACGGCCGCACGCTTGCCGGCGAGATCGCCCGACCGGAGCGTCTGATGGCGGCCATGCGCCATGGCGTGCTGAACGGCGGCAAGCGGCTGCGCCCCTTCCTGGTCATGGAAAGTGCCGCCCTTTTTGGCGCCGATGGCGAGGCGGCGATGCGCGTGGCGGCGGCGCTCGAATGCGTGCATTGCTATTCGCTGATCCATGACGATCTGCCTGCCATGGACGACGACGATCTGCGCCGCGGCCAGCCGACCGTGCACAAGGCCTTCGATGAAGCTACCGCCATACTTGCCGGCGATGCGCTTCTGACGCTTGCCTTCGATGTCCTCGCCGATGAGGCGACGGCGCTGCCGGCGGAGCGCAGGGCGGCGCTGGTGCTGGCGCTGGCGCGCGCGGCTGGCACCGGGGGCATGGTTGGCGGGCAGACGCTCGACCTCGAAGCCGAGCGCAACAGGCCGGACGAAGCCGGCATTATCCGGCTGCAGGCGATGAAAACCGGCGCGCTGATCCGCTTCGCCTGCGAAGCCGGCGCGATCATTGCCGGCGCCGCACCGCAGGACCGCGACCGGCTGGCCGAATTCGGCTCGGCGGTCGGGCTTGCCTTCCAGCTTGCCGACGACCTGCTCGACCTGACCGCCGATGCCAGCCAGATGGGCAAGGCGACCGGCAAGGACGCAGCCGCCGGCAAGGCGACGCTGGTGGCGCTGCATGGCGCGAACTGGGCGCGCAGCCAGCTCCATGGGCTGGTCAAGCAGGCCCATGAATTGCTCGAGCCTTACGGCGGACAGGCAGCCTTGCTGAAGGCAGCGGCAAGCTTCGTTGCAATCCGCAACAACTGAGGTTTGGGCGATCGGATGCCGAACCGTTTTCGGAATTTGTCGGCCTTGCGCTGCCTTGCTTTGGTGTCTCTCAAATGCCCCAAAGCAACTGGGCGCGCTATCTGACCTTGACGACGACCTTGCCCTTGGCGCGTCCTGTTTCGACGTAAGCCAGCGCCTCATTGGTCGCTTCAAAAGGAAAGACCCTGTCGACGACCGGGCGAATCGCCCCATCTTCGATGAGGGACGTGATTTTGCTCAGTTGCTCACCTTGCGCCGACATGAACAGGAACGAAAATCCCACGCCCCGGCGCTTGGCTTTGGTCCTGATACCACGGCTCAGCAGCCGCAGCAGCAGCCTTAGCACCACGTTCAGTCCCTGTTTCCTGGCAAATTCGGGATCCGGAGGACCGGAAATCGAGATGAGCTTCCCACCCGGTTTCAGCACAGTCAGGGATTTCTCAAGCGTCTTGGCGTCCTGGCTGTTCAGGACGACGTCGTAGCCCGACAGGATTTTCTCGAAGTCGTCCTTCCTGTAGTCGACGACGACATCGGCGCCGAGATCCCTGACCAGATCGTTGCTTGCCGCGCCCGCTGTTGTCGCAACGATCGCGCCGAGGTGCTTTGCCAACTGGATGGCGAATGTCCCCACGCCGCCGGAGCCAGCCTGGATGAAGATCTTCTGGCCTGTCTTCAGACCCGCCCTCTCGATGAGAGCCTGCCAGGCGGTCAGACCGACCAGCGGGATCGAGGCCGCCTCTTCCATGCTGAGGTTCGCCGGCTTCAGCGCCACGTCGGCTTCATCGATTGCGATGAATTCGGCGAATGTCCCGATCCGGCCGTCGCGCGGCCGCGCATAGACGGCGTCGCTGGGTTTGAATTTGCGGACTTTCGAGCCCACCCTGACAACCCTCCCGGCAACGTCGTGACCGAGGATGAAGGGCCGGCGATAGGGAAGGACGAGTTTGAATTCGCCGGTCCTGATTTTGGAATCCAGCAGGTTCACCCCGGCGGCATGGACCTCGACCAGGACGTCATTGTCCAGCAGCTCCGGCTCCGGCATCTCGGCCAGCCGCAAAATGCCTTTCTTGTTATATTTGTCGACAACGAATGCCTTCATGGCAGTGACTTTCTGAGAGTGTCTGTTGGCCTGCTGTCTGTGCGTGAAATTCTCCGTCCCACCGTTGTTCAGACCGGCAGGCGGAACTGCTTGCGCAAGGTCTTGTCGAACATCCCCGCGGGGGCGAAGCGGCGCAGCAGGCTGACCTGGCGCGCTGCCTTCCCTGCGGTATAGCGCCGTCGCGGACGGGCGTCGGTCGCTGCCTTGACGACCACATCCGCCACCACTTCCGCCCGATCGGCTTTGGGCATCACATCGGCAAGCAGCGCCTTGAGCCCGGCGCGCGCTTGATCGTACTCCTTCAACAGGGAATCCGGCTCGATGCCGTTCTGGTCGAAGACGGTGCGCACGAATGCCGGCTCGATGACCGAGACGCGAATGTTGAAGGCGCGAACCTCATGATCGAGCGATTCCGAATAGCCCTCCAGCGCGTGCTTGACCGCCGAGTAGTGCGCTGAGTATGGCGCGGGCACCAATCCCAGAATCGAGCCGATGTTGACGATGCGCCCTTGGCCGCGGCGCCGCATCGACGGCAACACCGCATTGGTCATGCGCATGACGCCGAACAGATTGACGTCGAACAGAGCCTGCACCTGTGCGACCGAAGATTCCTCGGCGCCGCCAAGCAGGCCGACACCGGCATTGTTCACTAGCAGATCGATACGACCGGTCTGGGCCAGCACGGTTGCAACGAGGGCGCTGACGGACTCCCCGTCGGTCACGTCGCAGGTCAGCATGGACACCTTAGCCGGGCCGTTGCCGGCCTTGCTGCGGCTTGTCCCGAAGACGGTATACCCCACCCGCGCCAAGGCCTCGGCACTGGCGCGGCCGATGCCCGAAGAGGCTCCGGTCACGACTGCGGTTCTTTCTGAAAGGGTACTCATTTGATACTCCACAGACATGAGGGCTAGCTTTTTGCCGTTGATTGAATTATGATCGTAATATCACATTACACCCATAATGCAATAGCAGAAAGGAAGAGCGCCATGCGCTACGAAAAGGGCCGAAAGGACGCCTCCCGCGATCGCATCGTCGAGGTCGCAGCCCAGCGTTTTCGCGGTGACGGCATCGCCGCGTCCGGACTGGCAGCCATCATGGGCGACGCCGGACTGACGAACGGAGCCTTCTATCCGCATTTCCAATCCAAGGCGGAGCTTGTGCGTGAAAGCCTGGTAGCGGCGCTAGAGAGCCAGGTGCAGCAACTGCAAGAGGTATTGGCCGCCGGTGGTCCGGAGATGGGGATAGCGGCGTATCTGTCAGCCGGGCACCGGGACAATCCGGGAACGGGCTGCGCCAACGCCGCGCTGCTCCCGGAACTCGCGCGTCAGCCGCTCGAAACGCGCCAAGTCTACACCGAACGCTTGCTGGTTTTGGTGCGCCAGTTGTCTGCAGCGCTTCCGCAGGCCAGGGATCCGGAAGGCGTTGCCATGGGCGTCTTTGCGACCCTCATCGGCGCGCTTCAACTGGCCCGCGCGGTGGCAGGGACCGAATTGTCGGATCGCTTCCTTGCGGCAGGAGCAGATGCCGCGCGCAGGCTGATCCAGACATCTGAGGGTGAGAAGGCATCCTAATTTAGAGATAGAGCAGAAGCAGCAAAGAGCCCGACATCCTCATCATGGCGGGCCGCATTACAAGAAGGATCCGCTTTGCCTAAAAGTTGTCAGCCACTGCCAGCACGAGGCCATCTCAACCTGCATCAGGGAATGACCGCATTAGGGGCCGGAAGCGACTGGCAGCTTCAAGGCTCGGAATCGGACGGCCACCGCGACGCAGTCGTAAGGGATAAGTTGCGACGGAGGAATCGATTGGAGGCCCGAAAATTGTGCTGATGAGGGAGGGATAACTCACTTTGCCAAGTTAGAGCGGCGTGTTTTCGCCCTTCCGTCACGCCTTGAGACGGAGTGCCTCCACAAGAAGAGCGAACGCTGCAGTGTGCTGGCGTCGGCTGGGATAATAGAGGTGATAGCCCGGGAAGGGTTGGCACCAGTCTTCCAGCACCCGGATCAGGCGTCCGTCTGCGACGAACGGAGCGACCTGGCTTTCAAATGTGTATGCTAGTCCGAGCCCGTCGAGGGCCGCAGCCTCCAGCATTTCCCCGTCATTGATAATGAGTGGGCCATTCATCCTGACTTCAAGTTCCTCACCGCGTTTTTCGAACTCCCAGGCAAAGAGCCCGCCGCCGGTCTTCTGACGGTAGCTGATGCCTTTGTGTTCCCCAAGTTCGCGCGGTGTCTTTGGAACCGTTCGGGTTGCAAAATACGACGGTGATCCAACTACCGCCATACGCAGGTCCGGGCCGATCCTTACTGCCACCATGTCCTTCTGGACCTGCTCGCCGATCCGGATACCGGCGTCGAATTTGTTTGCAACGATGTCAACCAGACCTTCGTCCAGGCTCAATTCTACTTCGATATCCGGATACTTCAGAAGGAGTCTGGCGATGACGGGCCACAGTACTGATTTGGCAGCATACCGGAATGTCGTCAGGCGAATGAGGCCAGTGGGCTTGTCGCGCAGGGCGGCGACGGCGGCGATCTCGCTTTCGATGTGATCGAAGGCCGGTCGCAGGCTTCGCAGCAAGCGCTCTCCAGCTACCGTCACGGACAGGCTGCGGGTGGTGCGTGAGATCAGCCGGACTCCCATGCGCTGTTCCAGCGTTCTGACAGCGTAGCTGAGCGCCGACTGCGATAGACCAAGCTTTGCTGCGGCGCGCGTGAAGCTGCCCGCCTCTGCTACGGCGATGAAGACTGCCAACTCGCTGAAATCTCCGCGCCTCATTTATCAATCCCATTTCTAACTTCATGCAGATTATAGAGGCTAATCGTATCGAGTCCTATTCCCTATTTCACTTGGCAGACAACGAAACGCTGAGACGGACGTGCCAAGCCAACGCGGCATAAACTGAAAGATACCGACCAGGAAGGATACGACTATGAGTAGAGTATGGATGATCACCGGCGCAGGGCGAGGTATGGGCCTCGACTTTGCCAAAGCGGTCCTGGCCATCGGCGATAAGGTCGTTGCGACCGGTCGTAACCCAGATCGGGTCGCCGAGGCGATCGGCCAACGGGACAATCTTTTGGTCGCGACGTTGGACGTGACCAAGCCGGCCGACGCCGATGCTGCGGTGAAGGCAACCCTCGACCGCTTTGGTCGCCTGGACGTGCTCGTCAACAATGCCGCGGGCTTCTATGCCGGCTATTTCGAGGACCTGACTCCGGCCCATATCGAACTTCAGCTCGCGTCCACCCTGACCGGCGCCATGAATGTCACGCGCGCAGTCCTGCCGGTCATGCGCGCGCAGGGTTCTGGCAAGGTCATTGCCATCTCATCGACGGCCGGCCTGGTCGGCTTTGAGTTCTGTTCTGCATACGCCGCGGCAAAGTTCGGCGTTGATGGCTGGATCGAGTCACTGCAAGCCGAGGTGGCGCCGTTCGGCATTGAAACGATGATCGTGAACCCCGGGTTTTTCCGCACGGAGCTGCTGACGGACGAATCCACACAATATGCTCCGTCATTCGTCAGCGATTACAGCGAACGTCGCGCCCAGCAGATAACGGGTTGGAAAGCCGCGAACGGCCAGCAAGTCGGCGACCCCGCGAAACTCGCGCAGGCGTTGATCACTCTGGTCGACAAGCCGGAGTTGCCCCGTCGGTTCATCGCCGGCGCCGATGCTCTTGCAATGGTCAGGCAGAAACTCGCTCTGCTGCAGCAGCAGGTCGATGCCCATGAGGAGCTATCCGGGTCGCTGGCCTTCGACAGCTGAACGTCGCATTCAGCACTGCCGTCGTCGCAGGTCTATTTATGAGCGCCGTCGATAGGCTCATGCGAATTTTGAGGGCTAATTCGGATGTCGCGTCCGTGCTCTCCTGAGGGTTGACCCTTAGGCAACCGGCCAATGACAGGCCTTTGAATAGACGTCCCTTTCCGACCGATGCCGTAGGCTTCGTCGGTCCGATCGATTTCGCGAGAAGTCCCAATCCCGCCCGCCACCGAGGAGACGACATGCCAGAGCCCCGACAGCTAGCCTTGGACATCAACAGCCGGCGCCACCAGTTTAATCTTGATGTACGCGTGACTCTGCTGGACGCACTACGCGAGCATGCCAACCTGCCCGGCACGAAAAAAGGCTGTGATCATGGGCAGTGCGGCGCCTGTACCGTCCACGTCACGGCGAGCGGGTATTGAGCTGCCTGACGCTGGCGGCCCAGGTCGAAGGCCGTCAGGTCACGACGATCGAGGGCCTCCAGGCTGCCGACGGCGTGATGCACGCAGTCCAGACCGCGTTCATCGAGCACGATGCATTCCAGTGCGGCTATTGCACCCCCGGTCAGATCATGTCGGCCGTTGCATGCATTCGTGAGGGCCACGCCGATACGGACGAGGACATCCGCGAATACATGAGCGGCAACATCTGCCGGTGCGGCGCTTACCCCCATATCGTCGCCGCGGTGCGCGATGCCGCCAGCCGCCTGAAGAAGGAGGCAGCACTATGAGACCTTTCGAGTATCTCCGCGCCAAAGATGCCGCGAGGGCGCTTGCCGAGGCTACCAAGCCAGAGACAAGATTTCTCGCCGGTGGGACCACGCTTCTTGACCTCATGAAGCTGAATGTCGAGCGTCCTGCGCGGGTGGTCGACATCACGCGCCTTCCCGGCCTGGACACGATCGAGGTATCGGCGGATGCCATTCGCATCGGTGCGCTCGCCAAGATGAGCAAGGTCGCCGACCACGCCGATATCAAGCAGGCTGCGCCGGTGCTTTCCGAAAGCCTGTGGCGCGCTGCCTCGGCACAGCTGCGCAACATGGCGTCCATCGGTGGAAACTTGATGCAGCGAACCCGTTGCACTTACTTCCGCGACCCGGGCGCTTATTCGAACTGCAACAAGCGCAATCCAGGTTCCGGATGCGCTGCCCTTGGCGGCGTCAACCGCAACCACGCGGTGCTCGGCACGAGTGACGCGTGCATAGCAATCTACCCCGGAGATTTTGCGGTTTCCCTGGTGGCATTCGACGCCACGGTCATCATCCGGGGAGCTTCCGAACGCAAAATTCCCGCCGACGAATTCTTCCTGCTCCCTGGCGATACCGCACACCTTGAGCATAATCTGTCGCCCGGAGAGATGATCGTCGGGATCGAGATCCCGCGTTCGGCAGCCCTGGAACGCTCGCATTATCTCAAGGTCCGGGATCGCGCGTCGTACGAGTTCGCCGCGGCCAGCGCCGCTGTCGGAATCGAATTGGAAGCCGATGGCAAGACAATTCGCGAAGTACGCATTGCGGTCGGCGGCCTCGCCACCAAACCCTGGCGCCTGCGCGCCGTCGAAAATTTGCTCAAGGGAAAGACGCTCGACGAGGCGACGCTTCGAAGCGCCTCGTCAGCCGCCGGCGACGGCGCGAAGTCGAGCGGACACAACGCATTCAAGATTGAACTGGCACCGAAGGTCGTGGCCCGCGCCCTGATGACGGTAGGAGGTATCGCATGACACATGGTAACGCGTTCGAACTCAACCGCCGCACCGTCTTGAAGCTCGGCGCCGGCGTAGCCGCTGTCGCTCGCGCCGCTGTCGATCTCTCGTCAAAAGCCGTTGCGGCTGAGACCGTCCCCGCCAAGGCGCCAGCTCTCGGTGCCAGGCTTTCCCGCGCCGAAGGCCCGTTGAAAGTAGCCGGGCAGGCTCGCTATGCGATCGAGCAGAAGCTGGAGAACCTGGCCTATGGCGTTACCGTCCAATCGACGCGGCCGGCAGGGCGTATCGTCAGTATCGATACGTCGGCCGCCAAGGCTCTACCGGGTGTCCTGGATGTCTACACCGCGCAGAATTCCCTGAAGCTCAACAAGCCGACCGTCTACAGCAAGGGCGGCGGAGCGACCGAGGAATTTACCCCAATTCAAGACGATGTGGTCCGTTTCAACGGCATGCATATCGCGCTCGTGGTCGCAGAAACCTTTGAGCAGGCAACGGAAGCGGCAAGTCTTCTCAAGATCGAATATGAGGACGGCGACCCTATTCTCGACATCAACGATCCCAAGGCAAAAGTGCAGCCCATCGATGAGATGGGTGCCGCGTGGGGCGATGCGGCGACAGCGTTGGCCAATGCCGAGGTCAAGGTAGACGTAACTTACACGACGTCACGCGAATACAATGTGCCGATGGAGCCGCATGCGTGCATCGCTTCCTGGGAGAACGGGAAAATCACCGTCTGGGAGCCCAGCCAGTGGGTTGGCGGGGCACGGAGCGTCGTGTCGGAATGGCTCGGCATCGGCATCGAGAATGTGCGGGTGATCTCGCCTTATGTCGGCGGTGGGTTCGGGTCCAAGATCGGGGCACATCCGCATGTGGGGCTGGCTTGCGCGGCCTCGCGGAAACTGGGCAGGCCGATCAAGGTTTCTCTCACGCGGCCGCAGACCTTTACCGGCCTTGGCGGCCGACCGGCGACACGGCAGACACTCTCAATCGGAGCCTCGAAGGACGGAAAGATAAGCTCGATCGTCCATGAGAGCTGGAACGAGACGGCGATTGACGAAGTCCATATCGAGGCTTGCAACAATGTGACGAAGATCATGTATGCGACGCCGAACTTTTCTTCGCGTCTCAACGTCGTCCCGGTCAATACGGTCCAGCCCGGCTGGAAACGGGGCCCCGGCGAAAACCCCAGTGCCTATGCTGTGGAAAGCGCGATCGACGAGCTGGCGTACGCGCTCAGCATGGATCCGGTCACGCTGCGCCTTGCCAACTGGGCGGAGACGGATCCCAGCAATGGGATGAAGTGGAGCACTCGACAGTTAGGCGAAGCCTATGCCGTGGGCGCGGAAGCCTTCGGCTGGTGGAACCGGAACCCGGCCCCTCGCTCGATGCGCGAAGGCCGCGAGTTGATCGGTTATGGAATGGCCGCCGGGTCATACCCCATGATCCGTACCGCGAGCGAAGCCAAGATCGTACTCCATGCCAGTGGACAGATCGAAGTCCTCAGCGCGGGCACCGACATGGGAACGGGGACCTATACCATTCTCGCCCAGACAGCGGCTGACGCATTGGGCGTTCCTGTTGAGACAGTCGCGGTGCGGCTGGGCGATACCCTCCTCCCCAGATCGGCGCTCGCAGGCGGTTCCCAGCAGGCCAACAACCTGACGGGAGCGGTGGACAAGGCGGCCAGGAATGCACGGGACGCCTTGCTGGCGCTTGCCGCATCCGATCCGAAGTCGCCGCTGGCAACCTCGAAGGCGACTGACCTCACGTTCGAAAACGGCTCGGTGCAACCGACCCGACGGCCGAACGGCGGTATCGGCATCGCGGAACTCTTGAAGGCAGTGGGCAAAGACAAACTGGAAATCGAGGGTAACACCTTTGCTCCCGGCGCCACCGAGGAGATGAAGAACGGAGCTGACCGCAGTTTTGCACAGTTGAAGGGCGCTGTGGAAGGAGGCGTCTCGGCCCATAGCTGGTGTGCGCATTTCGTGGAAGTTCGGATCGATGAGGATTTTGGCACGATCCGCGTCAAGCGCATGGTCTCGGCATTCGATAGCGGCAGGATCTTCAATCCGAAGCTTGCGGAAAGCCAGTGGATCGGCGGTATGGTCATGGGTCTCGGGCAGGCTCTCCTGGAAGAAGGTTACGCCGACCAGCGAGACGGGCGCACCATCAACGCGAATTTTGCCGACTACGCCGTCCCGGTTAACGCCGATGTGCCCGACATCCAGGTGATTTCGGTTGGAATTCCGGACATGCAGGCAACCGCTCTTGGCGGCAAAGGCGTCGGCGAGATCGGTGTCGTAGGGGTCGCACCTGCGATCGGTAATGCCGTCTTCCACGCGACCGGCAAACGCATTCGAAGCCTTCCGATCACGCTGGAAAAGCTCGTTTGAGTTCGGTCGATGCGCCCTTGGTGATCCACAGGCTCGCAACAGGCGAGCATGCAAACAGAACGATCTAAACCCAATGCAAACTGGAACGCTAATCCCTGGTCGCCGCCTGTTGTGACGCGTCACCAAGCAACGCCAGACAGTGTGCAACGGTTTTCCCGGCGCGTTCAATCGTCTTTGATCAGCACGATCTTCGCCGGATCGAAATCGATCCCGACCATCGTCCCTTCCGCCACGGCGGGTGTGACATCAGGCGATGTCGCGAACAGTTCGACCGCCGGATTGCTGATCGCGATCCGGTATTCCATGTGGTCGCCGAGATACGAGCTCTTGACCACCCGGCCCTTCATGGTGCCCGCTGGCTGGCCGGGCAAGATGCGCACGGCATTCGGGCGCACAGCGAGCATCGCCGGCCCCGGAGCGTTACCGCGACCCGGCATGTCGAGCAGCAAGGGTCCGACCTTGACCCTTGCACTGGTCGCATTGCTGGAAAGCACCTCGACGTCGAGCAGATTGGCGTCGCCCATAAAGTCGGCGATGAAACGGTTGGTCGGCTCGTTGTAGAGGTCGCGCGGCGTGCCGTCCTGGGCGACGCGAGCGGCGTTCATGACGATGATGCGGTCGGAGACGGCGAGCGCCTCTTCCTGGTCATGCGTGACATAGACCATGGTCAGCGCCAGATCTTGCTGCAGGCCGCGGATTTCGTCGCGCACCCGCCGGCGCAGCTTGGCGTCGAGATTGGACAGCGGCTCGTCGAACAGCAGCACCTTCGGCTCCAGTACGATGGCGCGCGCCACCGCGACGCGCTGCTGCTGGCCGCCGGACAATTCGCTCGGCTGGCGCTTCTCGTAGCCGGACAGGCCGACAAGCGACAGCTTTTCGGCGGCGCGCTCGGCTGCCTGCGCCTTGCCAAGCCCCATCGCCCGCAGGCCGTAGCTAACATTCTCCATCACGTTCATATGCGGAAACAGCGCATAGGACTGGAACACCATGGAGACATCGCGCTCGGCGGCGGACAGCAAGGTGACGTCCTTGTCGTCGATCAGGATGCGCCCGGTGCTGGTCTGTTCCAGCCCGGCGATCAGCCTGAGCGTGGTGGTCTTGCCGCAACCCGAGGGCCCGAGCAGCGTCACCAGGCTGGCCGGCGCGATGTCGAAGCTGACGTTGTCGACGGCGGTCACCGCGCCATATTTCTTGGTGACGCCCTCGAACCGCACCGCTGGCCTGTCCGTCGCAACCGGGGCAGCAGTCTTCGCCGTCTGATCCACGCCGCTTCTCCCCATCAGATTGCTGCCACAACGGCTTCCGGACCAGGCCGGCGCCGGCCGAGCCGGCGTTCGCCGACCAGCAGCTGGATGCCGATCAGGATGACCATCATGACGACGATCATCACCGCCGAATAGACAATCGCGATGCCGTATTCGCCGACATCTGCGCGCCCGACAATGTAGACCGTGGCAAGGTTGAACCGGCCGCTCGCCAGGAAGATGACGGCGCTGACCGCCGTCACCGCGCGCACGAAACTGTAGATCATCGCGGTCACGATCGCCGGCTTCAGGATCGGCAGGATCACCCGCCGCAAGGTAGCAAAAGACCGCGCCCCAAGCGTCAGCGATGCCTCGTCCAGGCTCTTGTCGATCTGGCCCAGATTGGCGAG
Source organism: Mesorhizobium sp. RSR565B (assembly GCF_054719465.1). Taxonomy (NCBI): domain Bacteria; kingdom Pseudomonadati; phylum Pseudomonadota; class Alphaproteobacteria; order Hyphomicrobiales; family Phyllobacteriaceae; genus Mesorhizobium; species Mesorhizobium sp. RSR565B. The sequence goes on along the minus strand of NZ_JBTTIE010000001.1, from coordinate 2,845,825 downwards.
CCCGGCACGGATCGCCACTGGCATGTTACGGAAGATGAAGGAGATGACGATGATCAACCCGGTACCGGTCAACTGCACCGGCGGCACGTTGAAGGCAAGGATATAGCTGACGCCGATCACCGTGCCGGGAATGGCGAAACTCATCATGGCCAGGAACTCGAACATGGTACGCCCGGCGAAACGCTGCCGGTCGAGCAGATAGGCCGTCAGGATGCCGAGCGCCGCGGTGAACGGCATCGCCACCAGCGCAAGGCCGATGGTCATCAGCAGCGACGGCCAGGCCGAGCCGCTGAAAAACCAGCCATTGACGCCTTTCTCGATCGAAAAGGCGGTGAGGAAATATTGGAGCGTCGGCGTGTTGTCGCGCCCGATCGATTGCACGAAACCGCCGCCCAGGATGATGCCGTAGACCACGATGGTCAGAACCAGCCACGGAACGACGGCGGCGTAGCAGCCGATCCGCAAGGCCTTGGGCAGCGTCGCCGGTACGCCGCCATCGCCCTTGCCTGCGACGGTGACGTAGCTGCGGCTGCCGATCCAGCGGCGCTGGATGACGAAGGCTGCCAGCGTGAACATCAACAGCACGATCGCCAGCACCGCCGCGCGGCCCTGGTCGTGCGCCGCGCCAACCACCGCGAAGAATATATCGGTCGACAGCACGTTGAAATTGCCTCCCAGCACCAGCGGATTGGCGAAATCGGCCATGCTCTCGATGAACGAGATCAGGAAGGCGCTGGCCAGGCCCGGCCGGATCAACGGCCAGGTGACGGTGCGAAACGTCCGCCAGCGGCTGGCGCGCAAGGTCTGCGACGCCTCCTCCATGCTCGGGCTGACCCCTTGCAGCACGCCGACCAAAACCAGGAAGGCGATCGGCGTGAAGGCCAGCACCTGCGCGATGGTGATGCCGGCCATGCCATAGATCCAGCGGCTGCGCGGAATGCCGAGATGCACCGACATGAGGTTGGTGACGATGCCGGCGCGGCCGAACAGCAGGATCAGCGCCAGGCCGATGACGAAGGGCGGCGTGATGATCGGCAGGATGGACAGGCCGCGCAGCAACCATTTGGCCGGCAGCTTGGTGCGTAGCGCGATCAGCGCCAGCGCTAGGCCGAGCGCCGTGCAGAAAAAGCCGACGAGGACTGCGATCGCCACCGTGTTCCACGCCACGCCGCAGGAGCCCTCGCCATAGAGGCAGCGCAGGCTCCATATGTTGGCGCTAAAGATCTTATCGAAGAACAGCGCCGGCACGACATTGCCGTCATTGTCCTTGATGGCCGAGGTGAGGATCGACAGCAGCGGATAGGCGACGAACAGGATCAGCGAAGCAATCACGATTGAGAGCGAGCCGACGACGAAACGGTCGCCCTTGCACCATCCCCGCGCAGCGAGCGCCTCGGCGATGAACATCAGCATCGCCACGGCATAGAGCGCCGCGCCCCAGCCAAGCCCCGGCTGCATCGGTCCCGGCGTGCCGGCGATCCGGGTAAGCAAGCCAAATCCCCAGCCCGAATGGATGATGGAAAAGCCTTCGATGGCCAGCCACAGCAGGCCCGCCGCGCCTGCAACCGCCAGGCTCTTGGGGTTGTTGCGCGCCACCAGCCAGCTCGCCAGCAGAAGCGGCAGGATAAGCGGCAACAGCCAGGGCCGGCCACCGAGCGCCAGCATGATGGCCGGCGTCGCATCCGCCGGCTGTGCCAGCCAGTCGAACGAAAGGAAGCCGCCTTCGACCTTGTACCAAGGCAAGAGCACGAAGCTCGCCCACGCGGCCATTACCCAGGGGAGCGCGCTGCGTCCAGGAGCGGAACTGACCATGGAACCGGCCGCGGCCATTCAATGTCTTTCTGTTGCCAAAGGACGGTGCGCCAGCTGCCGCGAAGGGCAGCCGGCGATCAGATGCTAGAGTGAGCGCGAAAGAACGCGCTCAGCCGCCATTGCGGACCTCGTCGGTGAACTTCTTCAACAGCCGCTTGCGTTCGGCCGACGAGCCGTATTTGGCGAAGTCGTAGTCGATCAGCTTGATCTTCGAGAGGTCCGGCGCCTCGGGCGGCACCGGCGTGGCGGTGTTCGACGGGATCTGGAAGCTGCCGTTCGGCGCCGCGAGCTTCTGCGCGTCCGGGCTCAGCGCCCAGTCGTAGAATTTCTGCGCCTCTTCGGCATGCTTGGCGCCCGTCACGATGCTCATCGACCCGATCTCGAAGCCGGTGCCTTCGCAAGGCGACACCACCTTCACGGCAGGGTTCTGTTTCGCGGCATTGATCACGTCGTGCTGGAAGGAGATGCCGATCAGCGTCTCGCCCTTGCCGACGGCGAGCGCCGGCGCAGCCCCTGCCTTGGTGTATTCGGCGATGTTCTTGTTGAGCTGCTTGAGATAGTCGAATGCCTTGTCCTCGCCCATCAGCTGGACGATGGTGGCAAGCATGGTCCAGGCCGTGCCCGATGAATTCGGGTCGGCCATCTCGATCTCGCCCTGGAATTCCGGCTTGACCAGATCGGCCCAGCACGCCGGCGCGGTCAGCCCGCGCTGCTTCAGATCTTCCTCATTGTAGCCATAGCCGAGCGCACCGAGATAAATGCCGACCGTGCGGTTCTTCGACCTGTCGGCCTGCTTCAGCGCCCAGTCGCGCAAGTTTGCCAGTTGCGGCGACTTGTATTCCTGGGTGAGGCCCTCTTCCGCCGCCTGCAGATGCGGGTCGCCGGTGCCGCCCCACCAGATATCGGCTTGCGGATTGTCCTTCTCGGCCCGGAGGCGGGCGTAGATTTCGCCGGCGCTCATGCGGGTCATGTCGACGCTGACGCCCGTCTCCTTCTGGTAGGTGGTCGCCATCGCCCGGCACCAGGCCTCGTCGACGGCGCAATACATTGTGAGGCTGCGGTCGGCCGCCTGGGCGGCACCCGCCAATCCGAACATGGCCAGCGCCGCGCCAAGGCCAAGCCAGGCGGCGCGCAAGCCTTGCTTACTGTCAAATGTCTTCATCGATATTCCTCCCTGTCTTCTCACTGGAAACGATCTACCCGTCGTCGAGCGGCACTCCGATCACCTGGGACAATGTCGCCGCGACACCGGGTGCTGCCGCAAGCACGGGATTGCCCTTCGCCATGCCGTCGCCGTCGAGGAACCGGTTCACACGGCCGCCGGCCTCCTCCACCAGCAGCAATCCGGCCAGGCAGTCCCACGAATTGATGTGCAGCTCGGCATAGGCATCCGAGCGGCCGTCGGCCACATAGGCCAGCCCAAGCGCTCCGGAGCCGGAGCGCCGCACATTGGCGCCGAGTGCCCAGACAAGGCTCACCTTGTCCAGATAGTCGCGATTGGGAATCCTGGGCGACCAGCCGAACTCGACAAAGGCGCGGTCGAACGCTTGCGTCGGCGACACATGGATCGGCGCGCCATTGCGCGTCGCGCCGTGCCCGCGACGGGCAAAGTACGTTTCGCCGATGGCCGGATTGGCAATGCCGCCGATCTCGCTGCGGCCGTCCTCGACGAAAGCTATCGAAATGCAGAAATGCGGAATACCGCGCATGAAATTGGCGGTGCCGTCGATGGGGTCGACGACCCACATGCGGGCAGAGCCGATGCCACCGCCTTCCTCGCCCAAAAACCCGTCCTGCGGAAAAGCCTCTGCCAGCGTCGCGCGGATGTGCTCCTCGACCTTGCCGTCGGTTTCAGTGAGAAAATCCTGCGGGCCTTTCATCGCCACCGGCTGGACGGCGCCCTGCCGGGCATAGCCTTCCATCGCCAGTTGCCCGGCCGTGACAAGCAGTTTCCGGCAGACCTCGGCACGCCTGTCCATCTCGGCCTCGGACAGCCGGTCCGCCTTCGGATGCGCCGCCGCCCTGCTCATGCAGCCGGTCCGGACAATCGCGCCCTCAATGCCGTCTTCGGCGAAATGGACAGGGTATTCCTCCGATGCCACTCTTGAGCCGGCTTGTATTGCACGGCTGTGCAAAGCTGTTGCATTCGGCCATGCCTGTCAAGTGCGGTGGGTGGCAATGGCAGAAGAGTTGCATTACATTGCACTGGCGTGCAAAGAATCACGAAAACAGCAGCGAGAGCGTTCGCTTGACGGTTCCGAGAATCCGCACCGGTTTTTCCAGCGCCCAGCAGGTTGCCGACCTCGCCGGGGTTTCACGTTCGGCGGTGTCACGTACCTTCACGCCCGGCGCTTCCGTTTCCGGGGAAACCCGCGAGCGGGTGATGCTGGCCGCCGAGCAACTCGGCTATCACGTCAACCATCTGGCTCGCGGCCTGATGCGGGCCTCGACCGGCATTGTCTGCCTCATCGTTGCCGATGGCGACACGCCCTATCATGCCCGCCTGCAGAAGGCGCTGACCCAACATCTGCGGGACGCCGGCAAAATGGCCATGGTGTTCAACACCTCCGGCCCCAGCCACCATGTCGACCAGGCGCTGCGCAACACGCTGAACTATCGCGCCGATGCGAGCATCGTTCTGTCCGGCTCGCCGCCGCAGTTGCTGATCCGCACCTGTCTTGAGAACGGCCAGCGGCTGGTGCTGATCAATCGCGATGACCGCTTCGACGGCCCGCACAATATCGGTGTCGACAACGCTGCAGCCGCAGAGGCAGCGCTGCATGCCTTCATCCGGGCCGGCTGTACCCGCCCCGCTTTGGTGACCTCGGCTGCCGGCACGCCCAGCCTGCTCTCCCGCGAAACCGCCTTCCTTACCGCCGCGCAGAAGGAAGGGCTGGAGGTGACCGTGTGGCGCGAGGGCCGCACCGGCTATGCCACCGGAGCCGATGGCGCCAGGCGGCTCTTTTCCGGCCGGCAGCGGCCGGATGCGGCGTTCTGCGTGACCGACCTGATTGCGTGCGGCTTTCTCGATGCGGCCCGCCACGAGTTCGGCATCAACGTACCCCGCGATCTCTGCGTCATCGGCTTTGACGACATTGAACAGGCCGACTGGGCCTCTTACCGGCTGACGACGTTCTCGCCGCCGATCGAGGAGATCGCCAGGCGCGCCGTGCGGCTCGCGACCGGCGCGCGGGAGGAGGCTGGCAGCCGCCTGATCTGCCATGCGCCCATGGTCTGGCGCAGCACGGTGAGGCCGGGTCAGGGCTGATGCGAAACATGTGTCGGTCAAGACGGGAAACGTACTGATGTCCAAGAAAAAGGCCAGGAAGACCCGCCAGGCGGCAAGACCGGTGGAGATAGCTGTAGGCCCCGAAATCCGGAGCATGATGCGCAAGTTCGGCCTGACCGAGGAAGAAGCACTGCGCATGATGCGCGAATGCGATGCCACCCTCTATGGCGCCAACTCCGGGCACGTGCAGCCAGGATCTTGACGGCCCGCCAGGCGCGAACGGAATTTTAATGTAAATCAAGCGTAATCCCGACCGTTAAAATGATGCGTATGTGTTGGGGTTGCGCATGCCGGAATATTCTTTCTTCATCCGCTCGATCCGGATCCGCTACATCTCGGGATTGCTCATCTTTGCGCTGGCTTCCACCGCGGTGATGTTTGCGCTCAATCGCGTCAATTCCTTCCGCCACGACATCGACGCGCTGAGCAGCAATCTCGTCGTCTTCACCCGCGACCTGCGCAACGCCTCCAGCTTTGCCGAAACCGCCAGCACGACCTGGCGCACCGAAACCCGTGACGGCCTTGCCGCCGCAGCGCGCGGCCATTCGCAACGCCTGACCAGCGAGATCGAAACACTGTCCGCGGAATTGGCCGCGATCAAGCCGAGCCTGTCGGCCAAAACGCTGGACGAACTCTCGTCGGCCGCCGTCAACGGCGACCTGTTCTGGTCGTCGCGCGACATCGTGCGCAACTTCAACCAGATGTCGGCGGCGCAACAGACCGACGAATGGAGTTCGCGCGAAATCCTCAACCAGAACGACCTGTTCGTCCAGCCGATGCTGGTGCGTGTGCGTACCGCCATGGATGGCGAACGCCATCTGGCCGACGCCTCCAGCGACAGGCTGCTGTTGTGGGCAAGCGGCCTTCTGTTCGCGGTTCTTGCCATCGTTGCCCTCTGGATCTTCCGGCCGATGGAAAAGGCGATCCGCCGCGCCTTCACCGAATCCGCCGCATCCTTGTTCAAGGCCGAAGCGGCCGACCGCGCCAAATCGGAATTCCTGGCCAATATGAGCCATGAGATCCGCACGCCGATGAATGGCGTGCTGGGCATGGCCGAACTGCTCGCCAAGACCGAGCTTAACGCGCGCCAGAAAACCTTCACCGAAGTCATCGTCAAGTCCGGCAATGCGCTGCTCACCATCATCAACGACATCCTCGATTTCTCCAAGATCAATGCCGGTCAGCTGACGCTCGATCCTGCACCCTTCCGGCTTGCCGAAGCGGTCGAGGACGTGGCCACACTGGTGTCGGCGCGCGTCGCCGAAAAGAACCTCGAGCTGATCGTGCGTGTCGACCCGCGCCTGCCTGCCCATGTCGTCGGCGATGCCGGACGGTTCCGTCAGATCGTCACCAATCTGCTCGGCAATGCGGTGAAGTTCACCGAGAAGGGCCATGTGCTGATCGATGTCGGCGGCGAGGTGGTCGACGGCATGGTCCAGCTCAAGGTCCGCGTCGAGGACACAGGCATCGGCATTCCTGCCGAGAAGCTCGAGAACGTGTTCGAGAAATTCGCGCAGGTCGACGGCTCGTCGACGCGCCGCCATGAAGGCACCGGCCTCGGCCTTGCCATCGCCGCCCGCCTCATCGATCTGATGGGCGGCAAGATCGGCGTCGAAAGCGAGATCGGCCGCGGCTCGGTGTTCTGGTTCGCCGTGCCGCTGCCGGCGCATCAGCAGGACACGCGCAACGAGGTCGTGCCGGTCGATGTCACCGGCGCTCGCGTGCTGGTCATCGACGACAACCCGGTCAACCGCGAGATCTTGCTGGAGCAGCTCAGAAGCTGGAGCTTCGACTGCGCGGCCGCCGAAAGCGGCGCCGTCGGCCTCGCCTTTCTAGACCGGGCCAGCCAACTCGGTGCTGCGGTCGACTGCATCATCCTCGACTACCAGATGCCCGGCATGAACGGCGCCGATGTCGCCAAGGCGATTTCCGCCGACAGCCGTCTCTCCGCCATCCCGGTGGTGCTGCTGACCTCGGTCGATCAGGTCGATTTCGGCAAGATGGTCATCGATTTCGGCATCGCCGCGCATCTCACCAAGCCGGCGCGCTCGGCCGTCCTGCTCGGCACCGTCATCTCGGCAATCCAGAAAGTGCGGGCCCAGATCGGCAAGGCCCAGTTTGTTCGCGAGCCTGTTGTTCCGCAGGCGGCACCTGTGGCGCCACCCGCCTTCACCGTCATTCGCGGCCCGGCAATTCCGGCGGCCACAGTGCCTGAATCGATCGCCACGCCAAACGGCCCGATCGATATTCTGATCGCCGAGGACAATGACGTGAACCAGCTGGTGTTCGGCCAGATCCTCAATGGGCTTGGCCTCAGCTACCGCATCGCCAGCAATGGCCGCACGGCCGTCGAGATGTACCGGGCGCTGGGACCGAAGCTGATCCTCATGGACGTCTCCATGCCGGAGATGAACGGCTACGAGGCGACCCGCGCCATCCGGGCGGCGGAGGCAGCGAGTGGCAATCACACACCAATCATCGGCGTCACCGCGCACGCACTGAAGGGCGACCGCGACAAATGTATCGAGTCCGGCATGGACGACTATCTGCCCAAGCCGGTGTCGCCCGACCGTCTCGGCAGCAAGATCGGCACATGGCTCAGCGAAACGGTGGCGGTAAAGAGGGCTTGATCAAATCGCCGCGTCCAGACAATAGCGGTGCATCCAGTCGAGACTGGTCTCGTCCGAGAGCTTGGCGACGCCAGGCTTTATGTCGGCGGCATTCGGCGCCGGAACACCCAGGGCCTCGCAGATGGATGCCAATGCCGCTGCCGGATCGGCTGACAGGCGCTCATAGCCGATTCGCAGCGGGACGATCCCCTGCTCCGCGAACCAGACGTTCCAGGCCCCGTCATAGGCTTCGAGTTCGGCAAGCTCGCGCTGGATCCGCTTGAAATCGTAGCGGGGTTCCTGCGGCGGTGCGACTCGTTCGATCTCGGTTCCGTCGGGCGCGATGTGCCAAAGCCCGGTCTGCTCGGCCTTGATCAGCGACACCGCCTGCGCCAGCTTGTTTTCGCGCGAAAGATGGATGTAGAGGACCCGCCCGAAGGCCTTTTCAAAGCGTGCTTTGTCCGATGGCAGGTCTGGGTAGATCCGGTCGAGGATGGCCGAGAGTTCACCCAGGTTCTCCCGCATCAGGCGCAAGCCGAAGACGGCTGTTCCGCCCTTTCCCGCGCTGATTGCCGCCTTGAGGTAGGCGACATCGAAGTCATGCGCGCTCATCGTCTCGGGATGCGGCAATTTCCACTCTTCGGCCCATTCCGCCTTGTCCTCCCGCCTATAGAAGGAGTGCGGATCGCCGGCTGTTTTCATCGATGCCAGCAGACCGCACAGCAATGTGCTTCCGGTTCTCGGCGTGCCGCAGATTATGTAGCCGTCACGCATCTGGGGGCTCTGTCGCTTGTCATGGATTGGGCTACCTCGCCAGGCGCGGTGACACGCGCGGTTCGCTAATGGATCCAGTCTAGCCGCGCCGGAAGGGATAGAGGAATTGCTGCCAGTATCCGTTCGGAACGGGATGTCCGTGAATGCCGTAGCCGTTCGGCCAGCGTCCTTCAGGCATATGGTGGGTACCGAACAGCCGGTCGAGCAGCGGGAAATGGATGGCGAAGTTTACGTCGATCGCTTCTTTCTCGAGGCCGTGATGCCAGTGGTGGTAACGCGGCGACACCAGCACCTTTTCGACTGGACCGAAACTGGTTCCGATGTTGGAATGGATGAAAGACGAATAGACGTAGACGATCAATATATACGTCTGGATAGCCGATTCATCGAACCCCAGCACGAACATCGGGGTGGCCGTCAGGCTGCGCAGCACGATAATTTCCAGGAAATGCATGCGCGCACCGGCAATCCAGTCCATCGACTTGGCGGAATGGTGCACGGCATGGAACTTCCACAGCCAGGGAATGCGATGAAAGGCCCGATGCACCCAATACTGGGCAAAGTCGGTCAGGAACATTACCGCCAGCAGTTGCACCAGCCACGGCAAGTCGTGGACCCAGGCGCGCACCGAACCAAGGGCGCCCTGCGCATTGACGAAGTTGGACGGCGCCAAGGTCAGGTAGGTCAAAATCTGCACCAGCAGCGATGAGACCAGATAGTAGAACAGGTCCTCGCGCCATTCGTCGCGGAACACGGTCTGATCCTTGTTGCGCGCGAAAAGACGTTCGAGCGGGACGAACAGCACACCCATGAACAAGGCGTTCAGGATGAAGAAATCGAGCCCGAAGAACACCCCGTCTATGTGCAGTTGATGGCGCACCGGAAGCATGCCGACCAGCGACGCCAGCAGCACAGTGAACATGGCTGCCGCGCCGAGCGTCTTTTGCCTGCGCAGCGTCATGCTGAGGATCGCCAGGATATAGCCGGAGATGAGGACGAAATAGAGCACCGGCTTGAAGAACAGCATCTGGTGGATGGGGGCCAGATCCGGCATCGATGTAAGCGACGGGTAGCGCAGCACGATGACCATCAGCAGGGCGGTGACCCCGGCAAGCAAGCCAATCGAGCCGGACAGCCAGCCAGAACCGAACGGCCGTTTGGCGCGCGGCGTTTCAAGTTCACCGACGACGCGTCTAAGGAAATTTGTCACCGGCATGATGTTCCCCCGTTAACGGCCCCAAAGGTCTCGCCAGAAATTTCGACCCGTCTTACTACAGCAAGGCTCATAAATATTAATCGACACGACTTTGCAGGCCAGAGACGGCTATCTGCGTTTTGGGCAATTGGTAAAAGCTGCGATCGTGTCAAAGACACCGGCCACTATAGTCGGAATCTTTCCTGGATGCGACGGGCGCATTCAAGCGGCGTCAGCAGGCTGGTGTCGACTTCGAGGTCGTAGTCCATGCCCTTGTGGACGCGTCCATATTGCCAGCGCGCCAGGCCAAGCAGCCTGTCGGCGCACGCGGCCTCGCGCGCTTCCAGCACCTCCAGCGGCGCCATGACGCCGACCAGATGCAGGTCAAAGCTCGACAGCAACTCGACATACTCCGCTATCTCTTCATTGAAGATCACGTCGTCGACGATGAGATTGTTGCCTTGCCCGGCCATGGCGGCGATGGCATGGCGCATGCCGCGCATGGCTCGCGCGCCGACCGGCCCGCTCCTGATCACCACCGACGGCTTGCCGTCTTCCAGCACGGTCTCAAAGGAAAACCCGTCGGCATGATCCTGCAGCGCCGGCGGCAGCATGTCGATGAAAGCATCCATCTGGACATGCAGGAAGGGCTCGGTGGCGATTGTTTGCAGCGCCCTGGCGATCAAGCTTTTGCCGGCGCTGCCGACGCCATTAAGCAGGACGATTTTGGCCGTCATGTCGCCCCCTATCGGTTGCGCACGACGATACAGGCGCCGCCGACGCTTTGCAGTTTCTGGCAGATGACGTTGGCGGCGGCGCGGTCGTCGACGCCGATCCTGACGGCGTAGATGCCGCGTCGGCCGATCGGCGTGCGCACCCGGCTGACCACCGGGTCACGACCGGAAAGCAGCGCCGGAAACCGGCTCCTGACCCTCAGCCACTGATTGATCGCCGCGCCCCTGCGGAAATTGCCGGCCACCTGGACGCCCCATGGCTTCACATTGATCGACGCCATCGCCACGGTTCTCGACATGATCACCGGCAGCTTGCGGCAGGCGACGGCAAAGCTGGTTTTCGCGTCGAGCGGCTCGACCGTCCCGGTGTAAGCGCTGTCGGAAAACTTGTCGACGGGTTCGCCCATGACGTCGAAGACATAGCTCTCTGTCTCCATCGGCAGGAAGCCGCCCGAACCCAGCCAGCGCGACACCCGGTTCTCGCCGGCATTGTAGGCGGCCGCCGCCAGGCCGAGATTGCCGTAGGCGAGCTTCATCTCGCCGAGATATTTCGCCGAAGCCGGGATCGCCTGCTCGATGTCGAAAGGATCGGCCAGCCCGCGCATTTTGGCGGTGCCCGGCATGAACTGGGCGATGCCTTCGGCGCCCACCGGGCTAACCGCATTGGGATCGAAGCGGCTTTCTTTCCAGATCAGCCGGGCGAAGTAATCCTTCGGCAGGCCGTTCCGCTCGGCATGCGTCTCGATCAGGTCACAGACACGGCCGATCAATCGTTTCGCCGCCGAGCGCGATTGCGGTGGATCGGCCAGGGCAGCGGTCGACCATGACAGACCGCAAAGCAGGATCAGCGTCGCCCTGAGGAAACGCCGCATCATCTATTCCGCGGCGGCCTTGCCGTGCTGCCCAAACCGTTGCTCGATATAATCGGCGACCATTTTTTCGAAATCCGCTGCGATCGAGGGACCGCGCAGCGTCGCCGACTTCTTGCCGTCGACGAAGACGGGCGCGGTCGGCGTCTCGCCGGTGCCGGGCAGCGAAATACCGATATCGGCGTGCTTGGATTCGCCCGGGCCGTTGACGATGCAGCCCATCACCGCGACCTTGAGGTTCTCGACGCCGGGAAATTTCTCCCGCCAGACCGGCATGTTCTTGCGCAAATCGGCCTGGATGTTCTGGGCGAGTTCCTGGAACACGGTGGATGTCGTGCGGCCGCAGCCGGGGCAAGCGGCGACGATCGGCACGAACTGACGGAAGCCCATGGTCTGCAGCAGTTCCTGCGAGACCTGCACCTCGCGAGTGCGATCGCCATTCGGCTCCGGCGTCAGCGAGATGCGGATGGTGTCGCCAATGCCTTGCTGCAAGAGGATGCCCATGGCCGCCGACGAGGCGACGATGCCCTTGGAGCCCATGCCGGCTTCGGTGAGGCCGAGATGCAGCGCATGGTTGGAACGCGTGGCAAGCTCGGTGTAGACGGCGATCAAATCCTGCACGCCGCTGACCTTGGCCGACAGGATGATCTTTTCGCGGGCGAGGCCTATCTCTTCAGCCATTTCGGCCGACAGGATCGCCGACTGCACGATCGCCTCGCGGGTTACTTCCTGCGCCGTCAGCGGGAAGCCTTGGCGCTGGTTCTCGTCCATCAGCCGGGTGAGCAACTCCTGATCGAGCGACCCCCAATTGACGCCGATGCGCACCGGCTTGTCATGCCTGATCGCCATTTCGACGATCGCCGCGAACTGGCGGTCCCTCTTGTCCTTGAAGCCGACATTGCCGGGATTGATGCGGTATTTGGCCAGCGCCTCGGCGCAGTCCGGATGGTCGGCCAGCAGCTTGTGGCCGATATAGTGGAAGTCGCCGACCAGCGGCACATTGATGCCGAGCCGCTCGAGCCGTTCGCGGATGCGCGGCACGGCGGCGGCGCTCTCGTCACGATCGACGGTGATGCGCACGATCTCGGAGCCAGCGCGATGCAAAGCCGCAACCTGCGCGACGGTCTGGTCGATATCGGCCGTGTCGGTGTTAGTCATCGACTGCACGACGACCGGCGCGCCGCCGCCGACGACCACGCCGCCGACATCGACGCCGACCGATGTCCGGCGCCCAAAGGGGGAGGAAAAATACCCGGTCATGCCGGCAGCCTCTTGATCACCCGAGCGACACACGTCCACGTCGACGCACGCTCAATCAGCTATCAGCGCATAGCGCTGAGGTTCGGGCATGAGGTGGAGGAGCAAAGATGGCTTGTCAATGGCGACAGACAAGCAGAGCCGCCAAATCGCAGCAGCGCGGCGACCCCACAGACGGGTTTCGCCGGCAACAGTATCGGAATCAGTAGCAAACACAGGCCTCCGGCGGCATGTCGCCACCGGAGCGATAGTCACGCGCCAAGGCGGCGCGTCTAATCCTGGAAGGGCGTCAGTGTCTCGTCGGTTTCGCCTTCAGTTTTTCAATCTCGTCCTTGAGTGCCAGCTTGCGTCGCTTCAGATTCACGATTTCGAGGTCGTCGACCGATGGATGGTTCATCGCATCGTCGATCTCGCGTTCGATATCACCGTGTTTCCGCTGCAACTCATCAAGATGGGATGCAAGAGACATGATTGGTTCTCCCTTTCATGGTTTCCTCGATTGCAGCCGTCAAAGGCACGTCCACCGCAGGTCGCATCTGTGACGGCACCATGACAGTCTGCCACCATCCGGCTGCGATGTCGAATGCTGCGTGGTAGCATTCCACGACAATGTGATATGTGATATTGGCTGCGCGCCGGCGGCAATTGATGCCGCCCCCGCCCAATCATGCCCATTGCCGGGCGCCGCAGACATGCAGACGGTAGAGAATGTCCGACCAGGAAAAGGCCGATGTCCGCCTCGAATTTTCCCGCCTGAAGCAGGAGCATGCCGATTTCGACGCGGCCATCAATGCGATGATCGCCATGGGCTGCGACCCCTTGCAGATCCAGCGCATGAAGAAGAAGAAGCTTTTCCTCAAGGACCGGCTGATGGCGCTGGAAGACAAGATCATTCCGGATATCATCGCTTAGCCGACGGCCTCGGGGCCTAACTGCTCACCCCGCTATCGACAGCCGCGCCGCGCGATGGCGCAGCAACGTCAGCAATTCGTCGGTCTTCTCCGCTGAAGTGTCGATCGGCACCACCAGGCACATCGTCGCCTCGACCTTGCCGGCGGCCGCGAAGACAGGGGCGGCCAGGCATTTGGTGTAGGCGTCGACCAGCCCCGAAGTGATGCAATAGCCGGTCGTTCTGGCCGTCGCGATATCGGCAATGAAGTCGTCGAACTGCAGCCTGCGGCCGTCGGGCAGCAAAAGGTCGTCTTCCGAGACCATGTCCTGGATGGCGGCCCTTTCCAATCCGGCCAGAAGCAGCCGCCCCGATGCCGTCCATGGCAGCGGGATCTGCAAGCCAGTGGCCGAGCTGATGCGGAACGGCCTGGTGCCGGGGCTGGAATGGACGATGGTATAGCGCCCGCTTTGCAGCATGCACAATTCGGAGGTCTCGCCGGTCTCGCGCGACAGATTGTCGACCTCCTGCCGGCCCCGCCTAAGCAGGTCGTTGCCCCTGACATAGTCCATCCCATAGAGGTAGAGCTTCTTGCCGAAATAGACCCGGTTGCCGTCGCCCTCCATCTCCAGGAGACCCGCATCGACCAGCGAACGCACCAGCGTATAGGTGGTGGAGCGCGGCGCATTCACCCCCTTGGCGAGATCGCCAATGCCGATGGCGCGCTGCGTGACATGCAGGAATTCCAGGATCTCCAGCACCCGGTTGAGGCCCTTCTCGCGCGAGCCGGAGGTCTTGTCGGGCGTCGGGCTCTCGGCTGGACCAAGCTCCGCCCGATCCGTGAGTCCATTGCTGTCTTGCATAACTGATTCCTGATGTTAGTATCTGTCTTGTATAGGATACATGTGTCTATTGTAAGAGACAATTCAGGTCGGCGACACGTGTGTCTGTAAGGGGAACTCAAACAACAGGAGGTCGCAGTGAACGACGCATCCAAGCGAGATTTTCTGAAACTGGGCATGGCCGGGCTTGCAACGGCGGGCGTGATGACCGCTGTCAGCGCCGAAAAGGCGGCGGCACAAGCCGCATCCGACAGCGTTCTGCGCACCGCGCTTGACCGCGGCAAGCTGATCGTCGGCACCGGCAGCACCAACGCGCCATGGCATTTCGAAAACGATGCCGGCGAGCTGGTCGGCATGGACATCACCATGGGCCGCATCCTGGCCAAGGGTCTGTTCGACGATCCGAGCAAGGTCGAGTTCGTCATGCAAGATCCGGCGCAGCGCATCCCCAATGTCACCACCAACAAGGTCGACATTACCATCCAGTTCATGACCATGACCGCGCAGCGCTCGCAGCTGATCCACTTCTCCAGACCATACTATGTCGAGGGCGTCGCCCTGCTGACGCTGCCGACGGCGGAAAACAAGACCTTCGACAAGCTGCTCGCCGGCGGTTCGGCGACGCGCATCTCGATCCTGCAGAATGTCGACGCCGAAAGCTCGGTCCATTACGCCCTGCCGGAGGCGCAGGTGCTGCAGATCGACACCCAGGCCAATGTGCTGCAGGCACTGGAATCGAAACGCGCCGATGCCGCCGCTGTCGATCTTTCAACCGTGCGCTGGCTGGCCTCGCGCAACCCCGACAAATATTTCGATGCCGGCAAGAGCTGGTACTCGATGCTCTACGGCGCGGCGGTCAGGCAGGGCGACCTGGACTGGCTGACCTTCGTCAACCAGACCTTCACCATCGCCATGTTCGGCCATGAGACCGCACTCTACGACGCCGCCTTCAAGGACTATTTCGGCCAAGAGCCGCCGGCCCGCCATCCGGGTTTCCCGGTTGTCTGACAAGTGCTGGCGGAAGGGTTAGCCCTTCCGCCTTCTAGTTCGCATCCCCTTGGTTATTGCGGGAGACGCATGGGCTATACGCTCAACTTCAACCTGATCTGGCGGCATTTCGACAAGCTGTGGGGCGGCCTTCTGCTCAGCCTCGAGCTTGCCGTGATTTCGATTGCCATCGGCGTCGTCATCGGCCTGATGCTGGCGGTCTGGTATGTCTCGGCCGGACGCGTGGTGCGCGCCATCATTGCGGCTTACGTCGAATTCATCCGCAACGTGCCGCTGATCCTGCTCGTCTATCTCGTCTTCTACGGCCTGCCGACGGTGATCGACGTCGCCTACGACGCGCCGACCTCGTTCGTGCTGACGCTGTCGGTCTATAGCGGCGCCTATCTGGTCGAGGTGTTCCGCTCCGGCCTGGAAGCCGTGCCGCGCGGCCAGCTCGATGCCGGCAAAGCCATCGGCCTGACGCCCTGGCAGCGGCTGGTTCATGTGCGCCTGCCGACCATGCTGCGCATCACGCTGCCGGCGCTGTCCAACACCTTCATCTCGCTGTTCAAGGACACGTCGATCGCCTCGGTGATCTCGGTGCCCGAGCTCACCTTCGGCGCCCAGTGGATCAACTTCAACACCTTCCGCATCGTCGAGGTCTATCTGGTGACGACGGCGATGTATCTGGTGACCGGTTACACCCTGCTGTTCGGACTGCGGCTGGTCGAACGCCGGTTCAGGGCTGCGCGCTGACATGCTGAGCCAGATCCTCTACGCCGTACCGTTCCTCGCCCAGGGCTTCGCCATCACTTTGTGGGTGTCGCTGCTGGTCGTGGTGCTGTCGCTGATTGCCGGCGTCGCGCTCGGCGTCGGCCTGGTCTACGGCCCGGCGCCGCTGCGCTGGGCCGTGCGCATCTTCTCCGACACCATCCGCGGCATCCCGATCCTGGTGCTGATGTTCTTCGTCTATTACGGCCTGCCGGCCATCGGCCTGCATCTGCAATCCTTCTCGGCGGCGGTGCTGGCGCTGACCTTGTTCAAGACGGCGCAGGTCATTGAGTATCTCCGGGGCGCCGTCGGCTCTATTCCCAAGGGCCAGTCAGAAGCGGCGATGGCCATTGGGCTGACTTTTCGCCAGCGGCTCACCTACGTCATCTTTCCGCAGGCCTTCCGGCGCTTCCTGCCGCCCTGGATCAACGGCGTCACCGATGCGGTCAAGGGCAGCGCCCTGGTCTCGCTGCTCGGCATCACCGACCTGATGCAGGCGATCAACCAGGTCATCGGCCGCACCTATGAGGCGATGCCGCTCTACATCCTCGGCGCCTTGATCTATTTCGCCGTCAACTATGCGCTTTCCTACGCCAGCCGGCGGCTGGAACGGCGCTTTGCCTTCATCCGGGACTAGCACGATGGCCACAAGCTCGAACGACAATGCTGCCCTTCTCGACATTGCCGGGGTCTCGAAAGCCTTTGGTTCGGTCGAGGTGCTTCGCTCGGTCAGCCTCAAGGTGGACAGGGGCGAGGTGGTCACCGTCATCGGCCCTTCCGGCAGCGGCAAGACCACCCTGCTGCGCTGCGTCAACTTTCTCGAAAGCTACGACTCAGGCTCGATCCGAATCGACGGCAAGGAGGTCGGTTTTCGTGAGGCCGGCGCGCGCCAGCGGCGCAGCGAGCGCGACCTTGCCAATATGCGCGCCGAAACCGGCATGGTGTTCCAGAGCTTCAACCTGTTTCCGCACCTCACCGCCGCCGGCAACATCATGCTCGGCCTCACCAAGGTGCGCGGCAAGAGCAAGGCCGAGGCGCGCCAGATCGCCGAGCATTGGCTGAGCCGCGTCGGCCTGGCCCACAAGGCCGACAGCCTGCCGGCGGAACTCTCCGGGGGCCAGCAGCAGCGCGTCGGCATAGCGCGGGCAGTCGCCATGGAGCCGAAGATCCTGCTGCTCGACGAGATCACCTCCGCGCTCGATCCCGAATTGGTCGGCGAGGTGCTGGCCGTTGTGCGCAGCCTGGCCGAAGACGGCATGACCATGGTGATGGTCACGCACGAGATGGCCTTCGCCCGCGACGCTTCGAGCCGCATTGTCTTCATGGCCGATGGCGGTGTCAGCGCTGTTGGCCCGCCGAAGGAGATCCTTGCCGAAGAGACCACCAATGAGCGCCTCCGCTCTTTCCTGGCGCGCTTCCGCGCCTCCCATTTCTGACATGGGCGGCCCAAAGCAATTCCAGGAGAAGTGTAAGCGGTTTTCCCGGGAAAAGCGCGAAGCGCTTTCCCCTGGGAATTGCGTAAAACAACAGGCCGGCCCAAGGAGAATTCTTCCATGACGCCTTACATCCGGCTCGCCGAACTCGGCCTGACGCTGCCCGAGCCGCCGACACCGATCGCCAATTTCGTCACCCATGCGGAAAGCGGCCGGCTGATCTTTCTTTCGGGTCAAGGGCCGCTGCGCGCCGACGGCACGCTGTGCACCGGCAAGGTCGGCGAGGACGTCACCGTCGAGCAGGCCTATGAGCATGCCCGCCTCACCGGCCTCAACCTGCTCGCCGTCATGCACGCCGCCGCCGGCGATCTCGGCCGCATCGTGCGCGTCGTCAAATTGCTCGGCTTCGTCAATGCGACGCCGACCTTCAGCGACCACCCGAAAGTGGTCAATGGCTGCTCGGACCTGTTCGCCAGCGTCTTCGACAAGATCGGCGGCCATGCCCGCTCGGCGATCGGGGTCGGCTCGCTGCCTGGAAACATCACCGTCGAAATCGAAGCGGTCGTCGAGATCGCCGCCTGACCGTCAAGGGATTGCTGAACATGAAAACCTATTCCGACACCGGCTCCAACACCACGATCCGTGAACGGCTGGGACTGCGGCCGATCATCAACGTCTCCGGCACGATGACGACGCTCGGCGCCTCGATCATCGTTCCCGAGGCGATCAGCGCCATGGCCGAGATCGCCTCGCAATGGGTGGAGATGGACGATCTGCAGCGCGCCGCAAGCGTGATCACCGCCCGCCTCACCGGCGGCGAGGCCGGCTTCATCACCGCCTGCTGCGCCTCAGGCATCACAATGGCGATCGCCGGGGCGATGACCGGCACCAATTTGCTGGCGATCGAACGGCTGCCCGACGATACCGAAGGGCTGAAGTCCGAAGTCGTCATCCAGCTCGGCCATATCGTCAATTACGGCGCACCGATCGACCAGTCGATCCGCGTCGCCGGCGCCAAGGTCATTCCGGCCGGCACGGTCAGCGTCACGCAGGATTATCATGTGCGCGAGGCTATCAACGAGCGCACGGCGGCGGCGCTCTACGTCGTGGCGCACCACACCGTGCAATACGGCATGCTTTCCCTTGAGGAATTCTGCGATATCTGCCACGCCAGGGGCGTGCCGGTGATCGTCGATGCGGCTTCCGAATATGACCTGCGCAGCTTCCTGGCGCGCGGCGCCGACATCGTCGTCTATAGCGGCCACAAATTCCTTTCGGGGCCGACCAGCGGCATCGTCACCGGCCGCAAGGATCTGGTCCGCGCCGCCTATCTGCAGAACCGCGGCGTCGCCCGCGCCATGAAGGTCGGCAAGGAAAGCATCGCCGGCACCATCGCGGCGCTCGAAGCCTGGGAAAAGCGCGACCATGCCGGCATCCGCCGACGCGAGGAAGCGGCGCTCCATCTATGGAGGGATTCGCTGCAGGGAATACCCGGCATCGTCGCAAACATCATTCCCGACCCGACCGCCAATCCGCTCGACCGGCTGCAGATCTTCGTCTCCCCCGAAAGCCGCTTCAGTGCCGCCGGCCTCGCCTCGGCATTG
Organism: Mesorhizobium sp. RSR565B; assembly: GCF_054719465.1. Taxonomy (NCBI): domain Bacteria; kingdom Pseudomonadati; phylum Pseudomonadota; class Alphaproteobacteria; order Hyphomicrobiales; family Phyllobacteriaceae; genus Mesorhizobium; species Mesorhizobium sp. RSR565B. The sequence goes on along the minus strand of NZ_JBTTIE010000001.1, from coordinate 2,826,760 downwards.
GCGGCCGGATCGCCGCCCATCATCGTGCGCAACCACGAAGTCGAGCGTGGCCATTTCTTCCTCGACCCGTGCAACCTGCACCCAGGCGAGGCCGAGATCGTCGCCGAACGCCTCCGCGCCGTGCTCACCGCGGCCGACAGGCCGGCGGATGCGATGAGACAGCCGCGAAAGGATTCATCCGGCGCCCTGCGCTGGCCGGACTAGGCTGCGGCGGCCGCCATCCTTGCGGGCCAGCCCGAATTCCGCTAAGGCGCGCCTTTACCGCCGGGAGCATGCGCTTGACCGACCACCGCGCCGACGTCGCCATCATCATGGGCAGCCAGTCCGACTGGGCGACGATGCGCCACGCCGCCGAAACGCTGGAGGCGCTGGGCATTCCGCACAAGCGGCTGATCGTCTCCGCCCACCGCACCCCGGACCGCCTCTATGATTTCGCCAAGGGCGCCAAGGCGGCCGGCTACAAGGTGATCATCGCCGGCGCCGGCGGCGCCGCCCACCTGCCCGGCATGACGGCGGCGATGACGCCGCTGCCGGTGTTCGGCGTGCCGGTCGAATCGAAGGCGCTGTCCGGCCAGGATTCGCTGCTCTCCATCGTCCAGATGCCGGCCGGCATTCCGGTCGGCACGCTTGCCATCGGCAAGGCGGGTGCGGCCAACGCCGCCCTTCTGGCGGCCGCCGTGCTGGCGCTGAACGACGAAGAACTTGCCGCCCGCCTGGATGCCTGGCGCGCCGCCCAAACCGCCAGGGTCGCCACCGAACCGACGGACGCGCCGTGAGCCTGCCCGCGGGATCGAGCATCGGCATCATCGGCGGCGGCCAGCTCGGCCGCATGCTGGCTGTCGCCGCAGCGCGCCTCGGCTACCGCACAATTATCCTCGAACCGCAGGCCGATTGCCCGGCGGCTCAGGTCGCCAACCGCCAGATCACCGCCGCCTATGACGATGCGGACGCCCTTGCCGAACTGGCGGCAGTCAGCGCCGTCGTCACCTACGAATTCGAGAATGTGCCGGTAGCGGCTGCCGGCGCGCTCGCCGCCAAGGTCCCGGTCTATCCGCTGCCCAGGGCGTTGGAAGTCGCCCAGGACCGGGTGGCGGAGAAGCTATTCCTTAACAGCATCGGCATCAGGACAGCGGATTTCCGCTCCGTCGACAATGACGACGAGCTGACGGCGGCGCTGAGAGAGTTCGGTGGCAGCGGCATCTTGAAAACCCGCCGCATGGGCTATGACGGCAAGGGCCAGCGCGTCTTCCGCAACATGGAGACGGGCGGCTTTGCCGGCACATGCGAGACCATGGGCAATGTGCCGCTGATCCTCGAATCCTTCGTCGCTTTCGAGCGAGAAATCTCGGTCATCGCCGCGCGCGGGTTGGACGGCGCGGTCGCCGCCTACGATCCGGCTGAGAACGTCCACCGCGACGGCATCCTGCATACCTCGACCCTGCCGGCCCAGATCAGGCTGGAGACGGCGGCGACGGCACAGGGGGCGGCGGCGAAAATCCTGTCGGCCCTCGACTATGTCGGCGTCATCGGCGTCGAGTTCTTCGTTCTTGCCGATGGCACGCTGCTGGCCAACGAAATGGCGCCGCGCGTGCACAATTCCGGCCACTGGACGGAAGCCGCCTGCATCGTTTCGCAATTCGAGCAGCATATCCGGGCCATTGCCGGCCTGCCGCTGGGCAACCCTGGCCGGCATTCAAACTGCGTCATGGAAAACCTGATCGGCGACGATGTGCTGCGCGTACCCGCTTTGCTCGCCGAGCCCGATCTGATGCTGCATCTCTACGGCAAGGCGGAAGCGCGCCCAGGCCGCAAGATGGGCCATTTCACGCGCATCAGCCGCCGTAGCTAAGCCATTCCGGCACTTTGCGCGAGGGCGTGGCTCGAGCCCTATTGCAACTCGTTGTTCAGATCCCCGTCTTCGTCGGGGCTGGCGCAACTCGCATCGCCTTCCCTACAATTGGCGCCCGCGGTGAGCTGTTTGATGCGCTGGTCCGTCAGTTCGGTCAGGCATTGTGAAACCTCCATCGGATGGATGGAGCCGCCTTCGCTGTCTGTCGTCGTATAGGCGCATTCGGTGTCGCGGAAGGCGATCCAGGCGCGTTGCGCGACCTGCAGCAGCTTCCTGCCCTTGTCGTCGTTGCGACCGATGAGATCCTTGTAGGCCTGGTTGAGCTTGGCATCGGCCGCCTGATAGTCCTCGCCGGCGCAGATGTTCATCATCTGCTGGCTGTCGTCGTTGCGGTCGCATTCCTGCGCCTGCGCGGTGGATGCCGCTGCCATAACGGCAAGGCTCGCGGACACAAACAACAGGCGCATGGAGGTCTCCAAATCGGCTTGCGGGTGCCGCACCATTCCAGCCCGCCTTCGGCCGCGCAATGGCGTGGAGCCGAGATGGCGGATATTTGATTGCCAAAGCCATTCTCGGCCTCTATCCAGCACGCTTGCGGTTGACACGGGCAAGGCTCCTCGTTTATGAGCCACCGCAAGTTCAAAGGCGCGCTTTTCAGGCACGCCTTAATAATTCGGCCCGGACAGGGCCCAGACCGACGGGCAAGACCATGAAGATCAAGAATTCGCTCAAGGCGCTGAAGGCGCGTCACCGCGACAACCAGCTGGTTCGCCGCAAGGGCCGCGTCTACATCATCAACAAGACCGCTCCGCGCTACAAGGCGCGCCAGGGCTGAGCGTTCGGCCGGGGGCTCGTTGCCTCCGTCCATATGATGGTAATTGCCTGGTTTCAGGCACTTTCACGCTAATTTCAGTTTGACGATCCGCCGTCCGGGGTTAGATTCCGGTGATGCGGATTCTTTTTGCATTTTTGGCGACCCTGTTTCTTTTCGGCGTCGCTCCGGCGTCGGCGGACGATCCGCCGGCAAAGCCGCCGGTTGCCCTGACCAGGGAAGCCAGGCTCGACCAACTGTTTGCCGAGCTGAAGCGCGAGCGCAACGAAAAGGCGGCCGAGCGCATCGCCGGGCGCATCTGGGGCGAATGGTTCCAGTCCGGCAGCGCCTCGATCGACCTGATGATGCAATGGTCGCAAAAGGCGATGGACGACCAGAAGTTCGACGTCGCCCTCGACTTCCTCGACCAGGTCGTCGTCCTGCAGCCAAAATATGCCGAAGGCTGGAACCGGCGCGCCACCGTGCATTACATGATGAAGAATTTCGGGAAATCGATGTCCGACATCGACCAGACGCTGCAGCTGGAACCACGCCATTTCGGCGCGCTTTCCGGCCTGGCCCAGATCATGGCCGCCACCGGCCACAAGCAATCGGCGCTCGAAGCCTGGCAGAAGGTGCTTACCATCTATCCGATGATGCGCAGCGCCCAGGACCAGGTCGCGGCAATTTCGGAAGAGCTTGCCGGCGAAGGAATTTGATTAGGCAGTAGGAATTAGGGATTAGTGAGTAGTCAGTAGAGAAGATTGGTCGAGACGCCACCTCCCTACTCCCTACTCCCTACTCCCTAGAACTTATCCCCCTCCACCCCCGTATCTCCGCGCATGAACCTCATTTACGCCGCCTGTGCTTTGCTCCTCGCGCTCGTCTTTGCCTTGGCCGGTGTCACCCGCGCCGGCGCGTGGCTGATCGAGTGGCGAAACCCGCCGGCCGGCGAATTTGCCGACATCGACGGCACCCGCATCCACTATGTCCACCTGCCGGCGCCGCAAAATGCAGAGCTGCCGGCCATCGTCTTCATCCATGGCGCCAGCGCCAACCTCAGGGATCAGATGCTGCCGATCAGGCCTTTGCTCGAAGGCCGCGCCGAGATGGTCTTCCTCGACCGGCCGGGCTTCGGCTGGTCGGCGCGCGGCCCCGGCAAAGAGAGCCCGTCTGCGCAGGCCGACACCATCGCCAGACTGATGGGCCGTCTCGGCATCCACAATGCGATCATGGTCGGCCATTCCTTTGGCGGCGTGATCACCGCCGCCTTTGGCCGCGAACACCCGGAGAAGACGCTCGGGCTGGTCTTTCTGTCGCCGGTCAGCCACCCCTGGCCGGGCGGCGCGACCGCCTGGTACTACAAGCTGACCGCCACCCCCATCATCGGCTGGCTGTTCTCGGAGACATTGACCTATCCGGCAGGCACGCTGCAGATGGACAGCGCCACGGCCTGCGTGTTTTCTCCCAACAAGGTGCCGGAAGGCTATGTCGGCAATGCCTCGATTCCGCTGGTGCTGCGTCCCGGCGCTTTCCGCGCCAACGCCATCGATGTCGCCGGCCTCTACGACTATACGTTGAAGGCCGCGCCGCATTACCGCGACATCAGAGCGCCGACGATTGTCATCTCGGGCGACCGCGACAAGGTGGTCTATGCCTCGATCCATTCGGTCGGCCTGGTCAGGGACATCCCCGGCGCCGAACTGATCTGGGTCCACAATCTGGGCCACAAGCCGGATTGGATCGCCTCCGACCTCGTCGTCGGCGCGATCGAGAAAGTCGCCGGCAAGGTCGTCGACCTGCAGGCAATGGCAAAAACCGTGGAAGCACGCATCGCCGGCGATGCCTACAACGATGCACAGTGCCCCGACATTACGGTGCCCGACGCGGAACTGGCCCCGACCTGATCGCAATGTATGTCCTGAAACACGGCATCAAGAGAAACCCGGAGAAGCGATGGGCGTTGCCGGACCGCATCTTCTTCGGCTATGGCGCGTGCGCCATTCTTGCCGGCGCCTTTCTCGAGCGTCCTCCTCTGGACGGCTTTTACGGCGAACGGATCATTCCTGGCGAGGGCTTTTCCGGGAACCATATTTACGCGACGAACGGCGTGATCGCGTTCGACTACCACGGCTATTCAGCCCGCGAGCGGCTTTTGGAACACCACAAGAGGGGCTGGGCGTCGCGCAATCCCGGGTGGCACTGCACCATCGCCACGGTCGATTTCGATCTGCTCGACACAGTCGAACTCAACCGGCGAAAGATGCTGGGTCCGGACCAGTACCTGCACGACCCCGTTCCTCGCGCACACCGCTTCCTTCAGCGTATCGATCACGCCGAAGGTGCGGCAAGAGCGCTGCGAACTGTGATGAGTTGAAGCCTCTGTCAACCTATGTTGCGGGTGGCCTGCACGTCCGACCCGACATAGGCGATGCGCAGCATGTTGGTCGAACCCGGCGTCCTCAGCGGCACGCCCGCCGTGATGATGACGCGGTCGCCCGGCTGACCGAACCCCTCTTCGAAAGCGATGCGGCAGGCGCGGTCGACCATGTCGTCGAGGTCGCTGGCGTCGGGCGAGACGACGCAATGCGTGCCCCACAAGAGCGACAGCCGCCGCGCCGTGTTGAGGATCGGCGACAGCGCGATGATCGGCACTTGCGGCCGCTCGCGCGCGGCGCGCAGGCCCGTGGTGCCCGACGCCGTATAGGTGATGATCGCCGACAGTTTCAGCGTCTCCGCAATCTCGCGGGCGGCGAGCGAAATGGCGTCGGCGCCGGTTGCTTCCGGTTCCGAGCGCTGCGCGTTGATGATGCCGGCATAGGTCGGGTCGGTTTCGACCTTGGTGGCGATGCGGTTCATCATCGCCACCGCCTCGACCGGATAGGCGCCGGCAGCGGATTCGGCTGAAAGCATGATTGCGTCGGCGCCCTCGAACACGGCGATCGACACGTCGGACACCTCGGCGCGGGTCGGCACCGGCGCGGTGATCATCGATTCCAGCATCTGCGTGGCGACCACCACCGGCTTGCCGGCGCGGCGCGCGGCGCGCGTGATCTGCTTCTGGATGCCGGGCACCGCTTCCAGCGGCATTTCCACACCGAGATCGCCGCGGGCGACCATCAGCGCGTCGGAAAGTTCGATGATTTCGGCCAGCCGGGCGACGGCCTGCGGCTTTTCAATCTTGGCCATGATCAGTGCCCGGCCGCGCGCGATCTTGCGGGCTTCCGCCAAATCCTCCGGCCGCTGCACGAAGGACAGCGCCACCCAGTCGACGCTTTCCGCCAGCACCGCATCGAGGTCCTTGCGGTCCTTTTCGGTCAGCGCACCGACCGGCAGGTCGGTGTCGGGCAGGCTGACGCCCTTCTTGTCGGAAATGGTGGTGCCGGCGACGACGGTGCAGGTGATAGACTTGCCGTCGCTCTTCACCGCCCTGAGCTCCAGCTTGCCGTCATCGATCAACAGACGGTGGCCGGCCTCGACCGAGCTCAGGATTTCGGGATGCGGCAGGTAGACCCGGGTCGACGTGCCGGGCTCGGGATTGTTGTCGAGGGTGAAGGTCTGGCCCGGCGTCAGAACCTCCTTGCCGTTGGCGAACTTGCCGACGCGCAGCTTCGGTCCCTGCAAATCGGCCAGGATGCCGATCGGACGGCCAACTTTCTCCTCGACCGCGCGAATGCGGCCGACCAGCGTGCGCATCAACTCGTGATCGGTGTGGCTCATATTGATGCGGAAGACATCGGCGCCGGCTTCGAACAGCTTCTGCAGCATCTCCTCGGACGAGGAGGCAGGACCGATGGTGGCGAGGATCTTGACCTTGCGGCTACGTCTCATTGACTGTTTGTTCCCGGGGCGGCTGGAGCGCCTCCCGTTGTGGACTCATCGGTCAGCTGGACCATCCAGCTTGCCTGCTCGCCCGTGTCATATTCCTGGAATCCGGCGCGCTGGAAGCCCCGAGCGACGCAATCGGTAACGCCTGCGATCTTGAACTCTTTTTCAGCCACGCACATGTTGATCGGGCCATCCCAGCGCCCGCCGCGCTCGGCGTCTTCTGCATAAAGATAGTAAAACCTCGATGACAGCGGACCTTCGATCAGCGTCTTGCAGCTCGATCCTTCGATGTGCCACCACCCCTCGGTGATCCAGCCTGCCTTGGCGCGGTAGCCGATGCCGACGCCGACCAGGTTCTGCGTGGCGTTGCAGACGCGGAAATCGGCGCGGGCGGGCGAAGCCGCGACCAGCGCGGTGAGCCCTAGCGTCAGGGTCAGGAGCGGCACGGCAAAGGCGGTGCGCGCACGCGGCCTGCCGGCGGAACCCATCCCGAAACCCCTCAATAACGTCATCTGCATCTCTCAACGCCCCTTTTCGGAAAAGTCCGGGCGCATGTCAACGCGCCGTTCTGTCCAATTCCAATCGATTTAGAAAGGCCCCCGACACGCGATCTGCCGCGCGTCACAGGATTTTCGCAGAAACCGTGGCCAAACAACGGCATTGCGCAACAGTCCTCTTCGTGGGAATGACGATACCACCCTCCCCGGAAGCCAGCGAACAGACCTTTCCAGCCAATGACCCGATCCACAGTTTTCGCGCCTTTCGATATTGTCGAAGGCGACCGCAAGCGAGGCATCGTGCTTGTCGCCGACCATGCCCGCCGCGACCTGCCGGAGGAGTATGGCAGTCTAGGCCTGCCGGCGGCGGAACTCGATCGCCATATCGCCTACGACATCGGTGTCGAGACGGTGACGCGCGAACTTGCCGCAGCGCTCGACGTGCCGGCGGTGATCGCCAATTTTTCGCGGCTGCTGATCGATCCCAATCGCGGCGAGGACGACCCGACGCTGATCCGCCAGCTCTATGACGGCACCGTCGTGCCGGGAAACTATCCCATGGCACCGGCCGAACGCGAAAGGCGGCTCGACGGCTTCTACCGGCCTTATCAGGACGCGGTCGGCGCCATGATCGCGTCGGTGGCGCACGCCTCAGGCAAAGCGCCGTTCATCTTCTCCGTACACTCCTTCACCCCTGTCATGCAGGGCTTCATCCGCCCTTGGCATGTCGGCATATTGTGGGACCTCGACGACCGCGTGGCGCGGCCGCTGATCGACATGCTGGCGCAGGATAAAAACCTCGTTGTCGGCGACAATGAACCCTATGACGGCGCGTTGCGCGGCGACACCATGTTCAAGCACGCTATCGTCAACGGCTTTGCCCATGCGCTGATCGAGATCCGCCAGGACCTGATATCAGACCGCAAGGGGGCGCTGGCCTGGGCGGAACGGCTGGCGCCGATCGTTGACGCCATCGACCGCCGTCCCGATATACATCAGGTGAAGATGTTCGGCTCGCGCACCGGGCCGCTGTGAGGATCCAAGGCAATGACCGAACTCAGCGATGACCAGAAACGCGATTTCGAGGCCGCGGCCTTCCGCCGGCTTGTCGATCATCTGCGCGAGCGCAGCGATGTGCAAAACATCGACCTGATGAACCTCGCCGGCTTCTGCCGCAACTGCCTGTCGAACTGGTATCGCGAAGCGGCCGAGGCTGAGGGCGTCGATCTCGGCAAGGATCAGTCGCGCGAAATCGTCTACGGCATGCCCTATGCGCAATGGCAGGCGCTGAACCAGACCGAGGCTTCGGACGCCAAGAAAGCGGAGTTCGAGGCAAGACGGCCGAGGGATCACTGAAGTAGCGCGCGGTTCACAGGATTGACGTCGGCGGGACAGCGCCTAACGGTTTCCCCTTAGATGTGGCCCACAAGCTTTTCGCAGCCAAGCGCTTGACGAGAAATTGAATCGATCTAATTTGCCGCGCAAAGCCATTCCTTGACCGGATTCGGGCCATGAACGCGCAAAACACCATGCAGAGCGCCCTTCAGGGGCGATGGGCCGTAGCCGCGATCTTCCTCGCCAACGGATTCCTGACCGGCAGCTGGGCGCCGCAGATTCCGGTGTTCCTGACCCGGCTCGACATCTCGAAATTCACCCTCGGTCTGCTGATCCTTCTGTTCGGCGTCGGCGCGGTCGCGGCCATGAGCTGGTGCGGCCATCTGATCTCCAGGCATGGCTCGCGCACCGTGTTGCGCTGGTTCGGCCTGTGCGGCAGCCTCGGCCTGCTGGTCGTGGCGCTGACGCCCAACGTGCCGCTGGCGTCGATCGCCATGATCATCTTCGGCGGCTCGATCGGCGGCATGGATGTCGCCATGAACGCCAATGCGGTGGTGGTCGAGCGCCGGCTCTCCCGCGCCATCATGTCGTCGTCGCACGGCTTCTGGAGCCTCGGCGGTTTCGCCGGTGGCGGTCTGGGCGGTTACGCCATCCAGACTTACGGCCACCTCGCCCATGCGGCTGTAGTCACGATCATTGCTTTTGCCGTCATCGCCGTGGCGGTCGGCTACCTCATCGCCGAGGACAAGCCGCAGGCCGCCGAGCATCACAGATTAACGCTGCCGGCCAACCCGCTGGTCTATCTTGTCGGGCTGATGGCGCTGCTGACGATGATTTCCGAGGGCGCCGTGCTCGACTGGGCAGCGCTTTATCTCCGGCAGGAGCTCGGCGCCGACCTCGCCATCGCCGGCCTTGCCTACGCCGCCTTCTCCGGCGTCATGGCTGTCATGCGCTTTTTCGGCGACGGCGTGCGCAACCGCTTCGGCGCGGTGGCGACGCTGCGCGGCTCGGCGGTGGTCGCCGCCGCCGGCATGCTGGTCGCCGGCCTGTCGCCTTCGCCCTGGATCGCCATCGCGGCTTTTGCCCTGTGCGGCTTCGGCATCGCCAATATGGTGCCGATCATCTTCTCGGCCGGCGGCAACCAGGAAGGCATGTCGTCGGGCACCGGCATGAGCGTGGTCACCACCATGGGCTATTCCGGCATATTGGTAGCGCCGTCGGCGATCGGCTTCGTCGCCGAGCATTCCAGCTTCGGCCCGATTTTCGTCGCCATGTCGGCGCTGCTGGTCGTCGTGTTGTTGATGGCTGGGCTCGCTCACCGCGCCGAATTCGCGGTCGCCCCCGCCGAATAGCGCTTCAGCTCCTCGTAGAGGAAATCCGCGACGCGGCGGATGCGCACACTGGTGCGCACGTCGCGATGCATGGCCAGCCACACCGGCAGGCTGGGCAGTGGCAGGCCGGGCAGCAGTTTCTCCAGCGACGGGTCGCTGTCCGTCAGCGGCTCCTGGCCAAGACCGACGCCGTTTCCCGCCCGCAGCGCTTCCCACAGCACGATCTGGTTGTCGGCCCTGAAGCGGAAGCTGCTTCGGGTGACGGGGATGCCGGCCTGGGTAAAGCCCCGGATCATCTCGTCGCTGCGGTCGAAGCCGATCAGCGGATGGTCGAGAAGATCGGCGGGCTTGAGCGGGCGGCCGTGCTGGTCGAGATAGGATTTCGCCGCGCAGCAGCAGAGCTTGATATCGCAGACCTTGCGCGCCGTCAGCTCGTTCTGCGCCGGCTTGACCATGCGGATGGCGATATCGGCATCCCTTCGCAGCAGGTTCTCGACCTGGTTCGAGGCGACGATCTCGACCTCGATGCCGGATTCCTCGATGCCGAGCCGCGCCGTCATCTTCGGCAGCACATAGGCCGCCACCACCTCGCTGGCGGCAATGCGCACCGTGCCTTCGATCGCCTCGACCGAGCCCAATGCCAATAGTGAGAACGCGCTCGCCTGCTCGCTCACGGCCTTGCCGCGTTCGAACAGCGTGGCGCCTGCTTCCGTCAGCGCATAGCCGCGCCGCCCGCGCCGGAACAAGGTGACGCCCAACGCCTGTTCGAGCTCACCGATGTGACGCCCGAGCGTCGGTTGGCTGGCCGACAGTTTGCGCGCTGCGGCCGACAGGCTGCCGGTCTCCGCCACGGTGACGAAACTCTTGATCAGGTTCCAGTCGATGTCTTCCATTCATTTATGAATAACAAATCTGCATCCATAGTCAATTTTCATTCGCGTATGAACGCATCATATTCGCCGTGCAAACACAGACACGGAGAAGAAAATGACCAAGATCGCAATTCTGGGCGCCAATGGCCGGCTCGGCCGCGTGGTTGGCAAGGCCTTCATCGACGCCGGTTTCGATGTCCGCGCCGTCACCCGCAGCGGCAAGGTCCCGGCCGAACTCAAGGGCGCCACCGCCGTCGCCGGCGATGCGCTCGACCGCGAGGCGCTGATCCGCGCCACGCAAGGGGTCGACATCATCTTCAACGGCCTCAACCCGATCTACACCGACTGGGGCAAGTGTCTGCCGATGGCGGAGAACGTCATGGCCGCCTGCCATGCCAACGGCGCGCTGCATTTTTTCCCCGGCACTGTCTACAACTACGGCTCGCCGATGCCTGAGGTGGTCACCGAAGACACGCCATTCCGTCCGACCACCGAGAAGGGCCGCATCCGCTGCGCCATGGAAGCGCTGTTTCGCCGCGAGGCCGATGCCAGCCTCGTCCGCACCATCATCCTGCGCGCCGGCGATTTCTTCGGCGGCACCGGCAGCGGATCATGGTTCGACCTCGTCGTCGCCGCCAAGATGAGCAAGGGCGTCTACACCGCGCCCGGCCCTGCCAACCTCGTGCATGAATGGGCCTATTTGCCGGACTTCGCCATCGGCTTCGTCGGCCTGGCGCGTAATCAGGGCAAGCTCGGCTTCTTTGAGGCGCTCAACTTCCCCGGCCACGCCGTCACCGACATGGACATCAAGGCCGCGGCCGAGAAGGCGCTGGGCCGTCCGCTGAAACTGACCTTCATGCCCTGGTGGGTGCTGCGCGCCGGCAGCCCGTTCGTGGCGATGTGGCGCGCGATCGTCTCGATGTCCTATCTGCGCTTCGAACCGCACCGGCTCGTGTCCGACCGGCTGGAAGGCATCATCGGCGAAGTCCCGCACACCCCGCTGGACGAGGCCGTGGCCGAGGCATTGAAGGACATCGGCATCAGCCTCGACAATGCAAAAGACGCCGCTTAAATGCATGTCGCCCAGAAGTGTGCGCGGTTCTGGGACAACGACATGCATCAAAACAAAGACTTTAGACAAAAATCTCTCTCGCGGTGCTGGCCCAATCGCTGGAAATCAGCAACCGGATGGTCATTATGAGGAGACTGTTTATAACGGTCGGCGAGATCACCATCACCAAGGGGAGACGATGCGTTACATACGTCCGCTTTCAATCGAAGACGCCGTTGGCCTGCTGGCCGACGCTTCCGGCACATCAGCCATTCTCGCTGGAGGCAGTGACCTCCTCGTTCGGATGAAGGGCGGGTTTGTCGATCCCGACCTGATCGTCGATATCAAGGCGATCGAGGGCTTGAGCGAGATCAGGCAGACGGCCGACGGCTTCAGCATCGGCGCCACCGTCCCCTGCGCCGTCCTGGGCGAGAGCGCGGTTCTGAAGAAGGCCTGGCCCGGTGTCGTCGAAGCGTCGAAGCTGATCGGCTCTAAACAGGTCCAGGGCCGCTGCACCATCGTTGGCAATCTGTGCAACGCCTCGCCGGCCGCCGACAGCGTCCCGGCCTTGGTGGCCGCCGCCGCAAAGGCCGTGGTTGCCGGTCCCTCGGGCAAGCGCACCATTCCGGTCGAGGCTGTGCCGATCGGGCCTGGCAAGACCTCGCTCACCAAGGGTGAGATCGTCGAGGCGATCCTGCTCGACAAGCGCGCGCCGCGTTCGGGCGACGCCTACCTCAAATTCATCCCGCGCACCGAGATGGACATCGCGGTGGTCAGCGCCGGCGTGAACCTGACGCTCGACGAGCATGGCGTCATAACAGCCGCCCGCGTCGCGCTGGGCGCCGCGGCCCCGACCGTGCTTCTGGTGGAAGAAGCAGCCGAGGCTCTCATCGGCAGGAAGCTGGATGAGGCGGCACTTGAGCGGCTCGCCAAGATCTGCGCTGGGGCCTGCCGCCCCATCGACGACAAGCGCGGCACCATCGAGTTCAGACGAAAAGTTGCGGGCGTGCTGGCCGGACGGGCCGCGACCACCGCCTACGCACGCGCAGGAGGCAAATGATGGCCGGTGTAGCAGTTTCAACGACGATCAACGGCGACAGCGTCGAATACCTTTGCCAGCCCGACGAGACGTTGCTCGACGTCCTGCGCGATCGGCTCGGCCTGACCGGCGCCAAGGAAGGCTGCGGCACCGGCGACTGCGGCGCCTGCTCGATCGTTCTCGACAATCGGCTGGTCTGCTCGTGCCTTGTGCTCGGCGCTGAAGCCGAAGGCAGGCATATCGAGACCGTCGAGGGCATGGCGCATGGCGATCAGTTGCATCCGCTGCAGCAGAAATTCCTCGAGCATGCGGCCCTGCAATGCGGCATCTGCACGCCGGGCTTCCTGATCGCGGCGAAGGATCTTCTGGCCAAGAACCCCGATCCTACCGAGGAAGAAATCCGCTTCGGCCTCGCCGGCAACCTCTGCCGCTGCACCGGCTACGACAAGATCGTGCGCGCGGTCCAGGATGCGGCCAATGTGATGAAGGGAGCGCACGCATGAACTTCGATCCACGCTTTTCGGGCCGCAAATTCTCCTCCGTCGGCACGCGGCCTATCCGTCCCGACGGCGTCGACAAGGTGACGGGCCGCGCCCGCTACGGCGCCGACTTCAACATGGCGGGACAGCTGGTCGGGCGTGTCCTGCGCAGCCCGCATGCGCATGCCAGGATCCTCAAGATCGACACTTCGAAAGCGGAAAAGCTGGCCGGCGTGAAAGCGGTGATCACCGCCGCCGACCTGCCCGATCTCACCGATGGCGATGCCGCCATGTACGACGTCCTCGACAATTGCATGGCGCGCGGCAAGGCGCTCTATGACGGCCACGCCGTGGCCGCGGTCGCCGCCGTCGATGCCCGCACGGCCAGGCAGGCGCTGAAGCTCATCGAGGTCGAGTACGAGCTTTTGCCGCACGTCACCGATGTCGACGAGGCGATGAAGCACACCGCCCCGTTGATCAACGACGCCATCTTCACCGAGGGCCTCGAGGAAAAGCCGGCAAAACCCTCCAACGTCACCAAGCGCAGCCAGTTTGGCCATGGCGATGTCCATCAAGGCTTTGGCCATGCCGATGTCATCGTCGAGCGCTCGTTCAAGACCGAGCAGACGCACCAGGGCTATATCGAGCCGCATGCCTGCGTGGCGAGCGTCTCGTCCGACGGCACCGCCGACCTCTGGGTCTGCACGCAGGGCCATTTCGTCTACCGCCAGCATTGCGCGCAACTGCTCGGGCTGGAAGCCTCCAAGCTGCGCGTCACCTCCTCGGAGATCGGCGGCGGCTTTGGCGGCAAGACCCATGTCTGGGCCGAGCCGGTGGCACTCGCTCTGTCGCGCAAGGCAGGACGGCCGGTGAAGCTGGTGATGACCCGCGACGAGGTGTTCCGCGCCTCGGGTCCGACCAGCGCCACCTCGATCGACGTCAAGATCGGCGCCCGCAAGGACGGCACCATCACCGCCGCCGAAGCGACGCTGCGCTACACCAGCGGCCCCTATGCCGGCACATGGGCCGAGATCGGCGCCATGACGGCCTTCGCCTGCTACAAGCTCGATAACGTCAAGACGGTCGGCTTCGAAGTGCTGGTCAACCGGCCGAAGACCGCGGCCTATCGCGCACCCTCCGCACCGATGGCGGCGTTCGCGGTGGAAAGCGCTGTGGATGAGCTGGCCAAGGAGCTTGGAATGGATCCGGTCGAGTTCCGCATCAAGAACGCCGCGCAGGAAGGCACCCGCTCTTCCTATGGCCCCGTCTACGGCCCGATCGGCATCGGCCCGACGCTGGAGGCGGCCAAGCACCATCCGCACATGAAGGCCCCGCTGGGCAAGAACCAGGGCCGCGGCATGGCATGCGGCTTCTGGTTCAATTTCGGCGGGCAGACCTGCGTGGACCTGAACATCGGCATGGACGGCTCGGTGTCGCTGGCCGTCGGCACGGTGGACGTAGGCGGTTCGCGCGCCTCGCTGTCGCTGGTGGCGGCGGAGGAGCTCGGCATCGACTATGCCCAGCTCAAGGCGGTGGTCGCCGACACGTCCTCGCTCGGCTACAACGACATGACCGACGGCAGCCGCGGCACCTTCTCGTCCTCGATGGCGACCATCTCGGCCGCCCGCAACGCGATCAAGATCCTGCGTGAGCGCGCCGCCCAGACATGGGACATCCCCGTCGACGACGTGGTCTGGGAAAACGGCCACGCCATCGCCAAGGGCGAAAAATACGGCAATCTTGCAGCCCTGTCGCTGAAGGAGATCGCCGCCGCTTCCGGCAAGACCGGCGGGCCGATCGCCGGCCACAGCGAACTCGTCGCCGACGGCGCCGGCGTCTCCTTCGCCACCCATATATGCGACATCGAGGTCGACCCCGATACCGGCTCGACCAGGGTGATCCGCTACACGGTGATCCAGGATGCCGGCAAGGCGGTGCACCCGACTTATGTCGAGGGCCAGTACCAGGGCGGTGCCGCGCAAGGCATCGGCTGGGCGCTCAACGAGGAGTATATCTACGGCAAGGACGGGCGCCTCCAGAATGCCGGCTTCCTCGACTATCGCATCCCGGTCTGCTCGGACCTGCCGATGATCGACACGCAGATCCTCGAGATACCCAATCCCAACCACCCCTATGGCGTGCGCGGCGTCGGCGAAACCTCGATCGTGCCGCCGCTGGCGGCGATCGCCAATGCCGTCTCCAACGCAGCCGGCGTGCGCATGACCCACATCCCGATGTCGCCGCCACGGGTTCTCGCCGCGATCGAGGCGGAACGGGGAGGCTAGGGCAAAATGAGGTTCTTGCCCTAATGGTCGAAGTGACGCTCTGGGGCGCGCTGGGCCAGCTCGCCGGCGGCCAGAGCAAGGTCGAGGTCGAGGCCAAGGACATCAGGGAGCTGTTCAGGAAACTGGCTGAACAGTATCCCGGCATCGAGCCCTGGATCGAGAAGGGCATCGCGGTGGCCATTGACGGGACGATTTATCGCGATACGTGGTCGAAGGAACTGCCGCCGGGGGCGGAGATTTTTCTGCTGCCGCGGCTGGCTGGGGGGTGAAGTGGGGTGTCGCCCTACGTCCCAGAGCGGACCGGCATCCTCGGTCTGCGACCTTCAAGTGCAGGTCGGTCCTCGCCTAGATACCAGTTTTGCTGACCGCGTGTTATCGGCGGCGGGTTGGCCAATAATCCAGAGAACCTGATCCGCTGGATTACTATCGGCAAGGGACATCAGTCCGCACACCGCTCTGAAGTGACTCGAGCGGGTCACCGTTTGACGGACAACACCGGCCCCTTTCTGGAGAGGCCGGCTATCGTTGATCCAGGATCATCAAGCTAGGTTTGGCGCTGAGACGTATCGGAAATACGTTCGCGCACGGCATGCTCGGTCTTGTCTGCTGTGGACTTCACGATCTCGCCGAGCTGATCGGCTATCGTGTCTGCTTCCATATCTTGCCGGCCAGCTTCCTGCTTGATGGTCTCATAGGCTTCGGCGGCGACCTGCTTGGCCTCATCGAGGCCCCTATTGAGCAAAGTTTCGGCGGAATCGCGAAGCTTGTCGCCATAGGCGCCTAGTTGCTCGTCCTCCGTTGCGGTATGGGGCAGCATTGCACCTATAGCGGCGCCGATGGCGAGACCGACGGCCGCTACGGCCAAGGGTTGGTCCTCCAACAGATCTTGCGCGGAGCGGCTGGCTTTCGCCGCCATGTCCCCAGTCGTCGAGCTTGCATTGGCAGCGCTTCCCGTCAGACCCGCCGCAGCGGCTCTTGCGGTGCTCGATATGGTGTCGCCGACGCTGGCAGCGCTCGAGGAGAGCGATTCCGCGGCGTCGGAGAGCGTGCCGCCCAAGCCGCCGCGCTCCCCTGCTACATCATGTCGTCCCGGCGCTGAAGGCAATGGATAGCCAGCCGAACGGTGGGCTGTGTTTGAGGTACCGCTGCCGAACATCAGCCAGGCCAGACCTGCGCCCACCATGGTGACCGGCAAAGGATTGTCTCGGACCTGCGTTCTGAGATTTCTGAGCATGGCCGCGCTCTCCCCTCCCGAGAACAGCCCGGTGAACTCATCCAGCAATTGTCCAGGCGTCATCTTGCCTCGAATGGATTCGGCGGTCTCCATCACCCGAGCGCGAGCAGCCTCGGCCTCGCGTTCAAGTTCGGCTGCGGATTTCTCGTTCATCTCACCTGTTCCTTAATCGCGCTCGCGTCGCGCTTGAGCTGTCCCTGGGTCCGGTCGGGGGTAAGTTCCGAAGGCGCCATGCTGGCCGTCCCCGTCCGCAGCAGGATGACGCCGAGGACCGCCACGACCACACCGACCAGCAGGGAAGACCATCCCGCGCCAAGCCCTGCCCGCGTCAGTGCGATAATGAGCGCCTGCAGCAACACCAAGAGCGCGGCGAGCAGGCAAATCGCGCCGCCCAGCACTTCCGCGGCACCTGCTCCGGCTTTGGTAAGCTTTTCAGAGAGCTCGGCCCGAAACAGCCTCGCCTCGGTTTGCACCAGAGTGGTTACATTCTGGGCCAAATCGGTGACTAGCCCGGCAAGGCTGGGATTGTCCTGGTTGTTCATCTGTCCTGCTCCGCGATCTGCGTGGCGCCATCATCGCCGACCACGCCAAAATCTTGTGGACGATCAGCGGACCAACCCTGTGGCTGATCGGTGTGTGATCTGAGGCCTCCCGGAGCGGCCTCAGAATCGGGCGTTGCCGGCGGAGAAGCCTTGATGAACCGCCCGAGAGCCAATCCGGCCAACACCGATCCCGCAAGCAGGACACCGGGATTTTGCCGGCCGAAGGACTGGACGTCATCAAGGACTTGGCTAAAGGGCTTCTGTTTCAAGGACGATGAAAGCCGCTCAAGGCCACTGGCAGCATCCAAAGCGAATTTCGATGCGTTCCTTTCATCGTTGCTGGCAAGGTGATCGCTGGCCGCTCGCAGTGCACCACCCAACGCCGCCAAGCTCGATCCGATGTCGCGCTGCGCCTCCTCCGCCTTGTCGGAGATGACCTGCGTGGCTTCAGATGCATAGTCGCCAGCCTTACGGGTCACCTCGTCCCGCGCGTCGTGAAGCAACTCGCTGGCACGCTCATTTTCCTGGCGAAGTCTTTCGGAGACGTCGCTTTTCGCCTTGTCGAAATCGGTGGGCTGTCCACCCTGATCCTTCTCATGCTGCATGAGGCCACCTAGTGAAAACCGAGGAAGGAGAGGACCGCGAGCACGACGACGATAAGGCCGATAAGATAGATTACACTGTTCATGTGCACGTCCTCCGTAGCTTTCCAACTTCGACGAACCTGCGATGTTCCGTAAGTGAGAGCATTTATCTCAGCCGAAACGAAGAGCTTCGTCAGGCACGCACCCAGTCACCAGTGAGTTGCCCTGTCCCTCGTGGGCAGGAGCCGAGTGCCGGCTGCCTCCTGTATTGCAATGTTTGCCTATTCGGCGGCCCCGCCTCGGCGTACCGGCGACCAGGGAGAACTCTCCCTTGCCGTCCATCGACGGTCCATCCTCCAACGGCCCCGCGCTGGTTCGATACCTTCGACGAAGCAATTGATGAAGGCATAGGATACGTCCTGATACACACGGGAAGGAGTTGGGACCGGCAGAAACGCGTTAAGTCCGCCCATGTCTTCAATGGCCGTGAGCCACTGCTGTGGGTGCATGGTGTCGCGCGCAATAAGGAAGGACACGATGTCCTTCATGCCGGGATCGTTGGTCATGTTGTACAGGCGGGTAGCAAGTACGCGGCCACTTCCTTCCGCAGTGACGTTTGCGACCATATCTGCGCAAGATTGCCGCCGGCGTAGGGATGCGAAGCATTGAAGGGAAACGCCGTTGGCGTTTTCAGGCAGTGCGGCCAGGCCGGTCGACAAGATTTGGCGGACGTTCATCCCGTTGAGGGCCGAGCCGCCGACCTGTCGGGGAAAGGCGGTAGCGCTTCCGCGACCACCTTACCCCCGCTGCTTTGACGCCATGCCCACCAGCTCGCCGACTCTGCGGCTGGAGATTGCACTCATCGCTAATGACTGCTGGGCGTACTTTTCTGGGGTGGATCGTGCCGGTCCGCCTGTACGCTCGAATTTCTGCCTTTGGGATTCCGCTGGGGCCAGCTCAAAGACCTGAGGCATGCCTGAGCTAGGCTACTGGTGAACGCGTCTCCAAGGCCAAGTCTCTACTTTGCAGAACGCCTCCCTACGCCCCCAACGTCGGCTCCGTATTCACCTCCAGCGCCTCTTCCGCCTCATCTTCCTCGCCGAGCACCTCCCCATGCACCCCCAGCGGCCGGCCGATCCAGATCGGATCGACGAGATGGTCGCGTTTGGGGTTGGTGGTGTTGGGGTGGATGAGAATGCTCAGGCCGCCGTGGTTCAGCATCAGCCATGGGACCAGCGTGGCGAAGATCTCGGTGGCGAAGGAGACCTGGTACATGGCCCGCTCATGCGGGCCGACCGGCTCGTCGCGCCAGTTGCCCAGTCGCACGCGGAAGCGTTCGCCGATGCGCAGGCGCAGCCATTCGGCCTGCTGCCGTTCGGCTTGCCCGTCATAGTAGATGTGGGCGTGATAGCTGGCGATCTCGGCGAGCGGCCTGGGCGGGCTGGCGGTGTTCACCTTGATGGCTCCCTCGGTGATTGATGTGCGGGCAGCGTATACGCAAGGGAGCGGGGCGGCCAAGGGGGAACAGCGTGTGCTCGTCATCTCAATTTCAGGCCAATCGCGTAGGCGTTCCCCCACTCCGTCTCGGCTTCGCCGAGCCACCTCTACCCCCACATTCGTGGGGGAGAGGAAATGCTAACCGCCGAGGTCGTGGCCTTGAAAAGCTTGGCATTTCCTCTCCCCCATGGACATGGGGGAGAGGTGGCCGCCCAGCGGCCGGAGTGGGGGCGGGCGCCGCCGTATGCCTATTGCCAGCACTTCATCGGGCGAGGAAACGCTGATCGCAGAGGTCTCTTGCCCCGATCAAACCCTGCCCATCAGCACCAGGATCAGCAGCACCACCAGCACAATGCCGACGATGCCCGATGGCCCATAACCCCAGGAGCGCGAGTGTGGCCACGCCGGTACGGCGCCGATCAGGATCAGGACTAGAACGATGATGAGGATGGTGCTGACGGTCATTAAGAGTCCCTCGCCTTGCTGGTCGGATACGGGGGGACAATGCAAAAGGCCGCCCGGTTGTTCCGGACGGCCTTTCGTCTGACTGGTCGAATGCAGCTATTCCGCGGCTTTCGGGAAGGCGATTGCCGGCTCATCGAGCGGACCCGGCTTCGGCCCTGTGGACGCATCCCTTTTCTTGTCGCGGCCGAACAGCCGGCGGAAGAAGGCATAGAAGCGGCTGTTCTTGCTGCGCGTGAAGATCATCAGCATCGACGGCGTCACCACAAGCGTCAGCAGGGTGGCGAACGACAGGCCGAAGACGATGGCCGAGGACAGCGAAATCCACCATTGCGTCGACGGTGCGTTGATCGTCGTCTCGTGATGGAAGATTTCGAGGCCGAGACCAAAGGCGATCGGCAGAACGCCGAGGATGGCCGAGACCGCCGTCAGAACCACCGGGCGGGCGCGCTCGCGGCAGGTCTGCAGCACCGCTTCCATCTTGTCCCAGCCTTCTTCGCGCAGCCGGTCATAGGTGTCGATGAGCACGATGTTGTTGTTCACCACCACGCCGGCCAGCGCGATGACGCCGATGCCCGACATGACGATGCCGAAGGCTTCGCCGGTCAGCAGCAGCCCCAGGAACACACCGATCGTCGCCATGACCACGCAGGACAGCACCAGAAGCACGCTGGTGAACTTGTTGAACTGCATCAGCAGCACCAGGAAGATCAGGAAGATCGCCGCGCCGAAGGCCTTGCCGAGGAAGGCGCTGGCTTCGGCGCTGTCCTCGTTCGACCCCGCCAGCTTCCAGCGTATGCCGCTGTCGAGCTTCATGTCGGTGACCGCCTTGGTCACCTCCGCCTGCACCGCCGCAACCTGGTTACCGGCGGCGACGTTGGCCTGGACGACCACGGTGCGGGCGCCGTCGATGCGGTTGAGGATGCCGACCGTCGGCTCCGGCTTGCGCACGACGAAGTTGGAGATCGGCACCGAGCCTTGCGCGGTCTGAACCCGGAGCTCGTCGAGCGTCGACAGCGTGCGCCGGTCTTCGGGCAGGCGCAGCCTGATGTCGACGGCATCGTCGGCGCCGGCCGGCCGGTACTCGGACAGCTTCAGGCCATTGGTCACCAGTTGCACCACCGTGCCGACGGCGGTCGGGCTGATGCCGTACTGCGCCGCCTTGGCGCGGTCGACCTCGAGCGCCCAGTCGACGCCGGGCGGCGGCAGGCCGTCGGAAACGTCGATGACACCGGGCACCTTGGCGATGCGCGCCGCAACGGCGCGGGCCTGGTCGTCGAGCCCTTTGGGATCGATGGCCGAAAGCCGGAGCTGGACCGCCTTGCCCGTGGGAGGACCGGCCTCCGGCACGCGCACTTCGACATCGACGCCGGGAATGCCGGCCATGACAGTGCGCAGCTCGTCCAGGATGTGGTTGGCCGATTTGCGCTCGCGCCAGTCGATGAACTCATACTGGATGACGCCGACGACGTCCTCCGGCACATCCTGGCCGCCGCCCTGCGTCTTGCCGACGCGGGTGTAAACCGATTTCACGCCGGGCCAGCCGAGCAGCCGGTTTTCGGCGATCCTGGTTGCCGTATCCATTTCGGCCAGCGAGAGATTGCCGCGGGCATGCACATAGAGCAGGCCGTAATCGGGCTCGACGCTGGGGAAGAACTCGACGCCGGCGCCATATTTCGAATAGGCGAAGCCGACGCCGGTGAGCAGCACGGCGGTCAGCACCAGCACGGTGATGGGGAAGCGCACCGCCTGCTTGACCAGCGCCATGTACCAGCCGTCGCGATTGTGTTCCTCGTGATGCTCCGGCGCCTTGGCGAAGAGCGCGCCAAGCGTCGGCGCGAACACCAGCGCATAAAGCATCGAGGCCGACAGCGTGACGATCAGCGTGATCGGCATGTATTTCATGAAGTCGCCGATGATGCCGGGCCAGAACAGCAGCGGCGAAAACGCCGCGATGCGCGTCATCGTCGCGGCGATGACCGGACCGGCCATGCGCTTGGCGGCAAGCGTGAAGGCTTCCGCCTTCGGCATGCCTTCGCCCATGCGCCGTTCGGCGAATTCGGTGACGATGATGGCGTCGTCGACCAGCATGCCGACCGCCAGGATAAGGCTGAACAGCACGATCATGTTGATCGTGTAGCCCATCATCGCAAGCAGCAGGATGCCGATCAGGAAGGATGACGGAATGGCAAGCCCGATCAGCAGCGAGGCGCGGCCCGACAGCGCATAGAGGATGACGATGAACACCAGGATGACGGCGATCATCACGTGGTTCTGCAGGTCGCCCAGCAGCTGGTTGACGAAGACAGACTTGTCCTGCGTGTAGGTGATGTTCATGCCTTCCGGCATCGTCTTGACATAGGCGTCGGACACTTCCCGCACCTTGGCCAGCGTGTCGATCAGGTTGGCGCCGATGCGCTTCTTGACTTCGATGGCGATGGCCGGCTTGCCGTTGAGGCGAGTGATGGTCTCGGCGTCGGCGAAGGTCGAACGCACCGTGGCGATGTCCTTCGCCTGCACGACGGCATTGGGGCCGGCGACCACCGGCAAGGACGCGACATCCTCGGGTGTCTCGATCAGCGACGGCACCTTGACCGCGTATTTGCCTTCCGAACCCTCGATATTGCCGGCGGCGACCAGGCTGTTGGAAGCGCCGACCGCGCCGATCAACTGGTCGAGCTGCAGGCCGTAGGAGGACAGCTTCATCGGGTCGATGACGACCTCGACGAGATCGTCGCGCGCGCCTTGTATGGTGCCCTCAAGAACGCCCGGGACTTCCTCGATGCGGTCGCGCAGTTCGCGCGCCGCCGCCGTAAGCACACGCTCGGGCACATCGCCGGACAGCGTGACGACCAGGACGGGAAACTCGGAAATGTTGACCTCGGTAACAACCGGTTCTTCTGCCGCTTGGGGAAGGTCAGCCTTCGCGTCCTGAACCTTCGAGCGTGTATCAGTCACCGCGGTGTCGACTTTTATAGACGGCAGAAACTCAAGGAAGACAAAGGCACCGCCCTGATAGGCGGATGATTTCATCTCCTTTAACCCCTTGAGACTCTTAAGCTTTGCCTCCAGAGGCCTAAGCAGAAGTCTTTCAGCGTCTTCGGGCGCGATGCCTTGATAGGCAACATTTATATAAACATAAGGGGTAGGAACGTCGGGTTCCGCTTCCTTCGGCGTCGACTGATAGGCGACCCAGCCCGCCAGCAGCAGGAACACCAGCACCGCAATGGTCAGCCGGGCATTGTTGATCGCGAGTTTGACGATATCCATGGCCTGTTCTCAAGATTTCAGGAGCCGCATTGCGGCCGGTTGTCCCCGCCCCGGCTGTCCCCGGCCGGGGCCGTTCCGGCGCTACTGCGTTGTCGCTTCGCCCAACAGCTTCTGGATGGTCGCCTGGTCGGCCTCGACCGGCTTGACTACGTCGCCTTCCTTGACGAGTTCCTGGCCGGCGACGATGACGCGGGCATCGGCTGGAATGCCGCCAAGCACCAGGCCCTTCGGCGAGTCGTCAACGAGGTCGATCGGGAAGAACACCACCTTGTTGTCCTTGTCGACGGCACGGATGCCAAGATCGCCCTTGTCGCCCAGCGTCACCACGGAGCGCGGCAACATGACGGCGTCGGTCGGCTGCGCGCTGAGCGCAATCTCTGCCGTCATGCCGGCCGGCACCGAGCCGTCGGCATTGGGGACGGCGATCTCGACGCGGAAGGTTCGGGTGGCCGACGAGGCGTCGCGGCTGATGTAGCGCACGGTGCCTTCGACGGTCTGGCCGCTGACCAGCCGGACAGTGGCCTTGTCGCCGAGCTTGAGATAGCCGAGGTCGCGTTCGCTGACTTCGCCGCGCGCAATCACCGGATCGAGCTTGAGGATGGTTGCCACCTCGCCGCCCTGCATGACGGAACTGCCGAGCTCCACCGGCACCCGGTCGATGACGCCGTCGAAGGGCGCCTTGACCAGATTGCGGTCGAGCTCGGCCTGCGCCGTTTCCAGCTGCGACTGCGCAGCGGTCAGGTTCGAACGCGCCGTGTCGAGCTGCAGCTTGGGCAGATTGCCGGTCTTCATGAGCCGCAGCGATGCGTCGAGTTCAGCCTGGCGCTGCACGACGAGCTGCTTGGCATTGTCGACCATCGAGATCTTTTCTTCCGCCGCAAGCATCAGCACGAGGTCGCCGGTCTTGACGTGATCGCCCTGCTTGACCGGCAGCTTTTCGATGACGCCGGCGACGCGCGTCGCCAGCACGGCGCGCTTGTCGGCCTCGGTCAGCCCGGAAATGCGGATGGCGCGGGCATGGGTCTTGCGCGGCGGCGTCACCACGGCGACGGTGCGCAGCGGCGCCTTCGGTTCGGCCTCGGCGGTCTTGGCTCCATCCGGCGCCTTGGCCTGATCGCCCGGCTTGGCCTGATCGCCTGCCTTGCCAGCACCTTCGACAGCGGCGCTGCCGACGGACGAGAACGCGCCTGTTCCCATCCAGGCGGCGAAGCCGATGAGCACGACAATAGCGGCAAGCTTGTGAAACCTGATCTTCGGCATCATTGTTTTTCCACTGCGGGGTTCGGCCAAGTCGTTATCCAACAGGAGTCCGTCGTCTAACAGCTACCGTGTCTTCCAACTCGGGCGCGTCGCCGATATGGGTGCGCGCCAGGCCGTGTTCAATTTGCCGTGAACGGCGAAGCCGCGCTTCTACATCAAAGTTGCATCGCAATACAGTCGAAAAGTTGCAGGAACATTGTGCCAGGCGATGTAGTGTGGCCAACGAAAACGGTTTTATCGGCGCCCCGTCAGGCGGCGGAACCACAGTCTCGGAACCATACGGATGTTGGAGGCGCTTTGTTTTCAAGGCGTTTTGAGCACCGACACCCCCTGTGCCCGCACTAGTTTTTGACGCTCAAATGTGGGCGCGACCTGCGTAGCCACTCAGTGAATGGCAGCAGGCGTCAGTATGATTTTGTATACCGTCACACGCAACGGTTGTTCCGGGACGGAAAGTCATCGGCGCTACTCCGATTTTCCGAACACTTCGCTGATCGTCTTGATCAATCCGGGCGGACTCAGGCCCGCCGGCGTTCCGCGTCCGGCTTCTTGCGGGCGGCGAGAAATTCCTTCACCCGCCGTCCCGGTGCCGGCCCGCGCACCGGTTTGAAGCCGTCATCGAGTTCGCCGGAAAGATCGAGCGTCGGCCGCTTGCCGACGGCGTCGTAATTCTCCTCCAGCCAGTCGCTCGCCGCTATGCGGCCAAGGTCGCGCAAATAGGTCAAAAAAGCCCATTCGGCGTTGACCTTGGATGACGCCGACAGATCCTTGAACGCTTCGTCGGCATCGATGCGGTGCATGCGGATGTCGCGGTATTCGCCAGGCGGCAGCCGGCCGGCGGCGATCAGTTCCTTGACGAAGGCGATCGAGCGGAATTCGTTCAGCAGCCCGGCATTGAAGGTGATCTCGTCGATGCGGTTCTGGATTTCGTTGGCGCTTTTCGGCGTGCCTTCGCGCACCACCGGATTGATCTGCACCAAAAGCACATCCTCGGTCGCCGCCGTCTTGAAGAACGGGAACAGCGCCGGATTGCCGCCATAGCCGCCATCCCAATAGGGCACGCCCTTGATCTCGACGGCGCGGAACAATTGCGGCAGGCAGGCCGAGGCCATCACCGTGTCGAGGTCGATCTCGCCATCGGAAAAGACGCGCAGCTGGCCGGTCTCGACATTGGTCGCCGAAATGAACAGCTCCATTGACTTGCAGGCGTGAACATTTTTGAAATCGATCTCCTGCTCGACCACGTCGCGCAGCGGGTTCAAGCCCAGCGGATTGGCGACATAGGGCGAAAACACTCGCGACATGGTGTCGAAGAAGAAATAGCCGGGCGTATTCTCGATCGACCAGTTGCCCCAGGCGACGTCCCACGGCATGCGCTGCACCGGGCTGAAGCGGCCCTTGGCCGCCACCGCGCGCCAGAAATCGTCGAGCTTTTGCCGTGCACCCTCGACGCCGCCGCGCACAAAACCATCGGCCAGCGCCACCGCATTCATGGCGCCGGCGCTGGTGCCGGACACGGCTGAAATGTCGAGCCTGCCATCCTCCAGCAGCCGGTCGAGTACACCCCAGGAGAAAGCCCCGTGCGAGCCGCCGCCCTGCAGCGCGATGTTGATCTTCTTCGTTTCCTCCGCCTTGCCGTTTTTGGTCATGGCGTTCCTGTTCGGTTTGGTCGCTGCTGCCTCATTCCGCCCGGAAATCGGGCGGGTTCGACGGCAGCGGACTTATATTGCAGTGCAGCATATAAGGGATGACCAAGGCAAGAACACGAACACGGTCGCGTGATCACATGAAATTTTGGTCATGGGGAATGCTCCTCCACGCCCAGGTCTTCGCCCTACGAATACCCCCACCCTTGATCCCTCCCCACAAGGGGGAGGGAGACTTGGTAGACGCTGATCTCAGCAAACCACCGACGTTTCGGCGGCGCGCGCCAGCTGCCCTCCCCTTGTGGGGGTCCGAAGGACGGGCGAGATTCGTGGCTCGCCCCGGCAAGCTAGGGTGGGGTCCTCTTCGCAACAATCTGAACTTGGAACCTCAGGCCACGAGGTCCGGCACCGGCCCGACATAGCGCGACTGTGGACGGATCAGCCGCCCCGTCGTCTGCTGTTCGCGCGCATGCGCGATCCAGCCGGCGACACGTCCGGCGGCAAAGACATTGCTGAACGCCTGTGGCGGAAAGCCAGCCGCCTCAAGCACAAGCGCTGTGTAAAACTCGACATTGGTCTGCAGCGAGCGCTGCGGCTTGGCGATCCGCAGCACTTCGAGCGCCGTGTGCTCGACCTGTTCGGCGAAGGCCAGGCGGCGGCCGGCTTCGCCCTCGCTGCCGAGCTGCCGCACGACGGCTTTCAGTACATCGGCGCGCGGATCGCGCACGCGGTAGATACGATGGCCGAAACCCATGATGCGCTCGCCATGCGCGACCTTCTCGCGCAGCCAACCGGCCGCGTCGCCATGCGCCTGGATTGCATCGAGCATCTCGATCACCGGGCCGGGCGCGCCGCCGTGCAGCGGCCCCTTGAGCGCGCCGAGCCCAGCCAGCACCGACGATGTCAGCCCGGCCAGCGTCGATGCGACGACGCGGGTGGCGAAGGTCGAGGCGTTGAGGCCGTGATCGCAGACGGTCACCAGATAGGTGTCGAGTGCCCTTGCCAGCGCCGGCGACGGGACGGATCCCTCGAGCATCCTCAGCATGTCGGCGGCATGATCGGCCTTCGCGTCAGGTGCGATCGGCTGCTCGCCACGCGCCAGGCGCAGCAGAGCCGGCGTCAGCACGGCGGGCGCCGCGATCAGCCGCAAGGCGTCCGTCGGTGTCTCGCCATCCGGCAGCAGCGCCATGCCGGCGCGCATGGCGCCATAGATCTCAATCGGTGCGAGCAGCGGCAGCGAGGGTGCAAGCCGCTCGAACAGCTCGACGCGAGCCTTGCCCAGCCTCGCTGCCAGTTCGGCATCGCCGGGAAGGCCGTCGAAGAAGCCGTCGAGCAACAGGCGAACCACTTGCGCATAGCGCCAGCGTCCCGCCAATTCCGGCAGCGAATGACCGCGGATCGTCAGGCGGCCGCCAAGGCCATCGACATCGGAGAGCACGGTCTCCGCCGCCACCACATCATCGAGCCCGTTCGGCATATCTCATCTCCTTGCAGCTTTTCTGCATGGGAGATAAGGGTTAGGCTGCGCCTCGATCAATCTTGATCAATATAATCAATGCATGGGCTAAAAATGTCCGAATGGCTGTCGCGGGATGAGGCGCTGGAACGGCTCAAGGTCCGGCCGCAGACGCTCTACGCCTATGTCAGCCGTGGCCGCATCGGCATGCGGCCGGATGAGAGCGACCCGCGCCGCAGCCAGTACCGCGCCGACGACATCGCGGCATTGGCGACCCGCCGGGCGCGGGGCCGCAGTCCCTCGGCCATCGCCGAGAGTGCGATCGCCTGGGGCGAACCCTCGATCGCAACAGCAATTTCAACCGTTCTGCACGGGCGCCTCATCTACCGAGGGCAAGACGCCGTTGCGCTTTCCAAAGCGGCGACGCTGGAGGAAACCGCTGCTGTGCTCTGGGCCTCGCCTGAACCGGTGGCTTTCAAAGCTCCGTCATCTGAAGCGCCTCATCCAGTCGGCCGCGCCTCGGCCTTTGCGCAGCTTGCCATGCTTGCAGGCCACGGGCGGCCTTCGCTAGGACGCAGCGCCGCCTCGCTGTGCACCGAGGCCGCGCGCACAGTCGGAGCGCTGGCGCAGTCGCTGGGCGCTGAAGCCGGCACAGCGCCCGTCCATAAGCGCCTGGCGCAGGTCTGGTCGGTAGATGCGACGGGAGCGGAAGCGATCCGCTGCGCCCTCGTCCTGCTCGCCGATCATGAACTCAACGCATCGACCTTCGCCGCCCGCGTCGCAGCGTCCACAGGGGCCTCGCCTGCCGCATGCCTGTTGGCCGGCCTGGCAACGCTGTCCGGCCCGCGCCACGGCGGCGCCGGCGAAGCGGTGATGCAACTGGCTGAAGATGCAGCAGCCCACGGCGCGGATGCGGCGATCCGGCGCTGGCTCGGCCATGATCGGCCCTTGCCGGCGTTCGGCCATCCGCTCTATCCCGACGGCGATCCCCGTGCCACCGCACTTCTGGCAGTCATCCCTGTCGACGAGACGCTGCAACAGCTGCAAAAAGCCGCCATGGCGGCAGCCGGTGCCCAGCCCAACATCGACTTCGCCCTGGCCGCACTAACGCGCGGCCTTGGCTTGCCGCGCGATGCACCGTTCCAGCTATTCGCGCTTGGACGCAGCGTCGGCTGGGCCGCGCATATGGTCGAACAGATCATTAGCGGCAGCATCATCAGGCCGCGTGGCCGCTATGAGGGACGCGTGACTTAAGCCGACCTGGCCGTGTTCCCGAAACGCGCACGGTACGCGACGGGCGTCGTGGCGAATTGCCGGCGGAAGTGATGCCGCAACGTGCCTGCCGCGCCAAAGCCGGCGGTCTCGGCAATCCGTTCGATCGGCATGGCGGTGTCTTCCAGCAGCGTGCGCGCCCGCGAAAGCCGTTCCGACAGCAGCCAGCGCGCCGGCGTGACGCCGGTTGCGGCCGCAAAGCGGCGCAGAAACGTCCGCTCGCTCATCCCGGCAAGCTCGGCCAAGATGGCGACGGGATAGTCGGCGGAAATATTGGCGCGCATCCTGTCGATCAACGGTCCAAGCCGGCTGCGCTCATGTGGCTCGGGAACGGAGCTCTCGACATACTGCGCCTGGCCGCCGTCGCGATGCGGCGGCACGACCAGACGGCGCGCCACCATGTTTGCAGCCTTGGTGCCGAAGTCGCGCCGAACCAGATGCAGGCAGAGGTCGATGCCCGCGGCACTGCCTGCCGATGTCAGCACATTGCCCTCATCGATGTACAAAACGTCCGGAATCACGGTGATGTCGGGGTACATCTCCGTCAGCTTCTCGCTGTAGCGCCAATGCGTGGTCGCTCTTTTGCCCGCAAGCAGGCCGGCGGCGGCAAGCACGAACACGCCCGAACAGATCGAAAGAATGCGAGAGCCGCGCTCGTGTGCCTTTCGAAGCGCCTCGATCAGCGCCGGCGGCACCGGAGCCTCCGTTCCGCGCCATCCCGGTACGATCACCGTGCCGGCCTGGCCGATCAGATCGATCCCGCCGTCGGCAACAATACGCACGCCGCCCAGCGCGCGCATTTCACCGGTATCAATACCGGCAACTGCAAAACGGTACCAATCCTCACCCATTTCCGGCCGGGGCAAGGCGAAGATCTCAACCGCCACGCCAAACTCGAACGTGCACAGGCCGTCATAGGCAACGGCAACGACAAGAGGGTTGGCAGGGCGCGGATTGGCAGAGGATGGCATGATCTTGACGATATATGGCAAAGCTGCCAGCTGCAATCGCCCTGCTTCCTGTCATATCTCTCCGTCGCATCAGCAATGGAGATACGAGGATGAGCCACGTGACAGACATTCCGGCGGCATCGCCGGATATCGCCCGCGACCATTTTCTGCGCCGGCTTTCCGTCGAGACCGACTGTTCCGACGTCGCCGCCGCACTGCGTGCCGGGGAGCCGGACTTTGTTCTCCTGCATGTGGTCGGTTCGCCGGAAGCCTATGGACGCCGCCATGTGCCGGGCGCGCTGCATCTGCCGCACCGCGAAATATCGGCCGAGCGGATGGCGCAATGGCCCGAAAAGACGCTGTTCGTCGTCTATTGCGCGGGACCGCATTGCAATGGCGCGGATCAGGCGGCCTTCAAGCTGGCCAGCCTCGGTCGTCCCGTGAAGATCATGATCGGCGGCATAACCGGTTGGCAGGACGAGGACCTTCCTTTCGCTTCAGGCAAGGAGCCCGGTGTCTTGCACGCGTGAGGCCACGCGATATGGTCGGCCTTGAAGACTGAGCAAGCATGCAGAAGGCGATGGTTAGAATTCGTCCATTCGAGCGCCAGGATGTCGGTGCGGTGCTCGCCCTCATGCGGGCGCTAGCTGTCTTCGAGGGTTATGACGACAAGCTTCGCGTCACCGAAGCGAACCTCATTCGAGCACGGGCTGGGGCCATCGCCCCGGTTCGGCGTGTTGGTGGCGGAGCGAGAGGGCGTGATCGTCGGCATCGCCGTCCACTACCTCATCCCCTGGACCTACGACCTGAAGCCGGTTGTCTGGCTGAAGGAACTCTACGTCACTGAAGCGACGCGCGGCATGGGGGTCGGCCATGCGCTTGTTGAACAGCTTCGCCAACACGCTTTGAGCATTGGCGCCTCCGCCATCAAATGGACGGTGCTGAAATCCAACTCGCCGGCCAAAGCCTTCTACCGCTCGCTCGACGGCCAGCCCGACGATATCTGGGAACCGTGGCAGCTGAAAATCGACCCGTGACGGCCGCCTCGACCAACTGAGGGCGGTCGACCATGCGGCGGTCGCTTACGACATGGTGTCGAGCTTGCGCTGCATGGCGGCGATCTGTTGCTTCAGTTCCTGAAGGTCGTCGCCGCTCTTTTCCGGGACGTCCTTGCGGGCCGGCTCGGGTGCAGCCGCGGCCGCAGCATTTGTGGCGGCGGTCGGGAAGGGCGTGAACAGGCGCATCGCGTTCTGGAACATTTCCATGTTGCGGCGTGTCTGCTCTTCCAGCGCCTTGATCGGCGTGGCGATCTTCATCACATCCAGCGGCGACTTGCCGATCGCGCCCTTCATCTGCTCGCGGAACCGCTCCTGTTCCTTGGAGAAGGCCATCATCGACTGTTCGAGGAAGCTCGGCACGATCTGCTGCATCTGGTCGCCATAGAAAGCGATCAACTGGCGCAGGAACGGGATCGGCAGCATGTTCTGCCCATCCTTGTTCTCCAGTTCGAAGATGATCTGCGTCAGCACCGGATGGGTAATGTCGTCACCGGTCTTGGCGTCCTGGACGGTGAACTCCTCGCCCTTCTTGACCATCTCGGCCAGATCCTCGAGCGTGACATAGGTGCTGGTGCCGGTGTTGTAGAGCCGGCGATTGGCATATTTCTTGATAATGATAGGGTCGTCTTTCGCGGCCATCAGCATCCTCCCGGGACACCGGCGCGCCTGAGTAAGCCGCCGGTAACGATTGCGCCATTTTTAAGGATATGCGCAAAAGCTCTATAATTCCAAGCGCTTTGTGCAGTGCGGCATCATTTATTGCTGCATGGCCGGCCAATTATGCTGCGCAGCAAAGGTTGGGCGATCCCGCCGGCCGCTCACGCCCTGCTTGCGGCGCTTGGCCGGCATGCCCATTTCCGGTTTGACTTGGGGTGTGGAACGAGCAAGAAAAGTCCCAACAAGCCCCCAAGAACACGACACCTCGAAGTCTGGAGAGAAAAATGTCCGCTTCCAATTCAATCGTCGTTGCCAGCGCCGCACGCACGGCTGTCGGCTCTTTCAACGGCGCCTTCGCCGCCACCCCGGCGCATGAACTTGGCGCCGTCGTCATCAGGGAGCTTTTGGCGCGCGCCGGCGTCGAGCCGGGTGAAGTCGACGAGGTCATTCTCGGCCAGGTGCTGACCGCCGCGCAGGGCCAGAACCCCGCCCGCCAGGCGTCGATCAATGCCGGCCTGCCCAAGGAGACCACCGCCTGGGGGCTCAACCAGGTTTGCGGCTCTGGCCTGCGCGCCATCGCGCTCGGCATGCAGCAGATCGCCGCCGGCGACGCCACGGTGATCATCGCCGGCGGCCAGGAATCGATGTCGCTGTCGCCGCATGCCGAGCACCTGCGCGCCGGCGTCAAGATGGGCGACTACAAGATGATCGATACCATGATCAAGGACGGGTTGTGGGACGCCTTCAATGGCTACCACATGGGCAACACCGCCGAGAACGTCGCCCGCCAGTTCCAGATCACCCGCGACGACCAGGACCAGTTTGCGCTGGCCTCGCAAAACAAGGCCGAGGCCGCGCAGAAGGCCGGCAAGTTCAAGGACGAGATCGTCGCCTTCACGATCAAGGGCAGGAAGGGCGACACTGTCGTCGACCAGGACGAGTACATCCGCCACGGCGCCACCATCGACGCCATGTCCAAGCTGAAGCCGGCTTTCGACAAGGACGGCACCGTGACCGCCGCGAACGCGTCGGGCATCAATGACGGCGCCGCCGGCGCGCTGCTGATGAGCGAGGCTGAAGCCACAAGGCGCGGCATCACCCCGCTGGTGCGCATCGCATCCTGGGCGACGGCCGGCGTCGATCCGGCGATCATGGGAACCGGACCTATTCCCGCCTCGAAGCGGGCGCTCGAGAAGGCCGGCTGGTCGGTCAAGGACCTCGACCTTGTCGAGGCCAATGAAGCCTTCGCCGCGCAGGCCTGCGCCGTCAACAAGGGCATGGGCTGGGATACGTCGATCGTCAACGTCAATGGCGGCGCCATCGCCATCGGCCATCCGATCGGCGCGTCGGGCGCCCGCGTCTTCAACACGCTGGTTTTCGAGATGCGCCGCCGCGGCGCCAAGAAGGGCCTTGCCACGCTGTGCATCGGCGGCGGCATGGGCGTCGCTCTGTGCGTGGAAGCGCTGTGAACAAGAAGTGAGTAGTGAATAGGGAGTAGTGAATAGGGAAGAAGGAGCAGCGCGGCGGGATATCGATCCCTACTCGCTATTCCCTACTCCCTATTCCCTTCTTCCGACCAAAGGGAGGAAGAACTTTCAATGACCAAAGTAGCGCTCGTCACCGGTGGATCGCGCGGCATCGGCGCCGCCATATCGATCGGCCTGAAGAATGCCGGTTACACCGTTGCCGCCAACTATGCCGGCAATGACGAGGCAGCGGGGAAGTTCAGCGCACAAACCGGCATCAAGGCCTACAAATGGTCGGTCGCCGACTACGACGCCTGTGCCGCCGGAATCAAACAGGTCGAGGCCGATCTCGGCCCGGTCTCGGTGCTGGTCAACAATGCCGGCATTACCCGCGACGCCATGTTCCACAAGCTGACGCGCGAGCAGTGGAAGGAAGTCATCGACACCAATCTGTCTGGGGTCTTCAACATGACGCATCCGCTGTGGGGCGGCATGCGCGACCGCAAATTCGGCCGCGTCATCACCATTTCCTCCATCAACGGCCAGAAAGGCCAGGCCGGCCAGGTCAACTATTCCGCCGCAAAGGCCGGCGACATCGGCTTCTCGAAGGCGCTGGCGCAGGAGGGCGCGCGCGCGGGCATCACAGTCAATGTCATCTGCCCCGGCTACATCGCCACCGAGATGGTCAAGGCGATCGACGAGAAGGTGCTGAATGAACGCATCATCCCGCAGATTCCGGTCGGCCGCCTCGGCGAACCGGAAGAGATCGCGCGTTGCGTCGTCTTCCTCGCTTCCGAAGACGCCGGCTTCATCACCGGTTCGACCATCACAGCCAATGGCGGCCAGTATTTCGCCTGAACGACAGCATTTCGCCCGGTAGGACGGGCCGGCTTATGGCCCGTTTTTTCATCGCCGGCCGGCGATGTTCCCGGGCTGCGCGCTAGACATTGACCCGTTCCGGCACGCAAAGATTAACGATTTCCAGGCGCCCTGTGCAAAACCCGGTTCGCAAGCTGTGAATTCTCGGTGGACAAGCTGTGGATAACACAACATGTTGGGGTGAACAAACCAGGAAAATCCCGCCATCGCTGATTCATAGCCGATTCGTTCCGGCTTTGAGCGCAACGTTAACGACCAAGGCCGAAAATCACCGGCAAATGGTTAAGGCCGATTAAGAAAATTCAACAATTTCATAATGTTGGCCGAGGCGTATCGGATCACGACGATGCCCCGCCGGCAAAGGTTAACGCCAATGGTCGCCTTGCAGGAATCGGGCCAGTTTCCGCGATTCAGCATATGGTGAGACTCAGGCTCGCAAAATCCACATGTAGCCGTGAACAAAAGCTGAATCTACCGGAGTCACTGATTCGTCGCCGATTCGTTCCAGACTCGTTCCAACTGTTAATTGAGACCTCAAAGACGAACCGTGGGATTGCCGGCCGGAACATTCCGCTTTCGCTTCGCGCCTGAAATCCCTATGTGTCGCCTGTCATAC
The DNA here is from genome assembly GCF_054719465.1 of Mesorhizobium sp. RSR565B. Classification (NCBI taxonomy): domain Bacteria; kingdom Pseudomonadati; phylum Pseudomonadota; class Alphaproteobacteria; order Hyphomicrobiales; family Phyllobacteriaceae; genus Mesorhizobium; species Mesorhizobium sp. RSR565B. The sequence goes on along the minus strand of NZ_JBTTIE010000001.1, from coordinate 2,792,534 downwards.
GCGCCACGCGAGGCGCGCTCCCGACAACACGATGCAGAAAGCCTCATCTCCAGGCCGATGAACATCCAGCCGAAACACACCGAGCCGCTGATCCTGTCGGGCCGCGACGTGACTGCCGTGCTGGGTCCGACCAACACCGGCAAGACCCATCTCGCCATCGAGCGCATGGTGGCGCATGAGAGCGGCATTATCGGCCTGCCGCTCCGCCTTCTGGCGCGCGAGGTCTATGCCCGCGTCTGCGAAAAGGTCGGCGCCCACAAGGTGGCGCTCATCACCGGCGAGGAAAAAATCCAGCCGCCCGGCGCGAAATATTCGGTCTGCACCGTCGAAGCCATGCCGCGCGAGACCGACGTTGCCTTCGTCGCCATCGACGAGGTGCAGCTCGCCGGCGACCTCGAGCGCGGCCACATCTTCACCGACCGTATCCTGCACCTGCGCGGCCGCCAGGAAACGCTGCTGCTCGGCGCGGCCACCATGCATGGCATCCTGCAAAAGCTGCTGAGAGGCGTCTCGGTGGTGACGCGCCCTCGCCTGTCGCACTTGGCCTATGCCGGTTCGAAGAAATTGACCCGCCTGCCGCGGCGTACGGCCATCGTCGCCTTCTCCGCCGACGAGGTCTATGCCATCGCTGAGCTGATCCGCCGCCAGCAAGGAGGAGCGGCAGTCGTGCTCGGCGCGCTGTCGCCCCGCACCCGCAACGCCCAGGTGGCAATGTTCCAGGCAGGCGACGTCGACTATCTCGTCGCCACCGACGCCATCGGCATGGGCCTCAACCTTGATCTCGATCATGTCGCCTTCGCCCAGAACCGCAAATTCGACGGCTACCAGTACCGCAACCTGACTGCGGCCGAGCTCGGCCAGATCGCCGGCCGCGCCGGCCGGCATCTGCGCGACGGCACCTTCGGCGTCACCGGCCAGGTCGATCCGCTGGACGAGGAACTGGTCAAGCGCATCGAGGGGCACGAGTTCGATCCGGTGAAGGTGCTGCAATGGCGCACCGCGCATTTCGACTTCGCCAGCCTCGACGCGCTGAAGCGCTCGATCGAAACCAACGCGCCGGTCGAAGGCCTGACGCGGGCGCTGCCGGCGGTCGATGCGCAGGCGCTCGAACATCTCTCCCGCGACGAGGACATCCGCGCGCTGGCTACCAATGCCAAGCGCGTGGCGCTGCTGTGGGAAGCCTGCGCGTTGCCGGACTACCGCAAGATCGCGCCGGCCCAGCACTCCGACCTGATCGCTTCTATCTACACCGACCTCGCCAAACACGGCCATGTCGACGAGAACTACATGGCCGAGCAGGTGCGCCGCGCCGATACGACCGAGGGGGACATCGACACGCTGTCGCACCGCATTGCGCAGATCCGCACCTGGACATTCGTGTCCAACCGGCCGGGCTGGCTGGCCGATCAGGCACACTGGCGGGAAAAGACGCGCGAAATCGAAGACAGATTGTCGGATGCGCTGCATGAGCGGTTGACGAAACGGTTTGTAGACCGCAGGACTTCCGTCCTCATGCGGCGCCTTAGAGAAAATACAATGCCTGAAGCCGAAATCAGTCCTACCGGAACCGTCCTTGTCGAAGGCCATCATGTCGGCGAGTTGCAAGGGTTCCGCTTCACCGCCGATCAGAGCGCCGGCGGCGAAGACGCCAAGGCCGTGCGTACGGCAGCGCAAAAAGCGCTGGCCGCCGAGTTCGAGGCACGTGCCGAACGCTTCGGCGCCTGCGCCAATGGCGACCTTGCGCTCGGCTCCGACGGCACGCTGCGCTGGATCGGCGCGCCGATCGGCACGCTGGTTGCCGGCGAGGACGCGCTGAAGCCGCGCCTGGTGCTTTTGGCCGACGAGCAGTTGACCGGTCCCGCCCGCGACAAGGTCGCCGCGCGCGCCGAGCGCTTCGTCAATTTCCAGATCGAATCCTTGCTGAAGCCGCTGGTCGACTTGAAGAATGCCGAGCAGATCGCCGGCATCGGCCGTGGCATCGCCTTCCAACTCGTCGAGCATTTCGGCCTCATCAACCGCCGCGACATCGCCGAGGAAATGAAGTCGCTCGACCAGGAGGGTCGCGCCGCCTTGCGCCGGCTCGGTGTGCGCTTCGGCGCCTACCACGTCTTCGTGCCGGCGCTGATCAAGCCGGCGCCCGCCGGACTGATCACGCTTTTGTGGGCGCTGAAGAACGACGGCAAGGACAAGCCCGGCTTTGGCGACGTCGTGCACGCGCTGGCCTCCGGCCGCACCTCGGTGGTCATCGATCCGGCTTTCGACAAGAGCTTCTACAAGCTCGCCGGCTACCGTAATCTCGGCCGCCGCGCCGTGCGCATCGACATTCTGGAACGGCTGGCCGACCTGATCCGGCCTGCGACCAACTGGAAGCCCGGTCTGGGACAGCGCCCGGACGGCGCCTATGACGGCCAGTCCTTCATGGTGACGCCGCCGATGATGTCCATCCTCGGCGCCACCGCCGACGACATGGAAGAGATCCTGAAAGGCCTCGGCTACCGCGCCGAGCCGAAGCCGCCGGCAGAGGTCAAGGCGCGGCTGGAAGCACAGGACAACGCGGCACGGGAAGCGGCTGCCGCCAAGCTGGCTGCGGACGCGGCTGCAAAAGCTGAACAGGCCAAGGCGGCGAAAGCCGCTGCAAGTGAAGCCGTCGCTGAAGCGCCGGCCGTTGGATCGGAGCCGGATGCGGTTGCCGCCGCTGAGCCTGCGGCTGAGCAGCCCGTCGCCGAAGCCGCAGCGGAGGCTGTTGCTGCGGACGCTCATGGCGCACCTCCCGAGGGTTCGGAGCCAACTGCGGCCGTTGAAGCCACCGCCGAAGCTCCAGCCATCGCGGAAGCAACGGCAGAGCCCGTCGCGGAAGAACAGGTCGAAGCTCCCCAAGTCGAAGCCCCCATAGAAATCACGGAAGAAGCTCCGGCTGTTGCAGAAGCTGACGACACCGTCCCCGAAAGCACCGACGCCACCGTCGCCGAAAACGCCGACGCCCTTACCTCCCCCTCGATGGGGGAGGTCGCGGCGCGAAGCGACGCGGGTGGGGGTGACAGCGTTGACGAAGCAGGTGCAGACACAGCAGACGCTTCAGGCGCAACCACCGACGCCGGCGCTGCCCCCACCCCGGCGCTGCGCGCCGACCCTCCCCACGAGGGGGAGGGTGGAAGCGCCGAGGCCGAAGCGCCAAAGCCCATCTTGCTGTGGCGGCAGGGTCGTTTCGAGCAGCGCCCGCGCCCTCGTCAAGGCCGGGACAATCGCGCGCGTAACGGCCAGGCTGCCCGCGCCGACGCGCCGGCCGACGCTGCCGGCGGACAGCCCGCAACGGGCGAGCGGCCGGCCTACCAAGGCCGGCGCGACCAGCGCGACGGTGCCGCCAAGCCACGCTTCGACCGTTCGAAGTTCAAGCCCAAGCCGCAGGCCGAGGGCGAACAGCGCCGCGACGGCAAGCCGCAAGGCGAGCGTCCGCGCGAGGGCCGGCCCGACTGGAAAGGCGGCAGGCCGGAAGGCAAAGGCGGACCGCAAGGCGCCAAGCCGGCTTTCCAGGCCAAGCCACGCGAGGAACGCCCGGCGCGCTTCGATCCGGACTCGCCCTTCGCCAAGCTCGCCGCCTTGCGCGACCAGCTGAAGAAGTAGGCTCTGAGCATGATCCCGAAAAGTGGAACCGGTTTTCGGACAAGATCATGCTCCAACAAGAGATAACTCGCTGCGATGGTTGCTGAAGGTCGTCAGCGCATCGACAAGTGGCTGTTCTTTTCGCGCGCGATAAAATCGCGCTCGCTGGCGGCCAAGCTGGTCGTCGCCGGACGCGTCCGCATCAACAGCGACAAAGCAGCGCAGGCCTCCGATCTGGTCAAGCCTGGCGACGTTTTGACCATTACGCACGAGCGCCGCATCTTCGTTTGGAAGGTGCTTGGCACCGGCGTGCGGCGCGGTCCGGCCGAGGAAGCGCGCACGCTCTACGAGGACATGTCCCCGCCGCCGGTCCCAAAAGGCGAGGCTGTTGCCGATGCCATTCCGGCGCTGCGCGACGCCGGCAGCGGCCGGCCGACCAAGAAAGAGCGCAGGCAAACCGACCGGCTGTTCGGCGAAGACTGAAGCCTTGGCCGTCTGCGCCATGCCGGCGGTCTGGAATTTCATTCCGGACACGCGGGCCCCGCCTGCAATGGCTGCCCTTGCAAGCGGCAGGCAAAGGCGTTACCTCACCAAAAAAGCCGCCGCATCGGCCCGAAAATCGGAAATCGATTTTTCGGAAGGCACGATGCGCAGATTCAAAGTGTCAGAGCGTACTTTGTGCGTCCAATTGGACGCACGTCGCTCTAGCAAGAACGGGACGTCCCGGAGCCGACCAATGACCTATGTCGTGACCGACAACTGCATCAAATGCAAGTACATGGACTGCATCGAGGTCTGTCCGGTCGACTGCTTCTACGAGGGCGAGAACATGCTTGTCATACATCCCGACGAGTGCATCGACTGCGGCGTCTGCGAACCGGAATGCCCGGCCGATGCAATCAAGCCCGACACCGAGCCGGGCCTCGACAAATGGCTGCAGGTCAACACCGAATACGCCGAGAAATGGCCCAACATCACCGCCAAGAAGGAGCCTCCGGCAGATGCCAAGAGCTTCGACGGCGAAGCCGGCAAGTTCGAGAAATATTTCTCCGCCGAGCCCGGCGAAGGCGACTGAGCACATGACGCTGGAATCGGAATCGATTTCGGAAAGGGTGATGCGCAAAGCAAAAAAGTGCGGCCTATTGGATCGTCATAACGCTGCGTAACGCGCATCATACATTAACTGCCTTGACAGGCGGCGATGGCGCTCGACCTTCGCGTTTGCAGCAAAACCTTGATTCTTCCGACTTTTTGTGCTACACCAGTTGAAACATGCCGGTGACACAACGTCGATTTATGGCGCAAGCGCCCCAAATCACTGAAAGGTGAAATCCCCAATCGGACCAGAGCGATCTGGGCCAGGCAGTCGCTATGTATGCGGTTTGCCGGTCCCGGCTTTTTCCGATGGGTTCATCTGTTGTGCGGCTAACGATCGGTGTCCCCGGTCGCATGCGTTCGGACCGGCAGGCCGCCGGTGCCACAACAAGGAGTTCAGGGCGTAATGGCAACGATCACCCCGCAGAAGAAGTCCACCTCGGCACGCCACGGTTTCAAGACCGGCGAGTACATCGTCTATCCGGCACACGGCGTCGGCCAGATCGTCTCGATCGACGAGCAGGAAGTTGCGGGCCACAAGCTGGAACTGTTCGTCATCGACTTCCAGAAGGACAAGATGCGCCTGAAGGTTCCGGTCGCCAAGGCGACCTCCATCGGCATGCGCAAGCTGTCGGAAGAGGATTATGTCGAGCGCGCGCTGAAGGTCGTGCAGGGCCGCGCCCGCGTCAAGCGCACCATGTGGTCGCGCCGTGCGCAGGAATATGATGCCAAGATCAATTCGGGCGACCTGATCTCGATCTCGGAAGTCGTGCGCGACCTCTACCGTGCCGACAACCAGCCGGAACAGTCCTATTCCGAGCGTCAGCTCTATGAGGCGGCACTCGACCGCATGGCGCGCGAGATCGCGGCAGTCAACCGCATGTCGGAAACCGAAGCCGTGCGCCTGATCGAGGTCAACCTCAACAAGGGCCCGAAGCGCGGCGCCAAGGCCGACAATGAGGAAGCCGAGCAGGAAGAAGCTGCCTGATCGCTTTCACCGTCGAAATCATGAAAAACCCGGCCTTGTGCCGGGTTTTTGTTTTTACCCCCTTGTGGGGTTCCAAGGACGGGCGAGACCCGTGGCTCGCCCAGGCAGGGTCGCTGCGAAGCAGCGAGGATGGGGACGACACCAGACCGCACCCGGACCTTCCGTCCGACCTCCCCACAAGGGGAACGTAGAAGGCTCAGCCGCCGGCTTCCTTCTCCGCCTCCTGCTTCAGCGTCGCAATAAAACGCTTGGTCCGTTCCCGCTCCGGATTGCTGAACACCACGGTGGACGGCCCCTTCTCGACGACGACACCAGCATCGAGGAACACCACCTCCTGCGCGATCTTGGAGGCAAGGCGAAGGTCGTGCGTGGCCATCACCATGGTGGTGCCTTCGCTGGCGAGTTTTCCGAGCACGTCGACCACTTCCTGCGCCAGTTCCGGATCGAGCGCCGAGGTCGGCTCGTCGCAAAGCAGAACCTTGGGCGACGGCGCCAGGGCGCGGGCGATGGCCACACGCTGCTGCTGGCCGCCCGACAGCGTTGCCGGCCAATCGTCCGCCTTGTGCGCCATGCCGACCTTCTCGAGCAGCGCCAGTGCCCGCTCGCGCGCCTTTGCCGTCGGCCATTTGAGCACCGTCACCAGGCCTTCCATGACGTTCTCGATCGCGGTGCGATGCGGGAACAGCTGGAAGTTCTGGAACACCATGCCGGTCTGCAGCCGCAGGCGCTGGATGTCGCGGCTGGGGATCTTGATGCCGGGACGGAATTCCAGCGTCTCGTCGCCGATGCGCACCATGCCCGAGGTCGGGATCTCCAACAGGTTGATGCAGCGCAGCAGAGTGCTCTTGCCGCCGCCGGAGGGACCGACAAGCGCGGTGACGCTGCCTTCGGCAATGGTGACCGTCACGCCCTTCAGCACCAGATTGTCGCCGAAGCGCTTTTCGATATCGGTGAGGCCGATCATGAGCGCGCCTCCAGGAAGCCGCCATAGCGGTTGAGCCGCTCCTCCAGCCGCGTCTGCAAGGCCGAAAGCACCGAGCTCATCGCCAGATAAAGGATCGCCGCCTCGACATAGAGGATCAGCGGTTCATAGGTGGTGGCGACGATGCGCTGCGCCGCCTGGAACATCTCCGGCACGGTGATGGCGGCGGCCAGCGACGTATCCTTGACCAGCGAGATGAAGGTGTTGGACAGCGGCGGCACGGCGACGCGGCCGGCTTGCGGCAGGATGGTGCGCCGCATCGCCTGGCTCCAGGTCATGCCGATCGAATAGGCCGCTTCCCACTGGCCCTTCGGCACCGAGCCGATCACGGCGCGGATAATTTCCGAACTGTAGGCGCCTATGTTGAGGGTGAAGCCAATCAGCGCCGCCGGAAAAGCGTCCAGCAATATGCCGACCGAAGGCAGGCCGTAAAAGATCAGGAACAGCTGCACCAGAAGCGGCGTGCCGCGAAAGATCCAGACATAGAAGCGGACCACGGCAACCAGAGGCTTGGGGCCGAACAGCCGCACCAGGGCGACAACCAGGCCGACGAACAGGCCGAGTGCGAACGATAGCAATGTCAGCGGTACGGTGAAGATCAACGCCGCCCACAGCAGTGTCGGCAACGAGTCCAGCATCAGGTGTAGCCAGTGCGGCACGAACGGCTCCTCCCTCACAGACCGCCGCGGTGACGGCAGTGCGATTGTGTGCTTCTCATATCATGCGAATAACGGCGAGCCGTCAAAGACGGCCCGCCGCTATTTGTCATTGCCGGCAAACCGCCGGGAGATGGTCTTTACTGCGAGACATCCTGGCCGAAATAGGTATCGGCGATCTTCTTGTAGGTGCCGTCGGCCTTGATGTCGGCCAGCGCCTTGTTGATCGCCGCGACCAGCTCCGGATCACCCTTGCGCACGATGACGCCGGAATAGTCGGCGTTCTCTTCCTGCGCGGCGATCTTCACATTGGCGTCCGGCTTGTGCTTCTTGAAGTCGAGGAAAGACAGGCTGTCATTGATGGTGGCGTCGGCGCGGCCGGTGAGCAGCAGCTGGATCGACTGGTCGAAGCCGTCGGTGCCGACGAGTTCGGCGCCGTTGGTCTCGGCGAGCTTGCCGAAATTCGATGTCAACGACTGTGCCGACTTCTTACCCTTGAGGTCGGCGAAGGTCTTGATGTCGGTGTTGTCGCCGCGCACGATCAGCACGGCCTTGGAGGCGATGTAAGGATCGGAGAAATCGTACTTGGCCTTGCGCGCGTCGGTGATGCCGACCTCGTTGATCACGGCGTCGTAGCGGTTGGCGTCGAGGCCGGCGATCAGCCCGTCCCATTTGCCTTCGAGGAACTCGACCTTGACGCCGAGCTTGTCGCCGATCGCCTTGGCGATCTCGACGTCGAAGCCGACCAGCGCGCCGGAAGCATCATGATAGGTGAAGGGCGCATAGGTGCCTTCGGTGCCGACTTTGAGGGTGCCGGCCTGCTTGATCTGGTCAAGATTGGCGCCGGCATGGCCTGATGTAACAGCCAGAACCTGAAGCGTTCCGGCGACGATGAGCGAATTGAGCCATTTCATTTCTATGTGATCCCGTCCTTGGCCGGTGTCCGGCGCTTGTGAGAGCCGGAAACTGACAGATACAGCGCAGCAAAATAAGGAACCAGATTTCAAAAAAACGGCGATCCAGAAATCAGATTCTCAAAGCAGCTCGGATCGGTGCCAATAGTCCCGATCTGCGGTGTCGATGCGCCCTGTCGGACCGCACAAAACAACCGCCATCGGCGGCGGAACCAATCCCCGGTGTGGCACGTTCATGGCTTGTTGTAGGGCGCCGCGTTTCCATTTCAAGAACCCTTGGCTGCGCTAGGCCCGAAGCAATTCCAGGAAAGTGGGAAAGCGGTTTCCGTCGGAATTGCGTCAAACAGAGATAACGGCCGCCAGGCCGTCCGAAAATGTCCGGGAGCAGGAGCGCGGCATGATCGAAGACACGGCAGGACGGACCATGGTCCGCACGGCAATGAAAGCCCCTTACCTCGAGCGCGATGAGGAACATGTTCTCGCCTTGCGCTGGAAGGAAGACCAGGATCAGCAGGCGCTGCATCAGATTACCGTCGCCCATATGCGGCTGGTCATCTCCATGGCTTCGAAATTCCGACATTACGGCCTGCCGCTCGGCGATCTGGTCCAGGAGGGCCATGTCGGGCTGCTGGAAGCAGCCGCGCGTTTCGAGCCGGAGCGCGAGGTGCGCTTCTCGACCTATGCGACATGGTGGATCCGCGCTTCGATGCAGGACTACATCCTGCGCAACTGGTCGATCGTTCGCGGCGGCACCTCTTCGGCGCAAAAGGCGCTGTTCTTCAACCTGCGGCGCCTGCGCGCCCGTCTTGCCAACGGCGCCGAGCCGATCTCTAACGCCACGCTCTACCGCGAAGTCTCGGTAGCCCTCGGCGTCTCCGAGGCCGATGTCGAGAAGATGGATTCCAGGCTTTCAGCACCTGACTCTTCGCTCAACGCACCGCTCGCCGACGAAGCTGGCACCACCGAGCGGATGGACTTCCTGATTTCGGACGATCCATTGCCTGACGAGGTCGCCGGCGACACCATCGACGTCGAACGGCGCCTGATGTGGCTGAAGACGGCGCTCCGCGCGCTCAATGCCCGCGAACTCAGGATCATCGAGGAGCGCCGGCTGAGCGACGAAGGTGCGACGCTTGAGGCGCTTGGCGAGACGCTCGGCATTTCCAAGGAGCGTGTCCGGCAGATCGAGGCCCGCGCCATGGAAAAGCTCAAGCTCGCGCTGGTGAAGCAGAATCCGGAGTTCATGGCGGCCTGAGATTGCCAGGAACGGGGTACCCCGAGTTATCTCAGAAAAGTTATCTCAGAAAAAAGCACTACGAAGGCTGGGGTTTCTGACGAAGACCGGCGCTATCTGTCCGTGACGATCTTGACCTTGTCGCCGGCCGAAACCGAGGCGCCCGGCGACATCGCGTTGAGCACGCGGAACAGATCGAGCTTGCGGTCGACGCCGACCATCTGCGCCGAAAGTGTGCCCATCGTCTGCCCGGCCTGTACCGTGACGACGCGGATATGCAGCGGCTTCAGTGCCGCCTTCTCGGCGGGGCTGAGCACGCGGAACGAACCGCTGACCGAGCGTGCCACCGGATCGAGTGTCGTGCTGGCCGAGGGGGCCGCTGTCAAAAGCCGGTAGACCTGACCGCCGGCGCGGATCACCGCAATGTCGAACTGCCAGCCATCGGCGCCGGCGTGCGCGGTCGCCGCCTGGTTGCCGTCGATCGTCTCCTGGCGCACACTGGTCTCGTCGAGACCGGCCACCCAGCCGCTTCTGATGTAGTCGGTCAGCGCACGATCCTTGTCGATCGACACACCGTCGAAGCGGATCGCCATGTCGCCGGGACCGGTCGCCGTCACCGCCGCCGCCGAATTGTCGATGATGAAGCCGTCGGGCACCGTGAACGAAACGCCGAGGCCCGGATGCAGGAAGGTCTGGCCGCGCACATAGCCCTCTTCCGGCGTGTCGCCATAGAGCAGGCCGTCTATCCCGGCCAGGAAGGAATCGCGGTCGCGGGTGCCGATGCCCGGCGCGCCGAACTGGCGGGCGTGGCGCTGCGCCAGATCAATTCGCTGCGGCGTGTTGGGGTGCGTGGCCAGGAAGTCGAGGCTGGCGTCGGTGGCGCCGCTGATCGAGCGGAAATCGGTGTAGGCCGACATCGACTGCAGGAAACGCCCGGCGGCATAGGGATCGTAACCCGCCTCGCCGATCGACTTGATGCCGATGGCGTCTGCCTCCAGCTCCTGGTTGCGCGAGAACTGCGCCAGCCTCAGCTTGCCGCGGATCAATGCCTGCTTGGCGGTCGGGCTGTCGCCCAGCACATCGGAGACCACCTTGGTCGCCAGGCCTTCCTCGGCCTCGAGCTGCTGTCGCTGCAGACCGTGATTGGCGGTGACGTGGCCCATCTCATGCGCGATGACGGCGGCGAGTTCGGCCGAATCATTGGCCAGCGCCAGCAGGCCGCGGGTGACGTAGAGATAGCCACCCGGCAGCGCGAAAGCGTTGACGTTGGGCGAATTGAGGATGGTGATGCGATAGGTCTGGGTCGGATTGGCCGACACCACGGTCAGGCTGCCGACAACCTTGGCCACCATGCGCTCGAGCTTGGGATCGGAATATTCGCCGCCATAGGTGGCAAGGATGCGCGGATGCTGTGCCTTCGCCAGTTCGGCAAGCTTGCTGTTGGCGGCGACATTGTCGACCGTGATCGGCTTGTCGGAAGGCTGGAAGCCGGATTCCTGCACTTCGGGAGGCGTGAACATCTGGCAGCTGGCCAGCGCCACGGCAAGGCCGGCCAGCGCGAGGAAGCGCACCAGCGGTCTGCGTTTCAAAGTGTCAGTGCCGGTCGGCAGCACGGCGTTCCTTCAGCTCTCGGCGCATGATTTGGACCGGGGTCCGCGCCAGCGAAAAATCGGTTTCGTTGGCAATCCTGCACACATCAAAAAACCTACAGCGTTTACGCATCCGGCCGGGTGCGGCGCTGTAGGGGCAAATCACGGCTCGTGCCGGACCAGTACTAAGCGGACCTAGCCACATCGACTGGACCATGGCAAGCAAGCGCCACATCACCTGTAGCCGGTTTGGTCGTAAATTATGTCCGCTTCCGGGCAATATCGCGTGATCCGCCCGAACTTGCGCCGATATAGCGCCGAAACGCTTCAGGGCCAGTGCCGTCGAAAAAATCGCCGGCAGGTCCCGTCGCGGCAACCCTGCCATTGTCCAGAAAAACCATCTGCTCGCCGATACGGCGAGCGTCTTCCGGCTGATGCGTGACGAACAGCACCGTCATCGCCCGCTCGGCATGAACGCCGGCCACCAGGTCGAGCATGTCGTCGCGCAGTGCTGGCCCGAGCGAAGCGAACGGCTCGTCGAGCAGCAGCACTGGCCGGTCGCGCACCAGAACGCGGGCGAGCGCCACGCGCTGCCTTTCGCCGCCGGAGAGTTCGCGCGGCAGGCGCATTTCCTTGCCGGCCAGGCCGACGCGGTCAAGCGCCTCGGCGATTGCGGCGCGATCGGCGTCGGTCAGGTTGAGCGATGGCGAGCGGCCGAGCCCGACATTCTTCTCCACCGAGAGATGAGCAAACAGATTGTTTTCCTGGAATACCATCGACACCGGCCGCGCCGAAGGCGGCTCGGCGCCGACATCGGCGGCGCCGATCAGCACACGACCGGACTCTGGCGTCTCGAAACCAGCCACCAGATTGAGCAAGGTCGATTTGCCCGAACCGCTTGCCCCCATGATGGCGGTGATCTTCGATGTATCGAATTCGACATCGAACAGGAATGGCGTTTCGCCATAGCTGAACGAGACCTTGTCCAGCCGGACAGTCGTGCCTTTCTCCACAGCGGACGTCACGATCTCTCTCCCCGTCCCAGCCAGTCTGCCGCGACCACCAATGCAAGGCAGACCGCCCCGAGCAGCAAAGCCAGCCCGGCAGCATCGGCCGTGCGATAGCTGCCCATGCGCGCCAGCAGGAGATAGGGCAAGGTCTGCACCGAATCGCTGCCGAACAGCGCGATGACGCCGAGATCGCCGAGCGACAGTGCCATGGCGAAGGCAAAGCCGGTGGCCAGCGGCCGCCGGAGCGATGGCCAGTCGACCAGAAGCAGCCGGTTCCAGCCCGCAATGCCGAGCTGCGCGCACAGCTTTTCATGGCGCTCGCTCGCCGCATCATAGGCCGGGCGCATCGCGCGGATGGCAAAGGGCATCGCCATCACCGCATTGACGGTGACGACCATGACCGGCGCGATGGCAAAGACATCGCTGATCGTGCGCAGCAGGAGAAACCAGCCGGCGCCGATGACGATGGGCGGCACGACGAGGACGAAGCCGGCGCCGGTGTCGGTGGCATGTTCGAGCAATGAACGGGCACTGGACCGGCGGCGCAGCGACAGTGCCCGCCGCGCCATGATCAGCGACAGTGCCAGCGCCACCGAAAGTAGCGCCGCCGAGAAGGCGAGACCGGCGCTGGTCAGCGTCGCCTGACGCACGGCACTCTCGCCCGCCAGCCGGCCGAGATCGGCGCCGAGGCCGGAGGCAACGGTGGCCGCCATCGGTCCGGCGACGAACAGCAAGGCGAGCACGATCAGGACGGCGTTGAACGCTGTTTCTGCTTTGCCGGCCAAGTGATAGCGGCGCGGCGCGACAGGCAAATTGGCGTCGCCGGTCACATTGGCGCCGAGCCGCGTCAGCGCCAGCATGACGGCGAAAGTCAGCGCGATCTGTAGCACCGTCAGCGTCACCGCTCGCGCCGGATCGAAGTCGAAACGCAGCGCCTGATAGATGGCGACTTCCAGCGTCGTCGCCGCCGGCCCGCCGCCGAGGATCAGGACGATGGTGAAGGAGGTGATGCAAAGCATGAAGACAAGCCCGGCGACGCCCGGCAGCGCGGCGCGCAGCACCGGCCACTCGATCAGCCGGAAGGCTGGCCTCGCCCCCATGCCGAGCTGGCTCGCCAGCCGCCATTGATCGGCCGGCACCGTTCCCAGCGCTTCGAGGAACAGCCGGGTGGCCAGCGGCAGGTTGAAGAAGACGTGGGCGACGAGGATGCCCGACAGCCCATAGATGTCGGGCCAGCTCTGGCCACCGATCGCGGCGAAATAACCGGCGCGGCCATAGAGCGCCAGTATTCCCAGCGCTCCGACAATTGCCGGCAAGGCAAGGGGCACAGTGAATAGCTGCAGGATGAAGCCGCGTCCGAAGAAGCGCGGATGCCGCGACAGCGCCCGGGCGACGAAGAGCGCCGGTACGGCGGAAAGCAGAGTCGAGAGCGCAGCCTGCCAGAGCGTGAAGCGGACAACGCGCAGGAGATAGAGGTCAAAGGCGGACGCGGCGCCGGAAAGGTCGTGCGCGCCTTCGCGGATAAGGCCGGCGAAGGCGCCACCGATCAGCAGCGCGATTGCCGCAAGCGCGACAATGCCGGCCGTGATGCGGGGGTCAGAGCGTTGCACTCTTTACCGGGCGTCGCGTTCCTTCGCGCCCCCCTCTGTCCTGCCGGACATCTCCCCCACGAGGGGGGAGATTGGCGGTTTTAGCGCTCCGCTCATTCCTGCAGCTTCGGAGATTGGCGAAAGTCAACGTAAAGGCCAATCTCCCCCCTCGTGGGGGAGATGTCCGGCAGGACAGAGGGGGGCGCCGTAGAGCACTCATCTTTTGACTATACAGCCAAATCTACTTGCTCATCACCGCCAGCCATTCATCCACCCAGGCCTTGCGATTTGCCGCGACCTCTTCCGGGCTGAACAGCAAGGTCTTCGCCGGCTTGACCAGCCTATCAAAAGCCGGATTGAGCGGCTTGTCGGTTTTCCCAGCCGGGAACATCCAGTTGGTCTCCGGAATGACATCCTGGAATTTCGGCCCGGTCATGAAGGCCAGAAACTTTGCCGCCAGCGGGTTCTTCGCGCCCGTGGTGGTGATGCCGGCGACCTCGACCTGCAAATACTCGCCTTCTTCGAACGACGCCGCCTGGAAGCGCCCGGTGTTCTCGGCCACCATGTGGTAGGCCGGCGATGTCGTATAGGACAGCACCATCGGCGCCTCGCCCTTGGTGAACAGGCCATAGGCCTCGCTCCAGCCGGGCGTCGCCGTCAGCACTTTGCCCTTGAGTTTGGCCCAGGCTTCCGGCGCCTTGTCGCCATAGACCGACTTAACCCACAGCAGCAGGCCGAGGCCCGGCGTCGACGTCCTCGGATCCTGGATGACGATCTTGTCGGCGGCATCGCCCTCGACCAGTTCCTTCAGGCTCTTCGGTGGGTTCTTCAGCTTCTCGGTGTCGTAGACGACGGCGAAATAACCATAATCATAGGGCACGAAAGTGTCGTCGCTCCAGCCGCCCGGCACGTTGTTTTCAGCCACCGCGCCATGTCGGACAAACAGGCCGGAAGCCTTGGCTTCCGCGGTGAGGTTGGTGTCGAGGCCAAGCACGATATCTGCTTTGGTCGAGGCTCCTTCCAGCTTGACGCGGTTGAGAAGTGCGACGCCGTCGGCCGCCGAGACGAAGTCGACGCTGCAGCCGCACTCGGCTTCGAATTCCTTCTTCACCTGGGGGCCCGGACCCCAGTCGGCAGTGAAACTCTCATAGGTATAGATCGTGAGTTTTTCCTGCGCTGACGCAGGGCTTGCCAGTAGCGAAACAGCAAGCCCCAGCGCTGGGACAAGACGGGACAAAAACATGCGCATCGGCGCCTCCTTCATTCGTGTTGAAAGGAATTGAGGCGTCGGGCTGTCCGAAGCGTCTAATCCCTCCGCCGGTACAAACCGGATCAGGTTCAGCGGGTTGGCGAGACTGCCTCTCAGCCGGTCCGCGAAGATCGCGTCCGGCACCCCGTTAGAGCGTTTCGACACATAGGCCCGGCCAAGGTGCCACGCAAGTGGAAGTTTGCCCGAGCATGATCCCGGAAAGTGGAATCCGTTTCCGGAAAAAGATCATGCTCCAACAAAGAGTGACGGTGCCGCTCGGCCTTCCGTTTCGTCGGCGGGGCTGGTAAGGGCCAGCGGATATGAGCACATTCACCATCCTGCTTGGCGGCGATCTCGTCCGCACGCCGCGGCTCGACCGGCAGGTCGCGGGCACGCGCGTCATCGCCGCCGACGCCGGCATCGATCATGCCCGCCTGCTCGGCCTGATGCCGGAGCTGTGGGTCGGCGATTTCGATTCCGTGCCGGCGGACCTGCCTGCCGATCTCGCCGCCGTGCCGCGGGAGGTGTTTCCTCCCGAAAAGGACAAGACCGATGGCGAACTGGCGATCGCGGCGGCATTGGAACGCGGCGCCACCAGCCTGGTGCTGGCCGGCGCTTTCGGCGGCAAGCGCGCCGACCACGCCTTCCTCCATCTGGCGCTCAGCCTGCGGCTGGCAGAGACAGGCACAAAAGTGCTGTTGACCAGCGGAGCGCAGGAAGGCGCCCCTCTGCTGCCTGGCAAGGCCGGCTTCGACTATGCCGACGGAACGCTGTTTTCGGTGCTCGGCTTTTCCGATCTTTCGGGCCTCACCGTGTCCGGCGCGAAGTGGCCGCTCGACCATGTCGAGGTCGTGTTCGGCTCGTCGCTGACCATCTCGAACGAGGTCAAGTCCAACACGACCGGGGGCGGCCTCGAAATCGCGCTCGGCCATGGCCGCGCGCTGCTGCTCGCCCACCCCTACCCCTTGCCTGAAAGCTGACATGGCCCCGCCCCTTCTCAACCTCGACGGCATAAGACTGACCTTTGGCGGCACGCCGCTGCTCGACGGCGCCGAACTGACGGCGTCCGCCGGTGACAAGATCGCGCTCGTCGGCCGCAACGGCTCCGGCAAGTCGACGCTCCTGAAGATTGCCGCCGGTCTGATCGAGCCGCAAGACGGCGAGGTCTTCCGCCAGCCTTCGGCAACGGTGCGCTATCTCCCGCAAATGCCCGACATGGACGGCTTTGCCAATGTGCATGCCTATGTCGAGGCTGGGCTTGGGCCTGCCGACGATCCCTACCGCGCCACATATCTGATGGAGCATCTCGGCCTCGCCGGCACGGAGAACCCCAACGATCTCTCCGGTGGCGAGGCGCGCCGCGCAGCACTTGCCCGCGTCATGGCGCCCGAACCCGATATTCTGCTGCTTGATGAGCCGACGAACCATCTCGATTTGTCGGTCATCGAATGGCTGGAAGAGGAGCTCGTCCGGACGTCTTCGGCGCTGATCGTCATCTCGCACGACCGTCGCTTCCTCGAACGCGTCTCGCGCGCCACTGTCTGGCTCGACCGTGGCCAGACCCGCCGCCTCGACAAGGGCTTTGGCCATTTCGAGGAATGGCGCGACCTTGTGCTGGAAGAGGAAGAGCGCGAACAGCACAAGCTCGGCCGCCAGATCGTGCGCGAGGAGCATTGGCTGCGCTATGGCGTGACGGCTCGCCGTAAACGCAACATGCGCCGCCTGGGCGAACTGCAGACCATGCGCCAGCGTTTTCGCGGCCATCGCGGCGCCGAGGGCTCGGCCACCATGGTGGCCAGCGACGCCGCCGAATCCGGCAAGCTGGTGATCGAGGCCAAGAACATCGAAAAGAGCTTTGGCGACCTCACCGTGGTCAAAAGCTTCTCGACCCGCATCCAGCGCGGCGATCGCGTCGGCCTTGTCGGGCCGAACGGGGCCGGCAAGACGACGCTGTTGAAGATGCTTACCGGCGAGATGAAGCCCGACGCCGGCTCGGTGCGGCTCGGCACCAATCTGGAAATCGCCACGCTCGACCAGAAGCGCGAGGCGGTCGATCCGGCCGAGACCCTGGCGCAGTATCTCACGGACGGGCGCGGCGAAAACCTCGTCATCAATGGCGAGCAGCGCCATGTCGTGTCCTACATGAAGGATTTCCTGTTCAAGCCGGAACAGGCGCGCACCCCGGTGCGCGAGCTGTCCGGCGGCGAACGGGCGCGGCTGCTCCTGGCGCGTGTTCTGGCGCGGCCGGCCAACCTTCTGGTGCTCGACGAGCCGACCAACGATCTCGACATGGAGACGCTGGAACTGTTGCAGGAACTTGTCGCCGGCTTTGCCGGCACGGTCATCCTGGTCAGCCACGACCGCGACTTCCTCGACCGCACCGTCACCAGCATCATCGCCCCGGACGGAGGCGGCCGCTGGATCGAATATGCCGGTGGCTATTCCGACATGCTGGCGCAGCGCGGCGGCACCCGGCTCGACGACCGCAAGGCGCGCGCCAAGGCCGAAGCCAGCGATGCGCCGGCGCCGGGCAAGAGCGAGCCGGCAGCGCCGAAAGGGCCGTCGAAGAAACTGTCGTTCAAGCAGAAATTCGCCCTGGAATCCTTGCCCAAGAAGATCGAGGCGGTAATGGCCTCGATCTCGCGGTTGGAAAACAACATTGCCGATCCCGCCTATTACGAACGCGACCCGGCCTCGTTCCAAAAGACCATCGCCGCCCTCGACAAGGAACGCGCCACGCTGGCCGCACTCGAGGAAGAGTGGCTGGAGCTGGAAATGCTGCGTGAGGAGATGGAGGGGTAGCATTGCTTGCGGTCTTTATGCGCGTATATTGTGCGCATGAAAGGAGGCATCTCCGTGCTTCAATCGACGCCAAAAACTCAGCGGGCCTCTGTCAACACGTCCATTGACTCTCAGTTGATCAAGGACGCCAAAGCGTTGGGCATCAACATCTCCCGCGCTGCCGAAGCAGGGATCGCGAAAGCGATTGCGGCGGAGAAAACGCGTCGATGGCAAGAAGAAAACAGGGAAGCCATCGAAAGCTCCAACGAATATGTCCGAAAGAACGGACTGCCATTGGCTAAACACCGGCCGTTCTGATGGCGCGTTACGATTTCTATCGGAGTACCGAGAGCGACGGTTATCTTCTCGACGTGCAGTCAGATATGCTTGAAGGGCTGAGCACGACGGTGGTCGTTCCTTTGATGCCGCCCGAGATTGCCCCGCTTCCTGGCCGCCGCCTGAACCCGACCTTCGCTATAAACGGCAAAGATCTTGTGATGGTCAAACAGTTTGTGTCGGCCTTCAGCGCGTCCGAATTGCGGATGCCAGAGGGAAACCTTTCTAGACATCACGACGACATCGTCGCCGCCCTCGACATGCTGTTCCAGGGCTTCTGAGCGAAGGCAGCCGCTACTGCCGCCCGTCAACCTGCCGTCTTGGCCTGCCAGGCCTTCAGCGCCTCGTCGAACACCTTCTCGCCCGGAATGCCCTTTTCCATGGTCAGCAGCGCCCGGCGTCCGGTCTTGTAGACCACCGGCACGTCGATCCAGTCCTGGCCTCGAAGCAAGGTCATATTGGCGTCCTCGTCGGCCTTGGTGTCGTTGAGCGCCACCAGGAAGAAGCCGTCGGCGATCTTGGCCGGAATGCCGATCAGCGGGCTGCCGGCATCCTGTTCCGAACTCTTCATGGCGACGCGCAGGATGTTGTCGACGCCACCGCCGTCAAAGCCCTCGGGCGTCAGGAAGATCATCTCGATGATGTGGCTGGCCGGCAGCGTCTGGTCGGTATTGCGGCGGATGGTCATGCGCAGCTGGATGTCCTTGCCGGGAATGGTCGCCTCGGCGCGGATCGCCGGCTCGGGCGGCAGGTCGCCGCCGGGCGATTCCTGCACCAGCGACCAGACGATGCTGCCGGGTTCGGCCGAACCTTGCGCGGTCGAGGTGCGTTCCTCGTAGAAGATCGCCTTCTGGCCGACCGCAACGGTCGGCGCGGGAGCGGCGGCCGCCGGCGCAGCGGGCGGCGTGCCGGCCGCGGGCGGCGTGGCGGCGGCATCAGCCGGTGCTGCCCCGTTGGCCGGCGGAGCGACGCCATCGGCGCGCGGCGTTGCCGGTGGCGTGGCGGAAGCGTCGGGCGCCGGCGTGGCGGGCGCGCCCGTGGCTGCGGCGTCGCCGGCCGGCGGGGTCGCAGGCGCTGGAGCCGCAGGTGGCGCTGGAGCCGGGGGTGGCGGTGTGGTCAGCGCGGCGACGGACTCGCCCTCGCCGATGCCGCTTTGACCGGCCGCGGGACCGGGGTCGGTTTCACCGCCTTCGGGCGACAGGCGCTGGGTGAACTTCGTTCCCTCGCCGGCAGGAGCCGGTGCGGGTGCATCGGCCGCGGGCTTGGCCGGCGCCGGCTTTACCAGCGGTTCGGTCGAGACCGTCTTGGTGTCGCCGCCGAGGCCCAGCATCGAGCCAAAGGCATCCTTGTTAAGCCAGATGCCATAGCCACCGCCGGCCACCACCAAAAGCGCGACGACAGCCGCGATCAACCCGCCATAGCTGCGCCTGCGCTCGGCGGGGCGCAGGCGTTGGAACGTGTCCGCCGCCGGCTGCTCGTCATTGGCAAAGACATCGGCGCTATCGTCGTCGGCGTCCAGCTCCGCGGCTTGCTTGTCGATGGTTTCTGCACGCGCCACAGGCGAAGGCGGTGTCGGAGCGGGCCTCTGCCAGCTCGGCTCTGTCCTGGTGGTCGGCGCCGGCTGCACGGGTTTCGCCGGCTGCCAGGCCGGCGCAGGCGTGGCGGAAGGCTTTACATGACTGGACTGGTTCTTGTTGCGGTCTATGGAGGAGAAGATGTGCTCCAGCTCCGCCAGCGGATCGGATGCCGGCAGTGCCCTGGCATAGTCGCGCTCGACGCTCGAGATGGCATCTTCCAGGGATCGCTTCTGCGTGCTTATGGCTTCGGCGGCCAGCGGCGGCGAATACTCCGCAAGCTTCTTCGCCAGCATGGTACGAACGCTTTCATAGATCCGCGTACGCTTTTCGGGCGTTTCGTCGCCGTGCTTGTCGAGCGCCTTTTTCAGAATAGCAACGAAATCTGCCATGCTTCAGTCGACCTGTATTTGTTTCCGCGCCGGCCCCCGCAAATCGGCCGCGATGCCCGGAAAGGCTTCAGAAAACTAGTCTTGAAACGGATCGGTCACAAGTATCGTGTCGTCCCGTTCCGGGCTGGTGGAAAGGAGCGCGACGGGTGCGCCGATCAGCTCCTCGATGTAACGGACGTATTTGACGGCCTGCGCCGGAAGGTCGTTCCAGCTGCGCGCGCCGGCGGTGGTGCCTTTCCAGCCTTCGAGCGTCTCGTAGACCGGCTCGACACGCGCCTGCGCGCCCTGGCTGGCCGGCAGATAGTCGATCGTTTCGCCGTCGAGACGGTAGCCGGTGCAGACCTTGATCTCATCCAGCCCGTCGAGCACGTCGAGTTTGGTCAGGGCGATGCCCTTGATACCGTTGACGGCGACGGCCTGGCGCACCAGCACGGCGTCGAACCAGCCGCAACGGCGTTTGCGCCCGGTGACGACGCCGAATTCGTGGCCACGCGTACCGAGAAATTCGCCGATCTCGTTCTTCTGCTCGGTCGGGAACGGGCCTTCGCCGACACGCGTCGTATAGGCCTTGGTGATGCCCAGGACATAGCCGATGGCGCCGGGGCCCACCCCCGAGCCGGCGGCTGCCTGGCCGGCAACGGTGTTGGACGAGGTGACGAACGGATAGGTGCCGTGGTCGATGTCGAGCAGCGTGCCTTGCGCGCCCTCGAACAGGATGCGTTCGCCGGCGCGGCGCTTGTCGTCGAGGATTTTCCAGACGCGGTCCATATAGGGCAGGATCTCATCGGCGACCGAGGTCAGCTCGGTCATGATCGCCTCATGCGTGACTTCGCCATGGCCAAGCCCGCGACGCAGCGCATTGTGATGCGTCAGCAGCCTGTCGACCTTGAGAGGCAGCGTTTCCAAATCCGCCAGATCCATCACCCGAACCGCGCGCCGGCCCACCTTGTCTTCATAGGCTGGGCCGATGCCACGACGCGTCGTGCCAATTTTCGTCCCGGAATTGGAGGCGGCGTCCTCGCGGAATCCGTCCAGCTCCCGGTGCAGCGACAGGATAAGCGCCGTGTTTTCGGCTATTTTCAGGCGGTCCGGCGTGACCTCGACGCCTTGCGCCTTGAGTTTTGCCACTTCCGCGACGAAGGCGTGCGGGTCGAAGACGACGCCATTGCCGATGATCGACAGCTTGCCTTGCCGCACCACGCCCGACGGCAGCAGCGACAGTTTGTAGACCTTGCCGTCGACGACCAGCGTATGGCCGGCATTGTGGCCGCCCTGGAAGCGCACGACCACGTCGGCGCGCTCCGACAACCAGTCGACGATCTTGCCCTTGCCTTCGTCGCCCCATTGCGAGCCGACGACCACCACATTGGCCATGTTTCTTTTCCCTTGAGATGCCGCCCTGGCGGCCTGGATATGGTTCGAAACGACAGGCCTCTATAGCGTCAAGACCTCGCAAGCGCGACCTTTCTTTGCCGTCGAAAATGCCCTGAGGCACAACAATTTTCGGCTTTGACATCATTTACTTGCGTCGGCGGGGGCAATAGGCCGGCAAACACAACTTCCCAGGCGGCCGGAATCCCGCATGCATCGACGCGCCTACCTGTTCCTGCTGCTGACCACCTTGCTGTGGGGCGGCAATTCCGTCGCCGGCAAGCTGGCGGTCGGTCACGTCTCGCCGATGACGCTGGTCTTCCTGCGCTGGGTGCTGGCCGTCGCGATCCTGCTGCCGATCGGCTGGCGCACGATCAGGGAGGACTGGCCGGTGGTGCGCAAACACTGGTTCGTCCTGGCTGCACTTGGCGCCAGCGGCTTCACTCTATTCAACACCATTTTCTACACCGCGCTCAACTACACGACGGCGATCAATGTCTCGATCGAACAGGCGGCGATGCCGGTCTTGATCATCATTGCCAATTTCTTCTTCTTCCGCCTGCGCGTGAGCTGGGCGCAGATTGCGGGCGTGGTGCTGACCATCTTCGGTGTCATCTTGACTGCCTGCCACGGCGATCCGCGCCGGCTGCTCACATTGGAACTCAATTTCGGCGACGCCATCATGCTGGTCGCGGTCGTCCTCTACAGCGGTTATTCGGTCGGGCTGCGGCTGAAGCCGGTGATGCGCTGGCAGAGCCTGATGTTGTCCCTGGCGATCGCTGCCCTCATCACCTCGCTGCCGTTCTTCCTGTGGGAGGTCGCCGCCGGCAAGGTTATCGTCCCCGATATCAGCGGCTGGGTGGTCATCGTCTATACCGCGATCGGCGCTTCGGTCATTTCGCAGATCACTTACATCAGGGGCAACGAACTGATCGGCGCCAACCGTGCCGGGCTGTTCATCAATCTGGTGCCGATCTTCGGCACGCTGCTGTCAGTGCTGATCGTCGGCGAGACATTCCAGCTCTACCAGGCGCTGGCGCTCGTCCTGGTGCTGGGCGGCATTTCGCTCGCCGAATACAGCGGGCGCAAGATGGCGGCACCGAACCGCCGCGGATAACATTTGGCTGCTGCCGCGCTGCGCCGCCGTCGCGATAACTGCTGCCGCGCGCCGACCTGGAACATTTTACCTCTGGCGGAGTTTGCTTGCGTGGGAGGCAACAAGATGAGCCATAACCCTCGCAGCACGGCAAGCATTGCCGGTCACCCCATTCATCCAATGCTGATTCCGTTTCCGATCGCCTTCTTTGTCGGCACCTTCGTTTGCGATCTGATTTTCTGGCAAACAGCCGATCCCGGGTGGGTCACCGGATCGCTTTGGCTTCTCGGCGCCGGCCTGATCATGGGCGCCTTGGCCGCTCTTACCGGCCTGACGGATGTTCTCGGCGATGTTCAGATCCGCAATCTCACGACGGCATGGCTCCATGCCGGCGGCAACGTGCTCGTCGTGCTGATCGAGCTTTATAACTGGTACTCGCGTTATGCCGGTGGAGCGGCGGCTGTGATCCCGACCGGCTTTATCTTATCGCTGATCGTGGTTCTGATCCTGCTGTTTACAGGGTGGAAGGGCTGGGAACTGGTCTATCGGCATCGCGTGGGCGTCTCCGACGGCTCAGACGAATTGACCTGAACCGGCCTCTGCGACGGCCGCCCCAATGATGGGGGGAGGACCGCCGCATCCGCCACGCCGTCAACTACATTGCGTTGACGTCGAACTGCAGCCGCTTGGCCGAGTCGATGGACTTGTGCGCCTTGACCTGTTCCAGCACTTTCTCCGGGAACGGCGCGTCGAGATAGAGCAGCGCGATCGCGTCGCCGCCCGGCCGGTTGCGGCCGAGCTGGAAGTTGGCGATGTTGACGCCGTTCTCGCCGCACACCGTGCCGAGCAGGCCGATAATGCCGGGCGCATCGGCATTGGTTGTGTAGAGCATGTGCTGGCCGACCTCGGCGTCGAGATTGATGCCCTTGATCTGGATGAAGCGCGGCTTGCCGTCGGAGAAGCAGGTGCCGGCGATCGAGCGCGTCATGTGCTCGGTCTTCACCGTCAGCTTGATGTAGCCGTCGAACACGCCCGACTTGTCGCGCTTGACCTCGGCGACGATGATGCCGCGCTCCTTCACCATGATCGGCGCCGACACCATATTGACGTCGGCGACCTGCGGCCGGATCAGCCCGGCGAGCGTCGCACTGATCAGGGCGCGCGTGTTCATCGTCGCGGTCGAGCCGTCGAACAGGATCTCGACCTCGTTGATCGGGTCCTCGGTGACCTGGCCGACAAAGGCGCCGAGCACTTCGGCGAGCTTGACGAACGGCTTTAGCCGCGGTGCTTCCTCGGCCGTGATCGAGGGCATGTTGATGGCATTCGAAACCGCACCCTTGATCAGATAGTCGGCCATCTGCTCGGCTACTTGCAGCGCAACATTTTCCTGTGCTTCCGCTGTCGAGGCGCCGAGATGCGGCGTTGCCACCACATTCTCCATGCCGAACAGCGCGTTGTTCTCCGCCGGTTCGACCTCGAACACATCGACGCCGGCGCCCGCCACCTTGCCGCTCTTCAGCGCCGCGACCAGGTCGGCTTCGACGATGAGCCCGCCACGCGCGCAATTGATGATGCGCACGCCGTTCTTCATTTTGGCGATCGCCGCCGCGTCGATGATGTTGCGCGTCTTGTCGGTCAGCGGCGTGTGCAGCGTGATGAAATCGGCGCGGGCGAAAAGCTCGTCCAGCTCGACCTTGTCGACGCCGAGTTCCTCGGCGCGCTTGTCCGACAGGAACGGGTCGAAGGCAACGACATGCATCTTCAGGCCGACGCCGCGCGTGGCGACGATCGAGCCGATATTGCCGCAGCCGATGACACCCAGCGTCTTGCCGGTGATCTCGACGCCCATGAAACGGTTCTTTTCCCATTTGCCGGCATGGGTCGAGGCATTGGCCTCCGGGATCTGCCGGGCGAGTGCAAAGATCATGGCCACCGCATGTTCGGCCGTGGTGATCGAATTGCCGAAGGGCGTGTTCATCACGATGATGCCCTTGCGGCTCGCCGCGGGGATGTCGACATTGTCGACACCGATGCCGGCGCGGCCGACGACCTTGAGTCTTGTCGCTGCGTTGATCAGTTTTTCCGTGACCTTGGTCGCCGAGCGGATGGCAAGACCATCATACTGGTCGATGACTTCGAGCAGCTTTTCCTTGTCCTTGCCGAGATCGGGCAAATAGTCGACCTCGATACCGCGGTCCTTGAATATCTGGACGGCGGTGGTGGAGAGTTTGTCAGAGACGAGAACGCGGGGCGCCATGGCGGCCTCCTTGAACTGGATTGTCGGGAAAGGGCGGCCCGCAGGCCACCACGAAATCTCAGGCTGCGGCCTTCAGCGAAGCCTTCTGCGTGGCGAAGGCCCAGTCGAGCCAAGGCAGCAGCGCCTCGAGATCGGATGTCTCGACGGTGGCACCGCACCAGATGCGCAGGCCGGAAGGTGCATCGCGATAGGATCCGATGTCGTACGCGACGCCTTCCTTGTCGAGCATAGAGACGATCGCCTTGGCGAAAGCCGCCTGCCCGTCGGCGTCGAGCGCCGCGACATCGGCGTCGGTGAAGGACAGACATACGGACGTGTTGGACCGTGTCGCCGCATCGACCGCGAGATGGCCGAGCCAGGACGACTTGTCGACAAAGCCATCGAGCACGGCGGCATTGGCATCGGCTCTGGCAATCAACGCATCGAGACCGCCGATCGACTTCGCCCAATGAAGCGCATCGAGATAGTCCTCGACGCACAGCATCGACGGCGTGTTGATGGTCTCGCCGTTGAAGATGCCTTCGATCAGCTTGCCGCCCGAGGTCAGGCGGAAGATTTTCGGCAGCGGCCACGCCGGCTTGTAGGTTTCCAGTCGCTCGACGGCGCGAGGCGACAGGATCAGCATGCCGTGTGCGCCCTCGCCGCCCAGCACTTTCTGCCAGGAGAAGGTGACGACATCGAGCTTCTGGAAATCGAGCTTTTGCGCGAATGCCGCTGAGGTGGCATCGCAGATGGTCAGGCCCTTGCGATCCGCCGGTATGAAATCGCCATTCGGCACGCGCACGCCTGAGGTCGTGCCGTTCCAGGTGAAGACCACATCGCGGTCGAAATCGATCTTGGTGAGATCCGGCAGTTCGCCATAGCCTGCCTCGATCCTTCTGATATCGGCGAGCTTCAGCTGCTTGACGACATCGGTCACCCAGCCCGAGCCAAAGCTTTCCCATGCCACCATGTCGACACCGCGTTCACCGAGCAGCGACCACAGCGCCATCTCGACAGCACCCGTGTCCGACGCCGGCACGATGCCGATACGGTAATCCGCCGGAACCTGGAGAATTTCGCGAGTCAGCTCGATCGCCTGTTCGAGCTTGGTCTTGCCGATCTTGGCGCGGTGGGAACGGCCGAGCGCGGCATTCTTCAGCGCCTCGACCGACCAGCCGGGGCGTTTTGCGCAGGGACCTGAGGAGAAATTGGGATTTGCCGGACGGAGTCCGGGCTTCGTATGCGTCGTCATCGTGGTCTATCCTTCCAGATAGTGGCCCCTCGTTGGGGAGGGGTGGCCCACGGACGGCGATATGCGTTCAGCCCTCAGGCGTCAAGAGGAAAGTTTTTGTCGCTGACAAGATAGAAGCAGTCCGGGATCAGGATGTCGTGAGCCCAAACGCAAACGGCGGATCGAAGAGATCCGCCGTCGGGTTTCGTATCTGCAGCCAGCCTACCAGAGGTCGTAGCGCAGCCCGAGCTTGACCGTCTGATAATTGATGCCCTTGTGGATGTTGAAGGCGCCGCTGTCATAAGCGACGTATTTGGCGCCCGGCACCGAGAAATATTCGTAGCCAAGGTCAACCGACACGTTCTTGGCCACCTGATAGGAAAGACCGCCCCCGATCGAATAGGCAAGGTTGAATTTGCCCTCCTTATCCGTTGCACCCTCGTAACCGGCCGGATCATCACAAGAGAACCCGCCCGTGCCGGACGAATTGGGGGCCACTTCCACGCAATCCTTCGCCCCAATGCTCCTGTAATATTTATTGTATGCGACACCGACCCCTCCGCCAAGATATGGAGTGATTCCAACATAGGTGCCGAGATCGACATAGCCATTGGCCATGATGCTGTAGCCTTTGTTGGAAGCATTGTCGGAAAGATCGCATGCCTGCGTAGCCGCGACGGAATTGATGGTGCCAAAACCGTCGTCCACAAGCGTATGGCCGTCGCAAGTGGCTGCCAACTTGGCGTGTTCCCCGAATTTGTCGGTCGGAAGAATCCCGCCGTTCAGCTCGACCCGAAGATAGTCGTTGACATGATACCCCATACCGAAACTGCCTGTGAAAAGGCTGCTCTCATCGGTAAAGCTGTTAAGCGGGCCGGTTGTCGCTTCCTCATGCTCGAAGGGATGGCTGAACGCGTAGCCGACATCGCCGCGCAGATACCAGCCCGAGCCGACCTCGACCGGTTGATAGTCCGGCGCCTGATCGACATAGATCGGCGGATCGTAGTCCGCGGCTTGCGCCGGCGTCAGCAGCGCAAGCGCGAGTGCGGCAAGTGCCGGCGCTGTCAGCAATTTGAAATTCATGGGTCCCCGGCTCCTGAAATTGGCGCTCTTCATTTTGATCGCAAGCGCCGTTTCAGTAGGCATTGTTAACCATAGTGGTTAAGTGCGGGTTAAGGATAACGCGACGTTACCGATTTGATTTCGATAGGCTTTCTCTCCGCACGCCGCGGCCTGGAAGTGCACCGCAATCGGCAAACAAAAACCGCCCGGCATGGCCGGGCGGTTCGCAAATTCCTGGATTTCGAAGCGACTACTTGGTGTAGACCGGCTCCGGTTCGGGAACGTAGGGCTCCGGCGGCGGGGCGCAGTCCGACCGGCCGAACTGGTAGCGCAGGCCGCCGCGCACTTCGTGCACGTTGATGCCGCGATCGAAGCCCGGGCCGACATCGCTGTCGGAGGCGTAGTTGAACATCTTGCCACCATTGATGTGGCTGTAGCGATAGCCGAGATCGAGCTTGACCCGGTCGGTCAGGCAGTAGGAGGCGCCGGCCATGAGGGCATAGGCAAAGCGCCAGCCCTTGCCGCCGCTGTGCTCGAAGGAGCCATCGAGATCGGTATTGTGCAGCGTATCCCACTTGACCCAGGCACCACCGATGCCGGCGCCGACATAGGGCGTCACGCCGTGCCAGGTGCCGATATCGACATAGGCATTGGCCAGGAGCAGCATCGCCGAATAGGACGATGTGTCGACGGAGGTACAAGCTATGCCGCCGCCGCAGAAACCATTGGTCGAGCCGCGGAAATTGGACTTGCCCATCCAGTCGAAGGTCAGATCGGTGCGGAAGTACCGGTTGACCTGGTAACCGACACCGGCGCCGGCCGAAAAGGAACTCTTCAACTTGCCGGAGGCGAACGAACCGGGGAGTTGGGGCGGTGCCGGGCTGTAGGTGGTGTAGTCACCACCGCGGAACTTCGACCAGTGATAGTCGATATCGCCGCGGATGTACCAGCCGCCGAAATCGGCCGGCTGTTCATAGGCGATCGGCGCCGGCGCCTCTTTGACCACTGGCGGCTCCGCCAGATCGGCGGCGAATACTGGCCCGGCCACGCCTGCGAACAGCGCGGCAAGGAAAGCCATTTTTGCTGCATTGAACATGTTTGTCACCCCTGAGAACCCGTCGGAACTTTGAATCCGCTCGAATGTGTTTGACCTCAGTTGTGGATAATGAATTGCAAAAGTTAAAAGGCGTTTAACCCTGTCGATTAACCACGAATTCTCGACATTTTAGCAAACGGCCTCCGCCGCCATGACGCTGGGACCAACCCTGGCCGAAACAAAAAGCCCGCCTGCAGGCGGGCTTGAAGTCTTGAGCCGGCAGTTCGCCCCTCCCGTCGGAGGCAGCGCAATCAGGCGGCGCTGCGCGTTTCCGAGATGATGTCGACGATGTCGTTGACCACGGCCTCGACCAGCTGTGGGTCGTCGCCCTCGGCCATGACGCGGATCAGCGGCTCGGTGCCCGAGGGCCGGATAACCAGGCGGCCGGCCTTGCCTAGACGGTTGCGCGCATCTTCGATCGCCGCCTTGACCAAGGCTTCTTCAAGCGGCTTGCCGCCGGCGATGCGGACATTCTTCAACAGTTGCGGCACCGGCTCGAATTTCTTCGACAATTCGCTGACCGGCCGGTTCTGCCGCTTGATGCAGGCCAGCACCTGCAGCGCCGAGACCAGCCCGTCGCCAGTGGTCGAGAAATCGGACAGCACAATGTGGCCCGACTGCTCGCCGCCGACATTCAACCCGTGCGCGCGCATATGCTCAACGACATAGCGGTCGCCGACCTTGGTGCGATGCAGCTGCAGCTTCATGTCGCCAAGGAAGCGTTCGAGGCCGAGATTGGACATCACCGTCGAGACGACGCCGCCGCCGGCCAGTCGCCCGCTCTGGTGCCAGGACTCGGCGATCAGCGCCATGATCTGGTCACCGTCGACGATGGTGCCGTTCTCGTCGACGATGACGACACGGTCGGCATCGCCGTCGAGTGCGATGCCGATATCGGCGCGCACTTCATGCACCTTCTTCTGCAGGCCGGCCGGATGGGTCGAGCCGCATTCCTTGTTGATGTTGAAACCGTTCGGATCGACATTGATGGCAATGACCTCGGCGCCCAGTTCCCAAAGTGCGGCGGGCGCCACCTTGTAGGCTGCGCCATTGGCGCAATCGACGACGATCCTGAGACCCGACAGCGACATCGAGCGCGGCAGCGTGCGCTTGGCGAATTCGATGTAGCGGTCATGCACGCCGTCGACGCGCTTGGCGCGGCCGAGCCCGTCGGAATCGGCGAGCGCCAGTTCGATATCCTTGTCGAGCATGCTCTCGATGCGCTCCTCGATCTCGTCGGAGAGCTTGTAGCCATCGGGACCGAACAGCTTGATGCCGTTGTCGTAATAAGGGTTGTGCGAGGCCGAGATCATGACGCCGATATCGGCGCGCAGCGAGCGCACCAGCATGGCGACCGCCGGTGTCGGGATCGGGCCGAGCAGGAACACATCCATGCCGGCCGCGCACAGGCCGGACACCATGGCGTTTTCGATCATGTAGCCGGACAGCCTGGTGTCCTTGCCGAGCACGACGCGGTGGCGATGGCTGCCGCGCTGGAACGACAGGCCGGCGGCCATGCCGACCCGCATCGCGATCTCAGCCGTCATCGGAAACTTGTTGGCGCGCCCGCGAATGCCGTCGGTGCCAAAATAACGTCCTGCCATGCTTGCCAGAATCCCCGTCGGTTTTCAGCCGGCTCGTAATGCCACAATTGGTCCGAGCCCGACTATCACATTGTGTGATTGTATATTACCAATTCTTAGAAAATCATTGTAGCAGGCTGTTCGGAGCGTTGGCAGCGTATCATGACACGGTGTTGCCGCAATATAGCATTCACACTGGGCCACACTGCGCAGATTGGGCCGGTAAGCCGGACTGTTGGAGCGGCAGATCGCAAGGGTCCATCACCTTATCGGGAGAACGCCGTTTAGCATCTGGCGCAGCCTAGCGTTGAGAGCTATTGATTGACACAGGTACAACCTATGGGCGCAGCAACGGGAGAACGCCATGCTCATCCACCGACTTGCAACTTTGACGGGTCTTGCCGTCGCAACCTTGTTCATGGCGGCGCCCGCCAGCGCGCTGACCATGGCCCAGTGTAGTACCAAGTATAATGCCGCCAAGGACGCCGGCACGCTGAACGGGCAGACCTGGAATCAGTATCGGAAGGCCGAGTGCGGCACCGACGCGGCGGCCACCACCGAGACCGCAAAGCCGGCGGCCAAGAAGGCCGCTGCGGCCAAGACGGACACGACCAAGGCCGCCGCCGCTGCTGATGACGGCGCCAAGGGTCTGACGGCCAAGGAATGCAGCGCTAAATACCAGGCTGCCAAGGCCGCCGGTACGCTCAATGGCGCAAAGTGGAACGACTTCCGCAAGACCGAATGCGCCGCCGGCGCATCCGCCGCGGCAGAACCCGCCAAGGCCACGACCAAGGCCGCAGCCACAACCGACGATGGCGCCAAGGGCCTGACGGCCAAGGAATGCAGCACCAAGTACCAGGCGGCAAAGGCCGCCGGTACGCTCAATGGCGCAAAGTGGAACGACTTCCGCAAGACCGAATGCGCCGCCGGGGCCTCGGCCGCGGCAGCACCCGCCAAGGCAACCACCAAGGCAGCTGCCGACAGCAGCGGCAAGGGCCTGAGCATGGCCGATTGCAGCGCCAAGTACCAGGCTGCCAAGTCTGCCAATACTCTGGGCGGCAAGAAGTGGAACGACTTCCGCAAGGCCGAATGCGGCGCAGGCGCAGATGACGACGACACCGTGCCCGCTCCGAGCGAGGCGACCTATACCAGCGAGCCCGAGAAGCCCTCGGTCACCGCTCCCAAGGGCGTGAAGTTCCCGGCCGCGATCTCGAAGAAATACGCCGGCGAGACGCCGGCCAAGGGCCGCATGCACACCTGCCTCGAACTCTACTACGCCAATAAGGATGCCAACACGCTGAATGGCCTGCGCTGGATCCAGAAGGGCGGCGGCTTCTACAGCCTCTGCAATGCCAAGCTGAAGAGCTGATCGCGTAGCCATATTCTCCAGACAGAGGCCCGCGCATCGCAGCATGCGCGGGCCTTTTTGTTGCGCTCGAACACACCCGGAGTTGCTCGCGTCTACATACCGCGGAAGCTGTCGGCATCATCTATCGCCCACACTGCCCACCGCCAGACATATCGGTGGTTCGCAAGATTCCAATTGAACATATGTAGAACAAATGGTATACAAAAGGACATCGAACTTTTGTCAACCAGGAGGGTCTTATGTCCAGATTGAAATTGGCGGCATTCGCTGTGACGGTATGGATTGCTTGGAGCGTCGCCCCTGCAAGCGCACTGACGATGAAGGAATGCGGCGAGGCCTATCGCACAGCCAAGGAAGGCGGCACTCTGAACGGCATGGATTGGACCGCTTTCCGCACCGAGAAATGCGCGACGTCAGCTGCGGAGAGTGCCAGTACGGATGCGGTCAAAACCCAGCCGCAGCCGGAGAAGGAAGCCAGCGCGGGGATCGCCCCCGCTGTAGCGCCGACGGGCGTGACATTCCCGACCACCCTCGCCGCCGAATTCAAGACCGAGAAGCCCTCGAAGGCGCGGATGAAGACCTGCCTGCAGGGCTACCACGGCAACAAGGACGCGGGTACGTTGAACGGCCTTCGCTGGATCCAGAAGGGCGGCGGCTATTACAGCCTCTGCAACGCCAAGCTGAAGAGCTGATCGACCAGCAGCGTTTGAAGATCGAAGGCCCCCAACCGCAAGGTTGGCGGGCCTTCTCTCGGGTCTTGCCCCGTCAAGCGCCTTGTTTCGAGAGCTGGAGCAGTGCGACCAGGCTTGTAAGATCGGCATTGGCCTGGCCGGCAGCCACCCCGCGCTTCATCAGGCTTTGCATCGGCAGGACGAGTTCGGTGCTGACATCAGCCGACCTGCTGGCATCGATGAGATTGACGTAGGCATCAGCCTGCATGCCCAGATTGGAAACGACATTGCTGGTGTGATCGCCACTGTCGATCTGTTCGGCCCACTTCGGCAGCAGGCCTTGCATCGACTGAAGCCAGGAGGCCAGCAGCGGCATGAACTCGCCGGCCGGGATTCCTGCTGCGCCCGTCAATGCCAACGCCTGCAGAACGCCCGCGAACATGCCGTACATGCCGGTCAGAAGCGAGATATCATAGAGCGGCGCGAGGCCAGCATCCTCACCGAGGAATTTGCTGGTGCCGAGCGCTCCGAGCTGCCCCGAACAGGCATCGAACGCCTGGCGCGAACCGCTGTAGAGAATCAGTGCGTGCGGCCCGCCGATCATCGGCGGCACCGCCATGATGCCGCCGTCGATATAGCTGGCGCCTTGGCTCACCGCCCAGCCCGACATCGCCCGCGCCTGCTCGGGCGTGCCGTTGGTGAGATTGACCAATGTGCGGCCCGACAGCGCCTCTCGGCTTGGGCCGAGCACCTCACGAACGGTGTCATAGACAAGCAGGCACGCCACGATCAGTGGACTCGATCTGACGGCTTCCTCGACACTCTTGGCCACAATGGCGCCCTTGGCTGCCAAAGCCTCAGCCCTTGCCGGAGAACGGTTCCACACCGTCACCGCATGTCCCTGGTTCAGAAAGGCTTCGGCAAGCGCCGTGCCCATGGCGCCGAGACCGATCACTGTTATGTCGCTCATTCTGCTTCTCCTTGGTTTGGTTGCGCGGTTACGCCGGTGTCGGGCTCAGGTCCTGGCCAAGGCCACCGTCCACGGTCAGCCGCGCGCCCGTGGTGAAGGTCGCGTCGAACGCCAGGAACAGCACTGCGCGCGCCACCTCCTCCATCGTGCCGTGGCGCCTCATCGGCGTGACCGCGTCGCCGATCGCCATGAAGGCGGCCCGCTCCTCGGCCGACGCGTCGGCCACACCCATCGTCGGCGTATCGATGAAACCAGGGCTGACCACATTCACGCGGATCCGGCGCGGCAGAAGCTCGGCGGCCAGGACCTTGGCGAAGGCGCGCAGTGCCGCCTTCGATCCGGAATAGACGCTCATGCCGCCAGTGCCGGATTCGTCGGCGATCGACGAGGTGAAGACTATGGCGCCACCATCCCTGATGAGGGGCAGCAGGCGCTGCGCGGTGAAGAAAGCGCCTTTGGTGTTGATGTCGAAGGTGCGATCGTAACTGTCCTCGGTGACCCGCTCGACGGGTTCGAGATTGGCCACCCCGGCATTGACGTGAAGGAAGTCGATCTGGCCAAGCTTCTGCCCCACTTCGGCACCGAGCGTGACGATATCGGCCATGTCTGAGATATCGGACCGCACGACATGAGCTCGCGAAAACAGCTTGACTCGCGCGGCCTCGATGTTGCGCTGGTCGCGGCCGGTGACCAGGACCTCGGCGCCGCTTTCGATCAGGGCTTCGGCAACGGCGAGCCCCATGCCGTGCGTCCCGCCGATGACAACGGCCTTCTTGTTTGCGTATCGTGTCATGATCCATCCCTTTTTGACAAAATCCGGCCGCCGACGGCCTTTGCAGGTCGAAGCGAGGTACCGATATGATGTTGTGGTGTTCGCCGATGCCGGCGAGCTGGTTTGAAGCTATGGACCGGCTTGGTTTTTCTCAAGTACCGACAAAAATGTAAGCTACCCACCGATTGCTCAGAATTGGATGAAACATGGGAAAGAAACAGACAGATAGTTGCGGATTGGGGCCGGCGCTGGAGGTCATCAGCGGCAAATGGAAGGCGCTACTGCTCTGGCAGATTCACAAGGCGCCGGCACGATTCGGTGAGCTGAAGCGGCTGGTGCCTGACATCAGCGAAAAGATGCTGATCCAACAGCTGCGCGAAATGGAGGCCGACGGCATCGTCCATCGCGAAATCTTTCCCGAGGTGCCGCCGAGGGTCGAATACTCGATTACCGAATTCGGCATCGAGCTGGACAATGCCCTGATCCCGCTGGCCAGATGGGGCAAGCAACATGCTGGCCGGACTGACGGTGTGCGCCCCGGCAAAGCAAATGCATCCGTCCCGCATGCTATTTGAGAGACCCTGAATAGCAAAACGCCGCGGATTGAGCCGCGGCGTTTTCTTGCATCAAGTGATGTCAGCTCAGCTCGACGGCTGAGGCTCCATGCCGCCTTCGGGCTCGGGACCCTTCTTGCGGCGGCCGGACTTCGGCACAGCCGAGCCGCGGCTTGTGGGGGTGTCATCCCCCAAATCTCGCGCGGGCTTCTGCCCGGCGATCAGCTGCTTGATCTCTTCGCCCGAAAGCGTCTCGTATTCGAGCAGGCCCTGCGCCAGAGCGATCCATTCCTTCTTCTTCTTGGTCAGAATGGACTTGGCCGTGACATAGGCCTCGTCGATCAGCCGGCGCACTTCGGCGTCGATGATCTGCGCGGTCTCTTCCGAGACGTTCTGCGTGCGCGCCACCGAATGGCCGAGGAAAACCTCTTCCTGGTTGTCGCCATAGGCGACATGGCCGAGCTTGTCGGAGAAGCCCCAGCGCGTGACCATGGCGCGCGCCAGCTTTGTCGCCTGCTCGATGTCCGAAGAGGCGCCGGAGGTGATGTTCTCCTTGCCGAACTTGAACTCCTCTGCGACGCGGCCGCCCATCATGATGGCAAGCCGCGAGATCATGTATTTGTAGCTCATCGAATAGCGATCGCCTTCCGGCAGCTGCATGACCATGCCGAGCGCGCGACCGCGCGGGATGATGGTCGCCTTGTGCAGCGGATCGGCCGACGGCACGTTGAGCGCCAGGATGGCGTGGCCGGCCTCGTGATAGGCCGTGAGTTCCTTTTCGGCCTGGGTCATGGCCGACGAGCGGCGCTCGGCGCCCATCATGATCTTGTCTTTGGCGTCCTCGAACTCGGCCATGGTGACAAGTCGCTTGTTGCGGCGCGCCGCCATCAGAGCGGATTCATTGACCAGGTTCATCAGGTCGGCGCCCGAGAAGCCCGGCGTGCCGCGTGCGATCACCTTGAGGTCGACATTCGGCGCCAGCGGCACGTTGCGCACATGCACCTTGAGGATCTTCTCGCGGCCGACGATGTCGGGGTTCGGCACCACCACCTGGCGGTCGAAACGGCCCGGACGCAGCAGCGCCGGGTCGAGCACGTCGGGCCGGTTGGTGGCGGCGATCAGGATGATGCTCTCGTTGGACTCGAAGCCGTCCATCTCGACCAGCAGCTGGTTCAGCGTCTGTTCGCGCTCATCATTGCCACCGCCGAGGCCGGCGCCGCGATGGCGGCCGACAGCGTCGATTTCGTCGATGAAGATGATGCAGGGAGCATTCTTCTTGGCCTGGTCGAACATGTCGCGGACACGGCTTGCGCCGACGCCGACGAACATCTCGACGAAGTCGGAACCCGAAATGGTAAAGAACGGCACATTGGCCTCGCCGGCGACGGAGCGGGCGAGCAGCGTCTTGCCGGTGCCGGGAGGTCCGACCAGAAGCACGCCGCGCGGGATCTTGCCGCCGAGGCGCTGGAACTTCTGCGGATCGCGCAGGAACTCGACGATCTCTTCCAGATCTTCCTTGGCCTCGTCGACGCCGGCGACATCCTGGAAGGTGACGCGGCCATGCGCCTCAGTGAGAAGCTTGGCCTTCGACTTGCCGAAACCCATGGCGCGGCCGGAGCCGGACTGCATCTGGCGCATGAAGAATATCCACACGCCAAGGATCAGGATCATCGGCAGGTAGGAGATCAGATAGCTGAACAGCGAGTTGGAACCGTCCGACTCAGGCCGCGCATTGATGGTGACGTTCTTGTCCTGCAGCCGCGAGACCAGCTGCGGATCGCCAGGCGAATAGGTCTGGAAGCCATTGGCGTTGTCGGCGTAGGTGCCCGTGATGCGGGCGCCGGCGATGACCACCGTCTTGACCCGGCCGGCCGCGACCTCTTGCAGGAACTGCGAATAGGGAACGTCGGTCGAGGCCCCGCGAGTCTGCGGCGTCTGGAACAGATTGAAGAGAGCAATGAGCAGGACCGCTATGATCGCCCAGAGCGCGAGATTGCGATAATTCGGATTCATCAATTGTCCCGTTGGTGCCCGCTGGGACACGCGTCATGAGAGGAAACTTGCGCCTAACATAGGGAGAGCGCCCCCCCTTGCCAAGCATAACAGCACGTCTGGGTTAAGCTTTCGCGCCATGATCAACCGGCACTGTGGCGGCCAAAGGGCAAGCCGGAACAGGCGGTGCGCCGATCAACTCGGCGACGGGCTGCGCCAACACCAGATCGAAGCAAGGCAGGAAACGGGCAAAGGGGGCAGCGGCGGGGCTGACCGCGATTGCCGCCGCCGCCGCTACATCCCCTGCAAAACCACGGCATTCGCCGCCGCGCCACAGCGCCGGTTCCGCAGCCAGGGCGGCGCGCACAAGGCTTGGCGGCGCGCCATCCCCGGCAATCGGCGTTTTGGCGGCGGCAGCGGCGCCAAGCGGCGCGATCAACCATGCACCCGGACTGTCGTCCAATGTGATCGCCCCGGCTTCGATGTGTGGCGTGATCCGCCGGCGACCGTCCCAAAGCAGAGTGCCAGCTACCGGCGCGGGACGCGGCAGGTCGCGCGATTCACGGCGCAGGAAGATGCCGTTTCGCCTGATATCGACGACCGCCCGCGACAATGTGGCGCAAAGCCGACCGGCCCGCATTTGCTCGAACAGCGCTTCGCTGCGCGCCTGGTCCGGCAACAAGGCGGTGCCGCCCGTCACCGCCAGCAGAACACGCAGCGCATAGACCGCGGCTTGCGTGTCATCCGC
The DNA here is from genome assembly GCF_054719465.1 of Mesorhizobium sp. RSR565B. Lineage (NCBI taxonomy): Bacteria > Pseudomonadati > Pseudomonadota > Alphaproteobacteria > Hyphomicrobiales > Phyllobacteriaceae > Mesorhizobium > Mesorhizobium sp. RSR565B. Next base: position 2,755,791 of record NZ_JBTTIE010000001.1, on the reverse strand, counting down.
TTCCGCCAAACCGAGATCGAGACGGATGAGACCCCTCGCCGGCCGGCTGGCAAATTCACCGATCAGGGCGGCGGCGCGGCGACCGAGTTCCTCGCGATCGCCGGCAGCCCGCCCAGCCAGGCCGATTGCCTCGGCAAAACGCTGCCCGCTCCGGTCTTCGCCGAGCACGGCCCGGATGCGCGGGCGTTCGAAATTCGTGTCGATGTTGGTCGGATCCTCCGCCCAGCCGACATGTTCGCGCTGCAGGAAGGCGCGCAACGCCGCGCGCCGTACGCCGAGCAGCGGCCGCGCGATCCAGATCCGCCAGTCATAGAGGGTGGCCGGCGCCATGCCGGCGAGACCTCGGCCTGCAAGCTCTCGCCCGTCATTCCGCGCGACTCGCATCAGGACGGTCTCGGCCTGGTCGTCGGCGGTGTGGCCGGTCACGATCACACCGATGCCTTGCGCCTGCGCTGCCTCGGCCAGCAACCGGTAGCGCGCCTCTCGCGCCGCCGCGGGCAGGCCGGCCGACGGCTTGGCGCCGGACCAGTTGAGCGTCCGGTGCGCGATGCCGCGCTCGGCACAAAGCTTTGCCACGCTGCGCGCTTCGACTGCTGCTTCCGGACGCAGGCCGTGGTCGATCGTCACCGCCAGCAGCCGGGCTGTCGGGGCGCTGCGGTCGAGGTGAGCCTTGAGGAGAAGAAGGAGGGCGGTCGAGTCGCTGCCGCCGGACACGGCCGCAAGCGCGCCGTTGGTAAAGTCGATCTGCGAAAAATTCGAAAGGTCAGGCTCGGTATCGAGCATCAATGCATGTCGCGCAAAAGTGGTCCCGGTTCTGGGACAACACGGCAAAGACTAGCACGCCGCCAGCGCCCTCTCCTGCTTGACGCGTTCCTTGAGCGCGGCCGAAATATCGGGATAGCGCTTGCCGATCTCGCCGAAGGTGGCGCAGGCGACATCCTTCTGCTTGAGGCCGACCAGCGACACGCCAAGCTTCAGGAGCATGTCAGGCGCCTTCTTGGCCTTCGGATAGTCCTTGCTGGCGGAGAGGAAAACCTCGGCAGCGTCATGATACTTCTGCTGGCCAAGCAGCGATTCGCCAAGCCAGTAATGCGCGTCCGCCGCCTTGGCGTCCTTCGGGAAGCGGGCGATGTGGTCGCGAAAACCCTGCTCGGCGGTGCTGTAGTCGCCCGACAGGATGAACTGGTAGGAGTTGCGGTAGATCTCTTCCGGGTTGTTGGTGGCAGGCAGCGCCGCCACCACCGTGCCGTCCGACTTGCCGGTCTTAGCCCCGGCAGCCGGCGCCTCGGCGGCGGGAGCCGCACCTTCCGCCGGCGCCGCTGCCTGCGTGTTGCCGCCGGCGTCGATTACATTGCCGTTCTTGTCGACGGTAATGGTGCCGAAGGTCTTGGGCGGCGTGCCGTTGATCACCTTGCCGGGATCGCCGGTCTGCGATTCGACGATGACCTCGCCGACGCTCTGGCCGCCATCCGACTGCGCGCCGGCATCGGCCGGCGCCTGGTCTGCCGGGGCCTCGGCGACGCCGGTGCCCGCGCCACCGTCCTGCGGCGCGGCCTCCGATTTCTTCTGGGCCGGCGGCTGCCCGCTGGAGCCGCCTTCCAACTGCTGGAAGCGGAACTCGTTGTCTTCCTGCTGCTTGCGCATCTGCTCCTGCATCTGCAGGATCTGGAAGTTGAGTTCCTCGAGCTTGCCGTTCATCTGCCGGAGCTGATCTTCCAGCCCCGCGGCGGCGGTGCCGTCCTGCTGCTGCGCGATCTGTTGCTGCTCCGGCTTCTCCTTCTTGCCGAAAATGCCGAGCGTCGGCAGATGGAAGGAAAAGCCGCTATCCGCGGGTTGTCCGGTGCCGCTCGCAGAAGCCGCGAAGCCTGATACGAGCAGCAGCGCAAGCGTGCCGCTCAAGACCGATCTGAAATGCATGTGCCTCTCGCCGTGAATATCGTGAGCCTGTTCGCGCCTTCCGATCACAGTGGGACCGGCACGACGCCCTCGGCTCTTAGCAGGAGGGGAGACTTCGGCCAAATTTTGTTTCCGGGTTTGTTTCCGGGGCCGAAACTGAAAAAGGCGGCCACAAGGCCGCCTTTCGCATGGAGGTGTTGCAATTATGCGACTAAGGCCGCCGTCTTACTCATCAGGAGCCGGCGCCGGAGAGCGTGGTGACGGCGCGGCGATTCTGCGACCAGCAGGAGATGTCGTCGCAGACCGCGACCGGACGTTCCTTGCCGTAGGAAATCGTCTTCAATCGGCTCGCCGAAACGCCCCTGGCGACCAGGAAGTCGCGGGTGGCGGCGGCGCGGCGGGCGCCGAGAGCCAGATTGTATTCACGCGTGCCGCGTTCGTCGGCATGGCCTTCGACGACGATGGCGTACTGCTTGTACTGGTTGAGCCACTGCGCCTGGCGCGACAGCGTCGTCTGCGCATCGGCGCGGATCGCGGTCGAGTCCGTGTCGAAGAAGATGCGGTCGCCAATGTTGACGGTGAAGTCCTGCGCCGAGCCCGGCGTTGCCGCACCCGCGCCATTGAGACCGAGATCGGCAGCGTTGTTCGGGGTTTTCTTCGAGGCGCAACCGGTGATGGCGAGCATCGCGATCAGGGCGATCATCGCCGGGTTTCTGGTAAGTGCTGCGATACGGCCCATGCCGCCTCTCCTTCGTATTCGAGTGACTTCGTTGATCACCCAGTAACCACGTTTGGGTTAACCGGCATTCAAGAAACACGGTTAAAATTTGGTTTCAGCCGCCGTCCCCAGCCAAAATGACCTGATGCCACAATGGTCGCGGACCGTAGGCGGAAATGCGGCCAAAACGCGACTTTGGCGTGAAAAAAGCCCCAAAACGGGGCTTTTAAGGTAGTGTTGCCGAGTTGCAACGAAGCGAGCGGACCAGGCCGAAAGTTGGTTACTCCAGCAGCGGCGACCAAGCGGGGTCCGACGCGAAATTCGCGGTCGGGATCGACTGTTCGTTGCGGTCGGTGAGATCGACGGAGACCAGTTTTGGGCCGCCGGCGGAGTCGCGGAAGAACATCAGCACGCGGCCGTTGGGCGCCCAGGTCGGTCCCTCCTGCTGGAAGCCCGAGGAGAGGATGCGCTCGCCCGAACCGTCGGTCTTCATGACGCCGATCTGGAATTCGCCGCCGGTCTGCTTGGTGAAGGCGACGAGGTCGCCGCGCGGCGACCACACCGGCGTCGAATAGACGCCGTCGCCGAACGAAATGCGGGTCTGGCCCGAGCCGTCGGCGCCCATCACATAAATCTGCGCACGGCCGCCACGATCGGAAGTGAATACCACCTTGCTGCCGTCGGGCGAATAAGAGGGCGAGGTGTCGATGGCGGTCGAGTTGGTCAGCCGGGTGGTCGAGCGGCTTCGCAGGTCCATGGCGAAGATGTTGGAATTGCCGTCATCGCGCAGCAGGCTCATGATCACCTTCTGGCCGTCGGGCGAGAAGCGCGGCGCAAAGGTCATGCCGGGAAAGTTGCCGACCAGTTCGCGCTGTCCGGTCTCGATCTGCAGCAGATAGACCCGCGGCTGGCCGCTTTCATACGACATGTAAGTGATTTCCTGCCGATTCGGCGAGAAACGCGGCGTCAGCACGATCGAGCGGCCATCGGAGAGATAGCGCACATTGGCGCCGTCCTGGTCCATGATGGCGAGCCGCTTCTTACGCGCATTCTTGGCGCCGGATTCGTCGATGAAGACGACGCGTGTGTCGAAATAGCCCTTCTCGCCGGTGAGCTTCTCATAGATCGCATCGGCGATGATGTGGGCGACACGGCGTTGATTTGCGTCGTTGGCGAAAAACTGCTCCCCGGCTATCTGCTGGTTGCCAAAAATATCCCATAGTCGGTACTGGGCGCGGATTCGGCCGTCCGCCTCCTTGCTCACGCTGCCGGTGACCAGCGCCTGCGCATTGATCACCTTCCAGTCGTCGAAACGGGGCTGCGCATCCGGATTGGCGATCTTCTCGATGAAGGCGTTCTTGTCTATCGGTGCGAAGAGACCGGAGCGCTTCAGGTCGGCGGTGACGATCTCGGAAATCTGCGCGCCGAGCCCTCCCTGGAAATCTGGGATGGCGATCGGCATCGGTTCGACATTGCCTTTGTTGACGTTGAGCTCGAGGGTTGCTCGAGCAGGCAAGGTGACGACGGCGTTCATGCCCATCGCCATCGCGGCGACCATCAGGAGCGGCTTGAGGATGGATTTCATGTCTTCTCGCTTCTCTTGCTGATTTCTGGGTGCTCAGGCTACAGGCCAAGCATCGCTCTGGGATCGAAGTTGACGCGAACGTCGGACCAAATGTCATGCTTTCCGGCGGGCACCTGCAGGCCGGCGACATCGCATTTCTGCACAGCGCGAACCGCGCTGCTGTCGAACTGGGGGTTGCCGCTGGACTTCTCGACGGTCGGACGGCCCTCCAGCTTGCCGGAGGCATCCAGGCTGAAACGGATCACCACGGTGAAATCCTCAGAACCCTCAAGCCCAACCGGGAGGGTCCAGCAGCCACCGAGTTGTTCTTCCAATGCCCCTTGCTCGGACTTCGACAGCTTCTGGCCTTGATCCTTGTCGCCGCCTAGCGATGCCTGTTGGGTCGAGCGCTTGGCGCCGCCGCCGGATGGCTTCTGCTTGTCGAGCAAAGCCTTAATGTCAGCCTCATTGAACTGCTTGTCATCCGACTTCGGCTTCGACGAGGCTTCCTTGACTGGCTTGTCAGCGTCCTTGCGGTCCGGTGCCTTCGCGCTTTCGGCCTGCGCCGGCTGCGGCTTCGGCCGTGCTTCGGGAGCAGGAGCGGAAGTCGGAAGCTGCGCTTCTTCCAGAGGCTGCTGATCCGATATGGCTTCGGCGACCGCATCGGGCTTCACGCGTGGCTTCGGCTCTATGGCGGCGGTCGTGTCCGGCTGCGGTGTTGGTGCAGGCTCCTTCACCGGGGTCGGCTTCGGTTCAACCTGCTTCACCGGCTCGGGCTTGACCTCTTCCTTCGGCTGCGGCTCCGGCGCCACCTCCGTCGCAGGTGTCGGCTTCGGCGCTTCCTTTGGCTTCGGCGTGTCCTCGGTCTTCGGCTTTTCGGTCGGGGTCGGCGCCGGAGCAGCCGTCGCTGTTTTCTCCACCGGCTTCGGCTTGGGCTCGTCCGTCACCGGCTTGTCGGTATCAACGCTGTTCTCGCCGATTTTCTGTGCATCTGGCACGATGTCGGGACGCTTGGTCGGCATCGGCGCCGGCTTTTCGTGCATCACCGCCTTCTTGTCGCCCTGCAGCGTCTGCGCAATGGCTTCCATGGGAACGATGTCGACCGCTATCGACTCCACATCCGTGGACGGCAGCGCGGCCGGCGCCGACAGGGTGAACAGGCCGAAAGCCAGTGCCACCGTATGCAGTATCACCGATGTGGTGAGGCCGGTCTTCATCGTGCGTCTACTGATCCTGTTGCTGCAGTGAAATCAGGCCGATATTCTTGTAGCCGGCGGCCTGGATGAGGGCCATGACCTCCATCGCGGCCCCATAGTTGGTCGCCTTGTCGCCGCGGATGAAGATGCGCTCTTCGTAGCCGGTCTTGGAAATCGCCTGCAGTTTGGCGACCAGCTCTTCCCTTGGGATTTCGGTCTCCTGCAGGAAAATCTTGCCGGCCGCGTCGATCGAAACGGTGATCGGCTGGGTGTCGGCGTTCATAGCCTTGGCCTTCGTCTCCGGCAGGTCGACCGGCACTCCGACCGTCAACATAGGTGCGGCGACCATGAAGATAATCAAGAGCACCAGCATCACGTCGACCATCGGCGTGACGTTGATTTCCGACATCAATGCATGGTGGCGGCCGCGCCGCCTGTGTCCGCGCCCGCCGCGTCCTGCCATGCCAACCGACATACCCATCTTCTTACCTCAGCCCTTAGGCGCTACTTTTTCATCGATTTGGCGCGAGAGTATGGCGGAGAACTCATCCGAGAACCCTTCCATCCGCACCGCGATCTTGTTCGCGTCGGATGACAGCTTGTTGTAGGCGATAACCGCCGGTATGGCGGCGAGAAGACCGATGGCCGTCGCCAGCAGCGCTTCGGCAATGCCGGGTGCAACAACCGCGAGACTGGTGTTCTTCGAACCGGCAATCGCCTGGAACGAGGTCATGATGCCGATGACGGTGCCGAACAGGCCGATGAAGGGTGCGGCCGAACCAGTGGTGGCGAGAAAGCCGAGACGGCCCTCCAGCTTCTCCATCTCGCGCGTCAACGCCAGGTCCATCGCCTTGTCGATGCGGGTCTGCAGGCCGAGCGGCGATTTGGCCCCCTTCTCGAAGCTCTTCTTCCATTCGCGCATGGCCGCAACGAAGATCGCACCCATGCCCGTGGTCTTGCGGTCGGCAAGCGTGCGATAGAGCTCTTCCAGCGACTGCCCCGACCAGAACACCTGTTCGAAGCGATTGAGCGACAGACGCATGCGGGCATAGCTGACCAGCTTGTCGACGATGATCGCCCAGGTCCAGACCGAGGCGCAGAGCAGACCGATCATGACCAGCTTGACCACCCAGCTGGCCTGTGTGAACAGCGCCCAAATCGACAATTGCGCTGCCGGATCGGCGAGTGCGGTAGTTTCCATGCTTCAGTCCTTAAGATTTTCCGGGCATCGCTGGCGGCTGGCCCATGGGCATCCCTTGTGGTCCGTTCGCGCTTGGCTTCCGGATTAACCCCAAAATGCACCGTTGGCGGCCTTTTCAGGGCAAATATTGGTGAAAGGAAGGCGCGCGGATTCTTCCAATCTTCACCGATCTCTTCATGAACCGTTATGGTTAAGGATGGGTTAGGAAATATGGCGCGGCGCATTGCCGCGCCAAGGCACGACGCGGGCCATCCATCCACAATCGAATGCGCTGCCGATTGGCCGCTCGTTGCCGGCCGGCAGGCCTGGATATCAGCTTGCTCCTGGTAGAAAGGCCGCGATCCATTCTTTCGGAAAGCGCTTCGGCCGGCCGTTCTCGCCGATGATCGCCGCCTCGACCTTTGCTTCGACCAGAACCTCTGTCCCGCGTTTCAATTGCTGCGCCATGACGATGCGGGCGCCGGAAATATCCTGCGTTGATGTGTCGATGGTCAGGATGTCGTCCATGCGGGCAGGCGAGCGGAAATCTATCTCCATCCGCCGCACCACCCAGACGATCCGTTCGCCGTGCTTGCCTTCCTGAAGTTCTGTGTGGTGGACGCCCGCCAGCCTGAGATAGTCCGAGCGGCCGCGCTCGAAGAATTCGAGATAGCGCGCGTGGTAGACGACGCCGGAGAAGTCGGTGTCGGCATAGTAGACCCGCGCCATCAGCCGATGGCCGAATTCCGTCAAGGCTCCGGAAAGCCCGCCGGCAAGCGCCGCCGATTCACCATGATCGTCCATCGCGCTTTCCTTTTTGCCCCCGGCGGGGCACCTGTCTTGCCAAAATCACCAGCGCAGCAAACCGGATGGCACTGTTGACGGCGAGGATCAAGACCTTGATGGCAGCGCTGCTGGTGCTGGCGGCGTCTGCGCTTCCCGGTCAGGCCGCGAGCTTTTCGATGAAGCGCGGCCTCAACCTCGACCAGTGGACGACCTGGGTCGGGGAAGACAAATGGAACGACCGACAAGCCATCCTGCCCTATCCGGAATGGCGCAAGTTCCTCGACGAGGGTGACCTCAAGGCGCTGAAGGCCGCCGGTTTCGACTTTCTGCGCATGCCGGTCGATCCCTCGCCGTTTATGTCGGATCAGACACTGGCGCTGCGTGACGACCTTTATGCCAGCGTGCGGGACTCGGCGCGCATGATCAACCGGGCCGGTCTGAAAGTGATCGTCGACATGCACCTGATCCCGGCCGGCGGCGGCCGCGAGATCGGCATGGGCCAGGTGATGGACGATCCCGCAACCTTCGACGCCTATGTCGAGGTCGTCCGCAAAATGGCGCGCACGCTTGCCACTGAGGACCCGGCGCAGGTCGCTTTCGAGCCGATGAACGAGCCTATCGTCGACTGCGACAGCGATGGCACCAGCCTGTGGCCGGAGCGTCAGCAAAAGCTGTTCGCGGCCGCGCGCGCCTCGGCCACCAGGCTGACGCTGATCCTGACCGGCGCCTGTTATTCGAATGCGGCTTCGCTGGTCAGGATCGACCCAAAGTCGATCCCCGACGACAACCTCATCTGGACCTTCCACTCCTACGACCCGTTCCTGCTGACGCATCAGGGCGCGACCTGGGCCGGCGATTTCATTCTTTATGTTACCGGGCTGCCCTATCCGCTGACCGCGGTGCCGCGCGCCGAGCTCGATGCGACGCTGGATGCGATCCGCGCCAAGATAAAAGCCGAGGCGCCATGGACCAAACGGAACGGCCTGCTCGCCTATCTCGATGAACAAGCCGCCAGCATGGACACGGACGAAAAGCTGCTCGGCGTCATGGATGCGCCGTTTGAAAAGGTCGAGGCCTGGGCAAAGGCCAACGCCATCAAGCCGGAAAACATCACGCTGGGCGAGTTCGGCATGATCCGCCAGGAGTATGGCAACCCCTATGTGATGCCGCCCAAATACCGCGCCGCCTATGTCAAGGACATGATCGCGCGCGCCGAGGCGCATGGCTTCTCATGGTCGGTGTGGAGTTTTGGCGGCGCCTTCGGCATCGTCGATGCCTTCAACGGCGAAAAGGCCGAACCCGCCGTGATGGATGCAATCCGCTCGCTCCATTAGCCCTAGGGCATGTCGAGATCCAGATCAGGCCGAGTCGGAAATGAGGGGTCCGAGAACCGGAACGGAGCGGACTTTGGTCCGTGACTACCGGAAGCGCAGGAACACCTCATTTGCAGGCCGGCATCACCTGAATACCGGCATGCTCTAACCGAGGTCGATCTGTAGGATCTCCGGCCGCATGCCAAAGCGCACCGGCGCGATGCTGAAGCCGAGCCCGCCTGACACGATCAAATTGCGGTCATTCTCGACGACATGGCCATAGGCAAAGCGGTTGCCGAAGCGGGACGGCACCACCGGTGAATAGCCGAACAGCCTGACCTGCCCGCCATGTGTGTGGCCCGACAGCGTCAGCGAAACCCGCCACGGCACTTTCGGGAAAATGTCAGGCTCATGCGCAAGCAGGATGATCGGTGCCTAGTCGGTGATCTTGGCCAGCGTGCCGTCGAGATCGTCGAGGCCTTCAAATTTGTCGCGGCCTGCGGCCTTGTTCGGTAACAGGGCCAGCTGGTCGGCGAGTCCGGCGATCCAGAAGCCGTATCCATTCTTTTCCAGACGCACAGCGTCGTTCTCCAGAACCGAGATGCCGGCTTCCTCCAATGCCTTGCGCGCCACAGTCGGCCCCGCTCCGGCCTGCTGCGCGAAAGGATCGTGCCACCAGTCGTGATTGCCGAGGATCGACAGGACACCAAGCGGCGCCTTCAGTCCTGACAAGGCCGGCGCCCATTCATGGGCCTCCACCCGGTTCGTCACCAGGGACATGCCTGAGATATAGTCGCCGAGCAGTACGATCAGATCGGGCTGCAGCACGTTCGCACCCTCGACGAGCGAAGCGATCCGCTCAGGCGTCATCCAGGGGCGGCAGGCGTGAATATCGGCAAGTGCTACAACGCGCAGCTTCAAGCCCGCCGGCCAATGCGGCGGCGTCAGCCGGTAGCGCTTCACATGGGTCAACAGCATCGGCTCGATGCCGACCGCATAGGCACTGAGCGACGCCAGCGAGAGGAACGAACCCCCGACGAATTTCAGGAACCCGCGTCTGGTGATCACTTTTCTGGCTCCGACGCTTGATCGGAGCAGTTCGCGCCGACACTACGACGCCCGATAGCATCCAGGAATGCGCCTTCACGCTGGCAGGCTTGAGGAAATTCTGCGCAGACAGCCCGTTCCGGAGGACAAATCTCCGTTACTCTTCCTGGAACAGGTTGATCTGCTGCTGCGCCAGATCCTTCGGTGCGTCGAGGCCGAGATGGCGCCAGGCATTGGCGGTCAGCACGCGGCCGCGTGGCGTGCGTTGGATGAAACCCTGCTGGATCAGATAGGGCTCGATAATGTCCTCGATGGCGTCGCGCGGCTCGGACAGGCCGGCGGCGATGGTTTCGATGCCGACCGGCCCACCACCGAAATTGCGCGCGATCATCGAGAGATAGCGGCGGTCGAGCGCGTCGAGGCCGAGCGCGTCGACCTCCAGCCGCGTCAGGGCTTCGTCGGCAACCTGCTTGTCGACGTGACCGTCGCCGGCAACGGAGGCGAAGTCGCGCACCCGGCGCAGCAGCCGGCCGGCGATGCGCGGCGTGCCGCGGGCGCGACGTGCGATCTCCAGCGCGCCATCGTCGCCAAGCGGCATTTGCAGGATGCGGGCGCCGCGCCGCACGATCTGCTCCAGTTCCTCGACAGAATAGAAATTGAGCCGCACCGGAATGCCGAAACGGTCGCGCAGCGGGTTGGTCAAAAGGCCGAGCCTGGTGGTGGCGGCGACGAGCGTGAAGCGGGCAAGATCGATCTTGACCGAGCGTGCCGCCGGACCTTCGCCGATGATCAGGTCGAGCTGGAAATCCTCCATCGCCGGATAGAGGATTTCCTCGACTGCCGGATTGAGCCGGTGGATCTCGTCGATGAACAGTACATCGCGGTCTTCCAGATTGGTGAGAAGTGCGGCGAGATCGCCGGCCTTGGCGATCACCGGACCGGAGGTCGAGCGGAAATTGACGCCGAGCTCGCGCGCCATGATCTGCGCCAGCGTTGTCTTGCCAAGCCCCGGCGGCCCGACGAACAGCACATGGTCAAGCGCCTCGCTGCGGCCCTTGGCGGCCTCGATGAAGACTTTGAGGTTGGCCCGCACCGCGGCCTGGCCGACGAAATCGGCGAGCGTCTGCGGCCGCAAGGTCTGCTCAGCATCCTCGCCGCGCTTTTCCGGGGCAATGAGGCGGGGTGAAAGGCTCATGCGGCCTTCCTCGCACAGGGCAAAGGACCGGACAAGCAATCACTCACCGCGCCAGTTCCTTCAGCCCGAAACGAATGAGCTTCGAGGCATCGGCGTCCTCGCCGGCCGTCTTCAGCGCCGCCGCGACAGCATTGGCTGCGGTGTCGCGCGAATAGCCGAGATTAACCAGCGCCGAGACGGCGTCGGTGATGGGCGCCGGCGCCACGCCTTCCCCGAGTTCCTGCTTCAGGCCGATGGCGCCGGAGGCGGTTCCGGCATAGGCCGGCGCCTTGTTCTTCAATTCGGTGACGATGCGCTCGGCCACCTTCTTGCCGACGCCGGGCGCGCGGCTGACCATGGCGATGTCGCGCAGCGCGATCGCATTGGCGAGGTCGGCCGGCGCCAGCGTCGACAGGATGGCCAGCGCCACCTTGGCGCCGACGCCTTGCACATTGCTCATCAACAGCCGGAACCATTCGCGCTCAAGCACCGATTGGAAACCGTAGAGCCGGATCATGTCCTCGCGCACATAGGTCTCGATGAACAGCACCACCGCCTCGCCGGGCGAAGGCAGCGCGGCCAGCGTGCGCGCCGAGCAATAGGCGACATAGCCGACGCCGTGCACATCGACGAGGCAGAAATCCTCGTCGATCTCGTCCAGCGTGCCTTTCAATTTGCCGATCATGCGTGATCCCTCATGCCAGCGCCATCCTGTAGGCGACGCTTTGCCGGTGATGCGCGTGGCAGATGGCGATAGCTAGCGCGTCGGCGGCATGTTCGGTGTCGAAAACGGCTTTCGGCAACAGCACCTTGACCATCATGTGGATTTGCTTCTTGTCGCCATGGCCAACGCCGATCACCGCCTTTTTGACGGCATTGGGGGCATATTCGGCGACGACAAGGCCGGCGAGCGCCGGCACCAGCATGGCTATGCCGCGCGCCTGGCCGAGCTTCAGTGTCGCCACCGCATCCTTGTTGACGAAGGTTTGCTCGACGGCCGCTTCCTGCGGCATGGCCGCATGCAGGATCTCGGCCAGCCCGTCATGCAATTGGCAGAGCCGTGTCGCCAGCGCCGCCTTGTCGTCGGAGCGTACAGTGCCGGAACTGATAAAGCGCAGCGAGTTGCCGAGGCTCTCGACGATGCCCCATCCGGTGCGCCTCAGCCCCGGATCGATACCGATAATGCGAATCGCTTCCCTCATGCGCGAAGTCTACCTCCGGCGCACAGCGATGTCAGGGAAATGTGAACAAACCGGAAACGGGAAGCGTTTAACCTCGAGCGAAAGCCGTATTCAGCAGCGTGATCTGGTCGGAAACCGGATTGGCGCGGCGGCCTGTTACCGGCGTCTCGGCAAACGCGCCGCCATAGATCTCTTCGTCCATGCGGCGCACCAGCGCCTGCAGGCGCAGCGAGCGGGTGACGAGGTCGAGGAAATCCTTCGGCAGTTCGCCCCAGCCGACCGCTTCGTCATGCGCCGAGGCGGTGTCGAGACGCACCTTGGATTTTTCCGAGGCGACCTGGTCGCGGGTCATCTCGCCGGAATTTGCCGCCCGCTGCAAAAGCAGCCAGGAGGCGACTTGCATCAACCTTGTGGTCAGCCGCATCGATTCGGCCGCATAGAGCGTCGCCGCCAGCCTGGACAGCTTCTTGGCCTCGGCCCGGCCCTTGCCGTCAAGATACTCGGCTGCCTGTTCGACCAGGCCCATGCCTTCCTGGTAGAGCGGTTTGAAGGATTGGGAGAAAACCCGGCGTTCCGCCAGCTTGATGGTTTTCGCGATGCCCTTCGAAGGCTCGTTCATCGATACGCCCCTGCACTGCCCCGTCGGCTGATTCGGCTTCTCGCCGTCACGCCGGCACCCTAGATGACTGAAGCTTGAAAATGCGCTTCGCCGCCGGCGAAGGCAAGCACATGTTTAACAAACGGTTAACGCCTGCGCAGGGGCGCCAAGCGGACCAAAAGCAGACAAAAAAAGAGCCGCGGATAAGGCGGCTCTCAGGAGTTTAACAGGGAGGCGTCAAACGAAGTGGCTCCAACCACTCGGTAAGAATCCAGATCACTGGACGGACATAGTAAACACCTGTAAAGCTTAATGAACCCTTAACGGCGCGGATATTTCTTGATCGACCGCTGCCCTTCTGTGCCGTATCAGCACAACGGTGCCCTAAGCCTGATCGTCGGCTTGTTCATGCCTTCTTCCACACAGCCGGCAAGGAAATGAAGGCGAACAGCAGCATTGCCGCATAAAACCCCATCGAGGAGGAAGCCAGCACCGGCTCGATCTCCGGATGGCCGGCAAGTTCAAAGTAAAGCCCAATCATCAGTGCGATGCCGCAGATTGCCGTCAGCCAGAAATGCACGACGGCAATCGTCTTTTGCCCGACCGCTGGAAACAGGTGGTAGAAGAAGGCAAACACCGCCGACATCAGCCAGCCCGCCACCATGGTGTGCGCGTGGGTCGGCATCTGCCCATGGTCATTGGAGATCGCCATATGCAGGCCGAGCGCCATGCCGCACAGGGAATAGAAGACGGCCAGGGTGAAGAAATTTCGTGCTACGCCTTGCATGGGATACCCTCGTTGGTTGTTGCAGACTTGGTCCGACCGCGCGCGGCCAAAATGGAGCGTCGGTCGCGAGCGGCTTAGTCCCCGCAGGTTTCAGGATCATGCCGCGAAACCAGCCAATGCCGACACGGCGTCTATCCGGCAAATGCCGGGTATTGTGCGGGCTGGCGGTAAAATCCGGCGACGGCGCCACCGCAACAAGCCGGCACCCACGCGGCATCTTCTGGATACATGTACGGAGATAATCCGCCCTCCTTCGGAAGCAGACGCGCGATAGCAGCGTTTACCCCCGGAACGATGCACAAGGAGCGGCAATGGACTGGTATTCTCTCTTCAAATTCCTGCATGTCATGGCAGCGATCCTCTGGCTCGGCGGCGGTTTCGCCATGCTGCTGGTTTCGATACTCGCCGATCGCGCCGGCGACGACGAGACGCTGATGGTCATGCTGAGAACGACGGACAAACTCGGCTTGCGTCTGTTCGTGCCGGCGTCTATCGCGACCCTGGCTTCTGGTCTGGTGCTGACTTCGCTATGGACCGGCTTCTCCGACCTTTGGGTCGTCATCGGCCTTTGCGGCTACGCCGCCGCGTTTCTGACCGGTATCCTCGTGCTCAAGCCTTCGTTCGAAAAGCTTGCCACAATGCTTGCCGCGGACGGCATGACCCCGGCTGCCATAGCGTTTGGGCGCCGCATGATACGGATCGTCAAGTTCGATTTCGTCATCATGATCGTCGTCGTCGCCGACATGGTGCTGAAGCCGACCGCGCACGATATCGCCACTCTCGGCGCAATGGCGGTCGTGGTCATGGGTGGTGCATCGCTGACCTTTGCGAGCGCCCCGCGAACCAAACCGGCAGCCGCCTGAGCGGGATTTAGAGCAGGCCGGCGATCCCGTCCCAAAGCAGCTTGACCGCGACCACGGCCACGGTCGCGTAGGTGAAGGGATAAAAAATCTCCGGCCGCATGCGCCGCACCAGCCAGGCGCCGGCGATGGTGGCCAGCGGCGCCAGCGGCATCAGCACGGCCGACGCCGTCAGGTTGGCGGTGTCGAACTGGCCAAGCGCGAAGTAGGGGATCAGCTTCAGCGCGTTGGTGGCGGCAAAGAAGATCGCCGATGTCCCCGACAGCACCTTCGGATCGAGCCGGATCGGCAGCGCATAGACCTGGAAGGGGGGCCCGCCGACATGGGCGACGAAGCTGGTGAAGCCGGCGACGGTGCCCCAGAAGGCGGCGGCGATGCGGTTGGGCGCCGCCGCATGGTCGGAACCGTGGCGGAACTGGAGATAGAGCCAGCGCAGCACGAAGATCAGCGCGACAGCGCCGACGATCAGCCGCACCATCTCTTCGGTTACGAGCGCTGCCGTCAGCCAGCCGAGCCCAATGCCGATCACCGCGCCCGGCATCATGTCGACCAGCATCTTTCTGTCATACACACCCCACCACGTCCACACCGAAACGATGTCCATCAGGCACAGGATCGGCAGCAGGATGGCCGCCGCCTGCACCGGCGGCATGGCCAGCGCCATCAAAGGCACGCCAACGAAGCCGACAGCGCCGCCGAAGCCGCCTTTCGACAGCCCGACAAGTATCACCGCCGGAATGGCGGCGGCATAAAACCACGGATCGGCGAGCAGACCTGACATGAACTGGAAATGCTGGAGGGAAGACGGTTGCCCTGCAATAGCCCAGAAACCCTTGCGCCGCGACCGGGAAAATGCCGGCCGTGTCGATCAACTGTGCGTAAAGCGACGGTTCCGGATTTACGGCAAGATCGCCGCCGATGCATAAGGGCGCCGTCCGATGCATCAGGTTTTGACCCCAGGTTTTGGCCCCAGGTTTTGACCCCAGGTTTTTGACCCCAGGTTTTTGACAATGAGCGAACCCCACATCCGCCGCGCCGAAGCGGCCGACCTGCCTGCCATCGTAGCCATGCTCGCCGACGATCCGCTTGGCCGCAGCCGCGAGGATGCGACCGAGCCACTCGCCAAGGCCTATCGCGACGCCTTTGCCGCCATCGACGCCGACCCCAACCAGTTTCTTGCCGTGATGACGGATAGCGGCCGCGTCATCGGCACGTTGCAGATCAGCTATCTCGCCGGGCTGTCGCTGCAGGGCGCCTTGCGCGGCCAGATCGAGGCTGTGCGCGTCGTCGCAGACCGCCGCGGCGAACGGCTGGGACAGCGTCTGCTGGAATGGGCGGTCGAACAGTGCCGTGAACGCGGCTGCAAGATTGTCCAGCTGACCACCAACAAGAGCCGCCAGGACGCGCATCGCTTCTATGACCGGCTCGGCTTCAAGGCCAGCCACATCGGCTACAAGCTGGAGCTTAATTCAGTGGCGGCGGACGGCGCCGGATCGGCTGCGCCTTGATGATGGCGGTGCTGGTCTCCGCCTTGTCGGCGATGCGGTCGAGAAGCTTGTCGAGCTCGCCGATGGAGCGCACGTAGAGCCGGGCCACGAAACAGTCGTCGCCAGTGACCTTGTCGCATTCGCCGAATTCCGGGATCTCCTCGATCAGCTTCTGGACGATATGCAGCTTGCCCGGCAGTGGCCGCACCCGCACGATCGCCTGCAGCGGAAACCCCAGCGCCTCCGGGTCGATCTCGATGGTGAAGGCGCGGATGACGCCGCGTTCCTCGAGCCGCCGCAGCCGTTCCGAGACGCTCGGCGACGACAGCCCGACCTGCTGCGCCAGATCCTTCAACGAAGTCCGCGAATCCAGGATCAGGATGTCGAGAAGCTTTCTGTCCAACTCGTCCAACTTTATCATCTCCTCGCAAAAGGGCTGCGCGCACCTTATTGAATAAGGTCCTGCCCCCCTATCACCTTTCATAGGGTATATAAACCCTCAAGACGGCATGAGATTATGGCCTCAACAGATAGAGGTATTGTCATGGACAACACGGTACGCGGCACGATCGAGATGACGGCGGCGATGACGATCGTCGGCACGATCGGCTGGTTTGTCGTCATGTCGGGCCAGCCCGTCATGGACGTGGTGTTCTGGCGCTGCGCTTTCGGAGCGGTGGCGCTGCTGATCACCTGCGCGGCACTCGGGCTGCTGCGCGGCAGGCTGACGCTGCGCATTGTTGCCATCGCCGCTCTTGGCGGCGCGGCCATTGTCATCAACTGGCTGTTGCTGTTCAGCGCCTTCTCCCGCGCCTCGATCTCGATTGCCACGGCGGTCTACAACACGCAGCCCTTCATGCTGGTCGGCTTCGGCGCGCTGTTCTTCGGCGAGCGGCTGACCCTGGCCAAGCTGACCTGGCTCGGCATCGCCTTCGCCGGCATGCTGCTGATCGTGCAGACAGGGCCCGATGCGGGTGTCGGTTCCGGCATAACCGGCACAGATTATGTCATCGGCATCGTCATGGCGCTCGGAGCGGCCTTCTTCTGGGCTGTCGCGGCAATCGTCGCCAAGAAGCTCAAGGGCACCCCGCCGCATCTGATCGCGCTGATCCAGGTCTGCGTCGGCGTCGTCATGCTGGCGCCCTTTGCCAACCTCTCGCATTTGCCCGCCGATGCCTGGAGCTGGGCCATGCTGGCCACGCTTGGCGTCGTTCACACCGGCCTGGTGTACATATTGATGTACGCCGCCATCCAGAAACTGCCGACGCATCTGCAGGGGTCGCTGTCCTTCATCTATCCTGTCGTTGCGATCCTGGTCGATGTGATGGCCTTCGGCCACCGGCTGCATCCGGCCCAGCTCGTCGGCGCAGCCGCCATCCTGATCGCCGCCGCCGGCATGAATCTCGGCTGGACTTTGTGGAGGGCCAAATCGCCGGCCGAAAGCCCGCAAGCCGTCAAATGAGCCGCAGAGCGTCGGCTCGCCGGCGATCGTAAACCAAAGCCATCGCATCGATCCCCGCCCGCCTGTTCAAGGCGGGCGCTTTGTTCTATGCCGCAATGCAACCATCTTCGCCCGGCATAGGCGAAACCCGGGATCGAAAGCCATGAACGACGCAACACCCCCCAACCGCTGCCGCATCGTGCTGATCGCACCCAAGGACGCTCCGGCGCAGCGCATTGCGGCTGCCTTCGACGGCGGTGATATCGCTTCCCTGATCCTGCCTGAGAACGGCATGGACGAGGCTGCCTTCCAGGCCTTCGCAGAACAGATCGTACCGGCCGCGCAAGCGGCCGGCATCGCCGTCATCATCGCCGGCGATACCCGCATTGCCGGCCGTGTCCAGGCCGACGGCATTCATGTCGAGGTTTCCAAGGACGCGCTCGCCGAGACCATCGAACACTTCCAGGGCAAGATGATGGTCGGCGCCGGTGGCGCCAAGACGCGCGACGACGCGCTGGAACTCGGCGAAACCAGGCCCGACTACATCTTCTTCGGCCGCTTCGACTACGACAACAAGCCGGAACCGCATCCGCGCAACCTGTCGCTCGGGCAATGGTGGGCGGACGTGATTGAGATCCCTTGCATCGTCATGGCCGGTTCCGCCATCGCTTCGGTAGAAGCGGTGGCCGCCACTGGCGCCGAGTTCGTGGCGCTGTCCAGCGCCGTCTTTGCCGAAGGCGCCGATCCGAAGGCGGCGATTGCTGCCGCCAATGCGCTGCTCGACCAAACCGCGCCGCGCTTCGAGGGCTGACGTGGGCCGACCTGGACTTCCTCTCGCGGTTCTCGTTGCGGCCTTGATGAGCGGGGCAGCGATCGCGGCGGAGACCGTTCCGCTGCCGCAGCCGAGGCCGGACACCAGCGCGCCCGCCCTCAGCGTGCCGGATGCGGTCGCCCCCGATGCGGGTGCCCCAAAAGCCGGTGCCACGGATTCCGGCGTCCATATCGACAAGCCGATCGACACCCCGCTGCCGCAGCCGGCGACAACCGCGCCGCTGCCGTCGGCCGACGCGATCAACCCCGAACGTTTCGGCGCCAAGCCGGCGGACCCCGCCTATGGCGCTTTCCAGCGCGGTCTTTACAAGACCGCCTACAATCTGGCGTTGGTGCGGGCCAAGAATGGCGACCCGGCGGCGCAAACGCTCGTGGCCGAGATTCTGTCGCGCGGGCTGGGCGTGCCGCTCAACCCGGCTGAGGCCGCCAAATGGTATGCGCAGGCCGCCGAGCAGGGGATTCCTGAATCGCAGTTCCAGTATGCGCTGATGCTGCTCGACGGCCGCTACGTCAAGAAGGACGAGAAGGGAGCCTTTGCGCTGATGCAGGCCGCCGCCGAGGCCGGCAACCGGCTGGCGCAGTTCAACTTCGCGCAATTGCTCGTGCAGCAGGATCCGGGCGATGCCGGCATCGCCCGGGCTGTGCCCTATTATGAGCGTGCCGCGGCGACAGGGCTTGCCGACGCCCAGTATGCGATGGCGCAGGTCTATGCCAATGGCGTCGGCGGCAAGACGCGGGACGATGCAAAGGCGCGCAGCTTGCTGGCACAGGCTGCCAGGCAGAACTACGACACCGCGCAGATCGATCTTGCCGCCTGGATGATCGAGGGCCGGGGCGGTGTTCGCGACCTGAAATCCGGCTTCAACTGGATGAAGCAGGCAGCTGAAGGCGGCAATGTCGCTGCCCAGAACCGGTTGGCAAAGCTCTATATGGGCGGCATCGGCACCGACCCCGACCTGATCCTGGCCGGGGCCTGGTATGTGGTCGCCCGGCGCGCCGGCCTTATCGATCCGGAGATGGACGATTTCCTGCAAGGGCTGACCGACGACCAGACAAAGCAAGCCTTGCAGAAGGCCAACCGCCTGCCCTGACACGCAACGTCACTGTGTATGATCCAGCACGACCTTGCCGAAGGGAGAGCCGTGTTCGAGATGGCGAAGGGCCTGTGCTGCCTCTGCCCAGGGGAAGACCCGGTCGATCACCGGCCGCAGCCGATGGACGGCGAGCGCCCGGTTCATCGCTTCGAAGGACTCGCGCGAGCCGACCGGTATGCCGCGTGCTTTCACCTGGCGGCGGAAGATGTCGAGCGGATTGATCACCCCTTCGCTGCCGCCGAGATAACCGATGACGTTGATCTGGGCGCCGCGCGCCGACGCCTTGAGCGACTGCGCGAAACTTTGGGGACCACCGACTTCGATGATGTGATCGGCGCCGCGGCCATCGGTCAGCGCCAGCACGGCCGACGACCAATCCGGATCGTCGCGGTAGTTGACGCCATCATGCGCGCCAAGCCCCTTCGCCCAGGCAAGCTTCTCATCGCTGCTCGACGTAACAATGACGCGCGCTCCGGCCGCCCTTGCGAACTGCACGGCAAACAGCGACACGCCGCCGGTGCCGAGGCTGAGCACGGTTTCGCCTGGCTTGAGCTTGCCCTCGGTGAACAACGCATGCCAGGCAGTGACGGCGGCGCAAGGCAATGTCGCCGCCTCTACGTCGCTGAGATGCGCCGGCGCGATGACAGCCGCCTGTTCGTCCAGCCGGGCGAATTCGCTCAGCAAACCGTCGATCGGGCCGCCGCGCTGGTAGGAAGGTTCGGCCATGGCGAAGCTGCCGCCGACCCATCGCTGCCAGAACGTGCCGCAGACCCGGTCGCCAACCTTGAAGCGGCTGACCTCGGGGCCAAGCGCGACGACCTCGCCGACGCCGTCGGAAAGCGGCACCAGCGGCAAGGGGAATGTCGTGTGATAGCTGCCGCGCGCGATCTCGACATCGCGATAGTTGAGCGCCGTCGCCTTGACGCGGACGATCATCTCCTGACGGCCGGGCTCCGGCATTGGTCGTTCGACCATCTTGAGATTGTCGATGCCGCCCGGCTTCTGCAGTTCGATTGCCTTCATTGTCGTCGTCCTTTCGTTTGAAAGGAAAATTGCTTGCCAGGCGATGGATTTCAAATTCATAATGTTTACAATGATTATGCTTACGAGACATAGTTCTAGCTATGCTTGAGGAATTGCGCACGCTCGCCCTGTTTGCCGAGGAGGGCTCGATCCAGAAGGTCGCCCGGCGCCTGCCGCTGACGCAGCCGGCTGTGACCCGGCAAATCCAGCGGCTGGAGGACATGCTTGGCACGACGCTGCTCGACCGCCGGCAAAAGCCGCCGCGACTGACGCCGACGGGGCTGGAAGTGCTGGCGCGCGGACGCGATATCATCGCTTCCGTAGAAGCGCTGAAATCCTTCGCCGGAAAGACCGAGCCGGAAGGACTGTTCCGCCTGGGTCTCGCCCATGGCCTCTCGGACCGCGACATCGCCGGGGCCATCGCCAACGCCGCGGCGGCGTTCCCGAAAGTGTCGCTACGGCTCAAGACGGGCTGGAGCGCCGAACTAATCGGTCAATTCGAACGCGGCGAGCTCGATGTGACGATTGTTCTGCGATCGTCGGATAAGCCAGGCCCGGAAGCGCTTGGCACTGAACGTCTTGGCGTCATAGCTGCGTCCACCGTCCCCGATCCGGAAGACGGTGGCCGGACACCCATGCCGTGGGTGCTTAGTCCGGCCCCTTGCGACGCGCGCCAGAAACTCATGTCCGTTCTGGTCGGCGGAAGGCGTTATTTCGAGATCGCGGCGGAGATACAGGATCCGGCCTTGCAGATGGAATGGGTCCGTCGGGGGCACGGCCTTGGGCTAGTGCCGTTGCGTCTTGCAAGGCGCGGACTTCCCGACGGCCTCATGCTGGTCAACACGGAAGATGTCGACCTTTCCTTGCAGGTCGCCGCACTTCGTTCGCCTCATCTCAACCGGCTGACTGAGGCTGCGGACGCCATCGTCGAGGCTGTCGGCAGAGTCATTGCGGCCCAGGTTTGAGGCTACCAGCCCTTGTCGGGCGATCTGGCATCCCCTTGCCTCTCCTGCCGATTTGTGGTCTTGGGAGCCCGAAATCGCTTGTCCAGCGACCATCCCCATACCAACGGCCAAGCCGTTGGTAGCATCCCGGATCAATCTCATCATGGCCAAGATCAATGGCAACGAAATCCGTCCCGGCTATGTCATCGAGCACGATGGCGGCCTTTGGGTGGCGGTCAGGACCAACACCGTCAAGCCCGGCAAGGGCGGTGCCTATAACCAGGTCGAACTGAAGAACCTGATCAACGGCACCAAGCTCAACGAGCGCTTCCGCTCGGCCGAGACCGTCGAGCAGATCCGGCTCGACCTGAAGGATTTTTCCTTCCTCTACGCCCAGGACGACGCACTGGTGTTCATGGACACGCAGAGCTACGAGCAGCTCGAGCTGGCGAAGGATTTCGTCGGCGACCGCGCCGCCTTCCTGCAGGACGGCATGATGGTGACGGTCCAGCTCTATGAGGACAGGCCGATCGGCATTTCGCTGCCCGACCAGGTGACGCTGACCATCACCGAGGCCGACCCGGTGGTGAAGGGCCAGACGGCCGCGTCCTCGTACAAGCCGGCGGTGCTGGAAAACGGCATCCGTGTGCTGGTGCCGCCATTCATCGGCGCTGGCGAACGCATCGTCGTCGACACCAACGAACTCACCTACATGCGCCGCGCAGACTGACGCGTAGGCAGGAACAGATACGATGGCACGCTCCGCACTTCTCAATGTCATGGTCCAGGCCGCCATGAAGGCCGGCCGCTCGCTGTCGCGCGACTTCGGCGAGGTGCAGAACCTGCAGGTGTCGATGAAGGGACCGGGCGACTATGTCAGCCAAGCCGACCGCAAGGCCGAGGACATTCTGTTTGCCGAACTGTCGAAGGCACGGCCGGGCTATGCCTTCCTGATGGAAGAGCGCGGCATGATCGCAGGGGACGACGACCAGCACCGTTGGATCGTCGACCCGCTCGACGGCACCACCAATTTCCTGCACGGCATTCCGATCTTTTCCATCTCGATCGCGCTGGAGCGACAGGGCCAGTTGGTCGCCGCCGTCATCTACAATCCGGCAATGGATGAGCTCTACACCGCCGAGCGCGGCGGCGGCGCCTTCATGAACGATCGCCGGCTGCGCGTTGCCGGCCGCAGCAAGCTCACCGACTGCGTCATCGGCTGCGGCGTGCCGCATCTCGGCCGCGGCCAGCACGGCAATTTCCTCGTCGAGTTGCGCAATGTGATGGCCGAGGTCTCGGGCGTGCGCCGCCTGGGTTCCGCCGCGCTCGATCTCGCTTATGTCGCCGCCGGCCGCATGGACGGCTTTTGGGAAACCGGCCTTTCGGCCTGGGACATTGCCGCCGGCCTGCTGCTGATCCGCGAGGCCGGTGGCTTCGTCTCCGACATGGATGGCGGCCAGGATATGCTCGAAGCGGGTTCGCTCGTCGCCGGCAACGAGGTCATACAGCGCGCGCTGCTCAAGGCGGTGAAGAAGCCGCTTTCGGCGCGCTGATCACTTGGCATGCCGGCGCGGCGTGCTGAAGCGCCGCAGTCGCAAAACCGCAATCAAAGCTTGAAATACTGCCCGGCGGCCGCCCAGATAAGGGTGACGCAGGATTTTTTATGACGAGCATACCTTCACTATCCTCGCGAGAAGCGCAGCCAGACCAGCCAGTTGAAATCCCTTATGTCGGGCGTTGGCACTACTCGCGTGCGGAGATGATCGCCGATGGCATCGTCCATGCGGTCGGCATCGTGCTGGCGATAGCCGCCGGCTCGGCGTTGCTGGCGCTGGCCGCCTTCCATGCCGGTCCCGGCGAATACATCGCCGCCGCCTTCTTCGTGGTGTCGCTGCTGACTGTGCTGTCGATTTCGCTGACCTACAATCTGTGGCCGGTGACGTCGCCGGCGAAGTGGATCTTGCGGCGCTTCGATCATGCGGCGATCTATCTCCTGATCGCCGCGACCTACACGCCCTTTCTGGCCCAGCTCGACGGCTCGCCGCTGGCGCTGCCGATGATTGTCCTTGTCTGGACCGCTGCTTTGACCGGCATTGCCATGAAAGTGTTCCTGCCCGGCCGCTTCGATCGTCTGGCCATTGTCTTCTATCTCGCCATCGGCTGGAGCGGCGTCGTCCTGGTCAAGCCGCTGGTGGCGACGTTGCCGACGACCTCGATCGCGCTGATTGTCGCCGGCGGCATCGTGTACTCCTGCGGCGTCATCTTCTTCGCCTGGAAACGCCTGCGCTTTCACAATGCCCTCTGGCACGGCTTTGTCGTCACCGGCGCCGGGCTGCATCTTGCCGCCATGGTCGACTGCCTGGTCGTCAACCGCCTCTGAACGGCGTGGTGCGGCCCGACAGTCGGGCAATATTGCCAAGCGCCATTCAATTTGGTCACAATTCCGTTTAGAGTCGCGAATTACGTGATCGGCGGCACTGGAGCGGTTCCAGGGAAGTATGAGCGGCTTCCCGTTCGGAATTGCGTCAAGGCAAATAGAGCATCGGAAACGGGGCACGGATGGCTTTTCTCAGATCCTTCGGCGTGGGCAGGCGTTCTGATGTCCTGATGTACGATCCGCACAAACTGTCGAGCCCGCAGGTCTTCCTCCTGACCATGGTCATCTTCCTGGTCATCGTCGCCTTCATCGCCGCCATCCTCACCCGCCAGATCTCGACCGCTTTCGGGAGCAATCCCGGCCTCAACGGCCTGATCGTCGGCGTCCTTGTGGTCGGCATCCTGCTTGCCTTCGCCCAGGTCGGACGACTGTTTCGCGAAGTGCGCTGGGTCAATTCCTTCCGCGCCGGTTCCGAAACCACCGAGCCGGTGCTGCTGGCGCCGATGAAGGCGATGATCGGCCGCTCCTCGACGGTCGCCTTCTCGACGTCTTCGATGCGCACCATGCTGGATTCGATCGCCACCCGCCTCGACGAAAGCCGCGACACCTCGCGCTATCTCGTCGGGTTGCTGGTGTTCCTCGGTCTGCTCGGCACCTTCTGGGGCCTGCTCAACACCATCGGCTCGATCCGCGAAACCATCGAATCGCTCGATCCCGGCACCGGCGACGCCGCCGCCGTGCTCGATTCGCTGAAGCAGGGGCTGTCGGCGCCGCTGGCCGGCATGGGTACGGCCTTTTCGTCCTCGCTGTTCGGCCTTTCCGGGTCGCTGGTGCTAGGCTTCCTCGACCTGCAGGCCGGCCGCGCGCAGACCCGCTTCTATACCGAGCTTGAAAACTGGCTGTCCTCGGTCACCGATCTCTCCTCCGACATCGCCGTCGCCGACCCGGCCAAGACTGAATCCTCCGACGAGATCCGGGTCCTGTCGGAACGGCTGCGCAGCATGCAGGAAAGCGGCGGCGGCTCCAATCCGCGCGTCGCCACCGCCATGGCCAATCTCGCCGACGGCATTTCCGGCCTGGTCAAGAACATGCGCTCCGAGCAGCAGATCATGCGCGACTGGGTCGAGGCCCAGTCGGACGAGCAGAAGGCGATGCGCAACACGCTGGAAAAGATCGCCGACGCGCTGAAGAAACCCGGGGTCCACTAGCATGGCTCTCGCCAGGGGCCGGCGCACCGATCGCCGGATCGACTATTGGCCGGGCTTCGTCGACGCGCTGTCGACGCTGCTGCTCGCCATCATGTTCCTGCTCACCGTTTTCGTGCTGGCGCAGTTCCTGCTCGGACGCGAACTCTCCGGCAAGGATACGGCGCTCACGCGCCTCAACTCGCAGATCAACGAACTGACGCAGTTGCTGGCGCTGGAGCGCTCGAGCGCGCAGGACAAGGACGATTCGCTGGCCAATCTGCAGGCGTCGCTGTCGGCCGCCGAAGCTGAGAAGAGCCGGCTCGAGCAGCTGCTGGCGCAAGGTGCCGGCGCCGGCGACGCCGCCACCCAGCGCGCCGCGGAACTCGGCGGCGAACTCGACAGCCAGCGCCAGATCAGCCAGCAGGCGCTGAGCCAGGTCGAGATCCTGAACCAGCAGATCGCAGCACTGCGCAAGCAGATCGGCGCGCTCGAGGACGCCCTCAATGTGTCCGAAACGCGCGACCGCGATTCCAACACCAAGATCGCCGATCTCGGCCGTCGGCTCAACGTCGCGCTGGCGCAGCGCGTGCAGGAGCTGAACCGCTATCGCTCCGACTTCTTCGGCCGCCTGCGCGAAATCCTCGCCGACCGCGAGAACATCCGCATCGTCGGCGACCGCTTCGTCTTCCAGTCGGAAGTTCTGTTCCCGACCGGGTCGGAAGTGATCAACGATGCCGGCAAGGTCGAGATGAAGAAGCTCGCCGATGCCATCATCGAGTTGCAAAAGGAAATCCCGCCCGAGATCAACTGGGTGCTGCGCGTCGACGGCCACACCGACAACAAGCCGCTGTCCGGCGCCGGCCGCTATCGCGACAATTGGGAATTGTCGACGGCGCGTTCGACCTCGGTGGTCAAGTTCCTGATCGAGAACGGCGTGCCCGCCAACCGGCTGGTTGCGGCCGGCTTCGGCGAATTCCAGCCGCTCGACCCCGCCGACACCGAAGACGCCCGCAACAAGAACCGACGCATTGAACTGAAACTCACCGAACGGTGATTTTCAGTCACGCGAAATTGTTTGCCAGCTCAACTCTAGGGCGAAACGCCAGGCCGGCAAGGCCTGAAAACATTATCTTTCTTTAATTACACTTCGCGTTTCCGGGCTCCTACTTTGACGCGCAGGGCCGAGAACCGCCGGCGATGCCTCCCATCGCGACGCGACGGAACCGGACGGCCCGCTTCCGGAAGGCGGAGCGAAAGCGCTTGCCCCTTCCATAGCAGGAGGAGACGCACATCATGCGCTCTTTGAAGACTCTCAGGACCGCAACCCTCACGACACTTCTGATCACTGTTCCACTCGCCGGCGCCTATGCCGCCGGACATCACAAGGGCGCCCTCGACGCCAGCGACCCGACCGACATGACCGGTCCGCGTGTGACCGGCCTGATCGAGCAGGTGCGGGGCGTCGAACAGGGCATCGCGGATGCGCGCGAAACCAAGGGCATCTCGACCTCGGAAGCGCAGTGGCTGCATCTGCGTGCGGCGCATATCGGCCAGGCCGCCGAAGGGGTCGCCGCTTCGGACCATGGCCGGATCCCGGCCGCGCAATATCACGATCTGCTGCGCCGCCTCGACAATGTCGATCAGAGGCTGATGTCCGACACCGGCAGCGGCTTCATGATCGGTGATGGCTCCGACGGCGGGAATTATCCGAACGGCTGAGGTCCGTTCTGATATCTCCAGGAATGAGGAAGGGACTGTCTGACGCCCGCGGGATCTGGTTCCGAGGGCGTCTTTTTTGTCACCAGCCCAGCCACAGCGCAGCGAGGGCCAGCACCGCCGGCACGGTCTGAACATACAGGATCTTCCGGCTGGCAGTCGCCGCGCCATAGAGCCCGGCGACGGCGATGCAAAGCAGGAAGAACACCTTGATCTGGAATCCCGCCGCGCCGAGATAGAGGCCCCAGATCAGCCCGGCGGCAAGGAAGGCGTTGTAGAGCCCCTGATTGGCGGCGAGCACCTTCGATGCGCTGGCGAAGTCCGGCTTGAGGTTGAACGCCCTGTGCCCGCGCGGTGTGTCCCACGCCACCATCTCCAGATAGACGATGTAGAGGTGGATCAGGGCCACCAGCCCGACCAGGATATTGCCGATCATCTTAGTCTCCCCTGCATGGCGGTGTTCCACCGCCAGCCAGCATTCCACGCACAAGCTCATCGGCGCAAGCTGCATAGCCACCTTTGAGGGTTGCCAATCCTGGCGCGTTGGTATCTTTTCCCGCGGTCCAAAACGCGGAACCTGTCATGTCTTTTCAGAAGCTCGATGATCTCGGCCACAAGCTCGAAGCGCTGGAACATGCGCTCGCTATCCTCGGCGCCGACGAGGCGACCCACATGGCCGTCGGCGGCGGCGAGAAGCGCGCCGAAGCCATGTCGTCCCTGGCCGGGATGCTGCATATCAGGGCAACGGCGCCGGAGATCGCCGACTGGCTCGCCGCCGCCGAACAGGAGGCGCTGAACGAGGAGCAGCAGGCGGCGGTCCGCGAACTGCGTCGCCAATACACCAACCTGACCTGCCTGCCGGTCGAATTCGTCGAGCGCCAGACGGTGGCGCGTATGCGCTCCGAGCAGCTCTGGCGCGACCTGCGCGGCAAGAATGACTGGGCCGGATTCCTGCCGGCGCTCGAAGGTGTCATCGCGCTGGTGCGCGAGGAAGCCGCCCTGCGCGCCGACGCGCTCGGCCTCGATCCCTACGACGCACTGATGGAGCAATACGATCCTGGCAACCGCGCCGCCGACATCACGCCGGTCTTCACCGAGCTGAAGACATTCCTGAAGGGCTTCGTGCCGGAAGCGCTGGCCGTACAGGAAGCGCGACTGGCCAAGCGCCCGCTGAAGCCGCTCTCCGGCAGCTATGCGATCGACAAACAGCGCGAGCTTGGTCTCGCCATGATGGCTTCGGTCGGCTTCGACCTCACCCATGGTTCTCTGTCGGTATCGCACCATCCCTTCTGCGGCGGGGTGCCGAGCGACGTTCGCATCACCACCCGCTACAAAACGTCCGATTTCCTGTCGGCTTTGATGGGCGTGCTGCACGAGACCGGCCACGCGCTCTACGAGCAGAACCTGCCGAAGGCCTGGGCGCACTGGCCGCTCGGCAAGGCGCGCGGCATGGCGGTGCATGAAAGCCAGAGTCTGTTCGTCGAGAAACAGGTCGGCCGCAACCCCGAATTCTGGCGCTGGGCGCTGCCCGTGGTCGAAAAGCATCTCGGCGAAGCCTGGTCGCTCGACGACATCCTGCCGCATGTGCACCGGGTCGAGCGCGGCCTGATCCGCGTCGACGCCGACGAGGTCACCTACCCGCTGCATGTCATCCTGCGCTACGAGTTGGAGCAGGAGGTGGTCTCGGGGCGGCTGCAGGCGGCCGACCTGCCCGAAGCCTGGGACGCCAAGATGCGGGAGTATCTTGGCCTTTCGACCATCGACAACCCAGCCGACGGACCGATGCAGGACGTGCATTGGCCAGGCGCCGCCTTCGGCTATTTCCCGTCCTATACGCTGGGCGCTATGATGGCGGCGCAGCAATGGGCTGCGCTGACGCGCGACCATCCTTCAGCCGACAGCGACCTCGCCAAGGGCAATTTCGCCGCCATCAATGACTGGCGCCGCGACAATATCTGGTCGCAGGGATCCCGCTGGTCGACGCCCGAACTGCTTGAGCGCGCCACCGGGGAAAAGCTCAACGCCGCGTATTTCACCGAGCATCTCCGCAAGCGGTATGGTCCCGCCTGATTGCGGGTTGCTACTCCGCGGCACCCCTGAAGGCGCTTGCTCCGGTTTCGAACTGCAGCTTGGCCAGCCTTGCATAGATTCCGCCCTTGGCGACCAGGCTCTGGTGCGTGCCTTCCTCGACGATGCGGCCGCCATCCATGACCAGGATGCGGTCGGCCTTCAGCACGGTCGCCAGCCGGTGGGCGATGACGATGGTGGTGCGGCCCTGCATCAGCCGTTCCAGCGCCGTCTGCACCAGCGTTTCGCTTTCGGCGTCGAGCGCCGACGTGGCCTCGTCGAGCAGCAGGATCGGCGCGTCGCGCAGGATGGCGCGGGCGATCGCCACGCGCTGGCGCTGGCCGCCGGACAAGGTCACACCGCGCTCGCCGACCTGGCTGTCGTAGCCCTTGTCGAGCCTGAGGATGAACTCGTCGGCCAGCGCGTCCCTGGCGGCGGCCTCGATCTCGGCATTCGTCGCGCCCGGCCGGCCAAAGCCGATATTGTCGCGCGCGCTTGCCGCAAAGATGGTGACATCCTGCGGCACGATCGCAATGCGCTCCCGCACTTCAGCCGGATCGGCTTCGCGCACGTCGACGCCGTCAATGGCGATGCGGCCAGTTTCGGGATCGTAGAAGCGCAGGATCAGCGAAAAGACGGTGCTCTTTCCGGCGCCCGACGGGCCGACGATCGCCACCGTCTCGCCGGGCTTGACCTGAAAACTCAAGCCGTGGACGGCGGCACGGTCCGGCCTTGCCGGGTAGGAGAAGGAGACGTCGTCGAAACTGATCGCGCCTGTCGCCTTGGCGGGCAGCGGCAGCGGATTGGCCGGCGGTTGAATCGCCGGCGTCTCGTCGAGTATCTCGGTCAGCCTTTCGGCCGCACCCGCCGCCTGGGCAAGCTCGCCCCAGACTTCCGACAGTGCGCCCAGCGCGCCTGCGGCAAACACGGAGTAAAGCAGGAACTGGCCGAGCGTACCGGGCGACATCGTGCCGGCAAGCACGTCACGCGAGCCGAACCACAACACCGCCACGACCGAGGAAAAGATCATGAAGATGGCAAAGAAGGTGAGCAGCGAGCGGGAGAAGATCGACGAGCGCGCCGCTTGGAAGGCGGCTTCCACCGCGGCCGAGAACCGCCCGGTGACCAGCGTCTCGTTGGTGAACGCCTGCAGCGTGCGCACCGCGCCGATCTGCTCGCTGGCATAGGCGGTCGCTTGCGCCAGCGTGTCCTGCGCCTGCCGTGACCGGCGCCTCACCGAACGGCCGAACGCGACCAGCGGCAGCACGATGAGCGGAATGGCCGCGATCACCAGGCCCGACAGTTTCGGGCTGGTGACGACCATCATCGCCACCGCGCCAAGGCCGAGGATGACGTTGCGCAACGCCACGGAGGCGGTGGCGCCGACGGCGGATTTCACCTGCGTGGTGTCGGCGGCAAGCCGCGAGACGATCTCGCCCGACTGGGCGGTGTCGAAGAAGGACGGCGAAAGCGTCGTGACATGCGAAAACACGTCGCTGCGGATGTCGGCAACGACCCGCTCGCCGAGCGTGATGACGAAGTAGTAGCGTCCGGCCGATGCCGCCGCCAGAATGGCTGCCATCGCCACCAAAGCGGCGAAATATTCGGCGATGAAGACGGTGCCGGAAGCGCTGAAACCGTGGTCGATCATGCGCCGCACGGCCAGCGGCAGCGCCAGCGTCGTCGCTGCGGCGATGGCGAGCGAAATGAGGGCGCCTATGACCAGTTTGCGGTAGCGGAATATGTAGGGATATAGGCGCCTGAGCGGCCCGAGCGAGCGCCTGCGCCCGTCTTGCTCGCCGCTGATGTCCGCCATGACCGTTTCCTCTGGCCGCTCCAGGTGGGCGCGTTCAATATGCGCCTGCCGTGGCCTTGTGATTCAATTCCGGCTGATGTATAGGCTCGCCGACCGTTTTAGAAGCCGTGGCTTTTCAATAGCTGCGGCTTCGAGTTTTAAAAAGGGGCGCATCGACGCAGGCCGCGGGCCCGTCTGTAGCGCCGCAAGCCAGGAAGCACGACAATGAAGGCCGATATCCATCCCGACTACCACACCATCAAGGTCGTCATGACCGATGGCACCGAATATTCGACCCGTTCGACCTGGGGCAAGGAAGGCGATACGATGAACCTCGATATCGACCCGACCACGCACCCGGCCTGGACCGGCGGCCAGCAGACCCTGCTCGACCGCGGCGGCCGCCTGTCGAAGTTCAAGAAGCGCTTCGAAGGGTTCGGCCTTTAAGCCTATCGGCTTTCGCAGATCAGGAACCCGCCCTTGTGGCGGGTTTTTTGTTCAGCGGATCGTGGCGCGGACGAAATCGCCTTTGATGACGATCGAGGGTTTGGCACCGGAAGTGTTGGCAAGCGAACTGTCGACGAAGGACGCCGACGCGGTCACCGAGTAGCTGATTTGAACCTGCCTGCCGAAGGTCAGCGTGGCATCCAGCGCCTTGCCGGCAATGGCGACAGTCTCGTCCTTCCGGATGCTGCCATAGGCGAGATTGGCCCTCAGCGCCTCGCCCTTGAGATCGATGCGTGAAGCATGCCCTTCGAGCGAAACATCGGCCGCCTTGCCGGTAATGGCGATGCTGGAGAAATTCCCCGTCATACTGGCCAGCAAGGCCGCCTGGTCGATCGACACCGAACTCTCGGGCGCAATGTTGGCGTTGATCTCGACCCTGCAATCCGAAGGGTCCAGCCAGGACGACGGAGCGACATTGATGCGCAACGTCGAGGCCTCTCGCTTCATGTCGCTGGCGGTGCGGCAGTCATTAGCGAACCAGGACGAATACCAGCTGGCAAACCAGCCCTCGCGGCGGCTGCCGATCGTCGCCTGGTAGGGTTCTGCACCTGAAGTGGTCAGCTTGACCGAGCTTGCCTCGCCGGTGATGATGATGGCGGTAACACCGGCGAGATCGAGCGTCTTTGCGGCATCACCGGCCACCGGCGGTGCCAGGGCAACTGCGGCAAAGGGCAGCAAGACGAGAATTGCGGATTTCATCATTGTCTCCGATCATGGGTGGGCGGTCGCGAAAGGACCGCGGCGTTGCCCAGATGATCCGAGACGTCGATTTTCGCGACCTCGATCACGATCCGGGACGACCGTGAACGCAATCCAGGTCATTGTCGGCCGCCCGGTCCATCGTCGGCCGCTTTGGAACCACGCTTGCGATCATGATCTTCATTCCCTTGCCATTCGTCGTTGCCCTGCTGCTCGTCATCCTGCTCGTGCAGATGATCCGCCGAAACGAGGCCGATCTGCGCGAAAACATGTTTTTCATGCTGCTGATGGCTGCCTACGCCTTGCAGTCGGTGCTGATCGGTATCCGCTGGGGCTACGAAGTCAGGGCAATCATGCCTTTCCAGGCGGTGTTGGCGACATTGATCGCGCCGCTTGCCTGGATAGCTTTTAGCGGTCTGGCGAGGGAACGCTCGCGGCATCGCCTGGCTTCGCTGTGGCCGCATCTGTTGCCGGCCTGTCTTGTGGCCCTGCTGCTGATCTTCTGGCGCGAGCCGGTAGGCCCCGTGATCATGCTGGTCTTCCTGTGTTATGGCGTCACCCTTCTTTGGCTTGCGCGGGTCGGGCCGGACGGCCTTGCCGAGTCGCGTCTGGACGGTGTCTTGCGCTCCTACCGGGCGCTGCTGGTGACGACGCTGGCGATCCTGGCCTCGCCGGTCACCGACATCATCATCAGCCTCGACCTCGAATGGACCGGCGGTGCCCATTCCGGCGCGGTGATTGCCGCCGGCAATGTGCTGGCGCTGCTGCTGCTTGGCGGTGCAGCCGCGGTGGCCAGCGAAACCGCGCCTCTGGATGACGATGAAGACGATGGGCCGCAAGCCACGCCACGGGCGACGAGCGAGGATTCCGCGGTCGCAGCGGCCGTCGACGCGCTGATGCAGTCAAAAGAACTCTACAGGGACGTTGACCTCAACCTCGGCCGTATCGCCAGGCGCCTCGGCCTGTCGGCGCGGCAAGTGTCGTCGGCGGTCAACCGCATCCACGGATCGAGCGTGTCGCAATATGTCAACAACCAGCGCATCGGCGAAGCCTGCCGCCTGCTGGCGGCCAGCGACGAACCCATCACCCGCATCATGTTCGACGCCGGGTTTCTTAGCAAATCGAACTTCAACCGCGAGTTCCTGCGCGTGACAGGCTTGAGCCCGAAGGCTTGGCGGCTGGAGCATCGGCCGTCGAAGCGAAATCTCGCGGCCATGCCGTTGCCAGGCGAGACAAAATGAAGGCGGGCGACACCGGTCAGGCGCCGACTAATTCCCGCAACGCCATGCGCTTGTAGGCGGCGACCAGCCTGTCGCCCTCCTGCCGGTCGACCGAGATCGCCAGCCGCACGGCAGCCTCGCCCATCTGCCAGACCAGAAACGCTGTGGTCTCCAGCGCCACCGGATCGGCGCCGGGATGCAGCCGCTTCAGCACCATGGTCAGGAATTCGGCATTCGCCCGGCTGTCGGCGAGTTCGAGCTGGCGCAGCGCCTTGTCGGCCTGCGTGCCCGACCAGATGTCGCGCATCACCGGCTCGGCCAGGAACAGCTGATAGTAGATATCCACCAGCTCCGAAAACGCCTGCCGCAGGCCCTCGGCGTCGACGACATCCTTGAGCGCCGAGGAGATGCAGGCCTGGCTTTCGGCGGTGTAGCGCTCGGCCAGCGCCCAGACGATCGCCCGCTTGTCGGGAAAGAACTGGTAGAGCGAGCCGATCGACACCGCGGCCCGTTCCGCCACCTCGCCCATGCGCATGGCGTCGCTGCCTTGCTCGGCAATCAGCGCCGAGGCTGCGGCCAGCATGCGCTCGACCCGCTCGCGGCTGCGCTGCTGGGTGGGCGCCCGTCGCGGCGATGCGACCTGCTCCTGGGCAGATGCGGGCGTTGCTGTGTCTTCCATGACGGCCTCCGGTCTCGACAAAATCTGCCAACAGACGGCTTGACTCCCAAAATACGAGGGTTTATCACGTTTTGCAAATGTGAGGATTACTCATATTTGTAAACAGAGGAAAACCACAATGACCGACACCAAACCAGTCCTGATCCTCGGTGGCACTGGCAAGGCCGGCCGTCGCCTCGCCGAGCGGCTGACCTCACAGGGCATTCCCGTGCGCATCGGCTCGCGTTCCGGCAGCCCCCGCTTCGACTGGGAGGTTCCGGCGACCTGGGAGCCTGCCATGCTGGGCGTGGGCGCCGTCTACATCAGTTACTATCCCGACATCGCCGTGCCGGGCGCCGCCGAGACCGTCGGCGCCTTCGCCAGGCTTGCGGTGGCAAATGGCGTCACCCGCATGGTGCTGCTCTCCGGCCGCGGCGAGACCGAAGCCCAGCGCGCCGAAGAGATGGTCAAAGCCTCGGGCGCTGACTGGACGATCCTGCGTTGCGCTTGGTTTTCGCAGAATTTCAGCGAAGGTTTTCTCGTCGAGTCCTTGCGGCAGGGCGAAGTGGCTTTGCCTGTCGGCCCTGTTGGCGAGCCCTTCGTCGATGTCGACGACATCGCCGATGCTGCCTTCGTTGCGCTGACCGAACCGGGCCATGTCGGCCAGCTCTATGAGTTGACCGGGCCGCGGCTGCTAAGCTTCGCCGACGCGGTTGCCGAGATCGCCAAGGCGACCGGCCGCGACATCCGCTATATCAA
This sequence comes from Mesorhizobium sp. RSR565B, assembly GCF_054719465.1. Classification (NCBI taxonomy): domain Bacteria; kingdom Pseudomonadati; phylum Pseudomonadota; class Alphaproteobacteria; order Hyphomicrobiales; family Phyllobacteriaceae; genus Mesorhizobium; species Mesorhizobium sp. RSR565B. The sequence continues at coordinate 2,721,686 of NZ_JBTTIE010000001.1, read as the reverse complement.
GATCTCGCATGACGAATTCACCGCCGCGACGGCGGCATACGAACTGCCGCCCGAAATCGCCTGGCTGCTCAACGAGCTGTTCACCGAAGTGCTTGACGGCCGCAACGAGACGCTGACCGACGGCGTCCAGCGTGTGCTCGGCCGCGCGCCGAAAGACTTTTCCGCCTACGCAAATGAAACCGCTGCAACCGGCATCTGGAGCAACTGAGATGATCAAGCTTCTTCCCACCCTCACCATCATCGCCGCCATCGGCTCGGGCGTCGTCGGCGGCGTGTTCTTCGCCTTTTCCAACTTTATCATGTCGGCGCTTGCCCGGCTGCCGGTCCCCCAAGGCATCGCAGCGATGAATTCGATCAACATCACGGTGATCACGCCCACCTTCATGACGGCGCTGTTCGGCACCGGCGTGCTCTGTCTGGTGCTTATCGCCGCCGTTCTCATGGGGTGGAGCCAGTCCGGCTCATACTGGCTGCTTGCCGGCGCCGTGATCTATTTGATCGGCAACCCGATCGTGACCATGGTCTTCAATGTGCCGCTCAACGATGCGCTCGCCGCCGTCGACCCGGCCAGCGCCAATGGCGCAGCCGTGTGGGCGAACCATCTGAATCAATGGGTGATGTGGAACCACGTCCGCACCATCACCGCCATCGTGTCGATGGCCTGCTTCATGTTCGCATTGCTCTGAAAAATGACACTTCGCAAACGCAAGGACCTCGCCTCAAGCGGGGTCCTTTTGCGTGTGACCCTTGCGGTCGGAATGACCGAGATCGCGGCCCGGATCGATGACGTCGCGCACCAGCTGCTTGAGCTTGGCGGCATCGGGAAAGCCGCCGTCGCGCTTGCGGTCCCAGACCAGCACATCGTTGCAGGAAACGGTGAAGATGCCGTCTGTGCCCGGCACCAGCGTCACTTCACCAAGATCCGTGCCGAAGGTGGAGAGCAGTTCCTGCGCCATCCAGCCGGCCCGCAACAGCCACTGGCACTGCGTGCAATAGGTGATGACCACGCGGGGCCTCTCCGGCACACTCATGTCTGGGCCTCCTGTATGCGCACCGTGGTATTTGCGAATCGATCGTGTATCGGGTCGTCGCCCAGAGCTATGGATATCGCAATCCAGACCGGCCAGATCAGCACCAAAACGAGGGCAGCGGATGCAACCACTATTTCCAGGCTGGAGTAATCCTGCACGCCACCGGGAGCGGTGCCCCAAGCCTGAAAAGCATACCAGCTTCCCGTCAGGACGATCGGTAATGCGCCGAGAAACTTGATAAGTTGCCGCCGAACAGCCTTTCTCGCCGGCAGGCCGACCCTATGTCTGTCGTCCTCATCATGTACAGTGAGCTCCGTGAGCCGCTTGCCGATTGATTGGCCGGACTTCAACTCCATAATGAGGAGATAAGACGCCAGAGCGATCAGCTCGAGGAAACCCAGGTCCAATGCTGCAGGCCTGAAATTCCCTTGCGAATCCAGATCGATCGAGATGGAGGAGGTTTCTCCAGGCTTTGAGCCCGGCGCCGTACCCACGCTCCATATGGCGACCGGCAAACCGAGTACTGATGTTCTACACACCTGCCAATCATAACGGGCAAGTGTCGGGGCACCGTGAACCGTACCCTCCTGGCATAGTTTCCAGTTCAGCCAAAAGCTGCCTTTTACGCCACCGTTGGTCAGCAGAAATAGAGCCCCTACGAGCAAATAGAGGGCGATCAGGATTACAAGGTAGTCGATGAGTGCAGCGAGAAACCGTCGCCATATGCCGGGCCGGCGAGGCCAGGCCACCGCATCGGCAAAACTTGCCTCTTTATAGTCGGTCATCGGCCCCCCCTGATAACTGACTAATCTATAGGCAGGCCGCCGTCATACAGCAATATTCGCATCCGACTGTATTGCACGGACCTACGCCGCGCTGAGCTTGGCCATGGTCTCGTCGTCGACCTCGAAATTGGCGTAGACGCTCTGCACGTCGTCATCGTCCTCGAGCGTTGCCACCAGTTTCATCAGCGATTGCGCCCGCTCTTCGTCGACCGGGACATTGTTCTGCGGCTGCCAGATCGGCTTCACCGATTCGGCCTCGCCAAGCGAGGCTTCCAGCGCCTTAGACACTTCGCCCATACTCTCGAACGCACAGTAGATGGTGTGGCCTTCCTCGTCGGACTCGACGTCATCGGCGCCGGCCTCGATCGCCGCGTCCATCACCTTGTCGGCGCTGCCGGCGGAGGCCGGATAGTAAATCTCGCCGGCGCGGTTCCACATGAACGACACCGAGCCGGTTTCACCAAGCGCACCCCCGGCTTTGGTGAAGGCGGCGCGCACGTTCGAGGCCGAGCGGTTGCGGTTGTCGGTCAGCGCCTCGACGATCAGCGCCACGCCGCCTGGCCCATAGCCTTCATAGCGCACCGCTTCGTAATTCTCGGCATCGCCCATCGATGCCTTGTTGATGGCGCGCTGGATGTTGTCCTTCGGCATCGACACCGCCTTGGCGTTCTGAATGGCCAGGCGCAAACGCGGGTTCATCGACGGATCCGGTGTTCCGCTCTTGGCGGCGACGGTGATTTCGCGCGCCAGCTTGGAAAACATTTTCGACCGCACCGCGTCTTGCCGGCCCTTGCGGTGCATGATGTTCTTGAACTGTGAATGGCCGGCCATGGCACCCCTGTCGTCTTCGGCTAGAGCATCCCGAAGCGAGGTGGTCTCACCTCGTCCTCCCGGGTACTCGAATTCAAATTTTCAGAGCCGTCCAAGGTGCAACGCGATGGATGCACGGCGTTCTCTGTCGGAATGGCCGGCTTATAGATAAATCGGCTCAATTCGTCCAGCCGCGCCGGTTCAGCCCTCCAGATCGGACTTCAGCCGGTCGATAATGCTGAGCGCATGGCCGGCATACTGGCTGATCCAGTGGTCGTGGATGTGCTTGATCGGCAGCGCGTTGAGATGGTTCCAGCGCTCTCGCCCTTGGCGCTTTGCCACCACCAGTTCGGCTTCTTCCAGCACCTTGAGATGCAGCATGACGGTGCAGCGATCGATGTCGGGAAACGCCTCGCACAACATGCCGGTCGTCTGCGGCGCATCCTTCAGCCGATCCAGCAATTCGCGACGGCGCGGATGCGCCAACGCCTTGAAAACGTGATCGTCTGCGGTTTGGCTTGACATGTTATGTTTCTATAACATATCGTCGAGCCAATCAAGGAGGAGCTGTGGATATGTCTCTTGGATTCAGAGTTTCCGGGCGCATCGGCAAACCGGTCGCCGAAGTCTTCGACGCCGTCGTCAATCCCAAAAAGCTGAGTGGCTATTTCACCACCATCGGCGGCGCCAGCGCGCCGCTGAAGGCCGGCACCGGGGTGGTCTGGTGGGGCAAGGTGCCCGTCGAAGTCGATGAGGTGATCAAGGACCGCCATATCGTGCTGCGCTGGGATGCCACCGATGCCGAAGGCAAGCCCGCCTACAAGACACGCATCGAGATGAACTTCGAGCCGCTGGACGATGGCGGCACCCTTGTGACCATTGCTGAATCCGGCTGGCCGGAAGGCGTGGTCGGCCTGCAGAAATCCTACCTCAATTGCGAGGGCTGGTCGCAGATGCTGGCCTGCATGAAGGCCTATGTCGAATACGGCATCAATCTGCGCGACGGCTACTACCGCGGCGAGATGAGGGGCGAGCCGGCCAACGAGACAAACAGATGAACAGCGCAACGGAGCCCGCAATGACCGCGAAAATGACAGGTGGAATCAACATCGCCATGAAAGTCCCGTCACATCAGTACGAGGCGACGATCGCCTTCTATCGCGACGTCGTCGGCTTGAATCCATTCACCGCCAAGACGCCGGCCATCGGCTTCGAGCTTGGCCCAAACCGTCTGTGGATCGACGAGGCGCCGATGCTGAGCCAGGCCGAAGTCTGGCTTGAGCTTTTCACCGACAATTCTGCAGCCATTGCGGATCATCTCGCCAAGGCCGGCGTCGTCCGTTGCGACGCGGTCGAGCCCCTGGGCGAAGGCTTTCGCGGCTTCTGGATCGCCAACCCGGCCAGCATCGTTCACATGGTGCGCGAGCCTGACGCCTGGTGAGCGCAAACCGGACAAGGAAAGGAGCATCGATGGAAATTCACAAAACGCCGACTGCCGAAGCTGGCATGCTGATCAGGCGGCCGGTCGCCGAGGTCTTCGAGGCGATCGTCGACCCGGCCATCACCACGAAATTCTGGTTTACCCACAGTAGCGGCCGGCTGGATAGCCGCAAAGAGGTTCGCTGGGAGTGGCGCATGTACGGGGCCTCGGCGATGGTCAATGTCAGCGAGATCGTCGAGAACAAGAAGATCGTCATGCAATGGAGCGATCCGCCGACCACTGTGGTCTGGACATTCACGGAGATGCCCGGCGCCGAAACGCCTGACGGTGCGACCTTTCTTGAGGTCAGCAATTTTGGCTTCGCCGGCACCGCCGACGAGCAGGTCAAGCAGGCGGTCGGCTCGACCGACGGCTTCGCACTGGTTCTTGCCGGCGCAAAGGCATGGCTGGAACAGGGCCTGTCGCTTGGCCTGATCGGCGACCGTTATCCGAAGGGCGTGCCGGGGCGCTAGGATCGCCCCGATCGCCCAGCCTCAATGCCCACCGCTGGATTTCTTCCTTCGCCGCGCCAGCATGTTGAGGCCCTCGACCAGGGCGGAAAAGCCCATCGCGGCGTAGATGTAGCCCTTCGGCACATGATAGCCCATGCCGTCGGCGATCAGCGTCATGCCGATCATCAGCAGGAAGCCCAGCGCCAGCATGACGATGCTCGGGTTCTTGGCGATGAAATTGGCCAGCGGCCCGGCCGCCAGCATCATCACGCTCACCGCCACGATCACGGCGATGTACATGATGGCAATCTCGTCGGTCATGCCGACGGCGGTGATGATCGAATCGATCGAAAAGACGAGATCGAGCAGCAGGATCTGGAAGATGGCGCCGGCAAGCGAGATCTGCAGCGTCTCGCCCATCATCGTATCCTTGTGGTCGTCGGGATCGACGGTGTGGTGGATTTCCTTGGTCGCCTTCCAGACCAGGAACAGGCCGCCGGCAATCAGGATCAGGTCGCGCCAGGAAAAGCCATGGCCGAACGCTGTGAACACCGGCGTCGTCAGCTGCACGATGATGGAGATGGTTGCGAGCAGCACCAGCCGCATGATCAGCGCCGCCGAGATGCCGAGACGGCGGGCGCGGGCGCGCTGCGCCTCAGGCAATTTGTTGGTCAGGATCGAGATGAAGATCAGATTGTCGATGCCGAGCACGACCTCGAGGACGATCAGCGTCAGCAACGCGACCCACGCGGTTGGATCGGAAACAAATTGAAAATGCGGCGCAAAGAACTCGATCAGCTGCATGGAGGTCGTCCCCTCTTTAACGATCTAGAGCAGTTTCGTCGCCAGTTAGGTACTTTACTCGACTATATCAATGTCAAGACCAGAAGGATGGCGCGGTTTCTTCGAGCCGCGGCCCGCGACGAAAAGGCGCGATCTTCTCGGTCAGGCCGGTGCGGTCGGAAATAGTGACGCCGACGCCGCACAATGTCGCCGGTCCGGTCGCCGCCTCGAAGCGGCCTTTCGGCACTTTCGACAGGAAGCGGTTGAGCGGCTCTTCCTTGTCCATGCCGAGCGAGGAATCATAGTCGCCGCACATGCCGGCATCGGACATGTAGCCGGTGCCGCCGTTGAGGATCTGGTGGTCGGCCGTCGGCTGGTGCGTATGGGTGCCGATGACGAGGCTGGCGCGGCCGTCGACGAAATGCGCGAAGCACATTTTCTCCGAGGTCGCTTCGGCATGGAAGTCGATGACCACGGCATCGGCCTGCTCGCCCAGCGGACAGGCGGCCAGCTCGCGCTCGCCGGCCTGGAACGGATCGTCGAGCTCGGGATGCATGAACACCCGGCCCATGATGTTGGCGACCAGCACGCGCGCGCCGTTTTTGGCGATATAGACGCCGGAACCGCGCCCCGGCGTGCCCTTGGGGAAGTTGGACGGGCGCAAGAAGCGCTCCTCGCGCGGCGCGAAGACCAGTGCGTCGCGCTGGTCCCAGACATGGTTGCCGGTGGTGACGACATCCGCACCGGCGGCGATGGTGTCGCGAAAAATGTCTTCGGTGATGCCGAAGCCGCCGGCGGCGTTCTCGCCATTGACGATGACGAAGTCGAGTTTGAAATCCGAGATCAGGCCGGGCAGTTGTTCCCACACCGCCGTACGTCCCGATTTGCCCACCATGTCGCCGAGGAAGAGAAGTCTCATGCCCACTTCTATCCAGAGGCACGGACGCTAGGCAAGCGCTACCCGGGCGATTGGCGCTAACGCCGGCCGAAAGTACCACGCTGCTGTTGAGGCGGCTTGGCGCTCGCGCCCGCAACGCGAACTGCCGAAGGCATCATCGGTGACGCCGGCGGTGCGGTGCGTCCGCGCAGCCAGAAGAACCACACGTAAAAAACAGTGAACCCACCAGTAGCGGCCAGGAGCAACAGCCCGCCGCGCCAGCCCTTCATCGCCGCGGTATCGAGGATCGATGGATTGGCAGGGTTGTAATACAACTTCACCGCGTCGCCTTTGGACGCCGTGTAGAGGCCGATGTCCTTTCCCTTGCCGGACCACGTCATCGGTGCATCGTTCGCGACATAGGTGACAGCGACGTTGATGCCTTTCGCGGTGAGGCCATTACCCTGGGCTTCGCTGTAGGAACTGACATCCGTCACTGTGGCAACCGTCTGATGCAGGCGAACTGGTGGTGCAGGGCCGTTCCGGAAATGTGCAATGCCATCGCGAACAGCGTTACCGCGATGAGGACGAACGGCATCAGCAGGAAGCGTGCGAAGACAAACATGATGGCCGCCATCGGCTCGGACTGTGTTGCCGGAATACTATCCGGCACGTCTTGGAAACGCGTTAAGCGGGATCGCGGTCTTTTAAGCGATGTCGAAGCGGCGCAAACCGCTCTCGGTGAGTATTTCCGGGATGATGACGTCGTGCGCCTCATCCGGCACCAGACCCACCTCCTGGCAATCGAAAGCGATGCCGATCAGTCGTGGCGGCTGGCCCTTGTCGATCAGCCTGGCGATGGCGCGGTCGTAATAGCCGGCGCCATACCCGATGCGATGGCCGCGGCTGTCGAAGGCCGCGAGCGGCACCAGCATCACCGCGGGATCGAGAACCTCGGCCTCCGCATGCGGACCGACCGTGCCAAAACCCATCTCGACCATCGGCGCGCCGCGCACCAGTTCGCGAAAGACGATGGTGGTCTTGTCGAGGATGGCCGGCAGGCAAAGCCTGGCCCCGTTCTCGCGCAAGGCGAACATCAGCGGCCTGACGTCGACTTCCGATCGCATCGGCCAGAAAGCTGAAACGATCTGACCCGGCTCGATGGCGAGGTGGTCGCGCGCCGTCTCGGCCATTTCAAGCGCGATCTCCACCCGCCACAGCGGATCGAGCGCATCGCGACGGCCGAGTGCCTCGAGGCGCAACTGCTTTTTCAGGTCTTTGGGAGATGTCATGCGCGGACGATAGAAAAGGTCGGATCTGGGTGACGTTTCATGAGCGACGTTTTCTACCACATCATCCGCCAAACTGGGCGGATACAGGTAAGTGACGATCCACACAACCGGTGGAGAGAGCGATCCCGGGAACCTACAAAGTAGGTGGGCGCCGTATGAGAAAACCCACGGGTCTTCCCAGGGACAGCTCCCTAAGGATCGTTAAGGCCCCGGGGAAAATGTTCTCCTGCCGGGAAGCGCAGACCGCCAAGCCCAATATAGGCGGCTGGTCGGTCAAGCGCTAGTGACATGAGCCGATGTTTCCATTTCGATCTCACACGCTTTGGTCGCAGCCGGCTCGCCCTTGCACAGGTCAAGCAGCGTCCTTACGCTCGCGCTGACCAACCGAGGAGCAAGTATGCGTTTCGAAGGCACGGCGGCCTATGTCGCCGACAAGGATCTGATGGTGGCGGTGAACGCCGCGATCGCGCTGGAGCGGCCGTTGCTGGTCAAGGGCGAGCCGGGCACCGGCAAGACCGAGCTTGCCAGACAAGTGGCATCGGCGCTCGGCCTCGACCTGATCGAATGGCACGTCAAGTCGACCACCCGTGCGCAGCAGGGACTGTATGAATATGATGCTGTCTCGCGGCTGCGCGACAGCCAGCTCGGCGATGCCAGGTTCAACGACATCAAAAACTACATCAAGCGCGGCAAGCTCTGGGACGCCTTCGCGGCCGGCAAGAAGGTCGTGCTGTTGATCGACGAGATCGACAAGGCCGATATCGAATTCCCCAACGACCTGCTGCAGGAACTCGATCGAATGGAGTTCTTCGTCTACGAAACCGGCGAAACGATCCGCGCCGCTGTGCGCCCCATCGTCATCATCACTTCCAACAACGAGAAGGAACTGCCCGACGCCTTCCTGCGCCGGTGCTTCTTCCACTACATCCGCTTTCCCGATGTCGACACGCTGCACAAAATCGTCGACGTGCACTATCCCGGCATAAAGCAGAATTTGGTGCGTGCTGCCCTGACCCAGTTCTACGAAATCCGCGACGTGCAGGGGTTGAAGAAGAAGCCGTCGACCTCCGAGGCGCTCGACTGGATCCGCCTGCTGGTCGCCGACGACATCGCACCCGAGGATCTGCGCGCCGACCCCAGGAACGCGCTGCCGAAACTGCACGGCGCACTGCTCAAGAACGAACAGGACGTGCATCTGTTTGAACGCCTGGCCTTCATGGCCAGACGGCAGGGGTGAGGATCGAGGGTTGGCTGACAGCTACGGGCGGCTTTGGCCGCTTACTCCGCGGGAGCAAACCCTCTCTCCTGCGGCGCGACGCGCTTCGGCCCGAAGATGACGAAGCCGATGACCGACAGGGCGAGAACGCCGATCCCGCAATAGAGCATGACCCAGCCGAAACCATTGACCAGCGCGGCATGCACGATGGCGCCGGATGGGCCGAGGGCTGCGAGCTTCGGCGTCCCCTGCGCAAGGCCCTCCAGATTGCCGGTAGCGACCCTTTCCGCCAGTGCCCGCAACTCATCCGGCTCCAAAGCCGCGCCGAGTGTGGCCCGCAGGTGGGAAACGATACCTTGCGTCAGCAGCAGGCCGAGCACCGCGATGTTGATAGCGAGCGTGATCAGGCGTGCGCTGATGTCGATGCCGGACGCCATGCCGGCACGATCCGGCGATACCGCGCCGGTCGTGGTATTGGTGGTCGGCGAATTGGTGAGACCGATGCCTATGCCGGCAATCAGCGTGCCCGGCAGCATGGTCAGCCAGGTGGCGCCCTCGAGCCTGGAGCCGATCCACATGGCGATGAAACCGATCCCTAGCGTCAGCAGACCGAGCGGGATGGCAATTCGTGCCTGATAGCGCGCGCGAATGCGCTCGGCGATCGGCGGCATCACCATGAAGGGCAGCGTGTAGACGAGCAACAGCAGGCCGGTCGTCGTGCTGTCGTAGCCGAGAACGCCGGAATAATAGATCGGCAGATAGATGATGAACGGCCAGTAGCTGAAATTCATGCCGATGGCGCCCATGATCGCGCCGGAAAACTGGCGGATGCGGAACACGGAGAAATCGAACATCGGATAGGGATTGACCCTCTCGGCGACAAGGAAAGCGATGAACGCAGCCACGGAGGCTGATATCACGCCGATGCGGGCGCTGGTCCCGAGATCCGCACCCTGCGTAATCAGATAGGAGAAGCCGAACACAGAAGCCGACAGCGTCAGCATGCCGGCCCAGTCGAGCTTCTGGGCATTGTGATCGCGCGATTGCGTGACACCGGCGCCGATAAAGGCGAGCGCCAGGAGCGCCAGCGGCACGTGGATGAGGAACACCCATTGCCAGTTCGACAGCGCCACGATCAAGCCACCGATGGCGGGCCCGAAACCGAGCCCGATGCCTGAGACGACGCTCCAGGCGACGAAAGCCTTGCCGCGTTCGCGGCCATCCTGGAACTGATGCGACAGCACGGCGACGCTGCAGGTCAGCATCGCGCCGCCGGCGAGGCCTTGCAGGAAGCGGGCGGCGATCAGCAGCGCCGCACTCGGAGCCAGGCCGCACAGCAGCGAGGCGAGGCCGAAGGCGACGGTGGTGATCACCATCACGCTCTTGCGGCCGAAACGGTCGGCCAATGTCCCTGTCGCCATCAGCACCGTGGTGCAGGCAATGGTGTAGGCGTTCATGATCCATTGCAGGTCTTTGAAATCGGCGGCGAGCACGCTTTCGAGTTTCGGCAGGATCACCGGCACGCTGGAGATTTCGAGCCCGAACAAGAGCGACGCCAAGCACACGCCGGTGAGCGCGATGGTGTTTCGTTGAATTGGCATATCGATCTCTTTCCATCCGAGCATGAGGCGCTCTTCAAACCGCGACCAGTTTGACATAGAGGAGACTTGACCATGAAAAAAGACTATGCTCGGCTATATCAGAAATGACAAAATCGAATAGTTGGCCAATGGAGTGCTGCGATGACCAGTCTTGATGTGGACGCCGTACGAACCTTTGTGATGGTGGCCGATCTGCAGAGCTTCACCCAGGCGGCATCGGCGCTGGGCAGCACGCAGGCGACGATCAGCGTCAAGCTGCGCCGCCTTGAGGAGAAGCTCGGCGCGCGATTGATCGAAAGAACGCCGCGCCGCGTCAGCCTGTCGGCACGAGGCGCCGTCTTCCTCCCCGCCGCGCGTGACTTCCTTGCCGCGCACGAGCGCGCCATGGCGGAGTTTGCGTCAGCACCGTGCCGGCTTGCGCTCGGCTTTGTCGATCATGCCGCCGGTCCGGCGCTGTCCATTCTGATTGCCCAGCTCCATGCGCACGATCCATCGCTGACGCTCAGTTTGAGGATCGACACCAGCACGGTGCTCAAGGAAGCTTTCGATCACGGCGAGCTCGACGCAGTCATCGTGCACCGCGAAGGCGACAGCCGTCCTGGCCGGACCTTGTCGCGCAACCACTATGGCTGGTTCGCCGCACCTTCCTTCGAGTGGCAGCGCGGAACGCCGTTGCGCCTCGCGCTCTTAAGCACCGTGTGCAACTGTCCGGATCGTGTGCGTGCGCTCGAGGCGCTGGACAAAGCAGGCATCGCCTGGGAGGAGGCCTTCGTCGGCGGCGGCGGCGCGGCCGTCAACATTGCGATATCGGCGGGCTTTGCCGTTTCGGCGCTGGCTCACTGCGTCGCTCCGCCCGGCCTGATCGAGGTTGGCCGCAAGCTCGGCCTGCCGTCGCTTGACCCCTCCGAAGTGGTCCTGCATTCGCACAATCTGGCGCCGCGGGCGCGTGACGCGCTGCAAATGCTGGCGACCGCATTTCGCGAGTACAATTCGCCGGTGGATTAGGCGATGGTGTTTCCGATCTGATTCCGCTGGAATCCGATAAGGCTTTGGAGGAACCGAAATGACCGAGATCACCGTCCGCCCGCTGGCGCTGGCCGACCATGCCGACTGGCGGCGGCTGTGGACTGCCTACCTCACCTTCTACGAGACCAAGCTGCCGGACGAGGTCTACGACATCACCTGGAAACGACTGTTCACGGAAGGTGAATTCGAACCGAAGGGGTTTATCGCCACGCTCGACGGCAAGGCGGTCGGCCTGACCCATTATCTCTATCACCGCTCCGGCTGGTCGGAGAAAAACAACTGCTACCTGCAGGACCTGTTCGCCGACCCCGACGTGCGCGGCAAGGGCATCGGTGCGGCCCTCATCGAAGCGGTGACGCAGGAAGCCGGCAAGATCGGCGTCAAGAACGTCTACTGGATGACCCACGAAACCAACGCCACCGCGCGCAAACTCTACGACCATGTCGCGCGGCGGACGGGCTTCATCGAGTATGATCTGCTATGATGCGAGCGCGATCGAAATAACGCGGAAGGAGCCGAATGATCCGCTATGTCGGAATCGTGGATGGCAGTGACGGCGTTTGGGGAGTGCGGATGCCCGATCTCGCCGGCTGCCACGGGGCCGGCGCAAACCCGGCTGAAGCGATAGCCGATGCCGCGTCGGCTATGCGCGAATGGGGCGGAAGCCCGCATCGCAAAGCACTTGCCCATGCCCAACCCACGTACTGTGGCAAATCTTCTGCAATCCGGCGAAATCGGCAGTGCCCGTGGCGACTCCGCCGTGACCGTTCGGCATAGATAACGGCCAACCATGTTCCTCCCCTTCTTTCTCGAACTAAAGGCCGCGCGGGTTCCCGTTTCGCTCAGGGAATATCTGTCGCTGCTGGAAGGGCTGGAGGCCGGGCTGGTCGACTATGACGTCCAGGGTTTTTACTACCTCGCCCGCGCCGCGCTTGTGAAGGACGAACGCCATATCGACCGCTTCGACCAGGTGTTTGCGCATGTCTTCAAGGGGATCGAGGCGCTCACCGGCCCCGATGCCGTCGGTGTCGCCAACATCCCTGAGGAATGGCTGCGCCGGCTCGCCGAAAAGCACCTGACCGAGGAAGAGAAGAAACTGATCGAGGCGCTCGGCGGTTTCGACAAGCTGATGGAGACACTGAAGCAGCGGCTGGAGGAGCAGAAAGGCCGCCACCAGGGCGGCTCGAAATGGATCGGCACCGGCGGCACTTCGCCTTTCGGCGCCTATGGCTACAATCCCGAAGGCGTGCGCATCGGCCAGCATGAAAGCCGCAATCGCCGTGCGGTGAAAGTCTGGGACAAGCGCGAGTTCAAAAACTTCGACGACGCCGTCGAGCTCGGCACCCGCAACATCAAGGTGGCGCTGAAGCGCCTGCGTCGCTGGGTGCGCGAGGGTGCGGAGGAAGAGTTCGACCTGCCCGGCACCATCCATGCCACCGCCGAGCACGGCTATCTCGATGTGCAGACGCGCCCCGAACGGCGCAACGCCGTGAAGCTCTTGATGTTCTTCGATGTCGGCGGCTCGATGGACGACCACATCAAAAGCGTCGAGGAGCTGTTTTCGGCCGCCCGCGCCGAATTCCGCCAGCTCGAATATTTTTACTTCCACAACTGCCTTTACGAGGGCGTCTGGAAGGACAACCGGCGCAGGCATGCCGAGACCATCCCGACCTTCGATCTGCTTCACAAATACGGCCCCGACTACAAGGTGATCGTCGTCGGCGATGCCTCGATGAGCCCTTACGAGATCGCGCATCCCGGCGGTTCGGTCGAGCATTGGAACCCGGAAGCCGGCAGTGTCTGGCTTGACCGCCTCATCCAGCAATGGCCGAATGCGGTCTGGCTGAACCCCGAAAATCAGAAAAACTGGGGCTTCACCCATTCGATCGCGATGATCCGCGATCTCTTCGGCGGCCGCATGTTCCCACTGACGCTGGCCGGGTTGGAAGCCGCGACGAAGCAGCTCTCACGCAAGCGTTGATATGAGAGGAAAACCGATGACCTGCTTTCTTTGCCCGCAATGCGGCGTCCAGTTCGCGGCAACGCAGACCCCTCCAGAAAATTGCCCGATCTGCGAGGACGAGCGGCAATATGTGCGCTGGGAAGGCCAGGCCTGGACCACTGGGGAAGAACTCTCTGCCGGGCATAGGCTTGTGATGAAGGACGATGCCGGCGTTCTCGCTTTCGGCATCGAGCCGCGCTTTGCTATCGGCCAGCGGGCGCTGCTGGCGCAGACGCCGCACGGCAATGTGCTGTGGGATTGCATCTCGATGGTGAGCGACGAGGCGGTAGCCGAAATCAACCGTCGCGGCGGCCTGGCCGCGATCGCCATTTCGCACTGCCACTATTATTCGGTGATGGTCGAGTGGAGCGAGGCGTTTGGCGGCGTGCCGATCTATCTCCATGCCGACGACCGCCAGTGGATCATGCGGCCGCACAACGCCATCGTCAGCTGGGCGGGCGAGACGCTGGCCATAAACCCGTCGCTGACACTCGTGCGTTGCGGTGGCCATTTTGCCGGCGGCCAGGTGCTGCATTGGAAACGCGATGACGGTAACGCCCTGCTGTCCGGCGACATATTGCAGGTGACGCCGACGCGTCGCCATGTCAGCTTCATGTACAGCTATCCGAACTACATTCCGCTCAATGCGCCGGCCGTGCGACGCATCGCGGCGGCACTTGAGCCTTTCGAATTCGACGACATCTACGGCGCGTGGTGGCAGCAGAACATCATCGGCGGCGCAGGAACGGCATTTCATGCGTCGATCGCCCGCTATCTTCAGGCGATTGGGTAGGAGCTCGGCTGAAAATGCGAGCAAAACACGTAACAAACGCCTATCTCTAAGCGAATATAGCTTGCAACCAACAACAAGCCGCCAAGGCTGAGGAGATCAAATGGACACCCACACCTACCCTGTCACCCGCACCGACGCCGAATGGCGCGCCCGCCTGACGCCCGAGCAATATGCGGTCATGCGCGGCCATGGCACCGAACGGCCCGGAAGCTGCGCCCTGCTCTACGAAAAGCGCGCCGGCACCTTTTCCTGCGTCGGCTGCGACCAGCCGCTGTTCGAATCCAAGCTCAAGTTCGAGAGCGGCACCGGCTGGCCGAGCTTCAATGATCCGGTGCCCGGTTCGGTCGAAAACACCGTCGACCGCAGCTACGGCATGGTCCGCACCGAATGCCACTGCGCCCGCTGCGGCAGCCATCTCGGCCATGTCTTCGAGGACGGCCCGCCGCCGACCGGCCTGCGCTATTGCATCAACGGCGTGGCGCTGAAATTCGAGCCGACGGCTTAAACCGCGGCTTGACCACCATCTTCAAAGGGCGGCTTCGGCCGCCCTTTTTCGTGTCAATCTTCTCAGACAACCACCACCAGGATCAGCCAAAGCGTAGCCCCGAGCGTCATCAACGAAGCCTTGGCGCCACTGGATTTTTCCGTGGTTCGCCAGACGGCAAAGGTCAGAAAGATGTTGTAGGGCACGGGCGCGAAATGCACCGCCAGGACGACGGCGAGCGGCAGCTTCAAGCCGAGCAGAATGAGCGCGGCCACCGACGAGGTGATGTTGATCGCCGTGCCGACAAGGACTAGATCGCGCCAGAACAACCGCTCGACCGGAACCGCGCCTTGCCAGCGCGAGCCGAAGAAGGATCCGATGCTTTGCACCAACACCTAATAGCTATCCCTCTCTCAGCACGTCGGTGACGGCGCGCTCGAAGCGCGAGCATTCCGTCACCAGCCAGTCGGCCATGGCCGGCCAGTTGTCCTCGGCATAGCAGTTCACCCGCCACATCGAATTGATGCCGAGGGCCTCGCAGCTCTGCTCCGGCCTGAGCTTCAGCCTGTCTTCGATTGCCGGTTGGAACGGCTTCAGCCGCGACCAGACCCCGGTCGCGCCGAACTTCTCGTTACGGCCGAAAAAGACGCCAACTTGGCTTTGCGCCGGCGCGACATACATGGACAGGACCAGAGCGAAGTCGGGCAGCCCGCGCTGCCAGAACCAGGGTCCGCGCCGCGCCATGGAAGCGCGTTCCTCCGGATGCCGTTCGGCGAACAGCGCCCAGAAGCTGCGTTGGCGGAATTCAGAGGCGCGGCGGGCGCCGAAGTCGAATTCGCTCATGGTTCGATGCCCGTTCCAGCATCATTCCTTGGCCCGAGACTGTTTCGAAATTCGCTCCGGCGATATCAACCGGAGTAGAATTTCCACACAGCCTTACACCATGCCGAGCGCGGCCTTGTAGAGATCGAGGATGGTTTCCTCTTCCTGGCGCTCGGCCTGGTCCTTCTTGCGCAGCCGGATGATCGACCGCATCGCCTTGGTGTCGAAGCCGGTGCCCTTGGCCTCGGCGAACACTTCCTTGATGTCGTCGGCGATGGTCTTCTTTTCTTCCTCGAGCCGCTCGATGCGCTCGATGAAGGCGCGCAACTGGCCGGCGGCAACAGTCTGGCTGGTATCTGTGATGTCGTCGGCCATGTTTTTTCTCCGCTACTTTTTAACCACCGCGATTCTGGCGCGGTAAATTGGGAGCGGGTTCGATGCCCGAGCAGGCGCGGCGGGTCAAGCCATTATCGGCGCTTCGTGAACGGCTGCTGCCAGCCGTCCCCAGTGTGATGGATCCGCGCGTCAGCCAAACGCGATCAACAGATCCTTCGCATCGATCTGATCGCCGGCCTTGACCAGCACTTCGGCCACTGTGCCGTCGCGCTCGGCATGCAGGGCCGTCTCCATCTTCATGGCTTCGATCGACAACAGCACGTCGCCGGCCTTGACCGCTTGGCCGGCGGCAACCGAAAGGGCGGAGACCACGCCCGGCATCGGCGCGCCGACATGCGCCTCGTTGCCGGGCTCGGCCTTGCGCCGAGCCTTGGCCGCCGAGGCGCCATGCGCCCTGTCCGGCACCCGGACACGGCGCGGCTGGCCGTTGAGCTCGAAGAACACGGTGACCATGCCCTTCTCATCGACGTCGCCGATCGCAAGGCAGCGCACTACAAGCGTCTTGCCTTTTTCGATGTCCAGGAAGATCTCGTCTTCGGACTTCATGCCGTAGAAATAGGTCGGCGTCGGCAGCACACTGACCGGCCCGTAGGTTTCCTGCGCGGCGGCGAAGTCGGTGAACACCTTCGGATACATCAGCCAGGAGGCGAATTCGTACTCCGAGAGCTTGCGCACCAGCTTCTGCTCGATCTCCTTGCGGCTGGCCTTGAGGTCGGCTGGCTTGAGCAGCGAGCCCGGGCGCTCGGTGATCGGCTTGCTTTCCTTCAGTGCCTTCTTCTGCAGCTTCGCAGGCCAGCCACCGGGCGACTGGCCGAGATCGCCGCGCAGCATCGAGACGACCGAGTCCGGGAAGGCGATGTCCTTGGCTGGGTTTTCGACGTCGGCAACGGTCAGATCCTGGCTCACCATCATCAGCGCCATGTCGCCGACCACCTTGGACGACGGCGTCACCTTGACGATGTCACCGAACATCAAATTGACGTCGTGATAGGCTTGTGCCACCTCGTGCCAACGCGTTTCCAGCCCCAGCGAACGCGCCTGTTCCTTGAGGTTGGTGAACTGGCCGCCCGGCATTTCGTGCAGATAGACTTCCGAGGCTGGCCCCTTGAGGTCGCTTTCGAAGGCGGCATACTGGTTGCGCACCGCTTCCCAGTAGAAGGAGATTTTGCGGATCCATTGCGGATCGAGGCCGGGATCGCGCTCGGTTCCCTTCAGCGCCTCGACGATCGAGCCCAGGCAAGGCTGCGAGGTGTTGCCGGAGAAGGAATCCATCGCCGCGTCGATGGCGTCGACGCCGCTTTCCACGCCGGCCAGCACCGTCGCCGCCGACAGGCCTGACGTGTCGTGGGTGTGGAAATGGATCGGCAGGTCGGTCGCCTCGCGCAGCGCCTTGAACAGCACGCGGGCGGCAGCCGGCTTCAAAAGCCCGGCCATGTCCTTGACGGCGATGATATGGGCGCCGGCTGCCTGCAATTCCTTCGCCAACCCGACATAGTATTTAAGGTCGTATTTGGCGCGCGCCGGATCGAGGATGTCGCCGGTGTAGCAGATCGCCGCTTCGACCAGCTTGCCCTCCGCGCCCACCGCGTCCATGGCGACGCGCATATTCTCGACCCAGTTCAGGCAGTCGAAGACGCGGAACAGGTCGACCCCACCGGCCGCTGCCTGGCTGACGAAATGTTGCACGACATTGTCGGGATAGTTGGTGTAGCCGACGCCATTGGCGCCGCGCAGAAGCATCTGCAGCAAAAGGTTGGGGGCCGCTTCGCGCACTTTGCTCAACCGCTCCCACGGATCCTCGGTGAGGAAGCGCATGGCGACGTCGAAAGTGGCGCCGCCCCAGCATTCCAGCGACAGCAGCCGCGGCAGCGCGCGCGCATAGGTACCGGCAATGCCGGCAATGTCATGCGTGCGCATGCGGGTGGCGAGCAGCGACTGGTGACCGTCGCGCATCGTCGTGTCGGTGACAAGCACCTCTTTTTGCTCACGCATCCAGGCAGCGAATTTCTCCGGCCCCAACGCGTCTAGCTTCTGCTTGCTGCCATCAGGCACATTGCCGTTGAGATAGGGCACGACAGGCGCTGCCGCATCGGTCTTGGGCATCGGTCGGCCGCGGGTTTCGGGATGGCCGTTGACGCTGACGTCGGCCAGATAGTTGAGCAGCTTGGTGGCGCGGTCCTGCCGCTTCACCTGCGCGAACAGCTCCGGCGTCGTGTCGATGAACCTGGTCGTGTAGGAATTGTCGGCGAAGCGCGGGTGGTTGATGATTGCCTCGAGGAAGGTGAGGTTGGTGGCCACGCCGCGGATGCGGAACTCGCGCAGGGCCCGATTCATGCGGGCGATCGCCTCGGCCGGTGTCGGCGCCCAGGCAGTCACCTTCTCCAGCAGCGGATCGTAGAAGCGGGTGATGACCGCGCCCGAATAGGCGGTGCCGCCGTCGAGGCGGATGCCGAAACCGGCGGCTTCGCGATAAGCGGTGATGCGGCCGTAGTCCGGAATGAAACTATGCTCCGGATCCTCGGTCGTGATGCGGCACTGCAGCGCATGACCGTTCAGCCTGATGTCGGCCTGCGCCGGCACGCCCGACTCTTTCGTGCCGATGGCAAAGCCGTCCAGTATGTGGATCTGCGCCTTGACGATGTCGATGCCGGTCACCTGCTCGGTGACGGTGTGCTCGACCTGGATGCGCGGATTGACCTCGATGAAGTAGAATTTGCCGGTGTCGGCGTCCTGCAGGAATTCCACCGTACCGGCGCCGATATAGCTGGTCTCGCGCGCGATCTTGAGCGCATAGCCGCAAAGCTCCTGGCGCAATGCCTCGCTGAGATAGGGCGCCGGCGCCCGTTCGACGACCTTCTGGTTGCGGCGCTGGATCGAGCAGTCGCGCTCGAATAGATGTACAGCGTTGCCATGCGTGTCGCCGAGCACCTGGACCTCGACATGGCGAGCGCGCTCGATCAGCTTTTCGAGATAGACCTCGTCCTTGCCGAAGGCGGCCTTGGCCTCGCGCTTGCCTTCCATCACCTCGCGGGCGAGGTCGGCTTCCGCGCGGATGGCGCGCATGCCGCGCCCGCCGCCGCCCCATGATGCCTTGAGCATCACCGGATAGCCGACTGTCTTGGCGAGCTGCTTGACTGCTTCCATGTCGTCCGGCAGCGGTTCGGTTGCCGGCACCACCGGCACGCCGACCTCAATGGCCAGATTGCGCGCGGCGACCTTGTTGCCGAGCCGGCGCATCGTGTCGGGCTTCGGCCCTATGAAAGTGATGCCGGCCTCGGCGCAGGCATCTGCGAATTCAGGGCTTTCCGACAGGAGGCCATAGCCCGGGTGGATGGCGTCGGCGCCGGACAGTCTGGCGACCCGGATCACTTCCTCGATCGACAGATAGCTTTCGATCGGCCCCATGTCCCTGGCCAGATGCGGCCCGCGCCCGACCTGGTAGCTTTCATCGGCCTTGAACCGATGAAGCGAATATTTGTCCTCCTCGGCCCAGATCGCCACGGTTTTGAGGCCGAGCTCGTTGGCCGCGCGAAAGACGCGGATGGCAATTTCGGACCGGTTGGCGACGAGGATCTTCGTGATGGCCAAGGAAGCAGGCTCCGGACAGGAGGGTGGGGCAGAGGCATGATTAACGCGAAAATGCTGCAGTGCAACCAAAATCGGGGAGAGGTTAAACCGATTTAAATGCGATTCTAGCACCACCGATCGAAAAGATGCGTGCGATTGGCGTCGCGAGGTGACGCTAATTGTCGTGCCCGCACAAATTCGACCCGGCTAGCGGCTTGTCCAGCCACCCTCGCTGCGCCCTGTCACCAAAGAAAAATGCCCGGCGCGAGCGCCGGGCATTCCATAGAGCTGTGTCCCGAATTACGACTTCGGGAACCAGGAGATCTTGCCGTCCGGACCCTTCTTCCATTCGTACATGATGTAGCCCGGGAGCTTCGGATCGCCCTTCGCGTCATAGGCGAGATCGCCCAGAACGGTCTTGAACGGACCCTTCTCGTGCAGCGCCTTGGCCACTTCCACGGGGTCGTTCGACTTGGCCACGGCAGCGGCCTCGGCGATCACCTGCATGGCGGCGTAGGAGTAGAGAGTGTAGGCTTCCGGCTCGAAGCCCTGAGCGCGGAACTTCTCGACCAGTGCCTTGTTCTCGGGGATCAGGCGCGGATCGGGACCGAAGGTGTTGAGCGTACCGATAACCGCATCGCCGGCGATCGCAGCCAGCTCGTCGGTGACGATGCCGTCGCCCGACATCAGGGTAGCCTTGAGGCCCTGGTCCGCCGACTGGCGGATGATCAGGCCGGCTTCGGTATGCAGGCCGCCCCAATAGATCAGGGTAACACCGGCGTCCTTCATCTTGGCAATCAGCGCCGAGAAGTCCTTGTCGCCGACATTGACGCCTTCGTACATGACTTCGGTCAGGCCGGCTGCGTTCATCGCCTTCTTGGTCTCGTCGGCAAGGCCCTGACCATAGGGGGTCTTGTCGTGGATGACGGCAACCTTGGCGTCCTTGAAGTTGGTCGCGATATAGCCGCCGGCGATGCCGCCCTGCTGGTCATCGCGTCCGCAGGTGCGGAACACGTTCCACAGGCCGCGCTCGGTGAATTTCGGGTTGGTCGCCGCCGGGGTTACTTCGACGATGTTGTTGTCGACGTAGACTTCCTGCGAAACCGGGATCGAGACGCCCGAGTTGAAGTGGCCGATCACGAACTTCACGCCGTCGCCGACGAACTTGTTGCCGACCGAAATGCCCTGCTTCGGATCGGAGACGTCGTCGCCGACTTCGAGCTTGATCTGCTCGCCGTTCATGCCGCCTGCGGCGTTGATGTCGGCAACGGCCGCTTCCGCACCCTTCTGCAGCTGCGCACCGAAGGCCGCATTCGGACCGGTGATCGGACCTGCGACGCCGACGATAACGTCAGCCCATGCATTGCCACCGAACGCGACAAGCGCGGTCAGGGCAACGGCGGACAAAAGTGATTTCTTCATTTAAACGCTCCCATTTACGAGGTGGGCGTGGATGAAACTTTCATGCGATGCCCACCCTTATCGCAGAAAGCGTACTTTGCCGATTTTCAGGCCCTTGTCACGCCGATTCATCCCCGGAACGGCGTTAATGATGAACGTCAACCTTTCGGTTTCCAGCTTAAGATCGAAGCCCGTTCGTAAAGCCAATTATACTGCGTCACCATCTGGTTCGTACGCGTGTATTGATAGCCGACAAACCCCAATATCATGAGCACGATTGTGTCCACGACATAGTATTGCAGCGAAAACATCGTGCCGCCGAACAAGGCATGATGGATGAACCTGATGCCGATGCCGAGGCCCAGCAGATAGGCGAACAGCGCCGGCAGGCTGCGCCATGTCTGGGCGCTGGCCTTGCCGGTCATCCATGCCGCCCAGCCGCCGAGCAGACAGGTGACGAAGAAGAACTGCCAGATGGAAGGTTCCTCGTGAAGAATGCCTTGCATGATGAAGACTCCCTAGCATGATCCCGAAAAGTTGCAGACTTTTCGGACAAAGGTCATGCGACAAACAAACAAGTTGGAGCGGAATACCGTATGCATACATTCCGCTCCAAAATCAGTGATGGCCGCCTTCGAGATAGGCCGCCCGCACTTCCGGATTGGCGAGCAATTCCTTGCCTGTGCCGCTCATGGTCACGTTGCCGTTGACCATGACATAGCCGCGCGTGGCGAGTTTGAGCGCGCCGAAGGCGTTCTGCTCGACCAGGAACACGGTCAGCCCTTGCGTGCGGTTCAGCTCGCGGATGGCATCGAAGATCTGCTTGACGATCAGCGGCGCCAGACCCAGCGACGGCTCGTCGAGCAGCAGCAGCTTCGGCCGCGCCATCAGCGCACGTCCGATCGACAGCATCTGCTGCTCGCCGCCCGACAGCGTGCCGCCGCGCTGGGCAATGCGCTCCTTGAGGCGCGGGAACAGCGCGAACACCTTCTCAGCATCTTCGTCATAGTGCTTGAGATTGTCGAGACCGGCGCCCATCTGCAGGTTTTCCATCACCGTCATGCGCGGGAAAATGCGCCTGCCTTCCGGCGACTGCGCAATGCGCATGCGGGCGATCTCGTGCGTCGGCATCTGGGTGATGTCGGTGCCGGCGAAAGTGATTGAGCCGGCACGGGCGCGCGGCGCACCGAAGATGGTCATCATCAGCGTCGACTTGCCGGCACCGTTCGCACCAATCAGCGCGACGATCTCGCCCTGGTTGACGTGGACATCGACGCCGTTCAGCGCCTTGATGTTGCCGTAGTAGGTCTCGACGCCCTTGATGTCGAGGAGCGTTGTCTCGGCCATCACTTACGCCCTCCGCGCGGCTTGCCTGTCGGGGATCTGGTGGCCGCCGGCTTGGACTTGGCCGTTAGACGCTCGGACGGTGCTCTTGGCGCGGAGTTGGCTCTTGTATCGTATTGGGTGGCCTTTGAAGCTCCCTTCGACACTGTGACCCGCTCGCCCTGGCTGTGGCCGATCGTGTCGCTTACCGGGCCGGCGAGATAGGAAGACGATGTGCCTGGTCCGTGAGCCGAATCCGGCCCGATGTCCAGCTGCTCGATGACGTCTTCATCGCCGACCTCGGTCAGCACCGTCTCGACCTCCTCGTCGTCGACGCCGAGATAGGCGGCGATGACGCGCGGGTCGGTACGCACCGATTGCGGGCTGCCGTCGGAAATCTTGCGGCCATATTCAAGCACCACGACATGGTCGGAAATCTGCATGACCACCGACATGTCATGTTCGATCAGCAGGATCGAGGTACTGCTCTTGATGTCCATCAGCAGCGAATTCAGCGCAGCCGACTCCTTCGGATTGAGACCGGCCGCAGGCTCGTCGAGGCACAGAAGTTCGGGCCCTGTGCACATGGCGCGCGCAATCTCGAGGCGCCGCTGCGCGCCATAGGGCAGGTCGCCGGCCGGATCGTCGGCGCGATCGACAAGGTCGGCCTTCTCCAGCCAGTGCTTGGCAAGCTCCACCGATTCAGCCGAGGCTCTGCGGTAGCCGCCGATCCCGAACAGGCCCAGGATCGTGTAGCCGGATGCCTTCATCAGCTTGTTGTGCTGGGCAACCAGCAGATTCTCCAGCAGCGTCATGCCCGAGAACAGGCGGATGTTCTGGAAGGTGCGCGCCACCTTGGCGCGCGCCGGGATCTCATGATTGGGCAGCCGTTCGAGCAGGAAGCTCGAGCCGTCGGCCCGGTTGAGCGTAATCATGCCTTCCGACGGCTTGTAGAAGCCGGTGATGCAATTGAAGACGGTGGTCTTGCCGGCGCCATTGGGTCCGATCAGAGCGGTGATCTCGCCGCGCTTGGCCTGGAACGACAGGTCGCCGATGGCGATCAGGCCGCCGAACTTCATCGAAAGATGCTCGACCTGGAGGATGGCGTCTTTCATACCCGGATTGGTCTTCTGAATGGAGGTCGCGCTCATCAGCCGTGCCCTTCCTTGGTGAAGGAGGAGGAGACCGCTTTTCGTTCACTGAGGAAGGCCGTCGGTTCACGGCTGCCGACAAAGCCGCGCGGCTTCCACAGCATGACGATGACCATCGCCATGCCGAACAAAAGCATGCGGTAAAGCTCCGGCGTGAAATCTTTTCCGAAGACACTTTTCAGGAAATCGAGTTCGCGCAGTGCCTCGGTGCCGCCGATCATCACCAGCGCGGCGACCGCGATGCCGACCAGCGAGCCCATGCCGCCGAGCACCACTATGGCCAGGATGATCGCCGATTCCAGGAAGACGAAGGATTCAGGGCTGACGAAGCCTTGCCGTGCGGCGAAGAAGGCGCCGGCAAAACCGCCGAACATGGCGCCGGTGGCAAAGGCGGTGAGCTTGGTGGTGGTGGTGTTGATGCCAAGCGAGCGGCAGGCAATCTCGTCCTCGCGCAGCGCCTCCCAGGCGCGGCCGACAGGCATGCGCCTGAGCCTGATGGTGACGAAGGCGGTCAGCAGCGCCAGCCCGAGAATCAGATAGTAGAGGAAGATCTTGTAGTAGGCGCTCGACTGGGCAATGTGCAGCACCTTGCCGATATAGTTCGGGTCGGTCGAATTAAACGTCATCAGGCCGAAGAAGGTGACCTTCGGGATGCCGGAGATGCCGGCCGAGCCGTTGGTGACTTCACGCCAGTTGATCAGCACCAGGCGGATGATCTCGCCGAAGGCCAGCGTCACGATCGCCAGGTAATCGCCACGAAGCCTGAGCACCGGAAAGCCGAGCATAACGCCCCAGAAGGCGGCCATGGCGCCGGCGGCGGGCAGCAGGATCCAGAACGACAGGCCGTATTGCGAACCGAGCAACGCATAGGCATAGGCGCCGACCGCGTAAAAGGCGACGTAGCCGAGATCGAGCAGGCCGGCGAGGCCGACGACGATGTTCAGCCCCCAGGCCAGCATCACATAGATCAGGATCTGGATGCCGAAATTGTCGACCCACTTCAACGAGCCCTGCAGGCCGCCGGTTATCGACCACGCGTAGATCGACAGCACCACGACGACGAGGATCGGGTATAGCACCAGCGCCGCAATGCCGAGCTTGGTGAAATTGGCGTGGATGAAGGAGCGGAAATAGAAGATCACGCAAGCGAGCGCGTAAATGACGGCCAATGCGCGCAGGAACTGAAGGTAGCCGGCCAGATCGGGTCCCACCAACACCGGCAGGGCGCTGCCGAACGCAACCAGGACAACCGCCAGCACGACGGCGACGATGAAGGCCGGAAGCAGGAAGAAGCGCGACGCGACGCTCGCCGGCAACAGGCCGGTGGCGACATTGGTGATCTTCTGATTGGCCATGAACGGCTGGCCATATGCAATGTAGAAGAAGCGGCCAAGCATGGTCAGCACGACCACGGTGATGAGCAGCAACCAGCGCTGCACCAGGATCAGCTGGTTGCTTATGTTCTGGTCGGTCTTCAGGCCGATGAAGAGAATGAACAACCCCAGCGAGATGGCGCCGGCATAGAACGCTTCGCGCAATGCACGCTGCACGGGGGAGGCGACGGTGTCGCGCTCCGAGGATACGGAAACCGCCATTGTCTCAGACCTTTTCGACTTCTGGCCGGCCCAAAATGCCGGAAGGCAGGAAGATCAGCACGATCGCCAGGATCGAGAACGCCGCGACGTCCTTGTAGTCGATCGAGAAATACGCCGACCACATGCTCTCGATGAAGCCGATCAAAAGCCCGCCAAGCACCGCGCCCGGCAGAGACCCGATGCCGCCGAGAACGGCCGCGGTGAAGGCCTTGACCCCCGGCACAAAGCCGTCGGAAAAGGCGATGACGCCGTAATACATCAGGAACAACGTGCCCGCGACGGCCGCAAGCGCTGCACCCATGATAAAGGTGATCGAGATCGTACGGTCGACATCGACACCGAGCAGCGCCGCCATCTTGCGGTCCTGCTCGCACGCCCTTTGCGCCCGGCCGAGGGAAGTCCTGTTAACCAGGTACCAGAACAGCGCCAGCAGCAGGGCGGTGACGACGACGATGATGATCTGCTTCAGCGACACGCTGATGCCGTTGATGTTGTAGACTTGGCTGACCATCGGCGGGATCGGCTTGTTGCGCGGGCCTTGCGTCACCTGGATGAAGTTCGACAGCGCGATCGACATGCCGATGGCGGTGATCAGCGGCGCCAGCCGGAACGAACCGCGCAGCGGCCGGTAGGCCACCTTCTCGATCGTCCAGTTGTAGAGGCTGGTGAGCAGCATCGCCACGATCATCATGATCAGCAGCGCCAGGACGACCGGCACTGAATAGAACAAGGAGCCGAGGATGAGGAAGACGACGAGGGCGGCGAATGCCCCGACCATGAAAATGTCGCCGTGGGCGAAGTTGATCATGCCGATGATGCCGTAGACCATCGTGTAGCCGATTGCGATCAGCCCATAGATCGATCCCAGCGTCAGCCCATTGATAAGCTGCTGGACAAAGTACTGCATGTGTACATGGCTCCCCTGGAATGTCGCCCATGCAGACGCATTCCTTTTCGTATTTCCCCTAGTCGTAAAGTTTCGAGCCCGGATTGCAACGTGATTTTTCAAACGTCGAGCGTGTTTTGCCGGCACGCCTTCCGATTGCCCGTTTTTTTGCTCCCGACCCCTGGACTATCGCGGACCCTATCATTGGCATAACGCAATGTCTTTGACGATTCAGCCGGACCAGGCACATCATTTCGAAGAATTCGCCGTCAAGAATGGGTGGTGAGACGAATCGTTGCATTTTGGAGAGGGATCGTTGTTTGGCCACATTCCTTTCCGCGGGGGCAAGATTCCTGCTGTTGGCCTCAAGCCATGGCCGCCGGGCAGGGAAGCGCTGCCGTCTGCGATCAATAAGCTGGTCCACCTCCTCGCTGAGCGCATGCCGTTCGGTACCGTTCAGCGGCGGGTTGATGCACGGCGCAACTGCGACAAGGGATACTACCTGACCGTGTCAGCGAACGCCTCGACCGCTGCACTAACCTTTGCCGACTGGTTTCGCCGTGAGGTCTGGGTCGGGCCGGATGATCAGCACCCGGCAAGCTCACTTGACGACGAACCCGTGCGCGAACGGATCGCGGTCGTCGATGAAGATGGTGTTCAGGCCGGTCATCCGCGCCCAGCCGCCGATCGAGGGAATGATGGCCGGCTTGCCGGCAACAGTGACGTCCCTCTCGACCTTGCCCTTGAACAGCGAGCCGATGATCGATTCGTGGACAAAACTGTCGCCGGCCTTGAGCTTGCCCTTGGCATGGAGCTGCGCCATGCGCGCCGAGGTGCCGGTGCCGCAAGGTGAGCGGTCGATCGCCTTGTCGCCATAGAAGACCGCGTTGCGCGCATCCGCGCCCGCCACTGTCGGCTCGCCGGTCCACAGCATGTGGGACAGCCGGTTGATGCCGGGGTTTTCCGGATGCACGAACGAGTACTTCTCGTTGAGCCGCTGCCGCACCACAGGGCTCCAGGCGACGAAATCGCCGGCGGAATAATCAGCCATGTCGCGAAAATTCGCCTGCGGCTCGACGATTGCGTAAAAATTGCCGCCATAGGCGACATCGACGGTGATCTCGCCAAGCTGCGGGCAGTCGACCGTCAGTCCCTCGGCATAAAGGAAGGACGGTACATTGGTGATGCGCACCTCCTCGACATAGTCGCCGACTTGCTTGTATTCGGCGATAACCAGCCCGGCCGGTGTGTCGAGCCGGAGCACGCCGGGTGTCTTCGGCTTGATCAGCCCATGTTCAATGGCCATCGTCACCGTGCCGATCGTGCCGTGGCCGCACATCGGCAGGCAGCCCGACGTCTCGATGAACAGGATGGCTATGTCGCAATCCTCGCGCGTCGGCGGATAGAGGATCGAGCCCGACATGACATCGTGGCCGCGCGGCTCGAACATCAGCCCGGTGCGGATCCAGTCATACTCCGCCAGGAAATGCGCCCGCCGCTCCATCATCGTCGACCCCTCGAGCAAGGGACCGCCGCCGGCGACCAGCCGCACCGGATTGCCGCAGGTATGGCCGTCGATGCAAAAGAAGGATTTTTTGGCCATGATTTCCTCGAACTCAAAACCGTTGCGGGCTGAAGGGAGCAAGATCGATCGGCGAAGTCTGCCCGAGAACAAGATCGCGGATCAAGCGGCCGGTGGCCGCCGCCTGGGTCAGGCCGAGATGGCCATGGCCGAAGGCGTAGACAACGTTGGGCGCGGTTCGCGCCGTGCCGATCACCGGCAGCGAATCCGGCAGCGACGGGCGATAGCCCATCCATTCGCGGCCACCTGACGCGTCCAGCCCCGGAAGGAACTGTCTGGCTTTTTCCAGCATGGCCTTCGAGCGCGCAAAATTCGGCGGCCGGTCGAGACCGCCCAACTCGACGGCGCCGCCGACGCGCAAGCCCGTGTCGAGTGGCGTGATGACGAAGCCATGGCCGGAAAAGATCAGCATCCGCTGCACGTCGAAAGCGGTCTTCGGCAGTGTGGTGTTGTAGCCGCGCTCGGTTTCGAGCGGGATGGTGTCGCCAAGCGCCTTCGCCAGCCGATGCGACCATGCCCCGGCGGCCACGACAAGATGTCTTGCCTGCCTGGTCGTGCCGTCGGTCAGCGCCAGCGTCGCGCCATCAGGATTGGCGGCGACGCGCTCTATGCGCGCCTTTTCGAAACGCGCGCCCAACCCTTCGGCATAGGCCCACACCCCCTTGCCGAGCAGTTTCGGATCGGCGACGGTCTTCCAGCCCGGCACGAAGGTGCCCTTGATGAAGCGCGGCGACAGTCCCGGCTGCAGCCGCGCCAGTTCGTCGCCTTCGACATGGCGAAAGCCGATGCCGAAGCGCTCGCGCGCCGCCCAGCCCGGCAGCCCGGCCTGAAATTCGGCCTCGCTTTCATAAAGCTCCAGCGAGCCGTCCTCGCGCAGCATCAGCCGCGTGCCGGAACGGTCGAGCAGGCCCATCCATTCAGCCTCGGCGAGCTTCATCATGCCTGCCTGAGCAGCAAGGCTCGCCTCATATTTTTCTGGTGCGCCAGCGCGCCAGAAGCGCAACAGCCAAGGCAACAGCTTCGGCAAGTAGGCCGGCGGGATGCTGAGTGGCCCGAGCGGATCGGCAAGCCATTTCGGCAAGTGCCTCATCATGCCCTTATGCGCCAGCGGCAGCACGTCGGAGAAGGCGAAGGCGGCGGCATTGCCGGAGCTCGTCTCCTCGCAGATGCCGGTGCGGTCGAAGACCGTGACGCTGCGCCCGGCCTCGGCCAGCATGGCCGCCGCGCAGATGCCGACAATGCCGCCACCGACAATGGCGATATCTACCCCTTCTCCCCGTTCACGGGGGTGAGGAGTGGTCCGCGAAGCGGTGGAAAAGCCGACTGCTTGGCTTTCCGAACGACGAACGCCCGGAGCGCCAGCGAAGGGCTGCGGGGCCCGAAGGGCGGATGAGGGGCGGCGGCCCTCCTCTGTGTCCCTGGAATTTCCTTGCACGTCGGCGCTGCCCCTCATCTGGCTGCCGCCATCTTCTCCCCGTGCACGTGCACGGGGAGAAGAAAGCCTTCAGAACTGCGGCAGCTTCGGCCGTACCGCCAGCGCGTCCTTGACGATCTTCTCGACCGCTTTGCGGCGCTCGCCCGACAGCGGCTGGCGCGGCATGCGCACGCGGTCATTTGTGTCGATCGCGAGCACTTCGGCAAGCTTGATGTTTTGGACCAGATAGGTCGAGACATCGAGATCGAGCAGCGGCCGGAACCAGCGGTAGATCGAAAGCGCCTCCTCGCGGCGGCCCTGCTTCATCAGCTGGTAGATGGCGACGGTCTCGCGCGGGAAGGCGACGACCAGACCCGCCACCCAGCCGATGGCGCCCACCGACAGCGCCTCGAAGGCGAGATTGTCGACGCCGGTGAACAGATCGTAGCGGTCGCCGAAGCGGTTGATGATCTCTGTCGAGCGGCGGATGTCGTCGGAGGACTCCTTGATGGCGACGAAGCGCTTGTCGGCGGCCAGTTCCTCCATCTGGTCGACGGTGACGTCGACGCGGTAGGCGAGGCGGTTGGAGTAGATCATCACCGGCAGGTCGCCGGCCTGAGCGACGGCGCGCAAGGCGGCGACCGTCTCTTCCGGGTTGGTGTGATAGATCGGGCTCGGCACCACCATCAGCCCGTTGGCGCCTTCCCGGCTCGCGCGCTTTGCGATGCTCGCCGCCTCGCGGGTGCCTGCCTCGTTGACCGTCAGCAGAACCGGCTTGCTGCCGGCAACTTTCTGGGCAGTCTTCAGCACCTCGATTTTTTCGTCATGCGACAGCATCGGGCCTTCGCCGAGCGAACCGCAGACGATGATGCCGTCGCAACCGGCCTCCATCTGCAAAGCAAAGCAGCGCTCCATCTCGGCATGGTCGAGGCGGTCGTCATCAGTAAACTTGGTCGTGACGGCGGGGAAAACTCCGGTCCACATGATCGTCTCTCCATCTGATATATCAGCCGTATATCTGTTGGAAGACCGGCTGTCAACGCGGACCCCGTTGTGATATATGGAAGATATATCAGGAGCCCACCTTTGATATCCAGTGAGACAGCATACCCCGAGCCGGCTGCCGCCAAGGCCTACCATGTACTCGAGCATATGATCGTGACGTTGGAACTGGCGCCGGCGAGCTTTGTCACCGAAGGCGCCCTCATCGAGAAGCTGGCGCTAGGACGCACGCCGGTGCGCGAAGCGATCCAGCGCCTCGCCTGGGAAGGACTGCTCGATGTCAGGCCACGCGCCGGCATCGCCATTGCCCCGCTTCATCCCGGCGACTGGCTGCGCGTGCTGGATGCCAGGCGCGGCGTCGAGGTGGTGCTGGCGCGCTCGGCCGCCCGCTTCGTCACCCGCGAGGCCGCCGACCTGTTTCATGAGGCAGCCCTTGCCATGCAGAAGGCCGTCATCTCGGGCAATGTGCTGGCCTTCATCCAGGCCGACAAGGCGCTCGACGAGGCCTTGGCGATGGCCGCCGACAACCCGTTTGCGGCCCGTCTGGCCGCGCCCCTGCAGACCCACAGCCGCCGCTTCTGGTTCCGCTACAAGGCCGACACAGGACTGGCCGAATCGGCTGAGCACCACGTCGCGCTAATCCGCTCGATCCTGGCTGGTGACGAAGAGGCTGCCGCCAAGGACGCCAAACGCCTTATGGCACTGCTGCGCGGCCATGCCGAAGTGGCCGCCACACGCTGAACTCCGTCTTTGCTCCAGACTTCCGACCGGTCTTTTATCAGGTGCCCGGCAAGACTGCTGCCATAGCCGCCCCGTCCCAGCCTTCGCCAGCCGTGATGATGCAGCTTTGGCCGTGTGTGTCGGTGGCCAGGATGGTCCAGGTGCCCTGGTCGGAGACGAATATCTCAAGCACCACATTTGGGTTCACCAGGCCACGTGCGGCTTGGCTTTCGTGGAACTTCTCGCCGAGCGCCTTGACCAGGTCGGTCCGCGCCGCGCATTGATCGGCTTTGGCCTCGGCGATGCCGGACATCGCGAACACCGCAAAGAATATCGCCGCCACAAGACGTCGTGTCATCTGACACCTCCTTGCGCCAGACGAGAACCCCGGCTGCAACCGGCGCTATTTTGATGGCCTGCACCACGGCAGGAATGCAATTTAAGGCAGATGACAGGCTCTTGGTTCCATCGCTTTAACGTGATGGCCAATGTCGGTTTCGTACAAAGAAAGGCCCGGGACGTTGAACCCGGGCCTTCTTGCCGATCTTCGAAATCGTCCGGTCAGTTCATCGTCGGGATGACGAACTCGGCACCGTCCTTGACGCCGGAGGGCCAGCGCGAGGTCACCGTCTTGGTCTTGGTGTAGAAGCGGAACGCGTCCGGGCCGTGCTGGTTGAGGTCGCCGAAGGACGACGCCTTCCAGCCGCCGAACGTGTAGTAAGCGATCGGAACCGGGATCGGCACGTTGATGCCGACCATGCCGACCTGGACGCGCGAAGCAAAATCACGAGCAGCATCCCCGTCACGGGTGAAGATGGCGACGCCATTGCCCATCTCATGATCGTTGGCGAGCTTGATGGCGCTCTCATAGGTCGGCGCACGCACCACCGACAGCACCGGGCCAAAAATCTCTTCCTTGTAGATGCGCATGTCAGCGGTCACATTGTCGAACAGGCAGCCGCCCATATAGTAGCCATCCTCGTAGCCCTGCATGGAGAAGCCGCGGCCATCGACGACCAGCTTGGCGCCTTCCTTGACGCCGGTGTCGACATAACCCTTGACGCGTTCCAATGCCTGCGCCGTCACCAGCGGGCCGAAATCGGCGGACGAATCCGTCGACGGGCCGACCTTGAGGCTTTCGACACGCGGGATCAGCTTTTCCATCAGCCGGTTGGCGGTGTCGTTGCCGACGGGAACGGCAACCGAGATCGCCATGCAGCGCTCGCCGGCCGAGCCGTAGCCCGCGCCGATCAGCGCGTCGACGGTCTGGTCCATGTCGGCATCGGGCATGATGATCATGTGGTTCTTGGCGCCGCCGAAGCACTGCACGCGTTTTCCCGCCGCCGTGCCGCGCGAATAGATGTAATGCGCGATCGGCGTCGAGCCGACAAAGCCGATAGCCTTGATATCAGGATCGTCGAGGATGGCGTCGACGACATCCTTGTCGCCATTGACGACGTTGAGAACGCCAGCCGGCAGGCCAGCCTCGAGGAACAGTTCGGCGATGCGCATCGGCACGCCAGGGTCACGCTCGGAAGGCTTCAGGATAAAGGCGTTGCCGCAGGCCAGCGCCGGGGCAATCTTCCACAACGGGATCATCGCCGGGAAATTGAACGGGGTGATGCCGGCAACGACGCCAAGCGGCTGGCGCATCGAATAGACATCGATGCCGGGGCCGGCGCCGTCGGTGAACTCGCCCTTCATCATGTGAGGCGCACCGATGCAGACTTCGACCACTTCGAGGCCGCGCTGGATGTCGCCCTTGGCGTCGGCGA
Organism: Mesorhizobium sp. RSR565B; assembly: GCF_054719465.1. Classification (NCBI taxonomy): domain Bacteria; kingdom Pseudomonadati; phylum Pseudomonadota; class Alphaproteobacteria; order Hyphomicrobiales; family Phyllobacteriaceae; genus Mesorhizobium; species Mesorhizobium sp. RSR565B. Next base: position 2,689,420 of record NZ_JBTTIE010000001.1, on the reverse strand, counting down.
TGGTCTTGCCGTGCTCGCGCGCCAGGAGATCGGCCAGTTCGTCATAGTCGCGGGCAACCAGTTCAAGAAACTTCATCAGCACGCGCACACGCCGCTGCGGGTTGGTCGCAGCCCATTTGATCTGTGCTTCCTTGGCATTCAGGACAGCCGCACGCAGTTCCGCCGGCGAAGCCAGCGCCACCGTGCCGCGCACCGAGCCGTCCATGGGCTGCATGACGTCCTGCTTGCGCCCGCTGGTCCCGGCGACATGCTTGCCGCCGATGAAATGACCGTATTCGATCATGGTTTCTCTCCCTGAGTTTGTGATGAAGCATTCAACGCCTTTGCAGGCGCGAAGGCAACGCGAGGGGAAACGCAACCGTTGTGCAAAAAATAGACAACGAAGGACGAGTGTGCATTAATTGCCGCAAATTACAGATTGCTGAAAGGCCCGAAGGTTGCGCTCCGTCACACCGCCCTCTGTCCTGCCGGACATCTCCCCCGCAAGGGGGGAGATCAGATGTGGCTGCCGCCTTCGCAAATCTTCAACGCACCAAAAGAGACGCAGGTGGCGGAGCTGCCAATCTCCCTCCTTGCGGGGGAGATGGCCGGCAGGCCAGAGGGGGGTGGGCGGGAACACCGCGTTCGCCGCTAGCCCGGACCACCCCCATGAACTGGGATGACGTCCGCATCTTCCTCGCCGTGGCCCGCGCCGGGCAGATCCTTGGCGCCGCCAAGCGGCTGGAACTCAATCACGCCACCGTCTCGCGCCGCATCGCAGCGCTTGAGGATGCGTTACGGACAAAACTGTTTCGCCGGCTTACCACCGGCAGCGAGCTGACGCCGGCCGGCCAGCGCTTTCTCGACATTGCCGAGCGCATGGAAGCCGACATGATCGCCGCGCGCTCCGCCGTGTCGGGCGAAGGCGACGATATCTCAGGCACGGTGCGCATCGGCGCGCCCGACGGGTTTGGCGTTGCATTCCTCGCCACGCGTCTTGGCGCGCTGACCGCGCTGCACCGCGAACTCACCATCCAGCTGGTGCCGGTGCCGCGTTCCTTCTCGCTGTCGCGGCGCGAGGCCGACATCGCCATCACCGTCGAGCGGCCGAGCGAAGGCAGGCTGGTGGCGGGAAAGCTGGTCGACTACACGCTCGGCCTGTTTGCCTCGCGCGACTATGCACAGGCGCACGGCTTACCCGAGACCGCTGCCGAACTCGGCCACCATACGCTGATCGGCTACGTCCCAGACCTGATCGTCAGCCCTTCGCTCGACTATGCGGCGGAGTTCAGCCCGGACTGGCGCACCAGCTTCGCCATCTCCTCAGCGCTGGGCCAGGCCGAAGCGGTGCGGTCGGGCGCCGGCATCGGCATCTTGCACACCTTTGTCGCCCGCTCGATGCCGGAGCTGATCCCCGTCAACATCGTGACGCCGATCCGCCGCGCCTACTGGCTGGTCTATCATGAATCGGTCCGGCCGCTGCGCCGCGTGCAGATCGTCGCCAACTTCATCACCAAGGCGGTCGAGAGAGAGCGCGGGCTGTTTGTCTGATGGCCGCGCCGCCTTGCCTTCGCCACAAAATCGGCCAGTGTGGCAACAAGCGCGATGTCGCCTATCATTAAGGATTGGCTGCGCCGGGTGGGACACTTTTTTGCAAAGCTGGTGCGGATCAAAATGCGAGCGGTGCTCGCCATCTTGCCGCTTGTCGCGCTTTCCGCCTGCGCCAATCCATGGACCGAAGTTCCGGAAGCCGAACTGCCCAAGCCGGTCCGCATCGCAATGGCCCGCCCGTCGCCTTTCGTCTTCGGCAATTATTGCGGTCCCGGCACCCGCACCGGCGACCTCTCGGCTCGCCCTGTCAATCGCCTCGACAGCGCCTGCCAAATCCATGACGCCTGCTACATCGCGCGCCATAATCATTGCGACTGCGACGGCGCGCTCGTCGCCTCGGCAAAGGCGATCCGTGATGACAAGACAGCGCCGAAAAAGGAGCGCGGCGAGGCCGAGCTTTTGATCGCCACTTTCGCACTTCCCGTCTGCAAGGTCTTTCCGCAAGGCTTTATGCCGCCGCGCGATCCGGCTGAACTGAAGACGATGAACGGTGCGACCGGATGAACCGCGCCATCTGCCTGGCCTTGGCCGGGCTGGGGCTGGCGGCCCTTGCCGGTTGCGCCGCCCCGATCCGGCACAGCTGCGATTTCTTTCCCGATGCGAAGGATTGCGGCCGGCCGTCGCTATCGGCCGACACGCCGGGACCGCAGACTGCAGCAGCAGCGTTTTTCGGCGATGCCGGCGCCCGCGACTATGAAAGGCAGTTTCTGGCGCTGCTCGCCCACAACCAGATCGGCGCCATCGACAGGGCGAACGGCACCGGTCCGTTCGGCCATGACCGCCACGCCATCGCCAACCGCGATTTCCAGGCCACCTACCGGACGCTGGAACGGCTGGCGAAACCGGTCACCGCCGAACAGATGCCGGCAGAGGGCAAGCCCGGCGAAGGCCATTTTGACGGCCGCTGGCGGGTGTCGCGGCAGACGCTCTATGTCGACGCCGCCGCGCGGCCCTCCGCGCCAAAGACGTTCAGCTTTTCCGGCCTGCAGGCGCGCTCGGTCGAGATCGTGATGCGCCAGGCGGGAAAGCAGCCGGTTGAGATATCGGGCGTCTGCGACGGTGCGCTGGCGTTTCGCGCCGGCGGTGGCTCGCGCAGCGTGGCGAGCGGCGCCGCCTTCCGGCTCCGCCTGTCGGCCGGGCAAACCGTCTCCATGTTCCCCAGATTTGACCTGAACCGCTGCAGCCTCAAGCTCAGTTCCAGCCTGGCGCCGGCAGGCGCCCCGCTCACCATCCTGCGCGAAGAGGTTGCCTATCCGGCGATAGCCGCGCTCGACAGCCGCTACGAGCGTTGTCCAGTGCCCGATCCGTCCGGCCTGGATAAGCTTGCCAGCGTCTTTTACGCCGGCCGCTGGCTGTCGCAGACCTGTTCGCTGCCGCTCGGGTCACCGCGCCTGTTACGCAAGTCGCGCGACGGCTTCAACGCCAAGGTCGAAGCGCTGCTCGGCGCGCCTTTACCCGACAGCGCCTTCGACAAGGCCGACCCCGAACTGCCGCTCGATTTCTCGCGCGCGCCGAAACTCAAGCTGGTCTATCTGTCGTCGCTGGAGTTCAAGGCCGATTTTTCCGGCCGCGTCATCGAGCGGCTGATCCGCCATCACGCAGGCCTCGGCACCAAAGTGCGCATCATGGTCACAGACGTGCTGGAGCGCGACAAGGACGACGCGCTGCTGCACCGGCTGGCGGCGGATTATCCCAATGTCGAGTTGCAGGAATATCGCTGGCGGGCCGACCACGGCGCGCCGGTCGACGAGCAGCTGTCGCAGCTGCACAAGACCCATCACGTCAAGATGCTGGCGACACTTGCCGAGGATTCCGCCCGCTCGCGCGTCATCATCGGCGGCCGCAACATTCATGACGGCTTCCTGTTCCACAAGCCGATCGACTTGTCGCGCCACCCGAACCTGGAGCAATACGGCAAGACCGACGGCCTCTCGCTCAACTACTATTCGAACTGGAGCGATTTCGACATCGAGTTTGCCGACCCGGCCACGGTCGAAACGCTGGCCGCGCATCTCTCGACATTGTGGCTGCGCGACGCCGACGCCAACATCGCAAGACCCTTTTCCATTCCGGTGCGCTCCGACAGCCGGCGCCCGCCGGGCACGGTGCGCCATTTCATTTCCGTGCCCTACGAGGACAACCATGCGCTCGAGACCTATTTCGTCGAGCTGATCGACACTGCCCGGCACCATATCGAGATCGTCAATCCCTACCTTAATCTGACGCCGAAGCTCAGCCTGGCCATCGAGCGGGCGCTGGCGCGCGGCGTCAGGATCGACATTGTCGGCCGCATCGACCTCAAGGGCGATATTGGCGGCAAGCTGCTGACCGCGCTCAACAAGCTGTTCGTCGAGAAATATGGCGACCGCATCAACATCCGCGAATTCAAGGCGCCCGATGTCGTGCTGCACTCCAAGATCATGATGATCGACGAAAGGCTGGTGACGATCTCGTCGGTCAATCTCAACAACCGCAGTTTCTTCCACGATCTGGAGAACGGCATGACGGTGCTCGACCCTGCCTTCTACGCCAGGATGCAGCCGGTCTATGACGACTATGTCGCCCATTCGAACCCGGTATCGACCAAGGTGACGATACCGTGGGCCTACCGATGGCTGTTCTCGAAGGGTTGGGTGAAGGAGGCGTTTTGAGGGGCTGGCGAGGCTGAAGGAATGCCGTTCTGTAGCGATCCTTTACACCCCTCTGTCCGGTAGGACAGAGGGGGTGCTGGCCCGCCAGCTTTAAAAAGCACCCCTACCTCAAATACCGCTCCGGCCCCAGCTCCCGCACATCGATATCAGGCACCTTGCTGGAGATGATGTCGGACAGCACCTTGGCCGAGCCGCAGGCCATGGTCCAGCCAAGCGTGCCGTGCCCGGTGTTGAGATAGAGGTTGGAGAACTCGGTGCGGCCGACCAGCGGCGGCCCGTCCGGCGTCATCGGCCGCAGCCCGCACCAGAAGGACGCCGCCTTGAGGTCGCCGCCATCCGGGAACAGATCGCCGACCGAATGTTCGAGGGTGCGCCGGCGCGATTCGTGCAGCCTGAGATCGAAGCCGGAAATCTCCGCCGTGCCGCCGACGCGGATGCGGTCGCCGAGCCTGGTGATCGCCACCTTGTAGGTTTCGTCCATTACCGTCGACACCGGGGCGGCGACCGCGTCCTTGATCGGAACGGTGATCGAATAGCCCTTGACCGGATAGACCGGGATCGGGCGCCTGAGCAGGCGCATGAAGCGCGCCGAATAGCTGCCCAGCGCCAGCACATAAGCGTCGGCGGCGCGCGAGCGCTGGTCGGTGCCGACGCTGACGATGCGATTGCGGTTCTTGGAGAAGCGCCGGATCTGCGTGCCGTACTCGAACGTGACGCCGCGCGCCACGCAGAGCTCGGCCAGCCGATCGGTGAACATCTTGCAGTCGCCAGTTTCGTCGCCGGGCAATCTCAGCCCGCCGACAAACTTTTCCCGCACGCCGGCCAGCGCCGGCTCGGCCCCAATGCAGCCTTCGGGATCGAGCAACTCGTAGGGAACGCCATATTTCTTCAGCACCTCGACATCGCCGCCGGTGCCGTCGAGCTGCTTTTGCGTGCGAAACAGCTGCAGCGTGCCCTTGGTCCGCTCGTCATAGGCGATGCCGGTCGCCTCGCGCAGCGCCTTCAGCGTGTCGCGGCTGTATTCGGCGAGCGGCACCATGCGCGCCTTGTTGATGGCGTAGCGATCCGCGGTGCAATTGCGCAGCATCTTGATGAGCCATGTCCACATATACGGATCGAAGGCCGGCCGCACCACCAGCGGGCCGTGCTTCATCAACAGCCACTTGATTGCCTTCAGCGGAATGCCGGGGCCGGCCCAGGGCGAAGCATAGCCCGGCGAGATCTCGCCGGCATTGGCGAAGCTGGTTTCCAGCGCCGGCCCTTTCTGGCGGTCGAACACCGTCACCTCGTGGCCGGCCTCAGCGAGATAATAGGCAGTGGTGACCCCGATAACGCCGCCGCCCAACACGAAGATCTTCATCGCATCACTCTCCACGACGACTTCCGTCAGAGGGCCGCCGCCTCCTGTCTGCCGGATTCTGCGGCGTCCGCCAAGGGGCGGCGTGTCGCGGCTCTATTCGTTGATATAGCGGCGGTGGAAGCGGGGGCCGAGACTGGTCAGGATTTCATAACCGATCGTGCCGGCATGACCGGCGGCGTCATCGACGCTCTGCGAGGGGCCTAGGAGTTCGACAAGGTCGCCCTCGCGCAGCCGGCCGGCCGGCAGGGCCGAGATGTCGAGTATGATCGAATCCATCGACACCCGCCCGACAAAGGGCAGTCGCACGCCGTCGAGCCAGGCAGCCGAAGCCGCGCGCCGGTGCCAGCCATCGGCATAGCCGAGCGAGATCGTCGCCGCGCGCAAGGGACCGCTGGCCAGAAACGCATGTCCGTAGCCGACGCCCGCGCCCTTATCGATGCCGCGTGTCTGGATGATCTTTGCCTCGAGCCGCACCACCGGCAGCATCGGGTTCGCCTCATCAGGCGTCGGATTGATGCCGTAGAGCGCAGCGCCCGGACGCGCCAGGTCGTACTGATAGCGCGGCCCAAGAAAGATGCCGGAGGAATTGTCGAGCGACGCCGGCGCCTTGGGCAGCATTTTGCGCAGCCGTTCGAACTCTTTGAGCTGCGCGTCATTGGCCGGATTGCCCGGCTCGTCGGCGCGGGCCAGATGGCTCATGACGAGGACGACATCGACGCCGGCGAAAGCATCGGCCGTAAGCGCCTCGACCTCTGCCGGCGCCATGCCCAGCCGCGACATGCCGCTGTCGACCTGGATGGCGGCCTTGAGCTTGCGGCCGGCCTTTTGGCCTGCCTCGCTCCACGCCTTCAGTTGCCCGGTGCTGTTGATGACGGGAACAAGGTCGGCGGCCACCGCTTCAGATTCCGAGCCCGGCGGCAGGCCGTTCAGCACATGGATTTCCAGCTTCGGTCCGAGTGCGTCGCGCAGCGCGACACCCTCGGTGAGATGCGCGACAAAGAAGCTGTCGCAGCCTTCGGCAACCAGTGCCGCCGCCACTTGCCGCGCGCCGAGCCCGTAACCGTCGGCCTTGACGACGCCGGCGCAGCGCACGCCGCCGAGCTTTGCCTTGAGCCGCCGGTAATTCTCTCGGATAGCGCCGAGATCGATGGTGAGAATGGCGCCGGCCGCCGCTTCGCTGATCGTATCTTTGGCTTTATGCATCGCAGACCCGCTGAAGTCGGCGCTGCCCCTCATTGTCCTGCCGGATATCTCTCCCTATCCCTATACGGGGAGTTGAGGAGCGGTCGGCGTAAAGCGGACGAAAAGCCAACTGCTTGGCTTTTCGAGTGACGAAAGCCGGCAGGCGGGTGAGGGGCAGCCCATACGCTGCGCTAAGAGGCCATTGCCCGGCGTCGTTCATATGGGTCTCGTGGCTGCGGGTGTCCCGATCAATAAAGCACGAATCAGGTGCCGTGCGAACCGTCACATCCAGCTAGGCAAGATGACGGAACGTCGCCACCACATCCTCATAGACGTTGCGTTTGAACGGCACTATCAGATCGGGCAGGTCCTGCATTGGCCGCCATGCCCATTCATCGAATTCGGCGGTGTGGCCGCCGGGCGGCGGATTGATCTGGATCTCGCTGGCCTCGCCGTGAAAGCGGTAGGCGAACCATTTCTGCGTCTGGCCGCGATAACGCCCCTTGAGGGCTATGCCGACCAGATCGGGCGGCAGGTCGTAATTGATCCAGTGCGGCGCCTCGGCCAGCAGCGTGACAGAGCGCATGCCGGTCTCTTCATAGAGCTCGCGCCCGGCCGCCTGCAGCGGCTCCTCGCCCTCGTCGATGCCGCCTTGCGGCATCTGCCAGAGCTGCGTGGTGCCGGCGAATTCGCTGTCCGGCTCGGCGATGCGGTGCCCAACCCAGACCAGCCCGTCGCCATTGAGGATCATCAGCCCGACACAGGGGCGGTATGGCAGCGTCTCGGGATCGATCTTTTTAGCCATCGGAGTTTAAAGCCGTTCTGAGATTCGCTCCGGCGAGGCAGTGGCGAATGATTTCGAGAACCGGAGCGGAGCGTACTCAAAGTAGGCTTGCCCCGGAAGCGGAAAACTTGGGTTCGTTCCAGTCACTGCCACCCGGCCCCGTTGCCGCCGTTGCGGTCGAATGGCAGAGTAATCCCATGAAAAATATTCAAATCATCGACGGCGCCTTGAACGCAACCTTCAGCGTGTTCGAGGCAACAGAGGAGGAGTACGCCGCCATCTTCCCGGATGGAAGAGACATGGAACTGGCCGAAGATTTATTTGAGCGGCTTGGTGAAGACGAGGCAGGTCGCGTGCTGGCGCCGCTTTGGGGTCGTCCCATCCTGAAACGCGATGTGCTCGGAATCCACGGCACCCTGTTCTACAACAACGAATATCGGCGGAGACACATCCCGCAATCAAAGCGCGAGGTCGACTGGGATGATGGTTCAATCAATCAGGCCCAGAGAGAGCTCTTTTCTCGGCATCGTTGAAAATCGCCACAAGCGCCGGTCAGCCCTTTTCCGGGTCGATGGCCACCGCCGAGATCGGCACGATCTCGATGCCGCGCTTTTTCGCTTCGACCGCCCAGAACGCCACGGTGTCGACGGTGAGGTCGAAAGCCGAGCCGATGCCGACGGCGGAGCCTTTCGCACGCGCGGTCGCTTCCAGCGCGTCGAGCTTTTTCAGGATGGCGCCGCGGTCCTGCACGGCGTCGATTGCCGTATCGCCGGCGACGAACGGCACACCGTCCTTCAAGGCGAGATCGGACGCCAAGCTCCGTGCGGACGAGCCGTCATCGATATAGGCAAGGCCGCGCTTGCCAAGCTCGGCCATGAACGGCCCCATCGCTGTCGCGTCGGCCGAAAAGCGCGCCCCCATATAGTTCATGACGCCGGTATAGTTGGTGGTCCGCGACAGCGCCCAGCGCAGATTCTTCAGATTGTCGTCCTGGCTTGCCGCCACTGTCAGCGTGTTGCGGCCGGGATTGACATTGGGATAGTCGAACGGTTCGAGCGGCACCTGCATGACCACCTCATGCCCGCTCTGCCGTGCCGCCTGCATCCACCGGCCAATGCTGTTGCCTTGCGGCGCAAAAGCCAGCGTCACTTCGGCCGGCAGCTTGGCGATCGCCGCCTGCGTGCCGGTCTGCGACACGGCAAGCCCGCCGATGACGATTGCCACGCGAGCGCCGCGCGAACCCGACCACGGCCGCGCATAGACATCGAACGGCCGCCGGCCGTCAGCGGCGCGAACCGGGAGTGGGCCGGTGTCGCTGGCCTCGATCAGCGCCCTGTCGGGGACATGCGCGATCTTCAGGTTCTGGCCGATCGTCGACGGGTCGTGGATGACAATGGCTGCATTGGGCGGGCCGTCACCCTCCTGGGTTTGCACATGGATGATCTGCGGACCGCTGGCCTTGGGCGTTTCCGCCTTCGGCGCTGCCGCCGTCGCTTGAGCAGTGGGCGCTGCGGCCGCGGGCTCGGCCGCCGCCGTCACCTTTGGCGTCGAGACCGCGATTGCTTCCGGTTTGCGGAACGGCTTCTCGCGCAGCGCGATCGCGCCGGAGATGCCGACCGCGGCCAGCACGACCAGCGTCGCCGCGACGGCGCCAGCGCTGATCCCGCGCGACGCAGCACGCGGTCGGACGGTCTGTCCGAGCGGGCGTTCGATGTCCTTGCCGACGTCAGCCAAGCCGCATCCCCGGGCGCGTGATCAGCGAAATCTTTTCGCCATGCGCAGATCCAAAACTGAAGGCGCGTCCCCTGCGCCTTTTGAGGCGCAGCGCCCAGCTGCCCCCGAATCAAACTGCCGGAACCTCACGGTCCCGGCAGCATTGCATCGCTTCGATTGGGCAGCCAGAGCTACCAGTCGATTTTACTGGTTAAGCACTGCCTTCTCAGGATTCGGCGGGAATGCCGGATCGGTCTTCTGGCCGCGCAGCAGCTGTTCGGCATAGATCAGCTGCAGATCGTCCTTTGGATCCGGCGGCACATAGGCAGCCGAGCCCGAGCCGGTATCGCTCTCGTCGGCCCCCTTGATATGGCCCTTGAGGTCAGATTCACCGCGCGTCAGGTCCCTGCCCTGCAGTTCGGGCGGCAGCGGCTGGTCGACCTTGATGTCGGGCGTGATGCCCTTGCCCTGGATCGACTTGCCGGACGGCGTGTAATAGAGCGCCGTCGTCAGGCGCAGCGCGCCGTTCTCGCCAAGCGGGATGATGGTCTGCACCGAGCCCTTGCCGAATGACTGCGTGCCGACCACTGTGGCGCGGCGCAGGTCCTGCAGCGCGCCGGCGACGATCTCGGAGGCGCTGGCCGAACCGCCATTGACGAGCACGATCAGCGGCTTGGCGCCGATGTCGTCGCCTGCCTTGGCGTCGAAGCGTGTGACGTCCTTCGGGTCGCGGCCGCGGGTCGAGACGATCTCGCCACGGTCGAGGAAGGCGTCGGACACGCTCACCGCCTGGTCGAGCAGGCCGCCCGGGTTGAGCCTGAGATCGAGCACATAGCCCTTGAGCTTGTCGTTCGGCACCTGCTTCTTGATGGTGTCGATGGCATTCTCGAGGTCGTCATAGGTCTTTTCGGTGAAGGAGGTGATCTTCATGTAGCCGATGTCGTTCTCGACCCGGAACTTGACCGCCTTGACCTTGATGATATCGCGCACCACCGTCAGCTCGATCGGCTTGTCGGCGCCTTGGCGCAGGATGGTCAGCTTGATCGGCGTGTTGACCAGGCCGCGCATCTTTTCGACTGCATCGTTGAGCGTCAGGCCGCGAACCTCTTGGCCGTCGATCTTGGCGATATAGTCGCCGGCCAGCACGCCTGCCTTGGCAGCCGGGGTGTCGTCGATCGGCGTGATCACCTTGACCAGGTCGTTCTCCATGGTGACCTCGATGCCGAGGCCGCCGAACTCACCCTTGGTCTGCACGCGCATGTCCTGCGCCTGCTCGGCGTTCATGTAGGAGGAGTGCGGGTCGAGCGAGGTGAGCATGCCGTTGATGGCGTTTTCGACCAGCGACTTGTCGTCCGGCGGCGTCACATACTGCGCCCGCACGCGCTCGAAGATGTCGCCGAAGATCGCCAGTTGCTTGTAGGTCTCGGAGCCTGCAGCGTTCGCCGTCGAGCCGGGCGCGCCATAGACCAGGCTCATCGCTGACGCGCCCATCAGCGCACCGGCAATAAGAAGCGACAGTTTCCGCATCATTTCACGTCCTTCCAGAGAAGCGGTCCGCCCACCATGGGGTCGGATCGACGGGTTTTCCATCCTTGCGGAACTCGACGTAGAGTTCCGGCGTGGCATTTCCATTCTTCGAGGCCGAGGTGCTTGCCACCCGGGCCTCTCCCATCGCGCCGACCGGCTCTCCTGCGAGCACCGACTGGCCAGACGCGACGCTGATTCTGCTCATCCCCGCCAGGACGACATGATAGCCGTCTCCCGCATTGAGGATCAAGAGTTGACCATAGGAGCGAAAAGGCCCCGCATAAAGCACATTTCCGTCCGCCGGTGCCGTGACGATGGCTCCCGATTGTGTCGCAACCATGTCGCCAAGCATCACCGCGCCGTTACCGTCATCGGCCCCGAAACGCAGCTTGATCTTGCCGGTGACCGGCAGCGAGACTTGTCCCTGAAGTGCCGAAAACGGCGCAGCGGCGGTGAGGCGGTTGCCTTCCGGCACGGGCAGCGAAGCCAGCTCCGTCGACGCGGTTGTGCCTGCATCGGCGTTATCGGCGTCCGGCTTATCGCTGTCGGCCGCTTTCTGTTCGCCTGCCTTGACGGCATCCGCCGCCTTGCGGCTCTTGTCGGCTTCAAGCGAAGCGATCAGCTCTTTCAGGCTGCCGGCCTTGGCCGCAAGCGCCTGGGACCGCTGCTTTTCAGCGGCCATCGCCGTCCAGGTGTCCGCCTCGAGCTTCTGCTTGGCTTCGAGCAGCATGGAGAGGCGTTTCTTTTCCGCCGTCTGCTCGCCGACCGCCGCCGTCAGCCGCGTCCGCTCGGCCTCGATCGAGGCCGTCACCCGGGTCTGTTCCCTGAGGTCGGCCAGCAATTTGTCGGTCTGCTGGCGCAGTTCCGGCACCACTGCGCCGAGCAGGATGGCGCTGCGCACCGACGACAGCGCGTCTTCCGGCTTGACCAGGATCGCCGGCGGCGGATTGAGCCCCATGCGCTGCAGCGCGCCCAGCACCTCGGCCAGCACGTCGCGCCGCGCCGCCAGCGAGACACGGATCTTCTGTTCCTCGCCCTTCAGTCCTTCGAGCCTGGCGCCGATATCCTCGATGTCCTGGCCGAGCTTCTGCTCGGTCATCGCCGACTGGATAAGCGCCGCGGTGATCGAGGCATGGTCCTTCTTGACCGAAGCAATGTCGGCGGCGAGCTTGGCCAGCCGTTCGGACGACAGCGTGATCTCGGCCGACACCTTCTCATATTCGGCACGGCTCAGATCGGGGTCGGGCGCCACGTCCAGCGTATTTTCGGCCCGCGCAAGCCCGAGCGACAGCAAAACCACCGCTGCAGCGATGCCGCAGCGCGCGTGCCGGAAGCCCGTTCGTGATTTCCCGTTGTCAGCCATTGAAGCCCGACTCTATGCGTGGCTTCGTTAACGAACCATCAACCATGATCGAACCGAAGCCTAGCACAAAACAGCCGCGCATTGGGGCGGAAATCCGGACGATTGACCCTCGACCCACTGATTTACGAACGGTGGTAGGGATGTCCCGAAAGAATCGTTGCCGCCCGATAGAGCTGCTCGCCCAGCATGACACGCACCAGTTGGTGCGGCCAGGTCGCCGCGCCGAACGAGACCATCAGCTCAGCCTGGTCGCGAATCGACTGGTCGTGCCCGTCGGCGCCGCCAATGGCGATGACCAACGCCTTGCGTCCGCCATCGCGCAGCTGGCCGATACGGCTGGCGAAATCGTCTGAGGACAGGTTTTTGCCGCGTTCGTCGAGCAGGAACAGCGCCGTGCCCGGCTGCAGCTGTGCCTGCAGCTTCTGGCCTTCCTCGCGGCGGCGCTCATTGGCGTTCTGGGCTCGTCCCTCGGCGATCTCGGCGACACCAGAGAATTCGAACCCGATCGCCGGGCCGCTCTTGGCGAAACGCTCGAAATAGCGGTCGGCGAGTTCTCTCTCGGGGCCGGCCTTCATCCGGCCCACGGCATGAACTGCTATCTTCATCCCTGCCTCGGCGAGCTTTCAATCCATGTCGCACCCAGGATGGTTACGACATGAGACGGAGCTCAGTGCAAGGTCTCTTCCTCGAGGTCCGGCGCCTGCCACATCTTTTCAAGATTGTAGAATTCGCGGACTTCTGGGCGGAAGACATGGACGATGATGTCGCCTGAATCGATCAGGACCCAGTCGGCGCCGGACAGCCCCTCGACGCGCGCCGTGCCGAGACCGGCATCCTTGAGCGCCTTGAGGAGGTGGTCGGCGACAGCCGAGACATGACGGTGCGACCGGCCCGACGCGATGACCATATAGTCGCCGAGGCTCGATTTCCGCTGAATGTCGATTGAGACAATATTTTCGGCCTTGGAGTCTTCCAGACTGGCAAGGACTGTCTTGATGGCACGGGACACGGCGTCATCTACGCTGATCCTGGCCGGCGAAGGCATGATGTCAGCCTTCTTCCGCAATGCTGTTCTCAGTGTATTTCCTTTCGCAGCAAGAACAACCAAATCACCCACGAAATCAGGTGACACCCTATAGATAGGCAGAGTTCCCTTGCAGTTTCAAGACGGGAGGCCCTGCCAGCGCGAACGCAGTGCACGACTTCCGGTTCCGGAGCCTTGAGAAAAATCGGAACCCATGGCCGCGGCAGAGGTTATCGACACACCCCCAAACGGATTTTCCTGATGCCAATCGACCCCCAGAACACGCTGCTCACCGTGCAGGCTGGCCTTGCGCAACTCAGCACGCTGATCGTTTCCTATTCCTTCTCCGCCATCGGCGCCATCATCCTGCTGGTCGTCGGCTATCTCGTCGCCGGGCTCGCAGAACGATCGATCTCAGCCGGCCTCGGCCATATCCATGGTTTCGACGCGACGCTGCGCCATTTCTTCTCGAAGATCGTGCGCTACGCCATCCTGATCCTGGTCATCATCATGGTGCTCGGCCAGTTCGGCGTTCAGACGGCCTCGATCATCGCCGCCATCGGCGCCATCGGGCTGGCAATCGGCCTGGCGCTGCAAGGCACGCTGCAGAACATCGCCGCAGGCATCATGCTTCTGGCGCTCAGGCCATTCCGCATCGGCGAATATGTCGAGGTCGGCGCCATTTCCGGCACCGTCGAGGAAATCGGCCTGTTCGCCACCAAGCTCCGCACGACAGACGGCGTCTATGTGCTGGCGCCCAATTCGACGCTATGGAACCAGCCGGTGCGCAATTTTACCCGTAATGGTGTGCGCCGCGGCGATATCACGCTGAGCATCGGCTCCTGGAACGACATCGACCTGGCGCAGAAAACCATGCTGGGCGTTGCCGGCGGCGAGCGCCGCGTCAAGCGAGAGCCGGCGCCGATCGCCTTCGTCGCCACGGTGGGCGATGCCAGCGTCGCCATCACCTTGCGCTACTGGACCACGGCGGCGGATTTCTTCGCCACCCAGATCGATCTCACCAAACGCGTCAAGCAGGCGTTCGACGCCGAAGCCATTTCGGTTCCCGCACCTCCGCCGGAGGCTCGACAGGAAACTGCCGCCACCAGGCAGTAGGAGCTGTGAAACCGTTCAGCGCTTATCTTCCGGGGCGTAGGCGAGCTCCACCGGCAGCGGCGCCTGCGCCGACATCGGCGCGAAACTGCTGGTCTCCGTAGCGGGGACGGCGCGCGTGGTGGCCACTCGCCACAGCACGAACAGGCAGAAGACAGTGGCGATGACGATGGCCACATAAATGAAGGCCTGCGTGCCATAGACAGCCGACAGGGCCGTCACGATACCCGGCACGATGAACCCCGACAGCGACCAGGCAAACAGCAACGAACTCGACAGCGCCACCATGTCGTCCTTGCCGGCGCGGTCGGCGGCATGCGCGCTGGCCAGCGAATAGATCGATTCCGAGGCGCCGTCCCAGATCACATAGATCACCACCAGCACCGCCAGAGCGCCACCGTCAAAGCCGATAGCCAGAATACCGGCAACGATGGCCAGTGCCGCAGCGCCGGCCAGCACGTAACGGCGATCGGTACGATCCGAAATCCAGCCGAGCGGGATCTGCAGGATCAGCGTGCCGACGGGCATGGCCGACAAAAGCAGCGCCACATCGGCCTGGCTGTAGCCTTTGGCCGTGGCGTGGATCGGCGCAAAGCCGGCGATCGCCATCGACAGACCGCCAACGGCGAGCATGCCGGCCACTCCGACCGGCGAAATCCGCCAGGCGCGACCGAGCGCCACGGAGGCTGCGCGAGGTGGCGGCGGTTGAGCCAACCGCGTCATGCCGACCGGCAGGATCGACACCGCGGTGAAGGCAATGCCGATCAGCGGCGCCTGCGCCGTCGCGATGTCGACCGCCGCCAGCAGGGCATAGCCGACGCCAAGTCCGGCGACATAGGCGACGTAAAACACCGCCATCACCCGGCCGCGAATGGCGTTTGCGACGGCATCGTTGAGCCAGCTCTGGGCGACGATGAACAGGCCGCATATGGCAAAACCGTAAAGCGCGCGCGCCGCGATCCACAGCAGCGGGTAGGTGCCGGCGCCAATGGCAGCATTCGACAGCGCTATCAGCGCCGACAGCACCATGAAGGCGCGGGCGTGCCCGACGCGGCGCACCAGCGGCCCGGTCAGGATACAGCCGGCAAGTCCGCCGGCAGACAGGCCGGTGATGATCAGCCCGGCCCAGGTCGGATCGAAGCGCTCGACGCCAAGCCGGACCGGGATATAGGCGAACATCAACCCGTTGCCGACCGCGATCAGCGCCATCGACATGATTACGCTGGCAATGGCGATCACGGGCGCCGGCGGGGCGCCATGATTGTGGTCGATGTCGGTCTGGTTCACTGAATTGGCCATATCCAGCGCAGCATCGCCCAGCGGATCGCGAAAGGCCGCCGTAAAAGCGACATCGGCGATCTGGCCTTACGAGTTACCCCTTGGCTTGCTTGCGAATAGCACTCGATGACAGCGACGAACGCGGGCCGTGAATAAAAGTCCAGGCCGGCGCCTTCATGCGGGCGAGCCGGGGCGCGTCACCCTCGTCGACGCGGGCATAGTCGAAGGTTTTGGCCACGACCGAGGACAGGAAGGACAGCGTCGCGCCCGGGCGGTCGATGACGGCGATCGGGAAGGTCATGACGATCTGGCGCCAGCGCTGCCAGCGGTGGAAATCGCGAAGCGAGTCGGCGCCCATGATCCAGACGAAATCGACGCCGGGATTGCGTGCCTTGACCAACGCCAGCGTGTCGGCGGTGAAGCGAATATGATGCGCCGCCTCGAAGGCGGTGACCTTGATCTTCGGGTTCTTGGCGATCTGCTCCGACTGCAGCAGCCGGTCGCTCAGCGGCGCCAATTCCCTCGTGCTCTTCAGCGGATTGCCTGGAGTGACCATCCACCAGAGCTGGTCGAGCGCGAGGCGCCGCAAGGCAATTTCCGCCACCAGCGCATGGCCGGCATGCGGCGGGTTGAACGATCCGCCGAACAGGCCGACGGCGAGGCCTTTCTCGGCATGCGGCATGCGGAGGTAGTGCGAGGGGATGGCGGGCTGAAGGGACGACAGCATGGTGCTAGGCACCCCCCTCTGCCCTACCGGGCATCTCCCCCGCAAGGGGGGAGATCAGCAGCTTCGGCAAAGGCAATTTTCTTGCAACGTTAGTGATTGGCGAAAGCGGAAGAAAAAGCTGATCTCCCCCCTTGCGGGGGAGATGTCCGGCAGGACAGAGGGGGGTGTCTGGGCTCAATGCCTCAAGCCCTGACGCGAATGATTCAAGGCCTCACCTGTCCCGACCCGCGCACGCGGTATTTGAACGAGGTCAGCTGTTCGACGCCGACCGGACCGCGCGCATGCATCTTGCCGGTGGCGATGCCGATCTCGGCTCCCATGCCGAATTCGCCGCCATCTGCGAACTGCGTCGAGGCATTGTGCAAAAGGATCGCCGAGTCGATCTCGTTGAAGAACCGCTCGACCGCTTTGGTATCCTCGGCGATGATCGCCTCGGTGTGGTGTGAGGAGAACGTCTCGATATGGTCGATGGCACCGGCAATTCCGTCTACCAGCTTTACCGCGATGATGGCCTCGAGATATTCGGTCACCCAGTCGGCATCGGTCGCCGGCTTGGCGTCGAAGAACAGCTTCATCACTTCCTGATCGGCATGGATCTCGCAGCCGGCGGCGCGTAGCGCGCCGAGGATCGGCACCAGATGCGTGGAGGCCACCGCGCGGTCGACCAGCAAAGTCTCTGCAGCGCCACAGACACCGGTGCGCCGCATCTTGGCGTTGACGGCGATCCTGACCGCCATGTCGAGATCGGCCGAGCGGTCGATGTAGAGATGGCAGATGCCTTCAAGATGGGCAAAGACCGGCACCCGCGCCTCGCTCTGGACGCGCCCGACCAGGCTCTTGCCGCCCCGCGGAATGATGACGTCGAGATTGCCGGAAAGCCCTTTCAGCATCTCACCGACGGCGGCGCGGTCAGTGGTCGGCACCAACTGGATGGCGTCTTCGGGCAGGCCGGCGGCCTTCAACCCCTCGACCAGGCAGGCATGGATGGCGGCGGACGAATTGAGCGAGTCCGAGCCGCCGCGCAGGATCACCGGATTGCCGGCCTTGAGGCAGAGTGCGCCGGCATCCGCCGTCACATTCGGCCGGCTTTCATAAATGACGCCGACAACGCCGAGCGGCGTGCGCACGCGCTCGATCTGCAGGCCGTTGGGGCGATCCCAGGCCGCGATCACATCGCCGACCGGGTCCCTGAGCTCGGCGATTTCACGGATGCCATCCGCCATGGCACGGGTGCGCGCCGGATCGAGCTTCAGCCGGTCCATGAACGAGCCGGACAATCCCGATTCGTGGCCATTCGAGACATCGATGGCGTTGGCGTCGAGAATGTCCTGCTCACGCGAAATGATCGCGTCGGCCATGGCGACGAGTGCGGCATTCTTGGCGTTGGTCGTGGCGATAGCCAGCGGTCGGGCGGCGGCGCGCGCATTGCGGCCTATCCGTGCCATCAAACTGGCTACATCTTCGCCTTGGTGTTTGTTCAACATCTGACCGCTCCGGTGAAGCCTGGTGGATTTACACGCGGCCGGCCTTCGCGGCAATGGCCGCAAATTCGGGAGAGCAGAATGAAGAGCGCCGCAGTCTTGTTTGCTTTGGCCACGATGCTGGCGCCCACCGGCCTTCGCGCAGCCGATTACTGCGATGACAAGATCGAACTCGGCGAGAGCCCCGATGGCCTGGCCATGACCATGGTAGGTTCGATGATGTCCCTCGTACTCGCTGAGCGCTATTGCGGCGCGCTACCGAAGCCGTTTTCCCAAATCTACGTCGTAGTTGAGGAGGGACATGGATGTGGGCCGCGTGTGAGGCTTGAAGCAGAATTCAAGAAAAAGATGGAGGAGGAAAAAGCGACAGACGCAATGATAGCCGACTCAGTCATGCACGACCTCATCGCAGACGGGACGGACCTCCCCCAAGCCGAAATGGATAAACGTGCCAAGGCTATCATTGAAGGACAGTTGGGAGGTTGCAGCAAGCTTCTGAAAATTCAACGGGACGTTCAGGAGAGGTACCGCAACCCGCCCAAATGGCCGCGTGAACCTGACAAGTAGCGCGCCGTCAATCGCAGGGCCGCGCCTCACTCGGCCGCGCCGCTCACCACCAGATCGTCGCGGTGAATCATCGCCGAGCGCGCCTCGTAGCCGAGCACGGTTTCGATCTCGGCGGACTTCAGGCCTGCGATCCTTACGGCATCGGCGGCATCATAGGCAACCAGCCCGCGCGCGATCTCGCGCCCTCCGGGCGACAGGATCGCCACCGTGTCGCCGCGCGAGAAATTGCCGCTGACCAGCCTGACGCCCGCCGGCAGCAGCGATTTGCCGGACAGCAGCGCACCGATGGCGCCGGCGTCGACGGTGAGCCGCCCGGCCGGTTCGAGCTGGCCGGCGATCCAGCTCTTGTAGCCTTTCACCGGATTGGCGCTCGGCCTGAAGAAGGTGGCGCGCTCGCCACGCTCGATCGCCATCAGTGGCGACAGCCTGGTGCCCGAGGTGATGATCATGGCGGTGCCGGCGGCGGTGGCGATCTTGCCGGCGTCGAGCTTGGTGCGCATGCCGCCGCGCGACAGTTCGGAAGCGGCCGCCCCCGCCATCGCCTCGATATCGGGCGTGATGCGGTCGACCACCGGAATGAATTTTGCATCGGGATCGCGCGCCGGCGGCGCCGTATAGAGCCCGTCAATGTCGGAGAGCAGCACCAGCAGGTCGGCGCCCATCATCGTCGCCACGCGTGCCGCCAGCCGGTCATTGTCGCCATAGCGGATTTCGGAGGTCGCTACCGTGTCGTTCTCATTGATGACCGGCACCGCCTTCATCTTGAGCAGCGTCGAGATCGTCGCGCGGGCATTCAGATAGCGTCGGCGCTCCTCGGTGTCGCCGAGCGTCAGCAGGATCTGGCCCGATTTCAGCGCACCCTTGCCCAGCGCATCCGACCATGCGCCGGCGAGCGCAATTTGCCCGACGGCGGCCGCCGCCTGGCTCTCCTCGAGCTTCAGCGCCCGTTTTCCGAGACCGAGAATGGTGCGGCCGAGCGCAATGGCGCCGGACGACACGACCAGGATCTCGGCGCCGCCATTGGCCAGCACCGCAATATCCTCGGCAAGCGAAGCCAGCCAGTCGCGCTTCAGGCCGCTGGTGCGGTCGACCAGCAAGGCCGAACCGATCTTGACCGTGATGCGCCGGTATTTTGTCAGCGACTGCGCCGTCATCGCTATCGGTCCCAGCGGGTCTCGACGGGAGCGGCAGCCCTGTCGCGCGCTTCGCCGACAACTGCCATCAGCGCGCGCAGCACCGCTTCGACGCCCTCGCCGGTGGCCGCCGACAGCAGCATCGGCGCGCGGCCGGCAGCGCGTTTGAGGGACGCAACCTTCTTCTTGCGCTCATCGGCGTCGAGGATATCCACCTGGCTGAGCGCGACGATTTCGACCTTCTCGATCAGCCCATTGCCATAGGCGTCGAGCTCGGCGCGCACGGTCTTGTAGGCTTTGCCCGGGTTTTCCTCCTGCGCCGAGACCAGGTGCAGAAGTACACGCGTGCGCTCGACATGGCCGAGGAAGCGGTCGCCGATGCCGACACCCTCATGCGCGCCCTCGATGAGGCCCGGAATGTCGGCGATGACGAATTCGCGCGCATCGAT
This sequence comes from Mesorhizobium sp. RSR565B, assembly GCF_054719465.1. NCBI lineage: Bacteria > Pseudomonadati > Pseudomonadota > Alphaproteobacteria > Hyphomicrobiales > Phyllobacteriaceae > Mesorhizobium > Mesorhizobium sp. RSR565B. The sequence continues at coordinate 2,669,478 of NZ_JBTTIE010000001.1, read as the reverse complement.
GCGGGCAACGCCGAGGCCGGGATGCAGCGTGGTGAAGGGGTAGTCTGCGATCTTCGGCTTGGCCGCGGTGACGGTTGCCAGAAAAGTCGACTTGCCTGCATTGGGCAGCCCGACCAGGCCGGCGTCGGCAATCAGCTTCAGCCGCAGCCAGACATTCATCTCTTCGCCGGGCTGGCCGGGATTGGCGCGGCGAGGCGCCTGGTTGGTCGAGGTCTTGAAATGCTGGTTGCCGAAACCGCCATTGCCGCCCTTGGCCAGCAGGAAGCGCTGGCCGACCACGGTCAGGTCGCAGATCAGCGTCTCATTGTCCTCGGCAAACACCTGGGTTCCGGCCGGCACCTTGAGCGTCACATCGGCGCCCTTGGCGCCGGTCATGTTGCGGCCCATCCCGTGGACACCAGTCTTGGCCTTGAAATGCTGCTGATAGCGATAGTCGATCAGCGTGTTGAGACCGTTGACCGCTTCCAGCCAGACATCGCCGCCGCGGCCGCCGTCGCCGCCATCCGGGCCGCCGAACTCGATGAATTTTTCGCGCCGGAACGACACAGAGCCGGCGCCACCGTCGCCGGAGCGGATATAAACCTTGGCTTGATCGAGAAATTTCATTGGACTACGCAGTTTCTGTTGGCCTTGCGGCTTTGCTCTAGATCTTGCGCCTTGCTCTAAACCAAGGCGCGGCCAAGGGCGAGGCCGTTTTGCGACTAAAGCGCCGGATGCCCTTTTGTCGGGGACGCGGTAGCAGTGTTCGCGGACGGAGCTTGAGGGGCGCGGGAATGAAGGTTGTGAGCTACAACATCCAGTACGGTATCGGTCTGGATGGCCGCTACGATCTCGGCCGCATCACCGAGGCGGTTCGCGGCGCCGACGTGATCGCGCTGCAGGAAGTGACCCGCAACAATCCGAGGAACGGCAACCGCGACATGGTCGCCGAGATCGGCGAGGCGCTGCCCGAATATTTTGCCGCCTACGGCAGCAATTTCGAGGTCAATGTCGGCTCGCGCCTGGAGGCCGGCCGCGCCATCACCACCACTTTCCAGCTCGGCAACATGGTGCTGTCGAAGACGCCGATCCATCTGTCGCGCAATCTGCTTTTGCCGCGCAGCCGCAGCCTTGAGGCGATGAACTTCCAGCGCGGCGCACTCGAGGCGCTGGTCGAGACCCCGCTCGGCTTCATCCGCTTCTATTCCACGCATCTTGACCATCGCAGTCCGGTTGAGCGCGCCAGCCAGATCAGGTTCCTGCGCCAGCGCCTGTTGAACTATGCCTTCGAGGGCGGCGGTCTCTCCGGCATTCCCGAGATCGGCCTGCCGGACCTGCCCTATCCCGAAGCCTTCATAGTCATGGGCGACTTCAACATGCTGCCCGGCTCGCCCGAATATGTCGAACTCGTCGGCCGCCCGGACCATGAATTCGGCATGCCGCTGACCGCCGATCTCGCCGTCGACGTCGCCCAGCGCCTGAACACACCAGACGTCGTCACCTGGGTCGATCCCACGCGACCCGAAGACACAAGCCGCCACAAACGCATCGACTACATCTTCACCTCGGCCTCGCTCGCCGGATCGCTGAAGCGCCTGTGGGTCGACCGTGAAGCGGTCGGCTCGGACCATCTCCCGATTTGGGTCGAGATGGGCTGACCGGCGATTGTTCATCTGCCGGCGTTCTTGCGGTCGACGATCGCCATCATGATCGCATCGACGTATCGGCCGTCGATCTTGACCGCGTCACGCTGCACACCCTCGGTGACAAACCCGACCTTGTAGTAGAGGGAGATGGCGCGGGCATTGTCGGAATGCACGGAAAGCTCGATGCGGACGAAGCCGATGTTGCGTGCTTCCGTCAAGGCGGCATTGATAAGCCGCAGTCCCAGACCACGTCCTCGATAGTCCGGCACAATTCCCATTCCAAGGGTGCCGCGATGAGCATGTATCTGCCGGTCATGCCGTGAGATATCGCACCAACCGACAACCTCGCCACGAACAACCGCCACGAACCCTGGGTCGCCTCTCCCGATGCGGTCCACTATGAATGTTCGGGTTTGATCGAGCGGCGGCGCTTCCAGGAAAGACGGGTACTTCCGCTCACGCGCAACGATGTCGAGCGCCTGGTGAAAACTCTCGACATCGCGCGGCGTCATCGGCGCAATCGTGACTGCTTCGATATCGTTGCTATAATCGGCCATCGGCTTGATCGGAACAAACCATCAGAAGTGGACCCAGTTGCGCAGGCTGATCCAGGTCTTTCTGTCCAGCCGGTACCGCTCGACCGGCACCTGGCCGGCGACGATCGAGTTCAGCATGCCCTGGCCGGCATACTGGAAGCCGCATTTGTGGATGACCCGGCGCGAGGCCGGATTGATCACCCGCGTCGAAGCCTGCAGCACCTGGATCGACGTCCGTTGGAAGGCGAGGTCGACCAACGCGTGCGCGGCCTCCGTCGCATAGCCGCGCTTCCAATAGGGCTCGCCGATCCAGTAGCCGAGTTCCAGCCCGCGATCGGTCATGTTGAGGCCGGCGCAGCCGACGAAAATGTCGGTGCCGGCGAGCGTCAGGGCGTAGGCGATGCCGGCCCGGCGCGACCGGGTCATGGCCAGGAAGGCGCGTGCCTCGGCCTCGCCATAGGGGTGCGGCATGCGGGCCAGCATCTCGGCGACATGACGGTTGTCGGCAAGCTCGACCAGTTGCCCGATATCGGCTTCGCAGGGAGCGCGCATCACCAGCCGCTCCGTGGCCAGCACCGGGCAATCTATCGCGTAACTTTCGTCTTCGGTGTCTTCCGCTTCGGCAACCATTCGACGTCCTCCAGGCAAGAAAAAAGGGGAGATGGAAAACCCATCTCCCCTGATCCTTTTCCTGGCTCCATTCACTGGTTTGGCCAGACACCGGTTCCCGAGATGGGCGCCGGTTTTATAGTGCGGAACCGGCTACTCCGCGGCTTTGGTAATCGGGTTGACCGATACGTAGGTTCGGCCGTTGGCTTTTTTGTTGAAGGTGACTGCGCCGGTCTCGAGCGCAAAAAGGGTGTGGTCCGTGCCCATGCCGACATTGACGCCGGGATGCCAGGTGGTGCCGCGTTGACGGATGATGATGTTGCCCGGGATGACGGCTTCGCCGCCGAACTTCTTCACGCCCAGACGCTTGGAATGCGAGTCGCGACCGTTGCGCGACGAGCCGCCAGCTTTCTTGTGTGCCATCTAACTAACTCCGATGCGCCCTGGGGCGCTTGAATGGTCTTATGAACGCGTTCGCGTTCCGTTTCAAGTCCGATCCGGCGACCTTGTCGCCGGTTCGTTTTACTTCTTCGCCAGTTCCTTGGCCTGCTCGCGCCAGTCGTTGATCTGGTCGGTGCTGAAGGGCATGTGCGCGTCGATCTTGGCCACGTCCTTGTCCGACAGCTTGGCAAGCTGGGCGAAGGTGGTGATGCCCTGCTCGTGCAGCTGGCCGGCGGCAACCGGGCCGATGCCCTTGATCACGGCCAAATCGTCCGGCTCGCCCTTCGGCGCCTTGAACAGCGGCGCGGCGACGGCGGTCTCCGTCTTGGCTTCATCCTTCGGAGCAGCCTCGGCTTTGGCTTCCTTCTTCGCCTTGGCTTCCTTCGGCGCGGCCTCGGCCTTCGCCTCGGGCGCTACGTCAGCCTTGACTTCCACCTTGGCTGCGGCCTTCTTGGAAGGCTTGGCGCCACCCAGCAGGATCTCGGCGATCCGCACGGTGGTCAGAAGCTGGCGATGGCCGATCTTGCGGCGCGAATTCTGCCGGCGGCGCTTCTTGAAAGCGATGACGGTGCGGTTCTTGCCCTGCTCGACGACTTCCGCCGTGACCAGAGCGCCATCGACGAACGGGGCGCCGAAGGTGACATTTTCGCCTTCGCCATGGGCGAGGACGCTGCCGATTTCGACGATATCGCCGACATTGGCTTCGAGCTTCTCGATCTTCAGGAGATCGTTGGCGGCAACGCGATACTGCTTACCGCCCGTTTTAATGACTGCGAACATTTTTTGCCTTTCGCTGTTCGGTCGGCCTCGATGAGCCGCGTCACGCGGTTCGGCCGTCTTTTTGTCAGTCTGCGGGTTCGAAAAACAAGCGGCGTGGAAGAACCCTCCACGCCGATTGCGCGCTTCCCCTAACCGAAGGTTCGGTACGAGTCAAGGCAAACGGGCGGAATCCTTGGCCACGCCGCCTCCTTGCCGCCCCCGATCTCTCCAGTCGAGGACCGGTTGGCCCCATCTGCCGACGTGGCCGCAACGCAGCCCTCCAGACAGAGCCCGCACAGGAAGCTGAATTCCCCCGCGGATTTGGCCTTGTAACCTGCCCGCCCAGCCGTTATCTAGTGCGCCGCGCCGGCAACGGCCGACCATGACCGCGGAGAGGTGGCAGAGTGGTCGAATGCACCGCACTCGAAATGCGGCATGGGTGCAAGCCCATCGGGGGTTCGAATCCCTCCCTCTCCGCCACCCTACGCCCTGCGGGCTTCGGGTGGCAGGCCACCCGGAACCGCATCTGGGCGTAGGAGTGTCGCCCGAAGCTACGAAGTAGCGTAGGGGGACCGGAACGAAGCAGGATGCCCTCCGAAGCTTCAGCGAAGGGGCTGCCGCTAGGCAACGAGGCCTTGCCTCATTTGGTTTACCTCTTCGATCGGGACTGGATGCCCGGTGAGGAAGCCCTGCATCAAATTTACCCCCAGGCGCTGCAGCAATATGTACTGCTCTTCGGTTTCGACGCCCTCGGCGAGCACGACATGGCCGAGATTGCGAAGCAGTCCGACCATGTCCCGCAACAGGCTCAAGCCGCGAGAGGTCTGGCAATCGTGGAGGAAGCTGCGATCGATCTTTACCACGTCGAATTTGAACCGGCGCAGCCATGTAAGGCCGGCAAATCCCGTTCCGAAATCGTCCAGCCAGATCTGAACGCCAAGTTTTCGCAACCGCTCCACGTTTCTGACCGCTTGCGCCTCCAGAAAGATGTCACTGCCTTCGGTGATTTCGATGGCCAGTTTCTGTGGCGCAAGGCCGTGCCTGCCAAGGATTTCGGTGATCCGGAGTGAAAAGTTGGGAGCCTTGAGCTGAAGAACGGATACGTTCACCGTCACGACCGAGCCCAATCCGTATTCCGCCATATCACCGCAGGCTCGATCGATCAGCCACGTACCCAGTTCCACGATCGCTCCGGTCTGCTCGGCAACGGGTATGAATACGGACGGACTGATCATGGTGCCGTCGAAGTCGCATACCCGCATCAGACTCTCGTGGCCCAGCACGCGTCCCGACGCCAGCTCGCGAATTGGCTGGTAAGCGACAGAAACGAGCTGGTTGGAAACTGCCACCTTCAGCAGTTCTGAAAGATTTTCGCCGGAGCGATCCTGGCTGGTGGCATGCGGGTCGTAAATCGTGAACGTAGCCCGACCGGCAAACTTGGACGCGTAGAGCGCGCGGTCAGCTTCCTGCAGCAGGATTCTAAGCTCTATGCTCTGATCGGCGCGCGTCAACGACGCCCCGGCACTGATCGTTACGATGTTGAGCTTGTCGCCCCGATCAGGGTGGTAGATATCCAAATCCTCTACAGCGCGACAGAATTTCTTCGTTATCTCATGAAGGTGAGCCCGCCCGGTGACCTTGCAGAGAATGACGAATTCTTCTCCGCCATAGCGGGCCGCGATGGCGTTGTTGGCAGCCGCCATCTCGGAGAGGACATGGGCGAGTTTGATCAGGCAATCGTCGCCGGCCTGATGACCAAGTCCGTCATTGAACCTTTTGAAGTAGTCGACGTCGATCAGAATGAGCCCTATCTCGTCGTCGTCCGCGGCCCAGTCTTCGCGCAGCTCCGAGAATTCTCGAATGATCGCCCTGCGGTTCTTCATTCCCGTGAGCGGATCGGTGTCGGCGATTTCGGTTAGCTTCTGCCCCTTCTTGATAGCAGCCTGCTCCTGGAACTGCGCCCGAAGCGCGTGCAGGAAGGTCTGGTACCGCTCCAGGCTCAGCCGCCAGGAAAGATAAAGCGACAAGACGAGGCAGTTCACGAAATAGGCCGACAACACGACCCGACCGGCGATGTCGGCCTGAAGGGAGAACATCGCGGCGTACACAAAGCTTGCGGCGACCGTCGCGGAGGCAAGGGCTGAAAGCCAAAAACGGAAGTTGAAGAACAGATTCGCACCCAGGATGAACACGGTGCCAAAAACCATGAAATGGGAGAGGGCATCCTGATGCTCTGTTCCAACAGCGGAGACGAGCCACCCAAGGGCACCGGATACAATCGCCAGCGCTGCTACAAGGTGCAAGGTGGCAAGGGCAAAGCCCCGTCGGGCGACAAATTCGACAAGCGCCAGGGAAGTGATCCCTAGCGTAACGCGCGTCAAAACAAGCCGGCCGGCGATATCCGGAAAAAGAAACCAATCGAAAAGGCCATAGGCCACATAGCTGAATACAGCAGCCGCAATACCCCATCGCACAAGGCTGCGATTCTCATCGGCATCCTTCTGCAGGAACAGTGCCAGCAGTTCCGGATCGGCGGAATGCCACCGCGGACGTCCAATCGCTGCCGCCACCTTGTGGGCAACGTCCTCGCTCAGTTGCATCGCAACGCTCCTCCGCGATCTGCAGTAGCGAATGCAACAGCCGACGTCGCCTGCGGTCGGGGAATGAAGACGCCCCTGTCCGCAGGAAAAGTCAGATGTCGCTAACCGAGGGTAAACGGGTGGTTCGGATTTAGCCAGTTTGCAGGATTGATGGCCGCTCCATCGACTAAAATTTTATTAAAATTTTATTAAAATTATTAGCATTGGTTGGCGGCGCACCTATGCTGCTGGCCGGGGACCGGGGCGGTAACCGGAGAGTAAACGGCATGCCTATCAAGCCAAAACTGCAGCTCGACCAATACAGCCTGGTCACCACCAGGCTGATGAAGAAACATGTTGCGACCTCCGAAGAGGCAGCTGACTCCGACGAGTTGAGGGACAGCACGGCCCAGCTCGCCCTGATACTGGACCTTGCTCATCAAGCCTTTGCGCGACACAAACCGGCCGCCCCCGTCGTCCATCGTTTGGCGGGGCGACTCCACAAGCTCCGCCGGCAGGTTGCTCCCGCGGTTTGGCAGAAACTCGTTCCTTTGGCTCAGCAGCATCGGGTTGCGGAATATTTGCTCCAGGACCCGTTCACGCGGTGGTCGGTCGAAAAACCGCGCGGGTATTCGGGCGATGCAGGCCTGCTGGATATTTACTACAAGCATCCGATCGCCGACGAGATCGTGGCCTCGTCGACCTTACTTGGTCGGCAAATCTATGCGTACACCAGTGAAGCTGCCAGTTCGGTGGCGGGGCGCGAGCGGCGGGATATTCTGGCCAGGACCGTGGACGAGACAGCCAGCAGTGTGGAAAAGGCTGAGGTGCTGGCGATTGCATGCGGCCACCTCAGGGAAGCCGAACGCTCCGACGCGTTGGCCAGGCATAAACTGCAACGTTGGATCGGCCTGGATCAGGACCCCGTCAGCGTAGCCACGGTGAACCACGACTTTGCCGGCACGGCAGTCGAGGCAGTCCAGGGTTCCGTACGCGGCATCCTGCGCCGCGCCTACGCCCTTGGCACATTCGATCTCGTCTACGCATCGGGGCTTTACGATTACTTGCCCCGTGCCATCGGCGTCCGCCTGCTTCAAAGAGCCATGGAACTCGTCAAGCCCGGTGGCGAATTCCTGTTTGCCAATTTCAGCGACGAGATAACGACGGATGGTTACATGGAGACTTTCATGGATTGGCCGCTCATCCTACGTTCGGCCGACGATATGTGGGACATCATCAATGCCGCGCTCGGCGGGAGTCCTTTCGACGCGAAAGTCTACTATGGCTCGAACCGGAATATCGTTTACGGCAAGGTGAGGAAGGGCGATCTCTAAATAGGCGCGGGAATCGCGCGCGCATCCCCGTAACAAGGTAGGTCTGCCATGACGAGGCCATGCCTTCGCCGGCTTTCCGGCGACGGGCGAGCAGGTCGTCCGGGGCTGCGGGCGGCCTACGCCGTGTTCGTTCTGCTTGCCGCCATACAGATGTGGCGGCGGTTCCAGCAGCACGACGGTGCTGCCCGCTCGGCGGGCTGCGTCTGGCCGTGTTGCTGGCACTGCCGCTGATCGCCAGGCTGTCGGTCGTGCAATGCAACGCGACTGGCCGGCCTGATCAGGCCTCGAAATAGCGGGCACGATCGAGATCGGCGATGAGCCCCGGCCCGGTCGGCTGCCATCCCAGCGCAGTGCGGGTCTGCTCACTTGACGCCGACAAGTCCCTGCCGATGAAATGCCCGAGAAAGCCGAAATGCGCAGCCGCGTCCTCGGGGCCTATGGAAACGACCGGCAGGCCGAGCCGGCGGCCGATGATCTCGGCGATCTCTTTGCTCGCCACGCCCTGTTCGGCAACCGCATGATAGCTGACGCCGCCCGCCCCCTTCTCCAGTGCCAGCCTGTACAGGGTGGCGGCGTCGAACCGGTGCACCGCCGCCCAGCGATTTGCGCCGTCGCCGACATAGGCCGAGACGCCCTTTTCACGCGCAATGGCAATCAGCATCGGCACGAAACCGTGATCGCCCTCGCCATGGACGGTCGGCGCCAGCCGCACCGTCGATGCGCGCACCCCGCGCGCTGCGAGCGCCACGGCCGTTGCTTCCGAAGCGCGCGGCATGGAGGCCGATGGAGGCGCAGGTTTGTCGTCTTCGGTTGCCGGCCTTCCCTGCGCAAAACGGGCGAGTCCGGAGGTGACAAGCAGCGGCCGCTCGGAACCCTCGAGCGCCGCGCCGAGCGTTTCGATGGCGCGCTGGTCCGCTGCGCAACTGGCGGCGAATCTCGAAAAGTCGTGGTTGAAGGCCGTGTGGATGACGCCATCCGCTCGGGCAGCGCCGCTGCGCAGGCTGTCGAGATCCTCGATATCGCCGCGATGCACCTCGGCACCCGCTGCCACGATCGACTTCGCACCTGCTTCCGACCGTGCGAGGCCAAGCACCTGATTGCCCGCCCCGAGCAATTCCCGCACAACCGCCAAACCGACAAAACCGGTGGCGCCGGTAACGAACACACGCATGATCATTTCTCCTTGGTTTTTGTCGAAGGCCGTACAAGCAGCCCGTTGCCGAAGGAGATAGAAGGTTGAGATCATACGATCTATACTGTAAAATCCGAGATATCTTCGCAATCGTCCGAGAACGCTCATGGATCCGCTGTCAGACGTGCTGTCGCTACTGAAGCCGCGCAATTACCTGTCCGCCGGCCTGGAAGCCGGTGGCGACTGGGCGATCCAGTTTCCCGACCAGCAGGCCGCTATCAAATGCGGCGCCGTGGTGTCCGGCCGATGCTGGCTGTCGCTCGAGGGCGTCCCTGACGCGGTGCGGCTGGACGTGGGCGACTGCTTCCTGTTGCCGCGCGGCCGGCCTTTCCGCATTGCCAGCGATCTCGGCCTGCCGACGGTCGATGCGCGAACGATCTTTTCACCGGCGCGGACCGGCGGCATCACCGTCCATAATGGCGGCGGCGATTTCCTCCTGGTCAGCAGTCGCTTCACGCTGTCCGGCGACCATGCCGGCATCCTCTTGCGGATGCTGCCGCCCATCGTCCACATCCGCGGCGAGAGCGACCATTCGGCGCTTCGCTGGCCGGTGGAGCGGATGATGCAGGAATTGCGCCAGCGGCGTCCCGGCGGCTTTCTCATCGTCGAGCACCTCGCCCACATGATCCTGATCGAGGCCTTGCGCCTGCATATGACCGCGCAAGGCAATGTCGGCTGGCTGTTCGCACTTACCGACAGGCAGATCGGCGCGGCGATCGGCGCCATGCACGAGGACCCGGCGCATGGCTGGACATTGCAGCAACTGGCGGAGCGCGCGGGCATGTCGCGATCGACTTTTGCGCTCAGATTCAAGCAGACGGTCGGGGCCTCACCCCTGGATTATCTGACGCGCTGGCGCATGATGCTGGCCGGCGACAGGCTGATGCATTCCGGCGATCCGGTTTCCGTCATCGCGCTGGCGCTCGGCTACGAATCCGAAAGCGCCTTCAGCACGGCATTCAAGCGCGTCATGGGCTGTTCGCCGCGGCAGTACAGCCGCCGGGAGCCGGACCTGACTGCGCAGGCCGAACGCGAAGCCGCCTGAGGCGGCGATCCGATCGCCTTGATCACCTTGCCCTTAAAGGCTGAAGCGCGAACGAAACTCGGTGAACGACATCGCCAGATGGTTCTCGTCCACATGGCCGGTGATTCCGTCCACACTGCGCGAGTCGAGTTGTAGCGGGCGAGCCAGAGCGGACAATTGCCGAAGCCGCTCGGATTTCCCAGCGCGCTTCGACCGCTGCGGCCCTTCTGCTCAGATCGATCCCTTGCTTGCTCCATGGCATGCGCTTGACAATCGACTGATTCGCAACCCTTCGGGAATATAAGTATTCCAGTAACTTAGGGATAATCGGCAGCAGGAACTAGATTTCAGACGCTCAATTGGCACGAGCAAAATCGCGTTTTTCATGCTTTCAGAATGACTTGCTCGCGTGCTGGCGGTTAACCGGCACCAACTTCTCCGATTTCCTTGCCTCTACGGCTGGGTAGCGCAATAGGGTTAATTGCGCGATTGCTAATATGCCTATATCTTAGGCGGCGCGGGGGGCCTCATATCTTCCCGCAGTGGCCGGTGCGGTGAAGCCCCACAAGCATGCCCAACCTGCACCGGCCATTCCCTATGGCTGGGTATGGTGTTCCCGCTCGGCAATCTTTTCCAAGAGCTTCCGTGAAGCCTCTAGGACGCGTCGCGTTTCGGCGATGGTCGATTGCAGGGAGTCCAGTTGGCTCTCCGCTCGGAGCTGGCTACGGCGGGCGCTTTCAATGAACTGGTGGTCAGGTTCCCACCGGTCTTTCATCGGGCTTAGCCTCTCTACAGACGAACGAACTTGTCGAGAAGCAGGCGTATCCGCTGGCCCTCAGCATAGGACAGCGCAAACGGTTCAATCACGAATGATCGGGTAATTTCCTGGTCTTCCTTGGCCACAGGAACGGACCATTCGCCGCCGGCTTCGACCACTTCCACGCAAGGCAATGCTTTGCGGATTGGACCCACGTTTCCACCACAGCCTCTATACGAAAAGCAATGGTAACCTCGAGTTTTATACTCCCGTCGAAAGCGGGTTTTCAACAACAAAGATGGTCTGAATCATACCATTCGGGTCAGGGATAGCGGCTGCCGACGTAGCGTCTCCAAGGCCGAGAAAACCGCCATCCGCGCGCAACAGCGGGTTTCCATAGTCACGGCTACATCCGAAGAATCGACCGCATAGATTCAGGAATGTGTGTTGTCGTCACGGTTCCATACAATTTGGAAGGCCATTCCCCTACGGCAGGGTAGCGCCAAAATGAAAGGATAAGCGGGCGGGCAAGTTGAAGGCGTACTGATGCCGGATCGGGCTTTGGTCCAGCAAAACCCCTTTCAGCCTGGCGTCTCGGAAAGGTGCGCGGCAATGGCGCTGACAAAAATCGCGCCGAACTCCTTGAGCTTGGCCGCACCTACGCCGTTGACCCCGGCAAAATCGTCGAGGTCTTGCGGACGACGCTCGGCCATGTCGATCAGTGTACGATCCGAAAACACCACATAGGCCGGCACCTGGCGTTCCTTGGCCAGACGCAGCCGCAGCGTCTTCAGCGTCGCGAGCAGCGACGCATCTACATTTTCGCTCTGGGGGCTCTGCCCGGCACGAGCCGCGCGGCGCGCGGCGCGCGTGCGCATCTCGACCCGATACTGGAACGGCACCTCGCCCCGGCCGAGTGCGTGGCCCTTGTCCGCGATGGCCAACCCGCCATGGCCGGCCGGGTCCGGCATCAGGAAACCGTTCGCGACCAGCTGGCGAATCATAGATTGCCAAAAATCCTTCTTGTGCGCGGCGCCATTGCCGAAGGCTGCCAGCCTGTGATGCCCCCTTGCCGCGATCTTTTCAGTCTCGTGGCCGATCAGGATGTCGATGACATGGCCGGCGCCGAAGCGCTCGCCGCTCTGCGCCACCGCCGCCAGGATGAGGCGCGCCTCGGAGGTGCCGTCGGCGCGCGGCGCCTGTTCCAGGCAATTGTCGCAATTGCCGCAAGGGACCGCCTCTTCACCGAAATAACCGAGCAGCACCTGGCGGCGGCACTCGGCCGTCTCGCAATAGCCGATCAGCGTATCGAGCCGGCCATGCGAGCGGCGCTTGTGTTCGACAGCGGCGTCCTCGTCGTCGATGAACATGCGGCGCATGCGGATGTCGCCAAGGCCGTAAAGCATATGCGCCTCCGCCGCCCGGCCGTCGCGACCGGCGCGGCCGATTTCCTGGTAATAGGCCTCGAGGCTGCCCGGCAGGTCGGTGTGGAAGACATACGCGACATCAGGCTTGTCGATCCCCATGCCGAAGGCGATGGTCGCCACCATGACGACGCCCGACAGCGTCATGAAGGCGTTCTGGTTGGCATCACGCGCCTCCTTGCTCATGCCGGCGTGATAGGCGAGCGCGGGGACGCCGTTCTTTTCGAGGAATGCCGCCATCTCTTCGGTCTTCTTGCGCGACAGGCAGTAGACGATGCCGCTGCGCCCCTGATGGCGCTCGATGAAGTTGAGCAACTGCCGCTTGCTGTCCTGCTTGGGCTCGATGGCAAGCTTGATGTTGGGCCGGTCGAAGCCAAGCACCTGCGTTTCGACACGCCCGCCAAACAGCCGTCTCTCGATGTCTGCCCGCGTCGTCTCGTCCGCCGTCGCCGTCACCGCAATGATCGGTACGTCGGGAAAGATGCCACGCAGCTGCGACAGGTCTTCATATTCGCGCCGGAACGCCGGCCCCCACTGCGAAATGCAATGCGCCTCGTCGATGGCGATCAGGCTGACATCGAGCCTGGCAAGCGCATCCAGCATCCGCTCGGTCATCAGCCGTTCCGGCGCGAGGTAGAGCAGCCGCGTCTGGCCCGACGCGACGCGGCGCCATGCCGCGACATTGGCATCACGGTCGATCGAGGAATTGATCGTATCGGCGGCGACGCCGGCGAGGCGCAGTGCCGCGACCTGATCCTGCATCAGCGCCACTAGCGGCGAAACGACAATGGTCAGCCCACCCTTGACCAGCGCCGGAACCTGGTAGCACAGCGATTTGCCGGCACCCGTCGGCATGACGGCCAGCACATGGCGGCCGCCAAGCAGCGCCTCCATCACCGCGGCCTGTCCGGGACGGAAATCGTCGAAGCCGAACACGTCCTTGAGGACGCGCCGTTTGGGATCGTGCGTCGGCACGCTTGTCGTCAATATCTGCATCACTGATGTTTCGATCGGCCGCCCGAAGCAGCGGCGTGGACAGAACGATTAGCGCAGCCCCTGCGTGACCACAACAAGCAGCAGCAACACCCCACCGGCGATCGACCTGATTGGCATCGTTAAACCTATCTTCACCATGTTGCGGCACCGTCCAACCCTGCGGCGATGTTTCGAGTACCGCTGCGCCACGAGCGCACAGGCAACAGCCCGCGCCTCCCCAGGAGGCGCGGGTTTCCTGTTTCTGGAATTGCCGAAAAAGGTCAGGCCAGGAAATCGGCGCGGTGCGGGGTAAAGCTGTCGACCAGGCGCCCGGCCTCCAGCGCCTTGACGCCGTGCACCAGATTGGACGGCACGATGAAGCTGCCGCCGGTCTCGATGGTCGCGGTGCGGCCGTCGATGGTCACCTCGAAGCGGCCTTCGGCGACATAGCTGGCCTGGACATGCGGGTGCGAATGCAGCGCGCCGACGCCGCCCTTGTCGAAGCCGAACTCGACCATCATCAGCTCATCGGTGGAGACGAGAACGCGCCGCCTGTTGCCGTCCGGCGTCGGCGTCCACGCGCTCTCGCCGGGCTGTGCGAAAATCTTGGCTTCAATCATGACCATCTCCTCATCGCGCCAGCCAGCCGCCGTCCACGGGAACCACCGCGCCATGCATATAGTCGGACGCTGGCGCCAGCAGGAACACGGCGGCATCGCCTATGTCTTCCGGCCCGCCCCAACGTCCCGCCGGAATGCGCGCCAGGATGGCAGCACTGCGGTCGGGATCGGCGCGCAACGCCTCGGTGTTGTTGGTTTCGATATAGCCGGGCGCAATGGCGTTGACGTTGATGCCTTTTGCCGCCCATTCGCAGGCCAGCAGCCGGGTTATGCCGAGCGCGCCATGTTTCGACGCGGTATAGGACGCGACGCGGATGCCGCCCTGGAAACTCAGCACCGAGGCGATGTTGACGATCTTGCCGCGCCGCCTCGGGTCGGTCAGCACGCGCCTGGCAAAACCCTGGCTGAGAAAGAACAGCGTCTTCAGATTGACGTCGACGACGTCGTCCCAGTCGGTTTCCGAGAAATCGACCGCATCGGCGCGGCGGATGATGCCGGCATTGTTGACCAGCCCGTCGATCGGGCCGGTCTTCTCCCACACCTGGTCGAGCATGGCCTTGGCGGCAACATGATCGGCGAGATCGCACCGCACAGTCTCGAACTGGCCGCCGGCTTCCGCGACTTGTCTTTCCGTGTCGTCCATCGCCGAGCGGCCGACACCGATGACGGTGCCGCCGGCGCGCGCGATCGAGACCGCGATGCCCTGGCCGATGCCGGTGTTTGCGCCGGTGACCAGGACGCGCTTGCCGGCCAGGCTGAAGGAGGAAGGGCCGCTCAACGCAGTTCGCCCAGCGGCACCGGGTCGACATCGGTGTAGTCGACATTGTCGCCGGCCATCGCCCAGATGAAGGAATAATTCGAGGTGCCTGCCCCTGAATGGATCGACCAGCCGGGCGACAGCACTGCCTCCTCATTGGCCATGACGATGTGGCGGGTTTCGTCCGGCTCGCCCATGAAATGGAAGACGCGCGCCGTCTCCGGCAGGTCGAAATAGAGATAGGCCTCCATGCGCCGGTCATGCACATGGCAAGGCATGGTGTTCCACACCGAGCCCGGCGCCAGTTGGGTCATACCGACCAGCAGTTGGCAGGTCTTGACGCCATCGGCATGGATGAACTGGAAGATGGAGCGTTCGTTGCAGGTTTCCTTGCTGCCGAGATTGAGGCGCTTGGCATCGCCAATGCGGATCAGCCGGTTGGGATGGGTGTGATGCGCAGGCGCGCTGAGCAGATAGAATTTGGCCAGTGCGCCCTCATCGGCCGATGCGAACGAAACGTCGGTGCTGCCCATGCCGAGATAGAGCATGTCGCGCGCCTGCAACTGGTGGGCCTCGCCATTCGCCGTCACCGAGCCGGCGCCGCCGATGTTGACGATGATCAACTCGCGGCGGTCGAGAAAATTCTTGGTGCCCGTCGGCTTGATCGCCTCCAGCGGCAGTTGTGCCGCAGCCGGCACGGCGCCGCCGACGATCATGCGGTCATAGTGGGTGTAGGTCAGGCTGATGCGTCCCTGCTGGAACAGGTCGTCAATATGGAAATTGTGACGCAGCTCGTCGGTTCCCATGGACGCCGCGGCGACCGGGTCGATGGCGAAACGCGAGGTGAAATCGGTATGCGGGCGACTTTGAGACATTGCTGCTCCGGCTGAAAATGGTTATTCGGATGCCGCCGCCTTGACCGAGTCGGCGTAGAAGACTTGGCGGGCGTGCAGCCGCTCGCGGTAGCGCTCCTGGCTGGCGGTGAGATGAGCGCGCATCGCCTCGCGCGCAGCTTCGGCGTCGCCCGAGGTGATCGCATTCAGGATCACCAGATGCTCGCGTTGCAGCCCGCGCTGATAGCTGTCGGATTGCACCAGTTCGGTCGACCAGGGCGAGGTCACGTCGCAAGGAATGGCGCGGCGTCCGAGCACATCGAGCATCTCGACATAGAACGGATTGTTGGTGGCGCTGGCGATTGCCCGGTGGAAGGCGAGATCGGCCGGGCCGGTCGGCTCGCTGTTGAGAAGCAGCCGTTCGAATTCGAAGAACGCTTCCTGGATCGCTGCTTCCTGCGCGGCGTTGCGGCGGATGGCGGCGAGCCCGGCCGATTCGATTTCGACGGCCAGGCGCACTTCGAGCACATTGAGCGCGATGGAATCCTTGCTGCCCATGTCGGCGGCGAGAGCGCCGAACATCGTTGAGATGTGCTCGGTGACGAACACGCCGGCGCCCTGGCGCGCCTCGACCAGCCCGTCGGCGGCGAGCTTGGCCAGCGCTTCGCGGATGACGGTGCGGCTGACGCCGAAGGTCTCGGTCAGCTGGCTCTCGGTCGGCAATTTGTAGCCGGGCAGGATCTCGCCCGCCTGCAACTGCTTGCGGATCGCCGCAACGACGGTCTCCGACAGTTTGGGTTTTCTCTCGACCCTGAGATCAACAGCGCTATCCGATGCCATATCGCACCCCTGTTTGAAGACGCCTATTTGAAGACGCCCTATTTGAACACGCTCGGCAACCAGAGCGAAATCGCCGGAATATAGGTCACCAGCCCCAGAACCACGATGCCCGCGCCATAGAACGGCCAGATCGAGCGCATCGCTTCCCAGACCGTAATCTTGCCGACGGCACAGGCGACGAACTGCACCGTGCCGACCGGTGGCGTGTTGAGGCCAATGCCGAGATTGAGGATGGTGATGACGCCGAAATGCACGGGGTCGACGCCGTAATGGGTGACCAGCGGCAGGAAGATCGGCGTGCAGATGATGATCATCGGCCCCATGTCCATGAAGGTGCCGAGCAGCAGCATCAAGACGTTGAGCAGAAGCAGCACCACCAGCGGATCGGTGGAGATGGCGTTCATGCCTGCGATCAGCAACACCGGCACTTTGAGATAGGCCATCAGCCAGCTGAACGAGGCCGCCGTGCCGATGATCAGCAGCACCATTGAGGTCGTGCGCACCGCGCCCTTTGTGGCATGGACGAAATCGCCCCAGGCCATCGACCGGTAGACGAAGACGGTGACCAGCAAAGCGTAGATGATGGCGATGCAGGAGCTTTCCGTCGCCGTGAAAATGCCCGAGCGAACGCCGCCGAAGATGATCCCGATGAGCAGAAGTCCGGGGATGGCGATGACCGCCAGCTGGCCGACACGCGAGAAGCCGGGAAAAGCCTCGACCGGGTAGCCGCGGCTGCGGGCGACGAAATAGGCGGTGACCATCAGCGAAGCGGCGAACAGCAGACCAGGCAGGATACCGGCGGTGAACAGGTCGGCGATCGAAATCTTGCCGCCGCCGGCGATCGAATAGATGATCATGTTCTGCGACGGCGGCAGAAGCAGCGCGATCAGCGCCGCCATCGAGGTGACGTTGACGGCATAGTCGGCTCCGTAGCCGCGCGCTTTCATCTGCGGGATCATCAGCCCGCCGACGGCAGCGGCTTCCGCCACAGCCGAGCCGGAAATGCCGCCGAACAACGTCGCGGCGATGATGTTGACCTGACCGAGCCCACCGCGGACATGACCGACCAGCGAGCCGGCAAAGGAAACGATGCGCTGCGCGATGCCGCCGCGCACCATCAGGTCGCCGGCAAAGATGAAGAACGGGATCGCCATCAGCGAGAACGCCGACATGCCCGACTTCAATTGCTGGAACACCACCAGGGGCGGCAGGCCGAGATAAAGCACGGTGGCGAAGGACGCCGCACCCAGGCAAAAGGCGATCGGCGTGCCGGCAAACATCAAAAGCGTGAAGACGCCAAACAGGATCCAGAGTTCCATCTAGGCCTCCTGCACGGCCGGCATTTCCGGCACTTCTTCGAGATTGATATCCTTGTCGATGTCGGCGCCGGACCAGCGCAGCGCGATGCGTTCGGCCGAGAACAGGCAGATCAGAAAGCCGCCGGCAACCAGCGGCAGATAGTCGAAACCGCCGGGAAGTTCGAGCGCCGGGATGACAGTGTGCCAGGTCAGCCCGACCAGCTTGCAGCCGTACCAGACCATGCCGAAGCCGAAGCCAAACGCGATCAGGTCGGACAGGGTGCGCAGCGCCCATTTGCTGCCCTTGGGCAGGATATAGAGCAGCACGTCGAAGCCCATATGGTAATTCTCGCGCACACCGACGGCAGCGCCCAGGAAGATGAACCAGTTCATCAGCATGATGGCGGTGACTTCGGTCCAGCTCGGTGACGCGTTGAGCACGAAGCGGGAAAACACCTGGTAGGCAACAAGCGCGGTCATGGCGACCATCCCGATGCCCGCGAGATAGAGCGCACCGTCGCAAATCTTCGAAAGCACCGCGCTGAAGCGCGGTGGCGCTCCGCTCCTGGCCGTTCCCGCAGTCATCCGATCCTCCCGGTCTTTCCGTCCCCTAAAAGCGATTGGCGGGGCGGCGCCATGCCGCCCCGCCAGAAAATCACTTGGTCGCCTGGATGCGCGTCGCGAGGTCCTTGAGCTCCGGCGCCTTCAGATACTTGTCGTAGACCGGCTTCATCGCATCGATCAGCGGCTGCTTGTCGATCTCGCTGACCTTGACGCCGGCCTTCTCGACGATCTCTCGCGACTTCTTCTCCTGCGCGTCCCACAATTCGCGCATCTTGACGACGCTATCCTTGGCCGCCTGCTTGACGATCGCCTGGTCTTCCGGCGTCAGTCTGTCCCAGCTCGATTTCGACATCACCAGCACTTCCGGCACGATCTGGTGCTGGTCGACGGTATAGTGCTTGGCGACTTCGTAGTGCTTGGCGGATTCGAAGCTGGGCCAGTTGTTCTCGGCGCCGTCGATGACGCCGGTTTCGAGCGCCGAATAGACCTCGCCATAGGCCATCGGCGTGGCATTTGCGCCAAGCGCGTTGACCATGTCGACGAACACGTCGGACTGGATGACGCGGAACTTCATGCCTTTCAGATCGGCGATCGAGGTGATGTCCTTCTTGGTGTTGTAGAAGGAACGGGCGCCGGAATCGTAGAAGGCAAGGCCGACCAGATCATGCGTCTCGAAGGCCTTGAGGATCTCGTCGCCGATCGGCCCGTCCATGACATGGCGCATGTGCTCGACCGAACGGAACATGTAGGGCAGCGACGGCACCGCGGTTTCCGGCACGATGCCGTTGAACGGACCCATCGAGACGCGGTTCAGATCGATGACACCGGTCTGCGTCTGCTCGATCGTGTCTTTTTCCTCGCCGAGCTGCGCCGAATGATAGACCTCGACCGAATAGCGGCCGGCGGTGCGCTCCTTGATGAGCTCGCCGAGATATTTGACCGCCTCGACGGTCGGATACCCGTCCGGATGGGTGTCGGCCGAGCGCAGTACGGTCTGGGCGCCGGCAACGCCGATCATCAGCGAGCCGAAGGCGAATGTGGCTGCCATCAGTTTTGAAAAATGCAACATGACTGTCTTCCTCCCTTTTAAAATTCCACGCGCCCGGCTCACAGCCGGTACGCCTTCTTGGCAAGCGTGTAGGCAAGCTCCCGCGCCAGCTCATGCGCCTCGTCCTCACGCAGCCGGTGCTCGGCGACGAGACGGGCGAGAAAGGCGCAGTCAACCCGGCGCGCCACATCGTGACGGGCGGGAATCGACGGAAAGGCACGGGTGTCATCGTTGAAGCCGACGGTGTTGTAGAAGCCGGCGGTCTCGGTGGTCATCTCGCGGAACCGGCGCATGCCTTCCGGACTGTCGTGGAACCACCAGGCCGGCCCGAGCTTCAACGCCGGATAGACGCCGGCCAGCGGCGCCAGTTCGCGCGCGTAGCTGGTCTCGTCGAGCGTGAACAGAATGATGGAGAGGTCGCGCTCCAGCCCGACGCAGTCGAGCAAGGGTTTGAGCGCCGCGGCATAGTCGGTGCGGGTCGGAATATCGAAGCCTTTGTCGCGGCCGAATTTTTGGAAAACACCAGGCGAGTGGTTGCGCCACGAGCCGGGATGGATCTGCATGACCAGCCCGTCGTCGCGGCTCATCTTGGCCATTTCGGTCAGCATCTGGGCGCGAAACAGTTTGCGCTCGCGCTCGTCGTCCGAGCCGCGGCGGATGCGGTTGAACAGCTCTTCCGCCGCCGCATCGGAAAGATTGGCGGTCTCGGCCGTCGGATGGCCGTGATCCGACGAGGTTGCGCCGAAACTTTTGAAGAAGGCGCGGCGCTGGCGATGCGCGTCGAGATAGCCGGCCCATGTGCCGGTGTCGCAGCCGGCGATCTCGCCCAGGCGATCGAGATTGGCAGAAAATCCTTCGAAGTCGGGATCGACGACGGCATCCGGCCTGTAGGCAGTGATGACGCGGCCCTGCCAGCCGCTGTCGCGGATCGTCTTGTGCCATTGGAGATCGTCGAGTGCGCCCTCGGTCGTCGCGATGACCTCGATGTTGAAGCGCTCGAACAGCGCGCGTGGGCGATAATCGTCGCGCTGCAAAAGCGCCGCGATGGTGTCGTAATGGCGGCTAGCGGTGCTGGCGTTGAGCGGCTCTTCGATGCCGAACAGATGCTCGAGCACATGGTCGAGCCACAACCGCGTCGGCGTGCCGCGGAAGAGGTAATAGTGCTCGGCGAAGCGCCGCCAGATCGCCCTGGGATCGGTCTCGACCGGCGAGCCGTCGAGGGTCGGGACGCCGAGATCTTCCAGCCGCACGCCCTGGCTGAACAGCATACGGAAAATGTAGTGGTCGGGCACCACCACCAATTGCGCGGGATCGGGGAATGGCTCGTTGAGCGCATACCAACGCGGATCGGTGTGGCCGTGCGGGCTGATGATCGGCAGGTCCTTGATGCCGGCATGGAGATCGCGCGCGATCGACAGCGCGCGCCCTTCGGCGGCAAAAAGCAGATCCGAATCGGTCAGTCCCGCCACGTCGTTCCTCCCAGGGGCGATATCGGTAGGATTGGAAAGAAATAATGTCAACATACAAAAACTGGATTGTTGTATGATGACTTTTAACCGGCGTCAGGTCATTGTGCGGCGGAAGAGCGGATGTTACGCCGCTAGCAGATCCCGCCCCGCACACCATCCAGCGACAAGCCGCGCCATGACCAGCAGACGCCTTTCCAACGCAACAGTGCAATCCTTGCCGGCCTCGGTCGCCGTCCCCGCCTATGATCGCGCCAGTGTCGCCCCAGGCATCGTCCATCTGGGCGTTGGAGCCTTCCACCGTGCCCATCAGGCCGCCTATGTCGATGACTGCCTAGCGGCCGGCGAGACCGGCTGGGGCATTGTCGGCGTCTCGCTGCGCAGCCCCGACACGCGCGATGCGCTGACGCCACAGGACGGGCTCTACACGCTGGCGGTGCGCGGCAGCGATGGCGAAGCGCTGCACATTATCGGCTCGATCCAGTCGATGCTGGTCGCGCCGGAAGACCCCGGCGCGGTGCTGGCCGCGCTGGCCGACCCGCGCACCCGCATCGTCACCCTGACCATCACCGAAAAGGCCTATCTCAGGGCCGCCGACGGCAGCCTCGACGAAAACCATCCCGATATCGTCCACGATCTGGGCAATCCCGGATCTCCCAGGACAGCGCATGGATTCCTGGCGGAAGCGCTGGTGCGACGCCGGGCCGCCGGCACGCCGCCCTTCACCGTGCTTTGCTGCGACAACCTGCCGGCCAATGGCGCCACGCTGCACCGGCTGCTGGTCGGGTTTGCAAAACTGCGCGATGCCGGCGCTGCTGCTTCAGGCGACGCTGCCCTCGCCGGTCATATAGCCGATGACGTTGCATTCCCATCGAGCATGGTCGACCGCATCGTGCCGGCAACCACCGATGCCGACCGGGCGCGCATCGCGGTCGAACTCGGCCTCGAGGACGCCTGGCCGGTGATGACCGAACCGTTCCGGCAATGGGTGATCGAAAACAGGTTTCCAGCCGGCCGCCCGGCCTGGGAGAAATTCGGCGTCACCATGGTCGAGGATGTCCGGCCGTTCGAGGACATGAAGCTTCGGCTGCTCAACGGCGCCCATTCGGGCATCGCCTATATCGGCCTGCTCAGCGGCCACGTCACGGTCGACCGCGCCTTCGCGGATCCCGCGATCCGCGCGTTCGTCGACCGGCTCTGGGCCGAGGCCATCCCGACATTGCCTGGGGATGCCGGGCTCGACACCTCAGCCTATACGGCCGAACTTGCCGAACGTTTCTCCAACACAGCGCTGGCCCACCGCACGGCGCAGATCGCCAATGACGGCAGCCAGAAATTGCCGCAACGCATTGTCGCTACCGCAATCGAGCGCATCCAGGCCGGCCTGGTCCCGGAGCATCTGACGCTGGTGATCGCCGCCTGGATCGCCGCCTGCGAGGCGCGCGGCAAGGACCTGCCGGAAGCCCACTTTACCGATCCGCTCGACGCGGCGCTGGCGGCGCTCGACGAACGACGGATGCTGGAACGAGTAGCGGCGGTGTTCGACTGGGCCGGCTTCGCCAGCGGCAAGCCCGAGCGGCAGACGCTGATCGAACTGGTCGCCGCTCATCGCGAGCATATCCTGCAAGGCGGGATCGTGCTTGCGCTCTCAGCGCTCGGCATACCGGAGCCGACAAACGTAGGCTGAAGCTGGTCCGGAACCGCCCATTTCAAGCCTATTGTCCCGCCGGAGCGTCCAGCCTCTGCCGCGACGAATACTCCGTGCCTTGCGAATTCCAGAACAGTCGCACTGCCTTGCCGACCAGGTTTTCGGCAGGAACGAAGCCGACACTGAGCCGGCTATCGGAGGAATTATCCCTGTTGTCGCCAAGCGCGAAATAGTGGCCTTCGGGCACGTCGAACACCCGCGTGTTGTCGGTTGTTGAATTGTCCGTAAGACTGATGACGGAATAGGAAACGCCGTTGGGGAGGGTTTCACGTTGCAGTCTGGCGCTTTGGGGAGAGTCCTCGGAGCTGTACGGACCAACATCCTCGAGTTTGACCGCCACACCATTGATGCGAAGGATTCCGTCGACCATCTGGATTTTGTCGCCCGGCAGTCCAACGACCCGCTTGACGTAGTCGATGCTCGGATCCGCTGGAAATTTGAACACCACAATATCTCCGCGCTTCGGCTCGGCGGCAAAGATCCGGCCTTCGAAGGGCAGCAGCCCAAGAGGAACACTGTAGCGGCTGTAACCATAGGCAAACTTCGAGACGAAGAAATAGTCGCCGAGTTCCAGCGTTGGTGTCATGCTGCCTGCCGGGGTCGAAAACGGCTGGAAGAGGAATGTGCGGATCGCTAACGCGGCTCCGTAGGAGGTCAGCACGGCCAACAGCAGCACCGAAAGGCCGTGTGAATACCACCGGTTCGGTCTGTATCGTGACGCGAAAGGCACGACGAGCGCTACCCACAGGACCATGAGACCTAAACTGGAGAGATCCACCAGCCAGGCGAGATCGACCCCCGGCAGAACCGGGAATCCCACATATGTCAGCGCAATGCTTATGGCGCTGATCACCACCAGGCTGGCAACCGCCGGCCGGCCGGCGCCGATCCAAAGGAACCCGCCGAACGGACCGCCAAAGGCCGCGATCAGCGCCGTCGTCCACCGGGATCGCGAGGCCGCTTCCGGTTGCGTTGTTTGTTCCGTCATCGGCCACCCCAAATCGATAGACAGCCGGACTGTCGAACAACCAGAAAGCAGGGGCAAGCCCCGATCCGACTGTACCGCCGCAGCCAAATCGCGGTTCCGCCGGCGCCATCGCCTAATACAAGCTCATCTCGCCCTGACTGGCAGCCGGCATGCCGCCACCCGATCTGATCATGCTGGCTGCCCGCCCCGAAATCCCGCCAAGGCCCTGCGCCTATGCGAGACGATCCAGGATGGCGGCCGCAACAAAAAAGCCGGGCTGAGCCCGGCCTTTTCTTCAAGTCATTCTGCGGCTTACGCCGGCAGCAGCGCGCCTTCGAGCGTGGTAAGCTGGCTAAGGAACTGCTCCGCCTTGCTGCGGCTCTGGTCGTCCTTGGCGTCGGCGGCGTCTTCCTTGGCTTCCTGGATGCGGCGGGCGAGATCGGCGCGGTCGATATCGCCGACGGCGACCGCCGATTCGGCGAGCAGCGTGCAGCCGGCAGGGACGATGTCGGCAAAGCCGCCGAACACCACATAGCGTTCTTCCTTGCCGCCGGCGGTCTTCAGCGTGACGACGCCCGGCTTGATCGTGGTCATGACTGGCGCATGGTGCGCCATGACTGTCATTTCACCTTCGGCGCCTGGAATGACGACGGACTCGACCTGCTCGGAAACCAGGAGGCGCTCCGGCGAGACCAGTTCGAACTTGAAAGCTTCAGCCATGTCAATTTAGTGAGTAGGGAATAGTGAGTAGGGAGTAGGGAGAGGACAGCTGTCCTGATCACCCGGCCGCTATTCACTACTGACTACTGACTACTCCCTATTGCCTTGATTACGCTGCTTCAGCCGCCAGGCGCTGAGCCTTCTCGACCGCTTCGTCGATGCCGCCGACCATGTAGAAGGCGGCTTCCGGCAGGTGATCGTAGTCGCCGTTGCAGAGGCCCTTGAAGCCCTTGATTGTGTCGGCGAGGTCGACCAGCTTGCCCGGCGCACCCGTAAACACTTCGGCGACGAAGAACGGCTGCGACAGGAAGCGCTCGATCTTGCGGGCGCGGGCCACCGTCTGCTTGTCCTCTTCCGACAGCTCATCCATGCCAAGGATGGCGATAATGTCCTGCAGCGACTTATAGCGCTGGAGGATCGACTGCACCTGGCGGGCGACGGCATAGTGCTCCTCGCCGACGACCAGCGGATCGAGCATGCGCGAGGTCGAGTCGAGCGGATCGACGGCGGGGTAGATGCCCTTTTCCGAGATCGCGCGGTTGAGCACGGTCGTCGCGTCCAGGTGGGCGAACGAGGTCGCAGGCGCCGGGTCGGTCAAATCGTCGGCCGGCACGTAGATCGCCTGCACCGAAGTGATCGAACCCTTGGTCGTTGTGGTGATGCGTTCCTGCAGCGCACCCATGTCGGTGGCCAGCGTTGGCTGGTAACCCACGGCCGAAGGAATACGGCCGAGCAGCGCCGACACTTCAGAACCGGCCTGCGTGAAGCGGAAGATGTTGTCGACGAAGAACAGCACGTCCTGGCCCTGGTCGCGGAAATATTCGGCGACCGTCAGGCCGGTCAGGCCGACGCGGGCACGCGCGCCCGGCGGCTCGTTCATCTGGCCATAGACCAGTGCCGCCTTGGAGCCTTCGCCGCCGCCCTTCTTGTTGACGCCGGACTCGATGAACTCGTGATAAAGATCGTTGCCCTCGCGGGTGCGCTCGCCGACGCCGGCGAAGACCGAGAAGCCGCCATGCGCCTTGGCGACGTTGTTGATCAGCTCCTGGATCAGAACCGTCTTGCCGACGCCGGCGCCGCCGAACAGGCCGATCTTGCCTCCGCGGGCGTAGGGCGCCAGAAGGTCGAGCACCTTGATGCCGGTGATCAGGATCTGCGCTTCCGTCGACTGTTCGACATAGGTAGGCGCCGGCTGGTGGATGGCGCGCATCTCGATGCCGTCGACCGGGCCTTCTTCGTCGACCGGCTCGCCGATGACGTTGATGATGCGGCCGAGCATGCCCGGGCCGACCGGAACGGTGATCGGCGCGCCGGTGTCATAGACGTCCTGGCCGCGAACCAGGCCTTCGGTGGAATCCATGGCGATACAGCGCACGGTGTTTTCGCCCAGATGCTGGGCAACTTCGAGCACCAGGCGGTTGCCGACATTGGAGGTTTCGATGGCGTTCAAAATGGCCGGCAGATGATCGCCGAACTGCACGTCGACGACGGCGCCGATGACCTGGCGAACCTTGCCGATGGCGCCGGTCTTCTTGACGGCAACGCTCGTCGTCTTCACTGCCGGGGCCGCGGCCTTGGCGGGCGCGGCCGCCTTCTTGGCCGGAGCGGCCTTCGCCGCTGCTGCCGGAGCCTTTGCGGCCGCCTTGGGGGCCGTCTTCGCGGGGGTCGCTGCTTTCGCCATCGTCTTTACCCTTCTCGTCCTTTGTTTCTCACGCTCCATCAGAAGGTCGATGACCTCCTGGCGGTCGCGCCTAGAGCGCTTCGGCGCCCGAAATGATTTCGATCAGTTCCTTGGTGATCTGCGCCTGCCGCTGGCGGTTATAGGTGATCGACAGTTTGTTGATCATGTCGCCGGCATTGCGCGTTGCATTGTCCATGGCGCTCATTTTGGCGCCCATCTCGCCGGCTGCGTTTTCGAGCAGCGCGCGGAAGATCTGGACCGAGATGTTGCGCGGAATGAGATCGGTGAGGATCTCGCCCGGCTCCGGCTCGTATTCGTAGACGGCATTGCCACCGGCGGTCGCTTCGGCGGGAGCGGAAGCCACGCCGGCAGGAATGATCTGCTGCGCGGTCGGAATCTGGCTGATCACCGACTTGAACTGCGAATAAAACAGCGTGCAGATATCGAAGCCGCCTTCGCCGAACAGATGGATGATCTTACGGGCGATCGCATCGGCATTGACGAAGCCGAGCTTCTTGACATCGCGCAGGTCGACGCGGTCGATAATCAGCGAGGCATAGTCTCGGCGCAGAATGTCGAAACCCTTCTTGCCGACGCAGATGATCTTGACCTGCTTGCCGTCGGCCAGAAGCCGGCGGATATGGTCGCGGGCCAGACGTGCGATCTGCGAGTTGAAGCCGCCGCACAGGCCGCGCTCGGCGGTGCAGACGACGAGCAGATGCACATCGTCCTTGCCGGTGCCGGTCATCAGCGCCGGGGCATCGCCGCCGCCGCCGATCGCCTGCGTGATATTGGCCAGCACCGCACCCATCCGCTCGGAATAGGGACGCGCCGCTTCCGCCGCTTCCTGCGCGCGGCGCAGCTTCGCCGCGGCGACCATCTGCATCGCCTTGGTGATCTTCTGCGTCGCCTTGACCGAGGCGATACGGTTACGAAGGTCTTTTAATGAAGGCATGCTTCAAACCTGATCCCGAGCGTCCGGCTTCTTCTCAAGCGAAGGTCTTGGCGAAGGCGTCGATCTCGGCCTTCAGCTTGGCGCGCAGATCGTCCGACAGCGCCTTTTCCTTGCGGATGCCGTCCAGCACGTCCTTGCCGGCCGAGCGCATATGGCTGAGCAGACCATGCTCGAACTTGCCGACCTGGTTCAGCGCCAGCTTGTCGAGATAGCCGTTGACGCCGGCGAAGATCACCGTGACCTGCTCCTCGACCTTGAGCGGCGAGAACTGCGGCTGCTTCAACAGTTCGGTCAGGCGCGAGCCGCGGTTGAGCAGGCGCTGCGTGGCGGCGTCGAGATCGGAGCCGAACTGCGCGAACGCAGCCATTTCGCGGTACTGCGCCAGCTCTCCCTTGATCGAGCCGGCGACCTGCTTCATTGCCTTGATCTGCGCCGACGAACCGACGCGCGACACCGACAGGCCGACGTTGACCGCCGGACGGATGCCCTGGAAGAACAGGTTGGTTTCGAGGAAGATCTGGCCGTCGGTGATCGAGATCACGTTGGTCGGGATGTAGGCCGACACGTCGTTGGCCTGCGTCTCGATGATCGGCAGCGCGGTCAGCGAACCGCCACCCAGATCGTCGTTGAGCTTGGCGGCGCGCTCGAGCAGGCGCGAATGCAGGTAGAACACGTCGCCCGGATAGGCTTCGCGACCCGGCGGGCGGCGCAGCAAGAGCGACATCTGGCGATAGGCGACGGCCTGCTTCGACAGATCGTCATAGCTGATCAGCGCATGCATGCCGTTGTCCCGGAAATATTCGCCCATGGTGGCGCCGGTGAACGGCGCCAGGAACTGCATCGGCGCCGGATCGGAAGCGGTGGCGGCGACGATGATCGAATATTCAAGCGCGCCGCGCTCTTCGAGAACCTTCACGAACTGCGCGACCGTCGAGCGCTTCTGCCCGATGGCGACGTAGACGCAGTAGAGCTTTTCCTTTTCCGGTCCGTTGTCGTGCACGGCCTTCTGGTTGAGCATCGTGTCGAGGATGATCGCGGTTTTGCCGGTCTGGCGATCGCCGATGACCAGCTCGCGCTGGCCGCGGCCAACGGGGATCAGCGCATCGATGGCCTTGAGGCCGGTCGACATCGGCTCGTTGACCGACTTGCGCGGGATGATGCCTGGCGCCTTGACGTCCACGCGCTTGCGTTCGGTCGCCTTGATCGGGCCCTTGCCGTCGATCGGATTGCCGAGCGCGTCGACGACGCGGCCGAGCAGGCCCATGCCGACAGGCGTATCGACGATGGCGCCGGTGCGCTTGACGATGTCGCCTTCCTTGATGTCGCGGTCGGCGCCGAAGATGACGACGCCGACATTGTCGGCTTCGAGGTTGAGCGCCATGCCGCGGATGCCGCCGGGGAACTCGACCATTTCGCCGGCCTGGACATTGTCGAGGCCGTAGACGCGAGCGATACCGTCACCGACGGACAGCACCTGGCCGACTTCGGAGACCTCGGCCTCCTTGCCGAAATTCTTGATCTGATCTTTGAGAATTGCGGAAATTTCCGCGGCGCGGATGTCCATCAGCCGACCTCTTTCAGTGCAAGCTTGAGCGAATTGAGTTTGGTTTTGAGCGACGTATCGATCTGGCGCGAGCCCATCTTGACCACCAGCCCGCCGAGCAGCGACGGATCGACGGTAACAGTGATGGCCACGTCCTTGCCGGCGACGCTTTTCAGCGCGGCCTTGAGTTCCGTCTGCTGGGCAGACGTCAGTTCATGCGCCGAAGTGACCTCGGCTGATGTCTCACCGCGCTGTTCGGCAGAGATCCGGCGAAATGCCTTGATTATGCCGGGCACCGCGAAGAGCCGGCGGTTGCGGGCGACGACGCGCAGGAAATTGCCGGTCAGGCCGGTGATGCCGGCCTTGTCGGCGATCGACGCGATTGCCTTGGCCTGGTCCTCGCTGGAGAACACCGGGCTGTTGATGAGGCGCGTCAGGTCGGCGCTGTCATCCAGCATCCTGGCGAAACTGTTGAGGTCGGCCTCGACCTTGGCCACCGAATTCGACTGCAGCGCAAGTTCGAACAGCGAACCCGCGTAGCGTTCTGCGACACCTGAGATTGGCGATGACGATTGAGCCACGGACCGTCTTTTCTCTTGTCTGAGGGGCCGCAGATTGTTGGCGCGAGCAAAAACTCTGGCTAAATCTTTGACCTTACTAAGTTTTTCCAAGCACGGAGGCGCGGCTTCCGCTATCCCCGGCCGAAAGTCGATTGCCGTCTAGCACAGGCATTTTAAGACCGCAATGCGTCGTCCCGCATGCTTTTCGGGCACTATTGTCGCATCCGGCCGCAGAGTTCAACTGAAGCCTTTGGATTGGCTGCCGATTCAGGGCAGAAAGCCGAAGACGAAGGCAAGCGGCAACGCGGCCAGGACGAGTTCGACGACGATCGACGCCCAGTTGAAAGGCGTGTTGGCGCCGTCCGACATCATCGACAGCAAACGGCCAAAAGCGGTGAACAGCCAGGAAAAGCCGAGTGCCATATAGAGCCACGGCTGCGCCAACAGAATGCAGCACAGGCTGACGCCGAGATAGAAGCCCGACATGCGGCCGCGCCCTTCCGCGATTGCCGCTGCCCTTTCGGGCCGGACCTGCAGCCGCAGAATCCGAAATGCCAGCCCTGGCGCGAGGAAAAACAGCAGACCGAGCGCCAAGGTGACGACGGCGCTGGACCAAGCCAGCCATTCGCCCTGGCTGGTCGGCCAAGGAAACGCGAATTCCATCTTGCTTTCATCCCCTCACAGCAATGCCGGATGCATTGAATGTCGCTGCAAAAAGAAGTCAAGCGCGCGGCAGTTTCGGCGCGCAATTCGTGAAGGAGCGGAAGGCTGTTTAGGCCGCGCACGCGTCCGGCCAGCATCGTGGCCAACCTGTATTGTCAGGCGACGCCTCCCTCCTATCTGCAGGACCGGTTTTGCACAGCCAAAGGCCCCGACACCGGTCGCCTTTATTTCCTGACCGGGCACCTCAATCTGGCCGGCACGGAAGCAGATCGATGGAAGCTGAAAGTGGCCGGCAGCGGCAATGTCGCCGTGGCTGCCCAGCCCTGATCCTTGTTTTGACCCTTCAGGGCAGCATGAATGCGACCGCCGCCTCGGCATGGATGCGCGTGGTGTCGAACACCGGAATGTCGAAATCGCGCTCGCCAATCAACATGGTGATCTCGGTGCAGCCCATGATGACGCCATCGATCTTCTCATCGCGCCGCAGACGGGCGACCTCGTCGATATAGGCCGCCTTCGATGCCGCGCTGACGATGCCCCGGCAAAGCTCGTCGTAGATTACCTGGTGCACCATGTCGCGCCCGGCCTGGTCCGGCACCACGGGCTGCAGCCCGTATTTCTCCGTCAGCCGGCCCTTGTAGAAATCCTGCTCCATGGTGAAGCGGGTCGCCAGCAGCGCCGGCCGCTTGACGCCGGCGCCCTTGACCGCGACTGCCGTGGCGTCGGCAATGTGGATAAGCGCGATCGGCACCGCCGCCTGCACCCGGTCGGCGAGCTTGTGCATGGTGTTGGTGCAGATCAAAAGCCCCTCTGCGCCGCCCGCCTCCAGCTTGCGCGCCGCATCCGCCAGCAGCACGCCCGCACTGTCCCAGTCGCCATGATGCTGCCGGTCGGCGATTTCGGCGAAGTCGAAGGAATAGAGCAACAGCTTTGCCGAATGCAGCCCGCTCAGCCGCTCGCGCACGATCTCGTTGAGCAGGCGATAATAGATCGCCGTCGATTCCCAGCTCATGCCGCCGATGAGGCCAAGGGTTTTCATGCGCTGAGCCTCCAGCAGGACCGAACGATCTCTCTCACAGAAAAGCTTTACGGGTCGATGTCAATCTTAACGCGCGCCGTACCACGCTCTTCGGCCCGCCTCCACAAACATCACCGCGCGCCCGATTCGGTCATCCTCGCATTGGCGCCGAGATGATGCAGGCTTTGTGTCGTGTGCCTTGAACTCCAGGCAACCGGCGGATCGGGCAGATCGAGATCGAACTGTGCCCGCCCGAGCAGCGAATTGACGATCTTGGCGCTGCGCCAAGCCATCAGGCTGAGCTGCGGTTCGGCTATGCCATGGCTGAGCCGGCCGGCATTGAGTGCGTAGATCCGGCGGTCGTCGGGCCCGTCCCATTCGACCTCGAAGCTGGCGTTGAGCCTGTAATGACCGCGCTCGTCCAGCGCGATCCTGTTCATGAGCGGTGCCATGCAATCAGGAATGGCAAAGGCATAGCCGGTGGCCAGAACCACCGCATCGACGGTGCGCGTCTCGATGGCGCCGTCGAAGCCGTTGCGCATGATCAGCCGGTATTCGCTGCCTTCCCGCGTCACGTTCAGCACTTCGCGGTGCGGCGTCATGTTGACCGCCGTCGTTTCCTCCGAGAGGTGCCGCAGCGTGTAAAGCTGGCGATAGATCGCCCTCAGCGTGCTCGTCGATGCGCCGTCACCGGCAAGCAGCTGCTGTTCCAGGATCGTCTCGCGCCGGCCTTGCGGTAGCCGATGGAAGTTTTCGACATAGCCCGGCGTGAAGAGTTCGTCGGTGAAGGGCGAGTCGTCCAGTGGCAGGAAATTCGGCCGCATCGAGATCCACTCGATTTCGCGGCCGGCGAAGCGGTCGGAGGAGATCAGATGCAGAAGCACTTCGGCGCCGCTCTGGCCACCGCCGATCACGGCGACACGCTGTCCGCTCAGGCGATCGAGGCGGTTGGCGGCCTGGGCGTTGTGGAAGCATTGATCGGAGGCCGCCGCCCGCGCCCAGGCGGGGATGTTGGGCACCAGCCCGACGGCAATGGCGAGATTGCGCGCGATCACCTGCTCGCGGCCGATACGCAGCCTGAAATTCGTTCCGTCGAAGTCGATCCGGTCGACGGCGCTGGCGAACCGCAGCGAAGACAAGTTCTCGCCGACCCATCCGAGATAGCGGGCGAATTCCGGCCGCGGGATGGCCGAGAAATCCGCGTTGAGGAATTCGTAGAACCGCTTCTGCGCGACCAGATAGGACATGAACGACCATGGGCTGGTCGGATGCGTCGCGGTGACGAGATCCTTGAGGAAGGATGTCTGCAGTTCGACGCCCGGCAGCATCATGCCCGGGTGCCATTCGAGCCGCGTCGCCCGATCAAAGAAGCGCGCTTCGACGCCGTCCACCGCATCGAGATGGGCGGCGAGGCTGAGATTGAACGGCCCGATGCCGATGCCTGCGAGGTCAAGCGTATGGGTCATGGCGAACTCCTTATGGAGCTGGCTGGGCTGATGGGAGATCGCCGGGCTGACTCGGGGTTAAGCGGATTGTCGAGCGGCGTGCCAAGGTCGGGCAGAGGGCGTTCGCCGCTGTCGCCGTAGCCGATGGCGAAGCGCACCTTGTTGATGGCGATGCGTGGGATCTTCGGAGCAAACAGATCGAAGAGCGCGAACCGTTCCGACAGATCCGGGTTCTGCGCCTGGTAGCGCCGGATGGCGCCGGCCAGGATGGCGTAGAAAGTCCTCTCGTCGAAGCGGTCATAGGCGGCCAGCGCCTCGGACAGGAAACGCAGAACGCTGACGATGTGTCCCGTTTGCAGATGCTGGAGAAGATGTGCCGGGGGCCGGCGCTTCAGCGTCGACAGGATTTTGGGGTCGAGGCCGGCCAGTTCGGGAAACGGCTGGTCGACGAGATCGAGGTCGCCCTGGAAATCCTTGACCGCCACGCCGAGAGGCGCCGCTCCGTCGAGGATGATGGTGACGTTCTGGCCATGGGCGATGAAGCCGACGCCGTAACGGCACATGAAGTGGTAGAGCGGCACGAAGGCCGTGGAGAACAGGCGATCGAGCCATGCCTCCGGACCAAGGCCGGACTGCTCCATCAGGGCGCTGGCGATCGGCCTGCCATGGGCGTCGCGCTGCGGCAAGGCGCCCATCATCATCGGCCGCTGGCCCGCTGTCAGATCCTTTTCGGGGCTTTCGCGCCAGATGGCGCCCAGCATCTCGCAAAACTGATAGGGCGCGCCTTCAACGCCGGTATAGTGCGGATGCGGATAGAAGGCGCCGGCGACTTCCTTCAGCACCTTGACGTCCTTGAGCACCGGGTCCGCGGCCGCCACCGTGGCCAGCCAGCGCGACAGATCGGCGCCGATCGCCATGTATTTGCCCGGCACGCCGCGCCACGCTGAGGTGTTGAGGACGGTCAGCGGCAGCTTGACGTGCAGCGCCTCGGGCCGTGCCACATTGGCAAGCGTGCGCAGCGACTGCAAGGGCAGGAACGGATCGCCGAACTGGCCAAGCGGCACCAGCCGGCCGGCGGCGATCTCGCTACCATATTGCGAGGCGATCATCGCCTGCCACTGCCAGGGGTGGACCGGCAGCAGCCTATGCGTCGATCGCGAGGCCCCAGCGGCAGTGAAGGCCGCTTCGAGCCTTGCGCGTTCGTAGTCGCCGAGTGCGGCCTGCAGCAGCGCCTCTTCGTCGGGCCCGCAGTCAAGCGCCAGCAGGCAGCGATCGCTGGCGGCGGCAAGCCAGAAGAGCTGGAATGCGGCAGCCGATTCTGGCGCGTAGCGCTCGAAGTCGTCCCGTCCCCAGCCAAGCCGTCCCTTGTTGGCGGGCGCCTTCGGATGGCCGTCGAGCAATGCCTGCAACTCGGTATCCGGCAGCGCGGCTAGTTCGGCGGCTGGTCGATTGCCGCGGGCTTTGGCGATCCGCATGTCGGCCATCAGCGTATTGTAAAGCTCCTTCGCATAGGTGCAGAATGTTGCCGGCGACATGCCGAGCGTCTCGCGCGCGTCGGCGAAGAAAGCGACCGCATCGTCGACCGGCAGCTCGATGCCGGCATCGCGGGTCAGCGTCTCCGGACGGACGGCGATCTGGCCCCACAGGCGCCGCGTCGCGGCAAAGCGATAGGTCACGCCGGGACCGAGCGTCAGTTTCCATCGGCCGGGCGAAAGCTCGCGGGGCGACAGGCACTCCTCGAAGGTCAGTTCGGAAATGGCCTTAGCGACGGCGTCGCGGTTGATCGCAGCCCAGCGTGTCGCCTCCTCCGCTTTGGCGATCGGTTGCTGCACCGTCACAGCGGCACCTCGCGGAAGAAGCGCTCGCGTTCGCAGCAGACCAGCGCCGCGCGCTTGTGCGGGAAGTCGAACTCCTTGACCTTGTCGTAGGCGGCGTCGGCGCAATAGCTCAGCATCTTCTGGTGCGCGGCGCGTGGCTCGCCGACGATGCGCTGCGTGCGCGGCTCGTCGAGGAACAAATAGTGGGTGACGGAACGGAACAGAGCCAGCGTCTTCGGCCGGCCGAGATGGCGCGTATTGCCGATCAGCCCATGCCAGCCGCGATCCCAGTCGAGCGGCTCGTAATAAGGTCCGAGCCGGTCCTCCTTGGCCCAGTAGAACTCGAAATAGCCGGTCGGCTCCCCATCGAAGCTGGCGATGACGCCGAAGATGTGCGGATCGCTTTCCTGCTCGGCGAGATATTTGTCGAGATCCTCATGGCTCTGGGCAAGTTCCCAGAAGAAGGCGACGCGGCCATCGTTCATCCAGCGATGGAAGAGGTCGAGATCGGTCCGGCGGTCGATCGGCCGCAACGACACGGTGAGACCAATCTCGGCAATCCAGCGTTCGTACATCGGGCCGCAGGGGCGCGGTTGGCGCAATGGCGGGCCGATAGCGGTCATCAATGCCGGATAGGTGACATGCGAGGCCTGGCTGCGCCACAGCAGCGGCAGCTGGCGCAGGACCGAGCGATGGATGACGGCGCGTTCCGGTTCACCCGGAACCGTCTCGGTGGCCAGCGCCGAAACCGGCCACAGGGTCTTGGCCGCCGGCAGGAAGGCGCGGTCGAAGGTAGGATGCAGGCGCAGCGCGGCGTCAACGAGACCTGCCAGGATTTGCGGTTGGTCGAGGCGGCCGCCAATAAACGCGACATCGTCGATGAGCAGGCGGCCATCCGCGTCGGAGATGCGGGCCTGTCCCACCGCTGTTCCCTCAGCGTTGACCAGGCTGACATGGCCATCGCCGGCACGGATGGCGAGCGGCTCCGCGGCCGAGGCCAGATGCTGCCATCCTTCGTTGCCGGCGACGGTGGCGGGTGACCAGTTTTTCGCAGCCTCGATGTTCATGCGTATTCTCTCACATGCAGGGGGTTCGGAAGCTCGACGTAACCTGCCAGCGGGTCGGTCACTTCGGTGTTCTCATTGATGTCGCGCAGCGCGATCAGGAAATTGCCCTTGGCGGCGAGCGTCGGCGCGTTAAGCAAATAGTCGACGCAGGACCGGTCAGCCATGGGCGTGGCGGCCAGCCGCTCGAGCGAGCGGCGGAATATCGCCAGCAGATCGTCTTCGTTGGTGAGGCCAGCGGCGGCAAGGGCTGCGACGGCGGCGAAAGCGCCATTGACGACCAGATAGTAGCCGAACAGCTTCGCGGCCGCTTCCGCTGGGAAGACATGATCGCCCGCCTGACCGGCCTCGGGCACGAATTTGCGCAGCCTGGGCAGGAATTCCTCGACATAACCGGTGCCCTGGCAGTCGCGAAAATAGAGCGCATTCGGCCAGCCTCCGGAAAGACCGACGACGAGGTTCTGCTGATGGGCGCCGAACAGCAGGCCGAATTCCGAGAAGGCAACGATAAACGGCTCGATGGCGGCATGAAGGAAACGCTCGAACCACAAACGCGCCGTTTCCTCGACAGGTCGCTTCTCGTCGCGGGCGATACGGTGGACCAGGTCGGACAGATGGCTTTCGGTACGGCCGGGATGGCGCTCGCAAAGCGCGCCGAGAACGGCAGCCGGCGGATTGCCCGTGCCGCGAAACGGATTTTCGCGAAACGAGACGATGGTATCCGTCATCAGCCGGCCGTCTTCGCCACGCAGGCCGAACCAGGCGGGCTCACCCAGCACCGTCATGGTCGGACAGCGCCGCTGCAAGGCATAGCCGAGCTTGCCCTTGACCAGCCGGTGCACCGAAAGGCCGCGCCGGCACTCATGCTCCTCGACGATGCGCCTGGAATTGGTCAGGCGCAGGCTGAGCGAAAATTTCAGCATCCACTCGGCTTCAGCTGAATGAACCGTGCGCAGCGAGGTCGTGGCCCGCCACGCTGGTCCGCCGAGCCCAACATCGACGATACGGCCGGCGCAAAACAGGCGCTCGACGCGGTCTTCCAGCATGAGCCGTACGGCCTGCCACGGATGCATCGGAACGAGAACCTTGCCCTGTTGCTTGCCAGCCCGAGCAAGCAGCTGCGGATCGCTGGCGGCAAGCCCGCGGACCATCTCGGTGACATCTAGCGGCTCGACGCTGCCCCCAGTGAGGATGGTCGGGTCGACGGCCCACCAGCGCAATTTGAACGCATTGCGGTATTCATGCCCGAAGCGCGCGGAATCCGTGTGCGTGAACTCTTCGCGACTCATCGGCGCCGGATGCACGGCATGGCCGAAGCGCAGGGCGCTTTCGGCATCGATGAAATCAGGATCGCCTTCGGAGAAGGGCCGCGACGATCCACGCGCCGCAGTCGCGTCAGCGATTGCGGCGATGCTGGCCAGGCTGCGGCGCAGGAAGGTCAGTCGGCTTTTCGCTGTCGCCCGGCCGGCAATGTCGGGATCCGCCAGGATCAGCGCCAAAAGGCTGAAAAGGTCGATCTCGGTCGCTTCGCCATCGGCCCCCTCGTTACTAACATCGAGGCGCCAGAGCGGCATCGCTAAATCGTGGTAACCAACCTTCGAGCGATGCCGCGCCTCGACGAGCACCGCCGCGCGCGAGGCAGGGAAATTCAGACGCAGCACGGCTGCCTGCGGCCGAAACAGCCCGGTTTGCCTGGCGTCGACGAATTCCCAGCCATCCCATTCACGCAGCAACGCGTTGAGTAACGGGCTTAATGCAGAGGACGATTCAGGTTTTACTTGTTCCATGTGCATCCCCATAAATCCTGATAATACTGAATGCATTACGTTTATACATTGTCGTCCTTAAACATTTGTGTTGATTATCTGTTCTAAACAAGAAATAAGCTTGGTCTTATGACGACCGGTATGAAAAATCGATCTTCGCTTCTGCGCCGCCTGGCGATCGCGGTCTCGGCAATCGGCTTCGGCCAGTCGGCCTTCGTATCGCTCGTTCCCCTGGTGATGGAGCGGCTGAGGCTCGATACGTTTGCCATCGGCGCGGCAACTGCTGTCGGCGCGGCGGCCTTTCTGGTCGGCTCGCCGCTGTGGGGCCGCATGGGCGAGCGGCTTGGCCATGCCAGGCTGCTGCGCTTGCTCGGCCTCGCCATGCTGGCCGGCCAGGCGGTGTTCGCCATTCTGCTGATAGCCGGCATGGGAGCCGCGCTCGGCATCGCTTTGCTGATGCTTTCGCGAACCGTGTACGGTTTTGCCGCGTCCGGCGTCATGCCGACGGCGCAGGTCTGGGCCAGCCGCTCGGTTGCCGATGACAGGCGACAGGCCGCGCTGGGACTGCTTGGCGCCGGCGTCAGCATGGGGCGGCTGGCCGGCGCGCTGGCGGCAACTGCTGCCGTCCTGTCGCCGCTGCTGCCGCCCATCCTGTTCCTGCTCAGCCCGCTGTTGCTGTGGCTCGCGCGGGGCAAAGGGGAAGCCGGCGGACGGACCGACGGCAGGGCGGCCGACGTCGGCCGTGGAATATCGCCCTTCGATCGCCGCGCTCTGCCTTGCCTGGCGACGGGCTTGTGCCTGACGCTCGGCTTCGGACAGGTGCAGATGATGCTCGGCCCCATGACCCAGCAGCGTTTTGGCCTTGGTGCGACGCAGGCCACGACGTTGACCGGCCTGGCCCTGATGCTGGTCGCAGTCGTCATGGTTCTGGTCCAGGGACTGCTCATGGCGCGCCTGCGGCTGACGGAGCGCAACAGCGTCATCGTCGGCTGTCTCATGGTTTGCGTCGGCATGACGGCGCTGGCCGTCACGGCCAGCCATGTTGCCTCGGCAGCGTCTCTGGTGGTGGCGGCGGCCGGCATTGCCCTGGCTACACCCGGCTACACCGCCTGGCTGATGATGCGCCTGGAGCGCGGCGAGCAGGGCGCGGCGGCCGGCTGGCTCACCAGCACCCATGTGCTCGGCCAGAGCATCGGCGCATTGGCCGGCGGCTTCGCCTTCACGCTCTGGCCCTTTGCGCCGGTGGCCGGCTGCGCGGCGCTGGCTCTGGCCGCAGCCGGTCTTGCAGCCATGGTTCATAAGCACTAGCGAACCCGCGCTCATTCGGCGACCTCCGGCAGCGGCATCGGCGTTCCTGGCTGGGTCTTTGCGGCATCGGCGAAATGGGCATTCAACATGCGATAGGTCGCCAGCACGGCTATGCCCGACAGCACGGTCGCCAGGGTGAACAGCGCGGAGTAGCCGAGCATGTCGGCGAGGCGCCCGGCAAGCATGGAGCCGACGAGGTAGACGATAAGCTGGGCGCAGGACAGGATGGTGAAGTCGGTGCCCGGCTGGTCCGACGACGTCACGGCCATGAACAGGCTGTAGAGCGCCACGATCTCCATGTAGCGCACCAGCGTCTGCAGGAACGAGGCGCCGAAGATCGGCCAGAAGCCGGCGATAGCGCCGAAAGCATGCAGTGCAAAGATCAGGAAGCAGATGGTGCGCAGCGCGCCGAGCAGGCCCAGCACCGAGGCGGCGCCGCGCTTGTGCAGCAGCCACGCCGCCAGCGCCGAGCCGCCAAGCCCGACGGTGAGCGCGGCACCGCCCGAGAGATAACCGATGATGTCGAGCGGCACGCCGGCATCGACGAGATAGGAGCCTTCCATCGACTTCACCAGCCCCTCGCTGGCGCGGTAGATGAGCGCGATCCACAGGATCTGGCGTGCCTCGGGCCGGCGCAGGAAACGCAGGATCGAGGGGCGGTCGATGGCCGCCTGCAGCGCGCTGGCGACGGGATCGGTCTCGCGCATGGCGAAGGCAGCAAACAGCGGGATGACGGACAGCGCGGCCACCATGGCCACCATGGTTTGCCAGCCGGCATGATGATAAACCAACAGGCCGAGCGTGCCGCCGAGAACGACGCCGAGCGCGACGGCGCCGCCCTGGATCGCATTGCCGATCGGCCTGTCCTTCGGGTCGAGATATTTGGCCGCGTAGCCGTCGGTGGCGATGTCCTGGGTCGACATCAACAGGCTCACGACAAGGCCGACGGCAAAGATACCGGCGACATCGGTCGGCTCGATCCAAAGCATGGCCGCGATGCCGGCGATGACGCCGATCTGGGTGATGATGACCCAGCCGGCGCGATGGGCGCGGGCCATTGGCCGAAAGCGGTCGACCAGCGGCGCCCATAGGAATTTCAGCACCAGCGGCAGCATCAGCAGCGCCATCAAGCCAATGGCGGTGCGCGACACGCCCTGCTCGCGCAGGATCGGCGGGATCGCCGCGGCAAACAGATAGCTCGGGATGGCCTGCGCCAGATAAAGGCAGGCGAGAACGACGAAAAGCCGCAGGCGCGAAAGCCCGGCGGGCGCCGGCCGGTCTGCGTCGGCGCTCATTTGACATAGTCCTTCGGTGCGTAACCGTTTCAGGAAGGCGCCGGCCTCCGCCCGGCTGCGGGTGACGAGCACTGGAAAGCCGAACAGGCTTTGCCAGACGCGCTGCATGTTCTCGTCGGCGGCGGGGCGCACCAGCGCACAGGCGCGGCAGGCTTTTTCGAGCTGCTCGCGTTCCGCCTTGTACCAGAGGTTTTGCGCCTTGCGCTGGGCGTCGCTCAGCGCGATCTCGATGCGGATATCGACCAGGAGCACGAACGGCTCCCGTTCCTGCGAAAGGCGGCCGAGCGCCTCGATATAGCGCGCGCCATCCGCCGGATCGGCTGGCGCTTCTGCCAGCAGCGAGACCAATGCACCGTTTCGTTGGAGAGAGACCGCCACCGCCGCCCCTCAGAATGTGATCTGGTAGGACAACGCAACCGAACGTCCTAGACCCGGAACGTCGGCGCCGCGGGTCGCCGATGCGGAAGGGTTGATGTAGTAGGTGTCGAACACATTGCGCACGGCAAGGTTCAGCACGCTTTCATTGCCGAACGTCTTCGAGACGGCGAGATTGACCAGTGCTGCACCGTCCAGTTCCTGGGTGGCGATGCGGTCGCGTCCGGAAAACAGCTCCAACTCGCTGCGCAGGGTCAGCTCGTTCTCGAAACGGGTGGTGAGATAGACCAGGCCCTTGTAGGTCGAGGGGACACGGTTGTTCGGCAGATACTCGTTCGCTTCGATGTGGCCGTCGCGATCCGCGTCGTATTTGCCTTCGACATAGCCGACCGATCCGCCCAGCGTGAACATGCCGCTGAGGTCTGCCTCGAGATTGGCTTCGACGCCCCAGATACGTTCCTTCTGCTGCGATACCCGGTTGTTGACGATGTCGTAGCTGACGCCGTTGTCCGAGGTCGACAGATAGGTGCTGACGCCGCCGCGATAGTCGCCCCAATCGCCGCGCAGACCGGCTTCCCAGGTGTTCACCAGCTGGGGTTCAGGCGCGATATCGGCATAGCTGATCGCGTAATCCGGCGCGTTGGTGCACGGCAGCAGCGGCCGGATGGCGGTGCCATAGGCGTCGCAGGTTTCGGCGTTGGAATTCAACCCGGCCCGGCGGGTGAAGCCGCCAATGTCGGTCAGGCTGTAGCCTTGCGAGAAATTGCCGAAAAGCTGCATCCTTTCGGTCAGATCGTAGACGGCGCCGGCGTTGAAGGTGACGGAGTCGTAGTCGAACGAGCCGCCGGTCACCTGGATCGCCGGCAGGCCGATAATGTTCCGGCCTAGCAGAACGGCAGCGGCAGGCCGGGTGAAGTCTTCAACGTTGAGATAAAACTGGTCGTAGCGCGCGCCGCCGCTGATGCGAAAGCGATCCGTCACCGGAATTTCACCCTGCGCAAACAAGGCAACCGAGTTCTGGGTCGTGGGCGAGATGGCGTCCTGGCCGTTGGTCAACTGCTGATCGGTGGCGTCGAAGACATAGTCGGCGCCCCAGGTCAGCGTGCTGCCCTGGGTGAGAAAGTCCATCGGCGTGTTGACGGTCAGGTTGACGCCGCTGCGCCGCGACTGCAGCGCCGTCTGGTTGAAGTCGGCGGTCGGGTCGGTGCCCGGCGGCAGGATCACCGGCCGCGTCGGGTTCGTCGGCAGGTAGACCTGGCTGTTGACGGCCGAGAATTTGGTGAAGGGCGACTGCTTGAAGATGTCGTTGTAGAACGCCTTGACCTCGAGGTTTCCGAGCGCGAAGTCGCTGTCGGTGTATTTGGCGGTCAGGTATTTCGAATCTTCCTCCAGCGGCTTGCCTTCATAGGGATCGCCGAAATCCGGGGAGACGGGGTTGGTCGTGTAATCGGTGAACCAGTCCGGCTTCTGCTTGGCATAGGTCCAGTCGACGCTGACCTCGAAGCGGCGGGCATCGAACTGGTAGCCGGCCACGCCGAACAGATTGCCCGTGCCGGTGCGGTCACCGCCGCCTTGCCCGAGCATGGCGTCCGAAGCCATCTCGTTGCCGTGGCCGTCATAGGTGCGGCGCGACAGATCGCCGGAGGCCGAGAAGAAATAGTCGAAATCGCCTTTCTTGCCCTCGACCGAAACGCTTGTGCTGGGCCCTGCCGACTTACCGGGATTTTCGGTGAAGGCGGTGACGCCGGTGCGCACCGTCACCTTCGGCTTGTCGCTGTCGCCACGCTTGGTGATGAAGTTGATCGTGCCGCCGGTGGCGCCGGCGCCATAGAGGCTCGACGCGCCGTTGATGACTTCGATGCGCTCGACCGAATTCAAGTCGATCATCGACAGGATGCGTGACACGTCCCGCAGCGGCGTGTTGCGCGGCACACCGTCGACCATGATGAGCACGCTGCGGCCGCGGAAGGTTTCCGAGGCGCCCGAAATGGTCTGGTTGCGCGGCGCGTAGCCGGGAACGATGCGGCTGATCAGCGTCGCGGCGTCGATGTTTTCCTGCGCGGCTTCCTCGACCTGTTCCCGTTCCACGACCTGAACGGACTGGGCAACGCTGGAAATGGACCT
Organism: Mesorhizobium sp. RSR565B; assembly: GCF_054719465.1. Taxonomy (NCBI): domain Bacteria; kingdom Pseudomonadati; phylum Pseudomonadota; class Alphaproteobacteria; order Hyphomicrobiales; family Phyllobacteriaceae; genus Mesorhizobium; species Mesorhizobium sp. RSR565B. The sequence goes on along the minus strand of NZ_JBTTIE010000001.1, from coordinate 2,627,788 downwards.
TTCATTGCGGCCGGTGACCAGGATCTGGTCGAGCACGGTCCCTTCCTGCGTGCCTGTCGGGGCGGCTTCCTGGGCAAATGCCGCGCCTGCCATAATCGACGAACCCAAAGCCGATGACCAAAGAAGTGAAATGCAAAATCTGCGCATGCTGCCCTCATCCATGCCCTGGTCCCCAGTGCCAAAGCGGAAAGGCCCAGTTATAATTCATGATAAAACGAGTCAACATTTATTTTATGACTTTTTAAATCAGGATTAGTCAGCGAACGGACGGGAGCTGGGTACATGAGCAGCGCGCATTTTAGCATGTGCTAAGGTGCTGAGTTCTCTTGACAAAACGGCACAGGGGCGCCGGCGGCGGCTTTAGCCTTTGTGCTTACAAGAAGCTCTGCGGATCGATGTCGACCTGGACGCGAACCGAGCCGCGCTGCTTCGGCCCTTCGGCGAGTATGGTGCGGATGAAGCCTTGGATGTCGGCGCGCTTTTCACCCTGGATCAGCAAGCGGAAGCGGTGGCGTCCGCCGAGCAGCGACAGCGGCGCTTCGGCCGGGCCGAGTACGAACAGGTCGCTGGCCTGGGGTGCTGCACGGCGCAGGCCGCGCGCATGGCCTTCGGCCTCGGCCCGCGTCACCGCGCTGACGATGACGCCGGCGAGCCGGCCGAAGGGCGGCAGAGCGGCCCGTTCGCGCTCCGTGATTTCGCGCTCGTAAAATGCCTCGGCATCGCCCGAAACGATCGCCCGCATCACCGGATGGTCCGGCTGGAAAGTCTGCAGCAGCCCCAAACTCTTCTTGCCGGAACGGCCGGCGCGCCCGGTCACCTGGCTGAGCAATTGGAAGGTGCGCTCGGCGGCGCGCGGATCGCCATTGGCGAGGCCGAGATCCGCATCGACGACACCGACCAGCGTCATGTTGGGAAAGTTATGCCCCTTGGCGACCAGCTGGGTGCCAATGACGATGTCAGCCTCGCCATTGGCAATGGCTTCGAGTTCCAGCCGCAGCCGCCGCACGCCGCCCATCAGGTCGGATGACAAGACGATGGTGCGCGCGTCAGGGAAATGCGCCACCACCTCTTCGGCGATGCGCTCGACGCCCGGCCCGCATGCCACCAGATGGTCGAGCGTGCCGCATTCGGGACAGGCCTCCGGCCGCTTCTCATTGTGCCCGCAATGGTGGCAGACGAGTTGGCCGCGAAAGCGGTGCTCGACCAGCCAGGCCGAGCAGACCGGGCAGCCGAAGCGGTGGCCGCAGACCCGGCACAGTGTCAGCGGCGCGTAGCCGCGCCGGTTGAGGAACAGCAGCGACTGCTCTTGTCTCTCCAGCGTGCGCTGCATCTCTCCAATCAGCAGCGGCGACAGGAAGCCGCCGCGGGCCGGCGGCGCACGCCGCATGTCGATCGTCTTGAGATCGGGAAGCGCGGCCTCGGCGAAGCGCGCCGACAGCACCGCCCTGCTGTAGCGGCCCTGCTGCGCATTGACCCGGCTTTCGACCGATGGCGTCGCCGATGCCAGCACCACCGGGAAGCCGCTGATATGGCCGCGCACCACCGCCATGTCGCGGGCATTGTAGAAGACGCGGTCCTCCTGCTTGTAGGCAGGGTCGTGCTCCTCGTCGACGACGATCAGCCCGAGCTCGCGGAACGGCAGGAACAGCGCCGAGCGTGCGCCGGCGACGACGCGCACGCCGCCTTCCGCCACCTGTCGCCAGACCTTTTCGCGCATTCGGGGCGGCAGGTCGGAATGCCATTCCGCCGGCTTGGCGCCGAAGCGCTGCTGGAAGCGTTCGAGGAAGGCATGCGTCAGCGCGATCTCCGGCAAAAGGATCAACACCTGCTTGCCCTGGTCGAGGGCTGCCGCCACCGCCTCGAAATAAACTTCCGTCTTGCCTGAACCGGTGACGCCGTCGAGCAGCGTGACGTTGAAAGCAGCGGCCGTGACATTGGCGCGCAGCATGGCGGCCGCGTCTGCCTGGTCCGGCATCAGCTCCGGCATGGCGTAGGAGGGATCGGGCGCGGCGACCACCGGTCGAGGCGGGATCATCACCGTCTCGAACACGCCTTGCGCCTTGAGCCCCTCGACCACCGTCGACGACACGCCCGCCGCGTGCGCCAGGCCGGATCGCGTCCAGGCAAGCCCCCCTTCCGCCGTCTCCAGCACGCGCGTCCTGGCATCCGTCATCCGGTCGGGCATGACGAGGGTCCGCTGCAGGCCCTCGATCCATGGTTCGGGATCGAACGCCTCCGGCGCGCGCAACAGCATGCGCGCCACCATGCCGGGCGGCGACAGCGTGTACTGCGCCAGCCAGTCGACAAAGCGGCGCATGCCGCGGTCGATCGGCGGGCAGTCGAAGACCTGTTCGATCGGGCGCAGCTTTTTGGCGTCGATATTCTCGACCGCACCATCCCAGACGATGCCGGCAACCTGGCGCGGACCGAGCGGCACGCGCACGATCGAGCCCGGCACCACGCGCATGCCGGCGGGCACAGCGTAGGTATAGGGCCGTTCGGCGGGCATCGGCACCAGCACCGGCGCGGCTGCGACAAAGGGCGAATCTTCGATCATCGGGCGTGACCTTGCCCCGACTTTGGTCTAGATCAAAGGGCAACCCCGAATGTGCATGGCATGCACATGGAAATCTTTCAGGAGACCCCCATGAAATTTTTTGTCGACACCGCTGACATCAAGGACATCAAGGAACTGAACGACCTGGGGCTGCTCGACGGCGTGACCACCAATCCCTCGCTGATCCTGAAATCCGGCGGCAAGATCGCCGAGGTCACCAAGCAGATCTGCGACATCGTCAAGGGCCCGGTTTCGGCCGAGGTTGTTGCGGTCGAATACAAGGACATGATGGCCGAGGCCAACATCCTGGCCAAGATCGCCGACAATGTCTGCATCAAGGTGCCGCTGACGCTCGACGGCCTGCGCGCCTGCAAGACGATCCGCACCGAGATGAACCGCATGGTCAATGTAACGCTGTGCTTCTCGGCCAACCAGGCGCTGCTGGCGGCCAAGGCCGGCGCCTCGTTCATCTCGCCCTTCGTCGGCCGCGTCGACGATACCGGCGCGGACGGCATGGAACTGATCCAGGAGATCCGGCAGATCTACGACAATTACGATTTCGACACCGAGATCCTCGTCGCTTCGGTTCGCACCGTGAACCACGTCAAGCAGGCAGCCCTGATCGGCGCCGATGTCGTTACCGCGCCGGCCGCGACGCTGAAGGCGCTGGTCAAGCACCCGTTGACCGACAAGGGCCTGGATCAGTTCGCTGCCGACTGGGCCAAGACCGGCCAGAAGATCGGCTGAGATCGGGTTCGATACAAAAAGGCCGGGAAACCGGCCTTTTTATTGCGGACTGCTAAAGTCGAGTTGGCAGCGCCAGGGAATGCTCAGGCTTTCTTGCCGTGCCTGACCAAGTCCTGGGCGACGGACAGGCTCACCATTTCAGCCAGTTCACGCGCGGCGCGGTTCTCAGCGTCGAGCTGCGCCCGGTAGGAAGCGAACTCCTGCGTCGGCTTGTCGAAGGATGATGGGATCGACCGCTTGCCGGTGGCGATCACCACGCCGGTCCTGGCATCGGTCAGCACATAGTTTGCGGTCAGCGTCACCGTGCCTGCCGTCGGTTCGTCTTCGTCGGTCTGGATCTGCACCACCGCGGCCGATTCGACCAGTTCGGTGACACCGAGATCGAGCATGTAGACCGGTGCCGTCGTTTCGCCGGCACCCTGGCCGAAGGCGAAGATCAGATTGTTGCGGACCTGCTGGGCATAGCGGGTCTTGACCGGCTTGACCGCGATCGAGGCGAGCTCCGCCGACGCGCTGACAGTCGAGCCTGCCGTCAGCGGCGCGCTCGAATAGAGCGGCCTGACCGTGCAGGCCGAAATCAGCGTCATCGAGGCCACCAGCCCGCAGAGCGCGGTGCGGCGCAGCAAGCGCGTCGTCTTTTCCAGATCGGGCCCCATCCTTCTGAAGTCAAGCAACGACATTGACGATCCTCTGCGGCACGATGATCACCTTGCGGGGCGCCTTACCTTCCAGCGCTTTCTGCACGAAGTCGAGAGCCAGAACCGCTTTTTCGACCGCACCTTGGTCCGCGTCGCGGGCAATTGTCAAATCGCCGCGCTTCTTGCCGTTGACCTGAACCGGCAGCACGATCTCGTTGTCGACCACCAGTGCCGGATCGTAGACCGGCCAAGGCCGTTCGGCGACCAGATCGGTGCCGCCGAGCGTGTGCCAGCACTCTTCAGCCAGATGCGGCATGACCGGCGCGACCACATGCACAAGGATCTCCACCGCCTCGCGGCAGGCGCCTTTCAGCGCCGCGTCGGCCTTGCCCTCGGCGACGTCGTTGAGCGGCGCGGTCAAGGCATTGGCCAGTTCGTAGATGCGGGCGATGGCCCGGTTGAAGCCGAGCTTCTCGATATCCTCGCCGATAGCCTTCAGGATCTTGTGCGCGGCCTTGGAAACGGCCCCCGCCTCGCCCTCCGGCGCCGCCTGCGGCTTGGCGCCGTCAAGCGTCTCGGCGGCAATGGACACCAGGCGCCAGACACGCTGGATGAAGCGATGTGCGCCGGCGGCGCCATCGTCCGTCCATTCGACGTCGCGCTCGGGCGGCGAATCCGACAGCATGAACCAGCGTGCGGTGTCGGCGCCGTAGCCGTCGGTGATGTCTTCCGGGCTTACCGTATTCTTCTTCGACTTCGACATCTTTTCGAGTGAGCCGATCGCCGCCTCTTCGCCGGTGGCGATCTCGATGGCACGGCGCTTGCCGCCGATATCCTCGACCCTGACCTCAACCGGCGACAGCCAGCGCCCATTGTTCGACGCACCGCCGACGCGGTAGGTTTCATGCACCACCATGCCTTGCGTGAACAGACCCTTGAACGGCTCGGCCAGGTCGAGATGACCGGTCGCGCGCATGGCGCGGGTGAAGAAGCGCGAATAGAGCAGATGCAGGATCGCGTGCTCGATGCCGCCAATGTACTGGTCGACGGCCAGCCAGTCATCGGCAGCCTTCGGCTCCGTCGGGTCATTGGCCCAGGGTGCTGTAAAGCGCGCGAAATACCAGGACGAATCGACGAACGTGTCCATCGTGTCTGTCTCGCGCCGCGCATCCTTGCCGCATTGCGGGCACGTCACATGCCGCCAGGTCGGGTGACGATCGAGCGGATTGCCGGGACGGTCGAACTCGATGTCGTCGGGCAGCTTGACCGGCAGGTCGGCCTTCGGCACCGGCACCACGCCGCAATCCTCGCAATGGATCATCGGGATCGGGCAGCCCCAGTAGCGCTGGCGCGAAATGCCCCAGTCGCGCAGGCGGAAGTTCACCTTGCGCTCGGCCATCGGCCTGCCGCCGATGGTCTTCTGCTCCAGGAGCTTTGCGACCTCGTCGAACGCCTGCTCCGGCTTCATGCCGTCGAGGAAGCGCGAATTGATCATCACGCCATCGTCGACATAGGCCTCTTCCGTGACCTGGAAGGTCTTGGCGTCGCCATCTTCGGGCATCACCACCGGGATGACCGGCAGGCCGTATTTGTTGGCGAAGTCGAGGTCGCGCTGATCGCCCGACGGGCAGCCGAATATGGCGCCGGTGCCGTATTCCATCAGCACGAAATTGGCGACATAGACCGGCAGCGTCCACGAGTCGTCGAACGGATGAACGACGCGGATGCCGGTGTCGAAGCCCTTTTTCTCCGCCGTCTCAAGCGCGGCCACCGAGGTGCCCATATGTCTGATTTCGTCAATGAACTTGGCCAGTTCGACATTGGTCTCGGCGGCCTTCCTGGCCAGCGGATGGTCGGCGGCGACAGCCATGAAGGAGGCGCCGAAAATGGTGTCGGGCCTGGTCGTGTAGACTTCCAGCTCGTGCGTGTCCCCAACCGGAGCAGCCAGCGGCCAGCGGACCAGCAGCCCTTCCGAGCGGCCGATCCAGTTCTGCTGCATCAGCTTGACCTTTTCCGGCCATTCGCCGAGGCCGTCCAGCGAGTCCAGCAGGTCCTGCGCAAAATCGGTGATCTTGAAGAACCACTGCGTCAGCTCACGCTGTTCGACCAGCGCGCCCGAGCGCCAGCCGCGCCCGTCGATGACCTGCTCGTTGGCGAGCACCGTCATGTCCTCCGGGTCCCAATTGACCTTGGAGGATTTGCGCGTCACCAGCCCTTTCTCGACGAAATCGAGAAACAGCATCTGCTGGCGGTGGTAATAGTCGACGTCGCAGGTGGCGAACTCACGCGTCCAGTCCAGCGACAGGCCCATCATCTTGAGCTGTTCGCGCATGGCGGCGATGTTGGCGTAGGTCCATTCCTTGGGATGGACCTTGTTCTGCATCGCCGCATTTTCGGCCGGCATGCCGAAAGCGTCCCAGCCCATAGGGTGCAGCACGTTGAAACCCTTGGCCCGCTTGTAGCGCGCCACCACGTCGCCCATCGTGTAGTTGCGGGTGTGGCCGATATGGATCTTCCCCGAGGGATAGGGGAACATCTCCAGCACGTAGTATTTCGGCTTCGGGTCGTCGTTCTGCGCTTCGAACAGCTTCTTTTCGGCCCAGGCCTTCTGCCATTTGGGCTCTGACGCGCGCGGATTGTATCGTTCGGTTGCCATCGGATGATTTTCACTTAAAAGCAGGCGCAGACCGCCGGACAAGGCCCGGTGGCCAAGGTAAATGTCGTGGCGGTGTTCACCATGGATTGCCGGACCCGTCAACTGCGGTGAGCCGGCGAGGGCTAGAAAGACAGGCAGGATATAGGCATGGCGAGCGCCGTCGAACAGTTTTTCGCCGTCAGGACGAGGATCGCTGCCGCCGAGCGCGAGGCCGGCCGCGACGCCGGCTCCGTGACGCTGGTTGCTGTGTCGAAGACTTTTGAGGCCGACGCCATCCGCCCGGTCATCGAGGCCGGCCAGCGCGTCTTTGGCGAAAACCGGGTGCAGGAGGCGCAAGGCAAATGGCCGGCGCTGAAAACTGAATTCCCCGACATCGAGCTGCATCTGATCGGCCCGCTGCAGTCGAACAAGGCGAAGGAAGCCGTCGCGCTCGCCGACGTCATCGAGACCGTCGACCGCGAGAAGATCGCCGCCGAACTCGCCAAGGAGATCGCTAGGCAAGGCCGTGCACCAAAACTCTATGTCCAGGTCAATACCGGCTCGGAGCCGCAAAAGGCCGGCATCGAGCCGCGCGACGCCGTTGCCTTCGTTGCCCGCTGCCGCGATGTCCACGGCCTCGCCATCGAAGGCCTGATGTGCATCCCGCCGGCGGACGAGAATCCCGGCCCGCATTTCGCCCTGCTGGAAAAGCTCGGCAAGGAGGCCGGCGTCGCCAAACTGTCGATGGGCATGTCCGGCGACTACGAGACCGCGATCGCCTTCGGCGCCACCAGCGTCCGGGTCGGCTCGGCGATTTTTGGGAGCCGGTAGTCGTCGGCTTCGCGAGACACCTGTCGATCCCCGATTTTTCGAGCTAATGTATCGAGCACATCCGGCCGAGTTAGCGAGGACTATTCTTCTTGGACTGGCACCTCAGGGACGCACGAAACAATCTTTCGAAGCTTGTGCGACAGGCGCGCGAAGAAGGGCCGCAAACCATCACCTTGCGCGGAAAGCCAGCTGCCGTCGTGTTGTCTCCTGATGACTATGACCAACTGATCGGCGCAAAGCCTTCGCTTGCGGAATATCTCCTCTCCGGTCCCGCATGGGACGACGATTTCGTCGAGGAGGTCAACCGCCGCTCAGAGACGATGATCCGACCCGTGGAATTCTGATAGATTTTCGACACAAACATCGCCTCGCGCATCTCGCCACGGTTGACGAGTTCTATGGGGCCAGATGCATCCGGTCGATTACGCCACCACTGGAAACGAAACGTACCGTTCCTATTTGCTTTGCGTAATCACCAAATCTTCTGGAGCTGCCACGATGCGCTACAATCAACTCGGAAATACGGGGATGTTCGTCTCCGAACTCTGCCTCGGCACAATGACCTTCGGCGCCGCCGGCGAGAATGCCCAATGGGGTCTGATCGCCAGCCTCGACCAGAAGGGCGTCAACGACATCGTTGGCCGTTCGATCGCCGCCGGCGTCAATTTCTTCGACACCGCCGACGTCTACTCCTTCGGCCAGTCCGAGCGCCTGCTCGGCCAGTCGCTCAGGGATCTCGGCGTCAAGCGCTCGGACGTCGTCATTGCCACCAAGGTGCATGGCGCCATGGGCCAGGGCCCGAACGAGCGCGGCTCTTCGCGAGGCCACATCATGGATTCGGTCGAGGGCAGCCTGGAGCGGCTGCAGCTCGACCATATCGACCTCTATCAGTTGCACGGCACCGATACGGTGACGCCGATCGACGAGACGCTACGGGCACTTGATGACCTGGTTGCCAGCGGCAAGGTTCGCTATGTCGGCGTCTCCAACTGGCAGGCATGGCGCATCGCCAAGGCTCTGGGCATTGCCGAGCGCAAGGGGTTCTCCCGCTTCGAGACCATCCAGTCCTATTACTCGATCGCCGGCCGCGATCTCGAGCGTGAGATCGTGCCGCTCATCAACGAGGAGAAGCTCGGCTTGATGGTGTGGTCGCCGATGGCCGGCGGCCTGCTGTCGGGCAAATACGGTCCCGGCGCGCCCGGCAATGGCGAGGGCCGCCGCGCCGCCTTCAACTTCCCGCCGGTCGATGAGGACCGCGCCTGGGCAGCCGTCGCCGTCATGCGCGACATCGCCAAAAAGCACGATGTCAGCGTCGCTACGGTCGCGCTCGGTTATGTCCTGGCCAAACCTTTCGTCATGAGCGTCATCATCGGCGCCAGCCGCATGGAGCAGCTCGAGCAGAACCTAGCCGCGGCCGAGGTGAAGCTCGACGCCGACGATCTCGCCAAACTGGATGAGGTCAGCGCGCTGCCGGCCGAATATCCCGGCTGGATGCTGGAGCGTCAGGGCGCCGGTTGCCGCCCGGCGCCGTTCACCCCGAAGAAATAGTCATCGCTGTCGCCTGATGCTTGGGGGGTCATCTGGCTCCCCAACGTCTTTTCAGCTCATCCGCACGCTCTCGACCAGAAAGTCGAGAAACGCCCGCACCCGTGCGGGCAAATGCCGGCCCTGGCCGACATAGACGGCGTGGGTAGGCTCCTCGTCGCCCGGATTGAAATCCTCCAGCAGCGCCGTCAGCCGCCCCGCCGCGATGTCATCGGCCACATGCCAGTGTGCCAGCCGGGCGATGCCGGCGCCGCCGACCGCCATCAACCGCATCGACTCGCCATCGCCGACCAGCGTGTTTCCGGTGATCGGCACCATGACGGCGTTCCCGGTTGCATCGACAAACGACCAGCCATCGACATGCCGGACAAAGCCGAAAGCCATGCGATTGTGCCGGTCGAGATCTGCTGGAACCAGCGGCGTGCCATGCGTCTTGAGATAGGACGGTGCGGCAACGACTGTCATCCGGCTTTGCCCGAGCTTGCGCGCCACCAGCCGCGACTCGCCGAGCGGCCCGGCGCGGATGGCGACGTCGGCACGCTCAGCCATCAAATCGATGACGCTGTCGGTCAGCACCAGATCGACCGAAATCCCGGGGTAGCGTTCGAGGAAATCAGGCAGCAGCGGGATCAGCCGATGCACCCCGAAGGGCACATAGGAGTTGACGCGCAGCCGTCCGCGCGGCGCGGCACCCACGGCCGCCTCGCGCTCGGCCGCCGCCATATCGGCCAGGATGCGCACCCCGCTGTCATAGAACGCCGTCCCTTCCGGCGTCAGCTGCAGCTTGCGCGTCGAGCGCGTGACCAGCCGCGCGCCGAGCCTTGCCTCCAGTCGCGCGATCAGCTTGCTCACCGCCGACGGTGTCATACGCAGCGAACGAGCCGCAGCCGAGAAACTGCCCGCCTCGACGACGCGGACGAACACTTCGATCTCGCCGGAACGGTTGATATCGGGTCTGGCCATTTGTGAATCTATTTCACAGGAAATATGCCCAAGGCAAGTCTGGTTCACAAGGCATGGCAACACGATCTCTGCGGTCGGGGCGCGGGTCTGGTCGCGTTCATCGAGTTCGAACTGGAAACCGCCATGCCTCTTGCTCTCTACGCCCTCGCTGCCGGCGCCTTCGGCATCGGTGTCACCGAATTCGTCATCATGGGGCTGCTGATCGATGTCAGCAAAGATCTCGGAGTCTCGATCTCGGCCGCCGGCCAGTTGATTTCGGGCTACGCGTTGGGCGTCGTCATCGGCGCGCCGCTTTTGACCATCGCCACCGGCAACTGGCCCCGCAAGACCGTCCTTCTGGCCCTTATGGCGATCTTCACGCTCGGCAACCTCGCCTGTGCGATCGCCCCCGACTACTGGACGCTGATGGGCGCCCGCATCATCACCGCCTTTGCCCATGGCACTTTCTTTGGCGTCGGCTCGGTGGTCGCCACCGGCCTGGTCGCGCCCAACAAGAAAGCCTCGGCGATCGCGCTGATGTTCACCGGCCTGACTATCGCCAACATCCTCGGCGTGCCCTTCGGCACTTGGCTCGGCCAGACCTTCGGCTGGCGCGCCACCTTCTGGGCCGTAACCCTGGTCGGCTTGGCAGCCTTTGCCGTCATCCTGCTTCTGGTGCCGCGCAGCAAGGAAGCGCCCGAGAAGACCAATCTGCGCGCCGACCTCGCAGTGCTGCGCCGCACGCCGGTGCTGCTCGGCCTCGCCACCACCGTGCTCGGCTATGCCGGCGTCTTCGCCGTCTTCACCTACATCGCCCCGCTGCTCACCGAGATCACCGGTTTTGGGGAAGCCGCCGTGTCGCCGATCCTGCTCGTCTTCGGTGGCGGTCTTATCGCCGGCAATCTGCTTGGCGGCAAGGTCGCCGACCGCTGGCTGGTGCCGGCGGTGCTCGGCAGCCTCGTGGTGCTGGCGTTGGTGCTGGCCACAATGACCTTCGCCGTCCACAGCCAAATCCTGGCCGTCATCTATGTCGGCCTGCTTGGTGCCGCCGCCTTCGCCACCGTGGCGCCGCTGCAGATGTGGGTGCTGGAAAAGGCGCAAGGCGCGGGCCAGAGCCTCGCCTCGTCCTTCAACATCGCCGCCTTCAACCTCGGCAATGCCGCCGGCGCTTGGCTTGGCGGCGCGGTGATTGCCCATGACCTCGGCCTCGGCTCACTAACCTGGATCGCCGCTTTGCTGCCGGTCGCGGCTCTTGGCGTCGCTGCCCTGGCGCTGCGCCTCGATCGCGCCCCCACAATCGGGGTGCCGGTCTGCGCCCAGTCATGAGCATCACGCGCAATCCTTCTTCGACATCATCAAGGAGCATAAAATGGATTATCGACGTCTCGGCGCATCGGGCCTGAAAGTGCCCGCACTCTCTTTCGGCGCCGGCACTTTCGGCGGCTCCGGGCCGCTGTTCGGGGCCTGGGGCAACAGCGATGCCAAGGAAGCGCGGCGGCTGATCGACATCTGCCTCGAGGCCGGCGTCAATCTGTTCGACACCGCCGATGTCTATTCGAACGGCGCCTCCGAGGAAGTGCTTGGCGAAGCCATCAAAGGCCGCCGCGACGCGGTGCTGATCTCGACCAAGACTTCGCTGCCGATGGGCGACAGACCGGCCGACTACGGCTCGTCGCGCTCGCGGCTGATCAAAGCCGTCGACGCCGCCCTGAAGCGCATGGGCACCGATTACATCGACCTGTTGCAGCTGCACGCCTTCGATGCCGGCACGCCGATCGAGGAGGTGTTGTCGACGCTGGACGACCTCGTGCGCGCCGGCAAGCTGCGCTATGTCGGCGTCTCCAACTTCTCCGGCTGGCAGGTGATGAAATCGCTGGCGGAAGCCGACAAGCATGGCTACCCGCGCTACGCCGCGCATCAGGTCTACTACTCGCTGGTCGGTCGCGACTATGAATGGGAGCTGATGCCGCTCGGTATCGACCAGGGCATCGGCGCGCTGGTGTGGAGCCCGCTCGGCTGGGGCCGCCTGACCGGCGAGATCCGCCGCGGCCAGCCCCTGCCGGAAAAGAGCCGGCTGCACGACACCGCCGATTTCGGCCCGCCGGTCGCGGACGAACATCTCTACCGGGTCATGGATGCGCTTGATGCGATGGCTGAAGAGACCGGCAAGACCGTGCCGCAGATCGCCATCAACTGGCTGTTGCGGCGCCCGACCGTGTCCTCCGTCATCATCGGCGCCCGCAACGAGGAACAGCTGCGCCAGAACCTCGGCGCCGTCGGCTGGGCGTTGACGCCGGAGCAGGTCAAAAAGCTCGACATGGCAAGCGAAGTGACCGCGCCCTACCCGTACTTCCCCTATCTCCGCCAGGAAGGTTTCGCCCGGCTGAACCCGCCTGCGGTGTGATCACACGACGTTGAAGCTGCCAATCTCCCCCCTTGCGGGGGAGATCAGCTATACTGCCGCTCAGTGCAGCACGAACTCCCCATCCACCTTCCGCCATTCGTTCGGCGCGATCAGCTTCTGGTGCGTGTAGCTGATCGAATGCAGCGGCCCGTCGAGCCTGGCCTTCCAGAACTCGATGAACTTGATCAGCACCGGAAACTTCGGCGCCAGATCGTAATCCTGCCAGATGAAGCTCTGCAGCAGATGCGGGTGGTCGGGAAAATGGTACAGAATCTTGGCCGTGGTCAGGCCATACCCCTTGAGCATCAGGTCCATTTCGGAATGATCGCGCATGACAGCCCCTTGGCCTAGTTGATTCTCCATTCTCCCAACACCGAATTGTGCGCGCCGTTCCTTAACTGTCTATGATTTTCCTGATCCCAGTCGGGTTTTATGCACGAAAACATGCAGTTAGCAGCGACCGCTGCCGAGTGCTGATGCAACCGAAACGGGAGCTGCGGCATCCCGCCACGCGAATCCAACGTCTAATGTTGCCGTCAGCGCGGAACTGTTAATAATGCCGCCGAATTCGCGGCTGCGTCGCCGTGATCCTGGCTGAGGTCAAGCCGGCGGGCTCGTTTGGGAGGAAAGTGAAGACATGTCCGAGGTGAAGATCCACCGCGTCCAGCCGGCGTGGAAGAAGAATGCGCTGATCGACAACGACACCTACCTCAAATGGTATGCCGACAGCGTGAAGAATCCGGACAAGTTCTGGGGCAAGCACGGCAAGCGCATCGACTGGTTCAAGCCGTTCAGCAAGGTCAAGAACACCTCCTTCGAGGGCAAGGTCTCGATCAAATGGTTTGAGGACGGCGAAACCAACGTCTCCTACAACTGCATCGACCGCCATTTGAAGAAGCGCGGCAACCAGACAGCCATCATCTGGGAAGGCGACAATCCCTACGACGACAAGAAGATCACCTATAACGAGCTCTACGAGCATGTCTGCCGGCTCGCCAATGTGATGAAGAAGCACGGCGTCAGGAAGGGCGACCGCGTCACCATCTACATGCCGATGATCCCGGAAGCGGCCTACGCGATGCTGGCTTGCACCCGCATCGGCGCCATCCACTCGATCGTCTTCGGCGGCTTTTCACCGGACGCGCTGGCCGGCCGCATCGATGACTGCAAGTCGACCTTCGTCATCACGGCCGACGAGGGCCTGCGCGGCGGCAAGCCGATCCCGCTGAAGGAAAACACCGACAGAGCGATCGAAATCGCCGCCAAGGCCGGCACCAAGGTCGATAAGGTGGTCGTCGTGCGCCGCACCGGCGGCAAGACCGGCTGGGTTCAGGGACGCGACATCTGGTACCATGACGAGATCGCCACGGTGAAAGGCGACTGCAAGCCGGAGAAGATGAAGGCCGAGGATCCGCTGTTCATCCTCTATACCTCAGGCTCGACCGGCAAGCCGAAGGGCGTGCTGCACACCACCGCCGGCTATCTCGTCTATGTCTCGATGACCCACCAATATGTCTTCGACTACCATGATGGCGATATCTACTGGTGCACCGCCGATGTCGGTTGGGTCACCGGCCACAGCTACATCGTCTATGGCCCGCTCGCCAACGGCGCCACCACGCTGATGTTCGAGGGCGTGCCGAATTACCCCTCGCAGTCGCGCTTCTGGGAAGTCATCGACAAGCACAAGGTCAACATCTTCTACACTGCGCCGACGGCACTGCGCGCGCTGATGGGCGCCGGCGACGAACCGGTGAAGAAGACCTCGCGCAAGTCGCTGCGCGTGCTGGGCTCAGTCGGCGAACCGATCAATCCGGAAGCCTGGGAGTGGTATTTCAACATCGTCGGCAACGGCAAGGTGCCGATCGTCGACACATGGTGGCAGACCGAGACCGGCGGCATCCTGATCACGCCGCTGCCCGGCGCCACCGACCTCAAGGCTGGTTCGGCGACGCGGCCCTTCTTCGGCATCAGGCCGCAGCTGGTCGACGGCGAAGGTAGGGTGCTGGAAGGGGCGGCCGACGGCAATCTCTGCATCGCCGATTCCTGGCCCGGCCAGATGCGCACCGTCTATGGCGATCATGACCGCTTCGTGCAGACCTATTTCTCCACCTACAAGGGCAAATACTTCACCGGTGACGGCTGTCGCCGCGACGCCGATGGCTATTACTGGATCACCGGCCGCGTCGACGACGTCATCAACGTTTCCGGCCACCGCATGGGAACGGCCGAGGTCGAATCGGCGCTCGTCAGCCATGAGAAGGTGTCGGAAGCAGCTGTCGTCGGCTATCCCCACGACATCAAGGGCCAGGGCATCTACAGCTACGTTACCTTGATGAAAGGCGTGGAGCCGAGCGAGGAACTGCGCAAGGAGCTCGTGGCCCATGTCCGCAAGGAGATCGGCGCCATCGCCTCGCCCGACAAGCTGCAGTTCGCGCCCGGACTGCCGAAAACCCGCTCCGGCAAGATCATGCGCCGTATCCTGCGCAAGATCGCCGAGGACGATTTTTCCGCACTCGGCGATACCTCGACACTGGCCGATCCGGCCGTGGTCGATGATCTGATCGCCAACCGCCAGAACAAGAAGGGCTGAGGGGATTTGATGGCTGCACTGGGCGCAGTCACGGAGCTCTGGCGTTACCCTGCAAGTTCGCTTGCCGGCGAACGCCAGGACGCCATTTCGGTCGGCCTTGAAACCATCGACGGCGACCGGCTGTTCGGCCTTGTCGATGTCTCGGACAATGAGATCGCGCGGCCCGACCGCGACGCCAAGTGGCACAAGGTGCCGCGCATCCGCACCCGGCTGAGCAAGGACCGCAAGCTGGAGATCGCCGTTCCCGACGGCGACTGGCTGGTAGCGCCGGGCGCTGAATGCGACAGCGCCGTCTCGACCTATCTCGGCTTCGCCGCCTCGATCCGGCCGTTCAGCCAGGACAACGCTCCCGGCTACACCGGCCCGCTGACCGCGGCGCGCTACCGCAAAGCGCCGATCCATCTCTTGACCACCGCATCGCTGGCCCGGCTCAAGGCGCTGCACCCCGAAGGCATTCCCGATCCGCGCCGCTTCCGCCCCACCATCGTCGTCGACATGGCGGCGGTCGAAGGCTCGTTTCCCGAGACCGAATGGATTGGCCGCAAGCTTGCCATCGGCGACCTGCTGGTGACCGTCTCGGAGCCGTGCCGCCGCTGCGGCTTCACCATCATCAGCCAGGACGGCTTCGACCACGATCCCGGCATCCTGCGCAATCTGGTCCGCCACAACGCCCATAATCTCGGCGTCTATTGCACTGTGGACAGGCCTGCCCGTGTCGAGATCGGCGCGCCGATGCGGTTCGTGTAGGCCTCTACCGCGAGGCAGCGAATCGCAGACCTTGGAAAGCGTGGGGTTCGGCCCCGAATCCTATCCCTACCGATACAGATCCGCCCGTGTCGGCGGCAGCCCGCTCGGGCCGCGTGCGCGTTTGGTGACGACGGTCTGAAAAATCTGCGCCGAGGCGCGCTCGAAGGTGATCGAGCAGCCGGTGAGATAAAGCAGCCACAGCCGTGCCTTGGCCTCGCCGACTTCGGCGACCGCCTCGTCGAAGCGAGCCTGTAGCCGCTGGGCCCACAGCCGGCAGGTGCGCGCATAGTGCTCGCGCAGATTCTCGACGTCGTAGACCAGGAAGCCATGCGCCTCCAGATTGCCCAGCGTCATGCCGATCGTGTCGAGTTCCCCGCCGGGGAAAATGTATTTGAGCAGCGCCTTGAACTCCGGCCCCTTGCGCAAGGTTTTCTTCAAGTCGCCCTTGCTTCGCCTGGTGATGGCGTGGTGCAGATAGATGCCGCCGGGCTTCAGCAAGCGATGGATGGTCTTGAAATAGCTGGCGTGGTTGGCGAGGCCGAGATGCTCGAACATGCCGATCGACGATATCTTGTCGAAGGAGCCTTTGAGTTCCGCATAGGATTTGATCTCGATGGTGATGCGGTCCTGCAGCCCTTCGGCGCGGATGCGCTCGCGGGCGAGATCGGTCTGCGCCTGCGACAGCGACACGCCATGGCCGACGACGCCGTAATTTTTGGCCGCATGGATCAGCATGGCGCCCCAGCCGCAGCCGATGTCGAGCAGCTTTTCGCCCGATTTCAGCCTGAGCTTGCGGCAGATATGGTCGAGCTTGTCGGCCTGCGCCTGGTCGATGCCATTGCCGAAATCCGTAAAGTAGCCGCAGCTGTAGACCATGCGCTCGTCGAGGAAGAGCCGGTAAAAGGCATTCGAAATGTCGTAGTGATGCTGGATCGCCTCCTGGCTCGACCCGCTGACATAGGGGTTGCGACCCGACAGATCGGTGCGTGCGCTCATCTGCTTGCGTGACAGGAGCACCGCCGGCAGGTCGCGCAGGATCGCCAGCTTCGGCAGCGACTTGAGCTTGGTCCTGAGCTTGCCTTGCGACGGCAGTGCGTAGAAATCGAAAATCGTCCCATTTTCGATGTCTATCGTCTTGGAGATCCACATCTCGATCAGCGTCGACAACGATGGCCGCTTCACCACCTGCCAGACGATGTCCTGGTCGTTGATGGTGAGCACGGGCCCGGTGGCGGGACCGATTCGCTCGCCGGTCCACAGCTTGACCGCAAAACCCGGCTTCAGCGTTTCGATCACCGTTCGCACGATGCGCGCGGCCTTCTCGGCTGCCTCCATGGCCATCCTCCCGAGTCCTGACAATCCACCTTGCATGGATTTTGCCCGCCCTCGCGGCTCTTCGCAACCCGGCGCAAAAGGCGGCTCGCCAGCTATTTCAAATCGGCATCTTGTTTTTTGCTGCAACGCACCCCATCATCTGTACGTGTTCAACAAATCGAAAGGAGGTGATCCGATGTCGAGTGATTTCGTTTTCCAGAACGTGGCCTCAGCGGATTGCACTTTCGGGAAGCAGTCTTCCCGTTAAGGCGCGATAAGCGCGGCGGGTGACCTCGGTCGCCGCCATTGGCCGCGCCACGGACGGAAACACGGAAGGCCGCCGGCTTCGTCAAGAAGCGGCGGCCTTTTCCATTCCGGATTGTGTGTCGAAGCGGATCAGAATCCGGTCACGCCAGCATCCGCGCGCTGACGGTCTTGTCGACGCCGTGATAGGGCGGGTTGAACAGATTGCCTTCCTGCTCATAGGTCCAGACCTTGAACAGCGAGAGCTGATGCGGCCCGAAGCTGTGCAGCAGTGGCACGTCCGTGGCATCACGACCGCGCGCGATGACGACGCGGCCTATCCTCGGACGATTATGACGGGGGTCGAACGTGTACCACTTGCCGTCGAGGAACACTTCCATCCAGGCCGAAAAATCCATCGGCGCCGGGTCAGCCGGTACGCCGATGTCGCCGAGATAACCGTTCACATAGCGGGCCGGGATGTTCATGCAGCGGCAGAGCGTGATCGCCAGATGGGCGAAGTCGCGGCATACACCAACCTGCTCCTCATGCGCCTGGGCCGCGGTGCGCGTCGACCGCGCATAGCCATAGCCGAAGGACAGCCGGTTGTGGACATAGTCGACGATCGCCTGCACCCGCGCCCAGCCAGAGGGAACATGGCCGAAAAGCTGCCAGGCCAGACTGCTCAGATGATCGGTCTCGCAATAGCGGCTGCCGAGGAGGTAGCCGAGCACATCGTCCGGCAGTTCCGCCACCGGGACTTCCCTGGCCAGCGTGTTGACCGCGTCAGGCTCGCCGCTGTCCTCGACGGCTGCGTCATAGAGAATGCGGAAACTGCCGGCGGGTACGGTGAAGCGGCGGCAGGTATTGCCGAACAGATCGTGATAGACCTTGCTCGGCACTGAAGGCGACGTCAGCACGCGCGTCTGCCGTTTGATGTCGGCCTGACGATCCCTGTGGATATCAAGCAGCGAGATGACCGGCGTGGCGCCGACGCATTCAATGGCGATTTCGTAGCCGAGCCGGATCAGCACAATGATTGCCCCTTCGATCCCGTGGAAAACAGTATGCTCAAAACGCCAGAGGCGGGACCATGGTTCCCTGGAACTATCGAAAAGGCTCTCCCGCGGCTTCCCAGGCAAGCGTGGCGACGTTACGGTCGCACGACATGTTTTGACCCTCCCGAAACGATCCCTAACCCCATGGAAAATCTGATGTTTGCAGGCAGAAAATTCGCCGCGTTCCTGTTCGATATGGATGGCACGGTGCTCAATTCGATCGCTTCGGCCGAGCGCGTCTGGGCGGCGTGGGCGCTTAAGCACGGTCTCGACGTCGAAGCCTTCCTGCCGACGATCCATGGCGTGCGGGCGGTCGAGACCATCACCAGGCTGGCGCTTCCCGGCGTCGACCCGGTGCATGAGGCGTTTGTGCTGTTGCAGGCGGAGTCGGACCATGTCGAAGGCGTGCTGCCGATCGCCGGCGCCGTGCCGTTCCTCAACGCTTTGCCGCCAGAGCGCTGGGCGATCGTCACCTCGGCGCCGCGCCTGTTGGCGCTGCTGCGCATGCGGGCCGCCGGCATCCCGGTTCCCGCCTTGGTGGTCGCGGCCGAGGATGTGTCGCACGGCAAGCCGGCGCCCGACTGTTTCCTGCTGGCGGCAAAACGGCTCGGCGTCGATATCGGCGACTGTCTGGTCTTCGAGGACGCACCGGCCGGTATCGCGGCGGCGGAAGCAGCGGGCGCGTCGGTGATGGTGATCAGCGCCACTCACCAGCATCCAATGACGACTCAGCACAACTCGATTGGCGGCTACGAAACCGTCTCCATCGCGATCGATGACAGCGGCTGGATGACGCTGGGGGCACAGCGCAGCGCGGCCTGAGGAACTGGAGGACTGGAGGACTGGAGGACTGGAGGACTGGAGGACTGGAGGACTGGAGGACTGCTATGCGCCTTTTTCTTCAACTCTTCAGTTCACCAGTTCCCCAGTTCTTCCGTTCCTGAACCCCTAGAAATCGCTAGCCAGTCCCTTCACTTCCCAGTCGCCGTAGCGGCCGGGTTCCTTGCCGCCGCGGCCGCCGATTTCCTTCGGCAACGCAGCTTCCTTCTGGCGATACGCTTCACGGCGCGCCTCGGCTTCAGCCAGCGCCCGGCTGGCCGCCGGCGTCAGGTCCTTCTCCCGGTCGGCATCAGCTTTGCTGGGTTGGTCGGTCATGCGATAGTCCGGGCGGATTGAAACGAAGGGCGGCGTTTCCCATCATATAGCCATGAGTTCACCCCGATCGACCTTTTTTTGCCACGGCCGCACAGGGAGCAGATGATGAGCACGCTACGCACCACCATGCTCCTGGCCGCGATGACGGCGCTGTTCATGGGCGTCGGTTTTCTGATCGGCGGCACCGGCGGCATGATGATCGCCTTCCTGGTCGCCGCGGGCACCAATCTGTTCAGCTACTGGAATGCCGACAAGATGGTGCTGTCGATGAACCACGCCGTCGAGGTCAACGCGAAGAACGCGCCCGAATTCCACGCCATCGTCGAGGCGTTGGCCAAGCAGGCCGGCCTGCCGATGCCCAAGACCTATCTGATCGACAATCCGCAGCCGAACGCCTTCGCCACCGGCCGCAATCCCGAGAACGCCGCGGTCGCGGCCTCGACCGGGCTGCTGGAGCGCCTGTCGCATGAGGAGGTGGCGGCAGTCATGGCGCATGAGCTGGCCCACATCCAGCATCGAGACACGCTGACCATGACCATTGTCGCGACACTCGCCGGCGCCATCTCGATGCTCGGCAATTTCGCCTTCTTCTTCGGCGGCAGCCGCGACAACAACAACCCGTTCGGCTTTGTCGGCGTGCTGGTGGCGATGCTGGTCGCGCCCTTCGCCGCCATGATCGTGCAGATGGCGGTCAGCCGCACCCGCGAATACGAGGCCGACCGGCGCGGCGCCGAAATCGTTGGAAATCCGCTTTGGCTGGCATCAGCGCTTGACAAGATCGCCCGCGGCGCCGAACGCATCCGCAACCCGGATGCCGAACGCAATCCCGCGACCGCGCATCTCTTCATCATCAATCCTCTTCACGGCGAGCGAATGGACAGCCTGTTTTCGACCCACCCGAACACCGACAACCGCATCGCCGCGCTGCAGGCGATGGCGCGCGACATGGCAGGCCGCCAGCCGGCGCCGCGCCAGGCGCCGACGCCAGAGCCGATCGAAGAATTGCCGGCCGATGCCGAGCAAGGTCCGTGGGGTAAGGCAGCACGCCCCACGCAGCCGACCAAACCGGCCAAGCCGAAAGCCAATCCGTGGGGCCGCAATCCGACCGGACCCAAAGGTCCGTGGTCGTGAGCGGCGCCAGATCCCGGCCCGCACATTCAGGCGATCGCGAAAACAGCTCGGACGAATTCGTCGCCGGCCTCGCCGCGCGCAAGGCCGCGGCGCGGCTGCTGGCCGCCGTTATCGACGCCAAAACGCCGCTCGACGGGCTGACGGACCACGAGAACGGCCACCCGCAATACAAGGTGCTCGACCTGCGCGACCGCGGCCTGGTGCGCGCCATACTGGTGACCGCGCTGCGCTACCGCATGACCATTGCCGGGCTCCTCGCCCGCCGCCTTGAAAAGCCGCTGCCGCCCAACGCCACAGCGCTGTCGCAAATCCTGCATGTTGCGGCGGCGCAGATCCTGTTCCTCGACATCCCCGACAGCGCCGCCGTCGATTTGGCTGTGACCCACGCCAAGTCGGACCCACGCACGCAGCGCTTTTCCGGCCTCGTCAACGGCGTGCTGCGCACTTTGGTGCGCGCCAAGGAAACCGAACTGCCGGCAGCTCTTGCCGCCACCGATGAGGCGCCAAAATGGTTCTCCGATCGCCTGAAAGCTGCCTATGGCCCTGAGATGACCAGACAGATCCTGGCGGCGCATCGCGTTGAGGCGCCGGTGGATTTCACGGTCAAGGCCGATCCCGAACTGTGGGCCGAAAAGCTCGGCGGCATCGTGCTGCCGACCGGCACGGTGCGAGTGGAAAAGCTCAGCGCCTCCGTCACCGAACTGCCGGGCTTCAGCGAAGGCGCATGGTGGGTCCAGGACGCCGCCGCCAGTTTTCCGGCGCGGCTGTTCGGCGATGTCAAAGGATTACGCGTCGCCGACCTCTGCGCCGCCCCCGGCGGCAAGACCGCTCAGCTTATCCTTGCCGGCGCCAAAGTCACCGCCTTGGACACCTCGAAGAACCGGCTGGCGCGGCTGACGCAGAACCTCGAACGGCTTGGGCTGTCCGCCGAGATCGTGCAGGCCGATCTGCTGAAATACCAGCCGGCGGAGCTTTTCGACGCCGTCCTGCTCGACGCGCCCTGCTCTTCCACCGGCACGGTTCGGCGCCACCCGGACGTGCCATGGACCAAGACGGTAGCCGACGTCGAAAAGCTAGCCGATCTGCAAGCAAAGCTGCTCGCCCGCGCCGTCACTTTGGTCAAACCGGGCGGCCGGATTGTTTTTTCCAACTGTTCGCTGGACCCGATCGAAGGCGAGGATCTGTATCGCGCCTTTCTGGCCGGCAACAAGACCGTCGCCGACGATCCGCTGCAGCCCGGCGAAATCGCTGGCATCGACGCCTTCCTGACCCCGCAAGGCACGCTGCGCACCACACCCGCCGATCTTGACCTTGGTTCGCCAGGGGTTTCCGGCCTGGACGGCTTCTTCGCCGCCCGCATGCGACGTCTGGCCTGACTCCGACGCGACGACATGCCTAAAGCATGTCGTTCAGACTCCAGTGCTTCCCCCACCTTGCATCGATCTCATCATCGACATTCTGGTAGCGGATATCGGTGGAGAGCCGGATACGCCCCTCCGCGCTCTGGTTGGTCGTCGAGGCGTGGATCATATAGGGCGAGTGGAGGACGACATCGCCGGCCTCGAAATCCGCGATCAGCCAGCGTGTATCGAACCGCTCCGCCATGTCGGGCAGGTCCTTCGACACCCAGCCGCCCTCGCTCATGTTCCTGTTGTAGGCGCTGATGCGCTCCTGCGGGCTCAGCCCGGCATTTTCCCTGGCGAACCGGGCCTCCATGTCGAGGCCGATGGCGTGCGATCCCTCGAGATAGACCAGGCCGCCCATGTCGACGGGAACGTCGCCGATCGGGATCCAGGCAGTGACGATGCGGCTGGTGCCGCCGCGCAGATAAACGAGGTCGTAATGCGCCGGCGTCGCCACGGTGGTGCCCGGTTGGGTGAAACGCATGATCTTGCGCTTGTGCAAATAGGACAGCCCGCCGACGAACGCATCCATTAGCCGGGCCATCAGGGGCTGTGCGCAGAACCCTTCATAGGCGGTGGAGCGAACCAGCGCCATCAACCGGCGATCGGCGAGCTGACGGTCGAACGTTCCGGCGGCCGCCGCCAGGCCAAGCGCGGGATCGGACCCGGGCTGCAGCAAGCCGGTGTCGGCCAGATACGAAAACACCCAGCCGCGAAAATCGATGACGTCGCGGCGCGGCAGCATACTTTTCAGCCAGACATAGCCTTGCTCGGCAAGGAGGCCGCGAATGGCATCGATGCCGACCCCGGCGTCGGTTGGCACGAGATGACCCAACCGGTTCGGCGCCATCGATAATGTCTTGCCGTTGGCGTTCAGATCGATTGACGCAACAGGAATCCGTCGTTGCGTGCCACCTGTTGAGCTTGACATTTCAGCCACCTGCGATTTTCCATCCTTAGCTGGAAATGCCATACTGTTCGCACGCTCGCCCATGGACGGAACGAAGCCATGGACTTTTCGCTCATGAACGATCACCCTTACGCGCTCTACAGATCCGCACCGGCCGCGGCCGGCGGCCTGTCGGTTACAGGGATTGGTCGGCATCGCGTCACGCAGGCGATCCAAGCGCGCAAATTGCCGGAATTCGCCGTGGTGCTGATTGAGAACGGTCAAGGCTGGCTTGAAACCAAGACTGCCGGCATGCAGATGATCCAAGCGCCGGCCCTGTTCTGGCTGCTTCCCGGGAGGATGCATTCCTACGGGCCGGACGCATCGGGCTGGCTCGAACGCTGGGCGCTCTTCGACGGCGCCTTGATACGCGATTTCACCCGGCTGCGGCTGATTGCCGAGGACGCCCCTGTCGTCCCCTTGCGCGACCTCGGCAAAATGCAGCGGCTGTTCGACAGGCTGCATGGTGAGCTGTCGCTCGATACGATGCTGAGCCAGGCAGAAGCCGCCGCCACGATGCATCGCATCGTCGTGCGTGCTGCCCGCCAGGCAATGGATTGGAACAACCGTCAACGAAATCCCGGCTTCCAGCATGCCGACATGCAGCCCATCATCGACGAATTGCGCCGCTGCGCGTGCGACCCGGTGGATCTCGATGCCTTCGCCGCGAAATTCTCGATGTCGCCGGCAACCTTGCGGCGCAGATTTGCGCGGGCAGCCGGCATGTCGCCCAAGGCCTTCCAACTGCCCACGAGGCTCGACCGCGCCAAACAGATGCTGGCCGCCTCCGATTCGCCCATCGAGTCCATTGCGGCCGCCGTCGGCATCCACGACGCCTTCTATTTCTCCCGTCTGTTTCGCGACCGCGAAAGCTGTTCGCCCAGCGAATTTCGGTCTCGCCACAACCGCAAGTGAGTGCCGGATTGCCAGGCTTAACCCCGCGAAGCACTTGACTTTTTTCGGGGTGGGTCGGTGGCCGGCAGCGTGAGGCGCTTCACGTCGGCGGAATTCGACTTCGCACAAGTTCTTGAATCATATAAGCTTGTGCTGGGGTACCGGAACATGATGCCGAAACCTGCGACGCGGTTTTCGGGCGACAGCATGCTCTATCTCCAGGCGACGAGGAGGGGTTTTGGCACTGGCTGCCGGCAGCACGACACGTCTGTGGACGCTTGTCGCTAAGGAGTTTTGGCGCAAGACGCGCCGGCGCCTTCGCGCAGGGCCAGTCTATCGCTGGCGCTATTCCGGGCGCACGCCCGAACGCGTCCTGATTGCACCGCCCGACCTCAGGCTCGCCGATCCGCAGATCGCGCTCGAGATCTACTATGGCCGCTATCCGCTGTCGGGACACCTCGTCGAGACCGGCGGCAAATCGCCATTCCAGATCGATGTCGCCAATCGCGGCTGGGTGAAGACGCTGCACGGCTTTCGCTGGCTGCGCCATATGCGCGCCGCCGGCACCGAGCTGGCCGCCGCCAATGCACGCGCGCTTGTCTCCGACTGGATCGCCATGCATGGCAACCAGATTTCCGGCATAGCCTGGGAGCCCGGCACTACCGCCAAGCGAGTCATTGCCTGGTTGCAACACTCCTCGGTTGTCCTACAAGGGGCCGAATTTCCGTTCTATCGCGCCTTCCTGAAATCGCTCGCCGTGCAGATCCGCTATCTCCGCTCGATGGCGCGCGAGATGCCGGACGGCAAGGACAGGCTGCGCGCTCGCATCGCGCTTGCCTTCGCCGCGCTGTCGCTGCCGGCGCCGGCCTCGGCACTGCGCGGCGCCACCCGCAACCTGGCGGAAGAACTCGACCGCCAGATCCTTCCCGACGGCGGCCATATTTCGCGCAACCCGATGGCGGTTCTCGAACTGCTCGCCGATCTCCTGCCGCTGCGCCAGACCTATGCTAACCAGGCCGAAACGCCACCGGCAGCCCTGATGGGCGCCATCGACCGCATGCTGCCGGCGCTCCGTTTCTTCCGCCATCAGGATGGCAGCCTGGCCCGCTTCAACGGCATGGGCGCCACCATCCACGACCGTATAGCCACCATCTTGCGCCACGACGACACCGCCGGCGCGCCGCTGCTGCACGCGCCGCATTCCGGCTATGAGCGCCTGTCGATGGGCGGCGTGACGGTGATTGCCGATACCGGCCCGTCGCCGGCCGTCGATGTGTCCAACGCCGCGCATGCCGGGTGCCTGGCCTTCGAACTCTCGTCCGGTCGCCAGCATTATATCGTCAATGCCGGCATCGACACCTATGGCGCCGCCGAGTTCCGACCGCTGGCCCGTGCCACCGCGGCGCATTCGACCGCCACCATCAACGACACCTCGTCGGCGCGGTTTTCCCATTCGCTGCGCGTCAACGACCTGCTCGGCTCGCCCTTGCTCGGCGGCCCGCAGCATGTGCCTTGCAAGCGCATCGACCAGAAGGGCACGCAAGGCTTCATCGCCCGCCATGACGGCTATATGCAGCGCTTTGGCTTCCTGCATGAGCGCGAGCTGAAACTGTCGAGCGAGGGCAATGTGCTCGCCGGCAGGGATCGCTTCCTCCGCCCGGGCGGTGCGGCGATCCGCAACAATGGCCGCGACTTCGTCGTGGTGCGCTTCCACATCCACCCTGATATCAACCTTTTGCAGGACGAGCATGACCGCCTGGTGCTGACCGCCGACCAGGCCGACACCTGGGTGTTCACCTGCACCGAAGTGGTGCCGGAGGTCGAGGAATCGATCTATTTCGCCGGCCTTGGCGGCCCACGCCGCAGCCGCCAGATCGTGCTCGCCTTCAAGGCCTCGGAGATCGCCGAGGTGCATTGGCAGCTCACGCGCACCGGCATCGCCGGCTATCCCGAGAACAGCTGAGCGCCGTTGCCGGCGCCGGCTTGATCGAGCTTCCGGCTTGATTTCCTGACCTCATGTGCTACGGCCCGGCAACGCTCTCCATCAGCCCTGAAAGGCCGCCAGCCCATGGCCGTCGCCGCTAAGAACATTCCGGCACCCGACCTCGTTCCGGTCCGCCGCGCCCTGCTTTCCGTCTTCGACAAGACCGGCCTGACCGACTTCGCCAAAGGGCTGGTCGCGGCCGGCGTCGAGCTGGTCTCGACCGGAGGTACGGCAAAGGCGATCGCCGAGGCGGGGCTGGCGGTGCGTGACGTCTCGGAACTGACAGGCTTTCCCGAGATCATGGACGGCCGCGTCAAGACGCTGCACCCGTCGGTGCATGGCGCACTGCTCGGCGTGCGCGACGATCCCGAACACGCCAAGGCGATGCACGATCACCGCATCGAGCCGATCGATCTGCTCGTCTGCAATCTCTACCCGTTCGAGGAGGTCCGCCGTTCCGGCGCCGACTATGCCGCTGTTGTCGAGAACATCGACATTGGCGGCCCGGCGATGATCCGCGCTTCGGCCAAGAATCACGCCTATGTCGCCATCGTCACCGATCCCGGCGACTACGCCTCGGTGCTGAACGCGCTGGAGATGAACATCGGCTCGCTGTCGCTGGATTTCCGCCAGAAGCTGGCGGCCAAGGCCTTTGCCCGCACCGCCAGCTACGATGCGGCGATCTCCGGCTGGTTCGCCGAAACGCTTGAGATCGAGCACCCGACCTGGCGCGCCTTCGGCGGCAGGCTGGAAAGCGTCATGCGCTATGGCGAGAACCCGCATCAGAGCGCCGGCTTCTACGTCAATGGCGACAAGCGGCCCGGGGTCGCCACGGCTCGCCAGTTGCAGGGCAAGCAGCTGTCCTACAACAACATCAACGACACCGATGCCGCCTTCGAGCTGGTCGGCGAGTTCGATCCCAACCGCTGCGCCGCCGTTGCCATCATCAAGCACGCCAACCCGTGCGGCGTCGCCGAGGACGCTTCGCTGGCTGCTGCCTATGCGAGAGCGCTGGCCTGCGACCCGGTTTCGGCCTTTGGCGGTATCGTTGCCATGAACCGCATCCTCGATACCGAAGCGGCTCAGGAGATCGTAAAAACCTTCACCGAGGTGATCATCGCGCCGGACGCGTCGGAGGACGCTGTCCGCATCATCGCCGCCAAAAAGAATTTGCGACTGCTGGTCACCGGCGGTCTGCCCGATCCGCACGCCGGCGGCATCACTGTGAAATCCGTCGCTGGCGGCATGCTCGTCCAGGGCCGCGACAACGCGGTGGTCGACGATCTCGAGCTCAAGGTGGTGACCAAGCGCGCACCGAGTGCGGCCGAGATGGCCGACCTCAAATTCGCTTTCCGCATCGCCAAGCACGTCAAGTCGAACGCCATCGTTTACGCCAAGGACGGCGCCACGGTCGGCATCGGCGCCGGCCAGATGAGCCGCGTCGATTCCTCGCGCATCGCCGCACGCAAGGCGCTCGACGCGGCGGAAGCAGCTGGCCTCGCGGAGCCGTTGACCAAGGGCTCGGTGGTCGCCTCCGACGCTTTCTTCCCTTTCGCCGACGGGCTGATCTCAGCCATCGAAGCCGGCGCCACGGCGGTGATCCAGCCCGGCGGCTCGATGCGCGACGACGACGTCATCGCCGCCGCGGATGAACATGGCATCGCCATGGTGTTTGCGGGCGTGAGGCATTTTAGGCATTAGGCGCCGAGGCGGATGAGGGGTGTTTCAGCGGAGTGAGACGTTGGTGTCTTCTGGAACACCGCTCATCCGTCGCCTGCGGCGACACCATCTCCCACAAGGGGAGAAGGAAGAGCCGCGCTATTCCACCGGCTGATCCGCCGGGTACGGCGTCCAGATCAATATCGCGATCCCCACGCCGAGGAACAGCACGATTGCCGCCATGCCCAGCCGCGCCGAGCCGCTGGCGAGCGTGATCGACGCCACCATGAACGGCGCCAGGAAACTCGTCGCCCTTCCGGCCAGCGCATAGATGCCGAAATAGCGGCCGGATTCGGCTGCGGTCACGCTGCGCGCCATGTAGGAGCGTGACGACGCCTGCACCGGTCCGAACGCCAGCCCGATCAACAGGCCATAGAAAATGTAGGCCTTTTCCGCCGCCGTGCCGAACAGGCCGCCACTATCGGCTCCCGGCATCATCCAGGCGCCGAACAGCGTGTAGCCTGGCCCGGTCGAAACGATGCCGATGGTGGCTATGCTGAGCAGGACGAGCGAAATCATCACGATGGTCTTGGAGCCAAGCGCGGTGTCCAGCCATGCGGCAACCAGGCAGCCGACGATGGCGACGACGTTGAGAATAATGCCGAACATGCCGATCTCGGTGATCGACCAATGGAACATCGCTGCCGCAAAGGTGCCGCCCAAAGCGAGCAGCGCATTGACGCCGTCCTGATAAATCATGCGGGCGACAAGGAAGCGGAAGATGCCTTTGCGCCGGCGCACTTCAGTCAGCGTCGACTTCAGCTCCGACAGCCCCTCGCGCACCGCCGGCCCGATCGGAATGCCTTTGATGGCGTCCGGCGTGAAGAAGAACATCGGCAGGATGAACAGGAAATACCAGCCAGCCGACAGCGGCCCGGTGGCGCGCGCGTCCTCGCCGAGTTTCGGGTCGAGCCCAAAGAGCGGGTCGATGCCGATGATCGTCTTGCCGGTCTCCGACGAACCCGCCAGACAGGCGACGACAAAGATCAGCGCGATCATGCCGCCGAGATAACCAAGTCCCCAGGCAATGTTGGAGACGTGGCCGATCTCGCTCTTCGGCACCAGGCGCGGCATCATCGAATCGTTGAACACGGTCGAGAATTCCGCCGCGACCGAAGCGAGAGAAAAGAACAGCACCACCAGGAAAAGGTTCGAGCCGGGAGCGGCGAACCATAGCAGGCAAAGGCTGATGATCTTGATCGAGGCGAAGAACGCAATCCACGGCTTGCGCGGCCCGGTCTGGTCGGCAATCGAGCCGAGGATGGGCGACAAAACGGCAATGACCAGGCCCGCAACAGCGATGCCGTAGCCCCAGGCCGCCTGGCCTGAGACCGGATCGCTCGCCATGCGCGAGACGAAATAAGGCCCGAAGATGAAGGTGGTGACGACGGTGAAAAACGGCTGCGCCGCCCAGTCGAAGAACATCCATCCCCAGATGCCACGCCCGGATGCCCGCTGCACTGCATCTACCGCCGCCATGATGATTCCCCCGGACACCGCGCTTGTCGGACGCCATGTCTGCATGTTTCGAATGCTCATGCAAACCGCCAAAGATTCGCGCTGCCCCTCACCTGGATGTCGCCGCTGTCTACCTGCATAGAGACGCGAAGAAAGGCGCCGCGCCCCTACCTCCCCCTTGTGGGGAGGTCGGACCGAAGGTCCGGGTGGGGGTCGGTGCCGCACCCCCACCCCGCTGCTTCGCAGCGACCCTCCCCACAAGGGGGAGGGTAAAGTCCCGAGCCTCACATCCCCGTCAGATCGCTCATCAGCCCCGAAGCCACCGACAGCCTGGACACGGTGATATCCCCGCCTTCGGTCAGCGCCTGCAGCCGCTCGCGGATGCGCGCCACGCGCTCGCCTCCGGCTTCCAGCCAGGCCGCCACAGGATCCGCCGTCCCGGCATGGCCGGCGAGAGCCGCCACCGCAATGCCGCGCCGCGCCGCGCCGATCGTGTCGGTGGCGCGCGACAGCGCCAGCTGGTCGTAATAGTCCGACGGCGTGATTGAACGCGCCGCCTCTTCGACGCGCGGAATGCGGAAGGCATCGCTGACGGCGAAGAACGCCTTGGCCGAGGCGACGACGTCGGCATTGGCCGTGCGCGCCGTCAGTGCGATGTCGGGGATCAGTCCCGCCACATCGGCCATTGCCAGCTGCCCGGCGAGCTTTTCCGGGGCGCCGGCCTTGAACAGGCCATCCCGCCTCTCCTCGACCCGCTCGCGGGAGAAGGCCGGCAGCAGCGAGAGCAGCTTCGGCTCCAGCGCCATGCGCGCTTCTTGCAGTTCGGCAATGCGCTGGCCGAGCGCTGCGGTGCCGGCATCGTTCTTCAGGTACCAGCCGCTGGTCACGAAGATAAGCCGGCTGACGGACTGGTAGAGATCGAGCTGCGCCTGGCCGTCGATGTGGCTGTCCAGCGCATCGATCTCCCGATAGAGCGCCGGCAACGCGAAGCCGTCGCGCACCACGGCGAAGGTGCGCACCACGTCGGCCGCGCTGCGCCCCGTGGCTTCCTGCAGCCGGTTGACGAATGACGGTCCGCCGCGATTGACGAGATCGTTGGCGACGACGCGGGCGATGATTTCGCGGCGCAGCCGGTGGCCATGGATCTCGGCCGCATATTTCTTCGTCATCCGGTCAGGGA
Organism: Mesorhizobium sp. RSR565B; assembly: GCF_054719465.1. Lineage (NCBI taxonomy): Bacteria > Pseudomonadati > Pseudomonadota > Alphaproteobacteria > Hyphomicrobiales > Phyllobacteriaceae > Mesorhizobium > Mesorhizobium sp. RSR565B. The sequence continues at coordinate 2,597,661 of NZ_JBTTIE010000001.1, read as the reverse complement.
AATAGCCCATCAGGTCGCGGTCGAAATGCGCGTCGTCAGGCACGTCGCTGGCGACGATGTCGGAAAACAGCACGATCTTGGCATAGGCGAGCAGCACGCCAAGCTCCGCCCGGGTCAGCGGCTCGCCACGCGCCTCGCGCTCGGCAAGGGCGGCCGGCGACGGCAGCGTCTCGACAGCGCGGTCGAGCAGGCCCCGAGCCTCCAGCGCCGCCATGAACCGGCTCTGGTGCGCGATGTCGGCAAGGCCGCGCTTGCCGGCGATGGAAAGCGCCAGCGTCTGTTCGTAATTGTTGGACAGCACGAGGCCGGCGACCTCGTCGGTCATCTCGGCCAGCAGCTTGTTGCGCGCCGGCCGGGTCAGCGATCCCTTGCGCATGGCGGACGCCAGCGCGATCTTGATGTTGACCTCGACGTCGGAGCAGTTGACGCCGCCGGAATTGTCGATGGCATCGGAGTTGCAGCGACCGCCATTCATGCCGAATTCGATGCGGGCACGCTGCGTGACGCCGAGATTGGCGCCCTCGCCGATCACTTTGGCCCGCACATCGAGCGCGGTGATGCGGATGGCGTCGTTGGCGCGGTCGCCGACTTCGGCATTGGTTTCGCCCGAGGCCCGTAAATACGTGCCGATGCCGCCGAACCACAGAAGGTCGACGTTCGCCTTGAGGATGGCGGTCATGATCTCGGCCGGTGTCGCGGTGGTCTTGGCGAGGCCAATCGCCGCCGCCGCTGCCGCAGGCAGCGTGATCGACTTCTGGCTGCGCGAGACGATGACGCCGCCTTCCGACAGTTTGGTCTTGTCATAGTCCTGCCAGGACGAACGCGGCAGCGCGAACATGCGCTCGCGCTCGGCCATCGACGCCACCCTGTCTGGATCGGGATCGATGAAGATGTCGCGATGGTCGAAGGCGGCGATCAGCCTGGTCTGCGGCGACAGCAGCATGCCGTTGCCGAACACGTCGCCCGACATGTCGCCGACGCCGACGACGGTGAAGGGGGTGGCCTGGATGTCGCGGTTGATCTCGCGGAAATGCCGCTTGACCGCTTCCCAGGCGCCTTTGGCGGTGATGCCCATCTTCTTGTGGTCGTAACCGGCCGAGCCGCCGCTGGCGAAGGCGTCGTCGAGCCAGAAGCCGTGGCTTTCGCTGACGGCGTTGGCGGTGTCGGAAAAGGTCGCCGTGCCCTTGTCGGCGGCGACGACGAAATAGGGATCGTCGGGGTCGCGCCTGACAACGCCGGCCGGCGGGATGACACCGTCCAGCCCGATATTGTCGGTAATCGACAACAGGCTGGAAACGAAATTCTTGTAGGCCGAGGTGCCGGCCTCGAAGATGGCGTCGCGGCCGGCGCTCATCGGCAGCTTCTTCGGATAGAAGCCGCCCTTGGCGCCGACCGGCACTATGACGGCGTTCTTGACCTGCTGCGCCTTGACCAGGCCGAGCACCTCGGTGCGGTAATCCTGGGCGCGGTCCGACCAGCGCAGGCCGCCGCGCGCAACCGGGCCGAAGCGCAGATGCACGCCCTCGACCTCGGACCCATAGACGAAGATCTCGCGCCACGGCCGCGGCGCCGGCAGGCCTTCGACCGCTTGCGAGTCCAGCTTGATCGCCAGCGACTGGCCCCGCGCCTTCGTTCCCGCAACGAAATGATTGGTGCGCAACGAGGCTTCGATCAGGTTGAGATAGCGGCGGATGATGGTGTCGTCATCGATGTTGGGGACTTCCTCCAGCGCGTCCTTGATCTTGGCCTTGAGGTGCTTGGCGGCGATGACGCCTTCCGTCTCGGCGGTCGGGCCGAGACGAGCGACGAACAGTGCATGCAGGCCGCGCGCAATGTCGGGATAGCGGTTGAGCGCGGCCGCGATGAAATCCTGGCTCTGCGGGATACCGGCTTGCTGCAGGTAGCGGCCATAGGCGCGCAGAATGCTGACTTCGCCCGACCACAGGCCGGCGGTCTGGGCAAGCCCGTTATAGCTGTCATTGTCGATGTCGCCGCGCCAGACCGACAGGAACGCGTCCTCGAACAGCGCGCCGCCATCGCTGAGGTCGATCGGCTTGCCGTAGCTGTTCTCCAGCTCCATGTCGTGGACGAAGACGGTGTCGCCGCCGTCCTCGCCAACCTCGAAGGTGCGCTCGCTGATGACGCGGAAGCCGATGTTTTCCAGCACCGGCACGCGACGCGACAGCGCTACCGGGCTGCCGTGGTGGTAGATCTTCAGCGCTGCCTGATGCGGTTTCTGCTCGGCATGGCGGTAATAGTCGATGGCGATCGGGTTGGCGGTGCTGATGCCGGCGATGCGCCCCGCATCCTTCAGCGCGACGGCCGCGCTGAAGGAATCGCGATAGCTCTCAGGCAGACGCGCGGCGATCGCCTTCAGCGATGGATCGCCGCCGACGGCTTCCGCGGCTTCGGCCAGCGCGTCGTCCCAGGTTCGCACGATATCGCGGATCGCCGCTTCGATCACCGCCTGCTCGACCTTCGGCGTCTTGCCGCCCGAGCGGCCGATGATGAAATGCACACGCGCCAGCCCGCCTTCCGGAAACGCCGGATAATAAGCCGACAAACGGCCTTCGAAGACGGTCTTGAGATAGGTGCCGATCTTCTCGCGCACGACGCTGTCATAGCGGTCGCGCGGCACGAAGACGAGGATCGAGACGAAGCGGTCGAACTGGTCGGCGCGCACCAGCGCCCGCACCCGCGGCCGCTCCACCAGGCCGAGAATGGCCGCGGCGTGCTTCTTCAGGATCGGCACCGGCACCTGGAACAGTTCGTCGCGCGGATAGCTCTCCAGAACGTTGATCAGTGCCTTGCCGGAATGGTCGTGCCGGTCAAAGCCGGACTTGGCGATGATGGTCTCGGCCTTTGACCTCAGATACGGGATTTTCATCACCGAGCGCGTGTAGGCAGTCGAGGTGAACAGGCCGACCATGCGCAACTCGCCGGCAAGCGTGCCCTTGGCGGTGTAGGTTTTGACGCCGATATAATCGAGATAAATGCGGCGGTGCACCAGCGACTTGGCGTTGGCCTTGGTGACGATCAGCGGCTCCGGCCCATGCAGGAAGGCGCGGATTTCGGGCGTCGTCGTCACCGCCTCGGTGCCGCGCCGGAGCACCAGCACATCCGGGTCGGCGAGGATGCCGAGACCGGGTTTGTCGGCGCGCTCCAGATTGCCGCTCTCCGCGCCGCCGGAATATTTGAACTCGCGCATGCCAAGGAAAGTGAAATTGTCGTCGCGCAGCCATTCAAGGAAGGCGATGGCCTCGGCAACGCTCTTCTTGTCGAGCGGCACGGCGGAATAGCGGAATTCGGAAATCGCCTTGTCGAGACGGGCGAGCATCGGCTTCCAGTCGCTGACGGCGGCGCGCACCTGGTTGAGCATCTTGCGCAGGCGGTCGGCCAGCGCGTCGGCCTGCTCCGCCGTCAGGCGCGGAATATGGACATGGACGACGCTCAGGCGGTCGTGATTGCCATCGTCCTTGAGGGCGCTGCCGTCGCCGAGGATCTCGTCGACGCCGGCCTTGCCGTGACGCACGACGATGACCGGATGGGTGACCAAAGTCGGTTCGCCGGCGGTTTCTGTGATCTCGCCGAGGATCGAATCGAACAGGAACGGCATGTTGTCGTTGACGACTGTGATGATCGTCATCGGGCGGCCCTCGCGGGAGACGCCCGACCCGGCATCGACGGCGACGACACTTTGGCCCTTCTTGTGGGCGGCGACCGCACGTCCTGCCAGGTCGGCGGCGCGCTCCAGGTCGGCGGCGTCATAGGCGGCAATGTCTTCGGCCGGCGCGCGGGCCAGCAGATAGTCGGCGAGCCTGGCCGGCTTCCTGTCGGGTTTCACCCCGGCATTGGCTGTTTTCTTCGGCTTAGCTGCGGATTTCACGCTCGCCATGTTGTCCTCCCGTCACATGCTTTTACGACTATGGTAGCAGATGACCGCTGTTTGGCGACAAAGGTTTGACGGCTCGATAAGAATTACAGGAATTCGACGGCCAGGCGGCGGTGAACCAGGAGGAGACCCCATGTCCGGCAAAATCAGCGCACTTGACCTCGGTATCGCGGAACTGAGCGAGGCGACAAAAGCCTATTTCGCCAAATGCGAGGAAAAGCTCGGCCTGGTTCCCAACGTGCTTCTTGCCTATGCCTTCGACGAGAAGAAGCTGCGCGCCTTTACCGACACCTACAATGATCTGATGCTGGGTGAATCCGGCCTGTCGAAGCTGGAACGGGAGATGATCGCGGTCGTCGTTTCCTCGATCAATAACTGCTATTATTGCCTGGCCGCGCATGGCGCGGCGGTGCGCCAGCTCTTCGGCGATCCGGCTCTCGGCGAGATGATGGTGATGAACTTCCGCGCTGCCAATCTTTCACCGAAACAGACGGCGATGCTCGAATTCGCCGTCAAGCTGACGGAAGAGCCGGCAAAGATCGTCGAGGCGGACAGGGAAGCACTGCGCAACGCCGGCTTCACCAACCGCGACATCTGGGACATCGCCTCGACCGCCGCCTTCTTCAACATGTCGAACCGCGTGGCGGCGGCCATCGACATGCGGCCGAACGATGAATACCACGCCATGGCGAGGTGAGGATTAAATGGTTCGAGCTTCTATCTTTGCAGCCGCCATCGTATCGGTTTTGCTGGTAGGCCATGAAACGCATGGTGAGACAACCGCCCCCGCCGGCGCATCCATTTCCCTTCCCTACCAACCAACCGCGGGACAAGTCTGGCTTGTCGAAATAGAGCGGACGAAGACGATTGCCGATCGCGGCGTCACCTCAACGGAAAGAGGCAGGATCAGCGGTCGATATGAAGTGATAGAAAGCCGCGAAGGCGGCTATTCCTCTGCCTGGACCATTACAGAACTTAGCAGCGGGCCAGTCCCGCTTTACAATTGGGCTACCGTCTCGGCGCTTCGCGGAATGCGCATCGAGTTCGATACCGACATTCGGGGAGCGCCTGTTGCCCTGAAGGGTTGGCCAGCTGTTCGAGACGTCGTCGAGAAGGAGCTGTTCGCACTGCCCAAATACGCCAATCACGAAGCAGCTCAAAATACGATTCGTAAGTTTTTCGCGGGTCTAACTCCCGAGACGGCTGTTCCTTACTTCCTACAGGAACTTGATATCATAGCGGCCTGCCAGAACAGCGATCTACCCATAGGCAGGGAAACAGCGTCGACCGACACGACGCTAAATGAAGCCGGTGACCCCTTCGCCAATTCGCGCTCGAGTCTGCTCGTTGGCGTCGATCAGATTGCGCGGACGGCAACGTTGAAATTCCACATGACCTCGGATGCCGAGAAACTCTCCGGGGTTCTTGTCGACACGGTCGAGAAACTGAATCCAGAAACGGGTAAAACGGAGAAGCAGATCGTCCGTACCGATGCTGCGGTTCACAAATCAAACACAGCTGACTGCACGGTCGACATCGATAGCGGCGTGACCAGACATGTTTTGTACGAGGAAAAGCTTGAGGCAATTGGGCAGAACAGGACAAAGGTGTTCGGCGACATATGGAACATAACTGTTACGCCGACAGCTAAATAGAGAGTCGTAACGGCGGCCATCGATATGCGGCCGAACGAACGATATCACACCATAGACGAGGTAACTCATGACCATAGACACCTCAGGCAAATGGTGGGTTGGGAGGGAACCCACGGACATCGCAGAATACCTGGAGGGGTATGCCTCCGAAGGATATGAGGTTCACGACTTCAGGCTCGCCCGCTGCAAGTGCGGTTCCATCTCGTTTCTCCTCGATGCCGACGATGACAAGGGTGTAGCGCGACGAACATGCACAGCCGGTGGCTCCGAGCATCTTATCTGCGACAGCGAGGAATTTTGGGACGAAGCCCAGCCGGAACGATGGGCGTGCACCGAGTGCGGCTCCGAAGCTGCAAACATCGGCGTCGGGTTTTCCATCTACCCGGAACGTGGCGGCGTTCGCTGGCTTTATGTTGGCGAACGATGCGCGGCCTGTGGCGTTTTGGGATGCTTCGCCGGCTGGAAAGTAGGCACCGGCGACAGCATGGACCTGTTGGACAAAGTCTAGTTTTGAGGTGCCATAGAAAGGCGATCAGGATCGCGCCGCGATGGCTGCGGCAGCGCCGGCCATGGTCGTGGCGCTGACGCGGTTGGCGATCTTCATCGCGCGCTTGCTTTTCAACAGCTTGCGCGCCTGTGACGCCGCGACCACCCAGGCGAGATCGATGGCGATGAGCACAACCGCCATCGTCGCCGTCAGTTCGACCCAGCCGATGACGCTGACCGAAGCGAGGTCGATGATCGTCGGCAGCAGCGCCAGATAGAACATCATGATCTTGGGGTTGCCGAGCGTCACCGCCATGCCGGCAAAGAACAGCTTTATCGCCGAATCCTCGCGCGGCATCTCGCCTTCTTTCGCGTCGACAGGTGCGGTCCACATCTTCCAGGCGAGGTACGCGAGGTAAGCAACACCAACCCATTTCACGACGACGAAGGCGAAGTGAAAAGTCTGCGCCACGACCGCCAGCCCGAACACCGCCAGCGACAGCCAGATGCCCTCGCCGATCCACATGGCGAGCAGGAACGGGAATACGTCGCGAAAGCCTTTCGAGATGACGCGGGCGACAAGGGCTGCGATCGACGGGCCGGGCGAACCGGCGGCGACGAACAAAGCGGCAGCGAAGATCAGGAGCGAGGTGAGGTGCATGACGGAGCCTTCGAGCGTTGGATGGCGAAGAATATCCGATCGGTGGCGATTTGGCACCCTGCAGCCTAGTGGGCCAGCCGACGCGGCAAATTTCGGCGGTCAGACCTTGCCCGCGCTGGTGGTTTGAGAAAGGATCGCGGCCATGAAATCAATCGTCATCCACGCGGCAAAAGACCTTCGCATCGAAGAGACCGATCCCGGCGCGCCTGGCGCCGGACAGGTCGAGATATCGGTCGAGGCCGGCGGCATCTGCGGCTCGGACCTGCACTATTACAATCATGGCGGCTTCGGCGTGGTGCGCCTGCGCGAGCCGATGATCCTCGGCCATGAGGTCGCCGGCACGGTGAAGGCACTTGGCGCCGGCGTTTCCAGCCTTGTCGTCGGCGACCGCGTTGCGATTTCGCCCAGCCGGCCCTGCAATGCGTGCCGGTACTGCCTGCAGGGCGTGCAGAACCAATGCCTCAACATGCGATTCTACGGCAGCGCCATGCCGATGCCACATATACAGGGCGCCTTCCGCCAGTGCCTCGCCGCCGAGGCCTGGCAGTGCCACAAGATCGCCGACCATGTCTCCATCAACGAAGCCGCCTTTGCCGAGCCGTTCGCGGTAACGCTGCATGCCGTCAACCGCGCCGGCTCGCTGCTCGGCAAGCGGGTCTTGGTCACCGGCTGCGGGCCGATCGGTGCGCTCAGCATCCTTGCCGCACGTGTCCACGGCGCGCGTGAGATCGTCGTCACCGATGTCATGGACGCGGTTCTGGCCAAGGCCAACGAGATCGGCGCCGACCGCACCATCAATGTCGCCACAGATGCCGACAAGCTCGCTGGCTACAATGTCGAGAAGGGCAGTTTCGACGTCATGTTCGAATGCTCCGGCGATGAGCGCGCGGTGCGAGCCGGGCTCGATGTGCTGAAGCCGCGCGGGGTGCTCGTGCAGCTCGGCCTAGGCGGCGACATGTCGCTGCCTCAGAATCTCATCGTCGCCAAGGAGATCGAAATGCGCGGCTCCTTCCGTTTCCACGACGAGTTCGCGCTGGCCGTCGATCTGATCAACAACCGTCGCGTCGACGTCAAGCCGCTGCTGACCGGCATCTATCCGATGGACGAGGCGGTTGCGGCTTTCGAGATCGCCGGCGACCGCAACAAATCGATGAAGGTACAGATCGCCTTCGCCTGAGCAGGGCGAGACACCCTATGAACCTTGCCCGCTCGGCGTCTTGCCGCTAGAAGAACCGTCCCGACATTCATTTCGAGCTTCATTTTGCCTCAGTAACCGCCGGTCTCGCCAACTCCCCTGATCACACTTGGCAGGGCGCCGCATTAAGCGGTGCCTGCTCCATTTCACGTGTTCCTCAGGCGGCGGTTCGAGACCGGTTTGGCACTGCTGAACCGTTGTCGCGCGCTTTGCCGCCCGTGACAGCTGATTTCCGACATAGCTAGCTCTCGCCACGCCGTGCCCGCATGGGCATCTCGACATTGCCGACCTGAAGAACTTCCACACTGGAAGGTCTTCCGGCTTGTCCCAACATCTCGCTATCTACTGGGCAATCGCGCCCGAAATCGCGCCTCGACCCCTGGTCCACTGCAACCGCTGCAGCGCCGTGAAAGCCTATCGCTGCAGCGACAAATTCCGCGTCAACGCCAATGGCAAACGCATTGATGTCTGGCTGATCTATCGCTGCATCGACTGCGACAATTCGTGGAATTTCGGCATTTTCGAACGCTGCAACCGCCGCGACATCGAACCCGCGCTGCTGGCAGCGCTCGAAAGCAACGATCCGGCCCTCGCCCGCCGCCATGCCTTCGATGTCGTGGCGTTGCGAAACCGGGTCGGCCGCGTCGAGGAGTCTCCCGATGTCGCCGTTCACAAACACCGGCTCGGCGGCGAAGGCCGACCCGCAGCCGCGCTTGAAATCAGGCTTGGGCTGGAAATGCCGACATCGCTGCGGCTCGACCGTCTGCTCGCCGGCGAACTCGGCATCTCCCGATCAAGGCTTCAGGCGCTGGAGGAGAAACGATTGCTGGTTGTTCTTCCCGAAGGCGCCAGAGCTTTGCGCAAGCCGGCCCGCGACGGCACGGCGATTCGCATTGCCCTGGCCGACGAGCCGGATCGTGAAGCCATCATTTCGGCTGCCATGGGTGAATGACAAGAGGGGCGAAGCACCGGTGCTTCGCCCCTCTTGAATCTAGACAATCAGGCGATTACGCCGCGCCCACAACCTTGGCCGACTTCTCGAAGCGCTTGCGCTCGTTCGGGTCGAGATAGAGCTTGCGCAGGCGGATGGTCTTAGGCGTCACCTCGACCAGCTCGTCGTCCTGGATCCAGGCCAGCGCGCGCTCCAGCGTCATGCGGATCGGCGGCGTCAGCTTCACCGCCTCGTCCTTGCCGGCGGCGCGGATGTTGGTCAGCTTCTTGCCCTTCAGCACGTTCACTTCGAGGTCGTTGTCACGGCTATGGATGCCGATGATCATGCCCTGATAGACCTTGACGCCCGGGTCGATGACCATCGGGCCGCGGTCTTCGAGGTTCCACATGGCATAGGCCACTGCCTCGCCCTGTTCGTTGGAGATCAGCACGCCGTTGGTGCGGCCCGGCAGTTCGCCCTTGTAGGGCTGGTAGGCGTGGAACAGCCGGTTCATCACGGCGGTGCCGCGCGTGTCGGTCAACAGTTCCGACTGGTAGCCGATCAGTCCGCGCGTCGGCGCGTGGAAGACGATGCGCTGACGGTTGCCGCCCGAAGGCCGCAGCTCGACCATCTCGGCCTTGCGCTCCGACATCTTCTGCACGACGATGCCGGCGTGCTCCTCGTCGACGTCGATGACGACTTCCTCGACCGGCTCCAGCAATTCACCGTTCTCGCCCTTCTGCATGACGACGCGCGGACGCGACACGGCGATTTCAAAGCCTTCGCGGCGCATCGTCTCGATCAGCACGGCCAGCTGCAATTCGCCGCGGCCGGAAACGAAGAACGAATCCTTGTCGGGCGATTCCTCGATCTTGAGCGCGACATTGCCTTCGGCTTCTCGCAGCAGGCGGTCGCGGATGACGCGGCTGGTCACCTTGTCGCCTTCGGTGCCGGCGAGCGGCGAATCATTGACCAGGAAAGACATGGTGACGGTCGGCGGATCGATCGGTTGCGCATGCAACGCCTCGGTCACCGCCAGGTCGCAGAACGTGTCGGCGACAGTGCCCTTCGACAGGCCGGCAATTGCCACGATGTCACCCGCCTGCGCCTCTTCGATCGGCTGGCGCTCGAGGCCACGGAACGCGAGGATCTTGGAGATGCGCCCGGTTTCGATCTGGGTGCCGTCATGGTGGAGCACCTTGACCGCCTGGTTGGACTTCAGCGTGCCGCTCTCGATACGGCCGGTAATGATGCGGCCGAGGAATGGATTGGCTTCCAGGATGGTGCCGATCATGCGGAACGGGCCGGGATGAACGGTTGGCTCCGGCACATGCTTGATGACGAGGTCGAACAGCGGCGCCAGGCCCTGGTCCTTCGGGCCTTCCGGATTTTCCGAGACCCAGCCATCGCGGCCAGAACCGTAGAGGATCGGGAAGTCGAGCTGCTCGTCGGTGGCGTCAAGCGCTGCAAACAGGTCGAACACCTCGTTGACCACCTCGACGTGGCGGGCGTCCGGACGGTCGATCTTGTTGATGACGACGATCGGCTTCAGGCCGACCTTGAGCGCCTTGCCGACGACGAACTTGGTCTGCGGCATGGGGCCTTCGGCGGCGTCGACCAGCACGATCGCCGAATCCACCATCGACAGGATGCGCTCGACCTCACCGCCGAAATCGGCGTGGCCGGGTGTGTCGACGATGTTAATGCGGGTGTCCTTCCAGTCGACCGAGGTCGCCTTAGCCAGGATGGTGATGCCGCGTTCCTTTTCGAGGTCGTTGGAATCCATGGCGCGCTCGGCGACGCGCTGATTGTCGCGGAAGGAACCGGATTGCCGCAGCAATTGGTCGACGAGGGTGGTTTTTCCATGGTCGACGTGCGCGATGATCGCGATATTACGAATTTTCATTTTGTGGTCTCGGGAGCGTTGCAGGCAGCAGGCCAAAAGGCGCCGCCTCTTTCGGTTGGGCGGCTCATACAGGGTTTTTCGCAATTGCGAAAGAGGAGGCGCACCACCAAATACTCATCAAATCTTAAGCATCTCGGTGTGAGATGGTTTTGTTAACCAAGGCGGGAACCTTTCTGGGCCCGGGTAGTTCGAAATTCATGACCGACAAACTCAACCGATTTTGGCCCCTCATCGCTTCGGTCGCATTCGCTGCCGTGCTGGCGGCCAATGCCGCTCAATCGGCCGCCACGGTGAAGGAAGCCAATCCGGCTTCGTCGTCCGACCGGACGGCCGAGCAGATGTTTGCCGACGCCCCTGATGGCGTCGACCCAATGGTCACTGGCCCGGTCAGCGCCTCTTTCAAGCAGAGGCAGCAGGTTGCAGGTTGCGACAGCGCGGTTTGGCCGAAGATTCCGACGGTTTGCTACCCGGACTGACGGCTGCCCATTCCAGGCGTAGCGATCCTTCGCACCGACCCAAAGGCTTACGCCGACCGCACCGGATCGAGCGTCACCAGCGGGAGATTAGTACCGCGCCCTACGCCGCTTGCGGCTCCGGATCGAAAGCCGGCCTGCTCGTATTGATCAGCAGCGACAGACACGCAGCCACGATCGCCGTCATGCCGGCGATCAGGAAGGCCAGTTCGTAATTGCCCTGCAATTCGCGCATGGTGCCGCCGAAGGCAGCGGCGGTGGCGGCGCCGACCTGGTGGCCGGCTACGATCCAGCCGAACACGATCGGGCCGCTGCGGTCACCGAACGCCTCGTTGGCGAGCCTGAGCGTCGGCGGCACGGTGGCGATCCAGTCGAGACCGTAGAGCACGGCGAAGATGATCAGGCTGGTCGCCGAGAAGCCGGAATAGGGCAGATAGATCAGCGCTAGGCCGCGAATGCCGTAGTAGACGCCGAGCAGCTTGCGCGGGTCGAAACGGTCGGTGAGCCAGCCCGAGAGCGTCGTCCCGATCAGGTCGAAAATGCCCATAAGCGACAGCAGGCCCGCGGCCTGTACCTCGGGGATGCCCATGTCGCCGCAGAAGGAGATCAGATGCGTGCCGACCAGCCCGTTGGTGGTGAAGCCGCAGATGAAGAAGGTGGCGAACAGATACCAGAAGACGCGGGTGCCGGCGGCGCGGCGCAGCGTGTTGAGCGTATGCGCCAGGAAATTGCCTTGCGATGCCGGCGATACCGGCGGCACGTCATCGGCCCCGGCGCCATAGCGCACCATGCCGATCGAAGCGGGACGCTCCGGAACCAACAGCCAGACCAGCGGCAGAAGACAGGCGGTGGCGATCGAGACGGCGGTAGCGACGGGCTGCCAGCCGCCCGACTGGGCGAGCGATGCCAGCAGCGGCAGGAACACCAACAGGCCGGTGGCGCTGGAGGCAGACATCAGCCCCATCACCAAGCCGCGATTGGTCTTGAACCAGCGGTTGACGATGGTGGCGCCGAGCACGGTGGCGACCGCGCCGGAGCCGATGCCGGAAAACACGCCCCAGGTGAGGAACAGGTGCCAGGGCTCGGTCATCAGTAGGCTGAGCGCGGTCGAGCCCGACATGATCACAAGCGAGGCAAGCAGCGTGCGGCGCAAGCCGATACGCTCCATCAATGCGGCGGCAAACGGCCCGGTCAGGCCGTAAAGGAAGATGCCGATCGCAGCGGCAATCGAAACCGTATCGCGCCCCCAGCCGAAGCTTTTATCCAACGGCAGCATCATCACCGAGGGTGCGGAACGAAGCCCGGCCGCGATCAATAGGCAAAGGAAGATGACGCCAACCACGACGAAAGCGTAGCGCTGGCCAAAGGGACGGGATTGAGCTATCATGTTACTGACCGGTACGTTGCAGGGTGAGGACATGTATACGTACCGATCGGTAACACGTCAATCGAGTCATACCATGCCAACGGACAAAAATATTGAACTGACCATCAAGGACGGTCATGCAGCCGCACCGCCCAAGGCTGCCAAGAAAATCCTCGACGTGGCCTACGACCTGTTCTACCGCCGCGGCATCCGGGCGATCGGCGTCGACGAGATCGTCAAGCGCGCCGGCGTCACCAAGCCCAGCCTCTACCGCAGCTTTCCCTCCAAGGACGAGCTCGCCGCTTCCTATCTCAGGCAATATGACCGTGAGTATTGGGAGCGTTTCGACGAAGCCGTGGCTGCCCATCCCGGCGACCCACGGGCACAGCTCAGGGCTTTCCTGACTCGCGTCGGCAAGCGCACGCAAAGGCCGGACTATCGCGGCTGCGGCATGACCAACGCGGCGGTGGAATATCCCGAACATGGCCATCCGGCGCGCGTCGTCAGCGAGGCCAACAAGCAGGAGTTGCGCCACCGCCTGCGCGCGATGGCCGCAGCGATGGGCGCTAAAGACCCTGACACGCTCGGCGACGGCCTGCTGCTGTTGATCGAAGGCGCCTATATCAGTGGCCAGCTCTTCGGCCTCGGAGGCCCGGCGGCGGCGGTCGCCCACAACGCCGACCTGCTGATCGAGGCGAGCTTGAAGAAATAACATTTCGAACGTTGGCGCCGCCCCTCACCTGCCGGCATCCTTTCCCGGAAATGGGGCGAGGAACGCTCTCATCACGATTTCGCCAATTGCCAGCGTTGCAAGGTTGTCGCCAGCGGCGCAGCCGGCCACTTTCTCCCGTTCAGGGGGAGAATTGCCCGGCAGGGCGATTTGGGCGGCGCCAACGTTGAGATTGGCACGCTAGGCCGGCCGCAAATTTGGCGATAGGCTGGGGCCAACCTCAAGGGAAAAGTCCGCATGCGAACCCTGCTGCTTGTTCCATTCGCCCTCGCCGCCCTCTGCCAGGCAGCCCATGCCGATGGCATATCCAGCGTCTACACCGACCTCGACTCGCAAAAGGATTGCGTGACCTATGCGCAGGCCGAGGAAGGCGATGGCGACTGGGCCGAACTCGCCTGCTCCGGCTATCGCGGCTATCCCGTGCTGATCGCCTACGACGACGCCCGTGAATCGCTATTCTACGGGTTTCCGCCCGGCGGCGAGATGACCTCGGTCTGGGAGAGCTTTTCCGGCTTCAACTCGTCCGGCGCCAAGGTCGAATGGCGCATCGAGACCAAGGGCGACGTTGCCGTTCCCTTCGCGGTGATCCACCGCCGCTCGATCAGCAATCCCGAGGATGAGAACAAGCCGACCGAAGTGCTGCTCGTCGCCAAGGTCGCCCAGATGGAAGCCCGCGACGGCTGCACCATCGGCCTCGTGCTCGCCACCGGCAACCCTCAGGCCAACGACCAGGCGCGCAAGCTGGCGGACGAAAAGGCGAAGAGTTTCGCCTGTGGCAAGGACAAGCACGCCGTCATCGGCAACGTGCCGGCGTTTGGTCGGGTGGATAACTAGCCACGTGGGTGCAAGGCACCCCCCTCTGCCCTGCCGGGCATCTCCCCCTCAAGGGGGGAGATTGGCAGCTTCGCTGGCGGCGCTTTTCTTTCGGCGCTGAAAATTGACGAAAGCCGTTGCGACATCCGATCTCCCCCCTTGAGGGGGAGATGGCCGGCAGGCCAGAGGGGGGTGCCTCGCGCTGGCGTTTGCCGCTTACTTGAACGAGACGCAGGCCTCTCTCGGCGCTACTTCGCCGCCTTCGCCCGTGCGATCGCGTCGACGATCATCTTCTTGGCGTATTTCGAATCGTGCCAGCCTTCGATCTTGACCCATTTGCCGGGCTCGAGATCCTTGTAGTGCTCGAAGAAGTGCTGGACCTGGTCGCGGGTGATCTCGGGCAGCTGCGTGTATTCGGTGACGTTTTCGTAGCGCAGCGTCAGCTTCGGCGAGGGCACGGCAATGACCTTCTCGTCCTGGCCGGCATTGTCTTCCATCACCAGCACGCCGATCGGCCGCACATTGATGACGCAGCCCGGCACCAGCGCGCGCGTGTTGCAGACCAGCACGTCGATCGGGTCGCCGTCGCCCGACAGCGTGTGCGGCACGAAACCGTAATTGCCGGGGTAGCGCATCGACGTATGCAGGAAACGGTCGACGAACAGCGTGCCGGCCTCCTTGTCCATCTCGTACTTGATCGGCTCGCCGCCGATCGGCACCTCGATGATGACGTTGATGTCCTCGGGCGGGTTCTTTCCGATGGCAATGGCTTCGATTCGCATGGCTTAAATCCCTCTCTCGATGTCCAAGATCGATAGCGGGCGGCGCGGCATGGTGCAATGCGGCGATTGGTGCGAAGCGCTAACGGAAGCGCACGGTTTATGATGATTTGTAACCGAGGCCGGTCATTCCCAGACGAAGGCGACCTTCTTGAGCGCCCTCTGCTCGAAAATCTCGACGCCTTCGGCGACGTCACGGCCACCCGCGCCGGCATAGAAGGAAAGTGCGTTCTGGTTGTCTTCCAGCGCCCACACCACCATTCCCTTCAGCCCGTGGTCGGCAAGCCGCGCCCGCGCCGCCTTGAACAGCCGGCTGCCGAGCCCGATGCCCTGATATTCCGGACGCAGGTAAAGTTCGTAGATTTCGCCCTGTTGCTTCAGCTCGCGGGCGCGGTTCTTGCCGATCGTGGCATAGCCGGCGATGGTGCCGCCGATCTCGACCACCAGAACGGTGGCGGCGCGGCGGATGGCGTTGGCCCACCAGTCGGCGCCGCGGCGGTTGATCATCGAGGTCAGCGAGCGATGCGGGATGATGCCGGAATAGGCGCCCTCCCAGGCCAGCTGGTGCACGTCGGCAATGGCGCCGGCGTCGCGCGGTTCGGCTTTCCTGACGTCGATGCTCAGCGTATTCATGATTTGTTAACCATAAACCCGCATCGGCCATTTGCAAGACTCGAGGTCAGCCCGCCGACCGCTTTCTCACAGCCGATCGCGACACTGCTGACAATGGGCAAAGCCTGCCTGGAAAACGCGCCCAGCCGGCGCGGTCAGGCGTCCGTCCGGGTAGCGCGTGCAGGCTCTTCAGATCTCGACGAGATGATCGTCCAGCTCATTGGCGTCGCCCGACGTCACCGGGAAATGCTCGGCCAGCACCGCGCCGACCTGCCCGATCGCCTTGACGAAGCCGTCGGCGAGCCGGTCGTCACCGGCATGCTGCAGGAGATCGCGCACCACGCCGTCCCAGACATGCTGGCCGACCTTGCTGTCGATGCCCGAATCGGCGACCACTTCGGCATAACGCTCGGCGATCGACACGAAGACCAACACGCCGGTGCGCGCCGTGGTGCGGTGGACATTGCGGGCGAGGAACTGCCTGAGCGCATTGTGATGTGCCGCCTGATAACGCTGCCGGCGCGGCACCAGATGGATGCGCAAGCCCGGCAGCGCCCACAAAAGCACCAACACCGAGGCCAGTGCCAGCAGTTGGACAATGACGAAATGCGGCAGCCGGATCGACAGCCACCAGGCTTCCAGCCCATAAGCGACGGCGAGGCTGGCAATCAGCATGCCTGATGTCGCCATGAAGGCGGCGGGAAAGAAATAGCCGTCGCTGGCATGCGCAACGACGCAGTAGATCTCGCCGTCGGTTTTGGCCTCGGCCGCGCGGATCGCGGTGGCGATGCGCTCATGGTCCTGTGGGCTGATCGGTCGTGTTGCCATCTTCTCTCACCAGCTCCCTGAAGACCCGCCACCGCCAGACGAACCGCCGCCGCCTGAAAACCCGCCGCCGCTGCTTGAGCCCGAAGACCAGCTGCTGCCCGAGCTTCCCGATGACCATCCGCTGCCCGACGACGAACTTGTTGTCCAGCTGCTGGAGCCCGAGGACGATCCGCTCGGCCCCTGGCCGTAGCGAAAGGTCATGCCCAGCCATTTATACACGCCCGGCGACAGCTTGGTGCCGAAGATCGGCGGCAGGAAGGCCATCGCCAGGCCGCCGAAGAACATCGCCGCCCACAGGATCAGGAAGACCGCGACGACGGGATCGATGGGCGTGCTGCGGTCGGCCGGGTTGCGCTTGCCGCGCGCCTCCAGCTCTTCCGGGTTGCCTTCCAGCACCATGACCATGTCGTCGACGGCCTTGGAAATGCCGCCGGAGAAATCACCGGCGCGGAACGCCGGCACCATGTCGTTTTCGATGATCAGTTTGGTGTGCAGGTCGGTCAGCGTGCCTTCCAGCCCGTAGCCGACCTCGATGCGCATCTTGTGGTCGTTCTTGGCCACCAGCAGAAGCACGCCGTTGTTTTCGCCGGCCTGCCCGAGTTTCCAAAAGCGGAACAGCCGGTTGGCGTAGGGTTCGATCTCCTCGCCGTCGAGGCTGGGGATGGTGGCGACGACGATCTGGTCGGAGCCTTTGGTCTCGAAATCCGCGAGCTTCTGCGTCAGTGCCGCCTTGGTCGCGGCGTCGATAATACCGGCATTGTCGACCACCCGCCCGGTGAGTGCCGGCAGGTCTGCCGCCAAAGCTACAAACAGCATGGTGAGCATCGTCAACAGCGCGATGCCGATCGTCGCGGCTGCGCGGCCAGGTCTTGGCGGATTGAAGACGCGTACTGTCATGCCGTCACCAGTTCCCCTCAACCACCATGACTGTCCTCAATCACCATGATCATGTCGTCGACCGCTTTGGAAATACCGCCGGAGAAATCCCCGGCGCGGAAGGCCGGCACCATGCCTTCAATGATCCGTGTGGCGTGCTGGTTGGTGAGCGTGGCTTCCAGCCCGTAGCCGACCTCGATGCGCATCTTGCGGTCGTTCACGGCCACCAGCAGAAGCACGCCATTGTTCTTGGCCTTCTGGCCGAGCTTCCAAGCGTTGAACAGCCGGGTGGCGTAAGGCTCGATCTCCTCGCCGTCGAGGCTGGGAACCGTCGCGACGACGATCTGGTCGGAGCCTTTGGTCTCGAAATCGGCCAGTCTTTGGGTGAGCGCCGCCTCGGTCGCGGCATCGATGATGCCTGCATTGTCGACGACACGACCGGTGAGGGCGGGCAGTTCCGCCGCCAGCGCCGCGAAGCTGACGAGCAAGACCAGCAAGGCAGCGCCGGTCATCGTGGCGAAGCGGCCATGCCAGGGATTGGCGATGCGTGTTGTCATCTCGTCACCAGCTTCCCGAGGAGCCGCCGCCGCCGGACGAACCGCCGCCGCCGGAAAAGCCGCCACCACCGCTTGAACCCGACGACCAGCCGCCCCCGCCCGAAGACCAGCCGCCGCTGGACGACCGCCGGCCCGGCTCGAATGTCATGCCGAGCCAGCGATAGCGGCCGGGACCGAGTTTTTGGCCGAAGATCGGCGGCAGGATGGAGGCGGCCATGCTGCCGAAGAAGATGATTGCCCAGATGCTGATGAAGACGCCGAAGAACAGATTGTCGGTATTGATGGGCGGCTTCTGGTTGCGCTCGCCGCGCGCCTCCAATTCCTCCGGATTGCCTTCCAGCACCATCACCATGTCGTCGACGGCCTTGGAAATGCCCCCGGAGAAATCGCCGGCGCGGAACGCCGGCACCATGTCGTTTTCGATGATCAGCTTGGTGTGCAAATCGGTCAGCGTGCCTTCCAGCCCATAGCCGACCTCGATGCGCATCTTGCGGTCGTTCGGCGCCACCAGCAGCAGCACGCCGTTATTTTCCTTGGCCTGGCCGAGCTTCCAGAAGCGAAACAGCCGGTTGGCGTAAGGCTCGATCTCCTCGCCGTCGAGGCTGGGGATGGTGGCGACGACGATCTGGTCGGAGCCTTTTGTCTCGAAGTCGGCGAGTTTCTGGGTGAGCGCGGCTTTGGTTCCCGCGTCGATAATGCCGGCGTTATCGACGACGCGGCCGGTCAGCGCGGGGAGGTCGGCGGCGAAGGCGGTGAGGGGCAGGAAGACGGCCAGAAAGGCGAGAAGAACACCAAGGTTGGCGTTCCTTCGCGTCCCCCTCTGTCCTGCCGGACATCTCCCCCTCGAGGGGGGAGATTGGCAATCTCGCTGCCGACGCTCAGCCGGCAACGCTGATATTTGGCGCAAGGACAGAAGACAGCTGATCTCCCCCCTTGAGGGGGAGATGTCCGGCAGGACAGAGGGGGGTGTGAAGGAACGCAAGGCTGGCAAAGGCCAAGCTCACCCAGACGTCATCACCCGCCCTGCTTCGTGCCGAAATCGACCTTCGGCGGCTGCATCTTGTCTTCTTCGACGGTGAAGTTGGCGAAGGGCTCGTTGCTGCGGAACCAGAAGGTTGCCCATAGCACCGACGGAAAGGTCCTCAGCGTCAGATTGTAATCCTTGACCGCCAGGATGTAGTCGCGCCGCGCCACGGCGATACGGTTCTCGGTGCCTTCGAGTTGCGCCTGCAGCGCCAGGAAATTCTGGTTGGCCTTGAGGTCGGGATAGGCCTCCGACACCGCGATCAGCCGCGATAGCGCGCTGGTCAGCCCTGATTGCGCATCCTGGAACTTCTTGAGCGCTTCGGGGTCCTTCAGCGTTTCCGGCGTCACCGTGATCTGCGTCGCCTTAGCGCGCGCTTCGACCACCGCATCGAGCGTGTCCTTTTCATGCGAGGCATAGCCCTTCACCGTCTCGACCAAATTGGGAATGAGGTCGGACCGACGCTGATACTGGTTCAGCACCTCGCTCCATGCCGCCTTGGCGTTTTCCTCCGCCGTCGGGATGGTGTTGAAGCCGCAGCCGGCGAGCAGAGGCAGCACGACGGCCATCATCAGCACGGCCGGCAGACTGCGGAAAGGGAAGGCAAGGCGCTGGGCAAACATGGTGAGGTCCCTCGACAGAAGTTGCATGCGAAGCATTAGCACAATCCGCGCTCAAGAAAATGTCTGCCGCTGGCGCGCATTCCTGGCGCGCATTCATGCGCCGGCGAGGCCCTGTGATTGATCGCGCGAACACGATATGGTTGCCGGCAAACAGGACAGGATCATGGCGGAACGCCGCGACGATGACAGCGAATCGCGCCGCATTATTGAGCGCGTGGCGAACGAGGGCGGCCTTGGCGGCGCATCGCTGGTGTCACGGGCAGCGAAAGGCGCCCGCGATCATGTTACCGCAGCCGAGGCCGACCGATCCGATCCGATCGAGGTCTGGGGCACCCGCATCGGCCGCACACTTGGGCTCATCGTCGCCCTCGGCCTTTTGATCTGGCTCGTGTACTACGTCTCCCGGGGCAGCTAGAGCATGATCCTGAAAAGTGGGAACCGGTTTTCTCGGACAAGCGGGAACCGTTTTGTCCGGAGATCATGCTCCAACCAAAGAGATAGATCAGGATGACGATTCAACGAAAAATTATCCGTATCTAGGATTTTCCATGAACAGCGAAAAAGCCGACGCGCCGCGCGCGGTCATCGTCATTTCCAGCCATGTCGCCCGCGGCTCGGTCGGCAACCGCGCCGCCGTGTTTGCGCTGGAGACGCTGGGCTTTCCGGTGTGGGCGGTACCGACGGTCATCTTGCCCTGGCATCCGGGCCACGGCCGCGCCACGCGCATCGTGCCGCCGCTCGACCAGTTCAAGGCGCTGATGGCCGATCTCGAGCGCGCGCCCTGGCTGGGTGAGGTCGGTGCGGTGCTGTCTGGCTATCTCGGCGAGGCCGGCCAGGCCGACGCCGTCGCTTCGCTGGTCGCGGCCGTCAAGGCCAAGACGCCGGAAGCGATCTATATATGCGATCCGGTGATGGGCGATTCCGGCGGGCTCTATGTGCCCGAGCCGACGGCCGCCGCGATGCGCGACCGGCTGATGCCGATCGCCGACATCGCCACCCCCAACCGCTATGAGCTGGAGTGGATGGCCGGCGCGCCTTTGCCCGATCTGAAATCGGTGATCTCGGCCGCCCTCCATGCCGGACCGTCAACAATGCTGGTGACGTCGGCACAGTCGATGATGACCGGCGGCACCGGCAATCTGCTGCTTGACGGCACCCAGGCGCTGCTGGCCGAACACCGCCTCATCGACAAGCCGCCGAATGGCCTCGGTGACCTGACTGCGGCCGTCTACCTCGCCCGCATCCTGTCGGGGCAGCCGCCGATCAAGGCGCTGCAATCGACCACCGCCGCCGTCTACGAAATCCTGGCGCGAACCGCCAAGCGTGGCGGCGACGAGTTGCAGCTTGAAACCGATGCCCAGAGCCTGTCGCATCCGATGGCGATGGTGCAACTGCGCCACCTCACGCATCCGGGGCGGGACCGCCGGGCGTGACCTCGACCGTGGTCGTCGGCGTCGACGGCTGCAAGGCCGGCTGGATCGCCGTCCGCCGCGATCTGGATGCCGCGCCGTCAGTCCGCGTCTTTCCCAGCTTTGCGACCCTGCTCGACGCCTTGCCCGCCGATGCGACAGTGGTCGTCGACATGCCGATCGGCCTGCCGGACGTCTCGCAAAGAGGCGGGCGCGGGCCGGAGACCTTGGTACGGCCAATGCTCGGAGCACGGCAATCCAGCGTCTTCTCTATCCCGTCCCGCCCGGCCCTCTACGCCGACACCAGCGGCTTCACCACGGTCGAGGCCTGGTATGAGGCACATCGGCGCGCCAGCGAGGTGGCCAAGGCGACCTCCGATCCGCCACGCGGCGTCTCGATCCAGGCCTTCGGCATCTTTGCCAAGATACGCGAGATCGACGCGCTGCTGATCGCACGTCCGCAACTGCGCCGCCGCGTCTTCGAATCGCATCCCGAAGTGGCCTTCTGCCGGCTGAACGGCGAAAAACCGATGACACTGCCGAAGAAGATCAAGGGCGCCGTCAATCCGGCCGGGATGGAAGAACGCAAGGCGCTGCTGTGCCGGCACGGCTATACCAGAGCTTTCCTCGACCAGCCGCCGCCACGCGGTGCTGCCGCCGACGATTTCCTCGACGCCGCAGCGATGATGCTGATTGCCGGACGCATTGCCGGCGGCGAGGCAAAGCCGTTTCCCGACCCGCCGCTTGCCGACCGTTTGGGCATTCCCCTGGCGATCTGGGCGTGAGGCAAGCGGCGAGCCATGCGTGCGGCATGGCGATTTGCGACGAAGCCATCCGCAATTCGGCATTGCCCGCGACGGGCATTTGCCGTTAGAGCCTTTCTAACTTGAAATGAGCTGCCGTCGCTAACCCCGAAAGGCTTCATCCCTAGCCCATGCCCCATCTCCCCGAACATCTTTGGACCGGCTACCGCAACTTCATGAATGGCCGCTATCTCACCGAGAGCGGACGCTATCGCGAGCTCGCCCGCGAAGGGCAGGCGCCCGAAACCATGATCGTTGCCTGCTGCGATTCCCGCTCTGCCCCCGAGGCGATCTTCGACGCCGGTCCGGGCGAACTGTTCGTCCTGCGCAATGTCGGCAATCTGGTGCCGCCCTATGCGCCGGACGGCGAGTTCCACTCGACCTCGGCCGCGCTCGAATTCGCCGTGCAGAGCCTGAAGGTGAAAAACATCGTAGTGATGGGCCATGGCCGCTGCGGCGGCATCCGCGCCGCGCTCGACACCAATTCGGCGCCGCTGTCGCCCGGCGACTTCATCGGCAAATGGATGAGCCTGATCGCGCCGGCGGCCGAAACCGTTTCGTCCAGCACGTTCATGACGACAACCGAACGGCAGACGGCGCTCGAGCGGATTTCCATCCGCTATTCGATCGCCAATCTCAGGACCTTCCCTTGCGTCTCCATCCTCGAAGGCAAGGGGCGGCTGTCGCTGCATGGCGCCTGGTTCGACATCTCGACAGGCGAGCTCTGGGTGATGAACAAGGACACTGGCGACTTCGAGCGGCCGGATTTGACGTAGACCCATGATCCCGAAAAGTGGGAACCGGTTTTCGGATAAGGGCATGGTCAAATAAGAGGAGGGAAGAATGCGGGTTTGGCGTGCGATCGCTTTCGCCGTAGCGGCACTGCTGATTTCGCTCGTCCCTGCCCGCTCCGATGACGGCGCCATTATCGACCGCTGGTATTCGGCGCTGCTGGTCGCCGATCGCACCGAATTGTCGGACCTGCTCGCCGACGATGTCCGCATCAAGCTCGACGATCTCGGCGTCGTGCAGTCGAAGCAGGAGTTCATCGCGTCGATCGACGAATGGAAGGGCGCGGTCGCCGGCGCCGCAATCCGGCATCGCGTCGAAAAGAGCGAGGCCGGCGTCACCACTGTCATCGCCTGCTATGATTTCCCCAACAATGACATGCTGATGCAGGAAACGTTCGCCGTCACCGGCAACCGCATCACCGCCAGTTCGCAAGCGGCGATCGCGGAAAATTGCGACGGCTTCTGACGCGGGCTTGAACGGCCGCGCTGTTGCGCCGCGCCAGTCATCGCCCTACATCGGTCCAGCAAGCTCCGCCAATCATCGAAAGATCCCCCATGCCGTCCACGAAAACCGTCGATCTCGCCGCCCATCCGCTGACCAAATGGCAAGGGCCGCTCGGCCTGCCGGATTTTGCCAGCATCGGCGACGACGATTTCTCCTCGGTGTTCGACGCGGCGCTGAAGGCACATGAGGCCGAAATCGATGCGATCGCCGGCAACAAGGATGCGCCGACCATCGAGAATACGCTGGCAGCCCTCGAACTCGCCGGTGAGCCGCTCGACCATGTCTCGTCGATCTTCTGGTGCCGGGCCGGCGCCCACACCAACGATGCGATCCAGGCGCTGGAGCGTGAGATCTCGCCGAAGATGTCGCGGCATTTCTCGGCGATCTCGATGAACGAGAAACTGTTTGCCCGCATCGACGACCTCTACCAGCGCCGGGAGACGCTAAAACTCGACGTCGAGACGCTGCGGGTGCTGGAGAAGACCTGGAAAGGCTTTGTGCGATCGGGCGCAAAACTCGACGCCGACGGCAAGAAGCGGCTGGCCAACATCAGCGAGGAGCTGTCCTCGCTCGGCACCACTTTCGGCCAGAACGTGCTGGCCGACGAGCGCGACTGGGCGCTGTTCCTCGACGAGGCTGATCTTGCCGGCCTTCCGGACTTCGTGAAGAGTTCGATGGCCGAAGCCGCCGAGACGCGCGGCCAGAAGGGCCGCTACGCCGTCACTTTGTCGCGCTCAATCTATGAGCCGTTCACGACCTTTTCTGAACGCCGCGATCTGCGCGAGACCGCTTTCCGCGCCTTCACCATGCGCGGCCAGAATGGCGGCGCCAGCGACAACACCGCAGTGGTGCGCGACATGCTGAAACTGCGCGCCGAAAAGGCCAGGCTGCTCGGCTATGCCTCGTTCGCCGCGCTGAAACTCGACGACACCATGGCCAAGACGCCGAAGGCTGTGCACGACCTCCTCGACCCGGTCTGGGAGAAAGCGCTGGAGAAGGCCGCCGCCGACCAGAAGGAGCTGGAGCGGCTTGCGACCAAGGCAGGCAGCAACGAAAAATTCGCCGCCTGGGACTGGCGCTTCTACCAGGAGAAATTGCGCGCCGAAAAATTCGACTTCGACGAGGCGGAACTGAAACCCTATCTGCAACTCGACCGGGTCATCGACGCCTGCTTCGACGTCGCCACAAAACTGTTCGGCATCACTTTCGAGGAGAAGAAGGGCATCGCCGCCTGGCATCCCGACGCGCGCGTCTTCGTGGTGAAGAACGCCGATGGCAGCGAGCGCGGCCTGTTCCTCGCCGACTATTTCGCCCGATCCTCGAAGCGTTCTGGCGCCTGGATGAGCGCGCTGAAGTCTGGCTACAAGCTTGGGGATGGCTCCAAGCCGGTGATCTACAACATCATGAACTTCGCCAAGCCGCCGGCGGGGGAAGCGGCGCTGTTGTCGGTCGATGAGGCCAAGACCCTGTTCCACGAGTTCGGCCATGCTTTGCACGGCATGCTGACCGACGTCACCTGGCCGTCGGTGGCGGGCACCTCGGTTTCCCGCGATTTCGTCGAACTGCCTTCGCAGCTCTACGAGCACTGGCTGACGGTGCCCGCAGTGCTGGAAAAGCATGCGCTGCATGTTAAGACCGGCAAGCCGATGCCGAAGTCGCTGCTCGACAAGATGCTGGCCGCCCGCACGTTCGGCGCCGGTTTCGCCACGGTCGAGTTCACAGCGTCGGCGCTGATCGACATGGCGTATCACGCGCGGCCGGATGCGCCGGCGGAACCGCTGCGTTTCGAAGCCGAAACGCTGGAAAAGCTTGATATGCCCGACACCATCGCCATGCGTCATCGCACCCCGCATTTCGGCCATATCTTCTCCGGCGACGGTTATTCAGCCGGCTACTATTCCTACATGTGGTCGGAAGTGCTCGACGCCGACGCCTTCGCCGCCTTCGAGGAGACCGGCGATCCCTTCAACCCGGCGCTGGCGGAACGGCTTCGGAAGAATATCTATGCCGCTGGCGGGTCGAAGGATCCGGAGGAGCTGTACACGGCGTTCCGCGGCAAGATGCCTTCGCCGGAAGCGATGATGGTGAAGCGGGGATTGCTATAGCGCCGCCTTATCTCCCCCCTCGAGGGGGAGATCACCAGCGCCAAGGATCCGCCACCCGTGGCCACACCGGCCGCGTCAGCTTCCTGTAATCCGTCACCGCCGGATTGCTCGGATACGAGCTCGGCGCCGAGACATAGATGATCTCCGCCGCGATCGGTTCAAAGCCGGCGTAGAAATGGTTGGTTGACTTGATCAGCAATATGTCCTTCGACAACGGATCGACACCGATGTTGGAGAAGACATCCGGCTCGAAGGTCTGCGTGCGGTTGGTGTTGAGGATGATGTCGATTTCGGTGCCTTCGAGCCGCACCAGCGCCGTCGGTCCGAGCGTCACCCGGCTCGGCCCGAAGCTCTGCCAGCCCTCGGGGACGGCTTTCAACACCTTGACGCGCGCATCGATCGGTTCGCCGGCCAGCGGCCCGGCCTTGCCGCCGAAGCGCAGGTCGATGACGGCGCCTTCGCCTGCCGCCTGGCAAAAGGTGACAGCGATCGGGTCCCAGATCGTCGCCACGCCAAAATTGTCCACGCCCTGTTCCAGCATGGCGCGCAGCACGACCGTACCGTCGCCGGCGACGCCACCGCCGGGATTGTCCCAGATGTCGGCAATCACAACCGGCTTGCCGGGATTTTCCTTGCGCACGGCCAGTGCCCGCGCGATGCCGTCCTCGGTGTTCAGCATCGTCATCGCCGTCCTTTCGCGGATGGCGTAAAGCTCGTGCCCTAGCCTCTCCGCCAGCGCATCGCCCTTGGCCTTGTCATTGTCAGTGACGACCAGGATGCGCGTGCCCATTTCCGGCACGTCCGCGGCCATGAAGCCATGGATGACCGAGACCGACAGCACGCCGTCCTTGCCGTGCAGCGCCTTGATGCGGTCGACGAAGGAGCGCATCGGCTCGTGGCTGGTCGGCAGCACCTGGATCATGCGGCAGTCGAACGTCGAGATCACCGGCTTGATCTCGTCGCGCGCCGCCGCCAATCCAAGCTCGACGACATGTTCGCCGCGCTCATAGAAGTCGGTGTGCGGGAATTCGAGGAAATAGGCCATGACATTGCATGCCGCGACGCGCTTTTGGGTCAGATGACTGTGCGGGTCGAGCTCGACCGCGATCACCACGTCGGGCCCGACGATTGCGCGAACCCGTTCCAGCAGATCGCCTTCGCAATCGTCATAGCCTTGCGCCACCATGGCGCCGTGCAGGCCGAGGATGACGGCGTCGACCGGCAAGGCTGCCTTCAACTGGCCGAGAATCTCGTCGCGCAACGACTCATAGGTCTGCCGCTGCACCAGCCCGCCCGGCTCCGCCCAGGTGGCGGTGCCTTCGATGACGGTCAGCCCTTCGGCAGCCGCACGCCGGCGCAGCGCGACCATCGGCGAGGAGCACAAGGTCGGCGTGTCTGGATGCTTGCCCGGCCCGGCATAGAACGCCATCTCGAACGACGCCCGGTCGGTCGGCACCGGCGAGAAGGTGTTGGTTTCGGTCGCCAGCGAGGCGGTGAAGATGCGCATGAAAGCTCCGTTGTGAATGGCGCCGTTATTTGACCGCCCCGAGCGCCAGCCCGCGGACGAGATAGCGCTGCAGCCAGATGAACAGGATTGCCACCGGCAGCGTCGCCAGCAGCGTCGCCGCCATTACATGGTGCCATTCGATCGTGTAGCGGCCGGCGACCAGCGAGAACACCTGGATAGGCAGCGTGTAACTTTCCTGGCTGCGCAGCATTGTGAGCGCAACGACGAACTCATTCCATGCGTTGATGAAGGTGAAGATGGCGGTCACCGCTATTGCCGGCAGGCAAAGCGGCAGAAACACTTTTCGCAAGGTCAGCCATCGGCCGGCGCCTTCCATCCACGCTGCTTCCTCGAGATCGCGCGGGATGGTGTCGAAATAGCTTTGCAGCATCCACACGGTGAAGGCGACGTTGAAAGCCATGTAGATGACGCCGAGCGCGGTCGTGGATTCGATCAGACCCCAGGCCGCCATCAGCCGGAACAGGCCGAGCACCAGCACGATCGGCGAGATCATCTGCGAGATCAGCAGGAACTGGCGGAAGGCGCCATAGCCGGCAAAGCGAAACCGCGACATGGCATAGGCGGCCGGCACCGAGATCAGGATGGCGCCGACGGTGGCGATAACAGAGACATAGAGCGAATTGGCCAGCGCCTGGCCAAAGCCGGTCGCCACCCACATGTCGGCAAAATTCGACCAGTGGAATTCGCTTGGCCACCAGGTCGGCGACAGCACCTCCTGCCGCGGCTTGACCGCGGTCAAAAACATTACCGCGAAGGGGAAGATCGTCACCACGAGCAGCGGCGAAAGCAGCAGCCAGGCGATGATCGTACGCTTCAGCTTGGGCGTCATGTGCGCTGCTCCCGCATGGCAAGCCGCACATAGATCATGGTGAAGATCAAAAGGATGGCGAACATCAGCAGCGACACCGCCGATGCTTCGCCCAGCTTGCCGATGCGGAAGGCCAGCTTGTAGAGATGGGTGACCAATATGTCGGTCGAGTTGGCCGGCCCGCCCTGCGTCATCACCCAGATGATCGGGAAGGAATTGAAGACGTAGATGGTGTTGAGCACGATGGCGATGTTGATGAACGGCTTCAGCAGCGGAAAGGTGATCTCGCGGAACTGCTGCAGCGGCGTCGCCCCCTCCAGGGCCGCCGCCTCGTAGAGGTCGTCGGGGATCGACGACAGGCCGCCGAGGAAGATGGTCGTGGTGAACGGTACCGTCACCAATATGCCGATCAGCACCTGCATCGGGAATGCCGTCTCGGCGCGCGCCAGCCACTGGATGTTTTCATGGATCAGGCCGAGCCCGATCAGCGCCGAGTTCAGCATGCCGCTTTCACCGTTGAGCGCCCAGCGCCAGACCACCGCCGTCATCGTCAGCGACACCGCCCAGGGCAGCATGATGATGACGCGGGCAATGCCGCGGCCGTAGAAATCGGTGTTGAGGATCATCGCCACCGGCACCGACAACAGCAGCGCGCCGCCGACCACCAGCAACGTCCACAGGCCGGTGCGCCAGAGTGCCGCCAGGAAATCGGGATCGGCGAGGAAGGCTGAATAATTGGCGAAATCGTTGAAGTCGCGTAGCTGGCCGAAGCGGCTGACGTCATGCGTCGAGATCTGGATCAGGTCCCAGACCGGCCAGAAGATGACGACCGCCGCCAGCAACAGGCTGGGCAAGGTCAGCAGATAGGGCAAGAAGCGATTTTGCATCGGCCGGTTTTGTACCGTGGTTCTGTGGCGCTGGCACGCCAGCTCGGATCAATCTTGCATATCGGTCTTTAGCAGCGCTTCAGAAGAATGCCTTTCCTCTCCCCCGTCGATCAGGGGAGAGGTGTCGAGCGAAGCTCGGGGGGTCGACCCTTGGGGCGCAAGGCGAGGTGATGTTTGCCCCTATTGCCCTTCCTATGTCCGTTCGCGGCGGTTGCCAGGTGGTTCCCCCACTCCGTCTCGGCTTCGCCGAGCCACCTCTCCCCCTCCGGAGGGAGAGGAAAGTGTGGCGCGCCCCGATCTCAGGGGCGCGCCGGGCGCAGGGAGATACGCCCTATTTCTTGATCACGGCGTTGGCCTTGGCAGCCGCTTCCTTCAAGCCTGCCTCGGGGTCGCCGCCGAGATAGATCTTCTGCATGGCATCCGAGGTGATCTGGGCGACTTCTTCCCAGCCGGGGATGACCGGCGCAAAGCGGGCGTCGGGCAGCAGCGCGGTGAACGCTGCCAGATCGGCATTGTTGACGTAATAGTCCATCTTGGCCTCTTCCTTGTTCACCGGCAGGAAGCCTTCCCCTTGCGTGAACTTGGCGCGCTGTTCGGTGGTGAACAGGAAGTCGAGCAGCTTCCAGGCCTCATCCTTGTTCTTGGAATTCTTGAACATGATGATGGAATCGGTGACGCCGTACGTGCCGCGCGCGCCGGTCGGTCCGGCGGGGATAGCGGCCACGCCGTATTTCAGGTTCGGCGCCTCGTCCTTGATCTGGTTGGACAGGAAGGGCGCGGTGATCATCATGCCGACCTTGCCCTGCTTGAACAGGTTCTGGACGTCCTCGCGGTTGTTGGAGGTGACGCCGGGTTCCGTCAGGCCTTCGTCGATCATCGACTTGTAGAGCTTGGCGGCTTCGAGCGCGCCCGGCGTGCCGAGGCCCGACGTGCCATCCTTGTTGAGAATCTCGGTGCCTTGCGACCACATCGCATAATAATAATAGACGTCGGTCTCGATCTCCTTGCCCTGCAGGCCGAAGCCGAACGTGCCGGTGCCCAGTGCCTTGATCTTGCGCGCATCCTCCTGCAACTCGGTCCAGGTTGCCGGCGGGTTGGCGATTCCGGCCTTCTCGAACAATTCCTTGTTGTAGTACATGGCGCGCGCCGAGGCCGCGATCGGCAGGCCATAGGTCTTGCCCTCCATGATCGACGGCGACAGGAAGGTGTCGATGAAGCGGTCCTTGAAGTCTGGCTTGATGTAGGCGTCGAGCGGCTCGGCGACATCCTGCTGGACGAAATCGATCAGCCAGCGGGTGCCGATGATCGACAGGTCGGCATTGGTACCGGCCGTGATGTCGGTGGTCAGCTTCTGCAGCAGCACGTCCCACGGCACAACTTCGAACTTGACGGTGATACCCGGGTTGGCTGCCTCGAATTCCTTTTTCACCGCTTCGAAATACGGGCCGGTCTTGGCGCTGTATTCGGCGACGGTTACGCGCACCTCGCCGGCATCTGCCTGCGCGGCCAGGGCGAGCAGGCTCATTCCGGCCATCACGCCGACAGTCCATTTTGCAAGCTTCATTCGATCTCTCCCATTTGATTGCGTCTGCACTCTTGCGGCTTTGAGGCGGCCACGGCTTTATGTGACTTTCCTACATTATCCATGGTTTCGCGCTGTGCAAGCGGATTATCCTGTTGCTTAATTACATTTCTTAAAATAGCGTTTTCCGATTATCGTAGATCCCAGGGAGGCGCGCAGCGTGGTTTCAACGGCCGAATTCGCAGGCAAGACCGTGCTGGTGACCGGCGCCGGCGGCGGGCTCGGCTCGGCTATTGTGGCGCTGCTGGCCGAACGAGGCGCGCGCGTCGTCGGCTGCGACCAGTCGCAAGACCAGCTCGGCAGTCCGCATCTGGCGTCGCGCCACGTCTTCGACCTTCTCGACCGGATCTCCACCGATGCCGCGATCACGGCGATCCTCGAGAAAGACGGCGTGCCCGACATCCTGATCAACAATGCCGGCTGGACGCGCGCCGAGACTCTTGCAGCGCTGACCCCCGACAAGATCACGCATGAACTCGACCTCAATCTGACCGGGGTGATGCTGTTCGCCGATCCGCTGATCAAGGCAATGGCCGCGCGCGGTTCGGGCAGCGTCGTCTTCATCTCTTCCGTCAACGCCATCGCCCACTTCGGCAACCCGGCCTATGCCGCGGCCAAGGCCGGCATCAATGCCTATGCCAAAGCGGTCGCTGTGGAACTCGGCCGCAACGGGCTGCGCGCCAATGTCGTCTGCCCCGGCTCGATCCGCACCGCCGCATGGGACCATCGGCTGGCCAAGAACCCGGATGTTCTCGGCAAGCTCAAGCGGCTCTATCCGCTCGGCCGCATCGTCGACGCCACGGAAGTGGCCGAAGCGGTGGCCTTCCTTGTTTCGGATCGCGCATCGGGGATAACCGGCGCGGTGGTGCCGGTCGACGCCGGACTGACCGCCGGCTTCCTGCCCTTCATCGACGACATATTGGGAGCCTGACCATGACCGATGTCGAGTTCCGCGACCTGTCGAAATCTTTCGGACGCCACAAGATCCTCGAAAACATCAGCCTCGACATCAAGAGCGGCGAGTTCGTCGTGCTGGTCGGCCCTTCCGGCTGCGGCAAGTCGACCTTGCTGCGCATGCTGGCCGGGCTGGAGCCGATCACCGCAGGCGACCTCTTGATCGGCGGCGTGCGCGCCAACGATTTGCCGCCACAGCAGCGTAACATCGCGATGGTCTTCCAGTCCTATGCGCTGTTTCCGCACCTGAAAGCGGCCGACAATATCGGCTTTGGCCCAAAGATCCGCGGCGAAAGCCGCACGGCAATCGACGCCAAGGTGAAAAAGGCCTCTGGCGTCCTCAACCTGTTCTCCTATCTCGACCGCTATCCCCGGGAACTGTCGGGCGGCCAGCGCCAGCGCGTCGCCATGGGCCGCGCCATCGTGCGCGAACCCTCGGTGTTCCTGTTCGACGAGCCGCTCAGCAATCTCGACGCGCAATTGCGCGTGCAGATGCGCACCGAGATCAAGGCGCTGCACCAGCGGCTGAAATCGACCATCGTCTATGTCACCCACGACCAGATCGAGGCCATGACCATGGCCGACCGCATCGTGGTGATGGACCGCGGCAAGATCCAGCAGGTCGGCGCACCGCTGGAGCTCTACGACCGTCCCGCCAACAAATTCGTCGCCTCCTTTATCGGCTCGCCGTCGATGAGTTTTGTCTCCGGCGCCCTGAAGACGACGCCCGAGAAAAGCTGGTTCGAATCGGCCGGCGGAGGGCGACTGGCGCTCGGCAGCAAGACGGTGCCGGCTGGCAGCACGGTCGAGGCCGGCATACGGCCCGAACACTTCGTCATCGGCGAGGCTGTCGACGCCCTGGCGATCAAGGTCGATGTCGTCGAGCCGACCGGCTCGGAAACCCATGTCTATGGTGCGATCGGTGCCGACACGGTGCGCGCCGTGTTCCGCGACCGGATCCAGGTCAAGCCGGGTGAACTGCTGCCGGTCTCGGTAGCGCCGGGCAACATCCATCTGTTCGACACGGCGACAGGCCTGCCGCTATGAGCGCCGGCATGAAAACGAAAATACCACGATGAAGACGACAACCCAGAAATGAAAACGCCGGCCGACATCATCACGCGGCTGCAACTGATGTCGCAGGACGGCACCAAATCGGACCGCCGCCTGGCCGGCCTCGTGCTGACCGATCTCGACTTCGCCTCCAAGGCGGCAATCTCCGAGATTGCCGCGCGCGTCGGCGTCAGCGAGCCGACAGTCACCCGCTTCTGCCGCAATCTCGGCTGCGAGGGTCTGCGCGACTTCAAATTCTACCTGGCGCAGGCGATTGCCATTGGCGGCCAGTATCTGTCGCCCGAACCGCTGAACCGCGACGCGCGCGAGCAGCGCATTGCGTCGGCCATCACCGAAGCGGCAATCGCCGCCATCCAGCGCGCCAGCGAAAACCTCGACATGAAGACGCTGGTGGGCGTGGCCGCGCGCATCGTCAGTTCGGGCAATGTGCTGTGCATCGGCTCCGGCGGCATTTCCTCGATGATGGCGACCGAGATGCAGAACCGGCTGTTTCGGCTCGGCGTGCCGGTGCTGGCGCAGATCGACGGGCAATTGCAGCGCATGTATGCCGCGGTCGCCACATCGGAGACGACGCTGATCGCGTTCTCGGTGTCCGGCTATGCGCGCTCGGTGATCGACGCCGTGCAGGTGGCCCAGCAATATGGCGCCAGCACCATCGCCGTAACCCCGCCGGAATCAGCGCTCGCCAAGGCCGCCGATACCGTTATCCAGTTCCAGTCGCTGGAAGACGGCAACATCTACAAGCCGACCTCGTCGCGCTATGCGCTGCTGTCGATCGTCGACATGATCGTCACCTCCGTGGCCGAAACGCGCGGACCCAGGGTTCTCGAAAACCTGCGCCGCATCAAGCAGAGCGTGAACACGCTGAAGGTCGACGATCCAAAGTTGCCGCTGGGGGATTGAGGATTATCCGGCGGCCAGTGCCTCGATGCTCTTCACCAGCGTCGATGGTTCGCCAACCACACGCACCGTCTTCAGCCGCGCCGTGCCGCCTGCAATGACCGACACGACCGATGCCGGAACGCCCAGCGCCTTGGCCACCAGCCGTTCCAGCGCCGCATTGGCCGCGCCATTCTCCGGCACGGCGCGCACGCGCGCCTTCAAATGGCTGCGCCCGTCGGCCGATTTTTCGGCGCCTCCGAGCCTGTCCACGGAAGACTTCGGCGTCAGCCGGATAAACAGGTCGATGCCGTCGGCGCGCAAGCGGAATGGCGCGTTCATGCCATCGTCGGGTTCACAGGACCAGCGGCGCTATCGTGGTGAGAATGAGCTGCCTGAGGAAGAACAGGAGCAGAAGCAGGATGATCGGCGAGATGTCGACGCCGCCAAGGTCGGGCATGAACCGACGGATTGGACGCAGCGCCGGCTCGGTCAGCCGGTAGAGCATGTTGCCGATGCTGCCGACGAACTGATTGCGCGAGTTGACGACGTTGAACGCATAGAGCCAGGAAAAGATCGCCGAGGCGATGATGACCCACCAGTACAGGTCCAGCGCCATGACGATTGTTTGAATGAGGGCGAGCATGCCGGTCTCCGATTGTTGCCGACATGTAGCCATTGAGCGCGAAACCGGCAAGGGCCGGTCGCCTACAAGCATCGGGCACAAGGGATTTCGGCAAAACCCCGCCTTGACAGGAAACCGCAGCCTTCGATAAATGCGCCATCCGCTGGACGGGGCTGTAGCTCAGCTGGGAGAGCGCGTCGTTCGCAATGACGAGGTCAGGAGTTCGATCCTCCTCAGCTCCACCAGCGGAATTTTCCTGCCTGTCGACACATCTAAGTTCCGAGACGTCTCGTCAAAGCCCCGCCTTCGCTGCGAGATAGGGCGCCAGGGCAAGCGAGTAGCTGGCGGTCAGATGATGACTGTCCCGCCAGACGATGATGTTGCCGACAACTGCCGGGCATAGTTGCGGCCCGCAAATGGCATCGAGCATATCGATGGCGCGCACATTTTTCTGTCCTTCCGCGGCCAGCGCCAACACGTTGCTCCGCTCAATATCGCTCAGTTTGGTGACGCATTTCGTTGGGGTCGAACTCAGGCATTCGCCCGGGTCGAATTTCATATAGGGCGTGTTGCGGATGGCAACGATTTGCGAGCCGGCGTCCGTCAGCCCGCCCCAGAGACTTCGCAGCCCCTCGATCATCACGTCTTGCTGAACCGCTCCGTAATTGGACTGGCTGGTGAAGATCAGATCCGGTTTCAGCTTTAGGATCTCGGCCAGCACCTTTTCGTGCCACTGCGCGCATAAGACGTTGGGTTTGCCATCCGCCGTGATGGCCACGCGGGTGAATGGGCAGGCGGATTTTGTAAAGGTAACCAGTTTGAAGTTGCGGTCCTTTGCGATCTTGTCCAGTGCCGGCACCCACTGGGCTGCATGAGAATCTCCCACCAGAACCATTGTTTTCGCACCCGTGGGATCGCCTAGAGAGCATCGTTTGGGCTCCGAGCTTTCCTCCTGGTGGCACTTCCTTGCATACACGACCGGCACGTCCCGCCTCAGCCGGGCCAGCGGCGGCAGAAGGTTCACACCGTCCGGGACCACGGCGCCGGAGACGAGAGCGGCGGGCCCAGGGTAGGAAGGCGTGCCGATCAGCGCGGTGTCGATGCGTTCGGTCTTCAGAAAGAGCAGCAGGCTGCCGGATGCGGCCACGCATGTGAGAACCGCCGCGGTGCCGTATCCCAGCGGCTTCCACCAGGCGCCGCCCCGAGCTTGCCGGTAGCGCTGCTCAACATATCGATAGGACAGATCCGATAGAAGCAGGGTCGCCGCAATCAGGCCGAAACCGCCGGCAAGGGTCAGCGAATGACCCTGCGCCTGGGAGATGGTGATCAGCGGCCAATGCCATAGATAGACCGAGTAGGAGCGATCGCCGATGAAACGAAGTGGCAACGAATCGAGCCCACGAAACCGGCCGACTTCAACCTCGCCAGCCAGGATGACCAGCACTGTGGCCAAGGTCGGCAACAACGCACTGACGCCGGGAAATGGAGTTGCAGCGGAAAACAGCAAGGCGGACGCAACGATGCCCAGGATGCCGGCGATCGCCAGCCACTGTCTAGTGAGTGCCGCCAGTCGAAACTGGTGTTCGGTCAGCACCAGCAGACCACCCAGCGCCAATTCCCACAGGCGGGTATGGCTGACGAAATAGGCCTGGGCCGGATCCGTCGCCGTCAAAACGACAGAGGCAACAAGTGATGCCGCGAAAATGAGCGACAACGCCCCGATCAAGCAGGCCCTCAGCGGAAGGTCACGGCGGCGCGCCAGCCAGATCACGCCGATCATCACCAACGGCCAGGCGATGTAGAACTGCTCTTCGATGGAAAGCGACCAGTAGTGTTGCACCGGGCTCGGCAAGGTGTCGGCCTCGAGATAGCTGACCGCAATCGAGGCCAGCCGCCAGTTCTCGACATAAAGAGCGCTCGCCACGATCTGGTTGCCCATTTCCTCCCAGCGCGCCTTTGAGATGAAAAGCAGCGTGCCCAGCAATGCCACCAGCAGCACCAGGGTTGCTGCCGGCAACAACCGTCGCACCCGTCGCGAGTAGAATTCGATCAGTGAAATCCGGCCGCCGCGCAGCGCCATCTGCGCCAGCAGGCCCGTGATCAGATAGCCAGAGATGACGAAAAAGACGTCGACGCCGACATATCCGCCAGGCAGCACATCCGGCCATATGTGATAGACCACGACAAGCGCGACCGCCAAGCCGCGCAGCCCCTGTATTTCGGGTCGAAACCGACGGTTCTGATCGATTGTCACCGGATATCCCCAACAGTCTCAGCCGGCCTGGATCAACCGGCAGTCCGCGCCACGATCTTCATAAGGGCAGAGTGCCGTGAGGCAAGAGCCGATCGCAGCAGTTCATTCCCTTTCCGTCTCCAGTCCGCTCACCAGCGTGCCAACGAAACCCAGCAGCTCACTTTCGAGATCGGTGGACGCCAGGCCAATGAAACGGTCTTCGAGCGAGATGGCGACGATCCCATGCACGGCGGAGAACAGCGTGCGGGTCCGCGCCAGCAGCTCTGGCGTGTCCAGCGCCGGGAGCAGCTGGGCCAGCGGCTCGACCAGATGCTGGATCAGCACCGCATGTTCGGCCAGATGCCATCCGGGCACCGCCACGCCTGGCGCCATGCGATGCTCGAACAGCGCCTTCCACGCCATGCGATTGTCGCGCGCGAAAGAGAGATAGGCTTTGGCCAGAGCCCTCAGCTTGGCCCTTGGCTCGGCCGCGCCGGTCGCCTCCTGTTCCAACGCCGCCCCAAGTCTTGCCAGCGTGATCGAGTTGACGTGCAGGATGAGCTCGTCGAGGTCTGCGAAGGCGGTGTAGAGCGCGCCGAGCGCGCAGCCGGCATCGGCCGTGATGTCGCGTGCGCGCAGGCCGGCGAGCCCCGAGGCTTGAATGCGCGCGTGCGCGGCCTCGATCAGCCTGCCTTTGAGATACTCGCGTTTGGCGTCCCGTTTTGCGGTCATTAACCTTCCTTATGCGCAAGTCATGAACAGCGTTCATTTTATCCTTGAACGCCGTTCACAGTGTGCTACGTTGCGTCGTGAACAACGTTCATAGAGGAGAAACGGAAATGTTGAAACAGTTTTTTGCTCTCGTTCGCGGCCGAAGCTACGAAGCCGCCGAGGCGGTCGTCGACCGCAACGCGCTGATAATCCTGCGCCAGCAGATCCGCGATTGCGCCGACGCTATCGCGGCCGCCCGCCGGGCGGTTGCAATTGCCATCGCCCAGAACGAACAGGAAGTCGCGCAGTTCAAGAAGCTTGTCCTCCGCATCGACGATTTGGAGAAGCGCACGATCGCCGCGATCG
This sequence comes from Mesorhizobium sp. RSR565B, assembly GCF_054719465.1. Lineage (NCBI taxonomy): Bacteria > Pseudomonadati > Pseudomonadota > Alphaproteobacteria > Hyphomicrobiales > Phyllobacteriaceae > Mesorhizobium > Mesorhizobium sp. RSR565B. The sequence continues at coordinate 2,560,994 of NZ_JBTTIE010000001.1, read as the reverse complement.
AGCAGGGACAGAATGAACTGGCCCGCGAAGCCGCCGAAACCATCGCCATGCTGGAAGCCGAACGCGACGCCTCCGCCGAGGCGCAGAAAAGCTTCGGCACCGAGATCGAGCGTCTCAAGCGGATCATCCGCGTCTCCGAAATGCGCCTGCGCGAATTGCAGCGCGGCCAGCGCATCGTTGTCGCGGTCGACTCGACCCAGCGCCTGCGAGAAAGCGCGCCCGGCTCCAGCCTGTCGGCGCTCAGGGACGCCGAGGAGACGCTGCTGCGCCTGCGCACCAGGCAAAAGCAGATCGACGCCACCGCGGCCGCCATGGCCGAGATGGAACAGTCGGGCGATCCTGCCGCGGTCTCAGAGAAGCTTGCGGCCGCCGGCTGCGGCGCGCCGCTGAGAAGCAGCGCCGACGCCGTGCTCGAACGGCTCACGAAGACCATGACCAAGCCGGCCTGATTGTATCCAGCCTGAAACAGACCCACGCCCAACCAACCTAACCTTGAAACGAAAGGACCATATCGATGACCCCGAACACCTATTCCCTCAAGGACTCAAGCGCCTGGAAGACCTTCACCATGGCCAGTTTCGCCGTTGCCACCACAATGATGGCCGGCGGCATCTACTTCATGGAGGCGAGCTTCGCCGCCAAGGGGTTTTATGCGATGGCCGCCATCATGCTCGTGCACACCTCGATCACCATCACCAAGACGCTGCGCGACTCGGAAGAGGCAAGCCGCTTCATCAACCGGCTGGAAGACGCCAAGACCGAGAAGTTGCTGATGGATGTCAGCCGCAGTAACGAAGTGTAACCGGGTTCCCGCTAAACAAGGCTCAACGCGCAAGACCGCTGATCAATCCAGCCAGGATTTTAATCGGTCATGCCCAATGGAAGTCGCCGCTATGGAAATCGCCCCGATCAACCGACCGACAGCTCATCTGATGACGTCCAGGCGCTTTGCGCCCTTGTTCTGGACGCAGTTCCTGTCCGCCTTCAACGATAATTTCCTCAAGAACACGCTGGTGTTCCTTATTCTGTTCACGCTGGCGGCGGACCAGGCGGCATCACTGGTCACCTTGGCGGGCGCCGTCTTCATGGCCCCCTTCCTGCTCCTGTCGGCGCTCGGCGGCGAGCTCGCCGACCGCTTCGACAAGGCTCTCATAGCCAAGCGTCTGAAATTCGCCGAGATCGCCGCGGCGGGTGTCTCCGTCGTCGGCATCGCCCTGTCGTCCATTCCCGTGCTGATGACGGCGCTGTTGATGTTCGGCGTTATCTCGGCGCTGTTCGGACCGATCAAATACGGAATCCTGCCCGATCACCTCGAACGCAAGGAACTGCCCAAGGCCAACGCCTGGATCGAGTCAGCCACGTTTGCCGCGATTCTCGGCGGCACCATAGCCGGCGGCGTCGTTTCCGCCGATGGCATCGGCGTCGCGGTGTTCGGACCGATCATGATGGCGCTCGCCGTCGGTTGCTGGCTCGTCAGCCGCTACATCCCGTCCACCGGTTCGGCGGCGCCCGACCTTGTCATCGACAAGAACATCTTCCATTCGACCTGGCGCCAGGTCACCGAATTGCGCACCGACACGCGCATCTGGCGCGCCGGCCTGATGACGTCGTGGTTCTGGCTGATCGGCGCCATCGTGCTCTCGCTCCTGCCGGTCCTGATCAAGGATTCGCTCGGCGGCAACGAAATGGCCGTCACCGTCTACCTCGCCGTGTTCGCCGTCTCGATCGCCATCGGTTCGGCCATCGCCGCCTGGATGTCGCAGGGCCGCATCGTGCTGTTGCCGGCACCGGTCGGCACGGCGCTGCTCGCCCTGTTCGGCCTGCATCTCGCCTGGACCATCTCCGGCATGACGCCGTCGCCCCAGGCGGAAACCCTTGGCGCATTCTTCGCCGGCCCAAACACGATCCGCGTCGCCATCGACCTCGCCGGCATGGCCATTGCAGCCGCTTTCCTAGTGGTGCCGACCTTCGCCGCCGTGCAGGCCTGGTCGCCCGAAGCGCGGCGCGCCCGGGTCGTCGCCGCCGTCAGTATCGTCAATGCCGGCTTCATGACTGGCGGCGGCATCATCATGGCCCTGATCCAGACGAAGGTCTCGACCGGCGGCATCCTGTTCGGCCTCGTCGCGGCCAATGCGATTGCCGCCTGGCTGATGCTGAAATATTTGCCGACGAACCCCTTCCGTGACTTCGTCTCCATCCTGTTCCGCGCTTTCCTGCGCCTCGAAGTCGAGGGCATGGAAAACCTCAAGGCGGCCGGCAAGGCGCCGATCCTGGCGCTCAACCATGTCAGCTTCCTCGACGGTCCGCTCGCCTTGACGCTGACCGATGAGGAACCGGTCTTCGCCATCGACTACACCATTGCCCAGGCTTGGTGGATGAAGCCGTTCATGAAACTTGCCCGCGCTTTGCCGCTCAACCCGGCCAAGCCGATGTCGACCCGCACGCTGATCAAGATCGTGCAGGGCGGCGACCCGCTGGTGATCTTCCCGGAGGGACGCATCACCGTGACCGGCGGCCTGATGAAGGTCTATGACGGCGCCGCCATGGTTGCCGACAAGACCGGCTCGATGGTTGTGCCGGTGCGCATCGACGGGCTGGAGAAGACCTACTTCTCGCGGCTGAGCTCGCAGCATGTGCGCCGCCGCCTGTTCCCGAAGGTCAAGGTGACTATTCTGGAACCGGTCAAGCTCGAGGTGCCGCAGGAGCTGAAGGGCCGCAAGCGCCGCGCCGCGGCGGGTTCCGCGCTCTACCAGGTGATGTCGGATCTCGTTTTCCGCACCCAGGACATAGACAAGACCGTACTGGAAAAGATCATCGAGACGGCGAACGAACGCGGCATGAAACAGCTCGCAGTTCAGGATCCGGTCACCGGTTCTCTCAGCTACAGCAAGCTGCTCACGGCTGCCGCCGTGCTTGGTGAGAAGTTCCAGAACCTTTATGCCGACCAGCAGACGCTGGGCATCATGCTGCCCAACGCCAACGGCTCTTGCGCGACACTGCTCGGCGTCATGTCCGCCGGCAAGGTTCCGGCGATGATGAACTTCACCGCAGGTGCTGCCAATATTCTGTCCGCCTGCAAGGCCGCCGAAGTCCGCACCGTGCTTACCTCCCGCGCGTTCGTCGAACAGGCAAAGCTCGGCGCTGTAGTCGAGGAACTCGGTCGCTCGGTCGACATCGTGTGGCTCGACGATCTCAGAAAGACCATCAGTCTCAAGGATAAGCTGCTCGGCTTGCTGCGCAAGTCGACGCCGCGCGCGAAACGCAAGCCCGGCGATGCGGCGGTGATCTTGTTCACCTCGGGTTCGGAAGGCACGCCGAAGGGCGTCGTTCTGACCCACCGCAACATCCTGGCCAACGCCGCCCAGGCGGCGTCGCGTATCGACTTCCATTCGGGCGACAAGGTGTTCAACGTGCTGCCGATCTTCCACTCCTTCGGCATGACCGCGGGCACGGTGCTGCCGTTGATCTCCGGCGTGCCGGTCTATTTCTACCCCTCGCCGCTGCACTACCGCCTCGTGCCGGAACTGATCTACGGCTCGAACGCGACGATCATCTTCGGCACCGACACCTTCCTCTCCGGCTATGCCCGCACCGCGCACCCCTACGACTTCCGCTCGATACGCTATTGTTTTGCCGGCGCGGAGCCGGTCAAGACAGCGACGCGCATGACCTATATGGAGAAGTTCGGCCTACGCATCCTCGAGGGCTACGGCGTCACCGAGACGGCGCCGGTGATCTCCATCAACACGCCGATGTACAATCGCTCAGGAACCGTCGGCAAGATCATGCCCGGCATGGAATACCGCCTCGATCCGGTCCCCGGCGTCGACGAAGGCGGCCGGCTGTTCGTGCGCGGTCCCAATGTCATGGCCGGTTATCTCCGGGCCGAGAAGCCCGGCGTGCTCGAACCGCTCGAGGACGGCTGGCATGACACGGGCGACGTCGTCGCTATCGACGAGGGTGGCTTCATCACCATTCGCGGCCGCGCCAAGCGCTTCGCCAAGATCGGCGGCGAGATGATCTCGCTGGCTGCTGTCGAAGCGCTGGCCGGCGAATTGTGGAAGGGCTCGCTGTCGGCGGTCGCTACGGTGCCCGACGCCCGCAAGGGCGAAAAGCTGATCCTCATCACCGAGGCATCCGGCGCCACACGAGCGGAATTCCTCGCCTACGCCAAGGCCAACGGCGCCATGGACCTGATGGTCCCGGCCGAAGTGCGGGTGGTCTCAAAGGTACCGGTCCTTGGCTCCGGCAAGCTCGACTTCGCCGCCGTGACAAAAATGGTGCGCGACGAAGAAGCCTCGAAGACCAAGGCCGCCTGACCCGGCTACGGCAACGGGCCGACGCAAGAGCCGGCCCGTTCAGTATGATCAACCCTTCGCATGCCGCTGCGAGATCAGCATCGCCATGCGCTGGACTGCCCGCAGCTCCATTTCCACGCCCGGCGACGATGCCAGCGCCGGCATGTTGAGCGCCACCACGGTCAACGGCTCGAGCGTCGCCAGCAGCACATGGGTCGCCTCAAATTTCTCGAACAGCCAGGCCAGCTGCTCGCGTATATCCTGGTCGACTGGCGCCCCCGGCTGCGTATCGGCGAGCGAGCGCACGGGCTCCTGCTCCAGTGCACGGGCCAGCACCTTCAGGTCGAAATCACCGAGGTCGGCTGCCGGCAGGATCAGCGCACCGTCGACAAGAATATGGCTCTGCAGGCCGCGCAGGAAGCGCGCCGAATCGGTGAGGTCGCCCTCGGCCATATGCTTCAGCAACGAGTCGCGGCGCTTCTCCGCGGTGAGGCTGACGCTGTCATTGTAGATGACTGCCAGCAGCGTCGCCGACAGCACGATCACCACGCCCTGCACACTGCCGCGCCAGCCGAGATCGTCGATGCCGCCCAGCGCCAGCCCGGCGAAAACCGAGCTCAGCGTAATCACGGTAAAGGCGCCGATCGTGTCGCGATGGCCGAGGCTGGCGCGTCCAAGGCCGATCGTCAGCCAGCACAGGAACAGGATGGCGATGCCGCCAAGCCGAACCGGCACTTCGAACAGGCCGGGCCGGTAGTCGGTGACCATGAACGGAATGATCAACAGCAGCGACAGCGCCATGCGCTCGACCGTGCGGTTTTCGGCCGCCGACAGGCTGTCGCGATCGCGCGTCATCACCAGCCAGCCGATGGCGAGAAAACCTCCGAACTGGAAGGCAAGTAGTACCGCCATTCGCCATGGTTCAGCGAAACGTGCCGGGATCGGCGCCAGAAGGAAGAACAGCAGGGCACCGCCGGCGGCGAACAATTTGAGAGCGAACGGCGCGTGCCGGCGCAGCAGGCCTTCGGTCAGCAGCAGTGCGGCCAGCGGCAGCAGACCCGCCGCCGTGATGGTGACGAACCGGAAAAAGGCAAGACCCGTGGTCCAGTCGAGGATGCGGCAGGCAAGCAGCACTGCCAGCACCTTGAGGCCGAATAGAAAGCGCCGCGACAGCGGATCGCCCGTGTCGCGCCCGCCTATGATCGATATCACGACAAGCAGGCCAACCAGCGCCGCTAGCGAGGTGATGGTGTCGGCGACGAGCGTGCCGTCGAGGTTCATCATCGGCCGGCTGCCATCAGCTTGCGGATAAACCGAGACGCCACGAATGAAGCCATCAGCGTGTCCATGGTCTCAGCACATTCCATTGGCGGGTGCTATCGGCCCAGTGAACCACCGGCAGCACCAGCCGCTGCAGCGTGGCGGCCGCGCCGGCCACGGCAAGTGCTGCAAGCGAGCGGCGCGGAACCGTGTCGGCGAGAAAGGTGCGCGCCGACTGGAAGCTCATCTGGCCGATCTGCAGCACATCGTCGCCGCGCCCGTAGTCGAGTTCCTTGCGGCAGAACTCGTTAAAGGTCTCCTCGCGGTGCTTGGCCGTCTCGTCGAAGGTTTTCTTCAGATCGTCCGAGCCGCCCGTATAGGCATTGGTGATGACGAAACGCTCTTCGTCGAAACCCGCTTCGGGGCCGACGCCGAAGACATGGCGGTGCCGCGCCATGATCTGCCGCGCCAGAAGCACATGGGTCAGCGAGCGCCGCGCGCCGGCATGCGGTCCGGGAAACACATTGCTGAACGCCTCCGCGACCATGCCGACGACGGCCGGCACCTGGCTGACGTTGGAGATCCAGATCGGTCTGAACTGGTTGCGCAAAAACATCAGGAAGCAGGTCAGGCCGTAGAGGATCCAGCTGAGACCGCGGCTGCGCTCGTCCGGATCGATCATGACCAGACCGAGGTGCAAGACTTCATAGGGCTTGCCGGCCAGCGAAATCTCCATCAGCGCCAGCGCGTTGAAGGCGATCGGCCGCCCGTCGCTGCGGCGATAGACGATGGTGATGATGGAATGTTCCAGCCGGCTGCGGTCGCCGGAAAACACACCGTAGGTCAGGCTGCCGACTTTCAGCGTCTTCGACGCCACCAGCCGCAGATCGCTGCTCAACTGCTCCAGCTCGGCCGCCTTCATCCAGCGCCCGGGCCGCTCCACGACACGCGTCTCGTAGTCGGCGGATACGCGCATGCGCACATCCATGAACCGACCCGGCAGCAGCTGCAGAACCGCCTTGAGCACTATTTTTCCCCGTGGCAAGAACTCCGACCGTATAGTGGCCGCCGTCCACCTAAGACGCGGTAAACCCGAGACGGCAGTTCTTGGTTGTACTCAACAAAGTAAAAGAACAGCTGCCAGCCAGTGCGGGCTCAGCTTTCCGCAGCAACCAGATGGCCGCCGCCGACATCGTTCAGCGCCAGCTTCAGCGGCGCCTCCCCGATCCTGCGGGTGGCGCTCGGGATTTCCTGGTCGAGGCGCGCGAAGCGCGTTCTGCGCTGCGCCGGATCGGGCACCGGCACGGCGTCGATCAGCCGCCTGGTGTAGGGATGGCGCGGGTTGGAAAACACCTGGTCGCGCGTGCCCATCTCGACGATCTGGCCGAGATACATGACGGCAACGCGGTCGGAAATGTTCTCGACCACCGCCATGTCGTGCGAGATGAAGAGATAGGCGACGCCGAATTCGCGCTGCAATTCCTTCAGCAAATCGAGCACACGCGCCTGCACCGAGACGTCGAGCGCGGAGACGCTTTCGTCAGCGATGATCAGTTTTGGTCGTAGCGCCAGCGCTCGGGCGATGCAGACGCGCTGGCGCTGGCCACCGGAGAATTCGTGCGGGTAAAGCTCCATCTGGTCGGCCGACAGGCCGACGCGCTCGAACAGCGCCCCCACTCGTTCGCGGCGCTCGTCCTTGGAGGCGATGCCATGAATCACCAGCGGCTCGGCGACGAGCTCGCCGACGCGCATGCGCGGATCGAGCGAAGCGAAGGGATCCTGGAAAATCATCTGGACGTCACGGCGCACCGCCTTGCGCTCGTCGCGGCCAAGACCGGAGAGATTGCGCCCGCCAATGACGATGTCGCCGCTATACGGCGCCAGTCCGGCCAGCGCCTTGGCGGTCGTCGACTTGCCGCAGCCGGATTCGCCGACCAGAGCAAGCGTTTCGTTGGGCGCGATCGAGAAGCTGACGCCCTCGACGGCGTGGACGCGGCGGGTGACCTGGCCAAAGATGCCGCCACGCAGATCGAAGCGGACATGCAGGTCGTTGATCTCGGCGACATTGGCCGGTTTCAAGACGTCAATCGCATCCCTGGATTTCTGTCGACCGACGCCACTGCCGATGCGCGGCACGGCAGCCAGCAGTTCGCGCGTATAGTCGGCCTGCGGCTGGACAAAAATATCCGATGTCGTGCCTTCTTCGACCATGCGGCCGTCGCGCATGACGATGACCCGGTCGGCCATTTCGGCAACCACGCCCATATCGTGGGTGATCAGGATGACGCTGGTGCCATGCTGGCGCTGCAGGTCGCGCAACAGCTCCAGCACTTCGCCTTGCACGGTGACGTCGAGCGCCGTCGTCGGTTCGTCGGCGATCAGCACGTCGGGCTCGAGCGCCAGCGCCATGGCGATCATCACCCGCTGGCGCATGCCGCCGGAGAGTTCGTGCGGAAACTGCTTTAACCGGCTTTCCGCCTCCGAAATGCGCACCGCCTTCAACGCCTCGATGGCGCGCCGGCGGGCTTGCGCCGACGACAGGCTGGTATGCGCCTCGATTGATTCGGTGAGTTGCCGGCCGATCGACAGAACCGGGTTGAGCGAGGTCATCGGCTCCTGGAAGATCATGGCGATGCGGTCGCCGCGAATGCGCCGCATCTGGCGTTCGTCGAGGGTTGCTAGGTCGGTGTCGCCCCGATTCCCATCCCGAAGACGGATCATGCCTGACGATATGCGCGCCGCCGGCTGCGGCAAAAGCTGCATGATCGCCAGCGCGGTCATCGACTTGCCGGAGCCGGATTCGCCGGCAATGCAGAGCGTCTCGCCGCGCGCCAGCGTCAGCGACAGGTTGGAGACGACATCGCGCTCGCCGTCCTCGCCGCGCACGCTGACGGAGAGGTTGGCGATGGAGAGGATGGGGTTGTCGGCGAGGGTCATTGTGGGTGGAGCCCTGCGACGGATTGGTTCCGTCGCACCATTCGCACAAACCTTGGCGCTGACCCCCACCCGGACCTCCGGTCCGACCTCCCCACAAGGGGGAGGTAGGGTGGCAGCGCTTTACCCTCCCCCTTGTGGGGAGGGTCGCTGCGAAGCAGCGGGGTGGGGGTGCGGCGCCGACGTACCGTCATTCAAACACGCAACGCGGAAAATAGAACGACACCACCCAGTTCGGCATGTCGACGATCTCGCTGATGCGCAGGTCCCCGCACACCGAGGCCAGCATATAGGCCTCGACCGGATCGATCTGATACCGCCCAGCAAGCAGATCGACCATCTGCGCCACCGCCTCCTTGGCGCCGGTCATCAGGTCCGGCCCGATACCCGTCGTCACCTCATAGCCCTTGGCGTCGAGATGGCGCGTCACCGGACCGGCGGTGGTGAAGCGCGGCGTCTTCAGCCTGGCGTCCTTGACAAGGTCGAGCTTGAGCACGACGTCCATCGGGCTCTCGATCGCCGTGCCGCAGACCTCGCCATCGCCTTGTGCGGCGTGCGTATCGCCGACCGAGAACAGCGCGCCGGCCACCTCAACCGGCAGATAGAGCGTCGTGCCGGCAGCGAGATCGCGGATGTCGAGATTGCCGCCGACCCGCCGTGGCGGCACCACCGAGTGAAGCCCCATCTCAGCCGGCGCATTGCCGATGGTGCCGGCGAACGGCTTCAGTGGTACGCGCGCGTTTTTCCCGAACAGCGCCGGTTCGAGCGCGGCTGCATCGTATTTCCAGATGTTCAGCGCCGGTTCCGTGAAGTCGTCGGCGAGCAGGCCGAAACCCGGAATGTTCGCCGTCCAGCCGAAGCCGGACGGTTTGAACATCTCGATCGTCACCTTGAGCGCGTCACCCGGCTCGGCGCCCTCGACGAAGATCGGCCCGGTCACCGGGTTGACCCCGGCGAAGTCGAGCTTGGCGATTTCGGCAACCGTGCTGTCGGCGTTCAGCTGGCCGCCGGCGGCATCGAGGCACTGGAACTCGATGGTCGCGCCGGGCGCCACCCGCTCGGCCGGGACAAAGGAATTGTCCCAGCCGAAATGGTGGTGGCGCCCATGGATGGTGTAGTCGCAGTTATTGCACATCTTTTACGTACACATTGTCGTAGTTGATCGGGATATGGACCGGGTCGACATAGAGGTTGTCGGCGCCGCCCATGCGCGCGGATTTCATGGTGAAGCGCTGTTCGTTGAAGACCGGCGCCCAGGGCGCGTCTTCCATCACCTTGTCGTAGATGGCGCTCCACATCTTGTCGCGTTCGCCGGCCTTTGCCGGGTCGACCACCGAATCCGCCTCGGCCGCCTTGGCGTCGAGATCCTTGTTGCAATACCACGACCAGTTCCAGCCGCCGGGCACCGCGCCGGCGCAGCCGAGGATCGGGCCGTAGAAATTCGACGGATCGGGGAAGTCGGCGATCCAGGCCATGCCGCCCGACCAGATCATCGGCGCGCCGGCCTTGTCACCGCCGGCGGCGATGACATTGGCCTGCGCCAGCGACTGGATGCTGGCCTTGATGCCGATCGCCGCCAGGTCCTGCTGGATCGCTTGGGCAATGCGCGGGTTGGGATCGGTGTTCATGGCGAACAGCTGCGTGTCGAAACCATCGGCATGACCGGCCTCGGCCAGCAGCGCCTTGGCTTTGGCTACGTCATAGGGATAACCCTTGTAGTCCTTGTCGTAGCCCGGCATCGACGGCGGCAGCGGCTGGTTGGCCGGCACGGCGCGGCCGTTGATGATCTGGATGATGCGCGCCTTGTTGAGCGCCATGTTGACGGCCTGACGCACCTTAACATTGTCGAACGGCGCCATGGTGGTGTTCATGGTGACGTAGCCGGTGTGCAGCTGACCGCCTTCGACGACACGCGCCTTCTGCTCGGGATCGGCCATCACCTCCTGGAACTTGGCCGGCGGAATGCCGTCGCCGGGAACATCGATCTCGCCCTTCTGCAAGCGCAGCAGCGCCACGATCGGCTCCTGGCCGATCTCGAAGGTGATCTTGTCGAGATGCGGCAGGCCCTTGTGCCAATAGTCCGCATTGCGCTCGAAGACGATGCGCTGTCCCAGCGTCCACTCGGCGAGCTTGAAGGCGCCGGTGCCGACCGGATGCTTGCCGAAATCGGCGCCATATTTCTCGACCTCTTCCTTCGGCACGACATGGGCGAAATTGATGGCCATGACATGCAGGAAGGTGGCGTCGGGCCGGGTCAGTTCGAACTTGACCGTGTAGGGGTCGATGACGGTGACACCGGACAGGCCTTCGGCCTTGCCGGCGGCGACATCGTCATAGCCCTTGATCGAGCCGAAGAAGCCGGCGCCGGGGCTCTGCGTCTTCGGATTGGTGACGCGGTCGAGCGAATATTTCACGTCGTCGGCCGTCATCTCGCGGCCATTGTGGAATTTCACGCCATGGCGCAGCTTGAAGGTGAAGGTCTGGCCGTCGGGCGAAATCTCGTAGCTTTCTGCCAGATCGGGCTTCAAATTGGTGGTGCCTGGCTCGTAATCCATCAGCCCATCGAACAGGCTCTTGATCATCGACCAGTTCTGCCAGTCATAGCCGATCGCCGGATCGAGGGTCGCAACATCGTCCTTGTAGGTGATGGTGATGGCGCCGCCTTGCTTGGCGTTGGGATCGACCGTGTCTTCGGCGCGGACGCTTGTCATGCCGAGCATGAGGGCCAAGGCCGATGCCGCGACTGTGGATGCGAGAAACTTTTTCATTGTTGTGTTCCCTTTCTCTGTTTCATTTTCATCTGAGCTTGATGCGGGGATCGATGAACGGCGCGATGATGTCGGCGAGCAGATTGCCGAGCACGATGGCGAAGGCCGACACCAGCGTGACGCCCATGATGATCGGAATGTCGACGCGCTGGATCGCCTGCCACGCCAGCTGACCGATACCCGGCCAGCCGAACACGCTTTCGACGACGACGATGCCGCCCATGAAGATGCCGATGTCGATGCCTATCATGGCGATGACCGGCAGGATGGCATTCGGCAGTGCGTGGCGGAATATGATGGCGCTGCGCGCCAGGCCTTTGGCCCGCGCCGTGCGGACATAATCCTGGCGCAGGACGTCAATCATCGACGAGCGCATCATGCGCGCGTACCAGCCGGCGCCGAGTATGCCCATCGTCAGCGACGGCAGCACCAGATGGCGCCAGGTGCCATAGCCGCCGATCGGGAACCAGCTGAGACGCACGGCAAAGACGTAGAGCAGCAACAGGCCGACGACGAATTGCGGCGCCGAGACGCCGACGAAGGAGGCCACCATCAGGGTCTGGTCGGTGGCGGTGCCGCGCTTGACGGCGGCGATCAGGCCCATGGAGAGCCCGATCAGCAGTTCGCACAGGATGGCGCCTACCATCAAAAGCAGGCTGGCCGGCAGCCGCGAGACGATGAGCTCGGTGACCTCGGAGCGCTGTATGTAGGAGCGGCCGAGATCGCCGCTGACGAGCTTCGTCAGGTAGTGCCAATACTGGACCACGAAAGGCTGGTCGAGGCCGAGTTGCTGGCGGATGTTTTCCACCGTCTGCGGCGTAGCACTGCGGCCGGCGATCTGCCGCACCGGGTCGGCCGGCAAGAGGTAGAGCAGCGCAAAAGTGATCAGCGAGACGCCAAGCAGGATGAGCAGCGACTGGATCAGCCGGCGGCCGAGATAGGCGATCATGACCGGCCCCCCATTATTCCCGGCCCCTTTGCGTCGGATCGAGGATGTCGCGCAATGCGTCGCCGATCAGGTTGAAGGCCAGCGCCAACGCCAGGATTGCGGCGCCGGGGAAGAACACCAGCCAGGGGGCGGCCTGGAAATAGGTCTGGTTCTCGAAAATGATGTTGCCCCACGACGCGGTCGGCGGCTGCACACCGATGCCGAGGAAGGAAAGCGTCGCCTCGAGCAGAACCGTGGTCGAGATGCCGAGCGTGCCCCAGACGATGATGGTCGGCAGCAGATGCGGCAGGATGTGGCGAAATAGGATGCGCGGCGCACTCGCCCCGATGCTGCGCTCGGCATCGATGAACTCGCGTTCGGCCAGCGACGATGTCTCGGTGTAGATGACACGCGCCGTCTGCACCCAGTTGACCAGCGCGATGACCATGGCGACGATCCACAGGCTGGGCTGAAACACTGCCGCCAGGCAGATGGCGAGCAGCAGCGCCGGGAACGCCATCATCAGATCGGTGAAGCGCATCAGCGCGCTGCCGATCCAGCCGCGGAAATAGCCTGCGGTGACGCCCACCAAAGTGCCGATCAAAAGCGCCACGCCATTGGCGACGATGCCGATGATCAGCGAGGTGCGGGCGCCGTAGAGGATGCGGGTCAAGAGGTCACGTCCGAGCAGGTCGGTGCCGAGCCAGTACTGGGCGCTGGGCGGCAGCGGCGAGCCCTCGATGGTCAGGCCGTCGAACATCTGCTCGTTGGGGTCATAGCCGGTCAGCCGGGGCGCCAGCACAGCGCCGGCAAGGACAATGGCGACGATGACCAGGCCGAGCAGCGCGAGGCGGCGTTTCACCAGCCGGCGCCAGACACCGGCGCGCGGCTTGACCGGCATGCGCACCGGCAGATCAGGCGCGATGGGACTGGTCATCGCCGCCTTCTTCCCCCGTTGCTTCCTCGCTTTGCATTGCCACGATGCGACGCGCGGCATCCTCGACGCTGATCTGCCAGCTCATCGCCAGCGATCGCAGTTGTGCATAGGCACGCTCGTCGTCGCTGCCTTTCGACAGCGCCGTCACCGCGCGCACAATGGTCTGGCGCTCGGCGACGCGCTGGCGCAGCGACGCTATCTCGCCGGCTAAATGCTTCCGTGCCTCGAAGCTCTGCCTTGCGATCAGCAATGCGCTGTACACACCGGCATTGCCGACCGGCTTCAGCAGCTGCGCATCGGCCTTGTGCGACAGCGCCCATTCGATACGCCCCGGCGCCTCGGAACCGATCAGCGCCACCAGCGGCATCGGCGCCTCGCCCGGCTTCCACGGGAATTGCTCGTCGAAACCGAGATCGGCATCGAAGAAGACGAAATCGGCGGCGAGAGCTTCCGGCGGCAATTCCGGCCAGCAGTCGATCGTAGCCAGGCCGATGGCCGACAATTGCCTGGTGATGGCCTGCACCGTCGGATGCGGGCGATGCAGGATGAAAGCCCGCGCGCCGCCGAGATTGGGGATGCGCGTCCGGGTCATGACACCACTCTCAGACGCGGACGGCCGAACGTCTTGGCGGGGTCGTAGCGCGACAGATATGGATCCGGCGCGACCTCATCCTCCTGGCTGACGACCTCGAAGAAGCCATCGGCGATCCGGCCGATGATCACCGGCAGCGTCGCGTGCTGGGAATGCGCGTCGATGGCGATCGGCCCGAGCCGGGTCGAGAAGCGCCGCTCGGCGAAGGCTTTGGAAAATTCCGCCGGGCCGGCATCGGCATCGCGCGACAGCACGTCGGCCATCACCTGCACCGAGGCATAGGCGGAGGCCTCGAAGGACGAAGCGAAGGCAGCCGGCCGGGGCGCGAAATAGGGCCCGACCGACAGATGCCCTTTCCCTGTCTCGCCGATCGCCGGCAACTCGCCTTCGGTGAGGTTGCAGGAGATGACGGGGCAGTTTTCCGGCCTGAATGCCGCATCCTCATCGCCCAACTCGCGGTAAGCCGCCAGGAAGGCATACGACGAGGTGCCGATCAGATTGTTGAGGATGAAGCTCGGCCTCGTCGCCCGGATTTCCGCGATCAACCGCGACACGTCGGTCTCGCCGATGCGCAGATAGCGCTCGCCCAGCACTTTGCCGCCGGCATCCGCGATCAGGTCGCGCGCCACGCGGTTCATCTCCCAGCCCCAAATGTAGTTCGAGCCGAGCAGGAAGCCGTTGGCGCCGAAACGCGGCACGACATGCGCCATCAGCGGAACCAGATGCTGGTTGGGGCAGGCGTGCATGTAGACGACATGCTCGTTGGCCTCGAACCCTTCATAGGGGCAGGCATACCAGAGCATGCCGCCGGCCTTCTCCAGCACCGGGATGGTTTCCTTGCGGCTCCACGAGGTGACGCAACCGACGACATGGCGCGCGCTGCTGGTCCTGAAAATGTCCTCGCACAAAGTCGCGTAGCGATCGGCATTACTTTGCGGATCGCGCTCGACCGGAACCAGTTCGATGCCATAGCTCCGATCGGCATTGATGTCGGCGATGGCGCGCATGGCGCCCATCCGGCACGCATCGGAGACCAGCTGGTAGCTGCCCGAGCGGGAATACAGGATGCCGATCTCGATACGCCGTTTCAAACCGATCCTCAGAAATGACAATGCCCCGCAGCCAGCGCCGGAGGGCGAGGCATACGAGGCATATTTGCCGCCCGGCGACCAAGGCCGGTATTTTGCGCTAGCGTATTCGGTCCGGCGGGTCAGTCAAGCGGGAAAGTACGTGGTCATGGGATCGGCCTTGTCCGGCTGCTTCTAGTTCCGCAGCGTGAACATCAAAGGCGCCACGACAGCCGTACCGGCCTTCTCAGGCGGTGGCGCGGGCACCGTCGCACCCTGCAGAATGCTGAGCGCGGCGCGATCGAGATCGGCGTCCCCCGAAGATCGTGTCAGCCGGACGGAGGTCACCTTGCCCGAAGCGCTGACGACGAAGGTCACATTTGCGGTACCCACGGCGCGCCGCGACCTTGCCGCGCTCGGGTAGCGCTTGTGCCGATTGATCCATCCGATCAGCTGGGAGTTCCATTTGCTTGCACTGACTGATGATCCACTCGATTGCGAAGCCTTCGGCGCCGACGCCTTCGCCGCTGCCTTTTGATCGACACTGGCGGTCACGACCGCTTTCGCCGGCGCGGCCTTTTCCTTCTTCTCTTTCTTTGCTTTCGGCTTGGGTTTTTCGGCAGCCTTCTTCGCCTTCTCGATCGGCTTGGTCTCCGCCGGCTTGGTCTCCGCCGGCTTGGTCTGGGGCGGCGGAATGACCACATCCGGCGCTATGGTCGGGACGATGTCGGGCACCACCTCATCCAGCGGCGGCGATTGATCGGGCTGCTCGGCCGCTGCCGTCTCGATCGGAGCGGCGGGTTGAACCGCTTCCGTCTTCTCGGCGACCGGCCCCGGCTGACCGGGCTCGGGCTCCACGACGGGCTTCAGTTCGGCAACCGCCTCCTCGATCTGGTTCGGCGGCTCAGGCGTCACCACGTCGGCCATCGAGTCCTCCTGCACCGCCGGCGCCACCATCATCGGCGACAGCTCGATAGCCACAGCCGGCGGCGGGCCGCCATCGGCCATGTTGGCCAGGCTGAAGCTCTGGACGGCATAGGCGATCGCGACATGCGCGCCGACAATGACAATGGCCGCAGCCGCCCACAAGCCAATTTCGCGCAGGCCGGCGCGTGGCGGGTCGGCCGCGGGTGCGGCGGCGGCCAGTTGCGTCACGGGGCGGCGCCCCGGTGCGCCGCGGATGCGTCCGCCGGCACCGTCTCCAGCCCCACCAGCGCGATCTTCAGATAACCAGCGCCGCGCAGCAGGTTCATCACCTCCATCAGCTCGCCATAACCGACCGCCTTGTCGGCACGCAGGAAGATGCGGGTCTGCTTGTCGCCCTTGGTTCTGCCGTCGAGCACCGCGGCGAAAGCCTGGCGCGACACGCTGTCATTGCCGATCGCCAGCGTCAG
Organism: Mesorhizobium sp. RSR565B; assembly: GCF_054719465.1. Lineage (NCBI taxonomy): Bacteria > Pseudomonadati > Pseudomonadota > Alphaproteobacteria > Hyphomicrobiales > Phyllobacteriaceae > Mesorhizobium > Mesorhizobium sp. RSR565B. The sequence continues at coordinate 2,544,816 of NZ_JBTTIE010000001.1, read as the reverse complement.
ATCGTCCTTCAGCGTCAGGAACAGCGGCGTTTCCGGCCGGGGCGCCGGTGTCGCGGTCGAACCCGGCAGATCGACATTGACGTCGACTGTCGCCAAGGGGGCAGCGACCATGAAGATGATCAGCAGCACCAGGATGACGTCGATGAACGGCGTCACGTTGATCTCGTGGTTTTCCTCGAGATCGCCGTCGATAGTTTCGCGAATTCTAGCCGCCATGGCCCATCACTCCGCCGCCAGCGCGGGCGCCTGCGGCACCGTGCGGAAATCGAGATCGCGGCTGACCAGCCGTTCGACCCCGGCCGAGGCATCGGCAAGAAGCTGCCGGTAGCCGGCTATCGACCGCGCAAAGACGTTGTAGATGACCACCGCGGGAATGGCCGCGACCAGGCCCATCGCCGTGGCGAGCAGCGCCTCGGCGATGCCGGGCGCGACGACCGCGAGGTTGGTGGTCTGCGCCTGCGAGATGCCGATGAAGGCGTTCATGATGCCCCAGACGGTGCCGAACAAGCCCACGAAGGGCGCCGTCGAGCCGATCGTCGCCAGCACGCCGGTGCCGCGCGACACGCGCCGCGCCGCCGCCGCCTCGATGCGCGACAGGCGCGACGTCACGCGTTCCTTCAGCCCGTCGCCGGTAACATGGCCGAGCGCACCGGCCGAAAGGGCAGTCTCTTCCTCGGCTGCCCGCACCAAAAGCGCACCGGGGCCGCCACTGTTGCCAAGCGAGCGCCCGGCCTGGCGCAGTGTGGCGGCATTGCCGATGGCGCGCGCAGCGCGCCGGGCGCCGAGCTTGCCGAAGAGAATCTCCAGCGATTTGGCCAGCCACACCGTCCAGGTGACGAGCGAGGCGAAGGCCAACCCGATCATCACCGCCTTGACGATGATGTCGGCGGCCATGAACATGCCCCAGGGCGACAGATCGTGCGGCAGCGTCAGCGATATTGCCGAAGCCTCGGCCTGCGCGGATGCACCGGGCTGGGTTGCCGGCTGTGGCGCGGTCGGCGCCGCCTGCCCGGCAGTTGGCGAAGCCGGCGCGACAGGCGCAGCCGGTGCGGGCTGTTCGACTACGGTTGGCGCCGACTGGGGATCTGCAGCGGGCACAGTCGTCACCCTGGGCTGCGTGTTTGGCTGCTCTTGCGCAGCAGCGCTGCCGGCCGACAGCATGACCGCGGCCAGCGCCGCCAACAAACCATTTCTGGACACGCTTCGTCCTCGCTTCGTCATTGCACGTAACCGATCGGCTGGCCGGTGACGGGATGCGGGAACACCCCCATCTCGACCCCGAAAACTCCAGCCACGGATTCTGGCTTCTCTCAAACGCGGCACCGCCGCTGGAAAACAATTCAGGCGGCCGAGTGCCCCTGCTTGACTATAAAACATGAGCTTTGTAGTCAACAAACAAGATGGCTTTTTGGCCGACGATTGTGGGCGCGATGTCTCAACGGCACATCGTCCTGGCATCGGTCTACCTGGTGTCGTCGCACCGAGGGATGGACGGCCCAGGGTTGCTGGGCCACGATGCCGAGCAGCAATTGAGGCAGGCTGCGATGATCAAGGCGATACCGTTCGATTTCCCCTATGACGGCCGGCTGGTGCCGGCAAACACCGCGCTGCTGGTCATCGACCTGCAGGAGGATTTCCTCTCGCCGACCGGCTATTTCGCCAGGAAGGGTTATGACCCGCGCCGCTGCGAGCCATCCTGCCTACGGTCAACCGACTGATATCAGCGGCACGCACGGCCGGCCTCACCATCATTCACACCAGGCAGGGATATCGCGGCGACATGGCCGACATGACGCCGTACGAGAGATGGCGCCGCAAGCGGGCGGGTCTCGAAGGCACCGACGTGCTGCTGCGCTCCGGCCCCGGCTTTCAGATCGTCGCCGAGATCGACGTCGCGCCGCACGACATCATCGTCGACAAGACCTGCAACAGCGCCTTCACCTATACGGATCTGGAGCTTGTGCTGCGCGCACGCGGCATCACCCATCTGATCTTTCCCGGCTGCACGACCGATGTCTGCGTGCACACGACGCTGCGCGAGGCCTGCGACCTCAATTTCCAGTGCCTGACCATCGCCGACGCCTGCGCCAGCGGCGACCAATACGCGCATGACGCGGCGCTGCATATGGTGACGGTGGAGGACGGGGTGTTTGGTGCGCTGACGGAATCTGGCGCGGTGCTGGAGGCGCTGGCAGTGCTGAGTGGTGATTAGACGCTGGCGGGACAGCACCCCTCTGCCCTGCCGGGCAGAGGGGGGTGTGAAGGAACGCTACGAAATAGCTTTCATTCCACCCGCAAATTCACCCTGCGTGAATATCCGACCCGCCCCGCGAGGCAAACGCGCCGGGCTGCGGCACCTCCGCCTCCCGGCGTGCCAGCGAGTTGCGCAAGAGCGCGATCGTCTCGCGGCCGACGCTGGCGATCTCGCGCGGCCGGTCGACACCGACGATCATGAACTCGCTGATGCCCAGCGCCGCATAGGGCAGCAGCGACAGGGCGATCTGCGCCGGTGGTCCGGAAAGTTCGACCGCCTTGTGGCCGACGGTAGAGGCGCCACCCTCCGAGCGGACCCGGACCGGAAGCGCAAAACGCAGCTTGCCGGCGCGGCCATGCTCGGCGGCGGCGCTGCGCGCCCGTTCCATCAGCTGGCGGATCTCGTCGAGCGAACCAGCCGTGAGTTCAAACACGTCGGCATGGCGGCCGGCGACCTTGAGCGCGGTGCCGGACTGGCCACCCATGCGGATGATCACGTCGACGCCATGCGGCCCCTTGCGCGGCACATAGCCACCCTTGATGCTGTAGAATGCACCTTCATGGTCGAAGGGCCGGTCGTTCGACCACAGCCGCTTCAGCAGCACCAGATATTCGTCGATGCGCTGCCAGACCACGGTGTGGCCGACCGGACGCGTCTCGGCATCGTCGTCATCCAGCGGCTCGCTCAGCATCCTCAGCGCCAGCCGGCCGCCGCTCCTGGCGTCGAGCGCCGCCAGTTGCCGCGCCGCAACGGCTGGCGCGATCACGCCGGCCCAGTGCGTCAGCACCACTTCCAGCGACGAGGTGCGGTCCAGCGCCTGGGCGGCGATGTCCATATTGGTCAACAGCCCGGCCGGGTCGTCGACGACGATGTTCTGGAAGCCGGAATCCTCGATCAGCGACAGCTTGGTCGCCGTCTCGACGAAATCATAGAAGAACGGTACGGCCGAACCGGCATCGGCGGCGTGCGTTTTACCGGGAACATGCGTGAACTCGATCGGCATTGCCATCTCCTCCATCACGTTGGATGTATGTCGCCCCCGGTTTTGAGACGACGACATGCGTAAAAACAAGCATCAGCGCCAAAGCGCGTCCGCGTTCGGTTCATCAACTCCGGTCACTCACTGAAAGCGCTAGGTCGCCACCCTTTCGGCCTGATCGGTCAGGGAATCAAGCCGAGCACGACTGCCCCGGTGAACACGAACGCAAGGGCAAAGACGAGATAGGCGAAAGCGCCGGCATAGGCCGGGCGAAAAGCCTGGCTATTGGCCAGCCTCTGGCTGGTGCGGTCTGTCTCGGCGTTCTGGATATAGGACATATCGACCTCCGTCTTGCGGATTAATCTATAAAATCAGTAGACTTTGTCGAGTGCTATTTTTTGGGGATATGTAGAACGATTTTCTCAGTATTCCTTATTATTTGGTTTGGCATTGCTGGGAGCCCCCTGTTGGCGACAAGCGAGCGACAAGCTTGGCCGACGTCTGCATAGGCGATAGCATCGCCATTCCGGCGTAAATGCGGATCATTTCGATCGGGAACGGGGAACAGAACATGGGTACAAGACTAGCCGGCAAGATTGCAATCATCTCGGGCGGCGCGACCGGAATGGGCGGAGCGGCCTCGGAATTGTTCGCCGCCGAAGGCGCCAAGGTGGCGATCATCGACCGCAATGGCGAGGCGGCGGCAGCCACTGCGGCGGCGATACGCGCGCGGGGACATATCGCCGAACACTGGGTGGCCGACGTCTCGGACGAGGCGCAGGTCGAGGCCGCAGTGAAGGCGGCGACGGTCAGGCTCGGCCCGGCCACGGTGTTGTTCAACCATGCCGGCACCATCGTGATAAAGCCGTTCCTGGAGACCACAGTGCAGGAATGGGACTGGCTGCATGCGGTCAATGTCCGCTCGATGTTCCTGATGACGCGCGCCGTGTTGCCGGGCATGATCGCTGCCGGTGGCGGTTCGATCGTCTGCACCTCGTCGATCTCGGCTGTGGCGGCCACACCCATGGAGGTGCTCTACGACACCACCAAGGGCGCCTGCCACATGTTCGCGCGCGCCATCGCAGTCGAATTCCGCGACCGCAACATACGCTGCAACGCCGTCTGTCCCGGCTTCATCCGCACGCCGCACGGCCTGCGCGAGGTCGCCGATCTCGGCAAGCTCGGCGTCGACGTATCGGGCGCCGCATTGGCCGCACAGCAGGGCCGCATCGGTGAGCCGGAGGAAGTGGCCAAGGCAGCGCTGTACCTCGCCAGCGATGAGTCCAGCTTCGTCAATGGCACGCATCTGTTTGTCGATAAATGGTTTTACGGCGATGTGAGTATCCCAGGCTTGGCGCCCTTCCTCTCCCCCGTCGATCGGGGGAGAGGTGTCGAGCGCAGCTCGACGGAGTGGGGGTCGACCCTTGGCGCAAGGAAGATTCATGCGCACCCGTTGGCAACAGTGGCGAGGTGGTTCCCCGCTCCGTCGCTGCTTCGCAGCGCCACCTCTTCCCCCGGGGGAGAGGAAGGGCGCCAAGTCCTACTCGCCTTACCGCTCTTCTCGTCGAAACGGCTTCAGCAGCGCCGACGGCGCAACCGCGTTGCGTGACATCACGGCCATCGCGACGATGGTGAAAATGAACGGCAGCATCAAGAACGCCTCATAGGGAATATGCCCGAGGCCGCTCGCCTGCATGCGCAATTGTAGCGCATCGACGAAGGCGAACAGCAGCGCCGCGCCCGCAGAGCGCCACGGGTCCCAGCGGCCGAACACGACCAGCGCGATCGCCACCCAGCCACGGCCCGACACCACACCAAAGGTGAAGGCGTTGAACTGTGCCATGGTGAGGAAGGCACCCGCAAGCCCCATCAGCGCACCGCCGAGGATGACCGCCTGGAAGCGCGTGGCGATGACGCTGACCCCAGCGGAATCAGCGGCGCGCGGGTTCTCGCCGACCATCCGCACCGACAGCCCCCAAGGCGTGCGGTAGAGCACGAAAGCAGCGAGCGGGATGGCAATGATTGCCAAGTAGACCAGCGCAAACTGGTTGAAAACCGCTGACCCCAGAACCGGAATATCCGACAGCAGCGGGATCGGCACCGTCTGAAAACCCTTGATGCTGGGCGGCACCGATTGCTGGCCGAAGGTCAGACGGTAGAGGAAATAGGCAAGGCCGGACGAGAACAAAGTAACGCCGATGCCGCAGACATGCTGGCTGAGGCCGAGCGCCACGGTGAACAGCGCATGCAGCGCACTCATCGCCATGCCGGTCAACACCGCGGCCAGCACGCCGAGCCACAGGCTGCCGCTGAGGCTGGCGGCGGTGAAGCCGGTCATCGCGCAGAGCAGCATGATGCCTTCGATACCGAGATTGAGCACGCCGGCCCGCTCGGAGAACATCTCGCCCAGCGTGGCAAATGCCAGCGGCGTGGCGATGCGGATAATGGCGGCGAGGAAGCCGACCTGAAAAATCTGTTCGAACACCGCGCTCATAAGGCGGCACCGACGCGGCGGATGCGATAGGCCGTGAACAGCAGCGCCACCAGCATGGCGAGCAGCGCCGTGCCCTGGATGACATCGCTGAGGAACGCCGGTACGCCGGTGGCGCGCGACATCGCTTCGGCGCCGGTCATCACGGCGGCCAGGAAGATCGCCGCCGGTACGACGCCGAGCGGATTGAGCCTGGCCAGCATGGCAACGACGATGCCGGAATAGCCATAGCCCGGCGAAATGTCGCTCATCACCTGGAAATGCACGCCGCCGACCTCGCCGACGCCGGCAAGCCCGGCCAGCGCGCCCGACAGCAGCGCCGTCGAAATCAGCACCCGCTCGACGTGGATGCCGCCATAGCGGGCGGCTTCCGGGCTTTCGCCGGTGACCCTGATCCGGAAGCCGAGCGTGGTCCGCACGATCAGGAACCAGATCAACGGTGCTGCGATCAACGCGGCGATGACACCCAGATGCAGCCTTGTGCCTTCGAGCAGCACCGGGAAATTCGCCGAATCCTCGATCGGCGGCGAGATCGGATAGCCGCTGAACGAGTCCTTCCACGGCCCCTCGATCAGCGCCATCAGCGCATAGTAGATGACCGAGTTGAGCAGCAGCGAGCTGACGACGTCATCCACCTTGAATTTGACCCTGAGCGTCGCGGGCACCAGCGCTACCGCGGCACCGGCAGCACCGCCCGCCAGCGCCATCGACAGGATCGCCAGCGCGCCCGGCATCGGGATGGCGCCGACGAAGCAGCTGGCCACGGCGCCGGCCAGCAATTGGCCCTCGGCGCCGATGTTCCAGAATTTGGCCCGGAAGGCGACGGCCACAGCCAGCCCGGTGAAGATCATCGGGGCGGCGCGCACCAGCGTTTCGGTGATGGCATAGCTGTCGCCGAACGAGGCCGACAGCATCACGCCATAGGCCTCAAGCACGCCGGCGCCGGCCAGCGCGATGAGGCCGCTGCACAGGACCAGCGCTGCGCCGATGGCCAGCAGCGGCAAAGCGAGATTGAACCAGGCGGGGGTGGAACTGCGGGCTTCGAGGCGGAACATCAGCTATGCCCCTCCGCCGCCCAGACGGTCGCGCCGCCCCTCATCCGCCTGCCGGCACCTTCTCCCCGTATAGACACGGGGAGAAGGGATCTGGGCCCTATGGCAACTCCCCTCTTGCAGCTGTGGCGATTGGCGAAACCATGGGTGAGAGCCCCTCTCCCCGTCTCTATACGGGGAGAAGGTGCCGGCAGGCAGGTGAGGGGCAGCGCTGACGCTTAAAGTCAGCCAAAAGCGGGCAGTATTATTTGAAGTTTCTGCGAGGAACCGAGCGAGAAAGTCCATCTAGGCTCTGCCCTCCGCCCCGGTCATCAGCAGCCCAAGCCGCGCGATGGTCGCATCGGCGCTGTCCAGCGTGCCGGCGATGCGGCCCTCATACATCACCGCGATGCGGTCGCAGAGCACCAGCAGCTCTTCGAGATCCTCGCCGATGACGATGATCCCGCAGCCCTTGGCACGCATGTCGAGGAATTTTTCGTGGATGAAGCGGGCGGCACCGATGTCGAGGCCGCGCGTCGGCTGCGAGACGATCAGCACCTTCGGGTCGAAAGCCAGTTCGCGCGCCAAAAGCGCCTTCTGCAGATTGCCGCCCGACAGCGCGCCGGCGCGGGTCATCGGCCCGGGGCACCTGATGTCATAGGCCTTGATCTGTTCTTCGGCGAAGGCGCGGATCGCATCTGGCTTGAGCAGGCCCCGGCTGCTGAAAGCCGCAGTACCAATGCGCGGCAACACCATGGAATCGGCGAGCGGCAGATTGGTGACCAGCCCGGTCGTCATACGGTCTTCCGGGATGCGGCCAAGGCCGAGCGCCTGCACCTCGCGCGGCGAGAACCGCGTAACAGGTTTGCCGGCTATCGTCATCGCGCCGGCGTCGGGCGCGCGCGTGCCGGAAATCACCTCGGCCAGCGCCCGCTGGCCATTGCCGGAGACCCCGGCAATGCCGAGGATTTCGCCCGCGCGAACGGCAAGCGATACGTCGCGCAGCGGCGTCCCCGAATGCCGTGAGGTGGAAATACCGTCGAGCGTCAGCACCGCCGCGCCTGGGGTCGAAGGTCCTCTTGCCGGCGGCACGATCTCATGGCCGCACATCAGCTGCGCCATTTCTGCCGATGTCGTGTTCGCCGGATCGTCGACACGGCCGGCGACGCGGCCGTGCCGCAATACGGTGCAGCGATGGGTGAGCGCCCGCACCTCGTTCAATTTATGCGAGATGAAGATGATGCCGAGCCCCTGCGCCGCCATTGAGCGCAGCGCCGAAAACAGCCCGTCGACCTCGCTGGGCGCCAACACCGCCGTCGGCTCGTCGAGGATCAACAGCCTGGCGCCGCGAAACAGCGCCTTGACGATTTCGAGCCGCTGCTGCTCGCCGACCGACAGCGCGGAGACAGGCAGGTTGGGGTCCAGCGTCAGCCCATGCTGACGGCTGATGTCGGACAACCGGGCAAGTCCGCCGGCGCGGTCGATGCGGCCGGATTTGCCGGGAATGCCAATCAGAAGGTTTTCCAGGACCGTCAGCCTTGGCGCCAAATGAAAATGCTGGTGCACCATGCCGATGCCGGCGGCCAGCGCATCGGCCGAACTGGTGATCCGCACGGTCTTGCCCTGGATAAGAATTTCGCCGGCATCCGGCGCATAGGCGCCGAACAGCACATTCATCAGCGTCGTCTTGCCGGCGCCGTTTTCGCCCAGCAGGCCGAGGATCTCACCTGGGGCGACGCTTAGATCGACAGCCTCATTCGCCTTGACGGCGCCGAAGCTCTTGGTGATGCCGCGCATTTCGATGAGAGGGGCGGACAAGGATGCTCCTGCGGAGATACCTCTCCCCCTCGAGGGGAGGGTGCCGAGCGAAGCGAGGCGGGTGGGGTCACCTCAACTGCCTCAACCTATGACTTAGCAGGATGGAGCACTTCGCGGAGGACCCGACCCGGCCCTGCGGGCCACCCTCCCCTCAAGGGGGAGGGGTACGCCGAGCTAATCCGAAACCGGAGTGTTCTCGTCGACATCCACCCGGAAATTGCCTTCCAGGATCTCGGCCTTCTTCTTCTCGACCAGATCCTTCACATCCGCCGGCAGCGTCTTGTCGAATTTATGGTAGGGCGCCAGGAACGACCCGCCCTTGGCCATGCGCGAGAAATCGCCATAATCCTGCGCGGTGAAGACACCGGCCTTGACCAGCTTAATCGCCTGCTCGACCGTCGGATACATGTCCCAGACCGGCCCGGTTATGACCGTGTCGGGGCCGAGGCTCGACTGGTCGGACATGTTGGAGATGGCGAGGATCTTCTTGTCCACCGCCGCCTCGATGACGCCGAAGCGCTCGGCATAGATGACATCGACGCCGGCATCGATCTGGGCGACCGCCGCTTCCTTGGCCTTGGGCGGATCGAAGAACGAGCCGATGAAGGCGACCTTCTTCTTGATGTTGGGATTGACCTCCTTGGCGCCGGCAAAGAAGGCGTTGACCAGCCGGTTCACTTCCGGAATGCCCATCGCCGCCACCGCGCCGATCGTGCCCGACTTCGACATCTTGCTGGCGATCATGCCGGAGAGATAGGCCGGCTCGTGGATCCAGTTGTCGAAGACGCCGAAATTGGGCTCGGCCGGGCCGGCGCCCGAGCCGAACAGCCATGCCGTCTTCGGGAACTGCTTTGCCGTGCGGCGCGATTCACGCTCGGCGGCGAAGGCGTCGCCCAGCACCAGCTGGTACCCGCCTTGCGCATATTCGCGCATGACGCGGCTGAAATCGGCGGTCTGCACCTTTTCCGACCATTTGTATTCGATGCCGAGTTCCTTCTCGGCCTTCTGCAGGGCGACGTGGATCTGGTTGTCCCACGGCTCCTCGATCGGCGTGGCGAAGATCGCCGCCACCTTCAGCTTCTTGTCCTTGGCGAAGGCTGCACCCGGCAGCATGGCTGCGGCCAGGCCAAGTGCGCCGAGTTCCAGCACGTCGCGCCGCGACAGGCCGGTCGATTGCGATTTGTTTTTCCGGTTTTCCATCTAGTGCCCCTCTGTTTGACATCCGTGTCGAGCCGGCTGTTCCGAAATCAGACGCGGAACTATGGAACGGGTGCGGACTTTTGTCCACATGGTCAAATTTGGCGGTGTCGCTGGCAGGAGCCGGCGCTAGCGTACCGCCTTCTCGCCACCGGCTACGGTGATGACGCCGACGATGATCAGCCCGGTCAGCAACAGCCGAACGCCGGCACTGACGCCGAACGTGTTGAGCATGGTCAGAAGCAGCACCAGGAACAGCGCCGCGCCCCAGACACCGGGAACATTGGCCTTGCCGCCGGCGACCGAGGTGCCGCCGATGACGACGACGGCGATCGAGGCCAGCAGGTACTCGTTGCCGATATCGACATTGGCGCCGCGGAAATAGCCGGCGAGCAGCGCCCCGTCCATGCCGCCGAGCGCGCCCGACAGCGTGTAAGTGAGGAAGCGGGTGCGGCCGACATTGACGCCGGCAAGCCACGCGGCGCGGATGTTCTGGCCGATCGCCAGCACCGAGCGGCCATAGATCATGCGCTGCAAGGCGATGGCCGCACCGATGGTGAACAATACGGTAAGGATCGCCAGCACTGGAATGCCCAGGATTTGCCAGTTGGCAAAATCGGCAAAGCCGGGAGGCGGCTTGATCTGCAGGCCACGCCCATAGCTGATGTCGATCGACTGGATGATGAAGCTGGCCGAAAGAGTGGCGATGATCGGCGGGATCCTCAGCGCCCAGATCAGGAGATAGTTGACGGCACCGATGGCAGCGCCGCAGGCGAGCGCGGCGAGCAGCCCGACCACGATCATGGAATCGCTGCCGCCCATGACCTTCATGGCGACGGCACTGGCGAGCCCGATATTGGCCGGCAGGGACAGGTCGACATTGCCTGGCCCGAGCGTGATGACGAACATTTGGCCGACGCCGACGATGACGGTGAACACGGCAAGCGAAAGTGCCGCCGTGATCATGCCGCCGCCGCCATAGCCGCCGGTGAAAGCGATGGTCGCCAGCCAGACGAACATCGCGCCGATGAACGACCAGATCCAGGGTTTGGCGACAAGCGATTTAACCAGCGTCATCGCTACCTCTCCCTGCGGCTGATCAGGACGCGGGCTGCCAGCACGATGATCAGGATGGCGCCGTTGGCCGCGACCTGCCAGTCCGGCGGAATGTGCATGAAGGTGAGCAGAGGCGATGCCGCCAGCGCCAGTGTCAGCGCGCCGAGCACGGCGCCGATCGGCGACACCCGGCCGCCGACGAACTCGCCGCCGCCGAGAATGACGCCGGCGATTGCCAGCAGCGTGTAGCCATTGCCGATATTGGCGTCGGCCGAGGTGGTGATGCCGATCAGCGCCATGCCGGACAGAACGCCGAATAGGCCGGTCAGCGCAAACAGCACGATCTTGGTTCGAAGCAGCGACCAGCCAGCGCGCCTGAGCGCCGCCGGATTGCCGCCGGATCCCCGCAGGATGACGCCATAGGAGGTGCGCATCAGCCCAAAATGCACCACCGCTGCGATCGCCAGCGCGGCGATGATAGGGAACGGAATGAAGGGCGGCTTGAAGGCCATCAGCGACAAGAGCCAGTCCGGCGCCTTGCCACCGGGCTTGGGCAGCACCAGAATGGCAAGCCCCTGCCAGACGAAGCTCATGCCCAGCGTCACCACGATCGACGGCAGATTGCGCAGATGGATCAGTGCGCCGAGCAGCGCATAAACGCCTATGGAGCCGAGCAGGACGATCACGCCGAGCAGCGGCGCGTCCTTCAGCCAGGTCGCGGTGACGCAGCCGACAAAGCCGACAAAGGTGCCGATCGACAGATCGAGCTCATTGCCGGCGATGACGAACATCTGGGCGATCGTCGCCAGCGCGATCGGAATAGCGAGGTTCAACATCAGGCTGAAGCCGAAATAGCTGATGGCGCGTGGGTTGAGCCAGGCGATGGCGATAACCACCAGCGCCAGCGACAGCGCCGGCAACAGGCTGCGCAGCAGGCGCGCGCGGGCCGCGCTGCTGCGCGGCGAGGACGTAGGGCCGGGAGCGACTGCCGTCATCTCAGGCCGCGTCGCCGAATGAGGACTGGATGATCTTTTCCTCGGTCAGCTCGTCGCGCGTGAGATTGGCGACGATGCGGCCGTTCTTGAAGACATGGATGTGGTCGCAATTGTCGAGCTCTTCGGTCTCGGTGGTGTACCAGAGGAAGGTCCGGCCCTTGGCCGCCTCCTCGCGCACGAGATCGTAGACCTCAAGCTTGGTGCCGATGTCCACGCCGCGCATCGGATCGTCCATCAGCACGATCTGCGCATCGGAACCCAGTGCGCGGGCAAATAGCGCCTTCTGCTGGTTGCCGCCGGACAGCGAGAAGATGTTGTTGGTCATGTCAGGCGTGCGGATGCCGATCTTCTGCTTCCAAAACTCAGCAAGCTCGGCCTCGCGCTGCGGCGAGATCAGCAACCCTTTGCGCAGCCGCGCCAGCGAGCGGATGCCGATGTTTTCGGCAATAGACCATTGCGGGAAAATGCCGTCCGATTGGCGGTCTCCGGCCACCAGCGCCACCGGGGCGGTCACCTCGATATCAAGCCTTCTACGCGTCGCGGCGGCAAAGATCGCCAGCAACAGGTCGGTCTGGCCATGGCCGGCAAGCCCGGCAAGCCCGATGATCTCGCCGGCGCGAGCGACAAGCTCCTTGCCGTCCTGCTGCCGCTCGGGCCGCGCCCGCACCCTGAGCGGGCCCGCCGCCGGCCTGGCGGCGATCTCCGCCGCGATCTTCTCGCGCGCTTCCGCGCCGCCCATGGTGGCCACCAGCCGGTCGCGGTCGAACGCTTTTGCAACGTCCGTGGCGACCACCTTGCCGTCGCGCATGACCACGATGCGGTCGGCATTCTGCAGCACCTCGCCCAGCACATGCGAGATCAGGATGCAGCTGCCCCCGGTGGCTACGAAACGGCGCACGAAGGCAAGCAGCTGGCCCGCAGTATGCGCGTCCAGCGAAGAGGTCGGCTCGTCGAGAATGACCAAGTCGAGCGGATCGCGCGTCACCGTGAAGGCGCGCGCCACCTCGACCATCTGCCGCCGGCCGATGGAGAGATCGCCGGCAATGTCGTCTGCCGAGATGCCGTGATCCGGAAAGATTTCGTCCAGCTTGGCGGCAATGAGAGCAGCCGCCTTGCGTCGCCAGCCGAAGCCGGTGAGCGCCGGATGGTTGATGCACGTATTCTCCGCGATACTGAGGTTAGGGCAGAGCGACAGTTCCTGGAACACGCAGCGTATGCCGAGTTTCAGCGCGCGCGCCACCGAGTAGTCGGTTTCGGCATTGCCACGCACCGCGATCTCACCGCCATCGGGCTGCAGCGTACCGGCCACCATATGCATCAGCGTCGATTTGCCGGCTCCGTTGTGGCCGACCAGCCCGACGCATTCGCCTGATACAACATGGAAGTCGACGCCGTTAAGCGCCCGAACGGCGCCGAAATGTTTTTCGGCGCCGCCCAGTCTGATGATGTCCGTATTGGCCTCAGGCATGCTCAACGATATCCGGTCGGTCATGCCGCTGGCAATGAATGCAATGCATCACTTGATATTGGCTTTGATCGCCGCGATTGCGTCTTCCTGGCTGTATTCGTGGGTGGCGACGCCGCCCTCCTTGATTTTCGGCAGCTCGGTCTCGAAATTGTCCTGGGTAAAGGCGAGATACGGCACCAAAAGGTCATGCGGAATGTCGGTGCGGCCGTCGAGCACCTGCTGCGCCACCCAGAAGGCCAGCGACGACACGCCGGGCGCGATCGAGGCCGACCAGGTCTGGTAGCCATCCTTGTCCTTCTGCTCCTTCCACCATTTCAGCTCGTCCTGGCGGTTGCCCATGATGATGGTCGGACGCGGCTTGCCTGCGGCGGCAAAGGCTTGTGCCGCGCCATAACCGTCACCGCCCTGGTCGACGATGCCGACGATGTCGGGCAACGAAGGCAGGATCGTCGCGACCGCCTTCTGCGCCGTCGTCTGGTCCCAGTCGCCGGTCACCGAACCGACGATCTTGAACTCGGGATGGGCGGCGACGCCTTCGAGGATGCCGGCATGGATGGCATCGTCGATCGAGGTGCCGGCAAGGCCGCGGATTTCCAGCAAATTGCCGCCGTTGGGCTGGAATTTGGCCATCTGCTCGACTTCCTGCTTGCCCATGTCCTTGAAGTCGACGACGACGCGGTAGGCGCAAGGTTCGGTGACGGTCCCGTCGAAGGAGACGACGACGATGCCGGCATCGCAGGCCTGCTTGATGGCGCCGTTCAGCGCATCCGGCGATGCGGCATTGATGACGATGGCGTCATAACCCTGCAGGATCAGGTTCTGCACCTGGGCAGCCTGGGTCGGCACTTCCTTGTCGGCGGTGGTGAAGATGTCGGCGGCGCCGACGATCTTATCCTCAACCGCCTTCTTGGTGACGATGCCGTAGCTGTCGAGCATCGCCTGACGCCACGAGTTGCCGGCGTAATTGTTGGAGAAGGCGATCTTCTTGCCGCTGGTGTCGGCAAGCGCCGTGCCCGAGGCGAGCATCGCCGCCAGAGCGCTCAGGACGAGCAGTTTCTTCATGTCATAATCCTCCCATGGATTGTCGGCCCCGCCGACTGTTGCTGATGGTTTTGGCTTTGGCTGCCTGTTTTTTATCTATTGTCAGACAAATGCAGATGAGCTCGCTTGTCAACTGCGATCGGTTACGCTTTGGCGATCAACTTCAGGTGCGATGATTGAAAAGCCTTCGCCTGCTGGTCTAGGGAAGGGCCCAGGAGACCATGCATGGCAGCGACGCCGCCGACCCTTCCCCCCAGTGCACCCAAAAGAATGGGCGCGCCCGGAATTCCGGCGCGCTGGACGTCAAGCGCCAAGAGCGGCGTAGGTGCCGCGCTTTCAACGGCGAGTCGCGTCTGGTTCACGCTCAGCCATGGCATCGTCAATGAAGTCTACTATCCCGGCCTCGACAGCGCCTGCACGCGCGACATGGGACTGCTGGTCACCGGCCTCGGCGGCTGGTTTTCCGAGGAGAAGCGTGACGCCACGCATGCCATCGAGCCGTTCGAGGAAGGCGTGCCCGCCTACCGGCTGGTCAACGCGACGGCGCGTTACCGGATCGAAAAGCGCATCCTGGCGGATCCGGCGCGCCCGGCCCTGCTGCAGGAAATCAGCTTCACGGCACTCGAGGGCGTGGCCACGGACTACCGCGTCTACGCCCTGCTGGCGCCGCATCTGGTCAATGCCGGCATGGGCAACACCGCCTGGATCGGCGAGCACAAGGGCAAGCCGATGCTGTTTGCGTCCGGGCACGGCGCCTGCTTGGCGCTTGCCTCCTCGCTGCCCTGGGGCGACTGCTCGGCCGGCTATGCAGGCTTTTCCGACGGCTGGCAGCAACTCAGCCGCGCCGGCCGGCTCGATCCGACCTGCCAAAGCGCGGAGGACGGCAATGTCGCGCTGACCGGCGAGATCGGCTTTTCTTTAGCCAACAGCGAAGCCTTGCTTGCGCTTGGGTTTGGGGCGACGCCGGATGAAGCGGCCGAAAACGCCGCCGCCAGCCTGAAACGCGGTTTTGAGCCGGCGGCAAAGGCCTATGTCGCGAAATGGCGGAAATGGCAGGCAGGCCTGACGCCGCTCGACCACCATGATGCATCCGGCCTCAACACCTACCGCGTCAGCACAGCGGTGCTGGCGACGCACCTGTCGCTGGCGAGGCCCGGCGCGGCCGTTGCCAGCCTGTCGATCCCGTGGGGAGCGAGCAAGGGCGACGACGATCTTGGCGGATATCATCTGGTCTGGCCGCGCGACCTCGTCGAAACCGCGGGCGGCTTCGTCGCCGCCGGCGATCCGGCGCAGGCGCTTGAGATCCTCGCCTATCTCCGTTCCATCCAGCAGCCGGACGGCCACTGGCCACAAAATGTGTGGCTCGACGGCTCGCTCTATTGGCCGGGCATCCAGATGGACGAATGCGCCTTCCCGCTGCTGCTTGCCGATGCGCTGCACCGCGCCGGCCATCTGCCGCGCGCCAAGCTCGCCGCCTTCATGCCCATGGTCGAGAAAGCAGCGTCCTACGTCGTGTGCAACGGCCCCGTCACCGGGCAGGACCGCTGGGAGGAGGATGCCGGCTACAGCCCATTCACGCTCGCCGTCGAAATATCGGCACTGCTTGGCGCCGCCGATCTGTTCGACGTTGACGGCAAACCCGAGCCGGCTAACTATTTGCGCGAGGTCGCGGATTGCTGGAACGACCAGATCGAGCGCTGGACCTATGTCAGCGGCACACCGGAGTGCCATGAGGCTGGCGTCGACGGCTACTACATCCGCATCGCGCCGGCCGATGGTTCAGGCGCCGCATCGCCGAAGGACGGCTTCGTACCGATCAAGAACCGTCCGCCGGGCGATACCGACAAGCCGGCCGAAGCGATTGTCAGCCCGGACGCGCTGGCGCTGGTCCGCTTCGGCCTCAGGGCCGCGGACGATCCGCGCATCGTCGGCACGGTCAAGATCATCGACGCGCAACTGCGCTGCGACCTGCCGCAAGGGACTCTCTGGTATCGCTACACCAGCGACGGTTATGGCGAACACGCCGACGGCGCGCCCTTCGACGGCAACGGCCAGGGCCGGCCCTGGCCGTTGCTGGCCGGCGAACGCGCCCACTACGAGCTGGCCGCCGGTAACAAGGACAAGGCGGCAAGCCTGCTCAGGACATTCGAGGCTTCGGCTGGTGTGGGCGGTCTGCTGCCGGAACAGGTCTGGGACGGCGCCGACATACCGGAGCGCGAATTGTGGCTGGGCAAGCCGTCGGGCAGCGCCATGCCGCTGGTCTGGGCGCATTCGGAACACATCAAGCTGTTGCGCTCGCTCCGCGACGGCGCCGTCTTCGACATGCCGCCGCAAGGCGTCAAGCGCTATGTCAGGGACAAGACCGGCTCGCCGCTGAGGATATGGCGCTTCAACAACAGGCTGCGCACCATGGAAGCCGGCAAGACGCTGCGGGTTGAACTGCTGCAGCCGGCACTGATCCGCTGGAGCGGCGACCAGTGGCAGACCAGCCATGAAATCAACACGTCCGTGAATGTCTTTGGCGTCCATATGGCGGATCTGCCGGTGACCGATATTCCGCGAGGTAATACGATCGTCTTCACTTTTTTCTGGCCCGACGGCGACCGTTGGGAGAATGTCGACTTCACCGTCGGCATTGAGAACTAACTCGCCAGCAATTTCTTTCCTCAAGCGACTAGGACAACACCATGCAGATCGGAATGATGGGACTGGGCAGGATGGGCGCCAACATGGTGCGCCGCCTGATGCGCGACGGCCATCAATGCGTCGTCTACGACATCAACCCGGCAAGCGTTGCCGCCCTGGTTGCCGATGGCGCCATCGGCGCCGCATCGATGGAGGAGTTCGTCGGCAAGCTTTCCAAGCCGCGCAGCGCCTGGCTGATGCTGCCGGCGGCGATCACCGGCAAGATCGCCGACCAGGTGGCAGCATTGATGGAGCCCGGCGACATCATTATCGACGGCGGCAATTCCTATTATCACGACGCTGTCGACCAGGCGGCCGAGCTTGCGGCCAAGGGCCTGCACTATGTCGATGTCGGCACCAGCGGCGGCGTTTGGGGCCTGGAGCGCGGCTACTGCCTGATGATCGGCGGCCCCGATACGGCGGTCAAACACCTCGATCCGATCTTCGCCACGCTGGCGCCCGGCGCCGATGCCGGCGCCACGCCCGACAAGGCGGGCGGGACCGCACCCTTTGGCTACCTGCATTGCGGACCGAGCGGCGCCGGCCATTTCGTCAAGATGATCCACAACGGCATCGAATATGGCGTCATGGCCGCCTACGCCGAAGGCATGAACATCCTGAAATCGGCCAATGCCGGCAAAAGACAGCGCACTGCGGACGCCGAGACCAGCCCTTTGGAAAACCCGCAATACTATCAGTTCGACATCGACCTGCCGCAGGTGGCCGAGGTCTGGCGCCATGGCAGTGTGATCGGCTCCTGGCTGCTCGACCTCACCGCCGGCGCTCTGAAGAGCGACCCGGCATTGGCCCAGTTCGGCGGCCGCGTCTCCGATTCCGGTGAAGGCCGCTGGACGCTGAAGGCGGCGATCGACACCGGCGTGCCGGCGCCGGTTCTGTCCTCGGCTTTGTTCGACCGCTTCTCCTCGCAGGGCGAATCCGAATTCGCCGACAAGCTGCTGTCGGCCATGCGCTATGCCTTTGGCGGCCATGTCGAAAAGCCGAAGGCCGGCAAGTGAAGGCCGCAGGGGAGACGCGCAAGATGAGCCCGGAACGGTCCGACACGCTGGTGCTCTTCGGAGCAACCGGCGACCTTGCCCACAAGAAGATATTTCCGGCCCTCTACCAGATGGTAGCCAAGGGGACGCTGACCGAGCCGGTGATTGGCGTCGCCTTCGATGCCTGGGACATCAACCAATTGCAGGCGCGGGCCCGCGACGGCATCGTCAACGCTGTCGGCAAGATCGACGAAAAGATCTTCGCCAAATTCGCCAGTCTGCTGCGCTATGTCAGCGGCGACTACCGCGACGGCGCGACCTTCGAGAAGCTGAAGACGGCGCTCGGCTCGGCGCAGCGGCCGCTGCACTATATGGCGGTGCCGCCGACCATGTTCGAGACCGTTGTCCAGGGGCTGGAGCAATCCGGTACCGCGCATGGCGCGCGGCTGATGGTGGAAAAGCCGTTCGGCCACGATCTCCAATCGGCGCGCTGGCTGAACCGCGTGCTGCATCTGGTGTTCGAAGAGCAGTCGATCTTCCGCATCGACCACTATCTCGGCAAGGAGGCGATCCAGAACCTGCTCTATTTCCGCTTTGCCAATTCCTTTCTCGAGCCGATCTGGAACCGCAACTTCGTCGAAAGCGTACAGATCACCATGGCCGAGGACTTCGGCGTCGAAGGCCGTGGCAAATTCTATGACGATGTCGGCGCTATCCGCGATGTGATCGAGAACCATCTGCTCAACATCCTTTTGCTGCTCGCCATGGAACCGCCGGTCGGCCGCTCGGCCGACGATCTGATCGACGAGAAGGTGCAGGTGCTGCGCGCCATCCGCACGCTGACCAAGGACGACGTCGTGCGCGGCCAGTTCACCGGCTACCTCGCTGAACCCGGCGTGAAGCCGAACTCGCCGGTCGAAACCTTTGCTGCCGTGCGCTTCATGGTCGACACCTGGCGCTGGCAGGACGTGCCGTTCTTCATCCGCACCGGCAAGAACATGCCGGTGCATGTGACCGAAGTGATCGTGCGGCTGAAGCGGCCGCCGCTCGACGTCTTCGATCCGATCAAGCCCAGCGACGCAAATTACGTGCGCTTCCGCATCGACCCGCAGGTGGCGATCTCGATCGGCGCGCAACGCAAGGCGCCCGGCGACGATATGGTCGGCGAGCAGGTCGAGCTCACCGCGCTCGACGATTCGAAGGGCGACATGCCGCCCTATGAGCGGCTGATCGGCGATGCCATGAACGGCAATGGCCAATTGTTCACCCGCCAGGATGCCAGCGAGCTTGCCTGGCGCATTGTCGGCCCGGTGCTGGGCGACACCACGCCGCCGCATATGTATGAGCCGAAGACCTGGGGGCCTGCCGACGCCATGGCCAGCTTCGGGCCGCCCAACGGCTGGATCAATCCGACTTGAGCAATTCCAGGAAAGTGCGAGCGGTTTTTCCGTCCGGAATTGCGTAAAAACAAAGAGTTGGAGCATTCCCCCGTTTCCCTGAAACGGGGAACGCGCCAAGTGAGCGGAGGAAACGACATGGCCAAGGCAGCCAGGCCCGCGAAGGCCAAGGCGGAACCGATCGTGCTGACGATCGATGTCGGCGGCTCGCACGTAAAAATCCTCACCAGCGCAGGCGGCGAGATGCGCCGGGCCGATTCCGGACCGGATCTGACGCCGCAGCAGATGGTCGCCACGGTGAAGACGCTGGCCGAAGGGCTGCCCTATGACGTGATCTCGATGGGCTATCCCGGCCCGGTCAGGCACAACAGGCCTTCGCTCGATCCCGCCAATCTCGGCAAGGGCTGGGACGGCTACGATTTTGCCGCCGCCTTCGGCAAGCCGGTCAAGGTCGTCAACGACGCGCTGCTGCAGGCGATCGGCAGCTACGATGGCGGGCGCATGCTGTTCCTCGGCCTCGGCACCGGCCTGGGCGCGGCGATGATCCTCAACAATGTCGGCCAGCCGATGGAACTGGCGCATCTGCCGTACCGCAAGGGCGGCAGTTTCGAAGATTATGTCGGCGAGCGCGGCCTGGAGAAATACGGCAAGAAGAAATGGCGCAAATACGTTTTCGACGTCGTCGGGCGGCTGCGTGCGGCGCTGCAGCCGGATTATGTCGTGATCGGCGGCGGCAATGTCGACAGACTGGATGAATTGCCCGCCACATCCAGGCGCGGCGACAATACGCGCGCTTTCGAGGGCGGTTTTCGACTATGGCGCGACAAGGCGCTCATCGTCTGATAGTATTAAAATTCAGTATAGTTGTTCAAAATGACGTGTGGCGCGATACGAAGTCATTGCGTTACGCAGATTTGGCGATTAGATCGGTGGCACCGGATGGAATCATCTGGCGCAACCGCACATATGCGGCAAGACAAATGACTAGAGCGGATTTCCGGCTCCGCTGGGACCACTCTGGGAGTTTCCGCCACCCCCCTAGCGACGGAGAGATAAATTGGCCGACGACAGCAACGACTCTGACAAGGACATCGACCTGCTCGAGCTTACCGCCCATATCGTGTCCGCTTACGTCGAGAAGAACCGCTTGCCCGTTGCCGGCCTGAGCGATCTCATCGCCAGCGTTGCGGCGTCGATCGGCGGGCTCAGCCAGCCGCCGGCCCCAGTGGCGGCGCCGCAGATCCCGGCCGTCAATCCCAAGCGGTCGGTGACGCCGGACTACATCATCTGCCTCGAGGACGGCAAAAAATTCAAATCGCTGAAGCGCCATCTCGGCGTCCATTTCAACCTGACGCCGGAAGCCTATCGTACCAAATGGGGCCTGCCGGCCGACTATCCGATGGTTGCCCCCAACTACGCGGCGTCGCGCTCCGAGCTGGCCAAGTCGATCGGCCTCGGCCGCAAGGCTGCAGTGGCCGCGCCGGCGAAAGCCAAGGGTCGGAAGGCCAAAGTTCCGGCCTGAGTGGGATCAGCGCCTCGGCCCTGAGCCAATCGTTTGGACGACTGGAACAGAAGCCTGCCGGCGAATGAGCCTTGGCAGGCTTCGTGCTTTTATGGCTTGTACCTCTGAGTGTCAGGACTTTGGGGGAGCAGCCATGAACTACGCCAGAATGGTGATCGAGAAAGAGGCGCCGGAGGAATACGGCTACGATCGCATTCGGTTCAATCTCTCCGAAAGCTCGATCGCCGATCAGAAACTCTCCGACGTCGGCCTGTCGCTGCCGGATCTCACGCTGTTCTACGGCGAGCATCGCGGCGACAAGGAGTTGCGGGCGCTGATCGCGGCGCAGGATTCCGGCATTTCGCCTGACGATGTTCTTGTGACCGCCGGTGCGGCGGGCGCGCTCTTCATCATTTCGACCTCGCTTCTGTCGGAGCGCGACCACCTTGTCGTCGTCCGGCCGAACTACGCCACCAACATCGAGACCCCCAAGGCGATCGGCTGCGCCATCTCCTATGTCGATCTCGATTTCGACGCAGGCTTTGCCATCGATTTCGGCCGCGTCGCCGCCAGCATGCAACCGAACACCAAGCTGATCAGCGTCACCTGCCCGCACAACCCGACCGGCACGATGATGGGCCGGGCCGATCTCGACGCGCTGATTGCGCTGGCTGAAGCGAGCGGCTGCCATCTGCTGGTCGACGAGACCTATCGCGACCTCTCCTATGGACAGCGCCTGCCGGCGGCGGCTTCTCTCAGCCCCAAGGCGATCAGCGTCTCGTCGCTGTCGAAAGCCTTCGGCATTCCCGGCATCCGCATTGGCTGGCTGATCACCAGCGATGCCGAACTGCAGGAGCGCTTCCTCGCCGCCAAGGAGCAGATCGGCATTTGCGGCAGCGTCATCGACGAAGGCATTGCGCGCGGCATGCTGGGGCGCCGCGACGCTTTCTTGGGCGCGCTGCTGCCCGAGATGGCGAAACGCCGCGACATTGTGCAAGACTGGATCGACCGCGAGCCGCTGGTCGACTGGGTGCGGCCACAAGGCGGCGTCGTCGGATTTCCAAGGCTCAATGTCAGTCCAGACTTCGACCTCGACCGTTTCTACGTCAATCTCTTGGAAAACCACGGCACCTATGTCGGTCCCGGCCACTGGTTCGATATGCCCAAGCGCTTCTTCCGCGTCGGTTTCGGCTGGCCGAAAGAGGCGGAATTACAGGGCGGCCTCGACGCCATCACCGCCGCGCTGAGGCAGTAACGTCCGCGTGCAATCGGGCGAGCGGCTGGAAAACCGCTTGATCCAGGCCCGATTTTCACGCATACGCGCCCCGAACTTTGATAAGTTTCATTGGCCGGAACAGCGCCCATTTCCGGGAAGTGCCCCGCCGGCCAATGCAAGCAACGGGGCCTGTATCCATGACATCCCATTCCCATACACCGCCTGACCGGCGTTACGCCGCCTTCCGCCATCGCTCCTTCCTGAGCTATTGGGCGGCGCGTTTCCTGACCACCTTCGCCACCATGATCGTGTCCGTCGCCGTCGGCTGGCAGATCTATGATCTGACGCGCGATCCCTTCGATCTCGGCATTGTCGGCATCGTCCAGTTCCTGCCGTCGCTGCTGCTGGTGCTGGTCACCGGCGTTGTCGCCGACCGTTTCGGCCGCCGCCTGATCATGGCGCTGGCGACGGTAGTCGAGGCAGGTTGTGCGCTTGTCCTGTTGTACTTCACGCTGCGCGGTCTCGTCAGCCCGCTGCCGATCTTCATCGTGCTGGCTATGTTCGGCCTGGCGCGCGCTTTTTATGGGCCGGCCTCGTCGTCGCTGTTCGCCAACCTTGTTCCGCCGGAAGATTTCGGCAATGCGATCGCCTGGAACTCGTCCGCCTGGCAAACGGCGACCATTGTCGGCCCGGTCGCCGGCGGCCTGCTCTATGGCGTCTCGGCCGAAGCCGCTTACGCCGTTGCCTCCGTGCTGATGCTGGTGGCCGGTCTGCTGATCTTCACCATTCCGAAACCGGCCCAGCAGAGCGCCACCGACAAGCCGACGATGGAGACGCTGTTTGCCGGCTTCCGATACATCTGGAGCGAGAAGATCGTCCTTGGCGCCATCTCGCTCGACCTCTTCGCCGTGCTTCTGTCCGGTGCCTCGGCGCTGCTGCCGGTCTATGCCCGCGATATTCTGGAACTCGGCCCGTGGGGCCTCGGCCTGCTGCGCTCGGCGCCCGGCATCGGCGCCATCTGTGTCGCGGTCTGGCTTGCCGGGCATCCGCTGCGCGACAGTGCCGGCAAGATCATGCTCGGCTTCGTCGCCGGGTTCGGCGCCTTCACCGTGCTGTTCGGCGTCTCGACCATCACCTGGCTGTCGATCCTGGCCCTTGCCGGCCTCGGCGCCACCGACATGTTCAGCGTCTATATCAGGGAGACGCTGATCCAGCTGTGGACACCCGACGAGGTGCGCGGCCGCGTCAACGCCGTCAACCAGGTCTTCGTCGGCGCCTCCAACGAAGTCGGCGAGTTCCGCGCCGGCACCATGGCGGCGCTGATCGGCACCGTGCCGGCGGTGGTGATCGGCGGCGTCGGTGCGATTGCCGTCGCCGGACTGTGGGCGGTGCTGTTTCCGCAACTGCGAAGGGTGCGGCATCTCAACAGCCGCAACTGATCGAGTAAGCCGCAGGATCCGGCGCTCGGTCCAAATCAGCTTGCGCCGATGACGGCTGAGATGGGCCGGAAGCGGATGGGCCGGTTCTGGGCGAACTAGCCAGATGGCGGGGCAGCCACAGGGTGGACATTTCAGTCCATATGGAAAATGATTATGTTGCCATGCACAATACTGCAGTGCTCTGGTCTCGACGAGAAACCTTAAATATAGAAGAGAACCACCCGACCTCCGGGTCCAGCTAGCGGGGACGCAAATGGACACTTCAGGGAATCGGCAATCGCATCGCGACGCAAGCGGGCGACCCAGCCGATCGGCCGGCTGGCTGGCCCGCTCCGCCGTCCCAGTGGCATTCCTGCTCGGCATGGCTTTCAGCAGCAACGCGTTTGCGCAGGACCAGCAACTGCCGGTGGTGACGGCGGCCAAGCCGGTGGTGCGTGAAATCGTCGAAGACGATGAGTTCGTCGGGCGCTTCGAAGCCGTCGACGAGGTCGCCATCCGTTCGCGCGTCAGCGGCTATCTGGACAAGATCAGCTTCCAGGACGGCGCACTGGTCAACAAGGGCGACCTGCTCTTCACCATCGACCAGCGTCCGTACCAGGCGGCCTACGATGCCGCCAAGTCGCAAGTAGACGTCGCCAAGTCCCTGCTCGAATTCTCCAAGATGCAGCTGGATCGCGCCGATGAACTCGCCAAGACCGGCAATATCTCGGCCGCGACGGTCGACGACCGTCGGCGGGAATACCTTTCGGCGCAGGCGCAGATGCAAGGCGCGACGGCTGCGCTGACGACGGCCAACCTGAACCTGGAGTTCACCGAGATCAAGGCGCCCTTGTCCGGCCGCATCGACCGCCGGCTGGTGTCGGTCGGCAACCTCGTGCAGCCGGATTCCACCTTGCTGACGACTATCGTCACGCGCGATCCGATCGACTTCTATTTCGACGTCGATGAGCGCCTGTATTTCAGCTACGCCCGCGACGCGAAGGAGCGCGGCGGCAGCATGCAGGAAGGCGCCGGCGGGCTCGAGGTGGTGGTTCGCGTCGCCGACCGCGCGGAGGCGGTATTCAAGGGCAAGCTCGATTTTGCCGAGAACCGGATCGACAACGCGACCGGCACCATGCGGGTGCGTGCAAGGTTTGCCAACGCCGACGGCGTTCTCCAGCCAGGCATGTTCGGGCGCATCAACGTGCCGGGGTCGCTGCCGCATAGCGGCGTCCTGGTGCCCGACGAGGCGGTCGGCGCCGATCAGGATCGCCGCATCGTGTACCTGGTGGATGAGGCCGGGATGGTGTCGGCGAAGCCCGTGCGCACCGGCCCGCTTCTCGACGGCTACCGGGTGATCCGCGCGGGCCTGACCGGCGACGAGACGATCATCGTCAACGGGCTGATGCACGCCAGGCCCGGCACCAAGGTGAAAGTCGAGATGGTGACGTTGCCGCCCAAGGTCGAGACCGCCGGGTTGCAGCAATGAGGTTCGCCCATTTCTTCGTCGACCGTCCGATCTTCGCATCGGTGGTTTCGATCGTCCTCCTGATCCTCGGCGGGATTGCTTATACCCAGCTGCCGATCGCGCAATATCCCGAGATCGCGCCGCCGACCATCGTCGTTCGCGCCCAGTACCCGGGCGCCGACGCCGAGACGGTCGCAGCGACGGTCGCAACGCCGATCGAGCAGGAGATCAACGGCGTCGAGGGCATGCTTTACATGTCGTCCTATTCGTCGGGCGACGGGGCGATGGCGCTGACCATCACCTTCAAGCTAGGCACCGATCTCGACCAGGCGCAGGTGCTGGTACAGAACCGCGTGTCGGTCGCCGAGCCGCGCCTGCCCGAAGAAGTCCGCCGCCTCGGCATCACCACCATCAAGAGCTCGCCCGACCTGATGATGGTCGTGCACATGCTGTCGCCCGACAATACCTACGACCAGCTCTACGTCTCGAACTACGCCCGCTCGCGGGTGCGCGACATACTGCTCAGGTTGGACGGCGTCGGCGACCTCATCATCTTTGGCGAACGCGAATATTCGCTGCGCATCTGGCTCGATCCGGAAAAACTGTCCGCCCTGGGGATGACCTCGGGCGATGTGGTGCAGGCGCTGCGCGACCAGAACGTCCAGGTGTCGGGCGGCTCGATCGGCGCGCCGCCGACCAATACCGGCACGGCGTTCCAGTACACGGTCACCACGCAAGGCCGCTTCAACGACGCACGCGACTTCCGATACGTGATCGTCAAATCGGCCGAAGACGGCCGCCTGATCCAGCTGCAGGACGTGGCGCGCATCGAGCTCGGCGCCAAGGATTACGTCACCAACTCCTATCTCAACGGCAAACCGGCGGTGGCGCTCGCCATCTTCCAGCGGCCAGGCACCAATGCGCTCGCCGCAGCCGCGGAGATCCAGGACAAGATGAAGGAGCTTTCCCAGGACTTCCCGAAGGGATTGAGCTACGACATCGTCTACAATCCGACCGAGTTCGTCGCCGAGTCGATCCAGGAGGTCTACAAGACGATCCTCGAGGCGATGGTTCTGGTCATCATCGTCATCATCGTCTTCCTGCAATCGTGGCGCATGGCGATCGTGCCGATCGTGGCCATCCCGGTGTCGCTGATCGGCACGCTGGCGGTGCTTTACGCGGCCGGCTTCTCGCTCAACATGCTGACGCTGTTCGGCCTCGTTCTGGCCATCGGCATCGTCGTCGACGATGCGATCGTCGTGGTCGAGAACGTCGAGCGCAATATCGCCAGGGGGTTGGCGCCCAATCCGGCGTCGCATCTGACCATGGACGAAGTCGGAACGGCGGTCATCGCGATCTCGCTGGTGCTGATAGCCGTGTTCGTGCCGACAGCCTTCATCCCCGGCATTTCCGGGCAGTTCTACCTGCAGTTTGCGATCACCATCGCGGTGTCGACGGCGATCTCGGCATTCAATTCGCTGACGCTCTCGCCGGCCTTGGCCGCGCTGCTGTTCAAGCCGCACCACACTGCTGCGGCGCCGCCGCGCTTTTTCCTGGCGCGGTTCGGACGGGCGCTCGCCGACGGCTTCAATGGCGGCTTCGACAAGGTCGCCCATTGGTATTCGAGCATCGTGCGCGTGCTGGTCGGCTCGCGGATAGCGATCGCCGCCACGCTGGCCGTTTTCGCGGCCCTCATCTACGCCACGGTCTATATGGTGCAGACGGTGCCGCGCGGTTTCATTCCGTCGCTCGACCAGGGCTATGCGATCGTCGTCGTCCAGTTGCCGGACGGCGCCTCGCTATCGCGGACCGATGCGGTCATCCAGCAGGCGTCGCAGATCATCCAGAAAACGCCAGGCGTCGACTACGCGGTCGCCTTCGCCGGCTTCTCCGGCGCCACCTTTACCAATGCCAGCAACGCGGGCGTGATCTTCGCCAGGTTCAAGCCGTTTGACGAGCGACTGGAAGCCGGCCAATCGGCGACCCAGGTCATCGGCAATCTGTTCGGCAGCCTGCAAAGCATCAAGGAAGCCTTCATTATCGCACTGCCGCCGCCGCCGATCCGCGGCGTCGGCAATGCCGGCGGCTTCAAGCTGCAGATCCAGGAGCGCAACAGCGCCGACATGCGGCAGATCCTGGCGCTTGCCTATGAAATTGCCGGCAAGGCCAACAAGACGGCGGGGCTGACCGGCGTGTTCACCACCTTCTCCGCGTCCAGCCCGCAATTCTTCCTGGCGATCGATCGCGACAAGGCGCGCATCCTGAACGTGCCGATCCCCAACATCTTCGAGACGCTGTCGATCAATCTGGGCACCGCCTACGTCAACGACTTCAACGCTTTCGGGCGCGTCTACCAGGTGCGCGCGCAGGCCGACCAGGCGTTCCGCCTCGATCGCGCCGACATCTTGAAACTGAAGGTGCGCTCGGCGACCGGCGCGCTGGTTCCGCTGGGCACGTTGATCGAGATCCGCGACGTCACCGGCCCGGCGCTGGTCCAGCGCTACAACATGTACGTCTCGGTGCCGCTGCAGGGCAACGCCGCGCCCGGCGTTTCCACCGGCGATGCGCTTGCCAAGATGGAAGCGATCACGGCACAGACGTTGCCGGCCGGTACCTCCTACGAATGGACCGAACTCGCCTATCAGGAGCGTAACACCGGCAATGCCGCTGTCTATATCTTCGGACTGTCGGTGCTGTTCGTGTTCCTGGCGCTGGCGGCGCAATATGAAAGCTGGGTGCTGCCGTTCGCCATCGTGCTGGTGGTGCCGCTCGGCGTGCTCGCGGCGTTGCTCGGCGTGTCGTTCCGAGGGCTGGACAACAACATCCTCGTGCAGATCGGCCTAATCGTGCTGATCGGACTTGCCGCCAAGAACGCGATCCTCATCGTCGAATTCGCGCGGCAGGCGCAGGAACGCGGCCTGTCGGCCGCCGAGGCTGCCGTCGAAGCCTGCCGGCTCAGGCTGCGGCCGATCCTGATGACCGCCTTCTCGTTCATCCTCGGCGTCGTGCCGCTGATGATCGCGACGGGCCCGGGCGCCGAAATGCGCCAGTCGCTCGGCACCGCGGTGTTCTCCGGCATGCTCGGCGTCACCTTCGTCGGCCTGTTCCTGACGCCGGTGTTCTACGTCACGCTCAGGTCGCTGTTTTCACGGCGCAATCCGCATGCCGAGGCCGAGCCTTCGGCACCGGCAGAGGTGCCGTCCGAGACGGCCGCCGAGTAGTGTTACACGGGCAGTTCGTGGCGCTGCCGACTATTTCGTTTTGGTGTTGAATTCACGGTTTGCGGCATAGTCGATAGTGAAGGTGCCCGCAGGAGCGCGAACGCCCTGCTTCACGTTGGATATGGTGACTGTCGAGGTAAGGCCCCTCTCGTCAGTCAGGGTCCATCTGCGTAGATCGAGCGATTCCCTGTCAAACACCATATTGACATTCGAATTGCCGAAGGCCGACTTGTCGGCCAGCCTGATGATCACCTGGGCGCCATCGTCCCTGATACTTTTGAGGCGATTGCCGGAAAAGTTGACCTGATTGTCGAGGAGCAGCTTGAGCGGCGTCTTCGAGAGAGCATAAGCCGCGATGTCTTGAGCTTCTTGTTATAGACCACCAAGGATTTTCCATCTGCAATTACGCTGACCCCTGATTGGCCTGCATAGTTGAACCGGATCTTGCCCGGCCGCTGGAGGAAAAATTTCCCTTTGGTCCTTTCCGCTCTTGGGCCCGACTGGACAAAGTCCCCGGACATGGACTTTACCCGATGAGAAGTGATCGGCAATCGTCTTCGCTTCTACAGGTGCGGCCAAGGCCGCGGTCGAAAGTTCGGCGTTTATCGCGACAGCGCTGACAACGGCTAACCAGAAAGCCAGCAGTCTTTTGCTGTTATATGCCATTCAGTTATCCTACCCCGAGCAGGCGCGTGATCGAAAGAGATCACGCGCCTTTGAGATCAGTAGCCGTCCGGGCACTGAGCAACGTAAACTCGACCGTTCCGACCGCGATATCTGCACTGGCCGGCTTCGCTGGCGTGCCCGATGACCGCCCCGGCCAGCGCTCCGACCGCCCCGCCAACAACCGCCCCTTTTACCGGGTCGCCGGCCACTGCTGCGCCTACAGCTGCGCCACCCAAACCACCGACGGCAGCGCCTTGTTCGGTGCGGGAGCATGCCGCGAGCGGAATGAGTAGGCTTAAAATGAGCAGCGTCTTCTTCATTGGTTCTCTCCTGGGGCCGTTATTAGCCGAAGCTTAAATGCGCCACGGAGTTTTTCGATCCATCGGAGTGTTTGGGGCGCAATCCAAATCTGCGGGAACGGGCTAAGGTCCCGGATCCATCGTACACGCCTCCCAGAGGTAAGTCGTCTTTGGCAAGCTCGGCCGTTCAGAGTAGTTGGATTTTGCTCTATCCCTCAGTAGGCTTGCCGAAGATCAGGCTCAAAAATTCGCTCAGCCAGCGCTTGAGGTGCATATCCCAGATCAGCCGGCCGCCGAGATGGTCGCGGCCGGGCTGCGCGCCGGGCAATTCGAAACGGTGCGCGCCGCGCACCACCCAGCGCTGCATCATCAACCGGGTCAGTTCGCCATGGAACTGGATGCCCCAGGCATTGTCGCCATAGCGAAAAGCCTGGTTGGGGTAGGTTTCCGCCGTCGCCAGCAGCGTCGCATCCCTGGGCAGCGAAAAGCCTTCGCGGTGATGTCGGGCCAAGGCAGCAGTTTCTTGCCGGCCTCGGTCGGCTTCAGCGGATACCAGCCGATCTCGACCAGCCCCTCGCCATGCCCCTCGACCTTGCCGCCGAGATGATTGGCCAGCATCTGCGCGCCAAGGCAGATGCCGAGGAAGGGCCGGTTCTCCTTTAGCGGAACATTGAGCCAGTTGGTCTCGCGGCGGACGAACTCATCTTCGTCATTGGCGCT
This sequence comes from Mesorhizobium sp. RSR565B, assembly GCF_054719465.1. NCBI lineage: Bacteria > Pseudomonadati > Pseudomonadota > Alphaproteobacteria > Hyphomicrobiales > Phyllobacteriaceae > Mesorhizobium > Mesorhizobium sp. RSR565B. The sequence continues at coordinate 2,514,900 of NZ_JBTTIE010000001.1, read as the reverse complement.
CATCGGCCCGCCGAATACCACGGCGCCGGCGTGTCCCTCCAGCGTCTCCGGCAGGCTGTCGCCGAGAGGCGGCCGGGCGGATGTCGAGGTCGAAACCTTCCTCGAGCAGCATGTGGCCAACCCGGCCGGGGCTCGAAGTCTCCTGATGCAGCACGATCAGGATTTTTGGTTTCGAGCTCGGTCTGGACGGCATGGAAAGGCGGAATCCTATTCGTCGCTCGACGTTCCGCTGGCGCCGGGCGCGGCGGCCGCCGCCTTGCGGCGCGCCTCGACGCGATCCTGGCGCTCGACGCCGATCAGTTCGGCAACGCGCCAGACGGTGTTGTCCTCCAGTTCATGCAGTTCGCCGTCGGCATAGACGATTTCCCACATCAGGCCGATGAAAGCCTTGCGCGCCTCGGCGTCGAGATGGCGCTTCAAGACGCTGGTGAAGGCATAGAGGTCGATCGCCTCATTGTCGGCGCGCTCGCCGGCGGCAGCCAGTGCATCGAGCTCGTCGCCGCTGATCGAATAGCTCTGCGCCAGCACCTGCTTGAACCGCTCCCACTCGACATCCTGGCGCACGCCGTCGGCATTCATCACATGATAGAGCAAAGCCGACGCCGCAACGCGCGGATCGTCCGCATTGGCGCGAGCCCCAGCCCCGGAGGGCAGGTCTTTCAGAAAGGCCAGGACGCGTTCGAACATGGTGCTCACTTCACATTATTGGAGCATGATCTTTTCCAAAAACCGGTATCCACTTTTTGGGATCATGCTTCAGGGATCAAAACAGGCGGAAGCGGCGCGGTGACTTCTCCGCTTCGTCATCGGGGTCGACGCCGGGGTCGTCGGGCAGCCGCGCCAGTTCCTCGGCAGGTTCGACGGGTTCGGCGTCGTTTGGTATTGCGGCGAAAGCGGCGGCGGTGACCGGCGTGACCTGGTCATCGCCCACAGCGGGCTTCGGCTCGGTCGGCGCCTCGCTGATCGTCTTGGCAACGGCGGGATGATCGATCACTTCGGCTTCCTTTGTCGGCTTGGCGGGTGCCGCAAGCACCGGCACATCGGCTTCGTCTTCATGGCTGTCGATGAGCTGGCCCAGCCGCTCCATCGGTGCGCGCCAGGCGAAAGCGTCGAGCTTGCCGCTGACCGGCGATACCGGCGCCCAGCGTTCGGAGACGACGCCGTCGGCGACCCAGGCCGGATCGCGCGGCGCCCTGACCGCCTTGGACAGCAATTGCCTGATCTTGCCCTGGTCGCCGGTCTCTGCCTCCTCGATATCGGCCAGCAGCAGGTAAGCGCCTTCCCGGCGATCTATGCGGATCGCCGCTTCCGCCTCCCGGCGGGCGGTGGAAAAATCCTGCGCATCGAGCGCGGCGCGCGCCACCGTCATCGACGATTCGGCATTGTTGCGCTTCAGCTCCTGCAGCTTCTTCGCCCGGTTGAGACGATCGACCACGGCATCTCCCGGCCTTGCATGGGTGTAGAGCTCGGCGATCTCGGGATGCGGCTCCGCCTTCCAGGCTGCCTCAAGGATCTTCGAGCCTTTGCGCACATCGTTCTGTTTGAACAGAAGATTGGCGGCTGCAACCGCGGCCGGCGCGAAATCGGGCGCGAGCTTGTTGGCCTCGAGAGCAGCTGCCTTGGCTGCATTGGGGTCGCTGTCGGTCAGCGCCTGCGCCTTGGCGGTCAACAGCACAGCGCGGCGGCGATTGGCGGCGTCGCGTTCGATCTGCCTGGTCGACTTCTGCGCCTCCACCAGCTTCAGCGCGCCGTCCCAGTCGCCGCGTCCGGTCAGATCCTCCAGCGTCGATTCGGCGGCCCAAGCCAGTTGCGGCGCGACGGAAGCGGCGCGGCCGGCATAGTGACGCGCCGCGTTGCGGTCGCCGAGCCGTTCGGCTTCGAGATAGAGCCCGCGCAGGCCAAGCAGCCGCATTTCGGGGTCGTCGAGCATGGCCTCGAATTTTTCGCGCGCGCCCTCATGGTCGCCTTCGAGCAGCGAGGCTTGCGCTTCGAGCAGCTGGATCAGCGGCTCCTGGTCGGAGCGGATCAGTTTGGCGGCTTCCTTGGACTTCTTGCGGGCCAGCGCGCCGTCGCCGGCGCCGGCTGCGATCATGCCGGTCGACAGCGCCTGGTAGCCGCGGTCGCGGCGGCGCACGCGGAAATAGCGCGAGATCGTGTATGGGCTGTTCCACAGCGACTTGATCAGCCACCAGACGATCATCACCGCTGCGACGACGGCAACGATCGCCACCGCCGCCACCATCAGGCTGACCTGGTATTGGTAACCGTTGAAGGTAACGACCATCTCGCCGGGACGATCGGCCAGCCAGGCAAAGCCCAGACCGAGGGCGAAGACGGCGGCGAGAAAGATGAGAATGCGGATCATCGTGTCGTCCTCATGCCTTCATCGCACCTGCAATCAGCGCGTCGACCTGCGTCTCGACGTCGATGCGCGCCTTCAGTTTGCCGGCAAAGTCGGCGCCGGCAGCCTTGACCGCATCCGGCAGCGTTGCGTATTCGCTGAGCGCATTGGCGTAGTCGCCCTGATTGACCGCCACTTCGATGCGCGCCACGGTTTCCGGCGCGCCGGCGCCTTCGACGGCGCCGATCGGCCGGACCTTGACCAGCGATTCGGCGCTCGACAAAAGGTTCTGGAAGAAGCCGGCATTTTCATCGACCGGCGTCGCCGCCGCGACCATCGCATTGGCCGCGGCGTCGGCCTCGCCGGCGATCTCGGTGCGGGTCGGGACGCCCTTTTCAGCGTAGGGGCGCAGCGCTGCAATCTGCGGTGCATCGGGCGAGATCGCCGCGAAGGTCTCCAACTCGGCGGCGAACGGCGCGCCGCGGTCAAGCGCCGCCTTCAAGGCCGAAGCGGCGATGGCCATCGCGATCTTTGGCTGCGAGGCCTGCGCATCGACCTTGCCGGCGAGCTGCGTCACCGACTGCTCCAGCGCGGCGATCTTGCCTTCCTGCGTCTTGGCTGCCTCACCGGCCGATTTCACCAGTGCGTCGAGGCCCGCCAGTCTTTCATTGAGCGGCGCGAGATCGACGGGCGCTGCACCACCGGCCTGGCCAAGGGCGGCGACCGCCGTCTCTATCTGCTTGACCTTGTCGCCAAGCGCTGCAAGCCCGGCATTGTCGCCGGCGCCGCCCTTTTCGACCGCCGATTTCAGCGATGCGACATCGGCCTTGACCTGATCCAGCGCCGAAGACAGCCCGTCGACCTTGGCCGTTGCGGCGCCATTGCCGCTGGCTTCCCTGAGGTCGGCGATTTCGCGCTTCAGCGAAGCGATCTCGCCATTGACGCCGTCGAGCGAGACCGTGCCCGCCCCTGAGCCCGGAGCGCCAAGCACGCCGGCAAACTGCAGCCCCCCGGCGGCAGCCAGCGCGATGACACCGCCGATGATGCCGGCGGCAATGCCGTTCGTGCGCTTCGGTTGCGCGGCCATGGGCTGGTTCCCGGCTGTCCTTGGGGTTTCCTTGGGTGCACCCGGCTTGGGCGAGGCATCCTCGAAACTGTAGTCGGAGGTTCTGGCGCGCGGTGGCGCATCCGAAGCGGTGGGGTAAGGCTGCTCCGCCTGGGTGGACGCCTTCGCATCGGCGCTTTCGGGAGCGGCCTGCGCCGCGGCGTCGGAGTGCTCCCACGGCTCGAGATCGGCTTGATCGGCATGAACGGGCTCGTCAGGCGTCTCCGGCTGCGCATTGGCCATGGCAGCCGCATCCTCAGCCGCAACCGACCCTGCCGGGGCCTCGACGTCGTCCGAGTTCGCGACATCCGTCTTGGCGGCATCCGCATCGGCAATGCGCGAGACAGCGCCGGGTTCGAGTTCGATGGTCACCGGCTCGCGGTGGCTTTTCGAATGTCGCATCTTCGGCGTCTTGACCATGCCTGGGCTCCGCAATCCTGCTTCGTCTGGGCGCCCGACGGCGCGTGATGGTTTGAAAAATGGTCTAGCACATCATCATCAGGTGAAAAGGGGCGGCGTGATGACACGGGGCTCAGTCGCCGCGGTGCAACAGCTCAAGCAGCGCCTCCTCCTGCGGTTCCCGCGCAATGCGTATTTTTTTGCCGGCGGCATTGTCAAACGCCGCTGCCACGCGCTCGGAGAGCGCAAAAACCTGCATGTTTTCAAAGAGATCTCGCAGCCCCGCCCGGTCGGTCAAGGCCTGCAACGCTGCCGCCGCCTTGGCTGAATAGAGCAGCATCGCGTCGACCGCCTGATGGGACAGGCGTGCACGGATTTCATCATCGGAATAATCGAGCGAAATCGTGTCGTAGGTTTCGACGGTGCGGACCTCGACGCCGGCCTTTCGCAGCGGCGCCTCGAAGGCCGGAAACCGCACGCGCCCTGTGAGATAGACGACCGCCTTGCCGGAAAGGCCGGCAGCAATCGCCTCGGCCAGCCGCTCGGCGTCGCCCGCCCCTTCGCTGACCGACAAGAACCCTGCCCAACGTGCCGCTTCAGCCGTCCTGCGTCCGACGGCATGGCAAGGCAAGGCGGCGAGCGCACGAATGAGTTCTTTCGGCGCATGCCGCACGGCATTGGCGCTGGTCACAGCGACGGCCACGGCATTGTCGCTCGCAGCATCGGCGCCAACCGGCAGTGTCACCGTTTCGGTCAGCGGCAGAAGGAGCGGCTCAAATCCCAATTCCTGCAGCCGCCGCATGGTTCGCGACGCCCCGGGTTGCGGCCGCGTCACCAGGACACGCATATCAGACCCAGCCGTCGAAGAAGGTTTCGCCCGCTTTGACCCGCACCATCCTGGCCGCGTCCGTGCCGATGTCAGCGGCATCCAGCGCCAAGCCTTCGGCCTTGACCTCATGCGATTGCGTGCCATCGGGCGAAATGATCAGCCCGGCGAAAACCAGCCTGCCGCCCGAGATCGTCGCATAGCCGGCGATCGGCGTGCGGCAGGAGCCGTCGAGCGCCGCCAGGAAGGCGCGCTCACAGGCCAGCGCCTGGCCTGTCGGCACATCATGGATGGCCACCAGCATCTTTTCGACCTCGCTGTCGCCGATGCGGGTTTCGATGCCGATTGCGCCTTGTCCCGGCGCCGGCGGAAAAGCATCGAGCGGCATCAGATCGGTGACGACCTGGCCGAGCCCCAGCCGCTTCAGCCCGGCAAAAGCGAGGATCGTGCCTTCGGCGACGCCTTCCTCCAGCTTGCGCAGCCTGGTCTGCACATTGCCGCGGAACATGACCACGTCTAGGTCCGGCCGCATGCGCCGGATCAGCGCCTGGCGCCTGAGCGAAGACGACCCGACCTTGGCGCCTTGCGGCAAATCAATAATGCGCTTCACCGCCTTGCCGATGAAGGCGTCCCGCGCATCCTCGCGCGGCAGGAAGGCGGACAGCTCCAGCCCGTCCGGCAGCACTGTCGGCATGTCCTTGGAGGAATGCACGGCGATATCGATCGTGCCGGCCAGCAGCGCCTCTTCGATCTCCTTGGTGAACAGGCCCTTGCCGCCGGCTTCCGACAGCGGCCGGTCCTGGATGCGGTCGCCGCTGGTCGAAATGATGACGACCTCGAAGGCTTCCGCCGGCATGCCGTGCGCTGCCATCAGCCGCGCCTGCGTTTCATGCGCCTGGGCGAGCGCCAGCGGGCTGCCGCGTGTTCCGATTTTCAAAGTTTGCATGGCGCGCGGTCCGTGATAACCCCCGGCTGGCTTTGCGTTTCCGGCGCTCTCCCTAACGAGGCCCGCCTCTACTAACTAGGAAAGTCCGGCGACACAATCTCTGGAGACAGCGACGAATTGATCCGCGTTCTGGGCATTGAGACGAGTTGCGACGAGACCGCCGCCAGCGTGGTGACGCTGGACGGCGATTCCGTGCCGGTGATTGCGTCCAACATCGTGCTCAGCCAGATCGAGGAGCACGCCGCCTTCGGCGGCGTCGTGCCGGAGATCGCCGCGCGTGCCCATGTCGAGGCGCTGGACGGCATTGTCGAGGCCGCTCTTGCGGATTCGGGCGTAGCCCTGGCCGACATCGACGCCATTGCCGCTACTGCCGGCCCCGGCCTGGTCGGCGGGCTGATCGTCGGCCTGATGACGGCCAAGGCGATTGCAGCGGCCGCCGGCAAGCCGCTGATCGCCATCAACCATCTGGAAGGCCACGCACTGACCGCAAGGCTGACCGACGGGCTCGACTTTCCCTATCTGCTGCTGCTGGTTTCCGGCGGCCACACCCAGATCGTCGCCGTGCGCGGCGTCGGCGACTACCAGCGCTGGGCGACGACCATCGACGACGCGCTCGGCGAAGCTTTCGACAAGACGGCCAAAATGCTCGGCCTGCCCTATCCCGGCGGCCCGAACGTCGAAAAGGCGGCAATGTCGGGCGATGCGGCGCGCTTTGCCCTTCCGCGGCCGATGAAGGGCTCGGCGCAGCCCGATTTCTCCTTCTCCGGCCTCAAGACCGCGGTGCGCCAGGCGGCGACCGCCATCCAGCCGCTGAGTGAGCAGGATGTCGCCGACATCTGCGCCTCGTTCCAGGCGGCGGTAGCCGATGCGCTGGGCGACCGCGTGGCCCGCGCGCTGGCCCGCTTCCGCGACGAATTCCCGGACAAGGCCGAGCCGGCGCTGGTCGTTGCCGGTGGCGTCGCCGCCAACAGAGCGATCAAGGAGACGCTGCAGAAGCAGTGCGCCGAGGCCGGCTTCGTCTTTGTCGCGCCGCCGCTCAAACTGTGCACCGACAATGCGGCGATGATCGCCTGGGCCGGCATCGAGCGGTTGCGGGCAGGCCTGTCGCAAGAGAACGGCTTCGATTTCGTGCCGCGTTCGCGCTGGCCGCTGGACAGCATTTCGGCCCCGATGGTCGGCTCTGGCCGGCGCGGAGCGAAAGCATGAGCGCCAGCAAGACAAGCGGCAGGGACAGAACCGGCTGGCGCGTCGCCGTGCTTGGCGGCGGCGCCTGGGGCACGGCGCTGGCGCTGGCGATGCTGCGCGCCGGTCACGATGTCCGGCTCTACGCCCGCGACGAAGAGACGGTTTCCGCGATCCGCCGCGGCGAGAACCCGCGTTATCTCCCCGGCATCGCCATTGAAGCAGGCATTGCGGCGACCAGCGATATCGGCACGGCCCTGACTGATGCCGATTGCGCGCTGGCCGTAGCGCCGGCGCAGGCGCTGCGCGCCATACTGACGACGGCGAAGCCCCATATGCCGAAAGGCATCCCGCTCGTTCTCTGCGCCAAGGGCATCGAGCGCGACACCGGCGCGCTGCTGTCGGCGATCGTTGGTGAGATCCTGCCCGAAACTCCGGTTTCGGCCTTGTCCGGTCCGAGCTTTGCCGCCGATGTGGCCAGGGGTCTGCCGACCGCTGTCGTGGTTGCTGCCCCCGACGACGCCTTGGCGGCCGAGCTTGCCGCGCGCTTTTCGGCGCAGAATCTGCGCTGCTATTCCAGCGACGATTTGATCGGCGTCGAGATCGGCGGCGCTTTGAAGAATGTCTTCGCCATTGCCGCTGGCGCCGTCACCGGCGCCGGGCTCGGCGCCAGCGCGCAGGCCGCCATGGTGACGCGCGGCTTCGTCGAACTGCGCCGCATCGGCGCGTCCTTCGGCGCCAAGCCGGAGACGCTGATGGGGCTTTCCGGCCTCGGCGACCTTTTGCTCACCTGCTCTTCCGCCCAGTCGCGCAATTTCGCCTATGGGCTGGCGCTGGGGCAAGGTAAGCCCTTGTCGGGACTGCCACTCGCCGAAGGCGTGCCGACGGCGGCGATCGCCGCCCGCATCGCCACCGAGCGCCACATCGACGCGCCGATCATCGCTGCGGTGTCGGCGATACTGGACGGCACGATCACCATTCGGCAGGCTGTGTCCGCGCTGATGACGCGACCCCTGAAAACCGAAACCGACCTCTGATCCCCAAACAAACCGGAGTTTAACATGCTGTTTGCGTTGATTTGCAAGGACAAGCCGGGCAGCCTGCAGGTGCGGGTCGATACGCGGCCGGTCCACGTCGCCTTTCTCGAACGCCTGAACGCCGACAACAAACTGGCCTTTGCCGGCCCGTTCCTGGACGCCGAGGGCAAGCCCAATGGCAGCCTCGTCGTCGTGGAAGCGCCCGACCTCGCCGGTGCGCAGGCGCTGTCGGCTGCCGACCCCTATGCCAAGGCCGGGCTGTTCGAAAGTGTCGAAATCCGCCAGTGGAACTGGACCTTCAACAAGCCGGCGGCTAGTTAGTTCCGGCGGCGCCTAGGGTGATCCCAGGAAAAGTGTGTAACGGTTTTCCGTCCGGAATTGCGCAAAAATAGTAGTTGGAGCAAAGACATGAACTACTGGCTGTTCAAATCCGAACCTTCGGTCTTCTCCTTCGAGGCGCTGAAGGCCAAGGGCAAGGCCGGCACGCAGTGGGACGGCGTGCGCAACTATGCAGCGCGCAACAACATGAAGGCGATGCAGATCGGCGATCTAGGCTTCTTCTATCACTCCAATGAGGGGCTGAACGTCGTCGGCATTGCCGAGGTCTGCGCGCTTGCCCATCAGGATACCACCACCGACGATCCGCGCTGGGAATGCGTCGACATCCGCGCCTTCAAGGACGTGCCGAACCCGCCGACGCTGGAGCAGGTCAAGGCCAATCCGAAGCTTGCCGAGATGGCGCTGGTGCGGCTTGGACGGCTTTCCGTACAGCCGGTGACGCCGGCCGAATGGAAGGAAGTCTGCCGCATGGGCGGCCTGACGCCGGCTCCGTGACGGTCCTCACGCCGAACAGCGCGAAAAAGTTCATTCTCGACAACACGGCGCTTATGTCGCCGCCGCATGTGCCGGAGATTGTCCTCAATCTTGCCGACGAAGCGCATGACCTCTGGCAGCGCACGGAGAACGAGCTGATTGAAATCGGCCTGCCGCCGCCGTTCTGGGCCTTTGCCTGGGCCGGCGGTCAGGGCCTTGCCCGTTACGTGCTGGACAATCCGTCGGATGTGCGGGGCAAACGCGTGCTCGACTTCGCCTCCGGCTCCGGCCTTGTCGCCATCGCCGCCGCCAAGGCGGGTGCGGCGCACGTGATCGCCGCCGACATCGACCCGTTCTGCGAAACGGCGGTCCGCCTCAACGCAGAGGCCAATGGCGTTGCCATCGACTTTTGCGGCACGGACTGCATCGGCACCGACGCCGGCTGGGACGTGGTGCTGGCCGGCGACGTCTTCTACGACAAATCCTTCGCCGACACGCTGATGCCGTGGTTTTCGACACTGAAGGCGCGCGGCGCTGACATCCTCGTCGGCGATCCGGGCCGCTCCTACATGCCGAAGGCGGGACTGGAGCCGCTCGCCGTCTACGAAGTGGCGGTGACGCGGGCGCTGGAGGACGCCCTGGTCAAGCGCACCACGGTGTGGCGCTTCGCTTGACGGCATTGCCGAACAGGCGTTCCATCGCGCATTGATTTGAAGAATACGCATGTCGTTATCCCAGAACCGTCAGGCTTTGGGCTGCATGCTTGAGGGGAGGACTTTATGGATTTTTCAGTGGTGAACTGGCTGGCGGTGGTTGTCGCGGCCGTCGCGGCGTGGCTGTTTGGCGCCGTCTGGTACACGGCCCTCAGCAAGCCTTGGATGAGGGCGGCCAGGATCGATCCGTCAACGTCAAAGAAATCGATATTGCCCTTCATCATCTCCTTCATCGCCGAGCTAATCATGGCGCTGGTCTTAGCCTTGGTCGTCGGCGCGATGACCGGCGGCGAGCCGGTCCTTGTCGCAGGGCTGGTCTTCGGCTTCGTCCTCTGGCTGGGTTTCGTCGCCACGACGCTGACGGCCAACCATCGCTATGAGAATTTCGGCTGGGACCTGACCGTCATCGACGGCGGCCACTGGCTCGGCGTGCTGTTGATCATCGGCGCGGTGATCGGCTGGTTCGGGACGCCGGTCGCCGGCTGAGGCCTGCAGAAGTCGTCAGGTCTGCGTCCTGGCGACTTCGTCGAGGATCCATTCACGGAAAGCGATGATGCGCGGATCGTTGGCAGTGCTCTCGGGATAGACCAGGAAGTAGCCGAACTCCGGCCCTACGCGCAGACCGAGTTCAAAGGGCTGCACCAGCCTTCCCTGGGAAAGGTCGTTTGCCACCATGGCGAACTCGGCGAGCGCCACGGCATTGCCGTCGAGCGCCGCCTGCACGGCATCGGTAGAGGTTCCAAACACGATGGTCCGGCTGTCGTCGAAATCGTTGATACCGGCCGCCGCCATCCACATGCGCCAGTTCGGCCATGTCACGCCTTGGCGCGACCATTCGATATGGGCAAGCGTGTGGTTGAAGAGGTCGCGCGGTTCGCGCAGCGGCGGGCCGGAGGTCAGCAGGCTCGGGCTGCACACCGGAATGAGGATGTTGTCGAACAGGCGATGGGCGCGAAGCCCCGGATACTTGCCAACCCCGAACCGGATGCCGACATCGACATCGTCGAGTTCGAAATCGCGCACTTCGTAGCCGATGTCGAACCTCAGTTCGATATTGGGCTGAAGTTTGCGAAAATCATCGACGCGCCGCATCAGCCATTTTGACGCGAACTGCGCGTCGAGCGTTACCTTCAGCAATGCCGTGCCGCGCGTCAGCTTGCGCGCCCGCGACACCGCCCGGTTGAGCAGGTCGAGCGCATCGATCGAGGCCTCGAACAGCACCGTACCTGCCTCGGTCAACCGGATGGTACGACTGGTTCGCGTGAACAGCACCAGCCCGAGCTGATCCTCGATTTCCTTGATCTGGTGGCTGACCGCCGCCGGCGTCAGCCCGAGCTCGTCGGCAGCGCGGGTGAAATTGAGGTGGCGGGCGGCGGCTTCCAGAGTCCTCAGCGCGCGCGTTCCGGGCAACAGACGGGACATCACCGTATCCTCAAATAAAACTTGACGATCCGAAAAGAACTACTCGTTTCTCTTATGGATTTCAATGCGGCATGATGCATCCATCGAAACACCATCAAGCCGGATTTGATATCCGGCGGAACACGGAGCGCATCATGTCCATCTTCGTTTTGAACTCGCCAGCAGCTCGCTCGAACTGGTTCCATGCCGTAACGGACTGGCTTCGCCAGGCGAAAGTCGCCGTCAACCTGCCGCGCCAGGACGTGGAGGATCTGTCGGATCGCCAGCTGCGCGATGTCGGCGCGCAGCGCAAGGACGTGACGCGGGCCGTGGACCGGGAACTCGGCCGGCTTGGATTGCTGGACACTGGGTGGCAGAAGCCGAGAAGGCGTTAGGCAATGGTGAGTAGTGAGTAGTGAGTAGTGAAGGATTGAAACGGCGCCGACACCAGCCTACTCCCTACTCCCTACTCCCTACTCCCTACTCCCTACTCCCTACTCCCTACTCCCTACTCCCTACTCCCTACTCCCTACTCCCTACTCCCTACTCCCTTACTCCCTACTCCCTACCTCACCACCCTCACCACCGTCCGGTCCGACACCAGCGGCAACAGCCGCGCCATTGTCCGCGCCGTCACCGCCACGCAGCCTTGCGTCGGTGTGAAGCCTGGGCGCGCCAGATGGAAGAAGATGGCGCTGCCGCGGCCGCGCCGGCGCGGCGCCATGTTCCAGTCGAGCACCAGGCAGGCGTCATAGAGGCGGTCGTCGCGCCGCATTCGCTCATGGCTGGCGCCATAAGGGATTTTCACCGGCCGGTTGTAGTTGCGGTCGTCCGGCACCTCGCACCAGCCGAGATCGGCGCCGATCGGCGCCATCGCCAGCCGGGTTTTGCGGCCGGCCGCGAAATGATCGCCCCGAAAATATCCTGACAAAATCCGCATCTCGCCAAGCGGCGTCGCACCGTCGCCTTCGCGCTTATTGGCCGAGATGCCGCCGCGTCCGAGCGCACAGGCAAACACCTTGCTGCCGGCCTGCAATATCCCCTGGCTGGGGTTGCCCGGCCTCGCCCGAACCACCAGCACACGCAGCCCTTTCGGCAAAATTGCGCCGGCTGCATTGCGATCGCGTTTTTTCTTGTATGATCGTGTCACGGAACAAATCACTGTGATCGGACTGTTGCGCCGGTCAGCTTCCGCATAAATGGGGGGCGGTCAACTGAAAATTCTTTTCAAAACAATGGATTGATCCATGACATCACGTACCATTCTGATCGTTGACGACGATGACGACCTGCGCGGAACCCTCGTCGAGCAACTGGCCCTTTACGAAGAATTCGACGTCTTGCAGGAAGCGACCGCCGCCAAAGGCGTCGCCGCGGCGCGCGGCGGGCTCATCGACCTGCTCATCATGGATGTCGGGCTGCCCGACATGGATGGCCGCGAGGCGGTGAAGATCCTGCGCAAGGGCGGCTACAAGGCGCCGATCATCATGCTGACCGGCCACGATACCGATTCCGACACAATTCTGGGCCTCGAGGCCGGCGCCAACGACTATGTCACCAAGCCGTTCCGCTTCGCCGTGCTGCTCGCCCGCATACGCGCACAACTGCGCCAGCACGAGCAGAGCGAGGACGCCACCTTTTCGGTCGGGCCCTACACGTTCAAGCCCAGCCAGAAGCTTCTGATCGACCAGCGCGGCGGCAAGGTGCGGCTGACCGAGAAGGAAGCCTCCATCATCAAATATCTCTATCGAGCCGACCAGAAGGTGGTGACGCGCGACGTCCTGCTTGAGGAAGTGTGGGGCTACAATTCCGGCGTCACCACGCACACGCTGGAAACGCACGTCTACCGGCTGCGCCAGAAGATCGAGCGCGATCCTTCCAATGCTGAAATTCTTGTGACAGAAAGCGGCGGCTACAAGCTGGTTCCTTAAACTTTTCATTGTTCAATAGGCGGTCGGGGCGGGACTGTTTCGGGGAGGATCCGGCTGGGGGAGCCTGGATCGGCCCGCTTCGCAGATTGAAGTGTTAGAGCGTCCTTTGCGCCTCCAATTGGACACGCGGCGCTCTAAGGGAGGGATTGGACTGACCGTTCGGGGACGCAGCTAGAGATGGCGCTGGATGACGACATCCGCATCCTGTCCGCCGTGAAGCTCTTTGAGGGTTTCACGCAGGAACAGCTGCGCCTGCTCGCCTTCGGCGCCGAAGCCACCCATCTGCAGGCCGACCGCAAGCTGTACCGCGAGGATGACGAAGCCGACTCAGCCTATATCGTGGTCAGTGGCCGCATCGTGCTCTACCGCGAGCATGACGGCGACCGCATCCCGATCGGCACCGCCGGCCCCGGCACGATCCTCAGCGAACTGGCGCTGATCGCCGACTCAAGACGGCTGACCAGCGCCTCGGCCGAGACCGATTCGGAAGTGATAAGGTTGAGCCGCAAGATGTTTCGCCGCATCCTGGAGGAATATCCCGAAGTGGCGGTGAAACTGCACCAGCGAATCCTCGATGATTTTCAGGCCATGATCGCCCGCATCGAGAAGTTGGCCCCAAGGTTTGGCGGGTAGGTCCCCGCGACCGCGCTCACGCTTGGGTGTGTCGAGATTCAGGTCAGGCCGAGTCGAAAATGGTTGATACCGAGAACCGGAGCGGAGCGTACTCAAAGTACGCACCGGAAGCGCAGGTATCGGCCATTGCAGGCCGGCCTCACCTGAATATCGGCACGCCTAATCCAGGTCGAACCGCGCAATCACCGGCACATGGTCCGAGGGCCGCTCCCAGCCACGCGCCTCTCGCAGGATCTCATAGCCGGCAAAGCTCGGCACCAGGTTCGGTGACGACCAGACATGGTCGAGCCGGCGGCCGCGGTTCGAGGCTTCCCAGTCCCGCGCGCGATAGCTCCACCAGGTGTAGAGCTTCTGCTCTGGCGGCACGTCGAGCCGCATCAGGTCGACCCAGTCGCCGGCGATCCGCATCGCGTCGAAATTTTGCGTCTCGACCGGCGTGTGGCTGACGACGTTGAGCAATTGCTTGTGCGACCAGACATCGTGCTCCTGCGGCGCGATGTTGAGGTCGCCGACCAGGATCGAAGCCGACACCTCGTCATGCGCGGCGTGGATGGCGTTCATCTCGGCAACGAAATCGAGCTTGTGGCGGAACTTGCGGTTGATCTCCGGATCGGGCTCGTCGCCGCCGGCCGGCACGTAGAAATTGTGGACCAGGATTGCCTTGCCGCCGGCCTGCACCTTGACCGACAGATGCCGGCTGTCATCGATCTCGCAGAAACGCCGTTTCTCGACAATCTCGATCGGCCGCCGCGCCACCGTCGCAACGCCGTGATAGCCCTTCTGGCCATGGAATGCGATGTGCTCGTAGCCGGCCTTGCGGAACGCCTTTTCCGGAAACAGCTCGTCGGGAACCTTCGTCTCCTGCAGGCAAAGCACATCGGGCGCCTGCTCCGTCAGCAGCCGCTCGACGATCGGCATGCGCAGGCGCACGGAATTGATGTTCCAGGTGGCGATGGAGAAGGGCATGCGGCGATCCGAACAAGGTCGCCGATCTACTGCCAGCCGAGCGCCACAAACACAAGCCAGCCTTTGCGGGCGGCGGCCCTGATTCAGGTCAGGCCGAGTCGAAAATGGTGGTCTCCGAGAACCGGAGCGGAGCGTACTTAAACCACGTGAGCACCGGAAGCGCAGGAGATCGCCATTTGCAGGCCGGCCTCACCGGATCTAGCGGTGGTTGGTGTTCAGCTCGCGGTTCGCCGTATAGTCGATGGCGAACGTATCCGCAGGGAAGCTGACGCCTTCCTTGGTGTTGTAGATCATCACCGTGGTGTCCTTGCCCTGCGCGTCGGTGATGGTCCACTGGCGCAGATCATAGGATTTCGGATCGAACATCATGGTGATCTTCGAATTGCCGAACACCGACTTGTCGGCAAGCTGGATGGTGGTGAGGTCGCTCTCTTCCTTGATCGATTTGACGCGGCCGCCCGAGAGGTCGATCTTGGTGTCGAGCAACAGCTTCAGCGGTGTCTTCGACAACGGATAGAGATCGGACGTTTTCAGCCGCTTGTTGAGGATGACCACCGACTTGCCGTCGGAAATCACCCGGAAATTCGACTTGCCGTCATAGTTGAAGCGAATCTTGCCTGGCCGCTCAAGGAAGAACTTGCCGCCGGTCTGCTGGTTGTTGGGGCCGAACTGGACGAACTCGCCGCTCATCGATTTGACCGAGGAGAAATGGTCGGCGATCTTTTGCGCCGTCGGCGGCACCGCCGCCTGCGCCGAGGCCAAGAGCTGGAACCCCGGCACGACGTTGATGGCCGCGGCGCCGGCAAGCATCAGGCCAAGGCCAAGCAACTGGCGACGGTTTGGAGCGAAATCGCTGATCGCGGAAAGATCGTTTTTCATGCCGGTCACTCTCGTGTGGTGTGTGTCTCGTTGCAGTCCGTGGACCCCCAGTTAGACTTAAGTTTGGCGGGCCGGACAGCGCTCAGTCGCTGTAACGCGCCAAAAGGTTCAAGGTTGCCGCCGGGCCGTATCGGCTGATCAGAACTTGTCGTCCTCGGTCGGCACCAGAATTTCGCGTTTGCCGGCATGGTTGGCCGGGCCGACAATGCCTTCCTTCTCCATCTTCTCGATGATCGAGGCGGCGCGGTTGTAGCCGATGCCGAGCCGGCGCTGGATATAGCTGGTCGACGCCTTGCCGTCGCGCAGCACGACCGAGACCGCCTGGTCGTAGGGATCGTCGGAATCCTCGAAATTGCTGTTGCCACCACCGCCAGCGCCGCCCTTGCCCGACGGCTCGTCATCGTCCTCGCCGTCATCCTCGGTGATGGCGTCGAGATATTCGGGCACGCCCTGCAGCTTCAGATGGGCGACGATCTTCTCGACCTCGTCGTCGGCGACGAACGGGCCGTGCACGCGCTGGATGCGGCCGCCGCCGGCCATGTACAGCATGTCGCCCATGCCGAGCAGCTGCTCGGCGCCCTGCTCGCCCAGGATGGTGCGGCTGTCGATCTTCGACGTCACCTGGAAGGAGATACGGGTCGGGAAATTGGCCTTGATGGTGCCGGTGATGACGTCGACCGACGGGCGCTGCGTCGCCATGATGACATGGATGCCGGCCGCGCGCGCCATTTGTGCCAGGCGCTGCACCGCGCCTTCGATGTCCTTGCCGGCGACCATCATCAAATCGGCCATTTCGTCGATGATGACGACGATGTAGGGCATCGGCTCGAGATCGAGGTTCTCGGTCTCGTAGATCGCCTCGCCGGTCTGGCGGTCGAAGCCGGTCTGCACGGTGCGCGAGATTTTTTCACCCTTCTTTTCAGCCAACTGCACGCGCGCGTTGAAGCCGTCGATGTTGCGCACGCCGACCTTGGACATCTTGCGGTAGCGGTCCTCCATCTCGCGCACGGTCCATTTCAACGCCACCACCGCCTTCTTCGGGTCGGTGACCACCGGCGTCAGAAGGTGCGGGATGCCGTCATAGACGGAAAGTTCGAGCATCTTCGGGTCGATCATGATCAGCCGGCAGTCCTGCGGCGTCAGCTTGTAGAGCAGCGACAGGATCATGGTGTTGATGGCGACGGACTTGCCGGAGCCGGTGGTGCCTGCGACCAGCACATGCGGCATCTTGGCGATGTCGACGATCACCGCCTCGCCATTGATGGTCTTGCCCAGCGCCAGCGCCAGCTTGGACTTGGTCGTCTCGAAATCGCGGCTGGCCAGGATCTCCCGGAGATAGACGGTCTCGCGCTTGGCATTCGGCAATTCGATGCCGATGGCGTTGCGGCCGGGCACCACGGCGACGCGGCAGGCAATCGCGCTCATCGAGCGGGCGATGTCGTCGGACAGGCCGATGACGCGCGACGATTTGATGCCGGGCGCCGGTTCCAGTTCATAGAGCGTGACGACTGGGCCGGGCCGCACCGCGATAATCTCGCCCTTGACGCCGAAATCCTCCAGAACGCCTTCGAGCAGGCGCGCATTCTGCTCCAGCGCGTCCTTGGACAGGCTGGCGTCGCGCACCACGTTCTTCGGCTCCGACAGGAAATGCAGCGACGGCATTTCGAATGTTTCCGAGCCGATCAGCGAGGTCTGCGCCTCGCGCTGGACGCGCGCGCCGGGAGCGGGACGCGGCGCAGGTGCGGCGACGCGGGTCGCCGCATCTGACCGGAAGTTTTGCACCTTGGCGTTCGGCGCGGCACGGCGCTGGACCGGCCCGTCGTCGAGTTCGACCTCCTGGTCGCCATTGTCGAAACCGGCATCGAGGACGTCGTCATCGTCCGGATCGACGGAAACGCTGCGGTCATTGACCATGGCGGCGAAGAATTCCGGCTCGACGCGGGCGCGGCCATCCGGGCTCATCCGCGCTTCGGCGAATTCCGCCGATTCGACCCGTTCGGCGGCGCGGCGCCATGCGGTGGAGCGCTGCTCCATCTCCGGCTTGAACTCGTCGCGCTCCTGCTGGCGGCGCACAGCCCGGCGATGCATCCAGGCGCGGAAAGACAGCCACCAGTGGGTAACGGCGCCGAGCGCCAGTATCCCCTCGTCGCCCTCGTCCTCGTCTTCGTCGAAGAGCAGGTCGTCCTCTCGGGGATCGGGCTCCGCGGTGCGCTCCATGACGGCAAAGCCGTTCTTGCGCGCAATCAGCGCCGAGCCATAGGCAAACAGCCACAGCGCCGGCGCAATGAGCACCATGGCAATGACGCTGGCAACGATGCCGGTCGGGTAGCCGCCAATGACCAGGCCCGGAATATTGAGCACCATGTCGCCGAACACGCCGCCGAGGCCGGTCGGCAACGGCCACGTCTTGGGCGGCACCACGCAGCCGGCCATCGCCGCCGCGAGCAGCGCGAAGCCGAACCAGGCAAGGCCGCGCTTCGGCAGCCTGTCGACGCCGCGCGCCGAAAACAGGAGAAAGCCCCAGATCACCGCCGGCACCAGGGCGGCGACCGCGGCAAGGCCGAAGAACTGCATGGCGAGGTCGGAGAATACCGCGCCCGCATAGCCCATGGCGTTGGTGACGATGTTGTCGGTGGCGTGCGAGAAGCTGGGATCGGCGACGTTCCAGGTCGCCAGCGCCGCGACGCCAAAGGCGACCAGCGCAAACAGGCCGGCGCCGACCAGCCGCCCGACCTGGCGCCGCGCGAATGCCTGGATGCCGTACCCCGTATCGGTCAGCGCGAGCGGTGCTGAAGCCCCTGAACGCATGCTTCGTTCCCCGTCTGTCATGGACTGGCCGGGCGCATGACGCACTCCGGCAGATTCGGATGTCAGACTATCGGGGGGAAGGTTAAGGCCGCATTAACTATACGGCAGCCGGTGCCACGATCTTGCTCACTCCACTGTAGGCAGTCTCAACAGTTCGGAACCAATCCGGTCGACGTCTCCCCGCCGGCGGCCATCACTAGAACGTGATTGCGCAGGGACCGAGGCCTGCCAGCACGGTTGCCAAAAAGAGAGGCCCGGAATGACCCGGGCCTCAAAGCGTGAACTCCTTTCGGGAGCGTCACGACGGGATGGGAGAATGCGGGCGGCCGAGGCCGCCCCGCAAGGCTTACGAGTGGTAGGCCGCTTCGCCATGCGAAGTCAGGTCGAGGCCTTCGCGCTCGGCGTCGGCTGTCGGACGCAGACCGATGATCAAGTCGACGACCTTGTAGAGGATTGCGCTGCCGATGCCCGACCACAGCAGGGTTACCAGGACGCCTTTGCCCTGCGCCAGGAGCTGCGTGGCCGTGCCGGCATAGCCGGCGGCGAAGTCGGCCGTCGAATAGTCGACGATGCCGGCGCCGCCGAGGGCGGGATTGACCAGAATGCCAGTGCCTAGCGCACCGATGATGCCACCGACGCAGTGGACGCCGAAGACATCGAGGCTGTCATCATAGTCGAACGTGTTCTTCACCACCGAGACGAAGAAGTAGCAGACGAAGGTGGCGACGATGCCAAGCACGATAGCGCCCATCGGGCCGGCAAAACCTGCAGCCGGCGTAATCGCGACGAGGCCGGTGACCGCGCCCGAAACAGCGCCGAGCATGGAGGCTTTGCCGCGCAGCAGCGATTCAAGCACGATCCAGGCCACTGCCGCCGCCGCCGTGGCGACGAAGGTGTTGATCATCGCCAGCACCGCATAGGCGTTCGCTTCGAGGTTCGAACCGGCGTTGAAGCCGAACCAGCCGACCCACAGCAATGAAGCGCCGACCATGGTCAGCGTCATCGAGTGCGGCGCCATGATGTCCTTCTTGTAGCCGATGCGCTTGCCGATCATCAGCGCGCCGACGAGACCGGCAATGCCCGCATTGATGTGAACGACCGTGCCGCCGGCGAAGTCGATGGCGCCGAAGCTGAAGATCAGGCCGGACGGGTCGGCATAGGCGCTCGGGCCGCCCCAGAACCAGACCATGTGCGCGATCGGGAAGTAGATTAACGTCACCCATAGGATAACGAAAAGGATCAAGGCGGAGAATTTGACGCGTTCGGCGAATGCGCCGACGATCAGGGCGGGCGTGATGCAGGCGAAGGTCATCTGGAAGACGACGAACACCAGTTCAGGAATGGCGACGCCCTTGCTGAAGGTTTCCGAAAGCGTCGATACGTTGACGCCGGAGAGAAACATCTTCGAAAGGCCGCCGACGAAGGCGTTGCCCGGGGTGAAGGCGAGGCTGTAGCCGTAGAAGACCCAGATGATCATGACCACGCTGGTGATGGTGAAGACCTGCATCAGCACCGACAGCATGTTCTTGGTACGAACCAGGCCGCCGTAGAAAAGCGCAAGGCCGGGAATGGTCATCAACAGCACCAGCACGGTGGAAATCATCATCCACGTGGTGTCGCCCTTGTCGACGGTAAAAGCCGGCGCTGCTGGCGCTGCCGCCGCGACGGCGGGAGCCGCCTCCTGCGCGAAGGCAGCAACCGTGCCCAATGCTCCGAGCGCTAAGGAGCCCAGCAGCGCGGAGCGCGCCACTGACTTCAAGGTGGAAGGTATATTCATTGAACTCTCCATTGGAATACGTGTTCGCCGCTCAAAGTGCGTCGGTGTCTGTTTCGCCGGTACGGATGCGCACCGCCTGATCGATGCCGAAGACGAAGATCTTGCCGTCGCCGATCTGGCCGGTCTTGGCCGCCGCCGTGATGGCTTCGACGGCCTTGTCGACCAGGTCTGTGCTAACCGCGACTTCGATCTTGATTTTCGGCAGGAAACTGACCGCGTATTCCGCCCCACGATAGATTTCCGTGTGTCCCTTCTGACGCCCGTAGCCTTTGACTTCGGTGACGGTCAGGCCCTGGATGCCGACGGCGGTGAGCGCTTCGCGCACCTCGTCGAGCTTGAACGGCTTGATGATTGCCATCACGATTTTCATAAGGTTTCACCCTTTGCTGTTGCGGTCCCCCGCGTTTGCACACCTTCACCGATCCCAAAAAGCCCGGAGAGTGCCCAACAGGATTCAAGCTCCGTGCCAGTTGCCGAAGCAGGGTGTTAACTCATTGTAAACAAACGGATCGCTCGAGTCCCGGCGCCACGGTGCGCACAGTCAACGGACAGTCACTGATTAAAAAGTAGGCAATTTTTCGAAAATGCCTATTCCGCAGGCGGCCGCTTCAGCCGGATCAGGCCTTCTTGGGCAACCGAGGCGATCAGCGTGCCGTCGCGGGCAAACAGCGAGCCGCGGGTGAAGCCGCGCGACCCCTGCGTCGACGGGCTGTCCTGCGTGTACAGGATCCAGTCATCGAGCGGATGGCTGCGATGGAACCACATCGCATGGTCGAGGCTCGCCGCCTGGATGTCGCGGTCGAAAATGGCGCGGCCGTGCGCAAAGGTCGAGGTGTCGAGCAGCGTCATGTCGGAGAGGTAGGCAAGCACCGCCGCCTGGATGCCGCGGTCGGCCGGCACCGGGCCGGTGGTGCGGATCCAGATGTTCTGCTGCGGCTCCAGCTTTTCGCGGCTGGTGTAATGCTTCAGCATCACCGGCTTCATCTCGATCGGCCGGTCACGCTCCCAGTAGCGCTTGATGCCGTCCGGCACCGCCTCGCCGAACTTGCCCAGCAATTCGCGCTGCGACAACAGGCTGTCGGGCGGCGGCACGTCGCGCGGCATCGGCAGCTGATGCTCAAGGCCAACCTCGTCCTGCTGGAACGAGGCTTCCAGCGAAAAGATCGCCTGGCCGTGCTGGATCGCCACCACGCGCCGCGTGGTGAAGGAGCCGCCATCGCGGATGCGGTCGACCTCGTAGACGATCGGCACCTTGGTGTCGCCGGGCCGCATGAAATAGCCGTGCAGCGAATGCACGTGGCGCTCGGGCTCGACGGTGCGCTGCGCGGCGACCAGCGCCTGGGCGATGGTCTGGCCGCCGAAAACGCGCTGCCAGTCGAGCTTGGGGCTGCGACCACGGTACAGATTGTGTTCAAGCTGCTCGAGGTCGAGAATGCTGAGAAGCTCGTCCATGGCCGCCGTCATGCTTCGTGACCTCGCCGTAAGATGCTATGGCGGTTTCCGACAGGAATGGCGGGCAGTCAAGGCCGGAATGCCCCAGTGGGCGGGGATGGTCGAGACTTCGAAAGGAATTGACATGGCGAACCGCAACCCGGACGCAAAAACCCCGCTCGACGTGCTGGTCGCTGGCGCCGGCTATGTCGGCCTCGCCGCCGCCGTGTCGCTGAAACAGGCGCGGCCGGGCCTCGCCGTGGCGGTCGTTGATGCTGCCCCCGCCGGCGTCTGGCAGAAGGACCGCCGCGCCTCGGCGATCGCCGCCGCCGCCTGCCGCATGCTCGACCAGCTCGGCGTCTGGCAGGAAATCGTCGGGCAATCGCAGGCGATCACCGAGATGATCGTCACCGATTCGCGCACCGCCGATCCGGTGCGTCCGGTGTTTCTCACCTTCGATGGCGAGGTCGCGCCGGGCGAACCGTTCGCCCACATGGTCGCCAACAAGGACCTGAACAGCGCCTTGCGCCGCCGCGCGCAAAAGCTCGGCATCGACATCATCGAAGGTGTCGCGGTCGCATCGTTCGACGGCAATGGCGCCGGCATCACCGTGCATCTGGCCGACGGCGCGGCGATTGAGGCGCGGCTGCTGGTCGCCGCCGACGGCGTCAATTCCAAATTGCGCGACATGGCCGGCATCAAGACGGTGAAATGGGAATATGGCCAGTCCGGCATCGTCTGCACGGTGGCGCATGAGCGCCCGCACAATGGCCGCGCCGAAGAGCATTTTCTGCCGGCCGGCCCGTTTGCAACGCTGCCGCTCAAGCCGACCGAGGACGGCACCAACCGTTCGTCGCTGGTCTGGGTCGAACGTTCCGAGGATGCCGAAAAGCTGGTCTCGGGCGACGACCTCGTCTTCGAGCAGGAGCTTGAATTGCGCTTCGGCCTGAAGCTCGGCGAAATCCGCGTCACCGACAAGCCGCGCGCCTGGCCGCTCGGCCTGACCATCGCGCGCGCCTTTGTCGCCCCGCGCATCGCGCTTGCCGGCGACGCCGCGCACGGCATCCACCCGATCGCCGGCCAGGGCCTCAATCTCGGCTTCAAGGATGTGGCGGCCCTTGCTGAAGTGGTGGTCGAGGCCGATCGCTTGGGACAGGATATCGGCGCGCTCGACGTGCTCGAGCGCTACCAGCAATGGCGCCGCTTCGACACGGTGCAGATGGGCGTCACCACAGATGTGCTGAACCGGCTGTTTTCCAACGACATCGGCCCGCTGCGCCAGCTCCGCGACATAGGCCTCGGCCTTGTCGAACGGATGCCCAGGCTGAAGGAGTTCTTCATCCGCCAGGCGTCGGGGTTGTCCAACGGCACACCACGGCTGCTCAAGGGTGAGGCGATTTAGGCCGGGAATGAGTGCCGCTTTGTCATAGACGCGGCTCGGCTCCTGACATCAGCCGCGCAATGTTGGCGCGGTGGCGCACGATCACGTAGATGCCGCCGGCGATGACCAGCAACCGGTAGGGCAATGGTTGTTCCATGCCGCCGACGAGGGCGATCGCGGTGAGCGCCGCCAGCATCGAACTCAGGGACACAATTCGGGAAACTGCCAACACCACGGCAAATGCCGTCGCCGCGCCTAGACCCACAGGCCAGGACATCGCCAACAAAACACCCAACCCCGTCGCAGCCGATTTGCCGCCGGTGAAATTCAGCCAGATCGAACGGCTATGCCCAAGCAAAACAGCGAGTCCGGCCAGGCATACAACCCAAGGAGCCCAAACGGGCATATCAGATATTGCCGACGGCGGCGTTGCGGAAGACTAGAAACAAAACCAACGGGCAAAGATGACCGCTGCCGCCCCTTTCAGCACGTCCACCAGAAGCACCACCAATGCTGGCCATTTCCCGAGTGTGCGCAATACATTTGTCGCACCGGTGGACTTGGAGCCGTGCTCCCGGATATCGATGCCCTTAAGCAGTTTCCCCGCAGATAGCCGGCAGGCGTAGAGCCGATAAGGTAAGCGGCAGCCGATCCTGCCACGCTCGCTATCCAGAATGACATGCGCCCGGGCTGTTTCTCAGTTGACCTCAAACCCCAGCTTCTGCCGCAGTCGCAGCATGCGTTGGTCGGCGACCTTGAAACTCTGCTCGCCGCTCTTGGCAACACGATCCACCATCTGCAGCAGATCTTCGCGCTCGTGGGGATCGAGGCGCTCGCGCAGGAAGGGCGCCAGCTTGTCGATGACGATCGTCGTGTCGTCGATCTGCGCCGCGGCCCATTTGGCGTAGACGACGGCTTCATCGGTCTTCTTCTGGTTGTCCGCAATCTGCGAGATCACCTCGCGGATAACCGTTTCGCGCTTCGGCAGGATCGGACCATGCTCCGCCGCAATTGCCATGATCAGCGTTGCTGCCGCCACCACCGGATCGTCGATCGCCGTCAGCGGCGACAGCGCCGCCTGCTTGCGCAGCTTCTTGCGCCTTATGTTGCCCTGGACGCGGCCGACGACGTCGGCGACCTCGCGCGCGGCTTCGTTCATAGCCTTCATGCGATACCACCAGAACGCCCCGGCTCCCAGCACGCCGAGAATAGCAATCAGGAAAGGCATGTCGAATTCCCCCGAAAATTGCGGCGACGATAGGAGAACTCCGGCGTTGCTTCAACACGCAAGAATTGTATCTGATGAGAAAACAGAGCTGGCCCCCTAATCATCCAGACGCCGAGATCGGGCGTCCTGGGTGCAGGTCGCTCGTCACGGGCACTAATGATGCAACCGCTTAGCGATAACGCTGACTTCGCATCGAGCGCGGTGCCCATCATGACGATCCGTTCGGCCACTGCAACGCGGCTGCCGGCGCGGTGACGCCAGCCTGGGACGATCCGATGTTCCACCCGTTTCTCTACGGGTCGGGGCAAGGGGCGGAATACCGCGCCGGCTTCTACGGCCTTGCCGGCTGGCACAAGGAAGGCCATATGCTGCGCGCGCTGTTCGAGGGCGTGATGTTCGAGCATAGGCGCCACATCAATGTCCTGAAGGACGCCGGTGTCAGCTTCGACAAGGCGGTCCTGTCCGGCGGCGGCTCGCGCAGCGAGCACTGGCTGCAAATCTTCGCCGACGGGCTTGGGGTGCCGATCACCGTGCCTGAGGCGCGCGAGACCGGCGCGCTTGGCGCGGCAATCGGCGCCGGGGTCGCGGCCGGCCTGTTCGCCGACTACGAGGCCGGCGTTGACGCCATGACCCGGTCAAGCGCCGCCTACCGTCCGAACCCGGCCATGCAGGACCATTACAACAGGCGTTATCGCGCCTATTGCGGCCTTGCCGATACGCTGCGATCGTTCTGGGCCGAACAGGCGGCAGAACCGAGTAGAACACCGCCGAGTAAACCACCGCAATGACCCAACGGCTCGATGGCGACTACGACTACATCATCGTCGGCGCAGGCACGGCGGGCTGCGTGCTGGCCAATCGGCTGAGCGAAAACCCGGCGACGCGCGTGCTGCTGCTTGAGGCCGGCGGCAGCGACAATTATCACTGGGTGCATATCCCGGTCGGCTATCTCTATTGCATCGGCAATCCGCGCACCGACTGGATGATGAAGACTGCCCCCGAAGCCGGCCTGAACGGCCGCTCGCTGGTCTATCCCCGCGGCAAGGTGCTGGGCGGCTGCACCTCGGTCAACGGCATGATCTACATGCGCGGCCAGGCGGCGGACTACGATGGCTGGCGGCAGATGGGCAATGTCGGCTGGGGCTGGGACGATGTGCTGCCCTACTTCCTCAAATCCGAGGACCATCATGGCGGCAAGACCGAGCTGCATGGCTCCCGCGGCGAATGGAAAGTGGCGCGGCAACGCCTGTCGTGGCCGATCCTGAACACCGTGCAGGAGGCGGCCAAGGAATTCGGCATCATGCCGCGCGAGGATTTTAACGACGGCGACAATGAGGGGTCCGGCTTCTTCGAAGTCAACCAGAGCAAGGGCGTGCGCTGGAACACAGCCAAGGCATTCTTGCGCCCGGCGCTGCGACGGCCGAACCTCAGGCTGGTCGTCAACGCGCATGTCGAGACGGTGTTGTTCGAGGGCAAGCGTGCTATCGGCGTTTGTTATCGCGTCGGCGGCCAAACCATCGAGGCAAAGGCCAGGAGCGAGGTGCTGCTGACCGCCGGCTCGATCAACACGCCGAAACTGCTGGAGCTTTCCGGGGTCGGCGAGCCGGATCGCCTCGCCGCGCTCGGCATCGATGTGGTTCACGCCAGCCCCGATGTCGGCGAGAACCTTCAGGACCATCTGCAGATCCGCACTGTCTACAAAGTGTCGTCGGCGCTGACGCTCAACACGCTAGCCAACAGCCTGAGCGGCAAGGCGAAGATCGCGCTGCAATATGCCTTTGGCCGCTCGGGACCGATGTCGATGGCGCCGAGCCAGTTCGGCATGTTCTCGAAATCCGATCCGTCGATGGCGACGCCGGACCTGGAGTACCACGTCCAGCCCTTGTCTACCGACCGGCTGGGCGACCCGCTGCACCCGTTCCCGGCAATCACCATGTCGGTCTGCAATCTGCGGCCCGAGAGCGTCGGCTCGGTGCACGCTACGACGCGCGAGCTGGCCGTGCAGCCGGAGATCCGGCTGAACTACCTCTCTACGGCGCGCGACCGCGAGATCGCGCTGCGTTCGGTGCGCCAGGCGCGCAGCATCATGACCGCCAAGGCTCTTGCCGGCTTCCATCCGGAAGAAATCCTGCCTGGTCTCGCCCACCAGTCGGACGAGGACCTGCTGCACCAGATCGGCTCGATCGCCACGACCATCTTCCACCCGGTCGGCACCTGCCGGATGGGCATCGATGACCGCGCCGTCGTCAGCCCGGACCTGCGCGTGACCGGTATCGAGGGGCTGCGGATCATCGACGCGTCGATCATGCCGCGCATCGTCTCCGGCAACACCGCCTCGCCAGTGGTGATGATCGCCGAGAAGGCGGCGGATATGATCCGCCGGCCTGCATGACGTCGCCGCCGCCTATGACCCCGGCACGTCGTAGATCGCCCTGACTTCGACGGTGCCGATTTCAGCCAGCGGAATTTTGCCGGCGATCTCCAGCGCCTTGTCGAGAGTGTCGGCTTCGATCATGACGAAACCAAGCAACTGCTCCTTGGTTTCGGCAAACGGACCGTCAGTGATCAGCCGCTTGCCTTGGCGCCGCCGCACCGTCTTCGACGTCTTCACCGATTGCAGCGCCTGCGCGATGATCAGCTTGCCTTGCTGGTCCAATGACCGGTCATAGGCCATCGAATCGGCGTCGAGCTTGGCCAGACGCTCAGGCGTCATGGCATGGAGGTCCTTTTCCTCGCCGTAGACCAGACAGACATATTTCATTTCCAGCTCCCTTGCTGTGACGAACCATAGGTGATCACGGCGCCGGCGGCATCCTTGCCGGCAGCAGCGTGGTCGAGCACGCAGACCGCAATGCCGATCACGGCGACCGCAGCAAGCAGCCGGCCGAAGCCGGAAGGTCGCGAGCACTCGATCTCGTGTAGACGCGCGCTTTTGTCGGCGTCGTTCCAATGGGCAGAAAACAGATTGTTCATCTTGGATCTCCATCCGCCACGAGAATCCGTGGACGCTCGCAGGACGGCCGGCGCCGATGCAAGTCGACATTTTTGCACGCACATTTTTTCAGAAAAATTTGCAGGGCACGCCGGCGTCGCATCCGGCCGAAACAGCGCGGTGGTCTTCCCCTGCCGCCGCGCTATAGTTGGAGGGAACGCCGCGTGGCCGGCGCTGTCGCTGTAATCAAGGAGAATTCTATGGACCGTACCGCAAACGCCGTCTGGAAAGGCAATCTGAAGGAGGGCACGGGCACGCTCGACAGCCAGAGCGGCACCTTGAAGGGCACGCCCTATTCGTTCAAGGCTCGCTTCGAGGACGAGAGCGGCAAATCCGGCACCAATCCCGAAGAGTTGATCGCGGCGGCACACGCCGGCTGCTACGCCATGCAGCTGTCGCATTTCCTGGCCGAGAACGGCACGCCCGCCACCGAGCTCGACGCCAAGGCGGTGGTGACGCTGGTGCCCGGCACCGGCATCACCGGCAGCGCCATCACCCTGATCGGCAAGGTGCCGGGCATTGATGCGGCGAAGTTCAAGGAACTGGCCGAGAAGGCCAAGGCGGAGTGCCCGGTTTCGAAGGCACTGGGGGCCATCGCAGTGTCGCTCGACGCGAAGCTGGGGTGATCCGCCGATTTTGCCCGGGGTAGCGATTCTTCGCGCCCCCCTCTGCCCTGCCGGGCATCTCCCGGGGAGATTGGAAGCTCGGTAGCTGGCACTTTCTTTCGACGTTCGTGATTGGCGAAGGCCGGCGTGACATCTGATCTCCCCACTTGAGGGGGAGATGGCCGGCAGGCCAGAGGGGGGTGCTGTCCCACCAACGTCTCGGATAACTATTAGGCGCCCAGCGCATCAAGCCGGGCGCGAAGGGCTGCGACTTCCTGCTCCAGAGCCTCCAATCTCGCTTCCAGGTCGGAAGCAGGCAAGGCCGGCGCGCTCCGCTGCACCGATAACGCCGCGACGTCCACCGGTCCTGCGAGCAGATGCACGTAGCGGTCCTCGCGCTGGCCTGGCCCGCGCGGTATTTCCTGGATCAGCGGCGGTCGGCGGCCGATCAGCATGTCGAGTTCAGCGCGCAGGTCTTCGATCGACGAAAACCGCGCCATGCGCTCAGCTCGCGCCAGCAACTCATGCGCCGTCTGCGGCCCGCGCAGCAAAAGCAGGCCGATCACCGCAGTCTGCGGCCTCGTCAGCGAGAAGCGCTGCGCCATCTGATGCTCATAGCGCTCGACGCGCGAGCCGAACATCTGACGCACCAGCCCCTTCTGCTCGAGCAGCTTCAGCGTCCGATGCACCTCTGTCGGCTCGAGCGCCATCACAGGCTCGCGCGCCGTCTTCTGGTTGGCGGCTGCAAGTGCTGCATTCAGCGTCAGCGGATAGACATCCGGCGTCAGCTCCTTCTTCTCGATCAGGCAGCCGAGCACACGGACTTCGATCGGATTAAGGATTGGAAGCTCTTCGCTCATTGGGTTGAGTATCCTTTCTAGCGCCGGCGAGACAGCGCCCACCTCTCTGTCCTACCGGATATCTCCCCACCCGTGGGGGAGATGTCCGGCAGGACAGAGGGGCGCGCGAAGGATCGCCGCGTTCGAGATTGCCGCGAGCGAACTCGCCTCAACTAAACCCGCCGCTCCACCATCATCTTCTTGATCTCGGCAATCGCCTTGGCCGGGTTGAGCCCCTTCGGGCAGGTCTGGGCGCAGTTCATGATGGTGTGGCAGCGGTAGAGCCGGAACGGGTCTTCGAGATCGTCGAGCCGTTCGCCCGTGGCTTCGTCGCGGCTGTCGATCAGCCAGCGATAGGCCTGCAGCAACGTCGCCGGGCCGAGATAGCGGTCGCCGTTCCACCAATAGCTCGGGCACGAGGTCGAGCAGCAGGCGCACAGGATGCACTCGTAGAGCCCGTCGAGCTTTTCGCGATCCTCATGGCTCTGCAGCCATTCCTTGGCCGGCTCTGGCGACACTGTCTTCAGCCATGGCTGGATCGAGGCGTGCTGGGCGTAGAAATTGGTGAGGTCGGGCACCAGATCCTTGACCACCTGCATATGCGGCAGCGGGTAGACCTTGACGGCGCCGGAAATGTCGTCGCAGCCCTTGGTGCAGGCCAGCGTGTTGGAGCCATCGATGTTCATGGCGCAGGAGCCGCAAATGCCTTCGCGGCATGAGCGGCGCAAGGCAAGCGTCGGATCGATCTTGTTCTTGATCCAGAGCAGCGCGTCGAGCACCATCGGCCCGCAATCGTCCATGTCGACGAAATAGGTGTCGATGCGCGGGTTCTCGTCATCGTCGGGCGACCAGCGGTAGATGCGGTATTCCCGCAGGTTGGTGGCGCCCTCCGGCTTCGGCCAGGTCTTGCCCGGCTGCACCTTGGAGTTCTTGGGAAGCGTGAGTTCGACCATTACCTCAGATCCTTTCGGATGACGGGCTTCGGCACCATGGTCAGTATACCCTGGCCTTCGGCGCGATCTTGGCAAGACTGATGCCGCCGTCCTTTTCCGCCACCAGCGGCTCGGTGTGCACGGGACGATAGCTGAGGCTCACCTGGCCGTCCTCGCTTAGCCGGGCCAGCGTATGCTTGCGCCAGATAATGTCGTCTCGGGCCGAAAAATCTTCGCGCGCATGCGCGCCGCGGCTCTCCTTGCGCGCCTCGGCGCCGTAGACCGTGGTGATGGCGTTGGCCATCAGATTTTCCAGCTCCAGCGTCTCGACCAGGTCGGAATTCCAGATCATCGAGCGGTCGGAGACTTTCAGGTCCTTGAGCTCGGTCCATATCTGCGAAATGCGCTTGCAGCCGTTTTCGAGCGACTCCTGTGTGCGGAACACGGCGGCGTCTTCCTGCATCGCCTTCTGCATTTTCTCACGCAGAACGGCGGTTGGCGTCGAGCCATTGGCGTGGCGCAGCCGGTCGAAGCGGTCCATGATGTTTTCGACCGAGGCTTCGTTGGGCGAAGGGATCGCCGAATTGCGGTCGATGACCTGGCCGGCGCGGATTGCGGCGGCGCGGCCGAACACCACCAGATCGATCAGCGAGTTCGAGCCCAGCCGGTTGGCGCCGTGCACGGAGGCACAGCCGGCCTCGCCGACCGCCATCAGCCCGGGTGACACCCGGTCAGGATTCTCGACAGTCGGGTTCAGCACCTCGCCCCAGTAATTGGTCGGCACGCCGCCCATATTGTAGTGCACCGTCGGCAGCACGGGGATCGGCTCCTTGGTCAGGTCGACGCCGGCGAAAATCCTGGCCGATTCCGAAATGCCCGGCAGCCGCTCATGCAGCACGGCCGGATCGAGATGGTCGAGATGCAGGAAGATATGGTCCTTGTTCTTGCCGACCCCGCGGCCTTCGCGGATCTCCAGCGTCATGCAACGCGAGACGACGTCGCGCGAGGCCAGGTCCTTGGCCGACGGCGCGTAGCGCTCCATGAAGCGCTCGCCCTCGGAATTGACGAGATAGCCGCCCTCGCCGCGCGCGCCTTCGGTGATCAGGCAGCCGGCGCCGTAGATGCCGGTCGGATGAAACTGCACGAACTCCATATCCTGCAACGGGAAGCCGGCCCGTGCCGCCATGCCGCCGCCGTCGCCTGTACAGGTGTGCGCCGACGTCGCCGAGAAATAGGCGCGGCCATATCCGCCGGTCGCCAGCACCACCATCTTGGCGGAGAAGCGATGGATAGTGCCGTCGTCGAGGTTCCAGGCGACGACGCCGGTGCAGGTGCCGTCCGGTTCCATGATCAGGTCGAGCGCAAAATACTCGATGAAGAACTGTGCATTGTTCTTCAGCGACTGGCCGTAGAGCGTGTGCAGGATGGCGTGACCGGTGCGGTCGGCGGCAGCACAGGTGCGCTGCACCGGCGGGCCGTCGCCATAATTCATCATGTGTCCGCCGAACG
This sequence comes from Mesorhizobium sp. RSR565B, assembly GCF_054719465.1. Classification (NCBI taxonomy): domain Bacteria; kingdom Pseudomonadati; phylum Pseudomonadota; class Alphaproteobacteria; order Hyphomicrobiales; family Phyllobacteriaceae; genus Mesorhizobium; species Mesorhizobium sp. RSR565B. Next base: position 2,484,226 of record NZ_JBTTIE010000001.1, on the reverse strand, counting down.
GCCGCTGGTAGATCTTGCCCTCTTCGGTGCGCGAGAACGGCACGCCGTAATGCTCGAGCTCGTAGACCGCCGCCGGTGCCTCGCGCACCAGATATTCCATGGCGTCGACGTCGCCCAGCCAGTCCGAACCCTTGACGGTGTCGTACATGTGCCACTGCCAGGAGTCCGGACCCATGTTGGACAGCGACGCGGCAATGCCGCCTTGTGCCGCCACCGTGTGCGAGCGGGTCGGGAACACTTTGGTGATGCAGGCCGTGCGCAGGCCCTGCTCGGCCATGCCGAGCGTGGCGCGCAGGCCGGCGCCGCCGGCGCCGACGACCACCACGTCGAACTTGTGGTCGACAAAGGTATAGCCGGTGGCCGATTTCGCGTCCTTGGCCAAATCAGCCTCCGAATGCCAGTTTGAGCAGGGCGAAGATCGAGGCGACGCCGACCGCGATGGTGAAAAACGTGCTGAGTGCGATCAGCGCCAGCTTCATGCCTTCGGCATGCACGTAATCCTCGATAATGACCTGCATGCCGACACGCATATGGGTGAGACCGGAAACGAGCACCAGCGCCAACACCAGCGCCACGAACGGACTGGCGAGCGCCGCCCGCACCTCGGCGAAGCCGGCGCCATTGAGCGCGATCAGGAACCCGACGAAGAACAGTATCAGCGGGATGTTGGCAAAGGCCGTCAGCCGCTGTCGCCAGAAATGCCCGGTGCCTTCGCGGGCCGAGCCCAGACCGCGGACCTTGGCCAGCGGCGTGCGCATATCGTTGTTGTTCGTGCCGCTCATCACAAGGTTCCCCGCGCCATGTAGCCGGCGACCCAGATCAGCAGCGTGAGCAGGATGGAACCGGCGAGGGTCGCCCAGGCGATCTTCGATGCCGTGTGTTTCTCCAGCCCGGCGCCGGTGTCCCAGACGAGGTGGCGCACGCCGCCCAGCATGTGGTGCATCAGCGCCCAGGTGTAGCCGAACAGGATGAGCCGGCCGAGCCAGGTGCCGAAGGCCCAGTTGATCCAATCGAAAGCGCCTTGCGAACTCGCCGCCGCCATCAGCCACGCGGCGACCAGCAGCGTGCCGAAATACAGCGCCCCGCCAGTGATGCGGTGAATGATCGACATCGTCATGGTGATCGGTGGGCGGTAAATCGTCAGGTGCGGCGAGAGCGGCCGTTCACGTCTGGCGGTTCGGGTGGCTGGTGATTTGCTCATGGCTGCCCCAGTTCGATGTCCGGAGCCGCGGTGGAAAGCGGCACTCACCGCCTCGATATATGACTTCAGACAGCCGGTTTCTAATGCTCTTTTTGCACCGCGTCAAAGCCGGAAAATCGTTTTGAAAACGTCATTTAGTCTGACAAAAGGCTGCTGTTTCGCTTCAATCGATTTGGCCGCCGTCGAAAGCCGGCGCACCGTTCGCTGCAGTGCGGCATTTCCTTTGCAATCGACGCCAGGCTATCGTTTGCAGGTCTGTGGTGTCGAGCCCCTCTTCATCACCAGCGCCTCGCGCGCGTCGATCACGATTGCGTCATGCGACGCGGCTTCCTGGTAGCGGCTGGACTGGTTGGCGGGTGATGCGGCAAACTCCTCGGTCGTGCCGTCGGGCCTGACAACACGCAACGCCGTGCCGAGGTTCTGGATGGTGATCATGCCGCCATTGCCGCATCTGTAAGTTGCCGTGCCGACAGCAGACCGCGGCGCGGTAAGATCGGTGACGATCTTGGCTGAAGGTGCGGCAGGTGCTGTCGGAGCCGTTGCGGAAGCCGGGGGCGCCACAGGTGCGGCGGACTGCTGAGCCGGCGCGGGCGCGACAGTGGGTGGTACGGTATTCACCGCCGTCGGCGCGCCGTTCTGCGGCACGCAGGCTGCGGCAGTCAGCAAAGGGATCGACAACAGCGTCACCCGAAACGTCCGGCGTAACGCCATATGCTGTCCTCCTGCGCGGCTAACTAGCCGCGATGTTCCACCAAGATCAAGCTCACCCGACGTCAGCGTAGTTGTGTGCGTCGCGGCCGATGGTGCGGGCAAGCATGGCCGAATGATGACGCCCGGGTTTTCCATCCCGTCGGATATTAACCATGTTTGGCGAGAGATCGCCGCCGGATGCGCCTGCCCTCTTAACAAAGGTTAAGAAAAGGTTAATTTCCGATTCGATCGGGTCCACAGCAGAGAGGACACCATGCTTTCGAATTCAGGAAGAGCGCGCCTTGCGGCGCTTGTGCTGGCGACAGCCAGTCTCGGCTTCGCCGCCCCGGCAATGGCCTGGTCGCGCCATCATGACCGCGTCTATGCCGATTCCCTGGGCAATCTCGTCATCGACAGCGCCGCCGGCTACAAGCGCATCATTGTCGGCCAAGGCAGGCTGGCCAAGAAATTGTCCGACTACACCAGCGCCGGGCAGCCGGAAGCGGAACCGGAAGTCCTTTATGAAGACGAGGCGGATCACATCTCCAGGCGTGGCTGCTACCAGCCGCCGGTGTTCGTGAAGGGCCGCTCCTATATGTACGGCCTCTCCGATGGCGAAATGCCCAACCTCAGCCCTTGCCGCTGATGATCCGGCACGGCCGAGAGGCCGTTTAAGCGAGACGCTAACCGACGCTGCCTGTATCCGGGATGAACACCGTTTCCGCCCGCTCATAGGACAATCGCACACTGTCGCGGCCGTTCTTCTTGGCCTTGTAGAGCGCTTCGTCGGCGCGCCGCATCAGCGGCTCCAGCCCTTCGTCGCCGGTGCGCGCCGCGACGCCGAAGCTCGCGGTCACCCTGGTGCCCGGCGGCAACCCGTCGACACTGCCGGCCGAATAGTGCGTGCGCACGGCTTCGGCAAACAGCCGCGCCGTGGCAAGATCGCTCAGCGACAGAAGCACGGCGAACTCCTCGCCGCCGATGCGGCCGGCAACCGCACGCGTGCCGGCGGCCGCGCGAAGCTTGGCGGCGAAGTCGGCGATCACCTGGTCGCCCGCGGCATGTCCGTATTTGTCGTTGAGCGCCTTGAAGTGATCGAGATCGGCCAGCACCAGCGCGACCGGCACCTTGGTAACAGCGCAATGCTGCAGCACCAGCAAGGCGCGCTCCTCGAAACCCCTGCGGTTGAGCAGGCCAGACAGCGGATCGGTGTGCGTCTCGGTCTTCAGCGCCTTCATCACGTCGAGCGCAGCTGCCGAGAACAGGCAGAGCGCGATCAGCAACGACAGCAACGCGTGCGTCAAAAGCGCCGTCGTCCAGTAGGACGAGCCATAAAACCCGTCATAGCTGGTGAACGGCCCGTGCGAGATGACGACGAGCAGCGTGCGGCCGATGAAGTTCAGCCCGGACAGCAGCGACAGTACGAACAGGATTTTTTCCGTCGGGCCGTTCTTGCGCACGGCGCGCAGCTCGGCGGCGACCAGCAGGCTGAGGCCGCCAAAGCCGAAATTGATCGACAGGATGCGCCAAGTTAAGTCCGGCTGGACGAACAGGAACCAGCAGAATGCGACCATCCCGCCACCCGCCAGAATGCCGATCGCGATATAGGGCACGCGCCTGCCGTAGCGCGAGATGATCGCACCGACGAGGCAGCAGGCGGCGAGCGTGAAGCAGAGGTTGGAGACCAGCTTGGTCAGCACCATGCCGCCGGGCAGCGTGAAATACTGCAGCAGGAAGCCGGGCGCGGACACGCAATAGCTCGTGCCGAGCACAGCCAGATAGGGCCGGTGGCGCTGATAGAACCATAGCACGAGGAACGCCGCGCCGAGCGCCAGCGCGATCGTCGGATTGAGCAGCGCTATGAACAGGCCGGTGTCCAAAGGACGGTGACTTCCCGCTTGACGTCCGGGAAGACCTTAGAGCGCAAGCCCCAACAAGCGGTTAAGCCGGGACGAATATGCAAGTCGCCACTCATGAAGCTGGTGCACGGAACCGGGACCTGAGGCCGGCGTTTCCTGACAGCAATCAAGGAGAAGTTGTTCATGGCCGACACGATCACGCTGACCGATCACGAAGCAATTCGCTCATGGGCCGCAGGGCGCGCCGGATTTCCGGCGATCGTCGATGTATCGCCCGAAACCGGAACGCAGCCGTTGCTGAGGCTCGTCTTCGGCCAGCACGCCTATCAGGACCAGGATCAGCCTGAACGCCCGGTCAACGCAGGCGGCTACGAGCTGGTCGAATGGGACGAGTGGTTCAAGATCTTCGACGAGCGCGAACTGGCGCTGGTGGTCGCGGCCGACGAACCCGGCAGCCGGGAGGAATTTCATGAAATCATCCGGCGTGCCGGCTAGGGCATAATACCCCAAGGGTCTTAGAGCGGCGCGCTTTAAACAAAACCCCGAACGGTGTTGCCGTTCGGGGTTTTGCATACGCTCAGATCAGGCTTGAACCAGTCTGCGCTATTTCCAGTCGCGGATGTCGACGAAATGGCCGGCGATCGCCGCCGCCGCCGCCATGGCCGGCGATACCAGATGGGTGCGGCCCTTGAAGCCCTGCCGGCCTTCGAAATTGCGGTTCGAGGTCGAGGCGCAGCGCTCATGCGGCTTCAGCCGGTCGTCGTTCATGGCCAGGCACATCGAGCAGCCCGGCTCGCGCCAGTCGAAACCGGCGGCAATGAAGATCTTGTCGAGACCCTCGGCCTCCGCCTGTTCCTTGACCAGACCGGAGCCCGGCACGATCATCGCATCGACATGCGCACTCACCGTCTTGCCTTCGACCACCTTGGCCACCGCACGCAGATCCTCGATGCGGCCATTGGTGCAGGAGCCGATGAAGACGCGGTCGAGCGTGATGTCGGTGATCTTCGTGCCCGGCGTCAGCCCCATATAGTCGAGCGCGCGGATCTTTGACGTCCGCTTGTTCTCGTCCGTGATCTCTTCCGGATTGGGAACGACGCCCTGCACCGAAACGACGTCCTCGGGCGAGGAACCCCAGGAGACGATCGGCGGCAGCTTGGCCGCGTCGAGCACGATCACCTTGTCGAAATGCGCGCCCTCGTCGGACTGCAGCGTCTTCCAGTATTCGAGCGCGGCGTCCCACGACGCGCCCTTCGGCGCGCGCGGCTTGCCCTTGACATAGGCGAAGGTGGTTTCGTCGGCCGCGATCAGGCCGGCGCGCGCGCCGCCCTCGATCGACATGTTGCAGATCGTCATGCGGCCTTCCATCGACAGCGCGCGGATCGCCTCACCGGCATATTCGATGACATAGCCGGTGCCGCCGGCGGTGCCGATCTCGCCGATGATGGCGAGGATAATGTCCTTGGCGGTGACGCCTTCCGGTAACTGGCCATCGACACGCACCAGCATGTTCTTGGCCTTGCGCTGGATCAGCGTCTGGGTCGCCAGCACATGCTCGACCTCGGAGGTGCCGATGCCATGTGCCAATGCGCCGAAGGCGCCATGCGTCGAGGTGTGGCTGTCGCCGCAGACGATGGTCATGCCGGGCAGCGTGAAGCCCTGCTCCGGCCCGATGATGTGGACGATGCCCTGGCGGATATCGTTTTCGGAGTAATATTCGACGCCGAAATCCCTAGCGTTCCTGGCCAGCGCCTCGACCTGGATGCGGCTTTCCTCGTTCTTGATGCCGAATTTGCGCTCCGGCGAGGTCGAGACATTATGATCGACCACGGCCAGCGTCTTTTCCGGATGCCGGACTTTTCTGCCGGTCATGCGCAGACCTTCGAAGGCCTGCGGGCTGGTCACTTCATGGACGAGATGGCGGTCGATGTAGAGCAGACAGGTGCCATCATCCTGGCGATCGACGACATGGTCGTCGAAAATCTTGTCGTAGAGGGTGCGCGGTGCGCTCATGTGCGTAAATCCGTCGATTTGCAAAAAGGGGAAGGGCAGACGCGCCGAAGCCTTCGGCCCGGCGAAAGCGGCTTAGCTAAGTCGGCTGGTGAGCGCGCCGGAAATGCGCGAAGAGAAACGCGACGGCAGGCGTTTTCGGTCCTGCAGCACGAAACCCTTATAGGCCGGATCGCCAAAAAGCTCTTCCATGGCGTGGCTCATACCAATGTTTTCGGTTTTCGGCAATTGCGGCGTGTTTTCGCTTCTCCCCTTGTGAGAGAAGGCGAAGAGGGCGGCGCTCAAAGCACCTCGAACACAAAAGTCTTTACCAACGCATCCGGCTCGGCGATCGCATAGCAGCGGAACCATGGGCTTTGCTCGACCGGCTGCCATTTCCCGGCCCGTTCCAGCCCGTCGAACACGTCCTGGAAGCCGCCGCTTTCGAAAACCTGGTCGCGCACGGTGAAGATGGCGTGGCCGCCTTTCCTGGTGATGCGGACAAGCTCGTGCAGGCCGGACGCCGGCGCATGGCCGATGGTGAACACGCCAGTCGAGAAGAAGGCGCGGAAATGCCCGTCCGGCCAGGGTAGCGGCCCGCCGAGCATGGCCTGCTTCAGATCGCCATAGGCATTGCGGCTGCCGGCGATCTTCAGCATGTCGTCGGAGAGGTCGAGGCCGGCAATGTCGTGATAACCCAGCGCCTTCAATGACGGGCCTGACAGGCCGGTGCCGCAGCCGGCGTCGAGCAGCGGGCCTTCACCCACCTTCACATGGCGCGCCACCCAGGCGGTGATCAGGAACGGCAGCAGATAGCCGAGCGAAGCGGTCTCGCCGTCATAGGTCGCGGCCCAGTCTGCATAGGCCTTGGCCAGCCCTTCCGGCGTATCGGCCGAATAGACGGTACCCAGCGCCGCATTGGCCTTGTCGATCGTCATCGCCTGCATCCTCCGGAATCCTGTCCTCCGCGATCGTAGCCGTGCCCGCGTCGGACTTCTATTCCTGCTGCGCCCGCCGCAGTCGTTGCTCCAGCCCCCGCAGCGCCAGCGACAGGCTGACGGTGAGGATGAGATAGATATAGGCGACGATCGAATAGGTCTCGAAGAAGCGGAACGAGCCGGCGGCGTAGATCTTGCCCATCTGCGTGATGTCGGCGACGCCGAGCACCGAGACCAGCGAGGAATCCTTGACCATGGCAACGAAGTCATTGCCGAGCGGCGGCAGGATGGTGCGGATCGCCTGTGGGAACACGATCAGCCGGAAGCGCTGCGTGCGCGTCAGCCCGAGCGCCTTGGCAGCCTCGATCTGGCCTTTCTCGACCGACTGGATGCCGGCGCGGAAGACCTCGGAGATGAAGGCGGAATAACCGATGGTCAGCGCCATGATCGCACGCCACAACAGCGACACGTCGCGCACCAAAAGCTCGCCGAGATAGCCGGCGTTTTGCAGCGGCGCGGTCAGCGCATTCCACGCAGCCACGAAGGCCGGCGCGCCGGCGAAGGCGATCCAGAACAACAGCACCAGGATCGGCACGCCGCGGATGATCTCGACATAGAAACGAGCGATCTGCTTGAGCCAACGCGACCCCGACAACCCCATCAGCGCAATGCCGAGCCCGACGGCGGAAGCCAGCGCGAAGGCGACCACGGTGACAAGAATGGTGATGCCGATGCCTTTGGCGACGGTGGCAAAAACCTGGGCGTAGAGATCGCTGGCGGCAATGGAGAGCGCAGCGACGACGGCGAGCGCGATCGCGGCGGCAAGCCACCAGGGGAAATCGGATTTTGGGGTTGAGGCGTGGGGCGTGGCCATCAGGGCGCTTCACCCTCCCCCTTGTGGGGAGGGTCGGCGAACAAGCTTTGCATCGCAAAGCTGGTGAGCCGGGGTGGGGGTGGTGACAAAGCGCCGGCGCTGGCACCCCCACCCCGCTCCGCTTCGCGGATCGACCCTCCCCACAAGGGGGAGGGTAAGGAGTCGGACATCACTGCCCCATCTTGTAGTCGAGAAACCACTTCTTGTTGAGCGCCTCGATCGTGCCGTCGGCCTTCAGCGCCGCGATCGCCGCGTTGACCGGCTTCACCAGGTCCGAGCCCTTCGGGAAGATGAAGCCAAAATCCTCGGTGCCGAGCGGGCCGCCGATCAGCTTGAGCTTGCCGCCGGAGGCATCGACATAGCCTTTGCCGGCGGTGCCGTCGGTCAGGACGACATCGACGTCGCCGGATTTCAGTGCCTGCACCGAAGCGCCGAAGGTCTCGAACTGCTTGATGCGCGGGTTCTGCTCATTGCCGTCGAGCACGCTGTAGACGGCGGTGTAGAACGGCGTCGTTCCGGCCTGCGCGCCGATCAACCCGTCCTTGAAGGCGGCGAAGGTCTTGGCGTCGGTGAAGCGGCTTTCATCGGCGCGCACCAGCATGAACTGCTCCGAACGCATATAGGGGTCGGAGAAATCGACCTTCTCCTTTCGGTCGTCCTTGATGGTGATGCCGGTCATGCCAATGTTGTACTGGTTGTCGGAAACCGCCTGGATCATCGCGTCCCAGGAGGTGTTCTGGTACTCCACCTTGAAGTTCAGCCGCTTGGCGATTTCGTCCATCGCGTCATACTCCCAGCCGATCTGCTTGCCGGTCTTGGCGTCGATGAACTGCAACGGCGGATAGGCGTTTTCCGTCACCACCACGACCTTCTTGCCGCCGAGATCGGGCAGCGCATCGGCCGCCCATGCAGCGACGGGCGCGAGGAAACAGGCCGCGAGGGCGGCCAGCAGCAGCTTCGATTTGGTCATGACACGCTCCAGGATGAGAAGCCCGCTTGCAGCCGGGCTCGCATGAAAATCCAGGCGCGACTTTAGCCGTCCGCAGACGGCTTGCAAGCCGGTCCGGTGCTCAGCGTCCGGTGAAAGCGGATTCCAATGCCTTCAACCAACGCGGTTTTAGAACGCCCCGTGGTCGGAATTTATTCCGTGATTGCGCCGCCGGCAAACCAGGCCCCTCCTGGACACGGGAACCCGTCAGATGACGGATCAGGATGGTGACGTAGCCTCACGCAGCTTGGCGACAAATCCGGTCAAGGTCCGGTGCAGCGACTTCAGCTCCTCGACTTCCAGCGGCATGGCGCAGGCAAGGCCTGCGGATACGTCCTTGATGCGGGCGCGCAGCGCCTGGCCCTTGGCAGTCGGTTCGACCAGCACGCGGCGCTCGTCGGCTGGATCGCGACGGCGGGTGACGAGACCAGCCGCTTCCATCCGCTTGAGCAGAGGCGTCAATGTCGCCGAATCCAGCCCCAGCGCCTCGCCGAGTTCGCCGACCGTGCTCGGCGCACGCTGCCACAGCGCCAGCATCGCCAGATATTGCGGATAGGTCAGGCCGAGCGGGTCAAGCAGCGGCCGATAGAGCTTGGTCATCAGCCCGCTCGCCGAATAGAGCGCGAAGCAGAGCTGCTGGTCGAGGCGCGGAACGGCGATCCTCCCGGCGGTGTCCGCCGGGACTTCGCTGGCCCTGGTTTCGGTCTTCGTCGTCATGCTGCCTTTGCCGGAAGCGCCACGGTCGAAAGCGCCACCTCGATATTGCCTTTGATCGCATTGGAATAGGGGCAAATCTGATGCGCTGCCGATACAAGCGCTTCCGCCGCAGCCTGATCAAGGCCTTTGGTCTCCGCGGCCAGTGCGACACCAAGTTTGAAGCCTTCACCATTGGGAAGCAGGCTGACGGTGGCGCTCACCGCCGCATCGTCCAGCGGCAGCTTCTGCTTGCGCGCGACGAAGCGGATGGCGCTTTCGAAGCAGGCGGCATAGCCGACCGCGAACAGCTGCTCGGGATTGGTGGCGCCACCCTGTCCGCCGAGCTCCTTCGGCAAAGCGAGGTCGACCTTCAGCAGGCCGTCGCTGGTCTCGCCGTGGCCGGCGCGGCCGCCGGTGACGCGAGCCTGTGTGGTGTAGAGTGCCATGTCAGTTCTCCATTTTATTTGTTACACTATCATTTAGTGTACAAGATAATTCGAGTCAACAGCCATGGCCAAACTCTCGGCCGGCAATCGTTCACAGTCTGGTGAAACGAAAAAAGGCGGCCGAAGCCGCCTTTTCAAAATCCTTGGACCAGGTTTATTCGGCCGGGGTCGCTTCCGCCGCCTTTGCAGCCTCGTCGGCGGCCTTGGCGGCTTCGTCGACGGCCTTCTTCTCGGCGGCTTCCTGCGCGGCCTTCTCGGCTGCCAGCGCCTGCACGGCGGCGACCTTCTCGGCCTCGATGCGGGCCTTCTCAGCGTTCAGCGCGTCGCGCTCCTCATCGTTCAGCTTGCGGGCGCGCACGCCGGTGTTTTCCGAAATACGGGCCGACTTGCCGCGACGGTCGCGCAAATAATAGAGCTTGGCGCGGCGCACCTTGCCGCGGCGCACGATCTCGACGCCTTCGACCATCGGCGAGTAGACCGGGAAAACGCGCTCGACGCCTTCGCCGTAGGAGATCTTGCGGACGGTGAAATTTTCCTGGAAGCCGGCGCCGGCGCGGGCGATGACGACGCCCTCATAGGCCTGGACGCGGGTGCGGGTGCCTTCGGTCACGCGGACCTGGACGCGCACGGTGTCGCCGGGCTGAAATTCGGGAAGCTTGCGCTTGGCTTCGATCTTGGCGGCCTGTTCGGCCTCGAGCTGACGGATGATATCCATCTCAATAGTCCACTTCTTGTTCTTCCGACAGTCAGAGCGTCCGACACTCGCCTTGCAGTTCCATTGACCGCTCGGCTATGCCCTTTGTCCCCGAGACATCTTGTCTTCGAAACATTGGGCAGGGGCGACTACACCGTCATTGTTGACGGGTCCGGGAGATTTTTCTCGCCAGTACGGGCGGGCACATACAGCTATTTCACTGACTTGTCACGCCTTGGCCCTGTCTTTTTTGGTCGCATGCCACCACGCAATCGTCCAGTGCAGGGTTGCGCCGGCCCTTCAAGCTTCCTAATCCGGGAGCAGCACACTTGTCCGGCGGCCTCACAATGTCTGTTTTCGACGCAGTCCTGCTCTTCCTCGCGGGTTTTCTGTCAGGCGCCGTCAACGCGGTTGCCGGCGGCGGCACCTTCATAACCTTCGGCGCCATGACGCTGGCCGGCCTGCCGCCGATCGTCGCCAACGCCACGTCCTCGGTAACGCAGTTTCCCGGTTACATCACCTCGACGCTGGCTTACTGGACCGACATCAAGCATTTCTGGCGCGGCGCGCTGCTGCTTTGCCTGATCTCGGCTTTGGGCGCGCTGGCTGGTGCGCTCATCCTGCTGGCGCTCTCAAATCCGTCGTTCCGCGCCCTCGTGCCGTGGCTGCTGCTGGCCGCAACCGCCTTGTTCGCCGCCGGGCCGTGGCTGAAACCAACGCCGAAGCCTGGGCATGAAGCCACGGTCGGCTCTCTGGCCGGTTCGCTGGCGCAGTTCGCTACCGCCATCTATGGCGGCTTCTTCGGCGCCGGCATGGGCGTCATGATGCTGGCGACGCTCGGCCTGACGCAATCCGGCGACTATCACCGGCTGAACGCGCTGAAGAACATGCTGGCCGTGGTCATCGCCGCCGTTGCCATACTGGTCTTCGTTTCCGGCGGCGTTGTTGCCTGGCCTCAGGCAATCGTCATGATCCCCGGCGGCGCGCTCGGCGGCTATGCCGGCGTCTGGATCGCCAAGCGCGTGCCGCAAAACGCAGTACGCGGCTTCGTCATCGCCGTCGGCCTGTTTCTCGCCGTCTACTATTTTGCCAAGGGCTGAGCGGCGAGCAAATCCGGCCGGCGCTCCCTGGTCAGCTTCTCGGACTCGGCGCGCCGCCACGCGGCGATCTTCTTGTGATTACCGGAGACCAGCACGTCGGGGATGGGGCGGCCTTCGAACTCCTGTGGCCGCGTGTAATGCGGGTGTTCGAGCAGGCCGTTCTCGAAACTTTCTTCCTCGCCCGACACCGCATTGCCCATGACGCCGGGCAACAGCCGCACAACGGCGTCGAGCAGTACGAGCGCCGCCGGCTCGCCGCCCGACAGGATGAAATCGCCGATGGAGACCTCTTCCAGTCCACGCGCCTCGATCAGCCGCTGGTCGACGCCCTCGAACCGGCCGCAAACGATGACGGCGCCTGGCCCGCCAGCCAGTTCGCGCACGTGCGCCTGCGTCAGCGGCTTTCCACGCGGGCTCATCAGCAAACGCGGCCGCGGATCGCCCGCCGGCGACGTGTGGTCGATCGCCTTGGCCAGCACATCGGCGCGCATCACCATGCCGGCGCCACCGCCGGCCGGCGTGTCGTCGACGGTGTGATGGCGATCGCTGGCGAAGTCGCGGATCTGGATAGCTTCCAGCGACCATGTCCCGACTTCGAGCGCCCGTCCGGCCAGCGACAGGCCTAGCCCGCCCGGAAACATCTCGGGATAGAGCGTCAGCACCGAAGCCTTGAACGTCACCGGTTGCCTCCGGCTTCGCGCGGCCCGCGCGGTCGGCCCTTCGCGTCGAAATCTTCTTCGCGCGGCGCGTCGCCATCCTCATCCTCGACAAGGCCGGCGGCTGCCGGGTCGACGCGGAGAAAACCTTCGGCGATCGAAACCTGAGGCACGGCGGCCTGGGTGAACGGGATCAGCACGCCTTTGCGCCCGCCGAGGGTAACGTCGAGAATGTCGCCGCCGCCGAAATTATGCACCGCCACCACCTTGCCGATGACCGCGCCCTTATCGTCGCGGACTTCAAGTCCGACGAGATCGGCGTGGTAGAATTCGTCCTCCTCGCCATCGTCGGGCAGCATCGAGCGGTCGACGAACAGCTCGGTTCCGGCCAGCGCCTCGGCGGCATTGCGATCGGCAATGCCCTTGAAGCGCACCACCACGACGGTGTTGGCGGGCCTGATGTCGATGATCTGGAAGGCGCGGCCGTCCTTGGCATAGAGCGGCCCATAATCGGCCAGCGCCATCGGCTCGCCAGTGAAAGTCTTCACCCGCAATTCGCCCTTGATGCCGTGGGCGGCGCCGATCACGGCCATTTGCACGGGGTTCTGGGGCTTCGACATGGCTGATATCCTTTGCCCTGCTCTAACGCCCTACCGGCGTCATTTCAATGATCGCCCGTGGCCATTTCAATGACAGGTTCTTCACCGCTTCCTAACCCGGCTGCCTGACAATGGCGGCATGCAGGAATTTCTCATCCCGGCAAAACCCGACCTCCAGGCAGCGCGCGAAAGCTGGCTGAAGATGCTGGCGCGCGAGCGCCGGCTGGCGCCGGCGACCGTCGAAGCCTATGAGCGCGACACGCGCCAGTTCCTGCATTTCCTCACAGGGCATTGCGGCGGCTCGCCTGGTCTTTCCGACATCGCCACTCTGCGCCCGGCCGATCTGCGCGGCTTTCTTGCCGCGCGGCGCAACGCCGGCGCCGGCGCCCGCACGCTCGGACGCGGCCTCGCCGGCATCCGCTCGCTGCTGCGCTTCCTCGAACGGCGCGGTCTCGCCAATGCCGCCGGTGCCGCTGCGTTGCGCGCGCCGCGCCAGCCGAAATCGCTGCCCAAGCCGCTGACCGCCAGCGATGCCAAACATGTCGTGTCGGTGGAAGGCCAGCTGGCTGAAGAGCCCTGGATCGCCGCCCGCAACGCCGCCGTGCTGACGCTGCTTTATGGATCGGGCCTGCGCATTTCCGAAGCGCTGGGCCTCAGCGCCGCCGACCTGGCATCGGAAGCCGACACCGTGCTGCGCGTCACCGGCAAGGGTGGCAAGACACGGCTGGTGCCGGTGCTGCCGGTGGCGCTCAGGGCAATCGCCGAATACCGAAAACTGTGTCCCTATCATCTCGATCCCAAGGGCCTGCTGTTTCGCGGCGCCCGCGGCGGGCCGCTCAACCCGGCCATCGTCCAGCGCGACATGGCCAGGCTGCGCTCGGCGCTGAACCTGCCCGACACCGCGACGCCGCACGCGTTGCGCCATTCCTTCGCCACCCATCTGCTCGGGCGCGGCGGCGACCTGCGCACCATCCAGGAACTGCTCGGCCACGCCAGCCTGTCAACGACGCAGGTCTATACCGGCGTCGACACCGCAAGACTGCTCGAGATTTACGAATCCGCCCATCCCCGCGCGTGACACTGTATTAGTCCAGGACAATTTCCCCACGTCGGTTAACCGTTTCGCCGCTTTTCAGTCCTAGAACCGCACCATGAAACGCGCCCTTGCCATCGCCGACCGCGCCGCCCTTGTGTCGCTGAAGCTGCTCGTCGCGCTCAACGCCCTGTTTTTCCTGTCTTTCCTCATCGTGCTGCTGCTTGCCATGGGCAGGGCGCATGCCGAAGCCCCGGCCTGCGCCGGCGCCGATCTGCTGTCGGCCCTGCAGAAGGAAGACCCCGCCACCTATTCCAGGATCGAGACGGAAGCAGCAGCGACGCTGAACGGCAAGGGCCTGTTGTGGAAGCTGGAGAAATCAGGCGAAAAGCCATCCTTCCTGTTCGGCACCATGCACATGACCGACCCGCGCGTGACCACTCTGCCGCCGGCAGCCAGGAAAGCCTATGACGCTGCCGGCACCATCATCATCGAGACCACCGACGTGCTCGACAAGCAGAAGATGATGGAGGCCATGCTCAAGGAACCCGAGCTGATGATGTTCACCGACAACACGACGTTGTCGTCGCTGTTGTCGGCGGAGGATGCGGCGGTGGTGAACAAAGGGCTCGATGCGCGCGGCATTCCGCCGGCGAGCGTCTCCAAGATGAAGCCGTGGCTGCTGTCGGCCATGGTCGCGCTGCCGGTCTGTGAGGTCGCCCGTCAGGCAGGCGGCGCACCGGTTCTCGACGTCAAGCTGGCGCAGGACGCCAAGGCTAATGGCAAGCCGGTGGAAGGGTTGGAGACCGCAGCCAGCCAGCTGCGCGCCATGGCCTCGCTGCCGCTTGCGTTCCACATCAAGGGGCTGGTCGAGACCCTGAAGCTCGGCGACAAGATAAACGACATCAACGAAACCATGATCGTGCTTTACCAGCGCGGCGACACCGGCACCTTCTGGCCGCTGTTGCGTTCGATCTCGCCCGACGAAGACGACGCAGGTTACGCCGAATTCGACCGGACGATGATCACCGGCCGCAACAAGGTCATGGCCGACCATGCCGCACGGATCCTGGCCAAGGGCAATGCCTTCATGGCCGTCGGCGCCATGCATCTTCCCGGCCCCGAAGGCCTGGTCGAGGATTTTCGCAAGGCCGGCTATACCGTCACCGCCGTCGACTGAGCAGCGCCCGTCTTGAATACCGAATCACGTAAGCCGGCTCTGTGCGGTGCGCAACTGATTCGCAAAGCGGAGGCGGTTGGCCCTATTTTTGGCGGAAAAGGCCAGCTAAGCTCGTTCTACCTCGTTCGTGATTGATTTTGCGGGGGAAATACAGGCCAACAAGCGGTTGCGAATCAGAATTTTCCTGCGTTCGTCAATTTGAAGGCCTAGTATGAACCCGTTCAACGGTTGCGCGTTGAGGGGTGTTGATTGATGCTTTTCATCCACGGAGGACACTTTTATGGCGAACCCTAACGATCCAGCGCCCAGGTCGGGTGGTGGCAGCGGCTGGCTGATTGCGCTGGTCGTCGTCATCCTTGCGATTGTCGCGTACTATGTTTTCGGCAGAAGCGGCGAACATCCTGCGCCCGCAGAGCCGCCGGCAGCCAGCACACCGGCGCCCGCACCTGCACCGGCTGAGCCGATGAAGCCCGCCGAACCGGCTCCCGCACCAGCCCCTGCGCCCGCACCGGCTCCTGCGCCAGCCCCGGCGCCCGCGCCTGCTCCGGCGCCGAGCCCATAATCTGGCCAACTGATCTGGCATCTTGATTCCAACCAAGAACGGCCCGCTGAAAAGCGGGCCGTTTTGTTTGGGTGCCTATCAGCGAGCGTCGCGAATTCTTCACCGCCCCTCTGTGCTGCCGGACATCTCTCCTCAAGGGGGAGATCGGCTGTCTCACGAACAGCGCCGGGTTAGAAACGTGAGAAACTTGAAAGCTCGCGACGCGGCGGTGAAGTCCAATCTCCCCCCTTGAGGGGGAGATTGGCCGGCAGGACACAGGGGGGTGCTGTCCCTCCAGCGTTTCCCTAAATATGGATCGGCTTGAAGAACGTCGCCAGCGCCGCTTCCTTGACCGCTTCCGACATTGTCGGATGCGCGTGGCAGGTGCGGGCGAGGTCTTCGGATGAGCCGCCGAATTCCATCAGCACCGCCGCCTCATGAATCATCTCGCCGGCGCCGAAGCCGACAATGTGGACGCCGAGCACGCGGTCGCTGGCTTTGTCGGCGAGGATCTTCACGAAGCCGTCTGTGTGCAGCATGGCGCGCGCGCGGCCGTTGGCGGTGAACGGGAATTTGCCGGTTTTGTATTCGATGCCGGCCTTCCTCAGCTCTTCCTCTGTCTTGCCGACCGAAGCGATTTCCGGGCTGGTGTAGACGACGCTCGGGATGACGTCGTAGTTCACATGGCCGGCCTGGCCGGCAATGGTCTCGGCCACCGCCACGCCTTCGTCCTCGGCTTTGTGCGCCAGCATCGGTCCGGCGATGACATCGCCGATGGCGTAGATGCCGGCGACGTTTGTCCTGAGATGGCTGTCGATCTTGACCCGGCCGCGCTCGTCGACCTCGACGCCGGCTTCCTTCAGTCCAAGGCTGTCCGAATATGCGCGGCGTCCGGTCGAGATCAGCACCGCGTCGGCCTCGATGGTCTCGGCCGCCCCGCCCTTGACCGGTTCGAAGGTGACGGTCGCGCCCTTCTTGGCCTTGGCAACGCCGGTCACCTTGGCGCCGAGCTTGAACTCGAAACCCTGCTTCGAAAGCAGGCGTTGGAACTGCTTGGAAACCTCGCCGTCCATGCCGCCCAGGATGGTGTCGAGGAATTCAACCACGGTGACCTTGGCGCCGAGCCGCGCCCATACCGAGCCAAGCTCCAGCCCGATGACGCCGCCGCCGACCACCACCAGATGGCCAGGCACTTTCTCCAGCGACAGCGCTCCGGTCGACGACAGGATCACCTTCTCGTCGATGCCGACCTTGACGCCGGGAATGCCGGCGACATCGGAGCCGGTGGCAATGACGATGTTCTTGGTCTCGATCTCCTCGACCTTGCCGTCCTCGCCCGACACCGACACTTTGCCGGCGGCGACCACCTTGCCGGTGCCGCGGAACGAGTCGATCTTGTTCTTCTTGAACAGGAAGGCGACGCCGTTGACGTTGGCCGAAACGGTCGCATCCTTGTGCGCCATCATCTTCTTCAGATTGAGTTTCGGCGCCGGTATCTCGACGCCCAGCGTATCGAAGGAATGGCCCGCTTCGGCGAACATCTCCGAGGCATAAAGCAGCGCCTTGGACGGGATGCAGCCGATGTTGAGGCAAGTGCCGCCGAAGGTCGCGTTCTTCTCGACCACCGCGACCTTCAGCCCGAGCTGCGCCGCCTTGATGGCGCAGACATAGCCGCCCGGTCCCGATCCGATGATAACGACGTCATAAGCCATGATGGGTGTCCTTCTTGCCTAGAGGATGATGCCGAAAAGTGTGAAGCGGTTTTCGGAGAACATCATGCTTTATCCCTTTGATTTGTGGCCTTCAGCGGCCGCCGCTGACATTCAGGATCGCGCCCGTCGTATAGGACGCCTCATCCGACAAAAGATAGAGAACCGCATGCGCGACTTCATCGGCCGTGCCGGCGCGTTTCATCGGCAGCATGTCGCGGAACCGCTCGACCCGGTCCGGCTGGCCGCCCGAGGCGTGGATCTCGGTGTCGATGATGCCCGGCCGTATCGCGTTGACGCGCACGCCTTCGGTCGCGACTTCGCGCGCCAGGCCGAGCGTAAAAGTGTCGATCGCCGCCTTGGACGCTGCATAGTCGGCATATTCGCCGGGCGAGCCGTGTAGCGACGCCGCCGACGATATATTGACGATGGCGCCGCCCTGGCCGCCATGCTTGCTCGACATGCGTTTGACCGCTTCGCGCGCGCACAGGAACGAGCCGATGACGTTGATGCGCATCATGCGCTCCAGCCGCGCCAGGCTCATCTCATCGACGCGCGCCTTGACGTCGACGATTCCGGCATTGTTGACCAGGGCGTCGAGCCGGCCATAGGCGCTATCGACGGCTTCGAACACGGCGACGATGTCAGCCTCGACGCCGACATCGCCCTTGACCGCTATCGCTTCACCGCCACCGACCTCGATCTCGGCGACCAGCGCCTGGGCCGCGGCCTCGTTTGCGGCATAGTTGACCGCGACGCGGTAGCCGGCCTTCGCCGCAAGCCGGCAAGTGGCCGCACCAATGCCGCGGCTGCCGCCGGTGACCAGAAGCACTTTTTGCGATGCACTCATTCCTGGCAGCCCTTCAGCAGAAACACATCCCACGGCAGTTTCGAGAAGCCTTTCGGACCGAAGGCCGACGACATCTGCAGCGACGGGCCGAGATCGGGGAAGATCAGGCTCTGCGGCGCGTCCGTGCTTTCGGCTGCCAACAGCGCAATGTTGCCCTTGTCGTCGGCGCTGTAGACGACACCCTGCCACACCGTGCAGCCGGCAAGCTCGTCACCGGTGACGTCGCCGGTCGGGCATTTGTACATCAGCGATCCGTGCGGCCGCGAAACGCCCGATGTCCACATGACGATGCCGTCGAGAACGATGCCCTTGTCGAGCACCATCTTGAACGAGTTGGTGACGGTGACCGCATCCGTCGTCGGCCGGAAATCAATGCCGGCCTCGCTCTCGGCATCGCCATAAACGGCAAGGGCCAGAGGGCAGGCGGCGTGTGCGGGGATCGGCGTCGCCACCGCTGCTGCTAGCGACAGGGCCAGAACACGCTGCGAAATGCGGAAGGACCGGATTGTCATTCGTCGCCCTGAACATCCCGGTCGACAAGGAAGACCGCTGCTAGAAAGTAATCTATCTCAAAGACAATTTTCGCATCCCCGTCCACCGGAATGGTGTTGATCTCATACTTGAGGGTCAAATAGCGGGAGCCTTCCGACAGTTCGATATAGATGTCGCGCTCATCGCCGCCACCGATTGCCCAATTGAACTCAGGCTTGTTCAGGACCTGCAGCGCTTTCGGCAACGCGTGAAATGCAATCGGGTCGTTGCCAGCCAGAATGGTTGGATGTCTTCCCAGATTGAGTTCGAAATCGCCGCGCCAGGTCGCCATCATGCCATTGAGTGCCAAGGCGGTCTTGGAAGGCTCGACGCTGATCGATCGCAAGCGAAAATCGGGGCTGAAGAAGAATTCGCAATTGGCGCCATAGATACACCACGCGGACTCCGTGTCCCCGTGGCGATAATGACCGTCCACCCGCACATCCTCCGCGTCGATCAGTTGTCGAACCGCCTCACGGCTGCTTTTGCCGAGTTCGAGAGGACCCGCGCGGCCAGTCGTCAGGAGTTCGAACAGGTCGATCGGCTGGGCGGGCTCGGCCATCCCGGATCACTCACAGATCGAGCACCAGCCGTTCGGGATCCTCCAGGCTATCCTTGACGCGGACCAGGAAGGTCACGGCTTCCTTGCCGTCGACGATACGGTGATCGTAGCTCAGCGCCAAGTACATCATCGGCCGGATCACGATCTGGCCGCCGACCACGACCGGCCGGTCCTGGATCTTGTGCATGCCCAAAATGCCGGACTGCGGCGCATTGAGGATCGGCGTCGACATCAGTGAGCCGTAAACGCCGCCATTGGAGATGGTGAACGTACCACCCTGCATGTCGGCGACCGACAGCTTGCCGTCCCGCGCGGCAATGCCCAGCCGGCCGATATCCTTTTCGATCTCGGCAATCGACATTTGGTCGGCATTGCGCACCACTGGCACGACGAGACCCTTTTCGGTGCCGACGGCAACGCCGATATGGGCATAGTTCTTGAAGATGATGTCGGTGCCGTCGATCTCGGCATTGACCGAGGGGATTTCCTTCAATGCGTGCGTAACCGCTTTGGTGAAGAAGCCCATGAAGCCGAGCTTCACGCCGTGCTTCTTCTCGAAGATGTCCTTGTACTTGGTCCTGAGCGCCATCACCGCCGACATGTCGACCTCGTTGAAGGTGGTCAGCATGGCGGCGGTCGACTGCGCTTCCTTGAGCCGGCGCGCAATGGTCTGGCGCAGCTTGGTCATGCGCACGCGCTCCTCGCGCGACGCATCGTCGCCCGAGGACGGCGCACGCACGGCGACCGGAGCCGGTGCGGCCTTCGGAATTTCGGCCGGCTGCGACGGCGCGCCCTTGGAAATCGCGTCGAGCACGTCGCCCTTCAGCACCTGGCCGCGCTTGCCCGAGCCAGAAACCTGGTCGACCGACAGATTGTTCTCGGCGATCAGCTTTGCGGCAGCTGGCGCCGGCGGCATTGTGCGCGGCTCGACCGGCCCGGCATCGCCGGCTATCTTGGCGGTCTCGGCCGCGGCCTGCTTGGTCGTATGTGCCGCGTCGGGGCTCGACGCCTGCGACACAGCTTGCGGCTTGGTCTCCTGCTTGGACGCCGGGGCGGCCGTGGCGACGCCTGCCGAGATCGAACCCAGCAACGCGCCGACGCCGACGGTCTCGCCTTCCTTGGCGGTGATCTCGCCCAGCGTGCCGGCGGCGGCGGCAGGCACCTCCACCGTCACCTTGTCGGTTTCGAGCTCGACCAGCGGCTCGTCGACGGCAATGGCATCGCCGACCTTCTTGAACCACTTGCCTATGGTCGCCTCGGTGACGGATTCGCCGAGAGTGGGAACGCGGATTTCGGTAGCCATTGTGCCTGTTCCGTTTCTTCTCTGTCTGTTCTATTCGCCGGGTTTGTTCTATTCGCCGAGCGCGTCTTCGAGCAGGGCGGCGAGCTGCGCCAAATGCTTCGACATCAAGCCGGTCGCCGGCGATGCCGCCGCAGGACGTCCGGTATAGCGCACCCGCTGGTGCTTGGCGTCGATATGCGCCAGCACCCATTCCAGATACGGATCGATGAACGACCAGGCGCCCATATTCTTGGGTTCCTCCTGGCACCACACCATCTCGGCATTGCGGAAGCGCGACAGTTCGGTGATCAGCGCCTTGGCCGGGAACGGATAGAGCTGTTCGACGCGCAAGAGATAGATGTCGTTGATGCCGCGCTTCTCGCGTTCCTCGTACAGGTCGTAATAGACCTTGCCCGAGCACAGCACGACGCGGCGGATTTTGGAATCCTTGGTGAGCTTGATCGCCTGGTTCTGCAACAGCTGGGCGTCGTCCCACAACAGCCGGTGGAACGAGCTTTCGCCCGAAATCTCCGGCAGCGTCGACACTGCCCGCTTGTGGCGCAGCAGCGACTTCGGCGTCATCAGGATCAGCGGCTTGCGGAAGTCGCGCTTCAGTTGCCGGCGCAATATGTGGAAGTAGTTTGCCGGCGTGGTGCAGTTGGCGACTTGCATATTGTCTTCGGCGCAGAGCTGCAGGAAACGCTCGAGCCGGGCCGAGGAATGTTCCGGCCCCTGGCCCTCATAGCCATGCGGCAGCAGGCAGACCAGGCCCGACATGCGCAGCCACTTGCGCTCGCCCGACGAGATAAACTGGTCGAACACCACCTGGGCGCCGTTGGCGAAATCGCCGAACTGCGCTTCCCAGAGCGTCAGCGCCTTAGGCTCGGCCAGGCTGTAGCCATACTCGAAGCCGAGCACCGCCTCTTCCGACAGCATCGAGTTGATGACTTCGTAGCCGGCCTGTGCGGCCGAGAGATTGTTGAGCGGGATGTAGCGGGTCTCGTCGCGCTGGTCGTAGAGCACGGAATGGCGCTGCGAGAAGGTGCCGCGTTCTGAATCCTGGCCGGAGAGCCGGATCGGATTGCCGTCGAGCAGGATGGCGCCGAAGGCCAGCGCCTCGGCCGTCGACCAGTCGATGCCTTCGCCGGAGTCGATCGCCTGGCGGCGGTTTTCGAGGAAGCGGATGATGGTCTTGTGCGCCTCGAAACCTTTCGGCACCTCGGTCAGTTTCTTGCCGATGTCCTTCAGCACCTTGACCGGCACGGCGGTCTTGCCGCGGCGCTGTTCGTCCTGGTTGTCGGCGGTGCGCAAACCAGACCAGGCGCCGTCCAGCCAGTCGGCCTTGTTGGGCTTGTAGTGCTGGCCGACTTCCCATTCGGACTCCAGATGGGCGCGCCAGTCGGCCTTCATCTTGTCGAGTTCGGCCTGGCTGATATGGCCCTCGGCGATCAGCCGGTCGCCATAGATCTGCACCGTCGTCTTGTGGTTGCGGATGTTGGCGTACATGATCGGCTGCGTGAAGGCCGGTTCGTCGCCCTCATTGTGGCCGAAGCGGCGATAGCAGAACATGTCCACCACCACCGGCTTGTGGAACTTCATGCGAAATTCGATCGCCACCTTGGTGGCATGCACCACCGCTTCCGGGTCGTCGCCATTGACGTGGAAGATCGGCGCCTCGATCATCTTGGCGACGTCGGACGGATAGGGCGACGAGCGCGAGAAGCGCGGATTGGTGGTGAAGCCGATCTGGTTGTTGATGATGAAATGCAGCGTGCCGGCGACGCGGTGGCCGCGCAACCCCGACAGGCCGAGGATTTCGGCAATCACACCTTGGCCGGCAAAGGCGGCATCGCCATGCAGAAGCAGCGGCAGCACCTTGGCGCGCTCTTCCAGCGGCACGATCTCCTCGCGGCTGCGGCCGAACAGATAGTCCTGCTTGGCGCGCGCCTTGCCCATCACAACCGGATCGACGATTTCCAGATGCGAGGGATTGGCGGTCAGCGACAGATGCACCTTGTTGCCGTCGAATTCGCGGTCCGACGAGGCGCCGAGATGGTACTTGACGTCGCCCGAGCCCTCGACCTCGTCAGGAGCGGCCGAGCCGCCCTTGAATTCGTGGAAGATGGCGCGATGCGGTTTGGCCATCACCTGGGACAGCACGTTCAGCCGGCCGCGATGCGCCATGCCGAGCACGATCTCCTTCATGCCGAGCTGGCCGCCGCGCTTGATGATCTGCTCCAGCGCCGGGATCAGGCCTTCGCTGCCATCGAGGCCGAAGCGCTTGGTACCCTTGTACTTGACATCGATGAACTGCTCGAAGCCTTCGGCCTCGACCAGCTTCTGCAGGATCGCTTTTTTTCCCGTAGCGGTGAAGGAAATCTCCTTGTCGGCACCCTCGATGCGCGCCTGGATCCAGGCCTTCTCCTCGGGATCGGAAATGTGCATGAACTCGACACCGAGCGTCGAGCAATAGGTGCGGGTCAGGATCTCCAGCATCTGCCGGATGGTGCCGAATTCGAGGCCGAGCACATTGTCGAGGAAGATCGGCCGGTCGTAGTCGGCTGCGGTAAAACCGTAATTTTCCGGCGACAGTTCGTTATAGTCCTCAAGCGGCTTGGCGATGCCGAGCGGGTCGAGATTGGCGTGCAGATGGCCGCGCATGCGGAAGGCGCGGATCATCATGATGGCGCGCACCGAATCGCGCGTCGCCTGATGCACGTCGGCATCCGACAGCACGACGCCATTGGTGACCGCCTTGTCCTTGACCTTCTTTTCCAGATGCTTCTCGACGATGCCCCAATTGCCGTCGAGCGCCGACACCAGTTCGCCATTGGCCTGCAGCGGCCAGGACGGCTTTGCCCAGGAAGCGCCCTTGGCGTTCTTGCGCACATCGCCGGCGTCGTCCTTCAGCCCGGCGAAGAAGTCCTGCCATTCGGGGTTTACCGACTCTGGATCATCCTCATAGGAGGCGTACAGCGCGTCGATATAGTCGGCATTGCCGCCATACAGGAAAGAGGTGAGCGAAAATTGGTCGTTGGCCTGATCTTGTCTTGCCATTTTTGTCCGCGGAGCCTGGCTCCGTCTCCTTTTCAAAAGCGAATAGTGAGTAGCGAATAGCGAGTAGGGATTTTTCCCGGGTCGCGCCGTTACTCTCTTTTCCCTATTCGCTATTCACTACTCGCTACTCACTTGGCCTTGATCGCCTCGACCAGCGTCGTGCCCAGACGCGCCGGCGATGACGATACTTTAATGCCGGCCGATTCCATCGCCGCGATCTTGTCTTCCGCGCCGCCCTTGCCGCCGGATATGACCGCGCCCGCATGGCCCATGGTGCGACCGGCCGGCGCGGTGCGCCCGGCGATGAAGCCGGCCATCGGTTTCCTGCGGCCGCGCTTGGCCTCGTCCTTGAGGAACTGCGCGGCGTCTTCCTCGGCCGAACCGCCGATCTCGCCGATCATGATGATCGACTTGGTCTCGTCGTCGGCGAGGAACATTTCGAGCATGTCGATGAACTCGGTGCCTTTGACGGGGTCGCCGCCGATACCGACGGCGGTGGTCTGGCCGAGGCCGACATTGGTGGTCTGGAACACTGCCTCATAGGTAAGCGTTCCCGAGCGCGAAACAACGCCGACCGAGCCCTTGCGGAAGATGTTGCCGGGCATGATACCGATCTTGCATTCGTCGGGGGTGAGCACGCCGGGGCAGTTCGGGCCGATCAGCCGCGAGGTCGAGCGGTCGAGCCGCGCCTTGACCCTAACCATGTCCATCACCGGAATGCCTTCGGTGATGCAGACGATCAGCGGGATCTCGGCTTCGATGGCTTCGAGGATGGCTTCGGCGGCGCCCGCCGGCGGCACATAGACCACCGAGGCATTGGCGCCGGTCTTTTCCTTGCCCTCGGCAACGGAACCGAAGATCGGCAGGTTTTCGCCCTTGGCGCCGGTCCAGGTCTCGCCACCCTTCTTGGGATGGATGCCGCCGACCATCCTGGTGCCGTGATAGGCCAAGGCCTGCTCGGTGTGGAACGTGCCGGTCTTGCCGGTCAGGCCCTGAACCAGCACCTTGGTGTTCTTGTCGATGAGAATGGACATCGGAGCCCTTTTCTAAAAACCGTTGATCGAGGAAGGCGAAACGCGCCGGTAGACGCCGCTCACCATGTCTTGCCAGCTGTCGCTGCCGGCAGGTTTGAAATGCAGTCGCATCCGGTAGGCATCGGGAGTGTCGAAAATATACGTCACGCGCGCTGAGCCGCGCGGCGATGACCGCTCCAGAATCAGTTCTGCGCCGTTCCATGCACCTGTGGCCGGCGAGGCCGGCATAAAACCCATGGAATCGAACTGATGCATGGTGACGAGGCTGTTTGGCTGGTCGAAGCCGAACACTGAGTGCGACCCGAACGAGACCGTGCCGTCGCGGCGCTGGCGATAGCGCTGCACCACGAACAGGCCGCCGAACTGCGCCTCCGCCAGCACCTCCGACGTCGCCGTGCCGCCATCGGCCCATTGCGTTTCCGCCACCTCTTCCTCGCCGCGCCACGCGCCGACCAGCGCCTGCAGGCGCTGGTGATCGGCCGAGAGCGAGGAAAAGGAAGCCGCGTTCATGGTCAGAGCCGCTTCAGGTCGGTGACGGTGAGGTCGCTCTTGGCATTGCCGGTGTTGAGCGTCGTTGCCGGCTCGAACATCAGCACCACGGGCTCGGCGGTCAGCGACCGCGGCCGGTGCTCGACACCCCTTGGCACGACGATGAAGTCGCCCTCGCCGAGCTCGACCGGACCGTCGCGAAAATCGATGGCGATGCGTCCGCGCAGCACGAGAAAGGCCTCGTCCTCATGCTCATGTGCATGCCAGTCGAAGGTCTCGCCGAACTTGGCGACCTTCGCCTGGCTGTCATTGACGTCGCCGGCGATATGCGGATCGAAGACCTTGGTGATCGTTCGATCCGCCGCCTCGACCAGGTTTATCTTGCTCGGAGGCATTCGCCTTCAGCCCTTCACCGCCGCCACGATCTTCTTGGCTGCGTCGTCGAGATCGTCGGCCGACACGACGTTGAGGCCGCTGTCGTTGATGATCTTCTTGCCGAGTTCGGCGTTTGTGCCTTCGAGGCGCACCACCAACGGCACTTCCAGGCCGACTTCCTTGACCGCGGCAATCACGCCCTCGGCGATGATGTCGCACTTCATGATGCCGCCGAAGATGTTGATCAAAATGCCTTTGACCGCCGGATCCCGGGTGATGATCTTGAACGCCGCCGTCACCTTCTCCTTCGACGCGCCACCGCCGACATCGAGGAAGTTGGCGGGTTCGGCGCCGTAGAGCTTGATGATGTCCATCGTCGCCATGGCAAGGCCGGCGCCGTTGACCATGCAGCCGATATTGCCGTCGAGCGCGACATAGGCGAGGTCGTATTTCGACGCCTCGATCTCCTTCTCGTCCTCTTCGGTGGTGTCGCGCAATTCCATCAGTTCGGGGTGGCGAAACAGCGCGTTGTTGTCGAACGACACCTTGGCGTCCAGCACGCGCAGGGGGCCGTTTTTCATCACGATCAGCGGGTTGACCTCGAGCAGGCTCATGTCCTTCTCGACAAAGGCCTTGTAGAGGATCGGGAACAGCGTGCCGGCATCCTTGGCGGCATCGCCGTTTAGTCCCAGCGCTTCCACCAATATGTCGACGTCGATGGTCGTCACGCCGGCCAGCGGATCGATGGCGCGGGTGATGATCTTGTCCGGTGTGTCGTGGGCGACGCCTTCAATGTCCATGCCGCCCTCGGTCGAGACGACGAAAGCGATGCGGCCGACCGAGCGGTCGACCAGGATCGACAGATAAAGCTCGCGCTCGATGTCGGCGCCGTCCTCGATATAAAGACGGTTGACCTGCTTGCCGGCGGGGCCGGTCTGCTTGGTCACCAGCGTGTGGCCGAGCATCTCATTGGCGTTGGCAACGACTTCGGCAACCGACTTAGCCAGCCGCACGCCGCCCTTTGCGTCGGGCGACAGTTCCTTGAACTTCCCCTTGCCGCGGCCACCGGCGTGGATCTGGCTCTTCACCACATAGAGCGGGCCGGGCAGCGCTTGTGCCGCGGCTTCCGCCTCGCTTGCCTTGAACACCGGCACGCCTTCGGCCACCGGCGCACCAAACGACTTCAGCAGCGCCTTGCCTTGATATTCATGGATGTTCATCTGGATGGTCTCCGGATCGGCTGCTTTGGGGGATTACTTCGAGGCGAGGTGCGGGGCGATCTTGACGCAAGCCTCGGTCAGGCCCTGCACTGTCGCCACCGAAGCGTCGAACATCTTCTGCTCGGCCTTGTTGAGGTCGATCTCGATGATGCGCTCGACGCCGCCGGCGCCGATCACAACGGGAACGCCGACATAGGTGCCCTTGACGCCATACTGGCCCGAGAGATGCGCCGCGCAAGGCAGCACGCGCTTCTTGTCCTTGAGGTAGGATTCGGCCATCGAGATCGCCGAGGCGGCTGGCGCGTAGAAGGCCGAGCCGGTCTTGAGCAGACCGACGATCTCGGCGCCGCCGTCGCGGGTGCGCTGGACGATCTGGTCGAGCTTTTCCTTCGAGGTCCAGCCCATCTTGATGAGATCGGGCAACGGAATGCCTGACACAGTGGAGTAGCGGATCATCGGCACCATGGAATCGCCGTGGCCGCCGAGCACGAAGGCGGTAACGTCCTCGACCGAGACCTTGAATTCCTCGGCGAGGAAATAGCGGAAGCGCGCGCTGTCGAGCACGCCGGCCATGCCGACGACATGGGTCTTGGGCAGGCCGGAAAACTTCTGCAGCGCCCAGACCATGGCGTCGAGCGGGTTGGTGATGCAGATGACGAAGGCCTTGGGTGCATATTTCTTCAGCCCGGCGCCGACCTGTTCCATGACCTTGAGGTTGATGCCCAGCAGATCGTCGCGGCTCATGCCTGGCTTGCGCGGCACGCCCGCGGTGACGATGCAAACGTCGGCGCCCTCGATGCCGGCATAATCATTGACGCCGGTCAGCCGGGAATCAAAACCGTCGACCGGCGACGACTGCGCGATATCGAGCCCCTTGCCTTGCGGAATGCCCTCGGCAATATCGAACAGCACCACGTCGCCGAGGTCCTTGAGGCCGATCATGTGAGCGAGCGTGCCGCCGATCATGCCGGAGCCGATGAGCGCTATCTTGTTGCGTGCCATGTGAGGAAATTTTCCCTTTGTCTGTGACGACGCCCAAAATCCCTGGCGATCTGTTGACGGCGTCGAGGAAGAGGCCGGAATGCTATGGTCTCAGCTAGATTTCGCCGCATCCAGTAGCCCCGGTGGAAAATATATTCAATCGATTATTTTCGGGTGAATGATTTCAATCGGTTAGAAACATTGGGACTTACGTAAACGTCAAGGTTTGTAGGCCGACTTGAGAGGTTTTATACAATGAACGCGGAAATCAGAAGACTCTGTCCAGGCGATGACGCCCTTGTGAAGCGCATCGCCGAAGACGTGTTCGACGAGCCGGTGCGGGCCGACAGGCTTGCCGCTTACCTCGCCTCGCCGGGTCATTTAATGATTGTCGCGCTGGCAGACGGCGTCGTCGTCGGCCAATGCGCTGCCATCATCCACCGCCATCCCGACAAGGTGACCGAACTCTACATCGACGAAGTCGGCGTCTCGCCGGCCTTCCAGCGCCATGGCATCGCGCGAAAGATGCTCGACGCCATGTTCGCGCTCGGCCGCGAGCAGGGATGCGGCGAAGCCTGGGTCGGCACCGAACCGGACAATGTTCCAGCGCGCTCGCTTTATGAATCGCGCGAGGAGGTGCATGGGCCGGCGGAGTCGTTTGTGATGTATGTGTACGAGCTTTAGGCGTCGGCGGGACAGCGCCCCCCCTCTGCCTTGCCAGGCATCTCCCCCACGAGAGGGGAGACCGGACGTCACGCGACCTTTCGCCAATCTCCAATGGCCGCAGGAATGAGCGGAGCGCCGAAACCGCCAATCTCCCCCCGTGTGGGGGAGATGTCCGGCAGGACAGAGGGGGGGGCGAAGGATCACTACATAATGACCTCTTGGAACCCTCAGACCTGCGCTTCCGCGTTGTCCTTCTGCCGTTCCGCCCAGTCCTCCAGCCAGTCGCGGCTTTGCATCTCGATCAGCCGCGAGGCGGTGCGTTCGAATTCGAACACCTCGACGCCGCGCCTGGCCGTGTAAAGCTCAGGCGGGGGAGCCTCAGCGCTCACCACCAGCCGCGTGTGATGATCGTAGAGCGTGTCGATCAACAGGATGAAGCGCTTGGCCTCGTTGCGCTTGCCTTCGCCCAGCACCGGCACGTGATCGATGAAGACGGTCGAGAAGCGGCCGGCAATGGCCAGGAAATCGCGTGCGCCGAGCGGCTTTTCGCAGAGGTCGGCGAAGGAAAACCGCGCTGCATCCCCGGCGGCAGCCGGTATCCTCACTTGCCGCCCCTTGAGCGTCAGCGAGGTCTCGGCCGTCAGCGCTCCACGCGTCATCGCCTGCCAGGCCTCGTCGAGCACACGGTCGGCTTCGGCATCCGCCGGGGTGACATAAACCGGCGTGCGGGCGAGCTTTTCCAGCCTGTAGTCCTTGTCGGCATCAAGCGTCAGCACATGGGCGTGGCGCTCGAGAATGCTGATGAAGGGCAGGAAAAGCTGGCGGTTCAGCCCGTCGCGATAAAGGTCCTGCGGCGCGACATTCGAGGTGGCGACCAGAACCACGCCATTGGCGAACAGCGCCGAAAACAGCCGCGACAGGACCATCGCATCGGCAATGTCGGTGACCGAAAACTCATCGAAGCACAGCACCCAGGCCTGTTCGGCAAGCTGAAGCGCGACCGGCGGGATCGGGTCGTCCTCCTTGACGTCGCCGTTCTTGCGCGCCTGCCGGTGCTTCTGGATGCGGTCCTGCACATCGGCCATGAAGTCGTTGAAATGAACGCGGCGCTTGCGCCTGACCGGCAACAGCTCGAAGAACATATCCATCAGCATGGTCTTGCCGCGACCGACGCCGCCATGAATGTAGAGGCCCTTGACGACCTCGCGCGTCTCGCGCTTGCGGGCAAACAGCCAGCCGAGCGCGCTCGACTTGTGCGCCAGCCGCTTGACCGAGATCTCGTCGGTCAGCCGGTCGAGCGCGGCGGCGATGCGCTCCTGCGCAGGATCGCGCTCGATGGCGCCGGTTGCGACCAGATGGTCGTAGCGCTGCCTGACGGTCGCATGGGTCTGGAGGCCGTCACGCAGATGCATCGGTCACGTCACTTACTTTGAGCGGATTGCTCCAGGAAAGATCAGGGTGTGTTGCGGTTCAGGTCAGGCCGAGCCGAGAATGGTGGCTCCTGAGAACCGGAGCGGAGCGTACTTAAGTACGCACCGGAAGCGCAGGAAGCCGCCGTTCGCAGGCCGGCCTCACCTGAATATCAGCATACCCTGCCTACCTTGTAAGCGATATCGGCAAGCCGTTGGTAGTCTGGCCGTCGAATTTCGAACCGCCCGAGGAATAGAGCCGCGCCAGCGTGCCGCCATTCTCGTCATAGAGCGTCAGCTGCTTGCCGGCGACGTTCCACGATTTGATGCCGTCGATGGGCGGCGGGCAATGCAGCGGCCCGGCGCGGAAGCCGGCGCCGAATTTGGTCTGCGGCGTCGCCACCTTGCAGCTCTGTCCGGACACGCTGGCGTTCCAGACGCCGGCAACGCTCGCAGCGGTAAGGTCGGAGGCTCCGGCCGGCGCCGATCCGTCCGGCGGCAGCGAGGCGACCTGCGCGCCTGCCGGCGCGGTCGGGAATTGCGATGGGTCGGTGGTGCCCGGCGCTGCCGGGGGCGGCAGTTGGCTTCCGCTCACCGTGCCGGCGGGCGCGGGCTGCAGCGGGGCGGGCTGCTGGTCATCCATCGATGAAAAACGCGAGGTCGAACAGCCGCTCGCAACGAGCGCTGCCAGCGATACGGCCATCAGCCCGCTTCTCGAAAAAATCATTCAAACCTCCGTCGGATCCGGCTGGGGGGGGGGAAGCCGTCCGCACAATCTCACCCCTCACCAAGATGGAGAAGGTGGCGAAATTTCAACCCGATATGGTTAAAATAGGGTTTGCACCACGAATTGTTGTAAATTTGTCGCAAAATGGCTGGCGGACAAAAGGCATGTCTTCGCTCTAGCGCGGTTCCAACCGGTACATTGGTTGCGAAAGCGGCACCGGAGCCCGCAGCAGGTCGGCGCATCGGCGGTCGAGCGCAACTGCCGGCGCAAAACTGACTGAAGCGCTTGAGGCGCAAGGCCTGGCGCGTGAGCGGTTTCGCGCCTTGCGTCCGGGCGAGGTTTGGGACGTTCCCGAGATCGAGCGCGGCTGGAGTCTGCATTTGGCCGTTTACGGCACTGCCATTTTAGCCGATGGTCTATCGCAACAGGGGGAACAGATGAAATCAATCTTGGCAGTTTTGATCGCGCTGGTAATTTCGACGCCGGCCGCTTTCGCGGGTGAAATCACCGATCGCGCCGCTGAAGCCGAAAAGGCACTGCAGGCGGGTGATGGCGCCGGCGCGCTGGACAAATTCCGCAGCGCCGAGGACGCTCTGTGGCAAGCGATGCCGCTTGGCGTGCAAAATGTGAAGCATATCATGTCGGCCAGCGGGTTCGGCGCCTACGCCGAGCGCCCGAACCATGTCTACAAGCCGGGCGAAGAGATTGTGCTTTATATGGAGCCGGTCGGTTACGGCTACGGCTCGGATGGGCTCGGCAACAACCAGATCGCGCTTTACGTTGACCTTACCGTGCTTTCCCAGTCGGGCGAGAAGCTGGGAACCGTCGAAAAGCTTGGCCGGGTCCAGCTCGCCTCGCGCTCGCATAACCGAGAGATGTTCTTCAAATTAAACGTCTCCCTGGATGGCGTTCCCCCCGGCAAATACCGAGCGGATTTCCTCATGCATGACGAGAACTCGCAAAAGGCGGCGCCTTTCACGACCGACTTCGAGATTGCCGAATAGCGCGCCCAGTCGGAAAGAGCATCGCGGCAACGGAACCAGAGCGCCGCAGATGCGTTCTTAAGCCGGCTGCAGGCCAGTCAATTTGCGAGGCATTGTCCATGATCAAATGGATCATCATTCTTCTCATCGTTGCTGCCGCCGCCAGCCTGCTCGGCATGCCGGCGCTGGCCGGTGCCGCCGCCACCGGCGCGCGCGTGCTGATCGGCATCGTTCTCGTCATCTTCCTGCTGATCGTGCTCGGCGTTTTCGCGGTAACCTAAACGCAGCCCACACTGGTAATTCCCGCCCGTTTCCGCCATATAGCGGCGAAACGTACAGGAAATTACCTCAGATCATGGCAGGCACTGCCCCCTTCGCCAAGATGAACGGCATCGGCAACGAAATCATCGTCGCCGACATGCGTGGCCGTGCCGATAGGGTCACGGCGGCGTCGGCTGTCGCGCTGAACGCCGATGCGGCGACCAGGTTCGACCAGATCATGGCGGTCCACGATTCGCGCACGCCGGGCACCGCCTTTTACATCGACATCTTGAATTCCGACGGCTCGGGCGCGCAGGCCTGCGGCAACGGCATGCGCTGTGTCGTCCAGGCGCTGGCCGCCGAAACCGGCCAGAAGACTTTCACCTTCGAGACCCGCGCCGGCATCCTCAACGCCGTCGAACATGCCGACGGCACCATCTCGGTCGACATGGGCACTCCGCGCTTTGGCTGGCAGGACATTCCGCTGGCCGAGGAATTCCGCGACACCCGCATGATCGAGTTGCAGATCGGCCCCATCGACGCGCCGGTGCTGCATTCGCCTTCGGCTCTCTCGATGGGCAACCCTCACGCTATCTTCTGGGTCGACAACGATGTCTGGTCCTACGAACTCGAGCGTTTCGGCCCGCTGCTCGAAAACCATCCGATCTTCCCCGAGCGCGCCAACATCACCATCGCCCAGGTAACGTCGCCGGAGACGATGATCATCCGCACCTGGGAGCGCGGCGCCGGCCTGACCAAGGCTTGCGGCTCGGCCGCTTGCGCTTCCGTCGTCGCCGCTGCCCGCACCCGGCGCACCGGCCGCAGCGTTACGCTGATGACGCCCGGCGGCGGCTCGCTGCATGTGGAATGGCGCGACGACGACCACGTCATCCTGACCGGCGCTGCCGAATGGGAGTTTTCCGGCAATTTCGATCCGTCGACCGGCACCTGGGCCCGCGACACCGAAAGCGCGGCCTGATGTCTGCACTTGCCGATACCAAGGGCCCCAACTCCCAAGGCATAGACGTCGTCACCTTTGGCTGCCGTCTCAACACCTATGAATCCGAAGTGATGCGCCGCGAGGCCGAAAGCGCAGGTCTCGGCGCGCTCAAAGGCGGCGCCATTATCTTCAACACCTGCGCCGTCACCGCCGAAGCGGTGCGCCAGGCCAGGCAGTCGATCAGAAGGGCCCGCCGCGAAAATCCGGCGGCGCGCATCATCGTCACCGGCTGCGCCGCGCAAACCGAACCGCAGAATTTTGCCGCCATGGACGAGGTCGACCTCGTGCTTGGCAACGAAGAGAAGCTGAAGGCCAACTCCTACCGCGCGCTGCCGGATTTCGGCGTCAACGACACCGAGAAGGCGCGCGTCAACGACATTTTCTCGGTGCGCGAGACCGCCGGTCATATGGTGGACGCCATCGAGGGCCGGGCGCGCGCTTTCGTGCAGGTGCAGAATGGCTGCGACCACCGCTGCACCTTCTGCATCATCCCCTACGGCCGCGGCAATTCGCGCTCGGTGCCGATGGGCGCCGTGGTCGAGCAGGTCAAGCGTCTGGCCGGCAACGGCTATGCCGAGATCGTGCTGACCGGCGTCGACATGACCTCTTTCGGCGCCGACCTGCCGGGCGCGCCGAAGCTGGGAAAGCTGGTGAAGACCATCCTGAAGCAGGTGCCTGACGTGAAGCGGCTGCGGCTGTCCTCCATCGATTCGATCGAAGCCGACGACGATCTGCTGGACGCCATCGCCACCGAGCCCAGGCTGATGCCGCATCTGCATCTGTCGCTGCAATCAGGTGACGACATGATCCTGAAGCGCATGAAGCGCAGGCATTTGCGCGACCAGTCGATCCGCTTCTGCGAGGATGTGCGCAAGCTGCGCCCCGAAATCGTCTTCGGCGCCGACATCATCGCCGGCTTCCCGACCGAGACCGAGGAAATGTTTCAGAATTCGATAAAGATCGTCGAGGAATGTGGGCTGACGCACCTGCATGTCTTCCCGTTTTCGCCGCGCGAAGGCACGCCCGCCGCGCGCATGCCGCAGGTCCGCCGCGAATTGGTCAAGCAGCGCGCGGCCCAGCTGCGCGCCGTCGGCGAGGCCGCCTATCGCCGCCATTTGTCGTCGCTCCCGGGAACGCGCCAGTCGATCCTGGTCGAGCGCGACGGCCTCGGCCGCACCGAAGGGTTCACGCTTGCCGCGCTAGGCACAGGCGCGCCGGGCGAGATCGTCGAGGCAGACATCACCGGCCATGATGGGGCGCGCCTGATAGCCTCGCCCCTCACTGCCCGCGCCGCCTGAGACGATTGAAGCATGGCCGGTTTTTTCAAGAACATATTTTCGTTCGGCAAGAAGGAAGGCGTCGAGGAGCGCATCGACGAAACCGCTCCCCTGCCGCCGATCAAATGGGATGCGCTTGAGGCGCTGAAGCCGGCGGCCGAGCAGGTCGTTCCGGAGTTCTTGAAGCGCGAGGAGCCCGAGCCGCCGACGCCCCACCCTCCCCTCGATGGGGAGGGTCGCCACGAAGTGGCGGAGAGGGGTGAGAGCGCCGACGCCGGCGCCACTCACCCCCAAGCTTCGCTTGTGGCCTCCCCCATCGAGGGGGAGGTAAAGCCTGCGCCGCAGTCGGCGCCAGAAGAACCGAAGCCCGAACCCGCGCCGACCATCCCGCCCGCGCCGGAACCGGTCGTCCCATCCGAGCCGGAACCGTTGCCGGAGCCCGCGCCGGAAGAAGCCCCCGAACCTGAGACGCCTGCCGAGCCGCCGGAGCCCGAGGAAGTTCCCGCGCCGCCGGCTGTTCCGAAGCCCGCGCCCGAACCGCAGCCGCAAGAAGTTCCGGCCGCACCGGCCAAGCCGGAGGTTGAACCAGCGCGCCCGGAGAGGCAGCCGGAACCGGCCCCCGTTGAAGTACCAACGCCTGCCGAGGAGCCGGCCGAAGCACCAGCGCCGATCGAAGTGCCGCAACCGTCCGCGCCTCCCGCACAGCCTACCTCAGAGGTCAGCGCCGCCCCGCCTGCCGGCACCTTCTCCCCGTATAGCCACGGGGAGAAGGACGAGGCGCCCCACCCTCCCCTCGATGGGGAGGGTCGACGCGAAGCGGCGGGGTGGGGTGATGGCGCCGACGCCAGCGCAAATCACCCTCACCCCCAAGCTTCGCTTGGGACCTCCCCCATCAAGGGGGAGGTAAAGCGCACGTCGGTTGAAGCTGTACCCGCGCCGGTCGAAGCCAAGACCATCGTTGCCGAGCTAGCGCCCGCGCCGGCCGCGCAACCTTCGCCACAGTCAAAACCAGCTCCCGGCAAAGTCACCGTCACCAAAAAGGTCGAGCAGAAAGCCGAGCCGCAAAAGGCGCCCGAACCGGCGCCGCGACGCTCCTGGTTCCAGCGCATGCGCGACGGGCTTGCCCGCTCCTCGAAAGAACTCACCGGCAACATTGCCGGCGTCTTCACCAAGCGAAAGCTCGACGAAGAGACGCTACAGGACCTCGAAGACGTGCTGATCCGCGCCGATCTCGGCATGGAAACAGCCTTGCGCGTCACCGATGCGCTCGCCGCCAGCCGCTATGGCAAGGATGTCTCCGACGCGGATGTCCGCACCATCATGGCGGCCGAGGTGGAGAAGGTGCTGGCCCATGTCGCCATGCCGCTGGAGCTCGACCTGTCGCACAAGCCGCATGTCATTCTGGTGGTCGGCGTCAACGGCACCGGCAAGACCACGACCATCGGCAAGCTCGCCGCCAAACTTACCGATGGTGGCCTGTCGGTGATGCTGGCCGCCGGCGATACCTTTCGCGCTGCAGCCATCGAGCAGCTGAAGATCTGGGGCGAGAGGACGAAGTCGCCGGTCATCGCCTCGAAGATAGGCGCGGATGCCGCCGGCCTCGCCTACGACGCTTTCGAACGCGCCAAGGAGGCCGGCTCCGACGTGCTGATCATCGACACCGCCGGCCGGCTGCAAAACAAGACCGAACTGATGGCGGAGCTGGAAAAGATCGTGCGCGTGCTGGGCAAGCTCGATCCGGAAGCGCCGCATACCGTGCTGCAGACGGTCGACGCCACCACCGGCCAGAATGCGCTCAATCAGGTCGAGATCTTCCGCAATGTCGCCGGCGTCAACGGCCTGGTGATGACCAAGCTGGACGGCACGGCGCGCGGCGGTATTCTGGTCGCGATCGCGGCAAAGCACAAACTGCCGGTCTACTTCATCGGCGTCGGCGAACAGGTCGACGACCTCGAACCATTCTCGGCCGGCGAATTCGCCAGGGCGATCGCCGGCGTAGCGTAACAGGCAATGATCCCGAAGAGCTGACGGCTTTTTGGACAAGATCATGCGTCAGAAGGAAGTCATGAACTCACCCATCCTCGAACGCGACCCGTCCGATCCGCGAAAGAAGAAAGAAAGCGTCAATCCGCTGCTCAAGCTGGTGCTGGAACTCGGGCCGCTGATGGTGTTCTTCTTCGCCAATGCACGCGGCGCCTGGCTGGTGCAGAAATTTCCTGTCCTGGCCGAATTCGGCGGGCCGATCTTCGTCGCCACCGGCCTTTTCATGGCGGCGACGGCGATCGCGCTGATCGCCTCCTGGCTGCTGCTGCGCACCTTGCCGATCATGCCGATGGTCTCGGGCGTCGTCGTCTTCATCTTCGGCGCGCTGACGCTCTATCTGCAGGACGACGTGTTCATCAAGATGAAGCCGACCATCGTCAACACCCTGTTCGGCGGCGTGCTGCTCGGCGGTCTGTATTTCGGCCGATCGCTGCTCGGCTATGTCTTCGATTCGGCCTTTCGCCTCGATGCCGAAGGCTGGCGCAAGCTGACTTTCCGCTGGGGCCTGTTCTTCCTGTTCCTGGCTCTTGCCAATGAAGTGGTGTGGCGGAATTTTTCCACCGACTTCTGGGTTACCTTCAAGGTCTGGGGCATCATGCCGATCACCCTGTTGTTCACCTTCAGCCAGATGCCGCTGATCCTGCACCATTCGATCGAGGATAAGACCGAGAAGGTGGAAGAAGCCGGCAAGTAGAGCAATTCCAGGAAAAGTGTGAAGCGGTTTTCCGTCCGGAATTGCGCCCGAATAAACGGAGACGGCCATGGAATTCGTTACCACGCGCGATGAACTGAGGACGATCTACAAGACGCCGCGGCCGACCGACACCTCGATGCGCAAGGAACTCAGGGCGCTCGACGGCCACTACCGCTCTTTCATCGGCAAGAGCCCTTTCGTGCTGATCGGTTCTTCCGACGGCGCAGGCAATGCCGACGTGACGCCGAAAGGCGACAGGCCCGGCTTCGCCCTTGTCCTTGACGACAAGACCATCGCCATTCCCGACCGGCCCGGCAACAACCGGCTGGATACGCTGGAAAACATCCTGCTCAACCCTTCGGTCGGGCTGCTTTTTCTTATCCCCGGCATGAACGAGACGCTGCGCATCAATGGCGACGCCCGCATAACCGTCGATGCCGGTTTGCGCGAGCGCCTCACCGTCGACGGCAAGCAACCGCAAAGCGTCGTCGTGGTGAGCGTCAAGGCCGCTTACATGCACTGCGCCAAGGCCTTCATGTGCTCCGAATTGTGGAAGCCGGACAGCTGGCACGACCGCGCGACGTTGCCGACGCTCGGTCAGATCCTGTCCGATCAGATGGCGCATGCCGAAACTGCCGACGATTTCGACCGCTCGCTGGACGAAGCCTACAGCAAGACCCTGTGGTAGATTTCGGGTACGATTCGCCATTGCGGTCCTTTGCCGGTTTTCGCTAGCCCTGTTTGCCCTTGATCGAACTCCTCGCCATCTCCGGCAGCCTGCGCGCCGCCTCGACCAATTCGGCGCTGCTGGCGGCGCTGTCCGCGAACGCGCCTTCGAATTGCCGCGTAACTGTGTATGACGGGCTCGGCCTGCTGCCGATCTTCAACCCGGATGACGAAGGCGAGCGCACACCGGCCGAGGCCATGCGGCTGATCGAGGTCGTCACCAGCGTCGACGGCATCATCGTCTCCTGCCCCGAATATGCCCATGGCGTGCCCGGCGGCATGAAAAACGCGCTCGACTGGCTGGTCTCGCGCGACGCCGCCGTCGGCAAGCCCGCCATGCTGGCCCACGCCTCCGCGCGCTCGCTCTATGCCCGCGCCGCGCTGGCCGAGATCATGCGCACCATGTCGTTCGCGCTTTGTGAGAATGCGGTTCTGGAGATTGCCCTGCTCGGCAAGAAACCGCCGGAGATAGAAGCGATCCTGGGAGAGGACGAGAACCTGCGGGCCATGCGCGAAGCGGTGCAGGTTTTCGCGAGTTTTATACGCGCAAACGTTGCCTCGTCATCCTAGGGCGGAGCAAGGAGCGAAGCGACGCGGCGCAGACCCTAGGATGACGAACGAAAGGGGGCGGCGCACCCCAACGTGCCGCTGTGCTACCCCTTCCGCAACGTCTCGACATCGGTCACACCGACATACCAGTCGCGCGCGTTGACCTCTTCGAACACCACCCAGACGTCGTCATTGCTAAGCCCGGTGGCGTCCATGATGGCCGCCGTGACCTTTTTGGCAATGTCGGCCTTCTTGCCAGCGGGATCAGCGGCGATCACTTCCTTGACGATGCGGATGTTGACGAATGGCATGATGTCCTCCCCTTGAATTGTGTCTGATAGCGCCGCGCCGCGGCTCCGAAATCCGCTCCGGCGAATCGCTTGTCGGTCGTTCCGGCGGCCGCCGCGCAACAGGCGCCGCGGACATGCGCAGAAACGCCATCAAGGGCCGCCAGAGAAGCGTTTCCAGCAGCCTCAATACGTCTTCGCTCCGTTCACCATCAGCCGCACCATGTAGAGCGACGTGGTGCCGGCGATGTAGAGGCAGTTCAGCTTGTTGCCGCCGAACACGCAATTGGCGGTCACTTCCGGCACCTTGACCTTGCCGATCAGCGTGCCGTCGGGATCGTAGCAATGGATGCCGTCGGCGGCACTGGTCCAGATGCGGCCGGCCTCGTCGAGCCGGAAGCCGTCGAATAGGCCGGCCGTGCAGTCAGCGAACACCTTCCCGCCCGAGACCTTCTTGCCGTGCTTGCCGACGTTGAAGACCCGCATATGCGCGGGGTTCTGCGCGCCATGGGTGCGGCCGGTGTCGACGACATAGAGCTGGCTTTCATCCAGTGAAAAGGCAAGCCCGTTCGGCCGGACCATGTCGGTGATGACGGCCTCGACCTCGCCCGTATCCGCATCGACCCGGTAGACATTGCAAGCGCCGATCTCGCTTTCGGCCTTGTCGCCCTCATAGTCGGTGTCGATGCCATAGCTCGGATCGGTGAACCAGATCGAGCCGTCGGATTTCACGACCGCGTCATTGGGCGAATTCAGCCGCTTGCCTTTCCATTCGGCCGCGATGGTGGTGATCGAGCCGTCATGCTCGGTACGGCTCACGCGGCGGCCGGAATGCTCGCACGTCACCAGTCGGCCCTGGCGGTCGACGGTGTTGCCGTTGGAATTGCCGGAGGGCTGACGGAACACGCTGACATTGCCGTCGGTCTCGTCATAGCGCAGCATGCGGTTGTTGGGGATGTCGGACCAGACGACATAGCGGCCGGCGGCGAACCAGGCCGGTCCTTCCGCCCACTGACATCCGGTAAACAGCTTTTCCACCTGGGCGTTGCCGTTGAACAGCCGCGCGAAACGTGGATCGAGAATTTCGTAATAGTCTGCGGTCGCCATGCATTTCCTCCGGGCATCACGTGACGCGCGGATCAAGCCAGCCTGCGGGCGCGATGGCAAGGTGGCGCAGGCGCAATTTGTAAGACAAAAGGTGCCCGGCCGGCATGGCCCGCCAGCCTGTCCGGCCGTTTATGGTGCTGTAGCGCTGTATTAACCCGCTATGCGCCCTGTGCAATGGTGCATTGCAACATCTTCTTTTTGCATCGCACCATTCCTATGTCATGGTGCGAACGACCAAGGGAGGAACAAATTCACCGCTGATATGCGGCACGAAAGGACCCTTGCTATGGCTTTTGACAACCTCTTCTCCCGCGCGCGCTCCTCCATGGCCAAGCGCCGCCACTACAACCGCCTCGTCGCGGAAATCGAAAACCTGACGAGCCGCGATCTGGCCGACCTGCGCGCCGACCGCTCGGAAATGCTCTACCAGGTTCACAAGCAGATCTACGGCTGAGCATTTCAGACGTCAGCGGGGCACCGCCCCTCACCCGGATTGCCAAACCGAATTGCATGAGCAATTCGGGCATCCGACCTCTCCCCTCGGGGAGAGGAGCTAGCCTGTGCCGATGCTTCCCTCTTCTCCCCCACGGGGAGGAGGGGGCCGCGTAGCGGCCCGATGAGGGGGCATGGCGCCAACGTCAGCCCGGTGCCGCGAGCGCCTTTTCAATCTGCGGCAACAGAACATCCCTCGCCGACTCCCCTGTCAGCGGCCCGACATGCTTGTAGGCAATCTTGCCGTCCTTGCCGATGACGAAGGTTTCCGGCACGCCGTAGACGCCCCAGTCGATGGCCGTGCGGCCGGCCTCGTCGACACCTATCGCCTGGAACGGATTGCCGAGATCACCAAGGAACCGGCGCGCGTTTTGCGCTTGGTCCTTGTAGTTTAGCGCGGCCATGACGAAGCGCTTGTCCTGCGACAGCTGCAAGAGCACCGGATGTTCTTCCCGGCACGGCGCGCACCACGATGCAAAGACGTTGACCAGCGTTACCTTGCCGGCGAAGGCTTTTGAATCCAGCCCGGGCAGGTTTGACCCTTCCATCGCCGGCAGGTTGGTCTGCGGTGCAGGCAGGCCGATCAGCGCCGACGGCACTGCCGCCTCGTCGCGTCCCGACAAAAGCTGCGACAGGAACAATCCGGCGAGGCCGAGAAAAACCAGCAGCGGCAACAGCACGATCAGGCGGCGGCGCGGCGACGCCGGCGTTTCGCTTTCCGTGCTCATGGCTTGCTGGCCCCAGTGCTGGCCCCAGTACCGGCTTTGTCCGAGCGACGCCGCACGCCGGCCGCTTCGAGGTCTGCCAGTTCGCGCTTGCGGGTCCGCTGGTCGAGCAGGATCCAGCCGATCAGCCCGGCCAGCACGATCACCGTAATGCCATAGGCGGCCGCGACATAGAGTGCGTGTGCACTCATGCGCTTCGCTCCCCTTCCACCGTCACTTCGTCGTGCTCGATCATGGCCTTCCCATGGCTTTGCGGCTTTCTTAGCTTTGCGGCTGGAGCTTCGCAATTGATCGTCGCGCCGCAGCGGTCATATCAATCCGTTCCATGCCGCAGCGCCAGTGCTGCCGCCACCGGACCCAGCACGGCAAGAAACAGCGTCAGCGCGGCAAGGATGAGGAAGGGCTGCAGGAATGGATCAGGATCGGCCACCGCGCCGTAGCTCGCCGACACCCCGAAGATCAGCACCGGGATGGTCAGCGGCAGCACCAGCACCGAGATCAGCAGCCCGCCACGCGGCAGCGCCACCGCCACCGCCGCCCCGACCGCGCCGATGAAAGTGATCGCCGGCGTGCCGACCAGCAGCGTGAGCGCGGTGGCGCCGATGCTGAGCGGCTCCATGTTCATGAACAGGCCGAGCAGAGGAGCGGCGACCACCAGCGGCAGAACGCTGCCCATCCAGTGCGCCAGGCACTTCACCAGCACCGTCAGCGCCAGCATGTGGCGGTCATTGCCGAGCACCAGAAGATCGAGAGAACCGTCTTCGCGATCGGCCTGAAACAGCCGGTCGAGGCCGAGCAGGCAGGCGAGCAGAGCGCCGATCCAAAGGATCGCCGGACCGATGCGGGCGAGCAGCTTCAGGTCCGGTCCGACACCGAAGGGGATGGTGGCGATGACGGCGAGGAAGAAGATGACGCCGGTGAGCGCCCCGCCCCCGGCACGGATTGAGAGACGGACGTCGCGCAGGAAGAGGGCTAGCATTGGCGAGCCGCGCCTGCGGTTTGATCGCCATCTTGCCGAAGGTGGCGTTCCTTCACCCCCCCCTCTGTCCTCCCGGACATCTCCCCCGCAAGGGGGGAGATTGGCAGTTCCGTTGCTGACGCCTCTTTTTCAATGCCGGTGATTGGCGAAAGCCGGCATGACATCTGATCTCCCCCCCTGCGGGGGAGATGCCCGGTAGGGCAGAGGGGGGTGGGCGGGAATGCCGACATCACCCTATTGCTCCCATCCTCAATTCCTTCGCCCCATCCAATCCCAGTGGCAAATGCGTCGCCGCGACAATAATCCCGCCCTCCGCGCAATGCCTCGTCATCAGCCCCGCAAACCGCGCCTCCGAGGCCTTGTCCAGCCCAGCCGTCGGCTCATCCAGCAGCCACAGCGGCTTATGACTGACCAGCAATTTCGCAATCGCCGCCCGCCGCCTTTGCCCGGTCGACAAATATCCGAAAGGCAGATGGCCGATGCCGCCGAGACCAACCGTCTCCAGCGCCTCCCCCACACCCGACTGCCCGTCGCCGTTGAAATCGCGCCAGAAGCGCAGATTCTCCGCCACGCTGAGCGCCGTCTTCATTGCATTGAGGTGGCCGAGATAGTGGACCGCCGAAGCGATCGTCGGAAACCTCTCGCCGCCCTCGATGCGCACATCGCCTTGCGCCTTCGGCAGCAGCCCGGCGATGACCCTGAGCAGCGTCGATTTGCCCGAGCCGTTCGGCCCGGTGACGACCAGCACCTGGCCCTTGTCGAGCGCAAAACCGATGCCGGAAAAGACCGTCTCGCCGCCGCGTTCGCCGCCCAGATTTTCGGCAATCAGCCGCATGCCTGCCCGTCCCGAAAACTTTACCGCGCGATAGCTGCCGCATCGCACAAATTTGCTCCGCAACTGTCTAGAACTATTCCAGAAAATTCTCTATATGCGGGACATCCGTGCCAGCGGTCGGCACGGGAACAGAATTTGCGCCGAACCAGCGCACGCGCCGCCTTGAACGGCTCGGGTTGGCTGGGAACGGACAGCGGAAATGGCCGTACCCGCACCTTTGCGCGTGATTGCATGCCCATCGGCGTCCGTTCCCTTTCAGGCTGAACAGACAAGGACGGACCGCACGTGTCAAAATCCCTCGACAGTTTCAATTGCCGCCGCACCCTCACCGTGGGTGGCGCGGACTATGTCTATTACAATCTGGTCGAGGCCGAGAGGAACGGCCTCACCGGCATTGCCCAGCTGCCTTATTCGATGAAGGTGCTGCTGGAAAACCTTTTGCGCAATGAAGACGGCCGCTCCGTCACCAAGGACTCTATCCAGGCTGTTGCCGGCTGGCTGACCGACAAGGGCACCGCCGGCGTCGAGATCGCCTATCGCCCCGCGCGTGTCCTGATGCAGGATTTCACCGGCGTCCCGGCGGTGGTCGACTTGGCCGCCATGCGCGACGGCCTCAAGGCGCTCGGCGGCGATCCGCAGAAGATCAATCCGCTGGTGCCGGTCGACCTCGTCATCGACCACTCCGTCATCGTCGACGAATTCGGCACGCCACTGGCCTTTGCCAGGAATGTCGAGCTCGAATATGAGCGCAACGAAGAGCGCTATAAATTCCTGAAATGGGGCCAGCAGGCGTTCCGCAATTTTCGCGTCGTGCCGCCCGGCACCGGCATCTGCCATCAGGTCAACCTCGAATATCTCGGTCAGGTCGTCTGGACCAACACGGAAGACGGCGAAACGACCGCCTATCCCGACACCTGCGTCGGCACCGATTCGCACACCACTATGATCAACGGCCTTGGCGTGCTCGGCTGGG
This sequence comes from Mesorhizobium sp. RSR565B, assembly GCF_054719465.1. Classification (NCBI taxonomy): domain Bacteria; kingdom Pseudomonadati; phylum Pseudomonadota; class Alphaproteobacteria; order Hyphomicrobiales; family Phyllobacteriaceae; genus Mesorhizobium; species Mesorhizobium sp. RSR565B. The sequence goes on along the minus strand of NZ_JBTTIE010000001.1, from coordinate 2,440,919 downwards.
GCGTCGGCGGTATCGAGGCCGAGGCGGCGATGCTCGGCCAGCCGGTTTCCATGCTGTTGCCCGAAGTCATCGGCTTCCGCCTTACCGGCAAGCTCAGGGAGGGCATCACCGCCACCGACCTCGTACTGACCGTCACCCAGATGCTGCGCAAGAAGGGCGTCGTCGGCAAGTTCGTCGAGTTCTTCGGCCCGGGCCTGTCCAACATGACGCTGGCCGACCGCGCCACCATCGGCAACATGGCGCCCGAATATGGCGCCACCTGCGGCTTCTTCCCGGTCGACGGCGAGACCATCCGCTACCTCACAATGTCGGGCCGCGAGGAAAGCCGCATCGCCCTGGTCGAGGCCTATTCCAAGGCGCAAGGCATGTGGCGTGACGCCGGCTCGGCCGACCCTGTCTTCACTGACCTGCTCGAACTCGAGCTCGACAGCGTCGTGCCGTCGATGGCAGGTCCCAAGCGCCCCGAAGGCCGCGTTCCGCTCGAAGGCATTCCGGCCGGCTTCGCCAAGGCGATGGAGACCGAGTACAAGAAGGCTGCCGAAATCCACAAGCGCTATGCCGTCGAAGGCACCGACCATGATCTCGGTCATGGCGATGTCGTCATTGCCGCCATCACGTCCTGCACCAACACCTCCAACCCGAGCGTGCTGATCGGCGCCGGCCTCTTGGCGCGCAACGCCAACCGGCTCGGCCTCAAGCAGAAGCCGTGGGTGAAGACCTCGCTGGCGCCGGGCAGCCAGGTGGTCGCCGAATATCTGGAAAAGTCCGGCCTGCAGAAGGAGCTCGACCAGATCGGCTTCAACCTGGTTGGTTTCGGCTGCACCACCTGCATCGGCAATTCGGGCCCGTTGCCAGCGCCGATCTCCAAGACCATCAACGATAAGGGCCTGATCGCCGCCGCGGTGCTCTCCGGCAACCGCAATTTCGAAGGCCGCGTTTCGCCTGACGTGCAGGCGAACTATCTGGCGTCGCCGCCGCTGGTGGTAGCCCATGCTTTGGCCGGCACCGTCACCAAGGACCTGACCACCGAGCCAATCGGCGAAGGCCGTGACGGCAAGCCGGTCTATCTCAGGGATATCTGGCCGAGTTCGGCCGAGATCCAGGAGTTCATCGAGAAGAACGTCACACGTGAGCTGTTCGCCCGCAAATATGCCGACGTCTTCAAGGGCGACGAATACTGGCAGAACGTCAAGGCGCCGGAAGGCCAGACCTATGCCTGGGACGACAACTCGACCTATGTGCAGAACCCGCCCTATTTCGCCGGCATGACCTCCGGTTTCGGCAAGATCGGCGACATCAAGGGCGCGCGCGTGCTCGGCCTGTTCGGCGACAAGATCACCACCGATCACATCTCACCGGCGGGTTCGATCAAGGCCGCTTCCCCGGCCGGCAAATACCTCACCGACCATGGCGTCGGCGTTGCCGACTTCAACCAGTACGGCACAAGGCGCGGCAACCATGAGGTGATGATGCGCGGCACCTTCGCCAACATCCGCATCCGCAACCACATGCTGGGCGAGAACGGCCGCGAGGGCGGCTACACCATCCACTACCCGTCGAAGGAAGAGGAATCGATCTACGACGCGGCGATGAGATACAAAAAGGAAGGCGTGCCGCTGGTCATCTTCGCCGGCGTCGAATACGGCAACGGCTCCTCGCGCGACTGGGCAGCTAAAGGAACGAATCTCCTCGGTGTCCGTGCCGTCATCGCCCAGTCCTTCGAGCGCATCCATCGCTCCAACCTAGTCGGCATGGGCGTCATCCCCTTCGTCTTCGAGGAAGGCACCTCATGGGCCTCGCTCAACCTCAAGGGTGACGAGCTGGTCGAGATCGACGGCATAAGCACCATCAAGCCACGCCAGACGATGATCGCCAAGGTGACTTATGGCGACGGCACCGTGAAGAACGTGCCGATCATCTGCCGCATCGATACGCTGGACGAACTCGATTACTTCAAGAATGGCGGCATTTTGCAATACGTGCTGCGCGATCTGGCCGCGTAGCGGCCAGGGCTTAGGCAGTAGGGATTGGGCGGTAGCGGGGAACGACATCCCCCTACTCCCTACTCCCTACTCCCTACTCCCTACTCCCTACTCCCTACTCCCTACTCCCTACTCCCTACTCCCTACTCCCTACTCCCAGCCTTTCCAAAGCATTGCCCGACCCGATCGAAGCTCCGCCCTGTACGACAGGAGTAAAAACCGGCTGGGCTCAGCAAGATCTGCCCCACGCTCATGATGCCATGCTCCCGATCGAACCGGGCGGTGAAGTGCTCCGCCTGTAGGGGCCATACCCATGGTTGCGGCAGCAAAAATTTCACCGCAACGTGACTTCCCGTTGACTGTCGCTTCTGCCACAAATCTGGGCAACCAGAACAAGGCCGGCGTCACCGGCGGGAATCGGAACGATCATGGCACCTCGACACCCTCTGCGGCTTGCGGCTTTTGCGCTGGCCTTCTCGGCGCTTGCCGGTACCGGGTTCGCCGAGGAATCGGGAACGACCCAGACCGACAAACCGCAGATTGACAGGCCCTTGGGCGTGGTCGAGCTGTTCACCAGCCAGGGCTGCAATTCCTGCCCGCCGGCGGACGCGTTCTTTGCCGAACTGGCGGCCAAGGACAACGTCGTCGCGCTCGCCTACCACGTCAATTACTGGGACTATCTCGGCTGGCAGGACACGCTGAGCAGCAAGGACAATACCGACCGGCAATATGACTATATGCGCGCCTTCGGCACCCGCTCCGTCTACACGCCGCAAGCCGTCATCAATGGTCGCAGCCATGTCAACGGCGCCAGCCGCAAGGAGGTCGACGGCGCGCTTGCCCGCATGGAGAAATCCGGTGAAGGCATGCGGGTCAGCGTCAAGGTCAGCCGCACCAGCGATCGCGTCATGATCGATGCCGGCGACGCCGGTAGCGGCCCCAGCGACGCCCATGTCGTCATCGTCTATTTCGAACCACCGCAGACGGTGACCATCGCCAAGGGCGAGAACACCGGCCGCAGCATGACCTACTGGAACGCCGTCACCGGCATCCAGACCGCCGGCATGTGGCACGGCAAGGCGCAGCGCTACGAATTGCCGATGACGGAGATCGCCAAGAAAGGCGGCTGCGCCGTGCTGCTGCAGTCGGTCGGCAAGGACGGCCTGCCGGGCCCTATTCTGGGCGCTGCGTTTATTCACAAGCCTTAAGAGGCCCCCTCATCCGGCCGCTCTCGGCCACCTTCTCCCCGAGGGGAGAAGGGGCTGAATCAGCGCTGGCGCGAACTCCTCTCCGCTCGGGGGAGGTCGGATTGGCCCGAATTGCTGTTGCAATTCGGCTGGCAATCCGGGTGAGGGGATGCGCCCGCAAACTGGGCACCGCAGCCTCCGGCAAATTCTTCAAGCAGCCAAAAACAAAAAAACCGACGTCAGCTTGCTTCTGACGTCGGTCATTTAGGTTTTGGGATCGTCGCACCCGGTCTCTCCCTGAGGAAAGTCCGAGGTTGGTTCGATCCGACGCAGACCCGTGGGCGGGGGGCTTGGGGTTTACGAGCCGGTGCCGGACCGAACCGTCTCAGGCAACGCCGGTAAATTCGTCGGACATTGGGGCATGAGCGCGGATAAAAAAAGGCGGAAATGTGGCGAGGCATCACCAATTCAAACACCGCGTTTTATAAAAGTGACTGGACGTTGCGAAAACAGCGCAGTCCCGGGATGGTTAGCCGGGCCTTGCAATTCCACGGCGAACACGCCAACTTCTGCAAGCGAGATTCATTTTCAAAGGGATCGCGGGATGACCGATCGCAGCGGTGGGACGGAGGATGGGGACGCATCCGCAATATTGATCCCGCTGCACGAGGCGCGACGCGAACGCCTCGACCAGCCGGTCCGTTTCGACCGGCGTGAACTCGACGAGATCCTGAGGCTGTACGGACGCATGGTCGCCGCCAACGAATGGCGCGACTATGCCATCGATCATCTGTCTGATCGGGCTGTGTTTTCAGTCTTCCGCCGGGCCAGCGAAGTGCCGCTGTTCCAGATCGTCAAGGATCCGAAACTGGCGCGCCGGCAAGGCGCCTTCGCCGTCATCGCCGCCGGCGGCCGAATCCTCAAGCGCGGCCAGGAACTCGGTCGCGTGCTCAACGTCTTCGATGCTAAGCTGAAGATTGTCCAGGCCTAATTGAGAATTGGGGAATTGAAGAACTGAAGAATTGAAAAAAGAGGATGTAACGGTCGAAATACCGCCGGGTTTGTTCTCAGCTATTCAAATCCTCAATTCTTCAGTTCTTCAACTCCTCAATTCCCCCTCCTCAGGCTCTCACGAAACTTCCGCTCCGGCAGCGAATGCGGATCGGGCGGAACCGTTACGCCGCCATTCAGCGACAGCTGCATGAACACCGTGTCAAGCCAGCGCCCATGCTTGTAGCCGGAGCCTTCCAGGCGACCGGAATGGCGAAAGCCGAGCTTTTCATGCAGCCGCACCGAGGCGCTGTCTGCATGGCCGTCGCCGATCACCGCGACGATCTGGCGAAAGTCCGCCATACGGCAGGCTTCAATCAGCGCCTGCATCAGCAGCAGCCCGACGCCCTGGCCCTTCGCATCAGGCGCGACATAGACGGAATCCTCTACGATGAAGCGGTAGGCCGGGCGCGGCCGGAACGCGCCGGCATAGGCGTAGCCGAGCAGCGCGCCACCTCGTTCCGCCACCAGATAGGGAAAGCCCCCCACCGTCAGGCTGTCGAAGCGCGTACCCATCTCAGTGCGGCTGGGCGGCTCCAGCTCATAGCTCGCGGTGCCATGCGTCACGGCGTCAGCGTAGATCTCGGTGATTCGGCCGAGGTCGCCTTCCAAGGCCGCGCGGATGGAAATAGTGCTCATAATTTCTGCCTCCATGACAGCAAAGGCCGGCACAAAAGAAAAGGGCGGCCGTTGGGCCGCCCTCTTGATATCAGCTGGTCCAGTTGCCTGATGGGAAGACCGCCTAGCGGCGATCGCCCATGAACTGCAGCAGGAACATGAACAGGTTGATGAAGTCGAGATATAGCCTCAACGCGCCCATGATCGCCTTGCGGCCGGCAACGTCGGCCTGATCGCCTTCGTAGTACATTTCCTTGATGGTCTGCGTGTCGTAGGCGGTGAGGCCGGCGAAGATCAGCACGCCGATCGCCGAGATGGCGAAGCCGAGCGCCGACGACTGCAGGAAGATGTTGATCAGCATGGCGATCACCAGGCCGACCACGCCCATGACCAGGAACGAGCCGAAGGCCGAAAGGTCGCGCTTGGTCGTGTAGCCGTAGAGCGACAGCGCGCCGAAGGCGGCCGCCGTGGCAAAGAAGGTCTGGGTGATCGAGGCGCCGGTGTAGACCAGGAAGATGGTCGACAGCGACAGGCCGACCAGGCCCGAATAGACCCAGAAGGTGGTTTGCGCCGCGGCCACGCTCATCGACTGGATCCTGAACGACAGGAAGAAGACGGCGGCGAGCGGAGCCAGGATGACCACCCAGCGGAAGGCGCTGGCATAGATCAGCGTGCCGAAAGCGGTCAGCTGTCCGTCGCCGGTGACGGCGAGCTGGAAAGCGCCCCAGGCGGCGACGCCGGTGATGAGGAGGCCAAGCCCCATCAAATTGTAGACCTTGAGCATGTAAGTGCGCAGGCCTTGGTCGATGTCGGCGCGCGCGCCCGGCACGGCCGAAGTCTGGTAGTTGCGAATGGGCTCAGCCATTGGAATCCTCTGTTGCTTCTGCCCCGTACGGTGTCAGGCCCTTTCGGACCTGGGCGCCGCTGGCGGGGCTCCAGCATGCCTGTGGCGAAATATGATGGTTCTTGACGTCAAGAACAAGACCGTAACAGGCTGCAACGCTTGGTGAATCGCAGGAAGCCGGTTTTCTTGGGCTTCCATGACTGCACATTACCAAGATTTAATCGGAAACCGCAGATTCGGCCAACCTTGCCGCTTGGGGCCTAGAGGTCGCGCAGCACCGGCGCCGCCTTGTGCCCGAGCACCCGCCAGGTGCCGGCAAGGCCGATGCCGACCGTGATCACCAGCGCAAACACCAAGGTCGCCACTGCCACCTCCGGCATGAAATGCGACGGCAACGTCATGATGCGGGCAACGATGTACCAGGCGGCGATGCCGCCGGCAGCCAACGCAAACACCGCGGTGGCCAGGCCGATCAGCATGTATTCCAGCGAAAACGCCGCGATCAGCGTGCGCCTCGTGGCGCCCAGCGTCTTCAGCACCACGGCATCGTGGATGCGGGCGCGATTTCCCGCGGCGAGCGCGCCGGCCAGCACCAGCACCGAAGCGATCAGCGCCACGCCGGCCGCGGCCCGGATCGCCGTGCCGAGCTGGCCGACCAGCCGGTTGACGACGTCGAGCGCGTCCTTGACCCGAACTGTCGTCACCGCCGGGAAGGCGCGGGTGACGGCGTTGAGCAGGCGGGCATCCTCTGCTGCCGTGGCATCCTTTTCGGTCAGCGTCGCCAGCCAGCCATGCGGGGCGCCGGCAAAGGTGCTGGGCGAGAACACCATGACGAAATTGATGCCCATCGTCTCCCATTGCACCTCTCGGAAATTGGCGATCCTGGCCGTCACATTGCGTCCGAGCACATTGACGGTGACGGTATCGCCAAGCTTCAGGCCGAGCGCCTTGCCTTCATCGTTGGAGAACGAGACCAGCGGTTCGCCGCTGTAGTTCTCCGGCCACCAGCTGCCCTCGGTCAATGTCGCATTGGCCGGCTGTTTGGCGTCGTAGGTCAGGCCGCGATCGCCGCGCAGCACCCAGGCGCCTTCCGATGGCACATTGGCCTTGTCGACACTAACGCCGTTCAGCGCCATCACCCGGCCGCGCAGCATCGGCACCTTGACCAGCGTTCCCTTCGGCGCCTCTTTGCCGATCAGTGTCGAGAAGGCATCGACCTCGCTATTCTGGATGTCGACGAAGAAGAAATTCGGCGCCCGTTCCGGCAGACTGCCGGAGATCTGCTGCCTGAGATTGCCGTCGATCAGCGCCAGCGTCACCAAAAGCGTCAGCCCGAGGCCCAGCGACAGCACGACGGACGGCGTCAGCGCGCCGGGCCGGTGGATGTTGCCGATGGCGAGCCTGAGCGCGACCGAGCGCACACGCGGGCTTTTGCGCGCCACCCACTGCACCAGCGCACCGACCAGGCGCAACACCAGAAAGGCAAAGATCGTCGCGCCGACGAAGATCGTGGCGATGCGCCGGTCGCCGGAAAACAGGATGGCGAGCGCCGCCAAAGCGAGCGCGATACCGACTGCCGCCGTGAGATAGGGCAGGCGCGGAAAACCGCGGCCCTCGAACCCCATTTCGCGAAACAAAGCGGTCGCCGGCACATCGCGGGCGCGGCCGAGCGGCAACAGCGCGAAAGCCAGCGTCACCAGCAGCCCGAACAGCGCCGCCATAGCCAGCGCGTCCGGATAGAGACCGCCTTGCGCCGGCACCGGAATGACCGACTGAAGCGCCGCACTCGCCGCAAACGGCATGGCGGCGCCGAGGATGAGGCCAAGCGCGATGCCGAGGCCGGCGATCATCAGGATTTGCACGAGATAGACGGTGAAGACGAAGCCGCCCGAGGCGCCAAGGCTCTTGAAGGTGGCGATGACGCCGCGCTTGCCGTCGAGATAGGCGCGCACCGCATTGGCAACGCCGACGCCGCCGACCACCAGCGCCGTCAGCCCGACCAGCGTCAGGAATTGCGAGAAGCGCTCGATGTTGGCCGACAGCGCCGGCGCCGCATTGGAACGCGTGCGGATCGACCAGCCGGATTCAGGGAAATCGCTCGCCGCCCGATCCTGGATGGCTTTGAGATCGGCCTCGCCGGCACCGGCCGGCAGCCGAACCTTGTAGGCATTCTCGACCAGGCTGCCCGGCTGGATCAGGCCGGACGCGCCAAGCCCTTGCGTCGAGACCATCAGCCGCGGCGCGAAGCCGAAACCGTCCGACACCGCATCCGGTTCGCTCACCAGCCTGGCCCGCAATTCGAATGTCGCGCTGCCGACCTTCAGCCGGTCACCGATCTCCACATTCAGCCGGTCGAACAACAGGTCGGGCGCGGCGGCGCCAAAGACGCCTGATTTCTCGCCGAACAAATCCTTTCTGCCAAGCTGCGGCGCGGTCTCGAGCGCGCCATAGAGCGGATAGGCGTCGTCGACGGCCTTGGCCTCAACCAACGCCTGGTCGGAGCCGTCATCCAGCCGCGCCATCGAGCGCATATTGGCGCTGTGCGACACAGTGCCGAGGCGGTCGAGGAAGGTGCTTTCGGCTGGCGTCGCATCGCGCTGGTTGAGCTGGAAGCGCAAGTCGCCGCCAAGCAGCGTCTGGCCCTGGTCTGCAACGCCTGCGGTGATCGCCTGCGCCACCGAATTGACCCCGCCGATTGCAGCGACGCCGAGCGCAATGCAGGCAAGGAAGATCAGGAAACCCGACAACCCGCCGCGCATCTCGCGCAGCGAGAAGCGGAACGCGAGCTTCAGCGTCTGCGACAGTGGCATCAGGCCGGCACCTTGACCTGCGCTACCGGCGCATCCTCGATGCGGCCCGAGCGCATCGACACCTGGCGCGAGCAGCGCGCCGCAAGGGCCGGATCGTGCGTGACCAGCACCAAGGTCATGCCGCGCTCGGCCGCCTTGGCGAACAAAAGGTCGGCAACCTGCCGCCCCGTCGCCTGGTCGAGATTGCCGGTCGGCTCGTCGGCGATGAGAATGCGCGGCGACGGCGCCAGCGCGCGGGCGATCGCCACGCGCTGCTGTTCGCCGCCGGACAGCTCGCCCGGATAGTGGGTGACGCGGTCGCTCAAGCCGACGGCCGCCAACTCCCGCGCGGCGACGCCGAACGGATCGGCATGGCCGGCCAGTTCCAGCGGCACCGCGACATTTTCGAGCGCCGTCATGTTGGGAATGAGATGGAACGACTGGAAGACGATGCCGATGTTTCGGCCCCGAAACGATGCGATCTCGTCCTCGCTTTTGCCGTTCAGCAATTCGCCGGCGATCCGCACCGTCCCCGAATCGACCTGCTCCAGCCCGGCAAGCACCATCAGCAAGGTCGACTTGCCGGACCCCGAAGGGCCGACGATGCCGGTCGCCTCGCCGCGCGTCACGTCAAGGCTGACGCCTTTCAGCACATGCACGGACGAAGCCCCTTGGCCAAGGGTCAGGGATATGTCTTTCAGCGCGATGACGGCTTCTGTCACAATTAAAGCGTCCTATATCAGGATGAAGGCTCTGCTTGCCGGAAGCCGTCGCCGGAAGAATTCCTCGGGTATATGGGGCCTGCCACATGTCTTTCAAACGCAAGATATCTTTCAAACGCTTGAATGCCGCAGGGCTCGTCCTTTTCGTCACCCTTTGCGGCGCCATTTCGTCCGTGCGCGCCGAGACGTTCACCATCGTCGGCTTCGGCGACAGCCTGATGGCCGGTTTCGGCCTCGGGCCTGGCGATGGCTTTACCGACAAATTGCAAGCTGCGCTGCGGGCCAAAGGCCATGACGTCACCGTAGCCAACGCCGGCGTTTCAGGCGACACCTCGAGCGGCGGCTTGGCGCGGCTTGACTGGTCGGTGCCGAATGGGACAAGGCTGGTTATCCTCGAACTCGGCGCCAACGACATGCTGCGCGGCGTCTCGCCCAGCATTACGGAAAAGAACCTGGACGACATGCTGGCGAAGCTGAAAGCGCGCAAGATCGCGGTGCTTTTGGCCGGCATGCGCGCCGCTCCCAATCTCGGCGCCGACTACCAGAACGCCTTCGATGCGATCTATCCAAAGCTGGCCGCGAAATACGATGTGCCGCTCTATCCGTTTTTTCTCGATGGCGTCGCCGCACAGTCCGGCCTGCAGTTGGAGGACGGCCTGCATCCCAATCCGAAGGGCGTCGCAGTGATGGTCGAGCGCATCCTGCCCGCCGTGGAGAAGGCTGTTGCGGCAGTTCAGGGTGGCGGTTGAACGCCGGCCTGACGAGAATAACGCGGCGTTCGCCTCGCGCGAACTTTGAAACAAAAGACCGGGCTGCCGATGACCCGAGTCATTCATGCTGCGCTCGAAGAGCATATGCAGCATCTGGGTAATGCAAGCGCCGAAGCGGCACGGCAATAGTGCTTATTCATCGCTTGGAGGCGCCTGTTCGTAAAAATGCCTGCAACCAACAAACCACTTGCCCCGTTTGACTATCGATGATTCGCTAGGGGCACAGTTCGATTCGAGGAAGGGAGGCTCACCATGCCGCGTCTTTTCACCGCCCTCGAAATACCGCGTGACGCCGCTCTTTCGCTGTCCCTGCTCAGGGGCGGCCTGCCCGGAGCCCGCTGGATCGATGTCGAAAACTACCATCTGACGCTGCGCTTCATCGGCGACGTCGAAGGCCATATCGCCGACGAAATCGCCAACGCGCTCGACCGGGTGCACCGCCCATCCTTCTCGCTCACCCTGTCCGGAGTTGGCGCTTTCGGCCAGAAGAAGCCGCACGCCGTCTGGGCCGGCGTCTTCGCCTCGCCCGACCTTTCGGCGCTGCAGAGCGAAATCGACCGCATCTGCCAGCGGCTCGGCCTGCCCGCCGACCCGCGCAAGTTCACCCCGCATGTTACGCTGGCACGCTTGCGCAATTCGAGCCCGCTCGACGTCGCCCAGTACCTGTCGGCGCGCGGCAATTTTGCGACGCTACCGTTTCGCGTCGGCCGCTTCGTGCTGATGTCGTCGCGCGATTCGGTCGGCGGCGGTCCCTACATTGTCGAGGAGGCGTGGCCGCTCTCCGGCGTCGACGCCCGCGCCACCAATCTCGTCGCCAGCGCCTCCGACGCTTCGCGGATCATGCGGTAGACCGAAGCGAACGCTTCGGCCCCGTCATAATAGGGATCCGGCACGTCGCGGGTTTTGCCCTGCGCAAACTCTGCCAAGAGATGAATACGTTCCCGCGCACCGGCCGGCGCCAACGCCTTGAGGTCGCGGACATTTTGCCGATCCATGCCGAGGATCAGGTCGAAGCGCGAAAAATCCTCCGGCCTGACCTTGCGTGCCCGCTGCCCTGATATGTCGAGGCCGTGGCGGGCCGCAATCGCGATCGAGCGCGGGTCGGGCGCTTCGCCGAGGTTCCAGCCGCCGGTCGCCGCAGAGTCCAGCACGATGTCGTCCAGCACCATGTCGCGGCCGCGTTCCGCCAGCACGGCGCGAATCACGCCTTCGGCCAGGGGTGAGCGGCAGATGTTGCCGAGGCAGACGAAGAGTATGGAATTTATCGGCTTTACGCTCATTCGATATGCGCCGTTCGTGCATTTGGAAGCCCAAAACGCAAAGGACTTTTGGGCGACTTGCATTATGGTGAGGGTCAATAACTGGGATAGCACGGGAAATCATCATGACGAGAGAAAAACTCAGCAAGGACGCCATCGCCGCCGCACTGGCCGAACTGCCCGGCTGGTCGCAGGCAGCCGATGGCGCCTCCATCAAGCGCAGCTTCGACTTCAAGAATTTTTCCGAAGCCTTCGCCTTCATGACCCGCGTTGCGCTGGCCGCCGAGAAGATGGACCATCATCCCGACTGGTCGAACGTCTACAAGACTGTCGACGTGACGCTCAACACCCATGATGCCGGCGGTGTCACTGCGCTCGACATCGCGCTGGCCAAGAAGATGAATGGGTGTGCAGGCGGCTGAACGCTGGGGCGGCAACGCCAAATCGGCGCCATCCTCTTGCAGTGGACCGGGACTTTCACCACATTTTCCGTGGCGGCCGCGCGCAACGCGTAGCGCGACGGCCGGCAAGGAGAGGATTGATGGCGCAGCAGCCCGGTTTTGATTTCTTCGGCTTCGGCAGCGAGCTCGGCGACGAGAGTGAAGTGCGCGCCAAATTCTGGCGCACGGCCAAGAAGGCCGCCCGGCAGATTCCGTTCATGGAAGAGGTCGTCGCCGGCTATTATTGCGCGCTCGACAGGAAGACGCCTTTGCGTGCCAAGGGCATATTGCTGGCAGCGCTTGGCTATTTCGTGCTGCCGGTCGATGTCATACCCGATTTCGTCTTCGGCCTCGGCTTCACCGACGACATCGCCGTGCTGACCGCCGCGATCTCCGCGGTAAGCGCCCATATCACCCCTGCGCACCGCAAGGCCGCCAAGGAGGCGATCGCCGACAAGAGCTGAATCGGCGTCGCGTTGGCAACTGGGTTCAGAAGAAATCCTCCGCTCAAACAGGACGATAGCGGCTTGGCTTCGGGTTCCGCTGCGGCCGTTCGAAAAGTCAAACTCTTGCCGCTTTCGTGGCCTCCAAGTCGCCGCAGGGACATTGCGAAAGCCGTTTTTTCAAGAAGCGGCGCGGAAATGGCGGTGGTTTCCATGGGTGAATGTCCTTTTCCGAGGGAAATTCACCGTTTGGTAACCCAGATTAAATCAAAATGAAGCGACGGGCAGGACGCCAAGCCGGCCTGCCCCGCACCATTTGGAATACGGGAAAAGCGATGCGCGGATTGATTGCACTAGTCTCGAGCCTGGTCCTGGTGGCTTTTGCCGCGCCGGCGCTGGCGCAGCAGGCGACCAAGATCGGCCAGCACAATGCCTGGGGCACCTACAGCTACCAGGCGCAGGGCGGCAAGGTCTGCTATGTGCTCACCGTGCCGACCGACAAGCAGCCGCCGACGCTCGATCACGGCGACATGTTCTTCTTCGTCAGCCAGCGGCCGGGCCAGCAAGTGTCCTACGAGCCGCAATTCATCGCCGGCTACACATTCCAGGAAGGCTCCAAGGCCACCGTCACCATCGACAAGAAGACGTTCTCGATGTTCACCCGCGGCAAGTCGGCCTGGGTCGAGAACGCCGCCGAAGAGCCGGTGCTGATCGCCGCCATGAAGACCGGCACCGACATGAAGGTCTCGGCGAAGTCTGGCCGCGGCAATCCGACGACCTATGTGTTTTCGCTGAAAGGCATCTCGGCCGCGCTGACGTCGATCGCCAAGTGCAAGTAGGCTAGCGCGGTTCCCGCCGCATGACTCTCGCCGCAACCTGTGCTATGCGCCGCGCTTCTTTTCGGCACGATGGATGAAATCGGCCGCAATTCGCTTATATTGGCGCTGATATGACCCTTTCCTTCGATCTCACCACTGAGGGCGCACGCGACGCGTTGCGCGCTCGCGCCACGCCCGAGAAGCCGTCGCTGATCGGCCTGACCCGGGCCGAGCTCGGTGAAGCCCTTGTCAGTGCCGGCATCGTGCCCGAGCGCCAGGCGAAAATGCGCGCCCAGCAGCTCTGGCACTGGATGTATGTGCGCGGCGTCTCCGATTTTGCCGGCATGTTCAACATCTCCAAGGATCTGCGCGCCGAACTCGACAAGCATTTTACCGTCGCCCGGCCCGAAATCGTCGAGGAGCAGATTTCCTTCGACGGCACGCGCAAGTGGCTGTTCCGCTTTCCGCCGCGCGGTGCCGGCCGTCCCGTCGAGATCGAGACCGTCTACATCCCCGAAGAAGGCCGCGGCACGCTCTGCATCTCCTCGCAGGTCGGCTGCACGCTGACCTGTTCGTTCTGCCACACCGGCACGCAGAAGCTGGTGCGCAATTTGACGGCGGAAGAGATCCTGGCGCAATTGCTCACCGCCCGCGACCGGCTCGGCGATTTCCCCGACCGCGACACACCCGACGGCGCCATCGTCCCTGCCGAGGGCAGAAAAGTCTCCAACGTCGTCATGATGGGCATGGGCGAGCCGCTCTACAATTTCGAGGCGGTGAAGAAGGCGCTGCTGATTGCCTCCGACGGCGACGGACTGTCGCTGTCGAAGCGCCGCATTACGCTCTCGACCTCCGGCGTGGTGCCCGAGATCTTCCGCACCGGCGAGGAGATAGGGGTCATGCTGGCGATCTCGCTGCACGCCACCAATGACGATCTGCGCGACCTGCTTGTGCCGATCAACAAGAAGTATCCGCTGAAGGAACTGATCGAGGCCTGCCGCGCCTATCCCGGCCTGTCCAACGCCAAGCGCATCACCTTCGAATATGTGATGCTGAAGGACGTCAACGATTCCATCGAGGACGCCAAGGGGCTGATCAAGCTGCTCAAAGGCATTCCGGCCAAGATCAATCTGATCCCGTTCAACCCGTGGCCGGGCACCAACTATCAGTGCTCGGACTGGGAGACGATCGAGAAGTTTGCCGACTACATCAACAATGCCGGCTATGCCTCGCCGATCCGCACGCCGCGCGGCCGCGACATCCTGGCCGCCTGCGGGCAGCTCAAATCCGAATCCGAACGCATGCGCAAGGTCGACCGCCTGGCGCTGGAAGCCATGATGATTGCGGGGCATGGCGAGGCGTGAGCCGCCTCTTCGCCTATATCCTCCGTTTCGCTGTCATCCTGTTCGGCTATGTCGTCGCCTCATTGGCGGCGAGCGCCTTTCTCAACGTGTTGTTCCTGGCTTCCGTCGGTTATATGCCGGACGATGCGCACCCAGCGGTGGCCGCGGCGCTGTATTTTTCGATCCCGTTCGTGGCGCTGTTTGTCGCCTATTTCGCTTTCATACCGGCGGTGGTCGCAATCCTGATCTCCGAGGTCCTCAGCCGCCGCGACTGGCTGTTCTATGCACTCGCGGGCGGCTTGGTGGCCGCGGCCTTCCTCGGCTTCGTCCACCAGAACGTGGATTTCGACGTCACCGAACCGCGCGCCATCGCCGCGGTGATCGGCTGCGGCATGGTCGGCGGCATCTTCTACTGGCTAAGCGCCGGCCGCTGGGCCGGAAGCTGGTGGCAGGCCGCTACTTCGCCTGAGCGGTCAGGATCTTGAGCGCGAAGGCCGAAAACACACCGGCAAAGAGATAGTCGACGACCCGCGTTACGCGCGGGCTGGCCTTCATCGCCGCCGAAAACCTTTCCGCGGCAAACACCATCGGCGCCGTCACAGGGATCGACAGCACGATGAACATGAGGCCGAGGGAGAACAGTTTTCCCGGCGCGTTCGGATCGTGAGCCGAGACGAACTGCGGCAGAAACGTCATGAAGAACAGGATGATCTTCGGGTTGAGCAAATTGACGCCGAGTCCGGCGGCCCAGCTGCGGAACAGCGAAATCTGCGGCCCGTTCTTCTTCTGCGGTGAAAACGCCGAGCCCTTGGTCATCGCCTGCCAGGCCAGGAACACCAGATAGGCGGCGCCGAAGATTTTCAGCACCAGGAAGGCCATCGGCGAGGCGACGATCAGCGCCGAGATGCCGACCGCCACCAAAGTTGTATGGATCAGCGTGCCGAACAGAGCACCCGCCAGCGAGGCAAAGCCGGCGGCGCGGCCCTGGCTCAGTGTTCGCGAGACGAACAGCGTCATATCCGGCCCCGGCGTGATCGCCAGGATCATGGTGGCGATGGCGAACTGGATCAGTGTTGTGGTGTCGGGAATGAAGGACATCGGTGGCCCCTGGCGAATGATCGTCGGTCTATAACGCAGCCTCCCCGCTCACGCCAGCAACTGACTGGCGTCGCATCTGGTCCAGCGGCTGCGGCGGCCGGCGCCCGTTATCCCTTGCGCTGGCCGGAAATGCCGTGATACCTCGCCCGCGAAACTCACGCGCGGAACCGCCAAAATGTCCCCAGCAATGCCCAAGACAAAAGACGTCAAGAAGGTCGTGCTCGCCTATTCCGGCGGTCTCGACACCTCCATCATCCTGAAATGGCTGCAGACCGAGCTCGGCGCCGAAGTCGTCACCTTCACCGCCGATCTCGGCCAGGGTGGCGAGCTGGAGCCGGCGCGCCAGAAGGCTGAGATGATGGGCATCAAGGATATCCGCGTCGTCGATGTGCGCGAGGAATTCGTCTCGGATTTCGTCTTCCCGATGTTTCGCGCCAACGCCGTCTATGAAGGCACCTACCTGCTCGGCACCTCGATCGCCCGCCCGTTGATTTCCAAGCACCTGGTCGAGATCGCCCAGGAGGTCGGCGCCGATGCCATTGCGCACGGCGCCACCGGCAAGGGCAACGACCAGGTGCGTTTCGAGCTGTCGGCCTATGCGCTGAATCCCGACATCAAGGTCATCGCGCCATGGCGCGACTGGTCGTTCAAGTCGCGCACCGACCTGATCAACTTCGCCGAGCAGCACCAGATCCCGGTGGCCAAGGACAAGCGGGGGGAGGCGCCGTTCTCGGTCGACGCCAACCTTCTGCACTCCTCTTCCGAGGGCAAGGTGCTGGAAGACCCGTGGAACGAGCCGCCGGAATTCGTCCATCAGCGCACCGTCTCGCCGATGGACGCGCCGGACAAGGTCACCGAGATCGAGATCGAATTTTTGAAGGGCGATCCGATTGCACTGAACGGCAAGAAGCTGTCGCCGGCCGCCATGCTGACGGCGCTTAACGATCTTGGCCGCGACAACGGCATCGGCCGGCTCGATCTGGTCGAGAACCGCTTCGTCGGCATGAAATCGCGCGGCGTCTACGAGACCCCCGGCGGCACCATCCTGATCGTCGCCCACCGCGCCATCGAATCGATCACGCTCGACCGCGGCGCCGGCCACCTCAAGGACGAGTTCATGCCGCGCTACGCCGAGCTGATCTACAACGGCTTCTGGTTCTCGCCCGAGCGGCTGATGCTCCAGGCGATGATCGACAAGAGCCAGGAAGACGTCGAAGGCACGGTGCGCCTGAAACTCTACAAGGGCAATGTCATGGTCACCGGCCGCAAATCCAAGAAGACGCTCTATTCCGACGCGCTGGTCACCTTCGAGGATGACCGCGGCGCCTACGACCAGAAGGACGCCGCCGGCTTCATCCGCCTCAACGCGCTGCGGCTGAGGACGCTGGCCGCGCGCAACCGCAAGGGTTGAGCCCAACTACTATTCCAGGAAAACCCGGCGGTCACGCAGGGTTTTTATTTGGTACCTCTAATATAAGAGGCCAAGCTGGCTGACATGGATTCCGTTTGACCTTTTAAAAGCCTAATCTAAATTCCTTCGCGGGACAGAGGGATTCTGATCGTGAAAAACGCCATTTTTCTCCTGCTTGCGGCGGCCATCGTCTTTACCGGGTGCCAGTCCTCGCAGGCGGCCGCAAAACGCGAGCAGGACGGGTGCATCTCCGCCGTCCATCTATGGAGCATCACGTTCAAGCACGAAATCGCCTCTTTCATGGGCGTCTCGCAGGAGCGCATGCCGGCCCTGTTCTGCCAGCGCATCACCGAAGGAGTACGCAGCGGGCGGATCAGCTACTCCGATTTGAACAGAGTGCAGCTAGACCTGCCGACCGAGATATGGCTGGTCATCAAGGGCAAGTCAAAGGCGGCTGCCAGGGCCGCGCCGGTGCTGCGCAACTCCAAATTCCGGAGCTGCAAAGGTACTGAAGGCGCCTTCGAGGTTCCTATTTCCCAGAAGTGCCCGTTGAGCGGCTACGCACATTATTGAGAGCCCAGTCGCTCAGCCGGCATTTGCGCCAACGATCGAGCAATTCGAGAAAGAGCATGCCCGACTTCGTCCGTAACTGCGTAAAAACAAAGAAATAGAGCGGCGGCAAAGAACTCAGTGCTTTTCCTGCTTGATCTTTTCGGGCCCTTATCTAGCCTCCTCACAATCGATGGGGGCAGCTGACAATGAAGCCGTGGTTTGTGGCCCTGCCTGCAATGGTCGTCATGCTGGCCGGTTGCCAGACTGGGCAGGAGCAAGTGAAACAGGATCCCGAGGCGGCATTCGATCGCTGCATCACCAAGGTGGCCATATCGAATATATCGGCCAAACACGAGATCGCCGCTTTTATGGGCGTTTCCCTGGAGCGCATGCCGCCACTGCTGTGCCGCCGCCTTGCCGATGCCATGAAGAGCGGCCGGCTGACCTTCTCCGACATAAACCGCCTCCAGTTCGACCAGTCCACGGACATCTGGAAGGTCATAAAAGGCGGGTAGCCGCTCGGCTGCTGAACGGTTTGAACGCCAAAAGCTCCAGTCCTTGCAGAAAAGTCCGGCGCATGGCCGGGCTTTCCGTTCTTCGATCTGGATATTTCTATCAGCCGCCGTCGATCGCGTCGGCGATCTGGGCGATGGCCTGCTGGTAGACGCTGGCGGAATTCCAGCCGGCGATGGCCCCCATATTCGCACTCGCGCTCGCACCCGCCCGCCAGCCATGAGCCTTGAGAAAGTTGGCCGTCGAAGCCAAGGCCGTCGCCTTGTCGCGCAGATTTCCGTTGCCGACGCCATACTTCAGGACATTGCCGGGCAGGAACTGCGTATGGCCGATCTCGCCATGCGCAGCGCCGACCGACGAGGCGCTGAGCGCGCCGCGATCGACCAGCTTCAGCGCCGCAATGGCGTGCGGGTAAAAGAACCCCGGGCGACGGCAATCATAGGCAAGTGTCAGAATGGCGGAGACCGTGTTCTGGTTGCCCAGGGAGGCTCCGAAGCCGGTTTCCATGCCCCAGATGGCCAGCAACACGCCCGGCGACACGCCGTAATTGCTCTCGATCCTGTCGAACATCGCCGCATTCGACTTCTTCAGCGCACGGCCCCTGGAAATGATCGCAGCCCCGCCACGACGCTTCATGAAGGCGTCCACCGAACCGCTGAAAGCCTTGTGGATGGCGCGGTCGACGGAGATTGTCTTTGTCGCGTAGCTGGCACCGGCCAGAGCAGCCAGACCCTTCCCGCCGACACCTTCGGACCTGGCCTGCGCGGCAAAGTCCTGCTTCCACGCTTCGAAGCCCGCGCCGGTCTTGCCGCAGCTGGCCGCCGCCTGCGCGCCCGTCGCCAGCGCGAGTACCGCGACCACCGCGGCAGCAATAATCTTTCCCTTGGCAAGCAATGCCATGCTTTCTCTCCTGATTGCCTGAATCACGTCCCGGTTGCGAACTTGCCAGCGAAACGCGCCATTGTCACCGTACCCCCGGCGCTACCCTGGCCAATGCAGCGGAATTTGCTTACGATCAAGTGCTTATTGTGGCCGAAACGCCCGGCGCCGGGCAGGCGAATTCGCTGCTCGGGTAAAAAGAGGTGACGGGGGCATGGAACGGCGGCCCGTGGCGGGCGTTTGGGCGAGGCGCCGCTCCGCACCATATTCCTCCTCTGACGCCATACGCCAACGCCTGACACATCGAGATCGACATGAAACTGTTCGACTGCCCGCATTGCGGCCACCGCCTCTACTTCGAGAATGCGCAGTGCCTGAATTGCGGGAGTCTCGTGCTTTACGATCCCGAGCATGCGCGCTTTGCCTTGTCTGACGTCGACGGCATCTTCCACTGCACCAATGCGGATGAATGCGCCTGCAACTGGATGGCCGAACCGGGTCATACCTACTGCCGCGCCTGCGTGCTGAACCAGCTGATCCCCGACCTCTCCGTCGACGGCAACCGCCGCCGCTGGATTCGCGTCGAGGCGGCCAAGAAGCGCGCCGTCTATTCGCTGCTCGCCTTCGGCCTTCCGGTCGCGCCCAAGCACAAGCACGGCGACGAAATCGGCCTCGCCTTCGACTTCATTGCCGATCCGATCGGCGGCGGTCCCGGCGGCGAACGCATCCTTACCGGCCACGACAACGGCCTGATCACGCTCAACGTCGCCGAGGCGGACTCGGCCGAGCGCGAGCGGCGTCGCGTCGAGATGGGCGAAAATTACCGCACGCTGCTCGGTCATTTCCGTCATGAGCTTGGCCATTACTACTGGGACCGGCTGATCCGCGACGAGCCGCAACGGCTCGATGCCTTCCGGGCGCTGTTCGGCGACGAACGCCCCGACTACGAGCAGGCGCTGAAAGCCTATTACGCCAATGGCGCTGCGCCCGACTGGCAGCAGAACCACATCTCCGCCTATGCGACGTCGCATCCATGGGAAGACTGGGCCGAGACCTGGGCGCACCATCTCCACATCACCGACACGCTGGAGATGGTGCACGCGCTGAATTTTCCACTCGGCCAGCTTGAGACGATGGAGACCAATGTGCTGCCGCAAGGCGACACCGGCGGCCGGTTGCAGGCGGCGCCCGCGGAACCTGACGCCGTGCCCGAGCCGTTCGAAAAGATTCTCGCCCGCTGGCTGGTACTCTCGGAAGCCTCCAACTCGATCAACCGCTGCATGGGCCTGCCCGACCTTTATCCCTTCGTCATTTCGGACGTGACGGCGCAGAAACTCAGCTTCGTGCATGAGCTTTTGACTGGTTTGCCGAAAGAAACCGGAACAAATCGTGAGCTGGCGTCGGTATTTTAGCCGGAACGCATGCGTTCTGGTTTCGTTTGGTGTCGCGAGGGACCATGAAAGGGAGAGAAACCATGAGACGCATATTGTTTCCGGCCGTCGCCGGGGCGCTTGTCGCGATGTCGGGTGCGGCACTCGCCGATACCGCCGTCTCGGCCGTCACCGATCTTAATGTGCGCGCCGGCCCCGGCCCGCAATATCCTGTGATCGGCGTGCTCGCCGCCGGCCAGTCGGCGACGCTCAATGGCTGCATCGAAAACAGCAAATGGTGCAC
Source organism: Mesorhizobium sp. RSR565B (assembly GCF_054719465.1). Lineage (NCBI taxonomy): Bacteria > Pseudomonadati > Pseudomonadota > Alphaproteobacteria > Hyphomicrobiales > Phyllobacteriaceae > Mesorhizobium > Mesorhizobium sp. RSR565B. The sequence continues at coordinate 2,420,527 of NZ_JBTTIE010000001.1, read as the reverse complement.
CATTGCCGAAGCCGGAGGCCAAGGCTGGGTCTATTCCGACTATGTCACGGCCGATTTCGGCGGCAACCGGGTCGTTCTGACACGCCGCCCCGCCGACGCCGCCATCACCGTGGTTACACCGCCGCAGGATGATTATCCCGATACCTATACCGGTGCGATTCTGTCCGACGACGGCCCCGTCGACGCCATCGACAGGCCACCGGCGGAAGTCGGCACCTATGTCAGCACGCACCGGCTCGATCCTGTCTATCTCGAGGGCGAGGTGGTGACCGGTGCCACCTTGCCCGACACGGTCGAACTGCGCGAAATCCCCGACTACCGCTACCGCTACGTCTATGTGAATGGCCAGCAGGCGCTGGTCGACCCGCAGACACGGCGCATCATGTACGTCGTGCGCTGATTTTGCCTGGAAAGAATGACAAGTGAACTCGTGCCGCCCTCCTGCCGAGGCTGAGGGCGGCAAAAGGGTCGCTGAACAGCAGCAATTGCGCGAGAGCCGACGATCCCCTAGATCATGCGACCCGATGCGTTCGGCAGAGGAACTCGCGTGATATCAGATCCAGCCGCCTTCGAGCGCTATAGCAACACGGCCACCGAAAAGACGAACCTGCCGCGGCTGATAATTGGAACGGCGGTCGTCGTCCTGTTCTGGGTGGCGATCACCCTGGTTGTGGTGCTTGGCGGCACCTATGTCGCGATCGTCTGGCATGTATTGCCGGACGATCCGCGCGGGCCGCTTCAGGGCTTTCTGGCCTCGCCCATCGGCATACTCACCGCACTCACCTCGTTTACCGGCATCTGGCTCGGCCTCTGGCTTGCCATGCGTTTCGTCCATGGCGAGCCGCTCTCGGCGCTTTTCGGCGCCAGTCGCCGCGTGTCCTTGTCGGGCTTCCTCAAGGGCCTGGTCGCGGTGCTGATCACATCGGCGCTTTCCGAAATCCTGCTCTACTGGCTACAGCCCGAAATCGCCCGCGGCACGATCAACCTGTCGACCTGGCTGCTGTTCCTGCTCCCGATCGTGGCGCTGACCCTGCTGCAGACCTCGTCCGAGGAGATGCTGTTTCGCGGATATCTGCTGCGCGGCCTGGCCAGGCGCTTCGAGAGCCCTTACGTGTGGGCGCTATTGCCCGCTTTGCTGTTCACCTCCTTGCATTGGAGCCCGGGCTCGACCCCCGCCATCGACGCCTGCGTGCTGGCCTCGATCGCCGCCTTCGCCTTGCTGTTGACGCTGGTGGTTTATGTCACCGGCAATCTCGGCGCCGCCTTCGGCGCCCATCTCGGCAACAATCTCACCGGCTTCCTGCTGATCTCGCATCAGGAGAACTACAATTCCTTCGCCCTGTTCAACGCCAAGCCGCTAGAAGGTCCGGACTGGACGACGACGGATGCCGTCATCATCGCCGCCATCGGTATCGTCTGCACCTTGCTGACGATCCTGCTGCTTCTGCACCCGCGCTCGCCGCTGAAGGTTACGGCCGACCCTCGGGATGCAGGGTGAACTAAACAGGGACCGATCCAGAGACCGGGAAGCCGCCCTTGTCTTGACTCTTCGGCCGATTTCCTGTCTACAGCCCCGAAATCCGCGACGAGTATCCCTCCGAGCAAGCCGACCAGGACGCCAAAACCTTTTGAGGTGGGTGCTGTAAACAGATCCTGGAGGCCAACACCCGGCAGCGCTGAGCGCCCCCGGGTGCTTTTTGGTTTTGAGCTTTGCTTGGATGAGCGGCGCGAACGCACTACCTCTCGGGCACCATCGGGGTGCCTGAGAAAAAGGAAACGGAATGTTTGAATCGCTGCAGGAGCGCACAAGAGGCGTGGAGGGCCATCGGCCCGACAGGGATCACCATGAATCCAAGGCGCTCTCGCGCGGCGGGTTGACCAATGTTTGAATCACTTCAGGAGCGCCTTGGCTCCATCCTGAACGGCCTGACAGGCCGCGGCGCGCTGTCGGAGGCTGATGTCTCGGCGGCGTTGCGCGAGGTGCGCCGTGCGCTGCTCGAGGCGGACGTTGCGCTGGAAGTGGTGCGTTCCTTCACCGACAAGGTGCGCGAAAAGGCCGTCGGCGCCGCCGTCGTCAAGTCGATCAAGCCCGGACAGATGGTCGTCAAGATCGTCCATGACGAGCTGGTCGACATGCTCGGCGCCGAGGGCGTCGCCATCGACCTCAATGCGCCGGCGCCGGTCGTCATCATGATGGTCGGCCTGCAGGGCTCCGGCAAGACGACGAGCTCGGCCAAGATCGCCAAGCGCCTGACCGAGCGCCAGAACAAGAAGGTTCTGATGGCCTCGCTCGACACGCGGCGGCCCGCGGCACAAGAGCAGCTGCGCCAGCTCGGCGAGCAGGTCAAAGTCGCGACGCTGCCTGTCATTGCCGGCCAGAACCCGGTCGACATCGCCAGGCGCGCCGTCCAGGCAGCCAAGCTCGGCGGTCATGACGTCGTCATCCTCGACACCGCCGGCCGCACCCATATTGACGAGCCGCTGATGGTGGAGATGGCCGACATCAAGAAGGTGTCGAGCCCGCACGAAATCCTGCTGGTCGCGGATTCGCTGACCGGCCAGGACGCCGTCAACCTTGCCAAAAGCTTCGATGAGCGCGTCGGCATCACCGGCCTGGTGCTGACTCGCATGGACGGCGACGGCCGTGGCGGTGCCGCGCTTTCGATGCGCGCCGTCACCGGCAAGCCGATCAAGCTGATCGGCACCGGCGAAAAGATGGACGGGCTGGAGGAATTCCACCCCAAGCGTATTGCAGACCGCATCCTTGGCATGGGCGACATCGTCTCGCTGGTCGAAAAGGCCGCCGAACACATCGACGCCGAGCAGGCGGCGGCGATGGCCAAGAAGATGCAGTCGGGCAAGTTCGACCTGAACGACCTTGCCGGCCAGCTTCAGCAAATGTCGAAAATGGGCGGCATGGGCGGCATCATGGGCATGATGCCCGGCATGGGCAAAATGAAGGACCAGATGGCCGCCGCCGGCCTCGACGACAAGATGTTCGGCCGCCAGCTCGCCATCATCTCGTCGATGACCAAGGCCGAGCGCGCCAATCCGGACATGCTGAAACATTCGCGCAAGAAGCGCATCGCCGCCGGCTCAGGCACGGATGCGGCCGAGATCAACAAGCTCTTGAAAATGCATCGCGGCATGGCCGACATGATGAAGGCGATGGGCGGCAAGGGCAAAGGCGGCGGCCTGATGCGCGGCATGATGGGCGGCCTTGCCTCCAAGATGGGCCTCGGCGGCATGATGCCGGGTGGCCCCGGCGGCATGATGGGTGGCGGCATGCCCGACCTATCCAAGATGGATCCCAAGCAACTCGAAGCCTTGCAGAAGCAGATGCCCGGCCTTGGCGGCATGAAGGGCCTGCCCGCCCCGAGCGGCGGTGGCCTGCCCGGTCTGCCCGGCGGCATGAAGCTTCCCGGCCTTGGCGGCGGTGGTCTGCCCGGCCTCGGCAAGAAGAAGTGAGGACGCTATGAACGAAGAAAAAGACATGGCCGACGCACGCACCATCCTGGCCGGCTATCGCGCCTCGATCGACAACATCGACGCCGCCCTCATTCATATGCTGGCCGAGCGCTTCCGCTGCACCAAGGCGGTCGGCGTGCTCAAGGCCGAGCATGGCCTGCCGCCCGCCGACCCGGCGCGCGAGCAGGAGCAGATCACCCGCCTTCGCCAGCTGGCGAAGGACGCTCATCTCGACCCCGATTTCGCGGAAAAATTCCTCAACTTCGTCGTCCGCGAAGTGATCCGCCATCACGAGCAGATCGCCGCGTCCAACGGCGCAAGCAAAACCGGCTAACAAAGTGCATGTCGCCCAAAAGTGCGCAGCGGTTTTGGGACAACGACCTGCACCAGACAAAGCCATTAACCCAACACTGAAATCAGAAATTTAGGAGAAATGAAATGCCCTTGAAGATCAGACTGGCCCGTGCGGGCTCGAAGAAGCGCCCTTACTACCACGTCGTCATTGCCGACGCCCGTTCGCCGCGCGACGGCCGGTTCATCGAGTCGATCGGCTCGTGGAACCCGCTGCTGCCCAAGGACGGCGAGCGCGTCAAGGTCGACGCCGACCGCGTCAAGCATTGGCTGTCGCACGGCGCTCAGCCGACCGACCGCGTGCTGCGCTTCCTCGATGAGGCCGGCCTCCTCAAGCGCGAAGCCCGCTCCAACCCGAAGAAGGCCGAGCCCGGCAAGAAGGCGCAGGAACGCGCCTCTCTGCTGAAGAAGGCCCAGGAAGACGCTGCCGCCGCCGTTGCCGCCGCTGCTGCAGCCCCGGCCGAAGCGGAAGCCGCCACCGCCGAATAAGCATCGCGTCATCGCATCGACAAAACGGCGGGCCTGTGCCCGCCGTTTTGCTAATGTGCGGCGATGTCATATGCGTTCGAACGAAAGATGACTGAGCGGACCGTCACGGAAGAGACCCTTTTCGGCGGCGTAGCCGGAACGCTGTTGCGATGCGCCGGCGCCACGACAGGCGTCGTCGTGCTCAGCGGATCGAGCGGCCGCATCGACGTCACCCGCGCCCGGCTCTTTTGCCAAGGAAGGAGCATCCGCTCTCGCGCTGCAATGGTTTGACGGCGAAGGTCAGGTGCCCGGCATTTGCGAGATCCCGCTCGAAACGTTTTTCGCGGCGACCGACTATCTTGTCCAGATGGGATGCCGGCGCATCGTCTATGTCGGGACCTCGAAAGGCGCCGAGGCCTCCCTGCTTGCGGCGGCTCACGATCCACGCATCGGCCTCGTGGTTGCGATCAGCCCGACATCGGTGGTCTGGGGCAATATCGGGCCGGGCCGCGACGGCGTCAGCTGGCCGGAACGATCGTCGTGGACGCTCGAGGGATTCCGTTGCCGTTTGTCCCAAGCAATCCCGCTTGGAACGCTGAGTATGTCCATGGTCTGGTGTCCTACCGGGGGCTCTTCCTACGTGCCTTGCAAACCTTCAAGGACGCAGCGGCCAAGGCTGCCATTCCCGCCGAAGCTATTTCAGCCGACATTGTTCTGGTTGCGGGCGGCGACGACGCGCTATGGCCATCGCTGGATTTTGCCCAGTCGATCGTTCGGCGTCGCCAGGACACAGCAATGACCACCTGCCTCGTCTCAGTGCCCGACGCCGGCCACCGCATTCTGCTGCCGGGCGAAAACACGCCGCGCTCGGGGCTGCACGCCCATGGCGGCAATGACGACGCCGACACACGCCTGGGCCGCCTGGCTTGGGAGCATATCCGGGGATTGCAGTAGCGCAGGCAGCCATGGTCCAGCTGCCTTGGGCAACAGCGAAACCGGCGATCTATAGCCGCCGGTTTCCGATGTTGGACCTGGCTGTGTTCAATAACCGTCGGGGCAGCTGGCGATATAGGTGCGCCCGTTGCGGCCGCGGTAGCGACATTGACCGCTTTCGCTGGCACGGCCGATCAGCGCGCCGGCTACGGCGCCGACGGCGCCGCCGACGACGGCGCCCTGAACCGGATCACTTGCCACAGCTGCGCCAACCGCCGCGCCGCCGAGACCGCCGACCGCGGCACCCTTTTCGGTTTGCGAGCACGCACCCAGTGCGGTCGCCAGTACCAGAATGATCATCGCTTTTTTCATTGTCGTTCCTCTCTCACGCGGATCGCCGTCCTCGCCGCCACGGCTCTAACTCCCAGACAGCTGATTTGATCCCGAAGACGTGAGAGATCCCGGTGCGCGTGCCTGTCACATTCGTAACGACCGCCGCCGAGCTTGTTGAAATGCAGGACGTTTTACCTTTCAGTGGCCTTCTTCAGATTGGCGAGGCCAGCCTCGAAATCCTTGCCGATCAGCGTATCGAAATTCATGAAGAGGCCCAAAAGCTTGGCAATGAAGGGCCGGCTGCCGCGCATTGCCCAGGTGACTGCGGTGGTGTCGCCCGAGGGCTTCAGGGTGAAGTCGACGCTGTTGTTGGCCCGGAACGGCTTCTCGAAGTCGAGCTTCAGCGACACCAGCGAGGATGGCACGGAATTGACGATCTCCATGCGTCCCTTGCCGGCCTTGGCATTGCCTTCCCAGGCGTAGGCGGCGCCCTTGCCGGCATCAGCGCCCGACAGCGTGCGCTTCATCTCGGGGTCGAGCTTTTCGTAGGGTGACACTCCGGCCAGTGCTTGAAATTGTTGATCAGCGGAAAGATCGCTTCCGGCGCGGCCTTGATGCTGGCGGTGCGGGCGGTGACGAAATCATTCGACCTCGTCGCCGCATTGATGAGCACGGCGGCGATGATGACGACCAGGAGGATGAGAATGGTGCTGAGCATGTTTTTCTCCTCGCTTAACGGCTGAACGGGATCAGGGCGCGCACGCTTGGGTCGCGCAGATAGAGACCGCCCCACAGGATGATGCCGAGATAGACGCTAAACAGCGTGTGCGAAAACAACGGGCTGCCGACGCGCATATTTGTGGCGATGGCGCCGCCGAGATAGCCGGTGAGCAGGATGGCACCGAGCACCGAGGTGCGGGGCAGCGCATAGAGCGCGGTCGAGATCAGCCCGATAATGCCGAGCGTGCGCGCGACATTGACATCGGCCGGCCAGCCGAGCGACACCATGGTCTGGGTGACGACATCGAGCGGCGGCAGCTTGATGACGCCATCGAAGATCATGAACAGGATGATGAGGCCGCTGAGCACGCGGCCGGTCCACAGGGCGCCCGACGAGACGGGCATGGTTTGAGAAATACTCACGGGTGTTCCCTCCTAAGTGGTTCGAGCCGTTTGCTGGCTTCGGACCAAGGACGAGCGATGGGGCGGCGATCCTACAGGGTGCGGATTCTTTTTGGGTAGCAGCAAGCAAAAGCCGCTGCGTGGCGATCCTTCACACCCCCCTCTGGCCTGCCGGCCATCTCCCCCGCAAGGGGGGAGATTACACGCTCGACCGCTCCGGCAATGTTCCATGAATGAGCGGAGCATCGAAACCGCCGATCTCCCTCCTTGCGGGGGAGATGCCCGGCAGGGCAGAGGGGGGCGCTGTCCCTCCACCTTGACGGACTATCGACATCCACCAGTCACGGCTATTGATAGGGCTGGGCGAGAGACGAGCGAATGGCCGGCGAGACTGATCTGAAAAAGCTGCTGGCGGCGATGACGCCGGAACTGCTGCCGGACGTCTACGTGTTCGCTACGCTCACACCTGGAATCAGCCGGCAGGCAGGCCTCGATCCCGTGATGGTCTTTCGCGAGCGCGAGGGTGTGACACTGATCGTGACCGAGGACGCGGCACGGGCGGCCGGGCTGACCGCTTCGTTCCGCTGCCGCATGATCACCCTGAACGTCCACTCCTCGCTAGAAGCCGTCGGCTTCCTCGCCGCCATCACCGCCCGGCTGGCCGCCGCCGGCATGGGCGTCAATCCGGTCTCTGCTTTCTATCATGACCATCTGTTCGTGCCCGCTGAGCGGGCCGAGGAAGCGATGGAGTTATTGCGCCAACTGGCCAAGGATAACGCCGGCTGAATATCAAGCTCGACGCACGTAGAGAATATCCGGCAGGCCTTCTTCGTTGGTGGTGCCCGCGCCGAACGCCTCGGGGCGAAAGCCATGGCGCTCGTAGAAGCGACGCGCGCCGGTGTTGGCCTGGAAGCAATGCAGTTTAACGATCCGTAGCGCGGCGGTCGCTTGCACCAGCAGCCGGCTGCCTATGCCTTGCCCCGTCCAGGCGGGGTCGAGATAGAGCTGTTCCACCCAATCGCCGCTCAGGGCAATGAAGCCGACAATGCCGGTGCCGGCCTCGGCGACCGTCACCTGCTGGCGGGACAGCACGATCTCGCGGATGAAGGCAAGATCCTCATCCGGCGTGTGGATGACCGGCATCCAGGAGAACGAGCCAAGTGCGGCCCGCATGACAATGGCGATGGTCGCGGCATCCAAAGCCGTGGCGGGTCGCAGCACGATTTTGGTGGGATCGTTCAAAGGCGTTTCTCAACAGAGGTCAGCGCTGCCCTCATCCCCCTGCCGGGACCTTCTCCCCGTGAACGGGGAGAAGGAAGGCTTCGGCCGAAGGCCGAGCCCGCGACTGCGGGCCGCCGGCTTTCCGGCGCCCCCGCGGAGGGCCCGCCGCGGCAGCGGCGATACGGCCCGTGAGCGAATAAACTATGCCGCCTTCTTCTTCGGCTGGATCAGGCCGCGCTCGACCAGAAGCTCGGCGATCTGCACCGCGTTGAGCGCCGCGCCCTTGCGCAGATTGTCGGAGACGATCCACATCGACAGGCCGTTGTCGATGGTCGAATCCTCGCGGATGCGCGAGATGAAGGTGGCGTCCTCGCCGGCCGATTCCAGCGGCGTGATGTAGCCGCCATCCTCGCGCTTGTCCAAGACCTGGCAGCCCGGCGCTTCGCGCAGGATATCGCGCGCCTCGTCGGCGGTGATCGGCTTTTCGAACTCGATGTTGACGGCTTCGGAATGGCCGATGAACACCGGCACGCGCACACAGGTCGCCGTCAGCTTGATCTTGGGGTCGAGCATCTTCTTGGTCTCGGCGACCATCTTCCACTCTTCCTTGGTCGAGCCGTCGTCGAGGAAGACGTCGATATGCGGAATGACGTTGAAGGCGATGCGCTTGGTGAACTTCTTGACCTCGACGCCATCGGCGACGAACACCGCGCGGGTCTGTGTAAAGAGTTCGTCCATGCCTTCCTTGCCGGCGCCGGATACCGATTGATAGGTGGCGACGACGACGCGCTTGATGGTGGCGACATCGTGCAGCGGCTTCAGCGCCACGACCAGCTGCGCCGTCGAGCAGTTCGGATTGGCGATGATGTTCTTGCGGGTGAACAGCGAGATCGCATCCGGGTTCACTTCCGGCACGATCAGCGGCACGTCCTGATCATAGCGGAAGGCCGACGAGTTATCGATGACGACGCAGCCCTGCTTGCCGATCTTCGGCGACCACTCCTTCGAGACGTTGCCCCCGGCCGACATGATGCAGATGTCGGTGTCGGAAAAATCATACTGGTCGAGCGTCTTGACCTTCAGCGAACGGTCGCCGAACGACACTTCGGTGCCCTGGCTGCGCCGCGAGGCCAGCGCCACGACTTCGCTTACCGGAAAGCCGCGCTCTTCCAGTATGTTGAGCATTTCGCGACCCACATTGCCCGTGGCGCCGACTACCGCAACCTTGAAACTCATCAGAAATCTCCTGTCCCTCTCCGCTTGGTTTTTGGAGAAAACCCGCCGGCCAATGCGGGTTTCGTCCCCCAGGCCGGACCCGGGAGAGGGTGGTTAGGCCAAGGGAATCACACCGTTTTGGTGGTGGTTTTGGCCATAGTTTTGCTGGAACGGTAAGACGCGCCAACGCGCCCGGCCCCATGATTGTGGCCGGGGAAGTCGAATGCAAGAAGAGCCATCAGAAGGCCGCGCATCGAAAATGATCCCGTTCGATGCCGGCTTTTACGCGGTTTGCGTCAGGAGTCAATTGCGGGAGGCACACGCCTGCTCTGTACAATAGCGGCCGCAAGAAGTACGAACGCCCAAATAGTGTTTGGCTGGCGTGCGTCAGCCCCGGCATGTGCTCCATGATGAGCCCAGACCCTGAATTCCGAAAGAGTGAGATGTCCAATTTCGAAGCTATTGTTCCTGCGCTGGCAGAGGCGCTGGAAAAACGCGGCTATACCGAGCTGACGCCGGTGCAGAAGGCGGTGCTGGAGCTCGGCGAGTCCGACGCTCTGGTGTCGGCGCAGACCGGCTCCGGCAAGACCGTCGCCTTCGGCCTCGCTTTGGCGCCGACCCTTCTGGGCAGCGCCGAACGTTTTGACCAGGCTGGCGCACCGCTGGCGCTGGCCGTGGCGCCGACACGCGAGCTCGCTCTGCAGGTGATGCGCGAACTGCAATGGCTCTACGCGCCGACCGGCGCCACCGTCGCGTCCTGTGTCGGCGGCATGGACATGCGCTCCGAACGGCGCGTGCTGGAGCGCGGCGCCCACATCGTCGTCGGCACGCCCGGCCGCCTGCGCGACCACATCACCCGCAACTCCCTCGACATGTCGGCGCTGAAAGCCGTGGTGCTGGACGAGGCCGACGAGATGCTCGACCTCGGCTTTCGCGAGGACCTCGAATTCATCCTCGATGCCGCACCGGCTCAGCGCCGCACGCTGATGTTTTCGGCCACCGTGCCGCGCTCGATCGCCACGCTGGCGCAAGGCTATCAGCGCGACGCCGTACGCATCTCGGCCGGCGGCGAGGAAAAGCAGCATCTCGATATCGAATACCGGGCGCTGAATGTCGCCTATCCCGACCGCGAGAACGCCATCATCAACGTGCTGCGCTTTTACGAGGCGAAGAACGCGCTGGTGTTCTGCAACACCCGCGCCGCCGTCAATCATCTGACGGCACGCTTCAACAACCGCAATTTTTCCGTCGTCGCATTGTCGGGCGAGCTCAGCCAGAACGAACGCACCCACGCGCTGCAGGCGATGCGCGACGGACGCGCCAAAGTCTGCATCGCCACGGATGTCGCCGCGCGCGGCATCGACCTGCCCAATCTCGAACTGGTCATCCATGCCGATCTGCCGACCAATCCCGAAACGCTGCTGCATCGCAGCGGCCGTACCGGCCGCGCCGGCCGCAAGGGTGTCAGCGCGCTGATCGTGCCCAACGGCGCCCGCAAGCGCACCGAGCGCCTGCTGCAGAATGCAGGGCTGAAGGCGACATGGGCGAGCCCGCCCTCGGCCGACGACGTGATCAAGCGCGATGACGAGCGCATCCTTGCCGATCCAGTCTTCGACGAGCCGGTAGCCGAGGACGAGCGCGGTTTCGTCGACACGCTTCTGGCCAGGCATGGCGCCGAACAGATTGCGGCCGCCTTCGTGCGCCAATGCCGCGCCAGCCGCTCGGCGCCCGAGGAGCTTACGGATGTCGCACCGTTCACGCCTTCGCGTGACAAACCGGCGGGCGAAAAATTCGAGCGCCGCGATGAAGCGCCAAGCCGGCGCGACGACTTCGGCGACAGTGTCTGGTTCTCGCTGTCGATCGGGCGCAAGCAAAATGCCGAGCCGCGCTGGCTGATCCCGATGCTGTGCCGCACCGGCAACATCTCCAAGCGCGAGATCGGCTCCATCAAGATGCAGCAGGATGAGACCTACGTGCAGATCGCGGCCGACTGGGCCGATCGCTTCCTCGCCGCCGTCGGCCCCGACAAGAAATTGCAGGGCAACATTGCGGTGAAGCGCCTGGACGGCACGCCCGACCTGTCGCGGGCCGGCTACCAGGCGCCGAAGCCCGACAAGAAGCCGCATCGCGGCAAGCGCCCGTTCGAGGCGCCGCAAAGCGCACACAAGCCGAAATTCGAGAAGCGGGAACGGCCCGCCGGCGATGCAAAGCCTTGGGCCGGGAAACCGAAATTCGACAAGGCGGGACCGCCGAAGAACAAGAAGCCGAAGAAGCGGCCGGTTTGAGGCTCTTATCGGCCAATTACAAATGCAGGCGCTGCCCCTCATTGCCCTGCCGGGCATTTCTCCCCGTATAGTGACGGGAGAAAGGGCGGACCGCAGCCTTGGCGCTCTTCTTGCAGCGTTGGTGATTGGCGGAATCGTCGATAACAGCGACCCCTCTCCCCGTCACTATACGGGAGAGGATGCCGGCAGGCAGGTGAGGGGCAGCGCCAACGCACCGGAAAATAAAGCAACTCATGCCTGAACCGTTTGCCCTCCATTTCGTCCACCCCCTTGCAGTCCGCCGCAACTTTGAACAGTCTGTGCCTGCACGGGGGCGAGGCTAAATGCGCGGCGAAGTTCTTCACTATGACGAGGCCCAGGGTTTCGGCTTCATCACCGGGGCGGACGGCAACCGCTACACCTTCGCGCGCGAGGAACTGCGCCGTGATACCGTGATCGCGAACGGCGCTGTGGTCGAGTTTCTGCCGGCAAGCGGTCAGGCGCGCGACGTTTTTTCAATCCGCGCCCAGCCCGCCAGTCCCGCCACCGCTGCGCCAGCGGCAAGCGCCGCGCCGCCCAAGGCGGCTGCCGCTTCAGCCGCCCCACAGCATTTCGGCCGCCTGGCGGAAGACGGCGCGGTTCGCGATAGCGGACTGCCGGGTTATTTCTGGCGAGGCGTGACGCGCAACTACATCAACTTCGCCGAACGCGCCCGCCGCAAGGAATTCTGGGGCTACTGCCTGTTCTGGACCGTCAGCTTCATCCTGGTCGGAATTGCCGGCGCCCTCGCCGACCAGGCCGTCGGCAATTTCGATGCCGGCAACTGGCCGATTGTGATGATCGGCGTCTGGGGGCTGTTTTGGCTAGCGACGTTCCTGCCCTGGGTCGGGCTCGTCGTGCGCCGCTTGCACGACATCGGCCTGACCGGCTGGCTGTTAATACCTTACTTCGCAATCACCTTCATGTTCGCTCCGGCTACGCTGATCCTCGCGCTGATACTCGGATTGATCCCGACCCAGGCCCACGAAAACCAGTGGGGGCCGGTGCCTAGAGGAGGCGGAGCCTAGACCCGCACCAAGAAATGAGCAGCCGGCTGTTTGCGGACAGCCGTGCTATAACAATGGCTTAGGTCGCAGCCGGGAAGGCAGCTGCTGTTTTGACCGAACGAACGAAATATTTCTCTTGCCATTTAGTCTGTGCACAGATAATCTGTGCAATCATCAAATCGACGATCGAAAACGGATGATGGAGCCAAGACAAATGTGGACCAACGAGTACACCGCAATTTCCCCCCTTTCGGCGCAGGCCATCTGGAACGCGCTCAAGGCGCTGCACGAAGGCCGCCTCACCTACGAAGGGTCCGATACCTTCGTGCTGCACGGCCCGTTCGCCAAGGGCACCCGCGTCTCTGTAACGCCCGTCGGGCAGGACACCTTCCAATCGACGATCGTCGACCTCGTCGACGCTGTAACCTATGCCGACGAGACCTCGTTCGGCGACACGAAACTGCTGTTCAGGCATACGCTGACGCCGGTCGAGGGTGGCACTCAAGTGACTCATCGCCTCGAGATTTCCGGCCCATCGGCCGCCGAGGTCGGACCAGAGCTCGGGCCGCAGATCAGCGGCGATTTCGACACTTCGATGGCCAAACTGTTCGAGCAGGCAATGGTGTTGGCGAACGGTGGCTGATCAAGGGGATCTGAACACGCGCTTCAGCGGACCATCCGAGAGCCCCGGCTTGCTGCTCTGGCGAACCACCATGCGCTGGCAGCGCGTCATGACGGCGGCGCTGGCCCCGCTTGACCTTACCCATGTCCAGTTCGTGCTGCTGGCTTCGGCGATGTGGCTCGGCCGCTATGGCGAGCCGCCCAACCAGGTCCAACTCGCCGCCCAGGCCGGCACCGAGGTGAAGATGACGTCGGACGTCGTCGCCCGGCTTGAGGCAAAGGGACTGATTGTGCGGGACACCGACCCGCGGGATTCCCGCGCCAAGGTGATCCGCGTCTCCACGACGGGGACGGCCGCAGTCCAGCGCGCTATCGTCGCCGTCGAAGCCGCCGACGCTGCTTTTTTCTCAACCGTGGATGAGGCGCAACTCGTCGGCCTGCTGAAACGGCTGGCCGGCGAGATCCGCTGAGTCGGCCGCTAAGCCAGGAACTTGGCGATGATGGCATCGCCCATTGCGACAGTGCCGACTTCGGTCATGCCCTCGGACAAAATATCCTTCGTCCGCAGCCCGTCGTCGAGCACGGCGGCTATGGCGCCTTCGAGCTTGTCGGCCTCATCGACCATGCCGAAGGAGTAGCGCAGGCACATGGCAAACGACGCGATCATGGCGATCGGGTTGGCGATGCCCTGTCCCGCAATGTCGGGCGCCGAGCCATGCACCGGCTCGTACAGCGCCTTGCGCTTGCTGGTCTTCACATCGGGCGCGCCGAGCGAGGCCGACGGCAGCATGCCGATCGATCCGGTCAGCATGGCGGCGATGTCGGACAGCATGTCGCCGAACAGATTGTCGGTGACGATGACGTCGAACTGCTTTGGCCAGCGCACCAGCTGCATGCCGCCGGCATCGGCCAGCATGTGGTCGAGCTTGACGTCGGCATATCTGGCTGCGTGGGTCTGGGTGACGACCTCGTTCCACAGCACCCCGGATTTCATCACGTTGCGCTTTTCCATCGATGTCACGTGGTTCTTGCGCGTGCGCGCCAGCTCAAAAGCGACGCCGGAAATGCGCTCGATCTCGAACGTGTCGTAGACCTGCGTGTCGATGCCGCGCTTCTGGCCGTTGCCGAGATCGATGATCTGCTTCGGCTCGCCGAAATAGACTCCGCCGGTAAGCTCGCGCACGATCAATATGTCGAGGCCCTCGACGACTTCCTGCTTCAGCGAGGACGACGCGGCCAGCGCCGGATAGCAGATGGCGGGCCGGAGATTGGCGAACAGCTCCATATCCTTGCGCAGCCGTAGCAACCCGGCCTCGGGACGCACCTCGTAAGGCACCTTGTCCCATTTCGGCCCGCCGACGGCGCCGAACAGCACGGCGTCCGCAGCCATCGCCTTTGCCATGTCGCCATCCGAAATCGCCGCGCCATGCGCGTCGTAGGCACAGCCGCCGACCAAGCCTTCATCAGTGGCAAAACCGCTGCCGAGCTTTGCGTTCATGGCCGCGATCAGCTTCTTCACCTCGGCCATCGCCTCGGGGCCGATGCCGTCGCCGGCGAGCAGGAGAAGATTTTTCGAAGCCATGGAGAACCGTCCGATGCTGTTTGGAGAAACCGCGGCCTTGCTAAACGCCAAGAGCTTGCGGCGCAAGGGGATGAAGAACGCTACGACGGCGCCCGCCTCTCAAGACCTGGGTTCCTCGCCGTGGCCAGAGGCGGGGGAGAGGAACAAATCACTTGTGCGACAAAATATTCACCAACCGGCCGAACGGATCGCGCACATAAAACCGCCGTACGCCCCACGGCTCGTCGGCCGGACCGTATTCGATGGCAAAGCCGGCGGCCCTCATGCCTTGCAGCGCCGCATCGACATCGTCGACCTCGATGGAGAGGTCCGGCACCGGCGTGCCGGAGCCGCCCTGGGCCATGAAGCTGATCTGCACCTGCATCCGTTCGTCGGACCCGTAGGTGACGATCCAGCCCTGATCCATCAGCACATCGAGGCCAAGCACGTCCTGATAGAAGCGTTTCGCCGCCGCCGCGTCCTGCGTCCCGATATTGGCTACGATGCGCCGGACCGTCATGGCTTTGGCCTCCTCAAGCCGTGCGCCGCAGCGCCGTGACTTCGATCTCGATCTTCATTTCCGGCTTGTTGAGCTGGCACACGATCATCGTCGCCGCCGGCCTGATCTCGCCGAAAGCCTCGCCGAGGATGGGGAAGACGACGTCCACGATGGCCCGGTCTGTGATGTAGTAATGCGCCCGCACCACATCGGCCATGTCGAAGCCGCCATCCCTCAGCGCCTCCGCGATGGTCGCCAGGCAATTGCGCGTCTGCGCCTCCACCGTTTCCGGCATGGTCATCGTCGCATAGTCGTAGCCGGTCGTTCCCGACACGAAGCACCAGTCGCCCTGCACCACCGCGCGCGAATAGCCGGCGGTTTTTTCGAAGGGCGAACCGGTGGAGATGAGTGTGCGCATGGAGCCTCGCTGTGGTTTCGGACACTTTGCAGGGAAAGGGCCGGCTAGGCCATGGGCCAAGTCAGGTGCAAATCTTGGTCGTCGGCGGGACAGCACCCCCCTCTGGCCTGCCGGCCATCTCCCCTCAAGGCGGGAGATTAGCAGTTCGGACGCCTTTCTCGCTTTCCACATTTGCGATTGGCGAAAGCCAGAGTGACGTCTGATCTCCCCCCTTGAGGGGGAGATGCCCGGCAGGGCAGAGGGGCGTGTGACGGATCGCGACGAAACAAGCATGAACACCGAGTGTTCGCCGCGCTGCCGCGAACTCTAGTTCCCCGACTCCTGCGCCTTGTCCATTGCTTCCTTCACATCCGCAGGCCAGGTCTTCACGTCAGGCCACGCCTGCGGCTCGCCATTGTCGCCGCGCCGGGCGAAGTAGAGCGTGTGCTTGGCCGGGTCGACCGCCATGAAACCGTCATTGCTGCCGCATGCGTGCGGCACGCAGCCGGTGGCGTAGAAGGCGCCCGACGCCGTCTTTTCGGTGCCGCCGCCGACCAGCAGGCTGGTCGCCATGTCGGGCATGGTGTCGCCGAGCAGCGTCTGCGCCGCCTTGTAGACGGCCTCATTGTGGAAGGCGTCGATGATGTTCTGGTATTTGGCCGGATCGACGTCCTTCCAGTCCGTACCCGGCTCCGGCGCGTAGGTCAGGTCGCCCGAGATCGTCAGCCCATCGCTGGGCGACCATTGCAGCGCTTGCTTCGTATCGCCCGGCAACAGATACGGCACGAAATAGATGGCGTTGTCGGCCACCGCCGCCGGCGGCGCGCCGCATTCGTCCTGTTCGACCTTGAGGCTTTGTATCTCGCCGCCTTCCGGTTTCCAGACGATGACCTTGGCCGGGCCGCACTGGTTGCCGCCGTCGCCAACATCGACCAGCGCCACGTTGACGCCGCCGACCTTGACTGTTCTGTCGAAGAACACGTCGTAATTGCTGGCCAGCTGCTTGCCGTCATAGGCCAGCACCTTTTCGCCATCCTGCTCTGGCTCGGTAATGGTCAGCTGCCCGCCCTCGAACGGGACCGGCCCCTGGCTGTCATCGTCCGCCAGGGCCGCATTGCTCGACGCGCCCGGATCGGCGGCGGACGGATCTTCTGCCGGCACGAGGACCGTGTCGGTCTGTGCTTGCGCGCCGGCCACCGGCATCAGCATCCACGCCAGCGCGCAGGCGCCGGCAAGAAGAAAACGTGTCATGACTGTCCCCTCCGTTCAGCCGCCACGAACCCGGCTTTGTGGCGGCCGGGCCATCTCGTACCACTCAGGCCCAAGGACGCTCGGCAGCGTTCTTCTTCTCGAACGAGGCGATGGCGCCGGCCTTCTCCATGGTCAGGCCGATATCGTCGAGACCGTTCAGCAGGCAGTGGCGCTTGAAGTCGTCGAGGTCGAAGGTGACCACGCCGCCGTCGGGGCCGCGGATTTCCTTGGCCTCGAGGTCGACCGACACCGTCGCATTGGAGCCGCGCGAGGCGTCGTCCATCAGCTTCTCCAGGTCTTCGGGGCTGACGGTGATCGGCAGGATGCCGTTCTTGAAGCAGTTGTTGTAGAAAATGTCGGCGAACGACGTCGAGATGACGCAGCGAATGCCGAAATCGAGCAGCGCCCACGGCGCGTGTTCGCGGCTCGAACCGCAGCCGAAATTGTCGCCGGCGACCAGGATCTGCGCCTTGCGGTAGGCTGGCTTGTTGAGCACGAAGTCGGGGTTTTCCGAGCCATCGTCCTTGTAGCGCATTTCGGCGAACAGGCCGCTGCCGAGCCCGGTGCGCTTGATCGTCTTGAGATAATCCTTGGGGATGATCATGTCGGTGTCGACATTGACGATCGGCATCGGTGCGGCGACGCCGGTGAGCTTGGTGAATTTTTCCATGGCTTTTGCCCGTTCTTGATCGATAATTCGTTGCGTCAGGGTTTGCTGGCGCCCGGTTTACACAAAGCCGCCGGCAAATAAAAGGCAACTGTTGGTGCGCGGCCCCGATCGAAAGATCGGCGCGGCACTGTCTTTAAAACCAGCTGCCGTTGGTGCACCTTACGCCCATGACCGCACAATCGAAGATTATCTATGCCCGGGAGCCTGAGCTCGACGTCGCCGAATTCCGCCGCGTGCTGGTCGAATCCACGCTCGGCGAAACACGCCCCGTCGATGACGACGCCCGGCTGCAGGCGATGCTTTCGGCCGCGAACCTGGTGCTGACGGCGCGGCTCGACATCGAAGGCAGGCCGCTGATAGGCGTTATCAGGGCCATCACCGACTTTTCCTGGGTGTGCTATGTCTCAGAGCTCGCCGTATCCCAATCTGCGCAAGGCCTCGGCATCGGCAAGGGCCTGATGGACGCGGCCCGCCGGCAGCTTGGGCCTTCGGTCGCCATCAGCCTGATCTCGATGCCCGACGCCGTCGGCTTCTATGAGCGTATCGGCATGACGCGAATGGCCGACGCGTTCTGGTTCTCCCGCGAGGGCTGACGAGCGTCGAGCGCAATTGCCGATCGGGTTGGGCAGTCAAGGCGGGCAAGGTTCTCGGCAATGCGGAACGGTGTTCAGGACACCGCGGAGCAACGCCTCCTTTGTCGCCCTTGACCCGCGCTTCATCCGGTCCAAATCCGCAGGATGGGAAATCGCCGATCTCTGATAGGCACCGCCGGCTGGGGAATTCCGTCTCGATACAAGGCTGACTTTCCGCAATCCGGTTCGCATCTCGAACGTTACGGAAAACGCTTTCCGGCCGTCGAGATCGACACCACGTTCTACAAGCCGCACCGCCGCGAGACCTATGAGCGCTGGGCGCACGCCGTGCCGGAGCACTTCCGCTTCGCGGTCAAGGCACCGAAGAACATGACCCATGATCATCGCCTCGCCGATTGCGAGGGGCTGACAGAGGACTTTCTCGGGCAGGTCGAAGGTCTCGGCGAAAAGCTGAGCGTGCTTCTGGTGCAGCTGCCGCCGAGCTTGCCCTTCGAGCCGGAGGTCGCCGGCGGCTTCTTCGACATGTTGGGCAGGCGTATCCGGGCAAGGCTGGCATGCGAGCCGCGCCATCCCACCTGGTTCGGTGCCGAGGCGGACGCACTGCTGGCCGGTCACCAGGTCGCACGGGTCGCCGCCGACCCGGCTTCGGTTCCGGAGGCAGCAGGGCCAGGTGGCTGGCCCGGCCTTGCCTATTTCCGCTGGCACGGCGCGCCGCGGATCTACTATTCGGGTTACGATGCCGAAACGCTCGACCGGTTTGCGCGGCAAGTGGAAGCAGCAGCAGATTCCGGCGCCGAGGTGTGGGGGATTTTTGACAATACGGCCAACGGGCATGCGCTGGGCAACGCGATGGCTGTCAGTGCGATGGTTGCTTAGACTCTCGCGGGACAGCACCCCCCTCTGGCCTGCCGGCCATCTCCCCCGCAAGGGGGGAGATCAGATGCCGCGACCGCTTTCGCCAATCGCCGACGTTGCAAGAATGGCGCCTTCGCCGAAGCTGCCAATCTCCCCGCTTGCGGGGGAGATGCCCGGCAGGGCAGAGGGGGTGGGCGGGAACTCGACAGTGAGCTTTTGCCGCCTCAAATCACGTTCAATTCCCGAAACGCCCTTCCCTCAGCCACTCTGGCGTACCCAAACGCCGAGCAATCCACCGTCCGATACCCGCCATGCACCAACAACTCCGCCAGCGCCTTGCCGACCGCCGGCGCCTGTTGCAGGCCGTGGCCGGAAAATCCGTTGGCGAAGATGAAATTGCCGACCTCTGGATGCGGCCCGATCACGGCGTTCTGGTCGAGCGTGTTGTAGTCGTAATGGCCTGCCCAGGCGCGGGTCGGCTTGATCGCCTCGAAGGCGGGGATGCGGGTTGCCAGCACGGGCCAGATCACCTCTTCGAACAGCGGCCAGTCGACGTCGAAATCCCTGGGGTCGGCGGGGCCATCGCCCTCCTCCGGTTCGGCGCCGCCGGTGAGATAGACCGAGCCTTCCGGCCTGACATAGATGCCGGAGGGATCGACCAGCAGCGGCATGTCGGCGTATTTTTCCCGCGCCTCGAAGACGAAGACATTGCGCTTGCGCGGCTCGACCGGCAGCGCGAGCCCGGCAAGAGCGGCGATCTTGCCGGCGTTTGGACCAGCGGCGTTGACGACGATGCCGGCTTCCAGCTTTTCGCCAATGTCGAGGCGCACGCCGGTAACGCGGTTGGCCTGGCGCTCGATGCCGGTGACATCGGCGGCGATGAAATCGACTTGTCTGTCACGCAATGCCTTGCGAAACAGCGTCAGCATGGCATGCGCGTCGAACCAGCCCTCGCCGGTGCGGCCGAAGGCGCCGGCGCTGATGCCTTCCGTCGACAGCCAGGAAAAACGCTTTGCCAGCTGGTCGGCATCCTCGAGCAGAATGTCGGCGCCCTCTGCGACCTGCGCTTCGTGATTGGCTTTCAGGATCGGCAGCCCGGCCTCGCCGGCCAGGATCAGATAGCCGCCCTCGCGAAAGCCGATATCGGCATCGGCGCCGAAGGTCTCCTTCAGCCGCCGGAACAGGTTTAGCGTGAACTGCGACAGCCGGATGTTTTCCGGGATCGAGAATTGCTGACGGATCGAGGCCATGGACAGCGTCGTTGCCGCATGGGCGAATTGCGGATCGCGTTCGATCAGCGCAATCGAGCCGGTAAAGCCTTCCTCGCGCAGATAATAGGCGACAGAGGAGCCGACGATGGCCCCGCCGATGATGACAATGTCGTAGCGCACGTTTTCTCCGATCCGGCCGCCGGTATGCTTCACGCCGCCGGCACAATGATCTCGAAGCGCGTGCCGCGTCCGGAGTCAACCAGCGCGATCGTGCCATCATGCGCTTTCAGGAGGGCCAGCACGATGCCGAGGCCCATGCCGGTGCCGCCGGACTCACGGCGCGTGGTGAAGAACGGCTCGAAAATGCGGGCCCTGTTGCTCGGCGAAATACCGGCGCCGTCATCGCTGACCGCAACGGTCGCCTTGCCGTCGGCGGTGGCCGCAGAGAGAAGAACCTGGGTGGCTCCGTGCCTGGCCGAATTGTCGATCAGATTGGCAAGCACGATCGCCGCATTCTCGGCTGATATCCGCAGGCCGATTTCGCCACCCGCCTCAATGTTGACCGCCAGCCGGCCATCGACCGGCAGCAATGCCAGCGCCGCATCGAGCGATGTGCTTTCGCCGCTCGGCGCCAGGTTTTCCGCGCGCGCCAGATCGAGCAGGCGCCGTACCAGCAGATTGAGCCTTCCGGCATCGTTGACGATGTTGCCGGAAAACCGCTTGCGCTCTGCCGCGTCCATCGCCTCGCCGGAATCGCGCAAGAGTTCGGCCGCGCCCTGGATCGCCGTCAGCGGCGATTTGAGCTCGTGCGAGACATGGGTGGCAAAGGTCTGGATCGAGTCGGAGCGCGCCTGCAGCTTTTCCGCCATGTCGAGGAAGGCGGCGGACAGCTCGGCCATTTCGCGCGTGCCGTGATGGTCGAGCGGCCGGATCGCGTCGCGGTCGCCGGCGGCGATGCGCCTCGTGCGCTCCATCAGCGCGTAGATCGGCCGGCTCACGGTGCGCAGGAACACCAGCGCGATCAGCAGCGTGCCAGAGAGCATGGCGATGGCCGCCAGCGTCACCTTGCCGCGTTCGCCATAGAGATGCTTGACGATGTTGTTCGGCGTTCGAGACAGGTAGATCACGCCGGCGACATGGCCGTCGACCGCGATCGGCATGGCGACAAAGACGCGAACTTTCGTGCCGCGGCTGACCGAATAGAGCGGCGGCGGCGGCTGATCGGGGATTCGTTGCCTCAATGCGCTGGCATAGCGGCCGGCAAGGGCCTCGCGCACCTCCTCGACATTGGCCAGGGATAGTCCGACCTCGTCGCGCCCGGCAATGACGACGCCCTTGGGATCGAGCAGCCGGAAGCCGGCCAGCGTGGTTTTTTGCGTCGTGTCGAGAATGCCGGACAGTCGCGCGCCGATGGCCGTGAAGGCTGGATCGGTGGCGGCGGCAATGCCGGCGGGCCGGGTCGGCAGCAGATAGTCGGAAGCGAGATCGAGGCTCGGCTCGATCGGCTGGTAAGGCGTGTCGTCGCCGCGGCTGGCTTCGCCGCTGTCAGCCTGCATCGGCACCCCAAGCTTCTCCGGGGCAATGGCGGCGTCACTGATATTCTGCGCATAGATGGCGGCGATGACGGCGCCTTGCGCGATCAACTCGCCCTCGGTCTGGCGGATCAGCTGGTTTTCATAAAGCCGGAAGAAGAACAGGCCGACCAGCGGCAGCGCCAGCACCATGATGAGGATGGCGAGGACCACCGTGGCCAGCCTTGGCCGCCATTTGGTGCCGATCCATTTGGCGTCGCTCAGGCGCCGCATCGGCCAAGCCGGAAACCGACGCCATGCACGGTTTCGATGGCGTCGAGACAGCCTGCCGCCGCCAGCTTGGCGCGGATGTTGCGGATGTGGCTGTCGACGGTACGGTCGGCGACATGGATGTTGGCGGCATAGGCGCTAGCGACCACCAGGTCGCGCCCCAGCACATGCGCCGGCCGCGCCAGAAATCCTTTCAGGATCGAGAATTCGATCGCCGTCAGCGCCAGCGCCTTGCCGTCGAAACTGGCGCCGTGGCTGGCCGGCACCAGGCTGAGCTTGCCATGCGCAAAGGCCCTGTCATCGGCCGGATCCGGCGCCAGCGGGCGGGCGCGACGCAGGATGACGTTGACGCGCGCCACCAGCTCGCGCGGGCTGAACGGTTTCGTCACATAGTCGTCGCCGCCCATTTCGAGCCCGAGGATGCGATCGATCTCCTCGTCTCGCGCCGACAGGAACAGTATCGGCACATCGGAGCGCTGCCTCAGCCGCCGGCAGACTTCCAGCCCGTCCATCTCCGGCATGCCGATATCGAGCACGACGAGGTCGGGCTCGCGGCCTTCGATCGCCTGCAGGGCGGCTGCGCCGTCAGCGACGGCCTGCGTCTTCATCCCGGCCCTCTCCAGCGCAAAGCAGATGATCTCGCGTATGTGCGGATCGTCGTCGGCGACCAGGATCTGATGCGGCATGGATCTAACGGTCCGGCACTGAAGGTTGCGAGGGCTGGGTAGGTGGAGGAAGCACGAGCGGACCTCTCTTGTCGAGAACCTGCACGAGCCTCCAGCCGCGAAAGCTCCAGGCGCGCCACTGCTTCTGCTCGGCGATAGTGTCGTCGATCATCATTTGGTCGGCCAGATAGGTGGTTTGGTTTCCGAATTGGTGCATGTAGAGGCGGTCCAGCGCCGGCATGGCGGCAGCGCCGAGCGAGCGCAGATATTCGGTATCGATAGGCGTGCCGTCGCCGGTCATTTCAAGGGAATGGTCGACATTGAAATTGGCGATCATTGCGGCGAAGTTGATGAAGCAGCAGGCATAAAGCGTCGCCGATAGCGTCGCAAGATTGGCGGAGAGCAGCCATTCGTTGGATTTTCCAAGCGCGATGCGGGCAATGATCAGTACAAGCCCTGACGCCACCAACCCCATCCAGACGAAAGCCGCGATGCGCCAGTAGGTCAGTGCATAGACGCCGATATAGAGATCGAGCCTGAGAATCGACGAAATGACCAGCACGATGTTCTGCGCCACCCAGGCATAGACCAGTCGGCGGATCAGCGGATCGCTTGACGTTTCGCTGCCCGGCCGCAGCGCCGCCAGCACGAAGCCGGCGGCCAGCAGCGCGGTGGCGATCAGCGGATAGGCGCCGCGATGCGCATAAGCGGCATAGCTCAACCCGTCGGGAAGGGCGACCCCGCCCCAGAGATAGGCGGCGTCGAGCCCGGTCTGCAGCGCAAACAGGGCATTGAAGACGATCAGCGCGCGCAAGATCGCGGCCTTGCCGAAGACGACGGCCTCGATCGTCGTGGCGGATTTTGTCGCGGCCGGTGCGGCCACGGCTGCAGGCGGCGCCAAAGGTGGAAGGCGGCGTGGGGGTCGGCGCAGCAAGCGCGGCAGGCGAGGCCGCAGGAAAGCCCAGACGCCGGCGAGCACGAACAGCCAGAAGACGATCCGCGCCAGCTGGATGAGATCGAGCAGCTTCATCAGGTCGATCAGCGACAGCCAGTATTCGATGACCGGATTGGCGGTGCCGAACAAAAGCAGGAACACCGCGCCCAGCGTCACCGGCATGACCCAGACGATGATGGACGCCAGGTGGATGCGGCGGCCGCCAAGCCGGCGCACCGTGCGGCGCCATTGGAAAAAGTCACGGATAAGGCGCAGCGGCGCCGCCAGCAGGAACAGCGCGACCTGGCCGGCAATGCGGGCGATGCCGTGCCGCAGCCGCCCGGACAGGGACAGCGCAAACACCACCAGCGCCACGACAGCTATCGCCACCGACAGCGGGCTGACGTTCTCGGCCAGCGGCAGCAGCGCGACGAACAAAGCGGCCGGCTTGAGCCAGGGTCGGGTGGAATTCAGTGCGGCAGGATGCACAGCGACCACCGCGCCGGCGATCAGGATGGCAAACAGCAGCACCGTGATCCCGGCGGGCTGGCCGTAAAAGAAAAAATCCGCCAGCGCCACGAGCAGGACGGCGATGCCGAAGCGGCTGGAAAAGCTTGCAAACGATGTCATGCGCGGATTTTCCTGATGGGCTGGGTCCGCTCGGCCGGTGGGCGGATAAAAGGGAGCAGGCTCGCTTCCAGGTAAGGGCGGGCCGCCGCCCGGGGCGGATCGACCAACCACCAGCTTTCGCTGCGCAGGCGATAGGGCAAGGACCAAAGGTGAGCGTTTCGCTGTTGCATGCCGCTGTTGTCGCGGGCTCGCATGGAAACGGCGGGGCGGAGCGGAGGAGGTTTTCCGCAGGGATGTGCAGTTTTCGTGCAGGACCTGTGCTTACGGCCGGGGCGCTCCCCCCCCCATCTTTCCGGACGTTGGCGCTGTCCCAGCCAGGCTCCTTTCCTCTCCCTCCGGAGGGGGGAGAGGTGGCTCGGCGAAGCCGAGACGGAGTGGGGGAACCACCTGGCAGTCGCCGCGAACGGACATCGGAAGGGCACTGAGCGCATGGGTCGACCCCCACTCCGTCGAGCTTCGCTCGACACCTCTCCCCCGATCGACGGGGGAGAGGAAAGGCCCCCCTTCCGCAACTGCTGCGGGACGGGCGGGGCAGCGCAAGCTTTCGCAGTTGGCTCGTCATCAGGTACCGGTCGGACGCTTGCCTCACCCGCCCCCACGCGGCATAGATCGGCCATGACAAGCGAACCTTACCGCCCGCGCCGCTCGGTGCTTTACGTCCCCGCCTCCAACGACAAGGCGCTGGCCAGGATCGCGACGCTGGCCTGCGATGCCGTGATCATCGACCTCGAAGACGCCGTCGCGCCCTCAGACAAGATCGCCGCGCGGGACAAACTGGCCGGCATTTTCGCCAGCCGACCGAAACGCCGCTGCGAGATGATCGTGCGCGTCAACGCGCTGTCCAGCGAATGGGGCAACGATGACCTGCTGACCGCGGCGAAATTCGAGCCCGACGGCATCCTGTTGTCCAAGGTCGCCACGCCGCGCGATATCCTCGAAGTCGGCGACGTGCTCGACGACAATTTTGCCCCCGACAGCGTCAAGCTCTGGGCGATGATCGAGACGCCCAAGGCCATGCTCAATATCGGCGCCATTGCCGAACTCGGCCGCGATCGCGCTTCGCGGCTAAATTGTTTCGTTGCCGGAACGAACGATCTGGTCAAGGAAACCGGCATTCTGGCGACGCCTGATCGGCGCTACCTCGTGCCTTGGCTGATGCAGATGGTGCTGGCGGCGCGGGCCGGCGGCATCGACATACTCGACGGCGTCTCCAACGATTTTCGCGACCTCGACGCGTTTGCGCGCGAATGCACGGAAGCCGCCGCCATGGGGTTCGACGGCAAGACGCTGATCCACCCCGCCCAGATCGAAACCGCCAACCGCGCCTTTGCGCCCGCGCCCGAAGCCTTGGCCGAGGCGCACGCGGTGAAAGAGGCTTTCGCCTTGCCCGAAAATGCCGGCAAGGGCGTGATTGCGCTGGATGGCAGGATGGTCGAACGGCTGCACCTGGTGCAAGCCGAAAAACTGCTGGCGAAGGCCGCCGCCATCGGCGCATGATCCGCCCCGAAAAGACGAACTCACGACAGGATCTGACCCATGAGACTTTACCGCTTTCTGTCCGCCCCCGACGATTCAACCTTCTGCCACAAGGTCACCGCGGCGCTGAACAAGGGCTGGCACCTGTACGGCTCACCGACCTACGCCTATGACAAGAAGACCAAATCGATGCGCTGCGGCCAGGCGGTGGTGAAGGATATCGACGGCCAGGAATACGGGCCGGATACGAAGCTGAGTGATTGGTAGGCGAGCTTTGCCAGCCTGTCTAAGACAGCGCTAGGCTGCCTCGGCAATATCAAGACGCACTGTAAGTCCGGCCTGTGTGGCCAGATTGATCAAGGTGTCCAGACTAAAATTCGCGATCCTGCCCCGCAGAAGATCGCTAAGGCGTGGCTGGGTAATCCCGAGCCGGTTGGCTGCTTCGGCTTGGGTAACGTCCCAACTCCGCACCCGCTGTTCGATCGCGATCAGCAAATTGGAGCGCATAGTCATGTTGGCGGACTGAGCCGGGGTGTCTTCCAGCGCATCCCAGACATTTTCAAAGCTTTGACGTTCCATGAGCATGTCTCACTGAATTTGCCTGAACCGCGATGCGGCAAGAGCCAAGTCTCGTTTCGCCGTCTGTTGCGTCTTCTTCTGGAAGGCGTGCAAGACAAAGACGGCGTCACCTATGCTGGCGACGTAAAGCACCCGGAACGCGCCAGCATCGTCTCGGACACGGATTTCCCGTACGCCTAGGCCTATCGTCGTCATCGGCTTCCAATCGCTTGGCTCAAATCCGAGTTGAACCTTGTGCAGTTGAACGCCCGTTTCCTTGCGCACCGCCTCTGGAAAAGCCCGGAGCTTGGCAAGAGAATCTCCAAGAAACTCCAGTCGCTTGGTCGGCATACAGACTTTATATCAAAACTTGTATAATTTCACAAGCAGGCTCGCCACCTGAATATCGCACAGCCTTACTCCGCCGCCTCTTCAAGCTTTTCCATATCGTCGTCCGACAGGCCGAAATGGTGGCCGATCTCGTGGATCAGCACGTGGGTGACGATGTCGCCCAGCGTCTCTTCGTTTTCGGCCCAATAGTCGAGGATGGCGCGGCGGTAGAGGGTGATGCGGTTCGGGCCTTCGCCGGTCTGCGGGTTCCAGCGCTCGGCGATGCCGCGGCCCTCGAACAGGCCAAGCAGATCAAACGGTGTCTCCAGCGACAGATCGTCCATGATCTCGTCGGTCGGGAATTCGGCGATCATGATGACGATCTCGCCGGTCAGCTTGCGAAAATCGTCGGGCAGATGTGCGTACGCCTCCAGCGCCAGAAACTCGATCTCCTCGATCGAAGGCGAGAGTTCATCGTGCCAGGTGCGGGTCTTGTAGATGCGGGCCATGCTTTGTCCTTTGATCCGGCATATAGGCTTTCCCTCCGGACTCGGCAAATGGACCGGGTACCTGGCCAATGACTGTTTCTTTGCGCCGAATGGCTGCGACCAAAGTCCAAGGTTGGCCTCGTCACCTTTGATCAAGGAATAAATTCCTTCTGACTCCGCTTGACTCTTCCGGCACCCTCTGGAATCTATAGGAACATAACAGGAACAGTTGTGAGAGAAATTGACCGTCATGGCGACATCAGCCGTGGCGCGGGAGACTGTTTTTGCCCTGCGCCGCCAGATCGCGAAGATCGAGGGAACGCTGCCCGAGCGCCTGGCCGCGCCGGCTGGCGAGGGGCTGCGCGCGGGTCCTGGCGGCGGTCTCGACGCCGCGCCTGAACCCGATGCCGATGTCACCATCATCCGGCGCGGGCTTGCCGTGGCTTCGCCGGATGCTTTCCTGGCCACCGGCGTCGAGCGCCTCGATGCGGCCCTCAGCGGCGGCCTTCCGAAAGCCGCCTTGAGCGAAATCCATGGCCTTGAGACCCGCAATGCCGGGGCCGTCGCCGGCTTTGTGCTGTCGCTTGTCAGCCTGATCCTCAAGGGCCAGCCCTTGCCCGTGCTGTGGATCGGCACATCGGAGATTTTTCGCGAGGCCGGCTTTCCCTATGCCAGGGGATTGCAGGGCATTTTCGGTATCGCACCGGAGCAATTGCTGTTTTCCGAGGCGCCGAAACTCACCGATGCGCTGTGGGTAGCCGAGGAGGCCGCGAAGATGACGGCGCTCGCCGCAATCATCCTCGAAATCCGTGGCAGCCCGCAGCGGCTCGACCTCACCGCGACGCGCCGGCTGCACGCGCGCGCCCAAAACGCCGGCCGGCCGGTGTTCCTGCTGCGCCAGGCCGGCGAAGCCGAGCCGACCGCCGCCCCGGTGCGCCTCATCGTGTCGGCTGCACCAGCGGCGAGCCGCCGGACGATCGCCGGGTCGCTCGCCGGCTCGATCGGCCGGCCTGCCTTCACCGTCAGCATCGGCAAGAGCCGCACCGCTCTGCCTGGACAATTCACACTGGAGTGGAATCCCGATGAACACGCATTCGAAGAAAGAAAGCCCCGCGAAAAACGGGCAGAGAATTCTGTCGCTGTGGTTCCCGCATCTGGCGGCAGAACGGATCCTGCGCCAGCGCCTGGGACGGTCGTGGCGTTCCCGGCCTTCGGATCATCTGCCGCCATCTCACCCACCGCTCGTGATCAGCCATCGCGACCGCAACGCCCAGCGCATATCGGCCCTCGACGAGCGGGCTGAGGCGCTGCATCTGAAGCCTGGCATGGGCATTGCCGATGCGCGCGCCATGCATCCCTCGATCGACATCGTCGAGGCCGATCCGGACGCCGATCGCCGGCTGCTCGAAGGCCTCGCCGACTGGTGCGATCGCTATACGCCGCTGGTGGCGCTCGACGGTACTGATGGCCTTTATCTCGACGTCACCGGCTGCACGCATCTGTTCGGCGGCGAGCGCGCCATGCTGGACGACATCCTTGCGCGGTTTTTCCAGCAGGGTTTCGATGTCCGCGCCGGGTTGGCCGCGACGCCGGGTGCAGCCTGGGCGGCGGCGCGCTTCTGCGGCAACCGCATCGTTGTCTCCGGCGAGGAGGAAGCGCTGCTCGCCCCCTTGCCGCTGGCGGCACTGCGCATCGAAGCCGATATCCGCGCCAGCTTGGAAAGCGTCGGCCTGCGGACCGCCGGCGCGATCATGGCAGCGCCGCGCGCGCCGCTCGCCCGTCGCTTCGGCGCGACCTTGCTGTTGCGGCTCGACCAGGCGCTCGGCCGTCTCGACGAGGCGGTATCGCCGCGCCTGCCCGTGGCCCCGCTTTCGGTCGAACGCCACCTGGCCGAGCCGGTCGTGCTGACCGCCGAGATCGAACGGCTGGTGCTCTTGCTGGCGGTGACGCTGAAGGCCGATCTCGAACGCCGCGGCGAGGGCGCAAGGATGCTGGCGCTGCTGTTGTTTCGCGTCGACGGCGCCGTCAGCCGCATCGCTGTCGGTACCTCGCGACCGTTGCGCGAACCCAAGCTTATCCAGCGCCTGTTCCATGAGCGGCTGGCCGCGCTCGAACAGGACATCGATGCCGGCTACGGCTTCGACCTGGTGCGGCTTTCGGTGCTGGCGGCCGCCGGCTTCGACATGCAGCAGGCCGATTTGACCGGCGAGACCGAGGATGACGGCGCCGACATGGCACTCTTTGCCGACCGCATCCGCGCCAGGCTCGGCGACAGTGCGGTGCTGAAACCGGTCGCCCTCGAGAGCCATCTGCCGGAGCGCGCCATCGCCACCATCCCGTTCTCGGAAGCGCCACAACGCAAAACACCGCTCAGGAAGCCGGGCTCGAAAGACGCGCCGCGCGCAACCATCTTCCCGCCGGAACGGCCGATCCGGCTGTTCCGTTCGCCCGAGCCGATCGAGGTGCCGGCCACCGAAATGCCTGAGGGTCCGCCGATGAATTTCCGCTGGCGCCGCGCGCTCTACCGGGTCGCGCGCGCCGAGGGGCCGGAACGCATCGCGCCGGAATGGTGGCGTGAAACGTCAAGCGATCCGCTCACATCGACGCGTGACTATTTCCGGATCGAGGATGCCGACGGCCGCCGCTACTGGCTCTACCGGCAAGGCCTCTATGGCAACCCGCAGGTGCCGCCGCGCTGGTTCATGCATGGGGTCTTCGCATGAACGCGCTGACCGTCATCCCCTATGCGGAATTCGGCATCCAGTCGAACTTCTCCTTCCTGCGCGGCGCCTCCAAGCCGGAGGAGCTGGTGGTGGCGGCCAAATTCCTCGGCTTTTCCTCGATCGGACTGGCAGACCGCAACACGGTGGCCGGCGTCGTGCGCGCCTGGCAGCAGGCCAAGGTCGAGAAGCTCGCCTATCACCCCGGTTGCCGCCTGGTGTTCGGCGACGGCACGCCGGACATTCTCGCCTATCCGCAGAACCGCAAGGGCTGGGGCCATCTCTGCCGCATGCTGACGCAAGCCAATTTGCGCGATGAAAACGAGAAGGGCGCGACCCTTCTCCAGCGCAGCGACCTGCTCGAATGGGGCGACCTGCTGTCGCTGGCGGTGCTGCCGGATCTCTCGGCGAATGCCGACGATCCCCTGGCATTGGTCCGTCAACTGAAAGACCGTTTCGGCGCTAATTTGCGGCTAGGCATGGCGCCGGATTATCGCGGCAATGACCGTTTCCGCATCGAGCAGGCGGCGGGCATGGCGGACATCGCCGGCGTGCCGCTGATGGCGACCAACGACGTGCTTTATCACAGCGCCGAGCGCCGCTCGCTGCAAGATGTGCTCACCGCCATCCGCCTCAATTTGCCGGTCGCCGAGGTCGGGCTGGAGCTGACGGCCAACGCCGAGCGCCATCTGAAGCCGCCGCTGGAAATGGCCCGTCTCTTCCGCCGCCATCCACCGGCGCTGGCCGAGACGCTGCGCTTTGCCGGCGAACTGACCTTCTCGCTCAGCGACCTCCAGTACAATTATCCCGACGAGCCGACGCAATCAGGGCTTGGGCCGCAGGCCGAGCTAGAGCGTCTGGCCAGGGAGGGGGCCGCCACGCGCTATCCGGCGGGCGTCCCCGCTTCCGTCTTGCAGCGCATCAGTGAGGAGCTCGCTCTGATCGAGCGTCTGAATTATGCGCGCTATTTCCTGACCGTTTACGACATCGTCCAGTTCGCCCGCAATGAGGGCATTCTGTGCCAGGGCAGAGGCTCGGCCGCCAACTCGATCGTCTGCTACTGCATCGGCATCACCGAGGTCGGCCCCGAGCGCATCGACACGTTGTTCGAGCGCTTCATTTCCGAGGAGCGCAACGAGCCGCCCGACATCGACGTCGATTTCGAGCATGAGCGGCGTGAGGAGGTGATCCAGTACATCTACTCCAAATACAGCGCCAAGCGCACCGCGCTGGCTGCCGCCGTCATCAGCTATCGCGGCCGCTCGGCGCTGCGCGAGGTGGCCAAGGCCATGGGCCTATCGGACGATGTCCGCATTGCGCTCTCCAGTTCGATCTGGGGCTGGTCGACCTCGGAGCTCGGCGAGAAGGAGGCGCATGCCGGCGGCCTCGACCGCAACGAGACCTCGACCCGTCACGTGATCGCCCACGCCAACGAGATCATGGGCTTTCCCCGGCATCTGTCGCAGCATGTCGGCGGCTTCGTCATTACCCGCGACCGGCTCGACGAGATCGTCCCCATCGTCAAGACGGCGATGGAGGCGCGCAAGATGGTCGAGTGGGATAAGGACGATCTCGACGCGGTGAAGATCCTGAAGGTGGATATTCTGGCGCTTGGCATGCTGACCTGCCTGAAGCGCGCCTTCACCTTGCTCACCGACCATTATCCGAAGGCCCGGGATGATTACGGCCGACCCTATGTGCTGGCCACCCTGCCGCCGGAAGAGAACGACGTGTACGACATGATCTGCCGCGCCGACACGCTCGGCGTCTTCCAGATCGAATCGCGCGCGCAGATGTCGATGCTGCCGCGTCTACGCCCGCGCGAATTCTACGACCTGGTCATCGAGGTGGCGATCGTGCGGCCCGGCCCGATCCAGGGCGACATGGTGCACCCCTATCTGCGCCGTCGGCAGGGCAAGGAAGCGGCTGAATATCAAAAGCCAGAGCTGGAGGCTATTCTCAAGAAGACACTCGGCGTGCCGCTGTTTCAGGAACAGGCGATGAATATTGCAATCGTCGCCGGCGGCTTCAGGCCGGGCGAGGCGGACGAACTACGCCGCGCCATGGCCACCTTCAAGCGCACCGGCACCATCGGCAATTACCGCCAGCGCATGATCGACGGCATGGTCGGCAAGGGATACACCAAGGACTTCGCCGAGCGCTGCTTCAAGCAGATCGAAGGCTTCGGCGAATACGGCTTTCCCGAAAGCCACGCCGCCTCCTTCGCTTTGCTCGTCTATGCCTCCTGCTGGTTCAAGACCTTTTATCCCGACGTGTTCTGCGCCGCGATCCTGAATTCGCAGCCGATGGGGTTTTACCAGCCGGCCCAGCTGGTGCGCGACGCGCGCGACCATGGCGTCGATATCCGCGACGTCGACGTCAATTTTTCCGACTGGGACTGCACCCTGGAGAAAGCCCAATTCGATCCGGGCCGCATCCTGGGGCGCCATGCCGAAATGCGCGGTGTCATCAAGACCCGGTACGCCGTCCGGCTTGGCTTCCGTCAGATCAAGGGCTTGGCCGAGAAGCGTATGG
This sequence comes from Mesorhizobium sp. RSR565B, assembly GCF_054719465.1. Classification (NCBI taxonomy): domain Bacteria; kingdom Pseudomonadati; phylum Pseudomonadota; class Alphaproteobacteria; order Hyphomicrobiales; family Phyllobacteriaceae; genus Mesorhizobium; species Mesorhizobium sp. RSR565B. The sequence continues at coordinate 2,388,310 of NZ_JBTTIE010000001.1, read as the reverse complement.
AAGCTTTCACCGCGCGGCGCGGCGCCGGCTATACAAGCGTCAGGGATGTGTGGCTGCGCTCGGGCCTCGATGTCGGCGAAATCGAAAGACTGGCGCAGGCTGACGCCTTCCGCTCGCTCGGCCTCGACCGTCGTGAAGCCTTGTGGGCGGTGCGCGCGCTGGATGGCAAGAGCGCCGCCGAACGGCTGCCGCTGTTCGACCAGCCGGCGATCCGGCTGCGCGAACTCGAGCCCGAGACAAAACTGCCGACAATGCCGCTCGGCGAGCACGTCATCCACGACTACCGCGCGCTCGGCCTGTCGCTGAAGGCGCATCCGGTCGCCTTCCTGCGCGAGCGGCTCGACCGCGCCGGCGTCATTCCCAATGCCAATCTCGGCTCGGTGCGCGACGGCAGGCGGGTCTCGGTCGCCGGCCTGGTGCTGGTGCGGCAGCGGCCCGGCAAGGGCAATGCGATCTTCCTGACGCTGGAAGACGACAAGGCCGTCGCCAACGTCATTTTCTGGGAGCGGACCTTTACCCGTTTCCGGCCCATCGTCATGGGCGCGCGCTTCGTCAAGGTCACCGGCAAGCTGCAGTCGGAATCCGACGTCATCCACATCGTCGCCGAGAAGATCGAGGATTTGACGCCGTGGCTGACGGTGCTGCTGGAAGAGATGACGCCGGCTGCCCGGCCCGACATTGCCACCCTCTCGGACAAAGCTGAAAGGGTCATGCCCAAGGGGCGGAATTTTCAGTAGGCAAGTGCAGGGCGGTCGGGAGCCCATGACATTAATGCCGGCAAGGGCAGAGGGGGGCGCGAAGGATCGCCAACAGAATGGCTTCTTAGGCTGAGGTCCGTTTGAACCACCCCTGGCCCTTCAGCCCGGCCCACCCAATCGCGGCGGCGACAGCACGTCTTCCGCCGAAATAGTCCGCGCCTCCGAGGGCAGCATGATCGGGATGCCGTCGCGCACGGGATAAGCGAGCTTGGCAAGCCGCGAGATCAACTCGCCGCGCACCGGGTCCCAGGCCAGCGGCCCCTTGGTCAGCGGGCAGGCCAGCAGCTCCAGCAATTTTGGATCGACATTGACCGACTTGCCGTCACGCCCATCCGCAGCCATTGGATCCCCCTTCAGCCATCGGCTCAGCCCTTATTGCAGGCTGGAGCCAAAGTCCTCATTCTCGCGCGCCAGCGCCATTTCGGTGATCGCGATCAGCGTCTCCGCGCGGGCTTTCAGGTCGGGCGCCTCCAGCAGCGCCTGTTTCTCGGCCGGTCCGTAGGGCGCCATCATCGACAGCGCATTGACCAGCATGGTGTTCTCGGCGCGGCTGACGCTTTCCCAATCGGCTTCGAGATCGTTGGCCTGCAGATAAGCGCGAAACGCTTTCAACAGCGCCGGCCGGTCGACCTCGCTTGCCGCCTGGTCTTCGGCAAGATCGGTGAGGAACGGCGCCAGCTTGCATTGCCGGAAAGGCGTCTTCACCGGCAATTCGCTGGTGATGCGGAAACGGCAGACGCCCTGCAGCGAAACCAGATAGCGGCCGTCGCCGCTCTCGGCCATCGAGATGATGCGCCCGGCGCAGCCGACATTGCACAGTTCCGGCTCCCCGTCGGCGCGCAACGCGCCATTGAGGCTGGGCTGGACGATGCCGATCAGCCGCGCGCCGGCGATCGCCTCATCCACCATCTGCAGGTAGCGCGGCTCGAAAATGTTGAGCGGCATGCGCCCGCCCGGCAGCAGCAGCGCGCCGGCAAGCGGAAACACCGGAATGGTTGCCGGCAGATCCTTGCCGACCCGGTAAAATGCGTTTCCGACCTGCACCTTCACTCCTCCGACCCGCTTCGGGCGCGATGTTATCGGCCTAATCTGGCGCGGCGGCCGCCGACCGCAAGGCCCGACAGCCACGCCCCGGCAATTTGGCCGGCAAACGGCTCAGGAAAACAGCAGCGACGACAATTTGCGCCGTGCCGCCAGCGTCGCCTCGTCGGTCATGCCCCAGGCCTCGAACAGTTTCAGCAGCTGCGCCCTGGCGCCGTCCTCGTTCCACGTCCGGTCGGCTTTTATAATCGCCAGAAGATTGTCGGCCGCCGCATGGCGCTCGCCCTTGGCGTTCTGGATCATGGCGAGGTCGAAACGCGCCTGGTGGTCGCCGGGATTGGCGGCCAGTCGCTGCTCGAATTCAGCTGGATTGCCAAGTGCTGCCGCTTCCGCAGCCAGCGTCATCTTGGCACGCAGCGCGGCAAGTGCCGGCGCATTCTTCTTGGCCTCCGGCGCCGTTGCCAGCAGCGCCTCGGCGCCGTCGCTGTCGCCGGCCTCGAACAGAAGCTCGCCCAGCCCGGCAATCGCCTCGATCGTCTCCGGCGCCTGCGCCAGGATGGCGTCGTAAATGTCGGCTGCGGTCTGCGCATCGCCCGCCGCATGCGCTTCCGCCGCCGCGGCCAGTGCTTCGGCGACGGGCGGCGCGCCATTGCCCTTGCCGCCGACCTTGGTGATGAACTCGGCAATCTGACTCTCGGGGATGGCGCCCATGAAGCCGTCGACAGGCTGGCCGTCCTTGAAGGCGATGACCGCCGGGATCGATTGGATGCCGAGCTGGCCGGCGATCGAGGGATGATCGTCAATGTTCATCTTGACCAGCTTGACCTTGCCGCCGGCGGCCTTGATCGCCTTTTCCAGAAGCGGCGTGAGCTGCTTGCAGGGCCCGCACCACGGCGCCCAGAAATCGACCAGTACCGGCTGTTTGCGCGATTCCTGGATAACGTCGGCGGCGAAAGTGGCGGTCGTGGTGTCCTTGATCAGCTCACCAGCGGCAGGTGCTGCGCCGGGTGTCGAGCCAAGTGCCGACTTGGCCGGCTCGGCGCCGCCATATTGCGCGGAAGTGGTGTATTGGCCCGAATTGCCGCCGAATTGGCCGCCAAACGGATTGTTGTTGTCGCTCATGTCGTCGCCCTTCCGGTCGCGCCCAGCGGAGCAGCGCGACGTCCTTAACTAGAGGTCAGTTTTCGCCATCCATGTGGCGATCAAGCCGAGACTTTCAAGATAGCAGCATCATGTCCGGTTGCCTCGACGAATCTGATGAGGTCGGCGGACGCGATCGACGTCGTCGCCTCATTGGTCAGCGGATGCGCGTTGACTGTCGCATGTGCCATCAAATCCTGGTCGAGCACCACCTTGACCCGTCTTTCGGTGTCGTTGATCAGCCCGAACACGGTGACCGCGCCCGGAATGACACCGAGCAGCTCCATCAGCATCTCCGGCTTGCCGAACGACACCCGGCCGGCGGCGCCGATGATCGTGTGGATCTGCTTCAGGTCGACCACCGCCTCCTCGCCGACGCTGACCAGGAAGAAATTGTCCTTCTTGTCCTTGAGAAACAGATTTTTCGTGTGCCCGCCCGGTATCTCGCCGCGCAGCGACTGCGAATCGGCCACCGTATAGAGCGGCGGATGGCGCACGGTCGACACTGATATGCCGAGATCGGCAAGAAAGGCGAAAAGCTCGGCTTCGGTCTTCGGCATTGGTGGTCTTCCCCTGTATCGGCGCGCGGCAAAGCCGTTTACGGCCAATGATGCCGCCGAGACAAGACCGTCATGCGGGAAGTCGATGAACCACCCGCGTGGCCGACAAGGTTCCGCCAAGCGATTTGGCGCGACCAAAAAGCCCGTCATTTCCCTGTTGCAATCGCCGCGCTCTTCAGCCATATAGGCCCGGCTTGCGGCCAAAGGGCCGTGTGAGCGGGTGTAGCTCAGGGGTAGAGCACAACCTTGCCAAGGTTGGGGTCGAGCGTTCGAATCGCTTCACCCGCTCCAGTTTCCTCTAGGGGAATCAAGCGATGAAGAGGCGCCTTTCGGGGCGCCTTTTGCTTTTTCCAGACCGGCGATGTAAGCGCGTTGCGGGACACTTGTTCTCCCTCAGAACCAGGCGCAGGTAAGACGGCGTGGCGCACAATCCCTCGGGTTCAATTTCGGCGAAAGGCGGCACCGCATCCGAAGCGCTTGCTTGGCTGGCGTTGCGGAACGCCGCGTCCGAATGCGGCTCAGGCTCGCGCTTGATCGACCCGCAGCCCCTGCGCGCACTCCCGGCGGGACGCAAGTGGGCGCATGAGATTGCCAAGGTAATCTTCGATGGCCTCATGGCAGGAAGCCTGTCGGTGCCGGCGCAATTGGCTGCCGGATGGGCGAGGTTCGGCAGCGCAACCACCGCGTTGATCATCGAACTCGGCACGATCTGGGACAATCCCGCAGCAGCTCGCCGCGTCCAGTACCAGCTTGAGCAAATGCTTCTCGAACCCGACGATCTTGCCACGCCGCGCAGGCTGGCGCGAACGCTCGGAATTCGCGTCGACGCTCGCAATCCGACCCCGACCGAACTGCCGGAAGGCATCGATCAGATCTATGCCCATCTGATGCTGGATGGCCGGATCGAGGCTGTAGTGCAGTTCGGTGCACTCGGGACGGTGACAAGCGATCATTGGATTGAATTGATCCTGGATGTAGTGCCTGCTGAGCGGCTTGCGGGAGGATCGCCTGCACCGCAAAAGGGCGGCGCGACCACGTCAAACACGCCTGCAGCCGAGGCATCGTTTGCCATGGCGGGAAACGAGCCCGATCAGGACAGCCACTTCGGCAAACTCGCGCAATTGGCCGCACAGGCGCATGACCTGGTTCGGTCGAGCGCTGAACCGTCAGAGCCTGTTGCGCCGCGCCGCGCACGGGTCGCGGACAAGCACGACAAGGATCGCACGGCGTTCTGGAACAGCTATTTCGCGACCGAGGATCCGTGGAACTACGGTTCGTCCTATGAGCAGGAGAAATACGAGCGCCAGCTCGAAATCCTGCCTCCCGGTCCCATCGGGCGGGCGCTTGAACTGGCCTGCGCGGAGGGCCACTTCACGCGGCAGCTGGCTCCGCGTGTGAGCCATCTGGCCGCAACCGACATTTCCGCCATAGCCGTCGAGCGAGCCCGCGCCCGATGCAACGATCAGCCGAATGTCGAGTTCGGCGTACTCGATTTCGCTGCCGACACGCTGCCGGGTGAGATGGATCTGATCGTCTGTTCGGAAGTGCTCTACTACTTGGATGACCTCGCCGAGCTACGGCGCATCGCCAGGAAATTCGCCGAGGCGTTGGCGCCTGGCGGCAGCTTCATCAGCGCACACGCATTCGTGCTGCGTGACAATGTCGAAAAGACGGGCTTCGACTGGAATACATTCGGTGCCCAGGCGATCTCCGAGACACTAGCAGCGACCGAAGGCCTCGTCTTCGAGCAATCGATCCAGACCGAGCTCTACCGCATAGACCGCTTCCGCCGCCTATCGCCGGGCGATGTGGCGACGGACCCGGTGATCGATCATGTGCCGATCCGCGCGCCCATCGAAATCGGCGTCGCGCGAAATATCGTCTGGGGTGGGGCGCGAGCCTTGCGCCGCGACGTCGCACGTAACGAGCAGCACCAGCATATCCCTGTCCTCATGTATCACGGCGTTGCCGATGAAGGTCCGGCCGCGCTCGCTCGCTTTCGGCTCACGCCCGCCGCATTCGCCAGCCAGATGGGATGGCTGCGCGCCAATGGCTTTCACGCCATTGGCTCCGAGCAGCTGGAAGCCTCCATCGCCAACCGTCAGCCTTTCGTCGGCCGCCCGGTGCTCATCACCTTCGATGACGGCTTCCAGAACTTCGCCGACCGTGCCTGGCCGATCTTGCGCGCCAACGACCTGACTGCGGAAGTGTTCCTGGTGACGGACCTGGTGGGCGAAAGTGCAAAGTGGGACACCGACATCGGTCCGCCGACGCCGCTTATGGGCGCCGGGACGGTGCGACGCCTCGCTGCCGAAGGCGCCTTCTTCGGCAGCCACATGGCGACGCATCGCGCCATAGATGGTCTGTCGAGCGCTGACCTGGCCGCCGAGCTCCTGCGCTCTCGTATGTTCATCGAACGGTGGACCGGTCGGCCAACCACGGCGTTCGCGGCACCCTTCTCCGTCACCGACCGACGGCTTGGCCGGCTGGCCAGGGAGTGCGGCTATCGAATAGGCTTCGGCCGCAAACACGGGCCGGCGGACCTCGATAGCGATCTCATCGACCTTCCGCGCATCGAGATTCGCGGCGACCGCTCGCTCGATGACTTTGTCGCCACTGTCGAGGCCGTGCTCGGATAAACACCGAACTGGTCGGTGCGGCAGCGCAAATGGCATCCGCGTGGGCTGGTGTCAGAGCGCTGCCGGTAGCGTGGCCGCGTGGCCGTGATTTGCGAAAATTCCCTCGTCCCGCCGTCTTCCTGCTATGATGGAGATGAGGAGGCGACCCATGAGCGAGAACCGTAAGCTGGCCGCAATCCTGGCTGCAGATGTGGTCGGATACAGCCGGCTCGCGAGCGCGGACGAAGATCGTACCTTGGCGCGGTTGCGGGCACTGCGCAGCGACCTGATCGATCCGATCATTGCAGTGCACCACGGGCGGGTTATCAAGCGTACCGGAGATGGGGCACTGGTTGAGTTTCGCAGTGTGGTCGATGCCGTGCGCTGCGCCGTTGAGATTCAAAACGGTATGGTTGAGCGCAATGCCGGCGTACCGCAGGAGCGCCGCATCGAGTTCAGGATCGGCATCCATCTGGGCGACGTGGTCGAAGAGAGCGATGGCGACCTGATGGGTGACGGCGTCAACATCGCCTCGCGTCTGGAGGGCGTTGCGGCGCCCGGCGCCATCTGCCTGTCCGAGGATGCCTATCGCCAGGTCAAGGCCAGGCTTGACCTCTCGGTCAGCGATCTCGGCAGCACACAGCTCAAGAACATCGCCGAGCCGATCCGGGTGTATTCGCTGCAGGTCGGCGCCGGGGCCAAGGTGGCCGTGACCTCGCAAACCCCGACGAGCCCTCCGGCTGCGGCAGCGCCGCCGAAACTGTCGATCGCCGTGCTGCCGTTCGCCAATATGAGCGGTGATGCCGAACAGGACTACTTCGCCGACGGCATCTCCGAAGACATCATCACGGCGCTGTCCAAACTGTCACAGCTCTTCGTCATCGCTCGCAATTCGTCCTTCATCTTCAAGGGCCAGAACGTCCATGTGCAGGATGTCGGCACGAAGCTCGGCGTGCGCTATGTCCTTGAAGGCAGCGTACGCAAGTCGGGGAACAAGGTACGCATCACCGCGCAGCTCATCGATGCAATCTCAGGCGGCCATCTTTGGGCGGAGCGGTTCGATCGCGATCTGACCGACATTTTCGCCGTGCAGGATGACGTGACGCAGCACATCGTCGGTGCACTGGCGCTCAATCTGACCGAGGATGACCGTCTGCGGCTGGCGCCCGAACACCAGCGCAACCCGGAGGCGTATGACTGTTTCCTGCGGGGCCGGGAGCTATGGCACCGGCTGACGAAGGACACGAACGTCGCGGCCCGCGAGCTCTTGCAGCGGGCCATCGAACTGGACCCGAAATTTGCCTCTGCCCACGCTTTCCTAGCCCTCACGTACGGGCTCGATTACCTCAACAGGTGGGGTGCGTCGGACTCGATGGCGCAAGCGGAAGAGGCAGCAACGCGAGCGGTAACGCTGGATGACAGCGATCCCTGGGCGCACTGGGCGCTGGCATCGGCCAAGCTTTACACACGACGGCACGATGAGGCCATCGGCGAGGTGGAGCGCGCGATAGCCCTCAATCCGAACTTCGCCGAAGCGCACGTCGCCCGCGGCGAGGCGCTGTATTATTCGGGTAGACCCGCGGAGGCGCTAGAGAGTTTCGCCCGGGGAAAGACCTTGAATCCATACTTCCCGGATGTGCTTCTGCACTTCCAGGCTTTGGCATCGTTTCAACTGGGAAGGTACGAAGAGGCGGTCGACCTGTTGCTGCAACGGCTGGCTCGCAACGCTGTCACCGACCTCTCGCGCGCGCTTCTGGCCGCCACCTACGGCCATCTGGGCCGTCTGGAGGAGGCCCATACGGCATGGCAGGACCTGCTTCGCGTCAATCCCGCCTATTCGCTGGAACACCGCCGCAAGGTCTTGCCTTACAAGAACCCTGCCGATTTCGAACTCATGGTCGAGGGGCTCCGCAAGGCCGGTGTGGTGCAATGACGGGCTAAAGCCCGGCCGGATCAGAGGCGTGAGGCCCGGCCGATCTTGCGCCATCGGGGGTTTTCGCGAACCGGTTTCAGGTCGTCGGTCGTCTCGGCAAATGTCCGCAACCGGTATTGCCGGAGCAGGTCCGGGAAGAGCGCCCCTTCCGGCAGGCCGGCAAGCTGCTCGCGGACCGAGATCTTTTCATCGATGACCCGCATGCCCCAGGCATTTTCCCGAACCTGCAGCTCGGCGGCCAGATCGCGCTCTTCTGGCGCGTGTTCATCCAGCGCAGCCAGCAGGATCGAGTGGAAAAGCGCGACATAGCCAATCTGTCTCAGGCCGCCCACAACCCGCACGCGCGGCAATATGGCAAGGGCAAGGAACATCAGGAACAAGTCCGGCAAAAGCATGCCGTCCAGCAGTGCCTGCTGGAGATGCGGCCGCTCGAACGGGATGGAAAGACCATGCGGCCTGTCAGGCTCGATCAGCCGCCCGTTCTCGAGGACGAGCTTGCGCACGCGCTGCTCGCGGATGCCCCAGAAATAGGCCGTGGCATTGGGCAGGAACCTGCCAAATGGGCCCGATGCGGCTTCTTGCAAGGCATGGTCGAGACGCCGGCGCCTTGCGGGCTCGAGGAGCAGCCTGGAAAGGAGGCTGCCTTCATCTTCCAGATGCCGCGCCACGACAGTCGCGGCCAGCCTATCATCGACGAAAACCGGCCGGGCCATGCCGGAACGATCCCAATCGGCGACCAAATCCTCGTTGAGTTCTGTCAGCGCATCGGCGGCTGTTGCAAATACCTTGCCCTGGCTGGCAAGCAGCGTGCCCAGCCAGCTTCTGGCATCCGTCTCATTGCCCACCGTTTCGAGCGCGCGCCCGTTGAGGGTAACGGGACCGGCCGCGCAGGCGCTTTTGCGGCACAGTTTGTGGCGCCCCATGCCAAACAAATTGACCTTGTCGTCGCCGACATCGAGCCATCCCGGCCCCTCCCGGCCGGTTGTCTCCATGGTCATCGTCGTTCCCATGAAGCCGAAAAAAGCCGACAGCCCGTTTTCGACCGCGCCGAGCCAGGCAAGCAGCAGGGCATCGAAGGTGATGCGATCCATCAGAAGCAGGCAGTGCAGGCCGGACTGGATAACCGGTCTGTGGTCGAATTCGTCGAGGGCCTTGTCGATCGCTTCGGGCTGCATGATCGCACCGAGGCGCTGCTGCAGGACGTCGCGCAGGATCGAGCGGGCAGCGATCGACGGGGCCGATCCAGGCCTTGCCACCGGCCGCCACAGATGGCGGGCATAATCGGAAACCGGCGCATTCCAGTTCTGCTCGATGTCACGCACGACCTCCGGGCAGAGCAGCGACAGCACGGCCAAAATGTCCACCGGAGGCGCAGGGGCAGGGACGGCGGTCATCAGAACCGCAGCCGGGCCATGCTCAGGAGGTCGTGGTACTGCCCGTCGGTAAAACCGGCCTTCACATGCCGTCCCTCGACCTCGAAGCCGTGGCTTGTGTAGAGACGGATGGCCGGTTCGTTGTCGGCATAGACAGTCAACTCGACCCGCTTCAGGGCGCGCCAGTTGTCGGCCACGTCAAGCAGCGCGCCAAGGATGGCAGAGCCGATGCCTCTGCCGACAAAGCCATCGTCAAGGCCGATATTGATCTCGCCGATATGCGAGCGGCGCGGCGAACCCTGCGCGACCAGGCTGCCATGGCCGACAACCTTGCCGTCCAGCTCCGCAACGATCCAGGTGGTTTCCGGGCCGGACTTGGCGATGCGCCGCTCCACCTGCTCCACCATCTCGAACGGCATCCTGAGCGTGCCCCAGCGGAACCCCGGCATATTGAAGATAGCGCACAGCGCCTCGGCATCGCTTGGCCGGACGGCCCGGAGCTGCGGCTGGATTTTCTCGGATAAGGAGGTCGTGCTGGTCATGGCTTTCCCGCCTAACGCAATTTCAGGAAAAGTGTGAGCGGTTTTCCGTCCGGAATTGCGTCAGAACAAAGCGACAGAGGCAATATGCCCGGCACGATGCACCGGACGTCACCTGAAAATCCAGCCGTCTCTGCGACCTATGCCGATTGCGCGGCAAAATGCCGGGGGGCGGCGCAGAGTTTGAGGATACCGCTGATGCCGATCCAGCCGAAAAGGGCGAGCCAGCACAATGTCCCGGCCGCCGTCCAGTCGATCCGGTGCACGGCAGCGTCGGTGATGAAGAGGCCAAGAACAGCAAGCAGGCCAACCAGAAACTGCGCCAGGCCGAGCACCAGCAATTCCTCACGCGGTGCACTTCTCCAGACGAGATAGGTACCGCCGGCGCCGGCGAGGAAGATGGCGCTGTAGACCTGGGCGTGAAAAGCATCGATCGGCCATGGCCAGAAGCCACCGAATGTCAGGGGAAACAGCAACAGGCCGACGCCGTAGAGCCCCAGGACTGCCATTTCCGCCGGTAGGTAGGCGCGCCATGCGGAGTTCAAGATCACGCCTTTTGCAGAAGGGCGAGCCCTTGCCAGCCACAGGAACAGCCCGGATACCGCGGCTGACGCAAGATAGACCAGAAACCAGAGCCAGGGGGCTTTGCGCTCGAAGTTGAAATAGCCAAGGTTGATGAACGAAGCCGCCGACACGATGACGGTGAAGATGAAGGCCATGACCAGCACGAGCCTGCCGGGCGACCAGCGATTCCAGACCAGCAGCGCCGCCATCACTGCCATTTCGGCGGTGTAGAAGCCGCCGAGGAAGCGGGCATTGAACGGCGTGACGGCCCAGGGCCAGCGCGGCTTGACCAGCGCGGGCGCGAAAAACAGGCCGGCCCCGACGATCAGGACGATGATGACCCCCGCCGAGAAAAGGCGCAGGGCCGCCGGAAACGGCGGGTTGTCGCGTGTCGGCATGGAGAAAACCCCAGAGATGAATGCCCCATGGGCTATCATAGTTTGGAATTCAACAAATGGAAATTGACCTGTCACCAGGCTTGTCCATTCGAATGGCCGTACGGTCCATTTCGCAGTATGATGGAGCGTTCGGGTCGAAGATCGGTCCGGCCAACACGCCTAGAGCCGGATGATTTCAGGTCTGTCCGACCTGAAATCTGAATCCGCCTCTAAATCAGGAAATAGAGCATGATGTCGTCCGAAAACCGCTTCACACTTTTCGGCATCATGCCCTAACGGCGCAATTTCCGGAGCCTGCACGATGACCGAAGCTCAGGATCTGTTCTCGCTTCTGCGGCAATCGACCGATGTCGATCCGCAGGCAATCGACGCAATCCGGCAAACCATCGCCGAGGGCAAGGACCGCGAACTTTGCCGCATCAATGCGCTGGCCTTCGCCAGCAAGCATGGCCTCGACGAGGAATGCACCATAAGCGCCTTTCTCCATGCGGCGCGGGTGGGCATCTTCGACATTTCCTGGAATGTTCTGTGCCCCGGCTGTGGCGGCGTGCTCGACACCAACGCCACGCTGAAAACCATGCAGAAGGACGAATACACCTGCGCGCTGTGCTCCCAGGGCTATTCGCCGACACTCGACGAGATGGTCGAGGTGACATTCACCGTCAGTCCCCGTGTGCGCAGGATTGCCGCCCACAATCCACACGAACTGCCGTTGGTGGAATATTACCGCCAGATCTACTGGGCGTCCGGGGCCGATCTGCCGGACGAGGATCTGGCGGAAAAGATGGAAGCGTTCTCGCTGGAAGATATCGAGCTTGCGCCCGGTGAAAAGGCGGTTCTGCACATCCAGCTTCCGCCCCAATTTATCATCGTCTTCGAGCCGGTCACGCATTCGGCCCAGTTCATCGACGCGAAGGGCGAACCGGCAAAAGAGCGGCGAAACCTCTCTCTGGCCTTCGACCGCGACCATGTCCAGAGCCAGACGCTGGAGATGCAGCCCGGCCCATTGCGCATTTCGCTGGAAAACAGGACCGACACGCGCGTGCTGCCGACGGTCTTCATCGCCTGCCCGGTATTGCATGATTTCCTGGGCAAGCGCCGGCCCTTCGTGACCGCCAAGCGCCTGCTCACCAACCAGACGTTCCGGGATCTCTATCGCACGGATACGCTCGACATCAACCAGCGCCTGAAGATCACCAGCCTGACCTTCCTGTTCACCGATCTGCGCGGATCGACCGAGCTTTACGAGCGGGTGGGCGATCTTTCAGCCTTCGATCTCGTGCGCGAGCATTTCCAGGTTCTGCACGAGATCGTCGCGGCGGAGGCAGGCGCGGTTGTGAAGACGATCGGCGATGCGGTGATGGCGACCTTCGCGACGCCTGACCGTGCGATTGCCGCGGCGCTGCGGATGCGCGACGCCATGCGGGCGCTCAATGACAAAAGCGGGCGCGAGGACCTTCTGCTCAAGATCGGTGTTCATGCCGGCCCCTGCATAGCCGTGTCCATGAACGAGCGGCAGGATTATTTCGGCCAGACGGTCAACATTGCTTCGCGGGTCCAGAACCTCGCCAACGCACAGGCGATCTTCGCCACGCGTGCGGTGGTCGACGATAATCTCACCGCCGATCTGTTGCACAGGAACGCGCTGACGCCCGTGCCGCACGAGGTCTCGCTGCGCGGCATCGAGCGGGAGATTGCGGTTTATACGATCCCCTGAAGAGTTCTCTGCCGCTCACACGCGCTTGCAGAGGAAATAACGGTCGGCGGGCTCCGAAGTGGGCGCCGGGAGGTGTTGCAGCAGCGGGTGATCGAGCGGCGTGCCACTGACCGCGAAGCCGCCGACGCGAAGCAGGCTCGCAATCAGATCGGGAAGCCAGGTAGCGGTCACTGCATCGCGATCGTCATAGCCGGTGCCGATGTCGGCATGAACAAGGGCGGCTTCGATGCCAATGAACTTGCGGCCCGTCTCGCGTATTTCGCCGAGCACGAGGTTTTCAGCTTCGGGAATTGAGCTAGTGTGCGCGCCAACTTCGCGGTCGAACACCACGATCCGGCGCCCGGGCAGAAGCTCGCGCAGATGGTGGAATGTCCGGCCATTGCCGAGGCCGAGTTCAAGCACAAGCCCCTCCATCTTCGCCACCTCGGGGCAGATTCGATTGAGAATGTCGCGCTGCGCGGTCATCCTGCTGATGAAATTATCGAGGCGACTCATATGCGATTGTGTGTCCTGAACCAGCAGCCCCGATCGAGGCTTGCTGCATATAAAGGCGAACGACGAACCCTGCAATAACGCAACCGGCCGCCGACAAGCGTCATACCGGGTGGAGTGTTCGGCAGGCCGCGCGGTGGAACAGCGATATCACTTGTAGGGGTCTGCGGCGTCCCGCAAGCCGTCGCCGAGGAAGTTGAACGCCATGATGACGAGGATGACCGGCAGCATCGGCAAAAGCAGCCATGGATAGAACGCGATCACGCTGACGCTGCGCGCCTCGGTGAGCAGGATGCCCCAGCTGGTTATCGGCGCCCTCAGGCCGAGCCCGAGGAAGCTCAGCGCCGTTTCGCCCAGGATCATGCCAGGGATGGAGAGCGTCGCCGTCGCGATCAGATGCGACATGAAGCCGGGAATGAGATGCCGCCTGATGATGCGGCTGCTCCCGGCGCCCATCAACTGCGCGGCCAGAACGTAATCCTCCTCGCGCAAGGCCAGAAGCTTTGAACGCACGGCCCGCGCCAGTCCGGTCCAGTCGAGCAGCCCGAGGATGACGGTGATGCCGAAATAGATCAGGATCGGACTCCAGGTTATCGGCATGATCGCCGCCAGGGCCAGCCATAGCGGAATGCTGGGAATCGATTGCAGGACTTCGATTATCCGTTGGACGATCAGGTCGAAGATACCGCCGTGATAGCCGGCCAGCCCGCCGATGACGATGCCGAGCAGGAAGCTGAAACTGATGCCGACGAGGCCGATAGTCAGTGAAATGCGTGCGCCATAGATCATGCGCGAGAGCACGTCGCGCCCCAGCCTGTCGGTGCCGGCCAGAAACAGCTGCCCGTTTTCGGCAGGACAGACAAAATGCCTGTCACCTTCGATCAGGCCCCAGAACCGATAAGTGTCGCCCTTGCAGAAGAAACGGAGCCGCTGAACATCGTCGTGCTTCTCGATGTAGTTCCGCTTGAGCGTGTCCATATCCAGCGTCATCTGGCGGCCATAGACGAACGGCCCGACGAACTCGCCATTGTGGAACAGATGCACGTGCTGCGGGGGCGCATAGATGTAGTCCATGTTGCGCGAGTGCAGATTGTAGGGCGCCAGGAACTCGCAGATCAGTATCCCGGAATACAGCACTGCCAGGAATATGCCGGATATAAGCGCAAGCCGGTGTTTGCGGAATTTCCACCACATCAGCCGCAACTGCGATGCCTGAAAGACCTTCGATTGCTCCGGCGTCATCGCCTCGACCGACTGCAGGTCGAAGGGCGCGCCGGAAATGTAGTGTTGCAGTGGAGCACCCGGAGCGGGCAGCGGCGAGTCCTGCTTCATTTGGTGCTGCCACCCTGCAAACGAATTCGTGGATCAAGCAGCGCCAGCGCCAGGTCGGAAATCAGCACGCCGATAACCGTCAGGAAGGCAAGGAACATCAGGAATGACCCTGCCAGATACATATCCTGGCTTTGCAGCGCCTTGATCAGCATCGGCCCGGTCGTTTCCAAAGACAAAACGATAGCCGTGATCTCAGCGCCGGAGATGATGGCCGGCAGGATCGAGCCGATGTCGGAAATGAAGAAATTGAGCGCCATGCGCAGCGGATATTTGACCAGCGCCTTGAACGGATGCAGGCCCTTGGCGCGCGCCGTCACGACATATTGCTTGTGCAGTTCGTCGAGCAGATTGGCGCGCAGCCGCCGGATCATGCTCGCCGTGCCGCCGGTGCCGATGATCAGGACCGGGATCCAGAGATGGGCGAGGATCGACTTCGCCTTGGCCCAGCTCATCGGCTCGCCGAGATATTGCTGGTCCATGAGGTGGCCGATGGACGTGCCGAACCAGATGTTGGCGAAATACATCAGGATCAGCGCCAGCATGAAATTCGGAATGGCAAGGCCGAGAAGGCCGAAGAAAGTCAGGCCGTAGTCGCCCCAGCTGTATTGATGCGTGGCGGAGTACATGCCTATCGGAAAGGCGATGAGCCAGGTGAAGATGATCGTGACGAAGGAAACCAGCACGGTCAGCCACATTCGGTCGCCGACGACGTCGCGAACCGGCAGCTCATATTCGAAGGAATAGCCGAAATCGCCGTGCAGCATCCCGCCCACCCAGTAGAAGTAGCGAATGACCGGCGGCTGGTCGAAACCATATTCCTTGCGCATCATCTGGATGCGGTCGGAATCCACCGCTTCGCCCTGGGCCCGAAGCTCGGCGACATAGCTGTCGAAATAGTCGCCCGGTGGAAGTTCGATGATGGTGAACACAAGCGCCGATATGACCAGCAGCGTTGGAACCATCACGGCGATGCGCCAGACAAGATATCGAAGCACGCTCAGGAGCCTCCAAGCCAGAATGTGTCCGGCATGTAGACACCGAAATAGGAGGTCGGGTCGTAGCCGTAGAGTGCTTTGTCAGGCAGGTTGCGCAGCCGCGAGGATACCAGAATCGGCTGAAGTGTTTCGTTCACCGTACCGATAGAGAACACCTGATCGGTGTAGATCGACAGCATCGAGTTCCAGATTTCGGCGCGCTCGCTGGATTGGGTCGATCCGTTCCAGCGCTTGAGCAAAGCCATCAACTCGACCACTTCAGGAACATCGGGCGCCTCACCCATCTTGCCATGCGACAGATAGTAAGCGCCCCAGAGCGGCCATTGCAGCTGGTCGTCGATGGTGGGGGCCAGCTGGTATGGATTCATGTCGGCGGTCGGCACGCCATTGTCGATGCCCGACGACATCGACATCAGGATCTGGCCACCAAGCGCGCGGCTGCGGAAGATGTCGCGCTGCGAAGTCCGGATGAACAAAGCGATGCCTATCTTGCGCCAGTGATCGGTGATGAGTTCGAGCGCATCGGTTTCCAGCGTGCTTTCGCCGGCCGTTTCCACGATGATCTGCGCCGGGCGTCCATCGGGAAGTAGCCGCAGGCCGTCATCGTCACGGGCCTGAAGCCCGACCTCGTCAAGCAGTGCATTGGCCTGGTCGGGATCGTGGGCGACCCAGGCTTTCGCGAATTCCGGCCGGTAGAGCGGGCTCTCCGGCAAGACCGTATCGGCGCTTTCCTGCGCCAATCCGTAGAAGACGGCCATGTTGATCTCGCGCCTGTCTACAGCGAGCGAAAGTGCGCGGCGCACGCGCACGTCACGCAAAAGGCCACGCCACACCGGGTCGGCACAATTCAGATTGGGCATGAGCGCCAGCCGCGAACCCTGTGTGCGTTTCCACAGATGCATCTTCACCGGGTAGCGCTTCTCCGCGTCCTTCAGGAAGGAGTAGTCGCTGAAGTCGATTCCCATGCATTGCAGGTCGCTCTCGCCCGCACCGGTCTTGGCGGAGATGATCGCCGACGAGCTGACATTCATGATGATCCGGTCGACATAGGGCAGTTGCCGGCCGTTCTCGTCTGTTCGATGAAAGAACGGGTTGCGCTCGAAGATGAACTGCTCGGCCGGCGGCTTGGTCCGGTTCTGCCAGGGGTCGAGTGTCGGCAGATCCGGGTTCTCCGGGCGATACTGCCGCGACATGCGGATGTGCAGCAGCGTCCATTTTGCGGTCCGGTTCTCCTTCATCAGGCCGGCGAGCCGGAATGGATCCTGATATTTCTTGTGGAACTGCTTGAGATAGGCGGCTGGCAAAACAAGCGGTGTCGGCGAAGCAGCGGCAAGTTTGGGCAGGAAGTCGGGATTGGGCGCGTCCCAACTGTAGCGCACCGTCAACGGATCGACGATCTCGAAACGTGGCGGCTTGCCGTCCGCCAGCAGGGCAGGGGCGAGCCCCCCTTGCGAAAGCTCATCGTTCAGCCAGACATCTTCCCAGCAATAACGAAAATCCTCCGGCGTCAGCAGGCTGCCGTCTGACCATTTATGGCCTTCACGAATCTTGAACGTGAAGACGCGATCATCCTTTACGTCGAAACTTTCGAGAATGTCGGCCTGAAAGTTAAGCTTTTCGTCATAGCCGACCAGCCGGGAATACCCGTAGATCGTCATCATCCGGATATCTTTCTGGCTGCCGATGATCGTACGCAGCGTGCCGCCATACTGGCCGGGCTGCCGGCCCATCGCCGCGAGGTTCAACGCGCGCGGGCTTTTGGGCAGGCGCTCCGCGAGTGGCGGCAGAGCCCTGGCTTTCAGCTGCGGCTGAAGAAAATCCGGCTCCAGATCGCCGGCGCGCGCCGTGCCCGGCAGAAATGCCGAAGCCATGAGACCAAGGACAGTGCGGCGGCTGATCAATGGCGTAACTCGCTGACATCGGCCGAACGTCGGGCCAGCACGAGATGGCCGCCGCCGAGATCGAGCGGCGACAGCATATCCTCTTCGCCCTCGTCGCGGAATTGCGGGCCCCATGCGCTGGTGTCGGAAGCGCCGCCGAGCTTCAGCGTCTTGAAATCCATCGGCCGGTCGAGATCGGGGAAGGGGACTGCGGCGAGCAGCGAGCGCGTGTAGGGGTGGATCGGTTTCCTGAGCAGAATTTCGCGCGGTGCAAGCTCGACGATACGCCCGCCGCACATCACCGCGATGCGGTCCGCCATGTAGTCCACCACCGCCAGATTGTGGGATATGAACAGGTAGGTCAGGCCCAGTTCCTTCTGCAGGTCCTTCAGAAGGTTCAGGATCTGCGCCTGCACGGAGACATCGAGCGCCGAAACCGGCTCGTCGCAGATCAGCAGTTCAGGCCCCAGCGCCAACGCGCGCGCGATGCCGATACGCTGACGCTGCCCGCCGGAGAAGCTGTGGGGATAGCGCTGGATGAAGCGCGGATCGAGCCCGATTGCCTGCATCAGGCTCTTGACCGTGGCTAGCCGGGACGCAGCATTGCCACGTTGATGGATTTCCAGCGGCTCGCTCAAGATGTTTTCCACTGTCATGCGTGGCGAAAGTGACGAAACCGGATCCTGGAAGACCATCTGGAGTTTCGCGCGCAGCAAGCGCAGGGCGTCTCCCTCGGCTTCCAGGACGTCGATCGGTCCGTCGCGGCCGTTGAAGATCACGGAGCCACCGGTAGGGGTGACGGCCCGCATCAGGATCTTGCTGACGGTGGTTTTGCCGCAACCGCTTTCGCCAACCAGGCCCAGGCACTCACCTCGCCTGATGTCGAAGCTGACGCCGTCCACGGCGCGAACAGAGGTCTGATGGCTCCCGCTGAACCATCCGGAGTTGCGGATGGTGTAGACCTTTTTCAGATCCCTGACCGACAGCAGAATGTCGTCCGGCCCTTTCGCTTCCGGCGCCGTCTGCTTGCCCAGCAGGGTCCCGACATTCACCGGCACCTCGCGGAGCGCCTTCAGTCTTTCGCCAGGCTTCAGGTCGAAATGCGGAACGGCTGCCATCAGGCCCTTCAGGTAAGGGTGGCCTGGCCGGCGGAATATTGCCTCCACAGGGCCCGCTTCCATGATCTCGCCATGGTACATGACGACCACCTCGTCGGCGACATTGGCGACCACGCCGAGGTCGTGCGTGATCAGCAGCATTGCCATGTTGAGCTTGGTCTGGAGCCCACGAAGCAATTGCAGGATTTGCGCCTGGATGGTGACGTCCAACGCCGTCGTCGGCTCATCGGCGATCAACAGAGCGGGCCGGCAGATAAGCGCCATGGCTATCATGGCGCGTTGCCGCAATCCTCCCGAAAGTTCGAACGGATACATGTCGTAGGCGCGCTTGGGATTGGGAAACCCGACGAGCCCGAGCATTTCCTCGGTCCGTGCCTTGCGCTCCGTCCGATCCATGCACGTATGAATCTGCAGGGATTCGCTGACCTGGTTGCCGATCGTGTGCAGCGGCGACAGCGATGTCATCGGCTCCTGAAAGATCTTGCCGATGCGGCTGCCTCTCAACGCCCGGATTTCGGGTCCGTCTCGCGGCATCTGCAGGATATCCTGCGTCGTGCCGGGCTTTTTGGGATCGGAAAACAGGATACGGCCGCGAACATGGGCCGTGTTCGGCAAGATGCCCATCACGGCCTGGCTGAGAACCGATTTTCCGGAACCGGACTCACCGACAAGTGCGGTGACCTTGCCGGGCAGGACGCGAAGATTTGCCCGCCTGACGGCATGCAACGGTCCCCCGACAATGGCAAAAGAGATGCCAACATCCTCGATCCGCAGCAGATCAACGCCTGCATCCATTCCCACACCAGCCCCAATCTGGCGCCTCCCGACCGGCCCCAAAAAGCAAGACTAGCGCATTGTCAGCGCAGAGCAACTTGGATTCGAAACGAATTCCCCGGCGACCGGCGGCCGGACAGCATACCAGGGCGTCCAGATCGGATGGTGGTGACTACTGGAGCTTCCTCCGGTCGCCCGCCGACAGCCGCGCGGCATCGCGATGAAGCAGCATGACCTGCTCGGCGTCCGATATCCGATCGTGAAACGGCTGCAGCGCAGCGTCTTCATCGAGTGCGAGAGCACCCGACAGATCGGGTGAAAGCACCGTCAGCTTCTGCTTGCTGCCCGCCAGTTCCTCCTCGCCGAGCGTCAGCCAGCTGTTGGCCCCGCAATAGCCGGCGAAGTCCTTGCTGGCGAGAACGCTGTGCGGATATTTCTTAGTCAGGGTCTGGAGACGCTGGACCTCGTTTACAGCCGAGCCGAAGACGGAGAATGTGAGTCGGTCGGTAAGCCCGACATTGCCGAACATCACATTGCCGACATGAAGGCCGATACCAAATTTTATGTCGCCCAGTCCTTGCTCTTTTCTGCGCAGATTGAGCTCCATCATGCGCATGCTGGCCTTGTGCGCAGCCGCAAGAGCAGCCTGGCAGGCGATCTCTGACTGCGCCCGGTGCCTTTCGCAGGGGTAGACGGCAATGAATCCATCCCCCAGGAAACTCATGATCTGCCCGCCTTTGCGATTGAAAGGTGCTGCGATGGCATCGAAAAACTGGTTCAGCGTATCGATATAGACTTCGCGGCCGGAGGTTTCGGCGAGCCTTGTCGACCCGCGCATATCGCCCATCACCAGCGCGGCCCGGATTGTGTCGCCCTCGCCGCGCTTGATCTGGCCGTCCAGCACGCGCCTGCCGGCGTCACCGCCGAGATACGTGGTCATCATGTTGTCGGCGAGCTTGGTGAGCACCGCCATCTTGCTTGCTATAGCGAGATGGTTCTGGATCCGCAGCAGCGCCGAAATCATGCTGTCGCTGAAGCCTGAAGCACTGTCGGTGGACCAGGACCCCAACATGCCCTGACTTGTATCGCCGTTGAAGGGATGGACGAAAGCCATGTAATCGGTGACGCCCATAAGCCTGAGCTCATCGAAAACAGGAAACTCCGACCGCACCGACGGGTCGAGCCGGCGCCGCAGATGGTCGAGCTTGTTGCTGAGCAGATGGTAGTATGGGCTGGTCAGGAATCTGTCGGAATGGACGCCGTTCTCACTCCGGAAGCCTTCCACTTCCAGGCCTTGGCCGCGAATCCAGGTGAAACCGAGCGCGTCATAAAGCGGATGCAGCATCGAAAAGCTCAAATGCACCCGCTTCAGCGGCAGGCCGGCAGCAGCCAGCCGTTCACAAAAACCCTTGACCAATGTTTCCAGGTCGTCGCCCGCCAGCGCCGATTGGGTCAGCCAATCGGCAACCTTATCCATGAGAATGTTGGAAATTTCTGTTTGCGCTGTGCTCATGCTATCTCGAAACCCGTCGAAGACGAGCCATCTCCTTTGATCCGCAAAATTCTCGAAGTCAATGAAACCGGCTTCGGGGGCAGAAGCCGGCGAAGAATATCCCGAATGACTGTCCTTGCAGGAAGCAAGCAGACGTCGACCGCACAAATCACCTGCAACACTATGTGGCGAGGCTGCCGGCGAAGTGCAATCCCGATCCTGACATCGCGCAAATAATTGGTCGGCTCAGGCACCGTCGGGCTCGCCGGGTCCCAAGAACCATGGCCGCGGCGCATTGCTGAACATCGATTCCCCAAGCCGTCATCAGACCGGCGCCTTCGCCTTCAGGCTTGCGGCAGCCATTGCATAGCCGCCGGCGGCGCCATCGATGAAGTGAACATGATCGCGCTGCAGCGGCGAGATGACGAGGCATGTCATCAAGGCCGACTTCTGGCGGTGCAGGCCATAGTTGCAGATGCCGGCCTCTTCCGCTTGTTTCAGCCGGTTCTCGATCCGCTGCAACACATCCGCGTCGACGTCGATGGTCATCTTCAAGCCGTCGTCGAACTTGCGGAAATCCGAATTGCTGGCCACCTCGCGCTTGTAGACCTTCGGGTCGAAACCGCCGATCGTCCAGCCCAATTTGTCGGTGACGGCCGTAAGCGTCATCAGGAAGATCACCCACAGCTTGGCCAGCCACCGCCGCCCCGGCGGCGCCGTGGCCCGTGCCTCGACATCGAGACCGGCGGGCAAGAGACTATAGGCCGGACCGTCCACCGGCACCGGGTGGCCATCGCGCTCCTGCCTGCCGGCAAGGGCGATGATGTCGGAAGCCAGAAACTGGAAACCACGCAAGTCGCGCGATGCCCCGGGCACGGCTATGATCGAGACAATTTCGCCATGCCGGGCTTCGATCGGGTTCCAGCGGCAGGAGAGGCCGGTCAGATCCGGCCGCGCGCCGGCCGGGGCGGGGTCGACGCGGTAGCGCCCGGCTTTCATTTCGGCTTCCGCCCAACTGCCGCCACCGCCGGCGAACATGGCATAGAAGGCTGCTTCGGAGGCCTGGAACCTCGCCACGCGAACGTCGAGGCCTTGCGCTCTTATGTCCTTTATCGGCACGATTGCGGCACGCAAGGTCAGGTCCAGTTCGTCCGCCACCCATCTCTGGACAGAAGCCAGCGCGATACGGGCGATCTCCAGCGCCGAGCCGGGAAACGCCACGAGCGCGCCGTCGCCGCCGAAGACGAAGGGAAGATCTTGCCGGCCCAGCGCGTTGAGAAGCGCCGAAATGACGCTGGCGCCGGCCATATTGACGATTTTGTAGCGCCCGGCCTCGATCGCCTTGGTCGAGCCGACGATGTCGGCGGTGGCCAGCGCCCAGCCATCGGGGAGAGGCCGATAGTTGTCGATATCGGCAACGCTTTCGAACTTTGCGAAGACCGGCAAAGAAGCGACGAACGGGTCGGACGCGACAGCTGTTTCCATAAGCATCAGATAGCACATTCCAGCGCTTGAAGGTGAAGTCGATCACGCCTCGAAATTGACTTGGGCAGGCTTTGCGATGATAGGATCGCGCGATGCGAATTGCCTTCTACGCCCCGCTGAAGTCGCCCAATCATCCCGTTGTCTCCGGCGACCGCCAGATGGCACGGATGCTGGTCCGGGCGCTGCAGCATGGCGGGCATAGCGTCGAACTGGCATCGGAGTTGCGCTTCTATCTACGCCAGCCGGAACCGAAAAGTTTCGATGCGCTCATGATCGAGGCCCGGGACGAAGCCGCGCGACTGACAAGGCTTTGGGACCGTGAAGGCAAGCCCGATCTCTGGTTCTCCTATCATCCCTACTACAAGGCGCCCGACCTGATCGGGCCCGAGCTGGCGTTGGCCTTTGCCGTCCCCTATGTGACGGCCGAAGCCTCCTATTCCGAACGGCGCAACGCCGGTTCGTGGGCCGATAGCCAGGCATTGGTGGCGCGAGCCATCGAGCAGGCGGCGCTGAACATCTGCTTCACGCAAAGGGATCGCCAGGGGCTGGCGGATGCTGTTCCCCACGCCGCTCTCGGTATGCTTTCACCCTTCATCGACACATCGGCATTCCACGAAATGCCGGTACTGGATTATCCGACGCGCCTCGTGACCGTGGCCATGATGCGCCCGGGCGACAAGGTCTTGAGCTATCGCATGCTGGCGCAGGCGCTCGGGTTGATCGGCCACCTCCCCTGGACGCTGTCGGTCGTCGGGGACGGACCTGCCCGTGACGAGGTAAAGGCGCAATTCGCCGGCTTGCCCGCCGACCGTATCGAATGGCTTGGCGCGATTGAGCCGGTCGCCGTGCCGGATGTCCTCTATCGCGGGGGAATCTACGTCTGGCCGGGTTACGGCGAGGCCTATGGCATTGCCTATCTTGAAGCACAGGCCGCCGGCCTTCCGGTGGTGGCTCAGGACATTGCCGGCGTGCCGGAGGTTGTGCGGCATGGCCAGACCGGGTTTCTCACCCCGCCGGGCGATGTGGCGGCGTTCGCTTCCGCCATTGCAAGGCTTCTGGCCAATAATGACGAAAGAACCATCATGGCTGCACAAGCCAGACGTTTCGTTCTCGAAGAACGCTCTCTCGGTGCTGCAAAGGCCCGTCTTGCGGAACTTCTCAAGATGATCCCGTTGTCATGACATCCGACCCGACTTGGCAGCCCCTGGTGGACGAGCTGGCGCACCGGCAACGGGCGGGCCGCAAGGCAGAGTTCTGGCTGCGCGACGATGACGCCGTGGATCCGACGCCGGCGCTCGATCGGTTGCTCGACCTCACCGGTGACTTCGCGGTTCCGGTCACTCTGGCCGTCATTCCGGCCCAGACCGACGGGAAGCTTGTCGTCCGGCTTGACGCCGCGCCGCATGCCACGGTCGCCATTCATGGCTGGGCGCACCGAAATCATGCGCCCGAGGGTCAAAAAAAGCAGGAGCTCGGCGCGCATCGGCCACGCGAGGTGGTGCTGGATGAGCTGGCCGGCGGGCTGTCGCGTGTAACCGGCCTGCACGGCGCACGTGCGGTTCCGATGCTGGTGCCGCCCTGGAACCGGATCGATGTCGGCCTGGTACCCGACCTCGGATCGATAGGATTTGCGGCATTGTCGGTGTTCGGGCCGCCAAGGCCGGCTTCCCTGGCGGTCATCAACAGCAATGTCGACATCATGGATTGGCATGGCACGCGCGGCTGCCGCGATCATGGTCTGTTGGTTCAGGCCATCGTCGCGCAATTGCAGCGTGCATTCGGCGGCGG
Organism: Mesorhizobium sp. RSR565B; assembly: GCF_054719465.1. Classification (NCBI taxonomy): domain Bacteria; kingdom Pseudomonadati; phylum Pseudomonadota; class Alphaproteobacteria; order Hyphomicrobiales; family Phyllobacteriaceae; genus Mesorhizobium; species Mesorhizobium sp. RSR565B. Next base: position 2,364,313 of record NZ_JBTTIE010000001.1, on the reverse strand, counting down.
CGAACCGGTCGGCCTGCTCACCCACCATCTCGTCCATGATGAATCGGCCTGGCTTTTCCTCGAACGGCTGTTCACGATCACCGCGCGGGCAGAAGGCTGCGCATGGCTTCCGATCAGCACACTGACAGAACGCAGCGCCGGAAAATAGCTCAGCGCTTTTTGTGCAAGACTGGAAATGTGAGCGTCTGGCCATCCCGCGCCGCAAAAGCGCGTGCAAATCTGTCTTTGGCCAGTTTCTCCATCTCGTCCAGCTCATCGTCGGTGCGTGCCGGATCGTGGTGAAACAGCGCAAGCCCGCGCGCGCCGGCCGCCTCGCAGAGCTTGACGCCCTGTTGCCATGTCGAGTGCCCGTTGCCGCGGTAGCGCTCCATTTCCTCCTCGGTGTAGGTGCAATCGTAAATGACGAGGTCGGCATTCTCGATCAGGCCGAGCACCGCCGGATCAAGTTTGCCCGGCTCGTGCTCGGTGTCTGTGATGACCGCCACGACGCGGCCACCCCATTCGACCCGGTAGCCGATGCAGCCGCCCGGATGGGCAAGACTACCGGTTCGGACCACCACCCCTTCGCGTGGCCGAAGCACGTCTCCGGATGCGAAATCGCGGCAGTCGAGGCTCGCCTTGCAGACACCGAGTGTCACCGGAAACCATGGCGGCCGAATGAATTCATCGACCATCTGCCGCGTCGTCATGCGTCCAGCGAGATGCCCGGACCAAAGCGTAACTTTGATCCCTCGTTCATAAATAGGCTTGAAAGCCGGCAGCCCGATGACGTGGTCGTAGTGGCAATGGGTGAAAAACAGGTCGAAATCGGTGACGCCCGCCGCCCGAAGCGTCTTGCCGGCAGGCCGCAGGCCGGAGCCCGCGTCGAACAGAAGCGTATGCTTGCCGCATTGCATCTCGATGCAGATCGTGTTGCCGCCATAGCGAGCAAATTCTGGCCCCGATACCGCAATGCTGCCGCGCACGCCCCAAAACCTGACAAGGAAGAAATCGTCGTCCATGCACCCTTTCGCCCATCGTAGCCAACCAACTGCTGCCAGAGTAGTTCCAGGAAAGTGTGACACGGTTCCGGAACTGCATCAAAACAAAGAGACAGAGCGGCTCGCCGCTTCAGTGCAACTGTGAATCGCTCTCGGCGGTTCGTGCGTCGATCAGGTCGGCGGTCGTACTGCTTAGCCGATCGGCAAGAACCCGCAATATCTCGATGGTCATTTCGGGAAACTCCTTCATAAGCCTCAGGAAATGGTCCTTGCGGATTCTCAAGGCCTCCAACTCACTTGCCGCTTTGACGGTGGCAGTACGGGAGCTGTTGCACAATATGGCGATCTCGCCAACGATCGAATTTGGCAGCAATTCGGCAACTTTGATCGGGCCATTGTCGGAATCGACCAGAATATCCGCGCTGCCTGAAAGGATGACATAGGCGGCGTCTGCCTCGTCGCCCTGCCGGAAAAGAATCTGGCCGGCACTGTAGTTCACGCGATCGGACGTGAACGCGAGCAGCTTGAGCTTTGTCGGCTCGATGCCAGAGAACAAGGGAACGCGTTGCAGCATTCCAACTTCATCCTTGAGCAGCATTGTCGCAAACCTTCCTGAATTCGCGTTTGCCAGACTATGACACAAGTTCCTTGAAGATACCGTTTCCCGCCAAGAGTGTCTCGTGTGTTCCGTCTTCCACCAATTGGCCTGAGTCAAAGACCACAACCCGATCGAACATCGCCGCCATTGCCGGATTCGTCACCACCCACACAATTGCCGGCGAATGGCCGTCGCGTCTGGCTTCGTCGAGCACATTTCGCAGCACCTTGTCCTGCACGCGCTGGTCGAGCGCCGACAGCGGCCGATTGAGAATGAGAAAATCGGGACGCTTGAGCAAGGCGCGGGCAACATCGAGCTTCTGTCGCTGTCCGCCGGTCAGCCGCCTGCCGGCGGCGCCGACGTTGAAGTCCAGGCCGACATCCAGAAGCTCCGCATAAAGCCCCAGTTCGTCAAGAATATCATAGACGATGGAGCGAATGCGGTCCGGCGCGTCGGGATGGTTGTTGCCGACACGCCCGAACAGGACATTGTCCATGACGGTGGCCGCGGCGATGTATTTGCTAGGGTCAAACCGTTCGACAGCTTCCTGCAGCTCGGCCGGCAGGTTTTCATAGAACTGGTTGCGTGCAGCGATGATCTTGCTCATCAGCTCGTCGGTCAACAGGCCGAAGCGATGCCGGGGCTCGATATAGGCAAAGCTTAAGGTGACCATCATGGCGCGGTCGTTCTCCGAAACCGCATCGTAGGGGCGATTCTTGAGCCGTTGCAGCAAGGTTTCGTAGGCGGGTATCTCCTCGGCGCTCATGAAGGCGAGCTGCTGGAAGAACTGGTGTTCGGGCGGCAGGTCGGCAAACAGCTCGATCGCCTGTTCGGCGATCTCCATGCCCATTTCGTAGAGCGTGCGGTCGAGGCCGGCTTGCTTCAGCACGGAAGCAAAATAGGGATTGGACGCGAGTGCCTTGTGAGCCAGTTCGGGGCCGGCCGCAGCGCCGAAGAGCAGGTTCTGGCCGATCGTCGCTTCCTTGTTGTAGGCGCCCGGTTCAAAAGGAACCACCAGCGCGCTCAGGCCTTCTTCCTCCAACCGGGTTCGCAGCGCCGCACGCAATTCGACGATCCGCCCGGCAAGCTTCGTGTGGCGCTTGAGGTCGGCCGAAGAGCGCAAGCCTAGATCCAGAATGTCGCGCGACAGAAGAACCGCGTCGAGCACCCGGCGCACGGCTTCAAAGAGGTCGTGCGGGCCGGTGGCGCCGGCGGAGGCATAGTTGATCCAGTCGCTGCGGATATCGAGATCCGGATTGCCCGACCGGCGCGCCTCGTCGATATTCCAACGGTGCTGGTCCGCCGCGGCGCCGTCATATGTCACCGATGTCAGCGGCGCATGCTTCAACCCGTAGAGCAAATTGTCGCGCAGGCTTGCCTGGAACAGGAAAACATCCGACGAAGCGTAGGACATGCGCCGGCCGGTCACGGCTTCGGGGAGATCGAGCAAGTCATCGGAGCCCGAAACGATCCTTCCGCTGTCCGGCCAGGTCAGCCGCGCAAAGGCTTCCGCAAGCGCCTCCGCTCCCCCTGTTGCGGTGCTGACCAGCGCCACCGTCTCACCGGGCTTGACCTCGAGCGAGATGCGATTGAGGAGCATTGCGCCGCCATCGTCGGCTATCGACAGGCTGACCGCCGACAGCGGCTTGGTCATCGGATCGGGATCGTCGATCGTCAGTGCTCCGATTTCCGGCGCGATGATATTCTCGACGGTGAACTGTTCGACGACCTGCTGATATTTGACCTGGACATCCTGCCGGTCCTGATCCCAGTCGATCAGTTCCTTCATCGGTCCGGGCAAGTCCTTGTAGGCGCCAATCACGGCCACGAGCTGGCCGACATCCAGCCGCCCCTGGATGACCAGATAGCCACCGATCATGTAGAACAGAAAGGGCGTGAGCTGCGCGAGAAAATTGTTGAGGAACTTTACCATGAATTTCCATTGGTAAAGATCGAAGCGGATTTTGAAGATGAGCCCGAGCCGGGCTGCTATGTCGGCGCGCTCGTAATTCGACGTATCGTGGACGTGAACCGCGCCGATGCCGTCAACGATTTCGCCAACTCGGCCCGACAGCGCGCGCGCCGTCAACTGCCGCTGGCGCCCCAGCACGAGCAGCCGCCGCCGCATTCGCGGGATAAGCACAATCTGGATCGCCACGATCACGACCGCTATCATTCCGAGCCAGACGTTCTGGACCATGATGAACAGCATGGCCGTCAACGCCTGGCCGCCGAGCAGCACCGGCTGCAGGAAGGCATCGCCGATGAAGCCGCCCAGCGGCTCCACCTCGTCCTTCACCATGGTCGCCACTTCGGCGGATTTCACCCGCTTGAAGTAAATCGGCGGAAACCGCAGCACACGATCGACCAGATCGAAACGAATACGCCGCAGCATGCGTTCGCCGAGCCGGCCCTTGTAAGTGTTGATGTAGAGCTTGAACAAGCCGTTGATGACGACCAGCAAGAGGAAAACAAGGCTGAGCGCAAGCAGCGTCGACGTGCGGTCCAGTTGAAAACCGGAGAAGAACTGAACCTCGCCGATGAACGGCAGGTTATAGTGCAACCTCATGAATGGCAGGGTCGCGCCCGGTTGCTCGAACCCCTTGCCCTGGATCGGGCCGTTGACGATCAGCTTCGGCAGGTCGAACGACATGAAATACGGGACCATCGAAAGCACGACGATCATCAATATCCAGAGCTGCTGCTTCCTGGTGTGCGTCCAGATATAGCGGGCTAGGCTGGTTTCCATATGCGATTGTCAGTTTGAAGGATGCGGAATGTAAAGGCACCTGCTGGCGAATGGTGTATCGGCCATGTCTTCGCCGCCAACGACGAGCTCGAAGCGGCAGCTGCGCGCCAGGCGGATGGATGCCGATGGTCCGGACAAATGCAATCGGCCTCCTCCGGGCAATGGCGAAACGGCTTGCGGCACAATCGCGTCCGCAAGTCGAACAGCCTTGCATGAGGCAAGATTGCGTTGTGTCGCCCGAAATCCCAACATAGAAGACGAATATGATGGATGTCACGCAACCACGCAATGCCGGCATGGATGGGCATGAGCAAGCCCTGGACCTCACGCGGGGAATTGCCGCCTATGTCGACCACCCTCTCGTGGCCGGGCTGGCGCGCGTCATCGCCAAGCATCCGCAGGCCGATATCGCCAATGCCTTCAACCACAAGCAGGTCGCCTGCAAGATGTGGGCGCTCGACAGGCTGTTCGAAAGCTGCGGCGGCCGGTTCGAACGCATATGGGTTCTGGGTGGATGGTACGGCGTATTGCCGGCGATGCTTTTCAACGACGCCCGCTTCGACATCGCGGCGATCGACAGCATCGACATCGATCCCGAAGTCGGCGCGGTCGCCCGGACACTCAACCGGCAAGCCGGCGAGCGGTTTCAAGCGCTGACGGCAGATATGTACACACTCGACTATGCCGCCGGCGGGCCTGACCTGGTGGTCAATACGAGCTGCGAACACATAGCCGATCTCAGCGCCTGGCTTGCCCTGCTTCCGCGGGGTACGAACGTGCTGCTGCAGTCGAACGATTATTTCAGCGAGCCGACGCACATCAACTGCGTGGCGTCACTTGCGGCCTTCGAAGCCATGGCGGCGCTGCGGCAGATCAGGTTCTCCGGCGAATTGCCGACAAAAAATTATACACGCTTCATGCTGATCGGAGCTGTTTGAAGCGCTCGCGCAGGATTTGCGCCGAGCGCCGCGCCCCTTCCAGATCGAGACGATGCGCGGCTGGCGGCGGTCCGGCAAGCGCCTGCTCGATCGCATGCGCCAGACCTTCAGGCGTCAGGTCCTGTTCCGTCAGCACCGTTGCAAGACCGAGCTCTTCGAGCATCAGAGCGCGACGCGTCTGCTCGGTTTCCCCGCCGGCTGCAAATGGAACGAGCAGCGAGCGACACCCCGCGCGCATGACATCGCAGACCGTGTTGTAACCCGCCTGCGAGACCGACAGGCGGGCGCCGGTCAGCAGGCTGGCGAAATCCCCGCGGAACCGGAAGATGGACAGGCGTGGGGAGGCATCGCGTGAAATCGCGTCAAACTCGTCCTTCGGCAGGTTTGGGCCGGTGATCAAACACCATGTCCAGGCGTTATCGGCACTTCGCGCCGCCGCGACGGTGGATCTGACAAGGCTCTTTCCGGCCGCCCCGCCGCCAACCGACACCAGAACGTCGAAGCGCTCTGAGGCCGCTTGCGCCGGCGGCGCGGCAACGAGCCCGGTGTAGGCGACCTCGGCCCTGATCGCCCCAGCCAGCGGAAATGTCTTGTCGATGGTTGCGAAAGCCGGATCGCCATGGACCATGACAAGATCGAAATGCCTGTTGACGATATCGACCGTTTCTTCGTTTCGGCTCGGCTTCACGCGCTCCTGAAGGATGTCGCGGACGGACGCCGCCAGCAGCGGTCTGGGCGATGTCGCTTCGATGGCCTCGATCAGTGGCAAGAGTTCGAAACGCATCTGCCGGCGTCCAAAGGGAAACGCCTCGATAATGACGATGTCGGGCCTGTAATCCCGGAAAGCCTGCAGCAGCATCTCTGAGCGCCGCGTCTTGAAATCATCGTCGATGGCTTTGCCCTGCAGGTCGACAAGTCCGGAAAATCCTTCGTCACCGGAGGTGACAGGCGGCAGGGTCACGGATTTTACACCCGATCCCGGAAATCCCGCGATCGGCGCTCCGCCGGTCACGACGGTGACGTCGAACCCGTCATCGACCAGAGCCGCCGCAATGCGGCTGGCGCGCGCGAGATGGCCGATGCCGAGCAGGTGCTGAACATAGAAGAAAGCGCGCAGCCGCTTCATTCGGCGGCCCGCCACTCCCGCTCGAACAGTTCCTTGAGCTGTCCAATGCCTGCCACATGATCGAAATTGCTTCGCACGCGCCGCTCCGCGGCGTCGCCGAGGCGGACGCGCAGGACGGGATCGCGGATCAGGCGCTCCAGCGCCTGTGCCAGGGCAGTCGGGTTTTCCGAGGGAATCAGCAGCCCGGTTTCATCCGACGATAAAAGCTCCGGCACGCCGGAAATATCGGTCGACACGCAGGCAAGCCGCTGGCTGGCCGCCTCCACCAGAACATTCGGCAGGCCGTCCCGGTCGCCATCCGCGGTGATCCTGCAGGCCAAAGCGAAGATGTCGGCGCTGCGGTAGTGCTCAAGCACCTCCTCCTGCGCCAGCGCGCCTTTCCAGGAAACGCGCCCCTCCAGCCCGAGCCTTTGCGCCAGCGCCTTCAGCCGTTTCAGTTCCTCGCCGCCACCGATATGCTCGAAACACCACGCCAGATCGCCAGGCAAGAGGGCAAGAGCCTCCAGCAATGTATCATAGCCTTTCTTTTCAACGGCGCGTCCGACACTCAAGATCATGACCGGTTCGGCCGGCGCCGAGCCGTCACGCTGTTTTCGCGCCTCGCCGAAACTGCCGAAGCGGTCAAGGTCGAGCCCATGATAGCTCAGATGCACGGACGAACTGCCGTTGGCGAGTTTTTTCAGATGGTCGAAGCCGGTTTTCGTGCACGTGACCGTCCAGCGCGCCGAGGAAAGCTTGCCGGCCAGATCCCAGTCCGCCGACGTCCAGATGTCCTTGGCATGGGCTGAGCAGCTCCAGGGCAAGCCACGAAGCTGGCTGGCATAGCGCGTCACAGATGCCGGCGTGTGCGCGAAATGGGCATGCAGCCATCCCGCGTCTTGCGGCCATTCGGCGGCCAACACGAGCGCTTGCCCGAAGCGGCGCGCGCGATTGCGGGTAAAGTCGCGGCGGATATCGGCAGCCAGCGATTTGAGCGCGCGCCAGAACCCAGGCCGCGGCAGACAGGCAAACAGCGACCGAACCACGCGCAGCGGCTCTCTGTGCAGATATTCCGGTAGATAGTGGACGGGGGCCTTGATCTCATCATGCACGGGATGACGTTTTGCGTCGGTCGGCCGCCTGAGCGCGAAAAGTATCAGGTCGAACCCCGCACGCTCCAGACCGAGCAGCTCCTGCGCGATGAAGGTTTCCGACAGCCGCGGGTAGCCCTTCAGAACCACGACGATCTTGCGGTGTTGCAACTCAGTTCATGCCTTCAATGACCGAAAGGTGATGGCCGGCCCGCCGGTCGAGCAGTTCCGCGACGATTTCGGAAATATGAGGCAGCCCTTCCAGAGTCAGATGCGCATTGCTCTGCGATGGGCGGGGCCGGCCCGGCAAAACCTGCAGCGCATCGGCAAACCGCTGGGCATCCTCGGCCTCCTCGGGCAAAAGCATCTCGATGAGGCCGAGTTCGGCTGCGCGCCGTGCCCGGATCAGCTGTTCCTCGCGCGGCGTGACGCGCGGCACGATCAGCGCCGGCTTGTCGAAAGACAGTATCTCGCAATAGGTGTTGTAACCGCCCATCGCCACCACCGCCTTGGCGCCGGCAATCAGCTCTTCCATGCGGTTGTCGAATTCGATGATCTTGACGTAGGGGATCTTGGCCCCTTTCCTGACCAGCTTGTTGCGCTTGCGCGCCGGCATGTAGGGCCCAAGGACGATCAGCGCCCGGTGCTGCAATAGCGGATCCTGCTGATAGGCCTCGATGACGTTGTGGATCAGGTCGGCGCCGTCACCGCCGCCACCGGTGGTAACCAGGATATAGTCGCCCTCGGGCCGGTGGCCGGGCAACTGGTTCTGCTGCAGGCTCCGTTGCAGGAAACCGACGAACTTCATCTTTGCCCTGACCGCCGGCGGCACCTCCAGGCCGGTCAGCGGATCGTAGAAATCCGGCGGGCCATAGACCCAGACCTTGTCGTAGAACAGGCCGATCTTGCGCATCACATCCCTGCGTGCCCACTCCGCTTCGAGCAAATGCGGCGCGTCCATCACCTCGCGCAGGCCAAGCACGAGCGTGGTGCCCCGCGTCTTGAGGTAGGACAGCGTATCCTCGATCTCTCCGCGCAGCCCCAGCGGTTCCTTGTCGACGATGAAGATATCCGGCCGGAAGCTCTCGGCCGTGTGGCGGATAATCGACTGCCGCATCCTTAGCGTCTCGTGCAGATCGATGTCCTTTTCCAGCGAGGTGTATTCGCCGTTTCGCAGCTTGATGACGCTGGGGATCTTCACGAAGTCGACGCGGGCGCGGTAGTCGAAGGCGCCGGCGATGGTGGCGCCCGAAATGATTAGCACCTGAAGTCCGCGGAAATCCCCGACCAGCGAATGCGCGATCGTTCGGCAGCGCTGCAGATGGCCGAGCCCGAACGTGTCGTGGCTGTACATGAGAATTCGTGCGTCTTTTGCGTGCTGTGTCATTGTGAACGTCTTTTAGAATTCTCGCCGGACCGTGGGCAGCCCCGCAGGCTTCGAAACCATTCTCACGGGTCTATCGACCTGTTTTGAAACATGGGGGCGAGAGGTACGCAACGGCATTCTTCACCAGGTCACGAATGCCAGGGGCGCTGATTGTGGCGCCATGCCTTGTCTTCGCCGACGATAGACGGCCCGAGCACAAATCTCTGTCATGAGGCTTGACCCCGTGGAATTAAATGCCCTGCCGCCTGAGGCAGGCAAAGCGCACATTGCGAAAAATCAAGGGCGACCAAGGCGAAACGAGGCTGCCGCACATTGTGAGGAGAACCCGCACCTTGGGAAAATGCTTCATAATCCATCGAAACACAACGGCCGCCAGAGGCCGCACGTTGCGGCCTTTTATCCTGCCATCAGCCTTGGCCTGTGGCAAGCATCCGGTCCTTGCACCGTTCAAGCTGGTGCAATCTCGCGTCATGCCGGCTTCCTCCGTCACGTGGAGGATAGCTCCGCCCTCAATGAGATTTCGCAGGCAGGCGACCCATTCGCCAGATCCGTCACAAAGCTTTGCGTGAACACGCCGGCCGGAACGACGGCTACGCCAACCTTGCCCTTGTGGTGCGCGGCGTCGCCAGCAGCAGACTTGTCTCGCTGCCGGTTATCCCCGGGATGAGCCGTATCCGCCTAAGCACCGCGTCGAAATCGGTGAGCGACGCCGTTCCGAGTTCGACCACCAGGTCCCAGCGGCCATTGGTGGTGTGAATGGTCGAAACCTCGGCGAGGCCGCCGAGCGCCCGGACCACGCGGTCGGCGGCATGGCCCTCGATCTCGATCATCATCACGCCGCGTATCCGCTGGTCGACCGCGTCGGCGCGCAGCACCACCGTGTAGCCGATGATCTCGCCCGTTTTTTCCAGCCGCTCCATGCGCGCCCTGACCGTGGCGCGCGACACCCCGAGATCGACCGCGAGATCGGAGATGCTGCGCCGGGCATCATGCCTGAGCAGCGTGACCAGCCTTTCGTCGAGCAAGTCCATGATTCTATCCACTTTGACCAAACTGACTTATCGGATTGATAAATCATTCTTCTCGAAATGCCAATTTCGCCTGTTCATACTGCCGGGCCGGGATGGTTCATTCCACGCATCAACCGCCCAATCAATTTACAAGGACAACAAGAAACATGCGCTGCAGGATCGTTGGCGCGCCGGTGCAGGACGGCGCCGGCAGGATGGGATGCGAGATGGGGCCAAGCGCGCTGCGCACGGCCGGGCTTGTCTCGGTGCTGTCGGAACTTGGCCACGAGGTCGAGGACTGGGGCGCGGTGCAACCGGCCGCCGTGCGCGCAATCGTCCATGGCAATCTCGCGCTGAAGGCCCTACCGGAGATTTCCGCCTGGACGGCGGCGATAGCCGAGACCGCCTATGCGGCTTCGCGGAACGCCATGCCGATCTTCCTTGGCGGCGACCACGCGATATCGGCCGGCACGGTGTCGGGCATAGCCCGCCGCGCCGCCGAACGCGGCCGGCCGCTCTTCGTGCTGTGGCTCGACGCACATCCCGATTTCCACACGCTCGATACCACCGTCAGCGGCAATCTGCACGGCGTGCCGCTCGCCTATGCCAGCGGCCGGCCGGGCTTCAACGGTTATTTCCCGGACCTGCCTGTCGCCGTCGACCCTGCCCACATCTGCGTCATGGGCCTGCGCAGCGTCGATCCGGCGGAGCGCCGGGCGCTGAGCGAAGCGGGGGTTACCGTGCACGACATGCGCACCATTGACGAGCACGGCGTCGCACCTTTGCTGCGCGCCTTCCTGGCCATCGTCGAAAAGGAAAACGGCCTGCTGCATGTCAGCCTCGACGTCGACTTCCTCGACCCCTCCATCGCGCCGGCCGTCGGCACCACCGTGCCCGGCGGCGCCACCTTCCGCGAGGCGCACCTGGTGATGGAGATGCTGTCCGACAGCGGCCTGGTCTCCAGCCTTGATCTGGTCGAGCTCAACCCGTTCCTCGACGAGCGCGGCCGCACCGCCACGCTGATTGTCGACCTCGCCGCCAGCCTGATGGGCCGGCGCATCATGGACCGCCCGACCCGCAGCCATTCCGGAAGCATTGCATGACCCAGCCTTCCCGCCTTGCCATCGTCCCCTTCGTCAGCGTCGACCGCATGATGAAGCTGGTGCTGACCATCGGCGTCGAGCGGTTCCTCACCGAACTCGCCGCCTATATCGAGGAGGATTTTCGCCGCTGGGAGCTGTTCGACAAGACGCCGCGCATCGCCTCGCACAGCCATGACGGCGTCATCGAACTGATGCCGACCAGCGACGGCCGGCTATACGGCTTCAAATATGTCAACGGCCATCCCAAGAACATGCGCGAGGGGCGCCAGACCGTCACCGCCTTCGGCGTGCTCGCCGATGTCGGCTCCGGCTATCCGATGCTGCTCACCGAAATGACGATCCTGACGGCGCTGCGCACCGCGGCGACCTCCGCTGTCGCGGCCAAATATCTGGCGCCGAAAGGCGCGCGCTCGATGGCCATCATCGGCAATGGCGCCCAGTCCGAATTCCAGGCTGTCGCCTTCAAAGCGCTGCTCGGCATCGACCGGCTGCGGCTCTACGACATCGACCGCTCGGCTTCCGAGAAATGCGCCCGCAACCTCGCCGGCAAAGGCTTTGACATCACCATCTGCGCGACCGGCCAGGATGCTGTGGAAGGCGTCGACATCATCACCACGGTGACCGCCGACAAGCTGTCCGCCACCATTCTGACCGACAACATGGTCGGTTCCGGCGTGCACATCAACGCGGTCGGCGGCGACTGCCCCGGCAAGACGGAACTGCACCGCGACATCCTTTTGCGCTCCGACATCTTCGTCGAGTTCTCGCCGCAGACGCGCATCGAGGGCGAAATCCAGCAGCTCCACGCCGACCATCCGGTGACCGAGTTGTGGCAGGTGATGACCGGCAAGGCGGAAGGCCGCAAGACGGCGGAACAGATCACCTTGTTCGATTCCGTCGGCTTCGCCACCGAGGATTTTTCCGCGCTGCGCTATGTCAGAGACCAGCTTCAGGCCACCGGCCTCTACGAGGAGCTCGACCTGCTCGCCGATCCCGACGAGCCGCGCGACCTCTTCGGCATGCTGCTCAGGGCAGCGCTGCAGCCGGCCGCCGCCTGAGGGACTTCAGCCGCTCAACGGCGCGCAGCTCTCCCGTTCGACGAGCACCGGGGTGAGCACTTCGCGGCGCGAATGCGCCGCAGGCTCGGCAACCCGCTCGAGCAGCAGGCTGACGGCGCGGGTGCCGATCTTCTCGACCGGCTGTGCGATCGTCGTCAGCGGCGGCCAGGTGGTGACGGCATAGGGGATGTCGTCGAAGCCGATCATCGACATGTCGCCGGGGACCCGCAATCCGCGCCCGCGCAGCACTGTCAGCGCGCCCATGGCCATCAGATCGTTGCAGGCAAACAGCGCCGTGATCCCCGGCGCCTGCGCCATCAGCCGCTCCATCGCCGTGCGGCCGCCGGCGAAGTGGTAGTCGGAATCCACCACCGAGGCCGGCGGCAGGTCGAGGCCGGCTTCCTGCAGCGCCCTGGCGAAGCCGCGCAGGCGGGCCGGGCTGGAGCTGGAATCGCGCGGGCCGCCGATGACGCCGATCTTCTCGTGGCCGAGCCCGGCCAGATAGCGGCCGGCGAGATAGCCGCCATGATCGTGATCGACCAGCACCGAATCGACATTGACCGAATGGATCTCGCGGTCGAGCAGCACCGCCGGGACGCCGGGCAGAAGGCTGGAGAACACCCGCGCATGATCCGACGAGCCGGCGAAGATCAGCCCGTCGATCTGCTTGGCCATCAGCACCTGGAGGTAGCGCTCCTCCTTCTCGGCGCTGCCGTCGGAGTTGCACAGGATCACAGTATAGCCGGCAAGGAAGCCGGCATCCTCGATCTGGCGCGCCACGCCGGCGAAGAACGGGTTGGAATTGTCCGGCAGCAGCAGGCCGATGGTCTTGGTCTCGCCGCGCCTCAGGCTGCGCGCCAGCGTGTTCGGGCTGTAGCGCAAGGCGGCGATGGCCGAATGCACGCGCTCGGCCGTCTCAGGCTCGACATGGCGCGTGCGGTTCATCACATGCGAGACGGTTGCGACCGACACTCCGGCATGGCGCGCGACATCGGCAATCGTCGTCATTTCTTGTCCCCTGACTCGATTAGCCTAATGATTGCGTAACCGGATGTGTCGCACGCTAGAGCGCAGCTTTCGAGTGTCAATGTCCCTTTGAGCAACCTGCTGAGCGGAGCGATCTGCCGCCAAGAAAAAGCCGCAAGGCTGGGTGCTTGGTGGTCGACCTGTTGTCGCAACCGGATAAGGTTCGAGAGCCGGGAACTGCTCAATCGCCAACGATCGGAACAACGATGCGACTTCTCCTTGTCGAGGACGACCCACGCACCGCCGACTATGTCGTCAAGGGCCTTGGCGAGGCAGGCCATATCTGCGACCTCAGGCGCGATGGCCGCGACGCGCTGTTTGCCGCGACACGCGACGCCTATGACGTGATCGTCGTCGACCGCATGCTGCCCGGCCTCGACGGCCTGTCGATGATCAAGGCGGTGCGGGCAGCGGGCGTGCGTACGCCGGCGATCTTTCTGACCTCGGTCGGCGGCGTCGACGACAGGGTTGAAGGGCTCGAGGCCGGCGGCGACGACTATCTCGTCAAGCCATTCGCCTTTTCCGAACTGCTCGCCCGCATCAACGCGCTCGGCCGTCGCCCTGCGGTGCAGGAGCTGAAGACGACGCTGCGCATCGCCGACCTCGAAATGGACCTGATCCAGCGCCGCGTCACCAGGCAGGGCCAGGCGATCGACCTGCAGCCGCGCGAATTCAGCCTGCTCGAAGTGCTGATGCGCGGCGAGGGCCGCGTCATCACCCGCACCATGCTTCTGGAACGGGTCTGGGATTTTCACTTCGACCCCAAGACCAGCGTCGTCGAAACCCATATCAGCCGGCTGCGCGCCAAGATCGACAGGCCGTTCGAAACCGCGTTGATCCACACCGTGCGCAGCACTGGCTACAGTGTTCACGACTGAGGCGCGGCATGACAGAAACTTGCCATGACTGAAGCTTGCAATGACTGAAACGCACTATGACTGAGACAGGCTCTCGCCTGCTGCGCAGCACGCCGTTTCGGCTGGCCCTGACCTTCGCCTTGCTGTTCGTGCTCGCCTTCATCCTGTCAGGCGCCATCGTCTACCAGCTGATGAGCGCGGATCTTGCCGAGCAGCTCGACCAGTCGGTCAAGGAGACCTATTCGGTCGTGGCGGTGACCTATGCCGGAAACGACCGGGAGGATCTGGTTTCGGCAGTCGACAGCCACGCCGCGCTCAGCCCGAGCAAGGAACAGCTGTTCTCGCTCACCGATCCCGCCGGCAATCGCCTGGCCGGGAATTTCACCGCCGCCGACCTTCCGGATGGCTTTTCCGATTTTGCCGCTTCCCTGCCAGGCGTTGCGCCGGACACTATGTACCGCGCCTGGACCGGTTCGGTCGGGCCCAACAGCCTGACAATTGCCTTTTCGCTTTCCGAAACCGAGGAGCTGGAACGCATCGTTTTGATGAACTTCGGCTGGGCCACCCTGATCATTTCAGGGCTGGCGGTGGCTGGCGGCGCCTTGCTGGCGTCGCGTGTGCAGCGTCGCCTCGACGGCATTGCCACCACCATGGACGATGTCTCCAACGGCCGGCTCGACGCCCGCATTCCACTGCTCGGCAATGGCGACGACATTGACGGCGTCTCGCGCCAGGTCAACGCCGCGCTGGAGCGGCTGGCGGCGCTGGTGGACGGCATGCGCCAGGTCAGCGCCGACATCGCGCATGATCTGAAGACGCCGCTCAACCGGCTGCAGATGATTTTGGAAGCTGCGGCCGACAGGACCGCGCGGGGTGAGGCCGTTGCCGATGAGCTGGCGGAGGCACGTGGGGAAAGCCTGCAGATCAACGATACTTTCGATGCGCTGTTGCGTATTGCCCAGATCGAGGCCGGCGCCCGCAAGGCGCGCTTTGTCGATCTCGACCTCACCGGCGTCATCGATGCCATTGCCGAAATCTACGCCGGTGTCGCCGAGGATGACGGCAAGTCGCTGTCGGCCACGATCGTCCACGGCACGCCATGCCTGGTCCACGGCGACCGCGACCTGCTGACGCAATTGTTTGCCAATCTGGTTGAGAACGCGCTGCGGCATTGCCCCGATGGCACGGCAATCCTTCTATCGGTGCGGCGGCAAGGCGACCGCATTCTGGCTGAGGTCGCCGACAATGGCCCCGGCATCCCGGCGCAGGAGCGCGAAAAAGTGTTCCAGCGGCTCTACCGGCTCGACTCCAGCCGCACCACGCCCGGCAGCGGCCTTGGCCTCAGCCTGGTGCGGGCAATCGCCGACCTGCATGGTGCAACGATTGCGCTGGAGGATCGCCGGCCTGGGCTGGCGGTAATTGTCGGGTTTCCTCGGGCGGAGGGCACCGGTCCCGGCTTGAAATGACAACGCCAGAGCCAGGTCGACCCCACTCCGTCGAGCGAAGCAGCGACGGAGTGGGGGAAGGCGCTCATGAAACGCGAAGTCGCTGACAATTCTCCAAGTTGATGATCGCAGTCGACAAAGGTGGTCGCGATTAGCCTTGCACATGTTTCCACCCGAACGGCTGCGGGTTGATCAAGACGACCGTTGAACCTACCGGCCCACCGCACCCCGGCGAAAATCCGAGGGCGACATCCCCGCCAGCTTGCGGAAGGATTTGTTGAAGGCGCTGAGCGAGCCGAAGCCTGAATCCATGGCGACGCGCAGCACATTGGCGTCTTCATGCATCAAAAGCGCCTGCGCATAGCTCAGCCGCAGCAGGTTCATATATTCGTTGAGCGTCATGCCGGTCGACTTCTTGAAAATGCTCATGGCGTATTTGGGATGGATGTCGGCCGCCGCCGCGATGTCGACGCAGTCTATGTCGTAGAGGAAATTCTCGGCGATGAAGTCGCACATGCGACCGACATTGCGCAGCGATTGCTGGTCGAACGGGCCGCCGGGTTCCTGGCCGATGGCGGTTTCCGGCACCAGCCGGTAGGGCTCGAAGCGCACCCGCTCCAACCGCAGCAGCAGCTCGTTCACGGCGTGCTCGGTTATCGCCGGATCGCCCGAGCGGAAATAGCGGTTCCAGCGTTCGAAATTGTGATGGTCGGCCTGGTCGGTCGCCGATGTCACCAGCGTGGCGCCGGTCATCAGCCGGTGGCGGACATCCGTCGGCAGGTGCAGGCGGAAGAAATGCACCAGCGGCAGATGCGCGCCGGCATAGATGGCGTCGTCGGAGAGATCGTCCATCTGGTGCGGCAGCCCGCCCCAGAACAGGCACATGTCGCCCGCCGTGAGCGCGATCTCGTGCTCGTTCATGCGGTAGTGCACGCTGCCGCGGACGATGAAATTGACCTCGACCTGGGCATGCCAATGCGGCTTCAGCATCACCAGCGGATGGTTGTGAAACATCTGCAAAGCCATCGGCAGGCCTTCGACGCTGCTGGCGCCAGGCTGGTAAAACGGCCGTTCCGGCATCTTACTTTCCGCCCATCTTTTATTCCCGTTGTCAGGGACAAGCCTTCCGCGCCGCCTAGTCTAGCCATGCTCGCGAAGAGAGAGCAAATGAAATGGGAGGATTTCAATGCGCACGACACTGATCTGTGCCGCGCTGGCGCTTGGCCTGGGCTCAGGCCCGGCTTTGGCGCAGTCCGGCGAAATCACGATCTGGAGCTGGAATATCGCCGCTTCGTCGCTGAAGGCGACGGTGGCCGGCTTCAACAAGCAGTATCCCGACGTCAAGGTCACCGTTCAGGATCTCGGCAACCAGCCGACCTATGACAAGTCGATCGCCGGCTGTGCGGCCGGCGGCGTCGGCCTGCCCGATATCGTCTCGATCGAAAACGGCGAGGCCGAGAACTACTGGAGCCAGTTCCCCGATTGCTTCGTCGATTTGCACACGCTGGGCTACACCGCCGACGACCAGAAGAAATTCCCGGATTTCAAGCGCACCGAATTGGAGGTCGGCGACAAGGCCTATGCCATGCCGTGGGATTCCGGCCCGGTCGCCGCCTTCTACCGCCGCGACTTCTACGAGAAGGCCGGGGTCGATCCGGCCTCGATCAAGACCTGGGACGATTTCATCGCCGCCGGCAAGAAGGTCCAGGCCGCCAATCCCGGCGTCACCATGACCAATGCCGATTTCAACGGCGACACCGAATTCTTCCGCATGATTTCCAACGAACAGGGCTGCGGCTATTTCGCCGCCGATGGGCAGTCGATCACCGTCAACCAGCCGAAATGCGTCGACACGCTGGCCAAGATCAAGGACATGAAGGACGCCGGCATCATCTCGTCGGCCGACTGGGGCACCAAGATCACCAACAACACCGCCGGCACCGTCGCCACCCAGGTCTATGGCGGCTGGTATGAGGGCACCATCCGCACCGAATCCGCCGGCGAAAACGGCAAATGGGGTGTCTATCTGATGCCGAGCCTGACCGCCGACGGCCCGCGCGCCGCCAATCTCGGAGGCTCGTCGCTCGCCATCACCTCGGCCTCGAAGAACAAGGAGGCCGCCTACGCCTATCTGAAATACACGCTCGAGACCAATGAAGGCCAGATC
Source organism: Mesorhizobium sp. RSR565B (assembly GCF_054719465.1). NCBI lineage: Bacteria > Pseudomonadati > Pseudomonadota > Alphaproteobacteria > Hyphomicrobiales > Phyllobacteriaceae > Mesorhizobium > Mesorhizobium sp. RSR565B. Next base: position 2,346,799 of record NZ_JBTTIE010000001.1, on the reverse strand, counting down.
ACCATGCTCAGGGATTTCGGCCTGGTGCCGTCACTGATCTCGGCGCTCGACGATCCCTATGTCTCGCAAGGCCTGCCCTATTGGGGCGGCCAGGCAGTGTGGAAGGACATTCTCGCCACGCTGCCCAAGGTGGTGCCGAGCCGCGGCACGCCGTTCCAGAGCGACGCCGAAATCATCATGCGCGCCGTGCAGACCAAATATCTCGGCGGCGGCTATCCCGATGCCAAGGCCGCCCTCGACGACGCCGCCAGCCAGATCGCTTCGGCGACGGGACTGCCGATCAAGTGACCAAGGCGGTGATGCTGGCGGGCCAGATATAGGGCAATTTGCCGGACCGTTGGCGCTGCCCCTCACCTGCCTGCCGGCATCCTCTCCCGTATAGTGACGGAGAGGGGGACGCTCTCGCCCAACAGTTCGCCAATCGCCGGCGGCGTCCGCCGGCTAACAACACGCCGGATATCAGCCGGGAAAGAGGAAGGAGGAGGAACCATGCGCTACCAGAACGCCACGGCCTATCGCTTCCTCACGCCCTACCTCCTGATCTTCGCCATCTTCTGGGTGTGGCCGATCATCTCCTCGTTCATGATTTCCTTCCAGGCGACGCGCACGGTGCCCTGGCGCTTTGCGCCGACATTCAACTGGGGCCGCCTGATCGGCGACCCCGCTTTCTTCAACGCGCTGAAGAACACGCTGCTCATCCTCGTCATCCAGGTGCCGGTGATGATCTCGCTGGCGATCGTCATGGCGGTGCTGCTGAACTCGCCGCTGCTGAAAGCACGTGGCCTCTACCGCTTCGCCTTCTTCGCTCCGGTGGTGGTCGGCGAGGTCGCCTATTCCGCCGTGTTCCGGCTGATGTTCAATCTCGATTTCGGCATCATCAACAAGCTGCTCGCCGGCATCGGCCTGGCCAAGATCGACTGGTTCTCCAACGTCACCCCGGCCATGGCGCTGATCATGATCGCGGTGACCTGGCGCTGGGCCGGCTACAACGCCATCATCCTGCTCGCCGGCCTGCAGTCGATCCCCGAGGATGTCTATGAAGCAGCGACGCTCGACCGCGTCAGCAAGCTCAAGCAGTTCTTCTACATAACGCTGCCGCTGCTCAAGCCGGTCATCGTGTTTTGCGCCGTGCTGTCGATCATCGGCACGATGCAGCTGTTCACCGAGCCGTTCCTGATCACGGAGCGCGGCGGCCCCGGCGGCGGCACCGAGACGCTTGGCCTGCTGCTCTACCGCCAGGGTTTTCGCTCGCTCAATTTCGGCTACGCCTCGGCCGTCGCCTACACCATGGCGGGGCTGGCCATCGCCATCACGCTGGTGCAGCTGTGGCTAACAAGAGAGCCGAAATGAGTTCGCTGTCGCAACGCCGGCTCGGCCGCAGCGTCCTGCTGCATCTGGTCCTGACGCCGCTGGCGGTGATCTGGCTGTTTCCGCTATGGATGATGGTGGTGTTTTCGACCATGCCCGACAACGGCATTTTCAGCCCCGGCATCGAGCTTCTGCCGCACGGCAATTTCGTCGACAATTTCAACAACCTGCAGCGCGACACCAATTTCGTCGGCGCCATCGGCATTTCGGTGGCGGTGGCGGTGACCTACACCTTCTTCTCGGTGCTGCTGACCTCGATGGCCGGCTGGGCGCTCGCCCGCTATCAGTTCTTCGGCAAGGGCGCGGTGGTGGCGATCATCCTCGGCACCATCACGCTGCCCTATGCGGTGGTGCTGATCCCGCAATTCATCATGGTGGCGCGCGACTTCCAGCTCGCCAACACCTGGATTGCGTTGATCGTGCCACCCTTGTTCAATTCGCTGGGCGTGCTGTTCATGCGCCAGGCTTTCTCGATGATGCCGGCCGACCTTTTCGACGCGGCACGTGTCGAGGGCGTCAAGGAATGGCGTATCTTCCTGTTCGTCGCTTTGCCGCTGGCGCGGCCGATGCTGGCCGCACTCGCCATCATCCTGTTCCTAGCCTCGTGGAACAATTATCTCTGGCCGCTTTTGATCAACAGCCAGCCCGGCGCGATGACGGCCCCTGTGGCGCTCGGCACGCTGATCGGCCTGACCAAGGTCTCATGGGGCGGCATCATGGCCGGCGCCGTCATGCTGACCGTACCGATGCTGGTCGTCTTCGTGCTGCTGCAGCGCCATTTCATCGCCGGCATCGCCGCCGGTGCCGTCAAGTAGGGACAACAGCGATATGGCGGCAGTCACCCTCACCAATGTCGTAAAACGCTTCGGCGTCTATGAGATCATCCATGGCGCCAACATCGATATCGCCGATGGCGAGTTCGTCGTCTTTGTCGGCCCGTCGGGTTGTGGAAAATCGACGCTGCTCAGGATGATCGCCGGGCTGGAGGATATCAGCGGCGGCGAGATCGCCATTGGCGGCAAGGTGATGAACGATGTCGGGCCGGCCGAGCGCGGCATCGCCATGGTGTTCCAGTCCTACGCGCTCTACCCGCACATGAGCGTGGAGCAGAATCTGAGCTTTGGTCTCAGGATGACCGGCAACCCCAAGGAGGACACCGAGCGGCGGGTGAAGCGGGCCTCCGAAATCCTGCGCATCACAGAGTTGATGGCGCGGCGGCCGAGGCAATTGTCCGGCGGCCAGCGCCAACGCGTCGCCATTGGCCGCGCCATCGTGCGCGAACCGCAAGTCTTCCTGTTCGACGAGCCGTTGAGCAATCTCGACGCCGAGCTGCGCGTCCAGATGCGGGTCGAGATCTCGCGCCTGCACAAGGAACTCGGCACAACGATGATCTATGTCACCCACGACCAGACCGAGGCGATGACGCTGGCCGACCGGATCGTCGTGCTGCGCGGTGGCCATGTCGAGCAGATCGGCAGGCCGCTCGATCTCTACGACAATCCCGACAACCAGTTCGTCGCCGGCTTTGTAGGCTCGCCGAAGATGAATTTCATCAAGGGCCGCGTCGTCGGGCGCAACATGAGCAGCGTCACCGTCGAGCTGGTGGGCGAGGAAATGACCCGCATTATGCAACCGTTGACCGGCGCCGTGCCGCAAACAGGAGCCAAGGTCATTGTCGGCGTGCGGCCCGAACATTTCGGCAATGGCGGCGAAGGCGACGCCGACCTCACCGTCGGCATCGACGTGGTCGAGCATCTCGGCGGCACCAGCTTCATCTATGCCAGGACCGCCCATGGCGAAGACCTGGTGATCCAGCGCGACGCGGCAAAGGTCCCCGACACCCAGGCGATCACCGTGTCCATCCGCAAATCCTATCTGTTCGATGAAAACGGCCAGCGGCTGCGCTGACCTTCCAGCTATGCAAGGAGAATGACCATGACTGCAACCGCGCCCATCCGCTGGGGGGTACTCGGGCCCGGCGACATCGCCAAAGCGTTCGCCCGCGGCGTGGCAGGCTCGCGCACCGGCACGATCGTGGCGCTCGGCGCCCGCAATCCCGGCAAGGCAGGCCTGGCCGAGACGTTTCCCGGCGCCCGCATCCTCGACGGTTACGACGCGCTGCTCGCTGACCCCGAGGTCGACGCCGTCTATATCGCCATCCCGCATCCCGGCCATGCCGAATGGGCAATCAAGGCGGCGGAAGCCGGCAAGCATGTGCTGTGCGAAAAGCCGCTGGCGCTGACCGCCTTCGAGGCCGACGCCATGATCCATGCTGCGCGCAAGGCCGGCACCTTCCTCGGCGAAGCGTTCATGTACCGGCTGCACCCGCAGACGGCGAAGCTGGTGGAACTCATCAAGTCGGGCGTCATCGGCGATGTCAGGCTGATGAAGTCGAGCTTCGGCTTCGCCATGCCGGGCTTCATGCCCGAGCACCGGCTCTACGCCAACGATCTCGCCGGCGGCGGCATCCTCGATGTCGGCGGCTATCCCGTCTCGATGGTGCGGCTGATTGCCGGGGCTGCGACTGGAAAACCCTTCGCCGAGCCGGACAAGGTTGTCGGCACCGCCCATCTCGGCAAGTCCGGCGTCGACGAATGGGCCTCGGCGCTGCTGCATTTTCCCGGTGGCATCGTCGCCGAGGTATCCTGCAGCATCTCGCTCAAACAGGACAATGTGCTGCGCATCCTCGGCACCAAGGGCCGCATCGAAGTGCCGGATTTCTGGTTCGCCGGCGGCGGCAACCGCGATGGCGGCCTTGGCCGGATCGATGTAATTCTCGCCGACGACACGAGCCAGACCATCAGCGTCAACGAAACCCGCCATCTCTATTCCTTCGAGGTCGATGCAGCCGGCGAGGCGATCCTGGCCGGCAAACAGGAATTCGCCTGGCCGGGCATGGGCTGGGCCGACAGTCTCGGCACGCTGCGTGTGCTCGACAAATGGCGCGCTGCCGTCGGGCTCGAATATGAGATCGAAAAGCCGGCTAAGCGAACCAACACCCTTTCGGGCCGGCCGCTGCGCACCGGCGGCACGGCCATTGGCAAGCGCAAGATTCCGGGCCTGTCGAAGCCGGCCTCCGTGGTGGCGCTCGGCTTCGAGGATTTCCGCACCTTCTCGTCGGGCGCAATCCTGCTCGACGCCTTCTTCGAGACCGGCGGCAATCTGTTCGATACCGGCTATGTCTACGGCGCCGGCTACACCGAAACGCTGCTTGGCCAGTGGCTCAGGAATCGCGGCGTGCGCGAGCAGTCGGTGATCATCGCCAAGGGCGCGCACTCGCCGCTCTGCTATCCCGATGTCATCGGCAAGCAGCTCGCCCAGTCGTTGGACCGGCTGCAGACCGACCATGTCGACCTCTATTTCATGCACCGCGACAACCCGGATGTGCCGGTCGGCGAATTCGTCGATGCCATGGACGCCGAGGTCAAGGCCGGCCGCATCCGTGGCCCGTTCGGCGGCTCGAACTGGACGATGGCGCGCATGGACGAGGCGATTGCCTATGCCGAGCGCACCGGCAAGCAGAAGCCCGGCGTGCTCTCCAACAATTTCTCGCTGGCCGAGATGCTGGAGCCGATCTGGGCCGGCTGCATCACCTCGTCGACCGACGACTGGAAATCCTGGCTGACGAAAAGGCAGATGCCCAACTTCGCCTGGTCGAGCCAGGGCCGCGGCTTCTTCACCGACCGCGCCGGCCGCGACAAGCAGGACAATGAGGAGCTGGTGCGGGTCTGGTATTCCGAGAAGAACTTTGGCCGCCGCGACCGCGCCATGGAGCTGGCGCAGCGCCTGGGCAAAAGTCCGATCCATATCGCGCTCGCCTATGTGCTGGCGCAGCCCTTTCCGTCGGTGCCGTTGATCGGCCCGCGCACGCTGGACGAGTTGGAGGACAGTTTGAAGGCGCTGGATATCAGGCTGTCGGCGGAGGATGTGGCGTGGCTGGATAGCGGGCCGGAAAGGCGGCGGGCTTAGCAGCTTATCTCCCCCCTTGAGGGGGAGATGTCGCCGAAGGCGACAGAGGGGGTCGCCTCGCGTGGAGCGCTAACCTCCTTCTGCAGCGGCAGGTAGGCCGAGCCCAGTCGAACCGACCCCCTCTGGCCTGCCGGCCATCTCCCCCCTGTGGGCATAGGCGCTAAGATAGGTATTGCCCTGCGGAATCGGGTGTGATTCTACACTGCGATGACACACGAATCGCTTGTTGATGACGGCTGGGCCGAGACGATTGAGCTTCTGGGCGGCGAAGAGTTGATCGCAGGAAGTGCCCGCGAGACGAAGGCGTTCCTGCGCCCGCGGGGCGTCAGGTCGGCGAGCGATCTGTTGCGCCTGACACTGGCTTACTGCCTTGGCAAGGTTGGCATGCGGGGCGTCGTGGCCTGGGCGGCGGCGAGCGGGATTGCCGACATTTCGGACGTGGCGTTGCTCGGCCGGCTGCGCAATGCAGGACCATGGCTGCAGCAGTTGATTGGGCACCTTTTGAAGCGCGAGGATGCAGGTTTGGCCAAAGGCCGACTGGTTCGCATCCTCGATGCGACAGCGGTTGCCAAGGCCGGTGCGTATGAGAAGAAGAACAATGGTCTTTGGCGCATGCACTGCGCCTTCGAGCTTGAGCGCGAGCAGTTCGACTTCATCGAGATCACCGACCAGAGCGAGGCCGAGCTGATCGACCGCGTGCCGGTGGTGGCGGGCGAGATCCGCATCGGTGACCGCGCCTATCTGCAGGCCGAGCGGATCGCCAAGGTGATGGCGCAAGGCGGCGATGTTGTTGTGCGCGCGTCGTGGAAAAACGCGCGATGGCTCGACGCCAACGGCAGGGCGTTCGATCTCATCGGCTACCTGGAGAGCTGCCGGGAGGAAGTCTGCGAAACGCCTGCCCGGCTGGCACTCAAGAAGGGCGAGCCTGTGAAGATGCGCCTGATCGCCTTGCGCAAATCCGAGGCCGCGGCACAAGAAGCGCGGCGCAAAATCAACAAGGAAGCCAGGGCCAAGGGCAACAAGGTTCAACCGCAGACGCTGATTGCGGCCGGCTTCGTTCTGCTTGTGACCTCGCTTGACCGGGAGGAGTTTCCCGCCGATACGGTCCTCAAGCTCTACCGCATGCGCTGGCGCATCGAGCTCGCCTTCAAGCGCCTGAAGAGCCTGATCGGGCTGCGCTCTCCTCCCGCCAAAGACCCAAGGATCGCAAAGCCTTGGATCCTTGCACACTTCCTCATCGCGCTCGTGACCGAACCCCTCTCGCAGGAGTTGGGTGTCTCTCCCCCTTGAGCGACGGGCGCCCGCTGCTGTGGCGCGCCACCCGCCAGATCGTCGCCTCTCTGATCGCAGCGATCTTCGCTCAACCTCCCTTGGCAACCCTGCGCCACAATCTCCGTGCCTTGCGATATCGCTGGCGTGAGCCACCACGAAAGCGCAAGTTTCAGTCCATGCCAAAGCTATCTTAGCGCCTATGCCCGCACGGGGGAGATTAGCGGCTCATGCGTTCCACCTACCGATCGATCCGTGTCGACAAAATAATCGACGACGACGTCCGCTCGACCCCGTCCATCGCGCCGATCTCGTCCAGCAACGCATCCAGATCCCTGATCGACGGCGCGTCGACGATGACGATCATGTCGAAATTGCCGCTCACCGAGTGCAGCGTCCGTACCGGCGGCAGCGCCTGCAGCGCCCGCACCACCTTGTCGGCGAGCTTGGGCGTGACGGTGAGCAGCACATGCGCCCGCACAAGCCCCTGCTCGTAGTCCGGCGCCATCCGCACGCCATAGCCGGTGATGATGCCGCGCTGTTCCAGCCGCTCGATCCGGCTCTGCACTGTCGTGCGCGAAACGCCGAGCTGGCGCGCCAGCTCAGTGGTCGACGCGCGGGCATTGGCGCGTAGCAGGGAAAGCAGTTTTTGTTCGGCGTCACTGAGCATTTCGACGAACCTCGTCGGCGTATCGTTCAATTGCAGGGTTCATTTCGGACGATCCCACGCTTCCTTTCGACAGGCAAGCTGCGATTCTTGAAGGCATCGCGTCCACCGCGCGGCGGTCTGGGCCAAAGAGTTTTCACGAGGGGCAAGGTCATGAAGAAAATCATCGTCGTCGGCGCCGGCAAGATCGGCTCGACCATTGCAGGCATGCTCGCCGACAGCGGCGACTACCACGTCACCGTTGTCGACCGCGCGGCGGCGCAGCTTGCCGCGGCCGAACTTCCCGCCGGCGTCGAGGGGCTGGAGCTCGATATCGCAGCGCCGGGCGCACTCGAGGCCGCGCTTGCCGGCGCCTTCGCCGTGCTGAGCGCCGCCCCCTTCCATTTGACCTCTCGCATCGCCGAGGCCGCGGCCGCCACCGGCGTGCACTATCTCGATTTGACCGAGGACGTCGTCTCGACCCGCCGCGTCAAGGAACTGGCGCGTTCGGGCAAGAGCGCCTTCATTCCGCAATGCGGCCTTGCGCCGGGCTTCATCTCGATCGTCGCCAATGATCTCGCCAGCCGCTTCGACACGTTGGAAAGCGTTCGCATGCGCGTCGGTGCGCTGCCGCAATACCCGTCCAATGCGCTGAACTACAATCTGACCTGGAGCACCGACGGCGTCATCAACGAATATTGCGAACCCTGCGAGGCGATCGTCGAGGGCGAGCTGATCGAGGTGCCGCCGCTGGAGGAGCGCGAAGAGTTCTCGCTCGACGGCGTCACCTATGAGGCCTTCAACACCTCCGGCGGTCTCGGCACGCTGGCCGAGACGCTGAAGGGCAAGGTGCGCACGCTGAACTACCGCACCATCCGCTATCCCGGCCACGCGGCGATCATGAAGGCGCTGCTCAACGACCTCGGCCTGCGCCACCGCCGCGACGTGCTGAAGGATATCTTCGAGAGCGCCCTGCCGGCAACGCTGCAGGATGTGGTCATCGTCTTCGTCACCGTCTCGGGCCGCCGCAATGGCCGCCTGCTGCAGGAAACCTACGCCAACAAGATCTATTCGCAGCGCATCGGCAACCAGGTGCGCAGCGCAATCCAGATCACCACCGCCTCCGGCATCTGCGCCGTGCTCGACATGCTGGCCGACGGCACCTTGCCGGCGACCGGCTTCGTCAAGCAGGAAAACATCGCGCTGGATGCGTTTCTCGCCAATCGTTTTGGGCGCGCTTATGCGCAGCACGAGATGGTAAGCCGGCTGGCAAGCTGAGCTACTTCACCCTCCCCCTTGTGGGGAGGGTCGGCGCGCAATCGGAGCGAAGCGGAGATGGCGAGACGGGGTGGGGGTGAGCGCCGACGGTTGGCGAGGACCCCCACCCCGCTGCGCTACGCGGATCGACCCTCCCCACAAGGGGGAGGGTAAGCGCACCTCAAATATGCAGCGCGTGGCCCAGCGCCTTCAGCGCGGCTTCCTGGAACCCCTCGCCCTGCGTCGGATGCGCATGGATGGTGCCGGCGATATCCTCCAGCCGCGCGCCCATTTCCAGCGCCAGGCCGAACGCCGCCGCCAGTTCCGACACGCCTTGCCCGACCGCCTGGATGCCCAGCACCAGATGGTTGTCCGCGCGGGCGACAACACGAACAAACCCGTCCTCGCCGAGTTTCGTCATCGCCCGGCCGTTGGCGGCGAAGGGGAACTGGCCGATCTTGATTTCGCCTGAAGCCTTCGCCTCCTCCGGCGTTAGCCCTGCCGTCACCAGCTCCGGATCGGTGAAGCAGACGGCCGGGATCGAGCGCTTGTCCCAGCTGCGCTTGTGGCCGGCGACGATCTCGGCCACCATTTCGCCTTGCGCCATCGCCCGGTGCGCCAGCATCGGCTCGCCGGTGACGTCGCCAATGGCATAGATGCCGCGCATCGAGGTGCGGCACTGGTCGTCGATCTTGATGAACTTGCCGGCCATGTCGAGATCGATCTGATCGAGGCCCCAGCCCTCCGTCACCGGCTTGCGGCCGACCGTGACCAGGATCTTGTCTGCCGCGATTTTGGTGCTCTTGCCGTCCGCGGTCTCGACCAGCAGCGCGTCGCCCTTGACCCCCTTGGCCTTGGCGCCAAGCATCACCTCGACGCCGAGCTGGGCCAGCCGTTTCACCACCGGCCGGGTCAGTTCCGCATCATACTGCGCCAGCACGCGCGGCAGCGCCTCGACCACGGTCACCGCGGCGCCCATTTTGGCGAACGCCATGCCGAGTTCCAGCCCGATATAGCCGCCGCCGACCACGGCGAGCTTTTTCGGCACCTCGGCGAGAGCCAGCGCTTCTGTGGATGAAATCACCGGGCCGCCGAACGGCAGGAACGGCAGTTCCACCGTCGCCGAGCCGGTGGCGATCACAACCGTTTCGGCGCGGATGATCTGGGTGCCGGTCTCGGTCTCGACCGCGACGGTCTTGCCGTCGCGGAACGTCGCCCAGCCATAGACGGTCTTGACCTTGGCCTTCTTCAGCAGCCCGGCAACGCCCCCGGTCAGCCGGCTAACAATGCCGTCCTTCCATGCAACGGTCTTGTTAAGATCGAGCACGGGCGCCGCCACCGAAATTCCGAGCGGGCTGTCGCCCCCGGCCATGTGCGACACTTTCTCGAACTCTTCCGCCGCATGGATCATCGCCTTGGACGGGATGCAGCCGACATTGAGACAGGTGCCGCCCGGTTTGCCGGCTTCAACGATCACCGTATCGATGCCGAGCTGGCCGGCACGGATAGCGCAGACGTAGCCGCCGGGCCCGGCGCCGATGACCAGCAGCTTGCAGGAGATTTCTTTCATGGCGTGACCCTTTGATGCGAGGGGATGTTCCGTCGCGATCCTTCGCGCCCCCTCTGTCCTGCCGGTCATCTCCCCCACGAGGGGGGAGATCAGCAGCTTCTTCGCTTCGCTCATTGCTGCAACGAGGGAGATTGGCGAAACCCTGCGTGACGTCCAATCTCCCCCCTTGTGGGGGAGATGCCTGGTAAGGCAGAGGGGGGCGCTGTCCCGCCGTCATCTCGCTTGTTCCGCCCCTCAATCCACAAATATCAGCGCTGGCGTCTCAATCAGCGCCTTGATCCGCTGCACAAACACCGCCGCATCCCAGCCGTCGACCACCCGGTGATCGAAGCTCGATGACAGGTTCATCATCTTGCGCGGGATGAACTGGGTGCCGTCCCACACCGGCCGCACCATCATCTTGTTGACGCCGACGATCGCCACCTCAGGATGATTGATGACCGGCGTCGTCGCCACGCCGCCCATGGCGCCGAGCGAGGTGATGGTGATGGTCGATCCCGACAGCTCGTCGCGGCTGGCCGTGCCGGACTTCGCCGCTTCGGCCAGGCGGTTGAGCTCGGCCGCGCAATCCCAGAGGTCGCGCGCCTCGGCGTGCTTGACCACCGGCACCACCAGGCCCGACGGCGTCTGCGCGGCAATGCCGATATGGACGCCGCCATGCTGATGGATGATGCCGCCCTCGTCGTCGAACAGCGCGTTGATGTTGGGCTGGTCGGCAATCGCCTTGACCATCGCCCGCATCAGGAACGGCAGCAGCGTCAGCTTCGGCCTCTCCACACCCTTGCGCTTTTCCTTGTTGAGCGCCGCGCGCAACTCCTCAAGTGCTGTGACGTCGATCTCCTCGACATAGGTGATGTGCGGGATGCGTGACTTCGCCAGCGACATTTTTTCGGCGATCTTGCGCCGCAGTCCGATGACCTTGATATCCTCGACGCTGTCATTGCGCGCCAGACCCGACGCCTTCGCTACCTGCGGCCCGCGCGCGAGAAAGGCCTCGATATCCTCGTGGCTGATGCGGCCGGCAGGGCCGGTACCCGACACCTGGCGCAGATCGATCCCCGCCTCCTTCGCCCTGAGCCGGATGGCGGGCGACGCCAGGGGCTTTTCGCCCTCCGGGCGCGGCGCGCCGGAGGGTGCCGCACCTTTAGATGTCGGCGCAGCACCCCCACCCTTAGCCCCTCCCCACAAGGGGGAGGGGGATTCAGTCTCAGCTGCCCGTGCGCTTTTGGCTGCTGGTGCAGGTGGTGGCGACTTGGCGTCGGATTTCGTGGCCGAAACGCCTCCCTCTTGTGGGGGTCCGGAGGACGGGCGAGACCCGTGGCTCGCCCCGGCAGGGGTGGGGGTCGGTGCCGCCGTGACCTCTGACGATTTCGAGCCTTCGGCGACATTGCCCTCCCCCGCCACTTTCAGCCGCACGATGGGCGAGCCGATCGCCACCGTGTCGCCGATCTCGGCGCCCAGCCACAGGATCTCGCCATCGACCGGCGAAGGTATTTCCACCGTCGCCTTGTCGGTCATCACGGCGGCGAGCAAAGCGTCCTCGCGCACGAGGTCGCCGACCTTGACGTGCCATTCCACAAGTTCGGCCTCGGCGACGCCTTCACCGACATCCGGCAGCTTGATGATGTGTTCGCCCATCCCTAGGCTCCCATGGTTTCGAGAAGCGCGCGGCCGACACGGGCCGGCCCCGGGAAATAATCCCATTCCTGCGCATGCGGGTAGGGCGTGTCCCAACCGGTGACGCGCGCCACCGGCGCTTCCAGATGGTAGAAACAATTTCCCTGCACCAGCGCCGACAGCTCGGCGCCGAAGCCGGAGGTCAGTGTCGCCTCGTGCACGACGACGCAGCGTCCGGTCTTCTTCACCGAAGCGACTATCGCGTCGAGATCGAGCGGCAGCAGGGTCCGCAAATCGATGATCTCGGCATCGATGCCGGTTTCTTCCACGGCCGCCTGCGCGACATAGACCATGGTGCCGTAGGCGAGCACGGTGACGGCCGAGCCCGCCCGGCGGATCGCCGCCTTGCCGAGCGGCACCGTGTAATGGCCGTCGGCGACCTCGCCCAGTTCATGCTTCGACCATGGCGTCACCGGTCGGTCGTGATGGCCATCGAACGGTCCGTTATAGAGCCGCTTCGGCTCCAGAAAAATCACCGGATCGGGATCCTCGATCGCCGCGATCAGCAGCCCCTTGGCATCATGAGGATTGGACGGCACCACCGTCTTCAGCCCCGACACATGGGTGAACAGCGCTTCCGGGCTCTGGCTGTGCGTCTGGCCGCCAAAAATGCCGCCGCCGGTCGGCATGCGGACAACGATCGGGCAGGTGAAATCGCCGTTCGAGCGGTAGCGCAGGCGTGCTGCTTCCTGCGTCAGCTGGTCGTAAGCCGGGTACATGTAGTCGGCAAACTGAATTTCCACGCATGGTTTCAGCCCATAGGCGGCCATGCCGATGGCGGAGCCGACAATGCCGGATTCGTTGATCGGCGCATCGAAGCAGCGGCTCTTGCCGTACTTCGCTTGCAGGCCTGCCGTGCAGCGGAAGACACCCCCGAAGAAGCCGACATCCTCGCCATAGACGATGACGCGTTCGTCGCGCGCCATCGACACGTCCATGGCGTCGCGGATCGCCTCGATCATGGTCCGTCTCGGCATGGTCAGACTCCCGCCTGCTGGCGCTGGCGCCTGAGATGCGGCGGCATCTCGGCAAACACGCCCTCGAACATCTCGCGCGTCGACGGCTTGCCGCCCGCATGCAGCGTGCCGTGGCCTTCAGCTTCCTTCTGCGCCGCGATCACCGTCTCGAGGATTTCCGCTTCGGCCTGGGCGTGACGCTCGTCCGACCAGACGCCGCGTTGGATCAGATGGTTCTTCAGCCGCATCACCGGATCGCCGAGCGGCCAGGCGTCGGATTCCGTCTTCGGCCGATAGGCCGACGGATCGTCCGAGCTCGAATGCGCGCCGGCACGGTAGGTGACATATTCGATCAGCGTCGGCCCGAGATTCTGCCGCGCCCGCTCCGCCGCCCATTTGGCCACGGCATGCACGGCGAGATAATCATTGCCGTCGACGCGCAGCGCCGGAATGCCGAAGCCGAGGCCGCGCGCGGCAAAGGTGCCGGAGCCGCCACGCGCAATGCCTTGAAACGTCGAGATCGCCCACTGGTTGTTGACGACGTTGAGGATGACCGGCGCCTTGTAGGTCGAGGCGAACACCAGTGCGGAATGGAAATCGGATTCGGCCGTCGAGCCGTCGCCGATCCACGCCGCCGCGATTTTCGAATCGTTGCTGATAGCGGAAGCCATCGCCCAGCCGACCGCCTGGATGTATTGCGTCGCCAGATTGCCGGAGATCGAGAAGAAGCCATGCTCCTTCGACGAATACATGATCGGCAGCTGCCGCCCTTTGAGCGGATCGGCCTCGTTGGAATAGATCTGGTTCATCATCGTGACCATCGGATAGCCGTCGGCGATGAGCAGGCCGGCTTGCCGATAGGTCGGGAAATTCATGTCGCCTGGCGCCAGCGCCTTGCGGAAAGCGCAGCTCACCGCCTCTTCGCCCAGATGCTGCATGTAGAACGAGGTCTTGCCCTGGCGCTGCGCCATCTGCATGCGCGCATCGAAGCTGCGCAGCGTCATCATGTGGCGCAACCCCTCGAGCAGCTCCTCGTCGGTGAGCAGCCCGGCCCACGGCCCGACCGCCTCACCGGTGCGGTTGAGCACACGGATGATCGAAAACGCCATGTCGCGGATGGTGCGCGGATCGACATCGATGTCCGGTCGCGGCACCGAGCCGGCCTTGGGGATCGGCACGTTGGAGAAGTCGGGCGTTCCGCCCGGCCGCACTTCCGGCTCCGGCACATGAAACCGCAACATCCCAGCATCGGTCATGACCATGGTCCTCCCATTTGCCTGGCGTCGATATTTGCACATCCGCGCGCCCGGCACAGCGCCAATTCATGGGGCGCCGCAACCCATCCGGCGTCACGGCCGGCAGGCGACCGCAAGATGCAGATATGTCGGCGAAATTTCTTGTCGATGTTGGGGAGCGGCGCGCAATTAGGCGCAAAGTTTTGCAGGATTTCCAGCAGATAGTCACTTCACGGCCTCCGGGAGAGATGAACGCATCAAGGTCGGCGAACTGGCGCTTTCCTCTCCCCGTGTTCGGGGGAGAGGTGTCGAGCGAAGCTCGACGGAGTGGGGGTCGACCCTTGGGCGCTAGGCAATGCTTGAGATAGCCCTTCCTTTGTCCGTTCGCGGCGATTGCCACGTGGCTCCCCCACTCCGTCTCGGCTTCGCCGAGCCACCTCTCCCCCCTCCGGAGGGAGAGGAAGGGAGACGTGTCCGAACCGGATAGATAGGTAACAGAATGGACCGATAGCATGGGTGACAGTTTTCTTGTCCGCCGGAGGACCGGCGATGGTTTGGCGAGAGACTGGCATCATGGACGAGCGGCTACGGTTTGTTGTGGAGTGTCTTTCTGGGGATGAGACGATGGTTGCGCTTTGTGCGGCCTACGGGATCTCACGCAAGAACGGCTACAAATGGCTAGGACGCTATCGGACGTTTGGGCCTGAGGGTTTGCACGACCTGCCGCGAGCCCCGCTCAATCATGGCCGGGCGACAGCTCAGGATCTGGTTGAGCGGATTGTGGCGGCCAAGGAGCTGCATCCGCTTTGGGGTCCAAAGAAGATCGTCGCACGGCTCCCGAGTTCATGTGGCCTTCAGCCTCGACGGTCGGCGCGATCCTTGCGCGGCATGGGCTTGTCCGCGCCCGCAAGCGACCCCGCCTGCGGGCCTGCGGCAATGGACCCTGGCCACAGCCGCAAGAACCGAACGCGGTGTGGACTGGCGATCACAAGGGCTGGTTCCGGACCCGCGACGGCTGGCGTTGCGAACCCTTGACGGTGATGGATGCGTCGAGCCGCTATCTTCTGGCGCTCGAAGCGACGGGGTCGACGGCCGATAGCGAAGCCTGGCCGGTGTTCGAACGGCTGTTTGAAGAGCATGGCCTGCCGGATCGCTTCAGAAGCGACAATGGCCCGCCCTTCGCATCGGCCGGCGTCACCGGGCTGACGCCGCTTGTCGTGCGCTTCATCAAGCTCGGCATCACCTTGGAGCGGATCGCACCCGGCAGGCCACAGCAGAACGGACGTCACGAGCGCTTTCACCTGACCATGCTGCCGATGGCCGAGGCACCGGAAGCCGACCGAACGGCACAGGGCCAGGCCTTCGAGACCTTCCGCCACAGCTACAATGAGGAACGTCCCCATGAGGCGCTGGGCATGGATACGCCCGCCCAGCACTACCGGTCCTCACAGCGCGCCATGCCCAGGACACCACCCGAGCCCGTCTATCCGGCCGAGGCCTCGGTCCGCCGCGTGCGCCACAATGGCGAGATCCGATGGAATGGCGGCTTCATATATGTCTCGCAAGCGCTGGCGGGCGAACCGGTCGCTGCGTTGGAGACCGAAGACGGACAATGGACACTCTCATTCCATGCCCACCCGCTCGGCATCATCGACACACGGCACATGAAGCTTGTCCGCCGCAGCGCCGCGCCAACCAATCCGCTTGGCGCTGCGGCGGACGCATAGGGGGAGAGAAGTGTCACCTATGTATCCGGTTCAAAGTGTTACCCATCTATCGGCTGGACACGCCAAGGTCTCGAACGCTTTGGAGAACGTTCACTCAGCGACCGCATCATGCTAACCACCCTCCATGGCGCAGAAAAAAGGATACGAGGTCGATTCGTGGCTGGCGAAGCCTGACGCGCGCATATCGATCGTCCTGCTTTACGGACCCGACCGCGGCTTGGTCGCCGAGCGGGCCAAAACCTTTGCCGCGAAAACCGGCCTGCCGCTCGACGATCCGTTTTCCGTCGTACGGCTCGACGGCGCGGAGGTCGATCGCGACCAGGGCCGGCTGCTGGACGAAGCCCGCACCGTGCCGATGTTCTCCGACCGGCGGCTTCTGTGGGTGCGCAACGCCAGCGGCCAGAAGCCGCTGGCTGAGGACGTCAAGGCGCTGACCGCGGAGCCCGCGCGCGACGCCATCATTCTCATCGAGGCCGGCGACCTGAAAAAGGGCGTCGGACTGCGCGCGATCGTCGAGGCCGCCGACACCGCCATGGCGCTGCCTTGCTACGCCGATGAAGCCCGCGACATCGACAGCGTCATCGACGACGAGTTGCGCAAGGCCGGCATGTCGATGGCGCTCGACGCACGCCAGGCGCTGCGCCGCAATCTCGGCGGCGACCGGTTGGCCTCACGCGGCGAGATCGAAAAACTGGTGCTTTATGCCCACGGCCAGAAGGACATCAGCCTCGACGACGTAAGAGCGATGTCCGGCGACGTCTCCGGCGCCTCCTTCGACGACGCGGTCGATGCTGTGCTGGAGGGCAGGATCGGTGACTTCGACACCGCCTTCACCCGCCACTGCCTGTCCGGCGGCCTTCCTTTCCTGGTACTGTCCTCGGCGATGCGGCAGCTGCAGCAGCTTCAGGTCATGCGCGGCCAGATGGACACCGCCGGCCGCAACGCCGCCTCGGCAGTGGCCGGCGCCCGTCCGCCGGTGTTTTTCTCGCGGCGCAAGCTGGTGGAGAAGGCGCTGGAGCGCTGGAACGTCGAGGCGCTCAGCCGCGCGCTGAACCGGCTGCAATCTGCCGTGCTGCAGACCAGGCGCAGGCCGGATTTGTCGGAAGCGCTGGCGCGGCAGGCGCTGCTCGCCATTGCGGTGGAGAGCGCGAGGCTGGCGCAGCGGTGATCTCCTCCCTTGAGGGGGAGATGTCGCCAAAGGCGACAGAGGGGGTCGCGGCGCGTGGAGCGCTGGCGCCTTTCGCAACGACAAACGAGGTCGGCGCTTGATGGGAGACGACCCTTCTGGCCTGCCGGCCATCTCCCCCTCAAGGGGGGAGATCAGCAGTTCGATCCCTTCGGCAATCGCCAATAAAAAGAAGGGCCGGCAACCGCCAAGCCCTTTCTTCATCCTAAGCCAGAACTTCATTCGCCGGCTAAATATGGCGCAGCCCCAACCCTCTACCGCTCATCCTTCAACCGCCGGCATAGCTCGTCGAGCTGCTCCAGACTGCGGTAGTCCACGCGGATCGCGCCGCCTTTGCCCTTGTGCTCGATGGTCACGATCATGCCGATCGTGTTGGTCATCAGCCTTTCCAGCGCCAGCGTGTCGGCATCCTTGCCCGATGCGCCGTGTGCTGGTTTTGCCTTGGGCGGCGTGCCGCCCGCCGGCATCTGCGCCAGCGCCTCGGCCTGGCGCACCGAAAGCCCTTCTTCGACGATCTGCTTGGCTAGCCCGGCGGGATCCTGCGCCGTCACCAGCGTCCGGGCATGGCCGGCCGACAGCACGCCGTCGACCAGCATGTCGCGGATTACGTCGGGCAGCTTCAACAGCCTGAGCGTGTTGGCGACGTGGCTGCGGCTCTTGCCGATGACATTGCCGAGGTCGGCCTGTGTGTAGCCGTGGTCGTCGATCAACTGCTGGTAGCCGAGCGCCTCCTCGACCGGGTTGAGATCGGTGCGCTGGACGTTTTCTATGATCGCCAGTTCCAGCGCTGTGCGGTCGTTGACGTCGCGCACGATGATCGGGATCTCGGTCAGCCCGGCGCGCTGCGCCGCCCGCCAGCGGCGCTCGCCGGCGATGATCTCGTAGCGCCCGGCCTGCGTCGGCGAAGGCCGCGCCACTACCGGCTGCACGACGCCATGTTCGCGGATCGATTGCGCGAGATCCGTCAGATCGGCGTCGCCGAAATGCCGGCGCGGGTTTTTCGGGTTCGGGCTCAGAAACTCTATCGGCACCTTGCCGTCGGCATTCAAGCCCGGCTTTTCGGTCGCTGCCGGGCGATCGATCTCGCCGATCAGCGCCGCCAGTCCGCGGCCCAGTCTCTTTCTCGAAAGGTCGTCGCTCATCTCAATTCCAAATTCATCGTTTCGGTGCCGGATCGCTTTGTTTATCGAGCCTGCCTAATCATGCAGCGCGCAATTTTCGCTCGCGGCGGATCACTTCGGATGCCAATTGCAGATAGGCTTGGCTGCCGGAGCATTTCAGGTCATAGAGGATCGCCGGCTTGCCATAGGAGGGCGCCTCGGACACTCGCACATTCCTAGGAATGATGGTCTCGTAGACCTTGTCGCCCATATGTGCCCGCACGTCCTGAACCACCTGGTTGGCGAGGTTGTTGCGGCCGTCATACATGGTCAGCACGATGCCCTGGATGATCAGGTCCGGATTGATCGAACGGCGCACCTGCTCCACCGTTTCCAGGAGTTGGCTTAGCCCTTCCAGCGCGAAGAACTCGCACTGCAGCGGCACAAGAACAGAATCGGCTGCCGCCATTGAATTCAAAGTCAAAAGGTTGAGCGAGGGCGGGCAGTCGATCAGCACATAGCCGAACGGCGCACCGCGCTCGGTGGCGGCGCGCAGCGCGTTGCGCAGCTTGAGCACGCGATCCGGCGCCGAGGCGATTTCCATCTCGATGCCGAGCAGATCGAGCGTCGACGGCACGATCGACAGGCCGGGCACCGCCGTTGGAATGGCCGCCTCTTCCAGGCCCAGTTCGCCGGTCAGCACATCGTAGGAGGAGACGGTGCGGTCCTTGCGGTCGATACCGAGACCCGTCGAGGCATTGCCTTGCGGGTCGAGATCGACGATCAGCACCTTTTCGCCGATCGCGGCCAGCGCCGTGGCCAGATTGATGGCGGTGGTTGTCTTGCCGACGCCGCCCTTCTGGTTGGCGACGGTGATGATGCGAGGTCCGGTTTTCATGGGTCTGTGCCAGGTATTCATGTGGGCCAGGTATTCATTGCGTCGCCAAGGTTGCGAAGGAGAGCTTACGCAGTCTGCAGATCGGTCACTTCGAGGATGACGCCATGGGCGTCGGTCATGCTCGGATGTTCTACCAGATCGAAAGCCCAGCGGTGAGTGCTTTCTTCCACCTCGGAGCGGTAATCCCGGCCTTTGTGGAACAGCGCCCGCGATCCCTTGGTCAGCCACGGCGCCGACAGATCGAGCAGCGCCGGCAGCGCGGCAAGCGCCCGCGCCGTGATGATTTCCGGTGCGGAAACAAGCGCATAGCTGTCGTCGATGCGCCGGGCGACGACCCGTGCCGGCAAACCGAACTGGCCAATGACCGCCTGCAAAAACGATGCTTTCTTGCGGTTGCTCTCGACCAGATCGATCGACGCGCCGTCGCGCTCGCCCAGCAAGAAGGCCATTACCAGGCCCGGAAAACCGCCGCCCGAACCAAGATCGGCCCAGCGTTTGGCCTGCGGGGCGATTCGGGCCAGCTGCGCGCTGTCCAGAATATGGCGGCCCCAGACATCGTCCAGCGTCGACGGCGCGGCCAGATTGATGCTGCGGTTCCATTTCAGGAACAACTGTTCGAACGTCACCAACCGATCGAATGTTTCACGTGAAACCGGTCCCGCGGCCTGTTGCAGGCTCGCCCATGAGGCAGCGCTCACGCAACGGCCCTTTGCGCGGCCGATTCAGCGTTGCGGACGTGCGCGACGATGATTGCCAGCGCCGCCGGCGTCATGCCTTCCATACGCTGCGCGTCAGCGATCGAACGCGGCTGACGCGTTAGCATCTTCTGCTTCAGCTCGTTGGACAGGCCGGGAACATCGGCGAAATCCACCGACGGCGGGATCAACCGGCTTTCCTCGCGGCGGATCTGTCCGACATCCGCCTGCTGGCGATCAAGGTAAACCGAATATTTCGCTTCCGTTTCGAGCCGCTCAGCGGTTTTGACGTCGATTGCGCCAAAGGCCGGCGCAACACGGGCCAGCCAGGCTATATCGACGCCGGGATGAGCGAGCAATTCATAAGCGGAGCGGCGCACGCCGTCCCTGTTGATCTCCAGCCCGTGCCGCGCCGCTTCGTTGGGCGTCATCGTCGTCGCAACTGCGAGTTCGCGCGCCCTATCAAGATCCTGTGTGACTTGATTGAACCGCTGCGTCCGCTCCGGCGACACGATACCAAGCCGATTTGCCAGAGGCGTAAGCCTTTCATCGGCATTGTCGGCGCGCAGCGATAAGCGAAACTCCGCCCGCGAAGTGAACATGCGGTAGGGCTCGGCAATGCCGCGGCTGGTGAGGTCGTCGACCATCACACCGATATAGGCTTCGGTGCGGCTGAGCACGATTTGGTCGTCGGCCGCCGCCTTGCGCGCGGCGTTGAGCCCGGCGAGCAGGCCCTGCGCTCCGGCTTCTTCATAACCGGTGGTGCCGTTGATCTGACCGGCTAGGAAAAGCCCCGCAATACGTTTGGCCTCAAGCGTCGGCTCGAGCTCGCGCGGATCGACGTGGTCATATTCGATGGCGTAGCCGGGCTGCAGCATGGTCGCGCGTTCCAGGCCCGGGATCGTCTTCAGAATGTCGAGTTGAACGTCTTCGGGCAGGGAGGTCGAGATGCCATTGGGGTAGACGGTGTCATCGTCCAGCCCTTCCGGCTCCAGGAATATCTGATGACCTTCTCGATCGCCGAACTTGACGATCTTGTCTTCGATCGACGGGCAGTAACGTGGACCTACGCCTTCGATCGAGCCGGAATACATGGCGGAGCGGTCGAGATTGGCGCGGATCAACTCGTGCGTCGCCGGCGTCGTACGCGTGATGCCGCAATGGATTTGCGGATTCTTGATTGTGTCGGTGAGCAGCGAGAACGGCACTGGATGTTCGTCGGCCGCCTGGCTTTCCAGCGACGCCCAGTCGATGGTGCGGCCATCGAGCCGCGGCGGCGTGCCGGTCTTCAGCCGTCCAAGCGCGAAACCGGCGCGGCTCATCGTCGCCGACAGGCCAAGGCTCGCCTGCTCGTTCATCCGCCCGGCGACAATCTTCCTGTCGCCAATGTGAATAAGACCGCGAAGAAAGGTGCCGGTGGTCAGCACCACGGCGCCGCAAGCCAACCGGCGCCCGTCGGCCAGGAGCACAGCGGCGATGCGTCCATCCACGATGTCGAAGTCCAGTACCTCGCCTTCGACGACGTCGAGACCGTTGTGTTGCCGAATCGCTTCCTGCATAGCCAGCCGATACAGCTTGCGGTCGGCCTGCGTGCGCGGCCCGCGCACGGCAGGGCCTTTGCGGCGATTGAGCAGGCGGAATTGGATACCGGCAGCATCGGCGATGCGGCCCATCAGCCCGTCCATGGCGTCGATCTCACGCACCAGATGGCCCTTCCCGAGGCCGCCGATCGCCGGATTGCAGGACATGACACCGATCGTGTCAAAGCGCAGCGTGACCAGCGCGGTCTTGGCGCCGGCGCGCGCGGCAGCGCTCGCAGCCTCGCACCCGGCATGGCCGCCGCCCACCACAACCACATCATAGTGATCGATCATTGTCCCTTCCAGATTCAGAGTTTCCCGACACATGTCCCCACGAGAGGACGCTGTCAAGGATTGCAGGTTGATTCGTTCACGTGGACCGGAGTGCTGAAAGTCGCAGAGGTGTTTCACGTGAGTCATGGGAGCAGCGAAGCCTCGTTTGGCGCTGCCCCTTATCTACCTTCCGGCATCTTCTCCCCATGAACGGGGACAATGAGGGGCGGTGCAGGCTTTCGGCCACTTGCCCTTTTGCCAACCGTCTCGTTTCACGTGAAACGCACTTGGCGGCCCCCCTATGTCTCACGTGAGTCACTCATACCAGCGCCCCGTCATGTTTCACGTGAGTCACTTGCCAATGCAAAACTGCGAAAAGATCACGTCCAGCAGGTCCTCGACATCCACCGCGCCGACAATCCGGCCAAGCCGGTCCGCCGCAAGACGCAGCTCCTCTGCCCGTAGCTCCTGGCCGCGCTCTTGCCCGGACAAAGCCGAGATCAGAAAGTGCCTGGTCTCATTGAGCAGCTCCACATGCCGCAACCGAGACGGCAGGATGTCACCGGCATCGCCGATAGCAGCCGCGGCGCGCCTGCCGATCTCGGCCAGGAGTTCAGCCAAACCAGTGCCGTCCACCGTCGAGATCAACGCATCATAGGCCTCCAATCGCGGCGAACCTTTCAAGAGATCGACCTTGGTGCCGATTCTCAAGGCCGGGGCGTCGACAGGCATGTTGCCGATCGCAGTCGGGTCCGCCAGATCTTCCAGCAACAGCACTAGGTCAGCCGTGTGCGCCTTGGCCCGCGCCTTTTCGATACCGATCGCTTCGATCTTGCCGGGCGCCTCGCGCAGGCCCGCGGTGTCGGTTACCCTGACCCGCACTCCGTGGAGATCCAGCACCACTTCGAGCAAATCCCGCGTCGTGCCGGGTTCGTCGGTAACAATCGCCGCCTCACGCCTGGCCAGCGCATTGAAAAGGCTAGATTTTCCGGCGTTCGGTGCACCGAGGATGACAACCTCAAACCCGTCACGGATGATCTCGGCGGCATGGAAGCCATCGACATGCCGGCCGATCTCGCCCACCATTGCGCGCACATCGGACCAAACCGTGTCCGAAACCGAACCGGGCACGTCGTCTTCGTCGGCGAAGTCGATTTCCGCCTCGATCATCGCCCGTGCATGGATCAGCCAACGGCGCCAGCCAAGATAGAGTTCGCTTTGCACTCCTTCGGCATTCTGCACGGCAAAGCGCCGCTGCGCTTCGGTTTCGGCGTTGACCAGATCGGCCAACGCCTCCGTCTCGACCAGATCCAGCTTGCCGTTGAGAAGAGCCCGGCGCGTAAATTCACCAGGTTCCGCATGACGCACGCCGTCAAACCCGGCAATGATCTCCAGCATCTTGCTGGCGACGGCGCGGCTGCCATGGACGTGGAACTCGGCGACATCCTCGCCGATAAAACTGTTCGGCCCAGGAAAAAACAGCACCAGGCCGTTGTCGATAAGCGAACCGTCCACCGTTCGGAGCTTGCGCAGGGTTGCAACCCGGTCCTTGACCTTACCACCGGCAACCGTTTCGACGACGAATCGAGTCTTCGGTCCGGAAATGCGGATGACAGCGATGCCGGCGGGCAGGCGCCCGCTGGAAAGCGCAACGATCGAATCGCCTGAAATCATTTGCCCTTCTCACCGGTCGCCTAGCTGTCCGGTCGACAATCCCACAGTGTCGCGGCCGTCATGAACCGGCTGTTCGTCAATATCAAGGTCGATCGCGAGGAGCGGCCGGACATTACCAAATCTGTATAGCCGCCTCGTCATCCATGTGCGAGCAGGCGGGTCCTAATCCCGACGCCAAGCAGTTCTGGGCGGGCCAGCAAGCCCTACGGCAGGCCGGCATCGTAATGCCTGTTCCTGGCCCGGAACCGTGAAGCTGGAGCCCACCTCCTCATGAGGCAAGCCTCGTTCCGGTTGCGAATCGGAAATCCCGACCCGCGTCACGTCGATCGTCTCCGCGATCGGAACGGATGCGAATCGACTTAACATTGGCCAGTGGCATCCGGCCGCAGACCGGCAGACCGGAGCTATGTACCGGCTATCCTGCCCGTGGGGCCGGATCCGTAGGAACCGAGCCGCTGCTGCGACGCCGGTAGCTCAACCCGTGTTTCCGTCCAAGGCCGAAGGAAGCCGCGTCACATCAATGGCTAGCGGCCGCGGCGCGAACAGCAAATCCTTGGCCGCGACCACCGCTCCGACCGTGATCAGGATGCAAGCAACAGCCACCGACCAGTGAAACACACCAAAGCCTGCCAGCAGAAGCACGATGACCGAGAAGAGGGGCGCCGCGTAGGAGAGGGCGCCGAGGATCATGATGTCGCCGTGCTTGCAGCCATAGTCCCAGGCGTAAAAGCCGGCGCCTAGCGGTATTACGCCCAAGATGACGATGGCGCTCCACTGCGTCGCCGTCTGTGGCCAGACGGTAGCCTCAAGCGTCAGGTGCAGCACCAAGGCGACCGCAGCCGTGATGAAGCAGTAACCGGCGACGACATCGGTCGGCACCTTGCCAAAGCGGCGCGATAAAACCGAATAGCCGGCCCAGATGAAAGCGCAGAACAGCGCGATGACATGCCCCTTCATCACACCATTGGCCAGTCCGATCGTGCCGCCCTTGGTGATCACCACAATGGCGCCGGCAAGGCCGAGCACGACGCCGGCGACGTGATGGGCCCTAAGCTTTTCTCCAGGCAGGAAGGCGGCAAAGACGACGATCAGCAACGGCCAGAGATAGGCGATCAGGCTGACCTCGACCGGCGGCGCCGACTGGATGGCGAAGAAATAGGCGCAGTGATAGATGCACAGCCCCGCTGTGCCGAGCGCCCAGACCTGCCACGGCTGGCGCAGCGACTTGGTCGCCGCCGGACGGACAAGCCAGCTCGACGCGCCGGCCAACCCGCCAAGCAGAAACGTCATCGCCGCCAGCTGAAAGGGCGGAATCGGTCCAGCCGCAGTCGAAAGCAGCGCCAGGAACGACCATGTCAGAATGGCCGAGAAGCCGATCAGGGTCGGGATTGTTTTCTTCATGCGGCCTCCGATCTTCGAGACGGGATTACTCGCATGACGACGGCGATGGAAATTGCCGCCCAAGGCCACGCCCTGTCGGAAATGCGACCTGTTTGCCCCCGCAATGAAAAACCCCGTCCCGGTTTCCCGGAACGGGGTTTCATGCATGACCGATGATCCGGTGAAACTGCTTACGTGTTCATTGAATCGAAGAAATCGGCGTTGGTCTTGGTCTGCTTCAGCTTGTCTATCAGGAACTCGATCGCGTCGGTGGTTCCCATCGGCGCCAGGATGCGGCGCAGGACGAAGATCTTCTGCAGATCCTGCTTGGAGACCAGCAGGTCCTCCTTGCGGGTGCCGGACTTCAAAATGTCCATGGCCGGGTAGATGCGCTTGTCGGCGACCTTGCGGTCGAGCTGGATTTCGCAGTTGCCGGTGCCCTTGAACTCTTCGAAGATGACTTCGTCCATGCGGCTGCCGGTGTCGATCAGCGCGGTGGCGATGATGGTCAACGAGCCGCCTTCCTCGATGTTGCGGGCCGCGCCGAAGAAGCGCTTCGGCCGCTGCAGCGCGTTGGCGTCGACACCGCCGGTCAGCACCTTGCCGGAGGACGGCACAACGGTGTTGTAGGCACGGCCGAGGCGGGTGATCGAATCGAGCAGAATAACGACGTCGCGGCCATGCTCGACCAGGCGCTTGGCCTTTTCGATGACCATTTCGGCGACCTGGACGTGGCGCACCGCCGGTTCGTCAAAGGTCGAGGACACAACCTCGCCCTTCACCGAACGCTGCATGTCGGTCACTTCTTCTGGCCGTTCGTCGATCAGAAGTACGATCAGATAGCATTCCGGATGATTGGCCGTGATCGAGTGGGCGATATTCTGCATCAGCACCGTTTTACCGGTACGCGGCTGCGCGTTGATGAGCGCGCGCTGTCCCTTGCCGATCGGCGCCACCAGGTCGATCACCCGCGACGAGATGTCCTTGCCGGTCGGATTGTCGATCTCCATCTTCAGCCGCTTGGTCGGATAGAGCGGCGTCAGATTGTCGAAATGGATCTTGTGACGGATCTTTTCGGGATCGTCGAAATTGATCGTGTTGACCTTGAGAAGGGCGAAATAGCGCTCGCCCTCTTTTGGGCTGCGGATCGGCCCTTCGACGGTATCGCCGGTCTTCAAGGAGAAGCGGCGGATCTGCGAGGGCGAGATGTAGATATCGTCGGGACCCGGCAGATAATTGGCGTTGGCTGAGCGCAGGAAGCCGAAACCGTCCTGCAACAACTCGACCACACCATCGCCGATGATCTCGACGTCCTGGGCGGCCAGTTTCTTCAGGATGGCAAACATCAGTTCCTGCTTGCGCATGACGCTGGCGTTTTCCACTTCGAGCGATTCGGCATAGGCGATCAGCTCTGGCGGCTTCTTGTTCTTGAACTCTGCGAGTTTCATTTCTTGCATAGACGGACTCTGAATCTGCTTTGGGGAAAATATATCGGCTGGATGCGATAAATGCCGGGCGCGGCCGAAAGCAATCAAGGGCGGCGCATGACGGGAAGGAAGACCCGTCTTTTATCGTCGGTCGGGGGAAAGAGCAAGCTGCGTTTTGTCGACCGAAATGGGCCTAGAACGGCTTGACGACAACCAGGATGACGATGGCGATCATCAGCAATGTGGGGATCTCGTTGACGATTCGCCAGTGCCGCGCCGGTTTTTCATTGCGGTCCTCGGCGAATTTCCTGACAGCACCGGCCAGATAGCCATGCACGCCCGACAGCAACAGCACCAAGCCTATCTTGGCGTGCAGCCAGCCGCCGTGAAAGCCAAACACTTTCCAGGCAAGCCAAAGCCCGAACACCCAGGTGACGATCATCGCCGGATTGATGATGCCGCGCAGCAGACGCCGCTCCATCACCTTGAAGGTCTCCGATTGGACGGACCCCTTCTCTGCGTCGGCGTGGTAGACCAGCAATCGCGGCAGATAGAGCATGCCGGCCATCCAGGAGATGACGGCCAGGATATGGATTGCCTTCGCCCAGGGATAGAAACCCTCAGGCGCAAAGAAAAACAAAAGTGCGGTGAGAACAACCAGCACTCCGATGCCGATGGTCATGCGCATCATCGCCCCACGAGTGCTGTTGCCGCCCGTATTTTCCGATTGAGCCATCAGCGTGTCGCGCTCCGCACCTGCTTCACCATCGCCTCGACATGCGCCACCGGCGTCTCCGGCGTAATGCCATGGCCGAGATTGAAGATCAGCGGTCCGTCGCCCAGCGCCTTGAGGATCGCATCGACGCCGTCCGACAGGGCTTTGCCGCCGGCCACGAGCCGCAAGGGATCGAGGTTGCCCTGGACCGCACCCGAGCGCTGCAGTTCGTTCGCCGCCGCCAGGGGTACGGTCCAGTCGATCCCCAGCCCCGTGACACCGGTCTTCTCACGATAGGTCTCGTAGCGGGCGCCGGCGCCCTTGGGAAAACCTATGATCGGAACATCGGGATGAACCGCACGAACCTGCCTGACGATCTCCGCCACCGGCTGCACGCAGAACTGATCGAAAGACGCATCATCAAGCACGCCGGACCACGAATCGAAAATCTGCACCACGTCGGCACCGGCTTCGATCTGGCGGATCAAATAGGCCGCGGAGTGGTCGGCGAGCACTTTCAGGAGATGCTTGAAGGCCGTCGGTTTGCGATAGGCAAACAGCCGCGCCGGCGCTTGGTCGGGTGTGCCGTGGCCAGCGATCATGTAGGTCGCCACCGTCCACGGCGCGCCGCAGAAGCCGATCAGCGTGGTCTCGTCAGGCAATCTTGCACGCAGCCGGCGAACCGTCTCGTAGACGGGTTCGAGATTCACGTGAAACGTTTCGCCGTTGAGAGCCGAAATCTGAGCTGCAGTGATTGGCGTCAGCAGCGGCCCGCGGCCCTCCTCGAAGCGGACATCGCGCCCAAGCGCATGCGGCACGACCAGAATGTCCGAGAACAGGATCGAGGCATCGAAGCCGAAGCGCTCGATCGGCTGCAGCGTCACCTCGACGGCCAGATCAGGATTGTAGCAAAGATCGAGAAAGGACCCGGCGCGCTTTCTGGTCTCGCGGTACTCCGGCAGATAGCGCCCGGCCTGGCGCATCATCCAGAGCGGCGGCGGAAACACTGCCTCGCCTCTCAGCACGTCCAGCACGATGCGGTTCTCGGGCATTGAGCGCTCTCTTCCCTGCCTTCTCTAAAATTAAATAGTCTATTTCTAGAATCTTCTGATTCTAAGAGTCTGTTGGTATCGGTGGTTGTCACCTGTCCCGCTTTGCCCTGGAAAAGGCCAGCCAGCATTTTGTCGCGTGTTTCTACCGCCGGATTGGCAAAGAGTGTGGATGACCAGGATTCCATCACTGGAGTCAATGGTTTGACGTAGCCGCTGAAAAACCGCCTCTGTGGATGAAGCGCTGGCAAAAACGCCCGTCCCCAGATTTGTCCCCAGCCGCACCGTGGAGCTGACAGCGCATCGAATTGTGGACAACTGGCCTTCTGATACAGTCGCCTCCAGCCGGTCGCCTTTGCGGTCCCTATTTATCCACACAAGCCCACAGCCTGAGGCGCCCCCTGTGAACAAACCCCAGAGCTTCTTTCATCTGCACCTGATTTCCGACGCCACCGGCGAGACGCTGCTGGCGGCCGGCCGAGCCGCCTCGGCGCAATATAAGGATGCGCGAGCCATCGAGCATATCTATCCGCTCATCCGCACCGAAAAGCAGGTGGCGAAAGTCTTCGAGGACATAGAGGAGGAACCGGGCATCATCCTCTACACCGTCGTCGACCAGAAGCTGGCGCGCGGCATTGACGAGCGCTGCGCCACCATGGGGCTGCCCTGTGTTTCGGTGCTGGAGCCGGTCCTCACCGTCTTCCAGTCCTATCTTGGCACGCCGGCCGGCCGCCGCGTCGGCGCCCAGCATGTGCTCGACGCCGATTATTTCCACCGTATCGACGCACTCAATTTCACCATGGAGCATGATGACGGCCAGCTGCCGCTCAATATGGACGACGCGGATGTGGTGCTGATCGGCATTTCCAGGACATCGAAGACGCCGACCAGCATCTATCTCGCCAACCGCGGCATCAAGACCGCCAACATCCCGATCGTGCTCGGCGTGCCGGTGCCCGAAAGCCTGGTCGCTGCCACCAAGCCGCTGATCGTCGGGCTGATCGCCACCGCCGAACGCATCTCGCATGTCCGGCAGAACCGCGTGCTCGGCAACAGCAGCACCTACGAAGCGACCGACTATGTCGACCGTGCCTCGATCGCCGAAGAGCTCGCCTATGCCCGCCAGATCTGCACCCGCCACAATTGGCCGATGATAGACGTCAGCCGCCGCTCGATCGAAGAGACCGCGGCAGCCATTGTTGCCCTGCGGGGGAAGAATAGATGATGGGATGGCAACGCGACCTCCTGCCCCAATCAACCACTATCGACCAGGCCCAGAACCCATGACCGAAAAAATCATCCTCGCCTCCGGCAGCCCGTTCCGCAAAGCAATGCTCATCAATGCCAGGCTCGGCATCGAAGCGGTGCCTGCCGATGTCGACGAGCGTGCGCTCGAGGCGCCGTTGCAGGACAGCGGTGTGTCGCCGGAAGATGTCGCCCTGATACTCGCCGAAGCCAAGGCGACCGAGGTCAGCGAACGCAGATCGGGCGCCTTGGTGCTCGGCTGCGACCAGACTTTGTCACTGGGAGATGAAGTGTTCCACAAGCCGGCCGACATGGAAGGCGCCCGCCGCCATCTGTTGGCGCTGTCAGGCAAGACGCATCAGCTGAACAGCGCCGCCGTGCTCTGCCGCAACGGCAAGGTGCTGTGGCGCCATGTCGGCATCGCCAGCCTTACCATGCGCAAGCTCGATCCGGCCTTCGTCGGCCGGCACCTGGCCCGCGTCGGCGCCAAGGCGTTGTCGAGCGTCGGCGCCTACCAGATCGAGGGCGAAGGCATCCAGCTGTTCGAAAAGATCGAAGGGGATTATTTCACCATTGTCGGCCTGCCGCTGTTACCGGTGCTGGCGGAATTGCGTGCGCTCGGAGCCATCGATGGTTGAGAAAAAAGCTTTCGTCACCGGCCATCCGATCGCGCATTCGCGCTCGCCGAAGATCCACGGCTATTGGCTGAACACATACGGCATCGACGGCAGCTATCATGCGATCGATGTCGCGCCGGCCGATTTTCCCGAGTTCCTCTCTTCCCTCCAGGCCAATGGCTATCAGGGCGGCAACGTCACCATTCCACACAAGGAAGTCGCCTTCGCCCGGGTCGAGCGCCGCGACGAGGCGGCGGAGATGATCGGCGCGGTCAACATGCTGTGGCTGGACGACGGCGTGCTGTGGGGCGGCAATTCGGACTGGATCGGCTTTGCCGGCAATCTCGACGAGCATGCCCGGGGCTGGGAGAGAAACGCTCCGGCCGTGGTGCTCGGCGCCGGTGGCGCGTCGCGCGCGGTCATCCACGCGCTTAAAGTGCGCGGCATCAAAGATATCCGCATCGTCAACCGCACATTGGCGCGGGCGCAAGAACTCGCCGACCGCTTCGGGGCCGGCGTCTCGGCGCATGGCGCGGTCGGCGACTTGCTTGGCGATGCCGGCTTGCTGATCAACACGACGGCACTTGGCATGCATGGCGATGCGACGCTGGCCGCCGATCCGGCCGGCCTGCCAGCTCACGCCATTGTCGCAGACATCGTCTATGTGCCGCTGGAAACACCGCTGCTTGCCGCTGCCCGCGCGAGAAATTTGAAGACGGTCGACGGGCTCGGCATGCTGTTGCACCAGGCTGTGCCCGGTTTCGAACGCTGGTTCGGCAAGATGCCGCAGGTCACGCCTGAGTTGCGACAGATGATCGTCGCCGACATCCTCGCCAAATGATGGGTCGCAAATGATGGGCGCCAAATGATGACCGTGCTCGGCCTCACCGGATCGATCGGCATGGGCAAGTCGACGACGGCGAAAATGTTCGTCGACGCCGGCGTGCCGGTGCATGACTCCGACGAGACCGTGCATCGCCTCTATGCCGGCAAGGCAGCACCTCTCGTCGAGGCGGCCTTTCCCGGCACCGTGATTGCCGGTTCGGTCGACCGCACCGAGTTGGCGCGCCGCGTGCTCGGCAACGCTGCTGCGCTGAAGACATTGGAGGCGATCGTCCATCCGCTGGTGCGGGCCGATGCCGATGCCTTTCTGGCAAGGCACCGCGCCGCCGGCGCGCCGCTCGTCGTGCTCGACATTCCGCTGCTGTTCGAAACCGGCGGCCGCACCCGTGTCGACAAGGTCGTCGTCGTCACCGCGCCGGCCGATATCCAGCGCGCCCGCGTGCTGGCGCGTCCTGACATGAGTGAGGAAAAGCTGGCGGCCATCCTGGCCAAGCAGGTGCCCGATGCCGAAAAACGCCGGCAGGCCGATTTCGTGATCGACACCGGTGAAGGCATGGACGCCGCCCGCGCCG
Source organism: Mesorhizobium sp. RSR565B (assembly GCF_054719465.1). NCBI lineage: Bacteria > Pseudomonadati > Pseudomonadota > Alphaproteobacteria > Hyphomicrobiales > Phyllobacteriaceae > Mesorhizobium > Mesorhizobium sp. RSR565B. Next base: position 2,315,871 of record NZ_JBTTIE010000001.1, on the reverse strand, counting down.
CGGTGGGCGCGATCATTGCCGAGCTCTCAGGACGCTGAGCTCGCCTGCTAACTCCTGGGGGATAAGTCGCGCCCATCAGGCTCCTGACGGCAGGCTGTCGGCATTACTCATTGCCATTTTGTTCCGCTCCATGATTCTACTCCTCCAGGAGTGGGTTGATTCTATGCGTGAGATCATTTTCGATACCGAAACCACCGGACTCGACATGCGCGACGACCGCATCATCGAGCTTGGTGGCGTCGAGCTGGTGAACCGCTTCCCGACCGGCCGCACCTTCCACAAATTCATCAATCCGCAGGGGCGCGCCGTCCATGTCGAGGCGCAAGCCGTGCACGGCATCAGCGCCGCCGACCTCGTCGGCAAGCCGACCTTTGCCGAAATCGCCGAGGAATGGCTCGCCTTCACCGACGGCGCCAAGCTCGTCGCCCACAACGCCAATTTCGACATCGGCTTCCTCAACACGGAATTCGGGCGGCTCGGCCAGCCGGCCATAGACACCGGGCGCGTCGTTGACACGCTGGCGCTGGCGCGGCGCAAGCATCCGATGGGCCCCAATTCGCTCGACGCGCTCTGCCGCCGCTACGGCATCGACAACGGCCACCGCACCAAGCACGGCGCGCTGCTCGATTCCGAGCTCCTGGCCGAAGTCTACATCGAACTCATCGGCGGAAAGCAGGCCGCACTTGTCCTCGACGCGGTCGTGGTGCAGCTCAACAGCAATGGCGACGTTGCCGACATCGACATCTCGATCGCCGCCAGGCCAATCGCCCTGCCGCCGCGCCTGACTGAAGGCGAGCGAGCGGCGCATGCGGGGCTGGTGGCGACGCTCGGTGAAAAGGCGCTGTGGCTGAAGGTGGCGGCGGGGTGAACGGATCGCGGAGGTAGCGTTCCGTCACACCCCTCTCTGGCCTGCCGGCCATCTCCCCCTCAAGGGGGGAGATCAGCAGCTTCGCCGCTCCAGCCCATTCCTGCAACCTCTAAAGTTGGCGAAGGTCGCGATGACGGCCAATCTCCCCCCTTGAGGGGGAGATGCCTGGCAAGGCAGAGGGGGGTGCTGTCCCGCCAGCATCTCAGTATACAAAACCCGGCACGAAGCCGGACTTTCAATTCATGCGCGCGACGCTTGCGTTCAGCTCACCTTGACCTTGGATGCCGCCTGGTCCTCGGCCAGCTTCTGCTGGAACATCTGGGCGAAATCGATCGGGTCGAGCATCAGGGGCGGGAAGCCGCCATTGCGGGTGGCTTCGGCGATGATCTGGCGGGCGAACGGGAACAAAAGCCGCGGGCATTCGATGAACAGGATCGGCAGCATGTGCTCCTGCGGGAAGCCGGCGATGGCGAAGACGCCGCCATAGACCAGTTCGACATTGAACAGCACTTCCTGGTCGAAGGACGCCTTAGCGTTCAAGGTCAGATTGACGTCGAACTGCTTGTCGGAGAGCGGGTTGGCATTGACATTGACGTTGATCGCAATGCCTGGGGCCTTGTCGCGGCCGCGCAGCGAGTTCGGCGCGCCGGGGCTTTCGAAGGACAGGTCCTTCACATACTGGGCAAGCACGTTGAGCGACGGCTGCGCCGTTTCGCCGTTGCCGTTGGCGGCGCCGACCGGCGCGTCATCTTTGCTGGCCATGAGCCTTGTTCCTTTTGCCTGGACAGCAGCGCTGACCGAATTGAAATCGGGCGTTGGCTAGCATGGTCGGCAAGACAAGACAAGGTTTGCCGCCTTCAGGCCGGAAGGGGTCAATAGTCAGTCGTTGGCAAGGTGACGTTCAGTCGTCCTTCAGGCGGCGCCACGGCGAGTTATGGTCGGGACCGCGCTTGAAATCGTCCTCGCGCGAATAGTCGCCGTCGTCGAGGTCGATGACCTTGTCGCGCGACCTGCGGCGAAAACCGCCGGCGGTGAAATCGGTCGCGACGACGATGCGGCCCTTGAGCCTGCGCCAGGCAAGGTCGCGCACCGGCGGCAGGAACAGCAGCAGGCCGATAATATCGGTAATGAAGCCGGGGATGATCAACAGGATGGCGGCGACCACGATCATGGCGCCATGCGCGAGCTGGCGGCTGGGGTCGCCGCCGCCGGCCATCTCGGCGCGGACCCGCGCCATGACACCAAAACCCTGGTGCCGGAGCAGAAGCACGCCGGCAATGCTTGAAGCCAGCACCAGGCCGACCGTGGCGAGCGCCCCGACCTCGCGGCCGACAATGACGAAACCGGCGATTTCCAGCAGCGGCAGCGCAAGCAGGAACAGAGGAAGGAAGGAAATGCGCAAATCTTGACCGATCGTTTCCATGTTTGCCGGGCGGCGCATAATCGCCGCTGGCACTGAGGCCGTTAGATAGGTATGCCTGCCTTTGATTTGAATGATTGCGCCATGCGTTCTATATGCTTTGCATGTTTAACGCCATGCGACCGCAGCCCGGATTGGCTGGCGGTCCCGGCCAGGTCAGGGATTGATTGGCGAAAGATATGGGATTCTTCGACTTCGGCACCATTTTCTTTCTGATTGCGGCGGTGGTGATCTTTTTCCAGCTGCGCAACGTGCTTGGCCGCCGCACGGGCAGCGAGCGCCCGCCCTTCGATCCGTACACGGCCAGCCGCACCGAGAAGGACGCGACCCAGAAGCCCGAAAATGTGGTTTCGCTGCCGCGCAAGCGCATGCCGGGCGAGACGGCTGCCGAGACCTATGCGGCCATCGATGCCTTCGCCAAGCCCGACACCGACCTCAACAAGGGCCTGCGCGCGATCAAGGATAATGATCCCTCCTTCGACCCCAAAGTCTTCGTCGACGGCGCCAAGATGGCTTATGAGATGATCGTCATGGCCTATGCCGATGGCGACCGCAAAACGCTGAAGAACCTGTTGTCGCGCGAGGTTTTTGACGGCTTCGTTGCCGCGATTGGCGACCGCGAGGCGAAAGCCGAAAAGATCCAGTCCTCCTTCGTCGGCATCGACAAGGCCGACATCGTCTCGGCCGAGATGAAGGGCGGCGAGGCCCACATCACGCTACGCATCGTGAGCGAACTGATTTCGGCGACCCGCGACAAGGCGGGTGCCGTCATCGATGGCGATCCCGAGACGGTGGCCGAGGTCAAGGATGTCTGGACCTTCGCCCGCGACACACGCTCGCGCGATCCGAACTGGAAGCTGGTCGCCACCGAGGAAGAAGACTGAGCCTATGCATGTCGCCCGGTGCGGGCAGCTTTTTTGGGATAGCGACATGCAGGCAAACATCGGCAGTGGCGAGGCTGAGGTGTCGCTCTCGCCGCTTTTCGTGGAAAAGTCCTTCGATGATCTTCCCGGTTGGAATTCCGATGACCATCTGCCCGCTTTCGAAGCCTTCCGCCGTTCGGCCTTTCATGTCCTGAACAAGCCCTACCGCACCGGTTCGTTGGGCGTCCGGTTCAACGCGTTTGCCGGCGCCTATGACGAGGCGCGCACCGTTTCGCCGGCGAATCGGTCGGCGGCCAAGGCTTTTTTCGAGCGCCATTTCGCCCCGGTCCAGATTCGATCCGAAAACCTCGGCCTGGTCACCGGCTTCTACGAGCCGGAGGCCGAGGCCTCACCAGTGCGCACGGATGAATTCACCGTGCCGCTTCTGGCGCGACCGGCCGACCTCGTCGACATCGATGACGCCAACCGCCCCAAGGGCATGGACGACTATCTCGCCTTCGCCCGCGATACGCCGCAGGGCCTGGTGGAGTATTTCGACCGCAGTGAGATCGAGAGAGGCGCGCTGGCCGGCCAAGGCCTGGAAATCGCCTGGCTTGCCGACAAGGTCGACGTCTTCTTCATCCATGTGCAAGGTGCGGCCAGGCTGAAGATGACGGACGGCCGGCTTTGCCGCGTCACCTACGCCGCCAAATCCGGCCAACGTTTCAGCGGTCCGGGGAAGATTCTCGCCGAACTCGGCGAAATCCCACTGGAAAAAGTGACGATGCAGTCTATCCGCGCCTGGTTCAGGGCGCATCCGGATCGCGTCGACGAGATCCTCTTGCAGAACGGCTCCTACATCTTCTTTCGCGAAGCCGATGTCGACGATGCCGCACTCGGTCCTATCGCCGCCGCCAAGGTGCCGTTGACGCCCGGCCGTTCGCTCGCGGTCGACCGGCTGCTGCACACATTCGGCACCCCCTTCTACATCGACGCTCCGTCGCTGACCGCCTTCGATGGAAAACCGTTCCGGCGGCTGATGATTGCGCAGGACACCGGTTCGGCCATCACCGGACCGGCGCGGGGCGATCTGTTCGCCGGCTCCGGCGATGCGGCCGGCGAGATCGCCGGCGTGGTTCGCAATGCGGCCGATTTCTATGCCTTGGTTCCACGCGCTCTCGTTTCGGAATCGAATCGATGAACAAGCGCCCCGATAAACTCAATGAAGACGACCGGGTGCTGTGGAACCTGGTGGCGCGCACCGCCCGACCGTTGAAGGGCCGGACTGCGGTCGAGATTCCCGACATTGTCGTCGACCCCAAGCCGGCACAGACGCCAGTCGCTGTCGGTCCGGTCCTCGCCGCCAAGCCGAAGGCGCAGCATGTATCGCACGCGCTGGACGAGCCGACATTGGACAAGCTGAAGAAGGGCCGGCTGCCGATCGAAGGCCGCGTCGATCTGCATGGCATGACCCAGGACGAGGCCTATTCGCTGCTGTTTTCGTTCCTGCACCGGGCCCATGCCGGCGGGGTCCGCTATGTCCTCGTCATTACGGGAAAAGGGTCATCGTCGGGCGGCGACGGCGTCTTGCGGCGCGCCGTGCCTGCCTGGTTGTCGACGCCTGCCTTCCGGCCGCTGGTCTCCAGCCACGATCACGCCGCCCGCAACCACGGCGGTTCGGGCGCGCTCTACGTTCGGCTCAGGCGAACCCGCTGATGACGCCGTTCGGCGAAAAACTGCGGGCGCTTCGAGCCGAGCGCGGCTTGCGCCAGAAGGACATGGCGCAGGCGATCGGAGTCAGCGCCGCCTATCTGTCGGCGCTGGAACATGGCCGCCGCGGCGCGCCGACCTGGACGCTGATCCAGAAGATCATCGGCTATTTCAACGTCATCTGGGACGATGCCGAAGAGCTGGCGCGTCTGGCCGAGGCCTCACATCCGCGGGTGAGACTCGATACGTCCGGCCTCAGTCCTGCTGCCACCGAGTTGGCCAATCTGTTGGCCGAAAACATCGAGAAGCTGGACGAAGCCGAGCTTGCCCGCATCACCGGCTCGATCCGGGCGGCACTGGAGCGGCGTAAGTAGGGCGGCGCCAAGGCCACGAATGCTCATCAATAGCGCCGGCATTTCATCCTAAGGCGATGCCCGCCGGCCGTTAGCCAGCGGGCATATAGCGAGATTACTTCGCGCCGGCCTGGCCGCCACGGCCGCCAGTGCTGTCATGATCGCCGCCGCGACCGCCACCCAGGCAGTCCGAGGTGAGATCGCAACAGCGATTGCCCCACTGGTTGTTCTTGGCGCAGCCGGTCTGGTCGGCCATAGCGGATCCGGCCAGGGACGATACCGCGATGGCGGCGAGGAAAGCATTACGCAGGAAAGCAGTCATTTGAAGTCTCCATGGTTGGGTTTCTGTTTACGGCTGTGTGTCGCCGCTGGAGACGGTTTGGTTCACGCAGGTAGCGAAATTTTTTGAGGAGGCGTTTCGAGAGATAAGATTTCGAGGGCAGCGCTGCCCTCATCCGCCTGCCGGCACCTTCTCCCCGTAGTGACGGGGGAAGGGAGATAGCCGCTGCGCCGGCACCTATTCCGCAGCGTTGATGAGGGGCGGCGCTGACTCATCCTGAAGATGGCGCGCGAAAGCGTCGTGTCCTTACTGAACCGCGCCGACCAGTACCTGCTGGCCGCCGCGGATCGAGACCCAGCGGCCGGTGTTGTCGATGGCCTGCCGCTTGAGGAAGCGATAGCCGGTGGCGTCCCAGATCTTCACCTTGTCGGTCAGATTGTCGAGGACGTAGTCGCCCTTGTCGGTGCGCACGGTCAGCACGGCATGGCCTTCGCCGTCCGGCTTGCGCACGACGGTGATCAAGAGATCGGCCAGCGACACGCCAGAGCGCGAGAGCTGGCGGCGCTTTTCCAGCACATAGTCTTCGCAATCGCCGACGCCCTTGTCGGGATAGGCCCAGACCTCGTCCTTGCCATAGATGTCGTAGTCGCTCATCGGCTTTACGGCGGCGTTGACCCTTGACGTCACGTTGATCAGCTTGCGCATGAAGGCGTCGGTCATCGCGGCGGGGTTGAGGTTGCTCGGCCGGATCGAGCATTCGCCGGGCTGGGTTTTACAGAAATCATAGTGGCCGATCGGCTGCGAGGTCATGCCGCCCGTCGCCATGGCGCCGCCTGCAAGTGCCGGCACTGCCCCGCACGCAGAGATCGCCAGCCCTGCTGCCGCCCACAAGCGCAGCGTCCGTGCTATCGGTGAGGAAGTCATTGTCCCCGTTCGCCCTTGTTGTTAACGAAAGGTTAAAGGGGATTTACACTCCGTGTCAATTATCGGGGGAGCCAGATTCTTCGGCATGGTTACCCGCGCCCGCCCAACAGCGTCTATTGTGCAACAGAACGCCTGTGGCGCGCAAAATCGCCCCGCTGCTGCGGGCAATGCACTCTGCAGCTGGATCGAGCCTCAGCTTTTGGCGGAGCGGACCAGCTTGGGTTTCACCGCTACGCGTGTTTGGCGGCCGTAGCTTGTGATGAAATCGACGATGCGCGGAACGATTTCCGAGCGGAATCGCGACCCGTTGAAGACGCCGTAATGGCCGACGGCCGGCTGCATGTAATGCGCATGCCGGTCAGCCGGGATGTTGGGGCAGAGATCATGCGCGGCCTGGGTCTGGCCGAGGCCGGAAATGTCGTCGTTCTCGCCTTCGACCGTGAACAGCGCGACATTGCGGATCGCCTTGGTGTCGACCACCTCGCCGCGATGCGTCATCTCGCCCTTGGGCAGCGCATGGCGCACGAACACCGTGTCGACGGTCTGCAGATAGAATTCCGCCGTCAGGTCCATCACCGCCAGATATTCGTCGTAGAAATCGCGGTGCTTCTCGGCACTGTCGCCGTCATGCTTGACCAGGTGCATGAAGAAGTCCTTGTGGGCGGTGATGTGCCGGTCGAGGTTCATGCTCATGAAGCCCGACAGCTGCAGGAAGCCCGGATAGACTTCGCGGCCGAAGCCCGGCACCGGCCAGGGCGCGTGCATGATGACGTTGTCGCGGAACCAGTCGATGCCCTTTTCCTTGGCCAGAAGATTGACCGCGGTCGGATTGCGGCGGGTGTCGATCGGCCCGCCCATCAAGGTCATGGTCGAGGGCACGAAGGGATCGCCGCGCTTTTCCATCAGCGCCACCGCTGCCAGCACCGGCACCGAAGGCTGGCACACCGCCATCACATGGGTGTCCGGCCCCAGCGCATGCAGCATGTCGATGATGTAGTCGATATAATCGTCGAGGTCGAAATGGCCGTCAGTCACCGGTACCATGCGGGCATCGACCCAGTCGGTGATGTGCACGTCGGCATAGGGCAGCATCGCCTCGACCGTGCCGCGCAGCAGCGTCGCATAATGGCCCGACATCGGCGCCACAATGAGAAGCTTGGGGTCGGCCTTTCGCCCGGCGGGCACCGACCGCTCGAAGCGGGTAAGATTGCAGAACGGCTTCGACCACACCGTCTTTTCGCTGACCTCGACGCTCTTCCAGTCGACCACGGTCTTGCTCAGGCCGAAATGCGGCTTGCTGTAGCGGCGCGTCGTGCGCTCGAACAGTTCGGCGGTGGCGGCGACCGAGCGGCCCCACGGCGTATGCGAAAACGGATTGAGCGGGTTGGTGTAGAACAGCCGCACTGCATCGGCATAAAGCCGCGCGGGCTGCAGGGCGGCATGGTTCATTTCGTAGAGCTGGTAGAACATCAGGTACTCCGCAGCTGCCGTGACCGAAGGGACGACGGACAGCGCCGAGCCTTGAATGTCTCGCGCGGAGGTTAACAAGATATTGCTGCGATGCAATACGTCACGTGGCGTGACATATGCCAATCTTTCGTCCAAGGCCTTGAGAAACCGCGTTGGGCGGCTGGAGCCGGCTCAATGTGCACTGCAAAATGCAAGGCTGTTGGACAACGGGGCAGGATGCGTCCGGCCCGATCGGGCCGGACTTGGACAGATCTAGACGCGCGCCATGCACACCGAGGTATGGCCGGAGCCGATGAAGCCGAGTTGGCCGGCGGCGCCCTTGGACAGATCGAGCACGCGCCCTTTGATGAACGGGCCGCGGTCGTTGATGCGCACGATGACGCTGCGGCCATTATTCTGGTTGGTCACTTTCAACTTGGTGCCGAAAGGCAGGCTGCGGTGCGCGGCGGTCAGCGCCGACGGGTTCATGCGTTCGCCATTGGCGGTCCTGGAATGCAGTGCGTACCAGGAGGCGCGGCCGCACTGGCCAGCGGCGGAGGAGGCGGATGCACCGACCATTAGGCCAGCCGCGATCGTTACCGCGACAAGCGCGGTCTGGTTTGTTTTCTTCATGTTGGGGGGATTGGCTCCGTTTTCGACAGACCCCAGCCGTTAAGTGCCGAATAAGGCGGGAAATGCGGCAAGCATCGGGCAGTTCCGTGGCACCGGCACACGTTTGGAGTCGCTGGGAAACAGTTTGTCAGGCATCTTTCGTGTGGCGCGGCCGTATCGCCAGCGATATTGCGAGCTGTTTCACAGATTCCGTGAGCAAGGCAGGACGTTATAGTACAAGTAGAAGAGAGCGCGATTGGGCGCCGTCCTTTCGCTCTGTCATCACGGTCATGGCGCAGTGACGATCGACTTTGAAAAGGGATTCCAACGATGAGACTGTTCAAGTATCTGCTGGCTCTGATCGTACTGGCCATCGGCGCGCTGTGGTCGCTGCAAGGCATTGGCGTGGTCGGCGGCAGTTTCATGACCGGCCAGTCGCAATGGCTCTATATCGGCATCGTGACCATGCTGGTCGGTTTCGCCGGGCTGGTATGGGCGAGCCGTTCGCCGGGGTGAGTTGCGACGAAAGTCGACCGCCACAGATCGACCCCCACTCCGTCGAGCTTCGCTCGACACCTCTCCCCGATCGACGGGGGAGAGGAAGGGCGCGAGCCTTGCAGGGGCGCGAACTTATGCGGCCTGGCTCCCTTCCTCTCCCTCCGGAGGGGGGAGAGGTGGCGCCGCGAAGCGGTGACGGAGTGGGGGAAGGCGCTGGTCAAACCCGCAGTCGCAAACAGGGCCAACCCGGCGAGCAAGAAAACAGCCACCCCATATTGCCGGTCCATTCTGTTACCGATCTATCCGGTTCGGATAGAATGCCCTGCCCGCGACAGCACTACCCGAACAGCTGATCCAGAATCCTGCCCTCCAGCCTGGCAAGCTCGACCGAACCGCGCCGGCGCGGCCGCGCCACCGACACGTCGAGATCGAGCGCGATGCGGCCGTCTTCGATCACCACCACCCGGTCGGCGAGCGCAACCGCCTCGGCGACGTCATGCGTGACCAGCACGGCGGTGAATTTTTGCTCCAGCCAGATGCGTTCCAGAAGCTGCTGCATTTCGATGCGGGTCAGCGCATCGAGCGCGCCGAGCGGCTCGTCGAGCGCCAGGATCCGAGGCTGGCCGATCAGGGCGCGCGCCAGCGCCACGCGCTGCTTCTGGCCGCCCGACAGCACCGAGGGCCATTCGTCGGCGCGGTCGGCGAGGGCGACTTCACCCAGGATGGCGAGCGCGCGCCGCCTGGCTTCCGCACCGGTGGCAAGCCCGGTCAGCCCGACCTCGACGTTTTTCACCACGCTGGCCCAGGGCAGCAGCCGCGGCTCCTGGAACATGAAGCGGCTCTCTTCGCCGGCGCCGGCCTTCGCCTCCGGCCCGAATGTAAGGGATCCAGCGGTTGGCCGATCGAGCCCGGCCAGCAGCCGCAACAGCGTACTCTTGCCGCAGCCGCTCTTGCCGATGACGGCAACGAACTGTCCGACGGGCACGTCGAGATCGATGCCGTCGAGCACGACCTTGTCGCCAAAGCGCTTTTTCACGCCCTTGAAGGCAAAGGCGCGCTGCCTGTCGACGGCCTCCTCCGGCCGTGACGGTTCCGGCGCGGCGACGAAGGAACGGATGGCGGTCAGGCTGGCGGTTGGCATCGAACCCTCAGGCGTTCTGGAAGGCGGGATGCCAGCCGAGTGACAGCCGCTCGAGCAGGCGGGCGAAGCTGTCGGCAAGCTTGCCGAGCAGCGCATAGATCAGGATCGACAGCACGACCACATCGATCAGCAGGAATTCGCGTGCCTGCATGGCCATGTAGCCGAGGCCGGAACTGGCCGAGATGGTTTCGGCAACGATCAGCGTCAGCCACATGATGCCCAGCGCATAGCGCAGGCCGACGAAGATCGCCGGCAGCGCGCCGGGCAGGATCACCTGAAAAAACAACGCGCGGCGGTCCATGCCGTAGACCCGGCCCATCTCGACCAGATGCGGGTCGACGCTCTGGATGCCGAGCAGCGTGTTGACGTAGATCGGGAAGAACACGCCGAGCGCCACCAGGAACAGTTTTGCTTCCTCGTCGATGCCGAACCACAGGATGACCAGCGGGATCAGCGCCAGATGCGGGATGTTGCGGATCATCTGCAGCGTCGTGTCGGTCAGGCCGCGGCTGAGCGCCGACAGCCCGTTGGCAAGGCCGAGTGCAAAGCCGATCGAGCCGCCGATGGCAAAGCCGGCCAGCGCGCGCAGCGTGCTGACGCTGATGTTCTGTATCAGCTCGCCCGACAGCGTCAGCCGCCAGAAGGCCTCGGCCACCGCGCTCGGCGCCGGCAGCACATTGGCGGGCATCACGCCGGCGCGGCTGGCGGCTTCCCAGCCAATTATGACCAACGCCGGCAGCAGCCAGCCGATGCCGTTCTGTTTGACCCGTTGAGCCAGGCTCATGACGACGCCTGAAGGCGGTTGGCGCCGTGGAAGCCGACGGCGAATTCATTGGCGATGTTCTCATGCGCCCGTGCCCGCCTGGTGCCCAGGCCGAGACGCGGGAACAGAAGCTCGGCGACGCGGTAGGCTTCCTCGAGATGCGGGTAGCCGGAGCCGATGATGGTGTCGATGCCGATCGCCTGATACTCGCGGATGCGCTCGACGATCTGCTCGGGCGAGCCGACCAAAGCTGTGCCGGCGCCGCCGCGCACCAGGCCGACGCCGGCCCACAGATTGGGCGAAACCACCAGCCTGTCGCGGCGGCCGCCATGCAGTTCGGCCATGCGCCGCTGTCCCACAGAGTCCATCTCCCTGGTGAAGCGGGCCTGGGCATTTTCGATCTGGGCATCGGTGACGTGGCTGATCAGCCGGTCGGCGGCGCGCCAGGCCTCTTCCTCGGTCTCGCGCACGATGAAATGAAGCCTGATGCCGAAACGCAGTTTGCGGCCGCGCCGTTCAGCCTTTTTGCGCGCCGCGCTGAGTTTTTCCGCCACCTGCGCCGGCGGCTCGCCCCAGGTCAGGTACATATCGACGAGATCGGCGGCGAGCTCCTGGCCGGCATCGGACGAGCCGCCGAAATAGAGCGGCGGCCGCTCCTGTTGCGGCAGAAGGTCAAGGCGGCCATTGTCGACGCGGTAATATTTGCCGTTGAAGTTGACGCTCTCGCCCGACACCAGGGCGCGCCAGATGGTCAGGAACTCTTGCGCCTGCGCATAGCGCTCGTCATGCGGCAGGAACACGCCATCGCCGGCAAGCTCGGTCGGGTTGCCGCCGACCACGACATTGAGCAGCAGGCGGCCATTGCTCAGCCGGTCGAGCGCCGCCGTCTGGCGCGCCGCGAAGGTGGGCAACGTCACGCCGGGCCGTAGCGCCACCAGGAATTTGAGCTTTTCCGTCAGCGCTGCAAGGCCGGAGGCGGTGATCCAGGAATCCTCGCAATTCTGCCCGGTCGGCAAAAGCACGCCGGGAAAGCCGAGCCGGTCGACGGCCTGTGCGATCTCCTTGAAGTAAGCGAACTCCGGCGGCCGCTGCTGCTGTTCGGAGCCGAGATAGGAGCCGTCGCCATGCGTCGGGATGAACCAGAAGAAATCGAGCGGGCCGGCTTGCGGGCTTGATGAAGCGGTCATGGCGAAATCCCTGAAGCTTGAAACGGCAAAGGCGCCGGGCGTTTTCCGCCCGGCGCCACACAAGAAAGTTCAATTGCCCGGTGCGGTCCACACGGCGTCGGAGATGCGCACCGCGTTCGGGATCAGCTTGAGCTTGTAGAAGCGATCGGCTGTCGCCTGCTGGCCGGCGATGATCTCGTCGGTGATCGGGAAGATGCCGAATTTGGTGCGGTTGGCCGCGATCGTCTGTGCATCGAGCGGCACGCCGGTCACCTCATGCAGCGCCGCGGCAACCTTGTCGCGGTTCGCGTCCGCCCATTTCGCCGCCACGCCGAGCGCCGATATCGTCGTGGCGATCGTCTCCGGATGCGCCTTGGCGAAATCCTTGTTGGCGAGGAAATAGGTGTTCACCTTCAGCACCTCGCTGGAGCGCGCCAGCACGCGCGGCTGGTAGCGTGTCTCGGCGATGGCGTAGAACGGATCCCAGACCGCCCAGGCATCGATCTGGTCGCTGGCGAAAGCCGCCGCAGCATCGGCCGGGCTGAGATAGACCGGGGTGATCTGGTCGAAGGGGATGTTTGCTTTTTCGAGTGCCGCGACCAGCAGATTGTGCGCGCTGGTGCCTTTGCCGACGCCGATGCGCTTTCCCTTGAGGTCGGCGAGCGACTGGATCGGCGATGCCGGCTTGACGAAGATCGCTTCGCCGTCGCCATTGGCCGGCAGTGCCGCCGCATAGACGATGTTGGCGCCGGCCGACTGGCCGAAGATTGGCGGTGCGTCGCCGGTCCAGCCGACATCGATGGCGCCGACATTGAGCGCCTCGACCAGCGGCGGGCCGGCGGTGAATTCGACCCATTTCACCGCGACACCCTTGTCGCTCAGCGCCTTCTCGATCACCTGCTGCTGCCGGGCGATGACCGGCAGGCCGGTCTTCTGATAGCCGATGTTGAGCTGCTTCAACTCCTGCGCCGAGGCACTGAGCGAGGCAGCAATGCCCGCCGCCAAAAGGCCAAGGCCGAAAACGCGTCTGGTCAGGCTGAACATGATCCCTCTTCCTTCGCTGCGAACCGGCGCCGGGAAGGGCTCCCTGCCGTGGATGAGAGACAAGGCTAGGTAGGTCTATAAATTTAGTAGAGAAACGATTTTGCGAGTTGGTTGCTTGACGTGGAAATATTTTCTTCAGAACCCAGCGCTCGTCATCCTAGGGCGAAGCAAGGAGCGAAGCGACGCGGCGCAGACCCTAGGATCCATGCCGTGACGTTTGCCGTAGAGTGGAACGGATCAGAATGTCGCTTGTGCGCGGACCGAGGCTCGATACCCTGAAACCATGACCGGCTACGTCTACATGACTGCAAGCCAAAAACGCGGCACGATCTACATCGGCGTCACCAACGATCTCGCCCGCCGCATGCCTGAACACAAATCCGGCCAGGGCGCAGGCTTCACCAGCCGCTACGGTGTTCAACGGCTGGTCTGGTATGAGGAATTCTTCGACATCACCGATGCCATTCAACGCGAGAAGTCGCTGAAGCGATGGCCGAGACAGTGGAAGATCGAACTGATAGAGAAGGCCAATCCGGAGTGGTTTGAGCTGTTTCGCGGAACCGGGTGGTAGGCGCCCGGTTTGTTGCTCCCCTGGAGCGTAGCATCAGCGTCTCGGCATGGATCCTAGGGTCTGCGCCGCGTCGCTTCGCTCCTTGCTTCGCCCTAGGATGACGAAATCGCGAAGGCTGGCGCTAATCACCATCACCTCACTGCGACCAATACTGCCAGGCCCAGTAAAATCCCTCGTCGCGTGGCGGCAGGCGGTCGCGTTCGGCGTCGAGTTGCACCGGGGCCGGCGATTTCGGTTGCGGCTGCGACGACGAGTTCTCCCGCCAGGCGAGCAGCCAGTTGCCGAGGTGGGCGAACAGCACCGCGGTGGACTGGGTCATGACATCACTCCTTCTGTTCCGGATCGGCGGTCGCCGTGCTGCGAAGGGAAGCAGCCGGTCAAACCGGCAGAAACTTGTTGTCATTCCTTTCCCGCCCACGGAACCAGCTGACGCTCGATCCGGCGGATGATGAATTCCAGCACGAAGGCTATTGTCGCGATCACCACTATTCCCATCACCACGACATCGGTGACCAGGAACTGGGCGGCCGACTGGATCATGAAGCCGAGGCCGCGCGTTGCCGCCACCAGCTCGGCTGCAACCAGCGTCGACCAGCCGGCGCCGAGCGCGATGCGCAGGCCGGTGAGGATCGACGGCAGCGCGCTGGGCAGGATGACATGGCGCACCACTTGGCGCTGCGTCGCACCAAGCGAACGGGCCGCATCGATGCGCTCCTTTGAGACACCGCGCACGCCCGAGGCCGTCGACAGCGCCACGGGCGCCAGCATGGCAATGGCGATCACCAGGATCTTTGACGGCTCGCCGATGCCGAACCAGATGATGACCAGCGGCAGATAGGCGAGCGGCGGGATCGGCCGCAAAAATTCGAGCAAGGGATCGAAGATGCCGCGCCCGACCGTCGAAATGCCCATAGCCAGCCCAACCGGAACGCCGATGACGATGGCCGCGAGCAGCGCCGCGAACACGCGGCCGAGGCTGGCGACGATGTGCTGGAGCAAAGTCGCGTCGACGAAGCCGTCCTTGATCACCACGATGAACTTGGTCCACACGGCAGCGGGCGACGGCAGGAACACCGGCGACACCAGTTGCAGGCGCGCAGACAGCGCCCATGCCGCCAGCACGACCAGGATGGTGACGGCGCTGATCGCCCGCGAGGAAACCCCGCGCCGCTTCCGCACCGGCCGCGACCACGGCACCGAAATGGCATCGGCCTCGCCGGTCCCGGTGGCCGGCCGCTCGCTGTAGGAGGTGACGCTCATGCCGCCTCTCCTTCGAAGATCGCATCGGTCAGCTCGCCGCGCGCCGCGGCAAAGACTGGATCGGCCTTGATGGCGCGGATCGGCTCGCCTGCGGCATAGCGCCGGCTGAAACCGGTCTCGAATGTCCGCACCACGCGGCCCGGTCCGGGCGCCAAAACGACGATGCTTGTGGCCAGCACCAGCGCCTCCTCGATGCCGTGCGTGACCATCAGCACGCCGACCCGGCTTGCGGTCCACAGGTCGAGCAGCGTCGTCTGCATGCGCTCGCGCGTCAGCGCATCGAGTGCGCCGAGCGGTTCGTCGAGCAGCAGGAATTCCGGTTCGGCGGCGAGTGCACGGGCGAGTCCGACGCGCTGGCGCATGCCGCCGGACAATTCCCAGATGCGTTTGTCGCCGACGCCGTCAAGCTTGACCAGCGCCAGCAACTGGTCGGCGCGGCGCGCCCGCTCGGCTTGCGGCACGCCGCGCAGCCTGAGCGCAAAGGCGACGTTTTCACGGGCCGTCAGCCAGGGAAACAGCGCATCGTTCTGGAACACGACCGCCCGGTCGGAGCCTGGGCCGGTGATCGGCCTGCCGCCGATCGTGGCGACCCCGCGCGCAGGCTCGACCAGGCCGGCGGCGACATTGAGCAGCGAGGTCTTGCCGCAGCCGGAGCGGCCGACCAGCACGACGAAATCGCCCTTGGCGACATCGATGGAAACTCGGTCGACCGCCGGCGCTGCCTGGCCGTCATAGTGAACCGAGACCTTGTCGAGTACGAGATGCGGGTGGAGTACGAGATGCGGCATGAAAAGGGGCTCCGGAAGAAAATCAGCCTGCCCCGGCCCTCGTTGAGCGGATCCGGGACAGGCAGCACGCGGCGTCAGGGAAGAGGAAACCGCGCGTGTTCAGAGCAATTCCAGGAAAAGTGTGAAGCGGTTTTCCGTCCGGAATTGCGTAAAACTGAAGATCAGTTCGAGGCCAGAGCCTCGGTCACGTATTTCGACGACACGTATTTCGAATAGTCGGGCAGCACGGCGTCGATCTTGCCCTGCTCCTTGAGGAAGGCCGAAGCTGCCTCGATCGCCTTGACCGTGCCGCCGCCGAGGAATTTGTCGGAAGCCTGCTCTTCCAATGTCGGGAAGACGTAACCCTTGAGGAGCTGCGGCACCTCTTCCAGTTTGGCGCCGGTGATCTTGGCGATCTTGGCCGCTTCCGGCGACGAAACCGACCATGCCTCGGGCTTGGCCAGGAACTGGGCATAGGATTCGCCGGTCACCTTGACGAAATCGCGCACGGCGTCCGGGTTCTTTTCGGCGAAGTCGGTGCGCACGATCCAGGCGTCGAAGGTCGGCGCGCCCCAGGCGGCAACCTGCGAGGAATCCAGCACCACCTTGCCTGTCGTCTTGATCTGGCCGAGCGCCGGATCCCAGACATAGGCCGCGTCTATGTCGCCGCGGGCGAAGGCGGCGGCTATTTCCGGTGGCCTGAGATTAAGGATTTCGACCGACTTCGGGTCGACGTTTTCGTGCTTCAGCGCGGCAAGCAGGCTGTAATGCGTGGTCGACACGAACGGCACCGCCACCTTCTTGCCGGCGAGGTCGGCGATCTTCTCGATGCCGGATCCGTTGCGCGCGACCAGCGCCTCGGACTGGCCGATCAGGCCGACGACAAAGATGGTCTGGATCGGCAGTTCGCGGCTGGCGGCCGCGGCCAGCGGACTCGAGCCGACATAGCCGATATCGACCGAACCGGATGCGACGGCGGCGATGACATCGGCGCCGGAATCGAATTTGCGCCAGTCGATCGTGGCCTTGGTCGCCTTTTCATAGGCGCCGTCGGCCTGCGCTACTTTGGAAGGTTCGACCACCGTCTGGTAGCCGATGGTGATGTTGAGGTCCTGCGCCTGGGCCGGGCCGAGGAAGGCCGCACCCGCCAAAGCTGCCGACGACAGGAGGACAATGCGTCGCGAAATGCTGGACATGAAAGGCTCCATGAAAATGAGAAAACCGGATGCCTGTTCATAGTCAGCTAATTCTATCATTCTTGTAGAGTTAAATCCTTCCAAGCAAGAAGCACTTGTTAGAAAAAAACCACCGGCTGATGCGGGCGCGGTGACCGGCCCGTGTCGAACCGTGCACAAACGCAAACGGCGCCCGAAAGGCGCTGAAGAGTTGGTGGTTCTGCCAATCCTCCCTACGGAAGAGGCCTGATTTGGCGCTCGGCGCGCCGCTTGCGGCCTGCCGCAGGATCGATGTCGAGCCGTTGAGCCTCACCGACTTCCGCAGCGACGGCCACCGCTGGATGCTGCGGTCAAGCGGCGTGCCGGTGGCCGCCAAGGCCGCCCGGTCTCAGAGCGGCAAGGCGGCGTCCTGATATCGGGCGCAGGGCGGCGCCCGAGTTGTCGGGAGTCATGTTCGCCGATCCGCGGGCTGCGACCCAAAATTCCCGGCAAAGCCCCAAATGGCGCAAATCCATGCTGTAAAAGACGGTTGATTTGAAAACACGTTCCGCGTGTTCGAGGGTAAGTATAGTAATCTTATCGACATTGGGAGCAGGAGCCGCCGTTCATCGCCGCAATCGCTCGCGGCTGGCTGTGACCGTAACGGCACAAAGCCTTGCTAAAGTGGCCCCTGCGGCGTGAAAACGAAGCAAAATCAAGGTTTCTCGGCTTGTATATCATGTCAGTAGAATTTATGTGTCGAAGCCAGCTTGCACGCGGCGGGGAGGCACGTCAGGCGTTTCGCAACCGATGGTTTGGGCCATCGCCTGACAGAGAAACATTCGGTCTATGCTCACCAAAAAAGGCAAGTACGGCCTCAAGGCGCTGGTCCATCTGGCGCATCTGCCGGTGGGACAGCTCGCCTTCGTCGGCGACATCGCCAGCGGCAACAACATCCCGAAGAAATTCCTCGACGCCATTCTGGGCGAATTGCGCAATGCCGGTTTCGTCCAGAGCCGCAAGGGCAAGGATGGCGGCTATCGCTTGGCGCGCCCGGCCGACGAGATCAAGGTCGGCCATGTCGTGCGCGTCCTCGACGGACCGCTGGCGCCCATCCCCTGCGCCAGCCGCACTCAGTATCAGCGCTGTGAAGACTGCAATGAGGCGACATGCCAAGTCCGACATCTGATGCTCGAGGTCCGGCAGGCGATCGCCGAGGTGCTCGACCAGCGCACGCTGGCCGAGATGCGCGACATCGTCCTCGACGACCTTCCGGTCGCGAGGGACATCGACGAGCTTGCGCCGGCGCAAAAGGTCCCCGCCTGATCCTGAGCGTGCTCGCATGAGCGTCGCGCGCGCCAATTCGATCATCCGCAGCTCGATCATCATCGTCGGTGGCGGCGCCAGCGGCGTCGTGTTGGCCGCGCATCTGCTGAAGTCGCCCAACCCGGACCTTCGCGTCACGCTGATCGAAAAGCGTCCGCATTTCGGCCAGGGCATCGCCTATTCGACGCTTTTGTCGGCGCACGTGCTGAATGTCAGCGCTGCGGGGATGAGCGCCTATGCCGACGATCCCCTGAATTTCTGGCGCTGGTTGCAGGGGCGCGGCCTGATAAGCCAGGAACAGACGCCGCAGACACCCTTCTATGCACCGCGCAGCGTCTATGCCCGCTACCTCAAGGAAGTGCTCGACGAGCTCGAAGCGCGCGAAAAGGAAACCGGCCGTCTCAGGCTGATTCGCGAGGAAAGCCTGTCGATCTCGCCGACATCGTCCGGTGTCGAAGTGGTGCTGGCCAACGGCACCAGCGTCGTCGCGCATCTGGCGGTGCTTGCCACCGGCCATGACGAGCAGCCCGGCGCCGGCCAGGGCCACGCCATCCGTATGGGCACCGAGGCCGACACCGCGCTCGATCCTGAAGCCCGCGTGCTGGTGCTGGGCACCGGGCTCAGCATGGTCGATGCCTTCCTGTCGCTCGAGCAGCGCGGCCATCGCGGCGAGATCGTCGCCGTATCGCGGCGCGGGCTGCTGCCGTCGCCGCACCGCAAGGGCAACCCGATCAAGCTCGACGTCGCCGACATTCCGCTCGGCACGCAGCTCTCCTATTTCGTCGGCTGGTTCCGCGATCTGATCCGCGAAAACCAGAAGGCCGGCATCGACTGGCGCGACGTCGTCGATGGGCTGCGACCCTTCAATCAGAAGATCTGGCAGAACTGGCCGTCCTCGGCCAAGCGCCGCTTCGTTGAGCACACCAAGGCCTGGTGGGACATCCATCGCCATCGGCTGGCGCCCGAGGTGCATGCCCGCGTCACCGAAGCGGTGCGCACCGGCCGCATCCGCCCGGTCGCCGGCCGTGTCGTCGGCATCGAGGCTGGCGATGGATTCACCGTCGGCATCCAGTCTCGCCACACAAAGGCGCTGGAAACGCTGCAGGTCGCCCGCATCTATGATTGCACCGGCATCGCCCGCGACATCTCGACGACGTCGAACAGCGTCGTGCGCTCGCTGGTCGACCGCGGCCTGGCGCGGCCCGACCCGCTGCGGCTTGGCCTCGATGTAACGGCCAAGTGCGAAATCATCGCCGGCGACGGCACCGCATCGGCCAAGATCCTCGCCGTCGGGCCGCTGACCCGCGGCACCTTCTTCGAGATCGACGCCATCCCCGACATCCGCGTGCAATGCGCTAGGCTGAGCAAGCAGCTGCTGGGGTAAAGCTGTTGACGTCGGCGGGATAGCACGCCCCTCAGAGGGGGGTGGGAAGGATCGCTACGGAGGGTGTTGGGCTTGAGTCCAAAGCCGGCCTAAAACTGGAATTCCATTCCCCCTCTCGCCGGTTGATTGGCACGATCTACCTTCATTCCGACTGCAAACGGCCGGAAAAGAAGCTACGCTGCCGCTCTGCCCCCGAGGCGGTCGCTTGTTCAAGGGAGCACATCGATATGAGCGAGCACGGAAAAGCTGCGCCAGGCAGTTCGGACGGCGCGTTATCCCGCCTGCGTCCGCCCTACGCCTCGGTGCTCGACCTCATCGGCCAGACGCCGGTGGTCGAACTGACCAAATTCGACACCGGCAAGTGCCGGCTGTTCATCAAGCTCGAAAGCCAGAATCCAGGCGGCTCGATCAAGGACCGCATTGCGCTGTCAATGATTGCCGCGGCCGAGAAGGAAGGCAAGCTCAAGCGCGGCGGCACCATCGTCGAGGCGACCGCCGGGAATACCGGCCTCGGCCTCGCCCAGGTCGGCATCCCCAAGGGCTACCGCATCATCCTCGTCGTGCCCGACAAGATGTCGCGCGAAAAGATCCAGCATCTGCGCGCGCTCGGCGCCGAAGTGCGCATGACGCGCTCCGATGTCGGCAAGGGCCATGCCGAATATTACCAGGACATGGCCGAGAAGATCGCATCGGAAACGCCCGGCGCCTTCTACGCCAACCAGTTCGCCAACCCGGCCAACCCCGAGGCGCATGAGACCACCACCGGACCGGAAATCCTTGCCCAGCTCGACGGCGACCTCGACGCCGTGGTCGTCGGCGTCGGCTCCGGCGGCACGCTGACCGGGCTTGGCCGCTACTTCGCCAGAACATCGCCGAAGACCGAAATGGTGCTGGCCGATCCCGTCGGATCGGTGCTGGCGCCGCTGATCAAGACCGGCAAGATGGAAGAGGCCGGCAGCTGGACCGTCGAAGGCATCGGCGAGGATTTTGTGCCGCCCAATGCCGATCTGTCGCTGGTCAGGAAAGCCTATTCCATCCCAGACAAGCAGAGCATGCTGGCCGTGCGGGACCTGCTTTCGAAGGAAGGCATTCTCGCCGGCTCGTCTTCCGGCACGCTGCTGTCGGCCGCGCTTCGCTATTGCCGCGAGCAGACGACAGCAAAACGCGTCGTCACCTTCGTCTGCGACAGCGGCAACAAATATCTGTCCAAGGTGTTCGACGATTTCTGGCTGGCCGAGCAGGGGCTGGCCGAACAGGAACAGCATGGCGATCTGCGCGACCTCGTCATGCGCTCGCACCGCACCGGCGACACCGTTTATGTCGGCCCCGACGAAAGCCTGCTCAACGCCTATGGCCGCATGCGCCGCTCCGATGTCTCGCAGCTGCCGGTGCTGGACAACGGCAAGCTGGTCGGCATTATCGATGAGGGCGATATATTGGCCAAGGTCGACGGCCCCTATGACGGCCGCTGGGACCGCTTCAACGCCCCGGTGCGCACCGCCATGACCTCCAATCTGCACACGCTGCAGGCCAGCCAGACGCTGGATGCGCTGCTGCCGGTGTTCGACCGCAACGAGGTCGCCATCATCTTCGATGGCGACGAGTTCGTCGGCCTGATAACCCGTATCGACCTGATCAACCATTTGAGGCGCGCACGATGACTGCTGAAACATCCCCATCGGGCAAGAACCGCCTGGCTTTTTCCACGCGCACCATCCATGGCGGCCAGAGCCATGACCCGCTGACCGGCGCGGTGATGGTGCCGATCTACGCGACCTCGACCTATGGCCAGCAGTCGCCCGGCGTGCACAAGGGGTTTGAGTACGCCCGCAGCCAGAACCCGACCCGCTTTGCCTTCGAGCGCGCGGTGGCCGATCTCGAGAGCGGCTCGGCGGCCTTTGCCTTTGCTTCCGGCCTGGCGGCGATCTCGACCGTGCTCGAGCTGCTCGACAGCGGCGCCCATATCGTCGCCACCGACGACATCTATGGCGGCTCGTTCCGGCTGATGGAGCGGGTGCGCAAGCGCTCGGCCAATCTGCAGGTGAGTTTTGTGGACTTCACCGATCTGGCGGCGGTGGAAGCAGCGATTCGCCCGGAGACAAAACTGCTCTGGGTCGAAACTCCGACCAATCCGCTGCTGCGTATCGTCGACCTCGAAGGCGTTGCGGCACTCGCCAGGCGCAAGGGCGTATTGACGGTCGCCGACAACACGTTCTGCAGCCCCTACATCCAGCGGCCGCTGGAACTCGGCATCGACATCGTCGTGCACTCGACGACGAAATATCTCAACGGCCATTCCGACATGGTCGGCGGCGTCGCCATCGTCGGCGACAACAAGGATCTCGCCGCCCAGCTGAAATTCCTGCAGAACGCCATCGGAGCCATCTCCGGTCCCTTCGACAGTTTTCTCGCGCTGCGCGGCATCAAGACACTGGCGCTCAGGATGGAGCGGCATTCCACGAACGGCCTGAAGATTGCGCAGTGGCTGGAGGCGCGAAAAGATGTGCGCCGCGTCGTCTATCCCGGCCTGGCCAGCCATCCGCAGCACGCCATCGCCGTCCAGCAGATGCATGCCTTTGGCGGCATGATCTCGGTGGACCTCGACCGCGACCTCGCCGGCACCAAACGCTTCCTCGAACGGACGCAACTGTTCACGCTGGCTGAAAGCCTCGGCGGCGTCGAAAGCCTGATCGAACACCCGGCGCTGATGACGCACGGCTCGATCCCGGCCGAAAAGCGCGCCGCGATCGGCATTTCGGATTCGCTGGTGCGGTTGTCGGCGGGGATAGAGGATGGCGATGATCTGATCGCCGATCTGGAGCAGGCGTTGCGGGGGTAGGCGTACCGGATGCGTACCGATGACAATGAGGGGCGGCGCTGACCGTCGAGATTAAATCCCAATCCGCCGCGCGTTAACACATTCAGCAGCCTTTGCTTAACCCTTGGCCGCTATGTCCCGCCCCGGGGAGGCATGGCGAGAGTGAGTGTGATGGACAACAACCCGGAAAAGCGCAGCGAATGGCGCGCCATTTTTTATGTGCAGGCCCGCGTGGCCATCCTGTTCGTTCCGGTCGTCGCCAGCCTTCTGGTCATTGCCGCTCTTGCCGGCAACGACCACAGTTCCGACGCCCTCGACCGCACGGTTACGGGCTCGGTGAAATAGCGGCGCGGCCGTCGGCTTGCCTGCCCGGGAACGGCCGCCTCAGAAAAACTTCGGGATCGGGCCGTTCTGCGGCGTCACGTCGCCTTCCAGGTCGATGAACGCCTCGTCGACAAAGCACCAGGCCCAGCCTTCCGGCGGGTCGTAGCCTTCGATGATAGCGTGTTTGGTGGCGTGGAAATGCTTGGTGGCGTGGCGGTTGGGCGAGTCGTCGCAGCAGCCGACATGGCCGCAGGTGCGGCACAGCCTGAGATGCACCCACATCGAGCCGCTCTTCAGGCACTCCTCGCAACCGAGCGCGCTCGGCGTCACCGTCTTGATGTCGCGCGTGTGTTTGCATTCATCCATTATGCTCTCCTGGCCAGTTCGGGCGCTGCTGCGTTGGGTCGCGCGAGATAGGCGTGCAAGGCAGCCACCACCTGGGCGCCTTCGCCGACGGCGGCGGCGACCCGCTTGACCGAGCCTGCGCGCACGTCGCCGATGGCGAACACGCCGCTGCGGCTGGTCTCCATCGGGCCCGCCGCTATGTCGGAGCCGGTGCGCACGAAACCCCTGGCGTCGAGCGCGATATCGCACCCAGCCAGCCAATCGGTGTTGGGGTCGGCGCCGATGAACAGGAAGAGATGCTGGATCGGCCGCATCTCGACGCCGCCGGGGTTGCGCCAGCGCAACTGGGTGAGATTGCCGCCTTCGCCTTCCAGCGCCTCGATCTCGGTCTCGCCAAGCACCTCGATGTTGGGTTGCGCCTCGATACGCTCGACCAGATAGCGCGACATGGTTTCCCTGAGGCCGCCGCGGCGCGCCAGCATCGTCACCTTGCGCACCTGGCTGGCGAGATAGACCGCCGCCTGCCCCGCCGAATTGCCGGCGCCGACCAGCGCCACTTCTTGCCCTGTGCATAGCCGCGCTTCGATCGGCGAGGCCCAGTAATGCACCGACGTGCCCTCGAACTCGGCCAGCTTGGCGATGTCGAGGCGGCGGTAGCGGGCGCCGCTGGCGATCACCACCGTGCGTGCGCGCAGGCTTTCACCGTCGCCGACGGTAAGCGTGTAGCCCTCGCCTGCTGCACCGAGCAGCTTGGCCTCGTCGGGGATGACTATTTCGACGCCGAATTTCTGCGCCTGGTTGTAGGCGCGCGCCATCAGCGCCATGCCGGAAATGCCGGTGGGGAAACCCAGATAGTTCTCGATGCGCGCGGAGGCGCCGGCCTGGCCGCCGAAGGCGCGGCAATCGAGCACGATGGTCGACAGCCCTTCGGATGCCGCATAGACCGCGGCCGCCAGCCCCGCCGGCCCGGCGCCGACAATGGCGACGTCATAGACCATGTCGGGATCGATCGGCCGCAGCAGGCCGATGCAGCGGGCAAGTTCGGTTTCGCCGGGATTGTGCATCAGCTTGCCGTTGGGGCAGAGCACGATCGGCAGATGGTGCGGGTCAACATGAAAATGCTCAATCAGCGTCTTGGCGCACGGGTCGCTGTCGGAATCGAGCGCGCGGTGCGGCTGGCCGCTGCGGCGCAGAAATCCCTGCAGCCGCAGCGTATCGCCGTTGCCGGCCGGGCCTACGACGATCGGTCCACTGCTGCCGCTTTCCAGGAGCCCGACGCGGCGCAGGATCAGCGCCCGCATGATCCGCTCGCCAAGGCTTGCCTCCTGCACCATCAGGTCGCGCAGCCGCTGCGAGGGGATGACGAAGGCCTCGACCGGCTCGGCCGCCTCCGCATTGACCAGCGACGGCCGGCTGGAAAGCTGCGCCAGCTCGCCGATGAAATTGCCGGGACCATGAGTGACGATGGTCTCGCGCCGGCCGGGCCTGACATCCTGGGTGATATCGACCGTGCCCGACAGGATGACGATCAGCCCCGGCGCCACGGTGCCGGCGGTGACGATATGCTCGCCGGCGGCATAGGAACTCGCCTCGCCGAACCGGCGCATGCGCTCGATATCGGCGTCGCCCAGGATGGGAAACATCTGGTCGCGGCGGGTGACGGTGATCGGCTGGGTGGGTGGGGCCATAGGTGCGAGCGTAGCGCCGAGACGGCCGGGTTTGAAGTGGTTTGTTGGGGGACTGGCCGGAAGGGGAGGTGGCTCCCGCGCCAGCTGGTGCGGATGCTTCGCATGGCCCCGAGCTGCAAGGCAAACAGTGCGCCGACAAGTGCGACCTTTATAAGGGCGAGCCCGAGCAGTACCGCCAGCAGTCCTCGCTCACCAGTATGCTGCAAGAGCAGCGCGCCGACGGTCGGCGCCGGGCTATCGCGTTACGCCAAGCGCCTGAGGTGCGGTGGTATCCTTGGGCTCCCCGAAGGCAGATCCTGGCGAAATCCCATTCGTCACATCTTTGTAGAGCGCTATCGGATGCGGGCGCCCCACCAGATATCCTTGGATTTCGGGACATCCTTCCTTCATCAGGAAGGCACGCTCGTCCTCTGTTTCGACACCCTCCGCGATGACAGGCAAGGCCAGCGCATTCCCCAGGCTGAGTATCGTGCGCACGATGGCGGCCGATTGGACATTCGAACCGACACCCGAAACAAAACTGCGATCGATCTTGATCTTGTCGAATGGAAACGCCTGCAGCGAGGACAGCGAGGCATACCCGGTGCCAAAATCATCCATCGAGACCCTGACGCCCAACGCCTTCAACCTCCGCAAAACCGACAAGGCAGTTGCCCGGTCGCGGATGAGAACCCCTTCCGTGATTTCCAGTTCCAGCCGCCCCGGAGCAAGGCCGGTCTCGTAGAGGATAGAATGAACGAGGCCTACCAGATCCCCGAAACGGAACTGCACGGGAGAGAGGTTGACGGCGATCTGCAGCGGTGAGGGCCAGGAGGCCGCGTCTCTGCACGCCTGCCTGAGCGTCCATTCACCTATCTCAACGATCGTGCCATCCTGTTCGGCAAGCGAGACAAACGCGTTTGGGGAGATGAGCCCATGCTTTGGATGGTGCCATCGGGCGAGTGCCTCGAAGCCGAAGATTTCGCCGTCCATCCTGGCTTGCGGCTGATAATGAAGCACAAGTTCGCCATGGGCGACCGCAGAGCGCAAATCTCGCTGCAAGGCGTAGCGCTCTCTTAGCCGCTTATCCATCTCAGGATCGAAGAATTGCACCATCCGACGACCGTCCGCCTTGGCCCGGTAGAGCGCTGCGTCGGCATTTGCCATCAGCGCCGCTGCATTCTCTCCGTCTTTCGGATAGATCGCCGCCCCGATGCTCACCCCGATCGAAATGTGCTGGCCCCGGATTTCGAATTTGCCTGCCGCCGATTCGAACAGACGGTCCGCAACATCCTTGGCACTCGCGGACCGGTCATCCATGGCCAGGACAACCGTGAATTCGTCGCCGCCCATGCGCGCGATAAAGGCCTCAGGCGCCGCGGTTTGGAGACGCCGGGAAATGGTGCAAAGCAGATCGTCGCCGGCGGCGTGCCCGAAAACGTCGTTCGCCTCTTTAAAATGGTCAAGGTCGATGCTGAAGACGGCAAAGCTGGCGTGCGTTGCTTTTGCACGCTCGAGCGTCGTGGCCAGGTGTGCTGCAAGCGCGGCTCGGTTCGCCAGGCCGGTAAGCGGATCGTGGTGCGCGAGATGCGCGATTTCCTCGTGCCGTGCCATCAGTTCGGTGCGCGCTACGTTCATGTTCTCGCGCGCGTCGTCCAGGCCGTGGGCGGCTTCCCTCACCTTGTCCTGGAGCAGGTTGAAGCTTTCGGCCATCTCTCCAAGTTCGTCACGAGAGTTTACCGTAACCGGCATGATATTCACGGAGGCATGCGCCGCCGCGAGGTCTCCCCGCCCCAGGGCGACCATGGCGAGAGAGAAATCCTTCAGCGTTCCGGATGTCAGACGCTTTGCCGCGTTGCTCACCTCGGTCGCCGAATGGGTGATCATTCCCGGCAAGATCAGGCCAACGCTGATGGTCAGCAGCGCGACAACGACAAAAATGTCCTCCAGCGCGGCGACCAATGAAGTGTCGCCTTGGGGAACGCTGCCGATCGCCAGGAAATAGCCGGCACCGTCAAGCACGAGCACAAAAAGCATGGCTCCGGTAAGCTTCAGGTGAAGCGTATGTGGCAGCAAGGGTAGACCGAGTGCGTATCGATCCTCCATCGTGCGCCAGGCGTAGAGCGCAGCACCCGAATATGCCAAAGCCAGACCGAACAGGACGGTAGGAAGGCCAAATTGCTGAAATCCCAGTATGGCGGTCAACAGCCATATTGCAGCCGCGCCTACGCCAAGGATGATCGTTCCCCTGGGAGCCCGGAAGGGTCGCTCGGCTTCGGGACTATCACGGCGCAAGAGCCAGACTGCGATATTTGGCATGCAGATGCTGATCAGGTACGTAAAATTGGCCGCGGCGATCATCCAGAGCGGATACCCGCACAGCATGAAGCCGATTGCCGCGGCAGCTGTGAGCAGCGTTGCCGCCCAGGGACAATCTGTTGAGGTGCGCCTGGCCAGGAAGCTCGGCAGCAGGCCGTCTTCGCTCAGCTGCGCAAGGGTCCGCGCGGCGCCTGCCAATGGCTGCAACGTTCCATGGAACATGTTCAGCATGATGAGCCAGATGGCGGCCGCCTTGCCGAAACTCCCCAACAAGGGCGCAAAGGTGGGCCCGAGAGCTATGGCGAGGTCGGTGCCGAGCGGCTCCGGCCCGAGCACACCCAGCCAGACAACCGGCAGGACCAGGAAATAGACGCCGGCCATTGCGGCGCTGGCCCACATCGCCAGAGGAATGTTGCGGTTGGGATCGATGGTTTCGCCAACATGGCAGGCTGCAGCCTCAAATGCCGGTGCGGCAAACCCGATCAGGTACAGTCCCGCCATCACCGACGTGATATCGCCGAACAGGCCGGTAAACGGGCTGGTCAGGGCAAAATCCGTCGCCTGCCGCCAGTCGACCGAGCCACTGATGACCGGGACGAGGGATGAGAGAAACGCAAGCGTCGCGGAGGCAGTGGCGATCGGGATCGCCAGTTGGACCACCCACTTGATTCCACACAGGTTGACCGCCGTAAAGAATGCGATGAGCCCGCAGGCGACCGCCTCCACGGGGAGGCCCGGCAGGTACCATTGCTGTATTGCAGACGCTGAAAGAACCGCTGTCAGTCCGCAGGTCGGCACCCAACCCCACCAATAGCAGGTGCCCGTCAGAGCCGAGAGAACGGGACTGTAAGGTCGGAAGGCTTCGGCGCACGCTGCAGAGATACCGCCGACGCGGTTTGGCCACATGAGAACCAATTCGGTCCACGCAGGCGCGGCGGCCCAGCTTAGAAGCAGACCAACAACGAGCAAAGGAACCGCAGCGCTTCCTTGACCGGGAATATTCCCCTGGCCGACAAAAAGGGCGGCAATCAGAAACAGGCTTTGATTGCTGCCACCCATGGCGAGCGCTGTCGTGCCCATCCATCCCAAGGTTCTCGGGTGCGGTCGTGAAGGCGTGAGGCCCGGCATTCAGAGACATCCATTCGAGTGCGGAGCGCTGTCTGACTGGCGAATGTAACCTGCGGAGATATGTCTGTCGAACGTCGCGCTCCCGAAGTCAAAGTTGGACCTTAGGTGAGACGTATTAAGACTTCGTACAAAACCAGATCCGCCCGATGATCGCTGTCAACTTGCGGTAGCTGCGGTTCAATCATGCTGATGCCGGCCCGAGTGGATCGATCTCCTCAAATCTGGGATATCATATCAATTTTATCTAATCGCCCACTATGAGGGATAGTCGCGAATACAGCCTAATATCGATTATTATCGACAAATCTCGTGATTGCGGCGCTATCATCCGAAGGCGGCTGAAGTCGACTGTAGATCGCTAATCACATTGACCGCTTTTTGACTTCGTACCTCGCCATCGTGGGGGCAAGCACCGAGACTTCACGCCGTGCCTCAAGTTGGAGCTAACTTGTGCGAGCACGCCGCATAGCCCCGCGTTGCAGGGCAAACAGCGCGCCGACCACGCTGGGCGCGGCGGCGCGCTGGTGGGTCCTTCCCAGGCCGGCGCCCGTACGGTCGATATGGCGATCGCTCGCTACCATCATCCGATCTGCACCAAACTGGCCTCGGTGACATTTCTGACCATAGGCGTGGCGACGCTCTGGACCGGCCTGCCCGGTTCTGCCGGCCACGGTGATTTTCTATGGCGCCCGCATCGGCTAGCATGGCCGAGTATCGTCACATGCGGCGACATGGTGTTCTGGACGATGCTTGAGCGCGACGCGACCTCGCCAGCGGGCACGCCTTCGACGCCGGCCCGTAGCAGGAATGTGTTCAGCACCAGAACACTTGGGATCAGCGTTGCGGGAGCCTGCACACGTGAGTACTCCGCCTCACAAGCCTTCCGGCTGGTCCTCGAGGACGAACGACGCTGCAATCAGGTCATCGCCGCTGATGCGGCCACTGCCGCCAACCATGATGGATGCGACTTTCTGAAAGGTCTTCATGTCGGCCTCTGTTATGCGCGCATCGCGCATTCTCGCCCTGAGAGAACCCAGGCGGGTATCAAGGGCTGGCGATGTCTCGACGTGATCGATCATCTTCGATCATCCTGGAGCGCAATGTGAAATCCGCTGCCCGCCGCCATGGCCGGCGGCGGGCGGCAGCTATTCGATCAGTCGTAGACCTTCACAATTTTCCGGGTGCTGGGATCGACCAGGACGGTGCGGTTGTCGACCACGACGTAGCGGTATTTGACGTTGGGAACTTCGTGCAGCTCGACCGTATCAGGCAAGGCACTGCCGACGTTCAGCTCCACGCCCGGGATCTTCACCGAAGCCAGCGGCTGCTTTTTTACGTATTCGCGGACGACCGTATCCTGCTCCGGTGTGATGACGACATCCTGAGCTGCGGCGGCGCCGACCCCAGCCAAAAGCAACAAGCCTGCAGCGGCACTTGCAAAGTGGATTTTCATGGTTTTCTCCTCGCGTAATCCGGCGACGGCACCACGCCTGTTCGCCGAGGGACCGAACTTGAGATCAGCCAGATTGTTCCTGTGACTTCAGTCCGCGGCGAACCAGACCAAAGTCGGATATCAGCTAAGACCCAAGTCCCGAGGCGGAACGTTCAAGCGGGGCAGGCGTTTCCCAAATGCAACTAAATAAAACAGGAGAGGAACACATGGCCGACGGCCCAACTGTTGTTAATTCTGGGGGTGGCGGCGGCACTGCGATTGCTGTTGTTCTTGCACTTATTGCGGTCGTAGTGTTGCTTATTTTTACCGGCGTCATCAATATCCGCGGCGACGGCGGCAAGGATATCAACGTCAAGGTTGAAGCGCCAAAGGTGGAAGCTCCGGCTGCACCCGCAAAGCCTGCGGCACCTGCCCCAGCCCCTGCGAGTGGCGGCTGATCTGGTCGTATCCACGCCTTCAAACTGACCTATGAAAGGAAATTCCCATGACCAGATATTTCGTCAGCGCCGCCGGCGCCCTCGTCCTTATGGCGGGCATCGGCACCTCGTTTGCCGAGGATGTTATTGTTCTCAAGCCCGAACAACAGACGGTCATTCGCGAATATATCCATAAGCAGAAGCTGGCCTCAGTCAGTTTGCTCGGCGTCGAACTCAATGTCGGCACGGCACTTCCAGACACTGTCGAGCTCCACGCAATCGACGTTCCGGATGTCCGCTACAAGTATACGGTTGTCGGAGATCATGCGGTTCTCGTCGATCCCGACACGCGCAAGGTCGTGCAGATCATCGAATAACGCGCGAGCCCGCCGCTCCGGTCTGGAGCGGCGGGCTGTGGCTGCCCTGTGAAAGTCTACGGGCAGCCTTTTCTCAACGGGAGGATGTCTGATGTTTAGCGACAAGGAAACTTGGGTCCTGGAAGCTGCCTTACTCGCGGCAATTCCAATTTGCGTAGCCGTCACCGCACTCGTGGCATTTTTGACCGCGGCCTGGATATGAATCGCTTCCTGTTTGTGATGGGCGACTTTCTATCCCGGCCACCGGGCTTCTATGTCCTTCTTGTAGCCATGCTGCTCTGTACTGCGTTGGTGCCATTCGGCCTGACCAATGTGGTCACCTACGCATTGTCGGTAGCGGCCATCGTGATCACCGGCGTTGTGCTGATCCAGGGTTACCGCGACACGGCCGCCATTCACGCCAAGCTTGATGAGATTATCGTTTCGCTGAATGAGACCAGAAACGATGTCGTCGGCTTGGAGCATGCCGAGCCGGAGGAGATTCGGGAGAAGCTCCAGACACTCGAAGAAGAAGCAATGAAAGCGGTTCGCCCGCCGCATTGACCCTCCGCTGGACTATCTGTCATCCATCAGCAAAAAAGCCCGGGAACCGGGCTTTTTTGCTTCGCGTCTAAATCATTTCGGACTTATCCGAAACGGGAATTTGGTGCCCAGAAGAGGACTCGAACCTCCACTCCTTGCGGAACACGGACCTGAACCGTGCGCGTCTACCAATTCCGCCATCTGGGCTGGTGCGGGCTCATGTAAGCGGGCAAACGATATGTGTCAACGCGCTTTTTCGAGGGCCGCAGCCTGCCGGCTTAGTTTCCCGGGGGTCAACGCCGCCCCTCACCTGCCTGCCGGCATCCTCTCCCCGCACAGTGACGGGGAGAGGGGCGCTCTCATCGATGATTTTCGCCGGTCACCTGCGTCACAAGAAGAGCGCCGAGGCTGCGGCCAGCCCTTTCTCCCCGTCACTACACCGGGAGAACTGCCCGGCAGGGCAATGAGGGGCAGCGCCGACTCGGCGAATGAGTTGGCCGAAAACCTCACCCCTCCAGCACGTCCTTCGACGCCACAGTGGAATCGGCGTTGAGCTTGTAGATCACCGGCACGCCGGTGCCGAGCTCGAGCTTGACGATCTCCTCGCCGCTCTTGCCGTCCAGCGCCATGATCAGTGCGCGCAGCGAATTGCCATGCGCGGCGACCAGCACGGTGCCGCCTTTCAGCACATGCGACTGCATGTCGTGAAGATAATAGGGCCAGACGCGGGCGCCGGTGTCCTTCAGGCTTTCGCCGCCGGGCGGCGGCACGTCGTAGGAGCGGCGCCAGATGTGCACCTGCTCTTCGCCCCACTTCTGACGCGCGTCATCCTTGTTGAGACCGGAGAGGTCGCCGTAGTCGCGCTCGTTCAGCGCCTGGTCGCGGATCGTCTTCAAATCGCTCTGGCCGACCGCGTCGAGAATGTGCTGGCAGGTTTTCTGCGCCCGGATCAGCGCCGAGGTGAAGGCAATGTCGAATTTCAAGCCGCGTGCCTTGAGCTTCTGGCCGGCTTCCTTGGCCTCCTTGTGGCCCTGCTCGGTAAGGTCGACATCGCGCCAGCCGGTGAACAGGTTCTTCAGGTTCCATTCGCTCTGGCCGTGGCGCACGAGCACGAGAGTTCCCGACATGTTTGCTCCTTCAAAATTATGGATAGTTTAGCTCAAGCCGAGCACGTCCCGCATGGAATAAAGTCCGGGCTTTTTACCGCGCGCCCAGAGCGCGGCCTTGACCGCGCCGCGGGCAAAGATGGCGCGGTCCTCGGCATGGTGCGACAGCATGATGCGCTCGCCGGTTCCGGCCAGGATGACGCTGTGGTCGCCGACCACCGAGCCACCGCGCAGGCTGGCAAAGCCGATCGTTCCTGGCTTGCGCACGCCGGTATGGCCGTCGCGTGACCGCACATCGTTGCCGGCAAGGGAAATGCCGCGTCCCGCCGCCGCCGCTTCGCCGAGCAGCAAGGCGGTGCCCGACGGCGCGTCGACCTTGTGCTTGTGATGCATTTCGAGGATCTCGATGTCGAAATCCTCTGGACCGAGCGCGCGCGCGGCCTGCTCGACCAGCACCGCCAGAAGATTGACGCCGAGGCTCATATTGCCGGATTTGACGATCGTCGCGTGGCGGGCCGCGGCCTCGATCCTGGCGTCGTCTTCCGCCGAGCAGCCGGTGGTGCCGATGACATGGGCAATGCGTGCCTGCGCGGCATAGCCTGCGAATTCGACGGTGGCTGCCGGCATGGTGAAATCGAGCACGCCGTCGGCCTTGGCGAACACCGGCAGCGGATCGTCGCCGACCGTCACATTGATGATGCCGATGCCGGCAAGCTCGCCCGCATCCCTGCCGAGATAGGGCGATCCGGTTCGTTCGACCGCGCCGACGACGCGGGCGCCGGGGATCGAATGGATGGCGCGGATCAGCGTCTGGCCCATGCGGCCGGCCGCCCCCACCACGACCAAGCCCATTTCGCCGGATTCGCTCATGCTGTTCTCCCGATCGCCTTGCTGGCGCGGCTATGCCGGAGTTTGGATTGGCTGGGCGTCGTCGACAAGCCCCAACCCGCTCTTGCCCTGCACGCGGTGGAAGCGGGCATAGACGCTGTGCGGATCGGCCATCAGCCTGGCATGGTTGCCTTCCTCGACCAAGCGGCCCTCTTCAAGTACGATGATGTGGTCGGCGTTGACGACCGTCGACAGGCGGTGCGCGATGACGATGGTGGTGCGCCCTTCCATCACATGGGTCAGCGCTTCCTGGACGCGGGCTTCGGCCTCGTTGTCCAGCGCCGAGGTCGCCTCGTCGAGCAAAAGGATCGGCGCATTGCGCACGATCGCCCGCGCAATCGAGACGCGCTGGCGCTGGCCGCCGGAAAGGGTCGAGCCGCCCTCGCCGACGGGCGTGTCGTAGCCCTGCGGCTGCTGACGGATGAACTCGTCGGCCGCCGCCAGCACCGCCGCCCGCTCGATCTCGGCGTCGGTCGCCGAAAGTCGGCCAAAACGGATGTTGTCGCGTATGCTGCCTTCGAACAGATAGGGCGCCTGCGAGACATAGGCGATCGAGCCGCGCAGCGAGTGCTTGGTGACTTTGGAAATGTCCTGGCCATCGATCTCGATCGAACCCTTGTCGACATCGTAGAAGCGCTGCAGCAGCGCCACGAGCGTCGTCTTGCCGGCACCCGAGGCCCCGACCACCGCCGTAACCTTGCCGGCCGCGGCGGTGAAACTCAGGTTCCTGATCACCGGCATGTCGGCGCTGTAGCCGAACGTCACATTGTCGAAGCGAACCTCGCCGGTGGTGATCCTGGCTTCGACCGCGTCGGGCGCATCGCCCTGTTTAGGCTCCAGGTCGAGCAGCTCGTAAATCATCCGGGCGTTGACCAGGGCACGTTCCATACCGACCTGCGTACGAGCCAGGCGCCGTGCCGGATCGTAGGCCATGATCAGCGCGGTGATGAAGGAAAACACAGCGCCTGGTGGTTGTCCGAGCACCAGCGCCCGGTAGCCGGAATAGGCAAGGACGGAGGTAATGGCGAGACCGCCCAAAATCTCGGAAATCGGCGACAGCCGCTCCGCGACCCGGGCGATCTTGTTGTTACGCTGCTCGGCCGTATCGGCCATGATGCCGATCCGGCGCGCCAGCTCGGCTTCCAGGGTGAAGGCCTTGACGATGGCGATGCCTTGCGTGGCCTCCTGTACGGACCCGTTCAGCCGCGAGTTGATCAGCACCGATTCCCGGTTGATGCGCCGCAATCGGCGGGTGATGTAGACGACGGCCCAGATCAGCGGCGGCCCGATCAGCAGCGAGCTGAGCGACAACACCGGATCCTGGTAGATCATGACGCCGACGAGGGCGATCAGCGAGACCGCGTCGCGGCTGATGGAGGTCAGCGTCAGCGACAGCAGATCGCGAACGCCGCCGACATTCTCGTTGACCTGTGCCGCCAGCCGACCGGAACGCGTATCGTTGAAGAAGTCGACGCCGAGCTTCATCAGGTGGTCGAAGCTGCGCTTCTGGTAGCGGGCGACCAGATTGTTGCCGATCTTGGCCAACGCGACCGCCTGGCCGTAACCGGCGAAGCCGCGCAGCACGGAGGCGGCCATGAACCCGGCGCAGATCCAGACGATCATGTCGCCGCGTCGTTCGTAGAAGATCTCGTTGATCATCGGGGCCATGATCCACGCCGTGAAGGCGGTGGTGGCGGAAACAATCAGCAGGCAGCCGACGGCAACGACATAGGTCCAGCGATATTCACTACCGTTTTCGGCCAGGATGCGGCGCAGCACCGCAGTGACCTCAGCTGGCTGGACTTTCAGTTTGAGTGGACTTTGAGCGGTCAAATCGCGGGCGCTTCGTGGTTTGCTAGAGCATGATGCCGAAAAGTGTGAAGCGGTTTTCGGACGACATCATGCTCTATCTCTTTGATTTAGAGCCGGATTCAGATTTCAGGTCGATTCGATCTGAAATCATCCGGCCCTAGGGATGCCAGGCTGGAATTCGGCCCCTCTTAGCGCCCCGGCTACGGCTTGCCTATGGCGAAACTTCGTCGCGGCCCGAGGTTGGGGTCACGAAAGCGGCAGCCATTTCCAAGAAAATACCCGTTTTCGGGACGAAATGGATCATGCCCGCCAGCGCCGCCCCGCGGTCTGGACGCCGAACAGCGAAGGGTTGCGGGCATAGGCGGCAAGGCCCAGAAGTGCCGCCAGCGGGTGGGTGATGACATAGACCGGCATCGAGGCCATCAGCGCGCTGTGCGGCGCCTTGTCCTCGAAGGCGGCGCGGAAATTGCCTTCCTTCAGCGCGGGCACGATCTTTTGCGCGATGCCGCCGGTCAAAAACACGCCGCCGCGGCTCATGAACACCAGCGCGAGGTCGCCGGCGGTGCGGCCGAGGCAGGTGACGAACAGCGCCAGCGCTTCCTCGGCAACCGGGTCGGTCTTGGCCAGCGCCGCCCCGGTGATTTCGGCCGGCGTGGTGAACGGCGCCGGCTTGCCGTCGGCCTTGGCGGCCGCCCGGTAGACATTGACCAGACCGCGCCCGCACAGGATCTGCTCGCCCGAAATGCGGCCGTCCAGCTTTTCGATATGCGGGAACACCTCGAAATCGCGCGGCGTCCGCGGACCGATATCCATGTGGCCGCCTTCGCCAGGCACCGGTATCCAGTGATGGAGGGCATGAACCAACCCGGCGACGCCGAGGCCGGTGCCGGGACCGAGCACGACACGCCCGGCATTCTCCTCCGGCGTGCCGCCGCCGATCTTTTCCATGTGCTCTTCGCCGAGCGCCACGACGGCCAGCGCCTGCGCCTCGAAATCGTTGAGCACGACGATGTCGCCCAGGCCCAGATTGGCAAACATCTGCTTCGGCTTCACCACCCAGGGACAATTGGTAAGCGGGATCTCGTCGCCATCGACTGGTCCGGCGATGGCCAGCACTGCCGAATTCGGCCGGATGGAGGAGCGGTCCAGCACCGCCGCCTGGATCGCCTCGTCGATGGTGGCGAAATTGGCGGTTTGCACGATATGCGGCTCACCGGCTTCCGAATTTGCGTCGAGCACGATCGAAAAGCGCGCATTGGTGCCGCCGATGTCGCCGATCAGCACTGGAAACCGCAACGCGGTGTCGTCGTCGCCTGACATGCTCTTGCTCGTCCCCTTTGCGGCGCCGTTGCGACCGTTTCAAGCGCCCGGTTTTCAATCGCCCGGTTTTCAGTCGATTGACTAGCGCATGGCCCCGGAAAGGGAAAGCGTCAGTTCGCCATCACTGTCCGACGTTTGCCGGCGGCCGTCGCCTCGGCAGGGGAATGCCGATCTCCGGCGTGGCGGTGAATGCGTTGGCTGCGCCAGGCAAGCCGCCCGCATTGCCCGCTATGGGCGGAGGCGCGTCGGGTTCCGGCGCCCTGGCGGCGATCGGCACGCCGCCGCCGCGATAGGTGACGGCTTCCGCCGAGTCCGCGTCGGGCTGGTCGAGCACGAACTGGCATTGTTTCGGCAGGTTCGCCATCGTCATCAGGTCGCGCGCCTTGGGCGCATCCGGGTTCTTGTTGGGGCGCCACGGCTCCTCGGTAAACCACCAGGCCAGCGGCTTGCCGCAGCCGTCATCGTCGGGCGTCGCTTCCTGTCCCTTGCAGTTGGACGAACCCGGCTGGCAGCCGATGCGGATGTGGAAATGATAGTCATGGCCCCAGAACGGCCGGATTTTTCTCAGCCAGGTACGGTCGCCGGTGACGGTGTCGCACAGCTTCTTCTTGATGCCTGGATTGACCAGGATGCGCTCGACTTCCGGATAGCTCGCGGCGCGCTTCAACAGCTTGGTATGTATCGGCTTCCACAGCCTGTCCTTCACCAGATGCGTCTTGTCGTCGACCATCAGCGTGGCGCTGATGTTTTCGCGCTCCTGGGTCGTAAGCTTGCGGTCGGGCATCGGCGTCAGCCAGATGTCGGCGTCGAGGCCGATCTGGTGCGAGGCGTGCCCGGTCAGCATCGGGCCGCCGCGCGGCTGCGAAATGTCGCCGATCAGAAGCCCCGGCCAGCCGTCGGCGGCGGCATCGCGCGACAGTTTCTCGATCAGCGCGATCATCGTTGGATGACCCCAGCGCCGGTTGCGCGAGGGACGCATCACCTCCCAGTTCTGGCCGTCCATCGGAATGGCGACGCCGCCGGTGAAGCAGCCCTTTGAATAGAAGCCGAAGGATTGCGCCGCAGCCACCGCCGGCAGCTTCTTGGCGCCGAACAGGTCTTTTGCCCGTGGCTCGGCCGTGATTGCGCCCGCCACCAGCCCGGCCAGCGCCACGACCGCCAGCGCCGCCGTCAGGAACGGCCGTCTGCCGGTCAAGGATCGCATCGAAATCGTCATGAACCCCACTGCAAAAGTCCGCAACACAATCGAATCATATCACCCTCGGGCTCGCGTTTCGATTATCTACCTTCATCGGGCTGCGCGGCTCGCCGTCGCGCCAGCTGCCGTCGGCCCACATCCGATCGAACGCCTGGCGGTAGTCCGGATAGCGGAACCGGTAGCCCGCTGCCTTGATCGCGGCGTTGGCGACGCGCTTGTTCTCGCCATAGAAGGACCGCGCCATGGGCGAAAGTTGGGCGGTCTCGAAAGGAATCTCCGGCGGCGGCTCGACGCCCATCAGCGAAGCGGCATAGGTGACGACATCCTGCGGCGGCGCCGGCTCGTCATCGGTGATGTTGAAAATGCCGCCTCTATTGCCACCGATGAGGTGCCAGAGCGCGCCGGCGATGTCGTCGCAATGGATGCGGTTGAACACCTGGTCGGGCTTGACCAGCCGCCTGGCCGTGCCGTTTTCCAGATTGACCAGCGCGTTGCGACCCGGCCCGTAAATGCCGGAAAGCCGCAGGATGGCCACCGGCTTGCCGGTCTCGAGTCCAAGCTGCAGCCAGCCCCGCTCGGCCGCCACTCGCATCGACGAGCGTTTCGACACCGGCCGGCATTCGGCCGTTTCATCGACCCAGGCACCGTCATAATTGCCATAGACGCCGACGGTCGAGAGATAGCCGATCCAGCGAAGCGCCGGCATCGCCTCGATCGCCTTGCGCGCGGCGAGAAGCACAGGGTCGCCGGCCTCCTCCGGTGCCACCGAGACGACGAGATGGGTGGTCTTTTCCAGCGCATCGCCGATTTCAGGGGTCAGGGCGCCGTCGAACAGCAGCGGCGCGATGCCGACCTGCCGCAGCGCGTCGAATTTTTCCAATGAGCGCGTGGTGCCAAAAATGAGATTCTTGTGAAGAGGGGCGCCCACACTACCCCTCCCCACAAGGGGGAGGGAACGTTGCCGCGCGCTCTTACCGATCCCAGTCGCTGGGTCTGCGAAGGTAGGCGCTTCCGCGAGTTCCCCTCCCCCTTGTGGGGAGGGGTTAGGGGTGGGGGTATTCGTAGTGCGCAAACCGTGCCAGCCCGCATTGGCCCGTGCAAAGGCTTTGCCCGAATAGCCGGCGCCAAAGATAAAAACCTGTTTTTCGCTCATGCGTGCGCCTCAATTGGCAATACGGACAGCCATTCGCCCCGCACTGTCGTGTCGGTTTCAGTGTTCGAGTAGATCGCCGCCTGCCTGTTGAATTCGGCGGCCGGCACCAGCCGCGCCAGCGCCCAGATCGCCGCGCCGCGCACCAGCGGCGAGGCGTCGCCAAGGAGGGCGCGCACCGGGCCGGCCAGCGAAACATCGCCGGAATTGCCGGCGGCGGTCAGCACGTTGCGGACAAAGCGGTCGCGGCCGATGCGTTTGATCGGCGAGCCCGAGAAGAAAGACCGGAACGCCGTGTCGTCCAGCTGCAACAGCTCGCCCAGCGGCGGCTCGCGCAGTTCGTCGCGGGCAGCAAGCTTGGCTTCCGAAGCGGCGCGGGCAAACTTGTTCCACGGGCAGGCGGCGAGACAATCGTCGCAGCCATAGATGCGGTTGCCGATCTTTTCGCGGAATTCTTGCGGGATCGGCCCCTTGTTCTCGATGGTCAGGTAGGAGATGCAGCGCCTGGCATCGAGCCGATAGGGCGCCGGAAAGGCATCGGTCGGGCAGGCGTCGAGACAGGCGCGGCAGGAACCGCAATGGTCTACCTCGGTCGCATCGGGCGTGAGCTCAGCCGTGGTGAAGATGGTGCCGAGAAACAGCCAGGAGCCGTGCTCGCGGCTGACCAGATTGGTATGCTTGCCTTGCCAGCCGAGCCCGGCGGCCTCAGCCAGCGGCTTTTCCATCACGGGCGCCGTATCGACGAAAACCTTCACGTCGCCGCCGGCCCGCGCGACGATCTTGCCGGCGATCTCCTTCAGCCGGCCCTTCATCACCTCGTGATAGTCGCGGTTTTGCGCATAGACCGAGATCGCGCCGCGATCGCGCCTTGCCTGCAGCGCACGCGGATCGTGGTCGGGGCCGTAATTCATTGCCAGCACGACGATCGAGCGCACCTCGGGCCACAGCGTCGAAGGCTCGCTACGGCGTTGAAGCGTCTCCGCAATCCACGCCATCGAACCGTGAAAACCATCGGCGACGAATTCGGCCAATCTGGCTGGCGCCAGCGGGATCGCATCGGGCGTGGTGACGGCAACCGCATCGAAGCCGGCGCGCCGCGCCTCGGCGTCGACTAGCGCGCGCAGGGTTTGGCTTCTAGAAGTCGAGGTCCGCATAATGCGACACCGGCGACAGGCCGCGCACCCGGTCGGAGAGCAGCGGCCGGAACGACGGCCGCGATTTCACCCGCGTGTACCATTCGCGCGCCGCGGCATGCTCGCGCCAATCGATCTCGCCGAGATAATCCAGCACCGACAGCGTCGCCGCTGCCGCCAGGTCGGCATAGGTGACCTTGCTGCCGGCCAGCCAATGACGGGTGCCGGCCAGCCAGTTGGTGTACTTCATGTGCTGGCGAATGTTGGCGCGCGCTGCGCGGATCGCCGCCGAATCGGGGGAACCGCCGCCCGCCGTTTCCGGCATCA
The DNA here is from genome assembly GCF_054719465.1 of Mesorhizobium sp. RSR565B. Taxonomy (NCBI): domain Bacteria; kingdom Pseudomonadati; phylum Pseudomonadota; class Alphaproteobacteria; order Hyphomicrobiales; family Phyllobacteriaceae; genus Mesorhizobium; species Mesorhizobium sp. RSR565B. The sequence continues at coordinate 2,276,015 of NZ_JBTTIE010000001.1, read as the reverse complement.
CCGGCTTCAGCACGCGCTCGCGCACCAGATGCCGGGTCACTTCGCTCTCGGCCTTGTTGAGATACCAGTCGGTCAGGCGGCGGATTTCGGCGCGCTGCATCGGGTCTTCCGCAAACAGGCGCTTGTCGCGCTTCAGGACACCACGTGTTTCGTCGAGATATTCAGCGATCACCATGGCGCCGACGATCGGCACGTCGCCTTCGGCCAGCAGGATAGGCAAGGTGCCGGCCGGGTTCAGCGCCAAAAACTCCTTGCGCCGCGTCCACGGTTTTTCCTCGATCAGCGCCAGCTCCTCGCCATATTCGCCGAAGGCGAGGCGCACGAAGCGGCAGGTGGCGAACATCGGGTGATGGAAAAGCGTCAGCATGATTCCGCGATATTAAGGCGCACTGGCGAATCGCCGTCCGCACCGGTAAGTCTTGGCGGCCCGTCATGCGGCCGTCACGGTGCTGCGACCTATAGGGGGACTTCCGCGCCGTGACAAGCAAGCCCTTTTGCCAGCCGTTTCCTTCCGTCCCTTGAATGCCGAGGTTGCCATATGGATAGCCATACCATTGTCGAAGCCCTGCTGCTCGGCCTGCTGGAGGGGCTGACCGAGTTCATCCCGGTCTCCTCGACCGGCCATATCCTGCTCGCCGGCCATTTCCTCGGCTTCCATTCCACCGGCAAGGCTTTTGAGATCCTGATCCAGCTGGGCGCCATCCTGGCGATCCTCAGCGTCTATTTCCGCCGCCTGTGGCAGATGCTGCTCGACCTGCCGCATGACCGGCTGACGCGGCATTTCGTCCTCGGCATCCTGATTGCCTTCCTGCCGGCCGCCATCATCGGCGCGCTGGCGCATGATTTCATCAAGACGGTGCTGTTCGAATCGCCAAGGCTGATCTGCATCATGCTGATCGTCGGCGGCGTCGTGCTGCTGGTCGTCGACCGCATGAAGCTGCAGCCGGTCTACCGCGACGTCGAGCGCTTCCCGACAAGGCTTTACCTGCAGATCGGCCTGTTCCAGTGCCTGTCGCTGATCCCCGGGACGTCGCGCTCCGGCTCGACCATCGTCGGCGCGCTGCTGCTGGGCGTCGACAAGCGCGCGGCGGCGGAATTCTCCTTCTTCCTCGCCATCCCGACCATGGTCGGCGCCTTCGCCTTCGACCTGTTCAAGAACCGCAACGTGCTGAGCAGCGCCGACCTGCCGATCATCGCCATCGGCTTCATCGCCGCCTTCGTTACCGCGCTGATCGTCGTGCGCTTCCTGCTCGATTACGTCTCGCGCAACGGCTACTCGCTCTTCGGCTGGTGGCGCCTGGTGGTGGGCACTGTGGGGTTGGTGGCGCTGATGATCTGGGGGTGAGCTTTACCCTCCCCCTTGTGGGGGTCCGAAGGACGGGCGAGACAGGCGGCTCGCCCCGGTCAGTCGATCCGCAAAGCGGATCGGGGTGGGGGCGCCACACCCTCGCCCCGTTTCGCCAACGACGCGTCGCGTCGCTTGCTCACCGACCCTCCCCACAAGGGGGAGGGTAAAGGCCGCTAACTCCTCCCAAAAAACGCGTTCTCGACATGCACCGGCCAGCGCCAGGGCAGCACCGCGATCATGTCGAAGCGCATCGACAATCTGCCGTAGTCCGGCTGCCGCGACAGCCAGATGTCGGCGGCGCCCTCGATGCGGCGCTCCGATTCGTGGCCGATCGCCTCCATCGCTTCCATCAGCGTGCGCCGCGCCTTGACCTCGACGAACAGCACCAGGTCGCCGCGCCTGGCGATCAGGTCGATCTCGCCGAAGCGGGTGCGATGCCGGCGGGCGAGGATGCGATAACCTTTCAGCATCAGCGCCGCTGCCGCCAGCCACTCGCCGCGATGGCCGCGCCGATAGGCTTTTTGGCGGCTGGCGGCCGGGCGCTCAGCCACCTTCACCTTCTCCAACCGCATCCCTGAGTTCCAGCAGCCGCCGGTAAAGCGCCTGCTTCTGCCCGCCGGTCATCTTCGCCGCCTCCGCCGCCGCCTTGGACGCCGGCATTTCGGCGGCCAGCGACAGCAGCAGCCTGTCGATGTCGGCCGGTTGGTCGGCCTTGATCTCGGCGGGCCCGACGCAGATGACGATTTCGCCCTTCGGCGTATCGGCCGCCGCATAATGATCGGCCAGCGCCTGCAGCGTTCCCGTCCGCATCTCTTCGAAAGTCTTGGTCAGCTCGCGGCCGATGGCGGCCTTGCGCGCGCCGCCCAACGCCTCGACCATGGCGACCAGCGTTTCGGCCAGCCGGCGTGGCGACTCGAAGAAGATCAGCGTTGCCGGCACCGCCCTGAACGTTTCCAGCTTTGTCATCCGCTGCCCTGATTTCACCGGCAGAAACCCGGCAAACAGGAAGGCGTCGGACGGCAGGCCCGACGCCGTCAGCGCCGCCAGCGGCGCCGATGGGCCGGGGATCGGCACCACGCGCAGGCCGCGCTCCAGCGCTTCGCCGACCAGCCGGTAGCCTGGGTCGGAGATCAGCGGCGTGCCGGCATCCGAAATCAGCGCCACGCTCTGCCCGGCCTCGAGTGCCGCGATCAGCTTCGGTCCCGCCTCGCCGGCATTGTGTTCGTGATAGGCGGTTGTGCGCCTGCGGATGCCGTAGCGGTCGAGCAGCACGCGTGAGACGCGGGTGTCCTCGCAGGCGACTATGTCGGCGGCAGCCAGCGTTTCCAAGGCGCGCAGCGTGATGTCGGAGAGGTTGCCGATCGGCGTCGCCACCAGATACAGCGCCGGCGCCAGCGGCCGGACTGCGACCTCGGTCTGCCCAATCACATAGCTGCGCTTCTCGCCGGTCACCGGGGTCTCTCCATTTCGCCCTGTTTGGCACGGCGCGCGCCGGGTTGCAAAATCCCGAACGTCGAGCCAAACCTGACGCCGATGTAACCCGGCGGCCATGTCTTTGCCACAGTGGGGAACGAAAGCGTGGCTGGCGGATTGAATACCTGAGTCTCTTGAGGAGGAGGACAGGATGGACAGCCTGGAATTGCAGGACGTTTTCGAGCCCTATTATGCCGAGCGCAAGCGCTTCACTGCGCGAAAGGGCAAGCGTGCGCTCGCCGAAAGCGACACCGGCCTGGCCAGTCGGGCGGCCACCGCCTTGCCGACGAATGTCAGGCTTTCGGACAACAAACCGGACAGCACGACGGAGCACTGACCGTACGATGCCCAATCGTTTCGATATCTTCATCACCCGTCTTGAAACGAAGAGCGCCCGCGAAGGCGCGCCGCCGCATCCGATGAACGACCAGAACAGCGTCCGCCGGGACAAGAGCGACGCCAAGCCGGCCCGGACCGGAGAGGCGCATGCCGAGAAACACCGCGGCAAGCGCCGCTTCAAGCACGACGCTTGACCTTCGCGATTGGCGAGGACCACCCTCACTTCGTCATCACGGGCGAGCAAGGAGCGAAGCGACGCGGCGCAGACTCGAGGATGACGAACGCGTGGTTGCGAAGCCCCCATAGTTCAATCGAGATATCGCGAAGCCCGTGCCTTCAGAAGGTCGATCAACTCCGGATCCATGGATCCGTAGTCATCCGGGATGTCGAGGCAGATGACGCGGGCCTTCTTCAGGCTCTCCTTGAATTCTTCTGCAGCTTGGTGCGGTGCGCTTTTTCCATCACGAAGACGATGTCGGCCCAGGCGACCAGTTCATGCGTCAGCGGCGTGTCTGCATCGTGATTGGTGCCGGCCGACTCGACCTCGATATCCCTACGTTTGGAGAACACCTGCTCGGCGGTCGGGCTGCGCAAGCGGTTCTGGCTGCAGACGAACAGGACGTTCTTCACCGACTACTCACCCCAGATCTTACGCAGATTTTTGCTGAGAGGGATGTACTGATCAAATGTGAGTCCATTCAGATCAAACTCGAGCAACTCATCCTTGGCGATTCCGCGAAGCTTATTTCCAATATATGTTATGAAACTGAGGACAACGCTGAATTCGCTCAAGTGGGTCAATTTTAGTTTCGATGTGACCGTTGCGTTCCTGATGAAAATCGCCTGAGCCTCAAAGAGGTCGTCTTGCTCTGGAGATCTCAAGATTTCGGTCAATCCAAACTCGAACACATCATCCGTGTTCAATGTCATCAAGGTCTCGTGGATCAGGAACGTCATCGCAGGAGTCACCTCGGATGCGGCGCTGGCACGCCAGCGGTTCAACAAGTCGACTTTCTAACATCCTTGCTCAAGCCGATAAATCGTCCAACAGCCCGGCCATTTGCCCTGTGGGCTCACCGCGCCAAATCCGCCACCACGGCATCGAGCACGATCATGCCGGCTGGCGTGGCGCGTAGCCTGGCATTGCCGATCGGCGCCACCAGCCCCTCATCCTGCAGCACGGTCAGCCGGGCGCTCGACAGGCCGCGCCCGGAAAACGCCTCGTAGCGGGAAAGGTCGATGCCTTCGGCCAACCTCAGCCCCATCAGCAGGAACTCGTCGGCCTCTTCGGAGCGCGTCAGGATCTCGCCGCCGGTGACGCCATGGCCCCTGGCCTCCACCAGATTGGCCCAGGTCTCCGGCATCCGCTCGGCGATCGTCACGGTGCGGTGGCCGTTCTCGATAAAGCGGCCATGCGCGCCCGGTCCGACGCCGACATATTCGCCATAGCGCCAATAGGTCAGATTGTGCCGGCTCTCGGCGCCCGGCCTGGCGTGGTTGGAAATCTCATAGGCCGGCAGGCCATGCGCTGCGGTGATCTCCTGCGTCAGCGCATAGAGATCGGCGGCCCGGTCATTATCGGGGATGATGAATTTGTTCGCCGCATGAAGGGCATGGAACGGCGTGCCTTCCTCGATGGTCAGCTGGTAGAGCGACAGATGGTCGGCGGCATGGCCGATCGCCTGTTCGAGCTCCGCCTGCCAGTCATCCAGCGTCTGGCCGGGGCGGGCGTAGATCAGGTCGAAGGAAAGTCTTGGGAATATGTCCCGTGCCAGGCCAATTGCATGCAGCGCCTCGTCGACATTGTGCAGCCGGCCGAGGAAGCGCAGATCCTTGTCGTTCAGCGCCTGCACGCCGAGCGACACACGGTTGACGCCGGCGGCGCGGTAGCCGCGAAATCGCTCGGCCTCGACCGAGGACGGATTGGCTTCCAGCGTCACCTCGATGCCGTCGGGCACCGTCCAGTTCTTCGCCACGGCGTCCAGCACCGCCGCCACCGTCTGCGGCTGCATCAGCGACGGTGTGCCGCCGCCGAGAAAGATACTGGTCACTTCGCGCGGCCCGGTCCGCTCGCTCATGGTCTTCAGCTCGTTCTCGAAGGCGCGGGCAAAGCGCTCCTGGTCGACCGGCTGGTGACGGACATGGCTGTTGAAGTCGCAATACGGGCATTTGGCCGCGCAGAACGGCCAATGGATGTAGACCCCGAAGCCCGGGCTGCGGTCCAGCGACATTAAGCTGAGCCTAACCTGGCGCGGGCGAATTTCTGGAAGGCGCGGGCGCGGTGCGACAGCGCCGTCGGCTGACCGGGCTTCCAGCCGTGTTTTTCCTCAGCGCTCATCTCGCCGAACGTCTTGTCGAAACCGTCGGGCAAAAACACCGGGTCGTAGCCGAAGCCCAGTTCGCCGCGCGGCGGCCACACCAGCGTTCCCTCAGCTTCGCCGCGATAATATTCAGCCTCGCCATTGGGGAAGGCCAGGCAGATGACGGCGACGAACCGCCCCTTGCGCTGCGCTGGCTTGGCGGCGCCGACCTCCTGCAAGGCCACTTCGGTGCGCTGCATGGCCATCCCGAAGTCGCGGCTGCCATCGGGAGCTTCGGCCCAATTGGCGGTGTAGACGCCGGGGGCGCCGTCGAGCGCGTCGACGCACAGGCCCGAATCGTCCGACAGCGCCGGCAGGCCGGTCGCCTTAGCCGCGGCGAAGGCCTTGATGTAGGCGTTTTCCTCGAAGGTGGTGCCGGTCTCCTCCGGTTCCGGCAGGCCGTAGTCCTTGGCCGACTTCGCCTCGAAGCCGAACGGACCCATCAAATCGGCGAATTCGCGCAGCTTGCCTTCATTGTGGCTGGCAACGACGATCTTCTTTCCATCGAGAGAATGCATCAAAGGCCCCAGATCCTTGGCTCGGCGAATTCGATCGAATTGCCCGAGGGGTCGCGTATGTAGATCGAGCGCCCGCCCTGCGGCCATTCGAATTCGCTTTCGATGGCGATGTTTTTCGCCTCAAGTTGCGCCTTCCACTGTGCGAGTTCATCCTCACTTGCGGCAAAGCAGAGATGGCCCTCGCCGACCGTGCCATGCGGCGGCACTTTCAGCCGCGCATCGGGCGCCGGCGGGATTTTGGTGGCTTCGGCGTTGAAGATGAGCAGCACGCCCGGGCCGCAGCGGAAGAAGAGATGGCGGCCGTCGACCTTGCCGAGGAGAGGGAGGCCGAGGACATCGGAGTAGAAGGTCTCGGCAGCGGCGAGATCCGTGACGTAAAGCGCTGACTCAAGAATAGCGGAGGGTTGCATCAGGCACCCCCCTCTGCCCTGCCGGGCATCTCCCCCGCAAGGGGGGAGATTGGCAGTTCCGCTGGCGGCGTCTCAACGTTGATGGTTGGCGAAAACGGCAGCGACCTCTGATCTCCCCCCTTGCGGGGGAGATGGCCGGCAGGCCAGAGGGGGGTGTGAAGGATCGCCGACGTCATCACGTTAAATTCAATCAGGCCACAGCCATCTGCTGCAAGCTCACCAGCCGCTGAATGCCCTTCTTGGCCAACCCCATCAGCTCCGCGAACTGACCTTCCGAGAACGGCTCGCCCTCGGCGGTGCCCTGGATCTCGACGATGCCGCCCTTGCCGGTCATGACGAAATTGGCGTCGGTGCCGGCAGACGAATCCTCGATATAGTCGAGGTCGATGACCGGCTTGCCGTCGTGGATGCCGCAGGAAATTGCCGCGACATGGTCCTTCAGCACCTTGGCAACGCTGGCCATCTGCCGCGCTTCCATCCAGCGCAGGCAATCGTAGAGCGCCACCCAGCCGCCGGTGATCGAGGCCGTGCGGGTGCCGCCATCGGCCTGGATGACGTCGCAGTCGACGGTGATCTGCTGTTCGCCCAGTGCCTGCAGGTCGACAACGGCGCGCAAGGAGCGGCCGATCAGCCGCTGGATTTCGAGCGTGCGGCCGCCTTGCTTGCCGGCCGAAGCTTCACGGCGCATGCGCTCGCCGGTCGAACGCGGCAGCATGCCGTATTCCGCCGTCACCCAGCCCTTGCCGGAATTGCGCATCCAGCCCGGCACCTTTTCCTCCAGGCTCGCCGTGCACAACACATGCGTGTCGCCGAATTTCACCAGGCACGAGCCTTCGGCGTGTTTGGAGACGCCGCGCTCGAAGGAGATGGCGCGCATTTCGTCGGCTTGGCGTTTGGAAGGGCGCATCGAGGCCTCTTTCTGTTCTTTTATGGTTGCGTCGGCGGCTTGTAGACGCATGCAGCCCATGGCGCAAAGGAAAAGGCCCCGGCACAGACGCTGGGGCGATCGCAAGTGCGACGCCGGGTTGCGCGGCGGCGATGGAAGTCTATATCCTTGGGCCGGAGGTTTTTGGCTCGAATGACCAAGGCAGTCACCGAACCCAGTCTGCTGGCGCCCGCGCTGCAATCGCTCGACATGCGTTCGCGCGACATTTTCCGGCGCATCGTCGAATCCTATCTGAAGGACGGTGAGCCTGTGGGATCGCGCAGCCTGTCGCGCATCCTGCCGTCGTCGCTGTCGCCGGCCACCATCCGCAACGTGATGAGCGACCTCGAGCATCTCGGCCTGATCTATGCCCCGCACATCTCGGCCGGGCGCCTGCCGACCCAGACCGGCCTGCGCTTCTTCGTCGATGCCTTCATGGAGCTTGGCGATCTCTCCGACGAGGAACGCCGGGTCATCGAGGCGCAGGTGCGCGCCTCCGGCTCGGGCGCGACGCTGGAACACATGCTGACCGAGGCCAGCCAGATGCTGTCGGGCATGTCGCGCGGCGCCGGCCTGGTGCTCGCCACCAAGAACGAGGTGGCGCTGAAGCACATCGAGTTCATCCAGCTCGAGCCGACCAAGGCGCTGGCGGTGATGGTGTCGCAGAATGGCGATGTCGAGAACCGCGTCGTCGACCTGCCGGCCGGCATCACCGTCTCGCAGCTGCACGAGGCCTCCAACTTCCTCAACGCCCATATCAGGGGCCGCACGCTCGCCGAGGCGCGCATCGAGATCGCCCGCATCAAGGACGAGACCAGGGCAGCGCTGGACACGTTGTCGCAGGACCTGGTCGAGAAAGGCCTGGCGGTGTGGGCCGGCGCCGACAGCGGCCTGCCGGCGCGCCTTATCGTGCGCGGCCGCGCCAATTTGCTCGAAAACGTCACCGCCCAGGCCGATATCGAATTGCTGCGCCACCTGTTCGAGGATCTGGAGACGCAGGACGGGCTGATCCAGCTGCTCGACCTCGCCGAGGACGGCCCCGGCGTGCGGATCTTCATCGGCTCGGAAAACAAGCTGTTCTCGCTCTCCGGCTCGTCGCTGGTCGTGGCGCCTTACCGCGACAAGGACGCCCGCGTCGTCGGCGCGCTCGGCGTCATCGGCCCGACCAGGCTGAATTATGCCCGCATCGTGCCTATGGTCGACTACACGGCGCAATTGATTACCCGGATGTTAAGATAATTCCGAAGCCGGGATCACCGTAAAGGAGGGCGCAGAATGGCGCTTGAATCGTTCAAGGCCCAGATCAGCATGCTGCTCGAAGAAATGGTCAACCAGCCGGAGGACGAGCACGAAATCCAGGAGCAGCTGCGCGAAAAACTGCGCGAAATGCGCGCCATGGGCTTGCCGCTGCCGGAAGATCTCGTCGCATTGGAAAAGCGTCTCGACGACGATCTGGACGTCGAAGAGGAAAGTTGAGCGGTTCTCTCGTCGAATCTGCGCGCGCACGCTTCTCTTTTGCGGCGGCCGCACAATATCTCCCTTGTCGTGACGCGCCGACCGGCGCGAGTTCGAGGAGAACAGCATGATCCGGATTGCCGGCTTCGCAGGCCTTGCCCTGCTTCTGGCCACCAGCGCCTTCGCCCAGCAGGCTGATCAACTGCTGCTGACCGGCAAGGACGCTTTCGGCGACTGGAAGGCCGACAAGCCAGGTGTGCGCCGGCTGATTAGGCCGGATGATCTGAAAAGACCCAACATCACCGAATCCGCCTCCAACAGCGCCGGCCTTGGCGATCGGCCCGAGGGCGCGAAGCCCGTCCTGCTGCCTGGGTTTTCGGCCGAACTGGTTGCTTCCGGCATTTCCAATCCGCGGGTCGTGCGCGTGGCGCCGAACGGCGACCTGTTCGTCGCCGACAGTGACGCCAACCAGATCCGCGTCTATCGGCTGGCCAAGGGTAGCGCGAAGCCGGCCGAAGAGGGCATTTTTGCCGACAATCTCAACCAGCCCTATGGCATCGCCTTCTACCCGCCTGGCGACAAGCCGCAATGGGTCTACGTCGCCAACAACGACAGCGTGGTCCGCTACGCCTATCGCGACGGCGACCTTAAAGCCTTCGGCGAACCGGAGACGATTGTCTCCGACATCCCTACCGGCGGCCACTGGACCCGCGATATCGCCTTCTCGCCGGACGGGAAGACGCTGTATCTCTCGGTCGGCTCCGGATCGAACGTCGCGGAGGGCATGCAGAAGGCACCGAAGGGCGGCCTTGACGCCTGGGCAAAATCACAGCCACTCGGCGCCACCTGGGGTTCCGAGGATGGCCGTGCCGACGTGCTGGCCTTCGGCCCCGACGGCAAGAATGGCCGCATCCTCGCTACCGGCCTGCGCAATTGTTCGGGCATGACCGTGCAACCGGCCACCGGCGCGCTGTGGTGTGTCGTCAACGAGCGCGACGGTCTCGGCGACGATGTGCCGTTCGAATATGCCACCTCAGTCAAGGACGGCGCCTTCTATGGCTGGCCCTGGTATTATATCGGCGCCAACGAGGACCCGCGTCACGAGGGCGCGCGCCCAGACCTCGCCGGCTCGGTCACCGTGCCCGACGTGCTGATGCAGGCGCATTCGGCGCCGCTCAACATCGCCTTCTATGACGGCGGCAATTTCCCGGCAGAGTACAAGGATGACGCCTTCGTCGCCCTGCACGGCTCCTGGAACCGTGGTATGAGGACCGGCTACAAGGTGGTGCGGCTGAGATTCAGCGACGGCAAGCCGACCGGCGAGTACCAGGATTTCATCACCGGCTTCGTCCTCTCCGACGACGCCGTCTGGGGCCGGCCGGTCGGCGTCGCGGTGGCCAGGGACGGTGCGCTTATCGTCACCGAGGATGGCAACGGCACCATCTGGCGCATCACCCATGTCGACGGCCCGTCCTGAGCCGGCGAACTGCGCAACCGGCCCTAATGTACGTCCCGATGGATCACCTTGGGATAGGTATGGATCACCTCGGCCGATGAGACACGGTCATCGAAACCGGTATCCCTGAGATTGAAGAGGCCGACCGAGCCGAAGGACTTCTTCGCCCCTTGCGCGAAGCGGCCGTCGCTGAAATCGTGTTCGTAAAGCGTCACCGTGACGTGGCCGGCATTGAGCTTCGGCACGTAAACACTGCTGATGGTGTCGTTGGCGACGCCAAGCTGGTTGACGTTGAAGCGATAGAGGTCCTGCACCATGCGCCGGGCCGCATTGCCATTGATCATCCAGTATTCGCGGCGCGAAGCGCGGTTCGGGTCGATGAGTTTGAGCGGCGCCTTGCGGCCAAGCCCGAGCCAGTGCTCGAACACCATCACATTGGCGCCCCAGGGATAGGGATAGTTGGACTTGTCGATGATGCGTGGCGGGCCATCCTCGGCAATCTCGGCGGTATCTACATAGTCCAGCCATTGCAGCTGGAACGACGCTTCCACGTTGAGGTCGGTGTTGCGCGGATCGGCAGCGATGATGCGCCAGTCGGAGACCGGCGGATATTTGGTGTCGAGGTCGATGTAGAATTCGCCTTTGGCGGTGTCGTCGGGGTCTATCTTTTGCGGTCCGTCACGCTCCATCGCCACCAGTCGCACCTTGAACCGGTTGTTGACGACCAGCGGATAGATCATCGGACGAATGGGGTGAGCGCCAGGGTCCCGGCTGTCGGTAAAATATCCAGTCTGCGGAACGACATCGCTATCGCCCTTGTCGAACAGGCTGAAAGCCTGACGCCCCTCGAACCACAGATACCATTCCAGCTCGTGGACATGACCGCGTGCTTCGGAATAGTTGTTGGGCATCCACTTCATGAGCTGGATGTGAAGTCTTTTGGCTAACATGGGTGCTCCTGCCGTTCGGAGCCATGCGAGATAGCCGACCGCCTTCGGGGCGTAAGTGAACCATCTCTCGCTTTCAGGCGAGGATGACCGGCGTTCATGTCCTGCTTGGCGCAATCGAATCCGTTTTGCCGTTGCAGGCTTTCATGGCATCAGAGCGGCTCAGGAGGTGCGACCGTCATGACCCTCACCGGCTTCCTTGCCTATAGTGCTGCGCTGGGCATCGCCGCCGCCATTCCCGGCCCCGGCGTCACCGCGCTTGTGGCGCGGGCGCTCGGATCCGGCTTCCGCTCGTCGCTGGCGATGTCGTTCGGCCTGATGCTCGGCGACCTCATTTATCTCACCGCAGTGGTGCTCGGCCTTGCCTTTGTCGCGCAAAGCTTCGGCATGGTGTTTCTCGTCATCAAATGGCTGGGCGTCGCCTATCTCGCCTTCCTCGGCTGGCGTTTCTGGACGGCCGGGATCACGCCCGAGACTGTCGAGGCCAGGAAAGGCAAGGGCGGCCTGGTATCGAGCTTCCTTGCCGGCCTCACCGTCACGCTGGGCAACCCGAAGACGATGGTCTTCTACCTCGCCATCACGCCGACCATCGTCGACCTGAAGACCATCACGCTCGCCGACTATGGCATCCTGGTCGCGCTCACCGTTATCGTGCTCTTCGTGGTGCTTGTGCCCTATCTGGCGCTGGCCGCCAAGGCGCGCTGGTTCCTGAAATCGCCGCGCGCGCTGAAGGCGCTGAACCGCACCGCCGCTGGCTTCATGGTGGGCGCGGCCGCAGCCATTGCCGCACGTCAGTAGATCGGTTCAGGCAATTCATTCCGCCGATCGGTCCATCCGGAAATGCGGCTTCGGAAGGCAAGCGTTTTCAGCAAGCGGCCCACTCGATATTTTCGGCCGGCAGCCTATCTTGCGCGGGCGAAAGCCTTATTCTGTCCGCCGACGCCAATTGCCTGATCTGATTTGGGAGCGAAACCAATGAACAAGCCTTCCGCGCGCGTGCCCGGCCGCGGCCGTGTCTACAACTCGATCACCGAGACGATCGGCGACACGCCGCTGGTGCGGCTCGACAAGTTCGCCAAGGAGAAGGGCGTAGTTGCCAACCTTCTTGCCAAGCTCGAATTCTTCAATCCGATCGCCTCGGTCAAGGACCGCATCGGCGTTTCGATGATCGAGGCGCTGGAAGCGTCGGGCCGGATCAAACCCGGCAAGACGACGCTGATCGAGCCGACCTCCGGGAATACCGGTATCGCGCTCGCCTTCGCCGCTGCCGCCAAGGGCTACAAGCTGATCCTGACCATGCCCGAAACCATGTCGGTGGAGCGCCGCAAGATGCTGGCGCTGCTCGGCGCCGAACTGGTGCTGACGGAAGGGCCGAAAGGCATGAAGGGCGCCATCGCCAAGGCCGACGAATTGGCCGCCACCCTGCCTGACGCCGTCATCCCGCAGCAGTTCGAAAACCCGGCCAACCCGGAGATCCACCGCCGCACCACCGCCGAGGAGATCTGGAACGACACCGATGGCGGGGTCGACATCTTCGTCGCCGGCATCGGTACCGGCGGCACGATCACCGGCGTCGGCCAGGTGCTGAAGCAACGCAAGCCCTCGGTGCATGTCGTCGCCGTCGAGCCGGAGGCCTCGCCGGTGCTGTCGGGCGGCCAGCCCGGCCCGCACAAGATCCAAGGCATCGGCGCCGGCTTTGCGCCCAAGATCCTCGACACCTCGATCTATGACGAGATCGTCAAGGTCTCCAACGAGGATTCGGTCGCCAACGCCCGCCTCGTCGCCCGCCTTGAAGGCGTGCCGGTCGGCATCTCGTCGGGCGCTGCCCTGCAGGCCGCCATCGCCGTCGGGTCGCGGCCGGAGAACAAGGGCAAGAACCTGGTGGTGATCATCCCGTCCTTCGCCGAGCGCTATCTGTCGACGATCCTGTTCGACGGGCTGGGAGCTTAGTTTTCGCGGAGCGGGAAGGACGGATAGGTAGCGGTCCGTCACCCCCTCTGTCCGCCGACATCTCCAGCGCTTGCTCCCGTCTGGACCGCACAAAATACCGCGTGGCACCGCACCGACCCGCTTGAGCGCGGCGCTCTGCCGGTGCAAATCTCCAACGGCCCGCGTGGGCCGGGGAGGACATTCATGTACAGACTTTACACGCGCCCAGGCAGTGGCGGTTTCGTCGTCGAGGCCGCATTGGCGCTGGCAAACGCGCAATTCGACCAGATCGACGTGCCGAAGAAGGATCCGCCGGACCCGGCTTTCCTCGACATCAGCCCGTTGAACCAGGTTCCGGTGCTGACCTTGCCCAACGGTCAATCGATAACCGAATCGGCGGCGATCTGCATCCTGCTTGCCGAGCGCCATCCGGAGGCGGGTCTGGCGCCGGCCGCGGGATCGCCGGATCGCGCCGGTTTCCTGCGCTGGATGGCGTTCATGTCATCGGTGCTCTACCCCGCCATCCTGCGCCTCTACTATGCCCATCGCTACACCACCGATGCCGACGGCAAGAAAGCCGTCAAGCAGGCAGCCATTGCCGAGATGGACCGCGGCTTCGCCATTGTCGATGCAGCCCTCGAGGGGCGCGGCTGGCTGGTCGGCGACGCGATGTCGCTGGCCGACGTCTACCTCGTCATGCTGGTGGCCTGGCACCCCGATATGGACAAGGCGCGAGCCGACTGGCCGAACATCGAACGCTTATGGTCGGCGCTGCGCGCGCATCCGCTGATGAAACGGCTCAACACCACGCATGAGATGTGGCCGGCCTGAACGGACGCTTCAATTTCGCAGGATCGCCCGTTTCGCCTGCAGGAAGCGGCGCACGGCGGGGTCGCGTTCAAGGCCGATCGCCCGGTCATAGGCTTCGACCGCTTGCGCCGCATTGCCGAGCCTGGCCAGCAGGCCGGCGCGAGCGGCCCAATAAGGCTGATAGTCGTTGAGCCGCTTGTCGTCGCCCAGCACGTAGAGCGCCGCCAGTCCTGCCGCCGCCCCTTCGGCCTCGGCAATCGCCACGGCGCGGTTGATCGAAATCACCGGCGAGCCTGATATCGCCGACAGCGCATCGTAGAAGTTACGGATCGCCGCCCAATCGGTTTGGCCGGTCCGTCGCCGCGTCGCATGCACCGATTGTACCGCCGCTTCGAGCTGGTAGCGGCCGATGACGCTCATGGTGGCGGCGTGGCCCAGCAGCGCCTCGGCTTCGTCGATCAGCGCGTGATCCCAAAGACGGCAATCCTGTTCGGCGAGCGGCACATAATCTCCAGCCGCATCGCGCCGCGCCGGGCGGCGCGCCTCGGCAAACAGCATCAGCGCCAGCAGGCCGAGCGCTTCCGGTTCGTCCGGCATCAGCGATGCCACCAGCCGCCCGAGCCAGATGCCTTCGGTCGCCAGATTGCGCGCTCTCGTCTCGGTCCCTGCCGGGTCGGTCCAGCCTTCGGCGAAAGCCGCGTAGATCGCTTCCAGCACCGTTCCCAGCCGCTCGCCGAGTTCGGCGCGATCCGGCACGCGGAACGGAATGCCGATCTCGCGGATGCGGCTCTTGGCGCGCACCAGACGCTGGCCCATCGTCGCCGGCGAAACCAGGAAGGCCGAGGCGATCGTCGCCGCGTCGAAACCCAGAATGGTCTGCAGGATCAGCGGCGCCCGCACGCTGGCTTCGATCGCCGGATGCGCACAGGCAAACATCAGCCTGAGACGTTCGTCGGGCAGGTCTTCGTCTTCCATGCTCGCCTCCATCTCCTCGGCCATCAGCTTGAGATGGTCGCGGCTCGCCTCGCTGGTCAGCCGACGGCGCACCGCATCGACGCCACGGCGGCGCGCGACGGCCAGCAGCCATGCCTCAGGCTTCTCAGGCACGCCGGTCTGTGGCCAGCGCTCAAGCGCCGCGGCAAAGGCCTCGGCCAGCGCGTCCTCGGCGCCGGCCACGTCGCGGGTGCGCGCCGCTAGCCAGGCGACCAGCTTGCCGTAACTCTGCCGGGCGGCCGCTTCGGCCGCCGCCCGCGCGATCTCCGGGCGATTGTCCATCACGGTTTCATTTCTTGGGCATGTAGTCGGCCATTTCCCAGATCGGCCGCAACTCGACCGTGCCGGCGCTCGCCGCCGGACAGCGCGCCGCCCAGTCGATGGCGGTATCGATATCGGCCGCCTCGATCATGTAGAAGCCGGCAAGCTGCTCCTTGGTGTCGGCATAGGGGCCGTCGATCACGTTGGTCTTGCCGTCTGTGATCCGCACCGAGGTGGTCGCCTGGGTCGGGCGCAACCGTTCGCCGGCGAGCCATGCGCCGGATTTCTTCAACGCTTCGGTATAGGCGGCATATGCTGCGCTCATCTGCTGAGCCTTCTCGATTGGCGTGTTCGCCTGCGCGGCTTCGTCGCTGTTGATCAAAAGCATGTATCGCATGGGTCTTCTCCCGTGGTTTCGAAGGCCGCGTCCTAGCGGGGCCAGACGTATGTCGCGCGGCGGCGGCCGATTTCGACAGGCTTCAGAAAAAACTTTCGCCTCCGCCAGGAGATTTCGCAAGGACCAGATGTTCCTCCGTCTGCTGGCGGATGACCGGCAGCGGACTGGCCGTGGCTCCGCACAGCACTATCCTCTGTCGTTGGCGGGCACGTCACACGAGGCATGGGAGAAGAGAATGGAACTCGTGACCCACAAGAAATTCAAGAACGGCCGGTTGATGCCATGGGGCAAAGGCACGGTCGTCAGCGGTGCGAAAGGCACCGTCTATCTCTGCGGCAACACCGCGACATCGGCTGACTACGATCCGGCCGGCAAGAAGGGTGGCGGCTTCGCCGGCGATGCCGCGGCGCAGTGGCGGGAAGTTCTCGGCAACATCAAATCGGATCTGGAAGAACTTGGCAGCGGGCTCGACCATCTCATCAGGCTGACCTTTTTCGTCAAAGGGCCATTTCCCGACGGCGGCGTCCTCAGCTCGCCTAATTTTCGTCTCGACGTGCTGGACGCGTTTTTCGCCGAGCATTGTCCGAAGCATTGCAGCGACAACAATCCGCCGCCTTCGGAGGTAATCGGCGTCGCAGCGCTTGCCCAGGCAGACATCGTCATCGAGATCGTCGCCGTCGCGGCGCTGCCGGACTGAGGCGCGAACGAACAGGCCGGCCTTGCGCGAGGTCGCCGTTGCGATCGAAGCGCGCCGGCACGAGCGGCGCCGCCGCGCCGGTGCGGGCGTTGCACAAGGCCTCGGCTCTGGCCAGTGAGCGCCCGGCGACGAGCAGGACAGGCGTGGCTCGCTCTCCAGCAATTGCACGATGCGGCCGCCGAAAATGCCATAGCCGCCAACGACCAGAAGCCTCATCGCGCCGCTCTTTTTGCGTATGTCGTTCCCGGAACCGAGGTCACTTTTGGGTGACATGTGATTAGCCGATCACGCGCGCACGTATCGCGGCGGACAGGATCTCGCAACTGTCCTTGCGGCCGAACATGGCGTAGCGGTTTTTGGCGATGCGTTCGTAGAGCCAGTCACGCAAGGGGCGCGGGATGAGCAGCAGCGCTTTCGCCGCCCGCCACGGCCAGCCCAGTTCGGCCATCACCGCGATGAAACTGTCCAGCCGCATGAAGGGAGCGCCGCCGACAAGGACCAGATTGGTCTCGTAGCTGTCGGTGCGCAGCCCGTATCTCTGGAACAGCGCCTCGCCGAAGGGCGACTGCGCCGTGGCGAAGCGGAAGCGGTTTTTGCGGTCGAGCCCGACCACCGTGCGTACGAAGCCCGAGCACAGCACGCAGACGCCGTCGAAAACGATCAATGGCTGGCTGGCATCGAAGGGTTCAGGAGAAGAAGTCACGGGACGTCCGGCAGCTTGTGTCTTCAGACACTAAGCCCGCCGGCAGCGGGATCAAAGCCGCGGCGTTGTCGCACGGCTTCTCGCGGCCAGCGCGGGGCGCTCGGCGCGATAGGTGGTTGCGCGGGGATCGGCCTCCGGTCTGCAGATCCGGCTGTCGTGACGCGTTTCGAATGTCATGATCAATGCGCGCCGAGCGAGCTGCCGCGACGGGCGCAGGCCGGACCCGGGCCGCGCATGTAGTAGCGCTCCGGCCGATAGGTCGGCGCGATGAACTCGCGGATGGCGGCGGCATAGCCGGCGATGTGGCCCCAGAATTTCATTTTACTCAAGTCCCTGTCCCGATTTTCGGATGTCCCGTCCGATTGCGGGGATCATAGTGTCGAGGCGTGAATAGTCGGTGAACACGATGTTAATCTTTGGTCGAAAACCCCATGCTTCGTGGCCGGAATGCGGCTGTTTGGGGGTCTTTCGGTGTGGTTCGTCGCCATTTCCGGCATTGTGACTTTTGCATCACATATGTTTCGTCTGGATGTCGCTTGGGCGCGGTTCTGTTTCAGATTTGGCGAGCCTCTCGAAATTTCCATGCTCGCTGCCGAAATGCCCCTGGTTGCGCGCCCGGAACCGGAACGGGCCTTGCCCGTTCTCGCTTGAACCGCATCGCGCAGGAGTTCGCCATGGCACCTCGCCCCGCCTGGAAGGGCTATCTGAAACTGTCGCTGGTCACCTGCGCTGTCGAACTGACCAACGTCGTCACCCACGCCGAAAAAGTTTCGTTCCGGGTGCTCAACCGCAAGACCGGCAACACGGTCAAGCGCATCTATGTCGATTCTGAAACCGGCAAGCCGCTGGGCGATGGCGACGAGATCAGGGGCTATGAGGTGAGCCCCGGTGAGTTCGTCCATATCGAGGACGAAGAGATCGAAGCGGTGCAGATCGAGTCCTCGCACACGATGGCGCTGGACGGCTTCGTCGACAAAGCCTCGATAGAGCAGATCTATCTCGACACGCCCTATTATGTCACGCCCGCCGACAAGGTGTCGGAGGAGGCCTTTGCCGTCATTCGCGATGCCATGGCGGACAAGAAGATGGCCGGGCTGGCGCGCGTCGTGCTCTATAGCCGCGAGCGGCCCGTGGTCATCGAGCCGCGCGGCAAAGGCATGGTGCTGACCACCTTGCGCTACGGCAACACGGTGCGGGAGCCGGAGAGCATCTTCGGCGACATCAAGGCGGTGAAGACCGACCAGGAGATGACCGATATGGCCGAACGCATCATCGACAAGAAGAAGGGGAAGTTCGATCCGTCGACATTCGAGGACAAGTATGAGGACGCGCTGCTCGAACTGATCCGCGCCAAGAAGGCCGGAAAGAAGGCTCCGAAAGCGCAGGCCGCGCCCAAGCCGTCCAATGTCGTCAATCTGTTCGACGCGCTAAAGAAGAGCCTGTCCGATGGCGGCCAGGCGGAAGGCTCGGCGAAGAAGGCCAAGCCGGCGGCAAAAAGCGGCAAGGCGAAAGCTTCTGCGCCCAAGCGCAAGTCGGCTTGAGGGTCGGCGCCGTGGCCAACCTCGAACAATATCAGTCCAAACGCGATTTCAAGAAGACGGCCGAGCCGGCGGGCAAGGTCGCGCGCGGCAAGCAGCCCGGCGGCATCTTCGTCGTCCAGAAGCACGACGCGACCAGGCTGCACTATGATTTCCGCCTCGAGCATGAGGGCGTGTTGTGGAGCTGGGCGGTGACGCGAGGCCCGAGCCTCGACCCGCACGAAAAGCGGCTGGCCGTGCATGTCGAGGACCACCCGATCGACTATGCCGGCTTCGAGGGCACCATTCCCAAGGGCGAGTATGGCGGCGGCACCGTCATCGTCTGGGACGAAGGCACATGGACGCCAGAGATCGACCCCGCCAAGGCGATGAAAAAGGGCCATATCGACTTCGAACTCAACGGCCAGAAGCTGAATGGGCGGTGGCATCTGGTCAGGTTAAGACCCCGCCCGGGCGAAAAGCGCGACAACTGGCTGCTGATCAAATCCGACGATGCCGCCGCCCGCCCCGGCGACGATATCCTGAAGGACGCACCGAAATCGGTGAAGTCCGGCCTGACCATCGAAGAGGTCGCGGAAGGCAAGACCGCCGACGGCAAGAAGCCGAAGGTCTGGCACTCCAACAAGCCCGCGGCATCCAGCAAGGCGAAAGCCGGCAAGCGCCTCGACTTCGTCGAGCCGCAGCTGGCGACGCTGGAGCGCGAGGCGCCGCCCGGCGAGGACTGGCTGCATGAGGTGAAGTTCGACGGGTACCGCATGCAGGCGCAGATCGCCGGCACGGAGGTGCGGCTGCTGACCCGCACCGGCCTCGACTGGACGGGGAAATTCGGCCCCGAGATCGTCGCGGAACTCGCCCAGCTGAAATGCAGCGACGCCATCATCGATGGCGAGATCGTCGTGCTCGCCGACAGCGGCGTTTCGTCCTTCTCGCTGCTGCAGCAGGATCTCTCCGCCAATCGAACCGACCGCTTCACCTACTATGTGTTCGACCTGATGCGGCTTGACGGCAAGGATTTGCGCCGCGAGCCGCTGGTCGAGCGCAAGCAGGCGCTGCAGGAGCTGCTCGGCGAGACAGCCGAAAATGCCGCTGTTCGCTTCAGCGACCATTTCGCGGAACCGGGCAAGATCATGCTGCAGCACGCCTGCCGCATGGGCCTTGAAGGCATCGTCTCCAAGCGCGCCGATGCGCCCTACCGCAGCGGCCGTGGCCCAAGCTGGGTGAAGTCGAAATGCACGGCCCGCCAGGAATTCGTCATCGGCGGGTATCTGCCCTCGGACAAGACCGGCCGCGGCCTGCGTTCGCTGCTGGTCGGCTACCACGAGGGCGGCAAGCTCCACTATGCCGGCCGCGTCGGCACGGGCTTCACAGCCAGGAGCGCCACCGATTTGAAGAAAAAACTCGATGCGCTGAAGGCAGACGCCTCGCCGTTTGCCGCCGCGGTGCCAAAGGGCAAGGGTTTGGTCTGGGTCAGGCCCGAACTTGTCGGCGAAGTGGAGTTCCGCAGCTGGACCTCGGACCGTATAATACGCCACGCGTCGTTCCAGGGACTGCGCGAGGACAAGCCGGGGGAGGAAGTCGTGCAGGAAAAGCCATCGAAGGCGGCAAACAAGGCAAAGCCGGCGGCAGGCGGCGCCGGCAAGGCCGCCGGGGCTAAGGCGCCCGCGACGATCACGACCAGCGTAAAACTATCCCATCCCGACAAGCTGCTGTGGCCCGAGGAAAAAATATCCAAGCAGGACTTGCTCGAACACTACGCGCTGGTCTGGCCGCGCATGGAGCAGTTCGTCGTCAATCGGCCGCTCAGCCTGGTCCGGGCGCCGGATGGCATCGGCGGCCCGCGCTTCTTCCAGAAACATGCTTCGGCCGGCATGAGCGACAAGATTGCCCGGATGAAGGACCCGACCGATGGCGAGGAAATCCTGTTCATCCGCGATTTCGACGGCCTTGCCGCTCTGGTCCAGTATGGCGTGGTCGAGGTCCACATCTGGGGCTGCAAGATCGAGGAGCTGGAAAAGCCGGATCAGATCATCTTCGATCTCGATCCCGATGAAGGCGTCGACGTCAAGGCGGTGCGCGAGGCCGCGCTCGACATCAGGGGCAAGCTTGACGATCTGTCGCTGCCGAACTTCGTCAAGCCGTCAGGCGGCAAGGGCTATCACGTGCTGGTGCCGCTGAAGCCGTCGGCGGATTGGGAGGCGGTCAAAACCTTCTCGCATGATTTCGCCAAGGCGCTGGAGCAGGCCGCGCCCGACCGCTACACCGCGACGCTGTCGAAAAAGGCGCGCACGGGAAAAATCTTCGTCGACTATCTGCGCAACGGCAGGGGCTCGACGACCGTCGCGCCCTACTCTTCCCGCGCCAAGAAGGGCGCGACGGTGTCGGTGCCGGTAACGTGGGCGAAGGTTGAAAAAGGGTTGGCGCCGAATTCCTTCCCGATCGGCGACAAGACGACGCTGAAGGAGTTGGAGAAGGCCGATCCGTGGGCGGATTTCTTCGAGCAGGCGAAGGTGCTGAAGTGGGGGTGAGCGTCGCGCGCCTCACCTGCTACGCAAGCGTTCCGTCACACCCCCCTCTGTCCGGCAGGACAGAGGGGGGTGCTGTCCCGCCAGCGTCGCCCAATTAGCGCTGCCGAACCTCTACGCCAAAAACACCCGCTCGAACGCCTGCTTCCCCGGCGGTGAAAACACCACCGCGCGGCTGTCCTTCTCCCGCCTTGCCCATTTCTCCGCCAGGATCTTGTCCAGAATAGCCGCGCCCAGCGTTCCCGCAAGGTGCGAGCGGCGCACGCTCCAGTCGAGGCAGGCGCGGCAGACCGGCCGGCGCGGCCTGGCGCCGACATCGATGCCGAGGGCGGAAAAATGCGACGCCGCCGACGGCCCGAGCCGGATCTGCCCCGGCCTGATCTCCCCGAGCTTGGTCTCATTGTCGTCGCGCAACAGGATGCCGCGCGCGACGAGCCGGTCCAGCATCGCCACCGCCTGCTCGCCGGCGAGATGGTCATAGCAGACGCGGGCGACGCGCATGGCGCCGTCGCGCGGGCCGGGCCGCACGCGCTTGGGACCAACCGCTTCGGCCACCCCGGTGATGGCCTCGATCATGCCGGCAACCTGCGGCCCGGCGAGGCCGTAATAGCGATGCCGTCCCTGGCTGGCCAAAGTTAAAAGCCCGCCCTCCATCAGTTTCGACAGATGCGAGGACGCCGTCGGCAGCGAGACGCCGGCCTCCAGCGCCAGTTCGCTCGCCGTCAAAGCCGTGCCGCCCATCAGCGCATTCAGCATGTTTGCCCGCGCCGGATCGCCGACCAGGCTGGCGATGCGGGCAATGTCGGGTCCTTCACGCATAGTTAGGCCTCCATCGAAGCATTCTCGTCAGATAAGCATTATTGTCGGGCGGGATCAAGGAGAACGCCGATGCCAACCGCTTCCGCCCCACTCGCCAGCTGCCGGCCGTTCCCGTTCGTCACCTGGCTGCAACGGCGGCTTCTCGCCCGCTGGTACGACCGCCATCTGCAGCGGCTAGACCTCGCGGAGGTCAACGACCATCTGCTGCGCGATCTCGGCCTGACCCGTGAGGATGTGCGCCGCGAATGCGCAAAATCCTTCTGGCAGGCCTGACCGCCAGCGCTTTTGCTTAGCAGACCCTGCGGCACAACGTTTCGACGCCGCTCGAACTATCGATGCGAAACCCAAGGAGATCACGATGACCATCACCTGCTTCATCCGCTATGAGATCGACCCGTTCGGCAAGCCGGCCTTCGAGCAATATGCCAAGGCCTGGGGCCAGGCGATCCCGCGCTGCGGCGCCGATCTGATCGGCTACTACGCCCCGCATGAGGGCTCGGCCACCACCGCCTACGCCGCCTACAGCATCGACAGCCTCGCCGCCTACGAAGCATATCGCGCCCGTCTCGCCGCGGATCCGGCGGGCAAGGCCAATTACGAATTCGCCCGCCGCGAAAAGTTCATCTTGAAAGAGGACCGCATCTTCCTGAAGCTGGTGTCGGGGCCGCATGGACCGCGGCAGCTGTTCCAGACCGCGGTCAAGGAGGAGATATGATCGCTGTCATCTTCGAGGTGCAACCGGCTGAGGGAAAGCGCGATGCCTATCTCGGCATCGCTGCCGAACTGCGGCCGCTGCTCGACGGCATAGACGGTTTCATCTCGATCGAGCGCTTCCAGAGCCTGGGCGATCCCAACCGGGTCCTGTCACTGTCCTTCTGGCGCGACGAGGAAGCGGTGAAAGCCTGGCGCAACACGGAAGAGCACCGGCAGGCGCAGCATGCGGGCCGCGGCGGAATATTTGCCGGCTACCGGCTGCGGATTGCGCATGTGGTGCGGGATTACGGGCTGACGGAGAGGGACGAGGCGCCAGAGGATAGCAGGGCGGTGAATGGGTGACTAGGTATCGGCGTCGCGCCAGGCCCCCTCATCCGGCCGCTTCGCGGCCACCTTCTCCCCGCTGGGGAGAAGAGACTGGCGCAGGCTTCGAAAATCTCCTCTCCCCTCGGGGAGAGGTCAGCCGAGCGAAGCGGAGGCTGGGTGAGGGGGCGCTTGGCGCTCACGCATTCCCGATCAGCACCCCGGCCGCAAACACCAGCGCCCCGCCCAGCACCACCTGAAACGCCGCGCGCAGGAACGGGGTTTGCATGTAGCGGTTCTGCACGAAGGCGATCGCCCACAATTCGAAGAACACCACCACGGCCGCCACCGCCGTCGCCGTCCAGAAATGCGGGATGATGTAAGGCAGCGCGTGGCCGAGGCCACCCAGCGTCGTCATGATGCCGACAGTCAGGCCGCGCTTGATGGGCGAGCCACGCCCCGACAGCTTGCCGTCGTCCGAAGCGACTTCGGTAAAGCCCATCGAAATGCCGGCGCCGATCGAGGCGGCGAGGCCGACCAGCAGCGTCTGCCAGGTGTCGTGCGTGGCAAACGCGGCGGCAAAGATCGGCGCCAGTGTCGACACCGAGCCGTCCATCAGCCCGGCCAGTCCCGGCTGCACATAGGTCAGGATGAACTGGCGCTGCTCGGCGCTGGCTTCCTCGTCCTTCACCTCGCCCGGCACAAGTTTCTGCTCCAGCCGATGCGCCGAATTCTCATGGCTTTGCTCGGCCGCTGCAAGGTCGTTGAGCAGTTTTCGGGTCGAGGCGTCGCTGGTGCGCTTGGCCGCCTCCACATAGAAGCGATAGGCCTGCCGCTCC
Source organism: Mesorhizobium sp. RSR565B (assembly GCF_054719465.1). Classification (NCBI taxonomy): domain Bacteria; kingdom Pseudomonadati; phylum Pseudomonadota; class Alphaproteobacteria; order Hyphomicrobiales; family Phyllobacteriaceae; genus Mesorhizobium; species Mesorhizobium sp. RSR565B. Next base: position 2,252,259 of record NZ_JBTTIE010000001.1, on the reverse strand, counting down.
ATCTCTTCGGCTTGGCGGCGCACATGCTCGATGCCCAGCGGCCGCACCAGCCAGTCGGGCTTGCGCTCGTAATAGCCTTTCACGTGCTCGCGGCGCAGCAGCGGAATGCGCTCGCCGAAACGCTTGCGGTAGAGCTCGATCAGGGAATCACGATGCCCGTCCTCCTCCTCCGCCATCACCTCGAACACTTTCGCCGATTGCGGAAAACTGTCCGCCAGCCCGTCGGCATAGGCGCGGTAGATGCGCCCGTCATCCTCTTCGGACGAAATTGCCAGCGCCAGGATCTCCTGTTCCGACAGCGTTTCGAAAGGACGGCGGCCGAAACCGAAGACACGGGAAAGCATGAGAAATTCACCCCAGTTTAGAACAATTCTAAACTAGGCGCTGCAGTCTCCGCGGTCAATCACCAGTCAAGAAATGTTGAAGCGCCGGATTGCAACGCGCTCTTCATTATCGGCAAATGTTCACCTATATTGTCGCGACACGCAAGCGAAAGGCATGAGCAAGATGACGGCAAAGCCGCACGACCACTTCGATCCGAAACCCGTCCTCGATCTGATCGCCAGCATCGAGGCCGATTTGCAGCGGCTGAAAGGCCTGGTCGAACAGCAAGTCGAAAAATTCGACCCCGCCAATCCGCACAACAAGGCGCCCGACGGCAAGCTGACCGAGGAGGGCGTCGAATGCTGCTACCGCCTGTTCGACGAAGGCAAGTCGCGCTATTCGGTCGCCCAGCAGATGAAGATCTCGTTTGCCGCCGCGACGCACCGGTTCAATTCCTGGCGCAAGGCGGGCGGCCCGAAGCGGCAGAGGGCGTTGATGGGATAACTGGCGAAAGCCAAGGCGAAATCCGATCTCCCCCCTCGTGGGGGAGATGGCCGGCAGGCCAGAGGGGTGCGCTGTCCCGCCGACCTTTCCCTGCCTAAAGCCCAGCACCGGCACCGTTCAGGATGCGCCGCCAAGCCCAGCCGCAATCACAATATGCTGGCAGACATTGTCGACGTCGCGGATGACGTCGTCATTCCAGAACCGCAGGACGGTCCAGCCATCTTGTTCGAGGTGCGATGTCCGCGTTTCATCACCGGCAGCCGCGCCGGCGTCCGCATGCTGGGAGCCATCGACTTCGATGACCAGGTTCTTCTCCGGGCAAGCGAAATCGACGAGGTAGGCGGCAATCGGAAATTGTCGCCGGAAGCCAAGCCCCATCAGCCGGTGGGCACGAAGTTCGTTCCAGAGCTTGAGTTCGGCTGGCGTCAGGACTTTGCGCATCGATCTGGCGTTTGCGCGATGTCGAGGCGGTAGAGGCGTGTGCGGCATTACGATGCTCGGTGGTTGCCGAGGCTTGCGCTCTATGGCGCCCCCCTCTGTCCTGCCGGACATCTCCCCCACTTGGGGGGAGATTGGCTGTACTTCCTACGGCGTCAGTTCAATTTCCTCCGTCTCGCCGCCATTGCAGGTGTAGCAGCAATCCTCGCATTTTTCCTTGTTGTTGGGGCCGACGCCCCAATAGGTTCCCTCGTCGCCGTCGACCCAGGCGCCGTAGCAGATGGACTCGCCCTCGTCGCACGACACCGGGATCTGCTTGGTCTCGCCGTCGTCGAGATAGAAATCCTTGTCGTTGCCCGGCCAGACATAGTCGCGGTCCTGGCTGTAGAGCTCGAGGCGCATGGCGTTGGGATGGCTGTTCTTGACGGCGAAGGTGATGTCGGCGGCGTGAGCCGCCGGCGCAAACAGCGCCGCAAGCGACAGCGCGACGACGACGCGGCGCAGACAAGTGAAAGACATGGTGTTCCCCCGAGGCAATCGGCCCCCCGGCCGAGGGGGCCAGCATCGCATGATGGCGGCTGACATTGAAGGGGAGCGGCTGACTGATTTTGGGGTGATTGGCGAAGGGCGGAACTGCTGATCTCCCCCCTCGCGGGGGAGATGCCTGGCAAGGCAGAGGGGGGCGCTGTCCCGCCGACCTCTCATTCCTGCAGCCGCGTCATTTCAATTTTAGGCTTGCTGATCCATACGCTGGCGATCCTTCGCGCCCCCCTCTGTCCTGCCGGACATCTCCCCCACGAAGGGGGAGATTAGCAGCTCGGCACCCCGCCCCTCACTCCACCAGATCGATCGTCTCGGTCGTCTTCTCCACGCAGATGAAGCAGCATGTATCGCACGGCTGGTCATTATCCGGCCCGACCCCGGCGGAGACCGCATCATTGCCGTTCACCCAGGCGCCATAGCAGATACTCTCGCCCGAATTGCACGAGATCGGCACCGATTTCTGCGAGCTCGGCTCGATCAGAAACACCTGGTCGCCGCCCGGCCACGACATCTTGCGGTCATGGCTGAACAGTTCCACCGCCACCGCCTGGCTGCGCAGGTTCTTGACGAAGAACGCCATATCGGCGGCATGCGCCGGGGTGGCGATGAGCAGGGCGGCAAGGGTGAGGCGGAGCATGATGGGATCCCGAATCGGAGACGGGAACTAGAGCATGAGCGGAGAAGCGACGCGAGGCGGTCGAGCGGGTAATCTCCCTCCTTGAGGGGGAGATGGCCGGCAGGCCAGAGGGGGGCGGTCCGACTGGGCTCAACCTTGTTGCCGCAGATCGAAGCTAGCACTTCACGCGAGGCGACCCCCTCTGTCGCCTTCGGTGACATCTCCCCCTCAAGGGGGGAGATTAGCGCAGCGGCGCCAGCCGCCAGATCGCGTCAATCACCCGGCGTCTTCAGCAAGGCCCAGATCCACCCGGCAAACGTCAGCACCAAGGAACGGATAGCCGGCGGCGGGCAGCGGCGCCGAGGTCGGCAAGGGCGCATCGCGGCAACCAGAGCGTCAGGCGAAAATAGCTTCACGATAGCCATCGGCAGCCATTCGGCTAGTAGGCAATTCCAGACGTCTCACGAAGATCTCTATATAACTTTGCAGACCCAGATGTGCCTGGCACATATCTCTCTATGTTAAAATCATCGTCGGTTAGCTTAACTCTTGAAAATATGGCCAGAAAATCGTCCTTTTTTGCAGGACTCCCCGGTGAGGTGACGTGCAGGTATGCGTTCCTGAAGAAACGCATCAGCGCATCAAATCCGTTCGTTTTATTCAACATGATCCCTCGACCGGAATTCCCCCAAGCGGTAGGCCATCTTTGTTGAACGGCACTAAAATATTCCCAAATTAGATTAGCAATCTCACCGTCTCGCTCTTCTACAAACATCGGTCTTAGAACAAGCTTCTCCGCCTCTTGAGGAGTGACGCGGGGCCAGCGATTTCCGCGTCTGCCGATATCGCGATCTTGTAAGATCTGTATGCGGTTGGCGCAAATGTACTGCAACACACCCTGCACAACCGTAGCCTGCGAAAGTGTCTCATTGTATCTGCCTTCGGTGGCGATACCCAGACGCTTGATTCTTTTATAGAACGGGCTCCCCTCGGTTCTATCGAGTGCCACTGCGATATTGTGGCACGTCTTCTCCGGACTCCTCGATTTACTGTACTCGAACAGGTCGTACACGAGACTCCGATTAACCTTATTCTGGTTGATATTGACAGTCGCAAAAATATTCGCCTGGTCCGCAATGTCCGCGCCGACAAATATCGAGACGTTTACCTCGAAGTTTGTTTCCGGATACTTCTCAAGGCCCGCAATACGATGCTGCCCATCAATCACGCGGGCAATTTGCCTATATAGGATCCGCTCATCCTCACTTTCCGGGGCGGGAAAATTAGACAGTTTCATATTAAAAAATCTATCGCCATTCTTCTCTACGGGAGACAATTCCACGCAATTTTCTGGCACAGCTAGAATAACGGCCGTTGGGAACGTCGCGTCGGCTGAACGCACATACTGCCGAATTTCGTCTACCCGTTTTGGGTTCAACTGCCGTTGAATTCCCAAATAGGTATCGAGTCCGTCTTCAATCAAAATCTTTCTGATGTCGAAATAGGTTATCTCAAATAAGTCGCGAGACCCGATCGCACCCACGTAGAAGTCGCCGATTGGTTGGGTCACCCTCACAACAGGAACGGCGAGCGACTTTGAACTTTCGCGAATCATTTCGCGCTCTCCCGGAGCTCGCGTAAACTCCGCTCGGTTTCATCCTCGCCGTCTCTAAAGTCCCTATCGACATCTGCCGGATCCAGTTGCCGAAACATAAGTATCAACAGGTAGAGCACTGCAGACGTCAGATACACAACAATTGATGTCACCTTTACCGGCCCGATGGCTATCTTGTTCGAGGTCGGATCGATACCAATCACTGTCGCGCAAACAACACAGAATGCCAGAGATATAAGCCAAAAGTAAATTCTAAGCGGAAAGTCCCTCTTTAGGTCCGCCGACGAATACCACACCACGGCCGCAACAAATGACATGGCATAAAACAGCAATTGCCCATTAAACAATGTGGTCGAGAGTACCTCCCAAAATCCCAGCGGAGGAAATTCCTTTGACGGTTCGGGATGCTCTATAAGATACCTCAGGTATACGGCAAACGCCGCCAAAATTAGCGGCATCAGCGACACTAGTCCTATCGTAACAACTTCTTTGATAGAGTTAGACCAGGTCTCTCTATCGGCCCTATACAAGGCCTTCAGCCAATGCTCAGCTCGGATCTTCATAGCTCTTTATCAACACTTCGGTTGTGATCTGCCTGCCCCGCGACGAGCCTGAAATAACGGACTGCCGAGGCAGAGTTACAAATGATTCAAAGTCATGATACAAATCCAAAATAGATTGATGGTTCGCGTTCGTCATCAAAAACTCAGCCCCCCGCTCCGCGGCCCGTCTTAGAGCTTGACTCAGCCTTACTTGATCTTCCCAAGAGAAGATCTTTTCATTGTATTTCACAAATCCATTCATATTGTGGGCTGTCGTGTACGGCGGGTCAATAAATAAAAAGTCCCCATCCGTCGCTAAATCCACAACGGCTTCAAAGTCGCTGCAAATTATATCAGCTCCTTTCAGGAGTTCTGATACTTTTGCGAAATCGTCGTCCTCAAAAACAATCTTCTGTTTCGTGCCTATTGGGACGTTAAATTCCCCTTTCAGGTTTTCTCTATAGAGGCCGTTCCAGCACGCTCTGTTCAGATATAGAAACTGAGCAGCTCGATCAAATAAATCGGATGCTTGCCTACTTCTTTCGCCGTAATAATATTCGGAACTGTGTGCTTTCTGGTGTGAATTTAGAAGGCACTGTACCTTGCCCCAATTCTCGCGAATGGCGGTGTACGCATCGATCAACCTACTATTTAGGTCGGACAGCACTGCCCTCTTGGGGCTGTGGGCGAAATAGATCGCTCCTCCTCCGAGGAACGGCTCAAAATATCGTCCAGAATATTGAGAAATCTGAAAGCTATCCCGCTTCGCCAGCCAACGCTTTCCACCAGCCCATTTTAAGAATGGCTTGATCGACATGGTCACCCCCTTGAACAAACTGAACTGAATTTGACTATTCGTCAATCTGTGGGGTGAGGACTACTAGTCGCCCATCTTAAGCGCCTGAATAAACGCCTCCTGCGGGATATCCACCTTGCCGAACTGCCGCATCCGCTTCTTGCCCTCTTTCTGCTTGTCGAGCAGCTTGCGCTTGCGGGACACGTCGCCGCCGTAGCACTTCGCGGTCACGTCCTTGCGCAGCGCCGAGATGGTTTCGCGGGCGATGACCTTGCCGCCGATGGCGGCCTGGATCGGGATCTTGAAGAGGTGGTTCGGGATCAGCTCCTTCAGCTTCTCGCACATCTGGCGGCCGCGCTTTTCCGCCGCGGTGCGGTGGACCAGCATGGACAGCGCGTCGACCGGCTCCTCATTGACCAGGATCGACATCTTCACCAAATCGCCTTCCTTGTAGTCGGTCAGGTGATAGTCGAAGGAGGCGTAGCCCTTGGAGATCGACTTCAGCCGGTCGTAGAAATCGAACACGACTTCGTTGAGCGGCAGGTCGTAGATCAGCATGGCGCGCTTGCCGACATAGGAGAGGTCGGCCTGGATGCCGCGCCGGTCCTGGCAAAGCTTCAGGATGCCGCCGAGATAGTCGTCGGGCGTCAGGATGGTGGCGCGGATCCACGGCTCCTCGATGGCCGAGATTTTCACCACGTCAGGCATGTCGGCGGGGTTGTGCAGCTCCTTCGTCGAGCCGTCGGTGAGCAGCAGCCGGTAGACGACGGACGGCGCCGTGGCGATCAGGTCGAGGTTGAACTCGCGCTCCAGCCGCTCCTGGATGATTTCCAGGTGCAGCAGACCGAGGAAGCCGCAGCGATAGCCGAAGCCGAGCGCGGCACTGGTCTCCATTTCATAGGAGAAGCTGGCGTCGTTGAGGCGCAATTTGCCGACGGCGGCGCGCAGATCCTCGAAATCGGCGGCGTCGACCGGGAACAGGCCGCAAAACACCACCGGCTGCGCCGGCTTGAAGCCGGGCAGCGCGTGCGCGGTCTGGCGCTTGTCCTCGGTGATGGTGTCGCCGACGCGTGTGTCGGCCACTTCCTTGATCGAGCCGGTGAAGAAGCCGAACTCGCCGGGGCCGAGCTCGTCGACATTGATGCGGGCGGGCGTGAACACGCCGGTGCGCTCGACCAGATGTTTTGCGCCGGTACCCATCATGCGGATGGTCGCACCCTTTTTCAGCACGCCGTCGATGATGCGCACCAGAACGATGACGCCGAGATAGGCGTCGTACCAGCTGTCGACCAGCATGGCCTTCAGCGGTGCTGACGCATCGCCCTCGCGCGGCGGCGGCAATTGGTGGACGATGGCTTCGAGCACATCGGGAATGCCGAGACCGGTCTTGGCCGAGATCAGCACGGCGTTGGAGGCATCGATGCCGATGACCTCCTCGACCTGCTCGCGGATGCGCTCGGGCTCGGCGGCCGGCAGGTCGACCTTGTTCAGCACCACGACGATCTCGTGGTTGTTGTCGATGGCCTGGTAGACATTGGCCAGCGTCTGCGCCTCGACTCCCTGTGAGGCGTCGACGACCAGCAGCGAACCCTCGCAGGCGGCCAGCGAGCGCGACACTTCATAGGCGAAGTCGACATGGCCGGGCGTGTCGATCAGGTTGAGGATATAGTCCTCGCCATTGTTGGCGCGGTATTTCAGCCGCACCGTCTGCGCCTTGATGGTGATGCCGCGCTCGCGCTCAATGTCCATCGAGTCCAGCACCTGCTCCTTCATGTCGCGCAGCTCCAGCCCGCCGGTGGACTGGATCAGCCGGTCGGCAAGCGTGGATTTGCCATGGTCGATATGGGCGACGATGGAGAAATTGCGGATGTGGTCGAGAGGCGTGCTCATGGCGCGCGCTTTAGCAGGGGCGGGTTGCAGGGGCAAGCGGGCGGTGGCGGTGCCCTTGCCTTCTCCCTTTGTGGGAGAAGGTGGATCGGCGCGCAGCGCCGAGACGGATGAGGGGTGTTCCAGCTTGACGCCGGCGTTCTTTCACCGCCATGGCTGCAAACTGACATCCCTTACATAAGCGATTTTCGTGGTGCAGACGCTGTCCATGTCTTTCAGGACATCGTCGTTCCAAAAGCGCAACACACGAAAGCCTCTCGCCTCCAGTTCCGTTCTACGGGCCTGGTCTGACTCTGAGTCCGCATGCTGACTCCCATCGATCTCGATGATGAGGAGTGATTCAAGACAAGCGAAATCGGCGACGTATTTTCCAACAGGAACTTGGCGCCGAAATTTGATCCGATCGAGCCTGCGGTCACGTAGTTCGTGCCACAGTTTGTCTTCCGCCTCCGTCATTTCACGTCGGAGCGAATGGGCAAAGTTTCGTTTGGCAGGAGCGAACGGGCTGATGTGGCATGACGTTAGATTAACCAACGTCTCACTCCGCTGGAACACCCCTCATCCGTCTCGGCGCTTCGCGCCGATCCACCTTCTCCCACAAGGGGAGAAGGCAACGACGCGTCCGCCCCCAATCACGAAGCGGTGAACCATGTAACGAAGCCTCGGGCAGCGGCGAAGTGTGGGATGAACCCGCCGCAACGGAGACCCCCGATGACTGGACTTAACCCAAAACGCGCCGGCATGCTGGCTGCCGTAGGCGCCGCGCTGATGATGCTTGGCGGCACCGCCTTCGCCCAGCCGCTCACCGTGGTCGAATTGTTCACCAGCCAGGGCTGTTCGTCTTGCCCGCCGGCCAATGCCAATCTGATCAAGGTCAAGGACGAGCCGGGCGTTCTGGCGCTGTCGTTCAACGTCACCTACTGGGACTATCTCGGCTGGAAGGACATTTTCGGCCGCGAGGAATTTACCCAGCGCCAGGTGCGCTATGAGCCGTCGCTCGGCCGCTCCGGCCCGTTCACGCCGCAGGTCGTGGTCAATGGCGGTGCCGATGCGGTGGGTGCAGCGCCCGGCGAGATCGAGCAGCTGATTTCCGCGAGCGGTCACACGAACGGGCCGACGCTGTCGCTCGACGGCGGCAAGATCAGCATCGGCGCCGGTTCCGCGCCGGCCGGCCGCGCCGATGTCTGGCTGGTCCGCTACAACAAGGGCGTCATCGAAGTGCCGGTGGCGCGCGGCGAGAATACCGGGCGCACGCTGCCGCATGCCAATGTCGTGCACTCGCTGGAGAAACTCGGCAGCTGGAGCGGCGACGCCACCACACTGCCGCTGCCGGCGGCAAGCGGCGGGCTGAGCACCGCGGTGCTGGTGCAGTCGCCGGGTGGTGGGCCGATCCTGGCTGCAGCCGCCGACTGATTCTTTTTCTACGCAACGCCGCTAGCGCGGCATAACCGGGCCCGCATCCGCGCGCCCTCTTCAAGGAGGAAATACCATCATGACCAAGATCCTGACCGCACTCGCCTTTGCGCTTTCGATGACCGCCTTCGCCGCCGGCGCCCGCGCCGAAGACGCGACCAGCGCCATGAAGCCGGCGATGGCAACCGAGGCGATGAAGCCCGCTACCGATGCCATGGCGCCGGCGACCGATGCCATGAAGCCAGCCGACCCAATGGCGACGAATGCGATGAAACCCGCCACCGACGCCATGAAGCCGGCCGATGCCATGAAACCCGCAACGGATGCGATGAAGCCGGCGGACGCCATGGCGCCCGCGCAATAAGACTTGATCCCATGGCCCGGCCGCACAGTGGCCGGGCCATGGCACGGCAATTTGAGAAACCAGGCGGGACGTTCTGTCGTATAGTCTTCGCCACCATCAAGGAGATCAGACATGACCGGCATTGCAAGGACGAGAACGCCGATCTTCAAGAGCGCGCTTGCCGCGCTCATCGTCGCCGCCGCCGCGGCCGCCTTCTGGCAGAGCCCGGCGCGTTCGGCCGAGGACGCGGTGGTCATCCCGCCGCCGGCAATGGACGAGAAGGCCGCCAGCGGCAGCGAGAAGGCTATCTTCGCCGGCGGCTGCTTCTGGGGCGTGCAGGGCGTGTTCCAGCACGTCAAGGGCGTGACCAAGGCCGTCTCCGGCTACACCGGCGGCGCCAAGGATAACGCCGTCTACGAAACGGTCGGCAGCGGCCGCACCGGCCACGCCGAATCGGTCGAGATCACCTACGATCCGTCCAAGGTGACCTACGGCCAGCTGCTGCAGGTCTATTTCTCGGTCGCCCACAACCCGACGCAGCTGAACTATCAAGGGCCGGACTCGGGCACCCAGTACCGCTCGACCATCTTTGCCGAGAATGGCGAGCAGCAGAAGATCGCCCAGAGCTACATCGCCCAGCTCGACCAGGCCAAGGTGTTTGCCAAGCCGATCGTCACCACGCTGGAGACGGGCAAAACCTTCTATCCGGCCGAGGAATATCACCAGGACTTTCTGACGCTGAACCCGACCTACCCCTACATCGTCTACAACGACCTGCCCAAGGTGGCGAATTTGAAGGCGCTGTTCCCGGGGTTGTATAGCGAGAAGCCGGTGCTCGTGCTGGCGGGGAAGAGCTGAGCACCTAATCTCCCCCCTCGAGGGGGGATGTCGCCGGAGGCGACAGAGGGGGTCGGTCCGACCGGACGCGACCTCCTGCGGCAGAAGAAGGTTAGCGCTCCACGCGCGGCGACCCCCTCTGGCCTGCCGGCCATCTCCCCCTCAAGGGGGGAGATCAGCTCCCCTCAATCATACGTCAGATCCGTCGCCTTGCCCCCGAACACCCGATACGCATAGAACGAATAGAAGATGATCACCGGCAGCACGACCACCGTGCCGGCGAGGATGATGGCCAGGCTTTCCGTCGCCGACGCCGCCTGCCAGATGGTCAGCCTGTCGGGCACCACGAAGGGGTAGAACGACCAGGCAAGCCCGGCAAAGCCGAGCGCGAAGATGGCGGCGAGCGTCAGGAACGGCCGCAGCGCGTGGCGATCGTCGGGCTTGGGCAGATGGAAGGTCTGCCGCCACAGCCACAGGAACAGCAGCGCCGACAGGATCGGCAGCGGCGACAGATAGAGCATTTCGGGCCAGACGAACCATTTGGCGAAGATACGCGGACTGGCGAATGGGGTCGCCAGCGACACCGCCGCCATGCCGAGCGCGGTCAGCACAAGGGCCGTGCGCAGCCAGGCCACCGCCTTCCTCTGCAATTCGCCCTCGGTCTTGTAGATGACCCAGGCCGCGCCCATCGCTGCATAGGCCGCCGACAGGCAGAGCGCCACCAGCGCCCCGAAAGCGGTGCCGCCAAAACCGACATCGAGGCCGAGCACATAGACGCCGAGCATATAGCCTTGCGCCAGCGAGGCGATGACGGAACCGAGGAAGAAAATGCGGTTCCAGCGATGCTTCTTGCCGGCGGGCACCTTGGCGCGGAAATCGAAGGCGACGCCGCGCAGGATGAGGCCAACCAAAAGCACGAAGACCGGAATGTAGAGCGCGGTGAGGATGACGCCATGCGCCAGCGGAAAGGCGACCAGGAGCAGGCCGACGGCCAGCACCAGCCAGGTCTCGTTGGCATCCCAGAACGGGCCTATTGCCGCGATCATGGTGTCCTGCTCGGCATCTTCGGCGACCGAGAACAGGATGCCGATGCCGAGATCGAAACCGTCGAGAATGACGTAGATCAGGATGGCGAGGCCCATCAGGCCGGCGAAGATCAGGGGCAGCGCGGTTGGCCAGTCGAAGCTCATCGGTCTGTCATCCCTCTCATCAACGGTTCTGCCCTTCGCTATGGCTCCGGGCGTTCGTCATTCGGAAAGCCAAATCGTTGGCTTTTCGTCCGCTACGCGGACCATTCCTCACTCCGCTGCGGCCGGTTGCGACATCGCCGTCTTCATGACGCCCGGCAGCGGCGAGGTATCGCCGTCCTTGGCGGCCTTCAGCGCCAGGTGCACCAGCACGCCAAGATAGGCGATCAGCAGCAGCACATAGAGGATGAGATAGATGGCGAGCGTCAGCGCGACATGGCTGCCGGCGACCGGGCCGATAGCGTCGGCGGTTTTCAGCACGCCGGTGACCAGCCAGGGCTGGCGGCCGATTTCGGTGGTGTACCAGCCGGCCAGCGTCGCCAGCCAGCCGGAGAGCGCCATCGGCACCATCAGCATGGCCAGCGGCTTGGGCAGGCTGTGGCGGCGCTTGAGGAAGAAGGTCGCCGACCACGAGACGATGAGCATCAAAATGCCGGTGCCGACCATGATGCGGAAGCCCCAGAACACCGGGAAGACCGGCGGATGCAGGCCGGGATAGTCGTTGAGCCCCGGCACCATACCGCTGGTGGAATGGCGCAGCACCAGGCTGGCGCCGTCGGGAATGGCGATCTCGAATTTGTTTTCCTTCGCCGCCTCGTCGGGCAGCGCAAACAGCACCAGCGGCACGTTGGGGCCGGTATTCCAGTTCGCCTCCATGGCGGCGATCTTCTGCGGCTGGTGCTCCAGCGTATTCAGCCCGTGCTGGTCGCCGGCGAAGATCTGGATCGGGATCAGGATGGCGGCGGTGAAGACGCCGGTGCGCAGCGCCTTCCACATCGATTCCGACCGGTCGCCGGTGAGGTAGCGCAGCGCCGACAGGCCGGCGATCAGGAACGACACCGTCAGGCCGGAGGCAAGCAGCATATGCGTCAGACGGTAGGGCATGGACGGGTTGAAGACGATCGCCCACCAGTCGACGGGATGCGCCTTGCCGTCGATCATCTCGAAGCCGGCCGGCGTCTGCATCCAGGAGTTCAGCGCGATGATCCAGAAGGCCGACAGCGTGGTGCCGCCGGCGACCAACACCGTCGCCAGCGTGTGGACGCGGTTGGAGACGCGGCGGAAGCCGAACAGCATGATGCCGAGGAAGGCCGCTTCGAGGAAGAAGGCGGTGAGGATCTCGTAGGCAAGCAGCGGCCCGGCGATGTTGCCTACATGCTCCATATAGCCCGGCCAGTTGGTGCCGAACTGGAAGCTCATGGTGACGCCCGAGACCACGCCCATGGCGAAGGACAGCGCGAACACCTTTACCCAGGTGAAATAAGCGCGCATCCAGGCGGAATCGCCGGTGGCGTTGTAGCGGAGCTTGAAGAACAGCAGCACCCAGCCAAGCGCAATCGTGATGGTCGGAAACAGGATGTGGAACGAGATATTCGCCCCGAACTGCATTCGCGACAGGATGAGCGGGTCCATGCGGGCTCCGGCTGCTGTTTGTTGGCGCAGAATAGGCGGCGGATGCGGTCCGGTCAAAGCGGCTTGGCGTCACGCGGGGCGCGTTGTCGCAGCAGATGGGATCAATCCGTCAGTGCCCCGATACCCCCATACGAAACGGCAAAAGGGGAACGTTTGTCCACAATTGTCAGCAGCGGCATTGACTTCGCGCCGTGCGCACCGACATTCAGCGCAATAATAATCCCCGCCTCTTTCAAACAGTCGTTTTCGGCCTCATGTCTTCCACGAATTTGCCTTCCATCATTTCGATTTCCGGGGTCACCAAGACCTACGCCACCGGCTTCAAGGCGCTGAAGGAAATCAACCTCGACATCGAACGCGGCGAGATTTTCGCGCTGCTGGGGCCGAACGGCGCCGGCAAGACGACGCTGATCTCGATCGTCTGCGGCATCGTCAACCGTTCGTCGGGAACGGTGACCGTCGACGGCCACGACATCAACCGAGACTACCGCGCCGCGCGCAGCCTGATCGGGCTGGTGCCGCAGGAGCTGACCATCGACGCGTTCGAGAGCGTCTGGGCAACCGTCACCTACAGTCGCGGCCTGTTTGGCAAGCCGCCCAATCCGGGCTTCGTCGAAAAGGTGCTGCGCGACTTGTCGTTGTGGGACAAGAAGGACGCCAAGGCGATCACGCTGTCGGGCGGCATGAAGCGGCGGCTGATGATTGCAAAGGCGCTGTCACATGAGCCGCGCATCCTGTTCCTCGATGAACCCACGGCCGGCGTCGACGTCGAACTGCGCCAGGACATGTGGGCGATGGTGCGGCGGCTGCGCGACGATGGCGTCACCATCATCCTCACCACGCACTATATCGAAGAGGCCGAGGCGATGGCCGACCGTGTCGGTGTCATCAACCGCGGCGAGATCATCCTGGTCGAGGGCAAGGCCGAACTGATGCGCAAGCTCGGCCGCAAGCGCCTGATCGTCGAATTGCGCAACCCGCTCACCGCCATTCCCGGTGCATTCTCGCACTACGCGTTGGAGCTGTCGGACGATGGCACACAGCTGACCTACACCTATGACAACCAGAGCGAACGCCCCGGCGTCGCATCGCTGCTGCGCGAACTCGAGACGGCAGGCATCCAGTTCCGCGACATGGACACGCAAAACAGCTCGCTCGAGGAGATCTTCGTCAATCTATTGAGGCAAGAGCCATGAATTGGCGAGCAGTATGGGCGATCTACCGGGTCGAGATGGCGCGTGCGTTCCGCACCGTGCTGCAGAGCATCGTCTCGCCGGTGATCTCGACATCGCTTTATTTCGTCGTCTTCGGCTCGGCCATCGGCTCGCGCATCACCGAGATCGACGGCATCAGCTACGGCGCCTTCATCGTGCCCGGCCTGATCATGCTCTCACTGTTGACGCAGTCGATCTCCAACGCCTCCTTTGCCATCTATTTCCCGAAATTCGTCGGCTCCATCTACGAGCTCTTGTCGGCGCCGGTGTCGTATCTGGAGATCGTCATCGCCTATGTCGGCGGCGCCGCGACCAAGTCGATCATCCTCGGCTTGATCATCCTGGCGACGGCCTCGCTGTTCGTGCCGCTCACCATCCAGCATCCGTTCTGGATGCTGGCCTTCCTTGTCTTGACGGCGGTGACCTTCAGCCTGTTCGGCTTCATCATCGGCATCTGGGCGAAAAGCTTCGAGCAATTGCAGCTGGTGCCGCTGTTGATCATCACGCCGCTGACCTTCCTCGGCGGCAGCTTCTATTCGATCAACATGCTGCCCGAGACCTGGCGCACGGTGACGCTGTTCAACCCGGTCGTCTACCTGATCAGCGGTTTCCGCTGGAGCTTTTACGGCAACTCCGATGTCTCGGTCGCCGTCAGCCTGGGCATGACGATGGTGTTCCTCGCCATCTGCATCGCCATCGTCGCCTGGATCTTCCGCACCGGCTACCGGCTGCGCAACTGACCCTGCCGCTCTAAAGCGCGTCGCGTTTGAACGGACTCAGGCGACGCGCATTAGGTCTTTGTTCTTATGCATGTCGTTTGCTCAAAACCGGGACCACTTTTGAGCGACATGCAAATAGGCGATCGCCCGTGCGCCGGTCAAATCAACAGTTTTGCTGGGGGCAAATTGGCCACGTTGGCCGCCACGCTTCTTGCTAGATCGCCTTGATGAGGCGCAGCAACCCCAGCATCTCGATCAGCCTGCCCTCGCGGAAGGCGATGTAGGTCGGTTCTTCGACGCCATGGAAGCGGCGCTTGAACGCCGCCTGGCCCTTGAGGTTGAACTTGCTGCGGTTGACCCAGGGCGACTCATAGGCCCGCTCGAAGGCGTTGCGCCAGAAGCTCGATTCGGCAAAGCTGTTGGCTCCGACATCGAGCATCGGCGACAGGCCGAGCGTGACGACCGAAATGCCCTCATTGCGAAACCGGTCGACGGCGAATTTGGTCAGCCCGATTTCGGCATGCGGCGAGGCATCGATGTGCTTGCGCTTGAACGAGGTGGTGTAGCCGATCACCTTGCCATCCCGGAACATCGGATCGAAATCGAGCAGAGCGACGAGCTCGCCTTCCGGGCTGTAGAGCACGAAACGGCGCATATCGATGCCGAGATGATCGGCAAAGGGGCGGTTGAGGAACGCCATCTCCCAGCGCTTGACGATGCGGTCGGCCCGCCAGTTCTGTGACAGGCGCTGGACCTCGTCGAGATAGACCGCTCCTTCGCCAAAGGAAAACCCCTTCTTCAAGAGCCAGCGTTCGGAATAGCGCACGGTTTCGTTGCGCTTGCCGGAAAAATCGTGAGCCGGCAGCTCCAGCCGCGTGTCGACGCCGAGGCGGTTGACCTGGTAGCCGAGCCCTGCCAGAACGCGCGCCGTCGGTTCGCCGATCTGCACGAACCACGGGCTGTCGGCGGCTTCGACAAAGCGCCTGATATAGTCGGGCCGATCGGCCGGATGGGCGACCGGGTCACCGAGCGCGAAATGGTGCTTCATCTTGGTGCCGAAGGCGATGTAGCCGTCGGCGTCGCCGAAATAGGACAGTTTTTGCTGCACGGCGGTCGAATAGGCCAGCGAGAAGTCGCCGTGCCGGCGGACAAGCGCCAGCCGCTCGACATGCGAAAAATCCTGGCGCGGCACCTTGGCTGCGGCGCCCTCCAGCAGTCTGTCGAGAAAGATGCGCAAGGAGGGCATGGTCGAGCTTCCGCGTGCCGATGATAAACAGAGGCTTGCCCCCAAGGCCTCGAATCAGTCGCATTGACGCGACCTCATTATCGATCATATCGCCCCTGTGCCATATGGGACGTGCCATATAGGACGGGTCCCCATGGCGCACCTGAAAGGAAATCTCGACCGAATGGCGGCTGCGACAAGCGAAACGATGCCTATCGTCCTGGGGCCGAAAGGACTCGACGATACGGTTATCGTCATTGGCGCCGGAGCGGCGGGGCTGGCGGCCGCCGACGCGCTTGGCCGGCGCGGCGTGCGGGTCGTCGTGCTTGAAAAGGAGCCGCGGATCGCCGAACCGTGGCGACGGCGGCACGAGAAGCTGACCCTCAACACGCATCGCGCGCTGTCGGCCCTGCCCGGCCTTGCCTATCCGCCACGCACCGCCGCCTTTCCGAACAAGGATGCCATCGTCGGTTATCTCGAGGATTTTGCCCGCGGGCGCGGCATAAGGGTCGAATTCGGCACCGCCGTCGAGCGGATCGAACGCAGAGGCAATGGCTGGCTCGTCCATACGGGCCGGGAAACGCTGAGCGCCCGCAATGTCATCGTCGCCACCGGCCGCGACCGCTTGCCATGGACGCCGGACTGGCAAGGCAAGGCGACTTTCACTGGCAAACTTGTCCACGCCGCCGATTTCGGCACAGCGCAGGACTATGTGGGCAAAAGCGTGCTGGTGGTCGGGGCCGGAAATTCCGGCTTCGACGTGCTCAACCACCTCGCCCGTGCCGACACCAAGGCCATCTGGTTGTCAGCCAGGCAGGGTCCGTCACTGATGCCGAAGCGGATCGGCAAGGTCGCGGTGGCGCGCTTCGGCGGTTTCATGGCGATGCTGCCGACTTGGATTGCCGATGCCGCGATTGCCGCGACGCAGCGGCTGGTGTTCGGCGACCTCACCCGCTTCGGCCTGCCGCCAGCGCCGAAGGGCGGCGCCAGCCGGCTCGGTGTCGAGCAGATCGCGATTGCCGTTGATGACGGCGCCGTCGCCGCGCTGAAGGCCGGATGGATTTCGGTGGTGGCGCCGGTGGCGGCTTTCGAAGGCGCTGGCGTGCGGCTGAACGACGGCACGGTGCTCGAGCCGGATGTGGTGATTGCGGCAACCGGCTATCGCACCGGCCTGGAGGCCATGCTGGGCGATCTCGGCGTGCTCGACGCCAAGGGCGTGCCGAAGGCCAATGGCGGCATCCCGAGCGGCCAGCCCGGCCTGTGGTTCATTGGCATGCGGCCAAGCCTGACCAGCTATTTTCACAGCGCCGGCCTGCAGGCCGAAGCGATTGCCCGTCAGATCGCCAAGGGGTTGTAGACGAGCGCTTCTGGACGGAGAACCACCGCACTTCGGGCTGCTGCTGTGGCGCGGACTGGTGGTTCAACGCATCTGCAAGACGGGATCGAATATCCTGGCGATTGGCTGAAACGCCGATCCCGTCGTCATCCACGGGCGAAGCAAGGAGCGTAGCGACGCGGCGCAGACCCGAGGATCCATGCCGTGACTTCTGAGCTACGCTGCGTTGCAGGTTCTGCTCCGCTGCTTCCACGGCCAAGGCATGACCCCTGGGTCTCCGCGACGGAGCTTCGCTCCTGCTTCGCCCAAGGACGACGAAGTTGAGATGCTTGCGGCCAACTTCCAAAACAGGCGCTTGAACTCGTTCATTGCATTATTATATAACATGTTATACTTATCCAGGAGACGGACCACCCATGGAAGACATCATTCGATCCCTTGGCTATCTCACCCTCGGCAGCAGGCTGAAGCGCATCGGCGAGCAGTTGCAGGCCGATACGCAGCGCATGCTCGATGGGCTGGAGGTGCCGGTGCAGTCCAGCCAGTATCCTCTGCTGGCCGCGCTCGACCGGCTTGGGCCGCTGCCTGTCGGCGAACTGGCGCAGTCACTGGGGATCACCCAGCCGGGGGTGACGCGCAGCGTGGCGCTGCTGGCCGAGTTGGGGCTGGTCGAGGCCGCGCCATCGGACGACGACCAGCGCCGCAGGATGATCTCGCTGACCGCGAACGGCCAGCGCCTGGTCGACAAGGCGAAGCGGAACGTTTGGCCGCGCATCGAGAACGCCGTTGCCGACTTGTGCAAAGGCCTTGCAGGGCCGCTTCTCGAACAACTCTCGGCAATGGAGGACGGCCTGGCGGCGGCCCCGCTCGATCGTCGTGTGAAGCAGGATGCTGCGCCATGAGCCATGTCCTCGATCGTCCGGTCTGGAGCGCGCTCGACACGCGGCATCGGATCTTTGCGTATGGCGACAGGCTCGCCAGGCGCTATCCCTCCTCGATCGTCCCCTTCGCGGCTTCCGGGGCAGACGGCGCTGAGAGCCTGCAGGCGCTCGCAAGCCTCATTCCTGCAGGTCAGAGCGTGTTCATGCTCCAGGCGGACCCCATTGCCTTGCCGCCGGAACTGACCGCGACCGTGACCGCCTTCGGCGTTCAGATGGTTGCCGAGGCGCCATTGCCTTCCGTGTCGGACGAGCGTGTGCAGCAGCTGACGCAGGACGACGCGGCCGAGATGCTTGCTTTGGCGTCACTGACCAAGCCCGGCCCGTTCACGCTCAAGGCGCTGAGCCTCGGCGAGTTCTGGGGCGTGAAGATCGGCGGCCGGCTGGCGGGGATGGCCGGCGAGCGCATGAAGCAGCCCGGCTACAGCGAACTCAGCGGCGTCTGCTCGCATCCCGAATTTCGCGGCAGCGGCCTCGGCCGGCTGCTGTCGGTGTTCGTGGCCAACCGAATTTTTGCGCGCGGCGAAATTCCCTACCTGCATGCCTATGCCAGCAATGCCGGCGCGGTCCGGTTGTACGAGTCCATCGGCTTCAGGCTGAGGGCAGAGATGAATGTGGCCGTCGTGCAGCGCGCCGGCTAGAGGCCTTTGTTTTTTACCCAATTCCGGACGGAAACCGCTTCACACTTTTCTGGAATTGCTCCAGGCCGCCTTGCAGGCCTCAGGCTGATTTCGGCTCCAACCGGCGGAAACCCACGGTTTCCATAAGCATATCTTCCTCGACCATGCCGGCATTGTGCAGCGCAAGCAGGTTCAGCGCGATCTCCCGCGCATCCGCGGAATCGGGATGCACGTCGCGCCTGCGGCAGGCTTCGTCGAACACGCGTTGCAGCCTGGCGATGTCGTCGGGTTTCAGCAGGCCACGGTCATAGACGGACTTTGGCATCGCAGTCTCCTCCAGAAGACGTAGGACGCCATGTTTAAAAGTCCATTCTTTTCTAATGCTTGAGCGCAGCTGCCTGGGTTTGCACGAATCCGACCGAGCGTGGCAGTCAGACCGCGATCGCGCTGCCATTCATTCAGCACCTCGGCCGTGGCCTGTTCCGCCGCAGTCTGCTTGACGTGCCGCCACGCTTGCGAAACAAGAGCTGCCACAAAGGACAGCGAGGCACAAAAGTGAGTTTCTGGGGACTGGCGCAGCTCGTCATTTCGACGGTGATCTTCCTGCTGGCGGCCATCGCGGCCAAGCAATGGGGGCTGGCGCCAAGCCTTGGCAAGATCGTGCTGACACTGGCGCTCTATACGGCGGGCAATCTGATGATGCTGCGGCTGGTTCGTGAGTTCGGCATGTCGGTGTCGTTCAGCCTGTCGGCGGTGATCCAGCTGGTGGCGGTCAATGTGGTGGCGCTGGTGTTCTTCGGCGAACGCGTCAATGCCTTGCAGGCGACCGGCATCGTGCTGGCCATCGCGGCGGTGGTGCTGATCTCGCTCGGGCCTTACCTGCAGGGGCGACTGTAATCCGATGAAGACCCCGCGTGCGTTCACCAACTGGCTTGAATTTCCGGTGCTGCTGGCCGGGCTGGTGATAGCCGCCGGGCTGTGGGGCTTCGAGGAACTGATGGAGGTGGCGCGGGCCACCACGCCGCACGCTTTCGATACTGAGATCCTGCTCGCTTTCCGAAAAGTGGGTCAGCCGGATGTTCCCGTCGGCCCGGCATGGCTGGAAGGCGCGATGCGCGACATCACCAGCCTCGGCAGCTCCAGCGTGCTGGTGCTGATCGTAACGGCGGTGATCGTCTACCTCCTGCTGATCCGTAGGCCGAGGACGGCGCTGCTGATCTTTGTCGCGGTGGCTGGCGGGCAGCTGCTGTCGACCTTGCTCAAGGCCGGCATCGACCGGCCGCGCCCCGATCTTGTCTCGCACCTGGCCAACGAGACGTCGCTGTCGTTTCCCAGCGGCCACGCCATGCTGTCGGCGGTGACCTATCTCACGCTGGGCTCGCTGGCAGCGCGCTTCCTGCCGGGACGAACGACGAAAATCTATGTCCTCAGCCTGGCGGTGCTGGTAACGCTGCTGGTCGGCGTCAGCCGCGTCTATCTCGGCGTCCACTGGCCTTCCGACGTGCTGGCGGGATGGTGCGCCGGCTTCACCTGGGCGACGCTGTGCTGGCTGGCGGCGCGAATGCTGCAGCGGAACAAGGCGGTGGCCGGTGGCAACGAGCCCGAAGATTGACGATCCGGAGCGACATTCAAATCAGCCGGTTGATCAGCCCGTGTCCGCAGCCTGCCAGCAGAAAAACCGCCGACAGCAAGGCTGCCGACGTCGTCAAGGTCCTGAAAATCTTCAACTGATATTTCCCCGCCAAAGAGCCAAGGCGGTTAACGTAGCATGCTCATCCCGTATCCCGCCATCCGGCTTTGTGAGGAGATCATGTTTCATGTATGCTTTATGATGGTTGAAACATCACTATGATTGTATTACACGTCGTCTCCGCAGACTCAGACGGGGGTTCCGACCGATGATCACTGCCGCCCAGATGCGCGCCGCGAGGGCGCTGGCCGGCATCGATCAGAAGACACTCGCCGAGCGTGCCGGCGTTTCGCTTCCGACAATCCAGCGCATGGAAGCGAGTGACGGCGTGGTCAGGGGTGTGGTCGATACGCTGATGAAGGTTATCCAGGCTCTCGACGAGGCCGGGGTGGAGCTCATCGGCGAGAACCAGACCAGCGAGCGCGGCGGCCGGGGCGTGCGCCTCAAGCCGGTCGCGCCGCCGAACCCGCAAGGCTGAGCCGGCATATAGTCGCGACGGCGACCGCCGACAGTCCTGCCGACGATCCCGCCGCCTTCACGCAAGCGGAAGGCAGTCCATGGATCAGATCCGGCGGGCAGTGCATCAACCGGCCCAGAAGTCGGCAAAGCCGACATTTTCAGAGCTGTTCACGCCCAAGCTGGTGACGGTCTGGCGCGAAGGTTACCGCCTGCCGCAGTTCAAGGCCGACTTCATGGCCGGGCTGACCGTCGCTATTGTCGCGTTGCCGCTGTCGATGGCGATTGCGATTGCTTCGGGCGTGACGCCGGAGCGCGGCCTGTTCACGGCCATTGTCGGCGGCTTCATCGTCTCGGCGCTCGGCGGCAGCCGCTTCCAGATCGGCGGCCCGGCCGGCGCCTTCATCGTGCTGGTGGCGGCGACGGTGCAGCGCGAAGGCGTTGACGGACTGCTGCTGGCGACGATGATGGCCGGCATCTTCCTGCTCGCCATCGGCTATCTCCGGCTCGGAACCTATATCAAATTCATCCCTTACCCGGTGACGGTCGGCTTCACCGCCGGCATCGCAGTCATCATCTTCTCCGGCCAGATCGTCGAACTGTTCGGGCTGAGGCTTGCCGGGCCGGAGCCCGGGCCGCTGCTGCCGAAGCTGATGGCGATCGGCCACGCGGCCGGCACGCTCAATATCTCGGCAACGCTGGTGGCGGCGCTGACCATCGCCACCATCGTCGGGGTGAAGCGCTGGCGGCCCGGCTGGCCGGGCATGCTGATCGCCGTCGGACTGGCCTCCCTTGTCGTGGCGCTGCTTTCGCTGCCGGCGGAAACGATCGGCACCCGCTATGGCGGCATTCCGCGCAGCCTGCCGTTGCCGGCACTGCCGGCACTCAACCTCGACAAGGCGCTTGCGGTGCTGCCGGATGCGGTGGCTTTTGCGCTGCTCGGCGCCA
The DNA here is from genome assembly GCF_054719465.1 of Mesorhizobium sp. RSR565B. Taxonomy (NCBI): domain Bacteria; kingdom Pseudomonadati; phylum Pseudomonadota; class Alphaproteobacteria; order Hyphomicrobiales; family Phyllobacteriaceae; genus Mesorhizobium; species Mesorhizobium sp. RSR565B. Next base: position 2,230,595 of record NZ_JBTTIE010000001.1, on the reverse strand, counting down.
TCGAATCGCTGCTCTCGGCCGTGGTCGCCGATGGCATGACCGGGCGGCGTCACCGTTCCAATTGCGAACTGGTGGCGCAAGGCTTTGCCAACATCGCGTCTGCCCTGTTCGGCGGCATCTGCACCACCGGCACCATCGCCCGCACCGCCACCAATGTGCGGGCCGGCGCGCATGGGCCGGTTTCCGGCATGCTGCATTCGCTTTTTCTGCTGGTCTTCATGCTGGTGGCCGCACCGCTGGCCAGCTACATCCCGCTTGCCGCCCTTGCGGGTGTGCTGGCGGTTGTCTGCTGGAACATGTTCGAGAAGCAGGCCTTCGCCACGTTGCTGCGCGCTTCGCGCGGCGACGCCCTGGTGCTGATGGCAACCTTCCTGATCGTCGTCTTCCGCGACCTCACCGAAGGCATCGTCGTCGGTTTCGCGCTAGGCTCGATCCTGTTCATCGATCGTATGGCCAAGTCGATCGCCGTGGAGGCGGATTTGCCGCTGGTGCAGGACGATGTCGCCGACAGCAGCGGCCGCGCCTACGATGCAAGCGAGGCAAGCGACGCCGACACCGTCGTCTATCGCATCTCCGGCGCCTTCTTCTTCGGCGCCGCCTCGACTGTCGGCACGGTGCTCGACCGCATCGCCGACCAGCGCAAGAACTTCATCCTCGATTGTTCGGCGGTGCCGTTCTTCGATTCCACCGCGGCCAATGTCATCGAGGGCGCGGCACACAAGGCGAAGCGCGCCGGGGTGCGTTTCATCATCGCCGGCGCCTCGGCGCAGACACGGCGCATGCTGATCAACCACGGGGTCAAGCGGCCGCTGGTGACCTTTGCCGCTTCGATCAAGGATGCGCGGGCGCAACTCAAAGCCGCGCCCGCTGGCTGAGCCGGCAAGTGTGCGCCGTCAGTCCAGGCTCAGCACCGCGATCTCGCCTTCGTTCATCAGCGGCACATAGATCACGGATTTGCCGTCGGTGCCGATGTCGGCGCTACCCCGCTTGAACTGCGCCACAGCCTCCGGCGTGCCGCCAACCTTGTAGCGATAGAGCCTGCCGGTCATGTAGGCGGTGGCGTAGATGCTGTCGCCGATGGCGACGACGCCATCAAGGTCGGCAAAGTTTTGTGCGCCAGGCAGCGGCGTCACGGCTTTCGTCGCGAGATCGACCGACAGCAGGCCCCCGGGCGCGGCAGTGCTGAAGTCCGGCTTGATGCCCTTGCCCCAGGACGCCACGATCAGCCGGTCGCGATCGGCAAAGATGCCGTTGGGTGCGGCGAGCTTCGCATCCTTCACGAAAAGTTCCGGCTTGTCGCCGTCAATGCGGTAGATCGCATCGGCAAGCATGTCGGTGACATAAACCTTGCCCGAACTGTCCGATGTCACGTCATTGAGGAAAACGGCGCCGGGCACATCGATGGTCGAGATGAGCTTGCCGCTGGCGAGATCGACGATGCGCACCTTGGTGATGTCGGCGACGTAGAGCTTGCCGCCGGAGATCGCCGAGCCCTTCGGTGCATCCATGCCGGCGGTCCAGTGCCGGCTAACGACCTTGCCGTCCAGCGATAGCACCGAGAGATAGCCGTTGCCGTCGGCTTCACCGGGATTGCCGACGATGTTGGAGACGATGATGCGGTGGTTGGCGGCATCGAACAGCGCCGATTCCGGTTGCTCGAAGCCCGATGCGCGCCAGAGTTCGGCGGCCTCGGCCGCAGGCACGAGCGCGATAGCGAAGGCGGCGAGACAAATAGAGGGGATGAGGGTTTTCATGGCCAGGTCTCCTGTGATGGATGGCGGAGAGCTAGGAGTTTCGATACTTTCCGGAAGGACGATTCGAGCTAGTATCGGAAACCGATACGAAATGGCGCAAAAGAGGTGCATTCCATGAACAGCCTGATCTTCGAGGCGCTGAAGCGGACGCTGAAGGCCAAGGGCGTCACGTATCGTGAGCTTGCCGGGCGGATGGGCGTTTCCGAGCCGACGGTCAAGCGCATCTTCCACGAGCGCAACTGCAAGCTCGACCGTCTCGTCGGGATCTGCGCTGCCGCCGGCGTCGAGCTGGAAAACGTGCTGGGGTCGATGAACCGGGGGCCGGGACCGGTCAACCGCATCGCGCCGGAGGTCGAGCGCAAGCTTGCGGGACGGCCGGCGCTGCTGTTCATCTTCGTCATGCTGTCGGAGAAATTTACGCCCGAGGGCGTCATGCGCTCGCAAGGCTTGAGCGAAGCGTCGATGTTCCTCTATCTGCGCGATCTCGAAGCGCTCGGCCTCATTGCGCTGGGCAGCGGGTTGTCGGCACGGCTGCTGGTCGACACACCGATCCAGTGGAATTTCGAAGGGCCGCTCAGGCCGCTATTCGAGATGACAAACAAGAATTTCATCGGCTGGGCGATCACCCATCTGGAGCGGGAAGCGACCTTCGTCTCTTTCTCCAGGCGGATGCGGCCGGAGACGGCGGAGATGGTGAAGCGCGAGGCGGAGGAACTGGCCGAGCGCGCCAAACTGCTCGCCCATCACGACCAGCACACGACGCCGGAAGACGGGCTGACCGGCTACAAATGGACATTTGCTTTTGGCGCAACCCCGTTTCCGGCGATCATGCCGATCGGCCCGCACCCCAGGGATGCCGGTGCGTCCGACCGGCCCACCGCTCCGGCAAAGGGACGCCGCCCGTTGCCGGCTTGACGCGCCAGCCGCGTTTCAAAAACGAAACCATGATAGAGTTCGCGCGCTGATTTGCCAGACTGTACGGGGCGGGTTTGCCGAATGCGTGACCGTCCCCGCAAAATCGAAGTGATCCTATGCCGACCGCGCCAACACTTGAACTTCGCCGCTATTCGCGCCTGAAAAATTTGCGGGAGCGCGCAGAACGCCAGGGTGCTGCATTGCAGTTCTGGGCGCGCACGGCATCGCTCGCCGTGATCTCCTGCTTCTTTTCCTTGATCAGCCGCTGGGAGGCCTCGCTGCTCTTCGTGCTGGCGGGCCTAGCGCTGTTCCAGCTCGTCGGCCTGATCCAGTTTCGCTTTGCGCGCCGTCGCAACGCGCCATGGTGGATCGGTTACCTCGTCGGTACGCTGGACATCATTCTGTTGACCGTTCTGCTGGTAACGCCCAACCCGTTTTCCCTCGAGGTCGCGCCGGCTGCGATGCAACTGCGCGAGGGCAGCTTCAAATTCCTGCTGATTTTCGTATGCCTAGGCGCGCTGACCCTTTCGACGCGATTGGCGCTCTATCTCGGCGCGCTCGCGGCCTTGACGTGGACGATCGGGGTGGGATGGGTGGTTTTGCATGCGGGAACCGTCATTCCGGCAACGAACCTCTATTCGCTGCCGATGACAGAGCGACTGAATCTCTATCTCAACCCCAATTTCGTCGATACGTTCGCGCAGGCGACCAATGTGTTGGTTGTCCTGATTATCGGCGCGATCATGGCGCTGGTCGTCTCCCGTTCCCGGCATCTGTCGGAAGACTATGTCAAGGCAGAGCGCGCCCGCGCCAATCTCGCCCGGCATTTTTCGCCCAATGTCGTCGACCAGCTCGCCTCGGATGACGAGCCCTTCGGTCCGGTCCGCCGGCAGGATATCGCGGTGCTGTTCGCCGACATCGTCGGCTTCACACACTATTCCGAGGATCATCCGGCCGAAGCAGTGTTCGAACTACTGCGTCAGTTCCACCGTCGCATGGAGCAGGTCGTTTTCGACCACCATGGCACCGTCGACAACTATATCGGCGATTGCATCATGGCGACCTTCGGGGTTCCGCAAGCCAGCCATGACGACGCAACCCGGGCCATCCGGTGCGCTGAAGCGATGATCGCCGCTATCGAAGACTGGAATGTCCAGCGTGTGTCCAGGGGATATCCGCCGCTGGACGTTCGGATCGGTGCACAATATGGCGCCGTCGTCCTCGGCGCGGTCGGCAGCGAGCGCAACCTGTCCTTCGCGGTGGTGGGCGACACCGTCAACGTCGCCAGCCGTTTGCAGGCGCTCTGCCGGGAACTTCAGGCGAATATTTGCTTTGGGTCACGACTGATTGAGGCCGCGAAGGCGGAATCGCCAACGACACGGTTGAATGCGCGCGATCATGGGCCGGTGAGCATCCGCGGCCGGGACGAACCGGTCCATGTCTGGGTCGAACACAGGGCCGAAAACCAGGGCGCCATCGCGGTTTCGGCGTGATGCAGGCCGCCATGTGAGACGCCTGCACCTCGGCAGGATGGACGCCAGAAACCTCGACAGGATCGCGCCCGCCAGCGTGCGCAAAGCTGGCCCGTTCGAGAGCGACTTTCGCTGCCGCATCGATGCGGTTTGGTCGAAATGGTTAGCCGTGCGTTTTCAAATGCAGCATCGGATGGTGTTCGTAGTGCCCGGCGCCATTCTTCACGATCGGGTCCTCCGAGGTGATCGCCTCTATGTCCAGATCATCGGCAATCCGGTAGAGCGACACCCCATAACCGCCAGCCGGGTCCATCACGGGGCCGTGCGCGACGATAAGCCTCTTTTCAAGCAGGTCATCCAGGAATGCTCCGTGCTCCTTCATCCACTCTTCCTCATCGGTGGTCATCGTTGCCAGAAAGTCGGAACGCGGCGGAATATATTTGCACAAATAGGACTTCATTCGTCGCTCCTCGGCGAAAGGAGGCTCGCCTGCCGGACTGGCCTGGCGATGCCGTGATTTTAGATCAATCGGCCACGCCCATCTGCTTGCGGAAGCTCTTGTCGAACATGTTTTCGGGCACGAAGCGCCGCATGAAGCGAAGACGGCCTGCCGTTTTGCCAGGCGTATAGCGCATGCTCGGCGTCTTTTCGGTGGCTGCCTGTACCACTTTGTCGGCCACGGCTTCCACCGGATCGCCGCTCGCGATTCTGTTGCGCCAGGTCGAATTCATGGCTGAGCGCCCCTGTTCGTAGACGCCGGAAATCCGGTCAGGCTGTTCGGCGTTCTCTTCCAGTCCGGTGCGGGTGAAGGCGGGCTCGACAAGGGAAACCCTGATGCCGAACGTTCGAAGTTCGTGATCGAGCGACTCGGAATATCCTTCGACTGCGTGTTTGGTGGCGGTGTAGAGGGCGGTGAATGGCCCCGGCAGGAAACCGGACACCGAACTGATGTTGATGATCCGGCCCTCGCCCTGTCTGCGCATGATGGGCAGCACTTCATTGGTCATGCGAACGATGCCGAAGACATTTATGTCGAACAGGCTTTGGGCTTGAGCGACCGATGATTCCTCGGCGCCGCCGATCAGGCTGCGGCCCGCATTGTTTACCAGTACGTCGATCCGGCCGGCGAGGGCGACAACTTGCTTGATGGCGTCTCTGACGGACCCATCATCGGTGACGTCGCAAGGGACCATGTGAATGCCCTGACGCACTTCGTTGGGCGCAGCTCGGCGGCTGGTGCCGAACACGCGATACCCCGCCCGGATGAGCGCAAGTCCGGCCGCATGCCCGATGCCACCCGAAGCGCCGGTGATCAGCGCGATCTTCTCGGCGCGCGACTGAACTTGTGTCATCTCAACTTTCCTGCCTAATGATTATGATCGTAATCATTAGGTGATAATGACCGCCATAATCATTGTCAAGCGCCTCCGCCACGTCTTATATGTCGATCATCATCAATAGGAGAGGATGCGGTCGTGAAGGTGAGCAAGGAGATGGTCGAGTTAAATCGAGAGCGGGTCATCGATACCGCCGCAAAGCTCTTCCGCGAACAAGGGATCGACGGGATCGGCATTGCCGATCTGATGAGCGCGGCCGGGCTTACCCACGGAGGCTTCTACCGACAATTCAAGTCGAAGGACGACCTCATCGTTCAGGCCATGCAGCGGGCCTTCAGTGACATGAGCGCCGATCTATCCGCCCGGCTCGCTTCGACCGATACTCCGTTTGAGACGCTCGTGCGCCACTACATCTCGGACCATCATCGCGACAATCCGGGGCACGGATGCAGCCTCACCGCACTGGCGGCCGATGCCGCCCGGCACGACGATCCAGCGCTTCGATCGTTCTTCGGAAGCATCGTCAGCAATTATGTCGCGTTGATCATTTCACTCCTGCCGGGAAGCGACCCGGCCGCGAAGCGGAGTGCCGCGATCGCATTCCTAGCGGAAATGGTCGGATCGGTGATCCTCTCCCGCGTCGTGCCCGATCCGACGCTTTCCGCTGAGATCATCGACACTGTCTCGAATGATCTCATAGGGCGCCACTCGCCACCGGCGCCGGTTTGAATGGTTGCTATTCGGCGGCCTTCGCCTCAGCGGCCCTATCTTCCCAGGTCACCGCCCTGTAGTCGAAACCAAATTCCAGCGTCGGTTTCACGATGCGGAAGAAGGGCGACAGGTCGAAGTCGCGCGGCGTGTAAAGCGAGTGGTGGCGGATGTGCAGGATTTCGCGGCGCGAATAGTTCGACTGCGCCGAGGCGCGGCCGGGCGCGCGGGTGATCTCGGGCAGGATCGGGTAGCGGATCTCGCCATAGGCTTCGGCGATCAGCGTCGAGCAAATGGCGCGCGTCGGATCGCCGGAACCGAAAGCCAGCATGCGGCGGCGCCAGCGCACCGGCACCGGCGGCGTCGGCAGGAAAAAGCGCAGCATGTCGAAAATGTTCTTGAGATCGTATTTCAGGCCGAGCTTGCCGATCATGAAGGCGACGACATGGTCGCGGTCTTCCGGGGTCAGCCCGCTCGCCCGGCAGATACGGGTGTTGTAGGTGCGGTAGCGCGACAGCGGCACGGCGACACAGCCTTCGCCGAGCGTCACTTCGATCAGCCGACGCCGTTCCGATCCGTCCTCCGGCTCGGACAAGGCATCGCCGATATAGAAGGCCGCATGCGACCAGGTCGACTGGGTCAGGTATTTGATCGCCGCCGAGATCTTCTGGTTGCCTTCGATGAGCAGGATGTCGCCGGGCTCGAGCGTGCGCCGCAACGTCTCGGCGTCGGACGGCGTGTAGGGCTCATAGCCCGAGGATTCGTCCTGCAGCCGGCCGGCAAGCCAGCGGCCAAGTCGGTCGAGAAGCGTGTCGCGCGGCGCGGTCATGGTAAAGTGTGACTAGCACGAGGTGACGTCCTCGGCCATGATCAACCGACCGGGACCTCTTTCGACAATACCGGGCCGGCGAGGTCGTCGCGCGCATTGCGCGCGAGTTTCTTTGTCGAGCGCTTGGGGCTGTCGCCGAACAGCTCGGCCGCTCCGGCGAGGCAGCTCTTCTTCAGGCTTTTTTCCGAGCGCTTCAAAAGCTTGCCAAGAAGCCTTGTGTCCTGCGCATCGCCGAGCGGCTCACCGTCGGCCTCGAGCAACACGCGCATGACGAAGACGTCGTGCAGTTCGCCGAGTTTTTCGCCAAGTTCATCAACTGCCTTGCGCCGCACCTTGATCGGCGTCGGCCACAGCCGGCCGAGCAGCGACAAATGCATCGAGTGGGTCTTGGCAGCCTTGCGCAGATCGTGGAAATCCTCTGCTTCGCCGCGCGATCCCGCCCGGTCCAGCGCCTTCCTGGCACGGCGCAAGGTCTTGCGAGCGCCTTCCGCAAGCACATCGGCTGCATGCTCAGGCAGATCGGGGAGCAGCAGCCGCTCTATCCTGATGAGGCCTTCCTCGCAGGCGGCGGTGGCCGCGCCTATGGCGGCGTCGAGGCCGGCGCCGGCATGCATTTCATGCTGGCGGGCAATCAGCCGGTCGCGCACGCTGTCGAGGCCGCCGCCGGCAACCTGCTCGGGAAAGGCGGCTGCCAGCCGGTCGACGGTCTCGACCAGAGCGGTCGCCTCGCGCGGCCCGGCAAGCAGCGCCGCCACCTGACGGTAGCATTGGTTCTCAGTCCGACAGAATGTTTCATTTCCGGAACGGACCAGCCGCAGCAAGGCGCGCGCGCTCTTCAGCCGCTTGCGGCATTTGTGCAATGCCTGCTCCGGCTGGTCGCGCGCGACGGCCAGATGGGCAAGCGCCTTGCCGATCTCCTCGCCAAGGATACGCCTGACCTCGCCGGTCAGCGACAGGCGCGGATCGATGCGAAAGCTCATGCGGCGATCTCCGGAATCCCCCTAGAGCATGATGCCGAAAAGTGTGAAGCGGTTTTCGGACGACATCATGCTCCATCTCTTTTGATTTAGAGCCGGATTCCGATTTTAGGTCGACCCGACCTAAAATCATCCGGCTCTAGGGCGAGCGACGCGTTGTAAAATCTCTGCTCGCCGGTCACTTCGCGGCCGAGCCAATCAGGCAGCATTTCGTCAGGTACATCCTCCGGCGTCTCCAGTTCGGCCACCACAAGGCCGGCTAGAATCCCGCCGAAAACATCGACTTCGTAGAGATAGCCGCGATGCCTAACATGGTGGCGTGTCTTCTCGATGACATGTCCGATGGCGAAGGCCAGCATCTCCTCTGCGTCCGCCAGTGGAATTTCATATTCGTATTCGTCACGCTCGCGGATCTTGCTGCCGAATTTAAGCGTCAGCTTCGCCGAACTGCCGTCGCTGATGCGCACGCGCACGGTGCGGCCGGGTGTTGCGGCAAGATAGAACTGGCGAATGCGTATATTCGCCTCGGCCATTTCCAGCCATTCGGCGCTGGAGACCAGGAACTTGCGTTCGACTTCCTTGCCCATGGCCGCCCACTAAAGCGTCTGCGGCCCGACATGGCAAGCCGCCGCGGATAATCAATTTGACTTTAATCAATCGATTGATTAAGTGCCCAGCATGATCAAAACCGTAGCCGATAAAACGCCCCGCCAGGAGACATCCCCCGCAGAGCAGACGCGCGCCGCACTCGTGCTTTCGGCGCTCAAGCTGTTCGGACGGCAAGGGTTCGACGGCACGTCGACGCGTGAGATCGCCGCCGAGGCCAAGGCCAACATCGGCTCGATCGCCTATCATTTCGGCGGCAAGGAAGGGTTGCGCGCGGCCGCCGCCGACCACATCGTCGAAACCATCCAGTCGGTTGCCGGCCAGGCGCTCGGCGGCACGCAATTGCCGGGTCAAGCCGGCCCGGAGGCGGCGAGGGCACAATTGTTCGCCGCGCTGGAAGCGATGGTGGCGTTTATCGTAGCCAGACCGGAAGCTGGCGATATCGTACAATTTGTACTTAGGGAATTGACGCATCCGACCGCCGCACTCGACCGCATCTATGACGGGGTGTTCGAACCGACGCATCGCCGCCTCTGCCAGATCTGGGAACAGGCGACGGGCGAGCCGGCCGAAAGCGAGGCCACCAAGCTCGTGGTCTTCACGCTGATCGGCCAGGTCATCTATTTCCGCATCGGTCGCGAAGCAGTGATGCGTCGTATGGGCTGGCGCGAGATCGGCAACACCGAGGCCGCCAAGGTGGTGGCGGCGGTGACAGGCAATCTTGGCGCCATACTGGCGGCCCGCAATCCGGTCGCCCGCAAGGAGGGCAAGCGATGAGTTTTCTCTGTTCCCTGCCTCTCGCGGCCAAGCTGTTCGGCGCCTGCGCGCCGGCAGCGCCGCTTGCCGTCGGCTATGTCGAGGGCGACTATGTCTTGCTGGCTCCGATCGAGGTGGCGCAGGTCGAGACCGTCGCGGTCAAGCGCGGCGACCGTGTTGTATCAGGCACGCCGGTGGTGACTCTCGAAAGCGCCGACGCAAAAATCGCCGTCGCCCAGGCAGGGGCCGCGCTCGCCCAGGCGCAGGCGCAGCTTGCCGACCTGCAGATCGGCAAGCGGCCGGAGGAGATCGCGGTGCTGAAGGCCGAGGTCGACATGGCCAAGGCCCAGGCCACGGATGCCAAGCGCAAATACGACCGCGCCGCCGACCTGTTCAAGCGTGGCGCCGGCACGCAGGCCGACTACGACACCGCCGCCGCGACGCTGGAGACCGCCAATGCGCAGGTCGGCCAGGCGCAGGCCAACCTTGCCGTCGGCGGTCTGCCTGCGCGTCCCGAAACGATCAAGGCGGCAGACAATCAGGTCAAACAGGCGCAGTCGGCGTTGAAGCAGTCTGAGTGGCGGCTGTCGAAGCGCGTGCTGGCGGCACCCTCGCCCGGCCGCATCAATGACGTCATCCGCAATCCCGGCGACACCGCCGGTCCGACCGCGCCTGTCATTTCGATGTTGCCGGACGGTGCGGTAAAGCTCAGCGTCTATGTCCCGGAAAGTGCGTTCTCGTCGATCAAGGTCGGCACGCTGCTTGTCGTCCATTGCGACGGCTGCGGGCCGGAGGTGAAGGCGCGCGTCAGCTATGTCTCGCCCGACCCGGAATTCACCCCGCCGGTGATCTACTCGCTCGAGAACCGGCAGAAGCTGGTCTACCTCGTCGAGGCGCGGCCTGAGGGCAAGGCGCAAGCGCTGCAGCCGGGACAGATCGTCGATGTCGAGCTGGCGGCCTCCGCAAAATGAACGCCATCGACGTTCATGGGCTGGTCAAGCGCTTCGGCGACAAGACTGTCGTCGACCATGTGACGATGACGGTGGCCGAGGGCGAGATCGTCGGCTTTCTCGGGCCCAACGGGTCCGGCAAGACGACGACCATCCGCATCATGTGCGGCCTGCTGACGCCCGACGAGGGCGAAGGTACGGTTCTGGGTTTCAACATCCGCACCGAGTCGCTCCGCATCAAGCGCGAAGTCGGCTACATGACGCAGAAATTCTCGTTCTACGAGGATTTGACGATCGGCGAGAATCTCGAATTCGTGGCGCGGCTCTACCGACTGAAGCCGGTCGAGGAGCATGTGTCGAAAACGCTGGAAGAGCTTGGCCTCACGAGCCGCCGCAACCAGCTCGCCGGCACGCTGTCGGGCGGCTGGAAGCAGCGGCTGGCACTGGCCGCCTGCATCATGCACAAGCCGAAGCTGCTGCTGCTCGACGAGCCGACCGCCGGCGTCGATCCGAAGGCGCGGCGCGAATTCTGGGACGAGATCCACCGGCTGGCGAGCGGCGGTCTGACCGTGCTGGTGTCCACCCACTACATGGACGAGGCCGAGCGCTGCCACCGCATCAGCTACATCTCCTACGGCAAGATGCTGGCCACCGGCACGGTGGACGAGGTGGTGACGAATGCCGGTCTGACCACCTTCGTGCTGCAGGGACCGCGCCTCGACCAGGTCGCCGATGCACTCAGGGACCGGCCCGGCGTCGACCAGGTGGCGCCGTTCGGCGCGACGCTGCATGTCGTCGGCTCCGACAAGGCAAAGCTCGAAAAGGCGCTCGCCGATGTCGAGAAGGAGCACAAGGGCGTCAGCGTAAAACCCGGCGAGACCAGCCTCGAGGACGTCTTCATCCAGTTCATGTCCGGCTCGAAGGACAATATGGCATGAACAGCGTCTTCTCCTTCGCCAGGCTCGGTGCGCTGCTGATCAAGGAATTCATCCAGATGCGGCGCGACCGCATCACCTTCGCCATGATGCTGGGCGTGCCGCTTTTGCAGCTGGTGCTGTTCGGCTACGCCATCAACAACGATCCCAAAAGCCTGCCTGCCGCACTGGTGGCGACCAGCAATGACCCCTACACCCGCGCCATTGTCGCGGCCCTGCAGACGACCGGCTACTACCGCTTCGACCATGTTGCGCAAAGTGCCGAGGCTGCCGAATTCCTGATGGCGCGCGGCGATGTCGCCTTCGTCGTCACCATCCCGGCCGATTTCGGCCGCCGGGTGGAGCGCGGCGACAATCCGCAGATACTCATCGAGGCCGACGCCACCGACCCGGCCGCCGCCAGCGGCGCCATCTCGACGCTAAGCAAAGTGGCCAGCCAGGCGCTGCTTCGGGCGCAAGGCATGCAGGAGGCGGCGAGTGAGGCCGCCAGGGGCCAGCTCGATGTGGTGGTGCACCAGCGCTACAATCCGGAAGGCATCTCGCAATACAACATCGTGCCCGGCCTGCTCGGCGTCATCCTGCAGATGACCCTGGTGATGATGACCTCGATCGCACTGACCCGCGAGACCGAGCGCGGCACGATGGAAAACCTGCTCGCCATGCCGTCCAGCCCGTTCGAGATCATGCTGGGCAAGGTGCTGCCCTATCTTGTGGTCGGTGGCGTCCAGGTGGTGGTGGTGCTGGCGGCGTCGAAGCTCTTGTTCGCCATCCCCTTCACCGGTTCCATGTCGCTGCTGCTTACAGCCGTATTGGTGTTCGTGCTGGCGCTGGTGCTGCTTGGCTACACCATCTCGACCATCGCCCGCACGCAGATGCAGGCGCTGCAGCTGACCTTCTTCTTCTTCCTGCCGTCGATCCTGCTGTCCGGCTTCATGTTCCCCTATCGCGGCATGCCGGGCTGGGCGCAGACCTTCGGCGACATTTTCCCGCTGACGCATTTTCTGCGCATCACCCGCGCGGTGATGCTGAAGGGCGCCGAACTGCCGGCGGTTGCGGGCGAGATCGCCTGGCTGGTCGGGTTCGTGGCCTTGTTTGCCGGCGTCGCATTGGTGCGGTTCAGGCGCACGCTCGACTGAGCGTTCAGGAATTGAGCGATCGCGGACCGCTGACGAACGGGCTGCCCCTGACATAGAACCGCAGCGGGCGGTCCGCATCCTTCGTGATGCCGATGCGGATGCCTTGGCCGATGTCGCTGGCCTGATGCTCGTCGGCTGCCAGCCATAGCGGGCCTTGGCGGCACAGATCGAGGCCGTCCAGCGAACGGTCGATCCGCAATGCCTGGGCGAGCCGCCCCGGCCCGCGCGCCAGGTCGCGCAGGCGCTCCACGCCCCGGTTCAGCCGCATGATGGCGATGCCTTCGAGCGGCTCCAGCGCCCGGATCAGCACGCCGGTGCCGGTGCCCGGCCCCTCGCTCGAGACATTGAGCATCCAGGAGACCCCATAGGCGAGGTAGACGTAGGCGTGTCCGGGCCCGAGGAACAGCGAACGGTTGCGCGGCGTCATGCCGCGATAGCCGTGCCCGGCGGCGTCGCCGGTGACATAGGCCTCGGTCTCGACGATACGGCCGCTGACGATGCCTTCCGGCAGCTCCCGCACCACGAGCTTGCCGATGAGATAGCGGGCGAGATCGGCCGTATCATCAGGCAGTTCGGCACGATCGAGCGGATGGTGGCCGGTCATGCTACCGCCGCCGTGTTTCAAGGTATCCGTTCGACCCATTGCGCGCGACTGCCCCGGCTCGAACGGATCGCCGAAATACTGGGTCTCGCGAACCACTTTGCCATCGACGAACTCCATGATGCTCACCGTATAGGACGGAATCCCGTCATAGGTCAGGACATATTCGGTGATCCAGAGGTCGCCTGACCCGGTGATCCGCCGCACGGCAAAGCGCTTCCGGTTGGGCTGCGTGGCGCGCGACGACTGGATGTTGTGCCGTCCGCTGATGCGCTCGCCTGATTGCGGATAATCGAGCACCGCGTCCTCGCGATAGATCTGATGCTCCGTCTCGAGATCATTGGCATCGGAGGCAGCCCAATGGCGATCGAGAGCCGCCCTTATCTCAGCGTCTGCCATATCGGTTCTCAGGCCGCGGCCATGATCTCGGCATAGGTGGTGAAATCGACATTGCCGCCTGACAGCACGACGGCGACGCATTTGCCCGACAGTTCGATCTCGCCTGACGAGAGCGCCGCCAGCGCCACGCAGCCGCCGGGTTCGACCACCAGCTTGAGATAGGCCATGGCGTCGCGCACCGCCTGTGCGGCCGCCTTGTCGGAGACGGCGATGGCGCCGGCGAGGTTCTTGCGGTTGATCTCGAAGGTGATGGCACCGGGCTCTGCGGTGAGGATGGCATCGCAGATCGAACTGTGGCCGGGCTCGTTGGAAACCCTTTTTCCCTCGATCAGCGAGCGGCGGGTGTCGTCGAAATGCTCGGGCTCAACGGCCCAGACTGCCGTGGCCGGCGAGGCATCCTTGACGGCGATCGAAATGCCGCTCGTCAGGCCGCCGCCTCCACAGGGAATGACGACCGCGTCGAGGCTGACGCCGAGCGCTTTTGCCTGGCGCATCAGTTCGAGACCGATCGTGCCCTGGCCGGCGATGATGGCCGGATCGTCGAAAGGAGGCACCAGCACCATGCCCTTGTCCATGTAGGGTCGCACCACCGTCATGCGGTCGTCGCGAAAGCGGTCGAACGGCACCACTTCGGCGCCCATCTTGCGGACATTGGCGATCTTCATCGCCGGCGCGTCGGCCGGCATGGCAATGACCGCCTTGACGCCGAACATGGCAGCCGCCGCGGCGACGCCCTGAGCATGGTTGCCGGAGGAGAAGGCGACGACGCCGCGGCTGCGCTCTTCTTCGCTCAGCGAAGACAGTTTGTTGTAGGCGCCGCGGAACTTGAACGAGCCGGTGCGCTGCAGCGTCTCCGGCTTGAACAGGATGCGGCCGCCGAAGCGCTTGTTGAGTTCCAGCGATTCGATCAAGGTCGTTTCGGCGATCAGGCCGGAGAGCCGCGCGGCGGCGGCATGGATGTCGGCGATGCCGGGAAGCGTGGTCATGGCGAAGTCCTGAAAGCGATGAGTTCGGAGCATGGTGCACGCAAAGGCAGGCCACGCACCAATGAAAAAATGTGACCGTTACAAAGTTTGACGGGCATGAGCGGCGACGAGGTCAAACTGGCCCACCTCTCCCGCCTTTATCCGCCGGGCCGTATCGGCTAAGGGCGGGGAGCAGAATTCCGGACCGCCAGAAATGACCGCCAAGCCAAAACCCCTGTTCCTCGGTATTGACACCGGTGGCACCTATACCGATGCCGTGCTGTGGTCGGAACAAGGCGGGCCAAAAGGCAAGGTGCTGGCCAAGGCCAAGGCGCTGACGACGCGGCACGATCTTGCCGTCGGCATTTCCGGCGCGGTCGATGCGGTGCTGGATAAATCGGCCACTGATCCGGCCGCCATCAAACTCGTGTCGATGTCGACGACGCTCGCCACCAATGCGCTGGTCGAGGGCCAGGGTGGGCGTGTGGCGCTCATCATGATCGGCTTTACCGGGGCCGACCTTGCGCGCGACGGGCTGAAGACCGCGCTCGGCACCGATCCGGTGGTGTTTTGTCCGGGCGGCCATGACGTGCACGGCAATGCGGCCAAGCTCGATCTGTCGGATCTGGAAGCGGCGATCCCTGAACTCGGCGCCTCGGTGTCGGGCTTTGCCGTCTGCGCCTATTTCGCCACCCGCAACCCGGCGCATGAACTCGCCGCGCGCGACTTCATCCGCGAAAAGACCGGCCTGCCGGTCACCGCCAGCCACGAATTGTCGGCCAAGCTCGGCGGCCCGCGCCGCGCGCTCACCACCTTGCTCAACGCCAGGCTGATCTCGATGATCGACCGGCTGGTGGCGGCAACCGAAGGATTTTTGGAGGCCCGCAACATCGTAGCCCCCCTGATGGTGGTGCGCGGCGATGGCGCGCTGGTTTCGGCGGCGTTTGCCCGCCAGCGGCCGATCGAGACCATCCTGTCCGGCCCGGCCGCCAGCCTGGTCGGCGCCCGCCACATGACGGGCCTGGACAACGCCATGGTGTCCGACATTGGCGGCACCACCACCGATGTCGCCGTGCTCGACGGCGGCCGTCCTCGGCTCGATCCCGAAGGCGCCACTGTCGGCGGCTTCCGCACCATGGTCGAGGCGGTCGCCATGCGCACTTTCGGCCTCGGCGGCGATTCCGAGGTGGCACTGGAAGATGGCGCGCTCAACCCGAAAATCCTGCTCGGGCCGCGCCGCCTGGTGCCGCTGGCGCTGGCCGGCATGATGCATGGTGTTTCCGTGACATCGGAGCTCGAGCGCCAGCTCAGGGCGCCCAACCCCGGCCGCATGGATGGCCGCTTCGCGCTGCGCACCGGCGTGCCGGACCGGCTCGCCGCCGGCCTGACCGCGCCCGAGGCAAAGCTCTACGAGCAGATCGGCGCTGTGCCGCTCGCCATCGATAGGCTGCTGACCTCGAACGCCCAGAACGCGACGCTAAACCGGCTGGTGTCGCGCGGGCTGGTGCATATCTCGGGCTTCACCCCCTCGGATGCCGCCCATGTGCTGGGCAAGCAGGCCAACTGGGACCCGCTTGCGGCCCGGCTCGGGGCCGAACTGTTTGCCCGCAAGCGTGATGGGCGAGGCCAGTACATCGCGCCGTCTCCGGAGGTGATTTCCGAACGCGTGCTGCTGACGCTCACGCGCTGGTCGGCCGAATACATTCTGGAGACAGCCTTTGCCGAGGATGGGCTGGATGGTGCAGCCACCGTCGCGCACGCGCTGGTGCAGCGCGCCGTCGATTCCCATCCCGGCATCGCAAGGCTCAGCGTCGCGCTCGATCGTCCGGTCATTGGCCTCGGCGCCTCGGCGCCGCTGCACTATGCCGGCTTGGCCGAGCTGGTCGGTAATGAGTGCGTGGTGCCGGAGGATACCGACGTCGCCAACGCGCTCGGCGCCGTCGTCGGCCAGGTCCGCGTCTCGGCCGAAGCCCGCGTCAGCCAGCCCAAGGAAGGTTTGTTCCGGGTCGCGTCGGGGCAAACGGTGCGCGACTTCACGGACGAGGCCAAGGCGATCGCGGCAGCGGAGGCTGATGTGCGGGCGATCGTAGCCGAGCGGGCGAAGGATGCCGGCACGGATAATGCCGAGATCGACGTTTCGACCGAGTTCAAGGTGTCTACCGTTGAGGCCCAACGGATGTTTATCGAAGCGCATGTGGTGGCGGTTGCATCGGGTCGGCCGAGGATTGCGGTTTAGGTAATCTCCCCCCTTGGGGTCCCCTTGGGGAGAGATCAGCAGCTTCAAATTCCCCGCCTTCACCCTAAGCTGAATTGACCCTTCACCCCTGACATGCCAAAGGCCGCAAAGCCTTTCATCTGGAGAAGCCCTGATGACCGATCGCGTCGAGATCGCCGGATTGCGGATTGCCCGCGAACTGCATGACTTTGTCGGCGAAGCGCTGCCGGGTACCGGCATTGCCGCCGACGCCTTCTGGAACGGCTTTTCGGCTATCGTCCATGATCTCGCGCCGAAGAACCGGGCGTTGTTGGCCAAACGCGACGCCATGCAGGAACAGATCGACGCCTGGCACCGCGCCAATGGCGCGCCCATCGATATGGAGACCTACAAAAGCTTCTTGCGTGAGATCGGCTATCTCGTGCCCGAAGGGCCGGCCTTTTCCGTGTCGACCGACAATGTCGACCCCGAGATCGCCACCGTTGCCGGGCCGCAGCTGGTGGTGCCGGTGATGAATGCGCGTTATGCGATCAACGCCGCCAATGCCCGCTGGGGCTCGCTCTACGATGCGCTCTACGGCACCGACGCCATTGCCGAGACCGGTGGCGCCGAGAAGGGTAAAAGCTTCAACCCCGTGCGCGGCGCCAAGGTGGTTGCCTGGGCGAAGAGTTTTCTGGACGAGTCCGTGCCGCTCACCTCGGGCAAATGGGCCGGCGTGAACGGGCTGACGGTTTCGGGTGGCACCTTGCGGCTCGGCGCCGGCGCCGGCGGCACCACACTGGCCAACCCGAAACAATTTGCCGGCTACCGCGGCGACGGCGCCAACCCGGAAGCCATCCTGCTGGTCCAGAACGGCCTGCACATCGAGATCCTCATCGACCGCACCAACCAGATCGGCCGCACCGACCCGGCCGGCATTGCCGACGTGATCCTGGAATCGGCGCTGACCACCATCCAGGACTGCGAGGATTCGGTCGCGGCGGTGGATGCCGAGGACAAGGTCATCGTCTACCGCAACTGGCTCGGCCTGATGAAGGGCGATCTGGCGGAGGAAATCAGCAAGGGCGGCAAAACCTTCACGCGCAAGCTCAATCCGGACCGCGCCTGGACCGCGCCCAGTGGTGGCGCGCTGAGCTTGCCTGGCCGCTCGCTGATGCTGGTGCGAAACGTCGGTCACCTCATGACCAATCCGGCCATCCTCGACCGCGATGGCAACGAGGTGCCGGAAGGCATCTTGGATGCGGCGATGACGGCGCTGATCGCGCTGCACGATGTCGGCGCCAACGGGCGTCGGATGAATTCCCGCGCGGGCTCGATGTATGTGGTGAAGCCGAAGATGCATGGGCCGGAGGAAGTCGCCTTCGCAGTCGAGATTTTCGACCGCGTCGAAGCGCTGCTCGGTATGGCGGCAAACACCATCAAGATGGGCATCATGGACGAGGAGCGGCGCACCACCGTCAACCTCAAGGAGGCGATCCGCGCCGCCAAGGAACGCGTCGTGTTCATCAACACCGGCTTCCTCGACCGCACCGGCGACGAGATCCACACCTCGATGGAAGCCGGGCCGATGATCCGCAAGGGCGACATGAAGCAGGCCGCCTGGATCTCCGCCTACGAGGCGTGGAATGTCGACGCCGGGCTCGAATGCGGGCTGGCCGGCCATGCCCAGATCGGCAAGGGCATGTGGGCGATGCCCGATCTGATGGCGGCGATGCTGGAACAGAAGATCGCGCATCCCAAGGCCGGCGCCAACACCGCCTGGGTGCCGTCGCCGACGGCGGCGACGTTGCACGCCACGCACTATCACAAGGTCGATGTCCATGCCGTCCAGGCGGCGCTGAAGAGCCGGCCGAAGGCGAAGCTCGATGATATATTGTCGGTGCCGGTGGCGGTGCGGCCGAACTGGACCCCCGACGAGATCCAGCGCGAGCTCGACAACAATGCGCAAGGCATTCTGGGCTATGTCGTGCGCTGGATCGACCAGGGCGTCGGCTGCTCGAAAGTGCCCGACATCAACGATGTCGGCCTGATGGAAGACCGCGCCACGCTGCGCATCTCCTCGCAGCACATCGCCAACTGGCTGCACCACAAGGTTTGCTCCGAAATTCAGGTGATGGATTCGCTGCGGCGCATGGCAGCGATCGTCGACCTCCAAAATGTCGGCGACCCGCTCTACCGCCCGATGGCCACCGACTTCGACGCTTCAATCGCCTTCCAGGCCGCCTGCGACCTGGTGTTTAGAGGCCGCGAACAGCCGAATGGCTATACGGAACCGGTGCTGCACACACGGCGGCTGGAGCTGAAGGCGAAAGAGCGGGCGAATTAGCGCCTGCGTTTCCCTCCCCCTTGAGGGGAGGGTGGCCCGAAGGGCCGGGTGGGGTCCTGCGTGAAGTGCGGCGACTCCCTTCGGACGACACTACAAGCAATGTCATTGCAGAGGCCCTTTCTCGGCTCGGCTCCAAAAAGATCGACCATTCTTCGGCGACCCCCACCCTGCCGCTTCGGGGCCACCTTCCCCTCAAGGAGGAGCGTTACGCCGCCTGCGCCACCCGCTCCGACATCATGCGGTAGGAAATCGCCTCGGCCAGGTGAATGCGGCCGACGGTTTCTCTGGCTTCGAGATCGGCCAGCGTGCGCGCGACTTTCAGCACCCGGTGATAGGCGCGTGCCGAAAAGCCGAGCTTTTCGCTGGCGTCCTTCAACAGCGACAGGCCGGCGGCATCCGGCATCGCGATGTCCTCGATAACGGATGGCGAACAATGCGCGTTGGTGGTCGCGCTGGTGACGCCGAGCCGCTCGAAGCGTTCGCGCTGGATGGTGCGGGCGCGCGCCACGCGCTGGGCGACGGCTGCACTTTTCTCCGCTCGGTCGGGCCGGATCAGGTCGGCGGCCGAGACCGCCGGTACCTCGATCCTGAGGTCGATGCGGTCGAGCAACGGGCCGGAAATGCGCGCCTGGTAATCGGTGCGGCAGCGTTCGCCGCGCAGGCAGCGATAGCCGGGCTCGCCGGCCATGCCGCAACGGCACGGGTTCATCGCCGCCACCAGCTGGATGCGCGCTGGATAGGTGACGCGGTGGTTGGCGCGCGCGATCATGCAGTCGCCGGTCTCCAGCGGTTGGCGCAGCGCATCCAAGGTCTGCGGCGTGAATTCGGGAAACTCGTCGAGGAACAGCACGCCGTTATGGGCAAGCGATACTTCGCCCGGCCGCGCCCTGATGCCGCCGCCGACCATTGCCGCCATCGAGGCCGAATGGTGCGGGGCGCGGAACGGCCGCCGGTCGGTGAGCTTGCCTTCGCCGAGCTCGCCGGCCACCGAGGCGATCATCGAGACTTCAAGAAGTTCCTTCGGTGCCAGTGGCGGCAGAATTGAAGGCAGCCTCTGCGCCAGCATCGATTTTCCCGAGCCGGGAGGCCCGACCATCAACATGTTATGGACAGAGGACCCTCACTCTTGTAAGGCCCAGCCCATGACGAAACACGCGCCCCGCGCCCCGCTCACCAACCGACCCAAAGCCTACTCCTACGTCCGTTTCTCGACGCCGGAGCAAGAGCGTGGCGACAGCTTGAGGCGACAGACGGAAGGGGCAGCACGATACGCCGCGCTTCACGGGCTCGACCTCGACGACAAGCTGACGTTTCGAGACCTTGGCGTGTCTGCCTTCAAGGGCGCGAACGAAGAGACAGGGCGTCTGGGCGAGTTCCTCGCTGCCGTCGAGTATCAGGACATCAAGGCGGGGAGCTACCTCCTCGTTGAAAGTCTCGACCGTCTGAGCCGGCAGAAGCCACGCAAGGCCGTCAAGGTGCTGGAGCGGATTTGCGAGGCCGGGATCACGGTGGTCACGCTCGATGATGGGCGCGTCTACACCGAGGCCGTTCTGGACGATGACCCTACGGCGCTCATGGTCGCCCTTCTGGTGGCAGCCAGGGCGAACGAGGAGAGCGCCAAGAAGGGCCGGCGCGTCGGGGAGGCATGGGCCAACAAACGGCGCAATGCGGCCACCAAGCCGTTGTCTGCGCTATGCCCCGGATGGCTCCGCCTCAGGGAGGACGAGACGGGTTTTGACCTCGTACCAGAGCGGGCCGAGGTCGTGCGCCGGGTCTTTGACATGACGTTGGCAGGCAGGGGGCAGCACGCGATTGCCGAGGCGTTCAACAGGGAAGGTGTCCCGATGTTTGGCCGTGGCAGTCATTGGCACCGGAGCTACATCAAGAAGATGCTGGCCGACGCCTCGACCATCGGAGCATTCACACCCCACCGCGTCGAGACCGTGGGAGGTAAGAAGCGGCGCATTCCAACCGAGACCGTGGAAGGGTATTTCCCTGCCGTGGTCGACCATGAGGTGTTCGAGAGGGTCAACGCCCTATCCAGCGGGAGGAGCGTCAGGGAGGGCAGCAGCGCCATGGCGAACATCCTTGCGGGTCTAGCTAAGTGCCCGAAGTGTGGGGCGACGATGACCCGTGTCAACAAGGGCGGCAAGAAGGGTGGGAGGCCTTACTTGGTTTGCACCACGGCCAAGGCTGGAGCCGGTTGCGAATACCGACAGGTCCGCATTGAGGACGTTGAGGCAGCGATCATCGACAAGGCCGGATGGCTGAACGCATCGCTACCAGCCACGGAGGGAGCTTTGCAAATGGAGCTGGAGGGGGCGAACAATCTGGACATGGCGGTGAGTGACGAGATTGAGAACGTAGTCGCGGCCATTGGCCAGACGGGGCACTCGCCGGCATTGCTCGACCGCCTCAGGCAGAACGAAGCAGCGCGGGAGGACATTCGCCGCACCATTGCAGGCCTTGAGCGGCGCATAGCGGACACCCTGACGAACCGCGTTCAGGTGACTGCGGCGCAGTTTGTAGATGCGACTGAGGCCGAGGAGCCGCGAAACGTGGCGCTTATTAACGCGACCCTGAGGCAACTCTTCAGCAAGGTCGAGGTGGACTGGCCGAGCGGGCACCTTGTGTTCCACTGGAAGCATGCTCCGGGGGAGACGACCGGGGTCATGTACGCGTGGCCGAGGGAGGATGGTTGAGAACGCCTTCCGATGATTGCACGGGACCTCTCCTTAGCGCACAGTGCTGCTTGTAGTTGAGGTAAAGTAATGGCCAATCTTCCATCGTCGCCGCCCCAAGAAGCTGTAGTCAGCGGGCTTCGCAATCCCGGCGTTCTGGCCGACTACAAGCCCGAGTTCAACGGGAAGAAGTTCAAGTGTCCACGGTGCAGCGTTGTTGCTGCGCAAATCTGGACGGGCGTGTTCAAAAAGAACGCGAAGAAGACCATCAACGGCTATGTGGCGATGGACGCAATGATCACCGATCTTGGCCTTTCGACCTGTGACGCATGCAGTGCCAAGTGTCTGTGGTTCGAGGGCCAATTGGTCTATCCGTCTCAGGCGATTGCCCATCAGGTTCCTGAGGATTTGCCAGCAGAGGTACGAAAGGACTTTGAAGAAGCGGCGGCAATCGCCAGCGCAAGCCCGAGGGCGGCGGCTGCCCTGCTCCGAATGTGTATCGAAGGGCTCTGTAAGACGGTCGCCGGCAAGGACACATTCGAGGATGCCATAGTGGAACTTGAGCGGCAGGGCATTCCGACGCCGGTCACGGTGGCAATGGACGTTGTCAGGCTCACGGGAAATGAGGCACTGCATGGCGGAAGGCTCTACGGTTCCGATGACGCAAAGACCGTGTCGACCCTGTTTCGTCTGGCCAGCTTGATTGTGAGTTGGGCGATCACAGAAAGGAAAGAGTTGCAGGAACTGGTCTTGAACATTGGCCCCGAGAAATTCGCCGCCATTGAAGAGCGGCGGAGGAAGGCTGCTGAGAAAGCCACCAAGGGCAAATGAGGAGGCCGAGCAGGCGTCGAAGTCATCCAAACGGCCACCTGCGATTGAACGCCTTGTCGAGCCGCTCCTTACTGATGTCGGGGGTCCTGCCGTCAGCTAAGGCAGAGTGAAAGTCCTTATAGTACTGCCTCTTGTGGGCTCTGTAGTCGGAGCGATTGAGGAATTTTACCTGAAGTAGGAACAGGTTGTTCTCGATCATGTGAGCGTCTTGGTTAAATCCGTCGAAGCTGTCGAGGAACGTCTTTAATTCGACTTGCCCCTCCACCGCTTGTAGGGCCATGGCCGTCATCGCTTGCGCATCCCGATACTGGCTCAACACGGCGGACAACGTTTCCCAGCCGATCATAGGCATTCGCTGGATGAAGTACTTTGAATGAGAGAAATCCATGTTCTTGAGGGTCAGCAGCGTAAAGTCAAACGCGCTTTCTTCCCCTAGAGTGACGCTTTTCTTGACGCCTGCCCTAACTGCGAGAATGTCTCGGACAATCGCGACTTGCAGCGAAATAGAACCCAGGTCTGCTATCACAGTCTGGATCAACGCCACCACACCCTCGTCTGTTTCGCGCTGCTTTCTTCGGTTTGAAAGATAGTGGTTGAACAAGGCACCAAAGAAGAAGCCCAGAAAGGCAGAGACGATTGTGGCTGTGGGCTGCAGATAGATTTGTGGAAGGTTCATCGACGAACTCCCTTGCTGGGCAACCCAAGGCATACCATTGGACTTGCCGAGGCGCGACGGGTTCCGGCATCATCGCCAAATCTTCCAGAAAAAAATGTCCGAGGGTGATCGGATAACAGGCACGCGCGCCGACCCCCCGTACCCGGTCAGGTTCTATCGAAGAGCCCAGACCAGCGGCGCGGACGACTGAGCCTTCCACTACCACAGGGCAACAGCCCCGACGCATCCGGCCTCACCAACCCCTTGATTTCGTCTATGGCATTGGGTAGTTTATGGCATTGCTACTGCACAGCCATAAGGATGAGCCATGAATGTCTATGGGTACTGCCGCGTTTCGACCTTTGAGCAGGCCAACTCAGGCGAGAGCCTTGAGACCCAAAAGCGAGCCATCGAAGGCTACGCGATGATGAAGGGCTGGACCATTACGGAGACTTTCGTTGAAGCCGGCGTGTCTGGGTCCATCCCGTTGGCCGACCGCCCAGAGGGTCAGCGGATGTTGGCCGGGACAGCGTCTGCCGACATCATCATTACCCCAAAGCTCGACCGCATGTTTCGCAACGCGACCGATGCGCTTGTGACGCTGGAGGAGCTGAAGGGTTCCAAGGTCGAGTTGCACATGCTGGACCTTGGTGGCGACGTGTGTGGGAACGGCATCTCCAAGCTGGTGTTCACGATCCTGTCAGCCGTGGCCGAGAACGAGCGAGACCGCATAAGGGAACGCATCAGGGACGTTAAGCGGAGCATGGCCTCTCGGGGCCTCTATAACGGCGGCAAGAAGCCTTTCGGGTTTGATGTCGTGGGAGAGGGCAAGGACAAACGGCTGGTGCCGAACGGGGCAGAGCAGGCCACCCTCGCCAAGATGGTCGCGATGCGCAACGACGGAGCGAGCTTCAATAAGATTGGCGCTGCGGTCCGTATGGACATGAAGACTGTCAGCCGCATCCTTGCGAGGCAGGCAGCCGAATAAGGCCTCCACGAGGACTACGAAGGCGATTTGCTCCCTTCGGGCCATACCCCTTCCACTAGCTACGGAACGCAAATACGCGCGCTCTGCCGTGGCGATTTCGAATAACCCACCGACTAGCACCTACGCAACGCTCTTCACCCAGACCGACCATCCTGTAGCAGACCCGACAGGCACCCTCGTTGCTCCTTCCGAGCGCGTCTGAAGGTGTCGCCGCAAAGCGTTCGCGCTCCGCGTTCGGGGTGGTCGGTCTTGATGAGGCGCGGAGGCTTCGCAGGCATCGCGGAATGTTCAGACGCGTGTCTGCCTATCCGTGTGTTTCAAGGGGGACAGGTTCAACCGAAGACCATTTAACGCAGAAAGGAAGCGACGAAACATGAGCGAAGACCAAGGCAATCTGCCCTACCTGAGGACCATCAAGAAGGCCGTTCAAGGCCATGTCGGGGCTGGCTCAAGGGACCCAATACGAGACGCGATCAGCGACACCTACCCAGGCACCGGCGAGACCATGGCATGGGCCAATAGAGCGTGGCTCATGGGCGAGACCGAGGAGCCCAATGACGTGTGGGTCAAGTGAGCGCTGGGGACGTCAGAACGATCCCGATTGCCGACATGGTGGTTGACGACCTCCTCGACGGAGAGCGGACCCAGATCAGGACCAAGACATCTCCGGCCAAGGTCAGGGAGTATGCCGGCGTGATCGAGACGTTCACAGGGCAGGACGATCACGTTGCTCGAGGGTTCCCGCCTGTGGACGTTGAGGAAATCGTCAGGGAAGGCGGCGGGGTCACCTTCTGGCTGGTCGACGGGTTCCACCGCGTGGCAGCGGCCAAGCGAGCTGGAAGGACCCATATCGAGGCCCGCGTGGTGCCTGAGCGGGACCATGAGGCGCGGCTTGTCGAGGCCGGCAAGGCGAACCTTCACCACGGTATCCCGCTGAAGCCGAGCGAGAAGAAAGCCCTGCTGAAACGCTACATCAAGGCAGGGCTTCACCGGGAGGCAGGCGCGCGTGGCGGGCGACACAAAAGGCAGCCATTCAAGTCATCCGAAGTGATCCGCAGGGAGATCGGAGGGTGCGCTGACAGGACATTCTGGAAGTGGCTTAAAGAGGTGAGCCCGAAGACGTGCCGAGCGTTATTTGAGCAAGAGAATGAGGGCATGAAGCCGTTCGACAATGAAGATGGAGAAGAGCTACAGCTTGATGAGGACACCATGAAGAATGAACAGGTGCTGCGGGACATTCAGAAGGCGGTCGAGTTTATCGACAACCTTCACAAGACCCTGACATTCGACACTTATCGTCGGATGGCGGCGGAAATAGTTCGCGAAGGGGCGGATAAGGTGACAGCTAGAGTGCCCGATCCGTTTGCCTGAGAAGCTGCTCCCAGAAATTTCATGTATTGGGCCGGAAACATGCCCCAAAATAGCGTCTAAGTAATTGAAATCGTTGAGGTCGGATGAGTGAAGTTCTGCACCATCCTGCACCCAGAATGGGCTAAGACGAACTTAGGCCTACGACCGGCATCGAAAGGAGACAATGAACCCAGATGAGAAAGCGTTGGTCACGCTGCGGTTGCCCGGATGGGACCCGAACGACCACGTAGACCGATACGTCACCCATGAGACCGTTACGGCGTTCATGGCGCAATACCTCGACCAGCATCCCGACGGCATCTCGACCATTGAGCATGACCATGTGCGAGGTTGGCAGGGGCTGGTGAGTGAGATCGGCAGTTGCGTCTATTGCGCGACCGCGTTCCAGATCATGCAGGCGCATGACGACCCCGCAGGGCTGACCAACAGGGAAGTGCTGTTCTTGGTCATGACCTCCACCACGTCCGAGAGCTTCACCAAGGCCGATTGGGACCAGATGGTTGCAGGCAAGATTGCCGAGGCCAAGGTCCGCCAGGACGAGGACAGGCGGGGCAAGCGGCACAAGCACGGCCATGACGACAGAGCCGAGCGTGGAGGTCGGGAGCGGTTGACGCTCGACCGACTACCGGGCCAGCGGGTGATACCCGACGAGGCCCTTTCACAGCGCGCCAAGATGCGCCGAACGAAGTCACTGAAAGCAGCACAGGAGCGAAGGAAATCGAGACGAATGATAGCGCAAGGCATCGTGGTCCAGCCGAGCAAGGATGAGTGGCGGACAATGAGCCCGACCGACGTCAAGCAATACCATCAGACGATTGACCGGCTGGTTGCCATGGGCACCCTCGACCCGTTCGCGGTGGACGAGATCGAGAACCCCGAGGGGTCACCGATTGCGTATCTCTACCGAATGGGCCGGATGACCGCCAAGGGCGACCGGGCATGACGTTCGATGACATCAGGCGGCGGGACTGGGTGGCGACCTATCCGACACGAGAAGCGGCCCTTGCCTTGGTCGAGTGGATCAAGGCCGACGACTGGGAAACGACCACCAAGCTCGACCGAAGGCTCGCGGGGATCGGCATCATTTGGACCGACGATTTCTGCACGGCTGCCGAGCGATGTTTCGAGGTCTATGGCTATCCCGAACTGGAGGCTGTGGCCCGTGCCCGACGCATAGCCGAGGTGTCGATGAGACCCAGCCACACAGCGCCGCGCGGAGGGGTCGCCGGAGGCAGCGACGGCGTTTCCCGACCGTCAACCACAGCCACACCTAACGCGCATCCTGAGGGCTCTACGGCACAGGACACCTACGGGTTCACCCGTCGGGCATAGCGCCACCACCACCACCCCACCACCAAACCTACCGCACCTTGGAGCAATGACGCGCCGGGGCGACCAACGACGACCAGAAGGAACGAATAACATGACCCAGTATGACGACAACCCGAACAAGTACCAGACCGACAACACCCTCGTGGCTCAGGCCATGTTCCGGGCTCAGGAAGCACAAGCAGAAGCTGACAAGGCCAAGCAGCACGCGGTTGCTGCCGAGGCGACAGGGCGGGCCAAGCAGGAAGAAATTGACCGCGCTGTCGAACTGTCGATGTCCAAGTTCAACCAGCAAATCGCCGCCCAGCGCATGGGCGTGAAGACCCAAGGCGCAATCCGGTCTCAGGACGTCGGGGTTGTGCCGCCCATGGCTGAGATCGAGAAGACAACGGTCAAGGTTCTCGGCGGTATCGAGGTCTCTTACCAGCAGGCCAAGGACATGGCCGAGGTCGGGCAGATCACGCAGGCAGAGTTCAACAGGGCCGTGGTTGACGGGTTGGCTGCCCGTGGCTACGCGGCACCACGGGGTTTCAGGTAACCACGGGGGCCGAGAGTGACGGGGCGGTCGATGCCGCTCCGTTGCCTACCGTGGATGACAAGGCTGGCGAGGCCGACGAGGCGTTAGACCTCGACACCGCCGACCCTGCCGAGATCGAGGCGATTGCAGATCAGGCGATCACGACGTTCAACGAGACAGTGGACCGCGACACGGCGGAACTGATCGTGGCCAAGTTCACCCTTGACGGGACGCTCGACGCAAACGTCGTCGGGGTTGATCAGCAGACCCTCGACGCGACCGTGAAGGCATTTGAGAACCGCATGACGAGCGAATGCTTGGCACCTGTCGGGCTCACCCTCAGCGACTACCTCGACTGCTGTGACGAGGCGGACCTTCCGGCTATCCGCTCGCTGGTCGTCAGGGGCGATTGGAAGGCCATCGCGGAGCATGCCCAGCGGATCAGAACTGCACTCAACAACCAAGGAGACGAATGAACGATGACCTTCCCTGCCCCCGATGTGCCGCCCCAAGAGGTGTGTCGGGGCGGGTCCTTTGGGACAGAAATCGCTCCACTGGGGCGACGTCTCCGCTAAGGGAACAGTTCCGCTAACGCATTGAATTTATTTGAATTGACCCGTCTGACGGGCCGCCCCTATGTCTGTCGGGCTGCGCCGTGTTGGGGTGGCACAAATTAGGAGCAGACCAGCATGGAAGTTGACTTCACCAATCTAGGGGCAGCGGTAGCAGCATGGCAGGGCGACTTCCTGCGGGATGTCAGAAACGCGCAGGGTGAAGACCAAGCCAAGGCTACAGCGGCGGACTTGAAAAATGATCCGTGGCTGGCTGTCCAGTGGTATGTCGAGGACGTGAGACGGGGCCTAAGTGCGGCTTGAGAAGGCCTTGATGAGGCGAGGGTCTTTTGTACACAGCATGAACAGATTGTGGCCGCCGGCCGCCGCCACTTCCAGCGCCCGCTTGGCGCTTTCCTGGCCCTTGATGTCGGAAAGGTCGGGCAGGTCGCGGGCCGAGACATGGATGCCGGGCTCGGGCCGCGACAGCACCTGCGTGCCGCGAAAATGATTGGCGATGGCAATCAGGCTGCGCGGCGCCAATATGTCGAAATCCTTGCCCGCCCAGGCCGCTTCCGGCCCGCAGCCGAACGGGCAGATCAGGCCTTTTCCCTCGGCATTGGCGCCGATCGCCGCCGGCAGCGCGCCGGCCACCGCGGCA
Organism: Mesorhizobium sp. RSR565B; assembly: GCF_054719465.1. Lineage (NCBI taxonomy): Bacteria > Pseudomonadati > Pseudomonadota > Alphaproteobacteria > Hyphomicrobiales > Phyllobacteriaceae > Mesorhizobium > Mesorhizobium sp. RSR565B. Next base: position 2,202,130 of record NZ_JBTTIE010000001.1, on the reverse strand, counting down.
ATGGTGCCGTCGAGCGACAATTCACCCAGCACGACATAAGACGCCAGCATATCGCCCGGAATGGCGCCGAGTGCCGCCATCAGGCCGAGCGCGATCGGCAGGTCGTAATGGCTCCCTTCCTTGGGCAGGTCGGCAGGCGCCAGCTTGACCGTCACCTTCTTCGACGGCATCGACAGGCCCGAAGCGTGCAGCGCCGCCTGCACCCGCTCGCGGCTTTCGGCCACCGCCTTGTCGGCCAGGCCGACAATCTGCATGCCGACCTTGCCCGGCGCGATCATCACCTGGACATCGACCGGTACGGCCTCGATGCCCTGGAAAGCAACCGTGCGAACCCGCGCCACCATCTTGCTCTGCCCCCGGATATCAGCTCGCCTCGGCCTCGTGGTTCAGACCGCGAGCGAAGTCAGGGACAAGACAACCATAGATTTCAGGCCAAGGCAAGAACATTACAGGAACATGCGATCGTGGTTGCAGCGCGCTGTGCCGGTTGCAAAAACGGAAGATGGTTAAGCCAAATGGAACGGCTGCTCCGCCTCCTCGACCGCGTTAACAAGCGCCTAGGCCCTTCGGCAATCTGAGGGTGTTGCTTCTAAGCGGTGATGAAGGCATCGACCGAACCTGAAAGCGATCGATCGATCGCGACCTGCGGTGGAAGCCACTCCATGACAGGATATCTGAAAGGCCAAGGCAGGGCGATCCGGCGCGAAGAGCCGCTCTCCAGAAAAATCTCGTTTACAAGGTCTATGAACCGCCCGCGGTCTCGTTCGATTCGTTTCAAAGTTTGCGAACGAATGTAATCCCGGGGAATTCGTCGCTCCTTCAGCGCTAAGACAGCCTCCGCGATGGATCGAGGATCGGGTGGAACTGTAAGCGAATAGTCATCATCCAGATAAAGGTCTCGGCCGCCATGGTTCGGCGTCGTGACCACTGGAAGCCCCGCGAGAAGATATTCCGTGCTTGCGAACATTGGTCCTTCCAGGTGAGAGAGACAGATTCCCACGGCTGCACGATTTAGATGCGTGTTCACCTGAGCCGGTGCCAATCGGACAGGCTTGCCGGTGCCGTCAAACTCGTTGATAAAGACGTGATGCGGCGCGAGCTCCCTATGCCGATTTATTCGCGCTCTTTCCGACTCCGTCGTGGAGGATCCGCTTGAATCTCGATAGAAGACAAATGCGCAACGCTGGATGCCAAGCGACAAGTCATGGCGCTTCCACGGAGCCAGCTGCGCATTGTAGATTGCATCAAATTCTACAGGGACGTCATCGAGAGGCCTGAATATGTGTTCGGAGGTTGTTGACGTCTTGTTGTGCAGGACGGCGGCCTCGCCGGACTGGTTCAACAGATCAGCCTCTGCCTGAGTGTTGGATAGGAAGATTAGCGAGTGACGGGGGTTCTTGAGTCTATGCAGAACGGCATAGGTCCGGATGGTTTTGACGCTAGCACTGTTTTCGATGGACCAGGTTGGCGAGATGAGAAACCAGGCGCGGTGGCTGCGTGGACGGAAAGGCATATGACTTGCTAGTCCGAGCGGCGTACCGGACATTCCCGAATAGATATGAACGGATCGTCCGACAGCAAACTGGCCTGAAGAGCAGGTTGCGACTTCGCGGAAGGGTGCCCTTTTCTGAGGTTGTGGCCATGACGCAGCATGGCTCTGACAATCTCGAATTTGGTAGGAGGGCGATACCCGTGCTGTAGGGTCAACATGCGGCAATTGCGATCTTGAGTGCGGAGAAAAACTCGCTTCGATAGAGAGAAATCTGGCAAAGAAACACCGCCAGTTGATCGACGGAATATCTCAGGCGATCAAATCTGGTGTACGGAGAAGCGCCTCTTGAAAGAAAACATCGTCCCAAGCGGAGCTGGTTCTCACATCGCGCTACCAACCGTATCCGTTTGCGTAGGCTGTTTCAATCAAGAGGCATTCATCGACACTGCGATCCGATCCGTAGCGGCGCAGACATACACTGCGTTCGAATGCGTGGTGGTCGATGATTTTTCGACCGACGGTTCCCGCCGAAGGATTGAAGAGTGTCTGTCCCAGCTTGGCGACAGTCGTTTCCGCTTTCTGCCCCGACTGCAAAATGGCGGGCAGTTGACAGCAATGATGACCGGGCTTGACGCGACAGCCGGGCCCCTGATCTCGTTTCTTGACGGTGACGATGCTTGGCATCCTGACTTCATAGAATGCCATGTGAGAGCGCATCTCAACCAAACCCGTATCGCGGCAATGTCGAGCTCCGATGAGGTGGTGATAGATACGGCCGGCAACCTGCTTGCGGGCGGTCATCCCGTATTCCACCTGAACGACCCGCGATCGATGCCGAAAATGAGCGGCTACCTGCATGTCGACACCGAAGCTGACCCGACATTATTATTTATTGATCGGGGTACCGTGGGTTGGTTTTGGTCAACCACATCGGGGATGATGTTTCGTCGAGCTCCGCTTGAAATCATGCGTCCATCCGATCCGGACGAAATAAGGATATGTGCCGATGGTTATATGGCTCGTGCCGCCCATATGATCGGCGGAACCGTGAGGATTGGGCGGGCTCTTGGCAGTTATCGGCTTCACGGCGGCAATGGCTGGGCGGACGGGCGCATCCTGGGTACCGGAGTTGGCCTCGGCAGGATGTCGCCTGATACTGAAATAGCGATACGGCGGGCACTGGCCAATCGTTGGTGCGAAGTGGCGCCGGGACTGGCGCATTTAATCTCCCGCCACTCAATGCGCAGGACCTTGGTCGACCTGATCGGACTGTCTGCGGCTTTTGCATTGCTGGAAAAGAACTCCGATGCGGGTTTTCTGCTGAAAGACTGGGCAACACCTCAGCGAAAATTGCAGACCAGACTTATCGGTCTCCTTCCTCCGAAACTGAGGCCTCGGCGCTTCCGGGACATAGTTTGATTTGATGAGCCGCTTGCTCGGCAGTCTTACCCGATAAAGAGCATCTTTCGATGCTTCTCTGGACCCACCAAAGTTCTCCGTAGCAACGCACACTACGCGGCCAAATTCCGCCGCTTCGCCTCCACCGCGTCCCAGAACAGGCTTGCAATATCCGCGCCGCCGAAGCGTTGCACTTCGCGCACGCCGGTTGGCGAGGTCACGTTGATCTCGGTCATGTAGTCGCCGATCACGTCGATGCCGACCAGGATGAAGCCGCGTTCTTTCAGGGACGGGCCGATGCGGGCGCAGATTTCGCGTTCGCGTTGCGTCAGCTCGGTCTTTTCGGCGCGGCCGCCGACATGCATGTTGGAGCGGGAATCGTGGTCGGCCGGCACGCGGTTGATGGCGCCGACCGCCTCGCCGTCGATCAGGATGATGCGCTTGTCCCCCTTGCGCACATCCTTGAGATAGCGCTGGACGATATAGGGCTCGCGTGACAGCTGGGCGAACATTTCGAGCAGTGAGGCGAGGTTGCGGTCGCCCTCCTTGAGATGGAAGATGCCGGCGCCGCCATTGCCGTAGAGCGGCTTGACGATGATGTCGCCGAACTCTTTTCTGAACGCCGCGACCTCCTGGGGATCCTTGGTGATCAGCGTTTCGGGCATCAGATCGGGGAATTCGGTGACGAAGATCTTTTCCGGGCTGTTGCGCACCCAGGCCGGGTCGTTGACGACCAACGTCTTCGGGCGAATGCGCTCCAGAATGTGCGTGGTGGTGATGTAATTCATGTCGAAGGGCGGATCCTGGCGCAGCAGGATCACATCCATCTCCGACAGGTCGGTGCGCACCTTGTCGCCCAGCGTATAATGATTGCCCTTCTCGTCGCGGAGCTTCATCTCTTCGATGCGGGCAAACACCTTGCCGCCCAGCATCGACAGCCGGTCGGGCGTGTAGTGGAACAATTGGTGGCCGCGCCGCTGCGCCTCCAGCGACAGCGCAAAAGACGTGTCGCCGGCAATCGAGACGGTGGAGACATGGTCCATCTGGACGGCGATCTTCAGGGTCATCTTTTGGTCTCCAGCGGGTCGAGCAAGTCCAGGAAAAGTGCGTAGCGGTTTTCCGTCCGGAATTGCGGCAAGGCAAGTCGCCGATATACGGAACTTGGCGGCTTCTGCCAATCGCGCTTGCTTGGCCCAGACCTTTACCGGTCGAAGACCAGCCGGGAGTAACCGAGGAAGGACAGCGCCATGGCGACCAGCGAGGCGACGGCAAGTGCCGCCAGCGGCGGCATTGCCGGCAGCGCGAACAGGATGGCGCAGTAGACGAGATAGTTGACAATGCTGGTGGCGATGCCGACGCCGCCATAGCGCGCGCCCTCCTGCGCCACGCCGCGGCTCGACGGCGAAAAGGTCAGGTGCCGGTTGATCTGCCAGGTGACGCACAGCGCAAAGCCGATCGACAGGACACGGGCGACGAAGGGACCGAGCGGCGTCACCGCCAAGAGCAGCCAGAGCACCGCGGCATCGGCGACGAAACCAACGCCGCCGGCCAGGACGAAGCGGGCGAGCCGGCTCACGGCCTCAGGCGGCCCGGGGCGTCTTGCCCGGTTCGGCCTTCGCTGTTTCGCTCGTGCGTTCGCGCCGTTCGACCCGGCCCGACGGAACCGAGAGATAGAAAATGCGTTTCTGCTCGGCGCGTCCGCGCGATACCGAATCGAGGATCAGTCCGGTCACCATCGCAAGCATCGAGAGCAGCAGCAGGCCGACCGACAGCACCCAGGTCGGCATGCGCGGCACGAGGCCGGTCTGGGCGAATTCGATCAGCACCGGCGTCATCAGGGCAAGGCTCGACGCCAGGAAGAAAATCGCGAAGGCGCCGAAGAAGCGCAGCGGCTGCGTTTCCTTCATCAGCATGGCGAACATCCACAGGATCCTGGCGCCGTCGCGATAGGTCGACAGCTTCGACGACGATCCCTCAGGCCGGCGGCCATAATCGAGCGCGATCTCGCTCACCGGCAGTTTGAGCTGCGAGGCATGCACCGACATTTCGGTCTCGATCTCGAAGCCGCCGGAAACCGCGGGAAAGCTCTTGACGAAACGCCTCGAGAAGACGCGGTAGCCGGAGAAGATGTCGGTGAAGTCGGCGCCGAACAGCCGCTTGTAGAGGCTGTTGAAGATGCGGTTGCCGAAGGCATGGCCGGAACGGCCGGCATCGTCGGTGACGCCGCGCCTGGTGCCAACCACCATGTCGCAGCGCTCGGTCTGCAGGATGTTGATCAGCAGCGAGGCATCTTCCGGCGCATAGGTGCCGTCGCCATCGGCCATCAGATAGATGTCCGCATCGATGTCGGCGAACATGCGCCGCACGACATTGCCCTTGCCCTGGCGCGGCTCGCGGACGACGATGGCGCCCGCTGCGCGCGCCTTGAGCGCGGTCAAATCCCTGGAATTGTTGTCATAGACATAGATGTCGGCCGATGGCAGCGTCTCGCGAAAGCGCCGCACCACCTCGGCGATGGTCAGTTCCTCATTGTAGCAAGGCAGGAGCACGGCAATGGCCGGCTCATGGCGGACTTCGTGCGGCATTTCCGTCTCCCGACGCCCGGCGGAGCCTCCGGCCGCGCTCATATGCGGCCTCGCTCAGGCGACTTTACTATTTATTGAAGCTGTTAAGGCTAGGTTTAAGGCCGCAGTCTTTCCGACGAAGGTCATGATGATGAACGCAGCCAAGGCGGGTGCTTCCTCCTGGAAGTCCGATATGACGCTGGCGCTGCTTGCCATGCTGGTGGTGCTGGCCGTCAATGCCGCCACGGGCTTTCGCGAATTGAGCAATGCCGGCGGCGACAATGACAGCCTGCTGCGGCTGGTCGAGGTTCGCGACATGCTGGCCGGCCAGGGCTGGTTCGACCTGCATCAGTACAGGATGGGGCCGGAAGGCGGTTTCGTCATGCACTGGTCGCGGCTGGTCGACGCACCGCTCGCCGCCATCATCCTCGCCGCCTCGGCGCTGACCGGCAGCATGGCCATGGCCGAAGCGATCGCACAGGTGCTGTGGCCGTCGCTGCTGTTTTGCCTGGCGGTGTTTTTTACGGCCCGTGCGGCACGCAGCTTCGCCGGCGTCGGCGCCGTGCTGCCCGCTATCGTCATCGGCGCGGCGGCGCTGCATTTCATCGGCATTTTCTTGCCGGGTGCGCTCGATCATCACAATGTCCAGCTGACGCTGACCATGGCCAGCCTCAGCCTGCTGCTCGAGGCGCCGGCGCGTCGCTGGGCGGCGCTGATTTCCGGCCTGTGCGCGGCCCTGACGCTGGCCGTCGGCATGGAAACCGCGCCCTATGTCGCCACCATCGGCGCCTGCATCGCCTTGCTGTTCGTCGTCGATCCCGGCGGCGAACGCCGGATCGCCAGGGATTTCGGTCTCGGCTTTGCCGGGGTTTCAGCCCTCGTCTTCGTCACCACCATCCCGCCATCGGCCATGGGCCAGCCGCAGTGCGATGCCTTCTCGGCTGTGCAGTTCGTGGTGGCGGCAATCGCCGGACTGGGGCTTGCCGCCGTGACGTCGCTCACGGTGTCCAATGGCACGGCCAGCCGCCGCCTGATCTCGCTTAGCCTGCTCGCGCTTGTGCTGGGCGCCGTCGTCGTGGCGCTGTTTCCGCAATGCCTTGCGGCTCCCTACGCAAACCTCGATCCGCGCCTCAAGGAATTGTGGCTCGATCACATCGACGAGGCGCAGTCGCTGTTCAGTATTGCCGTCAATGAGCCGGCCTCGCTGGCGGCGCGCTATGTCACGCCGCTGGTGGCGATCGCGCTGATGGCGCTTCGCCTGCGCGGACCATGGCGCCGCCAGGACAGCCTCGTCGGCGCCTTGCTGGTCGGCGCCTTCATCGTCAGCGCCTGGCAGGTCCGCGGCTCGACATTCTCGATCGCCTTTGCCGCCATCCCGCTGTCGGCCTGGATCGCAAGCTGGCGCGAACGGGCGAGGATCAGCCCTGCGCGCAGCGTATCGCTGCGCATGGCGGCGGTCTGGGTGGTGTCGGTGAATGCCGTCTGGGCCGGTGCTGCCGCCGCGACGTCGAGCGTATTCGAGGCCAACAAGGTCTCGGTCGAGGCACAGGACACCGACAGCGATCCGTCCTGCGAGCGCAAGGCCTCCTTCGCGGCGTTGGCCCGGCTGCCGGACACCACGGTGCTTGCCATTTCCAATCTCGGCTCGCCCATCCTGGCCTATTCCGGGCACCGCGTCTTTGCCGGCCCCTATCATCGCAACATCGCCGGCGACCTGCTTGCGCTCGATGCCTTCCTCGGATCGGCGGACCAGGCGAGGATGATCGCGGCGGCTCACCACGTCGGCCTGATGGCGCTCTGCCGCGGCAGCGCCGAAAGCAAGATGCTTGCCGCCAAGGCGCCGCAAGGCTTCCTGGCCAGGCTGATGCAGGGAAGCGTCCCCGATTGGCTCGAACCGGTGGCCGAAACGCGCGGAACCCCGGTCGAACTCTACCGCGTCCGCTAAAGCATCATTCGCCAGCGAAAAATCGATTTCGCGATACGCTTCCTAAACGCTTTGCTGCCAGTCTCAGCCTAAATTTCGGGCGTCACAAACAGGGATACCGATGCAAACGACGTTTGGCACCGGGCAGGCAAGCAGGGAAAACTCGGATCTGGCGTTCACCGATGCGCTGACCGGGCTTGGCAACCATCGCCGCTTCTTCGACAAGGTCGATCGCCTGATCAGCGACCGTGCAGACGATCCCGCGCCGTTCACGGTCGGCATTCTCGACCTCGACGGCTTCAAGCCGATCAACGATCTGTTCGGCCACAAGGCCGGCGACGACATATTGATCCAGGTGGCGATGCGGCTGCGCGCCTCGATGGACAGCCACTCTACGGTCTGCCGCATCGGCGCCGACGAATTCGCCTTCCTGTATCCGATGGTGTTCTCGGAGGAAGCGGCGGCCGAGAAGTCGCGCATGATGATCGAAATCCTGTCGGCGCCCTACGATGTCGGCGAACGCACCGCCAGGCTTTCGGCCTCGGTCGGCTGCTCGCTCTTTTATTCCGGCGACGAAACCACGGAAATCCTCGTCAACAAGGCCGAAACGGCGCTCTACCACGCCAAGCGTTCGGGCCGTGGCCGGGTCGTCGTCTACACCCGCGAAATGGAAGAGGCGGCCAAGCGCGTCACCCGCATCGAACAGGCGCTGCGCCGTGCCGTCTCGGCCGGTGAGGTCGAACCGCATTTCCAGCCCATCGTCGATTTGACCACCCGCCGCACCATCGGCTTCGAGACGCTGGCGCGCTGGACCGATCGCGACCTCGGCGTGGTGCCGCCGACCGTGTTCATCCCGATCGCCGAAGAGCGCGGCATCATCGGCCCGCTATCGCAGCTGGTGCTGCGCAAGGCGACCGAAGCGGCGCGCAGCTGGCCGAAGGACCTGTTCCTGTCCTTCAACCTGTCGCCCTCGCAACTCGTCGACCAGAACACCGGCCTGCACATATTGTCGATCCTCGACCGCACCGGCTTCGATCCGCGACGGCTGGAGATCGAGATCACCGAAACCGGCCTGATGAACGATCCGGCCTCGGCCGAGAAGATCGTCGAGGACCTGCGTCGCGTCGGCATCCGAGTCTCGCTCGACGATTTCGGCACCGGCCAGTCCTCGCTCGGCCGCTTGCGCGAATTCCATTTCGACAAGCTCAAGATCGACCGCGCCTTCGTCTCCTCGATCCTCGACGACCGCCCGTCGGAACACATCATCCGCGCCATTCTGGCCATGTGCGAAGGGCTCGGCATGGATGTCGTCGCCGAAGGCATCGAGGAGGAGGCGCAGGCCGACCGCCTCGTCCAGTTCGGCTGCGCCGGCGGCCAGGGCTATCTCTTCGGCAAACCGGTCGACGCCGACGCCACGCTCGGCTACCTCCGCGATTCCTATCGCGGCGCCCTCTACGCCAAGGCAGTCTGACCGGCGGTCTTGCCTGCGTCGAGCAAGTCAGCGGTGCGAGCCAAGATCGACTGTGGCCGCCATCTTGCGTCCTTTTGTCTGACATAAGCCAAACAAATCGCCGTTTTCGCCCTTGCTCCCCGGACTTGGCTGGATAGGATGCGCGCCGACCGGATCGGGAGAGAAAAATATGATGCCATCGGCCGATTTTGCCGACCTCAGGGGAGCCTCGGTGCTGATCACCGGCGGCGGTTCCGGAATTGGTGCGGCACTGACCGAGGGCTTCGTTCGCCAGGGCGCCCATGTCGCCTTCATCGACATCGCCGATGGCCTAAGCACGCTGCTTGCCGACCGCGTCGAAAAAGAACTTGGCCGGCGACCGCTCTACCTCAAGACCGATTTGCGTGACGTCGAGGCGTTGCGCGCTTCGGCCGCCAAAGCGGCTGAGGCGCATGGCGACGTCACCGTGCTGGTCAACAATGCCGCCTGGGACGAACGCCACGAGGTCGCCGACGTTACCGTCGAGTTCTGGGACAACAATCTCGCCGTCAATCTGCGCCCGCATTTCTTCACCGCACAGGCGGTCGCGCCGGGCATGAAGCGGGCCGGCGGCGGTTCGATCATCAACTTCACCTCAACCTCCTATCTCATCAACCACCCCGATATGCCGGCCTACACCGCCGCCAAGGCCGGCATACTCGGCCTCACCAAAGGTCTCGCGGGCAAGCTTGGGGTCGACGGCATCCGCGTCAATGCGATTGCGCCGGGCTGGGTGATCACCGAGCGGCAGCGGGAACTCTGGGTCACCGAGGAGAGGCTCGCCGCCCATGTCGCCAAGCAATGCATCAAGCAGGTCATGCAGCCCGACGACATCGTCGGCACAGTGCTGTTCCTGGCCTCCGACGCCTCACGTATGCTGACGGCGCAGATGTTGATCGTCGACGGGGGTTTCCTGTGAGCCCGGTGAATCAAAATCCGGCAAAAGGCACGCCGGCAGTCGCCGCCGTCGACTGGGGCACGACCCGCATGCGGGTCTGGCTGGTCGACGAGGCGGGCGGGGTGCTTGCCGAGCGTCGCGGCGATGATGGGTTGATCACCGCGCAGCAAAAAGGCTTTTCGATCATCCTCGAGGGCCATCTGGCGGCGCTCGGCGCACCTGACACACTGCCGGTCATCATCTGCGGCATGGCCGGCTCGCGCCAGGGTTGGCTGGAAGCGCCTTACGTCACCGTGCCGGCGCCGCTCAGTGCCATCCTCGCGGGGGCCGCCCGCATTCCCGGCCAGAGCCGCGACATCCGCATCGTGCCTGGCCTGGCGCAGCGCCTGGAAGATGCGCCGGACGTAATGCGCGGCGAGGAAACCCAGCTTGCCGGCGCCGGTTTGCCGGCAAAAGGTCGCCATCTCGTCTGCATGCCCGGCACCCATTCGAAATGGGTTCTGGTCGAAGACGGCGCGGTCGACGGCTTCTGCACCTGGCCGACCGGCGAGCTGTTTTCGGTGCTGGCCACTCACTCGATCCTGCGCCATTCGCTGGGCGAGAGCCCGAAGCCGGTCATTCCGGACAATCCGTTCTTCCAGGAATGGTGCCGCAAGGCTTTGGCCGAGGGCGGCGATGTCACCTCGCGGCTGTTCTCGATCCGCGCCGCCGGCCTGCTGCAGAACCTCAAGGCCGACGATGCCGCCGCTTGCCTGTCCGGCCTGCTGATCGGCGGCGAGATCGCCTCGGCGGGCCGCCGCTATGGCGAAAGCACCACCGCAATCGTGCTGGTTGCGTCCGGCTCGCTAGCAGCCCTCTACCGCCAGGCGCTAGACCTTGCAGGGCTTGCCGTCAGGACGGTCGACGCCGACGAGGCGGTGCGTGCCGGCCTTATCGAGGCAGCGCGGGAAAATGGCATGATCGCCAAATGACTCACCAGAGTGGAGTGACAGCGTGACCCAGACCGCCCCCTTCCCGAAGCTCAAGCGTGGTCTTGTCGCCATTCTGCGCGGCCTCAAACCCAGCGAGGCGGTTGCCATCGGCCAGGCGCTGTTTGACGCCGGCATCGAAGCCATCGAGGTGCCGCTCAATTCGCCGGAGCCGTTTTCATCGATCGCCAGCATTGTCACCGCTTTGCCCAAGACAACGCTGGTCGGCGCCGGCACGGTGCTGACTTCAGCCGATGTCGACACCTTGGCCAAGGCCGGCGGGCGGCTGCTGGTCAGCCCCAACATCGATGCCGACGTCATGGCCCGCGCCATGCACCATGGCATGGTGACGATGCCAGGCGTGTTCACCCCCACCGAAGCTTTTCAGGCGATTAGGCTTGGGGCTTCGGCGCTCAAATTCTTCCCGGCAAGCGTGCTCGGGCCTAGCGGCATTTCGGCCATGCGGGCCGTGCTGCCGGCCGATACCGTGGTCGGCGCCGTCGGCGGCGTTTCCGACAAAGACTTTGCCGGCTACAAAGCCGCTGGGGTGACTGCTTTTGGTCTTGGCTCCAGCCTGTTCAAACCCGGCATCAGCGTCGACGAGGTGGCCTCGCGCGCGCAGGCGGCGGTGACGGCCTGGGATGCGGCCTTCGGCGGAGCGGCATGATGGACAAGGTTTCGGTTTTTTCGGACCATGTCTGTGAACTCGGCGAGGGGCCGAGCTACGATCCCGCCACCGACACGCTGTTCTGGTTCGACATCGTCAACGGGCTTTTGCTGGAGCAGGGTGTCACGTCCAGCGCGCGGAAGGTCCATGAGCTCGGCCAGATGGCCAGCGCCATCGCCATTATCGACGACAATCGCCAGCTCATCGCCACCGAGACCGGCCTGCATGTCCGCGACGTCTCGACCGGCAAGCTGACGCTGCATACGCCTATCGAGGCCGACAATGCGCTGACCCGCTCCAACGATTCGCGCGTCCATCCGTGCGGCGCCTTCTGGGTCGGCACGATGGGCAAGGGTGAGGAGAAGGGCGCCGGCGCCATCTACTGGTTCTTCAAGGGCGAATTGCGCACGCTTTACACCGGCATCACAGTATCGAATTCGATCTGTTTTTCCGAAGACGGCTCGATTGCCTATTACACCGATACCTCGACCGGCCTCTTGATGCGGGTCGCCTGCGATCCGGCGACTGGCCTGCCGGTCGGCGAGTCCAAAGTGTTCGTCGACCATCGCTCGTCCAAGGGCTTTGTCGACGGCTCGGTCGTTGATCGCGACGGCGTGCTGTGGAACGCCGTCTGGGGCGGCAAGGCGGTCAAGGCCTATTCGCCAGATGGCACATTGTTGCGCGAAATTGCCGTGCCGGCGGGGCAGTCCTCGTGCCCGGCCTTTGTCGGGGCCAAGGCCGGTCGGCTGGCGGTGACCTCGGCCTGGAAAGGCAAGGACGACAAGCAGCGCAAGCTCGACCCACAGGCCGGCATGACCTTCCTGCTCGACATCCCCGTCAACGGCCGCTTCGAGCCGCGCGTGGTCATCGCCTGAGCGCTGTCGCGCAGGCGTCCGGCTCGGTCGGTTTCGCGCAAGTCTGAAGCAGGGGCCATGCCATGGTGGGACAACACCACCGAAGGTCCTGATCCATGCCGCGCCCGACCCTGATCCTCGTCCATGAGCCGGAAAAGGCCTGTCTCGACCGGCTGGTCGCCGACGGCTTTCCCGCCGAGCGCGCCCTGGAAATCTCGTCCTATCTGGCGCAATCGACCGATCTCGCGCCCGAATTCGATGAAATCACCGCCGCTTGCGGGCGGCGCGGCCTCGCCTTCATGCCGGTTGCACTCGACGATGCGTCAAGCGCGCTGGCGAAGGCCGATCCCGCAACCACGCTTGTCTGGACGCTGACCGACGGCATTGCCTATTTCCGCGGTGCTGCAGCGCCCGCACTTGCCAGGCTGAATGGGCTTAGAACCATCGGAGCCGACGATGCGCTGTTCGCGCTTTGCCAGGACAAGTTCCGCTCCGGCGCCGTGCTTTGCGCGCTCGGCCTGCCGGCGCCGCAGGCAGGCCTGGCCCGCGACGGCCGCTGGCTGGCCGCCCCGCCAGCTTCGGAAGCCGGCTGGTTCGTCAAGCCGAACCGGCTCGGCTCCAAGGTAGGCATCTGGCCGGATTCACGCTGCAACGACCTGGCCCATGCGCTGGAGCTTAGCCGGCGGGTCTATGCCGCTTATCGCGACGATGTCGTCGTCCAGCCCTATGTCGGCGGTCGCAATGTCCGCGCCAGCTTCCTTGGGCTGCAAACGGATGCCGGGGCGGAAGCGCTCGGCATTGCGTTCGTCGACTCCGGCGGCGATTTCCAGACCATGGCGGACTCGATGGCGCTCTACGGCGACACCGGCGAGGCCGCCAAGGCGGCTGGACTATACAGCGAGCCGGTGCTGGAGGCGGTTGCCGACACCCAGCCGGCAGCCGCGGCAACCATCCGCCGCATCGCCGAGCGGCTGGTCAGCGGACTTGGCCTGCGCGACGTGTTTTCCATCGATTTCAGGGTCGAGGCCACCGATCATGCCCACCTCATCGAGTTCGAAGTCTGTCCCGGCCTGCCCTGCTTCGATTTCCGCGCCTATTGCCGGCTGCAATGGAGCATGACGCTGGCCGATGCGGTTGCCGAGACGGCGGCGAACCGACTGAACCGACAGGCGATCTGAAAGGCCGCGGGGACCGGCACGACCTACCGCGCCTTGACGGCTTTTGCTCCACCTTTAGTGTCGCGGGACAGTCCTCAGGCAAGGCCGCGCGATGAGCACACCAGCAAGCTCCCTCCATCATCACATAAGGCGCATGGCCGGGCGCGATCCGCATGAGGCGCATCGCGTCGCCACGCCGCTCGAGCTGCTGTTCGATCTGACCTTCGTCACCGCCTTCAGCCTTGCCTCGTCGCAACTGGCGCATGCCTTGGCCGAGGGCCACTACGCGGCGGCGCTGATCGGCTTCGGCTTTGCCAGCTTCGCGATCTGCTGGGCGTGGATCAATTTCTCCTGGTTTTCCTCCGCCTATGACACCGACGATTGGATCTTCCGCCTCGTCACCATGGTGCAGATGATCGGCGTGCTGGTGCTGGCCATCGGCCTGCCGCGCATGTTCGCCTCGATCGAGCATGGCGAACACCTCAACAATTCGGTCATGGTGCTGGGCTACGTCATCATGCGCGTCGCCATGATCTTCCAATGGCTGCGCGCGGCGCGGCAGGACCTTGGGCGGCGGCGTGCCTGTCTCACCTATGCCATCGCCATCGCGATCGCCCAGATCGGCTGGGTGGTGCAGATCCTCGTCGATTTCTCGCTGGCGACGAGCCTGGCCTTCGGCGCGGTCCTGCTTCTCATCGAGCTTGCCGGACCGGTCATCGCCGAACGCCGGGATGGCGGCACGCCCTGGCACGCGCATCACGTCGCCGAGCGCTACAGCCTGTTCGCCATCATCGCGCTGGGCGAAGGGGTGGTCGGCACGCTGGCGACGCTGTCGGCCGCGGTCGAGGAGCAGGGCTGGAACCTCGATGCCGCCTTGATCGGCATTGCCGGAATGGGTCTCACCTTCGGCATGTGGTGGGTCTACTACATGCTGCCCTCGGGGACGGTGCTGCACCAGCACCGCAATCGCTCTTTTGTCTGGGGCTATGGCCAGATGCTGATCGTGGCGGCCATCGTCGCCACCGGCGCCGGGCTGCATGTCGCGGCCTATTTCATCGAGCACAAGGCCCATATCGGCCCGGTAGCGACCCTGCTCTCGGTCGCCATTCCGCTAGGCGTGTTCCTGGGGGCGATGTACGCGCTGTATTTTTATTATCTCGTCCAGCGCTTCGATCCCCTCCATGTCTGGCTGCTGGCGGGAACGGCTGCGGTCGTCGCACTTGCCATCATCGCCGCCCTTGCCGGCGTCGACATGGCGGTCTGCCTCATCTTACTCACGCTAGCGCCGGCCGTCACCGTTGTCGGCTATGAGCTGTCGGGGCACCGCCATCAACTGGAGGTGCTGGCGCAGGAGGAAGCGCCGCACTGAGCAGAGCAGCTTCGCGCGTCAGATACCCTCGACCAGCACGATCTCGCCATCGGCTACTTTCTGACGGATGGCGACGGCGCGCTGGTACTCCGGCGAGTGGTAGCAATCGTGCGCCGCGCTGAGCGATTCGAACTCGATAATGACATTGCGGGCGCGGCCAGGCCCCTCGGCCTTTTCATGCTCACCGCCACGGGCAAGGAACTTCACGTCGAAACGGTCGAAAGCGAGCTTGGCGGCAGCGACATAGTCCTTGTAGCCTTCGGCGTCGCGCACATCGACGCGGGCTATCCAGTATCCCTTGGGCATTTTCTTCTCCTCGTTACGCGGCGCGCATCTCTTCCAGTATGACTTCCGCCGCCGCGCGCCTGTCGCTTGCCGCCACGATTGGCCGGCCCACAACAAGATGGCTGGAGCCGTTGCGGATCGCCTGGCCGGGCGTCACCACGCGTTTCTGGTCGCCATGGTCGCTGCCCTTGGGCCGTATCCCCGGTGTCACCACCGCCAGGTCGGGTCCGACGATGCGGCGCACCGCTTCCGCCTCCTCGGCCGAGCAGACGACGCCGCCCATGCCGGCATGCAGCGCCTGTTCGGCGCGTCTCAGCACCAGCGTGTGAGGGTCGTATTCATAGCCGGCGTCGATCACGTCCTGCTCGTCCATCGAGGTCAGCACGCTGACCGCCAGCAGGCAGAGGTCGCTGCCCCTGGCGGCCTCCACCGCGGCTCGCATCGCCTTGGGATAGGCGTGGATGGTCAGCATGGTCATGCCCATGCGCACGATGTTCTCGACACCCTTCGCCACCGTGTGGTCGATGTCGAGCAGCTTCATGTCGAGGAAGATTTTCGTGCCGCCGCTGGCCAACTCCCTGGCGAAGTCGAGCCCGCCGGCGAAGGCCAGCTGATAGCCGATCTTGTAGAAGGAGACGACGCCGTCGAGCTCCTGCACCGCCTGTTCGGCCTCTTTCACCGTCGGCACGTCGAGGCCGACGATCAGCCTTTCTCTCATGGTATGGGCCTGCATGGCTGTGGAAATCATGCCCCGGTCCGGGTCGACAGCATGCGCGAGGTTTCGATCAGCGTGCGGCATAGGTGCTCCATCGATTTGGTCAGTCTCTCATCCCTGAAATTGCCGTCGCCGTCGAAGGCACTGCCGCCATCGGATACCGAGCATTCCGGCGTCACCATCTCCAACTGGCAGCGCACCAGCACGGCGCGCAGATGGTTGATGCAGCGGATCCCGGCGAAATGTCCGTTGGAAGACGAGCACAGGCCGGCGACCTTGCCGACAAGCGGCCTCACCGGCCAGCCGCCATCGAGGCGCACCCGGCTTACCCAGTCGATCGTGTTCTTGAGCAGTGGCGGGATCGAGCCATTATATTCCGGCGTCGCGATCAGCAGCCCGTCATGGGCGGCGATCAGCCGGCCGAGCTTCACGGCGTTGTCGGGAACGCCTTTTTCCTTTTCGAGGTCCTCGTCGATGATCGGCAGCGGATAGTCGGCCAGCGAAATGCGCGTCACCTCGGCGCCTTGCATGGCCAGCTCCTTCTGCGCCACATCGGCGGTCCTGCCGCTGAAGGCGCCGCTGCGCACCGAGCCGGCGAAGACGAGGATTTTCGCGATCACAGCCATTGGCCACTCTTGTTCCCGGACAGGTACAGCCAGAGGCTGCGCAAATCAACGCACTGGCTCAAAAAACGGAAACGATCGGGGGGCAGGCGCGCGAAGGTGTGCCGAGCAGCTGGGCTATTGCTAGTGGGTGACCGCAATTCTTGCACTCAGCGCGATGAGTGCAACTCCGAGCAAGGCATCTATCGGCCTGCGGACGCTGCCATATACCGCCCGAACCGTTCTTGTGGAGAACATTAGCGCGACAAGCCCAAACCACGCCATCGCGACCAGCCCGATTATGGCCAGCGACACTGCCTGGACCCAGATCGGAGCCTGCATCGGCAATACCGATATGAACAGGCTCGCGAAGAAGGCGGCCGTCTTCGGATTTGTAATTCCGACAACGAAGCCGCTTCGCCAAGGAGCCGTAGTCTCTGCGCCACTGACGGCCAGCGGTGGCTGCGCCTGCCAAGCCGACAAAAGGATCTTGCTGCCCAGGTAACCGAGATACACGGCACCGGCGATCCGGACGGCAAGGTGAGCCCATGCAATCTGCGTCAGTACGAGGCCCAGGCCACACATCGCGAGAGCCGCCCACACCATGACCGCTGCGGCAATGCCAAGCGCCACATGGAACCCCGCGCGACGGCTGATCAGCGCATGGGAAGTCACGGCTACAAAATCGGGTCCTGGGCTCATGGCGCCGAGCAGGAACACTGAAGCAAGTGTCAGGAATTGCGGAAGGTAGCTCATGCGAAGCTCCAATTTCAGGCTCGTCGTACCGCACGCCTGCATGCCAGAGAGGCCAGGAAGCCGCTCGCCGCGATTTCGAGGGTCGTTTCCCTCACCTTCACAAAACCTACAGCGCTCTTTAATATGAGCGAAATGAAAGATATTTCGGCAGCCATGAACAAAGCTAATATCAACATCACGATGGTGCGCGTCCTGACATCGCTCAGCGAGACGCGCAGCTTCACCAAAACCGCCGAGCGGCTCTGTCTTTCTCAATCGGCCATAAGCCATGCAATGAAGGCGCTGGAGGAGATCGTTGGCGCGCCCCTCGTCATACGTGATCGGCGCGGTGTCGCTTTCACCGCAACCGGCGAGGCGGCTTTGGACGCGGCGCGCGCCGCTTTGCATGCTTTAGGCCGTCTTGTCGGCCTACGGGAACACTCCATCAAAGGCAGAGTACGGCTCGCGCTGGTCAGCAGCGCCTCGGTAAAGATTGCTCCATATGCGTTGAACATTACTTCCGTCCGGCACCCGGAGCTTGCTGTCGAACTGCTCTTGGGCACGGATACCGAGGTGGCGGAGTGGGTCGATCGCGGTGCCGCCGATATTGGACTGTCCTACATCGCCGGCAATTGCCAAGCCGAGGAACTTGTCGACGACGAACTCTTTGTAGCGTCATCGCAAAAGAACTCAGTCCAAGGCGGGTCATTTCCGATCCGCGCTCTCGACGGCCAGCCATTCATCATGTCGAGCGGCGGCTGCGGACCAATGCTTGCCGAATTGTTCCAGGATTTTGGCGTTGCGCCAGTTGTCATCCTGTCGGCGAGCGATATGGCGGCGCTGCTTGCTCTGGTTGGGGCCGGGCGCGGTTTGTCGATTGCGCCAGGCCTGGCGTTTCCGGCCGATTGGCAGCGAACCGTCGCGAGGCGTCCTCTGGAGCCGCGTGCGCGTCGGCCTCTGCTGCTTCTGTTCTCCAGCAGCGCCGAAGCAACGGCCGTGCGGGCCATGTGCGCGGCGATCAGAGAGGTCGCCACGAGTTTGCGAGGCGGATAACAGTCAAGGATCGACCCTCAATCGAGCTTCCTTCGGGAGACGTCGATCCTCTACAAGGCGCCAGAGACTTCTCCCGCCCCCAATACCAGCTAATGCGCTTCGCGCCGGTAGATCCACAGCTGCGTCGGCGGGATGTTGCGGAAGATGAAGTCGAAATGCTTGACCGTGTAATTGCCGCGGCCGGGCGGGATCGGCGACAACGGCCCATAGGTCAGCTGCACGATCGGCCGTCCAACCGGGATGCGGTCTAGCAGGCTTTCAATATAGGCGATCCGCTGTGCGACCGGGAAATTGAGCAGCGGCACGCCGGAGACGACGGAATCGAAAACCATACCGCTCTTCTCGCCAAGCGTGGCGTTGAGATTGAAGGCATCGCCCTCGATGACGTTGACGCCGGGATAGAGCTGGCGCAGATGGCGCACGAAATCGGTGGAATATTCGACCGCGTAGAGGTTTTCGGGCTTAACGCCCTGGGCGAGGATTGCACGCGTGATGACGCCTGTGCCGGGGCCGACTTCAAGCACCGGCAGGCCGGACTTCGGATTGACGATGGAAGCCATCTTGCGGGCGGTGACGGAGCTTGTCGGCACGATCGAACCGACCGACTTCGGCTTGTCGATCCAGCCTTTGAAGAATTTGAGTTCGTCGTCGAACTTTTCCGCCAGCGCCTTCCGCAATCCCGGACCACGTGCCATGCAAGTTCTCCTCAACACTCCCCGAACGCTACTTAGCAGCTAACAGGTCCAAGGCAAGGCGCGATCTGGCATAAGATGTTGATGACGTTTGGGAAGCGTGGCGGCCTTGGCTTGGGTTCAGTGCTCGCCGAAGGATTCGAAAAAGTCCTTCATGCGGGCGAAAAAGCCGCTCGACTGGGGCGAATTGTCCTTCGACGACAGCTGCTCGAACTCTTCCAGCAACTCGCGCTGGCGGCGCGACAGGTTTTGCGGCGTTTCGACCGCGGTCTGGATATAGAGGTCGCCGACATTGGGCTGGCGCAGCACCGGCATGCCCTTGCCCTTGAGGCGGAACTGGCGGCCGTTCTGCGTGCCTTCGGTCACTTTCACCTTGGTCTGACTGCCGTCCAGCGTCGTCACCTCGAACGAGCCGCCAAGGGCGGCCGTCGTCATCGATATCGGCACCTTGCAGTAGAGATCGGCGCCGTCGCGCTGGAAGAATTCATGCGGCTTCACCGCCAGGAAAATATAGAGGTCGCCCGATGGGCCGCCGCGCAGGCCCGCCTCGCCCTCATTGGCAAGCCGGATGCGGGTGCCGTCCTCGATGCCGGCCGGGATATTGACCGACAGCGAGCGTTCCTCGGTGACGCGGCCCTGGCCGGCGCATTTCGGGCACGGGTCCTTGATCGTCTGGCCGCGGCCTTGGCATTGCGGGCAGGTACGCTCGATCGAGAAGAAGCCTTGCGTCGCTCGTACCTTGCCGTGGCCATGGCACATCGAGCAGGTCACCGGCTGGGTGCCGGGCTTGGCGCCGGTCCCGGAGCATTCCGTGCATGAGATCGAGGCCGGCACGCGGATTTGCGCGGTCTTGCCGGCAAACGCTTCTTCCAGCGTGATTTCCATATTGTAGCGCAAATCGGCGCCGCGTTCGCGGCCGCCCGACGAGCGGCGCTGGCGCCCGCCCATCATGTCGCCGAAAATATCTTCGAAAATGTCGGCGAAGCCGCCGGCGCCAAAACCTTGCGCGCCGCCATTCATGCCGCCCTGCTCGAAGGCGGCGTGACCGAAACGGTCATAGGCCGCGCGCTTCTGCGGGTCCTTCAGCGTTTCGTAGGCTTCGTTGATTTCCTTGAACTTATGCTCGCATGAGTGATCGCCGGGATTGCGGTCGGGATGGAACTGCATGGCCAGCTTGCGGAAAGCGCTCTTGAGCTCCTTCTCGTCGGCGCCCTTTTGCACGCCCAGCGTCTCGTAGAAATCAGCTTTCATCTTTTCCCGCAGTCCGGATGCTCAACGTCTTGATGCATGTTGCGTCGTTTGCCGGCACGTTGTCTCGATTTAGGAGCGGTGCTGCCCGGATGCTAGGGCCGGCGCGCTTGTGCCTGTGTTTTTCAGTGACTTTTTCGGCAAGGCCCGCACTTTTTCAGCGAGGGTTGCAAAAAAGCCCGGCTTTGCGCCGGGCTTTCCGCTTTATTTGCCGTCAACCGGTCAGGCCGACTTCTTCTTCTCGTCGTTTTCGTCGATTTCCTCGAAATCGGCGTCGACCACATCGCTATCCTTGGCCGCGTCCGCCTTGGCGTCGGCTTCCGCCGCTTCCTTCTGCGAAGCTTCGTACATGGCCTGGCCGAGCTTCATGGATGCTTCGGCAAGCGTCTGCGACTTGGCCTCGATGTCGGCGGCATCGTCGCCTTCGGCAGCAGCCTTCAGCGCCGTGATAGCCTCCGATATCGCCGTGCGCTCGGTTTCCGAAACCTTGTCGCCATATTCTTTCAGCGACTTCTCGGAGGAGTGCACCAGCGCCTCGGCCTGGTTGCGGGCCTCGACCAAGGCGCGCCGCTGCTTGTCGGTCTCGGCATTGGCTTCGGCGTCCTTGACCATCTTCTCGATGTCGGCGTCCGAAAGGCCACCAGAGGCCTGGATGCGGATCTGGTGCTCCTTGCCGGTGCCCTTGTCCTTGGCCGAAACGTTGACGATGCCGTTGGCGTCGATGTCGAAAGTGACCTCGATCTGCGGCACGCCGCGCGGCGCCGGCGGAATGCCGACCAGGTCGAACTGGCCGAGCGCCTTGTTGTCGGCAGCCATTTCACGCTCGCCCTGGAAGACGCGGATGGTCACGGCCGACTGACTGTCTTCAGCGGTCGAGAACACCTGGCTCTTCTTGGTCGGGATGGTCGTGTTGCGTTCGATCAGGCGGGTAAACACGCCACCCAGCGTCTCGATGCCGAGCGACAGCGGCGTCACGTCGAGCAGCAGCACGTCCTTCACGTCGCCCTGCAGCACGCCGGCCTGGATTGCGGCGCCGAGTGCGACGACCTCATCCGGGTTGACGCCCTTGTGCGGCTCCTTGCCGAAGAACTGCTTCACGATCTCCTGGATCTTGGGCATGCGGGTCATGCCGCCGACCAGGACCACTTCGTCGATCTCGCCAGCCTTCAGCCCGGCATCCTTGAGCGCTGCCTTGCAGGGCTCGATGGTGCGCTGGACGAGATCGTCGACCAGCTGCTCGAACTTGGCACGGGTCAGCTTCAGTGTCAGGTGCTTGGGGCCGGTCGCGTCGGCGGTGATGAAGGGCAGGTTGATTTCGGTCTGCGTCGTCGACGACAGCTCGATTTTGGCCTTTTCAGCCGCCTCCTTGAGGCGCTGCAGCGCAAGCTTGTCGTTCTTCAGGTCGATGCCCTGTTCCTTCTTGAACTCGGCCGCCAGGTATTCGACGAGACGCATGTCGAAATCCTCGCCGCCGAGGAAGGTGTCGCCATTGGTCGACTTCACTTCGAACACGCCGTCGCCGATTTCGAGCACCGAAATGTCGAACGTGCCGCCGCCAAGGTCATAGACGGCAATGGTCTTGCCATCCTTCTTGTCGAGGCCGTAGGCAAGTGCTGCAGCCGTCGGCTCGTTGATGATGCGCAGCACCTCAAGGCCGGCGATCTTGCCGGCGTCCTTGGTGGCCTGGCGCTGGGCGTCATTGAAATAGGCCGGAACGGTGATGACCGCCTTCTCGACCTTCTCGCCGAGATAGGCCTCCGCCGTTTCCTTCATCTTCTGCAGGATCATGGCCGAGATCTGGCTGGGCGACTGCTTCTTGCCGCCGGCCTCGACCCAGGCATCGCCATTGTCGCCCTTGACGATCTTGTAGGGGACAAGCTTCTTGTCCTTCTCCGTCACCGGGTCGTCATAGCGGCGGCCGATCAGGCGCTTGACCGCGAAGATGGTGTTTTCAGGATTGGTGACCGCCTGGCGCTTGGCCGGCTGGCCGACGAGACGTTCGCCGTCGCCCGAGATGGCGACGATGGAAGGCGTCGTGCGCGCGCCTTCCGCATTTTCAATGACCTTGGGCTCCTTGCCATCCATGATGGCGATGCAGGAGTTGGTGGTGCCGAGATCGATACCGATTACTTTTGCCATTTTTCTAGTCTCTCCGCTAAGCAGGCTCTCAGGACCCGTAAGGCGTTCCGACGAAAGCCCCTGTTCACAAGAAATTCCGCTCCGGCAACCGGCATTCCGGCACTGGGCGGCTTGGCGCGTATATAAGAACAGGCGGCATCGGGCGCAAGCATTCTGCGCATGGCATCCACCGCGCCGCGCTTGGCGCCTTTGAACAGCCGCCCGGCGGCCCGGATGTGCTCAAACCGCGCTCAAAACCCCAGGATCTGCGCGATCCCCCGGCGAAGCGCCCAGTCAGGGCTTCGAAACCACAAGAAAACGTCACCTATGCGTGAGAGAGGCGGCTCCTGGCTGAGGAAGGCGCCTGCCCACAGCAGACACAGGCAAAAGCGTCACGCGGCCTGCGACAGCGATTTATGCGCCTCGGCCAGGATTTCGAACGAGCGCACGCGTGCCGCATGGTCGAAGATCTGCGCGGTCACCATCAGCTCGTCTGCGCCGGTGCGGCGCACGAACGCGTCTATGCCTTGCCGGACGGTTTCGGGGGAGCCGACGACGGCGCAGGACAGCGCCTGCGAAATCATGGTTTTTGCCATCGGCTCGAGCGTCTGGTCATAGCCCTCGACCGGCGGCGGCAGGCGGCCGGCCCGCCCCGTGCGCAGATTGACGAAGGCCTGCTGCAACGAGGTGAACAGCAGTTTGGCCTCTCCATCGGTCGGTGCGGCGAAAACGTTGAGGCCGAGCATGACATAGGGCTTGTCCAGCTGTTCCGAAGGCTGGAAGCGCGAACGGTAGATCTCCAGCGCATGGTCGAGTTCGGCCGGCGCGAAATGCGAGGCAAACGCATAGGGCAGGCCGAGCATGGCGGCGAGCTGCGCGCCATAGAGGCTGGAACCGAGGATCCAGACCGGCACCTTCTGGCCTTCGCCGGGCACGGCGTGGATACGCTGGCCTTCCGCGGCCGGCTGGAAATAGCCCATCAGCTCGACGACATCCTGGGGGAAATTGTCTGACGCCTCGAGATTGCGGCGCAGCGCGCGCGCTGTTCCCATATCGGTGCCGGGCGCGCGGCCGAGGCCGAGGTCGATGCGGCCGGGGTGCAGTGCCGCCAGCGTGCCGAACTGCTCGGCAATCACCAGCGGCGCATGGTTGGGCAGCATGATGCCACCGGCGCCAACGCGGATGGTCTTGGTGCCGCCTGCGACATGGGCGATGACCACGGCGGTCGCCGCGCTGGCGATGCCCGGCATGTTGTGGTGCTCGGCCAGCCAGTAGCGCCTGTAGCCGAGCCGCTCGGCATGGCGGGCCAGGTCGAGCGAATTTGCCAGCGATTGCGAGGCGTCGCTGCCTTCGACGATCGGCGACAGGTCGAGAACGGAAAGTGCGGTCATGGGCCTCAAGCCTTTACGATGTTCAACTGCCTGACCCTGGTTTCGAAGGCGCGGTCGGGAATGACGATGTCGAGCTGGCACCAAG
Source organism: Mesorhizobium sp. RSR565B (assembly GCF_054719465.1). NCBI lineage: Bacteria > Pseudomonadati > Pseudomonadota > Alphaproteobacteria > Hyphomicrobiales > Phyllobacteriaceae > Mesorhizobium > Mesorhizobium sp. RSR565B. The sequence continues at coordinate 2,178,426 of NZ_JBTTIE010000001.1, read as the reverse complement.
CAACGGGTCCAGATTCTCGAACGGGATCGCCTGCGGATGCTGGCGATGCAGCGCGCTCAGCGTGTCGAGCGACGCATCGATCGGACCGCGATAGCCGATGCGGTCGAAATAGGAATCGAGGTCGAAGGAGGCATCGTTCATCGCAGGGTCCGGCTTGACCGGCTCGATATAGGCACTCCGCCTGAAGACAACAAATGCGGGATGACGGACAGGCGCGGCAAGCTTATGGCGCGGCCTTTCCGTTCTCTTCGGCCGCTTCCTCCTCCACCACGGCCGTCTGCTGTGCGGCGAGAAAATTGCCGACATGGCTGAGGCCATCGAAATGATCGCAGAACACTTTGACGACGACCAGCAGCGGCACCGCCATCAGCGCGCCGACAAAGCCCCAAAGCCAAGACCAGAAGGCGATGGCGATGAAGATCGCCACGGCGTTGATCTCGAGGCGTCGGCCGACAACCATCGGCGTAACGAACTGGCCTTCGACGATGTCGCACAAAAGCACGAAGCCCGGCGCCAAAAGGGCGTAGGTGATCGAGTCGAAGCTGATCATCGCAATGACGCTGACCAGCACGATGGTGATCAGCGCGCCGACATAGGGCAGGAAGTTGAGCAGCGCCGCCATCGTTCCCCAGACGAGCGGGTTGGGCATGCCGAGCGCCCACAGGCCAAGGCCGATAACCGCGCCGAGACCGGCATTGATGACGGTGACGGTGAGCAGATAATGCGAGATTTCGCGCTCGACGTCATAGACGACGCGCAAGGCCCGCTTCTTCTCGCTGAGGCTGGCGAAGGACTGGATGATCTTCTCATAGAACATCGTGCCCGACGCCAGCAGGAACAGTGACAGCACGAAGATGATGGTCAGGCTTGTCCCCGCCGACAGGACGTTGCTGGCGGCGGCCGACAGGACGCCGGACTGCGCCATCGCCACCTTCTGGATGCCCGGCTCCTGCGAGGTCTCCGTCATCTGTTCGATCTGATGCGAGATCTGCATGATCCTCTCGAGCGGACGCCGCAATTGCGCCAGCCGTTCGGTAAGTTGTTGGCCGATCGACGAGGTGTTGTTGAGAAGGTCGATGACCGGGCCGCTGAGCAGATAGCCGGCAACGCCGAAGACGCAGATCGACAGCACGACCAACATTGTCGCCGAAACCACTTCCGGAATGCCGCGCTTGCGCAGGAAGCGCACGATTGGTGTCAGCGTCAGCGTCAGCAGGAAGGCGAGGATGACCGGCATGAAGAAAGCACGCGCGAAATACAGCGCGTAGATGGCCATGAACAGGAAGATCCCGATGAGCAGCGAACGCATCAGATGCGTGTCGGCACGCGCCACAACTCTCGCCTCTTCGGTCTCGGCAAGGCCAGCACCCAAAGCGGCGGGTTCGGCTTTCATGATTTTCCCTCAGCGGCGCACCGCAATTGGTGCTTTCCCCTGACGGAAACGCCTCTGCAAGCCCAAGGTTCCGTTAGCCGGCAAGGCCCTCAATCCGGGCCGCCCGTCGCTCAGGCGGCTGGCGCTGCGACGGCGACGCCGGGCTTGGCGGTCTCCTTGCGTACGATCGGCGCCACCTTGGTGCCGTACAGTTCGATCGCCTTCATGATCTTGGCGTGCGGCATGGCGCCGATCGCCATCTGCAGCAGGAAGCGGTCATTGTTGAAGATCTTGTGCTGGGCGACGATCTTTTCCGCCACCTGCTCCGGATCGCCGACGAACAGCGCGCCGTTCGGACCACGCGACTGATCGAAATGCGCCCGCGAGGTCGGGCCCCAGCCGCGCTCGCGGCCGATGCGGTTCATCACTTCGGCCTGCGGGCCATAGAAATCGTCGGCCGCCTGTTCAGTGGTGCCGGCGATGAAGCCGTGCACATTGATGCTGGTGGCAAGGCCCGAGGGGTCGGTACCGGCCCGCCTTGCGGCATCGCGATAAATGTCGAACAGCGGTGCAAACCGCGCCGGCTCGCCGCCGATGATGGCCAGTGCCAGCGGCAAACCGAGCACGCCCGCGCGCGCCGCAGATTGCGGCGTTCCACCTATTGCGATCCAGATCGGCAATTTGTCCTGCAGCGGCCGCGGATAGACGCCGCGGTCATTGATCGACGCGCGCAGATTGCCGGACCAGGTGACTTTGACGCTGTCGCGTATGGCCAGCAGCAAATCGAGCTTTTCGGCGAACAACTCGTCATAGTCCTCGAGATTGTAGCCGAACAGCGGGAAGGATTCGATGAACGAGCCGCGCCCGGCCATGATCTCGGCCCGGCCGCCCGACAAAAGGTCGAGCGTTGCGAACTGCTGGAAGACGCGCACCGGATCGTCGGAGGACAGCACGGTGACCGCGCTGGTCAGCTTGATGCGCTTGGTGCGTTCGGCGGCAGCGGCCAGCGCCACCACCGGCGCGGACGCGGCATAGTCGGGGCGGTGATGTTCGCCCAGACCAAAGACGTCGAGGCCGACCTGGTCGGCCAGCTCGACCTCCTCGATCAGATTGCGTAGTCGCTGATGCGGGCCGATCGCGCCGGGGCCGGGCTCCGGGCTGACGTCGGCGAAAGTGTAGAGACCGAGTTCCATGGCATGTCATCCAAATGTTCTGATTTGCCGCTAGAGGTAGCGGCGAGCCGCCCCGGCCGCCAGAGGGGCGGATGGTGAACAGTGCATGTCGGTTTCGGCCGGCTTTGTTTCAGGGAAAACGCGTCTCCCGGCTGCAACAGCATAAACTTTCATGGCTGGCATACCGTTTTGGCGCTTGAACTCTCGGTTTTCGCGCGTATGTAAGCGTCGCGAATTGACTTCAGGGAAGTGGACTTGGCTATCTACAGGGAAAAAGACATTTTCGAGCGGCGCAATGCCGCGAACGAGGCAAAGAAGGCGCTTCTGGAGCGCTTCAAGTCAAAGCCGGCGGCTGATGATCCTGCGGTTCTGGCCAAACAGGCCGAACGCAAGGCGATTCTTGAGGCTCGCGAGATACGCGAGGCCGAAAAGGCCAGGCTGAAGCAGGAAAAGCTGGCACGCGAGGCGGTCGAGAAGGCCGAGCGCGAGGCAGCAGCCGAAGCGGCGCGTATTGCGGCCGAAGAGGCAGCGCAGGCTGAAGCGAAGATCAAGGAAGCCGAAGAAAACGAGCGCATCGCCCGTTTGCTGGCCGACGAAGCCGAACGCAAGGCCAAGCGCGACGCACGCTATGCGGCGCGCAAGCAGCGTACCGGCAGGACGCCTCCGGGCTTCTCCGCCCGCTAACGCTTCGATCGAAACGATCGGACATCAGGGTCGCCTTGCAGCGGCCCTGAAGGCGTTTGCCTAATTTAAGGGTTTGATGCCTCGGAGCTCAGGCGGCGAGCTTCAGCCCCATAATGCCGCAGACGATGAGCGCAATGCAGGCGAGCCGGATGGCCGTCGCAGGCTCGCCCAGCAGCCAGATGCCAAGCAGCGCCGTGCCGACCGTGCCGATGCCGGTCCACACCGCATAGGCCGTGCCGACGGGCAGCGTCTTCAGCGCCAGGCCAAGCAGGCCCAGGCTGATGATCATCGAGGCGACGGTTAGCACCGTCGGCAACGGCTTCGAGAAGCCGTCGGTGTATTTGAGGCCGATCGCCCAGCCGATTTCGAACAGACCAGCGAAAAACAGAAAAATCCACGACATCGGGATGCACTCCATTCCATGAGCATGGCGGGCCGTCCCGGCCGGACTTTTGAGAAAGGCGCGAGGTCGTCCTCGCCGCTTCGGTATAAGCGGCTGCGCCGGTCCGATCAACAAAACGCCGGCAGCATCGTTCATGCCGCCGGCGTCAAAATCTGCGCCGAAACGGTTTGCCCGGATCTCAACCGTCCCAAGATATTGACGACCTAAGGCGGGCTTACTTTTCCTTGAGCCTCATCGCCTTGACGGGCGGCGCCTTGAGTGCCGGAGCCGCGGCGGGCTTCTTGGCGTCTTTTTTCGGCTTGCGAGCTTCCTTGCCCGCCTTCATCGCACCTTTAGCCATGATTCGTTCCTCCAGTTGCTGGGAGGCCAAGTGAAACAAGAGAAACGCCGGACTGCAAGGGGGCGGGCGTCCGTCGCCGGCGCCGGCGGGCCGCTTTCAACCGGTTTCTAATTTGCTCGTAAACCATTCCGGTCCGTGCCATGGTTGCCTTCGCACTGCAGCATCGGCCATGCCTTCGCCCGGCGATGATCAGGAAGTGCGGTCAGGACGACAATGCGAATCCGCATCGGCAGCGAGATGAGTTTCGATTTTCCGCAGGAAACGCCGCTCATCGCGATGCTCAACGTCCACTACTCCAGGGCCTCCGATCTCGAGCGCCCGGATTTCCTGACCTCCAACCCGCCGGTGCCGATCCAGAGCTACCGCGACAGTTTCGGCAATTGGTGCAACCGTTTCGTCGCCCCGCCCGGACGCTTCACCTTCGGCACCGATTCGGTAATCCGCGACCCCGGTACCTTCGAGATGGGCGACCTGATGGCCTGGCAGCATGAGGTGCGCGACCTGCCGTCGGACACATTGCTGTTCCTGTTGCCCAGCCGCTTTTGCGAGAGCGATCTGCTGGCCAGCGAAGCCTGGCGGCTGTTCGGGCACACTCCGCTCGGTATTGCCCGCGTCCAGGCGGTCTGTGATTTCGTCCACAACCACATCGTCTTCAGCTACGGCAATGCCCGACCGACGCGCACCGCGGCCGAAGCCTATCGCGAGCAAAGCGGCGTCTGCCGCGACTTTGCCCACCTTGCGGTCACCTTCTGCCGTGCGCTCAATATCCCGACCCGCTACTGCACCGGCTACATCAGCGACATCGGCCTGCCCAAACCTTGGGCGAGCATGGATTTCGCAGCCTGGATGGAGGTCTATCTCGGCGGCCGCTGGCATGTCTTCGATCCACGCAACAATTCGCCGCGCATCGGCCGCATCCTGATCGCGTCGGGCCGCGACGCCGCCGACGTGCCGCTCACCCACATCTTCGGACCGGGCACGCTGGCTGGTTTCAAGGTGTGGACGGACGAGATCATCGAATAGGGGCGTCTTTTCGCAAGCTGGCCTACAAGACCCTGAACGACCGGGCGATTCGTGCGTTGTGATGCCTGTGGAGCTCAGGGGCGTTACATCAGGTTCCTTGGAGGGACAGCATGGCAGCACATGCCGGGCCGAAGACGGTCATCTACGCGGCGCTCGCCGGTAATCTAGCTATTGCTGTTACCAAATTCGTCGCCGCCTTCTTCACCGGCAGCTCGGCGATGCTGTCGGAAGGCGTGCACTCGCTGGTGGATACCGGCAATGGCGGGCTGCTGCTCTACGGCATGCACCGCGCCGCCCGTCCGCCGGACCGCACGCATCCGCTCGGCCATGGCCGCGAGCTGTATTTCTGGAGCTTCATTGTCGCCCTGCTCGTCTTTGCGCTCGGCGCCGGCGTGTCCTTCTATGAAGGCGTTGTCCACATCATGGCGCCTGAGCCGGTCGCCAATCCCAAAATCAACTACATTGTGCTGGGCCTCTCAATGCTGTTCGAGGGCAGCTCCTGGTACGTGGCGCTGAAGGAGTTCCGCCAGCAGAAGGGCAACCAAGGCTGGCTGCAGGCCGTGCAATCGAGCAAGGATCCGAGCGTCTACACGATCCTGTTCGAGGACAGCGCCGCCCTGCTCGGTCTGTTCGTCGCCTTCGCCGGCATATTGGCGGCCGAACTCCTCGACATGCCCGAACTCGACGGCGTCGCCTCGATCGGCATCGCGATGATCCTCGGCGCCACCGCCATCTTTCTGGCGAGCGAAAGCAAGGGATTGCTCATCGGTGAGCCCGCCTCGCCGGAAGTGCAGGCCAAGGTGCTGGCCAGCGCCCAGCAGGATCCGGCAGTGCAGCGGGCCAACGGCGTTCTCACCGTCCATCTCGGCCCGCAACAGATCGTCGCTGGGCTGAGCATCGAATTCGAGGACCATCTGACGGCGCCTGAGATCGAAGCCTGTGTCGAGCGCATCGAGGCGCTCTTGAAAAAAGAAATGCCGGAGATCACCAGACTGTTCGTCAAGCCGCAGACGACCGGAACGTGGGAGCACCGGCGCAAGCAGGTCGAGGCGGCGTCGGACTAGTTCTGGACCAGCAGTGCACCGTTGGTCCCATCGCCTGGTCCCGCTAAGATCACCCGACGGATTTCGGAGAATCAACCATGAAAATCGATGGTGGGTGCCATTGCGGCGCCATAACTTATGAAGCAGACGTCGACCCGGAAAAGACCTCAATCTGTCATTGCACCGACTGCCAGCAACTGACCGGTACCGCCTTTCGTGTCACTGTTCCCGCGCCTGAGGATCATTATAGGATCACAAAGGGCACACCGAAGGTTTATATCAAGACGGGATCGAGCGGCGCCAAGCGTGCCCAGGCGTTCTGCGGCGACTGCGGTTCGCATCTTTACGCAACGTCGGTTGGCGACGGGCCGAAGGTCTATGGGATCAGGGCGGGGACCGCGCGGCAACGCGAGGATCTCGTTCCGACCCAACAGAAATGGCACCGATCGGCCCTGCACTGGCTTCCGGAATTCGAGGGCGTAAGCATCGTAGAGGCGCAGTAGCACCTGCCTCCCGGTTAAACGCGGCCCAAACCAGCCAATAATGTGCTAGGCTACCCATCAAACGGATGGCGGGGATAGCAATGTCGGAAACGGACAAAGTGTTTGCCGGCTCGATTCCGGAAAACTACGACCGCTACATGGTGCCGTTGATCTTCGAGCCGTTCGCCGTGGATTTGGCACGACGGGCAGCGTCCTTGTCGCCCGGCGCCGTCCTGGAAGTCGCCGCCGGCACCGGCGTTGTCACCCGCGCATTGGCTCCAAAACTGTCTCCGGGCGCAAGCTATGTCGTGACCGACCTGAACCAGCCTATGCTCGACTACGCGGCCTCGCGACAAGCTCCCGACAGTCGCATACAATGGCGTCAGGCGGATGCTCTGGCGCTGCCGTTCGAAGATGCGGCTTTCGATCTCGTTTGCTGTCAGTTCGGCGCGATGTTCTTTCCCGACCGAGCCGCCGGCTATCGCGAAGCAAAGCGGGTCCTGAAGACCGGCGGCCATTTCCTGTTCAACGTGTGGGATCGCATCGAAGAGAATGTATTCGCCAATGATGTGACGAATGCTCTTGCGGAGATTTTTCCGAACGATCCGCCCCGCTTTCTCGCCCGCACGCCGCACGGCTACAATGACACTGCATTGATCCGCGGCGAGTTGGAAGCCGCAGGTTTCTCCCGTGTGGTGATCGACACGAGGGCCGAACAAAGCCGTGCCTCCTCGCCGCTCCTTCCGGCGGTTGCCTATTGCCAGGGAACTCCGCTTCGCAACGAAATCGAGGCTAGAGGAAAACTGGAAGCCGCAACCGATCACGCCGCGTCCGTGATTGCAGCCAGACACGGCAGCGGCGAGGTTGCGGCCAAGATCCAGGCGCACGTGATCGTGGCTACGGTCTAATGCATGGCGCCCAGAAGTGTGCCGCGGTTCTGGGACAACGACATGCATCAAAACAAAGACTTTTAAAGCGCGTTGTATGAATCCGTTCAGCGCGACGCGCTTTAATCGTCGCCTTCGACGACACGTAGCCTGAGCTGCCCCGTCTTGGAATCCGCCACCCGCACCCCGGCTTCGGCCTTGGCGGGGCCGCCACCGCGCACTTCGGCTTCGCTTTCGCCAAACTCCAGCGCTTCGATCTTTTGGCCGCGCTTGGTCACCTTCGACGTCGACACCAGTATCTCGTCGATATCCTTGGCCGACTGGCCAAAATGCGTCTGCAACCGGCGCACGCGTTCGTCGACGCGCGCGACGTCCTCCATCAGCCGGATCACCTCGCCCTGGATCAGATGCGCCTGTTCGCGCATGCGGGCGTCCTTGAGGATGGCCTGGATGACCTGGATCGACAGCATCAAAAGCGACGGCGAGACGATGATGACACGCGCCCGGTGCGCCTTCTGGACCACGGCGTCGAAATTCTCGTGGATTTCGGCGAACACCGATTCCGACGGCACGAACATGAAGGCGGTGTCCTGCGTCTCGCCCTGGATCAGGTATTTTTCCGAGATATCGCGGACGTGAATTTCGATGTCGCGGCGGAAAGCCTGGGCCGCGATCTTCTGTTGTTCGGCGCCATCGGCGGCGCGGATGGCGTTCCAGGCTTCCAGCGGAAACTTGGCGTCGATGGCAAGCTGCGGCGCACCGTTCGGCATCCTGACCAGGCAGTCGGGACGGCTGCCGTTTGACAGCGTTGCCTGGAACTCGTAGGCGCCCATCGGAAGGCCGTCGGCGACGATCGCCTCCATGCGCGACTGGCCGAAGGCGCCGCGCGTCTGCTTGTTGGACAGGATCGCCTGCAATTGCACGACCTGGCCGGCCAGCGACTGGATGTTGCCTTGCGCGGTGTCGATGACCGCCAGCCGTTCCTGCAGTTTGGCGAGGCTCTCATGCGTCGATTTGGTCTGTTCGGTCATGGTTTGACCGAGCCTGCCGGTCATGGCGTCGAGGCGCTGGCCGATCGACTGGTTGAGTTCGGCCTGCCTTGCGCCGAACACGTCGGCGATGGCGCCCATGCGGCCCTGCATCTCGGCCTGGCTTTGCAAAATGCCGGCCATCCGCGCCTCGGCGTCGCGGGCGTGGTCGGCGGCTTCCGCCGCGGCGATGGTGCGCGCCTTGGCCGATCGCCACAGCGCCACGACAAGCGCCAGGAACAGGCCGAGAAACACCAGCGCGCCGAGGGCCAGTGCATGGCCGAGCGTGATCGTCGTGGCGCCAAGCCGGGCAACGGGTTCGGAAAGGATGGTGCTCAGGTCGTTCATCCCGCCAGCATAGCCGATTCGCAGACCTGGCACAGATCAAAACGTGAACGAGACCGATTCGCACCGGTTGACGCTTCTCCTGCGACGTTTTAGGTGAGGCGCCATGTCGATCAAGCCGCTCATCATCCTTCCCGATCCTATCCTGCGCCAGGTTTCCAAACCGGTCGAACGCGTCGACGCGCCTTTGCGCAAACTGGCCGACGACATGCTGGCGACGATGTATGATGCGCCGGGCATCGGCTTGGCCGCAATCCAGATCGGCGAGCCGCTGCGCATGCTGGTCATCGACCTCGCCAAGGAAGACGAGCCGCCGGCGCCGCATGTCTTCATCAATCCCGAAATCCTCGAAAGCGCCGACGCTCGCTCGGTCTACGAGGAAGGCTGCCTGTCGATCCCGGACTATTACGCCGAGGTCGAGCGTCCCGCCTCGGTGCGCGTGAAATATCTCGACCGCGACGGCAAGCTGCAGGAGATCGAGGCCGAAGGCCTGATGGCGACCTGCCTGCAGCACGAGATCGACCATCTCAACGGTGTGCTGTTCATCGACCACATCTCGAAGCTGAAGCGCGACATGGTGGTCAAGAAGTTCAAGAAGCTCGCCAAGGACAAGGCGCCGGGCAAGCTGGTGGGATAGGGAAGATGCCGCTTCGCGTCATCTTCATGGGCACGCCGGAGTTTTCGGTGCCGGTGCTGCGCGCGATTGCCGAGGCCGGGCACGAGATAGCAGCCGTCTACACCCAGCCGCCGCGCGCCGCGGGCCGCCGCGGGCTGGAGCTGAAACCGTCGCCGGTGCAGCGCGAGGCTGAGCGGCTGGGCATCGAAGTGCGCACGCCGCTGTCGCTGAAGGGCGAGGCCGAGCAAGCTGCTTTCCATGCGTTGCGTGCCGATGTCGCGGTCGTCGTCGCGTATGGTTTGCTGTTGCCGAAGGGTATTCTGGAGGCTCCGCGCCTCGGCTGCCTCAACGGCCACGCCTCGCTTTTGCCGCGTTGGCGTGGTGCAGCTCCCATCCAGCGCGCCATTATGGCCGGCGACGTCGAAACCGGCATGATGGTGATGCGCATGGAAGAGGGCCTGGACACCGGTCCGGTGGCACTGGTTGAAAAATGCGCCATAGAGCCCGACATGACGGCCGGCGATCTGCACGACCGCTTGATGAATATTGCTGCCACGCTGATGGTGGAAGCGCTGTCCCGATTGGAGACAAATACCCTGGCATCGACTTTGCAGGCGGCTGACAGGGTGACCTACGCCAGGAAAATCGATAAGTCGGAGACACGTGTGGACTGGACGCGCCCGGCTGCGGAGGTCCACAATCACATTCGCGGCCTGTCCCCATTCCCGGGCGCCTGGTGCGAGGCCGACATCGGCGGCCGCACGGAACGGCTGAAACTGCTTCGCTCGACGCTTTCTGAAGGCACGCTTTCTGAAAGCATGGGCGAGTCGGGAGGAATTCTCGATGACCGGCTGACGGTCGCCTGCGGGTCGGGCGCGGTCAGGCTGGTCGAAGTTCAACGGGCGGGCGGAAAGCCTGCTGCCGCGCAGGAGTTTCTGCGCGGGGCCAAGATCGAAAAAGGAATGAAGTTCTCATGAGCATGATGTCGATACGCGGCGCGACGCCGCGGGACCGCGAGGCCATACGCCTGGTCGAGGAACACGCATTCGGCCAGCAGGCGGAGGCCGGGCTGGTCGACGCTCTGGTCACCGGCGGCGACGCCGTTGTCGAACTGGTGGCGGAAGAAGACGGCCAGGTGGTCGGCCACATCCTGTTTTCCAGGCTGTTCGTCCAGAACGGCGGCAAGCAGTTCGCAGCCGTGGCGCTGGCGCCGTTGGCGGTGGAACCTTCGTTCCACGGCTCGGGCATTGGCGGTGCGCTGATCCGCGAGGCGCATATCCGCCTCAGGGATGGCGGCGAGACGCTCGCCGTTGTGTTGGGCGATCCGGCCTATTACGGCCGCTTCGGCTACAGCCATGCGCGCGCCGAAAAGTTCGAGAGCGAATATCAGGGCGAAGCGCTGCAGGCGCTGGCCTGGGGTGACGCACCCGAAAAAGGCAAACTGGTCTACGCCCAGGCCTTTACCGCACTCGCCGCCTGAACGAAGGGTGTATGCCGCGTTTTCGTCTCGATATCGAATATGACGGCAGCCTTTTCGCCGGCTGGCAACACCAGGCGGATCAGCCTTCGGTGCAGCAGGCGATAGAGCAGGCGATCGAGAAATTCTGCGGTGAGGCGGTGCGGATACGCGCCGCCGGCCGCACCGACGCCGGGGTGCATGCGACCGCCCAGGTGGCGCATGTCGACCTCGCCAAGGCATGGCCAAACGACAAGGTGCGCGACGCCGTCAACGCGCACCTGCAGGCGGCAGGCGCGCGCATCGCCATCCTGCAGGCGACGGTTGTCCCCAATGAGTTCGACGCCCGTTTCTCGGCCAGCGGACGGCACTATCTCTACCGCATCCTCAACCGGCGCGCGCCTGCAGCGATGGAAAAGGGCAAGGTCTGGTGGGTGCCGAAGCGGCTCGATGCGGACGCCATGCACGAAGCGGCGCAAGTCCTGCTCGGCCGACATGACTTTACCACCTTCCGCTCGACGCAATGCCAGGCCAACAGTCCGGTGCGGACGCTGGAGCTGCTCGATGTAAGCCGCCAGGGCGACCTGATCGAAGTCAGGGCCTCGGCGCGCTCTTTCCTGCACAACCAGGTGCGCTCCATGGTCGGTTCGCTGAAACGCGTCGGCGACGGCGGCTGGACCGCCGCCGACCTCAAGGCCGCGCTCGCGGCGCAAGACCGCGCCGCCTGCGGCCAGGTGGCGCCGCCCGACGGGCTTTTTCTCGTCGGTGTAGACTATCCGGAAAAGTTCTAGGCCGGAGCGGCGGTCGGCACAGTGATGCCGAGCAGCGCCACCAGGCCGAACAACACGGCCAGAGACACCACCAACATGCCTGCGAACACGGCGCTGCCGACAGCCGCGCCCTTGCCGATCGCGGCGTTGGTCATCCGCCAGGAGAGTACCAGCGAAAGCACCACCAGAACCAGCCACACCAATTCGGCAACCGGGTTGCCGGACGGCAGGAAAAGCCTGATCAGCGCTGAAGGCAGCAGCATCCAGGCGGTGATCGCCGACGCCCAGTTGCTGGCGACGACATAGTGGACGAAGCGGTCGCCAATGCCGGCGCGCGATGCGACCAGGGCAAGCACAAACAGGGGCAGCAGCCACGAGCCGAGGTCGACGGTCGCCAGGCGAACCAACATGCCCAGCCGACCGGCGAACGCATTGGGATCGCCGATCTCGTTGGCCGTGCCGACCCACCCGACGATCATCGCCGGCGCGGCGACGACGATGGCGAAGAAGGAATTCCAGAAGCCGTCCGCCGAAAGGTCGAGCAGCCGCAAGCCGTCGGCCTTTCCGAGCATCAGCCGCCAGGCGCCGTTAAGCGATGAAGAGGTCTCGTCAACCGAAAGCATGATCAGCCCTGCTCGAACCAGTCATCGATGAAGCGCTGGTAGATTTGGGTCAGCGTCTCGAGGTCGGCCAGTGCGACGCGCTCGTCGACCATGTGCATGGTCTTGCCGACCAGGCCGAACTCGACCACCGGGCAATAGTCCTTGATGAAACGCGCATCCGAGGTTCCGCCCGAGGTGGACAGCGCCGGCTCCTTGCCGACTGTCGCCTTGATCGACCCGCGCAGCGTCTCGATCAGCTTGTCGTCGCGCGTCAGGAAGACATGGCTCGGCCGGTCGCGCCAGATCAGCTCGTAGTCGACCGGCGTCTTGCCGGTCCGGTATTTCTTGCGCTTCGCCGCCTGGTCGAGGCGGTTATGGATCTCGGCCTGCACCGTCTCGGCAGTCCATGTGTCGTTGAAGCGGATGTTGAAGGTGGCTGTCGCCTTGGCCGGAATGACATTGGTCGCCGGGTTGCCGACATCGATCGAGGTCACTTCCAGATTGGTCGGCTGAAAATCCTTCGTGCCCTTGTCGAAGACGGGCGACAGCAAGGCGTCGACCAGGCTGATCAGGCCGCGCACCGGATTGTCGGCGAGCAATGGATAGGCGACATGGCCCTGGCGGCCGTTGACCGTGACACTGCCCGACATCGAGCCACGCCGGCCGATCTTGATCATGTCGCCGAGCGTGTCCGGATTGGTCGGCTCGCCAACGATCGCGGCGTCCCATCTCTCGCCCTTGGCCGCCGCCCAGTCGAGCAGTTTTGTCGTCCCGTTGATCGCCGGCCCCTCCTCGTCGCCGGTAATCAGCAGCGAGACCGAGCCTTTCGGACCACCCTTTTTCTCGACATGGCGCGCCACGGCGGCGATGAAACAGGCGATGCCGCCCTTCATGTCGACGGCGCCGCGGCCATACATCTCGCCCTTGGCGATCTCGGCGGCGAAGGGCGGATGCGTCCACGACGCCTCGTCGCCCGCCGGCACCACGTCGGTATGGCCGGCAAACATCAGATGCGGCCCGTTGCCGGAGCGACGCGCGTAGAGGTTCTCGATGTCGGGGGTGCCGTCTTCGGAAAACACAGGGCGTTCGACGGAAAAGCCGAGCGGCTTCAGCATGCCTTCCAGGGCAGCCAGCGCGCCGCCCTCGGCGGGCGTTACGGAGGCGCAGCGTATGAGGGTCGCGAGGTTGGCGGCGGGATCGGTCGGCAGTTTCATGGGCAAAGCGATAGTCGAAAGCGAAAGGCCTGTCACGGCCAGAGATGAGGACCGGTCCTGCCGCCGACATTATGGTTTTCCTGTCGTATAGTGCAGGCCAACACGAGATAATCGCATGGCCAACGCCGAAAAGACCATCGTCATTGCCGGCGCCGGCAGCATCGGCTGCTATGTCGGCGGTTGCCTGGCGCTGGCCGGACTCAAGGTGGTGTTTTTGGCGCGGCCAGGCATCGCGACGGCCTTGCTGGGCGGTGGCCTGCGCATCACCGATGTCGATGGTCGCGACCGATCCATCCGGCCGGAGTCCGTCACCACCGATCCCGCCGCTGCCCTCGCCAGCGCCGACGTGGTGCTGGTGACGGTCAAGAACGGCGCTACCGACGAGATGGCGTCGCTTGTTGCCGGACATGCGCGCGGCGATGTCGTGGTGGTCAGCCTGCAGAACGGCGTCGGCAATGCCGACCGGTTACGCGCCGGGCTCGGTGGACGGACTGTGCTCGCCGGCATGGTGCCGTTCAATGTCGTCCAGTCGGCCATAGGCAATTTGCCGCTTCACGTGCATCGCGCCAGCGACGGCAAGGTCATGATCGAAGTTGGCGTGACCGGCCTTGCCGGCCTTCTCGATGTCGAAGGGCTTGGCGTGGAAACCCATCCCGACATGAAAGCCGTTCAGTGGGGCAAGCTGCTGATCAACCTCAACAACGCGCTTGTCGCCTTGTCCGGCCTGCCGCTGGCGAGCGAACTTGCCGACCGCCGCTGGCGGCGGATCCTGGCCGGTCAGATCGACGAGGCCCTGGCGGCGATGAAGGCGTTACATATCGCGCCGGCGCGGATCGGCGGCTTGCGTCCCGGCCTGCTGCCGAAACTGCTCCGGCTGCCGGACTGGCTGTTCCGGCTGGTCGCCCGCCGCATGCTCGCGATCGACCCGCAGGCGCGCTCGTCGATGTGGGACGACCTCCAGCGCGGTCGGCCGACCGAGATCGGTGACCTGCAGGGGGCCGTCCTGAGCCTCGCCGAAAAGGCCGGCACGCCGGCGCCTCTGCTGAAGCGGGTCACCGCGCTGGTGCGGCAGGCCGAGCGGGAAAAGCGCGGCTCACCCGGGCTGACGCCGGAAGCCGTCACTGGATAGTCTACTTGCCGCGAGCCTCGGGCCTTGGCCCGCATAGCCCGAAAACAGGCGCGTGGGCCCGCCGCGTCACAGCTTTGGTGCGCGCCTCGGAGCCGGCGCTTTGCTCGCCGGGCCTGGCGCCGGCAGGGGCTGCGCCGCCGGGTGGTTCTCGATCAGCGTGATCTTCTGCCAGATCTTGCGCGACAGGTTGGACGCCAGGTTCTCGACGTCGTTGACGCCGTCGATGACCACATCGTCATTGACCGACTGCGCAAACAGCGCCGCGATCTTGCCGGTGATCGACAGCATTTCCGAGCAATAGTCGAGGTAGCGCGCCAGGTCGGCGGCATTGGTGATGCGAGCCGGCGAATGCGCGGTCGGCCTGAAATTGGCGGACAATGCTGCCGGATCCTTGGTCAGCTGGTGCATGTCGATGACATGGATCAGCGATCTCAACCCATGCAACTGGCGAAACACCCGCTTGCGCTTGATGCGCTCCTCGGTGCGGATCAGCGCCAGCAGGCCGAGCACGGCAAGGATCATCATGTTGATCGTGGCTTCGATGCCTTGCACCGACTGCACCGCATCGTCGGCCTGCGAGATATGGATGAGCGGCAGGATGGTGCCGACGAATAGGAAGATCAGCGCGCCGGCGGCAACAGCGGCAACGATGGCGCCGCGCAGCCACCAGATCGGCGCTTCCAGCGCCTGCGCCGCCTTGGCCAGGTCGCGCGACAGCGACACCAGTTCGGCGGCGACGCCGCGCAGGCCGGCATCGGGAAAACGCTCGGCGACGCGCTCTTCCAGCCGCTCGGCGGTGTCGATGATCAGTTTCGGATCAAGCGTGCGGTAGCGCATGGCGAGATATCCGGTCGGCGCTCATGGTTCAGCCGGCGCGTTGCTGCGTTTGCCGTAGCGGTTCGGACCGGGGTCACCGCGGAAACACGCTAGAACGATGAGAAGAATGGGGCCGATGATAAGAGAGATCAACGCGTAATAAGTCGGCTTGCCGAAATCATGAAACCGCTTTGCGGTTACCGCAAAGCTCGACCATGTCGAGATCAGCAAAACGACCCAGAACACAAGTGCCCAGTTCTGGCTGGTTGCGGTGCCGGGTTCCAGTCTCGACAACTGGTAGAGCGGGAAAAACTGTGCAAGCACCAGCAGCAGCCCGGCGAGCACGTAGGCACTTGGGCTGACGCGCCCTGAGAGGCTGAAGAAAAGCCAGGGAAGTGGTGGTGTGTTGGGCAATCTGGAGCGCTCTGGTTGCTCGGACAGGATCAATCACGCAGCAGTTCGTTGATCGAGGTTTTCGACCGGGTCTTGGCATCGACGCGCTTGACGATGACGGCGCAGTAGAGGCCAGGGCCCGGCTCGTTGTTCGGAAAGGCCTTGCCCGGCATCGAGCCGGCGACGACGACCGAATTCGGCGGCACCTCGCCATAAAACACTTCGCCGGTGGCGCGGTCGACGATCTTGGTCGACTGGCCGATGAACACACCCATTCCGAGCACCGAGCCTTCGCGCACGATGCAGCCCTCGACCACTTCGGAGCGCGCGCCGATGAAGCAATTGTCCTCGATGATGGTTGGGCCGGCCTGCATCGGCTCCAGCACCCCGCCGATGCCGACGCCGCCCGAGAGGTGCACATTCTTGCCGATCTGGGCGCAGGAGCCGACCGAGGCCCAGGTGTCGACCATGGTGCCGCTGTCGACATAGGCGCCGACATTGACGAAGGACGGCATCAGCACCGCGCCCGGCGCGACATAGGCCGAGCGGCGCACGATCGAAGACGGCACGGCGCGGAAGCCTGCCTTCTCGAAATCGACCGCGCTCCAGCCGTCGAACTTCGACGCCACCTTGTCCCACCAGACCGCCTGGCCGGGGCCGCCCTTGATGATCTCCATCGGATAGAGCCGGAACGAGAGCAGCACCGCCTTCTTCAGCCATTGGTTGACATGCCATTTGCCATCGGCCTGGCGCTCGGCAACGCGCACGATGCCACGGTCGAGCAGGTCGAGTGAGGACTGGATGGCGTCGCGCGTTTCGCCCCGGGTCGCGGTCGAAATCGTGTCGCGCTCCTCGAAGGCCTTCTCGATCGTCTTTTCGAGGCTGGCCAGATCAGGCTTCGACATGAATTCGCTCCGTTACCACGCTGTTAAGGCCGTCGGCCTTAACCTTGTTTTGAAAGTCGCGCGGACCCTATGTTAAGGCGTATTGGGGGTCAATCGCGCGTGCGCCATGGGACGGCGCAAGTGAACTGTTGGGACGGGTAGAAAGCATATGACTCCTATGGAAAAGGCGGGATGGACGCCGCTGCCGCATTCGGACGAGGATCTGGAGCGCTCGAAAAGCGTTCCCGACACGCCGCAGACGCGCGCCGAAACCTACCGGCTGGCCTGGAACGATCCCGACTTCATGACGCGCCGGGAATTGCGCGCTGTGCGCTTGCAGCTTGAGCTCTTGAAGCCCGAAATGATCCTGGCCGAGCGCGGCATCCGCTCGACGGTCATCCTGTTCGGCGGCGCGCGTATTCCCGAGCCCGGCGGCGAGGCCTGGGCCGCCAAGAACGAGACGCAGAAGAAAAACCTCGAGGAAAACAGCAAATATTACGAGGAGGCGCGCAAATTCGCCCGCCTCTGCTCACAGCAATCGGCCACGTCCTACTACCGCGAATTCGTCGTCGTCACCGGCGGCGGTCCAGGCGTCATGGAGGCGGGAAATCGCGGCGCCGACGATGTCGGCGCGCCGTCGATCGGCCTCAACATCGTCCTGCCGCACGAGCAGGCGCCGAACGCCTATGTGACCCCGGAGCTGTGCTTCAACTTCCACTATTTCGCCATCCGCAAGATGCATTTCGTCATGCGCGCCAAGGCCGTCGCGGTGTTTCCGGGCGGCTTCGGCACCATGGACGAATTCTTCGAGACGCTGACGCTGATCCAGACCGGCCGCATGGAGCGCGTGCCGGTGATCCTGTTCGGCAAGGCGTTCTGGCAGCGCGCGATCGACCTCGATTTCCTGGCCGAACAAGGCACCATCACGCCCGGCGACCAGGATATCATCGACTTTGTCGACACCGCCGACGAGGCCTGGGGGATCATCAGCCGCTTCTACAAGTTGGGGGAGTAGGGGAACCGGGAATTGAAGAACTGAAGAATTGAGGAAAAGGAGGTCCGGATCGGTCTCCCTTTCACCAGTTCTTCAATTCTTCAGCTCCTCAATTCCTCTACCCCCTCCACTATCCCCGTCAGAAACGTCGCGAGATCGTCGGTGACGAAATCGACGTCGTCCTCATTGGCCGGATCGCGTTCCCAGATCTCGGCAAAGGTCGGCTCGAAATTGCGCGGCACCACCAGCACCGTGGTCATGCCCAGTGATTTCGGCACCTCGAGGTTGCGGGCGAGATCCTCGAACATCACCGCATTGTGTCCGGTGACGGCGTGCAGTTCGGCAAACTTCTCATAGGTCTGCCGCGACGGCTTCGGCGTCAGCCCGGCGGCGACGATATCGAAAATGTCGTCGAAATGGTCGAGTATGCCGAGCTGGCGCGCGGTGCGCTCGGCGTGCCTGCGGTCGCCATTGGTGAAGATGAACTTGCGGCCGGGCAGCTGGCGGATGGCGGTGCCCAGCACCGGATCCGGCACCAGCCACGAATAGTCGATATCATGCACCTTTTCGAGAAAGTCGTCGGGGTCGATGCCGTGACGCGTCATCAGCCCGTTCAGCGTCGTGCCATATTCCTGATAGAGTTCCTTCTGCAGCTTGCGCGCTTCCTCGCGCGGCAGCGTGAGCAGTTCTCCGACATAGGCCGTCATCTTGACGTCGATCTGCGAAAACAGATTCGAATGGTGCGGATAAAGCGTGTTGTCGAGGTCGAACACCCAGTCGGTGACATGGGCGAAGCGGGCGGGATCGGGCAGCGTGGTCATGGCGTCCTTATGGCATGAAATATCTGCCGTTCGAACCCCTTTCTGATGTAGAGCTTATCCACAACCTATGTGCATCTAGAGTTGTAAAAAATGGGCTCACCATTCAAATTTTAGCCATCACGGAAAGGTGGCCTTCAGGGCTTGCTGGCACAGAGACGGTTCAGTGGGAGCCAGCGATGAGTCGCATAGTCTTAAAGTCCGCCGCGGTCGCATTCGGCTCGGTAGCCATCTCGCTTTTGCTGACGCTGATCATCGTTCCCGCCATGGGTTTTCCGGTCGACCGCACTGTCTGGCTGACATCGACGGTGTGCCCGCTGGCGCTCGCCTGGATCGCCTGCGCCAGCACCTTCTGGCAGAGCGACCGACTGAAAAACGCGCATCGCGATCTCGCCCGCGCGCATGCCCAGCTCGCCGCCGCGCATCGGCGCCTGTCGGCGAAGGCGAGCCGCGACGACATGACCGGCATGCTCAACCGCGAGAGCTTCTTTGCCGCGTTGGACGGCTCGCGGCGCAAATCCGATCGCGGCGCGCTGCTGATCATCGACGCCGACCATTTCAAGGCGATCAACGACAGTTTCGGCCATCTGACCGGCGATGACGCACTGGTGTTGATCGCCAGCGCCATCGAGCGCGGCGTCCGCAGCGGCGACGTGCTCGGCCGCATTGGCGGTGAGGAGTTCGGCGCCTTCCTGGTCGGCGCTACGGAAGCCGAAGCCCGGCGCGTGGCCGAGCGCATCCGCCGTGAAGTCGAGCTGGTCCGCTTTCGTCCGGTCGACGAGCGCACGGTGCCGCTGACCGTCTCGATCGGCGGCATCACCTGTGCGCAAGATGCCGATGTCTCGGACCTGATGCGCGCCGCCGACCGCCGGCTCTACGAGGCGAAGCACCGCGGCCGCAATTTGTCGATCCTAGACCGGGATATTTCCGAAGCTGCCTGAGGTGTTGGTGGTGGGGCTGTTAACGGATCGCCAACATTGTTTCCACGCAACTGCGCCGTTTACCGGGTTGTAACTCGTTTATAGGCAAGGCTTGGCACGGGAATGGCATGTCTGGCCGGTACGTGTGCCGTTCAGGGAACGCCATGCGTGGATCGAAGCCCCCATCCAGAGACGTGTCATGAGTTTCTTCATCAGGAAAATATCGCGCCGCACCATCGTGCAGGCGCTGATTGCGATGCCGGCGCTACAGCTTTTTCGCAAGCAGCCTGACAGCGACCGCCCCCCGTCCGATCCCGACGAGATCGTCGTGGTCAATGGCTGGATCCTGAAGCGGAGCGACCTGGCATGATCTTCGACAGCTATGAGGCGTTTCGAGCCTCGGATTTCAAGCCCAAGGTCTGCATTCTCGGCTCCGGGCCGGCCGGCACCACCATTGCCAGAAAGCTCGGCGCCGCCGGCATTCCGGTCGTGGTGCTGGAGGCCGGCGCACGCGAATTCAGCGACGAGTCGCAGGATTTCTACCGCGGCTCCACGGTCGGCGATCAATATTTCGATCTCGACATCACCCGGCTGCGCTTCATGGGCGGGTCGTCGAACCACTGGGCCGGCTGGTGCCGCGTGCTCGACAAGCAGGACTTTGAGCCCAAGGCATGGGCGCCGGACACCGGCTGGCCAATCGCCCGGACCGACATCGAGCCCTATCTGTCCGAGGTGCACGACATACTCGAGCTTCCCGACTTCAAGCCCGATGTGCCGATTTCAGACGACATACGCTGGGTGCAGCTGATCAAGAGCCCGGCCGTGCGCTTTGGCGAGAAATTCTCCGACGAGCTCGACAAGAGCAAGAACATAGCGCTCGTGCTCAACACCTATGCCACCGAACTTGCCGGGGACGGCAAACGAGTGACCGGCGCCAGGCTGTGGTCGAACGGCAAGGATGCCGGCGCCTTCAGCGCCGATTGTTTCATCGTCTGCGCCGGCGGGCTGGAGAATTCGCGGCTGCTTCTATGGTCGAACCAGCGCTCGAATGGCGGCGTGGTGCCGAACGCCACGGCACTTGGCCGCTACTGGATGGAGCACCCGACCTTCGAGGGCGGCAATGCCATCCTGGCCGATTACAGGGAGTTCGAGGTTGATGCCGTCAACGAGGCGTTCTTCTCGCCGACGCTCGCCGCCATGGAGCGGCTGCAGATCATGAATTTCGGCATACGCCTGATCGAGACGCCCTATGCCGGCGTCAAGAGCCTGATTGCCGACCTCGCCTGCACCGCGCCCGAGGCCGCCGAATGGATCGCCTACCAGCTCAGCCAGAACCTGCGCTGCGCCGCCCAGCTCTACGTCGCCTGGGAACAGGCGCCGCTGGCCTCGAACCATATCGAATTGTCGAAGACCGATGTCGACCGTGCCGGCGTGCCGCGCATCGAGCTGCACTGGAAGAAGTCGCCGTTGGAGCGCCGCACCATCCTCGAGGGGCTCAAGCTGTTCGGAACGACGCTGATCGAGAAGGACCTCGGCCGCGTCCGCATCATGGACTGGCTGACCAATGGCGAGGACTACCCGACGGATGAGGAACTGGCCGGCCACCACCACATGGGCGGCACGCGCATGGGCACCGATATCACCAAGAGCGTGGTCGACGCCAACTGCAAGGTGCACGGCATGGACAATCTCTATGTCGGCGGCTCGTCGGTGTTCTGCACGTCGGGCGAATGCAACCCGACGACGACAATCACCGCACTTGCCTGCCGGCTAGGCGACCATCTGACCAAAGTAATCACGGTGTGACGAAGTCATCCACGGTGTGACGAAGTCATTACCGTCTGATGTCAAAAAAGCGAACGGCGCGACAGGATTGCTGCCGGCGCTACCCATGCCTTGGTGTCGAAACCCTCGGAAATCAGCGCCAACGAGATCTCCCTCCCCCTTGTGGGGAGGATTAAGGGTGGGGATAGGTGCCGCGCAAACCCTTCAGGATTTGCTAAACCGTCGCTGGATCCAGGGTCGGCTGCCCCTTGCGGCGGGCAACGATCGCCTTGAAATCGGCGGTCCGGAACGCATCGCGCAGCACGTCGAAGGACGGCAGCACGAAATAAGCGCGCTGGAACTTGTCGATCTCGTAACCGGTGCGCATTACCGTTTCGAGGTCGAAGGGCACGTGGTGCGCGTCCGGGCTCGCGACGGCGAACTGCAATTCGGTGAACGACGACATCAGCCCGGCGCCGAAAGCTTTCAGCTTCTGGCCCTCCTCCTGTATCAGCCCGTATTCGGCGGTGTACCAGTAGAGCCGGGTGATCATCTCGTCACCGCCCAGCGCAATCACGCTCTCAGCCTTTTCGCCATACATCTGCATGAAGTCGGCAAACACCGGCTGTGTCAGGATGGGCACATGGCCGAAGAAGTCGTGGAACATGTCGGGTTCGACGATGTAGTCGAGCTCGTCCTTGGTGCGCAGCCAGTTGGTCACCGGAAAGCGCCGGTTGGCGAGATGGTCGAAGAAGGGCGCGGCCGGGATGAGGCCAGGCACGGCGACGATTTCCCAGCCGGTCAGCTTGCGCAGCCTGTCTGAGACCGCGCCGAAATCCGGGATCTTGTCGAGCAGGCCGAGTGCGGCGACGCCATCGAGATAGGAATGGTGCGCCAGCTTCTGCGTCAGCTTGGTCTGCCGGTCGCACAGCGTGCGCCACACCGCCTGTTCGTCGGCGCTGTAATCATAGCCCTGCGCCACGGTGAAATCGGAACGGCACACTGAATAGTCGCCACGCAGGCCTTGCGCCGCGCAATCACGGGCATATTCGGCAACGCTCATCGTCGTCATGGTTCTTCTCCCCTGATCGTGACACTTGAATCTGTCCGCAGAGTCTAGCGGCGGCCGGCGAGGCAATTCAGCTTTGATGATGGCTTGGGTCCATGATTTGAGGTAAAAATCACCAAGCAGAAGCTGAAAGAGAGTGAAAATGCCTCAGTTCGACGATTTCGAGATCAAGATGCTGGATGTGCTTCAGCGCGATGGACGCAAGCCCGTGTCCGAACTGGCGCAGGAGATCGGCCTGTCGACGACGCCTTGCGCCCGCCGCTTCGAGGCGCTGCAGGAGGCCGGCATCATCAAGGGCTTTGCCGCCGTGCTCAACCGCCGCGCCGTCGGCCTGATGGTCGAGGTGTTCATCCAGGTGCGGCTCACCAGCCACAGCGACGGTTCGCCCGAAACCTTCATCGCCGCCGTGCAACGCATGGACGAAGTGTCGTCATGCTGGACGATGACCGGCGACCACGATTTCCTGCTGCACGTCATGGTGCCGTCGGTCGACGAACTCAACGCCTTCGTCATGCACCGCCTGATGCGCCTTGCCGGCGTGCGCGACGTTCACACCCAGCTGGTGCTGCAGAACATCAAGGGCCCGGGCCACGTGCCGCTCGCCCACCTCAGGCGGTAGGACACGCACCGCCATTTCTGCGGAAAAGCTGCACGCAAACTGCTGAACGGAGCCCAAATGCGAAACTGAAACGCCGGCTACGCCATGCGGACCGTCGCTCAAAGGTCCGTCATGAACATCGTGCTGATCAATCCGCCGCACACCGCCATCGGCAGCCGCGTGCCCGATGACCATCTGCCACCGCTCGGCCTGCTGGCACTGGGCGGCCCGCTTATCGACGCCGGCCATAAAGTCCGGCTGGTCGATGCCGAATTCGGGCCGATGCCGTTGGAAACTCTGGTGCGCGATGCGCTCAGCGGCCAGCCCGATTGCATCCTGATCGGCCACTCCGGCTCGACCTCGGCGCATCCCACCGCGCTCGCGATCGCCCGCATGGTCAAGGCGCTCGAGCCGGCGACGCTGGTGATCTATGGCGGCGTGTTCCCGACCTATCACTGGCGCGACATATTGGCGGCGAGCGATGTCTTCGACTTCATCGTGCGCGGCGAGGGCGAGGCAACCATCCTTGCCCTGGTCGTGGCACTGGACAATCGCCGGCCGCTGGGCGATGTCGCGGGTATCGCCTATCGCGACGATCTCGGCCGCCCCTTCGCGACGCGGCCGGCCGGGACCACTGCCAATCTGGACGAGTACCGCGTCGGCTGGGAGCTGATCGATCACCGCCGCTACAGCTATTGGGGCGGCAAGCGCGCCGTGGTCATGCAGTTTTCGCGGGGCTGTCCGCATCTGTGCAACTATTGCGGCCAGCGCGGTTTCTGGACCCGCTGGCGGCACCGCGACCCCAAAAAATTTGCGCAGGAGATTGCCTGGCTGCACCGCCAGCACGGCGTCGAACTGATCAACCTCGCCGACGAAAACCCGACCGTATCGAAGAAGGTTTGGCGCGCCTTTCTCGATGCGCTGATCGCCGAGAACGTGCCGGTGCTGATCGTCGGCTCGACCCGGGCCGACGACATCGTGCGCGATGCCGACATCCTGCACCTCTATCGCAAGGCCGGCGTCATCCGCTGGCTGCTCGGCATGGAAAACACCGACCAGCAGACGCTTCAACTGATCCGCAAGGGCGGCAGCACCTCATCCGACCGCGAGGCGATCCGGCTGCTCCGCCAGCATGGCATACTGTCCATGGCGACCTGGGTGGCGGGGTTCGAGGATGAGACCTTTCGCGATCTGTGGCGCGGCTTTCGCCAGCTGCTTGCCTACGACCCCGACCAGATCCAGGCGCTCTATGTCACGCCGCACCGCTGGACGCCGTTCTTCCGCATCGCCAAGGACCGCAAGGTGATCCAGACGGATGCCCGGCTGTGGGACTACAAGCACCAGGTGCTGCAGATGACCCGGCTGAAACCGTGGATGCTGTTCTTCTCGGTCAAGCTGATCGAGGTCGCGGTGCAGTCGCGGCCGAAGGCGCTGGCGCGCATTCTCTTCCACCCCGATCCCGAACAGCGCCATTCGATGCGCTGGTACACCCAAATGGGCCGCCGCGTGTGGTTCCGCGAGGTCTGGGGTTTCCTGGCCCGCGACCGCCGCCTCAAGGATGGTCCGACGCTGGCTGAGTTCTGGGGCGCGCCGCAGGATGCCGATGAGGAATCCATGGTCGTCATGCGCCCGCCGCTCAAGCCGGCCGAAGCGGCTGTCGCGATCTCGGCCGGCACCTGACCGGCTCGCTGCCATTCATAGATACGTACCGTATGCGTATTGACATACGCGGCGTATGTACCCACCTCATGCATACGGGACGTATGTGAGTGTCCCGGACAATGGAGTGAAAATGACCAAACGTGACGCGATCTTTCCTGCCGGCAGGCAGGCTCTCTACGAGATCAATCGCTATTCTGCTGCAATCCGATCGGGCGATCTTTTGTTTGTCTCGGGCCAGGTCGGCAGCCGCGAGGACGGGTCGCCCGAACCTGTCTTCGAAAAGCAGGTCCAGCTTGCCTTCGACAATCTCGCGGCAGTGCTGAAAGCAGCGGGCGCCACGTTCGACGATATAGTCGACGTGACCACCTTCCACACCGATCCGGCAACGCAATGGCCCGTGATCGATGCCGTTCGGCTGAAGGTGTTCGGTGAACCGCCCTACACCAATTGGACGGCGGTCGGCGTCAACTGGTTAGCCGGCTTCGACTTCGAGATAAAGGTCATCGCGCGCCTGCCCCAGCCTGCCTAAGGGCTGGCCAGCCGACCAACTGGCCGCCAAGCCAGTTGCCGATCAGGGCACGATTAGCGTGCCGGCGCCGTGTTCGGTGAACAGTTCCAGAAGCACCGCATGCGGCGTCTTGCCGTTGAGGATGACGACGCCTTCGACGCCGCGCTCGATCGCCTCGATGCAGGTCTCGACTTTGGGGATCATGCCGCCCGACACCGTGCCGTCCTTGATCAGCGCCTTGGCTTCGGCCACCGTCAGCTCGTCGATCAGCTTCTTGTTCTTGTCGAGCACGCCGGGCACGTCGGTCAGGAACAAAAGGCGCGTCGCCTGGCAGGCGCCGGCGATGGCGCCGGCGAAGGTGTCGGCATTGATGTTGTAGGTATGGCCATCGCGGCCGGGCGCCACCGGCGCCAGCACCGGGATCATTTCGGAGCGCGCCAGCAGGTCGAGCAGGGTGCGGTCGACTTCGACCGGTTCGCCGACGAAACCGAGATCGAGCACACGCTCGATGTTGGAATCCGGGTCGATCATGGTCTTGCGCGCCTTTTCGGCGAACACCATGTTGCCGTCCTTGCCGCACAGGCCGATCGCCCATTCGCCCTCGGCGTTGATCAGCGCGACGATCTCCTTGTTGATCGAACCGGCCAGCACCATCTCGACGATTTCGACCGTCTTCTGATCCGTGACGCGCAGTC
The DNA here is from genome assembly GCF_054719465.1 of Mesorhizobium sp. RSR565B. NCBI lineage: Bacteria > Pseudomonadati > Pseudomonadota > Alphaproteobacteria > Hyphomicrobiales > Phyllobacteriaceae > Mesorhizobium > Mesorhizobium sp. RSR565B. The sequence goes on along the minus strand of NZ_JBTTIE010000001.1, from coordinate 2,152,739 downwards.
CGCCTTCGAACTTGGATTCGATGCCCATCTTGGCCAGCATGGCGCCGATCTGCGGCCCGCCGCCATGGACGACGATCGGGTTGACGCCGGACTGCTTCAGCAGCGCGATGTCACGGGCGAAAGCCTTGCCGAGCTCGATATCGCCCATGGCATGACCGCCATATTTCACCACCACCGTCTTGTGCTCGTAGCGCTGCATATAGGGCAGGGCCCGCGAGAGCAGGGCGGCCTGCATTTCGGCGGTGGCGGTGATCTCCGTCATCGGCATGGTTCCCTGGATGTGGGTAAGGACGGCGGCGTCTTAGCGGGAATTGGCCCAGGCCGCAAACAGCTTTGCTATCACGATGATGAAATCTGCCGGATCAGGCCGGCACCTTGAGCGGCGCCCGCCGCGTCAGCCACCCGGAAACCTTCTCCATCTGCGCAGCAAGCGACAAAAGCGTCCTGCTCGTCGCCGGGGCGGCCGACGGCCTGGATGCCGAGCGGCAGGCCGGCATCGGTGACATGGACCGGCAGCGCGATCGACGGCTGGCCGCTGACATTCTGGATCGCCGGCCAGTGGTGAACCACAGGCTCTTGTCCATCAATTGCCCAAACAAGGATCTGATCTCCAAGAGACGGGTCAAATGCAATTTGTCGAGCAGGTTTTCGATGAGCTCGTCGGCCCCCTTCGGGTCCATGGCGCCTCAGGCAAGCGGCGGATGCGCAATGATCGGGTTGCCTCGGCGCGCGCGATCGCAGCATCGACAAGGTCTGGCGGCGAGATCTCGCCTCTGTGCAACAGCTCTGCCAAGCCGGTCGCATCGTTCTCCCACAGCATCCGTTCGGCCGACATTGCTGTTCCCCTATCTGCGGGAGGCTAACGACAGCCGATTTCCTTGGCAACCGACCGGCGATTACTGGCGATCGGGCGCGGACATCGATTGCGTGGACAACAAGATTTCTGCCTTTGCAAATAAATCGTGATCGCTTAGCTTGTCCGTATGACGCCGCAGGATATCTCCACCCTGATTGTCCGGACCTCGATGAAGGATCGGACTGCGTTCGATCTGCTTTACCGGCAAACCAGTGCGAAACTTTTCGGCGTGTGCCTTCGTGTATTGAAGGATCGCGGAGATGCGGAAGAAGCGCTGCAAGAGGTCTTCGTCAAAGTGTGGACGAAGGCGGACCGTTTCGCTGTTTCCGATCTAAGCCCAATCTCCTGGCTGGTGGCCATAGCACGCAATCATGCGATTGATCGCATCCGGTCGCGACGCAAGCCCGCTGCCGATATCGATGCCGCGCTCGACGTGGCTGACCCCGGTCCGGGGCCAGAGGCTATGGTTGTTGCGGGCGGTGAATCCGAGCGCATCTATCAGTGCCTTGAAGAGTTGGAACAAGACCGGGCGCAAGCCGTTCGGGGTGCTTATTTGAACGGCGAAAGTTACGCCGAGCTCGCGGAACGTCACAAGGTTCCGCTCAACACGATGCGGACATGGCTGCGCCGCAGCCTGTTGAAACTTAGAGAATGTCTGGAAAGATGACCCTGGCAGAAGAAAATGGACCGGAACGTGGAGGCGACGACCTGCTCGCAGCCGAATACGTTCTCGGCGTGCTGCCGGCGGATGAGCGCCAGATAGCCTCCGGACGCATCGACGCGGAGACCGGCTTTGCCCGTCTCGTCGATTCCTGGGAAGTAAACCTCTCGCCGATGGCTGCCGCTTATGCTGAGGTACAGCCGCCGGCCACCATCAAGCCGGCTATCGATCGCCGGCTGTTCTCCTCCACCGCGGCGTCGACGACGGCCCCGAGCGGCAGCCTGTGGTCCAGCCTTAGCTTCTGGCGCGGCCTCACCGCAGCGGCTCTCGCGGCCCTGGTGCTCTATGTCGCCGTGCCTTACGTCAGGTCGCCGGTCGTCGTGCCGCAGGAGCGCCTCGTCGCCTCGCTGGCTGCCGAAGGCAGCGATGTCAAATACCTTGTCGTCTACGACGCTTCCCGCCGCGATGTCGGCCTGTCGCTGGTTTCGGGCGAACGCGCCGCCGGCAAGGACTTCGAACTGTGGATGATCGAAGGCAAGAATGCGCCGGTCTCGATGGGCGTCATCCCCGCCGGCCAGGTCGCCCATATCCCGGTTACCCCGGCCGTGCAGCAGAAGCTGGCGCAAGGCGCCGTGCTTGCTGTCAGCGTCGAGCCGACGGGCGGTTCGACGACGGGACAGCCGACCGGACCGGTCGTTGCCGCGGGCGACCTGAAGGGCATCTGATAGATCGTAAAACCATGACGTGACAATGAAGACAGCGGAAGTACATCTTCCGCTGTTTTCGTTTTGGATACGCTGCTGGAGATTAGAGGTTCGATCTGGGAGATTAATTCGCCGACAAAATAAAGGAAATTTTTCCCGGCGCGCGGAAACTCAGGCAGTTCTATTTCGTATCTCCTCTGTTCCGAAAGAGGAAACAATAACCCCGAGGAGTTCGAACACTATGCGTAGAATCGCCACCCTTTTGCTCGCCGGTACCATTGCCGTCTCCGCCCTCGCCACAATCGCCTATGCCGAGAATCCGATGGTTGGCGGCGCCGCCATGTACGCCAACAAGAACATCGTCGAGAACGCCGTCAATTCGAAGGATCACACGACACTGGTCGCCGCCGTCAAGGCTGCCGGCCTGATCGAGACGCTGCAGGGCGCCGGCCCGTTCACCGTCTTCGCGCCGACCAATGAGGCCTTCGCCGCGCTTCCGGCTGGCACGGTCGAGTCGCTGCTCAAGCCCGAGAACAAGGACAAGCTCACCAAGATCCTGACCTGCCATGTCATCGGCGCCAAGGCGATGGGCGCCGATGTCGCCTCGATGGCCAAGGCCGATGGCGGCACCCACAAGGTCAAGACGGTCGGCGGCTGCGAGCTGTCGCTCAAGGCCGATGGCGGCAAGGTCACCGTAGCCGACGAGAACGGCAATGTCGCCAATGTCACGATCGCCGATGTCGAGCAGTCGAACGGCGTCATCCACGTCATCGACAAGGTCCTGCTGCCGAAGATGTAACAAAGCCCCTGCCGCCGACGAACAGGCGGTAAGCTCTCTGATTGCGCGGCTCCCCCTTCGCGGGCCGCGCAATCTTCCGAGCGCTCCACGCCGTCCGCCACAAAACGCGGAGCCGGTTTGGAGCGTTCGGTTTGCAGGGCAACCGTCACCGGCTTTTGATTTTCCAGTGGCGGCCAAATCTGGCAAAATGATCCGCAGGAGGATTTCCGTCATGCACCGTCGCGACTTGCTTTTGAGTGGCGTCGCCTTTGCGGCCGTCGCCGGCGCCTTGGCAACGCTACGCTTGGGCGGAACCCAGTCCGCCAGAGCTGCCGAAACCTTCGAGGTCACCAAGACCGACGCCGAGTGGCACGCCATCCTGTCGGATGAAGCCTTCAATGTGCTGCGCAAGGAAGGCACCGAATATCCCGGCACCAGCCCGCTGCTCAACGAGCACCGCAAGGGCATTTTCGCCTGCGCCGGCTGCGACCTGCCGGTCTATTCCTCGGAGACCAAGTTCGAATCCGGCACCGGCTGGCCGAGCTTCTGGCAGGAGATTGCCAACGCCGTCGGCAAGACCGAGGACCGTTCGCTCGGCATGACGCGTACCGAGGTCCACTGCCGCCGCTGTGGCGGCCATCTCGGCCATGTCTTCGACGATGGCCCGGCGCCGACCGGCCTGCGCCATTGCATCAACGGCGTGGCGCTCAGCTTCAAGCCGGCCACTGCCTGACCGTTCGGCGTCTTTTAGCGGGATTGGGGATTTGGCGCCGGTGTGACGACCGCCTCCTATCTCTTGAAATGGGGCGAAAACAGTCAACTTCAAGAATTGGCAGACGGCTTTTTATGCGTAGATTCCGCAGCCCTTAACGAGAGGGCCAGAACCTATGCAACGAACTGAAGCACGGGCTCGCGACGGCGAGCCCAAATCGACCGCCAAATCGACCGACGGTGTTGATGCGGACCGGCCGCGAATATCCCATTCCGTGGTGATCGCCGGCGGCGGCCCGACCGGGTTGATGCTGGCCGGCGAGCTTTCCCTGGCCGGCATCGATGTCGCCATCGTCGAGCGGCGCGAGAACCAGGACCTCGCCGGCGCGCGCTCGGGCGGCCTGCATTCGCGCACCATCGAGATCTTCGACCAGCGCGGCATTGCCGATCGGTTCCTGTCGCAAGGCCAGACCGCACAGGTCGCAGGCTTCGTCGGCGTTTCGCTTGATATCAGCGACTTCCCCACCCGCCACAATTACGGGCTGGCGCTGTGGCAAAAGCACATAGAGCGCATCCTTGCTGACTGGGTCGAGGAGCTTGGCGTCACGTTCTACCGTGGCCGCGAGGTGACAGGCTTGGTGCAGGATGGCGGCGGCGTCGATGTCGCGCTGAGCGATGGCGGGTCGCTTCGTGCCGATTATCTCGTCGGCTGCGACGGCGGCAGAAGCCTCGTGCGCAAGGCGGCGGGCATCGAGTTCCCCGGTTCCGAGCCGACAACCAGCAATTTGATCGCCGAGATCGAGGTAACGGAAGAGCCGCAATGGGGTATCCACCGCGATGCCATCGGAATTCACGGCCTCAGCAGACTGGAAGACGGTACGGTGCGGGTGCTGGTGACCGAACGCGAGGTCGGGGCCGGCGGCGTGCCCACATTGCATGAGCTCAGCGAGGCGCTCATTGCCGTCTACGGCACCGATTACGGCGTCCACAATCCAACATCGCTGGCCCGCTTCACCGACATGACCCGGCAGGCAGCCTCATACCGCAAGGGGCGGGTGCTGCTGGCAGGCGACGCCGCGCACGTGCATCCACCGGACGGTGGACAGGGGCTGCAGACCGGCGTGCAGGACGCGGTCAATCTGGGCTGGAAGCTCGCCCAAGTGGTCAGGAAAACTGCGCCCGAAAGCCTGCTCGACAGCTACCAGGCAGAGCGCCACCCGATTGCCGCGCGTGTGATGAAAAACACCATGGCGTCGGTCGTGCTCCGTCGCGAAGACGAGCGCACCAAGGCGCTGCGCGATACAGTGTCGGAACTTCTCGGCATGGAAGAGCCGCGCAAGCGTTTTGCCGGCATGTTGTCCGGCCTGGACATCCACTACGATCTTGGCGAGGGGCATCCGCTGCTGGGGCGTCGCATGCCGGATCTCGACCTCGTCACCGCTGCCGGTCCGCTGCCGGTTTTCGCCCTGCTGCACGACGCTCGGCCGCTGCTGCTTAATCTTGGTGAGCCCGGCGCTTTTGGTATCGGCCAGTGGGTGGAGCGGATTCAGCTGGTCGACGCCAGCTACGATGGCGCATGGGAGCTTCCGGTGCTGGGGGCAGTCGAAGCCCCACGCGCAGTGCTGGTCCGGCCTGACGGTTATGTGGCCTGGGTCGGCGGCCCTGAAGCAGCCGGGCTAACCGACTCGCTGACCAAATGGTTTGGGCCGCCTCGACCAAGGAGCTTGACAACGATCGATGCTTAAGCGTGACCCCGGAAATCGGGGGTGATTTCCGGGGTCACACATGAGGGCGCCAGGCGGGGGATCCGGCGCGCTCAATGGCCTCCGCCACCGCTGCCCGCGGGCGGCGCCGGCTTGGCGATGACCAGGGTGAAGACCGCCATGGTCGCGAACAGCACGGTCAGCATGGTGAACACGTCCATGAACGACAGCAGCGACGCCTGCTGCTGGACCATGCCCGACAGTTTGGAGATCGCCGCCTTGGTGGCGTCGAGGCCGGGAGTCTGCTGGAAGTCGAGCGTCATGTTCTGCAGCTTGGTCTGCGCCGCCGCACTGCCCCATTCCACATGCTCGGCCAGCCTGGCGTAGTGGAAGGCGCTGCGATCGATCAGCACGGTGTTGATGACGGCAAGGCCGACCGCACCGCCGAGGTTGCGGGTCAGGTTGAACAGGCCCGACGCGTTCTTCAGCCGGTCCGGCGGCAAGGTGCCGAGCGCAATGTTGTTGATCGGCACCATGCACAGCATCATCGAGCTGCCGCGCAGGATCTGCGGGATCAGCAATTCCCAGAAATCCCAGTCGGCGGTCAGATGCGTCATCCACCATGTGCCGGCAGCGAAACCGAACAGCCCGATCATCATCATGATGCGCAAATCCATCTTGCTCGACAGGATGCCGGAAATCGGCGCAGTGACGAACATCGCCAGGCCGCTGACGAACAGGGCTTCGCCGATCATCAAGGAATCGTAGCCGCGGATGCGTCCGAGGAACACCGGGTAGAGATAGGTCAGACCGTACAGGCCGATGCCGATAACGAAGGAGAACAGCGAACCGAAGGCGAAATTGACGTTGGTGAAGGCCCTGAGATCGACGATCGGCTCCTCGGCGGTGAAGGCACGCCAGAAGAACAGCGCCGCACCGACAACCATGATGATGGCGCACATGAACACGGCCTGTTCCTGCAGCCAGTCATGGTTCGGACCTTCCTCGAGCACATATTCCATGCAGCCGAGAAACGCCGCCATGCCGGCAAGGCCCCACCAGTCGAACTTGCTGAACAGGCCGAGATTGGGCTTGTCGAAATCGATCAGGGTCCAGGTCGTGACCGTCACCAGAATGCCTGGAATGACATTGATGAGGAACAGCCAGTGCCACGACATGGCATGGCTGATATAGCCGCCGACGGTCGGGCCGATGGTCGGCGCCAGCGTCGCCACCAGGCCGATCATCGGCGACACCATGGCGCGGCGCGACGGGGGGAAGATGGTGAAGGCGGCGGCGAAAACGCTCGGGATCATGCCGCCGCCGATAAAGCCCTGGATGGCTCGGTAGACGATCATCTGGTCGATGTTGGTGGCGGTCGCGGCCAGCGCGCTGGCCGCCGTGAAGCCGGCCGCGGCGCCTGCAAACAGCACGCGCGTCGACAGCATCCGGCTGAGGAAGCCCGACAGCGGGATCATCACCACTTCGGCGATCAGATAGGCGGTCTGCACCCATGGGATTTCATCGGAACTGGCGCTGAGGCCGGCCTGGATCTCGGCCAGCGAGGCTGAGACGATCTGGATGTCGAGGATCGCCATGAACATGCCGAACACCATCGCCAGGAAGGCGATGAGGCGGCGCGTCGAGATGGTCGTCGGTACCGCCGGCATGGCAGGGGCCGCTCCTGCTGTTATGGTTGCGGTTGCCATGGCGTTATCCCCTTGCGGCCGCTCAGTTCGCCGCGGCCGGAGCCGTGCGGCTGTCGACGGCGACGACGACGCTCAGGCCGGCGCGCAGCCTGCCGGCCTTCAGCACATCGGCCGGCACGTCGATGCGAACCGGGATGCGCTGCACCACCTTGGTGAAGTTGCCGGTGGCATTTTCCGGCGGCAGCAGCGAGAACACCGCACCCGAAGCCGGCGCCAGCGACGACACCGTGCCTTCGAAATCATGGCCGTCCGTGGCGTCCACCGAGACCCGCACCTTCTCGCCGGGCACCAGCTTGGCCAGCTGCGTCTCCTTGAAGTTGGCAACGATGTAGAGCTTGTCCAGCGGCACCACGACGGCGAGCTTCTGGCCGGGGCTGACGAGGTCGCCCTGCTCGACCGAGCGGTTGCCGACGACGCCGTCATAAGGCGCCTTGAGCACGGTGAAGGACAGATCGCGCGCGGCCTTGTCGCGGTTCAGCCGCAGCGAAGCCAGCGTGCTGGCCGATTCGGCGCGCTGCGCTTCGAACACGCCGATATTGGCCTGTGCGGCTGCAATCTGCGCGTCGGCGCCGACGAGGGCTGCATTGGCCTGGTCGAGAGCGGTCTGGGCATCGTCCAGTTGCGCCTGTGTGCCGACATGCGTCTTGACCAGTTGCGCGGCGCGCTGCTGGGCGCGAGCGGCGTTGTCGGCTGCCGCCTGGTCGGCGACCTTCTGCGCCTGCGCCTGTTGCAGCGAAGCTTGCGCCGCCTTGGTCTGCGCGTCGATACGGTCGAGCGTCTTGGCCAGCGTGGCGATCTGCGCCTCCGCCTGGGCAACGGCTATTCTGTAGTCGCCGTCGTCGATCGTCAGCAGCGGATCGCCGGCCTTGACCTGCTGGTTCTCCGAGACCTTGACTTGATCGACATAGCCGGAAATCTTCGGCGAGACGAACGACATGTCGGCCTGGACATAGGCATCGTCGGTCGAGATCAGGAACCGGCCGTCGGTCCAGTAATTATAGCCATACCAGGCGCCGGCGCTGAGCAGAGCGAGGCCGATGATCGGCAGCATGAACGAGCGAGCCGACCGCTTCTTCTTGGCCGGCACCTCGGCCAAAACTTCGGCGGCAGGCTTGATGGGCGCTTCCGGCGCTTCGATAACCGGCGAGACCTTGGCGTTGGGAAAGGGGCGGACTTCGGCGGTGGTTGGCGTGTTCGAGGACATGATATCTCGCTACCGTAGCTACATAAGGAAAATGTGTTATACTGAACCGTTCGGTTCGATGCGAACGTTGACATAGCGCTAAAGCAGGCCCATATCAAGAGCAATCGAACCGCTCGGTTCGAATTATTTCGCGAGGTGTGACTTTAATGGCCGACACGTTACCCGACGTCGAAAATGATCCGTGCGATGTGCTGGATAGTGCGCGTCGCGGCCGCCCGGCGGCGGGCCAGGATCCGGTCAAGCGCAGCCAGATCATCGAGGGCGCGCGGCGCGTGTTCATCGACAAGGGCTTCGAAGCGGCGTCGATGAACGACATTACCCGCGAGGCTGGCGTCTCCAAGGGCACGATCTATGTCTACTTCGCCAACAAGGAAGAGCTGTTCGAGGCGCTGATCGAGGAAGAGCGCGGCACCATCTTCAAGAACATGTACGACATGCTCGACCGCGCCGACGATCTGCGCCAGACGCTGGTGAAATTCGGCAAGGTGCTGTCGATGAAGATCACCTCGGCCAAGGTCATCCAGGCGCAACGCACCGTGATCGGCGCCTCCGACAGGATACCGGACATGGGCGCGCGGTTTTACGAACGCGGCCCCAAACGCGGCCACGACAAGGTGGTCAAGTTCCTCAATGCAGCCATCGAACGCGGCCTGCTCAAGATCGATGATGTCGATCTTGCCGCCTATCAATTCACCGAACTGTGCCTCGCCGGCCTGTTTCGCCAGTGCATCTTCGCCTACCGCACCAAGGCGCCGAGCCAGGATGAAATCGACCACATCGTGCGGTCGGGCGTCAGCCTGTTCCTGAAGTCCTACGGCACCGAAAAGCTTGCCGAGGAAGAAAGCCATCAGATGATCGCGCTCGAGGCGAAGTCCAAGGCAAAGGCCTAGTTAGCCAAAGGTCTTTTTTCGCAACTCCGGACGGAAAACCGCTTCACACTTTTCCCGGAGTTGCTTTTAACCGCCATTGGCCGCCAGCACGATCGCCGCGCGCAGTTCGTCCAGACCCTCGCCCTTTTCCGACGACGTGGCGAGCACGAACGGAAACGCCGCCGGTCGCTTCTTGATCTTCAGTAATGTCTCTTCGACCAGCCGCGGCACGCCGGCGGCCTTGATCTTGTCGGTCTTGGTCAGCACGATCTGGTAGGACACCGCCGCCTTGTCGAGCAGCGACAGCACCTCGTCGTCCTTGGATTTGATGCCATGCCGGGAATCGATTAGCACATAGACCCGCTTCAGCGTCACGCGGCCCTTGAGATAGTCGAAGACCAGCTTGGTCCAGTCGTCCACCTTTTCCTTCGGCGCGCTGGCATAGCCGTAGCCCGGCATGTCGACCAGCGCCATTGGCGGCAGGTCGGTGCCTTCGCCGGAAAACCCGCCCGGCACGAAATAGTTGAGCTCCTGCGTGCGGCCCGGCGTGTTGGAGGTGCGCGCCAGCCCGTTATGGCCGACGAGCGCATTGATCAGCGACGACTTGCCGACATTGGAGCGGCCGGCAAAGGCGATCTCAGGCGGCCCCTCCGGCGGCAGGAACTTCATCGCCGGCACGCCGCGGATGAAGATCCACCCCTTGGTGAACAGGTCGGTGCCGATGACGGTGTTGCCCAGCGCGTTCAAATCGCTGCCTCCAGCCTGGAAATATCGGCGCCCCGAATGGCGTTGAGGTTGCGGCCGATCTTGTCCACCGGCCAGTTCCACCACGCCACGGAAAGCAGCCGCCTGACCGTCCTGTCGTCGAAACGCATCTTCACCACCTTTGCCGCATTGCCGGCGACGATCGCATAGGCCGGCACGTCATGCGTCACCACCGATTTCGCCGCCACGATGGCGCCATTGCCGACCGACACGCCGGGCATGATCACCGCATCCATGCCGATCCATACATCATTGCCGACCACCGTATCGCCGCGCAGTTCCTGCGACCACGTCTTCGGGTCGAAGCCTTGCTCCCAGCCATGGCCGAAAATGTTGAACGGATAGGTGGAAAAGCCGGACATGGCATGGTTGGCGCCGTTCATGATGAAGCGCGCGCCCTCGGCGATGGCGCAGAACTTGCCGATGATCAGCTTGTCGCCGATGAAGGGATAATGATGCAGCACGCATCGCTCGGCGAATTTGTCCGGTCCGTCAGGATCGTCATAGTAGGTGAACTCGCCGATCTCGATACTCGGCGCGGTGACCAGGGGCTTGAGGAAGCCGACGCGGGTGTGCATCGGGATCGGGTGTTTGATGTCTGGGTTGGGTCCGTCCATGGCGAGATCCGTCGAGAGTGGCGCAAATTAAAGCCGCCATTCTAGATGGCGTGATCCGCCCTATAGCACCAATCGCCCGATGAGCGAGCCCTGCTGGGCTTCGATGTTCAGTTCGTGCCGCGGCAGATCACGATCAGGTCGACCGCCGCCGTCGGCTAAGGCGCCCTGAAACCCAAAAGAACGGGGCCCTGCGAAGGACAAGCAGGACCCCGGTGGTGTCGAAGACGGCTTCAAAAGAATGGCACCTCCTCGTGAGGTGGGGAAGGCAGACCGAGAAAGCCCGTCGCAGCCCGCCGTCATTCCCTGTTGCGTAAAGCCGTTACTTCGGCAACAGCACCTTGTTGACGACGTGGATGACGCCGTTCGACTGGTTGACGTCGGCGACCCTCACCTTGGCGGCGCCGCCGGACTCGTCGACGATGTAGAGCGAGCCGCCCTTGACCTCGGCGATCAGCGTGTCGCCGCTAACGGTCTTCATCTCATACTTGCCGCCCATCGCCTTGGCCTTGGTCATCATCTCCTTGGCCGAGATCTTTCCGGCCACGACATGGGCGGTCAGGATCTTGGTCAGCTTGTCCTTGTTTTCGGGCTTCACCAGCGTGGCGACGGTGCCGGCCGGCAGTTTCTTGAAGGCGGAATCGGTCGGCGCAAACACCGTGAAGGGTCCCGCGCTTTCCAGCGTGTCGACCAGGCCGGCGGCCTTGACGGCGGCAACCAGCGTCTTGTGGATCGGCGAGTTGAGGGCGTTCTCGACGATGTTCTTGGAGGTCAGCATCGCAGCGCCGCCAACGGCGGGATTGGCGAGCGTATAGGCCGTCGTCGCTGCGAGGCCCGATAGAGCCAGGCCGGCGGAAAAGCATAATGCCTTGAGGATGGACTTTGCCATTGGAGAACCCTTCTGGTGCGACAATTGTTGATTCGATTGTCGGGAAGAGTTACGCGGCGATTGCGGGAAAGTTTCGATGCAGAGTAAAAACAATAATAATAACAGATACTTAAAGGCGAATGCCCATCCCACGAGCCGCATCCCCGCGATGGACATGACGGGGTCACGGATCAAAAACAGCGGTCTTCGGATTAGGGCTGATCGGTGTTGATCGGCCTTGGCGGTACAAGCAGCAGCCACGCCGGTTGCACGCCGCAAGTTTCGCGCCTCACGGGAACGTGATGCGCGCCTCGTCCACAAAAACCCCGGACGAGCCGGGGCTTTGATTGCCGGAATAGCGCCTTCTATTCAGCCGGCGAGGGTTTCTTTCGGAACAATGCCGTCAGATTGTCCCACAATTCGATCTTGGCGCCCTGGCGCTTCATGATCACGCCCTGCTGCAGGATCGACAGCGTGTTGTTCCAGGCCCAGTAGATGACGAGGCCGGCCGGGAAGCTGCCCATCATGAAGGTGAAGATCACCGGCATCCAGGTGAAGATCTGCGCTTGCGTCGGATCCGGCGGCGTCGGGTTCATGCGCATCTGCAGGAACATGGTGATGCCCATGACCACCGCCCAGGCGCCCATATGCGGCAGGAATGCCGGTGGCGCGAAGGGCAGCAGGCCGAACAGGTTGAAGACCGAGGTCGGATCGGGCGCGGCCAAATCCTGGATCCAGCCGAAGAACGGCGCGTGCCGCATCTCGATGGTGATGTAGAGCACCTTGTAGAGCGAGAAGAACACCGGGATCTGCAGTGCCACCGGCCAGCAGCCGGCGAGCGGATTGATCTTCTCGGTCTTGTACAGCTCCATCATCGCCTGTTGCTGCTTCATCTTGTCGTCCGCGTATTTCTCGCGGATCTCGAGCATCTTGGGCTGCACCTTCTTCATGTTCGCCATCGACGCATAGGATTTGTTGGCGAGCGGGAAGAAGAGGGTTTTGACGACGACGGTGGTGGCAAGGATGGCCAGACCGAAATTGCCGAAGAATTTGTACAGCGTGTCGATCAGGTAGAACATCGGCTTGGTGATCCAGATGAACCACCCCCAATCGATCAGCCGGTCGAACAGCCTGATCTGGCGATCCTGGGCGTAGGCGTTGATCTTGTTGACTTCCTTGGCGCCGGCGAAGATCTCGGTCTCGACCGTCGCCGACTGCCCGGCGGCAATGGTGATCGGGTCGGTGAGGAAGTCCGACTGGTAGCGCGGGCGGCCATTGTCGTAATAGGCATAGTGCGGCTGGAAGGGCTGCTTCTCGGTCGGCACCAGGGTGACCGCCCAATATTTGTCGGTGATGCCAAGCCAGCCATCGGTCGATTTGCTCGGCGTATAGAGCTTGTTCTTCTCGATGTCGGCGTATTTGTGCTCCTGCAGGCCTTCGGTTCCCGTGACGCCGATCAGGCCTTCATGCAGCACATAGGAGCTGGCGACGGCCGGCTTGTCGAAACGGATGACGCGGCCGTAATTGGACAGCGTGACGGGGGTCGAGCCTGAATTCTGCACCGCATCGGAAACGGTGAACATGTAGTCGCCGTCGACGGAGATCGTGCGCTTGAAGGTCAGGCCCTTGTCGTTGGTGAAGGTCAGCGTCACTGGCGTCGCCGGCGTCAGCGTCGCATTGCCGTCGACGCTCCAGACCGTTTCCGGGCCCGGCACCGTGCCGGTCGTGTCGCTGCCGACAAAGCCGATCTCGGCATAATAGCCGGTGGGCAGCGCCTGCGGATTGAGCAGCTGGATCTGCGGCGATGTCTTGTCGACCGTCTCGGTATAGTGCTTGAGCTTTAGGTCGTCGAGGCGGGCGCCGGTGAGGTTGATCGAGCCCGACAGGCTCGGCGTGTCGATGTTGACGCGGGCCGTCTTGGCCACTTCCTGCGCGCGGCCTTCCGGCGTCGTGACATAGGTGCCGGGCGCGTTTGGAATGGCGCCGGGCGCTGCGGGCGCCGGCGTGCCGCCGGGGTTGGCGGCCTCGGCCGCCTTCTTCTGCTCCGCCGCCCGCTGCTCTTCGATGCGGGCCGCCTCGCGCTGCTGTTCGCTGCGCGGCAGCACATAGAAATATTGCCACAGCCCGAGGATCAGCACCGACAAGACGATGGTGATGTAGAAGTTCCGGTTGTTTTCCATCGAAAGCCCTTGGCCTATCGTGTTCCGCTGAGACGGCGGGAGAGTTCGGCCTTCAACTGGCCGAACGGAATGGTGAGCACGTCTTCACGCCCGACGATGACATAGTCATTGCCGGGCGCCATGTCACTTGCGGCATGGGTGCGCACGGCTTCTTTCAGCCGCCGCCTGACGCGGTTGCGGACAACCGCATTGCCGACCTTCTTGGTGACGGTGAAGCCGACGCGCGGCGGCAGACCGTCTTTGCGGTCGAGAACTTCAACGAGAAAAAGCCGCCCGCGCCGCTTTTCACCGCGGCGGACGGCCAGGAATTCCGCACGTTTCAGAAGCCGCTTGGGGTTTGGTCCCACTGGCTTGCCGGTTGCGGGCAACGATCTCGTCTTCCGTTCAGGCGCTGAGCCGCTTGCGGCCGCGGTTGCGGCGAGCTGCGACGACGCCGCGACCACCCTTGGTGGCCATGCGAGCACGGAAACCGTGCCGGCGTTTGCGGACGAGTTTGGACGGTTGGTAGGTACGCTTCATTTGTTTTAATACCGCGGGGTGCGGCCCTTCTTGATTCTGTCACAGTGTAACAGGAGCTTTGCCGGGCCGGCATTGGCGCGATCGAAACCGCGCCGGGACGAATGGCCCGAGCGTGAGCGGCTTATAGAAAGAAGGGTTTTGGGAGTCAATCCAGCGCGAACGCCAGTTCGTCGCAGCGCGAACTATGAGTTCGTCGCATCGCGAACGTCAGTTCGTCGCAGCGCGAACACCCAGTTCGAGGCGGTCTTTTATTGCTGGCACCATCGTCCAACGAAGGATGAAATTGGCAAAAAAGCCGCAATCACCTAATCTCAACCGATCAAGCGTTTGTGAAGACAGGCCTTAATGAGCGAAGTTGCATCAGCGGATGAAGGGAGCGGCCCGGCGACAGCCGATGCCAGCCCGGCGACCGTTCGCCCGGTTGCGAGCCGTTCGGTGCCCAATCGTTCAGTGCCCTTGGCGCGCGGCCTGTCGACCAAGCTGCTCTTGCTCACCATTGTCTTCGTGCTCCTGGCCGAAGTCCTCATTTTCCTGCCCTGGATCGCCAGCTACCGCCTGGCCTGGCTGAAGGAGCGGCTAAGCACCGCTGCCGCGGTGTCGATCGTGCTGGTGCAGGGCGAGCCCAATTCGCTCTCCCGCGCCGCCCAGAACGACGTGCTGATGGCAATCGGCGCCAAGGCGATCGCGGTGCGCGACGGCGGCGTGTCGCGCCTGCTGGTGGTGGCCGAGATGCCGCCGCAGGTCGACGAGCATATCGACATCGCCAATGTCGGCATGATCAAGGGCATGACCGGGGCGCTGGATACGCTGTTCTTCGGCGGCAAGCGCATGCTCAGGGTGTTCGGCCCGGTCGGCGACAGCGACAAGGAATTCGAGCTGATCATGCCCGACTATTCCCTGCGCAACGCCATGCTGCGCTATTCGCGCAACGTCGCCTTCGTCTCGCTGCTGATCTCGTTGTTCACCGCAATGCTGGTCTATGCCGCGATTGACCTGATCATGATCGGCCCGATCCGCACCATGACGCGCTCGATGCTGTCCTTCTCCGAGGCGCCCGACGATCCAGGGCGCATCATCCACCCGGCCGCCCGCGCCGACGAGATCGGCGTTGCCGAGCGCGAACTGTCGCAGATGCAGGAACGGCTGCAAAAGATGCTGTCGGAGCAGAAGCACCTTGCCGATCTTGGCCTCGCCGTCTCCAAGATCAACCACGACATGCGCAACATCCTGGCCTCGGCGCAGCTGATGTCGGACCGCTTGCGCCTGGTCAAGGACCCGACGGTGCAGGCCTTCGCGCCAAAGCTGTTGCGCGCGCTCGACCGAGCCGTCTCCTATTCCGAAGGTGTGCTCCACTATGGCCGCACACAGGAGCCGGCGCCCTCACGCCGCCGCTTGCGGCTGCGCCAGCTGGTCGACGACGTCCACGGCCTGCTCGACATCGAGGACGGCATCGAATTCGTCAATGCCGTCGAGCTCGCCTTCGAGGTCGATGCCGATTCCGACCAGCTGTTTCGCGTGCTCACCAATCTGTGCCGAAACGCGGTGCAGGCGATGGCGGCCGACGCCGAGAGCGCGCTGGTGCGCCGGCTCGCCGTATCGGCCGAGCGCATAGGCAGCGTAAGCCGCATCATTGTCACCGACACCGGTCCCGGCCTGCCGGCGAAGGCGCGAGAAAACCTGTTCGCGGCGTTTCGAGGCTCGGCCCGCAGCGGCGGCACCGGCCTTGGCCTGGCCATCGCGCACGAGCTGATCCGCGCCCATGGCGGCACGGTGGAACTGGTCGAATCGATCGGCGGCCGCACCACCTTCGCCGTCACCATCCCCGACCAGCCGGTCCGCCTCGACCAGGCCCGCAACGGCCTGCGCCGCCCTGCCTGAGCTGTATTGATATTCAGCCGAAGCCGGACTGAGCTGAATCTCAGCACCCCTTTGATCGGCACCGTCGAAAGCAGCTGCGACAAAACTTTTGCCGGATTGGCTTGCTTTTCGGAAATTCAGTCGCTAGGGAACACGTCTTGTCGCGGCCGGTCGTCAGGATCGGTTAGCGGGGCTATGTAAAGCATGGCCTGTTGCGCGCCCGTAGCTCAGCTGGATAGAGCACCAGACTACGAATCTGGGGGTCAGGAGTTCGAATCTCTTCGGGCGCGCCATTTCCGCCGAATCTGCGATTTCCTGCGATCCGCTAGCCGGTCTTGGGCTCGCATATGAAGAGCAGGTCGCGGAACACGTTGCCGAGCACCGCCTCATCCGAGTGCTGGAGAACTGGACGCCGCCTATTCCGGGCTTCTTCATTTATTACCCCAGTCGTCAGCCTGACTGCGCTATAAACGCGCTGCGATGTTCTTGAAACGGGAGAGTACGCGGCGACCGTTATCTGGGCGCAGCGACGCTGAATGCTCATTCACGCCGCCGCGCAGCACGCTCACTTTTCTTCCGCCTTTCCCGGATCAGGGCCCAATAGGCCTCGCTCCAGCCAGATACCGCTCATTGTCAAACGGCTCGGCGTGGGTGCTGCCCGGGCTCCACATGTGGCGGTGGGTCTCGGTCAGATTGCCGAGATAGACATGCAGCGCGCCTGAGCGGGCGATGCCGGTGTTGGCCACCGCGTGCACGGTATCAGGGGTCATGTGCACCACCGCGGGCGCCGCGATGTCGTGGCGTTCCGGCGCATCGATCTCGCTGCCGTCGACGGGATAGATGAAGTTGGTCTCGCTGCCCTTGTAGATGCCGATCAGCGCATCCATCAGATGGTTGTGCGGCGGGTACTGCAGGCCGGGCGACAGCGTGATGTGGTAGATGGTCAAGTCAGGGCTGGCATGCAGCAGCACCTCATCGTCGTCTTCCTCATGCGCGAGCACGCCTGATGCATGGAAGCGATCGGTGTGTTCGCGCAGCACCGCCTTGACCCGTTCGAAGGCATGAGCACCTTTGGCTGCGTTGACGATATCGGCGGTTACGGCGTAGAGAGGCGAGTTGGCGGCAAGAGACATTTCTCGTCATCTCCATTGGGAAGCTCAGCCAATACAACTGAGATGCTCAGGCTAGCGAATGCCGGCAGACCCGTCAACCGGATGGTCGAAACGGGCAAGCAGACTACGCGGTCAGACCACGCGGGCAGACCAAACGGGCAGGCAGATATGGCTCTTCCGAAATCAGTGTCACCGTCCGCCGTCAAGGCGCCGTCGACCGCCGACATATTGCGCAGCGAGGAAGCTTATGAGCAGCTGAAGAGCGACATCGTCGCCTGCGTCCTGCAACCCGGCGAAAGCCTGACCGAAAAGCAGATCGGCGACCGCTACCAGATCAGGAAGGCGACGATCCGCTCGGCTTTGGCCCGCCTCACGCAGGAAGGGCTGATCAAGAGCGAGCCGCGCCGCGGTTATGTCATTGCACCGCTTAGCCTGCGCGACGTCAACGAGATCTTCGACCTCCGCAGCCTGATCGAACCGGAAGTGTTCCGGGTGGCCGCGGCAAACCTCACCGAACGCGGGCTCGACGACATCAGGCTGGCGGCGCAGAAGGTGCTGAAGCCGGAGACGCTGCGCAGCCATGTCGCCTTTCTAGCGGCCGACCGCGCCTTTCGCCTGGCCCTGGCTGAACTCTCCGGCAATCTGCGCCTAGTTCGCCTGCTCGACCAAACGCTCGACCAGTCGGAGCGTGTCCTCCATCTCGGCTTCAAATCGCGCGACTTCACGCAAGCGATCATCGGCCAGCAGAAGGAGTTGGTGCTTGCCTGCGAACTGGCCGAAGTCTCGGCCATCGCAAAGCTTGCCCGTTCGCAGTGCCTGTCGCTCAAGAAGCAGGTGCTCGAGGCCTTGCTCGCCGGCTCCAAGCTGCAGGACGCCAATTTGCAAAGCCTCGCCTGAGGCGCGAAGCCCGCGCTCTCTGGCCGATGCTTACTCGTCGATGAAGCGGATGTCCGCATCGGCAAGGCAATAGGGCGCGTAGCGGAAATCGCGGATATGGCTGACCTTTCCATCCTGCCATTCGACCAGCATGAAGCCGCGCACGGCGTCATCTCCCGCTTGCGGGCTGCGGATCAGGATGGCCGGCCTGCCGTCGACGAAGCCGAGCGACAGCGCCCAATCCTGGACACGGTCGTAATTGCCGAAATAGTTGGAAACCTGCGCCTTGCCGCGCATGCGGGTGCGATTGACGACTTCAAGCTGGATGTCCTCGGCGATCAACGCGCGCACGGCGTCGAAGTCGCGCGCGTTGAACAGGTCGACATAGCGGCGCAGGCGCCGCTCGTCACCGGCGTCGAGTTTTGGGGCAGGCGCCTGCTCGTCCTGTGACGCCAGCAGGCGCAGCTGCGACCGCCCGCGATGCAGCGCTGCCTTGGTCGCGGCCAGCGTCGCGCCGGACACTTCGCAGGTTTCGTGCAGGCTGAGGCCAAGCACGTCGACAAGGATCACGGCGCTGCGCTGCACTGTTGCCAGCTGCATGAAGCTTCGCAGGCTGGCGGCGGTGGCGAGCCTCGCATCGGCGCTTGCGGAGGGGTCTTCGATCGTCGTCATGTCGGTCTCGCTCATGCGCGCCTGCTCCCGCTGGCGCCGGCGCAGATGATCCTGCGCGGCATTGTGGGCTATGCGGAACAGCCATTGCTCCGGACGCTCGACCGCGGCGTCGCCGTCGATGGCCTGCAGTGCCTTGATCAGTGTCTCCTGGACGATGTCCTCGCCATCGATCACCGAGCCGGCCATGCGGGCGCAGTAGCGGTGCAGCTTCGGTCGCAAGGAGCCGAGCATCGCCTCCAGGGCAACGCGGTCGAGTTTTGCTGTGTTCATCCTGTCCGTTCCCAAAATGCCGGTCTTTGCATTCAAGCCGGCACGACCTCGCCGGCCAGCATACGATAATTGCCGACGATCTTTGCCGGCGATCTGGCAAGCGGCGTCGAGCGGCGTCCGGCATGATCGGCGCTGAAGGCCTTGAAGGCTGCGAGCCCCGTCAGGCCGTCGCCATCCTGGCTGACAAGATGGATGAACTCGCCATTCTCCAGTTCCAGGACGAGGTAGCGCACGGATTGCGGCTTCGTGTCGTCGAGTGCCTCGAACACCTGTGCAACCAGCATACGGTTCTCGGCGATGCTTTCGTCCTTCACGCCGTAGCGGATGAGATTGTAGCCCATTGTCGTCTCCTATTTTCAACTCTGCACGGAGAAGACGTTTCGCGGCCTCGAAAAGATTCGTCGCCCGGCGAATCTTTTCGATCGTCCGGATCGTCTTTCCCGTCGACGGCTGCGCGGCAGCCGTCCAGGAGCAGGAGAGACCCATCATGCACATCCAGTTTGCCGAATTGCCGGTGTTCGACCAGGACCGCGCCAAGGCCTTCTACACCGGACATCTTGCTTGCCAGGTGGCGGAGGACCAGCTGATGGGCGACAGCGGCTGGCGCTGGATCGAGCTGACATTTCCCGGCGCCGTCACCAATTTGCATTTCGTCAAACGCCCCGATGACACGCCGGGCACTGAGCCCGTGCTGGTGCTCGTTGATGGCGATGTCGAGGCAACGGTCGCGGGCCTGAAGGCGCGCGGCGTCGAAATCATCACCGAGCCGCAGGAAGCGCCTTGGCAGCGGGGCCGCACGGTCGCCGAATTCCGCGACAGCGAGGGCAACCGCATGGTTGTGACCGGCAAATGATCGGACCCGGCGCAAAGCCGAACTTTGACATGAGAACAACAGGAGAGATGGACATGACCCCCCAAACGTCGACGCTGAAAGTACCGGGCGCCAGCCTCTATTATGAGATGCGCGGTTCCGGCCCCGTACTGTTGATAATCCCCGGCGGACCGCAGGACGCCGGCGTCTTCGCCGATGTCGCGGGCCACCTCGCCGACCGCTACACGGTGGTCGCCTATGATCCGCGCGGCAATTCGCGCAGCACCTTCGACGGAGAGCCGCAAGAGCAGGACCTCGATGTCCATGGCGACGATGCCGCGCGATTGATCGAGGCGCTTGGCGCCGGACCGGCCTATGTGTTCGGCACCAGCGGCGGCGCCCAGATCGGGCTCAACCTCGCCGCCCGCCATCCCGGCCGGGTTCGTGCACTGGTGGCGCATGAGCCGCCCAGCATGATGCTGCTCCACGACCCGTCGCCGTCACTGGCCGGCATGCGCGACCTGCACGACACCTATCGCAGCCAGGGTGTCGAGGCGGCGATGCAGAAATTCTTCAGCGAGAACAGCCTGTCGGAAGGGCCGGGTCAGGATGAAGCCGGGCCGCAGGACGGACCGCCTTCGTTCGAACCGTCGCCCGAGGAGGCCGAGACCTTTGCCAGGGTCAGCGGCATTTCGAATACTGGCTGGCGCATGGCGTCATGCCGCTGTCGCTCTACCGTCCTGATATCGAGGCGCTGCGCGGCCGCCCGGTCGTGGTCGGCATCGGCGAAGAGTCCATCGGCCAGCCGATCGACGGCATGGGCAAGGCGCTGGCCGACAGGCTCGGCAGCAAGCGCGCCGCCTTCCCCGGCGACCATATGGGCTTTGCGCCCTATCCCGATCGCTTCGCCGAGACCTTGCACCTGACGCTCAGAGGCGCGTGAGATCGTCAGTCCAATAGGAAAGGAGCGTCCGCATGCACAATGCCCTTCTCCCATGAAATTACCGGCTAAGATTGGTGTATCAGACGGCCTCCCAGTCTTCCTTGGCACCGGCGCGGAAGATGGCGTCGATGACCTTCTGGTTGAGTACGGACTCCTCCAGCGTGAAGATACGCTCCTTGCCGCCCTGTGCCGCCCTGGCAAACGTCTCGACCTCGCGCCGGTACTGTTGCGTGCCGGGAAAGCGGAACACCTGCGCCTCGGTGTGGTTCTGGTTGTGCAATTCGATGCGGTGATGGTCGTAGAGCCCGGCATTGAACGGCGAGAACACCTCGATGAAACCCTTCTCGCCGTGGAACACCATCACCTGCCGCGCCGCCATCTGCGTCGACAGATAGAAGGACAGTTCGAAATCGCCGAAATCGGCGCGGATCGAGGAATAGATGTCGGTGCCGAATTTCTTGTCGCGCTCGATCGTCGCCTGCACGCGCAGCGGCTCCTTGCCGCTCGAAAACCGCGTCGACACCGTCGGATAGACGCCGATATCAGGCAGCGCGCCGCCGCCGAGATCGAGCTGGTTGCGCATGTTGGTGGGATCGACATTGTAATAGGAGAAGGCGCCCTGCACATGGCGCAGCCGGCCGATGGCGCCATCGGCGATGAGATCGCGCACCTTGATCCATTGCGGGTGGTAGATGACCATGAAGGCCTCGCAGACCAGCACCTTCTTGCTGTCGCGCAGCTTGATCAGCGGCGCGATGTCCTTGGCGTCGAGCGCCAGCGGCTTCTCCACCAGCACATGTTTTCCCGCTTCGATGGCCTTGGCCGTCCATTCGACATGCTGCGAGGTCGGCAGCGGGATGTAGACGCCGTCGACGTCTTTCGAAGCGAGCAGCTCCTCATACGAACCAAAGGCATGCCTGGCGCCGAACCGCTCGCCCAGGGCCTCGGCCTTCGACAGGTCGCGGCTGGCGATCGCGGACAAAACGCCATTCTCGGCCTCGACGATTGCCGGCAACAATTGCTCGCGGCCGATCTTGGCCGTCGACAAAACACCCCATCGGAACATCAGGCTTCTCCTATCGATTTACAGGCGAAGAGGTTTGCCCGAAATTGCGGGAAAAGCCAATGCGGATCGCTGGTCCTGCTAGCCTCGCTTGCCCGTCAGCGTCATGTCGAAATCGACAATATTCGAATAGATCGGCGTGCCGACATCCATGCCGTAGCGGGAGCGCAGCACCTTGCCGGTGACGTGGAATTTAATGACGCCACCCTTCAGCCCGCCGAGCTCGGCAGTGAACTTTTCCGCAAACGTCTTGCCGCGCGCCGTCAGCCGGCCGCTGACCAGCGCCGTGGTGTCGCTGGTTCGGGTTACGCTGGTCGAGCGGAACTGGATTTCGGGGCTGTTGGCCACGTCGAACACCGCATCGGAGCGCAGGAAGGCGTCGATGCGGCCCTGGCCGGTGCCGACGCTTTCGGGATAGATGGTGAAGTTGACCGCGGAACGGCCGACATCGCTGTTGTCGATGCGGATAGAGCCCTTGAAGCGGCCAAAGGCGCCGTCGAGGCCGCCGCCACCGACCTTGCCGATGGAGAAGCGAATGCTGGAGCTGGCCGGGTTGACCGTGTAGCTGCCGGCGGCGTCGCCGAGGTCCACAGCGGCGGAGACAGGCATGGCAAGGCAAGCGGCAACAGCCGCCAATCCGAAGATGCGCGCATACATGGGTTTTGTCCTTCTGGGGCAAGCGAAGTGTTGCGCCCTCACCCCAATGAACGAATGCGCGGCGCGCCCTATTCCATGTCCTGATCTGACGAAGGCGTGATCATGCGCGTGAGCACGCTGTCGCGCAGCCAGAAATGATGCCGCAGCGCCGCCAGCGCATGCAGCGCGACCAAGGCAATGCCGGCATAGGCGAGATACCAGTGTGCTACCGCCCAGAAGTTTTCCGCCGCATCGGACACGCCGAGCGGCAGGTTCGGCATCACGAAAAGGTTGAACGGCATGCTGGGGATCTCCAGCATCGACACCGAAACCAGTGCCCAGCCGGACAGCGGCACCGCGAGCTGGAAGCCATAAAGTGCCAGATGCGCCAGCGGCGCCGTCCGACGCTCCAGCCCTCCGACCGAGGCCGGCAAGGCCGGGGCCGCATTGCCGAGCCGCCAGGCAATGCGCAGGATGAGGAGGCCGAGCAGCAGGAAGCCGAAGGATTTGTGCAGCTGGATCAGCTCGAAGGCGGTGCGCTGGCTGGTCAACCGCACCATGATGAAGCCGAGCATGAACTGGCCGATGAACAGGATGCCGATCAGCCAGTGGAGGACGATCGCCGCCCAGCCGTAGCGGGTTGAGTTGTTGGTGATGAATGCCGGCATGGTTGGTGAACGAATGGCAGCTGGGCTTTCTTCCACCCTCCCCTTGTGGGGAGGGTCGGCGCGAAGCGACGGGGTGGGGGGTAGCGCCCTACGAAGATCCCACCCCGATCCGCTACGCGGATCGACCCTCCCCACAAGGGGGAGGTGGCTAAGCACCGACCTTGAAGAAATCCACAAACGCCCGCAGCGCCGGGCGCATCTGGCGGCGGCTGGGGTAGTAGACGAAGAAACCGTCGAAGGGCGGACACCAGTCTTCCAGCACGCGGATCAAGCGACCGTCGGCGAGCGGCGCGCGCACATAATCGTCGAAGACGAAGGCGAGCCCAGCGCCGTCGACCGCCGCCTGGGCGATCAGATGGTCTTCGTCGAGGATCAGCGGCCCTTGCGCCGCGATCTCGATCTCTTCGCCATCCTTCTCGAATTCCCAGCGGTAAAGAATGCCGCTGGAAAAACGGAAGCGGATGCAGCGGTGGTCGGCAAGATCGCGCGGATGGCGGGGTCTTGGCATGGTCGCGAAATAGCATGGCGCGCCGACCACGGCGCCGCGAAGGTCCGGTCCGATGCGCACCGCGATCATGTCGCGCTGCAGGCTCTCACCGAGCCGCACGCCGGCATCGAAGCCGCCTTCGACGACGTCGGTGAAGCGATCCTCGATGACGATTTCCAGCACGATGTCAGGATAGGCCGCGGCAAAGCCGCCGAGCCTGGGCGTCAATGCCAGGTGGGCCGCGGTGCGCGGCACGGTCAGCCGCAGGTTCCCGGCCGGCCGGTCGCGCGCCTCGATAGCCGTTTCCAGCGCCAGATCGATCTCGGACAGCGCCGGCCGCAGCCGTTCGAGCAACTGCGCGCCCTCTTCCGTTGGCGCTACGCTGCGGGTGCTGCGCGCCAAAAGCCGCACGCCGAGCCGCGCCTCCAGGCTGGACACGGCATGGCTCACTGCCGAGGGCGCTATGGCCAGTTCGCGCGCCGCGCCACGAAAACTGCCGCATTGGGCGACTGTTGCCAGTACAGCGAGTTGAGAAAGATGCGCTCGGTTCATTGCTCTATTTTATAGAACAGCCCGTGCGAATGACAGCCAATTATCGAACGTAAAGCCAAGCGCTATCTCTCTTTCATCGCAACAAGGAGACGCGCCATGAAAACCCGCAAACTTGGTACTGAACTCGAAGTCTTCCCCGTCGGCCTCGGCTGCATGGGCATGAGCTTCGCCTATGGCGGTCAGGCCGAGGCGGACGCAATCGCCACGCTGCGCCGCGCTGTCGAGATCGGCGTGACGTTTTTCGACACCGCTGAAGTCTATGGTCCCTTTGAGAACGAAATCCTTCTCGGCAAGGCGTTGAAGCCGGTGCGCGACAGGGTGACGATCGCCACCAAATTCGGCTTCAAGATTTCCGAGGAAGGCTCAGGCCTCGAACGTATGGTTGGCGTCGACCCGCCCGGAGCACGTCAAGGCAGTGGCGGAAGCCTCGCTGAAACGGCTCGATACCGATGTCATCGACCTCTACTACCAGCACCGCGTCGATCCCGGCGTGCCGATAGAGGACACGGTCGGCGCCATGGCGGAACTGGTGCGCGACGGCAAGGTGCGGGCGCTGGGCCTGTCGGAGGTCAGTGCCACCACCATCCGCCGGGCGCACGCCGTGCATCCGATCGCTGCCGTGCAGAGTGAATATTCGCTCTGGAGCCGCGACCCCGAAGACGAAGTGTTCGATGTCTGCCGCGAACTCGGCATCGGCTTCGTCCCCTACAGCCCGCTCGGTCGCGGCCTGCTCACCGGCACCATCGCCAAGCCCGAGGCCCTCAGCGACGACGACTGGCGCCGGACCTTGCCGCGTTTCCAGGCCGACGCCATGGCCGCTAATGCCAAGGTCGTTGCGACGCTGGAAAAGCTGGCGGTGGAAAAAGGCGTCACCTCGGCCCAGCTGGCGCTGGCCTGGGTGCTGCACCAGGGCGACTTCATCGTGCCGATCCCCGGCGCAAGAAAGATACGCCATCTCGAGCAGAACACGGCGGCGGTCGGGATCGAGCTGAGCGCGGCTGAGGTCGCGGCGATCGGCGATGCGCTGTCGCCGGACAAGGTGGTTGGCAAGCGCTATACGGAGGAGCTGTTGGCGCTGGTGAATGGGTGAGTGCCTTTACCCTCCCCCTTGTGGGGAGGGTCGATCCGCGAAGCGGATCGGGGTGGGGGTCCTCGTGAGGCGCACCCCCACCCCGTCTCTCTGTCTCCGCCTCGCTGCGACAGCGAGCCGACCCTCCCCACAACGGGGAGGGTAAGTCTCACCACGGCACCACCGTAATCTCCGGCCAGCACGCCTTCGCCCTCGCCCCCTTGGCCTCATGCGTGCGCCTGTTATCCATCAGCCGGTTGGGCGTGATGCGAAACGCGAAGAGGTCATCCAGCCCGAACGGCGCCACGACCTCAAGCTGCCCATCGGCATCGTATCGCACCCCGACCGCATGCGTCTTCGAAGCAAAATAGCTCACCGACTCGCTGGAACTCGTATAGCGCGGGCAGGGCTGGCCGAATTTCTGCGGATACCACAGATGCACCCGTGCCTGGTTGCGCACCTCGGCCGGCAGAGCCAGCCCCTCGAAATGCTGCGCGGCTCGACGGATGACCGCGTCCTCGGCCTCGTAGGACAGGTCGCTGTCATCGAAGTAGAAGAGATCGACATCCTTGATGCCGTAGCCCGGCGCCTTGCCGGTCAGGTGGTTCCAGACGCTGTTGTAGAGCGCGCCGGACACCACCAGCCAGTCCGGCAACGCCAGCGTGCGGGCCCGCTCCAGCGCGTCGCTGACGAGCGCATCCGCCAACACCATGGGGAGAAACGCTTCGCGCTGGGCTTCGAACGGCAGACCGGAATAGCGCAGATGGTCCATCGCCCTTTGGAGAGCGATTCGCAACTGCCGGCAATCCTCAGAAGCAATTCCAGGAAAAGTGTGTAGCGGTTTTACTGGGAAAGCGCGCCGCGCTTTCCCTAAGACGCGCTTTCCCTAAGAATTGCGTGAAGTCGAAATACGTAGGGCGGCGTTAGCCGCTCTACGTTCTCAGCATGCCGCCCGTTTGCTTGCCGACATTGTCGACGATGCGCTTGGCCAGCGCCTCGAAATCCTCGTCGGTGAGCGTCTTTTCAACCGGCTGGATAGATACTTCGATGGCAATCGACTTCTTGGCGGTCCCGAGAGATGCCCCCTCGAACACATCGAACACCGAAACGCCGGTGACCAGCTTCTTGTCGGCGGCGAGCGCCGCGCGCACCAGCGCGCCGGCCTCCACCGTCTTGTCGACGACGAAAGCAAAGTCGCGCTTCACCGCCTGGAAGGCGGACAGCTCCAGCTTTGGCTTGGTTTTCGTCGGCTTGGCCTTCGGCTCGGGCACGGCGTCGATATAGACCTCGAAACCGCAGATCGGTCCGGAAACGTCCAACCCCTCCAGCGTCTTCGGGTGGAACTCGCCGAAGGTGCCGAGCACTGTCTTCGGGCCGAGCTTGATCGTGCCGGAGCGGCCGGGATGATACCAGGCCGGACCGCCTGGCTCGATCTGCAGCCTGTCGACCGGCGCGCCGCAGGCTTCCAGCGCTGCAATCGCGTCGGCTTTGGCGTCGAACACGCCGACCGGACCGGAATTGCCGGCCCAACTGCGGCCGGAACCGTCGAGCTTGGCGGTGCCGCGGCGCACACCGGCGGCAACGCGCCGCTGCTGGTCGGGGCCGTCGCCCTCATAGGTACCGGAGACCTCGAACAGCGCGACATCGCCGATGCCCTTGTCGGCATTGCGCTGCGCGGCGACGATCAGGCCGGGCAACAACGAGGGCCGCATATCGGACATGTCGGCTGCAATCGGATTAGCGAGCTTCAGCGCCGTCTGGCCGCCGCCGAACAGTTCGGCGTGTTTGGCCGGGATGAACGACCAGGTGAGAACCTCCAGCATGCCCCGCACGGCGAGCGAGCGCTTGGCAGTGCGGGTGCGAACCTGCAGCGTCGTCAGTATCTTGGAGTTGACCGCGTCATGCGCGCCGAGCGGCTGCGGCGCGATGTTGTCGACGCCGTGGATGCGCATCACTTCCTCGACCAGGTCGGCCTTGCCGTCGACGTCAGGACGCCAGGACGGCACAGCGACATCGACGACGTCGCCCGAGCCTGACGGCTTGAAGCCGAGGCGGGTCAGGATGTCGAGGCTTTCCGCCTTCGGCACCTCGATGCCGGTCAGCCGCTTCACTTCCGAGATCGGGAAGGAAACGATCTTCGGCTTGTAGCCGGCATAGCCGACCACCTCCGTCTCGGTCGGCTCTCCGCCGCAGAACTCCAGCACCAGCTTTGTCGCCAGCTCGACGCCGGGCACAATGAATTCCGGGTCGACGCCACGCTCGAAACGGTAACGGGCATCGGTGATGATGCCGAGCGTACGGCCGGTGCGGGCCGTGGTGATCGGATCCCAAAGAGCGGATTCGATCAGCACGTCCGTGGTGTTCTCGTCGCAGCCGGAATGCTCGCCGCCCATGACACCGGCGATCGATTCGACGCCATTGTCGTCGGCGATCACGCAGATCTGCGGCGTCAGCGTGTATTCGCGCCCGTCAAGCGCCAGCACCTTCTCGCCGTCGCGTGCGCGGCGCACGACGAGATTGCCGGCGACCTTCTTGGCATCGAACACATGCAGCGGCCGGCCACGGTCGAAGGTGACGTAGTTGGTGATGTCGACCAGCGCGCTGATCGGGCGCAAGCCGATGGCGATCAGCCTTTGCTGCAGCCATTTCGGCGACGGCCCGTTCTTCACGCCTTTCACCAGGCGCAGCGCGAAACCGGGGCAGAGCTCCGGCGCCTCGATGGTCACCTTGACCGGCGTTTCACCTTTGCCAAGGACCGCTTCGACCGGCGCGGTCTTGAGCCGGCCAAGCCCGCTTGCCGCCAGGTCCCGGGCGACGCCGTAAATGCTGGTCGCATCCGGCCGGTTCGGCGTCAGATTGATCTCGATCACCGGATCGTCGAGATGCGCGTAAGCCGCGAAGCTGGTGCCGACAGGCGCATCGGCCGGCAGGTCGATAATGCCATTGTGCTCATCCGACAGCTCCAGCTCGCGCTCGGAACACATCATGCCATGGCTCTCGACGCCCCGGATCTTGCCGACGGTCAGCGTCACGTCGATACCGGGCACATAGGCGCCGGGCGCGGCGAAGGCGCCGATCAAGCCGGCGCGGGCATTCGGCGCACCGCACACCACCTGGACAGGGGCTGCGCCATTGCCGGTGTCGACGGTCAGCACCCGCAGCCGGTCGGCGTCGGGATGCTGCACCGCCGTCAGCACCTTGGCGATGACGAACGGCTTCAGGCCGGCCTTGTCGTCGACATGCTCGACTTCGAGGCCGATCGAGGTCAGCCTCTCGACGATCTCGTCGAGCGTGGCGTCGGTGTCGAGATGATCCTTGAGCCAGGAAAGGGTGAGTTTCATCACTATGTTCCGTTTTGTCTGTACCCGCCCGGACCTTGTCCATCGGGTCTGGGTACGCTTGTCTTCAAATGGCGCGGCAAGTCGTCGGGCATATGCACGAAGGGCAGCTGCTCGCGCACATAGGCATGGTGCGTCGGCCGGAAATAGGCCGGCATGTCCATGGCGCCCAGCATGAAATAGATGTGGTCTTCCAGCCGCTCGTCGACATAGGCGATAGGCGAGCCGCAAATGCCGCAGAACGAGCGCGTCACCGGCCCGTTCTCGTACATCTTCAGCGCCTTGCCGGTGAAAGCCACCTGCTCGGTCAGGAAGCCGACAAAGGCCGACACCGGCGCGCCGCTGGCGCGCCGGCAATCGCCGCAATGGCAATAGCTGATATGGTGCGGTTCGACTGATGCCTCGAACCGTACCGCGCCGCAGCGGCAGCCACCCGTGTGCGGCGCCGTCATGCGGAAAGACCTCCGAACAGCGTCGGCATGTCGAGCGGCCTGAAACCGTAATGCGACAGCCAGCGCACATCGGCGTCGAAGAAGGCGCGCAGGTCCGGCATGCCGTATTTCAGCATGGCGATGCGGTCGATGCCCATGCCCCAGGCAAAGCCCTGATATTCGTCGGGATCGAGCCCGCCGGCGCGCAGCACATTGGGGTGGACCATGCCGCAGCCGAGGATCTCCATCCAGTCGGAGCCTTCGCCGAATCGCACTTCGCCGGGCCGCGAGCGGTCGCACTGGATGTCGACCTCGAGGCTGGGCTCGGTGAACGGGAAAAAGGACGGCCGGAAGCGCATCTTGACCTGCGGCACCTCGAAGAAAGCCTTGCAGAATTCTTCCAGCACCCACTTCATGTTGGCGACATTGGCCGATTTGTCGATCACCAGCCCCTCGACCTGATGGAACATCGGCGAGTGGGTAGCGTCGGAATCCTGCCGGTAGGTCTTGCCGGGAATGACGATGCGGATCGGCGGCTTCTGCTTCTCCATGGTGCGGATCTGTACCGGCGAGGTGTGCGTGCGCAACAGCTTGCGCTCGCCCTTTTCGTCCGGCTGGAAAAAGAAGGTATCGTGCATCTCGCGCGCCGGATGCCCTTCGGGGAAATTCAGCGCGGTGAAATTGTAATAGTCGCTCTCGACATCGGGACCTTCTGCGATGGCAAAGCCGAGATCGCCGAAGATCGCCGCGATCTCGTCGATGACCTGGCTGATCGGATGGATGCGGCCGCGCTCGGCCGGCGATTGCCGCACCGGCAGCGTCACGTCGACCGTCTCGGCGGCAAGGCGCGCCGTGACCGCCACATCCTTCAGCTCGACCTTGCGTGTCGTCAGCGCTTCGGTGACGCGGTTCTTCAGGCCGTTGATCGCGGGGCCCTTGACCTGGCGCTCCTCGGCGCTCATCGCGCCCAGTGTCTTCAGCAATTCCGAGATCGACCCCTTTTTGCCGAGAGCCGCGACGCGCACGGCTTCGATAGCAGCCTCATCGGCGGCCGACGCGACGTCGGCCATCAGGGAGTTTTCGAGAGTATCCAAGCCGGTAGCTATGTCGTTCACGGTCAAACTCGCTGTGTTGGGAGTCAACTTTGAGGTGAAAGTCACTTTCAAGTTGAAAGTTCAGCCATAAGAAAAACCCGCGCCAGCCGTGCCAGCGCGGGTTCCCCAATCAGAATTGCGAATGCTGGGAAGCGCTGGTCTTAGGCGACAGCGCTTTCAAAAGCATTCGGGGTGGTGTTCTTCAGATATTCGAGCGCGACCTTGGCCTTGGCCACGAGTGCGGCGAACGCCTGCGGTTCATGGATGGCCATGTCGGACAGGATCTTGCGATCGATCTCGATACCGGACTTGTTGAGGCCGTCGATGAAGCGGCCATAGGTCAGGCCATGCTCGTGCGTCGCGGCGTTGATGCGCTGGATCCACAGCGCGCGGAACGAGCGCTTGCGGTTCTTGCGGTCGCGATACGCATACTGCATCGACTTTTCGACCGCCTGCTTGGCGATGCGAATGGTGTTCTTGCGGCGGCCGTAGAAGCCTTTCGCGGCTTTCAGGACCTTCTTGTGCTTGGCGTGCGAGGTGACGCCTCTTTTTACGCGTGCCATGTCATGATCTCCTTAAACGCTGTTCCTGAAACCGAATGCTCAGAGGCCGTTCGGCAGAAAATTCTTGATGACCTTCTTGCCATCCGGTTCAGCCAGAACCATCGTGCCGCGGGCATTTCGAATGAACTTGTTGGAACGCTTGATCATGCCGTGACGCTTGCCGGCCGCAGCCGACAGGACTTTACCCGTACCTGTGATCTTGAACCGCTTCTTGGCGGCCGATTTGGTCTTCATCTTGGGCATTTTGCTACTCCGTATTGGTGGCGCACAATCGCGCTTCTTGTTCGCTTCGGGCGGACCAAAAGCCCGAAAAGCAAATGAAACCGCCACGGCATGCCCTGCCGGGCGGTTTTCTTGGAACGGCGGTCCTATACTTCAAAGCGGGCTGGCGCGCAACACCCGAGCGGCTGCGACGCTCTGTCTTAATTCACGGTGCAAGCCTGGGCTCCGATAGGTGGGTCGAGATTCAGGTCAGGCCGAGCCGAAAACGGCTGATGCCGAGAACCGGAGCGGAGCGTACTTAAGTACGTGAACACCGGAAGCGCAGGGATCGGCCGTTTGCAGGTCGGCCTCACCTGAATATCAGCCTACCTAGGGGAGCCTGAACAGCACCGGGAGTATACCCGATTGCTGGGCGCCATCGATGGTCTCGAACACCGGCAACGCCACCAGAAACACCAGCCCGTCGAGCAAGGTGGTCAGCAAGAGGCGCGGCTTGAAGCTGCCGGTGTCGCCTTCCTGGTAGAGCGACAGCTTGGGGAAGAAACGCGGCACCCGCGCCAGATAGGCTGTGTAGGGCGCGCCGAGAACCTCCTTGAGATACCGTTCCTCGCGCAGGATGACGATGTGGAAGGCGCCGGCGCACAAAAGCGCAAACAGGACGATGCCGGAGAACGAGCCGATCTGCGCCCCGACGCCGGCGGCGGCAACGGTCGAGAACACGTAGAGCGGATTGCGGGTGATCGAATAGGGTCCGCCGGTGACCACTTCGGAGGATTTGCGCCCGCCGATATAGAGTGTCGACCACAAGCGGCCTACGACGCCAAGGAAGATCAGCAGCACGCCGACCATCTCGATCGTTTCATGCACCGGGGTATCGGGCGGGAAGGTCGACTGGCCGAACAGCAGTGCCGCAAACAGCACCACCACCAGCACCGCAAGGACCATGCGGCGCATGTGCTGGTAGCCGCCCAGCTCCTTGATGGGCGCAGGGTTGATTTCATTGGCCATGTCGGGAATCCGATCGTCGAGAAGCTTTGCCGGCGATCGCGGCGTCTGGACAGGAGAATCGGCGTCCCGCCGATCGCCGGGACGCCATGAGACAGGATTCAGGCGGATTTAGAGCGCAACGCCCGAACTGATCTAGCGCGGCGCCAGCACCATCATCATCTGGCGGCCTTCCAGCTTCGGCTCGGCTTCGACCTTGGCGATGGTAGCCGTCTCCTCGCGCACCTTGTTCAGGAGCTGCATGCCGAGTTCCATATGCGCCATCTCGCGGCCGCGGAAGCGCAGCGTCAGCTTGACCTTGTCGCCTTCCTCGAAAAAGCGCCGCACGGCCTTCATCTTGGTTTCGTAGTCATGGCTGTCGATGTTCGGGCGCATCTTGATCTCCTTGATCTCGATGACCTTCTGGTTCTTGCGCGCCTCGGCCGCCTTCTTCTGGTTGGCGTATTTCAATTTGCCGAGATCGAGAATTTTGACGACAGGCGGCACCGCATTGGGCGAGATCTCGACCAGATCGAGCCCTGCCTCTTCGGCGAGCAGCAATGCGTCGTTGATGGAAATATCGCCGCGGTTCTGGCCATCGGCGTCGATCAGCTGGACCCGGGGAACCCGGATATCACGGTTGGAGCGCGGGCCATCTTTGGTGGGCGCCGCTGCTTTGAAAGGTCTGCGAATGGTCGTGGTCTCCTTGGCCGTTTCGTTCAGGGTTTCAATCTAGAATGTTCAGGACGCGCCAATGTGGTGAGCGCGCGGGCGGAGTCAATAGCACAGCGCTGACAGAAAATCACCCTGATCGCAGGCCTGCACCAAACAAAGGATGTCGCGAGCACTTTCCGCCTCGCCTGTGCCTGTGTCAAAAGACCGGCGAGTAAAATCAGGCTCCCACAATCAGGCCCCCAGAACCAGGATTGATCCACAGCCATGACCGCGACCACCCCAACCCTACTGGATGTCGACGGCATTGATATCGCGGTTCGCCATTCCTCGGGCGCAACGCCCGGCGTCGTCTGGCTCGGCGGCTACAAATCCGACATGCTGGGCACGAAGGCGCAAACGTTGTCGGATTGGGCGGCCAGGGAAGGCCGCGCATATCTGCGCCACGACTATTCCGGCCATGGCGAATCCGGCGGCGCCTTTGCCGACGGCACCATCTCGAAATGGCTTGGCGAGAGCCTCGCCGCCTTCCGGCGTTTCACCGAGGGCAAGCAAATCCTGGTCGGCTCGTCGATGGGCGCCTGGATCGCGCTGCGCATGGTGCAGGAAATGCGCAAGGCGGGCGACAGCAATGTGGTTGGCCTGGTGCTGCTCGCGCCGGCGCCGGATTTCACCGCCGAGCTGGTCGAGCCGGCTCTGACGGAGGAACAGAGGCGCGACCTCCGGGAGAAAGGCTTTTTCGAAGAACCTTCGGACTATTCCGCCGAGCCTTACATCTACACAAGCGCGCTGATCGAGGACGGCAGGGCGAACCGGGTCATGACCGGGCCGATCGATACCCATTGCCCGGTCCACATCCTGCAGGGTCTGGCCGACGCCGACGTGCCGGCAAGCCATGCGCTGAAGCTGGTCTCGCTGCTGCCAGCCGACGACGTCACCTTGTCGCTCATTCCCGACGGCGACCACCGCCTGTCGCGGCCGCAGGATCTCGACATGCTGCTGAGGGCGGTGGGCGACATGGTTCAGCGGGCGGGGTAGGCAAGAATGCGCATTTCCATCCCGATATCCGCCTTTGTCGCGGCAATCGTCGGCTTCGGCGGCACGCTCGCCGTCGTCATTGCCGCCGCCAAGGCGGTTGGCGCCACCCAGGCCGAGACCGCGAGCTGGGTGACAGCAGTGTGCGTGGCGATGGCGATCGAATGCCTGTGGCTGTCCTGGCGCACGAAAATGCCCATCATCACCGCCTGGTCGACACCAGGCCTGGCGCTGATGGCGGCATCGAGCGGCTTTACCATGGCCGATGCGGTCGGCGCCTTCATCGTCACCGGCCTAATGTTGATCGCCACCGGCCTGTTCAAGCCGCTGACCCAGCTTATATCAAGGATACCGACGTCGGTCGCGTCCGGCATGCTGGCCGGCATCGTCGTCACCTTCGCGCTCAATGCCGTCAAGACCATTCCGGTCGACCCCTGGTTGATCCTGCCGCTGATCGCGGCCTTCTTCGTCATTCGCCTGTTCAACCCGGCGCTGTCGGTGCTGGCGGTGCTGATCGGCGGCGGCATCGCCGCCTTCCTGACAGGCCGCGTCGGCGGACTGCCGGCGCCGGAACTGTCGACGCTGACGCTGATTGCCCCGCATTTCAGCGCCGCAGCTGTCATCGGCCTGGCGCTGCCGCTCTACCTCGTCACCATGGCGTCGCAGAACCTGTCGGGTCTCGCCGTCTTGCGCGCCGCCGGCTATCACCCCGAACCCGGCCCGCTGATCGGCGTCACCGGCCTGTTCTCGCTGCTGTCGGCGCCGTTTGGCGGCTCGACCACCAATCTGGCCGCGATCTCTGCGGCGATCTGCACCGGGCCGGACGTCCATCCCGACCCGGCCGAGCGCTGGAAGACCGGACCCTTCTATGCACTTGCCTATCTGATCTTCGCGGTTTTCGGCGCCTCGCTGGTGGCGATCTTCGCAGTGCTGCCGCAAAGCCTGATCGTGCTGGTGGCCGGCCTGGCGTTGATGGGGTCGCTGGCCAACGCGCTGGCGATCGCGCTCAAGGACGAGGACCAGCGCATGGCGGCTACTGTCACCTTCGTTGTCACCGCGTCGGGGCTGACTTTGTTCGGCGTTGGCGCCGCCTTCTGGGGCTTGGTCGCCGGCCTGGTCGTGCTTTTCCTCGAAGCGGTCAAAAAGCGATAATCGATTCAGGACCTTGTCCGGTTTTGGCGGACGTTGTCTTGAATCGCCGTTTTTCTCATCCCATTTCGAATCCACGCAGCCGCTCTTGGCTGTCTCCAACCGAAGGAATGGGAGAAAATGAACACATCCGCATTGATCCGCCCGGCCTGGACGCCGGCGACCATCGCGCTGATGGTGATCGGCTTCATGGTGTTCTGGCCGCTTGGCTTCGCCATGCTCGCCTACATCATCTGGGGCGACCGGCTTGACGGCTTCAAGCGCGACGTCAACCGGGCCACCGACGGCATCTTCGCCGGCTGCCGTCGCGGTTCCGACAAGGCCGCGCGCTGGGGCCACGGTTCGGCCCGCACCGGCAATGTCGCTTTCGACGACTGGCGCGAGAAGGAACTCGAACGCCTCGCCGAAGAGCGTCGCAAGCTCGATGAGATGCTGAGCGAGTTCGATGAGTACGCCCGCGAATTGCGCCGCGCCAAGGACCAGGACGAGTTCGACCGCTTCATGGCCAACCGCAACAAGTCGACAGCGCCTGCAAAGACAGGCTCGGCCGAAACGGCCAAGCCCGCGACGCCCAAGCGCAAGGGCCCGAACCTGCTTGACGACTGAGGCTGCGCGCATGACCCCGAAAATCGAAACCGATTTTCGGAAAGGTTCATGCGCCGAATTAGAGTGCTACAGCGTCCTTTGCGCGTCAGAGACGCGCGGCGCTCTAAGACAGGCCTTGGCATGATGGACGGCGTCGCGCGAGCGGCGCCGTTTCTTTTTTGTTCTGGTCGTTTTCCTCGAATCGCGTATCGTTCAGCCATGTCCTTCGGCTTTTTCCGCAACCTGACCAAACCAAAACCCTCGCCTGTCGAAGAGCGAGAGCACGTCGTTGCCGGCCGCACACTGCCGCTCAGGATCGTCGAGAGCGCCCGCGCACGGCGGCTGACGCTGCGCATCGATTCGGGCGGCCAGGGGCTGCGCATCACCGTGCCGCCGGGCTTGCGCCGCGGCGAGGTGGAGAAATTCCTTCACCGCCACCAGGACTGGCTGGAGCAGCGTCTGGCCAAGGTGCCGACACGGCCGCAAGTGCGCCCCGGCATCAAGATCCCGATACGCGGCGTCGCGCATCGCATCGTCCACGAACCGTCGAAACGCGGCACCGTCACCGTGTCGCGCGACGAGCGCGGTCCGCTGCTGATCGTCCATGGCGAGCGGATACATTTGCCGCGCCGCATCGCCGATTTCCTCAAGCGTGAGGCCAAGAAGGACATCGAGAAGCTGGTGGTCAAGCATACCGAGGCCATCGGCAAGCGCGCCAAGGCGATCCGCTTCAAGGACACGTCGAGCCGCTGGGGCTCCTGCACTTCCGACGGCAATTTGTCCTTCTCATGGCGCATCATGATGGCGCCGACGCCGGTGATAAACTACTTGGTCGCGCATGAGGTGGCGCATCTCAAGGAGATGAACCACGGCCCGAAATTCTGGAAACTGTGCGAGCAGCTCTGCCCCGACACCGACCGCTGCAAGGACTGGCTGAAGCGGAATGGTGGGGCATTGCAGGCGATTGTGTTCGATTAGCCTGCGCCAGCGCCGCGCTCAATCATCATTGGCCGCATTAAGCTCTTCAGGCCGCAGCCCTTCGTCGCCATGGCGCGGCCATGGCAGGAAATTCTGCTCGAACGCATCGCTGCCGAAATAATCCAGGACCCGGTGCGCTTCCGCCCCGTCGAAGGCGGCCTTTTGCATCAGATGGGCGATGACGTCGCGCGCTTGCGCGATCTTCTGCCTGAGTTCGGCTATGCTCTGGTCGGCCATTCGTCTGCTCCGCCTTCCTTCTCCCATCAATAGGTAGCGCCTTTGGCGTTGCCGGCAAACAGCATGCTTTTTCTCGACTCTTGGCCGGTTTCGTGCCAAGCCCCGCGCCATGGCGCTCGATATCAAGATCTGTGGATTGAAGACCGATGAGGCAATGGCCGCGGCCCTGGCCGGCGGCGCCAGCCATGTCGGCTTCATCTTCTTTGCTAAAAGCCCGCGCTATGTCGAGCCTGCGGCAGCCGGCCGCCTGCGCGAGGCGGCAATCGGCAAGGCCAGGGCGGTCGCCGTGACGGTCGATGCCGATGACGCGTTCCTGGATGAGATCGTCGCAAAGATGCGCCCCGACATGCTGCAGTTGCACGGCACGGAGACGCCCGAGCGGGTGGCCGAGGTGAAAGCTCGCTACGGCCTGCCTGTCATGAAGGTGTTCTCCGTCAGTGAGGTAGCCGATCTCGAGCGGCTAAAGCCGTTCATCGGCGTTGCCGATCGCTTCATGTTCGATGCCAAGCCACCAAAGGGCTCGCAACTTCCGGGCGGCAATGGCGTCGCCTTTGACTGGCGCATCCTGGCCGGCCTTGACGCCGGGCTCGATTACATGCTTTCCGGTGGGCTCAACGCCGCCAATATCGGCGACGCCCTGATATCAGCCAATCCGCCCGCGATAGACATTTCGTCGGGGGTGGAAAGCGGCCCGGGCGTCAAGGATCCGGCGCTGATCGAGCAGTTCTTCCGGGCCGTCAGGGCCGCGCGCGACGACCGCGCTGCCTGAGGCACTTCTTTCGAACCCGAGCATGTTCCGGAGAAGTGGGAACCGGTTTTCCGATAAGACATGCTCAGAACCAAGACCAGGAGATCGGCGATGAACAAGCCGGCGACACCCAATTCCTTCCGCACGGGACCCGACGAACAGGGCATGTTCGGCATCTTCGGGGGCCGCTTCGTGGCCGAGACGCTGATGCCGCTGATCCTCGACCTCGAACGGCACTGGAACGAGGTCAAGAACGATCCGGACTTCAAGGCCGAACTGACCGACCTGTCGACCCATTATGCCGGTCGGCCATCAAAGCTGTATTTCGCCGAAGGGCTCACAAAACACCTTCGTGAGGTTTCCTCGGCGAAGGGCCTCGGGGGCGGCGCCAAAGTCTACTTCAAGCGCGAGGATTTGAACCACACCGGTTCGCACAAGATCAACAACTGCCTCGGCCAGATCCTGCTCGCCAAGCGCATGGGCAAGAAGCGCATCATCGCCGAGACGGGCGCTGGTCAGCACGGCGTTGCCGCGGCCACGGTCGCGGCGCGCTTCGGCTTTCCCTGCGTCGTTTATATGGGCGCCACCGATGTCGCCCGCCAAAGCCCCAACGTCTTCCGCATGAAGCTGCTCGGCGCCGAAGTGCGGCCGGTGACCGCCGGTCACGGCACGCTGAAGGACGCCATGAACGAAGCGTTGCGCGACTGGGTCACCAATGTCGAGGACACTTATTACCTGATCGGCACTGCCGCCGGCCCGCATCCCTATCCGGAGCTGGTGCGCGACTTCCAGTCGGTGATCGGCATCGAGGCGCGCGCCCAGATCCTCGAACAGGAAGGCCGGCTACCCGACACCATCATCGCGGCTGTCGGCGGCGGCTCGAACGCCATCGGCCTGTTCCATCCGTTCCTGGATGACAAAGAAGTCCGCATCATCGGCATCGAAGCCGGCGGCCGCGGCCTTGACGGCATCGAGCATTGCGCCTCGATGAATGCCGGCGCGCCCGGCGTGCTGCACGGCAACCGCACCTATCTCTTGCAGAACGCCGACGGCCAGATCCTCGACGGCCATTCGATCTCAGCCGGCCTCGACTATCCCGGCGTCGGCCCCGAACATTCCTGGCTGCGCGATTCCGGCCGCGTCGAATATGTGCCGATCCTCGACGACGAGGCGCTGGAAGCCTTCAAGCTGACGACGCGCGTCGAAGGCATCATCCCGGCGCTGGAATCCGCCCACGCCATCGCGCATGCGGTGAAGATCGTGCCTGATATGGACAAGGACCAGATCGTCATCGTCAACCTGTCGGGACGCGGCGACAAGGATGTGCACACAGTGGCCTCGATGCTGGGCATGGAGATCTGATCATGGTGACCCGCATCGACCGCCGCATGGCAAAACTGAAAGCCGAGGGCCGCCCGGCGCTCGTCACCTATTTCATGAGCGGCGACCCCGACTATGACACCGCTTTGTCGATCATGAAGGCGCTGCCCAAGGCCGGCGCCGACATCATTGAAATGGGCATGCCGTTTTCCGATCCGATGGCCGATGGACCGGCGATCCAGGCCGCTGGCCTGCGGGCGCTGAAAGGTGGCCAGACCCTGGTCAAGACGCTGAAGACGGCGGCTGATTTCCGCGCCACCGACAATGAAACGCCGATCGTGCTGATGGGCTACTACAACCCGATCTACATCTACGGTGTCGATCGCTTCCTCAAGGACGCCATCGCCAGCGGCATTGACGGGCTGATCGTCGTCGACCTGCCACCGGAGATGGACGAAGAACTCTGCATTCCGGCGCTGAAGGCCGGCATCAACTTCATCCGCTTGGCAACGCCGACCACCGACGACAAGCGCCTGCCCAAGGTGCTGCAGAATACGTCGGGCTTCGTCTATTACGTGTCGATGACCGGCATCACCGGCTCGGCTTTGGCCGACACCGGCAAGGTTGCCGCCGCGGTCAAGCGCATCAAGGGCCACACCAATCTGCCGGTCTGCGTCGGCTTCGGCGTCAAGACCGCCGAGCAGGCGCGCATTATCGGCGCCAATGCCGATGGCGTCGTCGTCGGCACCGCGATCGTCAACGCGGTCGCCAATGTGTTGGGACCGAAGGGCGAGAAGACCGCCGACCCGGCCGAGGCCGTCGCCACCCTGGTCAGCGGACTGTCTCAGGGCGTGCGTTCGGCCCGCCTTGCTGCTGCCGAATAGTTTCCCTACTTAGGCCTTGTGCAAGTCGTTATCCCAAAACCGGTTCCCACTTTTGGGCGACATGCACGAGCCAACTCTTCGTCAGGACAGGAGCCGAAGCGATGAACTGGATCACCAATTACGTTCGCCCGAGGATCAATTCGATGCTCGGTCGGCGCACCGACATGCCCGAGAATCTCTGGATCAAGGATCCCGAGACCGGCGAGATGGTGTTTCACAAGGACCTGGAATCCAACCAGTTCGTCATCCCGTCATCGGGCCATCACATGAAGATTTCGGCCAAGGAACGGCTGAAATTCTTCCTCGACGACGGCAAATACGAGCAGCTTGAGAACCCCAAGGTCATGCAGGACCCGCTCAAGTTCCGCGACGAGAAGCGCTACACGGACCGGCTGAAGGACGCCAAGGCCAAGACCGGCCTGGAAGACGCCATCATCAACGCGCTGGGCACGGTCAAAGGCCTGCCGGTTGTGGTGACGGTGCAGGATTTCGCCTTCATGGGCGGCTCGCTCGGCATGGCCGCGGGTGACGCCATTGTGCACGGTTTCGAGGTCGCCTTGCAGCGCAAGCGGCCGCTGATCCTGTTTGCCGCCTCCGGTGGCGCGCGCATGCAGGAAGGCATTCTGTCCCTGATGCAGTTACCGCGCACGACGATCGGCGTCGACCGGCTGAAGGAAGCCGGCCTGCCATACATCGTCGTCTTGACCAACCCGACCACCGGCGGCGTTACCGCCTCCTACGCCATGCTGGGAGACGTCCACATTGCCGAGCCCGGCGCGCTGATCGGCTTTGCCGGCCCGCGCGTCATCGAGCAGACCATCCGGGAGAAACTGCCGGACGGTTTCCAGCGCTCCGAATATCTGATGGAGCACGGCATGGTCGATATGGTGGTGTCGCGGCTGGAACTGCGCGAGACGATTTCACGGCTGTTGAAAATCCTGCTCAAACTGCCGCAGGAGCAAAAGCCGCTGGAGCCGGAAATCCTGCCGCCGTCGGTCATCCCGACGGAAGCCCGCCCGCAAGCCTGACGCGACATTTCTGGCCGCAAACCGCGATTGCGTGCACCTGCGCGCATGCGTAGGATTCGCTCATGACAACGCTTGCCGCAGATCGTGAAATCGAAGCCCTGATGGCGCTGCATCCGAAAGGCTTCGACCTTTCGCTCGACCGCATCACAAGGCTGCTCGAACGCCTCGGCAATCCGCAGGAGCGGCTGCCGCCGGTCATCCATATCGCCGGCACCAACGGTAAGGGCTCGTGCGCGGCCTTTTCGCGCGCGCTGCTCGAAGCCGGCGGCCACCTTGTCCATGTCCACACTTCGCCGCATCTGGTGAACTGGGCCGAGCGCTACCGGCTGGCGGCCGAGGGCGGCGGCCGGCTGGTCGACGACGAGACCTTCGCCGAGGCCATCGCCCGCGTCGCCCGGGCCAATGCCGGCCAGAAGATCACCGTCTTCGAAATCCTAACCGCCGTCACCTTCATCCTGTTTTCCGAGCATCCGGCTGCCGCCGCCATCATCGAGGTCGGCCTTGGCGGCCGCTTCGACGCCACCAATGTCGTTGCCCGGCCGGCGGTGTCGGTGATCATGCCGGTGTCGATGGATCACGAAGCCTATCTCGGCGACCGGGTCGAACTGATCGCCGCCGAAAAGGCCGGCATCATGAAGCGCGGCTGCCCGGTGGTCATCGGCGCGCAGGAGAGCGAGACGGCGCTGCAAGTGCTGATCGAAACCGCCGAGCGGCTGGATTGCCCGACCTTCGTCTACGGCCAGGATTTTCTCGCCTTCGAGGAAAACGGCCGCATGGTCTATCAGGATGAGGACGGGCTGATGGACCTGCCGCCACCGCGCCTGCCCGGGCGCCACCAGTTCGCCAATGCGGCGGCAGCGATTGCCGCCGTCAAGGCCACCGGTTTCGAAATCAGTCATCGCGCCACTGAGAAGGCGATGGCGAGCGTCGCATGGCCGGGCCGCATGCAGAAACTGGTACAGGGCCGGCTGATGGAGCTGGCGCCCAAGGGCGCCGACATCTGGCTCGACGGCGGCCACAATCCGGGCGCCGGCATGGTCATTGCCGAGGCGCTGGCCGAGCAGGAGGAAAAGAACCCGCGGCCGCTGTTTCTGATCTCCGGCATGATCAACACCAAGGACCAGAGCGGCTACTTCCACGCCTTCAAGGGCCTGGCTCGGCACGTCTACACCGTGCCGGTGAGCATGAGCGATGCCGGCGTGCCGAATGACGAGCTGGCGGTGCGGGCGACCGAAGCCGGCCTCACGGCCGAACCGGTCAGTTCCGTCGCCAGTGCGCTGATGCTGCTGCGCGACACCTGGGACGGGCCGGCGCCACGCATCCTGATCGGGGGGTCGTTATATCTCGCCGGCGCGGTGCTGGCCGAAAACGGCACGCCGCCAACCTGAAGCCATTTCACTGCGAGGAGCCCATCATGATCAAGGTCAAGCAACTCGCCCATGTCTGCATCTTCGCGCATGATCTGGAAGCGACGCGGGCCTTCTACCGCGACGTGCTCGGCCTCGACACGCAGTTCAACTTCCTGCGCCACGGAAAGGTGTTCGGCTTCTACCTCAATTGCGGCGATCGCAGCCATGTCGAGGTGTTCCAGAAGGACGGCACCAGCCATAGCGAGCTCAACCAGATCAACCATTTCTGCCTTGAGGTGGAAAACATCGATGCGGCGATCGCCCACATCAAGTCGAAAGGCATTGATATCACGGCCAAGAAGCATG
Organism: Mesorhizobium sp. RSR565B; assembly: GCF_054719465.1. Lineage (NCBI taxonomy): Bacteria > Pseudomonadati > Pseudomonadota > Alphaproteobacteria > Hyphomicrobiales > Phyllobacteriaceae > Mesorhizobium > Mesorhizobium sp. RSR565B. The sequence continues at coordinate 2,110,599 of NZ_JBTTIE010000001.1, read as the reverse complement.
CCTGCGACGACACGTTTCAGGCCTGGATCCGCGACCCCAACGGCGTGAAGATCGAGCTGTTCGAATACACCGCAAAAAGCGCGCAATTCACCGGCGGGGATCGCATCGCCGACTGGTAGTATTTTGGCCCGGGGAATCTATCGGGCGGTTGCCCCTCGGGCAGAAGCCCCGATATGCTTGGCGAAGCATGGAGGCAAGCTCGAATGGTTGTGAAGTGTCTTGTTACCGTCGACAACGACCCGCCGGAGGAGCTGATATTTGAATATGCTCCGCGGGTCGGCGATCATGTGATGTTACCGGGAGCCATCGAGCCACCGCACCCAATTGTTCGAGTGGCCCACAGACCGACGCGCCCCAATGATGCATCCGGCCAGCCCAGTGTCGCGTATTTCGTAAGCCGAGAGACGTTTCTCTATCGTGTGTATACGGGCGCTATAGAGGGATATGGGCAGGTCCTGAAGCCCGCGACCGGACGGAAGCCCGGCAAGCCTAGGCAGGCCAAAAAAACCGTGGCTCAAACTAAATAGACATCGGCGGCCGCGGCACCAGTCTGAGGCCTATTTCAGCTCGATCTCGATGAAGGCGTATTCGCCGTCATTGGCGCTGATGACGTCGTGCTCGACGCCTTCCTTGCGGAAGTAGGGCGCGCCCTTCTTCATTTCAGCAAAACTCTCGCCGTCCTTGGTCACCAGCTTCACCTTGCCGTCCATCAGCGGCACCACGACGTAGTCATGGCCATGCCGGTGCCAGCCGGTGTTGTCGCCGGGCTGGAAGCGGTATTCGGTGACGATGACGCGCTCATTGTCGATGAAGACGGTGGCCTTGGCGGATCCGGTCATTCTGTTTCTCCCTGTCCTGCCTCAAGCAGATGACATGGAGTGCGCCGATGCGAGGGCCAGAGGCGGCCGGGCGATGACGCCAAAGAAAAAGCCCGGCGCGAGGGCCGGGCTTCGATCTCGGGAACTAATGCAGGTCGCCCAAAAGTGGTCCCGGTTTTGGGAGGACGACATGCATCAAAACAAAGCCAGATCAGGCGAGGCTGCCATTGATCCAGTGCGACAGCGCGGTCTTCGGCGCGGCGCCGACCTTCATGTCGGCGACTTCGCCGCCCTTGAAGATCATCAGCGTCGGGATCGAGCGCACGCCGAACTGGGCGGCAAGCTCGGGGTTCTCGTCGATGTTCAGCTTGGCGATCTTGATCTTGTCGCCGAGCTCATTGGCGATCTCTTCCAGCGACGGACCGATCATCTTGCAGGGGCCGCACCATTCGGCCCAGAAATCCACGACGACGGGCTGCGAGGCGTTGAGCACATCGGCCTGGAAATTGCTCTTGTCGACCTTGACGGTGGCCATGCGAAAATCCTTTCGAAACTTATCTCGCACCAAATGTGGTGGTTGAGCTGCCCTTCTTCAAGCAGAACTTGTGTCACGCTCCCGTGAGTCGGGCAAGGGCGTCGTCCATCGCCTGCGCCGGGAGTTCGATCAGCCTCGGCGCCTCGGTGAACAGCAGCGCCGCCGTCACCACGCGGCCGGGGTAAAGCGGCTCGAGCAGCGCGCGGTAGAGCGCCAGCTGCAGGACATAGGCCGGCGGCACCTGCGCCAGCGAGGCTGGCGCCGGCCGGTTGGTCTTGTAGTCGACGATCGATACGCGCTCGGGCATCACCGCCAGCCGATCGATCTTGCCCGAGATCGAGCGCAATCTGCCTTTGACTTCGAGGCTACCCATCACCGCCACCTCGGCGCGGGAACTGGGTGAGAACAGCTCGGCAAAGCGCACATCCCCAAAGATCGCCATCACCGAGGCCAGCGCCTTGTTACGCTCGGCCTTGGGCCAGTCGGCGCCGGCACGGTTGAGATATCGCAACGCCACAGCTTGCCGTTCATCCTCGGGGAAGCCGGGCAGCATCTGCAGCAATTTGTGCAGCGCCAGCCCGCGCATCACCGCAAAGCCCGGCTCCGCCTCGCCGTCCAGCACCGGCGAGCGGGTATCGACAACAGCTTCCTTGCCCTCGTCGATCAGCGCCGACGCGCCGGACGGCGACAGCGGGCGCGGCAGATCTTCGTAAGGCGGCAAGGGCCGGAACAAGCCCACCGGCAGCGGCAGCACCTGTTGCGGCAGCCGCGACTCGTCGGCTGCCGCCTGCGCCACCGGCGGAAGCTTGGTCATGACGAAACGATGCACCGGCCCGCTGCTGGCGGGGTGGCGGCGCTCGGTGCTTTCGGGTGCACCTGTCAGCGCGCGGCTGACGATCGAATGCCAGGTGCCGGTGCTGGGCTGACGCTTGCCGTGATAGCCGCAGACGATCAACCGGTCCTCGGCGCGTGTCATGCCGACATAGAGCAGCCGCCGGTATTCGTCGTCGGCAAGCTCCCGCGCCCTGGCCGAGGCTGCCTTTGAGAAGCCGTTGGCGACATCGGCGGCTGAGCGCCAGAGATAGCCCTTGCCGTCGAAATTGCGGCCCGAAGCGTCGAACGGCATGAGCCGCGGCAGATGCTGGTCGCTGAACGGCGCCGAACCGCCATCGACCAGGAAGACAACAGGCGCTTCCAGGCCCTTGGCGGCATGCACGGTCATGACGCGGACCTCGTCGCGCGTCTGGTCCATCTCGCGCTTGATCTCCGGGCCGGTGTTTTCCAGCGTCGCCAGGAAAGCCTCCAGCCCCGGCAAGCCGGTGCGTTCTTCGGCCAGACAGAAGCTCAGGAACTCGTCGAGAATATCGCCGGCCTCCGGGCCGAGCCGGGCGATCATCTTCTTGCGCAGGCCGTCGCGCGCCAGCACCCCGGCGTAGAATTCGAACACCGGCCGGAACGCCGCCTCGTTGGCCCAGCCGTCGAGCCGGGCAACGACATCGGTCAGCGCGGTATTGTCGCCAGCATGCTGGCGTAATGAGGCGATCAGCGATGTTCCGGCTGGCCGTCCGGCGCCAAGCGTAAAAAGCGTCTCCTCCGACACGTCGAAAACCGGGCTGCGCAGCACGGCGGCGAGCGACAGGTCATCCTGCGGCTGGATGAGGAAATGGCCGAGTGCGATCAGGTCCTTGACCGCGATGTGGCCGGGCAGGCTCAGCCGGTCGGCGCCGGCGACGGGAATATCGCGGTCCTTCAGCGCGCGCGACAGCGCATGGACGAAGCGGTCGCGCTTGCGCACCAGCACAAGAATGTCGCCGGCCCTCAGCCTGCGTCCCTTGCCCTCGATGATCTCGCGGTCCTTGAGCCAGGTCTGGATGGTCGCAGCCACGTGCTCGGCCACCCGCACAGCCGGCGCGCTGGCATGATTGACCGGCAACGTCCAGTCGTCGGGCTCCTCGACGGCGTCAGCGCCGAGCGACGGCCAGACCTCGACATAGCCAGGCGCGTCGTTGCGGATCGCCTTGTGGTCGAGCGGATCGGGGTCATGGCTGATGCCGCGCCGCACGCCCGGATCGGCAAAGACGCGGTCGACGGCGGCAAGCACGTCGTCGGTCGACCGGAACGACCAGGTCAGTTTCAGGTCGGCAAACGAAGCATTGGCGGCGTTCACGCGTCCGGAAAACAAGAGCCGGCTGTCGGCGAAGGAATCCGGCGCGGCACCCTGAAAGGAATAGATCGACTGCTTTTCGTCGCCGACGGCGAACACCGTGCGATTGGTCGTGCCGCGCTGGCCGTGGCCGGCAAAGAACTCCTCCGCCAGCCGCTTCACCACCTCCCATTGGTCGGGGCTGGTGTCCTGCGCCTCGTCGAGCAGGATGTGGTCGATACCCTGGTCGAGCTTGTACTGCACCCAGGGTCCGGCATCCGGCCGCGCCAGAAGGTTGACGGTGCGGGTGATGAGGTCGTTGAAGTCGAGAAAGCCGCGGCTGCGCTTCAGGCGCTCGTACCGCACGATCAGCCAGTCGGCTATGGTCAACGCCGCGACCGTGCCTACCAGCATCCGGAACAGCGCCAGCCGGTCGGAGACGTCTGTTATCGCCTTGACGGCCGCCAGATAGCGCTCGGGAAGGTCGGGCAGCCGGCCGAGCAGCGCCTTCTTGAACAACTTTGAGGGATCATAGGGGTCGCCATCGGCCTTGAGAAAGGCTTTGCCGAGCATCTGCAGCCGGCGGGTCGGGTCCGTCTCGGCAAAGGCCAAGCGGGCATAGGGCAAGAGATTGTTGAGCACGGTGCGGGCGTCGGTGGCCTCGGCGGCACTGGCGAACACTGCAAAGAAGTCCGGCAGGAAACCCGGCAGCGGCCATACCGATGCCGCTATGTCTTCGGCGCTCTGCCCGGGGCGAAAATGGAATTCGTCGAACAGGGCCTGAAAGCCGCCGCCGTCGCGCCGGACCGCATCGATGAAGCCGCGTAAGCCGTCGCGCTTGCGCACGATTTCGGCGAGCAGCGCATCGAGTCCGTGTTCGCCGCCGCGCTCCAGCACGGTGGCAAAGGCCTCGGCCAGTCCGGCGTCTCCGGCTGACGTGCCCGAAATCATGTCGCGGCGGGCGCCGGCAAACAGCGAGGCCTCCATCTGCGGATCGAGCATTTCGAAATGCGCCGGGATGTTGGCCTCCAGCGGGAACTGGTGCAGCACCGATTCGCAGAAGGCGTGGATGGTCTGGATTTTCAGCCCGCCCGGCGTTTCCAGCGCTTCGGCAAACAGCCGGCGCGCCCGCCGCATCGTGTCGCGGTCGGGCCGGCGGCCGTCCACCGCCTCAATCTTTGTGGCAAGCTCGGCATCGCCGAGCGCCGTCCATTCCGACAGGGTCGAGAACACGCGGTTCGACATGTTGGCGGCGGCCGCCCGCGTATAGGTCAGGCACAGGATCTTCGACGGATCGGTGCCGTTGAGCAGCAGCCGGATGACGCGCTGGGCCAGCACATGCGTCTTGCCCGAGCCGGCATTGGCCGACACCCAGGCCGAGTTCTTCGGGTCGGAAGCGCGCGCCTGGCTGGCGGCGGTTTCGCTGGGGATGGGATAGGCTTTTTTCATGTCTCCCCCGCCTCGTCATCGCTGTCGCCGCCGGCCGACCATTCGAGCACGCGCGCCAGATGGTCGTAATCGCCATCGCTCTCGCCCTCGCGAAACGGCAGCGCCCGCGACAGGTAGCCGGTCGTTGGATCGGCATAATGGACCAGCAGCTTTTCCAGCCGCGCCCAGGCCTCCTCGGCGAGGTCTTCGGCGGTCCGGGGCTGGCGGTTGTAGTCGAGGATGGATTCCTCGAACACTTCGCCATTCGGCTTCAGCCGCACAAATGCAAGCTGGGAGGGCTCGCGCGCGCCAAGCCCCTTGAAGGCGCCGCGCCGGAGCAGCGCCCCTTCGAGCGCCAGCTGTGGCGCCAGCAGCGTGTGGGCCTGCGCCTTGGACGGGGACGAGCCGGTCTTGTAGTCGAGAATGTCGGCCATGCCACCGGCCAAAAGGTCGACGCGGTCGGCATAGCCGGACAGCGTCACGCCGGTGCGGCCGACAGCGGTTTTTTCGGCGCGCTCCTCGGCATGCCGCCGAGCGACGGCGGGAGCGCGGCCGCGCTCCCATTCGATGATGTTGGCGGCAAGCTTTTCGAAGCGCGGCCACCACACAGCCTCGACATCGGCGGGCAGGGCGATCTCGGCAAAGCAGGTCCGGCCGGCAGCGATGAGGCGTTCCAGAGCTTCGGGCGCACGGGGATCCGCTATCTCTGTCGAGAACAGATGCAGGATGTCATGAAACAGCGTGCCGCGCTCGGCCGCGCCGGGGTCGCGGATCACCGGCTCGAGCGGCAGAAGGCTCAGAATACGCTTGGCATAGACTGCATAGGGGTCGCGGCGCAGCGTCTCGATCTCAGTCACCGAGAAATGCTGCGGCCGCATGCTCAGCGGCGGTTTCGGCTGCGGTCGCGGCGCGAAATGCTGCCGCTCGCCGGCATCGAGCGCGCGCGCCCAGGCAAGCAATTCGTCGCCGCGCCCGCGCAATGCGGCCGCCGGATCCTTGCCGATGAAGGTGAGGATGCGCTGCAGCCAGCGCGACGGCACCGCCGGTGCGTCGCCGGCTCGGGCGGAGCGCGTCAGCACCACCTTTTTCGCCCCCATCGCCATCTGGAAGTCGTGGGCGGCAAGGCCGATACGGCGCTCCGGCGGCTCGAGATCGATGCCGGTCTTCATCAACCGCGACATGAAGCGATCGCTTTCCGGCTTGCGTGGCCACACGCCCTCGTTCAGCCCGCCAATGACCATCGTGTCGACATTCTGCAGCCGCGCTTCCAGCGCCCCCCAAATGGCGATGTTGCGGTCGGTGCCTTGCCCGGGCTTGACCGTTTCCGGTGCTACCAGCGCGTCCATCACATCAGGCCATTCGTCGGCCGGGAAGTCGAACGACGCCGAGGCCGCGACCACACCGCGCAGCAGCTCGGCGAGTTTCTCGCCGGCGTCGCCGGCATAAAATTCAGCCAGGCTGCCCTCCGCCGTGCGGCCGAGATTTTCCAGCGCGGCGACGCTCGCTCTGGTCAACGCGACAAGATCGGCATTCTCTTCACCGCGAAAGGCGGTCAGCGGCGCCAGTGCCGTCACAAGCCGGCTCAGCATATCGCGGGCATCGTCGATGCCGCGCACGCTCAGGCGCGAAAACCAGAAGGGCTGGCGCTTGTCCCCGCTCAGCCCGGCGAGACGCTCCTCGAACAGTGCTGGCAAGGCGGCGATGTCGGGGCGTCCGGTGCCGCCGCGCAGCGCCACGAGTTCGATGAGCTCGGCGGCATGGCGCACGCCGGTGCGCTCAAGTCCGAGCCCGAGCAGCGGATGCTTGAGCAGCGACAAAAGGCCGACGGGATCGCCGGGCCGGAATACCGCGTGAAGTGTGAGCCGCAGCAGGCTGGCTGCAGGCGTGTTGGCGAGCGGCGTGCCGCCGGAATCGTCAGCGATCACACCGAAGCGCAACAGCTCGGCCGAGACGCGCCGCGCCAGCCCGCGGTCGCCGGTAACGAGCGCTGCCCTGTGCCCCGGCTGTTCCACGGCGGTTTTCAGCGCGATGGCGATCGCCGCCGCCTCGTCGCGTTCGCTGGCGGCTTCGACCAGCGTCACGTCGGCGAAGGCCTCGGCGATGTCTACGGCGTTGAAGCATATGCGGGTCTCGGCCCATAATTCCGTGGTCTCGGCCGGCCGCAGCGCCTCGCCGACAAGGGCCGCGCGGAGCGCCAGTGCGGGCTCGGCGGAGACCACTTCCTCGACATCGCCACGCAGCACGCCAATCTTGCCGATCAGCTTGGCCATGCCGTATTGCGGGTGGCCAAGCAGTGCCGGCCGCGCACCGGGCGCCCCAATCGCGGCAAAAGACGGTTCGTCCAGCATCCCATCGAGCCCGGGCAGCACCACGGCGCCGTTGGGCAGGCTGGCGACCGTGGCAAGCAGTTCGGCCGTGGCGGGAATAGAGCCCGTCGAGCCGGCGGCGATCACCGGGCCTTTGGGCGGGTTGCGTTCCAGCCGCTTCGCCTCGCGCCGGATCAGCGCATTGCGGTGCGCGGCCGGGTTGGAGCGGTCGCGCTCCTCCAGTAATTTCGGCCAGGCCTCGGTGACGATACGGAGGAAATCGAGCGTCACAAGCCACCATCCGGCAAGATTGCCGGTGACCAGATCGGCAAGCCTGGTCCAGTCCGTGCCTTCGGTTTCGATCTCGTCCATCAGCCGGGCGAGGTCACGCGCCAGCCAGATCGCATCGGCGGCGGAGGCCGGCACGACGATCTCTTCGTTGAACATATCAAGGACATGCGCCGGCAAGGTGCGCTTCCAGGCCCGCACCAGCGGCGCCAGTAGCAGCAGGCGTTCGATGGCTGCGATCGGCGGCGCCATTTCAAGCTCGGTCGGCGTGCCGGCGTCGAAGGCGGCTTCGTCCTCGTCGAACTCTCCGAGCGGGCGGATGACCGGCAGGATCGCCGAACGGCGGCTCCCCTCCGGTCCCGAAAGCGCGTCGACAAAAGCGCCGCGCAGCGCACGGGCCGCGCGCCGTGTCGGCACATAGATGGTGACATCAGCCAGCGCCAGCGGATCGCCGTCGAACCGGAAGCCGGGCACCAGCCGTCCGGCCAGCAAGGCCTCGGCCAGAGTCGGCAGGAATGGCGCTCCGGGCGGGATCGAAAGAACGCGGCGCGCGCCGCTCATACCACCTTCGCGAGAGCTTCGGCGGCGGCCGCTTCCGCCTGCGGAATGGCGTCGGGAGTGCCGACGGTGATCCAGCTTCCGCGCATCTGCATGCCGAACAGACGGCCAGAGGCGATTGCCTTGTCGAAATGGGTGTTGAGCGAATGCGCCCCGGCCGGCGCATCCCTGAAGATGGCGGGATTGACGATTGCCGCTCCGGCATAGATCAACCCGGCCGGATCGCCTTTCGAGCGCCGCAGGCCGCCATCCGGCGCCATCAGGAAATCCGTGCCGACACCGTGTCCGGTGGCCGAGTCGAGATCGGTAAGCATCAGCAGAATATCCATTTTCGCGCCGTCCCATGCAAGGGCAAGGCGCTCGAGGCTGGGCTGGCCGCTGTCGATCCAGAACGTATCGGCGTTGATGATGTAGAAGGGGTCGCTGCCCAGCAGCGGCAATGCCTTGACGATGCCACCCGCCGAATTCAGCAGTGCGTCGCGCTCGTCGGAAATGACGATCTTTGGCGCCCGCCTGTGGGCGATATGGGCGACGATCTGGTCCGGCAGATAGTGCACGTTGACGATGGCTTTCTCGACGCCGGCCGCTTCGAGACTGTCCAGCCCCCAGTCGAGCAAGGTCCTGCCGGCGATCCGCACCAGCGGCTTCGGCATGGTGTCGGTGATCGGCCGCATGCGCTTGCCAAGACCCGCCGCCAGCACCATCGCTGTGGTCAAGGTCACGGGAGCCGTTCCTCCAGCAGGCCATGTGCCATGTAAAACTCCTTCAGCTGAGCCAGCGCCGGGTGCGCCAGCGCCCGCCTGAGATAATCGCGGATGCGCGGCAGGTGTCGGAGATAATAGGGCTTGCCGTCGCGCTTTTCGAGCCGCACGAAAATGCCGAGGATCTTCGAATTGCGCTGCGCCGCCATGATCGCATAGGCCGCGCGGAAGGCGTCCTCATCGAAGCCGCCGGCGGCGTGGCGCGCAGCGACATAGGCGTCCACGGTCCGCTGCTCGATATCAGGCGAAACGGTGACGCGGGCATCCATGGCCAGCGACGCAACGTCATAGGCCGCCGGACCCATCAGCGCGTCCTGGACGTCGACGATGCCGAGGCGGTCGTGGCCTTTGCGGTCACCGCGCCAGATGATGTTGGGCGAATGGAAGTCGCGCAGCATCAGCGTGTATTCCTGTGTGTCCAGCCGATCGAGAACCGCGTTCCATTCCCTGTGATAGCCGGCGCGTAAAGCCTCGCTTGCCGGGCTGCCGGTCACCATCGGCACATACCAATCGACCAAGAGATCGGCTTCGATCAGCATGGCGTCGCGATCGAAGGGCGGCACCTCGTGGAAGACGCCTGGGACGGCTTCCATGCGCTGCAGCCAGGTCTTGCCATGCATCATGGCCAGCAATTCGGCTGCTGCCGTGTAGCGCTCGGCCGCCGGCTCACCATTGCCGTCGAGAAAACCTTCCGAGCCCAGATGCTCCAGCAGCAGAAACCCTTGCTCGAGATCCTCGGCATGGATTTTTGGGACACTGACACCTTGCGCCAGCAGCGCCTTGTCGATGGCGACGAAGGCGGTGACCGACTGCGCGGTGTGGGCGATCACGGCATAGGGCTTGCCGTCGCGCACCGGCGGCCCCAGCACCAGCCGCGGCGAATTCATCAGCACGCGCGGCGCAAGGCCGGCGCGCGAGACGATCTCATAGGAGCGCGCCGAGGCGTCGCCGACGAAATGGCGCCGCGCGGCGTCGCCCCAACCGGCCGTTTTGAGGAAATCGCGCATCGCCAGCGATCGGGCCACGCGTTTGAAGGCAACGCCTTGGCCCGATAGTTTCGCCAGGCGGCCTTCGCCCTGATGGACGAGTTCGATCCAGATCGACGTCCTGGGCAGAGCGGCCTCCGCCCGTTCCGGCCACTCGACAAGGGCAGCGCCCTGCAGCAGCGCCTCGTCGAAACCCAGCTCGTCCATCTCGCCGGCCGAGGACAGGCGATAGAGATCGAAATGGTGCACGGGGATGCGCGTGTCGTAGCTTTGCACCAAGGTGAAGGTAGGGCTCGGCACATCGATGCCGGCATCGTCGGCCAGCGCCCTGATCAGGGCCCGCGCCAGCGTCGACTTGCCGGCGCCGAGATCGCCCTTGAGCGCCAGCACGTCGCCCGGCCGCAGCGCCATGGCCAGGTCCTCGCCGAGCCTTGCGGTCGCAGCCTCGTCGGCGAGAAAACGCTCCAGCACAACAACGGTCATCGAGCGCGCTACTCGGCCGCGGCGCGGATGCCCGACGGTGCATCGGGGAAGGTGCAGATGACGGTGGTGCCCTTGTCCTTGCCGGTCTCGATGCGCACGCTGCCGCCGTGCAGCTCGACAAAGCTCTTGACGATCGACAGGCCTAAGCCCGCACCGCGCCGGCGCCCGCCATTGGTGCGCGGCTCGAAGCGGCGGAACACCGAATCGAGCAGGTCCGGCGGCATGCCGGGGCCGTTGTCATGGACGGAGAATTCCACACCTTGCTCCAAATGCCGGCAGGCAAGCGTGATAGTGCTCGCCTCCGGCGCGTAATTGGCGGCGTTGCTGAGCAGATTGTAGAGGATCTGGCGAACCCGGGTCTCGTCGCCGTGAAAACTCTTCGGCGCCGCAGCGGCGTCGATCCGGAGCTTGATCGAATGCTCTTGCAGCCGGTCGGCGACCAGTTCGGCCGCGGCCTCGATGGTGCGCTCGACGCTTACTTCCGAAATGTCGAGCTGCATGATGCCGGCGTCGACGGTGGCGAGGTCGAGTATGTCGTTGACGATGGTGAGCAGCACCGAGGATGACGAGCCGACATGCTCGACATATTCGCGCTGCTTTGGGCTGAGCGGCCCGGTCGCCGGCAGCGACAGAAGCTCGGTGAAGCCGATGATGTTGGTCAGCGGCGAGCGCAGCTCGTAGGAGACATGCTGCACGAACTCGTTCTTCAGCTGGTCGGATTTCTGCAGCGCTTCGTTCTTGTCCTTCAGCGCGCGCTCGACATTGACGCTGTCGGTGACGTCCACAAAGGTCATCATCACCTGGCCGTTGGGCAGCGGGATGACGGCGTAGCTGAGCACTGTGCCGTTCTTCAGTTCGGTCTGGCCATGGCGGTCGCGGCGCTCGTCGTCGAAACCGGTGATGGCGGCGACGAACCCGCCCCACGGGCTGTCGACGGCGCGCTGGTCGCTGAGATCGCGGATCGCCGAGACATGGACGTTGGGCTTGATCACATCCTGGCTCAGTCCCCACAGCGCGACAAAGGCTGGGTTCGACAGGCGCAGCCGCCCATCGGGACCGAACACGGCGACGCCTTCGGCCAGATTGTCGAGCGTTTCGCCCTGGACCCGCACCGCCGTCTGGTAGCGGCTTTCCAGGTCCATCTTCTCGGTCAGGTTCTCGAACACCCAGGTCACGCCGCCCTTCGGCTGCGGGTTGGCCACCACGCGGATGGTCTTGCCGTCGGGCAGATGCCACCAATGCTCTTGCGATTCCACCGCGCGGTAGGCACCAAGCAGGCCTTCTTTCCAGCGCCGCCATTCCGGCTGCTCGGCGATCTTGCCTTCGCTGCGCAGCCGGTCGAGCAGCAGCGCATTGTCGGGCGCGCTGTGCAGGAAGCCCGGGTCCAGCCCCCACAGTTTCTGGAACGCCTGGTTGAAGAAGCGCAACTTCTCGTTGGCATCGAAGATCGCCACCGCCGTGTTGAGCTGGTCGAGCGTGTCGGCATGGCTGCGCACCGTGCGCTCATATTCGCCGCGAATGGTTTCGGTGGCGCTGGTGTCGCAGGCAAGGCCGGCCGAGCCGTCGGCACCGGCGAAGTCGGTGACGGCGAACACGCGGCGGTCGCCCTCGATCACTGTCGACAGCGTTTGTTCGAAGATTGGGCGCGATTTGTGCTGCGCGGCGATCTGTTCGCGCGCCTGGGCGCCGAGGAATTCCTTGGCTTCGCGCACCGCGGTCTCGGCGTTCGGTGCCTCAACCGCTCCGGCATAGGCACGGTTGACCCATTTCAGCCGCCCGTCGGTGGCGCGCAGCCAGGCCGGCATCGGCAAGGCGTCGAGCAGGCCGATCATCGTCTCGTAGTCGGCGGCCAGCCGCTGGTTCTCGATCTTCAGCCTGGCCTGGCTTCGCTGCGTCTCCGACAGCGAGACGAAGCGCACCAGCACATGCGCGGCGCTCTTGCGGCCATGCACTTCAAGCGGCGCCCCGGCCTGCGATTCGATCACGAGATCAAAGGGTTTCGCTTTCTCGCGCAGACCAGCGACGGCATTTTCGAGCGCCGCCGCCGAGCGCGGCATCAGCCAGCGGCCGAAGGCGAGGAAGGCTGCACGGTCGTCCGGCGCACCGCTTTCCAGCGGCAGCGTGCCAATCAGCTCCGGCTTCTTGTTCTCCGACGCCCAGACGATGACGCGCTGGTCACGCAGATTGAGCAGCGCCTCGGAGCGCTGCAGCGCCGCATTGATGTCGGCAATGCGGGCTCTGAGTTCGACATTCTGCGCCGAGGTGCGGGCTCTTTCGCGGATCAGGAAGATGGCCGAGACCAGTGCCGCGCCCATGACGCCGACGAACATGGCGAGCTGGATGACTTCGACCGCGCTGACCGACAGTCCGGCCTTCTGCGCAATGGCCGGCTCGGCATGGGCGGCAAACGAGGTGAGCGGGCCGGCAAGAGCTGAGGTGGCAAGAAAGCCGGCGGTGCGGGCGCCGACGCGCCTCTTCAGGCCACCGCCTGTCGTGACGGAGCCATTGCTATCGGAATCGTCATGGCCGCCGGAAACGGCCGATCCCGCGCGAGGCGGGTTTTCCCCCGGCATGCCTTGGTCCTCTTCGCCGCCTGAATGCAAGACCGCCTAGATCAGGATCACGTTTGATGGAAACGCCCTTCTGACCTAACTCTTTTCTAAAGAGCATGATCTTTTCCGAAAACCGCTTCCCACTTTTCGCTGACGCGGTCCTTCGGTTCGAATCATGCTCTCGATGCGTACGCCAGCCTCGTCCCCGGCCCACGAATCAGCACAATAGCGCGTGCTGGAATCGGCGTGAAGAATCATCCGCGCAAAAAAGAAGCCGGACGAAAAGTCAATCGCCCGGCTTCAATATCTAGTGGTAAACGCCGCTTTGGCTAATAGCGGTAGTGTTCCGGCTTGAACGGACCCTGCGGGGTCACGCCGATATAGGCGGCCTGTTCGCCGGAAAGTTCGGTCAAGCGGGCTCCAAGCTTATCGAGATGCAGACGCGCCACCTTCTCGTCGAGGTGCTTGGGCAGCACATAGACCTGGTTCTGGTACTGGCCGGGCTTGGTGTAGAGCTCGATCTGCGCCAGCACCTGATTGGTGAACGAAGCCGACATCACGAAGCTCGGATGACCGGTCGCGTTGCCGAGGTTGAGCAGGCGCCCCTCGGACAGCAGGATCATCCGCTTGCCGTCCGGGAAGGTTATCATGTCGACCTGCGGCTTGACGTTGGTCCATTGCAGGTTGCGCAGCGACGCGACCTGGATCTCATTGTCGAAGTGGCCGATATTGCCGACGATCACCATGTCCTTCATCGAGCGCATGTGGTCGAGGGTGACGACATCCTTGTTGCCGGTGGTGGTGATGACGATGTCGGCGGTTGGTGCGGCATCTTCCAGCGTGACGACTTCAAAGCCGTCCATCGCCGCCTGCAGCGCGCAGATCGGATCGACTTCCGTGACCTTGACGCGGGCGCCGGCGCCCTTGAGCGAAGCCGACGAGCCCTTGCCGACGTCGCCATAGCCGCAGACGACCGCAACCTTGCCGGCCATCATGGTGTCGGTGCCGCGGCGGATGCCGTCGACCAGCGATTCCTTGCAGCCATATTTGTTGTCGAACTTCGACTTGGTGACCGAGTCGTTGACGTTGATCGCCGGGAACGGCAGCAGACCCTTCTTCTGCAGCTGGTATAGCCGGTTGACACCCGTGGTCGTCTCTTCGGTGACGCCGCGAATGGCTTCCTTCTGCTTGGTGAAGAAGCCGGGCGAGGCCTTCAGGCGCTTCTTGACCTGGGCGTAGAAGTATTCCTCTTCCTCGCTCTGCGGGTTGGACAGCACGTCCTCGCCGGCTTCGGCGCGGGCGCCGATCAGTATGTACATGGTGGCGTCGCCGCCATCATCGAGGATCATGTTGGAGAGGCCGCCATCGGCCCACTGGAAGATCCTGTCGGTATAGTCCCAGTACTCCTCGAGCGACTCGCCCTTGACGGCGAACACCGGGATACCGGCCTCGGCGATGGCCGCGGCCGCATGGTCCTGGGTCGAGAAGATGTTGCACGAGGCCCAGCGGATATCGGCGCCAAGCGCCTTCAGCGTCTCGATCAGCACCGCCGTCTGGATGGTCATGTGCAGCGAGCCGGTGATGCGCGCACCTTTCAACGGCTTCTTGTCGCCGAATTCTTCGCGGCAGGCCATCAGGCCCGGCATTTCGGTTTCGGCGATATCGAGTTCCTTGCGGCCCCAGCCGGCAAGCGAGATGTCGGCAACCACATAGTCCTTGCTACCTGTCATGGCAGTGCTCCGGTGCGATTTGTCTTCAGAATGCGCCTGCGCCACACGGCGCGTCGAAGGGCGCGGAATGCCGGCCTGACTAGCAGATCGCCGCCAAGACGACAATGGGATATAAAGAAATCTTTATGCGCGCATGTGTTTGCGGAGCATGATCCCGAAAAGTGGAAGCCGGTTTCGGACAAGATCATGCTCAAACAAAAAAGAGCTTCAGCACTCTTCGCCGAAGCGCGAGGCGACCAGCTGCTCCAGCGCGTCCATCGCCGCTGCGGCTTCAGCGCCGCTGGCTGTGACGCGGATCGAATAACCGGGGCTCGCCGCCAGCATCATCAGCCCCATGATCGAGGTGCCGCCGACCTTGAGACCATCCTTCTCGACATGGACGGTGGCGTCGAAGCCGCTGGCGACCTGGACGAACTTCGCCGAGGCGCGCGCATGCAGGCCGCGCTGGTTGACGATCGGGAACTCGCGCACGATCTCACCGGGCGACAGCGCGTTCATTTGCTGCTCAGCAGCTGACTTGCGACGTTGATGTATTTGCGCCCCGCGGCCTGCGCCTCGTCGAGCGCGGTCGCCATGTTGTCGCCCTTGCGGATCGACGACAGCTTGATCAGCATCGGCAGGTTCATGCCGGCGATGACCTCGGTGCGACCGGATTCCATCACCGAAATGGCGAGGTTGGAAGGCGTGCCGCCGAACATATCGGTCAGAACGATGACGCCGGTCCCGGTGTCGACGCGGCCGACGGCGTCGACGATATCGCGCCGACGCTGCTCCATATCGTCATCGGCGCCGATTGCCACGGTTTCGAAATTGTCTTGTGGCCCCACGACATGTTCCACGGCATGGCGGAACTCGGCGGCCAGTTGACCGTGCGTTACAAGCACGAGTCCGATCATTCTATGGTGGCTCCCGTCATCGCCGCTTCACAGGCGCTTTTTATGCTCGCCGGCCATCCCAGGCGGCGGGAGCGCTATCTTGTCGACGCGCGGCGCGTTGACAAGCCCAAAATTGCGTCGGCCATGGCCAATTTGACGCATTGCAGCAAAAAACCGGCGGCGGATCATACGAAAGGCGCAATCGCCAGCCGCGCCATTACCGCCGGCAAAGCCGCAGTGACGTTGCGCTGAACGAGGTCGATGCGCGGCACCACACAGCCGGCAATGGTCGCGCTCGACTCTTCCTGGAAACGCTCCACAGCGTTAGCGGCAACCAGCTGGATCGTAAGGTCGATGACTCCCACAGATTGGAACAAAAGCGGCTTCGGACCAAGTCCGGGCACCTCTGCGAGGCCGGCAATGCTGGCGGGCGCATGGCAGACCAGCCGCCCGAAACGCGCCGCGACAAACAGCTGGTCGTCGCCGATCAGCCGCGCAAACAGCCCGAGCCGGCTGAAATGGTCGATGAGCGCCAGCGCCAGCGTTGTCTTGCCCGAGCCGGACGGCCCGGTGATCAGGACGCCCCGCTCGCCAATCAGGACTGCGGTGGCATGGATGTTCTCGGGTTCCGCGGTGGGATCGGGCATGCGCAGCCGCGATCAGCCTTCGGCCGGCAGCGTAACGACGAAGCGCGCGCCCTTGATGTCGCCGGGCTTGGTGCCGGGGATGTTCTCGGCGGTCAGCGTGCCGCCATGGGCTTCGACGATCTGCCTGGATATCGACAGGCCAAGCCCCGAATTCTGGCCGAACGCCTCGCCGGCCGGGCGGTCGGTGTAGAAGCGCTCGAAGATGCGGTCGATGGCGTCGGCGCGGATTCCGGGGCCGTTGTCGTCGACGGTGACGATGTTGACCTTGCCCGAGCGTGCCAGGGAAATGGCGATATGGCCGTGGTCCTCCGGCACGAAGGAGCGGGCATTCTCGATCAGATTGGTGATGACCTGGCCGATCCTCAGATCATGGCCGGTGACGAAATAGCCTTTGACGCCTTGCGGCAGCTTGGCGGCCTTGAATTCGATCTCGACAGCCTTTTTGTTGCGCGTCGCTTCGCGCGACACGGCGACGAGATCGGTGATGAATTTCTTCAAATCGACCGTGGCGGCATCCTCACGCGCCAGTTCGGCGTCTAGGCGCGAGGCATCGGAAATGTCGGTGATCAGCCGGTCGAGACGCCGGACATCGTGCTGGATGATCTCCATCAGCCTGCCGCGTGAATTGTCGTTCTTGGCAAGCGGCAAGGTCTCCACCGCGCTGCGCAGCGAGGTCAGCGGGTTCTTCAGCTCGTGCGAGACATCGGCGGCGAAGCTTTCGATCGCCTCGATGCGGGCATAGAGCGCATTGGTCATGTCGCGCACTGCGACCGACAAATTGCCGATCTCGTCCTGGCGGTCGGAAAAGTCGGGGATCTCCTCGCGGCTCTTGACGCCGCGCCGCACCCGCACTGCCGCCGCCGATAGCCGGCGCAGCGGATTGGCGATGGTGGATGCGAGCAGCATCGACAGGATGGCGGTGACCAGGGCGGCGATGCCGAACACGCGCAAAATAGCCTTGCGCTCGGCGGCGACGATCTTGTCGATGTCGCCGCCTTCCGTCGACAGCATCAGCACGCCGAGAACGGCGCGGAAGCGCTGGATCGGCACCGCCACCGAAACGATCTGCTCGCCCTGTTCGCTCACCCGCACGATCGTCGACGGACTGCCGGTCAGCGCCTTGACCACTTCCGGGAAGGCCGCACCGTTGCCGCCGGGCTGCTCATGGTAGACGGGCAGGTCCTTGTTGCGGAAGAAGTCGAAGACGAATTTCTGCACGCGCTCCAGCATATCCGGCTGCTCGTCCTCGACCGGAGGCAGGTCGTAGCGCAGGATCTGGCCGCGCGAGTAGAGATGGCGCGAATCGAGCAGCAGATTGGCGTCGCGGTCATAGATGCGGGCCCGGGTGCGCGTCGGCGAAATCAGCCGCCGCAGCACCGGCGCGACGCGCTCGGGGTTGATCGGGAAATCCAGATTGTCGAGCTGGTCGGAGCCCGGCCCCAGGCTTTCACCGGCCTGCAGTTCGAGCAGTTTTTCCGGATCGATGCTGATCGAATCGGTCTCGACCGTTGCCGACGCGGCAATGGCGCCGGCGATGATCTCGCCCTGCGTCATCAGGCTTTCGACGCGGGCGTCGATCAGCCCGTCGCGGAAGGTGTTGAGATAGAGGATGCCGGTGACCAGCACGGCGAGGCCGGCCAGGTTGAGGAACAGGATGCGCCGGGTCAGGCTGGAAAAGATGTGGTGGCCGAGGAAGCGGCGCATCGGCACCGTCAACCTCGACAGGAATGCGGGCAGAATCCGCGACCGCCTGACAGCGCTCGTTCGTCTGCTCCGCTGTACATCCACTGCCATCGAATAGCAGCTCCCGCCTAGTCTTTGGTTTTATGCATGTCGTCGTCCCAAAAACCGCGACCACTTTTGGGCGACATGCATCAACTCAAGCTTCGCGGAACCGGTATCCGACTCCGTAAAGGGTTTCGATCATTTCGAAGTCGTCATCGACGGCTTTGAACTTCTTGCGCAGCCGCTTGATGTGGCTATCGATGGTGCGGTCGTCGACATAGACCTGCTCATCATAGGCGGAATCCATCAGCGCATCACGGCTTTTTACCACGCCTGGGCGCTGCGCCAACGAGTGCAGGATGAGAAATTCGGTGACCGTCAGCGTCACCGGCTCGCCCTTCCAGGTGCAGGTATGGCGTTCCTGGTCCATGACGAGCTGGCCGCGTTCCAGCGAACGGGCCTGCTGGCTGGGCGCCTTTGCCGCAGCTTCGCGGGCGCTGGCGCGGCGCAGCACGGCGCGCACCCGCTCGACCAGCAGGCGCTGCGAGAACGGTTTGCGGATGAAATCGTCGGCGCCCATCTTGAGGCCGAAAAGCTCATCGATCTCATCGTCCTTCGAGGTCAGGAAGATCACCGGCAGGTCGGACTTCTGCCGCATCCGGCGCAACAGCTCCATGCCGTCCATGCGCGGCATCTTGATGTCGAGGATGGCGAGATTCGGCGGCCGCGCCGCCAGGCCTTCCAGCGCCGACGCACCATCCGTGTAGGTCTCGACGCGATACCCCTCGGACTCGAGGGCGATCGACACCGATGTCAGAATGTTGCGGTCGTCATCGACAAGCGCGATTGTTGCCATTTCAAGCGGCTCCCTCATGAGCTGTCCCTTCTGTCTTAGAGAAGGGGCTTTTGCAGGACAAATTAGGTACAAAATGTGGCACAGGCTCCACCCGCTGTCGCGGACGGCTTGCCGGCGGCCCCATCGGAACCTCTACACGGGTTGGACGAACACTGTGTGCCAATCCTTTGGGCAACCACCGTGATTTTTTGCACATATAAACGATTTAAACAACTTTCAAAATTTTTAAATCGATTAATGATTTGATATCATTCGAGTTTTCTGGTTCTCACCGTCTCAGCCCCTAACGCGGGCTCGCCGGAAACGCGCCGGCAAAGTGCGGCGAATCCAGAAGAAGGGACCCTTGATGTCGGAAGTCGGCAAACGCAATTCTGCTTGCGCGATCGATCGTATCGGCCTGAAAACCACCGGCACGGTGCATTATAATTTTGGTGCGGCCGCCCTTTATGAGGCAGCGATCCGTCGTGGCGAGGGCCGGTTGACCGCCGGCGGCGCGCTGCTTGCCGAGACCGGCCAGCACACTGGCCGCTCGCCCAAGGACAAGTTTGTCGTCCGCGATGGCGCCACCGAGCCCCATGTCTGGTGGGACAACAACAAGGCGATTTCGGCGGGCCAGTTCGAAATGCTGCTCGCCGATTTCCTTGTCCACGCCGCGAATAGCGATCTCTATGTGCAGGACCTCGTCGGCGGCGCCGATGCCGAGCTGAAGCTGCCGACGCGGGTCATCACCGAATTCGCCTGGCACTCGCTGTTCATCCGCAATCTTTTGATCCGCCCGCAGGCCGCCGAGCTCGAGGGTTTCTTGCCGGAGATGACGATCATCGACCTGCCGTCCTTCCGCGCCGATCCGGCCCGCCACGGCAGCCGCACCGAAACGGTGATTGCGGTCGATCTCACCCGCAAGATCGTGCTCATCGGCGGCACTTCCTATGCCGGCGAGATGAAGAAATCGGTGTTCACCATGCTCAACTATCTGCTGCCGGAAAAGGGCGTCATGCCGATGCACTGCTCGGCCAATGAGGGCGCGGCCGGCGACGCGGCGATCTTCTTCGGGCTTTCCGGGACGGGCAAGACGACGCTGTCGGCCGATCCGTCACGTACGCTCATCGGCGACGACGAGCACGGCTGGGGACCGCACGGCATCTTCAACTTCGAAGGCGGCTGCTACGCCAAGACGATCCGGCTGTCGGCCGAGGCCGAGCCGGAGATTTTCGCCACCACGCAGCGCTTCGGCACGGTGCTGGAAAATGTCGTGCTCGACGCCGACCGCGTGCCGGACTTCAACGACGGCCGGCTCACCGAAAACACGCGCTGCGCCTATCCGCTGGATTTCATCCCCAATGCCTCGAAGAGCGGACGGGCCAGCCACCCGAAAAACATCATCATGCTGACCGCCGATGCCTTCGGCATCATGCCGCCGATCGCACGGCTGACCCCGGCGCAGGCGATGTATCACTTCCTCTCCGGCTACACCGCCAAGGTGGCCGGCACCGAGAAGGGCGTTACCGAGCCGGAAGCGACCTTCTCGACCTGCTTCGGCGCCCCGTTCATGCCGCGCCACCCCAAGGAATACGGCAATCTGCTGCGCGAGCTGATCGCCCGCCACGGCGCCGATTGCTGGCTGGTCAACACCGGCTGGACCGGCGGCGCCTACGGCACCGGCAAGCGCATGCCGATCAAGGCGACGCGCGCCTTGCTGGCCGCAGCGCTTGACGGTTCGCTGAAGGCGTCCGGTTTCCGCACTGACGCCAATTTCGGCTTCGAGGTGCCGGTTGCTGTGCCTGGCGTCGAGAGCGCCATTCTCGACCCGCGTTCGACCTGGGCCGACAAGGCAGCCTATGACCGGCAGGCAGCGCGATTGGTCGGCATGTTCGCCGTCAACTTCGAGAAATTCGAGAGCCATGTCGATGCCGTCGTGCTCGGCGCAGCACCCCGCCTGCAGGAAGCTGCGGAATAGTCCAGGCATCTTCACCGAAGCATCCTTGAAAGGCGCGGTCTCGATCGGGCCTTTTCTTTTTTGGTCCGCCGCGCCATGACTGCGGCATGCCTATCGACGACATCATCATATCAGACGAAGCCGTAATCCATCCGGGCGACCTGCACGAGGATTTCATCCGCTCGTCGGGTCCCGGCGGCCAGAACGTCAACAAGGTGGCGACCGCCGTCCAATTGCGCTTCGACGCCGCCAATGCAGCTGGCCTGTCCGAACGCGTGCGCGCGCGCACGATCAAGCTCGCCGGCCAGCGCGCCACCAAGGACGGCGTCATCGTCATCGAGGCCGGCCGCTTCCGCACCCAGGAGCAGAACCGGGCCGATGCCCGGGCAAGGCTGACGGCGCTGGTCGCCAAGGCCGCGGAACCGCCGCCGCCGCCGCGCAAGAAGACCAGGCCGTCGAAAGGCTCGGTGGAGCGGCGGCTGCAAAGCAAGGCAGGGCGCGGCACGATCAAAAAGCTGCGCGGCCGGGTAGAGAACGACTAAGGACCGCGCCGACTGCGCATAAAGCGGCCTCCCCTGCCGCAGCCGCAAGGTTTCGCCATTGCCACAGAAAGGGAGGCCGACAACGGTGGCTTTCGGGTCGCCGTTTCTGATTGGCGGTGGCATGGTTTCAGTATCAACCGGAGGCGAAGTCATGCTCGTTCTGCCCAAAGGCGTCCGCCACTTGCCTGGTTATCTGTCCCGCGCGGCGCAGGAAGCGCTGGTCGAAGAGGTGAGGACAATTGTACAGCGGGCGCCGCTGTACGTGCCGGCGATGCCGCGGACCGGCAAGGAGATGAGCGTGCGCATGACCAATTGCGGCACGCTCGGCTGGGTCACCGACAAGGAGCTGGGCTATCGCTACCAGCCAACGCACCCACTCACCGGAGAGCCATGGCCGCCGATCCCGGACGCGCTGCTGCAATTGTGGCGGGAGGTCGCCGCCTATCCGAATCCGCCGGAGGCCTGCCTGGTCAATTTCTATACGCAGGACGCCAAAATGGGTCTGCACCAGGATCGCGACGAAGCCGATTTCTCGGCCCCAGTGGTCTCGGTGTCACTTGGCGACGATTGCCTGTTCCGGGTCGGCCAAGTGACGGGCAGGGGGGCCACACGCGACGGCGGTACCAAATCGTTCCGCCTGAAAAGCGGCGACGTCGTCGTGCTCGGCGGCGAAGGCCGGCTCTGCTTCCACGGCGTCGACCGCATCTATCCGTCGACCTCGGCGCTGCTGAAAAATGGCGGCCGGATCAATCTGACGCTGCGGCGGGTCAACCGTACCCTGGAGCAGTAGAGGTATTCTTCGACTTACTGTTTGTTAAAGTATAGGTGCGACACAAAGGAATGTTCTCAAAAAGATTGGGGCCGTTCCTATGGCTTCCTCTGAAATCGTGCAAAGTCCTTCGCATGTGGACCGGTTTCCCGCATGGCTCGCGCGTGAGGGCCGCCGCAGTGCAATGATCTTCGCATTTGTCGTGTTGACCTTTCTCATCGCGACAATCAGGGGCGATTCGATCCTGCCCCATATTGTTGAATATACCGGTCGAATTGTGCGCTTTTTGCCTTTGCTGGGCTCTATCCTTGTTGCCGTGGTTGGTTCCTGCGCGCTCGTTCAGGGTCGCCATGGGTCACCAGTCAGCATCGCGGTCGCTTCCCTCGGAGGCATGTCGAATACCCTTGCGCGGGGTTTCTGCGCTAGCGTCGTGTTGGCTCTCTTCATGATTCCTCTACAACAAAATGATGATTCCGATTGTCGCCCCCTTCCAGTGGGACGAAACTTTCTCCCACTGGGATGCAAATCTCCTGGGTGGGAATCAGGCGTGGCAAATCATTCAGCCGGTCGTCGGCATGCCTTGGGTAACTCGCCTGTTGGACATAGTGTACACTCTGTGGATGCTGCTGGTGTTCTTGTTCTGGGTGGGGTTGCTTGTCAGTCCGCGCGTGCCTGAGCGGATCCGCCTTCGCTACTGGCGGGCGACGGTCATTTCGTGGATCCTGATCGGCCTGGTCATAGCAACGTTGTTCTCCTCGGCAGGACCTTGTTACTTTGCGGAAATGGTGCCGGGCGCACCCTCGCCATATGCCGATCTGATGCGCTATCTCGACGAGGTTGCCTCGATCTATCCGCTGTCGTCATCCTTGACACAGGATTTTCTTTGGGAGGTCTATACTGGCCGTGTCGATTTGCCCGGTGGCATTTCGGCCATGCCCAGCATGCACAACGCGCAGGCGGCGCTGTTTGTGGCTGTCGCGTACTCAATTGATCGCAGGTTCGGTCACGCCATGCTGGCCTTTGGCGTCTTGTTGTTCTTCGGCTCGATTCACCTCGGGTGGCACTATGCCGTGGACGGAATTGTCGGCATTGCCGCGGCGCTCGCCATCTGGTGGGGCTGTGGCAAATTGGGGCTGGCGAATGACGACACGTTCTTGAGCGAGCGCGTCCTCGCACAGCACTAACCGATTCTACAGATTTTCCTTATAAAGTGCCCGGGCATTGCAACGTCGGCTCGGGACAATGACAAAGAGCAGTGTGGTTTTCCGTCAGTTGTGGGCAGTCATCAAACAAGCGATCCCGCTGATTCGCCGGGATTCAGGCGTTTATCTGTTCATCGTCGTCTACACATTGGCCGGACTGGTTTTTCTGTATGCAATAGGCGCGGCCGACCGCAGCGCGTATTCGATATATTTCGGGCGGTGGATATTGTTGAACGGCCTGATGCTGCCGACCTTCGCCATTATTGTTGACATAAGCCTGCTTATACATCGCACCGACATCAGGCGCCGTCTGGCGGCGAAATATGTGTTCTCGACATCGCGGCTGGCATATTCGCTCTCGGGTCTATGCCTCCTCATGGCGCTCATGATCTTTCAAGGCACATTCACCTCGGTGAAGAACGGAATGCCGGTCTGGCAGGACGGCTTTCCATTTGACGTGCTGCATGCCGACATCGATGCGTTCCTGCATTTCGGCGCCGATCCGTGGCGCTGGCTCTATCTGGTGGCCAAAAACGATTTCGTGCGGGCTGCCATCGAGTGGAATTACAACGTATTCTGGTTTGTCCTCAATTTTGGCGCCTTGTTCTTCGTCGCGACATCGCCCCGGACGGCGTCGGTTCGAACGCGCTATGTCATCTGCTTCATGGTGGTTTGGATCGTCGTCGGCAACATATTGGCTGGACTGTTCCTGTCGGCTGGTCCGGCGTTTTACGGGATGGTCACGGGCGACACGGCGCGGTTTGGCGAACAGCTCGCATTCCTGGCCCGCGGCGCCGAATCCTCCAATTCCGCTGTTTCCTACCAGCAATATTTGTGGAGGCTTCATGAGGCCAGGCAGACCGGTTTCGCGTCAGGCATTTCGGCCTTTCCCAGCGTGCATGTCGGCTTGGCGATGCTCAACGCACTTTTTGCATGGGAGTACAATCGCCGTCTCGGCGCTGTAGCGTTTGTCTATGTGGCCTTTGTTGCCGTCAGCTCGGTTTATCTGGCGTGGCACTATGCAATCGACGGCTATGCCGCAGCTGCTGTCTCGGTGATTGTCTATGTCGCGGCGCGCAAACTCGTCCCGGCCGACCGGCGCTACGTCCGGCGACCGGCGCAGGATACGCAATCGGCCGATATCGCGACCAGCCCGGAGGCGGCGGTCACAGTTTCCTGAGCGCCACTTCCTCGACCAGATGATTGGCGCCCTTGCGCAGGATGAGGTCGGCCCGCGCCCGTGTCGGCACGATGTTCTCGCGCAGGTTTTTCAGGTTGATGTTGGCCCACAAGCCTTCCGCAATGGCACGCGCGGCGTCTTCCGAAAGCTGCGAATAGCGGTGGAAGAAGGAGTCCGGATTGCGGAAGGCCGTCTCGCGCAGGCGCATGAAGCGGGCGATGTACCATTGGTGGATCAGCTTTTCGTCGGCGTCGATATAAATGGCGAAATCGAAGAAATCCGACAGGAACGGCACTATCTTGCCGTCCTTCGGCAATTTGCCGGGTTGCAGAACGTTGATGCCTTCGAAGATCAGAATGTCTGGCCGGTCGATGGTGACGAACTCGCCGGGAATGACGTCATAGGTCAAATGCGAATAGACGGGCGCGCGGACATTGCGCTGGGCCGACTTGATGCCCGAGAGGAAACGCAGCAGCGCACCGACATCGTAGCTGTCGGGAAAGCCCTTGCGCTCCATCAGATTGTCGCGTCGCAACACCTTGTTGGGCAGCAGGAACCCGTCGGTGGTGATGAGATCGACCTTGGGGCTCGACGGCCAGCGCGCCAGAAGCTCCTTCAGCACGCGCGCCGTGGTCGATTTGCCGACCGCAACCGAACCGGCAATGCCGATGATGAACGGTGTCTTGACCACATCCAGCGCGTTGAAGAAGGCCTGGCGCTGGCGAAACAGCAACTGGCTGGCCTCGACATGCGCCGAAAGCAGCCGCGAGAGCGACAGATAGATGCGCTTGACTTCTTCCAGGTCGACCGGATCGTTCAGTGAGCGCAGACGGTTGATCTCGTCTTCGCCCAGCGTCATCGGCGTGTCGGCGCGGAAGTTCGACCATTGCTCGGCCGAGAAGAAACGATAGGGGGAATATTTCTCGGTCGGAGCGAGCTGGTCCATCGAGTTTCCTGCCCTCTAGAGCATGAGGCCGAAAAGTGTGAAGCGGTTTTCGGGCGACATCATGCTCCCCTCTATCAATTTAGAGACGGATTCAGATTTAAGGCCTCGGCCCGAAATCATCCGGCTCTCGCGGTCAGCCTTTCGGCCGGGATGCCTTTTCAGTGACGCCCGAACGGCCGGTACGGCCCTCAAGCTCCTTCAGCACCTCGCCCAGCGAAACGCCGGCCATGCCAAGCACGACGAGCCAATGATATATGAGATCGGCACTTTCGGAAACGAGGGCATTTTTGTCGCCTTTGACGGCGGCAATCACCGTCTCGACTGCCTCTTCACCAAGCTTCTGCGCCGCCTTGTCGATGCCTTTGGCGAACAGTTTTGCCGTCCACGAGTCCGGGTCGCCGGAACGGGCGCGTTCGCCAATGATCGTTTCCAGATCGGACAGCGAAAATTCAGCCATGGCGCAGTCTACAGCCTTTGTGGAGTGGATTGAACCGGATAGTCCAGCCGCATCGGCAGCCCGGCCTCGGCCATATGCGCCTTGGCTTCCGTAATCGTGTAAGTGCCGAAATGGAAGATCGAGGCGGCGAGCACGGCGCCGGCATGGCCGTCGCGAATGCCCTCGACCAGATGATCGAGCGTGCCGACTCCGCCCGACGCGATCACCGGCGCGCGCACCGCATCCGCTATCGCGCGGGTCAGCGCAATGTCGAAACCGGCCTTGGTGCCGTCGCGGTCCATTGAGGTCAGCAGGATCTCGCCAGCGCCGCGATCGACCATTTTTCGCGCGAACTCGACCGCATCGATGCCGGTCTTTTCGCGGCCACCGTGGGTGAAGATCTCCCAGCGGTCGGCCTCATTTGGCGCCGACACCCTCTTGGCGTCGATGGCGACGACAATACACTGGTTGCCGAACTTGTCGGCGGCTTCGGCGACGAAATCCGGGTTCTTCACCGCCGCAGTGTTGATCGACACCTTGTCGGCGCCGGCCAGCAACAGTTTGCGAATATCGGCCACCTGGCGCACGCCGCCGCCGACGGTCAGCGGCATGAAGCATTGTTCGGCGGTGCGGGCGACGACGTCGAAGATGGTTTCACGGTTGTCGGACGACGCGGTGATATCGAGAAAGCAAAGCTCGTCAGCGCCGGCCGCGTCATAGGCTTTGGCCGCCTCGACCGGATCACCGGCA
The DNA here is from genome assembly GCF_054719465.1 of Mesorhizobium sp. RSR565B. Classification (NCBI taxonomy): domain Bacteria; kingdom Pseudomonadati; phylum Pseudomonadota; class Alphaproteobacteria; order Hyphomicrobiales; family Phyllobacteriaceae; genus Mesorhizobium; species Mesorhizobium sp. RSR565B. The sequence continues at coordinate 2,084,147 of NZ_JBTTIE010000001.1, read as the reverse complement.
TCGATGAGGTCGACGAAATTGACGCCCTTGACGACGCGGCCGTTCTTGACGTCGAGGCAAGGGATGACTCGGGCCTTCAGCATCAGCCCTTCTCCATCGTCGCCAGCAACTCGCTGAGCAGTTCGCCGACCAGCGGCGGAACCTCGGCCTGCGCATCGAACGCCGGATCGTAGGCGGAAATGGTGATGCCGGAAATCGGCAGCAGGCCGGCCATGCCGCAGACAGCCTGGCGCAGCTGTTTCGGCTCCGGGCCGCCGGGCGTGGTGTAACGGTTGGCCTGCAGCGCCCCGGGGTCGTGCACGTCGAGATCGAGATGCAGGTGCACCCGCTTCGCATCCGGCGCCTTCAGCCTGCCGCACGCCGTGGCCCAGTCCGGGCATTCGGTGCGGATGACCGGCAACGTCTTCAGCAGCTCCGTTTCGGCCGGATCGAGATCGCGCGCGTTGACCAGCACGCAGCGCGCCGGATCGATCGGCCTGAAGCCGGGGATGGCCGAGGCCATCGGCTTCCAGCACAGGCCGAGAACCGTGGCCAGCGCCATGCCATCGAGAAAGCCGAAGATGGACGTCTCCGGGGTGTTGAGATCGCCATGCTGGTCGGCCCAGATGATCGCATCGGCATCCTCGCCGGCAACCGCACCGGCCGATGTCAGGCAATTGCCGGCCAGCACGATGGGAAACCGGCCGCGGTCTATGGCGATGCGGACCTCGCCGGAGAGGGCACCGCACACGGCAAAGCCGGTGGCGATCTCGCGCTGCTGTTCGTCGCCAACCCTGCCGATATCGGTGACGACGACGTCATGCCCGGAGAGCGTCAGCGCGTCGACAAGCCCGCCGGCGATGAGTGCATCCGGGCCTCGGCCCATGCCGCCGTGATAGTGGCCGCTGTCATAGGAGGCCAGGATGATGGAGATTTTCACGGCCGGGTCTCCATCGCCTTGCCCTGCAGCACCGCAAGCGCCTCGGCCGGATCGATGCGCCCGTCATAGAGCGCGCGGCCGGAGATGGCGCCTTCGAGTTTCTTTGCGTCGGGCATGGTCATGCGCACGATGTCGGCGATCGAGGCCAGCCCGCCCGAGGCGATGACCGGGATCGACACCGCGTCGGCGAGATCGATCGTGGCATCCCAGTTGATGCCGGTCAGAACGCCGTCGCGGTCGATATCGGTGTAGATAATGGCGGCAACGCCGGCGCCTTCGAATTTCCGCGCCAGTTCGATGACGCCGAGGCTGGAGGCCTCGGCCCAGCCTTCGACCGCCACCTTGCCGTCCTTGGCGTCGATGCCCACGGCGATCTTTCCAGGAAATTCCTTGCAGGCTTCCCGGACCAGGTCGGGATCGCGCACCGCCACCGTGCCGAGGATGACGCGGGCCAGCCCGCGGTCGAGCCAGTCCTCGATCTGCGCCAGCGTGCGGATGCCGCCGCCGAGCTGCACCGGGTTTTTCGTCGCCTTGAGGATGGCGCCGACCGCCGCGCTGTTGACGCTCTGGCCCTTGAAGGCGCCGTTGAGGTCGACGACATGCAGCCATTCAAACCCTTGCTCTTCGAAGGCCTTGGCCTGGGCCGCAGGGTCGTCATTGTAGATGGTCGCGGTCGCCATATCGCCGTGCTTCAGCCGCACGCACTTGCCGTCCTTGAGGTCGATGGCCGGAAACAGGATCACCGTTCAGACCCCCTCCACAATGGCGAAATGCGAGGTCGAATAAGCGCGCCGGAATTTCAGCGCTGCCTGGTATTCGGGAGAATGGAAGCAAGCCAGCGCGACCTCGTAGCTTTCGAACTCGACGATCACATGGCGATTGCCGGATGGCCCTTCCGGGCTTGACGACTGACCGCCTCGCGTCAGGAATTTCGCGCCGTATTTGTCGAACGCCGCTTTGTTGGCGGCGATGTATTTCGGATAGTTTTCCGGATCGGTCACATCGACCATCGCCATCCAGTAGCCCTTCTTGCTCATCTCAAGGCCTCCAGCGCAGGAAGTTGGTGATCAGTGCCAGGCCGAGCGCCTGGCTCTTTTCCGGATGGAATTGCGTGCCGGCAAGGTTACCGCGCGCGACCGCCGCCGTTACCGGGCCGCCATAATCGGCGACGGCCAGCACTTCGTCCGGCCTTGTCGCGTCGAGATGGTAGGAATGAACGAAATAGGCGTGCAGACCCTTAGGCCCGGTCGCAATACCCGAAAACAGCGGGTGCTTGCGCTCCAGATCGATGGTGTTCCAGCCGATTTGCGGGATCTTCAGTGCCGGATCGGCGGGCGTGATCTCCTTGACGTCGCCGGCAATCCAGCCGAAGCCCTTGGTCACGGTCTTTTCCAGGCCGCGCTGCGACATCAGCTGCATGCCGACGCAGATGCCGAGGAACGGCCGCGCCTTGGCGATCGCTACCTCTTCCACCGCTTCCCACATGCCGGCGACGCCGCGCAGGCCCGCCGCGCAATCGGCATAGGCGCCGACGCCGGGCAAAACGATTCGGTCGGCGCTGCGCACCCGCTCGGCGTCGGCGGTTAGCTCAATGGCAGCGGCAATGCCGGCTTCATGCGCGGCGCGCTCGAAGGCCTTGGTGGCCGAGCGCAGATTGCCCGACCCGTAATCGATGATGGCAACCCGCATCTCAGGCTTTTCCCGGCGTATGGCTCAGGCCCAGCGTCAGCCCGGTCTGCGTCGGCCGGGCCAGGCTGGCGTCCGGCACGATGCGCGGCAGCGGCGCCGGCTCGTCGGCAAGCGCCTGGGCGTCCAGTGTCTGGCGGATGTCGGCATCGTCAGGATTGTCGGCTTCGACGACGCCCCATTCATGCCAGCCGCGGCGGCGCAGCGCTGCGATCCGCAGCCCTTGGCCTTCCAGCCCGATATAGAGCGAGACCAGTAAAGACAGTGCGGAGCCGGCCCAGTCCAGTCCCAGCCATTGGCCGAGCACCGAGATGAGCCCCATGGCGACGAAGGCGAGCGCCGCCTCGATCCACAGCCTGTGCCAGGCGAGCCACAGCGGCGCCACCAGGAAAGCCAGCCAGGAAAAACCGTCGCGGACCAAAACGGTTGCGTCGGCCGCCTCGGTGCGGCCTGGCGGTTCCATCACGACATAGATGGCCATCAGCCTACCCTTTCAGAGATCCCTTGGTGGAGGGAACCGCTTCCGGCTGGCGCGGGTCGCGCTCCAGTGCGAAACGCAGCGCGCGCGCCACCGCCTTGAAGCAGGTCTCGGCAATATGGTGATTGTTGGCGCCATAATGATTGGTGACATGCAGCGTGATACCGGCATTCTGCGCCAGCGCCTGGAAGAATTCACGCACCAGTTCGGTGTCGAACGTGCCGATCTTGGGCGACGAGAAGGCGACATTCCAGACCAGGAACGGACGGCCCGACACGTCGATCGCGGCCCGCGTCAGCGTCTCGTCCATGGCAAGGTCGACAGAGGCGTAGCGCATGATGCCGCGCCGCTCGCCCAGCGCCTTGGCCAGCGCCTGGCCGATCGCAATGCCGGTGTCCTCGACCGTGTGGTGGTCGTCAATGTGCAGGTCGCCCTTGGCCTTCACCGTGATGTCGATCAGCGAGTGGCGCGACAGCTGGTCCAGCATGTGGTCGAAGAAGCCGACGCCGCTCGACATGTCGGATTTTCCGGTGCCGTCGACATGGACCGAGACGCTGATCTCGGTTTCCTTGGTCTTGCGGCTGACTTCGGCGGAACGGGACGCCATGACCTTGTCCTTGGCTGAGGGGTTCGAAACTCAAGACGGGGTTCCAAGCTGTCATTTGCTTGAAAACGAAAGCCTTCTAGCAGCATGATCCGGCGATTGCCAGTTGCGATGCGGACAGCCACCGGCCATGGCGGACGCCGTTTGCAATCACCCGCCCCATGCATACATATGGCCGATCGAAATCACTCGTACCGCGCGCCAATCGCCTTATCGGGATCGCGCGAATCGGAGCTAAAAATGTCGAATGAACTGAGCATGCACGCCACGACCATCGTGACGGTGCGCAAGGGCAACAAGGTGGTGATCGCCGGCGACGGCCAGGTCAGCCTTGGCCAGACCATCATGAAAGGCAACGCCAAAAAGGTGCGCCGCATCGGCAAAGGCGGCAATGTCATTGCGGGTTTCGCCGGCGCCACGGCGGATGCTTTCACCCTTCTGGAGCGGCTGGAAGCCAAGCTCGAACAATATCCCGACCAGTTGACGCGCGCCTGCGTCGAGCTCGCCAAGGACTGGCGCACCGACCGTTATCTGCGCCGGCTGGAAGCGATGATGCTGGTGGCCGACAAGTCGGTTTCGCTGGCGCTCACCGGCACCGGCGACGTGCTGGAGCCCGAATTCGGCGTCATGGCCATCGGTTCCGGCGGCAACTATGCGCTGGCCGCTGCCCGCGCGCTGATGGACAGCGACAAGGATGCCGAGGAGATCGCCCGCAAGGCGATGCAGATCGCCTCCGACATTTGCGTCTATACCAACAACAACTTTGTTGTCGAAACGCTCGATGCCGGCTAACCCGCCGGTGCTCTATGATTTTCGACCGGTTACCGAAAAAGACCTGCCGATGATCGCCGGCTGGCTGGCCGAGCCGCATGTCGCCGAATGGTGGGACGATCCGGAGACGGAAATCGCCGAAATCCGGGAGCACATCGACTCTATTTCTGTAGAGCCGCTGATCGTCGAGCTCGACGGCAGGCCGATTGCCTATCTGCAGAGCTACGATCCGCATCTGGAAGACGGCCATCCCTATGCCGACCAGCCGTTTGGCACGCTCGGCATCGACCTGTCGATCGGCGTGCCGGACCTGGTCGGCAGAGGTCATGGCTCGGCGATCGTCAGGCAATTCGTCGAGCAACTGTTCGAGGAAGGCGCGCCACGCGTCATCATCGATCCGCATCCCGACAATGGCCGCGCCATCCGCGCCTATGAAAAAGCGGGCTTCAGGGCTATCGATCGCAGACACTCTAGATATGGGGACGTCGTGCTGATGGCCGTCGATGCCGAAGAGAGCGACGCGGAAGAAGGGGAATGAGTTGATGGCGACACCGGGCACTGCCAAAAATTACTCGGCCTACGAAGACAGCTGGCGGATGGGGCTTCTGCTCGTGCTCGCTCTGCTCATCTTCCAGGCCGGCGCGCTTTACGGCATGGGCCGCACGCCGATCTGCACCTGCGGTTATGTCAAACTCTGGCACGGTGTGGTGAACAGTTCGGAGAATTCCCAGCATATTTCCGACTGGTACACGTTCTCGCACATCATCCACGGCTTCCTGTTCTACGCCTTGGCCTGGTTCCTGTTCCCGCGCTCGCCAATCGGTCTGCGCCTGGCATTCGCCGTCGTCATCGAGGGCGGCTGGGAACTCCTGGAAAACAGCCCGTTCATCATCGAGCGCTACCGCGCCGGCACCATTTCGCTGGATTACTATGGCGACTCGATCATCAATTCGGTGTCCGACACGCTGGCCATGGTGCTGGGGTTTGTGATGGCCAGAAAGCTACCTATATGGGTGGTCGTCGGCCTCGCCCTCATCTTCGAACTGGGTGTCGGCTACCTCATCCGGGACAATCTGACGCTCAACGTGATCATGCTGCTGCATCCGTTCGAGTCCATCAAGCAGTGGCAAAGTGGAATTCAGTGATATGACCACCTTCTCTCCCCGTGAAATCGTTTCGGAACTCGACCGCTTCATCATCGGCCAGAAGGACGCCAAGCGCGCCGTGGCCATTGCCTTGCGCAACCGCTGGCGCCGCCAGCAGCTGGAAGGCCAGATGCGCGAAGAGGTGATGCCGAAGAACATCCTGATGATCGGCCCGACCGGCGTCGGCAAGACCGAGATCTCGCGCCGCCTGGCGCGGCTCGCCGGTGCGCCTTTCGTCAAGGTCGAGGCCACCAAGTTCACCGAAGTCGGCTATGTCGGCCGCGATGTCGAGCAGATCATCCGCGACCTGGTCGAGATCGCCATCGGCCTGGTGCGCGAGAAGATGCGCGAGGACGTGAAGGCGCGCGCGCACCTCAATGCCGAGGAGCGCGTGCTGGAAGCCCTGGTCGGCAAGACGGCGAGCCCGGCGACCCGCGATTCCTTCCGCAAGAAGCTGCGCGACGGCGAGCTCGATGACAAGGAGATCGAGATCGAGGTTGCCGACACCGGCACCGGCGGCATGCCCGGCTTCGAGATCCCCGGCATGCCGGGCGCCAATATCGGCGTGCTCAACATCAACGACATGCTGTCGAAGGCGATGGGTGGCAAGAAGACCAAGGCGCGCAAGACGACGGTCAAGGAGTCCTACGCGCTGTTGGTCAACGACGAGTCCGACAAGCTGCTCGACCAGGACGAGGTGGTGCGCCGGGCGCTCGACGCGACCGAAAATGACGGCATCGTCTTCCTCGACGAGATCGACAAGATCGCCTCGCGCGAAGGCGGCATGGGCGCCGGCGTCTCGCGCGAAGGCGTGCAGCGCGACCTGCTGCCGCTGATCGAAGGCACGACGGTGGCGACCAAATACGGACCGTTGAAGACCGACCACATACTGTTCATCGCCTCGGGCGCCTTCCATGTCTCCAAGCCGTCCGACCTGTTGCCGGAATTGCAGGGCCGCCTGCCGATCCGTGTCGAGTTGCGGGCGCTGGAGAAGGACGATTTCATTCGCATCCTCACCGAGACCGAGGCCAGCCTCATCAAGCAGTATATCGCGCTGATGAAGACCGAAGGCGTCGACCTCACCTTCACCGACGATGCCATCGATTCGCTGGCCGGCATCGCTGTCGACCTTAACGCTAGCGTCGAAAACATCGGAGCGAGACGCCTGCAGACGGTGATGGAGCGCGTGCTAGACGAGATCTCCTACGACGCGCCCGACCGCAACGGCACCAGCGTCGCCATCGATGCCGCCTATGTGGAAAAGCATGTCGGCGACCTCTCGCGAAACACAGATTTGTCGCGATTCATCCTTTAAACGAGGGCGCCGGTTCATCCGGCGCCGGTATTAGAGCGCCGCGCGTCCTTTGGACGCGCAAAGGTCGCTCTAACAGTATTGAATCGACGCATCGGACTTTCCAAAAATCGGTTTCGATTTTTGGGCCGATGCTTAGGCAACAGTTTCCGGCAAACATCATCGTGTGTGGCCGGATGGTATCATGCGGCCACCTTTCGTCTTGCTGGCTGCAAGGGCGCTCTCGACTCGACCGGGAGCTTTACCTAATTTGCGCGGCAATTCTCTAGGCGGCGGCGCATGAAAAAACTGATCCTGCTCATTCTCGGCTTGACGCTGGCGGCGACGCTGTTCGCGGCTGACGCGGCGACATTGGTGCCGGCGGGCAACCGCAATGCCGTGCAACCTGACATACCGGGCGCCTCGAGCCGCCGCACCCAGGCGACCAACACCACCTTCCAGGCCAAATACCGCAAGGTCTACGCCTTGCTTCAGAACGACGCCGAACTGCGCGCCAAGATCAGGAAGGCCTCTGCCGCTTACGGCATCAATCCTTTGCACATCGTCGGCGCCATCGTCGGCGAGCACACCTACAATGTCGACGCCTACGACCGGCTGCAGACCTACTACGTCAAGGCGATTTCCTACCTCTCCAGCAAGCTGTCCTTCGCCTATGACGGCGAGGACATCACCGATTTCGTGCAACGGCCGGAATTCAAGAAATGCACGATGTCGGACAGCTACGACCTGTGGGAATGCCGCGAACAGGTGTGGAACCGCTCCTTCCGCGGCAAGACCGTCGGCGGCACAAGCTTTCCCAACGACCGCTTCGGCGCAACCTTCTTCCAGCCCTATTATGCCGGCCAGACCTTTGGCCTCGGCCAGCTCAACCCGCTGACCGCGCTGCAGATGAGCGATCTCGTGCACAAGGTGTCGGGGCTGCCCGAACTCGATGTCGGCGATCCCAATGGGGTCTACAAGACCATCATGGATCCGGATCTGACATTGCCCTACGTCGCAGCGACGATCAGGAAGTCGATCGACGCCTACAAAAACATTGCCGGCTTCGACATCTCAGGCAATCCGGGGCTGACCGCCACGCTCTACAATGTCGGCAATCCCGAGCAGCGCGCCTATGCGCTGAAAGCAGAGAACGACAAGCGCCGCGCGGCGGGTGAGACGGTCAAACTGCCCGAGGAGAATTATTACGGCTGGCTGGTCAACGACAAGCTGGACGAGCTGAAGGCGCTGTTTTAGCGGGCTTAGCTCAGCCGTCTACCTCCCCCTTTGTGGGGAGGTCGGACCGCAGGTCCGGGTGGGGGCCGGTGCCGCACCCCCACCCCGCTGCTTCGCAGCGACCCTCCCCACAAGGGGGAGGGTAAGTCAGCCCTTCACGCTGCCAGCAACGACTTCAGCTTCACATCCGGCGACCCCAACGCCTCCGGCGCCGGCTGTGCCCGTTTCGCGATCAGCATCTCGGCCAGCCTGATGTCGCGCGCCACGGCATTGCCCGTACCGAGGCCGCTCGCCGCCACCAGCCTGCCATCCTCGGCCAGATGAAACAGAATAAAAGCACCGTCGCCGAGATCGCGGCGGACCGTGCTTTTGCCCTCGTCCGAAAGGCCGGCGATCTGCAGCGACAAACCATACTGATCCGACCAGAACCATGGCACCGCGGCATGCGCTTCGCGGGCGCCCAGCATGTTCTTCGCGGCCAGCGCACCCTGTTCCTGCGCATTGCGCCAGGCTTCCAGCCGCACCCGCCGGCCAGCATAGACAGCGAGCGGAAACGAGCAGCAATCGCCGGCGGCGAAGATGTCGGGATCGATTGTTTGGAGTTCGCCATTGACGGCGATGCCGTTATCGACGGTCAGGCCCGCTTCCGCGGCAAGCCCGGTCACCGGCACGGCGCCGATGCCGATGACGGCGAGATCGGCGACGATGTCCTGCCCATCGGCGAGCATGATGTGCACCTCAGCGCCGTCGTCGGCGATATCAGCGATGCCCTGACCGGTGAGCACGGTCACGCCTTCGGCCTCATGCGCCTGATGGATGATTTCAGCGATCTCCGCCGGCACCCCGCGCATGAGGATGCGCGGCTGCGCCTCAATGACCGTGACGCTGGCCCCGAGCTTGCGCGCCGAAGCGGCGAGCTCCAGGCCGATAAAGCCACCACCAATGATGGCGATGCGGTTTGCCGGGCTGAGGTGGGCGCGAATGGCCAGCGCGTCGGCAAAGGTGCGGAGGTAGACGCAGCGCGACCCCAATCCCGGCATCGGCAGCTTGCGCGGTGTCGAGCCGGTCGCCAGCAGCAGCTTGTCGTAGGCCAGGGCCGAACCGTCCGACAGCCGCACCATATGCGCCGGGCGGTCGATCGCCACCGCTTGAACGGAATGGATATGCCGGATCGATTTCTCGGCCAGAATTTCGTCGCTGGCGATCGTCTTGATCTCGGCCGCGTCGCTCGTCATTGCGTCCTTGGACAGGGGCGGCCGCTCATAGGGCAGATGGGGTTCGTCACCCACCAGCGTCACCGGCCCGTCATAGCCCAGTTCGCGCAGTGTCAGCGCTGCCCGCCCGCCGCACTCGCCGGCGCCAATGATGACCATTCCCGCCTGCATGGTCCTATCCGATCTGGATCAGCACTTTGCCGGCCTCGACCTTTACCGGATAGGTGGCGAGATTGACGCAAACCGGCGCGCCCCGTGCCGCCCCCGTCTTGTAATTGAAGCGGCCATTGTGCTTGGGGCACTCGATGATGTCGTCCATCACCAGCCCGTCGGCCAGATGCACCTTTTCGTGCGTGCACAGGCCATCCGTGGCGAAATAATCGTCGTCAGGGCTGCGATAGATGGCGAAGGTGCGGCCGCCATGGTCGAAGCGCATCACATCTTCTTCGTCGATGTCGCCGGCAGCACAGGCTTCGATCCAGTCGCTCATGTGTTCCTCCCAAAAGCAATTCCAGGAAAAGTGCGTTGCGGTTTTCCGTTCGGAGTTGCGTCAAAACAAAAGCTTAATCGCGCGATCATTCCGCCGCGGCGGCGACGGCGTCGTTGTGGAGTTCCTCGCGATAGGGCCGCGCCGTTGGCGGCAGTTCGCGCTTGAGGAAATAGTCCTCGTTGCGCAGCTGGCGCAAAAAGGCCGGGATCATCTCACGATAGCCGGCCAGGATCGACGGCGTCGGCGCCGGCAGATCGTGCTTGATCAGCGCATGCAGTTTAGGCAGCGCATGATAGGGCACCATCGGGAACATGTGGTGTTCGACGTGATAGTTCATGTTCCAGTAGATGAAGCGGCTGACCGGGTTCATGTAGACGGTGCGGCTGTTCAGCCGGTGGTCGATGACATTTTCCGCGAGCCCGCCATGCTGCAGCAGGCCGACCATGACATGATGCCAGGCGCCGTAGAGCCGGGGCAGCCCGACCAGCATCAGCGGCAGCCATGAACCGAAATAAAGCGCCAGCGCGATCGTCACGGCATAGATCGCCGTCCAGATGCGGGCGATGCGAATGGCTTTAGGCTGCTCCTGTTCGGGGATAAAAGTCTTTTCCGCCGCGCTGATATTGCCGGCGGCATTGCGCAGCATGTCCGACATCGCATGCCAGGCATCCAGCACGCCGATAAAGCCAAGCGCGACCCGGAACAGATCCGGCGGCCGCATAACGGAGATTTCCGGGTCGCGGCCGACGATGATGGTGTCGGTGTGGTGGCGGGTGTGGCTCCAGCGCCAGGTCACCGGATTGCGCATGATCATGAAGCAGGCGATCTGGTAGACCGCGTCGTTCATCCACTGCGTGCGGAAGGCAGTGCCATGGCCGCATTCGTGCCAGCGTGAATCGGTGGACGAGCCGTAGAGGACGCCATAGACGAAGAAGAACGGCACGCACCACCAGCTGCCCCAGAACCAGGCGCCGCCGGCGGCACTCAGGATCAGCGCGGCGAGCCAGATCGTGGTGTCGCGGATCGCCGGCCCATCGGAGCGCTGCATCAGCTCCTTCATCTGCTTGCGCGGAATATCGGTGTGATACCACTCGGCCGCCGACAGGCCGGTCTCGACGGCGAGCTTGGAATCGCGGCCGATCAGGCTGTAGTCGCGCCGGGACGGTGGTGTGGATAGTGTCGCTTCCATAGGGGCTGCCTCCGTCGGCCACAGCATCCGTCAGGACGGATATGTCCATTACAGGCGCCTGTGTCCGAGCGCAAAATAGCGCCATGCGGTGATAGTCTCAATATCACAAAGATAGTTTCTATCATTTTCCATCAGAACGATGTAAGCAGTTGCAGGCACTCATGCGGGACAGTCATGGCAAAACGGCCAACCATCACCGATCTGGCGCGCATCTCCGGCGTTAGCGTCGCCACTGTCGACAGGGTGCTGAACAACCGGCTGCCGGTGCGCGAGGAAACCGCGCGCCGCGTCTATGAGGCGGCGACCGGCATCGGCTACCACGCCGCCGGGCTGATCAAGCGGCGCATGCGCCAGGAATTGCCGGAATACCGCCTCGGCTTTCTGCTGCTGCGGGGCAATGATGTTTTTTACGGCGATTTCGCGAGGGAGCTAGAAATGGCGGTCTCGCAATCGCAGCGCTTCCGCGGCGTCGCCACCATCGATTTCGCCAGCTCGCTAGCCGCCGACGAGATCGCCGCCCAGATGCGCAAGCTGGCAGCGAAATCCAGAGCAATCGCCGTTGTCGGTCCGGACCATCCGACGCTGACGGCGGTCGTGGAGTCGCTGAAAGCGAGGGGGCAACCTGTCTTCTCGCTGCTGTCCGACTTTGCCGCTGGCATCCGTGAGGGATATGTCGGCCTCGACAATCGCAAGGTCGGTCGCACCGCGGCCTGGATGATCGCCAGGGCGGCAAAGAACCCCGGCAAGGTCGCCCTTTTCGTCGGCAGTCATCGCTTCCACGGCCATGAACTGCGCGAGATCGGATTTCGCTCCTTCTTCCGCGAACATGCGCCGGACTTCACGGTGATGGAAACGCTGGTCAATCTGGAAGCCAACCAGGTCACCCACGATGCGATGATCGATCTCCTGGTGCGGTATCCGGATCTTGCCGGCTGCTATGTCGCCGGCGGCGGCATGGAAGGCGCGGTGTCGGCGCTGCGCGCAGCGAAGCCCGCAAACATGCCGGTGGTCGTCTGCAACGAGATCAACGCCGAATCGCGCGCGGCACTCGCCGACAACATCCTGACAATGGTGATCTCGACGCCGCTCGCCGCCTTGTGCCGCGAGCTTGTCGACCTGATGGCGCATTCCATCGAGGCCGGCGCCGCCAACGCGCCGGGCCAGACCTTTCTGCCCTTCGACATCTATCTGCCGGAAAATATCTAACGCGTTGCCGCGCCGACCCGTTCGGCGCGGGCTCTCCGGCGATGATAGAATCTATCAGATTCTGCCTTCAGACTCGGCCTGGGCCGCTGTCGGCCTCGATTCGACGTGAAATTGCGGCGCGGCGACCGAAAATCCGCTTTCCGACTTAGGAATCGCTCTTGACGTCTCGCGAAAAAATGGAATAAATATTTCATCAGATTGGTATTTTGGTTCTTTCGTTCCGGAACATCTGTTTCAAACTGGGAGCCTGGCGTTCCATCCCTTGGACAAAACGCCATACGGAACAGGAAGGCATCAGGGAGAGATTCCTCGGGCTATCGGGGATTCCGGGTAGATCGGTGCAGCCGGACACCAATGTGGAGGAGAAACACAATGAAGAAACTGATTTTGGGCGTCGCCTTTGCGGCGCTGATGAGTTCGTCCGCTTTTGCCGCCAAGGTCGGCGTGTCGATGGCCAAGTTCGACGACAACTTCCTCACCGTGCTGCGCAACGGCATGATCGAGCAGGCCAAGGGCATGAGCGGCGTGGAACTGCAGGTCGAGGACGCGCAGAACGACGTCGCCAAGCAGCTCGACCAGATCAAGAACTTCGCCGCCTCGGGCGTCGACGCCATCATCGTCAACCCGGTCGATACCTCGGCCACGCAGGCGATGTCGGACGCCGCCGCAGCCGCCAAGATCCCGTTGGTCTATGTCAACCGCCAGCCGGTCAATGTCGACACGCTGCCGGACAACCAGGCCTTCGTCGCGTCGAACGAGGCCGATTCCGGCACGCTCGAGACCAAGGAAGTCTGCCGCCTGTTCACCGAGGCCGGCAAGAAGGAAGCCAATGTCTATGTCATCATGGGCGAGCTTTCCAACCAGGCCGCCGTGCAGCGCACCAAGGACATCGAAGAGGTGATCGCCACGCCGGAGTGCAGCTTCATCAAGATCATCGACAAGCAGACTTCGAACTGGAACCGCGACGAAGCGCAGAACCTGATGACCAACTGGCTGTCAACCGGCAAGCCGTTCGACGGCGTCATCGCCAACAATGACGAAAGCGCCATCGGCGCCATCCAGGCGATGAAGGCCGCCAACATCGACATGAAGACGGTCGTCGTCGGCGGTGTCGACGCCACGCAGGACGCGCTTGCCGCCATGCAGGCCGGCGACCTCGATGCCACCGTGTTCCAGGATGCGGCCGGCCAGGGCGCCGGCGCGCTCGACGCGGCACTGAAGCTCGCCAAGGGCGAGAAGGTCGAGCACAAGGTCTACGTGCCCTTCCAGCTGGTTACGCCGGCCAACATCGACAAGTTCCTGAAGAAGAACTGAGCCGGCAACTCACGCGTAAGCAATTCCAGGAAAAAGTGTGAAGCGGTTTTCCGTCCGGAATTGCGACAAACAAACAAGAGAGCGGCGCAACCGCGCCGCTCCCGTTTCCCCCACCGCCCTGAGGGGCGGAAGGGCAAATGCGGCCTCACGGAGGACAAGGCATGTCACAGACATCTCATGGCGTCGGCGGGGTCAGCTATGACGCGAAGAGGCGGACATGGCCGGCCGAATTCAACGTCTTCCTGGCGCTGGTCATTCTGGTCGTCATCTTCGAACTGATCGGCCGCATCTTTCTTGGCGACAGCTTCCTGTTCAACACGCGCGACAACGTCGCCGGGATCTTCAATGAGGCCCGCCTGCAGATCATCATCCTGCAGGTGTCGATCGTCGGCATCATCGCCATCGGCGTCACTCAGGTGATCATTTGCGGCGGCATCGACTTGTCCTCGGGCTCGATCGTCGGCGCCACCGCCATGATCGCCATGAGTTTTGCCCAGGTGGCGACGGTCAACGGTAACCCCAACCCCAAGGCGATGTTCCTGGCGCAAGGCTGGACCGACCTGCCGGTCATCGTGCCGGTACTGGTCGCCATCGGCTGCGGTCTGCTCGCCGGTCTCGTCAACGGCTCCTTGATTGCATACACGCGCATTCCGCCGTTCATCGCCACGCTCGGCATGATGGTGACCGCGCGCGGCATTGCCAAATGGTGGTCCAAGGGTCAGCCGATCTCGTTTCCGACCGAAAGTTTCGCTGGTATCGGCAAGGGCCTGATGCCGGTCATCATCTTCCTGTCGCTGGCGGTGCTGTTCCAGCTGATCATGACCTACACACGCTACGGCAAGCACTGCTACGCCATCGGCTCCAACGAGGATGCCGCGCGCATGTCGGGCATCAAGATCGCCAACCACAAGATCCTCGTCTATGTCATTGCCGGCATCCTCGCCGCGCTGGCCGCCGTCGTGCTCTCCTCCAAGAACCTGACAGCACAGTCCGGCATGGGCCTCATGTACGAGCTCGACGCCATCGCCATGGCGGTCATCGGCGGCGTCTCTTTGTCGGGCGGCCGCGGCTCGATCGTCGGCACCGTGATCGGCTCGCTGATCTTCGGCGTCATAATTTCCGGCTTCACCTTCCTGCGCCTCGACGCCTACTATCAGGAGATGGTCAAGGGCGTGATCATCGTCGGCGCGGTCGTTCTCGACCAATGGCGCCAGCGCATGCGGGCATTGAGGGCTTGACCATGCCAGATATCTCCACGACAGACATCGTCCTGAAGACCGAAAACCTGACCAAACGCTATGGCGGCGTCCATGCGCTGGAAGGCGCGAATTTCGAGCTGCGCAAGGGCGAGCATGTCGCCATCATGGGCGACAATGGCGCCGGCAAATCCACCTTCGTGCGCCAGATCACCGCCGTCGAGCAACGCACCAGCGGCCAGATCTGGTTCGACGGCAGGGAAGTGAATTTTGCCGGGCCGATCGAAGCGCGCACGGCGGGCATCGAGACCGTGTTCCAGAATCTGGCGCTGGCCGACGATCTCGACGTGCCGTCGAACCTGTTCCTCGGCCGCGAAAAGGTGCTGTTCAATCTCGGGCCGTTCTCGATCCTCGACCGCAAATACATGCGCAAGGCGACCGAGGCGGCGCTGATCCGCACGGCAGTGAAAATCCCCAACCTCTCCAACACCATCCGCCACATGTCGGGCGGCCAGCGCCAGTGCGTTGCCATCGCCAGGACGGCGACCTTCGCCTCCAAGCTGATCATCATGGACGAGCCGACGGCAGCCCTTGGCGTGCAGGAGACCGCGCAGGTCGAAAACATCATCCGCACGCTGAAGGACAATGGCGAACCGCTGATCCTGATCAGCCACAACATGCGCCAGGTGTTCGACCTGTGCGACCGTATCGTCGTCTTCCGGCGCGGCCGCATCGTCGCCAACCTGCGCAAGGAAAACACCGACGGCAACGACATCGTCTCCTACATCACCGGCGCCAAGACCGGGGAGGCGGAACTCGCGGCCTGAACAGGATGGTCATCCTGTTTTCTGGCGTGCTCGAAAAATTATCTTGCCACCTTTCTCAAAAGGAAGGTGGAGACACAACTCTCTCGAACCCATCCCCCTAGAGGAAATACCCCATGACTGTTCGTTTCGCCCTCCTCGGTGCCGGCCGCATCGGCAAGGTCCATGCCCGCGCCGTCGGCTCCAACCCGCAGGCCAGACTGGTGGCCGTTGCCGACGCTTTTGAAAAGGCGGCGACCGAGTTGGCAACCGCCTATGGCGCCGAAGTGCGCACCATCGACGCGATCGAGAAGGCCAAGGACGTCGACGCCGTGGTCATCTGCACGCCGACCGACACCCATGCCGATCTGATCGAGCGTTTCGCCAAGGCCGGCAAGGCGATCTTCTGCGAGAAGCCGATCGACCTCGACGTCAAGCGTGTCGAGAAATGCCTTGCCGTGGTCGACAAGGCCAAGGCGACGCTGATGGTCGGTTTCAACCGCCGCTTCGATCCGCATTTCGCCGCCGTGCGCAAGGCGATCGACGACGGCGCGATCGGCAAGGTCGAGATGGTCACCATCACTTCGCGCGATCCAGGTGCGCCGCCGGTCGACTACATCAAGCGCTCGGGCGGCATCTTTCGCGACATGACCATCCACGATTTCGACATGGCGCGCTTCCTGCTCGGCGAAGAGGTGGTCGCGGTCAGCGCCCATGCCTCGGTTCTGGTCGACGAGAAGATCGGTGAGGCCGGCGATTTCGATTCGGTCAGCGTCATCCTCGAAACCGCGTCCGGCAAGCAGGCCGTCATCTCCAATTCGCGCCGCGCCACCTATGGCTACGACCAGCGCATCGAGGTGCATGGCTCCAAGGGCATGGTCGCCGCCGAGAACCAGCGGCCGGTGTCGATCGAGGTCGCCAATGAGAAGGGCTATACGCGCCCGCCGCTGCACGACTTCTTCATGACCCGCTATCTCGACGCCTACGCCATCGAGATTGCCGCTTTCATCACTGCTGCAACCTCGGGCAAGAAGGCATCGCCGAGCGGCGCCGACGGCCTCGTGGCGCTAAAACTGGCCGATGCCGCGCTGAAGTCGGCGACATCGGGCAAGACCGTCCGTCTCGACAAGTAAGAACCGGAACCAAGGCACAGGAGCAGAGCGATGAGCACATCCGCCGATCGCAATTCGAAGACGCGCGCCATCGTCACCGGCGGCGCGCAAGGCATCGGCTTTGCCGTCGCCGAAGCGCTGGCCGACGAGGGCTGCAAAGCGCTGGCGCTCATCGGCCGCTCGCAGGAGAAGGGCGACAAGGCGGTCGCCCACTTCAAGAAGGCCGGCGTCGACGCGATCTTCATCAGCGCCGACGTTTCGAAGGTGGCCGACTGCAAGCGTGCCGTCGCCACCGCCGTCTCGCATTTCGGCACCATCAACGCGCTGGTCAACGCCGCAGCCACCTCCGCGCGCGGGTCGCTGGTCGAAACCTCCGAGGAGACCTTCGACCAGATTTTCCACACCAATGTGCGTGGTCCCTTCTTCCTGATGCAGGGCGTGGTGGCGCATCTGCTGGACAAGAAGGCGCCGGGCTCGATCGTCAACGTGCTGTCGATGTCGGCACATTGCGGCCAGTCGTTCCTTGCGCCCTATTCCTCGAGCAAGGGCGCGCTGGCGACGCTGACCAAGAACGTCGCCAACGCCTATCGTTTCAACCGCATCCGCTGCAACGCCGTGCTGCCGGGCTGGATGGACACCGAGGGCGAGGACATCGTGCAGAAGAAATGGCACGGTGCCTCCGACGACTGGCTGGCAAAGGCAGAGGCCGGCCAGCCCATGGGCCAACTGGTGAAGCCCGACCAACTGGCGCGGCTGATCAGCTACATGGCCAGCCCGCAATCCGGTGTCATGACCGGCTCGCTGGTTGACTACGACCAGAACGTCGCGGGGACCTCGCCGGAGTAGCCTCAAACCCTGTTGCAGCAACATCGCCATTCCCACATAGTCCTGATAGTCAGGCTAGTCACGAGCATGCGATGCTAACGTCATCCAAAGACACCAACTGGACGGTTGCCGGGGCAAAAGCCCGGCTCTCCGAGGTCATCGAGCGCGCACAGTCCTTGCCGCAGACGATCACCAAGAACGGCAAACCAAGCGTGGTTGTCGTCTCGGCCGAGGAATGGCAGCGCAAGATCGCACGCAAGGGTACGCTTGCCGAGTTCCTGCTGGACTCGCCGCTGCGCGGCGCCGATCTCGAGCTTGAACGTCAGCGCGACGAACCGCGTGACCTGCCGCAGTGAGACTGCTGCTCGACACGAATGTCCTGTCCGAGGTGACGAGGCCAGCGCCTGACGCACGTGTCCTGGGCTGGCTGGACGAGCTTGATGAGGACCGCTCCTTCATCAGCGTAGTGTCGATCGCCGAGATCCGGCGCGGCGTCTCTCTGATGGATGAGGGCCGCAAACGCGAGGCGCTGGCCGAATCGCTCGCCCGGGACCTGCCCCAGCGCTTCGAACAGCGGGTTTTGCCGGTGGACGATGCGGTTGCCTTGGCCTGGGGCGACCTGATGGGTCTTGCGAAGCGCCGCGGTCGTGGTCTGTCGTCGATGGACGGCCTGATCGCAGCCACTGCGATTGCGCACGAGCTCACCTTGGCAACGTGCAATACGAAAGATTTCGAAGGCTTTGGGCTTGAACTCTTCGATCCCTGGACCGCATGAGCCGCTCCGCGTTATACGTGTTGGCGATTGGCGAACCGCCGGCACTTCGTCATCCACGGGCGGAGCAAGGAGCGTGGCGACGCAGCGCAGACCCGAGGATCCATGCCGCGACTTCAGAGCGCTGCTACGGTCCAGAATTCTGCTCTGCCGCACTCCACGGCCCAGGTCACGGAATGGATCCCAGGGTCTCCGCGACGGAGCTTCGCTCCTGCTCCGCCCAGGGATGACGAAATCGCGAGGATTCGGCCAATCCCGAATTGTCTCCGCATACCCCACGTGACAAGCGCCTCGGCATCGACTATATGAACCTCATGATCAACCTGACCGCCACCTATTGGTACTTTACGAGCTCGCTGGCGGCGGGAGGATTGCGCTCGATCTGAAGATTGCAGCAACAAGTCCGAACAGCCGCCAGACCTGGCGGCTTTTTTGTATCAGCCGGCAGGTCTCCTAAAAACAGGAGCAGAAAGCCGTGTTGACCACCACAGACGATCTTCGGGTCAAGGAAATCCGAGAATTGAGTACGCCGGACGAGGTGATGCGGGAGATCCCGCGCACGCTGACGGCAACGCGCACCGTGAGCGCATCACGCAACGCCACCCATGCCATCTTGAACGGCACCGACGACCGGCTGCTTGTCATCGTCGGCCCGTGTTCGATCCACGACCCGGTCGCGGCCGTTGACTATGCCAGCCGGCTAGTGGCGCTGCGCGAGACCCTGTCCGACCGGTTGGAGATCGTCATGCGGGTCTATTTCGAAAAGCCGCGCACGACTGTCGGCTGGAAGGGCCTTATCAACGATCCCGATCTCGACGGCAGCTTTAACATCGACAAGGGGCTGCGGATGGCGCGCAACGTGCTGTCGGCGGTCAACAATCTCGGCCTGCCCTCGGCCACCGAATTTCTCGACATGACGACGCCGCAATACATTGCCGACCTCGTCGCCTGGGGCGCCATCGGCGCGCGCACCACCGAGAGCCAGATCCACCGCGAACTGGCTTCCGGCCTGTCCTGCCCGGTCGGCTTCAAGAACGGCACCGACGGCAATCTCAGGATCGCCGCCGAGGCGGTGAAATCCGCCGCCCAGCCGCATCATTTCATGGCGGTGACCAAGGGCGGACGCAGCGGCATTGCGACTACTACCGGCAATGAGGACTGCCACGTCATCCTGCGCGGCGGCGTTCAGCCGAATTACGATGCGGCGAGCGTCGAGGCGGCCTCGGTCGAACTTGCCCGCATCGGCGTCGCCCCCCGTCTGATGATCGATGTCAGCCACGCCAACTCGGCCAAGAAGCCGGAGAACCAGCCCAAGGTGGCGGCGGATGTCGCCGGTCAGGTCGCGGCGGGCGACGAACGCATCATCGGCCTCATGATCGAGAGCAATCTCGTTGCCGGCCGTCAGGATGTCGTGCCCGGCAAGCCGCTCGTCTATGGCCAGAGCATCACAGATGGCTGCATCGACTGGGCGACCACAGAGACGGTGCTGCACGGCCTCGCCGGCGCCGTAGAATGGCGCCGCTCAGCCCGCCGCGCCATGATGGAGAACCGGCCGGGCGCCGCCTGATACGAGGCGATGCGCGGGAAGGACGCTGCGGCTCCCCTTGCACCCCGGCAACCGGTCTGCTAAATACTGAACCGTATGGTTCAGTATACCGACTTGGATTCCTCGTTCGCCGCGCTCTCGGACGCCACCCGGCGTGGCGTTCTGGAGCAGCTCGGACGCGCAGACGCTTCGATCACCGAGCTTGCCGGAAAGTTCCACATGACCCTCACGGGCATGAAGAAGCACGTCGGCGTCCTGGAGCAGGCGGGGCTCGTCACCACGCAGAAGGTTGGCCGCGTGCGGACCTGCAAGCTCGGCCTGCGCGGACTGGAGGAAGAGGCGGCCTGGATCGAGCGGCACCGCCTGCTCTGGGACGCACGCTTCAACGAGTTGGACAAGGTTGTCGAGGAATTGAAACGGAAGGAGAAAGCCGATGCGCCAAAGAACCGAGAGTGAGCCCACGAACAACCGCACGACGGTCGAACGGAAGTCCGAGCGCGAGCTGGTCGTCACGCGAACAGTCAACGCTCCGGCGCGCATCGTGTTCGAGGCGTGGACGAAGCCCGAGCTGTTCAAGCAGTGGTGGGTGCCGAAGTCGATGGGCATGTTCCTGCGTTCATGTGAGATGGATGCTCGTACCGGAGGCACGTACCGCCTGGTGTTCGGCCACGACGCCTCGGACCTTCACGAATTCTTCGGCAGGTATATCGAAGTGACACCGCACTCACGCCTTGTCTGGACCAATGACGAAGGTGGTGACGGTGGACCCGTCACCACGCTGACCTTCGAGGAAAAGGGTGGCAATACGCTGCTGGTCATGCACGAACTCTATCCCTCGAAGGAGGCTCTCGACGCGGCCGGTACCGGGGCGGCGGATGCGATGGGCGAGACGTTCGAGCAATTGGACGAGCTTCTCGTCGTCTTGGGCGAGAGCGTGAGGCGGTCATGACGTCATCGATCTCCGGGACGGGTTGCTGCCGCCCTCGACGACGAAAAGACCGGGACAGTGATCCGCAAGCGCAGCGCCGAGGCGAAGAAACGCGGCGTCATCGCTTGATCGGGATCACGCCGCCCTCAACCCCTCCCATGCCGTGAACACCGAGACCGCAAACAGCAGCAGTCCGGCCGCCCGGCCCGCAAACGCGGTCGTCCGCGGATTGGCCACCAGCAGATTGCGGCTGCGGCCGGCGGTGATGGCGAGCCCGCCATAGATCGCGGCCTGAGTCGCCACCGTCAGCAAGCCCATGACCGTCGCCTGCATCCAGATCGGGCCGTAATCCGGCTTCAGGAACTGCGGATAGACGGCAAATATGAAGAGATAGGCCTTCGGGTTGATCAGGCAGGTCACCAGTCCCTGGCGAAAGGCCTTCCAGGCCGTACGGCTGCCGGCGGGCCCGTCATGGCCGACGGTGATGGAACTGCGCATCAGCGAGATGCCGATGAAGGCCATGTAGGCGGCGCCGGCTATCAGCAGCGGCTTGTACAGGATCGGTACGAAATGCATCAGCAGGCCGACGCCGATGGCGCCGTTCAGCGTGTGCACGATGCCGCCGACCATGATGCCACCGGTGGCGGCGAGGCCCCGGTCGCGGCCGCCGGTGAGCGCATTGGCAAGCACGAACAGCATGTCCATCCCGGGTACGATGATGATGCCGGACAGCAGGATAAAGAACAGCCAGAGATTTTCCGCGTAGCTCATGTCAGTTGCCTGTCGCTTCCTGCTGGGGTGCCGTGGAGGAATTTGTTGATTTTCAACCCGATAGGCAGTCCAATAAATCATCCCAACTGACGGGGATGTGTCAGTAGCGTTCATCAGGGAGAGGAAATGCGCAAGGCGTCGCGGCTGTTCGAGATTATCCAGATCCTGCGGCTGGCGCGGCAGCCGGTGACGGCAGCCATGATCGCCGGGCAGCTGGAAGTCACGATGCGTTCGATCTATCGCGACATCGCCGCACTGCAGGCAATGCGCGTGCCGATCGCAGGCGGGCGCGGTATCGGTTATATATTGCGGCCCGGCTTCGACCTGCCGCCGCTGATGTTTTCGATCGAGGAGATGGAGGCGATCGTCCTGTCGCTGGCGCTGCTGGAGCGCACGGGAGACAGCGAGCTCAAGCAGGCGGCCAAGCGCGTCAGCGCCAAGATCGCCGGCGCCGTGCCGCCGCCGTTGCGCCAGGCGTTCGACGCCAACGCACTGCATGTCTGGGGGTTCGCTGCACCGGCAATCGGCACCATCGATCTGGCGCTGGTGCGCCGCGCAATCCGCGACGAGGAAAAGCTCGACCTGTCCTATCGCGACGAAATCTGCCGCGCCTCCGAGCGGCTGATCCGTCCGATCGCGCTGATCTACTATTCAGAGACCGCCAACATCGTCGCCTGGTGCGAATTGCGCCAGGCCATCCGCAATTTCCGCAGCGACCGCATCGCGAATTGCCGGGCGACCGGGCTGCGCTTCAAGGGCGAAGGCGATCGCCTGCGGCAGGTCTGGGTCAGTGGCTGGGAGGCGAACGCTGTCGCTGGCGGCTGAAGCGGATCTTACCGCACATCCACCCAGCGCTTCTCCTCGAACGACCTCGCCATCGCGTGCACGGTGCGCTCGATCTCCAGCCCTTCGGCAAATTCGATGACCCGTGCCGGCTTGCCGGCAAGCCGCGTCAGCAATTCGTGGCACTCGATGATCTTGAGGTCGTTGAAACCGAGCCCATGGCCCGGCGCCGGGAGGAAGGCGTCGTAAGGCTTGTGGTGCGGCGCCACCAATATGGTGCGGTAGCCCTGTTCGGTCGGGCGATCGGCGGTGACGTAGAGCTGGATTTCGTTCATCCGCTCCTGGTCGAACAGGATCGATCCCTTGGAGCCGAAAATCTGTATGGCGATGCGGCCCTTGCGGCCCCAGGCCGAGCGGTTGACCAGCAGCGTGCCGGCAATGCCGTTTTCCAGATGCATCAAAACGCTGGCGATGTCGTAGGTCTCCACCGCACGGCGGCCGCCGCCGGCCAGCTTGCGGTCGGCATAGGGCTTGGCCATGTCGCAGATGACTTTTGCGACGCGGCCGAACAGTGTCGAGACCAGCGACAGCGGATGCACGGCGAAATCGTCGAGCGCGCCATAGCCGGATGCGGCCTCATGCTTCCAGAAGAACAGCGCTTCGGGGTCGGCCATGAAGTCCTCGTCCATCTCGATGCGCAGATGGTTGACCTCGCCGATGATCTTTTCCTCGAGCAGCGCGCCGATGTGGCGGATGGCCGGGCTCTGTATGTAGTTGTAGCCAAGCGCTGCGACCTTGCCGGACTTCTTCGCCGCGGCCGCCATCGCCGCTGCTTCGGCAAAGCTCGGCGCCATCGGCTTCTCGCACCACAGATGCTTGCCGGCTTCGAGAATAGCGATGGCCATCTCCGGATGGAACTGATTGGGCGTGGTCAGCGAGACGATATCGACCTCGGGGTCGTTGACGACGGCACGCCAGTCGCCCGACGCCTTGGCGAAGCCGAACTCACCGGCCTTGCGCTTGGCCAGCTCCTCGTTGACCTCGCCGAGATGGACCAGCTTCGGCTTGGCGACATCGGGAAAGACGGCGCCGACGGCGCTCCACGCAATGGCGTGGCATTTGCCCATGAAACCCGTGCCGATAAGACCAACGCCGACCATTTCTTTCTCCCAATAACTGAAGCGATCGATGGATGAATTAGTCCATTTCTTCTCCGAATGGAATGTCTGCCTCATTTTTTATGGCCTTCTTGCGCAGGCTCGCTATGATGGGGCAGAGAGGACGTCACTTGAGTTAAAGAGAGCATGATGTCGTCCGAAAACCGCTGCACACTTTTCGGCATCATGCTCTAATGCATGTCGCCCAGAAGTGTGCCGCGGTTCTGGGACAACGGCATGCATCAAAACAAAGACTTAAAGCGCATCGCACGAATCCGTTTCACCGCGACGCGCTTTAAGTGAGCTTGGACGGGGCGACGATGGACGAACGGGTACCTCGCGACTTCGAGACGCTGCGCGCCACGATCCTCGATCGCCGTGAAACCTTGCCCAAGCGCATCGCCCAGATCGCCGCCTATGCGCTCGACAATCCCGATGACATCGCCTTCGGCACCGCCGCCAGCATCGCCGCTTCGGCGGGCGTGCAGCCGTCCACCTTGATCCGCTTTGCCCAGCAACTAGGCTTTGACGGCTTCACCAGCCTGCAGCAGGTGTTTCGCGAGCGGCTGCGCGAGCGCAATTCCTCTTATGACGAACGCCTGCAGGCGCTGCGCGCCAAGGCCGATGCGGGTGCTGGACACCGAGCCATCTTCGACGGCTTCGTCGCCGCCGCCAGCACTTCGCTCAACGATATTTCGCGAACGCTGGACGAGGCGCATCTGGAAGACGCGATCTCGCTGCTGGCCAAGGCCGAGACCATCTATGTCCTGGCCAAGCGCCGCTCCTACCCGGTGGCGAGCTACATTGCCTATGCCTTGGGCAAGCTGAAGATCCGCAACCAGCTGATCGAATCCGCCGCCGGCCTCAATGCCGAGATGGTCGCCTTCGCCACCCCGGCGGACGCCGTCATTGCCATCAGTTTCTCGCCCTATGCGCCGGCCACCATCGAGGAGGCCCGCACCATTTCCGAACAGGGCGTGCCGATCATCGCCATCACCGACAGTTCGTTTTCGCCACTAGCGCAGTTCGCCAAGGTCTGGTTCGAGGTTGCCGAGGCCGATTTTGCCGGCTTCCGCTCGCTGTCGGCCACCATGGCGCTGGCCATGGCGCTCACCGTCGGCGTCGGCGAGAAGCGGCGCAGCACGGGCAAGAAGCGCAAAGCCTAGGCCGGCGCCGGGCGCTCGAATTCCCGGAAGGAATGCTCATTCCATATTGACTATAGATTGGAATTATTATTTCATATTCCCGGCGCCACGCTGCCGCTCGCGCGTGTCCCCCAACTACGTTGCTCAAGACAACAAGACCGACGGGAGGTTCCAATGAGCGAAGCCATGGACGCCAAACAGGCGACGCTCGATGTCATCACCATCGGTCGCGCTTCCGTCGACCTTTACGGCCAGCAGATCGGCTCGCGACTGGAGGACATCGGCTCCTTTGCCAAATCGGTCGGCGGCTGCCCGGCCAATATCTCCGTCGGTACGGCCAGGCTCGGCCTGCGCTCGGCGCTGCTCACCCGCGTCGGTGACGAGCAGATGGGCCGCTTCATCCGCGAACAGCTCAGCCGCGAAGGCGTCAATGTCGACGGGCTGAAGACCGACAAGGAACGGCTGACGGCTCTGGTGCTGCTTTCGGTCGAGAGCGAAGGCGTCTCGCCGATGATCTTTTATCGCAGCGACTGCGCCGACATGGCGCTCGCCGAAGAAGATATCAATGAAGCCTTCATCGCCTCGGCCCGCTCGATCGTCGTCACCGGCACGCATTTTTCCCGGCCCAACAGCGACGCCGCCCAGCGCAAGGCGATCCGCATCATCAAGGCCAAGGGCGGCAAGGTGGTGTTCGACATCGACTACCGCCCCAACCTCTGGGGGCTCGCCGGCCATGCCGAAGGTTTTGAGCGCTATGTCAAATCCGACCGCGTCTCGGCCCAGCTGAAGACGGTGCTGCCCGATTGCGATCTCATCGTCGGCACCGAGGAAGAGATCATGATCGCCTCGGGCGCCGACGATTGCCTGAGTGCGTTGAAGACCATCCGCGCTCTGTCCTCGGCGACCATCGTCTTGAAGCGCGGCGCCATGGGTTGCATCGTCTATGACGGGCCGATCAGCGACGATCTGGAAGACGGTGTCGTCGGCAAGGGCTTTCCGATCGAGATCTATAATGTGCTGGGCGCGGGCGATGCCTTCATGTCCGGTTTCCTGCGCGGCTGGCTGGGTGGCGAAGACCACGCGACGGCGGCGACCTGGGCCAATGCCTGCGGCGCCTTCGCCGTGTCGCGGCTGCTCTGCGCGCCGGAATATCCGACCTTCGAGGAATTGCAGTTCTTCCTCAAGAACGGCAGCAAGCACTTAGCGTTGCGCAAGGACGAGGCGATCAACCACATCCATTGGGCGACGACCCGCCGCCGCGATATCCCCTCGATGATGGCGCTCGCCTGCGACCACCGTGTGCAGCTTGAGGACGTCGCGGCAAAGACCGGCGCCGATCCGGCGCGCATCCGCGATTTCAAGGTGCTGGCGGTCAAGGCCGCGGCGAAAGTCGCCGCCGGCCGCGACGGCTATGGCATGCTGATCGACGAGAAGCATGGCCGCGAAGCGATGTTCGAATTCGCCCGCCACCCCTTTGCCTGGCTCGGCCGTCCCGTCGAACTGCCGGGCTCGCGGCCGCTGCGCTTCGAGTTCTCGCAGGACATCGGCTCGCAACTGGTGGAATGGCCGGTCGACCACTGCATCAAATGCCTGTGCTTCTATCACCCCGACGATCCGGCAGCGCTCAAGGAAGAGCAGCAGCAGAAGCTGCGCTCGCTGTTCGAAGCCGCGCGGAAGGTCGGCCGGGAGCTTCTGGTCGAGATCATCGCCGGCAAGCACGGCAAGCTCGATGACACGACGATCCCGCGCGCCCTGGAAGAACTCTATGCGCTTGGCATCAAGCCGGACTGGTGGAAGCTCGAACCGCAGGCGTCGGCCGGCGCCTGGGCCAAGATCGAAGCGGTGATCCTGAAGCATGATCCGTGGTGCCGCGGCGTCGTGCTGCTGGGTCTCGAAGCGCCGCAGGACGAACTGGAAGCGGCCTTTGCCGCCACCGCCAAGGCGCCGATCGTCAAGGGCTTTGCCGTCGGCCGCACCATCTTCGTCCACGCCGCGGAACAATGGCTGGCCGGCAAGATGACGGATGACGAGGCTATCGCCGACATGGCCGCGCGCTTCGAACAGTTGACCGAAGCGTGGCTTGCCGCGCGTGGCCGTAAAGCAGCATAAAGGCGCGGCAAGAGGACTGCGGAGGAAAACACCATGAGCAAGACAATCCGCCTGACGATGGCGCAGGCGCTGACCCGCTTTCTCAGCAAGCAGATGACCGAGATCGACGGCAGACGAGTGCCCATCTTCGGCGGTGTCTGGGCGATCTTCGGTCACGGCAATGTCGCCGGCATCGGCGAGGCGCTGTACCAGCAGCGCGACGAATTGCCGACCTTCCGCGCCCACAATGAGCAGGCGATGGCGCATGCGGCGATCGCCTATGGCAAGGCCAATTTCCGCCGCCGCTTCATGGCCGCGACCTCTTCGATCGGCCCCGGTGCGCTCAACATGGTGACGGCGGCGGCGCTCGCCCACGTAAACAGGTTGCCCGTCCTGTTTTTGCCGGGCGATGTCTTCGCCAACCGCATCCCCGATCCGGTGCTGCAGCAGGCCGAGGACTTTTCCGACGGCACCGCGACGGTCAATGACTGCTTCCGTCCGGTGTCGCGCTATTTCGACCGCATCACCCGTCCCGAGCAGATCATCCCGGCATTGGCGCGGACCATGCAGGTGCTGACCGATCCCGCGGAATGCGGCCCGGTGACGCTGTCGCTCTGCCAGGACGTGCAGGCCGAGGCCTATGACTATCCCGAGAGCTTTTTCGCCGAGCGCGTCTGGCACCAGCGCCGGCCGCGTCCGGACCGGAACGAGCTTGCCGCTGCGGTTGCGGCGCTGAAGGGCGCGAAGAAGCCGCTGATCATCGCCGGCGGCGGCGTGCTGTATTCGCAGGCTTCGGATGAACTGGCGAAATTCGCCGAGAGCGCCGGCATTCCGGTCTGCGAGACGCAGGGCGGCAAGTCCTCGCTGCCCGACACGCATCCGCTCAACATGGCGGCGGTCGGCGTTACCGGCACCTCGGCCGCCAACCGGCTGGCCGAGGAAGCCGATGTCGTGCTCGCCATCGGCACGCGCCTGCAGGATTTCACCACCGGCTCGTGGGCGCTGTTCAAGAATTCCGGCAAGACCATTATCGGGCTCAACGTCCAGCCTTTCGACGCCGGCAAGCACCGCGCGCTGCCGCTGGTCGCCGATGCGGCCGAAGGGCTTGTCGAACTGGGTGCGGCGCTGGGGAGCTGGAAAGCACCGGCGACTTGGACGGACAATTCGGCTGCCGGCAAGAAGGCCTGGCAGGTTGACGCCGGCAAGGTGACGGCGTCGACCAACGCCGCCTTCCCTTCGGACGCGCAGGTGATCGGCGCCGTGCAGCGCGCCCTGGGCTCAGGCGTGACGCTGCTGAATGCGTCGGGCGGTTTGCCGGGCGAGTTGCACAAGCTCTGGCAGGCAGGCGCGCCCGGCTCGTACCATGGCGAATATGGCTTCTCGACCATGGGCTACGAGATTGCCGGCGGGCTCGGCGCCAAGATGGCCAAGCCCGACCAGGAGATAGTCGTCATGGTCGGGGACGGCTCTTACCTCATGATGAATTCCGAAATCGCCACGTCGGTGATGCTTGGCCTGAAGCTGACCATCGTGGTGCTCGACAACAGGGGTTATGGCTGCATCAACCGGCTGCAGATGGCCACCGGCGGCGCCAACTTCAACAACCTCTTGAAGGACGCGCGCCACGAGATCCTGCCCGACATCGACTTCGCCGCGCATGCGGCCAGCATGGGCGCTATTGCCGAGAAGGTGCCGTCGATCACCGGCCTGGAGACCGCGCTGCAAAAGTCGAAAACCAACGACCGCACCACCGTGCTGGTCATCGACACCGACCCGCTGATTTCCACCGATGCCGGCGGCCATTGGTGGGATGTCGCGGTGCCGGAAGTCTCCGCACGGCCGCAGGTCAACGCAGCCCGCAAGGCCTATGACGAAAAGCGGCAGATGCAGACTATTGGCGATTGATGCTAAGTCAGCGCTGCCCCCTACCTCCCCCTTGTGGGGAGGTCGGACCGAAGGTCCGGGTGGGGGTCTGGCGCCGCACCCCACCCCGCTGCTTCGCAGCGACCCTCCCCACAACGGGAGGGTGAACAAGAAACCGGAGCTAAAACTTGAAAGCCAAACTGGGCATGTCCCCCATTGCGTGGTGGAACGATGATCTTGCCGAACTCAGCGACGACGTCTCGCTGGAAGAGTGCCTGCGCCAGTCGCGCTCTGCCGGCTTCACCGGCATGGAAATGGGCCGGCGTTTCCCAAACGACCCCGAAATCATGCTGCCGATCCTGAAAAAGGCCGACGTGACGCTGTGCGGCGGCTGGTTCTCCGGCACGCTGGTCGATGAGGATATGGGCAAGAACAGGGATCGCATCCAGCCGATGATCGACCTGTTCAAGGCGGTGAATGCGCCTTGCATCGTCTATGGCGAGGTCGGCCGCTCGATCCAGGGTGATCGCTCCAAGCCTCTCGCCACCAAGCCGAAATTGTCGAACGACGAAATGAAGGCCTATGCCAGGCGCCTCACCGAGTTCGGCGAATGGTGCGCAGAGCAAGGCATGCCGCTGTCCTATCACCATCACATGGCGGCGGTGGTCGAGACCGAGCCGGAGCTCGATGCCTTCATGCGCCATTCCGGCGAAGGCATTCCGTTGCTGCTCGATGCAGGGCATCTCGCCTTTGCCGGTGGCGATGTGCTGCGCGCCATCGACAACCACCACAAGCGCATCAGCCATGTCCATGTGAAGGATGTGCGCATGGGCGTGATCGACGGGCTCGACCGCACGAAGCAGTCCTTTCTCGACGCCGTGGCGCTCGGTGCCTTCACGGTGCCTGGCGACGGTTCGCTCGATTTCGGCGCCATCGTGCAGCGCTTCGCCGACCATGGCTATGAAGGCTGGTTCGTCGTCGAGGCCGAGCAGGACCCGAAGAAGAACCCGCCGCTGAAGATGGCCCAAGTGGGTTACAAGGAGCTGATGCGGGTGATGACGGCGGCCGGCTACACGGTGGAAACGCAAGGCTTTCCCAATGCCTGAGGCGATCCGATGAAGGATTACGAGCACCCGTTCTTCCGGCCGCTGTGGCGGCGCGTTGCCGTCGTCGCCGTCTGCGTGATCTGGGCGGGAATAGAAGTCGCCTCCGGCACGCCGTTCTGGGGTGTCATCGCGCTCGGCTTTGCTGCCTACGCGGTGTGGCAGTTCTTCTATCTTTACAAGCCGGTGGAGGAGAGCAAGGCTGCGCCTGATCGACCGAAGACCGGCGAAGCGAAGGCGGACGCCGAACCGAAGGAATGAAGCGGCCGCGGCTCGGAAGAGCTTGCGGGTCGGACACTCGACACCTGGCGTATCGCCTACGTCGGTGATTGCCGGAATGTCCCTCGCTTCGTCATCCTAGGGTCTTCGCGACGGAGCTTCGCTCCTGCTTCGCCCTAGGATGACGAAGTTGAGAGGCCGACCTCGAAGACTTGCGATAGGAGACAAAACATGTCGAAACTGCTCGTCAAAGCCGACAAGGGCCATGGCCGCGTCGCGCATGTCACGCCCAACAGCGCCGGATGGACCTATGTCGGCTTCGACCTGCACCGGCTGAAGCCGGGCGAGACCGCATCCGGCAAGACGCAGGATCGCGAAGTCTGCCTGGTGTTCGTCACCGGCAAGGGCACGGCAAAGGCCGGCGGCCGGGAACTCGGCCTGCTCGGCGAGCGCATGTCGCCCTTCGAGGGCAAGCCGTGGTCGGTCTATATCCCGGAGGGTTCGGACTGGTCGGTCACCGCCGACACCGATCTCGAACTCGCGGTCTGCTCGGCGCCGGGCCTGGGCGGCGGCTTGCCCGTTCGCGTCATCGCACCCGACGACCTCGGCCAGGAGACTCGGGGCAAAGGCACCAACACGCGCTACGTCACCAACATATTGCCCGAGGGCAAGCCCGCCGACTCGCTGCTGGTGGTCGAGGTCATCACGCCCGGCGGCCACACATCGAGCTACCCGCCGCACAAGCACGACCAGGACAATCTCCCTGCCGAATCCTATCTTGAGGAAACCTATTACCACCGCCTCAACCCGCCGCAGGGCTTTGCCTTCCAGCGGGTCTACACCGACGCCGACAAGTCGGGCGCCCGCGAACTGGACGAGGCGATGGCGATCGAGGACGGCGATGTCGTGCTGGTGCCCAAGGGCTATCATCCGTGCGCGGCCTGTCACGGCTACGACCTCTATTACCTTAACGTCATGGCCGGGCCGAAGCGGACGTGGAAGTTCCACAACGCGCCCGAGCACGAGTGGCTGATGAAGGCCTGATCGGCCTTCGCTTGCGGCGGAAGCTGTTGGTCCAGCAGCGAAAAATCGTCGGCTAAGGACCTGCGGGGTCGATTTGCCTTCGAAAACCCGCATAAGCTTCGTCAATCCGTCATGGAAATCACCTATGGCAGCGGGCTGACGAGGATTTTCGATGCGCTACGCCATCTATTTCACCCCGATGCAGGACGAGCCGCTGGCGCGGATCGCCGCCAACTGGCTGGGTCGCGACCCCTTTGGCGCCGCCACCAGGCCGGTCGAGGCGGTGGGCGAGCTGTCGGCGGCCGAAGTCGCCTTTCACACCGCATCGGCGCGGCGCTACGGTTTTCATGCGACGCTGAAAGCGCCCTTCCGGTTGGCCGCCAACGAAACTGAAAGCTCGTTGCGCGCGGCGCTGGACGCCTTTGCCGAAGCAACGCCGACGGTCACCATCCCGCGCCTGGTCGTCAGCCAGATCGATGGTTTCTTCGCTTTGCTGCCGGAAGGCCCGCTGCCGCCGCTCAACCGTTTCGCCGATGATGTCGTGCTTAGCTTCGACCGTTTTCGCGCGCCGCTCACCGAGGCCGAGATCGAGCGGCGCAGCCCGGATTCGCTGAAGCCGGCCGAGTTCCGCAATCTCTGCCAGTGGGGCTATCCCTATGTGTTTGAGACCTTTCGCTTCCACATGACACTGTCCGGCCGGGCCGGGCCGCAGGAAAGCCAACGTCTGCGCGCGGCAATTGACAGCCTGTTCGCCGATGTGCTGCAGCAGCCGGTGCTGGTGGATGCGCTGACGCTGTTCGTCGAAACCGAACCGGGCGCTCCGTTCATGGTGCTTTCGCATCATGCGCTCGGCCGCCGCGCTGCCCGAAAAACCGCCTGACCGCAATTCGTCCGAGTAAGCAAGGACTGCCTGAATGACCGCCGAAACTGTTCTCCACAACGCCCGCATCGTGCTTGCCGACGAGATCGTCGAAGGGTCGCTCGTGCTGCGCGACGGTTTTATCTCCGGCATCGACGCCGGCACCGGCCACACCGGCGGGAACATGGCTGGCGAGGATATGGGCGGCGACTACATCATTCCCGGCCTGGTCGAACTGCACACCGACCATCTCGAAGGCCACTATGCGCCGCGGCCGAAAGTGCGCTGGAACCCGATCGCCGCCGTCCTTGCCCATGACGCGCAGGTGGCCACCGCCGGCATCACCACCGTCCTCGACGCCTTGCGCGTCGGCATGGACGAGGACGCCGACCTTACCTCCGACGATATCCGCAAGCTGGCCGATGCGATCGAGGACAGCGTCGCGAAAGACCGATTGCGGGCCGATCATTTCCTGCACCTGCGCTGCGAGGTCTCGGCGCCGGATTGCTTGCGGGCTTTCGCCAATTTCGATGGCGACGAGCGGGTCAAACTGGCCTCGCTGATGGACCATGCGCCGGGACAGCGCCAGTTCGTCAATCTCGAGACCTACGCCTATTACTACCAGCGCAAGCTGAAGCTGACCGATCGCGACTTCCAATTGTTCTGCGAAAAGCGGATGTCGGAATCAGCGAAGAATTCGGGACCGAACCGGGTGGCGATATCAGCCGCCTGCAACGAGCGGGGCATTGTGCTGGCGAGCCATGACGACGCCACATCGGGCCATGTCGACGAAGCGATCGAGCAGGGCGTGCGCGTCGCGGAATTCCCGACCACGCTGGAAGCCGCCAAGGCCTCGAAGGATGCCGGGCTCGGCGTACTGATGGGCGCGCCCAACGTCATGCGCGGCTCCTCGCATTCGGGCAATGTCTCGGCCCGCACGCTGGCCGGCGACGGCCTGCTCGACATATTGTCGTCCGACTACATTCCCTTCAGCCTGATCCAGTCGGCCTTCTTCCTCGGCGACGTCGTCGAGGGCATTTCCCTGCCGCAGGCGGTTGCGATGGTGTCGAAGAATCCGGCCGAGGCGATCGGCCTCAACGACCGCGGCGTCATCGAACAGGGCCGCCGCGCCGATCTGGTGCGTGTGCGGGTCGACGACCATGTGCCGGTCGTGCGCACTGTCTGGCGCCAAGGGCGCCGGGTCGCCTGATGGTCTCGGCGTCGATCGACCGCGAACTCAGCAGCGAGGCCTTTCCGCTCCGCAACGGCGTGTTTGTCGCCGTCGTCGGCCCGAGCGGCGCCGGCAAGGATACGGTAATCGGCTATGCCCGCACCTTGTTTGCCGACGAGACGAGGCTGGAGTTCGTCCGCCGGGTCATCACCAGGCCGAGCGACGCCGCAAGCGAGGATCACGACACGCTGGCCGACGCCGCCTTTGCCGAGGCCCAGGCCGACGGCGCTTTCGCCATTTCCTGGGAGGCGCACGGCCTGCGCTATGGCATCCCGGCCGATGTCGACTGGTCGATAGCCAATGGCCATGTCGCCGTGGCCAATGTCTCGCGCGCAGTCATCCCGGTGCTGCGGGAGCGCTATGCCAATCTGGCTGTCGTCGAGATCACCGCTTCGCCGGAAATCCTCGCCGAGCGTCTCGCCCAGCGCGGCCGCGAATCGCGCGGCGAAGTGCTGGCTCGGCTCGCCCGCAGCGCCAATGTCGCTTTGTCCGGACCCGGTGTCACCTCCATCGACAACGGCGGCCAGCGCGAAGCCGCCGGAGAACGCTTCGTCGAGGTGCTGCGCAAGGCGATGGCCTTCTCGGATATATCCGGCGTGATGTAGCGCTACTCCGCCGCGACAGTCTTGCGGCTGGCATCGAGCATCAGCCGCCTTGCGCGGAACACGCCCCATTGCTGGTCGACCAGCACGCCGATCAGGATCACGCCGCCCATCACCGCGAAGTTGAGCGAGGACGGGATGCCGAGCAGATTGACCAGGTTCTGCAACTCCTGCAGCAGCACGGTGCCCAGGATGACGCCGACCAGCGAGCCTTCGCCGCCGCGCAGCGAGAAGCCGCCGAGAACGGCGGCGGCAATGGCGTAGAGTTCGTAGAACTGGCCGTGGCTGGCCGGCGAGATCGAGCGCGTGTACATGGCGAAATAGATCGCCGACAGCGCCGTCAGCACGCCGCAGATGACATAGGCGGCCATGACGACACGGCCGGTGCGAATTCCTGAATATTTCGCCGCCTCTTCGTTCTTGCCGATGGCATAGAGGTAGCGTCCGAACACCGAGCGGTGCAGCACCACCCACATGACGATCGAAATGACGATCAGTGCGATGAAGCTGTTGGGCACGCCATAGCTGCGGCCCGCAGTGAGGAATTCGAGCTCGGGAAAATTCTGGCCGAAGGCGAAGCCGGCGGTGCCGTCGGCGGTATAGAAACGGGCGACCCCGCGATAGATCAAAAGGCCGCACAGCGTCACCACGAAGGGCTGCAATTTCAGCCTTGTGATCAGCCAGCCATGCGCCAGCCCGATGATGCCGCCCAGCACCAGGATCAGCGGCAGCGCCACCGGCCATGGCATGTCGCGCACGGCGATGAAATCGATGAACAGCGTGCCGAGCAGCGCCACCAGCGATCCCACCGACAATTCGATGCCGCCGGTGATGATGACGAAGGCCTGGCCGATGGCGAGGATCCCAAACAGGCCGATCAGGTTCGAGGTGTTGGCGAGGTTGATCGGTAAAAGGAAGCGCGGGTTGATGGCGGTCACCACGGCGCCGACCACCAGGATCAGGATCAGCAGGCCGAGATCTTTTTTGCTCATCGTCTTCTCCCCAATGCGCCGGACCGGCAATCGCCTGAAGCCCGCTAGTTTGCCGGCTTGCCGACCGCCAGCAACAGCACGTTTTCCTGGCTGAATTGTTCCTTGTCGAGAATGCCCGAGATCTGGCCCTCATGCATGACGGCGATGCGGTCGGACACGCCGATCACCTCTTCCATGTCGCTGGAGATCATCAGCACGGCGACGCCGGCATCGGCCAAGGCTCGCATCAGCCCGTAAATCTCGGCCTTGGCGCCGATATCGATGCCGCGCGTAGGCTCATCGAGGATCATCACCTTCGGGTTCATCGCCAGCCATTTGCCCAGCACCACCTTCTGCTGGTTGCCGCCCGACAGCGTGCCGGTTCGCGTCTGCACCGACGGCGCCTTGATGCCGAGATTGCTCTTCTGCTTCTCGGCGGTGGCGGTCTCGGCGCTTGCCGACACCAGTCGACGCTTCGCATGCGCCGGCAGGTTGGGCAGCGAGATGTTCTGCGCGATCGACAGGTCAAGCAAAATGCCGGTCAGCTTGCGGTCTTCCGGAACCAGAAAAATGCCATGCGCGACCGCATCGGCCGCCGAACCCAGCACAAGCGGCTTGCCGTCGAGTTCGAGCCCACCGCCAAGCGTGCTGTCGATGCCGAAGAACACCCGCGCCAGTTCGGTGCGGCCGGAGCCGACAAGGCCGGCGAGGCCGAGGATTTC
Organism: Mesorhizobium sp. RSR565B; assembly: GCF_054719465.1. Taxonomy (NCBI): domain Bacteria; kingdom Pseudomonadati; phylum Pseudomonadota; class Alphaproteobacteria; order Hyphomicrobiales; family Phyllobacteriaceae; genus Mesorhizobium; species Mesorhizobium sp. RSR565B. The sequence continues at coordinate 2,048,885 of NZ_JBTTIE010000001.1, read as the reverse complement.
ACCGCGCCTGATGTCGAGGTCGACCGGCCGGGCAGGGTAGGCGGGGGTGCGGATGGCTTTGGCCGAGAGCGCAGTGGCGCCCGGCGCCCGAGCCGCCTCGGAGGCCTTCTCGCGCTCCTTCAGCATGCGGCCGATCATCAGCTTGACCATCTGGTCGTGGTTGATGGCGCTCTTCGGCAAGGTGCCAGCCAGCATGCCGTCGCGCAGCACCACGACGCGGTCGGCGACGCGCTCGACCTCATGCAGCCGGTGCGAAATGAAGATGACGCTGATGCCATCGGCCTTCAGCGCCTTGATGACGTCGAGCAGCTTGTCGGTTTCGGCGAGCGGCAGGCTCGACGTCGGCTCGTCGAGGATCACCAGCCGCGCCTTGATCGACAGTGCCTTGGCGATCTCGACCATCTGCTGCTGCGCCAGCGACAGCGAGGCAACCGGCGTATCGGCGGAGAAATTGGCGCCGACGCGCTTTAGCAGCGGCGCCACCATTTCGCGCAGCTTGGCGCGGTCGACCAATCTCAGCGGCCCGCCGCGCAACGGCTCGCGGCCGAAGAAGATATTGGCGGCAACATCGAGGTTTTCGAACAGATTGAGTTCCTGGTGGACGAAGGCGATGCCCGACCCCAGGCTGCCTTCGACGGTGAGCCCGTCATGCGCAACGCCGTCGACGGTGATGGCGCCGCTGTCCGGCCTGGTGACGCCGCCGAGGATCTTCATCAAGGTCGACTTGCCGGCGCCGTTTTCGCCGACCAGGCCGATCACCTCGCCCGGCCTGACTTCCATGGAAAAGCCGTCCAGCGCCACCACGCCCGGATAGGTCTTGCGCACGTTCTCGAGGCCGAGGAACGGGGTGGTTGCGACGATAGATGGGTCGGAATAATTCATCACGCCATATTTGATCAGGCTTGCCAGCAGCCGGTGGGCTACAGACTGACGGGCCTTGGCCGACCCGTCAACACGATCGCCGGCTCAAGGCGAACCCTGAGCCGGCGCAACTGCTCGTGGTCTCAGTTTCCGGACATCGCCTTCAGATTGGCGGCATAGGTGTCGACATCGTCCTTACCGATGATCTTGGTCGGGATGATGATCAGGCCGCCTTCCGGAATGCCTGATTTGTCGCCCTTGAGATAGGCGGCCATCAGCTTCATGCCCTGATAGGCCCATTCGAAGGGCTGCTGCACGACGGTGGCCGCCACGGTGCCTTCCTTGACGCCGCCCAACGTGATCGGATCGTCATCGAAGCCGACGACGGTGATCGAGCCGAGCTTGCCGGCGTCGCGCAGCGCTTCATAGATGCGCGGCGTGTTGTAGGAATAGAAGCCGACCATGCAGGTGATGTCGGGGCTGGCGACCAGCGCGTCCTCGACATTCTTCTTGGCGCGCGCCTGGTCGATGTCGTCGCCGCGCACGTCCACCAGTTCGATCTTGCTGCCGGCGAGGCCGTCCTTCATGCCCTGGATGCGCTCCTTGGCATTGTCGGCGCCGAGCAGGCCGACGAAGCCGAGGCATTTGCCGCCGTCCGGCATCGCCTTCTTGGCGATCTCGGCCGCCTGCTTGCCGGCGTCGACATTGGACGAGCCGATATAGGCGACGCGCTTGGTCTGCGGGGCATCGGAGTCGGTGGTGAACAGCGCCGTTTCCGACGCGATCTTGTTCAGGCCGTCGGTCGAGGTCTTGGGGTCGACGGCCGAGACCATGATGCCCTTGACGCCGGCGGTCACCAGATCGTCCATCAGCCGCTGCTGGATGGCGACCGAGGACTGCTCGGGATATTTGAGTTCGAGATTGTAGTCGGGCAATTCGGCCTGCGCCTTCTTGACGCCGGCTTCGGCGGCCTTCCAGAAATCGGAAGCGCCGTTGACGACGAAGGCCAGCGTCGGTTTGTCGTCGGCGCGCGCAATGGCTGTCGCGGTCAGGCCGAGCAGCAGGGCTGCGGTGGCCACGGATGCATGTCGTATCAAGGATTTCATGTTCAACCTCCCGTTTTGGCTCAGTCGTCGGACTGAACCGATCTTGCATTCACTGACTTGCCGCTCGCGATTTGGACGCCCTCCTCCTCAGGGGTTCCCGGCGCTGAAGAATGGCGTCGTCGGTCGCGATCACGGACTTTAGAGACTCATCCCGTGCTCGTAAATAGTCTGATTTGTCTGACATATCACATGTCCGAGACCAGGCTTGCGGAGGCAAACCCCGCTCACCATCGGGCCGTTCACGTGCACTTCTCGCCGCACGGGTCCCACCTGACCGGACACGGCGGATTGACGTTACAGCGTCGTTTTGTATTAGTAAACACTATTAGCAGAGGTCTCGCGCGGACACTCGGGGGTGGCCCTAGGTCTAATTTGCCCGAACAGGTGCAGCACGGCTTCGCGCAAGCAGATGCCTTGCAGTCCTCGAATTTCACGCGGCCCGAAGCGGCATGGCGGCGAACTTCAAAGCTGCTAATAAAGATAAACGCCTTCGACTATTTCCATTGGTCGACGGCGCGACACCATCTTGTCGGTGTGGCAGGCTTGCGACTAGACAGGCTGGGGATTGGGACGCAATGCCATGAGCGAGACGAGGGATCCGGACGACACGGCGAAGCGGCGCAAGGCGCCGGCGAGAGCTGCCAAGGGCGGCCGCGTCACCATGACCGACATTGCCAGGGCAGCCGGTTGCTCGCAGGCGACCGTCTCTTTCGTGCTCAACGATTCGCCCGGCATCCGGCTGTCGCAGCAGACGCGCGAGCGGGTGATCGACGCCGCGCGCTCGCTCGGCTACGCAGCACCCGCCTTCTCGGCGCTGCGCAAACCTGTTCCCGCCTTCGATGGACTTGACGGTGTCATCGGTTTCGCTGTCGACCAGCTGGCGACAAGCCCGGAAGCCGTTGTCGCCATCGAGGGCGCGCGCCAGGCGTCGTGGAACGCCGGCAATGTGTTGCTCGTGGCGCAGACGATGAGCGACGCCGTCATGGAGCCGCGCGCCATTGCGGCGCTCACCAGGCGCGGCATCTCGGCGCTGATCTACATGACCATCTTCACCCGCGAGATCACGGCGCCGGACTTCCTCTACGGCCTCGACATCCCGGTCATCCTGCTCAACTGCTACACGGCCGATTATGCCTTCCCGGCCGTGGTGCCGTCCGAGATCGCCGGCGGCCAGAACTCGACCCGGCATCTGATCGGCCACGGCCACCGCCGCATCGCTACCATCACCGGCGAGCCGTGGATGCAGGCCGCGCAGGACCGGCTGAAAGGCTACCGCAGAGCGCTCGCCACCGCCGACATCCCGTTCGATCCCGAACTGGTGGTCGAGGGCGACTGGTCGGCGAGCGCCGGCTATGCCGCGACCGTGAAGCTTTTGGCGCTGAAGGAGCGCCCGACCGCCATCTTCTGCCAGAACGACCGCACAGCCATCGGCTGCTACGAAGCGCTGAAGGAGGCGGGCCTGCACATCCCGCAGGACATCTCCGTCGTCGGCTATGACGACGAGGAGATCGCCCGCCATCTGTTCCCGCCGCTGACGACATCGATCCTGCCGCACATGGCGATGGGCCAATGGGCGATCGAACAGCTCGAAGTGCCGGCGCCTCCCGGCCGCGGCCGCTATCCAATCACCAAGCTGGAATGCCCGCTGGTGCAGCGGGATTCGGTGGCAGCTGTGGCTGGATAAAGCTGAACCAGCCCATCCCGATGCAAATCGGGATGGGTCTGTTTGGTGTTTGCGCCTCAGGGCAGGGTCTATCCGGGAACGTGCCGCGGTTAGAACCGCAAGACGACGAAGGAGCGCCTGCGATAGCAGCGCCGGCGTAACCGGCCATGCCGCCAGAACGTGCGGCAGTGCCGTCTCCAGACATGCCGCCTGTGGTGGCGACGATGGTGCCATCGCCGATGCGATATCTGCTCGACATCGCCCGGGCCTTCGTCGTCATCAAACGAATTGGCATCCTGCTTGTCGAGTTCATCGAGAATGCCGTTACCGATATTGGGAACCCCGGCCACGGCCTCGAGAGGCCGAACCGCGGTAGCAAGCGCCGCGGCCCCCGCAACGCCGAACAATGCTGTCAAGAATGATCGCCGATCCATCAAAACCTCCATCAGCAAGACAAGGCTAACATGACGAGCCTAACACAAAGCAGCTAGAGCGGGTGATACAAAAGGCCAGAGGCGAATCTTCGAGCCGGCCCAAACGGGTGACCGGACGGACGGCAGAGGTCAGATTAAGGCCGCAACCGGGCGGCGCGCTTCCTTCGGCTCGGTGACCAAGCCATGCAGAATGCCGCCGATGAAAGCGCACAGCCTGACCGGTTCCGCCTTTCCGCGAAACGCTGAACCGCTCGGCAAAGCTCTCTCCCTAAGAATGCCCGCCACCTTGCGGCATTGGGGCTGGCTGAGAGACTGATGCCCCACGGCACATGCGATGTTGCGGTACTCAGCGCCGCGCCAATATCCGGCAGAGCTCCTTCAGGTCCCGGTCGTAGGTGCCCTTGCCGCTGAGCACGCTGGCGCAGCGTTTCTTCATCTTGGCGATCTGGCCGGCCGACATGGCGCTGATGGCAACCACCGCCGGTCGCGTCGGCACCGCCGGCGTGTTGGGATCCCTGGGGCTGGTGGACGTTGTCTGTGTGCCAATGCCGACGCCGACCCCGGCCGTCACTCCACTGCCCACCCCGACCCCGGCGCCGACCCCGACACTGCTGCCGACGGTTGCGCCGACCCCGACCCCGACGCCCGTGCCGACCGATACGCCGGCGCCGGCGGTAACGCCGCTGCCAACCGAGGCGCCGACACTGGCGGGGGTGCCGCTGGTGCCTCCGACCGTCGCTCCGGCATTGACGCCCTTGCTCCCGCCGACCGAGACACCGACGCCAAGCCCGCCGCCACTGCCGCCGACCGAAACACCCACCCCACCGCTGCCGCCGATGCCCACACTGAGCCCGCCCGCGCCAGCCGGAAAGCACAAAGCCACGGCAACAGCGCCACCGGCCAAGGCCTTTGTTAAACTTTTAAAGAAATCCATAATGACGCTCCCCGTGCTGGTTGCCTGTACGCAGGTTGAACAGCATCCGTTACCAATATGATTACGCGAGTGTAGCGTTTTTAGTTTCTGCGAGAATAGGTTGTATTGGAAATCGTTGTTATGGCTGCTTGCGGCGATCGGAATATATATTTTAGAATTGGCGGAAAAAATCGAGGATTTGCGTTTAGACTCGGAACCTTAGACAGGCAGGACGAGTGCTCGCATGCGGGAATTTGCCGGGCGCATGCCTCAGGCCATCTTGCGACGCCGCTTCCCTAGGCTGCGGTGGAGAATGGACCCTCGAGAATGGGGCTCGTACTGCAGAAAAGGGGACGATCCAAGAAACCCGCGACGATCTCCACCGATGTCGGGCGCGTTGTGCGCCACATCGTTCCGCTGCTCGCAGTCGACGGCGTCAGCGCTACCCTTGCGGGCATACCTTCGCCCCGTTTGGCGTTTCTGCCCTTTGGATCGGATGCCGATCGTCCGCTGGCGTTTCGAATCTCTTCAACTTACGTCGAGTTTCGCAAATCCACTTTGCATCCCGGCTAACGTTCGAAGGGTTCGCCAAGCGAGGCGACACCGTTCAGCCTGAGCAAGCGGCGGTCCGCCGAGATGACACCGAGCACGACGATCGTAACGAGATAGGGAAGGCTGGAAAGCAGTTGCGATGGCAGGTCCAGACCGGTCGCCTGGGCGGCGAGGCTCATCAGCGAAACCGCGCCGAAGAGGCAGGCACCCAGGAAGATGCGGCCAGCGAGCCACGTACCAAAGACAACGAGTGCGATCGCGATCCAGCCACGTCCGGCAATCATACCGTCCGCCCAAAGGGGCGTGTACACCGCCGCCGCATAGGCGCCGGCAAAACCCGCCATCATGCCACCAAAAGCTATGGCCGCGACACGGATAGCGATGACCGGATAGCCGATGGCGTGGGCTGCCTTGGGATTCTCGCCGATTGCCCTCACGACAAGGCCGACTCTCGTATAGGCAAACATCGCCCAGATCGCAAACGTCACGGCAAGGGAAAGCCATACGACGACGTCCTGGACAAACAGCCTGCCGACTACCGGGATTTCCGAGAGGCCGGGAAAGACAAGTTTCGGGAGCCCCTTCACCGTCAAGCTCTCGTAGCTTTTGCCGAACAGCGCCGAAAGGCCTTGGCCGAGAATGCCGATCGCAAGGCCTGTCGCGACCTGGTTTGCCCGGAATCCGAGTGCCAGCACTGCAAAGACGAGGGACAGGACGGCGCTACCGAGGCCGGCGGCAACGAACCCCAGCAGGTGTCCACCGCCGTGGTAGACGACGATGAACGCGAGCACCGCGCCGAGGGCCATCAGGCCCTCTACGCCGAGGTTAAGAACACCGGCGCGCTCGACCACCAACTCGCCGAGTGCGGCAAGGAGAAAGGGGGTTGCCGCTGCGAGCATGCCCGAAATAATGAACTCGACGGCGTTCATGGCTGGCTCAGGTGATGGGGGCGGCGCCACTCGACGCGGTAGCGCACGAAGGCCACAGCACCGAGATAGGCGAGCAGCAAGCTGCCTTGGAAGACGCGGACGGCGGCGATCGGCAGGTTTGCCGACACCATCGCATTGTCGCCGCCGATATAGAGGACAGCCATAAAGAGCGCGGAAAAGATGATGCCGACTGGATGCAAGCCGCCGAGATAGGCGACAATTATGGCCGCATAACCGTAGCCGGTCGAGATCGAGCGCTGCAGCTGGCCGAGCGGACCCGCGACTTCCGCGGCGCCTGCCAGTCCCGCCGCCAAGCCACCAATCAGAAGCGATAGCCAAATCGCACGCCCTTCGCTGAAGCCGGCGTAACCGGCCGCGCGCGGGGCAAGGCCGCCGACCTTGAGCTTATACCCCATGAAGCTTCGCTGCATGAAAACCCAGGCCACCAGCGAGAGCGCAAGTGTGATGAGCAGCGAGACGTTGACTCGGGTACCGGTGATCAGGGTCGGCACCATCGCGTCGTTCTGAAACATGACGGATTGTGGGAAATTGAAGCCGGCCGGGTCCTTCCATGGGCCGAGCAGCAGGTAGTTGAGGACTTGCGCCGCAACGAGGCTCAGCATCAAGGAGACCAGGATCTCGTTCGCATTGAGCCTGACGCGCCAGAAGGCGGTGATAGATGCCCAAAGCGCACCGCCGAGGGCACCGAGAAGCAGCATCAGCGGCCAGATCCACTGCCCGGTCGCCTGCGGAAACCAGACGGGGATCGCCGAGGCGAAAATAGCGCCCAGGATAAACTGGCCCTCCGCGCCGATGTTGAACACTTTTGCGCGGAAACCGATCGCCAGCCCCTGAGCAATGAGGAGAAGGGGCCCCGCCTTCAGCAGCACCTCCGCAAACGATGCCCAGGAGAGGAACGGCTCGAGAAGCATCGCGTACAGGACGGCCGCCGGATCTCGGCCTATCAGCACATAAAGGCCCAGATTGAGGATGATCGCCATGCCAAGCGCGACAGCCGGGGCCAGCATGGCCGCGACGAGCGAGGCATGCTCCCGGCGGACGAGCGCGGGGAGGAACGGCGCGGCCCAAAAGCTCATGCAGGAACCTTCTCTGGCGAGGCATGTGCTCCGATCATGTATCTGCCGATGTCTTCGGGGCGCGTGTCCCGCGTGACCAGAGGCGGACTCAGCATTCCATGATGGAGCACCTGGATGAAATCGCAGAGTTCGAAAAGTTCCTCGAGTTCCTCGGAAATTACGAGGATCGCCACGCCCAGGTTGCGCAACGCGATGAGCCGCCTTCTGATGGCGGATGCAGCGCCAATGTCTACACCCCAGGTCGGCTGCGCCACGAAAAGCAGTTTTGGCGACAGCATCATCTCGCGACCGACGATGAATTTCTGCAAGTTGCCGCCGGACAGCGAGCCCGCTTCGGCATGCGGGCCGGAGGCGCGGACGTCGTACTGACGGATGCATTCGCTGGTAAAAGCCGTCGCTGCGGCGCTGTTGATGAGGCCGCGCCTCACGAGATCGAAAGGATGGGCGGTAAGAACGGTGTTGAGCACGAGCGACATTTCAGGGACCGCGCCGCGTCCCAGCCGGTCTTCGGGCACGAAGGCGAAGCCAAATCTCCTGCGCGCGGCCGCATCGAGTGTGCCTACGTCGCGGCCCATCATGTAAATCCGGTCGCGTTGTTCCTTCAGCAGCATCGCTTCGCCCGAGATGAGCGCGGCAAGCTCGCCTTGGCCATTGCCCGATATTCCGGCTATGCCAAGGATCTCGCCTGATCGTACCGTGAGGCTGATGCCGGAGAGCGGCGTGGCAAAGGGGTCGTCCGGCGTGTAGTCCATGCCGATTATTTCCAGCCGCTTCTCCCCCTCGGGCATGGCCAACGCGGGCATCACCTCGGGCATGTCGCGGCCGATCATCATCCGGGCGAGGTCGTGCGCATCATAGTCGCGTGGGTCGACGGTGCCGATAACGCGCCCTCCACGCAGGACGGTCGCCTGGTCACAGATCGTGCGAATTTCCTCCAGTTTGTGCGAGATGAACAGGATGGACACGCCGCGGTCGCGAAGGCGCCTGAGCGTGTCGAACAGCTTCTTCACCGCCTGCGGCGGCAAGACCGAGGTCGGCTCGTCGAGAATGAGCAGCTTCGGGTCCGTCATCAGGCAGCGGATGATCTCCACCCGCTGCCGTTCGCCGACCGAGAGCGCGTGCACATCGGCGAGAGGATCTACTTCAAGGCCAAAATCCTGGCCGAGGCTGCGGATGCGCCCCGCCAGCTCCGCCTTGCCGCCGGGGACGACGAGCTGGATGTTCTCGACGACAGTCAGCGTCTCGAACAGCGAGAAATGCTGAAAGACCATGCCGATGCCCCTGCGCCGTGCCTCAGCGGGCGAGGCAAGGCGCAGAGGCTCTCCGTTCCAGACGACGGTGCCTTCGTCCGGCTGTTCAACGCCATAGATGAGCTTCATCAGCGTCGATTTGCCCGCCCCATTCTCCCCGAGAATCGCATGGATCGATTGGGGCGCCACGTCCAGATCGATGGCTTCGTTAGCCCGGATCTGGCCGTAGCTCTTCGAGATGCCGCGGAGCGACAGAAGGGGCGGGGTCATGACTTACTTCGGCAGTGGTGTGGTGACACCCTTGACGTGCCAGTCCATCGCGACGATCTCGGGATCCGCTATCGTCGCACCGGCGGCGGCGGCTTCGCTGCCGTCGGCCTTGGTGATTGGACCTGTGAAGGGCGAGAAGCTGCCGTCGGCGATCTTCGCCGCCACTTCCTTGATCTTCGTCATCGTGTCGGCTGGGATATCTGAGTTCCAGTCCACGACCTCCACCACCTTTTCCGCGACGCCGAGGAAGGTGTTGGCGCCCTTGAAAGTTCCGGCGAGATGGGCATCCACGGAAGCCTTGAAGAAGGGCGACCAGTCCGTCGCGATGCAGCCGAGATATTTCTTCGGCGCATATTTCTTCATCGACGAATTGAGGTTGAACGCGTAGACGCCAGCCTCCTCGCAGGCCGAGATCACGGAGGGTGTGTCCTGCGCGTTCGAGAAGATCACGTCGCAGTTCTGTGCCATCAGCGCCTTGGCGGCTTCCTGTTCCTTGGCCGGGTCGAACCAGGAGTTCACCCAGACGACCGATACCTCGATATCGGGATTTACAGTCTGTGCGCCGAGCGTGAATGCGTTGATCGAGGTGATCAGCTCCGGAATGGCGAAGGCCGAGACGGAGCCGAGCTTGCCGGTCTTGGAAAGAGCCGCGGCGGCTATGCCGAGCAGGTAAGTGCCCTGGAAATACTTCGCCGCGAAGGGCGAGAAATTCGGCGCGGTCTGGAAGCCGGAGGCATGCAGCACGGTGACCCCAGGATCGCGGCGGGCGATCTGTAATGCACCATTCTGGTAGCCGAATGAGCCGGCGATCAGGAACTTGTTGCCGTCGACGACGGTCTTGTTCATGATCCGGTCGGCGTCCGGCCCTTCGGCGATGTTCTCGATGACGGTGATCTTCACCTTGTCGCCGTACGCGGCCTTGACCGGCTCGAGCCCGGCGGCGAGCGCATGGCCCCAGCCGACATCGCCGACCGGCGACGGGAGCACGAGCGTGATACCGAGCGGCTCGTCGGCCGCAAAGGCGGGACGGCTGCCAAGCGCGCCGGCAAGCCCTGTCGCGGCAAGGCCCTTCATCAGAGTTCTGCGGGTCAGATAGTTCAGCATGTCAGTTCCCCTGTCTTAAGTTGTTAGAATTCCACCGCGGCAAAAGCGGCTTCCGCGTCCGCAGCAAGCCGGGTCTCGTTCAGCCCGGTAAACGCACCCTTCTCCCAGACGATGCGGCCGTTGATCATGGTCATGTCGGTGGGCATGCCGATGCCGACCTTGGCGATCAGGCTCAATGGATCGTGGCGCGTGCCGACATAATCCATGCGGCGCGTGTCGATCGCGAAGAGGTCGGCGGCCATGCCGGGCGACAGTCGGCCGATGTCATTGCGGCCCAGAAGCGCGGCCCCGCCCGTTGTCGCATAGCCGAGGAAATCGACCGGCGCAGGCACGGGATGAGCGCGCGTCGAGGCCGCCAGGCATTGCAGCATGTAGGCGGAATGGATGCAGTGCATGAGGTTGGAATTGTCGTTCGAGGCAGCACCGTCGCAGCCGAGACCGACGCGCAGGCCAAAGGCGGACATGGCGGGAATATCAGTCACCTCCGCACCCACCAGATAGACCGGCTCCGGGCAATGCGAGACACCGGTGCCGCTCGCCGCCATCAGCCGCAGTTCGTCATGCGTCAGCTCCCAGCAATGGGCATAGAAAGTGTCTCGGCCGGCAAATCCGAGGTCCTCGAGATAGTCCACCGTACGCATGCCATGGCGGGCCTCGATGATCGGGCTTTCGCCCTCGCCGACATGGGTGTGCATCCGCACCCCGCGATCACGCGCCAGCGAAACCGATTCCACGAAGGTCTCGCGGTAGCAGTTGACCGGCTGGCAGGGAGCGACCACGACCTGACGCATGCTGAAGGGACCGGTGTCGTGATAAGTGTCGATGAGGCGTGCGCAGTCGGCAATGAATTCGTCCGTGGTCTCCAGCATCTCGTCTGGAATGGTCGAGCCTTCCGATTTTGGCAGCGTGTTGCCGCCGCGGCCGGCGTGGAAACGCATGCCGAGAAGGTCGGCCGCTTCGAACTGCCGGTCGATGAGCCGTTTTCCGGCATGGAGCGGAAAATTGTACTGGTGGTCGAAGGCCGTCGTGCAACCGTGCTTTATCAACTCTGCCATCGCCGTGATCGAGGCGTGGTAGAAACAATCCTCGTTGAGCCGGGAGAAGATCGGATAGATCCGGTCGAGCCATTCGATGACCGACAGCTTCGTCCAGTCGAGGTCGGCACGGTTGCGCACAAAGCACTGAAAGAAGTGATGGTGCGTGTTGACGAGGCCGGGATAGACGAACCAGCCGTCGGCGTCCTGCACGATAGTACCGGCCGGCAACTCGCTTCTGTGCAGGCCTTGCCCGATTGCCTCGATCTGCGGGCCATTCGTCAGCACATCGACATTGCGCCGGACGCTCGGACCCCTGCCCTCGTCGGTGATGACCGCTGCGCAATTCTTCAGGAGATAGCCGGTCACCTCACGCCTCGTCCGGTATGGGTCGCGGTTCGGGCTTCAACTCGTGCAGCCGGTGGATACCGGGCATCTCGATGAAATTGTCGAGGCTGCGGAGCGCTCGCGACCAGAGCCGGATCGTGGGATACGGATCGAGGGAAACGCCACCGTCGGGCGCGAGCGCGACATAGGGAAAGCAAGCAATGTCGGCAATCGTCGGCCGGTCGGATGCGAGAAACCGATCGCCACGCATTTTTTGTTCGAAGAGGCCGGCTTCCAGCTCACGTAGTGCCGCTATGCCATTTGCCTGAAGCGCACCGATGTCACCGGGGCGCAGCAGCATCTCATGCAGGCGCGCGCCGCCGAGGTTGGCGGTCAGCCTGTGCGAGAAGAAAAGCCATTGCTGGAGGCGCGCCGTCTCCTTGGGGGCGCCGCTGCCGAGCCAGGCCGGTGCTGCCTTCGCGGCGAGATAGCCAAGCATGGCGGAAGACTCGGTCAGGATTAGGTCGCCGTCTTCAAGGATCGGGATGGAGCCTCCCGGATTAAGCGCCATAAGCTCGGGGCCGCGATGCTCGGCGCCGGGATGGAAGTCGACCGGGCGGATTTCGAGCTTCACACCTGACAGCATCGCCATCAGGCGCACCTTGTAGCAACTTGGGGAGAGGATGTAGTCGTAAAGCTTCATTGTGCCACCAATTGCGCGCCGTAGGTATAATTGTGGCGCTTCAGCCAGCGGCGATAGGCGACCGAGGTCAGGTCGGCGCGCGTCGGGATTTCCATGCCGGGATCGAGCGGCAAAAGACGCGGGATCTGGTTTTCGAGGATCGAGCGGTCCTGCAGGAAAATCGTCTGCTGGAAATGGATGAGGTCGGTCTGTGGCGTCTCGTCATCAAAAAGCGCCATCCACGGCCAGACGTCGCAGAGATCCTCGGCAAGCGGCTGGACGAATAGCGCAATCACATCCCATTCGCCCGGGCGCGGCGGGCAGGTCTTGTAGAGGACTGAGCAGGTCGGAGCCGGCACGCGGTACATGTATTCCGTCGTGATACCTCCGCTCGCGGATTTCGCCGCCTGCGGCTGGTAGAACTTCACCTGGGTCGCCCAGACCTCATCCTCTTCCTCGCGGATATCGACCTTGTAGTTTTCGACCTCGGTATGTGGCTCCGAGCCGAGGATGTCGGTATGGACGAAGGGGAAGTGTGCGATGTCGAGGAAGTTCTCGACGGCACGGAGCGGCGAGCAGCGCACCCGCACCACGCCGACATCGACGAAGCGGCGCCCGGGCTGGTCTGCCTCGGGAATCGGAAAGACCGGTTTCTTCGGTTCGCCGAGCGACGACCAGATATGGCCATAGCGCACCGAAACCGGCAGCACGCGCCCGTTTTCGCCTGTCACTTTCGCCGCGCCATTGGCGTCGAGCGCAACCTTGATCCGCTCGTCCATCAGGGTGGTCTCGCGCCCATAGCGGTCGAGCCGGCTGAAAAGCCCGACCGGATACCATTCGTCGCGCATCGCATCGTCGATCATGGCACAGCCCCTTTCGCCTCGATCCCTTCGGCCATGCGCCGAAGGCTCTCGGCGGCTCGCGAGGCGGCGATGCGCTCGGACGCATCGCAATCGGCTGGAACAAGGACGTGGATCAGCGTCTCGCCGGCTTCCTGCGGGATAGGCAGCAGGCGAATTGCCGGCGCGCCGGGTGCCTGCCAGACGTATCCTTCAACGGTGGCCTTCGTACCGGCAGCGACCGAGAGCGCCGAATGTCCGGCACGGGCCGTCAATGAACGGAGCGGCACGTAACCCTCAAAAAGGGGTGGGTTGCCATCAGGCTCTCCATCAGCGACCCAGATGATCCCGCCGGCCTCTTCGACCAACCGGGTCGCAACGCGAATCGTCTCCGGCGGCGTGAGGCTGGGATGGGCAGGAATGCGCAGGCACTGACCGGCCTGCGAATAGGTCCAGCCGTGATAGATGCAGGAGAGCGCCTCGCCGCGCACGAAGCCATGGGAGAGGCGCATGCCGCGATGCGGACAGCGATCCGCCGATGCCGCCAAGCGCCCCGATTGGCTTCGCCAGAGGGCAATGGGACCGGCGGGCGTCCGCCCCGGCATTACCTGTCCTGTTGGCAGATCCTGGGAAAGGGCGACCGGCACCCAGGTGTCCGTCTTGTCGGACAGCATGACCTTACTTTCCGTACTGATACTACTGTTTCCCGACCAGAGAGATGCCGGCGCAAGGAGTTGGCGAACCGCTCGATGCGGCTGACGTATGCATAATTATTTCGCAATTGCAATATTGATTAAATTAAGTGCAAACGGAGGGTAACCACACGCAAAGCTATATGTTTTTTTGCTCGACAGGCGCGCGGTCGATCGTCTCGACCCAGACTTCAATGGGCCCAAGCGAACATCCCATCTCCATCATGTCGATCAGTTCCGCCGCACCGGCAATATCGAGTTCGATGCGATCGGTGCTTGCATGAGCGATGTGGTGCGCGAGACCGAGCTTGGCCGCATGGCGCATGATCCAGGGCAGGAAGGACGCGGGTTCGAGGTGGCCGCGAATGGTCATCCGCTCATGCAAGCGGTGTTGACTTTGCTTCATCACGAACGGAACGCGCGCCTTGGTGTCACGGTCAGCAGCATAGCGTCTGACTGAACGGGCGGAAGTGGTAATCGACGCGCCAATAACACCGAATATCGACTGATCGCCCGTGCCTAGACCCGGGCACTCATGCATGTCGCCCAGAAGTGCCGCGGTTGTGGGACAACGACATGCATTAAACAAAGACTTTAAAGCGCGTCGCATGAATCCGTTTCAGCGCGACGCGCTTTAGGGTTATCTGAGCTATTGTAATGCATCGGTAAGTTGGCGCACCCGACAGGATTCGAACCTGTGACCTCTGCCTTCGGAGGGCAGCGCTCTATCCAGCTGAGCTACGGGTGCCTTCAAGGAACCTGAAAACGAACCAGCCGATAGGCCGGCCAGCCACGGCTTCTTAGCGGAAGCCGCGCCGGGCTTCAACGGGCAATTGGCGTGGCGATATTTTCGAAGCCACGTCGCGCGGCTTGGCAACTTCGCGTCCGCCCTGCAGCCTCAGCCCGGGACTCACCCCGCCACCTCCACCTTCGCCACCCGCCTGCGCACCCTGCGCGGCGCCCGCTTCGCCTTCTTCGCGCCGGTCAGTTCGTGCATCGCATCCAGCTGCATCTGCTGCATTTCAGCCAGCCGCGTCCATTGGCGCGAGATCAGATAGTCGAGCTTTTCGTGCAAATGGCGCACTTCCAGCTCGGCTTTCAGGTTGACCCGGTAGTCGTTGAACGAGCGCAGGCGATCCTTGGCCTCCGTCCGTCTCTGGCTCATCATGATGATCGGCGCCTGGATGGCGGCGATGCAGGAGAGCAGCAGGTTGAGCAGGATAAAGGGGTAGGGGTCGAAGGCGCTGCTCACGCCCGCGATCAAATTGATGCCGATCCACACCGCAAGCACGCTGCCGAACGAGATCAGGAACCACCAGCTGCCGCCGAAAGCCGCCATGTTGTCGGAGACGCGGTCGGCGAACGAGCGGTGCTCCTCGAACTCCTCTTCCGAGTTTTCCGAAATCGTGTCCTGCCTGGCGATCGATTCGACCACCTGGCGGTCGAGCTCGGAGAATTCGCCATGCTCCTGCTGCAGCAACTCCTCCATGTAGCGCATGCGATAGCGGCCGAGCTCTTCGCGGCTGATGCGGGCGCCGCGCGGCAGGTCGGGATGGTCGGAGCGGATGCGGTCGGCCAGGCTTGGCCGCAGGTCGTCGATGCGCACCAGGTCGCGCTTGCGGAATTTGCGGCCCGATATCGCCGATGGTTTCCGCTTCGGCTTCAGGCGGCCATGGGGTTCGGAGTCCGGCACATCGGGCGCTTCCAGCGCCTCGTCGGCCACCAGCTCGGCGTCGTGGTCGGTCGGCGCCTCGAAATACTCGCCGCCGCTGTCGTTTTCATTGTCGGCCTGTTCGGATGGGTTTGGGCTCATGATGCCGGCTCCTGCTGTCGCGCCCACGATACGCCAAGGCGAGGCGGCATAGCCACTGTGGCGGTGAAGATTGGGGGCTTGTGCAAGCGCTTGTGATGAATGCCTGCTGCAATTGCCTGTGGCGGCGCAGCCCCCCGGGGCCTCGCTCGCCTGCTGCTCGGCAACCAGACCGCCGAAGTGCTGTTGCCGACGGAGGTCGCGCCTGCTGCAGAGTTAAGATGAGGCAGCGATCCTTCACGACCCCCCTCTGTCCTGCCGGACATCTCCCCCTCAAGGGGGGAGATCAGATGTCGCCATGGCTTCGCCAAACACGAAAAAGAGGCGAGACGCCGAAGCTGCTAATCTCCCCACTTGAGGGGGAGATGGCCGGCAGGCCAGAGGGGGGTGCTGTCCCGCCGGCGTTTCAGAGTTCCTCCACCCAACGACGGGTTCTATTGCGGCGGTAAACCGGGCAACTGCGACCCCTGCGCCGGCAAACCAGGCGGCGGCAGGCCGGGCGACGCGGCCGGCTGATCTCCCGCAAACATCAGCCGCGTCTTCGTATCGGCCATGGCGGGCGACAGACTGCGCTGGATCAGCGCTTCGACATGGTCGTTGCGCTGCCTAGCGCTGTCGGCGCCCATCACCACCACGATCAGATGCCGGCCGTCGGCATTGTAGGACGTGACGATATTGTAACCGGATGCCCTGATATAGCCGGTCTTGACGCCGTCGACGCCGCGCACCCGGCCGAGCATGTCGTTGTGGCCGCGCACCAGCCGGCCGCGGAACATGAAGTCGCTTTCGGAGAAATAGTGGAACTGCTGCGGGAAGCGGGCGCGCAGCGCCATCCCCAGCGTCGCCATGTCGCGCGCCGATGTGTGCTGGCCATCGTCGGGCAGGCCGGAGGCATTGCGGAAGACGGTGCTGCTCATGCCGATCTGGCGCGCCTTCGAGGTCATCATGGCGGCGAACTGGTTCTCCGAGCCGCCGAGATATTCGCCCACCGCCACCGCCACGTCATTGGCCGACTTGACAACGATCGCCCGGATCGCCGAATCGACATCGATGCTCTCGCCGCGCTTGAAGCGCAATTTGGTCGGCGGCTGCCGGGCGGCATTGTCGGAGACCGGGATCTGCGTTTCCTTCGAGACACGGCCGGACTCCAGCGCCTCGAACAGCAGGTAGAGCGTCATCATCTTGGTCAGCGACGCCGGATAGCGTTGCGCCCTCGAACTGACCTCGAACAGCGTCTTGCCACTGCCGGCATCGATTACGATGGCGGCATATTTCTCCTGCGGCGCCGGCACCGCCAGCACGCTGTCGGGCGGCGCGGTGGTGCTGCAGCCGGCAACGAAGACGAGCAGCAGCAAGGCCGCGACGAATTTTTGTATGAGGGAGGGGAAATGGAAGTTTGGCAAGGCAAGTCCGGCGTTGCTGAGAGGGCCGGAACCTAGCCTAACCCATTGTGTTCGTCCATTTGGTTAACGGCGGAGCTGCCGATGACGCTGCCAATCTCCCCCGCAAGGGGGGAGATCAGATGTCGCTTCGGCTTCGCCAATCATCGGCGCTGAAACGGCAACCTCGACATCCGCCCACCCGCCCGAAATCGCCTGCTTCCTGTCCTGTTTTGCCTGCGGGGTCGCGGTGCTGCTATAGAGGCGGCAATTGCTTGGGGGATTTGACAATGACCGGTGACATCGGCGCGGCTGCGCCATCTCTTATCAGGGCTTCGCTCAGCCGCACCGGCAAATGGGCCGGCAGCGTCGCTTTCATCGGCGGCGCTGCTTCCGACATCCTCAATCCGCTGGCGCCGTTCGCCGCCTATATCGCGCTGGTCGCTTCGGTTGCCGCAGCCATCATCGCCATTGCCATCGTTCTGCGGCTGGTGCTGGCCGCCAAGGCGCTGCCGGCGCTGATCTTTGCCACCAGCGCTGCCGCCGTCGCCGGCGGCGTCTATGGCCTGCAGCAGCAGACCAATTCGCAGAACGGTGTGATCGCCGGCCTGGTGCCGGCCATCGCCCAGTTGCAGCAGCAGATGGGCATCGTCTCGGCCAGGGTGGCCAGGATCGAGCAAACGGTAACCGAGACGAAGCTGGCGGTCGACCAGGTCAAGCAATCGACCGACGCGGTGGCGAAGAAGACCGAGGAAATTGCGTCGACCCAGCAGCAGCAGGCTGAGCAGGGCGCGCAGACGCAAAAGTCGGTAGAGGCGGTCAAGCAGACGACCGAAACGCTCGCTGCCGGCCAGCAGAAACAGGCCGAGCAGGCGGACAAGCTTCAGGCGACCACCGAGCAGATCGCCGCCTCGATCGACACCATCGCCAAGGGCTTTGCCGCATTGGCCGCGCAGGGCGGGACGATCGCCGAGCCGAAGCGGCCGGACGAATTCTACCACAATGCCCGCGTCTACGAGCTTTCCGGCGACATGCTGAATGCGCGGCGCTCCTATCTCGCTGTCGCCGGTTTCGACGTCGACGCCGTCGATCCCTACACACGCTTCGCCACCCTGCTGCGCGTGCAGGACGGCAAGGCCGGCGCCCGCGAAGTGTTCGGCGCCCTGGCCGACAAGGCCAAGGCGCTGTCGATCAAGCTGGTCCATATCCTGCAGTTCGACGATGCCCAACGTCTCGACAAGCTCAACGCCTTCATCGCGGCCAATCCGGATTTCGCACCGGCCTATTACCTGCTCGCGCAGGAGTTTTCCGAGGATCGCCTCGGCGTCCAGTCGCTGTCCGACAAGCGCAGCGAGGCCGAGGCGCTGACCAAGTTCGTCTCCTATGAAAAGGAAGGCGGGCTGCTCAAATATTTCGTCGACCAGACGCAGCTCGCCGACTGGCTCGACCGCAGCCGTACCCGCCTGACGGCGCTTGGCGACGTGCTCGACCCAGCACGCTTTGCCCCGACGCTGACGCCGATGCGCTCCAATGCCGGCTGGACGATCTCCATCTCGCTGCCCGAGGCCGCGACCGGCATTTCCTGGCGCATGGGTGTGTCAGGTCCGTTCACCGACACCGGGCTGATGGCGATGAACGACCAGCGCACCGGCAAGCCGATGCCCAATCCGAGCTTCGAATTGCCCGACAGCACCACGGCCACCACCATCGGGGTCAAATATCTCGATCTCAGGGGCCGCGAGACCGGGCCGTTCGACATAAGTTTCGATCCGGACGCGGCGCTGCAACAGGGCAACAAACAGATCCTCGACCAGTTCTGGACGTCGTGGATCGCCTTCGACGCCAGCGGCAATCACGGCCTGGTCTATTTCTCCCAGATGCTGTCATTCCGCTGCGGCATCAAGGAGGTGCGCTACAGCTTGAACGGCACGGCGCTCGACAAGGAGATCAAGCTGCCGCCTTGCGACAAGAAGGACCCGTACGCCATTCCTTATGACTACCAGCCTTACTTCAAGGTCGCCGACAACGTGACTTCGATGGCGGTGCAGGTCACCTACACCGACGGCACCAAGTCGCCGGTGCGCGAGTATAAGCGGCAGTAGGCGTCCACCCTCCCCCTTGTGGGGAGGGTCGATCCGCGTAGCGGATCGGGGTGGGGGTCCTTGTAGGGCGCTACCCCCACCCCGTCGATCGATCTCCGCTTCGCTCCGATCGCTCGCCGACCCTCCCCACAAGGGGGAGGGTAAAAATCGCCCTGATGCAAAATGCCGGTCGCTGTGCTTGCGCATCCGTCGCGGAGCGGGTTTGTTCGCTGCCATCAGAATCAGCAGGTGCGCGGATGGATACGGTCACGATCAAGGCAAAGGGCATTTCGGTCACGCTCGATCTCACTGTCGGCCATATCGCCGAAATGACGGTCGACAGCGATGGCCGCCAGCTGAAGCCGCTGCACCGCGCGCCCTGGATCGATGCCGGCGAGACGCTGCCGCCGGATCTGCCTCAAGGCACGGTGCGGCTGTCTGGCGATTTCCTATGCGCACCGTTTTCGGCCAGCGACATCGAGGCCGCACCGCTGCATGGCTGGCCGGCCAACAGCGCCTGGGATGTCACCGCCAGCGAAGCGATATCCGACGGCTGGCGGGCCGTCTTCCGGTTGCGCCGCACGGTGATGGGCGCGACGGTCGACAAGATCTTCACGCTCCGCAACAGTCATCCCTTCCTCTATCAGGAGCATGTCTTTTCCGGCGGTTCCGGCGCTGTCTCCGCCGCCCACCATCCGATGGCGGCGATGCGCGATGGCGGCCGGCTGGCCTTTTCGCCGAAGCGCTTTGCCGGGACACTGGACGCACCGCTGGAGCCCGATCCGGCCCGCGGTCGCTTCAAGCTTTCCTATCCCGCCCGCTCGACCGATCTGACGCGCTTTCCAGCCACTGGCGGCGGCACGCTCGATCTCACCGACTACCGCATGGAGGATGAGCGCGAGGATTTCATCACCCTGGTCGAAGCCGATCATGACGGTCCGGGCTGGACGGCGCTGGCGCGCCGGGCCGAACAGGATCTGGTGCTGGTGCTGAAGAACCCGGCGGAGCTTCCGGTCACCATGCTGTGGTTCAGCAATGGCGGCCGCG
This sequence comes from Mesorhizobium sp. RSR565B, assembly GCF_054719465.1. Taxonomy (NCBI): domain Bacteria; kingdom Pseudomonadati; phylum Pseudomonadota; class Alphaproteobacteria; order Hyphomicrobiales; family Phyllobacteriaceae; genus Mesorhizobium; species Mesorhizobium sp. RSR565B. The sequence continues at coordinate 2,028,815 of NZ_JBTTIE010000001.1, read as the reverse complement.
ACTACGCGCCGTGGAGCAGCCGCCATCGCGGCGTGCTCGGCATCGAGGACGGCCGCGCCGCCATCGGCCATGCCGCATCGATCGACGACAATTGGCTGAAGCGCGAAGGGATCGCGACCGCTTTTACCCTCGGCGGCGAAGTCTCCTTCCGCCATGTCATCGGCGCGCTGCCGCAGGCAAACGGCGAGCCGCCGCGCGCTATCGGGACAGCCTCAGGTCACATGCATCTCACCGGAGCCGATGGTTCGACCCGCGATGTCAGGTTCGACAGCGATTTCCTGCGGATCGGCCAGCCCGGCTGATTTTCGAACGCTGGCCCTGCCCCTCACCTGCCTGCCGGCATCCTCGACACACGGCACATGGAGCTTGTCCGCCGCACCGCCGCGCCAACCAATCTGCTTGGCGCTGCGGCGGACGCATAGGGGGAGAAGTGTTACCCATCTATCGGCTGGACACCGGCAGGGCGACGAGGGGCGGCGCTGACGTGGCGGATGTCGTGAGATTGCCCAAATCGCGGTTTGAAATTTCCTCAAACTGCCGACAAGATGCAAAGCATAGCTGGAAGCGCCCAATGTCCGAAATCGCCCATCTCGCCGCCACCATCTTCAAGCGCGCCGGCAAGGCGAAACGCTTCATCGTCGCCATTGCCGGCCCGCCCGGCGCCGGCAAGTCGACGCTCTCGGCCGGCCTGCATGATCTGTTGCCGGAGGGCGCGGCTGAAGTCGTGCCGATGGACGGCTTCCACTATGATGACATCGTGCTCGACCAGCGCGGCCTGCGGTCAAGAAAGGGCGCGCCGGAGACTTTCGACTTCGCCGGCTTCGAGACGCTGTTGAAGCGCATCCGTTCGGGCGAGCCAGACATCGCCATTCCGGTGTTCGACCGCAGCATGGAATTGTCGCGCGCCGCCGCCTCCATCGTTGCCGCCGAGACCAAGTTCATCCTGGTCGAAGGCAATTACCTCCTGCTGGACGAGGAGCCGTGGTCGCGGCTGGCGCCGCTGTTCGACTTCACCATCTTTGTCGATGTGCCGCGTGCCGAACTCGAGCGCCGCCTTCTGGTGCGCTGGCACGAGCATGGCCGCTCCGACGAAGACGCCCGCGCTTGGATCGCTTCCAACGACATGCCCAACATCGATCGCGTGCTCGGCCGTCGCAGGTCCGCCGACCTGGTTGTTGGCGATCCCGCATAGTTCGCTGGACTTCGGAACGGGAACCTTAAGACTTTCAGGTCGTTATCTCTCATCGGCAATCGTGCCGCCGTGAGGGAACCGTCAGATGGCAACCAAGGCAAAAACACCCGCCAAGAGCAAGACCGCTCAACCCAAAGCCAGGCAGGCAAAGGCCACGCAGGCGAAGGCAGGCGCCGGCCCGGCGATCGCCGAGCGGTCCAAGGACGCAAAGCCGGCTTTCGGCAAAGCGGCGCCAAAGAAGGTAGAACCGGTGGCGACGGCAAAGGTGACGGCGAAAACCGCCAAACCCAAGAAGCCGGCAAGCAGCGGCTCGGTGGCCGGCGGCGCGATGCGCACCGTCAAGGCGACCGCCAATGTCGCCGCTGGTGCGGTGGCGGCGACAGCCAGGGGCGCTGCGTCGCTCGCTGCGTCCGTCATCGGCAAGGGCGGCTCGAAAAGCAAGGCCAAGGCGAAATAGACCCGGCTGCTTCGGCTGGCCGAGGTCAATTCCTGGCGGGAATGGTCAGGCCGCGCTGCACCGCGGGCCGCGCCAGCCCGCGCTCCAGCCATGCCGCGACGGTGGGGAAGTCGTCGAAGCCGACGAGTTCGCGCGCCTCGTAGAAGCCGATCAGATTGCGCACCCAGCCCAGCATCGAAATGTCGGCGATCGTATAGTCGTCGTCCATGATCCAGGTTCGACCCTTCAGCCGCGTCTCCAGCACCCCGATCAGCCGCCGCGATTCATTGCGGTAGCGATCCAGCGGCCGCTTGTCGGCGATCTCGCGCCCGGCGAATTTGTTGAAAAACCCGACCTGTCCGAAAATCGGTCCGATCGCCGCCATCTGGAAGAACACCCATTGGATGGTCTCGTAGCGCCGCGCCGGATCGGCAGGGATCAGCTTGCCGGTGTTGTCGGTGAGGTAGAGCAGGATGGCGCCGGATTCGAACAGGCCGAGCGGCTTGCCGCCTGGACCGTCGGGGTCGATGATCGCAGGTATCTTGCCGTTCGGGTTCAGCGACAGGAATTCCTGCGTCCAGCTCTGGTCCTTGCCGATATCCACCAGATGCGCCTCGTAGGGCAGGCCGAGTTCTTCCAGCGCGATCGAGACTTTCACGCCATTCGGCGTCGTCGCGGAATAGAGCTGCAGGCGGTCGGGGTGGCTGGCCGGCCAGCGCTTGGTGATCGGAAAGGCGGACAGGTCGGTCATCGAAAGCTCCGGTCGGGAATTTGGCGCGGTATCGCGCCATCTGGCGTGTTGCGAAGGATTATCCTCGGCGTCTTTGCCGATCAACCGGCCGACGGTGCACACACCGTCTTCGCAGTCATTCAGGGCCAGTCGCTCAGGGCCAGTCGCTTGCCGTCAGACCGCCTTGAACGCCACCACGGCATTGGTGCCGCCGAAGGCAAAACCGTTGCTGATCGCCGCGCGCACCTTGCGCTCGCGCGCCACATTCGGCGTGATGTCGAGATCGCAGTCGGGGTCGGCCTGCCGGAAATTGGCCGTCGGCGGCACGATGCCTTCGCGGATCGCCATCACGCAGGCGATCATTTCCAGGCCGCCCGAGGCGCCGAGGCAATGGGCATGCATCGACTTGGTCGACGACACCGACAGCTTATAGGCATGGTCGCCGAAGACGCGCTTGATTGCCGCCGTCTCGATCTGGTCGTTGGCCTTGGTGCCGGTGCCGTGGGCGTTGAGATAATCGACGTCCTCGGGATTGAGCCCGGCGTCCGCCAGGCAGGCGCGCATCGCCGCCGTCGGTCCCTCGACTGTCGGCGCGACGATATCGGAAGCGTCGGCGGAAAGGCCGGCGCCGGCAAATTCGGCCAGAATGGTAGCGCCTCGCGCCATGGCGTGTTCATAGGTTTCCAGCACCGCCATTCCAGCACCTTCGCCGAGCGACAGGCCCTGGCGATCGGCTGAGAACGGCCGGCAGGTATCGGGCGCCAGCACCCGCAGGGCTTCCCAGCCTTTCAGGATGCCCCAGAGCAGCGGCGCGTCGGTGCCGCCGGCGACCATGACATCGGCGCGGCCGAGCCGGATCTGGTCGACCGCCGAGGCAAAGGCGTGATTGGACGAGGAGCAGGCCGAAGTGACGCCGAACACCGGCCCGCGCAGGCCGAGATTCATACTGACATGGCCGGACGCCGCACTCGGCATCACTTTTGGCACGGTGAAGATGCCGGCCCGGTTCTTGCCGTCGACCAGGATGGCGCGGTAGTTCTCCTCGATCGCCTCCCAGCCGCAGACGCCGACGCCGACAACCGCGCCCATCCGGTAGGTGGTTGCTTCATTCGATGTCAGGCCGGCATGCTGCATGGCTTCGCGCGCGGCAATCGTCGCCAAAAGGCTGAAGCGGTCCATCGACACGGTCTGCTTGTGGCTGATGCCATGGTCGGGCAGCGTCTTGATTTCGCAGCCGACCTTGACCTTCAGATCATGCAAACCGGGATTGCTGATTTGACCGATGGCCGATCGGCCGGCCCGCATTTCGTTCCAGATTGCAGGCGCATTGGCGCCGAGCCCGCATATGCCGCCGATGCCGGTAATGACGACGCGCTTTTGCATTCAGCTCAGGCTTTTTTCGCAATCAGCGCGCGAACAGCCTCAACCATATCGCCGACATTCTTGAGATTGCTCCAGGCATCGACCGTGTTCATCTCGATCTCGATGCCGTACTGCTCCTCGAGATCGAAGATGATCTCGGTCAGTTCCAGGGAATGGATGCCAAGCGCGGTCAATTCCGTATTGGTGGTGATCTCTTCGCCACCGGGCTCCGCATGTGCCCTGATCTTGGCGATGATTTCCGTTGCCAGCTCGTCAGCCATTCGATTCCTTCCCCAATTTTATAACGTCGCGGTGCCGATTGGTTGGCGCCCCTGTTGCCTGGACTGAAATCGCCGTCGCCTTCAAAAACCCGCCAGGCGCAGCATGACCGTTCCAAAGAGGCTCCCTCTATAGAAACGGAAACGCTGTCAAGCAACAAGCTATATCAACAAGCACCATATCGACAAAGCGCCGGGAGTGCTTAACGTTAGCGCCGTGGATACGTTGCAGCATGTCTTGATCCCAGCTCTTCCGGCCCAGCGCGCGGCCGGGGCGGCCCGGCTTGCGTGCGGCGTCAGGGATGGACGCACCCGGCTTTTGCGCCTCTATCAGGACGGCTCGGCCAAAATCCGCATGCCGGCCGTTGCGGCCGATCCGCTCGAAGCCGTGCTCATCAACACCGCCGGCGGTCTGACCGGCGGCGATCGGCTCGGCTGGGAAATCGATGTCGGGCCAGGTGCCTCCGCCTCGATAACCACCCAGGCCTGCGAAAAGATCTATCGTGCCGCTAGCGACCGCGCCGAAGTTCGGGTGAAGCTCAGCGTCGGCGCGGGCGGGCGTATCGCCTGGCTGCCCCAGGAAACCATCGTCTTCGACCGCTCGGCCTTTGCCCGCACGCTCGAGGTCGAGCTTGCCGCAGGCGCCGAGGCATTGCTGCTTGAAGCCACCATATTCGGCCGCCTCGCCATGGGCGAAGAGGCCGCGCACGGCCATTTCCACGACCGTTGGCGTGTCCGCCAGGATGGTGCGCTCGTTCATGCCGAGGATTTCCGCATCGGGCCGGCTATCGCGGCGGCACTTGGCCGCCCGGCGGTCGCCGGCGGCGCCATTGCCGCTGCGACGCTGCTGATGGTCTCGCCGCAGGCCGAAGCCTTGCTCGATCCGGCCCGCGACATCGTCGGCGCCGACGGCGATGCCAGCGCCTGGAGCGTCAAAAAATCTGGCAAGCTTCTTGCGAGGCTGTTTGCCGAGGACGGCTATCAGCTGCGCAAGCGGCTGGTTCCGCTCGTCGAACTGCTCAACGGGCGGGCGGGTCTGCCCAAATTATGGTCACTCTGAGCCAAATACAGGCCAAATCCAGGAAAGCGCATGAACCTGACGCCGCGTGAAAAGGACAAGCTGCTCATCGCCATGGCGGCGATCGTGGCGCGCAAGCGGCTGGAACGCGGCGTCAAGCTCAATCACCCCGAAGCGATCGCGCTGATCACCGATTTCGTCGTCGAGGGCGCCCGCGACGGCCGCCCGGTCGCCGAACTGATGGAGGCCGGCGCCCATGTCATCACCCGCGCGCAGGTGATGGAAGGCATCGCCGAGATGATCCACGACGTGCAGGTCGAGGCGACCTTTCCCGACGGCACCAAGCTGGTGACCGTTCACGAACCGATCAGGTGAGGAGAAAACGATGCTGGAGCTGCGACCGAATTGCGAATGCTGCGACAAGGACCTGCCGCCGGAAGCGGCGGACGCGCTGATCTGCACCTTTGAATGCACCTTCTGCGCTGACTGCGCTGAACATGTGCTGGGCGGCGTCTGCCCGAACTGCGGCGGCAATTTTTCCGCACGCCCGATCCGCCCAGTGGAGAAACTGGTGAAATATCCGGCCTCGACCCAACGCGTGCTCAAGGCCGAGGGCTGCGGCCCGCGCAAGGCTGCGTGATTGTTTTCGTGACTTCGAAGGGAAGACCGATGATCTCTGCTTCAACCAAACGCACCACGCTTGCAGCGATCCTGCTGCTGGCGGCGGCGATGCCCGCCTATGCCCATGTCGGCATCGGCACGACCTCGTCCTTCGCGGCGGGCTTCGCGCATCCGCTGTCCGGCCTCGACCATATGACCGTCATGGTAGCCGTCGGCCTGTGGGCGGCGCTCAAGGGCGGCAAGGCAATCTGGGCCTGGCCGCTGGCCTTTGTCGGCGTCATGCTGGTCGGCGGCGCGCTCGGCATGCTCCACGTGCCGGTGCCTTTCGTCGAACCGGGCATCCTTGCCTCCGTCGTCGCGCTTGGCTTGCTGGTGGCGTTGGCGGTCGATCTGCCGGTCTCGGCCGGAGTCGCCATCATCGGCCTGTTCGCGCTGTTCCATGGCCATGCCCACGGCACCGAAGTGCCGGAAAATGCCGGTGGACTTGACTATATGGCCGGCTTTGCCGTTGCCACCGCACTTCTCCATGCCATGGGCATCGCTGCCGGCCTTGGCCTCGGCATGCGCTTTCGCGGGCTTGCCCGCGCCGCTGGCGCCGCTTGTGCTGCAGTCGGCGGCGGCCTGGTCTTCGGCGTTTTGTGAGGCTAACGATGATTCCCGGCGAAATCATCACCGCAAGCGGCGACATCGAGCTCAACAAGGGGCTGCCGACGGTGACGCTGAAGGTCGCCAACAGCGGCGACCGGCCGATCCAGGTCGGCAGCCACTACCATTTCTTCGAGACCAATGAGGGGTTGAAATTCGACCGCGACAAAGCGCGCGGCATGCGTCTGGACATTGCCGCCGGCACCGCGATGCGCTTCGAACCGGGACAAGAGCGGGACGTCACGCTGGTGCCGTTCGGAGGAAAACGCGAGGTCTACGGTTTTCAGCAGAAGATCATGGGCAGGCTGTGAGATCGACGGGGTCGAGCGCCCTGAGGTCAGTTCGACGGCCTGGCCGCCGCGTAGATGACGATTCTTGCCGAGCCGTCGAATTCCACCGCAAGGACGTCTTCCGTAAGCACGCGCCGCGAATCGATGGCGTTGAACAGCAAGGCGTTGGCGTCGATCTCCTTGCGCAGTTCCGCAATGTCGTCCTGATGCTGTTCGACCTTGCTCTCGACGGCCGGCGGCGGGCCGCCTTCGCTGCGCGCCGCGTCGGTGAGGAAGACGATATCCACAGTATCGAGCTTGGACGTCTTGCGCACGGCGCCGATGTTCTCACGCGTCCGCTCGATCGCGGTGATGATCTTGTTGGTCTGTGGTTCCGTCCGCGCCTCCTCCTGCCGGACATCGGAGCCGACGATCCTGTTGACGGTGTCGGCCCGGTTGACGGCGTCAGCGCTTTCAAGACCTTGCGCGGCTTGCGGGCCGAAAGCTGCGAGAAATGCGCAGGCAGCAAGGCTCTGGAGCCATCTGGTGTCGGCAAAGACAGGCATTGCTCGCTCCTGGTGGACTTTTCTGTGCAACGCCGTTCGGCGCCAAAGGGACGAAACGCCTCCTGTCGGGCGAAGGTTCCCTGTGGGCTGGCGGGCCGGGTGCCGGCCCGCCAAGCGCTTCTTTCAGCTTGCCTTCTTGGTGACAAGGGTCAGCGCGCCATCGGTGGTCATGCTGGCGGCGACCACCTGTGCCGAGGTGAGCCCCTTGGCTTCGAGCGCCGACTTGATCTGCGGCGTCGCGTCGATCGAAGAGCGCAGTTTCTGCAGCCCGGCATCGCCACGCTGGGCGATCACCTGATTGACCTGCGTCTGGGTGGCTTTGGGCAATTCGCTGATATCGACGATGTTGACCTTCTGGATCGCCGGCGCCGCCGGCTGAGCGCTGGGCGCTGCCGGCTTCGGTTGCGGCGTGGGCTGCTGCTGGGCGCCGGCTACGGTTGCGGAGGCCAGCGTGGCGGCGGCTGCAAGAACGATGATTTTGCGCATGTATTTTCCTTTCATCGATTTGGCCAAGGGTTTGGCAAACGGGCGGTTTGGGGTGGCACGGCCACCTCAACGGCCAAATGGGATCAGAAGGTGTCGCCGGGCGGGTCATTGCATGACCATTGGATGGCGACGATGTGGAGTTCGGCTGCGGCCGGCCTCTCGTTTGGGGAGCATTGACTGATGGCTAGAATTACCCGCGCCGCCTACGCGCAGATGTATGGCGCGACGGTCGGCGACAGAGTGCGCTTGGCCGACACCGAGCTGTTTATCGAGGTCGAAAAGGACCTCACCGTCCATGGCGAGGAGGTGAAATTCGGCGGCGGCAAGGTCATCCGCGACGGCATGGGCCAGAGCCAGGTGTCGCGCGCCGGCGGCGCGGTCGACACGGTCATCACCAACGCGCTGGTGGTCGATGCCACGGCCGGCATCTTCAAGGCCGACATCGGTCTCAGGGACGGCCGCATCGCGGCGATCGGCAAGGCCGGCAATCCCGACACGCAGGACGGCGTCACCATCGTCATCGGCCCCGGTACAGAGATCATCGCGGGCGAGGGCAAGATCCTGACCGCCGGCGGCTTCGACGCGCACATCCACTTCATCTGCCCGCAGCAGATCGACGAAGCGCTGATGTCGGGCATCACCACCATGCTCGGCGGCGGCACCGGCCCGGCGCATGGCACGCTGGCCACCACCTGCACGCCTGGACCCTGGCACATGGCGCGCATGATCCAGTCCTTCGACGCTTTCCCGATGAACATCGGCCTGTCCGGCAAGGGCAACGCCTCGCTGCCGGCAGCGCTGGAGGAAATGGTGCTGGGCGGCGCCTGCTCGCTGAAGCTGCACGAGGACTGGGGCACGACGCCGGCGGCCATCGACTGCTGCCTGTCGGTTGCCGACGATTACGACGTGCAGGTGATGATCCACACCGATACGCTGAACGAATCCGGCTTTGTCGAGAACACCGTCGCCGCCATCAAGGGCCGCACCATCCACGCCTTCCACACCGAGGGTGCCGGCGGCGGCCATGCGCCCGATATCATCAAGGTCTGCGGCTTGCCCAACGTCATTCCGTCTTCGACCAACCCGACCCGGCCCTACACCGTCAACACGCTGGCCGAGCATCTCGACATGCTGATGGTCTGCCACCATCTGTCGCCGTCGATCCCTGAAGACATCGCCTTTGCCGAAAGCCGCATCCGCAAGGAGACCATCGCGGCGGAAGACATTCTGCACGATATCGGCGCCTTCTCGATCATCTCGTCGGACTCGCAGGCCATGGGCCGTGTCGGCGAGGTGGCGATCCGCACCTGGCAGACCGCCGACAAGATGAAGCGCCAGCGCGGGTCATTGCCGCAGGAGACCGGCAACAACGACAATTTCCGCGTCCGCCGCTACATCGCCAAATACACCATCAACCCGGCCATCGCGCATGGCCTGTCCAGGGACATCGGTTCGATCGCGGTCGGCAAGCGCGCCGATCTGGTGCTGTGGAACCCAGCCTTCTTCGGCGTCAAACCGGACATGGTGCTGATCGGCGGCATGATAGCCGCAGCCCCGATGGGCGACCCAAACGCCTCTATCCCGACACCGCAGCCGATGCACTACCGCCCGATGTTCGGCGCCTATGGCAAGGCCAGGACCAACTCGTCGGTGACGTTCGTTTCCAAGGCGGCTCTGGACTCAGGCCTGCATGGCCGGCTCGGCGTCGACAAGCAGTTCGTGGCCGTGGAAAACACCCGTGGCGGCATCGGCAAGCATTCGATGGTGCTCAACGACGCTACGCCGCATGTCGAAGTCGACCCGGAGACTTACGAGGTGCGCGCCGATGGCGAGCTACTGACCTGCGAGCCGGCAAGCGTGCTACCGATGGCGCAGCGGTATTTCCTGTTTTGAGGCGAGGGGCGATTTGATCGACCCGGCAAATTCCGTTGCGACCCGGTCGGTCCCACCGCAATATGCGGCTCAAAGAACCGCGTAGCAGGTCATGGTCACCGAAATAGCCTCCGCCCACGACATCTTCCCGCATATCCGCATCGTCATGGGCATGGTGATCGGACTTGGCGTCGCTCGCCTGCTGTCGGGGGTGGCGCGAATCGTCCAGCATCCCGGCCAGTACAGGCTCTATCCCGTGCACCTCGGCTGGGTCGCCTCCATGCTGTTGCTGCTGGTGCATTTCTGGTGGTGGGAGTTCGGCCTCTACACCATAGAGGTCTGGACTTTCGGCAAGTACCTGTTCCTGATCTTCTACGCCATCACGCTGTTCCTGCTGTGCGCGCTGCTGTTTCCGGATTCGATGCTCGACTACACCAGCTACGAGGATTTCTTCTATTCACGCCGTGGCTGGTTCTTCGGCCTGCTGGCGACGACCTATCTGCTCGACGTCGTCGACACGCTGCTGAAGGGTCCCGAGCATTTCGCCCGCTACGGCAATGAATATCTGTTCCGAACGCCGGTTTTCGTGGTGTTGTGCATCGCCGCCATACTGGTGCGTGACCGCCGCTTCCACATCGCATTCGTCGCCGGCACGCTGATCTATCAGATATCGTTCATCCTGCGGCTCTTCGACACCATCGTCTGAACAGTGGCTATGGTTTAGGGTCGCAGGAAAGAGGGTTCAACCATGTACAAGGCCATCGGATCGCGTGGATCCCGCGTCAGCCGCGTTCTGTGGATGCTCGAGGAACTCGGGCAGCCCTATGAATTCGTCGAGGTCAAATTGCGTTCGCCCGAAGCCTATGCGCTCAACCCGTCGGGCAAGGTGCCGATCCTGATCGATGGCGAACTGACGGTGACTGATTCGGCGGCAATCTGCGTCTATCTCGCCGACAAGCACGCCGACAAAGGCATGGGCGCCAATCCAGGTGTGGCCGGACGCGCCGAAATGGATTCCTGGATGCATTTTGCCCAGTCCGAGTTCGAAGCGCCGCTGTGGAACAAGCTGCGCCACCGCTTCCTGTTGCCGAAGGACGTGCGGGTCGATGTCGGCCCCGCCGCCGCCTACGATTTCGCCTCGGAGGCCAAGGCGCTCGACGGCCGGCTGGGGGATCGGGAGTTTGCGCTGGGCGACCGGTTTTCCGCCGTCGACGTGCTGTTGGGCGACATGGGCGGCTGGGCCCGCGCCGGAAAATTTCCGATCGAATCCGAGCGCGTCAACGCGTATTTCGACCGCGTCCTGGCGCGGCCTGCCCGTGCGAGAGCCCAGGCTAACGGTGGAGCCATGCGATGAAACTCAACCTGAACACCGACTTCACCAAGTTCCCCCGGGCCGTCTCGGTGGTGCCTGCCGGCACTGCCGGAACTACGCCGCCATCCGGCCGTGCCGTCCTGCCCCATGACGAGCGTCATTTGCGCCGCCGCGCCATTGAGCTTGCCGACGGCAGCAAGGTGCTGGTCGATCTGCCCGAGCCCGTGACCTTGAACGATGGCGACCGGCTGGTGCTGGAGGATGGCGGCCAGGTCGAGATCACCGCGGCACCCGAAGAGGTCTATGATATCCGCGCCCGCGATGCGGTGCATCTGACGGAGCTTGCCTGGCATATCGGCAACCGCCATCTGGCGGCAGCGATCGAGCCCGGCCGCATCCTGATCCTGCGCGACCATGTCATCAAGGCTATGCTGGAAGGGCTGGGCGCCACGGTCCGCGAAGTCTCCGAACCGTTCAAGCCGGTGCGCGGCGCCTATTCCGCCCAAGGTGCGCATGGTCACGATCATGGCCATGCGCATGCGCACGCCGAAGCGCATTCCCATGATGGACGTTCCCACGCACACAGCGAGTCGCATTCGCACAGCCATTCCCATGACGGGCACCATCACGATCATGACTGACCAGCCATCCGGCATCGCTTTGCTGCGGCTCATGGCGTGGCTGTCGCCGGCCTTTCCGGTCGGCGGCTTTGCCTACAGCCATGGCCTCGAACGCGCCGGGCAAGACGGGCTGGTTGCCGATACCGCCAGCCTCGCCTTCTGGCTGGAGACGCTGGTCGAGATGGGCTCGGGCTGGAACGACGCCGTGCTCTTCACGGAAGCCTGGCGCCGCGCCCGCGACGGCGGCGATCTCCATGAAATTGCCGATCTCGCCGAAGCGCTGGCCGGCTCGCGTGAGCGTCACACCGAAACCATGCTGCAAGGCGCCGCCTTCCTGAAAGCGGCAGCGGCTTGGGCGAATCCGGTGTTGGGCCGCCTGCCGGCCGAATGCGCCTACTGTGTCGCCGTCGGCGCCGTTGCCGGCGGCAACGGCATCGCGCTTCAGGACGCGATGTCGGCCTTCCTGCAGGCCTTCTTCTCCAACCTCGTCCAGGCGGCGATCCGACTCGGAATCGTCGGCCAGACGGACGCTATGGCCTTGCTCGCCGGCTTCGAGCCGTTGGCGCTGTCGACGGCCGCGCGCGCCGCCGGCTCGACATTGGACGATCTCGGCGGCTGCGCCTTCATCTCCGACATCATGGCGATGAAGCACGAGACGCAGTATTCCAGGCTGTTCCGCTCATGATCGTCCTCGCCTTCGCCCTCTCGGCCGTCCTGCTGCTGATCACCGCGCTGCATGTCTATTGGGGCCTTGGCGGCATCTGGCCGGGCAGGGACGGCGTCTCCTGCGCCCACGCCGTCGTCGGCTTTCGCGGCGTCGACGAGATGCCGACGCCGTTTGCCTGTCTCGCCGTTGCCGCGTGCCTGTGCCTCGCAACCCTGTGGCCGCTGGCGCTGACCGGGGTCTTCGCCACCCCCTTTCCAAGGGAAGGCCTTGCCGCCACAGCGCTGCTCATAGGGCTGGTCTTCCTCGGCCGCGGCATTGCCGGCTTCACGCCGTGGTGGCGCCGTCTGGCGCCGGAACAGCCTTTTGCGCGGCTCGATGTCAGCTTCTATTCGCCGCTCTGCCTGTTGATCGGGCTCAGCTTCGCCATCCTCGCCATCACGGAGTTTTCGGCATGACGGATTTTTCGCTATGACTCAGGCCAACGGTCCCCTGCGTATCGGCATCGGCGGTCCCGTCGGCTCCGGCAAGACGACGCTCACCGAGAAGCTCTGCAAGGCGCTGCGCGACGATTTCTCCATCGCCGTCGTCACCAACGACATCTACACCAAGGAAGACGCCATGATGCTGGCCCGCCTGCAGGCGCTGCCTGAGGACCGCATCGTCGGCGTGGAGACCGGCGGCTGCCCGCACACCGCCATCCGTGAGGACGCCTCGATCAATTTGCAGGCGATCGCCGGACTGAACAGGAAATTCCCCGACCTCGACATCGTCTTCATCGAATCCGGCGGCGACAATCTTGCCGCCACCTTCTCGCCCGACCTCGCCGACCTGACCCTCTATGTCATCTCGGTCTGCCAGGGCGAGGAAATCCCCAGGAAGGGCGGGCCGGCGATCACCCGTTCCGATTTCCTGGTCATCAACAAGAGCGATCTGGCGCCCTATGTGAACGTCAACCTCGATGTCATGGAGAGCGATGCCGCCCGCATGCGCGGCAAGCGCCCGTTCGGTTTCACCGACCTGTCGCGCGGCAAGGGCCTGCAGGAAGTCATCGACTTCATCGTCGAACATGGCGGGCTGCAGTCGGCCCGCTCGGCGGCGTAATGCATGTCGCCCAAAAGTGCGTAGCGGTTTTGGGACAACGGACAATGCGAAGACAGCCTGCCCCAGCAGTTTGCGGTTGCTGGCCACGGCCGAGCGCGGCATTCTCTTAAAAACGGAGGTTTTCGGATGAGCATCGCCCGCCTGCAAAAGGAAACGCTGACCAACCTGCCCTATTATGAGGAGCGCGTCGACCTTGCCGCCGCCTTCCGCTGGACGGCGCGGCTCAACATGCATGAGGCGGTGGCCAACCACTTCTCGCTGTCGGTCAACGAGGACGGCAGCAAATTCCTGATGAACCCCAACCAGGTGCATTTCTCGCGCATCAAGGCGAGCGACCTTTTGCTGATCGACGCCAACGATCCCGAGACGCTGACCAGTCCCAACGCCCCTGACCCTACCGCCTGGGGCCTGCACGGCGCCATTCACCGCAACGTGCCGCATGCGCGCTGCACCATGCATGTGCATTCCATTCATGCCACCGTGCTTGCATCGCTGGCCGACTCGACCCTGCCGCCGATCGATCAGAACTCGGCCATGTTCTTCAACCGCCACGTCGTCGACGCCCATTATGGCGGGCTGGCCTTCGAGGAAGAGGGCGAGCGCTGCTCGCAACTGCTCACCGACCCTAAGGTCAAGGTGATGGTGATGGGCAATCACGGCGTCATGGTCATCGGCGACACCGTCGCCGACGCCTTCAACCGCATGTTCTATTTCGAACGCGCCGCCGAGACCTACATCAAGGCGCTGTGGACCGGCCGTCCGCTGCGCACGCTGTCCGACGCCATTGCCGAAAAGGCCGCCAGCGAAATGGACGACTATCCCGGCCAGGCGGAGCGTCACCTCGCCGAGCTGAAGGCGATCCTCGACGACGAAGAGCCGGTGTACCGCAGCTGAATGAGTTCACCCTTCTCCCCGTTCACGGGGAGAAGGTCCCGCCAGGGGGATGAGGGGCAGCGCCGACGTTCATAGGCTCACTCAGAGTCCCAACTGAGCCCGCAACTCTTCCGCACTGTTGATCACGACAGCGCCCTTCGGTCCTGCCATCGGCGCTTCCGGCCAGAAGATCGTCCGCATCCCCGCGGCCAGGCCTGATGTGGCGCCGGTAACGCTGTCGTCGACGGCCACCGCGTCTGAAGGATCGACGCCGGCCAGCCATGCGGCGCGCAGGAACGGTTCGGGATGCGGCTTGCCTTCGCGCACGTCGTTTCGGCTGATCGTGCGCATGCCGGGATAGATCAGGCCGACGGCGCTCAGATTTGCATCGACGATCACCCGGTCGGAATTGGACACCACCGCCTGCTGCACGCCGAGCGCGCGCAATTCGTTGAACACTTCGATCGCGCCGGGGCGCGGCTTCAGCGTCTCGGCCATCGGCATGTAGTGATCGTATTTGCGCACGATCCAGTCGTCGAAGGGCAGGTCGAGGCCGAACTCGCTGCGCAGCATCTCGTAGACCGGTGCGGCGGCGACGCCCAGCACCCGCTCATGCAGGTCGGCCGGCGGCGTGATACCGACGCTGCGCAGCGCCGCCACCAAGGCCGCCTCATGCAGCGGCTCGCTGTCGACCAGCGTGCCGTCCATATCCCAGAAAACCGCTTTCGGCGTCATGCGAGGCTCCTTTGCCGATCCCCTTAAAGCGTTTGTATCAGGAGATAAACCGCCGAGCCCGTCCGCTGGCGATTTTCGCTGGGTTGGTTGCCGCGCGGCGGCCGGATCGAAGCAGCAAGCAATTGCCCTGCCGATAGACAATTGCGCGCCGACACATTCCCTGCAAGACTATGACGCTTCGCCTAAGGGCGGGCAAAGGGGCAGGGCTGGAGGCACATTTTGAATTCGCGGCAAGACGGCGGCAGCAGCAGGCTGGACGAGGCAGCGCGCGCCGGCTGGCTTTATTATGTTGCCGGCAACACCCAGGACCAGATCGCCGCCACGCTCGGCATTTCCCGGCAGACGGCGCAGCGGCTGGTGTCGCTGGCGGTGTCGGAGGGGCTGATCAAGGTTCGCGTCGATCACCCGATCGCCAATTGCCTTGATCTCGCAGCTAGACTGAAGTCACGCTTCGCGCTCGACCTCGTCGAAGTGGTGCCGAGCGATCCAACCTCATCCTCGACCACGATCGGCATTGCCGAGGCGGCCGCGGCCGAGATCGAGCGGCGGCTGCGGTCACCGACGCCCATCGTCTTGGCCATCGGCACCGGCCGCACGCTGAAGGCGGCGATCGAGCAATTGCCGCCGATGGAATGCTCGCAGCACAAGGTTGTGTCCTTGACCGGCAACATCTCGCCCGACGGTTCGGCCGCCTTCTACAACGTCATCTTCACCATGGCCGACCGGGTCAAGGCGCGCTCGTTCCCGATGCCGCTGCCGGTCATCGCCTCGTCGCCGGAAGAGCGCGAGATGCTGCTTGCCCAGCCGATGATCCAACCGACGCTGGCGCTGGCCGCGGAAGCCGACGTGACCTTTGTCGGCATCGGCGATCTCGGCCCGAAGGCGCCGCTCTACGAGGACGGTTTTATCTCGGAAAGCGAGCTGAAGGCGTTGCAAAAGGCTGGCGGCGTCGCCGAGATCGTCGGCTGGGTGTTCGATCGGGAAGGCCGCATGATCGAGGGCATCACCAACGACCGGGTATCGTCGGCAGCCTTGCCGTCACGCGAAAAGTCGCTGGTCATTGCGCTCGCCATGGGCGAGCGCAAATTGCCGGGCATCCTGGCCGCTGTGAACCGCCGGCTGGTCAATGGCCTCATCACCGACGAGCGGACCGCCACGGCCCTACTCGACGGCGCCTGATCTGGTGATAAAATCGGCACTGCTATTTGTGCCGTCCGCAAACATCATTTCCATCGAGGAAACCCATGTCGCGCTGCAGATGCGGCGACAATTCCCTGACGTCGACATAGCTGCGGCGGCGGCGTACCAGCAGGGAAAATTCGTGCGCCAGCACGGAAAACCAGCTCCGCGCCGGGGCCGAATGCAGCTTTTCCTGTACCGTGGTCATGATCTTCAGCCTCCGCTATGCTTGAACTGGATTGTTCCTCGACACCAAATATCAGTCTGATCGGCTCCGGCTTCCAATCAAACGTCGATCAAGACCCATAAGGAGGGCTTATGCCCGATCTCAAGGCACCACAGCTCGCCCAGTTGCCGCCGCTGCAGGCCATCAGAGTGTTCGAAGCCGTCGCGCGGCATCTCTCCTTCACCAAGGCCGCGCAGGAACTCGGCATGACGCAGGCCGCCGCCAGCTATCAGATCAAGCTTCTGGAAGAGCGCATCGGTTCGCCGCTGTTCCTGCGCCAGCCGCGCCAGATTGTGCTGACCGAACCCGGCCAGCGCCTGGCGCCCGCCGTCAGCGAGGCGTTCAGCCTGCTCTCAAGCGCCTATTCCGCCGCGCGTGGGGGCGCCGATGGTGTGCTGTGCGTCTCGACGCTGCTGACCTTTGCCTCGAACTGGCTGGCGCAGCACCTCGGCTCCTTCCAGGTCGCGCATCCGTCGCTGGCGGTGCGCGTCGATACCTCGAACAGGGTGATCGATTTTGCCCGCGAGGACATGGACATCGCTATCCGCTCCGGCAGCGGCAAGTGGCCTGGAGTGGAGACCCATCTTTTGTTCAAGGCCGATTTCACCCCGGTGCTGAGCCCGGCACTCGCTGCCACCATAGGTGGCGTCCACGAACCCGCCGACCTGTTCAAGCTGCCCATTCTCGATCCCGGCGACATCTGGTGGCGGGAATGGTTCGCCCTTGCCGGCGTCCCGGCGGACGAACTTGCCAGGCGCACCGGCACCAGCATGGGCGCGCAGGCCTATGAGGCGAACGCGGCCATCGCCGGCCATGGTGTGGCGATCCTGACCACCGCATTGTTCAAGACCGAGCTCGCCGCCGGCCGCCTGATCCAGCCCTTCGACCTGGTCGGCGACGACGGCCACGCCTATTGGCTGGTCTACCCGACGGCGCGTCGCAACGTGCCGAAGATAAAAGCCTTCCGGGACTGGATCCTGGCCGAGATCGCCTGCGCCTGAGGGCGAGCGACTCGCGGATTGATTTCCGAGATGCAAAGCGAGCCATGGATCCGCGACGAATGCTCGCTTTCGCGGACAAACAGCTGCGATCGGGCCACCCGGTTAACCAAGCTTGACAAAAACGCTGTCGATATCACTCGCCCGGCATAGGCTTGTGCTTGTGACGACCCAATTGAGCAGGATCAATCGTCTACAGATTGAAACAGGGTCGATCAGCCGGCTGATGAAAGTCTATCGCGTCGAAGAAATCGAAAACAACACCGTGCGCACGACGCAGGTGATCGAAGCATTTACGCCGTTTCAAGCTGCCGTGAAGGCAATCGGCCGGGAAGTTAGGCTGCGCAAGGACGAGCCCAGCTGGATCCAGGTGACGGAAGTGCTGACCAGAGCCAAGCAAACACGCGACGGCAGGGTTTTCGAATATTCCGTCGGAAGCTACCCGTCCCACGGTTGACGGGCTGGGCCCTATCGCTCCCTTGGCGCCATGATTGGGTTGCGATGGGTCGGCATCAACCCGCTCTCACATCCCGTGCAAACAGCTTCCCAAATCCATTCAATATCCTCTACGCGCGCAACGCCGCGCTCCGCCTTGCGTGCTGCGCTGCAGCATCGAATCTGGCTTGACATAATTTATGCCAAGTGAGTAATTGCCCATTACCAAGGCAAATGCTCATCTTGGTTCATGGGAGGAATTTGATGAAACTGCGCACGCTCACTTTGGGCTTGTTGTCGGCCAGCGCTTTCGCTTTTGCCGCGCATGCCGAATCCATCACCATCGCCACCGTCAACAATGGCGACATGGTCCGCATGCAGAAGCTGACCGACGACTTCACCAAGGCTAACCCCGACGTCACGCTCAACTGGGTCACGCTCGAAGAGAACGTGCTGCGCGAGCGCGTCACCACCGACATCGCCACCAAGGGCGGCCAGTATGACGTTATGACCATCGGCACCTACGAGGTTCCGATCTGGGCCAAGCAGAACTGGCTGTTGCCGCTCGACAAGCTCGGCGACGACTATGACGCCAAGGACATCATCCCGGCCATCGCCGGCGGCCTGTCGGTCGACGGCAAGCTCTATGCCGCGCCCTTCTACGGCGAAAGCTCGTTCGTCATGTACCGCAAGGACCTGATCGAGAAGGCCGGGCTGACCATGCCCGATGCCCCGACCTGGGACTTCATTAAGCAGGCCGCCGACAAGATGACCGACCGCGCCAATGGCGTGAACGGCGTATGCCTGCGCGGCAAGGCCGGCTGGGGCGAGAACACGGCGTTCCTGACGGCCATGTCCAACTCGTTTGGCGCCCGCTGGTTCGACGAGAACTGGAAGCCGCAGTTCGACCAGCCGGAATGGAAGAACACACTGCAGTTCTATGTCGACCTGATGAAGGCCGACGGTCCGGAAGGCGCTTCGTCCAACGGCTTCAACGAGAATCTGGCTCTGTTCCAGCAAGGCAAGTGCGGCATGTGGATCGACGCCACCGTGGCGGCGTCCTTCGTCTCGGATCCGAAGGCCTCGAAGGTGGCCGACAAGGTCGGTTATGCTTTGGCGCCGGACAATGGCCTCGGCAAGCGCGCCAACTGGCTCTGGGCATGGTCGCTGGCGATCCCCGCAGGCACGCAGAAGGCGGAATCCGCCCAGAAGTTCGTCTCATGGGCGACGAGCAAGCACTATGCCGAACTGGTCGCTTCCAAGGAAGGCTGGGCCAACGTTCCTCCGGGAACGCGTTCCTCGCTCTACGCCAATCCCGAGTACCAGAAGGCGGCCCCGTTCGCCAAGATGACGCTGGACTCGATCAATGCCGCCGATCCGGCGCATCCGACGGTCAAGCCGGTGCCCTATGTCGGTGTGCAGTTCGTCGCCATTCCTGAGTTCCAGGGCCTCGGCACAACCGTTGGCCAGCTGTTCTCGGCGGCGCTCGCCGGCCAGACCAGCGTAGACGACGCGCTCAAGCAGGCGCAGGACGCCGCCACGGCGACCATGACCGAAGGCGGTTATATCAAGTAAGGCTCCTCCCGGTGCCGAACGCCGGTCGCCTCCTGACCGGCGATGGCCGCCCGAGTCCCAGTTCGGGCGGCCGCTTTTTCCCCGCTGTGAAAATTCAGTCCGACTAGTGAAGGGTGACCGTCATGGCTACTCAGCAGACCCGTTCGCTTGCCCGCTTCATGATGGCGCCGTCCGTCGTGTTGCTGTTCGTCTGGATGATCGTGCCGCTGGTCATCACCTTTTGGTTCTCCTTCCAGCAATACAATCCGCTGAACCCGATCCGCGACGGCTTCGTCTGGTTCTCGAACTACTCGCTGTTCTATTCCAACCCGGCATTCCTGCAATCGATCCTGAACACGCTCGTCCTGGTCGGCAGCGTGCTGCTGATCACCGTGATCGGCGGCATCATGCTGGCGCTGTTGATCGATCAGCCGATGTGGGGACAGGGGATCGTCCGCATCCTCGTCATCTCTCCGTTCTTCGTCATGCCGCCGGTGGCTGCACTTGTCTGGAAGAACATGATCATGCACCCGCAATACGGCGTCTTTGCCGACATTGCGCGCTTCTTCGGGGCTCAACCGATCGACTGGTTCGGGCAGCATCCGATGCTGGCCATCATCATCATCGTCGCCTGGCAATGGCTTCCCTTCGCCACGCTGATCCTGCTGACCGCATTGCAGTCGCTCGACGGCGAGCAGAAGGAAGCCGCCGAGATGGACGGCGCCGGCTTCGTCAGCCGCTTCATCTATCTGACGCTGCCGCACATGTCGCGCGCCATCACCGTCGTCATCCTGATCCAGACCATCTTCCTGCTGTCGGTCTATGCCGAGATCCTGGTCACCACCAATGGCGGACCCGGCTATGCCTCCACCAACCTGCCCTTCCTCGTCTACCAGAAGGCATTGCTGGAGTTCAAAATCGGCCAGGCATCGGCCGGCGGTGTCATCGCCGTCATTCTCGCCAACATCGTCGCCTTCTTCGCCATGCGCGCGGTGGGCAAGAACCTGGACAAGTAAGGGAGGATACGATGGCACGTGCAGTCACCACCCAACACAAGGTCATTGCGACAGGCGCCGCCTGGATCGTCGCGCTGCTGATCTTCTTCCCGATCCTCTACACGATCATCACCTCGTTCAAGTCGGAGCAGGAGGCCATCCAGGGCTTCGCGCTGATCCCGTCGGGGACGTTCGAGAGCTATACCGAGGTCCAGGCGCAGAGCGGCTACTTCAAGTTCTTCTTCAACTCGGTGCTGCTCTCGGTCGGCTCGACCATCCTGGCCCTGATAGTCGCGGTTCCGGCCGCCTGGTCGATGGCCTTCTCGCCGGGCAAGTGGACCAAGGACATCCTGATGTGGATGCTCTCGACCAAGATGATGCCGGCGGTTGCCGTGCTGTTCCCGATCTACCTCATCTTCCGCGATGCCGGACTGCTCGACAGCCGCATCGGCCTGATGATCATGCTGATGCTGATCAACCTGCCCATCGTGATCTGGATGCTCTACACCTACTTCCGCGAAATCCCCGGCGAAATCCTGGAGGCGGCACGCATGGACGGCGCCACCCTGTGGGGCGAGATCGTCTATGTGCTGACCCCCATGGCCGTGCCGGGCATCGCATCGACCATGCTGCTCAACATCATCCTGGCGTGGAACGAAGCGTTCTGGACCATCCGCCTGACCACCACCGAGGCGGCGCCGCTGACGGCCTTCATCAGTTCGTTCTCAAGCCCGCAAGGCCTGTTCTGGGCCAAGCTTTCGGCGGCCTCGACGCTGGCCATCGCCCCCATCCTGATCATGGGCTGGTTCAGCCAGAAGCAGCTGGTGCGCGGCCTGACATTCGGCGCGGTAAAATAACGGACGTTGCCTGAAGCAATCCGGCCAAATAACCCCTCGGGGAGGAAACCATGGGAAACATCACGCTCAAGAACGTCTCCAAGCATTTCGGATCGACGGTCATCATTCCAGGCCTCGACCTGGTCATCGAGAATGGCGAGTTCGTTGTCTTCGTCGGGCCGTCGGGTTGCGGCAAGTCCACGTTGCTGCGCCTTATCGCCGGGCTCGAGGACACCAGCGGGGGCACCATCAACATCGATGGCCGTGACGTCACCGGCGAGGCGCCGGCCAAGCGCAAGCTGGCCATGGTATTCCAGTCTTATGCGCTCTATCCGCATATGACGGTGGCCAAGAACATCGGCTTCCCGCTGAAGATGGCGGGCGAGGATGTGGCGACGATCGACAAGAAGGTGAAGGACGCAGCCCGGGTCCTCAACCTCACCAACTATCTCGAACGCCGGCCCGGCCAGCTCTCCGGCGGCCAGCGGCAACGCGTCGCCATCGGCCGCGCCATCGTGCGCCAGCCCTCGGCATTCCTGTTCGACGAGCCGCTGTCCAACCTCGATGCCGCACTGCGCGGCACCATGCGGCTCGAAATCAGCGAGCTGCACCATCAGCTCAAGACGACGATGGTCTACGTCACCCACGACCAGATCGAAGCCATGACCATGGCCGACAAAATCGTCGTGCTCAACGCCGGCAACATCGAACAGGTCGGCTCGCCGATGGAACTCTACAAGTCGCCGAAGAACCTGTTCGTGGCGGGCTTCATCGGTTCGCCGAAAATGAACCTGATCGAAGGTGCGCCGGCGGCCAAATACAACGCCAAGACCATCGGCATTCGTCCTGAGCATATGGGGATATCGACCACCGCGGGTGACTGGAAAGCCCTTGTCGGCGTCGCCGAGCATCTGGGCTCCGACACCTTCCTGCATGTCCAGGCCGACGGCGTCGGTCCGCTGACGGTACGCGCCGATGGCGAACTGGCCGTACGCCACGGCGACACCATCTATTTGACGCCGGACAAGGTCCGCATGCATCGCTTCGGCCCCGACGGAAAGGCGCTGACGCAGTGAGACTGAAAGGCAAATCGGCGCTGATCACCGGATCCGCGCGCGGCATCGGCAGGGCTTTTGCCGAAGCCTATACGCGCGAGGGCGCCACGGTGGCCATTGCCGATATCAATCTGGCGGCTGCCGAAAAGACGGCCGCCGAGATTGGCGCCGACGCCTATCCGGTCAGGCTCGACGTCAGCGACCTCGCTTCGATCCAGGCGGCGGTCAAGGCGGTCGAAACAAAGACCGGCGGCCTCGACATACTGATCAACAACGCTGCCTTGTTCGACCTGGCGCCGATCGTCGAGATCACCAAAGCAAGCTACGACAGCCTGTTCTCCGTCAACGTCGGCGGCACCTTGTTCATGCTGCAGGCAGCGGCGCGTTCGATGATCGCAAGGGGCAAGGGCGGCAAGATCATCAACATCGCCAGCCAGGCAGGACGCCGCGGCGAGCCGCTGGTCGCCGTCTATTGCGCCACCAAGGCCGCGGTGATTTCGCTGACCCAGTCCGCCGGGCTCGATC
Source organism: Mesorhizobium sp. RSR565B (assembly GCF_054719465.1). Classification (NCBI taxonomy): domain Bacteria; kingdom Pseudomonadati; phylum Pseudomonadota; class Alphaproteobacteria; order Hyphomicrobiales; family Phyllobacteriaceae; genus Mesorhizobium; species Mesorhizobium sp. RSR565B. The sequence continues at coordinate 2,006,229 of NZ_JBTTIE010000001.1, read as the reverse complement.
TGATCAAGCACCGCATCAACGTCAATGGCATCGCGCCCGGCGTCGTCGACAGCGATATGTGGGATGAGGTCGATGCGCTGTTCGCCAAATATGAGAACCGGCCGAAAGGCGAGAAGAGGCGGCTGGTCGGTGAGGGCGTGCCCTATGGCCGCATGGGCAAGCCGGAGGACCTGACCGGCATGGCGGTATTCCTGGCCAGCGACGACGCCGAATACATCGTCGCCCAGACCTACAATGTCGATGGCGGCCAATGGATGAGTTGATGGGCCGGGATCACGAAGGCCGCAGCCCGGCCAAAAGGGTAAAAAAATGACCGTGAAACTCTCCTCCTCGATCCTCTCGGAACTCCCCGCCAAGGTCGCCGGTCCCAGATATGATCGCTCCAGGCTCAAACCCGGTATCGTCCATTTCGGCGTCGGCAATTTCCATCGCTCGCATCAGGCGGTCTACCTCGACGATCTCTTCAATTCAGGCATCGGCCATGACTGGGCGCTGGTCGGCGCCGGGGTCTTCGAGGGCGAAAAAATCGGCCGTTCCAAGCTGCAGGAGCAGGACTGGCTGACCACCGTGGTCGAGCAGGATTCCGACCATATGAGCGCCCGCGTCACCGGCGTCATGATCGACTTCCTGACGCCCGGCGATGCCGATGCCATCATCGACCAGCTCGCCGATCCGGCGATCAAGATCGTCTCGCTGACCATCACGGAAGGCGGTTATTTCATCGATCCGGCCTCCGGCAAGTTCAACCCGACCCACCCCGACATCGTCGCCGACGCACAGGCAGGCACGACGCCGAAGACGGTGTTCGGCCTCATCCTTGCGGGCCTGATGCGCCGCCGGGCCGACGGCATCGTGCCGTTCACCGTCATGTCCTGCGACAACATCCCTCACAATGGCCATGTCACCTCGGATGGCGTCATTGGGCTGGCCCGGCTGATCGATGAGGATCTGGCAAACTGGGTCAGCGACAATGTCGCCTTTCCCAACGGCATGGTCGACCGCATCACCCCCGCCACCTCCGACCGCGAGCGCGGCATTCTCGCCACCGAGTTCGGCCTCGAGGACAACTGGCCGGTGTTCTGCGAGCCGTTCAGGCAATGGGTGCTGGAAGACCGTTTCACCGACGGCCGCCCGCCGCTGGAAAAGGTCGGTGTGCAATTCGTGAGGGATGTCGCGCCCTATGAGCTGATGAAGATCCGCATCCTCAATGGCGGTCATGCCACGATCGCTTATCCCGCAGGGTTGATGGACATCCATTTCGTCCATGAGGCGATGCAGGAGCCGCTGGTGCGCGGCTTCCTCGCCAAGCTCGAGCATGACGAGATCATCCCGACGGTGCCGCCGGTGCCGGACACCGTGCTGGAGGATTATTACCAGCTCATCGAGCACCGCTTTTCCAACCCGAAGATCGGCGACACCATCCGTCGGCTTTGCCTCGACGGTTCCAACCGGCAGCCGAAATTCATCATCCCGACCATTGCCGACCGGCTGAAGGCCGGCAAAGGCGTCGCGGGTCTGGCGCTCGAGTCCGCGCTGTGGTGCCGCTACTGTTTCGGCACCACAGACAGCGGCGCGGTCATAGAGGCCAACGACCCGAGTTGGGACCGGCTGCAGGCAAGCGCGAAGGCGGCGAAGGATAAGCCCGGTGCCTGGCTTGCGATGGAGGATATCTATGGCGGTGTCGGCCGCTCGGCGCCGTTCGCCGAGGCCTTTGCCCATGCGCTCAACGTCTTGTGGGCGAATGGCACGCGCGCGACGCTGACGCGCTACATCTCCGGCAAGCTCTGACGCCAGCCGCAATGACGCCCGAACTGGTCATCTTCGACTGTGACGGCGTGCTGGTCGACAGCGAGGCGCTGTCGGTTTCGGCTCTGCTCGGCATGATCTCTGCCGCCGGGGGCTCGGTCAGCGAAGATACCGCCTACGAGCATTTCCTAGGCAAGAGCATGAAGAGCGTGCGCGAGATACTTCTTCGCGATTTCACCATCGACATCACCGACGTGCATCTGACCGACATGCGCGTCGAACTGATGCGCAAATTCCGCGAGGAGTTGAAGCCGATTCCCGGCATCAGCGACATCCTGCCGAGGCTGGGCGTACCCTGCTGCGTCGCTTCCTCCGGCACGCTCGACCGGATACGCTACGCGCTCGACGTCACCGGTCTGCTCGGCCTGCTCGAGCCGCATCTGTTCAGTGCCGCCATGGTCGCGCGCGGCAAGCCGGCGCCGGATCTTTTTCTCCATGCCGCCGCCGCCATGGGCGCGCATCCCGGTAATTGCATCGTAATCGAGGACAGCCCTGCCGGCATCGCAGCGGCGCGTGCGGCCGGCATGCGCGTCTTTGCTTTCACCGGCGGTTCGCACGCCGGCAACCCGGCCTTGAAAGCGCGGCTTGCGTCGAGTGAACCGGACTTTATATTCGCGGACATGCTGCAATTGCCCGATCTGATTGCAGGCTAGAGCATGATGCCGAAAAGTGTGAATCGGTTTTCGGAACGACATCATGCTCTACTTCTTTGATTTAGAGACGGATTCAGATTTCGGGTCGAACAGACCTGAAATCATCCGGCTCTAGGGAGCGAGAGTAAAGGCATCTTGACGAAAAGCTTCGTTTGCGCGGTCGATGTCGGCACCGGGAGCGCCCGCGCGGGCATTCTCGATACGTCAGGCACCTTGCTCGGACGCGCCGAGCATCCGATCGTCATGAACCAGCCGAAGGCCGATCACGCCGAGCACAATTCGCAGGATATCTGGTCGGCGGTCTGCATCGCGGTGCGTGCCGCGCGCGAAAAGGCCGGTGTGTCAGCCGACGATATTGTCGGCATGTCGTTCGACGCCACCTGCTCGCTGGTGGTGCTGGACAGGAATGCCGGCCAGCTCAGCGTCTCGGTGACGGGCGAACGGCGCTGGGACACCATCGTCTGGCTCGACCATCGCGCCATCGCCGAGGCAGATGAATGCACCGATAGCGGCCACGCCGTACTCGACTATATCGGTGGCGTCATGTCGCCGGAAATGGCGACGCCGAAGCTGATGTGGCTGAAGCGCAATCTGCCGGGAACTTGGCATGAAGCCGGCTACCTATTCGACCTCACCGATTTCCTGACCTGGAAGGCGACCGGGTCGCTGGCGCGCTCGCAATGCACGCTGACCGCCAAATGGACCTATCTGGCGCATGAGGAAACCGGCTGGCGCCGTGACTTCTTCGACAGGGTCGGGCTTGGCGATCTGTTCGAACACGGCAGCCTGCCGGAGAAGGCAAGTGCTGTCGGCGCAGACATCGGCACGCTCACCCCTGAAGCGGCGGCGGAGTTGGGCTTGAGCGAAAACTGTCGGGTCGGCGCCGGCGTCATCGATGCCTATGCCGGCGCGCTTGGCGTGCTCGGCGGCTTTGCTGGCGACGAGCAGAATATCGGCCGCCATCTGGCATTGATCGCCGGCACCTCGTCCTGCGTCATGGCGATGTCGCCCGACCCGCAGCCTTTCGCCGGCGTCTGGGGTCCATACTATGGCGCCGCACTGCCAAAACTCTGGCTGTCGGAAGGCGGCCAGTCGGCGACCGGTGCGCTGCTCGACCATATCATCCGCTGGCACGGCGCCGGCGGCGAGCCGGACGCGGCCATGCATGCAAAAATCGCCAGGCGCGTCGCCGAACTGCGCAGCACCGAAGGTGACAAGCTGGCGGCAAGGCTGCATGTGCTGCCGGATTTCCATGGCAACCGCTCGCCGCTTGCCGATCCGCATGCGGTCGGTGTGGTCAGCGGGCTGACGCTGGATTCCTCCTTCGACAGTCTGTGCAAGCTGTATTGGCGCACCGCCGTCGGCATCGCGCTCGGCGTGCGCCATGTGCTGGAGGCGCTGAACGAGAACGGCTATCTCATAGACACGCTGCATGTCACCGGCGGCCACACCAAGAACCCGTTGCTGATGGAGCTCTATGCCGACGCCACCGGCTGCGCGGTGATCGAGCCGCTGGCCGACGAAGCCGTTCTGCTCGGCACCGGCATGGTCGCCGCCACTGCCGCTGGCCTGTTCCCGGACCTGAATGCCGCCTGCGTCGCCATGCAGCAAGGCGGCAGGGCGCGCACCTCGAACCCGACCGCGTCAGGCCGCTTCGACCGCGACTACAGGATCTTCCTCGAAATGCACCGCCAGCGGCAGGCGCTCGACGCCATCAACTAGAGCAATTCCAGGAAAAGCGTGAAACGGTTTTCCGTCCGGAATTGCGTACCAAATCTAGGCCTCCTCTCGCCGGCGCAAGGATGCGCCGGTCGCCGCGTCGAACAGATGCACGCTCTCCTCCTCGAATGTGTAGCGCACAGGCGCGCGCAACGCCGGGCATTCGCGGGCCGATACCAACGCGCCGACCTCCTTGCCGCCGCAGGCGAACGTCACCAGCGCGTCATTGCCGTGGAACTCGATGAGGTCGGCGGTGCCTTGCAGAAGATTGATGCTCTGAGCACCGGCGGTCTTCAGGTCCGGCGGTCGGATTCCAAGCACGGCGCGATGGACGCCGCGCAGATCGAAGCCCAGGCCTTCTATGAAGAAGGTCGAGCCGCCGCCTGTCAGCGTCCAGCGTTCGTCCTTCCGCCCGACGGCCACGTCGATGAAATTCATGTTCGGCGTACCGATGAAGCCGGCGACGAACAGATTGCCCGGCTGGCGATAGATCTCCGCAGGCGAGCCGATCTGTTCGATGACGCCATCCCTGAGCAGCACTATCCGGTCGGCCAGCGTCATCGCTTCGAGCTGGTCGTGGGTGACATAGACGGTAGTGGTCTTCAGCGACTGGTGCAGGCGGGCGATTTCGACCCGCATATGGTTGCGAAGTTTGGCGTCGAGATTCGACAGCGGCTCGTCGAACAGGAACACTTTCGGCGTCTTGATCATGGCGCGCGCAATCGCCACGCGCTGCTGCTGGCCGCCGGAAAGTTCGGTCGGCTTGCGGGCGAGGTAAGGTTCGAGGCCGAGCGTCGTTGCCACCGCCTCGACCCGCTTCCGGATCTCGGCCGGGGGCACTTTCTGTCGCTTGAGCCCAAAGGCGATATTGTCGAAGATCGTCATATGCGGGTAGAGCGCATAGTTCTGGAAAACCATGGCAATGCCGCGCTCGCCGGGCTCGAGATCGTTGACCACTTTGCCGCCGATCGACACTTCCCCGCCGCTGATATCCTCCAGTCCGGCCAGCATCCTGAGCAAGGTCGACTTGCCGCAGCCGGACGGGCCGAGGAATACGACGAATTCGTGCTCCTCGATCGAGAGATTGAGGTCTCGAATGACGGTAGTGGCGCCGTAAGCCTTGTCGACATGGGAGCAAACGATCGCGGACATGGTCAGCCCTTCTCGCCGGTAAGAAGGATTTGCAGCTTGACGTCTTGCGGCTTGCCTTGCGCCGCCCGCTCGAAGGCCTCGATGCTGTCCGAGAAATCATAAGTGCCGGTGATCAGCGGCTTGAGGTCGACCTTCCCCGAGGCGATCAGCTGCAGCGCGCGGTCGAAGATGTTGGCGTAACGGAACACCGTCTCGATGCGCACTTCCTTGGAGATCGCCGCCGGAACGTTGAGGCTGACCGGTTCGACCGGCAGTCCGACCAGCACCACCGCGCCGCCCGGCCGCACGACATCGAACAGGTCGGAGAATGCCTTCGGGCTGCCGCTCGCCTCGAACACGATATCCGCGCCCCAATTGTCGGTCGCGGCGGAGACTGCGTCGACCAGCGATTGCTCACCTATATTGACCGGCACGATGCCGGGATATTGCGCGGCAATCTTGAGCTTGGGTGCGGAAAAATCGGAGATCAGCACCTTCGAGCAGCCGCCGGCCAGCGCCGCCAGCGCGATCATGATGCCGATCGGGCCGCAGCCGACGACGACGGCGACGTCGCCAGGCACGATGCGGGCGCGGCGCGCCGCCTGCATGCCGATGGCAAAGGGTTCGACCATCGCGCCTTCGGCGAAGGTGACATTGTCCGGCAGTCTGTAGGTGAAGGCGGCCGGGTGCACGGCATAGGGCGCCAGCACGCCATGCACAGGCGGCGTCGCCCAGAAGGAGACGTCAGGGTCGACATTGTAGATGCCGAGCCTGGTCGCGCGCGACGACAGGTTCGGCACGCCCGGCTCCATGCAGACGCGGTCGCCGACCTTCAGCGTGCCGACATTGGCGCCGATCTCGACGATCGTTCCCGCGGCTTCGTGGCCGAGCACCATCGGGGCCCGCACGACATAGCTGCCGATGGCGCCATGGGTGTAATAGTGCACGTCGCTGCCGCAGACGCCGACCGTGTGGATGGCGATCTTGACATCGCCCGGTCCGACGTCGAGCGGCAGCGCGATCTCGCGCAGCGACAGTTCGCCTTTTTTCTCAAGCACCAGTGCCCGCATAGGTAAGTCCTCGCATCAAGTCTTTTTTTGCCGGAAAACGGAATTCAGGAAGCCGCTGAGCACGCCGAGGAACAGCAGCGGCGGTAGCGACAACAGCACGACCGAGGCGTTGAGGATTCCCCACGGCACGTTCATGCCTTGCTGTGAAAGTTCGGAAGCGACGATCGGCAATGTCTTGGCGTTGGAACTGGACAGCATCAGCGCGATCAGGAATTCGTTCCACACCAGCACGAAGCTGAAGGCGACGGCGCCGATCAGCGAGCGCGCCGCTACCGGCAGCGCAATGCGCCAGAACACCGAGTAAGCGCCGTAGCCGTCGACGAAAGCGGCTTCCTCGATTTCCTTCGGCACGGCCTGGAAGGCGGGAATGGCGAGCCACATGATCACCGAGATGGTGAGCAGCGAATAGGTGACGATCAGCGCCGGCAAGGTGTCGTAGAGCCCGATCTGCAGCCAGATCACCATCAGCGGAATGGCGACCGCCACCGGGGGCAGGAAGCGCAGCGACAACACGAAGAACTGGATGTCGCCAGCGAAGCGATTGGGATAGCGCGCCACCGCATAGGCTGCCGGAAGGCCGAGCATGACGCCGATCAGCACGGCGACGCCGCAGGAAATGACCGAGTTATAGAGACCGGTCATGACGCTGTCGCGGCCGATGATGTAGCTGATATTGTCGAAGGTCGGGGTAAACACCAGGCGCGGCACGCGGGTGATGATGTCGACATTGTTCTTCAGCGAATTGACCGCCGTCCAGGCGAGCGGAAACACCGCCATGAAGCCGGCGAAGGCTAGGATGATCTTGCCGATGAGGCGGCCCGGTCTCATGCGATACGGCCTCATGCCTGCACCCGCTTCCACAGCATGGTGAAGGTGATGACAGTCGCGATCATCATCAGCACCGCCATGGCCGAGGCATAGGACACCTTGCCGGATTCGATGAAGCCTTGCGAGAAGGCGTACATGTCGAGCGTCTCGGTCGCCACGCCCGGCCCGCCGCGCGTCATCACATAAATCAGGTCGAAGGAGCGCAGCGATTCGATCATCTTGACGAACATCAGGCTGATCAGCGGCGCCTTCAGCATAGGCAAGGTCACATAGGCATGGATCTGCCAGCGTTTGGCGTGGTCGAGCCGCGCCGCTTCGATCGGCTGCGGCGGCAAGGTCTCCAGAAGCTTCAGCACGATGACCGCGAAGAACAGTCCCCACTGCCAGACATCGACCGAGGCGACGGCAAACAGGGCCGTCGACGGCTTCGACAGCGGGTCGAAGATCAGCCCGCCGGTGATCAGTCTGTAGGGATAGGTGGCGATGCCGTAGAGCGGATGATAGGCAAACTTCCACACGAAGGCCGCCGAGACACGCGGCAACAGCACCGGGATGATGAACAGCAGGCAGTAGATGTTGCGCAGCCGCGGCGACGCTACTTCGAACATCAGCACGCCGAGCCCGATCGCCACCATCATCGTCGCCACCACGGTGACGATTTCCCACTTCACCGAAACCCAGACCGCGTTGAGGAAACGCCGGTCGGCGAACAGGTCGATGAAGTTCGACAGCCAGACCCAGGAATAGTCCGACGAGCTCAGCTCGCGGTTCTGCAGCGCAATGACGATGGCGTACAGCGTCGGCACCATCGACAGCACCAGAAGAATGGCGAGCGTCGGAACCAGAAACGTCACGGGCAGGGAAGAGCGTCGGCGCATTGCCTATCCTCGGGCTGTGCCTTTTTGGGGAGAACCCGCGGCGCACAGGTCCCGGCATCCGGTCGAATGCCGTGGACCGCGCGCCGCGGGCGGGAGGATTACTTCTTCTTCACCAGCTCGTTGGCGTAGGCCTCGAGTTCGTCGAGGCCGCCCTTGACGTCGGTGCGCGTGCCGGTGACCAGCTCTTCCAGGATGATGCCCCAGCGGTCGCCGAGATCCGGCCAGCGCGGATCCTGCCAGAAGTTCACCGCCGTCACCTTGCCGGTATCGGCAAGCGCCTGGCCGAGATCGGCGCCATAGATGTCGGCGAACTCCTTGCTGGACAGCACGCTGGTGCGGTTGAGCTCGCCGAACTGGTGCGCGTCGAGCCGGCGCTTCTCGTTCTCCTTCGACGTCGCCCAGGCGATGAACAGGCCGGCGCATTGCTTCGCGGCGTCATCGGCATTGGCCTTGGCGGCGATGGCGAGGCCGTGGCCGTAGCCGCCGCCGGTCAGTGGCGAGGGCGGCGGCAGGAAGCCGATCTTGCCGACCACTTGCGAGGTCGTCGGGTCGACCGCCATGCCCGACAGCGGCGTCGATTCGACCAAGATGGCAACCTGGCCCGACAGGAAGGCGCCGGTCGATTCATCCCAGCTGCCGGTCTGCGTGCCGGGCGCTGAATCCTTGAACAGTTTAAGATAGGTCTCGGTCGCTTTGACCGCGGCCTCGGAGTTGAAAGCCGGCTTGTCACCGTCGAACCATTTTCCGCCATAGGCCTTGAAGAACGGCATCCAGCGCCAGACATTGGCGCCCGAGCCACGCGCGCCGCGCAGCGCGATGCCGTACATGCCCTTGTCGGGATCAGTCAGCTTCGGCACGTCGGCGATCAACTCGTCCAGCGTCTTCGGCGGCTGGATGCCGGCGGCTTCCAGAATGTCCTTGCGGTAGACCATCAGGTCGCCGCCGCCGGTCAGCGGCGCGAACCACACCTTGCCGTCATAGGTGGCGACCTTCTGCCGGCCCGGGTCGAAATCGGCGTAGTCGTAGTCAGCCGGGTAATAGTCGGTGAGCGGCACGATCCATTTCGACGAGGCGAACAGCGCGACATTGGCTTCGTCGACATAGTAGACGTTGTAGTTGCCCACCGTGGACGCATCGGCGCGCGATTTCGCCCGGCGGTCGTTCTCGTTGAGATAGTCGATCTGGAAGCTGGCGCCGGCCAGTTTCTGGAACTCGTCCTTGGACGCCTCCAGCAGCGTCAGCCCGTCACGCGGTTGCGCCAGCACCTTGACCGGCGCCGAGCAGACCGGCGCCGCCAGCGCCATGGTCGAGAGGGTCGTGGTAAGCATGAAAGCTGCGCTTATGCTCGCAGCGAGCCGAATTGGTTTCATTGATTTTCTCCTCCAGGAACAGTCGCAGGAAGCGGAAGTCTTCGGTTGCGCGATCCTCGCCATCGCCCGAGCGACAAGCCACCCATCGCCAAAATGAGGAGTTGCTAAAGGCCGCGCTAGAAGCCCCGTTGCAGCAGACCTGTACTTTTATGCATTGTGCGCTGCAAAATCCGGCCCGCCTGCACGGCCTCTGTCACATGAGTACCGATGGAGTGAGGAAGGCCGGTTTTCAGGCGCGCATCGTCATCCGCTGCTTCGACAGCTTGCGGTAGGATGACGGCGTCATCCGGTGCTTGCGCAGGAAGGCGCGGTTGAAGTTGGAGATGTTCATGTAGCCGACCTGGAAGCAGATGTCGGTGATCGGAATATCGGTGTCCGCCAGCAGCTTGCAGGCTTGCCAGAGCCGGAGCTTGGCGATGTGGTCGCTGAAACTGTTGCCGGTGTTCTTCTGGAAGAAGCGCGAAAACGTGCTTTCGCTCATCCCGGCCAGCTCCGCCGCCTCCGGCAGCTTCAGATCCTCGGCGAAATGCTGGAAGAGATAGGTCAGCGTGCGCTGGATGATGTCCAGCGAGGTTGCGTCGAGCGCGGGTGAGAAATCCGGCGAGGACAAAAGCTCGTATTCGTCTGTCCTGGCCAGCAGATCGACCAGTTCGAGGAAGAGGCAAAACCGGGCGAGCCCGTGCACGGTGCCCATCCGTTCCATCAGCGCAGCGCCGTCGAGCGCGGCGCGGCCATGGAAGACGATGCCGCGCAGCGATCGCTCCAGGAACGGTTCCAGTTCGCGCAGCTCCGGCAGCAGTCCCGCCGAGCCGCGCAGCCGCTGCGGATCGAATTGCAGCACGATGTCGCGTCCTTCGATCAGCTCGCCGGGTTGCACCGATGTCACCCAGTCATGCGGCAGCCCGCCGCCGACGATGCTCAGGTAGCCCGGCCCGAATTCGCCGATGTGATCGCCGACCAGCGCGACCCCGGAAGACTTCCGCAGGAGATGGATCTCGTATTCCGGATGAAAATTCCAGACATTGCGCTCCCAGGGATAGTCGTCGAGCCGCCACAGGAAACTGTCGCTCGCCTCGGTGACGATGTGCTCGAAAGCCGGCACCGTGCGAGGGATCGCGGCCGTGTTCTTTCTGCGCCTGAATGCCATCGTCTGCTCTCCGGGGCGTATGAGGAAGCGACTGGTTTCGGGTAATCCGTAGCAGTCTGTCGCCCGCAAGTGAACGATGTCTGCCTCAGCGATTTCAACGCCGGCTCTCGATGATCTCAATGAAGCGGGCGAACAGCCCGGCCTGGGATTTGACGCCGAGTTTGCGATGGATGTTGCGGCGGTGAACCTTCACCGTTCCCGGTACGATGCGCATGGCTCTCGCGATCGACTCGGTGGAATGCCCCTGCAGCACCAGATCGACGACATGCTTTTCGCGCGGGGTCAGCGACAGGCTTTCCCAAATGTGGGCGCGGTCGAACTCGTTGACGGCGGCGATCGTCTCGCCCTGCTCCGCTTCGTCCTGCTCCTCGGCCGAAAGTGCGGGCCAGCGCAACCGGGCGAAGTTGATGACCGCCGGCGCCATGTCGCGCAGCAGCCTGGCATCGGCGGTGCCGAAGGGACCCGAGGCGTGCAATCGCATCAGCGACAGCACCAGCGCATCCTTGCCGGGCAGCGGCACGAAGAAGCCGACCTCCTCGGCCAGCCTTGTCTGGCTATAGTAGGTGCGAAAATACTCGCTGGCATAGAAGCGGTCGGGCGCCAGCTCGCGCATGCGCCAGAACCCCTCCTTGCGCTCCACCGCCGCGTGATGAAATGGGTCGAGCAGATAAGGTCCTTCCTGATAGAGCGTGACGAAGACATGGCTCTCGGCCGGCGAGAAGGTTTCGAACAGCAGCGGCGGTCGCGATGCGCCGCGATAGCCGAAGATAACGCAGTGGTCGAAGCTGACATGCTGGCTCAGCCAATCGACCATTGCCTGGCCGAACATTTCGCCGCTGGTCTCTCGCGTTGCCGCGACAAGGGCTGCGAGCCGGCTGTATTCGTCGCTGCGGGACGCACTCAACCTATACCCCCTCAAACGAGAAAATAGATCAGATATACCACCTGCGAGGTATATACTAGCCGCCATCGGCTCTGGTAGCGTCCTGAAATAGCCCTGTTGCTGGAGCCAGCACTTTGACCGCAGTGCCCGACATCGAGTTTCGCGGCGTCACCAAGCGCTATGGCGCCGTGACCGCTGTCAGCGGCATCGATCTGGCTGTGCCGCCCTCCGCCTTTGTCGCCCTTCTCGGACCGTCCGGCTGCGGCAAGACCACATGCCTGCGCATGATCGGCGGCTTCGAGCAGCCGAGCGAAGGCCAGGTGTTCATCCGCGGCCAAGACATGGCCGGCACACCGCCCTATCGCCGCCCGGTCAACATGGTGTTCCAGCAATATGCGCTGTTTCCGCACCTCGATGTCGAAGCCAATGTATCCTACGGGCTGCGCCAGGCACGGCCACGCCTGTCGTCGCAGGAAATCGGCCGTCGCGCCGGCGAGGCGCTCGAAATGGTGCGGCTCGCCGGCTATGGCGGCCGCAAGATCCACGAACTGTCCGGCGGCCAGCAGCAGCGCGTCGCGCTGGCGCGCGCACTGGTCAACAAGCCGGCCGTGCTGTTGCTCGACGAGCCGCTGGCGGCCCTCGACAAGAAACTGCGCACCGACATGCAGATCGAGTTGCAGAACCTGCAGCGCGAGATCGGCATCACCTTCGTGCTGGTCACCCACGACCAGGAGGAGGCGCTGTCGATGAGCGACTTCGTCTGCGTCATGAACGGCGGCCGCATCGTACAGCTCGGGCAACCAAGCGAGATCTATGACGAGCCGGCCGACCTGTTCGTCGCCGACTTCGTCGGCAAGACCAATCTGTTGAGCGGCAAGGTTGCCGGGCATACAGGCGATCTTGTCAATGTGGCGCTGGCGGACGGAACCGTCATTGCCGCGCGCAAACGAACCGCCTTGCAGCAGGGCGAGACCGTTTCTGTCAGCCTGCGTCCTGAATCGCTAAGCCTCGGCGCCACCAAAGGCAGCCCTTTCAAGGGCATCGTACGCAACCGGATCTTCTTGGGCTCAACGGCGGAATACGCCATCGAGGTGCAGGGCATCGGAACGCTGCTGGCCAAGGCCGACCATGTGATCGGCCATGGCAACCTCTTCAAGCCGGGTGAACCCGTCGCCATCGGCTTTGCCTCCGGGACGCCGCTGGCGTTTCCGGAGACCAAGAACAACGGGACCAACCAGAGGGTAGCAAAAAATGTCGAAATCATATCGTGACGGACTGCCGATTAGCCCTGAGAACTTCGTCGACCAGCTGATGCGCCTGAAGCGCGGCTCGATCGGCCGCCGCGACTTCCTCGGCCTCACCGGCCTTGGCATCGCAACCGCGGTGATGGCGCGCGAGCTCGGCATCATGCCGACGCCGGCCTTCGCCGCCGAAAACCTCGGCGACCGCATGTCGATCGCCACCTGGCCGAACTATCACGACCCGCAGACCTTCGAGAATTTCAAGAAGGACACCGGCGTCGCCGTCGAGGTCAACGTGTTCGGCTCCAATGAGGAGATGCTGGCCAAGCTGCAGGCCGGCGCCTCGGGCTGGAGCCTGTTCGTGCCGACCAACTACACGATCTCGACCTACAAGAAGCTCGGCATCATCGATCCGCTCGATATGGCCAAGCTGCCGAATTTCGACGGCTCCCAGGAGGACCCGCGCTTCACCTCGGAAGGCACGATCGACGGCACGACCTACGCGGTGCCGAAGAACTGGGGCACCACGGGCTTTGCCGTCAACACCAAGAAGCTGGCCAAGCCGATGACGAGCTGGAAGGAATTCTGGGACGTCGCCATGGCTGAGGGCGATGGCCGCACCATGGTGCATGACTACCAGCTGACCACCATCGGCAACGCGCTGAAATATTACGGCTATTCCTTCAACTCGCTGAAGCAGGACGAACTCGCCAAGGCCGAGGAACTGCTGCTCAAGGTCAAGCCGCATCTGTTCGCGGTCTCTTCGGACTACCAGCCGGGCATGCGGGCGGGCGACGCCTGGATGACCATGTGCTGGACGAATGATGGCGCACAGCTGCATCGCGATATTCCAGAGATCGCCTATGTGCTGGGCAAGGAGGGCGGCGAAATCTGGACCGATTTCTACGCCATCCCGAAGGACGCGCCGAACAAGCCGGCCGGCTATGCCTTGCTCAATTATCTGATGACCCCGGAGGTTGCTGTGAAGGAGCATCTCGCCAATGGCGCGCCCTCGACCGACGCGCGGGTCAACAAACTGCTGCCCAAGGAAGTGCTCGACAATCCGATCCTTTACCCGGCGGCCGACCTGTTGACACCGCTGGAATTCGGTGCAGCGGCGACGCTGACCGATCCCGGCCGCGCCGAGCTGATGGCGCGCTTCAAGTCGGCCTGATGCCGACCTGACGCAAACGGAAAACCGGCGGGCCTAGGTCCGCCGGCCTCGGGGCGGTTCAATGCACGGCAACAGATTTCGGCACAATTTTCTGACGGCGCTGCTGCTCGCACCGGCCACGGCGTGGCTGGTGGTGTTCCTTGTGCTGCCGTTCATCGCCATTGCCGTGTTCAGCGTCGGCGAGCGGGCGCCGGAGGGCGGCTATCAGGCCGCCTTCACGCTGGCGCAGTATGCCAATCTTCCGGCGCGGGCGACTGCTTTCTGGAACACGATGATGCTGGCGCCGGTGGGCGCGCTTGCCTGTCTGCTCGTCGCCTACCCGGTTGCCTACTACCTCGCCCTGAAGGCGCCGCAACGCTGGCGACTGATCCTGCTTGCGCTCGTCGTCATTCCCTTTTGGACCAGCCTTTTGATGCGCACCTATGCCTGGATGTACATTCTGGGCGGACGCGGCATTCCCGCACTGCTGGCCTTTGTCGGCATCGAGGATGTCAGGTTGATCAACACGCCGGGCGCCGTGCTGCTCGGTATCGTCTATGGCTATTTGCCCCTCATGATCCTGCCGATCTATGTCAGTCTCGAGCGGCTCGACCGAAGGCTGCTGGAAGCCTCCGCCGATCTCGGCGCGACCCCGCTCTCAACCTTTCTGGGAGTGACGCTGAAGCTGTCGCTGCCGGGCGTGATGACCGGCTTCTCGCTGGTCATGATCCTGCTGCTCGGAGAATACCTGATCCCGACGCTGCTTGGCGGCGGCAAGGTGTTCTTCATCGGCAATGCGCTGGTCGACCTGTTCCTGCAGTCGCGCAACTGGCCGTTCGGATCGGCCATCGCCATCACGCTGGTGGCGGTTTCGGTGGTGGTGCTGATCGCGGCAAACCGCATTTCGACACGGGTGTCGGGCGCCCGCAGGGTGGATCTGATCTGATGCGCGCCTTCGTCACAGCCGTCTTCGCCTTCCTCTATCTGCCGATCGCGCTGGTCGTGCTGTTTTCCTTCAACGCCGGCCGCCATGCCAGCGAGTTCACCGGCTTTTCGGTGCAGTGGTACGGCACGGCGCTGTCGAACCCGTTCCTGGTCGAGGCGTTGAAGAACAGCCTGTTCATCGCCACCACCAGCGCCCTTCTGGCGGCGGTGTGCGGCACGGCGGCGGCACTCGGCCTGGCGCGGGTCGGGCTCAGAACCCGCGCCGTCTTCGACGCGCTGATGGGTGCCGCGATCGTCGTTCCCGGCGTCGTCATCGGCATCTCGACGCTTGTCGCGCTGGTCCAGCTGTTTGGCGTGCTCAACCCGTTCCTCGCCTCGATCTGGCCAAACGACCAGCCGCCGCGCCTGTCGCTCGGCTATGGATCGATCATCGCCGCCCACGGCCTGTTTTCGATGGCGTTGGTGACGATAATCGTCGGCACGCGTCTCGCCAGCCTCGACCGCAACCTGGTCGAGGCCTCGAGCGATCTCTACGCCACGCCGCTGACGACGTTTCGCTCGATCGTGCTGCCGCAGATCATGCCGGCTGTGGTCGCCGGTTTCCTGCTCGCCTTCACCTTCTCCTTCGACGATTTCATCGTCGCCTTCTTCGTCGCCGGCGCGCAGACGACGCTGCCGATCTATGTCTTCGCCTCGATCCGGCGCGGCGTGACGCCGGAAATCAACGCCATCGCCACCATCGTGCTCGTCGCCTCGGTTCTTCTGGTGGTGCTTGCCCAATGGCAGCTGCGCCAGCGCCAGCCGTCAAACTGAACAAGCCATCCAGCTGAAAGACAAATTCATGATCCTTAGAGACCGCATCGCCGTGGTGACGGGCGCCGGTTCCGGCATCGGCCGCGCCGGCGCCATGATCATGGCCAGCGAAGGCGCTGTGGTGGTCATCGCCGACCGGGATAAGACCAGCGGCGAGACGACAGCGGCGGACATCCGGGCAGTGGGCGGGCAGGCCGAGGCGATTGTCACCGACGTCTCTGACGACGCCGCGGTCGAGAAGCTCATCACAGGCACTCTCGGCAAGTATGGCCGCATCGACATTCTGCACAATCACGCCGGCATCCAGGTCGGCGGCACGCTGACCGAGGTCGAGGTCGATGGTATGGATGCGTCATGGCGCATCAATGTACGGGCGCAGTTTCTGGCCGCGCGGCTGGTCATGCCGGCAATGGTCGCGCAAGGCGGCGGCGTCATCCTCAACACGGCTTCGAATTCGGGCGTCTTCTACGACCGCGAGATGATCGCCTATGCCACGTCCAAACATGCCGTGGTGGCGATGACCAGGCAGATGTCGCTCGACTATGCCCGGCACAATGTGCGCGTCAACGCGCTCTGCCCCGGCTGGGTCGACACCCCCTTCAACGAACCGTTCATCGCCCAGATGGGCGGCCGCGAGGCGATCGAGACCTATGTCCGCACCAAGATCCCGATGGGGCGCTGGGCGAGCGCCGAAGAGATCGCCGAAGCGATCCTGTTCCTCGTCTCGGACCGCTCATCCTTCATGACCGGCCAGGCGCTGGTGATCGACGGCGGCGAAAGCATCGGTTGATCCAAAGGCAGCCGGATAGGAGGGTTCCCGCCTCTGGCTCAATCGCCGGCTGCCCGTCCTCCCTTGCCTTCATGCCGCATTTCGTCCAATAGAACGACGCAAACGCTGCGAAACCGAAGGTTTTGCCGTTTGGAAGTGCGGCTTCCGGCCTCGTTGCCGACGCGCCGCAATCGGAAAGAGCAGGACAATGTCTGCGATCGAAGCCGGCGCTCGTGCGCCGGAAAATCTTTGGCGTCAGGAAATCAGGGCGACGCTGGCGCTGGCCTGGCCGATGGTGCTCACCAATCTCGGCCAGACCGCGATGACCGCCACCGACGTCATGATGATGGGGCGTCTGGGCGCGGACACGCTGGCCAGCGGCGCGCTCGGCGCCAACCTCTATTTCATGCCGCTGATCTTCGGCCTCGGCCTGATGCTGGCGACCTCGCCGATGATCGCCACCGAGCTTGGCCGCCGCCGCTATTCGGTGCGCGATTTGCGCCGTACCGTGCGCCAGGGCCTGTGGCTGGCGATCCTGATCTCGATCCCGATCTGGATCGTGCTGTGGCATGGCGAGGCCATTCTGCTGGCCATGGGCCAGGAGCCGGCGCTCGCCCACCAGGCCGGCATCTATCTGCGCTGGCTGGAATGGGCGGTGCTGCCTTTCTACGGCTATATCGTGCTGCGTTCCTTCATCTCGGCGCTGGAGCGGCCGGGCTGGGCGCTGATCATCGTCTTCGTCGCCGTCGCCTGCAACGCCTTCTTCAACTGGGTGTTCATGTTCGGCAATCTCGGCGTCACCTCGATGGGCATTGCCGGTTCGGGGCTGGCGACGACGCTGTCGAGCACGCTGATGTTCTGCGGCCTGGCAGCCGTGGTGATGCTGGAGAAGAAGTTCCGCCGCTACCGCCTGTTCGGCCGCTTTTGGCGCTCCGACTGGCCGCGTTTCAAGGGTCTGCTGCGGCTCGGCATGCCGATCGCCGGCATCCTCGCCTTCGAGGTGACGATCTTCAACGCGGCAGCCCTGCTGATGGGCCTGATCGATGCGGATTCGCTGGCCGCGCACGCCATCGCCATCCAGATCGCCTCGATCTCCTTCATGGTGCCGCTCGGCCTCAACCAGGCCGTCACCGTGCGCGTCGGGCTGGCCCATGGCGCAGGCAATCCGGCAGGCGTTTCGCGCGCCGGCTGGACCGCCTTCGTCATCGGCGTCTCGTCCATGGCGCTGATGGCGCTGGTGATGGTGCTGTGGCCGCATCTGTTGATCAGCGCCTTCATCGACATGGCCGCTCCGGCCAATGCCAGGATGATCGCGCTGGCCGTGTCGTTCCTGGCCTTTGCCGCGCTGTTCCAGATCTTTGACGGCGCGCAGGCCGTTGCCGCCGGCATGCTGCGCGGCCTGCACGACACCAAGGTGCCGATGATCTATGCCGCCATCGGCTATTGGGGCATCGGCCTGCCGCTCGGCGTGCTGCTCGCCTTCCATTTCGGCCTGCACGGCGTGGGCATCTGGATCGGCCTGGCGTCAGGTCTGGCCGTGGTGGCGGTGCTGCTCCTGGCGCGCTGGCTGCGGCGGGATCGGATAGCGCCACCGCTTGTCTTCAGCCATTAATGGCGCACCAAGCGGTCCGCCAGCTGCCCGAAGCAGTCACTGCAGAGCAGATGTCTGGTGTCGCCTTTTGGACCGGAAGCGGCCGAACGCTTCGGGCGTGGGATCTTCAAAAGCGGACTCTCAGTTCGACGCGAGCATCGTTGCGAGTGAACGATCCCAGAACTCTCGCTGCTTTTCAGAACCGGGTAGAACGCTCTGCCGGTTGGGGCGACTTCAAGCCGTGGCAAGAGCATTCCGGATTGGCCGGAAGTCGCGCCGCGGTCTCCAGCGCAACCCGCGAGGCTGTCATAGAGAGGCTCGGCAGCACGTGCTCCTGCAGCAATTTCTGGCGCTCGCGGTCCATATAGTCGTTGAAGCCGGCCGTGACGAACGCCAGGGGCACGAAACAGGCGCCGATCTCGCGCGATAAGGTGGCCTCAGGGGCGATCGAATGGTTGAGCACGTCCGCTCCCATGTTTCGATACGCCAGAGCTTCGGCGGGAGTTGTCAGTCGCGGCCCGTAGCAGTGGGCAGCCACCAACTGCTGCTCGATGCCATGGACGCGGCATTCGGCTGGCCAATGGCGCCGGGCGGTCTCGGCCAACAACGCCGCACATCTTGGACATACGATCTGCTTGCCCGAGCAGTCGAAGCTCTGGCGGCCAGGCAGAAGTGAAAACGGGGTCTGCGACAGTTCGATGATATCGGCGTTTACGACTATGTCGCCGGGCTGGATCGCCTTGTTGACGGCGCCAACGGTCGAGCAGGCCAGCACTTGCCTTACACCCGCTTTCATCAAGACCCAGAACGCGCGGCGATGACAGGAATGGTCGATATGGTCTCGGGGATTGCCGTGCGAATACATGCACAGGGCACGTTTCGTTTTGCCCTCGACGGTAATAGATGCATCGAATTCGAGCAGTTTCCAATTGTCGCTGGGACCGAAAGGGGTTTCGAAACTCATGTCTCGTTGCAAGGTGCGGACGCCATCGACTTCGACATCTTCCGGAAAGGCGAGACCCCAATTCGCCGAGCCGGTGATGATCGCCAACCCCACCTGGGGTATGTCCGTTGAATGATCCGCCAGATCGTCGGCTGCATGATGATTGTTGGGCATGTTTCCAATCTCGGTCAGGATTTTTGGCGAAGGGTCACGACGAGGACAACGACCACGACGATGACGGTCCACAAGGTCGAAATCGCCGCAATGGTCGGGTCGATCTGATCGCGCAGGGACAGGAACATGAGCTTCGGCAGCGTGCTGTTTTGACCACTCGCGACGAAAATCGAAATGACGGATTCATCGAGCGAGGTCAGGAAGGCCATCAGCGTGGCCGACAACAGACTTATCCGAAGTTGGGGGACAATTATTCCGCCAATGGCTCTTGCCCAGTTTGCGCCCAGGCTGCGCGCCGCCTGAACCTGGTTCCAGTCAAAGCGGGCCAAGGCGGGCACCAACACAATGCAGGCGACCGGAATGGCCAGCACCACATGTCCGACCAGGACACCGAACAGCGTTCCGACCAGACGTTGGGCCGCCAGAACAAAGAAGAGACCAATCGCGAGCAGGATTCCCGGCACGATAGAAGGGGTTAGCAGAATACCCTGAATGGCAATGGCGGCCTTTCCGCCGAGCCGATTTATCGAAATGCAGGCCAGCAGCCCCAGGGGCACTGCGATCATCGCCGTCAATGTGCCAAGGATCAGGCTCGTCCTGAGTGCGGCCATCCATGCCGCCGAACCGAAGAAAGCCTCGTACCAGCGCAACGAGTATGCGCGCGGCGGGAACTCCAAAAGATTGGACGCCGAAAAAGAGAGCGGCACGACGACGAGCGTCGGCAGCATCAGGAACGCCATAACGACCGCGCAAAAGCTCCACAGGAGGATGCGGGCCAGCCTGCTATCTGGATAGGCTTCAAGCATGGGCTGTGCCGATGCTGCGTCCGGCAATCAGCCGCCGCGCAGCCAGGAACATCACCCCCACCAACGCCATTAGTACGAGGAGCAGGATGCCCAGGACGCTCGCCGAGCCCCAATCCTGGAAGGTCGATAGCGTGCGCTCGATCCGGGTGGAAAGAGGGTTTACCTTGCCGCCGCCAAGCACCGCGGGCGTGATGAAGAACCCTATGGTGTAAATGAAGACGATGATCGAACCCGAGAAGATGCCGCCGGCCGAAAGCGGCAGAATGACCGTGCGGATCGTTTGTCCGAGCGTGGCGCCCATGCTCGCCGACGCGCGAACGAGGTTTGCATCGATATCGCGCATCGCCGCATAAACGGGCAGCAGGAAGAGCGGCAGCATGTAGTGAACCATGCCGATGAGCGTTCCCGTTAAGTTGTAGACCAGCGGCAAGGGCTCAGCTGTCAGGCCTGAACCGGTCAAAGCCGCGTTGATCAGGCCATCGCGTCGCAACAGAACGAGCCAGCCATAGGTGCGCACCAGAATGGAGGTCCACAACGGCAGCATAACGAAGGCCATCAGCAAATTGGCCACCCTTGGTCTGGTGCTGGCCAGGGCGAGCGCCAAGGGGGTACCGAGTAGAATGCAGATCGCCAGCGTGCCCACGGACAGCTCAAGGGTGGTGACGAGTGCCGACCATGTCAGTCCGCTCGAAAGCACTTTCTCGTAGTTGCCGACGGTGTATTCACCCGCTGTGGTGAGGAAGGATTGCCGGATAATCCAGACGATGGGCAGGATCGCCGCCAGCCCAACGATCAAAAGCGCGGGCACTGAAAGCGACAGGAAGAACCGCCGCTCGCGTCGTGCGTCTGCCGCGAGCGCAGGATCGGCGATGACGGTCACGCTCCTGCTCCCGGTATCGCGTGAACTTTCGCTGCCGGTGCATATGCGGTCACTCGCTGACCGGTCGCAAGCTCGCCGCAGCCGCTGGCCATCGCCGCCGGAACGCAGACAAGAATCTCTTGCCCGCCGTCAAGCGCCAGCGTCAAAAGCCAGTTCTCGCCGCGAAACGCCTTGGCGCGCAGCGTTCCCTCGAGCGCCACCCCGTCTCGCCCGACGAGCTTCGCATCAAGATGGAAGCTTTCGGCGCGGATCATCAGAGCTTC
Organism: Mesorhizobium sp. RSR565B; assembly: GCF_054719465.1. Lineage (NCBI taxonomy): Bacteria > Pseudomonadati > Pseudomonadota > Alphaproteobacteria > Hyphomicrobiales > Phyllobacteriaceae > Mesorhizobium > Mesorhizobium sp. RSR565B. The sequence continues at coordinate 1,985,166 of NZ_JBTTIE010000001.1, read as the reverse complement.
GCTTGATGCATCGGCGCCGTCTATTCTGCGCACCGCGCCCGGGGCCACAATGTTGGCCTCACCCATGAACCCCGCGACAAAGCGGGTCGATGGATGATCATAAATCCGCTGTGGCGTGTCGATCTGCTGAATACGGCCGGAATTCATCACCGCGACCCGGTCTGACATGATCAGTGCTTCGCGCTGGTCATGCGTCACATAAATCGTGGTGATCCCCAGATCATCGTGCAGACGCCGGATCTCGTACTGCATGGTTTCGCGCAAATTCTTGTCGAGCGCCGACAACGGCTCGTCCATCAGCATCACGCGCGGCTCGAAGACGATCGCCCGCGCCAACGCAACCCGCTGGCGCTGGCCGCCGGACAATGCGGCAATGTTGCGCTCCGCCAAACCTTCGAGCTTCACGCGGTCCAAAGTGTCGAGCGCCCGCTGGCGGGCCTCGGCTTTCGGTACCTTGCGCAGCACCAGCGGATACTCAACATTTGCCAGAACGTTCATGTGGGGAAACAGGGCGTAGTTCTGGAAGACTATGCCGATGTTGCGCCTGTTCGGGGCCAGGCGGGTAATGTCGCGATCGCCCAACAAGAGTTTACCTCGATCGGGCCGGACAAAGCCGGCCAGAGCCATGAGCAGCGTGGTCTTGCCCGATCCCGATGGCCCCAGCAGCGTGAGGAATTCGCCAGCCCGAATGTCGAGCGAGACATCGTCCAGCGCGACGTAAGATCCATAGGTCTTGCGCACGCTGTCGATGGTGATCGGGAGCGACTTCATCATGTGCTCAAGCCTTAGAGCTGAGACTCAGCGGGCCATCATCTCATCGAAGGCTTTTTGGGCAGCCTCGCCATTCCTGACCCACCATTCTGAATTCGAAAACACCGAAGTGCCGGCATTTTCAGGCGCGGTCGCCAGCGTCTTGAGACGGTCCTCGGGGATAAGGCCACCCTCATAGCCAGCAGGATTGACTGGGCCATAGGCTATGAAGTCGGTCAGCTTCGCCACGCGCGCGGGCTGTGTCATCGCTGCGATGAGCTTCATAGCTGCTTCCTTGTTCGGCGCCCCTTTCGGCACCGCAAGACAGTCGGTGCCAATGACGGAACCCTTGAACGTGTAGTCGGCCGCGCCGCCATCTGCTTTTACGGTTTGGGCCCGCCCGTTCCAGGTAACGACCAAATCCGCCTCACCATCTTTCAGCAACTGCGCCGACTGCGCTCCCGAGGTCCACCAAACGGCGACATTCGGCTTGAGTGCTTCGAGCCGCTTGATAGCGCGATCCAGACCCTCTGGCGTGCTGAGAACGGGATAGACGTCCGCCGGTGCTACGCCATCGGAGAGCAGCGCGATCTCGATCGAGTCCTGGGCATTGGCACGCAGCGCACGACGGCCGGGGAATTTGGCAACGTCCCAGAACTCCGCCCATGTCTTCGGCGGGTTTTCGCCATAGGTCTTGGTGTTCCACGACAAGACGGTGCCATAGGAGTCGAATGGATAGCAGTAGTCGGACTTTGCGCCGTCCGGCACGGCCTTTGGGTCGATGATCGTGTAGTCGAGCGGCTCCAGCAGCGACTGTGCGGCGGCCTGCGCGCCCTCCGGTGAGCCCAGGTGAATGACGTCGGTTGTGACCGCGCCCGAGGTAACCTGCATCTTCAGGGCGGCCAAGCCGTCGCTGAGGGTCTCCTCGCCGACATCATAGCCAAGCTCTTTTGCAGCGGGGCCCCACATGGCTTCCTTCATGGCGTTGCCATAATCGCCGCCCGCGGTCGTGATGGTGACTGATTGGGCATAGACCGGCACGGCGGCCGAGAATGCGAATGCCGCCAAGGAAATGCGTAACCAAGACATAGGTTCTCCTCCCTAGAATTTGTTGAGACGCGCTAAAAATGGCCAATTTTTGCCAATCGTAACGTTACGATTGCATTCAATTGCAGGAGAGTCAAGCTGCTTTAGCGAGAGCTTGGATTGACCGTGAGGTGGAATTCGGTCACGTAGTGGAAGTCAGCAAATCAGCCGGCGCTTTCGCAAATGAGGTCGGGCGACATGACCAACCTGAAACAGATCGCGGCGGAACTTTCCCTTTCGGTGACCACGGTATCCCGCGCGCTGAAGGATGGGCCGGAGGTTCATCCCGCCACCATCGCTCGCGTCAAGGAAGTGGCGCAGCGGGTCGGCTATGTGCCAAATCATCATGGCTTCGCGCTCAAAACTGGCCGCACGCTGACGATGACAGCAATCTACCCGATGGAAACACAAGATCATCTGTCCGATCTGTTGAAGCTTCCGTTAATCGAAGGCATGACGCTGGCGGCGCGGCAAGCGGGTTATAGTCTATCCATCTACTCCACCACGCCCGATGATGACCCCATCGAGAGTGTGCAGCGACAGCTTCAGGCGGGCAGCACAGACGGACTGATTATCACGCGCATGGTCTCGGGTGATCCACGCGTTAAGCTATTGCTGGATAGAGGCATGCCATTCGTCGCGTTTGGAAGAACTGACCTGGATACAGCATATCCTTATGTCGACATCGACAATGAACAGATTGCCTACGAGGCGACCCGGCGGCTCGTGGACAAGGGCTGCCGACGCATTGCGCTGCAACTTCTCGTTCCGGGCGACCAGGCGAGTGCCATGCGTCTTTCCGGGTATGGAAGGGCAATGGCCGAGGCTGGTATTCCGATCGACCAGTCGCTGATCGGTCATGGAATGTTCACCATGGAATCGAGCGCAGCCTGGTTCGATCGCATGCTGGCCTGGTCAGATCCGCCGACGGGCTTGGCTTGCGCCAACGAACTGGGCCTTTTGGGGGCACTACACGCTCTTGGCAGAAGAGGTCTCGCGCCAGGGAGTGACATCCACATTGTCACTCGGGACAGCACGCGGCTGTCACGTTTCTTGCCTGCGAAGATCGGCGTTCATTTCGTGGACATAGCGGGTGTCGGACGCAAACTTGTCGAAGTCCTGGAGAGCCGGATCGTCAATCCCCTCGGGCCGGTGGAGACGGTCTTGTTCAAAGGTGAGTTCGACCCTGGCGAATAGTCGGGCGAAGAAGTCAGTTGTCCGCTTTCGAGGAGCACTTAGGTTCACCCCTGAGTCCGAGATGAGGCGCGAAGCTGCCGCCTGCGCGAGTGCATAGGGTGCACTCAACACCTTCATGGCATTGGTGGTCTGAGCAGCGATCGAGGGGTGCTGTACTGGTGCTGTTACTTAGAATGATTGCGCTCAGCTCCCGTCGGACGACATCGCGCCGAGCAATCTGCGAATATCGCCGAACCTGGCGATCGAGCCGAACACCAGTGCCGCCACCGCGACGAAGAACACCGACACCGAAGCCATGGTCGGCGTGTAGCCATAGCGCAGCGCGTTGAAGATCTTGATGGGCAGCGTCTCGGTGGTGAAGCCGATCGTCATGTAGGCGACGATGTATTCGTTGAGCGACAAGACGAAGGCGAAGGCGTAGCCCGAGACGAGGTAGGGCAGGATCAACGGCAGCACCACGGTTTTCAGCACTGTGCGGTCATCGGCGCCCATGGTCGCCGCGGCCTCGACCAGCGAGCGGTCGATCGAGGCAAAGCCGAGCGACAGCGTCACCAGCGGCAGCGTCACGAAGAAGATGGCGTGGCTGATTATGGCGGTGAAGAACTGGCCGAACAGCCCGACCGTCGCCCAGAAGGAGAGGAAGCCGAGCGCGGTGATGACCGGCGGCAGGATGAAGGGCGCGAGGCCCAGCACCTGAAAAATGTTCGCCCATGGCGCGATGCGCCGCCACAGGAACCAAGCCAGCGGCAGCGCGACCGCCACGGCAATGGCCGCCGAGCAGACGGCCAGCGTCACCGAATGGATCAGCGCCAGCCGCCATTCCGGATCGGTGAAGATCTGGGCGTACCAGGCGAGCGAGAAACCGACCGGCGGGAAGGAGAGCTCCTGGCGCGAATTGACCGACACGCCGGCGACGACGATCAGCGGCGCCGCCAGGAACAGCGCGACGATGGTGAAATAGACACGGCGCAGCAAGGTCGCGGTCATAGGGCGTTCTCCCTTCGTCCGACGAGCAGTGTCAATCCGACCAGCGCCAGCGAGATCAGCACCAGGAACACCGCCATTGCGGCCGCGAACGGCATGTTGGACTGGTAGATCGCCTGGTCGGTGATCAACACCGACAGCGTCCAGTGTTGAGGCCGTCCCAGAATCTGCGGCAGCAGATAGGAGCCGAGGGCGAACACGAAGACCATGATCAGCGTCGCCACGATGGTGTTGCGGAGCGCCGGCGCGACGACGTTGAAGAAGGCGCGGATCGGCGAGGCGCCGAGCGTGCGCGCTGCCTCGAGCAATGTCGGGTCGAGGCGCACGAGGGCGGGGTACAGCACCAGGATCGTATAGGGCAGCGCCTGGTAGACCATGCCGGTCAGCACCGCGCCAAAGGTCGGCAGCAGCGCCACCGGCTTGTCCATCAGCCCGATCGCCACGAACAAATTGGTGATGCCGGCGGTGCGCGAAAACAGCGTCGACCAGGCAAAGCCGATGATGACCTCAGACAGCGATAGCACCGATAACAGACCGACCAGCCACAGCGTCTGCACGCGGCGCGGCCGACGGGTCAAAAGGTAGGTGAAGGGGAAGGCGATGGCGACGCAGCAGACGGCGACCAGCACCGCCAGCATCAGCGAAAAGCCGAGCACGCCGCCGAAGAACACCGACAGGAAGCGGGCGTAATTGTCGAACACGAAGTCCGGCGTGTAGAAACCGGACGGGTTGCGTTTGAAGAAGCTGACCGCGATCATCGTCGAGAACGGCACGACGAAGAAGACGACCAGCATCAGCGCCGGAAAGAACAGCGGCGTGTAGTCGGCTATCGACTTCGGGGGTTCGCGTCTCATGCGCCGAGCACCACGCAGCTTGCCGGTGGCAATGTTACGCCGACCTTGGCGCCGACCGGCACGTCATGCCGCTCGCGCGGCGTCGTTACCGCAATGATGCTGGTACCGCCGACGTCGACGAAGGTCTCGATGGTGCCGCCGAGATCGCGAACGAAACTCACCTCGCCGGTAATGGCCGAGCCGCCGGGGCTGCCCAGATGCACGTCCTCCGGGCGGACCGAAACAGACGCTTTGGTCTGACCCGCCGGCATGGCAAGACCTGGAATGGCTGTGCCCAGAATGGTGGTACGCCCGGTGCTGTCGATCTCGGCCGGCAGCAGATTGGTGATGCCGATGAAGTCGGCGACGAAGGCGTCGGCCGGCTTGCGGTAGATCTCGATCGGCGGCGCCGCCTGCAGGATTCTGCCGTGGCCCATGACGACGACCAGGTCGGCCATGGTCATGGCTTCGCGCTGGTCGTGGGTGACGACGATGGTGGTGATGCCCAACCGCTGCTGCAACTGGCGCAGTTCCACCTGCATGGCCTCGCGCAGTTTGGCGTCGAGCGCCGACAGCGGCTCGTCGAGCAGGAACAGTTTCGGCGACAGCGCCAAGGCCCGTGCAATTGCCACGCGCTGGCGCTGACCGCCCGACAGTTTGGCCACCGGGCGGTCGGCAAAGCCGGTCAGATGGATGAGGCCCAGCAACTCGTCGACGCGCTTCTTCTGCTCCTCCTTCGAGGCGCCGCGAATGCGCAGCGCATAGGCGATGTTGTCGCCAACAGAGAGATGCGGAAACAGGGCCAGCGACTGGAACACCATGCCGAGATTGCGCTTGTGCGTCGGCAAAGGCGTGATGTCCTCGCCGTCGAGCACGATGGCGCCGCTGGTCGGCTCCTCCAGTCCGGCAATCATGCGCAGCAGCGTGGTCTTGCCGCAGCCCGATGGGCCGAGCAGACACACGAACGTGCCATGCGGCACGTTGAGCTGGACATTGTCGACGGCGGCGAAGTTGCCGAATTTTTTGGTGACGGCGTTGATATCTAGTCCGGACATGCTCATCCCTCTCAGGCTGTGCGCTGGAGCAATTCCAGGAAATGGCCGCCGGAGGAAATCCGGCGGCCGATCAGTTTTCAAGCGGAACGGGCGGCTCAGCCGACGATCAGCTCGGTCCACTTCTGGTTGATCCAGTCGGCCTTCGACGTATAGAGGTCGTAGCGCGGGATGATCGGATCGATATCCGACGACACGGCTGCGAACTCTTCCGGCTTGAGGTCGAGCACCTCTTTCTTCAGCGTCGGCGTGGTTCCGACCTTGCGCGACATCAGGCCCTGCATCGACGGCTGGCTCATATAGTCGATGAAGGCATGCGCCTCGTCGACCTTGGTCGAGGCGCGCGACAGCACCCAATTGCCGGAGTCCTGGATGCCGCCTTCCTTCGGGAAGGTCGAGCGGACATGGAAGCCGTCGGCGACCGCGAGGCCGGTGACGTCGTGATAATACTGGCCCATCGGGATCTCGCCCGACTTCAGCGCCTGCTCGAACTGCGCCTCGTCGCGATACCACAGCCGGACATTCGGCTTGAGCTCGGCGAGCTTTTCGAACGCCTTGTTCAGTCCGTCCTCGGTGTCGAGCGCATTGGTGCCGCTCATGAAGGTCTTGGCTGTCACTTCGAGCAGGAACGAGTTCGAGGCAAGTGCCAGAAGGCCAAGCTTGTCCTCATTGGCCTTGTCCCACAGAGTCTCCCATGAGGTCGGCGCATCCTTGTAGACGTCGGTGTTGGAGACCAGCGTGATCCACCAGGCGACGGCGCCGATGCCGGCGACCCGGCCATCCGGATATTTGTTGACGAAGCGCGGCAAGAGGTCGTTGTAGTGCTTGAACTTCGACGTATCGAGCGGCGTCCACAATTCGGTCGACTGGCCCTTCAGCGTCGAGGTCTGCGACATCATCGAAAGGTCGGCCGGCGCCTGGCCGGCCTTGGACGCTTGTTCGAGCTGCACCAGCCAGGCTTCGCCGGTCGGCTCGGCGACCGATTCCACTGCAATGCCGGTGGCCTTGGTGAAATCGGGGAAGACGTGCTCGTCGAAGGATTTCTTGAAATAGCCGCCATAGACGCCGACCTTCAGCGACTTGTCCTGCGCGCGCAGGATCGACGGCATGGCGAGCACGCCGGCTGTAGCGAGGCCCGCACCAAGCACGCCGCGCCGTGTCAGGGATTTTCCAATCAGTCTGTTCATCTGGTTTCTCCTCAGTTGATGCCGTTCTATTCCGGCAGGTTCCCTTCACGCACTGTCGCCGCCTGGCGTCAGTGGGCCGCCGCTCGTTGTTCGAGCGTACGGGCGTATTGCGTCAGTGGAAAGCACATGACGAAGAAGATCAGCGCCACCAGCCCGTAGACCTTGAACGGTTCGAAGGTGGCGTTGTTGATGGCGTTGGAGGTTCTGACCAACTCCTCGAAGCCGATGATCGAGGTCAGCGCCGTCGATTTGATCAACTGCACCAGGAAGCCGACGATCGGCGCCCTTGTGATCGAGAACGCCTGCGGCAGGATGATCAGCCTGAGCTCCTGCAGGCGGTGCAGACCGAGGCTGGCGCCGGCATCCCACTGTCCGCGCGGCAGCGCATCGACGCCGCTGCGCCAGATCTCGGCCAGATAGGCGCTGGCGAAGAAGGTCAGGCCGAGCACTGCTGCCGTCCATGGCTCGATGCGCAGGCCGAGCATCGGCAGGCCGAAGAACATCAGGAACAGCTGCATCAACAGCGGCGTTCCCTGGAACAGGGCGATGTAGCCCGAAGCGACCCGCTGGCTCCATTTATTCTCTGCGATCCTGAAGAACAGCACGATCAGCCCGACCAGCGCCCCGCCGACGAAGGCGGCCAGCGACAACAGCACCGTCCAGCGGGCGGCGAGCAGCAGATTGCGAACGATGTCCCAGAAGGTGAATTCGATCATGTGACTCCTGCCCCCAACACGCGGCGCCCGCCTGTGACCAGCAGCCGGCGCAAGGCCATGGACAGGACGAGGTAGACCAGGGTCACGACGAAATAGGTTTCGAAGGACCGGAAGGTGCGGGCTTGCAGCATGTCGGCCTCATAGGTCAGCTCGCGCACGGCGATCTGCGACACCACGGCCGATTCCAGCATCATGATGACGATCTGGCTGGTCAGCGCCGGGTAGATCACCTTGAGCGCCTGCGGCAGCACGATCTTGACAAACACCTGGCGTGGCCGAAGCCCGAGTGCCAAGGCGGCTTCCGTCTGTCCGCCGGGCACGGCATCGAGACCGGCGCCGACGATTTCAATTGTGTAGGCCGCCATGTTGAGCGTCATTGCCAGCATGGCGGCGAGGATCGGATCGAGCCTTATGCCGAGGCTGGGCAGGCCGAAGAAGATGAAGAACAGCTGCACCAGGAACGGCGTGTTGCGCATCACCTCGACATAGATCGCGATGGCGCGCTTCACGAATACCGGGCCGTTGCGCCGGCCGGCAGCGCCCAGGATGCTGAGCAGCGTGCCCACGAGCGTGGTCACGACGATCAACAGGATCGTCGTGGCCGCGCCGCGCGCGATGTCGCCCACAGCGCCTGGGAGCCAGGCAAAGGCCACGAGAACTCAATCCTTGAGGTTGTCGGGATTGAGCGGCGTCTTCAGCCAGGCCTTCGAGCTCTCATCGAGCTTGCCGTCGGCCAGCATCTTGGCAACCGCATCATTGACCGCCGTCTTCAGCCGGTCCTCTTTCTTGTTGAGGCCGATATGCGAAGGCGAGGTCAGAAGCTGGAACTTCTGCTCCGGCTTCAGCGCGTCCTGCTTGGCCAGCACCTGGGCGCCGACATCATTGCCGACCACCATCAGCTGGGTCTGGCCCGAGATGAAGGCCTGGATGACGGAATTGTAGTTGTCGAAGCGCTTGATGTCGGCCGATGCCGGCGCCGCTTCGGTCAGCGACGTATCCTCCAGCGTGCCGCGATTGACGGCGATCGACTTGTCGGCGAGATCTTCCTTGCCTTTGATCGAAAGCGCTGCCGGACCGATGACGGCGATGTAATAGGGCGCATAGGCGGCGGCGAAATCGATGACCTCCTCGCGCTCCTTGGAATAGCCGACGCTCATCAGGATATCGACGCGCTTGTCGGTGAGATACGGGATGCGGTTCTGGCCGGTGACGCTGACCAGATTGAGCTTCACCTTAAGTGAATCGGCGATCGCCTGCGCGACGTCGACGTCGTAACCCTTGATGCTCATATCGGCGCTGGCCGAGGAGAAGGGCGGAAAGTCGGAGAAGATGCCGACATTGATGGCGCCGGCCTTGGTGATGTCGTCGACGGCATCGGCATTGGCCTGGGAGGCGAAGCCGAGGCCGGCGAGCATCAGCGCAGCGGCGATAGTTGATTTCATATGGATTGTCATTGGTATTCCCCTTCTGGAAGCTTGTTTGTTTTGGAAACGGCCGCCGGCTCCAGCGCGGCGGCCGCCTTTGCATGTGAAATCCGTCAGGCCCCCTTGCCGGTGATCGCCGGGCTGAACACCATCAGGCTCAGGATCTCGAACAGGACCTGGGCGCCGACATGGGCGGTGTTGGTGGTCGCGTCATATTGCGGCGCCACCTCGACGACATCGCCGCCGACAATGTTGAGGCCTTTCAAGCCGCGCAGCAGTTCGAGCACCTCGCGCGTCGTCAGGCCGCCTATTTCCGGCGTGCCGGTACCCGGCGCGAAGGCCGGATCGACACTGTCGACGTCGAAGGAAATGTAGGTCGGGCCGTCGCCGACTATTCTGCGCGCCTTCTCGATGATGGCCGGAATGCCGAGACCCGTCACCTCTTCGGCATGCACGACCGTCATGCCGGATTCATAGGTGAACTCCCACAGATACTCCGCCGAGCCGCGGATGCCGATCTGGATGGTGCGGGTGGGGTCGAGCACGCCGTCCAGCACCGCGTTGCGGAACGGTCCGCCATGATGGAACTTGGTCATGTCGAACAGCCCGCTTGTGTCGCAATGAGCGTCGATGTGGATCATGCCGACCGGCGCCTTCTTGCCGACCGCCTTCAGGATCGGATGGCTGATCGAGTGGTCGCCTCCGACCGAGAGCGGCAGCACGCCGGCATCGACGATCTGGTTGGTGCGGCGCTCGATATCCTCGTGGCTGATCTCCAGCCGGTAACGGCTGCGGAACGGCGTATCGCCGATGTCGGCGACGCGAAGCTCATGCGTCGGCGCGCATTCCAGCACATGATTGTAGGGGCCTATGCGCTCGATGGCGCGCAGCGCCCTTGGCCCGAAGCGCGAGCCGGGCCGGTTGGTGACGCCGAGATCCATCGGCACGCCGATGATCGCCACCTGCAAATCGCCGAAATCCGGATTGTCGGCAGCGATTTCACGGTAGGGCGCGGCGAGGAAGGTCGGGATGCCGGCATAGGGCGCGAGTCGGGTGCCGCTCTTGGAGAAGATCTTGTCGGCGACCTTGCGGAACTTCGGGTCGAACATCTCGCCGCCATGGCTCTCGCCATATTTGCGGCGCAGCGCGTCGAGCTTGCCTCTGTCATAACCCATGTCGGTCTCCTCCTGCCGGGCTGGTGCATGCGGCAGCGTCTGCAAACTGACCATCATCCGGCCGGGTCGCTGTCCCGCTGGCTGCCTGTAGATTTCACGTCATTAATGCTGTTGACCTGCCAAAGTGTCCGGCAGCCGCATTGAAAAATCAATTGATATTGTTACGGTGCTGATTGTGAGAAAATCTCACAGAGTATCCGGTTGCTCATGGCCAAGCGTCTGCCCCCCTTGAATCCCTTGCGCGCCTTCGAGGCGACGGCGCGGCATGCCTCGCTGACCAAGGCGGCGAGTGAGCTCAACGTCACCCACGGCGCGATCAGCCACCAGATCAAGGCGCTCGAGCAATCACTCGGCGTAAAACTGTTCGAACGCACCGGACAGCGGGTAAAGCTCACCCCGCACGGCGCCGAATTGCTGCCGGCGGTCTCGACCGCCTTCGACGGCATCGCCGCCGCCACCCAGCGCATGACCAGGCCAGCCAGCGCCGGTACACTGTCGGTGTCCTGCGTGCCGGCGCTGCTGCTTCTATGGATGACGCCGCGGCTCGGCAGCTTCATGGCGCAATACCCCGACATCAGGCTGACGCTGATCCCGTCCAACGACCCCAAGGACATCCGCGCCCCACAGGTCGATGTCTGCGTGCTCTATGGCGACGGCAGCTGGACCGATTGCTGGATGCGCAAATGGTCGGGCCTCGAACTGTTCCCGGTGGTCAGTCCGACGCTGATCAACAACCGGCCGCTCCGCATCTGCCGGGATCTTGCTGGCCATGTCATCCTGCATGGCGATGATGGCCGCGAATGGCACACCTGGCTGGCCGCCGCCGATGGGCTCGACCTCGAACGTGGCCGCCGCCACCATCTCGGCGACGCCCGTACGGCGATCGAAGCCGCGGTGCACGGACATGGCGTGGCGCTCGGTGATTCCGTCACCGCCAGCATGCTGCTCGCCAGGGGCCTGCTGGTGGCGCCGTTCAGCCTGTCGGTGCCGGCAGTCGACGATTTCTACGTCGTCTGCCGCAACGAGATGCGTTCGGCGCCGATCGTGCAATTGTTCGTCGACTGGCTGTTTGCCGAAAAGGAACAGGCCGACAGCCGGGCCGACGCGCCGGTGGCCGGCCGCATCGGCAGCCGCCGGAAGCGTCCGGCGCTGCGGGTGGTGGGCGCCAAGAGTTGAGGCTGGACCGGAGCGACTGCTTTTTGTCGGGCCAGCCCGGAAAGCGGGAAGCGCTTTCAAAAATTCAATGCTAATAAGCTCTTGCCCGGCAATTCCAGGAAAACTGTGCGGCGGTTTCCCGTCCGGAATTGCGTAAGAAGACGTGAGCAGCGAAGGCGACGGCAGGACATGGCAAGAACCGATATAGCGCGGCGCGTCTACAACCACACCTGGAAGCTGGACCCGATCGTCCGCAGCCTGCTCGACACCGATTTCTACAAGCTTCTGATGCTGCAGATGATCTGGGGCATGTACCCCAAGGTCGACGCCACCTTTTCGCTGATCAACCGCACCACCTCGGTGCGCCTGGCCGACGACATCGACGAAGGCGAATTGCGCGACCAGCTCGACCATGCCCGCACGCTGCGCTTCTCCAAAAAGGAGATGATCTGGCTTGGCGGTAACAATTTCTATGGCCGCAAGCAGATCTTCGAGCCGGAATTCCTCGCCTGGCTGGAAGGTTTTCGGCTGCCCGACTACGAGCTCTCCAAGCGCGACGGGCAGTACGAGCTCTCCTTCAGTGGCCCCTGGATGTACACTACGCTGTGGGAAATCCCGGCGCTGGCGATCATCAATGAGCTTCGCTCCCGCGCCGCCATGCGCGCCTTCGGTCCCTTCGCGCTTGACGTGCTCTATGCACGCGCCAAGGGGAAGATGTGGGCCAAGACCGAACGCTTGAAGGCGCTGCCCGGCATCCGCATCTCCGATTTCGGCACCCGCCGCCGCCATTCCTTCCTGTGGCAGCGCTGGTGCGTCGAGGCGCTCAAAGAAGGTATTGGCGAAGCCTTCACCGGCACCTCCAACGTGCTGCTGGCCATGGACAACGACCTCGAAGCGCTCGGCACCAACGCGCATGAACTGCCGATGGTTTTTGCCGCCCTTGCCAAGTCGGAAAAGGAATTGAAGGAATCGCCCTACAAGGTGCTGCAGGACTGGCAGCGTTATTATGGCGGCAACCTGCTGATCGTGCTGCCCGACGCTTTCGGCACCGCATCCTTCCTGCGCGACGCGCCGGACTGGGTCGCCGACTGGACCGGCTTCCGCCCCGACAGTGCGCCGCCGATCGAAGGCGGCGAAAAAATCATCGACTGGTGGCGCGAGAAGGGCAAGGACCCCAGGCAGAAGCTGCTGATTTTCTCCGACGGGCTCGAGGTCGAGACCATCGAGGAGACCTACAGGCACTTCAAGGGCAAGGTGCGCATGTCCTTCGGCTGGGGCACCAACCTCACCAACGATTTCGAAGGCTGCGCGCCGACCGAAACCAACAGCCTGGATGCGATATCGCTGGTCTGTAAGGTGACGGAGGCCAATGGCCGGCCGGCGGTGAAGCTGTCGGACAATCCGGCGAAAGCGACGGGCGACAAGAAGGAGATCGAGCGCTATCTCCGGATTTTTGGGGCGAAGGACCGCGTGGAGCAGCTGGTCAAGGTTTGAGGGTCGGCGGGTGCCTTGCTGGACGAAATGGAAATCGCGATAGCGTGAGTTCCCGCCCACCCCCCTCTGTCCTGCCGGACATCTCCCCCGCAAGGGGGGAGATTGGCAGCGTCGAGTACCGCGCCTCTTTCTTTACCCTTGAAAGTTGGCGAAAGCCCCGGCGACATCCAATCTCCCCCCTTGCGGGGGAGATGGCCGGCAGGCCAGAGGGGGGTGTGAAGGATCGCATCAGGCTGACATATGTCGCCTGCTCCCCCACCCTCACACTCCTCCCCAACCCTGCCTTCGCCCACGCCTCCGACCGCGGCCACGTCCTCCTCCTGCCCACCGGCTACTACATCGCCGGCGGCGCGCTCGCCGTCGCCCTCAGCTTCCTCGTCCTCGCCCTGCTGCCACCCGCAACCCTCGACCGCTTCTGGCGCCGCCGCCTGCCGCTCTTCCCATTCGCCGACACCGCCCGCACAATCATCAGCCTCATCTCCTTTGCCGGCTTCGCAACCCTCGTCGCCGCCGGCCTGTTCGGCAGCCGCGACCCGCTCTCCAATCCGCTGCCCCTGATCATCTGGACGCTGCTCTGGGTCGGCCTTGCCATCGCCCAAGGCCTGTTCGGCGATCTCTGGTCGTGGCTGAATCCATGGTATGGCCCGTGGCGGATCGTAAGCCGCCTGTTCAAGCTTCGTGGCGGTGAGGGACAGAAATCGCGTTTGCCTTCATGGCTCGGCCGCTGGCCGGCCGTTATCCTGTTCTTCGCCTTCGCCTGGTTCGAACTGATCTACCCGGCGCCCGACGACCCGGCGCGGCTTGCCTATGTCGCTGGCCTCTACTGGTTGCTTACCTTCATCGCCATGCTCGCCTTTGGCTACCGCGATTGGAGCCGGCGCGGCGAATTCCTGACGATCTTTTTCGCCATGGTGGCTCGTTTCGCCATCGTCGAGCGCGATGAACACGGTCGCCTCGCTCTCTGCTGGCCGGGCTCAAAACTGCTCGGCGCAGCGCCCCTGCCGGCAAGCGGTATGGCCGTCCTGCTGCTCAGCCTGTCATCGGTGTCCTTCGACGGCCTGTCGAAAACCTTCTTCTGGCTCGGCCTGTTCGGCATCAACCCGCTGGAATATCCCGGCCGCACGGCGCTCATCGGCATAAGCAGCTTTGGCCTCGTGCTGACCTTCGTCCTGCTCGCGGCGGCATTCCTGCTGGCCGTCATACTCGGCCAGCGCCTTGCCGGCAGCCGACATTCCCACGGCGAGGCCGCCGGGCTGCTGATCTGGTCGATCGTACCGATCGCGCTCGCCTATCATGTCGCGCACTATCTGACGGCGCTGCTGGTCGACGGCCAGTATGCGATTGCCGCTTTGTCCGACCCGTTCGCGCTGGGATGGAACCTGTTCGGCGCCGCCGACATGCAGATCGAGGCCGGCATCGTCGCCGGGGCCCACTCCGCCTGGTGGCTGTGGAACCTGCAGGCCGGCATCATCATCGCCGGGCACATGCTGGCGGTGCTCGTTGCCCATGGACTGGCCTGGCGACTGCACCAGGTGCCATCGCGCGCCGCCCTCAGCCAGTTGCCGCTCACCATGCTGATGATTGCCTACACGATCTTCGGCCTGTGGTTGCTTGCCACGCCGACGGCCGGATGAGACAAGCTGATCCACATGCCTTTGCGGAAAGCCCGCTTGCAAGCTCTGTGCTTTGGTGATTTAGTTTGTACACATGCAATTTCTGCCCCTCCTGCAAGGGAGTGGCCTTGCCTCGTTACAGACAGTCAAAACTCAAAAACAGGGGAACTGCCGTGACTGACAAGAATGGGTTTTTCGATCTCTCCAAATCCACCCTTAGCCGCCGCACCGCGCTGAAAGGTCTCGCCGCCGGCGCCGGGCTGACGCTCGCGCCCGGCTTCGTCCGCTACAGCCAGGCGCAGAGTTCGGCGCCAATCAAGATCGGCTTCCAGTCGCACCGCACCGGCATCGGCGCCGCCTATGGCCGCTGGTATGAAAAGACCAGTGCCGCCGCGGTCAAGGCGATCAACGACGCCGGCGGCATCAATGGCCGACCTGTCGAACTGGTGATCGAGGATGACGGCACCGATCCCGGCCGTGGCGCCGAGGTGGTCGGCAAGTTCGCCACCCAGCACAAGACCGACATCGTCTTCGGCACGCTGTTCTCGCATGTGGTGATCGGCTCGGCGCCGGCCGCCGGCGAAAACAAGATCCCGTATTTCGTCGTCAGCGAAGGCCACCACGTCGCTTCGACCAAGCTCAACCGCTACGTCTTCCAGCCTGGCATCACCGATGTGAAGAGCCAGATCCAGTCGATGGCGCCGTGGATCGCGGCCAATGCCGGCAAGAAGGTGACGCAGATCTTCCCGGATTTCGCCTTCGGCTACGACCATCGCGACTACCTGCCGCCGGCGCTGAAGGCGCAAGGCGCCGAGGTCATCGCCCAGATCGCCATCCCGCCGACAGAGTCGTCTTTCACGAAATACTTCCCGCAGATACCCGCCGAGACCGAAGTCATCTACCACGTGATGGTCGGCCCGGCCGTGCTCACCTTCGTCAAGGAACTCGGCGAGTTCTACGGCTCCAACCGGCCGCAGCTGTTCGGCTTCATCGATTCGCTCGAAGCCACCGACATCAACAGCCCCGGCCTCGAATTCCTGGACGGCAGCCATTTCTGGGAAGGCTCGCCGCGCTATGCCCAGGCCAATGACTCGGCCGCGCAGAAAGCCTACCGCGCCGCCGTTGGCATCGACGAAAATGGCGCTGCCGTTGGCGACCCCAAGGACGTCTCCACCGCCGCCCACATGTTCGGCTGCTGGGAGACGCTCTATGTCGTCAAGAAGGCGATGGAAGACGCCGGCTACAAGGGCCCGGAAGACCGCGCCAAGCTGGTCGAGGCGACCGAGGCGCTGACCGAATTCGCCGAAGGGCCGGAGCATCCGCAGGGGCCGAAGACCTTCAACGGCAAGATCCACCAGTGTTTTGGCATCCAGAACATCTCCAAGGTCGAAGGTGGCAAGCTGAATGTCGTCCACAAGACCAAGATCGAGGACGGGCTTTACGAGGCCGAAGGGGATTATACGACGCAGGCGCTGTGAGGCGCCTTACCCTCCCCCTTGTGGGGAGGGTCGGCACGCAAGCTTCGCACTTTTGCGAAGCTTGCGAGACGGGGTGGGGGTCGCGACGGCCCGTGCCCAACCCCCACCCGACCGCTGCGCGGTCACCCTCCCCACAAGGGGAGGGTAAGGGCGCCCTGAATGCATTTCGGACCCCATCTCCTCCTCGCCGCCCTCGAAGGCCTTGTCACCTCCGCCGTGTTGGCGCTGACGGCGCTTGGGCTGTCGCTGGTGTTCGGCGTCATGCGCGTCGTCAACGTCGCCCATGGCGAGTTCTTCATGCTGGGCGCGGTGCTGGCCTGGGCGATCTCGACGGCGATACCCGGCCATCCCACGCTCGGCTTCCTGGCGGCGCTGGTGATTGCGCCGCTGATTGTCGGCGCCATTGCGCTGGTCGCCGAGCGGCTTGTGCTGCGCCGGCTCAATTACAATCCGGAAGCCACCATCGTCGCCACGATCGGCATGCTCTACATCATCCAGCAGCTGGCGTTGAGCTTCTATGGCCCGGAAGCCCGCCCGGTGGAGCCGCCCTTCAGCTACCGCATCCTTTTGCCCTGGTTCGGCTATTCCGGCTACAAGCTGTCGATCATTGCCGCTTCGGCCCTTCTGCTCATCGCCACCTGGCTGGTGCTGACGCGCACCAAGATCGGCCTCATCATGCGCGCCACCCAATATGACAGCGAGACGGCGCAGGCCTTCGGCATTCCGGTCGACCGCGTCTATGCCGGCGTCTTCGGGCTCGGCGCCATGCTGGCGGCCATCGCCGCCGTGCTGATCGTGCCGATCAGTCAGGCGCATTATCTGATGGGACAGGACCCGCTGCTGTTGTCCTTCATCGTCGTCATCATCGGCGGCCTCGGCTCGCTGCGCGGCACCGTCGTCGCCGCCGTGCTGATCGGCCTGTCCGACGGCATCATCTCGGTGTTCTTTTCGCCGACTTTGGCCAAGATCATCGCCACGCTGCTGGTGGCCATGGTGCTGGTATTCCGGCCGCAGGGCCTGTTCGGGCAGGCGTCGCGATGAGCGAAGCTTCGCCGGCAAAAGCCTATGCATTGCATCTCGGCGTCATCGCGCTACTGTTTGCGCTGAGCTTCGTCCTGCCCGACTACCATCATGGCCTGCTGGCCCGAATCATGGTGCTGGCGGTGTTCGCCATGGGCTACAACATGCTGTTCGGCTATGTCGGCCTGCTCAGCCTCGGCCACGCCATGTTCTTCGCCGCCGGGCTCTATGGCGCTGGTCTCGCGGTCATCCATCTCGGCTGGAGCGTGCCTTTGGCTTTCCTCGCCGGCATCGCCTGCGGCGCGCTGCTGGCACTGGTGATCGGCCTGCTGGCGCTGCGCACCACCGGCGTCGCCTTCATGATCGTCACCATGATGTTCGCGCAGGTGTTTTACCTCGTCATCCTCTATTTCGCCGCCTGGACCGGCGGCGACCAGGGTCTGGTCGTGCCGCAGCCGGCGCGGGTTCTGGCCTTCGGCGCGACATCGCTCGACCTAACCAACCCGACCGTGCGCTACATGAGCGCGCTGGCGCTGTTCTCGGTCGTGCTGCTGATCACCCTCGCCATCGTCCGCTCCCGCTATGGCCGCGTGCTGGTCGCGGTGCGCGAGAACGAGGAGCGCACGAAAATGCTGGGCTACGACACCTTCTCCAACAAGCTGATCGCCGTCGTCGTCTCCGGCACCATCTGCGCCGCCTCGGGTGCGGCCTATGCGCTGCTGTTCGGCTATGTCGGCTCGAGC
Organism: Mesorhizobium sp. RSR565B; assembly: GCF_054719465.1. NCBI lineage: Bacteria > Pseudomonadati > Pseudomonadota > Alphaproteobacteria > Hyphomicrobiales > Phyllobacteriaceae > Mesorhizobium > Mesorhizobium sp. RSR565B. The sequence continues at coordinate 1,967,259 of NZ_JBTTIE010000001.1, read as the reverse complement.
TTTGCCTCGGTGCAGTATTCCATCCTGCCGCTGCTCTGGGTGCTGCTCGGCGGCGCCGCCACGACGCTGGGCGCGCTGCTCGGCACGGTGTTCATGTACTATGTCATCGACACCGCCAGCGGCTACACCTCCGCCTATCTCCTGATCGTCGGTATTGCGCTCATCCTGCTGGTGCTGTTTTTCCCCAAAGGCATTCTGGGCACCATCCGCCAGCGCTGGCTCGGGTGGCTCCCATGATGCCGTTGCTGACCACCAAAGGCCTGGCGCGCAGTTTCGGCGGCCTGCGCGCCGTCGATGGTGTCGATTTTCAGCTGATGCCGGGCGAGATCCGCGCCGTCATCGGCCCCAATGGCGCCGGCAAAACCACCTTCGTCAGCCTGGTCAGCGGCCGCATTCAGCCATCGTCCGGCATGATCGTCTTCGACGGCGCCGACATCACCAGCCAGCCGGCCTATCTCAGGGTGCGCCGGGGCATCGCCTACACCTTCCAGATCACCAGCGTCTTCGCCAACCTCTCTGCCTACGATAATGTCGCGTTGCCGGTGCAGCGCACGCTGACCGATGGCCGCTCGAAAGGTGCGGTGCGCACCGGCGTCATGGCCGCGCTGGAACGCACCGGACTTGCCGGCCGCGCCCATATGCCGGCCGGCCAGCTTTCCTACGGCCACCAGCGCCTGCTGGAAGTCGCGATGGGCCTGGCGCTTAAGCCGCGGCTTTTGATCCTCGACGAGCCGACGCAGGGGCTGGCCGACAGCGAGATCGACAATTTCATCGGACTGGTGCGCGAGATTGCCAAGAGCGCCACCGTGCTCCTGATCGAGCACAACATGCCGGTCGTCATGCAGCTGGCCGACCGCATCACCGTCTTCAACGCCGGCAGGATCCTGGCCGAAGGCACGCCCGAACAGGTTCGCGCCAACACACAGGTGCAGGAAGCCTATCTGGGGACGGCGCCATGAGCGAAGCCCCCAAGACTGAGGCCCACGAGACTGAAGCGTTGACCATCTCCAGGCTCGATTGCTTCTATGGCGAGGTCCAGGTGCTCTACGAGCTTGATCTCGTGCTCAACAAGGGCGAGGTGCTGTGCCTGTTCGGTCGCAACGGCGCCGGCAAGACGACGGCGCTGAAAGCGATCATGGGGCTGGTTCCGTCGAGCGCCGGCTCGATCCGGCTCGCCGGCAAGGAGTTGACCGGCCTGCCGGCGCATGAGGTGCCCAAGGCCGGCGTCGCCTATGTACCGCAAGGCAGGCGGCTGTTCGCCGAGATGACGGTGGCGGAAAACATCGAGATCGGTCTGATGGCGCGCGGCAAGGGCAGAGCGACGCGCGAAAGCGTGCTCGATCTCTTCCCGCTGCTGCGCCAGCGGCTGCGCCAGCGCTCCGGCACTTTGTCCGGCGGCGAGCAGCAGATGCTGGCCATGGCCCGTGCGCTTTGCCTTGAGCCGCAGGTGCTGTTGCTAGACGAGCCGACGGAGGGGCTGATGCCGTCGATGATCGCCAAGATCCGCGAGACGGTGGTGAAGCTGCGTGAGCTAGGTGTCTCCACCATTCTGGTCGAACAGCGCGTCGACGCCGTGCTGTCCGTCGCCGACCGCGTCTGCTTCATCGAAAACGGCCGTAACCGCGAGACGGTGGATGTCGAACAGCTTCGCGCCGATCCGTCGGCGGTGCGCCGATATGTGGGCGTCGGCTAAGATTACCCTCCCCCTTGTGGGGGTCCGAAGGACGGGCGAGACCCGTGGCTCGCCCCGACAAGTGGCTGCGAAGCAGCCGGGTGGGGGCGGCACCGACCCCCACCCGGACCTTCGGTCCGACCTCCCCACACGGGGTAGGTAAGGGCCCAGCGCCCTTCGCATCACGCAAAGAAGACAAAACCTGTAATCAGAAATATCGGGATCAGCACCACGCCCGACCACGCCATGTAGCCGAAGAAGCCCGGCATTTTCACGCCGCGATGCCGGGCGATGGCGTAGACCATGAAGTTGGGGGCATTGCCGATATAGGTGTTGGCGCCCATGAACACCGCGCCGGCCGAAATGGCAGCCAGCGTCGAGGCCGCCTCCGTCATCAGGTGCCGCGCGTCGCCGCCTGCGAGTTCGAAGAACACCAGATAGGTCGGCGCATTGTCGAGGAAGGACGACAGCCCGCCGGTCAGCCAGAAATAGGCGAGATCATTGGGCTGGCCGGTGGGTGACGTCACCAGCGCGACCAGCGGCGCCAGCGCCCCGTCATGGCCGGCGCGAAGGATGGCGATGACCGGCACGATGCAGACGAAGATGCCGGCAAACAGTTTTGCCACCTCCGCGATCGGGCCCCAGGTGAAGCCGTTCGCCTCGCGATGGCTCTTGAGGGAAACGACAAGCGACAGTCCGGCGAGCCCCAGGATGATGGCGTCGCGCGCCAGGTTCTGCAATTCGAGGCTGACGCCCAGCACTGAAAAGCTCACGCCCGGCTTCCACGCTGCCGACAGCAGGATGGCGGCGATGACGCCAGCCAGCAGCGGCAGATTGGCCAGGCCGCGCAGACGCACCTTCGTATCCGGCGTCGGATCCTTGATCTTCGGCGCGCCGCCTTCACGGCGATGCAGCATGATGTCGATGGCCAGGAAGACAAGCAGCACCAGGCCGCCGGTAAACAGCGTCTCGCGCCAGAGGTTCGCCGTCGTCCAGAAGAAGTCGACGCCGCGCAGGAAGCCGACGAACAATGGCGGGTCGCCCAAGGGCGTCAGCGAGCCGCCGATGTTGGACACCAGGAAGATGAAGAAGATGACGACATGGGCGTTGAACTGCCGGTTGTCGTTGGCGCGCAGCATCGGCCGGATCAGGATCATCGAGGCGCCGGTGGTGCCGATCACCGAGGCCAGCATTGCCCCGACGAGCAGCAGCCCGGCATTGACCAGCGGCGTGCCATGGATGTTGCCGGCCACAAGGATGCCGCCCGAAATGGTGTAGAGCGCGAACAGCAGGATAATGAACGACATGTATTCGGTGAGCAGCGTGTGCAGCACGGCTTCGCCGGCTACCGGAACGCCGAATGCAACCATCAGGGGGATGATCGCCAGCGCTGCCCAGCCGGCGGCGATCTTGCCGTAATGATGCTCCCAGACATGGTGGAACAGCAGCGGTCCGGTGGCGATCGAGAGCAGCAGGCCGGCGAAAGGCAGCGCCCACCACAGCGACATGGCAGCATCGGGCAGGCCGCGGGCCTCGGCCGCGAAGGCCATTTGCGGAGACGCAGCGGAAGCGAGTACACCTGCCGCGAAAGCCTTCCCCAACTGTGTGCAGCCCCCTCGATGCGTCACGATCCAGTCACTCCGAGATCGGGTCTTCGAGCTTCACCCCGGCATCGCGCATCCTCTTCAGCATCGCCTCGACCGAACCGTTTAGATCGATGCCGCGGCACGCGTCGAGCCGCACCGTCGTCTTGAAGCCTTGCTTGACCGCGTCGAGGGCCGAAAAGGCAACGCAGAAGTCGGTCGCCAGGCCAACCAGGGTCACACTGTCGATGCTGCGCTCCTTGAGGTAGCCGGCGAGCCCCGTCGGCGTCTTGTGGTCGTTCTCGAAGAAGGCGGAGTAGCTGTCGATATCAGGGCGAAATCCCTTGCGGATCACCAGCTCGGCCTTGGTCCAGGCGAGCCCCGAGTGAAAATCCGAGCCGAGGCTGCCCTGGATGCAATGGTCCGGCCACAGCGTCTGCGGCCCATAGGGCATCTCGATTGCGCTGAAGGGCTGCGCCCCCGGATGGCTGGAGGCAAAGCTCGAATGTCCGGCCGGGTGCCAGTCCTGCGTCAGCACGACATGCTCGGCATGCCGGATCAGATCGTTGACCAGCGGCACGATTTCGTCGCCGCCGGCAACCGCCAGCGCGCCGCCGGGGCAGAAGTCGTTTTGCAGGTCAATGACAACAAGCGCTTCGTCGGCCATGGCGCCTCTCCTCTTCTACGTCTCGAACGGGGGATCGAGTGAAATACGCCGCTGACGCGACCGGATGCAGAAACTTGACCGGATGGCCGCCTGCGTCAACCTCCTACAGCGCCGCGCGTCCCCTTCGGACGCGCAAAGGACGCTGTAGCACTTTACCTTGCGCAGGATCCTTTCCGAAAATCGATTCCGATTTTTGGGGATCGTGCGCGGACGTAACAAATGCATGGCGGCCGGGTTCCCTTAAACTCCGGCTTTGACAATTTCCGCCAGCTTGATATCATTTGCATACGAATGAATTTGGCCTGATCAGACACTGGCGGGGTTCGGGAAGTCCCCACCTTTGAAGGCCCCAATGGGAAGGCCTATTTTTTTGGAAGGCAAAGGGTGATCCGTTACGCGAAACCCGCCACGCTCGACGAGGCGCTCGCTCTGCTGGGCGAGGGCGCCTGGCGCGTGCTTGCCGGCGGCACCGATTTCTATCCGGCGCAGGGCGCCAAACCGTTCCGCGACAATGTTCTCGATATTAACGGCCTGGTCTCGCTGCGCGGCATTGCCGAGACCGAAACCCATTGGGTTTTGGGCGCCCGCACCACCTGGACCGACCTTGTCCGCCATCCATTGCCGGCGGCTTTCGATGCGCTGAAGCACGCCGCGCGCGAAGTGGGCTCCCTGCAGATCCAGAATGTCGCCTCGATCGCCGGCAATCTCTGCAATGCTTCGCCTGCCGCCGATGGCGTTCCGGGACTGCTGGTGCTGGACGCCGAGGTCGAGCTGCGCTCTGCAGCCGCGACGCGTCATCTGCCGCTGCAGGAGTTCATTCTCGGCAACCGCCGCACCGCTTTGCTGCCGGGCGAACTGGTCACCGGCATCCGCATCACGAAGCGGGCCTCTGCCGGCACGTCGGCCTTCGTCAAGCTCGGTGCGCGGCGCTACCTCGTCATCTCCATCGCCATGGTGGCGGCGCGCCTCGTTGCCGAGAGTGGCATAGTCATGGAAGCCGCTGTCGCGGTCGGGTCCTGCTCGGCCGTCGCCAGGCGGCTCGCCGCTGTCGAAGCCGTGCTGGTGGGCAAGCCTGTCGGCCCGGCACTCGCCGATGCGCTCCTGTCCGCGCCGATGGCCGAGCTCTCGCCGATTGCCGACGTGCGCGGCAGCGCCGAATACCGGCTCGACGCAGCGCGCGAGCTTGTCGCCCGCGCCGTGCTGGGGGCTTGCGGGCTGACGAACGACAACAGCATGGTGGCGGCATGAGCCACTCCGAGATGATTGAAGCCCTGCCTGATCTCGTGCCGGGTTTCGGCCCCGAGCGCGTAGACATCGTCTTCGCGGTCAATGGCGGCGCCGTCTCGGTCAATGTGCCGCCGTTGCGCCGGCTGTCGCAGGTGTTGCGCGATGAATTGCAGCTGACCGGCACCAAGGTCGGCTGCGATGCCGGCGATTGCGGCGCCTGCACGGTGCTGGTCGACGGCGACGCCGTCTGCGCCTGCCTGATGCCGGCGGCCTCCGCAGCCGGGACGTCCGTAACGACCGTCGAAGGCCTCGCCGATGGCCTTCTCTCGGCGCTGCAGGCGTCTTTCCTGGCGCATGGCGCCGCGCAATGCGGCATCTGCACGCCGGCGCTGCTGGTCGCGGCAACGGCGCTGCTGGATGGCACGCCGAATCCGACCGAGACCGAGGTGCAGGATGCGCTGGGCGGCATCCTCTGCCGTTGCACCGGCTACAGAAAGATCATCGCGGCAGTGATGGATGCGGGACGGTTCGAGACGTCGACCGACGGCGCTGCCCCTCATCCGCCTGCCGGCACCTTCACCCCGTATAGTGACGGGGAGAAGGGAAGTGCTCCAGCGCCGACGCTCCCCGCTCCCCGTTCTTCACGGGGAGAGGGTAAGGGTGAGGGGCAGCGCCAACGTCATTCGTTGGAATTCAACTTTGAACGTAGAATGCCAACCACAGGGAATGCTGTAGGCGCCTCCCCGGTCCGGCTCGACGGCGTGCCAAAAGTCACCGGCGCTGAAAAATTCGGCGCCGATGCCTTTCCCGCCGATGCGCTGGCCGTGCTGGTGGTCCGCTCGCCGCATTATCATGCCGGCTTCGCCTTCGGCGACCTGGAGGGCTGGGTGAAGTCGCATCCCGGCATCGTCGGCGTCTTCACCGCCGCCGACATTCCGGGAAAAAACTGTTTCGGCGTCATCGGTCCGTTTGCCGACCAGCCGGCGCTGGCCGAAGGCTTTGCGCGGCTGCGCGGCGAGGCAGTGGCGCTGGTCGCCGGCGAGCGCGAGGCCATGCTCGATCTCGACCTCCAGGATTTCCCGGTCCGCTGGACCGAGCTGCCGCATTTTCTGCAGCCCGGCGACGCGGAGGCAGAAGGGGCGGCGCTCATCCACGCGAACCGCCCGGCCAATTTGTTGACCAAGGGCTTTGTCGAGCGCGGCGACCCCGAGGCGGCGCTTGGCGAGGCTGCCTTCACAGTGTCCGGTGCCATCGACACCTCCTATGTCGAGCACGCCTACATCGAGCCGGAAGCCGGCCATGCCTACATGGACGACGACACGCTGGTCGTCGTCGCCTGCACCCAGGCCCCCTATATGGACCGCGACGAAACGGCGAAGGTGCTCGGTCTTGCCGTCGACAAGGTGCGCATCGTGCCGGCCGCGACCGGCGGCGGCTTCGGCTCGAAACTGGACGTTTCACTGCAGCCGCTCATCGGCCTTGTGGCGCTGAAGACCGGCCGGCCGGCGGCGCTTGCCTACACCCGCACCGAATCGATGATGTCGACCACCAAGCGACATCCCGCCGAGATGAAGGCGACCATCGGCGTAGATGCCGAGGGCCATGTCACCGGCATGGTCTTCACAGGCGATTTCAACACCGGCGCCTATGCCAGCTGGGGCCCGACCGTCGCCAACCGCGTGCCGGTGCATGCCTCCGGTCCCTATGCGACGCCGAACTACCGCGCCGAAGGCCGCGCCATCCACACCCACGGGCCGATTTCCGGCGCCTTCCGTGGCTTCGGCGTGCCGCAGGCGACGATCATGCAGGAGACGCTCTATGATGAGCTCGCCGGCAAGCTTGGCATGGACCGGCTCGATTTTCGGCTGAAGAACTGCCTTCGGAACGGATCCGAAACGGTTACCGGACAGCGACTGGAGTCGGGCGTCGGCATATTCGAGTGCCTCGACTCCTTGCGGCCGCATTGGGCTCGCGCGACGGCCGACGCAGATACATTCAACAATGCCAATACGAGCAAAAAGCGCGGCGTCGGCATCGCGTCCTGCTGGTATGGCTGCGGCAACACCTCGCTGCCCAATCCGTCGACCATAAGGGTCGGTATCTCGCCAGAGGGGGAGGTCATCCTGCATCAGGGCGCCGTCGATATCGGCCAGGGCTCCAACACCGTCATTGCCCAGATCTGCGCCGACGCACTTGGCCTGCCGCTGGAAAAATTCAAGCTGAGAAGCGCCGACACCGCGATCAGCCCGGACGCCGGCAAAACATCGGCCTCGCGCCAGACTTTTGTCACCGGCAAGGCGGCCGAAAAAGCCGGCCGCGCCTTGCGCGAAAAGATCCTGCGCTTTGCCAATGTCTCGGAGAACGCGGCCCTGCAATTGGACGGCCCGGCGATCGTCATTCGTGAGGGCGAAGCCACTCGGCGCATCGATCTCCCCGCCCTGGATGTCGATGCGGACGGCTACGTCTTCCGCGCCGAGGAGACCTACGATCCGCCGACGCTGCCGCTCGATGCCAAGGGCCAGGGCAAGCCTTACGCCGTCTACGGCTATGGCGCGCAGATCGCCGAACTCGAGGTCGACCTCAAGCTCGGCACGGTGAAGCTCTTGAAAATCACCGCCGCGCACGATGTCGGCAAGGCTATCAACCCGCTGCTGGTCGAAGGCCAGATCGAAGGCGGCATCGCGCAAGGCATCGGCATGGCGCTGATGGAGGAATACATCCCCGGTCGCACCGAGAATTTGCACGACTATCTCATCCCGACCATCGGCGATGTGCCTGAGATCGAGCACATATTGATCGAGGTTCCCGATCCGGAGGGACCGTTCGGCGCCAAGGGCCTGGGCGAGCATGTGCTGATCCCGACCGCACCCGCCATCCTCAACGCCATACGCCACGCCACCGGCGTTCTCATCACCAAGGTTCCGGCGACGCCGACGCGCATCCGCGCCGCCATCCGCGAACAAGATGGCATCCGCGACAAGGAGGCACGCCGATGAGCGAGCTTGCCGAACGCTTCGAAACCCACGATCCGGGCGAAAAGCTGGTGGCGGAAAAGATCCGCTGCGATGCCTGTCCGGTGATGTGCTACATCGCCGATGGCCGCACCGGCGCCTGCGACCGCTACGGCAATGTCGGTGGCCGCATCGTGCGTATGGACCCGCTGACCATCCTCGACCATGCGGCAGAGAGTGGCGCCGCGGTCGTGCCCTTCACCGCCGAGGGCGAGCAATGGGACGGCGAACTGGTCAACACCGGCCGCCGCTTCGTCACTGCGATCGGCGCCGGCACCACCTATCCCGACTACAAGCCGGCCCCCTTCATCGTCAGCCAGGAGGTCGAGGGCGTCGATCTGGTGACCGTGGTCACCGAAGGCATTTTTTCGTACTGCGGCGTCAAGGTGAAGATCGACACCGACCGCCATCTCGGTCCCGAAACGGCAATCGTGCGCGCGCAAGGCGAGCCGATCGGCCACGTCACGACAGGCGAGTATGGCTCGCAGATGCTGTCGCTGGGCGGCGTGCATCATCTGACCGGCGGCTCCAAGGCCGAAGGCCGGGCAACCTGTGACGCGATGCTCAGTCTGTGCAATCGCAAGCCGGTCGAACTGACCATCGATGGCGGCGCCACCATCATCGTCGAAGCCGGCAAACCACCTGTCATCGACGGCAAGCAGGAACACCGTATGCGGGTCGGCTGCGGCTCGGCCACGATCGGCATGTTCGCCACGCAATGGCGCGGCCTAGTCGACGAGGTGGTGGTGGTCGACGACCATATCACCGGCGTTGTCTCCGAGCATCAGGCCGGCAAGGTGCTGGGCTGGCAGGACACCGGCATCAAGATCATCGGCCGCCGCTCGACGCCGGGCCGCTATTTCAAGGTCTCCGAGCCCGGCCTTGGCTGGGGCGGCACCTCGATTTCCGACCCGCTGTCGATCCTCGGCGGATGGAACGCCAAGAAGGGCGCCCGCCCCGGCCTGTCGCTGCTGATGGTGTCGACCACCGGCGAGCAGTTCGCCTATTACGAACTCGACGACGAGTTGAAGCCGGTTGAAAAACCGTTCCCCGAGCGGCTGCAGAAATCGGTCGGCCTGATCGAGGACAATTGCGAGCCGGCGCTCTGCACCGTGCTGTTCATCGGCGGCGCCGGCGGTTCGCTGCGCGCCGGCGTCACCGAAAACCCGGTCAATCTCACCCGCTCGGTGCAGGGCTTGAAGACCTATGTTACCGTTGGCGGCGCGCCGGTCTATGTCTGGCCGGGCGGCGGCATCACGCTGATGGTCGACGTCATGCGCGTGCCGGAAGGCGCGTTCGGTTATGTCCCGACCCCGGCACTGGTGGCGCCGATCGAATTCACGCTGCGTCGCGACGACTATGTCCGGCTGGGCGGCTACGAGGCCGAGATACGAAGCGTCGAGGATATCGTTGCCAAAGGCGGCGAGTATCTCAACCCGCGTCGCGGCTCAGCCGCCGAGGCTCAAAACCCATGGCCGCCGCTCGCGCAATTGCGCCGCGTCGGCTCGAACGGGGCCTCTTGATGCAAGGCCCGCAAGTCCACTGGCTGCAGGACGGTAAGCGGCTGCACCTCAACCACGGGCCGATCGACCTGATCGTCGAAGCCTTTGGTGAGGCGGCTGAGTGTCGTGCCGCCTACGATCAGGCGATCGAGCGCTTCCAGACGATCCTGATCGAGTTGGTCGAGGAGCTTCCCGAATTGCGGCTGCCGGCATTTTTCCTGGCGCCGCGCACCTTCGCCGGCCCGACGGCGCGGCGCATGGAAGCAGCCGTCATGCCCTTGGCGGAATGCTTCATCACGCCGATGGCCGCCGTCGCCGGATCGGTAGCCGACGAAATGCTCTCGGCATTGCTTGCCGGTCGCAAGCTCGACCGGGCCTATGTCAACAATGGCGGCGACAGCGCCCTCCATATCGGCAAGGGCCAGTCGATGAACCTGGCGATCGCCGGCACCGGCAACGGCATGGCCGACCGCCTCACCATTCGCTCGGCGGACGGCGTGCGCGGCGTCGCCACCAGCGGCTGGCGCGGCCGTTCGTTCTCGCTTGGCATTGCCGACGCCGTCACCGTGCTGGCGCACACCGGCGCCGAGGCCGATGCGGCCGCGACACTCATTGCCAACGCCGTCGACCTGCCCGGCAATCCCGCCATCAAGCGCATTCCCGCGCAGGACTTGGCGCCCGACAGCGATCTCGGCGCGCGGCTGGTGACACAAGCCGTCGGCATGCTCGCGCGTGGCGATGTGGAGCGGGCGCTGGACAATGGCCTTGCCGTCGCCGAAGATTTTCGCCGGCGCGGCCTGATTGCCGCATCGGCGCTGTTTCTAGGTGGGGAAGCCCGCATCAGTGGTTCCATGGCGCTTGCCGCGCCCAACAAAAATCCAGGGAAGGAAGTTGCCCATGCCTGAGTTTCCGATCCGCAAGATCGCGGTTCTGACCGAAGAGATTTTTCACGATGGCGGCCCGGTCGCAGCTGCGCCGCGCCGCCGCGCGGCGGCCGTGGCGCTGGTGAAGAACCCGTTCGCCGGCCGCTACGTCGAAGAACTGCAGAGCGCCATGGACGATCTGAAGCCGCTTGGCCTGCTGCTCACCGACAAGCTCATTGCCGCATTGGGCGGCGACATCAAGCAGATCGACGCCTACGGCAAGGGCACCATTGTCGGCTCGTCGGGGGAGCTGGAGCACGGCGCGCTGTGGCACGTTCCTGGCGGCTACGCCATGCGCGAGCGGCTGGGCGACGCCAAGGCGATCGTGCCGTCGGCAACCAAGGTCGGCGCCTTCGGCTCGCGGCTTGACGTGCCGCTCGGCCACACCAACGCCGCCTATGTCCGCAGCCATTTCGACGCCATGGAGGTCGGCCTCAGCGACGGGCCGCGTGCCAACGAAATCCTGTTTTGCCTCGCCATGAGCTGCGGCCCGCGCGTGCATGACCGCATGGGCGGCCTGGCTGCAGGCGACATCAAGGTCTGGGATGGCTTGCGATGAGCGGCGGGGACAATCTGCTGAAACTGGTCGAGGCCGAAGAGCCCGACGAACATGACTACCGCCTGCAGGAGCAGGTCGGCTTCATCCTGCGCAAGGCGCATCAGCGCCATGTCTCGATCTTTGCCGCCCAGATCAGCGACCTGACGCCGCCGCAATTCGCTGCACTTGCCAAGCTGCACGATGTCGGCGAGACCTCGCAGAACCAGTTGGGCACGCTGATCGCCATGGATGCGGCGACGGTCAAGGGCGTCATCGACCGGCTGAAGGCGCGAGGCCTAGTAGACCTGACCAAGCACGAGGTCGACAAGAGGCGGCTGCTGGTCAACCTCACGCCAGAGGGACGCGAGGCGATCGAACGGCTGATCCCGTTGGCCCGCGCCATCACCCAGGAAACGCTGGCGCCGCTGACCGCCAAGGAAGCGGCCACCTTTATGCGGCTGCTGGCAAAGTTGGCCTGAGCAATCAGGCGCGCAGCCTCGCGCCTTCGGGATCGAAGAACGGCATCGGCGCCACCACCGCCCGTGTCGGCTTGCCGTCGATGTCGATGCTGAGCTCGGTTCCGATGGCGGTGAACGGCAGCCGCAAATGCGCCGTCGCCAGAACTTTGCCTAAGGAATAGCCGTGATCGCTGTAGGTGACGACGCCGGCATCCTCGCCGTCGGCGAAAACCCTGGCATCCGTCGCGGCCGGCTTGTCACCGTCGAGAATCAGCCCGGTCCAGCGTTCGTCGAGCCCCTTGCCGCGAATTGTGAGCAATGCCTCGCGGCCGATGAACTCGCCCTTGTCGAACTTGATCCAGCGATCGAGCCCGACATGGAAGGGCGTACGGCTCTCGTCCATGTCGATGCCATGCGCCGGATAGGCCTTTTCCAGCCCGAGCGTGAACATGGCCAGCGCGCCGTATGGCTTCAGGCCGAAATCGCTACCGGTCCGCATCAGCGCGTCCCAGACGGAAGTGGCCTCGTCCGCCGGCACGAACAGTTCGAAGCCGAGCTCGCCGGTCACCCCGGTGCGTGAGATCAGGACTTTGGTCTCGCCGACGCGCCCTGAAGTGAACGCCCAGCGTTTCAACTCATCGAGATCGGCATCCGAAACCAGTGCTTTCAGCAGCTCGCGTGAACGCGGCCCCTGTATCGTCGGAAAGGCGACGGCCGCCGTAATGTCGGTGACATAGGCCTTTCGCGCTTCAGCATGATGCTGCAGCCAGGGCAGCATCTTCAGTCGGTTGACCGAGCCGGTCACCAGCATGAAATGCTCTGATGCCAGCCGAAACACGGTGAGGTCGTCCATGATGCCGCCATCGTCGCGGCAGACGGTGGAATAGCGCACCTGGCCGGGCTTCATCGCGGCGGCATCGTTGACGATGACGTGGTTGACCAGCGCCTCGGCTTCCGGCCCCTTGATGTCCATCTTGCCCATGGTGCTGAGATCCTGCACGCCGACATTTTTGCGCGTGTTCAGGTGCTCGTCGGCGATGCCGGAATAAGTTTTGGCCGAGACGAACTCGCCGCCGACCCGGCCCATCGTCGCGCCCAGGCCGACGATGCTGTTGTAGAAAGGGGAGCGCCGCTCAACCACGAAACTTCTCCGTCCTGCATGAAAACGGCAGCGCCGGGTGGCGCTGCCGAGGTCGGGTTGGCTGAGGGATTAACCCCCGTAGACGTCGAAGGCGAAGTACTTGTCGTTGATTTCCTTGTACTTGCCGTTGGCGCGCAGCGCCTCGATTGCGGCATTGAACTTGTCGGCAAGTTCCTTGTTGCCCTTTTGCAGGGCGATGCCGACGCCGGGGCCGTGAATGGCCGGATCGGCGGTCAGCGTGCCGAGCAATTTGCAGCAGGCGCCATCGGGCTTCTTCAGCCATTCGGTCAGGATGATCGAGCCGTCCATCATCGCGTCGAGCCGGCCATTGGCCATGTCGGTGCGGGCGTCGTCGCCCGTCGGATAGGCTTTCACGGTCGAGCCGGAGTATTTCTGCTCGGCGAAATTCTGGTGGATGGTTGCGCTCTGCACGCCCAGCACCTTGCCCTTCAGATCGTCCGGCGATGTGCCGGCGATGGTCGAATCCTTCGGCACGGCGATGGCCGGCGGCGTCTGGTAATATTTGTGGGTGAACTCGACCTTCTCGGCCCGTTCCGGCGTGATGGTGATGTTGATGATGGCGTCGAACTTGCCGGCCTGCAGCGCCGGAATGGAACCATCGAAATCCTGTACGGAGAATTCGCACTCGGCCTTCATCTCGGCACACAGCGCCTTGCCGAGGTCGATGTCGAAGCCGCCCAGCGTGCCGTCCGAATTGGCATAGTTGAAAGGCGGATAGGCGCCCTCGGTCCCGATCCTGAGTTTCTCGGCGGAGGCAGCACCGGTCCCAAGCAGCAGGGCGGCGGAAGCGGCAAGCACGAAACGACCGAAAAGACGCATGTTCCTGATCTCCGTTGACTAAGCAATTCCAGGGAAGGTGTTGGCGGTTTCCCGTCCGGAATTGCGCGAAAACAAGGATAGAAGTCTATGGTCTTTTGCAGGCCCCACGGAGACGGAAACGACATGCTCTGCGGCGATCACGGCGCGGCAAGCCGTCCTTCCCCAGGAATCTTACTGTGATCTAAATTACAGACCGATCATGGACATGGGCGCATGTTCAGCTCGAAGTAGACGGTCGTGGGAGGGACCTGGGGATGGACCAGCAGGAATTCGTGCAGGAAGCCGCGCAGCGGCGCATAGACGACGACATCGCCAAGCGCATCAAGGTTCACCAGGCCAACATCGAGCGGCTCGAAACCGCAAGGGAAAGCGCCGGCAATCTCGAGGCGGCCGTCGCCAACCGGCCGCTGGTGATGCTGGCGCAGGGCGATTCCTGGTTCGACTATCCGCTCACCGGCAACGGCTTTCCGTTCGTCGACACCGACGTGATCGCGCAGCTGCGCCGCATCGGCTCGATGCCGCCGACCATCCTCAACCTTGCCCATCATGGCGATGCGGCGACCGACGAGATGTCGCTGCCCAAGCAGCAGCGCATGATCGCCGCCCTGCGCAACAAGGCCAACTGGCTGGACGGCAAGCCCGATGCCATCCTGTTCTCTGCCGGTGGCAACGACATTGCCGGCGACCAGTTCTGCATCTTCCTCGACTTCAATGACGGCCACGCCCCCGGGCTGAACAAGAACCGCTTCACCAAGGCGCTCGGCATGGTCGAGGCCTGCTATCTCGATTTGTTCGCGCTGCGCGACCGCGTCGCGCCAGGCGTGCCGATCTTTGGCCATTGCTATGATTTTCCGATCCCGAACGGAGCGCATCCGTCCTGTGTCGGCCCGTGGCTGAAACCGTCGCTCGATTTCTGCAACTGGACGGTCGCCAAGGGCACGGTCATCGTTCACGACGCGCTGGCGGCGTTCCGCGATGTGGTGAAGCGCCTGGCCGACGATCCCAACAACAATTTCCATCTGGTCGACACGCAGGGAACGTTGAAGGTGGCCGACTGGGCCAACGAACTGCATCCCGATCCCGCCGGCTTCAAGAAGATCGCGCAAAAATTCGCCGATGCGCTGAAGGCCAAGCTGCAAACCTGACGCGGCTCGGGCCTGTCGGCTGTCAGGTTCCGAACAGCTCTTTGGCTTGTTCAACGGTGTAGTAACCAAGCCTGATGTCTTCGGCGACCAGTTTCGGGTCGCGCTCACGCGGATCACCATAGCCGCCGCCCCCGGGCGTGCCGACCCTCACGCGGTCGCCGGCCTTGAGCGCGATGTCCTGTTCCTTGGACAGATGCGGCGGCACATGTGCCTCGCCGTCGCGGAACACGGTCACCGTGTTCACCGCGCCGTCCTTGCCGCCGAGCGCGCCCTGCGGGCCGAAACGGCCATGGTCCATGACGAAGGACGCGCGCGCTTCGCCTCGCAAGATCTCGACCTCATAGGCGAGGCCGAAGCCGCCGCGCTGCTTGCCGGCGCCGCCCGAGCCTTCGCGCAAGGCATAGTGGCGGTAGAGCACAGGAAACGCCTGCTCCATGATCTCGACCGGCGGCGATTTGGAAATGCCGATGGTCGAGCAGCCATTGGTCAGGCCGTCATGGCCTGAATTGCCGCCATAGCCGCCGCCGGAGATCTGATACATCACATAGTCGCGGCCGCGCGCCGGATCGTTGCCGCCCAGCGCGAAATTGCCGCTGGAGCCGGCGGGCGCGGCCGTCACCTTTTCCGGCAGCGCCTGCACCATCGCCGCGAACACCGCCTCGGCGATGCGCTGCGAGACTTCAGCCGCACAGCCGGAGACGGGACGCGGGTATTTGGCGTCGAGGAACGTGCCTTCCGGCCGCTTGACGATCAGGGGCTCGAAAGCGCCGGCGCTGATCGGCACATCAGGGAAAATATGGCGCATGGCGAGATAGACCGACGACAATGTCGTCGCCAGCACGCTGTTCATCGGCCCCGCGCATGGTTTTGACGAGCCGGTAAAATCGAAGGTCAGCGTGTCGCCCTGCTTCTCGACGGCGAGCGCGATGGTCAGCGGTTCGTTGACCACGCCGTCCGAGTCGACAAAGGCCTTCGAACTGTATGTGCCGTCGGGAATGGCGGAGATGTTGGCGCGCATCTGCTCGGCGGCGCGGCGACGCAGTTCGGCGATCGCCCCGACGACAGTTTCGTCGCCGTAACGATCGAGGATTCCATTGAGCCGGTCCTGACCGATCAGCAGTGCTGCGGCCTGCGCTCTTATATCGCCGATGCGCTGGTCGGCGACGCGGATGTTGGAGCAGATGATGGCGTAGATTTCGGTGTCGAGCACGCCCTTCTTGAACAGCTTGACCGGCGGCAGCCGCAGGCCTTCCTGCTCGACGGCTGTGGCGGAGGCGGAGAAGCCGCCCGGCACCGAGCCACCGATATCGGGCCAGTGGCCGGTATTCGATAGCCAGCAAAATATCTTGCCGTCGCGGTAGGCCGGCATGGCGAAGCGCACGTCCATGAGATGTGTGCCGCCGAGATAAGGATCGTTGACGATATAGATGTCGCCCGGCTCAGGCGGCAGGCAGCGGCCGTTGGCGATCATCTCGATCACAGTCCTGGTCGAATACTGCATGACGCCGACGAACACCGGCAGGCCCTGGCTGCCTTGTGCGATCAACGAGCCGTCGACGGCGGAGTAGATGCCGTCGGAGCGGTCATTTGCTTCGGCGATGACAGGCGAGAAGGCAGCGCGGGAGAAAGTAAGATCCATCTCGTCGCAGACCTGCTGCAAGGCTGCCTGCAGGACCGAAAGCGTGATGGCGTCGAGCTTTTGCATCTCAGGCCTCGCCGATATCGATGATGATGTTGCCGTCGGCGTCCGATCTTGCGCGGTCGCCGGGTTCGAGCACGGTGGTGGCGTCCATCTGTTCGAGGATCGCCGGCCCTTCGATGACGGCATCGGGCGGCAACTTTTCGCGTGCGTATATCGGCGTATCGTGCCAGCGCCCTGCGTACCAGACAGGCCTTGTTTCGCGCAGCGCCTCGTCTAGCGTCTTTGTACGTCCGGCCGGGTCGATCAGCCGTGACAGGTCGATCGCCGGCCGCACGCCCGTCACCGACGTGTTGAGGTTGACCAGATTGGCGCGGATCTCCGGCAACTCGACCTTGAAGCGGGCGAAATAGGCTTTTTCGAACAGCGCCTGCAACTCTTGCCTTGTCACCGATGAAGACGGCAGCGCCACGTTGATGATGTGGGTTTGGCCGACGAACTGCATGTCGGCAGAGTGCGTGACGCGGATCGTTTCCGGCTTCACCGCTTCCTTGCCGATCAGTTCCTCGCCTTCCCCGCGGTGACGTTCCAGCACCTCGCGAAGCCTGGCTTCATCGAGCACGGCGACCGGCTGGTTGATGGTGTTGACGAAGTCATGGCGCAGATCGGCCACGACGCAGCCGAGCGCATTGGTGATGCCCGGACGCGCCGGCACCAGCACACGGGGCAGGCCGAGTTCGCGCGCCAGGGCGGAGGCATGCAGCGGCCCGGCGCCACCGAAGGCGAACAGCGCGAAATCGCGCGGATCATGGCCGCGCGACACCGAGACCATGCGGATGGCGCCGGCCATTTTCATGTTGCCGAGCCGCAGGATTGCACCCGCCGCCTCGACGCCGGAGAGGCCGGTGGCCTTGCCTATTCTGTTCTCGAAAATGCCGGTGACGCGCTCGACGGTGACCGGATTTTCGACCGCCAGCAGTTTTTTCGGCGCCAGCCGTCCCAGCACCAGATTGGCATCGGTGATGGTCGGCTCCAAGCCGCCGCGGCCGTAGCAGATCGGACCGGGATTGGCGCCGGCACTTTCCGGGCCGATCTGGATCAGGCCGGCCGCATCAACGCGCGCGATCGAGCCGCCGCCGGCGCCGACCGTATGCACCGCCACCATCGGCACATGGATCGGCATCGCATATTCGATCTCGATCTCGTTGGAGACCGCCGGCTCGGCGTTGCGGATCAGCGCCACATCGGTCGAGGTGCCGCCCATGTCGTAGGTGACGAGGTTTTCAAAGCCGGCGCGCTTGCCCGTATAGGCGGCGGCGATGACGCCGGAGGCCGGGCCGGACATCACGGTCTTGGCCGACTCGCGCGTGACGAAACGGGCCGAGATCATGCCGCCATTGCCGTTCATGATCAGGAAGTCGCGGGCATAGCCCTTGGCGGCCAATTCCTTGCGCAGCCGCTCGACATAACGCTCGAGGATCGGCTGCACCGAGGCGTTGACCGCGGCGGTAACGCCGCGCTCGAATTCGCGGGCTTCCGACAGCAGCGCATGGCCAGTCGTGATGTAGCCGTTCGGCCAAAGCTCGGCGGCGATTTCGGCCGCGCGCCGCTCATGTCCAGGATTGGCGTAGGAATGCAGGAAATGGATGACGAGGGACTCGCAGCCGGCCGCGATCAGCGTCTTCACGGCGTCGCGCATCTCGGCCTCGTCGAGCGCCGTGCGCACCGCGCCCGACGCCTCGACGCGCTCCGAAACTTCCAGCCTGAGATCACGCGGGATGATCGGAACGAAGCTTCCGGTCATGCCATAGGGCTGCGGCCGTGTGCGGCGGCCAAGCTCGATCACGTCGCGAAAACCGCGTGTGGTGATCATGCCGGTTTTCGCCAGCCGGCGTTCCAGCACCGCATTGGTGGTGGTGGTCGTGCCATGCACGATGAGGTCGATGCCGTCTATGGCAAAGCCGGTGGCGCCCAGCGCTGAAACCACGCCGAACGCCTGGTTGTCGACGGTGGTCGGCGTCTTGGCGATATGCACCTTTCCGCCATCTTTGCCGTCGATCAAAATGAGGTCGGTGAAGGTTCCGCCAACATCGATGCCGGCAACGACGTGACCCAGGGAATCCGGTTGTTGCACCGAAAAATTCTCTTTCATTGTCGAAATCCGAAATGGCGGAACTACGAATATGCCGCAGTTTGGAAAGCTGTTTTAGCGTGGTATCTTGACACAAATATCGTTTGTATACTAATAAATTTGGGACACAAGAGCTCACTGCTTTGGAGTGTGTGAACGGCTCGCCGGGACCTGAATGGTCTGGGCGCGCAGGAAACGGTTTGGCGCCCGCACAGGCGTGGGCAAGACAGAGTTGGATTGATGAACACCACATCCGCACTCAACACAGCCGGCGCCCGTCCGCTGCAGTTTCCGATTCCGGCCAATGTCTATGCCGAAACCGTCGTCTCGGTGAAGCATTACACCGACCGCCTGTTCTCGTTCCGCATCACCCGCCCGCAGTCGTTGCGCTTCCGCTCCGGCGAGTTCGTAATGATCGGTCTGCCCAATGCCGAAAAGCCGGTGTACCGCGCCTATTCGGTCGCCAGCCCGGCCTGGGACGAGGAGCTGGAATTCTTCTCGATCAAGGTGCCGGATGGTCCGCTGACCTCCGAACTGCAGAAGATCCAGGTCGGCGACACCGTCATCATGCGCCAGAAGTCGACCGGCACGCTGGTTGTCGACGCGCTGACCCCGGCAAAGCGCCTGTTCATGATCTCGACCGGCACCGGCATTGCGCCCTTCGCCAGCCTTCTGCGCGACCCCGATACCTACGAAAAATTCGATCAGGTCATCCTGACCCACACCTGCCGCGACAATGCCGAACTGACCTATGGCCAGGAACTGGTGGCCGCGCTCGAGAACGATCCCCTGATCGGCGAACTGACCGGCGGCCGCGTCACCCTCTACAATTCGACGACCCGCGAAGAATCGGCGTGCATGGGCCGCATCACGGCGCTGATCGGCTCGGGCAAGTTCTACGCCGACCTCGGCATCGAGAAGCTCAATCCGGAGACGGACCGCATCATGATCTGCGGCTCGATGCATATGCTGAAGGACGTCAAGGAAATGGCCGAAAGCCTCGGCTTCCATGAGGGCTCGCTCAGCCATCCCTCGACCTTCGTCGTCGAGCGCGCTTTCGTCGGCTGACATCAGCAGGCGCCTCGGCGCCTGCTTCTCGATTGGAATTTTGACCATGCGGTCAAAATTCAGCTGCTTTCGCCGCCTTTTTCCGCTATGACCGCTTGAAGGACTCGTGAAGCGATGCTTCACGGGCTATCTTCGGTGTGCGTCGCCTAAAGCCGCCATGCGGTCCGGGAGCAACGACACGCACCACGACGTAAAATCGTCGAGCGAAAGGGCAGGAGATGAGCAGCACAATCCGCGAAGCCGATCTCGGCGGGTCCAAGGTCACGCCGCTGCCGGCGCGTGCCGCAGCCAACACGCCCGTTCCGCAATCGCATGGCATCGCCCGCAACACCGGCATGCGGCTCGATCTCGGCTTCATGGAATCGGTGCGCTCGGTCAATCGCTCGGCGCTGGAGCGCCGCGTCGCCAGCCTGACCAAGCGTCGTTCGATCAAGGCCGACAACCAGGCGGCATGGCTGCTGCGCGCCGTCTCCTGCATGGATTTGACGACGCTGAATTCCAACGACACCGAAGAGCGCGTCCGCCGCCTGTGCGCCAAGGCGATCAACCCGTTCCGCCGCGACATCGTCGAGGGGCTTGGCATCGAGGGCGAAAAAATCCGCCCGGCGGCGGTCTGCGTCTATTATCCATTCGTCGCGACGGCTGTTGATGCCGTGCGCGGCACCGGCATCCATGTCGCCGCCGTTTCCACCGCTTTCCCGCACGGCCTTGCGCCGCTGTCGACCCGCCTGCAGGAGATCGAGGCTTCGGTGCGCGACGGCGCCGACGAGATCGACGTCGTCATCCCGCGCGGCCTCGTCTTCGGCGCCAAATGGCAGGAGCTCTACAACGAGATCGTCTCGATGCGCGAAGCCTGCGGTGATGCGCATCTCAAGGTTATCCTCGGCACCGGCGACCTCGCCACGCTGCGAAATGTCATGCTGGCCTCGATGGTGGCGATGATGGCGGGCGCCGATTTCATCAAGACCTCGACCGGCAAGGAAAGCGTCAACGCCACGCTGCCCGTCGGCCTCGCCATGGTGCGCGCCATCCGAGCCTATTTCGAGGAGACCGGCTTTCTCATCGGCTTCAAGCCGGCCGGCGGCATCTCTACAGCCAAGGCTTCGCTCGACTGGCTGGTGCTGATGAAGGAGGAGCTCGGCCGGCCATGGCTGGAGCCAGACCTGTTCCGCTTCGGCGCCTCGAGCCTGCTCACCGACATCGAGCGCCAGCTCGAGCACCATCTGACCGGGCATTATTCGGCCAATCACCGCCACGCGATGGCGTGAGGCGGAGAAGGCCTTGAACGTCGAGTTCCTTCGCGCCTCCCTCTGTCCTGCCGGACATCTCCCCCGATTGGGGAGAGATTGGCTAACGTCGGCGATTTCGCCAATTGTCGACGTTTCAGAGCCGACAGGCGCGAAGGCTAATCTCCCTCCTTGTGGGGGAGATGTCCGGCAGGACAGAGGGGGGCGCCACAGAGCGCCTGCCAAGACGATTATCTGGAGCGCGTCATGAACATTCTCGAACGCTATCACGCCATGGAATACGGCCCGGCGCCGGAAGCCCGCACCGAGGCCGATGCCTGGCTTGCCGGACGCGATTTCGGCAAGGCGCTGTTCATCGACGGCGGCTGGAAGGCAGCAGGCGGCGGCAAGACCTTCGAGACCAGCGAACCCTCATCCGGCAAGCTGCTGGCCAAGATCTCCGATGCCGGCGCCGCCGATATCGACGCAGCCGTCGCCGCAGCCACCAGGGCCTTACCGAAATGGTCGGCATCCTCGGGCTACCAGCGCGCAAAAGTGCTTTACGCCATTGGCCGCGCGATGCAGCGTCATCAGCGCCTGTTCGCAGTGCTTGAGTCAATCGACAACGGCAAGCCGATCCGCGAAAGCCGCGACATCGACGTGCCGCTGGCCATCCGCCATTTCATCCATCATGCCGGCTGGGCACAGGCGCTGGACAAGGATTTCCCAGGCCACAAGGGTGTCGGCGTCGTCGGCCAGATCATCCCATGGAATTTCCCGCTGCTGATGCTGGCCTGGAAGATTGCGCCGGCGCTCGCCGCCGGCTGCACGGTGGTGCTGAAGCCGGCCGAGTTCACGCCGCTCACCGCCATCCTGTTTGCCGAGATCTGCGAGCGTGCCGGCGTGCCCAAGGGCGTCGTCAACATCGTCCAGGGCGGGCCGGAAGCGGGCGTCGCCATCGTCAACCATCCCGGCATCCAGAAGATCGCCTTCACCGGCTCTTCGGAGGTCGGCAAGATCATCAGGAAAGCCACGGCTGGATCGGGCAAGAAGCTGTCATTGGAGCTTGGCGGCAAATCGGCCTTCATCGTCTTCGAGGACGCCGATCTCGACAGCGCCGTCGAAGGACTGGTCGACGGCATCTGGTTCAACCAGGGCCAGGTCTGCTGCGCAGGCTCGCGGCTTCTGGTGCAGGAAGGCATTGCCGACGCGTTGATCGCAAAGGTCAAGGTCAGGATGAGCCGGCTTCGCGTCGGCAGCCCGCTCGACAAGAACACCGATATCGGACCGCTGGTCGACGCCACACAGCTCGACCGCGTCAAGGGCCTGGTCGCCGAAGGCGCCAGACAGGGCGCCGTCTGCTGGCAGCCCGACGCGGTGCTGCCGTCTTCCGGCTACTACCACCTGCCGACGCTCGCCACCGGTGTTTCGCCGGCAAATATATTGGCGCAGGAAGAGGTGTTCGGTCCGGTTCTGGCCACCATGACCTTCCGCAACACCGAGGAAGCGATCGAGCTTGCCAACAACACGCGCTATGGGCTGGCCGCCTCGGTGTGGAGCGAAAACATCAATCTCGCGCTGCATGTCGCGCCGCAGCTGAAGGCCGGCGTCGTCTGGGTCAACGGCACCAACATGTTCGATGCAGCCTGCGGCTTCGGCGGCTACCGCGAAAGCGGTTTTGGCCGTGAAGGCGGCCGCGAGGGCATGTTCGAATATCTGTCGGTGAAACTGCCGCTTGGTCCCGTGATCAAGCCGACGGCGTCTTCGGCGCAGCCGGTCGAGCAATCGGATGGCGGCGCCATCGATCGTACCGCAAAGCTGTTCATCGGCGGCAAGCAGGTGCGGCCCGACGGCAATTATTCGCTGGCGATAGCCACTGCCAAGGGCAAGCTCGCCGGCGAAGTCGGTCTCGGCAGCCGCAAGGACATCCGCGACGCCGTTGCCGCCGCCCGCGCCTGCAAGGCGTGGCCGGAGGCGACCGCCTACAATCGCTCCCAGGTGCTCTATTATCTCGCCGAAAATCTGTCCGGCCGTGCCGGCGAGTTTACCGCACGCTTGACCGAACTGACCGGCGCCAACGCCAAGGCCGCGCGGGAGGAAGTGGAACAATCGATCGAGCGCCTGTTCCTCTATGCCGGCCTTGCCGACAAGTATGAGGGCAGGGTGCATCAGCCACCGGCCCGCGCCGTCACGCTCGCTTTGCACGAGCCGGTCGGCGTCCTCGGCATCGTCGCCCCGGACAGCGCGCCGCTGCTCGGCTTGATCTCCCTGATCGCACCTGCGCTTGCCATGGGCAACACGGTGGTGGCCGTGCCGTCGGAAAAATACCCGCTGCTTGCCACCGATCTCTACCAGGTGATCGAATATTCCGACGTTCCGGCAGGCGCCATCAACATCGTCACCGGCCGCACGGCGGAGCTTGCCGGCGTGCTGGCCAAGCATGACGATGTCGACGGGCTCTGGCTGTTTGCCGATGCCGACACTTGCGCCAAAGCGGAGGCCGATTCCGTCGGCAATCTCAAGCGCGTCTGGACCGGCAACGGCCGCAGCCTCGACTGGGCGTCCGACGAGGCCGCCGGCGATGCCCTGCTGCGCCGCGCCGTCGAAGTGAAGAACGTCTGGGTGCCATACGGCGACTAATGCCGCCGAAGCGCGCTGTGCTTGAGTGAACCATGGCAGCGTGACTCTTGTCCGGTTGTCATACATGTTGTTGCATCAGAGCAAGCGATGTGCATTACATCAGCCGTCGCGAAGGTGATCGCGTTCGGGCTTGACGCTTGGACATGTGTTCTTTAACCAGAAAAAACATTTGTTATTTAAGGACTGATGGATTGTGCAGGCCGCATAGTCGCGCCTGTCTGGCACAGGACGCCCCAGTCAGCCGGCAGTAAATCGGGCCGAGCAGTGGCCAAAGAGGGCGAGGAGAAACGCATGGCGGATCTGGCAGGCAAGGTCGTTGTCGTCACCGCGGCGGCACAAGGCATCGGCAGAGCGAGCGCATTGGCCTTCGCCAAGGCAGGTGCCATCGTGCACGCCACCGACATCAACGAGGCGCTGCTGGCCGAACTCGCCAAGACCTCCGGCATCAAGACCCGCAAGCTCGACGTCCTCAACGATGATGCCGTGACATCGGGCTTCGCCGAAATCGGCCGCGTCGACGTGCTGTTCAACTGCGCCGGCTTCGTTCATTCCGGCTCGATCCTCGAGATGAAGGATGCCGATCTCGACTTCGCCTTCAATCTCAATGTCCGGGCCATGATCCGCACCATTCGGGCTGTGCTGCCCGGCATGCTGGAGCGCGGCGATGGCTCGATCATCAACATGTCGTCCGTCGCCGGCGCCGGCAAGGGTGTGCCCAGCCGTTTCGCCTATGGCGTCACCAAGGCGGCCGTGATCGGCCTGACCAAGGCGGTCGCCGCCGACTATGTCGCCAAGGGCATTCGCTGCAACGCCATCTGCCCCGGCACAGTCGAAAGCCCGTCGCTGCAGGACCGCATGCATGCGCAGGGCGACTATGACGCCGCCCGGGCGGCCTTCATCGCCCGCCAGCCGATGGGCCGTCTCGGCACGCCCGAGGAAATCGCCGATCTTGCGGTTTATCTGGCCGGTGCCACGTACACCTCAGGGCAGGCCTATAATATCGACGGCGGCTGGTCGATCTGAGCAATAGCCTTGATCCGCAGGTCCAGGCTCGAACAGTTCTAAAGTCCGGCTTGCCCCAGGTCGGGTCCGATAGCCAGAGTCCGCCCAGTCATCGCTTGGCGGAGCGAGTTTTGAAAACGGCCTTGGGCCACAATTTGGAGAGCAAGATGAAACTGCTGCGCTATGGCGAGATAGGGAACGAACGCCCCGGCCTGCTCGATGCGGATGGCACGATCCGCGATCTTTCAGGTCATGTCGCCGACATTGCCGGCAAGGCGCTCGATCCGGCATCGCTCGAGACATTGTCGAAGCTCGATCCGAAGTCGCTGCCGGTGGTTTCCGGCAAGCCGCGCCTCGGCGCCTGCGTCGCCGGCACGGGCAAGTTCATCTGCATCGGCCTGAATTATTCCGATCATGCCTCCGAAACCGGCGCCACCGTGCCGCCGGAGCCGATCATCTTCATGAAGGCGAGTTCGGCCATTGTCGGCCCCGACGATGATGTGCTGATCCCGCGCGGTTCGGAAAAGACCGACTGGGAGGTTGAACTCGCCGTGGTCATCGGCAGAAAAGCCAAATATGTCAGCGAAGCCGAGGCGCTGGATTATGTCGCCGGCTATGCCGTTGCCCATGACGTGTCCGAGCGAGCCTTCCAGGCCGAGCGCCAGGGCCAGTGGACCAAGGGCAAGAGCTGCGACACGTTCGGTCCGACCGGGCCGTGGCTTGTCACCAAGGACGAGGTTGCCGATCCGCAGAACCTCAAAATGTGGCTGACGGTCAACGGCAAGACGATGCAGAACGGCTCGACCAGGACCATGGTCTACGGCGTCGCCTATCTCGTTTCCTATCTCAGCCAGTTCATGTCGCTGCATCCTGGCGACATCATCTCCACCGGCACCCCGCCCGGCGTTGGGCTGGGCATGAAGCCGCCGGTGTTCTTGAAGGCTGGCGATGTGGTGGAACTGGGCATCGAGGGGCTCGGCCAGCAGAAGCAGACCTTCAAGGCGGATGTTTAGCCATCTCTTCTCTTGAGCGTTTCACCGTTTGCCGGCGAAACGCTCAATCTCTTTGTTTCCCCGGCGGCTGGCGCCTCTTGTCAGCGCCAGCCGAGAGCCGGCGCGACGTGCTTCAGGATCGCCTCGATGAAGTGGGCGTTGTACTCGACGCCGAGCTGGTTGGGGACGGTCAGAAGCAGCGTGTCGGCCTCGGCGATCGCTTCGTCCTCTTTCAGCTGATCGATCAGCACATCGGGCTCCGCGGCATAGGAGCGGCCGAAGACGGCAAGCTTCTCAGGCTCGATATAGCCGAAATGATCTTCGCTGCTGCCGCCGCCGAAATAGGCGCGGTCGCGGTCGTTCACCAGCGCAAAGATGCTGCGGCTGACCGACACGCGCGGCTCGCGCGCATGGCCGGCCTCCTTCCACGCCGCGCGATAAGCGCGGATCTGTTCGGCCTGCTGGATGTGGAGCGGCTGGCCGCTCTCATCGAACTTCAGCGTTGAACTTTGCAGGTTCATGCCGAGCTTGCCCGCCCATTCGGCGGTGGCGTTGGTAGCGGCACCCCACCAGATCCGGTCGCGCAGGCCGGCCGAGAATGGCTCGAGCCGCAGCATTCCCGGAGGATTGGGGAACATCGGCCGCGGATTGGGTTGCGCGAAACCTTCGCCGCGCAGCACGTCCAGAAACACCTCGGCATGGTTGCGCGCCATGTCGGCATCGCTTTTGCCGTCCTGCGGCACGTAGCCGAAGTAGCGCCAGCCGTCGATCACCTGCTCCGGCGAACCGCGGCTGATGCCAAGCTGCAGCCGGCCACCGGCGATCAGGTCGGCAGCACCCGCATCCTCGGCCATATACAGCGGATTCTCATAGCGCATGTCGATGACGGCGGTGCCGATCTCGATGCGGCTGGTGCGGGCGCCGACCGCGGCCAGAAGCGGAAACGGCGAAGCGAGCTGGCGGGCAAAATGATGGACGCGGAAATAGGCGCCGTCCGCGCCCAGCTCCTCGGCGGCGACGGCCAGGTCGATCGACTGCAGCAGCGCGTCGGACGCCGAGCGCGTCTGCGATTGCGACGAGGGCGACCAATGGCCGAAGGAAAGAAAGCCGATCTTTTTCATGCGCGCATCCTGTTCTTTGATTCCAGTTGCCTACTTCGTCGCCCACGCGATCGGGTTCAATCGACACTCACACAACGCAGTGTCAATGCCGCCGCCCCTTGACGGTTTCGCAACGATACCCATCGGTGCGCAAAGGACCAAGGCCATGGTCCCCGGCGATGCCTTGCGCGACCGCGTCAGCATCTGCCGCGGCGCTTTTGGGGCCAAATGAACCAACCAAAGGCGATGTACCGCAAACTCCATTCGCTTCAGAGCCCGGTTTTGAAATCTTCTCGCTCATTTAATTCTACAAAATCGGTAGGCTTAATGCGGATAGTGCGTCTGCGAGAAGGAGCCTCGGATGTCAAAAAAGCTGGTGGTGGGGTTGTCCGGCAACCTGACCCGTCCGTCCAAGACGAAGGCATTCGTCAGCCACATCGCCGGTGAGGTGGCGAGCCGGGCCGGCTCGGCTTTGAGCGTTTTCGACATCGAGGATCTCGGCCCGTCCTTTGCGCCTGCAAGACAGCTTGGCGATCTCGATCCGGCGGCGCGCGGTATTATCGAGCAGCTGCTCGGCGCCGACGTGCTGGTGGTCGGCTCCCCGACCTTCAAGGGCAGCTACACCGGGCTGTTCAAGCACTTCTTCGACCTGCTCGACCCGTCGTCGCTTCGCGGCAAGCCGATCATCCTGGCGGCAACAGGCGGCGGCGAGCGTCATTCGCTTGTCGTCGAACACCAGTTGCGGCCGTTGTTCGGCTTCTTCGAGGCGCAGACCCTGCCGACCGCGATCTACGCCTCGGACAAGGACTTTGCAGATGGCGTGCTGGTGTCAGAGGCAGTCAAGGCGCGAGCCCGGCAGGCGGTCGCCGAGGCATGCCGGGTGGCCGGCGTGCCCTACAGCGTCGTCCTTGCCGCCTGAAACCACGATCCGCGACGCAATAGTCCATCCCGCATAGACCAGAAGGACGCCTGCAATGACTCGAGCCAGCAAGTCCGATAGCAGGCCGCGGCAGATCAAGCTCGGCGCCTTCCTGCCCGGCGGCGGGCAGCATATCGCCGCCTGGCGTCATCCCGATGCGCCGGCCGACGGCGCCACCAATTTCGAGTTCCACAAGCAACTGGCGCTGACCGCCGAGCGCGGCCTGTTCGACGCCTATTTCCTGGCCGACAACCTGACCGTCGGCCTCGGCGCCCGCGAGGGCGGCAATGCCAAGATCGCCGGTTTCGAGCCGGTGACGCTGTTTGCGGCGCTGGCGCCGCTGACGACGCATCTCGGCTTCATCGCAACGGCGTCCACCACTTATGAGGAGCCTTACACGCTGGCGCGCAAATTCGCTTCGCTCGACCTGTTGTCGAACGGCCGCGCCGGCTGGAACGTGGTGACCTCGGCCGGCGACGAAACGGCACGCAATTTCAACCGCGACGTCCAGCCCAGCCATGCCGAGCGCTATGCCAGGGCGCATGAGCATGTCGAGACGGTCAAGGCGCTGTGGGACAGCTGGGAGGATGACGCCTTCATCCGCGACAAGCAGTCGGGCCGTTTCTACGACAAGGACAGATTGCACGACATCGACCACAAGGGCGAGCATTTCAGCGTCAAGGGTCCGCTCAACGTGCCGCGCCCGGTGCAAGGACATCCGGTTGTCGTACAAGCGGGGCAGTCGGAAGACGGCCGTGGGCTTGCCGCGCACTCGGCCGAGGTCATCTTCACGGCCCATCAGAAGCTCGAGACGGCGCAGGAATTCTACCGCGACATCAAGGCGCGCGTGGCTGAAGTCGGCCGCGATCCCGACCAGGTGCTGATCATGCCGGGCGTCGCGCCCTTCGTCGGCCGCACCGAGGACGAGGCCCGTGCCAAATACCAACAGCTTAACGACCTTATCCTGCCCGAGGACGGTGTCGCCCTGCTCAACGGGCTGGCCGGCCAGACGCTCGACATCAGGGGCTATCCGCTCGACGGCCCGTTGCCGCCGAGCAAGGAAACCGAAGGCATGAAAAGCCGCCAGGCGCTGATCCGGCAGATTGCCGACGAGCACAATTTCAGCATCCGCCAGCTTTACCAATGGGTAGCGACGGCGCGCGGCCACTACACCATCGTCGGCAGCGTCACGCAGGTCGCCGATCAGCTGGAGGAATGGTTCACCAGCGAGGCGGCCGACGGCTTCAACATCCTGCCGCCCTGGCTGCCCGGCGCGCTCGACGATTTCGTCGACCTGGTCATTCCCGAGCTGCAGCGGCGCGGCCTGTTCCGCACGGCTTACGAAGGCCGCACGCTGCGCGAGAATCTCGGTCTCAGGCGCCCGGAAAATCCATGGACCGTCGCCCGCTCGACCGTCCTTGCCGCCGAATGACCTTGGCATCGAAGGGGTGAAGCAATGACGTTGCAGCACATCGATCGGCAAATCACGGTTCGCCGCAGTGGTGGCGAAACCGGGCTCGGCACCGACTTTCTGCGCCTCGGCGGCCGGGCTGCTGTTCGCTTCCTGAAGCGCTACGGCGTGCTTGCCGGCTTCCTGGCGCTCTGGCAGGTGGCGAGCAGCGTCGGATGGGTCAACGCGGCGGTGCTGCCGCCGATCGACATGATCGTCGAAGCGCTCTGGAAGGGGCTTGCCGGCGGCAGCCTGCTCGGCGACATCGCCATCAGCCTGCAGCGCGCCGGCATCGCCTTTGCCGCAGCCGTGGCCGTCGCCATTCCGCTCGGCCTGTTCATGGGCCAGGTGCGCCCGGTCGAAACCGCGCTCGATCCGATCCTGCAGGTGTTCCGGCAGACCTCTGCACTGGCGCTCTACCCGGTGTTCATCCTGCTCTTGGGACTTGGCGAGACCTCGAAGATCTTCGTCATCTTCTGGGCGACGCTGTTTCCGCTGCTGCTCAATACCACCAGCGGCGTCAAGGAAGTCGATCCCAAGCTGCTTGAAATGGCGCGCGTCTATGGTGCGAGCCGGCTCACCGTGTTTCGCCGCGTCGTACTGCCGGGCGCCGTGCCGTCGATCTTCGTCGGCTTGCGGCTGAGCGCCACCACGGCGCTGCTGCTGCTGATCGCGTCCGAGATGATAGGTGCCAACAAGGGCATCGGCTTCCAGGTGATGAACGCGCAGTACAATTTCCAGATCCCGCTGATGTTTGCGGCAATCGTCATCCTCGCCGGGCTTGGCCTGATCGCCAACCAGGCATTGGTCACCCTGCAGCGGCGGCTCTGTCGCTGGAGCAATCCTGTCAACTGAGCAGTCCGCCCCTCACCGTTTACCTCACAAGGACCCGATCATGAAAATCACCCGCCGTTCGCTGCTTGCCGGCGCGCCGCTTGCCGCCGGCCTCATCGCCGCCGGCCTGCCGCGCCTGGCCTTTGCGCAAGCCGCAGCCGTCAAGTTCCGCTACCTCGCCAGCCGTGGCAGCATCTCCCCGCACGAGATGGCCGACGAGCTCGGCTACTTCAAAGGGCTCGGCGTCGAGTTGGAGAATGTCGGCTATTCCTCGGGTGGACCGGAATCGCTGTTTGCGCTGTCTTCCGGCAGCGTCGACATCGGCTCGGCCGCCACCGCAGCGGTGATCAACTCGATCTCGGGCGGCAACGACTTCGTCGCGGCGTATCCGAGCAACGGCATCAACAAGGATGTGAAGAGCGTCTTCTACGTGCTGGAAGACAGCCCGATCAAATCGATCGCCGACATTGCCGGCAAGACCATCTCTGTCAACACGCTCGGCGCTCATCTCGACTATACGGTGCGTGAGGCCCTGCACAGCGTCGGCCTGCCGCCGACCGCCGCCAACCTCATTGTCGTGCCCGGCCCGCAGCTTGAGCAGACGCTGCGCTCGCGCCAGGTCGACATTGCCGGCCTCGGCTACTGGCAGGCGACCTTTGCCGGCGCGCTGGTCGCCAATGGCGGCGTGCGCGGCGTGTTCGACGACACGCAGGTGCTCGGCGAACTCGCCGGCGGCTTCGTCGTACTCAGGCGCGACTTCATTGCCGCCAACCCGGATGCGGCGCGCAACTTCGTCGAACAGTCGGCGCGCGCCTCGGACTGGTCGCGCCAGAACCCGGACGAAGCCCGCAAGGTGCTGGCCACTATCCTCGACAAGCGCGGTGAAAACGGCGATCTCGCCCGCTACTGGACCGGCTTTGGTCTGCGCGAAGGTGCGCAGGCGACCGACCGCGACATCGACTTCTGGGTCGCCGTGCTGGAGCGCGACGGCCGTCTGGCCAAGGGCAAGCTGAAAGCCGCCGACATCCTGTACCGGCCCGGCGAAACCAAGATCAACTGAGCTCTGAAATAGCTGAGAGATGAGATGACCGGTTCCAACCGCGGCGGGGAGGTCTCGATCCGCGACCTGTCCAAATCCTTCAGCCTCGGCGGGCGCCAGCTTGCCGTGCTGCGGACGCTCAACCTCGACATTCGTTCGGGGGAATGCCTGGTCATTGTCGGCGCCAGCGGCTCCGGCAAGACCACGTTGCTGCGTATTCTGGCCGGACTGGAGGCGGCCGACAGCGGCGGTGTCGCGATCGACGGCCAGCCGGTGCATGGCGTCGGCGCCGAGCGTGCCGTGATCTTCCAGGAGCCGCGGCTGCTGCCGTGGCTGAGCGTGCTCGGCAATGTCGCGTTCGGCCTCGAAGTGCGCGGTGTTCCCAAGAGGCAGGCCGAGGAACGCGCCCGCTTCTACGTCGCCCTGGTCGGCCTTGCCGAATTCGCCGATGCTTTTCCGAGCCAGCTTTCCGGCGGCATGGCGCAGCGCGTCGGCATCGCCCGGGCGCTCACCGTGCAGCCCGAGATCCTTCTGCTCGACGAGCCGCTGGGGGCGCTGGACGCCATGACCAAGATCGGCATGCAGGAGGAACTGGCGCGCATCTGGAGCGAGGAGAACGTCACCATGGTGATGGTCACCCACGATCTGGAGGAGGCGATCTATCTTGCCGACCGGGTGCTGATCCTGCCCAAGGAGAAAGGCGGCGCGGCGCGGTTGATCGACATCGACCTGCCACGCCCGCGCGAGCGCAGCGAGAGCCGCTTCGTGCGCTATCGCGAAGAACTGCTGCGCGAATTCGGCCTGCACTGATCGGGGAAGGGGCCAGCCGTGGCTCCCCCGGAAGATTAGCTCTCGCAATTATTGCTTGGTGAACGTGCCCGTATAGGTTCGGTCGGCAAGCCCATAGGTGACGGCCAGCGTTCCGTCCGCCTGAATGACCGCGCTGACGTCCGCGCCATTGGGAAGACGCCGCAGTTTCAACGTGTTGCCGAAAATCTTGCCTTCGCCGTCGGCCACGCCCGGTTTGTTGTCGGCGACATCGCCCCAGGCATAGGTGGCGGTGACATTGCCGCCGCGCGTAATCGTCAGCACGGCGAGCTTGCCGTCATACATCCCGTCCAGCTGTCCGCCCCATATGCCGGAAAACGCGACATACTTGGCCGGGACGCCTTCGCCGGGCGGCATAACCCGCACGGATGGATCGAGGACCGCCGCACCATCAGGAGCAGAGATCGCGGCAGGCGCCATGGGCTGAGGTGCGGGCGTTGGCGGCGGCGATGATGGTTCAGGCGCCGACTGGCAGGCGACAAGCACGAATGCCGCGAAACCGAGCGTCGGAAAAAGACTGTTTGGTGGAGCCAATCGGGATCGAACCGACGACCTCTTGAATGCCATTCATAGGGCCTTTCTTTCGTTCTGCTTCCGTTCGTTGCAGCTAGTATCCGGAAAGCTATTGTTTTCAACGCAAATCAGCTACGGTGTTTCCGCAAGCATCGCCGGGTTTCCTATTTTATGGTGCCCTGGCGGTGCCCCGACCCTCTAAGTGGTGGCACAGTATGTCCGAAGGCGCCAAGTCAGTCAAAATCACGAAGCGCGTGGTGGACGCCACGAAGCCGAACGGCACAGACTTCTATGTGTTCGATAGCGAGTTGATCGGGTTTGGCCTTCGTGTGCGCGCCACTGGCGGCATGTCCTATATCGTCCGCTATCGTGCCGGCACCGGCCGCTCGGCCCCGGTCAAGCGCGTGACAATTGCCAAGGTTGGCAAGGTGACGCCAGACCAAGCCCGCGACGTGGCCAAAGACCTCCTGGCCTCTGTCGTCAAGGGACAAGACCCTTCACGCGATAGAGCCGAGGAACGCGGCGCCATCACGTTTGCCAAACTGGCGGATGCGTTCCTGCATCATATCGAAGCCCTGAAGAAGGCGAACACCCACGCTCAGTACGCCCATATGCTCAACGCTTATGCGGTGCCGCAGTTCGGAACTCGCAAGGCAGTAGCAGTGACCCCGAGCGATATTGCCGGACTGCACATCAGCATGAAGGCAAAGCCGACGACCGCGAACCGGGTACGCGACGTTGTCAGCTCAATGTACGGCTGGGCGATCAAGGGCAAGGTTCTGCCTAAGATGGAAAACCCAGCTGCCGGCATCGCCAAATATCGGGAGGCCAAGCGGGAGCGGTTCCTGTCGTCGGAAGAAATCCTGCGGCTCGGGTCCGCTATCCGAGAAGCTGAGACCGTTGGCATTCCTTGGGAGCCGGACCCCGCGAAAAAGATCAAACACGCCCCCAAGGCCGGCAATCGGCTGATCAAGCTAGACCCGGCATCGGCCGCCGCTCTGCGGTTGTTCATCCTGACCGGCGCCAGGCTGCGCGAAATCCTTCACCTCACATGGGAGATGGTTGACCTTGAGCGCGGTCTCCTGCTCCTGCCCGATAGCAAGACCGGCCAGAAGACCATCATCTTGAACGCGCCGGCACAGATGGTTTTGTCTGAACTGTTGAGGATCGACCGCTACGTCATCCCGGGCAAACCTAGAAAGCTCAAGAACGGCAAGATGGAAAGTAGGCCACGTGCCGACCTCAAGCGACCGTGGCTGATGATCCGCAAGCGCGCTGGCTTGGCTGCTCAGGCCGACAATCCGGGTTTTAGGGTCCGCATCCACGATTTGCGGCACACCCATGCCTCAATAGGCGTCGGCGCCAATCTTGGCCTGCCGATCGTCGGCAAGTTGCTTGGCCATACGCAATCGCGCACGACAGAACGCTATGCGCATCTTGAAGCCGACCCGTTGCGCAAGGCTTCAAATGCTATCGGCAAGAGAATATCTGAAGCTCTAGGCGATGCTACTCCGTCGGTGACAGAGAACGTCGTGAAACTTCACCCCGCTAAGGGGTAAGGCAGAACCCGCAGGGATAGGACGGCCATCCGACAAGCCGGCGCAGCACCACCGGTTTCCCTGCGGTCCTGAAGGTGCATCGCGCGAAAGGTGCAGCGATGGAAGACTGGCAGACGTTTTGGATCGCAAAGCAGGCATGGCCTCGCGACTACGGCGGTAGCAATGTGTTTTTGGCTGCGGCTGTTGATGAGACCGGGGAAGCGTTGTTTGCTGATGATTGGACCGGCTCGGAACCCCTTACCCCCCTTGAGCGATACGACCTTTGGCTTGAGTACAAGACGGACGCCAAAGGCCAGCAGCTGCCCGCACCGATCAGCTTTCCAAAATGTAGCGCTTCCTCAGCGAAGGCTTGGGAGCGCGAGGCAGTTCGCCGCCTACTCTTGAGCAGGAGCCCGCCGATAGCGATCGAAGTGTCTACGCATGCCTACAAAGGCAAGACCTATGATTTCAACGACGAGGTATGGCGCATTGGTTGCGCGATGGCGCACGATATCGACGCGGAGAGAAATGATTCCTGGGCCAGGTTTCTCACAGTCCAGAACAAGATCCGTGACGGAATCGCCGGGGGGGCATTGGTGTCGGTTCTTCGGCCACTGATTGGCGGCGGATTTTCAGAACCGGTGAAGCCGACAGACTGGAGCACGGAGCAGGCATTTGGGCGGTTTACATTTTGCCAGATGCCAATGAACCCATTTGGAAGCGGTCCGAAAGACAATCACCTCATTTTCGTGACCCGGGATAGTCTCGATCGGTTCAAGACTGCTTTGAATGCGCCAATATTACCCGGGGCGGTCGCGATAGCGGCGCCCCCCCAGAGGAAGCGACGCACCGGCCAGTATGGGCTAATTGAGAACTGGCTATATGAGAGGCATGGAGGGATTCCCCCGGCCCACATGACAGAAGACCAGCGAACGGGCGACTTGCATGATTACGCTGAGAACGTAGCCAAGTCCCCGCTCAGGCCCGATCCGAAGACAATAAGAAAGGCAATAAGGGAAATGTCGGGAATTAGCGGGCACTAAGCAGGTATATAACGGGCTGTAAGGCCACAAAGTGGGCGCCCGCTCTTTCCCGTTCTTTTCTCTAACAAAATGGCGAAATCCCGTTCAATTTCATCGTGTTAGCCGCTCCTTCGCGGCGTTGCACGGAGAACGAAATGAACACTAATACTCAAGACGCCCGCAGGCTCCGCACCGATGGTGCGGCCCTCCATGTCGGACTCTCAGTGTCCACGCTCGAAAAGCTCAGACTGACCGGTGACGGCCCCGAGTACATCAAGCTCGGCCGCACGGTGGTCTACAGCACAACCGACCTAGACGCTTGGATGGAAGGCAACCGCCGCAAATCAACTTCAGTGGCTGCGTGAGGTGCGGCCATGACCCCAAAAAATGAAACCGCAGGCTGGCTGGCCTGCGGCTCGGTAGTCTCGAAAGGTGTGGTGCCTCAGGATTACCAAAAAGCCGGCGATATCGCAACAAGCTTCGATTACGCCGCAGCGAAGCTGACCACCCGTTTTCGGCTTCGAATCGAAACGGCGCGCGTTGTTTGCACTCTCTCCGGTTTGGGAGGTGCGTCATGAGCCGCACTAAGGACAAGATCTGGGTTCGCGCCAGGGTTATGCCCGATGGCGAACCCATGACGATTTACGGCCGGGAAGCGTGGTGCCTTCGGAGGCTAATCGAGGCTGGCGATCGAGGATGCACACCCATTGAACAGCCGGCGCCTCGGTGGAGCGCGTACGTTCACGACCTGAAGCACAAGTTCGGCCTCGTAATTGACACCGTCCACGAGACCCACGCTGGCCCATATGCAGGCTCGCATGCGCGCTACGTGCTCCGGTCGCATGTGGCAATCATCGAGGACAGCGAAACGGCGAGGGCAGCAGCATGATGCCCAATGACCCTTTTGTCAGAGAGTCGGCACGAAGCTTCGCCAAGCTTGTGGCTGATGCCGATATATGTGCGGGCGTTTACCACGGTCCGGGAGGCATCGCAGAGACGGCCGCATCAATCGTTTCGATCATGGGCGGGGATGCGGTTTTCTCCTCCGAAGTCGTGGCGGATCTGCGGGAAGCGGCCATCCAGGGCTACAACGAGCGCCTGCAATTCCTCAAGTCAGTTTCCGATCGGATTGGGGGAGGCTGAGATGCGCGAGTATTCCAAGATCAGCCCGAAGGTTTGGCGCTCGCCTAGGTTCCGCAGCCTCGAAATGGATGACTCCAGGCTGTTTTACCTGTTCCTGCTCTCGTGTGAGCATCAATCAAGCGCGGGGTGCTTCAGGCTCCCCGACGCCTATGCCGCAGCGGATCTGAATTGGTCTGTCGACCGCCTGGAGACCGCGCGAGCGCCGCTCGTCGGCGACTTCATTGTCCATGATGCAGCGACGTTTGAATATTTCATCGCTCGTTGGTTTCGCCACAACCCGACGACCAACGTGAAACATCGCCAAGGCGTCAGGCGGCTCATTTCAGAGCTGGATAGCGATCTAGTCCGCGAGGCGGCCGAGATCGAGCTTGAAGAACACGAAGAGAGCAAGAACGTGTCGGCAAGTGCTTCGATAGCCCTCTCCGGTGCCAACGACAGACTCGCTGGATCTCAGTTCCTCAATGGCCGGAGGGCATAGCGCTATGAAAGCCCTTTCCAAGCTCTCCGATATACAGAGACAGAGACTAGACACAGACAGAGACCGAGAGGGAGACCGAAACAAAACTGAAAGAGAGACTTTTACTGAGACCGTCAAAATCCCGAACGAAGGCGTTCCCTCATCGTCGGCAAGGGGCTCTGGAGGGAAGAAAGGGCGCAAGCCTTCAACGGCAGCGCTCTACGACCTCAAGGCAGGAAGCAAAGATAGCCGCGCCTACCAATGGCCCGAACAGCTTTACCCTCTACGGGATTGGCTCCGTAGACACGGCGTCGATGTCGGCGCCCTCAAGAGCGAACGCCAGGCGCTTTGGCTGGCCAAGAGCCTTGGCCGGCAGGGGAAGAAGATGCCGCATCGCCTGGAACCGCTATTCCCGGCCCTGCTGAAGATCCAACGGACGCTTTGTCCGCCGAAACCGGTCGATGCGAGGGCTGCAGCGCCCCATTCCAAGCTAACCGGCACATTCGGCTCGGCCTCGCCGGTTCGCTCTATCAGCATCGCGACCTATCTGGCGGAAAAGGCCGCTGCGCTGGACGGAGGCCGTCATGGATAGGCCAAAGACGCTCACGCTTCAGCAGGCCGCTGGCATCGCCGGAGTTTCACCCGACACGGTTGCCAGGTGGTGCAAACGGTATGGGATAGGCAAGCAACTTCATAGCAAAGCGCCGTGGCGGGTTGATCCGACGGGACTATCCATCGTCGCGGCGGGCGATGCCGCTGCGCTTAGCCGGTACAAAGAACAAGGTTCGGCGTAGCGGCAATGTCCAAGGGGTTCTCAGTTGCAGCCGTATGGACCACATGAGCCGCTGAAAGCGTTCCCATCAGAGTCTGTGCCAGAGTAGAACGTCGAGTTTCCGACCCTTTGCTGCTGCATGTTCCAGGAGTTGCCGTCCGCAGCGGTGCCGTTCGTGACGGTGGTGTTTCCAAATGAGGTGCTGTTCTGAGACCAGTTTGATCCGGTGTTCGAATTATAGCCGGTGACGTTGGTTGTGTTTCCATAGTGCTGGACGTTGTAAGAATTGCCACTGTTGTCCGTGCAGGTCTTGAACGCGTCGCTTCCAAAGCACGCGGCATGGGCAAGAGAAGTTGACGACAACAGCACAAGCGCAATTAACAGGCGTTTCATTGTTTCCCCCTCCAAGCGGTCAGTGACGCTATCATGACGACCAGTATTTGGCCATGCGGATTATGTCGGACATTGCCGATGATGCGGAACGCCAACAATAGCCAGCGCTGATAATCTCCAACGTGTCATTTACAGGAGATTACTCATGCGCCTCAGCGCAGCGATGATCGAAAATATCCGGCTTCGTGTCTCGCCCGAAGAGAAGCACGCCCTTCGTGTTGCAGCTTCGAAGCGGGGGCTTACGCTGTCAGAATACATTCGCGAAGCGACCACCGAAGCCTCACAGCGGGCGGCCGCATAGCATGTCGTTTTTACAAGCCCCTCCGATGACCCTCATGCAGCTTTGGCGCCTTCACAGGGCTGAATGCCGTGCGATCGGTTCAATCGTGGCCGATGCGCGCGCCGGCACTCTGCCAGGCATCGAACCTCTCCCTAGCGGGTTTGGCTTCAGCGTCATCGATTCACGGGCGGCCCTGGCTGCCATGACGCCAAATTGTACCGCGCAGGCCTCCATGGTGCAGCAAGCAGGGGGCCTATAGTGTCAAGCATTTTCGACTGGAGCACGACCCCGGCAAGCAATGCCAATTCCGATTCCGGCATCAATTGGGCGGAGGGTCAGTTTCCCAGCACCGTAAACAATAGCGCCCGTGCCATCATGGGTCGCAATGCCGAAATTGTGAAAGACATGGGCGGCTCGCTGGTTGCGGGTGGTACGGCCAATGCCCTCACAGTCACAACCAATTCCGCTTTCACCACGAACGTCAATGGACGATATCTCGCCTTCCGGGCGGCGCTGGACAATACGGCGGCGGCCACGCTCAACGTCAACGGCATCGGCGCGAAGTCCATCCGCAAGATGACCTCTGCCGGTGATAGCCCGCTTGCCGGGGCCGAAATTCAGGCTGACGGCATCTATCTGGTCAACTACTCGGAAGCGGTCAATGGCGCTGCCGGCGGCTGGGTGCTGGTCAATCCGACGCCAGCCGATTTGACGGTTTTCGCGACTCTGGCCAGCCCTGTCTTTACGGGCAACCCGACCGCACCCACGCCTATCGCAGGCGACAATGACACTTCGATCGCCACCACTGCATTCGTCACCGGAGGCATCGCTACTGCGATTGCCGCCCTGTCGAGCGTCTATCAGGCAGCCTCAGCGGTCCTCACGGCTTTGTCGGGCATTGGCACTGCTGTTGCGGGCGATATCATCTATGCGAGCGGCGCAGGAACGTGGGCGCGTCGTGCCAAGGGCACAGCTTCACAAGCCCTGCTGATGAATGCCGGAGCGACGGCCCCGGCGTGGGCAACTTTGCCGTTTACCGCGTCGTTCGAAAGCGCCCAGCAGACCATCACAAACAGCGGCACCTTAGCGCTTCCCCACAGCCTCGGCGCTGTCCCGAAACTTACGGCGGTGTTTCTGAAGTGCATCACGACCGATGGTGGGTACATTGCCGGTGCAGAAGTGCCCCTCGGCTCTAACATGTCGACCACGGACACCACAGCTCGTGGAGTTACGTTCACCCCAGACGCCACGAACATGAACCTCCAATTTGCCGCTTCCCCGTGGCGAATCCTATCAGCAGACGGGTCCTTTATTTTGACCATCACCAACGCCAGTTGGAAGCTTGTCGTGAGGGCATGGGCATGACGCTTCAGGAAATCCTAGCCTCGCTGTTGAACCCCGGCGGCTCTCAGCAGGCTCCGAACCAGCTTGCCATGGCCGGCGCACCTGCACAGCAGGTTGGCGACCATGCGAACCCGGCTGCGCTCTTTCAGGGGCTTGCCGCGCCTCAGGGCCAGCAGCAGGCGCCGATGCCCCAGCAGGCTCCACAAGCCCAGCCAATGCCGCAAAGCGCCCCACAGCCCGCCCCTATGGCATCCCAGGCACCTTCAGGCGGTGGCATCGGCGGGTTTCTGTCCAATCTGCTCAATCCGCAGGATGCCGGAAAGAACCTGACCATTTCCTGGCTGAGGCAGCAGGGCATGGACGAAGGCACGGCTACCATGTTTGCGTCGAGCAAGCCGGCGTTGCAGCAGTACCTGCTGAAGCGAGCCCAAGGCGGCGGCGGAGCAACCGCGTTCGATCAACGCGCTCAGGCTGCGCAGCAATACGGGCTTGACCCGAATACGCCTGATGGCCGTGATTTCATCCTGACGGGCAATCTCCCGCAGGCAAGGGGTGGCAATGCCGAGCTAGGTCTCCAGCCGCAGTTTGGCGTCGATGACCAGGGCAATCCGGCGCTGCTTCAGCTCGGTAAGGATGGCAAAGTCGTCAAGTCACAAATGCCTCCGGGCGTGACGCTCTCGAAAACGCCTATCAAACTCGATGCTGGCACCGAATGGATATTGCTTGACCCCATCACCCGCCAGCCTGTCGGGCGCATCCCGAAGGATCTCGCCGGCGCTGCTTCGCAAACTGCGCAAGGCACCGCACAGGGCGCTGCCGCGTTCGATCTCCCGCGCGTTGAGCAGAACGCCAACCAGATTCTGGATACGCTGGACAAGATGAAGAACCACCCTGGCCGTGAAGGCTCGACTGGCTTCATCGAGGGACTGATCCCGTCGCGCACGTCCGAGCAGGTCGATTTTCAATCCTTGGTGGATCAGACCAAGGGACAAACATTCCTGCAGGCCTTCCAGTCTCTCAAGGGCGGTGGCGCCATCACGGACATCGAAGGCGCAAAGGCCACGAATGCCATCTCGCGGCTTGGCAACCAGCGCCTGAGCGATCAGGACTACCTGCAGGCCATTACTGACCTTGAGGATGTGATCAAGACTGGCGTGGCCCGTGCGCAGCACCAGGCGGGTGGCGCACCATCCGCGCCAGCAGCGCAAGGTCAGCAGCCTGCAGCCGCCGATGCCCCGCCTCACACCTATGATGGCGATCCAAAACTCTGGAAATTCATGACGCCGGAGCAGCGCAAGCTATGGCAATGACCATCGAACAACAGCGCGCTATCGCTCTTGCCGAAGCCGCGATGCGGGCTTCGCAGGACCAGCCGAAGGTTGATCCAACCACCAACCAGCCGCAAGGCGTGCCTGCGTTTAATCCTGGCGTTCCCGGTTATGACCCGCAGACCGGCGAGGTCCAGAAATACGGTAAGGCTGGCTCGGCGGTCATGGGCGCGGCTGATATGGCCACTATGGGATTTGGCGACGAAGGCACGGCCGGCATCGGCTACCTCCTAGACAAACTCCCCGGCGGCAAGGGCCGGAACTTCTCCGATGTCCTCAAGGAAGTTCGCGCCAATCAACAGAAGGCCTATGACGACAATTGGAAGTCGTACGATGCTGGAATGGTCGGCGCGGGCGTTGCGGGCGGTGCAGCCCTGGCTAAGAGCGGGCTCTCGTTTCTGGCCCGTGCGGCGGCACCGAGAGTGGGCGAACTTTCCGTACCGCTATCGCGTCTCGCCATGGGTGGTGCGGCTGATGGTGCAATTCTTGGCAGTATCAACGGCGCTGGCAATGGCACGGACGCGCAAAGCCGCGCCATGGGCGCCGGAGTGGGTGGAGCGGCCGGGCTTGGACTTGGTGCCGCCGCTCCTTATGCTATCGCCGGTGTATCTGCTGCATTGAAGCCGCTGGTCGCTCCTATCATGGCTCGGCTGCGCCCTCAGCAGTATGCAAACGCTGCTCTAGGGGAGGGATTGCGCCGTTCCGGATCAACTGCGGATGAAATTGCGGCACGGCTCCAAGCGGCCCAGCAAGACAACCAGGGCATGTTCACGGTGGCTGACGCAATGGGCAATGCCGGGCAGCGCATGCTGTCCACTGCAGCCCGCAATCCAAACGACGGAAGACAGGCGCTTATCGAGACGCTACAGGCCCGCCAGATGGGCCAGGGCGAAAGGTTGAGCAACACGCTCGCGGAAGGCTTCGGCGCCCCTGACACCGCTGCGCAGCGCACGGCGTCACTGACTGGTCAGCGGGCTGCCTCTGCCGATGTGAACTATCCTGCTGCCCGCGATAGTGCCGGTCCAGTCGATGTTTCCGGTGCAATCTCGGCTGCAAATGATGTTCTGACGCCAGGTATAACCCGCATGGCAAATCCGGGCTCTGGCATTGCCGATGATAGCCTTGAAGGCGCCGTGCGCCGTGCGCAGTCACTTTTGACTGATGGCAAGTCACAGATCACGGACTTCAACTCCGTCTTGCGGGCCAAGCAGGATATCGCCGATCAGATATCGGCAGCGCAGCGCGCCGGCAGGAACAATCAGGTCCGCTTACTCTCGCAGATCAACAGCCGCCTCGATGCCGCTTTGGAACAGGCCTCGCCAGGCTATAGGCAGGCGAATGACACTTTCAGGGCGCAAAGCCGCGTGATTGATGCCGTTGACACTGGCACTGGTGCTGCCTCTGGCCGTACTCGCGCAGCTGATAACATCCAGACTTTCGGCGGCATGAACCCGGATGAGCAAAACGCCTTTCGTGCAGGCTACGTTGACCCGATGATTGCCAAGGTCGAAAGCTCTTCGATCTCGCCAACGACCAACAAAGCGCGAATGCTGATGACGGAGAAGACTGGGCAAGAATTTCCCGCGTTTGCTGTTCCCGGCCAGGCCGACCGCATGGGAACGCGCATAGCCCGCGAGCAGCGCATGTTTGAGACAGCCAATTCGGCTCTTGGTGGATCAAAAACAGCCGACAATCTTGCTGACGCCGCAGATATGAACAAGTTCGACCCGTCGATCATGACCAATCTGCTGCATGGCCGGCCTGTGGCCGCTGTCGTGACGGCAGTTACTAAGGCTCTAAACGAGTCGCGAGGATTGCCGCCAACGGTGCTTACGCAACTCTCGCGCGCTCTCATGGAAACAGACCCGACTGCCGCGCGGATGCTGTTGCGGGCAGGAACCAGCCAGAACGTCAATTCAGCAACCCGTAGGGCTGCTCTCAGCACTGTTTTGACGAGA
Organism: Mesorhizobium sp. RSR565B; assembly: GCF_054719465.1. Classification (NCBI taxonomy): domain Bacteria; kingdom Pseudomonadati; phylum Pseudomonadota; class Alphaproteobacteria; order Hyphomicrobiales; family Phyllobacteriaceae; genus Mesorhizobium; species Mesorhizobium sp. RSR565B. The sequence continues at coordinate 1,924,936 of NZ_JBTTIE010000001.1, read as the reverse complement.
CTGAATGCATCAGGAGCGGGGAGGCTTTCTGGTCCATGATTCCGGGGCTCTGTTGCCCGTAATCTCGATGGCCCATGTTGCAAGAACGGCCCCTGTCCCAAGCCCGAGCAGCACCGACATTTTATCGATGAGACCGAAATACAGGTTGCTAGCCCATAACAGCCCGATGATCGGCCAGAGCACCCACCAGATAGTGTTGGCAGTGCGCCGCTCCTTAGGATTGTGATCGATGTCCATCCTCGCAAGATAGGCGGGAAACGACGAAAGCGAAAGACCGATGACCATTCCAACTCTTGGTAACTACAGGCACTTTGTAGAAGGCCGGATGCAAGCTGCATCAGCGGAGATGGACGAGGAGCTTGCACAGAGCCTTTCGGATGTCTTCACGTGCACGGCGGCAACCGAGACCGATCTGTTCAACTACATCGCGTACAGCCAAGGCTGCCACGCATTGGCGGAGGCATGTAGAGAGCGGGGGGACCATGAAGGCGCGGGCCTATATCGCGCCATGGGCCAAGACCTCCTCACCAAGGCCATAGACGCCCTTGCGGACCTAATGGCGATCGGCATCCATCAACTCGGCGTCGTCAAGCATTGACCCTGCCAAAACAGTCCTTTGAACAGGTGAGCATGTGAGCAAGTTCAAACCGGGCCAGTCAGGCAACCCCAAAGGAAGGCCCTTAGGTTCTCGCCCTGCCGCACTGGTCGCCCTGGAGGCTCTTGCCGAAGGTGAGGCCGAGGCCATTGTGCGTGCCATGATAGAAAAGGCAAAGGAAGGCGATGCGGTGGCCGCCAGGCCAATTCTTGACCGGATATGGCCTCCCCGCAAAGGCGCGCGAGTGCAGTTCGATCTGCCTGTGGTGACCGGAGCTGCAGACCTGCCCGCTGCGATGGCGTCGATCAATCGCCAGGTGGCCGATGGTGAGATATCTCCCGAAGAGGGCGCCATCATCGCTGGATTGCTGGACGTTCAAAGGAAGGCAATCGAGGCAGGGGACATAGCTGCCCGCCTCGATGCACTCGAAGCCAAGCTAGGAGCGAGGTGATGACCCCAACGCTGCGCCTGAAGAAGCTGGAGGCTCTGGTGTCCCCACCGGAAGTCAGGCTAGGAAAAATCCACCTCGTCGCGAACGACCAGGAGGAAGCGGCGGCGCGTTCAATGCTGCTATCTGAGGGCGCAGACCCGGATGGCGATGGTGTTTTCATCATCCGGCTGGTGCCGGGGCAGCCCAAGACCTTGGGTCAGCTCATGGTTCATGTTTCCGCCCAGGGTCGGCGCATCTTCGGCACATAGGCACTCCAGACCCGGCAAAGCGTTGATGGAGCGTTTGTCGCTTTCATGGCGCCGGCGGCGGCGCGCCACGCGGCGCTGCCCATGGGATGTACAAAAACGGCCGGTTCACGTGTGACGCAATAGCCAGCCGGCAAGCTGTCGCCGCGTTGATAGATGAAGCCCGGCAGTCGGCCGGGCGGCTGTTGCGCGGTTAATGGCTTGGAGCAAACTCGCCAAATATGATGATGTTTACCATTGTTAGCGACGTTGTCGCATCGGTCGGATAGCCCTACATATCATGGCATACCGCTCTTGATTTCCCGAGGCTATTGCGAGCCCGTGTGAAACAGGGCATAGAAACGAAACCATTTTCGGCCTAGACCGTTTATCAACCATTGCGGTTCACAATCGGAAATGCGAAGCCTTTAGGAGGCATACCCATGTTGAGATCCAAGGATACAATCTAGTACCGCGCGGCAAAGCCGTTCGACTACTGATCTGAAAGATGATATCAAAACCCTCGCTCAAAGGCGGGGGTTTTTGATTCATGTGGACTAGGCTTTCTACGCTTTTCAGCGGCGTACTGATATTGGGTGGCGGGATTGGAATATTATATCCAGCCATATTTGACGAAAAGATCGGCCTAACTCAGATTTTAATTTCTCTTTTCCATCCAGAGATGACGCAAAGCTTTGCCATGCGTTGGCTTCTGGCGTTTCTCTTGTTTTGCGGTTTCTACGTTGTCACATTAACGTTTTATAACCGCAACAGGCCAGTTACCATTTTGAGCGCCGATATAAAGGCTACGCTAGCCAATAATGAATGGAGCAAGACTATAGTAGAGGGCACGTTCGTCCTTCGCGCAAACCACCCAAACGTCACGTCCTACAGAACAATACATTCTCCAGATTATGGAACGCTTGTCCTTGATTCAATGAAAGCCGACGTTTATTGCGAGGCGTTTCCCCTTACTTCCGAAATCGAGTTAAACAAGATGGAGGGGGACGGGATCGAGCTTCTGCAACTCTTCAACAAGCCTCTACCCAGCATGTGGTACATGCCGCTTATACCGAACTACTTCGTAAGCAGAAACTACGATGATTTGCCGCATTTTCTCAGGAAGAGGCTGGTTAAAAGAAGAACAAGCCTCTCATACCTAGATGAGCACAATGTTGATCTGCCTGCGATGCGTTTCCAGGCGCCAAATTACAACTTTATGTCCATGCACATCGTTCTAGAATTCCCCATTGACGCTTTGCCTAAGTCTTTAAAGGCTAGACGAGAGCTTAATGGCGCTCTGACCGACATGCCGATTGAGGTGGTCCAAAATCTCTATCACGTAAGGGTCAACAAACTTGCGAAAAGCGAAGTCGTCCGAATTAGCTGGAAGAGGGCCTAAGCCCTACACGTCGAAGCTGACTTGCCGAACGCCGATCACGTCCATGCACATCATGAAGAAGGCGGCCGTGGGTTTGAGGTTTCGACTGAACCTAATTATCGGCATGATGCCGCTTGCCCACCCCAGCAACGTAAGCGATAGTTGATCAATCGCAGCAACGAGTTTGGATGGGGCAAACTTCAGTGAATACGCCATTCGACAGCCCACTGCTGCCTTACCAACTGCATTGCGAGTTCCTTCTGATCAGCTACTCCCTGCATCCCAATGACCCGGCCTTCGGAACGACGCAGTTTTTCGGCACGCACTTTGCTGACAAGAGTTCCGATTTTGTTGCCGGAGGGCCGGGGATAGCCCACCCGCTCGGTGGCGATGTGGTCATCTCCCCCACGGTCGGGGCTACGGTCACCGTATCGATAAACAGCGATGACAACTTCTTGGTGGAGTACAAAATAGACTTCAGCGGGAACGTTCGAAAGAGATCTGTCGTTGTACCGCCCGGTGCGAGTGTCCCATTTTTGCTGAACGCAAAACCCTTCGAACTTGGCGCCACCCTTTCTGGCCGCTCCGCCGTGCTCCAGGGTACTTTGACGGCAACGGAGCGAGAGTCTGCAGTATCACTGCATCCTTGATACGCTTCCGCAGCTCTGAGTCGGGGTAAAAATGAACGGTGACGACGACCGAAAATCACACTTGCGACTAGCCGTCGAGAACAGTCAGCGCGACATCGACAGGGAATCCGCAAAACGCGAGATCGGGTGGCCGCTGAGAGAGTTGGCAGCCAACATCATCCGAACCGTTCGCGGCGCCGGCAAATCATATGAAATCAGTGAGCAGTGCGGCGCGGTCGTTGAAGCGTTTCGACATTACCGGGAGATGGTCGGGCATTGGCCTGCCAGTTGGGAAATCGAGCAAGCGCTCTCGATCAGGCGCGATAGCTACTCCGGTGGAAATGACGAGGCATGGGAACGTGAGCATGCCAGAGAGACAATTCTGCGCGGCGCTCTTCAAGTCACCGCCTCTCGCTTAGTTGGCCAGAACACACAGGAGCAACGCGGCCGCTCGGAGATGATGGACGGCGTCAACGACATTGTAAGAACGCGGGATGCGACCCGAAAGCGCCTTGCAGAAGCCAATAGGATCAGCCGCCAAGCCAGCGTCCCGAGGACGGCCGCTCGAAAGAAAACAAAGAAGCCTCCGGTGAAGTCCCCCCGGAGCAAAGCCGATCCAGACATCAAACTATAAAATCAGGGCTTGTCGCGAAGGCGAACGCCTGCGCCACCGCCATTCTCTGGTATGAAGAGCACTCCCGCCGCCTCCAACGCAGCTTGCATCTTGTTGACGCTGCTTAGGCGAGCATCTTGGCCGGCTTCAAACCTATTGACTGTATTCCCTCCGACGCCCGCCGCTTTGGCGAGGTCAAGAGTGCTCCAATTGAGGGCTGCGCGCCCCATGCGACATTGAACTGGCTTCATATGGTGTTTTTATCACCAAAAGCGGTTGACATCAAATAGGCTATGGGATTACCATTAATGGTGTAAATATCACCATTAGGGAGATGGCCATGTCGCAAGTCGCAGTTCGGGCGCCCGCCGAAGGTTTGCCTTGTTATCCCCGCAATCCACAACGTTTCGGCTTCGTACGTGAACTGCTGGTGCGCTGGAGTTCGCGCGCAGTCAGACCATGCCTAGACCAACCATCAGTACAGGAGCGTTTTATGAACCAGCATGTTGATCGTCGCGCAATTCTTGCTTCATCGGTTGCAGCAGCCACTGCGTTGGCCGTCGTAAGTGTCTCTCAACGGGCGGAGGCCAAGGGTGAAGTCTCGGATATTGCTTCGCACCCCGACGCCCAGTTATTCCAATTGGAAGCGACGATGAAGTTGGCGACCGACCGCATGAAAAAAATCGAGCGAGCGCAAAGGCGCCTCGGAAAGAAGGCCGAAAAGACCTGCGGTCCGCGTCCCCTTCATCCAACGGATTGGAAAGCACCAGCTATGCCTGACGGCCTTTGGGAGATGCATCAGTCAGCCCTCAAGGCGGCGACGTTCGGCGACGTTACGGGCGGCAAGGCATGGCAGCCCGCGCCAGTCGCTGAATGGCAAGCCAGGATCGATGATGAACGTTGCGCAATTCAAGCCGTCTGGGACGATTACAGCCGAAAACGTACTCAGGCGTATTCGGCGGTCAGCTACGATGACAAAGAAGCCGAGTTTCAGAGAGCCTGTGACGAAGAGTGGGGGATCGGGATGCAAATCCTCGCTGTTGAAGCGTACACGTTGGAAGGCGTGATGGTGAAGATCAGGGCCGGCGATAGGCTTGGTCTTGAGAACCTCGCTGAGAACGACGCCTACGTCTCGATCGCAGCCGACATCCGGCGAATAGCGGGTGAACAGAAACCTGTTTCGCCGCCACCCTCCGCCGACTTGGCTCAGCTTGACGTTCCGCGAGATGAGCTTTTGCGCGCATATTCAGAATGGCTCCACTATGAACGCCAGATGCTTATGCGCGACATCTATCCCGATCAGAACATGCACGAAATGATGAGGTATGTGCCTGCCAGTACGCGCTCCTCGCTGTTCCACTTTCCGCTGCACAATGATCCGAGGGGTACGTGGGAAACAATCCCATCGCCGGCCACTCGCGCGCTCGATGTGATGACGTTAGCAGGCGTAGATCTTAAGGGAGCCCTAGAGAACGGTGGCTGGTAAGCCAGCCAGCTGAAGGGGGACCTACCCGCCGGTCGTGGTCTACATCCAGACCGACTGCCCGCTGGCTCACGCTGGCGGGCTTTTTGTGCGGCCCAAGGAACATCGATTACGGGCAACAGAGCCCCGGAATCATGGACCAGAAAGCTTACAGCCCGTTATATAGCTGCTTAGTGCCATGCCCGATCAGTGGTCTGCCGAGATCAGATAGCCTGGTCATTGTTTCCGCAGCGCCTTGGCTTCCCGCTCCAACGTCTCGCGTTGGTTGCCGTGCTTCGCAATCAACTCTTTGACCTGCTGGGGTGTGATGCCGGTCTTTGTTGCGAAATATTCAACTTCATAATCCTCGTCGGCTGAGACACGGTCCCGATCGCGAAAATCCCGTTTGCTCTTGTCATCGGCCATCGATTCCTCCTGCGAATATCGAGCAACGTTCAGTTAGCGTGTTTGTTGCACCAAAAGCCGGTTTCCTGTTTCGGAACCATTTCAGCACAAGCTAATTGAATCGCCGGGTGCGGGTGAGTTCATGCGTCTAAAGTTCGTCGAGCCTTTGCTGCCGACCTTGGTCGAGAAGCCTCCCGAAGGCGACGAATGGATTCACGAAGTCAAGTTCGACGGCTACCGCAGCCAAATCATCATCGATCATGACGTGCGCATCTTCACGCGCAACGGCCACAATTGGACGGCAAAATATCGCGATCTGGCCGGCGCGGCAAAGCGGCTCGGCGTCGAGAGCGCCATCCTTGACGGCGAGATAGTCGTGCTCAACGAAGCTGGCCTTTCGGACTATCAGGCGCTGCGCAAAGCCATCACCAGCCGCCAGCATGACCTCTACTTCGTCGCCTTCGATCTCCTCCACTTGAACGGTCACGATCTGCGGGACATGGATCTCGAAGACCGACGCGAAATCCTGGAAGGCCTCATCTCGCCGGATGACCGTATCCAGTTCAGCCAGGCCCTGCCTGGTGATGCCAAAGCCATATTCCACCTGATCGACGAGGCGGGCATCGAGGGCATGGTGTCGAAGCGCCGCGATAGCAAATACCGCAGCGGCCGGTCGACCGCCTGGCTGAAGGTGAAAAGCTACATGGTGGAAGAATACGATTTGCTTGGCGTCGAGCGTGAACCCGGCAAGCCGGCCTTTGCGCTGATGGCCGACCGGAAGACGGGGCAGTATGTCGGCTCAGCGTTCATCAACTCCAGCCGGGCAATCCGCGAACGGCTATGGAAGCGCGTCCAAGAGCACGCTGGGCCGGCGCCGAAGGGCGTGAAGCGGCCGGCGACACAGTGGGTTAAGCCCGGCATCATCGGCCGCGTGAAGCACTTGCGTGGTGAGGAAGATTTGCGGCACGCGTCGTTGCAAGATTTTCGAGAGGACGACAGAGATGGCCGTGGCTAAGAAAGATCAGGAGCGCGCCACCTATGCATGGATGTATGGCGCGCAGGCGCAGAAGGATAGCAAGGAGCGCGCCGCGCCGCCTTACTGGCAGGAGCATGCCGACGTGTGGCTACAAGGCTTCGACGGTGAACTGTCAGCGACGAGATGGAAGCCGAGGTCGACGAAGCCGCCGTCGAGCGGCCCGCCGAATAGCCATTTGGCGTATGAATCTGTACGGTCGTTTTTGATTGAAGAAAAGGTTTCGGCGGGCCTATAAAGATGGCGTTTGCCATTGCCTTTTGGGAGGATGCGATGGTTGCAACGCCCATAGAAATCGCTCAAGCCGCTACTGCGACTACGGCCACCTTGCTGAAGTGGCAGAAGTCCATGGAGGAACGCGCCACGTTTCGCCAGAACATGGATCAATCGCGCAGGGCGATCCAAGCCTCACGCGAACTGCTGAAGCGCCTTCGTCAACGTCAACGCGACGGCAATAGCGTCGCGGATGCGCAAAAAGATTAGCCGCCAGGGCAGATGGTGAGATGGAGGTCCGGGAACCTTGTTGCCGCAAACCAGTTCGGGTTGCGGAGCAGGCTCATGGAAAAACTGCGTCAGGGAATGAAGGTGGAAGCACTCGCTGCGCGGTTGGCGAAAGAGACAGGTATTTCGGTAGAGCAATCACGTCAGCTCATCGAACTGATTGGCACCGACTGGAATTCGCTACTTCGTGAGGCACGGCTTCTCAATGGCGGGCGTTAGCGGTCAGCGCAACCGGCACGCCTGGAGCAGTTCCGCCTCGTCGGTAATGCCATTCTGAAAAAGGAGGATGACTCCCCAAGCCAGGACTTCCCTTTGGTCGCTGTCGTCTCGATCTATCCCGCGCTCGCCGCACAGTTTGTCGAGCACCCGCTGAAGCAAGTCGAGATCCTCGGGTTCGAATACCCCACGGTAACGTCCCAACGGCATCGCCGGCCCCTCATCGCGGCTAATGCCTTTACATCTCACACAAGGATTTTGATGCGAAGCCAATTCATGGTGATTGGGGCCGACGTGCGGCTTGGTTGAAGGTCAAAAGCAACTTCGGCGACTGCGGACAGCCTAGTCTATGACCTAGCGACCGAACAGCCGGAACCTAAGCGCCTGATGGGGCTTAAGTCTTCATGAGCACGCGTGGCATCAACTTCCTCGATCGCTGGATCGGCAACAATGTTCCCGAGACGGCTCACGCCGATGCCGTCTCGATAAGTGAACTCACACACAAGATGTATGCCGACGCTAAAGCGCTGGGGATCAGGCGCGAAGAGATCGACGAAGAAGTTGACAGCCTATATCGAACGCTTGTCGATGCTGTGGTGCACTTTGATCCCGGCTTGACCGAATGAGTGTTCGCGGCAGGAAGTTTCTCGAAAATGGGTAGCCGAACAGTTGCCCATTGTGGCGCGAGGCGCTCCGATCGCCGCCAGCGAAGATGGCCGGCGCCGCAATGGGAGCATTGCCTGATCAGCGCCGGCCGGGCGGTAAAATCAGATCCGCCGCGGCTCTAGCGATACCTGATTCTTGACGTAGCGTCAGGTGGGGTTCGAACTACGCCTTCTTCGCCCGTTTCGCCGGCGCCTTAACCTCAGCCTTCCGACCTAGACCAGACGCCTTCGCAAGGGCCGATCGCTTCGCGGCGTAGTTCGGCGCGACCATGGGGTAATCGCGAGACAAGCCCCACTTCTCACGGTATTCGTCGGGTGTCATGCCAAGTAGGCCAAGGTGGCGTTTCATAGACTGGAATTTCCGGCCGCCTTCCAGGCTGATGATGTAATCCGGGAACACAGACTTTTTTGGATTTGCCGCAGGCACAAGCTCTTTCGCAGCCGGTGCGATTTGGCTGCTCAAACCTGACAATGAAGCGTGCACAGATGCAATCAGGTCGGGCAAGTTGGCAACCGGTAGTGGGTTATTGGCTACGTATGCGGAAACGACGTCCGCTGTAAGTTCCGCCAGTTCGACAGCTTGGTTGTCTTCGTCGGTCATGTGTTGGTCCCTTGTCTTTGAGACCTCTCTAATGAACCAACTCTACGTGCGCAAGCTCACATGTGCCTGCGGTGAAGTTGCCACATTCCACGCTTAGTCACCGTATGAGGTAGCGATATTGATGCGCTTATAGGTATCGCTCGCCGTCGTCGCGATGCTTCATGCAGAACCAATGCGATGGCTGCCTCGGTCGGGCGAAGCCGAAGCCTCCATCCTCACCGCAGCCCGGGTGCTCGCACGCATGATTGTCAACGCGTCGTCGATCGCGCGGAATCACGGTCATCCCTTCGGCAAGCCGGCTCGGTTCGTCGCTCATAACGGGTTGATCGGCCCGACCAGGCCGGGATGGTCGTTGGGCAATTTGTTGACGGCGCTCGTGTTCACCTCACGTCCAACGCGGTTGAACTGCAGCTGACCGTCGATGTCGTGGCTGAGAATGTCCTTGAGGCTGTCCTTGGGCGTCGCCGGGTCCAGCCAGGCGTCATAGTAGGCCGGGTCGAGAATGAGAGGCTGCCGATCATGCAACTGCTTCATCGGTTCTGCGGCGGGCTCGGTGATGATGGTGCAGCTGGTTATGTCGAGATTGGAATTGTAAGCCCAAAGCCCGGCGAACGAGAAAGGCGCGTGGCCTGGCTGGTAGATGTGCCAAGGGTCTTTCTTGCCGTCGGCTGGCGATATCGTCCACTCGTAGAAGCCATCGGCAGGGATGAGGCAGCGCTTGGACTTGAAGGCGTCGCGGAAGGCGGGCGCCGTGTCGACGCCCTCAATCCTGGCATTGAACATCGCCGCCTTGGGCATTTCCTTTGCCCAGAAAGGAACCAGCCACCAGCGCCCTTCGCGGAGCTTATGATTGCCATCTTCGCCAGCGGTGACGAACGGCACATCCTGTGTAGGCGCAATGTTGTATCGCGGCTCGTCGTTGCGGCCTGTCTCCGCAGGCGAAGTCAGTCTGTAGAGCCGGTGGATTTCCGACCACGACAGATATTTGGTGTAACGTCCGCACATGGCTCTGTCTCAATTGCGCAGGAGTTCAGGCACGCTGAGCGGGCCAAGGTCGAGAATTCTCCTATACTCGTCGCTGCGGCGCCAGACGCCGCGTATCTTGCCGTTCTCCCGATCCCGCTTCGCATCAAAGGGCTCGCCTCGAAAATGGTCGAGGAATGCCTTTGCTTCGGCTGGATCCGCGAAGCAGTGCAATCGATATTCCTCGTATTTGCCGTTTGGCCAAACCGCTTGCACGTGCCTGATTTGGAAAGTCATTCCACGCTTCTGACAGTAGTCGTGGATCGTGGTCCGGTTCCGATCGGTGCAGAGGTCATCAGGCAGCGCGACCTGGTGTGGCCATTTCTGGTCGATGACTGACGGGGCCGGGATGCTGCGGCTGCGCGTAACCATATCAGTGACGCGCGAAGGCTCTCTTGCGTTCCCTGCGGATGGCAGGGCGCTCGCGCATTATCGTGGCGCAAATCTCAGGCTGCTCGGCCTCGGTCGCAATGATCGGTTGCATGGCTCTGTCTCTGTTTTTCCATCAGTGAACAAAATGAGAACAAAAGAGTCAAGAGACCCTTGACCCGACGGGAATAAGTTCCTCATTTCAGGGCATGCCCGAGACCTATGCGCCGAAACGACGAGACTACCCGCTGTCCAACCTGAACGATGGACGGCGGCTAGTGCGCATCCAGTGCCGCTATTGCAAGCGGCTGCACAACTACTTCCCCGATGACTTGATTCAGATTTTCGGCGATGTTGACGTAGACTCCCTGGCGCATCGAATGAAATGCGAAAACGGCAAAGACCATGGAACGCTCAATGTCGAAGCGTTCTCACCGACTGGCCGCGAGGCAGTGGGCCTTCGCATCCGCCGCCTGATCGCGATTAAGATCAACCGCGTTCCAATCTGGAGGGAATGAATGACGGGCGGCGTCGGTCACGCGGTGGGCTCGCCCTGAGCTCCGCAATCAATGCATCTGCCATTTGTCTGATTAATCCACCCCGAGCCCTTCGCCGATGAACGAGGTGCAACAAAACTTAGTTTCGACTCCCAAGCGTGGCTAACTGCCGCAACCGGTACAGCAGAGTTTATGGAACCATTTAGGTTGGTCTAATGTGTTCGCCCCTCAATCGCCACCACATCCTTATGACTTACAAGCGCAGGCATGAAAAAGCCCATCGCAGCTAAGCGACGGGCTTCCCGTGATTTGTCGCGCCCCCCTCGGGAGAGTCCGACCGCTTGTGTCTAGGCAAGTCCCGGAGACGGAAACCAGCTAGAGCCTCTCAACATTTAGAATTTCATCGCGACGCCGACGCGGAAGTCGTGCGTCTGAAGAGTGTGTTCAAGTGTGCACCCGCCGCCGCAGTATTCTAGTGACTTCTTCCCAAAGAAGGAGAAATCGTACTCTCCGCGCAAGAACACGTTATGGGTGAGCGCGACGTCTAAACCTGCCCCAGCGATGCCGCCGACCAAGGTAGCATCACGCTCCGCGTCGCCACCTGGATAGAACGTCTTCAACTTCGCCGCGGTTACACCCGCAGTGACGAACGGCATGTACGCGCCCATGTCCATGCCGACTCGACCCTTTACAGAGCCGAACAACCCGGTGGATGCGTCGAGGACGCCTGGTCCTGGAATGTCGTTGAAGGTGTTCTTTTTGAAACGATACCCAAGCTCGCCTTCGAGGCCGTAGACAATCGTGCCGGACTGGAAGTTATAGCCCGCGAAGCCGCCGATTGTTGCCGAGCCGGGGCTGTGGGTAGCACCGGCGCCAATGTTCGGCTCATGTATCTTATAGTGTTCCAGCGTCCCCGCGCCGAAGATACCAGCGTATGGTCCTTGCCAGGTCCATTCAGGGGTGTCCACAGGAGCAGTAATGGTGTCGGCGGCGATTGCCGGCGCGGTCACCGAAAGCGCGATAAGTGAAGCGAAAAAAAATGCCTTCATTGGAATCCCCAGCGCAATGTCAAGTACCTAGTAGAATACGCCTGCAACTCTGTATGTAGCTAGGAAGCCACACCTGTCGGCAAAGTGTGCTCGCAGTGGAATCCGCCGACGTGAAACGCTGGGGTGCCCCTGCGGTGCCCCGGAACTGATCACAGTAGCAGCGTTAACCCGGCCGCGATGCTAAATGCATGGAAACATTGCAGACTGTTTGGTGGAGCCAATCGGGATCGAACCGACGACCTCTTGAATGCCATTCAAGCGCTCTCCCAACTGAGCTATGGCCCCACTCCGGCAGTCAGCCGTCGCCGTTGCCGGCGAGAGGTCCGGCGCGGGTTTCAGGACCGCGCCGTTTAGTGCAGGCGGCTTCTAACCCCGCCTTCCCTGAAGATCAAGCCTTCGAGGGCCGCTTTTTCGTCATAGCCCGTCAACGCCGCTAAATGCATGCGTTCGAAGCGTTCCTAGACTTCGTCGTCGTCGTCGCCGACGCCGATCATGTCGGCGACGTCGTCGTCTTCTTCCTCTTCGTCGGCAAGGAAAGTATCGTCCTCATCGTCGCCTAGATCGACATCGTCCTCGTCGTCGCCCAGGTCGGGAAGCTCGTCGCCGGCCTTGACGTCTTCGTCGGCCTCTTCAAGCGAGACGACTTCAACGCCTTCTTCTTCCTCGGCGTCCACTTCCTTCTCGGCCACTTCCTCTTCCTCTTCGAGGGCGGCGATCTTGCCGTCCTCGAAATAGGAACGCGGATACGTCTTGCCCGTATAGGGCGAGACGATAGGGTCCTTGTTCAGGTCGTAGAATTTTCGGCCCGTTTCAGGGTCGACACGCTTTGTGCCAAGTTCGTTTTTTGCCACGTCAAGCCTCGTCAGTAAAAGAGTGGTCCCCTTAACCACAGTTTACCGCGCTGTCAAAGCGAAAAGCCGGCGTCACAAAACCAAGCACTGAAAGGCCTCGCGCCAAGCGACGACCATGGGGATGACCATTCGTGCCCGCCGTGATACGAGACCGCCGCAACAAATGAAAAGCGCCGGTGCGCCGGCATTCCGTCCAGGGAAATTCCATGTCTCACGCCGCCGCTGCCAAGCCGGCCACCGCCCGCAAATCATCCGCCCTTTCCGGCACCGCTCGCGTGCCGGGCGACAAGTCGATTTCGCACCGTTCCATGATGTTCGGCGGCCTTGCCTCCGGCGAAACCCGCGTCACCGGCCTGCTCGAAGGCGAGGATGTGATGCGCACGGCGGCCGCCATGAAGGCGATGGGCGCGCATATCGAGAAGCGCGGCGCCGAGTGGGTGATCCGCGGCACCGGAAATGGCGCGCTGCTGCAGCCGGAAGGCCCGCTCGATTTCGGCAATGCCGGCACCGGCTCCCGCCTCACAATGGGCCTCGTCGGCACTTACGACATGGAAACGACCTTCATCGGCGACGCATCGCTGTCGGGACGGCCGATGGGCCGCGTGCTCGAACCCTTGCGCCAAATGGGCGTGCAGGTGCTGAAGGCGACGCCGGGCGACCGCATGCCGATCACGCTGCATGGGCCGAAACACGCCGCACCCATTACCTACCGCGTGCCGATGGCCTCGGCGCAGGTGAAGTCGGCCGTGCTGCTGGCAGGCCTAAACACGCCCGGCATCACCACCGTGATCGAGCCGGTGATGACGCGCGATCATACCGAAAAGATGCTTAGGGGATTTGGCGCCAATCTCTCGGTCGAGACCGACGAGCGCGGCGTGCGCCACATCTTCATCGAGGGCCAGGTCAAATTGACGGGGCAGACCATCGCCGTGCCCGGCGACCCCTCCTCGGCCGGCTTCCCGCTGGTCGCGGCGCTGATCGTGCCGGGTTCGGACATCGTCATCGAGAACGTGCTGATGAACCCGACCCGCACCGGGCTGCTTTTAACGCTGCAGGAAATGGGCGGCCAGATCGACATCTTGAACCCGCGCAATGCCGGCGGCGAGGATGTCGCCGATCTGCGCGTGCGCTACTCCGAGCTCAAGGGCGTCACCGTGCCGCCCGAGCGGGCGCCGTCTATGATCGACGAATACCCGGTGCTGGCTGTTGCTGCGAGCTTCGCCGAGGGCGAGACGCTTATGCAGGGGCTGGAAGAGTTGCGGGTGAAGGAATCCGACCGACTGGCAGCGGTTGCCAATGGGCTGAAGCTCAACGGCGTCGACTGCACCGAAGGCGAAGCTTCGCTCGCGGTGCGCGGAAAGCCCGGCGGCAAGGGGCTGGGCGGCCATCCCAATGGCCAGGACACGACGGTGCAGACGCATCTCGACCATCGTATCGCCATGAGCTTCCTGGTAATGGGGCTGGCAACGGAAAAGCCGGTGACCATCGACGACGCCGCCATGATCGCGACGAGCTTCCCGGAGTTCATAGGGCTGATGACGGGGCTGGGCGCGGAGATCGGGTAGGTTGATGGGCTTGAGCCGAACTGGAACGCTTGCGGGACAGCACCCCCCTCTGTCCTGCCGGACATCTCCCCCGCAAGGGGGGAGATCAGCTATCTTCTTGGCTTTCGCCAATCACCAACGTTGCAAAATTGAGCGGAGCGCCAAAGCCGCCAATCTCCCCCCTTGCGGGGGAGATGTCCGGCAGGACAGAGGGGGGTGGGAAGGATCGCGGCGCTTGTCGTGTTCATCGCGTCTCTCGTCGGCCCTACAATGACCCCAACCTTCACCATCGCCATCGACGGCCCCGCCGGCGCAGGCAAAGGCACGCTGGCCCGGCGGCTCGCCGACCACTACCGCCTCAATCTGCTCGACACCGGCCTCACCTACCGCGCCGTCGCCTATGCGTTGATCCGGCACGCGCTGCCACTCGACAATGTCTCGGCAGCCGAAACCGCCGCACGCCAGGTCGATCTGGCAAAGCTCGACCGTGCGGTGCTGTCGGCGCATGCGGTTGGCGAGGCGGCCTCGAAGGTCGCGATTTACCCTACCGTCCGGCGCATCCTGGTCGAAAAGCAGCGCGATTTCGCCAGGACACCGCCAGGCGCGGTGCTCGACGGGCGCGACATCGGCACGGTCGTGTGCCCTGACGCCGACATAAAGCTCTATGTGACGGCGAGCGCCGAAGTGCGGGCGCAGCGCCGGCTGGCCGAGATCGAAAGCATCGGCGGCACCGCCGATTTCGCCGAAATCCTTGCCGATATTGTGCGCCGCGACGAGCGCGACATGGGCCGCGCCGACTCGCCGCTGAAGCCGGCGGCGGACGCGCACTTGCTTGATACCTCCGAAATGGCTATAGAGGCCGCGTTTCTAGCGGCCAAAGCGATCATCGACGACGCCCTGGCCAAGAGAGACAAAGCCTGATCCAGGGTTTTCCCGCTCCACCGATTGCCGGAAGCGAAGAAAATACCCATATCGGGCACGAACCAGCCTGCCAGCATTCTTCATGCGCCGGAATTGCCGCTTAGGCGGCCCAGGGCTTTTGTAGCCCGGAACGCCGGCAGGCCAACGCAACGCTAACCCACGGCGCCCGTCCCGCAAGAGATGCGGGGCACTCCAGGAGAAAATATGTCAGCTGCAAATCCCACTCGCGACGATTTCGCGAGCCTGCTCGAAGAATCATTTACCGCCGGCCACTCCGGCGAAGGTCAGGTCGTCAAGGGCACGATCCTGGCGATCGAAAAAGACATGGCCATCATCGATGTCGGCCTCAAGGTCGAAGGCCGCGTGCCGCTGAAGGAATTCGGCGTCAAGGGCAAGGACTCGACGCTCAAGGTCGGCGACACGGTCGAGGTCATGGTCGAGCGCATCGAAAACGCGCTGGGCGAAGCCGTCCTGTCGCGCGACAAGGCCCGCCGCGAAGAGAGCTGGGTCAAGCTCGAAGAGAAGTTCACCAAGGGTGAGCGCGTCGAAGGCGTCATCTTCAACCAGGTCAAGGGCGGCTTCACCGTCGACCTCGACGGCGCCGTGGCCTTCCTGCCGCGCAGCCAGGTCGATATCCGCCCGATCCGCGATGTCTCTCCGCTGATGCACAACCCGCAGCCCTTCGAGATCCTCAAGATGGATCGCCGCCGCGGCAACATCGTGGTGTCGCGCCGCACCGTGCTCGAGGAAAGCCGCGCCGAACAGCGTTCGGAAATCGTGCAGAACCTCGAAGAAGGCCAGGTTGTCGAAGGCGTCGTCAAGAACATCACCGATTACGGTGCGTTCGTCGACCTCGGCGGCATCGATGGCCTGCTGCATGTCACCGACATGGCATGGCGCCGCGTCAACCACCCGACCGAGATCCTCAACATCGGTCAGACGGTCAAGGTGCAGATCATCCGCATCAACCAGGAAACCCACCGCATCTCGCTCGGCATGAAGCAGCTCGAGAGCGATCCGTGGTCCGAGATCGGCACCAAGTTCCCGATCGGCAAGAAGATCAAGGGTACCGTCACCAACATCACCGACTACGGCGCGTTCGTCGAGCTGGAGCCGGGCATCGAAGGCCTCATCCACGTTTCGGAAATGTCGTGGACCAAGAAGAACGTGCACCCCGGCAAGATCCTGTCGACGACGCAGGAAGTCGACGTGGTCGTGCTCGAGGTCGATCCGGCCAAGCGCCGCATCTCGCTCGGCCTCAAGCAGACGCTCGAGAATCCGTGGCAGGCTTTTGCCGCGAGCCATCCGGTCGGCAGCCAGGTCGAGGGCGAGGTCAAGAACAAGACCGAGTTCGGCCTGTTCATCGGCCTTGAAGGCGACGTGGACGGCATGGTGCACCTCTCGGACCTCGACTGGACCCGTCCAGGCGAGCAGGTCATCGAAGAGTACAATCGCGGCGACATGGTCAAGGCGCAGGTGCTCGACGTCGACATCGACAAGGAGCGCATCTCGCTCGGCATCAAGCAGCTGGCCAAGGATACGGTCGGCGAAGCGGCGACTTCAGGCGAACTGCGCAAGAACGCGGTCGTCACCTGCGAAGTCACCGGCATCAAGGATGGCGGCCTGGAAGTGCGGCTGGTCGACAGCGGCATAGAGACCTTCATCAAGCGCAACGACCTCAGCCGTGACCGTGACGAGCAGCGCCCCGAGCGCTTCTCGGTCGGCCAGAAGCTGGACGCCCGCGTCATCGCCTTCGACAAGAAGACCCGCAAGCTGCAGGTCTCGATCAAGGCGCTGGAAATCGCCGAAGAGAAGGAAGCCGTCGCACAGTACGGCTCTACCGACTCCGGCGCTTCGCTGGGCGACATCCTTGGCGCCGCGCTGAAGAAGCAGGGCAGCTAAGCCGCTTTGCGCGCAGCGCGTAAGCCGCTTCGCGCAAGCGTAAGCCTCGGCTGCGCCTCGCGCGCAGCCTGAACAAGAAAACCCGCGGGCCGCAAGGCTCGCGGGTTTTTCATGCTCGGCTGCGCGATTGGCACTAGACTAAGACTGTGCAACCCCTTCAATTCCACACGCGCGGTTGTAGGCTCGGCCGTCGTTGCAGACGTAAACACGGAAGTCCGGCCCTTCGGTCAACGGAGAAGCATGCGGGATGAAGGTCGTCGAACTCTATCGCTATCCGGTCAAGAGCCTGCGCGGCCATGCCGTGCCGAGCGCCGACATCGAGACAATGGGCATGGAAGGCGACCGCCGCTGGATGGTCGTCGACAAGGATGGGCAGTTCCTCACCATTCGCCAGATACCTGATATGACGACGATCGACGTCGAGCATCGCGGAACGGGCATCCTGTTGAAACATGACAGGCATGGCTCGCACTTCGTCGAGGCTCCGGCTCCCGGCACCACGCTCCGGCAAGTCAAGATCTGGAAGGATATGGCTGCCGCGCGGCCGGGCGATCCGGCCGCCGGTGCATATCTCTCGGCTATTCTTGGCCGGCCCGTCGATCTCGTCTATTTCGACGATCCGCGAAACCGGCCGGTCGATGCGGAATTCGGCCAGCCTGGCGATTACGTCGGCTTTGCCGACGGTTTTCCGCTGCTGATCGCCACGACGGGCTCGCTGAACCATCTGAACAGCCATCTTGCCAGGCCCATCGAGATGGCGCGGTTCCGGCCAAACATCGTCGTCGACGCAGAAGGCGCATGGCCTGAAGACAGCTGGAAGACGATCCGCATCGGCACGGTGGAGTTGCGGATCGCAAAGCCCTGCTCGCGCTGCGTCATCACCACCCGAGATCCGTTGAGCGGCGAGCAGCCGGACCCGCGCGAGCCGTTGCAGACGCTTGGCAAACTCCACCGCTCCGCCAAGGGCGGCATCATCTTCGGCCAGAATGCCATTCCCAACAACGCCGGCGCGATCGCCATCGGCGACGCAGTCGAGGTCGTGGAAGCGGGCGTCTCGAACCTGACGTAGTCGCAGGCCTTCTAATGCCGTGGAGGCGTCGGCGGTCGCCATGATTGAATGGCCAACCTCCGCTGTAGATCAGGCGAGGTCGGCAAAGGCCGCCATCGGGAAGCCAAGCCAAATGAGCCGCTCTGCGCGGCGGAACTTCAGGCGCGGCCGTAGAGCGGCACCAGCGTGCCGTTCATCGCCAGATTGGCCGGTGATGCCAGATAGGCGATTGCCTCGGCGGCGGCTTCGAGGCTGACCCATTTGCCGAAATCGGCGTCCGGCATGTCGGCGCGATTGGCCGGCGTATCGAGCGTCGAGGGCGCCACCGCGTTGACCAGTATGCCTTTGTGCTTCAGCTCTTCCGCCATCGCCACGGTCATCGCTGCCACCGCCGCTTTGCTGGCGGCATAGGCGACCATGCCGGCGCCACGGCGCGGGTCGAGCCCAGCACGCGCCGTGACATTGACGATGCGGCCCGCTGTGTTCGAGCCCAGCATGGAGCGCACCGCCGCGCGGCAGCACAGAAAGGCGGTGCGGGCGTTGGTGTCCATCATTTCGGCAAAGGATGCAGATTCGATCTTCTCGACCGGGGCTGCGGCAAAGCCGCCGGCCAGATGGATGGAGGCCCACAATTCGGGGACGCTGTCATAGAAGGCATCGACCTTGGCAGGATCGGCGAGATCGACATTATGCGCCAGCCGGACGCGATCATGGGCCGCGAAGGGGAAATGCGAGGGGGCCGACGCGTGGGCATTGGGCACATGGCAGATCGCGCCGTCCGCCAGCAATTTGCCGACGACCGCGGCACCCAGCGCCCCGGTGCCACCGGTCACCACGATATGCTTGCCCTGAACTGTTTCCGTCATCCTGGACGCTCCTGTCGTTTCTTATATTATGTCGCTTGTCGTGCCGCGCCGACGCAGAGCGTCGCGCCTTTTGCACGATCACTCAACCGACATCTCGACATGGCAGTTGTTGCGTCTTTGCATCGCTCGAAGCCGCCGACCGCCCCTTCCGACCCCCGCGCATGGACGTACGGCGCGCGGCCAGGCGTCAGTCGATGGTGATTTCGATGACGTGCGGCAGTCTGGTTGCGCGTGCGCGCTTGAGCGCATCGGCGAGACCGGCAGTACCGGCAAGCCGCTCGGCTGATATACCATAGGCCTCGGCCAGCTTGCAGAAATCCGGCGGCGCCGGGGACACGCCGATCGGCTCGACGCCGACATCGAGCATCGACGTTTCGATCTCGCGATAGCCTCTGTTGTTCCAGACGACGAAGATGACCGGTGCGGGTGCATCGAGCGCCGCGCCCAGCTCCGGCAAGGTGAACTGAAAGCCGCCGTCGCCGGTCAGGCAAACCACCGGCACGCCGGGCATGGCGAGCGCTGCGCCGATCGCCGCCGGCGGCCCGTAGCCGAGCGCGCCGAAACCGGTGGCGGCGTTGAACCAGCTGCCTGGCCGGTCATGGTCGTAATAGAGATTGGCGGCGTAGATCGGCTGCGTGGAATCGCCGACGATGACGGCGCCCGGCAGTGCGTCGCGGATGGTTTCCACCGCACGCACCTGCGCGGCATAGGCCGGGCTGAGCTCGGCAAAGGCCGCCTTTCTCGACGCGGCTGCGCGGCTCTCGCCGTCCTTCGCTGCGGCATGATCAGGATGGAGCGCGCCTAGCAGTGCACCAAGCGCCTCCGCGCAATCGGCCTGGATGCCGACGCTCACCGGGCGGCGGGCGAGCTGGTCCGCGCCGATATCGATGCGGATCAGATTGGCGGGCAGCACGAATCCGCCGTCGCTGTAACCGTCATAGTCGGTCGGGCCGAATTCGGTGCCGGCGGCGATGACCAGATCGGCGTCTGCCATCAGCGCACGCACCGCCTTCAGGCTGGGGCTGGCCGGCACGCAAAGCGGATGCGCGTGCAGCAGACCGCGCGCATTGGCGGTCTGGACGACAGGTGCGCCGAGCCGCTCGGCCAGGCGCTGCAGTGGCTGTTCGGCGCGCTTGGCGCCGCCACCGGCAAGGATCAGCGGTCGGCGCGCGGCTGCGATCAGTTTGGCTGCCTCGGCAATTGCCGCGCCATCCGGCGCCGGCGGCGCTGCATTGGTGAGCGAAGCAGCGATGCCGTCGGCCGGTTTGACCATGACGTCGGTCGGGATCTCGATATGGACGGGGCCCGGCCGCGACGACGAAAACAGCGCGAAGGCCCGCGCCAAAGCGCCAGGCAATTCGCTGGCCTCGGTGACACGTTGCGAAAACAGCGCCACCTTCTCCATCATGCCGCGCTGGTCCGGCAGTTCGTGCAGGAAGCCCAGCCCCTTTCCCAGCGTCGGCATCGCGTTGACGCCCGAAATCACCAGCATCGGCACCGAATCGGCGCGCGCCTGGCCCATTGCGGTGATGGTGTTGGTCAGCCCCGGTCCGGTGATGACAAAGGCAACGCCCGGCCGGCCGCTGGCACGGGCATAGCCGTCGGCCATGAAGCCGGCGCCCTGTTCGTGACGCGGCGTGACATGGCGTATCTTTGAACGCGCCAGCCCGCGGTAAAGCTCGACAGTGTGGACGCCAGGAATGCCGAAAACGGTGTCGACGCCATGCGCTTCGAGCAGCGTGATCAGCGCTTCGCCGATGGTGGTCATAGCTTCTCTCCCTTTTGCGGCGCGAGGCCGAGCTCGGCCTCTATGGCTTTGACGCCGATCGCCGCCAATTCGCCAGGCGAGAACATCTCTGCGGCCAGACAGCCTTCGATCCAGAGCCCGTCGATGATCGCGTTGATGGCAATGGCATGGCGGCGCAGTTCATTTGCGTTTGGCCTGCGCTGCTCGGCGCCGAGCACTTCGGCAACGACTGCTTCCACCTCGTTGCGAAAGCCAAGATAGCCTTCGCGGTGGGCGCGAGCCAGGCTCGGATCCGCGCCGGCGCGGCCGATGAAGGTTGCCCACAGCGAAAACACGCGTGCATCGATGATCGGCGCGTTGAGGTTGGCGGTAACGAAGGCCGCAAGGCGCTGGCGCGGCGAGGCGTCTTCCATGAGCAATGCCGCCTTCGCCCGCTCGGTCATGCGGCCCATCAGCGCCGCGTACGTTTCCTGCAGCAAGTCTTCCTTGCCGGGGAAATAGTGCCGGATCAGCCCGGCGGTGACACCGGCGCGCAGTGCGATGGTGCGCAGGCTGGCGCCCTCCAGCCCATGTTCGGCCACGCTGTCCAGGGTCGCGTCAATCAGATCCTGCCGCCGCCGCTCCTCGCCCTCGCGGCGGAACTTGCGGCGCTCATTCATTGCCGCAGGATGGGCCGCGTCAGGCATGTCGGCCCACCTTCGCAGGCGATGCAGAGGGCATCCGCCTCGAAGATTTGAACCGTGCAGCCGGCGGCTTCCATCGCGGCCCTGGTCTTGGGAAAGCCGGCGACGGCAATGACCTTGTGCGGGCTGGTCGGCAGCACGTTCAGGCTGAGGCCGTTGGACGCGGCAAACTCTTCGGCGTCGCCTTCCACCAGCCGGATGCCGCGCGCCTTCAGCAACTGATAGAACGGCGCCGGCAAAAGCGGTGAATAGACCAGGGCCAGGTCGTCGGCCAGCGGGCTGATCACCGACATCAGATGCAGGCACGCCTCCTCGCCCTGCCACAGCGGCAGATCGAAACCGTAGACGGAAATGCCGAGCGGCGTCAGCAGATTGGAAACCTGCTGTATGCCTTCCTGGTTGGAGCGCACCCCGCGCCCGATCACCAGCGTGCTGGCATCCAGCCATACGCAATCGCCGCCTTCTACCTGGCCGGGAGCCTGGACGCGGCCGAGGATGGGAATACCCAGGCGTGTGTAGGTTTCCTCATGCAGCGATGGCTCCCGGGCGCGCAATGGCTTGCCCATGGACAGGATCAGCGCGCCGCGGTCGGTCATCAGCGACGGGTCGTGGGTGAATACGGAATCCGACAGCCCGTCGGCCTTGTCATCGATCCATTCGATTTCGGCGCCGGACGCCGCCACCAGCTCAGCGAGAGCCGCGTGCTGCGCCGCCGCTTTCGCCGGGTCGAAACCCGGGCCATAGTGCCAGGTAGCCCGGTCGGCACCGCGCATGGCATTGGCCGCCGACCGCATCAGCACGCGCCGCAACGGCGCCGCCATGGATTGTGATCCGAAAGCGCTCATCAGTGCCCTTTTCAATGCCGTGTTCAAGGTGAAAAAAATGGAAAAAATTTCATCGGAGGCTATTTATACACTTGCACAATAAGGCCGCAAGTGCCGTAATGAGCGGGATTGACGGGCTCGCGCTGTTGGGTCCATGCTGAAGTCTGGAGTGGGCATTACAGCGTATGTTGATTAGCCGGATAGACGTTCGACGATCTGCCGTGGACCCTGTGGCAGAGGTTCCCCGGTGAGCGCGGCGGGAACCGCCGCAGTCCAATCCGGCAAGGCGCAGGACGGCGCCGCCGAAGCCATCCATGTCGAGAACCTGCACAAGAAATTCGGCCAGCTGCATGTGCTGAAAGGCGTTTCGCTGTCGGCGCGCCACGGCGAAGTGATCGCCATTATCGGCGGCTCGGGTTCCGGCAAGTCGACGCTGCTGCGCTGCATCAACTGCCTGGAAAACCCGACCAGCGGCATCATCCGCGTCAATGGCGAGGAGATCAAACTCAAGGCCGACAGCCACGGCCACACCGTGCCCGCCGACCGCCGGCAGATCGAACGCATCCGCGCCAAGCTCGGCATGGTGTTCCAGAACTTCAACCTGTGGAGCCACATGACGCTGATCGAGAACGTCATCGAGGTTCCGGTGCATGTTCTGGGCGTAAGGCGCGACGTGGCGATCAGGGAAGCCGAAAAGCTTTTGGCGCGCGTCGGCCTCGCCGAAAAGCGCGACGTCTATCCGGCCTATCTCTCCGGCGGTCAGCAGCAGCGCGCGGCGATCGCCCGCGCCCTGGCCATCAACCCGCGCGTCATGCTGTTCGACGAGCCGACCTCGGCGCTCGACCCGGAGCTGGTTGGCGAGGTGCTGAAGGTGATCGGCGACCTGGCGCGCGAGGGCCGCACCATGGTGCTGGTCACGCATGAAATGAAATTCGCCCGCGAGGTCGCGACCCATGTCGTCTACCTCTGCAACGGGCTGGTCGAGGAAGAGGGGCCGCCGGAGCAGATATTCGGCGCACCGAAATCCGAAAGGCTGAAGCAGTTCATCCGCAACATCGGCTAGGACAAGCCGGGACGGAAGAAAACCGGGAACCAACAACAAACTGGGAGTCGTGACATGAAGACTGTTCTGAAAACATTCGCCGCAGCGCTGCTGCTCGGCGTCGCCGCCATGGGCGTGGCCAAGGCCGATCCGGTCAAGATCGGCGTCGCCGCCGAGCCCTATCCGCCCTTCACCTCGCCGGACGCTTCCGGCAAATGGGTTGGCTGGGAAATCGAGTTCATCGACGCCGTCTGCGCCGAGGAGAAGCTCGACTGCGTCATCACGCCTGTCGCCTGGGACGGCATCATCCCGGCGCTGACGACCAAGAAGATCGACGTCATCGCCAGTTCGATGTCGATCACCGCCGAACGCGAGAAGACCATCGACTTCTCGGATAAGTACTACAACACGCCGACCGCCATCATCGGGCCGAAGGACCAGAAATTCGGCGCCACGCCGGACGATCTCAAGGGCAAAGTGCTCGGGGTGCAGGTGTCGACCACCCATTCGGCCTATGCCAAGAAGCATTTCGGCCCCACGGCCGCCGAGATCAAGGAATACCAGACGCAGGACGAAGCCAACAACGATCTGGCCGCAGGCCGCCTCGACGCCGTCCAGGCGGATTCGATCGCGCTCGACGCATTCCTGAAGTCGGACCAGGGCAAGGCCTGCTGCGATCTGAAGGGCATGGTGGCTCCGGACGATGAAGTGCTCGGACCGGGCGTGGGCGCCGGCGTGCGCAAGGAAGACACCGACCTTAAGGCCAAGATCAACGCCGGCATCAAGGCGATCCGCTCGAACGGCAAATATGACGAGATATCGAAGAAATACTTCGATTTCGACATTTACGGTGGTGGCGGCGCGCAGTCGAACTGACGATCCTCGCATGAGCTGAGGGGCATGGCGCCAACGCCATGCCCCTCCTGCCCGACCTTTCCCAGACATGCTTGCCGCCGGCGCTGCCGTCGGCGGTGGTTGGACCCAGCAATCCGGGGGCGACGCTGATCGACGCACTTCTTTCGGCCTCGGCGGCCGGCATCATAGAACTTCTCTCGCCCAATCCGCCGGGCTGGGGCGGCACGCTGTTGCTTGGGCTGCTCCATTCGATCGAGATCGCGCTCGGCGCCACGGTCCTCGGTCTTCTGATCGGCACCGGTGGCGCCTTTGGCAAGCTTTACGGCGGTCCTGTCGTGCGCGACCTGCTGGCGGTTTACACCACCATCGTGCGCGCCGTGCCCGAACTGGTGCTGATCCTGCTGCTCTATTATGCCGGGACGGACCTGATCAACCAGGCGCTGACGGCAATGGGCTACCAGCGCGTCGACATCAGCGGCCTTGCCGCGGGCATCGCCGTGCTCGGCTTTGTCCAGGGTGCCTATTCGACCGAAGTGATCCGCGGCGCCATCCTAGCCATACCGCAGGGCCAGATCGAAGCCGCCCGCGCCTATGGCATGTCACCCGGGCTCATGCTGCGGCGCATCACCTTGCCGGCGATGCTGCCCTTCGCCATACCCGGGCTCGCCAATCTGTGGCTGATCGCCACCAAGGATACGGCCCTTCTGGCGGTCGTCGGCTTTTACGAGCTGGCGCTGGCGACGCGGCAGGCTGCGGGGGTCACCAAAGCCTATTTCACCTTCTTTTTCGCCGCGGGCGTGCTCTATCTCATCTTGTCGCTGGTCTCCAACCTGCTCATCGGCCGCGTCGAGGCCTGGTCGCGGCGCGGTATGCCGTCGCTCAAGGATGCGCGCTGATGGCCGGAGAAGCGACCATCATCAACGCTGCCGCGCGCACGTCGCTGTGGCTGCAGCCGCATCGCATCGTGCTGATCCTGGTCGCGATCGCGCTGGTTTTCGGCGCAGCCTTCTTCATGCGCTGGGATTGGCTGCCGCAATATTACGAAATGGGGCTTCTCGGCATCTGGCGGTCGCTGTGGATCCTGGCCGTCACCTGCTTTCTCGGCTTCCTGCTCGCCGTGCCGCTCGGGCTGGCGCAGGCCGCCGGCCCGTTCTGGCTTTCCGCCCCCGCCAGGACATTCTGCACCGTCATCAGGGGCACGCCGCTGCTGATCCAGCTATGGCTGCTCTATTACGGGCTGGGCTCGCTGTTTCCGCAATATCCGTGGATTCGCGAATCCTGGATGTGGCCGTATCTCAGGCAAGCCTGGCCCTATGGCGTGCTGGCGTTGACCTTGTCCTTCGCCGGCTATGAGGGCGAGGTGATGCGCGGCGCCTTTGCCGGCGTGCCGAAGGGGCAGCTCGAGGCAGCCCGCGCCTTCGGCATGAGCCGCTGGAAGATTTTCCGCCGCATCTGGCTGCCGCAGGCCATCTACCGGGCGCTGCCGACGCTGACCGGCGAAACCGTGCTGCAGCTGAAGTCGACGCCGCTGGTAGCGACGATCAGCGTCATCGACATCTTCGCCGTCTCGTCCAAGGTCCGGCAGGACACCTATCTCACCTACGAACCCTTGCTGCTTTTGGCGCTGATCTACATGATCATCACCGGCATACTGGTGTTTGCATTCAGCAAGATCGAGGCGCGCATACCGAACAAGGTGGGCTAGGGAATAGTGAGCAGGCAGTAGTGAGTAGTCAGCATATGACCGGGAAACCGCTTGCTTTCGCTACTCCCTACTGACTACTCCCTACTCACTCTCACCACCAATCGGGTCCGCACCATGCAACTCTCTCTCGACCAGGCAACAGGGCTGTGCCGGATGGCGGCGCTCGGCGCCGGCGCCAATGAGGAGGCGGCGCGGTCGCTCACCGCCTCGATCATTGCCGCCGAGGCGGAAGGGCTTTCGACCGTCGGGCTGACCCATTTCATCGATTACCTCGAAGCGCTGGAAGCCGGCCGCATCGACGGCAATGCCGATCCGGTGATCACCAGGCCGGCGCTCGCCGTCTATCTCTCCGATGCGCGTGGCGGCCTCGCCCATACCGGCTTCGACCGCACCATCGACGACCTCGCCAAGGCGGCAAAGCTGTTCGGCGTCGCCATCTTCTCGCAGAAGAACGCTTATACGTGCGGCGCACTAGGCTATTTCACCGGGCGTCTGGCGCAGCTGGGATTGGTCTCCTTCGCCGCCACCAACGGGCCGGCGGTGCTGGCAGGCTCGGGCTCGGTCAAGCCGGTCTATTGCACCAACCCGATGTCGTTTGCGGCACCCGCCGCCGATGGCGCGCCGCTGGTCATCGACCAGTCGTCGAGCGCCACCGCCTTCGTCAACATCCGCAAGGCGGCCGAGGACGGCAAGAAGATCCCCGAAGGCTGGGCGCTGGACGCCAGCGGCAATCCGACCACCGATCCGGCCGCTGCCATGAAGGGCGCCATGCTGGCCTTCGGCGGCCAGCGTGGCGCCAACATCGCGCTGATGGTCGAAGTGCTGGCGGCTGGCCTGTCGGGCGCCAACTGGTCGCTCGACGCGCCCTGGTTCTCCGGCGGACCGGACAGCCCGGGAACCGGCCTGTTCGTGCTCGCCGTCGAGCCCAAGCTGCTCGACCCGGATTTCGAGCAACGCATGAAGGACCAGCTCGACCGGCTGCGCCGGCGCTTTGGCGTGCACGTGCCGGGCCGGGCGCGGGCCGAAGCGGCCGAGAAGGCGCAGGCGCGCGGCATCAATGCCCCCAAAGCCGTGGTGCAGCGCATTTCCGAATTCGCCGAGCGCTATTCGGGCTGAAGCAGTCCTGCGACAACGGATTTTTACGCGACCTGGCTGAACCTTTCTACCGATCGCAACGACCAATAGCTGCCGGGTCGGGTTTGCCCGGTCGGTGTCTTCTGTCGGATGCGTTTAGGGCCCGGGCGGGCGTATGCCGTCTCAGCTTATCCGCCCCGTTGCGCTCTGTCTCGACCGTTGCGTCACCCGGAAAACCCCGCTTCGGCGGGGTTTTCTGCGTTCGTGCTCTGTGTGCTAAAACATGATGGCGGCAGTTAACTTTTGTGAACTTGACTTGCCGGAACCATCGGGCGTTTGCAAGGGATCGTCACAACAACAGGAGCTACGATGTCCGCAACCACCGACGCTTCCCGGGGCAAACTTATCGTTCCGGTGTTTGGCCGCCTGTATTCGTCGCTGCATGATGGCGCCGAAACCCTTCTGCGCGTCGTCGCCGGCGGGTTTCTCACCATTCACGGCTCGCAGAAGATCACCAATCCTTTCGGCGCCGCCGAGATGGTCGAAGGCCTCGGCTTCTATCCCGGCGCGTTCTGGTCGCTGCTTGTGTCCTGCACCGAATTCTTCGGCGGCATTCTGATCGCCATCGGCCTGTTGACTCGGCCCGCCGCCTTTGCCGGCATGATCGTGCTGCTGGTCACCGTCTGGTTCCACTGGATCACTGTCGGCCAGGGCTTTTCCGGCGCTGAAAAGTCGCTTCTATGGGCGGCGATCCTGCTGTTCTTCGTTATCCGCGGCGGCAACCGCCAGTCGGTCGACGCGCGCCTCGGCAAGGCGTTCTGAAGGGTCCATAAGAGGGGGGCAGCGACGACGCGTCACCCTTTGCCTTTGGCCCAAAACGGACTATGAAACGGCTTCAGCCAAGCTTTCGAGCGCCGGAGCCAGCCATGACCGAAATCCTGCAGATCCCCAAGCTCGTGGTCGTCTTCGGCGGCTCCGGCTTCGTCGGCCGCCACATCGTGCGGGCGCTGGCCAAGCGCGGCTACCGCATCAGGGTGGCGGTGCGCCGGCCCGATCTGGCGGGACATCTGCAGCCGCTCGGCAATGTCGGCCAGATCCAGCCGGTGCAGGCCAATGTGCGCGTGCGCTGGTCCGTCGACCGCGCCGTGCAGGGCGCCGACCATGTCATCAATCTGGTCGCCATCCCGCATGAAAGCGGCCGGCAGAAATTCAACACCGTGCACGAATTCGGCGCCCGCGCCGTCGCCGAAGCCGCACGCTCGGTCGGCGCAGGGCTCACCCACATCTCGGCGCTTGGCGCCGACCTCAACGCCGAGTCCGACTATGCGCGCACCAAGGCGCTCGGCGAAAAGGCCGTGCTGGAAACGATCCCGGACGCCGTCATCTTCCGACCGTCGATCAATTTCGGACCTGAGGACAGTTTCTTCAACCGCTTCGCCGACATGGCGCGCTATTCGCCGGTGCTGCCGCTGATCGGCGGCGGCCAGACCAAGTTCCAGCCGGTCTATGTCGGCGATGTCGCCGAAGCAGTGGCGCGTTCGGTCGAGGGCAAGATCAAGGGCGGCCAGATCTATGAACTCGGCGGGCCGCAAGTGCTCACCTTCAAGCAGTGCATGGAAGAGCTGCTCACCGTCATCGAGCGCAAGCGGCTCCTGGTGCCGGTGCCGTGGTGGATGGCCAATCTGCAGGCCTCGATCGTCGGCCTGCTGCCCAACCCGTTGCTGACCAAGGACCAGGTGCTGCTGCTGCGCCAGCCCAATATTGTGTCGGAGGAGGCCAACAAGGCCAACCGGAACCTTGCCGGCCTCGACATCCAGCCGCAGTCTATCGGCACAATCCTGCCCAGCTATCTCTGGCGCTTCCGCGCCGCAGGCCAGTTCCAGCGCAAGCCTGCCGGGATCGCGTAACAAGGCGTTGCGCCGTTAAACGCGCCGCGTGACCTGCATCGGCAGGCCGCCCTGCGGCTGTGTCGTCAGTTTCTGCACCGGCCACGGCTTGGTCTCGGCGGTCACATCGAAGCGGAAGCGCGACAGCATGATGGCCAGCGCAATGATCGCCTCCTGCATGGCGAAGCTGGCGCCGATGCAGATGCGCGGACCGGCGCCGAACGGCAGATACTGGAAGCGGTCGATCTTCTCGCGGTTTCCCGGATGGAAGCGTTCGGGCATGAAGGCGTCGGGCATGTCCCACAGTTTTCTGTGGCGGTGGACGACCCAAGGCATCACCAGTACGGCCGCGCGCTTGGGGAGCACCAGATCGTTCCAGGTCTCCGTCTCGATCGGCTCGCGGTTGATCGACGGCGCCGGCGGATAAAGCCGCAGCGCCTCCTCGAAGGCGGCGCGGGTGAACGGCATTGCCTCGAGCCATTTCGTTGGGTCGGGTTCGCGCGCCAGCACGGCCTCGATCTCGCGCTCGACCTTTTCGCGCTCCCACGGCGCTTCGGCGAGGCAGTAGATCGTCCAGCCCAGTGCCCGCGCGGTGGTCTCGTGGCCGGCGCCGATGAAGGTGATGATGTTGTCCTCGACTTCCGCCCGCGTCAGCCCGTCGGGGCCTTCGGCGCGCAGCAGAAGCGTCAGGAAATCCTGCGGCGCGGTGTCGGGGTCGCGCTTCAGCCGCTCCTCGCGCATCTTGACCGTATCGGTGACGATCTTGCGGAAATAGGCCATGGTCTTGCGGCCGCGGATGCGGGTCAGCCGCGGCAGCCATTCGGGCGCGCGCAACAGGTCGAGCGGATCGACGCGGCCCATGGTCTCGAACAGGCGGTCGATCTCCTGCGCGAAACTGCCGGGCTCGCCCGCAATCTCGCCCGAAAACAGCGTCTCGGCCAGGATATCGTAGGTGAGCAGCGTCATGTCATGGGCGACATCGGTCATGCCGCCTTCGTCATAGCGGGCGACGAACTGCATCGTGCGGCGCAGCATCGGCTCGGCGAAGCCGAAGATATGCCGCGGCGTGAACACCGGCGCCATCGCCTTGCGCGAGCGCTTCCACACCTCGCCTTCGGCGGTCAACAGCCCGTCGCGCAAGATCGGTCGCAGGATCATCTGGCGCACCGTCGCCATCTTGTAGTTCTTGGCGTTGTCGATCAGCACGTGACGGATAAGGCCGGGATCGTTGGCGACGATCAGATGCCCGCCGACGCCATTCGCCGAAATCCAGGGCTCGTTGTAGGTGTGCTCGCCCCACAGTTCGAGCGGATTGCGGTAGACGATCCGCATCATCTCCAGCGTCGAAGGCGGCGTCGTGCGCGGCTTGGGCGCCGACGGCACGAAGGGGACGGGCTGCGTGTCCATGAGGTGCTCCGCTGATAGCTCAGATGTAGTGGCTGGAAATCCGGGCGTCCATGTGACCGAACGGCAAACTGAAACGCTGCAGCGCCCGGTGTGCCCGACAGACGGTGTGTTCATCGGATCGTGACCGCCGGTGAAACGGTTGCGGCTTGTCCGGTTGGACACTCTGCCATAGGTGACAGTTACCAACAGCTACTGCCAATCGCCCAGGAGAGTCCGCTTGAAGCACAAGCTGAACATCATAATCGGCAGCACGCGGCCGGGCCGCGCCGGGCCGGTCTTCGCCCACTGGCTGGAGGATTTTGCCCGCGAGCACGGCAAATTCGAACCAGTGCTGACCGACATTGCCGCATTCCAGCTGCCGGTTCTGGACGAACCGCACCATCCGAAACTCGGCAAATACGAGAAGGACCATACGAAGGCCTGGTCGAAGGCAATCGACGCCGCCGACGCCTTTGTCTTCGTGGCGCCGGAATACAATTATTTCGTCGCTCCGGCGATCGTCAACGCGATCGATTATCTATCGCGCGAATGGAAATACAAACCTGCCGCCATCTTCAGCTATGGCGGGGTTTCCGGAGGCCTGCGCGCCGCGCAGGCGCTGAAGCCACTGCTGACCGCGGTGGGCGTCATGCCCATCTCGGAAGGCGTCGCGCTGCCGATGTATCAGAAACTGCTGGAGAGCGACGGCTCCTTCCAGGCTAGTGAGCAGGTAGAGGGTGGGACCAAGACCATGCTGGACGAGCTCTCGCGCTGGAGCGGGGCGCTGAAGCCGATGCGGGCTGCGTAACGCAGCCGGCCCCGGCTTGCTCATGCCATAAAGAGGTGGAATGGTCGGCAGGTGACTGAGCCGGGGGCGGTTCGATTTGCGCCTGTTGTTTGCCTTGCTGTTGATGCTTGCGACCACCGCCACAGCGGTGGCGGAGCGGCGCGTGGCGTTGGTCATTGCCGAGGACGACTACCGGCTGGTGCGGAAGCTCTCCAATCCGGTCAACGACGGCGAGGCGATGGAAGCGGCGCTGAAGAAGCTCGGCTTCGAGGTCGTGGTCGAGACCAATCGTGATCTCAGGCGCATGCGCCGGGCTCTCGACGATTTTCGCGAGGACGCCATGGGCGCCGACGTGGCGCTGGTGTATTTCTCCGGCCATGGCGTCGAAATCTCCGGCGACAACCGTCTTCTGCCGGTCGATGCCGATGCCTCCTCGCTCGACCAGCTGGAGAAGACCAGCCTGCCGCTGGAGGAAGTGCGCGATGCGGTTGCCGCCACGGCGAAGGTCGGGCTGATCGTGCTCGACGCCTGCCGCAGCGATCCGTTCACAGGCGGCAACGGCGACGGGCGTGGCGCCACATCGCTGATCAAGGACCTGGTGGACAAGATCAAGCCGGGCCTCGGACGCGTCGGCAAGGCGGAAAACATCCTGTTCGCCTTTTCGGCGGCGCCCGGCGAGACGGCTGCCGACGGTACCGGTGCGAATTCGCCCTTTACAGCGGCGCTGATCAAATACCTCGGCGCCGACGGGCTCGAAATCCGCTCGGTGCTGACGCTGGTGCAGCAGGAGGTCTACGACCTTTCGCGCGGAAAACAGCTGCCCTACGTCGAGAGCGGGCTGCCGAAGCTGTTCTTCGCCTCGGCGGCCAAGGAACAACTGCCGGAGCGCGAGCGGCTGTTGCTTGCCATGGCCGATGTGACGCCGGAAATGCGCGGCGCGGTCGAACGGGTCGCCACCGATGCCGACATGCCGCTGGCGCCGCTCTATGGCGCGCTGATCAGTTCCGACACCAGCCATCTCTCCGGCGAAAGCCTGGACGCCAAATTGCGCGAGGCCGCCGACGCCTTCGTCAAGGTGCGCGGCGAGATGAAGACGCTGGCCGCCGACGACCCGCAGGTGACCGAACTGCGCCGCCAGGCCGAGGAACAGTTGGCGCTCGGCGCTTTCGATGGTGCACGCGTGATCCTCGCCAAGGCCGCCGACGTCGACAATGTCTCGCGCCAGGCGTTGAAGGCCAATTTCGTCAGCCGCACCCTGTCCGAAGCCGCGACGCGATTTCTCTCGGGCGGCGCGGCGCGTGCCACCCTGGACTATGCAACCGCCATCAAGGACTATGAAACGGTGCTGGCGCTCTATGGCGAAGCCGGGCAGACCTCGCTCAGCCTGGAACAGGCCGACCGCCAAAGCCGCACGCTGGAAGAGCTCGGCATCCTCTACACAACGGTCGGCAACACCGACGCCGCCGGCCGCGCCTTTGCGGCGCTGGTCGCCAATCTCGAGCAGCGGTCACGTCAGGAAACCGATCCCAGCGTCAAGCGCGACCTCGCCATCGGCCATATCAAGTTCGCCAACATCAAGATGGCGCAAGGCGATCTGCCGGCCTCCCTGCAAAACTATGAGGCGGCCAGGGACATGTTGCAGGGCCTGACCACAAACGTGCCGGACAAGAAGGACTGGCTCGGCGATCTCGCCATGGCCCATGACAAGATCGGCAATGTGCTGGCCACGCAAGGCGATGTGGGTGCGGCAGCCCAAGCCTACCAGCAAAGCCTGTTCATCAAGCAGCAATTGGCCGATGCCGAGCCGAACAGCGTCTATCTGCTGCGCGACCTGACCATTACCTACGACGAAATCGGCGGTCTTGCCCGCACCGCCGGCCAGCTGGATGGCGCCCAGACTGCATTCGAAGAGAGCCTGAGAATTCGGCTGGCGCTGGCGCAGAACAACCCCGACGACCCCAGGCATCAGCGCGCCGTCTCCGTCAGCTACACCAGGATCGGCGACGTCCTGCGCGAGCGTGGCGACGCTGCGGGCGCGCTCGACGCCTACAACAAGAGCCAAATAATCGCCGAAGCGCTGGTGCGCCGCGACTCAAACGACACCGATTTGAAGCGCGACCTGTCGGTCGGTTACGCCAAGATCGGCAATGCTTACGGCGACCAGAAGGACTGGCCACTCGCGTTGGAGGCCTACCAGCAGGCGCTGGCCACGGCGCGAGACCTTGCCGCCAGCGACCCAGGCAACACCGATTGGCAGCGCGACCTGTCAGTCTGTCTGGAAAAAATTGCCGGCGTGTTTGATGCCCAGGGCGATATCGCCGGTGCTTTGCAGAACTACCAGGACAGTCTCGTCATTGCCGACCGGTTGGCAAAGCTCGACCCGGGCAATTCCGACTGGCAGCGCGACCTGTCGATCACGTTCGAGGAAATAGGCCTGCTGGAGACCAAGCAGCGCCACTATGAGGGCTCGAAGAAGGCCTTCGAAGCCAGCCTGGCCATCCGCCAGCGGTTGGCCCTGTCCGATCCGGACAATGCGATCTGGCAATTCGATCTGGTACAGGCCTACATCAACTATGCCTATGTGGCGAAGAATCCGAAGGCTGTGTTGTCGCAGGCGCTAGACCTGACGCTGGAGCTTGACCGCACAGGCAAACTGGCGCCGAGGGACAAACCCACGATCAAATATCTGCGCCGTCTTCTGGCCAAATTGAAAGCCGCGAAAAAATAGCCGGCTGCCAGCTCGGGATTCAGCCCTGAAATGCCCGCAAACCTTGGAAAAACCGCCTTTTGCGCCTATATCTAGGACATCAAAGCGGCGTGATTCGAAGCCATTTTTTCGCGCTGAGCATGCGGCATCAATCAGACAGGTTTTCATGAGCGATCAAAGCGACAACGCCAACGGCGCTGAGGCCGAATACGGCGCCGATTCCATCAAGGTTTTGAAGGGGTTGGACGCTGTCCGCAAGCGGCCGGGCATGTATATCGGCGATACCGACGACGGCTCGGGCCTGCATCACATGGTCTATGAGGTGGTCGACAACGCCATCGACGAGGCGCTGGCCGGCCATGCCGACCTGGTCACGGTGACGCTTAATCCCGACGGTTCGGTCACCGTTATCGACAATGGCCGCGGGATTCCGACCGATATTCACACTGGCGAAGGCATTTCGGCGGCCGAAGTGATCATGACGCAGCTGCATGCCGGCGGCAAATTCGACCAGAATTCCTACAAGGTGTCTGGCGGCCTGCACGGCGTCGGCGTCTCGGTGGTCAATGCGCTGTCGGCTTGGCTGAAGCTGAAAATCCGCCGCAACGGCCAGATTTTCGAGATGAGCTTCACGCATGGCAATGCCGATGCGCCGCTCAAGGCCACCGGCAGCTATGAGCAGAACAAGCAGCCCGGCACCTATGAGGGCCGCAGCGGTTCCGAGATCACCTTCTTTCCGTCGTCCGAAACCTTCACCATGGTCGAATTCGACTTCGGCACGCTGGAGCACCGGCTGCGCGAGCTCGCCTTCCTGAATTCCGGGGTGCGCATCATTTTGACCGATGCCCGCCATGCCGATCTCGTGCGCCACGAACTGCACTATGATGGCGGCCTGGAAGAGTTCGTCAAATATCTCGACCGGGTCAAGAAACCGCTGATCGACAAGCCGATCGCCATCAAGGCCGAGCGCGACGGCATCACCGTCGAAGTGGCGATGTGGTGGAACGACAGCTACCACGAGAACGTGCTGGCCTTCACCAACAACATCCCGCAGCGCGATGGCGGCACCCATCTGGCCGGCTTCCGTGGCGCGCTGACGCGCCAGATCACCGGCTATGGCGAATCGTCGGGCCTGACCAAGAAGGAAAAGGTGGCGCTGATCGGCGACGACTGCCGCGAAGGCCTGACGGCGGTGCTGTCGGTCAAGGTGCCCGACCCGAAATTCTCCTCGCAGACCAAGGACAAGCTGGTCTCGTCAGAGGTGCGGCCCGTGGTCGAAGGCCTGGTCAACGAGGCGCTTGGCACATGGCTGGAAGAACACCCGACCGAGGGCAAGGTGGTCATCGACAAGGTGATCCAGGCGGCCGCGGCGCGTGAAGCCGCGCGCAAGGCCCGCGACATCACCCGCAAAAGCTCGCTCGGCGTCACCTCTCTGCCCGGCAAGCTTGCCGACTGCCAGGAACGCGACCCGGCGAAATCCGAAATCTTCATCGTCGAGGGTGACTCGGCCGGCGGCTCCGCCAAGGGCGGCCGTTCGCGCCAGAACCAGGCGATCCTGCCGCTGCGCGGCAAGATCCTCAATGTCGAGCGCGCCCGCTTCGACCGCATGCTAGGCTCCGAGATGATCGGCACGCTGATCACCGCGCTCGGCACCTCGATCGGCAAGGACGAGTTCAACGCCGACAAATTGCGCTACCACAAGATCATCCTGATGACCGACGCCGACGTCGACGGCGCCCATATCAGGACCTTGCTGCTCACCTTCTTCTTCCGCCAGATGCCGGAGCTGATCGAGCGCGGCCATCTCTACATCGCCCAGCCGCCGCTCTACAAAGTGACGCGCGGAAAAAGCTCGCAATACATCAAGGACGAGAGCGCCTTCGAGGAATTCCTGATCGGCTCCGGGCTGGAAGAGGCGTCGCTGACGCTTGCCTCCGGCGAGGCGCGGGCCGGACAGGATCTGCGCGGCTCGATCGACGATGCACTGGCAGTACGCCAGCTCATCAACGGGCTGCATACGCGATACAACAGGGGTGTGGTCGAACAGGCGGCGATCGCCGGTGCGCTCAATGCCGATGTGCTGAACGATCTCGGCCGCGCCAACGCCATGGCCGAACGCGTCGCCCAGCGCCTCGACATCATCGCCGAGGACACCGAGCGCGGCTGGACCGGCCGGCTGTCGACCTCCAATGAAGGCGTCGGCGGCTACGTGTTCGAACGCACGGTGCGCAGCGTCAAGGAATTCGCGCAGCTCGATGCCGGGCTGATAAATTCAGCCGACGCACGCCAGCTCGACCGCTATGCTCCGCGCCTCATGGAGGTTTATGGCGAGCCGCCGGTGCTGCGCCGCAAGGATGTCTCCGAAACCATTTCGGGGCCGCTGGCGCTGCTCAACGCGGTGTTTGCGACCGGCCGCAAGGGCCTGACTATGCAGCGCTACAAGGGCCTCGGCGAGATGAACGCCGAGCAGCTCTGGGAAACCACGCTCGACCCGAATGTGCGCTCGCTGCTGCAGGTCAAGGTGAATGACGCAACCGATGCTGACAGCTTGTTCTCGCGGCTGATGGGCGACGAGGTCGAGCCGCGGCGCGAATTCATCCAGGACAATGCGCTGTCGGTGGCCAATCTGGACATTTGATGGCGGGGGCCTTGCCGCCGAAGCTCCACTCCGGGGTCAGGCCTTTGGTTCCAGCTTTCGCCCGAGGTCCACCACGTCGCGCAGCACTTGCAGATGCGAGCGCGGCGCGGTGCCCGCCGGCGGGGCGATTTCAACGCCGTTTGCCGTCGATGACCAATAAAGCGTGTGCGTGAAGATACGGCCAAGTGAGCTGCGAAGCTCGATCTGGATGTTCTCCACACCGGGGCCGAAGTTTTCCGTCATCGGACCGGAAATCGGATCGCCTGTCGCCCAGCCATTGCCGCGGTCGTAGACGTTGGTCCAGCGCGTTGCCGCAAACACCGCGCCATGATGCACTGCGCGCTGCGCCTTGCCTTGGCTGTGTCCTTCCCGGTAAAGCACGGTGCCGCCGGGGCGCCCGTCATCGGCAATCGGCGGGCAGGCCGAGAACAGGCGCTCGGCAAGGCCACGCCTGAATTCCGCGAGATTGTAGGTCACCAGGAATTCGCTGTGGGAGAGCGGACTGCCAAGCGTGACGAAATCGCTGATCTTCCAGGGCAGCGGGTGGTCGGCGTCCTTGGCCCGAAGCTGCTGGTAGAGCGCCCATTGGCCGCGCCGGAACCCGGCGAGGTCTTCAAGGTTCTTTGGCCACGCTGACCCATCAGAGCCGAGCGTTGCCTTGTCGATGGCCTCGACCGCCGCCAGTTTGGCCTTGTCGCGGACCGCTTCCAGCCTTCGCGGCCGGAACTCGGCCCACAGGATCTGCAGCAAATCATAGGCGATGATCGACCCCAGGCTGTGCGAGACTAGCACGATGCGGTCGTAAGCATCGTCCTTCATCAGCGTCTTGAGCAACGTCAGGCCGCGGTCGCGGATCAGCGCACGCTTCTCGATCGTCGCCGCCTCGGCGCGCACATAAGCGGCGACGTCACCGAAATAGGGCAGGGCGAACTGATCCACCGCCCAGATGACAAAAGAAGCGAGGGTGGTGATCATCAGGCCGGTCGTCAAGGTAACGGCCTGTTGCCAGACCGATGTTGCCAGCACGAGTGCTGCGCCCAGAATGACGATAACGATCAGAAGTGTGGCGACGTAAAGCTTGCGGGCGTCGAGCGGAATGTCGGCGGGCTTGCGCCACAACAGGTTCGTAACCCAGGCGGCCAGCCTGCCGCGCGTCGTGCCTTGCGTGATGTCGGCCCAATAAAGCTCGTAGAAATCGGTACGGCGGCCATCGACGTCGTAGGGCGTGGTGATGCGGCGCAGCTCGTGTGACTTGGTCCGGCTGTCGGGCGTGATCCAGCTCTGGTTGATCGTGGCGCCGGAAACGGCCGGATCGGGAATCTGGGCGTAGGGTGGAGCACGGGTGGGATCGCTGCTCCAGACCGCCTGGACGAATCCCCTCAGCGTACCCATCGGCCGCTGCTCGCCCATGCCGTGCACGATCACCACCGCCTGGCCGGGCTGCGCCTTTTTGTAAGCCAGCGATGCGACAGTCTTGGGCATCAGCGTCTCCGTTGACGACATCCGACGGCGGGATCGCTCATGCTACCCCCGGCTCACCGAGCCAACAATACACGGCAGCCCATGTGGAACTCCGTGAACCAATCCACAGTTTCGCAGTCGTGCCTCGGGCCGCGCGGAAAATAGTTCCGTTCCCGGCAAGCAAATCATTTCATTGCCCTTCGGAACGGAAATCGCTCAGGAACATTGTGACGACATCGATCAATTTCTCGCAGGGAGGCTCTTTATGGGACGCGGTATTTTGCTCTGGTTGCTCGGTATTCCGATCCCGATCATCATTCTCATCATGCTGTTCGTACGGTAGGAGGCGTCGATGCAGTCCACCGTATCGGCTGTCGACGTATCCGCCTCAACAGAATCCTCCGCCCCGGCCGTCAGCTGGGGTCCGATCATCGCCGGCGCCTTCGCGGCCTCGACGCTGACCTTCATCCTCATGCTGCTCGGTTCGGGGCTGGGGCTGACCATGGTCTCGCCGTGGTCCGGCGCCAGTGCCTCGCTGACCACCTTCGCGGTGTCCGGCGCCATCTGGCTCATCATCGTGCAATGGCTGTCCTCCGGGGTCGGTGGCTATCTTGCCGGACGCCTGCGCACCAAATGGGTCGGCATCCACACCGACGAGGTCTATTTCCGTGACACCGCGCACGGCCTCCTCGCCTGGGCGCTGGCGACATTGCTGGTCGTCGGCATTCTCGGGTCGGCGCTGTCGGCAGTGCTTGGTTCAGGCGTGCAGGCGGCTTCTACTGTTGGCTCGGGCGCCGCCATGGGTGCTTCGGCCGGCGCGTCCGCCAATGCCGGCAGCGCACCGACCGACAATGCGACATCCTATCTCGTGGATACGCTGTTCCGTCCGGCTGATGCCGCCAGGCTCGCGGCGGCCAATCCGGACAGCGATGCGGCTGCGGCCGGGCAGGCTTCGCGCATCCTCATCGCCAGTGCGGCGGCAGGCGAAATTTCGGCTGACGACAAGACCTATCTGTCGCAGCTCGTCGCCGCCCGCACCGGGCTTTCCGAGGCTGACGCCAAGGCGCGTGTCGACGCCCTGGTGGCCAGGGTCGAGGACGCCAAGGTCAAGGCCAAGCAGGCCGCCGACGCCGCCCGGAAAGGCAGCGCCACCTTCGCACTGCTTGGCGCCCTGTCGCTGGTTATCGGCGCCTTCATCGCCAGCGCTGCGGCAGCACTGGGCGGCAGGCAGCGCGACGACGAGGAAGCGGTTTTCCTGACCAGCCGCTGAACCGGTCTTCAACATAGAAAAGTCCGGTCGAACCGGGCTTTTTTGTTTCCGATGATGGACCGACAACCTTCCAGTGGAAGGTTGCGGCGGGATCAGTGATCCATCGCCTTGACGATTTCCTCGGTCATCTTCTTGGCGTCGCCGAGCAGCATCATGGTGCCGTCCTTGTAGAACAGCGTGTTGTCAATGCCGGCGTAGCCCGAGCCGAGCGAGCGCTTGACGAACAGGCAGGTGCGGGCCTTGTCGACGTCGAGGATCGGCATGCCGTAGATCGGCGACGACTTGTCGTCGCGGGCGGACGGATTGGTGACGTCGTTGGCGCCGATGACATAGGCGACATCGGCCTGCGCGAACTCGGAGTTGATGTCTTCCAGTTCGAACACTTCGTCATAGGGAACATTGGCTTCGGCGAGCAGCACGTTCATGTGGCCGGGCATGCGGCCGGCCACGGGGTGGATGGCGTATTTGACATCCACGCCATTGGCCTTGAGCTTGTCGGCCATTTCGCGCAGCGCGTGCTGGGCCTGGGCGACCGCCATGCCGTAGCCCGGCACGATGATGACCTTCTGTGCGTTCATCATCAGATAGGCAGCGTCGTCGGCCGAGCCCTGCTTGACCGTGCGTTCGATGCCGTCATCGGCAACCGCCGCGGTCTCGCCGCCGAAGCCGCCGAGGATGACCGAGATGAACGACCGGTTCATGCCCTTGCACATGATGTAGGACAGGATGGCGCCGGACGAGCCGACCAGCGCGCCGGTGATGATCAACGCCAGATTGCCAAGCGTGAAGCCGAGTGCCGCGGCGGCCCAGCCGGAATAAGAATTCAGCATCGAGACGACTACCGGCATGTCGGCGCCGCCGATCGGGATGATCAAGAGGACGCCGAGCGCCAGCGACGCCGCGACGATCAGCCAGAACACCAGCTTGGCCTCGGTGGTGACCAGAAGCACGATCAGCACGATCAGCGCGATGCCGAGGACCGCGTTGATGATGTGACGGCCGCCGATCATGATCGGCTTGCCCGACATGCGGCCATCGAGCTTGAGGAAGGCGATGACGGAGCCGGTGAAAGTGATGGCGCCGATGGCAACGCCAAGGCTCATCTCGATCAGCGCCTGGGCGTGGATGTCGCCATTCGTGCCGATGCCGAAACTTTCCGGCGCGTAGATGGCGGCTGCCGCGACCATGACGGCGGCAAGGCCGACCAGCGAGTGGAAGGCGGCGACCAGCTGCGGCATCGACGTCATGGCGATGCGGCGCGCTGTAACGGCGCCGACGCCGCCGCCGATGGCCAGACCAAGCACGATCAGGCCGAAGCGCCCGGCGGACGGAGTCGCCAGCGCCAGCGTGGTGGCGATGGCAATGCCCATGCCGATCATGCCGTAGAGATTGCCTTGGCGGCTGGTGGTCGGATGCGATAGGCCGCGAAGCGCCATGATGAACAGGACGCCGGAGACCAGGTAGAGGAAGGACGCGAAGTTGGCGTTCATGGCTCTCTATCGGTCCTTCTTCTTGTACATGGCCAGCATGCGCTGGGTGACCAGGAAGCCGCCAAAGATGTTGACCGAGACCAGCATCAGCGCGACGAAGCCGAAGCCGGTGGCAATGCCGGAGGCCGAGATGCCGACGGCCAGCAGCGCGCCGACGACGATGACCGAGGAGATGGCGTTGGTGACCGCCATCAGCGGCGTGTGCAGCGCCGGCGTCACCGACCAGACGACGTAGTATCCGACGAAGATCGCAAGTACGAAGATGGCGAAGCGGAAGACGAAGGGATCGATGGCGCCGCCGGACAGTGCGTGCGCGGCATCGCCCGCCGCATCGGCGCCACCGGGCGCGTTGGCCAGGTTCTGCACAGCCAGCCGGACGGCGGCACTTGCCTGGTCGAGCTGATCGAGGGCTTTCTGCAAGGTCTGATCCATCACGCGATCCCCTTCGGCTTGGCGGCGGACTTGCCGGCAGTGGCTTTGTCGGACGCCTTTTTCGGTGCAGCCTTCTTCGGCGTGGCATCAGCCACCATGGTCTCCGCCGGAATGGCCGCCGGTTCGACATGGGGCTGTTCCGCCGCCTTGGCGAAGGCCGGATGCACCACGCGGCCAGCGTCGGTCAGCATCGTCGCCTTGACCAGATCGTCTTCGCGGTTGATGGCGAGCGTCTTGCTGGTCTTGTCGACCAGCGTCTCGAGGAAGGCGAACAGGTTCCTGGCGTAGAGCAGCGAGGCCGATGCGGCGACGCGGCCGGGCACGTTGAGGTGGCCGACGATTTTCACGCCATTGGCCGTGGTCACCACCTGGCCTGCAACTGCGCCTTCGACATTGCCGCCGCGCTCGACGGCGAGGTCGACGATCACCGAGCCCGGCTTCATCGAGGCGACCATCGCCGCCGACACCAGCTTCGGCGCCGGACGGCCGGGGATCAGCGCCGTGGTGATGACGATGTCCTGCTTGGCGATGTGCTCAGCGGTGAGCGCTGCCTGCTTGGCCTGATACTCCTTCGACATTTCCTTGGCGTAGCCGCCGGCGGTCTCGGCCGCCTTGAACTCCTCGTCCTCGACGGCGAGGAACTTTGCGCCGAGCGACGCCACCTGTTCCTTGGCGGCGGGACGAACGTCGGTGGCGGTGACGACGGCGCCGAGACGGCGCGCCGTGGCGATCGCCTGCAGGCCGGCAACGCCGACGCCCATAATGAAGATCTTCGCTGCCGGCACGGTGCCGGCCGCCGTCATCATCATCGGCAGCGCGCGGTCATACTCCGATGCGCCGTCGATCACGGCCTGGTAGCCGGCGAGATTGGCCTGCGACGACAGCACGTCCATCGACTGGGCGCGGGTGATGCGCGGCATGAATTCCATCGAGAAGGCGGTGACCCCAGCCTCGGCAAGCGCCGCGACCGCGGCATCATTGCCGTAGGGATCCATGATGGCGATGACCGCCGCACCCGATTTGTAGCCCTTCAGCTCGGCGTTGGTCGGCCGGCGCACCTTCAGCACCACATCCGCCCGGCTCGCATCCGAAGCCTTGCCGATCGCGGCGCCCGCCTTGGCGAACTCCTCATCGGGAATGCGCGACCTGGTGCCGGCGCCCGTCTCGACGGTGACGTCGAAGCCCAGCGCCGCCAGCCGCTTCACGGTATCGGGCGAGGCCGCGACACGAGGCTCGCTGGCATCGAGCTCGCGAGGGATGAAAACCGTCTGTCCCACCGCATGATCCTTTCGGCTGGAACCTGTTTGCGCAAGAGTGCGGCTTTGCGAAAGAGTGCGGCCGGATGTCCGGCTACGCCCTTGGCAAGGGTCTGAAGAGACTATCGGAGAATGAAGGCGCCGAGGGCGAGGATCAGCACGAACAGGATGGTCGCGGAGAAGAAGCCGCCTGCGAAGAAGCCGAAAGCCATGGCCAGGAGCAGGGCGCCGCAGAACAGCGAGCCGTATTTGGCCAGCGCCAGAAAGCCATGATAGGTGCGGTCATGTTCGGCATAGTCCATCTTCGCGCCCAGTTCGACAGGACCGGTCGGCGTGTGATCAGCCATAGGAATACCCCTTCGAAGACATCTTTGAGGCACATAGCGAAAAGCCAGGCCAAGAGCAATGGCGCTATTGCCGCACGACCAGCGACAACAGCCTCAAAGAATGTTGAAAGCCGGCGGTATGGGCTCTTGTCGCCGGCCTGGCGTCGAACGTTAAGGGTTTGCGCTTCAACCGGCCAGATGCGGAAACAGCCCGAGCAGCCCAATGACGATCAGATAGAGCGCGACGATGTAGTTGAGCAGCCGCGGCATCACCAGGATCAGCACGCCGGCAATCAGCGAGATCAGCGGGGTAAGCGCGAGCTCGGGAATATGCATGTCGGTTCCTTTCTATGGCCGCGTCGGCGTCATCCAGAACGCGGAAGCGGCGGGAAAGCTCCAGAGCTCGCGTGCCAAATTGCGCAGGCTTCAGTGGTGTCAGGCGGCTTCGCGGAAAAACTTGGCGGTGGGCAGGATGGTTAGCGGTGCGAGTTCGCCGCTCTTGGGGCGTTGGAAGAGCATGCGCTGCTCGAACGCCGTGGAGTTGAAGAACGGGAAGCGATCCAGCGTCGCCTG
Source organism: Mesorhizobium sp. RSR565B (assembly GCF_054719465.1). Taxonomy (NCBI): domain Bacteria; kingdom Pseudomonadati; phylum Pseudomonadota; class Alphaproteobacteria; order Hyphomicrobiales; family Phyllobacteriaceae; genus Mesorhizobium; species Mesorhizobium sp. RSR565B. The sequence continues at coordinate 1,881,948 of NZ_JBTTIE010000001.1, read as the reverse complement.
CATGTTTTCGGAGCACTTCGACTGGAACAGATGCACGGGAACGGTGAGACCGGGATAGATGCGGGGGGGCACCGCCTGCTCGGAACGGAAGATGCGATGATAGAAGCCGGCATGCTCTTCCTTGACCGCCGTCAGGCAATATGTCGGTTTGAAGTGGCTGCAAGCTACGACCGCAAGCCTGAGCGTCACGTAGGGCAGCACGCGCAGGCTGGTCGACCACTCGATATCGGCAGCGAAACGGCTTGGATCGACGAACGTCTCGCCAACTGCCAGCCGCCGCGCCAGCGTGTCGCCGAACACGGCCGTGCTGGGGGAAACAGGGTATTTCGCGCAGGCGTAGTGGATTCTGATGGTGCTGACCAGAACACCATCGAAGAACACGCCAAATCGGTAGGAATTGCGCAGATCGTCGAAGTCGTCCTTTACCATACGCGAGGCATCGGGCTTCACCATGCCAGCATGAAGGTAGGATTTGTAGCGAAGTCGATAGATGGCTTCCAAATCCTCGGCACCGTCGCAAAGGCGATACTCGACGTGCTCCAGGACGTCCATGATATGACGAGAAAACACCGAAGGAGACTGAGCGGTGGCCCTAGAAGCCACCAGAGGCATACCTGCTAGCTGAGTTTCCATTGTTACCCTCGTGCCGTCGCAACTAAACCATACCGGACGACCGAATGAACAAGAAGATGAAACTCTAATCGTCTGTGTTTACCGAATATTAACGTTAACAATAGGTTAACGTTTTGGCAATTCACAGCTTTTTTGACGGCTTCCAAGCGCGATTTAAAGGTTGGGCTTCATGTGGTCGCGAGTTTGGCGACGGGCCGCAATTCCGCGGCGAAGGGCCAGGTCACACTGGACATCGTTTCGATGCCGGACGCGCTGAGAGCTGCGCCGAAGAGGAAGCCCTGGACGAGGTCGGGTTTCACCGAATGCACCAGGATCTTCAGCTGTTCGAACGTTTCCACACCTTCGATGGTGACGGTCAGCCCGAGCACGCGGGTCAGGTCCACGATGCCCTTCAACAAGTCGAGCGAACGCTTGTTCTGGGTCACGTCCATCAGGAACGAACGGTCGATCTTGATCTTGTCGAGCGGCAGCTTGTGGAGGTAGCTCAGGCTTGAATAGCCGGTGCCGAAATCGTCGAGCGCGATGCGCACGCCAAGCTGCTTCAGTTCCTCGATATACTGGCGCGTCAGCGATTTGTCGTCGAGCAGCGCGGTTTCGGTGACTTCGATCTCGAGGCGGCCGGCGGCGAGCCCCGAAGTGGCAAGCGCGTCGCGAACCTTCTGGACGACGTCGCGGCTGCGGAAATCCTTGGCCGAAAGGTTGACCGAGACGCTGGTCTGTGCGGGCCATTTGGCGCATTCGGCGCAGGCAGCCGCCAGCACGAAGGTGCTGATCTCGGAAATGATGCCCATTTCTTCGGCCAGCGGAATGAAGACGCTGGGCGAAACCGGCCCGAGGTCGGGATGATCCCAGCGGCACAGCGCCTCGCAGCTGGCGATGCGCATGGTGTTCATCGCCACGATGGGCTGATAGACCACCCGCAGCGCCTTGCCTTCGACCGCCGTGCGCAGGTCGGCCTTCATCATCTGGCGGTTGCGGAACGCCGCATCCATCGCCGCCTCGAACAGTCGCCAGTTGTTCTTGCCGAGTTCCTTGGCCTTGTAGAGCGCCAGATCCGCCTTGACGATCATGGCGTCGACATCGGTGTCCTCGACCCTGGACAGCACGGTGCCCGCGCTTGCCTGGATGCGCAGGCTGTGACCGGCGACATCGACTTCGCCCTGCAGATCGGCAAAGATCTGGTCGAGCAGGCCGGTCAGATGGCTTTCATCCTCGACGCGGTCGAAGAAGATCATGAACTCGTCGCCGCCGAAGCGGCTGACATTGACGCCTTGCCCGGCGACGGCCGCCAGTCGCTCGGCAACGGCATAGATCAGCCCATCGCCGACCGGATGGCCAAGTGTGTCGTTGACGCTCTTGAAATCGTCGAGATCGAGCACCGCCAGGGCGCACAGCCGGTCGCGGCTGCCCGACGCCATGGCCTCGCCGACGAGCTCATGGAAATAGGCGCGGTTCGGCAGGCCGGTGAGGCTGTCATAGCGCGCCATGAAGCGGATCTTTTCTTCGGACTCGACGCGGGCGGTGACGTCCTCGAAGGTGATGACGCCGAGGTCCTGATTGCCCTCGCGGGCCGAGAACTCGTAGTGCTGGCCATTGGAGAAGGAGACCAGCACCTTGCGGTCACGGCCTTCGCGCAACGCGCGCGTCAGCTGCGCTTCGACATAGCGGCAGTCTTTCGGCGCCAGCATGCCGCCCGCAACGCCGCGCAGGAGCAGCGAATGGATCGACCGCCCGAGCAGCTGGTCGGGCGAGCGCAGCGACATCAGATGCGCTGCTTCGGCATTGCCGACCACGACCTTGCCGTCGGGTCCGAGCATAACCAGGCCATGCGACATGGTGTTGAGTGCGCGGTTGAAGCGCTGCGCGATTTGCCTCGCCTGCTTATGCCCGACCACGGCCGAGAACAGCACGTTGCGCACATGGTCGGCACTGCCCTTGATGATGAACATGAACGGGATGATGAGCAGCCCAAGCACGACACTGGGGATGTCAAACCTGAGGATAAGGGCTGCTGCGATCGGCCCGACGAAGGTTACCGCGAAGATCGTGACCATGCGGGGCGAGCCGTAGTTTCGGCCTACGACCGTGACCAGAGAGCCAAGCGTTATGGCGAGCGCTGCGATCTCGGCATACGCATCCGAGTAGACATAGATCGAAATGAAGCAGAACAGGCCCAGCATCAGCCCCTGGATGCTGCCGTTCAGGATATATTCGCGCTCCCATCGTGTCGCATCCAAGGCATCGTGGATGGAACCACCCAGGCGATGGAACCGCCGCAAGCTGAAATACCGCCAAACGCCGATGCCAAGCAGTGCTCCGGCAAGAACCAGGAAGACAGGCTGGCCGTTGCGCCAATAGACCATAAGGCTGGCGGTTGCGTGGCAAAGCGCGCCAATGACCAGCATATGCGCGTTGTCGAACAACGAGCGCACAAACTGGATATAAACATCCACAGGGATGTTATCGGTCTTTGTTCTGCCCATTACTGGCGCCCAACTGAACCACAGCCTTGGCATAGTCCCATTAAAAAACCTTTAGCTCGCGCTGAAGGGCCTGTTTTTCCGGCCCTTTTGGCTACTCAGCGGCTTGTAATGCGCTTGGCTGCACCGGCAACTTGAATCGTTCAAGAAGGCGATTTCGTTCATCCGCCGCCTTTTCGGCGCTGGCTTGCCTGACATGGCCGTAGCCGCGAATGAGCGCCGGCACCGAGACAAGGGCGATGGCGGCCTCGATCCTGCCTGGCGCAAGTGCTTTGGCGACAAGCTCCAGATCGGCCTCATAGCGGGCCAGAAGCTGCCGCTCGATGCGCCGCTCAGTGCTGTAGCCGAACACGTCGAAGGCCGTGCCGCGCAGGCCTTTCAGCGCCGCCAGCAGGCGAAAACCCTTCATCATCCACGGGCCGAAGCTCGATTTCCTCGGCTTGCCGTCATTGCCGCGCCTGCCCATGATCGGCGGCGCCAGATGAAATTCGAGCTTTTCGTAGCTCTGGAACTGTTTTGACAGCTCCATAGCGAAGGAGCCGTCAGTGTAGAGCCGCGCCACCTCGTATTCGTCCTTGATCGCCATCAGCTTGAACAGATTTTTGGCGGCTGCCTCGGTCACCGCGGTCGAGCCGGGCACGGCCTTTGCCTCGGCGGCACGCAGGACCGCCAGCCGCTCGACATAGCGCCTGCCATAGGCGGCATTCTGATAGGCAGAGAGGAAAGCGACGCGGCGGGCGATGATATCGTCCAGCGTCTCGGCGATCTCAGTGGCCTTGCTCGGTTGCGCGATGAGGCCGCGCACAAACTCCGGCTGATGCGCGGCGCGCCGGCCCCAGCGGAAGGCGGCGATGTTCATCGCCACCGCCTCGCCATTCAATTCAATCGCTCTTTCAACGGCTTGCGCGGACAGCGGCAGCCCGCCATGCTGGAAAGCGAAGCCGAGCATGAACATGTTGGCGCCGAGCGAATTGCCGAACAATTGGGTGGCGGTGCCCGTCGCGTCGAAGAAATGCGTCTTGTCGTCGCCAGCGGCAGCGCGGATCGCCTTCTTCAGGCGCTCGATGGGCAGCGAGAAATCGGCCGAGCGGGCGAACTCGCCAGGCATGATCTCGGCGGTGTTGGCAAGGAAGATGGTATGGCCTTCGCGCACCGCGCCAAGCACCTTCTTGGCGCCGGACACGACAAGGTCGCAGCCGAGTACCAGGTCGGCCTTGCCGGCCGAAACGCGGATCGCGTGGATGTCGTCCGGCGTGCGGGCGATGCGGACATGGGTGAACACCGAACCGCCCTTCTGGGCGAGGCCGGCCATGTCGATCATGCCGCAGCCCTTGTCCTCGAGATGGGCGGCCATACCGAGCACAGCACCTATGGTGACGACGCCGGTGCCGCCGACGCCGTCGATGATCGCCGCCCAACCCTCGCTACTGAGCGGGAATTCGGCTGGCACCGGCACGCCGTCAAGCGGGTCTGAGCGCCCGGCAATGCCTTCGGCCTTCCTGATCTTGGCGCCGTGCACGGTGACGAAGGACGGGCAGAAGCCGTTGACGCAGGAGAAGTCCTTGTTGCAGCTCGACTGGTCTATTCTGCGCTTGCGGCCGAACTCGGTTTCGACCGGCTGGATCGAGACGCAGTTCGATTGCACCCCGCAATCGCCGCAGCCCTCGCAGACCAGTTCGTTGATGAAGACCCGCTTGTCGGGATCCGGGAAGGTGCCGCGCTTGCGGCGGCGGCGCTTTTCGGCGGCGCAGGTCTGGTCGTAGAGCAGCACCGAGACGCCCTTGACGTCGCGCAGCTCGCGCTGGACGAGGTCGAGGTCGTCGCGGTGGTGGATGGTGGCGCCGAAGGGGAATTCGGCCTTCCCCGCATATTTGTCCGGCTCGTCGGTGACGATGGCGATGCGCTCGACGCCTTCGGCGCGCACCTGCCTGGCGATCATGTCGACAGTCAGGCCGCCCTCATGCGGCTGGCCGCCGGTCATGGCGACGGCGTCGTTGTAGAGGATCTTGTAGGTGATGTTGGCATCGGTCGACAGCGCGAAGCGGATCGCCAGCGTGCCGGAGTGATTGTAGGTCCCGTCGCCGAGATTCTGGAAAATGTGGCCGCGCTTGGAGAATGGCGCCTGGCCGACCCATTGTGCGCCCTCGCCGCCCATGGCGGTGAAGCCGACCGTGTTGCGGTCCATCCACAGCGCCATGAAATGGCAGCCGATACCGGCGGCGGCGATCGAGCCGACCGGCACCTTGGTCGAGGAATTGTGCGGGCAGCCGGAGCAGAAGAACGGCGTGCGCGAACCGATATCGCTGGTGTCGGCAAGCATCGCCTGGAACTGGCGCAGCTTTGCCACCTTGGCAGTGATCTCTTCCGAAGGGCCGATTGTGCGCAGGATGCGCTCGCCCAGCGCAATGGCGATCTCGTTGGGGTCGAGCGCGCCCTTGGCCGGGAACAGCCAGTCGCCGCGCTCGTCCTTCTTGCCGACGATCATCGGCTGGGTGGCGGTGCCGTAGAGGTTTTCGCGCAGTTGCACCTCGATCAGCGAGCGCTTCTCCTCGACGACGACGATGGTGTCGAGGCCGCGGGCGAATTCGGCGATATGCTGCAGGTCGAGCGGCCATGGGCAACCGACCTTGAACAGGCGGATGCCGATGCGGCCGGCGGCGGCCTCGTCGATGCCGATGTCTTCCAGCGCCTGGCGGACATCGAGATAGCTCTTGCCGAGCGTGATGATACCGAGCTTCGGCGCGCGGCCGCCCGAATAGACGATGCGGTTCAGGCCGTTGGCATGGATGAAGGCGGATGCAGCGGCGCGCTTGTATTCATGCAGCCGCTCCTCCTGGCCGAGCATGTCGATCTCATCGCGGATGTTGAGGCCGCCGGGCGGCATATCGAACTCCGGCACGACGATGTTCAGGCGCTCGAGCGCGGCATCGACGGAGGCCGTGGATTCGATGTTGTCCTTGACGCATTTGATAGCCGCCCAGGTGCCGGCGAAGCGCGACATGGCAAAGCCGTAGAGGCCGTAGTCGATGATCTCCTGAACGCCGGCCGGGTTGAGGATCGGCACCATGGTGTCGACGAACAGGAATTCGGTGGCGTGCGCATTGGTCGATGATTCGGCCATATGGTCGTCGCCCATCAGCGCAAGCACGCCGCCATACTTCGACGATCCCGCGAGGTTGGCGTGGCGGAAAACGTCGCCGGAGCGGTCGACGCCCGGACCCTTGCCGTACCAGACCGAAAATACCCCGTCATGCTTGCCTTCGCCCAGCAATTCCGTCTGCTGAGAGCCCCAGCAGGCGGTGGCGGCAAGCTCCTCGTTGAGGCCGGGCTGGAAAACGATGTCGGCCTGCGCCAGCTGCTTTTTCGCCCGCCACAGCTGCATATCGAGGCCGCCGAGCGGCGAGCCGCGATAACCGGACACGAAGCCGGCCGTGTTGAGGCCGGCCCGGCGGTCGCGCTCGCGCTGCATCAAAAGCATGCGGATGACCGCCTGTGCGCCGGACAGGAAGATGCGCTCCTTACCGAGATCGAACTTGTCGTCGAGCGCGACGTCGTGCAGCGTCATCAGGCATTTCCTCGGCGGAGGCAGCACCGGGGGGCGCGCAGCCAACGTAGGAGTGAGATGGCGCAGTCTTTCTCCGCTTGCAAGGCAGGTCAAACGAAATCGAAAGTGCCAGGCAAAGCGCAACGAACGATCCGCTGCCGTCGCGTATCCGGCACGAAATCGGTCCGCGGCGGTTGTCCGGCGACCGAAAATTTCCACGCAGTCGCGCCCGGCAAAGACGCGTCAGCCTTTCGAGCAATCCGGCTTCGGCTCACCCGGCAGCTTGCCGTCGGGATGGCCGGCAAGATCGGGATTGGCCGTATAGAGCTGGTCGACCACCAGCGGCCGGTCGGGAAGGATCGACTGGTCCTCGCTCGACATCAGCGTCGTGTCGATCTTCTGCAGGAACGTGCCGTCAGGACCCCTGATGCTGATGGAGATCGCATAGGGTTTGTCCTTGACGATGCAGGTGAGCGCCGGGCTCTCCAGGCTGACCTTGTCGAGCTTCGGCCAGACCTTCTGCTCGACTACCAGGGGAGGGCCGCCGGCCGGATTCTGGAAACTGGCGACCGCCACCTGGCCTTCGCCCATCGGCTGCAGGGGCCGCAGCGTCACGACATAGGTCGCCCGGGCGAGACGGTAGTTGAAGACGACGACCTTGCCGGAAACCTCGAACAGCTTGCCGTCGCCGCCGGTGTCGCGGCAGGCGCCAAGCGCAACGGCTGCAATGAGCGCAGCACCGACAAGGATTGAACGAAAAACAACCCTAAGCATTGTTGACCTCATGTGCCGCCGTGCGGCGGCGATAGTGACGGCTTGCTTTCTGGCGGTTGCCGCACACAGCCATATCGCACCAAAGGCGGCTGGAATTGCGGCTCCTGTCGAGAAACAGCCAGCGGCAATTGGGACAGATCCTGAGCCTGGCGACCGTGTCGTCGCGCAGCAGCGACAAGGCCGAAACCGCCAGCGCCGCCTCGAACGCGATCGGCGTCGATGGATCGCCGAACGGTCTACCCGGTGCGCCGATTTCGGCAGGGCTCCGATCGAGGCCGTTGGCGCAGGCCTTGAGAAAAGCGGCGAGGTCGCCGGCGGCAAGCGCACCTTTCGACACCGCGCCGCGAAACAGGCGGTCGGTCGTCTCGCGGATCGCCAGCACCACCGGCGCGATGCTGTCCGGCGAGGTCGCCTCTAGCGGTCTGCCGCCAAGCTCGGCACCGCGAAAGCCGGTTGCGGCGTTGGCGAAGCGCGCGATCTCGGCCGGATCGGCAAAACGGTCGAAAGTCTTTTCCGGATCGTTGCGCAACACCACGGTGTTGGCCGTATCGAGCGCAAGAATGCCGCCGGTGAAGCGATGTGGGCTCCAAGATACTGTCATATCAGAAATCTAACCGATAAATCGCGTTTGACAAGTTAGATTTTACGATGCAAACCTTGGCGCGGGCTCCGGCGCCCGGAAAGCTGTCTATGCTCTATTTCTTCCAGCAGGTGCTGAACGGGCTGCATTCCGGCGCGCTCTATGCGCTGCTTGCCTTCGGCTACGTGCTGACCAATGGCATCCTGCACCGGACCAATCTCGCCTATGGCGCGCTGTTCGCCTTTTGCGGCCAGACGATGATCCTGACCGTGGCCTTCGGCTATCAGGTATTGTGGCTGACCTTGCTGGCGGCAGTGGTGCTCGGCGTCGTCACGGCTTTCCTTTATGCCGCGCTGATCGGCCACGTGCTGTCGCGCAGCGTCTTCGAACCGCTGGCCGACCGCACGCCCAATGCCATTGTGGTGACGACGCTCGGCATCCTGCTGGTGCTGTCGGAAGCAAGCCGTATCGCCGCCGACACGCATGATTGGTGGCTGCCGCCGATGCTGGCGCAGCCCATCGTTTTTGCTCAGGATGCCGGCTTCCAGGCGACGCTGACGCTGATCCAGCTCATCGATTGCGCGGTGGTTCTGGCGGCAATCATGCTCGCTGCATGGGCGTTTGCCCGCTCGGGCTTCGGCCGCCGCTGGCGCGCCGTCTCCGACGATCCCAAAGCGGCTGCCATGTGCGGCGTGGACGTGCGCGCAGTGTTCCGGCATGCGGTGCTGTTCGGCGGTTTCTGCGCCGCGCTGGCCGGAATCATGGCCGCCCTTTACTACGGCAATGTCAGCTTCGGCTCCGGCCTCGTCTACGGGCTGAAAATCCTGTTCGTGACGGCGGTGGGCGGCTATATCTCTCCGCCTCGGGCCGCGCTCGGTGCGGCCGCCTTCGGCATGGCGGAGTCGCTATGGGCCGGCTATTTCCCGATCGAATGGCGCGATGGCTGGATGTATCTGTTCCTGGTCGCGGCACTTGTGCTGATCGGTCCCGGCCGCGACCAGCAGAAGATCGCCTGATCGCCGCATCCGCTGTCAGACTTTGGTTGCATGACGCAGCAGCCGGTCGGCACTTATCCCCTGCCTCCCGTCACGACGGCGTTGATCGCGCCCATGCCATGTTGACCCGCCGAACCACGCACGGCATACCGTTGGGCCACAGCGGCGCGACGGAAAATAGGGGAGCCGGCGCGCCTTCGACCTCAGGGAGGAAATGCATGGCAGGGCTGCTCGCTCTATCCAGAACGATCGACCGTATGAACGAGTTCATCGGCCGGTGGATATCGTGGCTGATCCTGCTGGCAATCCTGGTCAGCGCCGCCAATGCCATCATCCGCAAGGTCTTCGACGTCTCGTCGAATGCCTGGCTGGAACTGCAGTGGTACCTGTTCGGCGCCGCCTTCATGCTGGCCGCCGCCTACACGCTGAAACAGAACGACCATATCCGCATCGACATCGTCTACGGCATGTGGTCGCGCCGCGTGCAGCACTGGATCGACCTGCTCGGCCATGTCTTCTTCCTGATGCCGTTCGTGACGCTGATGGTGATCTATTTTATACCCTACGTGTCGCTGTCGTTCCGCAGCGGCGAAATGTCGAACAATTCCGGCGGCCTGATCATCTGGCCGGCCAAGGCGATCCTGCTCGTCGGCTTCTTTCTGCTGGCGCTGCAGGGCATCTCCGAGATCATCAAGAAGATCGCCATCATGCGCGGCGACATGGACGATCCCAATCCGTTCATCTCGGTGCACGAACAGGCCGAGCTCGAGGCGAAAGCCCTTGCCGAAGAAGCCAAGGCGCTCGCCCAGGAGGCGCGCCCATGATCGAGTTCATCGCCCAGAACATGGCGCCGATCATGTTCGCTTCGCTGATCATCTTCCTGCTGATCGGCTACCCCGTCGCTTTCTCGCTCGCCGCCAACGGCCTGATGTTCTTCTTCATCGGTGTCGTGCTGTCGCCCTATTCGGGCGGCTCGATCAACCTGGCGTGGCCGCTGCTGCATGCGCTGCCCGACAATTTCTACGGCAGCCGGGTGATGTCGAACGACACGCTCTTGGCAATCCCGTTCTTCACCTTCATGGGCATCGTGCTGGAACGATCGGGCATGGCCGAGGACCTGCTCGACACGATCGGCCAGCTGTTCGGCCCGGTTCGCGGCGGCCTTGCCTATGCGGTGATTTTCGTCGGCGCGCTGCTTGCCGCGACCACGGGCGTGGTCGCGGCTTCGGTCATCGCCATGGGCCTGATCTCGCTGCCGATCATGCTGCGCTACGGCTATGACCGACGACTGGCGTCGGGCGTCATCGCGGCATCCGGCACACTCGCCCAGATCATCCCGCCGTCGCTGGTGCTGATCGTTCTGGCCGACCAGCTCGGCCGTTCGGTCGGCGACATGTATGCCGGCGCGCTGATCCCCGGCCTGGTGCTGACCGGCCTTTACACGCTCTACATCCTGATCATGTCGGTCGTCCGGCCGAACTCGATGCCGGCGTTGCCGCTGGCGGCCCGCACGCTTGGCCACGGCGTGCTGTCGCTGCTCGCGGCACTGCTGGTGGCAGTCGCGGCTTCCTATGCGGCCTATCGCTACCTTGCGCCGGCGCATGGCGACAATGCCGATATCCTTGGCGCCAGCATCGGCGTGATCCTGATCTATATCGTGGCGATCGCCGACAAGGGCCTGAACATCAACATGATGTCCAGGCTGGCGCAGCAGGTGATCATCGTTTTGATCCCGCCTCTGGCACTGATCTTCCTGGTGCTGGGCACCATCTTCCTCGGCATCGCAACCCCGACGGAGGGCGGCGCCATGGGCGCGGTTGGCGCCCTGGCGATGGCGGCAATGAAGGGGCGGTTGTCGCTGGAGGTCATCAAGCAGGCGCTGGCTTCGACGACCAGGCTTTCCTCCTTCGTGCTGTTCATCCTGATCGGCGCGCGGGTGTTCTCGCTGACCTTCTACGGCGTCAACGGCCACGTCTGGGTCGAGCATTTGTTGACGTCGCTGCCGGGCGGCGAAGTCGGCTTCCTGATCGGCGTCAACATCCTGGTCTTCGTGCTCGCCTTCTTCCTCGATTTCTTCGAGCTCGCCTTCATCATCGTGCCGCTTTTGGCGCCGGCAGCCGATAAGCTCGGCATCGACCTGATCTGGTTCGGCGTGCTGCTCGGCGTCAACATGCAGACCTCCTTCATGCACCCGCCTTTCGGCTTTGCGCTGTTCTACCTGCGCTCGGTCGCCGCGCGCGTGCCCTATCTCGATCGCCTCACCGGCAAGCAGATCGCGCCGGTGACCACCGGCCAGATCTATTGGGGCGCCGTGCCCTTCGTCTGCATCCAGGTGATCATGATCGGGCTGACCATCGCCTTCCCGCAAATGGTCATGCGCTACAAGGGTGCGGCCGTCGATCCGGGAACGATCGAGATCAACTTGCCTGATATGCCAGGCCTTGCGCCTCTCGGCACACCACCACCAGCCAACGGTGGCCCATCACCCGCGGCGCCACCGTCGAACGATCTCTCGCAGCCGCCGAATTTCGGCGAGACGCCGCCCGCCAAGCCGGCGGCGCCGGCGACCGACCTGTCGCAGCCGCCGAACTTCAACTGATGTGTGAACACTGAGAACCTGAGTGAGGATGTCATGAGAGCCGTGCGCCTGGAAGCCGTGGGCAGCATTGCGCTACGGGAGGTCGACAAGCCTGTTGCGGGACCGCAGGACGTTCTGGTGCGCGTCGAAGCCTGCGGCGTTTGCGGCACCGACCGTCACCTCCTCCACGGCGAATTCCCTTCGAGCCCGCCGGTGACGCTTGGTCACGAATTCTGCGGCATCGTGGAGGCTGTCGGTGATGCGGTTTCCGGCATCGCCATCGGTGACCGTGTTACCGGCGATCCCAACATCTTCTGCGGACGCTGCAGTCATTGTCGGGCTGGCCGGGTCAATTTGTGCAGCAATCTCAGGGCCATCGGCATCCATCGCGACGGCGGCTTCGCCGACTACGTCGTGATGCCGCAGAGCCAGGCCTTTCTTCTGCCTGCGAACCTCAAGCCAACGCATGGCGCCTTCTGCGAGCCGCTGGCCTGCTGCCTGCACGCTGTCGACCTCGCCGGAATCAGACCCGGCGCTGCCGTGGTGGTGCTTGGTGGCGGCGTCATCGGCCTGCTTACCGTGCAATTGGCGAGGCTCGCAGGAGCGGCGACCATCATCCTGTCGACGCGGCAGGCCTCCCGCCGGGCGCTCGCTGAAGAACTCGGTGCAACGGCGACGGTCGACCCAAACGCGGTCGACCCGATCGAGGCGATCGCCGGCCCAGCCGGTCTTGTGCCCGGCGGGGCCGACGTGGTGCTCGAATGCGCCGGTGTCCCCGATACCGTCGAACAATCGATGCGGCTGGCGAAGTCCGGCGGCTCGGTGGTGATCGTCGGCGTGATGCCGCAAGGCGTGAAAGTGCCCTTCGAACCGTTCGACATCCTGTTTCGCGAACTGAAGGTTCTCGGCTCGTTCATCAACCCCTTCACCCACAGGCGGGCGGCGGACCTTGTCGCGTCCGGCGCAATCGAGATCGACAAGCTCATCTCAAGGCAGGTCGGCCTGGAGGAAGCCGCCTCGGTGATCGCCAATCCGGCAGCGCCCGGCGAGGTCAAGGTGTTGGTGGTGCCGGGCATGGAATGAAGGGCAGCCTCAATCCTGCGGCGTTGGCGATTGGCGAAACGGCGATGACCGCGCCCCTCTCCCGTCACTATACGGGGACAGGATGCCGGCAGGCAGGTGAGGGGTAGCGTCAACGCTCGGAAAAATAAGCTATAATTTCGGGGCGGCTACCAAGCCCAAGGCGATCGATCGCCGAAGTTTGCGCCGCCCCTCATCCACCTGCCGGGACCTTCTCCCCGTATAGTGACGGGGAGAAGGGACAGATCCCAGCCTACAGTTTGCCGTTGCGCTGCTGGACCATCATGAAGGTGTCGTAATTGTACTCGGCCACCTGCGCCCACAGATAGTGCTCCTTGCGGAAGCCCTTGATCGAGTCCCAGATCTTCTTGAACGGTGCGTTGGTGGCTTCCATTTCGGTGTAGACCTCATTGGCCTTCTCGAAACAGGCGGCCATGATGTCCTGGCTGAACGGGCGCAATTTCGCGCCGCCGGCCACCAGCCGCTTCACCGCCGCAGGATTGAGAAAATCGTATTTCTGCAGCATGTTGGCGTCCGCCGCCTGCGCGGCGGTGTGCACAAGCGACTTGTAGGCGGGCGACAGCTCCTCGTACTTGGCCTTGTTGAACAAGAGATGGACGGTCGGGCCGCCTTCCCACCAGCCGGGATAATAGTAGTAGGGCGCGACCTTGTAGAAGCCGAGCTTCTCGTCGTCATAGGGGCCGACCCATTCGGCGGCGTCGATCGTGCCTTTTTCCAGCGCCGGATAGATGTCGCCACCGGCGATCTGCTGCGGCACGACGCCGAGCTTCTGCACCACTTTGCCGGCAAAGCCGCCGATGCGCATCTTGAGGCCGGACAGGTCGGCGACGGTGTTGATCTCCTTGCGGAACCAGCCGCCCATCTGCACGCCGGTGTTGCCGCCGGGCAGGCCGAAAAGACCCTGCGTGGCAAGAAACTCGTTGAACAGGTCGATGCCGCCGCCATGATAGTGCCAGGCGTTCATGCCGCGCGCGTTGAGCGAGAACGGCACCGCCGCACCGAGCGCCCATGTCGGGTCCTTGCCCCAATAATAGTATGACACCGTGTGGCAGGCCTCGACGGTGCCGGCAGTGGTGGCGTCGGCGGCCTGCAGGCCGGGCACGAGTTCGCCGGAGGCGAAGACCTGGACCTGGAAATTGCCGTCCGTCGCCTCAGACAGCATCTTGGAGAAGACTTCGGCGCCGCCATAGATCGTATCGAGTGACTTGGGAAAGGATGACGCCAACCGCCACGTCACTTTCGGATTGGACTGGGCGATTGCCGGTGCGGCTAGCGTAGCGGCAGCCGCCGCTGCGCCCACGCCGGTGACCCCGGCCTTGCGGATGAATGAACGACGATCCATGCAGTTCCTCCCTATTGGACCAACAACCGATATCAGGGACATCTCCTCACGTCCGGTATCGATTTGCCCGAAACAATACACGGGCAAAAGGTCGAGTCCAGCATGGTGGCGGGATTTGACGGCGGCGCTGGCGACAAATCCGCGGGCCGGCCGGCCAGCCTGCAACTATAGTCTAACGTTCGCCGCGTGGCCCATGCGAGATGGCGAAACTTGCCATGGAAAAGCGCCTTCGGATCGCCTATTTTGCAGGCACAATAGCTATTCGCTTCGCGCCAAATGGAATCCGGACCCAAAATGCACCAGCCGCTCGTCGCCATATCAACCGACGTCCGTCAGTTCGACAACTACACCTGGCATGCCGTCCCGCAGCAATATATCGAGGCAGCACTTTCCGGCGCCGGCGTGTTCCCGCTTTTGGTGCCGTCATTCGGTGACCGGCTCGACTTCGACGAGCTGTTGTCTTCGGTCGACGGTGTCATGGTCACTGGCTCGAAGTCCAACGTGCATCCATCGCTCTATGGCGGCGACGCCAGCGAAGCCAACGGCCCCTACGACCCGGCGCGCGATTCCACCACGCTGCCGCTAATCCGCAAGGCGATCGAGCGCGGCGTGCCGCTGCTTGCCATCTGCCGCGGCATCCAGGAGTTGAACGTTGCGCTGGGCGGCACGCTTGGCACCGAGATCCAGGAGCGCGAAGGCTCGCTCGACCATCGCGCGCCGGTGAGCGACAACCAGGACGAACGCTTCGCCATTCACCAGACCATTTCGATCAAGCCGGGCAGCTGCCTGGCCGGCGTGTTTGGCGCCGGCGACATCAAGGTCAACTCGCTGCACCGCCAAGGCATCGACCGGCTCGGCTCGAAGCTGCAGGTCGAGGCGGTTGCCGGCGACGGCACGGTGGAGGCAGTTTCGGTGAAGGACGCCCGCGCCTTCGCCGTCGGCGTGCAATGGCACCCCGAATACTGGGTCAAGTCGGACGGCAACTCGGCCAAGATCTTCCGCGCCTTCGGCGATGCGGTGCGCCTGCATGCGGCGGCGAAGGCCGGCGCGCGGGCGGCGGCGGAATAAATCCCGACGATCAATTGCCGGCGGATTGATCCCGTTCGCCGGTTGTCGCCAGCGAAAGCAGCGGCGTGGCCGGAGCGTAGGATTCGTAGCCGTCGCCATCCGCAACCGAGAAGGTGACGATCGGGTCGGTGCCGTCGGCGCTGAACGCGATCGTGCCGTCCTCGCCCTCTCGCCAGAATTTTGCCCGCTCGATCCCCGGCAGCAGCCCGCGGCAGTTCGGCGCCACGGTCAACAGCGACAGGCCATCGTCAATCGCGGCGCCGCGGCTAACCGCGCAGTCGCCTTCGTCGCCATTGGCGACCAGCCTGAAGGTGGTTGCCGGCCTTGCTTCATTGGCCGAACTTTCACTGCTGCCGCCGTGAAACAGCTGAAAGCCGGCGAAAAGTGCCGCTGCCGCAATCAATGCCGGAAGTTTCGTCATCTTGCACTCCGCGCCCCCCGGCGCAGATGCAGAATGATTCCAAAGCGTTAAGCCGACGTTAACGAGTGTGGCAGACAGCCGCTCAGCTTCGTGGCTTGACTTGCGCCGTCTCCGGCACCGGGGTCAGTGGCCGGCGCTCGCTGAACCAGGATACCAGATTGTCGACGCACAGATCCGCCATGGCGCGGCGCGTGTGGTGCGAGGCCGAACCGACATGGGGCAAAAGCGAGGTGTTGGGCGCCTCCAGCAAAGCCTTGGGCACATTCGGTTCATCGGCGAAAACATCGAGCCCGGCCGCGGCGATGGTGCCGTTGGCAAGCGCTGCGGCGAGGTCTGCCTCGTCGACCGTGCTGCCACGGCCGATGTTGACGAAAACGCCGTTGGCGCCAAGCGCCGCCAGGATTTCGGCATTGACCGCCTTCTCCGTGGAAGCGCCGCCCGGCACTACGGAAATCAGCGTATCGACCGCTTCGGCAAGGCCCTTCAGCGTCGGGTGGTATTCATAAGCCAGACCTTCGACCTTGCGCCTGTTGTGGTAGGCCACCGGCAGCCCGAACGCTTCCAGCCGGCGCGCAATGGCAAGGCCGATGCGGCCCATGCCGAAAATGCCGACATGCCGACCGCGCAAGGTCAGCCGGCTCAGGGGATAGTTGCCCTTCTTCACCCAACTGCCGTCGCGCAGCCATTTCTCGGCGTTGTAAAGTTCACGCACGGTGTTGAGCAAAAGGCCGATCGTGGTGTCGGCGACCTCCTCGGTCAAAACATCGGGGGTGTTGGTGACCATGATGTTTTTCTTGGCCGCATGGCCGGCATCGACCGAATCATAGCCGACGCCGAAGGAGGCGATGAGTTCGAGGTTGGGCAATGCATCCATCAATGCCGCATTGACGCCGGCAAAGGACGCAATGGCGCGCACGTCATGGCGCATCTCCTCGGTGACCAGGGCGGGATCGGCTCGCTCTATCTTGACCCGCTTGAAGGTGCGGTCGATGCGCTCGACCGCATGGTCGTTGAAATGTCCCGGCACCAGAACGGCGACGGTCTGCAACGCATCAGTCTTGGTCATTCACGCTCCACCGGCTTGCCGGTCGACTGGCGCACATGCAGTTCCGGCTTGATCAGTTCCTGTGACGGCCGTACCGCCTGTCCGTTCAGCTTGTCGAGCAGCGCGCTGGCGGCACGGCGGCCGACCTCTCGCTGGCCATTCCAGACTGTGGTGAGCGCCGGTGTCGCGATTGCCGCCTCCTCGAGATCGTCATAGCCGGTGACCGAGATGTCGGCGCCCGGCACCAGGCCGGCGCGGGCAATGCCGTTCATCAGGCCGATGGCGACCAGATCATTCCAGCAGCAAGCGGCGGTTGGCTTGTCTTTAAGTGCCAAAAACTGTCCAGCCGCCTCGAATCCGCCCTGCTTGGTGCGCGGCCCGGCGATGCGCCAGGACGGCCTGACCTCAAGCCCGGCGGCCTCCATGGCGTTGAGATAGCCCTGGTAGCGGTCGCGCCCTGTCGAGGTCTGGTCGGTGCCGCCGATCATGGCGATGCGCTTGTGCCCGAGCGAGATCAGATGATTGGTGGCAAGTGCCGTGCCATAGGCATCGTCACCACGAAACACCGGCACGTCGGCGCCTTCCACGCTGCGTGCGATCAGCACCGCCGGCAGGCCGTTTTCCTCGGCCATGACGATGTCGGAAGCCGGCGTGCCGATGGCCGGCGACATGATGACGCCGTCGGCGCCAAGCTGCAGCAGCGTATCGATGAAGGTGCGTTGCTTTTCCAACTGGTCATAATGGTTGGACAGGATGAAGGTCTGCCGGCTGCGATCGAGTTCGCTTTCGATCGAGCGCAGGATCTCGGCGAAGAACGGGTTCATGATGTCGTGCACGACGACACCGACAATGCCCGAGCGCGAGGTGCGCAGTGAGGCGGCGCGGCGGTTGTAGATATACCCGATGGCCCGCGCATGTTCCTTGATGCGGTCACGCGTGGCGCCGGCGACCAGCGGGCTGTCGCGCAAGGCGAGGGAGACCGTGGCCGTGGACACGCCAAGCGCATCCGCGATCGTCGAAAGCTTGATCTTTTGTGCCAGCCCTTCGCTCCCCGAGTTTTTTTAAAATTTTTTAAATGCGGCGTTATGCCATCGGATTCGGAGCAAATCAAAGTTTTTTCGCCAGCGCCTCCGCCTCGGCATCGACGGTCGTGCGATTGCGCAGCCGCAAACGGTGCTCGCGATGGATGATGTAAAGGCCGCTGGCGACGATGATGGCAGCACCCACCAGCGTCCAGCGGTCGGGGAACTGGTGGAAGATGATCCAGCCGGACAGGATCATCCAGACCATCTGCGAATAGGGGTACGGCGCCAGCGCCGTGGTGGTCGCCAGGCGGTAGGCCTGCACCAGCAGCCAGTGGCCGCCGGCGCCGAACACGCCCAGCATCACCAGTATGAACCAGTGCCAGCCATCCTGCGGCAGCCCATGCGAGAACGGCAGCATCGGCAGAAGCAGCACGGCCGGCGCCAGCGCCGAAAACAGGATCAGGCTTTCCGAGGTTTCGCTGGCTGACATCCGCCGCGTCATGATGACGTAAAAACTGTTCGACAGCATCGAGCCGAGCGCGAAAAGATGGCCGATGCCGAACACGCCGATGCCCGGCCTTGTAATGACGAGCACGCCGACAAAGCCCGACAGGATTGCCAGCCAGCGCCGCCAGCCGGCCCATTCACCAAGCAGCGGTCCGGCAAGGGCGGTGATCACCATCGGCCCGAAGAAGTAGATCGAGGTGGTCTCGGCCAGTTGAAGCGTTTTGAGCGCCATGACGTTGCACATGGTCGAGCCGAACAGCAGACCGCCGCGCAGGATGTGGGCCGGCAAATTGTTGGCGCGGAAGCGCGACGGCTCGCGCCAGCCGCGCAGGAAGACGCCGACAAGCAGGACATGGACGGTGAAGCGGGCCCAGGCGACGATCAGCGCCGAGACGCCGGCCAGCACCAGATATTTGCTCGAGGTGTCGAGAAAGGTGAAAAAGACATAGGTCGAAAGCATGAACAGCATCGCCGCGGGCGGCGTTGCGCTTTCGTCTGATTTTGCGGGAACGTTCAAATGTCAGGCCGGGCAGGGAGGATCAACGCTTAACCTTTGCGGCAATCGCCTGCGCCCGGCAAGCCAAAAGCGACTGGCACAACAGGCG
The DNA here is from genome assembly GCF_054719465.1 of Mesorhizobium sp. RSR565B. Classification (NCBI taxonomy): domain Bacteria; kingdom Pseudomonadati; phylum Pseudomonadota; class Alphaproteobacteria; order Hyphomicrobiales; family Phyllobacteriaceae; genus Mesorhizobium; species Mesorhizobium sp. RSR565B. The sequence goes on along the minus strand of NZ_JBTTIE010000001.1, from coordinate 1,863,250 downwards.
TCTGAGACAGGTTCAGCGCAGGCCGATCCGATGCCAGCTAAGGCGCTTTGCGTTCCGCTGCGACGTTCTGACATCCGGTGCTTTGCCGTCGGATGCCACTTGCGCCTGGAGATGAAGCCACAACGCCTCGGCGACGGGTCCATGCGGTCGGTCGCGCCGGCGCACCGCCGCCAGGATCTCCGTCCGGCCGGGCAGATGTGCACCAGCGATCGAGATCAGCCTCCTATCCCGCAGTTCGTCCTCGATCAGCCATGCCGGCAGATGGCCCCAGGCCAGTCCGTGAAGGATCAGTTCCTTCTTCATCAGATGATCCGGCGCCGAGCACTGATGCGCACCGTCGATGAGGAAATAGCTCTCCGGCGCTGGCCGCCGCGCCGTGTCGCGGATCACGCACTGGGTGAAGGGCCGCATCTGCTCCGGCGCAATCTCGCGGCCAGGCGCGAACGGAAGGAACCCAGGCGCCACCACCGGCACGAGGGGCACCGCGCAGAGATCGATCCGCTCGAGATGCGGATCGGAAGGATCCGCGCGATGGAAGATGAGGTCAGCCGAGCCTTCCGTCAACCGTTCGAGCGGACCGCCGACCGCCTCGTACTCCAGGTGCAGGCGTGTCCCGGTGCGTTCGGCAAAGAAGCCGCTGAGCATACGCAGGATTTGCGGTCGCGGGCAGAGATCACCCATGACGACACGCAGGACCGTCTCCTCGCCACTCGCCAACTGGCCCGCATAGGTTCGCAGATGGTCGAGCTCGCGCAATGTCAGCTGCGCTCGCGCGTGAAACTCGCGGCCCGCCTCCGTCAGCCCCACCCGATATCCGCTGCGGTCGAGAAGTGTGAGCCCGAGCAACTGCTCGAGGCGTGCGACAGCGGCGAAGACGGATGGATGCGATCGGTTCAAGGCAAGGGCGGCCGCCTGGAAGCTGCCCTCGCTTGCCACGGCGTCAAAGCACCGTAGGTCGTGGAGTTTCAGACCATTCATTATCGCCAAAACCTACTGAGATTGTCCAATCATAGTAATTTTCCTGGATAATTACGAGGCCTAGGGTGGCTCATTCAAAGGGCGGCGGGAGCATCGAACTCCTTTCGCCAGGGTGAGATGAGGACCAGATGACTGACACGCTTTATTTTACGACGGGCGACGGCTGCCGGATCGCCTATCAGCTGGCGGGGGCCGGCCCTGTGCTTGTGCTCTCGAATTCCATTGCGACGAACCTGCATATGTGGGACCGGCAGCTTGCGGAATTTGCCGGATCTTTCCGGGTGCTGCGCTATGATCTGCGCGGCCACGGCAGTTCCGATGCTCCGGCCGGAGCCTATTCGCTCGATCGGCTGGGCCGCGACGTCCTTGAGTTGCTGGATGCGCTTCAGATCGCCCGCGTGCATTTCTGCGGGCTGTCGCTGGGCGGCTTCGTAGGGCAGTGGCTGGGTATCCATGCCCCGGACCGCATCGAGCGTCTCATCCTTTCCAACACCTCGCCACATCTCGGGCCGGCTTCTTACTTTGACGAGCAGATCCGTACTGTCCTTGCTGCGAGCAACATGTCGGCCGCCGCGGACATGTTCATGCACAACTGGTTTCCCGCCTCGATGCTTGCCGGCCCAAACGAAACCGTCGACGCGTTCCGCGCGATGGTCCTGGCGACGCCGCCCCAAGGTCTCGCGGGATGCTTCGCCGCCGTACGCGATTGCGATCTGCGCCGGACTGTCTCCCTCATTACCGCCCCCACTCTGGTGATCGGTGGAGAAGACGACAAGGTAACGCTGGCAAGCCACAGCGAGGCGATCGCAGCCAGCATCCCCGGCGCCACGCTTACACTGCTTCCGGGCGTCCATATGCTGAACGTCGAGCGGCCGACTGAATTCATGAGCGCCGTTACACGCTTCCTGCTGAATTAGGCGTGCATGCGGGCGCCCTTGGTGATCTTGTCGACGAGTTTCTTGTCGGCACGCAGCGCGATGCCGACGATCTTGGCGTCCTCAGGGCCGAACTCGGCGAAGACGGCGCGGTTGGCCGCATCGAAGCCGGTGGCAAACATCTCCTCGACATAGGCTGACGCCGTCACGCCCCGCTCCAGCGCCTTCCGGTGGATGGAGTTGAGCGTCGGCCCATCGGCCGAAAGCACGATGACCGGCTGGATCGACAGAGGATTGTAAAGGTTGCCGGCGCGGTCGCGGTAGGGTTCGCCGATAATGTCGGGGAATTGCGCGACGACGCCGCTGGTCAGGAAGGCCGTGACGTTGAGCTTTTGCCAGACGGCGAGATCGTCCCGCAGCACGATTGCAAATTTCGTATCGAACACCAAAATGAGGACTCCGGAGCACGCCCATGAAGGGCAGGGATAGGTGATGACGCACGATCTAGACGGTGAGGCGACACAGGGTCTTGGACGTTCGTGCGCGGATGAAGACCGGATCGTCTCGGCGCCAGGCAGCACCGGCATCGAGCGCATCGAGGCGCATTTCCATGGCAACGCCTTCGACCTACACCGTCATGATACGCTTGCCGTCGGCGTGACGCTTTCCGGTGTGCAGCGCTTCCACTACAGGGGCACTGTCAACCACAGCCTGCCCGGCCAGGTTATCGTGCTGCATCCCGACGAAGTGCACGATGGCGGCGCCGGGACCGAGGATGGTCTGCGCTACCGGATCCTCTATCTGGAACCCTCACTGCTGCTCGACTGCCTCGACGGCGCGCCGCTGCCTTTCGTCAGGGATGCTGTGGTCAGCGATCCTGCCTTGCGTGGCACGCTGCTTTCGGCCCTGTCGCCGCTCGATGAGGAACTGGACGAGCTGTTCGTCGCCGATTTCGTTGCGGAGCTGGCGCAGCATCTGGGGCGTCATGCGGGACAGAAAGCAAAGCCGATGGGGAAGTCGGCCTCGCGTGCGGCAGCGCTGGCGCGCGGCTATCTCGAGGAGAATGCCGAGCGGTCCGTTCGTTCCGATGAGCTGGAAGCCGTCACCGGGCTCGACCGCTATGCGCTGTCACGCCATTTTCGCGCGACCTATTCCACCAGCCCGCATCGGTTCCTGCTGATGCGCCGGCTGCAAAAGGCAAGACGGATGATCGAGGTGGGCGAGCCGCTGGCCGAGATTGCCGTTGGCGCCGGCTTCAGCGACCAGAGCCATTTCAACAGGCATTTCAAGAAAGCATTCGGCCTGACGCCCGGCCGCTGGTCGACCCTGGTGCGCGGGCCTTCGGTAGCCGCCTAGGTCAGGAAGATCAATCGTCGATGTCGCCATCGTCGTCGACAAGCACCAGCTCCTCGTTCGACAAATTGGCCTCGATGCGGGCGAGCAGCTTGAACAGCGTCTTCTGTTCTTTCTTGTCGAGGCCCTTCAACGCCTGCTTCTCGGTCTTCTTCACCGACTTCTCGATGGCGTGGATGATCTCGCGGCCGGTGTCGGTGAGAAAGATATGCGCCTGGCGTGCATCCGCGGAAGAGGCGCGCTTTTCCAAAAAGCCCTGGGCCTGCAGCCGGTTGATGGTCTTGGTGATGGTCGGCGGGCGAACGCCGAGGCGGCCGGCGAGATTGCCGGGCGTCTGGCCGTCCTCGCGGTCGAGCGTCAGCATGATCTGGTCCTGGCCGGCATAGAAGCCGTGCGCCAGAAGCCGCGCCGCCAGCGCGGTCCTTGCCAGCCTTGCCGCCGAATGCAGCCGGCTCATCGTTGCAGTCTTGTCCGCCTTGGCCATGGTGATCCCTCTTCGGCCGTACCGGTGCGTGCAGCATAGACGCAGCCGGCCGTTTGGCAATCGACGATCAAAAAGATTCCGGCTTTTGAAACAGCTTTGCCGGCAAGCATTTGTGGTGCTCGAAATGGTGATGCCAGATGTTTATTTCAGTTAGATGACAAACGAGTTTCCGCCAAGGCGATTGTAACGGTTTGACGCGGCGCGGCTTAGCACAGGTCAACGAAGAGGCGTTTCCGGCAACACGTTGATGGTCGGCATCCCTCGCACTCGGCCTCTCGGGTCTACCCATCCGCTTCGTCAATCCTGGGTCAAACACCCAGGCGGTTTGCCTCGTGCAAAAGGCCGGCACACATCCTATATCAGGCCAACAATCCCTTCTTGCGGCCCGCAATTCCGTGGCCCAGCCATTTCGAGGCAAGATATGAGCGAAGCACAGACGCAAATCCCCGTGACCGTTCTCACCGGCTATCTCGGCGCCGGCAAGACGACGCTGCTCAACCGCATCCTGTCGGAAAACCATGGCAAGCGTTATGCCGTCATCGTCAATGAATTCGGCGAGATCGGCATCGACAATGATTTGATCGTGGAATCCGACGAGGAAATCTACGAAATGAACAATGGCTGCGTCTGCTGCACGGTGCGCGGCGACCTGATCCGCGTCGTCGAAGGCTTGATGCGCCGTCCCGGCCGCTTCGACGCCATCGTCGTCGAGACCACCGGCCTCGCCGATCCTGTGCCGGTGGCGCAGACCTTCTTCATGGACGACGACGTGCGCTCCAAGACCAAACTCGACGCTGTCGTGGCCCTGGTCGACGCCAAGCACCTGCCGCTCAGGTTGAAGGATTCCAAGGAAGCCGAGGACCAGATCGCCTTCGCCGATGTTGTCGTGCTGAACAAGACCGATCTGGTGACGCCCGAAGAGCTGGCCAAGGTCGAAGCCACCATCCGCGCCATCAACCCGGCGGCCAGGATCCACCGCACGACGCGCGCCGGCGTGGCGCTGTCGGAAGTGCTCGACCGCGGCGCCTTCGACCTGTCGCGCGCATTGGAAAACGATCCGCATTTTCTCGAGGCGCACGATCATGATCACGACCACCATGATCACGACCACGATCACCACGACCATGATCACGACCATCATCATCACGATCACGCGCATCCCTCCGACATCCATGACGTGACCGTGCAGTCGGTGTCGCTGCGCGGCGGCGAGATGGACCCGAAGAAATTCTTCCCGTGGATCGAGAAGATCACTCAGATGGAAGGTCCCAACATCCTGCGGCTGAAAGGCATCATCGCGCTCAAGGGCGACGACGAGCGCTATGTCATCCAAGGCGTGCACATGATCATCGAAGGCGACCACCAGCGCGCCTGGAAAGACGGCGAAAAGCATGAGAGCCGGCTGGTGTTCATCGGCCGCGAGCTTGACGCCGAACGGCTGAAGAAGAGCTTTGACGCCTGCCAGGCGGCTTGATTTCCGGACTCTATGGCGCTAGCGCTGCCCGCTCTTCCTTCTCCCCTTGTGGGAGTAGGTGGCCTCGCGAAGCGAGGTCGGATGAGGGGTGCTCCAGCTCGGCACCGACGGCGATCCGTCCAACACCCCTCATCCGTCTCGGCGCTGCGCGCCGATCCACCTTCTCCCACAAAGGGGAAGGTTGACGCCAGGCCTGGCCGCCTCAATGGCTTCCCGGGAGTGGTGACAGCTTCATTGGAATGGTCCTGATGCCCACAGTTGCTCCCCTCGACCTGGAAGGTCACTGCCTTGCCGCCGTCTTCCTCGACAACGTGCCGCATTTTGCGCTGGCCGATGGGACAGTTCATAGGCTCGACAACGGCCACAAGGCAATTCAGGCCAATGACGGCCTGCTCTCCACGTTCCATGACGCCGCCAACGACCGCCTGATCACCGGCGGCGAGGACGGCAAGATTTTTGCTGTCACCGCAGGTGGCACCGTCGGCGAATTGGCGAGCGCCGGCAAGAAGTGGATCACCAGCGTCGCCGCCGGGCCGCAAGGCGCTATCGCCTATGCCACAGGCAAGACTGCGTTCGTGCGCTTTGCCGACGGCAAGACCAAAGAGTTTGCCCATCCGCGTTCGGTCGAGGGGCTGGCCTTCTCCCCCAAGGGCATACGCTTCGGCGTCGCCCGCTACAATGGCGCGACGCTGCATTTCCCGGCCGCCGAGGGCAAGCCGGTGGAGCTGGAATGGGCCGGTGCCCATACCGGCGTCACCTTCTCGCCGGATGGCGCCTTCCTCGTCACCACCATGCAGGAAAACGCGCTGCATGGCTGGAAGCTCGCCGACGGCAAGCACATGCGCATGACCGGCTATCCCGGCAAGGTCAAAAGCCTGTCGTGGAGCGTGAAGGGCAAATGGCTGGCGAGTTCCGGCGCGCCGGCGGCGATCGTCTGGCCGTTTTCGGGCAAGGACGGCCCGATGGGCAAGGCGCCGCTGGAGCTCGGCACGCGCGGCAACGCCATGGTGACATCGGTTGCCTGCCATCCGAGCCAGGATGTCGTCGCCGTCGGCTATGATGACGGCATGGTCATGGCGGTGCGCTTTACCGATGCCAAAGAGGTGCTGTTGCGCCGCCCGGGCAAGGGCGCCATCACCGCGATGATGTGGGATAAGGAAGAGCGCCGGGTCGCCTTCGGCAGTGCCGCCGGCGACTGCGGCGTCATCGATATCTCGGCGTGACCTATTCGGCTCCGCACGACACCTTGCCGGTCAATTCTTTCGGCTTGCCGTCCTGTTCCGTGTCGGCGGCGTTGTCGTAGACGGCAAGCGTGTACCGGCCGTCATAGACGCCCTCGTCACTGGTCTTGGTCAGGATCGTCAGTTCGACAGAGTTGAATTTATCTCCGAGCTGATGCTCGTGGTAGACGTTCAGCCGCAACTCCTTGTCGTCCAGCCAGTACTGGGTGAGGTCGGAATCCTCGAAGACGGTCTTGCGCAGACTGTCGCCTTCCGGCCGGCCAAGTATCTCGAGATCGCCGCGAAAATTGAAGGTCGGGCCGCCCATACCTCTGGTGACCCCGGCGCCGACCTCGAATTGCACCGCTTTGTCATCGACGGAACACCAGACGCCGCCCGATGCGGAAGCCGCAGCGGCCGACAAGAGTAGCGCAATAGCGCAGATGATCGTCCGCATTTTTCTCCCCAAACCACAGACCCGATCGCATTGGCGCCCGACTGCGCCGGAAGGTCAAGTCTGCCGAACTTGCTGCTGACCCAATGCAGGGCACCAACACGGCCAATTGCGGTTGCCGTCGCCAATTGGGTAGTGTGCCGGCCGAGAGGGATTTCATGCACAGCACGAACAGTTCAAAAGCATCCATCGACGGTATCAGCCGTGACCGCATCGCTGCATTGCGGACAAGCGAGGCGAACACCTTCCGCAAGGCGCGGCCGAAATCGCAGGCCAAGGTCGGTAACGGCCTGCCAGGCTTCTTCGGCGGTGTGCCGATGCACTGGATGAACGACTGGCCGACGCCATTCCCGATCCTGGTCGAAAGCGCCAAGGGCGCCGCCATCACGGATATCGACGGCAACAGGCTGGACGATTTCTGCCTCGGTGACACCGGCTCGATGTTCGGCCATTCGCCGCCGCCGGTGGCGCGCGCCATCCGCCGCCAGGCCGGGCGCGGCCTGACCTATATGCTGCCTTCGGAAGATGCGCTGGCCATCGGGCCGCTGATCACACAGCGTTTCGGTCTGCCGTTCTGGCAGATCGCCACCACCGCCACCGACGCCAACCGCTTCGCGCTGCGCGTCGCCCGCGCCGTCACCGGCCGCGAAAAGATCCTGGTCTTCAACGGCTGCTATCACGGCTCGGTCGACGAGACGATGGTCCGGATGGTCGACGGCAAGCCCGTGAATCGGCCGGGGCTGGCGGGTGAGTTTCGCGACCTGACCAAGATGGCGAAGGTCATCGAGTTCAACGATGTCGCCGCGCTGCAAGCAGCGCTCAAGGACAAGGATGTCGCCTGCGTCATTGCTGAGCCGGTGCTGACAAATTCCTGCATGGTGCTGCCCGATCCGGGTTTTCACGACGCGTTGCGCAAACTGACGCGCGCGGCAGGAACGCTGCTGCTGATCGACGAGACCCACACCATCTCGACCGGCCCAGGGGGCTACACCAGAAAATTCGGGCTGCAGCCCGACCTTTTCGTGCTGGGCAAGCCGATCGCCGGTGGCGTGCCGGCAAGCGTGTGGGGCATGAGCGACGAGGTCGCCTCGCGCTATGCCGACTACAACCGAACCAAGGAGCCGGGCTATTCCGGCATGGGCACGACGCTGTCGGCGAACCCGCTGCAGTTCGCAGCCATGCGCGCAACGCTCGAAGAGGTGATGACGCAGGAGAATTATGCCCGGATGGATCGCCTCGCCCTGCGGCTCGATGCCGGGCTGACCGGCGTCATCGATCGCTACAATCTGCCCTGGCATGTCGCCCGCGTCGGCGCCCGCGTCGAGTTCATCTGCGCCCCTGGCCCGCTCAGGAACGGCGCCGAAGCCGAGACTGCCCATGCGCCGGAGCTTGAGGCGGCTATCCATGTCGCGCTGGTCAACCAGGGCGTGCTGATCGCGCCCTTTCACAACATGATGCTGATCTCACCGGCCACCACCGGCGCCCAGGTCAACCGGCTGATCACCGCCTTCGCCACGGTTGCGGCAAGGCTGACGGCATGAGACAAGCTGCCAAGCCAAACTCGAGTACACTAATCATGACTTCACCTTCGGGCTCGACGCCCGCCGAGGCGCAAGCCTTTCTCGACGCCCATCCCGAAATCGAAGCCTTCGATATCGTCTTGACCGACGCCAACGGGGTCGGCCGCGGCAAGATCGTGCGCCGGCATGAGCTGAAAAGCATCTTCGAGGGCGGCCGCCACATGCCGATCTCGATCCTCGGCCTCGACATCACCGGCGAGGATGTGCACGAAACCGGGCTGATCTGGACGACTGGAGACGGCGATCTCAGGGCATGGCCGATCCCCGGCACGCTGGTGCCGCTTTACGGCACGAACCCGCCGCGCGGCCAGTTGCTGATGGCGATGTACCATCTCGAGGGACAGCCTATGTCGTCGGACCCACGGCTGGCGCTGGCCAGGCAGGTCGACATCTTGGCGGCCAAGGGCCTCTATCCCGCCGGCGCCTTCGAACTCGAATTTTTCCTGCTTGCCAATGAGCGTGACGCCGACGGCAAGGTAAAACCGGCGGACGCCGTGCTCGACGGCCGCCGCTCGGCCAAGACGGAAGTCTATTCCGTCGACCATCTGCACGGCATGGAGCCGTTGTTTTCCGACATCTATGCCGCGGCTAAGGCGCAAGGCATTCCGGCCGAAACGGTGATTTCGGAATACGCGCCCGGCCAGTACGAGCTGACGCTGAATTACCGCAAGGATGTCATGCGGGCGGCCGACGACCTCGTCATGTTGAAGCGGCTGGTGCGGGCGCAGGCGCGCCGCCATGGTGTTACCGCCTGCTTCATGGCCAAGCCGATCGAAAAATATGCCGGCTCCGGCATGCATTTCCATGTTTCGCTGCAGGACAAGAACGGCCGCAACGTTTTTGCCGAAGCCGGCGGCGAAAGCTGGTCGCTGCCGCTGCTGCAGGGGCTCGGCGGGCTGATCCAGACCATGGCCGAATCGATGCTGGTGTTTGCGCCGCACGCCAATTCCTGGCGGCGCTTCGTCTCGCAGTCCTATGCGCCGGTGGCGCCGACCTGGGGCGTCAACAACCGTTCGGTGGCGCTGCGCGTGCCGGCCGGCGACGCCAAGAACCGGCGCATCGAGCACCGGCCGTCGGGCGTCGACGCCAATCCCTACCTGATCGCGGCAACGGTGCTGGCCGGCATCATCAAGGGTCTGGACGAAGGCCTCGACCCCGGCCCTGAAACCACTGGGAATGGCTATGAAGCCGCTGTCACGCGCACGACCATGCCGGTCGACTGGCGCGCCGCGATCGAGGCGGCGCGGGCCTCGAGCTTCCTGAAAGAGGCGCTTGGCGAGGATCTGCATCGCACCTTCGTGGCGATCAAGCAGTCGGAGTATCTGCGCGTCGCGCGTACGGTGAGCGAGCTGGACTACCACCTCTACCTGCACGAGGTCTGAGAGACCGTTTCGAAATTCTACTCCGGCGGCCATCGATGGTGGTTTCTGCGCTTCCGATGCTCACGGACCAAATGTCCGCTGCGCTTCGGTTCTCGAAACCACCACCATATGACTCGCCAGAGCGAATTTCGAAACGGTCTCTGATTGCCCTGACGGCGGGCGGCGATCACTTTTTCGCCGCCTGCATCAAATGAGGTGGCGCTGCAGCCTTCAAGAACATATCATGAACGGATGAGCGCGCCCACCGTCCGTGAAAAGCTGGCAATCCTGTCTGACGCCGCCAAATACGACGCCTCCTGTGCTTCGTCCGGCTCGGCGAAGAAGGATTCGCTCCAATCCGGCGGTATCGGCTCCACAGAAGGCATGGGCATCTGCCATTCCTACGCGCCGGATGGCCGCTGCATTTCGCTCCTGAAAATCCTGCTCACCAATTTCTGCATTTACGATTGCAGCTACTGCATGAACCGCTCGTCATCGAATGTGCGCCGCGCCCGCTTTAGCATCGACGAGGTGGTGAAGCTGACCATGGACTTTTATCGGCGCAACTACATCGAGGGCCTCTTCCTGTCCTCAGGAGTCATCCGCTCCCCGGACGAGACCATGGCCGAGATGGTGGAGGTGGCGCGGCGGCTGCGGCTGGACGAAAAATTCTCCGGCTATATTCATCTGAAGACCATTCCGGAAAGCTCGGCCGAACTGGTCGAGCAGGCCGGGCTCTACGCCGACCGGCTGTCTATCAATGTCGAACTGCCGACCGATGAGGGCGTGAAGAAACTGGCGCCGGAGAAGAAGCCGCAAACGATCCGGCTTTCCATGGCGAACCTGCGCCGGAAGATGGAGGAAAAGGCCGAGCCGACGTTGCGGACCAAGAAGCGCGAACGCTTTGCGCCCGGAGGTCAGTCGACGCAGATGATCGTCGGCGCCGACAAGACATCCGACGACGGTATCTTGCACTCCAGTGCGCGGCTCTATGGCAGCTACCATCTGCGGCGCGTCTATTACTCCGCCTTCAGCCCGATCCCGGATTCGTCATCGTCGCTGCCGCTCCAGAAACCGCCGCTGATGCGCGAGCACCGGCTCTATCAGGCCGACTGGCTGATGCGCTTCTACGGCTTTTCGCAGCCGGAAATCCTCGCCGGCAGCAGCGACGGCATGCTCGATCTCGCCATTGACCCCAAGCTCGCCTGGGCTTTGCGCAATCGGGCGAGGTTTCCCGTCGACATCAACCGCGCCGATCGGGAAGCGCTGCTGCGGGTTCCGGGTCTGGGCACCAAGGTGGTGGCGAAGATCCTTGAAACCCGCCGCCACCGACGTATGCGGCTGGAAGATGTCGGACGGATCTGCCATTCGATCGCCAAGCTGAGGCCCTTCATCATCGCCGAAGGCTGGTCGCCGGGCGGACTCACCGACAAGACAGGCCTGCGCGATACGATCGTAAAGTCCTGCGAACAACTGTCGCTGTTTTGACCATGCAGCCGGCCCAGCTCGACCTTGCCCGATACACTGTCCGGCTAGCGAGCCAGACCGATTTCGCCGGTTGGCGCGATGCGGCACGGCGTCTGACGCTGAATGAGGTCCGGCCTGAGGATATTAGTTGGGGTGTCGGGTCCGACGCCAATGATCCTCGAGATGCCTTGCCGGCGGTGCCAGAGGGCGCGCAGCTTACCGTCCCGCGCGAGTTCATCGCCCATGCCGAAACCGCCTTCTGCCACTCCGACCCCGGCCGGTTTGCCTTTCTCTACTGGATGCTTTGTCGCCTGCGCACCGAGCCGAAACTGCTGGCGATCGCATCCGATCCCGACACCAGGCGGCTCGAAGCCATGGAAAAGGCGGTGCGGCGCGACAGCCATAAGATGCATGCCTTCGTACGCTTCCGGAAGATCGGCTACGGCGAGGACGAGCGCTACGTCGCCTGGTTCGAGCCGGAGCATTTCATTGTCGAGCGCAACGCGGATTTCTTCGTCCGGCGGTTCACCGGCATGCGCTGGACCGTCCTGACGCCCTATGCCTCCGCCGACTGGAATGGCGAAAGGCTGGCGATCGGCCCGGGTGCGGCCAAGGGCGATGCACCCGATCAGGACGACACCGAGGCGTTGTGGCTGACCTATTTCCAGAACATCTTCAACCCGGCGCGGCTCAAGGTGAAGGCGATGCAGAAGGAGATGCCGAAGAAATATTGGCGGAACCTTCCCGAGGCCTCGCTCATTCCAGATCTGATCGCAGGAGCGGACGAGGCCGCTATAGCCATGATTGCCAGACAACCGACGACGCCGGCGCCGCACCACGCCAAGCTGCAGGCAAGACATTGGCCGAAGCCCGAGCCGGCCGAGGCGCCGGATGAAGACGATGCCAAGACGATTTCCGATTTGCGCGAGGCTGCAAAGGGTTGTCGTCGCTGCCCGCTCTGGCGCGACGCGACACAGACCGTGTTCGGCGAGGGGCCGGATGACGCCAAAGTGGTCTTCGTCGGCGAACAACCTGGCGATCAGGAAGATCTCGCCGGCAAACCTTTTGTCGGGCCAGCGGGCAAAGTGTTCGATGCAATTCTCGATGACGCAGGCGTCGACCGGCAAAAAGTCTACGTCACCAACGCCGTCAAGCACTTCAAGTTCGAGCCGCGCGGCAAGCGCCGCATCCACTCGAAGCCAAATACCGGCGAAGTCCAGGCCTGCCGCTGGTGGATCGGCCGGGAGCTTGAGCTGATCAAGCCGGACCTCGCCGTGGCGCTTGGGGCAACGGCGGCGTTGTCGCTGCTGGGCAAGGCCATTGCCGTGACGAAAATGCGCGGCCAGTTGATCGAACGCGAGGATGGCTTGCGCGTGTTCATCACCATCCACCCGTCCTTTATCCTGCGCATTCACGAGCCGACGGACAAGGAGGCTGAGCGCGAGCGGTTCCTAAAGGATATGAAAGAGGTGAAGCGGCTGATGGGGTCGTGAGATGAGCGAAAGCCTCAGCGACATCGTCATCCGCGGGCGGAACAAGGAGCTTCGCTCCTGCTTCGCCCAGGGATGACGAAGCTGAGTGGCTTCACGGTCGTGAATCCAACGTTGGAAACTTCGGCCGCCACGGCCGAATTAACTGATCAGGATTGCCCTCAGATCATTCACATTCGTACCCGTCGGCCCCGGCACGAACAGATCGCCGATCGCGTTGAACGCCGTCCAGGCATTGTTGCCGGCCAGCATCGCCTTGGCGTCGATGCCGGCGGCACGCATGCGCGAGACGGTCGAGCCATCGGCAAAGGCGCCGGCATTGTCTTCCGAGCCATCGATGCCGTCGGTATCGGCGGCCAGTGCATGAATACCTTCCGCGCCGCTGATGCCGATGGCAAAGGCGAGCAGGAATTCGGAGTTGCGGCCGCCCTTGCCCCTTTTTCCGTCAACAGGGGCCCGCAAAGTCACGGTCGTCTCGCCGCCGGACAGGATCAGCACCGGCTTTTGGAACGGCCGGTTGCGCGTCGCCACTTCGCGCGCAATGGCTGCATGCACGCCACCGACCTCGCGCGCCTCGCCCTCGATGGAATCGGAGAGGATGACGGCTTCGATGCTTTGCCGTTTTGCCTCAGCGGCTGCCGCTTCCAGCGATACGCCAGCCGAGGCGATCAGGTGCACTTCATTGCGTGAAAAGCGCTGGTCATCCGTATCTGGCGCATCGGCCTCTGGCGAGTTGATGTGCGCCATGACGGCGTCGGGCAGCTTCATGCCATAGGCCGCTATCGAGGCCAGCGCATCGGCGCGGTTGCCGGAGTCGGGCACGGTCGGGCCGGAGGCCACCAGGGCCGGGTTGTCGCCGGGAATGTCACAGACAACCAGTGATACCAGTTTGGCCGGCCAGGCGGCAGCTGCCAGCCGGCCGCCCTTGATGGTTGAGACATGCTTGCGGATGGTGTTCATGGCCGCGATCGGCGCGCCGGAGGCGAGCAGCGCCTCGTTGACGGCGATTTCGTCGGCGAGCGTCAGGCCAGCGGCAGGCGACGGCAGCAGCGCCGATCCTCCGCCCGATATCAGCGCCACTACCAGGTCGTCCGCAGTCAGCCTTTGCACCTTTTCGAGCAGGCGCCGCGACGCCTCAAGACCGGCAGCGTCCGGCACCGGATGTGCCGCCTCGATGATTTCGATGCGCTCGCATTTGGCGCCATAGCCGTAGCGGGTGACGACCAGCCCTTCGATTGGGCCATCCCACACCTTCTCGAACGCGGCGGCCATCTGCGCCGAGCCCTTGCCGGCGCCGATGACGATGGTGCGGCCCTTCGGCTTGGCCGGAAGGTGATCCCTGATCGTTCGTTCCGGATCGGCAGCGGCAACAGCGGCATTGAAGATCGAGATGAGAAAGGATTTTGGGTCGAGCACGGTCATAATTGGCCGCCATCCGCGGTTTGCGAGCTTCCGAAAAGCCGGCGCCGCCCCTCACCCTTACCCTCTCCCCGTATAGAGACGGGGAGAGGGGTTCGCCGGCGTTGGGGTGCTTCTCTTCTCCCCGTCACTATACGGGGAGAAGGTGCCGGCAGGCGGATGAGGGGCAGCGCTAGCGTCACGATTTATCTTCCGGCGGCAGCGCCAATTGTGTCCGATCAACGCCGAGATGATCGCACAGTGCATCGACGACGACGCCGTGGTCCTGGCGTTCCGGCAGGCCGGAGACGGCGATGACGCCGATCACGCCAGCCCCCTTTACAGTCACCGGAAACCCGCCGCCGGCCAGTACGTAATCAGCAATATCCAGCCCCTCGCCGACCTTGAAGGTGCGGTCCGGTCGCTGCTGTTCCAGCACCAGACGATAGGTGCTCCTGAGGTAGCGCTTGACCACATTGATCTTGCGTCGTGCCCAGTCGGGGTTGGAGGCGTTTGAACCGGGCATCGCGGCATAAAACAGCGGCCGATCCCACAGCCTGATATCGACAATGATGGGCAGCTTTTCGGCCAGCGCCCGCTCGCGGATCGCCGCGCCGACCTTGAAGGCGACGGCCTCGTCGAAGGCCGGGAAGACCAGCGTCTCTTCCTGTTTCTGGATCAGAGCGATGTCGTCGGCAGCGGCCATTTTGTTCTCCGAAGTCAGTCACAAATCGTGTGTACGACAAGCTCCGCCCGGTCAAGGTCTCGTCGCGGTGGTGGTCTTGCCCCGCCAGGGTCGACCCCCACTCCGTCGAGCTTCTCTCGACACCTCTCCCCCGATCGACGGGGTAGAGGAAGGGCGCCAAGCTGTCCGAACCGGCGCCCGTCCTCCGAAGCAAAGGCTCCCTTCCTCTCCCTCCGGAGGGGGGAGAGGTGGCGCCGCGAAGCGGCGACGGAGTGGGGGAACCACTTGGCAACCAGGCGCAATCATCATCTTGTCCCGCGCGGATGATGGGTCCTACCCCACGATCATATCGATCTTGGCCGGCCGCCCCGCAACATAGACCTCGCGCACCGCGCGGTCGTCGCCCAATGTCTGCAGCAGGAACAGCTCCTCCGCCAGCGTCTCCACAGTCTCCATCCTCAGCCGCATCGCCGGCGTGGCGCGGGCGTCGAGCACGGTGATGTCCGCGTCGGTGCCTTTATCCAGCGTGCCGACCTTGTCCGCCACAGACAGCGCCTCGGCATTGCCACGCGTTATCTGCCAGAAGGACTGGAACGGGTTCAGCTTTTCGCCATTCAGCGCAATCACCTTGTAGCCCTCGTCCATAGTGCGCAGCATCGAATAGTTGGTGCCGCCGCCGACATCGGTGGCGGCAGCGATCCTGAGCGGCTTGTCGCGGCGACGAAAGCGCTGGTAGTCGAACAGGCCGGAGCCGAGGAACAGGTTCGAGGTCGGGCAGAACACCGCCACCGAGCCTGAGTCCGACAGCGCATCGGCCTCTCGTTCCGAGAGATGGATGCAGTGGCCGAACAGGCTCTTTGGCCCCAGCAGGCCATACTGCTCGTAGACATCGGTGTAGTCGCGCGCCTGCGGATAGAGTTTTTGCGTGAAGGCGATTTCGGCGTGGTTTTCCGACAGATGCGTCTGCATGTGGAGGTCGGGGTTTTCGCGGCAGAGCGTGCCGGCCATCTCCAGCTGCTCGGGCGAGGAGGTGATGGCGAAGCGCGGCGTGATCGCATAAAGCTGGCGGCCCTTGCCGTGCCATTCCGCAATCAGCGCCTTCGTATCGTCATAGCCGGATTGCGGCGTGTCGAGCACGCCTGCCGGCGCATTGCGGTCCATCATCACCTTGCCGGCAATGTTGAGCATGCCGCGCGCATGCGATTCGGCAAAGAACGCTTCGGCAGACGCCTTGTGCACCGAGCAGTAGGCGGCGACCGTCGTCGTGCCGTGGCGCACCATCTCGTCCAGGAACAGCCGGGCGATGCGGCGGCCATGCTGGGCGTTGGCGAATTTGGTCTCTTCGGGAAAGGTGTAGGTGTTCAGCCAGTCGAGCAGTTCGGCGCCGTAGGAGGCAATGACCTGCATCTGCGGGAAATGCGCATGCGCATCGATGAAGCCGGGCAGCAGCAGATGCGGCCGATGATCGATCTTTTTCGCACCGTCGCCCGCTTGCTTTTCGACTTCCGTGTAGCTGCCCACGGCAACGATCCGGCCGTCGCGGATCAGCAGGCCGCCATCCTCCTCATAGCGCCAGGCGGCATGGTCGTCGATGGCTTCGGGCCAGCGCAAAAAACTTAGGGTGCGGCCGCGCAGAAGTGTGGAGGTCATCCCTATTTCCCTGCGCCTTCGAACCAGGCGACCAGCAGCGCCCGTTCCTTGTCGCTGATCTGGGTGACGTTGGCGGGCGGCATGGCGTGGCTGCGCCCGGCCTGCAAATAGATTTCACGCGCATGCTCGGCAATGCTGGCGTCGGTGTCGAGCATCACGCCCTTCGGCGCATGGTAGATGCCTTCATAGACCGGCTCGGCCGTATGGCACATCGAGCAGCGGCCAAGCACGGTGTCGCGCACCGCCGGGAAATGCGACGAGGCGATATAGACTTCGGCCGCGGCGGATGCCTTGGGCTCGCCGGTCAGTATTTTCGGCGCTGTCGACAGCCACATGATGATGACGAATAGCACCGCAGCCGCCATCCAGGTCCAGTGGGGGTTGCCGGCACGCTTATGCACGGTGTTGAAATAGTGCCGGATCAAGACGCCGATGATGAACACCAGCGAGGCGATGACCCAGTTGAACTCCGTCGCAAACGCCAGCGGATAGTGGTTCGACAGCATCAGGAACAGCACGGGCAGCGTCAGGTAGTTGTTGTGCAGCGAGCGCTGCTTGGCGATCTTGCCGTATTTCGGGTCGGGCTTTCGGCCGGCAATCAGGTCGGCGACGACGATCTTCTGGTTTGGAATAATCACCATGAAGACATTGGCCGACATGATAGTGGCGGTGATGGCGCCCAGATGCAGGAAAGCGGCGCGGCCGGTGAACAGATGCGTCAGACCCCAGGCGATGAACACCAGAACGCCATAGAGCACCAGCATCAGTCCGGTGTCACTTTTGCCGAGCGGCGACCGGCAGAGCAGATCGTAGACAACCCAGCCGACGCCGATCGTCGCCATCGACAGCAGGATGCCCACGGGAACCGACATGGACAGAACATTGGGGTCGATCAGGAACAGGTCGGCGCCGGCATAGTAGACCACGCACAGCATGGCGAAGCCGGACAGCCAGGTGGCGTAGGATTCCCATTTGAACCAGGTCAGGTGTTCCGGCATTTCGGCCGGCGCCACCAGATATTTCTGGACGTGGTAGAAGCCGCCGCCATGCACCTGCCATTCCTCGCCGAATGCGCCGACCGGCATGCCGGGGCGCTGGCGCAGGCCAAGGTCGAGCGCGACGAAATAGAAGGACGAGCCGATCCAGGCGATGCCGGTGACGACGTGCAGCCAGCGCACGGCGAAACTCAGCCAGTCCCAGAAAATCGCGAAATCCATCATGTGAAATCGTCCCTGCCGATCGGCTGACTTTACGGTGTGGGGCGCAAACGAAAAGAGGCGAGGTGTACGATGACTTTCAAAAAAAAATGGAAAATACTAGGCTGACCACGTACGCCGCCACATAAACAGCCACGAATGGCCTATCTCGACAACATCGCCGTCTTCGTCCGCGTCGTCGAGCTTGGTAATCTCTCGGCGGCAGGCCGCGACATGCGCATTTCGCCGGCGGTCGCCTCCAACCGCATCAAGGAGCTGGAAAAACACCTCGGCGTGCGGCTGTTCAACCGCACGACACGGCAATTGATGCCGACGGAGCATGGCACGGTGTTCTACTCCGGCGCCAAGCAGGTGCTGGAGGCGATCACCGAGGCGGAAGCCGCGGTTTCGGCGCTTTCCGGCCAACCGCGCGGCACCATCAAGGTGACCGCACCGCTCGGCCTCGGACGGCGGCTGGTGGCGTCGGGCATTCCGGATTTCCACGACAAATACCCCGATATCGAGGTGCGGCTGAGGCTCTCCGACCACAATATCGACATCATGAAGGAAGGCATCGACGTCGCCTTCAAGCTCGGCATCATCGAGGATTCCAGCCTGCGGATGCGCGGCATCATGGAATGTGAACGCGTGCTGGTGGCGGCACCGAAATATCTCGAAGCGCGCGGCGAGCCGGTGGAGCCACAGGAGCTGATCGGCAAGAAGCACGACTGCCTGATGCTGCGCTATTCCGGGGCGCGCGAATATGTCTGGACGCTGCAGACGCCGTCCGGCCCGCAGAAATTCGAGGTGCACGGCCCCTACGACACCGACGATGGCGATGTGCTGACCGGCTGGGCGCTGTCGGGCCGCGGCATCATCAACAAGCCGCGCTTCGAGGTCGAACCCTTCATCCGCGACCGGCGGCTGCAGGTCATCCTGGCCAGCACGCCGCCAACGCCGGTGCAGTTCGCCGCCGTCTATCCGCACAAGAAGCTGCAGGATCCAAAGGTGCGGCTGTTGCTCGACTTCATGGCCGAGCGTTGCCAGCGGCTGATCAAGGATTTGCTGGCCGGCAAGTGAGGGGCTGTTGGCCCAGTCGCCAGGGTTGTCTTACAAGCAGGTGACCTTAGGTTCGCATACGCCGCCCTATGATCGATGGTCCCATGCCGACTGACCAGCAAGCCACAATGCATCTTGCCGTTTCGCTCAACATTACTTCCGGGCAGCCGCTCGGGTTTAGCGACCTGGCCGGCTTTGCCAAGCAAGCGGAAGCGGCGGGGCTGGACATGATTGTCCTCGATGATTCCGCGCCGAACAGCGCCGGGTCGAGTTCTTTCGAAGCGACGACCTTGCTGGCGGCGCTGGCGACGGTGACAAGTCGGATCGGCCTTGTCGCTGCAGCCTCGACGGTGGCTCACCAGCCGTACAATCTGGCGCGCCGTTTTGCTTCGCTCGACATCATCAGCCATGGCCGCGCCGGCTGGCACGCGACCATGGCGCAGGCGCCACGGGAAGCCGCCAATTTCAGCCGGCCGGATGGATTTTCCGACGATGTGTTCCGCCGCCGCACGCAGGAATACATCGGCATCGTTCAGCGCCTGTGGCAGGGCTGGGATGCCGACGCGCTGCTGTTCGACAAGATCGGCGGCCGCTTCCACGATCCCGAAAAAATGCACCTGCTCGACCACAAGGGCGAATTTTTCTCCGTGCGCGGGCCGCTGAACGTCGCGCGCTCGCCGCAGGATACGCCGGTGCTGGTGCTGTCCGGCCTGTCCGAGGCCGACCTGGATATCGCCGCCCGCACCGCCGATGTCGTCCTGCTGGACAGACCCACAGAGGACGCCAAGGCGCGCCATGACGATCTCAAGCGCCGCGTTGTGGCCTGCGGACGCGATCCGGGTGCGGTCAAGCTGCTGCTGAACGTTGGCGCAGATGTCGCTGCCAACGCGCTCGAAACATTGTTCAGCTCGCAAAGCTGCGACGGGTTCAACATCGCAATACCGCCTGCCGCGATTGACGGTTTCATCGGCCGCGTGCTGCCGGAATTGCAGCGCCGCAGCCTCGTCCGACCGGATTATCCCGGCACCACCTTGCGTTCGCATCTCAGACTTGCCGGAGGAGCGCAATGACCCGCCAGATGAAGCTTGGCGCCTTCCTGTGGGCGACGGGCCACCACATCGCCGCCTGGCGTCACCCCAAGGCGCATGTCACGGCAGGCATCGACATCGATCATTACATCCGGCTGGCGCGCACGGCGGAAGCGGCGAAGTTCGACATGGTGTTCTGCGAGGACGCCGCCGGCCTGCGCGAAGCCAATGTCGGCATCGCCAGCCAGACCTCACGCTCGATCGGCTTCGAGCCGATCAGCCTGCTGTCCGCGCTCGCCGTCCAGACCAGCCGCATCGGCCTCGTTTCGACGGCCTCGACCAGCTACAACGAGCCCTATGGGCTGGCGCGCACCTTTCTCTCGATCGATCATCTGAGTGGTGGCCGGGCTGGCTGGAACCTGGTGACGTCGGCCAGTCCCATCGAAGCCGCCAATTTCGGCGCGACGGGCCTGAAACCGCATGCCGACCGCTACGAGCGGGCGCGCGAATTCGCCGAGGTGGTATCAGGACTTTGGCAAGGCAGCGGCTTTCACGGTCACAACGGCCAGAGCTTTTCGGTGCGCGACTCGCTCGACCTGCCGCGCTCGCCGCAGGGCGCGCCGGTGATGGTGCAGGCCGGCGCCTCGGATGTCGGCCGCGACCTTGCCGCCCGCACCGCCGACGTCGTGTTCACGGCGGCGCAGACCCTCGAGGAAGCCAAGGCCTTTTACGACGACCTCAAGGGCCGTATGGCGGGCTATGGGCGGGAACCCGACGACATCAAGATCATGCCCGGCGTCTCCCCGGTGGTGGCAGACACCGAGGCCGAAGCGCGGGAGAAACAGGAGGAATTGCAGGCGCTGATCCCCGACGATGTCGGCGTGGCGCTACTGTCCAGCTATCTCAGCATCTCCGATCTCGGGAGCTATCCGATCGACGGACCGATGCCCGAACTGCCGGAGACCGAGGGCATGAAAAGCCGCCAGGCGCTGGTCATCCAACAATCGCGCCGCGACGGCCTGTCGATCCGCCAGCTTGCGCGCCATTTCGCCGGCGCACGTGGCCATTGGCGTATCGTCGGCACGCCGGCGCGGATCGCTGACGAATTGCAGGCGCGGTTCGAGGGCGGCGGCGCGGACGGCTTCAACGTCATGCCGTCATACTTCCCCGGCGAGCTCGATGCCTTTGCCACGCTGGTGGTGCCGGAACTGCAGCGACGCGGACTGTTCCGTCGGGAATACGAAGGCAGCACCTTGCGAGATCATCTTGGCCTGAAGCGGTCGGATAAAAAAGATTAGCCGGCTACCTCTTGGCCTTGCCGCGCCTGCTGGCTTACCGCCGGTGCCGCGCCGTGCGCGACCAGCGCCGTCATGATCTCGGCCGCGGCCAGCGCAGCTATGACCGGTGGGCGCTTGTCCTTGACCGCATCGCCGCCGATCGGCGAGACGAGGCGGGCGAACTCAGCCTCCGTACCCTCAGCCGATTTCAGGAACCAGTTCCTGAACGTCGCTCTCTTGGTTTTCGAGCCGATCATGCCGACATAGGCCGCGTCGTCGCGCTTCAGCGCTTCGGCGACGATGAGGAAATCCAGCGCATGGTCGTGGGTGAGGATGGCGAAGGCGGTGCCGGCGGGGGCGTTTCGCACCTCGGCCTCGGGCATCGGCGTCAGCCGCGTCTCGACGGTTTCCGGCATGCCTTCCAGCGCTTCGGCCCGCGTCTCGATGACGACACCACGCACGGGAAGAAGTGCAACAGTCGAGGCCAGCGCCCGGCCGACATGGCCGCCGCCGAAGATATAGACATGCGGCAGGTGGGCTTCCTCGGCTTCTGCGGCCGCGATCAGCTCGGCAGTAAGCGCGGCATCGACGACACGGATCAAGACTTCGACGCGCCCGCCGCAGCACTGGCCGATCTCGGGGCCTAGCGGCACGTCAAGCGTGGCGCAGACTTCGTCGAAGCCGATGCGGGCTTCTTTACCCTCCCCCTTGTGGGGAGGGTCGGTGAGCGGACGCCGTGTGGCGGCGTCAGCGAAACGGGGTGGCTTGGCACGATCGTCCGCACCCCCACCCCGGCCGGCTTCGCCGGCCGACCCTCCCCACAAGGGGGAGGGTGAAGACCCCACCATCTGCCTCGCCTTGTCGATCGCGATGTACTCGAGCTGACCGCCGCCGATCGTGCCAAAAGTCGCCGCCTGCGAGACGAGCATGAAGGCGCCCTTCTCGCGGGGGGTCGAGCCCTTGGTACTGGCCACTTCGACCAAGGCAAACCGGTCGGCGCTGGCGAGAAAAGCTCTGAGGCTTTGCACTTTCGACTTCATATTTCGCATTCCCGTACGGGAAATATAGGGTTTTTCAGTCTGAATTGCACGTTTTGCCAGAATCCAGGTCAGAGTCAGGCGCTATTCTTGGCTTCACCCTTCAGCCGTTCGATCGCCATCAGCACCCGTTCTGGTGTTGCAGGAGCGTCGAGACGCGGACAGACCTTATGATCGGCCACACTTGCCACCGCGTCCGACAGCGCATGCAGCACAGACATGCCGAGCGGGAAGGGCGGTTCGCCGACCGCCTTGGAACGGTGCACCGTCGGCTCGTTGGCCTCCGGCCAGTCGGCCAGCGTGACGTTGAATATCTTCGGCCGGTCGGACGCGAGCGGGATCTTATAGGTCGACGGCGCGTGCGTGCGCAGCCGGCCCTTGTCGTCCCACCACAGTTCCTCCGTCGTCAGCCAGCCCATACCCTGGATGAAGCCGCCCTCGATCTGGCCGAGATCGATGGCGCGGTTCAGCGAGCGGCCGGTGTCATGCAATATGTCGGTGCGCTCGACGACATATTCGCCGGTCAACGTGTCGACCGAGACTTCCGAGCACGAGGCGCCATAGGCGAAATAATAGAACGGACGGCCCTCGCCCTTGTCACGGTTCCAGTGGATTTTCGGCGTCTTGTAAAAACCCGCCGCCGACAGTTGGATGCGGGCCATATAGGCCTGCTTGACGAGGTCGGTGAAGGCGATCTCCTGATTGCCGATGCGCACCCGGTTGGGCAGGAAAAGCACCTGCTCGCGCGGCACCTGGTATTTTTCGGCGGCGAAGTCGGTCAGCCGTTCCTTGATCTGGCGGGCGCCGTTCTGCGCCGCCATGCCGTTGAGGTCGGTGCCGGACGACGCCGCGGTGGCCGAAGTGTTCGGCACCTTGCCGGTGGTCGTCGCGGTGATCTTGACCTGGTCGAGGTCGATCTGGAACTCTTCCGCCACCACCTGCGCCACCTTGACGTAGAGGCCTTGCCCCATCTCGGTGCCGCCGTGATTCAGATGCACCGAACCGTCGGTGTAGACATGCACCAGCGCGCCGGCCTGGTTGTAGTGGGTGGCCGTGAAAGAGATGCCGAATTTGACCGGCGTCAGCGCCAGGCCGCGCTTGATGAAGCGGCTGTTGGCGTTGAAGGCCTGGATGATGCGGCGGCGCCCCGCATAGTCGGCGCTCGCCTCCAGCTCGGCGACGATGCGGTGGATGATGTTGTCCTCGACCGTCTGGTGATACGGGGTGACGTTGCGGCCCCCGTCTTTATCACCACTGGTGCCATAAAAATTCTGCTTGCGGATTTCGAGCGGGTCCTTGCCGACGGCAAAGGCAACCTCGTCGATGACGCGTTCGGCACCGACCATCCCTTGCGGGCCGCCGAAGCCGCGAAACGCCGTGTTCGACACGGTGTTGGTGTAAAGCGGCGCCGATTGCGCATGCACCGCCGGCCAGAAATAGGTGTTATCGCAATGGAACAGCGCGCGGTCGGTGACCGGGCCGGACAGGTCCGATGAAAAGCCGCAACGCGCCGCGAACATGAAGTCGACGCCAAGAATGTTGCCGGCGTCGTCGAAACCTACTTCGTAGTCGACGAGGAAGTCATGGCGCTTGCCGGTGGCAATCATGTCGTCGTCACGGTCGGGCCGAATCTTGACCGCGCGATGGTGTTTCTTGGCGGCGATCGCCGCCAATGCCGCAAACTGGTTGCCTTGCGTCTCCTTCCCGCCGAAGCCACCGCCCATACGGCGGATTTCCACCGTGATGGCATTGCTCGGCACGCCCAGCGCATGGCTGACCATATGCTGGACTTCGCTCGGATGCTGGGTCGAGGAATAGATGGTGACGTCCTGGTCCTCGCCGGGAATGGCCACTGCGATATGGCCTTCGAGATAGAAATGCTCTTGGCCGCCGATGCGCATCTTGCCCTTCAGCCGGCGGGGCGCCGCCTTGATCGCGGCAGCGGCATCGCCACGCTTCAGCGTGAGCGGCGGCGTGACCAGCTTGTCCTTGCGGGGGTCGAGATCGCCAATGTCGGTGACGAAAGGCAATGGACTGTATTCGACCTTGGCCAGCCGGGTGGCGCGGCGCGCCTGTTCGCGCGTCTTGGCAATAACGCAGAAGATCGGCTGACCATAAAACTGCACCTTGTCGTCGGCCAGCACCGGCTCGTCGTGTCGACCGGTCGGCGAAATGTCATTTTCGCCCGGAACGTCCTTGGCCGTCAGCACATCGACGACGCCCGGCGCCGCGCGCACCGCCGACAGATCCATTTTGCTGATCGTCGCATGCGTCGCCGTGGACAGGCCGAGGCAGCCATGCAGCATGCCCGCCGGTTCCGGCATATCGTCGATATAGACCGCGCTGCCGCTGACATGCTTGTGCGCGGAATCGTGGCGCTGGTCGGCGGCGACGCCACCGGAAATCTTCTGCGCCTTGAGATCTGGAGAGGCGTGCTTGTTCATCAGGCCGCCTCGTTGCGTGACACCTGGAACGGCGCCTTGCTGCCGCTGGTTTCGGCAAAAAAGCGCAGCAGCAGGTTCCTGGCCGCCAGCGCCCGGTACTCGGCCGATGCCCGCATATCGGTCAGCGGGGTGAAATCGCCGGCATATTCAGCCATGGCCGCTTCCACCGTTGTCTCCGTCCACGGCTTGCCGAGCAGCGCTTTTTCGACACCGAAAGCCCGCTTCGGGGTGGCCGCCATGCCGCCATAGGCGATGCATATATCGGCCACGGTTCCGTCCTTGGCCAAGTCGAGGAAAAAGGCGCCAAGGGCTGCGGTGATGTCCTCGTCGCGGCGCTTGGTGATCTTGTAGACGGCAAACTTCGTGCCCTTGGCCGGCACGGGAACGTGCACGGCCTCGACGAATTCGCCTGGCTGCCGGTCCTGCTTGCCATAGGCGATGAAGAAATCCTCGAGCGCGATGGTGCGCCGCTTCTTGCCGCGGCGCAGCGTCAGTTGCGCACCAAGCGCGATCAGGGGCGGCGGCGTGTCGCCGATCGGCGAGCCATTGGCGATGTTGCCGCCGATGGTGCCCATGTTTCGTACCTGTTCGCCGCCGATGCGGTCGAACAATGGCCCGAGCGCGGGGATGCGCTTGGCCAGTGTCGCGAAGGCGTCGGTGTAGGTAACGCCGGCGCCGATGGTGATGACGTCATTGTCTTCGGAGATCGCGCACAGCCCCTCGAGATTGCCGATGAAGACTACCGGTGAGATGTCGCGCATGTGCTTGGTGACCCACAGGCCGACGTCGGTCGAGCCGGCGACAACAGTGGCGTCGGGTTCCTTATCCAGTACAGCGGCGAAATCATCGGCGTTGGCCGGGACGACCAACCTCAGCTTGCCGGCGCCGATTTCGACGCGGGCACCGTCATGCATAGCCTCGAGCCTGGCGGTGATCGCCTTGCGCTCGGCCGCCAGCGGATCCTTCGCCGCCTTGCCGTAGCTGGAGATGGCACGCGCGGCGCGCATGATTGCCTCATAGCCGGTGCAGCGGCAAAGATTGCCTTGCAAGGCCTTCTCGATCGCCGCATTCGACGGGTCCGGCGACTTCATCCACAAGCCGTAGAGCGACATGACGAAGCCCGGCGTGCAGAAGCCGCATTGCGAAGCGTGGAAATCGACCATCGCCTGCTGCACCGGATGCAATTGGCCAGGCGCGCCGCGCAGATGCTCGACGGTGACGACATGGGTGCCGTCGAGCGAACCGAGGAAACGGATGCAGGCGTTGACGCTTTCATAAACCAGCTTGCCGGCGGACAATTTTCCGACCAGGACCGTGCAGGCGCCGCAATCGCCCTCGGCGCAGCCTTCCTTGGTGCCGCGCAGCGAGCGGTCGAGCCGCAGCCAGTCGAGCAAGGTCGCGTCGGGCGCCACCGACGACAGCGCGACATCCCTGCCATTGAGGATGAAGCGGATCTCGTTGCGTATTGTGATCTTGGCCATGCGTCAGCTCCCCCTGTAGGTCGAGTAGCCATAAGGAGAGATAAGCAACGGCACATGATAATGCACGGATTCCGCCATGCCGAAGCGGATCGGCACACTGTCGAGGAAGGCCGGTTCCGGCAGTTTGGTGCCCTGGCCGCGTAGATAGTCACCGGCGGCGAACACCAGTTCGTATTCGCCGAGGCGGAATTCCGCTCCTGCCAGCAGCGGCGCATCGCAGCGGCCGTCGGCATTTGTGACGACGGTCTTCAAATGTATCCGCGCGTCGCTCTCAAGATGATAAAGCGCGATCGACAGGCCCGCCGCCGGCTTGCCGGTCGCGGTGTCGAGCACATGCGTCGTCAGACGTCCGCCATCGGCTTTCGACGTTTCTGCCACTGGCGCCTCCCATTTCCGATACAGCCGAACAAAGCAGTGAATTGTGCGCCAATTAAAGGCGATGCATAAGTCCCGGTCGAGCGGAGTGGCACAAAAACACTTTCAAAAATTTCGGGGGAATGCGCGAGCAACCCTTTCGACTATCCTGATCACAACTTCCGGCAGCGTCCGGCGGGGAGGGGCAATGCGTTACTCTAGAGACATGCGCGGCTACGGAGCCAATCCGCCGGATCCGAAATGGCCGGGCGGTGCGCATGTGGCCGTCCAATTCGTCGTCAACTACGAGGAAGGCGGCGAGAACTGCGTGCTGCACGGCGACAAGGCCTCGGAAGCCTTCCTGTCGGAAATCGTCGGCGCCGCGCCCTGGGTCGGCCTGCGCCACTGGAACATGGAATCGATCTACGAATATGGCGCGCGGGCAGGCTTCTGGCGGCTGCTGCGCCTGTTCAGCGAGGCGCAAGTGCCGGTGACCTGCTATGGGGTCGCCTCAGCATTAGCCCGGTCGCCCGACCAGGTGGCGGCGATGCAGGAGGCCGGCTGGGAAATGGCCTCGCACGGCCTGAAATGGATCGACTACCGCGACCACAGCGCCGAGGACGAGCGCCGCGACCTCGAAGCGGCGATCAAGCTGCACTACGAGGTGACGGGCCGACGGCCGACCGGCTGGTACACCGGCCGCACCTCGGTCAATACGGTGCGGTTGGTGGCCGAAGAGGGCGGCTTCGACTATGTGTCGGACACTTATGACGACGAACTGCCCTACTGGTTCGAGCACAGCGGCGGCGCGCAACTCGTCATCCCCTACACGCTCGATGCCAACGACATGCGTTTCGCCACGCCGCAGGGATTCAATTCCGGCGACCAGTTCTTCGCCTATTTGAAGGACAGTTTCGACACGCTCTTTGCCGAGGGCAAAGCGGGCCGGCCGCGGATGATGAACATCGGCCTGCATTGCCGCCTCGTCGGACGTCCTGGTCGGGTGGCGGCGCTGAAGCGCTTCGTCGACTATGTGAAATCGCACGACAAGGTCTGGCTGGCGCGGCGGATCGATATCGCCAGGCACTGGCAGAAGAACCACCCCTACCAGCCGGCGGCGCTCAAGCCGTCGAAGATGGAGTTCGAAACCTTCGTCGACACTTTCGGCGGCGTGTTCGAACATTCGCCCTGGATCGCCGAACGTGCCTATGAGCTGGAGCTTGGGCCGGCGCATGACAGCGCCGGCGGCCTGCACAATGCGCTCTGCCGCGTCTTCCGCGCCGCCAGCGAAACCGAGCGGATCGGCGTCCTCAACGCCCATCCCGATCTCGCTGGCAAACTGGCCGAAGCGAGACGCCTCACTGCGGAATCCACACGCGAGCAGGCCTCCGCCGGCCTCGACGCGCTGACCGACAAGGAGCGCGAGCTGTTTTCCAAGCTCAACGCCGCTTACGTCACCACCTTCGGCTTTCCCTTCATCATCGCGGTGCGGGGCAAGACCAAGGAGGAGATCCTCGCCGAGTTCGAGGCGCGCATCGGCAACAGCCGTGGCGTAGAACTCGATACCTCCTGCAAACAGGTCGAGCGCATCGCGCTGCTCCGCCTGAAAGACATGCTCCCGCTCTAATGAAATGACTGAGGGGTCAGGACCCAATGGATATGATCAAGACTGACCAGAAAACCTATTATGCACCGCATGGCGGCCATCCCGGCCAAACTGAGCTTTTGACCGGCCGCGCCGTCTTCACCGAGGCCTATGCCGTCATACCGAAGGGAGTGATGCAGGACATCGTCACCAGCCCACTGCCGTTCTGGGACGAGACCAGGGCCTGGATCATCGCCAGGCCGCTTTCGGGTTTCGCCGAGACATTTTCGCAGTACATCGTCGAGATCCTGCCTGGCGGCGGCAGCGACCGGCCCGAGCCGGACGCCGGCGCCGAGGGCGTGCTGTTCGTGGTCGAGGGCGAGTTGACCGTTTCGCTGGCCGGCAAGAAGCACGTGCTTCAAGCCGGCGGTTTTGCCTTCCTGCCGCCGGCCAGCGGCTGGACGGTGCGCAACGAAGGTCGCGACGCCGTACGCTTCCACTGGATCAGGAAGGCCTATGAGGCCGTCGACGGCATCGACGCGCCGGAAGCCCTGTTCAGCAGTGACCAGCAAGTGGCGCCGACGCCGATGCCCGGCACCGAGGGCCGCTGGGCGACGACCCGTTTCGTCGATCCGGCCGACATGCGCCACGACATGCATGTCACCATCGTCACGCTCGAGCCCGGCGCCGTCATCCCGTTTGCCGAGACGCATGTCATGGAGCACGGGCTCTATGTCTTGGAAGGCAAGGCGGTCTACCGCCTCAACCAGGACTGGGTCGAGGTCGAGGCCGGCGACTTCATGTGGCTGCGCGCCTTCTGCCCGCAGGCCTGCTACGCGGGCGGCCCAGGCAAATTCCGCTATCTCCTTTACAAGGACGTCAACCGGCACGCCAAGCTCGGCGGGGCGGGCATTGGCGGTCGCGCGCGGTGACCCGCATCACAGCGCGGCCGCTGACCCGCGAAAGCTTTGCCGGCTTCGGCGATGTCATCGACATGGGCGGCGGCAATCACTACCCGATCAATGGCGGCAAGACCGAGCGCTACCACAATCTCGCCACCGCTGAAGCCGCGGGACCGAATGCCTGCGTGCTGATCTCGATGGCGCGCGGCACGCCTTACGACCTGCCGCTGAAGCTGACCATGGTCGAGCGCCATCCCTTAGGCAGCCAGGCGTTCATCCCGCTGTCACCGCGGCCTTTCCTGGTCGTCGTCTGCCATGACGGCAAGGACGGTCCGGGCGAGCCGCACGCCTTCATCACCGCACCCGGGCAAGGCGTCAACTATCCGCGCAATCTCTGGCACGGCGTGCTGACGCCGCTCGGCGAAGCGCAGGATTTCGTCATCGTCGACCGCGGCGGTGACGGCTCCAACCTCGAAGAGTTCCATTTCTCGCACCCCTACGAAATCCATCTCCCCAACGAGACCTGAGAAATGACCGACATATCGCTGATCGACCGCCTGCTCGATGTCATCGAGCACGACATCGTGCCGAAAACGGCAGAGGGCGTGGCCCATGGGAACAAGCTGTTCGGCGCCGCCATCCTGCGGAAGGGCGACCGCTCGCTGGTGCTGGCCGAAACCAACAACGAGATGGAAAATCCGCTCTGGCATGGCGAGGTGCACTGCCTGAAGCGTTTCTATGAAATGCCGAAAGCCGAGCGCGTCGACACCAAGGACGCCATCTTCATCGCCACGCATGAGCCCTGCTCGCTCTGCCTGTCGGCGATCACCTGGACCGGCTTCGACAATTTCTACTACCTCTTCAGCCACGAGGATTCACGCGACAGCTTTGCGATCCCGCACGATCTGAAAATCCTGAAAGAGGTCTTCACTCTTGATCCCGGCGGCTACAATGCCGAGAACGCTTATTGGAAGAGTTTTTCCATTCGCAGGCTGGTGCGGGCGCTGCCCGAGGCCGAGCGCGGCCGGCTTGAGGCAAGGATCGGCAATATTTCCACCCGCTACGACGAACTGTCCGCCGCTTATCAGGCGCGCAAGTCCGAAAACGACATTCCGCTGAACTGACGCGGATTGCCTAGCCTACCTTCGCGTTTTTCAGCACCTCGTTGATCCTGGCCTGCCAGCCCTTGCCGGTCGCCTTGAATTTACTGATGACATCCTGATCCAGACGGATGGACACGACTTGCTTAGGCTTCTCCACGGCTGGCCGGCCACGAGCACGCCTTATGCTCTCGAAAAGTTCTGGAAACACTTCCGCGAAAGGCCTGGCTTGCGCCAACTGTTCGTCTGTCGTCTCCGCATCGTCGGGATCATCAACAATTTGTCTTTGAATTTCCACTTCCTCCGCATCGGTAAGCGGTCGAACACGCGATTTAGGATTGTTCATATACTGACCTTTCCTTTCGGCTGGCACGGCGCATCGAGATCACCGAATCGCCTTCGAACCAAGCGGCTTGAAAATCACGGCCAGGATGATCTCTCCGAATTCGCCAATCGCCTTGAACCGGTCGGCCTTGGCTGGAAGGACGGTTGAAGTCGCAAAAAACTCAATATCGAGTTCGGCAAAATCGAGACCCCGGCTGTCGAGGTTCGTCACGCGCTTTGGCTCATCCCAAACGATTCAGGCGAAACCATCCTCATCACGTTGGGTTCAGTTAATAAATGTAATCATTAATTATATCCTGCAACATCAGGGCAAAACAATCGGGCTACATATCGTGGCGTCGTCGCGGCGACACCGGCCGTCGCCCGTTTGACTTCATGACATGCCCGCTTCATGCGTCACTGACATCCTGGAGCATCGCATGAAAACCATCACCGAATTTCCCCGCAAGGTCGTCGA
Organism: Mesorhizobium sp. RSR565B; assembly: GCF_054719465.1. Taxonomy (NCBI): domain Bacteria; kingdom Pseudomonadati; phylum Pseudomonadota; class Alphaproteobacteria; order Hyphomicrobiales; family Phyllobacteriaceae; genus Mesorhizobium; species Mesorhizobium sp. RSR565B. The sequence continues at coordinate 1,832,516 of NZ_JBTTIE010000001.1, read as the reverse complement.
ATTCCCCGATATGGGCATCGTCATGCCGGATGGTTGCCGGCTGTCGGCGCGGGTTTGGATGCCGGAGGACGCCAGCAGCGATCCGGTGCCGGCGATCCTCGAGCACCTGCCCTATCGCAAGCGCGACGGCACCATCTTTCGCGATCAACTGACGCATCCCTATTTTGCCGGCCACGGCTACGCCTCGATCCGCGTCGACATGCGCGGCAATGGCGATTCCGAAGGTCTGATGGACGACGAATATTCCGAGCAGGAATTGCAGGACGCCTGCGATGTGATTGCCTGGGCGGCAGCACAGCCCTGGTGCAATGGCAGTGTCGGCATGATGGGCATTTCCTGGGGCGGCTTCAACTGCCTGCAGGTGGCGGCCAAGCAGCCGCCGGCGCTGAAGGCGGTGATCAGCCTGTGCTCGACCGTCGACCGCTACGCCGACGACATCCACTACAAGGGCGGCTGCCTTTTGACGGAAAATTTCGGCTGGGCCTCGACCATGTTGTCCTATTCGTCGCGACCGCCGGATCCGCTGATTGCTGGCGACAATCGCTGGCGCGACCTCTGGCTGACGCGGCTGGAGAACCAGTCTTTCCTTCTGCCGCTCTGGCTCAGCCATCAGCATCGCGACGCCTATTGGAAACGCGGTTCGATCTGCGAGGATTTCTCCGCGGTCAAAGCCGCCGTGCTGTCGATCGGCGGCTGGCATGACGGCTACCGCAACACGATTTCGCATCTGGTCACCAACATCCAGGCGCCGGTGAAGGGCATTGTCGGGCCATGGATCCACAAATACCCGCATTATGCCGAACCCAAACCCGCCATCGGCTTCCTGCAGGAGGCGTTGCGCTGGTGGGACAGCTGGTTGAAGGGCGTCGAGACCGGCGTGGAGGCCGACCCGGACTACCGCGCCTATGTCATGGACAGTGTGCGGCCGGCGCGCTGGCACCCGGAGCGGCCGGGCCGTTGGGTGGCCGAACAGGAATGGCCGTCTCCCAACATCAAGGTCGGGGCGATCGAACTCATTGCTGACGGCGTCAGGCCGGCGATCGTGGCGACCCCGCAAAGCTGCGGGCTCGCCGGCGGCGAATATTTTCCCTTCACCTTTGGCCCGGAACTGCCGGGCGACCAGCGCCCGGACGACGCGCTGTCCGTCTGCTTCGATCAGCCTGTGCTTGCCGAGGCACTCGACATCGTCGGCGCGCCGGAGCTTCTCATCCGGGTGTCGTCCGATCGCCCGCAGGCGAACATCGCGGTGCGGCTGTGCGACGTGCACCCCGACGGCGCCTCGGAACTGATCTCCTACGGCGTGCTCAACCTGACGCATCGTTCTTCGCACGAACAGCCGCAAGCGCTGGTGCCGGGCGAAACGGTTTCGGCGCGCGTTATTCTCGACCAGTGCGCCTACCGCGTGCCGGCCGGACACCGCCTGCGCATCGCGGTTTCCAATGCTTACTGGCCGATGATCTGGCCGTCGCCGGAGCCGGTGCGGCTCGACCTTTCAGCGGCGACGCTGAGGCTGCCGCTGCGCCCGCTCGCAAAAGCCGACGAGACCTCGTTCCAGTCTCCCGAAGGCGCAACACCCTGGGCAACCGCGACAGTTCGTGCAGCGAATTCCGAGCGTCACGTCGATCGCGATGAGAAGACCGGCATCGTCACGCTGTCGATCACGGATGATTTCGGAGAAGTGCGCGATCTCGCGCATGGACTGGCCAATGGCAGCATTGCCCGCGAGAGCTGGACGATCCACCCCGACGACCCGCTGTCTGCCTCGGGTCGCACGCACTGGACGCAGACCTTGTCGCGAAACGGATGGTCGGTGCGCACCGAGACGTCGGCTGAAATGCGCTGCGATGCGCAAAACTTCATCGTCAGCGCCAGAATCGAAGCCTATGAGGGCGAAACGCTGGTTTTCGAACGCGATTTCGAAGAGACGATCCCGCGCGACCTGCTCTGAGCGTCGACCCGACTGGTCCAGTTGCGACGCACGATTTACGCCACGGCATGTCGCATTCCGTCTTGCTTACGGCTTTGCCTTCCGGTCAATATCCCTTTGGTAACAACAAGCAAAAAACGACCATAAGGTCGAACCAACAGAGTGAGGAACTCAAATGTCCAACGAACTCGAATATCTGAGCCGGCGCGTTGCGTCCGGCAAGCTGAGCCGTCGTGATTTCCTCGGCCGCGCCGCAGCACTCGGCGTCACAGCGCCCTTCGCCAATATGCTGCTTTCCAGTGCGGCTCGCGCGGAAGGCCCGGTCAAGGGCGGCACGCTGAAGGCCGGCCTCGTCGGCGGCGAATCCACGAACAGCCTGGACCCGGCTTTGTTCATGACGCAAGTGCCGTTCGCCTTTGGCAAGATGTGGGGCGAACTGATCGTCGAGCTGTCTCCGGAAGGCAAACTCGAGAACCGCATCGCCGAAGAGATCGGCTCGTCGGACGACGCCAAGGTGTGGACGCTGAAAATCCGCGACGGCGTCGAATTCCACAACGGCAAGACGGTGACCGCTGAGGATGTGGCGGCAACGCTCGAGCGCCATTCTGATGAAAAGTCGAAGTCCGGCGCGCTGGGCTACATGAAGGGCATCGACAGCATCAAAGCCAGTGGCAAGGAAGTCGTCCTGACGCTGAAGGAGGCCAACGCCGACCTTCCCTATCTCCTCAGCGACTACCACCTCATCGTCCAGCCCAACGGCGGCAAGGACAAGGCGGATGCCGGCATCTCGGCAGGACCCTACAAGGTCACCACCAACGAGCCCGGCGTGCGCCATGGCGGCGAGCGCTTCGCCAATTACTGGCAGGCCGACAAGATGGGCCATGCCGACCAGATCGAGATCATCGTTATCAACGACGCGACCGCGCGCACGGCGGCCCTGCAGGGCGGCCAGGTCAACATGATCAACCGCGTCGAGCCGAAGATCGTCGACCTGATCAAGCGTGTACCGGGCGTCACCATCCGCAACCATGCCGGCCCCGGCCACTATGTCTTCATCATGCATTGCAACACCGCGCCCTTCGACAACAGCGACCTGCGCATGGCGCTGAAGCTCGCGATCGACCGTGAGGAGATGCTGAACAAGGTGCTGCGCGGCTACGGCTCGCTCGGCAACGACTTCCCGATCAATTCGTCCTATCCGCTGTTTTCCGAGATCGAGCAGCGCAAATATGATCCCGACAAGGCCAAGTTCCACTACAAGAAGTCGGGCCATGACGGCACCGTGCTGCTGCGCACCTCCGACGTCGCCTTCCCGGGCGCGGTCGACGCCTCGCAGCTCTTCCAGCAGAGCGCGGCCAAGGCCGGCATCAAGATCGAGCTCAAGCGCGAGCCCGGCGACGGGTACTGGAACGAGGTCTGGAACAAGCAGCCCTTCTGCGCCTCCTATTGGGGCGGCCGATCGACCCAGGACCAGATGTACTCGACCGCCTATCTGTCGACCGCCGACTGGAACGACACCCGTTTCAAGCGTCCGGACTTCGACAAGCTGGTGCTGGCCGCACGCGCCGAACTCGACGAGACCAAGCGCAAGCAGATGTACCACGACATGGCCGTGCTGGTGCGCGACGAGGGCGGCCTGATCCTGCCGATGTTCAATCAGTTCATCGATGCGACAGGCGCCAAGGTCGGCGGCTGGGTCGACGATCCGCATCAGGAGCTGATGAACGGCTACGCGCTGGCGAAGTGCTGGCTCGAAGCCTGAGCCCGGCTTTGCGGATATGTCCTCACCCGTCGTGAAACTTGTGGCCCAGCGCGTTGCGCTGGGCATCGTCCTCTTGCTGGCCGTTTCGGTCCTGATCTTCGCCGGCACCCAGATCCTGCCCGGCGACGTCGCGCAAGCCATTCTCGGACAGTCGGCGACGCCGGAATCGCTCGCCAATTTGCGCGAGCAGCTCGGCCTCAATCAGCCGGCTTACATCAGGTATTTCCATTGGCTCGGCGGTGCACTCACCGGCGACCTCGGCACGGCGATGTCGAGCGGCCAGGATATCGCGACCTCGATCAAGGGGCGGCTGTGGAACACGCTGTTTCTCGCCTTCTGGGCGGCGGTCGTGGCCGTGCCGCTGGCGATCATCCTCGGCCTGATCGCCGTGCGTTACCGCAACGGTTGGGTCGACAAGCTGATCTCCGGCCTGGCGCTCGCCTCGACCTCCTTCCCGGAATTCTTCATCGGCTATGTGCTCGTCTACTTCTTTGCCGTGAAGTATCAATGGTTCCCGGCCATTTCCACGGTCTATGACGGCATGCCGTTCGGCGAGCGTATGCAGGCGATCGCGTTGCCGGCCGCCGCGCTGACGCTGGTTGTGCTGGCGCATATGATGCGCATGACCCGCGCGGCCATCCTCAACGTCATGCAGTCGGCCTATGTCGAGACGGCTGAACTGAAAGGCCTGTCGGCCTTCAACGTCATCCGCAAGCATGCTTTCCCCAACGCCATCGCGCCGATCATCAATGTCGTCATGCTCAACCTCGCCTACCTCATCGTCGGCGTCGTCGTGGTCGAGGTGATCTTCGTCTATCCCGGCATGGGGCAATATCTGGTCGACCACGTCACCAAGCGCGACGTGCCGGTGGTGCAGGCCGTCGGCCTGATCTTTGCCGCTGTCTACATCACTCTCAACATCATCGCGGACATCGGGGCGATTGTCGCCAATCCGCGCCTCAGACATCCGAAATAGGCGGCGGGCATGCTCGATATCAAACGCATCCCCATTCCCGCGCTGATTGGCATCGTACTGACGACGATGTTCGTCGTGGCGGCTGTCTTCGCGCCATGGATCGCACCACACGGCAATGCCGAGATTGTCAGCGACGTTCCTTGGGAACCGATGTCCGCAGCGCATTGGCTGGGCACCGACAATCTCGGCCGTGATCTTCTGTCGCGCATGATCTACGGCGCTCGCATCACGCTGTTCATTGCGGTGCTGGCCACCGCGCTGTCATTCTCGCTTGGCGCCATCCTCGGCTTTTCGGCGGCGGTGTTCGGCGGCTGGTTCGACACGCTTCTGTCGCGCCTTGTCGATCTGCTGATGTCGATCCCGACCCTGATCATGGCGCTCGTCGTGCTTTCGGTGCTGCCGACCAATCTGGTGACGCTGATCCTGGTGATGGGCGTCCTCGACTCGACCCGCGTCTACCGGCTGTCGCGCGCGGTGGCCGTCGACATCAACGTCATGGATTATGTCGAGGCCGCCAAGCTGCGGGGCGAAGGCAGCGGCTGGATCATCTTCCGCGAGATCCTGCCCAACGCGCTGTCGCCGCTGGTCTCGGAACTTGGCCTGCGCTTCATCTACGCGGTGCTGTTCTTGTCGACGCTGTCCTTTCTCGGCCTTGGCGTGCAACCGCCGGATGCCGACTGGGGCGGCATGGTCAAGGAAAACAAGGACGGCATCGTCTTCGGTATCGGGGCGGCACTCATCCCCGCCGCGGCGATCGCAGCACTGGCGATTTCGGTCAATCTGGTCGCCGACTGGGTGCTCAACCGCACGACAAGCCTGAAGGGAGGACGCGGGTGATGGCTGACACAAAAGCAAAGCCCGGCCTGCTGCTCGATATCCGCAATCTGCGCATCGAAGCGACAGTGTTTCCGCCCGGCGAGGCGCCGAAGAACATCGTTTTGGTCCACGATGTCTCGCTGACGCTGGAAAAGGGCAAGGTGCTCGGCCTGATCGGCGAGTCCGGCGCCGGCAAGTCGACCATCGGCCTGTCGTCGATGGGCTATGGCCGTGGCGGCGTGCGCATCACCGGCGGAGAGGTGCTGCTCAACGGCCGCGATATTCTCAAGGGCGGCAAGGAAGGTTTCCGCAAATTGCGCGGCCGCGAGGTCTGCTATGTCGCGCAGTCGGCGGCCGCGGCCTTCAATCCGGCGCACAAGCTGATGGACCAGGTGGTGGAAGCAACGCTGCTGCACGGCACGGCGACACGCGCCGAGGCCGAGAAACGTGCCGTGGCGTTGTTCAAGAAGCTCAGCCTGCCAAACCCCGAAATCATCGGCGAACGCTTCCCGCACCAGGTCTCAGGCGGCCAATTGCAGCGCGTGATGACGGCTATGGCGCTGTGTTCGGAACCTGACCTGATCGTCTTCGACGAGCCGACCACGGCGCTCGACGTGACGACGCAGATCGACGTGCTGGCGGCGATCAAGGACGCCATCCGCGACACCCATGTCGCGGCGCTCTACATTACCCACGATCTTGCCGTCGTCGCCCAGGTCTCGGACGAGATCATGGTGCTGCGCCATGGCAGGCTGGTCGAATGGGGCGGCACTCGCCAGATCATCAAGGAGCCGCGCCAGGAATACACCAATGCGCTGGTCTCGGTGCATGAGATCGAGCATGCCGAGCAGAAGCCCGGCGCCGCGCCGTTCCTGTCGGTCAAGAACGTCACCGCCGCTTACGGCGGCAGCCACGTCAAGGTGCTGAAGAACGTCTCGGTCGAGATCTATCCGGGACAGACGCTGGCGGTCGTCGGTGAATCCGGCTCTGGCAAGTCGACGCTGGCGCGCGCTATCACCGGGCTGTTGCCGCCCGAGGAAGGCACCGTCACCTTCGATGGCAGGCCGCTCGCCAACCGGCTTGCCGACCGGCCGAAGGAGGATCTGCGCCAGTTGCAGATGATCTATCAGATGGCCGACGTGGCGATGAACCCGCGCCAGACCGTCGGCACCATCATTGGCCGGCCGCTGGAATTCTACTTCGGCATACGCGGCCGCGAGCGCGACAAGCGCGTCGCCGAACTGCTCGACGAGATCGAGATGGGCAAGGGCTTTCTCGATCGTTATCCGGCCGAACTCTCCGGAGGCCAGAAACAGCGCGTCTGTATCGCCCGCTCGCTCGCCGCCAAGCCCAAGCTGATCATCTGCGACGAGGTGACATCGGCGCTCGACCCGCTGGTGGCCAACGGCATTCTCAAGCTGCTGCTCAACCTGCAGCAGCACGAGAAGGTCGCCTACCTCTTTATCACCCACGATCTGGCGACGGTGAAGTCGATCGCCGATTCGATCGCGGTGATGTACCGCGGCGAGGTGGTGCGCTATGGCGCCAAGAGCAAGGTGCTGACGCCGCCCTTCGACGCCTATACCGACCTGCTGCTGTCGTCCGTTCCCGAGATGGAGATCGGCTGGCTGGAAAAGGCGATCAAGGGACGGCGCATGGCGAGCGCGGGGAATTAGTAGGGAATTCGCGGCCTTTGTCGCGAAAACTTCCTTCAACGGCAAAAGCTTTCCGGAGCCGCCCATGGCGCTCAAGACCAAACTGCTGCTCATCATTCTCGACGGCGTGCCCTACCGGAACTGGCGCCGGCTGATGGGCAATCTCGAGGGCTGGGTGCAGTCGGGCGAGGCGCAGGTGTGGAAGATGCGCTCGGTGCTGCCGTCGACCTCGGCCTGCTGCTATGCCTCGATCCACACCGGGGTTTCGCCGCAGGAGCACGGCATCCTATCCAACGAGAACCGTTTTCTCGTCAACAAGCCGGATATTTTCTCCGAGGTCAGCAAGGCCGGCGGCAAGACCGGCGCGGTGACGCATTCCTACTGGTCGGAATTCTTTCGTTCCTATCCGTTCGATCTGGTCGAGGACATGGAGTATGACGAGCCCAACGGACCGATCGCGCATGGCCGCTTCCACACCATGACCGGCTACAATTTGCGCAACCAGATGACGCCGAGCGATGTCGATTTGTTTGCGACACTGACCCAGCTGACCCGGCGCCACGCCATCGACTACGGGATCCTGCACACCTGCACGCTGGATTCGATGGGCCATCGCTTCGGCCATGACTGCCACGAAATGGACCATGCCTGCTATGCGATGGACGGCATGCTGGCAGCCTTCCTGCCGGGCTGGCGGCAGGCCGGTTACGAGGTGATCGTAACCGCCGACCACGGCCAGACAGACCGCGGCCATCATGGCGGCCGTGACGATGAAATGCAGGATTTCGCGCTGTATTATTTCGGAGCCGGCAAAGGGCCGGATCCGGACACGCTGCTTGATCAGCTGCAACTGGCGCCGACGGTGCTGAAGCGGCTGGGTGTGCCGGTGCCGGAGACCATGAAGGCTAAGCCGTTTTTGGGGTGACGGAGGTCCCGCCGTTCGCTACCCCCTCTCCCCGTCGCTATACGGGGAGAGGGTAAGGGTGAGGGGCAGCGCTAACATCAAAATAAATACCCCAACGCCGGCGCCGCCCCTCATCCGCCTGCCGGCACCTTCTCCCCGTATAGTGACGGGGAGAAGGGAGACGCTCTGGCAACACTCCCTCTCTTCGGTTAGCTTCGCCAAAATTCCTTGGCGGAAGGATGAACCTTTTTGAACCTATCGGCGACAGAGCAGACAGGAGCCAGGCGGCTCGACCGGCCATGACGGCAGCGACCGAGACTGATCGCGCGCTTGTCGACCGGGTCGCGAAGGGCGACCGTGCCGCTGTTCGGCTGCTGTTCATGCGTCACCACGCGCGGGTCTACCGCTTCGTGGTGCGCCAGACGGGATCGGAAATGATGGCCGACGATATCGCAAACGAGGTCTTTCTTGAGCTGTGGCGCCAGGCGCCCGGTTTCGAAGGGCGCTCGGAAGTCTCGACATGGCTGCTCGGCATCGCCCGCTTCAAGGCGCTGTCGATGCTGCGCAAGAAAAAAGAAGACTGGATCGATGACGACGATGCGGCGCAGGTTCCCGATGGCGCCGACACGCCGGAAGTCGCCACCATGAAGGAAGACAAGGGCGCCGCCTTGCGGCGCTTCGTCGATGCCTTGCCGGAGGAACACCGCTCGGTGGTCGACCTTGCCTATTACCATGGACAGTCGGTGACGGAGATCGGCGAGGTGCTCGGCATCCCGGTCGCCACCGTCAAGACCCGAATGTTCTACGCCCGCAAGAAACTCGGCGAAGCCCTCAAGGCCGCCGGTTACGACAGGGGGTGGCCATGAGCAATCCTGAAGATATGAGCGCCGCTGGAAAAATGTCACGCCGTGACGAAATGGAAACGCTGCTGCCGTTCTACCTGAACGGCTCGCTGGAAGGCTCGGACCTCGAAGCCGTCGAGGAATGGCTGGCGAGCGATCCGGCGGCGACGGCGGCGCTTGGCGAGGCTGAGGCGGAATTCTCCGGCGCCACCGCCGCCAACGAAGCGATCCGGCCACCGGCCGATGCGCTCAGCCGCTTTGCCAGGGCGCTTGACGCCGAAGCCGGACCGGTCCGCGCGCCGGCGGGCCGTTCCTGGCTGTCGCAGGCGCTCGGCCGTGTCATGGCGGTGCCGGTCGGTGTCGCCTGGGCGGCGGCCGCTGTCTTGCTGGCGTTGGTCGTGGTGCAGTCCTACGTGCAGACCGGCGGCAAGGGTAATGATTTCGAGATTGCCGGGGCCGAGGACGAGTTGGCGAAACTGCCGTTCGCCCTGATCAAGTTCAAGCCGGACGCGAAGATGTCCGACATCGCTGTCTTCCTCGACCAGAACGGGCTGAAGATCGCCGGCGGGCCGACCGCCTCGGGTGTCTTCCGTATCGCCATCCCGGCCAAGACCGGAGCAGACTATGCCAAGCTCGTCGGCCTTATTGCCGCCCAGCCTTTCGCGGAAACTGTGATCGAGGGAAGGAAACCGGTTGATGGCAGCTAAGGCGGTCACTCGATTTGCGGCGATCCTGGCGGCGGCGATGACAATCGCCGCCGTGCCTGCGTCGGCGCAGACCAATGATCCCAATGCCGGTCGGACGAAAACCGACTGCACCGGCGCGACCGGAGCGACGGCCGCCGACTGCCCGAAAGACGGCAATGACGCCAAGGGCGGTGCGGGCGCCGGAGAGCAAGGTGCTGTTACCCTTCCGGCCCTGATCGTCGACCTGTTTCCCAATCCACCCGCTGCCGCGGCGCCCGTGCCGACGCCACGGCCGTCAGCGCCGCCGGCCGACACGCAGGCCGGACCGCCTGCCGGTGGCCCCATCGTTTCGCCGACCGATCTTGTCGCGACCGCTCCCAGGCGTGCCATCGCCGGCGAGTTCGTGCCCGACGAGGTGCTGGTGACCGTCGACGGCGACGTCGGCGCCGTCCAGCAGATAGCTGCCTCCTTCGGCCTCGAAGTGCGCTCGCAGCGCCAGTCGCGGCTGCTCGGCACCACGCTGGTGCGCTTCGGCATCCCCGACGGTCGCCCGGTCGGCACCGTGCTGGCGCAACTGGCCGCCGATGGCCGCACCCTGCGGCGCGAGCCCAACCATGTCTATTCGCTGCAGCAGGCGGCCGGCATCGTCAACTATGCCTTCGAGCGCATTCAGCTCGACAACAAGCAAGCCAGTGGCGAAAACGTGCGCATCGCCGTCATCGACACCGGCATAGACGACACCAATCCGGCGCTGTCCGGCGTCATTGCCGACCAGTTCGACGCCATGCCCAACGTGCCGGTCGAAAAGCGTGACCACGGTACCTCGGTCGACGGGCTGATCGCCGGCGTCGGCGCGCTCGAAGGCATGGCGCCCGGCGCCAGGATCTATCACGCCCGCGCCTTCGAGGACGGCAGGTCGACCATGGATGTCATCCTGTCGGCGCTCGACTGGGCGGCGGACCAGAATGTCAGCATCATCAATATGAGTTTCGTCGGCCCCAAGAACGATCTGCTCGCCACCGCCTGCCGCAATGCGCGCGGGCTCGGCATCATCCTGGTCGCTGCTGCCGGCAACAACGGGCCGAAAGCGCCCTATGGCTACCCCGCCGCCTATGACGGCGTGATCGCGGTCACCGCCACCGACGCCAAGGACGGGCTGATGCAGCAGGCCAATCGCGGCGCTTATGTCTTCATCTCGGCGCCCGGCGTCGAGATGGTGGCGCCGAGCGGCGCCGGCTCTGACGTCGTCACCGGCACCTCATTTGCCGCCGCGATCGTGTCCGGCGCAATCGCCAACCTGATCCACGCCTCACCCGAGCGCTCGGCCGACGATATCGAAAAGGCGCTGGCCGCCACCGCCAGGGATCTCGGTCCGAAGGGACGGGACAATGATTTCGGTTATGGGCTGCTGGATACGAAGGCGGCGGCGAACAAGTAAACCGGGCGAATTTCGCGCCACCCAATTCAGAGCGCCGGACCCAGCCGAACAGGGCTGCCATCATGGAAGCGCGACAGCCGGAAGCGGCTGAGGTCGTGCCCGGTCTGGTTTCCCTGGATCATGTCGGCAACGACCCGGCCTATGCCAGGCCCGATACCGAAGCCGTGACCGCTCATTCCCGTCGCGACGAAAAGACCGCCGACGGCCTGCACATGATCCACGATGGGGACGACGTCCGGCATGGCGTCGATCATGCCGCCCCAGCCTGCCTTCAGGCGAACTGTTTCGAGCTGTGGAAAAAGACGTCCGAAATTGCGTTCTATGGAACGCAGCCCGGCTCGTTCAGGGGGCGGGTTCAGCACCCGCATTTTTTCGAAAGGACTGACGGAATCCGGCGCCCAATCGCGCGGCGTCGACCAGGCGTCAGGGTAGCCTGACGGGGCGAACGGAAAGTAGCGTGTCCCGAACGGATTGTCCCTGAGGGCGGGAAGGTAATTGGTGGCGTGCCGGAATGCGTCAGGCCCCAGGTAAAGCAAATGGCTGCCGCCCGCGGCGAGCGTATATCCGCCATCCTGCCTGCGCCGGAACGCGATGTGTTCGTCGGCGGCCGCACCTGCATAGACCTCAGGCATGGGCTCCGTTGCGGCTGCGGTTACTCTGACGCTGAGCTGGGGGATGGAGATGCCGTGTCTGCGCAAGAACAGAGATGACCAGGCGCCGCCGGCGACCAGCACGCTGGAGGCCTCGACATACCCCGCCTCGGTCCACACGCCCTTGATCTTGCCGCCTGAGATTTCGAGGGTTCGCGCCGCACAATTCTCGACGATTTTGACGCCTTTTCGCGCGGCGAGCCGGGCAAGTGCGGGCACCGCCAGCCAAGGCTCCGCCCGCATGTCGGAGGGCGTCGTCATCGCGCCCTTGAATTTGCGCGACATGCCTTTGATGAGTGCCGCGGTTTCGTCTGCATCCAGGAGACGGGTGTCGAGCGCATGCGTCGCAGCGATCTTCATGAATGCTTCGAAGCCGGCCATGTCCTTGTCGGTCTTCGCCAGGTAGGTCACACCTGTCTGGGTCAGGCCGATGTCCTCGCCGCATTCCTCAGCCAGTTGCCGCCACAGGCGAATAGCCTCTATGACGATGGGCAACTCGTCGGCGTCGCGTCCCTGCTTTCGGATCCAGCCCCAATTGCGGGACGACTGTTCGGCCGCAATGCGTCCTTTTTCCAGCAGCGTCACCGGGATGTTCCGCTGTGCCAGGAAAAGCGCCGTCGTCACACCGATGATGCCGCCACCGACAATGACCACCTCCGACGTTTTCGGCGGTGGGCCAGGATGCCGGATTGGATCCGTTTCGGAGAACGGGAATATGGGCAAGTGGCGCACCCTGAGGACTGGTTGATGGCTCTGGCTTACTGGTTGCCACCCACTCGAAGCCAAATCAAGGACAGGTCCAGGCAGACCGTTGTCCCAACGAAGTCAATCTATCTGCGGGCAACATCCACATGGGTGAACTTGCCCAGCGGAGCAATTGGATTAATCCCTAAACCGGCGCGCCGGCGACCGAGCCTCTCACCACCAGGTCGACAGGCCAGACCTCGCCCCGCGCCCCTTCTTCCAAGCCGGAAATGCGCGCTGCCAGGCGTTCGGCGATGCGGGCGCCGGCGAGGCGGATCGACGAGCGCGTCGTCGACAGCGGCACGGAAAAATTCTCCGGCTTCAGCCATGGAAAGACGTCGTCATGGGCAATCAACGACAGGTCGCCGGGAATGGTCAGGCCAAGGTCGCGCACCGCGCGCACGACGCCGAGCGACATGATCAGGCTGGAGCAGGCGATCGCCGTCGGCCGCTCGCTCTGTTCGAGCAGGCGCCTGGCGGCGCGGTAGCCGTTCTCCTCGGTCATGGTGAGTGAACAGACATGGCGCTCGCCGAGCGTCAGGCCGCTCGCGGCCAGCGCCCTGCGCATGCCGCGCTCGCGGTGGATGGCGAAGGTCTCGCGGTCGTCGCCATTGATCAGCGCCAGCCGGCGGTGGCCGAGCTGAACCAGCAGCCGGGCGGCGTCGTGGAAGCCGCCCTCATTGTCGATGTCGGTGAAGGGGTAGTCGAAATCGAAGCCTTCGCTGCGGCCATGGACGATGAAGGGAATGCCGAGCGTGTTGACCAGCGCCACCCGCCGGTCGGCCGGGCGCGGCGAGGAGATGTAGACGGCGTCGACCTGGCGGTTGGCGACGATGCGGCGATAGGTGGTTTCCTGGTCGTCGGCATCGGCCGGCGACAGCACCAGGTCGAGCTCGTGCGAGCGGGCATAGTCGCCGAGACCCGACAGGAACTCGACGAAATGCGGGTCGATGTCGACGGAGGCGCCCGTCGGCAGCACATACCCGATCATGCCCGTCTTGCCGGTCGCCAGCCGGCGCGCGCTCGGGTTGGGCCGGTAGCCGTGGCGCTTGGCGGCATCCACCACACGCCGGCGGGTTTCCTCGTTGACCTCGGGATAGCCGTTAAGCGCACGGCTTACCGTTGTCTGCGACAGGGCCAGCATATGAGAGAGCTGCTTCAGGTTCACTGGCAGGCCTCCAAGCCTCAAAGCGCTTTTAATTTTGAAGCCACGCGGCGCCACAAGGGCGCGGCCGAGCTGGTCGACCATACGCACTGGTCCGGCCAGTTTGAAGCTTAATACGGTGCTGCACCGCCGTAAAACTGTGCTGCAGTGCACTTTACCAAGTCTTGCGGCCCGCAATTAAATCGATTAGCCCACCGCCCTCTTGACTTCCAGCCGATTCAATGGCGAGATCAAAAAGACCAAAGCGCTTTGGAAGACTCTTCGAAAGGTTGCGGTTCCTTTCTGAACGAGTCACAGTCCTGCAGCGTCGGCGGGCGGAATGGAGGTTCCGCCCGGGTGTATGTGTCCACACTGGGAGGAATACCGATGAAGAAGATGCTTCTGCTTGGCGCAGCGTTTGCCACGCTCGCCTTGTCCCTGCCGGCGCAAGCCGAACTGAAGTTCAAGCCCGGGGAAGACAAGCGCTTCAACTGGGCCAATTACGAAGAGCTGAAGAAGGTCGATCTCAAGGGCGAGACGCTGACCATCTTCGGGCCTTGGCGCGGCGAGGACGAAGGCCTCATCCGCACTGTTCTCGAATATTTTCAGGAAGCCACCGGCGCCGAGATCAAATACTCCTCGTCGGAAAATTACGAACAGCAGATCGTCATCGATACCCAGGCCGGCAGCCCGCCCAATATCGCCGTACTGCCGCAGCCGGGCCTGATCCAGGATCTGGCGTCCAAGGGCCTTTTGACGCCGCTGGGCGACGACACCGCCAAATGGATCAAGGACAATTACGGCGCCGGCCAGTCATGGGTCGATCTCGGCACCTTCAAGGACAAGGACGGCAAGCCGGGCTTCTTCGCCTTCCCCTACAAGGCCGACGTGAAATCGCTGGTCTGGTATTCGCCCGACAATTTCGAGGAAGCCGGCTACAAGGTTCCCAAGACCCAGGAAGAGCTCGCCGACCTCGAGAAGAAGATCATCGCCGACGGCGGCACGCCGTGGTGCATCGGCCTCGGCTCAGGCGGCGCTACCGGCTGGCCGGCGACCGACTGGGTCGAAGACATCATGCTGCGCACCCAGGCGCCCGACGTGTATGACAAGTGGGTAAAGAACGAGATCCCGTTCAACGATCCGGCGGTGGTCAACGCCATCGACATTTTCGGCAAGATCGCGACCGACGACAAGATGGTCGACGGTGGGGCCAAGGCGGTTGCCGCGACCGACTTCCGCGACAGCCCGAAGGGCCTCTTCTCGGTGCCGCCGAAATGCTACCTGCACCATCAGGCATCGTTCATCCCGACCTTCTTCCCGGAAGGCACAAAGGTTGGACAGGACGCCGACTTCTTCTACTTCCCGCCCTATGCATCCAAGCCCGAGCTGGGCACGCCTGTGCTCGGCGCCGGCACGCTGGCCATGATCACCAAGGATTCGAAGGGTGCACGCGCGTTCATCGAATTCCTGAAAATGCCGCTGGCACATGAAATCTGGATGGCCCAGGGCGGCTTCGTCACGCCGCTCAAGTCGGTCAACAAGGATGCCTATGCCAGCGACGCGCTGAAGAAGCAGGGCGATATCCTCGCCAATGCCTCGACCTTCCGCTTCGACGGTTCGGACCTGATGCCGGGCAAGATCGGCGCCGGCGCCTTCTGGACCGGCATGATCGATCTGGTCGGCGGCAAGTCGGCGCAGGATGTCGCCACCGACATCCAGAAGAGCTGGGACGCTATCAAGTAGTCAGCTGGCAAGCAGTCAGCTGGCAAGTAACCACTGCCAAGTAATCAGCCGCTTTGGCGGCAAATTCAGGACTTCCTCCACAGACTGGGTCCGGGCCGCTATGGCCCGGATCCGACCGGCGCCTTACGCCGGACCGATTTGCGTTCGTTCGTTTCAGAATAACTTAAATCGGCGCAGAGCCACATCGCCAGGGCTGTTCAAGGCCCGGCCGATCATGCGCAGGGAAGAGGGACCCATGGCTGCTCAGATCTTATCGGCCATTTTTGTCATCATCATCGGCGTCGGCGGCTGCGTCGCCTATTTCTGGGGCGCCAACAAGCTGGTCGACCTGATATTCCCGTCGCGCGGCGTGGCCGGGGCTGCGGCCATCGACAATCTGCGCCGGCAAGGACTGGTCCGTCCGTGGCTGTTCGTCGGCCCGGCGATGATCATCCTCACCGTCTACCTGATCTATCCGGTGGTGGCGACGCTCTGGCTGTCCTTCCTCGACCGCGGCGGCCAGCATTTTGTCGGCTTCGCCAACTATGAATGGGCGTTCGGCGACCGCGAGTTCCGCAACTCGATCCTGAATAACATCATCTGGCTGGCGGTGGTGCCCGCCGCCTGCACCTTTCTAGGGTTGATAATCGCCGTGCTCACGGACAAGATCTGGTGGGGCACAATCGCCAAGAGCCTGATCTTCCTGCCGCTGGCGATCTCCTTCGTCGGCGCCAGCGTGATCTGGAAATTCATCTACGAATATCGCGGCGAGGGCCAGACGCAGATCGGCCTGCTCAACGCCATCATCCAGTATTTCGGCGGCCAGCCGCAGGTCTGGATATCGCTGCCGTTCTGGAACAATTTCTTCCTGATGATCATCCTGATCTGGATCCAGACCGGCTTTGCCATGGTCATCCTGTCTTCGGCGTTGCGCGGCATCCCCGAAGAGACGCTTGAAGCCGCGGTCATCGACGGCGCCAATCCGTTCCAGATCTTCTGGAAGATCATGGTGCCGCAGATCTGGGGCACCATCGCCGTGGTCTGGACGACGATCACCATCCTGGTGCTGAAAGTGTTCGACATCGTGCTGACCATGACCAATGGCCAGTGGAACAGCCAGGTGCTGGCCAATCTGATGTTCGACTGGATGTTCCGCGGCGGCGGCGATTTCGGCCGCGGCGCCACCATCGCCATCATCATCATGATCGCGGTCATCCCGATCATGGTCTGGAACATCCGCCAGGCGAACAAAGAGACGGGAGGACATTGAGATGGCCGTCGCGACCGGGAAGTCCTTTGCCAGCCGCTTCGGCGTCCACATCGCCGTGCTCCTCTTCGTCGCCATCTGGACCGTGCCGACGCTCGGCATCCTGGTCTCGTCGCTGCGCGACAAGGACCAGATCATCGCCTCGGGCTGGTGGAACTCGTTCTCCAGCTCCAGCCAGACTGAAGCTGGCCGCCTGCCGCCGGCCTCGGCGCAGGTCGAGAAGGACGGCAAGTTCGTGCTTGCCGGCAACATCTTCGGCGACGGTGCTGCGCGCAACATCAGCGCCTTCGGCGTCAAGTCGGCGGCACCGACGCAATATCCGGCCGGCACCACTGCCGATCTCGGCGACGGCGTGACCTTGCAGCTCAATGCCGACGGCACGTTCGTCATGAGTTCGCCCAAGGCTTTCGAAGGCGACCGTGGCCAGCGCGTCTATTACGCCTCGTCGGCGCCACCGAAATTCACCACCGACAATTACAAGACCGTGCTGTTTTCGGAGGGCATCGGCCGCTCGTTCATAAACTCGCTGACCGTTACCATCCCGGCGACGGTCATCCCGATCCTGATCGCCGCCTTCGCCGCCTATGCATTGGCGTGGATGCGTTTTCCCGGCCGCGCCTTGCTGATCGCCACAATCATCGGCCTGCTGGTCGTGCCGCTGCAGATGTCCTTGATCCCGCTTTTGAAGATCTACAACGGCGTCGGCATCTTCTTCGGTGTGCCGTCGAAAACCTATCTCGGCATCTGGCTGGCGCATACCGGCTTCGGCCTGCCCTTCGCCATCTATCTCCTGCGCAGCTATATTGCCGGCCTGCCGCGCGAGATCATGGAATCGGCGCGCATAGATGGCGCCAGCGATTTCGAAATCTTCGTCAAGATCGTGCTGCCGCTGTCCTTCCCGGTGCTGGCGTCCTTTGCAATCTTCCAGTTCCTGTGGGTGTGGAACGACTTATTGGTGGCAATGGTTTTCCTCGGTACCGAAGGGGATCAGATCGTGCTGACCGCGAAGCTCAACGCACTGCTCGGCTCGCGCGGCGGCGACTGGGAAATCCTGACGACATCGGCCTTCGTCACCATTATCGTGCCGCTGATCGTGTTCTTCTCGCTGCAGCGCTATTTCGTCCGCGGGCTGCTGGCCGGCTCGGTCAAAGGAGGTTGAGACTTATGCAAGCCGCTTTGAAGGCGACCTCGAAGCCCGATCTCGCCGTCGATCGCGACTGGTGGCGGGGCGCGGTGATCTACCAGATCTATCCGCGCTCCTATCAGGACTCCAATGGCGACGGCATCGGCGACCTCAAGGGCATCATCCGCAGGCTGCCCTACATCGCCTCGCTCGGCGTCGACGCCATCTGGATTTCGCCCTTCTTCAAGTCGCCGATGAAGGATTTCGGCTACGACGTCTCGGACTATTGCGACGTCGACCCGATGTTCGGGACGCTCGCCGATTTCGACGCGCTGGTTGCGGAAGCCCATCACCTCGGCCTCAAGGTGATGATCGACGAGGTGCTGTCGCACACCGCCGACAACCATCCATGGTTCAAGGAGAGCCGCGCCAGCCGTAGCAATCCCAAGGCCGACTGGTATGTCTGGGCCGACGCCAGGCCGGACGGCACGCCGCCCAACAACTGGCTGTCGATCTTCGGCGGCTCGGCCTGGCAGTGGGACACCAGCCGCCAGCAATATTATCTGCATAATTTCCTGTCCGAGCAGCCGGACCTCAACTTCCACAATCTGGAAGTCCAGGACGCGCTGCTCGACGTCACCCGCTTCTGGCTGGAGCGCGGCGTCGACGGCTTCCGCCTCGACACCATCAATTTCTACTTCCACAGCCAGGGGCTGGAGAACAATCCGCCGCTGCCGCCCGAAGAGCGCAACGACCAGACAGCACCTGCGGTCAATCCCTACAACTACCAGGACCATATCTACGACAAGAGCCGGCCGGAAAACCTTGCCTTCCTCGAACGGTTCCGGGCGCTGCTCGACGAATATCCGGCGGCCGCCGCGGTCGGCGAAGTCGGCGATTCGCAGCGTGGGCTGGAAGTGGTCGCCGCCTACACCGCCGGCGGCAAACGCGTCCACATGTGCTATTCCTTCGATTTCCTGGCGCCGGAAAAGATCAGCGCCGCCAAGGTGCGCCAGGTGCTGGAAGCCTTCGGCAAGGTCGCCAGCGACGGCTGGTCGTGCTGGGCCTTTTCCAACCACGACGTGATGCGTCCGGCCTCGCGCTGGGCCGCCGACGAGGCCGACCCGGCCGCCTATCTGAAGGTTATCTCGGCGCTGCTGATGTCGCTGCGCGGTTCGGTCTGCCTCTATCAGGGAGAGGAGCTTGGGCTTGGCGAAGCCGAGTTGCAGTTCGAGGATCTGCAGGACCCCTACGGCATTCGCTTCTGGCCCGAATTCAAGGGCCGCGACGGCTGCCGCACGCCGATGGTGTGGGATGCAACCGCCAGCAATGCCGGCTTTTCGACGGCCAAGCCCTGGCTGCCGGTGCCGGGCAAGCACTTGTCGCAAGCGGTCAATGTTCAGCAGGGCGACGCGGCCTCGCTGCTCGAGCACTACCGGCGCTTTCTCGGTTTCCGCCGCCAGCATCCGGCCCTGGCCAAAGGCGACATCGAGTTCATCGAAAGCGAGGGCGACACCGTCGCCTTCACCCGCCGTGAGGGCAATGAGCAGATCGTCTGCGTCTTCAATCTGGCCAGCAAGCCGGCCGAGGTCGATCTCGGTGGTCAGGCGCTGCTGCCATTGGCCGGGCACGGTTTTTCGGGACAATCCGGCACAGGTTCCATCCGCCTCGGCGGCTACGGCGCCTGGTTCGGGCGCATCGACTGAGTTTTTGACGAAACTGGATTTTTTGAGGAAATCCAGGTTCTCTAGGGAAATCACTGGGAGGAAATTATGGCCGATGTCACGCTGAGACAGGTGAAGAAATCATACGGCAATCTGCACATTCTCCACGGCATCGACCTCGACATAAAGTCGGGCGAGTTCATCGTCTTCGTCGGCCCGTCGGGTTGCGGCAAGTCGACCTTGCTGCGGTCCATCGCCGGGCTTGAGGAGATCACCTCCGGCGAGCTGAAGATCGCCGGCGAGGTGGTGAACGACGTGCCGCCTTCCAAGCGCGGCATTGCCATGGTGTTCCAGTCCTATGCGCTCTATCCGCACATGACCGTCTACGACAACATGGCCTTCTCGATGAAGATCGGCAAGGAAAGCAAGGCCGAGATCGACAAGCGGGTGCGGCAGGCCGCCGAAATCCTGCAGCTGACCAAATATCTCGACCGCCTGCCCAAGGCCATGTCGGGCGGCCAGCGCCAGCGCGTCGCCATCGGCCGGGCCATCGTGCGCAACCCGAAAGTGTTCCTGTTCGACGAGCCGCTGTCGAACCTCGACGCGGCGCTGCGCGTCGCCACCCGCATCGAGATCGCCAAGCTGAAGGAATCGATGCCTGCCACGACCATGATCTACGTCACCCACGATCAGGTCGAGGCGATGACGCTGGCTGACCGCATCGTCGTGCTGAAGGATGGCCATATCGAGCAGGTCGGCACGCCGATGGACCTCTACAAGAAGCCCGGCAATCTGTTCGTTGCCCAGTTCATCGGCTCGCCGGCCATGAACATCCTGCCGGCGACAATCGACAGGACGGGCAACCCGACAATCGTCAGCCATGTCGGCGGCCGCAAGGCAACGGTGCCGATCGCAACGCCGGCGTCAGCAAAGGGTGCGGCAGTCAGCTTCGGCGTGCGGCCGGAGGATCTGTCGGCCGCCACCGGCGCGGAATATCTTTTCGAGGGCGTGGTGGACTATGTCGAGCAACTCGGCGAGGTGCAGCTTGTCTATGTCGATATCGGCCGCGCTGACCTGCCGTTGGTGACCAAGCTGCCCGGCAATGTCGAGGTCAAGCGCGGGGCAAAGCTGCGACTGACCGCGGATGCCGGGGACCTGCACATCTTCGACGCCGATGGGCACTCCTTCTCGCTCAAGCCGGTGGAAGTGAAGGCGGCTTGAGATAGCTGCGTCGTACAGGCATGAAAAAAGAGCGGCGGGCCAGGCCCGCCGCTCTTTTTTAAGCTTCGGCTGTTAGTTGTTGCCGAACCGATCCCTGTCGCTGCTCTGAGGAACGAACTTCTGTTGGTCGTTCGACGAGTTCAGCAGCTTGTAGACCGCCGAGTTGGTGCCGGTCGACGAAGTGCGGGTGGTGTCGACGGCAGCGGCCGGCTGGTTGGCGCCATTGGAGCCATAATTGTCGCTGCCGGCAAAGGCAGCGCTCGAAACAGCCAGAACGGCTGCGGTGGCAAGAACAATCTTCTTCATTTTAGTCTCCTGAATTTTTCTGATGCCGCCAGCTGCAGCGGATAAGCCCGCCACGTGCTGGAAACCGGCTTTTAGCGGCCGAAAAGGTTACGGTCGGCACCGTGGGCAGGCGCCTGCTCGGCTGGAGCCGACTTCTCAACCGAAGCCGTATGGCCACTATCGGTCGACGTAATCGCAGGCTGGTTGGCGCCGTTCGAACCGTAGTTGTCGCTGCCGGCGAAAGCGCTGCCGGAGATGGCCAAAACGGCGGCGGCAGCAAGGATGATCTTTTTCATTTCAAATACTCCTGAATTTTTTGGGATCCCGAGAGCGACGGGTTAGCCGCCCTTCTTTGGTCGGGATCAGCGATTGCCGTAGAGGTCGCGGTCGGCGCCCTGAACGACAGGCTGCTTGTCAGCGTGCGCCGGCTTCTGAATGGAAGCCGTATACGAGCTGTCGACCGAGACGGCTGGCTGGTTCGCACCATTGGAAGCGTAATTGTCGCTACCGGCGAAGGCGCTGCCGGTGATCGCCAAAACGGCTGCGGCAGTGAGGATGATCTTTTTCATTTTTAGTACTCCAGTTTGTCTGTCCGTCTAGCGGCGTGTCTTGGGAGGAATTCGCGTCGTTCGGACAGCCCCGATGTGGGAAAGCCATAGGCTGGTTTCCAATCACGAAGTTGTTCCGTGTGGACCACGGTCCTGCACCTTGAAATTGTGCCAGGAAGTTCCTCTATGGTCATTTATCGCATTGTTTTCAGCTGCTTATGTCGAACCGAGTGGTTCGCTCCGGTGTCGGTTTCCGGGCCGTCGTTCACACCGTCCTGCACGCATTGTCAACAGAAACGAACCGTTCGGTTCGATTAGAGATTGCTAATAGTAACTTTTCGATACCGTTGAGCCCTTTTTGCCCCCGATCGGAACTGGATCCGCAGCGATTCGAAACGGCGATGATGGCGTCGCAAGAAACGTCTCAGCTCTTTGACCGGCGGCGGGGGGCGTATGCCGCGCGTGTCGCGCCGCATGGATATGATGTCGCTTTCATGCCGACGTCGCGATCGCTGCCGTGATTAGATGATGGCATCTCAGGTGCCGCTTCGTGACGACGCAGCGGAGAATTGGGAAGCCGGTCAGAATCCGGCGCTGCCCCCGCAACGGTGGTGGAGTTGAAGTCGCAACGGGAGACCACTGGGCAAGAGCCTGGGAAGGTGTCGCGATGGTCCGCAAGGACAACTCCAGAGCCCGGAAACCAGCCCGAGATGCATAGACTCGACTGATCGCGGTGGGCGGTCAAGAGGTGGATAGTGCATGTCCGGCGCCGCGCCGGCCTGCGTCCGATCCTTCCTCCATCACCACCAAGTTCAGTCCTTAACCCACGAGGACAGAACTATGGATACGCGCAACGACATGCTGAGGCTCCTGAACGGCCGCAAGCAAGGCTTTTCGCTGGAACAGCCCTTCTACACCGACCCGGACTATTTCAAGCTCGACATGGAGCTTATCTGGTATCGCGACTGGCTGTTCATCGGCCATGATTGCGAACTGCCGAAGCCCGGCAGCTATATCACCGTGCAGATCGGCGATTATCCGGTGGTGCTGGTCCGCGACCAGAAGGGCAACATCAACGCCTTTCACAATTCCTGCCGCCATCGCGGCAGCCGTGTCTGCAACACTGAGAAGGGCATGGCGGCAAAGCTTGTCTGCCCCTATCACCAGTGGACCTACGAGCTTGACGGCCGGCTGCTGTTTGCCCGCCAGATGGCCGACGGTTTCGACAAGAGCCAGTTCGGCCTGAAGCCCGTCGCCTGCGAGAGCGTCGGCGGCTATATCTTCATCTGCCTGGCAAAAGAACCTGCCGACTTTGCGCCGATGCGCGCCATGATAGAGCCCTACCTCAAGCCGCACGGGCTGAATGAAGCCAAGGTCGCCTTCGAGAGCACCATCATCGAGAAGGGCAACTGGAAGCTGGTCTGGGAAAACAACCGCGAATGCTATCACTGCGCCGGCAATCATCCAGAGCTGTGCAAGACATTCCCCGAAGCGCCGACGGTGACCGGCGTGCAGGGCGCCGACAGCGATCCGGAGATGCTGGCGCACTGGGCGAAATGCGAGGCGGCGGGCCTGCCGAGCAAGTTCCGCATCGATCCGGCCGGGCAATACCGCGCCACCCGCGCGCCGCTGCTGCGCGATGCCGTCAGCTACACGATGTCGGGAAAGCGCGCGGTGACGAAGAACCTGTCCGACACTGTTGCCGCCGACCGCATCGGCACCTTGATGCACTACCACTATCCGACGACTTGGAACCACATCCTGATCGACCATGCGGTCACCTTCCGGGTGCTGCCGATCAGCGCCACGCAAACCGCGGTGACGACCAAGTGGCTGGTGCACAAGGATGCGGTCGAGGGCGTCGACTACAACCTTGAGGAGCTCACCCATGTCTGGACCGAGACCAACGACCAGGACCGCCGCATCGTCGAGGAAAACGCCTTCGGCATCCTGTCGCCGGCCTATGAGCCCGGCCCCTATTCGGAGCTGCATGAGGGCGGCGTGATCCAGTTCGTCGAATGGTACGCGGCCTTCATCGGCCCGCGCCTTGCCGAAGGCGGCCGGCCGGCGCTGCGCAGCGTCGCGTGAACTGGAGCAGGCGAAGAGGGACCAGAGGATGAATGCGATGACGGATCTTGGGCTCTATCGCCATCTCGACCAGATGGCGCCGTGGAACGATAGGCTGCAGGTGCTGGAAGTGATCGGCGTCAGCGACGAGGCGCCCGACGTCAAGACCTTCACCTTCCGCTCCGACAACCAGACCTGGTTCCGCTACAAGCCGGGCCAGTTCCTGACGCTGGAACTGCCGACACCGGACGGGCCACTGATGCGCACCTATACGCTGTCGTCGTCGCCATCGCGGCCGTTTTCGATCGCGGTGACGGTCAAGGCGCAGGCCGGCAGCATCGGCACGCGCTGGATGTTCGACAATCTGGTGCCCGGTTCGCATGTCAAGGCCTACGGACCGGCCGGCGACTTCTCGTTGCACAGCCACCCGGCGGCCAAATACCTGTTCATTTCCGCCGGCTCCGGCGTGACGCCGATGATGTCGATGCTGCGCTGGCTGAACGACTGCGCGCCATGGACCGATGTCGGTTTCGTCAACTGCGCGCGGCGTGCCGAAGAGATCATCTTCCGCAAGGAACTCGAACTGCTCGGCGGCCATATGCCCGGCCTGTCGCTCGGCTTCATGATCGAGGAACGTTCCAGCCGCGAGGGCTGGTACGGTCATATGGGGCGCATCGACGCGATCCGGCTGCCCTTGCTGGCTCCGGATTTCCGCGAGCGCGAAATCTTCTGCTGCGGCCCCGATCCGTTCATGCGCGCCGTGCGCGGCATGCTGGATGCCGCCGGCTTCGACATGACGAAATACCATCAGGAGAGCTTTGCCGCGCCTGTGATGGAGGAAATTCCGGCGCCGTTTGCCTCCCCGGTCGAGGACGGCATCGCTGCACCTGTCGAAGCCGTGACGCCGATCCGCTTCTCGCTTTCGGAGGTCGATGCCGGCTGCGTCGCCGGCCAGACCGTGCTGCAGACCGCGCGCAGCTCGGGCGTGCGGATTCCCGCCGCCTGCGAGTTCGGCCTGTGCGGCACCTGCAAGGTGAAGAAGGTCTCCGGCGAAGTCGAGATGAGCCACAATGGAGGCATCCTCGACCACGAGATCGATGACGGTTTCATCCTTGCCTGCTGCTCGAAACCGTTGTCGGCGCTCGAAATCGAGGTTTGAGCGGCGCCGATATCACCGCAACGGTCGCCGACGCAGGCGTTGTGTTCGCGGGTCTTTGTCTTGCCAAGCATAGGCCGAGTGATTTAGACGCACTTAGGAAGGGCTGGCAGACCGTGAAACCGGCGCATCCCTTCATGGGCGCATGGAACGGGGGACAGAGCGATGCAACAGCGGGTCTACGCGGTCGCAAGCAAGGACATCGTTTTCGAATCATTCGATGGCGAAGCCGTCGTTCTCGATCTTTCGAACGGTAAGTATTTCGGCTTTTCCGATTCCGGCAGCCGGGTCTGGCAGGCTTTGTCGTCCGGCGTCGCCACTGAAGCGCTGGTCGGAGCTGCCGCGGGCGCCGCAAAAATAAGCCTGGCCGACCTCGAAAGCTTCGTTGCCCGACTGCTCGATTTCGGGTTGCTTGCGCCAGCCGAAACACCGGCACAACCGCTTTCGGGCGAGCTGTCGTCTGCGCTTGCTGCCAGCAATGAGCCGCTCAAGGTCGATGTCCATGACGACCTTGCCGATCTCATCATTGTCGACCCGATCCATGAGGTCGAGGAACCTCTCGGCTGGCCGGCGGTGAAACAGGCATAATCGTTTCCCTAAAGCGCGTCGCGTTTGAACGGACTCAGGCGACGCGGTTTAGATCTGATTTTATGCATGTCGTCGTCTCAAAACCGGGGCCACCCCGAGCGACATGCATCAGGCGACCCGGCGCAATTCTGGACGCTGAACAACCAACACATGCCTTTGATCACGCTGCAAACCCTGCCGGATTATGCCCGCCATGTGCTGGCGGCCGCGGAAAGCGCCGCCGCATTCTATCCCGTTACCGCCAGCGTGCGGTTGCCGGGACTGGAGCTGAGTGTCCACCTCGACCATGGCACGCTGGCGGAAGCCATGAGCCATGCCTTCATACCGGCCCCGGAAAATCCGTCTGCATCTGACGGCTGCCGCATTTTCGTCGCCCACCCGGGCATCGATGGCGTCCTCGCCCCGGCCACCTGGGGCCGAGGCGATTACAACCATCATGCCTTTGCCAACCGGCTGGAAGAGGCCGGATTGCGCGGCAGCTACTATCATGACCTCGATTTCTGGCAGTTCCATGATCCGCAACGCCATGTCGGGGCGCAGCTGATGATGGCGGCCGAGGCCTTTCCGCCATGGGAACAGGCGGCGCCGCTGCGCGCCTTCCTGCATTGGGAATATGCGGCGCGCGGCATGCGGCTTACCCATGCCGGCACGCTGGGCATCGATGGCAAGGGCGTGTTGCTGGCGGGCTCCGGGGGAGCCGGAAAATCGGGAACAGTCGTCGCCGGCCTGCTCAATGGGCTCGATAGCGTCGGCGACGACTATGTGCTGATCGACCGGACCGGGGGGGTGACGGCCTATCCGCTGTTTGCCACGCTCAAGCAGGATCCGGAGGGCTTCAAGCGGCTGAAGCTGGAGGAGCGGCTAAAGTCGTACCAACCGCTGAACTGGCAAGGCAAGCATGCCTTTCACATCAACGAGATCGCGCCTCGACCAACTCCTCCAAGTCTGGACATTATTGCTTTGATAGTGCCCCATATCAGGGGAGGTGCGAGAAGCTCGGTCATGCCCATATCGCGCAAGGATGCCATGATCGCCCTCGCGCCGTCAGGAATCGTGCAGATGCCGGGCGAGCGGGAAGCGGGCTTTCGCTTTTTCAGCGAGCTTACCCGCGATCTGCCATGCTACCGGCTGTCGCTGGGGACCGAGCCGCGCGAGATCGCCGGCACGATTGCGGATTTCGTCCTTCGGGGCTCCGCATGAAGTTGAGCGTCATCGTGCCGGTCTGCAATCGGGAGATCTATGTCGTTTCGACGTTGCGGTCCCTGCTCAGGCAACGCGACGATGCCGATCTCGATATCATCGTTGTCGACGATGGCTCGACGGACAGCTCCGTTGAAGCAGTCCGCGCCATCATGCGGGAAGCGTCGTGCATCCGCCTGTTCCAGCAGGCAAACCAGGGCGTGGCCAACGCGCGCAACACAGGGCTGAGGCAGTTGCTGCCGCAAACCGAACTGGTGTCGTTCCTGGATTCGGACGACGTCTCGCCGGCTGGACGATTCAAGACTGGCCTACCCCTGTTCGCGGCCGACCCTGCGCTCGAGCTGACCTACTCGCTGATGACGCGCGTCGATCTCATGGACGACGAAGCCCTTCAGCCGGCACCGGGCGGCGCAGGTCCCACCGTGCGCGGCGTCAGCCTTAGCGCCGGGATATTCCGCAGGGCACTCATCGACCGTACAGGTGCTTTCGACGAGGAGTTCCGGCAGGGCGAAGACGCCGACTATCTGCTGCGCATTTTCGAAACCAGCCCAAAGCACATTTTTCCCGACACCGTCGCGGTATACTACCGGCGCCACCCCGGCAATTTGACCAAGCAAAGGGATGTGGCGGTGCGCGAATACCTACGTGTAATTCAGAAATCCTTGCGGCGGCGCAAGGCCGATCCGTCGCGGCGCCCGGTCGAGGGGCTTTTCGAGATCAAGCGCCCGGCAGAGTGGTGAAAGAATGAATAGATCACAGCCTGGAATGCGTGCGTGAAGCTGAGCGTGATCATGCCGGTCTACAACCGCGAACGCCATGTCGGCTCGGCGCTGCGCTCGCTGCTGAGGCAGCGCGATGCCGCCGATCTCGACATCATCGTTATCGATGACGGTTCGACCGACAGTTCGGTGGCGGTCATGCGCTCGCTGATCGCGGAGGCGCCGTGCATTCGCCTTTTCCAGCAGCAGAATGCCGGGGTGACGCGGGCACGCAACGCGGGCTTGCGGCAATTGCTGCCGCAGACCGGGCTGGTATCGTTTCTCGATTCCGACGACATTTCCCCGCCGGGCCGCTTCAAGGCGGATCTGGCCTGTTTCGACGCAGACCGCACCCTCGAGCTCACCTATTCGCGCATGACGCTGGTCGACGACATAGATGACGATACGCTGGAGCCGACAGCCGACAGCCACTCGGTGACGGTTCGCGGCATTCACCTGTCTCCCGCCATCTTCGTCCGGCGATTGGTCGAACGCATCGGCAGCTTCGACGAGGATTTCCACCAGGCCGAGGACACCGACTATCTGCTGCGCACTTTCGAAAGCGGGCCGAAATTCACGATGCCCGACACTGTTGCGCTCTATTACCGGCGCCATCCCGGCAACATGACCAGGCAGGCCGATGTTCCTTTTCGCGAATTCATGCGCGCCGTCTACAAGTCGATGAAACGGCGCGAGGCCGACCGCTCCTTGCACCCTGTCGACGGCATCTTCGATTTCAAGGAACTTGCGAATTGGCGTTTCCTGTGATGGCCAGCTACGGCGTCGTCATTCCGGCCTTCAACGCGACCGCCACCATCGCCGAGACGCTGCGATCGGTCGCGGCCCAGACGGTCCAGCCCGACGCCATAATCGTCGTCGATGACGGCTCGACCGACGATACGGTCGCGGTGGTCAATGCGCTGGGCATGCCGGTGCAGGTGTTGCGCCAGGACAATGCCGGACCAGGCAGCGCCACCACCAGGGGCATCGCCGCGCTGGCGACGCCCTTCGTCGCCACGCTCGATGCGGACGATCTGTGGCTGCCGACCAAGATCGAAAGGCAGCTGGAGCATTTCGAGCGGTTTCCCGCGACGGCAGGAGTCTTTGCCCACTGGCGGACGTTTCGCGATGACAAGCCCGATGTGCAACAGGACGTGGCCGTGGCGGGCTGGTCGCGCACGACGATGATGATCCGCCGGGAGGTAGCCGAGGCCGTCGGTCCGATCATCGACCCGCAAGGCGGTCGCGGCGACATGGTCGACTGGATCGCCCGTGTCCGCGAGGCGGGCTTTGCGCTTGCCATGCTCGACGATGTCCTAACCTTGCGCCGCATCCGGCCCGACAGCATGTCCTATGGACGCGACCCCGTGCGCGACCGCGGTTATGTCGAAGTCGTAAGGCTGGCCATGCAAAGGCGAGCAGCGAAAAAGGCGAGCGCCGACTGATGGCCAATGCCATGCGCCGTATCGGCCGTCGGTTTCCGGACTATGGTTGGTCATGGCCCACTGGCGGCCTCGACCAGTTGCTGAAGGCCGCATTGCTCCCCGATGAAGAGGCGGCCGGGGGCTATGCGGCGCGCTGGCTCGACGAGAACGATATCGACCATGCTGCTTTCCGCGAGCATCGGCTGCTGGCCGCGATCTCCGACAGGTTCGGCCGCAAGCTCGCTGGGCATCCGGCCTATCCACGTCTTGTCGGCCTGCAAAAGATGCTGTGGACCAAATCGCGACTGGCTGCGCGCGAGGCCGAGCCGGCGCTACAGGCCATGATCGACGCCGGCTGCGCGGTGATGCTTATCAAAGGCGCCAGCCGCATCGCCGTCAACGCGTCGGCGCAGCGCGGCCGGGTGGCGCATGACATCGACATACTGGTGCGCTCGCAGGCCATGATTGCCGCCTTCGATGTGCTTAGCGAACGCGACTGGCAGATCGCCACCGGCGTCAGTCCGCAATATCTGCGCACCAGGCTGGCGTCCTTGCGTTCGATGAATTTTTTCAAGGGCAGTTTCGGCGACATCGACCTGCACCAGCTCGCTTATGACGGGTCGCAGCAAAGCGCGGAAGATGATCTGGCGATCTGGCAGCGGGCGCTGTCAGCCGATTTCAATGGCGTCCGCGTGCTTGTTCCCTCTCCGGCCGACCGCATGGCGCTCGCCATCGCACATGGCGGCCTCGATGCCCACACCCACAGCGACTGGCTGGTCGACTGCGCCGTCGCCATCGAGGGCGACGAGGTCGACTGGGACGTGTTCGCCGATATCGTCGCCAGGCGCCACCTGGCCGTAGCCGCGGCGGTGGCGCTGTCCTACCTCAGCCTGGAAATCGGCATTGCAGTGCCGCCGGCTGAACTGGCACGGACGGTTGCGAACGCCGATCACGCCGGCCTGTCGCGCTGGTCCTCGGTGCTGCAGGCCAAGCCGCGCACCGATTTCGGCGGTCTCGTCTGGCTGTCGCGCGGCTTTGCCAAGCAGTTGCGCCTGAAACGCAAGAAGGGCCGACTGCAGCATCCGACGCCTGCTGCCGTCTGGCGCGGCAGGCCGACATTGCGCAAGGCAAGAGCGACGCCGGAACCGTTCGCGCTTTCTCAGGCCCTGCCGCGTCCGGACAGGACTGGAGAGATGATGCTGGACGTCACCGTCAGGATCGTCGTTCCGCCAGTCCGCCGCCGCATCGAGATGGAAATCAATGCCGGCAGCGGTCACGTCGCCCGCTTGCGTTCCATGGTGATCAGCCGCGCCGGCGGCGGACGTGTGCTGCGCTTTCGCGGCAAGGTAACGGTGGACGACACCGGCCGGCCTCTGGTGATCGAGGCACGGCCATCGCGCCAGTTCCGCAACTGGGACAATGAGGCCGAAGTCGCCGCCTATGGCGCGCTGCCGTTCCAATTGCTGTCGGCAAGGTTTTCACCCGCCTGAGAGCGGTTCGCTGTCTCCATGAAACGGTGAACCACTGTGGCCCTCTCAGACGCCATAGCGCTCGGTGCGGATGATTTCCGCTGGTATGCCGGCGTCGATCAGCGCCCGGGCAGCCGCCGAGACGAAGGTGTTCGACCCGCAGACGAAGGCGAGCGCCGGCGGCCGCGGCAGCCGCGTGAGCGCCTGCATGACCATTGCCGTGTCGATGCGCCTCGAATAGTCGGACGGGCGCCGTGCCGCCTCGCGCGTCAGCGTAAGCACCAGCTCGAACCCGTCGCGGCGGTCACCGAGACCGATCAGCTCGTCGCGGAAGATCACCTCGTCCCAGACCCGCACCGAAAACATCAGCGCCACCGGCACCGCCGATTTGCGCAAGGTTCGATGCCGCACCATCGCCATCAGCGGCACCACGCCGGAGCCGCCGCCGACCAGAAGCAGCGGCCCGCCATCCCCATCGGACCAGACGAAATGGCCGCCGAGCGGCCCGCGCAGTTCGATCTCGTCACCGACCGCGGCGATGTCGTGGAAGAAGGGCGAGACTTCACCGTCGTCGAGCTTCTCGATCGCCAGCTCGATCGTGGCGCCGCTCTCCGGCGCCGAGGCGATGGAATAGGAGCGGCGCGCCTGGTAGCTGTCAGGCGCCGTCAGCCTGACGTCGACATGCTGTCCGGCGCGATAGGCGAATGGCCGTGACAGCGCGAAGAAGAAACTGGTGACGCGTGGCGTCCGCTTTTCGATCCGGGTGATTTTCGCCGTCTGCCAGGGAGATTGCGGCGCTTCGCTCATGGATCGCCGCTATAGCGCTGCTCGCGCCACGGGTCGCCATAGATGTGATAGCCGCGCAATTCCCAGAAGCCCGGCTCGTCGCGCTCGGTGAACTGCAGCCCGTTCAGCCATTTGGCCGATTTCCAGAAATAGAGATGCGGCACCAGGAGCCGCGCCGGGCCGCCATGGTCGGCAGTGATCGGCTTGCCTTCATAAAGGAGCGCCACCATCGCCTTCCCCGCGGTGAGATCCTTGGCCGGCACGTTGGTGGTGTAGCTGTCATAGCCATGCGCCAGCAGGAAGCCGGTCGGCGCTTCGATACCGGCATCGGCAAGGATGTCGTCGACCAGCACGCCTTGCCAGGCGGTATCGAACTTGGTCCAGGCGGTAACGCAATGGATGTCGCGCGTCATCTTGGTCAAGGGCAGCGCGTTGAACTCGGCCCAGTTCCACTTCTTGATCGGGCGTGGCCCGTGCCTGAGCGTGAACGACCAGTCCTCGGTGCGCACGCGCGGCGTCGGCCCCGCCGACAGCACCGGAAAGCCCTGTTCGAGATACTGACCGGGCGGAATGCGCGCATCGGTCTCCGTCGGAGGCTTTCGACCGGAGGAAAAACCGCGAGTGACCATTTGACTGTCCGTTTTTAGCAGGCCATTGCCGGCCTGCCGTAATGTTCTCGAAGATGTCGCGGCGGGCAACAGGAATTTCGGCGGCCGTGCGGCAGGCCTGTCGGTGGTCCGGCGAGCCTGCCATGATGTCTCAACCGGCGGCGAAGGATACGGCGACGAAGATTTGCGCGTCGCCGCGATCGATCAAAAGCAGCACCGACTTCCGGCCCGATCTGCCGGCCTCGGCGATCGCCTGGTTGGCTTGCCGCGCATTCCGCACCGGCGACTGGTCGACGGCGACGATGACGTCGCCCGGCTGCAGGCCGGCATTGGCGGCTGCCTTGTCCGGACGCTCGACCACGGCGCCACGCTGGTTCCGATCACAATGTCGTCAGCGGCCTTCGGTGCGCCTGAGATAGGTTGTGGCGATCTCGCGCATCCGGTTGCCGTCGAAGCTCGGCCCATGGCCGCCATGGCCGAGACGGACAGGCAGATCGAGGAGCCGCTGCATGGTACGGCGATAATCAGGCCGGCAGGAATCCGGCAGGTCGTCGATCAGCATGGAATCGTAGATGGCGTCGCCGGCAAAGAACAACCCGTCCGTCTCTTCGAACAAAGCGATCGAATCCGGCGAATGTCCGGGCAGATGCAGGACGCGGAACTGCCGGTCGCCGAGGTCGACGATGTCGCCCTCGTCCAGCGTGCGCGTCAGCGGCGCCGGCGGGATCTTGTAGTCGGCCGCCGTCCAGCCCGGCGCCGGCAATTTCGAAACGGCGCCGTCGAGATTGTTGAACATGTAGGCGTAGGTCACCTGATCGTTCATGGTCTCGAAATGCTCGGCACTGTGCCGCGGCCCGGCGCGCAGCGGAAACTCGTGCAGCGAGCCGACATGGTCGAGATGGATGTGGGTGGCGACAACGATGAGCGGCTTGCCCTCGGGCGTGTCGATCTCAGGCGCCAGCGGGCAGATGCCCATGCCGGTGTCGACCAGCAGGTCGGCGTCGCGTCCCCTGAAATGCCAGATGTTGGCGCGCACGAAATCATGCACGAACGGCTCGGTCAGCATCGTCGTGCGGTCGTCGATGATCGTCTTGCCGAACCAGTCGCCGACAACGCGCTCGCCACCAAAACGGGTGCCGCCAAAACGGCCGCCCATCAGACGAAGGGCTTTCCCACCTTGTATTTTTCCGGCACCAGCCGCTTCAGGTAAGCCATGCCCGCTTCCGACAGCTGGTTGACATCGGGCTTCATGAAATCGTCGGGCATATGGCGCGTCTTGCCGGCGACGTTCTTCAGCGGCACCTTCTTCAGCACGGTTTTCGTGCCGTCATATTGCAGCGCCACCGAGCCACCGCCTTCGCCGGCAACGGCAACCGCGAAGGCGCCGGCGTCGAAAGCCTCCTGCGCGTCGACGGCGCTGATCGCGCCGACATAGCCGCGCGGCATGTAGCCAAGCGCATCGACGCGGGCGCGCTTGCCCGGGAGGCCTTCGGCGAGCGCACGTTCCAGAGCTGACGGCAGGTCGCTGCCCGACAGTTTGACGTTGCCATGCGCGTCGCGCTCGAGCTTCTCCGGCGGCACCAGGCTTTCGACCAGCGCCTTGCCGTCGGCGGTGCTGACACCTTCGGAGACGGCGACGATGCAACGCTTGTGGCGGTCGAGCGTGGCGCGCACGTCGTCGATGAAACCGGCGGCGGAGAACGGCCGTTCCGGCACGTAGACCAGATGCGGGCCGCTGTCGGGATCGAGCTGCCAGGCTGCAGCCGCCGCGGTGAGGAAGCCGGCATGCCGACCCATTACGATGCCGACATAGATGCCGGGCAATGCGCGGAAATCGAGATCGACGGACAGGAAGGCGCCGGCGACGAATTCGGCCGCCGAGATGAAGCCCGGCGTGTGGTCGTTTTCCTCGAGGTCGTTGTCGATGGTTTTTGGCGCATGGACGAAAGCAATGCTGCCGCCGGCGGCGTCGGTCAGAATCTGCTGCGTGCCCGACGTGTCGTTGCCACCGATGTAGATGAAAGCGTCGGCGCCGGCCTTCTTCAACCCGTTGAGGATGACTTCGCAATAGGCGGCATCCGGTTTGTCGCGCGTCGAGCCGAGGGCTGCACTCGGCGTGCCGGCGATCAGCCGCAGCCGGTCCTCGGGGATGGCGGAGAGGTCTACATAGTTGCCGTCACGAATGCCGCGCACGCCGTGGAGCGAGCCCAGCACCTTGGCGCCGGGATGGCGCTTGCGGATTTCCAGCGTGGCCCCGACAACCGTCTGGTTGATGACGGCGGTCGGGCCGCCGCCCTGTGCGATGACAAACGTTCCAGCCATGCTCGATCTCTCCCGGCGCTGTGGTTTTCAAGGCACCTTGGCCTAGCTTGCCGCATCGCGCAACGGGAGTTTCCAGCGGCGCCAAACCGCCGCACAGGATCAGACGACCACGACCGGGTTCTTCTTGGAAACGCGGCTGTAGAGGTCGATGATATCCTGGTTGATCAGGCGCACGCAGCCCGACGACATCGCCTGGCCGATGCTCGCCCATTCCGGCGAACCGTGTATGCGGTAGCCGGTGTCCTTGCCGTCCTGGTAGATGTAGAGGGCGCGTGCGCCGAGCGGGTTGGTGAGGCCACCGGGCTGGCCGTTTTGCCATTTCACCAGTTCCGGCTTGCGCTGGATCATCTCCGGCGGCGGCGTCCAGGTCGGCCATTCCTTGCCGTACTGGATGTTGGCGCGGCCGGACCAGCGGAAGCCGTCCTTGCCGATGCCGACGCCGTAGCGGATGGCGTCGCCGCCCTCCTGCACCAGATAGAGCTTTCGCTCCTGCAGATGGACGACAATCGTGCCGGGCGCCTCGCCGGTCTCGTTGACGACGATCTGGCGGCGGAACTCCGGCTTGACCTTCTGATAGGGCACCGCCGGCACTTCGAAGCCGCCATCGTTGAGCGAAGCGTACATGACATCGGGGCCGGTGACGTTCTTGTCGACGCTGATCGCCGGACGGATCGGCCGCACCGAGCCGGTGACCGTGTCATCCAGCTGGAATTGCGGCAGCTCGAGCGTCGAAGTGCTGCAGCCGGCCATGCCGAGCAGCGTCATGGCGCCGGCCCCTGACAGGACGAAGCGGCGGGAATAGAGATGTTCGGTCTCGTTTGCGTCGCCATTTGCTGGCGGCGTCACATTCTGCGGCAACTCACGCATGCACCCAAACCCTACGCTGTCGGCGGGAAACACGGTCCGGCCGGATAGCAGGCAGTTTCGCCAAACATGGTTGAAAAAGGGTGAAGGCCCAACGACCGGTCTTAAGCCTGTGCCGCCAATAGCCGCAGCGATCTGGCGAAATGGTCCGCCGTGCATTTTTGGGAGAGGGCTCTTTACATTCCTCCGCACACGAGGATTTATCCTTTTCTTTGCGCTCAAGGAGACAAAGATGTCGTTCGAAAACTGGGCCGCCTTCGCCGCCGCCTCCACCGTTCTGCTCATCATTCCCGGCCCGACCATTCTTCTGGTCGTGTCCTATGCGCTGGGCCAGGGCTGGCGCACCGCCTTGCCGATGGCCGTCGGCGTGGCGCTGGGCGACTTCACCGCCATGACCCTGTCGATGCTGGGCATCGGCGCGCTGCTGGCCGCGTCGGCGACCGTGTTCACCATTCTGAAGCTGATCGGCGCCTGCTATCTGATCTATCTCGGGGTAAAACTGTTTCGCGCCGGCGGCGCGCTCAAAGCCGAACCACGCACAGATGCCGTCTCGGCCGCCAAGATGATGGCGCACGCCTGGCTGGTCACCGCACTCAACCCGAAGAGCATCACCTTCTTCGTCGCCTTCCTGCCGCAGTTCCTCAACCGGGAAGCCGATTTCTGGACACAGATGCTGATCTTCGAAGCGACCTTCCTGGCGCTCGCCTTCGCCAATGCCTTCGGCTACGCGCTGATCGCGGCGCGCGCCCGCAACGTCGTACGCAACCCCAAGGCGATCCGCATCTTCAACCGCACCGGCGGCACGCTGCTGGTCGGCGCCGGGATCGCCACGGTGGCGATGCGCTCGGGCAATTAGGAACTGCGGAGCATCAGGGCCGATATGGCAGTAAGAGATCCATTCGGCCTAATGTTTTCGGGCGCGACCGAGGCCGGGTTTTCACCCTACAGCCAGGCCGTGCATGAATTGCAATGCTTCGTCGGCGACCCGGTCGGCTCCGTTGACCGCGCCATATCGGCGGATCCCGGTTTCGTCATGGCGCATGTCTTCAAGGGGTATCTGTTCGGCCTCGCCACCGAACGCGAGGCAACGGCGGTCGCCCAGGAATGCCATGCTGCGGCACTGCCGCTTGCCGCGACGCCGCGCGAACAGGCGCATGTGGCGGCCCTTGGCCACCTTGCCGAGGGACGCTGGCATGACGCCGCGCGCCTGCTCGAAGATATCGCCATCGACAACCCGCTCGACGCGGTGGCGTTGCAGGTCGGCCACCAGATCGACTTCTTCACCGGCAATGCCCGCATGCTGCGCGACCGTATCGGCCGCGCGCTACCGTCCTGGCAGAGCGGCATGCCAGGTTATCACGCCATTATCGGTATGCAGGCCTTCGGTCTCGAGGAGATGGGCGACTATGTCAGAGCCGAAAGTTTCGGCCGACAGGCGATCGAGATCGAGCCGCGAGACGGCTGGGCGCAGCATGCGGTCGCCCATGTCATGGAGATGCAGAGCCGGCAACGGGACGGCATCGCCTGGATGCGCGCCGACCCCGAGGCGTGGACGAAGGAAAGCTTCCTGCAGGTGCATAATTGGTGGCATCTGGCGCTGTTCCACTACGATCTCGGCGAGACCGACGAGGTGCTCAAGCTCTATGACGGGCCGATCTATGGCGAGCGTTCGACGCTGGCGCTGAACATGATCGACGCCTCTGCGATCCTGTGGCGGCTTTATCTCGGCGGTGTCGATGTCGGCGACCGCTGGGCAGCGCTCGCTGCCAACTGGGCGCCGAAGGCTGGAGCCGGCAATTACGCCTTCAACGATGCGCATGCGATGATGGCATTCGTCGGCGCCGGTCTCGAAGCGCCGGTCAAGATCTTGCTCGAAGCCCAGCACGAGGCGATGCGCGGCAGCGACGACAACGCCGCCTTTACCCGGGATGTCGGCCAGCCACTGACGGAAGGCATCAAGGCATTCGGCGAGGGCAATTATAGCGAAGCGGTGCGCCTGATCCGACCGATCCGCGCCATTGCCCATCGCTTTGGCGGCAGCCACGCCCAGCGCGATGTGATTGATCTCACGCTGATCGAGGCGGCGTTGCGCGCCGACGACACGGCGCTTGCCTGGGCGTTGACGGCCGAGCGCGCACTGGTCCGGCCGGACAGTCCGCTGTCGGCGCTGTTTTCGCAACGCGCCGCCAATTTGTCAGAGAATTGACCCGCGGCGGATCTTGTTTTAAAAACTGGCAAGCCAGATTTTTTCGAGACCCGAAAAAATTAATGGCGATGGGAGGAATGCATGTATCTCGGCCTCGATCTCGGCACGTCGGGCGTCAAGGCGCTGTTGATCGATGCCGGGCAGAAGATCATCGGCTCCGGCCATGCTTCGCTTGACGTATCGCGGCCGCATCCCGGCTGGTCCGAACAAAACCCCGCCGACTGGATCCGCGCCTGCGAGACGGCCATTGCCGAGCTGAAAGCCTCGCACCCGAAAGAGCTTGCCGCAGTCAAAGGCATCGGCCTTTCCGGCCATATGCATGGCGCCACCTTGCTCCACGCCGGCGACCAGGTGCTGCGCCCCTGCATTCTGTGGAACGATACGCGCAGCCACGCCGAGGCCGCGGCGCTCGATGCCGACCCTCGCTTTCGCCAACTCACCGGCAACATCGTCTTCCCCGGCTTCACGGCGCCGAAACTCGCCTGGGTGAAGAACAATGAGCCCTCCGTCTTCGCCAAAGTGGCGAAGGTGCTTTTGCCGAAGGATTTCCTGCGGCTGTGGCTGACCGGCGAGCATATCTCAGAAATGTCCGACTCGGCCGGCACCTCCTGGCTCGATGTCGGCAAACGGCGCTGGTCCCCCGAATTGCTTGCGGCGACATCGCTCGACGAAAGGCAGATGCCGTCGCTGGTCGAAGGCACGGAGAAGGCCGGCGCCTTGCGCGCCGAACTGGCCGCCAGCTGGGGCATAGCATCGGGCACCCCGGTTGCCGGCGGCGCCGGCGACAATGCTGCTTCGGCCTGCGGCATGGGCACGGTCGGCGCCGGCCATGCCTTCGTGTCGCTTGGCACATCCGGCGTGCTGTTTGCCGCCAACGCGTCCTATTTGCCCAATCCGGCCAGCGCGGTGCACACCTTCTGTCACGCGCTGCCAAACACCTGGCACCAGATGGGCGTCATCCTGTCGGCGACCGATTCGCTGAACTGGCTGTCGGAGATTTCAGGCAAGAAGGCCGGCGAATTGACCGCCGAACTTGGCGATGTGCTGAAAGCGCCTAGCGGGGTGTCGTTCCTGCCCTATCTCTCGGGCGAGCGCACGCCGCACAATGATTCCGCCATTCGTGGGTCCTTCACCGGACTGGCGCATGAATCCGGGCGCGCAGTGCTGACGCAGGCCGTGCTCGAGGGCGTCGCCTTCGCATTCCGCGACAGTCTCGAAGCCTTGAAGACCGCCGGCACGGATTTGACGCGGGTGACGGCAATCGGCGGCGGCTCGCGCTCGCGCTACTGGCTGAAGGCGATCGCTACGGCGCTGCAGGTGCCCGTGGACATTCCGGCCGACGGCGATTTCGGTGCTGCCTTTGGCGCGGCGAGGCTTGGTCTGATCGCGGCGACAGGGGCTGATCCGCTGGCGGTGTGCACGGCGCCTAGGACGGATGCGACGATCGAGCCGGATGCTGCGCTTGGCGGGGCGTATGCCGATGCGTACCAGCGCTACCGGGCGCTATACCCGGCGATCAAAGGCATGACCGCGTGAGTCGGCGCGAGGCACCCCCCTCTGCCCTGCCGGGCATCTCCCCCGCAAGGGGGGAGATCGGCAGCGTCGGCGGGTATGCCAGTCTTGTAAGGTGGGTGATTAGCGAAGGCGTGGATGCCAGCCAATCTCCCTCCTTGCGGGGGAGATGCCCGGCAGGGCAGAGGGGGGTGTCTCGCGCCACCCTTAATCGATCACTGCGCCGGCACCTTGTCGAGAAACCCGGTGACGCTCTTCAGGCGCCCATTTTCGATAACACCGATATCGGTGCCTT
Source organism: Mesorhizobium sp. RSR565B (assembly GCF_054719465.1). Taxonomy (NCBI): domain Bacteria; kingdom Pseudomonadati; phylum Pseudomonadota; class Alphaproteobacteria; order Hyphomicrobiales; family Phyllobacteriaceae; genus Mesorhizobium; species Mesorhizobium sp. RSR565B. Next base: position 1,793,887 of record NZ_JBTTIE010000001.1, on the reverse strand, counting down.
CGATAACCGACGGCACGCCTTCCGGCCCAAGGTTCCACGAGAAGCGGATGCGGTCGCCAAACCCGTCCGGCTGGCCCCTCAGCGAGAACCGGAAGCCGGCGAAGCGCTGCTGTACGCCGTCGATCAGCCCAGCAACGCCGGCGTGGCCGTCGCCCTGCATGAGCGGATCGCGGTAGCTGACGTCTTCGGTGAAGGTGGCCTTGAGCAGTTCGGCACGGCGATCCGCATCGGCCTCGTTCCAGGCGGTGATGTAGTTCTGGGCGATCGTGTTGAGGTCGGTCATGGTCTGTCTCCTTCGTTGAGTGGCTTTGACACGAGGCTTTTCACCCCAAGCGAGAGCGAAACCAATTACGCCTGAGGTAATCAGGGTGAACTATTCGAGAGAGGACAGAAATCATGAGCAGCGGATTTTTCGGCGACATCAAAGCGATCAAGTATGAGGGGCCGGATTCGATCAACCCGCTGGCCTACCGCTTCTACAATCCCGACGAGGTGGTGGCCGGCAAACGGCTGGAAGACCATCTGCGCTTCGCCGTCGCCTACTGGCATTCTTTCGCCTGGCCGGGCGGCGATCCCTTTGGCGGCCAGACCTTCGACCGGCCCTGGTTTCCCAAGGCTGGCGGCGTCGACACGATGGAACTGGCCAAGCTGAAAGCCGACGTCGCCTTCGAGATGTTCTCGCTGCTCGGCGCCCCCTATTTCTGCTTTCACGACGCCGACGTGCGGCCCGAAGGAAAGGATTTCTCCGAAAGTGCCGCGCGGCTCGACGAGATCGCCGACTATTTTGCCGCCAAGATGAAGAAGACCGGCGTCAAGCTGCTCTGGGGTACGGCCAACCTGTTCTCCAACCGCCGCTTCATGTCGGGCGCCGCCACCAATCCCGATCCGGATGTCTTCGCCTATGCGGCGGCGACGGTGAAAAGCTGCATCGACGTCACCAAGCGGCTGAAGGGCGAGAATTATGTACTGTGGGGCGGGCGCGAGGGCTATGAAACGCTGCTCAACACCGATCTTGCCCGCGAGCAGGAGCAGGCCGGGCGCTTCCTCAGCCTGGTCGTCGACTACAAGCACAAGATTGGCTTCAAAGGCACGATCCTGATCGAGCCGAAACCGCAGGAGCCGACCAAGCATCAGTACGACTACGACGTCGCCACGGTCTACGGTTTCCTCAAGCGCTTCGGGCTGGAGAAGGAAGTGAAGCTTAACATCGAGCAGGGCCACGCGATTCTCGCCGGCCATTCCTTCGAACACGAGCTGGCGCTGGCCAATGCGCTCGGCGTCTTCGGCTCGATCGACATGAACCGCAACGACTACCAGTCGGGCTGGGACACCGACCAGTTCCCCAACAATGTGCCGGAGATGGCGCTGGCCTATTACCAGGTGTTGCAGGCCGGCGGCTTCAAGACCGGCGGCACCAATTTCGACGCCAAGCTGCGCCGCCAGTCGCTCGACCCGCAGGACCTGCTGATCGGCCATATCGGCGGCATGGATTCCTGCGCACGAGGCCTCAAGGCAGCCGCGAAGATGGTCGAGGACAAGGCGCTGTCGGGTCCGCTGGCCGAGCGCTATGCCGGTTGGAACACGGCCGAGGGCAAGGCGATGCTGTCGGGCAAGCGCTCGCTGGAAGACATCGCCGAGCGCGTGGTGAAGAAGAAGATCGAGCCGCAGCCACGCTCCGGCCGCCAGGAGTTGCTGGAAAACATCGTCAACCGCTACGTCTGAGGGCGGAAAGCCGATTCGTTGTGCTCAAGGGTGGCTGGATAACATTCCGGCCGCCCCGGAACGGGGTTTGCGCAAGACCCTATCCGACGACAAGGGTTTGCCCTTTGGCGCCCCTCAATGACCTCGCTCTTGCCTTCAAACTGCCGTCACGTATCTCGTATAAGGATGCGGTTGTGGCGGGTGAAAAGGAAGGAGGCGAACCGATATGCAGCATGAACGCGAAATCGACGCCCTGCTCTCATCCGGCGAGACCGGATCGATCATCGACCGGCTGATGGCGCTGCCGCGGCCGACCGACAGCGTGAAAAACGAATGGGATCGTGCTGTCAGCAGCCGATTTGAAGTCCGTCTGGCGAGGCAGATGCGCTCGCAGATGGACGCCGGCAGCGATCGACAGAACGCAGCCTGATCTCCCTTTGTCTGTGCATGTCGTTATCCCAAAACCGCGACACACTTTTGGGCGACATGCATCAACCTCGGCGCAGCCTGACCGGGGCTTCGCCGAACGCTCTTGAAAACGCTCTGGAAAATGCCGCGGCGGACGAGAACCCCGTCCGCCCGGCAATATCCGCCATGGCGATCCGCGTGTCGACCACCAGCCGCCGCGCCGCGCCCAGCCGCAGCCTGAGATAATATGCGCCCGGCGTCTCGCCGATCGACTTGCGAAAAATGCTCTCCAATGTCCGCGCCGTCACCCCGGCGCGTTTTGCCACCGCGTCGATGGTCAGCGGCTGGTCGACATGCGATTCCATCAGCCGGATAGCCTGCGCCAGACGCGGGTCGTAGCCGTCGAGCCGGCCGAGCGAGACCAGCGGCTGCGCGTCGGTCGCGGCGCGCGCCTGGTCGTAGATGAAGACGCTGGCGACATCGAGCGCGACGGCCATGCCGAGCCGGGTGCGGATCAGATGCAGCATCAGGTCGAAGGTCGGCGACGCCCCGCCCGAGGTGAACACCGGTCCGTCGATGACGTAGCGGTCCGGACGCACGTCGACGCCGGGAAAGGCGGAGGAAAAATCCTCCATGTCTTCCCAATGGGTGGTGGCGCTGCGGCCTTCGAGGAGGCCGGCGCGCGCCACCAGCCATGTGCCGGCCTCGACGCCGCCGCAGGCGCGAGCCGCGCGGGCCGCTCGCCGTAATCCGGAAAGCAGAGCCGATGTCGCGTAATTCTGGGTGCCGAAGCCGGCGACGACGACAAGCACGTCGGTCGGCTCGGCCGCATCGAAGCGGCCCCTGACCGCCACCGGCAGGCCGCATGTGGTGACCGGCGCCTCGCCGGTGACCGAGACCAGTTTGAAATCGAACAGCGTCTCGCCGGAAATGCGATTGGCGGCGCGCAGCGGGTCGACGGCCGACGCCACGCACATGATGGACGAGCCTGAAAACACCAGCAGCGTCACCTTGAGCGGCGATCGCTCGGCGCGAAAGATGGTCGGTTTTTCGCTCTTGATCATGAGAGCTTCGTAAATCGCAAAACAGTTTCCGGCAAGTCGGGCATTGTTGGGTCTGTTTCTATGGGAGGAGATGTCCATGCCGCTCGCGATGAACCGTGAGGTTTTCATTACCTGTGCCGTGACCGGGTCCGGCGGCTCGCAGGACCGCTCCCCGCATGTGCCACGCTCGCCCAAGCAGATCGCCGATTCGGCGATCGATGCGGCCAAGGCCGGTGCCGCCATCGTCCACTGCCATGTCCGCGACCCCGAGACCGGCAAGCCGCGCCGCGATATCCATCTCTACCGCGAAGTGACGGACCGCATCCGCGCGGCAGAAGTCGATGTGATCCTGAACCTGACCGCCGGGATGGGCGGCGACATGGTGTTCGGCTCACCGGAAGCGCCGCTGCCGCTCAATGAAAACGGCACCGACATGGGCGGCGCCACCAACCGCATGGAACATGTGCGCCAGTGCCTGCCGGAAATCTGCACGCTGGATTGCGGCACCATGAACTTCGCCGAGGCCGATTATGTCATGACCAACACGCCCGGCATGCTGCGCGCCATGGGCGGCATGATGACGGCGCTCGGCGTCAAGCCGGAGATCGAAGCCTTCGATACCGGCCACCTCTGGTTCGCCAAGCAGCTGGTCGAAGAAAAGGTCTTGAATCCCGACGCGCTGGTGCAGCTCTGCATGGGTGTGCCGTGGGGGGCGCCGGACGACCTCAACACCTTCATGGCCATGGTTAACAACGTGCCGTCGACCTGGAACTGGTCGGCCTTCGCCATCGGCCGCAACCAGATGGCCTATGCAGCCGCTGCAGTGCTCGCCGGCGGCAATGTCCGCGTCGGTCTCGAAGACAATCTCTGGCTCGACAAGGGCGTGCTGGCCACCAATGCGCAACTGGTCGAGCGCGCCGCCAGCATCGTCACCAATCTCGGCGCCAGGATTCTGGGACCCGAGGAAGTGCGCAGGAAGCTCAACCTCACCAAGCGGGCGCCGATCGCAGCGGCTGCTTAAGACGGGAGCGGATCATGGCTACCGTCAAATTCACTGCGATGAAGGATGGCGACAGGCAAGACTATGAGTTCCTGACCGCCCATGAGATCGACTATGCCGCCAGGACCGGCGAGCGGCTGCTCGACGCACTGGTGCAACTCGACGAAGGCCTGTCGGGCTACAAGATCACCAGGCTCGGCCATTCGCTGCAGGCGGCGACGCGGGCCTGGCGTGACGGCGCCGACACCGACTGGATCGCCTGCGCGCTGCTGCACGACATCGGCGACATCTACGCTCCCTACAATCACGACGAATACGCCGCCTCGATCCTGAAACCTTTCGTGCGCGAGCAATGCACCTGGGTGGTGGAAAAGCATGGCGACTTCCAGCGGCTCTATTACGCGCATCATCTCGGCGGCAACCGCCACGCTCGCGACCGCTTCGCCGGCCATGCCTATTTCGACGATTGCGACCAGTTTTGCGAACGCTGGGACCAGTCGAGCTTCGACCCGGACTACGACACGCTGCCGATCGAATTCTTCTGGCCCTTCGTGCTCGAAGTCTTCGCCCGCAAGGCCTACGACCCCTTCGTGATCCGCTCCGGCGAGCGCGTGCCTCTCATCGACCCCGAAACCGCCAAGACAAGAACCGGAGCCTGACCATGAGCATCATCAACAAGGCAGCCGCCATTGGCGGCGGTGTCATTGGCGCCGGCTGGGTGGCGCGGCTGCTGCTCAACGGCATCGACGTGTCGATCTTCGATCCCGATCCGGAGGCATCGCGCAAGGTCTCGGAAGTGATGAAGGGCGCGCGCCGCGCCTACAAGCAGATGGTTCCAGGCGGCCTGCCCAGGGAAGGCAGACTGACCTTTGCCAAGACCATCGCCGAGGCGGTGGCCGACGCCGATTTCATCCAGGAGAGCGTGCCGGAGCGGCTCGACCTCAAACACCGCGTGCTGGCCGAGATCGACCTTTATGCGCCGGCGAACGCCATAGTCGGCTCGTCTACCTCCGGCATCAAGCCGACCGACATGCAGGTCGCGATGAAGAAGCATCCGGAGCGTCTGGTTGTCGGACATCCCTTCAACCCGGTCTACCTGCTGCCGCTGGTCGAGATCGTCGGCGGCGAGCAGACGTTCCCCGAAGCGATCGAGGTTGCCAAGGAAATCTATGCCTCGATCGGCATGAAGCCGGTGGTGATCCGTAAGGAGATCGAGGCCTTTGTCGGCGACCGCCTGCTGGAGGCGGCGTGGCGCGAGGCGCTGTGGCTGATCAAGGACGGCATCTGCACCGTTGAGGAACTCGACGACATCATGCGCTATGGCTTCGGCCTGCGCTGGGCTCAGATGGGCATGTTCCAGGTCTACCGCGTCGCCGGCGGCGAGGCCGGCATGCGCCACTTTATGGCGCAGTTCGGGCCGTGCCTGAAATGGCCGTGGACCAAGCTGATGGACGTCCCGGAGTTCAACGACGAGCTGGTTGATCTGATCGCCACCCAGTCGGACGACCAGGCGCATGGCCTGTCGATCCGTGAGCTGGAAAAGATCCGCGACGACAATCTGGTCGCGATTATGGATGCTCTGTCGAAACAGAACAAAGGCAAGGGCTGGGGCGCCGGCGCCTTGCACAAGGACTATACCAGGCAATTGGCCAAGCTGGCGGCGAAGAAGCCGGCCGCATCCAGGGCCGCCGAGAAGTCCAAGGCATCCAAGCCGGTAAAGAAGGCGGAAAAACCGAAGAAAAAGAAGAAGGGCTGAAGACCATGGATTTCGGGCTGTCGGAGGAACAGAAGCTCATTGTCGAGACGACGCGCGCTTTCGTCGAGAACGAGCTTTACCCGCATGAACGCGAGGTCGAGCGCACCGGCGTGCTGCGCCGCGAGCTGATCGAGGAGATCAAGGTCAAGGCAATCGAAGCGGGGCTCTATGCGGCCAACATGCCGGCCGATGTCGGTGGCGCCGGCCTCGATACGGTGACTTGGCTGCTCTACGAGAAGGAACTCGGCCGCGCCAACTATGCGCTGCACTGGACCTGCGTCGCGCGCCCCTCCAACATCCTGCTCGCCGGCACGCCCGAGCAGCGCGAAAAGTACCTGTTCCCGTGCATCCGCGGCGAGAAGTGGGACTGCCTGGCGATGACCGAGCCCGGCGCCGGCTCCGACCTGCGAGGCATGAAGGCGACCGCGGTGCAGGACGGCCACGACTGGGTCCTTAACGGCACCAAGCATTTCATCTCCCATGCCGATCTTGCCGATTTCGCGATTTGTTTCATGGCTTCGGGCGAGGAAGAAACGCCGCGCGGCAAGCGCAAGAAGATCACCGCCTTCTTCGTCGACAAGGGCACCAAGGGGTTCACCGTGCGCGACGGCTACCGCAACGTCTCGCATCGCGGCTACACCAACGCCATCCTCGAATTCGACGATTGCCGCCTGCCGGCAAGCCAGGTGCTGGGTGAGGTCCACAAGGGCTTCGACGTCGCCAATTCCTGGCTCGGCGCCACGCGCCTGCAGGTCGGCGCCACCTGTCTCGGCCGCGCCGAGCGGGCGCTCGGTCATGCCATCGAATATTCCGCGCAGCGCCAGCAGTTCGGCCAGCAGATCGGCAAGTTCCAGGGCGTGTCGTTCAAACTCGCCGACATGGCGACCGAATTGAAGGCGGCGGACCTGATGGTGTTCGAAGCCGGCTGGAAGTACGATCAGGGCACCGTCACCGATCAGGACATGGCCATGGCGAAGCTGAAGGCTACCGAAATGCTCGCCTTCGTTGCCGACGAAGCCATCCAGATCCATGGTGGCATGGGGCTGATGGACGACCTGCCGTTGGAACGCATCTGGCGCGACGCCCGCGTCGAGCGCATCTGGGAAGGGACGTCGGAAATCCAGCGCCACATCATTTCGCGGGCGCTGCTGCGCCCGTTCGGGGCATAACCCATGCACAAGCTCGAGCGTCTGTTGCGCCCAAAATCCATCGCGGTGTTCGGCGGGGCCCAGGCCGCCGCCGTCGTCGCCCAATCGATCAAGATGGGCTTTGTCGGCGAAATCTGGCCGGTGCATCCGAACAAGGACGAGGTCGCCGGCCGCAAGGCCTATCGCTCGGTCGCCGAATTGCCCGGGGCGCCCGACGCCGCCTTTGTCGGCGTCAACCGGCATCTCACCATCGAGGTAATCAAGGCGCTGGCTGAGCGCGGCGCCGGCGGCGCCGTCTGTTTTGCCGCGGGCTTTCTCGAGACCGAGGCCTATGACGACGACGGCGAGCGGCTGCAGGCCGAACTGGTGGCCGCGGCCGGCCAGATGCCGATCATCGGGCCGAACTGCTACGGCCTGATCAACTATGCCGATGGCGCGCTGTTGTGGCCCGACCAGCATGGCGGCATCCGGCTGCCCGAAGGCGCCAAAGGCGTCGCCATCATCACCCAGTCCTCCAACATCGCCATCAACATGACGATGCAGAAGCGCGGCCTGCCGATCGCCTTCCTGATGACCGCCGGCAACCAGGCGCAGACCGGCCTCTCCGAAATGGCGCTTGGCCTGATCGAGGATGAGCGCGTCACCTCGCTCGGCCTGCACATCGAAGCCTTCGATTCGGTAGCCGGCTTCGAGAAGCTGGCCGCGCGCGCGCGCGAACTGAAGAAGCCGATCATCGCCATGAAGGTCGGTCGCTCCGAACAGGCGCGGCAGGCGACGGTCTCGCACACGGCATCGCTGGCCGGCTCGGACGCTGCCTCGGGCGCATTCCTGCGGCGGCTCGGAATTGCCCGCGTCGATTCCATCCCCGCTTTCATCGAGGCGCTGAAGCTGCTGCATGTCACCGGGCCGCTGCCCGGCTATCGTCTGTCGTCGATGAGCTGCTCCGGCGGCGAAGCCTCGGTCATGGCCGACAGCGCCGAAGGCCGCTGGGTCAATTTCCCGGAGCTCACCAGCAAGCACCGCGCCCATGTCAAATCGACGCTCGGGCCGCTGGTCGCGGTCGCCAACCCGTTGGACTATCACACCTTCATCTGGAACAACGAACCGGCGATGACCGCCACCTTCACCGCCATGGTGTCGGGCGGCTTCGACCTCAACATGCTGGTGCTCGACTTTCCACGCCCCGACCGCTGCTCGGTCACCGACTGGTGGGCGACGCTGCGCGCCTTCGAATCGGCGCTGAAGACCAACAATGCGCATGGTGCGATCGTCTCCTCGCTGCCGGAGAACCTGCCGGAGGAATACACCGCCGAACTGATGGCGCGCGGCATGGTGCCGTTGTTCGGCATTTCCGAGGCCATGGACGCCGCAGGCGCGGCAGCCTTCATCGGCTGGGCCTGGGCCGAGCCGCAGGCGCAGCCGATCGACACCACGGCTGCAGGTGCGGCCGGAGGCGACCATGTCACGCCTGATGAGGCCGAGGCCAAGGCGCGGCTGATCGAGGCCGGCTTGCCGGTGCCGAAGGCCGAACGCGCCGCCAATGCCGTCGAAGCGGTGATTTCGTCGATGGCGCTCGGCTTCCCGGTGGCGTTGAAGGCGCTTGGCGTCACCCACAAGTCGGAGGTCGGCGCTGTCAGGCTTAACCTCAAGGACGCCGAATCCGTCAGCACCGCGGCGCACGATCTCTTGCCGCTCGGCACCGGGCTCTATGTCGAGCGCATGGTGCGCGACGGCGTCGCCGAGCTGATTGTCGGCTTTACCCGCGACCCGATGTTCGGCGCCGTCATGACGCTGGGAACTGGCGGCGTGCTGGTCGAGCTGTTGCGCGACAGCGTGACCTTGATGCTGCCGGCAACGCGCGACGATATCGAGGCGGCGCTACGCGGCCTGAAACTGTTCCCTCTGCTTGAGGGCTATCGCGGCCGGCCGAAGGCCGATGTCGCCGCGGCCATCGACGCCATCGCAGGCATTGCCGGCTTCGTGCAGAAGAATGCCGGCGAGATCGAGGAACTCGACATCAACCCGCTGATCGTCTGCGCCGAAGGCAAGGGCGCCTGGATTGCCGACGCGCTGCTGGTGCTGGGAGAGAAGAAGAATGTCTGACGTCATTTCAACTCGCCGCGAAGGCACCATCCTCGAGGTCACGCTCGACCGGCCCAAGGCCAACGCCATCGACCTGAAAACGTCGCGGCTGATGGGCGAGACCTTCAAGGCGTTCCGCGACGATCCGGAACTGCGCGTCGCCATCGTCAAGACCGCCGGCGACAAGTTCTTCTGCGCCGGCTGGGATTTGAAGGCAGCAGCCGGTGGCGATGCGGTCGACGGCGACTATGGCGTCGGCGGCTTTGCCGGCCTGCAGGAGCTGCGCGACATGAACAAGCCGGTGATCGCCTGCGTCAACGGCATGGCGGTGGGCGGCGGCTTCGAATTGGCGCTGTCCTGCGACCTCATCTTCGCCTCCGACCATTCCTCCTTCGCCCTGCCCGAAATCCGCGCCGGCACGCTGGCGGATGCCGCGACGATCAAGTTGCCGAAGCGCATTCCCTATCACGTCGCCATGGACCTCTTGCTCACCGGCCGCTGGATGGATGTGGCGGAAGCGCATCGCTGGGGCCTGGTCAACGAAGTGCTGCCCAAGGACAAGCTCGAGGAGCGCGTCTGGGAGATCGCCCGGCTGCTCGCCAGCGGCCCGCCGCTGGTGTTTGCCGCGATCAAGGAGACGGCGCGGGTGGCCGAGGCGCTGACCTTCCAGGACGCGATGAACCGCGTGACGCGTCGGCAATTGGCGACGGTCGATGCGCTGTATGGCTCGGAGGACAATATGGAAGGGTTTCGTGCGTTCGCGGAAAAGCGCGACCCGGTGTGGAAGGGGAAGTAGCCTCTTTACCCTCCCCTCGATGGGGAGGGTCGGACCGAAGGTCCGGGGTGGGGTGATGCGCCACCACCCCCCACCCGCCGCTTCGCGGCGACCTCCCCCATCAAGGGGGAGGTAAAGGAGCTGCATGACCGACTACAAAACCCTCATCGACGCCGAGACCTGGGCCTTCATCGAGAAGACCAACTCCTACTATCCTCCCGACACGATCGACTACACCATCGCCCAACAGCGTGCGATCTATGACAGGATGTGCCGCGAGTTTTTTGCCGGCTATCCCGATGGCGTGACGGCGGAAACGACAATCATTGCCGCCCACGACATCCCGATCCGCATCTATCGCTCTGCCTCACCCAACCGGGACGCGATGGTGCTTTACATCCATGGCGGCGGCTTCATCCTCGGTGGGCTGGACAGCCATGACGATGTCTGCGCCGAGCTGTGCGCCCGGACCGGCTTCGAAGTGGTCTCCATCGGCTACCGGCTGGCGCCAGAGCATCTGCACCCTGCCGCCTTCGACGATGCGCTGCATGCCTTCGAATGGGCGGCCTCGAACTACGACTGCCCTATTTTGCTCTGCGGCGACAGCGCCGGCGGCAATCTCTGCGCGGCTGTCGCCCACGCAACGCGCAGCCATGTCAAAAAGCCGATCGGCCAGGTGCTGATCTATCCCGGCCTCGGCGGCGACCGTTCGCAAGGCTCCTATTTGACGCATGCGGAAGCGCCGATGCTGACGGTGCGCGATCTCGACTTCTACAGGGATATCCGCACCGGCGGCGTCGATGGGACCGGCGACATCACTTTGTATCCAATGGCCGACGCAGATTTTACCGGCCTGCCACCGACAGTGCTGATCACCGCTGAGTGTGACCCACTGTCGTCGGACGGCGAGGCCTATCGCGACCGCGTCCTCGCTGCCGGCGGCCATGCCACCTGGTTCGAGGAGCCGGGACTGGTGCACGGCTATCTCCGGGCCAGGCACACGGTTGGCCGGGCCCGCGCCAGCTTCAACCGTATCGTCGAGGCGGTGTCGGTGCTGTGCAGAGGCGACTGGATCTGGTGAACGGCTCAGCCGCGGACAAAGGCGATCAGCGTCTCGGCCATGCGCTCGGGGCGCACCTTGGTGGTGCCGGGCTCGAACTCGACCATGCGGTTGTAGAGAGCGGTGACCGAGGCGTCGCGGGATCCGGAGGCGAGTGCGGGATCGAACGTATCGGGGCTAACCTCGGTGCAGTAGACCAAGGTCTTGGCTAAGGATTGATGGACCGGCAACGCACATGGAAAAAGCGCCGCCAGCAATAGAACGAAGTGCCTGCGTGTCATGATACCCCCCAGGGTTGGGAAGACGCTAGCAGAAGCCGGCACTGACGGTAAGTAAGCCGGCCGGTCTTTCGCGCGCCAAGACTGTTTTCCACATTGAGTTGACACAAGGAATTAGCCGCGCCTCTGTGAAATGGCGGACAGACCCGGCCGCCGTTTTGCATGAACCTTTCTGCTCCAGCCGGCGACTGACGACCAGGCGCCGCATGGTGCGGGCCGGAAAGGATGCCCCATGACCAGGACCCCAGAGGCTCCACGGTCTCCGGGACCAACGCAAGCTCAGCGCGACCACCGCCTTCGGGATGGAGTCGATGCGCTGGGCTTTCGGCTGATTCCGTTGACCCTGCGCAGGAGCAGGCGTATCGTGAAGATGAGGAAAGCAGACAATTCGATCAGGGACGAACGTGCCGGAACGCCGCGCCTTGCCCTGTTTCGCGCGGCCGGACCGGATGTTCCTCCCGAAAACTTCGGGGGGAGTTTTATGTCCTGCGATCGCGGCGCGTCCATGTCGTTTCCAAGCGGTTTCCGCCGTTCGCTCCATCTGGGCGGCGGTTTGCTTGCCCTGGCGCTGAGCGCCACGCTCTGGTTGGGCACAGCCGCCCAAGCGCAGGAAACCCAGATCGTCTATCCCGGCTCGATGGCGGTCACCGGATTTTCCGGCACCGTCATTCCCAATTTCGACTCTGCCGATTCCGAAAGGGGGGGGCTGCCGCCCGGCGTCGACCCGGTCGACGAAACCTTCATCGACACGACGCGCGCCACCTTGCGCGTCTTCGACGTTTCGGCGCTCGGCGGACCGGCTTCCGGCCAGCTCGTCTACACGCCGCCGCCTTTCGAGGTGACGGCCGAACAGATCGGCCAGGTGTTCGCCATTACCTATGATGACGGTGTGCGCGACGGCGTTCCCACGGGCGTCCCCAACCTCTATGCCGGCGCGACCTCGCTGCACGGCATCCGTATCGTCACCCCGGACGAAGATGCCGACGGTCGGCCCGAGCGACAGCGCCGCGGAACCGCAGGCGCCGTCTTCATGGACGGCCAGTTCGGCACCGAAAGCGGTGGCGGTCCGGGCACGATCTGGAAGATCGACGGCATCACCGGCGCGGTCTCCAAATTCGCCGACATTGACACCAACAGCGGTTCCGGCATCGGCGACATCAGCTTCGACAGCAATCACCGCGAGTTCTTCGCCAGCGACCTCGACACGGGCTTCATCCACCGCCTCGACGCCAACGGCACGCTGATCGACACATTCGATCACGGCGTTGCCGGGCGGCCGGCGCATGGGCTGGCTCCCGTCGCCGATGACGGTGCGGTGATGGACATACAGGGTGCTGCCTTCGACTCGGAAGACCCCGACACATGGGGCTACACGCAGGACGAACGCCGCGTCTGGTCCGTCGCCTATCATGGCGGCCGGCTCTATTATTCGGTCGGCGAAAAGGCCGAGATCTGGTCGGTTGGCATTGCCCGCGATGGCAGCTTTGCCGGTGATCCGCGCTGGGAGCTGACGGTCAAGGCCGACAAGGACTACGCCGTCACCGACATCGCCTTCGACAACCAGGGCTTCATGTATCTGGCGCAGCGCGGCCCGGTCGAGAATCGCTACGATTACAGCCAGTTCGCCGATTCCGGCAAGGGCGAGGTCATCCGCTACTGGCGCGAAAACCCGGACGATCCGGCGACGGAATCGGTCTGGGTGGAAGAGCCGCAGGAATATGCGGTCGGCTTCCCGCAAGGCAACCGGCAGTCGGCCGGTGGGCTCGACCTGCAATATGGCTATGACGCCGACGGCAATCTCGACACCGGCGTGTGCACCGACACGCTGGTCAACACCGGCGACAAGCTGCGCGACAACCCGACACTTGCCGACCAGCTCGCCGCCGGCGGGCCGCTTGCCGTGCACGGCGTGCAGATCACGCCGACGCCGTTGGTCAAGCCGGCCAACGTGCCGCCTTTCGGCTCGTGGTTCGTCGACTTCGACGGCTATTTCGAAGACCCAGAAGTGGAAGGCCATGTCGGCGACGTCGAGGTCTGGCACCCCTGCGACGGCCGTGCCGGCTATTATGAAGAGATCCCCGGCGGTTATCTGCCGCCGTTCTATCCGCCGGGCTTCCCACCGCCCGGCGATCTGCCTCCGTGCATCGATGTCGAGGATGTTCAGTTCTACTGCACGCCTCGCGGCCTCCAGGCCGACCTCTATCTCCATGACCATGCCGGCTTTGGCGGCGATTCGATCAAAGTCCAGTCCATGACACCAGGCGTCGGGGTGACATCACCCCAGTCGCATGCTCACGGCAAGCCTTACACGGTCGACATCACCGGCCATTCTCCGGGCGACAGAGTCGATGTTGGACTTTGCTTCTACAGGCAGTCCGACAAGGACAAGGGTGGCTACTACCCTTGCTGCAAGATGACTCTGCCGCTCAGAACCCCAGCCGTCAGCTGCGAACGTTGAGGAGGGAAAGATGAAAAATCTCGCACTTTCCCCGACCGCGAAGAGCAGTCAATCCACCGGCAAGCAGCCAACCGTCATGGAGACCATCATGAAACCCCTGTCATATGCCAGGCGCGGCGCGCGCTGGCTGATGGCGGCCGGTATCGCGGTCGCCATGTTCACCCCTGTGGCAAGCCACGCCGAAGATGCAGTCCCGATCACTCCGGAACTGCGGCTCGACCTCGACAATTCAAAAATCGTCAATCCGAGGCCGGAACGGATCGTGCCGTTCTTCACCAAAACAGGCACACAGAGGAGCTGCGACTACGTCGTCTACTCTCTGAGCTTTGGCCTGCGCGGCGACCCGCAAGGCTTTGCCGACCCAAGCTTTTCGGCCAGGCTGAAGAAACTCCAACTCGACTTCAAGGATCAGCTTCCGCACGGTCTTGCGATCGTCAACGTCAACGTGTCCGGCGACGGCACGGATGCGTCTGGCGGACCGCTGCCGGGTGCGACAATCAGCACCTCGGCTAATCCGAACGATACGGCAATGGTTTCCGATTTCCGGATTTCCGCCACCGATCTCGACGGCGCTGGGGCTGGCAATGAACGCGTCATCAATTTCAAGATCACCGCCAAGATCGACCATGCGGCGTTTCCTTCGCCGACCATCGTCGACAACCAGGGCATGATCAAGGTGACGCCGGGCGTCGGCACGGGGGCCATCATCCCGTCGCAGGATCCGGGCAAGCCCGACGACGGCTACTACAAGACCGGGGCCAAGACCTCGATCAAGATCGACCTCACCAACTGTGACAAGCGGCCTCCGCCTCCCGACCGGGAATGTTTCAAGGTGGAGCGCGGCACGGTCGATTGCGTGCAAGGCGGCGGCGCGTTCATCTACCACATGCCTGTCGGCCCGGAGATGGGCGGCAAATGGGTGCAGGTATCGACGACGACCCCAGGCATCATCATCATCCCCGACACGCAATTGGTGCCGGCGGGCGGCGGTGTGCTGAACTGGAAGATCGTCGGCGCATCGCCCGGCGACGTCATCCACCTCATCGTCACCGGCATCGAGACTTATGCCGGCCCGAAGGAGGGTTGGGGCCTGTGCTGCACGCAGACCATCGACATCATCATCCCGCGTGACCTGAGATGTCCGCCCAAGGACAAGGAACCGGACCTCAAGGTCGAGAAACGCGCCGATGTGACGCGTTGCACGATGGGCGGCGGCTGCGACTTCACCATCCGGGTCACCAATGTCGGCGACGGGCCGTATCACGGCAAGATCGTGCTCGACGAGGTGACGCTGCCGGCCGGCTCGACGCTGGATTCGGGGCCCAATCCGCCCTGGGTATGCATGCCCGGCGTGACCCCGATGACGTGCACCTATCCGGTGACCACGCTCAATCCGGGGGCCTCCATCAACCTCAAGCTCGGCTTCAAGCCGGCGGGTGGTTGGCAAGGCAGCGCGCTGCGCAACTGCGCCACCTATAATTACGGCGCCAGCGGCAAGCCGCTGTTCGGCAGCCAGCAGAACGATCGCGGCTGTGCCTCGATCCCGATCTGCCGGCGTGGCGACCGCGACCGCGATTGCCGGCCCCCGGTCGACAAGAAGGTCGACCTGATCCTGAAGAAGCGTGCCCGCATCCCGGTCTGCACACCCGACGGCATCTGCTACTTCGTGATCGACATCATCAACAATGGCAGCGTCCCCTATAATGGGCCGCTGACGGTTATCGACAATTACCCGGGCGGCGCGCCGGCCTCTTCGACCTTCGGCCCGTCTCCGCCCTGGACATGCGGACCGAACGGTCCCGGCCAGTTCCGCTGCGACAATGCAGGCATCGTGCTGATGCCGGGCGCCTCGACGCCGATCGTCGTCAGGGCGGTCATGCCGGCCGGCTACCAGTCGGATTCGGTCGAGAACTGCGCGGCGCTGAAGCCCGTCCCCGGTGAGGTCGACCTCACCAACAACAAGGCCTGCGCCAAGGAACGCTTCCGTCATCCCAATGGCGGCAAGCCGACCCTACGCATCACCAAGGTCTGCAATGGCTCGCTCGCCGGTGCGGCGGTGGTTTCCTGCCGCATCACCGTCATCAGCCTTGGCACCTCTGCCCCCACCGGTCCGGTGCGGGTCAACGATGCTGCCACGCTGATATCGGGTGGCGCGCCGGTCCAGATCCAGACCGTCACACCCGACGGTGCGGAATGGGCCTGCGGAGCGGTTCCGGCCAATGCGCTGTCGTGCCAGATTCCCGGCGCCGTGATGACTCCCGGAACATCGAGGCACTTCGACGTGACGGTCTCGGCCAATGGCGCGTTCGAGAACTGCGCACGCGGCTCGTATGGCCCGGCCCCTGGAGACGATATCGTCTACCCTATCGGCCAGGCCTGCGCCAAGGGCGGCGGCACGTCCACCATCAGCGTCAAGAAGACCGGCGATGCCGAGTGCCAGCCCGGGCAACCCTGCTCGTTCGAGATCACCATCACCAATGATGGCCAGACCGCCTTCTCCGGTCCGGTCCGCATCGGCGATGCGATCGGGGTGGACGGGCTGGGGCGGCTGCAAGGCGTCGCGATCACCTCGATCGAGCCGCCCTTCGGCTGCTCGCCCGAACCGACGACCTTGCCGTTGACCTGCATTGCCAACCTGACGCTCGGCGCCGGGGAAAGCCATGTGCACAAGGTCACCGTGGTCCTTCCCGACGCTCCCCTGGCCAATCTGCGGGGCAACGTCAGCGGCCAGAACTGCGTCGGGGTCTTGTCTCCCGACACCAGGGTGCAAGGCGGCGGCGACGTACTGCCCGGCGACCTGACCAATATCCAGGGCGATCGCGGCAAGGCCTATGCCTGCCATCCCTTCACCATCAAGCGCGAGGTGAAGAAGGAATGCTCGCCGGGGTTCGTCATGAACGATGCCGGTCGGTGCGTGTGTCCGGAAGGCACGACGTTCCGCAACGGCCAGTGCTCGCCCGACGGCGGCGTCATCATCCAGCCAAAGGATCCAAGGCCCTGCGTGCTGCTCAAGGGCCAGATCCGCACCGAGGATGGACGCTGTGTCTGCCCCCGCGGAACCGAGCTTGAGAACGGCGCTTGCATCAAGACCGACAAGCCTGGCTGCACCATCCCCGGTTCGGTCCCGACGTCGGACGGCAATGGCTGCTACTGCCCGGAAGGTACGCATCTCGACCGACAGGCAAATGCCTGCGTGCGCGACAAGCAGAAGCCCGAGGAGTGCGGCATACGCGGCCAGGTTCATGACGCCGATGGCGATTGTGTCTGCCCGCGTGGGACAGAGGTGCGCAATGGAGCCTGCCGGCCGATCCGGCCAAAGCCTGAACAATGCTCGATCCGTGGTCAGATCCAAAACGCCAATGGCGATTGCGTCTGCCCGGACGGCACAGAAGTCAGGGGCAAGGTCTGCCGGCCGATCCGGCCGAAGCCCGAGCAGTGCTCGATCCGCGGCCAGGTCCACGACGCCAACGGCAATTGTGTCTGCCCGCGGGGTACCGAGGTGCAAGGCAATGCCTGCCGGCAGAAGAAGCCTGTGCTGGAACAGTGCGACATACGCGGCCAGGTGCACAACAAGCGCGGCGAGTGTGTTTGCCCGCGCGGCACCCAGGTGATCGACGGCGCATGCCGCAAGCCGAGGCCGCAGGTGGGAGACTGCGCCCCGGGCTCGCAGATGGTCGGCGGCCAGTGCGTGCCGATCATCAAGCGGCGCTGCCCCGAAGGCACGGTTGGTCGGTTCCCGAACTGCAGGGCGATCCGGCAGCAGCCGTCGCTCGATCCGACCCTGTTGCTCAATCCAGGTGTCCTTCAGCAGTTCATACCGAAGCGCACGCCGCAGACGCAGGTACAGCCGCAAAGGGATCCGGCGGCCAACTTCAAGCCATAGGATCTGGATACGAGTCAAAATTCAGAACCCCGCCGGAGCGATCCGGCGGGGTTTTTCCTTGGGCGCGCTGCGGCGATCGGGCGGCCAGGTATTCGCCGAACCCGCTGCCGGGCGCAGCAAATACCGACTTTCCCTTTCCGGGATCATGGTCTAGAGCAGTTCATCGTTTGGTGGAAAAGCCGAACCGCTCTATCTCTTTGTTTTCACGCAATTCCGGACGGAAAGCCGTTCCCACTTTTCTTGGAATTGCTCTAGCAGTCGTCAAGGCCGCGCCCGCAAACAGGGCGCCCAAAGGGGCCGCATCATGAGCAGGAAGACCCTGATCGCGCCATCGGTGCTGGCGTCGAATTTCTCGAAGCTCGGCGACGAGGTCGAGGCGGTGACGGCGGCCGGCGCCGACTGGATCCATCTCGACGTGATGGACGGGCATTTCGTGCCCAACATCACCTTCGGCCCGCCGGTGATCAAGGCCATCCGCAACCGCACCAAGGCCTTTTTCGACTGCCATTTGATGATTGCGCCGGCCGATCCTTATCTGGCCGCCTTTGCCGATGCCGGCTGCGACGGCATGACCGTGCATGCCGAGGCCGGACCGCATCTCGACCGCTCGCTTCAGACCATCAAGGGTCTCGGCAAGAAGGCCGGCGTATCGCTCAATCCGGCGACGCCGGAAAGTGCGATCGAATATGTGCTCGACCGGCTCGACCTGATCCTGATCATGACCGTCAATCCGGGCTTTGGCGGCCAGGCCTTCATCCCGGCCATGGTCGACAAGGTCAAGCGGGTGAAAGCGCTGATCGGCAACCGGCCGATTCGCATCGAGGTCGACGGCGGCGTGTCGCCGGAAACCGCCCCCCTGGTCACATCAGCCGGCGCCGATGTGCTGGTGGCAGGCGCCGCCATCTTCAAGGGCGGCAGCGTCGAAGCCTACCGGGCCAATATAGAAGCCATCCGAACCGCGGCCGACCGGGCTGCCGGCTGACATCAGTTCCAGGGCAAGTTCCCGGCTGGTAGGTTCTCCTCGGCCTGATCTCCCTGCCTGATCCTTCGATCTCCCAAAAAGCCGTCAACGGGTGGCAGCCGCAAGGGCATCGCGGCAAGCGACAGGATCGCGGCATCCGGCACTAGTTTTGGCCCATAAATCTAGTGGATAACTGCCGAAGGGATCTGCATGCGGGGAGAGGTCAATCCGGCGGCATGACGCGCGTTAAGAAAAAATTATCCGTATTCGGGATCTCGAAGCTGTTTCTCGAGGGCACCTGCCATGCTGGCAGACAAACTTTCTTCAGAAGAACAAGTTTTTCACGATTTTAGTTACTTCCGGCGGATAAGATGCGGTCAACCTTCCTCTTTAAGTCGAATATCGTGATCTTTCGCTTGAGGGGCGGATGTCTTAGGAGTTACAGTAAATTTACAGGGGAAATCGTTTGCTTCGCGAACGGGCTAGCGGAGCATGGGAGAGCTACAGGAGTCGTATTGACCTACGGATCTGCCGATGTGAGCGAAGGCGCGGGACCCAAGAGCACACTCGCTAGTACGGTCTATCAACAGCTTCGCGACGATCTCCTGCGCGGCGTGTTTGAAAGTGAAAGCAAGCTTCGTGTCGAATGGGTGGTTTCCCGTTACGGCGCCGGCGCCTCACCGGTTCGCGAGGCCCTCAACCGACTTGCTTCGGAAGGCCTGCTCGGCCGCCACGACCAGCGCGGTTTCTTCATCATGCCGGTCAGCGCCCCAGAACTCGAGGAATTGACGCGCACCCGCTGCTGGCTGGAAGAGCGGGCGCTGCGTGAATCCATTGCCAACCGCACCGGCGAATGGGAAGAGCAGCTCGTGCTGGCCTTGCATCGCCTGGCGCGTGCCCCGCGCCGCTTGCCGGAGGATCCGTCCTCGAACAATCCGGAATGGGAAAAGCTGCACCGCGCCTTCCATCGGGCACTGATCGCAGGCTGCCGCTCGCATTGGCTGACCGGCTTTTGCGACCAGCTTTCGGATCAGGCCTCCCGTTACCGGCTGATCTCCCAGGACGGCAGCGAGCGCGACGAAATCAGTGAACATCGGCTGATTGCGGAGCGCACGGTGGATGGCGATGCGGACGGCGCCGTTGAAGCCCTCCTCAACCACTACCGTCTGACGGCAGCCATGTGCATGGAGCGCTTCAACGACAGCGGCGATCCACGCGTGAGCGCCACCAAGGCGCTGCGCAGCCGCAGATAGAAGCGCTTCCGGTCCGCTATCCAAAATCCGCCCGCTATCCAAAATCGCCCGCTATCCAAGTCCGCTTGCCTTCATCTGATCGGCGGCAAACCCGATTTCACGTTTTTGCCGGACGGAGGCGAAATCGTTTCCTTTGTTCCAAGGCCATGCGCTAGAGCCGGATGATTTCAGGCCGAATCGACCTGAAATCATCCGGCTAAATCAAAGGGTAGAGCATGTCCTCCGAAAACCGCTTCACACTTTTCGGCATCATGCTCTAGGGAAGGCGCATGACCAATCACCTGTTCGACGCGTTCCGCAGCCGGATTTCAGCCTCCGAGCGCATCCTGATGGCGACCGATGACGGACGCGCGATCGCCTATCGCGACATGCTGGCGCAATCGGCACAGCTGGCACATGCGCTGAGGCATTTCGGCGTCGAGCCTGGCGACCGCGTTGCCGTGCAGGTCGAAAAAAGCCCCGAATGCATTTTCCTTTACCTCGCCTGCCTGCGCGCCGGCGCGGTCTTCCTGCCGCTCAACACCGCCTACACGCTGGCCGAACTCGGCTATTTCTTCGGGGATGCCGAGCCGCGGCTGGTCGTCTGCGACCCGGCCCGCGCCGGCGCTATCGCGCCGTTGGCGCAGGCGTCGGGTGCTGCCACCGTCACGCTTGGCAGCAATGGTGAGGGCTCGCTGACCGCACTGGCGGCACAACAGCCCACGGATTTCGACGCCGTGGCGCGCGGGCCGGACGATCTGGCCGCAATCCTTTACACATCCGGCACCACCGGACGCTCCAAGGGCGCCATGCTCAGCCATGAAAACCTGGCCTCCAATGCGCGCGTGCTGGTCGAGCAATGGCGTTTCACCGGGGATGACGTGCTGATCCACGCGTTGCCGATCTTCCATACGCACGGCTTGTTCGTCGCCACCAACGTCACCCTGATGGCCGGCGCCTCGATGCTGTTCGAGCGGAAATTCGACGCCGGCCGCATCGTCTCGCTCTTGCCCCGCGCGACAGTGATGATGGGGGTGCCGACCTTCTATACCAGGCTCCTGCAGCAGGACGGGCTGGATGCCCAGGCGGCGAAGAACATCCGCCTGTTCGTTTCCGGCTCGGCGCCGCTGCTCGCCGAAACGCACAAGGCCTGGCGCGAGCGCACCGGCCACGCCATTCTCGAGCGCTACGGCATGACCGAGACCAACATGAACACGTCGAACCCCTATGAGGGCGAGCGTCGGGCCGGCACGGTCGGCTTCCCGCTGCCCGGCGTTTCGCTGCGCATCGCCGACCCTGACAGCGGCGATGCGCTTGGCCAGGGTGAAGTCGGCATGATCGAGGTCAAAGGTCCGAATGTCTTTTCCGGCTATTGGCGCATGCCGGAAAAAACCAAGGCGGAGTTTCGCAAGGACGGCTTCTTCATCACCGGCGACCTCGGCATCATCGACGCGGACGGCTACGTCCACATCGTCGGCCGCGGCAAGGATCTCATTATCTCCGGCGGCTACAACATCTATCCCAAAGAGATCGAGAGCGAGATCGACGCCGTTGCCGGCGTCTTGGAAAGTGCCGTCATCGGAATTGCCCATCCCGATTTCGGCGAAGGCGTCACCGCTGTCGTGGTGCGGGCGCCGGCATCGCAGATCACCGGGGCCGAGATCGTTGGCGCCATTGCCGGCCAGCTGGCCAAATACAAGCACCCGAAGCAGGTGATCTTCGTCGATGAGCTGCCGCGCAACACGATGGGCAAGGTGCAGAAGAACCTGCTGCGCGAGACCTACAAGGGTCTCTACGGCTAATCCATAGCCGGCTAATGTCTTTGCCCAAGCGCTTCGCCTGGACATCTGTTCGCGGTTCGGCAGTGGCGCCTTTTACCTGCGCGGCTTTTTCACCCGAGTGCTGGAACCCCACAAAGCGCGGTTCAGCAGGCTGCGTTTGCGCTTGCGCGGGATGAGGTCGACGTCGCTGACGAGCTTGGCGCCGCCCTCGCGCCGCTCCAGGGTGATCTTGCGGCTGTGGAAGGCTTCGAGCTCCGCACGATGCGCCACGCTGATGATGGTGACGTCAGGCAGTTCGCGGATCACCGTCAACATCATCGTGTCCTGGCTCTTCTCGTCGAGCGCCGAAGTCGCTTCATCCAGCACCACGATATCGGGGCGATGCAGCAGCAGGCGCGCGAAGGCGAGGCGTTGCTTTTCGCCGCCCGACAGCGTCTGGTCCCATGGCGCCTCTTCCTTGATCCTGCCGGTGAGATAGCCAAGCCCCACCTTGTCGAGGGCAGCCTTGATTTGCTTGATGGTCCACTTGTCCGCCGCCGCGGGATAGGCGACCGCGCGGCGAAGCGTTCCGGAAGGGATGTAGGGGCGTTGCGGCAGCATGAACAGGCGCCTGTCGGTGTGGAAATTGACGCTGCCGCCGCCCCATGGCCACAGGCCCGCGACGGCCCGCACCAGCGTCGACTTGCCTGAACCGGATTCGCCTGAAACCAGCACCCGCTCGCCCGGCTCGATCACGACCTCGGTTTCCTTGACCACGGAGGTGCCGTCGTCGAGTGTCACGGAAAGATTGTCGAGGCTGAGGATGGCGCCGTCTTCGGCTTCGCCTCGGTTGATGCGTCCGAGCGCATCGCTCTGCTCGGCGCGCTCGAGCCCGTCTAGCGACATCATCAGCGAGGCAATGCGCCGCGCGGAGGCGTTCCAGTCGGCGAGGCGCGGATAGTTGTCGACCAGCCAGCCGAACGCGCCTTGCACGATGCCAAAGGCAGACGCCGCCTGCATCACCTCGCCAAGCGTCATCGAGCCTTCGAGGAATTTTGGCGCGCACAAAAGGATCGGCACGACCGGCGCAAACAGGCTCGATCCCTGCGACACCGCCGCCGTGCGCATGTGCTGTCCGGTCAGCAGAGCCCATTGCCTCAGCACGTGGCCGAAATTTCTGTCGATGCCGCTGCGCTCCTCGTCCTCGCCTCCCAGCAAGGCGATGCTCTCGCCGTTTTCGCGCACGCGCGTCAGCGTGTAACGCAGTTCGGCCTCCGCCTGGTTCTTCCGCTCGGAGAGCTGGACGAAATCGCGGCCGATGACCACCATCGAGGTCGAGGTGATGGCGGCATAGATGATCGCGGTGATGACCAGAAAGCCGGGAATGGTGATGCTCTCGCCGCCGATCGGCAGGGTGAGCGCGCCGCCGATGGTCCACAGCACGACGATAAAGGTCGAGGCCGACAGGAACGCGTTGAGGACGCCGGCGGTGAAATCGACCGGCGACTCGGTGGCGATGCGCAGGTCCTCGGTCATGCGGGCCTCGGGGTTCTGGTGGTCGCCGCCCACGAGGTTCAGCTGGTAGTAGCGGCCGTTTGCCAGCCAGCGCGCGACCACCCCGGTGGTCAGCCAGGAACGCCAGCGGCGCTGGATCGTCATGCGCAGGTAGACCTGCGCGACGACAAGGCTGCCGCTGCAGATCACCAGCGGCACGAATACGGCGCTGAGGAGATAGACCGTGCGGGCGTTGCGCTGCTCGAGGGCATCGAACATCGAGCGGTTCCAGACATTGATGCCATACTGGAAACCGATGTTGATGCAGATCAGCAGCAGCACTCCGATCGTCAAAGGCCAGGCGAGCTTGTCGCCATGCCTCCCCCAATAGCCGCGCCCGCTGATCCAGAAACGCCGCAGCAGATATTTCTTGCGCGCCTGCTCGGCCTGCTCAGGCGTCAGCTTGGGATCGGGTTCGACGGCATCCGGCGGCGGCGCAGCCTCGCCAACGGGCTCGGAGGCGGCTTCCACTGTCGATGCTTTTTTCTCGCGCGGCGTGTCCTCGCGCGGTCCATCTCCGCGCGTTTGCCGTGACGGCTTTTCCCGGCGCGACTTCGTGGCATCGCGCGCTCCGACACCGTCGGTCGGTTCCGATTTGGGTTTTGCCTCGGACATATGCCCCGACAACGACCTCCATATCAAAAGGTTTCATGGTATGCGCCTGCCCGACGTTTCAGGAAACGTCCGTCATTGCGGATATAAAAGCCCAACGACATGCTCTGCCATGGCGAGGCTGGCGGTAAGGCCAGGGCTCTCGATGCCGAACAGATTGACGATCTGACCGCCCCCGTGGTCAGCCGGTCCCTGGATGACGAAGTCGGCGGGCGGCTGGCCCGGACCGGACAGTTTCGGCCTGACGCCGGCATAGGCCGGTTGCAAGGCGCCGTCCGCCAGGCCGGACCAGTAGCGCCTGATTTCGTCGTAGAAGGCAGCGCCTCGTGCGGGATCGACGGTATAGTCGACGCGATCGATCCATTCGACATCCGGGCCAAAGCGCGCGCTCCCCGACATGTCGAGGGTCAGATGCACGCCGAGGCCGCCATGGACCGGCACCGGATAGATCAGCCGCGAAAAGGGCGAGCGGCCGGAAAGCGCGAAATAATTGCCGCGCGCCAGCCACAGCGGCGGAACACGGTCTTGCGGGAGGCCTTCGATGCGGCCGGCGAGCGCCTGCGCGTCGAGGCCGGCGGCGTTGATGAAGGCGCCGGTCTTCAAGGTGAAACCCTCGCCATCGGCGTCGCGCGTGTCGATCCGGATGCCGTCGGCTTCGATGCTCGCGCCTGAGACAACGGTGAGCAAGGCGAAAGATGCGCCGGCCGCTTCCGCGTCTCCACGCAATGACAGCATCAGCGCCTGGCTGTCGACGATGCCGGTTGACGGCGACAGCAGCGCGCCGGCGCAGCTCAGCGCCGGTTCCAGGCTTTCAGCCTCTGCGCGCGTCAAAAGCTTGAGGTCACCGACTCCGCATTGCGCCGCGTTGATCTGGATCGCCTGCAGTTTGTCCAACTGCTCGGGTTGGACGGCAACGATCAGTTTGCCGGTGCGATGATGGGCGACGTCGTGCTCGCGGCAATAGGCATAGAGACGCTCGCGGCCGTTGACGCAGAGACGGGCCTTCAGGCTGCCCGGCGTATAATGAAGCCCGGCATGGATGACTTCCGAATTGCGCGAACTGGTGCCCGTGCCGATGGCTGCGGCCTTCTCGACCACCAGCACCTCGCGGCCCGACAGCGCCAGCGCGCGGGCAATGGCGAGGCCGACAACACCGGCTCCGGCGACAACGCAGTCGACATCATGCATGGGTGGACTTTAGCGCGGACTGTCCGCGCCTGCAAAAACCTTGTCGCCGCCGATCCAGACGCCGTTGACGTCGAGGGCGTCCGACAGAGCGACGATATCGGCAGCCGTGCCATTGGCGAAGCGGCCGAGCCGGTGGGCCTGGCCGACCGCCTGCGCCGGATAGAGCGAGGCCATGCGCAACGCTTCCGACAGGTCCAGCCCGACGATCCTGTGCATGTAGCGGACGGCCGAGATCATATCGAGATCGGCGCCGGCCAGCGTGCCGTCGGCCAGCCGCAGACTGCCATCCTTGCGATAGATGATGCGGCCGTTAAGGGTGAACGACGTCATGTCGGTGCCGATCGTCGCCATGGCGTCGGTGACCAGCACGATCCTGCCCGGCCCCTGCTTGGCGCGCAGCGCGATTGCCATGGTGGCGGGATCGACATGGATGCCGTCGGCGATGATCCCGGCCGACAGACTGCCTATGTCGATGGCCGCACCCGCCAGCCCCGGCTCACGGTTGCCGATCTGGCTCATGGCGTTGAACAGATGTGTGACCACGCTGGCGCCGGCATCGGCAAAGGCTCTGGCCGTGGCGTAGCCGGTGTCGGAATGGCCGAGGCTGACAATCACACCGGCCTTGGCCAAGGCCGCAACGCGGGCAGGCTCGACGGATTCAGGCGCTATCGTCGTCAGCAGCACCGGCAGGTTTTTGCGTGCCGCGACCAGCGCCGCTTCATCCGCATCCGTCATCGGCCGGATCAGCGCCGGTTCATGCGCGCCCTTACGGGCGACGGAGAGATGCGGCCCTTCGAGATGCAGGCCGAGAAATCCCGGCAGTTTTTGCCGTGCCGCCCCGGTGCCGGCGGCAATGGCCGCGGCGGTGATGTCAGGCGTATCTGTGATCAGCGTCGGCAGCAGTGCGGTCGTGCCGAACGGCGCATGCGCCCGGCAGATTGTTGCCAGCGAGGCGACATCGGGATGGTCGTTGAGCATGACGCCGCCGCCGCCATTGACCTGCAGGTCGACAAAACCCGGCACCAGCATGCCGCCCCCGGCGTCGATGCGGGCAACGCCCGACGGAATGGCGCCGACGGGATGAATGCCTTCGACCACATCGCCGTGCACGACAAGGGCGGCGTTGTCATGCCAGTCGTCGCCATCGAAAATTCGGGCGCCAGTCAGGGCAAAACGGTCGCTCATACGGTTTCCGTCACCTTGCGCAGATTGCGCGGTACATCCGGATCGAGGCCGCGATGGCGGGCGAAGGCTTCGACGAAGCCGTAGAAGGAGACGATCAGCGTCAGCGGGTCAGTCAAGGGATGACCGGTGGCGACATGCGGCAGCCGCGCCGCGCTCTTGGCTTTGTCCGAGGTTACAAAAACTGCTGCACCCTTGCCGGCAAGGTTGTCGGCAGCCTCTGCCACGGACGGCTCGGAGGCATCGCGGGCGGCGAGCGCCAGCACCGGGAAGCCTGGCCCGACCAGGGCCAGCGGGCCGTGCATGACTTCGGCGGCGCTATAGGCCTCTGCATGCATGCCGCAGGTCTCCTTGAATTTCAGCGCCGCCTCGTTGGCCATCGCCGCCGACGGGCCACGTCCCAGGATGAACAGCGATTGCGGTGTCTCCAATGCGCCGGCCAGCGCCATCCAGTCGCAGGCGATCGCCTTGCTGAAATGCTCGGGCAGGCGGGCAAGGGCGGCCAGCAGTCTGTCGTCGCCGGTGCAATGCGCCATCAGCGCCAGGCCGGCGACCGCCGAATTGACGAATGTCTTGGTCGCCGCGACGCTGCGCTCGGGGCCGGCCAGAATGTCGATGGCAAAATCCGAAGCCCGCGCCAGCGGCGAATCGGCGGTGTTGGTGATGGCGACGGTGAGCGCACCGCCGGCTCGTGCCGTCTCGGCCATGGCGACGATATCAGGGCTTTTGCCGGATTGCGAGATGGCGAGGCAAGCCGAACCGGCGAGCTTGAGCTTGGCGCCGTAGATCGAGGCGACCGATGGACCGACCGAAGCGACGGCCAGGCCGGCGGTCAGTTCGACGGCATATTTCATGAAGGTGGCGGCATGGTCGGACGAACCGCGCGCGACGGTAACGACGAAGCTCGGATCGCGCTCGCGAATGCCGCGTCCGGCCTCGGTCAGCACCGCCGCCGAGCCATCGAGCAGGCGAGCGACGGCTTGCGGAATTTCGTCGATCTCGCGCCGCATATGGGTGGTCTTGGGGATCATGGTCGGCCCTCTTCGCTCGGCCCTGTCAGGCGCAATTCGGCGACGAAATCATAGGCATCGCCGCGGTAGATGGAGCGGGTGAACTCGATCACCTTGCCGCTCGCGAGATAGGAAATGCGTTCGATGTGCAGGCCGGCAATGCCGGATGGCACTTCGAGCAGACGCGCATCGGCGTCGCCGAGATTGGCGGCCGATATGCGCTGCACCGCCCGCACCGGCCGGTTACCGGTCAGTTGCAGCGCCGCATAGAGTGACGAGCCTATCCCGGCCGGATCCGGCAGCACGCTGGCCGACAACGAGGCGCGCTCGATGGCCAGCGGCGTGTCGTTTGCGATGCGCAGGCGCGCCACGCGCGCCACCAGCTCGTTCGACGACAGGCCGAGCACCATCATCTCGTCGGGCGAGGGCGGGTAGAGGTCGCGATCGAGCCAGGCTGAACGCACCGCCATGCCGCGCCTTGCCATGTCCTCGGTAAATGAAGTGAGCCTGGAGAGCGACTGCTCGACGCGCTCCATGCGCGGCGCGACGAAGGTGCCGGAGCCGTGGCGCTGCACGAGGATGCCGCCCTTGACCAGATCCTGCACCGCCTTGCGCACGGTGACGCGCGAAATGTCGGCCTTGGTGGCGATGTCGCGCTCGGAAGGCAGCGCATCGCCCGGCCCGATCAGGCCGCGATTGACGGCGTCCTCGATGCTTTTCCTGAGCTGCAGATAGAGCGGGGCGCCGCTCTGCGACGACTGCTTCAGCGTGGCGAAGATCTGGTCGGCGGCGTCGCTCATCGCGTCGCCTCCGCTTTGGCGAAGATGCGGGCCGCCATCTGCACGGCGCCGCCCAGCGCATCGTCGAGCGGCGCTTTCACCAGCGCCTGGTAGCGCTGGGAAAGGCGCGGCCCATAGAGCGGCGCCAGCCCGCCGAGCAGGCAGAGCGGGGCGTCATCAGAGAGGTCGAGCGCGTGGAGCGACTCCTCGACATCGGCAACCGACTTGTCCACGATCCAGTTGGCGACGCTGTCGCCCTTCTCGGCATGCTCGAAAACCTTGGGCGCGAAGCCGCCGAAATCGCCGGGCTTGGCATTGGTGGTGAACTCGACCACGTCTTCGGGATTGTTGCGGAAAATGCCCATCATGCTGTCGGTCAGGACTGAGCGCGGCCGGACGCCGTCATGGGCGAGCAGCGTCTGCTCCAGCAGGTCGCGGCCGATCCGGGCGCCGCTGCCTTGATCACCGACCTGAAAGCCCCAGCCGCCGATGGCGCGCGACGTGCCGCCCTTGCGCGCCATATAGGCGGTGCCGGTGCCGAGGATGGCCATGGCGCCGTCACCAGAGCCGACTGCCCCTTCGAGCGCGATCTCGGCGTCCGTCTCGACGCGGCTGATGCTGAACGGGAGGATTGCTTCAAGCTGCTGGCGGTAGGTGCCGACATTGGCGCCGGCAAGGCCGAGAATGGCTGGTGTCTGCGGGATCAGGTCCGGATCTTGCCCGGCGGCGATGAAGGCCTGACGAGCAGCCTCGACGATGTGGGTGCGAGCGCCGGTGAGATCGGTGCGGATGTTGGCGGCGCCGCTTTTGGCACGGCCAATGACAACGCCATCGCCTGTCGCAAGGGCTGCCCTGCAGCTGGTGCCGCCGCCGTCGATACCGAGCACGAATTTCACGCGATGTCTCCTCCGGGCGGATAATACCAATAAAATACCAATAGCCAAGGGATTAATTCCGTTTCAAAAAGATTAAGGCGTATCAGGTTGAAAAACCCGGGAATTTCGCCGGCTCAACGATTTCCAGTTCGCAATTCGTTAATGCGTGTGGACAAGTGGTATTTTTTTGGTATTGTTCTTCCATCGGAGGGACAGGGATGGCCGAACCGCGCACCGAAGCGCTTCACAGCAATGCCGAGGGACTGGACATCCAGGCCCCGGACGCCATCCTTTCTTCTTTGGTCAATGCGCAGATCGAGGCCGCCAAGGCTGTGCGCGACGCCATTCCCGCCATCGCCGCCGCAGCCGAAATCATCGCCGGGCGGCTGAACGGCGGCGGCAAGCTCGCCTATGCTGCGGCCGGCAGCTCCGGCCTGATGGCGCTGGCTGACGCGCTGGAGTTGCCCGGCACCTTCGGCATCAAGCGCGAACGCATCGCCATCCTCATCGCCGGTGGCGACGACGCTTTCAAGACCCTGGCCGGCGGACCGGAAGACGACACCGACGAAGCCTCGACGGCAATTGCCGGCGCCGGCATCGGCAAGGGCGACTGCCTGATCGCGATTTCGGCCAGCGGCTCGACGCCCTATGCGGTGCAGGCGCTGAAGGATGCGCGCAGCCGGGGCGCGGCAACCATCGCCATTGCCAACAACAAGGACACGCCCCTGCTCAGGCTGGCCGACGTCGCCATCCTGCTCGAGACGCCACCGGAGGTGATTGCCGGCTCGACGCGCATGGGCGCCGGCACTGCCCAGAAGATCGCGCTCAACATGCTGTCGACGCTTACCGCCATCCATCTCGGCCATGTCCATGACGGCTACATGGTCAATCTCACCGCCGACAACATCAAGCTGCGCGACCGCGCGGCTCGCATCGTCGCCGCTATCAGCGGCCGCGACCGGCAAGACGCCGTGCGGCTGCTCGAAGCGAGCGGCGGCGTCGTCAAGACAGCCATTCTGCTCGCCGCCGGCGCTGCCAACGCCGTTGCGGCCGAGAAGATACTGGAAGGGACCGGCCAGAAGCTGCGGCCGGCCCTTTCCGCGATCGAGGGGAACAAGGGCGCGAAGGCCCCTGTTCTCAAAACCGAACCTGAAAAAGGTCAACAGGGAGACTAGCATGACAACGAGATTACTGACGGCACTGCTTCTCGGCACCAGCATTCTCGGCACCGCCGGGTTGGCTCACGCCGATGACGTAACGCTCAATATCGAAAGCTGGCGCGGCGACGACCTTGCCATCTGGAAGGACAAGCTGATCCCGGCTTTTGAGGCCAAGAACCCGGGCATCAAAGTGGTGTTCGCACCGTCGGCGCCGACCGAGTATGACGCCGCACTCGGCGCCAAGCTCGCCGCCGGCTCGGCTGGCGACCTGATCACCTGCCGCCCGTTCGACAAATCGCTCGAACTGTTCAAGAAGGGCAACCTTGCCGATCTGTCTTCGCTGCCCGGCATGGAGAACTTCTCACCGGTCGCCAAGGCGGCATGGCAGACCGACGATGGCAAGGCGAGCTTCTGCGTCCCGATGGCCTCGGTCATTCACGGCTTCATCTACAACAAGGACGCCTTCGACAAGCTCGGCCTCAAGGTGCCGACGACGCGTGACGAGTTCTTCGCCGCGCTCGACAAGATCAAGGCCGACGGCACCTACATCCCGATGGCTATGGGCACCAAGGACCTCTGGGAAGCCGCGACCATGGGCTATCAGAACATCGGTCCGAACTACTGGAAGGGCGAAGAGGGCCGCGCAGCGCTGATCAAGGGCGACCAGAAGCTGACCGACAAGGACTGGGTTGCTCCCTATGAGGAACTGGCCAAGTGGAAGCCTTATCTCGGCGACGGCTTCGAGGCCCAGACCTATCCGGACAGCCAGAACCTGTTCACGCTTGGCCGCGCCGCCATCTACCCGGCGGGATCGTGGGAGATCGGCCTGTTCAACACCCAGGCGCAGTTCAAGATGGGCGCCTTCCCGCCGCCGGTCGAGAAGGCCGGCGACACCTGCTACATCTCCGACCATACCGATATCGGCATGGGCCTGAATGCGGCGTCGAAGAATGCCGACGCGGCCAAGACCTTCCTGTCCTGGGTCGCCTCGCCGGACTTCGCCACCATCTACGCCAACGCTTTGCCGGGCTTCTTCAGCCTAAATTCCACCCCGGTGAAGATGGAAGACCCGCTGGCGCAGGAATTCGTCTCCTGGCGCGACAAGTGCAAGTCGACGATCCGCTCGACCTACCAGATCCTGTCGCGCGGCACGCCGAACCTCGAAAACGAGACGTGGGTTGAATCGGCCAACGTCATCAACGGCACCGACACGCCGGAAGCTGCGGCCAAGAAGCTGCAGGACGGCCTCGACAGCTGGTACAAGCCGGGCAAGTAAGCTCAGAGACAGACAGGGCCCCAAGTGGACGGCCCTGCGTTTTTCGATAGCATCATCGACTACGAACGACGGCGCCGCCCCTCATCCGCCTGCCGGCACCTTCTCCCCGTATAGTGACGGGGAGAAGGATCAGCCGAAACGCAGGCGCCCCTTCTCCCCGTCCTTCACGGGGAGAGGGTAAGGGTGAGGGGCAGCGCTGCCGTCGAAGGCATTGCTAAACCTGATCGGCGGGGACCGCACTCATGGCCGCACAAACACGACCGAAACGACCGTTCCGCTGGCATATCGGCGTCTTCCTGGCGCCGGCGCTGCTGGTCTATACGGCGATCATGATCCTGCCGCTCGCCGGCACGCTGCAGCTGTCGCTGTTCCGCAATGTCGATCAGCATCAGGTGTTCGTCAGTTTCACCAATTTCCGTACGTTGTTCGGCGACCCCAACTGGTCGGTCGGCTTCTGGAACGCGCTGCGGAACAATACCTGGTTCTTCATCATCCACATGGTGGTGCAGAACCCGATCGGTGTCATGCTGGCGGCATTGCTGTCCAGCCCGAGGCTGAGATTCGCCGCCTTCTACCGCACCGCGATCTTCGTGCCGACCATCCTGTCCTTCGTCATCGTCGGTTTCGCCTGGAAACTGATCCTGTCGCCGTTGTGGGGCGTGGCGCCGCATCTGATGGATCTGGTCGGCCTGAAAAGCCTGTTCACGCCGTGGCTCGGCAAAGAACAATATGCCCTGACCGCGCTCAGCCTGATCTCGGTGTGGCAGTTCGTCGGCATCCCGATGATGCTGATCTATGCAGCCCTTTTGTCGATCCCCGAAGAGGTGATCGAGGCGGCCGAATGTGACGGCATCACCGGCATGTCGCAGTTCTGGAAGATCAAGCTGCCGCTGATCCTGCCGTCGATCGGCATCATCTCGATCCTGACCTTCGTCGGCAATTTCAACGCCTTCGACCTGATCTACACCGCGCAAGGGGCGCTCGCCGGCCCGAACTATTCGACCGATATTCTGGGCACTTTCCTCTACCGCGCCTTCTTCGGCTTTCAGTTGCAGACCGGCGATCCCAATATGGGCGCGGCGATCGCCACGATGATGTTCCTGATCATCCTCGGCGGCGTCTGCGTCTACCTGTTCCTCGTCCAGACGCGCCTGCGTCGCTACCAGTTCTGAGGGGCGAGATGTCGAGCTTGAACACCCCCCTCTGGCCTGCCGGCCATCTCCCCCGCAAGGGGGGAGATTGGCAGCTCTGGCCTTGCCGCTCGTCTTGCAACGTTGGCGATTGGCGAAAGCAGTCGCGGCATCTGATCTCCCCCCTTGCGGGGGAGATGTCCGGCAGGACAGAGGGGGGTGCCTTGGTGCCGACCTCAACAGTCATCGCTCGTCAGGAGACCTTCCAATGAGCACCGCCACCCGTTCGCTGCCCCGCACCATCGGCGCCCACGCGATCCTGTTGACCTACACGGCGATCGCGCTGTTTCCGGTGATCCTGGTCATCATGAACTCGTTCAAATCTCGCGCCGGCATCTTCAGCGAGCCGCTGACGCCGCCGACGCCAAAAACCTTCGACCTGATCGGCTACACCACGGTGATCGGCCAGGGCGACTTCATCCATTATTTCCAGAACAGCCTGGTCGTCACCGTCGCCTCGCTGTTCTTCGTGCTTCTGTTCGGCGCGATGGCGGCGTTCGCGCTCTCGGAATACCGCTTCCGCGGCAACACGCTGATGGGGCTTTACCTCGCGCTCGGCATCATGATCCCGATCCGGCTCGGCACCGTCGCCATCCTGCAATTGATGGTGGCGAGCGGGCTGGTCAACACGCTGACGGCGCTGATCCTGGTCTACACCGCGCAGGGGCTGCCGCTGGCCGTCTTCATCCTGTCGGAATTCATGAAGCAGGTGTCCGACGATCTGAAGAATGCCGGCCGCATCGACGGCCTGTCGGAATACACGATCTTCTTCCGGCTGGTGCTGCCGCTGGTGCGGCCGTCGATGGCGACGGTCGCCGTCTTCACCATGATCCCGATCTGGAACGATCTGTGGTTCCCGCTGATCCTGGCGCCGTCGGAAGAGACCAAGACGGTGACGCTCGGCGCGCAGTTGTTCCTCGGCCAGTTCGTCACCAACTGGAACGCCATCCTGGCCGCACTCTCGCTGGCGATCATGCCGGTGCTGACCTTCTACGTCATCTTCTCGCGGCAGCTGATCCGCGGCATCACATCCGGAGCCGTCAAGTGAGCGGAGCCCTACAAATCTCTGCTGGAGCCTTCACCCCACCCGGCGCTGCGCGCCGACCTCCCCATCAAGGGGAGGTAAAAGGTCGTGGCTTCATTCACGACCGCCAAAGGGCGACTTTCGGAGAAGCTTCTTTGGCAGTGAGGGTGTTCGCGCCAACGTCCTACCTCCCCTCGATGGGGAGGTCGGCGCGAAGCGCCGGGTGGGGTGACACCCTCTCAGAAGGAACAACTGGAACATCTGGAGTAGTTAGGTGACCTCTAAATCGCCCCTTCGCGTCGTCGTCGCAGGCCTCGGTAACATGGGGCGTAGCCATGCGCTGGCCTACCACACTAATCCGGGCTTCGAGATCGCGGCCCTGATCAACCGCTCCGACGTGCCGTTACCGGACGGGCTGTCGGGCTATGGCATCAGGCGCTCCTTCGACGACGCGTTGCGCGATGAAAAGCCGGATGTCGCCTGCATCGCCACCTATTCCGACAGCCATGCCGACTATGCGGTGAAGGCATTCGAGGCCGGCTGCCACGTCTTCGTCGAGAAGCCGCTCGCAACGACGGTGGCGGACGCCAAGCGCGTCGTCGCCGCGGCCAAGGCCAACGGCCGAAAATTGGTGATCGGCTACATCCTGCGCCACCACCCGTCCTGGGTCAGGCTGATCGCTGAGGCGCGCAAGCTCGGCGGCCCTTACGTGTTTCGCATGAACCTCAACCAGCAATCGTCAGGCCCGACCTGGCAGACGCATAAACAACTGATGCAGACGACCTCGCCAATCGTCGATTGCGGCGTGCACTATCTCGACGTCATGCTGCAGATCACCGACGCCAAGCCGGTCGAGGTGCGCGGCATGGGGCTGCGGCTGACCGAGGAAATCGCGCCGACCATGTACAATTACGGCCATCTGCAGGTGCTGTTCGATGACGGTTCGGTCGGCTGGTACGAAGCTGCCTGGGGACCGATGATTTCGGAAACGGCGTTCTTCGTGAAGGACGTGATGTCGCCCAATGGCTGCGTGTCGATCGTCATGAAGGAAGGTGTGAAGTCGGACGACATCGACACCCACACCAAGACCTCGACCATCCGCCTGCACAGTGCGGCGACCGGCGCGGACGGCAAGTTCGCCAGGCCGGACGAGATGCTGTCCATGGAAGGCGAACCCGGCCACCAGGACCTCTGTGACCTCGAACAGGCCTTCGTGCTGAAGGCGATCCGGGAAGACATCGACCTGACCCGCCACATGGACGACGCGGTGAAATCGCTCGCCGTCTGCCTTGCCGCCGATCAGAGCGTGCGCAGCGGCGCCCCAGTTAAGCTCTAGTAGGGCAAACTCTAGAACAAGGACGAAGCCGTGGGCTCGCTGGTAATCGAGAATGTGAAGAAGGCCTTCGGGCCGGTCGAGGTGCTGAAAGGCATCAACCTCGAAGTGACCGACGGCGAATTCGTCGTCTTCGTCGGCCCATCTGGCTGCGGCAAGTCAACCTTGCTCAGGGTCATCGCCGGGCTGGAGGATTCGACCTCCGGCAGGGTGATGATCGACGGCGCCGATGTCTCCGCCACGCCGCCGGCAAAACGCGGCATCGCCATGGTGTTCCAGACCTATGCCTTGTACCCGCATCTGACGGTGAAGAACAATATGGGCCTCGGCCTCAAGCAGGCCGGCACGCCCGCCCCGGAGATCGAGCGGCGCATCGGCGTCGCCTCGTCGATGCTGTCGCTCGAACCCTATCTCGAGCGGCGGCCGGCGGAGCTGTCGGGCGGCCAGCGCCAGCGCGTCGCCATCGGCCGCGCCGTGGTGCGCGAGCCAAAACTGTTCCTCTTCGACGAGCCGCTGTCGAACCTGGACGCAGCGCTTCGCGTCAACACGCGGCTGGAGATCGCGCAGCTGCATCGCCGGCTGAAGGCGACGATGATCTACGTCACCCACGACCAGGTCGAGGCGATGACGCTGGCCGACAAGATCGTTGTGCTCAATGCGGGAAAGATCGAACAGATCGGCGGCCCGATGGAGCTCTACAATTCGCCGGCAAACGAGTTCGTCGCCGGCTTTATCGGCTCGCCGAAGATGAATTTCATCGACGGCGCCAGATTGGGCGAGACGGCCAAGACGATCGGCGTGCGGCCGGAGCATCTGACCGTGGATCCAAGGTCCGGCGCGTGGAAGGGAACGGTGGTGCATGCCGAACATCTCGGCGCCGACACCAACCTCTATCTCGACTGCGAAAAGGCCGGGCTGATCACGGTCCGCATTTTCGGTGTCTACGACGCCGAGCCAGGTGCGACGCTGTATGCAACGCCGGAGCCGGGTAAGACATACCGGTTTGGGGCGGACGGGAAGACGATCAAGTAATCCTTCGCCGACAGCAACCACGGCGATCATACCGTACCGAGCAGCACCGCGCCGTGGATCGCCGCCTGCCAGCCCAGGGCCGCCCAGCGTATGTCCAGAGGCTCTACAACAAGCGAATGCGGCAGGCTCTCCGCGATGCGCTGCTTGAGCGCCTTGCGGGGATAGGCCTTCATGTCGACGATACCGCCGCCGATCAGGATCGTCTGCGGGGAAAACAGGGCTGCTGCCGTTGCGATGGTCACCGCCTGCTGCCAGACGATCTCATCGAGCCATTCGCGCAGCGATGGCGGCTGCCCGGCCGCCGAAAACAGATCGGCCACCGGGATATCGTAGTCTGTCGCGAGTTCGACGAGCGTTGCCCCTGAGGCATAGGTCTCGACCCGGTTTGGCGGACCGCTTTCGTCGGGCCGGTAGATCGGCATGTGGCCGATCTCGAGCGCCCAGCCGCCACCCCTGAAAATGCCGTCCTTGCCGAGATAGGCCGCACCGATGCCGGTGCCGAGATAGACCGCCAGCACCTCCTTTTGCCGCTTCACTGCGCCGGCGACGCTTTCACCCAGCAATTGCAGCACGACGTCGCGTTCGAGCCGCACGGGAACGCGGAGCCGCGATGCCAGTTCCGTACCCAGCCGGATGCCGTTCAGCTCGGGAATGTTGGCCGTGTGCAGCACCGTGTCGAAGTCGCGGTCGATGAACCCAGGCACCGTCGCAACGACCCGTGCAGGTTTGAGCCCGGCATCGCGGCAGGCTGCGGTGACCGCATCGGCCAACCCCGCCACAGGCGCGCCCTGGCGCAGTTGCGCGGTCGGGTAGGTGCGGGCAAAATCCACCGGGATGCCGTAGTCGGCAAAGCCAACCTTGACCGACGTGCCGCCGATCTCGACCACGGCGATCGTGTCGTCCATCGTTTGATGCGTCACGCCAGCGCTTCCAGGAACTCCGAAAGACAGGCGCGGAATTCCCGCCGGTAGGCGGCGCGATCCTGCGATTTGGCTGTGATGGTGCAAAGCCGGGCCGACGGGATGAGCCCGGCCAGCGTCTGTGCGTCGTCCAGTCGATGGACGAGGTCATGGTCATGGCCGATGACAAGGGTCGGCACCGCGATAGCGCGGATGTCCGCCTCGCTCACGCCCGGACCATCGCCCGCGATCGCCACCAGCAACCTACCGAACAGAACCGGGTCCGGGCAATTGAAGAAGCCTTGCAGGCTGGCGAGATTGTCCGGCGCCAGCCTCGCTAGCTCTGCGGCAACTGCGCTGTCATCGAACAGACGCCTGGCGTCAGGCGAATGGCGCATCAGGAGATCGCCGACCACGGCATAGGGCCTCATATTGGCGGGTGCAGGCTCTGACACCCAGGCTGGTCGGGCGAGCACCAGCGCCCGCACACGAGCCGGCTTGTGCACCGCCAGGCGCAGCGCCAGTGCGGCACCCATCGAGATGCCGCCGACGACGGCCGAGCCGATGCCGAGAGCGTCGGCCAGCGCTTCGACGTCTTCGGCAAACGTCGCAACCGAAAGCCGCTCGACCGGCCCGTAGCTGGATCCGCCCTGGCCCCGGCATTCGAGCGTCACCCGCCGGGTCACCGGCAGATCGGGAAACACGTCGGCGACCTGCGCGTCGTCGCCGCCTAGGCCGTGCTGAAAGATGACGGGAAGCCCGGCGCCGACGTCCCGGTAGGCAAGATCGACGCCATCGCGGCTGAAGGTCTCTTTCACGCGCGCTCGCTCTCTTCCAGTACGGTGCGCAGAAAGGCGCCGACACCTGGCGCCTCGGCCTCTGTCAGGCCATGTGTGATCAAGGGGCCGTCGAACCCGGCAGCCTTCAGGCGGCCGATGAAATGCGGGAAGTCGACCACGCCCTGTCCGGCCGCGGCAAAGCTGCCATCGGCATGGCGGTCCTTGGCATGGGCCATGCCGATCTCGGCGGCCAGCAGATCGATGGCTTCGTCGATGAGGCGATGACGCTCCGCGCTGTCTGCCACTTCGAACAGATTGGCCGGATCGAGCACGATGCGCAGGCGCTTGCTGTTCATTTCGTCGAGCAGGCGGCGTGCGGCCCGGGCGCTGGAGAGGACATTGGCCAGTTCCGGTTCGATGCCAAGCTCGATGTCGAAGCGCTCGGCAATCGCGATCGCCGCTTCCATCTCCATCCGCAGATCGCTCCATGCCGCCTCACTTGCATTGTCGGGATGCCAGCGCCACTGATCCTGCGCATCCCTTGTGCCGGTGCACAGCGTAATCAGACGGGTGCCCATATCGGCGCATGACTCGGCCAGTACCTCAAGCCGGGCGAGTCCCTGGATGCGAACCGAGCGATCCGGGTGGATCATGTTGTAGGTTCCCGAAACTGCTGCGATCGAAACGCCGGCCTCGCCGCTCGCCTCAGCGACGGACCGGGCCGCATCCGGCTCGATGCTGTCCGGCATCGACGGCAGTCCTAGGCACGCCATGTTGAACTGCGCCGCCGCGTAGCCGGCGTCCGCGACCGCGCGCAGAACCGGCAAGGCGCCGGTGGCAGCGAAGGTCTTGGCGAAAATCCCAAGCTGCATCACACGACCCCGTCGACATCGGCCAGACGGACGGCGCGTCCGCCGGCAGCGGCCGAGCGGGCTATGGCCGCCATGCCCCTGACCGAGGCGATGCCGTCCTCGATGCCGGCGCCAACCATGGGCGCGCCATTCAGCACGACATCGGCAAAGCCTTCGAGTTGCCGGCGATAGAAGTGGCCATCCGCGCCAAGCGTGCGGTGCCAACTGCCATCGGCCTCGCGGAAAATGTCGACCTCGCTGCTCTTGTAGTACCACGGGTTATAGGTCTTCGCGAGAACGCTGCCGTTCTGGCCGTAGATCTGAAACCCTTCGTGCCAGTCCATGCGCACGGCAACCGTCAGGTCGAGATGGCCGACCGACCCGTCGGCGAAGATGGTGGTGACGAACCAGCAATAGGCGCCGTAGCGCTCGGTGAGCCGGGCCTCGACCGCCTCGATTGGGCCGTGCAGATGGCGCGCCGTATCGATGAGATGGCTGCCATGCGCCAGCATATAATACTGGCGCAGATCCGCCTTGGGATTGACGGAGGGCTTGCGTGCCTTGGCGCTGGTGATGATGAGCGGCTGCACCGCATCGGTCATCGGGTAGCGGTGGGTGCTGTCGCAATACCAGCCCTTGAATGCCAGACGCTCGCCCATCTCGTTATCTACGAAGGCCTTTGCCGCCTGGATGCCTGGATCGAAGCGCTTCATATGGCCGACCTGAAGCACCT
The DNA here is from genome assembly GCF_054719465.1 of Mesorhizobium sp. RSR565B. Classification (NCBI taxonomy): domain Bacteria; kingdom Pseudomonadati; phylum Pseudomonadota; class Alphaproteobacteria; order Hyphomicrobiales; family Phyllobacteriaceae; genus Mesorhizobium; species Mesorhizobium sp. RSR565B. The sequence continues at coordinate 1,754,865 of NZ_JBTTIE010000001.1, read as the reverse complement.
TGCCGCTCTTGTCGAGTGCGGCCCGCAAGCCTTCGACTTCCTCGACCGAAACGCCCAGCGGCTTCTCGCACAGCACGTGCTTGCCGGCATCCAGCGCCAGTTCGGCGGCCTTGACGTGGAACGTGTCCGAGGTCGCGATGATGACGGCATCGAGGTCGGGATCGGCCAGCATCTGGCCGTAGTCGGCATAGGATTTTTCGGGCGCGTAGGTCGCGGCCATCCTGTCGCGCAGATCGTCGGCGACATCGCAGATGGCATAGAGGTCGGCGTTGCGCGCCTTGGTGCAGGATTCGAAATGCGCGGCCTGCGCAATCGGGCCGCAGCCGAGCACGCCGACACGCAGCCGCTTTTCGTCTTTGCGAGGCATGGAATCTCTCCTGATTAGCGCGCGGCGAGGCCGCGAAGTTGAAATTGCGGATCGCCCGACAAAGCTGCCTGATGCAGCAGACAGGCAGCGCCCAATGCCGGACCGTCGGCGCCGACGCGCGACAGTTCGACCGTGGGAACGGGATAACCTTCAGCCAGGAAGTCCGAGAGGAAAGCTTCCACCTGTTCGGCGACAAAGGGATAGATGGCATTGACCGAGCCGGAGAGAATGATGCGCTCCGGCTGCAAGGTGCAGGCAAGCGTCGCCAGGCCGCGACCGAACCACAGCGCCCAGTCGCGCGCGGTGGCGACGGCTGCCGGATCGCCGCCGGCCAGCGCTGCGACAAACTCATCCACGCCGGCGCGCCGCCCGCTTATGTGCAAATAGCGCGCCAGCAAAGCATCCTTGCCGACATATGATTCCAGCCGGCCCGGGCGCTTGGCGTCGAAGACAAAACCTTCGTCGCCAATGCGCAAATGACCGATCTCGCCGGCGCCGCCGAGCCGGCCGCGATGCAGCCTGCCGGCATTGATGATGCCGCCGCCGACGCCGTTCTCGATCAGGATGATCAGCGCATCCTCATCGTCCTTTCCCGGCTGCGCCCAGTATGTCTCGGCCACAGCGACGGCATTGGCATCGTTTTCCAGCAGGATCGGAAAATCGTCGCCAAAGGCGTTGCCCAAAAGCTCAGCCAGATTGACCCCGTGCCAGCCAAGGATGGTGGCATGGTATGAGACGCCATCAGCGGCGGGGAAGCCGGGCACGGCGACATTGAGCCCGTAGGGGCGCGTGCTCTCAGGCAATTGCGATCGGACATCGCCAACGAGTTCCTCGATGATGGCGACTGCAGCGGCAGGCGTACTACCCGGGCCGGCAAAGGCCTTCGATGCTGCGGCACGCTGCGTGCCAGCAAGGTCGACAGCCACGGCAGCGATCCAGTTGACGCCGATATAGGCGCCAAGGAAGAAGCCGCCATTGCCTTCGATCTCGACAAGGATTCCGGGGCGGCCGACCCGGCCCTCGCCGTCCTGCTCGTCATCCCCTTCATCCGAGCGCTCGCGCGCCAGACCGGCTTCGATCAGTCCCAGCACCAGGGCGCCGGTGGTCGACCGGGTCAGGCCGAGATCGCGTGCGAGCGCCGCCCGGCTCAACGCGCCGGCACGAAACAGCGCCGCAAGGGCCCGCGTTTCATTCGGCCGAAGATCGGTCGACACCAGCACGTCTTCCTCCGCGATTTGTTTGATTGCCATACTAATAGATTTTTTATGCGATTTGAAAGGGTCAAACGGGGCGCATTGTAACAAAATGTTCGGCGTTCTGAATCTGTTGACCCAAGTTTCAAACGATAATTTGTATCAAAAACTTACAAATTGACATGGGAGGATGCGATGCCGGTTCTAGCGCCATTGTCACCCACCAGGCCAAAAGCCTCGCCCTCATGACGTCGAGCGAGACATTGTCCAGCGCGCGGACGGCACCGAAATCCTTCACAATATGGGGACATCTCTTCGAATGCAGGCTTGTCGGTCAGCCTGGCCCGCTTTGCGATCAGAGATCGTCGCCGTCTCTCCAGCAGGCGATCAGATGACCGTCGCCGGCCTGCCTGACGGGTGGTTGCGCCTTTCGGCAATCGGGCAGCGCGACAGGACAGCGGGCGGCAAAGGAGCATCCGGAGGTTTCGGCATCGTGTGCCGCGACGTCGAGCTGAGCCGGAGCCCTCGGCGCCGTCTCATCCGAGGAGGCGGCCAGAAGCAGCTTCGTGTAGGGGTGGTTGGGGCCACGGAAAATCTGCTCGGATGACCCCGCCTCGACCAGCCGGCCGCGATAGAGCACGCCGATCCTGTCGGCCATATAGCGCACCACCCTGAGGTCGTGGCTGATGAACAGATAGGTGGTGTCCTTGTCGCGCTGCAGGTCGTTGAGCAAATTGAGCACGGTCGCCTGCACGGAAACGTCGAGCGCAGAGGTCGGCTCGTCCAACACCACGAGCTTCGGCACGCCGGCAAAGGCGCGCGCAATCGCCGCCCGTTGGCGCTGGCCACCAGACAGCGATCTCGGCTTCTGGTCGACGGTCGTAGCGGCAAGACGAACCGAGGCCAGGAGATCGCCGACACGCTGCTTCACCTCGCTGCGGCTAAAGCCGGCGAGCCGCCGCAGCGGACGGCCGAGGATCCTGCCGATCCGCTGGCGCGGATTGAGCGTGCGGTCGGGTGACTGGAACACCATCTGCACGTCGCGCCGTTCGCTCAGGCTTCTTTTCTCGACGCGCGGCGCGACAGTGCTGCCGAACAGCTCGACCGACCCAGCGTCCGGCGTCTGGAGGCCAGTCACGATCCTTGCCAATGTCGACTTGCCGGAGCCGGATTCGCCGATCAGCCCGAACGTCTCGCCCTGGGCTATCTCCAGGTCGATATCGTGCAGGACGGCCTGGGAGCCGAAGGCGTGGCTGATGCCTTTGCAGGCGACGGCGATCGGACGCGCGGCTTCCGGTTGATCGCTGCGGACAGGCTTCGACGGGCCGGTTGTGTGCATCTCGGCCAGCCTGCCGTCGCGCTTGGTGAAGTTGAGCGCCGGGATCGAGGCGATCAGCGCCTTGGTGTACGCGTGAACAGGGTTCTCGAAGACATCGTTGGCGATGCCGCTTTCGACGACAGTCCCCGACTGCATCACGGCCACCCGATCGCAGGCCCGGCGGACCATGTTGATGTCATGGCTGATCAGCAGAACGCTGGTTTTGTGATCGCGGCGCAAGTCCTGCAGGATGGCGACGATCTCGGACTGGACGCTGGCGTCAAGCGCCGTCGTCGGCTCGTCCAGCACCAGCAGCGACGGGTCGAGCGCAATGGCAATCGCGATGTTGGCGCGCTGCTGCATGCCGCCCGACAATTCGTGCGGATAGAGATCGAGCACCCGTTCCGGATTGCTCACCCTGACACGGCTCAGCAGCTCGGCGGCGCGGGTGCGTGCTTCGTCCTGCCGAACCGGGCGATGCCGCATGATCGTTTCGGTGATCTGCCGGCCGATCGTCATGGCCGGATTGAGTGCCGCACCTGGATGCTGGTAGACGGCCGCGATGCGATCGCCCCTTAGCCGGCGAAGCTGCTCGCCGGAGAGACTGCGGATCTCGCGACCCTGGAATTCGAGCGCCGACGCGGCGATCCGGGCGTTGCGCGGCAGATAGCGCAGAATAGCGAGAGCCACCGAGCTCTTGCCCGATCCGGACTCGCCGACAAGGCCGAGCGCTTCGCCTTCGCCGATGGCGAGCGATACGCCGTTGACGGCCGGACGCGATCCCCGGCGTCCATCATAGGCGACGGTGAGCTGCTCGACGTTCAGAACCGATGACGACATGTCTTGCTGAAACCACTTTCTTTCGGCGCGGCCTTCAAGGGCAATCGCTTCCGCTTTCGCAACGCACAATCTCTATAAAATTACTCGAATTAAGCTGGAGCGCAATCTACCTTTCATCGCTCAGGAGAGATTGTCGCAGCCGGTCGAGGCGTCGCGACGGTCCCTTGGAGCAGTTCTGCAAGGAGACCGGCATGGCACGCGACCACATGATCCTCAGCGCGTTTTTCTTCAACCCGCAGGGCGATCATCGTATGTCATGGCGCCATCCGCGCGCGCCCGGCCGCGAAGTGCTCGACTTCGACTTCTACCGCGATCTCGTCCAGTCTGCCGAGCGCGCCAGGATCGATACGATCTTCGTCGCCGACCATGTCGCGATCTGGGATTCCGTACAGAGCGGCGTCGCCCATTACGCCAATGCCCGCCTGGAACCGCTGACGCTGTTGTCGGCGCTTGCCGGCGTGACCAGGCATATCGGCCTCATCACGACCGCCTCGAGCTCCTACAGCGAGCCCTACAATGTCGCCCGCATGTTTGCCTCGCTCGACCATATCAGCAAGGGCAGGGCGTCTTGGAATGTGGTGACGTCGGCCATGGACGAGGAGGCCCGCAATTTCGGCCGCGACGGCAATATCGAGCACGCCTTTCGCTATGAGCGCGCCACCGAATTCCTCGATATCGTCAAGGCACTGTGGGACAGCTGGGAAGACGAAGCCCTGCTTATCGACAAGGCATCGGGCTATTTCGCCGATCCCGACAAGGTCCATGCGATCAACCACAAGGGCCCGCACTTCAAGGTGCGCGGACCGCTCAATGTCTCGCGCCCGCCGCAGGGCCATCCGCTGATCGTCCAGGCCGGCTCGTCCGAAGACGGCAAGAATTTCGCTACCGCGCATGCCGATGCGCACTTTGCCATCTACAGCACCAAGGAAGACGGCATCAACTATAGGCAGGACATCAACGAGCGCCTCGCCCGTTACGGTCGCAAGCCCGAGAGCTTCAAGATCCTGCCGGGCATCCTGCCGATCGTCGCAGCTTCCGAAGCGGAGGGACGCGAGCGGCAGGAGTATCTGCAGAGCTTGCTTCCCGATAGGGTCGGCATCGACCTTCTCTCGAGCTGGAGCGGCGTCGATCTCTCCGTATATCCGCCGGACGGCCCGCTGCCGCCGCTGCCGGACGAGAGCACCTTCAATGGCGGCCGCACCTCGCTCAATCGCGTCAAGGAATGGTCGAAGCAGAACCTCACTCTGCGCGAGATCGCTCGCAAGCTCGCCAACAGCGGTTCGGTGCCGACCGTCGTCGGCACACCGAACCAGATCGCCGATCAGCTGCAGGACTGGTTCGAGGCAGGTGCCGCCGACGGCTTCAACCTGATGTTCCCGCTGCTCCCGGAGGATTGGGTGAATTTTGCCGAGCAGGTCGTGCCGGAACTGCAGCGCCGCGGCGTATTCCCCACCGAATATGCGCCGGGGACGCTGCGTGACCGTTTCGGCCTGGCTCGGCCGGCCAACCGCTTCGCCGAACAGCGCGACAATGTGCGCGCCGTATCCTGACTTGGGGCAATTGATATGACCGCAGCGCCAAAACTTCAGCCCCGCGAAGCCACGGCTCCGCAGCTCATCAATGTTCTGCACAGCCCCAAGCGCATTCGGGTCAAATTCGCCGGCCGCACCATCGCCGACAGCCGCAACGTCCTGGTGCTGCGCTCCAACCATTTTCTGCCGATCTATTTCTTCCCGGCCTCCTCGGTGGACCGCTCGCTCTTAAAGCCGTCCGAGCATAGCCAGCGCCATCCCGTCGGTGGCGAAACCACCTATTGGAACCTGGAGACGGGAGAAAAAGCTTCGCCCAACGCGGCCTGGTCGCTTGTCGCGCCGCCGGATGAAAATCTGTCGCCGCTGGCCGGGCGTATCGCCTTCACCTGGAAGGCGGTCGACCAATGGTTCGAGGAGGAAGAAGAGGTCTTCGTCCACGCCCGCGATCCATACGCACGCATCGATGTGCTGCAGAGTTCAAGTCACGTCCAAATCTGGTTCGACGGCGAACTGATCGCCGACAGCCATCGCCCGGTGCTGCTGTTCGAAACGCATCTACCGACGCGTTTCTACCTGCACCCGGACGATGTCAGGCTCGACCGGCTGGTCGCTTCGGACAGCACGACGCGCTGTCCCTACAAGGGCATCGCCTCCTACTGGTCGGGCCGGCGCGCCGACGGCTCGGTAAGCCCCGATGTCGCCTGGAGCTACCGCGATCCCATTGCCGAAATGCCCAAGATCAGGGGCCTCATCGCCTTTTACCCGCAAGCCGTCGACCGCATCCATCTCGACGGCGAACCAGTCGCTTAAGCCATTCAACAGTCATTTCAGACAGGGGTTTCAAAATGACCAAACGCAACGACATCGATACGCTTCGCAATCTGTCCGGCGACATCTGGAACGTCGCCGTCGATGAGCACCAGGCCGGCTTCCTCAAGCGCCGCGATCTGCTGAAATACGCAGCCTTGATCGGCCTCACCGGCTTTGCCGCCTCGCAGGGACTTGCTGGTTTCGGCACTGCGCGCGCTGCCGGCGCCGGCGGCACGGTCCGCGTTGGGCTCGGACAGCCGACCAAGGCGATCGATCCCGTCTCCATCACCGATCCGGCCAGCATCGGCGTCATCAGCCAGGTCGGCGAATATCTCATCCTCGACGATCCCAAGGACGGTCTGCAGCCCAAGCTCGCTCTGTCGTGGGAGGCCGACGAGACCGCCAGCCGCTGGACCTTCAAATTGCGGCCGGGCGTGAAATTCCACGACGGCCGCACCGTCACCGCCAAGGATGTGGTGGCGAGCTTCGAGCGGCTGGTCGATCCGGCCAGCGGTTCGTCCGCTTTGTCTGCCTATAAGGGCATCCTGTCCAAGGGCGGCGCCAAGGTCGTCGACGACCAGACAGTCGCCTTTGATCTCGACGGGCCCAACAGCAACTTCCCCTTCTATGTCTCGTCCGACGTCTACAATGCCGTCATCCTGCCGGCCGACTATGCCGGCGATTTCGAGAAGAATTTCAACGGCACCGGCCCGTTCAAGCTCGAATCCTTCCGCCCCAAGCAGGGCGCCAGCTTCGTGCGCAACCCAGACTATTGGGGCGACAAGGCGCTGCCCGACCGCGTCGAGATCAAGTTCTTCGACGACGAGCAGGCGCAGGTGCTGGCGCTGCAGGCCGGCCAGCTCGACGTCATCCCGAGCACGACCCGGCTCGAACTGGCGATCGAGGGCAATCCCAACTTCAAGCTGCTCAGCGTGCAGGCAAGTTCGCATGACGAGGTGCATCTGCGGACCGACCAGGCGCCGTTCACCGACAAGCGCATCCGCCGCGCCTTGGCGCTCACCATCGACCGCGAGGCGGTGGTCAAGGGCTTGCTCAAGGGCCGCGCCATCGTCGGCAACGACACCCCGTTCGCGCCGATCTTCCCCTCGGCCGATCCGTCGGTGCCGCAGCGCAAGCAGGACATCGCCGAGGCCAAGCGCCTGCTTGGCGAGGCCGGCGTGCCGAACGGCTTCCCGGTGACGCTGACCACCGAACGCGCCTATGACATTCCCGATTATGCGGTGCTGATCCAGAACTTCGCCAAGAAGGCCGGCATCGACATCAAGCTCAACGTGCTGCCGCAGGACGCCTATTATGGCTCGGCGAAGTTCGGCTCGTCGCCATGGCTCGATTCCAATCTCGGCATCACCGATTTCGGACATCGCGGCACGCCCGACATCTTCCTCAACGCGACGCTGAAGAGTTCGGGCGCCTGGAACGCCGCGCATTTCAACAACCCGGCCTATGACGGGCTGCTGCTCGAATACGGCAAGGCCCGCGACCTTCAGGCGCAACGCCTTGCCGCGGGCAAGATCCAGACCTTGCTGCTGGACGAGACGCCGCTGATCATCAGCTACTTCTCGCAATACAGCCGCATCGTCTCGTCGAAGGTCGAGGGCGTCCGCTTCACGGCGATCTCGCATCTGCTGCTCGACCGCGTGACGTTCGCCCAGGCATGATTGCGAGACGTCCAGCCACTCCGGGCACTAAAATCCGATGCTGACCGGCCGCACTGTGTCGGCGCGGGCAGCCTCGCTTCTGCTCACGCTGTGGCTGGTCAGCATGCTGGTATTCTTCGCCGGGCAGGTTCTGCCCGGCGATGTCGGTCGCCTCATGCTCGGGCCGTTCGCCGATGCCGAGGCCGTCGCGGCGCTGAACAGGCAGCTCGGCGCCGACCAGCCGGTGCTCGTGCAATACTGGCACTGGTTCAGCAGCGTGCTGTCAGGCGATTTCGGCACCTCCCTGTCGCTGCGTCTGCCGGTGGCGCCCTTCGTTCTGGAAAGCCTCAAGCGCTCGGCGGCCCTTGCCGGAATTATCCTCGTCTTTCTGCTGCCGCTGGGCATCGGCGCCGGCATCGTCGCCGGTCTCAACCAGGGCCGCTTTGTCGACCGCCTGATCGTACTCGCCGGCGTGTCCTTCGGCATCGTCCCGGACTTCGTCTCCGGCCTGCTGTTGCTCATCGTCTTCGGCCTGTGGCTGAACTGGTTCCCGATCACCGGCGCTGCTCCCGATGGCGCCGGGCTGTGGGTCAGTGGCTATTATCTGATCCTGCCGGCGCTGCCGCTGGTGCTGAACCTTGCCGGCTACATCACCCGCATGACGCGGGCCGGCGTGATCGAGGCGCTGGCCGCCGACTATACGCGCACCGCCGTCCTGAAAGGCCTCGAGCATCGCGAAATCCTCATCCGGCACGTGCTGCGCAATGCGCTGACGCCGACCATCGCCGTGCTCGCGACGCAGACCGGTTACATGCTTGGCGGGCTGGTGGTCATCGAAGCGCTGTTCGGCATACAGGGTCTCGGCAATCTGGTGCTCAACGCCGCCAAGTCGCGTGACTTCCCGATGCTCGAAGCCGGCGTGCTGGTCATGGCGACCATCTTCGTGCTGTCGGCCGCGGCAGGCGATCTCGTGAATGCCTTGCTCGATCCGCGGCAGCGCCGCCGTGTCTCGCCATGATGGAACTGATGGAATTGCCGGAGCGCCGTACGCTGGGCTGGCGGGCAGCAAGTCGCATCCGCGAGACTGTTTCGCAGCTGCCGCCCTCGGTCATCGTCGGGTCGTTGCTGCTGTTGTTCTGGGTCGGCTGCGCCGTGTTCGGCAGCCTGTTTGTGCCTTACGACCCCTATGCCGAGGATTTCCTGGTCATGCTGGCACCGCCCGACGCCGCGCACTGGTTCGGCACCGACCAGCTCGGCCGCGACGTGCTGTCGCGCATCGTCGTCGGCTCGCGCGACATCCTGCTGGTCGCGCCGGCGGCAACCCTGCTCGGCGTTGCCGCCGGCAGCGTGCTTGGGCTCGTGCTCGGCTATTTCGACGGGCTGGTCGACGCCATCGGTGCCAGGCTGCTCGACACGCTGATGGCCTTTCCCTTCATCGTTCTCGTCACCATGACGCTTGTCGCGCTCGGGCCGTCCAACCTCACCGTCATCCTGGTGATCGGCATCGCCTATGCCCCGCTGGTGGCACGGACGGTGCGTGCCGCCGTGCGCGAACAGCGCGACCGCGACTATGTCAGCGCCGCCCGCCTCGGCGGCGAGAGCGCTCTTGCCATCATGTTCCTCGAGATCCTGCCCAATGTCAGGGAAACCATCCTCATCGAGCTGGTCACAAGGCTTGGCTACGCCTTCTTTTCGATCGCCACGCTGAGCTTCCTCGGCCTCGGCATCCAGCCTCCCTCAGCCGATTGGGGACTGGCGGTCGCCGACGGCTACGGCTTCCTGACCGGCGGCAAATGGTGGGTGGTGATCTTCAACTCGGCGGCCATCGTTTCGCTTGTCATGGCAACCAATCTGATCGCGCAAGGCATGGGCGCCTTCGAAAACAGCGATCGGTGAAGAGCGCAACGCTCAGCAAAGCTGACGCGCAATCGCGGACCGTGCGCTAAAATCATTCCTCGTGATTCGGCTCTGACAGGGCCTCAAAGCAAGGAACGGCATGAGCAAGGCCCTCATTACATTCGCATTGGTCGCGGTGCTCACCGCATTGCTCATGGCGCTCAGCCTGGCGGTGGCCAGGCACGGCTATCCCTATGGCGCGATCGGCGTGCGGCGGCTGGACGGTATTGCCGATGCCGGCTCGTTCCTGCCGCTCGCCGCCGTCTACTTCTTCGGCGCTATGCTGATGATGATCCTGCCGATCCGGGCCGCCGGCATCGTCTTGACCCATGCGGCGGATGCGCTGTTCTGGGCGGTGATTGCCCTGTTCGCCACAATTGTCGGCTGTCTCGTCGCGCGCTGGGCTTTTGGCCAGAGCAGCGTGCTGTGGGCGCTGCTGAACTGGCGCTTCCTGTTCGCCGCGGCCATCGTCGGCTGCCATTTCACCATGAACGAGCTGCGTCGCAACATCCTGCTCAGAAGCCTGTTCTTCGTCATCTTCGCCGCGGCGACGCTGGCTTGCCTGTTCTGGACTTTTCCGACCTGACAGGGCCGCTTTATATTGTCCATCTTGAGGTCGCGGCTTTCATAGCCGCGCGCCATCGGCTATCCAGTCCGCAGCTAGATTTCAGCCCTCACAGTGTCGTCATTTGTCTGATAAATGATTCAGGCATACGGCACCCCCAGCGAACCAATACAAGGAAACCGCGACATGAGCCTGTTTCGTAAAAATCTGATCGATGGCGAGTGGGTGGGCGAGACCGGCTCGCGCAACATCAATCCCTCGAACACGGGCGATGTCGTTGGCGAATATGCCTCGGCCGGCGCCGAACAGGCAAAGCAGGCCATAGCGGCGGCCAAAGCCGCCTTCCCGGCCTGGTCGCGCTCCGCGCCGCTGGTGCGCCACGCCGTGCTGAAAAAGGCGTCGGACGAGATCATGGCGCGCAAGGACGAGATCGGCCGCGCGCTGTCGCGCGAAGAGGGTAAGACGCTGGCCGAGGGCATTGGCGAGACCATCCGCGCCGCCCAGATCTTCGACTTCTTCGCCGGCGAGACGCTGCGCCTGTCGGGTGAATTGGTGCCCAGCGTGCGCCCGGGCGTCGGCGTCGAGATCACCCGCGAAGCCGTTGGTGTGGTCGGCATCATCACGCCGTGGAATTTCCCGATCGCCATTCCCACCTGGAAGATCGCGCCGGCGCTCGCCCACGGCAACACCATCGTCTTCAAGCCAGCCGAACTCGTTCCCGAAAGCGCCTGGACCATCGTCGACATCTTGCACCGCGCCGGCCTGCCGAAAGGCGTGCTCAATTTGGTCATGGGCAAGGGCTCGGTGGTCGGCCAGGCCATGCTCGACAGCCCCGACCTCAACGCCATCACCTTCACCGGCTCGGTCGGCACCGGCAAACGCGTGGCCGCGGCAAGCGTCGAGCACATGCGCAAGTTCCAGCTCGAAATGGGCGGCAAGAATCCGATGGTCGTGCTCGACGACGCCGACCTCGCCACGGCGGTCGAATGCGCCATCAACGGCGCCTATTTCTCGACCGGCCAGCGTTGCACGGCCTCTTCTCGCCTGGTGGTGACCGAGGGCATTCACGACCGCTTCGTCGCCGCGCTCAAGGAGCGCCTGGAAAAGCTCGTCATCGGCGATGCGCTCGACACCAAGACCCAGATAGGACCGGTCGTCGATGCGAGCCAGCTCAAGCAGGACGAGGACTACATCGCCATCGGCAGCAAGGAAGGCGCCAACCTCGCTTTCGGCGGCGAGCGGCTCGATCGCGAAACGCCCGGCTTCTACCTCAGGCCGGCACTGTTCACCGAGAGCACCAACGCCATGCGCATTTCGCGCGAAGAAATCTTCGGGCCGGTCGCCAATGTCATCCGTGTCAAGGATTATGACGAGGCGCTGGCGGTTGCCAACGACACGCCCTTCGGCCTGACGTCCGGCATCTGCACCTCGAGCCTCAAGCATGCCACGCATTTCCGGCGCAACTCCGAAGCCGGCATGGTGATGGTCAATCTGCCGACGGCGGGCGTCGACTTCCACGTCCCGTTCGGCGGCCGCAAGGGCTCGAGCTACGGCCCACGCGAGCAGGGCCGCTATGCCGCGGAATTCTACACCACGGTGAAGACAGCCTACACATTTGCCGGCTGATCGACGGGTGACCCGATGACAGCGGCGAAAAAGGAACTGACCTGGCTCAACCCGCCGCCGCATCATGCCTTCGGCGATGGCATCGTGCATGTGCGCACCGGCAGGGAAACCGACTTCTGGCGCGAAACCTTCTACGGTTTCTGGCGTGACAATGGCCATTTCCTGTATCGGCCGGTCGAGGGTGACTTCAGCGCCGAAGTCACCGTCAAGGGCGACTACAAGGTGCTCTACGACCAGGCCGGGCTGATGCTGCGGCTGAGCGAAACGCACTGGATCAAGGCAGGCATCGAATACACCGACGGGCTGGCGCACTTTTCCGTCGTCGTCACCAGCGACACCTCGGACTGGTCGCTGCTTAGCATCCCCACCGGCCCCGACGGCGTCCGCATCCGCCTGACCCGCCACGCGGAGGCGATCCGCATCCAGTATCTGGACTCCACGGATAGCCATTGGAAGCCGGTGCGGCTGGCCTATTTCCCGATCTCGAAATCCGTCGATGTCGGAATGATGTGCTGCTCGCCACAGCGCGAAGGGTTTGAGGTAACATTCTCCGGCTTTACTGTCGGCCCGCCGATTTCCAGGCAATTGCACGACTGACGACGATATCGATGGCGGACTAACCGTCTGCCCGATGCTGGAAGAACTGCAAAAACAGCTCCCGTTCGGTGGTGATGTCGAGCTTCTCGTAGATGCGGCGGCGGTGGTTCTTCACCGTGCCGACGGCGATGCCGAGCCGTTCCGCGATGTTGGCGGTCGGATGTCCCGCCAGGATCAACTGCACCAATTCCCGCTCGCGCAGCGACAGCTCCGGCCACAGGCTCGCCGGGATGGTCGGCTCCTGCCGGGGCGAGGCGCCGGGGCCGGTCGGCGCCGATGTGCGGGAGAACTCGGTGCCGCGCGCCTTGATGTCGAGCGCATGCAAGGCCTCGAACACCGGCAGCCGCTCGTCCAGCAGGGCGATCTCGCTCTCCTTGAAGGTGGAGGTCGAGCGGTCGAGGAAGATGCCGAGGCACCAGTCGCCGCCATCGGCCAGCATGATGCCGACCTCATCGCAGATTTCCGACTGCGCCAGGAAACCGGCTATGTACTGGCCGCGCTTGGCCTCGTCATCGGCGAGCCGTTTCAGCGGCAGGATGCCCAGCCGTCGCTCGCGCCGCCACGAGGCATAGAACGGGTCGAAGACGTAGTAATTGTCGAGATAGCGCCGCACCATCTCATCCGAAAAGCGCCGGTGCTTGACAAACTCCGGTGTCTGCGTCGCCGAATATCGGGTCACGGTGACGAGATCGTGCTCGATATCGGCGCCGATCAGGTCGATCAGGCAGTCGACATGCCTGTCCGTGCCGGTGGCGGCAATCGCCCTGGCCAGCGGCGCCCAGATGTTGCTGCCCATGCGCATGCCCTTTTCTCGGCGATCCCGGTCCGGCGGTCATTGTGTCTTTTGGCATATGGCGCAAGGCCGCCCAAGGAATCTAGCTTGAGCCATCCTACAGCAATCCTGAGGCGACCGTGACCCAACCCAACCTCACCAGCCCCATCGTCGGCAATCCAATCGTCATCGGCATCGACGCCGGCGGCACCATGACCGACACGATCCTTGTCGACCAGGACGGCCACTTCAAGATCGGCAAGTCGGCAACCACGCCGAAGAACGAGGCCGAAGGCTTCCTCGCATCGGCCGAAGACGCGGCCGACGCCTGGGGCATCTCGCTGGAGCAGCTGTTCTCCGGCGTCAACGTCGTGCTCTATTCCGGCACCGGCATGCTCAACACACTGTTGTCGCGCACCGGGCGCCGGCTTGGCCTGATCACCACCAAGGGTCTGGAAGACATGATCCTGATGGGTCGCGGCCTGCAGGCCTGGGCCGACTATTCCTATGCCGACCGGCTGCATGCGGTGACCCACCATCATCCCGATCCGCTGGTGCCGCGCCGTCGCACCCATGGCGTCACCGAGCGCATCGACCAGTTCGGCGACATCGTGCTGCCGCTCTACGAGCATGAAGTCGCGATTGCGGCCAGGAAGCTGATTGCCGACAAGGTCGAGGCGATCTGCATCATGACCATCTTCTCGCACGTCAATCCGGTGCACGAAAAGCGCATCGCCGAGATATGCCGCGAGGAGGTGCTGAAAGCCGGCGCCGACATCCTCATCTACACCAGCCACGAGGTCCGCCCGGTCATCCGCGAACAGTCGCGGCTGAACTCGGTGCTGATCGAAGCCTACGCGACGTCGCGCGGCCGCAAGCAGCTTAGGGGTATCGAGGACGTTTCGAAAAAATACGGCTTCAAATACGGCGTGCAGACGCTGCTGTCCTTTGGCGGCCTGACCTCAATCAACCATCCGCGCCTGCACGAAACCATGATTTCCGGCCCGATCGGCGGTATTCTCGGCGCGGCCTATGTCGGCAAGCTCATCGGCAACGACTCCCTGATCTGCTCGGACATGGGCGGCACCTCCTTCGACATGGGCGTCATTTCGCGCGGCCAGACGCGGATCGAGAACGAGCCGCTGATGGACCGTTTCAAGCTCAACGTGCCGACGCTGCATCTCGACACGATCGGCGCCGGCGCCGGCATGATCCTCAAGGTCGACCCGCTGACCAAGAAAGTCTCGCTCGGGCCGGAAAGCGCCGGTTCCGACCCCGGCCCCATCTGCTTCGCCAAGGGCGGCACTGAACCCACCATCGCCGATTGCGACGCCATACTAGGCCGCCTCAACCCGTATTATTTCCTCGGCGGCAAGGTCGTCTTGCAGGTCGAGAAGGCGCGCAAAGCGTTTGAGGAAAAATGCTCCAGCATCCTTGGCGTCGGTGTCGAGGAGGCTGCCGAAGGCATGATCGACATGCTGGAAGCCGATGCCAACAACGCGCTGCGCCGGGTCATCTCCGGCCAGGGCATCCATCCCTCGGAATTCACGCTGCTGTCCTATGGCGGCTCGGGTCCGCTGCATCTGGCCGGCTGCTGCAGGGGCATCGGCTTCAAGGACATCATCACCTTCCAGTTTGCCGCCGCCTTCTCGGCCTTCGGCTGCACCACCGCCGATTTCATGCGTCGGCATTCGGTCTCGACGCAGCACGACATCGGCGCCCGCGCAAGCGATGACGAGCTGCTCGCTTTCGGCAAGAAGGTCACCGACGTCTGGAATGATCTCACCAAGGCGGCGGTCGAGGAGATGATCAGCGACGGCCATATCAGAGACAAGATCAAGACCGTGCCGTTCCTGATGATGCGCTACACCGGCCAGCTCGAGGATGTCGAGGTCATGGCACCGCTTGCCGAGGTCAATTCGGCTGACGACATGCGTAGGGTCATCGACGAGTTCGAGGCGGTCTACGCCAAGGTCAACCATCGCGTTTCGCGCTATGGCGAAGCCGGCTTCACCATCACCGAGCTCGGATTGATCGCCACCGCCGACAAGGTCAAGCCGGTGCTCTTGAAGCGCCCGCTCGGCAAGTCGGCCCCGGCAGCAGCGCACAAGGGCGTGCGCGAGGCCTATATCGGGGGACGCTGGCACAAGGCCAATCTCTACGAGATGGACCTACTGCAGCCCGGCCATGAGGTGATCGGTCCGGCCATCATCGAACATCCCGCCACCACGCTCGTTGTTCATCCGCAGGACCGTGTCCACGTCGATGAGTGGACGCTGCTGCATTACACCCATTCTTGAAAGGGCACCGCCATGTTGGACGGACCTGCCTCGGCCCTGCGCCTTCGCGAACGGCTGCTCGATTCAGAACGGCTGATGGAAGAGACCGGCTGCTATGACGGCATCACCGAGCTCACGCTACGCAACCAGGACCCGCTGAAATTCGAGACGCTGCACACCAAGCTGCGCGCCTATTGCGTCTCGGCCCGCGAAATGGCCCGCCGCATCTCGGCCTCGCCCGGCGTGCGCGAAGTCGGCGAAATGGTGGTGGCGATCTATACGCCCGAGGGCGATGCGATCGCGCTGTCCAACGGCATCATGGTCCACGTCCACACGATGAGCCGCTTCATCAAATGGATGATCAAGAACAATTACGAGGAAAACCCGAAGATCCGCGAAGGCGACATCTTTGCCAACAACGATGCCTTCATCGGCACCGTGCAGGTGCCCGACGTCATGGACGTGGTGCCGATCTTCCATGAAGGCACGCTGGTCGGCTGGGCCGGTGCGGTCTGCCACGAGCTCGAAGCCGGCGGCATCACGCCCGGCGGCGACGTCTGCCTGGCGCAGGAGCGCTTCACCGAAGGCCTGTTCGTCTGCGCCGAAAAGATCGGCGAGAGTGACGAGATCCGCCGCGACTACGTCATCCGCTGCGAGCGCAATCTACGCATGCCGATCTACTGGGTGCTCGACGAGAAGGCCAAGGTCGCCTCCTGCATCGACATGCGCGAAAGCGTCAAGCAGCTGATCTCCGAGATCGGCCTCGACTACTGGATGAAGGTGTCGAAGGAGTTCATCGAGGAGGGCCGTCGCGCCCAGCTCGCCCGCACCCGCCAGCTCACCGTGCCCGGCATCTATCGCGGCCACACCTTCTACGGCCATGTCACGGCGGGCAAGCCCGGCTTCCAGCTGCTTGGCGATCCCGACTGGCTCTACAACATCCCGATCGAGATGGAGATCACCACCGACGGCAAGATCACCATGGACTTCGAGGGCACGCAGCCCTGGGGCTACCATTCGATGAACTGCACGCCGGCCGGCATGGATGGCGGCATGTTCGTCACCTTGACCCAGCACATGAATTTCGAGGGCCTGGTCAATGACGGCGCCTGGATGGCGACCGAGCTGAAGCTGCCGCACGGCACCTGGACCAACCCCGACAATGAGATGGTGGCGACCGCCACATCCTGGGCGCTGCTGCTGCCGGCCTATGGCGTGTTCCAGCGCCTTTTGTCGCGCGGCTTCGTCGCGCGCGGCTTCGTCGAGGAAGCCTTCGTTGGCCAGGTCAACAGCCCGATGATCGAGATGGGCGGCGAAAGCCAGTACGGTACGCCGTTCGGCATGGCGCATTTCGAATGCGCCGCCGCCGGCTCCGGCGCGCTCGCCATCGCCGATGGCCTCGACACCGCCTATGTCGGCTGGAATCCGGAATCCGACATGGGCAACATCGAGGTCTGGGAACAATCGATGCCGTTGGTCTATATCGGCCGCTCGATCGTCCCCAATTCAGGGGGCGCCGGCAAATATCGCGGCGGCTGTTCCTTCGTCTCGACCTGGCTGATCAACAAGACCTCGCACCTGCGACTGCACACCTCGGAACACTCCTCGCGGGTATTCGACAATGGCGGCATGTGTGGCGGCTATCCCGCGCCGACCTGCCAGAAGCATCGCGCGGTACGCAATTCCAACATCCATGAACTGGCGGCAAAAGGCGAACCGCTCGCGCATGCCCCAGGTATCGATCCGCATGTCTCCGACTACGAGAAGAACATCGGCGGCGACCATGCCGTGGTCGAAGGCCCCTACATCACCTCGCCGCACAAGTCGGGGGACATCTTCAGCCATTCCTACAATGGTGGCGGCGGTTACGGCGACGTGCTGGAGCGCGATCCGGTCAAGACCGCCTGGGATGTCGAGAACGGTTTTCTCACCCGCCAGGCGGCGGTCCAGATTTTCGGCATCGTGCTGAAGGACGACGCCGAGGGTTATCCGGTTGCCGATATCGACGCCACCGTCGAACGTCGTGCCGCCATGCGCAAGGAGCGTCTGGCCAAGGCGATCCCGGTTTCGGACTGGATCGCTGCCGAACGCGGCCGTGTCGAGAAGGCCGACTTCGCGCCCGAGGTGAAGAAAATGTATGCCAGCGCGATCAAGCTATCGTCGCGCTTCACCAGGGATTTCAGCGATTTCTGGACCGTCGACGCCAGATCGATCTTCATGCCGGGAGCAAAGCCATGACCTCATACAGCAAGGAAGTCCTCGGCGATCTCTCAGCCGGCAAGCTGCCCTGGCCGCAGACAAAGCGCATCATGAGCGCCTACAAGGACGACGACCGCTTCTTCAAGATGCTCGCCGTCTATCAGGACCGTGTCGCATGGAAGGACCCGATCCTTCTGCCGGTCTCGGATCACCTGTTCATCTGCCAGAGCGGCGACGAGCGCATCACCCGTTGCGAATGCGGCCACTCCTTCGGCGACTATCGCAAGAACTGGAAGCTCAAGGCCGCGATCAACGTGCGCAACACCGAGGAGGCGCTGCGCGAGATCTATCCCAATAGCGATATCCCCGATCCGCAATGGATGGAAATCCGCGAATTCATCTGCCCGCAATGCGGCACCATGCATGAGGTCGAGGCGGCGGCTCCCGGCTACCCCATCGTGCACGACTTCGAACCCGATCTCGAAGGCTTCTATCGCGAGTGGCTGGGCAAACTGCTTTAGCGACGTGGTGACCAGCGCTGCAGGCAAGGTAGCGCTCGTCACCGGGCTGGGTCTAAGACTATGGCATCAAACGTCGGCATCGGAGATTCACTGCCCATGACAGACCTTTCCGGCCGCAGCGCGATCGTCACCGGCGGGTTTTCCGGCATGGGCTTCGCCATTGCGACGGCGTTGGCGCAGGCCGGCGCAAATGTAGCGGTCGGCTCCTACATCGCCCCCGCCGGCGCCGACAGAACCGACGCCGCCTACTATCCCGGCGCCGATGAACTCGAGCGCGTGCGGTTGGCCCTGTCGGCACACGGCACCAGGGTTTATGCCGCCCACCTCGATGTCCGCGATAGCGAGGTGACCAACCGGTTTGCGGCTGACGCACAAGCCGCCATCGGCCCGGGAGACATACTGGTCAATGCCGCGGGCACCACCGCCGAACAGCCGGTCTGCGGCCATTCCGACGCACTGTGGGACAAGATCGTCGACACCAATCTGAGCGGAGCGTTCCGCGTCACCCGAGCTGTGCTGCCCGGCATGATCGCGCGCGGCTGGGGCCGTATCGTCAACATCGGCTCGACAGCGGCTTCCGTCGGCTGGAAGGACAACCCGGCCTACTGCGCCTCGAAGGCCGGGCTGCTCGGCCTTACCCGCTGCGTGGCGCTGGAAGGCGCCCCGCACGGTGTCACCTGCGTCATGATCAGCCCGACCTGGGTCGAGACCGAACTGATGCGCCGCAACGTGGCGCAGGTGGTCGAGCGTGAGGGCAACGGCAGAACCGCCGAGGAAGCGATGGCCGAGATCGCCAAGGGCAATCCCCAGCAGCGCATGCTGCAGCCGCAGGAAATCGCGGCTCTAGCCGTGTTCCTGTGCTCGGATCTGGCCAAGGGCATCACCATGGAAAACATCCAGGTCACCGGCGGAGCCCTGTGGTAGCGGCCACAGTTTTGAATTTTCGAACGAGCGAGCCGCATTACCGCCATTTGTCCGTTGCATCGTGGTTTTGACCTTGCCCGCGGCAACTTTACCCCTCGCGGCAAATTTACCATTGAGTGACGGGCAATAGAGGTTATATTGCACTGCACAATGGATGCCCGTTGTGCGGGTTCCGGTAAGGGCCGTTTCGGCAGTCGCGCCTGCAGCAAGGGCGGACCTGACGCAGAAAAGCCGACCATGGGCGCTTCAGCCCAGCTGAAAGGCGGCAGCATGAGAAATCCGGTACGGATATGAAGATCCCGAAATCCATTCTGATCGATCCGGACAACAACAAGGCCTATGCCGCCTTCGCCGTTGCGGTGTCGGTCTTTGCCTTCGCCTACTCCACCAATTTCGGCCAGATCCTGATCCTCGCCTACTATCTGGTATGGCTGCCGCTGCTGTTCGTCGATTACCGGCGTTTCGCCCGCGATCTCTCCAGCGCCTGGCTGCCGCTGCTGTTTGCGGCCTATGTCTGCCTGTCGCTGTTCTGGTCGCAAGCGGCCGGCACCAGCGCGCGGGCGGGGCTGCAATATTTCTCCCACATGCTGTGCGCCTACATCGCGGCGCGCACCATCAGCACGCGCACGCTGGTGCTGGGCTCGCTGATCGGCATCTTCATCGTGCTGCTGTATTCGCTGAAGGTTGGCGCCTATGCGCTCGACACTATCGACGGCACCACCAATTTCGTCGGCGCCTTCGGCTCCAAGAACCAGATCGGCTTCTTCGCCTCGCTCGGCATCTTCTTCTGCTTCGCTTTTCTGGCCTTCTACCGGCGCAACTGGATGAGCTTCATCTGGACCGCGCCGATCATCCTGCTGTCGGTCTATATGCTGGCGATCGCCCACTCGGCGACGTCAGTCGCTTCGCTTCCGGCGGTGATCGGTGTCGTTGCCTTGCTTGCCATGAGCAAGGTTCTGTCACGCCGCTACCGCCGCGTGCTGTTCGTCGTCGGCGCTACCGCGCTGGTCGGCGGTGTGATGGCTGCGCTGAACCTTGGCCTGCTCGATGTCGTGCTCGGCATCTTCGGCAAGGATTCGACGCTGACCGGCCGCACCTATCTCTGGGAACAGGGCTGGGCCGCCGCGCAGCAGCGTCCGGTGCTCGGTTATGGCTATGCCGCCTACTGGATCCAGGGTTTTGCCGATCCGGAACGGCTCTGGGCCGAGTTCTACATCTCCACCCGCACCGGCTTCCATTTCCACAACACCTATATCGAGACGCTGGTCGAACTCGGCTTCATCGGCGTGACGATGCTGGCACTGATCATCCTGCGCTCCTTCTGGGGCCATGTTTCGAAGGTGGTGTTCGGTGACTGGAGCGCCGATTCGGTGGTGCTCGCCGGCGCGGTCGGCATGATGCTGATCCGCTCCTTCTTCGAGGTCGAGATCCTCGGCCCCTATTTCATGGCCTCGTTCATCGTCTATTACGGCCTGTTCAAGCTGCGCCCGGTGCCGCTCGCCAGGGCAAGGCGGGCCTATGTTCCGGTGCCGGACGAGAACACCGCCAACGGCCGCATGCCGGCGCGCGTCTGACTTGCTTATCTCAGGCGACGGCGCGCTTGCGCAGCATCAGCCGCTGCAAGAAGCGGCGCAACGGCTCGTCATAGAGGCGCGTGGCGATGTCGGCGATGACGATGACGGAAACCGCCATGACGATGCCGAACCAGGGATGATGCGCGAACGGGTCGATCGCTGCGGCCTTGCCCGCCCCGGCGATGATCATCAGCAGCGGCGTGTGGATGATGTAGATCGGGTAGGAAATCCGCCCCAGCCAGCCATAGAGGCCTGACAGGCGCGGCGCCGTCGGCGCAATAGTGCCGACCACCACCAGCGCCGGGAAGACCAGGACGACGCAGGCGAGATCGTAGGCGACGCGCGCGCCGCCGGCCGGCGCGATGGCAAAGACAAAGAGCGTCAGCGCGATCGCACCCTCGACCCACCAGCCGCGCCGCAGGAAGCCGAGCCCGCTTTGATAGCGTGTCATGGACCGGCAAAGCAGCACGCCCAGGAAGAACGAGAAACAGACGCGCGGCAGGCCGCTGATGATGGTCGATCCGGTCATGCCGAAGTCGAGGGTGCCGGCCACGATCGAAGCGATGACCAGCAGCACCAGGCTTACGGCGATGAGCACGCTCAGCACGCGTTTCGTCAGCAGGAAGAAGACGGCGACATAGGCGATGTTGACGATCAGCTCGAAGAACAGCGACCACGACGCGGGGTTGAGCGGAAAGATCGTGTGATAGGCATCGCTGACCAGCGGGATGAAGAACATGCCGGTCGTCAGCATGGTGCCGATCTCGGAGATCGGCATGTATTCCGCCGGAATCAGCCGGTTCTTGACGATGAGATAGAAGAAACCGAGCAGCGTGCCGGCGAGGTAAAGCGGGTAGAGGCGTATCAGGCGGATCGCCACGAAGGTGCCGACGCCCATGCCGTTTTCGATCTTGCGGTCATAGGCATGCGCGATGACGAAGCCGCTGAGCAGGAAGAACAGGTCGACGGCCAAATAGCTCGACGGCAGCACCTTGCCGGCGGCCAGGAACGGCGAGAAGTGGTAGAGCATGACGCTGATCGCCGCGACGCCGCGGATGGCATCGAGATTGAGGTAGACGTGGCGCGGTGCGGCGGGCTGCATGGAATGCCTTCAAGCGGTCGAAAAACGGAAGTGCCGCCCGCACCCTGGCGCGAACGAGCCGAACTGGTTCTCCCGCCCCTCCGTCGTTCCGGTCTAGCTGAGCGAGACAGGAACTTACTGGCTGGCCGTCGGCGCCAGCTTCACCTTGATGACGTCGCCCGGCAGCACCGGCGTATCTTCCTTGGCGTCGATCTCGCTGGTCTTGCCGTCGGTCACGCGCACCAGCGAATAGATGAGCGCCGGCTCTTCATTGTTGTTTGTGATGGCGGCGGTCGTGGCCGGGTCCGATGCCTGCGCCATCAGGCCCTGTTGCATGTTGACCCTGAGTGCGGCTTCGTTGAGGTCTGCTTCGACCTGCTGCCGGTCGGCGGCAAGTCTCGAGTTCAACGTGTTCTGGGCATCGATGGCATCCTGCGTCGCCTTGCTGACCGACTGCTTGGCGGTGAGGATCGCCGTCTCATAGTCCAGGATCTTGCCCTGCAGATCGGTGACCGACTGTTGCGAGGAAAGCAGGCGTGCGTTGGCGACCAGGCCCTTTTGCGCCAGCGGACCAATACTGTCCGCCTGCTGCTGCGCCAGGTCGACCTGCTTTTGCTGGTTGACGATCTTTTTCTGCAGCGCCTCGATTTCGGACTGCAGGACCCCTTTCAGATCGTCAAGCGCCTGCAGCTTCAGCTTCAACGCTTTCTGGTCGGAGATCAGGATCTGCATTTCGTCGGCGACGATTGTCGCCAGGCGCGGGTCGCCCTCGACTTCCTTGGGCGCCTCGAAACTCTCCTTGCCGGCGAGATCGGCATCGATGCGGGCACGCTTGACGATCAACCGCACGCGCTGGTCGTCATAAATGTCGAAATTGCCCTTGGCGGTGATCAGGTCCTTGCCGAGCTGGGTGCCCAAATCGGCGTTGCGCCGGATGCCGCCGGCGATGCTGATCGCCTTGAGCACGGTCAGCTCCGGCACATAGGGAAATTGGCCAGGCGTCTGGATCTCGCCCGAGATGTAGAACGGCCGGAACTGCACCATTTCCACCGAGGCTTCCGGCTTGTCCGATAAGGCAAGCTTGCGCTGCAGGGCGACGCTGATGGCAGCCGCAACCTCCGACGTGGTCTTGCCGGCGGCCGGCAGTTCGCCGACGAACGGCACCGACAAATTGCCGGCGGGACCGACCGAATATTCGCCGTTTACCGCCGACCAGTCACGGAACGTGCCTTCCACCGTCTGCCACTCGGCGACGCGGATGTTGAGCTTGTCCTGCGAGCCGAGCCGGTACTCGTCGGCCATGGCCGGAACCGCGAGCGACAGAGCGAGGCACGTGGCGACGAGCCGTGCCGGCCGCATCGGGCCGGCAAGGCGAAAATACGCTGATATGTCTGTTTTCAACTGAACGTTTCCGATCCGTTTTGGCCCCATCCGCCCGATAGACCTGCTGCCGAGTGCCTCCTTCGGAACCTGGCAGAATTATGGCTGCAATGCGAGACCGGCCCATCGCCGAATAGCTTTGGACCGGATTGGCTTCGGGCCGTACCGGCCCGATTGCTGACCAGTTGCGGTCGGTCAGTAGGAACCGCGCGACATCCACACCGCAGGCACGGTCTTGAGGATGATGCGAACGTCTTCGAACAGCGACCAGTTCTCGACATAGTGACGGTCGAACGCGACGCGGCTGTCATAGGAGACATCGTTGCGTCCGCTGACCTGCCAGAGCCCGGTCAGGCCCGGCCGCGACTTCAAATAATAGACCGCGGCGCTGCCGTAGATCTCAAGCTCGTCACGCACCACCGGGCGAGGCCCGACAAGGCTCATGTCGCCCTGCAGGATGTTGATGATCTGCGGCAGCTCGTCGAGGCTGAGCTTGCGCAGAACGGCGCCGACGCGGGTGACGCGCGGATCGTTCTTCAGCTTGCGGGTCGCGATCCATTCGGCGTTGGCTTCCGGATTGGCCGCGAGATAGGCGGCCAGCACACGTTCGCCGTCTTCGACCATGGTGCGGAACTTGAGGCAGGGGAAAATCCGCCCACCGCGTCCGATGCGCTTGTGGCCGTAGAAGATCGAGCCGCCGTCGGAAAGCTTGACCAGAAGGGCCACCATCAGGAACAGCGGGCTAAGCGCCACCAAGCCGACAAGTGAACCGAAAATATCGAAACTGCGCTTCAGCAGCCCGCCGATGGGTGGCGGAAAATCTACGCCGACATGCGAAAATGCCGCATTGGCCGACTTGGCAACGTCCCTCATGCAAAAGCTCCATACGTTGAACGGATGGTTTATGCCACGATACCAAAAAAATGCTGCAGCGCAACACACAATTTCCCATATGGCTGAAATAGTCACGTCAGGAATTGACTAAATAATAAACCCTCCTTGCCCAAATTTTGCCCTTTATGGCGGGTTTGTGACGAATAATTAGCAACCGTAGGAAATGTAATGCGTTTTTTCGGCGGGTTTTGGGCAAATCGTCCTTTGCCGCAGAGGGAACGGCTTTAACTGATTTTCGAATCACTGGCTTTGCTAAATTAATCAAGTAAAATACTAATCAACATTGTAGATTCTACTGTAGTATAAAGCGCATGACGAGTTAGGTCACCACCCCTGCGTGTGCATCGCAGCATGGCGGAGTCCAAGCCGCCGCCAAGCCGAAAATTATTGCAGGTTGCCCTTGCCGTCAGTTTCGCGCCTTAATAGAGTCGCAAATTATTCCTGATAGAGTCTGGATGGGTTGGGAAGGCCGGAAGCAACCGGCCGAAAAAGAGCAGCTAAATAAGCTCGCATGGCGAATGGGGAGATACTCGGGTGGGTAAGTCATCGCTTTTGCATGCTCGGGCCGGTTGACGGGCCGCCGAACATGTCATTACCAAAATTCGTCATTGGAATGGTTTTCGCCCTCGCGATCGTGGTCGCGTGGTCCTATGTCGACGGCGCGACGGTCACCACAACGGTGCTTCGCGTCATCGGCTGCGCTGTCCTCATCCAAGTCGGTTATTTCCTGCTGGTGTATGTTATGATCGCCAGCAGCGCGCCGACATCGGCCGACAGGGCTCGCGACGCCGAAAGAAGCCTCGGCGCCGACAAGGCGGTTGAAGGCGAGAAGCTCTCGGCGAGGCGCAGCGTGCATTGAGCAGTCTGAAGCCGCAAGGTCGGCCTCGGATCATCTTGCTGCCGGACTCAGCCTGCTTCGGCCGGCTCGGGTTCCGATTGCTCGCCTGAAAGCATTTTCGACAGGCGGCTGCCGGCCTTCGCTTTCAACCTCTGATATTGCCCGACTTCGACGATTCGTCCGTTTTCGACTGCAACCACCCAGTCGGCGAAGGCGATCATCGATGGCCTGTGCGCAATGGTCAGGATCGTCATCGATCCGCGCAAGCCGTCGATCGACTTGGCGATCAGGGATTGGTTCTGCCAGTCGAGCGCGCTGGTCGCCTCGTCGAGAATGAGCAGCGAAGGTTTGCGCAGCAGCGCGCGCGCCAGCGCGATGCGCTGGCGTTCGCCGCCCGAGAGCCGGACGCCGCGGTCGCCGACCACCGTGTCGAGCCGCAACTCCAGCCGCTCGACGAAGTCGGCGCCATGCGCAGCGCGCAGTGCAGTCCACAGCTCCGCGTCACTGGCTTGCGGCGCGGCAAGGCGCAGATTGGCGGCGATCGTATCGTGCAGCAGGAACACGTCTTGCGGCACATACGCCACCTGGTCGCGCCAGCGCCGGCGGTTGGCCGCGCCGATCTCGACGCCATCGGCCAGGATTTTGCCCTCGCTCGGTTCGAGCAGGCCAAGCAGCATGTCGGCAAGCGTGCTCTTGCCCGAGCCTGACGGACCGATCAGCGCCGTTACCTTGCCGGCGGGAAGGCCAAACGTCACATCGCTCACCACCGGCTTGCCGCCGGCCTCATAGGCAAAGGAGACGTTGCGGATGTTGAGCCCGACATCGAGCGACAGCTTGGCATCCGATTCGAGGTTTGCCGGCTCGCGTTCGGCATCGAAACGCGCCTGCATGTCGCGCATCGAGGCATAGGCCGGCAGGTTGATCAGCACCTGCTGCGCCTGCATCTGCATGTCCATGAAACGCGGCGCGATGCGCATGAACACCAGAAGCAGGACAACGATCTCGGCCAGCGAGAGGTTGAAGCGGACCAAAGCGACATAGATGAACAGGCTCAGACCAATGACGCTGGCGACCTGGAACAGAGCGGTGCCGATGGTGCTGTTGCGCACATAGTTGATGTTGTCGGCCTTCATCTTCTCCAGCGTCGCGCGAAGCTGCGCGTAATAGGTCGCCTCGACATTCAGGCTCTTGGCGACCTTGATGCCGCCGAGGAACTCCGAGACCGTTCGGTACTGCTCCTGGCGATTGCTGGTCAAAACCCGGCCGAAGGCGCTGGCTCGTGCCCGAAACGGCTGCAGTGCCAGGAAGGTGACGATGCCGACGACAATGGCAAACGCCGTCATTACTGTCGAAATGAACAGCGAGACAACGAGATAACCCGCCAGAAGCACGGCGATCTGCACCAGCATCAGCAGCGAGAACGCCGCCGACTGCACGCGGTCGATATCGCCGGTCAGCGCATGGTCGAGATCGGAGCTGCGCATGCGCGCGAATATCCCCCACCGCGCCTTGCCGATGCTCTCGAACAGGTTCATGCGCAGGCGATTGATGAAGTCGAGCAGCAGCCGCGCCATGTAGACGGATTTATAGCGGTTGAACGCTGCCTGCAGCGCGACAAGCCCGACCAGCAGGCAAAGCACCGTGGTCAATTGCAGCGTTCCGTCCGGAGCCAGCCAGCGCACCCAGTCGCGGTCAGGCAACCTGACCGCGAAATTCTGCTCGGGTCGCCCGACCAGATGCAGCAGCGGCACCAGAAGCAGGATCGAGATGCCTTCGGTCAGGCTTCCCAGGATCAGGAACAGCAATGCCGTGAAGGTCCTGCGCCCGCCGATCCGGGCCATGGCGGCGCCGAAGCCGGCGACATCGCGGCAAAACGAAAAGCGCAGGATCTGCGTTGCGGACATGTCAGTCACCGCGGCCCTTTGTCGGCCGCCAGATCGTTTTCGATCAGGGCGACGGCTTCGCCGATACGGTCGAGCCCGGTGGGCACTTCGAGGCGGCAGACGCCGATCTGGCTGGCCAGGGCGGCGCATTGGCGAAGATGTGTCGTGGCAAAATCGCCGACCAGGGCTGGACGGCCGAAACGCGTCACATAGGAAAATTTGATGATTGCCGGCAGGGCGCCGATGCCTGGCAGCGGCGTGATCGCTGCCTTGTCGCTGCGCTCGAGGATATAGATCCGGGTCGCCGGCACCGCGTCTGCCGCAAATCCGGCGTGCAGGCGGTGCTGCATCTTGTCGATCGCCGCATGCACCTGCGGGCGTATCTCTGCCTGGCGGATGGGAAACGCGGCGGCGGCATCGGCGGCGAGCTTCAACTGCGGAAAACCCGGAACGATCATCGGCCGGTCCGTGAGATCGAGCGCCACGACATCGTCGGTCAGCAATCGATGCCCGGCACGGATCATCGCGCTCGCCGTCGTCGATTTGCCGGCGCCCTTGTCGCCCATGAAGACAGCGCTCTTGCCGCCGACCGCAATGGCGCTGGCGTGCAGGATGAGCAGGCCGCGCTGGTGCAGGAGCAGTGCCATGACCGGACCGAGCAGCGGAAACGCCAGCAGCGCATCGTCGACATCGGGCGCCGGCTCCACCTCGATGCGGCAGGCATCGGTGATCAGGAAGGCGCCGACCGTCTGCCATGCCAAATATTGCTGCCGCGGCTCGAAACGGAAAGCAGTTCCGGTCTCGGGCGAGGGTTTTGGCAGGTCGATCGGGCCGACCGTGATCAGCACATCGACGCAAGCTGGTTCGCTCGGCTCTAGCTCAGGCAGTTCGACCTGCGAAGCGATCGTCAGCCCATAGGCTTTGTAGAAGTGCTGTGCGCGAGCAGCAATTGCATGGCGGTCATCAGCGGCAAGAGGCATGTTGGCCGGCATCATCAGTGGCTCCCGCGCTGTTGCACCTGCCGCAGCCACAACGATAGCGAAATCGAACGCCATACATACTGGACATCGGGCAAGGTCGCGGCCTCGGGTTGGCTGGAAATACGGCCATAGGCGGCGGTCACCTCAGGCAGGTTGACGTAAGGGGCAATCCGCGCCGCATCTTTCACCAGCACCTTGTCCAGGAGATCGCGGTGATTGCCCAGCATGCCTTTGACCAAATTGGAGGTGAAATCGATCTTGTCGCGCCGCCACTGCACCGCCGGGGGCAAAATTCCTTCCATGGCACGGCGCAACACCGAGCGGCCAAAGCCCTGGTTCAGCTTTTCCGCGCCGGGCAGTGCCAGGCAGAACTCGACCAGCGGCTTGTCCCAGAAGGGGTAGCGCGGCTCGACGCCGAAATTGGCGGCGGCCTTGTCGAGAACCTCGAAGGCGTGCGGCACCATGCCGTTCGACAGCAGCCAGCGATGGGTCAAGGTCTCGCTGGCGCTGACCGCGGGCGGCATATAGCCGGCCCTGCGGAACCGTTCGACGAGGTCGGTACGCATCGCCAGGTCCGGATTGATCAGGGCGCGCCAGCTCGTCGCCGGCCGCCCAGTGGGATGGCGCCGCAATTTGCCAAGCACGCGGTTCGCGAACCGCTTGATTCTCGCGATGCGCCAGGCCGGCCCGTAAAGGGTAAGGAACTGGTAGTAGAGGCCGAGCATGCCATCGCCATAGGTGTTGGAGGCGCTGCGCAGCTCGCGCCACAGCTCCATCCATTTGCCGGCATAGGCGAGTTCGTGCAGATGGCCGTGGCCCTGCGAAACCACCTCGTCGCCGCCATGGCCGTCCAGCAGCACCTTCATGCCCTTGGCGCCGGCGGTCCTGTAGATGTCGCGGGTCAGCGACAGGCCGGGGGCCAGGAACGTTTCCTCCTGCTCTTCCAGAATGCGTTCGAACTCGGCGAAGGGCGCGTAGTTGCCGACGGAAATCAAAGTGCCGTCGACCTTCTCCTGTCCAAGCACTGCCTCGATGAAAGGCCGCTCGTCCATCGGCGAACCCTTTTCGAACACCAGCGAAAACGTCGGCAGCCTCGGCTTTCGCTGCGCGGCATTCTGCAGGCCCGCCACGCAGGCGATCGACGAGGAATCGAGGCCTCCGCTCAGCATAGCACCGACCGCAGGCGTGCCGCGCATACGGTTGCGGACCGATTGCGAAAACAGATGCCGGAATTCCTCGGCCGTATCCGATCGCATCGGCCTTGGCGAGGGTTCGATCTGCCAGTAGCGGCGCAGCACCACCTGGTTGCCGGTCACTGTCAGACTGTGGCGCGCCGGCAGGCGGAAGATATCGGCATAGGCTGTCGACTGCGGATCGTCGGGCAGCCCGGCCAGGAATCCCGAAATCTGGTGTTCGCTGATGCGCATGTCGACGCCGCCGGCATCGAGGATCGGCCCGATCTCCGAGGCAAAGACGAAGCGCCGGTCGCTCGAATGATAGTAGAACGGTTTGACGCCGAAATGGTCGCGCACGCAAAACAGCTGCCGGCGCTCGCCATCCCAGATGGCAAAGGCGAAGTCGCCTTGCAGATGCTCGGGGCAGGCTTCGCCCCAGCGCAGATAGGCGCGCATCAACAGCACGGCGTCGGCAACCGAACTGTCCCTGATGCCAAGCCTGGCCAGCAATTCGTCGCGATTGTCCAGCCGGCAGTCCGCGGTGATCGCGAGCTTGCCGCCGGCCATGGTCAGCGGGCCGGGGCCGGCTTCATCGGTGGTGTTGAGCCAGGCGTGGCCAAGAACGACGCCCTCGTCCATCCACCACGAACTGCCGTCAGGCGCGCGATGTTGCATGCGGGTAAGCATGCGCTGGATGTCGGCCGCGGCGGCCTGCCTGCCTTCCTGCCTCAGCAGAATTCCGGCGACGCCGCTCATCGCTCACTGGCCGTGGTCGACGAGATGGTTAAACCTGCCAAGCGAGCCGCCGAGCACGATGTGGTCGCCACTGACCAGCCAGGCATGCGCCTTCAACTCGGTCCCGGTATCGCGCTCGATGCCGATGCGGATTTTTGAGGCGTTGCCCTGGCGGGCAAGCAAATACTGGCCGGAAAGCGCTTGGGTCAGACAGCTTGCGCCAGGCACCAGGCGGGCAGCCGCAGCCACGCCCCAGGCGACACGCCTGAGATCGCCGATGTCAGCTGTCTCGCTTGCATCGAGCCGCGTCACTATTCGGCGAATCCTGTTATAGGAAAGCAGCGTCAGCCCCAGCCGCACCGCCACGACCACCGCAAGGCAGTGGGCGAGAAAGAGCATCTCCGGCCCGCTCAGCGAGAAAGCTCTAGACAAGTTCCTCATCATGGAGCCTCGCAAGCCCGGCGTCCGCCAAGCCCTTCAACAATCCATCGACATCGGCCTTGCAGCGTTCCGGATCGACATTGTAGCGATCCAGCACGGCGCTGCGGATTTCGGAAATCGGCCGCGGCTCCTGGATCAGCTCCCAGATATAGGCGCCGACGCTGTTCAGGCTGTAATAGATGTTGGACCTCATATCGAGCAGCGCCAGGCCGTTGCCGAATTCGCAGGCCACGGCATCCTTGCTCGCGCTCATCCGATCGTGGTCCGTGGGGTTCCAGTCCATTCCTAAACCTCGCTCACAACACCAACGCTTCGGCAATTCCGGACAAAGACGCGAGAGCCGGGGTTTGACCCCCGACTCTCCTTAGTGCGCTCTGTTTGCAGAGTCCGGACTTTGTCACCCCAACGAGAGAAGACTCAGGAGAAGGTGAGTTCGCCGACCGGCGTATGTGCCGGAAACGAGGCGTCGAGTGCCGTAGTACCGCTACCGCCTTGCGTGATGGTCTCGATCGAGCCGTGGACCGTCAGGCTAGGGGTTTCGTACTCATGCTTTTCAACATTCTGTTCCAATTTACTCTCCACTTGTGGACTGGAAGCGGCCTGTCGATTGCCGGCAGCGAGCTATTGCTGCACCGCAATAGCTGCATGGCAGCATTTATGAGTCAAGCCTGATTTACCCGCCGTTAATCAATTCGCGGTTGCGGTAGCCTTCAATGGTGATCAAAACGGCTCGCATTTTCACAGCCTAGGTGATTTCAGCGGAGTGACCGTGGTTCTTAGTTACGTAGCTGATTTTATTACATTAAATTTTCTAGTCGAACGCTCGTCATTTGGGCGCTAGCGCGTGTTCCCACAAGATTGTTGCTGACGTGTCGGGCATAGGCTCCGATCAGGCGACGCCTTGCATCGTTGTACGACTGTGTCGCCAGACGTCCAGGTTGCAGGAAAATTGTCTCCAAAGGAAAAACTGGACGCGGCGCATGAATTTGGCGATGCTTTGCTTCGCAGTTGCAATATAACGCGCCTGGCGAATTTTTTGCGGAGATGCTGCAGCATATGGCATTGCAGGAAGGGACCTTCGAAAGGTTGCGCGCCGCTGGCTGCGCCGACGAAGTGGCCTATGTGCAGGCTTGCCTGCGGCTGTTCTTCGCCTCCGGGGCGAGCCCCAGCGCCGCGCCTGCACCGGCCATCTCCGTTGCCGATGTTTGCGATATCGCCAGGCTGAACAAGGTCGCCACCTTCATGCTGAAGGCGCTGTCGCGCCCACCGGCGGGCGAGACGCCGCCGGGATTGCTCGAGTGGCTCGACACTTATCGCCGGCGCACGATTGCGATGAACTCGTCCGGCATCATGGATTCGATGGCCATCGACAAGGCGCTGCGCGGCAGCAGCATCGATTTCGTCTTCCTGAAGGGCCCCCTCCAGCAGCAACTGCTCTATGGCGACCATTTCATGAAGCCGTCTGGAGATGTCGACATATTGGTGTCGCCGGCCGGCTTCTTTAGAGCTCGTGATGCGCTGCGCTCGATCGGCTACGAGGTCGCCGGCAAGTCCCGCTCCGTCTGGTGGGTGCGCTTTCTGGGCGAGCAGCACATGGTTCGCAGCCAGGGTCGGAAATTGTCCACCGTCGATCTCCATTACCGGCTCCAGCAGCCGGGATCGCCCAGCCCGCGCGATACGGAAGGGTTCCTGCGCCGCAAGCGCGCGCTTGCGATCGCCGGCTCCAGCGTGCCGTTCATCTCGGCCTCCGACACTTTGCTTCTGTCCTGCATCAGTGTCGCAAAGGCGCTGTTCAACCGCGAGCCGTGCGCGGGCTATGTCTGCGATGTCCGGGCCGCTGCCGGTCGGCTGAGCGAGGCCGAGCAGCAGACTGTGCTCGACTACGCGGCCGAGCAGGGGCTGGCTGACACCCTGCTGCTGGGCCTGCGCGCCGCCGATGTGGTGCTTGGTGGCGCCGGCACGCTGCTGTCGGATCGGGCCACCAGGATCCTCTCACGCATCGGCAATGAAGACCTGTTCCACATGGTCATCGCGCCGTGGCTGTCGTCGCTCAGATGGCCGCAACGGCGCACCGTTTTGTGGGAATTGTGCGGCCGCGAACCTGTCCGCTATCTGACCGAGGCCGGCTGGGCCGCGTCAGCCGACCTCAGCCGGCGGATTTTCGAGCGGGAAAGCCGGTGACGATGAGGGTCGTCATGCAGCAGGCAGAAAACGTTCCGTCCCGGTCCGCTGGGGATGGATCATGGGAGGATGGATCGGGGTCCGGCGCCGCGCGCCGGGAGGGCGAGGGGCCTCGCGACACTTTACGCAATCGAAAGGCCATCCTATGTCCATGACAGAATCCCGGGTCTGCGTGATCATCGCGGCGCGCAACGCGGCCCGGACCATTCCCGCAGCCATCGCCTCGGCGCTGCGCGAGCCGGAGGTGGCGGAAGTCGTTGTCGTCGACGACGCCTCCACCGACGACACCGCAAAAGTGGCCAGCGCTGCCGACGATGGCAGCGGTCGGCTTTCGGTCATCCGGCTCGACGTCAATCGCGGCCCGTCCTTCGCCCGCAATGCCGCCATTGCCGGGTCGAAATCGCCTTTCATCAGCATTCTCGACGCCGACGATTTCTTCCTTCAGGGACGGTTTCGCCAGCTGTTTGCCAGCACCGACTGGGATTTCGCCGCCGACAACATCATGCTGATCCGTGACGATACGGCGACCGACGTCTCTAAGATCGTCGCCCCGTCCTTTTCGGCGGACCCGGAATTCCTCGACTTCGAGCGGTTCATCGAGGGCAACATCTCCAGACGGCGTGTCCAGCGCGGCGAACTCGGCTTTCTCAAGCCGGTGATATCAAGAGCTTTCCTCGACAGGCATGGGCTGCGTTACGACGAGAACCTGCGTCTCGGCGAAGACTATGAACTGTACGCCCGCGCCTTTGCCCTTGGCGCACGCTTCAAGGTCATCCGTTCCTGCGGCTATGGCGCGATCGTGCGCGCCGATTCGCTGAGCGGGCGCCACAAGACACAGGATCTGAAGCGCCTCGCCGATGCGGATCTGGCACTGCTCAAGATCGACAGCCTGCCGGAAGGCTCCAAGGCCCTGCTGCGCAAGCACGAGCGGCATGTGCGTGACAAATACCGGCTGCGCAATTTTCTCGATGTGAAGGCCGAGCGCGGCATGGCGTCTGCCGCCGCCTACGCGCTGGCCAGCCAGTCGAACTTCATTCCCATCGTTGTCGGCGTGGCCGCCGACAAGCTCGATGCGTTGTTTCGCCACGCCGGTCTGCCCCCGCGGCAGCAGCCGGTGCCGCCCTTGCGCTTCCTCATGGCCGGTACCAGCACGGCGGCGCAAAAGTAGGCTCCGCCAAGTCCGGGACGGGGGCCGCAAGGCTGAAAAAATTGCCTTTCTGAAACTCGGAGGTTGCCTACACGCCCCGACGATGGCACTGTATGTTGCGGTGCAGCAATTTTGGAAGGCCAACCGGATGGCTTCACTTTTCGGCTTCAGGTCCAGGGACCCAGCGCGCGACAAGCAGACCGATCTGGCGCGTTTCGACCGTCTGGCAAAGCTGTTGGATCAGATCACGGCCGAGATTGCGGCCGAGAAGACCGGGTTGGAGGCCCGCTACCGGTCGAAGTCCACCAACGCGGCCTTCCTGGTCGAGTCGATGGAGAACGGCTCGGCGTCGGCACGCAAGCTGTCGGAAGTCGGCGAGCTGACGAAGTCCATCCTGAACTGCGAACAGCGCATCGCCGAGCTGGTGCGCCAGACGAGCCGGATGAAGGAACTGCGTCATTCACTCGACGCGATCGTCGGCGAGGATGGCCAGAGTTCTGATTCGCACGGGGAATATGTCAAACCCGCAGGTCGCTTCGGTTGAACACGGTCACACGAGACACAGAAGAGAAAGTTCGGGGACGGAGGATCGGGATCGGCCCGTTAGCAATGTGGGCCAATCGGTGACTTTGGGTTGGGGCGGAACAGCACAAAGGTGAATTGATATGAACGCAGATCCGAAGACGACGCCCATGGCGGCAATCGATGCCATGATTTCGACGCGGCCAAATCGGCCAATGCGTCTTGTAAACCCAACGCGTCTTCTATCCGTTGGTGCGCTTCTGTTGGCGGCAGCCGCAGCTCTGCTCGGCGCCGCCCACCCCTCCCCCGCCCAGGACGCCTCCCCGGAGATGCAAAGCGCACCGTCCTTCGTCGACGATTTCAAGAGTTTCGATCGTTCGCGCTGGTATGTCTCCGACGGTTGGTCGAACGGCAATCACCAGAACTGCACCTGGTCGAAAAGCCTGGTAAAATTTTCCGACAACATGCTGACGCTCGGCTTCGAAAAGCGCAAACTGAAGGACCGCGAGTTCGCCTGCGCCGAGATCCAGACCAAGCAGCGCTTCGGCTATGGGACCTATGAAGCACGGATGAAGACCGACACCGGATCCGGTCTCAACGCCGCTTTCTTCACCTATATCGGCCCTGCCGACAAACAGCCCTGGTATGAGATCGACTTCGAGGTGCTGACCAAGGATACATCCAAGGTGCAGGTCAACAGCTACATCGCCGGCAAGCCCAAGAACGAGAAGCTGGCCGAGGTCGAAGGCGGCGCCGACAAGGGCTTCAACGACTATGCCTTTATCTGGGAAAAGGACCGGCTGCGCTGGTACGTCAACGGCAAGCTGGTCCAGGAAGTGGCCAATCCCGAGCAATTGCCGACCCACTCGCAGAAGATATTTTTCAGCCTCTGGGGCAGCGACACGCTGAAAAACTGGATGGGCGCCTTTTCCGACCCCGGCCGCCAGGTGACGATGCAGGTGCAGCGCGTCGCCTTCACCGCGCTCGGCCAGCCGTGCCAGTTTCCGGAATCGCTGGCATGCAGTGTAAGCAGCATAAAGTAGATCTGAACCGGCCCGGCTATATAAGGCCAAAGGGCGTGAACAGGAATTAACCCGAATGAATTTGACGGTCTTTGGAATTGGCTATGTCGGTCTCGTGCAGGCCGCGGTGCTGGCGGAGGTCGGGCACCAGGTGGTGTGCGTCGATGTCGATGAAAAGAAGGTCGAGCGGCTCAACCAGGGCCTGGTGCCGATTTTCGAACCGGGACTGGAGGCCCTGGTCAAGGAGAACCACGCCGCCGGCCGCATCAAGTTCACCACCGATGCCGCCGCCGGCGTCAAGCATGGCGAGATCCAGATGATTGCGGTCGGCACGCCACCCGGCGAAGATGGTTCGGCCGACCTCAAATATGTGCTGGCGGTGGCCGAGACCATCGGCCGCGAGATGGACGGTCCCAAGATCGTCGTCGGCAAGTCGACCGTGCCGGTCGGCACCTGCGAAAAGGTGAAGGCCAAAATCGCCGCGACGCTGAAGGCGCGCGGGCGCCAGGACCTGGCTTTCGACGTCGCTTCCAATCCTGAGTTCCTCAAGGAGGGTTCCGCCGTCGCCGACTGCATGAAGCCTGACCGCATCATTGTCGGCACCAACAGCGAGGGCACCGAGGCGGTGATGCGGGAGCTCTACGCGCCGTTCAACCGCAACCACGAGAAGATGATCGTGATGGACGTGCGCAGCGCCGAATTCACGAAATACGCCGCCAACTGCATGCTGGCGACCAAGATCTCCTTCATGAACGAAATGGCCAATCTGGCCGAGCAGCTCGGCGCCGACATCGAGGAGGTACGCAAGGGCATCGGCTCGGATCCGCGCATCGGCTATCACTTCATCTATCCCGGCCTCGGCTATGGCGGTTCGTGCTTTCCCAAGGATGTCCGCGCGCTGATCAAGACCGCCGAAGGCGTCAAGTTCGACGCCAAGCTGCTGCGCGCCGTGGAGGAGCGCAACAATGCCCAGAAGTCGGTGCTGTTCGACAAGGTGCACCGTTATTTCAAGGGCAGTCTCAAGGGCAAGACCTTCGCGCTCTGGGGCCTCGCCTTCAAGCCCAACACCGACGACATGCGCGAGGCGCCGGCGCGCGTCCTGATGGAGGCGCTGTGGCAGGCCGGCGCCAATGTGCAGGCCTACGACCCCGAGGCGATGCAGGAATGCCAGGCCATCTACGGCCTGCGCGACGACCTTTTGTTGTGCGGCACCAAGGAGGCGGCACTGCGCGGCGCCGACGCGTTGCTGATCGCCACCGAATGGAAGAGTTTCCGCGCCCCGTCCTTCGACGCGGTGAAGGATGCCCTGACCACGCCGGTCATCTTCGATGGCCGTAACCTCTATGATCCCAAGGTCATCGCCCGTCACGGCATCGAGTATTTCTCGATCGGCAGGATGGCGGCGTGAAGGCAGGGCGGCACAACGCGGAGCCAGGTTCATGAAAGTTCTGTTTGCAGGCGGCACCGGCTACACGCCGCAATTCAGCGGGGGCGTCCAGTCGAGCACCCACCACCTGGTCGAGCAATTGCGCGAAAACGGTCACGAGGCATCCGTTCTGGCAGCCCTGTTCGGCGACGGCATGTTCGGCTTCAGGGCGCGCGCCAAGATGAAGCTCCTTCGTCAGCGCGCGGTCATCGACAATTTCCCGGGCTATCCGGTTGTACGGGCGTGGTTCCCCTGGGAAGCGGCCGACTTCGCCGTCAAAAAGTTGAGGCCGGATGTCGCGGTCGTGCAGTGCCACAATTCGGTGCCGATCGGCAGAGAGTTGCAGAGGCTTGGCGTGCCGCTGACCGTCTATCTGAGGAATGTCGAATTCGACGAATTGGCCGGCGATCTGCGTGAGCTCCATTCGGCGGTCTATATCGCCAACTCCGAGTTCACCGCGCGCGCCTATAAGGCAAAATTCGATATCGATTCGATGGTTATTCCGCCGACCATCAATCCCGCGTTCTACAGCACACCGACGACCGGTGAATTTGTCACGCTCATCAATCCATATGAGGAAAAAGGCTTCGATCTTGCGGTGCGCATTGCCGCGGCCTGTCCCGAGATCCCGTTCCTGTTCGTCGAAAGCTGGAAGCTCGACGACGATCATCGAGCCCGGATCGAAGCAACAATCTCTCCCCTCCAGAACGTCAAGCTGGAAAGCCGCACCAGCGACATGAAGACGGTCTACGGCCGCACGAAAATCCTGCTTGCGCCCAGCAAATGGGAAGAAGCCTGGGGCCGGGTGGCCTCGGAAGCGCATTGTAGTGGCATTCCCGTGGTCGGCTCGCGGCGCGGCGGTCTGCCGGAAGCGATCGGCGCCGGCGGCGTGGTACTGGACTACGACGCCCCGCTCGCCGACTGGGTCGCAACGATCAGGCGGCTGTGGAGCGATGAGGCCGAGTACAAGCGGCTGTCAGCGACAGCACGTCAGTTTTCGGAGCGGCGGCAAATGAACCCCGACAGCCAGTTCGCAACGTTCATGGGCGTTCTCGACCGCGCAAGACGTGTCGGTTTGGAGCGCGCAGCCTAAACGCGTCGTGTTGCAGTTCAGCTGAGACGCTGCACGACCGTGGTCGCGCAAAGTTCCCGTTAGCCAGGTCCAGGCGTCGTGCGCCCGTCCGGATCACTTTTTATTGCTGCAGTGCAATATTTTGTGGCACTGCAGCAATCAACGTGTATTCTGCCTGTCTACATTAGGGCTTGTGCGATATGGACCGCTTGGTCCGAGCAAGCCCCAACCTTATGGGCGGGTCATGCGCGTGGGCTTTGTCGTCGGCGAATTCCCTCTGCTTTCGGAAACCTTCGTCGTGGACCAGATGGCTGGGCTGCTGGCGCGGGGCTTTCAGGTCGAAGTGGTCTGCGAAAAGATGCAAGGTGACCACCGAATTGACCGGCAAAGCGAGCCGATGGCGACGCTGCTCGCCAGAACCCGACATTGGTGGCGATGGGCCGCTGTAATCAGCAAATTTGTACAGCGTCTGCCGCCGCGTCTGCGATACAAGGCCTCGACCGTTCTCGACATCGCCTTTGCACGCCGCCTGAACCGCTGCGACGTGATTGTCGCCCACTTCGGACAGAACGGCGAGAGAGCAGCCGCACTGAAGAAATGGAAGGTGCTCAAACCACCGATCATAACCATCTTTCACGGCGCGGACGTGGCGATCCCGGCGCGGCAGGCAGTGCTCGCGACACAATATGCCGGGCTGACCAAGCATGGGACCCTGAACCTGCCCGTCAACGATTACTTCCGCACGATGCTGCTGGAAGCCGGCCTGTCCCAGGCGAGCACGACGGTCCACCATATGGGAATTGACACCCGCGAAATCGGCTATCGCTGGGAATCGTGGGAAGGCACCCAACTGGTCGTGACGACGGTTTGCCGCCTGGTCGAAAAGAAAGGCGTCGAGTTCGCCTTGCGAGCCCTGGCCTCTCTCAAGGCCTCCCAGCCGCAGCTAGACTGGCGTTACGACATTGTTGGCGACGGTCCTCTGCGGATGAATCTGGAGAAGCTGGCCGTAGAGCTGGGCTTGGCTGGTCGCGTAACATTCCTCGGCAGCCTCCCTCACGCAGAGGTGAAAAGACGGCTTCGCATGGCGCATCTCTTTTTGCTGCCAAGTATCACTGCCAGCGACGGGGATATGGAAGGCATTCCGGTCGCGCTCATGGAGGCCATGGCCGCCGGATTGATTGCGGTCAGCACGTATCATTCGGGAATCCCGGAGCTCATCAAGGATGGGGAGACGGGGTTGCTTGCGCCCGAGCGAGATATTTCAGCGCTTGCCGGCAAGCTTACCTGGGCCGCGGAGCACCCGACCGAATGCGAGCGTATCGCGCTTGCCGCACGCCGCAAAGTCGAGGAGGACTTCAACGCAGATGTTCTGAATGAACGTTTTGCGCAGATCGTTACCCAACTGGCCACATCGAGCCCTGCGCATGCACCCACCGGTCATGTCGGCGTTTCCGAGGGCTTGGCGGATCCTTCATCTGCCGGCTGACACTGCTCCTCTGCGTTTGATCGGCAGGCACGCCAAGCTGAGGGAAATCTTGCTACACTGCACCAAAAATGTTGCAGTGCAGCAAGACCTGTACTAACGTTCCTGCGGGTGGGCCAACAGCGGTAGAGTTCCATGCTGCATGTCTTGTGCTTCCGCCACCCTGTCTTCGGCCCGGCTTTTGTCAAAGGGACACCGGCTCCCCGGACGAGCGCATCCTGCCGATGAAGATCTGCTTTGTAGTCGACAAGTTTCCCTCATTGTCCGAAACCTTTGTTCTCGACCAGATAGCCGGATGCCTTGAGCGCGGCATGGAAGTCGGCGTCGTCTGCAACGAGACGTCCTTCGGCAGGGACAGCAACATCGATGATCCGCGCTGGCAGGCGTTGCCAGGAAAGGTCGTATGCTGGTGGGGTGGCCTGGGTCGCTATCGCCCGCTGCTCAGGAAGTGGTCCGGCAGGTTCTGGGACAAGCTCTCGACCGCCATCGACATTGCTCATGCGCGAAAACTGCAGGGCGCCGACGTCATCGTTGCCCATTTCGGCAACAACGGCATGCGCGTGGCCCGCGCGATCAAGCGCGGGAGGATTTCCGCTCCCCTGGTGACGATATTTCACGGCCGTGATGTCGGCGAACCGCTGCATGACAATACGCTCGCGCGCTACAAGATTGTGTTCGAAAAGGGCGTTCTTCAACTGCCGGTGAATGCGTTTTTCCGCGATGCCTTGATTGAGGTCGGTGCATCGCCGGAGCAGGTTGTGGTTCACCATATGGGGGTGCGGCCGAGTGACATCGACTATCGGTGGCGTTCATGGGAGCAGGCTACGCTCTCCTTCATCTCGGTCTGCCGCCTGACTGAAAAGAAGGGCATCGAATATGCGCTTCGCGCGCTTGCTGGCCTGCCGCGGCGAGACTGGATCTACTCGGTGATCGGCGGCGGAGAACTTCTCGAGCAGCTGAAGGGGATCGCCGCAGAGCTTGGCATTGCCGACAGGGTGAATTTTCTTGGGCCCCGGCCGCACAGCGAAGTCAAACAGCGTCTGCGCGATGCGCATGTGTTCCTGCTGCCCAGCGTCGGCGCCCGCGATGGCGATCTGGAAGGCATTCCGGTTTCCCTGATGGAAGCGATGGCCGCCGGCCTGACGGTGGTCAGCACGTATCATTCCGGGATCCCTGAACTGATCGATGATCACAAGACGGGTTTTCTCGTGGCTGAGCGGGACGTTGCGGCGCTGACCGGAAAGCTTGCCTGGATCGCCGAGAATCCGAAGCCGTGTGAAGAGATCGCTCTCGCAGCGCGCAAGAAGATCGAGGCCGAGTTCAACTCCGATCTGCTGAACCAACATTTCGTGGAAATCGCCATGCGGCTTGGCGAAACGAGGTCGCTTGCATGAACGCCAATCCGCCC
Source organism: Mesorhizobium sp. RSR565B (assembly GCF_054719465.1). Classification (NCBI taxonomy): domain Bacteria; kingdom Pseudomonadati; phylum Pseudomonadota; class Alphaproteobacteria; order Hyphomicrobiales; family Phyllobacteriaceae; genus Mesorhizobium; species Mesorhizobium sp. RSR565B. The sequence goes on along the minus strand of NZ_JBTTIE010000001.1, from coordinate 1,714,526 downwards.
CCCCAGTTCGGTCGTGTCGCCCTGCGCGGCGGGCTGGTAACCATCGGCGCCCAGGGCTTCAAGATGGCGATCCAGTTTCTCTCCGTCATCGTGCTGGCCCGTCTGCTCGTGCCCGAGGATTTCGGTCTGGTGGCTTCCGTCGGGCCGATCGTGGCCTTCGTCGGGCTGCTTCAGAATCTGGGCCTGCAGCAGGCTGTGGTTCAGCGCAAGGACATCAGCAACCAGCAGCTCAACCAGGTGTTCTGGATCAGCGCGCTCGTCGGGCTGGGTAGTGCCGTGGTAGTGGCCGGCCTGGCGCCTGCCATCGCCGCGTTCTATGGCGATCAACGTATGTCCGGCATCACCCTTGGCTCCGCCCTGCCGCTGCTTCTCGGCAGTCTCGCCGCAGTGCCGCTGGCGTTGATGAACCGGCACCTGCAGTTCGGCCAGCTCGCACTGAACGACGTGATAAGCGCCGCCGCCGGACTTCTGGCCGCCGCGATCGCGGCCTATGCGGGGTTGGGCTACTGGTCGCTGGTCATCGGCCCGGCGGTTTCGGCAGCTATCGCCCTGGCTGCCGCCTGGCTGGTGGCGCGTTGGACGCCTTTGCGGCCGGACCTGAAGGTCGATGCCGATATATTGTCGTTCGGCGCCAACCTGACCGGCTTCAACCTCGCCAACTTCTTCTCGCGCAATCTCGACAACATTCTCATCGGAAAATATTCCGGGGCGATCGAACTCGGCTATTACGACCGCGCCTACAAGCTCCTGTTGTTCCCGCTTCAGAACATCAACCAGCCGCTTACACGGGTCATGGTGCCGCTGCTCAGCCGCATCCACGATGACAAGGCCCGCTTTCGCGATATCTATGTGCGCACCAACTGGATGCTGGCGGCCGTTACCATGCCGGGCATCGCGGCGCTGACGCTGACCTCCAATCAGATCGTCGGACTTCTCTTCGGCGCGGGCTGGGCACCGGTCGCACCGATCTTTGCCTGGCTGGGCATCGCCAGCCTGGTCCAGTCCGTTTCAAGCACGACGGGATGGATATTCATCTGTCAGGGCAAGACGAAGACCATGTTCCATTGGGGCATCTATTCGTCGCTGACGACCGTCGCTGCCTTCGTCGTTGGCCTGCACTGGGGCGCCGTCGGCGTTGCCGCGGCCTATGCCATCAGCGGTTACGTGCTGCGCGTTCCCGTGCTGGCGCTACTGGTCCATCGCGTCGGTCCGGTGACCGCCGCCGACTTCCTGCTCATGCAGGGGCTTTTCATCGCCTCGTCCCTGCTTGCCTGGTTCCTGTACCTGTGGTTGCCGGCGTCTCTAACGGGCCAGTCAGACCTGCTCGCGGTCTTTTTGGCGCTTGCCCTCAACTACGGCATCGGTCTCGTTTTCATGCTTGCCGTCCCGCAGTCGCGACGCGCTTTGTTCACCACCCTGTCCAACGCCGCGCGCAATATCCGCTGAGCGGCCGGCGATCAGCGGCGCCAGCAGGTTTGTGGCCGACATTGCCGAAGCATGTTCTTCGAGCACGGCCTGAAGGCTTGTCTTGCGATAGCGGTCGAGATTTCCCGCAAATCGGCCGAGCTTTTCGCGCGCCTCTTCGGGCGTCACGGTGTCGATGTCGAGCAGCACATCGTCGACACCGATTCGCTTGGCCACTTCCTTGGTTTTGAACTCGTAGGCGATCGGCAGCACCGGCGTGCCGACGCAAAGCGACATGATCATCATATGCATGCGCGTCGCGACGACGAAGTCGAAGCCCTTCACCAGCGCCATCAACTGGTCCGGCGTGTGGAACGAAGCGTCCACTGTCACGTGGCTGGCGATCTCAGGATCGAGCTCGGCAACGATGGCCTGTGCGGTCTTGGAATCGTCATGGGCATATTCCGGCACGCCCTGACACGTGGAGACGAAGGTCACCTCCTTGCCAAGGTCCCTGACAAGAATTGTGGCGATCTCGCGGACCGAATCCAGATAGCGGCGCATGCCGCCCTCACCGTCGCTGACGTAGTTCCAGTGGCGGACCGAAATAGCGACGCGGCCCGTCGACGCCGGCGGCTGGCTGGAAGCGAGACGCTTGCGGATCCTGTCGGTATCGGCCAAGGCGAATACGGCATCGGCCACCACGTGGCACTTGCCGAGATCCTTCACCAAGTCCCCGATATGGGTCCGCGACCGTTCGTCGCGCAACAGGATGAGCGGACTGCGGTCAAAGATCGGGCCAAGCTCCTGGCGGTTGTAACTTTTGTCGAACGGACCGAGGGATTGCGTGAAGAAGACCGGATCTTTGCCAAATACGGCATCGAGCCTGAACTGATTGAGGCGTCGTTCGAGATTGTAGTTCTCGACGAGATAGGTTCCCCCTGTGGTGACCACCATGTCCGCGTCGGCGTAGATATCGAGACCGCGCCGGTCGCGATGGCTGAAAAAATTGCCTAGCGCGCTGCTGCCAAACCAGCGCAGGGCCTGGAGAACGAGCCGATTGTAGATCGGCTTGAACCGGTCCCTCAGCCCGCTGCCATTCTTGTATCGGAACAGGGATTCCGACAGCAGCTTATGGAATTCGAGGTCGGGATAATCCGTCTTCGGATAGAGTCGTTCCGCAACCTCGGGCTGGCTGTCGAAGACGGCAAACCGCACGTCGCCTTGCACGATCGTCTTGAGAATGTGGCGGATCGCCAGCAGAATCGCCGCATCCCCGGTATTCAGGCAGACTGTGTTTTCAACGACGATCTTCATGGGATACCTCATTTCGTCAGCAGATTCCGCGGCGTGGCCTGCGGTGCCTAGGACGGGCATGGTGACCGAAAATACCCACGCCAGGACGATCCCGATGCGGCTCGCGTCACAATCCATCGCTGCATCGGGCTGGGTGACCAGCCAGAGCGGCGCTCAAGCCCGACGGAGGGTAACGCATCAATTTTGCAGTGCAACAAAAAACGTGCACTTATGCTACGGCGCACCAAAAATGTTGCGATGCAGCAAAAGCTGGGTTAGCATTCCCGTGGGTGGGCCAACAGCGGTCGAGTTTTCATGCTGCATGTCTTGTACCTTGTGCACGATGTTTCCGACCCGGCGGTGCGCCGGCGGATCATAATGCTCAAGGCAGGCGGCGCGCGGGTCACGTTGGCCGGCTTCCGTCGGACCACAAATGCTGTTCCCGACGTCGAGGGGCTGCAGCCGGTCGACCTCGGCGCGACGCGTGACGGCCGATTCGGCCAGCGTCTGGCGGCGGTCGCCAAGGCGGCGCTGTCGATAGGCTCAAAGCTTGCGGCGATGCCGAAGCCCGACCTCATCATCGCGCGCAATCTGGAAATGCTGGCGCTGGCCAGGCGCGCCAAGGCCGCCTTTCGCGGCGGCGTGCCGATCGTCTACGAATGCCTCGACATCCATCGCCTGGTGCTGCGCAATGACATGCTGGGCAAAGCACTGCGCACAGCGGAGCGTTATCTCGCCCGCGACGTGAAGCTTCTGGTGACGAGCTCACCGGCCTTCATCGCCAATTATTTCAAGCCGTTCGGGCAGGTCGCCGCACCGGTGGAACTGGTCGAAAACAAATACTTCGAAACCGCGCCGATCGCCTTGGATGACAGGTCAAAGGCCGAAAACCCTGCAGCACCCCCGTGGCGCATCGGCTGGTTCGGCGCGCTGCGCTGCCGCCGCTCGCTGGAGCTGCTGGCCGACTTCACGCGCCGTCAGGGCGGGCGCTTCGAGGTCGTCCTCCGGGGCCGTCCGGCACTCTCGGAATTCCCGGATTTCCACGCTTTTGTCGAGGCCGAACCCTATCTCTCCTTTCGTGGCCCCTACCGCAACCCGGAAGACATGGCCGCGATCTACGGCGAAGTGCATTTTTCCTGGGCGATCGATTTCTTCGAGGAAGGGCAGAATTCGGAATGGCTGCTGCCCAACCGCCTCTATGAGGGCTGCCGCTTCGGCGCCGTGCCGATCTCGATGGGCAATACCGAGACCGGGCGCTTTCTCGACCAGCAGGACATTGGCGTCCTGCTTTCCGATGCCACGCCCGAAATCCTGGAAACCGCGCTCGGCCGCATGGACCAGGAGCACTTCGGCAAGGCCAAGGCGCGTGTGCTGGCCCGCAACCCACGAACCTGGAGCTACGACCGCAGCGACTGCCGCGCCTTTGTCGACAGGCTGCGCGGTCTGGCGGCGGTCCCAGGTCCCTTCGTCACCGAAGCGCTGGCTTAGCGATGGCTGATGATGGGAAAAGTACAGAGCATGGGAAGGCGCCGATGACGCAAACCGAAGCGCTGCCGCCAAGCCTGATCGTCATTCCGTGCCTGAATGAGGCAGCCCATATCGGCGCGTTGCTCGAGCAGCTCAGGCCGGCAGCGCTAAGGCTCGGCGCCCGCATCGTCGTTGCCGATGGCGGCAGCACCGATGGTACTTTGGCCATTGTCGAAGCGGTTGCGGCCAAGGACCCTCAGGTCGTCCTCCTGCACAACCCAAAACGTATCCAGAGCGCGGCGATCAATCTCGCCGTCGCCAGCCTCGGTGACCGCGCCGAATACCTGATCCGCATTGATGCCCATGGCGGCTATCCCGCCGATTATTGCGACCGGCTGGTCGAGGAGGCGCTCGCCACTTCAGCCGATTCGGTCGTCGTCTCGATGCTGACCAGCGGCAGCGGCGCGGTGCAGAAAGCGGTCGCGGCGGCGCAGAATTCCAAGCTCGGCACCGGCGGCTCCAAGCACCGGCACCTCTCGGCCGGCGAATGGGTCGACCACGGCCATCACGCGCTGATCCGGATTTCGGCCTTCACCGCGGTCGGCGGCTATGACGAGAGCTTCAGCCACAATGAGGATGCCGAACTCGACTACCGGCTGCGCCAGGCTGGCTACCGCATCTGGATGAGCGGCAAGACGCAGATGGTCTACTATCCGCGTTCGTCGCTGAAGGGCCTGTATTTCCAATATCTCGGCTATGGCCGCGGCCGCGCCAAGAATGTGCTCAAGCACCGAATGATCCCGAAAGTTCGGCAGATGATCCCGCTGCTGGTGGCGCCGGTCGTCCTTCTCGCGGTATTTTCCTTTATCCACTGGCTGGCGGCGGTGCCGCTGCTGGTCTGGACTTCGGTCTGTCTGGGCTACGGCGCTGTGACCGCCATCAGCCAGCGCAGTCCCAACAATGTGCTGGCGGGCATTTCGGCGATGGTCATGCATTTCGGCTGGTCGCTCGGGTTTTGGCTGCAACTGCTCGGCTCGCGATCGCAGCGCGGGGTGGCATGATGGTCGCCGACAGCCGCCGAATCGACATCTGCGTCTGCACGTTCCGGCGGCCGGAACTGGCCGACACGCTGCGGTCGCTCGCTGCCATGGATATGCCTGCCGGTTTCGGCATCGGCGTCATCGTCGCCGACAATGACGACGAGCCGACCGCCGAGCCGCTGGTGACCGCGCTGGCGAGCGAATTGAAGCTCGTGGCCCGCTACCGGCACGCTCCGGCGCGCAACATCTCGGTTGCCCGCAACGCCTGTCTTGATGCCAGCACGGCCGATTTTGTCGCCTTCATCGACGACGATGAAACCGCTTCCCGGCAATGGCTGGCCGAACTGATTGCTATCGCGGAGACAAGGGGCGCCGAGGCCGTGCTCGGTCCGGTGCGGGCGCTCTACCGCCCGGATGCGCCGGACTGGATGCGCAAGGGCGATTTCCATTCGACCTTGCCGGTCTGGGTGCAGGGCGAAATCCGCACCGGCTACACCTGCAACGTCCTTTTGAGGATGAGCGCCGACAGCTTGCGCGACCGTCGTTTCAGCCTGGCGCGCGGCCAGAGCGGCGGCGAGGACACCGAATTCTTCAACCGCATGGTCAAGGCAGGCGGTCGCATCGCCTTTGCGCCGGAGGCGTGGGTCGAGGAAGTCGTGCCGCGTTCGCGAGCCGCTTTCGACTGGCTGCGCCGCCGCCGCTTCCGCTTCGGCCAGACGCACGGCCACCTCATCGGCCATGACGCAGGCGTGATAGAGCGTGCGAAGGCTGTCGGCCTTGCCTCGGCCAAGGCCGTCTATTGCTTCGGCATGGCGGCGTTGACCGCGATTAGCCCGGTCCGCCGCAACCGCAGCGTGCTGCGCGGCATCATGCATGTCGGCGTCGTCAGCGGCCTGGTCGGTATCAGCGAAATTCGCCAATACGGACTGTCTTCCCCGCAGCAAGGAGGCAAGCGTGCAGCCTGACGTCTCCTTTGTCATCGCAGCCTACAATGCCGCGGCCACGCTCGACCGGGCGATCGCAAGCGCCATGGCCCAGCGCGATGTCAGCGTCGAAATCATCGTCGCCGATGACCAGTCGCGCGACAACACGCTCGACGTCGCAAGAGCCTATCCAAAAGATGTCGTCAAAGTGGTTGCGCTGCCGGCAAATCGTGGCCCTGGCGGCGCCAGGAATGCCGGGCTCGAACTGGCTTCCGGCCGCTGGGTCGCGGTGCTCGATTCCGACGATGCCGTCCTGCCCGGGCGGCTTTCTGCCATGATCGCGCGGGCCGAAAGCGCGGGCGCTGTGATCGCCGTCGACAACCTCCAGGTGGTGCGCGAGGACGGCATTGCCGAAGCGACGATGTTTCCCGCCGAATATCTGGAGGGCCTGCGTGAAATCACGCTCGCCGACTACATCGCTGGCAACATCGTTTTCGAATCCACGTTCAACCTTGGCTATCTCAAGCCGATCTTCCAGCGCCGTTTCCTGATCGAAAACGGGCTTCGCTATGATGAAAGTCTGAGCATAGGCGAGGATTACATCCTGCTCGCCAACGCGCTGGCCAAGGGCGGAAAATGCGTCGTCGAGCCGACGACCGGCTATATCTACCACATCCGCACGGGCTCGATCTCGCGCGTGCTCGAGCTTCACCATATCGAGGCGATGCGCAAGGCCGACGCGGTCTTCGCCGAGACCAATTCCATGGACGCTGCTGCTGCGGCCGCCTTCGCCAAACGCGCCCGCAGCCTGCGCAAGGCGGCATCGTTCCTGTCGCTGGTCCAGCACATCAAGGCGCGTTCGCCGTTGAAAGCGATACGCACCGCGCTAAGTGATCCGGCGGCTGTCAGGCACATGTCGATGCCGATCGCCGTCCGCCTCAAAAGGGTGGCGGCGCTGTTTGCTGTCGGCGCGGAGTAAGGAGGGCGAGTACATGAAGACGTTTGTTCGTGGCCTGCAACAGGCTGAAATCGATCTGCTCAGAAGGAATTTGCGATGAAGAAAATCAGGAAGGCAGTCATCCCTGTGGCGGGGCTTGGAACACGGTTCCTGCCGGCAACCAAGTCGATTCCGAAGGAGATGCTGCCCGTGGTCGACCGGCCGGTCGTCCAATATGCGGTGGACGAGGCCTTCGAAGCCGGCATCGAGCACATCGTGTTCGTCACCGGCCGCAACAAGGCTGTCATCGAGGACTACTTCGACCTGCACCCCGAACTGATTGGAACGCTCGAACAAACCGGCAAGAAGACCCAGCTGGAGGCGCTCGAAAGCATGCTGCCCGTGGCCGGCGCCACCAGCTTCATCCGCCAGCAGTCGCCACATGGTCTCGGCCATGCGGTGTGGTGCGCACGCGAAGTCATCGGCGACGAGCCCTTCGCCCTGCTGCTCCCCGATATGGTGTCGTTCGGTCGCCGAGGTTGCCTGGCTGAAACAGTCGATCTCTATCAGCAGACCGGCGGCAATGTGATCGCCGTCGAGCGCTGTGATCCCAGCGAGACCAGCAAATACGGCATCGTCGGGCGCGGCGCCGAGACAGGCAGCGGCTTCGAGGTGACGGCCATGGTCGAAAAGCCGGCGCCGGCCAATGCGCCGTCGAACTATTACATCAACGGCCGCTACATCCTGCAGCCCGAGATCTTCTCGCTGCTGGGCAACCAGCAGCGCGGCGCCGGCAACGAAATCCAGCTTACCGATGCCATGGTGCGGCTGGCGAAAAGCCAGTCTTTCTTTGCCCAGCCTTTCAATGGCCGCATGTTCGACTGCGGCTCCAAGGAAGGCTTCATAGAGGCGACCATCGCCTTCGCGCTGGCGCGCGACGACATGAAGGGACCTGTGCTGGAAATGCTGCAGGCGTTCGTGCGGTCGCATGAGCGTCAGGAAGTGGCCGCATAATGCCCATCTTTCGAGGGCATATGCGTTTGGACGATGGCGCGGCTCATGCCTGCACGCCTGGCCGCTCAGGCCCGGCGCCGGATGGCATGAAGCTTGCGTTGCATATCTTGCCCCCGATCTCCGCAGCTTCGGACGAGGTGGGACCTGACCCGTCTCGCTCCGGCGCCTGTAACCTAGAATTGGATCGAAGATGAATTATGCCAGCTTTCCTCTCGACAAGAGGATGCCATTGCCCAACCCCGATCAGGAAAAGGGTGAAGACTTCATCGACGTCGAGCGCCTGCTTGGCATGGCGGCGCGTCAGGTCAAGGTGGTGGCGGTCTGCGCCATCATCGGCCTGTTCCTGGGGTTGCTCTATCTGCAGACCACGCCCAAGCAATACATGTCGGTCGCCAGCGTGCTGATCGACGAAGGCCTGAACAAGGTCATCGACGACATCTCGGCTGCATCCGTCACCATGCAGACCGACGCCGCCCTGCTCAGCCAGATCGAAATCATCACCTCGGCGCGGCTGGCCTCGGTGGTGGTCGACAAGCTGAAACTCGACCAGAACGCAGAGTTCATGAACCCGCCGCAATCGGCGCTGGTCAAGGGCATCGGCTTCGTGCGCGGCGTGATCGGCTATTTCCGCTCAAGTTCCGCCGAGCAGATTCCCGGCATGGAAAACGTCGATGAGGCGACACGCCAGGCCATGATGCAGACGGCGCGCCACGACTATGCCGTGCTGAAGCTGCAGAGCGAGGTGCTGGCGCAGCGCAACGGCCGCTCCTATGTGCTCGCCATCGGTTACCAGTCGACCAATCCGGCGCTCGCCACCGCCATCACCAAGGCCTATGCCGACGCCTATCTCGCCGACCAGCTCAATGCCAGCTTCGACGCCACCGAGCGCGCTGCGGTCTGGCTGCAGGGCCGGCTGACCGAGCTTCGTCAGAACTCACAGGCGGCCGCTATGGCGGTCGAGAAATTCAGGGCCGAGCATGGTCTGGCCGCCAACAGCGACGGCCAGCTGATCAGCGACAAGCAGATTGCCGATCTCACCGCGCAACTGATCGTCGCGCAGGCCGATACGGCGCGCGCCAGCGCCCGCTATCAGCAATACAAGACCATCGTCGAAAGCGGCTCGGACAATGCCTTCAACGATTCCGCCATCTCAAGCGATCAGCCGGCAAGCTCCGTCATTGCAACGCTCAAGACCCGCTATCTCGCAGTGGCCAAGCGGCTGCAGGACGTGACGGCCAATTTCGGCGCCGACCATCCGCAGGCGGTGGCGCTGGCCAAGGAAAAGGCCGACCTGTCGACCCAGATTTTCGGCGAGTTGAAGCAACTGACCGAAAGCTATCGCAATGAATATGAAGTCGCGCTTTCACGCGAGACCTCACTGAGGCAGAAGATCGCCGACGCGGCCGGCAAGAGCTCCATCGACAACCAGAGCCAGGTCAAACTGCGCGAACTCGACCAGCAGGCGCAGGCGCTGACCACGCTCTACCAGACCTTCCTTAGCCGCTACGAGGAGGCCTCGCAGCAGCAATCCTTCCCGGTCGGCAAGGTCCGCATCATCTCGGATGCCTCAACGCCGCTTTCCGCCTCGAGCCCGCGCACCTCCAGGGTGCTGGCGCTGTCGCTGGTGCTTGGCGTGCTGCTTGGCGCCGGCTTTGGTGGCCTGAATGAGTTCAACGAGCGCTTCTTCAGGACCGGCGAGGACATTCGCGATCGCGTCGGCCTCAAATTCCTCGGCTATTTGCCGATGATCGGCGGCAGGCTCGGCAAGGACGCCGACGGCGGTGCGGCGGATGCCAAAGGCGCCAACACATTGTCGGCGGCCGAGAAACGGGCGCGCATGCGGGTCAGCGTCGATGCGCCGGCATCAATGTTCTCCGAAACGCTGCGCAACGCCAAGATCGCCTTCGACGTCGTCATGGAAGGGCAAGGCAGCCGGGTCATAGGCGTGGTCTCGGTCCTGCCCGGCGAGGGCAAGTCTACGGTCGCCGCCAATCTCGCCGGATTGCTGGCCGCCAACGGCTCGAAGACGCTTTTGATCGACGCCGATCTGCGCAATCCTGGCCTCAGCCGCAACCTCGGCATGGAAGCCGAGCAGGGGCTGATGGAGGCCGTGGTCAACGGCCAGACCTGGCAGTCGGTCGGCAAAGTCGACCGCCAGACCAAGCTGGCGATCATCCCGGCCGTGCTGCGTGGGCAATTCTCGCATACCAGCGAGCTGCTGTCGTCGGCCGGCATGCGGCGCTTCATCGACAACGCCAAGGAGACGTTCGAGTACATCATCGTCGACCTGCCGCCGCTCGGCCCCGTGGTCGACGCCAAGGCGTTTGCGCCGCTGGTCGACGGCTTCGTGCTGGTTGCCGAATGGGGCCGCACGCCGCGCGCCATGGTGCGCTCGCTGCTGGAGCAGGAACCCTACGTCGCAAGCAAGGTCGTCGGCGCCGTGCTCAACAAGGTCGATCTGAAGAAGCTGCCGAAATACGGCTCGCTCGGCGGCTCGGAAAAGTTCTTCGACCGCTATTCGACCTACTATCTGGAGAAATCGGACGTGCGAGCCAAGACCGCCGCCTGAACGGAGCGCGATCCTGAAAAGGAGCGTGATCCGGACAGCGGATCCGGTTTTCGGAAAAGATCACGCTCAAACGAAGAAGCACGGCAGGTCAGGAAAAGATCAGCTTGCCGAACTTACCCGCGATCCTGAGCGCTGTCAGCCGTCCGCTCTGAAAGGCGCCGGTGTCGATGCCGAGCCTTCGCCCGTCAAGCCTGGGGATATCGACCGGCGTGTGCCCATGCACCACAAGGCGGTCGAGCAGATGTGCGGCCTTGAAGAACTCGTCGCGGATGTTGAGCAGGTCCTGCTCATCCTGTGCGACCAGGTCGATGCCCGGCCTGATGCCGGCATGGACGAAAACGAATTTATCCGAACAGAGCAGCACCGGCAGGCTGCGCAGGAAGTCGATATGGCTGGCCGGAATGACCTCCTTCACGCGCCGGTCGACCGCGTCGCTCGAGGCATAGAGGCTGGCAAGCCGCGCCGGATCGACCCCATAGGAAAACAGAGTCTCGCGGCCGCCGACCGCCAGCCAGCGGTCCCGCGACAGATAGCCGTCGAGATAGTTCAGCATGGCCACTTCGTGGTTTCCCGCCAGGCAGACGCGCAGGAACCCTGTTGGCGGCAGCGCCAAGAGGTGGTCGAGCACGCGCGCCGATTGCGGCCCGCGATCGATATAGTCGCCGAGCATGACGATAATCTTGCGGCCGCGAAATTGCAGCGCGTCGAGCTGGATCTTCTGCTCCAGCGACAGCAATTCCTTGTAGCAGCCATGCACGTCGCCGATCGCGTAGACGACGGTGTCGTCCATATCCATTTCCAGGCGCTCGCGCGGCGCCGGCCGGGGGGGCCTGGATCGCTGGAACAACGCCACTGGGGCCGTCAGACCCCGATGCCGCGGGCTTTGAGCGCCGCGGTGATCTCGTCAAGAATGGCGGGATCGTCGATAGTCGCCGGCATCGTCCATTCTTCCTTGTCGGCGATCTTCTGCATGGTGCCGCGCAGGATCTTGCCGGAGCGCGTCTTGGGCAGGCGCTTGATCGTCACCACGGTCTTGAAGGCCGCGACCGGGCCGATCCGTTCGCGCACCAGCCCCACCACTTCGCCTTCGATGGCAGCGGTATCGCGCGACACACCGGCATTGAGCACGACGAAGCCGAGCGGGACCTGGCCCTTCATAGCGTCAGCGACGCCGATGACGGCGCATTCGGCAACATCGGGATGCGCTGAAAGCACCTCCTCCATGGCTCCGGTCGACAGCCGGTGTCCGGCGACATTGATGATGTCGTCTGTGCGCGCCATGACATAGAGGTAGCCGTCGTCGTCGATCATGCCGGCATCGGCCGTCTTGTAGAAGCCGGGAAATTCCTCGAGATAGGCTTGCCGGAAACGCTCGTCGGCATTCCACAGCGTCGGCAGGCAGCCGGCCGGCAGCGGCAGTTTCACCGCCACATTGCCAAGTGTGCCGCGCGGCACTTCATGGCCGGCATCGTCGAGCACGCGAATGTCGTAGCCCGGCATCGGCACGCCGGGCGAGCCGTATTTCACCGGCAGCAGGCCGAGGCCCGCCGGGTTGATGGTCATCGGCGAGCCGGTCTCGGTCTGCCACCAATGATCGACCACCGGCACGTTGAGTTTCTGCTCCGCCCATTTGATGGTTTCCGGGTCTGCGCGTTCGCCGGCCAGGAACAGAGTGCGGAATTTCGACAGATCGTATTTCGGCACGAATTCGCCCTTGGGGTCCTGCCCCTTGATGGCGCGGAAGGCCGTCGGCGCGGTGAACAGCGCGACCACGCCGTGTTCTGCGATCACCCGCCAATAGGTGCCGGCGTCGGGTGTGCCGATCGGCTTGCCCTCGAACAGCACGCTTGTCGCACCATGCAGCAGCGGTCCGTAAACGATGTAGGAATGGCCGACCACCCAGCCGACATCGGAGGCCGCCCAGAATACTTCGCCCGGTCTGACGCCGAACTCGTTTTCCATCGTCCATTTGAGCGCGACCATGTGGCCGCCATTGTCGCGCACGATGCCCTTCGGCTGGCCGGTCGTGCCGGAGGTGTAGATGATGTAGAGCGGGTCGGTGGCGAGCACCGGAACGCAATCGACGTTGGCGCCCGCGGCGCGCTCGCGGGCAACGGCGTCGGCAAAATCGATATCGTAATGCTCCCTCAGATCGCAGCGCAGCTGGTCGCGCTGCAGGATCAGGCAGGCGTCCGGCTTGTGGCGGGACATTTCGATCGCCTTGTCGAGCAGCGGCTTGTAGGCCACGACACGTCCAGGCTCCAGGCCGCAGGACGCGGAGATGACCAGCTTCGGCTTGGCGTCGTCGATGCGGGTGGCGAGCTCGTGCGAGGCAAAGCCGCCGAACACCACCGAATGCACCGCGCCGATGCGGGCACAGGCAAGCATCGCGACCGCCGCTTCGGCCACCATCGGCATGTAGATGATGACGCGGTCGCCTTTGCGAATGCCGCGGTTCTTGAGCACCGAAGTCAGCGCTACCACTTCGCGCTTCAATTCGGCATAGGTGAATTTCTTGACCGTGCCGGTGATCGCGCTGTCGTAGATAAGTGCGATCTGGTCGGCGCGGCCGCTTGCGACATGGCGATCGAGAGCGTTGAAGCAGGTGTTGCAGCTGGCGCCGTTGAACCAGCGCCCGTAAACGCCCGCCTTGGCATCGAAGACGCTGGTCCACGGCGAATACCAGTCGATCGCCTCGGCGGCAGCGGCCCAGAATTGTTCCGGGTCGCGTTTCCAGCCGTCATAGACCTCGTGGTAGCGTGACGCCATTCATCCCTCCTCGGGAAAACTCTCTATCTTGCAATAGCCTATGCGGGTTTTCCCGGCCACGTCTTTCCCCAAATGCCATGTCTTTCCCGAAATTTGGGGCTTGGCCGATCTCGCCTTGGCCATAAATTGCAGGCACCATGGCCGGGTTTGAAATCGGGGCAGGGCGCGCAATGACGGTACGATACGGGGTTGGATCTGCCGTTGGAGCAGCGCTGCTGTTGACGATCGTTTCCGCCGCCCAGGCCGGCGATGCCGCCGCGCGGCGGATCATCGGCTTTTCCCCCGACGGCAAATATTTCGCCTTCGAGCAATATGGCGAGCTCGACGCTGCCGTTTCCGGCTGGTCGCAGATCGACATCATCGACACAAGCACAGACGAGTTCGTCGGCGGCAAGCCGATCCTTGTCCTCGATGAATCGGAAGAGGCGACCACGACGGTGGAGCAGGCACGGGCGCAGGCCGCAAAGCAGGCCGCGCCAATCCTGGCCAAATACGGCATCGCCGAGCGCGGCACGCGCACGGCCTCCGACAGGTTCACCTTCCCGGACGACACGGTCGAGTACAACGACATCCCCCGCCTCGAGCAGGCCGCGCAGAAATGGCTGTCGCCGTTCTATGGCGAAACACTGATTTCGACCATCCAGCTCGATGAGATCCTTGCCGACAGCAAGGAGGATTGCTTGGCAAGCTTTGATGACGCCAAGCCAAGCGACCAAGTTCTTCCGGGCGACAAGACACTTCAGGGCGACAAGACACTTCAAGGGGACAAGGCGGGCAAGGCGCGCGGCTTCCGCCTGTCGCTGCAGGGGCAGGACGGCAAGCCGTTCAAGGTCATGCACGAGGACAAGGCCGTGCCGGGCTCGCGCAACTGCCCGACTTCCTACAGCCTGTCGGAATCCTACGAATACACCCCGCCCGGCAGGCCGGCGGTACTGGCCGTGCTGGTGCAGCGCTTCAGCCAGGGCTTCGAAGGACGCGACCGCCGCTTCATCGCCGTAACCGGCCAGGCACGCTAAGCCGCGGCCCGTCTTGTGGCAGGCAGAAAAAGCTCATGCGCCCGGAGAAAGCAGGGCGTTCGTGTCGGATATCAGTCTTAAAGCGGCAAGGCCGCCAGCATCAGCCCGACGCCACCCGCAATCAATATGGCGGCTGCCAACGCTTTTCGATGACGTTCGAACGCGGTCGGCGCCCGCTCCCAATTGTAACGCATACCCAATGCTCTCCCAAAACCCCGCGACTGCATAGCTTACTTTAGGTAAGAAAAGCAAGACCTTGACCCTGCGAGATAGCCGGCTTGACGGCTTGCGGCGGTGATTACCAGCTGCAATCACCGACTATTTCTGGGGTGCTTCCCTGTTTTAAGACCCGCCGTCTTCGGTTGCGTGTGTCGTGAGGATTTTGGCGTTGCCGGGTTGCCACAGAACGGTCGGGCCTGCCTGTTCTCCCTCTCGCCCGCGCAATGGACAGACCCGCATCGCCGCGCTATCTGCTCTCCAGGAAAATGGTGGAGGGGCTCCATGGCCCAAATCGGTTCTGAAATGGTTCTGCGGCTGGCGGACGACGCCTCGGTCCAGCATGTCGGCGATGGCGCCGTCGTGCTCTTGGCGCGCAGCGGCCAGCTTTACACCTGCAACGGCACCACCGAAGCCTTTCTCGACAAGGTGGACGGCGCCCGCAGCCTCGACCAGATCGTCGTCCTGTTGTGCGAAGAGTTCGAGGTCGACAAGGGCACGCTCGACCAGGACATGGCGGCGCTGGCCGCCGAACTGGTGAGCGAAGGCATTCTCGCCGACCCGGCTCCCTGATGGTGGACGGCGTTCTCCTGCGCGCTTTGTTTCGTGTCCATTTATGGGCAAGCGCGCGGCTGATGCCGATCCTGGTCGGCCGCCGCAGCTTCGAATCGGTGTTGAAATGGGCGCCGCTCAGCGCACCCACCCCTTATCGCGGCCTGTCGTCAGCCTACATCGTCGCTGCCGTCAACCGGACCGTCCGGCACCCCTGGCTGATGCGCGACCGCAGATGCCTGCGCGAGGGCCTGCTCGCCCACCGCTTCCTGCGCTTTGCCGGCTTCGATCCGGATCTGCGCTTCGGCGTCGATCCGAAGTCGATGCAGGCGCCGCGCATGTCTGCCCATTGCTGGGTCTGTCTCGATGGCCGCCCGGTGGTCTCGGACAGCCTCCCCGGCATGGTCCAGATCTATCGCCATCACGCCGATGCCGGAAAGGCGCACGCTGCTTGACCGGTCCGGCGACCACCTTCTGCTATGATCTCCAGGGCCAAGTCATCAGCATATCGGCCTCGCGGGCCGATCTCTGGCCAAGCTTCGACCTCATGCTCGGCACGTTGCGCGTCAGCGGGCCGGCCGAGCCGGGTTTCCGCATCGATATCGTCGAGACGCAGGAGTTAGAGGAATCGCCTGCCGGAAAACTCGCTTTCGACGGCGACGTACCGGAAGACGGCCATTGCCGGCTGATCGACGGTGGCGGCACCGTTCATCTGGTCTTTCCCGGCCTGCAGACCGTCTCGATCAATGCCGATGGAGGCTGGGCCGAGATACGAGTCCATCCCGATGCCAAGGTCAAATGGACGGTGCTGATGATGGTGCTGGATGCAGCACTTGATGCCGGCGACCAGCACATGCTGCACACCGCCGGCCTGACATTGCCCGGCCGCGAGGCGCTCGTGCTGATCCATGCGCCGAGCGGCACCGGCAAGTCGACGACGTCGCTGGCGCTGGCGTCGCAAGGTTTCGGCCTGTGCTCGGATGACGCCATGATCCTCAAGGTTTTGGCCGGTGGCGGCATCACGGCCTGGGGCTTGCCGCGCAAGGTGAAGGTCCACCGCCACACCGCGGCAATGCTGCCCTTCGTGGCGCCTTGCCTTGGCGACAAATGGGACGCCAATGGCGAGCAGGCCGTCTCGCTGGAACGTCTCGCCGAGATCATCCGCATCGAGGAAACTGTCGGCAGACCGGTTGCGGCACTGTTTCATCTCGCCCGCTCGGCGGACGCGCAAACCCGGCTCGTGCCCATGACCAGGACAGACGCCATGGTGGCGCTTGCCACCGACAATGTCAGGACCGGCATGACCGGCCTTTTGCCGGCGCAGAAGCGCCGCATGGCAACCATCGCAACGCTGGTCAAAGCCGTCCCGACATTTACCCTGGAAGTCGGCGCGAACCCGGCCGAGGCGGCCCCGCTGATCCGCTCGGCGCTGGCGGCGCGGGACTAAAGCACACTTCAGGCAGAATGCGGCTTTGGCCTGGCGAGGCGCTGGATCCAGCGGAAGGCGTCGCGGCGCAGGCGCGAATGCATCTTGTCCCTGGAATTGACGCCGAGCAGCGTATCGCCGGTGATCAGCCATTTGGCCAAAAATATCGAGAGGTCGGGCTTGATGCGGTCGGCCAGTTCGATCGCGCGCGGTGCATCAAACAGCCGCCCCGTCACATTGAGAACCGTCGCCAGTTCGAGCTCGATGCCGCTGATGCGCGCCGCCTCGAAAAGCCGGTCTTCATCCGCGGGCGACCGCAGCGCGCGCACGCCCTGCAGCACATCGACGCAAAGCTGCAGCCGGTGGAACTTGTGCCCGCCGGCGGCGTGGACAATGGCGATGGTCAGCAGCGCGGCCGGCGTGTCGGCCTCGCTGCCGTCGATGATCTGCAATTCGCGAAAGCCCAGCGACAGCCGCCGCCGCATGCCGGAATCATGCACCAGGTTGCCGTGCAGTTCGATCAGCAGGCTGGTATTCTCCTTCTCCAGCCACTTGAACTCCTGCAGATCCTGCGACTGCGCCTCGCCGCTCCAGAGCTCGAAGCCGCATCCGGCAATCACCGGGTTGGCTTCAATGATGCTGGCCGGCTCGACCAGAATGTCGATGTCGGTGAACGGCCGGTCAGCGGCGTGGCGGTAAAGTTTGCGTGCGAAGACCGGACCCTTGACGATGCGGGCCGGAACATTTTTCGCCGCCAATGCCTTCATGATGCGGTCGCCATGATATTGCAGCAGCATCGATTGGCCGGTCGCCAGCGTCGAGCGATCACGCAGTTCCGACAGCTTTTGCCGCAAGGCTGCGTCCGCAGGCAGTTGGGCGTCGCCGATCTCGCTGAGCTTGCGCAGCATGATGGGAAGCACGCCGTGGAACTCGGCATTGACGAGCAGTGCCAGCAAGCTTTCGGCAGCAACGTCACGGCCAATGGCAGCCGGCGCCTCCGGGTCGGCGAAGGTCAGCAGCAGTTTTTCATCGGCAGGCGCAAGAGATGGCAGCATCAAACCCGGATGACGTTCGCCCACATGAGCAATTCCCGTCCGGAATTGCGTCAAACAACCAACTCAGAGGAGCGTATGTTGCAGAAAAGCATGCATGAAGCCAGCGTGTGGTGGCAGAGCCAGCTCATGAATTGACTTTCCACGGTTTCGGTCCATTCTTTTGCACTGGACTGAAAAGGGTGTTTGGAATGGCCAAGAAAAAGTATGAAGCGCCCGTGCTGCGCAAGGCAGGAAAGTTGTCCAGCGTGGTGGCCGGGCCGTCGCTGCCGATACCGCGATAAGACTTCTACGGCTTCGGTTTGGATGAAGCCGGAGCGGTCGGCCGCAAGGCAAGCCGCGCTGCAGGCGGGCAATCTGTCGGCGTGACTGCGGGTAACGGTCCGTCCGGTCCCGCAGGCTAAGGCAAGTTCATAAGCCGCCTGTTCGGGATATGGGCAAGGCCCCTCCGTTACAGTCCCCAGCGCAGCGCGGCTGTGTGCACCGGCGCGTCCCACATTGACGTTGCCTCGTCATCCAGCATGGTCAGCGTGATCGAGCAGCCGGCCATGTCGAGCGATGTCACGTAGGACCCGACCAGCGAGCGGGTCACCGTCACGCCCTGTTTTTCGAAGATGTTTCGGGCGCTGTTGTACATCAGATAGAGCTCCATCAGCGGCGTGCCGCCAAAGCCGTTGATGAACAACAGTGCCGGGCCTTTCGCCCTGTCGCCGAGATCGCCCAGGATCGCGGCGCAAATCTCTTCGGCGATCGCATCGGCGCTTTTCAACGTGTCGCGACGCCGGCCGGGCTCGCCATGAATGCCGACGCCGAATTCCATCTCGCCATCACCAATCTCGAAGGTCGGCCTGCCGGCCGCCGGCACCGTGCAACTGGTCAGCGCCACGCCCATCGAACGCGTCGCGCTGTTGATGCGACCGCCGAGCGCCTTGAGATCCGCCAGCGCCATGCCTTGCTCGGCGGCGGCGCCGACGATCTTCTCCACCACCAGCGTGCCGGCGACGCCGCGCCGGCCGGTCGTAAAGGACGAATTCTCGACGGCGACGTCATCATTGATCACCACCTGCAGGACGCCGTCGGCCATTTCGCCGGCCATGTCGAAATTCATCACGTCGCCTTCATAGTTCTTGACGATGAACAGGCAGCCGGCGCCGGTATCGACGGCGGCGGCCGCCGCCAGTATCTGGTCCGGCGTTGGCGAGGTGAAGACCTGGCCGGGGCAGGCGGCGTCCAGCATGCCGTGACCGACAAAGCCGGCATGCAACGGCTCGTGGCCGGAACCGCCGCCCGAGATCAGCGCCACCTTCCCCGGCTTCATCACCTTGCGGCGAATGAATTTGTGCTCCTCGCCCAGCACCAGGATGTCGGCATGAGCTGCAACGAAGCCGTTGAGGCTTTCGGTCAGCACCGTGTCGACGGAATTCATAAACTTCTTCATGTGTCCTCCCGACACAACACGATCAGCCGCCACTCCTGCCGGTGATGCTGGTGATCTTCTGGATGAATTCGTTGATCGCCTTGTCGAGCGCTGCATTCTGCTTGTCGTCGCCGAAATCGGGCACGATCAGCGAGACATGCCGGGTCTTGCGCATGCCTGCCGCAACCGACATCTTGCCGGGATGCGCCAGATGATAGGCAGCCAGAAACTGATCGCGCTCGGCCGGACTGAAATGGCAGACCGAAAAAATAGCCGGCAGATGTTTTGACGGGATCGGGGTCGAATAGGCCGCGCTGGAAATCTGGGTGACGAAGCTGCGGTGCTTGCCAAGCGCGTCGGCAAGGCGTTGTCGCATACCCGACGGTCGCTGGTCGATGACCTGCGACAGGATCGTCTTGTAGGCGCGGATCGCCTCTTCGGAGCCGGCTTCTGGTGTCTTGTCGGCCATCTCAGTCATCCTAGACCGATGCATCCGAGATGGCCGCCTTGGCCATGGCGAGTTGGGCGGGAGCCACCGAGAGATCCCGCAGGCCGGCCTCGAGCAGTGCCGGGATCGATGCCGGATCGCCGCCGGCATCGCCGCACAGGCTGACTGGGATTTTCGCGCGCAGGCCAAAAGCGGCAACCGAGCCGATCAGCCGTAACACGGCGGGATGGCGGACAGAATTAAGATGCGCCACGGCTGCGTTATCGCGGGCAGCCGCCATTACATATTGGGTCAGATCGTTCGAACCGACCGAGAAGAAGGCGACATCGGCGAACGCCTCCGGCGCGATCGCCACCGAAGGCACCTCGACCATGATGCCGAGCGGCGGCATTTTTTGCGCGATGCCGCGCGCGGCAAGCCCGGCCTGCTCCTCCACGAACAGAGCGGCGGCGCGTTGGTATTCCTCCGCGACGGCGATCATCGGAAACATCACCTTCAGATTGCCGTGCACCGCCGCGCGCAGCAGCGCCCGGATCTGTACGCGAAACACCTCCGGCCTTGCCAGCGACAGCCTGATGCCACGCAGCCCGAGGAACGGGTTGCTCTCCTCGACGGTGAAGCCCGGCACCGGCTTGTCGCCGCCGGCGTCGACGGTACGGATGGTTACCGGCTTGTCGCCTGCCCATTCCAGCACCTTGCGATAGGCCTGGTATTGCGTCTCCTCGTCCGGCGGCGCCTTGCCGAACAGGAATTCGGTGCGCATCAGCCCGACCCCGTCGCAGGTCGAAATGTCGATGCCGTCGACCTCGGACGGATCGGCGATGTTGACCTGCACGCGCACTGTCGTCCCGGCCCGGGTTACCGCCGGTTTCGCGAGATAGACTCCGGCCTTGTCTCGATGTGCCACAAACGAGGACGAGGACCGGTGGAACGCTTCGATCTCCGTCGTGGTCGGCGAAAGCACGATACCGCCATGCTCCGCATCGAGCAGAGCCAGACCGACGGGATTAGCCGGCGAAGCGCCAAGCCCCACCACCATCGGCACGCCGCGCGAGCGCGCCAGCATGGCGACGTGGCTGGCGGCGCTGCCGGCCCTCAGCGCGATGCCGCCGCCGGTGCTCCAGTCGGTCTCGAGAAAGCGCGTCGGCGCGATGTCCTCGCCATAGAGAATGGCGCCGGCTGGTGGAGCGCTCTCCTGCTCCTCGGTAAGGGCGCGCAGCACGCGGTCGCGGATATCGCTGATATCGGCGGCGCGAGCCCGGAAATAGTCCTGGTCTGACGTTTCGTAGCCGGAGATCTCGGCGTCCAGCGCCTGTCGCCAGGCCATGTCAGCCGGCATGCCGGACGCGATCGCGGCAAAAGCCGGGCCGGTCAGTGCCTCGTCCCCAAGCATGGCGAGCTGGAATTCGAGAATGCCGGCGGCCTCGTCATCGGCGGTTTCGATCAGGGTCGCGAGCCGGTCCGTCGCGCTGGCGATAGCTGCTTCCAATGCGGCCTTCTCGTCCGCGGCGCTCGCCTTGCCCGTGTAGTGCGCGGTGCCGTTGTCGAGGTTGAACAACGGCCCCTCGGCATAGCCGGCCGAGGCCGAAATGCCTTGCAGCCTAAGCGGTTCGGGCATGGCCCGCATCCTCGTCGAAACCGCGTCGCACCAGCTCGGCCAGCGCTCTCACGGCATCATCGGCGCCGTCGCCTGTGGCCCGGATGTGCAGCATGGTGCCTTTCGGCGCCCTGGCCGCCATCACCTTGACGATGCTCTTGGCGTCGAACCATGGGCCGTTGGCGGCAAGCGCAATCTCCACCTCGGCGGCAAAGCTCTTGGCAAGCTTAGTGAACTTCACCGAAGGGCGCGCGTGCAGACCTACCTCGTGGGTGATCAGGACGGTGGCCTCGGCAAATGCGGACATCAGGTCAAAATTCCCGTTCGCTCACGACGGCGACAATTCATGCGCCGTCGCCACCACTTCCTTCAGCGAGGCCCCGCCGGACGCCTCCGTCGCAGCCATCACCGCGCCTTCGACGATCGGCGCGTTGCAGACGATAATCCTGAGCGCCCGCGGCTCGCCGATCATTTCCACCGCCATTTCCGAATTGGTCTCGGCGCCGCCGAGATCGACCAGTATGGCGACGCCCGCCTCCGACCACGCCTTGTCGATGGCGCCCATGATCGCTTCGACGCTGGTGCCGAGCCCGCCATGGCCGTTTCCGCCGCACCATGCAAGCGGCACTTCGTCGCCCACCATCTGCCGCACCATGTCGGCCGTGCCTTCGGCAACCAGCGGCGAATGCGAGACGATGACGATGCCGACATTGCTCATGCTTGGCCCTCGACGGTTTCGGCGACGGTCCGCACCAGCAGCGCCACAGAGCGTCCGCCGGCATCCATATGACCGATTGAGCGGTCGCCGAGGAATGAGGCGCGACCGCGTGTTGCCTTCATCGGCACGGTCGCTTCGGCAGCCGCGTCGGCAATATCAACGATTTCCGAGCCTGTCTTTCCATTCGCGAGCGCGTCATGCACCGGATACAGCACATCGAGCATCGTCTTCTGGCCGACCTGCGATTTGCCTCTGGCGGCCACCGCCTCGATTGCCTTGCCGAAAGCAGCCGTCAGCTTGGGGCGATCCGGCTCTCCTGAAATCTCCTTGCCCAGCGCCAGGAACAATGTGCCGAACAGCGGCCCGGATGCACCGCCAACCGTCATCACCAGCTTGGTGCCGATCGCCTTCAGCGCCTCGGGCAGCGGCTTTGCAGCGAACGCCCCGGCATCGGCGCGCACAGCCTCGAAGCCGCGCTTCATGTTCAGCCCATGGTCACCGTCGCCGATCGCCTGGTCGAGCGCGGTCAACTCTTCCGAGTGAGCGGCGATCGTGTCCGCGGCGGCGGTGATCAGCCTGGCAAGGTCGAACGCAGCCATGTCCAGATTCCCGGTTTCGATCCTGCCGGCAGTATCGCAAGAGTTTTCATTCGACAATCTAAGCATGCCGTCAGGCCGTTGCATGCAGCGCGGCGGCGGCCGCGAACACTTCGGCCACGGCATGGGCGCCAGGGTCGACTACGCCCTGCAATTTGGTGCCGACATAGGCGGAGCGCCCGGCCTTCGCCTTCTCCATGGCCGCGGTCGCCTCGGCGCCGTGCCGTGCCGCTGTAGCCGCGGCATCCAGCCCCTTGGCATCGAGCGCCTTCAGCGCCGGCTCCAAGGCATCGACCATGGTGCGGTCGCCGACCCTGGCGCCGCCATAGAAGGTCATCCGGTCAAGCCCGGCAAGCAGCGCCTTGGACAGGGTTGCTCCGCCGTTCGAAGCCTGAGCCGCCGCCGTGAAGAAGATCGACAGCAAGACGCCTGAGGAGCCGCCCATTGCGACGCCCAGACTATCGCCTATAGCCGCAAGCGTGGCGGCAGGGTCGGCCAGCGGCAGCGCATCGAGCCGTTCCAGCACGCTGCGCGCGCCGGTCGCCACCGTCGAACCGGTATCGCCGTCGCCCGCCTTGGCGTCGAGCCCGTTCAGTGTCTCTTCGAGCTCGATCAGCCGTTCGCAGACCGTGACGATCAAACGCCTGGTACCGGGATCCTGACTGGCCTTTTGGGCTGCGCTGTTTCCAGCCGCTTTCGCCATAGGCACGATAGCCGGCGCGACGACGGTTTTGGCCGGCATCCAGGCATGTGGTCCGACAGGCGCCAGCAAGGCTGCCTCGCGCGCCGCATCGAGCTTGATCAGCGACAGCGAAAAGCCGTTCATGTTGAGCGCCGTCATCAGCGGTCCGGGGCCGATCGCAAGTTTGACGGTTTTGGCCAGCGGCGAGGCCAGCACGGCATTGGCGACCAGCGACATCTCAAGCGGCGGCACCGAGCCGAGATTGTTGATGAGCAACGCGTGGCTGGCGTTCGGGTCGAGCCGCGCGGCCAGCCGCTCCGCCATGATCGCCACCAGCTTGTCGGCGCTTTGCACCGCGATGCGCTCGACGCCCGGCTCGCCATGGATGCCGAGGCCGAGTTCGCCGTCATTTTCGCCGAACCGCTCTTCATGTGGCTGGCCGGGGATCGAGCAGGACGACAGCGACATGCCGAGCGAGACGATGTCCTTCGCCGCCGCGCGAGCGGCTGTAGCAACGGCTGCCAAGTCCTGACCGGTCTCCGACAAATGGCCGGCGATCTTGTGCACGAACAAGGTGCCGGCGACGCCGCGCGGCTGGTTGATACCCGGCAGGGCGATGTCGTCGGCAACGATCGCCATCTCGACGCGAAACCCCTCGGCGCGCGCCTTCTCGGCCGCCAGTCCGAAATTGAGCCGGTCGCCGGTGTAGTTCTTGACGATCAGCAGGCAGCCGGCGGGGCCGGTCACCGCGCGGATGGCCGCCAGCACCGCCTCGACGCTGGGCGAGGCAAAGATCTCGCCCGAAACCGCCGCCGTCAGCATGCCCTTGCCGACAAAGCCGGCATGGGACGGTTCGTGTCCGGCGCCGCCACCGGAGACGACGGCAACTTTCGCCTTGTCCCAGTCGGCGCGCAGCACAACCTTGATCTCGGGGTAACCGTCGAGGCGCGCGAGATCGCCGGAACCGATAGTCCGCAACAGCCCGTCCAGCGCCTCGGTGACGATCGTTTCCCTGCGGTTGAAAAAGTGCTTCATCGAATTCGTCCTGTATTCGTCAATCAGAAGCCGGTGCCGTGCCCTTGGCGAGACACCGAAAACCTCACATTAGTCTTTGTCCGTCGGCGCCGAAATAAAGTGGCGAGCGGTAGCGGATCACCACTTTGTCGCCCTCGGCCAGATCCGTATCGGGGTCGGTGAGCGTCACCAGTTTCTTCGGGCCGACCGTAACATGCAGATGGTTCTGGTCCCCGAGATGTTCGACCCAGTCGACGACGCCGTCGGCATGGCCGTTTGCGGTCTTCTCGATCGACAGATGCTCGGTGCGCGCGCCGATGGTCTTGGTTCCGGTCGGCGCCCCACCATCAGGCAGCAGCCCGGCCGGCAGCAGGTTGATCGCCGGCTGGCCGAGGCGGGCCGCGACATGAAGGTTTGCCGGCTCCGAATAGATCATGCGCGGCGTGCCGATCTGCACCAGCACGCCATTGTTGAGGATGCCGATGCGGTCCGCCATGGTCATCGCCTCGATCTGGTCGTGCGTGACATAGAGCATGGTGGCGCCGAGCTCGGCTTGGATGCGCTTGAGTTCGAGCCTGAGATCGGCGCGCAATTTGGCGTCGAGCGACGACAGCGGCTCGTCCATCAAATAGATCGACGGCTTGCGCACCAGCGCGCGCCCAATGGCGACGCGCTGCATTTCGCCACCCGAAAGCTTGGTCGAGCGGTTGTTCAGCTTGTGGTGGATGCGCACCATCTTCGCCACCTCTTCGATGCGGCGGCGAATCTGGTCCTCCGGTACTTTCCGCGCTGGCGAACGCAGCGGGAAGGCGAGGTTGTCGTAGACCGACAGATGCGGGTAGAGCGAATATTGCTGGAACACGAAGGCGGTGTCGCGCTCGGCCGGCGACAGCGTCGTCGCATCGTGGCCGCCAATATGGATCGTGCCGCCATCCGGCCGCTCCAGTCCGGCGATCAATCTCAGCGTCGTCGTCTTGCCGGCGCCGGTCGGGCCGAGCAGCACGACGAATTCGCCATCGGCGATGTTAAGGTCGAGGCCATCGACGGCGACATGGTCGCCGAAGCTTTTGGTCACGCCCTTGATGTGCACGTCAGCCATGCTGCGCTCTCCCTTGAGAGGCGGTATCGTGGATCGCGGTGCGCACCGCCCGACCCGAGCCCTTGTCGAACAGCGACAGCCGCGCGCTGTTCAACGTCAGCCCGACATGATCGCCGGCAGCGAGCCGGATTTCGGCCGGCACCCGCGCCTTGATGATGCCGTCCGCCGTCTCCACCGCCACGATCTGCGTCGTGCCGAGATATTCGGTGCCATAGATGGCGCCGCGCAGTTTCGAGGCGTCGTCGAAGCGAATGTGTTCGGGGCGGATGCCGAGCGCCATGTCGGCCGGCGCGATATCCTCGCGCACTTCCGGCACCGCCACCTTGGCGCCTTGCACTACGATCTCCTTCGCCCCCTTCGCCAATCCGCCGTCAAAGCCGAGAAAGTTCATTGGCGGCGAGCCAATGAAATCGGCGACGAACATGGTTGCCGGGCGGTCGTAGATTTCGCGCGGGCTGCCGAACTGTTCGATGACGCCATGGTTCATGACGGCGATCTTGTCGGCCATCGACATCGCTTCCATCTGGTCGTGCGTGACATAGACGGTGGTGGCGTGGATGCGGTTGTGCAGCTCGCGCAGCTCATGCACCATCAGATCGCGGAATTCGGTGTCGAGCGTGCCGAGCGGCTCGTCCATCAGGAAGCATTTTGGCCGTCGCACGATGGCGCGACCGAGCGCCACGCGCTGGCGGTCACCGCCGGCAAGGCCCGAGACCGATTTGTTGAGCAGATGGTCGATGCGCAGCAGCTTCGCCGTTTCCTCGACACGGCTTCGAATCTCGGCCGAGGGCATGCCTTGCGCGAGAAGCGGGAAGCCGATGTTCTTGCGCACGTTCATATGCGGATAGAGCGCGAACAGCTGGAAGACGAAGGCGATGTCGCGTTCGCGCGCCCGGCGCATGGTGACGTCCTCGCCGCCGAGCAGGATCTGGCCGCCGGTCGGCAATTCGAGGCCGGCGACCATGCGCAGCGTCGTCGTCTTGCCGCAGCCCGAGGGACCAAGCATGACGAAGAACTCACCATCTTCGACGACGAAGCTGGACTCCTGCACCGCGACGAAATCGCCGAAGGCCTTTCTCAAATGTTGGACGCGGATTTCGGCCATGATTATTCCGGGAACTTCGAGACGATGATGAACATCACCGTGCCGGCGAGCATGGTGATGAAGGAGTAGGTGTAGAGCGCCAGCGCGAAGGGCTGGAACAGCATCAGGAAGCCGACGGCGATGAGCGCCGTCGCAATGTTTTCCATGAGGCCGCGCCGGGCCCAGCGGGGCCAGGATGACTTTTTGAAGATGGCTGGGCGCGTCATGCGTAGCTGCCTTCCATCTGCCCGGCAACGGGGCGAGACGGTTGCCAGGTGGTTCCCTCACTCCGTCGCTGCTTCGCAGCGCCACCTCTCCCCCCTCCGGAGGGAGAGGAAGGCAGCCTGCCTGAATGAAGTTCGCGTCCTTCCTCTACCCCGTCGATCGGGGGAGAGGTGTCGAGCGAAGCTCGACGGAGTGGGGGTCGACTTGACACACCAATCATTTGCGTACCGCGCCGAAGGTGATGCCGCGCAGCAATTGTTTGCGAAGCAGGATGGTGAAGACCAGGATCGGCACCAGGAAGATCGTCGTGCCGGCCGCCACCGCCGGCCAGTCCTGGCCGCCTTCGCCGATGATGGTCGGGATGAAGGGCGGCGCGGTCTGCGCGGTGCCGGAGGTCAGGAGTGCGGCGAACGCATATTCGTTCCAGGCGAAGATCAGGCAGAAGATGGCGGTCGCGGCGATGCCGGTAGTCGCTTGCGGCAGCACGGTGCGCCAAAAGGCCTGCAGCCTGGTGTAGCCGTCGATCATCGCCGCTTCCTCATACTCGCGCGGGATCTCGTCGATGAAGCCTTTCAGCAGCCACACCGCCAGCGACACGTTTACCGCCGTGTAGAGCAGGATCATGCCCAGCGCGGTGTCGGACAGGCCGAGCTCGCGGTACATCAGGTAGATGGGAATCGCGACCGCGATCGGCGGCATGAAGCGCGTCGACAGGATGAAGAACAGAAGGTCATCGGCCAGCGGCACCTTGAAGCGCGAGAAACCATAGGCAGACAGCGTGCCGAGGAAGACCGCGCAGAAGGTCGAGCCGAAGGCGATTATCAGCGAATTGACGAAGCGCGGCAGGAAATTGGACGGGCCGGCAATCACCATGTTGCGCTTGCGCGAGGTCTCGTCGCAGAAACCGGTCGCGGGTCCGAGCGAGTTGATATACTCGGGCGTTTGCCTGGTGCGCGTCGTGAACAGGTTGCAATAGCCCTCGATGCTCGGCTGGAACAGAATCTTGGGCGGATAGGCGATCGAATCCGGCGGCGTCTTGAAGCTGGTGGCGAAGATCCACAGCAACGGCACGATCGAGATCAGCGCGTAGAGCACGATGATCGTGCCGGCGATCCGCTTCGAATTGGCCGAGGGGGCGACGACGGAGTGGGCGGTGGTCAGGCTCATCTCTGCTTCACCTTGTTCAGCGCCTTGACGTAGATGTTGGCCAGCCCAAACACCGCGACGAACAGGATGATGGCGAAGGCCGAGGAATATCCGGTGCGCCAGCTCTCGAAGGCCTGCCGCTTCAGCGTGATCGAGGCGACCTCGGTGGTCGAGCCCGGCCCGCCACCGGTCAGCAGGTTGACCATGTCGAACATCTTGAAGTTCTCGATGCCGCGAAACAGCACCGCCAGCATGATGAAGGGCAGCGCCATGGGCAGCGTGATCGACCAGAACTGCCGCCAGTTGGACGCGCGGTCGACCTCGGCGGCTTCATAGATGTATTCGGGGATGGAGCGCAGGCCGGCGAGACAGATCAGCATGACATAGGGCGTCCACATCCAGGTGTCGACGATGATGATCGACCACGGCGCCAGCGACACGTTGGACAGCATCTGGATGTCGGTCGGTGCTATCCGGGTGACGAACGAGATGGCATAGGCGAACAGGCCGATCTGCGGCTCGTAGAGGAAGCGCCAGAAATTGCCGACCACCGCCGGCGACAGCATCATCGGCACCAGGATGATGGTCGTCCAGAAGGCGTGGCCGCGAAACTTCCTGTCGATCAGCCATGCCAGCGTGAAACCGATCAGCGTCTGCAGCAGGATCGTCCAGAACACGAAATGCGCCGTCGTCTGCATGGCGATCCAGATGTCCTGGTCGCCGAGGATGCGCTGGTAATTGGCGAAGCCGAGGTTCTTCACCACCTCGTTCGGGCGGTTCGCCCGGAAGTTGGTGAAGGACAGGTAGATCGCCCAGAACAGCGGGAAGATGTTGATGGCCAAGAGCAACAGGATCGTCGGCGAGATGAACAGCCAGGCGAGGCCCTTGTCGCTGATGCCCCGGACCTTGCGGGCCAACGGCTCCGGGGTCGCCCGGGCAACGTTCTCCGCAGTCCGATTGAGCATGGTGAGTCCTGCTTCGGTCACGTCAAGTCTCGACACTGGAATTTATCTGAACTGCGTCCCGTGCCAAGGGCGGCACGGGACCAAGAGCATGAAGCCGAAAAGTGTGAAGCGGTTTCGGACGACATCATGCTCTCTCTCTTTTTAGCCCGAGGCGGATGATTTCTGGTCGATTCGGCCTGAAAATCATCCGCCTCTGGGGTCAGGCTCGGGAGGAGCCGTTGGTCCGGTTACATCTTGCCGTCGTCCTGGAACACTTGCGTCCAGTCCTTGACCAGGCCGTCAAGCGCGTCCTTGGCCGAACCCTGGCCGGCAACGACATAGTCGTGGAAGCGCTTCTGCGACGCCTGCAGCAGCGGTGCGTAGCTCGGCTCGGCCCAGAAGTCCTTCACGATCGCCATCGAGTCGAGGAAGGTCTGCGCATAAGGCTGGCTGGACGGGAAGGCCGGGTCCTTGACCACCGCGTTCAGGCAGGAATAGCCGCCGAGCGACCACCATTTGGCCTGCACATCCTTGTTGGCGAACCACTTGATGTATTTCAGCGCCGATTCCTGCTTGTCTGAATAGGACACGACCGAAATGCCCTGGCCGCCAAGCTGCGCAAACTGGGCGCCGCCGGGACCCTTCGGATTGACGAAGTAGCCGATCTTGTCGCCGCCGACATTCTCGTCCTTCTGCAGGCCGGGCCAGGTGAAGGCGAAGTTCATGTGCATGGCCACCTGACCGGATTTGAAGGCGTCGACGCCTTCGCCCATATAGCTGTTCGAGGCACCCGGAGGCGTGCAGCAATCGTAGAGCGACTTGTAGAACTCCAGGCCTTTGACCGCGTCTGGCGAATTGACGAAGCCTTCCATCTCGTAGGGCTTCTTGGGGTTTTCATACTGGAAGCCGTAGCTGTAGAGCACGTCCATGGCGCCCATGGTGATGCCTTCCGAGCCACGCTCGGTGTAGATCGAAGCGCCATAGACGGTCTTGCCGTCGATCTCGCGCTTCTGGAAGAATTCGGCGACCTGCTTCAGTTGGTCGAAGGTGGTCGGCGGGCCGAGATCCCAGCCATATTTTTCCTTGAATTCCTTTTGCAGCTCCGGCTTGGAGAACCAATCCTTGCGGTAGGTCCAGCCGACGACGTCGCCCATGGCCGGCAGCGCCCAGTAATTCGGCGTGTTCTTCGGCCATTCGGAATAGCCGACGACTGTTGCCGGCACAAAGTCGTCCATGCTGATCTTCTCCTTGTCGAAGAAGTCGTTCAGCTTGACGTAGTGGCCGTTCTCGGCCGAGCCGCCGATCCACTGGCTGTCGCCGATGATCAGGTCGCACAGTTTGCCGTGCGAGTTGAGCTCGTTGAGGAAGCGGTCGGCATAGTTGGTCCACGGCACGAATTCGAATTTCATGCCGATGCCGGTTTCCTTGGTAAAATCCTTGGACAGTTCGACCAGCGCGTTTGCCGGATCCCAGGCGGCCCAGCAAAGCGTCAGGTCTTCAGCGTGCGCAACGTTCGAGACGGCTGTCGACGCGGTAATCGCCGAGGTCAGTCCCAACGCCAGTTTCAAGCTCGATTTCATGCCTTCCTCCCATTTGCGAAACGCGCCCGGATGGCCGTTTCAAGAACCCCTCAACCCTCGCTCCTCCGAGGGGCTAAACACGGCGCGCTATGCGTCGCCAGGGCGGCGCGGTGCGCCGCAGATGTTTAGTAATTTGTTTAGTGATGCAATTTTTACTAAACAAGGCAAGCGAATTCGTCGCTGCGCCGCAACATGGCGAAACGGCGATTGAAATCGTTGGGAAATGATTGCCGGACGGCTCGCCCGGAAGTTGCTTAGCCGGGGTCGCCTATAATTTTCGTCTGCGGCGTCACCGGCCGAACAGGGGGCGCGGGCGGCAGCAGCGCGCGGATGTCGGCGAAGGGAAATGTCGGCTCGAATCGGAAGGCCTCGGCCAGGGAGCCGGGAACGCTGTTGCATTGCCCGGCGCGAAACTCATTCTGGACGCGCGCTCTGTCGACATACTGCTCCGGCCACTGCGACTGGTGCGCGCGGATCGCCTGCGTCTTGATATCGCCGTAGGCGGAAATGTCGACATAATGCGTCGGCGCAAAGCCGGTGCCGCCCATTGTGTCGGCATGCAGCACGGGGACGCCGAACGAGGCCGCGATGCGCACGCCGTCCGACAAAGCGCGATGGTCGGCGTGATAGTCGTTGGGGGCATGCGTGATCACCAGATCCGCCGCTGTCTCGCGTATCAGCGCTTTCAGCGAAGCGATCAGCGCCGCATCGGCCACCAGTTCGCTGTCGGGGAAGTCGAGAAAGCGAAGGGTTGCGCCGAGCAACGCCGCAGCGGTCGCCGCCTCGTCGCGGCGGACACGAGCCAGAACGCTCGGGTCGCCCATGCCGCCCCTGGCGCCATCCGTGGCCACGGCAAAAGTCAGTTCTGCGCCTTGCGTGGCATAGGCAGCCAGCGTACCGAACATGAATATCTCGATGTCGTCGGGATGCGCGCCGAGCGCCAATACCTTCACTGCACTCTCCCCGGAAATGGAAAAACGTGACGAACGGAATCCTGCTCGCCCTCATCGCCTATGCAAGCTATTCGTGCAGCGATGCCGTTATCAAGAGCCTTGGCGGACAGTTCACCGTCTTCGAGATCGGCTTCTTCATCACGCTGTTTGCCGGCTGCTTCCTGTTTTTCAGCCGCCCAGTCGATGAGCGCTGGCGCGACTTCTGGCGCACCGGGCGGCCATGGGCGGTGCAGGCCCGCGCCTGGGCCGGCATCGCCTCGGGCGTGCTCAGCGTCTACGCCTTCACCACCATTCCGCTGGCCGAGACCTATGCACTGATCTTCCTGGCGCCGCTTTGCGTTACCATTCTCTCGACCGTCATCCTGAAAGAAAAGGTCGGTCCATGGCGCTGGCTGGCGGTGGTTGCCGGCTTTGCAGGCGTCATGCTGGTGGTGCGGCCAGGTTTTCGCGAGTTGCATCTCGGACACCTTGCCGCGTTCACGGTGGCCTTCCTTGCCGCGGCCAGCGTCATCCTGATGCGGTCGCTCGCCCAGCAGGAAAAGCGCACCACCATGCTCGGCGTGCTCATCGGTTACGGGCTGCTGTTCAACGGGGCCGGCACCATCGCCACATCGTTCACCCTCCCCAACGCCATGCAACTGCTGTGGCTGGTGCTGGGCGGCGCCTTTACCGCCGGCGGCCAATTGCTGCAGCTGCTGGCCGCCAAATACGCACCGGCCAACCGCATCGCGCCGACGCATTATTCGCAGATCGTCTGGGCGGTGATCCTCGGTGCGTTGTTCTTCCAGGAGTATCCGGACTGGATATCGCTGGTCGGCTTGGCCGTCGTTGGCGCGTCCGGCCTGCTCACCATGGTGCGCGAGGAGGTGCGGCTGGGCACGGTGCGCTGGAACCCGTTTGCGCGCACGAGGCTTTGATCCGGTTGCATGGCCATAGTGACCGCTGATATGCGGACGCAATGACGACGAGATCCTTGCCGGAGCTTCCGGTATCCGCCGTGCTGCCGGCCCTGAGCGAGGCGCTCGGCTCCGGCAACAGCGCCGTCCTGATGGCGCCGCCCGGCGCCGGCAAGACGACGCTGGTGCCGCTGGCGCTGCTCGATGCGCCCTGGCTGGTCGCCGGCAAGATCGTCCTGCTCGAACCGCGCCGGCTCGCCGCCCGCGCCGCCGCCCGCCGCATGGCCGAATTGCTTGATGAAGAGCCCGGCGCCACTGTCGGCTATGCCATGCGCATGGAAAACCGCACATCGGCCCGGACAAAAATCCTGGTCGTCACCGAAGGCGTCCTGGCGCGCATGATCCTAGACGATCCCGAGCTGCCCGGCGTCTCGGCGGTGATTTTCGACGAATTCCACGAGCGCTCGCTCGACGGCGATTTCGGCCTGGCGCTGGCGCTCGACGTGCAGGGCGCGCTGCGGCCGGATTTGCGGCTGCTGGTGATGTCGGCAACGCTCGATGGCGCGCGCGTCGCGAAACTCCTGTCCGGCGCCCCGGTGATCGAAAGCCAAGGCCGCGCCTTTCCCGTCGACATCCGTTACGACGAACGGCCGGCCGGCGTTCCCGTCGAAGACACCATGGCCAAGGCTATCCGCTCCACCCTTGCCGAGGAGAGCGGCAGCGTGCTCGCCTTCCTGCCCGGCCAGCGCGAGATCGAGCGCACCGCCGAGCGGCTGCAGGGCCGCCTCGGCGCCGACACCGACATCGTGCCGCTCTACGGCCAGCTCGACAACAGGGCGCAGGATGCCGCCATCAAACCGGCGCCGCCCGGCCGCCGCAAGGTGGTGCTGGCGACGTCGATCGCCGAGACCTCGATCACCATCGACGGCGTGCGCGTCGTCATCGATTCCGGCCTGTCGCGGCTGCCACGATACGAACCGGCGAGCGGCCTGACGCGGCTGGAGACGGTGCGTGTCTCCAGGGCGTCGGCCGATCAGCGTGCCGGCCGCGCCGGGCGTACACAGCCAGG
The DNA here is from genome assembly GCF_054719465.1 of Mesorhizobium sp. RSR565B. Classification (NCBI taxonomy): domain Bacteria; kingdom Pseudomonadati; phylum Pseudomonadota; class Alphaproteobacteria; order Hyphomicrobiales; family Phyllobacteriaceae; genus Mesorhizobium; species Mesorhizobium sp. RSR565B. Next base: position 1,681,377 of record NZ_JBTTIE010000001.1, on the reverse strand, counting down.
CGTCGCCATCCGCCTGTGGCGGGCCGAGCAGACGGCGGCCCTTCCCGCCTTCACCCCACCCGAGATTCTCGAAGCCGACCTGTCCGGCCTACTGCTCGATTGCGCCGCCTTCGGCGTCGCCGATCCCGCAAGCCTGTCCTTCCTCGATCCGCCGCCCATTCCCGCGCTCAACGAGGCGCGGGCGCTGCTCCTGGCGCTGCACGCCATCGATGCGGCCGGCCGGCTGACGGAGGCGGGCGGCGCGATGCGCAAGCTGGCCCTGCCCGTGCGGCTCGCACACATGGTCGCTGAAGCCGCTGGCGGCGGCCAAGCGCTCGAGGCTGCGATGCTAGCCGTCCTGCTCACCGAGCGTGGTCTCGGCGGCGACGGCGCCGACCTCGAACGGCGCTTGATGCGCTTCCGCACCGAAAAGTCACCGCGCGCCGTTGCGGCAAGGCAGCTTGCCGGGCGATTGGCGAAGGAGGCGGGCGGCCCCAAGAGCAGCGAAACCGCTTCTGCCGGTCTTCTCCTCATCCACGCCTGGCCGGACCGTGTCGCCAGAGCGCGCGGCGAGCGCGGGCGTTTCGTGCTCGCCAACGGCTCCGGCGCCATGCTCGAAGCCGCCGATCCGCTGGCCGGTGAGACCTGGCTGGTCGTCGCCGATCTGCAAGGCAAGGCGCAAAACGCCCGTATAACCGCCGCGGCCGCGGTCCACGAGACCGACATCCGTGCCGCTCTCGCCGACAGGATCGAGACGCGCCGCGAGACAAGCTTCGACCGCGAGCGGCGCGCGGTGCGCGTGCGCGAGACCGCCAGGCTCGGCGCCATCACTTTGTCGGAGCGCATGCTGCCCGCACCAACTGGAACAGACGCCGACCGCGCCATCCTGGATGCCTTGCGCGAGCACGGCCTGTCGCTGCTGGAATGGAGCAAGGACGGCGAGACGCTGCGCCAACGGCTTGGCTGGCTGCATCGCGGCCTAGGCGCGCCTTGGCCCGATGTTTCGGAAGCCGCCCTGCTCGAACGCCTCGACGACTGGCTGCTGCCGTTCCTGTCGGGCAAGGCGTCCTTCGCCGCCATCGACCCCGGCACGCTGTCATCGGGCCTGATGGCGCTGGTGCCGCATGATTTGCAGCGCAAGATCGGCACACTGGCGCCGACCCATTTCGACGCGCCGTCCGGCAGCCATGTGCCGATCCGCTATGACGGCGAATGGCCGGTGCTGGCGATCCGCGTGCAGGAACTATTCGGCCTTGACCGCCATCCGGCAGTCGCCAACGGCACCGTGCCGCTGACGCTCGAGCTGTTGTCGCCGGCGCACCGGCCAATCCAGACGACGCGCGACCTGCCCGGCTTCTGGCGCGGCTCCTGGGCCGATGTGCGCACCGACATGCGCGGCCGCTATCCCCGCCATGTCTGGCCGGAAAATCCGCTGCTCGCTGCGGCCACCGCCCGCGCCAAACCGCGAGGGACCTAGCGCTCGTCCTTTCCCGGCTATAATCCTTGGCCATGATCAACATCGTGCACGCGCCAGACTTCCAGCAAAGCCAGCGGCTGCGCCTCAACACGCTGATCCGGCTGCGCTGGCTGGCCATCGTGGGCCAGAGCCTGGCGGTGCTGGTCGTCGCCTATGGGCTCAAATTCCCGCTGCCGGTCAGCCTCTGCTTCGCGCTGGTCGCCTGCTCGGCCTGGCTTAACCTGGTGCTGACCTTCCGCTATCCGGCAGCGCACCGGCTGACCCCGTTCTCAGCCTTTTTCATCCTGACCTTCGACAGCCTGCAGCTTGCCGGCCTGCTCTTTTTGACTGGCGGCCTCACCAACCCGTTCTCGGTGCTGATGACCGTGCCCGTCGTCATCTCGGCGGCGTCGCTGCCGCTGCGGTTAACTGCGGTGCTCGGCGCGCTGGTCATGGCGGCGGCCACGTTGCTGGTCTTCTTCCACCAGCCGCTGCCATGGTACGAGGGCGCGCCGCTGCCCATGCCATTCATCTATGTCGCCGGCATATGGATGGCGGTGTTTTCCTCGATCGCCTTCACTGCCATCTATGCCTTCCGCGTTGCCGAGGAAGCCCGCCTGCTCGCCAATGCGCTTGCCGCCACCGAACTGGTGTTGCAGCGCGAGCAGCATCTGTCGGCGCTCGATGGCCTCGCCGCCGCCGCCGCGCACGAACTCGGCACGCCGCTCGCCACCATCGCGCTTGTCTCCAAGGAAATGGAGAAGGCGCTGGGTAACGATCCGAAATATGGTGAGGATGTGAAGCTGTTGCGCTCGCAGAGCGAGCGCTGCCGCGAGATCCTGAAGCGGCTGACCAGCCTGTCCTCCGAGGGCGAGGCGCATCTGTCGCGTCTGCCGCTGACCTCGCTGGTCGAGGAGGTGACGGCGCCGCACCGCGATTTCGGCATCTCGATCAAGCTTCGGCCGGGCGAGCGCGTCGGCCCCGAACCGGTGGGACGGCGCAACCCCGGCGTCATCTACGGCCTCGGCAATCTCGTCGAGAACGCGGTCGACTTCGCCCGCACCAGTGTGACGGTGCGCTGGAGCTGGGACGAGCTCGACGTCACCTTCTCGATCATCGACGACGGGCCGGGCTTTCCGCCCGAAATCATCGACCGCATCGGCGAGCCCTATATGTCGACGCGCCAGGGCAACGAGGCCGGCGGTGGCCTGGGTCTCGGGCTGTTCATCGCCAAGACCTTGCTCGAACGCTCCGGCGCCACGCTCGATTTCCGCAATTCGAGCGGACTGGGCGAAGGCGCGATCGTGCAGATATCGTGGCCGCGCACGGTCTTCCTCAACCCGGAATCGGTGGGGATCTCGATGTTCGACACCGCGTAAAAGCCTTGGCGGAGGCGGCAAAATTGGACAATGGCGTTCAGGAACTATATCTGCGTAAAATTAAGGCAGCAGGATTTTTTAAGATAATGACTGGCGAAGAAGCAATTGGCGCAATGGTCGAAGGCGAGGACACCTCGCTGCTCATCGTCGACGACGACAAGCCGTTCCTGACGCGGCTGGCCCGCGCCATGGAAACCAGGGGTTTCGTGGTCGAGACGGCCGAGAGCGTCGAGGAGGCAGTGGCCAAGGCGCGCGCCCACCCGCCAGCCTATGCGGTGGTCGACATGCGGCTTGGCGACGGCAACGGCCTCGACGTCGTCGCCGCCATCCGCGAGAAGCGCGACGATGCCCGCACCGTCATCCTCACCGGCTACGGCAACATCGCCACCGCGGTGACCGCGGTGAAGCTCGGCGCCATCGACTATCTGTCGAAGCCGGCTGACGCCGACGACGTGTTTGCAGCGCTCACCCGCACCGCCGGCGAGCGCGCCGCCCCCCCGGAAAATCCGATGTCGGCCGACCGCGTGCGCTGGGAACACATCCAGCGCGTCTACGAAATGTGCGACCGCAACGTGTCGGAAACCGCGCGCCGGCTCAACATGCATCGCCGCACGCTGCAGCGCATACTCGCCAAGCGCGCACCACGCTGAGGTTCACGCGCCGGCGGCGCCGGCCGCCAATTGCCGAACCTCAGCGCTGCCCCTCACCTGCCTGCCGGCATCCTCTCCCCGTATAGAGACGGGGGAGAGGGGCGCTCTCATCGCCGGTTTCGCCAATCGCCGGCGTTGCAGGAGACGACGGCGAGGCTGAAGCTGCCTCTTTCTCCCCGTCGCTATGCGGGGAGTTGAGGAATGGTGTGCGAAGCGGACGAAAAGCCAACTGCTTGGCTTTTCGAATGACGAACGTCCGGCAGGACAATGAGGGGGGCGCCAACGCTGGAAACAGTTGCGCTTGCCGTGCCATCGACCTTTGCCCATCATCGGCAATAACGCCGCCGGAAAACCCGGCAACGGAGCACAGATGCGCGACAAGCAGCCGAAATCCATCCTTCGCGAATTCCTCGATGGCGAGGCGGCGGGCGGCATCATCCTGATGGTTGCGGCAGCCCTTGCGCTGATCGTCGCCAATTCACCATTGGCCGAAACCTATTTCGCCGCTCTCCACGCCTATCTCGGCCCGCTCAGCGTGTCGCACTGGATCAATGATGGGCTGATGGCGGTGTTCTTCCTGCTGGTCGGCCTCGAGATCAAGCGCGAGATGCTCGACGGCCAGCTCTCGACCTGGCCGCGCCGCGTGCTGCCGGGCGTCGCCGCCGCCGGCGGCATGCTGGTTCCCGCGCTGGTCTATGTCGCCATCAACCGCAACAACGCCGCCGCGCTCTCCGGCTGGGCGATCCCGACCGCCACCGATATCGCCTTTGCGCTCGGCGTACTGTCGCTGCTCGGCAACCGCGTGCCGGCGTCGCTCAAGATATTTCTCACCGCGCTCGCCATCATCGACGATCTCGGCGCCGTCATCATCATCGCCATCTTCTACACAAGCGGCCTGTCGCTGGCCTATCTCGGTGCGGCCTTCGCCGTCATCGCGGTGCTCATCGTGCTCAACCGCATGCGGGTGACGAGGCTGACGCCTTACCTCGTGCTCGGCGCCGTGCTGTGGGTGCTCGTGCTGAAATCGGGTGTGCATGCGACGCTGGCCGGCGTGGCGCTGGCGCTCACCATTCCGCTGAAAACTTCTCCCGGCAGCGGGCACGATCTCGACCATTCGCCGCTGCACCGGTTGGAGCACGGCCTGCACAAGATCGTGCCGTTCTTCGTCATCCCGATTTTCGGCTTTGCCAATGCCGGCGTGTCGCTGGCCGGCCTCAGCGCCTCTGCCCTGGTCGAGCCGCTGACGCTCGGCGTTGCCGCCGGCCTGGTGCTGGGCAAGCTGGCCGGCGTCTTCGGCTCCTCGGCGCTGGCGATCCGGCTCGGCTTCGCCGACCTGCCGGTCAATGCCGGCTGGCTGCACATGATCGGCATTTCGCTGCTCTGCGGCATCGGCTTCACCATGAGCCTGTTCATCGGCCTGCTCGCCTTCGCCAACGACATGGCGCTGCAGGACGCCGTCAAGGTCGGCATCCTGGCGGGGTCCTTCGTTGCAGCGCTGCTGGGTGCCGCCGTGCTCCTGATGGCGCCGGCGGCAGGGGTGGAGGAGGTGGTGGAGTAGGTGTTCTTGGGTTCCTCGCCCCCGCAAAGCGGGGCGAGGAACTTGAGCTTCGTCTACTCGCTCTCTCCCGCCAGCGCCGGCACCGCCACACCCGCCAGCTCCGCCGCCAGCAGCCGCGCCGCACCCGCCCGTGCAATGCGCAGCATCAGCGCCTTGCGCGTTGCTGCGGCCATGCGGTGCTCGGGCGCCTCGCGCAAAATCTCGGCGCCGTAGCCGTCGGACAGGATGAAGCCGCATTCCTCCGGAAAAATATCCGAGGGCACGCCGGGATGCGTGGCGAAGAAGAAGCGGTCGGAGTGCAACCGGTAATCAGGCCATTTGCGGTCGACGCGAAAATCCTCGATCGAGGATTTGATCTCGATGATCCAGATGTCGCCCTGCCTGGTCAGCGCCACAAGGTCGGCGCGCCGCCCGGTGGCCAGCGACAGTTCGGGCAGCACATGCATGCCCATTTGCATCAACAGCCTCTGCACGCCACGCCGCACCAGCATGGCGCGTTCCGACTGGCGGCCATCGATCAGCGGATTGAGGGGAATCGGTGAAATGATCGGCATGGCAGCCACCATGCCAGATTTTGTTCACGGTTTGAACCCTGTGTGACCATGGCGATCGTATGGTTGACAAACCCATAGGCGAATTTTCTCTCGCAATGATAAGAAGCACGGTCCTTGGCACGAGGGGAGACACCATGGGGTTTTTGGGATTCATCAACCGGCTTTTCCCCGCGACCGAAGAGTTGCGCCGGTACTCAGCGATCGCGGGTCCCTATTCATTCATGTTTCTGGTGAAGCGCATCCCAGCCGAAAACCGGAAATTCGCACGCTTCCGCCTCAGCCATATGGGAGCGGTCCAGGATAGTTGCACATTCAGCGTCGAGGAGTTCGGTTCCCTCGTTGATGCCGTCCTGAAGACAAAGGCAGAGCTAGATGACCCACTGCTCACGAGCGCTACCCAGCCGTAGGGGAATGGCGGCGATTATACGGTTTACAGAACTGAGGCTACGACTTGATCCGAGCGCCTTCCGCGATCGCACCATATCTGTATCGGCGCGGTCTGGTATTGCTCCGGAACGCCCCTGCGTCCGCCGATCAACTTCCGTTCTTAGCTATAAGGCGGCCGGACTAAAGTCTTGCGCCGTGAACGCAAAGGTCTGATGTAACCGCTTTGGTTCCGTTCTTGTCCCTTGGACGTTCCCGTATTTTAGTCAGTCGAGATACTACCTATATGGCCGAAGCCGGCCTGTTCTCGAGCAGCGCAGCCCCCGCAATATCATCCAAAATCGGGCAGTCCGGCCGGTCGTCGCCATGGCAGGCCTGGATCAGCGTCTGCAAGGTCGTGCGCATCGACTGCAGCTCGCGCACCTTTTCCTCGATGGCGCTGACATGGGCGGCGGCGATCTCGCGCACATCGTGGCTGGCGCGGCTGCGATCCCGGTAGAGCGCCATCAGCTGGCGGCAATCTTCGATTGAAAAGCCGAGGTTGCGGGCGCGGCGCAGGAAGGCCAGCCGATGGATGTCGTCGCTGGAATAATTGCGATAGCCATTGCCGGCGCGCGCCGGCGCGATCAGGCCGATCTCTTCATAGTAGCGGATGGTCTTGGCCGGCAGGCCGGACCGCGCCGCGGCGTCGCCTACATTCATTGTGATTCCTCGATGTGGTTCCCTGATTCTAGGCTATCCGACAGGACCGACCATTGTTTTTCCTTCACAATCCCGTGAGTCCTGTTGCCGAAATGCCATAGTTGACGGCTTACCGGCACGTAAGCTCCTGCATATAGGCATCGCGCGCTTGGCAAGCAAAGCAAATGCCAGCATGAATGATTTCAGGAAAAGCGGCCGTAACGTGTCGCGACATCTTGGCGGGGCATCGGACCATTTCATGCGCATGAAGTCATTTGCAATCGTCGCCGCACTTGCGTTGTCGGCCGCGATCTCGGGTTGCAGCACGATCGGCTCGCAGCTGTTCACCAACAACTACGGTTCGGTGAACGATGCAGGCTACCAACTGCCGCGCATCCCGATCGAGAGGGTGCCGCTGAAGTACCACCGGCAAGAGGTAAACTACGACACCTCGGAAAAGCCGGGCACCATTGTCGTCGATACCCAGAACAAGTTTCTCTACTTCGTCGAAGGCGACGGCCGGGCGATCCGCTACGGGATCGGCGTCGGCCGCGAAGGCTTTGAATGGCACGGCACCGCCCATATCGCGCTGAAGCGCGAATGGCCTACCTGGACGCCGCCGCGGCAGATGATCCAGCGCCAGCCGGAGCTAGCGAAGTTCGCGAGCGGCATGGAGCCGGGCCTGAAGAACCCGCTCGGCGCGCGCGCCATGTATCTGTTCAACAAGGGCGGTGATATGGGCTACCGCCTGCACGGCAGTCCGGAATGGAATTCGATCGGCAAGGCGATGTCGTCAGGCTGCATCCGGCTGATGAACCAGGACATCATCGACCTCTACGACCGCACGTCGGTCGGCGCCAAGGTCATCGTGATGTAGGACCATGATCCGGAACCGAGGTCCACGAAAGCGAAAAGTGGAACCGGTTTTCGGGAAGATCATGGTCAAAGTAGGCGTTACCCTTCGTACGCGGACCGTCTAGGCAACAACGGACGTCCAAAACAGAAAACCGGGCAATCTGGCCCGGTTTTTTGTTGCTCGCTCGAATGCGTGAAGGGGTCTTAGGAGACCTGCTCGACCTGCTGTACTTCCGGCACGAAGTGGCGGAGCAGGTTCTGGATGCCGTGCTTCAGCGTCGCCGTCGAGGACGGGCAGCCGGCGCAGGCGCCCTTCATGTGCAGGAACACGGTGCCGTTCTCGAAGCCGCGGAAGGTGATGTCGCCGCCATCCTGGGCAACCGCCGGGCGCACCCTGGTGTCGAGCAATTCCTTGATGGTGATGACCAGTTGCTCATCGGCCTTGTCGTAGAATTCGCCGGTCTGGCTGGTCTCGGCGGCGGGGCCGGCGTTGACCATGACGGGCGCGCCCGACATGAAATGCTCCATGATGGCGCCCAGGATCGCCGGCTTCAGGTGCTGCCAGTCCGGGCCGTCCTTGGTCACGGTGATGAAGTCATAGCCGAAGAAGACGCCGGTCACGCCGGGGATCTCGAACAGGCGGCCGGCCAGCGGCGAGGCGCTGGCTGCACTGTCGGCGTCGCGGAAATCGGCGGTGCCTTCGACAAGCACTTCCTTGCCGGGCAGGAACTTCAGCGTTGCCGGGTTCGGCGTCGATTCGGTCTGGATGAACATGGCCGTCTCCGTGCCCCAGTCGGGCAGCTAGTTTGGAATAGTTCTAAATAGGCTCAATCGGCTGTACATTCAAGCGAAACGCATCGCTCAAAATGGCTGGCTGGCGGAATGTTTTTGCTGGCTGGGAAGGAATCCCGCGCGGGCTATAAATCCAGGATCGTGATGTTATCCGAACCGCTTCACACTTTCCCGCATCACTCTCTACGCGAGGCTGTCAATCTCCTCGTCGGAAAGGTTCTGCGGCACCACCGTGACGGGAATAGGGAAGGCGGCGCCCTTGCCGGCAACAGCCCCGACCAGCGGCCCGGGTCCTTCCTTGCCGGCACCTGCCGCCAGCACCAGGATGGCGATGTCCTGGTCTTCCTCGATCAGCTTGTGGATCTCTTCGGTCGGCTTGCCTTCGCGCACCACCATCTCGGGCTCGATGCCGAGCTTCTGGCGCACCTTGTTGGCGTAGCCGTCGAGTGCCGCGCGCGCCGTGGCGTTGGCTTCCTCGCGCATGATCTTCTCGACGCCCAGCCAGTGCTGAAAGTCGTCCGGTGTGATGATGTAGAGCAGCACCAGCGTGCCGCTGGTGCTCTGCGCCCGCTTGGAGGCGTAGGCGACGGCGCGCTCGCACTCGGGCGTGTCGTCGATGATCGTCAGGAATTTCCTGCGATGGCCGGCTTCGCGACTGAGGCGTTTGGAGACCATGTCTATCTACTCGATGTTTCGGCCGCAATCTGCCACCGCGACAGACCGGCGGCAAGCCGCCGGCCTTGGGCCAGAATGGTGCGGTGCACTGACGGTAGGATCAGCCCTGCAACAGGCCGATAATGTCGCGTACCGTCTTCATGGTGGTCCCAGCCAGCGCGCCGGCGCGTTCGCCGCCGTCTCTCAGCACCGCGTCGACATAGGCGCGGTCTCCCTCGATACGGCGCATCTCGCCGGCGATCGGCGCCAGTTTTTCCACGGCAAGGTCGGCGAGCGCCGGCTTGAACACGGAAAACTGCTGGCCGCCGAATTCCTTCAGCACGTCCGCCTTCGACATCTCGGCCAGCCCGGCATAGATGCCGACCAGGTTTTCCGCTTCCGGGCGGCTTTCCAGGCCGTCGGTTTCGCTTGGCAACGCTTCCGGGTCGGTCTTGGCCTTGCGGATCTTCTTCGAGATGGTGTCGGCATCGTCGGTCAAATTGATGCGCGACAGGTCGGACGGGTCCGACTTCGACATTTTCTTCGAACCGTCGCGCAGGCTCATGATGCGCGCCGCCGGCCCGCCGATCACCGGTTCGGTTATCGGGAAGAACCCGTTTACCGTCTCTTCGCCAACCTGCATCTCGACGCCGACGCCAAGACTGGCGATGCGGCTCGAAAAATCATTATTGAACTTTTGCGCGATGTCGCGGGTCAGCTCCAGATGCTGCTTTTGGTCCTCGCCCACCGGCACATGGGTGGCGCGGTAGAGCAGGATGTCGGCGGCCATCAGCGAGGGATAGGCAAGCAGGCCCAGCGAGGCGTTCTCGCGGTCCTTGCCGGCCTTGTCCTTGAACTGCGTCATCTTGTTCATCCAGCCGATGCGCGCCACGCAATTGAAGATCCAGGCAAGCTCGGCATGCTGCATCACCCGCGACTGGTTGAAGACGATGTGCTTCTTCGGGTCGATGCCCGAGGCGAGGAAGGCGGCGGTGATCGAGCGGGTCTGGTCTGCGAGGTCATCATGGACGAGTTGTGCCGTCAGCGAATGCAGGTCGACGACGCAATAGATGCAGTCTGACGTGTCCTGAAGCGCAACGAATTTCTTGATGGCGCCGAGATAGTTGCCGAGATGCAGATTGCCGGTCGGCTGTACCCCGGAAAAGACGAGCTGTTTGAAGGCGGTCATGGGTTCCTCATGGCTTGTGGAGGGCCGTATTAAGCGTGTTTCCGAAAAGTTGCAGACCTTTCGGAGCCAATCACGCGGCTGGAAACCACGCGCGGCGAAAGTCTTGCGACGGCGCGCTTATGGACGAAGGGGCGGAGAGGATCAAGACCGGTGTTGCTGTTAGCTCGCCCGGACTATTCGTCCAGATCGGCGTTTGGCGCTGGCGCCGCTGCCTTGCCCGAGCCGCGTTTCACATTGCGCCGGATCATTCCGAAATCGGCGCCGCCGGTGGCGAAAGCCGTGACGAAGTAGAGCAGCGCCCCGCCGGCCACCAATGAGAGAAGCGTCACGGCCTTGATCACCAGTGGGGAGCCGGGGCCGAGCCTGACGGCCAGCCAGTGCTCGGCGAAATAGAGTGCTGTCGCCATCACCGCAGCCGACAGCACCAGGCGCGGAATGCGCTTCAGCAGCGGCGCGTCGCGGCCCCAATGGCCACGTCGGATCAGCACGGCAAGCAGCATCACAGCGTTGACCCAGCCGGCCACGGCCGAGGCCACCGCAATGCCGGGCGCGCCCATGCTCGGGAACAGCGTCAGTGCCGTGATCACGTTCACGCCGACCGAAATGGCGGCGAACATCATCGGCGTGCGCGTATCCTCGCGGGCGAAATAGCCGGGAGTGAAGGCCTTGATCAGCACGAAGGCCGGCAGGCCGAGGCCAAAGATCGCCAGGATCGCGGCCACGGTCGGCGTCGAGCCGTTGGCGGCGAAGGCGCCGCGCTCATAGACCAGCCGCACGATCGGCTCCGCCATTACCCAAAGGGCCGCCGCCGCCGGCAAGGTCATGAACAGGGTGAACTCGACCGAGCGGTTCTGCAGATTGGCTGCCTCGACCAGATTGCCCGATTTCAGCGCCCGCGACAGCTCCGGCAACAGCACGATGGCCACCGCGACGCCGACGACGCCGAGCGGCAGCTGGTAGATGCGGTCGGCGTAAGCAAGCGACGACACGGCGCTGTCCTGCGCCGACGCGATCGCCGTGCCGATCAGCTGGTTGATCTGGGTGATGCCGCCGGTGATCGCCGCCGGCAGCGCCAGGATCAGCAGGCGCTTGACGTTGGGCGTCATCTTCGGCCGGCGAAAACCGATGGCGATGCCGGCATTGCGCACCGCCACCCAGACAATGGCAAGCTGTACCAGCCCCGCCGCCAGCACGCCCCAGGACAGGCTGAAACCAACCTCACGGGCATCCATGCCGTGGTACCAGGCGTAGCCGAGCACGCTGATCAGGATGATGTTGAGGAATGCGGGCGCCACGGCAGCCGCGAAATAGCGGCGCAGCGAATTCAGCATGCCGGCCATCATGGCTGCGAGCGACATGCAGATGAGATACGGGAACATGATCGTCGCCAGCAGGACGGTCGTCTCGAATTTGCCCGGCGTGTCGGCAAAGCCCGGCGCCACGAGATAGCGCACGATCAGCGGCATCGCCAATTCCATGACGATGGTCAGCGCCAGAAGTGCGGTGAACAGGACGCCGAACACTTCCTCCGAAAAGCGCTTGGCGCCGTCGGTGCCGTGGGTCTCGATCTCCTTGGCAAACAGCGGCACGAAAGCGGCGTTGAAGGCGCCTTCTGCAAACAGCCGGCGAAACGTGTTGGGAAACTGAAAGGCGGCGTTGAAGGCGTCCGCCACCGGCCCGGTGCCGAGTGCGGCAGCCATCAGCATTTCGCGGCCAAAGCCAAGGGCGCGGCTCATCAGCGTGCCGGACGCAACCGTGGCGAATTTCTTGACGAGGCTCATGCGCGGGGAGATTGCCTGGATGGTTGGGACAAAGGGGATGATTGGGACAAAGGGGGTGATTGGGACAAAGTGATGGTCACTCGGCCGCCGCCTTGGCCTTGCCGCCGCGCTCCGGGACAACGCCTTCAAGTGCCGCGATCAGCCTTGTGTGGATGGCGGCGGTGCGCGCCGGATTGTCGATCTTCTGCCCCGTCAGGTCGGTGACATAGAAAGTGTCGATCACCTTCTCGCCGAAGGTGGTGATGTGGGCCGAGGCGATGTCGAGCGAGAGATCGGACAACGCACTGGTGATTTCCGACAACAGCCCAGGCCGGTCCAGTCCCTCGACCTCGATCACCGAAAACCGGTTCGACAGCGTGTTGCGGATTTCGGCGCGCGGCGGAATCTTGAACACCTTGGCGCCGCGCCGCGGCCGGGTGCGCTTCTCGATCATCTCCGGCAACCAGCTCTTGCCCGACAGCACGTCCTCGATCAGCCGGCCGACGCGCTCGGCGCGACGGCGCTCATCCTCGTCGCGGTCGAATTCCCGTGAGATCAGGATGATGTCCAGCGCGCGGCCGTCGGACGTGGTGAAGATCTGCGCGTCGACGATGTTGCCGCCGGCGCCGGCACAGGCGCCGGCAATGACCGAAAGCAGGCGCGGATGATCCTGCGCCAGCACGGTGATCTCGGTCACCGCCTCGAATTGGTGGGTCCTGACCACGGTGGCGAGCTTCTTGCCTGCCGCGTCGGCTTCGCGAATGAATTCGGCATGGCGCAGCTGATCGGGGAGGTCGACCGTCAGCAGATAGTTCTCGTAATGCAGGCCGACATAGCGCTTGCGGGCCTTGTCCGGCCAATCGGCCAGCGCCTCGGCCAGCCGCTCGCGCGCCGCCGCCGTCCGCTTGGCGCGCGACACTTCCGAGAAGCCGCCGGTCAAAAGCAGTTCGGTCTCGTAGTAGAGCGTGCGCAGGAGCTGGCCCTTCCAGCCGTTCCACACGCCCGGCCCGACACCCCTGATGTCGCAGACGGTCAGGATCAACAGCATTTTCAGCCGCTCGACCGATTGCACGATCGAGGCGAAATCCTCGATCGTCTTGCGGTCGTTGAGGTCGCGCGTCTGCGCCGTCATCGACATCACCAGATGGTTCTCGACCAGCCAGGCGACGGTCTCGGTGTCGGCCGCCGACAGCCCCATATGCGGGCAGATGCGGCGTGCGATCCGGGCGCCGGCCTCTGAGTGATCCTCCGGCCGGCCCTTGGCGATGTCGTGCAGCAGCACCGCGACATAGAGTGCCTCGCGGCTCTTCTCTAGCCCCGGCATCAGCGTGTGCGAGAGCGGATGCACCTTTTCGCCGTCGCCGCGCTCGATCTCGGCCAAGACGCCGATGCAGCGGATCAGGTGCTCGTCCACCGTATAGTGGTGGTACATCGAGAACTGCATCATGGCGACTATTCTGCCGAAATCGGGGATCAGCCTGCCGAGCAGGCCGGCCTCGTTCATGCGCCGCAAATTAAGCTCGGCATTGCGGTCCGAGGTCAGGATGTCGAGGAACAGCCGGTTGGCCTCCTCGTCGCGCCGCAGCGACTTGTTGACCAGACCGAGCGAGCGGGTGAGCAGCTTCAGCGCATCGGGATGGAACTCCAGCCCGTGCTTGTCGGCGAACCAGAACAGCCTGAGCAGATTGACCGGGTCGCGCTCGAACACGCTGTCGTCGGCGACGTTGATGCGGTGATTGTCGACAATGAAGTCCGACGTGCCTGCCAGCTTGCGCTTGCGGCGCTGGAAGGTGAGGAAGATGCGGTTGAAGCCGGGCACATGCTTGGCCTGCTCTTCCTCGAGCGCGGCGCAGAAGATGCGGGTGAGGTCGCCGACATCCTTGGCGACGAGGAAGTAGTGCTTCATGAAGCGCTCGACCGCCGACAGACCGGGATGCGTGGTGTAGCCCAGCCGTTCGGCGATCTCGCGCTGGATATCGAAATGCAGCCGTTCCTCTGGCTTGCCGGTGAGGAAATGCATGTGGCAGCGCACCGCCCACAGGAAATCCTCGGCCTTGAGGAATTCCCGGTATTCGGCCTCGGTGAACACAGCCTTGTCGACCAGTTCCTCGCCTGTGCGCACGCGATAGAAGTATTTGGCGATCCAGAACAGCGTCTGCAAATCGCGCAGGCCTCCCTTGCCGTCCTTGACGTTGGGCTCGACCAGATAGCGGCTTTCGCCGGCCTTGGCATGGCGATCGTCGCGTTCGGCGAGCTTGGCCTGCACATATTCCGGTCCGGTGGTGCGCACCACTTCATGGTCGAAGCGAGCGAGCAATTCGTCGAAGAGCTTCTGTTCGCCCCACAGGAACCGCGCTTCCAGGATCGTGGTGCGGATGGTGATATCGCTGCGCGACAGCCTGAGACACTCGTCGATGTTGCGGGTGGCGTGGCCAACCTTCAACCCGAGGTCCCACAGCATATAGAGCATATATTCGACGATCTGTTCGCCCCACGGCGTCTGCTTGTAGGGCAGCAGGAACAACAGGTCGATGTCGGAGCCCGGCGCCAGCGTGCCGCGGCCATAGCCGCCGACGGCAACGACCGCCATGCGCTCTGCGGTCGAGGGGCTTTTCACCCGGTAGACGTGGGTCGCGGCGAACTCGTAGAGGGCGCGGATGATCTCGTCCATCAGATGCGACAGCCGGGCGGCGCATGCCGTGCCGCTGCCATCGTCCATCAGCATGCGCTCGGCAACCTTGCGGCCCTCGGTCAGCCGATCCTTCAGCAGCCGGAGCGCACCGACGCGCGCGCCGGGCTCGATGCCGCTGGCCGCCGAGATCAGCGCCGTCATGTCGCGGCGCAAAGCCTCGCTGTCGATCAGCGCGTCGAGCTTGAGGGAGATTTTTGCCATGGATTGCCGGTGGGCCTCGCCTTTGCGCGGCGTCTATAGCGCGTTTTCACGGCGCTGTGTATGGGGCGGACGGACGCGTCGGCCGCGATACCAGAAAGGGATGATCATCTCGCGCCGGAGCCGGAAGAGATCGGCGATCTGCCGCGTCAACCGCCTGGTCTCGATCCTTACCTTGGCGGTGATTGGCCTGGGGCGCCGTTTACCTATCCCGCTTGCCACCCATTCCTCTGTTCGCTCCTGCTTGAGCAGGCTTGGCAATCTCACCGGACTGTCGCCGAGGAATTGTGCCTGCAGGCACAATGCTGGGACGAGTTGGTAAATGACCTTGTCGGACGAGGTAGCAAAACGCGGATTGAAGATGAGGTGATCGACGGGAATGCTGATCTCATTCGTTGCCGCAAGAAGGTCCCGCGCGGCCTGTCTGGACAGGATGTATCCCGCCGTACCGATATGGAGCCCGTGCAGTCTGCTCGCAGAAAAACCGTGGCCGCAGGCAACTTGCTTGCGTGAAATTACGGTCCGGTTGAAGAACGTTTCCAACTTGACGATGTCCGCATCGGCGGGAATCCAGCCCGCATCGGCAAGCAAAGCGCCGGCTTTGTCCGGGAAAACGACATCGTCCTCGAAAATCGCCGCGTAAGCATCCTCACCTGCAGCGATCGTCGACCAACACTGTTGGTGGCTGAGCAGGCAGGCAATCTCGGCGTCGGCCAGGCGCAAATGCTTCTTGCCCTGCGGCATTTCGGCCAGATCCGGCCGATCTCGCGCATCGATGGCGGCGACCCGCTCGAAGGCGATGCCGATGCGCGCGAACTCCGCCGTTACATGGGCGAGGCGATCGCGGGACCGATCGAGATTGATAATCAGGCATTTCATTTGGGTGGGATCGATGCAGTGGGACGCGCGTCCATAGCATGGGAACAAAGTTGCGTAAGCGATTTTCCCTCGATGTGCGCGATGACGGCCACGATCGAAAAGTGGAAATCGCCCCTTGACCTTCCAGTTACTGGAAGCACTACCTCCTCACCCAGACAGATATAAGGCACTTTTCGATGGCGCATTCCGAGCATCACCACCACGCGCACGCGGCCGATGGCAACTGCTGTACGGCAAAGGCTGCTGAGCCGGCCGCCGAAGCAGTGGTGCGCGATCCGGTCTGCGGCATGAGCGTCGATCCGGCAGCCGGTAAGCCGACGGCCGAGCATGGCGGCCGTCTCTTTCACTTCTGCAGCGAGGGTTGCCGTACGAAATTCGTCGCCGGGCCCGAAAAATACCTGACCGCCACCGACCCCGTCTGTGGCATGAGTGTCGACCGCGCTACCGCCAGGCATTTTTTCCGCCACGAAGGCCAGGGTTTCTATTTCTGCTCGGCCGGCTGCCGGGCGAAGTTCGAGGCCGAGCCGCAAAACTATCTCGGTGACAGGCCGACGCCGTCGCCAGTGCGGAAAGGCACGCAATACACCTGCCCGATGCATCCCGAAGTGATAAGAGACAAGCCCGGCTCCTGCCCGATCTGCGGCATGGCGCTTGAGCCGATGGGCGTTCCCACTGGCGATGAGGGCCCGAACCCCGAACTGGTAGACTTCACCAGACGGTTCTGGGTCAGCGCGGTGCTGTCCCTGCCGCTGCTGATCGTTGCCATGGCGCCGATGCTCGGCCTGACGTTCCAGGCGTTTGTCGACGGGCGAACGATGGTCTGGCTGGAATTGGCGCTGGCCAGCCCAGTGGTGCTGTGGGCGGCCTTCCCGTTCTTCCACCGCGGCTGGGATTCGCTGGTCAACCGCAGCCCCAATATGTGGACGCTGATTTCGCTCGGTGTCGGCGCTGCCTATCTCTACAGCGTGGCGGCCACTCTGTTCCCGGACATTTTTCCACACCAGTTCCGCGGTCATGGCGGCACAGTGCCGGTCTATTTCGAGGCAGCCGCCGTCATCGTCGCGCTGGTATTCCTCGGTCAGGTGCTCGAATTGCGGGCGCGCGAAAAGACCGGGTCGGCCATCCGTGCGCTGCTCGACCTGGCGCCGAAGACGGCACGGCTGATCGGGGAGGACGGCTCCGACACCGACGTGCCGCTCGATGCGGTCAAGACCGGCGACCACCTGCGCCTCCGTCCGGGCGACGCCGTGCCGGTCGACGGCATCGTAACGGAAGGCCGTTCCTCCATCGACGAATCGATGATCTCGGGCGAGCCGCTGCCGGTCGAAAAAACGAGAGGCGATGCCTTGACCGGCGGCACGCTCAACAAGAACGGTTCGCTGATCATGCGCGCCGAAAAGGTCGGCTCCGAAACGACGCTTTCGCGCATCGTCGAGCTGGTCGCAAAGGCGCAGCGTTCGCGCGCGCCGATTCAAGGTCTGGCCGATCGCGTCTCCTTCTACTTCGTGCCGGCAGTCGTGCTGGTCGCGCTCGCGGCCTTTGCCGCCTGGGCGATCTTCGGTCCCGAACCCAGCTTGATCTTTGCCATCGTCTCGGCGGTCTCGGTGCTGATCATCGCCTGCCCCTGCGCGCTCGGCCTAGCGACGCCGATGTCGATCATGACCGCCACCGGGCGCGGGGCGCACGCGGGCGTGCTGATCAAGGACGCGGCCGCGCTCGAGCGCTTCGCTTCGGTCGACACGTTGATCGTCGACAAGACCGGCACCTTGACCGAAGGCAAGCCTCGCTTGACCGATGTCGTCGCTGCCGAAGGCCTGTCTGAGAATGAATTGCTGGCGCTCGCCGCCGGCCTGGAAAAAGGCTCGGAGCATCCGCTGGCCGAGGCCATTGTCGGCGGCGCCGGCGAACGCGGCCTGACGCTCATTGAGGCCGGCGGCTTCGACGCCGTCACCGGCAAGGGCGTATCCGGCACGGTGTCTGGCAGGAAGGTTTCGCTCGGCAACGCCGCCATGATGGCCGATGTCGGCATCGATACCGCTTCCCTGTCGGCCAGGGCCGAGGCGCTGCAGGCAGAAGGCAAGACGGCGATGTTCGTTGCGGTGGACAAAAGACTGGCCGGCATTGTCGCCGTCGCCGATCCGGTCAAGGCAACGACAGCCGAGGCGATCAGGGCGCTGCATGACAGAGGCTTGCGGATCATCATGGCGACCGGCGACAATGAACGCACGGCGCGCGCCATCGCCAAAAGCCTTGGCATTGACGAGGTGCGCGCCGGCCTTCTGCCGGAACAAAAGGCAGCCCTTGTCGAGGAGTTGCGTGCGAAAGGTGCCGGCATCGCCATGGCCGGCGACGGCGTCAACGATGCGCCGGCCCTGGCCAGCGCCGATGTCGGCATCGCCATGGGCACCGGCGCCGATGTCGCTGTCGAGAGCGCCGGCATTACGCTGGTCAAGGGCGATCTCAACGGCATCGTCAGGGCGCGAACGCTCGCCCAGGGGACGATCCGCAACATCCGCCAGAATCTGTTTTTCGCCTTCCTCTACAATGTGCTTGGCTTGCCGGTTGCTGCCGGCGTGCTCTATCCGCTCACCGGCACGCTTTTGTCGCCGATGCTGGCGGCGGCGGCCATGAGCCTGTCTTCGGTTTCGGTCATCGCCAACGCATTGCGGCTGCGGACGTTGAAACTCTGAGCAAAGCCCCCAGATACGAATTTCAATCAACAGGAGATCATGGATGACCTTGGCTAAGAAAATCGTGCTTTTGATGATGGCGGCGGGAATGCTGCTTGCCGTTTTCCTCGAAAGCGTCCCGGCGCAATCCGAAGAGATGAAACACGACATGGGCGCGATGGGCGCGCAAGGTCCTTCGACCGACGGCTACAAGGCGGCGATGGACAAGATGCACACCGACATGATGATCGAATATTCCGGCAATGCCGATGTCGATTTCGTGCGCGGCATGATCCCGCATCATCGGGGCGCGATCGACATGGCCAAGGTGGAACTCGCCAATGGCAAGGATCCCGAAATCCGCAAGCTGGCCGAAGATGTCATCGCCGCGCAGGAAGCGGAGATCACCAAGATGCAGGCCTGGCTCGCCGCCCATCCGGTCAAGTAGCGCAGCAACGACTGCGGAGAAGAATGCGGGATCCATTCTGGATTTCTCCCTGTGCTTGTGATGCCATGCGCATTGACCGCCATACGAGGAGCCTCCATGCCCACGACCATAAGAACCACCACGCTGCCTTCGGGCGAGGCCGTCCAGGTGCTGGGACAGGGCACATGGAAGATGGGCGAGGATTCCCGCCGCCGCGCCGGGGAGGTCAATGCCCTGAAGCTCGGGCTGGACCTCGGCATGACGTTGATCGACACCGCTGAAATGTATGCCAGCGGCGGCGCCGAGGAGGTGGTGGCGGGAGCCATTGCCGGGCGCCGCGACGAACTCTTTCTCGTCTCCAAGGTATTGCCGTCCAATGCCTCGCGCACCGGTGTGGCGCGGGCCTGCGAAAACAGCTTGAAGCGCCTGCGCACCGACCGCATCGATCTCTATCTCCTGCATTGGCCGGGCAGTGTGCCTCTAGGCGAAACGGTCGACGCTTTCGAGGCGTTGAAGAAGGCCGGCAAGATCCGTCACTGGGGCGTCAGCAATTTCGACACCGACGAAATGGAGGAGCTGACCGGCCTGTCGTCTGGAGATCATGTCCAGACCAACCAGGTACTCTACAATCTGTCGCGGCGCGGCCCCGAATTCGATCTCGCACCGTGGAGCCGGCAGCGCGGCATCCCGCTGATGGCCTATTCGCCGGTCGAGCAGGGCGCGCTGGCGCGCAATTCAAGGCTGGAAACCATCGCCGCCCGCCACAACGCCACGGCAGCACAGATCGCCCTGGCCTGGGTGATTGCCCAGCCCGGTGTCATCGCCATCCCGAAGGCGAGCAGCCAGGAGCACGTCCGCCAGAATGTCGCCGCGCTCGATATCAGGCTGACGGCCGAAGACCTCGCCGAACTCGACCGCGCCTTTCCACCGCCGACGCGCAAGCGCGGGCTGGAGATGATCTAGATTGGAACGGGTTTCGGCCGGGTATCATCATACGGCGTATAGAGTCGGAGCCATGACGGTCACGTCGCTGCGCGACGGTTACGTCGACATGCCAATCAGGCGGCTGCGCCAGCCCGGAGACCGGACATTCGGTGACAACCTGCCCTCGCATGTACCGCTCGTCGACGGTGCGCTCAGGCTGTCGGTCAACGCCTTCGCCATCGATGACGGCGACGACATCACGCTGATCGACACAGGGGCTTCGAACGCCTGGCACCCGACAATGGGGCACCTGCCCGAGGCGCTGCGCGAGGCGAAGATCGCCACCGACCGGATTCGGACTGTTGCTTTCACCCACACCCATCTCGACCATATACACGGGCTCATCCTTGCCGATGGTGGCGACGGCTTCCCGCAGCTCTCTCGCCTGCTTGTCCCGCGCGCTGAGCTCGGCATGTTTCGCGACGTGGCGAGGCTGGAACGCTTCCACGATCGCGCCCAGCCTCTCGATGCTGGACAGCGCGTCAGCGCTGACATCGATACGATCGGCTCCGCTGGCCATGAAGCCGGCCACACTTGCTTTCGCGTTGTGAGCGCAGGCGAAACACTGTTGATCTGGGGCGACATCGTACATGTGCCGTCGCTTCAATTCGATCGACCCGAGATCACGTGGGAATTCGACGCAGACCAGCAGCAGGCGAGGGCAAGCCGGTTGCAAATGCTGGCGCTTGCGGCCAACAACGACTGCTACGTTGCCGGCGCGCATCTTGATTCGCCCGGCGTCGGCCGGGTTTTTCGAACCGAGACGGCTTTCCGCTTCGAGCCCTTGTAGCACTCTAGCCGAGCGCCGCCCGCGCCCGTCGCAACGCGCGCGAAAACACTGCGGTGTCGTCGAAGGCGCGCGCCAGCGTGAGCGCGCCCTGGATGGCGCCGACCGTTTCTTCGGCGAGTTCGTCTGCTTTGGCCGGGCTGTGTCCGACACGAGTCAGCGCCTCGGCAAGATGCGCTACCCAGCGGCCAAAATAGCTTTTGATCGCCTTGGCGAAGAGATCGCGCGATTCGTCCAGCGCAATGGCGCCGATCAGGCAGACCCGACGGCCTGAGCGGAAATAGCTGTCGGTCGCCTTCAGCATGCGCTCGATGCCGGCGTGTGGGTCAGCATGGTCCTGCAGCGGCACGAAGACATTCTCCTCGAACCAGCCATCTATATGGGCAATGACAGCCGCCGCCATCTCTTCCTTGCCGCCGGGGAAGAAGTGGTAAAGGCTGCCTTTGCCTAAGCCGGTCGCCGCGCCGATCCGCGTCACGCTCGCCCCTTCATAGCCGTGTTCGCGGAAAACCTCGCCGATTATGGAGAGCAAACCGGCGCGATCGGGCGCAATCCTGCGCATGCGCTAGTTTTTCCGCTTGAGCATGATCTTTGCCGAAAACCGCGACACAGTTCTAGGGATCATGCTCTAGAGTCCGAGTTCGGTCAGGCCGGGATGGTCGTCGGGCCGGCGGCCGAGCGGCCAGTGATATTTGCGCTCACTCTCGGCGATCGGCAGGTCATTGATGCTGGCAACGCGCCGACGCATCAACCCGGCCGCGTCGAATTCCCAGTTCTCGTTGCCGTAGGAGCGGAACCAGTGGCCGCTGTCGTCGCGCCATTCATAGGCAAAGCGCACCGCGATGCGGTTGTCGGTCCAGGTCCAGACCTCCTTGATCAGCCGGTAGTCGAGCTCGCGCGCCCATTTGCGTGTGAGGAAGGAGACGATCTCATTTCTGCCCGAGACGAACTCGGCGCGGTTGCGCCAGGTGCTGTCCTGCGTATAGGCGAGCGAAACCCGTTCTGGGTCGCGGCTGTTCCAGGCGTCTTCGGCCATGCGCGCCTTCTGCGCGGCGGTCTCGGCGGTGAAGGGCGGCAGCGGCGGACGGCTCATGTCATTCTCCCATCGGGAAAGGCGATGGCGAGCATTGTACCAATCGGTACAATTGATCAAGGCTGAAATCGGACTAGGTTTTCCCCGCGAGCCCCTTCAGCCGGTAGAGTGCTTCCAGCGCCTCGCGCGGCGTCATCTCGTCTGGATTGATCTCACCCAGCGCTGCGCCCAATGCGTCGCTCTTCGCAGGCTTTGCCGCTTCCCGCTTCATTGCCACCGAAAACAGCGGCAGATCGTCGACCAGTCGGTTGGCCTTGCCGGAGACATCGCCTTCCTCGAGCTGATGCAGCACCTCTTTGGCGCGGCCGACCACCGCTTCCGGCAGACCGGCAAGGCGAGCGACCTGAACGCCATAGGAGCGATCGGCGGCACCCTTGCCGACCTCGTGCAGGAAGACGACGTCGCCTTCCCATTCCTTGACCCGCATGGTGACGTTGGAAAGGCGCGGCAGTTTGCCGGACAGCGCCGTCATCTCGTGGAAATGGGTGGCAAAGATCGCCCGGCAGCGGTTCTTCTCGTGCAGGTACTCGACCGCCGCCCAGGCGATCGACAGGCCATCGAAAGTGGCGGTGCCGCGGCCGATTTCGTCGAGGATCACCAGCGCCCGCTCACCGGCCTGGTTGAGGATCGCCGCCGTCTCGACCATCTCGACCATAAAGGTGGAGCGGCCACGCGCCAGATCGTCCGAGGCGCCGACGCGCGAGAACAACCGGTCGACGACGCCGATATGGGCCGATGTCGCCGGCACGAAGGAACCGGTTTGGGCGAGGATTGCGATCAGTGCGTTTTGCCGCAGGAAGGTCGACTTACCGCCCATATTCGGACCGGTGAGCAGCCAGATCGCGCCGGCCTTGGCCCCGTCTTGCGGCGACAGATCGCAATCGTTGGCGACGAACGGCCCTTCGCCCGAACGCCGCAGCGCCTGTTCCACCACAGGATGGCGCCCGCCCGAAATGTCGAAGGCAAGGCTGGAATCGACCAGCGGCCGGCACCAGGCTTCGCTCTCCGACAACAGCGCGAGCGCCGCCGACACGTCGAGCACGGCGAGCGCATCGGCGCCGGCGCGGATCTTCTGCGCCTCGCCGACCGCCTCAGCCGTCAGCGTATCGAAAGCGGCAAGCTCGATGCTCAGCGCCCGGTCAGCGGCATTGGCGATTTTGGTCTCGAGTTCGGCAAGTTCCGTCGTGGTGAAACGCATGGCATTGGCCATGGTCTGGCGGTGGATGAAGCGTGCCTTGGCGCCATCGCTGCCGGTCATGATCGAATGATGGTTGGCGGTCACCTCGATGTAATAGCCCAGCACATTGTTGTGGCGGATCTTCAGCGAGCGGATGCCAGTCTCCTCGATCAGCGAGCGCTCCAGCCCGGCGATCACCTTGCGAGACTCATCGCGCAGCGCCCGCATCTCGTCGAGCTCGGCATGGTAGCCGCCGCGCACGAAGCCGCCGTCGCGCCTGAGCAGCGGCAGTTCCTCGCGAAGAGCCTGGGTCAGATGCCCGGCCAGCGAGCGCGGCAGCGCCTTTATCGCGGCAAGTGCCGCGGTCAGCTCAGCGGGCAGGACGGTCGTTCCGAACAGTTCGGCAATGGTGGCCGCCGCTTCGAAGCCGGCACGCAGCGCGCCGAGATCGCGAGGACCGCCGCGGTTGAGCGCCAACCGCGACAGCGCCCGCGGCATGTCGGCGACGCTCTTCAGGCTTGACCGCACAGCTTGGCAGAGCCGCGTCTCGGTGCGGAAGAACGATACCGAATCAAGCCGGGCAGCAATCGCCGCCGGATCGGTTAGCGGCGCCATCAGCCGGTCGGCGAGCAGCCTGGCGCCGCCGCCGGTGACCGTGCGGTCTATAGCCTTGAACAGCGAGCCGTCGCGGCTGCCCGACAGCGTGCGCAACAGTTCCAGATTGCCGCGTGTCGCAGGATCGATGAACAGCGTCGAGCCCTGCTCCTCGCGTTCGGGACGCGACAAAGGCGGCCGCTCGGCCTTCTGCGTCTTTTCGACATAGGCGATGGCGCCCGAGATCGCCGACAATTCGGCGCGCGAGAAGGCACCGAAACTGTCCGGCGTCGCCACTTCGAAGAAGCGCGCGATCCGCCCCGCTGCCGAAGCCGAATCGAAAAGCGACGGCGGCTGCGGGCTGGCGACGCGGCCGATGAAGTCGAACACCGGCTTCAGCTCGGGATCGTAAAACACCGGCTCGGCGACGATCAGCTCGCGCGGGTCGACGCGGAAGACATCGGCCAGCAGGCGGTCGGCCGTGGTTTCGGCGACGCGGAAGACGCCGGTCGAGATCTCGATCCAGGCCAGGGCGAAGGCGTCACCGCTGTTGCCGCCCTTCACCCGCCCGAGCGCCATCAGGAAGCTCGATTCCGACGGCGCCAGCAATTTATCCTCGGTGATGGTGCCTGGCGTCACCAGGCGCACCACGTCACGGCGTACGACCGATTTGCCGCCGCGCTTCCTGGCTTCCGCCGGGTCCTCGATCTGCTCGCAGACGGCAACGCGAAAACCTTGGCCGATCAGCTTTTGCAGATAGTCGTCGGCCGCATGCACCGGCACGCCGCACATCGGAATGTCGTTACCCTGGTGCTTGCCGCGCTTGGTCAGGACGATGCCCAGCGCCTTGCTCGCCTTTTCGGCGTCGTCGAAGAACAGCTCGTAGAAATCGCCCATGCGGTAGAACAGCAGAGAATCCGGGTTCGCCGCCTTGATCTCGATAAACTGCTCCATCATCGGCGTGACGCTGCCGACGGGCGCAGGCGGTGTCACCTCTGGGGCGTCGGTTTCTGCTGAAGTGTGCATGTTCATGCCCGCACGCTAGCAGATGTGGGTGCGGGGTTTAATGCCGGCGGCTCGAAAAGCAGGGGACGACCGGCCTCGACGGCGGCTTGTGCTCCCTCTACGCCGGGTGAAGCCGTTGGTTGCTTCGGGCGCCAACCAGACCCTATGATCGCCATGGCGGGAATAAGCGGCATGGATCAGGACAAACAGGAGGCGTTCGAAGAGCTGATCGGTCCGGCTGGATCGGCGCTTGAGCGCCTGCTGCTGTTGGCGGCGCGGCGCGTCCACCGCACCAAAAGCAAGCTTAGGGGGACAGTGCGCAAGCGCGTCCCCTTCCTTCTGCCGACACGGGGACCGCTGTCCGATCTCGATAACGGCATCGAGATGTCCCTGCATGTGCTCAGCCGCGACCCGCTGGTGCTCTATGTCCCGATTGGCGGAGCCCGTCCGCTCTATCCGCTCGCGGCCCTTGGCCGGCGCCTGGCGGGACGGCGCGTCACCTTCCTGACGATGCAGACCTGGACCATGGAGCGGCCGGCGGTCATCTCCCGGATGGGCCGCGACCTCGCCTGGTACGCCGGCCGGTTTCCGCTGCACGAGATCATCTTCCTGTGCAACACCGAGGAAGAGCGCCGTCTCGTCGCGGCTGCGGGCGGCAATGCCATCTTCTCCAACCACAATCTGATGGTATCGGAGGATATCTTCCGGCCGCTGCCGGACGTGCCGGTCGAATTCGACGCCGTCTACAATGGCCGCATCTCGCCGATCAAACGCCATCACCTGGCCTTCGACATAGAGCGGCTGGCCCACATCACCTATTCGATCGGCGAATTGCCGCCGGTTGCCGCCCGCGCCTTTGTCCGGCGACTGCAGGCGCAATCGCTGCTGCACCAGATCGCCAATCCGCTCGTCGACGGCTGGCCGGGCAAGCTGACGGCGCAACAGGTCAACCACGTCTACAACCAGGCCGCCGTCGGGCTGTGCCTGTCGGCCGTGGAAGGAGCGATGTACTCCTCGATGGAATATCTGATGGCCGGCCTGCCGATCGTCAGTACGCCGAGCCTTGGCGGTCGCGACGTCTATTTCGATCCGGATTATTGCATCGTCGCCGATCCGGAACCGGCTGCCATTCGCCGCGCCGTCGAGACGCTGCGAGATCGTGCCATACCGCGTCAGCACATCCGCCGCCGCACGCTGGAGAAGGTTCACGCCCAGCGCATCGAACTCATGGCGTTCCTGACTGCATTGCTGCGGCGCAAGGGAAGCCGTGCGCCACCCATCGAGACTTGGCCTTTCCCCGGCACAGACGGCATGATGCGTCGGGGAACGGTGCGCGAAATCGCTGCCTTCGTCAGCGAGCCAGAGCCGACGTGACGCCGTTCGACCTCGGGAGATTTCGCTGCGGGCGTGAAGATTGCTTGGCGGTTTACAGCGGTGGCGTGTAGCCTTGATTCAGAAGTTTCAAAAACACGCACCCGTCTCAAGGGTGCGGCACCGGCGAGGAAATCAAAAGCATCATGGCCAAGAAAACCGAAAACAGCGGCCCCTCCGTCAGCGCCGAGGAGGCGCTGGAATTCCACGCCATGGGCCGCCCCGGCAAGCTGGAGATCGTCGCCACCAAGCCGATGGCGACGCAGCGCGATCTGAGCCTCGCCTATTCGCCGGGTGTCGCGGTTCCTGTGCTGGCCATTGCCGAAGACCCCAGCCGCGCTTTCGACTACACGACGCGCGGCAACATGGTCGCCGTCATATCCAACGGCACCGCCATTCTCGGCCTCGGCAATCTCGGCGCGCTGGCCTCCAAGCCGGTTATGGAAGGCAAGGCGGTGCTGTTCAAGCGTTTCGCCGATGTCGACTCCATCGACCTCGAAGTCGACACCGAGGATGCCGACGAGTTCATCAATTGCGTGCGCTTTCTCGGGCCGTCCTTCGGCGGCATCAACCTGGAAGACATCAAGGCGCCGGAATGCTTCATCATCGAGCAGCGCCTGCGCGAACTGATGGACATCCCGGTCTTCCACGACGACCAGCACGGCACCGCCATCATCTCGGCCGCCGGGCTGATCAACGCGCTGGAGATCACCGGCCGCGACATGAAGACCACGAAAATGGTCTGCAACGGCGCCGGTGCGGCCGGTATCGCCTGCATCGAACTGATGAAGGCGATGGGCTTTGCCCCCGACAACATCATCCTGTGCGACACCAAGGGCGTCGTCTACCAGGGTCGCACCGAAGGCATGAACCAGTGGAAGTCGGCGCATGCGGTCAAGACCGACACGCGCAGCCTGGCCGAGGCGCTCGACGGCGCCGATGTCTTCCTCGGCCTGTCGGCCAAGGGTGCGTTGACCACCAAGATGGTGCAGTCGATGGCCAAGAACCCGATCATCTTCGCCATGGCCAACCCCGACCCGGAGATCACGCCCGAGGAAGTGGCCGAGATCCGCACCGATGCCATCATGGCCACCGGGCGTTCCGACTATCCGAACCAGGTCAACAATGTGCTGGGCTTCCCCTACATCTTCCGCGGTGCGCTGGATGTCAGGGCCACCACCATCAATGACGACATGAAGATCGCTGCCGCGCGCGCTCTGGCCGAACTGGCGCGCAAGGACGTGCCCGACGATGTCGCCGCCGCCTATCAGGGCAATCGGCCGAAATTCGGCCCGAACTACATCATCCCGGTGCCGTTCGACCCGCGCCTGATCTCGGCCATCCCGCTCGCGGTGGCCAAGGCGGCGATGGAGTCGGGCGTCGCCCGCAAGCCTATCCTCGACCTCGACCGCTACGCGCAGGAGCTGTCGGCCCGCCGCGACCCGATAGCCTCGACCTTGCAGCGCATCTACGATCGCGTCCGCCGCCAGCCCAAGCGCATCGTCTTTGCCGAGGGCGAGGAAGAACAGGTGATGCGCGCCGCCGTCTCCTATGTGAACCAGAAGCTCGGCACCGCGATCCTGCTCGGCCGCGACGATGTCATCAAGGAAAACGCCAGGCACGCCGGCATCGACCTCAACAAGCAAGGCATCGAGATCATCAATGCCAGGCTGTCGCGCCGCAACGGCATCTATACCGATTATCTCTACGAGCGCATGCAGCGCAAAGGCTTCCTGTTCCGCGACTGCCAGCGGCTGATCAACAACGACCGCAACCATTTCGCTGCCTGCATGGTGGCGCTGGGCGATGCCGACGGCATCGTCACCGGCGTCACTCGCAACTATTCCACGGCGCTTGACGATATCCGCCGCGTCATCGACGCCAAGCCCGGCCACCGCGTCATCGGCGTCTCGATCGTGCTCGCCCGGGGCAAGACCGTGCTCGTCGCCGACACCGCCGTGCACGATATGCCCAATGCCGAGCAGATCGCCGATATCGCCGAGGAGGCGGCGGGCTTCGCCCGCCGCATGGGCTACGAGCCGAGGCTCGCCATGCTGGCCTATTCGACTTTCGGCCACCCGCAGGGCGAGCGCTCGGAACGCGTCCAGGAAGCGGTACGCATCCTCGACAAGCGCCGCGTCGATTTCGAATATGATGGCGAGATGGCCGCCGACGTGGCGCTCAATGCCCGCGCCATGGCCCAGTATCCATTCATTCGCCTGACCGGCCCGGCCAATGTGCTGATCATGCCGGCGTTCCACTCGGCCTCGATCTCGACCAAGATGCTGCAGGAACTCGGCGGCTCGACCGTCATCGGCCCGCTGCTGGTCGGGCTGAACAAGCCGGTCCAGATCGTCTCGCTCAACGCCAAGGATTCGGACATCGTCAACATGGCTGCGATCGCGGCCTATAGCGCGGGAGCCTGATTGGCGGCAAAATCGCCAACCCATAAGAGATTGATAATATTCGGCTGCTATAGGGAACGTTCTCGCCCCCTATGGCCTTATGGCATTGGCGGCGCGCTCAGACCGCCAAAACGGGGGTGCGGCCATGAAGCATGACACGGCATCTGTGGTCGGCCAGGGGGTCTATCACGACGAGCGCCTGGATGCGCTGCTGAGCATCACCGGCCGCATGGACGGTTATCTCTACCGTTGCCGCAACGATGCGTCCTACACCATGCTCTACATCAGCGACGGCATTTTCACCGTCAGCGGTTATCGGCCGAGCGACTTCATTCAAAATGCCGTGCGCGACTATGTCTCGGCCATCCACCCGGATGATCTCGCTGCCGTCTATGCCGCCGTCGATACCGCGCTCGAGGCGCGCTGCAACTGGAACGTCGACTACCGCATCGTGCCGCAGGTCGGCGAGCCGCTCTGGGTCCGCGAGATCGGCGGCGGCGTCTGGGATGGTGCCGGCGAACTGGAATTCCTCGAAGGTTTCGTCGTCGACATCAGCGACCGCAAGGTCGTCGAGGATCTCAACGCCGAGCTGCTGCTCGAACTCAAGGCCGCCAATGAGGAACTCTCCGTACAAAAGCGCGAGATCGAGCTGGCCAAGCAGCACAGCGACCACTCGGCCAACCACGATGCATTGACCGGCCTGCCCAACCGGCGCGCCTTTCACAACGAGCTGAGGTCGGTGATCGACCGCTGCGACAGCACCGGCCAGGCGGCCGGCCTGCTGTTCATCGACCTCGATAGGTTCAAGAAGGTCAACGACACGCTCGGCCACGAGGCCGGCGACGCGCTGCTGCATGAGGTGGCGGGTCAGCTTCGCACCATCCTGCGCAGCGCTGATTTCGTGGCGCGGCTCGGTGGAGACGAGTTCGCATTCCTGTTTTCAGGAGAGGCTAGCCGGGCCCGACAGAAGGCCGTGGGCGTCGCCGAACGTATCCTGGAAAAGCTGCGGATCAAGGTGC
Source organism: Mesorhizobium sp. RSR565B (assembly GCF_054719465.1). NCBI lineage: Bacteria > Pseudomonadati > Pseudomonadota > Alphaproteobacteria > Hyphomicrobiales > Phyllobacteriaceae > Mesorhizobium > Mesorhizobium sp. RSR565B. The sequence goes on along the minus strand of NZ_JBTTIE010000001.1, from coordinate 1,652,186 downwards.
CGACGCCGAATGGAGCCATCCATGTTGGTTGCACCGTTGGCGTCGCCATCTACCCGGCGGAAGCGTCCGATTCGGAGGCGCTGATAACGCTCGCCGACCGACTGATGTACATCGGCAAAAAGAGCGGCCGCAACCGGCTGGTCACCGCCGGGGCTTTGGAACCCGGGCCTACGTCCGACGACCTTCGCCGCACCGCCTGAGCGGAGCGCCGGACAGCCTGATCCGGCGGGAACCCCTCATCTGGCTCGGCGCTGCGCGCCGAAAGACGGCCCTACAGCAACCCCGCCAATTGGGCCGCGCTGCGCAGGTTTTGCCGCGGCCGTGGCCCGAGCTGCTGGATCACCAGCCCGGCTGCCAGCGAGCCGAGATCACCGCAATCCTGCAGGCTGCGTCCGGTCGTGTAGCCGTAGAGGAAGCCGGCGGCGTAGAGGTCGCCGGCGCCGGTGGTGTCGACCAGTTCGCGGATCGTCGTCGCCTGAATGGTGACGGTCTCGTCGCCACGCACGATCACCGAGCCTTTTTCGGAGCGGGTGACGGCGGCAATCTTGCAGTCTTTGCGGATAGCCGCCAGCGCCTCGTCGAAGGATTTTGTCTGGTAGAGCGACTTGATCTCGTGGCTGTTGGCAAAGACGATGTCGACAGTGCCCGAGCGCATCAGCTCGAGGAACTCGTCCCGGTAGCGGTCGACGCAGAACGAATCCGACAACGTCATCGACACTTCGCGCCCGGCCTCGTGTGCGAGCTTCGCCGTCTGCCGGATCGCCTCCTTGGCGCGCGGCGGATCCCACAGATAGCCCTCGAAATAGGTAACCTTGGCGCCGGATGCCTTGTCGGCCTCGACGTCTTCCGGGCCGAGTTCGACGCAGGCGCCGAGATAGGTGTTCATCGAACGCTCGCCATCGGGGGTGACGAATATCATCGAGCGCGCCGTCGGCGGCTGTCCCTCAAGCGGCCTGGTGTCGAAGGCAACGCCCTGGGCATGGATGTCATGGGCGTAGATTTCGCCGAGCGGATCGTTCGACACCTTGCCGAAGAAGGCGGCGCGGCCGCCGAAGCTGGCGACGCCCGCCGCCGTGTTGCCGGCGCTGCCGCCCGAGGCCTCGATCGCCGGCCCCATGCGGCTGTAGAGCAGCTCGGCGCGCTTGGTGTCGATGAGGTTCATCGCACCCTTGATGATGCCGTTGGTCTCGAGAAAAGCGTCGTCGCACTGGGCGATGATGTCGACAATGGCATTGCCGATGCAAAGCACGTCAAAATCCGGCATCAATGTCTCCGCCTCGGAACCTGCCGGCTTTCTGCCGCGCCCGGGCGGGTCTACAGCATCACCCCGAAAAATGGCAACCGATTTCCATCCTTTGCCGGCCCAAGCCGGCGCGCGCGCCTGGGACGAGGCTCCATCACAGTTCGACCGTGGCCGAAGCATCTGACCGCCGGGTCGCCTACAAGCTTGGCCTCAAATCAAGCGCTGGAAGCACCCGCATGCAAGCAAAGACCGACATGACCACCGAACTGGCGCTGCTTGGCGTGCTGGCCGCCCTGTGGGGCGCGTCCTATACCTTCATCAAGATCGGTGTCGAGACGATCCCGCCGATATCCTTCATCGCTGCCCGCACCTTGATTGCCGGCGCCATCCTGCTCGCGCTGATCCGCTGGCGCGGCCTCGCCATGCCCAAGGACAGCGCGACCTTGTGGCGGTTCATGGTCCAGGCCTGCCTCAACAGCGTCGTGCCGTTCACGCTGATCGCCGCCGCCGAGCGTTCCATCGATGCCGGCCTGGCCACCATTCTCAACGCGACCTCGCCGATCTTCACCTTTCTGCTGACCGCGCTGATCACCCGCCACGAATCCGTGACCGCACGCAAGCTGTTCGGCGTCGGTGCCGGCATCGCCGGTATTTGCCTGATCGTCGGCACCCAGGCGCTTGGCGGGCTCGGCCATCAATTGTGGGCGCAGCTTGCCGTCATTGCCGCCACGGTCTGCTATGCCGGCGCCGCCATTTTCGGCCGCGGCTTTAGGGGACTCGACCCGATGCTGCCGGCCGCCGGCTCGATGCTGTGCGGCGCAGTCATCCTCGTCCCCTTGAGCCTGGCCTTCGACCGCCCGTGGACCCTGTCGCCTTCAATGGCGTCGATACTGGCCTTGTTGGCATTGTCGGTGTTCTCCACGGCGCTGGCCTTCTGCATCTTTTTCCGCCTAATCCACACGCTTGGTTCGGTCGGCACGACGTCGCAGGCCTATCTGCGCGTGCCGATCGGCGTCGGCATCGGCGTCGTGTTCCTCGGCGAGAGCCTTGGGCCGACAGCTTTCTGGGGCATGGGCTGCGTCGTCGCCGGCGTTGCGGCAATGACCATCCCCGCCCGCTCCCGGGCGCTGGCGCGCTAGATCGTGATGAGATTTGGTTGAAATCTCATCATGATCTAACCCTTTGTTGGAGCATGATCTTTTCCAAAAACCGGTACCCACTTTTTGGGATCATGCTCTAGTTCCCGTCCGGAATTGCGCCCGCTCCAGCAGGCTTGCGGCTGATAGGGTCTCCGCCTATGTCGGAGATGTCCGTTTGTTCCTGGGGGTGGAAACGCCGTGATCTCCAACGCTGCCCGCGCCGCCTTCAGCCGGCTGTTTTCTCCCGAATTCCGCGCGGTTTTCCTGAAGACGCTGGGCTTGACCGTCCTGGCGCTGGTCGCCTTGTGGTTCGTCTTGACCGGGCTTGTCGATTGGCTGGCGCTGCCATGGGTTCACTCCTTGTTGCCCGGCCTGCCGTCCTGGGCCGGATGGCTGGGCGGCATTATCGCGGCCATCGCTCTTGCCTTCGGGATGGCGCTGCTGATCGCGCCGGTGACGGCAATCGTGGCGGGCCTGTTTCTCGACGACATCGCCGAAGTGGTCGAGCGCACCGACTATCCGGCCGATCCCGTCGGACGCGCCATGCCGGCGCTGCGCTCGCTCGTGTTGTCGGTGAAATTCTTCGGCGTCGTCATCCTGGGCAACATCGTCGCCTTGCTCCTTCTGTTGGTTCCAGGCGTCAACATCGCCGCCTTCTTCATCGTCAACGGCTATCTGCTCGGACGTGAATTCTTCGAATTCGCCGCCATGCGCTTCCGCCCGGAAGATGAGGCGAGGGCGTTGCGCCGGAAATATGCCGGCACCGTCTTTCTGGCCGGGCTGCTCATCGCTGCCTTCCTCGCCGTGCCCCTGCTCAACCTGCTGACGCCGCTCTTTGCCGCCGCCATGATGGTGCATCTGCACAAGGCGGTCGGCGCGCGGGAGAGCGCCGGGCGATAGGCCTATCAACGCAGAAGAAAACCGCGTCCCAATTCGTCATCCGGCTCGACGGTGAATTCCGCCCGGCCCGAATAGTAGGCGCGGCCGCCGACGCGGGCGATGATCGCATCATGCGGGCCGGCCATGGTCGTGCGCGCCACCGCTCCGGAAAAGCGCGAGCCGGCGATGCTTTCGAAGGACCGCTCCTGACCAGGGTTGATCTCACCCTTGGCATGCATTGCCGCCAGCCGCGCGGTGACGCCGGAGCCGGTCGGCGAGCGGTCGACCTCGGCATCGGCAAAGACGCAGATGTTTTTTGTTGCCTCGCCGGAGAACGCATCGTGTCCATCGGTGAGGATGGTGCCGTAGAGGAAAGCGAGATCGGCATGGTCGGGATGCGATAGAGGGAACGCCGCCTTCAGCCGCTCGGTCAGCGCGGTTGCCGCGTCGACGAAATCGCGCACCCGGCTGCGGCCGAACTCCAGGCCGAATTGATGGCAGTCGGCCAGCGCGTAGAAGGCGCCGCCATAGGCGATGTCGAACGCAATCTTGCCGTATCCCCCCAATTCGATTTGTTGGTCATGGGCAAACAGAAAGGCCGGCACGCTTTCGAACGACACCGATCCCGCTTTGCCGTCCTTGACCTCCACCGAAGCGACGACCAAGCCGCACGGCGCCTCGATGTTGACCATGGTGATTGGCTCCTGTTTCGCCACCAGGCCTTCGTCGACGGCGTAGCGGCCAAGCGCAATGATGGCGTGGCCGCACATCGTCGAATAGCCCTCGTTGTGCATGAACAGCACGGCCAGCTCGGCGCCGGGCAGGTCGGGCTCCACCAGCAGCGCGCCATACATGTCGTAGTGGCCGCGCGGCTCGAAGATCAGCAGCTTGCGCAAATGGTCGAGGTGGTCGCGCACATAGGCGCGCTTTTCCAGGATCGTGCCTTTGGGAATGTCTGGATAGCCGCCGGTGACGATCCTGAGCGGCTCGCCGCCGGTGTGCATGTCGACGACGGTGAGCGTCATGCGCCGGGACCCCCTAGCCTGAGGATTTGGAAAACAGCGCCTGCAATTTGCCGAACGGGATGGCGGCCCGGGTGAAGCCGAACGTGCCGTCCTGCTGGATCTCGCGCGCCGCGGTTTCCAGCATGCCGAAGGCGAAATTGGTCAGCCACGGACCGAGCGAGATGCGCTTGACCCCGGCCATGGCAAGGTCGGCGATGGTGAAGGCCGGGAGTGCCATGACATTGACCGGCCTGCTCACCGCCGAGCAGATGTTCCGGATGGTCTCGACATCTTTGAGGCCGGGCGCATAGAGCACATCGGCGCCGGCCTTTTCGAAGGCCTGCAGCCGCTTGATCGTGTCGTCGAGATCCGGTTTGCCCCAAAGGAAATTCTCGGCCCGTGCGGTGAAGACGAAATCATGCTTGAGCGCCCGTGCGGCCTCAGCAGCAGCTGCAACGCGCTCGACGGCGTGTGAAAACTCATAGATGGGCTTGTCGGGATCGCCGGTATGGTCCTCGATCGAGCAGCCGGCGAGACCTGCCGCTTCGGCCGCAAAAACCGTCTCGGCGGCACTCGTCGCGCTGTCGCCCTTGCCTTTCTCGAGATCGGCCGACACCGGCAGACTGGTCGCCGCCGTCAGCTCGCGGCAATGGTGGATCATCGCCTCGAAGGTCACTGCGCCATCGGGCAGGCCGCGCGAGAAGGCAAAACCGGCGCTGGTCGTCGCCAGCGCCTTGAAGCCGAAGGAGGCCAGGAGCTTGGTCGTGCCGACATCCCAGGGGTTGGGCATGACGAAGGTCGAGGCGTGCAGGTCGCGAAAGATCTTGCCCTTGTCCATGAGTGCTCCCTTCAGATGCGGAAATGCCGGCAGATTCTATCGTGCAGCAATGCACCGGGCAAACAAATGCGGTTGGCTCAGAAGCGTTTGGCGTTCTCTCCTGCCAATTTGTCCAGCGCATCGGAATCCTTGACGTAGTGCAACGTCTTCTTGTCCCAATGATAGGTAACGGAAATTGTGTGGGCTTCAGGCTTGGGCGGCTGGTCGTCGCAGCTCTCGCCGTTGAGCACCGTGGCGTCGGTCACCGTCACTTTGACCGCGGCATAAGGCTGTCCGTCAGCGATCGTCTGGAAAGCAACATCCTGCTTGCGGCTGTAGGCGCACAGGTTCTCATCGAAGGTGGAAATCATGTCGATCAGTTGGAATTTGTCGTCGCGCACCATGATCAGCGGCGTGATCGCGTAGTTTTGGCTTGAATTGAAATGCGCGCTCATGGTGATCACGATGTCGTCGTTCGGCCCAACGGAAAGCTTGCCCGGTTCACGGAAATAGGTGCCGCGGTCGAGCGCGACATTGACGACGTCGAGCAGCTTCGGCCTGTCTGTGATGTCGTAGAGCGCCAGCACGGCATAGCCTTCGGCGCTGTCGGGGGAGTCGCCGAGGTCGTAGAGCATCGCCAGCCGGTCCTTACCCCCGGCCTTGATGGCGAGCACGCCGGCGTTGGAGAGGCCCGATGTCTCAGGCGGCGAACCGCCGCCATCCGGTCCCTCGATGTGGCGCATCTCGATCGGCAATCCACCCCGGTAGAAACCGTTGCTGTCACCTGCGAGGCCGGGAATGACCATCCTTGCGAGGTCCAGATAGGTCACATCCATGTGATCGGGGATGGCGCTGCCGAATTCCGGGAAGCTGACGGCTTGCGCGCTGGCTGCGGTCCAAAGCCACGGCAGCAGCACAAGCGCTAGAGCAATTTCAGGAAAAGTGTGTGCGGTTTTCCGGCCGGAAATTGCGACAAAACAAAAAGATAGAGCGGTTCGCCGTTTCCATGAAACGGTGAAACGCTTTAGGATGGAGCGAAGCAGGTTCGTTGGCATGGGTGCCTCAGGCTGGCCGCGCGGAACCTAACACAGCTTCAGTGGATCGGCACCAGCCCGGCAAGTTCGCGCATGTCGTCGAACAGGACGCCGCCAGCGCCGGCCAGGCCATCGCGGTCGGAATAGGGATCGCCATGATAGGAATAGACACGCATGCCGGCGGCAATGCCGGCCTGCGTGCCGGCAACGCTGTCCTCGATGACGATGCAGTCGGCCGGCGCAAAACCCATGGTCTTTGCCGCATGCAGGAACAGGTCCGGGAACGGCTTGCCGCGGCTGACCATGGTCGAAGAGAACATGGCATGCTCGAACAGCGGCAGTAGCCCGGTCTGGCCGAGCGTGATGTGCATCTTCGAGATACGCGCAGAAGTGGCGACGCAATAGGGAATGCCGGCCGCGCGAACCGCCTCGATGAAGTCGCGCACATAGGGGATCGCCTCGACCCCATGCGCAAACAGATCGGGCAGGCCGGCATTCCAGCGATCGACGAAATCGGCGCCGAGCCGCACCGTGGTCGTCTCTTCGATTTCCTTCTGCACCGAAGCCATGCTGCGGCCGGAAAAATATTTGCGGCAATATTCGAATGTGGTGGGATAACCGGCGGCAACAAACCACTCGGCAAGCCGCCGGTTGGCAAGGTTCTCGGTGTCGACCAGGATTCCGTCGCAGTCGAAGATGACCAGTTTCGGTATGCTCATTCAGGCGGTGCCGGTCGATCCGAACCCGCCCGCGCCGCGCGTCGTGGCGCCGGCCAGCGAGCGCTCCTCAACCGTCACCTGCGTCACCGCGGCAAAGACGATCTGGGCAATGCGCATGCCGCGCGTCACCGCGAAATCCTCGTCGCCGAGGTTGACCAGCAGCACCTTAACCTCGCCGCGATAGTCGCTGTCGACCGTGCCTGGTGAATTGAGGACGGTCAGCCCATGCTTGAAGGCAAGGCCGGAGCGCGGCCGCACCTGGCCTTCCATTCCTTCGGGAATTTCCAGGATCAGACCGGTCGGCACCAAGGCGCGCTTGCCAGGCAGGATCAGCAGCGGCCGGTCTTCCGGCACCGCGGCGCGCAGATCCATGCCGGCGGCGCCGGTGCTTTCATAGGCGGGAAGAGGAAGTCCATCTCCATGCGGCAACCTGACGAAGCCGACAGTGGGACCAATGACGGAGGAATTTTGGAAGGCTGCGCGCATAAAATCGATCCTATCGGCGCGAACGGCGATTCGGTCAACTCGTCCGCAGGCCTATCAACGGCTTTCTTTCAGGCGTCAGTGTGACCTAGCGCAATTCCACCGGAACGACGGTCGTCTCCTTGATCTCCTCCATGACGAAGGAGGCGGAAACGTCCGACAGCGCCACCTTGGCGATCAGCCGCTGATAGAGCCGGTCATAGGCCTTCATGTCAGCGACGCGGGCGCGCAGCACGTAGTCGAGATCGCCGGACATGCGATAGACCCCGGTGATCTCGGGAAAACCAGTCACCGCCGCACGGAACTTCTGCAGCCAGTCCGGGTCATGATTGGAGGTGCGGATCAGGATGAACACCGAGAGCCCGAGCCCGAGCTTGTCGGCATCGACCAGCGCCACCCGTCCGGTGATGACGCCGTCCTCTTCAAGCCGCTTGACGCGGCGCCAGCAGGCGTTGCGCGACAGCGACACTTTTTCGGAGAGCTGATCGACCGACAGTGTGCCGTCGCGTTGCAGCTCGGCCAGCAATCTTCGGTCGATTTCATCGAATTCAAGCGCCATGTTGGGATGAATGTCCCGAACCACGGCGTTAGACAAGGACAAATTGAGACCGATGAACCTTTACCCCGTGGCAGGATACCCACATCGGGGCTTATCCCGGCAGGAGGGATCACCATGACGACGCTGTTTTCGAAGCTGTTCACCTCTCACCCGGCCAAGGTGGGCGAGACCTATTTCAGCCATATGGCCTTTGCCGCCTGGTTCTGCTCGCGCCTCCTGATGGCCGCTGGTGCGGCACTCGTTCACGCTTTCTTGCCGTTTCTCTTCGAAACTGCGGCAAGCCGAATCGTTCGCGAACTCTACGAGCGGACGCACAACAGAGGCTCGCACGCGTTCAAGGAGCCCCAGGCTCTCTTGGATCGCGCCTAGGATTGGTTAGAAGCGATGTGCCGATGGGCGGCCTATCTGGGTGAAGCGGTCTTCCTCGAAGACGTCGTCACCGCGCCTTGCCACTCGCTGATTGCCCAGAGCCATTGCGCCCAGGAAGCCAAGTCGCCGACCAATGGCGACGGTTTCGGCCTTGCCTGGTATGGCGACCGGCCCGAGCCCGGCCTCTACCGCGACATCCTGCCGGCCTGGTCGGATCCCAATCTGAAAAGCCTGTGCCGGCAGATCAAATCCGGCCTGTTCCTCGCCCATGTCAGGGCGTCGACCGGCGGCGCCACCAGCCGCATGAACTGCCATCCCTTCATCTCCGGCAGCTGGTCGTTCATGCACAATGGCCAGATCGGCGGCTTCGAAAAGATCCGCCGCGCGCTGGAGAACTCGCTCTGCGACGCCGTCTTCGACCAGCGCGAGGGCACCACCGATTCCGAATTGTTTTTCCTGCTGATGATCGATGAGGGTCTTGCTGGCGACCCGCAAGGGGCAGTATCGCGCGCCACCGCTCGGGTTCTAGAGGCGTCACGCCACGCCGGTCTGGAGCCAGCCGTGAAACTGACCGCAGCGTTCTCGGATGGGCAGGCGCTCTATGCCGTGCGCTACGCCAGCGACGCCCACGCGCCGACGCTGTACACGTCGGTGCGCAATGCCGGCCGTTGCATCGTGTCGGAGCCTTTCGATCGCGAGGGCGGGGAATGGCAGGCCATCCCGCCGGCGAGTTTTGTGACCATTACGGGTGATGGGATGAGCATTCGGCCGTTCGTGCCGGCTGTGGCAAGGCTGGCACTGGTCGTCTAGGCCCTAGTCTAGGCCGCATTCTTCGCGCCCCCCTCTGTCCTGCCCTCCCCACGAGGGGGGAGATTGGAGGTCACGGCGGCCTTCGCCAATTTTCAACGCAGGAAAAGGGGCGCCGAAGCCAAAGCTGCCAATCGCCCCCCAAAGTGGGGGAGATGTCCGGCAGGACAGAGGGGGGCGCCGTAGAGCGCCAACCTCAACCGACCGGCAAGCGCAATTTTGATCAAGCGCCGATGATCTCCGAATGCTGAACTTGGTTTTAAACCGCGATACGTTTGGCAGCAGCCGGAGCAATCATGGACCTCGCCTTTTCCTCGACCATCGATCTCGCCGCCGCAATCGCGGCGCGAAAGATCTCCGCCGTCGAAGCTCTGGACGCCCATCTGGTCCAAATCGACCGACACAACGAGGCCGTCAACGCCATCGTCAATCTCGACCGCGAAGGCGCCCGTGAGCGCGCTGAAAACGCCGACGTGGCATTGGCGCATGGCGATGCGCTCGGCCCGCTGCATGGCGTGCCCTTCACCCTGAAGGATACGCACGAAACGGCCGACATGGAGACCACGGTCGGTTTCCCGCCTTTCGCCAACCATACGGCAAAATCGGACAGCCCGGTCGTCTCCCGATTGAAAGCCGCAGGCGGCGTCCTGATAGGCAAAACCAATGTCGCGACCATGCTGGGCGACTGGCAGTCGGACAACCCGCTGTTCGGTCGCACCAGCAATCCGTGGAACCGCTCGCGCACGTCAGGCGGGTCCAGCGGTGGCGCCGCGGCAGCGGTGGCGACCGGCATGACGCCGTTCGATGTCGGAACCGACATGCAGGATTCGATCCGCCTGCCGTCGGCTTTTTGCGGTGTCTACGGGTTGAAACCGACCGAGCACCGCGTGTCGCTGGCCGGCGCCTTCCCCGATCCGAACGGCGCGGCGCGAAGCGTGCGGTTGATGTCCTGCCTCGGCCCGCTGGCGCGCAGCGTGGACGATCTTGCGCTGATCTACAAAATCATCGCCGGCCCGGACGGAGCAGACACCGACCTCGCGCCGGTGCATTTAGAGGCCATGCCCAGGCTCGACCTCAAGACATTGCGCATCGCCGCCGCGCCGTCCTTTCCCGGCTTTCCGGTGGCTGGCAAAATCGCTGCCGCAGTCGAAATCCTGGCCAAGCGGTTGCAATCAGCAGGGGTGATTGTGGAAGAAGCGAACTTGCCTGAGATCGATCTGCATGACGATCTGGAGCAGGGCGGCGATCTGATCGGCATGATGTTGGAGGCAGCGCAGCCCGAACCACCGGAGCAGCCAACGCCGATCACCAATTGGTTCGAGGCGCTCGCTCGCCGCGACCGCTCCATCCTGGCCTGGGACAGGTTCTTCGAAACCTGCGATGCCTTGCTGTGCCCGGTCGCCATGACCACGGCCTTCGCGCATTGTGAGCCCGGCACGCCGATCGAAGTCGACGGCAAGGAGCTAAGCTATTGGATGCTACCGGCCTATGGCGCGGTCTTCAATTATTCCGGCCATCCGGCACTCTCGCTGACCTGCGGGCAAGACCGCGACGGCCTGCCCATCGGCCTGCAACTGGTCGGCAAGCGCTGGTCGGAATCGCGCCTGCTTGGCATCGGGAAGGCAATCGAAGCGTTCACCGGCGGCTTCAAGCGTCCGCCGGGCTACTGAGCAAACCGACCCAACCCATAAGGCGTCAGCAGCGGATCACGCTCGCCGTCGAGAATTTCGCGCGTGGCGAACAGCCCGACCGCCGGCGCCAGCGTGATGCCGGAATGCATGACGGCGACATAGAGGCCGTCGGCGCCCTCGGCGCGGCCTATGATCGGAAAGCCGTCGATCGGCGTCGGCCGGTAGCCAACCGTGTGGAAATCGAATTCCAGTTCGTCGGCGCCGCGCAAGGCCGCCTTCATTGCTGCAAACAGCTCGCGCGCCGTGGCGTCGGGATTCTCACCGGGATCGCTCCCCGCGAAATCCGAGCCGGCGATGATGCGGCCCTCCGCCGTCTGGCGCATATGCAGCTTTTCGGCATGCACCAGCCCGTTGAGGAGCTTCTTGTAGGGCTGCGAGTGGACGATCAGACCGGGCGGCGTCTCGATCGGCAGCTTGATGCCGGCGGTAGCGGCAATATCGGGTGCCCCGACACCGGCTGCGATCACCACCTCGTCGGCTGCCATCAGCCCATGCGATGTATCGACACCGCTAATCCTGCCATCTGTCTGGACAATCGCGGTTACAGAACTGGAAAGAATGCGCGCGCCGCGCCGTTCTGCATCGGCCAGCAGCGCCTTGGCCGCCGCAACCGGTTCGGCCACGCCTTCCTCCGCGACATTAACCGCGAATTCAGGCGGTTCGACGAGATTGGGCTCGATTTGCGCTGCCCGCCCGGCGTCGACGCGTTCGATGCCGTAACCCCAGGAAGCATGCTCAGCCGCGTAGGCTTCGAGCCTGTCGGCCGGCAGATCCCAGCACAGCCCGCCGCACCAGGCGAGCGGCAGGCCGGGCAGCTCGTTTGCCAGCCGCTTCCATTCGGCCATCGCACGGATGCGCAGCCGAAAATAGATTTCGGGACTGCCCCAGCTGGCATTGATCCAGGCAAAGGAATTGGGTGTGGCGATACCGCCCGCACCGCTCTCCGAAACCACCGACACCCGCGCCCCGGCCTTGGTCAGGTGCCAGGCGATGGACGCCCCGATAATGCCGGCGCCGATGACGATGACTTCTTTAGCGCTGCTCATACCGGACCTCTCAAAATGGGCTCCTCTGATGCCACCGCAGCGGGTTAAGCTCAAGGGCGGTCGAGGCCTGCCGGCCCGAAACGGTCGACAGGCTGGCAATGCGCTGCTAGAAGCCCGCGCCACAGACAGGATTCCAGAAATTGGCTGAAGACATCGAACAGGCGGTATCGCGCCGCCGCACTTTCGCGATCATCGCCCACCCCGACGCCGGCAAGACGACGCTCACCGAAAAGCTGCTGCTGTTCGGCGGCGCCATCCAGCTTGCCGGCGAGGTCAAGGCCAAGAAGGACCGCATCCAGACCCGGTCCGACTGGATGAAGATCGAGCGCGAGCGCGGCATTTCGGTCGTCACTTCGGTGATGACCTTCGAATACGAGGACAATGTCTTCAACCTGCTCGATACGCCCGGCCACGAGGATTTTGCCGACGACACCTACCGCACGCTGTCGGCGGTGGACTCGGCCGTCATGGTCATCGACGCCGCCAAGGGCATCGAGCCGCGCACGCTGAAGCTGTTCGAGGTCTGCCGGCTGCGCGATATCCCCATCATCACCTTCATCAACAAGATGGACCGCGAAAGCCGCGACCCCTTCGAGATTTTGGACGAGATCGAGCAGAAGCTGGCGCTGGACACTGCCCCCATCACCTGGCCGATCGGCCGCGGCAAGACTTTTGCCGGCACCTACCACCTGGCGCTCAACGCTGTGCGCAGGGGCGATGCCGAGAAAGACCGCACACCGGTCAACGGCCCCGACTCCAACCGCGTCGCCGGCCTGCTGCCGGAAAACGAGCGCGAAGCCTTCATCGAGGAGCTGGAACTCGCGCGCGAGGCCTGCCGACCTCTTGATATTGACGCGTTCCGCGAAGGCCATCTGACACCGGTCTATTTCGGCTCCGCGCTGCGCAATTACGGCGTGCGCGACCTGATCGAGGCGCTCGGCGCCTTCGGCCCGCCGCCGCGCGCGCAGGAGGCCGACACCCGCAAGGTCGAGGCGACGGAGGAGAAGATGACCTCCTTCGTGTTCAAGATCCAGGCCAATATGGACCCCAACCACCGCGACCGCATCGCTTTCGTGCGCGTCTGCTCGGGCAAGCTCGAGCGCGGCATGAAGGCCAAGCTGGTGCGCACCGGCAAGCCGATGAGCCTGTCGGCGCCGCAATTCTTCTTCGCTCGCACTCGCGTCACCGCCGACGAAGCGTTTGCCGGCGATGTCGTCGGCATTCCCAACCACGGCACGCTGCGTATCGGCGATACGCTGACCGAAGGCGAGGAGATACTGTTCCGCGGCGTACCCAACTTCGCGCCGGAAATCCTGCGCCGTGTGCGCCTCGGCGACGCGATGAAGGCGAAAAAACTCAAGGAAGCGCTGCACCAGATGGCCGAGGAAGGCGTCGTGCAGCTGTTTTCGCCGGAAGACGGCTCGCCGGCCATCGTCGGCGTTGTCGGCGCGCTGCAGCTCGACGTCTTGAAGGAAAGGCTGAATTTCGAATACACGCTGCCGGTCGAATTCGAAATGTCGCGCTTCTCGGTCTGCCGCTGGATCTCCGCCGACGACAAGGCCGAGACGCTTCGCTTCATTGAGGCGCATCGCGGCGATATCGCCCGCGACCTCGACAACGATCCGGTGTTTCTGGCCCAGCACGCCTTCTCGCTGAACTACGAAGCCGAACGCTGGAAAGCCATCCGCTTCGCTACCATCAAGGACTACCAGGTCCGCGACAAGGCGGCGTAAGGCGCCCCTTTTCCTTCTGCCCGTTTACGCGGAGAAGGTGCCCGAAGGGCGGATGAGGGGCAGCGCCGACGTTGAAGGGTCAATTGGCTCCAACGCGCGCCGGCCGTTCGCATGGCTCAGGGCGTTCGAAGCTCGAAAAGCAAAGCAATTGGCTTTTCGTCCGCTACGCGGTCGCTTCTCACCCCTTCGCAGCTTCCTCGATCTTGGCAATATCGATCTTGCTCATCTGCATCATCGCCGACATCACCCGCCCGGCCTTGGCCCGGTCCGGATCCAGAAGCAGGCGCGGCAGCTGCTCCGGCACGACTTGCCAGGAGACGCCGAACTTGTCCTTCAGCCAGCTGCATTGCGACGGTTCGCCGCCGCCTTCGATGAGCTTGTCCCAGAAATAATCGACCTCTTCCTGGGTCTTGCAGTCGATCGACTGTGACATCGCCTCGTTGAACTTGAATTGCGGTCCGCCGTTGAGTGCCTGGAACTGCACGCCGTCGAGTTCGAACGTGGTCACCAGCGCCTTGCCGGCATCGGCATGGCCTTCGGGCCAACGCAGCACGCTCAGCACCTTCGAATTCTTGAAGATGGAGACGTAGAAATTCATCGCCTCTTCGGCCTGGCCATCGAACCACAGGCAGGTGGTGATCTTTTGCATGTCATGCTCCTCGGTGTTTGGTTGCGGTTACAGGTGAAGCTGCTGACGTATAGAAATGGTGCCATTCCCTTGCCGTCGTCCAAGGACGGATGCCGGGCTAGCGATCCGACACTGGCCGGCAATCTTTTTCGAAACCCTGATTTCAGCGAGACTCTGGCGCATTGCAAAAATGTGGCCAGACCATACTTGCCGGTCTATAAACCCTGCGGTCCAAATTAAGCGCCGCCACGCTCCGCGTTGAGCGCAGCCAGCCAGCCAAGGAAAATTCATGCCTGCCTATCGCTCCCGCACCACCACCCACGGCCGCAACATGGCCGGCGCCCGCGGCCTGTGGCGCGCCACCGGCATGAAGGATTCGGACTTCGGCAAGCCGATCATCGCGGTGGTCAATTCCTTCACCCAGTTCGTGCCCGGCCATGTGCATCTGAAGGACCTTGGCCAACTGGTGGCGCGCGAGATCGAGAAGGCCGGCGGCGTCGCCAAGGAGTTCAACACCATCGCCGTTGATGACGGCATCGCCATGGGCCATGACGGCATGCTCTATTCGCTGCCGTCGCGCGAGCTGATCGCGGATTCGGTCGAGTATATGGTCAACGCGCATTGCGCCGATGCCATGGTCTGCATCTCCAATTGCGACAAGATCACGCCCGGCATGCTGATGGCCTCCTTGCGCCTCAATATCCCAAGCGTCTTCGTCTCCGGGGGGCCGATGGAAGCCGGCAAGGTGGTGCTCGCCGGCAAGACACAGGCGCTCGACCTGGTCGACGCCATGGTTGCCGCCGCCGACGACAAGATCTCCGACGAGGACGTCAAGGTCATCGAACGCTCGGCCTGCCCGACCTGCGGCTCGTGCTCCGGCATGTTCACCGCCAATTCGATGAATTGCCTGACCGAGGCGCTCGGCCTGTCGCTACCCGGCAACGGCTCGACCCTGGCAACCCACGCCGACCGCAAGCGGCTGTTCGTCGAGGCCGGCCATCTCATCGTCGATCTCGCCCAGCGCTACTACGAGCAGGATGATGAGTCCGCACTGCCGCGCAGCATCGCCTCCAAGGGCGCCTTCGAGAACGCCATGACGCTCGACATCGCCATGGGAGGCTCGACCAACACCGTGCTGCATATCCTGGCCGCCGCGCACGAGGGCGAAGTCGACTTCACCATGGAAGACATCGACCGGCTGTCACGGCGGGTTCCGGTGCTATGCAAGGTCGCACCGGCCAAGTCCGACGTGCATATGGAAGACGTCCACCGCGCCGGCGGCATCATGGCCATCCTTGGCCAGCTCGACAATGCCGGGCTGCTCAATCGCGACCTGCCCACGGTGCATACGGCGAGCCTTGCCGAAGCGCTCGACCATTGGGACATTTCCCGCACGTTGAGCCAGAGCGTCCGCGATTTCTTCCTCGCCGCTCCGGGGGGCGTGCCGACGCAGGTCGCCTTCAGCCAGGACCGCCGCTGGGACGAGCTCGATCTCGACCGCGAGAAGGGCGTCATCCGCTCAGCCAAGACGCCGTTCTCGAAAGACGGCGGCCTCGCCGTGCTGAAAGGCAATCTGGCGCTCGACGGCTGCATCGTGAAGACCGCGGGCGTCGATGAATCGATCCTGAAGTTCACCGGCCCGGCCCGCGTGTTCGAAAGCCAGGACGCCTCCGTCAAGGCGATCCTGTCCAACGAGATCAAGGCCGGCGATGTTGTCGTCATCCGCTATGAAGGACCGCGCGGCGGTCCCGGCATGCAGGAAATGCTGTATCCCACGAGCTATCTGAAGTCGAAAGGCCTCGGCAAAGCCTGCGCGCTGGTCACCGACGGCCGCTTCTCCGGCGGCACATCAGGCCTGTCGATCGGCCATGCCTCGCCCGAAGCAGCGGAAGGCGGCACGATCGGACTGGTGCAGGAAGGCGATACGATCGAGATCGACATCCCCAACCGCACGATCCGGCTTGCTGTCAGCGACGCTGAACTCGACGCGCGCCGCGCGGCCATGGAGGCAAAGGGCGCCATGGCCTGGAAGCCCGAGGAAAAGCGCAAACGCAAGGTGACGACCGCGCTGCGCGCTTACGCCGCCTTCGCCACCAGCGCCGACAAGGGCGCGGTGCGGCACGTGCCGGAGTGAGGGGGGGCGGCGCCGACCCCCACCCCGCTGCTGCGCAGCGACCCTCCCCACAAGGGGGAGGGTAAAGCTCACGGCATCAGCTGATACTCATAAAGCTTCTGATACAGCCCGCCCTGGTTGAGCAGCGTGCGATGCGCGCCGCTTTCCACCACCTTGCCGGCCTCCAGCACCACGATCGTGTCGGCCTGGTGCACGGTCGACAGGCGGTGGGCAATGACGATGGTGGTGCGCCCGACCGTCAGCTGCTGCAGCGCGTCGCGGAAAAGCGCCTCGGATTCGGCGTCGAGCGCGCTGGTCGCCTCGTCCAGAAGCAGGATTTCGGCATTGCGCAGCATGGCGCGTGCGATCGAGATGCGCTGGCGCTGGCCGCCTGACAGCAGCGCGCCATTCTCGCCGACATCCGTGTCGTAGCCTTTCGCCTGGGCGCTGATGAAGTCATGTGCATTGGCGGCCCTTGCGGCGGCCATTACTTCTTCGTCGGTGGCGCCCTCGCGCCCGAGCCTGATGTTGTGCATGATCGTGCCGGCAAACAGGAACGTGTCCTGGCTGACATACGCGATCTTTTCCCTGACCGAGGTGAGCGTGGCACAAGAAATGTCCTGGCCATCGAACATCACCTTGCCGACCTGCGGGTCGTACATGCGCATGATCAGGTTGAGGATGGTCGACTTGCCGCTGCCCGAGGGTCCGACGAGCGCCGTCATTTTGCCTGCGGCAAGCGTCAGGTCCAGTCCCTCGAACACCGGCGCGCTTTCGGGGTAGGCGAAGCTGACATTGTCGAAATGGATCTCGCCCGGCCCGGCCCGCAGCGGCTTTGCATCCGGCTTTTCGGCCAGCGTCAGCGGCCGGTCGGCGAGCTGGAACATCATGCGCACGCCGACAATGCCGGTTTCAAGCGAGATGCGTACGCGGGCCAGGCGCTTGGCCGGCTCATAGGCCAACAGCAGCGCCGCGATGAAGGCCATGATGTTGCCCGGCATCTGACCGCCGCCGCCCAGAACCAGGAAGCCGCTGACAAAAACGGCGCCAGCGATGGCCAGCCCCGCAAGCGTTTCCATCACCGGGCTGGTGGCGGCCTCCAGCGTGGCGATGTTGTTGGCGCGGCTCTCCACGTCCGACACGGCCTTGTACATGCGCTCGCGCATGGCGCCTTCGAGACCGAAGGATTTGACGACGCGCACGCCGATCGCCGTTTCCTGCATCACCTGCACGATCTGGCCGAGCGAACGGAATTCTTGCGAGGCAATTTTTCGGACGCGCTTGAGGATACGATTGACGCCGTAAATGGCGATCGGCCCGATCACCAGACAGATGAGGGACAGCGCCGGCTGCTGCCAGACCATCACACCCACCAGCGCAGCCAGCGTCACCAGGTCGCGAACATAGGACGTGACGATTTGGTCGAGCACGCTGCGCGCGGCCTGGGCATTGTTCGTCATGCGCGAAATCAGTTCGGACGAAGAGGTCGAATGATAGAATTCGATGCCTTGTGCCAGAATGCTGTCATAGATCTTGCGCTGCCGGTCTGCGATGATGGCATTGCCGACCCTGCTCATGAAGTAGGCCTGGATGAAGTTTGCGAAGCCCTTGAGAATGAAAATCGCTCCGGTCGCCGCCGCGATCAGATTGACCTGCCCAATCCTCTTGTAAACCACGAATTCATTGGTGATTTCGCGCAGCATATAGGCGCTGGCTGCTGTCGTTGCCGCCACCACCAGCATCGACAGAATGGCCGCAGCGTAGCCAAATCTATGTGCGTGAAAGGATTCCCGCAAAAGCCTTGCGATAAGGCGCTGGTTTTCCGTCGAACGGAAGAAGCGAAACAAATGGCCGATCCCATGCCTGACTGACGAATTTCGGATTCGCCACCGGGGCGAAAGGCGGCTTATAGAGCGAGTTGTGGCCGGATGGAACCTTTCGCTGTCGCGGAGACAATCGGCTGCGGCACGGTGTCTTTTGCGCCACGATTGCGGCGACTGATCTGCAGGGAGATGACGACAGATGGATTTCGATCTTGTTGTGCGTGGCGGAACGCTGCCCGACGGCACCGTCGCCGACCTCGGCATCATCGGCGAGACGATCGTCGCCATCGAGTCCGAACTGCATGTCAGCGCCGGCACGGCGATCGACGCCCGTGGCAATCTGATCTCGCCGCCCTTCGTCGATCCGCATTTCCATATGGACGCGACGCTGTCCTACGGCATTCCACGCATCAACGCTTCGGGTACGCTGCTGGAGGGCATTTCGCTATGGGGCGAGCTGAAGCCGCTCCTGACGCATGACGCGGTTCACGAGCGGGCGCTCGCCTATTGCGACTGGGCGGTCTCGATGGGCCTGCTCGCCATCCGTACCCATGTCGATGTCTGCGACGACCGGCTGCTGGCGGTCGAGGCGCTGCTCGACGTCAAGAAGATTGTCGCGCCCTATATCGATCTGCAACTGGTCGCTTTCCCGCAGGATGGCTTCTACCGTTCGCCGACGGCGCGCCAGAACACGCTGCGCGCGCTCGACATGGGCGTCGACATCGTCGGCGGCATCCCGCATTTCGAACGCACCATGGCCGACGGCACGCGCTCGGTGACCGAATTGTGCGAAATCGCGGCGAAGCGCGGGCTGATGGTCGACCTGCATTGCGACGAGACCGACGATCCGCTGTCGCGCCACATCGAGCAGCTTGCCTATGAGACGCAGCGCCTTGGCCTGCAGGGCAAGGTGGCCGGCTCGCACCTCACCTCGATGCACTCGATGGACAATTATTACGTCTCCAAGCTGCTGCCGCTGATCGCCGAGGCCGGTGTCTCGGCGATCCCCAATCCGTTGATCAACATCATGCTGCAGGGCCGCCACGACACGTTTCCCAAACGCCGCGGGATGACCCGGGTCAAGGAGATGCTGGCGCTCGGCATCCGGGTCGGTTGGGGCCAGGATTGCGTTCTCGACCCCTGGTATTCGCTGGGCACCGCCGACATGCTCGACGTCGCCTTCATGGGGCTTCACGTCGCTCAGATGTCGAGCCCTGCCGACATGGCACGCTGCTTCGACATGGTCACCAACGTCAACGCCGCCATCATGGGCCTCGATCATCTCGGCCTTGCCGTGGGCAAGCGCGCCAGCTTCGTCATTCTCGATGCCGGCAACCCGATCGAGGCCTTGAGGCTGCGTGCCGAACGGCTGTGCGTCGTCGCCAGGGGCAAGGTGGTGGCCGAGCGCACGAAGCAGGAGACACGGCTGTCGATCGCCGGCCGTCCCGGACAGGTAAACCGGCGGCACAAAACTGCGTAGAAACAGCCGATTTCCGCCGCTGGTCTTACCGATTTGCCTCGTCAAAGCGGCCGCTTGCAGCTAGGGAGCCGCATGGCCCAGTCGCTCGTCCGCACCTTCACCATCAGGAACGCGCTCCTGGCCGGCATCCTGTTGATGCTGGCCGGCGACTTCATGTTCGCGCTGAACGACGCGATGGGCAAATGGCTGGTCGCCAGCTTCTCGGTCGGTCAGGTGGTGCTGATCCGATCGATCGGCGCCTTCATCGTGCTCGGCCCGATGATCGCCAACCAGGGCGCCGGCAGACTGTTCCGGATGGAGCGGCCGGTCCTCCAGATTCTGCGCGTGCTGGCGACCACGGCGGACACGGCGCTGTTCTATGCCGCCGTCGTCTATCTTCCGCTTGCCGACGTGATGAGCTTCTACATGGCCGGGCCGATCTATGTGGCGGCGCTGTCGCATTTCCTGCTCGGCGAAAAGGTCGGCTGGCGCCGCTGGGCCGCCATCCTGGTCGGCTTCTGCGGCGTGCTGATCATCTTGAAGCCGTCTTCGGCGGCGTTCTCGCAGTCCTCGCTGTTCGCACTGGTCGGCAGCATTGCCTTCGCCTTCGCCATCATCCTCAGCCGCCGCCTGCGCGGCACCAGCGACACAACGCTGGTCACCTGGCAGACTATCGGCACGCTGCTGGTCGGCGGCGTGATGACCATAGGCGCCTGGCAGACGCCCTCGGCACTCGATTTCGGCGCCATGCTCCTGCTCGGCATCGTCTCCTGCAGCGCGCATCTGATGATTACCAGGGCGCTGAAACTGGCCCCTGCCTCGACGCTGGCGCCGCTGCACTACAGCCTGCTTCTATGGGCGGTGATCTTCGGCCTGGCCTTCTTCGGCGACGTGCCGGGACCGCGCATCCTGATCGGCTCGGCCATCGTCGTGCTCGCCGGCCTGTTCATCTTCCACCGCCAGAAGGTGGTCGAAACAGGCGTGCCGCCGGAGAACGTGCCGAAAGGCGTGAATTGACCTAACCTTGGCGCACCGCCGCCAGATGCCGTGAAAACTCAGGCGTTTCCATCAGCGCCTTGCAACGGGCGAAGCGGCCGTCGGCATAGGCGCGGAAATCCTCGACCGGGTTGTTGTTGGCAAGCTGGATAAGGCCCCAGAGCGTCCACAACAGGTCGCACATCGCCTTGTAGGTGACGACGCGGCCGCGCTCGGCCGGTTTTGCCTCGCCGCCGAAATAGGCGCGCATCATCACTTCCTCCTGCGCGGTGTCGAACCGGCCTTCGACCGAGAGGTCGCCGAGATCCCAGAGCGGGTCATTCATCCCCGAATATTCCCAGTCGACGATCCACATCCGCTCGCCCGTATCGAGCAAATTCTCGCACAGCGGATCGCAATGGCAGGCGGCAAGCGGCAGTCTATGCGCGGCAAGGGACGCACGCACGGTGGCGGATTCGCGCACCACGTCGTGGTAGCCCGGCGGCAAGGCGACGTCCTTGGTCGACAAGACCTTGAGATAGTCGTCGATCATCGCAAACAGCTCGAAGCGGAACGGGAACACCGCGCCTGACGAGTGCAGCTTGCGGAAGGCCTCGCCGGCGCGGGCCGGGCTGCCGTCGCGCAGCTTGAACTTCTCCGGCGACATTGTCTCGGCGCCGGCAACGAAGCGGCTCGCCATCACGCCTGTCGCAGGGTCGACATGCAGCACCTCGGGACTGACGCCGGCCTTGGCCGCCTCACGCGCCGCCACCGCTTCATTGGCGCGGTTGATATACTCCTCCGTGCCTTTGCCGGGGATACGCAGGCAGATATCGCCGGCCCGAAAGACGAGATTGGTCATCCCGCCCAGCCGCTCAAGCGGTCCGTCATAGCCCGCTAATGCCGGAATCGCTGCAAGTGTTGCGCGTGCCTCGTCGGTCCCCATGCCTGTTGCCCCTGGCGTGTTATTTCTTGCGACAACGGTTCCACAGTTTTCGCCGTTTGGCTATCATCCCGATCGAGGGTGAGCAGCGAGCTGGCGGAGAAACAGCCATGGCGGGCAACAAGGATCATGGCGGGCTTGGCGCCGCCTATTCAGCGCAACGGCCCGAGGACGTCGCCGCGATCTATGACAATTGGTCGGAAACCTACGATGCCGATATGTCGGCCGCCGGCTACCGCCATCCGACGATCTGCCTGGCCCTGCTCGCACGGCATCTGCCGCGCGGCGCGGCCCCGCTTCTCGACGCCGGGGCCGGCACCGGGCTGATCAGCGAGTGGCTGGCCATTACCGGCTATCCCCAGGTCGAAGCGCTCGATATTTCGCAAGGCATGCTGGCCAAGGCGGCGGCAAAGGGCGTCTATTCGGCACTGCATTGCCTGGCGCTCGGCGGGCCGCTCCCCTTTGCCGACAATGCCTATGCCGGCATCGTCTCGGCCGGCGTTTTCACCTCCGGGCATGTCGGCGCCGAGGGACTGGACGAACTGATCCGCATCTGCCGGCCGGACGGCATCATCGTGCTGACGGTCAAGAACACGCTGTGGAACGCCGGCTTCGCCGAACGCATCGCTGCGCTCGAGGCTGAGGGCAGGGTTGTCCGCGCCGAGGAGACGGCGCCCTATGTCTCGATGCCGGGCGAGTCGGATACCGTGCCCAGCCGCGGCCTCGTGCTTCGTGTGAGCTAATCCAGGTTTCGTCTACGCTTTGATCTTGCTCATCGCCGGATCGTACATCGGCTCGAGATGGATCTTGGCCGGCGTCCGTTCCATCGCCACCACCAGCTCATAGTCGCCTGAGCTGAGAAAATCGTCGCTGACGCCATCGGCGTTGCGGACATAGCCATAGCCGATGTTCTTAGCCAGCGTGTAGCCATAACCGCCGCTGGTGAGATAGCCGACCGGTTCGCCATTGCGCAAAATCGTCTCGCGCCCGACCAGCACGATATCGGGATCGTCGACCGTGAAGCCGGCAAAGCGTTTCTTCAGGTCGGCGCCGCTGATCTTTTCGAGCGCCCGCCGGCCGACGAAATCGGTGTTCTTCCTCAGCTTCACCGCCCAGCCGAGGCCGGCCTCCTGAGGCGTGTCGTTGGGGGTGATGTCGGAGCCCCAGGCGCGGTAGCCTTTCTCCAGCCGAAGTGATTCCAGCGCCCGATAGCCGATCGGCCGGATGCCGTGCGGCTTGCCTGCCGCCATCAGCGTGTCGAAGATTTCGCCGGTGGCGGCGATTGGCACATGCAATTCCCAGCCGAGCTCGCCGACATAGGTGACGCGCAGCGCCCGCACCGTGTGACCGGCAATAGCGATCTCGCTGACATGGCCGAATGGGAAGGCGGCATTTGAGACATCCGCGTCGGTGACGGCCGAAAGCACATCGCGGGCGCGCGGTCCCATCAGCGACAGCGTGCCGAAATCCTCGGTGACATCTTTCAACGTCACGTCGAGGCCCTTGCCGACATGGTCGCCGATCCAGGAGAGATCATGCGTGCGGAAGCCGGTGCCGGTGACGATGTAGAATTTGTCTTCGGCGAGCCTGGCCACCGTCAAATCGGCCTCGATGCCGCCGCGCGTGTTGAGAAGCTGCGTGTAGGTCAGCCGTCCCACCGGCTTGGCGACATCGTTGGCGCAGATCCAGTCCAGCGCCTTAGCCGCATCCGAACCCGTCATTTCGTATTTGGCGAAGGACGACTGGTCGAAGATGCCGACCTTTTCGCGCACATGCCGGTGCTCGTCGCCGACGGCTGAGAACCAGTTCTGCCGGCCCATCGAATAGACGTCTTCGGGCTTGGTGCCCTGCGGTGCGAACCAGTTCGGCCGTTCCCAGCCGAGCTTGGAGCCGAACACCGCGCGGTGCTCTTTCAGCCGGTCATAGAGCGGCGAGACGATGCGCGGCCGGCCCGACAAATACTCCTCATGTGGAAAGCCGATCGTGTAATGCTTGCCATAGGCTTCCAGCGTGCGATCGCTGACCCATTGCCGATCGCGATGCAGGCCGGAAAAGCGCCTGATGTCGACCACCCAGAGGTCGAGCGGCGCTTCACCGTCGACCACCCATTGCGCCAGCACCCAGCCGGCGCCGCCGCCGGAAGCGATGCCGAAGGCGTTGAAGCCGGCGCCGACGAACATGTTGGCGCATTCGGGCGCGACACCGAGGATGAAATTGCCGTCCGGCGTAAAACTCTCCGGCCCGTTGATCATCTGCTTGACGCCGACCGTCTCCAGCGCCGGCACGCGCGCGATCGCCTGGCTCATATGCTGTTCGAAATGATCGTAGTCGTCGTCGAACAGGCGGAACTCCCAGTCATCGGGGACATCGCCGCCGGGCAGGCCGGTCGCCCAGGCCTGCGGGTTCGGCTCATAGCCGCCCATCACCAGCCCGCCGACCTCTTCCTTGAAATAGGTGCGGCGGTCGGGATCGCGGATTGTCGGCGCGTCGGTCGCCAGCCCGTCGATCTTCTCGGTGATGATGTACTGGTGCTTGACCGGTTGCAGCGGCACGCAAATGCCGGCCATCGCGCCGACCTGGCGTGACCATTGCCCGGCGCAGTTCACCACCTTGTCGCAAGCAATGTCGCCCTTGTTGGTCTTCACCGCGGTGATGTGCCCGTCCATCATGTCAAATCCGGTGACGCGGACATCCTCGAACAGCTTCGCGCCATGCATGCGCGCGCCCTTGGCCAGCGACTGCGTGATGTCGGAGGGGCTGGCCTGCCCATCGGTCGGCAGCCAGGAGGCGCCGACGAGGTCGCTGGTCTCCAGCAGCGGCCACACCTTTTTGACCTCCCCTGGCGACAGCAACTGCATGTCCATGCCGAAGCTCCTGGCCGTCGTCGCCAGCCGTTTATATTCGGTCCAGCGGTCGGCATTGGTCGCAAGCCTGAGGCACCCGGTCATCTTCCAGCCGGTAGCGAGCCCGGTTTCGGCTTCCAGTCCCTTGTAGAGCTCGACCGAATATTTGAGCACGCGGGTGATCGAGGCCGACGAGCGCAACTGGCCGACCAGCCCGGCCGCATGCCAGGTCGAGCCCGAGGTCAGCTTGCCCTGTTCCAGCAGCACGACATCGGCCTTGTGGTCGCGCGCCAGGTGATAGGCCGTCGAACAGCCGATAATGCCGCCGCCGATGACGACGATGCCGGCATGTGTAGGCAATGTCATGACTGTGTCCCGTACTTCGTGCGGTAATTGTCCAGCGCCGCGTCGAGCCGCGTCAGGTTCTCCGCGGTGTAGGCGACGTAGTCGATGCCGGGCGCGTCGAGGTAAAGTTCGGAAACCATGCTCCACATCGCCTCGCGCAGCAGCGAGGCGCATTGCATGGCCGCGTGCGAGCGGCGGATCGCCTCATCCGGCTCGCGCATGAAATACGCCGTGAGGAAAGTGAAGGACTCCGCGTCGCTCATCTCGGCGTTGGAGGCAACGCCGGCAAGATCGAACATCGCGGTGTTGAAACCGGCATATTCGAAATCGATGAGCCACAACCTGTCGCCATCGTCGAGGATATTTGCCGGCAAAAGATCATTGTGGCCGAACACGATCGGCAGCAGCTTCTGCGCCCGCTCCAGTTCGTCGGCCAGCGCCAGCAGCCTGGGCAGCTCGTCCCGCTTGCGGCTGCCGCCTTCGCTCAGCGTTCGCGCATAGTCGCGGATGACATGGAAGACCCAGAACATGAAGCCGGCGCCGGAGATGTGATTGGGCATCTCGCGATGGAACCCGCGCATAAGGGCTGCGACGCGGCCGATATTGGCGCGCACATCCTCGGCGACAAAGGTTTTCGCGCCGAGGAATTCCGTGACCATAATGCCGGGTTCGGAATGGCGGACCGCCGGCGCGAAGCCTGCGGCGTGCGCCGCGCGGGCCGTCATCACCTCGCGGTCGCGAAAGACGTGGTGAAATGGATAGTCCTGGCCGAAGCGCACGACATGCCGCCCGGCTGCGTCCTTGACCAGATAATTGGCGTTGCTGAGGCCGCCCGGCAGCGGCGCAATGTCGATGTTGCCGTTCCAGCAGGGCAAGGCCCGGATGCGGTCTTCAGCAGTCACGGGACCATCCCTGACTTTTGCGGAGCTTTCTTGGGCGCCATGCGCCGCGCAACGAGCGTTGGGAAACGCAAAAATCTCGTCGGTGCGGGACGCAGGAACTCCTATCCCGCGCCGCACCGACGAGCCCCTCTGGCCAGGTTTTGATACCCGGTCTCCGCCCCCGCGGATTTGAGAAACTTTTGTGCCAGTTCAAACCCAGACGGTCTGGCCAGACGGTCCGGTCCGTGAATTGCGGCTCTGCCATCACCCTCCCGTGGCAGTTCCGAAGCTGTCACGCCGTCAATGTCACGCCAGTGCTACCTAACTGTCAATGAAATGTTGTGACTTTTTTTGGGTGTTTTGCCCGAAACCACGAGCAATTCCTTTAAAAACGGCGGCATTGCCCTAAAACCGGGCAGGCCGCAAAATTCAGGAAGCCAGATGATCCATTCGAAACGGCATGGCGAAATCCTCCGCCTCCTCAAGGAAGAGGGCACCGTCACCATTGCCAGCCTCGCCGACCGGCTGGGGGTTTCGCTTGAAACGGTGCGCCGGGATGTCAAGCCACTGACCGGCAATGGCTCGGTGCTCAAGATGCATGGCGCCATCGGCCTGCCGTCGATGGCCGGCGAAGCGCCCTTCGAGCGGCGCATGCGCGACAATGCCGAGGCCAAGCGGCTGATCGCCCGCATGGTCGCTGCCACCATTCGCGACGGTGAATCGGTCATGCTGGACACCGGCACCACGACCTCGTTCCTGGCCCGCGAACTGCTCGGCCACCGGCGGCTGACGGTCGTCACCAACTCGTCCGATATCGCCCGCACGCTGGCCACCGTCAACGGCAACAAGGTCTATATGGCCGGCGGCGAATTGCGCAGCGATTCCGGAGCCGCCTTCGGCGCCTCGGCGATCGATTTCGTCAGCCGCTTCTCGGTCAGCCATGCGGTGATTTCGATCGGCGCCGTCGATGCCGCCGCAGGCCTTGCCGACTACGATCTGGAAGAGGCGGAGTTCGCCCGCATGGTGCTGTCGCGCGGCCAGCGCTCGCTGGTCATCACCGACCACACCAAGTTCGGTCGCCAGGGTCTAGTCCAGGTCTGCGGCTTCGACGGTTTTTCCGAACTCGCCACCGACCAGCCGCCGCCGCGCGACATTGCCTCGGCACTTGCCGAGGCTGGAGCGCGCCTCAGCATCGCTGCCGCCTAGCCAAATACCAGCGGCTGGTGCGCCGCAATCCCGGCCATGCCGCCACCCGAGCCGCGAAGGCGATGTTGTGCATCATGCGCGCCGCGTCGCCCGGCCGCAGAAGATGTCATTGTGGGGGAAGAATTTCTTTTTCACACATCCCGCTCTTCGCAATGTCCATGCAACTTGGCAGCTGCAAACAGCGCCTCGTCGAAATGCGGGCCGGGCGAATCGCCCGCATCAGCAATGAGGCCACCATGCTGCAAACGATGCCTTGTCTTTCCTCATGGCCTGGACGCTTGCGCGCTCCGACCTGGAAGCCGACCCGGCTTGGCCGGACATTCCGCAACTTTCCGCCGGCGACGGTGTATGACGGTGTATAAGGTGTCCAGGATCAAGAACCTCAAAACCTATGACTGGCGCTTCGCATGACTGATCCACTGTCGGCGATCCTGGGCTTCGGCCTGCTCGGCGTCGCCTGCCTCGCCTTCACAGAAAAGATCCTGCCGCTGCCGCCCTCGCATGTGCTGCTGCTGTTCCTCGGCATGACGGCAGCCCCCGATCTCCCGGCGCTGGCGATCCTGCTTCTGGTAACGACGCTGTCCGCCATCACAGGCTGCCTTGTCTGGTATAGTTTGGGTCGTCGGATTGGCTTGGATCGTGCCGACAGGCTGGTCCAGCGTTTCGGCAAATATGTCTGCTTGCGCTATGCGACCTACAGCAAGCTTGGTCAGGCCTATCGCCGCCATCATGTCCGGGTCTCCTTGCTGGCGCAGTTCATCCCGACGGTTCGCAACTATCTGCCGATCGCGGCCGGCGCGCTCCGTCTTCCACTCTTGCCCTTCGCGGCGGCGACGCTGCTCGGCGCCACGCTATGGAACACCGGCTTCCTCGTCACCGGCTACCTTATGCGCGGCAGCGGCCGGGATTCCTATGCCATCGGCTTTCGCATCATCGTCATCGTCATGGCGCTGGAGACGGCGTTCATGCTCGCGCTGCGCTACGGTTCAGCCTGCCGGCGGCGCCTCGGGTTCGGCTGACCAGGAGGCGCCTCAAGCCGTATGGGTATAAGCTCCGCCTTCGGCTTTCCTTCCCCGGCGCGCCGGTGTTTAGTCCGGCCATGGCTTTCACCATCCGCCAGCTGCAGTTCTTCATTGCCGTCGCCGAGCAAGGCACGGTGTCGGGCGCCGCACAAAACCTCTCCATCTCGCAATCCTCGGTCACCGAGGCGATCAAGGAGCTGGAGAGCGATCTCGGCGTCGAATTGTTCGAGCGCCATCCGCGTGGCCTCAACATTACCCACAAAGGCCACCAGTTCCTGCGCCATGCGACCAAGATCCTGGCCGACGTCTCCGACGCGCGCCGCGCTTTTTCCGACGACCAGGTGGTGGCCGGCGGGCGGCTGCAGCTCGGCGTCACCTCGCTGGTCGCGGGCTATGTGCTGTCCGATCTGCTGGCGCGCTACCGCCGCGCCTATCCCGGCGTCGATGTCTCGGCCATCGAGGACAATGGCGACTATCTCGAACATCTGCTGATCGGCGGCAAGCTCGACATTGCCGTCATGGTCACCTCCAATTTGCGCGACCGCACCGCGCTGCAGTCGGAAATCCTCGAGGTCTCGGCCTACCGGCTGTGGGTCCCGCTCGGCCACAAGCTGGCCAGCGCCGACATTATCGGCATAGGCGACATTGCCGGCGAGCCGCTGATCATGCTGACCGTCGACGAGATCGAGGAGAACACCGGCAAGCTTCTGGCGGCGATCGGCGCCAGGCCGCATGTCGCCTTTCGCACCCGCTCGGTCGAAGCCGTTCGCAGCCTCGTCGCCACAGGTGCGGGCGTGGCGTTGCTGCCCGACCTAGTCTACCGGCCGTGGTCGCTGGAAGGCGACCGCATCGAATCGCGCGACATTTCGGGTTCCCTGCCGGTCGTCCAGGTCGGCATGGTCTGGCGCCGCGGCTCCGGTCTGCCGCAGGCGTCGCGCGACTTCATCGGCCTTGCCCAGTCGCAGCGTATGGTACGCCAGCAGCGTTGATAGGGTGCGTGGTTATCTATCGGAAAAACCGATATCGCGTTTCTGATAAATGAATTTGCGAAACCGGAATTTTCCGAGCACTTTTCATGTCAGGGACGAAAGCCGCCATCAGAGCGGCAACGTGCCATCGGATGAACTGACGCTTTTCAGCCTGCGGCTGACCGCGGCGGCGACTCGCTTCGCAGTCAGGCGCCAAAATGGGAGATTGACGATGAATTCATTCCTGAAGACGTGCACCGCCTTGACGGTCGCGCTGACCTTTTCCGGTCAGGCCGTCGCCCAGGTCAAGGAACTTGGCAAGGGCGAAGGGGAGGTCAGCATCGTTGCCTGGCCGGGGTACATCGAGCGCGGCGAAACCGACAAGGGCTATGACTGGGTGACCTCCTTCGAGAAGGAGAGCGGCTGCAAGGTCAACGTCAAGACCGCGAACACCTCCGACGAGATGGTCTCGCTGATGAATGAGGGTGGGTTCGATCTAGTCACCGCTTCGGGTGACGCATCGCTGCGCCTCGTTGCCGGCAAGCGCGTGCAGCCGATCAACACCGATCTCATCCCGAGCTGGAAGGCGGTAGACGACCGTCTGAAGGATGCGCCCTGGTTCACCGTCGACAAGGTGCATTACGGCGTTCCCTATCAGTGGGGCCCGAACATCCTGATGTACCACACCGATGTCTTCAAGGAAGCGCCCAAGAGCTGGAACGTCGTCTTCGAGGAAATGAACCTGCCGGACGGCAAGTCCAACAAGGGCCGCGTCCAGGCCTATGACGGCCCGATCCACATCGCCGACGCCGCCAACTATTTGATGTTCCACAAGCCGGAACTCGGCATCAAGGATCCCTACGAACTGAACGAGGACCAGTACAAGGCCGCACTCGAACTGCTGCGTGTTCAGCGGACGCTGGTCGGTCGCTACTGGCATGACGCCGCCATCCAGGTCGACGATTTCCAGAACGAAGGCGTCGTCGCCTCCGGCTCATGGCCCTACCAGGTCAACACGCTGGTCGCCGCCAAGAAGCCGGTCGCCTCGACCGTGCCGGAAGAAGGCGTCACCGGCTGGGCCGACACCACCATGATGGAGGCCGACGCCGCGCACCCGAACTGCGCCTATATGTGGCTCGAGCATTCGCTGTCGCCCAAGGTCCAGGGCGACGTCTCGGCCTGGTTCGGCTCGCTCCCGGTCGTGCCCGCTGCTTGCAAGGGCAACGAGCTGCTCGGCGAGGAAGGCTGCAAGACCAACGGCTACGAGAACTTCGACAAGATCAAGTTCTGGAAGACGCCGGTCTCCAAGTGCGCAACCCAGAACGACCAGTGCGTGCCTTACTACCGCTGGGTGTCCGACTATATCGGCGTCATCGGCGGGCGTTGAGCTCCCTTAACCCTCCCCCTTGTGGGGAGGGTCGACGCGCAGCGTCGGGGTGGGGGCAACGCTGACGTCCGGTGCTAGTCACCCCACCCGCGGCTTCGCCGCGACCTCCCCCATCGAGGGGGAGGTGAAGTGCCGTGCCCGCTGGCCTGATTGGTGGCGGCAAGAGCTATTTCGACGAACACAAACCGGCAACAGACGGACAGCCCATGACATCGGCCGTTTCCTTCCAGAAAGTCTCTCGCCATTTCGGCAGCGTGCGCGCCGTCGATGCGGTCGATCTCGATATCGTGCCGGGCGAGTTCTTCGCCATGCTCGGTCCGTCGGGGTCCGGCAAGACGACCTGCCTGCGCCTCATCGCCGGCTTCGAGCAGCCGACCTCGGGCTCGATCTCGATCTTCGGCGACCGCGCCGAGGGCGTGCCGCCCTATCGCCGCAACGTCAACACGGTGTTCCAGGACTACGCGCTGTTCCCGCATTTGAACGTGCTGGACAATGTCGCCTACGGGCTGATGGTCAAGGGCATCGCCAAGCCGCAGCGGCAGAAGGCGGCGGAAGAGGCATTGTCACTGGTGCGGCTTCCCGGCTATGGCGCCCGCCGTCCCGGCCAGCTCTCCGGCGGCCAGCGCCAGCGCGTGGCGCTGGCCCGTGCGCTGGTCAACCAGCCCAAGGTGCTTCTGCTCGACGAGCCGCTCGGCGCGCTCGATCTCAAACTGCGCGAGAACATGCAGGAAGAGCTGAAGTCGCTGCAGAAGGCGCTCGGCATCACCTTCGTCTTCGTCACCCACGACCAGGGCGAAGCGCTGTCGATGGCCGACCGCGTCGCCGTCTTCAATGACGGCAAGATCATGCAGATCGGCACGCCGGAAGACATCTACCAGCGGCCGAAGACCCGCTTCGTCGCCGATTTCGTCGGCTCCTCCAACGTACTGCCGCCGGACTTCGTCCAGCGCTATTCCGGCCAGCACCGCTGGGGCAGCCTGCGTCCCGAATCCATCCGCATCGGCCGCGCCGCCAAAGGCGAGGGCGTTGCCGCGCGCCTGGTCGGAACCAACTATCTCGGCGCTACGACCAAGCTGGCGCTCGACGCCGACGGGTTGAGGCTGCACGCCATCGTGCCGGCCGGGACAAAGCTGCCGGCGGA
Source organism: Mesorhizobium sp. RSR565B (assembly GCF_054719465.1). Taxonomy (NCBI): domain Bacteria; kingdom Pseudomonadati; phylum Pseudomonadota; class Alphaproteobacteria; order Hyphomicrobiales; family Phyllobacteriaceae; genus Mesorhizobium; species Mesorhizobium sp. RSR565B. The sequence goes on along the minus strand of NZ_JBTTIE010000001.1, from coordinate 1,620,929 downwards.
AGGCGAAGCGGTGGTGCTGACGTTCAACCGCGAGCATTTGCATTTGATGGACGAGCCGGCATGATTGAGGTTTGCGCCAAGCACCCCCCTCTGTCCTGCCGGACATCTCCCCCTCAAGCGGGGAGATTGGCTGTTCCTCCCGGTTTCGCCAATCTTCAACGTTGGGGATTTGGCGAGACAGCGAAACTGCTGATCTCCCCCCTTGAGGGGGAGATGTCCGGCAGGACAGAGGGGGGTGTGAAGGAACGCGGCTTCTCAGGGTTCCTTCAGCACGCGGTCGCCCCATGACCATCGCCGCGCTCAACTCAACCTCCGCCCCCGCCATCCTGCCCGGCAGCGGTGGCATGCGCGGCGCACTGTCGGACCTTTTCTGGCGCAAGCCGCAACTGCTGCTGTTCCTCATGCTGCTGCCGCCGGTTCTATGGCTCGGCGTTGTCTATATCGGCTCGTTGTTCGCACTTCTGGCGCAGAGCTTTTTTTCGATCGACGAGTTCTCCGGCCTCATCAACCACGAATTCACGCTGAAGACCTATGGCGACCTGTTCCAGCCCGCCAATCTCGACATCATCCTGCGCACGGTGACGATGGCGGTGCTGGTCACGCTGGCCTCGGCCGTCATCGCCTTCCCGATCGCCTATTATGCGGCGCGCTATGCCCGCGGCCGCTGGAAGGCGCTGTTCTATCTCGGCGTCATGCTGCCGCTATGGTCGAGTTACCTCGTCAAGATCTACGCCTGGAAGCTGATCCTCGCCAAGGAAGGCATTTTGACCTGGCTGCTCGCCAAATTGCATCTGCTCTGGGTGCTCGATGGCTGGCTGTCGCTGCCGGTCGTCGGCGGCAATTCCCTGTCGGTCTCCGCCACCGGCACCTTCATCGCTTTCGTCTATGTCTGGCTGCCGTTCATGATCCTGCCGGTGCAGGCGGCATTGGAGCGCGTGCCCGGCAATCTGGTCGAGGCGTCCTCCGATCTCGGCGCATCGCCGGGCCAGACCTTCCGCAACGTGCTGTTCCCGCTGGCGCTGCCCGGCATCGTCGCCGGCTCGATCTTCACCTTCTCGCTGACGCTGGGCGACTACATCATCCCACAGATCATCGGCACATCGCGGCTGTTCATCGGGCAGGCCGTCTATTCGCAGCAAGGCACAGCCGGCAACATCCCGCTCGCCGCAGCCTTCACCGTCGTGCCCATCGTCATCATGGGTTTCTATCTCTGGGGCGCCAAGCGCATGGGGGCCTTCGATGCGCTCTGACGGTTCGCAATCCGCTCCGCTCGGCCTCAAGATCGCTGCCGCCTGCGGCCTGCTGTTCCTGCATCTGCCGATCTTGTTGATCTTCGTCTACGCCTTCACCACGGAAGAGAAGAGCTTCGTCTGGCCGCCGCCGGGGCTGACCACACAATGGTTCGCCGTCACCTGGAACCGGCCGGATGTCTGGCAGGCGCTGTCGCTGTCGGTCCGCGTCGCCGCCATCTCGACCGCGATTGCCTTGATCCTGGGCACGCTGTGCGCCGCCGCCGTGTCGCGGACGAAATTCTTCGGCCGCGAGACCATCTCGCTGCTCGTCATCCTGCCGATCGCACTGCCCGGCATCATCACCGGCATCGCATTGCGCTCCGCCTTCTCACTGGCCGACATACCGTTCTCGTTCTGGACGATCGTGCTCGGCCACGCCACCTTCTGCGTTGTCGTCGTCTACAACAATGCGGTCGCCCGTTTCCGCCGCGCTTCCGGCTCAATGATCGAGGCCTCGATGGATCTCGGCGCCGACGGCTTCCAGACCTTCCGGCACGTCGTGCTGCCCAACATCGCCACCGCTCTGCTTGCCGGGGGGATGCTCGCCTTCGCGCTCTCCTTCGACGAGGTCATCGTCACCACCTTCACCGCCGGCCAGCAGCAGACCGTGCCGATCTGGATGCTGGAAGAGCTGATCCGCCCACGCCAGCGTCCGGTCACCAATGTCGTCGCCATGGTCGTGGTGCTGGTGACGCTGCTGCCCATCCTTGCCGCCTATTACCTGACCCGCGACGGCGACCAGATCGCCGGTTCGGGCAAATGAAGAACAGCGAATAGGGAGTAGCGAACAGCGAATAGGGGAGATTGCACGACCAGCCCTATTCGCTACTCGCTATTCGCTACTCGCTCCTGACCGAGGAGAACCTGCATGGACACCCAGATGCTGATCGGCTCGAGCTTCGAGAACGGCACCGAGACCGAGGAGCCGATTCTGAATCCAAAGACCGGGGCGACCATTCTCAATTTGCCTGAAGCCAGCCAGGCGCAGATCGAGGCGGCTGTTACTGCCGCCGAGCGAGCGTTCGTCTTGTGGTCACGCACAACGCCGGCGCAGCGCTCCGGCTATCTCCTCAAAATCGCCGACCGCATCGAGGCCAACGCGCGGGAGTTCGCGGCGCTCGAGGCGCTGAATTGCGGCAAGCCGATCAACGCCGTGCTCAATGACGAGATCCCGGCGATCGTCGACTGCTATCGCTTCTTTGCCGGCGCTGTGCGTTCGATGCCGGGCGTGGTCGCCGGCGAATACATTCCCGGCCACACCTCGATGGTGCGGCGCGACCCGATCGGCATCGTCGCTTCCATCGCGCCGTGGAACTATCCACTGATGATGATGGCCTGGAAGCTGGCGCCGGCCATTGCCGGCGGCAACACCGTCGTCTTCAAGCCGTCGGAGCAGACGCCGCTGACGGCGCTGAAGCTGGCCAGGATCCTGGCCGAGGTGCTGCCCGAGGGCGTCGTCAATGTCGTGCTCGGCCGCGGCGACAGCGTCGGCAACACGCTGATCAATCACGCCAAGGTCAACATGATTTCGATCACCGGCGACGTCGCCACGGGCAAGAAGGTGCTGCAGGCCGCCGCCAAGTCGGTCAAGCGCACGCATCTGGAACTCGGCGGCAAGGCGCCGGTCATCGTTTTCGACGATGCCGACCTCGGCGCCGTGGTCAACGGCCTGCGCGCTTTCGGCTACTACAATGCCGGGCAGGATTGTACAGCCGCCTGCCGCATCTATGCCGGCAAGAAGATCTACGACAAGCTCGTCGCCGATCTCTCATCTGCCGTCTCGACCATCAAATACAACCAGCCCGACGACACCGAAAACGAGATCGGGCCGCTGATCTCGCGCCGCCAGCGCGATCGAGTCTCGAGCTTCGTCGAGCGCGCTTCGGAACTGAAGCACATCGAGATCACCACCGGCGGCAAGCCGGGCGAAGGCTCCGGCTTCTATTACCAGCCGACGGTGGTTGCCGGCGCGCTGCAGGAAGACGAGATCGTGCGCCGCGAAGTGTTCGGTCCGGTCGTCTCCATCACCCGCTTCTCCGAAGTCGATGAAGCCGTGAACTGGGCCAATGACAGCGACTACGGCCTGGCATCCTCGGTGTGGACCAAGAACGTCTCGCGCGCCATGGCGACGGCCGCCCGTCTGCAATATGGCTGCACCTGGATCAACACCCATTTCATGCTGACCAACGAGATGCCGCATGGCGGGCTGAAGCAGTCTGGCTACGGCAAGGACATGTCTCTCTATGCGCTGGAGGATTATACCGCCGTTCGTCATGTGATGGTCGCGCATGGGTAGAGGCTGCCAATATCTCTAAAATGTTCGCCAACCCGTTTTCTGTACATTAAGCGAGATTTACTTTTGCGGTACGGCGGGAGTTCACGATTTACTGAATATTCAACCTGAACGAGCAGCCTCTTGCCGGGAAACCGCGCGGCGAGGGGTTTGCGCATGAACACGACCAAGATCAAGCTGGTACTCATTGGCGGCTTCTGTCTGCTGATCGCTGTGTTCGGCGGCAAGGACATGATCAAGAAGAGCGGCTGGCCCGAGGCGCCTGCTGAAATCCTCGCGGTCAATGTCGAATGCGACATGGAATCGACCGCCCACAAGATTGTCTACAAGACCGTCAGCACCGCCACGATCCCGTGCGAACTGGTGGATGCGTTCAAGACGGTTCATGCTGACAAAGAGTGGAAGGTGACCCAGAAATTCACCGGCACCTTGCGCGTCGGCACCGGCGCCGACGCCGTCGAGGCCACGATGGAGCTGAACAAGAACGGTGCCCGCGAACCGCAGGTCGGCGACAAGCTCACCGTCGTCCAGAACCCCGTCAACCCCACCCAGATCGAACGCACCGGCATGACCGGCACGCGTTTGACGATCGTCATTGGGGCTGGACTGCTCGGCGCGTTGCTTCTCTATCTTGCTTTCAAACCCCGCCGGCGGATGTCGACCTCCGCCGTGGCGGGCAACCCTGCCGGAGATGCCGGCGCGGACCAGCGCGCGCGCCAGGCCGACGCCTTGATAGCGGCGGCCCTGGCCAAGCAGGCCACATTGCCCAATCAGCCGGCACGTGTCGCGGCTGCCGGATCGGGCAGGGAAGGGCGGTTTTCCGGGCAGCGGACGAGTTTCGGCCGCCGCAACTGATGGCCGAAAACTGCTGCACCTGCCACGGCTACTCCACGATGCGGTAGATGTTCCAAAGGCTGGTGCCTGAAACGACGTAGGGCTCCATCTCCTTGCCCCATTTGGCGTGCGCGTCGATCTTGCCGATCCTGGCGAAGAATCCCTCCAGCTGGGCAAGGCTTTCGACCTGATGATGCGATTCGACCGTCGCTTCCCGAGCTCCGACCGAACCGGTCATGATCTGGAACTCGAGATCGGCAATGCCGACCTGAGAGCCGATCTCGCGTTCCCATTTCTTCAACAGGTCGAGCACGGTCTGCTTGTGCCCGAACTTGGCGTCGATCTGCCATCTGGCGCTGAACATTTTGTCTCCTCCAGTTTTGCGGCCCAAACCGCGGTTGATCTTTCCGCGGTGGAACTACTCGTCCCAGGCCTGCACGACGGTCTGTCGTGCAATCCGCCCATTCTTCAGCTCCAGCATCGCCGCGCAGAACACTTTCGTTCCGTCCGGATAGGCGCAGGCCTGGGTGAAGGCGAGATTGTCGCCATCGGCGATGGTGGTGTCGACCTTGTGGGTCATCGCCCGGCTGCAGATGTCGTCCCAGAAGGTGCTGATCGCCGCCCGGCCGCGGATCTCGCGCGGCTTGCTCGGCGGATTGTTGCGGTCGATCACCCGCACCAGTGCGTCGTCGGCATAGAAGCTAGCGAGCATCCTGCCGTCCCGTCCTTCGATCGCTTTCTTGATCGCCGCGCCGTCCACGCTCTGCGTCTTGGTCAGCATCTTCTCCTCCATGGCCCGTTGATCGGGCGGTTGAATGATCACAAGCAATGCCCGGCGCACCGCCCGGCATTTTCTTTCACTGCGACTTGGCTTTGACGGCTGCGAACACGCCGTCGGTCTGTTGTTTGAAGGTCGCGAAATCGACCTGGCTGCCGTTGAGCATCGTCGACCAGTGGCGCACGATGGCCGCCATCGCGATCGCCTCCTTGATCTCCTCATCGGTCGCGCCATTGAGCTTGGCGGCCTCGGTGTGGAAATAGATGCAGTACTGGCAGGGGATCTGCGAGGCGACGGCCAGCCCCAGCAGTTCCTTGGTCTTGCCGTCGAGCGCGGTCTTGGGGTTGAGCTGCACACCCTTGATCTCGGCCCAGGCGCCGGCAACCGCGACATCGGGCAGCGTCTTGAACATGTCCGGCACTGAGCCGAGCGTCGCCTCGATGTCCTTGTAGGCGGCGGCCGCCGAGGCATCCTCGGCTCTGGCGGGAGCGATCGTGAACAACGCGCCAACGCCTGCCGCTATCACCAGCGATTTGATCGACCTGTTTGACTTCAGCATTGCATCCTCCATCCGCAGTGCCTTTCCCGGCGACATCCGCCTGGCCTGCATGGAGAGAATTGGTACGCCTCGACCCCACCTGGCCGCTTCGCCCGAAAGCGCCATGGTCCCTATGGCCCGTCCGGGCCAGCCTGCCTGGCGGAAAATGCCGCTGCCGCCGCCCGTGACGGCAAATCGAGCTTCAGCAATATGTTGGCGACATGACGCTTGACCGTATGCTCGCTGAGCCTCAGCTCGGCGGCGATCGCGGCATTGCTCTTGCCGTCGGCGATCAGGATCACCACCTCGCTTTCGCGCGCCGTCAGTTGAGCCGGCTCGGCGGGTTTCGCCTTGGGGCGGCAGGCCGGCTCCAGGTGCTGTTCCGACGTCGCCTGGACCAGCGCCAGCGGCTCGTCCAGCTCATCCACCGTGACACGCCCGGCATCGATGAAATACAGGCCGGACCCCGCCGCCAGATCGGCCGCCAGCCGCGACGCCAGAATGTCGCCGCGCCCGGCATGGGCGGCGATCTGCATCGTCACCCGTGCCATCAGCCCCACGGGCGGCCCGCGCATTTCGACCTCGCCGACATGGGCGCCCTGGGCGCTTGCAATGCCCATATGTTGCGCCGCATCGCGCAGTGCCGCCGCGCAGCGTATGGCCCGCGCCGGCCCGTCGAAGCGCGAGATCATCAATTCGCCATGGATGCCGGCAACGCGTCCGCCATGACGGCCGACCAGCTGCCGCCAGCTCTCCTGGAAGCGCTCGCTGCGCTCGCTCCACATGCGGTCGCCAACCCGCGCCGTGTCGTAGATGCGTGTCGCCAGAAGAGCGGCAAGCACGCGCTCCGCTTCGGCCACGGCACGCTCGCCGGTCAGGAATTCCTCGATCAGGTCGGCCACCCGGTCGACATCGCCGGTCCAGATCGGGTGGTCGCGCCCGGGGACTTCGACCAGTCGCGCATTCGAGATGTTTTTCGCCAGAAAGCGGCTGGCTCCGGGGTCCACCCGCGCGTCGTTGCGGCGATGGATGAGCAGGGTCGGTGCGCCGATCGCCGAAAGCACGCCGCGCACGTCGATCCCGGCATTCATTCGGGCAAGAGCGGCCGCTGCCGTCGGACTGGCCGACAGCCGCTCGAAGCGGGCCCACCACTGGGTGAAATGCGCATCATCTACCCGGCCGGGAGCGAAGTTGGGCAGTGTGGCGCCCGTGCCCCATTCCGTGCCGGCCGTCGCGATGAAGGCCTCGAGGCGCTCCGGCGACATCACCCATTTGTGGAAATGCGCATAACCGCCATAGAGCGCCAGCGCTCGTGTCCGTTCCGGATAGGTGGCGGCAAACAACATTGCCATCGGCGCGCCTTCCGAAGCGCCGAGCAAGGCCGCACGGCCGCTGCCGGTGGCATCCATCACCGCGCGCACATCGTCCATGCGGGTTTCGAGGCTGGGCAGATGGCGTGGGTCGACGCGGTCGGACAGGCCGGTGCCGCGCTTGTCGAACAGGATCAGCCGCGAGAACGCCGAGAGCCGTTTCAACAGCCTGGCGTAGCCCTCGTCTTCCCAATGCAGGTCGAGATTGGAGATGAAGCCGGGCACGAAAACCAGGTCGAACGATCCCTGGCCGACCACCTGATAGGCGATCCGCACGTCGCCGCTGAGGGCATATCGCGTCTCGATCGGCCTCACGTTGCTATCCCGCCCGGCCAGACGATTTCTGATCGCCGACCATAGCAGACGCCCGGCGGATGCGGCAGCCAAACTTTAGAAGACAGGAATATAACCCGCAGCGAACCGTGTTCGCCCGCCATTTCTGGGGGAGGCTATTTCTGGGGAGCGGCGCTCTCTGCACCCGTGGGTTGGACGTAGCCGATGCTCACATCGGCCTGCTCCTCGGTCTTCGGCCGCTTGATCCTGGCCGAGGCCACGACGACGAGTTCGTCAAAACCTTCGCCGCCGCTGTCCAGCATCTCGAAGAACTGGCGGCGCATCCTGGGCTCCCAGAACTTGTTGATGTGCTCGGCCACGCCCGCCACACCTTCCTCGCGGGGCCTTGAATGGAAGAAGGCGGCGATCTGGTTGGCCATGCGCACCAGCTTTTCCCCGGTGCTCGTGATGTGTTCTTCGTCATGCGACATGCTGGGCAACTCCCAAGACCACCCGTTTCGGGTGGGTGAAAACATCGAAATCGTCGCCGCGCACCAGCGCCACCAGCGTCATGCCGGCCTCATCGGCGGTGCGGATGGCAAGGGCTGTCGGCGCCGACACGGCGATGATGAAGGCGGAGCCGATCGCCGCCGTTTTCTGCACCATCTCCACCGAGACGCGTGATGTCACCACCACCGCGCCCGATGCACCGTCAATGCCGGCCTTGGCCAGCGCGCCGGCCAGTTTGTCCAGCGCATTGTGACGGCCGACATCCTCGCGCGCCATGACGATGCCTTTGCCGGGAATGTAGAAGCCCGCTGCATGCACGGCGCCGGTTTCTGAATGCAGAGGCTGCGCCTTGGACAAAAGCTTTACCGAGCGGGTGATGTCATCGGCTTCAAGCGTAGGTTTTGACGCACCAACCTTGTCGACCGAGCGCATCGCTTCCTCGATGGATTCTATGCCGCACAGCCCACAGCCAACCGGCCCGGCCAAGCGCCTGCGTCGCGCCTCGAAGCGGGTGTTTGCCTGGTCTTTCAACCGAATCTGGATGTCGATGCCGGCGCCATGGTCCTCGACCTCAATCGCTTCGATTTCGCTGGGCAACGCGATGATGCCTTCGGTCAACGAAAAGCCGAGCGCGAAATCCTCGAAATCGGCCGGGCTCGCCATCATCACCGCATGTGTGGTGCCGGCAAAGGAGAACGCCACCGGCGTCTCCTCCGGCACCATGCGGTTGGCCGTCGCAGTGCCGCTGGCGCGGTGGGCAAGGCGAGAGATTTGGGTGGTGGCTTGGCGTTTTCGGGTCACGAGGCGCGCCCCTCTGCCCTGTTCGTCCTTAGCAGTAGCTGTGGAGGCTCGCGCCTTTCCTCTCCCCCGTCGATCGGGGGAGAGGTGTCAAGCGAAGCTTGACGGAGTGGGGGTCGACTGCTCGCCAGATAGGCCGGTTTGCCTGCTCTTTGGGTTGTGCGCGACTTTCGACGGCTGCGTGTTGCGGGGCCGGCGTCCCCCACTCCGTCGCCGCTTCGCGGCGCCACCTCTCCCCCCTCCGGAGGGAGAGGAAAGGCGCCAGGCGGCTTAAGCTCTCCTTCCTGACGGAGTGGGGGTCGACCAACCGTCAAGATTGAAGCTCTCATTGTCGAACGCCGTGGCAAGACTACTCCGCCGCCTGTAGCGGAGCGATGCGGCGGCTCTGCTCGGCCTGCTCGTTATAATCGCGCTGCCAGTCCGAAGGCCCGTTGGAGGCGCCGACCTGCACCGCGGTCACCTTGTACTCCGGGCAGTTGGTCGCCCAGTCGGAGAAGTCGGTGGTGATGACGTTGGCCTGCGTGTCGGGATGGTGGAACGTTGTGTAGACCACACCTGGCGACACCCGGTCGGTGATCAGCGCACGCAGCGTCGTCTCACCCGAACGGCTGGTCAGCCGCACCCAGTCGCCATCGCGCAGGCCGCGGTTCTCCGCATCGTGCGGATGGATCTCCAGCCGGTCCTCCGAGTGCCACATGACGTTTTCGGTGCGCCTTGTCTGTGCACCGACATTGTACTGGCTAAGGATGCGACCGGTGGTCAGCAGCAACGGGAAACGCGGCCCGGTTCGCTCGTCGGTCGCGACATATTCTGTGCGGATGAACTTGCCCTTGCCGCGCACGAAGCCGTCGATATGCATGATCGGCGTGCCGAGCGGCGCCTTCTCGTTGCAGGGCCATTGCACCGATCCGACACGGTCGAGCAGATCGAAGGAGACGCCGGCGAAGCTTGGCGTCGTTTTGGCGATCTCGTCCATGATTTCGGAGGGATGCTGGTAGTTCCAATCCAGCCCGATCGCGCGGGCAAGCTCCTGTGTCGCTTCCCAGTCGGCATAGCGCGCCTTTGGCTCCAGCACCTTGCGCACCATGTTGATGCGGCGCTCGGCATTGGTGAAGGTGCCGTCCTTTTCCAGGAAGGTCGAGCCCGGCAGGAAGACATGCGCGTAGTTAGCTGTCTCGTTGAGGAACAGGTCGTGCACGACGACGCATTCCATCGCCGCCAGGCCGGCCGCGACATGCTTGGTATCAGGGTCGGATTGCAGGATGTCCTCGCCCTGGATGTAGATGCCCTTGAAGGATCCGTCGACGGCGGCATCCAGCATGTTGGGGATGCGCAGGCCCGGTTCGTCGTCGAGCTTCACCCCCCACAACGTCTCATAGATGTCGCGCACCGCCTCGCCGGAGATGTGGCGGTAGCCCGGCAGTTCATGCGGGAACGAGCCCATGTCGCAGGAACCCTGCACGTTGTTCTGGCCGCGCAGCGGATTCACCCCGACGCCCGGGCGGCCGATATTGCCGGTCGCCATGGCAAGGTTGGCGATAGCCATAACCGTGGTCGAACCCTGGCTGTGTTCGGTCACGCCAAGGCCGTAATAAATCGCGCCATTGCCGCCCTTGGCATAGAGCCGAGCAGCACCTCGGATCAGTTCGGGATCGACGCCGGACAGCTTGCCCACGATTTCGGGGCTGTTTTCCGGCAAGGCGACGAAAGAAGCCCAATCCTGGAACTCCGCCCAGTCGCAGCGATCGCGGATGAAGGCTTCGTCGAAAAGCCCTTCGGTAACGATGACATGCGCCAGCGCCGTCAGCACCGCCACGTTGGTGCCGGGCTTCAGCGGCAGGTGATAGTCGGCCTCGATATGCGCCGACTTGACCATTTCGGTGCGGCGCGGATCGAGCACGATCAGCTTGGCGCCCTGGCGCAGCCGCTTTTTCAGCCGCGAGGCGAACACCGGGTGCGCGGAAGCCGGATTGGCGCCGATGATGACGGCGACATCGGTGAAATCAACGGAATCGAAATCCTGCGTGCCGGCCGAGGTGCCATAGGTCTGGCCGAGGCCGTAGCCGGTCGGCGAGTGGCAGACGCGGGCGCAGGTGTCGACATTGTTGTTGCGGAAGCCTTGGCGCACAAGCTTCTGCACCAGATAGGTCTCTTCATTCGTGCATCGCGAGGACGTGATGCCGCCGATCGAGGTGCGGCCGTATTGATACTGGATACGGCGGAATTCCTTGGCCGTATGGGCGATGGCCTCTTCCCAACTCACCTCGCGCCAGGGATCGCTGACCTTTTCCCGGATCATAGGCGACAGGATGCGGTCCTTGTGAGTCGCATAGCCATAGGCGAAACGGCCCTTCACGCAGGAGTGGCCGTGGTTGGCCTTGCCGTCCTTGTAGGGCATCATGCGAATGACTTCGTCGTCCTTCACTTCGGCCTTGAACGAGCAGCCGACGCCGCAATAGGCGCAGGTGGTGACGGCGGAGCGCTCGGGCATGCCTTTCTCAAGCACGGTCTTTTCACGCAGCGCGTCGGTCGGACAGGCCTGCACGCAGGCGCCGCAGGACACGCATTCGGAGGCGATGAAATCCTCGTGCATGCCGGCGACCATGCGCGATTCGAAACCGCGGCCCTCGATCGTCAGCGCGAAGGTGCCTTGCACCTCCTCGCAGGCCCGCACGCAGCGCGAGCACACGATACATTGCGCCGGATCATAGGTGAAATAGGGGTTGGACTCATCGCGGGCGATGTAGTCGACCGCCAGCGAGCCATGGCCGGGCGCGACGCCGTTTTCCTGCTTGACGTGGTTGCGGCCCTCGATGCCGAAGCGGTTCTCGGTCAGGCCGACCGATTTCGCCACAACGTCGAACTCGCTGGCGCCGGTGCCGGCCTTCTCGTTCCAGCCGGTCGGGTGGTCGGAGACGTAAAGCTCCATGACACCGCGGCGGATGGCGTCGAGCCGCTCGGATTGCGTGCGCACCACCATGCCTTCGCCGACGGGCGTCGTGCAGGATGCCGGCGTGCCGCCGCGCCCGTCGATCTCGACCAGGCAGACGCGGCAGGAGCCGAACGAGTCCAGCATGTCGGTAGCGCAGAGTTTTGGGATCTCGACCCCGCCTTCCATCGCCGCGCGCATGATCGACGTACCGTCCGGCACGCTGATGCTGCGGCCGTCGACGATCAGCGTAACCTGCTTTTGCGCCTTCGATTCCGGGGTTCCGTAATCGAGTTCTTCGATGAGTGTCGGGAAGTCGGCCTTGATATTCATCTGCCAGCTCCTATTCAGCAGCCACGCGCGCCGGCGCGGGCTTGAAATCTTCGGGGAAATGGGTGATCGAGCTCATCACCGGGTAGGGCGTGAAGCCGCCCAGCGCGCAGAGCGATCCGAACTTCATCGTGTTGCAGAGATCGGTGACCAGAGCCAGGTTCTTCTCCGGCTCGATGCCGGCGGCAATCCGGTCGATGGTCTCCACCCCGCGTATCGAGCCGATGCGGCAGGGCGTGCACTTGCCGCAGCTTTCGATGGCGCAGAACTCCATGGCAAAGCGCGCCTGCTTCAGCATGTCGGCCGTGTCGTCGAACACGGTGATGCCGGCATGGCCGATCAGCCCGTCGCGCTTCGCGAACTCTTCGTAGTCGAACGGCGTGTCGAACAGGCCGCGCGGGAAATAGGCGCCGAGCGGGCCGCCGACCTGCACCGCCTTCACCGGGCGACCAGTGGCCGTACCGCCGCCGATATCGTCGACGATTTCGCCCAGCGTCATGCCGAAGGCCGCCTCGAACAGGCCGCCGAATTTGACGTTGCCGGCGATCTGTATCGGGATCGTGCCGCGCGAGCGGCCCATGCCGAAATCCTTGTAGAAGGCCGCACCCTTGTCCATGATGATGGGCACGGAGGCTAGGCTGATGACGTTGTTGATCACCGTCGGCTTGCCGAACAGACCCTGGATTGCCGGCAGCGGTGGCTTGGCTCGGACCACGCCGCGCTTGCCTTCAAGGCTGTTCAGCAGCGAAGTTTCCTCGCCGCAGACATAGGCGCCGGCGCCGACGCGGATTTCCATGTCGTAGGCGTTGGGCGAACCCAGCACGCTGACGCCGAGCACGCCTGCCTTGCGGGCGACCTCGACAGCCTTGTTCATGACATCCACCGCATGCGGATATTCCGAGCGGATATAGACGAACCCCTTGGTCGCGCCGGTGGCGATGCCGGCAATCGTCATGCCTTCGATGAGCACGAAGGGGTCGCCCTCCATGATCATGCGGTCGGCAAAGGTGGCGCTGTCGCCCTCGTCGGCATTGCAGACGATGTATTTGCGGTCAGATGTCGTATCGAGCACCGTCTTCCACTTGATGCCGGTCGGGAAGCCGGCGCCGCCGCGGCCGCGCAAGCCCGATTCCGTGACCTGTTTGACGATGTCGAGCGGCGCCATGGCCACCGCGTTCTGCAGGCCCCTCAGCCCGCCCAGTGACTTGTAGGCGTCGAGCGATAGCGGGTCGTTGATGCCGCAACGCGCGAACGTCAGGCGCGTCTGTTTGGCCAGGAACGGGATCTTGTCGGGCGCGCCCAGCCAGCGCTTGTGATGGCCGCCAGTGAGAAAGCCGCTGTCGAACAGGCTCTTGACGTCCGATGGCTTGACCGGCCCGTAAGCGACGCGGCCCTTTTCGGTCGCGACCTCGACCATCGGTTCGAGGAAATAGGCGCCGCGCGAGCCGTTGCGGACGATCTTGGCCTCGACGCCCCGTTCAGCCAGTTCCGCACGAACAGCCTTGGCGACCTTTTCGGCGCCGAGCGCCAGCGCGCCGGAGTCACCTGGAATGTAGATGCGCGGGATCATGAGCGTACCTCCGCGACGATCTCTTCGATCTTCTCGTCATCGAGCCGCCCGATCACCTCACCATCCAGCATCGCCGACGGTGAACAGGCGCACAGCCCGAGGCAATAGACAGGCTCAAGTGTAACCGATCCGTCGCGGGTGGTCTCATGGAAATCGATGCCCAACAACTGCTTGACCTTTGCGGCGATCGCATCCGAACCCATCGACTGGCAGGCTTCCGCCTGGCAGAGCTTGAGCACATGCCGGCCAGCCGGCCGGGCACGGAAATCATGATAGAAGGTCACGACGCCATGCACTTCGGCCCTCGACAGGTTCAACCCATCGGCGATGACGGGCACGGCGTCCTGCGGCACGTGGCCAAATTCTTCCTGGATCTCGTGCAGGATCGGCAGCAGGGGGCCTTCGAGGCCCTTCAACTCCTGGATGATCGCCGCCGTGCGCGACTGTATCTCGGTACTTGCAGGCTGCATCGTCACGCAGCGCCCTCCCTATCGTAGCGATCGATGCATATAATCGTCCAAAAGCATGAAGCGGTTTTGGAACAACGACATGCCTACGCCGCTTAATCGCTAAGTGCTTAAGAAATCAGAGAAAACCTCTGAAATCAATAAAGCGGTTTCGTTGCACGATAGAAAATTTCTATCGCGCCGATTGACCAGTTATGACTAGCTCAGCGATTAGCGCGGAAATCGTCTGCCAGCGCCATCGCCTCGTCCAGCAGCGCCTGCACCAGCGGCGTGTGCGGTTCGCGCGGCGCGGCGACCAGCCCGACCGTGTGGCTGGCATCCGGTTCGACGATCGGAATGGCCCGGATCGGCTCGGAAAAACCGAATGTTTCCGCCAGGTTGAGCGGCATGATCGACGACCATTTGCCTGTCCGTATGTGGGAGAACAGCACGATCATCGAGTTGGATTCCAGTGTCGGCCGCACCTGCACGCCGGCCTCGGCCAGATGCTGGTCGATGATGCGGCGGTTCTGCATGTCCGGCGTCAACAAGCAGAGCGGCAGCTGGCTGATTTCGGCCCATGTCACTTTGTCGCGATCCGAATAGGGATTTCCGACCGCCGTGATCAGCTGGTAGCGCTCGTCATAGAGCGGCACGCTGGTCACCCGTCCGAGAGGCTCGTTGTCGAGATAGGTGATGCCGGCATCGACGTCGAAATTGCCGAGCAGCGACAACACCTCGATCGAGGTGCGCGACAGGATAGAGAAGGTGACGCCCGGATGCTTCTCGCGAAATGGCGTCGTAAGCCGCGCCACCATGGCGAGGGCGGTTGGGATGGCGGCAATACGGATACGCCCGGACAGGCCATGTCGCGCCGCCCGCATCTCTTCGCGCATGGTCCTGGAATCGCCGACGATGCGACGCGCCCACACCAGCACCTGCTTGCCTTCCGGCGTCAGCCCCTGAAAGCGCGAACCGCGATTGACCAGCATGACGCCGAGCTGGCCCTCCAGCTGCTTGATCCCGGCCGACAAGGTCGGCTGCGTGACGCCGCACGCTTCCGCCGCCCGGCCGAAATGCTCCTCCTTGGCCAGCGCGATGAAGAATTCGAGCTTGTCGATCATACCATCCGTCCGTTCGTTGCGCGCAAGGTCGGGGAAATTGCCTTTCGCCGCAAGCTCTACCCGCAATTGGCCATGCATCCACATCTTTGGGCCGGCTGGCTGTTTCCCCCGGCCGAACACGGCGCTATGTGGTTGGATGGAATACGAGGAGATCGGACATGCTGGGCTGGTTCCGCAAGCTTTTGCCGCGCGAAGATCGCTTCTTCGACCTCTTTGAACGGCATTCCCGCACCGTGGTCGGCGGCGCCGAGGCGCTGGAGCAGCTCCTGCAGGGCAAGGACATCGATCGTTGGTGCCAGAAGATCATCGATCTCGAGGACGAGGCCGATCATATCACGGCCGAAGTGCTGCTGGCGGTGCGGCGTTCCTTCATCACGCCTTTCGATCGCGGCGACATCAAGGACCTGATCCAGTCAATGGATGACGCCATCGACATGATGCACAAGACCGTCAAGACGGTGAAGCTGTTCGAAAAGAAGGAATTCGACCCGCTGATGCAGGAGATGGGCGGCGTCATCGTTGCCGCCTCCAGGCTGGTTGCCGAAGCGATCCCGCTGCTCAGCAAGGTCGGCACGCACACGGTACGCCTCAACGCCATCGCCGAAGAGGTCATGCGCGTCGAAAGCCGCGCCGACGATCTGCATGAGCAGGGATTGAAGGACCTGTTCAAGCGGCATGGCCGCAGCGATCCGATGGCCTACCTGATCGGCTCGGAGATCTACGGCCAGCTGGAGAAGGTGGTCGACCGCTTTGAGGACGTCGCCAACGAGATCAGCGGCATCGTCATCGAGAACGTTTAGGCAATGGAAGCCACCATCGCCTTTCCCGTGCTGATCGGCCTTGTCGCCGTCGCGCTGTTTTTCGATTTTCTCAACGGCCTGCACGATGCAGCGAACTCCATCGCCACCATCGTCTCCACCCGCGTGCTGAGACCGCAATATGCGGTCCTGTGGGCGGCTTTCTTCAATTTCATCGCCTTCATGTTCTTCGGCCTTCACGTGGCTGAAACCGTGGGAAAAGGTATCGTCGACGTCAGCATCGTCACGCCGGCGGTGATCTTCTCGGCGCTCGTTGGCGCCATCGTCTGGAACATCGTCACCTGGATTGCCGGCATCCCGTCCAGCAGTTCGCATGCCCTGATCGGCGGGCTCGTCGGCGCCGGCGTTGCAAAGGCTGGGCCCGGCGCCATCGTCTGGACCGGGCTTGGCAAGACGGTCGCCGCAATCGTCGTGTCGCCGGCGACAGGGTTTGTTCTGGCGCTGGTCCTGATCCTGGCCGTTTCCTGGCTGTTCGTGCGCCAGACACCGTTCGCCGTCGACAGCACCTTCCGCGTCATGCAGTTCTTTTCGGCCTCGCTTTATTCGCTAGGGCACGGCGGCAACGACGCCCAGAAAACCATGGGCATCATCGCCGTGCTGCTCTATTCGCAAGGTATGCTCGGCGGGACGTTCTACGTGCCGCTGTGGGTCGTCCTCACCTGTCAGACAGCACTGGCGCTCGGCACTTTGTTCGGCGGCTGGCGCATCGTTCACACGATGGGCTCGAAGATCACCCGGCTGAATCCGATGCAGGGCTTCTGCGCCGAGACCGGCGGCGCCATCACCCTGTTTGCCGCCACCTGGCTCGGCGTCCCCGTGTCGACCACCCATACCATCACCGGGGCCATCATCGGTGTCGGCGCCGCCCGCCGCGTCTCGGCCGTGCGCTGGGGCATTGCCGGCAACATCGTCATCGCCTGGATCGTCACCTTGCCGGCGACGGCTGCAATTTCGGCGCTCACCTACCTAGCGGTTGGCCTGGCAGGGTGAGGCGGACACCGGTGGTGCTTGGAGTCGCTGCCAATCTGCACTATCTGAGCCGCAGCCAAACGCCTTAGGGAATAATGCATGTCCGTCACCAAGGAAATCGTCACCGAGCGTCTGAAGACGGTCAACGGGCCGGACTTCACCGGCAACATCGTCGACCTCGGCATGGTTTCGGAGATTTTCATCGCCGATTCGAAAGTGTTTTTCTCGATCACCGTTCCCGCCGCCCGCGCACAGGAGATGGAGCCGCTGCGCGCTGCAGCCGAGCGTGTCGTCAAGGCGATCCCTGGTGTCGCCGGCGCCGTCGTCGCGCTGACGGCGGAGAAGAAGGGCGGCGGCATGGAGGCTCCGGTTGCGTCGCGTCCCGCGCCCAGGCCCGCACCGCCGGCTGCGCCAGGCGGGCCGCGCCCAGCTCCACACACTCCAGCCCCGCACGCCTCGGCCTCGCAAAGCTCGGGCAAGCGCGGCGTGCCCGGAATCGAGGCGATCATCGCGGTGGCGTCCGGCAAGGGGGGCGTCGGCAAGTCGACCACCGCTGTCAACATCGCGCTTGGCCTCGCCGCCAACGGTTTGCGTGTCGGCGTGCTCGATGCCGATATTTATGGCCCGTCCATGCCCAGGCTGCTCAACATCCATGGCCGGCCGCAGACCGTCGACGGCAAGATCCTGAAACCGATGGAGAATTACGGCCTTAAGGTGATGTCGATGGGCTTCCTCGTCGACGAGGAGACGCCGATGATCTGGCGCGGTCCGATGGTGATGTCGGCGCTGACGCAGATGCTGCGCGAGGTCGAATGGGGCCGCCTCGACGTGCTCGTCGTCGACATGCCGCCCGGCACCGGCGACGCCCAGCTGACCATGGCCCAGCAGGTGCCGCTGGCCGGCGCCGTCATCGTCTCGACGCCGCAGGACCTGGCGCTGATCGACGCCCGCAAAGGATTGAATATGTTCAAGAAGGTCGACGTGCCGCTGCTCGGCATCGTCGAGAACATGAGCTATTTCATCGCCCCCGATACCGGCAAGCGCTACGACATCTTTGGCCATGGCGGGGCGCGGCGCGAGGCCGAGCGCCTCGGCGTGACTTTCCTCGGCGAAGTGCCGTTGGAAATGGGCATTCGCGAAAGTTCTGATGAAGGTGCTCCGGTGGTGGCGTCGAAGCCAGACAGCGCCGAGGCGAAGATCTATCGCGGCATTGCTTCGAAGGTCTGGGACCGGGTCAACGAAGAACGCGGCGCGGCCGAAGCGGCGGTGCCGAACATCGTGTTCGAGTAGCTCGGATATCCCTCCCCTCAAGGGGGAGGGGAACCCACCTTCTCGCCAAAGCTTGAAAAGAACTGCAAGGCCAGCTTCTTCGAAGTCGATTCGATGAGCCGGCTGCCGAGTTGGGCGATCTTGCCGCCGACTTCGGCTTTGGCAAAGTATTTGAGGACCGTCGCATCCGGCCCGTCCGCCGTCAGCGTCACGTCGGCGCCACCCTTGGCGAAGCCGGCAATACCGCCCTTGCCCTCGCCCTGGATGGTGTAGGAGTGCGGCGGCTTCAGGTTCTTCAATGTCACCTCGCCGTTGAATGTCGCCTTGATCGGTCCGATCTTCAACACCACCGTCGCCGCCATTTCGGTCGGCGATTTCATCTCCAGGTGCTGGCAGCCGGGAATGGTCGCCTGCAAAACCTTCGGATCGTTCAGCGCGTCCCACACTTTCTGCAGGGGGGCGGCAATGCGTTCCTCGCCTTCGATCACCAAAGCCATCGACACCTCCCGGACAGACTTCGAAGACCTAACGCACGGTCTGGTCTGTGTCTATCGCACCAAAGTCCGGTTGCGACGGTGCGCCCTCTTGCCTGCTTCCGCGCGTTGCCATATCGATTTGTCTTACAAATACGGAGACCATGATGGCAGGCGCCCCCACCGGAAAGAAGAAATTTCGCTCGCAGGAGTGGTTCGACAATCCCGACAACCCAGGCATGACCGCGCTCTACCTCGAGCGCTACCTGAACTACGGCCTGACGCGGGCCGAGTTGATGTCGGGCAAGCCGCTGATCGGCATCGCCCAGACCGGCTCGGATCTGTCGCCGTGCAACCGCCACCATATCGAACTCGCCAAGCGCGTGCGCGAAGGCATCGTCTCGATGGGCGGCATCCCCTTCGAATTCCCGTGCCATCCGATCCAGGAGACCGGCAAGCGCCCGACCGCGGCACTCGACCGCAACCTTGCCTATCTCGGCCTGGTCGAAGTGCTTTACGGCTATCCGCTCGACGGCGTCGTGCTGACCATCGGCTGCGACAAAACCACGCCGGCGCTGCTGATGGCGGCGGCCACCGTCAATATTCCGGCCATAGCACTTTCGGTCGGACCGA
Source organism: Mesorhizobium sp. RSR565B (assembly GCF_054719465.1). Taxonomy (NCBI): domain Bacteria; kingdom Pseudomonadati; phylum Pseudomonadota; class Alphaproteobacteria; order Hyphomicrobiales; family Phyllobacteriaceae; genus Mesorhizobium; species Mesorhizobium sp. RSR565B. The sequence goes on along the minus strand of NZ_JBTTIE010000001.1, from coordinate 1,601,682 downwards.
TGCTCAATGGCTGGCACAAAGGCAAGCGCACGGGATCCGGCACCATCGTCTGGGAATCGCGCCAGCGGCTCTCCGCCGGCGAGATCGACTATGACGAGTTCATGGACATCGTCGCCTCATCGGCGCCGTCGACCGGCTATTGCAACACCATGGGCACCGCCACCACGATGAACTCGCTGGCCGAGGCGCTCGGCATGCAATTGCCGGGTTCGGCCGCCATTCCCGCACCCTACCGCGAGCGCGGCCAGATCTCCTATGAGACCGGCAAGCGCATCGTCGAGATGGTGCATGAGGATCTGAAGCCGTCCGACATCATGACGCGCAAGGCCTTCGAGAACGCCATTGTCGTCAATTCGGCGATAGGCGGCTCGACCAACGCGCCGATCCACCTCAACGCGATTGCCCGCCATCTCGGCGTGCCACTCACCAATGACGACTGGCAGACGGTCGGCCTCCATGTGCCGCTCATCGTCAATCTGCAGCCATCGGGCGAATATCTCGGCGAGGACTATCACCATGCCGGCGGCGTGCCGGCTGTGGTGGCCGAACTGATGAAGGCCAAGCTGCTGCCTTATCCCGAAGCGATGACCGTCAATGGCAAGACTATCGGTGACAATTGCAAGGGTGTCGCCAACGAGAACACCGACGTCATCCGCACCGTCGCCGAGCCGCTGAAGGCCAATGCCGGCTTCATCAATCTCAGCGGCAATCTGTTCGATTCCGCAATCATGAAGATGAGCGGCATCTCGCCGGAATTCCGCGAGCGCTATCTCTCCAACCCGAACGACCCGGAAGCCTTCGAAGGCAACGCCATGGTCTTTGACGGGCCGGAGGACTACCACGCCCGCATCGACGATCCGGCGCAAGGCATCGACGAGCATACCATCCTGTTCATGCGCGGCGCCGGCCCGATCGGCTATCCCGGTGGCGCCGAGGTGGTCAACATGCAGCCGCCCGCTTATCTCATCAAGAAGGGCATTCACGCGCTGGCCTGCATCGGCGATGGCCGCCAGTCGGGCACATCGGGCTCGCCCTCTATCCTCAACGCTTCCCCGGAAGCCGCCATTGGCGGCGGCCTGGCGCTGCTCAAGACCGGCGACCGTGTGCGCATCGACTTACGCAAAGGCACTGCCAACATCCTCGTCACCGACGAGGAAATCACGCGCCGCCGTGCCGAACTGCAGGACGATGGCGGCTACCACTATCCCAAGCACCAGACGCCATGGCAGGAAATCCAGCGCTCCATGGTCGACCAGTTCTCGGAGGGCATGGTGCTGAAGCCGGCGGTGAAATACCAGGACGTCGCGCACACCAGCGGCGTGCCGAGGGACAATCACTAAGCACCCGCTTGATATGAAAATGCCGGCCTGATCGGGCCGGCATGAAAGCCTTGGCGTAAGCTTGTTTGGATGGCGGCCTCAGGGTGGAGGCGGGCCGGACGAAGCGGCGATGGCTGTGATGCCGGAGAGTCGTCCTGCCTTGCGGATGACTGGTGTGTGATACTGTTTCTTCATAGGACCCGTTGCCCGTTTTAGATCACTGCTCGCACGCCAACTGATCCCACCTGTCAGTATGACATTGCAGTCCTCGTCAGTTTCGGGTTTTTTGACACGAAATCAAGAGGGGTCCAGAGAGTCGTCCATGATGATGGTTTTCCGCCACGGGCGTATCCTTGCCGCCTAGCCCGATCGACATTGCCCCGGTCGACATTGCTATTGTCGGCGCGGGCATGGCCGGTCTCTTCCTGGCGTGGCGCTTGTCCCAAAGTGAAAAGCCCGCAAGGATCGCTGTTTTCGAATCCGCCGGTCGCGTCGGCGGTCGGGCCTCCACGGTCTCATTTCCCGGAGAGCCGAACTTCGGCATCGATCTCGGCGCGATGATGCTGATGCCGCAACATCGGCTACTCAAAAAACTCATGGCGACGCTGGATGTAAAGCTGTCGGGTATGGACGTCGTCACCGGCGCCAACCGGCTCCATCTGCGCGGTAGGAGCCTGCCCTACGCCGCTATATCGCGCTTTGCGCCGCGCCGCCTGTTTGCCTATGACGTGACGCGTCGGCTGCAGGAAAAAGGCCCGTCCCGCCTGCTGCGAAAGGCGGCAGCACTGATCCTGCCGGGTTCGGAGGCCTTCGGCAGCGCCGAATGGAACGGCGCCGCAGGCTTCGTTTATGGCGGCCGCAAGCTGGCGGATTGGGCGACTTGGGATGTGCTGGCGACGGTCTTGACCCCGGAGGAAATGGCTTTTGCCGAGGACGCGGTGGGCTATTCGTTGCTCCTGCGTGGACCCAACGCCGCCGAGACGTTCAGGCTTGCGCTCGGCGAGCTGAGCGGCGGCCGCTCCTATTGTTCCCCCGATGGCGGGTTCCAGCCGGTTGCGGAGCGAATGGCCGGGCGGATCGCTGTCAGCGGCGGCGCCGTCCATCTCGATCACACCGTGACCGCCATCGCCCGCTCGGCGCAAGGGATGGTCTTGTCTGTCGAGGGGCAGGGCGGGACGGTCGAGGCGCGCAAGGTCGTGCTGGCGTTACCGGTCCGCCCCCTGCGGACCCTGCTGGAAAAGTCCGGCATCGAGCAGCCCAGCGATCTGCCGGCACCGGAACCCTGGCCGATGCTCACGCTGGCCGCCTGCTATGCCAGCCCGTGGTGGGCTCGAAACGGCATCGCGGCCGGCCACAGCGTGACCGATCTGCCGGCTCGCCAGATATGGCAGTTCACAAAAGCGGACGCTCGCGACGCGACGATTCGTCGGAGCGTCGCCATGGCCTATTGCGATGGCAAGCACATGGTATTCTGGCGCTCACTGCTGCCTGAGCTCGCTCGGCGCCACGGCTTTGCGGTTTTGGCCGAGGGACATTCCGCGCTGGAGGCCTTTCACGGCCAGATGGTCGAAGTCCATGGCAAACACGGCGCCATCTCGAAACCCATCGGCGGGTTTGCGCAGGATTGGGGTGCGCCGGCCTATGGCGGCGCGTCGCATGTCTGGGACCGTGGCATAGATATCTCCGGTATAAAACTGGCGAGCCATACGCTCGCTCCGGGCATTCATGTCTGTGGCGAAGCGTGGTCCAACAATCACGGCTGGATCGAGGGCGCGCTGGAAAGTGCGGAAGACCTGTTGCAGCGGGAATTCGGGCTCGACGCCTGGTTTGCCTGAGACTCCGGAAAGGCGATGAAAAACGATCCTACATTCCCATATGAGTGGTCGGCTATCGGACGGAAAGTATCAACGTGACTAAGCGGCGCTCTTCCCTCGGTTTCCTCGGCATGTTCGGCCGCTCGGGTGACTTGCGGGAACTGGACAACGCGCTGCGCGGCGCCGACCTTCACCCGGCACTGGTGCCAGAGGGAGTAAAGCTCACCATCGTCAATCTGATGAAGGATCACTGGCCGGACGAGCCCCCGCCAGAGGCTTATCGGTCCGTGGCGCAGCTGTTTGGTTATTGCATCGCAGGCCCACAAACCTTTGAGCAGGCCAATGGGCCGGAGCGGCGGCTGGACGCTGAGCGCCGCATCGAGGCAGCGCTTGAAACCGGCGACAGCCTGGATGCCCAGATCGTGCTGATGGCGCTGCATGGCAAGCTGATCAGCGCCGAAGTCGTCGAGCGCTTTGGGCTAAGTGCGGACTGACCTTCGTAAGGTGAAGCTTACCCGCCCATGCCGCTGCGTGGCAGCTTGATCATCTCGCCGAAGCGGGCGCGCAATTTGTCGTCTAGCAGCTTCGGCACATGGCGCGGGAAGCGCTCGGCAAGCACGCGCTTCTTTTCGATGATCGCCCGCTGCAAGATGTCGGGCCGGCCCTTCTCGTTCCATTCCTTGGGCGAAAAGCGGTCGCCGACGGCCGGATAAAAATACTCGGTCTGCATCAGGCGCAGCGTCTGCTCGTTGCCGAGATAGTGGCCTGGGCCATTCATGCAGACTTCGGTGATGGTGTCGATCGACAGCGCTTCGTCGGTCACTTCGATGCCCCGCACGCAGCGCAGGCAGTGGCCCAGCATGTCATTGTCTATGATCAGGCTCTCCAGGCAAAAGCCGAGCAGCGAGGCGTGCATGCCCGCCGATTCATAGACCAGATTGAGGCCGGCAAGACCGGCCATCACGTCGGTGATCCCCTTTTCATAGCCGGACTGGATGTCGGGCAGTTTCGAATCCGTCATGCCGGCGGCCGAGCCGCCCGGCAGGTCGTAGAACTGCGCCATCTGCGCGCAGGCCGAAGTCAGTACTGCCTGCTCGGCCGAGCCGCCCGACATGGCGCCGGTCCTCAGGTCGGAGACGAACGGCCAGGTGCCGAAGATCGCCGGATGCCCGGGCTTGATGGCGTTGACGTAGATGAGGCCGACCAGCACTTCGGCCACCGCTTGCACCACAGCGCCGGCAATCGCCGCGGGAGCGGTGGCGCCGGCCTGGCCGGCCGATAGAAGCAGGATCGGGATGCCGCCGTCGACACAGGCTTCGAGCACGCCGCAGGCGTCCTCGGCAAACTTCATCGGCGGCACGACGAAGCAATTGGAGTTTGACACGAACGGCCGGGCGCGAAAGTTCTCCTCGCCGCCGGCGATCGCATAAAGCATTTCCAGCGCCGGCTGCACGTTCTCGCGCACCGTGAACGAGGTGCCGACATGCTTCGACGTGCCCATCACGCAGGCGTAGAGCGTGTTGAAGTCCATTTCGAGCGGATCGGGAATGTCGCGCGGCACCATCGGCCGCTGGAAGAAATGGATGTTGTCGAGCCCTTCGACGAGGCGAGCGGCATCATAAATGTCCTGCACCAGCGACTCGCGGTATTCGCGCTTTTCGACATCGACCAGATGCACCGCCGCACCCGCCGTGCCGTAATGCACGCGCTTGCCCTGGATCAGCATGTCATGCCTGGGGTCCTGGCCGTGCAGCGTAAAATTTCGCGCGGCTCGTCTGATCGTGTCCATCACAAGCCCGCGTGGGAAACGGACGCGGCCGTCATCGCCGTAAACGGCGCCGACCCCGGTCAGCGCCTCGACGCAGGAGGGAATGGCATTGGCGAAGCCGACGGTCTCCAGCAGCGTCAGCACCGCTTCATGGATGCGCTCCTGGTCGTTCCGGTTGAGCGGGCCGTAACTGCCGCCTTCAAGCCCGGCACGTACCGGCCTGATGTCGTCGGCCAAAGGTGCTGCCCGCATGGCGCGGCGCGCTTCGCGCCCGCCGGATCGGCGCGAACGCTGGTCGGCTGATGCATCTTTAGGAGCCGCATCCTTAAGAGCCGCATCCTGCTGCTCAACAGCCACTGACATGGGGGGCACTCCACCTTTAGCTTGCGAAACACGACGCGATGATTGGTCCACCGTCAGCTTGCGTCGTCCCTCTGTCAGCCGACTATGCCGTTGTCGTTGGCCCAGCCTATGGGCCAGTCAACGCAGCCGAGTATGCCAGAGAGCTAATGCAGAATGTTGGTGATCATGCCAAGGGCCGGGGCTGTTCAAAGCTCCGGCACAGGCAAATCAGGCTGCAGCGGGCCTGCGTCCGGCTGCGGTCGCGAGCTCGCGAATACCCGGCTCGATGTGCTGCAGTGCGATCGAGGAAATGCCCAAGCGCATGAAACGCGACGGCTTTTCGGTGCGATCGAAGAAGCGGTCGCCGGGCTCGATGATGACGCTGCGCGAGGCCGCGGCCTCGGCCAGTCCACGTGAATCGGTGCCGCGCGGGCCTTCCAGCCAGAGCGATGTGCCGCCGGCCGAATCGGTCGAGCGCCATTCCGGCAGGAATGCGGAAATCGCATGGACCAGACGCTTGCGCCGCTCGTCGAAGGCCGACGACAGCCGCCGCACCAGCGCCTCGTGATGGCCGAGCGACAGGAACAGCGCGACCGCGCGCTGGTTGTTGGCCGGCGGGTGCCTGAGCATGAAGCGGCGCAGCGCCCTGAGCTCGGAGATTAGTCCAGCCGAAGCGACGATGTAGCCAAGCCGCAGGCCCGGAGCCAGCGTCTTCGACATCGAGCCAACATAGACGACGCGACCCGAGCGATCGAGGCTCTTCAGCGCCTGCTGCGGCGCCTCGTCGAGAAGTTGGCTGTCATAGCCGTCCTCGATGATGATCTGATTGTGGCGGTTGGCGCGCGCCAGAAGGTCCTGCCGGCGTTCCGCCGACAGCGGCACCATGGTCGGGCAGTGGTGGCTGGGGGTGACGAAGACAAAGCCGGAATCGTTGGGGATGGACGAGGTGACGATGCCGGACTGATCGACCGGAACCGGCTGGATTTCGGCGCCTGCCAGGCGGAAGATCGAGCGCGCGTCGGGGTATCCCGGGTCTTCCATCGCGACCTTGGAGCCCTTTGTCATCAGCAGTGTCGCCAGCATATAGAGCGCGTTCTGGGCGCCGAGCGTGACGATGATCTCGTCCGGATTGGCGAAGATGCCGCGCCGCGGCAACAGCCGCGCCTGGATCTGCTCGATCAAGAGCGGATCGTCGCGATCGACCATGTCGGAGGCCCAGTTGCGGATTTCGAGCACGGCCAGCGCCATGCGGTTGCACTCACGCCATTCGGCGGTCGGGAACAGCGCCGGGTCGAACTGGCCGTAGACGAACGGGTAGGACGACTTGATCCAGTTGTCGTGCTTGGCCGGCGGCGGCATGTCGCTGGCGGCGATCTGCCGGCGTGCCTTCCAGTCGATCTCGTTCTGCTGGTCGGGCGCCTTCTGGTGCGGCTTGGCGGGGGTGGCCAGCACATCCGGATTGACGAAATGGCCGCGCCGTTCGCGCGCCACCAGGAAACCTTGGTCGACCAATTGCTGGAACGCCAGCACCACAGTGCCGCGCGCGACGCCGAGTTTCTCGGCCAGGATGCGGCAGGACGGAAGCGGCATCGAAGCGGCGATCTGCCGGTCGAGAATGGCGGCGACGATCGCCTGACGGATCTGCGCCTGCAGGGTCTGGCCCGATTCCGCCGAAATCCGGAACAGGCCGGACCATATGGCCGTGTCGTTACGCTGTGGCATGGAAGGTGTTCCTCGATGGCCAGTCTTTTTTGCTTGGCTGGACCAGCGGAAGGTAACCGTGGCACAAGGGGTTGCGCCAATCAATTTTTCTGATCGCTGGGATTTATGCCAGTGATCTATGCGCGACGCGCAGCGTCGTCGCATCCCCCGGGTGACGCTGCGTCATCCCGCAGCGCGGACGCCCGCGCGACGCGCAGCGTCGTCGCGCCTCATTATCCCCAGCGCGATGCGAAGCGTCGTCGCTACTCCCATCACATCATCCAGCGCGACGCGCAGCGTCGTAGCTCCATCACATCGCACTATGCTGCACTGCGTCATCCCCACGCATTGAAACATGCGGAATTCGGCTCGATAACGTCACCCCGACGACACGCGCCGGAAACATCCGGTCTGATAAGATGTCGTGAAAAAACGATCAGGAGCCGGCAGTGGATCATTCCTCCTTCGACAAACAGCTTGTCGCCTTGCGTGCTGCGCGCGCGGCGGCATCGGGCACGATGCGCGAGGCTTTTGCCGCCGACCCCAAGCGCTTCGAGACATTTTCGGCCAGCGACGGCGACCTTTTGCTCGACTGGTCGAAATGCGCGGTCGACCAGCGCACGATGGAACTGCTCGAGAAGCTCGCCGCCGCCGCCGATCTCGAAGGTCGCCGGGCCGCAATGTTTTCCGGCAAGAAGATCAACATCACCGAAGACCGCGCCGTGCTGCACACGGCGCTACGCAACCTCGCGGGCAAGGGCGTCACGGTCGACGGCCAGGACGTCAAGGCGGATGTGCTGTCCGTGCTCGACGCCATGGGCGCTTTCGCCGATGCCATTCGCTCCGGCAAGGCCGCCGGCGCCACCGGCAAGAAAATCACCGACATCGTCAACATCGGCATTGGCGGCTCCGATCTCGGCCCGGCCATGGCGACGCTGGCGCTGGCGCCCTATCACGACGGCCCGCGCGCGCACTACATCTCCAACATCGACGGCGCCCATATCCACGACACGCTGAAGGGCCTGTCGGCCGAAACCACCCTGTTCATCATCGCCTCGAAGACCTTCACCACGGTCGAGACGATGACCAATGCCGAGACGGCGCGCAAATGGGTGCAGAAGGCGCTCGGCAAGGAAGCTGTCGGCAAGCATTTCGCCGCCGTCTCGACCGCGCTCGACCTGGTTTCCAAGTTCGGCATCGAAGCGGATCGCGTGTTCGGCTTCTGGGACTGGGTCGGCGGCCGCTATTCGCTGTGGGGCGCCATCGGCCTGCCGGTGATGATCGCCATCGGCCCGCGCAATTTCCGCGCCTTCCTGGGCGGCGCGCATGAGATGGACGAGCACTTCCGCACCGCACCCCTGCAGAAGAACCTGCCTGCGCTGCTTGGGCTGGTCGGCTGGTGGCATCGCGTGATCTGCGGTTATCCGGCGCGTGCCGTCATCCCCTATGACCAGCGACTGTCCAGGTTGCCGGCCTATCTACAGCAGCTCGACATGGAATCGAACGGCAAGGGCGTCACCCTCGACGGCACGCCGGTGACGACGCCGACCGGACCGCTGGTCTGGGGCGAGCCCGGCACCAATGGCCAGCACGCCTTCTTCCAGCTGCTGCACCAGGGCACCGATTTCATCCCGGTCGAGTTCCTTGCCGCTGCCGTCGGCCATGAGCCTGATCTCAAGCACCAGCACGATCTACTGCTTGCCAATTGCCTGGCCCAATCGGAAGCGTTGATGAAGGGCCGCACGCTGGACGAGGCGCGCGCGCAGATGCTGGCCAAGGGCATGAAGCCGGCCGATGTCGACAGAATAGCCCCGCACCGCGTCTTCTCCGGCAACCGCCCATCGGTGACGATCCTCTACCGCAAGCTCGACCCGCGCACCTTCGGCCGGCTGATCGCGCTTTACGAGCACCGCGTCTTCGTCGAAGGCACTCTGTTCAACATCAATTCCTTCGACCAATGGGGCGTCGAGCTCGGCAAGGAGCTGGCGACCGGCCTGTTGCCAGTCGTGGAAGGCAAGGAGAGCGCCGCCAAGCGCGACGCATCGACGGCCGGGCTGGTGGCGCGCATCCAGCAACTGCGGGGGGCGCAATGAAAAATCCGGCCGACATCAAGGGCATATTGTTCGACAAGGACGGCACGCTTGTCGATTTCAACGCGACCTGGCTCGGCATCGCCGATTTCATGGCCATGGATGCTGCCGAGGGCGATCGCTGGAAAGCCGACAGGCTGCTTTCAGCGGCGGGCTTCGATTTTGTCGCCAAGCGTTTCAAGCCGGATTCCATCTTCGCCTCGGGCACCAACATGGATGTCGTCGAACTATGGTTCCCGCGCCTGTCCGACGAGGACCAGATGCTGGCCGTCGCCCGTTTCAACGAGATCACCTCGGTGCAAGGCTCATCGATGGCGGTGGCCTTGCCCGGCATCGTCGCGGCGCTGACGGCTCTGCACAAGCGATCCTACCGGCTCGGCGTCGCCACCAATGATTCGACTGCCGGTGCCGAAAAGACTATGGTCACGCTCGGCGTCGCGCAGCTGTTCACCGCCGCCTATGGCTATGACGCGGTCGCCAATCCGAAACCGGCGCCGGACACGATCGTCGCCTTTTGCGACCTGACCGGGTTGAAGGCGTCCGAGATCGCCATGGTCGGCGACAACCGCCACGACCTGGAGATGGCGCGTGCCGGCGGCTGCGGCCTGGCGGTCGGCGTGCTCTCCGGCACCGGCACGCGGGAATCGCTGGCGTCGATCGCCGATGTCGTTCTGGATTCGGTTGCCGACTTGCCGGACTTTCTGTCGGCGCGGGTCAAGGAGACGGTCTGACGGGGGCCTGGGGCAAACTCAATTCGGCTCGGGATTTCCCCGCCAATGGCCGAGTTGGGGAAGCAGCCATGAAACTATGGAGCTTCTGGTTTGTTTTCGGACATAGTGGGCTACTCATCAGCAGAGCAAACGTACCCGCATTTGCCGCACCTGATCTTGGCGCTTGCGTTATCGATGTCTTCGCCAGGCTGAAGCTCGAAGCCGCGATTTTCGCACTTTGGGCAAACTATGAAGCCGATACGTTGAACAACTTTAATCCACGCCATTCGACTTCTCCTATCAACGGCTAATCCAATCTATTTTCTGCCCCTTGAGGTTTGTCCACAATGAGTAGAATCCGGCCATTCAGAGCGACTGGGCTTTGCCGCGTCGCGCTAGCAATCTTCCGGCTCGAACCAAAACACACCGCTCGGCTTGGTCACATCACCCTTTGCGTCGCCGAAATCCGGCACCTGATATTCGGCGAGCAATCGTAGCCGCGACAGCGGCAGATCGGCGCGGCGGGGATCGCCGACCAGCACCTCGATGCCGGCTGCCAGGCAGCGGTCGAGGAACGGGATCACCCGCAGAGCAACCTCGCGGCCGTAGAACACGTCGCCGGCAAGCACGAGATCGACCGCTGGCGGCGGGCCCGTGGTGATATCCTGGTCGACAATGGTGATCTCGACGCCGTTGGCCAACGCGTTGAGGCCGATCGCGGCGACGCCGTTGCGATCGCTCTCGGCGGCGATCACCGCGCTGGCGCCGGCCTTGGCGGCGGCGATGCCGACGAGGCCCGAGCCGGCGCCGAGGTCGAGCACGCGGTGACCGGCCACGATTTGCGGATGGTCGAGTATATAGCGCGCCAGCACGGCGCCGCCGGCCCAGGCATAGGCCCAGTAGGGCGGCTGCGGCTCAGCTTCGTGCTCCTCGGTCTGGCTGCCGTCTTCCGGTCCATGAGCTCGCCACTCGACAAGCCGCCTCAGGCCGCTGCCGGAATGAGCCGTATAGAGCTGGATTTCACGAAGGGCGGGAACGGGCGCAAGCCGCAGGTTCGCCTTGATGAACACTACTGCATCGGGACGCCGACTATCGTCCGCCATCCCGCCGTCGCCAGGCTCGCCGTTCAAATTATTCCCGCAGCGCCCGGCGCAAAATCTTGCCCACCGGCGTCTTCGGCAGCTCGGTCCTGAACTCGATGTATTTCGGCCGCTTGTAGCCGGTCAGGTTCTCGCGACAATACGCAGTGATTGCCTCAACGGTCAGCGCCGGATCCTTCTTGACGATGAACAGCTTCGGCACTTCGCCCGAATGCTCGTCCGGCACGCCGACCGCCGCCACTTCGAGCACGCCCGGATGCTGGGCGACGACTTCCTCGAGTTCGTTGGGGTAGACGTTGAAGCCGGAGACCAGGATCATGTCCTTCTTGCGGTCGACGATCTTGGTGTAGCCGCGCTCGTCCATGAAGCCCATGTCGCCGGATTTGAAGAAGCCGTCCTTGGTCATCACCTTGGCGGTCTCGTCCGGCCGGTTCCAGTAACCGGCCATGACTTGTGGCCCGCGGATGCAGATCTCGCCGACTTCGCCCAGCGGCAGGTTGTTGCCGTCATCGTCGCGGATGACGATCTCGGTCGACGGCAGCGGTAGGCCGATCGTGCCGGTGAAATTGCTGTCGCTGAACTTGTTGGCGGTGGCCACCGGCGAGGTCTCCGACAGCCCGTAGCCCTCGGTGATCGAATTGCCGGTCAGCGCCTTCCAGCGCTCGGCAACCCCCTTCTGTACCGCCATGCCACCACCCAGCGTCATGATCAGCGGCTTGAAGTCGAGCTTGCGGAAATCCTCGTTGTTGAGCAGCGCGTTGAACAGCGTGTTGAGGCCTGGGAAAATGTGCATCGGGTATTTCTGCAGCTCCTTGACGAAGCCGGGAATGTCGCGCGGGTTGGGAACGAGCACGTTCTGGGCGCCCTGCTGCATGCCCATCAGCGCGTTCACCGTCAGCGCGAAGATATGGTAGAGCGGCAGCGCGCAGATGAAGTTGAGATGCGCCGGTTTCGGCTTGATCGCGTAGGCGTCCTGCAGCCATAGCGTGTTCTGCGCGACATTGGACAGCACATTGGAGTGCAGCAGCACAGCACCTTTGGAAATCCCCGTGGTTCCGCCGGTATATTGCAGGAAGGCGATGTCGCCGGCCTCCATCTTGGCCGGTTTGAAGGCGATGCCGGCGTCGGCCTTCACCGCCGCATTGAACTTGACATGGCCGGGCAGCGACCAGGCCGGCACCATCTTCTTCACCCGGCGCACGACGAGGTTGACGATCGTGCCCTTGAGGGCGCCGAGCATGTCGCCCATCGCCGCGACCACCACATGCTTGACCGCCGTTCTGGCAATCACCGCCTCCAGGGTGCTGGCGAAATTCTCCAGAATGACGATCGCCTGCGCGCCGGAATCCCTGAGCTGGTGTTCGAGCTCGCGTGGCGTGTAGAGCGGATTGATGTTCACCACGACATAGCCGGCGCGAAGCACGGCCATCATCGCCACCGGATATTGCAGCACATTCGGCATCATCAGCGCCACGCGTGCGCCTTTCTGCAGGCCCTTCGATTGCAGATAAGCGCCGAAGGCGGCCGATTGCCGCTCGAGTTCGGCATAGGAGATCGACTTGCCCATGCAGACGTATGCCGGCTGGCCGGAAAACTGCTTGCAGGCGCCGACGAGGAAGTCGCCGATCGAACTGTAGGGCAGGGCGCCGATCTCCGCCGGCACGACTTTCGAATAGCTTTTTAGCCATGGCTTTTCCGGCAAGCCCGCGGCAAGCGCCGTCAGCGTATTCGGCAGTTTTTTGGCCGCGCCCGGCGACGGCTTCGAGGCGGGCTTCGCCGCGGCTGCCTTGGCGGCTGGCGGCTGGGCGGGCTTTGCAGCGGGTGTTGTCTTCGCCGCGCGCTTGACCGCAGGTTTCGCTGCCGGGTTGGCGCTTGCCTTCGCCGGCGTCGAGGTTGCCGTTGGCTTGACGGCGGGAGTGGCTTTGGCCGGTGGCGCTTTCGACTTGGCGGCAGCGGCGGCCGGTTTTGAAGCTTTCGCCGCTTTTGCTTTCGCCGGGGCCGTTGTCTTTGTTGCTTTCGCCACCTCTAGCCTCCCTCGGTCGTTCTGTTGCCTGCTCCTGCTGCGCCGCCTCGATGTGGTGAGGCGTCCTCCGCTGCAGCGATGTCGCGGATTCCCGGAAAATCCAGCGTGTCATCTATCTATTGCGACTATCGGCGGCCGTGCAAGTCTTGCCCCAGCGGCAGGACGGCAAAGATTTGCCGTCGAAATCCTTCCCGCGACGCCGGCTCGGCAATGCCGTCCTGTCATCTCGGTGGCGAAACCCAGGCTTGTGGATTTTTGGCTTACGATTGCTGCGATCAATGAAAAAATGCGGTCGTTAACAATCCCGTGATTAGCAGATTTTGCTATTTCATTCTGTAGTTCGTCAAAGACCGAGAAATATTTTCTGCTTACGGTGGGGTAGGCAAACAGGGTGTTCCAAAGCCGGAAAAACGGTGCTTATATGCGCGCTTCGCGAGCCTATAGAGGGGCTTGGAAGAACATCAGGGAGTGCTCAATGAAAAAGAAACTGACTTTTGCAGCCGCGTTGCTGGCTGCAAGCGTCCTCGGCGGTGTGGCCAATGCCAAGACGCTGGTCTATTGCTCGGAGGCCTCGCCGGCCAACTTCGACCCGGGTACCACGACGGGCGGCAACGACTTCGACGCCTCGTCGCGCACCGTCTATTCGCGCCTGGTCGAGTTCAAGCATGGCGGCACCGAAGTTGTGCCCGGTCTCGCCGACAAATGGGAGATTTCGGACGACGGCCTGGTCTATACTTTCCACCTGCATCCGGGCGTGAAGTTCCAAACGACAGATTTCTTCAAGCCGACGCGTGATTTCAATGCCGACGACGTCGTCTTTTCGTTCGATCGCCAGTTCAACAAGGAAAACCCCTGGAACGGCGAGAAGTACCTGCCGAACCTGACCTGGGACTACTACACCGGCATGGACATGCCGAAATACGTCGCCAAGTGGGAAAAGGTCGATGACCTGACCGTGAAGCTGACGCTGACCGAGCCGAACGCGCCGATGCTGGCCAATCTCGGCATGGACTTCGCCTCGATCGTGTCGAAGGAATATGCCGACCAGCTGGAAAAAGACGGCAAGATGGCCGACTTCTCGACCAAGCCGGTCGGTACAGGTCCGTTCCAGTTCGTCGACTACCAGCTGGATTCGGTCATCCGCTATGCGGCCAACCCGGACTACTTCAAGGGCAAGGAAAAGATCGACGATCTCGTCTTCGCGATCACGCCTGACGCCACCGCCCGCATCCAGAAGGTGCTCGCCGGCGAATGCGATATCGCGCCCTATCCGAATCCTGCCGACACGGCACGATCAAGGCCAACGCCGACGTGACCCTGATGGATCAGGCTGGCCTCAACATCGGGTATATGAGCTACAACACCACCATCCCGCCGCTCGACAAGCCTGAAGTGCGCCATGCGCTCAACCAGGCGATCGATCGGGAATCGCTCATCAAGTCGCTGTTCCAGGACGCCGGCGCCACGCCGGCCGTAAACCTGATCCCGCCGACCATGTGGTCGTGGAACAAGGACGTGAAGTCCGACGCCTATGATCCGGAAGCCGCCAAGAAGGTGCTGGCCGATGCCGGATTGAAGGAGATCCAGCTTTGGGCCTCCGACCGCGTCCGTCCCTACAACCCGAACTTCCAGCGCGCCGCGGAACTGATCCAGGCTGACTGGGCCAAGGTCGGCGTCAAGGCGGAGATCGTCAGCTACGAGTGGACGAAGTACCGCGAAGAAGGCAAGAAGAAGGAGCGTCCGGGTGCCTTCCAGATCGGCTGGACCGGTGACAATGGCGATCCGGACAATTTCTTCGCCACGCTGTTCGCCTGCTCGGCCATCGGCGTGTCGAACTACTCCAGCTGGTGCGACAAGGACTTCGAGGATCTGATCCAGAAGGCCAAGAAGACCAGCGACCAGGCCGAACGCACCAAGCTCTATGAAGAGGCGCAGGTTGTCTTCCAGAAGCAGGCTCCGGCCTTCCTCATGGCACACAGCCAGGTCTACGCAGTCGTGCGCAAGAATGTCAGCGGCTTCATGATGGACCCGCTCGGCATTCATCGCTTCGACGGCGTCGACAAGGCCGAATAGAACTGTTAGGCGGGCGGCGCGCAATCAGGCGCCGCCCGCTTTTCAAGATGCTCCGATATCTCCTAAACAAAATCGTCTTGGTGCTGCCGACGCTGATCGGCATCACCATCTGCGCCTTCGCTTTCGTCAGGCTGCTGCCCGGCGATCCC
Organism: Mesorhizobium sp. RSR565B; assembly: GCF_054719465.1. Classification (NCBI taxonomy): domain Bacteria; kingdom Pseudomonadati; phylum Pseudomonadota; class Alphaproteobacteria; order Hyphomicrobiales; family Phyllobacteriaceae; genus Mesorhizobium; species Mesorhizobium sp. RSR565B. The sequence continues at coordinate 1,586,593 of NZ_JBTTIE010000001.1, read as the reverse complement.
ATTCTTGCCATGGCCGGCGAGCATGGCGTGTCGCCCGAGCGTTACGCGGAACTGAAGGAACAGTTCGGCTACAATTTGCCGATCTGGCAGCAATACGCGCATTATGTCCGCGATGCCGCGACCGGCAATTTCGGCGTGTCGATTTCGTCCAAGCGGCCGGTCATCGAAGATTTCATGACGCTCTTCCCGGCAACCGTCGAGCTCTCAGTCTTCGCCATGATCTTCGCCATGGTGCTGGCCATCCCGGCCGGCATCATTGCTGCGGTCAAACGCGGCTCCTGGTTCGACCAGGGGCTGATGGGCACCGCCCTTGTCGGCTATTCCATGCCGATTTTCTGGTGGGGTCTGCTGCTGATCATCTTTTTCTCCGGCTATCTCGGCTGGACCCCGGTTTCAGGACGCATCGGCCTTCAGTTCTTTATCAAGCCGATCACCGGCTTCCTGACCCTCGACAGCCTGCTCTACGGCAAATGGGATGCTTTCCGCTCGGCATTGAGCCACCTGGTGCTGCCGACAATTGTGCTCGGCACCATCCCGCTGGCGGTGATCGCGCGCCAGACGCGCTCGGCCATGCTCGAAGTGCTGGGCGAAGACTATGTGCGGACCGCCCGCGCCAAGGGCCTGTCGTCGTCCCGCGTCATCGGCGTGCATGCGCTGCGCAATGCGCTGATCCCGGTGGTCACCACCATCGGCCTGCAGGTCAGTACCCTGCTCGCCGGCGCCATTCTCACAGAAACCATCTTCGCCTGGCCGGGCATCGGCAAGTGGATGGTCGAATCCATATCCAAGCGCGACTATGTCGTCGTGCAGTCAGGCTTGCTGCTGATCGCCCTTATCGTCATGGCCGTGAACCTGATCGTCGACGTGCTTTATGCCGTCATCAACCCGCGCATCAGGGCGGCGTGATGAGCCAGTCGACCGAAATCGCCCCGATGGCCGCCGGCAACCCTGACCGACTGACCGGCTTCAGGACTTTCTGGCACTATTTCTCGGTAAACCGCGGCGCCGTCATCGGCCTGTTCGTCTTCATCCTTTTGGTGCTGGCCGCGCTCTTTGCACCGCTGCTCGCGCCCTATGCGCCCGACATCCAGGACAAGACCGCTTTCTTGCGTCCGCCGGCCTGGCAGGCAGGCGGCAGCATGGAATATCTGCTTGGCACCGACGCGGTCGGCCGCGACATGCTCTCGCGCCTGCTCTATGGCGCGCGTTTCTCGCTGCTCATCGGCGCCGTCGTGGTCACGCTGGCGCTTGTCGGCGGCATCACGCTCGGCCTTTTGGCTGGCTATTTCCGGGGCTGGGTCGACGTGGCGATCATGCGGGTCATGGATCTGATCCTGTCCTTCCCGTCGCTGCTCTTGGCGCTGGTTCTGGTCACCATCCTCGGCCCCGGCCTGTTCAACGCCATGCTGGCCATCGCGCTTGTCCTGCAACCCCACTTTGCCCGTCTGGTGCGCGCTGCCGTCATGGCCGAAAAGAGCCGCGAATATGTGGTCGCCGCCAAGGTCGCCGGCGCCGGCCATATAAGGCTTATGCTGCGCACCATCCTGCCCAACTGCCTGGCGCCGCTGATCGTGCAGGGCACGCTGTCCTTCTCCAACGCCATCCTGGAGGCGGCCGCTCTCGGCTTTCTCGGCCTTGGCGCCCAGCCGCCGACACCGGAATGGGGAACCATGCTCGCCTCGGCGCGTGAATTCATCCTGCGCGCCTGGTGGGTGGTGACCTTCCCCGGTCTGGCCATCCTCATCACCGTGCTTGCCATCAACCTGATCGGCGACGGTCTGCGCGATGCGCTCGATCCGAAGCTGAGGAGGTCGTAATGGCGCTGCTCGACATCCGCAATCTCGTCGTCGAGTTCCAGACCGCATCCGGCCCGTTCCGCGCGGTCGATGGCGTCTCGCTCCATGTGAACGAACGTGAAGTGCTGGCCATCGTCGGCGAATCCGGCTCCGGCAAGTCGGTGTCGATGCTGGCTGTGATGGGGCTGTTGCCGTGGACGGCGACGGTCACTGCCGACCAGATGAGCTTCAACGGTCGCGATCTTCTGAAGATGAGCCCGGCCGACCGTCGCAAGATCGTCGGCAAGGACATGTCGATGATCTTCCAGGAGCCGATGGCCAGTCTCAATCCGTGCTTCACCGTCGGCTTCCAGATCGAGGAAGTGCTGCGCTTCCATATGGGCATGGACAAGGCCCAGCGTCGCGAGCGCGCCATCGAATTGCTGACGCAGGTCGGCATTGCCGAGCCGGCCGAACGGCTGAACTCGTTCCCGCACCAGATGTCGGGCGGCCAGTGCCAGCGGGTGATGATCGCCATCGCCATCGCCTGCAATCCCAAGCTTCTGATCGCCGACGAGCCGACCACCGCGCTCGACGTTACCATCCAGAAGCAGATCCTCGACCTGCTGGTCTCGCTGCAGGTCAAATACGGCATGGGCCTGATCATGATCACCCACAATATGGGCGTCGTCGCCGAGACCGCCGACCGCGTCATCGTCCAGTACAAGGGCCGCAAGATGGAAGAGGCCGACGTGCTGTCGCTGTTTGAATCGCCGAAGAGCAATTACACCCGCGCGCTTTTGTCGGCGCTGCCGGAAAATGCCGTCGGCGACCGGCTACCGACCGTCTCGGACATGCTGTTCGAACCGGCTGCCGGGGGCGTCTGATGAGCATCAAGGTCGTCGAAGGCAAGGACATCGTGCGCGACTATCACGTCGGCGGCGGCCTGTTTCGCGGCGCGCGCACCGTGCATGCGGTCAAGGGCGTCTCGTTCAGCGTCGACAAGGGCAAGACGCTGGCCATCGTCGGTGAATCGGGCTGCGGCAAGTCAACGCTGGCGCGCATCATCACGCTGATCGATCCGGCAACGTCGGGCGAACTGTTCATCGACGGCAACAAGGTCGACATCGCAAGGAACGGCCTGACCAGGGAGATGCGCCGCAAGGTGCAGATCGTCTTCCAGAACCCTTACGGATCGCTCAATCCGCGCCAAAAGATCGGAGATGTGCTGGGCGAGCCGCTGCTCATCAACACCGACAAGCCGGCCGAAGAGCGGCGCGACCTCGCCATGAGGATGCTGAAGAAAGTCGGCCTCGGAACCGAGCACTACAATCGCTATCCTCACATGTTCTCGGGCGGCCAGCGCCAGCGCATCGCCATTGCCCGCGCGCTGATGCTGAACCCGAGCCTGCTGGTGCTTGACGAACCGGTCTCCGCGCTCGATCTTTCGGTGCAGGCGCAGGTGCTCAACCTGCTCGCCGACCTGCAGGACGAATTCCAGCTGACCTATGTCTTCATCAGCCACGATCTGTCGGTCGTGCGCTACATCGCCGACGATGTGATGGTGATGTATTTCGGCGAAGCCGTCGAATACGGCTCGCGCGAGGAGGTCTTCGCCGACCCCAAGCACAACTACACCAGGACGCTGTTCGCCGCGACGCCGCGCGCCGACGTCGCCTCGATCAAGGCGCGGCTGGCGAAGAAGAAGGCCGCCTGACCTCTCACCGAGAATTGTTTTTGAACAATCGGAAATGCGTCGCGGCGGTGGTTTGCCGGCAGGATTGATCGCGATCTGCGAGCTGCCGGGCGTAAGCCGCGTCGCAGGTTGGGGTGCGCCCCATCACTCACCCGCTCCGTGCTGGTAAAGCTCGTCCATGCTGAGCATTGCCAGGGTTGCGAAGGGGGCCTGTTTTTTCACCCGACCGCGGCTCAAGATCACCACGTCGTCGCAGAACGATATGGTGCTGTAATGATGACTGATGACAATGGTGGTGCGGCGGCCGGCCCGCGACTTCAGCGTCTCGACAATAGCGGCTTCTGACAACCCATCCACCGCACTGGTGGCTTCGTCGAGGATGAGAATATCGGGATCGCGCACCAGCGCCCGCGCCAGGGCGATCCTTTGCCTTTGTCCGGCTGACAGGTTGATGCCCCGGTATCCGACCAGCGTCGCGTAACCCTGCGGCAGGTGCTCGATGAATTGATGTGCCTCGGCCAGCCTTGCGGCGCGCATGGCGTCGCTGGCCGAGGCCGTGTCGTAGCCGTAGATAATGTTTTCAAAAATGGTGCCATCGACCAGTTCCAGCTCCTGACTGGCCAGGGCAATGTTCCGCCGCCACTGGCTTGGGTCGACTTCATCGAGCGGTGCCCCATCGACGAGGATCCTGCCGCTGTCGGGTTTGACGAAGCGGCACAGGAGATTGACGATCGTCGTCTTGCCGGCGCCCGAGCGGCCGATCAGCGCCGTCGAGCGGCCGCTGCGGATATCGAACACCGCCTTATGCAGCACCGCCTCGCGCGCGTCGGGGCCTGACAGGGGACCGGAATAGGCGAAGCTCACATCATCGAAGCTGATCCCTTGGCGCAAGCCGTCGAACGGCAGGCTGCCCTGCGGCGCCTCGGGCTTGTCGGAAGGATCGAGCAGCCATTGTACCTCCTCCAGCGAGCCGCTCATGCCTTGCAACTGACTCCAGGACATCTGCAAGGCCCGCATATGCGGCTGCAGTCGGTAGAGCAGGATGAGGAAGGCGACGGTCAGCGGGAAGCTTACATTCGCCAGCCAGGCTCCGATCACCACCGCCAGGAACAGCATCGCGTGCAATACCTCGGTCAGTGGCGGCAAGACGCCCTGGCGGATTGAAAGCACGAAAGCCGCCCGCCGCACCCCGTCGGACGCTTTGGCGAAGACCGCCTTTTCGCGGTTCTCCTGCCCGAAGATGCGAATCAGGCGCCCGGCATGCACCAGATGCAGCATCTGCGACGCCAGTGCGCTGTTGCGCGAGACGACGCTGCGGCTCGGCGCCTTCAGATTGGACGACAAAACCCCGTGCGCCAGCTGGACAAGCGCCAGCCCTAGAGTCACCAGCAGCGTCATCTGCCAAGAGAGGAGCAGGAGGAAGGCGAGCAGGATGACGGCGGCCGAGGCACTGACGATCGCGCCGAGCAGGGCCTGGATAGCGTCGGATGCTCGCCAGGATTCGTTGGAGATGATGTTGAGCAGCCGCCCGGGGCTTTGCTGCAGGAAAAAGGGGTAGCCGACCCTGAGCAACTGCTCCGACAGTGCGCTACGGATCGAATAACCTGCCTTGCCGTAGATGTAGCTGGTCAGCAGAGTGTTGGCGAAGGCAAAGACATTTTTCAGTACGATCGAACCGAGGATCGCGGCCGAAATGGCGATCAGCCGCTGGCGCTCGCCGAGGTCCGCTCCAACCTGCTGGAGGAGGGCGGAGAAACCGGCCATGCCTGATGTTTCGCCACGTCCCATAATGATGCCGAGCAGCGGAATGATGAGACCGATGCCGAGGCCTTCCAGCGCGGCGCCCGCAAGCCCGAGCCCCACCACGACGGGAACGAGCCGCAACAGCCTGCCACCAAGCGCGCGGCGCAGCATTGGCAGGGCTGACGGAATCAGTGACATTATCGCGCTCTGGCCTCCGCATTGGCTTCGCTGGCTTCTCGGTCGTGGCGCAGCGGCAGCCGTTTTGGCCATCCCATCATGACGAGCAGCGCAAATCTGGCGGCACCTGCCAGATTCATAACAACAATAGGCCAGTGCGACAGATCGAGGTCGCGGTCAAAGCGAGGACGGCCCGCCAGTTCCCTGAACGCGGCCCGCGCGGACCAATAGACATGGCGAAGCAGCCAAGGGGCGTGGCGGACATGTTTCAGGCACAGCGCACCATTACCGAGGCTATAGTCGCGGTGCAGCCTGTCGATCGATTTGCGGTCTCGCCGGCCGTGATGATGCAAGACCGTCATGTCGGGCACATACTCGACCGGCATGCCGAGCAGCATCGCCCGCACGAGATAATCAGTATCTTCAGCCGAGCGTAGCGGGCCGCCAGCGCCGAAGCGTTCGTCGAACGAGCCGATGCGGGCCGCGACGTCGCGGTGCATGGTCATGTTGCAGCCGAGCACGAAGCCGCCGGGGTGGACCGCCGGGGTCAGCCGCTCGCTTGCCTCGCGGAGCTTTATGGTGAAGGGCAGGTCCCGGGCATCACCGAGCTCGACCCGGCCGCCGCGGATCAGCCACTTCTCGCCACTCCGGTAGTGCCGCTCCAGGTCGCGGAGATAGTCGCGGTCGAGCTTGCAGTCGTCGTCGACGAAGACCAGCACGCGGCCTCGCGCTCGCGCCAATCCGGCATTGCGGGCAGCGGCTAGTCCGGGGCGAGTCTCCGAGACGGCTGTGACTGGGATGTCGGAAGTTTCGGCGATAGCGGCCAGCCGCTTTGACGTGCCGTCCCGTGAACCATTATCGACCACCACCAACTCTGCCGCGAAGGTGGCGTGCACCCGGCATGCGGTCTGGATCGAGGCTATGCAAGCCTCCAGCACAGCGGCGCGGTCGCGCGTGCAGACGATGAAACTGACCTCGAGCGACGGCCGCTCCGATCGGGGAGATGTCGGGACAGGTGCACTCGCAAACTGGTGATCGCGCAGGAGCGGGTGGGGCCTGTCGGTCATACCAGTCCCCGCTGATAACGCGCAAGCACCGCTTCGGCCGGCGTGGTTTTGAAGAAGTACGCCACCGCGTCCGCCCGCTTTCCGGCCCTTATCGAGAGCAGGCTGAGCCAAGGCGCCCAGACGCCGGGACGCAGCGCATATTGTTCGCGGCGCCGGATGAAATTCCATCTCGCCGTCCGCGTGAGCAATTCGTGGGTCAGCGGCGGTTCTCCTTCGTCGCCGACGAGTTGGTAGAGGAAATAGAACAGGTTCAGCGCGCCTGCCTCGAAGCTTGGCCGTGTGTCGGTCGGCAGCTCGGAAATCCGCTCTTCGAGCGCACGGATGAAATCGGCTGCGCGCGAAACCGTGTCGAAAGAGACGGCGTCGCCGATGTCGCGCAGATCCGCTGTGGTTTCCGCAAGCCCCTCACGCTCGAGATTTTCGGCCACGATCCGCAAATGCGTCCTGCGCATTTCCTTGGCATGCCGCATGGTCACGCTTCCCGCATGGATGCGATAGACGAGCAGGCTATCGGGCAATATGGTCGCCGGGAAACGGCCGGCAAGCCGTCTGAAGAGATCGAAATCCTCGGCATGCCTATATTTTGGATCGTAATAGAGATCGTTGTTCCCAATAACCTTCCTGTTATAGATCACCGTCGGATGTAAGAATATCGTAAAGAACATCGACAATATGTCGAGCCGGCCGAGCCGGAACACCGGGTCTAGCCTGCCTTTGGCGATACGGCCGTGAAGCAAGGTATCGACGCAGGCGCCGCAGAAGCCGAGATCGGGCCGCCGCTCGAACAGTGCGACCTGGCGCGAGAGGCGCCGGGGATAGGCGACATCGTCCGCATCCATTCGCGCAACAAGCTCGCCCTGGGCCAGTCGTAGCCCTTCATTGAGGGTGGCGACGAGGCCGCGGTTCTCACGCGAGATGACAGAAACGCGATTGTCTGCCCGGCGGTATCGTTCGAGAATCTCGAGCGAGTTGTCAGTCGATCCGTCATCGATAGCGATGACCTCCAGGCGATCGTAGTCTTGCCGCAGAATGCTCTCCAGCGCAGCGGTGAGATAAGGCCCGGCATTGTAGACCGGCAGCAGGACGGAGACGAGCGGCGCGGTGGTCATCTCTGCGCATCCGTTCGCCGGAGTTCGAGTGCGGCGCGGCCATCGGGGGATCCGCCGGGATAGGCGTCCGCCGCCCTGCCGAGCCAGCCGGCATCGCCAGAGCGTGCCTGGGAGCGGCGGCGCGCTACATAGGGGAAGCGGCGCTTGAGGCCGTTGAGCGGCTTTTCGAAAGCCGTCCACGAGATCGAAGCGACGGCGATCGTGGCGGTGCTCGCGACCAGGAAACGCCCTGGCCCCTGCTCCGAGACATTGAGCGGGATCCAGGGCTGTGACTTGACGGCGAGCGAAAGAAGGATCGGATGGTAAAGATAGACGCCGTAGCTGATGCGGCCCAGTGACAGCAGCGGTGGCAGTTCGAAAACCCTGCCGAGGACGCCGCCAAGGCCGGCTGAACAGGCGGCGACAACGGCCACCAGCGGCACTAGGGGCAGGATCTGCAGTAACGCCCAGCGGGCCCATTCCAGCATAGGATCGGCCGGCGCAGGGATAAGCCACTCAATCGCCAGGAAGACAGCCGCAAGGGCTGGCCAGCCTAGCCGCATCCATTGCGGCAGGCCGGCGCCTCTGGTCCGCCGGCAGGCAAGCAAAGCACCAAACGCCAGCGCGTCCATCGATGCTGGCGGCAGCAGGTCGCGCGCTAGCGCCGGGGTGGCGGTGATCGGCCAGTAGAAGCGATAGGCCAGCGACAACAGGATGACGCCGATAGTGATCGCTTCCACCCGCCGGCGGGGTGCGAGAAGCACGACCAGCGGCCAGGCGATATAGAACTGCTCCTCGATGCTCAGGCTCCAGAAATGGCAGAGTAGCCAGGGCGTCCATTCGTTGCGCAGCGCGTACCAAAAATTCGACAGGTAAAGCGCATGCCAGACGAGCGATCCACTGGACTGCTCCAGATCGGTCAGCCAGACGAACCCAAGCACGGCGAAATAGGGCGGGAATATGCGCAGCGCGCGCCTGATGTAGAAGGAACTCAATGCAGGGCCGGCTTTGAATTCGGCCGCGGCGCGCGCTTCGAGCAGCAGTCGTGTGATCAGGAAGCCGCTCAGCACAAAAAAAAGCCGCACCCCGATGTGGCCCCAAAAGGAGGACCCGTTGGGTGCAAGGAAATGGGAATAGAGAACCATCGTGACAGCGATGGCGCGCAGAGCGTCCAACTGATTGTCACGCGCGACCGCCATCAGCCATTTCCGCCGGTCTGAAATCTCCGATGAAGCCAGCGGCCCTGCATTCCGGGCCTCAGGTCGAGGCCTGCCAGCGTCGAGAGTGCGCCGACAACATCAAACCCGCGCCTTGTGCGCGGGGCAGCCTCGAAATCGGTGCTGGCCAGCGAAAAATTCAAGCTGATCAACTTGGCGGAATCCTCCACGGCGCACTTCCCAGTACCAAATCCCCCAAGAAATGGTGCAACCGGGCAATGGTGCAGTGCAACACAAAATATCTATCGAGCTGTAATATTTGTGTGAGTTAGTGCTAAAAATGGGTATGATTTGCGAGTGCGTTGCGTCGATCAGGGTTTTTCACGTCCGCAATGCTGCATGAGCAGTAGTACCATGTCAGAAAAGGCACGGTTTAATTACACAACTATAATCCGGAGTGTCTGATATAGGTCAAAATTGACGAAGATTACTCCAAGATAGTGGTTTTGTATCTTATAAATTATGCTTGTATTGTCGGGTTCTCTAGGCTGTCGATCTTGCGCGATGCAGCATAGTCGATGGTCAAGCGTCTGACGACGCAATCCTGTGGCGGCGGCCATATGGCGCATGTCGACGAGGCAGACAGGAAGTGCCGGTGTTGGTGTAGGGAGTGACGTGCATTAGCCTTGCACCTGCCGTCACGCTTGCGTCGGATGGAGAACTGGTGCCGCTTAGGTGACTCGAACACCTGACCCCATCATTACGAATGATGTGCTCTACCAACTGAGCTAAAGCGGCCCGGGAAGCGCGAGGTTCCAGGATCGGCTGGGTGATAGACTCAACCGGCCGCTAATTCAAGATGGGCAACCGCGATTTCGAGCCGGCATCCGGCAATTCGTCCCGGCATTTTCCATTGGCGCGCAATGAGCCACCGCCTCATTTGCTTTTTCGGCTACGCGGAGACGTCGCGGTGGACTGCGCACAAACTGCCCGGCAAGGCGGCAAAACGGACTGATTTTATTGCCAAAACGCATCGAAATGGGCCTTGAACAGGCCTGTAAGGCAGAATGCGGGCGCTCGCCCGTTGATTGATTGGTCGCCTGCGGCTAACGATCATGGCAATGTAAGCGAACGGACAGGGGAATTCGCTTTTGGACGCGATCGAAAAAGCGATCCGCAACGCCTTCGAGAAAGGCAACGCCGAGGACCGGGCATTTCGCGAGCGGGTCTATCGGTCGGCTTTCGCGGCGCTCGACCGCGTGCTCCAGGCCAATCCCGGCGTGACGGTGGAAGCCGCCATCAAGCGCCGTAAGGCGGTGCAGGAAAAGATCGCCGAGATCGAATCCGAATTCCTGCCCGCGGTCCCCGATGTCGCCGCGCCGACGCAGAGCGCTGCGCAGACGCAGAGCGCTGCGCAGACACAAGATACCGCGCTGACGCAACGCGTTGCGCAGCCGCAAGACGCCGTACAGGGCGCCGCCGAAGCGCCCGCGGTCGATGCCCCGACAGGTGTCGCGGCCGGACCGTCGCCGGCGATCGTCGTTGATGAACCGGTTCAGCCCGAGGCATCCGACGCGCCGCGTTCGCGCGTGCTGCCGGTCGTCCCCGACATCATGCCTGACGCCACGCTGCCCGGCGCCCCGGCGATCGATATGGCCGATTCCGCGCCGGCCGAGGCCGCGGCGGAAGTGGCGCCTGACCGTGATGAAAGGCGGATAAGGGGCCGCCGCCTGCCGCTGACGGCGATCTTCTTTGGCGTGACGTTGCTCGCCGCCGCCGGCATCGGCCTCTATTTCGCCGTGCAGACCGGGGTCTTCAAGACGCCGGCGCAGCTCGACACGGCGCCGCCCGAAGCGCCGCCGACCGTCGACGATGACGACTTCACGCCGCCTGCCGATACAACTGAGCCGCAGCAGCCTGGCGCGCCGCAGCAGCCTGGTGTCGCCGAACAGACGCGCGACTGGATCAACGTGTTTACACCCACCGATCCAACGCATGTGGCGACCCCGTCCGACGCCAAGGCCGATGTCGTGCAGGACGACACCGGCTCCTTCCTGCGCATCCGCTCCGGTGCTTCCGGCTCGGCCATCAGCTTCGATGTCGGGCAGGGCGTGCTGGAGAAGCTTGCCGGCAAACATGCCGTGTTCGACATCGTCGCCCGCGCCGAGGACGGCAAGGACACGCAGATCTCCGTCGACTGCAATTTCGGCGATCTCGGCGACTGCGGCCGCAAGCGCTATGCGGTCGGCCAGCAGCGTAACGAATATCTGTTCGACGTGAAATTCCCCGACAAGCCCCCGGGCGCGGCCGGCAGCATCGCCATCAATTCCGACTTCGACAAGCAGGGCAAGGCGGTCGACATCTACGAGATCCGCGTTTCGATCGAACCGTAAGCGCCGCCTAGCGATCAAGCAGCGCCTGCAGCGTCTCGATGCGGTCGGCTTCGGCGGTCGGCTTGTCCCAGCGCAGCCGTGAGATGCGGGGAAATCGCATCGCAACGCCGGATTTGTGGCGGGTCGAACGGTTGAGACCTTCGAACGCCACCTCCAGCACCAGGCCTTGGCTGCGGTCGGCGCGCACCGAGCGCACCGGGCCGAAACGCTCGACCGTATTGTCGCGGACAAATTTGTCGATCTGCTTCAACTCCTCGTCGGTGAAGCCGAAATAGGCCTTGCCGACCGGCACCAATTCCTCCGCGCCTTCCGGCCCCGACCAGACGCCGAACGTATAGTCGGAATAAAAGCTCGACCGCTTGCCATGGCCGCGCTGCGCATACATCAGCACAGCATCGACCGTGTGCGGATCGCGCTTCCACTTGAACCACGGCCCTTTCGGCCGTCCCGCGAGATAGGGCGAATCCCAGCGCTTCAGCATCACGCCTTCGATAATCGGGTGCGGCGGCGCGCGGCGCAGTTCCTCCAGCGTTTGCCAATCCCGGAATTCGACGAATGGCGACAGATCGAAACGGTGCGGGTCCAGCGTTGTGATGAAGGCCTCAAGACGGGCCCGCCGCTCGCGGAAAGGTAGCGCGCGCAAATCTTCGCCGTTGATCTGCAGCGCATCGTAGCAGCGCATGAAGGCCGGGTATTGCTGCTGTATCTTCGGGGCCACGCTCTTGCGATTGAGCCGCTGTTGCAGGTCCGAAAAGGTGCCGGTCGCCACCGGCTCGCCGACCAGCAATTCACCATCGAGCGCGGCGGAAAAATCCATTGCCTGGGCGAGATCGGGGAATGCGCCGGACACATCGTCGCCGGTGCGCGAATAGAGCCGGCGCACGCCGCCCTCGCACACCGCCTGAACGCGGATGCCGTCCCATTTCCATTCCGCGGCATAGTCGGCCGGATCGAGCTTTTCGAGGTCGCCGTCGCCGACCGGGTTCGACAGCATCACCGGACTGAACAGGGCAAGTGCGGTCCGCTTCGGCTTCTCGGCCTTGCCTTCCAGCCACGCGAACAGCGAGATATAGGGCGGCGTCAGCCCGTGCCACAGCTCCTCGATCTCGGCGACATCGACCTTGCCGAAATCGGCCAGCGCCTGTTTGGCCAGCCGCGCCGAAACGCCGATGCGCAAGCCGCCGGTGACCAGCTTGATGATGGCAAAGCGCGCTGAAATGCCGGCGCTGTCGAGCAGCCCGGCCAGCACCTTGGGTCCGTCCGAGCGGCTCGCCGCCTGCAGCGTCGCCACGACATCGCCAAGCGTCGGCTCCCGGTTGGGGATATGTCCCGGCGTTTGCGGCCAAACCAGCGAGACGGTTTCGGCAAGGTCGCCGACATAGTCGTAGGAATAGCCGAACAGCACCGGATCCATGCGCTCGGTGACCAGCGTGCGCAGCATCGCCGGCTTGACCGCCGCAATGTTGAGGTCGCCGGTGATCGCCGCCAGCGCCAGCCCGCGGTCGGGGTCCTCGACGCTGCGGAAATAGTCGACGAGCAGCGTCAGCTTGCCATTGCGCGACGGCGTCAGCACCAAGCGGTCGAGGAGTTCGGCGAAACGGTTCATGCGTCGCCCCACGCCAATGGTGAAAACCGGCGCGAGGCACCCCCCTCTGGCCTGCCGGCCATCTCCCCCTCAAGGAGGAAGATCGGATGTCGCGCCGGCCTTGGCCAATCTCCGATATTGGCGGAGATGAGCCGGCATTGGAGCTGCCAATATGCCCCCTTGACGGGGAGATGTCCGGCAGGACAGAGGGGGGCGCAACGGGTCGCGGCGCTGGTGATCACCATCAATCGCCCTCGTCCTCATAGCCCACAAGGTGCAGTGGCCTGGCGGCGATGCCTTCCAGCTCGCACCAGCGCACCAGCGCTTCCTCGCGGCCATGCGTCACCCAGATTTCGCCGGCGCCCGTCTCCTTGACGGTGGCGGTCAGTTCGTCCCAGTCGGCGTGGTCGGAAATGATCAGCGGCAGTTCGACGCCGCCTTGCTTGGCGCGCTGGCGGATGCGCATCCAGCCCGAGGCGAAGCACGAGATCGGGTCGGGAAAGCGCCGCGCCCAGCGGTCGGCGAAGGCCGATGGAGGGCCGACAACGATGACCCCAGTGAAATCCTGCTTGCCGCCGCTGTCGACGGTTGCCGGCTCCAGCGTGCCGAGGTCGATGCCCTGGCTCTGGTAATATTCGCTGAGCTTGGCCAGCGCGCCGTGGATATAGATCGGCCTGTCATAACCGGCATCGCGCAGCAGCCGCATCACCCGCTGTGCCTTGCCCAGCGCATAGGCGCCGACCAGATGCGATCGCTCGGGAAACTGCGCCGCCGATTTGAGCAGCCGGGCGATCTCCTCCGTGTCGGGCGGATGGTGAAACACCGGCAGGCCGAAGGTCGCCTCGGTGATGAAGACGTCGCATTGGACCGGTTCGAACGGTGCGCAGGTCGCGTCCTTCTGGCGCTTGTAGTCGCCGGAGGCGACGATGCGCCTGCCCTTGTGCTCGACCGCGATCTGCGCCGAGCCCAGCACATGGCCGGCCGGATGGAAGGTGACGCTGACATCGTTCAGCGCCATCGCTTCGCCAAGCACGGCCGCTTGCGTTGTCCCGGCAAAATCCTCGCCATAACGCAACCCCATAATGTCGAGCGTCTGCTGCGTCGCCAGCACCGAACGATGGCCGGATCGGGCATGGTCGGAATGGCCATGCGTGATCAACGCCCGGTTGACTGGCCGCACCGGGTCGATGAAGAAATCGCCGCATGGGCAATAAAGGCCTTCAGGCCGGGGATGGAGCAGGTCGCTGGCGCGCATCCAGTCAAGATAGTGGCTAATTCCAGCGCGGGAAGCCTGTTGCAAGAGACTGCTGACTCGGCCTACAGCCAGCCACCGGCCGCATCAGCCGGCGGGGCCATCGCCATGCAACCGCTGAAAATCTCGTCCGGCGACCTGACCGCCGACCGTCGCGCCGACTATGCCGAGATGCTTTTCGGCTCGGGCGAGCACGCGGCAGCGGCGGAGCTGCTGCTCGGCGCGCTGGAGCTGGCGCCGCAATGGGCGGCGGGCTGGTTCCGTCTTGGCGAGATGCAGGAGACGGCCGAGCGGCTCGACGTGGCGGCTCAAGCCTGGGCGACGGCGCTGAAACTCGACCCGGCGGATCGCCTTGGCGCTGCGCTGAAGCTGCAGCTGATCGGCAAGGCGCCGGCTGCCGCAGCGCCACCCAGCGCCTTCGTCGAGACGCTGTTCGACCACTATGCCGAGACTTTCGAGGACTCGCTGGTCGACAAGCTCGGCTACCGGCTGCCGGAGTTTCTCGATCGCGCCATTCGCGCGGCAAGACCGGGCCGCTTTTCGCTGGCGCTCGACCTTGGTTGCGGCACCGGTCTGATGGGCGAGAAACTGCGGCCGGTCGCCGAACGGCTGGAGGGCTACGACATCTCCGCCGCCATGCTGAAAAAGGCCCGCGCCAAAGGCGTCTACGATCTGCTCGCCAAGGCCGATCTGCAGGATTTCGCCTATGCCGGACCGAAAGCCGATCTGGTGGTGGCGGCCGACGTGTTCATCTATGTCGGCGCGCTCGATCGCGTGATGAAGACCGTCGCGGGCATTCTGGCCACCAATGGCCTGTTTGCCTTTTCCGTCGAAACGCCAGCCAAGGGCGGGGCGGGCGGCGACGCCGGTTTCGCGCTGCAGCCGTCTCGTCGCTACGCCCATTCTCAAGCCTATGTCGAGCGGGTGCTTGCCGCAAACGGCCTGTCGGTGCTGTCGATGCAGCCGACCGTCATCCGCTGGGATCGCCGCCAGCCGGTCGACGGGCTTGCCGCGCTGGCGGTGCCCTCGTCCAAGGGTTGATGTCTCGTCTTGTTCGAAAACGTGAATAGGATTTTTGCGGCTGGCGCGGCATCAGGTAGGATACAAGCCGGGAAAAGCCCTCGGCAGGCATTGAGGAGGAACACATGCGCTGGAACATGATGGTCTTGGTGTCTTGCCTGGCAATGACCGGCTGCATGGGCAGTTCGATGTCGGAGCGGCAGGACCAGGACGTGCAATCGTCGCTGCAATATGACAACGTGCCTTGCGACCAGTTGCTGGCGCAGCGCAACGAACTGGCGCAGCAATACCATCTGTCGACGGACGCCAAGCCGAGCTTCTCCAATCCGGCGATGGGCTTCGGCCCGTTCACGCCGGATATGCGCTCCAAAAGCAAGCGCGATACTGATCTGGCAAGTGGCAAGATCGACGCCATGAACCGCTCGATCGTCCGCCGCGACTGCGGCAAGCCCAACAAACAGAAGAAGTTCACCCTGCCGAGCTGAACCTGAACTTCCTCAGTACCCCGCCTTGCGGTCGACCACGTTATCAAGCTTTTCGCCGCGCTCGAAGGCATCCATCTGCCGCAACATGCTCGGCGCCAGGTGGACAGGGTCGGAGGTCGCCGCCGCGTGCGGCGTCACGAACACTTTCGGGTGACTCCATAGCGGACTGGTCTTCGGCAGCGGCTCGACCTCGAACACGTCGAGGCTCGCCTCCTTCAGCGTGCCGTCGTCCAGCGCGCGCAAGATGTCGGCGTCCTTCTGCAGCCGGCCGCGCCCGGCATTGATCAGCACCGAGCCGCCGAGGCCGTTGCGCTTGCGTAATTCCTTCAGCACGCCGTAATTGATGATGCCGTGCGTATCCGGCGTCAGCGGCAACAGCACCACCAGTATGTCGGTGGCGTTGAGGAAGGGGATCAGCCCGGCCTCTCCGGCGTAGGTCGCAACGCCTTTCATGGCCTTGTCGCTGCGCGACCAGCCATTGACGGCAAAGCCGAGCGACAACAGCACCGATGCCGCCGCGCGGCCGAGATTGCCGAGCCCCATAATGCCGACCGAGATGTCACCGGCCGGCCGCTGCGGCGGTTCGTGCCAGGTCTTCTTCGGCTGCTGCGCACGATAGAGCATGCCCTGGCGGTGATGGTCGAGCACGCGCCAGACGACATATTCGGTCATGTACTGCGTCAGGTTGTCAGCGACCACTTTGACGATCGGCACATCGGGCAGGCCGGGATCGGCGAAGATGTGGTCGACGCCGGCGCCGATCGAGAAGATTGCGCGCAGATTGGGCAGCGATTTCAGTAGGTTCGGCTTCTGCTTCCACACCACCGCATAGGTGATCGACGGATCCGAAGCGCCGTCCGGCTCCAGCACCACTTCGCGCTCGGCCGACAGCAGCTCGCGCCAGCGCTGCGGATGAAAGCCGGTGACGGCAAGCAGGATTTTGCCTTTTTCCATTTGCGGATTGTATTCCCTGTTATTCGCTAACGATACCGACTGGCGCCGTCTCGATCTTGAACGCGGCCGAGATCAGCGCCTTCGTATAGTCGGTCTGCGGGCGCTCGAAAATCTGTTCGGAAGGGCCGGCTTCGACGATCTTGCCATTGCGCATGACGATGACGTCATTGGCAAGGGCGCGAATGACTTTCAGATCGTGGCTGATGAACAGATAGGCAAGGTCGTGCCTGGCCTGCAGATTGCGCAAGAGGTCGACCACTTGCGCCTGCACGCTCATGTCGAGCGCCGAGGTCGGTTCGTCCAGCATGACGAAGCGCGGATTGAGCACCATGGCGCGCGCAATGGCGACGCGCTGGCGCTGGCCGCCGGAGAATTCATGCGGATAGCGGTTCCTGGTCGCCGGATCGAGCCCGACCTCCTTCAGCACGGCGACGACCTTGTCGTCGCGTTGGTCGGGCGACAGCTTCGGCTCATGGATCTTCAAGCCTTCCTCGATGATCTCCGAGACCGACATGCGCGGGCTGAGCGAGCCGAACGGGTCCTGGAAAACGATCTGCAACTCGCGGCGCAGCGGCCGCATGGCGTTGAAGGAAAGTTGGTCGATGTCGCTGCCGTTGAACTGGATGGTGCCGGTCGATGAGATCATCCGCGCCAGCGCCAGGCCGAGCGTCGTCTTGCCGGAGCCGGATTCGCCGACGACGCCTAGCGTCTGGCCGGCGCGTACGGTGACGTCGATTCCGTCAACAGCCTTCACATTGTCGACGGTGGTGCGAAAGAAACCCTTTTTGATCGGGAACCAAACCTTGATGTCCTTGCCGGTCATAACCGGTTTGGCGGCGTCGTTGGCGGCCGGCGGCTTGCCCTTCGGCTCGGCGGCCAGGAGGTGCTTGGTATAAGCGTGCTGCGGGTTGGCGAAGATGTCCCTGGTCGGCCCGGTCTCGACGATCTTGCCTTTGGTCATCACGCAGACGCGGTCGGCGATCTTTCTGACAATGCCGAGATCATGGGTGATGAACAGCATTGACATGCCCTTGCGGCTCTTCAGCCCCGCCAGCAATTCGAGGATCTGCGCCTGGACAGTGACGTCGAGCGCCGTCGTCGGCTCGTCGGCGATCAGCAGTTCAGGCTCGTTGGCCAGCGCCATGGCGATCATGACGCGCTGGCGTTGGCCGCCGGACAGCTGGTGCGGATAGGCGTCGAGCCGCTTTTCCGGTTCGCGAATGCCGACCTCGTTGAGCAGCGCCAGCGTGCGCGCCTTGGCCTGGCGGTCGCCCATGCCCTGATGCAGCGCCAGGATCTCGACGATCTGCTGCTCGATCGTGTGCAGCGGATTGAGCGAGGTCATCGGCTCCTGGAAGATCATGGTGATCTTGTTGCCGCGCACGCTGCGCAACTGCTTTTCGTTCATCGCCAAAAGGTCGGCGCCCTGGAACAGGATCTTGCCCGAGGGATGGCTGGCCGTCGGGTAGGGCAGAAGCTTCAGCACCGACAGCGCCGAGACCGATTTGCCGGAACCGGATTCGCCCACAAGCGCCACCGTCTCGCCCTTGGCGAGATCGAAGGAGATGTGGTCGACGGCGGTCGACTCGTTGCCGCCTTGGGTGAAGGCAACGCTGAGATCGCGGACGGAGAGCAGGAGTTCGCTGCTCATCGGAACGCCTTGCGCGGGTCGAAAGCATCGCGCGTTGCTTCACCGATGAACACCAACAGCGACAGCATCAGCGAGATGACGATGAAGCCCGATATACCGAGCCAGGGGGCATTGAGGTTACTCTGCGCCTGTTTTAGCAGTTCGCCGAGCGACGCGGTGCCGGGCGGCAGGCCGAAGCCGAGATAGTCGAGCGAGGTCAGTGTCGAGATCGAGGCGCTGACCAGAAAAGGCATGAAGGTCAGCGTCGCCACCATGGCATTGGGCAGAAGATGGCGCAGCATGATGGTGCGGTTGGACACACCAAGCGCGCGGGCCGCGTTGACATATTCGAAGTTGCGCGCGCGCAGGAATTCGGCGCGCACCACGCTGACAAGCGACGTCCAGGAGAAGAGCAGCATCAGCCCGAGCAGGATGAAGAAGCCCGGCGGCAGGATGGCAGCGACGATCAGCAGCAGATACAGCAGCGGTATCGCCGACCAGATTTCTATGAAGCGTTGAAAGAGAAGGTCGGTCCAGCCGCCGAAATACCCTTGCAGCGCGCCGGCGGCGACGCCGATAACCGACGAACCCGCGGTCAGGATCAACCCGAACAGCACGGAAATCCTGAACCCGTAGATGATGCGCGCCAGCACGTCGCGCGCCTGGTCGTCGGTACCCAGCCAGTTCCAGTTGCCGACAATGCAGTCAGGATCGGCAGCGCCTTGCGGATATTGGCTGCATCGCCTCTGCGCGTCGTATTCCCATGACGGTTTTGCGGGAGCGGCGTCGGGGATCGCATTGTTGACGGTGCGGTAGGAATAGCGGATTGGCGGCCAGATCATCCAGCCATTGGCGTTGATCTCGTCGCGGATGACCGGGTCGCGATAGTCGGTGACGGCGTAGAAGCCGCCGAATTTTTCCTCGGGGTAGGCGACCGCCACCGGGAACAGGATCTCGCCTTTGTAGTAGGCGACGATCGGTCTGTCGTTGGCGATCAGTTCGGCAAACAGCGACAGCACGAACAGAGCGAGGAATATCCACAACGACCAGTAGCCGCGCCTGTTGGCCTTGAAGTTCTGCCAGCGCCGCTTGTTGAGCGGCGACAGCCAGGGGCGGGCGATCCTTGTCGGTGTGATCTCGGCTGCAGCCTGCGTCATCAGACGTCTCTCCGCTCGAAATCGATGCGCGGATCGACCCATGTGTAGATCAGGTCGGACAACAGCGTCACGAACAGGCCAAGTAGCGAAAATATATAGAGGTTGGCGAACACGACCGGATAGTCGCGCGCCAACACGGACCTGAAACCGAGCAGCCCGAGACCGTCGAGGGAAAAGATGTTCTCGATCAAAAGCGAGCCGGTGAAAAAGGCCGAGATGAAGGCCGCTGGAAAGCCGGCAATGACGATCAGCATTGCGTTGCGGAACACATGTCCGTAAAGCACCCGCCGCTCCGACAGGCCCTTGGCACGGGCCGTCACCACATACTGTTTGCGTATCTCTTCCAGGAAGGAGTTCTTGGTCAGCAGCGTCGTCGTCGCGAAGGCCGACAGCACCAGCGCCGTCAGCGGCAAGGTCATGTGCCAGAAATAATCGACGATCTTGTCAGGCCACGACAATTGGTCCCAATTGTCGGAGACGATGCCGCGCAGTGGGAACCAGTCCCAGAAGGAGCCGCCCGCGAACAGCACCATCAGCAATATGCCGAACAGGAAGGCCGGTATGGCATAGCCGACGATGATCACGCCGCTGGTCCAGACGTCGAAGGCGGAGCCGTCCTTGACCGCCTTGCGGATGCCAAGGGGAATCGAGATCAGATAGGACAACAGCGTGATCCACAGCCCAAGCGAGATCGACACCGGCATCTTTTCCAGGATCAGATCGAGCACCGAGATGTCACGGAAATAGCTGTCGCCGAAATCGAAGCGGACATAGTTCCACAGCATCATGCCGAAGCGTTCGAGCGGTGGTTTGTCGAAGCCGAACTGCTTTTCCAGCTTCTTGATGAATTCAGGATCGAGCCCTTGCGCGCCGCGGTACTTCGAACCGACATCGCCGGCCACATCGAAATTGCCGCCGCCTCCTGCATCGCCGCCGCCGCTGCCGAGGCGGTCGCTGCCGCCCTGGTTGGTCAGGCTGGCGATGACCTGCTCGACCGGTCCACCCGGTGCGAATTGAGTGACGACGAAAGCAACAGCCATGATGCCGAACAGGGTCGGTATCATCAGCAGGATACGGCGCAGTATGTAGGCGCCCATCAGCTTTCACCCTCCCCCTTGTGGGGAGGGTCGATCCGCGAAGCGGAGCGGGGTGGGGGTAGTCTCGATCCGGCGTACGCCGTCACACCCCCACCCCGGTTCGCCATTCGCGCTGCGCACGAAGTGCTCACCGACCCTCCCCACGAGGGGGAGGGTAAAGTGCCGCGCAACAGCCTACCCTTTGCCAATTTTTGCCGCCTTGCCCTTGTCGACCCACCACAGCGCTTCGACCGGGAAGTCGAAATCGGGTTTCCGCTCGGGAAAACCGAACATGTCCCAATAGGCGCTTCGATGATTCGCCAGGAACCAACTTGGAATCCAATCCCTCCGTGCACGCAAGACCCGGTCGAGCGCGCGCATGGCAATTGTCAGGCTTTCGCGACCCTCGGCGGCACCTGCGGCGTCAACCAGGGCGTCGATGGCCGGGCTCGACGTTCCCGGCAGATTGCGAGAGCCCGATACGGTAGCTGCTCGCGAATGGAAAATGGTTTCGAGGTCATCACGGGTTGGCGTCGCCGGAAACGAGGCCGCGACCGAGACGAGGTCGTAGTCGAACGAATTCTGCCGCAGCTGATATTGCGCGGCATCCACCAGCCGGATCGAGGCATCGATGCCGACCGCCTTCATGTTTTCGACCCAGGGCGAGTAGACCTGTTCGAAGACTTCGTCGTCGACAAGAAACTCTGCGGACAACCGACCACCCTTGTCGTTCACGACGAAATTGCCGGACCGTTTCCAGCCGGCCTCGGCCAGAAGCTTGGCCGCCTTGCCAAGCAACTGCCGGTCGCGGCCGGAGCCGTTCGACGCGTCCTGGATCACGGCTTCGCCAAAAGCCTCGGCGGGAATCTGCTCACGCAGCGGCTCAAGAAGAGCCAATTCTTGTGGCGACGGTCTGCCCTCGGCGCGAAATTCGGATTTCTCGAAGCAGGATTGCGAGCGCTCATAGGAACCGTAGAAGAAATTGCGCCGCGTCCATTCGAAGTCGAAGCACAGCCCGATCGCCTGCCGCACGCGCGAGTCGCGAAACTGCTCGCGCCGCTGGTTGACGGCGGTGCCCTGCATCGAAGGCACCGTTTCGGCCGGGAATTCGTGCTTCACCACCTTGCCGGCAGTGAAGGCTGGGAAGTCGTAGCCGGTCGCCCAGACGCGCGAGGTGAATTCCTCCCTGTAGAGGATTTCTCCCTTCTTGAACGCTTCGAAGGCAACGCTACGGTCCTGATAGAACTCAACGCGAATCCGCTGAAAATTGTTCTGGCCGCGATTGACCGGCAGGTCGTTGCCCCAATAATCAGCCACACGCTCATATTCGATCCAGGCCCCTGCCGACCAGCGACCGACCTTGTAGGCGGCTGACCCCAACGGCGGGTTCATCTGCGAGGAATCGAACGGGTTGGTCGTGTAGAACGCCTTCGACAGGACCGGGAACTCGACGACGTTGAGGATGGTGCGGCTTGTCTGCTTGCCGGAAAACCTAAGCTGCAGCGTGTGGGCATCCACGGCAATCCCGTCATCCAGATGCGTTAGCGGCAGGGAATAGTACGGGTGCCCCTTGTCCTTGAGCAGCTTGAAGGTGAAGGCGGCATCCTCTGCGGTCAATGGCGTGCTGTCATGGAAGCGGGCCTGCGGGCGCAGCGAGAAGGTGAAGTCGTTGCGGTCGTCGGAAATCGTCACGCCGTCAGCGATCAGCCCGTAAACGGCGTCAGGTTCGTCGTACGCTCTCACCATCAGTGAATCGAAGCACATCTCCGTGCGCTGGGGCGAATCGCCTTTGGGGACGAACGAATTCAGCGTGTTGAAGGTCAGCGGCGTCTGGTTGGCAAGCCAGTTGCGCGGCAGGAAGTTGAAGACGCCACCTTGCGGCGCATCGACATTGACATAGTCGAAATGAGTGAAGTCCGGCTTGTATTTGAGGTCGCCGAAAGCCGACAGTCCATGCAGTTTCACGCGGGTTGGGCTGGCGGCGAAAGCCTTGCCCGGCAGCAGCGCAGCAACAGCCGCGGCGCCACTGAGGGCCAGGAAATCGCGGCGAGGGAGCCCCGCCATCAATTGCTGCCCTTGTACTTGGCGGCCAGGGCCTTTTCCTTGTCCGCATCGATCCACCAGGAATCGATATCGGCGCCACGGTAGCCGGGCTGCTTTTCCGGAATGCCGAACTTGTTCCAGTAAGCCAGCCACACAACGGCGCGATAGTATTGCGGCACCACATAGTAATTCCACAGCAGCACGCGATCGAGCGCATGGGTGGTGGCGACGAGGTCATCGCGATCCGTGGCAAAAATGATGCGGTCGACAAGGGCGTCAACGACCGGGTTCTTGATGCCGGAATAATTGCGCGATGCCGGTGTGCCGGCGGACTTGGAGCTCCAAAAATCGCGCTGCTCGTTGCCGGGCGATTCCGACTGTTGGAGCTGTCCTGTGATGACGTCGTAATCGAAATTTCTGACGCGGTTGGTGTACTGGCTCGGGTCGACGATGCGCAGTGTCGCATCGACGCCGATCTTGCGCAGATTGGCGATCCAGGGGCTGGAAATGACCTGGTCGGTTTCATTCGAGCCTAGGATTTCAAACTTGAATGGCTCGCCGGTCTTGGCGTTGACCATCTTGCCGCCCTTGATCACCCAGCCGGCCTGGGCGAACAGGTCGACCGCCTGCTTCAGATATTTGCGCTCCGCCTGCGGCGAATCGTAGACCGGCAACTTGAATTCCTGGGTGAATACTTCCGGCGGCAGCTTGTCGCGGTACTTCTCCAGGATCTCCAATTCCTTGCCTTGCGGCAAGCCGCTAGAGGCTAGGTCCGTGCCCTGGAAATAGCTGTGGGTGCGAGTGTTGAAACCGAAGAACAGCGTGCGGTTCATCGATTCGAAATCGAACGGGTAGGTGAGCGCGGCCCTGACCAGACGATCGGCAAACAACCTATGTCTCTGGTTGAGCATGAAAGCCTGCATCGGCTCGGGCGAGGTGGTCTTGAACTCCTGCTTGATCACATCGCCGGCCTTGATCGCCGCGAAATCATAAAATGTCGCCCAGCGCTTCGAGCTGTTTTCCGGCTTGATATCGTCGAGGCCACCTTTCTTGAACGCCTCCCAGGAGGCGTTGTCGTCAAGAATGTAGGTGAAGTGCTGCGTGTCGAAATTCTCCCGGCCGATCTTCACAGCCAGCTTGGCGCCCCAATAGTCGGGGACGCGCTGCCAGACGATTTCCGACCCCGCCTTGAAGCTGGCGATCTTGTATGCAGCCGAGCCCAGCGGCGGCTCCAGCGTCCCCTTGGTGATGTCGCGCTTCTTGCCATTGTCGTCGGTGCCTTCCCACCAATGCTTGGGCAGCACGACAAGGTCGCCGAGGATCTTGGGCAGTTCGCGATTGCCCTTCTGGTCGAAGTGGAACTCGACCTCACGGTCCGAGACAGCGACGGCGTCGGTGACGTTTTCGAAATAGCGGCTGTACATCGGGCTGTTGGCCTTCAGCACCTGGAACGACCAGATCACGTCGTCAGTGGTGATCGGCTGTCCGTCATGCCATTTCGCCCGTGGGTCGAGCCGGTAGGTGGCCGAGGAATAGTCGGTAGGGTACTTGTAGGCATCGGCGATGAGCGGGTGGCTGACGCTGCCTTCGTCAGTCGCTTGATCCATGAGCGTGTCGTAGAGCAGGCCGCCGCCAAATGGCTGCAGGCCGGCCGCCGGCGAGCCCTGCACGACGTAGGGATTGAAGCTGTCGAACGTGCCGGAAACGACCGAATTGTAGGTACCGCCCTTCGGTGCATCCGGATTCACATAATCGTAGCGCTGGAAGTTCTCGCCATATTTGGAGGGGCCGATCAGCGAAGAGGTGGTGTGCCATTCCTGGGGGAAGGATGCCTGCAGGCCGCCTGCGAGGGCGCCCACAACCAGAAAGGACCTCAGAAGCGTTCGGCCAACCGTCATGCGTTCTCCTCGTCGCGATGCCCGGCAATCCTAAATGATTTGACGCCGGTGAAAACCGCCATGCGGCGGCTTTGTCGCCGCATATGCGATTTTCCTAACAAAAAGCCGGGCTGAACCCGGCTTTTTTGAGGTCATGGAGATGACAATTCGGTTATTTGGCGGGCGCCGGTGCCGGCGTCGCAGGGGCTGGAGCTGCACCTTCAGCCGGCTTGGCCGGAGCGGCACCCTCGGCCGGCTTGGCCGGCGCCGTTGCATCGGCGGCGGCACCTGGCGTCGGCAGCGGCTTCGGGCTATCCGACAGCGTGCGCAGATAGGCAATGACGTTGGCGCGGTCCTCGTCCTTCGGCAGGCCGGCAAAGCCCATCGCCGTGCCCTTCACGAATTTCTTCGGCGAGGTGATGAAGTGGTTGAGATTGTCATAGGTCCACTTCTCGGCGCCGCCCTTGGAAAACTCCTTCATGCCGGCCGAATAGGCAAAGCCCTCATGCTCGGCGACGGGGCGGTCGACGATGTCCCAGAGATCCGGGCCGACCTTGTTGGGGCCGCCTTTTTCGCCGGAATGGCAGGCCTGGCATTTCTTAAAGACGGCCGCACCTTGCTCGACATTGGCGGTGGCCAAAAGGTCGGCGATCGGCTTCGCCTCTGCTGCGGGTCCGGCGGCGCCGCCTTCGGCAGGCTCCGTCGCCTCGATGGCAAAGCCGGGTTTTTCCGGCGCCGGCGAGGCAAACAGGGCGTCGGACACCAAACCGACCGAGAAGACGACGAAACAGGTTCCAAGCAACCCGGCGAGCAGTTTGTTGACTTCGTTGGAATCCATACGCCCCAGGGCTCCCTTTTCCGGCGGACCTCTCCGTCCACTCCGTCCGTCGGTATCGTGACCCACCCCGTCGAGCCGGTCAAATCGGGCGGAAACTAGGTCTTTTGCTTGGGCGTTGCAACACCTATAAGGGCGCTTCCAGTGAGACCTTTTGCCACTTTCCCCATCCTCTTTCGAACGCCTTGCAACCTCGATGTCCACCCTCATCCTGATCCCGGCCCGCATGGCCTCGACGCGCCTGCCGGGCAAGCCGCTGGCCGACATAGCCGGCGCGCCGATGATCGTCCATGTCGCCCGCCGCGCCGCTGAGGCTGGGCTTGGCCGGGTGGTGGTGGCAACCGACACGCGCAGCGTGGCCGAAGCGGTGCGCGCGCACGGTTTCGAGGCGGTGATGACGCGCACCGACCACGAATCCGGCTCCGACCGTATCTTCGAGGCGCTGACCGCCCTCGACCCCGATCGCAAGGTCGAAACCATCGTCAATGTGCAGGGCGACCTGCCGACCATCGATCCCAAGATCATCGGTGCGGCGCTGAAACCGTTCGAGGACGCTGCGGTCGACATCGCCACGCTCGGCGTCGAGATCGTCCGCGACGAGGAAAAGGCCAACCCCAACGTCGTCAAGATCGTCGGTTCGCCGTTGTCGGCGACGCGGCTGAAGGCGCTCTATTTCACCCGCGCCACCGCGCCCTGGGGCGAGGGGCCGCTCTATCACCATGTCGGCCTTTACGCCTATCGGCGCTCAGCCCTCGAACGCTTCGTCGCGCTAAAACCGTCGCCGCTGGAGCGGCGCGAGCGGCTGGAGCAGTTGCGGGCGCTCGAGGCCGGTATGCGCATCGATGCCGAGATCGTGCAATCGCTGCCGCTCGGCGTCGACACGCCGGAAGACCTCGAACGCGCCAGACAAATTCTTTGCTGAGAAGACAAATTCTTTCCTGACACCGCAGATCCTTTCAAACCTGAGATATCGGCATGCCTGACAAGACCAACAGAATAGCCTTCCAGGGCGAACCGGGCGCCAATTCCGACACCGCCAGCCGCAACATGTTCCCTTCCATGGAGCCGTTGCCGTGCCCCACCTTCGAGGATGCCTTCAACGCGGTCGAGACCAACAAGGCCGACCTCGCCATGATCCCGATCGAAAACACCATCGCCGGCCGCGTCGCCGACATCCATCATCTCTTGCCGGAATCGAAACTCCACATCGTCGGCGAATATTTCCTGCCGATCCATTTCCAACTGATGGTGCTGCCCGGCGTCAAACGCGAAGAGATCAAGACCGTGCACAGCCATATCCATGCGCTGGGACAGTGCCGCAAATACATCCGCAAGAATGGCTGGAAGCCGGTGATTGCCGGCGACACGGCGGGTTCGGCGAAGCTGGTCTCCGAGCTCAAGGACCGCAGCATGGCCTCGCTGGCGCCTGCGCTCGCCGCAGAACTCTATGGCCTCGACATCATCGAGAAGAATGTCGAGGACACGGACTCGAATGTCACCCGCTTCGTCGTCCTGACCAAGGACAAGCGGTTGGCCGAACGGCCCTCGGCCGACACCAAGATGATGACGACCTTCATGTTCCGTGTCCGCAACGTGCCGGCTGCGCTCTACAAGGCAATGGGCGGTTTCGCCACCAACGGCGTCAACATGACGAAGCTGGAGAGCTATCAACTGGGCGCCTTCACCGCGACGCTGTTCTACGCCGATATCGAGGGCCATCCCGACGATCCACTGGTCAAGCTGGCGCTGGACGAACTGCGCTTCTTCTCGCGCGAAGTGCGCATTCTGGGTGTCTATCCCGCCAGCGAGTCGCGCGAGCAGTGGAAGGTCGCGGACTAAGGTTCCCTAAACCAGCAGGGTCAGCGGCACATAGTCGATTTCCATGAAGGTTTCGACTTCCGGGATCCAGCGGTCGCGCACGAAGGCAACGTGGTCGGGATGCTCGTTATATCTGGTGTAGGCGGCCTGATCGACGAACTCCATCGAGAAGCCGAAGTGGTAGTCGTTCTTCGGGCTGACTTGCCGCAGCGGCTCGAAATGGGTGACGCCCTTGATTGCGCTGAGAATGCGCTTGGCATCGGAGAGGAACCGCTTTTCCTCCAGCGAGTACTGCGGGTGCTTCAGGGTGAAAACCACGGTGTGACGGATCATTTTTTGCTCCCGTTAAGCAATTCCAGGAAAAGTGTGAAGCGGTTTTCCGTCCGGAATTGCGTAAAATAACAAGTCTTATTCGCTGTCGACCCAGGCGCGGATCAGATGATGCGCGATCGCGCCTTTCGGCGGCGTGACCAGATTGTCCTTGTGCGTCCTCTCCAGCATCGAACGCACCTCGTCGCGAAAAAACCAGCGGCAATCTTCCAACTCGTTGAGATCGGCCTGGATGTCGTCATTGAGCGGTTCGCCGAAACAGCCGATCATCAGCGAATAGGGGAACGGCCAGGGTTGGCTGGCATGGTAGACGACGCGGCCGAGCCGGATGCCGGCTTCCTCCAGCGTTTCGCGGCGCACCGCCGCCTCGATCGTCTCGCCCGGCTCGATGAAGCCGGCAAGCGCCGAGTACATGCCGGGCCCGAAATGCCGGCCGCGGCCGAGCAGGCATTTTTCCCGCGTCGCCGTCAGCATAATCGACACCGGATCGGTGCGTGGAAAGTGCTCGGTGCCGCAATTTGGGCAATGGCGCTTGTAGCCGCCGGCCCGCATTTGCGATTCATGGCCGCATTTGCTGCAGAAGCGATGGGTGGCATGCCAGGCAAGCAGGGCGGCGCCTTGCGCCAGCGCGCCCGCTGCCGCCTCGTCGATCAGCCCCTGCATATAGACCGAGCGATAATCGATCGCCTTCATGGTCTCCGGCAGCTGTTCGGGATCGAGGCCGACCGGCACGGCAAGTACCGGGCCGCTCTCGGCAAAGCCAAGCAGCACGCCTTGTGCGAGTGATGGCTGCAGCTTCTGGCTCTCAGCCAGATCGAACCAAGGGTCGAAGCTGCCATCGTGCAATTTCAGATACAGCCGTCCGCCATGCATCGGCAAAAGACGTGCCGAGGGATCGGCCAACGCCTTTTCGACGGAATCGTCGGCGCGGTTCTCGGATTGCCGATCAATCGTGTTTCCGGCGAAACCGACGAACTGGCTCGGTTCGCGCAAGGGCGCGTCAAAAAGGCGAAAGGTCATGGAAGCTCGAACGTCTAGGAATGGACACAGGCGGCTTATAGCGCCGCCTTGATCTGTTGCGCAAACTGGCGGATGCCTGAACGCTCATAGGGCTCGCGCATGCCGTGCCCCCACACCGGCCCCGGCCAGCCCGGATCGCCTTCCGAGCGGGCGATGACGTGGACATGCAATTGCCGAACGATGTTGCCGAGCGCGCCGGTGTTGATCTTGGTGCAGCCCGTGGTTCTTTTCAGCGCCTGCGCCACCATGTTGGTCTCGAAGGTCAACATCGCCTGGTCGAGCGGCGTCATGTCGTGGATTTCTTCGGCCCCCGGCCGCTGCGGCACCAGGATAAGCCATGGCCAGCGGCTATCGTTCATCACCCTGAGCTCGCACAGGCCGAGCCACATCAGCTGCTCGCTATCCGCCTCCAACCTGGAGTCGAGCGTGAATCCGGCCTTGAGGCCCGGTAGCATTGGCGTTTCCCTTGCGCTTCTCGCATTATTCCCAAACTCATGACGCTAGAGCGGCTGCACGGGGGCTGCAAGCGATTCATTGAGCGGCGGAGTTCACGGGCATCCGATTCTCAATGCACCCTTGCATTTGATCGCTGAATTGCCGATATGGAACGCGGGAGGTTGGTGGTGGACGATCCACTCGCCAACCGGGTCAGGTCCGGAAGGAAGCAGCCCTAACGAGCCCGGAACGGGTCATTGTTCCAGCCTCCCACCTCATCGGCCCCTCTCGCGACATTGACGACGCATTGCAGCGCGGGCGAGACTATTGGAGCAATTCCAGGGAAAGTGTGAGCGGTTTCCCGTCCGGAATTGCGTTAAAGCAAAGGGTAGAGCGGTTTGCCGTTTCAGAAAACGGTGAAACGATCTAGCAGGAATCGGCTACGCTGAGACGCGGCCTTTTGGAGCTTTACGGGCGAATGAGCGAAGCCGGAAATTCGGACCCCGAAAACCTGGAGAAGCAAAAGGCCGTCGCCTATCGCGTGCTGGCGCGCAAATATCGTCCGTCGAATTTCTCCGAACTGATCGGCCAGGAGCCGATGGTCCGCACTTTGACCAACGCTTTCTCCACAGGCCGCATCGCCCAGGCCTGGATGCTGACCGGCGTGCGCGGCGTCGGTAAGACCACGACGGCGCGCATCCTGGCGCGCGCGCTCAACTACAAGACGCCGACGGTCGACCATCCCTCGGTCGACCTCGCCCTCCTGGGCGAGCACTGCCAGGCGATCATGGAAGGCCGCCATGTCGACGTCATCGAGATGGACGCCGCGTCGCATACCGGCATCGACGACATCAGGGACATTATCGAGCGCGTGCGCTATGCCCCGGTGTCGGCGCGCTACAAAGTCTACATCATCGACGAAGTGCACATGCTCTCCACCCAGGCCTTCAACGGCCTGTTGAAGACGCTGGAAGAGCCGCCCCCGCACGTCAAATTCATCTTTGCCACCACCGAAATCCGCAAAGTGCCGATCACCGTGCTGTCGCGCTGCCAGCGTTTCGACCTGAGACGCATCGATGCCGGCGCGTTGGTCGCGCATCTCGCCTCCATTGCCGGCAAGGAAGGCATATCGGTAGACGACGACGCGCTAGCGATGATCGCGCGCGCCGCCGAAGGCTCGGCCCGCGATTCGCTCTCCATTCTCGACCAGGCAATCGCCCATGGCGGCGGCGCCGTCAGCGCCGAAGCGGTGCGCGACATGCTGGGTCTCGCCGACCGCGCCCGCATCGTCGACCTGTTCGAACATGTCATGAAGGGCGATGTGGCGGCCGCCCTTGCCGAATTCCGCAACCAGTACGACACCGGCGCCGATCCGGCTGCCGTGCTGACCGATCTGGCCGAATTCAACCACCTCGTCACCCGGCTGCGCTTCGTGCCGACGGCTGCCGACGACGCTTCCCTGTCCGAGGATGAGCGCCGCCGCGGCGCCGACTTCGCCAGCATGCTGTCGGTCAAGGTTCTGTCGCGAACCTGGCAGATGCTCTTGAAAGGCATTCCCGAGGTGCAGTCGTCCAACCGACCGGTCTGCGCCGGCGAGATGGTGCTGATCCGGCTGGCGCATGCCGCCGACCTGCCGACGCTGGACGAGGCGCTGAAATCTCTGGAGAGCGGCGCTCCGGCGTCCGGTGGTGCGTCACGCCCGAATGGTGCGCCGGTAAATGCCGGCAATGGCGGCGGCGCCAGCGCGGTAGCGCAGACCCGGATGCCGTCCGGGCCAGCCGGTGCGCAAACCATGCGATTGGTCGACGCGCCCCCGGTCGCCTTTGTCGCGCCTCCGCAGCCGGTCGTCGAGCCGCAATCGCCGCCGCTGAAATCGCTGGCCGATATTGTCGCTCTTGCCGACGCGCAGCGTGACATCGCCTTCAAGGTGCTGGTCAAGAGCTGTATTCGCCTGGTGCGCATCGAGCCCGGCCGTATTGACGTCGGCCTGACCGCCGATGCGCCCAAGATGCTGCTCAACGACTTGACGACGAAGCTGCGGGCCTGGACCGGCCGCAACTGGCTGGTGTCATTGTCGAAGGAAGAGGGCGGCCAGACGTTAGCCGAGATGGAATCGACCAGGCGCGAGACCGCTTTCTCCGACGCGAAAAGCGATCCGGCGGTGGCCGCCATCCTCGCGCGCTTTCCCGGCGCCAAGATCATCGACGTGCGCATTCCCGACGCGCCGGAAGTCGACACCGACAAGGCCGAAGCGCCGGTCGAGCCGCCGTCCGACGACGACGAAACCTGACCATAGTACGAATCCGCAAAGGACCCGACCATGAAAGATCTTCTCGGCCTGATGGGCAAGGCGAAGGAAATGCAGGCCAAGTTCCAGGCCATGCAGGACGAGATCGCGACGATTGAAGCAAGCGGGCAGGCGGGCGGCGGGCTGGTCAATGTCACGCTGACCGGCAAGTTCGAAATGAAGTCGCTGAAGATCGATCCGTCGCTGTTCAAGGAGGACGAGGTCGAGATTCTCGAAGACCTGCTGCTGGCCGCTCACAATGACGCCAAAAATAAGGTCGAGCAGATTATGCAGGAGAAGACCAAGGCGCTGACGGCAGGCTTGCCGATCCCGCCCGGAATGAAATTGCCGTTCTGAGCCGGCTCCAACCAGTTAATTGATTATGAAGGGAAATCGGCTGCGGAGGCTGTTGTTAAGACTTTCTCCGGCTTTGCTCACGCGGACATATCCGGGCATTTATAAAGTTTTACCTATGCTGCACGAAAGCTAATCCTTTAGCCATCTTTTTGCCTTTAAGAGTCTCATTCTTGCCACATCTCGGGGCGGGCTGGCATCTGGACAATGAGGCATTTTTGTTGATCGCGACGCGATGGAAGACGCCGCTTCTGCTCGGCATCATCTTCTCCCCTATGTTCCTGGCGGGTTGTAGCCAGACCACGTCTTCGCACGGCCTGTCGGTCGCCAGCCTGACCGACGCCATCACGCCCAGCTTCCTTTCGACGCGCGCCTACCGCAACACGCCGAAGGAGAAGGAATGCCTGGAGCGGGCGATGTTCTTCGAGTCCAACCGCTCGAGCCGTGACGGCATGATCGCCGTCGGCACGGTGGTGATGAACCGGCTGCGCTCCGGCAATCATGGCAGCACCATTTGCCAAGTGGTTGGCGAACCGGGCCAGTTCGCGCCCGGCGTGATGACGCGGGCGATGAATTCGAAAGCGATGCCCGATGTCGAGGAGGCCGCCGATGCGGTGCTCAAGGGCGAGCGCAAGGCCAAGCTGAAGAACACGATGTACTTCCACACCGCCGGCCTGAGGTTCCCCTACAAGAACATGCATTACACCATGGTTGCCGGCGGCAACGCCTTCTACGAGAAGCGCGGTCGCAACTGGCAGCCGCTGCCGGATGAATCCACGACCATGGTTGCCTCGGCGCAGCCGCGCGCGCCTGTGCCTGAAGCGCCGTTGCAGGTTGCCTACGCCGAGCCGGTGGTGAAGACCATTGTCCGTCCAGATCCGGCCAAGCAGGCCGCGGCGGTTCGCGCAGCCAAGGCGACACGTGCCCCGGCCGAGCAGACCTATGTGACGGCTTCCGCGGCGCCCGCCAAGAGCGCCCGCATCGCCGCCAAGCAGACGGAGGTGGCGATGCAGGAGCCGATGGCCGAGCCCGATGCCTCGCGTTTCGGCGGCACGCTGAACGCCCGCTACATCACCTCGGTTCCATCGGCAACGCAGGAAGCGTCAATGGGCTTCCAGTCGACGCCTGAGAATACCGATGCTATCGGCGCGATGATTATCGACCAGACCCGGCCAGCGTCAGCTTACTGACGCCTAAAACAGTTTCCAAGCCCGCCATGGCAGCATGGCGGGCTCGGTGCGTATGCGGCATGTTTCAAAGCGCGCGGAAAAATCCTAGATCAGTGCGATGTCGAAGCGAATCGCCGGTCCCGAGATCGAACGCCTGATCCAGCTCCTGGCCAAGGTGCCGGGGCTAGGGCCGCGTTCGGCCAGGCGTGCGGCACTGCACCTCATCAAGAAGAAGGAGCAGCTTTTGTCGCCGCTCGCCGCCGCCATGGCTGAAGCCGCCGACAAGGTGCGCATCTGCACGATCTGCGGCAATGTCGATACCTCCGACCCTTGCATGATCTGCACCGATCCGCGCCGCGATGCCTCGACGCTGATCGTCGTCGAGGATGTCTCCGACCTCTGGGCGCTGGAGCGGGCGGCGGCCATGAATGTGCGCTACCACGTGCTCGGCGGCACGCTGTCGCCGCTCGACGGCATCGGCCCCGACCAGCTCAATGTCCGCTCGCTGGTCGACCGCGTCGCCGGCGGCGAGGTGAAGGAGGTGATCCTCGCCGTCAACGCCACGGTCGAGGGCCAGACGACGGCGCATTATCTCACCGACCAGCTCTCGGGTTTCGAGATCAAGGTCACCAGGCTTGCGCATGGCGTGCCGGTCGGCGGCGAACTCGACTATCTGGATGAGGGGACGCTGGCGGCGGCCTTGCGCTCGCGGACGGCGTTTTGACGCAATTGGCGGGCAGGATGTGCGACATGAAAGCTTCGCATTCTTCGAGGTTTGCGCCAAACACCCCCCTCTGTCCTCCCGGACATCTCCCCCTCAAGGGGGGAGATCAGCAGCTTCTCGGGCGGCATTCTTCTTTCAACGCTGGTGGTTGGCGAAAACCGAAGCGACAGCCAATCTCCCCCCTTGAGGGGGAGATGTCCGGCAGGACAGAGGGGGGCGCGACAGAACGCGGATCTTTCGGATTGGCGCTCGTTGCGCTTCTCGCATCCCTTGTTGCCCTGCTTCTTGTAGCCCCAGCCTCCGCGGCCAAAATCGACGACCAGTTCCGCGCCTGGCTGCAAACCGATCTCTGGCCGGAAGCCCAGACCAAAGGCATCTCCAAGTCCACCTTCGACGCCGCTTTCGACGGCGTGAAGCCGAACCTCAAACTGCCCGACCTCGTTCTGCCCGGCGAAAAGCCCAACACGCCGCAAAAACAGCATCAGGCCGAGTTCGGTTCGCCCGGCGCCTATTTCGCCGAAAAGACGGTGCGCGCCGTCACGTCAGGTGGGCGCACGCGCGAGGCGGCCAACGCCAAGACGCTGGCTGCGATCGAAAAGCGCTACGGTGTCCCGGGCGAGATACTATTGGCGATCTGGGGTCGCGAGACCGGCTTCGGCGCGGCGAAAATGCCCTACGACGCCTTCGAGGTGCTCGGCACCAAGGCATTCATGTCGACCAAGAAGGACTTCTCCCGCACCGAGGTGCTGGCGGCGCTCGAGATCGTCGAGCATGGGTTGGCGCCGGTCGGCGCCATGAAATCATCCTGGGCCGGCGCGCTCGGCCAGCCGCAATTCATGCCGACCTCGTTCCTGAAGCACGCCGTCGACTACGACGGCGACGGCCACCCCGACATCTGGAATTCGACGCCTGATGTGCTGGCCTCGATCGCCAACTATCTCGTCCACTATGGCTGGGTGAAGGGGCGTGGCTGGGGCTTCGAGGTGACGGTTCCGGAAAGCGTTTCCTGCTCGCTCGAAGGTCCCGACCAGGGCAAGAAGATCTCAGCCTGGGCGGCGATGGGAATCAGCCGCGTCGGCGGCAAAGCCTTTCCGGCCAACGAACTGAAGGCGGAAGGGTTCCTTTTGATGCCGGCCGGACGCAGCGGTCCGGCCTTCATCGCCACGCCGAATTTTTACGTGTTGAAGCAATACAACACCAGCGACCTCTACGCCCTGTTCATCGGCCATGGCGCTGACCGCATCGCCCATGGCGATGCTGATTTCGTCGGCAGCTGGGGTGCGGTCGGCGGCCTGCATCGTTCCGACATCGCCGCGCTTCAACAGGCGCTGGAGGCCAAGGGCTACGATGTCGGCAGCGCCGACGGCCTGCCCGGCTTCAAGACCCGCCGCTCGATCGGCAGCTGGCAGGAAAAGAACGGCCGCCCCGCCACCTGCTTCCCCGACGCCGATCTGGTTGCTGCCATCAAGTAACACCGAAAAGAGCAGATTTTTCCCCATCGGCGGCTGCAATTGGCTCGCCCATGCTTCGACGCGCACAGCATATTCCGGTCCAGTATGCCGGCTCGCAAAATGCCCGTTGCCGGTTGGAGGGCTGCCGGATAGGGTGTTGACCAACTGGAAAAAAATCAACACGGTATGGGTCTAACGGTCGTCCTCCGGCCGCGAAAAAGATTACTGCAGCCCTGAGCCGGGAACTCGGGGTCAACAATCAACAAAACAGGGAACAATCATCATGATGATGGAAAAGTTTGCTCTACGTTCGCGCGTCTGGCTCGCAGGTGCTGCCATGTCCGCTCTGCTCATTGGCGTTGCGCCCGCCTTCGCCGTGACGCCCGCCGACACGCTGGTCGAAGGTTTCGCCATCGACGACATCATCTCCATGGATCCGGGCGAGGCGTTCGAACTGTCGACTGCCGAAGTCACCGGCAACACCTATGATCTACTGGTCCGCCTCGACCTCAGCGACACCTCCAAGGTCAAGGGCGACCTTGCCGAGAGCTGGACCGTTTCCGACGACGGTCTGGTCTATACGTTCAAGCTCAAGCCCGGCCTAAAGTTCGCTTCGGGCAATCCACTGACCGCCGCCGATGTCGCCTATTCCTTCGAGCGCGCCATCAAGCTGGACAAGCCGCCGGCATTCATCATCAACCAGTTCGGCATCAGCGGCGACAATGTTGCCGACAAGGCCAAGGCCGTCGACGATACCACCTTCCAGTTCACCGTCGACAAGGCCTATGCGCCGAGCTTCGTGTTAAACTGCCTATCGGCAACGGTCGCTTCGGTCGTCGACGCAAAACTGGTCAAGGAACATGTCGCCGCGGTGACGCCGAGTGCCGACTACAAATGGGACAACGATTTCGGCAACGCCTTCCTGAAGACCGGTTATGCCGGCTCCGGCGCCTACAAGCTGCGCGAATGGCGGGCCAATGAGGTCGTCGTGCTCGAGCGCAACGACAATTACAATGGCGAGAAGGCCAAGCTCGCCCGCGTCATCTACCGCAACATGAAGGAAAGCTCGGCACAGCGCCTGGCGCTCGAAGCAGGCGACATCGACGTTGCCCGCAACCTCGAGCCGAACGATCTCGACGCCATCGCCAAGAATGCCGATCTCACCACGACCAGCGCGCCGAAGGGCACGGTCTATTACATCAGTCTCAACCAGAAGAATCCGAACCTCGCCAAGCCCGAGGTTCGCCAGGCGTTCAAATATCTGGTGGACTACGATGCGCTGAGCACGACCATCCTCAAGGGCATTGGCGAGATTCACCAGACCTTCCTGCCCAAGGGCGTGCTGGGCGAACTGGACGAAAATCCGTTCAAGTTCGACGTCGCCAAGGCCAAAGAACTGCTGACCAAGGCCGGCCTGGCCGACGGCTTCAGCGTAACCATGGATGTACGCACGGGACAGCCGACCACCGGCATGGCGGAATCGATCCAGCAGACGCTTGGCCAGGCCGGCATCAAGCTGGAAATTATCCCCGGCGACGGCAAGCAGACGCTGACCAAATACCGCGCCCGCAATCATGACATCTATATCGGCCAGTGGGGCCAGGACTATTTCGATCCGAACTCCAACGCCCAGACCTTTGCCTCAAACCCGGACAATTCGGATGAAGGCAAGACCAAGACGCTGGCCTGGCGCAATGCCTGGGACATCCCGGACCTGACAAAGCAGACCGAAGCAGCCTTGCTGGAGAAGGATGCCGGCAAGCGCGCCGATATGTACAAGAGCCTTGAAAAGACGATCCTCGACACCGGCCCCTTCGTCATCATCCACCAGCAGTTGGAAGTGGCAGGCCTGCGCAAAAACCTGAAAGGCTTTGCCCTCGGTCCGAGCTTCGACACCAACTTCGTCGGCCCGGTCTCCAAGGAATAGCGCCGGCGGACGCGCCCTGATGAGCGCGATTGAAAACCAGGCGACGGCGGGGCAGGGAAGCGCCCGCGCCGTCGCTATTTTATTGGCCATCGGCCGCTTCCTGGTCATCGCCGTCACCACCTATCTCGGCCTCCTCGCGGTGACCTTTTTCATCGGCCGCGTCATCCCGATTGATCCGGTGCTGGCGGTGCTCGGCGACCGCGCACCGGCCAATGTCGTCGAGCGCACCCGCCGCGAGATGGGGCTCGACCTGCCGTTGATCGAGCAATTCTATATCTATCTCAAGCATGCGCTGAACGGCGATTTCGGCACCTCTGTGCTGACCACCAATCCTGTGATGACCGACATCCGCCGTGCCTTTCCGGCAACGATCGAACTGGCGACTTTGGGCACTCTGATAGGCTCGTTGATCGGCGTGCCGCTCGGCGTGCTGGCAGCGGTAAAACGCGGCAGTCTCATCGACCAGATCGTTCGCATTGTCGGCCTGATTGGCTATTCCGTGCCTATCTTCTGGATCGGGCTTTTGGGGCTTGTCCTGTTCTACGCCAAGCTCCAATGGGTGGCTTTTCCCGGCCGCCTCGACATCGTCTACGAGTACACATTCACACCGATCACCGGCTTCTACCTGCTCGACGCCGCGCTGCAGGGCCAGTGGGATGTCTTCTACGACGCTTACCGCCACATCATCCTGCCGGCAGGGCTGCTGGGCTATTTCTCGCTCGCCTATATCAGCCGAATGACGCGCTCCTTCATGCTGAATGAGCTGTCGCAGGAATACATCGTCGCCGCGCGCGCCAAGGGCCTGTCTGAAACGCGAATCATCTGGGGCCATGCGCTGCGCAACGCCGCGGTGCCGATGGTCACGGTGATCGCGCTGTCCTATGCCGGGCTGCTCGAAGGTTCGGTGCTGACCGAGACGGTGTTCTCCTGGCCCGGCATCGGCCTCTACATCACCAATTCGCTGCAGAACGCCGACATGAACGCCGTGCTCGGCGGCACCATCGTCATCGGTTCGGTGTTCATCGGCATCAATCTCCTGTCCGACGTTCTCTACAAGGTGCTCGATCCGAGGACGAAGACAGGATGAGCGCCGAAGCAATCCAAACGCGCCGCGATTGGCTGCTCAGTGATCGGCCGGCCTCGCGCATGCAGGCACGGCTCGGCCGCGCCTACGTCGCTTGGCGGCGCTTTTCCGCCAACCGGCTGGCGTTTCTCGGCCTGCTCATCATCATCGCGCTGCTGCTGGTCGCCGCCCTTGCCGATGTGCTGGCGCCCTATTCGCCGACTATCGGCGAACTCAAGAATGCCCGGCTTTTGGCGCCGAGTGCGGCGCATTGGTTCGGCACCGACGATCTCGGCCGCGATATCTATTCGCGCATTCTTTTTGGCTCGCGCTGGACCCTCTATGTCGTCATTCTTGTCGCTGTCATCGCAGCCCCCATCGGCCTTTTGGTCGGCACCGTCGCCGGCTATGCCGGCGGCTGGACCGATGCCATTCTGATGCGCATTACCGACATCTTCCTCGCCTTCCCCAAGCTGATCCTGGCACTGGCCTTTGTCGCGGCCCTTGGCCCCGGCATCGAAAACGCGGTGCTGGCCATCGCCATCACCTCGTGGCCGCCTTACGCCCGAATTGCGCGGGCCGAGACGATGACCGTGCGCAATTCGGATTACATCAAGGCGGTGCAATTGATGGGCGCCTCTCCGTTCCGCATCGTGCTGCGCCACATCATGCCGCTCTGCATCTCTTCGCTCATCATCCGGGTGACGCTCGATATGGCCGGCATCATCCTCACCGCCGCCGGCCTCGGCTTCCTCGGCCTGGGCGCCCAGCCGCCGCTGCCGGAATGGGGCACGATGATCGCGTCCGGCCGCCGCTTCGTGCTCGACCAATGGTGGGTGGCCGGCGCGCCGGGCTTCGCCATCCTCATCGTCAGCCTCGGCTTCAACCTGCTTGGCGACGGCCTGCGCGATGCGCTCGATCCCCGGAGTGGCGACCAATGAGTGGTGACCAATGAGCGGT
This sequence comes from Mesorhizobium sp. RSR565B, assembly GCF_054719465.1. Lineage (NCBI taxonomy): Bacteria > Pseudomonadati > Pseudomonadota > Alphaproteobacteria > Hyphomicrobiales > Phyllobacteriaceae > Mesorhizobium > Mesorhizobium sp. RSR565B. The sequence goes on along the minus strand of NZ_JBTTIE010000001.1, from coordinate 1,548,045 downwards.
GCACTTCTCGATGTCGACGACCTGCGCGTCACCTTCCCGACTCGGACCGGCCTCATCCAGGCGGTGCGCGGCGTCACTTTTTCGCTTGGCCGAGAGCGGCTGGGCATTGTCGGCGAAAGCGGCTCCGGCAAGTCGCAGACCGGCCGCGCCATCATGGGCCTGACGCCGCCGCAGGCGCTAGTGTCGGCCAAGAAGCTCGCCCTCGACGGCATCGACCTTCTGGCCATACCGGCCCGTCAGCGCCGGGCGCTGCGCGGCAAACGCATCGCCATGATCCTGCAGGATCCGAAATATTCGCTCGACCCGGTGATGAGCATCGGCCGCCAGATCGTCGAGACGCTGCGCACGCATGAAAAGGTCTCCAAGGCCGAAGCGCGCGAGCGGGCGCTGGCCATGCTGGAAGCTGTGCAGATCCGCGATCCCTCGCGTGTCTTCGACCTGCATCCGCACGAGGTGTCCGGCGGGATGGGCCAGCGCGCCATGATCGCAATGATGCTGATCGCCGGACCGGAACTGATGATCGCCGACGAGCCGACCTCGGCGCTCGACGTCACCGTGCAGCTCGATGTGCTCGGCATCCTCGACCGCTTGGTCAGTGAGCGCGGCATGGGCCTGATCTTCATCTCGCACGATCTGCGGCTGGTCGCCTCCTTCTGCGACCGCGTCATCGTCATGTATGCCGGCAAGGTGGTCGAGCAGCTCAAGGCGTCGGAGCTGCGCGACGCCCAGCATCCCTACACGCGCGGCCTGCTCAACTGCATGCCCAGGATCGGTTACGAACGCCACCCGCTGCCGGTGCTCGACCGCAAGCCGGAGTGGGCGGCATGACGCCAGCCATTTTGATTGAAGGGCTGGAGGTGGTGTTCGACCGTTTTCGCGCGCTGAAAGGGGCGAACCTCGAGGTGAAGTCTGGCGAATCCTTCGGCCTGGTCGGCGAGAGCGGTTCCGGCAAGTCGACGCTGCTCAAAGCCATTGCCGGCCTGGTGCCTGTCGCATCCGGTACTATCACGGTCAATGGCAAGACGCTGGGAGCGCGCCGCGACAAGGCTTTTTATCGCGAAGTGCAGATGGTCTTCCAGGACCCGTATGGTTCGCTGCACCCGCGTCAGACCGTCGACCGCCTGCTACAGGAACCGCTCGCCATTCACGGCTTTGCCGATGGCGAGCAACGCATCCAGCGCGCCCTCGACGAGGTCGGATTAGGCAACGGTTTCCGTTTCCGCTACGCGCACCAGCTCTCCGGCGGTCAGCGTCAGCGCGTGGCGATCGCGCGGGCGCTCATCCTCGAACCGTCGATCCTGCTGCTCGACGAACCAACCTCGGCGCTCGACGCTTCGGTGCAGGCCGAAGTGCTCAACCTGCTGGAAGAGGTTCGCCGTTGGCGCAAGCTGACCTTCCTGATGGTCAGCCACGACCTCGCCATCATCACCCATATGTGCGAGCGCCTGATGGTGATGCAGAACGGCGAAGCGGTGGAAAATCTCACCGCGAGCCAGCTGATCGGGCATCGCGTAGAGAAGGATTATACGCGCAATCTGTTGAGGGCGAGCGAGGGGTTTGTGCGGACCGCTTGAATCTGGGGTTTCCTATGGCGGAATGGACGTTCGAAGACCCACCCAATGTCGCGGTGTTGTCGGACAGAAGCATATTTAAACGTGGTGACTGGATCGCATACGTTGTGCACGAAGCTGATGACGACGATAACCACAACGATGAGGGTGGCAGTTGGCAATTTCATAGCAGCGACAAGCAAAATCGAGATGAACCCGAGATAATGCTCGTCAGCCTCCAGAATGTGGTTCAGCGGGATGAGAGCATGCTGGAATTGGCCGATTTGCCAAAAGGCTGGCATGCTTGGCGCACTTCAAAATTGTCGCCCTGGCAGCGCGCTAAATCACTCCCTGTACCCTCCAACGACAACGAGTGATGCAGCAGGGCTAAGTCGAGCTTTGCGCCAGTTCGCCGTTCTCTGGAACAGATGGTTCGTCCCCCTGCTTAGGCTCCTTGATCCTGAACCACGTCACATAAAGCGCCGGCAGGAACAGCAGCGTGATCGCCGGCGATGATGCCGCCCATCATGGCGTATGCCATCGGGCCCCGGAACACTTCGCGCGCGATCGGGATCAGCGCCAGGCTGGCGGCCGCGGCCGTCAGCGCGATCGGCCGCATGCGGTGCTCGGTTGCTTCGATACGGCTTCCCAGCGGTCTTGGCCCTCGGCCATCAGATCCTCGATCTGCACGATCAGGATAACCTGAGTTGCGGATCAGGATGCCGATCAGCGCCAGGACGCCCAGAATGGCGACGAAGCCGAGCGGTGCGCCGCTCGGCACCAGGGCCGCGACCACGCCGATCAGGCCGAGCGGCGCCACCGCCACCACCAGGAACAGGCGCTGAAAACTTTGCAACTGGATCATCAGGATGGTCGCCATCACGAACAGCATCAGCGGCACCACCGCTGCGGCTTTTTGCGCTTTCTTCGACCGAGCCGGCGGTTGCAACGGAATAGCGGGCGGCAGTTTGGCGATGAAGGCGTCGACCGACGGCTTCAATTCGTTGACCACGGTGGCCGGCAGCACGTCACCAACGAGGCCTGCGCGAACGGTGATCGTCGGGATGCGGTTGCGCCGCCACACCGTCGGCTGTTCGAGGTCGTAGCGGAAGTCGCCACTGCCGCGAGCGGGATCGCTTCGCCGTTCCCGGTGACGGGTGAGCTGTCACGGACTGCCCCGTACGTGTATCGGTCGGCTGGTTAAGACCGGTCTGTCGAAGTGGCCCGCATCGACGACAGGCCCAATCGCCCGGCGGCGGTGCCAACTTGAGGAAAACGTGAAATAAGGTCAGAAGAGGCCTTGGCATTCATCTAACGAGAACGGGCGTCGGCCCGATGAGGGACGAAATGAAGAACGCAGCCATTTCCGAGCGCAAGAACCAGTCGATCTCGCGCGGCGTCGGCATGACGACGCAGATCTATGCCGACCGCGCCGAGAATTCGGAGATCTGGGATGTAGAAGGCCGCCGATACATCGATTTCTCCTCCGGTATCGCCGTCGTCAACACCGGCCACCGCCATCCCAGGGTGATCGAGGCGGTCAAGGCACAGCTCGACCGCTTCACCCATACCTGCCACCAGGTCGTGCCCTATGAGAGCTATGTCAGGCTGGCCGAACGGCTGAACGGCATGCTGCCCGGCAAGTTCGAGAAGAAGACCATCTTCGTCACTACGGGTGCTGAAGCCGTCGAGAACGCCATCAAGATCGCCCGCAACGCCACTGGCCGCCAAGCCGTCATCGCCTTTGCCGGCGGCTTCCACGGCCGCACCTTCATGGGCATGGCGCTGACCGGCAAGGTCGTGCCCTACAAGGTCGGCTTCGGCGCCATGCCGGGCGACGTCTACCACGCGCCGTTTCCGGTGCCGCTGCACGGCGTGTCTACAGCCGATTCGCTGGCCGCACTCGACAAACTGTTCAAGGCCGATGTCGATCCGGCTCGCGTTGCCGCCATCATCATCGAGCCGGTCCAGGGCGAGGGCGGCTTCTACGACGCGCCGCGCGAATTCCTGACGGCGCTGCGCAAGCTCTGCGACCAGCACGGCATGCTGCTGATCGCCGATGAGGTGCAGACCGGCTTTGCCCGCACCGGCAAGATGTTCGCCATGGATCATCATGAGGTCGCGGCCGACATTACCACCATGGCGAAAAGCCTGGCCGGCGGCTTCCCGCTGGCGGCGGTCACCGGCCGCGCCGAGATCATGGATGCGCCCGGTCCTGGCGGGCTCGGCGGCACCTATGGCGGCAGCCCGATCGGTGTCGCCGCAGCACACGCCGTGCTCGACGTAATCGAGGACGAAAAGCTGTGCGACCGCGCCAATACGCTGGGCGCCCGGCTGAAACAGCGGCTGCAGTCGATCCGCGACGATGTGCCCGAGATTGTCGACATCAGGGGTCTCGGCTTCATGAACGCGGTCGAGTTCAACGACGTCAAGAAGGGCCTGCCGTCGGCCGAGATCGCCAATGCGATCCGGCTGAAGGCGCTCGACAAGGGGCTGATCCTGCTGACCTGCGGCGTCTACGGCAACGTCATCCGTTTCCTGGCTCCGATCACCATCCAGGACAATGTCATGAACGAGGCGCTCGACATTCTGGAAAGCTCGATCCGCGAAGTCTGCGCTGCCTAGCGCAAACCCTACCTCCCCCTTGTGGGGAGGTCGGACCGCAGGTCCGGGTGGGGGGCCTCGCGCCGACCCCAACCCCGCTGCTTCGCAGCGACCCTCCCCACAAGGGGGAGGGTAAGTGCGTCTAGCCCGCAGCCCGTGCCGGCTCATCCTGCTGGAACGCTGCCAGTGCAGCCTTCAGCCCGTCAGGTCCCTCAGCAATCGTCTGCGCCATCGGCGAAAACCCGGCCCCGAGCATCTTGCGGCCCAGCATATGGTCGCCCGGCCTGTTGACGGATTCGATGCCGAGCAGCCGGCTTCCAGCATAGTGGTAGATCGAGAACTTGTTCTCAGCGAGGTCGCCCAGCACGACATGGCTGTCGCCGCCCGAGGTCAGCCCGACCATCTGCAGTTTCATGTCGCCGATGTCAGACCAGAACCACGGCACCGCCGCATAGGCGTCCGTATGGCCGGCGATCGTGCGTGCGGCAAGCCGCGCCTGGTCGGTGGCGTTCTGCACCGATTCCAGCCGCACGTCGCCGCCGGTCGACCAGTGGCGGTAGGAAGCGGCGTCGCCGATGGCCAGAATATCAGGCACTGAGGTGCGCATCTGTTGGTCGACGCGGATGCCATTGGCGACAGTCAGTCCGGCAGCCTGCGCAAGTTCGACATTCGGCACGGCGCCGATGCCGACGATGACCATGCGCGCGGGCAGCCTTTCGCCGGTGGAGGTGATGGCAGCGCAGACATGGCCGTTTTCCCCTTCCAGCCTGGCAATGGTGGTGCCGGTGAGGATACGCACGCCGATCGCCTCCAGCCGTTGGCGGACATGGCTCGCCACCACCGGCGCCACGGCGCGGCCAAGCAGCCGGTCGACAGCCTCGACCAGGGTGACGTTGCGGCCGGCGGCCCTCAGCGTTGCCGCGATCTCCAGCCCGATGAAGCCGCCGCCGAGGATGACCACGTCTTCGCTTTGGGCGCTGAGCGCGCGGATCAGCCGCGCATCGGCGATCGAGCGCAGCGACAGCACGCCCGAGAGGTCGGCGCCCGGCAGCGGCAGAAGCCGCGGCCGCGAACCGGTGGCCAGGATGAGCCGGTCGAACGGCAGCACGCCGCCGCCCGCTATGTCCAGCTTGCGGCCTGCCGTATCGAGGCTGTCTATTCGGATGCCCGGCCTGAAGTCGATGGCGCTGCCGGTGTAAAAGGCCTCGCCGCGCAAGGGTTGCGGCTTGGCATCGGCGTCCTTGATGAAGGTCTTCGACAGCGGCGGCTTGTGATAGGGCAGATCGGTTTCGTCGCCGATCAGTATGACAGGCCCGTCATAGCCTTCCTCGCGCAGGCTGGCGGCCGCTTGCACGCCCGCATGACCCGCACCGACAATGACGACCCCGTTCTTCATCGCAACCCGAATTCCTGTTTCAAATCTGGAGCATGATGCCGAAAAGTGTGAAGCGGTTTTCGGACGACATCATGCTTTGATTGTGAGCCGTTCCGCCAGATGGCGATTGTCTGCCGCCGTCGCAAGAGCCCCGGTCCGGGTCGCACCCGGAACGGTCGCTTGTCAATCGCGGCGTCTCTCACCTTGGCTGCTGGCTACGATTTAAAGTTGATAGTGCTAGTTTAGAATAATTCTAAACTGTTGTTTCAATTGAATTTTCTAGGGTTCACCAGTTGACTTCCGGCCTCGCGATCGTTTTATGGAGGCTCGCGCGTCAGCGCATCCCTTTGATGTTTGGGCCTTGAACCCGTTCGATTGGAGGCATTTGGTGTCTTTCTCCCGTGAGCCGCAGAGCGGCGCGGCATCTGTGGTGTCCTACGGCATGCCTATGTCCCGGCACCGTTTGGCACGCGCGCCTTTTACCGAATCCCCTTTGAACTGGAGACTGATGATGACAGCGCGATATGGCGGCAGACTGGCTGCGATCGGTGCCACGGCTATGTTGACGGCGGCGGTTTTCATCCTGCCGGCCAAGGCGGCGGAGATCGATGCCAAGGCGGTCATCAAGACCTATTCCGACATCGCGCTGGCCAAGTACGAGGATTCGCTGACCACGGCGCAGGCGCTCGACAAGGCTGTCGACGCGCTGCTTGCCAACCCGTCGGCGGACACGCTGAATGCCGCCCGCGATGCCTGGAAGGCGTCGCGCGTGCCCTACCAGCAGACCGAGGTCTACCGCTTCGGCAACAAGATCGTCGACGACTGGGAAGGCAAGGTGAACTCCTGGCCGCTCGACGAAGGCCTGATCGACTACGTCGCCAAGAGCTACGGCACCGAGTCCGACGCCAACGCGCTCTACACCGCCAATGTCATCGCCAACAAGGACATCGAGATCGACGGCAAGAAGGTCGACGCCTCGAAGCTTTCGCCGGAGTTCCTCGCCGGCACGCTGCAGGAGGCCGGCGGCATCGAGGCCAATGTCGCCACCGGTTATCACGCCATCGAATTCCTGCTCTGGGGCCAGGATTTGCACGGCACCGGCCCGGGCGCCGGCGAGCGTCCGTACACCGACTACGACCTCAAGAACTGCACCGGCGGCAATTGCGATCGCCGGGCCGAGTATCTGAAGTCGGCCAGCGATCTTCTGGTCTCCGACCTGCAGGAGATGGTCGGCAACTGGAAGGAAGACGGCGCCGCCCGCAAGAACCTCGTCGATGGCCAGCCGAACACCGCTATCTCGGTGATTTTCACCGGCATGGGCTCGCTGTCCTACGGCGAACTGGCCGGGGAGCGCATGAAACTCGGCCTGCTGCTGCACGATCCCGAAGAGGAGCACGACTGCTTCTCGGATAATACCTACAACTCGTATCTCTATGACGCCATCGGCATCCGCGCCGCCTATCTCGCCAGCTACACGCGCATCGACGGCACCGTCGTTTCAGGCCCGTCGGTGCACGATATGGTCAAGGCGGCCGATCCGGCGATCGACAAGGAACTGTCCGACAAGCTCGATGTCTCGGTCGCCAAGATGGAGGCGATCAAGGCGCGGGAAGTGGCCGGCGAGGCCTACGACCAGCAGATCGCCGAGGGCAACACCGAAGGCAATGCTACCGTGCAGGCGGCAATCGACGCGCTGGTCGACCATACCAAGTCGATCGAACGCGCCGTCGGCGCGCTGAAGCTGAACAACATAGCCTTCGAGGGGTCCGACAGCCTCGACGCACCGGACAAGGTGTTCAAGTAGCACCCCAACCAACCACCAGCCAAACGGCGCGGAGGGGCGCCGTCAGCCAGAGCCAATCCATGCTGATCTGCCATTGCAACATCATCACCGAAAAGGAGATTGAGCAGACGATCGTCGATCTGCTGGATCAGGACCCCTGGCAACTGATCGTGCCGGCGAAGGTCTATCACACGATGCAAAAGCGCGGTCGCTGTTGCGGCTGCTTCCCAAATGTGGTCGAAACGATCATTCGGGTCACCGAAAATTACCACACCCGTTCGGAGGCGAGCGGCGTGGACATCGTTTCACACCTGGATCGCGTCAGAGGCCTGCGCGTCCAATATGGGAGCAGAATCCATGAAAGGCGAACCGCAGATCATCGAGCGGCTTAACGAGGCTCTGTTCCTGGAGCTTGGCGCCGTCAATCAATACTGGGTGCATTTCCGCCTGCTCGAAGATTGGGGATATGCCAAGCTGGCAAAGAAGGAACGCGCCGAATCGATCGAGGAGATGCACCATGCCGACCGGCTGGTGGCCCGTATCATCTTCCTCGAAGGGCATCCCAATTTGCAGTCCGTGGCGCCGTTGCGCATCGGCCAGAACGTCAAGGAAGTGCTCGAATCCGATCTCGCCGGCGAATATGACGCACGCACCGCCTACAAGCGTTCGCGCGAGATCTGCAACGAAGCCGGCGACTACGTGACGATGAAGCTGTTCGAGGAATTGCTGGCGGATGAGGAAGGTCACATCGACTTCCTCGAGACGCAGCTCGACCTCCTTGCCTCGATCGGCGAGGAAAAATACGGCCAGCTCAACGCCGCATCGGCGGACGAGGCGGAATAGGACCATGCAGGAATGCGGCGCCCCATAGATATTCTGCGCCGCTTGCGGCGGGCCGCCGGCCCGCTGCTCCTCAAAAACCCGCGATATCAGGCCTTTCGCGGGCTTTCGGTTGTAACCCTGGCGGCAATTTTGGCCCCGGCCCTGGCCGGATCGTCGGAACCGGTCGGCCTCGCCACGAGCCGCACCGACCTGACGCCGAAGGACCAGGCCCGCGTCCTTGCAGTTACCAGGCCAACCCAGGATTTCTCCAAGCCCGAATCCTTCGAAACGATGCAAGGCGGCGCCGGCACGTCGCGCAAGCAGGTCGACCGCGACGCCTTCTCGCAACCCTCTGAAAACATTACCTTCGAGGAACAGGGCAATTTCAAGCTCGGCAATGCGCTTTTCCGCAAGAACTGGGTGTCGTCGCCATCCTCGACCCAGGCCTCGGACGGTCTCGGACCCCTGTTCAACGAGCGCGCCTGCCAGAATTGCCATTTGAAGGATGGCCGCGGCCGCCCGCCGGCCGCCGACAGCCGCACCACGTCGATGTTCCTGCGGCTAGCGCGCGATGCGAGCACGGCCGAGGAAAAGACCGAGATCGCCGCGCACAAGGTGCTGAACTTCCCCGATCCGGTCTACGGCGCGCAGTTGCAGGGACTGGCGGTGCCCGGCCTCAAGGGCGAAGGCCGCATGTATGTCCATTATCGCGAGGAAAAGGTCACGCTCGGCGACGGCAGCGTGGTTTGGCTGCGCAAGCCGAGCTATTCGGTCGACGGGCTTGGCTACGGCCCGCTTGACCCGCGCACCACGCTGTCGCCGCGCCTGACGCCACCAATGATCGGCCTTGGCCTAATCGAGCAGATCGCGCCGGCCGACCTCCTTGCCCATGCCGATCCCGGCGACCGCGACGGCATTTCCGGCAAGCCCAACATGGTGCGTGACCTCAGCAGCGGGCAACTGACGCTTGGCCGCTTCGGCTGGAAGGCCCAGACCGCGTCGATCCGCCAGCAGGCGGCGGACGCCTTTGCCGGCGATATCGGCATTTCGACGCCGGAAGAGCCCCGTCACTGGGGCGATTGCACCGCAGCCGAAGAGGCCTGTTTGGCCATGCCCAATGGCGTGCAGAAGCGGCTCGGCCCGGTCGAGGCGCCACCACCGGTGATGGACCTCGTCACCTTCTATTCGCAGAACCTTGCGGTGCCGGCGCGGCGCGATGTCGGCGCACCCGCCGTGCTCGCCGGCAAGAAGCTGTTCTACGAGATGGGCTGCATTGCCTGTCATACGCCGAAATTCGTCACCATGCGCGGGAACAAGGCGCAGGCGTTCCAACTGATCTGGCCCTATTCCGACTTTCTGCTGCACGACATGGGGCCGGGCCTTGCCGACGGCCAGGCAGTGGGCGATGCCACGGGCAGTGAATGGCGCACCCCGCCGCTCTGGGGCATCGGCCTGACCAAGGCCGTCAACGGCAACGCTTTCTTCCTGCATGACGGGCGTGCGCGCACGCTTGCCGAAGCGATCCTGTGGCATGGTGGCGAGGGGCAGAAAGCGCGCGATCGCTTCGCCGCCGCCAATACGGCCGACCGCGATGCTCTCATCAAATTCCTGGAGTCATTCTGATGCTCAAGCGGGCTTTGCCTGTTCTACTCCTCCCATTGGCTCTGTTCGGTGCGTCCCCGGCATCGGCCTCGGTGAAAGCCTCCGACGTGATCCAAAGAGCGATCGACGGCTTTGTCCGCCCCGCCTATGCCAGCCTGCATGGCCATGCCGGCACCTTGGCGAAGGCCATGGACGCGCTCTGCCAGGCGCCGTCGCAGGGCAACCTCGATGCCGCGCATGCCGGATTCTCGGCCACGGTCGCAGCCTGGTCGTCGGCAGAAATCATCGGCTTCGGGCCAATCAAGGAGAACAACCGGCTGGAGCGCATGCTCTACTGGCCGGACCGCAAGAGCATCGGCCTGAAGCAGGTGCAGGCGGCGCTCGCCGGCAAGGATTCGACCGCCACCGATCCGGCGCGACTGGCTGGCAAGAGTGTCGCCATGCAGGGGTTAGGAGCGCTGGAGTTCGTGCTTTACGGCGACGGCGCCAAGGCGCTGACCGGCAAGGATGAGCCCTATCGCTGCGCCTATGGCGCGGCGATCGCCAAGAATATCGAGACCATGGCGGCCGATGTCGACGCCGCCTGGAAAAAACCGGACGGTTTTGCAGGCCTGTGGGCCAATCCCGGACCCGACAATGCGCTTTACCGCGACGGCACTGAAGCGGTGACCGAACTGGTCGGCGTGTTCATCAATGAACTCGAAATGGTGCGCGACGTGCGCCTCAAAGGTTTTCTCGGCGCCAAACCGGAGGCTGACAAGCCAAGGCAGGCGATCTACTGGCGCTCGCAAAACACCGGCCTGTCATTAGCCGGCAACCTCTCCGGCATTAATGCGCTGTTCCAGGCCTCCGAGCTCGGCGACGCGCTGCCCGAGGATAGCAGATGGATGGCGGAATCCATCCATATCCAGCTCGTCAATGGCGTTGCCACTGCCAAATCCATCCAGGGTCCGATCGACAAGACGCTCGCCGATCCCGCGGAGCGCGGAAAACTCGAACATTTCGCGCTGATCACCTCCAGCCTGTCGGGCCTGATCGGCACCAGGCTGACCGCCGAGTTCGGCCTGACCGCCGGCTTTTCGTCACTGGACGGGGACTGACCAATGGTTGCGACACGCACGCCGCTGATGGACCGCCGCGATTTTCTCAGAGCTGCCGGCGCCGGCTTCGTCGCGTCAATGGCGCCGCGGGCCTGGGCGGACACGCTTGCCGCCGATGCCGTCTTTGCCACCGCCTTCGTCAAGCGCGACGGCAGCTTTGGCGCCGCTGTGTTGTCGGAAGCCGGAAAAGTATTGCATGCGATCGACCTGCCCGACCGTGGCCACGACGTCACCTTCGATCCGGTCTCGAAGCGCTCGGTGGTCTTCGCCAGGCAGCCCGGCACCTTCGCCGTGGTCTTCGACCACACCGGCCGCGAGGCGCCGCAGACCATCGCCAGCATCACCGGCCGGCATTTCTTCGGCCATGGCGTGTTTTCCGCAGACGGCGCGCTGCTCTACGCCACCGAGAATGACTTCGACAATGCCGCCGGCGTCGTCGGGATCTACGACGCACGGGCCAAGTTCAGCCGCATCGGCGAGTTTCCGACCTATGGCATGGGGCCACACGAGCTCTTGCTGCTCGGAGACGGCCGGACGATCGCCATCGCCAATGGCGGCATCGAGACCCATCCCGACTATGGCCGCGCCGAACTCAACATCGCGACGATGAAGCCGTCCTATGTGCTGGTCGATCGCACAACCGGCGATCTCATCGAAAAGCACGAACTGCCGCCGGCTCTGCACCAGCTGTCGATTCGCCACATGGATGCCGACCCCACAGGCACCGTCTGGTTCGGCTGCCAGTATCGCGGGCCAGGCACCGATCGCCCGCTGCTGGTCGGCCGCGCCACGCGCGGCAAGGGGCTGCAGCTGCTCGACATGCCGCAGGGTGTGCTATCCGGCTTCCGGAATTACATCGGCTCGGTCGCCGCCAACCCGATTGCCGGCACGGTCGCGGTGTCTTCGCCGGAAGGCAATTCGCTGGCCGTGATCGACGCCGCCAGCGGCAAGATCGTCGCCACCAAGGCGCTGGTCGAGGTCTGCGGCCTGGCGCCCGACGGCCCGGGCTTCATGGCAACCACGGGTGCCGGCGAAATCATCGAAGGCAGCGGCGCGACGCGCTCCGAGCCCGACTATGTCTGGGACAACCACATGCTGCGCATCGCGCCGGCGGCGTAAGTCGTCCGGCCTGCACCGAAGCGAAGCCGCTTAACAATTTACGCGCTGGCTCTTGCGGCGGCGCGCCGTGGCGGGCAGAGGGAGACTGTTTTTCGAACCGGTCGCCCATGAAACTGCTCGCCATCGACTGTGCCGCCAATCTCTGCGCCGCTTGCGTCTATGACGCATCGGGCGACAGAGAGCTCGGCCGCTCGGTACTCGATCTCGGCAAAGGCCACGCCGAACACCTGATGGCTGTCATTGACGAAGCGTTGAAAGCGGACGGCACCGATTATGCCGGCCTTGGCGCCGTTGCGGTCTCCATCGGTCCGGGTTCCTTCACCGGCCTGCGGGTGGGCGTCTCGGCGGCGCGCGGCCTGGCGCTGGCGCTGAAGATCCCGGCGATCGGGGTAACGACACTGGAGGCGCTGGCGGCCGAGGCGAGGGCGGCATTTCCCGGCCGCCCGATCCTGGCCGCTCTCGATGCAGGCCGCGAGGAGATCCATGCCGCGTTTTACGACGCAGATACGATTTTGCGCTATGGTCCGGCGGTGACCACACTTGCGCAAGCCGCGGGAATGGCGGCGGACAATCGTCCGGTGCTTGCCGGCACGGCCGCCGTGCAGATCGCAGCCGCGGCCGGTCGCGATTTCGATATCGGCCCGACGGCTGCCACCGCCGACATTGCCGTCTACGCCCGGCTCGCCGCTGCAAAAGGCGAGGGCGACAAGCCGAAGCCACTCTATCTGCGCGGCGCCGATGCCAAGCCGCAGGCCGGGTTCATCCTGTCGAGGCAGGAAAAGTGATGCGCATCCCTTTCCTCCAGCCGCGCCGCAGGGACTATGCGCTCGAGCCGCTGACCATCGCCGACAGCCCGGCAGCGTCGGTGCTGCATCGCGAGGATTTCGTCCGGCCCTGGACCGATGGCGAATTCGCCGCGTTGCTCGAACAGGAAACCGTGTTCGGCTATGCCGCGCGCGAAATCGGCCAGGGCGCCAAGCCGCCGGTCGGCTTCGTGCTGGCCAGGCTTGCAGCCGGAGAGGGCGAAATTCTGACCGTGGCGGTGGCGCGCTCGCATCGCCGCCAGGGGCTCGGCTGGCAGTTGATGGACGCGGTACTGCGCGAATTGCATGCGCAGCGGGCCGAGGCGCTGTTCCTTGAGGTCGACGAGACCAATGTCGCTGCCATCGCCCTTTACCGGCGGCTCGGCTTCCGCCAGGTCGGCCACCGCGCCAATTATTACCGCTCGACCGAACATGGTCCTACCGGCGCGCTTGTCATGCGCCGCGATCTTCGCTAGCCAAAGTTTTGGGGCAGGGCCAAGCTGCATGATCGGAAAAATCAGGATTTTCCTGGCGCTGAGCCTCGTTGTCGTCGGTTCGCTGGTCCTTGTGCCTTTGCAGCTGCTGTCGATGAAGACCGGAATCTGGCGCGAGACGGTCATTCTGAAGGTCTGGCACAGCCTCATCGTCCGGACGCTCGGCCTGCGCATCCATGTCAAAGGCGCACTGTCCAGTCAGCGCCCGCTGCTGGTCGCCTCGAACCATATCTCCTGGACCGACATCATGGTGCTCGGCTCTTTTGCCGATGTCACCTTCATCGCCCGGGCGGACATGGAGGGATGGCCGCTGATCGGCTGGCTGTCGAAACTGCAGCGTACGGTCTTCATCGAACGCGAGCGCAAGCGGACAGCTGGCGACCAGGCCAGCGAGATCGCCAGCCGCATGGCCAAGGGCGACGCCATGGTGCTGTTTGCCGAGGGCTCTACCGGCGACGGCAACACCATCCTGCCGTTCAAGAGCACCTTGTTCGGCGCCGCCTCGATGGCGATTTCGGAAGGCGCGGCCGAGCAGGTCTTCATCCAGCCGCTGGCGATTGCCTACACGCGGGTGCACGGCGTGCCTCTCGGCCGCCGGCACCGGCCGCTCGCTGCCTGGATCGGCGATCAGGACCTGATGCCGCATCTCAAGGTGCTGATGGCCGAAGGCGCCATTGACGTCGAGGTGCATTTCGGCGAGCCCATCGCCTTTTCCAAGGGCTCGAACCGCAAGGAGACGTCGAGGATGATGGAAAGCCAGGTGCGCGCCATGATGCAGGCCGCGCTCGCCGATCCCCGACCGAGCCGCTAGCGCAGGCCGAGCGCCTACGAGACGATGCCCGAGAATCGTCTGTTTTTTGTCACGGAAAGGCGTTAGAAGCCGCCGGATGGATTTGAACACGATAGAGCGGAACGACCCCGACAGCGTCGCGCAAAACGCGGCTGCGGCATCCGCCCCGGCCAAAAAGGTCTTCGTCAAGACCTATGGCTGCCAGATGAATGTCTATGACTCACAGCGCATGACCGATGCGCTGGCCGCCGACGGCTACACCGCGACCGATGTCATCGCCGACGCCGATCTGGTGCTGCTCAACACCTGCCATATCAGGGAGAAGGCGGCGGAAAAGGTCTATTCCGAGCTCGGCCGCATCCGCGACATGAAGGCTGAACGCGCAGCAGTTGGGCGCGAAATGCTGATCGGCGTCGCCGGTTGCGTTGCGCAGGCCGAAGGCGCGGAAATCATCCGCCGTTCGCCTGCTGTCGATCTGGTCATCGGCCCGCAGACCTATCACCGGCTGCCCGATGTGCTGGCCCGGGTGCGCGGCGGCGAGAAGATCGTCGAGACCGAATACGCCATCGAGGACAAGTTCGAGCATCTGCCGCAGCCGAAGCGTGCCGAAATGATCAAGCGCGGCGTCACCGCCTTCCTCACGGTGCAGGAAGGCTGCGACAAATTCTGCACCTTCTGCGTCGTGCCCTATACCAGGGGCTCGGAAGTGTCGCGGCCGGTGGCGCAGATCGTCGCCGAAGCCGAGCGGCTGGCCGATGCCGGTGTGCGCGAGGTGACGCTGCTGGGGCAGAACGTCAATGCATGGCACGGCAAGGGTGAGGATGGCATGGAATGGGGGCTTGGTCGCCTGCTGTTCCGGCTGGCCGAAATTCCTGGCCTGGCGCGGCTGCGCTACACCACCAGCCATCCGCGCGACATGGACGACGAATTGATCGCTGCCCATCGCGATCTCCCGGCTTTGATGCCTTATCTGCACCTGCCGGTGCAATCCGGGTCAGACCGCATCCTCAAGGCGATGAACCGCAGGCACACGGCCAAGGACTATCTGGCGCTGCTCGAGCGCATCCGCGCTGCGCGCGGCGACATCGCGCTGTCCGGTGACTTCATCGTCGGCTTCCCCGGCGAAACCGACGCCGATTTCGAGGCGACGATGGATCTGGTGGGCCAGGTGAACTACGCCTCGGCCTTCTCGTTCAAATATTCGCCGCGTCCCGGCACGCCGGGCGCCGATATGCCCGATCACGTGCCGGAAGCGGTTAAGGACGAGCGCCTGCAACGCCTGCAGGCGCTGCTGCTGAAACAACAGCAGGATTTCGGCCTGGGCCTGGTCGGCAGCACCATCGACACGCTGATCGAGAAGCCCGGCCGTCAGGCCGGCCAGAAGGTCGGCCGCTCGCCCTGGCTGCAGCCGGTTATTGTTGATGAAAAGGCCGGCGAAATCGGTGACATTATCCGGGTGCGAATCACGAAGACGGGCTACAATAGCCTGTTCGCCGAGTTGGCTTGATGGCCTCGGCAGATGAGGAGAGACGGTTGAGCGCTGCTGAAGTGAAGACTCTGCCCCAGAACCAGACATCCGGGGCCTCTGACATGGCGCACATCGTTCTGACTTTCGACAACAACAAGCTTGCCAGCGCCCTGTACGGTCAGTTCGACGAGAATTTGGCCCGGCTTGAGCAGAAGCTCGGCGTCGACATCCGCTCGCGCGGCAACCAGCTGACCATCAAGGGCTCGGCCTCGGCGGCCGAGCAGGCGCGCCGCGCGCTCGACAATCTCTACGGCATTCTCCAGAAGGGCACCGATATCGGCCAGTCCGACGTTGATGGCGCCGTGCGCATGGCGATTGCCGCCGACGACCAGCTGACGCTGCCGACGCTGGAACGCAAGGGCAAGGTTTCGGCCGCCCAGATCTCCACCCGCAAGAAGACGATCTATGCCCGTTCGCTCAATCAGGACGCCTATATGCGGGCACTGGAGCGTTCGGAACTTGTCTTCGGCATTGGCCCCGCCGGCACCGGCAAGACCTATCTGGCGGTGGCGCATGCGGCGATGCTGCTCGAACGCGGCATGGTCGAGCGCATCATCCTGTCACGGCCAGCGGTCGAGGCCGGCGAGCGGCTGGGTTTTCTGCCCGGCGATATGAAGGAAAAGGTCGATCCGTACCTGCGGCCCCTCTATGACGCGCTCTACGACATGATGCCGGCCGACAAGGTCGAGCGTGCTATCGCTGCCGAGGTCATCGAAATCGCGCCGCTGGCCTTCATGCGCGGCCGCACGCTGGCGCATGCCGCCGTCATCCTCGACGAGGCGCAGAACACCACGCCGATGCAGATGAAGATGTTTTTGACCCGCCTCGGCGAGAATTCGCGCATGATCGTCACCGGCGATCCGACGCAGATCGATCTGCCTCCAAGCACCAAGTCGGGCCTCGTCGAAGCCTTGCGTGTCCTTGACGGCGTGGCCGGCGCGGTAACCGTGCGCTTCAACGATGTCGACGTTGTGCGCCACCCGCTGGTGGCCGAAATCGTCAGGGCCTATGACCGCGACGCCAAGCTGGCGCGCGGCCTCGGCGCCGAGAGCTGATGTGACGATGCGGGCTCATGCCTGAAGACATAAGACCTGGCGGCGGGGATAGTTCGGTTCCCGTCGAGATCGATATGTCGGTCGAGGCCGGCGACTGGCCCGATGAGGCGGCGCTGACGCGTCTGGTCGATCGCGCCGTGTCGGCTGTCTTTGCCGAAACCGCTGCTGCCGGTCCTTCCGAACTCAGCATCGTCTTTTCCGACGATGCCCATCTCCGTACCCTCAATGCCGGCTGGCGCGGCAAGGACAAGGCGACCAACGTCTTGTCTTTCCCGGGTTTTCCGTTCCCCAGGGGTGGCAAGCTGCCGCCGATGCTGGGTGACATCGTGCTCGCCGCCGAAACGGTGGCGCGCGAAGCAGCCCTGGAAGACAAGCCCTTCGAGAACCATATCACCCATCTCGTCATCCACGGCCTGCTGCATTTACTGGGCTACGATCACGAGACCGATGCAGAGGCCGAGGAGATGGAAGCCATCGAGCGCTCAGCGCTCGCAAGGCTTGCCATTCCCGATCCCTACACGTAATGACAAAAGACCAATTGACCGGACGACGATGAACGACAAACCAGAAACTGCCGCCCGCCCCGAGGCTGGCAGTGCGACAAAGCCTTCCGATACGACGGAAGAGGGATCGAGTCCGAGTCCCAGTTCCGGCAGCCCCGCTTCTGGTAGTATTGCCAGCGAGCCATCGCCTGCCGGTCCGTCCTTGTTCGACCGCGTCTTGGGCCTTTTCAGGCAGCGGAACGGCACCAGCCTGCGCGAGGAAATCGCCGGCGCGCTTGCCGAAACGACCAGCGATGCCGGGTCTTTCTCGCCCGGCGAACGCGCCATGCTCAACAACATATTGCGCCTGCGCGAGGTACGCGTCGAGGACGTCATGGTGCCGCGCGCCGATATTGAGGCCGTCGAGATCACCACGACGTTGGGCGATCTGCTCGGTCTGTTCGAGCAGTCCGGCCATTCCCGCATGCCGGTCTATTCCGAGACGCTCGACGATCCGCGCGGCATGGTTCACATCCGCGACGTGCTGGCCCACATCACCAAGGTCGCCCGGGTCAAGAAGGGCAGAACATCCAGGAAGACGCCGGCAACGACGCTTCTCGACCTCGCCCAGGTCGATCTCGGCCGCACCATCGGCGACCTCAATCTGATCCGCCCGGTGCTTTTCGTGCCGCCCTCGATGCTTGCCTCCGACCTGATGGGCCATATGCAGACGACGCGAACCCAGATGGCGCTGGTCATCGACGAATATGGCGGCACCGATGGTCTCGCCTCGCTGGAAGACATCGTCGAGATGGTCGTCGGCGATATCGAGGACGAGCATGACGAGGACGAGCCGCTGATCACCCAGACCGGCGAGGGCGTGTTCGTCGTCGACGGCAAGGCCGAGATCGACGAGGTCGCCAAGATGATCGGCGAGGACTTTACCGCCGGTGAGCATGGTGAATATGTCGACACGATCGGCGGCATGATCTTCAACACGCTGGGCCGCGTGCCCGCGCGTGGTGAGGTTGTGCAAGCCATCCCCGGCTTCGAATTCCACGTGCTCGACGCCGATCCGCGCCGCGTCAAGCGGGTGCGCATCGTCCAGAACCAGAAGGGCGAGCGTCGCCGCCGCGTGACCGCCCCCCGCACCGAGCAGGCCTAGGACAGAACGTCGCCCGGCCGATGACGATCGACGATCCCTTCAAGCACTCAACCTTTGGCTCGGGTGTGTTCTACAAGGACCCGCGAGCCGCATTGAAATGGCTCGAAACGGCCTTCGGCTTCGAGCCGAGCATGGTGGTCAGCGACGCCGACGGACGGCTGGTCCATGCCGAAATGCGTTTTGGCGACGGCTACATCATCGTCGATTCCGAATGGGCCGATCATATTGCCAGTCCGGTAAGCGTCGGCGGCAAGAACACTCAGTCGGTCTATGTGCATCTGAAAGACGGCCTGGACGTGCATTGTGAGCGGGCAATGGCGGCTGGAGCCCAAATCGTCGAGGAGCCTGCCGCCCATTTCTACGGCGAACGGCAGTATCGGGCGCGCGACCCCGAAGGCCATGTCTGGACCTTCACCCAGACCGTGCGCACGGTGCCGCGCGAGGAGGCCGAGCACCTGAGCGGGCTCACCATCGAGGGATGGCACCGATAGCGCAGCGATCGGCCGGTTCGCGTTTCAATAAATCTGATAAATCTTGGCTCCTGATTCGCGCGACTTGGGAAGTCTGTATGGAGCGCCTTGCCGGCCGGATAATTTTGCTTTGGGGCTGGCGGCGCGCGCTGGTGGCGTTTCTTGCCGGGGCGCTGGCGGTGCTCGCCCAGGCGCCTTACGATTTCTTCGCCGTCTGTTTCGTCTCGTTTCCACTGCTGGTCTGGCTGCTCGACGGCGCCACCGGCGAGGCTTCCGACGGCTGGCTCAGGCGCCTGCGGCCGGCCTTTGCCATTGGCTGGTGGTTCGGCTTCGGCTATTTCCTCGCCGGCCTGTGGTGGATAGGCGAGGCGCTTCTGGTCGAGGCCGACAGTTTCGCCTGGGCGTTACCCTTCGCGGTCGTCGGCATTCCTTTGGCGCTGGCATTTTTCTACGGCTTCGCCACCGTCGTCGCGCGGCTGTTATGGACGAACGACATTGGCCGCATTGCCGCCCTTGCCTTTGCTTTTGGCCTGACGGAATGGCTGCGCGGCTTCCTGTTCACCGGCTTTCCCTGGAATGCCGTCGGCTATGCGGCGATGCCCGTGCCGCTGTTGATGCAAAGCGTGTCGGTGACCGGCATGGTCGGCATGAACGCGCTGGCGGTCTTTGTCTTCGCCATGCCGGCCTTGCTTGCAGCACGCCGGCATGTCCGTCTCGGTGTGGTCCTGCTTGCCATTCTCGTCGCCGCCCATGCCGGCTTCGGCTATGTCAGGCTCGCGACCCCCGACAAGCCGGCAACCCGCACTCTCGATGTCCGTATCGTGCAACCGGATGTCGACCTCAGCGAAAAATGGGACACCTCGGTGCGCGACCGCATCTTCGCCACGATGATGGGCCTGTCGGCCGCAGCGCCCGATCCCGGCCATAACAAACCGCAGTTGATCCTGTGGCCGGAGACCTCGGTACCCTTCCTGTTCACCGAGCGTCCGGACGCGCTGACCGCGCTCGGCGACATGCTGCAGCCTGGTCAGATGCTGATTGCCGGCGTCGTGCGCGAGGAGCGCGGATCCGGGGCGGATGCCGACAGCCGCTACTACAATTCGGTGGTGGCGATCGATGACAAGGGCGAAATCGCTGATGCCGTCGACAAGGTCCATCTGGTGCCGTTCGGCGAGTATCTGCCGTTTTCCGGTCTGCTCAGCCGCTTCGGCATCGGACAGCTCGTCGCCGGGCCGATGAACTTCGCCGCCGGCAACGAGCGCCATCCGATCGCTCTGCCCGGCGGCATCAGCGCCTTGCCGTTTATTTGCTACGAGGTGATCTTTCCTGATCTGGTGGCTGTTGACGCAACGTCATCCCAGCTTATTGTGAACGTCACCAACGACGCATGGTTCGGCGACACGCCCGGGCCGTACCAGCATTTCAGGCAGGCTCAGATTCGCGCGGTGGAAAACGGATTGCCACTGTTGCGCGCCGCCAACAACGGCATTTCCGCCGTTGTCGATACGCGCGGACGCATCGTCGACGCATTGGCGGTCGATGCACGTGGCGCCATCGACGTGCGGGTGCCGATCTCCGGCCAAGCCTTCATCTCCGCCGCGGGGCGGCGCATTAACGGAATGCTGATCATGTTGGTGTTTGCCGCAATCGCCCTCAGCTTGAACGTAAGGCAACGGCTACGGGTGAATTGACAGTCGACACATTAGAAACTCATACTGTTACCGCCTAATTTTCTCGAAGTCGGTTGGTGTTTCTGTTGGGGCAGTTGGCTCCGGCTTCGTTTGGGCGAGAAAAATAGAAAAGGCCGGAAAAATTCGGCGAGGAAAAAATGACAGAAGAAAACAAGAAGAAACCGAATCCGATCGACATCCATGTCGGAAGTCGCGTCCGCCTTCGGCGCAATATGCTTGGAATGAGCCAGGAAAAGCTTGGTGAAAATCTCGGTATTACGTTTCAGCAGATCCAAAAATATGAAAAAGGAACGAACCGCGTCGGCGCCAGCCGTCTGCAGGCAATAGCCTCGATACTCAGCGTGCCTGTCGCCTTCTTTTTCGAGGATGCGCCAGGGCAGGAGCCGGTGGGTAATAGAGGATTTGCCGAGGACACTTCGATGGCTTTCGCCGTCGAATTCTGCGGCAGTCCGGAAGGGCTTCAGCTCAACCGCGCGTTCGTCAAAATCGCGGATGTGAAGGTGCGCCGCCGGATTATCGACCTTGTGAAGTCCCTTTCTGCCGAAGATGCCGAGTGATTCGGTGGGTCGATTGACCCATTGGCCCCAGTAATCCCCTGGGCCCGAGTAGCCCAGAGGCTCGACTGCCGGCGGCGCCAAGCCGCCGGTGGTACAAGATATATTGCGGCGGCACTCATGCCAGAACCGCGGCACCGCTTGACGAGCGGCGCCCGGCACCGTTAACACGTGGCGCGCCAAAATCGGCAGCCCTGCCGATCGTTTTTTCAAGAGGGGACACCCGTGACGCGGCAGAACTACTTCTTCACCTCGGAATCCGTGGCCGAGGGTCATCCCGATAAAGTCTGTGACCGCATCTCGGACGAGATCGTCGATCTGGTCTATCGCGAGGCCAAGAAGACCGGCATGGACCCATGGAAAGTCCGCGTCGCCTGCGAGACGCTCGCAACCACCAACCGCGTCGTCATCGCCGGCGAAGTAAGGGTTCCCGATACTCTGCTGAAGCGGGACAAAGCCGGCAACATCCTCAAGGACGCCGCCGGGCATTCGGTCGTCAACCCGGCCAAGTTCAAGTCGGTCGCTCGCAAGGCGATCCGCGAAATCGGCTACGAGCAGGCCGGCTTCCACTGGAAGACGGCAAAGATCGAGGTTCTGCTGCACGGCCAGTCGCCCGACATCGGCCAGGGAGTCGACAACGCCGCCGACCGCCAGGGCGAAGAGGGTGCCGGCGACCAGGGCATCATGTTCGGCTATGCATGCCGCGAGACCCCGGACCTGATGCCGGCGCCGATCTATTACAGCCACAAGATTCTCGAACTGCTCGCCGCTGCCCGTCACGAAAACAACGGCGAAGCCGGCAAGCTCGGGCCTGACGCCAAGAGCCAGGTCACCGTTCGCTATGTCGATGGCAAGGCCGCCGAAGCGACTCAGATCGTGCTATCGACGCAGCATCTCGACGCGACCTGGGATTCCAAGAAGGTCCGCAAGGTCGTTGAGCCTTACATCCGTGAGGCGCTCGGCGACCTCAAGATCGCCGACGATTGCATGTGGTACATCAACCCGACCGGCAAGTTCGTCATCGGTGGGCCGGACGGCGACGCCGGCCTGACCGGCCGCAAGATCATCGTCGACACCTACGGTGGTGCTGCCCCGCACGGCGGCGGCGCCTTCTCCGGCAAGGACACCACCAAGGTCGACCGCTCCGCCGCCTACGCGGCGCGCTATCTCGCCAAAAATGTGGTGGCGGCCAAGCTCGCCGACCGCTGCACCATCCAGCTGTCCTACGCCATCGGCGTTGCCCAGCCGCTGTCGGTCTATGTCGACCTGCACGGCACCGGCAAGGTCGACGAGGCCAAGCTCGAGGAAGCGCTGCGCACGGTGATGGATTTGTCGCCATCCGGCATCCGCAGGCATCTCGACCTCAACAAGCCGATCTACGCAAAGACCTCGTCCTACGGCCATTTCGGCCGCAAGGCCGGCCGAGACGGGTCCTTCTCCTGGGAAAAGACCGATCTGGCCAAGGCGCTCAAGGACGCGATCGCTGCTTAGGCATGATTCCAAAAAGTGGTACCGGTTTTTTGGAAAAGATCATGCTCCAACAAAGGATTAGATTGAGAATGAGATTTCAGCCAAATCTCATCTCAATCTAAGCGCGGCGCGCGACCAGGCCATGGATCCACAGGACAGGCGGAGCCGCGCGACCGAAGGGTTCTTCGGCCGCCGGCACGGCAAGACCATTCGCCCGCAGCAGGCCGCGGCGCTGGAAAGCGGTCTTGGAGCGTATGGCCTCGACCTCTCCGTCCAGGCACCGGCAGAATTGCGCGCGCTATTCTCAGCGGATGTTTCAACGGTTCGGCTGGAAATCGGCTTCGGCGGCGGTGAGCATCTGCTGCACCGTGCCACGGAGGCACCGGCGACCGGCTTCATCGGTGTCGAGCCGTTCGTCAACGGCATGGCCAAGTTGATGATGGCGGTGCGGGAAAAGCCGCTTGCCAATCTTCGCGTTTATGACGACGACGCCACGCGCCTGCTCGATTGGTTGCCGCAGGCGTCGCTCGACGGCATCGATCTGCTCTACCCCGATCCCTGGCCGAAGAAAAAGCATTGGAAGCGGCGCTTTGTCAGCCCGCTCAACCTCGATCGGTTCGCGCGCGTGCTGAAGCCGGGCGGAAAATTCCGCTTCGCATCCGACATCGACACCTATGTGAACTGGACCTTGTTGCACTGTCGGGCGCATGGCGCGCTCCTCTGGCAGGCGCAAGATGGGGCCGACTGGCATCGGCCCTATGAAGGCTGGCCGGGCACACGCTACGAGGCGAAAGCCATTCGCGAGGGCCGACGGCCGGCCTATCTCACCTTCATCAGAAAATAGTTCGATGCGGGAAAGTGTCCCGCATCGACAGCCGGTCTGGCTTCAGAAACGGCCGATCTTGCCGAAAGCGGTCGGGTCCATGCCGAGCCTGCGCAGATCGTTGGCGCGCGGCTTGCGGCCGGCTTCGACGGCCCGCGAGGCGGCAACGGCGCTGCCGAACAGGGCAAAGGCGTCGCCT
Organism: Mesorhizobium sp. RSR565B; assembly: GCF_054719465.1. Classification (NCBI taxonomy): domain Bacteria; kingdom Pseudomonadati; phylum Pseudomonadota; class Alphaproteobacteria; order Hyphomicrobiales; family Phyllobacteriaceae; genus Mesorhizobium; species Mesorhizobium sp. RSR565B. Next base: position 1,524,566 of record NZ_JBTTIE010000001.1, on the reverse strand, counting down.
ATGGCGGAAAACACGGTACGGTTGCTCATTGTCTTGACCTTTCGCGCGCCACCGCGCGCTCATCTTTGATTTGTGCAGTGCAGCATAGATAGCGATGTGACATCCGGGATCACAGGGCCGTTACCGCATAGCCGGCATGCGCCCCGCGCAATCCTGCCAGCCGTCGCCGGCTGCACTCTGCCCGGCCCGTTAACAGACTTGAAACACTGGCCGGGATCGTTTATATCAGCCTCAAATTCTTGGTCGGTATGACGAAGAGTGGGTCCACCCGGTCCCGCTCTTTTTTATTACCTGCCGGTCAGCCATCAGCAAAGAGATGGTTCGGGACGACGATCATCCTGATCCAGAGAACGACAGGAACCGCATGACTGCAACGGCAAGCGAAGCCGACGACCGCATCATCCGCGAAAGCGGTATCGATGCGCGCATCGCGCTGATCGTTCAGCCGGTGTTGCGAGGCATTGGCTTCCGCCTCGTGCGGGTGCATCTGTCGGGCCAGAACGGCCTGACGCTGCAGATCATGGCCGAACGCGAGGACGGCACCATGACCGTCGAGGATTGCGAAGAGGTCAGCCGCGCTGTGTCGCCGGCGCTCGACGTCGATGACCCGATCGAGAAGGCCTATCATCTCGAAGTGTCGTCGCCGGGCATCGACCGGCCGCTGGTACGCAAGTCGGATTTCGTCACCTGGACCGGCCATCTGGTGAAGATGGAAACCTCGGTGCCGGTCGCCGACCGCAAGCGCTTCAAGGGCAAGATCGCCGAAGCCGGCGAAGACGACGTGCTGCTCGAGCGCGACAAGGCCGCCTACGGCGAAGAGCCGACGGTTCGCATTCCTTATGACGCGATCGCCGATGTGCGGCTGATCCTCACCGACGACCTTATTCGCGATGCCCTTTCGAAGGACAACCGGGAACGCAAGGAAGCCAAGAAACGCCGCGGCGAAGCTGATGATGCACCCGAAGGTGCTGAAGGCGGCGCGGAAGACGAAATCGAACAGGAACTATGATGAGCGGCCGGGCCTAAAAGCTCGGCAACAAGCTCGGGAGAAATAAGATGGTTGTAAGCGCCAACAGACTTGAACTGCTGCAGATCGCCGACGCGGTGGCGCGTGAAAAGTCGATCGACAAGTCGATCGTCATTGCCGCCATGGCTGATGCGATCCAGAAGGCCGCGCGCTCGCGCTACGGCCAGGAAACCAACATCCGCGCCGACATCAACGCCAACACCGGCGAGATGAAGCTGCAGCGGCTGATGGAAGTGGTCGAGAAGGTCGACGACTACGCCACCCAGATCGCCATTTCCTCGGCCCGCGAGCGCAATCCGGACGCCCAGCTTGGCGACTTCATCGCCGAACAGCTGCCGCCAATGGATTTCGGCCGCATCGCCGCCCAGTCAGCCAAGCAGGTCATCGTGCAGAAAGTGCGCGAGGCCGAGCGCGACCGCCAGTATGACGAATACAAGGACCGCATCGGCGAGATCGTCAACGGCACCGTCAAGCGCGTCGAATATGGCAACGTCATCGTCGATCTCGGCCGTGGCGAGGCGATTATCCGCCGCGACGAGCTGATCCCGCGTGAAAACTACAAGTACGGCGACCGCGTCCGCGCCTATGTCTACGACGTGCGCCGCGAACAGCGCGGCCCGCAGATATTCCTGTCGCGCACCCATCCGCAGTTCATGGCCAAGCTCTTCACCATGGAAGTGCCGGAAATCTATGACGGCATCATCGAGATCAAGTCGGTCGCCCGCGACCCAGGCTCGCGCGCTAAGATCGCCGTCATTTCGCGTGACTCGTCGATCGATCCGGTCGGCGCCTGCGTCGGTATGCGCGGCAGCCGCGTCCAGGCCGTGGTCGGCGAATTGCAGGGCGAAAAGATCGACATCATTCCGTGGTCGCCTTCGGCCGCCTCCTTCATCGTCAACGCGCTGCAGCCGGCGGAAGTCGCCAAGGTGGTGCTCGACGAGGATGCCGAGCGCATCGAAGTGGTGGTTCCCGACGACCAGCTGTCGCTGGCCATCGGCCGTCGCGGCCAGAACGTGCGTCTTGCCTCGCAGCTCACCGGCTGGGACATCGACATCCTGACCGAGGCCGAGGAGTCTGAGCGCCGCCAGAAGGAATTCGTCGAACGCTCGTCGCTGTTCATGGAAGCCCTTGATGTCGACGAGATGGTCGGCCAGGTGTTGGCCTCCGAAGGCTTCACCAGCGTCGAGGAAGTTGCCTACGTCGATTCGGGCGAGATCGCCTCGATCGACGGTTTCGACGAAGACACCGCTTCGGAGATCCAGACCCGCGCCCGCGAATATCTGGAGAAGATCGAAGCCGAGCATGACGACAAGCGCAAGGCGCTGGGCGTCACCGACGAACTGCGCGAGATCCCTGGCGTCACCACCGCCATGATGGTGACGCTCGGCGAGGATGGCGTGAAGACGATCGAGGATTTCGCCGGCTATGCCGCCGACGACCTGACCGGCTGGAAGGAACGCAAGGACGGCGAGACCAAGGTATTCCCGGGTGTGCTCGCCAATCACGGCGTGTCGCGCGCCGACGCCGAGCAGATGGTTCTGGCAGCCCGCCTCAAGGCCGGCTGGATCACCGAAGACGAGCTTGCAGCCGAACAGGTCCCGGCTGACGAAGCCGTTGGTGCGTGAGGTGAAACCGCATCGCACACAACCCGCCCCAGGACGAGATGAACGATCGCACCTGCATCGTCACGCGCAAGCAAGCCGAGCCGGATGAGCTGATCCGTTTCGTCGTCGGCCCGGATTCGGCCGTCGTTCCTGACCTGAAGAGAAATCTGCCCGGCCGTGGTTGTTGGGTGAGCGCCGACCGCCTACATATCGACAAGGCGGCGGCGAAGAACCTGTTTGCCCGCGCCTTCAAGGCGCAGGTCGTCGTGCCGCCCGATCTCGGCGGCATGGTCGACGGACTGCTTGCACGATCCGCTTTGGGTATGCTTGGCCTTGCCCGCAAGGCTGGCTCGATCGCACTCGGCGCAACCAAGGTCGAGAGCGCGGTGCGCTCGGGGTCGGCGCTTTTCGTGCTCCACGCGATCGAAGCATCCGACGATGGCGTGCGCAAGATCAGTCAGGCGCGGCGGGCAACTGTCCACCTCGGCGGGCCTGCAGTCCTTGCCTACAAACTTTTCTCCGAGGCCGAGTTGAGCTTGGCATTGGGGGGTACAAATGTGATACATGCTGCCGTTCTCGCGGGAGACGCGGGCAAGGCGGTTGAGAGGCGCATGGTTGCGCTCGACCGATATCGGGGCGGAACCCCCGACGATCTGGCAATGCTTGCGGCCGTTGCTGACGAAGATGATGCTGCAGAGGATATGGAATGAGCGATACGAAATCGGGCGACGACAAGACGTTGAGTGTTACACCGAAGAAGACCTTGACGCTGAAGCGCCCCGGTACCGAGCAGAGCGTCGTGCGACAGAATTTCTCGCATGGCCGCACCAAGCAGGTCCAGGTCGAGATCAAGAAGCGCAAATTCTCCATGCCCGGCGACAAGCCGGAGCCGGTGGCTGCACCCGTATTTACGCCCAAGCCTGCGGTAGTGGCAGCCCCCGTCGTGCAGGAAGCGCCCAAGGCGCCGCCTCCGCCACCGCCGGCCGAACGCGGCGGCATGGTGCTGAACGAACTGTCGCGCAATGAAATGGAAGCGCGCCGCAGGGCGCTCGAAGGCTCCAAGGTTCGCGACGTCGAGGACCGCCAACGCGCCATCGAAGAGGCCAAGCGCCGCAACGAGGATGAGGAACGCCGCAAGCGCGAGCGCGAGGAATCCGCGCGCCGTCAGGCCGAGGAAGAAGCCCGCCTGCAGACCGAGGCCGAGTCCCGCCGCCGCGCCGAGGAAGAAGCGCGCCGCCGCGCGCCGCAGGCTGCCGAGCTTGTGGCGTCGGACGACGAGGAAGAGGTCAAGCCGAAGCGCACCGCCGCCGGTGCCCCGGTACGCCGTCCGGTTACGCCCGAAGTGGCGCGCCCGGCCAAGCCGACCAAGGCCGAGGAAGACCGTCGTCGCGGCAAGCTGACCCTCAACACGGCTCTTTCCGACGAGGACGCGCGCGCCCGCTCGCTGTCGTCGATGCGTCGCCGCCAGGAAAAATTCAAGCGCGCGATGCATAATGAGCCGCGCGAGAAGGTTATGCGCGAAGTGATCCTGCCTGAAACCATCACCATCCAGGAACTGGCGCAGCGCATGTCCGAGCGCGCTGTCGATGTGGTCAAGTACTTCATGAAGCAGGGCCAGATCCTGAAGCCGGGCGACATCATCGACGCTGACACGGCCGAGCTGGTCGCCACCGAATTCGGCCACACGGTCCGCCGCGTCGCCGAGTCCGACATCGAGGAAGGCCTGTTCAACATTGCCGACAATGCCGAGGACCTGGTGTCGCGGCCGCCTGTCGTGACCATCATGGGCCATGTCGACCACGGCAAGACCTCGCTGCTCGACGCCATCCGCAATGCCAATGTCGTCTCCGGCGAAGCCGGCGGCATCACCCAGCATATCGGCGCCTACCAGGTCGAGAAGAACGGTCAGAAGATCACCTTCATCGACACGCCCGGTCACGCCGCCTTCACGGCGATGCGCGCCCGCGGCGCTCAGGCGACCGACATCGCTATCCTGGTGGTGGCGGCCGACGACAGCGTCATGCCGCAGACCATCGAATCGATCAGCCATGCCAAGGCGGCCGGCGTTCCGATCATCGTGGCGATCAACAAGATCGACAAGCATGATGCCGATCCGCAGAAGGTGCGGTCGGAACTGCTGCGCCATGAGGTGTTCGTTGAATCGATGGGCGGTGAAGTGCTGGACGTCGAAGTGTCGGCGACCAAGGGCACCAACCTCGACAAGCTGTTGGAAGCGATCCTGCTGCAGGCCGAAATCCTCGACCTCAAGGCCAATCCGGACCGTACCGCCGAGGGCGTGGTCATCGAAGCCCAGCTCGACAAGGGCCGTGGCCCCGTCGCCACAGTACTGGTGCAGACCGGCACTTTGATGCCGGGCGACATCCTCGTCGCCGGCAACGAATGGGGCCGGGTGCGCGCGCTGGTCAACGACCGTGGCGAGCAGATCAAGGAGGCGCCGCCGGCAATGCCGGTCGAGGTGCTCGGCCTGCAAGGCACGCCGCAAGCCGGCGACCGCTTCGCTGTCGTCAACAACGAGGCCCGCGCCCGCGAGATCACCGAATATCGCCAGCGTCTGGCGCGCGAGAAGGCAGTGGCTCGCCATGCCGGCCAGCGCGGCTCGCTTGAACAGATGATGTCGCAGTTGCAGACGAGCGGGTTGAAGGAATTCCCGCTGGTCATCAAGGGCGACGTGCAGGGTTCGATCGAGGCGATCAACGCCGCTCTCGACAAGCTTGGCACCGACGAGGTGCGTGCGCGCATCGTTCATGCCGGCGCCGGCGCCATCACCGAAAGCGACGTGTCGCTGGCGGAGACCTCGGGGGCCGCGATCATCGGCTTCAACGTCCGTGCCAACGTGCAGGCACGTGCGGCCGCGGCGGCCGCGGGCATCGAAATCCGCTACTACTCGATCATCTACAACCTCGTCGACGATGTGAAGGCAGCACTTTCCGGCCTGCTGTCGCCGGAACGCCGCGAGACCTTCATCGGCAATGCCGAGATCCTCGAGATCTTCGACATCACCAAGGTCGGCAAGATCGCCGGCTGCCGTGTCACCGAAGGCAAGGTCGAGCGTGGAGCGGGCGTGCGCCTGATCCGCGACAACGTCGTCATCCATGAAGGCACGCTGAAGACCCTCAAGCGCTTCAAGGACGAAGTCGCGGAAGTTCCGGGCGGCCAGGAGTGCGGCATGGCCTTCCAGAACTACGAGGACATGCGCGTTGGCGACATCATCGAGTGCTTCCGCGTCGAGATGGTGACCCGGACGCTCTGAGTTCGTATACCGTCGATACGACCGGGCGGTGGTCGAAAGACCGCCGCCATAACTTTAATGCCTGTCGCCCAAAAGTGCGGGATAAACGACATGCATAGAACAAATATGAGACATGGCGGCACGGTCCCATCCCGCGCCTCACGCTTTCCGGATTGAGAAAAATGCCCCGTCCAACCGCCTCCAGCCCATCCCAGCGCATGCTTCGCGTCGCCGAACAGGTGCGCCATGCGCTGTCGGAAACCTTGCAGCGCGGCGAGATTATCGACCCGCTGATCGAGAACACCGTGGTTTCGGTCTCGGAAGTGCGCATGTCGACTGATCTGAGGGTCGCAACGGCCTTCGTTTCGCCGCTCGGCGCCAAGGACACGGGTGCGGTCATCGACGCGCTCAACAAGCATGCGAAGTTCGTCCGTGGCCGCGTCTCCGGCGCGCTCCGCCAGATGAAATTCATGCCGGAGTTCCGCTTCAAGCTCGATACGTCCTTCGACAATTTCGCCAGGATCAACGATTTGCTGAAATCGCCCGAAGTCGCGCGAGACTTGGGTGCCGATGGCGAAGACAACGACAAGGACGAGAAATAGTGGGGCGCCGCGGCAAGAAGAAGGGCCGGCCGATCTCCGGCTGGGTGGTGCTGGATAAGCCGGTTGGCATGGGTTCGACCGAAGCCGTCTCCAAGATCAAATGGCTTTTCCAGGCCGAAAAGGCCGGCCATGCCGGCACACTCGACCCGCTGGCCTCTGGCATGCTGCCGATCGCGCTCGGCGAGGCAACCAAGACCGTGCCTTATGTGCAGGACGGCGCCAAAATCTACCGGTTCACCGTCGCCTGGGGCGAGGAGCGTTCGACCGACGATCTCGAAGGCCCGGTGACGCAAAGTTCCGACCGCCGTCCGGCGGAAAACGATGTCAGGGCGCTGCTGCCGAACTACACCGGCGTCATCATGCAGACACCGCCGCAATTCTCGGCCATCAAGATATCAGGCGAACGCGCCTACGATCTCGCCCGTGGGGGCGAGACAGTCGACATCCCCGCGCGCGAGATCGAGATCGGCCGTCTGGACATCGTCGAGCACGCTGCCGACCACACTTCGTTCGAGGTCGAATGCGGCAAAGGCACCTATGTGCGCTCGCTGGCCCGCGACATGGGCCGCGACCTCGGCTGCTTCGGCCACATCGCTGAACTACGCCGGGTCGAGGTCGAGCCGTTCACCCAGGAGGATTTCGTCACCGTCGCCGAACTGGAAGCCGCCCGTTTCGGCGAACAGCGCGAAGCTGACAAAGAGGGCGACGCCGATGTTTCCGACGCGCCGATCGACTTTGGCGCCATCGATGCGCTGCTTGTCGACACGGCCGCCGCGCTCGACTGCCTGCCCCAGATCGCCATCAGCGACGAAGCGGCGACCAAGATCCGCCTTGGCAATCCCGTCATCATCCGCGGCCGCGACGCGCCCGTGGAAGCCGAGGAAGCCTGCGCCACCGCGCGCGGCAAGCTTGTCGCCATCGGCGCCATCGAGCAAGGCATGTTCAAGCCGAAGCGGGTCTTTGTCGGCTGACCACTCTCGTCTAGTCTTACGTCGACGTCACATCCGAGGGGCACATGGCAAAGGCTGAGGCGGTGAAGAAGCGGGCGCCGGTGACAACGCGGCGGCCGCCGGTTGGCGCCTCGCCCGGCACGCTGATCGCCGATCCGGCGGCGCGACGGTCCGAGCTGCGGCTGACGCTGATTTCGCCTGAAAAATTCAAGACCATCAACGATGCCAGCATCGACGATCTCAACACCCATTGCGACAATTGGCCGGTCGTCTGGCTGGACTGCACCGGTCTCGCCAACATCCAGCTGATCGAGGAGATCGGCCGGATCTTCAACCTGCATCCACTGGCTCTGGAAGATGTCGTCAACACCGGCCAGCGGCCGAAGGTCGACTTCTTCGAGGACCACGCCTTCGTCGTCATGCGCATGATCGACGACGTCAAGGTGCATCGCTATGAGCAGATCGCGGTGTTCTTCGGCAAGAAATTCGTCGTCACCTTCCAGGAGCGCGAAGGCGATCCGTTCGACCCCGTGCGCAAGCGCATCGCCGCAGCGTTGCCCAACCGCTTGCGGATGCGCGGCGCCGACTATCTGGCCTATGCGCTCATCGATTCCATCGTCGACAGCTATTTCCCGCCGATTGAGGCCGCTAGCGAGGAGGTCGATGGCATCGAGGACGAGATGCTCAACACGCCTCACAAGCATCAGATGCGCCAGCTGCACGAATTGCGGCGCGACGCCAATGTGCTCAAGGGCGTGCTGTGGCCGATGCGCGACGCGCTGGCGACGCTGATCCGCAACGACGTGCCCTATGTGAAGCCGGAGACGAAAATCTTCTTCAACGACACGCTCGACCACGCATTGCGGCTGATCGAGCTGGTCGAGAACCAGCGTGATATGCTGACCGGCTTGATCGAAATGCATTTGTCGCTGAGCCAGGCGCGTACCAACGACGTCATCTCTTATCTCACCATCGTCTCGGTGATCTTCATGCCGCTAACCTTCCTGGTCGGTATCTGGGGGATGAATTTCGATCCCGAGATCTCGCCGTGGAACATGCCGGAACTGAAAGCCTACTATGGCTACCCGGCTTCGCTGCTGTTCATGCTGGCCGTTGCTGTCGGGCTGATCGTCTTCTTCAAAAGCAAGAAGTGGCTGTAAGGTTTCGGTGTCAAGGGAATCCTGGATACCCGAGCAAAGGGCTGCGACAAGCCGGCTTTATGAATGGGCTGGTGTTTTCCGGGGAATTGCCCTATATGCGCCGCAGCATCGCGCCATGTCGCTTTGCTTGCACCGGCCCCTGCTGGACGACATCCCGGCTGAGGGCGACCCGTTTCCTCAAACAGATAAGGAAAAACACGATGTCGATTACTGCCGAGCGCAAACAGGAATTGATGGGTGAATTCGCAACCGCGAAGGGCGATACCGGGTCTCCGGAAGTCCAGGTGGCCATCCTTTCCGAGCGCATCAAGAACCTGACCGACCACTTCAAGGACCACAAGAAGGATAACCATTCCCGCCGTGGTCTGCTCGCTCTCGTCTCCCAGCGCCGCAGCCTGCTTGATTATCTCAAGCGCAAGGATGACGCGCGCTATCAGACGTTGATCGAGAAGCTCGGTCTGCGCCGTTGACGAATTGACCGGCGGGCTTTCGAAGGAGAGCCCGCCGGTCGCGCATTCTGCCAGTCGCACCGATTGGCCAGACCCGGTTTCGAGCGTGCAGAGGCCACTCGAAACCGCCCATGGACGGTCATGGGGCAGGATTGCAGGACGCTCGTGCGCTAACCAGCGCCGAAATCTACCCGAGCTTCCCGTTGTCTTGCCCGTGGCTGCCCGAGAAAGGAAGCCAGGGAAAGGGCATCCGCGCACCGTGAAACGGCGCGGCCCTTTCCGCTTATTAAGGACAAGATATGTTCAACTACCACAAAGTGGAAATCGAATGGGGCGGCCGTCCGCTCATCCTGGAAACCGGCAAGATCGCACGTCAGGCTGACGGCGCGGTGCTTGCGACCTACGGCGAAACCAAGGTTCTCGCCACCGTCGTTTCGATGAAGGAGCCGAAGCCAGGCCTCGATTTCTTCCCGCTGACCGTCAACTACCAGGAAAAGACCTACGCCGCCGGCAAGATCCCCGGCGGCTACTTCAAGCGCGAGGGACGTCCGAGCGAAAAGGAAACGCTGGTTTCCCGCCTGATCGACCGCCCGATCCGCCCGCTCTTCGCCGACGGCTATAAGAACGACACCCAGATCGTCGTCACCGTGGTCCAGCATGACCTCGAGAACGATCCCGACATCCTGTCGATCGTCGCCACCTCGGCCGCTTTGACGCTGTCGGGCGTTCCTTTCATGGGCCCGATCGGTGGTGCGCGCGTCGGCTACATCAACGGCGAATACGTGCTGAACCCGCATGTCGACGAGATGCAGGAATCCAGGCTGGACCTCATTGTCGCCGGCACCGCCGACGCCGTGCTGATGGTCGAGTCCGAAGCCAAGGAACTCGGCGAAGAGCTGATGCTCGGCGCCGTCATGTTCGGCCACAGGGGCTTCCAGCCGGTCATCGACGCCATCATCAAGCTGGCCGAAGTTGCCGCCAAGGAGCCGCGCGATTTCACGGCACCGGACTACTCCGCGCTCGAAGCCGAAATGCTGAAGATCGTCGGCGACGAGCTCAGCAATGCCTACAAGAACGTCGACAAGCAGAAGCGTTACGCCGCCGTCGACGCCGTCAAGGCGAAGGTCAAGGCTGCGTTTGCCCCGGCTGAAGGCGAAGACGCCAAGTACACCTCCGAGCAGATCGGTTCGGTGTTCAAGGAACTCCAGGCCAAGGTCGTGCGCTGGAACATCCTCGACACCGGTTCGCGCATCGATGGCCGTGACCTCAAGACTGTCCGCAAGATCGTCTCGGAAGTCGGCGTCCTGCCGCGCACGCACGGTTCGGCGCTGTTCACCCGCGGCGAGACCCAGGCGCTGGTCGTTGCCACGCTGGGCACCGGCGAGGACGAGCAGTATGTCGATTCGCTGACCGGTATGTACAAGGAGAAGTTCCTCCTTCACTACAACTTCCCTCCCTACTCCGTCGGCGAGACCGGCCGCATGGGTTCGCCGGGCCGCCGCGAAATCGGCCACGGCAAGCTCGCCTGGCGCGCCATCCGTCCGATGCTGCCGAGCGCGGACCAGTTCCCCTACACGCTGCGCGTCGTCTCGGAGATCACCGAGTCCAACGGTTCGTCGTCGATGGCCACCGTCTGCGGCACATCGCTGGCGCTGATGGATGCCGGCGTTCCGCTGGCCAAGCCGGTTGCTGGTATCGCGATGGGCCTGATCAAGGAAGGCGAGCGCTTCGCGGTTCTGTCCGACATCCTGGGTGACGAAGATCACCTCGGCGACATGGACTTCAAAGTTGCCGGTACCGAAGGCGGCATCACCTCGCTGCAGATGGACATCAAGATCGAGGGCATCACCGAGGAGATCATGAAGATCGCGCTGGACCAGGCCAAGGACGGCCGCCAGCATATCCTCAGCGAGATGGCGCATGCTCTGACCGGCGCCCGCCCCGAACTCGGTGAGTTCGCACCGCGCATCGAGGTTATGCACATCCCGACCGACAAGATCCGCGACGTGATCGGCTCCGGCGGCAAGGTTATCCGTGAGATCGTCGAGAAGACCGGCGCAAAGATCAACATCGAGGACGACGGCACGGTCAAGATCGCTTCGTCGAACGCCAAGGAGATCGAGGCGGCCAAGAAGTGGATCCATACCATCGTCGCCGAGCCGGAAGTCGGCGAAATCTACGAAGGCACGGTCGTCAAGACCGCCGACTTCGGCGCTTTCGTCAACTTCTTCGGTCCGCGTGACGGCCTCGTCCACATCTCGCAGCTTGCCAACGACCGGGTCGCCAAGACCTCGGACGTCGTCAAGGAAGGCGACAAGGTCTGGGTCAAGCTGATGGGCTTCGACGAGCGCGGCAAGGTCCGCCTGTCGATGAAGGTCGTCGACCAGGCCACCGGCAAGGAAATCGCCCGCGACAAGAAGGCCGAAGGCGAAGAAAACGCCGCCTGAGTGGTCTGACAATAGAGTTGAACGGGCGCGGCTTATGTCGCGCCCGTTTTCGTTTAATACCCGTCTACGACATGAGAATCGAAGAATGGCCGCTGAGCCGCTGAAGACACTGTTCCATCCCTTCGAGGCCGAGGGGCTCCCTCTGCCGCAAAAGGGCGAGCGTGTGTTGTTCCTGGGTGCGGAGCCCGGCTTCCGCTTGCCGGAAGGCTTCGAGGCAGAGCTCCATCTTGCACAGGGTTTCCGGCCGCATCTCCGAGCGCTGGAGCGTGCCGGTCACAAGGTAACGCCCCGCTCGGAAGGCGATGCATTCGATGCAGCGCTCGTGCTTGCCGGCCGCCATCGTGGGCTAAACGAGATGCGTATTGCCGAGGCGATCGAACGCGTCACGCCGGGCGGTCTGATCATTGTCGCCGGCGGTAAGGACGAAGGCATCGCCAGCCTGCGCAAGCGCATCGACGAGCTTGTCCCCATCGAAGGGCATCTGCCGAAATATCACGGCATCGCCTTCTGGCTTCGCCGTCCGGTCGATCTGGCGCCCGCGGAAAAACTGCGCGTCGCCAATCCTGCCTTGGTCGTAGAGGACCGCTTCCGCACTGCGCCGGGCATGTTCTCCTTCGACCGGATCGACGCCGGCTCGAAACTTCTGGTCGACAACCTGCCCAAAGACCTGCGCGGCAACATTGCTGATTTCTGCGCCGGCTGGGGTTATGTCGCCGCCGAGGTCGCGGCACGTTCATCCGGTATAACGGGGCTCGACCTTTACGAAGCGGATTTCGACGCGCTTGAGGCGGCCAAGGGCAATATCGGCCAGACAGGCTTCGAGCCCGGCTTCTTCTGGACCGATCTGCTGAGCGAGCCGGTCGAGCGGCGCTATGATGCCATCGTCATGAACCCGCCCTTCCATCGCAGCCGGGCGGCCGAGCCGGAAATCGGCGCCGGCATGATCCAGGCGGCGGGCAAGGCGCTGAAGCCGGGCGGGCGGCTGTTCATGGTGGCGAACCGTCAGCTGCCTTACGAACCGGTTCTGAAGGCCGTCTTCTCCAGCCATGCCGAGCTCGCCCGCGACGGCATGTTCAAGGTTTTCTCCGCGCGCCGATAGGACGGTGCCGGTCGCCTCAATGCATGCTGACGATGCGCGCCGGCTCGTGGACGGGAATGGTCGGTCTGATATCGCCAGGCTTGATCTTGAGCGGCGCCGGCCTGCCGAACAGATAGCCCTGCACCATCTCGCAACCAGCTGCTCGCAAAAGCGTCGCCTGGTTCTCGGTCTCGACGCCTTCGGCGATGATGCCGACGCCGAGCGCCCGCGACAGGCCGACGATGGTAGAGACGACGGCGCCCGAATTGGAATCGGTGTCGATGCGGCTGACGAAGGAGCGGTCGATCTTCAGCTTGCCGAAGGCGAAGTCGATCAGGTAGCTGAGATTGGAATAGCCGGTGCCGAAATCGTCGACGGCCACCGAAATGCCCATGTCGGCAAGCTGCTGCAGGATGGTGGCGGCGCGGTCGCGGTCCTGCATCATCGCCGTCTCGGTCACTTCGAGCTCCAGCCGCGACGGCTTGATGCCGGTGCTGGCCATCGTATCGCGCACGATGCCGACGAAATCCTTGGTCATGAACTGGACCGGCGAGATGTTGACGGCAACGAAGCAGTCCTCGGGCAAATGACGGGCATCGCTGCAGGCCTTGTTCAGCACCCAATTGCCGATCGGGTGGATCATGCCGGTCTCTTCGGCGATCGGAATGAATTCCATCGGCGGGATCATGCCGCGTTCCGGGTGCTTCCAGCGGATCAGCGCCTCGTAGCCGACGATACGGCCGGTCGGCAGGTCGAGCTGCGGCTGGTAGTGAAGGTCGAAATCGCCACGGACGAAGGCGATGTGCAGTTCGGATTCGATCCAGTGGCGGTAGTCGGCGACCTGGCCCATGTAGGAATGGAAGACCGACCAGTTGCCCACGCCGCCGGCGCGGGCATTCTGCAGCGCCAGGTTGGAGCGGCGCAGGATGAGGACCGGATCGACGCCATCCTTTGGCATCGCCACGATGCCGACCGACAGGCCGACCGACTGCAGGTGGGAATCGAGCTGGTACGGCTTCAGCATCTCCTCGATCATGGTTTCGACGGTGCTTTCCATGGACCTTTGGAGTTGGTGTTCCCAGACAAGGATAGCGAACTCGCCGGCGCCGATGCGCCCCATCACCGCGCCTTCGGGCATGCAGGCCTTCAACCGCTTGGTGAAGCCGCGGATCAGTTCGTCGCCATGGCTGTAGCCGATGGCGTCGTTGATCTGCTTGAAGCGGTCGATGTCGATGTCGATGAGGAACACCGGCTCACCGGTCCTGATCGTCGCGAACGCCGCGTCGGCAATCCTGCCGACCATCGCCGGCCGCGCAAAAAGCCCGGTCAGCTTGTCGAAATGGGTTTCGTTGAAAACGTAGTCCACCGATTCATCGACGCCGGCGAAGAAGGACAAGGCAGCACCGGCGGCGGCCAGCGCGCATAGCGCCGACGCGATGCCGATCATGGTTTCCGCCTGCATGCCGGCAAAGCCGTCCCCGAAACCATGCCGGAGGCCCCAAAGCCCAAGGATGAAACTGCCAAGGCCCGAACTGGCGACGGTGAGCAGCCGGAACACAGGTGTTCGCTTCGGGTTGCTGACAGCAGGCATTGCTCAGTCCCTGTCGCATGATCCCGAAATCAACTCGACTTTCGGGAAATATCAAGCGCAAAATTCATAAAGGCTAAAGCATCCTTTGCGCCCAGCAAGAACGCGCAGAGCCCAAGCCCATAAGACTTCTAGCGGATATCTCCTTAAAATGAGTTTCCGCCGATGCATCTAATTTTTCTGGTGAATTAATCGCGTACGCTGTCGGTCTGCTTCAACTCATCCAGGGTTGGCATCGAGACGATGTGATAGCCGGAATCCACATAGTGGATTTCGCCGGTGACGCCTGACGAGAGGTCGGACAAAAGATAGAGCGCCGAGCCGCCGACCTCGTCGATGGTCACCGTGCGGCGCAGCGGCGAGTTGCGCTGCTGGTAGGAGTACATGTGGCGGGCGTCCGAGATTCCGGCGCCGGCCAGCGTACGCACCGGTCCCGCCGATATGCCGTTCACCCGGATGCCGCGCGGGCCATAATCGTTGGCGAGATAGCGCACGCTGGCTTCCAGCCCGGCCTTGGCGACGCCCATGACGTTGTAGTTCGGCATGACGCGGACAGAGCCGGCATAGGTCAGCGTGATCATCGCGCCGCCTTCGCTCATCAGCGGGGCGGCATGGCGGGCGACCTCGGTGAAGGAGTAGCAGGAGATGACCATGGTGCGGACGAAATTGTCGCGGCTGGTGTCGGCGTAGAGCCCCTTGAGCTCGTTTTTGTCGGAAAAGCCGATGGCGTGGACGACGAAGTCGAGCCCGCCCCATTCCTTGCCGAGCGTCTCGAAGGTGGCGGCGACCGATGCGCTGTCCTCGACGTCGCACGGCACCACCAGAGACGCCCCAAGCTTCTCGGCAAGCGGCTTGACGCGGCGCCCGAATGCGTCGCCCTGATAGGTGAAGGCAAGCTCCGCTCCGTGTTCGGACAATTTCCTGGCGATGCCCCAGGCGATCGAATGATCGTTGGCGACGCCCATGACGAGCCCGCGCTTGCCCTTCATCAGTCCGTCCATGGCCGGCAATCCCCCTACAAAAAAACGCTGGCCTTATGCGGAATAGCGCTGGAAAATCAGCGTTGCGTTGGTGCCACCGAAGCCGAACGAGTTGGACAAAACCGTGTCGATCCTGGCGTCGTCGATGCGCTTGCGCACGATCGGCATGCCCTCGAATTCGGGATCGAGGTTTTCGATATGGGCGCTCTCGCCGATGAAGCCGCCTTGCATCATCAGGATCGAGTAGATCGATTCCTGGACGCCGGCGGCACCCAGCGAATGGCCGGTCAGCGACTTGGTCGAGGTGATGAACGGCATCTTGTCGCCGAACACCTCTCGGATGGCGCCCATTTCCCGGGAATCGCCGACCGGCGTCGAGGTGCCGTGGGTGTTGATGTAGTCGACGGGCGTGGACACCGTCGCCAGAGCCTGGCGCATGCAGCGCACCGCGCCTTCGCCCGACGGCGCCACCATGTCGTAACCGTCCGACGTCGCGCCATAGCCGACGATCTCAGCGTAGATCTTGGCCCCGCGCGCCTTGGCGTGTTCGAGCTCCTCCAGGATGAGGACGCCCGCGCCACCCGCGATGACGAAGCCATCGCGATTGGCGTCATACGCGCGTGACGCTGTTGACGCCTTGTCGTTATACTTCGACGACATCGCCCCCATGGCATCGAACAGGTCCGACATCGTCCAGTCGAGGTCCTCATGGCCGCCGGCAAACATCACATCCTGCTTGCCCCACTGGATCAGTTCGTAGGCGTTGCCGATGCAATGCGCCGAGGTCGAGCAGGCCGACGAGATCGAATAGTTGACGCCGTGGATCTTGAACCAGGTGGCGAGCGTCGCCGACGCGGTCGACGACATCGCCTTCGGCACCGCGAACGGACCGATGCGCTTGGGGCTGTTGTTCTTGAGCGTGGTCTCGGCCGCCTCGACGATGGTGCGGGTCGAGGGGCCACCCGAGCCCATGACGATGCCGGTGCGCTCATTGGTGATGTCGCTTTCGCCAAGCCCGGCGTCGGCGATCGCCTGGTCCATCGCGACATGGTTCCAGGCCGCGCCCTGGCTCAGGAAGCGCATGGCGCGCCGGTCGATCATAGGGGTCGGGTCGAGCGTCGGCGCACCCCAGACCTGGCAGCGGAAGCCGTGTTCGGCGAAGGAATCTGAGAAGCTGATGCCTGATTTGGCATCATGGAGCGAGGATTGCACCTCGTTGGCGTTGTTGCCGATCGACGATACGATGCCGAGGCCTGTGACGACGACCCTTCTCATTCGCAACTCCTTCCAGCGGATGATCCCGAAACCCTAGTCGGTTTTCGCCGGCGATCATACGCAAAATCAAAATGCCGCAGCGGCGTTGCGTCTCGGAAGAACGCGCCGCTGCAGTGGCGCCGGTCAGGCGGCCGATTGCTTGGACAGCCCCACCTTGAGGTCCGTCGCAGCGTATATGGGTTCGCCGTCGGCCTTAAGCCAGCCATCGGCGATACCGAGCACCAGGCGTCCACGCATGACGCGCTTGAAATCGATGCCGTATTCCACCTTCTTGACCGAAGGCGTCACCATGCCCTTGAACTTGACCTCGCCGGTCGACAGCGCCATGCCCTTGCCCGGCTCGCCGAGCCAGCCGAGGTAAAAACCCGTCAATTGCCACATGGCGTCAAGGCCCAGGCACCCCGGCATGATCGGATTGCCGATGAAATGGCAGGCGAAGAACCACAGGTCCGGCTTGATGTCGAATTCGGCACGGATGAAACCCTTGTCGTAGGCGCCGCCGGTCTCGCTGATCTCGGTGATGCGGTCGAACATCAGCATGGGCGGGTAGGGTAGCTGGGCGTTGCCGGGCCCGAACAGCTCGCCGCGGGCGCAGGCGAGCAATTCCTCATAACCGTAGCTGGATTTCGAACCCGCCATATGTCTCGTCCCCATAATCGTCCCGGGCGGTGGGGCGCCCTTGTCGTTGGTTTCCTAACACAATCCCATTCGGGCCGGAAACCGGCGTTTGCGCTTAACCCGCCCGTCTGCCCGGGTCAATGCGCGCTCTCGCATCGGCCTGGAAATCGATTCCGATTTCCAGAAAGCACGATGCTACGCCAAAAGTGATAGAGCGCATTTGGTGCGTCCAACTGGCCGCACGTCGCTCTATTGATCGTATTCCGCCAACAGAATATATGTCGGGAGGTATCCAGTTTCGGTTGATGACGTTTTTTCGCCACTCTGGGCGTGTCTTGAGGCAGAACTGTGGGCTTGGACGGATAGATGGATCTGGGCTGCCGGAAGGAAAATGTCGCTGTGGACAAGCGGGTTCGCGAAGCCGGCCTCAGGCCGACACGCCAACGCATTGCGCTGGCCGATCTGCTGTTTGCCAAGGGCGACCGCCACCTTTCGGCCGAGGAACTGCATGAAGAGGCGGTCGCCGCCGGCGTGCCGGTCTCGCTCGCCACCGTCTACAACGCGCTTCACCAGTTCACCCAGGCCGGCCTGCTGCGCATCCTGGCGGTCGAGGGGTCCAAGACCTATTTCGACACCAACACCTCCGATCACCATCATTTTTACATCGAAGGCGAAAACAGGATCTTCGATATAGAAAGCGGTCCGGTGACCGTCTCCAACCTGCCGGAGCCACCCGCAGGCATGGAGATCGCCAATGTCGACATCGTGGTGAGGCTGCGCCCGAAGCGCAGCGTTTAAGCCCCAACCCGTGAAACCTGTCGATTTTGCAATCCGGCTCGAATGGGTTGCGGTCGCGGTCGTGGCTATAGTCGCCTATGCCGCGTCAGGCGTTTCCTGGTGGCTGTTCGCCCTGCTTATTCTGGCGCCCGACCTGTCGATGCTGGGCTATCTCGCCGGGGCACGGATCGGCGCTGTCGCTTACAACGCGTTGCACATCCTGATCGTCCCGCTGTTGCTGGCCCTCGCCGGATATGTTCTGGCCAATTCGACGGCGACCGCGATTGGTCTGATCTGGATCATCCACATCGCCGTCGACCGCGCGCTCGGCTACGGTCTCAAACTGTCGACCGGTTTTCAGGACACCCATCTCGGCCGTATCGGCCGTTAGGCCTCCAGCAATCTCAATTCTTGACGTGCTCGCCGGGATAGGCGCCCCACACCTGAGACTGGGCGATCCAGCCGGTGTGGCCGTCGAAGGTCATTTCGCACCACTGGCCATCGCAGGTTTTGATCGTGCCCGTAACGCCCGGCTCGATGATGGCGATGACGCTGGCGTCCTTATCGGCATCGTCGAGCAGATTGATTCGGCCACCTTTGGTGCGTTGCCAAGGGGCGACGATCGCGGTCCGGCGGCCGGACAGCAGCGACTGGTTGATCCAACCCTCCGAGCCATCGGCATCGCGCACCCGCCGCCAGGTATCGAATTCCTGGATGATTTCCATCGGCAGGCCGGCCTTTGTGTACATCCAGTCGACGGAATAGTTGGCGCCGGGGCCAACGCGCGAGTTGACGCGAGCCGATTTCAGGCTGACGAAACGCGGCAGCGGCAGGCCGCTCGGCCCGAGCGTGACCGTCTGCACAGGTGCGGCGGCACCTTGCGCCGCGGCTTGCGGGGAATGCAGGAGAGCGCCGAGAAGCGCTGCGCTGAGGATCAGGCGAAGCGACGCGAAACCAGACACTTTCATTCCTTTCGGCGCGTGCCCTTTGGTCCGGGCGCCCCTTTTTCTTTGTCTTCGGCGGCACCGCTTGTTACAGGAGTGGCAGGCACCGCGACCGGTATTCAGTTTCGCCTGTCTTGGTTAAAGAGGTCTCAACGAGATCGGGTTCGAGGAAACAATGGCAGGCAAAAAACGGCCTCTCGTCGTCATCACGCGCAAGCTGCCCGATCCGGTCGAGACCCGCATGCGCGAACTCTTCGACGCCAGGCTGAATGTCGAGGACCGCCCGATGACGCAGCCGGAGCTGGTCGCGGCGATCAAGGAAGCCGATGTGCTGGTGCCGACCATCACCGACCAGATCGATGCGGCGCTGATTGCCCAGGCCGGCGACAATCTCAAGCTGATCGCCAATTTCGGAAATGGCGTCGACAAGATCGATGTGGCGGCGGCGGCCAGGAAAGGCATTACCGTCACCAACACGCCGAACGTGCTGACCGAAGATACGGCCGACATGACCATGGCGCTGATGCTGGCCGGCCCGCGGCGGCTGGCCGAAGGCGCCAATGTGCTCACCAGCGACAAGAAATGGGCCGGTTGGTCGCCGACCTGGATGCTCGGCCGGCGCATCTGGGGCAAGCGCCTCGGCATTGTCGGCATGGGCCGCATCGGCACCGCTGTTGCCAGGCGCGCCAAGGCTTTCGGCCTGTCGATCCACTACCATAACCGCCATCGCGTGCTGCCGGCGGTCGAGGAAGGGCTTGAGGCGACCTACTGGGAAAGCCTCGACCAGATGCTTGCCCGCATGGACATCATCTCGGTCAATTGCCCGTCGACGCCGGCGACCTTTCATCTGCTTTCGGCGCGGCGCCTGGCTCTGCTTCAGCCCACCGCCTATGTGGTCAACACCGCGCGTGGCGACATCATCGACGAGGAAGCGCTGGTCAAGCTGATCCAGGACGGCAAGATCGCCGGCGCCGGCCTCGACGTCTACGAGCACGAACCGGCGCTGAACTCGAAACTGCTGAAGCTTGCCGCGAAGAACAAGGTCGTGCTTTTGCCGCATATGGGTTCGGCGACGATCGAGGGCCGCATCGACATGGGCGAGAAGGTGATCATCAACATCCGCGCCTTCTTCGACGGCCACCGGCCGCCGGACCGCGTGCTGCCGCTACGGACTTGAAGCGGGCCGCGTTCAGGATGCGGTTGTGAGGGCGCCATCCGCCGCGACACTCACACGCTTGCCGCGATAGGCCTCAAAATCGTCGCGCTCGAGCCTGAGCGCTACCGGCGTCGGCCAGCCCATTTCCCTGGCCACGATCAAGCCAAGCAGCAGGATCGCGTCCGGCTCGTGCAGCACGAGTGCCGTCGGCGCATGGCCATTGTGGACGAGTTCCATCAGCACGGCTGACGCTGAGGACGAGCCGATCGTGCCGGGCAGGAACAGCACACGCCCGGAAATGGTCTCGCCATGATGCGGGTGACGGACATCGGCGATGCGGCCGCTCTTCGGATCGACGCCACCCCAGAAGCTGATTGGCGCGGTCAGCACCAAGGCCAGCCCTTCGCCTCCGCTGCCCGGCACCAGTATGTCGGCTGCAGCATTCATGCGGCGATGTCCGTAAACCTGGGCTTACCGGCAACCGCGCTTTCCACGCAGTCGGCCAGCGAGCCGTAAAGCACGGCGTAACCGGTATTGCCCGGCGCGTAGTGCGCGAATTTTCCCGAATTGGTCATCAGCACGCCGCCGGCCAGATCCGGCAGGATCGGCGTCACCACCACGCAGGTGTCGGCGACGATGATGACGCCGCTGGCTTCGAGCATCTTGCGCTTGCCGTTCTGCTCCAGCCTGGTGAGCACGTGGCGGCCGGTGCAGGCGTAAATCGGCACGCTGAGCCGCCGCCCGCCAATCAGCCGCTCAAGTGCATCGAATTCGGCCAAAGACAGATGCGGACTGCCGATCGCCACGGCATCGATGGCGGTCTGCGTGGCTGCGGTGGACAGGCCGGCGCGGGCCTTCATGGCCATCTCCGGCGTTACGCGGATCATCGTTTCCGGCCTGCCGCCCACCAGGATGGTCTCGGCGTCGGGCGCCTCGGGCGTCACGCCGGCAATGTGGAACAGGCCGACGGCGCCCGACGATGCCGCCGCCGCGCCGAAGGCCTTCAGCGCATCCTCGCCGGGATGGCTGAATATGCCGGTGACGACGCCGATCGCATTGCCGACCTCACGGCCGTAGAGGTTGCCCAGCACCGGCCAGGCGATCTCGGAGCCAAGGAACGAGGCGGATAGGCCGGACACATCGAACAACAGCCGTGCCTGCCGGTTCTCGGGGCGATGCAGGCCGTAATCCGGCGCGCGGCCCGATATGGCGCAGGCGATGTCGAGGAAGTCGCCATAGCGGTTGGTGCGTGCCCCCAGAACCGAATTGCAGAACACCACCGCGTTGGATTCACCCCAGGCGACATCGCTGCCAAGCGCCGGCCTGTGGCCGGCCTGATAGGGCGCGCAGGTCCAGCTCTGCTCGCAGCCCAGTTTGCGGTAGGCCTCCATCATTCGTCGCGCCATGCCGCGCGCCGGCTCTTCGAGGCGCACGCGCGAGCAGCCCATCAGGTCGAGCGCGCCGACATTGAGCGTCGAGCGCACCGCGACCCTGGCGCCGCTATCGACCAGCCTTTCGGCAAACAGCGTGCCGGAATCGCCGTGATAGAGCGCGCCGTCTATATGCGTCGAGGCGATCGGGATAAGTCGCGGCGCGCCGAGCAGCGCAGCGCTTTCGGCAACGATGCGCATCGCCATCGCCGCCCCGTCATGGCCGGAGGCGACTGTCTGCTCCTGTGAGCTGAGTGCAAGGCTCACGCCAACTCCTTGCGCATGGTCATCGAGGTCGGCCGGTCATAACCGTCATGCGCCGTGCGCGCGGTTTCGCGGAAGCCGAGACGCGCAAAGGTTGCGTGATTTGCCGTGAGCTCGACCCGCGTCTGCAGTTCGATGGCGGGTTTGTTGCGGTTGCGGGCAAGATCCTCGACAGCCTGCATCAATCGCCTGCCGATGCCTCGGCCCTGAAGCCCGAGTTCGACGGCGAGCTTGCCGACATAGAAATCATCGGGTCTCTCCAGCGCAAAAACGCAGCCTGCGACCTGGCCGCCCTGCAGAGCCACGAACACCGTTTCCCGCCCAGCCTTGTCCCTCAGGCTTTCGACGCTCAGCAGATGCGCAGAGGAGGGCGGATCGATGACGCCGTCCATCGGCGCAAAGGAATGCATGATCAGGCTGAGCAGTTCATCCCAGCGCTCGAAATCGGAGGCGAGCTGCGTAACAAGGACGCTGGTGGACTGATCCATAAGCTCAGTTTCTCTTGTAGCGGATCGTGTCGAAGCGCGCCGACAGCGCATCGTAGAGCAGCAGCCGGCCGACCAGCGGTTCGCCGATGCCGGTGATCAGCTT
Source organism: Mesorhizobium sp. RSR565B (assembly GCF_054719465.1). NCBI lineage: Bacteria > Pseudomonadati > Pseudomonadota > Alphaproteobacteria > Hyphomicrobiales > Phyllobacteriaceae > Mesorhizobium > Mesorhizobium sp. RSR565B. The sequence continues at coordinate 1,502,376 of NZ_JBTTIE010000001.1, read as the reverse complement.
GATGGCTTCCATTGCCTGCAAGGTGCCGACGACGCCGGTCAGCGCACCGACGACCCCGGCCACGGCGCAGGACGGCACCAGCCCCTCTGGCGGCGCTTCGGGAAAGAGGTCGCGATATCCAGGGTTCGGTCTGCCGTCGGCGCCGGTGCCGAACGGCATCAACACCGTCACCGAGCCGTCGAAGCGGCCGACGGCGGCATGCACGAGCGGCCGCTTTTCCGCCGCGCAGGCATCAGCCACCACATAGCGCGTCTCGAAATTGTCGGAGCCGTCGACGACCACGTCGTAGCGCGTGACGAGGACGGCAGCATTGTCGGCCGTCAGCCTGAAATCGTGCAATTCCACCGCGACATGGGGATTGATCCGGGCGATCGCTGCTTTTGCGCTCTCGGTCTTCGCCGTACCGACCGTATCGGTGGCGTGGATCACTTGCCGCTGCAGATTGGACAGCGAGACAATGTCGTCATCAACGATGCCAAGCGTGCCGACGCCCGCGGCAGCGAGATATTCCAGCACCGGCGCGCCGAGCCCGCCGGCGCCGATGACCAGTACCCGGGCCCGCTTCAGCCTCTGCTGGCCGGCGCCGCCGATCTCGGGCAGCACGATGTGGCGGGCATAGCGTTCGAGTTCTTCGTCGGTGAGGGCGGCAGGGGTCATTGCCCGACCATATAGCGGAGCAAAAACCTTGTCAGGTCTCTTCGGTTGGCCCAACCGTGCCGTGGTCGACGGTGAGGAACTGCGCGCGTCCCCTCAGGCTGGAAAACAGCGCGGCGTCGGTTCCGGTCATGAAGGCCTGGCAGTTCAGCTCCTCCAGGATCGAGAACAGCGCGGCGCGCCGGCCGGCATCGAGATGCGCGGCAATCTCGTCGAGCAACAGGATCGGCGTCATCGCCGACATCTCGCCGGTCAGCCTTGCGTGCGACAACACGATGCCGACCAGCAGCGCCTTCTGCTCTCCGGTCGAGCAGAGTTCGGCCGGCATCGCCTTGGGGCGGTGGCGCACCAGTAGATCCGAACGGTGCGGGCCATCGAGCGTGCGTCCGGCGGCGCGGTCGCGCTCGCGGCCGTCGGCAAGGGCGTCGCGATAGCGTTGCTCGACATCCACAGCGGGTGCTGAGGCGACATGGCTTTCAAGGTCGCCGAAGAGGCTGATGTCGGCTTGCGGAAACGGCCCGCTGGACGGCAACCTGTCGATCATGGCGGCCAGCAGGCGCACCAGCTCGGCGCGCGCCGCGGCAATCGCCACGCCGGTTTCGACCATTTGCATCTCGATGGCGTCGAACCATGCGCCGTCTCGCGAACCTTCCGTAAGCAATCGGTTACGTCCGCGCATCGCCTTCTCATAGTCGAGCGCGCGCTGGCCGTGGCCGGGATCGATCGCAAGCACCAGCCTGTCGAGAAAGCGCCGCCGGTCCGCGGCAGGCCCCGGGAACAGGCCGTCCATGGCCGGCGTCAGCCAGACCACGCGCAGCCATTCCAGCATGGCGTCGGCCGACCGTGCCGGCGCGCCATTGATGCGCACCTTGCGACCGCCCTCGCCGGCCGCTTCACCCCCGGTGATGCCGGTGCCGATCTCGACCTGCCCCTCCGGCCCGTCGAGCCTTGCGTGCAGCGCAAAGCCGCCATCGCCGCCTTCGCGGGCCACGTCGACATAGGGCGCCCGGCGCAGGCCGCGGCCAGGCGTCAGCAGCGAGATGGCTTCCAGGAGATTGGTCTTGCCGGCGCCATTGTCGCCGGAAAACACCACCGCGCCGGGTGAAAAGCCGATCGACAACGCCGCATAATTGCGGAAGTTCGTAAGTGTGAGCTTACTTATGTGATTTTGTTCCGGCAACCGCTATCCGCCTGTAGAAGTCGCCGCAATCACTATGCTGCAGTGTGCCGCAGTGCGGCTGCTACACCCGCATCGGCATCAGCACGTAGAGCGCGGTCTCATCGGCCATGTCGTGGATCAGCGTCGGCGAGCCGGCATCGGCCAGCATGAACTTGGCTTCCGTGCCGGTCAGTTGAGCAGCGACGTCGAGCAGATATTTGGCGTTGAAGCCGATCTCGATCGGGTCTGAGGAGTAATCAGCGGCCAGTTCCTCGGTGGCGCTGCCCGAATCCGGATTGTTGACGGCAAGCGTCACCTGGCCTTCGGTGATCGAAAGCTTCACCGCGCGGCCGCGTTCGGAGGAGATGGTCGAGACGCGATCGACGGCGGCGGCGAAGCTCTGGCGGTCGATGATCAGCTTCTTGTCGTTGCCGGTCGGGATGACGCGCTGGTAGTCCGGGAAAGTGCCGTCGATCAGCTTCGAGGTCAGAACCACGCTGCCGATGGTGAAGCGGATCTTGGTGTCGGACAATTCGGTGGTCACCGCGACATCGGGATCGTCGACCAGCTTCTGCAACTCGCTGACCGTCTTGCGCGGAATGATGATGCCCGGCATGCCTTCGGACCCGGCCGGAGCGTCGATTTCGGCGCGCGCCAGGCGGTGGCCGTCGGTCGCCACCGAACGCAGCTTCAGCTTGCCGCCAGTTTCATGCGTGTGCAGGTAGATGCCGTTGAGATAGTAGCGCGTCTCTTCGGTGGAGATGGCGAACTGGGTCTTTTCGATCAGGCCTCTCAGGGCGACGGAATCGAGCCGGAAGATGTGTGAGAAGGACCCCGCCGAAAGCTCCGGGAAATCGGACTGCGGCAGGCACTGCAGGCGAAAGCTCGAGCGGCCCGACGTCACCGTCATGGCGTTGCCGTCCTCATCGGTCTTCAGCATCACTTCGGCGCCGTCGGCCAGCTTGCGCACGATGTCGTAGAGGAGGTGCGCCGGAACCGTCGTCGCCCCGCCGCGCTCGACCTTTGCCGGCGTCGCTTCGGTCACTTCGAGGTCGAGGTCGGTGGCTTTCATTTCAAGGCTGGCGCCCTCGGCGCTGAGCAGCACGTTCGACAGGATCGGTATGGTATTGCGCCGCTCGACCACGCGATGAACGTGGTTGAGCGACTTCAGGAGATTGGACCGTTCCAGGATAACACGCATGACGAAACAGGCTCGCTTGAATGAATGGACGGGTCACCAGTGGGCGGCGCCCCGCGAAAGGTCTGAACAGGCTCAGAATCTATGCAAACTGACAGGAAAAAGCCAGCAAACGCAAGTCCGGGCCACCGGTTCGCGCCGGTTAAGCGGGCTTTCTGGGGATAAAGCGGACGTTGGCCGGCAACCGATGCATGTCGCCGAAAACTGCGCAGCGGTTTTGGGACAACGACATGCATCAAAACAAGAAAATTTAAAGCGCGACGACCGAATACTCTAACCCGGCGCGCTCCGTTTGCCGCGCCGATCAGGCTTGGTCGTTGATCAGCCTGCGCAACAGTTCCAGTTCCTGCGCCAGCGTGTTGTCGACGCCGGAAAGGTCCTCGATCTTGCGCACCGCATGCAGCACCGTGGTGTGGTCGCGCCCGCCGAACCGCCGGCCGATCTCCGGCAGCGAGCGCGGCGTCAATACCTTCGACAGGTACATGGCGACCTGCCTGGGCTTCACGATGGTGCGCGTGCGCCGGTTGGACAGCAACTCGGTCTTCGACACATTGTAGTGGCGCGCCACGATGCGCTGGATGTCCTCGATGCGCACCCGCTTCGGCTCGCCAGAGCGATAGATGTGCCCCAGGATCTCGTCGATGCGGTCGATGGTGATCGCCGGCTCGAACGACTGACGAAACAGCAGTTGGTTGAACGCGCCTTCCAGCTCACGCCCGCTGCCGGTGACGGTACGGGCGACATGGTTGAGGATCTCCTCCGAAATATTGAGCGACGCATCGTCGACCTTGGCCGTGGCAAGCCGCAGCTTGAGCATGCCGATGCGCATGGCGAAGTCCGGCGCCGACATTTCCAGCGCGACACCGCCATTGAGGCGCGAGCGCACCCGCGGTTCCAGCGATTCCAGTTCCGACGGCGGCCTGTCGGCGGCAACCACCACTTGCTTGGCGCTGTCGAGCAGCATGTTGATGAGATGGCAGAATTCGTGCTGGATCGACTTGCCCTGCAGGAACTGCATGTCGTCGATGATCAAGAGGTCGATGTCGCGCAGCTGTTCCTTCAGCGTCAGCGCATTGTTGTCGCGGATCGCGGTGGCGAAGCGCCACATGAAATATTCGGCCGTCAGATAGACGACGCGCGATTTCGGGTTCTGTTTCAGGGATTCGGCCGCAATCGCCTGCAAAAGGTGCGTCTTGCCGAGCCCGACGGTTGCATGAAGGAACAGCGGGTTGAAGCGCACCGAGCTCGACTGCGATTCCGCCACGGCTTTGGCTGCGGCGAAAGCCACCCGGTTCGACGGGCCTTCGATGAAGGAGCCGAACGTGTAGCGCGGGTCGAGCGGCGACCCCAGCACATTGTGCCGGAATTCGCTCTCGATCGGCGTGCCGGGACGAGGGGCGGGCGCCCGCTCCATCCTGCCGGGGCCGACCGTGCCGGCCGCCAATGCGGTCTGCGTATGCTTGGTCATCTTGCGCGCCGGCACGACCTCGGGTTCGACGCCATTGCGGGCCGGACGGGTCGCGGTGCGCACGACCATCTCAATCTTGAGGATTTCGGGATCCTCGTGCTTCCACAGATCGGCGATGAGATCGAGATAATGGCCATTGATCCACGAGCGCAGGAAGGCCGTGGGCACCGAGATGCGTACAATGCCCCGGGAAGCCTCAGCCACCTTCATACGGCCGAACCAGCTCGAATAGACCTCGGTTCCCAGGCGCGCCTTCAATTGGGCCTTGACCCGGTCGAACTTCTGTTCCGCGTCGTTGGAAGCCGCCATATCGTGCGCTCCGACCAATGTTCCGGGAAATGGCAGGTCGCCCGTAAGCTCCCGCTCGATGCCGCTCTGCATGATTGTGCGTCCCTTTTCCTTTGTACCTTTTTTCCGCCGGGAGTGCGCCTCCTGCACCCATGTTTCCGGCGACCGTATCTTCGCTACAACACCACCGCCGCCGCCGGCGGATGACGTTGCCTCGTCAAAAAGGGATGGGTCCCGGCTGCTTAAAGCCAGTCCGTCTGACATGTTCGGGCAAAGCGGTGCTACCCGGCGAAAACGCCGGTGCGCCATCAAGCTGCCATGTACAATTACGCCAGTCCCCTATCGTATCGAAAAGGCAAGCCATACCCGTTCGCGGAATTGATCCACGTCATGAATTCTGCCACTGTTAGCTGGCCGATTCAGGCTGGGTTAAGGGCTAATGGCCCGTCCCTTTCGATAGACCGACATTACCGAAATCGCTGTGGATAGGGCAAGGCCACCTCTAACGGATTTTTAAGGAATCTGGTTAGTGAACAACGGTTCGGGCTCCGTGCTGGAAGCGCATATTTTGACAAAGCCATTGGGATTCAAACCCTTTTGCCGCGAATATGAAAATGGCTGTGCGGTTTGAAATTTTCTGAAATAATTCGCTTGACACCAACTTGCTGCCTGTCGCCCACAGGCTATGTGAACAAGCTGTGGATCACTTCCAGCAAGCCACTGAAAAATATCAGCAATTTGTGACAGCCAAATTTATTGGCGTGGGCCGTTTCGGCGGATTGGAATATCAGTGGGAGTGTATGTGCCGGCAAAGCATTCCGGACTCTGGAATGCGGCTCGGGCGTGTTTTGCGGTCGTTCTTTTAAGTGCTTGCCGGCAAACGAAAAACCCGGCGCGATTGGCCGGGTTTGAAAGAACGACAGTTCAGGAACGGTCGATCAGGCCGACAGCACCTTGAGGCGGTGAGCCAGACGCGACACCTTGCGCGATGCCGTATTCTTATGGATCACGCCCTTGGTCGCGGCGCGCATCAATTCCGGCTCTGCGGTCTTGAAGGCTTCCAGCGCGGCTGCCTTGTCGCCGGCAGCCAGTGCCTCTTCGACCTGGCGGACATATGTACGCACGCGCGAGCGGCGGTTCTTGTTGATCGCTGCGCGGCGGGCGATCTTGCGCGTTGCCTTTTTGGCCGAGGAGGTATTGGCCATGATGCCTCTCTTCTGATCTGGTGGGCGCATGCGGGATGCCGCAGGGCGCAAAAAACAAACGGGCAGCCAACGGCCGCCTCGGTTGGAGCGGCTTATAGTTCAGCTTTTCCGGCGCGTCAACGCCGCTTTGGCTTCTTTTTGGTCCTCGCCGCCGCCACTCTAGCGATTGGTGAAATTCGGCTTCCGCTTCTCGGCAAAGGCTGCCATCCCTTCCTTCTGGTCGTCGAGCGCAAACAGCGAGTGGAACAGCCGGCGTTCGAAGCGCAGTCCCTCCGCCAGCGTCGTCTCGTAGGCGCGGTTGACTGCCTCCTTGGCCATCATCACCGATGGCAGTGAAAACTCTGATATCCTGGCCGCGGCCTTCATCGCCTCCTCGATCAACTCGCCGGCCGGCACGACGCGCGAGGCCAGGCCGCTGCGCTCGGCTTCGGCGGCATCCATCATCCGACCGGTCAGGCACATGTCCATGGCCTTCGACTTGCCGACAAAGCGGGTCAGCCGTTGCGACCCGCCCATGCCGGGAATGACGCCGAGCGTGATTTCGGGCTGGCCGAATTTCGCCGTGTCGGCGGCAATGATGAAATCGCACATCATCGCCAGTTCGCAGCCGCCGCCCAGTGCATAGCCGGCGACCGCCGCGATCATCGGCTTGCGGGTGCGGGTAAACTGTTCCCAGCCGACGAAGAAATCCTGCACATAGGCCTCGGCGTAGGTGACGGCCTGCATTTCCTTGATGTCGGCGCCCGCCGCAAAAGCCTTCTCGGAACCGGTGATGACCATGGCGCCGATGCCGGGATCGGCGTCGAACCCCTTTGCCGCCGTCAGCAAATCCGCCAGCACCTGCGCGTTCAGCGCGTTGAGCGCCTTGGGCCGGTTCAGCGTGATCAGGCCGACCTTGCCGCGCGTCTCGACGATGATGGTTTCATAGCTCATGGGCTGACCTCCTGGTTGCGGCACTGAAGGACCGATCCAGCTTACCGCTGGCAGGTCCGGCAATAAAAGGTCGAGCGGCCGCTTTGCACGATGCGCTCGATGTGGCCGCGACAGCCGGGCGTCGGACAGGGCTCGCCTTCGCGATCGTAGACCGCGAAGGAATGCTGGAAATAGCCCAGCGACCCGTCTGTGTGCACATAGTCGCGCAGCGAAGACCCACCGGCGGCGATCGCATCGGCGATCACCGAACGGATTGCCCCGGCCAGTCGTTCGCTCTGTTCCTTGGCCTTCTTGCCGGTCCCGGCGATGGTGCCTGCCTCGCGCAATGGCGAAAGGCCGGCGCGCCACAGCGCTTCCGACACATAGATATTGCCGAGCCCGGCTATCAGCTTCTGGTCGAGCAGCGCCGCCTTCAACGGCGATCTGCGGCCCTTCAGCAGAGAGGCGAGCAGGGCGCCTTCCAGCGCATTGCCGGTCGGCTCGACGCCCAGTCCCGCCAGCATCGGATGCGCCTCGGCCAGGCCTTCCGCAAACAGCATGAAGCCGAAGCGACGCGGGTCGTTGAAGACCACGCGAGACTGGAGGCCGACAGGCGACACGACATGGAACACCACATGGTCGTGCTTGGCATTCTTCGAGCGCTCTTGATGGAACGTGCCGGGCGTCTCTTTGTCATCAGCGGCCTCGATGCGGAACGAGCCCGACATGCCGAGATGGCAGATCAGCACCGGGCCATCGTCCAGGTGTATGGTGAGATATTTGGCGCGGCGGCCAAGCGCGATGACGGTCTTGCCGGTCAGCCGCTGCGCAAATCTCGCCGGAAACGGAAATCGGAGATCGGGCCGGCGCGCCTCGACGCGCACGATCCGCGCGCATTCCAGAACCGGCTGCAGGCCGCGCCGGACGGTTTCGACCTCGGGCAGTTCAGGCATGGCCGCCTATCGCCGCATGGAAGGAAGCGCCGTGGCGGCCGCGCGCCAGCTTGAGGTGTTCGGCGACCGTCTCGCCGATATCGGCGAAGGTGGTCCTGAGCCCGATGTCGCCGCCCGTGAGACCTGGTGCGGTGCCGATGACCGGGACGCGTTCGCGCGTGTGGTCGGTGCCACGCCATGTCGGATCGTTGCCATGGTCGGCGGTGAGGATGAGCAGATCGCCCGGCTTCAGCTTTGCCAGTGCCTCGGGCAGCCGGCGGTCGAAGGCTTCGAGCGCTGCAGCATAGCCGGCGACGTCGCGGCGATGGCCGAACTCGGTGTCGAAGTCGACGAAATTGGCGAACACCAGGTCGCCGTCGCCGGCATCGTCCATCGCGCCCAGCGCCTTGTCGAACATTGCCATGTTGCCGGGCGCCTTGCGTACTTCCGAGATACCGCGGTGGGCGAAGATGTCGCCGATCTTGCCGACCGCGATCACCCGGCTGCCGCGCCCGGTCAAGCGGTCGAGCAGCGTCGGCTCAGGCGGCGGCACGGCGTAGTCATGGCGGTTGTAGGTGCGCTCGAACGTGGCTGATGTTTCGCCCAGGAAAGGCCGTGCGATCACCCGTCCGATCTTCAGCGGGTCGACCAGCCGGCGTACCGTCTTGCAGAACTCGTAGAGCCGCTCCAGGCCGAAATGAACTTCGTGCGCTGCTATCTGCAGGACGGAATCGACCGAGGTGTAGCAGATCGGCTGGCCGGTGCGGATATGCTCCTCGCCGAAGCGCTCGATGATCTCGGTGCCGGGTGCATGGCAGTTGCCGAGAATGCCCGGGACCTTGCCCTCGCGGATCATCGCGTCGGTCAGTTCGGCAGGGAAGGCGGGCACCTTATCGGGGAAATAGCCCCAGTCGAACCGCACGGGCAGCCCGGCGATTTCCCAGTGACCCGACGGCGTATCCTTGCCGCTCGAAATCTCCTGCGCAGCGCCGTGGAAGGCGGAGGCTGAAACGGCGGCTTTGCTGTCGAATTGGAAGCCGGTTGCGGTTTCTGCTGCGCGGCCGAGACCGAGCGAAACCATGGTGGGCACCTTCAGCGGTCCCTCGCGCAGGCCCTCGCGATCGGCGCGGGCTTCCGCGCAGGCCAGCGCGATATGTCCCAATGTGTTCGAGCCGGCGTCGCCATAGCGTTCGGCATCGGCGGCGCCGCCAATGCCGAAAGAATCGAGAACGAAGAGGAAAGCGCGTGACATCGGTGCCGTCATTGCCAGTCTGGTTGACCAGACATAAGGTCCCGTCGCGGCATTGGCAAATCGTAAACCAGGCGGCAACGGCCTGACGCGATGGTCGCGAAGTCGGGCAGGCGTGGTGTACGCATCCTTGAGACATGCAATGCGCTTCAAGGAACGGTGTGCGGGGCATGGATCGATGAGACGGGCTGACCTCGGTTGGAGTGCACTGGCGACCACTGTAGCACTGCTGGCCTCGCAGCTCGCCGCGCGCGCCGACTGGCGCGACCAGATCGGCACGTTTCGGATCGGCATCGTTGCCGAGCCGGGCGCCGGCAACACGGTTCCGGGTCTGGCCATGCTGACTGACGCCTACGGCAGGGCGCTCGGCATGAAGGTGGAATTCGTCGTCGCGCATGACTATGCGGCGCTGATAGAGGCACAGGCCAATGGCCGGATTCAGTACGCGGTCTATTCGGCGACCGCCTACGCCACCGCCTCGGAGCGCTGCGGCTGCGTCGAACCTCTTGTGGCGCCGGTCGACGCCGACGGTGCCACGGGCATCCGCTCCGTGCTTTTGACGCGCGACGGCAGGCTTTCCGATCTCGCGGCCCTGGAAACGCACCGCATCGCCATGGCGCCTTCCGACTATGTCGGCGGTTCGCTTCTACCGCTCGCCGGGCTGGCGGCCGACGGCATCAAGATCAGCCAGGATGCGCCATTCCTCGCTCATGCCGGCTCGGCTGCCGCCGCAGAAGCGATGCTGGCCGATGGCCAGGCCGATGCCGTATTCGGCTGGGAGCGGGCCACGGCGGAAAACCGGACGGCGATTGCTGGCGATCAGCCGGCTGATCCGGACGGCACGGCGGCGCGACTGGAGGCGGCGGGCATTCCAGAAGCCGCGCTCCAGATCATCTGGACCTCCGGCGTGCTCAGATACGGCCCTCATGCCGTCCGCAGCGATCTCGACCCCGAAGCCAAACGCCGACTGACCGTCTTCCTCACCAATCTCAGATCGCAGTCGCCGGAAGTTTACGATTTCGTGGAATCGAAACATTCGGGAGGGTTCACGCTCGCCGCTGCGAGTGACTATGCGATGGCCGCTTCCATCGTGCGCCTGGTGTCAGCCAGCACCGACAGCAGCGCGCAATGAACCGGGTTGAATGGGTAGAACTGCTTCAGCAATCGCTGCAGGGGATCGACGTGGCCCGGCGCGGCCTGAGATAGTAGGTTTCGCTCATCGTTATCTTGCCTTCGTTGAAGGCCGAGATAAATCCGAGCGGCTTTTCGGAGCCTTCCGACCAGGAGATGATCGGTTGGTATGCTAGAGTGGTTTTGACACGAATGAGGAAAGTCCCCGCAACATTGAGCGTCGCCGGAACGGTGGTGGAAGTTGTCGGTTTGGAGTCGCGGCCAGTCTTCCCATCCAGCACGCTCCAGGACCACGCCACCTTTGCTTGCGGTATTGGATTGTTCGGGTCGGTTCTGATGTCGATTGCCGTAATGGAGATATTGGCGACCGAGCGGTTGTAAGGCTGAAGGCTGGAGTTGCCGATCTTCATGATGTCGGTGAGATCTGCGTTGACCACCGACGTTTGCTGCGTGACGAGGTCGGCAACCATGGAGCTGATGCGGCTGACCTTCTTGCTGGCCTCGATGGCTTGCGAGGCCTCCATGGTAATGAAATACATGATCAGCAAGACAGGCACGATGAGGGCAAACTCGACGGCCGCTATGCCGCGCCGATCGGAAAAAAACCGCGCCGCTCTCTTCCAGACAACCGACATCCCCGGATGTGCCCCCGCACGAAACATGCACTTTTCCTTTTGCTTACACGTGCAAACTCAGTTGTCGAATGGCTCGTTTTGCCACGTTGTCGTCGCGTAATGCAGAGTCTTGCCGCCATCCATATTCGACATGTATTGAGCCATGAAATCGGTCATGACCGGCCAAGGGTAAAAGACCCGCAGCATGTTCTTTGATTCTGCCGGACCTATTGTAGGGGTCCCGAAAGCCGGGTCCTTGCCTGTATCCGGATCCTTGCCCGTCAGCGTGATGGTCGAGCCGGAAATCGTGAAACCCGCACTGGCTGCCCCGGCAAAGGTCTTGAACGGGCGCAGATCCACCAGCAAACCGGGGCAACCCTTCGCGACAATGATCTCGAGTCTGGCGCAGACCAAGCCCTTCAGCTTCTCTTCCGTCACATCGGCTTGCCTCAACTGGCCAGTACGCAACTGACGGGCGATATCATCGGTGATGTTGGCCATCACCTCCTGTCCGGCAAATGAAACGCAGCTCTCGAGGATGGCGAAGACGAGAGCCGCAAACGGTAACGCAAGCATCGCGAATTCTATCGCCGTGCTGCCGCGCCGATCACGCAGGAAACGACGGGCAAACGTCACGCGCCCTGCCTTGGCCTTGCAGATCTCGCGTTCTGAATCCTCGTCCAAAACGTCGCCCATATCCCGTTCCTGCCGATCCTGATGCGGTACCGTCAGCACCACTATCAAGAACCCATTTAGCTCCGGTTTGAATGACCGTTAAATTCGACCAGGCGACATTAACCGGCCGCTAACCGACGCGGCTTTCTCGAGACAATCGAGCCAACTGAGGCGCTTACTGCCCAGCGCTCATCTCGGCTTCGGACGACTTTTCCGAGTCGCTCTTGTACGAGCTTTCGCAATAGGGCGTGCAGGACATGGTCTGTACCGAGGCGCGCCTGTAGATACGCACGGACGACGCGTCCTGGCGCACCACGGTCACCTGCTCGTCGACGATCGGGCTGCCATCGTGGTCGAGGACAACCAGATTGGTGACGCCGAACCCCTTGCCGGTCAGTACGATCGTCGATGCATCCTGGACGGAGGCGTCGGCAATCGCCGGATTGCCGACGACTATGGTGTCGGCGGGGCGTGTCAGTTTGACGATCTTGGCCTGATTCATCGTCACTTCGATGCCGGCTCCGGCCTTGGCCGGCAGCACAAAAGCCGGGACGGCGAGAAGCGCGACAAGCAGGAATGACGATTTCATGGCAGTCATCAAGGCGCTCCACAGCGGCAAAACTTGTTCAAAGAAACATGAAGGGGATTGGTGAACCAACGGTTAAACCCTTGACCGGCGCCGGGGTATTCGCACCAATCCTGCTGCCAGCTAATATAACAATGCATCCTGCCGATAGCCGTGAGATTACAGCTTTTCACGGGCAGGCGAGCTACTTTCCAGCGTTTAGTTTACGGTTAACCACGCAAGCTGTTCGAAGCGGGAAAGGAATCGGTAAGGCTGTTTATTAAGCCGATTGAAAGAGCTTCTCCGTAGATTGGCAGCATCCGATCAACCACCACAGAAGTTGACGGAAGTGCTGTAACACGTGGAGTAGGAGCTCTCGAATGTCTAATCTCATCGCACGTTTCGCGAAGGACGAATCCGGCGCGACCGCTATCGAATACGGTCTGATCGCAGCTCTCATCGCGCTTGCCATCATGGTTGGCGCTGGTCAGCTCGGCAATGCCCTGAACAACAAGTTCAAGGACATCGCGGATTGCGTGAAGGATCCGACGAACGCTGCTTGTAAGTAATAGTCTAGCATCCTGTTTCGACGGGTAGACTGGAAGGGCCGCCTCGCTGGCGGCCCTTTTGTCTTTGAAGATCGTTTGGCTTTGGTCTTTGCTGCGCCGCTTGGCGCCCTGACATTTCCCGGGATTTGCCCCGCATCAGCAGAACTCACCAATCCTTAACCCAAGCCGCCTAACCTGCAGCCATCGTTGCCTTTCCAACCATGAGAGACCGATGCTCAACGCGCTGATCTTCGTTGTCTTTCCGTTTTGCATGCTTTTTGCGGCGATCTCCGACGCGCTGTCGATGACAATCTCCAATCGGGTGCCGGTGCTGCTTGTGGCCGTCTTTGCCGTGGTTGCGCCACTGACGGGTATGGACTGGGCAACTTACGGCTGGCATTTCGCCGCCGGCGGCCTGGTGCTGGCCGTGACTTTCGGTCTGTTTGCGCTCGGCGGCATGGGCGGAGGCGATGCCAAGCTTTTGGCAGCCACGTCCATCTGGATGGGGCTCAACATTCACCTTGTCAATTACCTCGTCGCTTCGACGTTCATCGGTGGCATGCTGACGCTCGCCATTCTCTTCTATCGGAAATCGCCGCTGGCGACCTACACCAGTCACAATCCGGTCCTGCGCCATTTCGCCGACGAGATGAATGGCGTTCCCTATGGCATCGCACTCGGCATTGGCGGGCTGCTGACCTATCCCGATTCGCCCTTGATGGAATGGGCATTGGCAAGGTTGGCGACCTGATGTAGCGAACCTCCTCTGCCCTTTCGGCATCGATCCTGAAAAGAGGCGGCTTGGCCGCCTTTTTCATTTGTCGGAGCATGGTCGTGTAATTATGTAAACCTTGAATTAATCACGATCGTAAGCATTGTATTAACCTTGTTTTGACGATTGCCGCTGCAAAGTCCGGCCTGGCTAGGTGGTTGCCTAAAGGCGAGGGTTCGGACAGATGCCAGCATCCCGACTGATCATTCTGGGCGTGGCGGTGGCCGCAGCGGGTGGTGCAGGTTATGTTGCCAAGAATATGGTGGCGGTCCCGCCCCAGCAGGTCGTCGTCGATGCCCCGCAGGTGCCGGCCATCGCCTTGCAGGATGTGCTCGTGCTTTCCGGCGACGTGCCGATGGGAAGCCCGCTTGAGAACAATCTCAGCTGGGAGTCCTGGCCGTCCGATGGCATCAATGCGAATTTCATCACCCGTGCCGCCGAACCCGAAGCGCGGGAGAAGCTGAAGGGCTCCGTCGCCCGCATGGCGATGTACACCGGTGAGCCGTTGCGGCGCTCCAAGCTGATCGGCGAGGGGCAGAGCTTCATGTCTTCGATCCTGCCCACCGGCATGCGTGCCGTCGCCACCGCGATCTCGGCCGACACGTCGGCAGGCGGCTTTATCCTGCCTAACGATTTTGTCGACGTCATCATGACCCGCAGATCCGACACCGGCAACGCCGGTAGCGGATTCACCACCGAGACCATCCTCAAGAACATCCGCGTCCTGGCGATCGATCAGACCATCCAGGAGGACGAGGAAGGCAAGAAGACCAGGGTCGGACAGACGGCGACGCTGGAGCTGACGCCGCAGCAGGCCGAGATCATCACCGTCGCCCAGCAGATGGCCGATCGCCTGACGCTGGCGCTGCGCTCGATCACCGACAACAAGGAAAAGGGTACCGATGAAGCCGACTACCTCGTTTCCGGCAATGGGCGGCGCGGAACGGTGCGGTTGATCAAATCGGGCGAAGTTTCCGAAGTAGGGGCAAGGAAATGAGGTTAGTCGCTAGACTGCCGGTCACCACGGCTGCGGCCATCGGTCTGCTTTTTCTCGGAGCCCATGCAAGTGGCCTTGTCGACGCCAAGGCCGCCGGAAAGAGCGTCGGGGTCATGGCCTCGTCGGCCACGCAACGTGTCAAGCTTGGCCTCAACAAATCGGTGGTCATCGATCTGCCGAGCGACGCCTACGACATCCTGGTCGCCAACCCCGCGGTCGCCGATGCGGTGACCCGCACCGCAAGGCGGATCTATCTGTTCGGCAAGTCGGTGGGCGAAACCAACATCTTCGTCTTCGGTCCCAATGGCGAGCAGATCGCCAGCCTGGATCTGGCCGTCGAACGCGACGTCGCCGGATTGGAAGATTATCTCAAGCGCTTCCTTCCGAATGCCGAGATCAAGGTCGAGTTGCTGAACGACAACGTCGTCCTGACCGGGACGGTGGACACGCCGCTCGATGCCAAGCGCGCCGTCGATCTGGCAACCATCTTCGTGTCCGGCGGTGAAGCGACGACCGGTCAGTATTCGCAGACCGCGGCAGGCGGCAATGCCAATGGCGGCGTCGACATCAACAATCCGGATGCCGAACGCCGGGTCTCGAAGATCGTCAACCTGCTGCAGATCATCGGCGACGACCAGGTGACGCTGAAGGTGACCGTGGCCGAAGTCAGCCGCTCGGTGATGAAGCAGCTCGGCGTCAACATGGTTGGCAAAGGCAGCTCCAACGGCATCAGCTTCAATGCGACCAGTGACACCTTCCCCGGCCTAGGCAAGCCGTTGTCGAGTTCGGGGGTCAATTTTGCCACCTCTGCTCTGCAGGGCTACATCACTGCGATGGAGCAGTCCGGCGTCATGAAAACGCTGGCCGAGCCTACTTTGACGGCCGTCTCCGGTGAGAAGGCGACCTTCAAGGTCGGCGGCGAGTACAATATGGTCAGCGCCGTTACAAATGCCAAGTCGGATGCCAATCAGAATGCCGACAGGGTTTGGACGGCTCAGAAAATCGAATACGGCATCGGCCTGGAATTTCAGCCTGTGGTGCTGTCGCCCGGTCGCATCAGCCTGAAGGTCAGGACGTCGGTTTCCGAACCGACCACCGAAGGCGCGGTCTCTTTCGGAGACACCAACGTCATATCGCTGCGCAAACGTTTGGCCGACACGACCGTGGAACTGCCTTCGGGTGGATCGATGATGATAGCCGGCCTCGTCCGCGACGACGTCAGGCAGGCGGTAAACGGCTTGCCCGGACTGACCAAGATCCCGGTGCTCGGCACGCTGTTCCGCAGCCGCGATTTCGTCCGCAACGAAAGCGAGTTGGTCATCATCATCACGCCTTATCTGGCGCGGCCGGTGGCGCGCAACGACCTGGCCAAGCCGGATGACAATTTCAACGCCGCCGGCGATGGCCCGGCCATGTTCCTTGGCCGCGTCAACCGCGTCTACGGCACCATGCAGACAGACAAGCCCAACGGCCGCTACCACGGCGTTGTCGGCTTCATCTACAAGTAAGCGGGGAGCGGACATGTCTCAGTCAGCATCGAAGGCAGTGGCGGTCGCCGCGACAGTGCGGTCCGGCCGTGCCCGGATCAGCCGATCGGCAATGCCGATCCTGGCGATCGCGATCGCCGCCTCGCTCGCCGGTTGCGCCAAGCGCGACAGCATCACGGTTGGGGCGATTCCCGATGATTATCGCACCACGCATCCGATCGTGATTGCCGAGAAGAACCAGAAGCTGGACCTCCCGGTCGGCGCCGGCGATCGCGGCATGACCGGCTCGCAGCGCGACACGCTTCTGGGCTTCCTTGACGGCTACGACAGGAGCGCTGCCCCGGCGCTGACGATCGCAATCCCGATCGGCTCGGCCAATGAGGTGGCGGCGACTGCCGCGGCGCGCGATTTCGCCAGGCTGGCGGTTGCCGGCGGCATCAAGCGAAACCGGATCGTGGTGACCTCCTACCAGTCGGTTTCCCCGGAGGCCTCGGCGCCTATCCGCGTTTCCTATATTTCGGTGAGAGCCCAGACCGACAAATGCGGGCGCTGGCCCGAAGACATCCTCGCAACCTCCGAAAACAAGCACTACGCCGATTACGGCTGCTCCTCTCAAAACAACCTCGCTGCGCAACTCGCCAATCCGGCCGATCTGCTCGGGCCAAGAAAGTCGTCCGATATCGACGCCGAGAACCGCGGCGCGGTGATCGACGTCTATCGCGGCAGAGGTATTTCGGACGAGTTCCTCGGCAGTTCGGAAGTGACGTATTAGGAGCGCCGGTCCCGCGTAGAGACCGGAACGAGAAGTCACGGAAAAGAGCATGACGATGAGCAATCTTGCCTACGACACGCCCGGAGACGGCGGCGACAGCTCCCAATCGGATATTGCAGCGATGCAGGCGCTGCGGCCGGTGCCGCGTATTTCTATCCAGGCATTTTGCGAGACGGAAGGTGTCGCGCATCCGGTGGAGCGGGCCGGCGAGGATCGCCGCATGGCCAAGGCGCATCTGAAAGTGCATATGGGCGGCATCGCCACGGCGATCGAATTCTATCAATCGGCGCCGACGCCGAACCTGATCCTGCTGGAATCGCGCAGCGAACCGAAGCAGTTGCTGGAGCAGCTTGCCCAGCTTTCCGAATATTGCGATCCCTCCTCGAAAGTCGTGGTGATCGGCCATTACAACGATGTCGGTCTTTACCGCGAACTCATCCGCTTCGGTATTTCCGAATATGTCATCGCGCCGGTGTCGATGGCCGATATCGTCTCCGTGGTGTCATCGATCTTCGTCGATCCGGAAGCCGAGCCGATCGGCCGCTCGATCGCCTTCATCGGCGCCAAGGGCGGCGTCGGCTCCTCGACCATCGCCCACAATGTAGCGTGGGCGATGTCATCGCTGTTCAAGTCGGAAGTGGTCGTCGCCGATCTCGACCTGGCTTTCGGGACGGCCAACATAAATTTCGACCAGGACCCTGCGCAAGGCATCGCCGAAGCCGTATTTTCGCCCGAACGCGTCGACGAGGTCTATCTCGACCGTCTGCTTGCCCAGTGCGCCGAACATCTGTCGCTGCTCGCCGCGCCCTCCACACTGGAACGTGTCTATGATTTCGATCCCGATGCCTTCACGCAACTCATCGATACCGCCCAGCGCAGCGTGCCGCTGCTGGTGCTCGACGTCCCCCATATCTGGACGGGCTGGACCAAGAACACACTGATCAAGGCCGACGAGATCGTCATCACGGCGACGCCGGAACTGGCCAATCTGCGCAACACCAAGAACCTGGTCGATATGCTGACGAGGCTTCGCCCGAACGATCCGCCGCCGAAGCTGATCATCAACCAGGCCGGCGTGCCGAAACGGCCCGAGATTTCCGCTTCCGACTTCGCCGAGCCGCTCAGCCTCACGCCGATGTCGGTCATCGCCTTCGACCCGTTGTTGTTTGGAAATGCCGCCAACAACGGCCGCATGCTGGGCGAGATGGATGCCAGGAGCCCGGTCGTCGGCATGATCAACGAAATCGCGCATGTCCTGACCGGTCGCAGCGAAATCAAGGCCAGGAAGAAGGCAGGCCTTGGCGGCCTGCTCGGCAAGCTCTCGCGTAACAAGAAATGACGCTCCCCTCCAAATCAAGAAGTAGAGCATGATGTCGTTCGAAAACCGCTTCGGCATCATGTTCTGGACGGAATTGGTAGTCGATCATGTTTGGTAAAAGAGGCTCCGACGACGGCGGCCGGTTCACCCCGGAGTTCCGTCAGCCAGCACCGGCGCCAGCGGCGCCGGCCACTGCAACGCCTGCGGACATGGCGGTACTTGCCCGGCCCGCGGCAGCGCCGCCTGGAGCGCCGGGAACCCCGCCAACTCGCCGTGCCGTTGAGGCGCCGTCGATGGCGCCGGAGCCGCCAAAAAAGATCCAGCGCGAAAAAAGTGAAACCTACTACGACACCAAGAGCCAGGTCTTCTCCGCGCTCATCGACACCATTGACCTGTCGCAACTCGCCAAGCTCGACCCTGAGAGCGCGCGCGAGGAAATCCGGGATATCGTCAACGACATCATCGCCATCAAAAATTTCGCAATGTCGATCGCCGAGCAGGAAGAGTTGCTCGAGGACATCTGCAACGATGTGCTGGGCTACGGCCCGCTGGAGCCGCTGCTCGCCCGCGACGATATCGCCGACATCATGGTCAACGGCTCCAAGAACGTCTACATCGAAGTCAACGGCAAGGTCGAACAGACCGGCATCCGCTTCCGCGACAATCAGCAACTGCTCAACATCTGCCAGCGTATCGTCAGCCAGGTTGGCCGCCGCGTCGACGAATCGAGCCCGATCTGCGACGCCCGCTTACCCGACGGCTCCCGCGTCAACGTCATCGCCCCGCCGCTCTCCATCGACGGCACCGCGCTCACCATCCGCAAGTTCAAGAAGGACAAGCTGACGCTCGATCAGCTGGTCAAGTTCGGCGCCATCTCGCCGCAGGGCGCCGAGATCCTCAAGATCATCGGCCGCGTCCGCTGCAACATCGTCATCTCCGGCGGTACCGGCTCCGGCAAGACGACGCTGCTCAACTGCCTGACCAACTATATCGACCGCGAGGAACGCGTCATCACCTGCGAAGACTCGGCCGAACTGCAACTGCAGCAGCCGCACGTGGTGCGTCTCGAAACCCGCCCGCCCAATCTCGAGGGCGAAGGCGAGGTGACCATGCGCGACCTGGTCAAGAACTGCCTGCGCATGCGGCCCGAACGCATCATCGTCGGCGAAGTGCGCGGACCGGAGGTTTTCGACCTGCTGCAGGCGATGAACACCGGCCATGACGGGTCGATGGGAACGATCCACTCCAACAGCCCGCGCGAATGCCTGAACCGTATCGAATCGATGATCGCCATGGGCGGCTATTCGCTGCCGCAGAAGACCGTGCGTGAAATCGTCGTCGGCTCCATCGATGTCATCATCCAGGCAGCACGCCTTCGCGACGGCTCGCGCCGCATCACCCACATCACCGAGGTGATCGGCATGGAAGGCGACGTCATCATCACGCAGGATATCGTGCTCTACAACATCAAGGGCGAGGACTCGAATGGAAGGCTGCTTGGCGAGCACGTGTCGACCGGCATCGGCCGTCCGCACTTCTGGGATCGCGCCCGCTACTATGGCGAGGAACAGCGCCTCGCCAATGCGCTGGAATCGATGGAGAAACGCGCTGACTGACGCATATCGAGGTTGGAAGCAATTCCAGAAAAAGTGTGAAGCGGTTTTCCCGGGAAAAGCGCGTAGCGCTTTCCCTTCGGAATTGCGTCAAAACAAAGCGATAGCGCATATCGCCGTTTCCTTGAAACGGCGATATGCGCTGGGGACCGAGGTCGATGTTCGGAATTGACACCACCGTACTGGCGTTCATCGTGCTCGCCGGCTTCAGCGCCGGTGCGGTCGCCTATGCCTTCCTGTTCACCAAGATGAGCAACGAGAAGCAGGCCGGCAAGCGGCTCGAGACGATCAAGGCCGCCGAGACCGATCGTTCGGTCGTCAAGGCTTCGCGCGACCGTGTCGCGGAGGCGGTCAAGCGGCGTAAATCTGTCCAGGACACGCTGAAACAGCTCGACGAAAAGCAGAAAACCAACGAACTCGCCGTCAAGAAGCCGCCGTTAAAGGCCCAGATTCGTCAGGCCGGCATGCAGGTCTCGATCGAGCGTTTCTATATCTACTCCGTCATTTGCGGCATCGCGCTGACGGTGCTTGCCTATCTCGCCGGCGCGCCGCTTCTGGTCCTGCCGGGCGCGCTGCTGGCGGGGGCGCTCGGCCTGCCGCGCTGGTTCGTCTCGTTTCGCCGCGCGCGCCGGGTCAAGGCGTTCCTCAACGAATTTCCCAACGCCCTCGACATCATCGTGCGCGCCGTCAAATCCGGCCTGCCGCTCAACGACGCCATTCGCCTGATCGCCAGTGAATCGCCGGAGCCGGTCAAGACCGAGTTCCGCCGGATCGTCGATTCACAGCAGATTGGCATGTCCATCCCCGATGCCACCTTGCGCATGGCTGAAACCATGCCGTGCAGCGAGGCAAGCTTCTTCGGCATCGTTATCCAGATCCAGTCACAGGCCGGCGGTAATCTCTCCGAGGCGCTTGGCAACCTGTCGCGCGTGCTTCGCGATCGCAAGAAGATGAAGGCCAAGGTCCAGGCGCTTTCCATGGAAGCCAAGGCGTCGGCCGTCATCATCGGCGCGCTGCCTTTTGTCGTCGCCCTTCTCGTCTATCTGTCGAGCCCGAACTACATCATGCCGCTGTTCACCACCAGCACCGGCAATCTGATCCTCGGCTGTTCCGGCGTCTGGATGTCGATCGGCATTCTGGTGATGCGCAAGATGATGAACTTTGAAGTATAGGCCGACCTTGGAAAGCTCGAAACGAAAAGACTGAAAACGAATGACCGACCAAGTCGTAAAATCGCTGACCGATCCTGCCTTCCTGATAGCGTTGCTGGTTGGCATTGCGGTGTTCGCGACCGTCTTCACGGTGCTGCCGGCCCTTGGTGGCAATCAGCTCAAGACGCGCATGAGATCGGTGGCGCTGGAGCGTGACGAATTGCGCGCCAAGCAGCGCGCGCGGCTTGCCAATGAAGCCGATCGTCGCCGCAAGGGGCTGCGCGAAGAGCAGTCGATCGGCATGCGCAACATCGTCGACAGGCTGGACCTGCGGCGTGCGTTGGCCGATGAAGGCACGTTGCAGAAGCTCAAGGTGGCGGGCTTTCGTGGCCAGAACCCGCTGACCCGCTTCCTGTTCTTCCGCCTGATCCTGCCTTTTGTCGGTTTCACGCTGGCAGCGATCTATCTGTTCGTGCTCGGCGGACTGCCTGACCGGCCGGCCTTCGTGAAACTGTTCGTCTGCATCCTTGTCGCCTACGCCGGTTTCTACGCGCCGATCCTTTACGTCAACAATCGTGCCGCCAAGCGCAAGCAGTCGATCCAGGCGGCGTGGCCGGATGCGCTCGACCTGATGCTGATCTGCGTCGAATCGGGCATGTCGGTCGAGGCCGCCTTGCGCAAGGTCTCCGAGGAGATCGGTTCGCAGTCGGTGGCGCTGGCGGAGGAATTCGTGCTGACCAACGCCGAACTCTCTTATCTGCAGGAGCGCAAGCAGGCTTATGAAAACCTCTCGGCTCGTACCGGCCTGGATTCGGTGAAGTCAGTGTCCCAGGCGCTGGTCCAGGCCGAACGCTACGGCACACCCGTGGCGCACGCATTGCGCGTGCTGGCCTCGGAAAGCCGTGACATGCGCATGAATGCCGCCGAGAAGAAGGCCGCCGCCCTGCCGCCGAAGCTTACCGTGCCGATGATCCTGTTCTTCCTGCCGGTTTTGTTCGCCATCATTCTGGGCCCAGCCGGCATTCAGGTCAGTCAGCGCGGCATCTTCGGCGACCAGCACAATTCCTCAAGCCAGTAGGCCTCGTTGCAGCCATACAAAAGAGCCGCACTGCCAATGCAGTGCGGCTCTTGTTTTCAGCTTTGAGATGTGGACGGATTTTGCGCTGTGCGGAGCCGGCGCCCATGCGGCGCTCAGTTGGTCGCCGGCTTTGCCTTGTCCTGATCCTTGAGCTGACTCCAGGCGTTCTGCTGGGCAAGCATCTGGCGAAGATAGGCTACATTGGCTTGCGCCTGTTCGGGTGAAAGCTCCTGCGAGGCGATCTTCTCGGCCTCGTCGAAGCGGCCCTGCAGTCCCACGACCAGCGCAAGGTTCTGGCGCACCCGGCTGTCGGCATTCGGTTGCTGGGCTGCCGAGCGCATATAGGTCTCGGCGGTGCGCAGATCGCCTTCCAGCACATAGGACATACCGAGATTGGAAAGGATCGAGGGTTCGTTCGGCTTTAGGTCCAGCGCCTTGCGGTAGTTCTGGCGCGCTTCATCCTTCTGGCCAAGCTGGTCGAGAATGGCGGCCTCGGCCGACATCAGCCGCCAGTCCGGATATTCCGGCGTCTGCGCCCGGCGCACGGCGTCGAGCGCCGGCTCGAACTGGCCGTTGGCGGCCAGCGCCTTGCCGTAGGCGGCAAGCACGTCGCGATCCTTGGGGTAGGCGATCGCCAGCTTGCGCATCACGGCAAGCGACTGGTCGGCATCGCCGTCCATCTGGAGCGCCGCCGCAAAATTTGTCGCCAGCCGCTTGTCGTTGGGGTTCTTTGCGTAGGATTCGCCCAGCCGCCCGGTCGCCCCGTGCAACTCGCTGGCCGACATGGTTTCCAGCGGTTTGCCGCTGGTGCGCCCGATCGAGCCGGTCGTGAGCTTGCTGGTTCCGCACCCGGCAACACCGGCCGCCAGCGCCATCAGCAGTGCCGTGGTGACCAACCGTTTGCCCGTGACGTTCATCCTGCGGTTGGTGGGCATCGGCACGGG
Organism: Mesorhizobium sp. RSR565B; assembly: GCF_054719465.1. Taxonomy (NCBI): domain Bacteria; kingdom Pseudomonadati; phylum Pseudomonadota; class Alphaproteobacteria; order Hyphomicrobiales; family Phyllobacteriaceae; genus Mesorhizobium; species Mesorhizobium sp. RSR565B. The sequence goes on along the minus strand of NZ_JBTTIE010000001.1, from coordinate 1,479,646 downwards.
GCTCTCCATTCCTGCGCGTGGCCATTCACGTGGCCATCTTCATCCCCGCAGAAATATTCTGTTAACCCTAACGGACAGTTAAAAAGTGAGCCGTCGGATCGGTGAACGGCCCGCCGGAAGCCTTTGGCCTGGCAGTCCCATGCCGGCCCCTGTGCATAGATGTTGAAATCATCCGACGTCCCTGTCACTTGACTGAGGACGACCTGCAAGCCTCCCGGAGACCATCGAATGCCCGTCGAACTCATCGAGACACTAAACACTGCCCTGCCGGTCCATCTGGTCGCGAGCGATGGACTGGAGGCCTTGGGGCTTTCGCCTTCCATGACCGCATGGGCGGCCGCCAACGGCTTTTCCGGCGAAGCCGGTAGGACGCTCGCCGTCCCCGGCGACAACGGTTCCCTTGCCGGCGCCTTGTTCGGCGTCGGTGATGGCGAGGGCGCGCTGGCCGTCGGCATGCTGGCGAGAGCCTTGCCGGAAGGCGACTGGCATTTTGCCGCCGCTCCAGCCGAGCCGGAACTCGCGGCCATAGCCTTGGTGCTCGGCGGTTACGTCTTCACTCGCTACGGAAAGAAATCAGGCAAGACGCTGCGTTTTGCGCTGCCGCTCGGCGTAGATGCAGGACGCGTCCGGCGCATCGCCGACGGCGTCTTCCTGGCGCGCGACCTCGTCAACACGCCGACCAGCGACATGGGACCGGACGAGTTGGAGAAGGCCGTGCGGACCCTGGCGGCCACTCACAAGGCCGAGGTGTCGGTGATCAAGGGGGATGATCTCCTGAAGCAGAATTTCCCGATGATCCATGCGGTCGGCCGGGCCTCGGTCGGAGCGCCGCGACTGATCGACATGGTTTGGGGACCGGAAGGCGCGCCGAAGGTGACGCTGGTCGGCAAGGGTGTCTGTTTCGACACTGGCGGCCTCGACATCAAACAGTCGTCGGGCATGCTCTTGATGAAGAAGGATATGGGCGGCGCCGCCAATGTGCTGGGCCTGGCCTCGATGATCATGGCTGCCGGGCTGAAGATCCGGCTGCGCGTCCTGATCCCGGCGGTCGAGAATTCGATTGCCGGCAACGCCTTCCGGCCTGGAGATGTACTGACCAGCCGCAAGGGCCTCACCGTCGAGATCGGCAACACCGACGCCGAAGGGCGGCTGGTGCTGGCCGATGCGCTGGCGCTGGCCGATGACGAGGAGCCGGAACTGCTGATCGACATGGCGACGCTGACCGGGGCAGCGCGTGTCGCGCTCGGTCCCGATCTGCCGCCTTTCTACACTGGCGACGAAGCGCTGGCGTCCGAACTGGCTGCGGCCTCGGTGGCCGTCGAGGATCCGTTGTGGCGCATGCCGTTGTGGCGGCCCTATGACGGCAGGCTGGCGTCGAAGATCGCCGACATCAACAACGTCACCACGGACGGTTTCGCCGGCTCGGTCACCGCGGCGCTGTTCCTCAAGCGCTTTGTCGAACGGACAACGGGCTGGGCGCATTTCGACATCTTCGCCTGGAACCCGTCCGATCGCCCCTATGGACCCGCCGGCGGCGAGGCGCAAGGCATCCGTGCACTGGAGCGGGTCATTTCGAGGCGCTATGCCTAGGGTCGTGAGCAAAGCACACTGCCTCTAAACTGAAACGGAACCGAAACAATTTGCCGTCATGCTCGCGCGATGTCGATTTCGATGCGTCCGAGCCAGGCGATGCGACTATGGCAGCAGGTGATGTTGTCCCAGGTGCGCGCCGGCGCGCCAGATCTCACCATGCGCCAGACGGCGATCCTGTTCACCATCTATCTCGACCCGCCGCCGCACACGGTGCGCGGCCTGGCAGCCCGCCTCAATGTCACCAAGCCGGTCATCACCCGCGCCCTCGATACTATGGGTGCGCTGAAACTGGTGTCACGCCATCGCGACGAGCTCGACAAGCGCAATGTGCTGATCCGGCGCACGGTCGAAGGCGCGCTCTTTGTCGAGCGCTTCGGGGATGGTATCGTTGCCAGGGCTCATGAACTGCCCATCTGATCAATCCATGAATTAGAACGAGTACCGATTTGACTGCCAGGGATGCCCGCCTCCACGCCTTCCGTTCCGACCTCGCCGATGCAAGGCTGAAAGGGAAGGTTTCGGCCGATCGCTTCGTCACCGGCCGTCCGGCTCGGATCACAGCCTCCGTGGCTGACGTGCGCAAGGCACCGCGCCCGGATGCCGGCGTCAACACGCAGGTACTGTTCGGCGACGATGTGCTTGTCTTCGAGGAAGCCGAGGGATGGGCCTGGGTCCAGGCCGAACGCGACGGCTATGTCGGCTACGTCGGCGCCACCATGCTGGGCGCACGCGAGCATGCGCCAACCCACATCGTCACGGCGCCGCGCACCTTCCTCTATCCCGGCCCGGATCTGCGCTTCCCGATCAGCGGCCAATTGTCTATGGGCTCGACGGTGACGGTGACGGGCGCTGCCGAAACGCGCGGCACGCACTATGCGCTGTTGCTCTCCGGCGAGGCGCTCATTGCCGGCCATGTGCGCCCGGTCAGTGATATCGCCGCCGACTATGTCTCGGTCTCCGAGATGTTTCTCGGCACGCCCTATCTCTGGGGCGGCAGCTCCGGCTTCGGCATCGACTGTTCGGGCCTTGTGCAACTGGCCATGCGCATGGCCGGCCGCAATGTGCTGCGTGATTCCGACATGCAAGCGGCAGGCCTCGGCGAGCCGCTCGATCCGGGATTCGATTATGCCGGACTGAAACGCGGCGACCTGGTGTTCTGGAAGGGCCATGTCGCGATCATGACCGACGCCGAGACCATGATCCACGCCAACGGCCACACCATGCTGGTCTCGCGCGAAGGGCTGAAGGAGGCGATCGGCCGGATTGGGTATCTCTATGGCGGGCCGACGGGCTTTCGGCGGCCGTAGCGCCTCTTCCTTCGCTCCCGTTCACGGGGAGAAGGTGCCCGAACGGCGGATGAGGGGCGGCGCCAGCGATTGAAAGCTCGCGCTGCCCCCTGCCGGCATCCTCTCCCGTACGGGGTGAGGATAACTCACCCGATCACCTTTTGTTCCGATTTTCCTTGGCGATCGCGCGCCGTCGCGCTACCTCTTTCGCGTGACCGAGCAGCCGCGCCTTGCCAAACAAAATGCCGCCGTCCTTCTGCCCGAGCCATTCATCAGATGGTTTGGCGAAAAAGGCTGGTCGCCGCGCGCTCACCAGATCGAGCTGCTGGCGAAGGCTCAAGCCGGGCAATCGGTGCTCTTGATCGCACCGACCGGCGCCGGCAAGACACTGGCCGGCTTCTTGCCATCGTTGACCGAACTGGCCAACCGCCCCAGACGCAAAGCTGGTATGGCACGGCGCGGCATCCATACGCTCTACATCTCGCCGCTGAAGGCGCTGGCCGTCGACATCGAGCGCAACCTCGGCAAGCCGGTGGAGGAGATCGGCATGCCCGTCACCATCGAGACGCGCACCGGCGACACGCCTTCCCACAAGCGACAGCGCCAGAAGCTGGCGCCGCCCGATATCCTGCTCACCACGCCCGAGCAATTGGCGCTGCTGATTGCGGCCGGCGATGCCGGGCGCTTCTTCGAGGATCTGCGCTATGTCGTGCTCGACGAGCTGCATTCGCTGGTGACATCGAAACGCGGCCATCTGCTGGCGCTCGGGCTGGCGCGGCTGCGCAGCATCGTGCCCGGCCTGCAGACGATCGGTCTGTCGGCAACGGTGGCCGAGCCCGACGAGTTGCGGCGCTGGCTGGTGAGCCAGAATCCGCCCAAAGGCTTGGCAAGTCCCGATATGTCTGAGCTCATCGTCGTAACCGGCGGCGCGAAGCCCGAAATCTCGATCCTCGATTCGGAAGAGCGCGTGCCATGGGCCGGCCATTCGGCGCGCTATGCGACGCCGGAAATCTACCGCGAGATCAAGCGCCACAAGACCACCCTGCTGTTCGTCAACACCCGCAGCCAGGCCGAGCTGCTGTTTCAGGAATTGTGGCGGGTCAACGAGGATACCTTGCCGATCGCGCTGCATCACGGCTCGCTCGATGTCGCCCAGCGCCGACGCGTCGAGAAGGCGATGGGGGAAAACGCGCTCCGTGCCATCGTCGCCACCTCGACGCTCGACCTTGGCATCGATTGGGGCGATGTCGATCTGGTCGTCCATGTCGGCGCGCCCAAGGGCGCCAGCCGGCTGGCGCAGCGCATCGGCCGCGCCAATCACCGCATGGACGAGCCGTCGAAGGCGATCCTGATCCCGGCCAATCGTTTCGAGGTGCTGGAGTGCCGGGCAGCCCTCGACGCCAACTATCTCGGCGCCCAGGATACGCCGCCGCTGGTCAATGGCGGGCTCGATGTGCTGGCCCAGCATGTGCTGGGCTGCGCCTGCGGAGCGCCGTTTCGCGCCGACGATCTCTACGAGGAAGTGCTGACAGCAGCGCCCTATGCCAGCCTCGACCGGCCGACATTCGACCGCGTCATCGATTTCGTCGCCACCGGCGGCTACGCACTGAAGAACTACGAGCGTTACGCCCGCATCCGCCTCTACAAGGACGGCATGTGGCGGGTCTCCAATCCCCGCGTCGCGCAGCAATATCGGCTGAACGTCGGCACCATCATCGAGGTGCCGGCGCTCAATGTGCGTTACGTCAAGGCTGGCAGCAAAGGCTCGGCTCCGCACGGCGGCCGGGCTCTGGGCAAGATCGAGGAGGCCTTCCTCGAAACGCTGACGCATGGCGACACCTTCATGTTTGCCGGCAAAGTGCTGCGCTTCGAAGGCATCCGCGAGAATGAATGCTTCGTCTCGAACGCGCCGGGAAGCGACGCCAAGGTGCCTTACTATGGCGGCGGCAAATTTCCGCTTTCGACCTACCTCGCCGAGCAGGTGCGCGCCATGCTGGACGACCCGCAGCGCTGGAGGAAGCTGCCGGAGCAGGTGTCGGACTGGCTGCGGTTCCAGGCCGACAAATCGATACTGCCCAAACGCGACGACCTCTTGATCGAGACCTTTCCGCGCGGCAACCGTCACTATCTCGTCGCTTATCCTTTCGAGGGCAGGCTGGCGCACCAGACGCTCGGCATGCTGCTCACCCGCCGCCTGGACAGGGCCGGCGCCAGGCCGCTCGGCTTCGTCGCCACCGACTATGCCCTGGCCATATGGTCGCTGGGCGATATGGGTGCGATGTTCAAATCGCGGAAACCTTCGCTTGGCGCGCTGTTCGACCAGGACATGCTGGGCGACGACCTGGAGGCTTGGCTGGCCGACAGCTGGCTGCTCAAGCGCACCTTCCGCAACTGCGCGCTGATTTCGGGCCTGATCGAGAAACGTCACCCCGGCCAGGAGAAAAGCGGCCGCCAGGTCACCGTCTCGACCGATCTGATCTATGACGTGCTGCGCAGCCATGAGCCCGACCACATCCTGCTGCAGGCGACGCGCGCCGACGCGGCGACCGGTCTGCTCGATGTCAGCAGACTTGCCGACATGCTCTCGCGCATCCAGGGTCGAATCGTGCATAAGGCACTCGAACAGATATCGCCGCTGGCCGTGCCGATCATGCTCGAAATCGGCAAGATGCCGGTGAATGGCGAGGCCGACGAAACGCTGCTGATGGATGCCGCGACTTTGGTCGAGGAAGCCATGGGCCCCGGGATGATTGAGGAATGAATTTTTCGCTGGCGCGGGCATCGCTGATGGCCGAGGCCGACTTGGTCGGCATCGCGGGCGAGCGCGCGGTCTGTGATTCGCGCGGCGTGCTCTATTTCCCCGATCTGAGGCTGCTCGCGGTCTCCGACCTGCATCTGGAAAAGGGCTCGTCCTTCGCCAGGCGCGGCGCACTGATCCCGCCCTACGATACCGGCGCCACTCTGCTCCGGCTGCAGGCGGTAATCGCGGACTACCAGCCGGCCATCGTCATCAGCCTGGGCGACTCCTTCCACGACGGCGGCGGCGCCGAGCGCATGCATCAAACCTTCCGCGATCGGCTGGAAGCATTGATGGCCGGCCGCGACTGGTTCTGGGTCGCCGGCAACCATGACCCGGAAGCGCCGGCGGATTTGCCCGGCGAGACGGTGCGCGAACTCGCCATCGGCTCGCTGCTGTTCCGCCACGAGCCGTCGAAGATAAGAACCGAGGGCGAAGTTGCCGGCCATCTTCACCCTTGCGCCAGGATCGTCCAGCAGGGCCGCTCGGTGCGGCGGCGCTGCTTTGCCGGCGATGGCGGCCGCATGATCATGCCGGCCTTCGGCGCTTATACCGGCTCGCTCAACGTGCTCGACCGCGCCTATGCCGGCCTGTTCCGCCGCGAGACGTTGATAGCTTATATGATGGGCGCCGCGCGCATCTTCGCCATTTCCGGTTCGATGCTGCGGCCGGGCTGAGTTTCTACGGTATAAGCACGGTTGCGCCTGTCGTCTGCCGTGCTTCGAGCCGGCGGTGCGCCTCCGCCACTTCGGCAAGCGGCATGCTTGTGTGCACCGGGATTTTCACTGCGCCGCTGAGGACGACGCTGAACAGATCCTCGCTCATGGCGACAACGTCCTCACGCCTGGCGAGATGATGGAACAGCAACTGCCAGGTGGCGAACAGCGAACCCTTCTGCATCAAAAGCATGATGTCGAATGGCGGGATCGACCCCGACGCTGTGCCGTAGCTGACGAAGGTGCCGAACGGCCGCAGGCAGTCGAGCGAGGCCGGGAAGGTCGTGTTGCCGACGCCGTCATAGACGGCGTGGCAGCCCTCGCCGTTGGTGACCTCTTTCACCCGTGCGGCGAAATTCTCTTTGCTGTAGTCGATGACATGGTCGCAGCCATTGGCGCGCGCAAGTTCGGCCTTTTCGGGTGAACCGACCGTGGCGATGACGATGGCGCCGAGATGCTTTGCCCATTGCGTCAGGATGAGGCCAACGCCGCCCGCTGCGGCATGCACCAGAATTGTATGGCCCGCCTCGACGCGAAACGTGCGACGCAGCAGATATTGCGCCGTCAGCCCCTTCAGCATCATGGCCGCGCCCGTCTCGAAATCGATGGCGTCGGGCAGATGCACGACGAAATGCGCCGGCACGATGCGTTCTTCGGCATAGGCGCCGAGCGTCTCGACATAGGCGACTCGGTCGCCAGGCGCGAAGCCGCTGACGCCTTCACCGACGGCGACGATTTCGCCGGCGCCTTCATTGCCGGGAATGAATGGCAGAGCGGGCGGCGCGTATTCGCCGGTGCGAAAATAGATGTCGACGAAGTTGAGACCGACCGCCCGGTTGCGCACGCGCACCTCGCCCGGTCCGGGCTGGCCGATGTCGACATCTTCGTAGGCGAGCACATCTGGCCCGCCATGGCGGTGAACACGGATCGCTTTCATGGTTTTCTCCCCTGCGCTGTTCTCTTGAGTGTGAGATAGCGCGTGGCGAGATATCATTGTAGACTGATACCTATGACATCAGAGTTCAAACAAAATGATATCTGAGCAGATCGGCCTCGACCTTCTCCGCACCTATGTCGCGGTCTGCCGGCAAGGTAGCCTGAGCAGGGTCGCCGCGCAGACCGGCAAGACCCAATCGGCGATGAGCATGCAGATGCGCCGGCTGGAGGGCCTGCTCCAACGGCACTTGTTCCAGCGCACCGGCCGCGGTGTCGTACCGACTGCGGCGGGAGAGCTCTTTCTGGGATACGCGACCCGCATCCTCGCTCTCGGCGACGAAGCGGTGGCGCGTCTGCAGCAGGCTAGCATTGGCGGCGGCGTGCGTATTGGTCTTGCCGAAGAGGTCACCACGGCCGCGCTTTCGGCCGCGCTTGGGCGGCTGCATCGCACCTATCCCGACATCAGCCTCGACGCGATGGTCGAGCACAGCGTCGCGCTGGGACGGCTGTGGAGCGAGGATGCGCTGGATGTCATGATTGCCCCGACATCCGTCGTCGCGGCCGATGCCGTGACGACATGGAACGTCGAACTGCAGTGGGTCTGCGCCCAGGACTATGTGCTGGACCATGACCGGCCACTCGATCTCGCCGCCTTCGGCGCAACCTGCCCTTGGCGCAGGCGGATGATCGAGGCGCTGGTCGCCGCCGGCCGGGAGCACCGGATCGTCCTGTCGTGCCAGAGCGTCACCGGCCTTCAGGCCGCCATCGAGAACGGACTGGGCGTTGGACTGCTTCCGCCCGAATCCGTGCGTACCGCTTCGATGCGGGTGCTGAAGACGTCAGCCGGCCTGCCCGAGCCGCTCACGGTCCAATACGGCCTTTACGCGCACGACCGCAGGACAGCTGTAATCGATGCCGCGATCGAAATCCTGCTTAAGGATTTGCCGGCGGCGCCACGAGCACGGGCCGCCTGACGGCGGGACGCTCTACCGGCCGTAATAGAGGGTGACGGTGTGCTTGGCCTCGGCGAAGAACAGCCAGCGCTCGACCAGCATGCCGGCGAACTGGACGATTGCCGCAAGCACCGACAGCACCGCTGCGAATGGCCAGGGCAAAGCGAGTAAGACAGAAAGCAGCAGCAGGGCAGGCAAGGCGAAAGCCAGCAACTGCGTGATCAGCCGCAGCTTTGCGCCATGTTTGCGCGCGATCCGAAAACCCATTTCCTTGAGCAGGTAGTTCTCCTCGGTGTGCGGCCATTCCAGCGAGCGAACCGTCCCTCCGGCGAGGCCTGTCGCCGTGTTGGCGGTGGTCGCGATCTCCAGCGCGTCATTGTATCGCCACGTCGCCAGCTTCCAGCCCCAGCCGAGCAAGGTCAGCAGCAGGGCGGCTACCGCAACGGCGGTCGGGCTGATGGCGAAAGCCTGCAGCAGCGCGTTCAACAGCACGCTGCCGGTCATCGCCGAAAAGATGAGATAGCCCGGCAGCGTATACGGGCTATGCCACTGCGCGATCGGCTTCAGCGAGGCATAGATCATGCCGGTGGTGCAGACGGTGACGATTGCGCCGATAGTTGCGAGAAACCCGGCGATGGCCATCCAGCCTCCGGTGCGGCCAAAAAACACCCAGCCGATGCCGAACAGCCCGGCGGGAATGAAGGTTGCGACCGACGATACACCCTCGCGTGACAGCCAGGAGCTACGCCATTGCGAAAAGGCGCGCCAGGCGCGTTCGGGCCGGCCGAGATGGCCGGTCGACGACAAAAGGCCGGCAGCAATCAGGCCAAGCGCCAGCCCCATGCCGATAAGGCCGAGCCAGAAATGGGCCGGGATAAAACCCAGTCCGCCAAGCACGCCGAGCAGCGCCAGCAGTCCGTAGCCCGCTCCTGTAGCAGTGGTGAAGAAAACGACGGAAAAGGCTGGATGCATTGGTCAGTTCGAAAGCATGCGGTCGATCCAGCCAAGAAAACCACCTTCGACCGTGACTGGCTCGAGCCTTGGCGCCGGCACCGATGCGGCGCGCTGGGCGCGCGGCGGCAGATATTTGTTGGTCGGCTTGTAACCCATCTCCGGCATCAGGTCGACGCCGCCACGCTCCGCCACCAGTTGCGATACCGCCGAGGTGGGATCGCCGAGGTCGCCGAAATGCCGGGCGCTGGTCGGGCAGGCGGCAACGCAGGCCGGCACGCGGTCTTCCTCGGCCAGATTGTCGTTGTAGATACGGTCGACGCACAGCGTGCATTTCTTCATCACGCCGACGTCGGTATCGAATTCGCGCGCGCCATAGGGGCAGGCCCAACTGCACAGTTTGCAGCCGATGCATTTGCTTTCGTCGATCAGCACGATGCCGTCCGACGCCCGCTTGTAGGACGCGCCGGTCGGGCAGACAGTGACGCAGGCAGGCGTCTCGCAATGCAGGCAGGAGCGCGGAAAGTTGACCGTGCGCCCGCCCGCCTCGGTCGTGTGCTCGTAGTTGTGCACGCGGTTGAACCAGACGCCGTCGACACGGCCGCCATAGGGGTCGATGTCGGTCAGTGGCGCCATGTGGCCGCCGGTGTTCCACTCCTTGCAGGCGGTGACGCAGGCCTGGCAGCCGACGCAGGTGTCGAGGTCGATGACTAGGCCAAGCTTCTTGTCTGTATGGGCGGGAAGGCAGGTCATTCCACGGCTTCCCTATGGACGCGGAACTCGGCGCCGAAGCGAAGGATGTCGGGCGAAGGCTCGACATTTGGCGGCTGGCTGAAACGCTCGAATTGCGGTTCGGTGAAGCCGGCTTCCTCATCAGAGCATTTGACAATGCGTACCCTGAGGTCGAACCACGCCGCCTGGCCGGTCACCGGATCGGAATTCGAATAGCGTTTGCCTTTCGCGTCAGCCGATGTCTGGTCGCCGATAATGTGGTTGAGCAGGAAGCCGCGGTTGGTCTCGGCAGCGTTGTCCTTCAGACCCCAGGCGCCGCGCCTTTTGCCGATGGCGTTCCAGGTCCAGACCGTATCCGCATTGACGCCGTCGACCAGCTTGATCTGCCCCTTAACCCTACCGTTGATGCTCTCGATCCACACCCAGTCGTCGTCGACAAGACTGAGATCTGCCGCGGTCTTGTGGTGCACGAACAGGCGGTTCTGACTGGTGATTTGCCGCAGCCACGCATTCTGCGAGCCCCAGGAATGATACATGTGCATAGGCCGCTGCGTCAGCGCATGCAGCGGGTATTTATGCGGATCGACGGCGGCCTCTTCGAACGGGGTAAACCAGAACGGCAGCGGATCCATATAGGTCTCGATGCGCCGGCGTTCGCTCTCGGGCGGCTGGACGCGACCATGACCGCGCGCGGCGAGGCGAAAGCGCTGCATCGGTTCGCAATAGAGCTGGAACACGATCGGCTCGGCCTTGGGGATGAACCCCATCTGCTCTGCGAAGTCGAGATAGGAGCGGTTGGCCATCTTGTAATAGCGCTGGTCCTCAGCAAAATCCTGGTGCCAGAAGCCGCCATTGCCGATGTAGCGCTGCAACTGGTCGGGATTGACTTCGCCCTTGCCGACGGAAGTGCCGTCCTTGCCGCGCCAGCCGGCCAGCGGGCCGATGCCCGGCGTGCGTTCGTGATTGACGATGTAGTCGGCATAGTCGGCATATCTGGCCGAGCCATCGTCCTCGACGAAGCCGGGCAGGCCAAGCCGAGCGCCAAGTTCGATCAGCACCGATTGGAACGGCCTGACATCTCGGTCCGGTTCGACCACCGGATGGCGGATCGCGTCGCCCGGCCCGTCGGCATGGCTGATCGGCCGGTCGAGCAGGCTGATGCAGTCGTGACGTTCGAGATAGGTGGTGTCGGGCAGCACCAGGTCGGCGAACGGCACCGTCTCGGAATAATAGGCGTCGGAATAGATGATGAAGGGGATCTTGTAGTTACCCGCTTCGTCATGGTCGGTGAGCATGGCAATGGTCTCGACGGTGTTCATCGAGGAATTCCAAGCCATGTTCGACATGTACATCATCAGCGTGTCGATCGGGTACGGGTCACCGGCCCACGCATTTCGGATGACCGTATGCATCAGCCCATGCGCGGCGAGCGGCGCATCCCAGGAATAAGCCTTGTCGATGCGCAAAGGCGTGCCGGCCTCGTCGACCAGGAGATCGTCCGGCCCGCAGACGAAGCCGAGCGGCATGCCGTCGAGCGGCGTCATCGGCCTGACCACCTTGCCGGCCGGCTTCGGTCCCGGCGGCGCCGAGCGCGGGTAGGGGGGCTTGAAACGGAAGCCACCGGGCACGTCCACCGTGCCGAGCAGCACCTGCAGCAGGTGGATGGCACGGCAGGAGTGAAAGCCGTTGGAGTGGGCCGAGATGCCGCGCATGGCATGCATCGACACCGGCCGTCCCTTGATCGTCTCGTGCCGCCGTCCGGCCCAGTCGGTCCACGCAACCGGCAGTTCGATCGTCTGTTCGAAGGCGACGTGGGCGAGTTCGGCAGCGATCCGGCGGATGGTGTCGGCCGGAATGCCGCATCGTGCCGCGACCGCATCGGGTGCGTAGCTGTCGTCCATGTAGCGGTCGGCGATAAGCCGGAACACCGGCACGCAACGGCGGCCGGCGAACGTGAAGCTGCCGGTCAGCGCCGGTTTCGCATCCGCATCGGCTGCGTTGACGGTTGTCTTCGCCACTCTGTCCCAGGCGAGAAGATTGTTGTCGCTGTCGCGCAGGAACAGCCCGTCGTCCGCCGCACCCGGCTCCTGGACGACCAGCACATGGGCGTTGGTGTAGCGCAGCAAATAATCGAGATCGACGCGGCCTGCCTTCAGCAGTTCATGGATTAGGGCGAAGACGAAGAGGCCGTCGGTGCCGGGCCGGATCCCGATCCAGTCGTCGGCAATGGCGTTGTAGCCGGTGCGACAGGGGTTGATCGACACCACCTTGGCGCCGCGCGCCTTGAGTTTACCCAAGCCGATCTTGATCGGGTTGGAATCATGGTCCTCGGCGACGCCGAACAGCATGAAGTATTTCGTATTGTCCCAGTCCGGCTCGCCGAACTCCCAGAACGAGCCGCCGATCGTGTAGTGCCCGCCGGCCGCCATGTTGACCGAGCAGAAGCCGCCATGGGCGGCGAAGTTCGGCGTGCCGAACTGGCTCGCCCACCAGCCGGTCAGCGACTGCGACTGGTCGCGCCCGGTGAAGAAGGCGAGCTTTTTCGGATCGGTCCGGCGGATATGCGATAGCCGCCCGGTCGCAATCGAAAACGCTTCCTCCCACTCGATCTCGCGGAATTCGCCCGAGCCGCGCAGGCCGCTGCGCAACAGCGGCTTCTTCAGCCGCGCCGGGCTGTAGTGCTGCATGATGCCGGAGCTGCCCTTGCCGCAGATTACGCCGCGGTTAACCGGATGGGCCTTGTTGCCGTTGATGTAGCGCACCTTGCCGTCCTTGATGTGGACGTCGATGCCGCACCGGCAGGCGCACATATAACAGGTGGTCTTGGCGATGCTGTCGGAGATAGCGGGCGAGGTGTCGACGCCGTCGCCTTCATCAGGCGCGCGTGTATCGCCAAGCGGCCGTTGCGACGGTGCGGAATTGGCTCCGCGCGGCGCAGCTGGGTTCATGATGCCGGCGTGCTTTTGCTACCTGCGAATTTGGCCCGCGTCTTCGGTCCGGGGCCACGCATATAGTGTTCTTCAGGATGATATCGATCGCCGGCCAGCCGCCGCCTGAGGCCACGGGTCCAATGCGCAAACAGGGATCTGAACCGCCCGATCATTTTGTTGGCCGCGATTTGTTGGCGAATTCTTTCTAACTTCGACTGAAAAAGTAGAATAAAGCTATCGATCCGTCTAATCAGTTGTTCTTGTAAATTCGATCGGAATTGGTTCTTAATGCACACATGACGCTGGACCAGTTGCGCATTTTCGTTGCCGTTGCCGAACGCGGCCATATGACCAAGGCGGCGGAGCTTTTGGGCATCTCCCAGTCGGCGGCGTCGGCGGCTATCCGCGCTTTGGAAGAGCAGCATGGCGTTCATCTGTTCAACCGTGTCGGCCGCAACATCGAGCTGGCTCAGACCGGCCACCGTTTCCTGCCCGAGGCCAAGGCGGTGCTGGAACGCGCCGCCGCCGCCCGAAATGTGCTGGAGCATGTCTCGCAGACGGTCGCCGGCAGTCTGTCCATCGCCGCCAGCCTGACCATCGCCAGCTACTGGCTGCCGCGCCGGCTGGCCTCTTTCCACGAGGCCTACCCGGCGGTGCGCTTGAGCGTCAGCATCGGCAACACCAGGCAGGTCGAGGCCAACGTGCTCGATGGCACCGCCGATCTCGGTCTGGTCGAGGGGCGCACCGAGTCAGACATCCTCCGCCGCACCAAGGTCGACGTCGACAGGTTGATGCTGGTCGTCGCCGCCTCGCATCCCGAAATCGCCGAGATCGCGCCGGGCCGCCCGGATATCAGAGGGCTGCGCTGGATCATCCGTGAGGGTGGTTCGGGCACGCGCGAGGTGCTGGAGGACCTGGCCCGCCGCGAGGGGATATCGCTTGGCGACCTGCAGATATTTCTGGTGCTGCCGAGCAACGAGGCGGTTCGCCAGGCGGTCGAGGCCGGCGCCGGCGCCACCATCATCTCGGACCTCGTCGTCGGACGCGCCGTCGCCGAGGGCAGTCTCCGGTCGGTGCCGCTCGAGCTGCCGAAGCGCGACTTCGCCATGATCACCCATCGTGACCGCCAGGCAAGCCTGGCCCAGATGGCGCTCAAGGCGCATCTCGGCGCTGAGGGCGGGAACCGCATCGTGAGCTCTAGCTAAACTTCCGCTGTGCATCCAGCGCCAGGCCAAGGCCGACCGAACCGAACATGTCGCCCTCGATAACGGCGGCTTGCGGCACCAGCGACAGGATTTCGCGCCGTGCCAGCGGGATGGCGGTCGAGCCGCCGGTGAGGAACACGGCGGTGATGTCGGACGCTTTCACGCCAGCATCGGCAATCGTCTGCCGCACCGTCGCGGACACCCGCTCGATGTCGGCGGCAATCGTCTCTTCCAGGCCGTCTCGCGTGATCTCGGCGGCAAAACCCGCGCCGGGCAGTGCCACCGTCACATCAGCCGAAGCCTGATCTGTCAGCGCGATCTTGGCTCGTTCGACCAGGCCGGCCAGCGCATGGCCGTAACGGTGCTCGACAATATGGATGAAGCGGTCGACAAGGTCGGCGCGGACGGCCTCGAAGCGGATCTGCCTCAGATGCGTCATCGCCTTGGCGGTGTAAACGAGGTTGATGCGTTGCCACGTCGCGAGATCAATGAAATAGCTCGCCGGCAGGTTGCGCTTGCCGTCTTTTGTGGGCGAGAGATAGCCGAGCTTGGGCATGACATGGGCGATGCTGAGCAGCCGGTCGAAATCGGTGCCGCCAATATGAATGCCTCGGTTGGCGAGGATGTCGTCCTTGCGGTCGCGTGAGCGGGCGCGTTGCGGCGAAACGCGCACGATCGAGAAGTCGGACGTGCCGCCGCCCATGTCGACGATCAACGCCAGTTCCTCGCGCTTCACGTCCTGCTCATAGTCGAGTGCTGCCGCAATCGGTTCGAACTGGAAGGCGATGTGCTTGAAGCCTTGCGCGCGCGCCGCTTTTTCAAGCTCGCTTTGCGCCTTGGCATCGGCTTCCACATCGTCGTCGACAAATTGCACCGGCCGGCCGAGCACAACGTTCTCCACCGGAGCGCCGGCATCTTCCTCAAGCCGCTTCTTCAAATGGCCGACGAACATGCCGACAATGTCGATGAAACCGATCTGCCGGGCCTTGATCCGCGTCTTCTCATGCGCCAGCGAACTGCCGAGCACGCTCTTCAGCGACCGCATCAGCCGGCCTTCGATGGCATCGGTGTAGTCGGCAATGGCGCGGCGGCCGAAATAGGTGTGACCGTCCTCGAAGTTGAAGAAAACCGCGCTTGGCAATGTCGGCTGTTCGCCTTCCAGCGCCACCAGCCGTGCCTGGCCGTTGCGGATCACGCCCACCGTAGAATTGGACGTGCCGAAATCGATGCCGCCAAATGCCTGGTGCATTGCAGCCTCCTGTCATTGGGTCGTCGCTGTGGCAGGCGTCCGCAAGGCGCGCGCCGTCCAGAGGCCTGACCGTTCTGCCGAATGATTGTGCGTGTAACCCGAGGGTTGGGAGGCGGCGGTCTATCGCAAGACTGAGAAAAGGGGAACCCCCTTTCCCCGGAAATGGGTCGTGCGCGTCAATCCCTGCGGAAGATCAGCCTGCCCAGCCAGCCGGTGATCATGGCCAGCGACACGGAGAAGACGCCGTAGAGGAAGGAGTAATCATGCGCGACGCGGAAGATCGACTGTTCGAAACCCGATTTGCGGATTTCGAGCTGGGCCGAGCTTTCCTTGAGGAACAGGCCGCTCTTGAACAGGAACGCGCGGGCTTTATGCGTTCCAACCGGGACATTGGGCGCCAGCCGCACCGTGGCGCGAAACAGGTTCTGCGACAGGAACTGCACGCCGCCGACATTCTCGCTATAGAGGCCGGTCGCCGCCTTGCGCTCGCGCAGCGCCACGGTGAATTCCTCGATCGTCGCCGGACTGTCGGTTACGTCGGCCGGTTGCATGTAAAGGTTGGAGGCGCCGAGCGACAGCTGCTTGTAGCTGTTGGGTTCGGTGATGTCCTGCAGCGGCCGTGTCGTGGCGACGGAGTAGGAGACCGGCACGTTCTCGAAGGTCTCGGATTCCAGGTTGACCCAGACGCCGAGCACCCGGTCCTTGCGGCGCACCACAACCGGCCGCGGCGGCCCTTCGAGCACGACGATGACGTCATAGCGCCCCTGCCGCGCGACCAGCGGGTCGGGGTTTTCCAGCGAACCGAAAATGGTCAGGTCGGCGCCGGAAAAGCCGGCGGTGATCGACACCGCGTCGGTGGAGAGACCGATCTGGATGCCTTCCGGCAAGGGGTTCGGCGATTGCGCTGCGGCCGGCAGAGCGACGGCGATAAGCAAAGCGGCGGCCGAAAAAATCCCCCACCGCGGCATCAGTTCAGGCCCGCGGCGGTCAGCGAATAGAGGTTTGGCGGCGTGACGAAGAGATCGATGGCAAGCCGGATGGCAACCGCCAGCACCAGCAGCGCCAGCAGTGCCCTGAGCTGTTCGCCGCGCAGCTTCTGTCCTGCCTTGGCGCCATATTGCGCGCCGGCAACGCCGCCCGCCATCAGCAGGAAGGCAAGCATGACGTCGACCGTCTGGTTGGTGGTGGCGTGGACAAGCGTGGTGTAGGCCGAGGTGAAAATGATCTGGAACAGCGAGGTGCCGATGACGACGTTGGTCGGCACTTTCAAGAGATAGATCAGCGCCGGCACCATGATGAAGCCGCCGCCGACACCCATGATCGACGACAGGAAGCCGATGCCGGCGCCGAGCCCCAGCACCGGAATGACGCTGACGAACAGCTTCGAGGCCCTGAAGCGCATCTTCAGCGGCAGCCGGTGGATCCAGTTGTGCTGGCCGGATTTCTTCAAGACCGGCGCCGCACCGCTGCGCGTGGCGCGCAGCGCATTGACGCTCTCGACCAGCATCAGCCCGCCGACGGTGCCGAGCAGCACGACGTAGAGCAGCGAAATGAACAAATCGAGTTGGCCGAGCCGGCGCAGGAAGGCAAAGACAAAGATACCACCGGTCGAGCCGACGATGCCGCCGGCCAGCAGCACCCCGCCGAGCTTGAAGTCGAGCGTGCCGCGCTTCATGTGCGACAGCGCGCCGGAGAAGGAGGAGGCGATAACCTGGTTGGCGCCAGTGGCAACGGCGATTGCCGGCGGGATGTTGTAGAAGATCAAGAGCGGCGTGATCAGAAAGCCGCCACCGACCCCGAACATGCCCGACAGGAAACCCACCGCCGCGCCCATTGCCAGCAGCACGAAGACGTTGACGGAAATTTCCGCGATCGGGAGATAGATGCCCACCCGTCAGTCTCGATCAGTTTGCCTGTCGGCGATTGCAGCCATTCCAGGGCATTGTCGCACCGAAAAGCCAATTCTTTCTTGCACCGCCGGGGCAGTGGGATCAAACCCGCCGCCCTACCGAAACAAAAAACATCTCAAGCAGTTAACAGGCAAATGTATGGCAAGGGCGTCGCGTTAGCGACGCATCTGCCGTTATTTGTGCGCCAGCAGCGCCTTCACCAGCTTTTCGTCGATTTCGCCGGTCGCCTGCATCTTGTTGTCGGTCTGGAAAGCCATGATTGCGGTCTTGGTCTTGCCGCCCATCACGCCATCGGCGCCGCCGGCATCGTAGCCGTTCTTGTTGAGGATGAGCTGGATGTTCTTGACCGCCTTCTTCATGTCGACGCTGGCGGTGGTCTGCGGCGTGCCTTCCTGCCAGGATTCAGGAATGTCGGCCGAGTTGGACGCCGGGTCGAGCGGCTTCGGCTTCCACAGTTCCGTGGCGGCGCGCGCCCGCTCCAGCTGTTCGGGGCGCAGCGCAGTGGCGACTTCGTCGCGCTTTGCAGCCGCATCCTTGTCGCCGGTCTTGGCGACGAGCGCGAACCATTTGTAGGATTCCTCCAGGCTCTGCTTCATGCCGACGCCCTTTGCCGCCAGGATGCCGAGATTGAACTGGCTGTCCTTGACGCCGACATCGGCCGCCGCCTGAAACCAGTGCGCGGCCGATTCATTGTCGGTCACGCCGTCGGCGGCCATGGCAAACAGAACGGCCAGATTGTGCATGGCGCTGGCATTACCCTGCGCGGCGGCGAGCTGGTAGAAGGTCTTTGCCTTCTTGACGTCGCGCGTGACGCCGATGCCCTTCTCGTAGAAATTGCCGATGCGGTATTCCGCCGGTGCGAAGCCGAGCTCGGCCGACTTTTCGTACCATTTGGCCGCTGCCGCCATGTCTTCCTTGACGCCGCGCGATTCAGCATAGCGCGAACCGAGTTCGAACAGCGCCTTGGCGTCACCGCCGGCAGCCGCGTCGCGCAAGGCTTGCGGGCCGGCATCGGCCGGAACGTCTATCTTGGCCACGACAGGTGTTGCCGCGGCATCAGCCGGCGGAACGGCGCCGGTAGTATCCGAGGCCGTCGTATCCGAGGCCGAGGGCGCCATGACGGCGGCCGCAGGCTGCGCGTCGGCAGCCGCCGGTCCCGCAGTGGCGGTGGTCGGCAGCATTGCATTTGGCGCGGGGGCCGGATCGGCCAGAGCCATCGGCGCTGGCGCGGGCTCCACCGCCGGCACTTCGGGCCCGGCGACCGAGGCCGCATTCATTGGCGCATCGTTGCCGCCTGCTGGCTCTGAGGGCTCCGCCTGCCTGACGATCCGGGCCGGCGCGTCCTGCATGGTCACCTGCGCATCTGCCTTGGGTTGGCTGGCAGCGTTGACCGAGGCAGTCTCGACCGGCTGCGAGGCGACGATCGGCGCTGTATCGTTGCTTGCGACCTCGACCGGGTCGGCGAAGAAGGCCTTGCCCAACTGGAGGCCGGCAAGCGCCAGCATGATCGCGACCGCTCCCATCAGGATCGGCTTGCGCCGCGCCTTGAGCAGGTCGCCGATACGAAGCGCCTTGACCGGGCCCTTCATGGTAGACTGGCGTTTCAACGCGTCGGCCTCGGCGGCCGCGGCCTGCGCCGCGCGCCTGGCCGCGGCAATGAAGTCGGATTTCGACGCATCGCCGGAGTTTTGGCGCACCGGCGGGCCGCGCTCGTCGCGCACGCGCTTCATGATGGCGTTGAGGTCGGGCGCGCCGGAGCCCGGCTCCAACGGTCGGTTGGCGAGCTTCGGATCGAGCGGCTCGTCGAGATCGACGCTCGGCATGTCGACATTAGGCCCCGAGCCGGCAAGCGGCGGCATGTCAGCCGGCTTCTTGCCCCTGAAGGCGCGCGCCAATCCACCGAACAGCGACTTCTTGGCCGTGCCTTCGCCTTTCTCGGCAATCCTGTCGGAACCGAGCGCTGCCTGGGCAGCGGCCGCGGCAGCCTCGGCTGGCGAGCGCCGCACTGGTTCGCTGCCCATGACCGGGTCGCTGCGCATATCCGGCTCGCTGCGCATGATGGCGGCGGCGCGGCCGTCCAGGTCGGCCATGTCTCCGGTCAGCGGCAGCGGCTGGTCGATATCCATCGACGGCGCGTCCTGCACCGAAATCTTGGAGGCGCGTGCAGCGCGGGCCTGCCGCGCCGGCTCGGCCTGGGCATCCAGAAGCTCGCTCACCGCCTCGGCCGGTTCGCTGGTCTCCAGCGAGCCCAGACGATCGACGATCTTGAGCAACGTGTCGTGGATAGCCTCGAATGTCCGTGAATTGCGCTCGTCCGAACGGCGCGTCAGCGCTTCCAGCGTCTTCAGATCCTGGGCAAGGCCGGTAACGGCCGCGGTGTTGGCGTTGGAATCTGCCAGCGAGCGCACGGCGCTCTCGGCCGCTTCCCGTGCCGCGCCCATGATGGATTCGCGGGTTCCAGCCAGCGACTTCTCGATTTCGTTGAGGCGCGGGCTGATGTCCTCGAATTCCGGCAGCGGCGTGCCGGGCTTCGACAGATGCGCCGATAGGCTGGAGACCTGCGCCTCGAGGCTGCGGATCAGTGCCGGATCGATGCCGGCGACCTGCGCGGCCGACGATTCCAGCCGGCTTGAAATGTCTTCGAGCCGGCTTTCCAGGCCGCGGATCGCCGCCTCGTTGGCAGGATCGGGAATGCGCGTCTCCATGCGTTGGGCGAGCGCGGTGAAGCGTGCGTCGATGGCGTCCATGATGCCGGCGCTGTCAGCCTGCGGCTGGCGCTGGTCCAGCCGGTCGGCAACCTCGTCCAGCCGCCGCTCGAGATCGCGAAACAGCATGTTGCCCTGTTCGATGGCGTCGCCCTGCCGGCGTTCCATCATGCCCGACAGCACGTCGAAGCGCTGTTCCAGACCCTGGAAGATATAGTCGGCGTCGGGCATGGCCGGGGCGTGGTCGATCTTGTCGGCGATCATCGCGATCTGCTTGCCGAGGCGCTCCATCGCCTGTTCCGGCAGATTGGCGCGGCCGGCAAGCTCGTCGACCCTGTTCGACAGCGTGCTGAGACGGTCGAGAACCTCGCCGCTCGGACGAACCTGCACGACTTCCTCAATCTGCTGCGCCAGCGAGGCGATCCGCTTCTCGATGCGTTCAAAGGGTTCGGGGTCGAAGGAATTGGCCTGTGCGGCGACGGTCGAGGCGACGATGGCGCGCGAAATCTCGTCGAGCCGTTCGTCGATCAGGCCAAGCGTGTCGCCGCCGCGGTTGCTCTGCTGGCTGACGAAATGATCGACGGCGCCGGCAAGCGTGCGGACCTTTTCTTCCATCGAGCGCAGCGACAGCGATTCCGGCAGATTGTGGACCGCATTGCTGATCTGTTCGAGCCGGTCGGTCAGGGCCGAAAATCCGGGGCCGTCGGCGCGGTTGCGCTGGTCGGCGTCGACACGGTCCTCGAACGCGCTCCAGCGGCGGTCGAAATCGTCCCAGCGGCGGTCGACCTTCAGCACGCTTTCCTCGCGCGCCAATGTGTCGAGCGCCGTCTTTACCTGCTCGAGCTCGAGCCGCAGCATGTTGACGCTTCGGTCGTCGCTCTTCTCGGCCAGCGTCTGGATGGCGCCGGACAGCCGCTCGAATTCGACGCCGAGTTCGGCGCTGCCCTTGCCGGGCAAGCCGCCTGCCTGACCACCCGATTGGTTGCTCGCCTGGAAGGCCCGTTCGATGTCCTTGCGCAACGCGGCGAATTCGCGCTGCAGGCCGGCCGTCATCTGATGGCGCAGTTCCTCGCGCAGGCCACGCAATTCGCCGGCGATCTTGCCGACCACGGCGACGCTGTCTTCCTGGCCGCGCACGCGGTCGATGTCGCGCGCGATCGCCTGATAGTTCTGGTCGAAGCCGGCCGTCACAGGGCTTTTCGGCCGCGGCGTGGGCTGCGGGTCCTCGTACCAGCGCGGCGGGGCGTAGGGCTGGGCGCTTGCGTAGCGCGGCTCTGCCGGCGGCCGGCGCGGATCGAAGCGCTCGGCGGCGTCCTCGCGCTTGCGCTCCAGCCGCTGCTCCAGCGTTTCCAGCGAGCGGTTCAATTCATCAAGTGTGGTGTTCGGCCTGCGCGGCCTGCCGGCGTTGAGTGTATCGAGATAGGACCGCTTGCTGTTCATCGATGCGTCCGTTTTTCAGAATGGCCGGCTTGCTGCCAGTTTCCCAAGTCCTTGTCGGGAACGAAGGCGGCCGCGCGGCACTGCTGCGGCGGAAGACGAGCTTCCCGGGCCAGGCCCGCTCTCCGAAAAACCGTGAAAAATTCGCTACAGGATAAACACGGGTGACCGACATCCGCACATTTCACCCATCGTGGTAAACAAGGTGTTAACCAAGCTTAAGAAGTTACGGCATTGCTGAAATACAGGCGGTGCCCGTTCGGACCCGGCGCCGGGGGTGCGGCATAAGGTTTCGCAATCCCAGAACGCCCTTGCGTCATGCGGCGGCTATCGATATAGAATTGACGTAAACGTAAGAGGGGCGCCGTTCGTGCCTTTTGCGATGAATTAGTTGAAACCACGACTGGAAGCATGCCCCCGCTTCCACTCAGGCGTTGCAAGGTCCGAGACCGCGATGCCACGACAGGGGAAAGCCAGTGACTATGAAACTTGTTTCGCCCGGCGAAGCCGCGGCCAACACCAACAATATGTCTGCCGAAGCCAGTGAGGAGCTCGTGCGCATCGGCGAGATGGCCAAGAAACACGGCGTGACGCTGCGCACGCTGCGTTTCTATGAAGACAAGGGCCTGCTCAATCCAAAGCGCGATGGGGCGACGCGGCTATACACGCGTCGCGACAAGGCGCGGCTGAAGCTGATCCTGCTCGGCCGCAAGGTCGGGTTCTCGCTACGCGACGTCAAGCAGATGATGGATCTCTACGATCCGACGGGATCCAACACCAAGCAGCTGCGGCTGGCTCTCGACAAGTCGGAGAAGCAGCTTGCCCGCCTGCAGAAGCAGCGCGCGCTGATCGACGACGCCATCAACGAGTTGAGCGGCTCGATGTCGGCCGTGCGCCAGATGCTGTCCGAGCGTTCGGCCCCGGCCAGCGCCGCCAGCTGATTTCGCTCCGCAGCTCCCGGCGAAAGCTTTGAACGGAAGAGCCGCGCGGCCCGCCCGCGTGGCTCTTTTTGTTTGACCACCCTAGCTTTGCGCAAAGCCCTGCACCGCTCGTGCCGACAGGCTGGCATAAGTAAATTGTCGCGGCGACCAAATTGACGTTTACGCAAACGTCAATTTTTGCTATCCCGCTTTCAACATTGGCCCGCATGCCGCCCCCAACCTCATGTTTCGGGGCCCAATCTCGCGGCCAAGACCCGCATGGTGGAGGAAACACATGCCGATCTACAGGGCGCCGGTCCAGGACACGCTGTTCGTGCTCAACGAGGTGCTGGGTTATCAGCGCTACTCCAACCTTCCCGGATTTACCGACGCGACGCCCGACGTTGTCGAGGCGATCCTCGCCGAAGGCGCCAAGCTCGCCGAAAACGTTATGCATCCTCTGAACCGCGTCGGCGACATGGAAGGCTGCGTGCGCCATGAGGACGGCTCGGTGAGGACGCCGAAGGGCTTCAAGGAAGCCTACGACCAGTATCGCGAAGGCGGCTGGATGGGACTGGCGGCGCCCGTCGAGTTCGGCGGCCAGGGGCTGCCCTATGCCGTGCACACCGCGGTTGCCGAATACATGGTTTCGGCCAACATGGCGCTGATGATGTATCCCGGCCTGACGCAAGGCGCGATCGCGGCGATCATCACACACGGCACCGACGAGCAGAAGGCGACATGGCTTCCGAAGCTGGTCGAGGGGTCCTGGACCGGTACCATGAACCTGACCGAGCCGCATTGCGGCACCGATCTCGGTCTGCTGCGCACCAAGGCGGTGCCGAACGGCAACGGCACCTACAAGATATCCGGCCAGAAGATCTTCATCTCGGCCGGCGAGCACGACATGTCGGAAAACATCGTTCATCTCGTGTTGGCCCGCATCGAAGGCGCGCCGGCAGGCGTGAAGGGCATCTCGCTGTTCATCGTGCCAAAGCTGAAGCTCGATGCCTCGGGCAATCCGGGCGAGAAGAACACGCTCTCCTGCGGGTCGATCGAGGAGAAGATGGGCATCCACGGCAATTCGACTTGCGTCATGAATTATGACGAGGCCGAAGGCACGCTGCTCGGCGAGGCCAATGGCGGCCTGAAGGCGATGTTCACGATGATGAATGAAGCCCGCCTCGGCGTCGGCCTGCAGGGCCTGTCGCTGTCCGAGATCGCTTACCAGAACGCGGTCTCCTATGCCAAGGACCGGCTGCAGGGCCGCTCGCTGTCGGGCGCCAAGGCGCCGGACAGACAAGCCGACCCGATCATCGTCCATCCCGACATCCGCCGCTCGCTGATGACCATGAAGGCCTTCAACGAGGCCGGCCGCGCGCTGGCGCTGTGGACGGCGATCAAGTCCGACATCGCCCACCGCTCCGCCGACGACAAGGATCGCCAGGCGGCCGACGACTATACAGGCCTGCTGACGCCGGTGATCAAGGGCGTGCTCACCGACAAGGGCTTCGACCATGCCGTCATGGCGCAGCAGGTGTTCGGCGGCCACGGCTATATCGAAGAACACGGCATGAGCCAGTTCGTGCGCGATGCCCGCATTGCCATGATCTATGAAGGCGCCAACGGCATCCAGGCGCTCGACCTCGTCGGCCGCAAGCTTGGTCTGAATGGCGGCCGCGCCGTGCAGGCCTTCTTCAAGGACGTCGGCGAGTTCTGCGAGGAGAACCGTGCCGACGACAAGCTGGCGCCGTTCACCAAGGCGCTGAAGAAAGGCCTCAACGATCTGCAGGCGGCGACCATGTGGCTGGTGCAGAACGGCATGGCCAAGCCCGACAATGCCGGCGCCGCGTCGACCGATTACATGCATCTCTTTGGCCTTGTGGCGCTGGGCTACATGTGGGCGCAGATGGCCAAGGCCGCGCTCGGCAAGACCGGCGCCAACGGCTCGCAGTCTGTCCACGAAAATGGGGCTTTCTACGACAACAAGGTGGTGACGGCGCGCTTCTTCATGGAGCGGATCATGCCCGAGACGTCGGCACATCTGGCCCGCATTTCCAGTGGTGCGGACACGCTAATGGCGCTGCCTGCGGAAGCGTTCTAGAAATGGCTGGCGTCCCCCTCCCTTGAGGGGAGGGTGGCCCGAAGGGCCGGGAGGGGTCCTGCGTGCAGTGCGCCGGCTGGTTGGCGCTTTGGTAGGAGATGATCGCAATGCCCCAAACCCGCGTCAATTCCGAAGATAAGGTCGAGCACGTCATCGGCGACCCCACCCGACCGCTTCGCGGCCACCCTCCCCTCAAGGGGGAGGGGGACGTTGGCGCGGGAGAAACGGCATGACAAATCCAGCCGAAGTGCTCTCCTTGCCGAAGCCCGCCTGGGCGGCGGACGAAGTCGGCATGCTCTACGACATGGCGCATCGCTTCATGTCGGAAGAGATCGCGCCGCGCTACGACGAGTTCGAGAAGAACGAGATGGTCGACCGCGAGAGCTGGCGCAAGGCAGGTTCCGCCGGCCTGCTCTGCGCCTCGATGCCGGAGGAATATGGCGGCTCCGGCGGCACCTTCGCGCATGAGAGCGCCATCATCGAGGCGATCGGCCATGTCGGCGTCGACGGTTTCGGCATCGGCCTGCACAATGCGATCGTTGCCCCTTACATCCTTCATTACGGCTCCGAGGAGCAGAAGAAGAAATGGCTGCCGAAGCTGGCAACCGGCGAACTGATCGGCGCCATCGCCATGACCGAGCCGGGCGCCGGCTCCGACCTGCAAGGCGTCAAGACGCGCGCCGAGAAGGACGGCAACCAGTACAAGATCAACGGCTCGAAAACCTTCATCACCAATGGCCAACTGGCCAATTTCATCATCGTCGTCACCAAGACCGATCCGGCCAAAGGCGCCAAGGGCACCTCGCTGATCGTCGTCGAGGCCGACGAGGCCGAAGGCTTCGAACGCGGCCGCAACCTCGACAAGATCGGCCTGAAGGCCAACGACACGTCGGAGCTGTTCTTCAATGATCTGCGCGTGCCGACCTCGAACCTGCTTGGCCACGAAGAGGGACAGGGCTTCATCCAGCTGATGCAGCAATTGCCGCAGGAGCGCCTGCAGATCGGCACCGGCGCGATCGCCATGATCGAGCGCGCGCTTGCTCTGACCATCGACTACGTCAAGGACCGCAAGGCCTTCGGCAAAGCGATCATCGAGTTCCAGAACACCCAGTTCAAGCTCGCCGAACTGAAGACCGAGGCCACCATCGGCCGCGTCTTCTACAATGATTGCGTCACCCGCCACATCAATGGCGGGCTGGATCCGGTGACGGCGTCGATGGCGAAATACTGGCTCTCGGACCTGCAGGGAAAAGTCGTCGACGAATGCCTTCAATTGCATGGCGGCTATGGCTACATGAATGAATATCCGATCGCCCGCATGTTCCGCGACGCCCGCGTCCAGCGCATCTACGGCGGCACCAACGAGATCATGAAATTGCTGATCGGCCGCTCTCTCTGAGAGCGACGTCGGCAAAGCAAGGAGCAAGCAAATGGCTGAAGCTTATGTCTATGACGCCGTGCGCACACCGCGCGGCAAGGGCAAGAAGGATGGCTCGCTGCACGAGGTGCCGGCGGTGCGGCTTGCGGCCAGGACGCTTGAAGCGTTGCGCGACCGCAACGGCCTCGACACTGCAAACGTCGACGACATCATCTTCGGCTGCGTCGATCCGGTCGGCGAAGCCGGCTCCGTCATTCCGCGTGCCGCCGCCTTCGAGGCCGGCTACGATAACAAGGCGCCGGGCATGCAGATCTCGCGCTTCTGCGCCTCAGGCCTCGACGCCATCAATTTCGGCGCCGCCAAGATCGCTCAAGGCGCCGACGAGATCGTCATTGCAGGCGGCGTGGAATCGATGTCGCGCGTCGGCATGGGCGCCTCGGGCGGCGCGTGGTTCATGGACCCGTCCGTCGGCCTGCCCGGCTGGTTCGTGCCGCAAGGCATTTCGGCCGACCTGATCGCCACCAAATACGGTTTTTCGCGCGACGACGTCGATGCCTATGCGGTCGAGAGCCAGAAGCGTGCGGGCAAGGCCTGGGCCGATGGCCGTTTCAAGAACTCCGTCATACCGATCAAGGACCAGAACGGCCTCACCATCCTCGATCATGACGAGCATATGCGGCCGTCGACCGACATGCAGTCGCTGGCCTCGCTCAACCCGTCCTTCGTCATGCCTGGCGAAATGGGCGGCTTCGACGCGGTCGCCGTGCAGAAGCATCCGGAAGTCGAAGAGGTCAACCACGTCCACCATGCCGGCAACTCGTCCGGCATCGTCGATGGTGCGGCCGCCGTACTGCTCGGCTCGAAGAAGGCCGGCAAGACGATGGGCCTGAAGCCACGCGCCCGCATCCGCGCCTTTGCCAACATCGGCTCCGAGCCGGTGCTGATGCTTACCGGTCCGGTCGACGTCACCGAGAAGCTTCTGAAGCGCGCCAAGATGAAGCTGTCGGATATCGACCTGTTCGAGCTCAACGAGGCCTTCGCCTCAGTGGTGCTGCGCTACATGCAGGCATTCGAAATCCCGCACGACAAGATCAACGTCAATGGCGGCGCCATCGCCATGGGCCATCCGCTCGGCGCCACCGGCGCGATGATCCTGGGCACGGTGCTGGACGAGCTCGAGCGCCGCGATTTGAACACCGCTCTGGTGACGCTCTGCATCGGCGCCGGCATGGGCACCGCAACGATTATCGAACGCGTCTGATTTTCGGCCGGAAGGAGAGAGACATGACTTATACAAACTTCACGGTCGACACCGACGCAGACGGCATCGCGCTGGTCACCTGGAACATGCCGGACCGCTCGATGAACGTCTTCACCGAAGAGGTGATGAACGAGCTCGAGAAGATCATCGACCATGTGGTGGCCGACGCCGCCATCAAGGGCGCGGTGATCACCTCGGGAAAGGACAGCTTCTCCGGCGGCGCCGACCTGACCATGCTGCAGAAGATGCTGGCCGTATTTGCCAAGGAGAAGACCAAGGACCCGGAGAAGGCGGCACAGCTTTTGTTCGACAATGCCGGCCGCATGGGTGGCTTGTGGCGCAAGCTCGAAACGTCGGGCAAGCCTTGGGTCTCGGCGATCAACGGCACCTGCATGGGTGGCGCGTTCGAGCTGTCGCTGGCCTGTCATGGCCGCGTTGCCGCTGACTCCGAAAAGGTCAAGATGGCCTTGCCGGAAGTCAAGGTCGGCATCTTCCCCGGCGCCGGTGGCACCCAACGCGTGCCGCGCCTGACCGACCAGCAGCAGGCGTTGCAGATGCTGACCACCGGCCAGACGCTGTCGCCGCAGAAAGCCAAGGCGATGGGGCTGATCCACGAGATCGCCGAACCCGGCAAGCTGATCGAGACCGCCAAGGCGATGATCAGGAACGGCCTGAAAGCCGTCCAGCCCTGGGACGAGAAGGGCTTCAAGCTGCCTGGCGGCCAAATCTATACGCCGGCCGGCTTCAATCTGTGGCCGCCGGCCATCGCCATCCTGCGCCGCGAGACCTACGGCAATTATCCGGCCGCCGCGGCGATCCTGAAATGCGTCTATGAAGGCCTGCTGGTGCCGTTCGACACCGGTCTGCGGATCGAACAGCGCTATTTCACCGAAATCATGCAGTCGAAGGAAGCAGCAGCGATGATCCGCTCGCTGTTCGTCTCGCTGCAGGAGCTCAACAAGGGCGCCCGCCGCCCGGCCGGCGTGCCGGAGACCAAGTTCAAGAAGATCGGTATTCTCGGCGCCGGCTTCATGGGCGCCGGCATCGCCTTTGTCACCGCCAAGGCTGGCATCCCGGTCGTCCTGCTCGACCGCGACATGGCGTCGGCCGAAAAGGGCAAGACGCATTCCGACAGCCTGATCTCCGATCAGGTCAAGAAGGGCCGCGTCAAGCCCGAGGAGAAGGACAGACTTCTGTCGCTGATCACGCCGTCGGCCGACTATGCCGATCTCGCCGGCTGCGATCTGGTGGTCGAGGCGGTGTTCGAGGATTCGGCCGTCAAGAAGGCTGCCACCGAGCAGGCCGAAGCCGTGCTGAAATCGTCGGCGATCTTCGCCTCCAACACCTCGACCATCCCGATCACCGCACTGGCCAAGAATTCGGCGCGGCCGAAGAATTTCGTCGGCATCCACTTCTTCTCGCCGGTCGACAAGATGATGCTGGTCGAGATCATTTTGGGCAAGAAGACCGGCGACAAGGCGCTGGCCACCGCGATCGATTTCGTGCGCGCCATCAAGAAGACGCCGATCGTCGTCAACGACACGCGCGGCTTCTACGTCAACCGCTGCGTGCTGCGCTACATGTCGGAAGCCTACAAGATGCTGATCGAAGGCGTTCCGGCGCCGATGATCGAGAACGCCGCCAAGGCCGCCGGCATGCCGGTCGGCCCCCTGGCCCTGACCGACGAGACGGCGATCGACCTTGCCCAGAAGATCATGAAGCAGACCATCAGGGACCTCGGCGACAAGGCCGTCGACCCCAGGCAGATGGCGTTGATCAACACGCTGGTCGACACCCATGGCCGCTTCGGCCGCAAAAACGGCAAGGGTTTTTACGACTATCCCGCCAAGCCCGCCAGGAAGAAGCTGTGGCCGGGCCTGAAGGATCTCTATCCGCAGCTGGAGGCCGAGAAGGTCGACTATGAGGAACTGCAGCAGCGCCTGCTGGTAACCATTGCGCTGGAAGCGGCCCGGGTGATGGAAGAGGGCATCGTCACCGATCCGCGCGAGGCCGATGTCGGCTCGATCCTCGCCTTCGGTTTCGCGCCATTCACCGGCGGCGCGCTGTCCTATATCGACGGCATCGGCATCGGGGAGTTCGTCAGAATAGCCAAGGGCCTGCAGAAGAAATACGGCGCCGAGTTCAAGGCGCCCAAGCTGCTACTCGACCTGGCGGAGAAGGGCGAGACCTTCTACCAGCGCTTCGATCCCTATGCGAAAGGCGAGGTGCAGAAGGCCGCTTGAGCTAGCGCCCCATGTACGTCTGAGGGCGCCTTGCGCGCATGATGGCCACGGCAAGGCGCGCCGTGACCCTTTACGCGGTCGGCAGCGAAAGTCGGCTGGCTTTTCGCTGCCTGCCGACATCGACTTCAACCTCCATCTCAACAACGCCCGCTACATGATGCTCGCCGACCTCGCGCATGACCCCGAAAATCGGAATCGATTTTCGGAAAGGATCATGCGCCAAATCAAATGCTACTGCGTCCTTGGCGCGTCCAATAGGACGCTTGACCGCTCCGTTCAACCGCGGCCGCCGACCGAGGCCGAGCGGGTTTGCATGACCTCCCACCAAGGATTGCGCAGCCTTGCCAAGGCAGTTTGAGGCATCCATGACGACTTCGCCGCACACAGCTTTTTAGGGGATCGGGCCGCGCGCCGGTGGACAATCGGATGACCACGCGTTAGAAGGAAAAGGTATTTTTTCCTGTTTTGAGGAGAGCGAATTGCTCTCGCATGACCGAGTTTGGGCAGCCATCGACGCTCTCGCCGAGCGCTATTCGTTGTCGGCCTCCGGCCTGGCCCGGCGAGCCGGTCTGGACTCCACCGCTTTCAACAAGTCGAAGCGGCTGTCCTCGGATGGGCGACCGCGCTGGCCCTCGACCGAATCGCTGGCCAAGATCATCGAGGCGACAGGCGCTTCGCTCGACGAATTCACCGGACTGGTCGAAGGCCGTGCCAAGACAGCTTCGGGCTCGTTAGCCCCGCAGCGTTCGGCGGTGCCGCTGCTCGGCTTCGCCCAGGCCGGCGCCGGCGGCTTCTTCGATGATGCCGGCTATCCCTCAGGCCAGGGCTGGGACCTTGTCGAGCTTCCGGCACGGGCGACCGAAACCTCCTATGCGTTGAAGGTGCAGGGCGATTCCATGCTGCCGCTCTACCGCAATGGCGATGTGCTGATCGTCGAGCCGGGCGCCGCTACCCGCAAGGGCGACCGCGTCGTCGTCAAGACCAATGCCGGCGAAGTCATGGCCAAGGTGCTCGACCGCCAGACGACGAAATCGATCGTGCTGATTTCGCTCAACCCCGACCATCCGGACCGCGACATCGCGATGGGCGAGGTCGAATGGGTGGCGCGGATCGTCTGGGCAAGCCAGTAGGTCTCGCGGTGCGTCTGCTTCAAATCCTCATAGCCCTCCTGGCGATCCCGGTGATGGTCGCCATTGTCGTCGCCGGCGGTCGCGCGCTGCATCACGAAAGCACCGCCATCACCGTCGACCAGATCGACCCGGACACCGAGGCCGTGCCCGAGGAGCCGGCGACGTCGGCGGTCCCCGAGGTCCAGCCCGTCAAGCCTCCGATGCACTCGCCTCAGGTGCATTCGAGGGCGATCGATCCCGAGGCCATCGCACCGCCGCCGCTGCCGGTAGAAGAACTTGAACGGGTTGAGCCACGCGCGCCGCTGAGCGACCTGGCGCTGGCCGGACCGCCCAAGCCGCGTGGGCGCAGAGCGGTCGACGACTGGGGAGGAACAAAGCTGTTCCAGCCGGTCGCGGCCGCCGCCGGCCTGATCGAAGCCAATGGTTATTCCGTGACGGTCTCCGGCATCGACATCGTCAGGCAAGACGAGACCTGCACCGAGGGCGGCAAGTCCTGGGCTTGCGGTATCAGGGCGCGCACCGCGTTCCGGTCTTTCCTGCGCGGCCGGGCCGTTGCCTGCAAGGTGCCGCCGGAGGCCGACCGTGCGTTGATCGCCGCCGAATGCCGCATCGGCAAGCTGGATGTCGGCCAGTGGCTGGTCGAAAACGGCTGGGCGCGCGCCACGGCAGGCGGCCCCTATGTCGAAGCGGGCGACAAGGCGCGCGCCGCCAAGAAGGGCGTCTTCGGCGCCGCGCCCGATCTTGGCGGCCTGCCACCGGCGCCAACGCCTGTTGCGGCACCGACGGCGTCGCAACCGATCCTTGATGCCCCGGCGATAGACACGCCGCCGGCCGGGACGGAAATTACGCCGCCAACTGACCAGCCAGCGCCCGCTCAATGAGGGCGCGGGTTTCGGCGATGCCGTAGAGGGCTGCGAACGAACCGAAGCGCGGTCCGCGTTCCTGGCCGATCAGCACCTGGTAGATCATCTGGAAGAAAGCGCCCGAGACACCAGGGCCGCCGTCCGGGCTCTTCTTCGAATGGTCCTGATAGCGTTCGATCTTGCGCGCCACGTTGAGCGAAGCGTTCTGGATCGCTTCGCCGTCGGCGCCGGCCGGCAGGCCAGCAAGCGCGTTGCCAAGCGCTTCCAGCGCCACGCGTTCGACATCGTCGGCCGGCCGGAAGGTCTTCGTCGGCTTCACGAAATCGTCGAAGTAGCGGATGGCGAAACCGACCAGCTGGTCGAGTTCGGGATGCGTCGCCGGCGTCACGCCAGATGCATGGCGCGAGATGAAGCCCCACAGCACATCCTTGTTTTGCGCGTTGGAGGCGCTGACCAGGTTGAGCAGCAGCGAGAACGGCACCGGCATGTCGATGGAAGGCGGCTTGCCGTCATGCATGTGCCAGACCGGATTGCCCAGCCGCTCCTTCCAGTCCTGGCGCGGATAGGCGTTGAGGAAGGTGTAGTACTCGTCGACGGCGCGTGGGATGACGTCGAAATAGAGCTTTTTCGCCTGCCTTGGCCGCTGATACATATAGAGGCCGAGGCTTTCGGTCGGCGCGTAGCGCAGCCATTCGTCGATGGTCAGCCCGTTGCCCTTCGACTTCGAGATCTTCTGGCCGTTCTCGTCCAGGAACAGTTCGTAGACGAAATGCTCGGGCGCGCGCCCGCCGAGAATGTTGCAGATGCGGTCGTAGATCACCGCGTTCGTCTGGTGGTCCTTGCCGAACATTTCGAAATCGACGCCGAGCGCTGCCCAGCGCATGCCGAAATCCGGCTTCCACTGCAGCTTGACCTTCCCGCCGGTCACCGAAAGCGTGGTCTCGGTGCCCTCATCGTCGAAGGTGATGTTGCCGGCCTTGGCGTCGACATGCTTCATCGGCACGTAGAGCACGCGCCCGCTCTTCGGCGAGATCGGCAGGAACGGGCTGTAGGTTGCCTGCCGCTCCGGCCCCAGCGTCGGCAGCATCACCGCCATGATCTGCTCATAGCGCTCGGCGGCGCGCACCAGCATCGCATCGAAGCGGCCGGCCTTGTAGTACTGCGTGGCGCTGGCGAATTCGTAGTCGAAGCCGAACGTGTCGAGGAAGCGGCACAGCATCGCGTTGTTGTGGTCGCCAAAGCTCGGATAGTCGCCGCCGAACGGATTGGGCACCGCCGACAGCGGCATATGCAGATAGGGCTCGAGCGCTGCGCGATCCGGCACATTGTCGGGGATTTTGCGCATGCCGTCCATATCGTCGGAGAAGCAGAGCAGCTTGGTCTTGACCTTGTTCCCGGTCAGCACGTGAAAGGCATGGCGCACCATCGAGGTGCGCGCGACCTCGCCGAACGTGCCGATATGCGGCAGGCCCGACGGGCCGTAGCCGGTCTCGAACAGGACGATCTCCGGGAAGTCGCCGCCCTTGTAGCGCTCGATGATCTTTTTGGCTTCCTCGAACGGCCAGGCCTTGCTTTCGGCGGCTGCCGCAAGCATTTCGGGGTTGAGATCGGCGATGTTTGATCCCGTCATGTCAAAGTTCCAGTCATGGCCGGCTTTCGCGGCTGGTAAGATTTTTCAACCGGGTCTCTAGGCGCGACAGGGCGGAGCGTCAACGATATCAGGCGTTTTCGTTGCGACGGCGCCGTGGCGTCCCTACCTTCGACCCTCACTATCAAGGAGTTTTGAATGCCGTTGCCGTCCACCCATGAAGCCCTGATCTACCTGATGGTCATCACCTCGGCTTCCGATCGCGACATGACCGATATCGAACTGGCGCGCATCGGCGACGTCGTCCGCAGCTGGCCGGTGTTCGAGGATTTCAAGCAGGACAGGCTGATCGCCATTGCGCAGGACTGCCAGAAGATGCTGCATGAAAAGGATGGGTTGGAAGGCGTGCTCGAGCGTGTCGCCGAGATTTTGCCCGAACGGCTGCACGACACCGCCTATGCCGCGGCCTTCGAGGTTGCCGCCGTCGATCTCGAAATGCGCATGGAGGAATTGCGGGTGCTGCAGTTGATCCGGCGTGAGCTCGATCTCGACACGCTGACCGCCGCAGCCATCGCGCGCGGGGCGAAGGCCCGCCTGCGCACGCTGACCTGATCCAGCCCGTAGAGGAAGCTGACCGGGGCCGGATCAGAAAAAGCTGGACCGAGAACCGGATCAGAAGAAACTGACCGGGAAATAGCGCAGGTAGAATTCGGCGAAGGTGCCTTTCACCGATATCTCCTGCAGCGCGTAGTCCATGGCTGCGGCCAGCGCTGGGTCGCTGGCCCGGGTGGCAATGGTCATGCCGGACCCCAGATATTCCGGCGCCAGGTAGGGTCCACCGGCGAAGCGGCAGCAACCGGCGGCGTCCGTGCCGCCCAGCCAGAAGGAAAAGCGCATGCCGTCGCCGAAGGCGGCATCGATCTTGGCGCTCTTCAAGTCGCTGTAGAGGTCTTCCGGCCGTTGAAAGCGGATGATCTGCACGGTGCCGAAATAATCGCGCAGCATCTTTTCATGCGCCGAGCCGGCCAGCACGCCGACCCGCTTCGAGCGCAATTTGTCGAGGATCGGCTCGGCGAAGGCCTTGGTCTTCGGCATGATGAAGCGCGCCGGAAACTGTAGATAGGAGCGCGAAAAGCTGTACTTCGCCCGCGTCTCCGGCGTTGCGGCGATGCCGGCGATGATCGCCTCGCCTTCGCCCTTCTGCAACGCGTCGTCGAGTTCGGCCCAGGGCAGCGCCTGGATCTGGCATTTGTCGGCGATGTCGAGTTCGGCGCAAATCGCCCGCGCCAGGTCGATGTGGAAGCCGGACAATCGGCCCGTGCCGTCGAGAAAATTGAAGGGCGGGAAATCGGTTGTGGTGAGGAACCTGAGCCTCGGCAGCGCCGAAAGGTCCGGTTTCGGCAGCCGCTCCTTGGCATCCCAAAGCACCGGTACCTGCGGTTCCGCTGCCCGCGCAGCGCCGGCAAACGGCTGCACTCCCATCAGCATCGACAGCAAGGCGATGGTTATCCAGCGTGATGTCACAAAAAACTCCGCCCGTCTTGGCCGTTGGCTTGTGATACGAAAACGGCGCAGGCACAATTGTTTTTGATTTCAACGGGCAAATTTCGGGTTATGCTTTGGCGAGGTTGCAAATAGCCGCACAGAGTCGGCCCGGGGTTGGCGGTCGCTGGCGTTAGAGAAGCTAAGGATGTGGCTTTGCAATCCGGGGTTGATGGCTAAGTGCGGGGCAGGCACGTAGCATCGGTCTCAAGAGCGGTAGGCAACATGGGGTAGATGTTGCGATGGGTTATTTTGACCGGACACTTGAATATATTGACCGGGTGCAGCGTGCCGACACGTCGGCTGCGGTGTGCGAGCAGCTACTTAGTGTCACCTCGAATTTCGGATTGACGGCCCTGATAGCCGCAACGGTGCCGCAGCCCGGTACACCAAGCAGCCAGACGAAGGACCATGTGCTGCTCTGCGATTGGCCTAGCGAATGGCTGGAGCGTTACTTATCGCGCAACTACGTCGACCACGATCCGGTCGTCAGCCATTTGAAGCAGTTTCGGGCGCCATTCCAATGGCGCGATGCCGTTCAAAGCATGCCCGCCGACAAGAGCAGCGCCGAGGTGATGCGCGACGCCCGCCAGTTCAAGCTGCGTGACGGCCTCGCCTTCCCGCTGATCACGCTCGAAGGCCAGATCGCGCTGGTCTCGCTGGGCGGTGAGGCGGTCGAACTGTCCGAAGCCGAATTCGCAATGGTCTCGCTGGCCTCCACCTATGCCATCGGCCGCGCCATGCAGCTTCAAACGACGGCCGGCAAATCTATCGATCACATTGAATTGACGCCGCGCGAGCGCGAATGCCTGCAATGGGCGGCGGTCGGAAAATCCGAGTGGGAGATTTCGCAGATCCTCGGCATCTCGGAGCATACCTCTGAGAAACACCTTCTCAACGCCAAGAGCAAACTAGGCGCCGCCAACCGTGTGCAGGCAGTCGCCGAAGCAGTCAGGCACGGCTATATCAGCTAGGCCGGTTCTGGCGGCCCGAAATTTATGGCCGCAGTGTTGGCGTCATATCTTCAGAAAAGACCGGCCCCTGTCGTCCTCTTGAGACGGCTAATGCTTTCTTAACGCCAAAAGCAGACTCGGCGTCGCCAACAGGGTGCACGCCATCGCGGAGGCGTTTAGACGCAGCTATATTAGCCATGTCGGCTGTGGCAGCCTGGAAATCCTTGCCAACACCTTCGCGCAATTTTTTCGGGAAAGCCCGGCCGTATCTTCCTCTTAAGCCCAGGAGACGGCTAATGCTATTTTCCCTTACCACTCAACAACTGATGGAACGTCCCGACCTATGGGAGGCCGTCCATCGCCTGCGTTACAAGGTCTTCGTCGATGAGATGCGGTGGACCGATCTCGATCGCCCGGACGGCCTCGAAATCGATCAATTCGACCATGATGAGGCCGAACACCACCTTGTCATACGCAATGGCGAGCTTGCAGGCTATCATCGGATGCTGCCGACCACACGGCCGCATCTCCTTAGCGATGTGATGCCGGAACTCTGCGAGGGAAAGCGCCCTTCGGGACCGAATGTCTGGGAGCTAACCCGTTACGCGGTGGCGCCAGGCTTTCGCGATGGCAAGCGCGGCGTGTCTACGGTCGGCACCGAACTGATCGCCGGCTTCGTCGAATGGGGCCTTGCTCGCAATGTCGATCAGGTCATTATCGAGGTCGAGCCGGTGTGGGTGCTGCGGACGCTGCAGTTGCACTTCCTGGCGACGCCGCTCGGTTACCAGCGCACCTATGGCAACCAGCAGGTCGTCGCCACACTGCTGACCTTCAACGAGCATACGCTGGATGTCGTGCGTTCGCGCCGCAACCATCACGCCCCGGTGTTGGCCAGGGGCACCCCCCACATGCTCGGCATGCGGCAGGCGTCGTGAGACTGTCTTCACCCGACGCGCTTTAATGCATGTCGCTCAAAGTGGCCCCGGTTTTGAGAGAACGACATGCATGAAACAAAGACCTAAAGCGCGTCGCGTGAATCCGTTCAAATGCGATGCGCTTTAGACAATGGCCACAGAGCCCACCTCCGTGTGGGGGTGGGCTCTGTAATTTCAGCCTCTGCCTATCGAGGCCAGTCTCTACTTCTCAAGAAACGACGGCCCTTCGCCGACGATCTTTTTGTCTTCCTTGCCGATGGCGTCGAGATCGCGCCCATCATAGGGCAGTGACAACAGGATGCGCCGCATGACGGCCAGCCGCGAGCGTCGCTTGTCATTGGCCCGCACGATGATCCAGGGCGCGAACTGTTTGTGCGTGCGCTCGACCATCTGGTCGCGCGCCTTGGTGTAGTCGTCCCATTTGGTGATGCCGGCAATATCGATCGGCGAGAACTTCCAGTTCTTCAGCGGCGACCAGCGGCGGTCGTGAAACCGTTCGAGCTGGGTCTCGCGGCCGATGTTGAGCCAGAATTTGAAGAAATAGATGCCCTCATTGGAGATCATCCGCTCGAAATGCGGCGTCTCGTCGAGGAATTTTGCATGCTGTTCCGGTGTGCAGAAGCCCATCACCGGCTCGACGCCGCCGCGGTTGTACCAGGAGCGATCGAAGGTGACGAATTCGCTTGATGTCGGGAAATGGGCGACGTAGCGCTGGTAGTACCACTGCCCGACCTCGGTCGGGGTCGGCTTGGTCAGCGCCACGTTGCGCGCGGTTCGAGGATTGAGATACTGGCGCAGCACCGAGATGGTGCCGCCCTTGCCGGCGGCATCGCGCCCCTCGAACAGCGACATCACTCTGCTGCCGGTCGCCTGCAGCCAGGCCTGCGCCTTGACCAGTTCGATCTGCAGCCGCTCCAGCGTCTCGTCATACTCCTCGCTCTTCATTTTCTTGTCGTAGGGGTAGTCGCCTGCGGTCAGTTTGTGGTCCTCGATCCAGCTGGGAAGTTCGGGGTTTTCGATGTCGAACTCCCGCTCCTTGCCGTCCACCTTGATCTTCAGCGGCCCCTTTGCCGGCTCTGCGGCGGGACTTTCCTTGGCTTTTTTCATCGAGACGAACCTTTCCAGCTTGCGGACTCATGCTATGGGGGGCCTCAAACCCGGTCCAGCGGAAGTTTCGGCGGGACCGGCGCAGAAGCACGGAAAGCACGAATGGCTGACACCGGGGCAGAGCGGACAACCAGGGGGCAGGCCGTCGCCGGCCGGCTGTGGAACAGCCGATGGCTGCTTGCCGCCGGTGCGATCGCTATCCTGGCCGTTTATGGTTTTGCCGGTATCTCCGCCTATGTCGTCCTGGCTGCGTTGACGGTGCTGCTGGCTGCCGCGCTTCTGCCAACCGGTGGCGCCAGCCGGTCTGCTGAGAAGACCATTGCCACGGTCGAGGCGAGCGGGCTGCAGCGGCTTTCCGGCGAATATCTTGCGGCTGCCGTTGCCGATCCGCTGATCATCTTCGACCGCACCGCCACCATCGTCCACGCCAATGCCGCCGCCTTTGCCGCCTTTGTCGGTATCGCGCCCGGCCTGTCGCTGTCGCTAAAATTCCGCGCGCCGGAAATGCAGGCCTTGCTCGACGGCGTGCTGTCGGGAGCCGTCGCCTCGGATGCCGTCGACTACACCGAGAAGCTGCCGGTGGAACGCGCCTACCGGGTCAGCGCATCCTCGGTCGGCCACGCCACAGATCTCTATGTGCTGGTGTTCAAGGACCAGAGCGAGACGCGCCGCATCGATCGCATGCGCGCTGACTTCATAGCCAATGCCAGCCACGAGCTGCGCACCCCGCTTGCTTCGATCTCGGGCTTCATCGAGACGTTGCGCGGCCCGGCCCGCAACGATCCGGCGGCGCGCGAGCAGTTCCTGCAGATCATGCAGAACCAGACCGGCCGCATGGCGCGCCTCATCGACGATCTCCTGTCGCTGTCGAGGCTTGAAATGAAGCCTTACCTGAGGCCGGGAACCGAGGTCGATCTGCGCCAGACCATCGACAGCGTCATCGATTCACTGGGCCCGCTCGCCAGCGAGAACGGCGTCGTCATCGACCGCGACTACGCCGAGGGGCCGCTCGACGTGCCCGGAGACCGCGACGAGCTGTTCCAGGTGTTCGAGAATCTCTTGGAAAACGCCTGCAAATACGGCCAGCCTGGCGGACGCGTCACAGTGTCGATCGCGCGGGGCGAGGCCGGCCCGGAACCGGGCATCGATGTCACCATCAGGGACTATGGCCCGGGCATCCCGGAAGAGCACATACCGCGCATTACCGAGCGCTTCTATCGCGTCGACGTGGAGAGCAGCCGCACGCAGAAAGGCACCGGTCTTGGCCTGTCCATCGTCAAGCATATTCTGACGCGCCACAACGCCCGGCTTTCGATCAAGTCGGAGGTTGGCAAGGGCGCGGCGTTCACGGTCCATTTGCCGGCAGGCTGAGGCGGTACTATCTGCTAACTGCCTGTTTCTTCTTTCTGTCATCCGGCTAGCGTATCAGCACAGGGTCGAGGAAACGACTCAAAAGGCCAAAGATTTAAGGAAGGCATTTCGCCCATGCAGTCCGTACACATTGTCAGCGCCTATGACGAAGAGCTGAAATACCTGGCGAAGCGCATCGCTGCGATGGGCGGCCATGCCGAGCGCATGGTCGAGCAGGCGATCCAGGCGCTGGTCAATGCCGATCCCGGCCTCGCCCAGAAGGTCATTCGTGACGACATCGTGCTTGACGATGGCCAGCGCGAAATCGACGACAAAGCCATCGTCATCATCGCCAAGCGCCAGCCCATGGCGACGGATCTGCGCGAGATCGTCGGCGCCATCCGCATTTCGGCCGACCTCGAACGGGTCGGTGACCTCGCCAAGAACGTCGCCAAGCGTGTGGTCAGCGTCATTGACGGCCGCCAGCCGACCAGCCTGTTTCGCGGCCTCGAGGCGCTTGCCGAACTCGCTTTGACCCAGCTCAAGGAAGTGCTCGACGTCTATGCCTCGCGCTCGGTCGAGAAAATAGGCTTCGTTCGCGACCGCGACGACCAGATCGACGCCATGTACACCTCGCTGTTTCGCGAGCTTTTGACCTACATGATGGAAGATCCGCGCAACATCACGCCGTGCACGCATCTGCTGTTTTGCGCCAAGAACATCGAGCGCATCGGCGACCACGCCACCAACATTGCCGAGACGATCTACTACATCGTCACCGGCGAGCAGTTGCCGGCCGAGCGTCCAAAGGGCGACAAGACCGACAAGGTTGCCCTTCCGGCGCTGCCGGTGAAGTGATCGCGCTCCCCTCGAACGCTTAATCATATTGCGCTAAACTACCTGGATGTTAGCGTCTCGGTTCCTGGCCAAGGCCAGGCGCTCAGGAGGCTGCGATGGAATATGTCCGAGAGTTCAAGCCGGCGCCGGCATCGTCCGGCATCATCGCGTCGAGCGTCTACACCGCCGGCAAGCGCATCGCCGACATTCCGATCGAAGAAGCCGGCGAATGGGCCAAGAAGTCGGGCCATGTCGTCTGGATCGGGCTGCTCGAACCCGACCGCGAGCTTCTGCTGCGCGTCAAGGCGCAATTCCATTTGCATGAGCTGGCGATTGAAGACGCCGAACATCCGCACCAGCGGCCGAAGATCGAGCAATATGGCGATGCGCTGTTCATCGTTGCCCGCACTGCACAGCTGATCGACGGACGCGTCACCTTCGGCGAGACGCATCTGTTCGTCGGCTCAGGCTATATCGTCAGCGTCAGGCATGGTCCCTCGACCTCATACGCCGCCGTGCGCCAGCACTGGGAAAGCTGTCCGCACTCACTGGCCAAGGGCGAGGATTTCGTCCTCTACGCCATTCTCGACTTCATCGTCGACAACTACATGCCGGTGCTCGAGCAGATCGAGGACGAGGTCGAGGCAATCGAGGACAGGGTGCTTCTGAAGCCGATGACCGGTCCCGACATCGAGCGGCTCTATATGCTGCGCCGCGATCTGTTGCGCCTGCGCAATGCGGCGCTGCCGCTGGTCGAGGTCTGCCGCCGGCTGACCAGCGCCGAACTGCCGCAGATCCATACCGCAATGCATCCGCTGTTTCGCGATGTCACCGACCATATCCGCACCGTGCAGGAAAAGATCGACAGCCTGCGCGAGGTTCTGGCGTTCGCTTTCGAAGCCAGCCTGCTGGTCGGCCAGAGCCAGGAAACCGCGAACACCAAGAAGCTGGCCTCATGGGCGGCGATCCTGGCGGTGCCGACGGCGCTCGCCGGCATTTACGGCATGAATTTCGACGACATGCCGGAACTGAAGATGCAATACGGCTATCCCGTCGTATTGGTCTCGATCGCGCTGATCTGCTCGTTTTTGTATTGGCGATTTCGGAAGAGTGGGTGGCTGTGATGGTAGGCAGTAGGCAGTAGGCAGTAGGCAGTAGGTAGTAGGCAGTAGGCAGTAGGCAGTAGGCAGTAGGCAGAATAAGGTGGCGCCTCACGAGCGCTACCCCATTCCCTACTGCCCAGTCCCCAATCCCTATTCCTAACTACCGGCTCCTGCGCCGCTCTGAAGCCGGCTGGAACGCCACCCTTGCGTGGTACTTGCAGTAAGGTCCGGTTTCAGCCGCCTCGTTGCCGCAGAAGTTGAAGTCTTCCGACAGCGGGTCGCCATTCGGCCATTTGCAGGTGCGCTCGGTGAGATCGGTGAGCTGCAGATGCCGCGAGATCGGCACGACGACGTTTTCGACCGGGCGGATGTAGTGGCGCGCCACTGGCTCGGCGTCGAACTGCGCCTGCAGCGCGTTCGCCCCGATCGACGTCGTGACATGGCGCTGCGTGGTTGCGGCGCGAGGC
Organism: Mesorhizobium sp. RSR565B; assembly: GCF_054719465.1. NCBI lineage: Bacteria > Pseudomonadati > Pseudomonadota > Alphaproteobacteria > Hyphomicrobiales > Phyllobacteriaceae > Mesorhizobium > Mesorhizobium sp. RSR565B. Next base: position 1,438,465 of record NZ_JBTTIE010000001.1, on the reverse strand, counting down.
ACCGATTTCTGGATCGAAGATCCCTGCGTTGTCTTCTTCTGACGCGCCGGCGTCGCGGTCGAGCGTCCGCGGCCCGACAGCTTCAGCCGGTGCACCTTGCCGATGACCGCGTTGCGGCTGACCCCGCCGAGTTGTGCGGCGATCTGGCTTGCGCTCAAGCCCTCCGACCACAGTTTCCTGAGAAGTTCGACCCGCTCGTCAGTCCAGTTCATGAGACCGCGCTCCTGCTAAGTGTGCGGCAGCCGGAATCCATTCCCGACCCGGCAATCTTTGCCGGGGCAGACACCACATATATTAGGTGATTAGGTCCGCCGCACGAAATCTAGTTATTTCCGGACTACAATTACCTCATGTGTTGACTCGGTGACAAGAGTCCCAGGTGCAACACGAATCGGTTTTTTAGGTTTTCCCCAACTTGCCCGGTCGCTTATGAGCCGGCGTCTCGTCGGGAGCTTGCCGCGCGCCTCTGCGCGACGTTTTCGTTGACTTCATGGCCGAAAAACACGATAAGCCGCAAAGGCCGCCGCTTTGGCGGCTTTTTTGATTTTTCCGGTACCGGAGACGCATATAATGAGCGGTTCGGCGCTTTACGAGACCTTTGCCCGCGCCCCTTTGGCCTTCGACCATGGCGAAGGCACCTGGCTGGTTACCGACAAGGGCGAGCGATATCTCGATTTCGCTGGCGGCATCGCGGTCAATTCGTTGGGCCACAGCCATCCGCATCTGGTCTCGGCGCTGACCGAACAGGCGGCCAAGCTCTGGCACGTCTCCAATCTCTACGAGATCCCGGGGCAGGCCCGGCTCGGCGAGCGGCTGGCTGACGCCACCTTCGCCGACAAGGTGTTCTTCACCAATTCCGGCGCCGAGGCGCTCGAATGCGCGATCAAGACGGCGCGGCGCTACCAGTTCGTCAAGGGCCATCCCGAGCGCTTCCGGGTCATTACCTTCGAAGGCGCCTTCCACGGCCGCACGCTGGCGACCATCGCCGCCGGCGGCCAGTACAAATATCTCGAAGGGTTCGGCCCCAAGGTCGAAGGCTTCGACCAGGTCGGCTTCGACGACATCGACGCCGCCGAGAAGGCGATCACACCAGAGACCGCCGCGATCCTGATCGAACCGGTACAGGGCGAGGGCGGCATCCGCCCGGTGCCGACGCAATCCTTGAAGCGGCTGCGGCAGCTCTGCGACCAGCATGGCCTGCTGCTGATCTTCGATGAGGTCCAGTGCGGTATCGGTCGCACCGGAAAGCTGTTCGCGCATGAATGGACCGGCGTGACGCCAGACATCATGGCGATTGCCAAGGGCATTGGCGGCGGCTTTCCGATGGGCGCGTGCCTCGCCACCGACGACGCTGTCGTCGGCATGACGGCAGGCGTGCATGGCACCACTTTCGGCGGCAATCCGCTGGCCATGGCGGTCGGCAACGCTGTGCTCGACGTCGTGCTGGAAGACGGCTTCCTCGAAGACGTCCAGCGCAAGGCATTGCTGATGAAGCAGGGCCTGGCGGCGGTCGCCGACGAATTTCCCGATGTCATCGAAGGCATCAGGGGCAGCGGCCTGATGCTTGGCCTGAAATGCGCCATGCCAAACACCAAGGTCAACATGGCGCTGCGCGACCAGCATCTGCTGGCGGTGCCGGCCGGCGACAACGTCATTCGTCTGCTGCCGCCGCTGACCGTCACCGACGCCGAGATCGGCGAAGCGCTCGATCGCATCCGCGCCGCTGCCAAGGGCCTGACCGACGCCATCGCCGCGGCCGCCGCGAAGTAATCCCGAGAACCATTCCCGATGAGCCTTCGCCATTTCACCGATCTTTCCGCCGTTTCCGAAGGCGATCTGCGCCTGATGCTGGACGATGCGGTGGTGCGCAAGGCGCGCCTCAAGGCCGGCGAACGGACCAAACCGCTCGAAGGCAAGGTGCTGGCCATGATCTTCGACAAGCCGTCGACGCGCACGCGCGTGTCCTTCGACGTCGGCATGCGACAGCTCGGCGGCGAGACCATCATGCTGACCGGCACCGAAATGCAGCTCGGCCGCTCCGAGACCATTGCCGACACCGCCAAGGTGCTGTCGCGCTATGTGGACGCCATCATGATCCGCACCACGTCGCATGAGCGGCTGCTCGAGCTGACCGAGAATGCCACGATTCCGGTCATCAACGGGCTGACCGACGACACCCATCCCTGTCAGCTGATGGCCGACATCATGACCTTCGAGGAGCATCGCGGTCCGGTTGCCGGCAAGACCATCGCCTGGACCGGCGACGGCAACAACGTGCTGCATTCGCTGCTCGAAGCTTCGGCGCGGTTCCGCTTCAACCTGAACGTCGCAGTGCCGGAAGGCAGCGAGCCGGCGCAAAAGCACATCGACTGGTCGAAGTCCAATGGCGGCAAGCTGCACTTCACCCGCTCGCCCGAAGAGGCCGTCGACCAAGCCGACTGCATCGTCACCGACTGCTGGGTGTCTATGGGCCAGGAACACCGCGCCCGCGGCCATAATGTCTTCTCGCCCTATCAGGTCAATGCGGCGCTGATGGCCAGGGCCAAGCCCGACGCCCTGTTCATGCACTGCCTGCCGGCGCATCGCGGCGAGGAAGTCACCGACGAGGTCATCGACGGTCCGCATTCGGTGGTCTTCGACGAAGCCGAGAACCGGCTCCACGCCCAGAAGGCGGTTTTGGCCTGGTGTCTGGGCGCTTGATCTCCAGGCGCTTGATCTCCAAGCGCTTGATCCGGGGCGACGCGATGCCTATTTGCGCCCCATCACGCAAATCAAGCGCGTTTGGACGCATGCACCCCTCCGGGCCGCATGGCCGCGCCCTGGAGCTTTGTCATGTTGGAAACGCATCAAGTGACTGAACATCACCCCAAACTCGGCGAGTTCGGCTATGCCGGCGACGATCATGTCGTGCCCTTCGAGGTAGGCCCGCTCGACGTGCGCGGCCGCACCGTGCAGCTCGGGCCGATGCTCGACGCCATCCTCAACCGTCATGACTATCCCGAGCCGGTCGCCCGCCTGCTGGCGGAAGCCTGTGTGCTGACGGTGCTGCTCGGCACCTCGCTCAAATTCGAGGGCAAGTTCATCCTGCAGACCCGCACCGACGGGCCTGTCGACATGCTGGTCGCGGATTTCTCCACGCCCTCGGCATTGCGCGCCTATGCGCGCTTCGATGCCGACCGGCTGGAGGCCCTGGTGGCCGCAGGCCAGACCTCGCAGCAGACGCTGCTGGGCAGCGGCGTTTTGGCGCTGACCATCGACCAGGGGGCGCACACGCAGCGCTATCAGGGCATCGTCCAGCTCGACGGCGAGACGCTGGAAGACGCCGCGCGCACCTATTTCCGCCAGTCGGAGCAGATCCCGACCGACCTCAGGCTGTCGGTGGCCAAGCTGCTGACGCCCGGCCCCGGCGGTGCTCGCGAGCAGTGGCGCGCCGGCGGTATCCTGGCGCAGTTCCTGCCGCAGTCGCCCGAGCGCATGCGCGTGCCCGACATTTCGGGGGGCGACGGCGATCCGCGCGACGTAATGAACGAGCCGGCCGACAATTCTTGGCGCGAGCTGGTGGCGCTGCTCGGCACCATCGAGCCGACCGAGCTGATCGACCCGACCATCGGCGCCGAGCGGCTGCTCTACAGGCTGTTCCACGAACATGGCGTGCGCGTCTTCGGCGGCGTGCCGGTTGCCGACCAATGTTCCTGCTCAAGGGACAAGATACGCGGCATCCTCGAGGGGTTTTCCGCGCAGGAGATCAAGGACAGCACCGAAGATGGCGGCATCCACGTCGCCTGCGAGTTCTGCTCGAAGCAGTACGACTTCGACCCGGCGGAGTTTGCAACTCAGTAGCATCTCTTCCTTCTCCCCGTTCACGGGGAGAAGGTGCCCGAAGGGCGGATGAGGGGCAGCGCGAACTTTGGTGAATGGCCGCGCATAGCCTACGTCATGTGCGTGGAAGATAACCTCATGAGTCCGGCGTCGCCCCTCATTGCACTGCCGGGCATTTCTCCCCGTATAGAGATGGGGAGAAAACCCCTAATTCACCGTCCGCCGCGTCCCCGGCAGATCCAGCGAAAACGCGGGAATAGCGACGTCGAACGTCTCGCCCTTTTTGTTGCGCATGGTGTAGTGGCCGACCATGATGCCGGAGGGCGTCGAGAGCGGGCAGCCTGACGTGTATTGATAGCTGTCGCCCGGATTGAGCTCAGGCTGGTCGCCGACCACGCCGGCGCCGCGCACTTCCTCGATCCGGCCGCTGCCGTCGGTGATGTGCCAGTAACGCGACATAAGCTGCACGAAATCGTCCGACTGGTTGTCGATCGTCACCTGGTAGCCCCAGACATAACGGTTCTCCGCCGGGTCCGAGCGGTCCTCCAGGTAGAACGGTCTGACCTGCACTTCGATGTTGCGCGTGACGGCGCGATACATGGGCTGCTCCGGTTGCGCGGCAAGGAACATTTGTCGCGCTATGCGGTTTGATACGCGCACAACGGCATGTCCTGCCAGCCTCAAAGCGGAGGTGCCGACAAACAATGTCATTTAAGTGACACACATGACAGTGTTGGTGTGCGCAAACCTTGCCGGCGACTCAAGGCCCATCTGTCGACTGACAAAGCAGCCGCGAGCGGCCTTTCCGGAGTGACCAGATCTCATGGAACTAGCTCTCACAGCCGCCTTCGCTTCCTCCGCTTTGCTTCTTTCCAATCTCGCCAGCATCCTGCTTGCTTCGTCGAAACTGCAAGCGCGTCGCCTTATCCCTCCGCCGTCCGACGAGCAGCCACCGGTCTCGATCGTCGTGCCGTCGCGCGGCGTGGAGCCGTTCACACAAGAGACGCTGCAGCGAGCCTTCTCGCTCGACTGGCCGCGCTACGAACTGATCTTCTGCGTCGCTCACGCCGACGATCCCGTCGTCAAACTGATAAACAGGGCGATCGTCCTGTTTCCCAACGTGCCGGCCCGGCTGCTGATCGGCGACGACCGCGTCAGCAGCAACCCGAAGCTCAACAATTGCGTCAAGGGCTGGGAAGCGGCGCGCTATCATTGGGTTATTCTGGCGGATTCCAACGTGCTGATGCCAAGGGATTACGTCCAGCACCTGATGGCGGCCTGGCGGACCAATACCGGGCTTATCTGCTCGACGCCGATCGGCTCTCGGCCGGATGGCTTTTGGGCCGAGGTCGAATGCGCGTTCCTCAACACGCTGCAGGCGCGCTGGCAATATGCCGGCGAGGCGCTCGGTCTCGGCTTTGCCCAAGGCAAGAGCATGCTGTGGAACAAGCCGATGCTCGATACCAGTGGCGGTATCCGCGCGCTGGCCGCCGAGATCGCCGAGGATGCTGCTGCAACCAAGCTGGTCAACGGACTGGGCCTGCGCGTCAATCTCGTTGCCTCGCCTTTCGAGCAACCACTGGGGCAGCGCCGACTTCCCGACATCTGGTCGCGCCAGGCGCGCTGGGCGCGGTTGCGCCGCGTCACTTTCCCGCTGTTTTTCGCACCCGAGATCCTGACCGGCGTCGCCGTGCCGTTGGCGTTGGCGCTGGTGGCGGCCGCAAGTGCCGGCATCAGCCTGCCGGCCACGGTGTTGGCCGTGCTGACGGCGGCCTACATTCCCGAATGCGCGCTGGCCGCGGCCAAGGGCTGGCACCTGTCGCTGCGCATGGTCCCGGCGATGATGGTGCGCGACATGATGCTTCCCGCCATTTGGGCGCGCGGCTGGCTGAGCGGCGCCGTCGACTGGCGCGGCAACATCATGACCATCGGCACCAAGACGGCCGAACTGGAAGAGGTTTCGTCGGGAGCGTGACGCCTCGCGGCCTATCCGGCTGCCTTCAGCGCCTGCGCAACGTCCTCCAGCAGATCGTCCGTATCCTCAAGACCGACCGACAGCCTGAGCGTTCCCGGCCCGATGCCAAGCTCGGCGCGAGCTTCGTCGCTGAGGTTCTTGTGCGTGGTGGTCGCCGGATGGGTGATCAGGCTCTTGGCGTCGCCGAGATTGTTGGAGATCAGCACGATGTCGAGCGCGTTCTGCAAGGCGAAGGCCGCCTGCTTGCCGCCCTTGACGTCGAGGCAGATCAGCGTCGATCCGCCCGTCATCTGCTTCTTGACGATGTCGGCCTGCGGGTGGTCGGCGCGGCCGGGATAGATGACGCGGGCGATTTCCGGCCGTCCTGCCAGGAAATCCGCGATCTTGGCCGCGCTTTCCGTCTGCTGGCGCACCCGAACCGGCAGCGTCTCCAGGCCCTTGAGCAGCGTCCAGGCGTTGAACGGCGACAGGCTCGGGCCGGTGTGGCGGAAATAGTCGTGCAAATTCTCGTCGATCCATTTCTTGTCCGACAGGATGATGCCGCCGAGACAGCGTCCCTGGCCGTCAATGTGCTTGGTCGCGGAGTAGACGACGATATGGGCGCCGAGCTGCAAGGGCTTCTGCTGCAAGGGCGTGGCAAAGACATTGTCGACGATCAGCCTGGCGCCGATCGAGGTGGCGAGCGCCGCCACCGCTGCGATGTCGACCACTTCCAGCGTCGGATTGGTCGGGCTTTCCAGGAAGAACAGTTTCGTGTTCGGCCGCACCGCCTTTTCCCAGTTGGCGATGTCGGTGCCGTCGACCAGCGTTGCCTCGATGCCGTATTTCGGCGCCAGCGTCTCCACCACCCAGCGGCAGGAGCCGAACAGCGCGCGCGCCGCAACGATATGGTCGCCGGCCTTGGCGCTGCACAGGAGCGCTGCCGTCACCGCCGCCATGCCGGACGCCGTGGCGCGCGCATCTTCGGCACCCTCCAGCGCGCACATGCGCTTTTCGAACATGTCGACGGTAGGGTTGGCATAGCGCGAATAGATGAAGCCCGGCTCCTCGCCCTTGAAACGGGCCTCGGCAGCCTGCGCCGTCTCGTAGACATAGCCTTGGGTGAGGTACATCGCTTCGGACGTCTCGCCGAACTGGGAACGCAGCGTTCCCCCGTGCACGAGTGCGGTCTGAGGTTTCCAGTTACGCTTCTTGGTGCTCATCGCTTTTGTTCCAGACACAAAAAAACCGGCCGCGAAAGTCGCAACCGGTCCATATGGCCTTGCGGCCCGACGGTCCTTTAGCGACTTGTTTAACGTGGCTGCAAGCCGACCGGCCAAATCACCACGGGATAACGACCCTTTAGACCTCACCTGCGCTTGCGTCAATTGCCGGCTTCATTAAGAGGTTTGTACCAGGCAGGTTCCGCAATAATATCCAGCGGTTTTGCGGCAAGAACCTGCCACAAAGAGACCGACCTTGGAGCGGAGCCAGCCTTTTGCGGCAGACAGGCATTCTTCCCGATCAGGACATTTCCGCGCTGTTTCAGTCCGGCGCGCTGAAGTCGCCGCGCGCGCTCGATGTCGACCAGGTGCAGCCGGCGAGCCTCGATCTCAGGCTCGGCGACAAGGCTTTTCGCGTGCGCGCCTCCTTCCTGCCGGGTCCCGATCATCTGGTGGCCGACAAGCTTCACCGGCTGAAATTGCACGAATTCAGTCTCGCCGAGGGCGCGGTGCTGGAAACCGGCTGCGTCTACATCGTGCCGCTGCTCGAAAGCCTGGCGCTGCCCGCAGACGTGTCGGCCTCGGCCAACCCGAAAAGCTCGACCGGCCGCCTCGACATCTTCACCCGGGTGATGACCGATCGCGGCCATGAGTTCGACAAGATCGCCCCCGGCTATCACGGGCCGCTTTATCTCGAAGTCAGTCCACGCACCTTCCCGATCGTCGTACGCGCCGGATCGAGGCTGTCGCAGATCCGCTTTCGCACTGGCAACGCGCTGTTGTCGGAGGCAGAACTGAACGAATTGCACCGCGCCGAGATGCTGGTGGCGACCGAGCCGCCCAACATTTCCGGCGGCGGCATTGCGCTGTCGATCGATCTTGACGGCGACCAGAACGGCCTGGTCGGCTATCGCGGCAAGCATCACACCGGCTTGGTCGATGTCGACAAGCGCGCCGCCCAGGATGCCGTCGATTTCTGGGAGCCGCTCTACAAGAGCGGCGCCGGCGAACTGGTGCTCGACCCGGACGAGTTCTACATCCTGGTCAGCCGCGAAGCCGTGCACGTGCCGCCGCTCTACGCCGCCGAGATGACGCCCTTCGATCCGCTGGTTGGCGAATTCCGTGTTCACTATGCCGGCTTCTTCGATCCGGGCTTCGGCCATTCGGCCTCAGGCGGCACCGGCAGCCGGGCGGTGCTCGAAGTGCGCAGCCACGAAGTGCCGTTCATCCTCGACCACGGCCAGATCGTCGGCCGGCTGGTCTACGAACACATGCTGAAGCGGCCGCAGGCGCTTTACGGCACCGATCTCGGCTCGAATTACCAGGCGCAAGGCCTCAAGCTCTCCAAGCATTTCCGCCCCGCCGGCTGAACCTTCGATCACCGTCAGGCAAAATACTTGCCTGCGCTGCCTCACCATGCTTGGCTGCCTTTCGGTGGCCGGCAAGAGAACGGCGCGCAAGGGGAACCAAAATGCAGATTTCAAGATGGATCATATCGGCAGCGGGCGCTGCCATGCTGGTGATATCGGCCGGCTCGCTGGCTGAGGCGCAGGAGAAATTGAAGATCGGCACCGAGGGCGCTTATCCGCCCTTCAACACCATCACCGCGGACGGCAAGATCGAGGGCTTCGACATCGACATTGCCAATGCGCTGTGTGCGCAGATGAAGGTCGAGTGCGAGATCGTCACCCAGGACTGGGACGGCATCATCCCGGCGCTGCAGGCGAAAAAGTTCGACGCCATCATCGCCTCGATGAGCATCACCGAGGAGCGCAAGAAACAGGTCGCCTTCACCGACAAATACTACACGACGCCGCTGGCACTGGTGGCGCCGAAGGACAGCGACCTCACTTCCACCGAACCGGCAGCCCTTGCCGGCAAGACGGTGGGCGCGCAGGCCTCGACCACCCAGGCCGACTATGCGCAGGACGCCTATGGCAAGGCCGGCGCCGAGGCGAAACTCTACCCCACCCAGGAAGAGGCGATCACCGACCTGCAGAACGGCCGTCTCGACGCCGTCATCTCCGACAAGTTCGTGCTGATGGACTGGCTGAAGAAGGCGAGCGAAGGCTGCTGCAAGCTTGTCGGCGACGTCAAGGGCACCGAGACGCAAGCCGGCATCGCTGTCCGCCTGGAAGACACGGCGCTGCGCGACAAGCTGAATGCGGCGATAGACGCCATCGTCGCCGACGGCACTTACAAGAAGATCCAGGCCAAGTATTTCGATTTCGATATTTATTGACTTCCGGCCCGCCGGAGTCAGCCGCGAAAGAGATACTCTTTCGCGGCGCCAAGGCAGGCATGAAAATGGCCGATAAACAGCAGTTCGCGTGCGGCCAAACGTTTCCTGCCCCAAAAGCCTTCGGTCAGTTTGACCTCGTCGAGCGAAGCGTTTGAGCCGCGCTTCAACGGGAACAACTGCTTGTCGAGGCAACCGAGGACATGGGCCTTGGCGGAGTCGATGCCGCAGACCTTGCCATTGTTGTTCAGCCTGTCGGTGCGAAGCGCTGATGTCATGTGATCCGTGTTGCGCATCAGAAAGTCACCTGGGCTTTCGAATAGCCGGTTGCCAGAAGACGGCTCGTCATCGCCAAACGGGCTTCACGATAGGACTTCGGGCTGCACTGGCCGGCGCTAAAGGCCACCGACGGTTGGGTCAGGAACAGGGCCACGCCCGTGAACACAATGACAAGCCGCATTCCGTTCATTCCGGCTCCCAAATGTGATGCTGCCTCAAAGCGCCTTCACCGCCACCTTCACCGGCTGCTCGATCTCCAGCGGGTTGCGCAGCGGCAGGCCGAAATCCCCGGCCTCGATCTCGAACACGTCGCCGGCCTGAGTCTTGATGCCGTCGGCAAAGGACAGCGTCGCCGTGCCGAACATGTGCACATGCACGTCGCCCGGCTGGCGGAAGGCCGAATATTTGAAGTGATGATGTTCGAGATTGGCGATTGTGTGCGACATGTTCGCTTCGCCCGACAGGAACGGCTTTTCCCACAGCAAATTGCTGTCGCGATAGATTCGCGATGAGCCCCTGACGTCGGCCGGCAGGTCGCCGATCAGGATTTCCGGCCCGAACGAGGCGTTGCGCAGTTTGGAATGTGCCAGGAACAGATAGTTCACCCGCTCGGTAACATGATCGGAAAACTCGTTCGACAGCGTGAAGCCGACGCGGAACGGCGCGCCGTCGTCGCCGATGACATAGATGCCGGCGATTTCCGGCTCCTCGCCGGCGTCCTGCGCAAAGGCCGGCGACATCAGTGCGGCGCCCGGCGCCACCGCCATGGTGCCGTTGCCCTTGTAGAACCATTCCGGCTGCACGCCGGTCTGGCCCTTGGCCGGCTTGCCGCCTTCGAGCCCCATGCGGAACATCTTCATGGAATCGGTAAGCTGCTCCTCGCCGCCATCGCTGAGCTTCTTGTGCATGGAATCGCGCGTCGCCGCCGAGCCGAGATGGGTCAGGCCGGTGCCGGTCAGATGCAGATGCGCAGGATCGGGATGGTTGATCGGCGACACCAGCCGGCCCTTCTTGTAGACGGCGTCGAGGTCTATCGCTTCACCGAACCCCTTGCGCTCGATCAGCGCGGCGAGGCCCGTTCCGGTGCGCGCGGCTTCCATGGCCAGCGAATAGACGCTGCGGGCGCCGTTGATGATCCTGGTCTTGCCGCCGCCATTGCGGGCGACGACGCGGATGGTCTCGGCGTCGTCGAGGATCTGGGAGATTAGCATGATGAAATCCTCTCTCATGTGCCTTGGCCGGGTTGCCCCTTGGCAAACCTTGACCTGCGCGGCTCGGACCTCGCCGCGCCACGGGTTGAACTCTTCGTCCGGATTGCGCTCGCGAGCTCCATCCCTCGGGGGACTTCTTATGCCGACAACTTGCCGGCTGCACCGCGACCGTATGCCTCCTGCTTGCCTCGCCTGAAGCTTGTCAGGCCTTGTTCTTATTGTAGACGTCGAAGATCACGGCGCCGAGCAGCACCAGGCCTTTGACCACCTGCTGCCAGTCGACATTGACGCCCATGATCGACATGCCGTTGTTCATCACGCCCATGATGAAGCCGCCGACGACCGCCCCGATGACCTGGCCGACGCCGCCCATCGCCGAGGCGCCGCCGATGAACACGGCGGCGATGACGTCGAGCTCCGAGCCGAGACCCGCCGCCGGGACCGCCTGGCCCAGACGAGCCGCGATGATCAGGCCGCCAAGCGCCGACAGCACGCCCATATTGATGAACACCATCAGCGTCAGCCGCTCGGTGTTGATGCCCGACAGCTGCGCCGCCTTGGGATTGCCGCCCATGGCGTAGATGCGCCTCCCGATGGTCATGCGCTTGGTGACGAAGACGAACAGCGTGATCAGCACGCCCATGACCAGCAGCACCACGGGCAGGCCGCGGTAGCTGGCAAACTCATAGACCAGGAACAGCGCCAGCGCGCTGGCGACCAGCGTCTTGACGACGAACAGGGTGAAGGGCTCGGCCTCATAACCATGGCGTTCTCGTTTGCGCCGGGTGCGGACCCCGAAATAGGCATAGGCGAGCACGGCGATCAGCCCCAGCACGACCGTCGTCATGTGCAGGGTCACGCCGCTGCCCATGATGGTCTTGCCGGCTGCGTTCACGACCGGCGGGACGAGCGTCAGTGGGCCGATCACATCCGGGATGAAGCCGGAGCTGAGCATCTTGAAGTCGTCGGGAAGCGGACCCACCGACGAGCCGCCGCCAAGCAACGCCTGGCAAATGCCGCGGAAGATCAGCATGCCGGCCAGCGTGACAATGAAGCTCGGTATCCGGTGATAGGCGATCCAATACCCTTGCGCGGCGCCGATCAGGCCACCCGCGACCAGGCAGACGATCGAAACCACCAGGGGATTGCTCAGCGGTCCGAGTTGCCAGATGACCATCATGTTTGCCGCCAGCGCGCCAATGAAACCGGCGACCGATCCGACGCTGAGGTCGATATAGCCCGATACGATCACCAGCAGCATGCCCAGCGCCATCACGATGATGAAGGAGTTCTGCTGCACCAGATTGCTGAGGTTTACCGGCTTGAACAACGTCCCCGACGTGGTGAACTGGAAGAACAGCATGATGACGATCAGGGCTATGATCAGTCCGTATTCGCGTAAATTCGTCGCCAGCGCCGAGACGGCGATGCGCGGGCGCTGTTCGTCGGCGACGTTGCCCTGCGGGGCGGGGGCGCTTTCGGTGCTCATGCTGCTTTTCCTTCTCCCCGGACGATGGCGCGCATTATCTTTTCCTGGCTTGCTTCCGCCGCCGGCATTTCGCCCACCATGCGCCCTTCGTTCATGACGTAGATGCGGTCGGTAATCCCCAGCAATTCCGGCATTTCCGACGAGATGACCACGATCGCCTTACCCTCCGAGGCAAGGCGCGCGATGATCGTGTAGATTTCATACTTGGCGCCGACATCGATGCCGCGTGTCGGCTCGTCGAGGATCAGCACGTCAGGGTCGGCAAACAACCATTTCGACAGCACCACCTTCTGCTGGTTGCCGCCGGAAAGATTGCCGGTCATCTGATAGACGCTGGACGCTCGGATATTGGTCTTCTTGCGATAGTCGTTGGCGACCGCAAGTTCGCGCATGTCGTCGATCACGCTGTGGCGCGACACGCCGTCGAGATTGGCCAGCGTAATGTTATGCTTGATATGGTCGATGAGGTTGAGGCCGTAGGTCTTGCGGTCCTCGGTGACATAGGCGATGCCGTGTTGGACCGCCTTGCTTACCGATGAGACATCGACCGGCTTGCCCTTGAGCAGCACTTCGCCGGTGATGCGGCGGCCATAGGAGCGGCCGAACAGGCTCATGGCGAATTCGGTGCGGCCGGCGCCCATCAGCCCGGCGATGCCGACCACCTCGCCCTTGCGCACATTGATGTCGATGCCCTTGATCACCTGCCGCTCGGCATGGAGCGGGTGATAGACCGACCAGTTCTTCACCTCGAACACGACTTCGCCGATCTTGGGCTCGCGCGGCGGATAGCGGTCGTCTAGCGAACGGCCGACCATCGAGGTGATGATGCGGTCTTCGGAGATATCCTTCTTGGCCAGCGTCTCGATGGTGCGCCCGTCACGGATGACGGTTACCTTGTCGGCGACCCGGTTGATCTCGTTGAGCTTGTGCGAGATCAGGATCGAGGTCATGCCTTGCCGCTTGAATTCGAGCAGAAGATCGAGCAGCGCCTGGCTGTCTCTCTCGCTGAGCGAAGCGGTCGGCTCATCGAGGATTAAAAGCTTGACGTCCTTGCTCAGCGCCTTGGCGATCTCGACCAGCTGCTGCTTGCCGACGCCGATATTGGTGATCAGTGTCTTGGGGTCCTCCTTGAGGCCCACCTTCTTCAACAGGGCAGCGGTGCGCGCCTCGTTGGCATCCCAGTCGATGACGCCGTATCGGGCGTTTTCGTTGCCGAGGAAGATATTTTCGGTGATCGACAGCATCGGCACCAGCGCTAGCTCCTGGTGGATGATGACGATGCCCTTGTGTTCGCTGTCATGGATACCTTTGAACTGGCATTCCTGACCCTGAAAAATGATCTGGCCGTCATAGGTGCCGGCGGGATAGACGCCCGACAGAACCTTCATCAGCGTCGACTTGCCGGCGCCGTTCTCGCCAACCACGGCGTGGATCTCGCCTTCTTCGACGCTGAGGTTGACGTTCGACAGCGCCTTCACGCCGGGGAACGTCTTGGTGATGTCGCGCATCTCCAAAATCGTCGTCATCAGGGCAAGCTCCTCCTGTTGCATGTCGCTCCAAAGTGCTTGCGGTTTGAGGCAACGACATGCACGCAAACTAAGTCCGGTAGAAACAATACCGGGGTCGCTTGTGAACGGAAAGGGGTCCTGCGTCGCGCAGGACCCCTGTCTTTATAAACGGATTACTTCAGTTCGTCGGCCTTGATGTAGCCGGAGTCGACGACCAGTGCCTGGTAGTTCGACTTGTCGACCTCATGCGGCGTCAAAAGGATCGAGGGGACGACCTTGACGTCGTTATTGTAGGTCTTTTCATCGAGGCCGTCCGGCTTGCCGCCCGAGAGCACCTTGTCGACGAGTTCGACGGTGGCCTTGGCCAGTTCGCGGGTGTCCTTGAACACGGTCGAGTATTGCTCGCCCGTGATGATCAGCTTGACCGAAGCGGTCTCGGCGTCCTGGCCGGTCACGATCGGCCACGGCTGGGCGTCGGTGCCGTAACCGACGGCGCGCAGCGAAGCGGTGATGCCGCGCGACAGGCCGTCATAGGGCGAAAGAACGCCATCGACGCGGCTGCCGTCCGAGTAGTTGGCCGACAGCAGGTTGTCCATGCGCGCCTGGGCGGTGGCGGCGAGCCAGCGCAGCGTGCCGACCTTGTCCATGCCGGTCTGGCCGGACTTGATCTTGATCGAGCCGTCATCGATCAGCGGCTGCAGCACCGAGATTGCGCCGTTGTAGAAGAAGAAGGCGTTGTTGTCGTCCGGCGAGCCGCCGAACAGTTCGACGTTCCACGGCTTGGTGTTCGGGAAGCGCTCCTTGAGGCCCTTGACCAGCGAGTTCGCCTGGATCACGCCGACGCCGAAATTGTCGAAGGTGGTGTAGTAATCGACATTGGCGGTCTTCTTGATCAGGCGGTCATAGGCGACGACGACGACGCCGGCGTCAGCGGCCTTCTGCAGCGCGTCCGACAGGGTCGTGCCGTCGATCGAAGCGATGATCAGCGCCTTCGGGCCCTTGGTGATTTCGTTTTCCAGCTGGCTGAGCTGGTTGGGGATGTCGTCCTGCGCGTACTGCAGGTCGACCGTGTAGCCGAGAGCTTCGAGCTGGGACTTGACGGCATCGCCGTCATTGATCCAGCGCTGCGAGGTCTTGGTCGGCATCAGCACGCCGACAAGACCCTTGTCGGCTGCGTGCGCCGAGTAGGTCATGGCAGCGATGCCAAGGGCCGCGACGGCGGCCAGTGTCTTGATGATTTTCACGTAAAACTCTCCCTGGTTGATGGACGCGACACCTCGGGGCTTCGCGGGCCGCGCAGTCGGGCGGATGCACCAAAGCGCCGCCGCCGTCATAATCGATCTCCGGTATCCTCCCAATCGGCCCTCAGTCTTGATTTAAATCGATACGATTTTGCTCGTCATCGACCGTCAAGTCTTGAGGACGCGCGAAAGTGTGACCCTTTGCCATAACTGTCAAATGCGATCTTCGGTGGTTGCTATACCAAAACCGGTATATGACTAAACCGGGCTGGAACAGTGGCGGAAGCGGGAAAAGGCATGGCGGCTTTACGAGGTCCTCAGGGAATTTCAAGCGGTTACGATGAATTGCCGGGCGATGGCGAGACACTTCTGCGTAGCGGCTTGAGCCTGCGTCACATGCGCATGATCGCAGCACTCGACGATCACGGTCGGGTGAGTGCTGCCGCCCAGGTGATGAACATCTCGCAGCCGGCGGCCTCGCGCATGATTTCCGAGATGGAAGCGGTGCTCGAGGTGAAGCTCTGCGAAAGGCTGCCGCGCGGCATCACACTCACCCCTTACGGCAAGGCGCTGGCCCGGCGCGCGCGCTCGATCCTGCTCGAAATGCGCGAGGCCGACCGCGAAATATCGGAGCTCAAGGCCGGCAAGGGCGGCTCGGTGTTCCTTGGCGCGGTGACGGCGCCGGCGATCGAACTGGCGGTCCCGGCGATCCGCGAGATACGCCGCCTCTATCCGCGCATCGAGATTACCATGCAGGTCGAGACGTCGAATGTGCTGGCGCGCGAACTGATCGCCACGCGCCATGATTTCATCATCGCCCGTGTTCCCGAAGACCTCAATCCGCGCCTGTTCGAATCCCGTGTCATCGGCGTCGAGAAGGCCTGCCTGATCGTGCGTCGCGGCCACCCGCTGAGCAATGGCCATCCTCTTAACAATGGGAGGGCGGTGCGGCTGGAGGACACCGCCGCCTTCGACTGGGTGTTCCAGTCGGGCGGGTCGCCGCTGCGCCAGGCGATGGAGAGCAATTTCCTGAACCGCAACATCGCCCTGCCGGACCGCATCCTCAACACCTCGTCGCTGCTGCTCACACTGGTCATGGTGGCGCAGTCCGACGCCATCGCCCCGGTGTCGATCCAGGTGGCAAAATTCATCCAGAACCCCGACGGTCTCGCCGGCGCCATCGATGTCGTCCAGACCGAGTTCGACATCGAGGTCCGCCCCTACAGCCTGATCACGGTGAAGAACCGCGTCCTGTCGCCGGCAGCCAAGATGCTGCACGATTTTATCTTGCGGGAGGTGGGATAGGAACTGGAGCGGGTAGAGGGAATCGAACCCTCGCGTTCAGCTTGGGAAGCTGACAAGCTACCATTACATCATACCCGCGTCGGCCTCTCGATATCATGATGGGCGTGCTTCGGGCAATCGCCCTTGGACAGCTCTTCGGAAACGGCTGTTGGAAACCCGACCGATTGCGCCGGTCCGCCTGCCTTGATGCGGGCGCAGCAAGTGCGTATTCGTGGGTTTGTACCCCGAATCCGGGCACACCAATCTGGAGGCAGGCCCTTGTCCACAGTGACGCGCTTTCTCGGTGACTCGCCCGTCAGGGTGATCATCAAGCTGCTGGTCGTGTCGTTCCTCGTCGGCCTGGTCGTGAATGCGTTCGGCTGGACGCCGATGGACGTCTTCTACCGCATCCAGGGTTTCTTCATCGATCTGTGGAATCTTGGCTTCAACGCGGTCTATCGCTTCTTGGGCTATATCCTGCTCGGCGCCGCGATCGTCGTGCCGGTGTTCATCCTGCTCAGGCTCGCGAACTACCGGAAGTGAAGCGGACCACGATCCCGAAAAGTGGCAACCGGTTTTCGGAAAAGATTGTGCTCAAACCAAAGGCCACTCAGGCAAAGTCCGACGCCACCTCGAACAGGATGGCGTGGCGCGCCGCGAGCGCTGCGACATCGGTCGAATAGCCGCCGCCGATGACACCGCAGACCGGGATGCCCAGCGCGCGGAAATGACCGATCACCATGGCGTCGCGGGCACGCACGCCGTCATCGCTGAGCGATAGCCGGCCGAGCCGGTCCTCGGCATGCACGTCGACACCGGCATTGTAGAAGACGATGTCCCAGTGCGCCTTGGCCGAGAGCTCCGGCAGGAGGACACCCAGCCGTTCGAGATAGGCGCCATCGCCGGTGCCGTCCGGCAGGGCAACGTCGAGATCGGAGGCAATCTTGCGCACCGGATAATTGCGCTCGCCATGCATGGAAAAGGTGAACGCGCGTGGCTCGTCTTTCAGGATGTCCGCGGTGCCGTCGCCCTGATGCACATCGAGATCGACGATCAGGATGTTTTTCACCGCGTCTTGGGCTAGCAGCACCAGCGAAGCGACGGCAACATCGTTGAAGGTGCAGAAGCCCGCGCCTTGCGCGCGCCGCGCATGGTGGCTGCCGCCGGCGCTGTTGCAGGCAATGCCATTGATAAGCGCCAGTCGCGCCGCCAGCACCGTGCCGCCGGCGGCGAGTTGCGCCCTGAGCGAAACGCGCGGTCCCACGGGAAAGCCGATCTCGCGCTCGATCTTTTCAGGCACTGAACACGTGATGACCTGGTCGACATAATCAGCCGCATGGGCGAGCTTCAGCCAGGAGGCCGGCGCCGGCTCGGGCATCGACAGCGCCCCCGCATGGATCAGACCCCTGATATGCAAGGCCTGCATCAGCAGCGGATATTTGCTCATCGGAAAGCGATGATTGACGGCGAAGCCGGCATCGTAGTCGGGATGATGGACGATCTGCAGGGGCATGGCTAAAGCAATTCCAGGAAAAGTGTGCAGCGGTTTTCCCGGGAGAAGCGCGTAGCGCTTCCCCTTGGGAATTGCTTAAAACCAGTACTCGGATCCGGCGGGCTCGCGCCAGAAGAACATTTCGGTTGGCCGTCACGGCAAGAGTGATTGCGCGGTGGCCGGAAAATGGGGCACATCGGCTGTTCGATCAAGCCGCAATCAGCAAGGCAGCAGTCCCCTGGACACGGGTGCAATCCCAGCCGACGCGAGACCCTTCGCCGTCACCAACCGTTCGGTGCTCGCCATCGCCGTGCCGATGACGCTCGCCTATCTGACGACGCCGCTGCTCGGCATCGTCGACACGGCGGTGGTCGGGCAGTTCGGCGATGCCGCCCTGCTCGGCGGCCTGGCGGCCGGGGCGCTGGTCTTCGACGTGGTCTTCAGCACCTTCAATTTCCTGCGCTCCGGTACCACCGGCCTCGTCGCCCAGGCGTTTGGGCGCGGCGACGAACTGGAGGAGCAGGCGGTGTTCTGGCGCGCCGTGCTGATCGCGGTCGCCGCCGGCATCGTGCTTGTCGTCCTTGCGCCGCTGATTGCCATCGCCGGCCAGAAATTCATCGGCGGCGAAGCGCGCGTCGGCGAGGCGATGGGCGTCTATATCCACATCAGAATGCTCGCCGCCCCCTTCACGCTGATCAACTACGCCATCCTCGGCTATGTCCTTGGACGCGGCGAGGGCGGGCTTGGGCTGATGCTGCAGGCGGTGCTCAACGGCATCAACATCGTGCTTTGCATCCTGCTCGGCCTGAAGCTTGGCTGGGGCGTCGCCGGCGTGGCCTGGGCGACCGTCACCGGCGAATGTCTGGCCATGCTGCTGGGTCTCGCCATCGTTGTCTGGCGCTTCCGGGCCGCACCCCGCCTGCCGCGGCATCGCCTGCTCGACATGCCCGCTTTCCTGCGCATGCTGTCGCTCAACCGCGATATCATGATCCGCTCGTTCTCGCTGCTCGCCGCTTTCGCGCTGTTCACCCGCCAGGGCGCGCAGTTCGGCACGCTGACGCTGGCCGCCAATGCCGTGCTGATGAACTTCTTCCTCGTCGCCGGCTATTTTCTCGACGGTTTCGCCACCGCGGCCGAACAGTTGGCGGGACGCGCGATCGGCGCACGTGCCGAGACGGCGTTCCGCCGGGCGGTACGTCTGACCTTATTCTGGGGGTTCGGCCTCGCCGGAACCGCCACGCTGATCTTCTGGCTCGGCGGCGCCGGCCTGATTTCGTTGATCACCACGTCGCCGGATGTTCGTGCTGTTGCCGACATCTATCTGCCGTGGGCGGCACTGACACCGCTGAGCGGCGTGCTGGCCTTCCAGATGGACGGCGTCTTCATCGGCGCTACCTGGTCGCGCGACATGCGCAACATGATGCTGGTGTCGTTCCTGGCCTTCAGCGCCGCATTGTTCAGCTTGGCGCCGTCTCTCGGCAATCACGGCCTGTGGGCGGCGCTGCACGTTTTCCTGCTGGTGCGCGGCTTCAGCCTGCTGGCCATCCTGCGGCTCCGGTTGCGCACGGCGTTTTAGAGCGGCCTGGCAGCCCACTGATCGAGCCGGCTGTCGCGCAGTTCGCGCAATGATTTCAGCCGCTCCTTGTCGGCAAATCGCACCATCCCGGCAAGGATGCGCCCCGGCAGCGCCGGCCCGGCATAGATCATGCCGGTGTAGAGCTGGACGAGATCGGCGCCGGCGCGGATTTTCTCCAGCGCGTTCTCGGCCGAATCGACGCCGCCGACGCCGATAATGGCGCGCTCCGGCCCGAGCAATTTGCGCATCTTGGCCAGCACGATGGTCGAACGCTCGAACAGCGGTTTGCCGGAGAGCCCGCCGGTCTCGCTGGTGGCGCTACGCAATCCGGTTCGCGCCAGCGTCGTGTTGGAGACGATGACGCCGTCAATCTGCTTCTCGCTGACTTCGGCGGCGATGTCTTCAAGCTCGGCCTCGACCAGATCGGGCGCGATCTTGAGGAAGAGGGGCGGCTGCGCCGAAGCTGCTGCACGCACCGACATGACCCGAGACAACAGTTCGCCGAGCTGTTCGCGCGCCTGCATGGTGCGCAGGCCGGGCGTGTTGGGCGACGAGATGTTGACGGTGAGATAGCTGGCGTATTTCGCAAAACGGGAAACGCCCAACTCATAGTCACGGACACGATCGGCGCTGTCCTTGTTGGCGCCGATGTTGACGCCGACAATGCCGCCGCGTCCCTGGCGCGCGGCAAGGCGTTTTTCCGCCGCCTCGTGGCCCTCATTGTTGAAGCCCAGGCGGTTGATCACCGCATCATCCTCAGTCAGCCGGAAAATGCGCGGCTTCGGACTGCCGGCCTGCGGCAGCGGCGTCACGGTGCCGACTTCGGCAAAGCCGAAGCCGAGGCCAAGCAGCGCGTCGGGCACCTCGGCGTTCTTGTCGTAGCCTGCGGCCATGCCGAGCGGATTGGGGAAGGCGATGCCACAGAGGCTGAGCTTCAACCTGTCGTCGCGCACCGTCCGCGCGCCGACCGGCAGACCGCATCGCAGCGCCGCGATCGACATGCCATGCGCCGTTTCCGGATCGAAGGTGAACAGCAGTTTCTGGCCGATGCGATCGAACACGATCATTCGGCCTCCAGCGCCGGGAATTGATGGGCGCCGTCGGCCCCGAGCGGCAGTGGCCGCACCCACAGCACGGCGCTCATATCGAGCACGCCATAGAGATGCGGGAACAGCGCGCCGCCCCGCGAGACCTCGTATTTCAGCGCGTCACCGAGCAGCGCCCCGTCGATGGCGATCAGCAGCAAATCCATCTGGCCGGCGAAATGCTTCGCCGCCGTCTCCCTGACCTGATCAGCGGTGGAGAAATGGATGAAGCCGTCGGCGATATCGATCGGAGCGCCGGTGAAACGGCCGTTTTTCTCGGCCTCGCGCCAAAGCGCTTCGGGCGCGATCTTGTAGATAATCTGAGACATGGTTGCGCTATAATCCGAACCGATCATGCGGGGAAGGGCAACTCGTCCGCATTTACGGCGCAAAGCTGTGATAGGTTGCGCATACTGGCTCGTGGAGGATGGAACATGCGTCTGCAGCACATACTGATCCCCGCCGCACTGGTCTCGCTGGTTGCGGCATCGGCCTGGTCCGAAGAGACCGACCGCTACCGGCTGGAAAAATCGGCCAACGGCTATGTCCGCATGGACACCCGGACCGGCGCCATGTCGATCTGCGAGGAGCGCTCCGGCCAGCTCGTCTGCAAGATCGCGGCCGACGAACGCGCTGCCTTCCAGGACGAGGTCGATCGTTTGCAGTCCTCGATGAAGGCCATGGACGAACGCGTCACCAGGTTGGAGAATTCGCTGTCGGCCCGTCTCGAATCGAAATTGCCGAGCGAAGAGGATTTCGACAAGACGATGAGCTATATGGAGCGCATGCTGCGCGGCTTCATGGGCATCGTCAAGGAGATGGACAAGGATAATGGCGACGGCGCCAAACTCAACTCGCAAAAGACCTGAACTGCCCGGCGGGGAAATGCCCCGTCCGGCCATTGCCGCTTGAAACAAAGCGCTTCGCCGCATAATCGTCCGGTCCCGTAAAAGCCGATAATCAATAAGGGATTTGGGGAGGAACATTTGCCGTCGGGCTACACCTTCGTCATTGCCGACGACCATCCGCTGTTCCGCGGCGCCTTGAAAGAGGCGCTTGCCGGCGTCGGCGATGTCGCCGCCATTCACGAGGCCGGCGATTTCGAAAGCGCCAAGGCGCTGGTCGTGGCCCATGAGGATGTCGACCTCGTGCTGCTCGATCTGTCGATGCCGGGCGCCAGCGGCCTGTCCGGCTTGATCGCGCTGCGCGGCATCCACCCGGCGGTGCCCCTTGTGGTGGTGTCGGCGCATGACGACCCGGTGACCATCCGGCGTGCGCTCGATCTCGGCGCATCCGGCTTCATCTCCAAATCGGCCAGCATGGAGGAAATCCGCAGCGCTGTGCAATCGGTGCTGGCAGGCGATATCGCAGCCCCCGTCGGCATCGACCTCGGCGTCGAGCGCGACCCGGAAATATCCGACCTGATCAAGCGGCTGCAGGCGCTGACACCGCAGCAGACGCGTGTCCTCGGCATGCTGGCCGAAGGCCTGCTCAACAAGCAGATCGCCTACGAGCTCAGCGTCTCCGAAGCGACGGTCAAGGCGCATGTTTCGGCCATCCTGCAGAAACTCGGCGTCGACAGCCGCACCCAGGCGGTGATCCAGCTGTCCAAGATCGGCAGCGATCCGCTGCAGCCGGCGGGCTAAAGCTATTCCAGGAAAAGTGCGTAGCGCTTTCCCTTGGGAATTGCGTAAAACAAAAAGATAGAAACTCTACTCGGCCGCCGACGCCAGCGGCCTGACCCTTGCCATCATCGAACGCAGCACCGCCGGCTTCAGCGGCTTGTTGATCACCGGCACGTCCAGGGCGGCGGCAGCGGCACGGACCTCGGTGGAGCGGTCGGCGGTGACCAGCACGGCCGGCAGGTCCGAACCATGGATGTCACGCAGGCGGGCGATGATGTCGAGGCCGCTTCTGCCATCGAGATGATAGTCGGCAAGCACGATGTCGGGACGATCGGCCCTGCCAAAATCCTCCGGACCCGAAAACGTGCCGATGCTGCAGCCCCAGCCCTCGAGCAGAAGCCGCATGCCGTCGAGGATGCGGGCGTCGTTGTCGATGCACATGACGCGCAGGCCGGCCAGCGAATTCGCGGTGCGGGCAGGCGCCTTCGGCTCGACCTCGCGCCGCGGCGCCTCAACCGCCGCAACCGGCAGGATAACGGAAAAGCGCGTACCCTTGCCCGGGTTGGAAAAGATCTGGATCTCGAGCCGCAGCACCCGCGCGATGCGGTCGACGATGGACAGGCCAAGGCCGAGACCTTCGGCCTCGCGCACGCCTTCGTCCAGCCGGGTGAACTCGTTGAAGACCGTGTTCAGCTTGTCGCCGGCAATGCCGATGCCAGTGTCGATCACCTGGATCTCGGCGAGTTCGCCGCGCCGTCGCACGCCGACCAGGATGCGGCCATGGGGGGTGTATTTGATGGCGTTGGAGACCAGGTTCTGGATCAACCGGCGCAGCAAGTTGCGGTCCGTCATCACGCCGAGCGACGAGGCCATGATCTTCAGATCGAGTTTCTTTTCGGCGGCGAGCGGCTGGAAGTCGTTGCCGATCTGGCGCAGCAGCCCGTCCAGGCGGAAGGCGCTGTCGTCTGGTTTCATCGCGCCGGCGTCGAGGCGGGAAATGTCGAGCACGGCGCCCAGGATCGTCTCGACCGACTCGAGCGAGGATTCGATGTTGATAGCAGCCTCCCCGGCCGGGCCCTTGCCGGCCTTTTCGATCAGCGACGAGCAGTAGAGACGGGCGGCGTTCAGCGGCTGCAGGATGTCGTGGCCGGCGGCGGCGAGGAAGCGCGTCTTGCCCAGATTGGCCTCCTCGGCCAGCATCTGCGCCTGCGCCAACTCCTCATTGACCCGGGTCAACTCCTCGTTGACTCTAGTCAGTTCGATGGTGCGCGTCTTGACCCGCTGCTCCAGCGATTCATTGGCCCGCTTCAGCGCCAAATCCTGTTCGACGCGTCCTGATATGTCGGCATAGGTGGCAACGATGCCACCGTCCGGCATCGGGTTGGAACGCAGTTCGAGGATTCGGCCACTGGTCGTCAACTCCATCTGCCATGGGCTGACGAAGCTGGTCAGCCGGTTGAGCATCGCCACGCGCTGGTCGGCCGGAATATCGCCGCGCTCGGCGAGGTGGCGCAGGATGCGGTCGAGCGAGACGCCGACCTGGCCCATCTCGTCGGGCAGGTCGAACAGCGCGCGATATTGTCTGTTCCAGCAGATCAGACGAAAATCGCGGTCGAATACGGTGATGCCCTGCTCCATCTGGTCGAGCGCGATCTGCAGCAGGTCGCGATTGTGCTGCAGCGCTTCGGTGGCGTCGTCGAGCAGGCGAAAGGCGTCCTTGGACTCGCGGTCGTTGCGGCGAAACAGCAGCGACAGGATCAGCCGCGCCGAAGACGAGCCGACCGCGCTCGCCAGCAGCTGCTCGGAAAAGCGGATGACATCCATGCTGGCCTGCTCATTGCCGTGCAGCGAGACGCCATTGCTTTTCTCGAAGGATTGGAAGGAGCGCTCGGTGCGCTCGACGCCGAGGTAGCGCGAGATGGTGTCCTTCAGCACGTTGACGGTGATGGCGGTGCGGAAGCGGCGCAGGCTGGGCATCGGGCCGGATTCGCGCGGCACGAAGATCGACGCCTGGATCCGCTCCAGCGGCACTGACGCGCGCGACAGCGAGCCGAGCACGAAGAACAGCGTGTTGACCGACAGGCTCCAGAGCACGCCGTGGTTCAACGGTTCGGCGACGGTGCCGAACAGAGCCTGCGGCCGCAGCGCCTCGAAACCGAACAACCCCTGCACGACGATGTCCGCGTCGGCTGCCGAGAGCGACGGCAAAAGCAGCGTATAGCCCCAGACGAGGATGCCGGCGACCATGCCAAGGGCCGCGCCGCGGCCATTGGCGCCGCGCCAGATCAGCCCGCCGATCAGCGCCGGCGCGAATTGGGCGATTGCCGCGAACGACATCAGGCCGATCGACGACAGCCGCGCCGAGTTGGTGCTTTCGCGGTAGTAGAGGAAGGCGATGAACAACAGGATGAAGATGGCGCCGCGCCGCACGTTGAGGATCAGCGTCGACCAATCCTCATTCTCAGAGGTCGTGGTCTTGAGCAGGCGGCGCACGAACAGCGGGATGACGAGGTCGTTGGAGATCATGATCGACAGCGCCACGCTTTCGACGATCACCATGGCGGTCGCCGCCGACAGCCCACCGATGAAGGCGGCCATGGCGAGGAAGTCATGGCCGCCGAACAAGGGCAGCGCCAGCACATAGAGGTCACTGGTGGTTTTGGCGCCGACCAGCGCCAGGCCGGCGAAGGCGATCGGCAGCACGAACAGGTTTATCGCCACGAGATAGAGCGGAAACACCCAGGTCGCGGTGCGCAGTTCGGCCTCGCCGCGGTTCTCGACGATGGTGACGTAGAACTGGCGCGGCAGCATGATAATGGCAAAGCCGCTCAGGCAAGTCAGCACCAGCCAGGTGGCGAGCGAGGTGTTGTAGCCCATGGCTTGCCGCACCTGGCTGTTTTCGGCCAGCTTGTCGATCATGTCGCCCGGGCCACCGAAGATCAGGAAGGTGACCATCAGGCCGATCGCCAGGAAGGCGGCGAGCTTGACCACGGTTTCGACCGCCACCGCCAGCACCAGCCCGTCCTGGTGCTCGGTGGCGTCGGCATGGCGGGTGCCGAACAGCACCGCAAACAGCGCCAAGAGCATGGCCACCACCAGCGAGATGTCGCTGACGAAGGGATCGAAGGAGGGCGGCGATCCCGTATAATGCTCGACCATCAGGCCGACCGAACCGGAGATCGCCTTCAATTGCAGTGCGATATAGGGCACCGCGCCGATGGTGGCGATCAGCGTGGCGATCGCCGAGACGGCAAAGCTCTTGCCATAGCGGGCGCCCAGGAAGTCGGCGATCGAGGTGATCTTCTCGCTCTTGGCCAGCCGCACGATGCGATTGAGCAGCGGAAAGCCGAACACGAACACCAGCACCGGGCCGGTATAGATGCCGAGAAATTCGAGGCCGCGCTCGGAGGACAGGCCGACCGAGCCGAAAAAGGTCCAGGAGGTGCAGTAGATGGCGAGGCTGAGTGCATAGATGAAGGGCCGGGCGTGGCCGGGTCCCGACGCCGTCGACCGCCGGTCGCCAAGGCTAGCGATGGCGAACAGCAGCGTCACATAGGCCACGGCAATGATGACGATGAACCAGCCCTGCACGGCCCGAAAATCCTCCTCGGCCAGCTTTCACCCCGGCCTGCCCAGAGGCAATCACAGCTCTAAGGTCAAGTCCATCGCGGCTTTCGGCGCATGGTCGCGACGCTGCCCTGTCGAACCGTGAACCAAGGTAAGGAGAAAGCGGTGTTTTCCAGCTTTTGCTTCTGTTGCAACCGCAGGTTTTTGTTATGGTGCGCACGGGCCGACGCCGGAGGGACGGCGGCAGCGCGGTCCGTCATGACAAGGAGGGTCGAATGCTGAAAGAATTCCAGGAATTCATTTCCAAAGGAAATGTGATGGACCTTGCGGTCGGCGTCATCATCGGCGCGGCCTTCAGCAAGATCGTCGATTCTCTTGTCAACGACATCATCATGCCTTTCATCGGCGCACTTGGTGGCGTCGACTTTTCCAACTACTTCATAGGCCTCTCATCAACAGTGCATTCGACCAATCTTGCCGACGCGCGTAAGGAAGGCGCGGTGTTCGCCTACGGCAATTTTATCACCGTGGCGCTGAATTTCGTCATCCTGGCTTTCATCATCTTCCTGATGGTCAAGGCCGTGAACAACATGCGCAAGCGGCTCGAGCGGGAGAAGCCGGCCGCACCTGCGGCTCCGCCGCCGGCTGACGTCGCACTGCTCACCGAAATTCGCGATCTCCTCGCCAGGAAATAGACAAGGCCAGATTTCTGGACCAAAACCCCGGTCGTTCGCGGCCGGGGTTTTCTGTTGCCGCATCTGCTAAGACCATCCGCCAATGCATGTCGCCCAGAAGTGTGCAGCGGTTCTGGGATAACGACATGCATCAAAGCAGACATCAAAACGGATCTGTCCATGACCCTGATCGATAGCTTGCGCGGCGAAGCGGTGGCCGCCCCCGAAAGCGGCATTGTCGCCGTCGTCAATTACGGCCGTACGCGCGAGGGCATGATCCCGCTCTGGGCCGGTGAAGGCGATTTGCCGACGCCTGCCTTCATTTCGGAAGCCGCCGCCAAGGGGCTCGCCAATGGCGAGACCTTCTATACTTGGCAGAAAGGCATTCCGGAGCTGAGGCAAGCGCTTTCTCGCTACTATGCCAGGCATTTCGGCAAGAGCTTCGCCGAAGAGGAATTCATCGCCACCGGTTCCGGCATGCATGCCATTCAGTTGGCATTAGCCGCGGTCGCCGGCAGCGGCGACGAGGTGGTCTATCTCTCCCCGGCCTGGCCGAATTTCGCCGCCGCCGCCGGTATTTCCGGCGCTACCCCGGTTGCGGTCACGCTCGACCAGTCGGGCAATGGCTGGTCCTGCGATGTCGACAAGATTGCAGCTGCGGTGACGCCGCGCACCAAGGCGCTGTTCGTCAACACGCCATCGAACCCCACCGGCTGGACGGCCGATAAGGAAACGCTGCAGGCGATCCTGAATCTCGCCCGCCAAAAGGGCCTGTGGATCATCGCCGACGAGATCTATTCGCTGTTCCACTACGGCCACGGCCGTGCGCCGTCCTTCCTCGACATTTCGACCGCGGAAGACCGCATCCTGTTCGTCAACTCCTTTTCCAAGAACTGGGCGATGACCGGCTGGCGCGTCGGCTGGATCAAGACCCATCCCGAGCTGCAGCAGGTGTTCGAGAACCTGATCCAGTATTCGACCTCAGGCGTCGCCCAGTTCATGCAGCGCGGCGCCGTCGCGGCGCTGGACCACGGTGATGCGTTCATCGTCGAACAGGTTGAGCGGGCGCGAAAGGCGTGCGACCTGGTCTGCGATATTCTCGGCGCAACCGGCAAAGCGCGCTTCACCGTGCCGCAAGGCGCGTTCTATTTGTTTTTCACGGTCGACGGCATCACCGATCCGCGCCGGGCCGCTTTCGACATCGTCGACAAGGCCAATGTCGGCCTGGCGCCGGGCACCGCCTTCGGCCCTGGCGGAGAGGCGTTTTTGCGCCTGTGCTTCCACCGCCGCCTCGACCAGCTCGAGGAAGCGGCACATCGCTTGGCGGGATGGATGAGGACGGTTTGAGATAAATGGGCGGCGGCTTCAGCCGCCCGACTTCGGCACAAGCAGCGGCACAATCCGGTCGCTCTTGGCGACAGTGGGCCGCCCTGCGGAGCCATAGGGAATGCCGAGCGCATCCCATGTCTCGACCAGCGCGTCCTGAAGTCCCGCAATCAGCGCATCGGTATGGAACGGCGTCGGCGTGATGCGCAGCCGCTCGGTGCCGCGCGGCACGGTCGGATAGTTGATCGGCTGGATGTAGATGCCGTGCACGCCGAGCAGACGGTCGCTGGCCATCTTGCAGAGTTCGGGGTCACCGACCAGCACCGGCACGATATGCGTCGGCGATTCCATCACCGGCAGGCCGGCTGCAGAAAGAACCTCCTTGGTCCGCGATGCCTGCTGTTGCTGCGCATCGCGCTCGGCTTGCGAGCGCTTGAGGTGACGGATGGACGTGGTGGCGGCGGCGGCGATCGCCGGCGGCAGCGCCGTGGTGAAGATGAAGCCCGGAGCATAGGAGCGCACCGCGTCGATGACGGCGCTGTTGCCGGCGATATAGCCGCCCAGCGTGCCGAACGCCTTGGCCAGCGTGCCTTCGATGATGTCGATACGGTCGGCCAGCCCCTCGCGCTCGGTGATGCCGCCGCCGCGCGGTCCGTACATGCCGACGGCATGGACCTCGTCAATATAGGTCATGGCGTTGTAGCGTTCGGCCAGTTCGACGATCTGCTTGATCGGCGCGATGTCGCCATCCATCGAATAGACGCTCTCGAACACGATCAGCTTGGCGCGTTCGCGGCCCGCCACCTGCAGCAGGCTTTCGAGATGCGCGACGTCGTTGTGGCGGAAAATCTTCTTTTCGGCGCCCGAGCGCCGTACGCCTTCGATCATCGAGGCATGGTTCAACTCGTCCGAAATGATCAGGCAATTGGGCAAAAGCCGCGCAATGGTCGAGATCGAAGCCTCGTTGGAGACGAAGCCGGAGGTGAAGACCAGCGCCGCTTCCTTGTCGTGCAGGTCGGCCAGTTCCAGCTCGAGCTCGACGAGCGGGTTCGAGGTGCCGGAAATGTTGCGGGTGCCGCCGGCGCCCGAACCCATCTTGCCGGCTGCATTCTGGAACGCGGCAATGACATCGGGGTTCTGGCCCATGCCGAGATAGTCGTTGGAGCACCAGACGGTGATTTCCTCGGCGCGGCCGTTTGAACGCCAGATGGCGCGCGGAAACTTGCCGACAATGCGCTCGAGATCGGCGAAAACCCGGTAGCGCCGCTCGGCGTGGAGCTGGTCGATCGCTTCCTCGAAGAACCGCTGATAGTTCATGTCGCCTTCCCAGTTTTGCGCGGGATCATAATCGTTGGGCCATTCGTCGTCCACCGGGCCGTTTTGGTCAAAATGCCACGCCCCAAGCCTGTTCCTAACGATGCCAGATCGTGGCCTATTCCCTTGATGTGGATCAATTTTGTTTCCGTACGATGCCACAGGCCGGTGAGACTGTTACGGATTTAACATTCAGGCGTTTCTAATGGCCTTGCCGCAGGCTTTCCAGTAAGGCGGTGATTGAGACAGTTTCCGATAAATCATGAGTAAAAGAGGACGCGGATGACAGTTTTGGTAACGGGCGGCGCCGGCTATATCGGCAGCCACATGGTCTGGGAACTGCTGGATGCCGGCGAGAGCGTCGTCGTTCTCGACCGCCTTTCCACGGGCTTCGAATGGGCGGTAGCGCCGGAAGCCAAGCTTGTCGTCGGCGATGTCGCCGATAGGGAATTGGTCGGCCAGATCATCCGGGATAACAAGGTCGACGCGATCATCCACTTCGCCGGTTCCATCGTGGTGCCGGAATCGGTTGCCGATCCGCTCGCCTATTACGAGAACAACACCTCCAAGACCCGCACGCTGATCGAAACCGCCGTGCGCGAGGGCGTGCCGCATTTCATCTTCTCCTCGACCGCCGCCGTCTATGGCGGCGCCGGCCTGGAGCCGGTGCGTGAGGATGCCCGCCTGGCGCCGGAATCGCCCTACGGCCTGTCCAAGCTGATGAGCGAATGGATGCTGCGCGATGCAGCGCTTGCGCATCCCTTGCGCTACACGGCGCTGCGCTACTTCAACGTCGCCGGCGCCGATCCCAGGGGCCGGACGGGGCAGTCGACGCCTGGCGCCACGCATCTGATCAAGGTCGCCTGCGAGACCGCGCTCGGCAAACGCCCCTTCATGCAGGTGTTCGGCACCGATTATCCGACGCCGGACGGCACCTGCATGCGCGATTATATCCATGTCAGCGACCTGGCTGCGGCCCACCGGCTGGCGCTGCAGCGCCTGCGCGCCGGCGGCGGCAGCCTCGTCGCCAATTGCGGCTACAGCCACGGCTATTCGGTGCTCGAGGTCATCGACAGCGTGCGGCGCGCCTTCGGCCGGGATTTCGAGGTCAAGATGGGCGACCGGCGCCCCGGCGACGCCGCCGCCGTGGTTGCCAATTCGGACCTTGCACGCGCCGAACTCGGCTGGACCCCGCAACGCGACGACCTCGACCAGATCGTCGCCGATGCACTCGCCTGGGAGCGTATCCTCACCGGCAAGAACTCCGCGCGGGGCTGAGCCGGGCACTTCCGAGGGCTCGCAAGGCGCGCGGCGAAGCGCTATTGAAGCAATGGCGGTGCGGCGTGGAGGCGCTGTGCCGCGAAGAGGGGGTGGCATGAAGATAACGGTGCTTGGAGCCGGCGTTGTCGGTACCGCGGCCGCCTATTATCTGGCCGCCGACGGCCATGAGGTCACCGTGATCGAGCGCCATCCGGCGCCGGCGCGCGGCACCAGCCAGTCCAATGCCGGTCTGGTGTCGCCGGGCGACGCCACCGCCTGGGCCTCGCCGGCGGCGCTGAAGACCTTCCTGCGCGCTCTCTGGAACCATGATCTCGGCATCAAGGTCAGGCTGCGCTTCGACCCCTATTTCCTCGCCTGGAGCCTGCGCTTCCTGCGCCAGTGCACGGTGGAGCGCCTGCGCGCCAACAGCCAGGTCAAACTGCGCCTGGCGCTCTATTCGCGCGACTGCATCAACGCGCTCTCCGACGCCACCGGCATCCACTATGACGAGCGCAAGAAGGGCATTCTTTATTTCTTCCGCTCGCAGCACAGTCTCGACACCGGCACCGACAACTACCAGTTTCTGGCAAAGCATGGCCTGCCGATCGAGATCGTCGGCCGCGACCGGCTGGTCGAACTTGAGCCCGGGCTCGCCGGAGTGAAGGTAAAGATCGCCGGCGGCGTTTATTCGCCAATCGACCAGACCGGGGATTCCAGGATATTCGTCGATGGGCTGGCCGCCTATGCCGCCGAAAAGCTCGGCGTCAGATTCCTGTTCGACACCACGGTCGAGGGGCTCGACATAGAGGGCGACTGGGTGCGTGCGGTCATGACGTCGGCCGGCCCGGTGACGGGCGACGCCGTCGTCATCGCCATGGGCCCCGAGAGCGGCCTGATCGGCCGCCGCTACGGTATCGACCTGCCCGTCTATCCGGTTAAAGGCTATAGCGCGACCATCCCGCTGGAGGACGAGAGCAAGGGACCGACCATGGGCGGCGCCGACGAGGACCGGCTGGTTGGTTACTCCAGGCTCGGAAACCGCCTGCGCATGTCCTCGACAGCCGAGTTCACCGGCTTCGACCGCAGCTTCAAGCCCAGCGACTTCAAGTCTATGCTGAGCACCGGCAAAGACCTTTTCCCTGGCGCTTTCGACGAGAAGAAGGCGCTGTTGTGGGCAGGTCTGCGGCCGATGATGCCCAACTCGGTGCCGGTCATCGGCAAGGCGAAATACAAGAACCTTTACCTCGACACCGGCCACGGCCATGTCGGCTGGACCATGGCCTGCGGCTCGGGCAAGTTCCTGGCCGACCTCGTCGCCGGCCGCAAGCCGGAGATCGACCCGCAAGGGCTGGTCTACGGGAACTGAGGGAGCTCTAGTCGTCGTGTTGGCATCGAGTCCATTCGCCGTGCACCCATTCGGCAAGCCATCCGCGCTCAAGCTGGCCAATCTGTGCCAAGTTTTCCTGCCTGGAGGTCAAATGGCCGAGACCGATAACTTCGAAATCTCCACAGTCCGCGGGATGATCATGTTCGCCGCAGGTCAGTTGCCACTCACCATCGAAATGATGAACGACCAGCGTCACCGGCCTCTCCGATCGAAAGACGTGCCCACATACAATTGCTCTGGTTTCCAACATTGAGGCCGTCACTGCGCAAAGTTTGACAAATATCGTACGACGATCTGGAAGATGCATCTGGCTGACAGATTCTACAAACCCTGAGTGACGAAATGTCGGGACCGCAAGTCGCTATCGACCTTGGCCGCATCGAGCGCAACGCCCGCACCATCGTCGAGCGCTGCGCGCTGTCCGGCATCAAGGTGTTCGGAGTTACGAAGGGCACATGCGGCATGCCGCAAGTGGCGCGGGCCATGCTGCGCGGCGGTGTTGCCGGCATCGCGGAATCGCGCTTCGAAAACATCCGCCGGCTGCGCGACAGCGGCATCAATGCGCCGGTCATGCTGCTGCGCAGCCCGCCCATGGCGCGCGTAGAGGAGGTCGTGCGCACCGTCGACATCAGCCTGCAGTCGGAACTGACCACCATCCGCGAGATATCGCGCATTGCCGAGCGCATGGGCCGCGTCCACGATATCATGCTGATGATCGATCTCGGCGATCTCCGCGAAGGCATCTGGCCAAGCGACCTGATCCCCACCGTCGAGCAGATCCTACAATTCAAGGGCGTGCGCATCGCCGGCATCGGCACCAATCTCGGCTGCTTCGGCGCCATAATGCCGACGCCGGAGAACCTTGGCCAACTCGTCGCCCATGCCTACAAAACCGAGCGCCTGTCCGGCAAAAGCCTCGACTTCATTTCCGGCGGCGCCTCGTCATCGCTGACGCTGCTGCTCGAAGGCAAGCTGCCGCCCGGCATCAACAATCTGCGCGTGGGCGAGGCGATCCTGCAAGGCGGTGTCGAAACCTTTCGCGACGTGCCGTGGCCCGAACTCGAACCCGATGCCTGCCGGCTGACCAGCGACATCATCGAGGTCAAACTCAAGCCTTCGCGGCCGATCGGCACATCCGGCTACGACGCCTTCGGCAACCAGCCGGTCTTCGCCGACGAGGGCGACCGGCTGCGCGCCATCGCCAATATAGGCCGCGAGGACGTGCTGGTCGAAGGGCTGACGCCGATCGCCAAGGGGGTGAGGGTGCTCGGCGCTTCCAGCGACCATCTGCTGCTCGATGTGCAGGATGCCGATCCGCGGCCTACCGTCGGCGACCGTGTCGCCTTCCGCATGAATTATGGCGCCATGCTTCTGGCGATGACCTCGGAATATGTCGAGAAGGCGCCGATGCACGACGTCGCGGATTTCTCCGGCCGCAAGATGGTGTCGATCTCGGCCGAACCGGAAGCCGGCGGGATTATCGCCCGCGAGGGAACCGGCGCGCGGCTGGAGGCAATGAATTTCGACGTGGTCGAACTCGCCGACGTCGAGCGGCCGCCCTCGGGCCTCGTCCGTCTCGCCGCCGGCGCAGATCGCCGTATCGCCCACAAGGCGCTGACCGCAACGGCGCGCGCCACGCATTCCTTCGGCCTGATCTGGATCGATTCCCTCGCCGCCCTGATGCCCGAGGACGAGGAGGCCGAAGACATGCCTGAAGTCTCGGTGCTGGCCCGCGCGCTCGGTCTCGATCACAAGCCCGGCGCGCTGCAGCCGCAGCTGTCGCCGGAAAATGTCGTCATCGTCGGCCTGCGCCATGCCGATCCGGCGGAGGCAAGGGTGCTCAAGGATTCGCGTGTCTCGGCCTTCACCATGACCGACATCGACGCCATGGGCATGCGCGACCTCATGCACGAGGCGATCCGCATCGCCACCTCGGGCACGCAAGGCTTCCATCTCAGCTATTCGCCGACGGCGACCGAATTCGCCGGCTGGGCTGCGGGCTCGGGCGGGCTGACGGTGCGCGAGACGCATCAGGCAATGGAGGCGATCTCGCTGTCCGGCGGTCTGCTGTCGATGGATGTTTCCGGGCTGACCGCCGGTCTGGAGCCGCGGATCGGCGCCGACGCCATCAACTTCGTCATGTCGGCCTTTGGCAAGCGGATTTTGTGATCAGCCTTGCGCGTCGACTGCCGCGCGCCACGCGGTGACATAGGCCGCCCAGACCGGGTCGGTCTGCGGCTCAATTCTTTCGCCCTTGCCGTGCGTCACTGGCTGATCGGATGCGAGCAGTGCCGCGCCGATGCTGGTGCCGGTGGCCGCCTCGGAGGCGATGACGATGCGCGCGGTCGCTGCCGCCAGCATGCCGACAAAGAGCCGGTTGCGAGCAAACGGTCCTTCCACGGTGGTCGGGCCGTCGGCGCCGATCAGCTCGAGGCAGGTCGCCGTCATCAGTGCTAGATAGAAGGAAATGGCGGCGAACCGCTCGCCTTTGCTGATGCCCTCGGCACCAAGCCATGCCGCGGCATGGTGCGGGAACGGTCCTGATCCCTGCTGGGTAGAAGGCAAAAGCAGCATCTTTTTTGTCAGAACGGCCAGCACCTCGCTGCCGCTGCAGTCCTGCGGCTTGTCCTTGGTCAGCTGGGAAAACTCACGGCCACCCATGAAACGCGCCGAGGGCACGGGGTCGCCCAGCGCGCTGACATTGACCAGCGTGTCGCGCGCAGCATCGAGCGCAATCTCTCTGCCGCCGACCGCCATCGATACCACCCAGGTGCCGGTCGAGACGACCGAGAAGGGCGGCTCGTCGGACAGAAGATGCGGCAATAGGGAGGCGTTGGAATCGTGCAGTCCGCAGAAAACCGGGGTCTGCGGATCGAGCCCGGTGCGCGCGGCAAGCGCCGGCAGGATCGGGCCGAGCTGGTCCCTGGCCGGCCGCACCGGCGCCATCAGCCTGCGCCAATCCAGCCTGTCGACCATCGAGGAAAAGTCCGCCTCCCAAGGGCTCCACAGATCGGTGTGGCAGCCGAGCGAGGTCACCTCGTTGGCGGCAACGCCGGTCAGGCGCAGCGCCCAGTATTGCGGATACATCAGCATCGCGGCGGCCCTGGCGAATTCGGTGGGAAAACGCTTCTCAAGCCAGAAGAATTGCGCACCGAGATTGAGGCCGAGCGGCAGGCGCGGCGTCCCAGTCTCAATGAAGGGCGGACGGATCGCACTATACTCTGTAGCCAGCCTGTCGGGGCCGTCGAACTCATAGTCGAGGACAGGCAGCACCAGTTCGCCCGCTGCGTCGACCAGCACGCCGGTCGCACCATGCGTGGTGATCGAAATCGCTTCGATACGCTGTTCGCGGTTGAGGCTGGCAAGGCTGTTGAGGATGAACCTCCACAGCGACTCGACATCGTGATGCGGGTAGGGCGCTTGCCGCAGCGGCGCGTTCGCCATGCGGCGCAACCCCACTTCGCTCAGCGTGACGAGATCGACCAGCGCCACCTTGGCGTTGGTCTTGCCGATGTCGATGACGGCGATGTGGCGCAGCGCACTCATGCCATATGGAACATTGTTTCCAGGGGGATGGCCACCGGTTGGTTGTCCGGCCTGGTCTCCATGATGTCGGCCATGTGCGCCCACCAGCGCTGCATCACCGGGTGCTTCGGCAGGTCGGCCATGCCATGGTCGTCGCGCCGCCACAGCACGCCGAACAGGATGTTGGTGTCTTCATCGAGATGGATCGAATAATCGGCGACGCCGGCCTCTCTCAGCAGCGCCACCAGCGACGGCCAGATCTCATCGTGGCGCTTTTTGTACTCGGCTTTCATGCCGGGTTTGAGCTGCATCTTGAAGGCGTATTTCTCAGGCATCAGCTGTTACCACGCAGCTGTCGCCAGACGATCGGCAGCGCGATGACGACGATCAAGAGCAGGCCGATGAAGATCGACATGACGATGCCGGGCACGTTCAGCAGGCCGAGGCCGAAGGTCACCAGCCCCATGATAAAGGCGGCGAGCACGACGCCAACAATGCTGCCGGAGCCACCCAGAATGCTGACGCCGCCCAGCACCACCATCGTGATGACCTCAAGCTCGTAACCCTGCGCGATGGACGGTCGCGTCGAGCCGAGCCGCGAGGTGATCAGCACCGAGGCGATGCCGGCCATCAGCCCTGTCAGGCAAAACAGGATGAATTTGATGCGGCCGACGCGAACGCCGGAAAACTGTGCCGCGACCGGATTGTTGCCGATGGCAAAGACACGGCGGCCGAAGCTGGTGCGATGCAGCAGGAACCAGTAGGCGACGGCCGCGATGAGGAAGAGCACCAGTTCGAACGACACCACCCACCAGACGTAACCCTGGCCGAAGAAGGCGAAGCTCTCGGGATAGCCCTTGTAGGCCTGGTCACCGAGGATGATGAAGGCAATGCCGCGAAACAGGCTCATCGTGCCGATGGTAACGACGATGGACGGCAGGCCGAGCCTCGTCACCAACAGGCCGTTGAAGGCGCCGCAACCGAGCCCGACGACGATGCCGATAGCCACCAGCACCGGCGTGTCGGCGCCGGCCTGTACCGCCATGCCCATCATGGTCGAGGCGAGCGCGATGATGGCGGCGACCGACAGGTCGATCTCGCCCGAAATGATCAGCAGCGCCATGGCGAAGGCGATCAGGCCTTTCTCGGTGAAATTGAAGGTCAGGTCCGACAGCGAATAGGCATCGAGGAAATAGGGCGATGCGAAGCTGTTGATGGCGAAGATGGCGACCGCCACGAAGACCAGCAGCGCTTCCCAGGAAAAGATCGCTGAAGAGAGCGGCTTGTCGAGCCGGTCGGGAATGTGGCGCGGGGCGGGGGTGTCGGTCATGCCGCCTCCGCCTTCCTCAGAATGATCCGCCCCTGCTGGCGTTCGCCGCGCGCGTTGAGCACGACGGCCAGGATGATGGCGCTGCCTGAAATCGCCATCTGCCAGAAGGGCGAGATGTTGATCACCGGCAGTGC
This sequence comes from Mesorhizobium sp. RSR565B, assembly GCF_054719465.1. Lineage (NCBI taxonomy): Bacteria > Pseudomonadati > Pseudomonadota > Alphaproteobacteria > Hyphomicrobiales > Phyllobacteriaceae > Mesorhizobium > Mesorhizobium sp. RSR565B. The sequence continues at coordinate 1,401,923 of NZ_JBTTIE010000001.1, read as the reverse complement.
GTTGGAGATGATGCCGAGGAACAGCGCCCCTAACACCGCGCCCCCGACCGAGCCGATGCCGCCGGCAATCGAAATGCCGCCGATGACGCAGGCGGCGATGATATTGAGTTCATAGCCATTGGCGACCTCGACCGAGGCGATGACATAACGAGAAATCCAGAGATAACCGGCGAGCCCGCCGATCATGCCGGAAATGCAGAAGACGATGAATTTGGTTCGGCCGACATCGATGCCGGCATAGACCGACGCCGTCGGGTTGACGCCGATGGCATAGATCGAACGGCCAAGCGCGGTTCGCGTCATCACCACGAAGAACAGCGCGATGACCAGTATGGCGATCCAGGACAGAACCGGAATGCCCAGGAAAGCTGCGCGCTGGAAGCCGATGAAGTCCGGGCTCATCTTGTCGGCATTGACCCAGGCGCCGCCGGAGAGGACGAAGGTGGCGCCGCGATAGATGGTGAGCGTGCCCAATGTCACCACGATCGAAGGGATGTTCAGCCGCCACACCAGCAGGCCGTTGATGGCGCCGAGCACCAGTCCGACGGCCAGCGCAATGACGATCAGCAGCGGGATAGGGATCGCCGGATGCGCGGCGTTCAGCATCGCCACCACCATGCCGGTGAAGCACAGGTTGGAGGCCATCGACAGGTCGATCGAGCGGGTCAGGATGACGACCATCTGTCCCAGCGCCAGGATCATCAGGATCGAGGTGTCGTTGAACACCTGGGCGAGATTGCCGGGGTCGGCAAAGGCCGGGAAACGCGTCGAGATCAGAGCAATCAAAACGACGATCGCCGCTGCCAGCCAGATCTCGCGGTATTTAAGGAGAGCCTTCATGCCGCGATCCCCGCTGCCGTCCGGACCAGCGTTTCGGCGTCCAGCCCCTTATTATCGTAGACCGCCGCAACCAGCCCTTCGCGCATGACGACGACGCGGTCGGACATGCCCAGAATCTCCGGCAGTTCCGACGACACCATGATCACCGACAGGCCCTGCGCGACGAGCTCGGCCATGAAGCCGTGCACGGCGGCCTTGGAGCCGATGTCGATGCCCTTGGTCGGCTCATCCAGGATGATCACCTTGGGCGCCGTCGCCAGCCATTTGGCGATGACGATCTTCTGTTGGTTGCCGCCCGACAGCGTGCCGACATCCTGGCTGAGCGAGGAGGCCCTGAGGTCAAGCCGCTCGGTGTAGGAGCGGGCGAGCGCGAATTCTTCCGACAATCGCAGCAGGCCGGATTTGGAGGTGCGCTTCAGCGAAGGCAGCGAGACATTCTGGAAGATCGGCAGGCCGATCACCACGCCCTGCTTGCCGCGCTCTTCCGGCACATAGACGATGCCGGCTTCGATGGAATCCGCCGCCGATTTCGGCGTGATCGTCTTGCCTTCCAGCGTGATCGTTCCACCCGATATGCGGGTGATGCCCGATATCGCCTGCATCACCTCTGACCGCCCGGCGCCGACAAGGCCGTAGAAACCGAGGATCTCGCCCTTGTGCAGTTCGAAGCCGATGTCGTTGAATTCGGTCGGGTGCGAAAGGCCAGCGACCGACAGCACCGGCGCGCCGATCTCGGCCTTGCGTTGCGGAAAGATGTGATCGACCGAGCGGCCGACCATCATGCGCACGATCTGGCTCTGGCCGGTATCCTTGATAAGGCCCTCGCCATCCATCTCGCCGTCGCGGAACACGGTGTAGCGATCGGCGATCCGATAGATCTCGTCGAACTTGTGGCTGATGAACAGGATCGCTTTGCCTTCCTCCTTGAGGAATTCGATCAGCAGGAAAAGCTCCTCGATCTCCTTCATCGAAAGGGCTGCGGTCGGCTCATCCATGATGACGATCTGCGCATCGATCGACATCGCGCGAGCAACCGCTACCAGATGCTTGTTGGCGATGCCGAGGTCTTTCAGCCGCGCATCGGCGTCGATATGGCCGGCATGCATGGTGTCGAGCACTTCGCGCGCGTGTTTTCGCATGGTGCGCCAGTCGATAGTGCCTAGCCGCGTGCGCGGCGCATGGCCGAGAAAAATGTTTTCGGCGACGCTCAGATCGTCGAACAGCACGGTTTCCTGATGAATGGCGGTGACGCCGTGGCCGAAGGCGGCATGCGCGCTGGGCAGGGTGACGGCCAGGCCGTCAATGCTGATCGTGCCGGCGTCGGGCTGGTAGATGCCGGTCATGATCTTGACCAGCGTCGACTTGCCGGCACCGTTTTCACCGATCAGCGCCGTAACCTGGCCGGGGTAAAGCGACAGGCTGACATTGTGCAGCGCGCGCACGCCGGGAAAGCTTTTGGAGACGCCGGACAGCGTCAGGCGCGGGGCAGGACCCGTGGGCTCCTCCTTCGCAATGCCGTGCTGGGCTGTCGTGTCCATATCCGTATCAAGCCCTGAAACAAGGTCCGTTTAAAGTCGCGGCGGGATTTTGGTCCCGCCGCGCTTGGTCCGAGACGTCCGAGATCAATAGATCTTGGAGAACTTTTCGATGTTGGACTTGTCGAACTGGAAGGGCGGAGCCATCGCAGCCGAGTTGCTGTCATCGAGCGTGACCTTGCCGACGCGGCCGATCGACAGCGTTGCGCCCGGCTTTGCCTCTTCCTTCTTTACCGCCAGATCATGAGCGAGGTAGACGGCGGAGTAGCCGAGGTCGATCGGATTCCAGAGGGCAACCGCCTGGCTGGAACCGTTGTCGATGAACTTCTTGAACTCGGACGGCAGCGCCAGGCCCGTGACATTGACCTTGCCGATCAGGTTTGCATCGGTGACGACCTGGGCGGCGGCGACGACGCCGACGGTGGTCGGCGCGATGATCGCCTTGAGGTTCGGGTAGGACTTCAGCAGGCCCTTGGCTTCGTCGGTGCTCTTGGCCGAATCGTCATCGCCGTAGACGGTGGCGACGAGTTTGATCTTGGGGAATTTTTCCGGCAGGATTTTCTTGGCCGCGTCGATCCAGGCGTTCTGGTTGGTCGCGGTCGACGAAGCCGACAGAATGGCGACTTCGCCGCCTTCCGGCAGATAGTCGGCGGCAAGCTTGATGATGGTCTCGCCGATCAGGCCGGTGTCGGACGGGTTGAGGTGCAGCTGGCGGCCTTCCTTGGCGACGCCCGAATCCCACGAGATGACGGTGATGCCGCGCTCCATCGCCTTCTTCAGCACCGGCACCAGCGCGTCGGCGTCATTGGCCGAAATCGCAATGGCGTTGACCTTCTGCGCGATCAGCGAATTGACCACTTCGATCTGCGCTTCGGCGGTCGCCTTGGTCGGGCCGGTGTAGATGATGTCGACATCGCCGAGTTCCTTGGCCGCCTCTTCGGCGCCCTTGTTGGCGGCGTCGAAGAAGCCGTTGCCGAGCGACTTCACCACCAGCGCGATCTTGACGTTCTCGGCATAGGCGGCATTCACGAACATGGCGGCCGAGAACGCGGCCGTCACCATCAATTTCTTCAGAAAGCTCATCGTATTTCCTCCCTTGAGCGTTGCATTCCATCGTCGCTGCGGTTGGCCTCAGGCCTGCAGCGAGGATTCTTCCTTTGCCGACTTGCGGGCGACGATCAGCGTCACACCCGCGGCCTCCAGCATGTTGGCTTCGCGATCCTCGATGCCGTCATCGGTGATGACGGTGGCGATGCGCTTGAGCCCGCACAGGATCAGGCTCGAGCGCTGGCGGAATTTCGATGAGTCGACCAGCACCACCAGTTCGTCGGCCTGGTCGATCAGTTTCTGCTCCGCCTGGATCAGCAGCGGGTCGCCTTCCATCAGGCCAAGCGGCCCCAGCCCTTGAGCGCCCATGAACATGCGGCGCGCGTAGAAATTACGCGTCACGTCATTGTCGAAGGGCGAGAGGATGATGTTCTGCTCGCGGTAGATGGTGCCGCCCGACAGCATGACGGTGTTCTTCGAATGCTTGAGCAGGTGCTCGGCGATGGGGAACGAATTGGTGAAGATCGGCATGCGGCGTCCGGTCAGGAAATGCACCATCTGGAAGGTGGTGGTGCCGCCATTGATGATGATCGGTTCGCCGTCCTTGCACAGCTCCACCGCTTCGCGCGCAATCGCGCGCTTCTGCGAAGCGTTAAGCGTTTCGTTGACGGAAAAGGGCCGGCCGGCGAGGCCGATGAACTGCGGTGGCGAGATCGCCTCGGCGCCACCACGCACGCGACGCAGGCGCTTTTGCACATGAAGAGCCGCGATATCGCGCCGGATCGTCGCCTCGGAGGAGTCCGTCAGGTCGACCATCTCCTGCACCGTCACCACAGGCTTTTCCTGGACGGCGGACAGAATGATCCTGTGGCGCTCTTTTTCGTGCATGGTTCCTCCCTGCATGGTCATGAGGCACTAGAAAACCACCAGTGTCAATCATTTCCGCTCATATAATTTCATTGTGCAGTGCAATATGATCGATCTTGATCGTTTATGATTGACAACCGAGATGCTTGCGTAGACATTTCCGGCAAAATGGACCGCGCCTTTTGCGTCCCAGGGAGGATAATCATGCTCGACAAGCGCTCCGGCTCGCGCCTTGCCAACCTTTGGGACGATGCTAAAGCCAAGGGGCTGAGCGAGCCTGAGCTTCTGGTCTATCGCTCCAACACGCTCGGCTCCGACAAGCGTGTCACCAATTATGGCGGCGGCAACACCTCGTCCAAGATCCGGCAGAAGGACCCGCTCTCCGGCGCCGAAGTCGAAGTGCTATGGGTCAAGGGCTCGGGCGGCGACAGCGCCTCGATCAAGCTGGACGGTTTCGCCACGCTTTACATGGACAAACTGCAGGCGCTGAAAGGCCTTTATCGCGGCGTCGCGCATGAGGACGAGATGGTGGGCTATCTTCCCCACTGCACCTTCAATCTCAACCCGCGCGCGGCCTCGATCGACACGCCGCTGCACGCCTATGTGCCGAAGCCGTTCGTCGATCACATGCATCCCGATGCCATTATCGCGATTGCCGCGGCCAAGGATTCCAAGGCGTTGACCAAGGAGATATTCGGTGACGCCATCGGCTGGCTGCCGTGGAAGCGGCCGGGCTTCGAACTTGGCCTCTGGCTGGAGAAATTCTGCGTCGAACACCCCGAGGCCAAGGGCGTCATCCTCGAAAGCCACGGCTTGTTCACCTGGGGCGACACACCCAAGGAGTGCTATGAGACGACGATCTCGGTCATCAACCAGGCGATCGAATGGTTCGAGCGCCGCTCCGAGGGTCTCGCCATCTTCGGCGGCGAAGTCCTCAAATCGCTAGACGCCGCAGAGCGCCGCGCCATCGCGGCGAGACTGATGCCGAGGATCCGCGGCCTGATTTCGGAGAAGAGCCACAAGCTCGGCCATTTCGACGATTCCGCCGCTGTGCTCGAATTCGTCAACTCCAGGGATTTGCGCCCGCTGGCGGCACTCGGTACCTCATGCCCGGATCATTTCCTACGCACAAAAATCCGCCCGCTGGTTATCGAGTTCGACCCAGCGAAGCCCGACGTCGAAGCCGTGATTGCGCGCCTCGCCGACGATATTGCTGAGTACCGTGTCGGCTACCAGGCCTATTACGACAGCTGCAAGCATCCGGACTCGCCCCCGATCCGTGACCCCAACGCCGTGGTCTACCTGATGCCCGGCGTCGGCATGTTCACCTTCGCCGGCGACAAGGCCACCGCCCGCATCTCTGGCGAATTCTACGTCAACGCCATCAATGTCATGCGCGGGGCCTCGACCGTTTCGTCCTATGTCGGCCTGCCGGCGCAGGAGGCCTTCGACATCGAATACTGGCTGCTCGAGGATTTGAAGCTGCAGCGCATGCCGAAGCCGAAGTCGCTCGCCGGCCAAATCGCGCTGGTCACCGGCGGCGCCGGCGGCATCGGCCGCGCCACCGCCAATCGCCTGCTGCGCGAAGGCGCCTGCGTCGTGCTGGCCGATATCGACGAGACCGCACTTGCCAAGGCCAACGACGAACTGGCGAAAGCCTATGGCAAGGACTTCGTCCGGCCGGTGCTGATCAACGTCACCGCGGAGGAGCAGGTGATTTCCGGCTTCGCCCAGACAGCCGTCGAGTTCGGCGGCATTGATATTCTCATCTCCAACGCAGGCCTCGCCTCCTCGGCGCCGATCGAGGAGACAACGCTGGCGCTGTGGAACAAGAACATGGACATATTGTCGACCGGCTATTTCCTGGTCTCGCGCGAAGCCTTCCGGCTGTTTCGCGCCCAGAAGATCGGCGGCAATGTCGTCTTCGTCGCCTCCAAGAACGGCCTTGCCGCGTCACCCAACGCCGCCGCCTATTGCACCGCCAAGGCCGCCGAAATCCATCTCGCCCGCTGCCTCGCGCTGGAAGGCGCGGAAGCCCAGATCCGGGTCAATGTCGTGAATCCGGACGCCGTGCTGCGCGGTTCGAAGATCTGGACCGGCGAGTGGAAGGAACAGCGCGCCGCCGCCTACAAGATGTCGACCGACGATCTGGAAGAACACTACCGCTCGCGCTCGATGCTGAAGCGCTCGGTGTTTCCGGAAGACATTGCCGAAGCGATTTATTTCCTGGCGTCCGACATGTCGGCCAAATCCACCGGCAACATCATCAACGTCGACGCCGGCAACGCGCAGAGCTTTACGCGCTGAGTTAAGGGCGGAGCGCTTCTCTTCTCCCCGTCACTATACGGGGAGAAGGTGGCCCGAAGGGCCGGATGAGGGGCAGCGCTGACTGAACGCATTGGGAGGAATAGCACTTGTCCGAAACCATCATCGCCGCCGATCTCGTCTCCAGCCACAACGCCCAGCGCAAACCCGACCTCGAACGCGACTACGCCTCGCTCGGGGAACGCCTCGACCGTCGCGGCATCGCCATCGACGCCATCCGCGGCAAGGTCGAGAAATTCGCCGTCGCCATTCCGTCCTGGGGCGTCGGCACCGGCGGCACACGCTTTGCCCGCTTTCCCGGCGCCGGCGAGCCGCGCGACATTTTCGACAAGATCGAGGACTGCGCCGTCATCAGCCAACTGACGCAGGCGACACCGACGGTCTCGTTGCACATCCCGTGGGACAAGGCCGATCCGAACCGGCTGAAGCAGGCCGCCTCGCGCTTCGGCCTCGGCTTCGACGCCATGAACTCCAACACCTTTTCGGATGCCAGGGATCAGACGCTCTCCTACAAATTCGGCTCGCTTTCGCATGCCGATGCCGGCACGCGCCGCCAGGCCGTCGAGCATAATCTCGAATGCATCGAGATCGGCAAGACGCTGGGGTCCAGGGCGCTGACAGTGTGGATCGGCGACGGCTCGAATTTCCCCGGCCAGGTCAATTTCGCCAAAGCCTTCGAGCGCTATCTCGACGCCATGAAGGAGATCTATGCCGGACTGCCCGCCGACTGGAAACTGTTCACCGAACACAAAATGTACGAGCCGGCTTTCTACTCCACGGTCGTGCAGGACTGGGGCACCAATTACATGATCGCCAAGGAGCTGGGCGACAAGGCGTTCTGCCTGGTCGACCTGGGCCACCATGCGCCCAATGTCAACATCGAGATGATCGTGTCGCGGCTGATCCAGTTCAAGAAACTGGGCGGCTTCCATTTCAACGATTCGAAGTATGGCGACGACGATCTCGATGCCGGCTCGATCGATCCCTATCGGCTGTTCCTGGTCTTCAACGAACTGGTTGATGCAGAGCTTTCCGGCGCCGAGGGTTTCGATCCCGCCCACATGCTCGACCAGAGCCACAACGTCACCGACCCGATCGAAAGCCTGATGCTGTCGGCCCTCGAGGTGCAGCGCGCCTATGCGCAGGCGCTGCTGGTCGACCGCAAGGCGCTCGAGGGTTTCCAGGACGGCAATGATGCGCTGATGGCGACGCAGACGCTGAAAGCTGCCTACCGCACCGATGTCGAGCCGATCCTTGCCATGGCGCGGCTGAACACAGGCGGCGCCATCGATCCAGTCGCCGCATATCGCGCGGCGGGCTACCGGGCGAAGGTCGCGGCGGAACGGCCGGCGGTTGTGGGCGGTTCAGGCGGGATTGTTTGAGATTGGCTAATCTCCACCACAGGGGGGAGATCAGCTTGCCTCCGCCGGCAGGCGAACACCAATATGTGTTCGCTCATATTGATGATGGACTCGGCCGCTCCATGTAGCTCTTCTAGGCACACCGCACTTGGAGCACCGCCATGCCCTTGACCCGCCGGACGCTGATTGGCGTCACCCTTTCGCTCGCAATTGCGCTCGCGCCATCCGGCGCGCTCCATGCCGCCTCGCCTCAACCTGCGAAGGGCGAGCACGGCATGGTCGTCACCGCCCAGCATCTGGCGTCGGAAGCCGGCGTCGAGGTGCTGAAGAAGGGCGGCAATGCCGTCGATGCGGCGGTCGCCGTCGGCTATGCGCTCGCCGTCGTCTACCCTAATGCCGGCAATATCGGCGGTGGCGGGTTCATGACCATCCGCTTCAAGGACGGCAAATCGACCTTCCTCGATTTCCGCGAGCGCGCGCCGCTGGCGGCAACCAAGATCATGTATCTCGACAAGGACGGCAATCCGGTGAAGGGCGCCAGCCTTGATGGCTACCTTGCGGTCGGCGTACCTGGTTCCGTGGCAGGGTTCGAGATGGCTCGTGAAAAATATGGCACGCTGCCACGCCAGGATTTGATGGCGCCGGCAATTGCCTATGCCAAGGATGGCTTCATCCTCGACCAGGGCGACGCTGCTTCATTCGCAAGCAATGCCGCACGGCTGGCGAAGGACCCTGCCGCCGCCGCCATCTTCCTGAAGCCGGACGGCAAACCCTATGGCGCCGGCGAGCGTCTCCTCCAGCGCGATCTTGCAGCCTCGCTCGCCGCCATCTCCGAAAAAGGCGCCGACGCCTTCTACAAAGGCGCCATCGCCGGCGCCATCGTCAAGGCGAGCGGCGCCAGGGGCGGCATTCTGGCCAAGGCAGACTTCGAGCAATATAAGGTACGCGAGCTGCAACCGGTGAGCTGCACCTATCGCGGTTACGAGATCGTCTCTTCGCCCCCGCCAAGCTCGGGCGGCGTCATCATCTGCGAAATCCTCAACGTGCTGGAGGGCTACCCGCTGTCCTATCTTGGCGCCGGCTCGGCCGAGACGGTGCATGTCATGGTCGAGGCGATGCGCTACGCCTATGTGGACCGCAACTCGGCGCTCGGCGATCCCGATTTCGTCGACAATCCGGTCTCGAAACTGCTCGACAAGGGTTACGCCAAGGAGATCCGCGACAAGATCGACCCGTTCCGCGCCGGCGTCTCGCAGGATTTGATGCCGAAGGGCTTCGGCAAGTCGAAGGAAACGACGCACTATTCGATCATCGACGATGACGGCAATGCGGTCGCGGTCACCTATACGCTGAACGGCTCGTTCGGCGCCGGCGTGGTCGCGGACGGCACCGGCATCCTGCTCAACAACGAGATGGATGATTTCACCCAGAAGCCTGGCGTGCCCAACCTCTACGGTCTCGTCCAGGGAGAGGCCAATGCTATCCAGCCGAAGAAGACGCCGCTGTCATCGATGAGCCCGACCATCGTCGCCAAGGACGGCAAGCCGTTCATGGTTATCGGCAGCCCCGGCGGCTCGCGCATCATCACCATCACGCTGGAAGCCATCGTCAACGTCATCGACCACGGCATGAACATCCAGGAGGCGATCGACGCATCGCGCATCCACCATCAATGGCTGCCCGACACGATCTATGTCGAACCCTTCGGCCTGTCGCCCGACACTGAAAAACTGCTGGCCGGCATGGGCTACCACCTCGATCTCGCGGATTCTACCTGGGGTCAGGCGGCCGGCATTCTTGTCGGGGGCAAGAGCCTGGCGGAAATCGAGAAGGGCGGCGGCGCCCGCTACAACGGCGCCATCGACAGCCGCGCCGCATCCGGCGAGGCGATTGGCTACTGATCAAAACAAGAGATTGATCAGAGGACGAGCGTAAGCGTCGACCCGACGAGCATCAGCGCCGCGATCACGACGAACGCCGCGTAGATGCGGGGACGGTCGAGGAGCAGCGCATTGCCCGATATCCAGGCCGCGGTTGCGCCGCCAAGCGCAAACAGGAAGCCGTTCCGGTGACCAAAGGTCATGGAAGCGGCCATCAGCCCGCCAATGATCAGCGCGCCGAAGACGATGATCACGGCAACGGCGTATTTCTCGAAGTCGTTGCCGCCGCCCATGGCCGGGCCGATCGCGTTCAAATTCGTCAGATCGTCCGGATCGAACGGGTTGGTCGATCCATATTCATCTTGACCGACAGGTTCTCGCATCATTCATTCTCCGCTGACCGGCAACAAATCATCAACATCCGCCAAGCGCAACCGGATCGCGCCTTGCCGAAGGCCGCCGATGCGGTCTTCAACACTTTCTGATGCCGACTTGCCACGGTTTTTTTGCGCCGGTTCACAAAATCTACCCTGCTTTCGGGTCCACACGCCTGAATACCTGGAAAATGAATTACCTGGAAAAATCGCTGCGCACGATGCGGTGCCGCTGCAGCTTGTCGTAGAAGGTCTTGCGCGGAATGCCGAGCGCTTCAATCGTGCGCCGGACATCGCCGTCATTGCGGCCAAGCGCCTCGCGGATGACATTGGCTTCATAGCGTTCCAGCCGTTCCGGCAGTGAGCTGGCGTCATCCGGCTCCGCCGGGGCGGAAGGTGGCGCTTGCGCCGCTTCCTCGAGTCCCAGCACGAAACGCTCGGCGAAATGCGCGAGTTCACGCACATTGCCCGGCCAGTCGTGCTGGCTCAGATGGCGGTGCACTGAGGCAGGCACGGCTGGCATTTGCCGGCGGAAGCGGCCGGCTGCACGCTCTGCGAAGTAGAAGAACAGCAGGGCGACGTCGTCGCGGCGTTCGCGCAGCGGCGGGATCGAGATCGTCACCACATTGAGCCGGTAGTAGAGATCCTCGCGGAAGGCGCCGCGCCGGCTGGCGTCGCCGAGATCGACCTTGGCGGCGGCGACGACGCGCAGGTCGACCGGCCGGATTTCATTGGTGCCGAGCGGCGTCACCTCGCGCATTTCCAGCACCCGCAGCATCTGCACCTGGGTCGAGGCCGGCATGCTTTCGATCTCGTCGAGGAACAGCGTGCCGCCGCTCGAATGCTCGATCCGGCCGATGCGCTTCTTCTGTGCGCCGGTGAAGGCGCCGGCCTCATGGCCGAACAGCTCGCTTTCGATGACCGTGTCCGGCAGCGCGCCGCAATTCAGTGCCACGAAATTGCCCCTGGCGCGGCGGCTCCAGCGATGCAGCAGGCTCGCCACCACCTCCTTGCCGGAGCCGGTCTCGCCGGTCACCAGAACGTCGACATCGGTATCGGCGATTTGCCGCAGCGTCCGGCGCAATCGCTCCATCGCCAGCGTCTGCCCGATCAGCGGCAGGCCGTCCTGCGCCTGTTCGGCGCTTTCGCGCAAGGCGCGGTTCTCCATCACCAGCCGGCGCTTTTCCGCCGCCCGTGCCACACTTTGCGCCAGCCGGTCGGCGGCGAAAGGCTTGGTGATGAAGTCGTAGGCGCCATCCTTGATCGCCTTGACCGCAACCGCGATGTCGCCATGCCCGGTGACCAGGATGACCGGAATGTCGGCATCAAGCTGCAAGACGCGGTCGAAGAGCTGCAGGCCGTCAATGCCGGGCATGCGGATGTCGGACACCACCACGCCGGGAAAATTGGCGTCGAGCCCGGCCAGCGCCTCGGCCGCCACCGCAAAGGCCGAGACGGAAAAACCAGCGAGTTCCAGCGTCTGCCGAGTGGCCCTCAGCAATTCGCTGTCGTCGTCGATCAATACGACCGGTGCGGTGTCCATCATGCTGCCCTGGCGAGGTGAACGGTGAAGCGCGTGCCGTCTCTGCCGCTCGCCACCTCGATGCGCCCGCCATAATCGGCGACGATGTCCTGCGAGATGACGAGGCCGAGCCCCAGGCCTTTTTCCTTCGAGGTGTTGAACGGCGTGAACAATGACTTGAGGATGGCAGGCGAAATGCCCGGCCCATTGTCGGCGACGGCAAGCGCCACGCCGTCGGCCGTCTCCTGGGCCGACACCTGCACCCTGGCGCCGTCGCGCCCGTCCAGCGCTTCCAGCGCATTCTGGAACAGGTTGATCAGCACCTGTTCGAGCCGCAGCCGGTTGCCCATCACCTTGAGCGTTACCGGCGGCAGCGTGATATCGAGCGCGTCCAGCCGGCCGGCAAAGCGGCTTCTGAGCAGCACCACGGCGCCCTCGATGACGCCGCGCAGTTCGACCGGTTCGGCTGCCGTGCGCCCCTTGCGGGCAAAGACCTTCAACTCTTCGGTGATGCCGCCGATGCGCTCGGTCAGCGCGGCAATCGCTCCAAGGTTCTCCTCGGCCGAGGCGGTCTGCTTGCGCTCCAGGAACACACGGGCATTGTCGGCATAGGCGCGGATGGTCGCCACCGGCTGGTTGATCTCATGCGCGACGCCGGCGGCAACCTGGCCGAGGGTAGCAAGACGGTTGGCCTGCACCAATTCCTGCTGCATGACCTGCAGCTTGGCTTCGGTGCTGCGGTGATCGGTGATCTCGGCCTGCAGCCGGTCGCGCGCCAGGCTGAGGTCATGCGTACGCTCGACGACGCGGCGCTCGAGCTCGATGCGCGCTGCCTGTTCGGCAGCGATGCGCATCTGCGCCGACTGACGGCGCCACAGGAGATAGCCGGCCAGCGCCAGCAACGGCACCACGACGCCCAGCGCCAGCAGCCGCATCTCACGCACCGCAGCCGCGATCGGCGCTTCGACCGGCACGAGATAATCGAGCCGCCATGGCGTCGATTGGACCAGTGTCGAAAGCCTGAGATATTCGGCATCGCTGCCGCCCGGTGTTATCGCATGCACCATCGACACGTCAGGGCTCAATGCCTCGGGGCGTGTGATCGGCAAGGGGATCAGCGGCGCGTTGCCGAATTGCTGGCTGCTCCGGATGGCGGCAGCCACCGGGCCGGCCAGCGGCGCGGTGGTCATGAAGCGCCAGGACGGCACGCTGGTGATCAGCACGACGCCGTGGTCGTCGCTGACATAGGCCGGCCGGTTGGCCTCATGCCAGTCGGCTTCAAGCTGGTCGAATTCCATCTTGACGACGACGACGCCGAGCGGTGCCGCCGCATTGCCGACGCGACGCGAAATATAGAGGCCCGGGCGCTTGCTGATGTTGCCCAGCGCAAAATATTCGGCCGTTCCCGATTGCATGGCGCCGGAGAAATAGGCGCGGAAGCCATAGTCGTTGCCGACGAAGCTGGTTGTTTCGCGCCAGTTGCTGGAGGCGATCGCAAACCCGTCGACGCCGGTGACGTAAAGCACCGAAGCCTTGGTGCCGGAGACCAGCCCTTCGAGCTTGCGGTTGAGCACGTCGATCGTGACAGCGCCCTTGTTCTGCAGGGCGTCATGCACCTGCTGGTCCTCGGACAAGAGCAGCGGCAGCGCCCGCGGGCTTTCCAGCACGGCGCGCAGCAACGCTACCTTCAGATTGGCATCGGTGCGGCCTTGCGCCGCCAGTGCCGCGACCTCGGCGCGGCGCGCGTAGAAGCCGGCGCCGGTGAGCGCCGTGGCAACGATCACCAGCGCGATCGCCGCAAACAGCAGCCAGGCGCGACGCGCGCTTTTGCCGAGTTGCTCGGGCGTCGGCGACAGGACCGCGGCAGGGCGTTGCAGCATCCCCTATTTGTGCATGATTTCGCACAAAGCACAATTCGATCATGCGGATGTCCGCACTTGCGGTTGCGGGGCACCAGCTCGGTCGGTCGAATACCCAACAAAATCAATGGCTGCGGTAATGCCGCACAGTCTGGCACGGCAGTTGCTATCACCGATACAGCAGTCGCAAGGCTGCGGAAAACAACTGCCCCGGGAGGTCGAGCTTTCGATCGGGGCGCCATGGAGGACGTCATGCAGCCAGCATTCGCTGCCGCCGAACCGGGCGGCAAGCTACCCTTTTACCGTCATCTCTACGTGCAGGTCCTGACGGCGATCGCCGCCGGCGTGCTGCTCGGTCATTTCTATCCCGAACTCGGTGCTTCGCTGAAGCCGCTCGGCGATGCCTTCATCAAGCTGGTCAAGATGGTGATCGCGCCAGTCATCTTCCTGACGGTGACCACCGGCATTGCCGGCGTCTCCGACCTGAAAAAGGTTGGCCGTGTCGCCGGCAAGGCGATGATCTATTTCCTGGTCTTTTCGACCCTGGCGCTGGTCGTCGGCATGGTCGTCTCCAACGTCGTCCAACCGGGCGCCGGCATGCACATCAATGCGGCGACGCTCGACCCCTCGAAGGTCGCCACCTTCACCGAGAAGGCGCATGACACGACCATCGTCGGCTTCCTGCTCAACATCATCCCCGACACCATCACCGGCGCCTTCGCGCAAGGCGACATTCTGCAAGTGCTGTTCTTCTCGGTGCTGTTCGGCATCTCTCTCGCTCTGGTCGGCGAGCGCGGCCGCCCGGTCGTCGATTTCCTGCAGGCGCTGACCTCGCCTATCTTCCGCCTGGTCGCCATCCTGATGAAGGCCGCCCCTATCGGCGCCTTCGGCGCCATGGCCTTCACCGTCGGCAAATACGGCATCGGCGCGATTGCCAACCTCGCCTTTCTGATCGGCACCTTCTACCTGACGTCGCTGCTCTTCGTGCTGGTCGTGCTCGGCGCTGTCGCTTGGTACAACGGCTTCTCGATCCTCGCCTTGATCCGCTACATCAAGGAAGAGCTGCTGCTGGTGCTCGGCACCTCGTCCTCGGAAGCCGCTCTTCCCGGCCTGATGGCCAAGATGGAGCGCGCCGGCTGCAACCGCTCGGTGGTCGGCCTGGTCATCCCGACCGGCTACTCCTTCAACCTCGACGGCACCAACATCTACATGACGCTGGCGGCGCTGTTCATCGCCCAGGCGACCGACACGCCGCTCACCTATGGCGACCAGATCCTGCTGCTGCTGGTTGCCATGCTGAGCTCCAAGGGTGCCGCCGGCATCACCGGCGCCGGCTTTATCACGCTGGCCGCCACGCTCTCGGTGGTGCCTACTGTGCCGGTCGCCGGCATGGCACTGATCCTCGGCGTCGACCGCTTCATGTCGGAATGCCGAGCGCTGACCAATTTCGTCGGCAATGCAGTGGCGACGATCGTTGTGGCGCGCTGGGAAGGCGAACTCGACCAGACCAAGTTCGCCGCCGCCATGGCCGGCACATTGTCCGAGGAAGCCGACCTGGCGCTGTCGGGCGATCTGCAGCCCGCCTGACCGCTCCGGGCACTGACGTTTGAGCACAAGGCCGCAGCCGATTCGGTTGCGGCCTTTCCTTTTCCGCCTGCACGCGGCTGGCGCTGGCCGGGCCCTCCCGGGTAGGGTGCGGACGTAAAACCGAAAGGCCGGCCCATGAGCAATCCGTACCCCGAAATCTACCTCGTCCGTCACGGCGAGACGGAGTGGAGCGCTTCGGGAAAACACACCGGCCGCACCGACATACCGTTGACGCCAAAGGGCGAGGCGGCAGCTCGCGGCGTGGCGGACCGGCTCAAGGATCTGTCCTTCCAGGCGGTGTGGTCGAGCCCGTCGCAGCGAGCCTTCAGCACCTGCACGCTTGCCGGCTTCGGCGCTGCTGCCGTCAAGAAGGACGACCTGCAGGAATGGGACAATGGCGCCTATGAGGGCGTTGAGACCAAGGAGATTCTTGTGCAGCGCCCCGGCTGGCAATTGTTCCGTGACGGCTGTCCCGACGGCGAGTCGGTAGCGGATGTTGGTGCCAGGGCCGTCAGGATCATCGCCGGGCTGCGGGCAATCGAGGGCAATGTGCTGGTGTTTTCAAGCTCGCATTTCCTGCGCGTGCTGGCCGCGCGCTGGCTCGGTCTGCCACCCGAAGGCGGTGCGCACTTCGTGCTTGATACCGCGAGCCTCAGCATCCTCGGCTATGAGCACGATCTGAGCGAGCCGGTGATACGCAGGTGGAACCAGAAGTAGTGTTTCTCAGCAAGCCTGCCTCTTAACGCGCGAGCACCGCCAATTCCTCCGATGTCAGATGCCGCGCCTTGCCCTTGGCGAGCTCGCCGAGCTGCAAACCGCCGATCGCCACCCGAACCAGCCTCAGCACCTCGATGTCGAATGCCCCGAGCAGGCGGCGGATCTGGCGGTTGCGGCCCTCGTCGAGCACGATTTCCAGCCAGGCAGTGCGGCCGCCGCTGCGCAGCAGTTCGATCGAACTTGCGGTCAGCAGTTCGCCGTCGACGATCGCTCCGTCGCGAAAGCGCGCCAGCATCGCTTCGTCGGGCGCGGTGCCGATCTGGACATGATAGGTCTTGGCGACATGCGAGGCCGGATCGAGCAGGCGGTTGGCCCAGCGCGTGTCGTTGGTCATCAGCAACAGGCCTTCGCTGGCCTTGTCGAGGCGGCCGACCGGCGACACGAAAGGCAACTCCAGTTCCACCAGGCAGTCATAGACGGTGCCACGATCCTGCGGGTCATCGCGCGTGGTGACCTGTCCGCGCGGCTTATTGATCATCAGGTAGACTTTTGCCTCGCCGACGATCTGCTCGCCGTCGACAGCGATGCGGTCGCGGCCGAGATCGACACGCAGCGACGGATCGCGCACCACCTTGCCGCCAACCTGCACGCGCCCTTCGGCGATCAGCAGCTCGGCCTGCTTGCGCGAACACAGGCCGAGTTTGGAAAGCGCCCGGTTCAGGCTGACGCCTGCGCTCGGGGCCTGGTGTTGGGCGATGTCTGGTGGCCGTGCCATGTCCTGCTTGCCATCCCAATGATCGGCATCGACAAATGCCACGCCCCGCATTGGCTTCGCAACCTGCCGCGGCACCAACATCACCAGTTCGCGGGAGCGCGGCTGCTCTCAATTACGATGTGTCAGGGCGTCGGGCTCAACAGCCCGCCATGGAACGCAGCCCCGCGAGAGACGTTGTTGCCGACGAGCGATTTGTCGCCAAAGGCACCGCCATGAAGAGAATCTACGAAAAACCGACGCTCGTGAAGCGAGGCAGGCTCACCAGCCTGACGGCTCAGATCGTCGCTTCTGGGGTCATTCTGGGTGAATGATCCCCAGATAAAGGAAGGGATAAATCGATGAGCGAGCGCGGCGTTGATTTCCTGCAGGGCTGGATCCACGAGCACCTGCCGGGCGAACTGCCTGCCAACAAGGCAACGGCTCGAACCCTGACCACGCGAGCTGCCCTGGATGCTCGGCATTTAGGCCTTGAGGTCAGCGAGATCGAAGAGGAGTTCGGTTCGTTGGAACGGGTGATTTTCGAGGCACTCGATCAGCCCAATATCTGAGCCCCCGATATGAGCCCATCGCAGGCGAATATCGGCCCATCGCCATCCTGGCGGTGGGCTTTTCGGTGATGGCATCCGAGGGTGCCCAGCGCTAGGCAGCCCGCGCAGCTGACGCTCCCCGTGCCGGCGGCAATTCGAACACAGTGGCGCCGTTCTCCCGGCCGCGTTCGACATAACCGATGACACGGAACCATTTGCCGACGTCGGCCCGCTGCAGCCAGCTGCGCGAGTGGATGGGCAGGTTGCCGGCCAGCGCCTGAATGTGGCGGATGTGGCGCCTGCAGAAGCGGACCGTCGCGGCGCTGAAGAAACCCTCCTGCGCGGCAAACAGCGTGTCGGCGGCGTCGCTGTTTTCGTGCCAGGCGACGATCGCCACCGTCTTGTCGCCGTCGACCAGCGCGAGCGCCCGGCCTTCCTTCAAATTCATCATCAGATTGTCGTAGGCGACCTTGCTGTCCTTGCCGGCGGCCACATACTCGTCCGACATCCGCGTGGACAGATCGCGGAAGACACTTTCGAGATCGCCGATCGTAGCTGCGCGTGCTCGCATTTCTCCTCCTGCAGCCCCGGCAGGCAGTTTGCCCTAGGCAGACGGGATCACCAAGCAAATCAAATCCGCCATTTGGCCGATGCGCGCAAAGTGATTTCATTGGGCGGCAAATGTTGGACGCCGCCATCTCCTATCGCGGCAAGCCTGTCATTCGCGTTGCGCCGGTTTTCGTATTTGGTTGACATTGGGCTGATGGAGGCGCGGGTTGCGCCGGGCGTTTGGGCCTTGGGGCATATTTCAATGAAAAAAAGTATACGAAAAGCCGGTCCTGCACCGGAAGGGCAAACTTGCGGCGCATGTTGCTTCGCCTACGTCAGGTGGCGGCGGAACCATTGACGTTCCGCCATCCACTGACGAGACTTGATATAGAGCTCCACTGAGCGCGAGACTTGCTGATCAACAGAAAGCCCGCTGGCTCAGGCCGGCGGGCTTCTTTCGTTTCTGGAACCATTTCAGTGCATGCCGAATTGACTCGCGATCGCGTTCGGGAGGGGAAGCATGCAAGACCAGCATGTCGATGAGCCGGTTCGCGTGGCGCTCGGCAGGTCCGGAAACACGATCTACAAGGTGGAGCGCGTGGCGCAGGCCGCCGACATCCTGATGAACCGCTGGCCCGCGAAGACGGGCCGCTATCACGTCGCCGCCCGCAAGGCCTGCCTCGGCGTTCTCGAAGGCCTGAAAGAGGCGCACTATGCCCGCGCTGCCTTCGTCAATGCGGCGATCGAGGCCGATATACTGGTCGAGCGCGACCGCGAGGGTTGAACGGCCACGGCTTTCCATCGCCTCTTTGTTTGCGTAACGTAAACTGGCAGACCGGTCGGGAGCCTTCCATGTGCAACGACTATGAGCAGCATATTCTCTGGGCTGAATATTGCCGGATGCTGGAGTCGCTGGCACTCGAGATCCCGACCCACCAGACGGAACTTGACCTGCCGCAGGTTGATGACATCCGCATCAATGATCCGGCCCCGATCATGCGCGCCGCCGGCGACGCCGGCGCTGTCGAACTGACGTCGATGACGTTCGGATTTCCACCGGCCGGACCGAAAGGCGGACCAGTGTTCAACTTCCGCTCCGAAGGCAGGCAATTCGCCGGCAGCAAACGCTGCCTCGTTCCGGCATCCGCCTTCTTCGAGTTCACGGGCACGAAGTATCCGAAGGCAAAGCATCGCTTCACGCTCAACGGCTCGCCGTTCATGGCCATCGCAGGGCTTTGGCGTGAAGCTGCCGGCAACAAGCCGCCAACCTTCACCATGCTGACAACCGAGCCTGGACCGGATATTGCGCCCTATCACAGTCGGCAGGTCGTGGTGTTTCGGCCCGGCGATTGGGCGGCTTGGCTCAGTCTGACGAAGCCGGAAGCCGGACTGCTGCAGCCGCTTCCAGCCGGCTCGCTGCGCGTGGAGACCGTGCGCCCCGAAAGTTCATAACTCGGTTGCGCAGGCTTGCCGGCACAGCCGGCAGGCCGAAATCAGGAATCCGTCGGTGCGGCGCCAGGAAGTCAAGCCCTTGATGTTCAGAGAAAACTGGTGCCCAGAGGCGGAAAAGGCAGAGCGCAGAGAAAACCGAGCAAAATCAACGGCAGGGGCTACCGAAATAATGCGGCTTGTGTAGCACTGCTGTGTGATAAAGGTCTAGTAGCAGTCGAAATACCAACTCAGGAAACTCTGGGCCCTCCGTTGCAGCGTGGAGGGCTGAACTCCAGTGACTCTATCGCTGATCATCCGTAGCCATCTGATCAGCAGGGCGATCGCTGACAACGATTAGTTCCACAAGCCTTTTCGCGCCACCAGCTAATCTTTCTCGAGAGAGGATCACGTGAACGCATGTACTATTGACAGGTGTCGTCTAGAGACGTATATGTGACACGTGTCAACAATGGAGAGTGACTTGAGCACAGATCTAGGGCAGCTACGCTACGTGCCGCAAAATTTTCGCGACCTTGCAGAAACCGACCTTGGCAAGGAACTTTGGTCGTTTCTGAAGCGCAGCGACAACCTCATTCGCATGGAAACGGCCACCCTTCTGGACAGGGCAGCGGTTGAACCCTTGGCAGCGGGACTGGTTGCAGAGTTCGGGGAGGAGGTCGCCGATGATCGCGTCAAGCAGATGATAGGTCATATGGTGCGGCAAGTGATGGCGGCACTTGGATATAAGCCCGACCGCTCAGCCTTGCGAATTACACGGCCAAGCCTGTTCACCAGCGGCACCACCTACCGCTTGGAGGGCAGCGAGCCTCGGCAAGTCATGAAAATTACGAAAGAGCAGCGCGAGGCATGGATAAAGAACACGATGAACAGCGCGTTCAACGTGTGGCTTAATCAGCAGGTTCGGGATGCGGATGGCACCCTTGTGTTGGACCGGCTCTACGCAGTTGCAAAGAAATATGGCATCCAGAAGCGCTACGACAATCTAAATCCCGGCCAACAGCGCATGAACATTGGCGTTCAGCTCCGTAAGCTGGTTGATCCAAAAGAATACGAATCTTTCGAGTGAGGGGCTCTACATGTACACCGTCGATAAATTGAAAGCGATGACGCTTGAGCAGCGAGCTCAAATTTACAAGAACTGTCTGCGAAAAGGTGGCCCGGAAGCGGAAGCCATTATTGAAATGTTGAAAGAAACTGGAATGGCCTATCAAAAAGACCAGTCGCTCGCCCACGGCGACCCCGCTTATCGCGCAATGGAGGTGGTCATCAACAATCCCGAGAACGTCGAGAAGATGCTAGACGCCTCTGCTAAGGGCCGCCCACCGCTTGAAGCGGTCGATCCGTTGATAAAGGCGAAGCTCGGCAAGGATTACGGCCCTCACAACGAGGGGACTGTGACTGCTGGCTACCTTGTCGGCCAAAAAATGTATGCGCTAGGCTACGAGAAGACCCGCTCATTGCCTCTGGTTGGTTGTGTTGCAAAGACGGCTGCCACCTTCAGAAAAAGGAAGGCTGCCTAGCATCGTGACGAAGCGCTCTCCATCGTTATGAGCGTCTTCCGCTTGATGGCGCGTCAGAATTGCGCAAAAGCACCATTTGACTTGGAGCTGCCGTCGCAGGATGGTCATTACTCATCCAACAAACACCAAGTCAGAGGTGACCGCCGTTCATGAGCTGCTTAGAGTGACGAAGAGTTTCAGTGTAGTGCCGGGTGCGATTGTGCTGTTTTTGGCGACGTGCGTCAGTTCGGCCTCGTTTGCCAACAGCGATTTTCTCCGCATTTCCGTCAACTGCCCAGATCAGTCCGGTAATGGCGTTCTGGAAGCAATCAGCGAGAACCCGGAGGGCCATCGATCGAAAGTGTCTTACCTCTTCCGTAACGGCCACATGGAAAGGGTAGCGGTCGCGAGTTCGCTGGAGGGAACGGCCTTCAAGGAACGGTTCGCCCTCGATCGGGCTACCAGCGAGGCAACGAAAGAAGCTCCCGCATTTCACGGCTATGAAGAAAATAGCCAAGAGCTTCTTCGCTTCTACTGCTTCGCGGAACCCGCAGCCAAGCAGCGCTATCTTGACCTACTGCGGGCCAATCAAGAGCTACTCCGCCAGTCGAGGGGCGGCTGACATGCCCGGTCTTCGCTCTGCTGATCGGTCGGGCCATAGACAGTGAACAACTCACCGCTCCGGCGCAGGGCTCGCTGTTCTAGGACAGCAACTGGCCACTCCGGCAGACAGGCCCATTGGGTTGGGAAGTAACGTCAGAAGTTGGCGACGAATCCTATTGCGTTCAACCCACTAGCGGACCCGGGAGTTCACATTGTAAACGCTGTGAATGCCCGGTTCGATCTATAGATTCGTCAAGCAGAAACTGATTTCCCATGGCGTCGATAGGACGCCCGACGGGCTTATAACGATCACAAATCAGTTGGTTTTTCTGGACTTCGTTCGGCTTGAGCGAGCGGTAAGGATTGCTGATTTCAATGCAGTGCAGTCTGCGGTCAAAAGAATCGACGAGCGTGTCGCGTCATTGGGAAAGCGGCACCTGATTGTTTTTGCGTTCATGTATCTACGCTTTTCGGACGGAACTCCGAAAATGACCCATGCAGATGTTGAGACGGAAGACGGCGGCATATCGAGGTTAGTGGAATATCGACGCGCAGTCACACCAGAGGAGCGGCTTATCGCGGATTGGGGTCGGCTATGGGATGAACGGATCGGAACGAGACTCCTTGGTCTGGTTTACGCTTCAAAAAGCGTGACCCAACCGTCCACTATCGAAATCCCCATCATTCCGCGTTTATGAGTTTACGTCCAATCACGATGGCCGGGCGCTCCAACAACCTCTGGTTGACAATAGGAAATTAATCCTGTATGCTGGTTGTGGCGAGCTGCGCCGTTTGACGCGGCTGGGCCAGAACCTAACAGGAGCTCGAATATGCCTATGACAGACCGACCCGGCACCCTGTGTCGGCAACCAGCAAAACACACCAAAAGGGGCCATCTGGCCCCTTTGTCATATCTGGAGGTTGCGCAATGAGTGTCGCCTCCGAAACCACGCGGTCGCTCATCGTTTTCGGCCGTGATGACGCCCGCAAACCTCATGCCTCAATCTTCATGTTGCCTGATGTCGAGGCGGCAGAAAGCGCAGCGAGGCTGATGGGAATGCACTCGCATCGCGTCGAGCCCGGCGAAGCGTCCGAGATCGTCATGCGCCTTCCGGCTGGGAAGCTGTTCGATAGCGGCAAGGCTTTCGTGCCATTCGTCAAAGGGGAAGTGTACACCCAAATTGCTGCCCTTGCGGGGGTCGCTGACGAGCGCGACAGCGGGTCGGGCGACGACAAGGCCGCCGACAGCCCCGAAAACGCTTCAGCGGGCTCGCCTGAGGCGGTGGCGGGCCATGGCGACGGCGATCAAGGTGCCGGTTCAGGCGATAGCGGTTCACCTGACCCATGGGGCAAGCTGGCGGTCGGCGACATGGTGCTGGCATCGGAAGGACCCGACGAGGGATATTTTGAAGCCCGGATCATGAAGGCGAAAGCCAAGGGCATTTTTACGCTGAAATTCAGGGACTATCCGGATGCCCCGCAGGTAGACCGCAGCTACTACCAGCTCGGCCTGATCCACCCCCGCCAGCTGGCGAAGAAATAGGCGGTCTTGCAACGGGCTGGGTTCGTCCCGGCCCGTCACCCCTCAACCAGACATCCATTCGAAGGAATTACCCAATGACATGCTCAAAAGAGCGCGTAGGTCGGCTATCGGCGGCTGACCGAACAGCGCGTATTCGGACCCTCAACGACCAATTGCGCCAGACCGGCGCTGGCGGCCGCATGGTGATGACCGCCGGTGTCGCTGCACTGCCTGCCCAAGAGATCGGCGCCATCCTGCTGGCCATCGCCAACTTCGACGCGTTCGACGAGAGCAACGATGCATGGAGCCAGCACGATTGCGCTCTACTGCACGTCGGCGATCGGCAGTTGTTCTTCAAAATAGACTACTATGACCTCGCTCTGGCGAACCTGTCGCCTGACGCCTCCGACCCGGCCGTCACTATCCGGGTGATGACCGTCATGCTGCCGGAGGAGTACTGATGTTCTCCCTGCACAGGGCACAGGGGCATATCCGCCAGCTCCCGCTACGCTTTTTTCGGTTTTCTGCCAGAAGAAAGTGGAGATGGCTCACGAGCACCCTTGGCAGGCTCGATCAAAAGAGCCGCGGCGGGCACATTCAACTAGCTCACGCGCTGATGTGCCGAGATAGCGATGCTTTCGTCAGCCGTCGTACTCACCAGTAACTTCCCTGTAGCGGAAAACTGTGGCTTGCTGTTCGGGCCTGCAGCTTGGTGGCGCAATGGCATTTTTAGCTGTCAGGTCCTTGCGCTTCTATCAGCCAAGGCGCATATTTTGCGCCCGACCTGAGAATGACGAAGTGGAGGAAGCTATGGAAGAGCTTTCGTCTGAATGCAAACAAGCAGTTGATCAGTTCAAAGCCGGTATCTTAAGCCGACGAGAAATTTTGCGTTCCTTGTTCGTGCTGGGGCTGCCAGCAAGCACCATCTTCGAAATGATCGGAGAGGCTGAGGCGCAGACAGGGAACACCATGGCAGTTGATCCAGCCGAACTTAAAGCACAATTCGACCGGCTGGCGGTAATTATTGCTTCGAAGGAGGTGTCTGATGCTCTAACCGACATAATGGCGAACGAGCACGACGCCAATAAGCAAGTTAGTATCGCGCAAGGTCTAGCGAACACTTTCAAGGATCCAGATTATTATTCAAGAAGTAATATTCCGCTGGCGTCACTTAATGAGTTGCGCTTCTCCATGAGAGTCTTCGAGCCGCCTCCGGCGGGCCAGTTAGACCCCAAGGTTATCTATGCGGAAAGGTGGTCCGCAACGCCCGGCGGTCAGTATGAAAGAGGGATTTGCGCCTCTTACGGCAATAAGCTTTGCGTGACCGCCGGAGTCCCTTGAGGAGTGGTCTATGAAGGTCATGTCAGATAACGAGATTAAGGAACTCCAGTCTCATCTAGTCGATTTTGTTTGTCAGGAGCCATTTAAAAAGCTGCTTCAAGAGATCTATCAGCTGAGAGAAGACTTAAGACATGAATTTGTTGAGGCGGTGCTTCTAGATAGGAGTCTACTTAGAAAGAGGGGCGTCGAGGTTCCGGACGATCTCCATATACAGAGGTCGCACTTTGCTGATGGACGCCCAACTTTGTTTTGTGTAGTGAAAAAATTGCCAGAAGGATATGGATGGAAGAAAATCACCGTGACGTTCGACAATGAGTTGATCGGTTTGAAGCACCCAGCGTTTGCTTTCGACGATCATGGAGGTCCACATTGGAACTAATAATTCGCTGATAGCATTGGTCTCTTATTGCCGGAGCCAAAACAGCGGCGCCAGATGATAAAGTCCCTCCCGACGAAAGCGACGAGGACAGTGCAGAATAGCCGGAGAGTGCTTTCTTCCTTCTCTAGACTCTTCCGCCTGATCGAAGCATTCTCCCCTCGGGGAGATGGCTATGGGCAATTCTGTTCAGCCATGGGTCAGACGGCGAAGGCGGCCTTGGTGGCATTCGCTTCTCCGCGCTCGCCTTCCAATTTCTCTGTCGCTGCTTGGCACCGCGTCCGTCGCTTATGTCGCGATAGACACCCGGCACTCACTTCCAAATGTTCACTATCCCGGCACGTCAACGACCTCCGTCGCCGTGCGTAGAGTGGGCTGTAACATCAAGGGGAACATCAATGATCGCGGCGAGCATATCTATCACGTGTGCATTCGGACCGTCATCCGATAGTGAATCTCCTAGGTGTTTAGAAGCCTCTATCAACTTCCCTTAAAAATACCAGCACAGATGGCGTCGCTTAACGTCGAACGCCCGCAGGCTAATCACCGGCCCACCACAACAAGGCCTAGACCTTTGGGGGGTTTAGATACAAACTCGCCATCGCAAGAGTGTCCTCTAGAGAGGTCTCCCATGAAGCGCGCTTCTTTTGTAATCGCGATATCAATCCTGTTTCTGTTCACAGCTGGTGTCGAGGGTCAAACGCAAACTAGAGACCTACGGCCGTGGCTGGTTGGTATGGGACTCTCCACAGATACGAAAAGGACGGATGCTACGGTAGCACTCTCGATAGGTTACGACCTAATGCGCCTATACCCGACATACACGGCCGACCAGATTGTGGCCGAAACATTCAAACAGATGGAGGTTTTCCACAATTACGGTACCGGTCTTCCCTCGGACAAGGACGTACTGAACACGGCTTTTAAGCTTATGGCCTTTGTCCCTGACCCGACCGCAAAGACGGCAGCCAGCGTAGGAAATTTGATGACTGGATCTAAGTATTTCCCAGATTATTTGATCGCAAAGCCTTTTGATTTTAAAGCACAGTACATCAGCAAAGCAAACAGTATATTTTTTCTCGCTGACCTCAAGGGGTACGCGTCTGAAGACGAGAGCTCCGTCGGATACAATGTAACTAAGAGGATTTCGAACAATTATCTCGGATTTAGCCAAAAGAGTCTTCCCTTCGAGATAGCCATGAAGGTCGACAATAAAGTAGCTTTTATTGGTTCCTTTGACGAGAAGCAAGATATTGTCATTTCAACTCAAGTTTCGCCTGAAATTTCATTTGAAAAGGAAGAGATTGCAAACAATATCGGATCAAGCCAAAACGGTATGCCGCCGACAAAGCTAACGGTCGATCCACAATTATCTGGGAAAATGACCGCAATGCTGGGTCATGTGGATGCCTTCTTAGGCGACGCATCTCGGTCACTTGACGGGGTGACAGGCGACACGTCCAGTTCTGCTCGGATAACATCATTCGATTCTGCTAGAGCCGTTCTCCGTATCGTCGCCTTGTTGGGACAACTATCGAATGACCCGGCCGAAAGAGAGGCGATCATCAAAGGAGTCGCTATCGCCAACGCTGCTGTCTCTGTCGTCGAGATAACAGACAAACTTGAGTCTCAGCTCCTGAGTCATCAATACGATCAGGAAATGCAAGAATTAGATACAGAGGCGGCTACCTACAATTATATTGGTGTGGCGATAACCATGATAACTGCCCTCACCGCAAAAGCTTCGGATCCCGGAGCGGAGGCAATTCTTAAAGAACTTGACTTAATCGTTGATTTTTTGCGCCGAAACTTTGCTGTTGTGAACGCGAAGATGGATTTCATGATTGAGCAAATTGGCGTCATACAAGATCAGAACGTCAACATCGAAACCTCAATCGCTCTTCTGAGAGGTGATTTTGACCAATTTCGAAATCAATTTAGCTATTTTTCGAAATTCGCTGAGGCCTCGCTGAGGAATGTTGGATCAGAAAAACTGTACTATAATTCTGAGAGCTGCGCAGAGACGTCGGCAGCTGTAGCGGGAGGGGCCTCGGCGCTGGCGCCCGATCTTTTCACGTGCCTAGCTGACTTACGGACATTCGCTACCCTTCAGGTTTCGATGGAGCCGTTTTCTTCTAAGGAGGGCTCGCTCAAGGATTTGACTCCCGCAACAGAGCGACCATGGCATGAACTGCTCCCGTGGTACCGCGAATTTACGTCGAAGGTGTTCGGCGTTGAGTTCCGCGGCCATGACCCGCTAAGCAATCCGGTTCTTTGGGCTGCGGCATCGCAAGCATTCATGCGAGCGATAGAGGCGAACCCTTCGGGCACTTCGGATGCCCAACATCTCAAAAACGTGGAGGAACTTCTTCAGTCTGGTATGGCGTTAGCGGACTTTTTTGATGACCTTCAGGGTTATAAGCCCACACAGCCCTTGGACGTTCAGGAGAAAGGCCGCAAGGATATCATCGACAAGCTTGTCAAGTATTATACGGACGGAAGACAGGCAGTGACCACTTCGTTCAAGGCCTCGCTGCGGTCAAGGCTGGAGGTGATGGCCGAGAAGGTGATCGATAGCGAAACGCATTCCAGCCAGAATTCGACACCGTCAATCTGCCCAGAGTTTATTAGTCATAGAAGAGGCTTTCCAGATTCAACTGTGCCTTGGCCTGAACTGAAGGGTCAGCAGGGTTTTGGTACGCCCGTCTATGTCTGGGGAAAGGATTGGGCAAAGGGCTTGCTTCCCCAGTACCTAGCGGGCGGAGGATTGCTCATTTCCGACGATCTTTCTGCGTCCAAGGACGTGCGTTTCGGAGAACTAGATGTCTGCGTTCTTAGCGCAGTCATTGGGATTCCTTCACCTTCCACGTTGATCCTCACTTACGACGTGCGCATTGGGCCAAAGCGCGTCGGCAGCTTCCAAATATCGCTGCCAATTGGTGGAGGACGCGGGACGTGGAGTGTTCTACAGGGGGTCAGCCCGAGCGCCATTTCTTACAAGGCATTCTTGGAGTATTTAGGTAAACCTGAAACGAGCCAAGTGTTGCGTGACCTCATTGTCGATAAAATGCGCGATGAGCCCAACGCAATTCGCCGCGCGCTGATATTCGAAGACCGCCTTTCGCCAACACTGAATGGTGTTTTGTCGGATCCGAGTTTCAATTCCAGTTTGAGCGAGTTGGATGGGCGGCAGGCGATAAGCACTTCATTGCTATGGATGATCGAACCCGACGCCACTACGTCAGACGAGACAGCGAGCGGTCTTTTATTCGGTGACCTCCGCCAACGCCTTCTTAAAGGGAGTGATATCAGGCTATTGATCCAATGCTTCTCGGACCTTCCTACGTGCGAAAAGGACCCTGATATTGTCGATCAGATGAAGGATGTTAAGGCGATCATGAAAACATATGATGTTCCCAAAGCCCTTCAGAGCGGTTCTCTTGATGGATGGCGGTTGAGAGAATTTACCAACGAGGCCATTGCGTTAGGCAAGGCTCCCGTAGGCCAAATGGTGCCCCTTGTGCGGGAGACGATTGCACAACTTCGTGGGCTATCTACCACTGGACAGGCGTACTTAGCCGCCGGTCACTAGCCTAGAACAATGGAGAAGTGCGTATCGAGTTTTACGGCTGCTTGCTCGCTCTCAACCGGAACCATCTGGACCGGCGTTCAAGTGAAGTATCCGGTATACCTGCATCCTAGAGCACCCGAGCAATTTTGCTATCTCGGTGGCACTATGACCACCGTGGTGCAGAGTTATTACTCTGGTCCGATCCACGCGCCGTCTGCCACCCTTGTAGACGGCATCCCGCTTGGCCTGCTCGATACCATCCCGCTGCCGCTCTTTGATGAACCGGCGCTCCATCTGTGCAACCATTCCAAGCACGGTCAGGACGATGTGGCCCATTTCGCCTCTCGTTGATACGTGCGGGTCCAGGACGGTCATGAACGCCCCCCTTTGCTCGCAGTCGTGGATCAAGTTCAGAACGTCGCGGGTGTCGCGGCCGAGCCGGTCTAACCGTGTCACAACCAGTTCATCCCCCGGCCGTAGAAAGTCGATGATGGTCGCCAGCTCGGCCCGGCCATCGCGGCTGGCCCCAGAGACTTTCTCCGATCGGATGATGCCGCACCCTTCGGCCTTCAGCTTGGCGACTTGCGTTTCGAGGTCTTGGTCAGCGGTGCTGACGCGAGCGTAACCAATGCGAGCCATGGCCTGTCACCTCAAGGTTTAGGCCCGAGGCTACCTTGTCACAAATAGTCGATGTCAACTCCGATGTTACGCTCGACGCTCGGATCTTGGTTACGTCACGCCGGGGTATACCCTGAAGTTCATTTGTCGGCCTCCAAGGCAGGATTCGTGGGCATGAGTTCGAACCTCGTCAGTCGCGCCGCGCGTTAAGGTAATAATTGCCTCGCGCATTAGCGAAGCGGACTGACTGTCACCGTCGGCTGTGTCGTAGGCGAAGTGTCCGGTTGCAGAGGGGGATCAATTCGAATGCTGTTGGGGGTAGACGAAGTGTCCATTTGCGGAGGGGGATCAATCCGAATGCTGTTGGGGGTAGCCGACGTTTCCGCACTCTTGTTGCCCGAATTGTCTGCCGCACTTAATCCCAATCTGCCGAGATTAACTATCATCTGGATTCTGCTGATGCTCGCATTGTGCTCCCTTATCGCTTCCGCTTCCTTACGGAGCTCCTCAGCAGCCTTTAACGTCGCCGCGTTGCCTTCGGCGATCGCGCGCGCCATAGCCTGCAACTGGACTGAACTCAGACCGCCTATGGCCGTAGGATCAAGCCCTGTCACACTGGAGGCAACCTCGGTCCAAACTTTTCCGGCATATTCCCTGCTTGCGTCAAACCCCTTCAGGTCCTTTTCGGCGGCCGCGATCACTGTATCATAGCGAGCCACTGCCGCCTTCGCTGCATCATGGCGGTCCTGCAAAGCAGGGATCACCTCGGTGCTATAGGTGAGCCAACTCAGACCGAAACTTTGTCCCGTCGCTAGCTGCGAGGTAAACTCGATCGGGAAATCACCGACCAGCTTGTCACTCTCCTTGCTGAGTTTCTCAGCGGTGACGACGGCATCGCCATATTGTCCTTCGAGCTCCGCCACCTTCTCTCGATCGCTCTTCAGTTTAGTGATCTCATCACTCCGCGTTTTTGACGCTTCCCGCAGTCGGTCCAGCTGGTCGAGGCCACCCTGAACAGTGCCGTCAGTTTCGCCAGCAATCTTCTCATAAGTTGCGCGGCTATTTAGGGACTCCGGAAGTGGTGGCTCGACCTGATCGAGCGTCCGCCTGTCCGTGTCGAGTTGCTCAAGATCCTTGTCGGAAACAAAGGTCTTGTCCGTAACGGTTTTGAGCTTTTTTGCGTTGCCGTAGACTTTATTGAGCGCCGTGACGAAAGGCGATGGCTCGCGGATCAACTTAGCGACCTTGCTTCCGGCGTCCCCGGCCTTTTTCGCCCACTCCAAGGATGTATCTTGCCATTCGCTCGCCTCAGCAGCCGCAAAACCGAACAGGAAAAGTTTCAAGGCGACCGCAAGCACGGTCGTTCCGACATGGCTTTGTCTCATTTGCCAGCCTTTTTGGTTAGACGATCGTTAAGAGACTGGGCCTGTACTGCTGCATCGGCCGCAACCTTTTGGAACGCCAATAGCCGTGTTTCGATGGCGGCTAGAGCATTGTAGGTATCAAGCAACCCCTTGAGCTCAATCAACACCGAAGGCCATCCGTTCTCATTAAACGGCGCCAAATTGCGGCAACCGTCTGTCCTAGAAGGCGAATCCACAATCACCGGAGCTACGATCATCACCGTATGGTGCTCGACATCACGTCTATTATGCACCACCGTATTGTAAAGCTTGCGCCCGCCAAATGCGACAAACACATCTGTGACGAAATCCATTGTCGATTTCGGGACCTCGGCGATATTGGGTCCTCCGTACGCTAATGCGCAAAGATATCCAGTCAATTTCGAAGAACTACCAACCGGGGCGATACTTCGATTCCCAAAATCGTCATCACGAACAGTTTCGAGCATGACGGGATTGGTCTTAATTGCTATTATGGACTTGTCAATCCTGTTCGTCGTGTCTTGAAGGCGAACAGCTACCCCCTTAGGGCCTGCCATCTCCTGCAGGCTCCAAAGGGTATTTCGGACCATCTCCTTCAACCTACCCGCATCACTTTCAGATAGCGTTGCCCCGAATTCGGCCTCATGCCTTTCAAGGACAATCAAGGCCGTCAGGTGATCCTTGGCTGCTGCTATCAAGCCCGGGGGCCGTTCACTTTCCTGTACAGCCGCCAATACCAGCCCTGTTGATCTGAAGAGGTCATCGCGTGTGCTCAGATAGATTTCCTTAGCGCGCGTCTCGTTCGGCCTCTCCTTGACGTTTCGAATAGCCAATGAGATGGCTCTTACAAGTTGCCTGCTCTCGACAACAAGCTGAAGCCCAAGGGTCTCCGACGGGACGCTGCTCACTTGTTTCTGGATGTCGGTGAGCTTGCCATCAATTTCGCCCAACGCCCTAATGAGGACCTGTTGATTTTCCAGTATCCTGTCGAGCTTGAGGTTGATGGCCTGAAGCTCGCGCTCGAGGTCGCCGGAAGATTTCATCATGTCCAGCACAGCGCTGGCCAAGCCCAATGCGACCCCGACAGTCAATGGATCTTGCGCCATAGCTTTAATCGGAAGAACGGCTCCAGCTACGACCGCGCCAATCCCAACAAGGAGCTCGCGACGTTTAAACTGCAAATCACAAACGACGGGACGCCTGCGCATCGAAGTCCCCCATATACGGCATAGCCAACTCGCTCGGCGGGGAATATACCTCACGATACATCAACCGTTGGTCCCTCGCCAGCGGGCTCACGCCGGTTCTCTCATTTCCGGGAGACCATCGCCCAGTAGCGGTAGATCCGCATGATGTTCGGCCACGAGCCGTATTGCGGGGCCAGTTAGCGACCCTCCTTCTTGCGGCAGTGCTCATACACTGCGCCGAATGGCCACGTGGTCTTGTAGCGAACCCCAGCAGTTGGCAAGCAATCTAATCTGTGGGACATGGAGTCGCTGAGGAATTCCTACACATGGATGGCTCTAATGGCCTTGGACGATGACGACGCGCTCGATGCTGTAAGCGACATAGACGAGTCGGACCTGTCCATAAGGCCACGTGACTTCACTGAAATGGTGGTTGCGCCGACGGACTGGACGATCAGCGTCTTGGCCGACCTACTCAAGCGCAAAAAGATCGACCTACAGCCAAATTATCAACGGCGGGTAGCTTGGACCGAAGACAAGATGTCCAAGTTCATCGAGAGTTTGTTCCTGCGCCTACCAGTGCCACAAATCGTACTCGCTGAACTTACGCCCGGAAGATTTGCGGTAATCGATGGCAAACAGCGTCTTAACTCGCTGGCACGATTCTGCCTCGACACCGACCAGCCTCTCGTTTTGAAGGGTTGCGAGTATAGGCGTGATTTGGATGGATTAACCTATGGCGCCATGCTCGGGCGGCTTGACCTTGAGGGGTCGGTAGACGCTTTCCAGTCCCACACCGTCCGTACGACCGTAATTAAGAGCGGTGCTTCCAAGGAGCTGCTCTACTTGCTGTTCCTGCGACTGAATCAGAATAGCGTCACGCTCTCACCGCAGGAGCTCCGACGCGCACTTTACCCCGGTGATTTTGTCGAGTGGTTGGATGAGGTCACCACACAATCAGAGGGCATGAAATACATTTTCAAAAAGACCCCGGATTTCCGCATGAGAGACATGGAGATCGCGACACGCTTTCTTGCCTTTTATTTCATTTCTGCTTCGTATAATGGAAACATGAAGCAGTTTCTTGATAATATTACAAAGTATTTTACAGACAATTGGGCAGATTCGGGCGGTATGCTTACAAATGCATGGAAGAATCTGGAGATGTCCGTCGACGCGACCGTCAAAATCTTCGGCCCGGACGCCTTTAAAGTTTGGAACGGGGACAATTTTTCCCTGACCCGAAATCGCGCGGTCATGGACATCATGATGTTTTACTTTTCGGAAGAGAGGACCGCATCCCAAGCTGTTCAACGCAAGGAGGACGTAAAAGCGCAGTTCCAGCTCCTCTGCGAAGGCCATCAGGCGTTTCTTCGATCTCTGACACTTTCCACGAAAACACAGCTTTCGACCAATGATCGGTTTGCGATTTGGGGCGCAGAACTAGCAGAAATGCTGGGGCCGGTTCGTCACTTCCCTTCGAATCTCATCCCTATGTGAGCATAGACATGCCTTCGGGGGTTTATAGGACCTTGCGAAAGAGGCTCAACCAGCTGGTGGCGGTGTTGCCGACCCCTCCCTCGCCCGGTCGGTCGCTTTCCCAAGCACAAAAGGACGGCATCGCCTTCTACGCCGTCATGACCCATGCGGCCTGCGAACACTATTTGGAGCGACGCTGCAGCGAAATCGCGGATCATGCGCTCGACGCATTCACCGCCAGAAACAAGCTAGGCAGAGTTGGGAAGCACCTCTGTTTGCTGCCGTACGTTACCTTCACCAAGCAGGATAGGGATTTCACGACCGTAGCCGAGCTTGTCGGTGCCTCCGGCTTTGGGGTTCATATCTCTAGCGCGAAGCAGCTGTCTAGCCGGGCTGAATTGACACTTGCGCTAGACCGTGGCCACAAGATCTATCAGAGGTCAATCGAGCAAAACCACGGCATTTCTTACAAGTACCAGTTCAAGCTGCTGTCGTACCTTGGTGTCGATATAAAAGTGTTTTCGCCCAATTTCCTGTCGAGGGTCGATCAGCTCGCAACCCTTCGGGGTGAGGCCGCGCATAAAGGTGTGGTAGCGGCACAAACCCTGCCATCCATCACCGATTTGCCCACGTGGACACAGGATTTGCTGGATGGGTACCTAGACCTCGATGATGCACTGAAGACGCTGAAAGCCGTTCGCACTTGAAAAGGAACGTCGACAGGATTTTCAATCCGATATCCATCGGAAAATGGAGGGCGCGCAGGTGTCAGCATCAGGTATTGTCGGCCGTCGCCACCGTTATGGCATCCTTATTGCCGCCAAGCCGACGACCATAAGAGGCCTCCCGCTTGTCGCATCAAAGCCCGCCCGCGTCAGCACCGTAGATCAGGTTCTCGAAACCCAGCCTTGGAAGAAATGAAGGGTGATCCTTCGCAAGCGTTGCCGCCTGACAGGCTGTTGCCGACCAATGTTGGAACTCCGTTCACAATTGCGATTTCGTCGATTGTGAGCCTACCGTCTGTAGTGGTCGGCTTTCCGTCAAGATGCATCGTCTCCTCGGTCTCACCGTAAATTTCGACTGGATGACCGAACAGAATGGCATTGAAATCATCTGCGATTGACGCTGCCGTGAAGTTGAGGATGACAATTAGCGCGAGAGAGTCTCTCAAATAGCTTCGCATTGGACGGCCTTAGCTTTTGACTCAGGTTTCGTGAAAGTCCCGATGCACGTCGGTGTTCTATTATTGGAACGCCGCGATGTGAGAGCTTTTTGCGAGGCTGCTGGATGAAAAGAAGCCGCCACACTTATTGCGTAGGGAGCAGCCGCCGCACTCTTCGGCGTATTCATTTTTCCAATCGCTGATCGAGCGTTTTGCGTACTGATGGATGGAGCCGTCAAGAAGACAGAGCTGGTGATTGTAGACTGAAACATTGATTCTAGCCGCAGCGAGATATTGGACGGCCGCCCGCAGCTCGCTGCGATAGTCGTATGGGTCCATCCAGAGCTTATCCATGTTTGCCCGCGTGAACCCTGTGATCTCAAGGCCCATGAACGTCACGTGATCGACAAAAGTCAGGTTCCTAAAAATGAAATCGGACAGGTCAGCGAGCCCTTCGTAGGTTTGCTTGTGAACGACAACTCGTATCTCGACCTCAGCACCAACGGACTTAAGGTTCATGATTCCGCGGATTGTTTCGTCAAAAGCGCCCTTGGACTGAACCACGTAATCGTGAATTTCCGGGTCGGCGGAATAGATCGGTATGCCGACCGAGAGGCGGCGATGTCCAATTGCTTGATACCGCTCAGCAAACGCCTTGTCCTTAAACGTCCGGCCATTGGAAAGAATATGAATTGGCGTCGCAGGAAGATGGTCACGAGCCGAGGACAAAATGTCAAAAAAGTCCTCACCCACCAGCGTTGGCTCACCGCCAGTAATCCCGAGAAACGGGGTCGTTGAGGGCAGCAAGGGCAGCACATCCAAAATCTCCCGCGCCAACCAGCGATCGTCAACGTCTTTGGGTGGCTGGGAGCACATCAAGCACAGGTGGTTGCACCGCTCCGTTACGAGGAAATAGTTGGCGTTGGCATCCTTTCTGAACAGGACACGCACTGCCTTCCGATCCGGCACAAAGCGGATAACGTCTCCCTCGCTGAGGTAGTCGAACTCGCGGGGCAGAACGACTAGTCGTCGGTCTGAAAACAGGCGCTCAGCCTCCGGCCGATGCTCCTCAAAGGTGACAACCCACGGGCAATCCGGATGAGACGCCTGCCCCTTGAAAAGATACCCATCATGATCCCGGTCGGGCGCTTGATCCGCTTGGCCCGTCACGAGCCTAAGTGCCACTCGCTGAGAGAAATCACCGACGCTTGCTGACGCAGCGAAGCCACTCAGTCGCAACATCCTAATTCGCCCAACTTAGAAAGAGTTCTCGGGCGGTAACGTCCCTCTCCATGAGTTCGATCAGCCTCTTGAAGATCGACATATTGCGATTGCAGAATCCTGACCGCGTTTTGAGGCCAACAAAGTCGCCCTGCGTTGCAGTGTGGAATACGGGATCAGACCCACAAAAAGGCTCGTAGGCGCATTCGGCGCACATCGGAGCGGACCCGGCAAAGGACTGCTCAATAGGATCGAGGAGAGCGTCAGACCCGAAAATCTCCGCGTAAGTGTTTTCGTGGACGTTCCCGAGCAGAAATGTCTTGTCGCCCATCTCAGCCAACATGCGCGCTTCGTCGGATGCGTAGACGCTGGTGTCATAGTTATAGACAACGGCGGAGATACCGATGCCTGCCGGGCTCATCAGGTCCACATATCCCGGCTCGAAAGGCGTGAGCATCTTTGTCAAGATGGTGGCCGCGTAGAACTCCTTGAAGGGAATGCCTTTCCGATTCAGTTCGAGGATGTAGTTCAGCCCGCCGAAATAGAAGTCGAGCCAGCGGTCCACATCGTAGGCGGCGTATGATTTTGTCTTGACGGCAAAACCATAGGGCGAAAGCGGACGAAGAAATATTCCGGGGAAATCTAGCCGAACGTACTCGTCAATGATCTCGCGGACACATGGAAGGCTGGCTTTGGTGGTCGTCATAAGCGCGCTTACGCGCTCATGGCCAAGAGCTAGTCTGGCCTTATGGATGCCTGCCACGGCCAACTCGTAGCTGTTCTTTCCCGGGCGCGGTCGATTGGCATTGTGAAGAGTGGCCGGACCATCAAGCGACGTAGAAATTAGGACGCTGTGCTCCCGGCAAAACTCCAAGATTTCGTCGGTAACGACAGCGAGATTCGTCGTGATAACGAATTGCAGCGAGCGCCCGGCGACCTTGTTGATCGCTTCAGCCCGATGCACGACGTGTTGGATCAACGGGAAATTCAGAAGCGGCTCGCCGCCTTGGAACTCGATCTTGATAGCCGGACTTGGAGACTGGAAAATGAGCGCCAATGCCTTCTCGGCAGTCTGCTCTGACATATCGAAGGCTGAACGATCTTCGCTTTGACGGGATACCTGACAGTAGGGGCAGGAATGCTCACAACGCAGCGATACGACCATTATGTGAAGCGATGTGAAGTTCTCCAGCCTTTTTGCCTTGGTCCGAACCTTCAGCGCCAGCAGCTCCTTGCCGATATTGGAGGATGCATCAAAGAGGAACTGCCTACTGCGCAGGCGGGAGTAGGCAGGGTGTGTGCTGGGAAGCTCGTGCTTGACAAACGAAGCGAGCACGGCGCGCGGCAATACCAGATATTCGCCCGCTTGGTTGGTCAGCACATACCGCTCGTCGTCCAATTGGGAAAAACGGAAGTAAGCGAGCTGATATGTGTCGTCCAACGGTCGTTGGAACTCAGTTGCCGGAGCAAACTTAGTCATCGGACTGTAGGCCCGATCTGGAAAACGCCAGCGCCAGTACCGCGTTTCTAACCGTGGCGGTTTCGGCGGCGATGCTGCTACGCAGGTCCTGATCCAAGACCTCTAGCCGCAGCTTTTCTACCGCTGCGTCGGCCGAAGTTCGCGCGGCCGCCTTGCTGAAGCTGATCATGCATACTGCGAAGCCGCCTTCGATCGTGATCTCAACCGCAGCGTTGCCGGTTACCCGATACGCTGCGCGCTTCACACAGTCGAGACTGAAGACTGACAGATCAAACTTGACTTGGGCAGTCTGGACGAGCTCGCTATCGCGAGAAGTGTCCGCCATCAACAATAGCTGTAGCCAGAGCAGTGAGACCCGTGACTGGCATGGCTCGAATGGCTGGTGTGGTACGCCATGATAACGTCCGTACCATTTGAGCGGTCGAGCACCTCACCGTAGCCGAGGTCCGCCGGGACAGTGCCAGCTTCAGCCAGCTTGGCCGAAGGCTGATTTGCCGATTCGACAAGGACTGCAGCCTGAACTTGGCCGCCGAGAATCATCGTGGCCGACAAGGCCATTGGTGACAGGAAATTACGCTTCGACATTATCCAAACCCCCGTTTGTACGGACTCATTAGCAAAACGGGCCAAGTCGGGCAAGTACCGATTGTGGAGAAGTGCTTAAGAGATCACTAATATTACACTGAATACTGTATTGCGGGAGAGGCCGGGTTCCGTCATCTGAGCGCAATCGATCGTCATTTTCGCCCTGAACGCGAGAATTCTCCTCCCATGACCCGTGCAACATAAGCTATCGCGCCGTGCTTTTTGATTGTTGCGGAGTCGCAGCTATCGCAGCAAGCGGTGTGGTAGGTTGTCGGCGGACGTGTTCCAAAAACCCATTCGAGGATCCGCTCTGCAAGGCTCGGTCTGTGCCGTCCCCCGCTATCGCCAAAATAGTTGCGAATCGACTTTCGAAAACAAGAAGTCGAGCGGAGCATCCCGGCCACTTGATCGATGTTCTGGTTGCGCTGCTCCAGCATGGCCGCTCTTTGGTGTTCATCCCCCGGTGCATTCGAGACAGTCATCTCGGCCATGAATTTGAGGCGTCCCGTATCACCTCGGCCCTTTCCGTCGTGGAACATGACCGAGACCGACGGCTTCCCATCTCTTCCAGCGCGGCCGAACTCCTGCAACAGGTCTTCAACAGATGCTGATTGTTGCCAGTGCACCACCAGCCGCACGTTAGGAACGTCGAGGCCCATGCCAAAGGCGTTGGTGCAGACAATCTGATCGACCACTGGGCGGCTCTGCCCCAAGAAGCGCTTCACGAGCTCCTGCCTCTCCCATGGAGTTCCCAGCTTGGAATGATAGAATGGGATGTCCAACCCCATCGCCGACAAAGCAGTCCGCAGTTCGTCCCCCACTTTTACCGTAGGGACGAAAATCATCGCCTTCTGCCCCTTCAAGTGGGGCAGCGCCAGCATGGATGCTATTTCCTGCGCCCGCTGTTCAGATCTACAATGCCGTCGCAACATCGCGATGTTTGGCCTATCCACATCGCGGACGAACACCTTCGCGTCCGGGATGCCAAGCGAGGCGAGAATTCGGTCCTGCATTTCCTTTCCAGCGGTAGCGGTGAAAGCCAAGACTGGGGGAGCACCGAGCTTTTCCCGAACCTCGCGCAAGCGCCCGTACTCGGGGCGAAAGTCCTCACCCCAGCGGTCAACGCAATGGGCCTCGTCTATGATCAAAAAGGACGGTTCGCTCCGCTTTAGCTGGTTGCGCTCGGCGTCGCTACGAACAAAGAACCGCTCCGGCGCTACGTAGAGGAGCTTTATGGCCTTGAGGCCAAGCAGAGAAAAGCGGGTCTCCTTCTCTTCGCGGCTGAGATCACTGTTGATGAACGTTGCCGGTATTTTCTTGGCCAGAAGGTCGGACACCTGTTCGGACATCAGCGCCTTCAAGGGAGAAACAACAAGGGCGACCCCACGCCTCAGCACCGCGGGAAGCTGAAAACATAGGGTTTTGCCGGAACCGGTGGGACTGACGACTAACACGGATTTTCCCGAAAGCGCAGCCAGAACGATAGGCAACTGACCGTGACGAAATCGCTCCAGCCCAAACAGGCGTAGAGCGGGTCCGAAGTTGCCCGTCGTTTCGGTCACGATTCCCTCACGGTCTAGCCATTTGGCAAGTCGCACTGCCCATCTCTCGATCGCCCGTCTCGCGAGGCCACCTGCCAAGTTCGGGTGATGGCTCGCATGACAGCCATCGCAAAGCGACACCAAGTTCGACATTTCGTCGCTTCCACCCATCGAGCGGGGGAGCAGGTGGTGAATGTCTGCGCTCGCCGATTTCAACTGGATGCCGCAGGAGACACAACGATAACCGTCCCGATGCAGGACCCGCTGTCGCGTATGGGACCAACTATCCGACGGTGCGCTCAGAACAAGCTCTTTCAACTGCGATTTGCGATTTGTGGCTGGCGGGAGACCGAGTTGCGAAATTGTATGGATGGCGGTCGAGAATCAACACTACGTTCCTAAGTTCATCCTGCGCCAGTTCCTTTCCGACGAGAAGAACGAGCGGGTCTCGGTATTCGATACGCACACCGGAAGAAGACATTCGTCACGTCCATTCGAAACATGATGCCCGAGCGCCGCTTTAACGATTTCACCTTCTATTGAATGGCTGGCCTCCTTTGAGCCGATCGCTTGTGCTGCCGAGCACCAGATTCAACCAAGCTATGGAAAGGTGTTGAAAGACCGACGGCTCGACAACAGCCCCGAGCAGAAGGCCGCGTTGGCGATGATGCTGGCGTTTCAACTGTTGAGAACAAAGGCCACCCGCGATCAATGGCAGGCGATCGAGGAGGCGCTCGTCAAGAAGGTCGAAGAAAGTGGCGGGAAAATGCAGGATGTTCGCGGGTGGGAAGACTGGCAACCTATGACCGAGGACAGGCTCAAGAGGGAACATCTTCTGAGCATTCAGGGCAGCATCGGGGGCCATGCCCAAATTATCGCCGCAAAGGATTTCGTGCTGGCCGAGCCCGCGCCGGGGCGTAGCTTCTATCTAGGTGACAATCCAGTTTGCCTTGCCAACGCGCGCGATTTTGGCCCGCGTGGCAACCTCGGCCTAGGCGTTCAAGGCATTGAAATCTACATGCCGCTGGCATCGGACCTTATGCTATGCGCATTCTGTCCATCGATCATTGAAGGGCTGAGGGAAACCCACAAGCGAGCGAAGGAGGCTAGGCAGGCCGAAGCAGTGTCGCGCCTAATGAAAGGTCAACTTTCAGCAGCCGGGATGAGGCAGTTTCTGGATGCGGCAAACGCCACAGCAAGGCCAGTCGAGGAATTGCTTTCGGCGGCTGCCGACGGCTACCCTGTCTCATCGAACGACGCCAATATGGATTATTACAACTCCCTACAAACCTCGTATGCTTATCGCTACGTCGTGTGCCAGCAGGCTGACTTTGCGTTGGCGAGGAGTTTCAACAGCGAGAACCCCGCGTTGAAGCGAGGGCGCAGGGTTCAGGTCGCCTAGGGGAAGTTCTCAGCCAAACAGCTCGGATCAAAGCACGAAGCCGGGTTGCATCCTGCTTCCGGATGGTCGCAACAGATCGAGCAGCGACGTCTTTCAAAACCTCTCTGCCTTCTAGACCTGCGACACACAGCTTGTCGATCTCCGCTCCATGCATAAACCGGCAGACCGCAGCAGCTTCGGCGAGCTTTGATAGCTTCCACCACGCCCGCCCCTATGCTTGTGCAGTAGAAAAGAGACTTCTTAGGCTGTTATTCTCACCCTAGTAGAAGTTCAGAGATTCCAGAAATGGTCGAGATCTGGTCGCTTAGCTCGATACGTGCAGTTTCAGCCCGACTCTCTCGCAAGCCAATCGAGCGACCTG
The DNA here is from genome assembly GCF_054719465.1 of Mesorhizobium sp. RSR565B. Lineage (NCBI taxonomy): Bacteria > Pseudomonadati > Pseudomonadota > Alphaproteobacteria > Hyphomicrobiales > Phyllobacteriaceae > Mesorhizobium > Mesorhizobium sp. RSR565B. Next base: position 1,361,373 of record NZ_JBTTIE010000001.1, on the reverse strand, counting down.
CGTGGCCGAAGACCCATCTACAAGAAAGCTCCAATCGTAGTCAGCCCTGCTTGTCTCGGCTGTCGCAGTCTCGCCACCGGCAAGGGTGAAGAGAGTTCCCTTATTGCAGTCGTATCGAGCATGGGTGAACCACATTCCGCTTTGACTGCTGTAGCGGGAGTGCAGGACGTTTACGACACCCTTGCCCTCGTAAGTGACTTTGCGGACCGCATAGGTCGCCTGTGGCTCGCCCGGCCGATCTATCACTAAAGGCTCTGTCAGGTACCCGCCGTCGTACTTGTCTTCAACCGGGGTGGCCGCAGAAGCATTCTCCCCCGGCGCGCGCTGCATTCCCTTGATGATGTGGCCAAGAGATCCAATCGCGATGAACCCGAGAAGACCAATAGCACCATAGAAGGCATAGTCCTTCGGCCCCTTGCGCTTGGCGGCAGCTGCGGTGGCCTTGACTTGGCCGACGGTGGAAACATTGGCGGCTCGTTCGCCGAACTCCCTTAGTTCTTTAACGTCCATCTGGCTTCGACCTCCACAAACAAGCAGCCACTCTGCACCTTTCCGGTCAATACTTCGTTGTGTCGCCAGCTAATTCCGTATCGAAATTGCGGCTTGAGGGGTAGCAAGCCGGGTGGCCATCGTTCTACTTGAGAGGATGCAATGATGTTCGGGGCGCTGGCGCAGATGCCAGCACCCCGTTAGCAAACGCCTACCCAAGGTCTGCCTCAAGCTTGCGAAGCTTCCCAAGGTCAAAGCGTAGATAGCGCTTGTTTTCCGGCAGTCCGGCCTGCTTCACACGTGCCGTCCAGCCCCCGCCATGGCCCTTGCGAGTGGCTTCTGACGCCAGGAGGCGTGGCATCAGCTTCTCCTCCACGAACCATTTGTGTGGCACCTGCTGGTCGAGCCAAGCGCGGGTAACATAAAGGTGCGTCCGCCCTTGTTCGCGGCGACGGAAGCCGTTCTTGTACTTTTCAGGATGCCTTGGTTCGACCCCGTCTTTAGCCGCTGGAAACAAGTTCTTGGCTGCTACGCGCTCGAAGAAGAGAGGCCAAAGCTCAGCCTCCCTTCCGGTCGCTGTCATCTCTGCGGCGATCCGCGAATTGTAGAGCTGCCGGATCGCTGACGTGACCTGATCCTGGCTAAGCGGGATCAACTTCTTTCGGGAAGCGATCTCGCCCACGGCCGCCAAAAGGCTGAAGCGCTGCGCGATGCGATCCTGATGCGGTTCCGGAGCGGAAATTGTTGCCATGAACCGCTGTCTGGCTTCGCTGACGTGCTTCGCAGCCGCCTCGATGCTCTTCTTCGACAAGAACTCGATCCACAATGGCAGGACCGTTCCATGTTGGACCGCAAGATGATTGACGAGATCGGCCCGCAACTGAGCTGATGTTTCGCCCTCGCCAGGAATGAAGATGCCACCCTCGCTGCCGGGACGCACTTCGATTTCGATAAGTCGCACACCCTCGCCACCATCAAACTTGATGCCGTTCTCGCGGAACAGCTCGGCCATTGGCATCTCGCTCGAAAGCATGGGGATCGAGAAGGCCGGGATAGGCGGCGTGACCTCACCCTTACGGCCGCGGGCCTTTCCGGATGACGAGGCGAAGACCAAGGCACGAATCTTGTGTGCAAATGCCTTTCCCTCGTCGACAGAATTCTTGAGGTCGGTATACGGCACGGCAATGCCTCCGCGCATGGGCAGAAGGTCCTGCTGCAGGCCCAGCGTATCATTGAAGTTAAAGAGCTGGCGCTCATGATCGCAGGCGGTGATAAGGGACTGCGTAACGAAGAGCGCCGTCGTCTTGCCGGTAGACGTCTTCTGCATCAAGTTCAGGGCAAAGGAATCCTTGAGCCCGATACGAGATGCCAAGCTGGGAGTTAATCCGGCAATGTACGCGAGGATTAGGACCGGCGATCTTTCCAAGAAGGGCTTGATCCCCGCAAGATACTCCTTGGCAGTGCCCGAAGTACGACGCTCGATCTCAGCGCCCCGTTCGAGGCGCACGTTCTTCACCGCATCCCTGTCACCGAAGATTCCAAATGGGGTGACGAGAGCGTTGCCGCGCCAGCCAGTGGAGGCCGCCATCGTCACGATGCGCCCCTTTTCGCTGCTGAGGATAGCTTCCCGGCATTGATCGAAATTTTGTGGCAACATAGCGCCCTTGTCGATCAACAGTTTCCGCAGTGCGTGAGAGGAGATGAGCTCACTCTTGGGAACCGCAGCCTCAACCACCCCGGTTCGGGTACGAAAGCGCAAAACGCATTCGTGCTTGCCCGTGCTCTCGGAGACCTCAGTTCGCACGAGCTTCAAAAAGTTTGCATCGGACGGCTTAGCATTGGCTTTCGCAATTTCGGCTGCTCTCGTCTCGTTCCATGGCAGTTGCAGTGCGCCTTGTGTAGGCATGATAGACTCTCCTTTTGGTTGTGGTGTGCACATCGACACACCCCTCATTTCGGTTGCAGTTGCAGGCCGTGTAGGTCGACAATTCCCAGCCCGTAGTGTTGCTACGATTGCTCCGATCAGGTTCGCCACAACCTCGTTGGGAGGCCTCTTCTCGGCATCGGCAGGGTTGTTTGAGCCATCTTCGACTTGCGACTTCGCCGACATCGATTTCACATTGGAAGTCAGCTCGAACCGTCCGTGCTTGTACTGCATCCCCGCGAACACCAGCCGTCCTGCCGTACCATGGGGACCGAGGTTGCAGATCAGTTCGCCAAGCTCTTGCCGATTTGGAAACTGCCGCTTCTTTCTAGGACCGAGGCCGTAGTAGGAGTATTTCCAAAAGGGCTGTTTCACCGTGTAGGTTGCCGCATCGCGGAAATCTTCCCAACCCGCTTTGACGGGGTCGACCCTCACGGGAGTCTGTACAAGTGTGTCGCGGTCGAACCCGCGAGCGGCCTTCTTAATTTGATCCTCAGATCTCCCACTTATCATGAAGTGCAGATGAAACGGCTTGCCTGTTGGTTTGTTATCGTTCGCGCGCCAGACCGTCTCTATTGCACCGAACAGCATCAGTGGCTCGGGCACCGTCACACGATGTAGCCGCTGGATGAACGCCTTGATTGCGGGATGAGAGCCGAGTTGTCCAAAGGCTCGGACATCGCCGGGCTTTTTCGTCCAACCCCGCATGTATGCCGTGACGAAGAACCACTGGTGTTTGTCCAGCCGCTCTTGGTCTAGGAACTCAACCAAACGAACTCGAAGAGCACGGATGCACAGGGGGCACAGGCCCGAGTTGCAACGTTTCTTCGGGCTGCATTTTTCGGCGAGATAAGGATCGGTGATCGGAGCCGCGGCCAACGCCTCGCGCCGATATTCCGCGCAAGCATTGATGGTTTCAAAGTTCGGAGGCAGGATTTTCAGCGCCTGTGCCCTGTGCACCTTCGAAGGACGCGCGTTCATTCCGCACCTCCTTTGTCGGACAAACGCAGCAGGCGCTCCAGATGAAGGAAGTCGGGCTCGATAAAAAACGCGATCAGACCAAGGATAGCTTGATCCGACCCAGTGCTTGGTTTTGGCATAGCTTCGCTCTCGGTTTGAGAGCGACGACGAGGAAGATGGGGATCGAAGCACCAACTGACCATCGCCACTCCCGGTTTAAGGGTGTGGATTTGACCAGATGATCCGCAATTGCGGCGGGGCCGTTCCCCCTTGGACTGCGGCAGTCCGTTACCGGAGGCCGAGCTCGCTATCTGATTGGAAGGCTTTCTAGGCTTCTTCTTTGTGCATGGAATTTAGGGTGTGCCCTGTGTATCGTGCAAGAGGGTGGCAAAAATATTCTCGCTCAGTCCTTGGCGGGCGGCATCTCGGGAAGGTTGGCAATGCGAGTGGAACTGCCTGAACCTGTTGCAGCTATTTACAGGGCTGTGGAGCTTTTGGAGGCTTGCTATCCGGGTCGAAAGTTTACTCCGGATGGGCATCTCGTTGGATCGATAGGGGAGGTGGTCGCCGCCGAGGCGCTCGGACTTACCCTATATCCGGGCTCTCACCCCGGGCATGATGCCTTCGACAAAGATGGCGATGTCCAAATCAAGATGACCGGAGCCAAATCGATTTCGCTTTACGACACCTGCAACCGGCTCGTGGTCTTGCGCGTGGTTTCGCCTGAGTTTGCCGAGATCGTGTATGACGGGCCGGGCGAGCCAGCTTGGCAAGCCGCGGGACCGGTTCAAAAGAATGGGCAGCGAGTCATCCGACTTAGCAAGCTTCTGGCGATAGCAAAGATATCTGCGGCCGCGACGGAATCTTCGGGCGAGGAGATTGCTATCTAATCGTTGGCAGATTCTTCATTTGTTCCCGCGATTGTATAGAAGGGTAATTTTGAGATTTGTCCTGCCATGGTCTTAAGTGTGACCTCGCCGTAGGTGTCGGCGACCGTCCGAGCTGCCTGACCCTGTATCGCGTCTAGAATGCGGGGAGGGATACCGGCTTCCATACCAACTGTTTTGAAGCGGTGACGCCAGCCGTGGTTGGGCGCCACATTCGGGTCTGGCACGAAGGTTCGACCGAATTCGGCGAGGCGGTTTTTCAAGCCTCGCAGAGCCCCGCGGATGTTTTCAGACGGATCGACCTTCAAAAAGAGATGTCCGCTTGGAGCCTCTTGTACAAAAGCAGGGAATCCAAGGTCGGTCACCTGCTGATGAAGGGGTACCTCGCGAGCTTCATTGGTTTTGACTGTACCGGCCTCGGGGGTGATTCGAATGACCCAAACACCGCCACGCAAGGTCACATCCTGCTTTCTCAACTGGGCCAATTCGCCTACGCGAGCTCCGGTAAACGCACATAACCATGGTATCCAACGCTTCGCCGCAAAGGTCTTCGCATTCTCCTGCCCTCGCCTATGAGATAGGGCGCCAGAAAGGATTGTTTTGGCCTCTTCATCCGAAAAGCCCTTCGATCTATGGCGAGCAGGCTTTCCGACCTTCAAGGTCACACCGACTGCCGGGTTATGGCCCACGAGACCGTTGGCGACCCCCCAGCCGAAGACGACTTTCAGAGCCGAGAGATTGCTATCCTTAAACGTCTTGGCGGAAATTATCTTTCCGGTTTTCGGCGACGGTGTGCTCAGTCGATGATCTTTGAAGGCAATAATATCCTTGGCCATAACCGTCGATGCATCGTTGTGTTTCAGAAACCGAGCAAGATAGGCAAACGCATCTCTGTAGCTCTCATAGGTACTCGGTTTTCTGCCCGCTGCCTTGCTCTCCTTCCACCAGCCGTCCACGAGCCCAGTCAAAGTCGCTGTGTTAGTGCTCTGCTTTGTCACCGCCGTCTTACGCGACCGACTGTCGGTTGACTGAGTATATGCCGAGCGATGAAGCCACTCGGGCTCCTCTCCGGGCTCAAACTCGCCGCGTTCAAGCCTTTCCAGCGTTAAGCTGGCTCTCTGCAGGGCGGCCCCCACTGCACGTGCCGTCTTGTCGATACTCCACGAATCGTCGCTGAAGCTATTGCCAACAAGAATGTCCTTTGCCCGGCTGACGCACCCGGCCCGCATCGACTTCCAGAGCACGTTTTCTATCGGCATCTTTCCCGGAATGGGATCTGCGATACCTTCCACGCCCGGAACAGGATCAACTGAGGGCAGGGGATACTTTGTCCACATTCCTTCGTAGAGATCCGTGTGCCAGTGAAGCTGTTCGCTCGGATTGTCGCGGAACCTTGCAATCCATTCGTCATGGACGGTTTGGGCAAAAACATGCGCCTCACGGTCTGTTATGAGACGTGGGGTGCCCCCAATGCCACCGTCCGGGTCGTCTCTTCGTGTGAGGCTGCCTCCGAGACGTATCCGCGCCCACTCGCGCTCAAATTCAGCGAGCACCTCGATAAATTTTCGCTTGGCCTCCACGGGGTCTTTTGTACCAAGGGTCTTGATGGCTTCCTTGCGACCCGTCAGCGCGGTTATGTCCGCTGGTACTCGCTTTCGGAACCAGTAAACGCCGGTCTTAGGATGTTTTGTTGGACGGCTCATACCTAGGACCATGTGTAACACCTGTGTGTAGCACTGGGGTAGCCCTAACTGTTTAATTTTGCTAGTTTTTCAGCTGCATCAACACCTTAGGTGGGGTGATGGTGCCCAGAGGCGGATTCGAACCACCGACACGCGGATTTTCAGTCCGCTGCTCTACCAACTGAGCTATCTGGGCCTCGCCGGCAAACGAGACATCGCCTGACCGGATTTCAGGAAAGCGCCGTGGGGCACCCCTTGAAAGCGCGTGGGTTATAGCACGGGAATCCGGCCTGTCCAGCGCCTAAGCGCTGATTTTCCGGGGCAATTGTCGCAGACAATACCGACGCCGGCAAAGCAGCAATTGCGTAAGGTCGGCGAAGTGGAATTGCGCGGCCGGCACCGCCCAAACCCTACTTCGGCTCGTCGCTCTCGTCCTCGTCATCCCGCGCGGTGATGACATAGGCGCCCTTCAGCCAGCGGTTGAGGTCGATGTCCTTGCAGCGCTTCGAGCAGAACGGATAGGTCTCGCGCGCCGACGGCTTGCCGCATTCGGGGCAGGGGCGCTTCGGGCGCAGTGGTGTGACCTTATCGTCCAGGCTCATGGCCGCGCGGTATGCCAGCTGGTGTGGACCTTGAAGCCTTCGCCCGAAAGCAGCGCCACCGTCTCGTAGAGCGGCAGGCCGACGATGTTGGTGTAGGAGCCGACCAGCTTGACGACGAACGACCCGGCGAGACCCTGGACGGCATAGCCGCCGGCCTTGCCGCGCCATTCGCCGGAGGCGACATAGGCGTCGATCTCCTCGCGCGGAAGCCGCTTGAAGCGTACCCTGGATTCAACCAGCCTTTGGCGCAGCTTGCCGCCCGGCGTAATCAGGCAGATGCCGGAATAGACCCGGTGCGAACGGCCCGAAAGCAGTCCAAGGCAATTGGCGGCGTCGTCCAGCGTCTCGGCCTTGGGCAGGATGCGGCGTCCGACCGCGACCACCGTATCGGCGGCCAGCACGAAACTTGGCGCATAGTCTTCCTCGCTTTTCAGCGAGGCCAGCGCCTTCTCGGCCTTTTCCTTCGACAGCCGCTTGGCCAGCGAGCGCGGATGTTCGGCGCGCAGCGGCGTTTCGTCGACATCGGCTGGCAGCACGCGGTCCGGCTCGATGCCGGCCTGTTGCAACAGTTCGATCCGGCGCGGCGAACCAGAGGCAAGCACGAGCTTCTGCAGGATGCTCATCGCGGTTCGCGCCGGACTGTTACTTGAAACGGTAGGTGATGCGGCCCTTGGTCAGGTCATAGGGCGTCATCTCGACCAGGACCTTGTCGCCGGTCAGCACACGGATGCGGTTCTTGCGCATGCGGCCAGCCGTATGGGCGATGATCTCGTGTTCGTTTTCGAGCTTCACCCGGAACATCGCGTTGGGCAACAATTCCGTCACGACACCCGGAAACTCGAGGACTTCTTCCTTCGGCATTCGATACCTTTGCTTGGATTGCAGTTCCGGCGCCCTGGAGCGCCCAGGCCGGAATTTCGGCGGAACCTATATGATAATCGTGCGCTTGTGAACACGCTTAGATCGCGTCATATGCGACGCGCTCCAAGCTTTCGTTTTATGCATGTCGTTGTCTCAAAACCGGGACCGCTTTTGAGCGACATGCATCAATCCGCCGCGTTTTTTACCTCCGGAAGCAGAAAACGTCGGCTGATGCGCGCTTTCAGCCGTTCTCTCACGTCGCGATAGCTGGCCATGATCTGCTCGCGCCTGCCGCCGACATCGGTCGGATCCGGCATCGGCCAGTATTCGACGTCGACGGCAAGCGAGCGGGTGAGTTCGAGCGCGGCGTGGTGGGCTTCCGGCGCCAGGGTGACGATCAGGTCGAAATAATCGTCCTCGAGATCGTCCATCGAGCGCGGCTGGCGCTCGCCCAGCGTCAGGCCTTCTTCGGCCAGCACCGCGTCGACGAACGGATCGCGCTCGCCCCTGTGCACGCCGGCAGAGGCGACGAAAGTGGCCGGCGGCAGCATGCGCCGCGCCAGCTGCTCGGCCATCGGTGAGCGCACGGCGTTCATGCCGCACAAAAACAGGATCGAGCGGGGCGCCCCAGTCAGGTCTAACCCCGCCAGTGCAGCACGCAGACCAGCGTGAACAGCCGCCGCGCCGTGTCGAAGTCGATGTCGATCTTGCCGGCCAGCCGGTCCATCAACGTCTGCGAGCCTTCATTGTGCAGGCCGCGCCGGCCCATGTCGATCGCCTCGATATGGCTCGGCGTCGAGGAGCGGATGGCGTCGTAATAGCTTTCGCAGATCAGGTAGTAGTCCTTGACGATGCGCCTGAGCGGCGTCAGCGACAGGATATGGGTGACGACATCAGCACCATCCTCTCGGGCGACCGCAAACACCAGCCGGGATTCGGCCAGCGACAGCTTCAGCCGATAAGGCCCGGCGCCGTCATCATTGACCGGCTGAAAGCTGTTCTCCTCGATCAGGTCGAAGATCGCCACCGCGCGCTCATGTTCGACATCGGGCGTCGAACGGCCGATCGACTCGTCGAGCTCGACATCGATCAGCCTTGCGCGGGTTTGATCGCCGTCCGCCATCGCCGCCTACATGTTCAGCCGGATGGCGACGGAGCGGCCATGCGCGTCGAGGCCTTCCGCCTTGGCCAGCGCAATCGCCGCCGGCGCAAGTGCTCTCAGCTGCTCCGGCCCGAGCTTCAGGATCGAGGTGCGCTTGACGAAATCGAGCACCGACAGGCCCGAAGAGAAGCGCGCCGAACGCGCCGTCGGCAGCACGTGGTTGGAGCCGCCGACATAGTCGCCGATGACTTCGGGCGTATGGCGTCCCAGAAACACAGCGCCCGCATTGCGCATCCTGGCCAGGAAGCCCTCGGCATCGTCGATGGCGAGTTCCACATGTTCGGCGGCGATGCGGTCGACCAGCGGCAGCGCGGCCTCGATGGTCCCCACCAGGATCACCGCGCCGAAATCGCGCCAGCTGGCAGCCGCCGTCTCGGCGCGCGGCAGGCTCAGCAATTGGCGCTCGACCGCCTGTTCGACTGCTTTTCCGAACGCAGGATCGTTGGTGATCAGGATCGATTGCGCCGACACGTCGTGCTCGGCCTGCGCCAGAAGATCGGCGGCGATCCAGTCGGGATCGTTGCTGCCGTCGGCCACCACCAGCACTTCAGACGGTCCGGCAATCATGTCGATGCCGACCGTGCCGAACACCTGGCGCTTGGCGGCGGCGACATAGGCATTGCCCGGTCCGACGATCTTGGCGACCGGCCGGATCGTCTGCGTGCCATAGGCAAGGGCGGCAATCGCCTGCGCGCCGCCGACGCGGTAAATCTCCGAAACGCCTGATATATCGGCTGCCACCAGCACCAGCGGATTGATGATGCCGCCCGGCGCCGGCACGACAATGACGATGCGCTCGACGCCCGCCACCCTGGCCGGCACGGCGTTCATCAGCACCGAGCTTGGATAGCTTGCCGTGCCGCCCGGCACATAGAGCCCGACCGCCTCGATCGCCGTCCAGCGCGAACCCAGCTCGACCCCGGCGGCATCGGTATAGCGATCGTCCTTGGGCATTTGTCGCTCGTGGTGGGATCGGATGCGGTCGCGCGCGAACTTGAGCGCATCGACCGTCTGCGGATCGGCGTCTTTGTAGGCCTGCGCGATGTCGTCCTTCGACACGGCGATGCCGAGACTATTGAGGTCGGCCTTGTCGAATTTCAGCGTGTAGTCGACCAGGGCAGCGTCGCCCTCGGCACGAACCCGCGCAATGATGGCGCGCACGGCAGTGTCGACGTCCTCCGATACTTCCCGCTTGGTGGTCAGGAAGGCGGCGAAACGCTGCGCGAAACCGGCATCGGACTGGATAAGCGTAATGGCCATCGGCTGCGTCTAGATCATGGTGAGATTTGCTTGAAATCTCATCATCATCTAGCCCTTTGTTGGAGCATGATCTCTGGACAAACGATTCCCGTTTTGTCCAACAAAAACCGGCACCCACTTTTTGGGATCATGCTCTAGACCCTGTGCACCGGACGCGAGGTGGCTTCCCAGGCGCCGCCTATGTCGGCAAGCCGTGCCTCGATGCATTCGACGTCGAGCATGATCGCGCCGCCGCCGGAAAAGACCAATTCGACGATGCCGGCCGGCTTGCTGATTTCGATAAAGCTGATTGCCAGAAGCGACAGCACCTCGGCCGGCCGATCGCGGGCAATGCCGCTGGTCTTGGCGCCGAGCACGCGGTCGAAATGCAACACCGCCTGGCGCCGCTCATTATGCTGGCTGAACAGCCCGGACTTCGCCTCCCAGACGAAGCGGTTCATGGTCAATATGAAACGCTTGGCCGAAGGCAGGTATTCGAGATCCGAGACCTTCATCACGGCGTCCTGGACGTGAGCCGAGACGATGCTCAGATCCTGATCGTCGAGCGCAATGAGTTTGAGGGCTGCCATGCCGAATGCACACCTGAAAGTTGGTTTCAGCCTTCTGTTAGGCGGTCTTTCCGGTCCGTGCAACCGCGACACAAACTCAACCCGAGGCTAGGGCCTCGGGTTTGAAGTGTTGATAGCGAATGAAGGCAGCACCAGACGCCTGTCTGTCTGAAGCAACTGCCGTGCGGTCAAGCCGAAATCCGCTCGATCACCGCGCCGCAATTGGAGAGCTTTTCTTCCAGCCGCTCAAAACCGCGGTCGAGGTGGTAGACGCGGTTGACCGTCGTTTCGCCTTCGGCCGCCAGACCGGCGATGACCAGCGACACCGAGGCGCGCAGATCGGTCGCCATCACGGGTGCGCCCTTCAGCTTGGAGACGCCGTCGACGATCGCCGTTTGGCCGGACAGCGTGATGTGGGCGCCGAGCCGGGCCAGTTCCTGCACATGCATGAAGCGGTTTTCAAAGATGGTCTCGGTGATGCGCGACTTGCCTTTGGCCATGGTCATCAGGCCCATGAACTGCGCCTGCAGATCGGTGGGGAAGGCCGGGAAGGGCGCCGTCGTCACGTCGACCGGCGAAATGCCGGCGCCGTTGCGCCGGACGCGAATGCCGGAATTGGTCGGCGTGATCTCGGTGCCGGTCTGCGCAATCACGTCCAGCGCGGTCTGCAGCAATTCGGGGCGGGCGCCTTCCAGCACCACGTCGCCGCCGGTCATGGCCACCGCCATGGCATAGGTGCCGGTCTCGATGCGATCCGGGATGACGCGCACGCGCGCGCCCGACAGCGATTCGACGCCATCGATGGTAATGGTCGGTGTGCCGGCGCCGGAAATTTTTGCGCCCATGGCGTTGAGGCATTCCGCGAGGTTGACGATTTCGGGTTCGCAGGCGGCGTTTTCCAGCACCGTTTCGCCCTTGGCGAGCGCCGCCGCCATCATCAGCACGTGGGTGGCGCCGACCGAGACTTTCGGGAAGACATAGCGGTTGCCGACGAGGCGGCCATTCCTGGTCTTGGCCAGCACGTAGCCGGTGTCGACATCGATGTCGGCGCCCAGCGCCTGCAGGCCTTCGAGGAACAGATCGACCGGCCGCGTGCCGATGGCGCAACCGCCGGGCAGCGACACTTTCGCCTCGCCCATGCGGGCCAGCAGCGGGCCGATCACCCAGAACGACGCCCGCATCTTCGACACCAGCTCGTAAGGCGCGGTCGTGTCGACGATGTTGCGGGCCGAGAAATTGATGGTGCGCGAATAGCCCTCATTCTGCTTCTCGCGGCGGCCGTTGACCGAATAGTCGACGCCATGATTGCCCAGAATGCGGATCAGCTGCTCGACATCAGCCAGATGCGGCACGTTTTCCAGGGTCAGGGTGTCGTCGGTGAGCAGTGAGGCGATCATCAGCGGCAGGGCTGCGTTTTTCGCGCCCGAAATCGGAATGCTTCCGGCGAGCTTGTTGCCGCCGACAATTCTGATGCGATCCATGAGAGCATGTCCCCTCGGCCCGAAAGGCCGGTTTTCGTCAGTCTGAATATCGGCCCGTCTAGACCATTGGCCGGCCTGGTTCAAGAAATACGATTTCTGAGCCCATTGGCCAAGGTGACCGCCCACTGTGGCGGCTTTCGGTCAGTCCTTGTGCATTTTTTCTGCAGCAGCCAGGCCTTCCGGCCGCTGGTCCGCCTCACCCGTGCGCCGCGAGCGCGCTTGAGTCTTGCGCTTCATAAGGTTGGCGCGCAATTGCTCGGCCAGCCGGTCCTTGCGGTTGGTCCCGCCCTTTTTTGCCGGACCAACCTTTTTCGATGGAATTGTCTTGTCGTTCATCGTTCCGTTCCACCCGCGACTGGCGGGGCCTGCCGTTCAAGGGGATAGCTAGCATTGTGGCGCCGCCATGTCAGCGAAACTTGTCTGGCAAAGGCTTTCACAGATGCCTTGCGCTTGCCGGTTCGATATGGCAGAAGCCCCGCCATCAGCGGCTGCGGTAGCTCAGTGGTAGAGCACTCCCTTGGTAAGGGAGAGGTCGAGAGTTCAATCCTCTCTCGCAGCACCAGATTTTCCATCTCCGCAAATTGGCAACAAGACCACTGGCGACTCACGATGGCAGCCAAGTTGCGTATTCGAGCCTCCCGCCTTACAGCCTAATTCTTCTCGCCCCACTCCCTCTTAACGAAACGTTCTATATCCGCAGCCCTCGCGAGAACGGCATCCTTGTTCCACTTTTTTCCATTTTCTAACGCCGTCCCTATCTTCGCCGCCTGCCTGAGCCCAGAAGCAACATATTCAGGCGCCTTTTCCTTCGGAGCTCGTGCACCAAGCGCGGAATTGAGGCCGGGGGGGAGCATGACTAAATTCCCTATGTTATGCACGTAACTCACACCAGAGCTTTGCGGTTGAATGTGCTCTATAGATTTTGATGGATCCACCATCCAGATTTTATTCCACTGGCCTTTGTTTATTTTCTCTCCTGCGACCTCGCAGAGATATTCTTCATATCGAAATAGCAAATAACGCAGCTCCTCCGCCCAGTCATCATACGAATAGTCCCAATACTCAGGGCCATATAGGATGTCATCGATTGGATAATCTTCACCGATCTCCAAAAGCTGGGCTTTGATGTCGGCGGGCTTGAGGGTCTTTCGAATAATGTCGTGCCCAAGCCGGACGAACTCGCCCACTTTATGTCGGGCGTCCGCGCCCCCTAGGCCGTAGACGCGAAAAATCACCCGCTCCCATTGCTGCAGCAATTCAGCCTCGTTTTGCTTATCGAACTTTCGCAGGAGGATCGATATCGCCACAAACCGAGCCTGGGCAATTCGCGTAACAGCATTGTATCGAACATTCGCACTTAAATCCTGGACCGCCTCAACAACGTCAAAAAGATCTTTCGCTATGTGAATGATGGAAGGCAGTTTCGAACCAGCAGCCAACGTGAGTTCCGTGGCAGCGTCTTCCTGACTCAGAATTTTGTTAGGGCGAGCATCGCGCGTCCAAGTGCCAGAAAATCTAAGCGCTTCGTCTCCAAGATCGCTGCGTAACCCTAGAACGCGATATATAGCTTGCCATATACCCTGCATTTCGCGAAGTGCGTCCTTCCGGGAACCAACTTCGCCGTGCTCAAATAGAAGTGCCATCAGCTGGCTTTTGAGTTTATCGACCCATTTTACGTCTAGACCGCGACTATTGAGAACTTCAAATACTCTATAGACTGTCGCTTCGTCCAATATCTCATGGTATATGACGGACAATCTGTTTCTAATTAGAGCGACAAGCTCGACGAGAGAAGAACTTTCTCCCCACCCGACGACGAATCCATCGCATTCGTTTATGGCTTTCAATAAATTGACGTCTGCAGAAGTTGGGTGCTTAGGAGATATAATGGCTCCATTTTTGATGTATGTCGTAAAGACGTTGCTTGTGTCATGATTTGTTTGAAGTAAAATAAGAGAGTTATCGTCACTCTTCACAAGAAGTTCATTTATCTCCCGCCTCAGCCTCACCTCTTTTTCGTCATCGAGAGAAAGATGCTGAAAGACAGATTTTAAAAGGATTATTATCGTCGTTATTCGCTGCTGACCATCAACCAGCTCGACTTCTCTAAATTCATCCGCGCCGATCTGTCTTGTGTCTTTGCCGAGACCGACAACCGTGGCCATAAAATGATCACGCCCGGACCTGGCGACATCTCTGATATCATTAAAGAAGTCCGTTCTCTGCTTGGTACCCCAAGCGTAAGCACGTTGATATTCAGGTATCCGAAAAAGCCTACCGGATAGCAACCCCGCGATTTTTAGGTGCATTGGATTGAGTTGCATTAATATTGTCTCCCCACCACGATTTTGACGACACCATTTATATCGAAGCCCTTCCTGCGTCAGTGCTCATACGCTCACCGAAGTGCTAGCCTGCAATAGATAGAACGCCGATCTCGAGGTCTGTAAGAAATTGGTAGCCGTGCTCCGCTGACAAATCAATATTTGGATTCGGCGATTCATATTTAAGAGGTGGATAGAAGCTCTGCCAAGCGAGCCGCAGGGCTTCTTACACACCAGCCAATGCTTTCGGATCAATAAAGCGATCGAGAGTCGGTCGCTTCAAGCCACCGACCACCCGCCATCCACCAATGTATTCGCCCCGGTGATCAGCGATGCCGCCGGCGACGCCAGGAACACCACGGTTCCCGCGACGTCGATCGGGTCGCCGATGCGGCCGAGCGGGATGTGGCCCAGCACATGCGCGTGGAACTCCGGCTCGGCCAGCGAAGGCCGCGTGCCGTCGGTCCAGATGAAGGTCGGCGCCACGCTGTTGACGGCTATTTTGTGCTGCGCCCACTCCGCGGCCAGGCAGCGGGTCAGATGGTTTATCGCCGCCTTGGTCATGCAGTAGATCGCTTCGCCCTTCAGCGTCACTGTGCCGGCCTGCGAGCTGATGTTGATGATGCGCCCACCTTTCTGCGCAATCATCAGCTTCGCGACCGCCTGGGTGGTGAAGAATGTGCCCTTGAGGTTGACGTTCACCGTCAGGTCGAAATCTGCCTCGGTGACGTTCTCGGCAAGGTTCTCCGGCCCGAGCCCGACATTGTTGACCAGGACGTCGATGCGGCCGAAAGCGGCATGCGCCTCCGCGACACCAGCCCGCACCGTCGCAAGATCGGTCGCATCCATATGCACGGCAAGGGCACGTCGGCCGATACGCTCGATCTCGGCGACAAGCTCAGCCCCGTCGGCCTTGCTGCGCACGCCGACGATCATGTCGGCGCCGGAGCCGGCGCAGGCCAGTGCGCAGGCGCGGCCGATGCCACGCGAGGCGCCGGTAACCAGCACCACCTTGCCGGCCAGATCGAATTTCGGCGTGTAGTCCGTTGTCATCGCAAACCTCCCTTGAAAGCCCATCAGGCCGGAATTGTCTTACCCGGCACCCCGCGCCGAACACTATCCCGTCGCAAGCTGAAAGCCAGCCGGCGCTGTGTCTATCCGCCCATGACAAGAACACAGCTAGCCCAAGGACTTGCCATGGGCCAGCCATCATGATGCCATCTCCGTTGCGGACAATAGCGCCGGGTTTTGGGGTAGACGATGCTTTTTGGGCGAACAGCAGGTGCGACAGGGCGCATGTGCGCGGCAATTGCCGCGGCACTGCTGCTGTGCCTATGCGCGCTTGTCCCCGCTTTGGCTGAAGAGCCGAAGGCGCTGAAAGGCGTCGCGCTCATCATCGGTCAGTCCGACTACCAGCATGTCGGCAAACTGCCCAATCCGGAAAACGACGCCCGCGCCATCGAGGAGATGTTCGACAAGCTCGGCTTCGAGACAAATGTCGCCACCAATCGCGACACACGCAAATTGCGGCGCGATCTCGAAGGCTTCGTCGACGATGCCGAGGGCGCCGATGTCGCCATCATCTACTATTCCGGCCACGGCATCGAAGCCGGCGGCGAGAATTATCTGGTCCCTGTCGATGCCGATATTTCGGCACTCGACAATGCCGGCGAAAAGTTGGTGCCGCTGTCGTCCATCGTCGCCGAACTGAAGGCCAAGGTGCCGGTCACCATCGTTCTGCTGGACGCCTGCCGCAACGATCCGTTCCCGCCGGGCACGCTCTTGAAGCTGGCGCCGGGCGACGAAGGCAAGCCGATCGGCGCCGGCGGTCTCGGCGAAACGCGCGGCGTGGTTTCCCTGAAAGGTGGCGCCGAGGCCAAGGGCTCGGTCGACGACAGCCTCGGCCAGGTCATCGCCTTTGCCGCCGAGCCCGGCAAGGTTGCGCTGGACGGTCCGGCCGATGGCAACAGCCCCTATGCGGCAGCGATCCTGCGCCACATCGACACGGTGGGCGGCGAGGAATTCGGCACCGTTCTGCGCATGATCGGCGAGGAGGTCTATCTCAAGACCAACGGCCAGCAGCGGCCCTGGGTCAATGAGAGCCTGCGCCGGCTGCTCTATTTCGGCACCCCCGCCGAGGCGCCGAAAGGTGATGAGGGCGAAATCCTCAGGGAGCGACGCCAGCTCCTGCTGACCATCTCGACGCTACCCGATCCGGAGCGCCGCCAGATCGAAACCATATCGCGTGACGGCAAGGTGCCGATGGATGGGCTCTACGCCATGCTGAAGGCGCTCGGGGTCGACATACCCAAGGATCCGGCTGAGCTCGACAAGCTGCTGCGTGGCCAGACCGAACGGCTGAAACACGTGTTGGCTGAACGCGAGACTTTGAAAAACCCGGACCCCGAAATTGCCAGGCTATCGAAACTCGCCGAACAGGCGGTTCAGGAAGGCGCGCTCGAAGCGGCGCAGAAATTCAACGAACAGGCCAAGGCCCGCATCGGCGAACTTTCGTCTACGGTCGACCAGGCCGAGGCCGAGCTGAAGGCAAAGCGGCTGGAATTCGCAAAGGTCTTCGCCAGCAGTGCCAGGACTTATGAAATCTCCTTCAACTTCAAGGAGGCGGCGCAGGATTACGCCAAGGCCTTCGAGCAGGCTGCCAAATGGAGCGACGAAGACGCGTTCTACTACAAGGCGGCAGAGGCCAACGCTCTGTCGGAACAAGGGGACTTCTCCGGCGACAATGCGTATCTCGCCCAGGCCCTGACAGCCTATGAACAGGCATTGACCTATGTCACCCGCGAAAAGTTGCCGCTGCTTTGGGCGGCCACCCAGAACAATATGGGCGCCACGCTTGCTACGTTGGGCGAACGGGAAGCCGGCCGCGAAAACCTCGACAAGGCAGCTGCCGCCTATGAGCAGGCGCTGACCGTCTATACGCATGACGCCTACCCCGACGACTGGGCATCGACCTATGGCAATCTGGGCACGGTCTACTGGCGGCTCGGCCAGCGCGAGAACGGGACGGCGCTTCTGGAGCGGGCTGTCGCGGCCTTCCGCTCGGCGCTCGAGGTGCAGTCGTTGAAGAAACTGCCGCTGGAATGGGCGGCGACGCAGAACAATCTCGGCATCGTGCTGTCCGAAATCGGCGACCGCCAGACCACATCGGACAGTTTCCGCGCGGCGATCGAGGCGCATCGTGCGGCATTGACGGAATACAGCAGGGAGCGCGTACCGCTCGACTGGGCGCTGAGCCAGGTCAATCTGGGGGCAGCGCTCTATCGCCTTGGTGAGCGCGAAAAGGATATCGCGACCATGCAGCAGGCGGTTGCTGCCTATCAGGCGGCGACCGGCGAAATGACCAGGGAACGCGCGCCGGCGCAATGGGCGACAATCCAGAATAATCTGAGCACGGCGCTGGAATCGATCGGAACCATTAACGGCGATGTCGCCACGCTTGAGCAGGCGCGCGACGCCGCCCTGGCATCGCTTACGGTTTGGACGCGCGAGCACGCCGCGGCGACCTGGGCCAACGGCCAGCTGACGCTCGGCAACGCCTTGCAGCGCCTCGGCGCCAAGCAGAAGAACAAGGAACTGCTGATGCAGGCAGCCACCGCGTACCAGGCCGCTCTGTCCGAATATCCGCGTGAGAAACTGCCGCTTGACTGGGCTTCGCTGCAGCAGAATCTGGGATCGGTCAACGACACGCTCGGCGATCTCGATACGGGAACCGATTACTACATGCAGGCGGTGACCGCGTATCGTCAGGCATGGGAGGTCTATACCGCAACCGCCGCGCCGGGCGAGTTCGCTTCGATTGGTTACAGCCTTGCAGGCACGCTATCGAACTGGGGCGAACGCGCGGGGGACATCTCGATCCTGCGGCAGGCGATCGATGTCTACGGTCAGGTGCTCAGGGTTCGCACCCGCGACAAGGACCCAGTCAATTGGGCCAAGACGGAATTCCGCCTCGGCTGCGCGTTGATGATGTCAGGCAAGCTGGCCTCTGACGATCAACTGCTGCAGCAATCGGTCGACGCGCTGCGGGCGGCGCTCGACGGGCAGACGAAAGGCGGTGATGTCACGGAGATCGGCCAGACGCGGCGCGTGCTCGGCCAGACCCTGTCGATCCTGGGCGACAATACATCCAACCTGGACTTGCTGGCGCAAGCAGCCGACATGCTGGAAGCCGCGCTCCCCGCCTACTCCAAGGACGCCGACCCGGAGGAGTGGGCCAATATCAACTACGACCTCGGCTTTGCCCGCTACAGCCAGGGCCGGATTGGTGGCGACGCCACGTTCTACGCCAAGGCCGTGGAGAGCTTCGAGACGGCAGCGCGGATCTACGACGGTTTTCCCGACCGCATGCAATGGGCGCGCACCAAGGGCGATATCGGCAATGCCTTGCTGATGGCCGCGGACGGCAAGGACGTCGAGTTGCTCACCCGCGCGATTGCCGCCTATGACGCAGCGCTCAGCGTGGTAACGCGCGAGAATGCGCTGGCTGTCTGGGAGAACAATCAGAACAATCTCGCCGGCGGGCTGTCGAGTCTTGGTTACTGGGCGAACGATGTCGGCAAGCTGAAACGAGCCGCTCAGATCTACCGCGACCTCGCCACGGTGCGAACGATCGCCCGCGATCCCGATCTCTGGATCACCAACCAGACCAGTCTCGCGCAGACGCTGAGCATGATCGCGGCCCGCGAGCCTTCGGCTGAATTGTACGAGGAGGCGATTGTCGTCAACCGGGCGCTTGCCGAGCAGCTCGGTCGCGACCGCGATCCCGAACGTTGGGCCAATGCGCGCAACGAGATGGGCTATGCCTTGACCATGGCCGGCCGCGCCGAAAACAATGTCGCGCATTTCGAGGAGGCGGTGTTGGTCCTGCGCGAGGCGATCGTGGTGCAAAAGAAGATCAATTCGGTGCCGGCTGTCGCCTTCACGCAGGACAGCCTGTGCGACGTGCTGGTCGATCTGGGCGCCGCCCACAAGGACAAGGCGATGGCACAGGAAGCGATCGCCGCATGCCAGGACGCGCTCGTCATCTTCCGTGACAAGAAGATGGACGATCTCGCCGCCGGTTCCGAAAAGAACCTCGCCGAGGCACAGGCGTTGCTGGCCGAGTTGCATTAATCCGAGCCCGCGCTCCCGGATGCGGGCGAATGGTGGGCACGCCCAGCGTTCACGCTGTTGCGCAAGCAGATGTCACCGGCTCGCCATGGCATGACAGAGATGCGATGTGGCAGTATCGGCTTGTGCGCCGGTCGCCACCCGTCATTCAGGACGACAGGTAATCATATTCCGTTGGAGCGCCAGATGACCCTATTCACCCGCCGCGGGCTTCTGAAAACGGCTGCGGTTGCCGGCGGTGGCGGCGTCGGGCTGGCAGCAATGACCAGGCTCAGCGGTTGGGCAGCTGTCACACCTGAGCCGGTGGTGCTCAAGACGGCAAAGATCCAGGCCAGGTTCATGGATGCGGGCGAGACCCGGGATGTCCTGACGTATGGTGAATCAGGCATGCCGCCTGTACTGCGGATGAAAAAAGGCGAGCCCTTTGCCGCGCGTCTCGTCAACGCCATCGACGACCCGACGACCATCCATTGGCACGGCATTCGCGTTCCAAACAAGATGGACGGTGTTCCCTTCCTGGTTCAGCCTTACGTCTATACCGGCGATCATTTCGACTACGCCTTCGCGCCGCCCGACGCCGGCACGTTCTGGTATCACCCGCATTGCAACACGCTGGAGCAGATGGGCCATGGCCTCACCGGCGTGATCGTGGTCGAGAACCCCAACGATCCAAAATTCGACGCCGAAGCCGTCGTCAACCTGCGCGACTGGCGCCTCGGCGACGACGCGCAGTTCATCCAGCAATTCCGGCCGCGCGATGCCGCAAAAACCGGAACCTATGGCACGGTGCGCACCGCCAACTGGCTCGACCAGCCGCAATTCGACGCGCCGGCCGGCGGGTTGGTGCGGCTGCGGGTCGCCATCACCGATGTCACCCGCATCTACGCCTTTCGCGTCGAGGGTGGGCAGGCCGCGGTCATCGCGCTGGACGGCAATCCGGTGCCGCAGCGTTTTGCGCCCGATGCTTTGCTGCTCGGACCGGGGCAGCGCATGGAGCTCGCCATCCGCATGCCTGACCAGGAGGGCGCGATCGTCAGCCTGGGCGACATCAGGGGCACCAAACCCAAGGTCCTCGCCACCTTGCGCGCCACCGGAAGCTCGCTTAAGCGCGACCTGCGCGACCTCGCACCGCTGGAAGCCAACCCGGTGCCGGAGGTGGATCTCGCCAGCGCAAAACACATCGCGCTCTCGCTCAGCGCCACGGCGGAAAACGTGCCGAGCGACAGCATATGCGGCACGCTAGGCTACTCCTTCTGGGCCATCAACAAGGTACCGTGGCCGGGCGACACGCTGGACCCGACCGCGCCTTTGGCCGAGCTGAAGCTCGGCAAAAACTATGTCATCGACATGGAGAATTTGACGCCGCAATCGCATCCGATGCATCTGCACGGCATGAGCTTCAAGGTGCTGTCGTCGTCGACACGCCAGGTTCAGCCGGTCATCTCCGACACCTATCTCATGCAGCCCAACGAGAAGGTTCAGCTCGGTTTCGTCGCCGACAATCCCGGCGACTGGCTGCTGCACTGCCACATCATCGAACATCAGAAAACCGGCATGACGAGCTATATCAGGGTGGTTTGACGCCGAGGCGGGTCAATCAGCCTCTACCGGGATTGGCCTCACCTGCCGGGCATGTTGTCGGAGAAATTGCCGGTGTTCGCCGGTTTCGTTGGCAAAGCGGGGCCGTTCCCTGCTATTCCCGCCTGCAAATCAAGAAGCCGTGGACACGCTTGCATGACCAATGTCGCCCTGACCGGACTGGCCCGCGATCTCGCCAGGCGCGCCGCCGAGGGACGCCCGGTGCGCATCGGCGTCATCGGCTCCGGCGAAATGGGCACCGACCTGGTCACGCAAGGCATGCTGATGCCCGGTATCGAGATCTGCGCCATCTCGACGCGGCGTCCGCACACCGCCCGTGACGCCATCCGCATCGCCTATGGCGATGAGGCGATGGCGGTCGAGGCGGACACGGGCTCGAAAGTCGCCGCGGCGATCGAGGCGGGCAAAATCGCCATTACCTCGAACGAGATGCTGGTCACCAATCCGCTGATCGACGTCGTCATCGACGCCACCGGCAAGCCTGGTGTCGCCGCCGATTTCGACTTGAAGGCGATGGAGCACGGCAAGCACCTGGTGATGATGAATGTCGAGGCCGACGTCACGATCGGCTGCTACCTCAAGCAGCAGGCAGACCGGCTCGGCGTCGTCTATTCGGTCGGGGCCGGCGACGAGCCGTCGAGCTGCATGGAGCTGATCGAGTTTGCCTCCGCGCTCGGCTACACCATCGTCTCGGCTGGCAAGGGCAAGAACAACCCGCTCAACCACGATGCCGTTCCGGATGACTATCGCGAGGAAGCCCTTCGCCGCAACATGAACCCGCGCATGCTGGTCGAGTTCGTCGACGGCTCGAAAACCATGGTCGAGATGTGCGCCATCGCCAACGCCACCGGGCTGGTGCCCGATGTGCCGGGCATGCACGGGCCTAAGGCCGACCGCGACCAGCTGGCCAAGGTGCTGATACCGCGCGCCGATGGCGGCATCCTGTCGAAGAAGGGTGTTGTCGACTACACGATCGGCAAGGGTGTGGCGCCGGGCGTCTTCGTCATCGTCGAGGCGACGCATCCACGCATCGTCGAGCGCATGGACGATCTGCATATCGGCCACGGCCCCTATTACAGCTTCTTCCGGCCCTACCATCTGACCTCGCTGGAAGTGCCGCTGACGGCAGCGCGTATCATGCTCTACGGCCGCCCCGACATGGTGCCGCTGCCGAAGCCGGTGGCCGAGGTCTGCGCGGTCGCCAAGCGCGATCTCGCCATGGGCGAGACCTTCGATGCCATCGGTGAGACCTGCTACCGCTCCTGGACAATGACCGTCGAAGAGGCCCGCGCCGTCAGCGCCGTCGCGGTCGGCCTGCTCGAAGGCGGCAAGGTGCTGAAGCCGGTCAGGAAGGGCGAGCTCATCACCACCGACAACGCCACACCCGACCGCACGACCAGGCTGTTCGCTTTGCGCAAGCTGCAGGATGAGATGCTGTACGGGAGCTGAGATTGGATGACAGGCCAGTCGGGCTGGCCTTGTCATGACAACTCCCTATGTTGTAGTGGCACCGAACGGAGGCTTCCAGGATGAATCTCCAGATCAGAGACCCGCGCGCCCGTGACCTCGCCCGGCAGCTTGCCGAAAAGCGAAAGATTTCAATGACCGAGGCGGTGATCGAGGCGCTCGAATCCGAGCTTCAGCGCGAACGTGAACGAGTTCCGCTGGCTGAGCGGCTGGCCGCCATATCGAACGATCTGAAGGCCAAGGCGGGAAGCGGCGGCAGGGATTTGACTAAGGATGAGATCGACGAGATGTGGGGACATTCCTGATGTTCATCGACACCTCGGTGGTGATCGCTGTCCTCGCCGGAGAGGAAGACGCCGCCGATTGGAGCCGCCGGATCGGGCAGGCCTCGATACGGATAACATCTCCGCTGGTCGTGCTCGAAGCGGCGATGCGGCTTTCGTCGAAGTTGGTGGTGGAGCCGCTCTCGCCGAAAGGGCAATAGGAGACTTCCTGCGCGAAGCCGCGATCGAGGTGGTTCCGATCGAAAGAGGTGATGCCAAGCTCGCGATCCAGGCTTTTTCGAACTATGGCAAAGGTCGCGGCCACCCGGCTCAGCTCAATCTCGCTGACTGCCTGTCATATGCCTCGGCAAAAAGCCGTGGGATGCCCTTGCTCTACAAAGGGAAAGACTTTTCCCACACCGATCTGGCCTGATCCTACTGCCCCAGTTCCACGATTCGGCCAGCAGCTTCGTCAGCCGCTCCCGCCCAGCAGGCCAAATGCTGCCGCGCTCGCGCCATGGGCTGTTGACCTGCTCGCGCAACACGCCTGATCATTGCGCTCGTGCTGACGGCGCAGACCCATCGGCTGCCATTGTATGATCCATTCATACAGTCTGTCTCTTTGATCCGGGTTTTTCAAACGATGCCGAGATGCCAATCTCCGAACGATCAGTTGAACCCCCATTGAGGATTGAAATCTTGCAAACCATTTGGACAAGACGCGAGACGATGAAAACCCTTCTGGCAACGGGCATGGTTGCCATGCTTCAGCCTCTGGCTTTTGCAGCTAGGGCCGCCGCCAAGCTGGAATGGACCTATTTTCAGGCTGACGAGAATGGTTTCCGCCGCACGCCGGTGCTGCTGACCGGGGAAAAAGAAGCCATCCTCCTCGACGGCGGATTTACCCTGTCGGATGGCCGTGCGGTCGCGGATGCGATCAAGGCGACGGGCAAGACCCTGACGACGATCTATGTCAGTTGCAGCGACCCTGACTATTATTTTGGCCTCCGTCCCGTCGCGGATGCTTTCCCCGGCGCCAAGATCATCGCGGCCGCTGCGACGGTGGCGGCCATCAAAGCCAATGTGCAAGCCAAGCTGGATGTCTGGGGCCCGCAGCTCAAGGACAATGGACCGAAGGTCCTGGCGGATGTCGTCATTCCCGAGGCATCCGATATCACCTCACTTGAAGTCGAAGGAAACAAGATCGAGATCGTCACCGTCGCCGATCTGAAAGACCGGCGGTATCTCTGGGTGCCCAGCCTTGAAGCGGTGTTCGGCGGCGTGCTGATCTCGTCCGGCGTACATGTCTGGGTTGCCGACGAGCCAACCGTAGACGACCGCAAGAAATGGATTGCCGCGCTCAACGAAATCGCGTCCCGCAAACCCAACATCGTGGTGCCGTCCCATCAGGTAGCCGGTGCACCGGACGGTCTGGCGGCCGTGGAATTCACCCGCGCCTACCTCGAAGCTTTCAATAAGGAAGCCGAAAAAGCGAAATCCAGCGTCGAGCTGATTGCAGCGATGAAGCGGCGCTATCCCGATCTTCTTGACGTCTCGTCCCTGGAACTGGGCGCAAAGGTCGCCAAGGGTGAGATGAAGTGGGGCTGATACGGCCCCGCGAGCGTCTCGGCTACTTCCCCAATTCCACCGACCGCAGCCGCGCGGCTTCCACCGCCTCGGTCAGCAGCTTCGTCAGCCGGTCTTCGCCCATCAGCACGGCAAGGGCGGCTGCCGTGGTTCCGTTGGGGCTGGTCACCTGCTGGCGCAGGACGCCGGGCTCCTCGCCGCTTTCGGCAGCGAGTGCAGCAGCGCCATAGACGGTCTGCATGGCAAGCAGCCTGGCGGTCTCGGTCGGCAGCCCGGCCTTCTCGGCTGCAACCGTAAGCGCCTCGATGAAATGGAAGATGTAGGCCGGACCGGACCCCGAAACCGCCGTCACCGCGTCCATCAGGCCTTCGTCGTCGATCGTCGTCACCACACCGCTCGCCGACAGCAGCTCGGCAACGAAACGCCTGATGTCGTCGGTCACCAGCGGGTTGGAATAGACCACCATCATGCCCTTGCCGATCGCGGCCGGCGTGTTGGGCATGCAGCGGATAACAGGCGCGAGATGGCCGAGTATGTGCTCGAAGGTGGCGACCGGCGTGCCCGCGGCGATGCTGACGAAGGTGGTCCTGCCGTCGCCGAAGCGCTTGTAGGCGGCGGTGACGTCGCGGATCACCTGCGGCTTGACGGCGATGACGACGAGGTCGGGCTCTGCGTCGGCGGGGATCCCGTTCGCGCCCGCGGCGACACTGCAACCGAGGTGCTCGGCGCGCTTGCGCAATTCGGCATTGGGCTCGACCACGAACACGGCTTGCGGGGCAAGCTTGCCGGATTTCAGCCAGCCCGCAAGCATGGCGTAACCCATATTGCCGCAACCGGCGAGAACAAGCCTGATCGTCATTGAGAGCCCTCCGAGACAAGGGTTCTCCTTAGACGCTAGCGGGCAGACGGGAAAGCCCCTCAAGGGGTGCTGGATCAGGCCAGCCGGTCAAGGTCGCCGGCGTACCGCGATCGGCCGCAGCGACACTTGCCGCAAGCCAAGCACGCCGAGCACGAAGAACAGCCACACCGGGTCGCCGCGATGGAAGAAGAAGCTTTCCAGGAACGCGTTCAGCGCCGTGAACAGCACCACCATCATGAAGAAATCACCGAGATAGATGTTCTCCTTGCGCGGCGGGATGCGCATGTAGTCGCGCAGCGGCGCGATCACGAAAGTGTAGACGGCAACGCACAGCGCCGGAATGCCCATCAGCACCGCAATGTCGAGATAGCCGTCATGGCCATGCACGATGGTCCGGATGTCCCAGGCCCGGTCGAAAGGCTGGTCCTGGCTCAGCAGCAGCGGCGTGCCCCAGAAGCTTTCATAGCCGTAGCCGGTCCAAGGCTTCTTCGCCAGCATCTCGCCGGAGAACTCCCACAGCGTCGTGCGCCCGGTATAGGTGAGGTCGGGGAAATAGGTGGCCGCCAGCTCTTTCACCGGCGGGATGAAGACGATGCCTAAGGTACCGATGGCCGTCGCAATGATCGCCAGTGCAAACAGGATCGGCGTGCCGAACCGCATGCCGATCAGGCCCGGCAGCACGACGATCAGGATCGAGAACGGCACCAGGCCGGCCGTCGTCTTGGATCCGGTGTGCAGCATGAAGATCATCGCCGCGCCGAAGATCGCCACGCCCCAGAATTTCTGGCCGCGCCGGAAGAGATAGAGGCCGGCGAAGCTGAAGCAGGCCATGATTGGTCCGGCAATGTTCTTGTGGGCGAACACACCACGCCACAGGCCGGCATGTTCGGGCTCCTGCGAATCGGCCGTATGCAGGGCCTCATGCGGAAAGACGATGAGGCCGATATAGGACAGGCCAATAACGACGATCGCGCAGAATATGATGACTTTCGAAAAACTGTCGGCGTCGCGCGGCAGCACCAGGACCGTCGCTATCGTCAGAACGCCAAGCAGCGTGAAGAAGGCCGCGCGCATGGCCGAGGACGGGTCGGTCGCGTTGATGACCGAAAGCATGAAAAAGCCGAGCATCAGGATCCAGGACGGGCTGAGCAGCGAGCGCACCATCTTGGGGTCGGCGAACGTCAGCAGTGAGAAGGTCGAAATGGCGCCGAGCGAACTGAAGCCGAGCTGGTTGACGATGTCGCCGCCGTCGCCGGTCAGTTCCGCGCCTGCCGGCTGAAACGGCCGGAACGATACGATGATGACGGCAAACAACAGCGCGGCAATCGCCGTCGCCACGCCGTCGCGGGTGACGATGCCGCCCAGCAGCAGCTCGTCAGTTCTTCTCAGGCTGCCTGTATTGCTCATTGGCGTATCCGAATTCGGCAAGCACGCGGCCGAGCGAGACATAGACGGGGTAAAGCGCCGTCGACAGCGATCCTGTCCGCGCCAATTTGATTGCGCCGCGCACGGGCGAGGCTATCAGCAGCGCCAGGCTTTTTGCAAACACCTTGGCGCCGGCGAATGGCGTGCCGGCGCGCTTCTTCTTTTCGACCAGCGTCGAGATTACACCGTTGCGTAAGGATCGGGCGCGGATCCAGTCAGCCTCGACGCGCCGGGCCGGAACGCCTTCGCGCACCTTTGCCTCGGCGCACCAGCCAAGCACGAAACCTTTCTGCGCCGAGCGGCTGAGGAAGTCGGAATCGCCGCCGCCCATGAAGTTGAACCGCAGGTCGAGGAAGGGTGGCCCCATGATGGTGAGCACATTGCGCCCGACCAGAAGGTTGCCCGAGGAATAGAGTGCGGCCACGCGCCCGGTCTGGCGATAGGGCGGCGCAAACACCGGGTGCTCGGCCCATTTGGCGTGAGCAGGATCGGTAAACACCGGCACTTGCGGGCCACCGACAATGTCGGCGCCAAGCGTCTCCGCCGTCCTGCACATGCGCTCCAGCCAGTCCGCGTCGGCGATCTCGTCATCGTCGATGACCAGCAAATGGCGGAAATCCGGAAAATGCAGGATCGCCGTCTGCCAGCCAGCATTGTAGGCACTGCAATTGCCCCGCTCATGCGCGATGATGACCATGCCCTTCATATCGTCGCGTTCGAACAGCGGCACGGCCGCCTGGGCGCCCTCACGCGCCTCGGCCTCGTTTTCGATGACGATGACGGCGAAGCGCCGGCTGGTTTGCTGTGCCTTGAGCGACGCCAGCGTTTCGAGCAGCAGTTGCGGCCGCTTGAAGGTCGGCAGCGTGACGACGGCTTCCATCGTCTCTGCGGCGAGCCCCGGAGAGCGTCCCGCAATCGATACCGAACCGTCCGATGGCAAAGGGATCATCCACTCCAGCCGCATGTTTTGAATCTGGCTTTCGATAACACCGCGACGATAACGTTTCGTTAATCACCTTTCGCAGCGGCGCCTGCCGGTCCGCGCCTTTCAGCCGTTGCGTTGCGTGATTTAATCAAGGGTTCACCCAGCTTTGCTAGTGGCTGACGCCTGGATAGGTGAGATGCATCTGCTGTTCGCCACATCGATCGTGCCCGACGGCGCTCTCGCTTCGGGCTATGAGATCGCCAATGCTGCGATCATCGCCGCCTTGCGGCGCGCCGGCGTGCGCGTCACCGTCATCGGCTTCATCTGGCCGGGCAAGGCGCCCAGCGACAACGAAAACACCATCGTGCTCGGCGCCGTCGACGTGCGCACGGAAAGCGCCTCGGCGCGGCAGAAGCTCGCCTGGCTTGGCAAGGCGGTGCTGTCAGGACTCACCTTCGCTTCCGTGAAGCTGCGCGCGGTTTCCGACAGCGAAGTCCGTGCCGCGATCGAGCGCGCCGGTCCCTTCGACGGCTATGTCCTGAATTCGGTGCAGTTCGCCGGCGCCTTTGAAAAACTGTTCGCCGACCGTCCCTCGATTTTCGTCGCCCACAATGTCGAACATGGTTCGGCCAAAGAGAATGCGGCAGCAGCAAACAGTCGCTTCCAGCGCCTGCTGTTTGCCCGCGAGGCCAGGCTGCTCAAGACCATGGAGGAGCGGCTCTGCCGCCGGGCTCGCTTCGTCTTCACGCTGGCCGAGGAAGACCGCGCCGCACTCGGCGTTGCCAGCGACGACCGCTCGGCGGTGCTGCCGCTGGTGACCACTGCCACGGCGCCAAAGCCGGTCAAGCCGCGCCGCATCGATTGCGACGCGGCGCTGATCGGCACTTGGACCTGGCAGCCGAACCGCATCGGCCTCGACTGGTTCCTGGAAAAAGTCGTGCCGCATCTTCGCCGGAGCTTTCGCATCAGGGTCGCCGGCAACATGCCGTCGGATATCACCTCTGCCCATCCCGGTGTCGAATTTGTCGGCCGCGTGTCCGACGCCCAGAATTTCGTGCGCGGCGCCGCCGTCATTCCACTGATCAGCACCGCGGGCAGCGGCGTTCAGCTCAAGACCATCGAAACCTTCGAGCTCGGCCTGCCGTCGGTCGCCACCAGCCGTTCGCTGCGCGGCATCGATCATCGCCCGGCAAATTGCTTCGTCACCGACGATCCGGCCGCCTTCGCCGGCGCGCTGGAGGCAGCGGCGGCCGATGTCAAGGATGTCGATGGCAGCGCCTTTCACCGCCGGCAGATCAAGGCACTGGATGCCGCCATCAGGCTCGGCCTGGAAAAGCTCGGGTCGGTGGGGGAGGAGGTGTTTGCATGAACATGCACACCGCCCGCGCCGCCTTCGGGCTCGATACGCTGAAGACGATCCTTGGCATTTCGGTCCTTGCCATCGGCTGGGATGACGCGATCGCGCTGCTCGCTCGTCTGATTGCCGAGCGGCGCTTCACCAAGGTCAGTTTTCTCAACGCTCACAACGCCAACATCGCCTCTACCGATCCGGTCTTTGCCGAGGCGCTCGACGATTTCCTCATCCTGCCTGACGGCGTTGGCGTCGATCTGGCGGCAAAGCTGCTCTACGGCGCGCCGTTCCCGGACAATCTCAACGGCACTGATCTCATTCCGGCCTTTCTGCAGGCATCGGCGAGGCCGCTGACCGTCGGGTTGCTTGGCGCCACCCGCGCCAACGCCGAGGCGGCGTCGGTCAGGCTAGCCGCTCTGGCGGTGCAGCACGAATTCGTCGTCATCCATGACGGCTATTTCTCCCCCGCCGAAGAGCAGGCGATCGTCGATCGCATCGAGGCATTGCGGCCCGACGTGCTGCTTGTGGCCATGGGCGTGCCGCGCCAGGAATTGTGGATCGCCCGTCATATCGATGCCCGCCACTGCACGCTGCCGATCGCCGTCGGCGCGCTGCTCGATTTTCTCTCCGGCACGGTGCCGCGGGCGCCTCTGTGGATGCGCCAGCTGAGGCTCGAATGGTTGTTCCGTCTGTGCATCGAGCCCGGCCGGCTGTGGCGCCGCTACGTCGTCGGCAATCCGGTGTTCCTGCTGCGTGTCGTCAGGCAGAAATTCTCGCGTCGGCCCGAGCCCGCTGGAGAGTTGCGGTGAACAGCCGCGTCGTGCCGAGCCCTGCAGCCGAGACCGGTGCCCTGCCGCAAACTCCGACGGCGGCGGTGGTGACCGCCAGCTATGCGCCGGATTTCGAACGCTGCCGCCTGTTGTGCGAGACCCTCGACCGCCATGTCTCCGGCGTGGCGCATCATTACATTCTGGTCGAGCACCGCGACGTGGCGCTGTTTCGCCAGTTGGAAAACGACCGCCGCAGCGTTGTCGACGAGCGCGACCTGCTGCCGCGCTGGCTGCGTGTGTTCGACGATCCGATGAGCCTCTTTCGCCGTCGCATCTGGCTCAGTTTCAAGACCCAGCCGCTGCGCGGCTGGCATGTGCAGCAGCTGCGCCGCATCGCCATCGCTGCGCATGCTGGAGAAGACGTGCTGGTCTTCTGCGATTCCGACGTCGCCTTCCTCAAGCCATTCGATCTGAGCGCCTTCTGGCGCGACGGCAAGGTGCGGCTGTTCCGGCGCGACGGCGTGCTGTCGAGCGACGGTCACGACGAGCATCGCATCTGGTCGCGCAATGCGGCCTCGGCGATTGGTATCGATGCATCCGAGGTTTCGAACAACGACTATATTTCGACGCTGATCGCCTGGCGCCGTCAGACCGTGACGGCGATGTGCGCCGAGATCGAGAAGGTGCACGCGCGCGGCTGGGTCGAGGTCATCGCTTCAGTGCGCCGGTTCTCCGAATGCATGATCTATGGCCGCTATGTCGACGATGTGCTGGGGGGCGCCGGCCATTTCCACGGCTCGGAGGAATTCTGCCGCGTGCATTGGACCGGGGAGGCGCTGTCGGATGACGAATTCCGCAGCTTCGTCGCCGCTATGGCACCGGGGCAGGTGGCGATCGGCATGCAATCCTTCATCGGCACCGATATCGGCCGCATCCGCCGCCTGATCGGATTGGCTTAGATTGCCTTGGCGGGCTTGCGCAGCGCCGAATAGGTCAGCAGCGCCGAGGCGAGATAGAGCAGCAGGAAGACGACGTTGAGCGATACGACAAGCCTGGGCGTGTCGGCAATCGTGGTCAGCACATAGGTCAACAGCACCGCCTTCAGCCCCGCCAGCAGGCCGAGGTTGAGCGCCCTGAGTGCGGTCTGGCCGCGCGCGAACAGCAGCTCGGCCTGGTATTCGACCAGGTTGCGCAGTCCCGGCACGCCGATTGCCAATGCCACCAAGGGCGCCGCCTCGGCGACATTCCGGCCAAGTGCATTGGGGAAGAAATGCAGCACGATGCCGAGTGCGGCCAGCGCCAATGTCGATACCAGGAACACGCCGGCTTCGATACCGCTCTTGACCCGCAGTCGCGACAACAGCTCCGGCGACCGCATCATCTTCTGCACCAGCATCATCGAGAAGGTGCGGATCGGTATTGCCGTCAGGTCGACCAGCCGCATGATAATGGCATAGATGCCGGCCAGATGCGGCCCGCCGATCGCCAGGACGAGCAGCTTGTCGAATTCCGACTGCAGGTAGAACAGCACTTCGGCGCCGGCAACATAGATCGAATCGGCAAGCCGCCTGAGATAGAGCTCGGTGCGCAGCCTCAGCCGCTGGCGTGGATAATAGAAGCCGAAGGCCAGCAGCAGCGAGGCGGCGTTGGCGCCGATGTAGAACAATGACCAGATCCAGACGCTGTGCTGCCCCGACAGCATGAACAGCACGGCGCCCAGCGCACGGAACGCCGTGGTCACGATCGACAGCACCGCGGCGCGGCCGAATTTGCCGAGCCCGTTGTTGACGATCAGCACCACCTCGACCGGCCGCCACAAAAGCGCTTCGGCAAAGACGATTGCGGCAAAGACGGCCAGAGGCACGGTGCTGGCGAAGAAGATCAGGTAGACGCCCCAGGAGGCCGCCGCCAGCAGTGGTAAGGACACGGCGCCAAGCAAAAGGAAGCCGGCGGTGAAGGTGCCGATCAGATTGGGGCGGATGGTGGCTGTGCGGTAAAGCGCCGAGATGAAGCCGAAAGCGAGGATGCGCGACAGCATGACGCCGGCCGCCGAGGCGGTGGCGAACATGCCGAACTCGGCAATCGACAGCGTGTTGGCAAGTGCGATGAAATAGGCAAGCGAGAACACCAGCCGCCCGCCGGCGCCGCTGATGGCTGAAAGATAGTCGCGAACCAGCCCCCGTCTTTCGGCAAGGAAGGTGCCGATGCGGGCGAGTGTCCGCCTTTGCGGTATGTCGCTGGCCTGCGTCATATCGAGGAAAGCCGTAAGCCGCAAAGCTTAACGTGCGGTTCTGACGCCATTTTACAGATCCCGGCAATGCGTGGCGAAGCGAGAAACTTTCACTTGCAGACTTCGGAAATTAACCTTTTGTTTCCCATGCCTGTTTAGCGTGACTTAACGATTGGCCGACCGCCGCTCCTGCGCCGTCGAAGGTAAAGTTTCGAGACAATGGTCGACAGGGAAAACCGTGAAGACTGGAGGCGCGAGCGCTCCCTCCTGGCGCTCGGCAAAGCCGTGCGCGGCGATGAGGCGGCGGATGCGTCGGCGGTCTCGATCGGTGACCGGGTGGATCCGTCATGGCGCGAGGACGCCGCCACGCGTCACCGCATAGCCCGCTCGCAACGCGAGGCGCGGTCGAATCCGGCGCCAACGTCACCGCCCGAGCCGCCGCAGTTCCAGGCCGACGGCGAACCCGTTTCGGCCGCCAGCGCGCGTGAGGAGCCTGTTTCCGGCCGGCGTCAGCAGCACGCCGCCTATGAGCTCCGCTCTTTCCACGAGCAGCGACCGGACCGCGACGACGATGACGGGCAGGAATGGAAGCCGCTGATCGATCCGCTCCAGGTCGTCCGCGGCATTAGTCGTTCCAAGTTGCTGATCGTCTCGACGACGATATTGGGCACGGTGCTCGGCGTCGCCGTCGCCGTTTCGACACCGAAGAAATACGAAGCCACCACACAGATGGTCATCGAGCCAGGCGACCTGAAGCTTTCCGACAACGATCTCACCCAACCGGTCGGGCAGCCCGATGCGGCGCTGGCTGTTGTCGAAACCCGCATCAAGATGGTGACATCCGGCAAGGTCCTCGACAAGGTCGTGGCCGATCTCAATCTCGTCGACGATCCGGAATTCAACGGACAGGGCTCTGGCGGCCTTGGCGTCCTGTCGCTCATTCGCTCGATACTGTCGCGCCAGGATGGCCCTGGCGGCGGCGGTGAAGTGCGCCGCCAGGCGCTGGCGGTCGGCAATCTGGCCAAGAGCCTGTCGGTTGAGCGCAGCGGCAAGAGCTTTGTCGTTTCCATCAGCGCCACCACTCAAAGCGCCGACAAATCGGCGAAGATAGCCAATACGACCAGGGACGTTTTCCAGCAGGAGGCGGCCCAATACCAGTTCGGGATGGCCGGGCGCGCGACGGACCAGCTGACGGCCAAGCTCGATGACCTGCGCAAGAATGTCGAGACAGCGGAGCGCAAGGTCGAGGATTTCAGGGCCACGCATGATCTCGTCGACGCGCAGGGCCATCTGATCAGCGACGACCAGATGCTGAAGCTCAACGAGCAGCTCTCAGTCACCCGGGCCCGTACGCTGGAACTCAATGCCCGGGCCGCGTCGGCGCGTTCGCTGGACGTCAATTCGGTCATCAACGGCACCTTGCCGGAAGAAATCAATTCCAACACGATGAGCGAACTGCGCGCGCAATATGCAGTTTTGAAGCAGGAGGCCGACCGCGCCGCCGTGCGTCTGGGACCGCGTCATCCCGAATACCAGGCGCTCAACGCCCAGCTCGACGGCTCGCGCGAGCGCATCGCAGGCGAACTGCGCCGCATCGCCTCGTCGCTGCAGGTCGACTTGAAGCGCTCGGTCCAGCTTGAGCAGGATCTCGCTTCCCGCCTGGCTCAGGCAAAGATCCAGAGCGGCGACGTCAACAGCGATCTGGTCAGCCTGCGCGAACTGGAGCGTGACGCCACGGCCAAACGCTCCGTCTACGAACAGTACCTTCTGCGCGCCAAGGAGACCGGCGAACAGCAAAACATCAACACCACCAACATCAATCTGATGACCCCCGCGCAACCGCCGCTCGAACCCAACGGACCGTCGCGGGCTGTAATAGCGATGGCCGGCCTGCTGCTCGGGCTTGCTTCGGGCATCGGTGTCGGCGCCATGCGCGGCGCCTTTGCCAGCCTGCGCGGCGCTGCCAATTCGCGTTCGCGCGGCAGAATGGACGAGCGCCCCCCTCCGGTCGAGGACAAGGTCTATCGCGCGCCGCTGCCTGTGGCGCCGCCACCGGCAGCACCTCCGGTGTTGCCGACCGCGGCCGCTCCCGCCCGGAGCCCAGGTCTGTTCGACGGACTGTTCTCGGCGATGCGCAAAGCCGCGCCGGGTAGCGGGACGTCAGGCGAACCCGTCGAGACCTACCGCGCCCAACCAGCCGCCGAATATACAAGGCCGGTGCAGGAGCCTGTGGGCTATCGCCAGCCGGACTTCCGGAACGAGGTTCCGCACGCCAATTCCCCTGCGCAGCAGCCTGGCTACGCGCAGCCTCGTCAGCCGGCTGACTATGCCTATTCGCAGGCTCAGCCGATGCCCGCGGCGTCCGGGCCGTGGTCTTCTCCGCAGCCCGCTGGGGCGGCGCCGGAAGACCAGCAGGCGCAAATCGACGATATCCGCGCCAGCCTGCGCGAATTTCGCGAAGCGGTGCGCGAACTCACCGAAAGCCGTTCGCACCGCCGCTATTTCTGAGCAATTCCAGGAAAAGTGTGAAACGGTTTTCCCGGGAAAAGCGCGTAGCGCGCTTTCCCTTGGGAATTGCGTCAAAACAAGAAATAGAGCGGTTCAGCCTTTCCGTGAAAGGATGAGTCGCTCTGAGCCCGTCAGCACAGAATAAAAGCTGCCGGTTTCGAGTTTACGGCATGTGACGGCGCTTTGACGGGATTGCTTAGGCCAAATTTCGTGACAATGCCGCGCAGCATGGCGCCCAAAAAGCGCTGCCGTCGGGCTTTACCCGAATGGGCGGAACGTTTGGAACAACGACATGCACGAAGCAACGTTCAAGGCGCGCGCCGCGCCTTGGCTGGAATGATGTCGAGGATGGTTCATGGCCGAAGTGATTGACGGAAAGATCGTCGCCGCAGACGTGGTTCAGAAGGTCAAGGCCTTGACCGAGGACCTGGTCGCCAAGGGAAAGGCCCAGCCCGGCTTGGCGGTGGTCATCGTCGGCGAGGATCCGGCAAGCCAGGTCTATGTCGCGTCGAAGTCGCGCACCGCCAAGGAATGCGGCTTTCATTCGCTGCAGCACACGCTGCCGGCCGACACGTCCGAAGCGGCACTGCTGAAGATCATCGGCGAACTCAACGCCGATCCGGCCATCAACGGCATTCTGGTGCAGCTGCCGCTTCCCGCCCATATCGATGCCGGCAAGATCATCCAGGCCATCGCACCGCAAAAGGATGTCGACGGCTTTCATTTCATCAATGTCGGCAAGCTCGGCACCGGCGAACTCGAAACAGCCTTCGTGCCCTGCACGCCGGCTGGCTCCATGCTTTTGATCGAACGCGTGCGCGGCAAGGATCTTTCCGGCCTCAACGCGGTCGTCGTCGGCCGCTCCAACATCGTCGGCAAGCCGATGGCAAATCTGTTGCTTGCCGCCAACTGCACCGTCACCATTGCCCACAGCCGCACCAAGGATCTGCCGGCGCTGGCCCGCACAGCCGACATTCTGGTTGCCGCCGTCGGCCGGCCCGAAATGATCAAGGGCGACTGGGTCAGGCCCGGCGCCACCGTGATCGATGTCGGGATCAACCGCATTGCCGCACCCGAGAAGGGCGAAGGCAAAACCCGCCTCGTCGGCGATGTAGCCTATGCCGAAGCGGCCAAGGCCGCCGGCGCCATCACCCCCGTGCCCGGCGGTGTCGGACCGATGACCATTGCCATGCTGATGGCCAATACGTTAGCCTCAGCCTACCTTGCGGCCGGCTTGAAGCGGCCTTCCTTCTGACCCAGAAAGCAGCTTCTTTGTCGAACCTTACTATACCCTCTGAACGGCCGGTCGTGGATGATCCCGTTCAGGGGGGCCGGCAATTCGCGTTCCTGCTGGTCGACAAGTTTTCGATGTTTTCGCTGGCAGCGGCGATCGATACCTTCCGCTCGGCCAACCGCCTGCTCGGCCGCGATTTCTATGGCTGGACGACGGTCTCGGCCGACGGCGATCCCGTCATGGCCTCCAACGGCCTGCCGCTCAAGATCGACTATGCCGTCGCCGATTTGCCGCCCGTCGATATCCTATTCGTGTCGGTGGGCCTGTCGGTCGAGTTCCCCGGCAAGAGCAAGGTGCTGGCGGCGCTGCGCAGCTGGGGCCGGCGCGGCAATGCGCTCGGCGCGCTGTCGGTGGGCTCTTACCTCCTGGCCGAAGCCGGTCAGCTCGAAGGCTATCGCTGCACCATCCATTGGGAAAACCGCGCCGGCTTCGTCGAGCGCTTTCCCGACATCAATTGCACCGGCAACGTCTTCGAGATCGACCGCAAGCGCTACACCTGCGCCGGCGGCACCACCTCGATCGACCTGATGCTGGAGATCGTGCGTGGCGACTTCGGCTCGAACCTCGCCAACGGCGTTGCCAACCAGTTCCAGCATGAGCGCATCCGCTCCGCCGGCGACCGCCAGCGCGTCGGGCCGGAGCGCGACCTGACCGGCAAGTCGGAGAAGCTAAGGCGTATCGTCGAACTGATGGCCGACCATCTCGACGAGCCGCTATCGGCCGTGCAGCTTGCCAAATCGGCGGGCCTGTCGGTGCGCCAGGTCGAGCGCTTGTTCCTGCGCCATTTGAGCGTCACGCCCGGTCGTTACTACATGCGGCTCAGGCTCGAGCGGGCGCGCGAACTGCTGCGCCAGACCAACATGCCGATCCTCGACGTGGCCATCGCCACCGGCTTCACCTCGCATTCCTATTTTGCCCAGAGCTACCGGCTGCAGTTCGGCCGTCCGCCTTCCGAAGAGCGCCGCACCACGTACTGACGCGGTGCTTAGCCGGCCTCGGAACAGGCCTCGGCCGGCGCCGATCCTGTTACACGGCAACCGTTCGTGACCCGCTCCGGGGCTTGTGCCCGGACGCGGCGTCAAATAGCTTGCCGCCGCATATAAGAGGGCGGCCTCAAGGAGATTTCCATGGCGGGACTTTTGCGGAGCGTCGCTGCGTCGCTGCTCCTTTTGTCGATGACTTCGCTCGGCTTCGCCGCCAACAAGGTTATCATCATTCTTGACGCTTCAGGCTCGATGTGGGCCCAGATCGACGGCAAGCCGAAGCTCGAGATCGCGCGCGAATCGCTGAGGACCGTGCTGCAGTCGGTCCCGGGCGACGACGAGATCGGCTTCATGGCCTATGGCCACCGCGAAAAGGGCAGCTGCGACGACATCGAACTGATCGTGCCGCCGCAAGCCGGCTCGGCTAGCGCCATTTCGGCCGCCGCCGACAGCCTGAAATTCCTCGGCAAGACGCCGCTGACCGCAGCCGTCAAGCAGGCGGCCGAAGCTCTGAAATACACCGAGGACAAGGCGACCGTGGTTCTCATCACCGATGGGCTTGAAACCTGTGAAGGTGACCCGTGCGCGCTGGGCAAGGAACTGGAGGCCTCAGGCGTCGATTTCACCGTCGACGTCGTCGGCTTCGGCCTGACCGCTGACGAGGGCAAGCAGATCGCCTGCCTTGCCGACAACACCGGCGGCAAATATATCCAGGCCTCGGACGAGAAGGCGCTGCAGGAAGCACTGGTCGAAACCGTCGCCGCGCCGGCTCCGGCACCTGAACCCGCACCGGCGCCAGCCCCAGCTCCAGCTCCAGCCCCTGAACCGGCAAAGCCCGAATTCAATTTCATCCCGAGCGTGGTCATGGCCGAAGGCGGCGATCCGATCACCGACGGCAATGCCTGGGAGGTCTACAAGGCCAAGGCCGATGGCACGCACGGCGAGGCCGTCACCACCCAGTACAACAACTACGAGGCCAATCTCGAGCCGGGCGACTATGTCGTCGTCGCGCGCGCCGACGAAGCTCGGGCGGAACAGAAGGTCAAGATCGAGGCGGGCCAGGTCTACAAGCCGCTCTTCACCTTGAACGCCGGCACCATGCTCATCCATCCGAAGCCAAGCCAGGGCGCCGAGATCAGTGACGAAGCCCATGTCGACTTCGCCTTCCCGGGCGGCAGCACCACCCACTATGGCGACAACAGGATCATCGTGCCGGCTGGTGAGCAGAAGGTGACGGTTGCGATCGGCAGCGGCTCGGTGACCGAGAACATCCAGCTCGCCGCCGGGCAGACTGTGGAAAAAGACATAGTCGTTGGCGTCGGCCATGCCGCCGTCAACGCCTACTACACTGCAGGCGGCGACAAGGCCGACTCCTCGGGCATCAGCGTCCAGATCGTCAAGGCCAAGAAAAAGATCGACGGCTCGCGTGACGATGTCGCCCACTCCTATGGGCCCGACAGCAAGTTCTGGCTGCCGCCGGACGACTATGTCGCGGTCACCTCGCTTGAGCTCGCAACCGTCGAGCAGCCTTTCAGCGTCAAGGTTGGCGACGTCAAGGACGTCAAGGTGACGCTCGATGCCGGCGTGCTGGTGATGTCGGCGCCGGGCGCCTATTCGATCGAGGTGCTGTCGTCGAAGAAGGATATCCAGGGCAACCGCAAGGCGCTCGGCCTGAACTATGGCGACACCTGGCAACAGACCATTGCGGCCGGCGACTACGTCGTCGTCCGCCACATGTCCGATCAAGGCCATGACAAGGAAATGCCGGTGACGGTCAAGGCCGGCGAACGGAGCGAAATTACGGTTCAGCCGTAATTTGGCGTTCCACTCCTCATGAAAAAGGGCGGCCTTGAGCCGCCCTTTTCTATATGGCAGGGAATGATGGTTCAAGCCGTGCCGAAAGCACTGGCGCCATGGTCGGCGCGGCCGACCAACTGGCGGAAACCGGCGAACAGCTCGCGGCCGAAACCGAACTCGTTGCCGATGAGATCGATGTCGGCCGTGCGGCGCAGCGCGAGCTCGGGCCCCGGCACCAGCACTTCCAGCGTGCCGGCATCGGCGTCGAGCCGGATGATGTCGCCGTCATGGATCCTGGCGATCGGCCCTTCCTCGACCGCTTCCGGCGTTACATGGATCGCCGCCGGCACCTTGCCGGAAGCGCCAGACATGCGCCCGTCCGTGACCAGCGCGACGCGCTGGCCACGATCCTGCAGGATGCCGAGCACGGTGGTCAGCTTGTGCAGTTCCGGCATGCCGTTTGCCTTCGGGCCCTGGAAGCGGATGACGGCGATGAAGTCGCCGGTCAGCGTGCCGGCCTTGAAGGCTTCGTTCAGTCCCTGCTGGCTGTCGAACACCTTGGCCGGCGCCTCGATGACGCGGCGTTCCGGCTTCACGGCGGACGTCTTGATGACGGCGTGGCCGAGATTGCCGGCGAGCACTTTCAGGCCGCCGGTCGGCTGGAAGGCCTTCTTGAACGGCGCCAGCACCTTCTCGTCGCCGCTCTGCAGCGGCGAGGCTTCACGCACGACGCTGCCGTCTTCGCCGAGCCGGGCCTCGACCGCATAGGGCCTCAGGCCTTCGCCCCATACCGTCTGCACATCCTCATGCAGGATGCCTTCGTCGAGCAATTCGCGGATCAGGAAGCCGAGCCCGCCGGCGGCATGGAAATGGTTCACGTCGGCAAGCCCGTTCGGATAGACGCGCGCGAGAAGCGGCACCGCTTCCGACAGGTCGGAAATGTCCTGCCAGGTAAGCGTGATGCCGGCCGCCGCGGCCATGGCGATGAGATGGATGGTGTGGTTGGTAGAGCCGCCGGTGGCGTGCAGGCCGACGACGCCATTGACGAAAGAGCGCTCGTCGATCATGCGGCCTACCGGCGTGTAGGCGTTGCCGAGCGCGGTGATCGCCAGGGCTCGCCTGGTCGCCTCGCGCGTCAGCGCGTCGCGCAGCGGCGTGCCTGGATTGACGAAGGACGCGCCGGGCGTATGCAGGCCCATGATCTCCATCAGCATCTGGTTGGAATTGGCGGTGCCGTAGAAGGTGCAGGTGCCCGGCCCGTGATAGGATTTGGACTCCGCTTCGAGCAGTTCTGCGCGTCCGGCCTTGCCCTCGGCATAGAGTTGGCGAACCTTGGCCTTCTCGTCATTGGGCAGGCCCGTCGTCATTGGCCCGGCCGGCACGAACACCGCCGGCAGATGGCCGAAGGTGAGAGCCGCGATCACAAGCCCCGGTACGATCTTGTCGCAGACGCCGAGATAGACGGCGG
This sequence comes from Mesorhizobium sp. RSR565B, assembly GCF_054719465.1. Lineage (NCBI taxonomy): Bacteria > Pseudomonadati > Pseudomonadota > Alphaproteobacteria > Hyphomicrobiales > Phyllobacteriaceae > Mesorhizobium > Mesorhizobium sp. RSR565B. Next base: position 1,321,537 of record NZ_JBTTIE010000001.1, on the reverse strand, counting down.
CGTCGAACATGTTGTGCGACAGGCCGATCGCCGCGGACATGGCGATCACGTCGCGCGAAAACAGCGAGAGCTCCATGCCGGGCTGTCCCTGGGTCACGCCATCGCACATGGCCGGCACGCCGCCGGCCACTTGCGCGATCCCGCCGACTTCGCGCGCGGCATCCTTGATCAGCGCCGGGAAGGTTTCGAAGGGCTGATGCGCCGACAGCATGTCATTGTAGGAGGTAATGATGCCGAGGTTCGGCACCTTGTCGGCGCCGAGCGCCAGCTTTTCAGACGGGCTGCAGACGGCAAAGCCATGCGCGAGGTTGCCGCAAGACAGAACCCCCCGGTTGGCGGCGCGGCTGGAGGCCTCGGCGATGCGGCCGAGATAGCGCTCGCGGCCGGCTTTCGAGCGTTGGCGGATGCGTTCCGTGATGGCTTCGATGTCGCGTCTGGCTGTCATGGTCGGTCCTTTCGAGCCCCGGAAGAACGTCCTCCACCGTCTGCCGGGACTGCTTTGCGTGAAATCAGGGTGCCCAGAACACCTCTACCGGGATGGGTGCCGCTTCGAGCACTTTGCGGATGGGCTTTTTCGCGCCCGGTCCCATCGCATCGTCGAAGGCGGTGCGCTTGTCCTCGCCTTCTATATGCAGCGCGATGAAGCCGGCGTCGACGATCCGCGCCAGCGGCAGCGTCAACCGGGGTTCGCCGGCGCTTGCCGCGTGAACCGGCAGCACGATCCTTGATGAGGCTGGGTCGAGCAAATCGCCGAGATTCTCGGCGTCGGGAAAGAACGAGGCGGTGTGGCCGTCGCCGCCCATGCCGAGCACGACGACATCGAGGGGCCAGGGCAGAGCCTTCAGCGCCGCATCGTCGGCCGCCGCGGCGGTCTCGATGCTTGCCGCCTCATGGTAGAGCGGCACGAAGTGCGCGGCAGCCGCCTTGTTCTGCAGCAGGTTGGCCGCGACCAGCCCCGCATTCGAGCGCGGCGAGGAGGCCGGCACGAACCGTTCGTCGACCAGCGTCACCGTCACCTTGTTCCAGGCGATCGGAATGGCCGAAAGTGCTGCAAAGAACTTTGCCGGCGTGGTGCCGCCGGAAACGGCAAGCAGGGCCGTGCCGCGCTCGTCGATGGCCTTGGTCAGGCGCGCCGCGACATTGCCGGCAAGGGCTGCCGCCAGGTCCTGGCGCCCGGCAAAGCCGTTCCAGTTATAGACGGGCTCGCTCAACTGCTTTCGTGCCATGTCCGCCCGTCGCGTTCGATCAGCGCAATCGAGGCCGAGGGACCCCATGTGCCGGCCGTATAGCCTTGCGCCTCCTGCCTGGCGCTTTCCCAGGCGTTCTGGATCGGGTCGATCCACTTCCATGCCGCCTCGACCTCGTCGCGGCGCATGAACAGCGTCTGGTTGCCGCGGATAACATCCATGATTAGCCGTTCATAGGCGTCCGGCGCGCGGCCGTCGAAAGATGTTGCAAAGCTCATGTCGAGCGGAATCTGGCGCAGCCGCATGCCGCCCGGGCCTGGATCCTTGATCATGATGAACTGCTTGACGCCTTCGTCGGGCTGCAGCCGGATCACCAGTTGGTTGGCTGAGATCGGCCCGGCGCTGTCGCCGAAGATCGAATGCGGGATCGGCTTGAACTCGATGACGATTTCCGAAACGCGGGTCGCCAGCCTTTTGCCGGTCCTGAGATAGAATGGCACGCCGGCCCAGCGCCAATTGCCGATCTCAGCCTTGATGGCGACGAAAGTCTCGGTGGAGCTGTCTTTGCCAAGTTCCTCGACATAGCCTTTCACCGCGCCGCCTGCAGAGGCGCCGGCGCGGTATTGGCCGCGCACGGTGTGCTTGGGTGCCTCATTGCCGTTGATGCGCTTCAGCGCCCGCAGCACCTTCAGCTTCTCGTCGCGCACGGCATCGGCATCCATCGACGATGGCGCTTCCATGGCAACCAGACAGAGCAGCTGCAGCATGTGGTTCTGCACCATGTCGCGCAGCGCGCCGGCCTTGTCGTAGTAGGTGACGCGGTCTTCAAGACCGACGGTCTCGGCTACCGTGATCTGCACATGGTCGATATGGGCAGAATTCCAAAGCGGCTCATAGAGCGCGTTGGCAAAGCGCAGCGCCATCAGATTCTGCACCGTCTCCTTTCCGAGATAGTGGTCGATGCGGAAGATCTGGCTTTCGTGGAAGTCGTCTCCAACCACGTCGTTGAGCTTGCGCGCCGAATCGAGGTCGCGGCCGATCGGCTTCTCCAGCACGATGCGTGAATTCGGCGTGATGAGATTGTGGGCTTTCAGCTGGTGCGAGATGTCGCCGAACAGCGCCGGCGCCACCGCCAGATAGAAAGCGCGGATGCGGTCGCTTTCGCCGATCGCCTTTTTCAGCTTGTCGAAGCCGGCACCCGTCGTCGCGTCGGCCGATACGTAGGACAGCCGGGCAAGAAATGTCTTGAGTTCCTCGGCGTCGATGTCGGCCGGCTTCACATGCTGGGAAATCGCCTGCTTGGCGAAAGCCTGGAATTCCTCGTCGCTCATCTTGGAGCGCGAGGTGCCGATGATGCGGGTCGGCTCGGAAAACTGGTGGTCGCGCTGGCGGTGGTAGAGCGAGGGCAGCAGCTTGCGTTCCGACAGGTCGCCGGTGCCGCCGAAAATGATGAAGTCGAAAGGCTCGACGGGAATGATCTGGCTGGTCATGGTCTGTCCGCTTTGACGCCGCTCGCTGTGACGCGGCAGGATATAATCTAATCGATTTAAACTATCCAGTGCCATGGTGTCACATCAAGGCCAAATCACTGCATATTGATTCGCTCCAAATGCGCCTTGACACTGGCTTGCACCCGGAGGCTTTTCGTCAAGCGATGGTCCCGGGGCTTTCGCGCCTGCAACATAAAGCGGGAATGTGACGAAAGCTAATGCGTGTCGCCCAGAAGTGCGAAGCGGTTCTGGGAGACAGACACGCATCAAACAAAAAGGAAAAATGCGCTTGCGAGGTGGGTCTTCAATGAGCGGAAAAAGCATGCGTCTGGAAAACAAGGTTGCCGTCATCACGGGTGCTGCGTCAGGTTTCGGCGAAGGCATGGCCAGGCGCTTTGCCGAAGAGGGCGCCAAGGTCGTCGTCGCCGACCTCAACGCCAAGGGCGCGGAGCGCGTTGCAGCAGAGATCGGCCAGGCCGCGATCTGGACCCAGACCGACGTTTCGCAGCGTTCCGAATTCGACGAGATGGTCTATGCCGCAAAAAGCGCCTTCGGCCGCATCGATATCATGGTCAACAATGCCGGCTACACCCATCGCAATGGCGACATGCTCGACGTCGACGAGGCGACCTTCGACCTGATCACTTCAGTCAACATGAAGGCGATCTACCACGCCGCACTTGCCGTGGTGCCGATCATGGAGCGGCAGGGCGGCGGCGTCATCCTGACCACGGCTTCGACCGCCGGTCTGCGGCCGCGTCCGGGGCTCACCTGGTACAATGCCTCGAAGGGCTGGGCGATCACCGCGACCAAGTCGATGGCGGTCGAACTCGCGCCCAAGAACATCCGCGTGAACTGCCTTTGCCCGGTCGCCGGCGAGACCGGCATGCTGGAGAAATTCATGGGCACTGACACGCCCGAGATCCGCGAGAAATTCCGTGCCTCGATACCGCTCGGCCGTCTGTCGACGCCGCTCGATATCGCCAACGCTGCGCTTTGGCTTGCGTCGGACGAAGCCGCCTTCATCACCGGCGTGGCGCTGGAGGTCGACGGCGGCCGCTGCATTTGAGCAATTCGGGAAGTACCTCGCTGTTCGCAATGCACGGCAGACAGAGCAACGTCGGCAAAAGTTCGCATCGGTGCGCCGGCCGGCCGAGGAACGAACAGTTGACGTCGTCACGCCGGACCCCAGTTTGACTTCTCGATCACCCGAAAGGCATAACGGGATCGTGGATAGTGTTGGCGGGTGATGAAGATCAGGCAGCAGAAAAGTCGCTATGATCTGGGATGGCGGCTGCGGCTTTACCTGGCCACGCGTGCGCGGGCGCGAAGCAAGGCAATTTTCATCGGCGTTACCGGAAGCTCCGGCAAGACGACGGCGGGAAGCCTGCTTGGACACATCCTGGCTGGCCACGGTTCGGTCCACACACAGGTTCTGGCCAACACTATGAAGGTGTTGGTTCGAACGCTTTACAAGCGCCTGAGGAAGGCCGGCAAAGTCGATTACGTCGTTTTCGAAGCCGGCGCTTCCGACTTCGGCACGATCAGCGCCATGGCGCAGATGCTGAAGCCGAGTGTGGCGGTGGTTACGATGATCCGTCTGGAGCATTTCGGCAAGTTCAGGACTCTGGAAGCTGTGGCGGGAGAGAAGCGGGCGCTGGTCGAGGCACTCCAACCCGATGGACTTGCGGTTCTCAATTGCGATGACCCACTGGTGATCGGCATGGCGTCTGGCGCGAAATGCCGGATTGCGACCTTCGGCCAGTCCGGCGAGGCAGACTACCGCGTGAGTGACGTGCATGCCGCGTATCCGGAATTGCTGCGGTTCACCCTTCATTGGCGCAGTGGCAGCCTGAATATTCAAGCGCCTTTTCCCGGCGAGCAATTCTGGCTGCCGACTGCAGCGGCTGTTGCCGCCGCCTTGGAACTTGGCGTCCCGCCAGAGCAAGTCGTAGCGAGAACGGCATCGTTTGCACCACTGCCCAACCGCTCTACGGTGCAAGAGGTATCAGCGGGTCCGAAATTCCTGGTCGATACGGCCAAAGCGCCCTGGCATTCGCTCAACATTGCCCTGGAGATGATCGCAAAGGCCAAGGTCGCTCGCAAGCGCATTGTGCTTGGGCAGATATCCGACTTCGCCGGCTCGCCGAGGAAATACGGCAGTGCATACAAGATCGCGCGCGAAATCGCCGATGAGGTCATCTACACGGGCGACAATGCGCATCGCTCGCGCGCCAGCCAGGCCGACCGCGACAGCGGCCGGTTCATTGAGCTTCGCAGTCCCAAGGAAGTTTCGGATCACATCAAACAGACGGCGGTCCCAGGAGAACTGATTCTGCTGAAAAGTTCGTCTAACCTTCATCTGGAAAGGATCGCGCTCGCCTGGACGCACGATGTGAAATGCTGGACCCCGCTATGCGGCAAGTCCGAAAGCTGCCAAATGTGCGGCCTCTATGAGGTGCCGTTCGAGGAACACCGGGATTTCCTGGTGAAGCGCCAACTTGCTCGCAGAAGACACCGTTTCAGATGGCTGCTCGGCGGCTGACCAGATCTGGCGGCTTCGTCTGTGTCTCAAGCTCCGGTCTTGATGTAGCTCTTGTAGATCCAGCCGCGCTTGCCGTTGTAGACGATCTGGCACCATTTCTTGCAACTCATCACCTGCACCGATGACTTGGCGGGCACGGTGCCGATGGCGGCGGCGTTTTTCTGCGGACCGCTGCGCATTGTCACTGTCCTGAGGATGCGTCCGGTGCCGGCTGCAGCAGCCACCTTCTGTGGCTTGGCCTTGGTCTGGGTATCGTTCGTTGCGGCGGAAGATTGCTCGTCTGGAAGTTGCGGTTTTGGCGTCGGTATGGCGGCGGTTTCCGCGTCGTCGTCATTGGCGGCAGCAGCGACCTTTGACAGCTGCGTCGTGGCGTCGCCCTGGGCCGCCGGTTCTTCGAATGCCGCGGCATCGGACGGTTTGGCGGCAGCCTGCTCGGCAGGCGCCTGATCGGATGGCGTCGCGGCAGGGTCGCTGTTGGATTGCGCCGCAGTCCAGCGCGGATCGTTGGCCGACAGCGGCGGCATCGCAGCCCCACCCACAGCGACCGTCGATGAAACCGCGTCGCCCTTGCGCGCGGCTTGTGGCGCCGCTACCGCGGTAGCCGTCGCCGCGACCGGGGCAATCTTGGTCGTCTTGACCGGAAAAGTCGGAACGTTCTGCTGTGTGCTGGCGATCGCTTGCCGGTCGTTGGCCGGCAATGCCAGCCAAAGCGCTATGCCCGCCACACCAAGCAGCGCTGCGGTGCCGACCGCGGCGATCACCAGATGCGAATTCGTGCGCACCCCCTGCCAGAAGGAGGGCCGCATGTCATAACCGAATTGCATGGCGAAGCGCCGACGTTCCGGCGCGCCGAAACTGAAGGGCTCGTTCACTCTTGCCACCTCCAAAAGATGAGCCGGTGTTCTTTCGATCGGCGCCGGCAGCCCGGCATTCGATCGGCATCGGTCCCAACAACAAAGCGGGCAGGCCCGCAGAAATCCCCGTTCAATCGCCCAGAACCGGCATCCTTTGCCCTTGATTGTGGCATCAGTGCGCCCTCAGGGGAATTGTGCGCTCTTGTTAAGGATTCTGCAACGTCTCGCTGCGGCAACCAACAGCTCAATAGAAACAGCTCAGTACCAGCCACGGCTGATATGAGATACTTTCCCTATATTCGGTCCCTCAGGGCAAACCAGTTCAGTGCCAAGAACAATAATGGCGTTCTAAATCGCCGGCCGCCGGGAAAAGCCGGGATGTTCAGGTCCTCGATCAGCTTCAGTCTGTCGCGGTTGCCGGCGACGGTCTGGGCATAGAGCTTGCCGAAGAAGTTCGACAGCATCACGCCGTGGCCGGAATAGCCTCCGGCCGAGATCACATTGGGCATCACCTCGCGCACGAACGGTTTCCTGGGCATGGTGATGCCGACATAGCCGCCCCAGCCATGGGTGATCTCGACATCGCTCAGTTCCGGATAAAGCTCGGCTATCTGCCGGCGGATATGGACATGGATGTCCTTCGGATCGTTGACGCCATAGACCTCGCGCCCGCCGAACAGCAGCCTTCCATCCCTGGATTTGCGGAAATAACGCACGACGAAACGCGAATCGTCGACCGCCTCGCCGCCCGGCAGCACTTTCGAATCGACGCCCAGCGGCACCGTCGCGCCGATGAAGGAACCGATGGGCATGATGTGCGCGGCACTCACCGGCTCGAGCGTGCCGCCATAGGCATTTACACCGATCAGGCATTTCTGGGCGGTGATGGTTCCTCTCGAAGTCGTCACCCTGACCTTGCCGCCGCTGGAGGTAACACCGGTCGATAGTGTCTGCTCGAACAGGTGCGCGCCGGCCGCTGCCGCGACCTTTGCCGTGCCGATCACCAGTTTCATCGGGTGGATGTGTCCGGTGCCGGTGTCGCGGGTGCCGCCGAAGTAGCGTGTGGAGCCCAGCCGTTCGGCCGTTTCCCTGGCATCCATGAAGGCGATGTGCGGATAATTGAAGCGGCCCGCCATGATCTCGGCATGCGCCTTGTAGTCGTCGAGATAACGCGGCTTGTGCGCCACGGACAACTGGCCGGGCATATAGTCGATGTCGATCTGGTTGACGGCGGCGAATTCGAGCAGGTGCGCTTTCGCCTCCTCGGCAAGGTCGAACAGCGCCTTGGCGCGGGAGAAGCCGTATTCGGCCTCCATCTCTTCGGCCCAGGCGCGCTGGCCCGTGCCGAGTTGGCCGCCATTGCGCCCTGAAGCGCCGTCGCCGAAGCGATGCGCCTCGATCAGAACGACGTCGGCTCCCGCCTTGGCCAAATGAGCGGCCGCCGACAGCCCGGTGAAGCCACCGCCGACGACGACGACGTCGCAGCTGCGGTCGCCGTCCAGGGCAGGGTACTCAGGGCTTGGTCCGGCTGTGTCTTCGTACCAGGAGCGACCGGGGGAGATAGGTGATTGGTAAGGCATGGGGACACCAGCCAATGGTGAATGGTGAATGGCTGCGAGACGCACGACGTCTGCGCTCATCCATCCAATATGAAACTACTCACCATTCACTATTCACCATTCACACGACGAAGTCGCCGCTCACACGTTGAGCAACAGATACTCCCGCTCCCACGGGCTGATCACTTCCATGAAGGTCTCGAACTCCGCCCGCTTGATCGCTGCATAGGTTGCGGCAAAGGACTTGCCCAAAAGGGCGCACAGCTCCTCGTCGCCCTCAAACAGGTCGACGGCTTCGAGCAGGCCGCGCGGCAGGTCGATCTCATCGGCGTTTGCGGTGGTCAGCACCGGAGGCTCGGCCTTGATCTTGTTGGTGATGCCGATCAGCCCGCAGGCAAGTGAGGCCGCCAGCGCCAGATAGGGGTTGGCGTCGGAAGACGGGATGCGGTTTTCGACACGCCGCGCCGCCGGATCCGAGCGCGGCACGCGGAACGCCGTGGTGCGGTTGTCATAGCCCCATTTGTTGTTGACCGGCGCCGAGGCCGACTGCGTCAGCCGGCGGTAGGAATTGACGTAAGGGGCAAACATCACCAGCGCGTTCGGCACATGCTTCTGCATGCCGCCGATGAAATGGAAGAAGTCGTCGGTTTCCGAGCCGTCCTTCGCCGAAAAGATATTCAGCCCGGTCTTCTTGTCGATGATCGACTGGTGGATGTGCATGGCAGAACCTGGCTGGCCCTGGATCGGCTTGGCCATGAAGGTGGCATAGATCTCATGCTTGAGCGCTGCCTCGCGGATGGTGCGTTTGAACATGAACACCTGGTCGGCGAGCTCGACCGGATCGCCGTGACGCAGATTGATCTCGAGCTGGCCGGCGCCTTCCTCGTGGATCAGCGTGTCGATCTCCAGGCCCTGGCTTTCGGAGAAATGGTAGATGTCGTCGATCAGTTCGTCGAACTCGTTGACGCCGGCGATCGAATAGCCGGCGCCGCCGCCGATTGCCCGTCCGGAACGCCCGACGGGTGGGGTCAACGGATAATCCGGGTCGGGGTTCTTGCGCACCAGATAGAATTCGATCTCGGGCGCCACCACCGGCTTCAGCCCGCGCTTGTCATAGGCTGCTACCACGCGCTTCAGGACGTTGCGCGGCGTGAACTCGACCGAACGGCCATCCTGATGGACGAGGTCGCAGATGACGGCGGCCGTCGGGTCTTCTTCCCACGGCACGACGGTCAACGTCGACAGATCCGGCATAAGCTTCAGGTCGCCATCATCCTCCGGATAGTGGAAACCGTTGCCATCCTCGGGATAGCCGCCCGAAATCGTCGTCATGAACACTGCCGATGGCAGCGCCAGCGAGGTGTTGGAAGTGAATTTCTTCGACGGCATCATCTTGCCGCGCGCGACGCCAGCCTGATCAGGCGTGATGCATTCTATGTCTTCGATGCCGCGCCATTCCAGCCAAGCGCTGACTTCCTTCCAGTTCTTCACGCCGCGTTGATTTTTCACGAAGGCAGGCGTTCGGACGCGTCCTCCGCGGGTCGACGGACGGACTTCCTTTTTCGCAGGCGGCATCATTCACCAGTTTGGGTTGCAATTATCACAGTATAGCTGTTGCCGGTGATGGAAGGGAAGGGGAGCCGGCCCGATAGGTGCGGCAACGAGGCTGGACGGCCTCTGTCAGACGGCCTTGCCGGGCAGCGCATTTGCATCCAGCCATCTGCGCAAGGCACCGGCATAGAGCCTGCGCCATCCGCTTTGCGGCGCGGTCAGGAACCAGGATTGGCTGAGGTCCCAGCTGTCTGCGCACAGATCCCTGAGCCTTGTGTTGATGATGCCTTTGCCGGATAGCGGATAGACCGAGAATTCGGAAAAGAAGATCGCGCCGTCGATTTCGTAGAAATCGCAACGCATGTGATCGAACGGCACGGTCAGCCGCTCGGCGATGGCAAGCATGCGCGGGAAGGATGCCGGCAGGTCGATCCGGACCCACTGGGGGCCGCTGCCTGGCGGTGGCGGCGCATAGGTTCCGTCCCGGTCGAAATGACATTTCTGTTCGTTGCCGTGCTCATCCCGACGTGCGGCATAGACATAGGCCGTCGTCCCGTTGGACACGTGGAATTTGTACTCCAAAGCGACAGGCTGACTGTCCTGAAGGAGCATCTCTTCCACAAGGATGCGCCTGCTGGCGTACTTGTAGCCCCATTCGCCGAATTTCCTGCCGTAGCGACGGCGCATCCAGCGAGCTGTACGCCGGCGCAGCCTGGCTCTGTCCACCTCACCGTTGCGCACCATCATGTTCCAGCGGCAGCCATGATTGGCCTTCACCATGACATTGCCGGCAAGAACCTCCGCCGGAATCTTTGTTGCGTCTTCCCCGGACCATAGGACCTCGGCAGTCTTTAGTTCGGGGCAGGTGGACAAAGCGTAGGTTTTCGAGGCGAGCTTGTCGCAAGCTGTCGTGAAAAACGGATTGTGATCGAAAAGCTTTCGCCACAGGAACTTGTCTGCATAGGAAGCCGGTCTCGCCGGATCCGGCAGCATGCCGCTATGGTCGAATGTGCGTTTGCAAATCATGGGATGGCGCACCAGGCACCATGCCCGCGCCAGGGCGAGGATCACTCGATCGCTCTTTCCAAGAGCCGACACGATCAGCCCAGCTGCCGGGTCGAAGATGAACCGTCTCGTCGGGCGACGAACACGTCTCTGGTCATGTTTCGCGAGATGCTCGTGCGGCCGATGACCTCTAGCCGAGGGTCAAGTGTGCGTTCCGCATTTTCAGCCCAAAGCCTGCCTAGCGAAACAGGCTCCCACAAAACGATCTGCACAGTCTCGGCCGCGGTATCGGCGATACGAGACACGACAGCTGCCTTAGGCGAAACCATGCTCGCGACATAGACAACCTGAGCGTCGCTGTAATCATAATCGCATCCGTCGCACAGCTCGGCCCGCATGCGCGCATAGCTGAGCTTGGCGGCGAGCCTGTTTGCCGTTTCGACGGCTTCGGGAACGATGTCGAGGCCGATGATCTCAGGGACAGTTGTCTGGTCGTGAATACGGAACATGGTGAACGGTCGCCCGCCGCAGCCGACCATGACAGCGCGGCGGCAATTATTGAAATCGACATGATCGAAGACTTCGTCGAGGCGGTTATAGGCATCCTTTGATGACAGCACGCCGATGCTTGTTTTCCCCGCTGCGATCTGTCTGAACGATGCCGGACCGCTCAGGTCCTGATCCAGCATCTGCCTGATCTCGGCGGCATCTTGCGCCTGCACCATCTTGCCGAATGCGGCGGTCAGCGCCGGTCGGTGCGAAAGGATCTCCGGGTAGGTTTCAAGCAACGCCTCGCCGGTATCGTGTCCCATGGCGATGCCAAGATCTCGGATGGCATTTATGAGTTCGGTCGGAGCGCGACCTGGCAAGGAGCTCAGAATTTGCTCCAGTTCACGCTTCCAGGCGCCCAATTCCGGCATTGTTGCCCACCATTCCCCTTGCCGTAGCTAGCAGTGCGCGGCGACAACGTCTACATCACTGCCTTCACTTGAAACGGGACAGTCGACCATGCCCCTGACCACCATCGGCTTCGACGCCGACGACACGCTGTGGCAGAACGAACAGTTCTTCCGCCTGACCGAGAAGCACTTTGCAGCCCTGCTCGCCGATCATGGCGAGGCCGAGCACATCTCGGCACGGCTGCTCGAGGCCGAGAAGCGCAACCTTGCCGTCTACGGCTTCGGCATCAAGGGCTTTACCTTGTCGATGATCGAGACGGCCATCGAAGTGACCGAGGGCCGTGTGCCGGCCTCGACGATCGCCGAAATCCTTGCCGCCGGCCGCGACATGCTCGGCCATCCTGTCGAGGCGCTGCCGCATGCGCGCGAGACAGTCGAAAAGCTCGCCGGCACCTACCATCTGGTGCTGATCACCAAGGGCGATCTGTTCGACCAGGAGCGCAAGCTGGCGGCGTCCGGCCTTGGCGACCTGTTCGATGCCGTCGAGATCGTCAGCGACAAGAGCGCCGCCACCTATGCCAGGATCTTTGGCCGCCACGGCAGCCCGCAGGACAGCATGATGGTCGGCAATTCGCTCAAGTCGGACGTGGTGCCGGCCATCGAGGCCGGCAGCTGGGGTGTGTACGTCCCGCACGAACTGACCTGGGTGCTCGAACATGTCGAACCGCCGGTGGCAGCACCGCGCTTCCGCCAGATTGTCGATCTTGGCGAACTGCCGGCTTTGATCGAGAGCATCGGCAAGGAAGGCTGACCGCCCCGCACGCGTTCGGGCGGATTGCGATCAGCCGCGCCCGAGACTGATCAGCCGGTCGACCACCGGCTGCAGCCTTTCGGTGGTGATCGGCTTGGTTACCACCACATCGACCACGCTCGACAGGCCCAGGCTGTCGGGCGTGCCGGTCTTGGTTGAAAGCAGGATCACCTTGGGGAGCGACCGCCCAGATGTCCGCCGCAAGGCGTCGATGGCCGCCATCAGCGCGCGGCAGTCCTCGTTGTCGGGGCCGCCATCGAGAACGACGGCGCCCGGAATGAGGGTTCGCAATGTCTTGGCCGCCATTTCGGGCGACTCGGAGATCGGCTTCAGTCCGGACTTCTCGACGATCTTCGACACCACCACCCGGTTGATCGGCGATTTTCCAACGACCAGCACGTGGGAGAAATCCGTTGATATCTCGGAGTTCGCGTCCCTGCTTGACGAATTCAGATGTTTGGCGGTGTCGGTCTCGCGGTTCACAGGGCACATGGGCGGGGCGGGCACTCGGCGCTGCTTCAATGCAGGGTTGAAATCCGAGAGCCAATTGGCGTGAGATCGCCCGCCATGTCAAGCTGAAATGACGGGCCTGCGAAATATAGCCGGAAATATTAAACCCCGGAGACAAGGTCTGTTTTCGAACTGTAGTTAAGTTTACGCTCAAAAGCAAAAGTCACCCGCGCTGAAAACCCGCGGGTGACGTTGAAATCGGCCAGTGAGCGGCGGGGTCCATAGGTTCCACAAGCACAAAGCTTCCGTTAGGGAAGATCAGCCGTGACTCTTCTGCGTGACGATCACCGGGATCAGCAGGTCGCCCCAATTGCCGTCGCCGCCATGATGCCGGGCCGAGCGCACCAGTTCCACCGAGACGCCGGCCTCCACTGCCTTCATCACCGATTGATTGAGCCGGTGCAGGTCGTTGGCCAGCATGCGGATTGTCGCCTGTTGGTCGACACTCATCGTGGTGGACTGCTCTTCTGCACGTTCCTTGACGCGGCTTATCGATGCCATTTTCTTCTCCCTTGCCCTTCGGGCGTTTCCTCTGTTGGTTATGTCGATCGGTTCATTCCGCTGCCGGCTTGAACTGGACGTGCTCGGTCGATTCATGCATGGCGGTGGTCGACGACTGGCCGCCGCTGATTGCCATCGACACGGCGTCGAAATAGCCGGTGCCGACCTCGCGCTGGTGCTTGGTCGCGGTGTAGCCGTGGACTTCGGCCGCGAACTCGGCTTCCTGCAACTCGGAATAGGCCGCCATCTGCCGCGCCTTGTAGCCGCGGGCCAGCTCGAACATGCCGAAATTGAGCTGGTGGAACCCGGCCAATGTGATGAACTGGAACTTGTAGCCCATGGCGCCGAGCTCGCGCTGGAACTTGGCGATCGTCGCGTCGTCGAGGTTCTTCTTCCAGTTGAACGACGGCGAGCAATTATAGGCGAGCAGCTTGCCCGGATGATGCCTGCGCACGCCTTCGGCGAATTTCTTGGCCTGCGCCAGATCGGGCTTGGATGTTTCGCACCAGATCAGGTCGGCATGCGGCGCATAGGCAACGGCGCGCGCGATGCACGGTTCGATGCCGTTCCTGACCTGGTAGAAGCCTTCAACCGTGCGGCCGGCATCGTAGTCGACGAAAGGCTGGTCGCGCTCGTCAATGTCGGAGGTCAGAAGCTTTGCCGCTTCCGCATCGGTGCGTGCCACGACTAGCGTCGGCGTGCCCATCACGTCGGCCGCCAGACGCGCCGCGTTGAGGTTGCGGATATGCGCGGCGGTCGGGATCAGCACTTTGCCGCCGAGATGGCCGCACTTCTTCTCAGAGGCCAGCTGGTCCTCATAGTGGACGCCGGCAGCGCCCGCCTCGATGAACGCCTTCATGATCTCGAAGGCGTTGAGCGGTCCGCCGAAGCCGGCCTCGGCATCGGCGACGATCGGCGCGAACCATGTGTCGACCGACAGGCCGTTGCCTTCCGAGGTCTCGATCTGATCGGCGCGCTGCAGCGTGCGGTTGATGCGCTTGACCAGTTCGGGCGCCGCATTGGCGGGATAGAGCGACTGGTCCGGATACATGGCCGACGCGGTGTTGGCGTCGGCGGCGACCTGCCAGCCCGAGAGATAGATTGCCTTCAGCCCGGCACGCACCTGCTGCATCGCCTGGTTGCCCGACATGGCGCCGAGTGCATTGACGAAGTCTTCCTCGTGGATGAGCTTCCACAGCCGGTTGGCGCCCATTTCGGCAAGACTCTGGCGTATCTGGACCGACCCGCGCAGCCGCTTCACATCGTCCGGCGAATAGGCTCGTTCGATGCCGTCGAAGCGGCCTTCGGGCGCGGATGGGACAAGATTGTAAAAATCAGTCATTGGTCACTCCAGATCAATCGATGCCAGTGTCTTGAAACGCCGCGCCCTGGGATGGTGTGCGTCGTCTGTGTGCGACATCATTTACATTGCGCCGCGACGAGAGCGAGGAAAACCGCAATTTCCGGTAGAAAATAAGAGAAAACCTGTGTTGTGTTTGACTGCTTGCCGCTGTAAGTCTGTCATAATTGTAAAAAGATGGTGCGCCGTTCATCGCTCGCAAGTCGTGTAAATTCCTGTCACGGAAAGCCGATGGCCGACCAGAAGATATTCGCCGGGCCGCGCATCCGCCGCATCCGCATCGCCAAAGGCCTGACCCAGACGGCGATGGCCGAGGGGCTCGGCATCTCGCCGTCCTATCTCAACCTGATCGAGCGCAACCAACGGCCGCTGACGGTGCAACTGATCCTGAAGCTGGCCTCTGTCTACAAGGTCGACCCGCATGAATTGCAGGGTGAGGCGAGAGGGTCGATCTCGGCCTTGAAGGAAGTGTTCGGCGACCCGCTGCTTGCCGGTGAGCTGCCGGGCGACCAGGAACTGATCGAACTGGCCGAGGCAGCCCCCAACGCATCGGCTGCGATGATAAAACTGTTTCGCGCTTACCGCGAGCAGGCCGAGCGGCTGTCCGATCTCAACGAGCTTCTGGCGCGCGAGGGCCGCGCCACGGCGCTGTCCGGTGCGCGGCTGCCGATCGACGAAGTGCACGAGATTTTCGAGCGCCGGCCGAACCATTTTGCAGCACTGGAGGAAGAGGCCGAGGCCTTCACCTCGGTGCTCGACCCCGGCGACGATCTGTTCGGCGCGCTGAAGGCGTGGCTGAAGCGCGAGTATGGCATTGTCGTTAAAGTGCTGCCGGTCGCCACCATGCCGAACTGGCGCCGCCGTTATGACCGTCATTCGCAGCGTCTTTTTCTATCGGAGCGGCTGTCGCCGTTCGACCAGTTGCGCGAAGTCGCCATGGAGGCCTGCCTGATCCGCATGACGGTCGCGATCGCCGGCGAAATTCAGGCGCTGAAGCTCGGTACGGACGAAGCCCGCCGGCTCGCCCGCTTCGAGTTCGGCCGCTACGCCGCCAATGCCTTGATGATGCCCTATCAGGCCTTTCATGCCGCCGCCGTGCGGGCTCGTTACGATATCGATGTGCTGCGCTCGCGTTTCGGCGTCTCCTTCGAACAGGCGGCGAACCGCCTGACCATGCTGCAGCGTCCTGGCTTGTCCGGGGTCCCGTTCTTCATGCTCGAGGTCGACAATGCCGGCAACCGCTTCCGCAAGGCCGGCGGCCAGGGCTTTCCGCAAAGCCGCTTTGGCGGCGGCTGCCCGAAACTGCCGGTCCATGCCGCTTTCGCTTCGCCTGGCCAAATCCTGGTGGAGGCGGTGGAAATGCCCGACGGCGCCGAGTTCCTCTGCATCGCACGCACGCTCGAAGGGCCGCAGGGTTCGTTCTCCGAGCGTCCGCGCCGCACCGCGCTGCTGTTGGGCTGCGATATCGGCTTTCGCGACGAGATCGTCTATGGCGCCGGGCTGCCGGCAAAGGCCGGACAGGGCGCCGCCACGCCGGTCGGTCCCGCTTGCCGGCTGTGCGAACGCATCGGCTGCCTCGCCCGCGCCGAGCCGCCGGTGACCCGTCCGCTGGGCCTCGACGAGATGGTGACGGGCCTGAGCGCTTTCGATTTCCAGTGATGCTTCTCGGGCTTGAGGTCGCGGAAGACTGCAGCTGTTTGCGCTAATCAATACAGCGCGGCCCGAACCATCGCCGAACCAAATATTGATTAAGCATCGGCGCTGCGCTATCGAAGGTGAGCTGCAGGGCAGCCAAGGGGGGACGGCTTATGAACAGGAAAGCTTTGTGGCTTGGCGTGGCGCTTGCCCTTTTGGCGGGGCCTGTTCTGGCAGAAAAATCCTCGGAATTCTTCAAGGACTATCAACAGTATAGTGACGACGGCAAGGCATTCCTGGACAAAATCGATCCAAAGACCGGCGCGGTCGACCTTCCCGAAGGCATCCATCTCGATCTCAAGGACAAGTTCTATTTTCTGGGCAAGAAGGACGCGACGTCCGTCCTGACCGAGGCCTGGGGCAATCCGCCTGATACCGCGTCCGAAGCAATCGGCATGATCTTCCCGGCCAAGTACGAGCCCATCGCCGGCAACGGTTGGGGCATCGAATTGCGCTATGAAAAGATCGGCCATGTCGATGACGCCGACGCCGCATCCATCGACTACACCGAACTGCTGAGCAGCATGCAGGCGGACACATTGTCGGCCAACGATCAGCGGGTAAAGGACGGCTTTCCCCCGATCAAGCTAATCGGCTGGGCCTCGCCGCCGGTCTATGATTTCGTCCACAAGCGGCTGCACTGGGCCAAGGAACTGCAGTTCGGAGACGATACCGTCCACACGCTCAATTACGACGTCCGTTTCCTCGGCCGGGAAGGCGTCTTCGTGATGAGCTACATCGCTACGGTTGAACAATTGCCGGAGATCAAGCAGAGCCTGGACGAAGTGCTGGGCGTGGCGGACTTCAACACCGGCAAGAAATACACCGATTTTCTGCCCGGCACCGACACGGTCGCCGCGGTTGGCATTGGCGGCCTCATCGCCGGAAAACTCGCGGCAAAGGCCGGCCTGATTGCGGTCGCGGTCATCGCCCTGAAAAAGTTCGGCATTCTGCTGCTGGTACCGTTGGCCGGTCTTTGGCGCTTTATCCGCGGCAACAAGGGCACGTCCTAGAAACGGCGGTGTTTGCCCGTATGGCTGCCGGTTGGCGGTGCGCCAAAGGGAATGCCGGGCTGGATCACGTCCGGCGGTAGCCTATGCGCTAGGCGAATACGGCACGTTTCTGTCGTCCATTGTGCATCATGCCGCCCCGAGATAGCCGACAGTCGCACCCCATGACCGATACCGCATCTTCTCCAATCGCCGCACCGCCGATCGTCTCGCCTCGCGAAGAGCGGGTCGGCTTGCTGCTGGTGTTCCTGTCGGCGCTGATGTGGAGCTTTGGCGGCACCATCGCCCGCTTCATCGACACCGCTGACAGTTGGACCGTGGTGTTCTGGCGATCGCTGTGGGCGGCTGTGTTCCTGATTTGCTTCATGGCCTGGCGCGACGGCTGGCGCGGCATGTTGCGGCTGTTTCGCGACATGGGCCTGCCCGGCCTTGCCGTGGCCGTCTGTTTCGCCACGGCGTCGACGTGCTTCGTTGTCGCGCTCGCCTACACCACCGTTGCCAATATCCTGTTGATGCAGGCCGGTGTGCCGCTGCTGGCGGCATTGCTTGCCTGGGTGCTGTTTCGCGAACGCGTCGCCATCGCGACCTGGGTGGCGATCGCCGCCGTCATCGCCGGCGTCGCCATCATGGTGTCGGAATCGCTCGACGGCGCCGTATCGCCCCTCGGCGACGGGCTGTCGCTGCTTATCGCCGTCATGTTCTCGATCGCTACTGTTATCACCCGGCGCTTCGCCCATGTGCGCATGACGCCGGCGACGTGCCTCGGCACGATGCTGGCAGCGGCTTTCGCCGCATCGCAAGCCACGCAGTTTGCCACGTCGGCCCACGACATGGCTTTCCTGTTTGCCTTCGGCGTCATTAATCTCGGCCTGGGCCTTGCCTTCTTCGCCACCGGCGCGAGGCTGGTTCCGGCGGCGATCGCAGCACTCCTCGGCACGTTCGAGCCGATCCTCGGACCGATCTGGGTCTGGCTCGTTCATGGCGAGGTGCCCTCGGTGCGCACCATCATCGGCGGCGCGGTGGTGGTCGCCGCGCTGCTCGTCCATATCGCGCTTGAATTCAAGCGCCAGGCGAGGCCTGCACGGCCGGGGACCACCGGCCTGCCATCGCCTAATTGACCTGCCTTTCCCTTAGTTGAGCCCGTCTTCCCTAATTACGCCCGTCTTTCCCCAATTAGCGAAGCCGCACGTCCTATTGACCGAGCTTCCCCGCGCGGGCCATTGACAACCTTGCTGCGGCACGGGCAGGCTGGGGGCACGGCAACAACAAGACAGGCTTATCTTGCCAAGTGTCCCCGCCGGTCGGACCAAGACCGGACCACAGCGTCGTATCCCTGCCCGCGCCACGGCGAAAGCCTCTGACGGCGTCAGCGCGCCCGCCATGCGGGCACACAGAGCCATGATCTGCCGCTTGTCGAACCGCCCGGATGGCGCCGGCAGTTCACGCTTGTGGCTGCCCGGAAAGCTCAATACTCTGAAGCAAATGCCCAATCGCGCTCGAACAGCGACGACTTGGCGAAGGAACACTCATCAAAGGAGAACAGCATGATCCGCAAAGCGCTCTGGCTTTCGGCAACCTCGGCATTTCTGACGCTTTTCGCCGTCGGCGGCCATGCCGAGGATCGCGTCGTCAACGTCTTCAACTGGTCGGATTACATCGACAGTTCGATCATTGACGACTTCACCAAGGAGACCGGCATCAAGGTCGTCTACGACACCTTCGATTCCAATGAAATCCTCGAAACCAAGCTGCTTGCCGGCGGCAGCGGCTATGACGTCGTCGTGCCCAGCGGCAACTTCCTGGCCCGCCAGATCCAGGCCGGCGTGTTCCAGAAGCTCGACAAGTCGAAGCTGCCCAACATTTCCAACATGTGGGACACGGTTTCGGAGCGCACCGCCAAATACGATCCGGGCAACGAATATTCGATCAACTACATGTGGGGCACGGTCGGCATCGGCTACAACATCAAGAAGGTGAAGGCAGCACTCGGCACCGACAAGATCGACAGCTGGGATGTGTTCTTCAATCCCGACAGCCTGGCCAAGCTGAAGGACTGCGGCGTCTATGTGCTGGACTCGCCGGCCGACATCATCCCGGCGGCGCTCAAATATCTCGGCCTCGATCCGAACAGCACCTCACCTGACGACATCGCCAAGGCCGAGGAGACGTTGCTGAAGGTGCGGCCGTATATCCGCAAATTCCATTCGTCCGAATACATCAACGCGCTCGCCAACGGCGATATTTGCCTGGCGGTCGGCTGGTCGGGTGACGTCTTCCAGGCGCGCAACCGCGCGGTCGAGGCCAAGCAAGGCGTCGAGATCGGCTATTCCGTGCCCAAGGAAGGCGCCCAGATGTGGTTCGACCAGATGGCGATTCCCGCCGATGCGCCGCATGCCGCCGAGGCACTCGAATTTCTCAACTACATGATGAAGCCGGAAGTGATCGCCAAGTCGTCCAACTATGTGCTGTACGCCAACGGCAACAAGGCTTCGCAGCAGTTCGTCGACAAGGCACTGTTGGATGACCCGGCTGTCTATCCGGACGCCGAGACCCTGAAGAAACTCTATACGGTCCAGCCCTACGATCCCAAGACCCAGCGCCTGATCACGCGCAGCTGGACCAAGATCGTCACCGGCCAGTAAGCAATGCGACATGGTCCCGGCAGTCATCTGCCGGGACCATTCTTCTCTGGGGCAAGAAGCAAAAAAACAGGACGGAGTGGGACATGAAATCGCTTGGCAGCATCCGCAGGGATTTCGCGCCATGGAACGACCCGAACGCCAAGCCATATATTCAATTCGAGAATGTCACCAAGAAGTTCGGTGACTTCACCGCCGTCAACAATCTGTCGCTGACCATTTTCGAGCGCGAGTTCTTCGCCCTGCTCGGCGCGTCGGGCTGCGGAAAGTCGACGTTGCTGCGGATGCTTGCCGGCTTCGAGGAGCCCACCGCCGGCCGTATCCTTCTCGACGGCCAGGACTTGCGCGGCATCCCGCCCTACCGCCGCCCGGTCAACATGATGTTCCAGTCCTATGCGCTGTTCCCGCATATGAGCGTGGAAAAGAACATTGCCTTCGGCCTCAAGCAGGAAGGCATGCCGGGACCGGATATCGAAAAGCGCGTCGCCGAGATGCTGAAGCTGGTGAAGCTAGAGCAGTTCGCCAAGCGCAAGCCGCACCAATTGTCGGGCGGCCAGCGCCAGCGCGTCGCACTCGCCCGCTCGGTCGCCAAGCGGCCGAAAGTGCTGCTGCTCGACGAACCGCTCGGCGCGCTCGACAAGAAGCTGCGCGAGGAAACGCAGTTCGAGCTGATGGACCTGCAGCAAAATCTCGGGCTCACTTTCGTCGTCGTCACCCACGACCAGGAAGAGGCGATGACCATGGCCGACCGCATCGCCATCATCGACAAGGGCGAGGTGATGCAGGTGGCGACGCCGGCGGAAGTCTATGAAGCCCCCAGTTCGCGCTTCGTTGCCCACTTCGTCGGCAATGTGAACATGTTCGAGGGCAAGGTCGGCGAGCGCGGGGCAAACACCACGCGCATCACCGGCGCGACAGGGGCCCAGATCGTCGTCGAGAACAGCACGGACACAAAGGCCGGTTCCGACATCGTCTTCGCCATCAGGCCGGAGAAGATCAAGGTCACGTCGAAGAAGCCGGCCGACGCCGTTAATGCGCTTGAGGGCGAGGTCTACGACGTTGCCTATCTCGGCGACATGACCGTCTACCACATCCGGCTGGATGACGGGCAGATCATCAGGGCAAGCGCGCTCAACGCGGCGCGAGTCACCGAGGACCCGCTGACCTGGAACGACCGCGCCTGGGTCTCCTTCCGGCCGGATGCCGGCGTCGTGCTGACACGGTAGGGGGCGGCCATGTCCAACATTGCACTCACCGACGCCGGTCCATCGGCCGCGGCCAAACCGTTCCTGACGCGGCTCGGTGCCGGCTTCGTCAGCCGGCTCGTCATCATCGTGCCTTATCTCTGGCTGCTGTTCTTCTTCTTCATCCCGTTCATCATCGTCTTCAAGATTTCGCTGTCGCAGTCGGCGATCGCCATGCCGCCCTACACGCCGGCGCTCGATTTCAGGGACGGCATGTCCGGGTTCTTTGTCCGCTTCCGCGAACTCAGCGTCGACAATTATGTCTGGCTAACGCAGGACGCGCTTTACTTCAAAGCCTACGTGACCAGCGTTATCATCGCTGCTGTCTCGACGATCCTGACCTTGCTCGTCGGCTTCCCGATCGCCTACGGCATGGCCCGCGCGCCGGCGACGATCCGTCCGACCTTGCTGATGCTGGTAATCCTGCCGTTCTGGACGTCGTTCCTGATCCGCGTCTACGCCTGGATCGGCATCCTCAAGCCCGAGGGGCTGCTCAATCAACTGCTGCTGTCGCTGAACATCATCGATCAGCCGCTGATCATCCTCAACACCTACACGGCGATCTTCATAGGCATCGTCTATTCCTATCTGCCATTCATGGTGCTGCCGCTCTATTCGTCGCTGGAAAAAATGGATTACTCGCTGATCGAGGCGGCAAAGGATCTCGGCTGCCCGCCGACAGCCGCCTTCTGGAAGATCACCTTTCCGCTGTCGCTGCCCGGGGTCATCGCCGGCTGCCTGCTGGTGTTCATCCCGGCCGTTGGCGAGTTCGTCATTCCCGACCTGCTCGGCGGGTCGCAGACGCTGATGATCGGCAAGACCTTGTGGAATGAATTCTTCGCCAACCGTGACTGGCCGGTGTCGTCTGCCGTCGCCGTTATCCTGCTGCTGCTCCTGATCGTGCCGATCATGCTCTTCCAGCAGGCTCAGGCACGCGCCCAGGAGCAAGACAAATGAACGCCACCTGGAGCCGCTTCAACGTCACCTCGGTCGTGCTGGGCTTTGCCTTTCTCTATCTGCCGATCGTGCTGCTCATCGTCTTCTCCTTCAACGAGTCGAAGCTGGTCACCGTCTGGGGCGGCTTCTCGACCAAATGGTATGCCTCGCTGTTCCACAATCAGGGGCTGATGGACGCCACCTGGGTGACCGCGCGTGTGGCTGTCATCTCCGCCACTGTGGCAACCGTGCTCGGCACGCTGGCGGCACTGACCTTGACCCGCTACACCCGCTTCCGCGGCCGCATCCTGTTTTCCGGCATGGTGTTTGCGCCGCTGGTCATGCCGGAAGTCATCACCGGCCTGTCGCTGCTGCTGCTGTTCGTTGCCGTCGGTCTCGACCGTGGCTTCCTGACCGTGACGCTTGCTCACATCACCTTGACCATGTGCTTCGTGGCCGTCGTCGTGCAGTCGCGCCTGGTGTCGTTCGATCGTTCGCTGGAAGAAGCTGCCTTGGACCTCGGCGCAACGCCGGTAAAGACCTTCTTTCAGATCACGCTGCCGGTCATCATGCCGGCCATCGTCTCCGGCTGGATGCTGGCCTTCACCCTGTCGCTTGACGACCTGGTCATCGCCTCCTTCACCTCCGGGCCTGGCGCCACCACGCTGCCGATGAAGATCTACAGCCAGGTGCGTCTCGGCGTGACGCCGGAAATCAACGCCGCCTGCACCATCCTGATCGCCGTCGTGGCGGTAGGCGTCATCATCGCTTCGGTCGCCAACAAGCGGCGTGAGGTGCAGCGCCAGCTCGACGAACAGGCCGCGCAGCGCGGTTGATTGCGTCAAACGAGGGATAGGGCGGTTCCGGTAAGGGACCGCCTATTCGCCTGAGACGCCGCGGCTGATCGGCGAGATGAACGGCGTGCTCCAGGTGCCGCCGACGAAGAATGACGACTGGTTGGATCCCTGCTGGCCATTGACCGGTGCCGCTGCCGGGTCGGCCTGGGTGACACCCCCCGAAAGCGCCAGCCCGCGTCCGCCGTAAGAGGCGATGCCGGACAGCCAGACCTTGTATTTCGCCGAATTGGCCTCGGCCTTGTCCAGCCTTGCCACACCCTTCGAGATGGTGGCCTTGAGCTCGGCGCCGTCCATCGGCAGTGTCCCGTCCGAGACGTCGTCGAGCGCGAAGAAGCCGCCCTGTTCCGTGTGCTTCAGAAATGCCGGCAAATTGAGCCCGCTCAGCGCGCCAGGCCCGAACGTCGCAGAGACCGAGCCGTCCGCGTTCTCGAAGATCGAGTCCCAGGATTTGCCCGGCCCTTTGAGAATGACCGAGACAGTGCCGGTGCTGGCCGGCACCAGCCGCGTCATTCCGGCCGCGGTGCCGAAAGCGGCGCCGTCAATGTCGGAGGCGAGCAGCCGGATCTCGACCTGCGAGCCCTCCGGTTTGCGGTCGAAACGCAGGCTGCTCTGCACGTTGCCGCCAAAGGCCGACGCATCGGAGATATCGAAGACGGCAAGCCCGTTCTTGACCTGCGCCGTGGCGGCGACGTCGGCAAGTTGGATTGCGCCGGCCGAGGCATGCGCCGCTGACAGCCTCAGATCGAGATTGATCCGGTCGGCGAAGCTGGTGTCGATTTCGCCGGGACCGGTCTCGCCGGTCGGAGCCAGCGGCGTGAAGGCCGAAAACAGCGACCTGAGGTCGAGCGTATCGAAGGCGAGTGTGCCTGATATCACCGGCAAGGCGTCGCCGAACGAAAAATCCAGCGCCCCCATTCCCGGGTTGTTGTCGAGCGTCACCGCGGTGTTTTCGAATTTGACGCGGCCGGCGGTCGCCGTGATCTTGCTCGAAATCGAGACCGAACCGATCGCCGTACCAGGAGCAATGCCGGCCTGCGACCATTCCAGCACGCGCCGCAGCGAGGGCGCGGCGAATTTCGCCTGGCCATCGAAATAGGCGTTTTGCGACATGCTGGCCGTGCCGTCGAACGAGAAGCTGGCCGGCGCTGCCTTGAACGAAAACGTGACCGGTGCGGCGCCGCCGGCAAACAGCACCAGCGGCTTGGGCGAGGCGGCATCGACGGTGACGCTCTCGCCGCGCCAGATTCCGGTCGCCGACAAGGTCGCGTTGCTGTTCATCGCTGCCCAGCTCGCCTGGCCGGACAGGCTGGTCAGCAATTCGACGTCCTTGCCGCCGACGGAGGCGACCATACGGCCGTCCCTGAATTCCACGGTGCCGAACGGATCGGCGGGCAGCTTGCTCAGATCCGGCTTCGTCGGATCGGCGTTGACCACGCCGCGCGCCGTGTCGATGGAGCGGGTGATGCGTCCGCCCGTTGGTATGGCGGGCAGGAATATGCCGTTTGCGGCGCGCTGGACCCGGATCGTCGGCCGCACCAGCCGCGCCGTCGAAAACACCACATCGCCCTGCAGCGCCGCCATGGCCGAAAGGTCGACCTCGACCCGTTCGGCCTCGATCACCGGCGGCGCGTCGGTCTCGGTCCACTGCGACAGCGTGACGTCGCTCAATATGGCGCGGAACTTCGGCCACACCTCGATGCGCGGCGAACCGGCGATGGTGACCCTGAAACCGCTCCACGCGCTCATTTCCCAGGCGATGCGATCGCGCACGATCCGGGTCGAGGCAAACAGCGGCAGAGCGGCGACGACCAGCGCGATGACGAGCACGGCAACGCCGATCGCCCATATTCCGCGCCGGATCAAAGGTGATGGCATATTGCCCCGGTTGCTTTCATTCCGATAACGCCTGACGGGTGTAACCGCCAGTCGTCACCACGCCTTCCAGTCGTCACTACGACTTAGGGCTGAGGCATTTCAAGTCTTTATGGCCCGGCGATGGCAATTGCGCACACATGGCCGAGTTTAGCGGAACAAAATCTTGCTCTGCCGCACGGTGGTAGGCATAAGCGATGCAGCTTCAGCCTGCTACGAGGCGCGGCGTTTTTGGGACAGCGGCGCCTGTAAAGCTGAGGCTAGTGCATGTCGCCCGGAAGAGTGCAGCGGTTCCGGGACAACGACGTGCATCAAAACAAAAGCATATCTATCTTGCGACGCGACGGGCTTCAAGGAGGATCGATCATGGCTGCCGAAGCACCGCTCTGGACCCCGACGCAAGAGCAGATCGACGCAGCACCACTGACCGCGTTCATGAAGGCAGCAGCGGCCAAAAGCGGCACATCCTTCACCTCCTACGCCGAACTGCACCGCTGGTCGGTCGAGGATCGCGAAGGCTTCTGGAGCCTGCTGTGGGACTTTTGCGGCATTGTCGGCGACAAAGGGACTGATGGGACGGTGCTCGTCGATGGCGACAAGATGCCCGGCGCATCGTTCTTTCCCGATGCGACGCTGAACTTCGCCGAGAACCTGCTGAAGAAGACCGGTTCCGGTGACGCGATCGTCTTTCGCGGCGAGGGCAAGATCGAGCGGCGG
Source organism: Mesorhizobium sp. RSR565B (assembly GCF_054719465.1). Classification (NCBI taxonomy): domain Bacteria; kingdom Pseudomonadati; phylum Pseudomonadota; class Alphaproteobacteria; order Hyphomicrobiales; family Phyllobacteriaceae; genus Mesorhizobium; species Mesorhizobium sp. RSR565B. The sequence goes on along the minus strand of NZ_JBTTIE010000001.1, from coordinate 1,296,295 downwards.
CTGTCGTGGAACGAACTGCACCAGCTAACTTCGCGCTTTCAGCAGCTTTTCCTGTCGCTCAAGGTAAAAAAGGGCGACCGCATCGCGGCGATGATGCCCAACATGCCGGAAACCGTCGCCGCCATGCTGGGGGCCGCCTCGATCGGCGCGGTCTGGTCGTCCTGTTCCCCCGATTTCGGCGAGCAGGGCGTGCTCGACCGTTTCGGCCAGATCGAGCCGGTCATATTCATTGCGCCGGACGGCTATTGGTACAATGGCAAGGCAATCGAGGTAGCCGACAAGATCGCTGCCGTTGCGGCGAAGCTCGAAACCGTCCGCAAGGTCCTGATCGTCGACTATCTCGGTACCTCGCGCGATATCGCAGCGATCATCGACAAGGCCGTGGCGCTCGAAGAGGCGCTGTTACCCTTTACCGCCAAAGCGGTCACGTTCGAGCGGCTGCCGTTCGCGCACCCGCTCTACATCCTGTTCTCGTCAGGTACCACCGGCATTCCCAAATGCATCGTCCATTCGGCCGGCGGCACGCTGGTCCAGCATGTCAAGGAACACCGGCTGCATGCCGGACTCATCGAAGGCGACCGCTTCTTCTACTTCACCACCTGCGGCTGGATGATGTGGAACTGGCTGGTGTCGGGCCTGGCCTCGGGCGCCACGCTGCTGCTCTATGACGGCTCACCCTTCCACCCCGACGGCAATGTGCTGTTCAGCTTCGCCGATGCCGAGAAGATGACCTTTTTCGGCACCTCAGCCAAATTCATCGATTCCGTGCGCAAGGCCGGGCTCAAGCCTATCCGCAGCCATGATCTGTCGAGTGTGCGGGCGATTTCCTCGACCGGCTCACCGTTGTCGCCGGAGGATTTCCGCTTCGTCTTTGACGGCATCAAGAAGGACGTACATCTGGCCTCGGTTTCCGGCGGCACCGACATCGTCTCCTGTTTCGTGCTCGGCGTACCGACGCAACCGGTCTGGACCGGCGAGATCCAGGGTCCCGGCCTCGGCCTTGCTGTCGATGTATGGGACGATGACGGCAAGCCGATCCGCGAGCAAAAGGGTGAGCTGGTCTGCACAAAAGCGTTCCCGTCGATGCCGATCGGCTTCTGGAACGATCCTGAGGGCAAGAAATACCAGGCCGCCTATTTCGAGCGCTTCGACAATGTCTGGTGCCACGGCGACTTCGCCGAATGGACCGCGCATGGCGGCATGATCATCCACGGCCGTTCCGACGCGACGCTCAATCCGGGCGGTGTGCGCATCGGCACGGCGGAGATCTACAATCAGGTCGAACAGATGCCGGAGATCCTTGAGGCGCTGTGCATCGGTCAGGATTTCGACAATGACGTCCGCGTCGTGCTGTTCGTGCGGCTGGCCGCCGGCGTGACGCTGGACGAGGATCTGGAAAAGCGCATTCGTTCCAAGATCCGCAGCGGCGCCAGCCCGCGCCACGTGCCGGCAAAGATCGTCGCCGTCAGCGACATTCCGCGCACCAAATCGGGCAAGATCACCGAGCTTGCAGTGCGCGACGTGGTGCATGGCCGCGCCATCAAGAACAAGGAAGCGTTGGCCAATCCAGAGGCGCTGGAGCTGTTCAGGAACCTGCCGCAGCTGGCTGAGTGACGCGGCCGGGATGGTTAACCAGATATGTCGGTCGAATTTACCTAGATTTCATGAGTGGTACACATTCGTAAATTTTTTGGACGGCCGGTAAGGAGTTGTTAAGGCCCGGCGTCGATAGTCGCACGTAACTTGAGGGAGAAATCCCGTTCCTCGTCCCCTGAGGATCAGATTCGCTCAAGCCCCCGTTGTGACAGCAAATCCCATTTAAGGCGTCCTGTTGGACGCCTTTTCTTTGTCCGGGATTCTCGCCCGGAAATCGCCGGCCTATTCGGCCAGCACCCGCGTCGACGGGAAGGCGACCTCGACCAGCGTCCCTTCGCCCGGCGTCGAGGTGATGGTGAAGCGGGCGCGGTTGGCTTCCACCATCGCCTTGGTCAGCGGCAGGCCGAGACCGGTGCCGTCGCCACGCCCGCGCTTCAGCGCATTGATCTGCTTGAACGGCTTCAGCGCCTGCTCGATCTCGGCATGGCTCATGCCAATGCCGGTATCGCGCACCCGCATGACAACGTCGCCGGAGGTTTCATAGGCGGTCGACACGATCACCTGTCCGCCGGCTTGCGTATAGCGAATGGCATTGGACAGGATGTTGAGCGCGATCTGGCGCACGCTTCTGAGGTCGGCGACGACTTCCGGCAGTCGCGAGGCGAAGCTGGAGCGGATGATGACACGCTCGCGGTTGGCCTGCGGCTGCATCATCGCCACCGTCTCGGCCAGCGTATCGTTGAGCGACACCGCCTCGTAGTCCATTTCCTGCTGGCCGGCCTCGATCTTCGAAATGTCGAGGAGGTCATTGACGAGATCGAGCACATGGTTGCCCGAGCGGTTGATGTCTCTGAGATAGTCGCGGTAGCGGTCATTGGCTACCGGGCCGAACTTCTCGTCCACCATCAGCTCGGAAAAGCCGATAATGGCGTTGAGCGGCGTGCGGATCTCGTGGCTGATGCGGGCGAGGAAATCGGTCTTCTGCGAGGAGGCGCGCTCGGCCACCGCGCGCGCCTGGGTCAGATCCTCTTCGGCCCGCTTCCACTGCGTGATGTCGCGCACCACGGCGCAGAAGCCGCTGTCATTGGGCAGCCTGCCGATGGTCATGAACAGCGGGATGAAGCGCCCTTGCGCCTCGCGCCCGATCACCTCGCGGCCATCGTTCATCACACTCGCCACGCCGGGCTCGGACAGGCCGTTCAGATAGTCGCGCGCCGCGCGCTGGCTTTCGATGGCAAACAGCGAGGCGAACGGTTTACCGGTGACGTCGTCGCTGTCGAAGCCGAACAGCGCCTCGGCCGGCCGGCTGATCGAGCGGATGTCGCCGTCGCGGCCGATCAACACCACACCATCGGTCGCGGTGTCGATGATGGTGCGCATCTCGGCAATGCGCGCTTTGAGTTCGGAGACATCGGGCTGCGTCTGCTCCTCGGCTGCGAGATGCGCAACCATCGGCGGCTCGTTATCGCCGGTACGTCGCACCACCAGCATCAGCGCCTTGCCGGCGCGCCACGGCACCGAACGCAAAATGGCTTCGATCGGAAATTCCTGGCCCTCGCGCGTCTTCAGTTTGAGTGTGTGGTCGCTTTCGCCGGCCATTTCTGAATAGGGATCGGCAAACAGCGCGTCGAGCCCGCCGGCGTCGCTCAGGTCCTCAAGCGTGTCATAGCCGGTCAGGCCGAGGAATTCCTCATTGGCGTAATGAAGCTCGTCGCCCGAATGGATGAGCAGCGGCACCGGCAGCTTGCCGAGGATCGACGTGTCAGGGGCCTTGTGTTCATCTCCGGCCGAGAATGCCGAAGGCATGAACCCCTCAAGCTTGAGCGGCGGCACTTTCAGGCGCTGTGGTTCTGCCGGCACTGTGTCCGCATCGCCGGCCTTGTCCCCGTCTTCCACGGCGGAATCGGTCGCCTCGTCGGACGGCGCCCAATCCTCATTGTCCTCGGCATCGCGGAAGTCGGCCGACGTCATGCTGTCGTCTTCACCGGCATTGGCCGGCGTCTCGGCAACAACCGGCTGTGGCTCTGCGGCCTCGACGATCTCTTGGGCTTGCGTATCATCCGGTTCGGAAGCCGGCGCCGGTTCGTCGTTGGACGACGTTGCTTCCGTACTGTCTTCGGTGACGGAGCCTGGTTCGGGATCGGCATAGTCGAGCAGGGAGCGCGACACTGTCGGCGCCTTCGCCTCGCCTGCTTCGCTGTCCGCAAGGCCGTCGTCCGGCTGCTCGCCGTCAAGCCGCGTCAGGTCCTTTTCGTCCTCGGCATCGCTTTCCGGCGGTTCGGCCTCAGCCGTTTCGCTTTCGGGTGCGGCTGCCGATGGTTCAGCCACGGCAGCCGGGCCGGCTTCGTCCGGACTCGAGACCTCGGCGGGTTGTCGGGCTGGCGCGGCTGTTTCAGGCTGGTCCGCCTCGACATGATCCGGCTTGGGCTCATCTGCCTTGGCCTGGTCTGGCATTACCTGATCCGGATTGGCCGGTTCGGCCTGCTTGGCAGTCTCCGGCTGCTCCGGCGGGGGATTGTCCTTCTTCAGCCGCTCGCCGATTTCGCGGAAAGCGCTGCGCTCCAGCGTCGACAGGCCCCTCTCGCTTGTCGGCTGCTTGTCGTTGGCGGGCTGCCGATGCTCGGCCAGCCGGATGACCTTGTCGGCAAAACGACGTTCCTGCTTCGGCACGATGGTCAGTGCCGGCACTTCGCCCTCGAACGGATCGGCCGCCTTGGGAGCTTCCGCCACGGGCTGTTCCGCCACGGGCTGTTCCGGGGCCGGCTCGGCTGCTGCCGGTGGCGCGCCATTGGGGACCAGCGCCATGCCGATTGCTTCCGGATCGACCACCGCATCGCCGGCGCGGGCGACGCCGAAACCACGAAAACCTTCGAAGGCGCGGCTGCGGCCATAGACAGGCAGTGCTGCCAGATCGACCGGTATCTTCAGGTCGGAGCCGGCAACCGGCCACAGTACCGAGCGACCCGACCAGGTGTCGCGCCGTTCAAGCAGGCCCGCGATCTCGCCCGAGGCGTCGAGGCCGAAAATTGTCGCGACGTCCTTGAAGCGGCGGCCGATCACGTCGGCGGCGGCTTTGCCGACAATGTCGCCGAATTCCGGCGACAGCGCGCTGAACTTGCCCTCGGCGTCGGTGCGCCAGACGAAGCGCAGCGGCGGCGCCGAGCGGTCGATCTCACGTTTGGCGGGAGGCGCAGTCGGTGGGGCTGCGTCAGGCGGCAGGGCGGGCGCAGCGGCACTGCTGTCCAACTGCGCACTCTCGGCCGGGGAAACAGAGTCCGGCTCGGCCTGCGCCGGACTGTCCGGCTCGCCCGCCTGCGGCTCTTCGCCGGCATGGAAGTACCAATGATCATGTTGCGCCGGCGCGCTGTCATTCGCCGCCTGCTCGCGGCCGGTCGTCTGCTCGCGATGGTCCGCCTTTGTATCGGTTGACGCCGAAGCATCATGCTCGGTGGCAGCCGGACCTGTCTCCCCGACATCAGGCGCGGCCGCGAGTGGGGCGCCCTGATTCCCGCTTGCGGTGGGGTGGTCAGCCACCGCATCCACCGTTACCGCGTTCTCCGCGGCGGCTTGCGCCGGGCCATCGTCGACCTGCGCTGCAGCAGGTTCGGCATCCAGCTCGCCGACAGGATTTTCCTCACCGAGCTGATCCTCGTCGATGACCACCAGCAGATGCCTGGACTCGGTCAGGCGCGCGAAGCCGGCCGGATAGGACGTGGCGCCGCCGGGGACCAGCCGCTTGACGATGCGGTCGTCCTGGCTCGCCACGTCGGCGACAAGCGCGGCCAGCGTCTCAGGCCGGATGGCGAGCGCGCCAAAGCCATCCGAAGCCGCCTCGACAGTGCCGGCGGCGTCGACAAAGGCGATGAAATGGCCGTCTTCGGTAAAGCCGCTGATGGCGCGGGTCCCAATGTCGGCAGCACTGCGCGAGCCGGCCTGCGCTGCCGGCACCACCAGCATGATGGCGCTTTCGCCGTCCGGCATAGTCACCGCACTGGCCAGGAAGCCGACGGCGCGGCTGGTGATGCCGGTCGCCAGCCGTACCGTAATGGCGCGGTCGCTGCCGATCTGCGGGAAGCCCGCGGTCGCCATGATCTGGCGCCTGGCGATCAGCGGCAGCTGAGCCGAGGCGCCGATGATGGCCTCGATATCGGGATAGCCGAACACCGCAGCGCCCGGGCCGTTGGCCCAGATCACCTGTTCGAGGTCGGCCGACAGAATCGCGATCGCGTCGCCGGCGGCGAAGCGCTGGCGAACCGCATCAAGCACGGCGACATCGAGGAAAGAGTAGTTCTCGGAAGGCATGCGCTTGGCGGACCCTTTCGGTGAAACCTCTTGGCGAACCCCTCTTGGCGAACCTACAAGGCGGGCAATTTGCAGTTAACGCTTTGTTAATAAAAGCCCGCGCGGCGAAGGTCCACAAGCCATGGCGGGAAGCAGGTGGAATCTCTGGCCACTTGGTTAACAGCTCTCGGAATGTCCCTGGATAACCTCTTGGGTGACGCATGGGAAGAAATTTATGGTGCACTGCAACAAAGATATTGCATCGCACAAAAAAACCGCTATATTGCCATCATACATGAACGAGACGGCTTTTTGTCAAAGCCGCTACCCCGAAAGGATGGAAAATGACCAAGGCCAAGACCGCTGAGACCATCGAAAACGTCGAATTCCCGAGCTTCGACGCTTCCAAGGCAACCGACCAGATCCGCGCTTTCGCCGAAAAGGGGGTCGAGCAGTCGAAGGAAGCCTACTCCAAGCTGAAGACCGGCGCCGAAGAGACCCAGAAAGTCCTGGAATCGACCTTCGAGACTGCCAAGACCGTTTCCAGCGACCTGTCGCTCAAGACCATCGCCGCTCTGCGCGCCAATGCCGAAGCCGGCTTCTCGCATCTCGAGGCCCTCATCGGCGCCAAGTCGCTGTCGGAAGTGGTCGAACTGCAGACCGCCTTCCTGCGCAAGCGCGTCGAGACCACCGTCGAGCAGGCCAAGGACTTCCAGGCTGTTGCTTCGAAGGCTGCCGAAGACGTCTCCAAGCCGGTCAAGACCGCTTTCGAGAAGGCCCTGAAGGACATCAAGGCCGCCTAATAATTGCGCACAACTCTGCGATGCATCAAAACGTCGCATTTCGTCAGACAAATAGGTGTGCGATAGAGTTGTCCAAATGAATACCCGGCGAGTGGAACCTCCTCCCTCTGCTCTCCGGGGTGACCAGCCAGCACCTCCTCCCGCTGGCTCGTAACAGGAAAAGGCCGGCACCTCCTCCCGCCGGCCTTTTTCTTTTGCCGAAGAAAACCGGCGCCTGTTGGCAGAACCGGCTTTGCCTTATCAAAGGCCTTGAATTAGTCTCTGATAGACCGTATTGGACGCATCGCCGAACGACAGAGCGGATCTCGGAGAATGAATTTTCACCACGATCTGGCTCAGGCGAACGTGCCGTTGTAGCTCAGATGGTTAGAGCGCCGGATTGTGGATCCGGAGGTCGCTGGTTCGATCCCAGCCAACGGTACCATCGAATTTCCGAATAAGTGTTTGAATTCATTGGCAAATTTCGGCGAAAGGTTGGGTAGTGTCTCAGTTTGAAATTTCGGCCGCGCTTGTCGCGGTCCGGGCCGAACTCCTATATGCTTAGCGGAAAGCATGGGAGGTTTCATGTCGTATACCGTCGAGACATGCCCGGACGACATTGAGCGGCTGAAGACCCTTCTCCATAGCCTAGGCGAAGAGGGCAGCCGGGTCATCAATGTGATTTGGCAGCCGAAGCGCGAAATCGCCACAGAGATTGGCCCCTACGATCTACCATCCGGCTATGTCGTTATCGTGGAGTACCCCAGCTAAATGCCCACCGGACCTAAAGGCCAGAAGCGCCCCGCCGACGTGATCGGCAATGCCGTGCGCGTCATGCGAATTGCCACCGGCGATGAAGCCGACGACGTGATTGACGACGGTAAGAACGCCGCCGCCAAAGAGCTTGGTTCGAAGGGTGGCAAGAAGCGCGCCGCCAACATGACGCCAGAGCGGCGCGCCGAGATTGCTAAGAAGGCGGCTTCGAAGCGGTGGGAGGGGCGGCATAAATAATTTCCCCTTGGAGAACCTTCTTGCTTATAGCTATGGTATTTTTGTGATCGGCGGAAGAAAGCACCAATTCCATAACAGAATTGGGTTCTTTCACTTTGACCTTGAAGGACGCTATTGCGAGCGGCCCTGTACCACGAAAGGGTCCGTCTGCTTCCCCAACAAACACACTCTCGCCGTTTACCAGCAATTCTAGCTTGAGCAGTCTGATATTTACTTCATCGAGAATAAGAAAAATGCCAAACGGTATTTCAACCGGGAACTCCCTTGCCACAACATCGCCGGAAAAGACATTGACCAGCGTATGCTTGTTGAAGCTTCCCTGCGCTACATACTCACACAGGATCGCGTTCGTAACGTTTATCGGTTTCTTTGCCATTTAGGCCGGCTCGAATTTAATTTCGACCGCCTTCGCATTTGACGCTGTAGCGGAAGGCGCCTGCGGAAGCCGCAGCTTGGACGGTTGCTCGGAAGGCGGTTCAAGCAAGGCCTCCACCGTCATATTTTGCGGCTTCCTTCCGGCCAATTTCTTCGAAGTTAGAATCGGCTCCTCGCCAGCGATCCCAACCAATAGGCGAGCGAGGGTGCCAATCGTCCAGTTGCCGGGCGAAGCCAGCATGCGGTTGACTTGGTCAGGCCCGCGCCCGATGCGTTTAGCCAGAGTTGCCTTAGTCAGCTTGGAATTCTTTTGCTCTTCCGCAAACCGGCGCATGACATAGTCGTAGAACCCGTTCAGGGCCCTCTGCTCAAAATAGGCCATCTTGGCCTCTGGGATTTTGATGCCCTCAGATATCTCCGAGAGAAAATCCGGTTTCGGTGACATAGTCATCAGCGTCTTCTCCATGCATAGGTTTGTGTCTAGGGAACAGAGCGTTCCATTGCGACAGGCATTCGGCCTTCATTTTCTCCCACTCCTGATCGTAGCGGTCACCCATAGGCTGGCGACCATTCCACGGCTTTGAGCGCGGTCGCCACGTAAAGGCCACGAACTGGTTAGGAGCGGCAAAGCTGCCAAATAAGCGCAGGCCAGGCTTCGGGCTGCGGCTGCGAATATCCCAAACCTCGTCTGAGACATCTGACAGCCTCCCGAAGAAGGCTTTGCCAGCCGAATACGGCTCAAGGCAAAGGGAAACTGTCTCACCCTTTACAAACGCTTCTAGATCAGCCTGAAGCCTCATGACACGCGGATGGCAATTTTCAGATGCCCATGGTCCATAGATCAGCCCCCGCATGTCTTCCGACAGGTAAATGCCTCGAACAACCGGGTCGCTTGCCAACTCCATTTCTAGAGGGAACAAGCGTCCAGCCCTAACGTGCCGCTTGATAGCAGCAAGGATTGACATATAAGTCAATAGTCCGCCCCGCCAAGGGTTGCGACAATTTGACTCGATACCCTAACAGGAGGCTAAAGCCAAATCGATATTTGTCCTTGACGCTAAGCATAAAAGTTCACATCTTAGGCGAATGAACAAGCTGCCTCTCAAAACCCGTGTCCAAATCCTCACCGTGCTTTGCGAGGGTTCTTCGATGCGCTCAATCTCCCGCGTTGCCGATGTGTCGATCAACACCGTGTCCAAGCTGCTGGTCGATGCTGGCAAGTTCTGTGCCGAACTGCACGACAGCGAAGTGCGCAACGTCGCTTCCAAGCGCGTCCAGTGCGATGAAATCTGGTCGTTTGTCGGCGCGAAGGCAAAGAACGTTTCGGCCATGAAGCAGTCGGTTGACGGCGCTGGCGACGTGTGGACTTGGACCGCCCTGGACAGCGACAGCAAGCTTATCATTTCCTGGCTGGTCGGCGGTCGCGACGGCGAATATGCGATGGCCTTCATGGACGACGTGAAGGACCGTCTTGCCAACCGCGTCCAGCTTACGACGGACGGCCACCGCGCCTATCTCAATGCGGTCGAGGAAGCCTTTGGAGCGGATATAGATTACGCCATGCTCATCAAGCAATACGGTGAGCCGGAAGGCAAGAAGACCTCGCCAGAGCGCCGCTATAGCCCGGCTGTCTGCACTGGCGCGACCAAGACGCGGATTGAAGGCAATCCCGATCCGGTGCACGTCAGCACGTCGCATATCGAACGCGCCAATCTCACTATGCGCATGGCAAATCGCCGCTTCACGCGCCTTACCAATGCGTTCTCAAAGAAGTTCGAAAACCATGTCCACATGGTCGCCATTTACACCGTCTGGTACAACTTCATCAAAATGCACAAGACGCTGAAAATGACGCCGGCAATGGCCGCTGGCGTTTCCAGGACGCTCTGGTCGATGGACGATCTCTGCGAGAAGATGGACGCCGTTGCGCCGAAGCCCGGAAAGCGTGGCCCTTACAAAAAGTCAGCGGCCGAAATTTCAAACTGAGACACTACCGTACTTTGTATTGCGAAAGTTTACATTGTAGCGCGGTTGGCGTCGGCGCCACCATTGGCCGGTAATTGCACGCTACGCTACGATGACCGCTGAAACCCGTTGAATCGGACCGCTTCAGGCTCTTTTGATCGTCCCCGACCGGGCGTTGTTGACACGTTCCCGGCCCGAACGGGGACAGGATGGCTATATCGCACAACGATACCGAGGGACGCGCGCGCAGCTCGCGTATGCTGCGCACCGCGCTCGGACCCGCCATCGCCCGGTTTAAAAGGCCGTTCGCGACCATGCCTCGGGGTTTAGCTTCTCGGGTCCGAGCCTAAGCAGCGGCAGGAGAATCTCGGACAGCTCTTCGGCGAGCAAGTCCTGGATCGCGATCGAGCCCACGTTTCGCGCGACGCTTCGAAGAGGGACAAATCACGCAGTGTGGCACGCTCTAACAGCGCGGGAATCCCAAACAGGCCTCTTTAGTCCCGACTATTCCACTCTCATGTTTGCGGCTTCAAGGAGTAATCGCGATCCTGCCGATTCCGTCAGAAATCATTCGATCGAGCGTGTAGTTGGACAATGTAGGAGGCACGGTCTCGAAACGACGGTCCGGGTTGGTTACCGCCGGACCTGATGCGTCGCGGAGCTTCCTCTGTCAGGGAACTAGCGTCGGATCGAATCTGGCTGTTAGTGGTAACGAGGATTCTCTACCGTGGTCGTGCCCCCAACTTTGTCCAAATGCAGATAAGGGATAAGTGAACTTGATCTCCTTTTAGCTGCTGGCGAGATCGGTCGACAGCGTTTCGACCGCGGCGTGTTGCACAAGGTTTCCAGCTTGCCGGGGTCGCGCCCCACGATCAGCCATCCGCGCCTTCGCAGGCGAAAGCTTCCGACAAATTGCCAGGCCGATGCCGTCCGACCCACGGTGACCAGCGCCCGCTTACCTTGGAGTCGCATCGCCAAGCTCCCGCAATTGGGCGGTCAAGGGTACGACCCCGCCGGCTATGAACTTTATCCGACCGAGGCAAGGCCGACGGGCCTAGATGTCTAGGCTGGCGCGGGGCAAAGCCGCCCCGCGACGAAATCCTTGACCTGGCGCACAGCCTGCTCGCGCGTGACGCTGCCCGGCTGCAGACCGAGCCTGAGCCATAGCCCGTCGATCAAAGCGGTGATGCCGACAACGATTTCGTCGGCCAGTTCCGGCGAAGCGAGGCCGCGCAGGCCGGACAAGAGGTTCGAGCGCATGCGCGCATGGATGACCTTCTGGATGCGCGCCAGCTGCTCGTCGCGGGGCACTTCGGCGCAGAGCGACAGCCAGGCATGGCAGAGCGGCGGCAGGAACAGATGCTCCTCGAAATTGCCCTCGATCACCGCGTCCAGCCGTTCCATCGGCGTGCGCGCCCGCTGCAGCCGGGCGACCACGGCGTGGCAGAGCACGGCGTTCGCCTCGCGCATGGCGTGCTCGAACAACTCCTGCTTGTTGCGGAAATAATGCAGCACGATGCCCTTGGAGGCGCCGGCCTGGGCCGCGACCTTTTCCAGCGTCGCACCGGCGATGCCTTCGCGCTCCAGAACGGCGAACGCCGCCTGGCGCAATTCCTTGCGGCGTATGTCGCTGAGACGTGTGAGCTTCACTGGGTCGACCCATCCATTGCGAATCCATGTTGACATCTTCGTCCGTTCAGATCAACAATTGACCAAGAGGACAATAAAGTGACCAATAGGTCAAAGTCGGAAAGAGGAGAACCGGAATGTTGCGCATGCTTGCGAATGGCGTCTGTGTCGCGGCCCTGACGCTGGCTTCCCAGGCGGCCCGGGCCGCCGAGGTCGAAAGCTGCAAAACGGTCCGCATGGCCGAGCCCGGCTGGAACGATCTCGCCTTCACCACCGGCGTGGCCAAGGTATTGCTTCAGGCGCTCGGCTACGAGCCGCAGAGCGAGGTGCTCGGCATCAACGTCATCTACGAGGGGATGAAGAACAAAGACCTCGACCTGTTCCTCGGCTACTGGGATCCGGCCATGCTCACCTATTACGAGCCCTACAAGAAGGACGGCTCCATCGAGAATGTGCGCGTCAATCTGGTCGGCGCCAAATACACCTTTGCCGTGCCGACCTATGTCTGGGACGCCGGCGTCAAGGACCTGTCGGACCTGCACAAATTCGCCGACAAGTTCGGCAAGAAGATGTACGGGATCGAGCCCGGATCCAATCAGCTGATGATGGACGCCATTGCCGATCCCAATTTCGGCCTCGACGGCTGGCAGGTGGTCGAATCGAGCGAGGCCGGCATGCTCTCGGAGGTCGGCTACGAGATCAAGGAGAAGCAGTTCATCGTCTTCCAGGGCTGGGCGCCGCACCCGATGAACACGATGTACGACTTCAAGTACCTGACTGGCGGTGACGAGTTCTTCGGTCCGAATTTCGGCGCCGCCACCGTGACCACGCAGGTTCGCAAGGGTTTTCTGCAGGAATGCCCGAATGTGGCGCAGTTCCTGAAAAACCTCGCCTTCGACATCGACATGGAAAATGTCGGCATGGGCTACCTCATTAACGACGGCATGAAGCCGGAGGACGGGGCTCTGAAGTCGATCGCCCTGCACAAGGATCGGCTCGATGCCTGGCTTGCCGGCGTCGCCACCTTCGATGGCAAACCCGGCCTTGCCGCGGTCAAGGAAAAGCTCGGACTGTGAGGCCGGCTTTGGAGCTGACGGATCAGGAAGCCGAACAGGCGTCTTGGGCCGGACGTAAGCGCATCGTCGATGTCGGCAGTCTCGAGCTTACCTATGTCGAGATCGCCGGTTCGGAGCCGCCGTTGCTCTTGGTTCATGGCTTCACCGATACCAGCCGCAGTTTTTTGCTGCTGGCGCCGCATCTTACCGGGCGCCGGCTTATCATGCCGGACCTGCGTGGCCACGGCGGTTCGCAGGCGGGCGAGGGTTATCGCGCCGCCGATTTTGCCGAGGATATGGCCGGGCTGATCCAACGCCTGCGGCTCGGCCGGCCGATCGTTGTCGGCCATTCGCTGGGCGGCATGGTGTCGATCATGCTGGCCGCGCGTCGTCCGGAGCTGATCGGTGGGCTGGTGATCCTGGCCAGCACGCTGAAGCCCGATTTCGGATCGGATCATCAGCTGATCGACGGCGTCGCAGCCTTGCGCGACCCGATCTCGCCGTCCGATCCGTTCTACGACTGGTGGCATGCCTGTCGACCGGGCGTGCCGCGGGCTTTTCTCGCCGGCCTCGCGAAGGACGCGTCCGCGATCCCGGCTGCGCGCTGGCGCGCCATTCTCGAAGAAGTCCGCCGCACCGATCTGACCGCCGCGGCGCGGGCGGTGGAGGCCCCGACGCTGATCATCGCCGGCGGGCGCGATCCGCTTTTCGGCGCGGCGCACCAGCGCACGCTGACCGATGCACTCGTCGGATCGCGTCTGGTGTGGGCGCAGGATTGCGGCCACAACCCGCATTGGGAAGATCCAGCCTTTGTCGCCGACGCGATAACAGGCATGTTGCCGGCGCGATGATTATCTCAAGAGCGACCGCGCCCTAGGTGCCAGCTTTTTGGGACTGACAATCATGGTCGCGGGCAACCGCCATGCCGGCGAAGCGGCGGGGCGCGGCTTGATGACCGACATGGGCATCGTTCGCGCCACCCGGCACAAACGCCGGCTTGCCGGCCGCGCGCTTGCCCGCCCTGCTCTTCGCGGCATCCGGTTCCTGCACTGAAAAATCCGGGGCGGAATCGAGGGAGGGAGCGCGACGAGGCGCAGGCGAAGATGAAAAAGGCAGAGCTGGAAGAGCTGAAGGACAAGGTGCACTGCGCCGCGGTGCTCGAGCGCGCCGGATTCGCGCTCGACGTCAAGGAGAGCACGCGCGAGCGATGAAACTTCGGCGCGATGCGTTGGTTCGATCCGCTGTCGGACGGGAAGGGGGACGTCTTCCGCCTCATCGAACACCTCGAGGGGTGCATTTCGTACAGGCCATGAAAGACGTCGCCGAGCTCGCCGGATTCGTGTCCACCACGCGTGTGTGGGACCGACAATCTTCCGGCGAGCGAGAGCCTGATCTGTCGATTCCAGAACGCTGGCTGGGAGCGGACATGGTGGATGCAGCTCGCCGAAGGTCCAACGATATATCGTAGCCGGCAAAATTGGCGACGAAGACCGCCTCGGCCCCTGCCGCCTCCTTGTGCGCGCCGCTGTTGGCCATCGGCTGACCGCAGCAGGTCTGCTCTTCAGATAGTCCACGTCGAGACTCAGGCGCTCCAGCAATTCGAGCGTCGCAATGCCGTCCTGGATAAAACGCATCGATAAAGCACGGGACAAAGACAGCGCCTTTCATGGCAGCGCTGGGACCGAGGCAAAGAGCTTGCCGAGCACCAGCGATTGACACTGGCCACGGACGTCGAGGTCTACTTCTGCGATCCTCGATCACCCTGGCAGCGCGGCTCGAATGAAAACACCAACCAACTGCTGCGCCAATATCCGCCACGTGGCACCGACCTGTCCCTGCACAGCCAGGCAAAGCTCAGCGCCATCGCGCGGCAACTCAACGAACGCCCCAGCAAGACCTTGCTCTATCAGACCCTAGCGGAGCGATCGGTTGAACCCGCCGCCAAAAGCGGTCATTGATGTTGGGCGGACGAGCTCGTACCGATTGAAGCGACCGGCGTCAGTTATTTGCACAAGTAGCGCAGTGACTTCAGAGGGCTTGGGCGCCCGCCACGGAGCGCCGTAATCATCGAACGGGCTACCGCGGTAGCTTTCCCTGCCGAGCGACAACTGACGTTCGGCGTCATCAGAAAAAGGCGGACTCTGGAACGGTTCTGGTCTATGCCGACGCTCGTTGCCGGTCCGCCGGCCTTTTGCAACTGGTCCATGAATGAAGCGCCAGCCCACGACGTCGAGCCTGTTACGCCGACTCAATCGTTCGGCCGTGGTGGATTTGATCCGCACCCAAGGAGTGATTTCGCCATCGAGCCTCGCCGAGCGGCTGAACATCAGCCTGCCGACGGTGATGCGGGTGATCGAGGATCTGATTGCCGAGGATTTGGTTGCGTATGACGGGTTTGACGAGGCCAATGTCCGGGGCCGGCCGCGGGCGCGCATCAAGTTCCGCGGTGCGGCGCATGCGATCATTGGCATCGAGGCCGGCAAGGGCGAGTTCTACGGCGCCGTGGCCAATCTCGAAGGCGTCGTGCAGACAGAAATGCACCAGACCGCCGACGATGATGGCGAGCGCAATTTCGAAAAGCTGGTCGGCCTGATCCGCCGGCTTATGGCGGCCCCCCGCCCGCGCGGCCAGACTATTCGCGGCATCGGCATTGGCGTGCCCTCGATCGTCAGGCAGCCGGAGGGCGAAGTGGTGCTGACGCTCGGGCTCGGCTGGCGCGACATGCCGTTGCGGGCGCGGCTCAGCGAGCATATTCAGATACCTATCGTCGTCGAAAACGGGCGCAACCTCGCCGCCGTGGGCGAATGGGGATTCGGGGCCGGGCGCGGCGCCGACAGCGTCGTGAGCCTTTCGATCGGGCCCGGCGCGGGCGCGGGCGTCGTGATCGACGGCAAGCTCTATGGCGGGCATTCGCATGCGGCGGGCGAGCTCGGCTGGTATCTCGACGACCCCCTCCTTACCGGGCGGCCGTTCGAATATCTGGGCGACAAGCAATCGCTGCGCTTTTTCGGCATCCCCGAACAGGCGACCAAGATGCTCGAAGAGGCCAACACCCAGTATGCGGCGGGAAAGCTCATCCTGGCCGCTGTCACCGACCGGCAGGCGGACAAAATCGCGCCGGTTGTCACCGAGTTGCTGGACTATGCGACGATGGCGGTGGGCAGTGTTGCTGCCTTCATGAACCCCGAAATCATCGTACTGGCGGGCCGGGTCGTCGGCGGCGGTGATCTGGTGCTGGATGTGCTGCGGCATCGCCTCAAGGGCAATGTGTACGACCCGCCGCGCCTCGTGATAGGTGCGCTGGGGCACCGCGATATCGTCCTGGGCGCGGTGCGTCTGGTGCTTGATGCGACGACTCTCAACCCTGCCGACAGCCTCGTGATGGCCGACTGAAGATCAATCGATCGCGATTGACAGCGACTGTATGTCGGCATTAAGTTTCTGACTGAAAGAAAAACCGCGTCCTGCGTCGTGTGGGAGCGTATCTTTCGTGGGAGGACTTCAATGACGAAGATTTTCAATCCGCTTGGGCGGATGATGCAGCGTCGTGACTTCTTGAAAGTTGCAGGTGCGAGCGTTGCGGTAGCGGGTCTGCCTGCGACAGTTCGCGGTGCCGAGCCCGTCAAGGTGCTTGTGTGGTCGTGGGTGCCAAATCTCCAGCTTGAGGTAGACATGTTCAACACCGCTCATCCGGGCATCCGGATCGAACTCGTGAATCCCGGCCAGGGGGACCCGTTGTATAACGCGCTCCGCGCGGGCCTGCAGGCGGGCAGCGGCCTGCCGGACGTCGCCCAGATCGAATACCAGCACCTCGAGAGCTTCCGCCAGGTCGACGCCCTCGCAGACATCGGCCAGTACGCCAATGCCCTTCAGGGCGAGTTCCCCGAAGGCCTATGGGCGCAGGTCGCCAGGGGCGATGTGGTCAACGCCACGCCGCAGGATTACGGTCCGATGGCGATGCTCTATCGCAAGGACATCTTCGACAAGCATGGGATCACGCCGCCCACCACCTGGGCCGGGTTTGCCGATGCGGGCAAGAAGATCCATGCGGCCGATCCGAATGTGTTCATGACCGACGCGCCGTTCGGAGCCAACGCCGACTGGGTCTTGGGTCTGTTGTGGCCGATGGGCTGGAAGCCGGTCAGCCGCGATGGCGACAAGCTCGTGATCAGGATCAACGACAAGATTGCTAAGGACTTCGCCGCCTATTGGCAGGACCTTATCACCGCGGGTGTTATCGAGACCAAGCCGGGCTTCAACAATGAGTGGTACACCGGCCTCGACTCGGGTCGCTATGCCACCTGGCTCGCTGCGGGCTGGGGTCCGCTGTTCCTGACCTCGGTCGCCAAGACCAGCGTGGGCAAGTGGCGTGCCGCCGATCTGCCGCAGTGGGACGCGAGCAAGTTCGTGACTGGCGCTTGGGGTGGCTCAGCGCTGGCCGTGATGAAAGCGACCCAGCATCTGCCCGAGGCCGCCGAAGTCGCGATCTGGCTGAATACGAATCCCGAAGCCACAAAGCTCTACACCACCAAGCAAAACTTCTTCCCCTGCACCAACGCGCTGCTGTCGAGCCCGGAATGGGCGAGCGCCAAGCCGGAATTCTTTGGCGGCCAGGAGGTGAACAAAGTGTTTGCCAAATCAGCGAGTGCCGTGGCGCCGTTTGAGTGGAGCCCGTTCCAGGGCTTCCTCTACCAGTCGATGTCCGATGAATTCGGCGCTTCGATCAGCGGCAACGGCACGCTGTCGGATGCGTTCGACCGTGTCCAGGATGCCGTGGTCACCTACGCGAAGGACCAAGGCTTCACCGTGGCCTAACTCCTCCCGGGCACCGGCCGGGCGCGCCTTGATGGCGCGCCCGATCTCTTTATCTTGCAGGATGGGGACCAGGGCATTGTCGAACTCGCCAGCCGCAGCGACGCGCCCAGCGCGATCGGGCGGTTTTACGTCACGAAAGCTGGCGCCCTATCTGTTCCTGGCGCCCTTCATGCTGCTGTTTATCGCCTTCATCGTCGCGCCGCTGGTCTATGCGTTCTACATGAGCCTCTACCGCGACACGCTGGTGGGCGGACGGCAGTTCGCGGGTGCAGCCAGCTACATCAAGGTCGCGGACGACGCCAAATTCTGGGGCGGCGTGTGGAACCTCGTTTTGTTCGGCATCGTGCAGGTGCCGATCATGCTGGCCCTGGCGTTGTTGTTCGCCATCGTGCTCGATCGTGGCCAGGTCTATGCCAAGGGCGTCTTCCGGCTCGGCTTCTTCCTCCCCTACGCTGTGCCGAGCGTGATCGCGACGATCATCTGGGGTTATCTCTACGGCCCCACCTTCGGCCCGTTCACGCAGATTGCCAAGGCGTTCAACCTGCCGCCGCCGGACTTCCTATCG
This sequence comes from Mesorhizobium sp. RSR565B, assembly GCF_054719465.1. Taxonomy (NCBI): domain Bacteria; kingdom Pseudomonadati; phylum Pseudomonadota; class Alphaproteobacteria; order Hyphomicrobiales; family Phyllobacteriaceae; genus Mesorhizobium; species Mesorhizobium sp. RSR565B. The sequence continues at coordinate 1,278,221 of NZ_JBTTIE010000001.1, read as the reverse complement.
CCGGGCGCGATGATCTTCTCATTGGCCAATATCGTGACGTGGGAATATGTCGGCTACAATATGGTGATCTACTACGCCGCGCTGAAGGCGATCCCGTCGGACCTCGCCGATGCCGCGCGGATGGACGGCGCCTCGCCCTGGCAATTTGCCCGGCTGATCCAGCTGCCGCTGCTGTGGCCGGCGATCCTGCTCACCATCATCTTTTCGATCAACGGCACACTGCAGCTGTTCAATGAGCCGTATTTGATGCGCGCGCTCGCCAGTAACACCATCAATTCGAGCTACACGCCGAACCTCTATGCCTATTCTCTGGCGACTAAGAACCAGCAGTATGGCTATGCGGCCGCCGTTTCGTTCGTGCTTGGCATCGTGATCGCCGGTGCCTCCTACATCTTCACCCTGATCGCCAACCGCCGTCGGTCGGAGCAATGATGACTGCGACCACCGACATCGCCACTTTCGAGGCTGCCAAGCGCCGGCCCGGCGAAAGGCGGCGCTCGCGGATCATGCTCACGCTGCTGCTGTCACTGTTCCTCCTCTACAGCTTCATGCCGCTGGCCTATCTGGTCCTGTCGGCAACGAAGACGAATGGCGACCTGTTCACCACGTTCGGCTTCGGCTTCGGCACGGAGTTCAACCTCTGGCGGAATCTGAGCGATCTTCTGGCGCGCGACAACGGCGTCTTCATGCGCTGGATGTTCAACAGCGTGCTCTATTCGAGCGTCGCCGGGCTCGGTGCCGCGATCTTGGCTACCGCGGCAGGCTATGCGTTAGCCAAATTCAAATTCGTCGGCCGCAATCTGCTGTTTGCGCTGGTCTTGGGCGCTGTGATGATCCCGCAGACGGCCCTCGTCGTGCCGACCTTCCTGCTGCTGGCGCTTTCGGGACTCAGCGACAATCCGCTGGGCGTGATCCTGCCCTCGATGATCTCGCCGATCGGCGTCTATCTGATGCGCGTCTATATCGAGCAGGGCGTCGACGACGAACTGCTCGACGCAGCGCGTCTCGATGGCGCCGGCGAGTTCGTGATCTTCCGCGCCATCGTGCTGCGGCTGGTGGCGCCGGGCATGGTGACTGTGGCGCTGCTCTCATTCGTCGGGACCTGGAACAATTACTTCCTGCCGCTCATCGTGCTGCGCACGCCGGAATATCAGCCGATCACGGTGGGCCTTGCGACCTGGTATCAGCTCGCGCAGCAGGGCGGTGGCGGAGGACAGGTGCTGTTCTCGATCATCATAACCGGCGCTCTGGTCAGCATCATCCCGGTCATCGTGGTATTCCTGCTACTGCAGCGGTTCTGGCAGGGCGGCCTCACCGCCGGCGCCATCAAGTAGACTATCGCCTGGAGTTTTCCGACTATGACGACTGCCTCGAAATCCGCGCCGCTCTCTGTCTGGCGGCCGATCGCGACCGACACTTTCCTCGTCGGTACCCCGCATTACCCGGAGCATGTCGATGAGAGCTATTGGCAGCGCGACGCCGACCGCATGGCAGCCGCGGGCTTCAACGCGGTGCGACTTGCGGAATTCGCCTGGCATATTATCGAGCCGCGTGAGGGGACGTTCGACTTCGTTTTGTTCGACCGCGCCATAGATGTGCTGGGCAAGGCTGGCATCAAGACCATCATGTGCACGCCGACGGCGACGCCGCCGCGCTGGCTGACGGCGCGTTATCCCGAAGTGTTGCGCGTCGATGCCAATGGCCGCGCCATGAGCCATGGCTCGCGCCAGCACAGCAATCTTGCGAGCGGAGTGTTCCGCGAGCATTCGAAGCGCATCACCAAAGCGATGGCCCAGCATTATCGCGACAATTCGCACATCATCGGCTGGCAGACGGACAATGAGCTCAATACCTCTGGATCGCTGTCCTACGGTCAGGTGACGCTGGCCGAGTTCCAGGCCTTCCTCAAGGACAAGTACGAGACCATCGCCGCGCTCAACGATGCGTGGGGCGGGCATTTCTGGGCCACCGCCTACGACGATTTCGATCAAGTGGTGCTGCCCCTCGACTACGCGCCTGCCCCGGTCGGGCCGACCCATGTGGTCGACTATCACCGCTTCCTCGCCTTCGTCACGGCGCGGTTCCAGCACGATCAGGTGCTGATCCTGCGCGAGACCAATCCAGACTGGTTCGTCTTCCACAATCTGGGGCGGATCGACGACATCGACTTCCGCGGCGAGTTCTCGACCGATCTCGATTTTCTCGGCTTCGACATCTACCCGCATCTCGATGACGAGATGCAGCGGGTCGGCAGCGTCGGCGAGGTACAGGCGCTGCGTCTCGACATCTGCCGCGGCTTCACCGGCAACTTCATCGTGCCTGAGCAGCAATCGGGTTTCGGTGCGCAGCCGAACTTCTCGACGCTGACGCCCGAACCCGGCGAGATGCGCCGCATGGCCTATACGTCAGTAGCGCGCGGCGCCGATGGCGTGATGTTCTTCCGCTGGCGGCCGGCGCATTTCGGCGCCGAGATCTATTGGATGGGCATCATCGATCACGACGACATCCCGCGGCGGCGCTATGACGAGGCCAAGCAGTTTGCGGGCGAGGTCACGGCGCTCAAGGACAAGATCCTCGGCACGCATGTGCGCATGGATTTGGCATCGCCGGATCAGATTTCGACAATCAAGAGATGCACCGCTCCTGCCCCATCGGCATGCCGAGCCCGCAGGACGATGCGACGCTGCTGCACCGCTATTGCTACCGCCACAACATCGCCTGCGGCTTCAACCATCCCGAGGATGATCTCAGCAAGCTCAAGGCGCTCTACGTGCCGCATTGGCTGAAATGGACCGATGCGTGGACGGCGCGGATCGAGGCCTTCGCCAAGGCGGGTGGAACGGTAATCCTGGGCGGCCGCACCGGTTCACGCGACGTTAACAACCACGTCATCCGCGACACCTCGCCGGGCAAGACGCTCTCGGCGCTGGCCGGGATCACGGTCGAGGAGTTCGGGTTGCTGACGCCGATCGGCGGCGAGGGCCTGTTCGAGCATGGCGGCCGCTTCGGCGCCAATACGGTGCGCAAGAAGCTGCCAGCGACGTCGGCGAGCCGCCAATACGAGCTCAAGATCGGGAATGCGCAGGTGACGGCGGCGCATCTTTATGAGCTGCTTAACGTCGCGCCCGGCACGGAGGTTATCGGCAGCTGGGCCAGCCGCTTCGCCGAGGGCCAAGCCGCGATAACTTCGCGCAAAGTCGGCAAGGGCAAGGTGATCTACCTCGGCACGTACCTCAGCGACGCTCTGGTCGAGGTGCTGGCCGATCAAGTGCTGGCGCCCGCCGGTATCGTGCCGCTCATCGCAGACATGTCGGCCGGCGTCGAAGCGACCATCCGCGAGAGCAAGGACCGCCGCCTGCTGTTCATCCTCAACACGCTGGGCGAGCCGGCAAGCATCGGCAATGTCCCCGCGGGCAAGGATTTGCTCGGCGATGGCAAAGTACGCGGCGGTAGGCTGTCGCTCCCGGCCTATGGCTGCAGCATCATCGAACTCGACTAGGGATATTGGCGCGAGGCCTTGGGAAACGCTCCAGGCATCTTTGTGTTGCCACGTGCCACGACTTTCAGCGCGACCGTCACGAACACGCTTTTCGTACGTCCCTTGATCCTTTCGATGAGAAGCCGTGCCGCGTTTGCGCCAAGTTCGGGCGCGCGATACGAGGCGGTATCAGGGGACCGCGCCGGCCTCTAAGGGCTCTTGACGATTTGCCTTGACTGCGCGACAGAACTCTATTGTATTTGTGGATACAAAAATCCAAACGCGTTGATCCCGAGATGAGCCATTCGGCAGTTCCCTACGCCCAGACGCCGGCCACTGCGGAGCAGGAAGCTTTTCTACATCTGCAATCTGCAATACGTCTCGGGCGTTACCGAGCAGGCGACAGGCTCATCCCGGAAGAGATCGCGGCCGAGATCGGTATGAGCCGGATGCCCGTGCGGGAGGCCTTCCAGCGGCTGGCACTCGAAGGGCTGGTTGTGATCCGCCCCAATCGTGGCTGTATCGTCGCTGGTCTGACGCTGGACGAGATCTACGAGACATTCGAGATTCGCTCGGTACTGGAAGGGCTTGCCGTTCGCCTGGCAATGCCTCGGATGAACACCGAAACCATTGCCGAACTTGAGCGCTTGTTGGCCCGGATGGAGCGCAGTGGCGCTGCCGGCGGCGCTGATTGGGTGACACGGCACCAGGAATTTCACGGCTACATTTGCAATCTAAGCGGCCGCCCGAAGCTTATTCGGCAAATCGCATCCCTGCATGTGACCATCGAGCCCTATCTGCGCATCTGGTTCGACTATGTCGAAAAACCGCTCAGCGCCGCGGAGGAGCATTTGGCCGTGATCGATTCGCTACGCGGCGGCGATGCCGGAGCCGCTGAAGCGGTCATGCGCAGCCACATTCTCGACACGGCGCCGCTGCTGGCAGAGTTCGCGAGCCCGAGCCGACGTTGAGGTAGTCGGCTAAGGGATATTCGAGTTCTACAAAGTGCCCTCGCAGGGCCGAAAAAAAGGGGAACAGAACCATGAAACTATTACCCATTGCATGTCTTGCGGCCGGATTGAGCTTAGCTGCCGCTCTGTCGGCTTCAGCCGAGGATACGCCAAAGAAGATCACGATAGCGACGGAGGGCGCCTATGCGCCCTGGAACTTTACCACCGCTGATGGAAAGCCCGATGGCATGGAGGTCGAGCTCGCGCGCAATCTCTGTGAGCGTATGAAAATTGACTGCACCATCATTACGCAGGACTGGGATGGGCTCATCCCGGCGCTGACAGTTGGCAAGTTCGACGTCATCATGGCGAGCATGTTTATCACCGACAAACGACTTGAAGTCATAGACTTCACTCAACCCTACGCCATCGATCCTTCCGGGTTCGCCGTGGCGAAGGACAGTCCGCTCGCTGCGTTGGCCGGTTCGACCGAGAAGATAAAACTGGAAGACAAGGCCCCTGCCAAGGCGGCGATCGACAAGATCAAGCCGCTGATCGCCGGCAAGATCGTCGGCGTCCAGGCTGCGACGGCGAACTTGGAGTTCCTGAAAAAGTATTTCGACGGCGCCGTCGAAATCCGCGAGTACAAAACCACGGAACAGCACGACCTCGATCTCGCGGCCGGCCGTGTGGATGCCCTGTTTGCACAGCAGACCGCTTTGGCGGCAACCTTGGCCAAGCCGGAATTCTCAGGCTACACGGTCGCTGGTCCCGGCTTTCTCGGCGGGGTTTTCGGACGGGGCACTGGGGCAGGGCTGCGCAAGCAGGATACCGTGCTCAAGGCGATGTTCAACAAGGCGATCGATGAAGCCATTGCCGACGGCACTATCAAAAAGCTTTCGCTGAAATGGCTGAAGGCCGACGTCACGCCGCCCAAGTGAGAAGCCCTTCCCGGAGCGCGAACTAGCCGATGCTGGATAGCGTTCGTCTGCTAGGGTTTGGCGACGGCGGCTGGGCGGTGGCGCTGCTCAGCGCTGCGTTCGTAACGCTTCTGCTTTCGGTCGCCGGATTTATGGTCGGCTCGGTGATCGGCGCCTTGGCAGCTGCGGCCCGGGTCAGCGGGTCGCGCTCCCTCCGCCTGCTCGCCGATGCCTATTCCACGGTATTCAGGGGCGTTCCCGACCTCTTGACCATCTATCTCCTGTATTTCGGCGGTAGCATGGCGCTGACTGCGGTCGGCCATTGGTTTGGCGCCCAAGGATTCCTTGGATTGCCGGCTTTCGCCACAGGCACCACGGCAATCGGCATAATTTCGGGTGCCTATCAGGCGGAGGTGTTTCGCGGTGCCTACATCGCCATCGACCGCGGCCAGATCGAAGCAGCGCGCGCCTATGGCATGCCGCCTGCGCTCATGTTGCGCCGGGTGATCGCACCCCAGCTTATGCGCTACGCCATCCCGGGCCTAGGGAATGTGTGGCAACTGGTGCTCAAGGATTCAGCGCTGATTTCGGTAATCGGGCTTGTCGAACTGATGCGTCAGGCACAGATCGGGGCCGGATCGACTCGCGAGCCGTTTCTCTTCTACACAGCTGCCGCCGCGCTTTACCTGGCCATCGCCTCAGCGACAGGGTTGCTGTTCAAGCGCGCTGAACGCCGCGCGCTTCGGGGCATTCGGAGAGTGTGATGGATTTCGCCTTTTTCGCCGAAATACTACCGAAGCTGCTTGCCGGCCTGCCGCTGACGCTTGAGCTGGCCGGCACGTCCATCCTGCTCGGCGCCATCCTCGCCTTGGCTTTGGCGCTCGCCCAGCGCCTCCGCCAGCCCTTGATTGACGGGCCAATCAAGGGTTTCGTCGCGGTGTTTCGCGGCACGCCCCTGTTGGTCCAGATATTCCTGATTTACTACGGCCTTGGCCAGTTTCGGCCGACATTGCAGGAACTTGGTTTGTGGGGCCTTTTCCGCGAACCTTATTGGTGTGCCATCCTCGCGCTAACCCTCAACACCGCAGCCTATGGCAGTGAAATCCTCCGCGGCGCCATGCAGTCGGTCCCGTCCGGCCAGATTGAGGCGGCGCAGGCCTTTGGCATGACGCGACTGATGACCTTGCGCCGCATCGTCCTGCCGATCGCACTGCGCCAGGCTTTGCCAAGCTATGGCAACGAAATCATTTTGATGGTCAAGGGAACCTCACTTGCATCCATCGTTACGCTGATGGAAATCACCGGCATCGCCCAGGGCATCATTTCGCAAACCTACCGGGCCATGGAAGTTTTCGTCTGCGCCGGCGCTATCTACCTGATCCTCAATTTCATCATCACCCGGACACTGGGCCGGCTCGAATACAATCTGTCACGGCATCTGCGCCCGGCATCGGGCCTTGCGACCAGTCCTGCGTGATCGGCTGGCGCTCACTGCAATCGTTCTAGGGAGTTTTTCGCGTATGAGAGATTTCGAGAAACCAAGCCGTTCGGTCGTGGTCGCACGGCATGGCATGGCTGCGACGTCCCATCCGTCGGCCACGCTTGCGGCCGTTCGGATTCTGGAGGCGGGGGGCAACGCACTCGATGCGGCCATCGCCGCCAGCGCCGTACAGTGCGTGGTCGAACCGGGGTCTACCGGCATCGGCGGAGACTGTTTCGTCCTAATGTCGAAAGAAGGGTCCAGCGAGATCATCGCCTACAACGGATCCGGCCGTGCCCCTGCGGCTGCAACAGCCGATTGGTATGCATCTCAGGGCATCACAGAAATCGAGCGTCACTCACCGCATGCGGTAACGGTTCCCGGAGCGGTGGACGCCTGGACACAGCTCAACGCCGATCATGGAAAACTGCCGCTGGGCAAGCTTTTCGCTCCTGCGATCGAGTTCGCCGAAAGCGGCTACGCCATCTCCCCACGCGTGCATTTCGACTGGGAACAGGAGGCGGCGCTGCTTTCCGCCGATCCTGGCGCAAAACGCATCTTTCTCCCTGGGGGGCGGGCGCCGAGGATCGGCGAGGTGCACCGGCAACCAGAACTCGCCGCAACATTCCGCAAGATAGCTACGGATGGACGCAACGCCTTCTACATGGGGGAGGTTGCCGAGGACATGGTTTCGCGCCTGCGAAGCCTCGGCGGTTTGCACACACTGGATGATTTCATGGGGGCCAGGGGCGAATATGTGACGCCGATAAAGACAGGTTTCCGCGGCCACGACGTCTACGAATGTCCGCCAAATGGCCAAGGCGTCATAGCGCTCATGATCCTCAATATCCTGTCGCGCTTCGAGGCCAAGGGTGACCCTCAATCCGCCGACCGGCTGCACATCGAGATCGAGGCGACGCGACTTGCTTATGCGGCGCGCGATGCTTTGCTCGCCGACCCGGCGAAGGTGGCGGTGCCGGTCGAGCAACTGCTTTCAAGCGCGACGGCGGATCGTCTGGCGAGGATGATTGATCTTGGCCGCGCGCGCGCGGATCTTCCTTCATTAGATATTCCGGTGCATCGCGACACGGTCTATATTTCCGTCGTCGACAAGGATCGCAACGCCGTCAGTTTCATCAACTCGATCTATTATGGTTTTGGCTCCGGCATCGTCGCGGCGCGCTCGGGCGTGATACTCAACAATCGCGGTATAAGTTTTTCGCTGGATCCCAACCACCCAAACGTTATCGAACCAGGCAAGCGCCCGCTGAACACGATCATTCCGGGCATGCTGGTGAAGGATGGGCGCGTTGTTATGCCTTTCGGTGTGATGGGTGGAGCGTATCAGGCCATGGGTCACGCGCACTTCCTGTCAAAAGTTCTTGATTTTGGCCTCGACCTTCAGCAAGCCATTGATCTGCCCCGCGTCTTTCCAATTCCTGGCACGATGGACGTGGAGGTCGAGAGCACGCTTCCAGTCGCGGTTCAGGAGGAACTGGCCGGTCGCGGATTCCGCATCGTCCCGGCGGAAGAGCCGATCGGGGGCGCCCAAGCGATCATGATCGACTGGATGAATGGAACGCTGCAGGGCGGTTCAGACCCACGCAAGGACGGCTGCGCAATCGGCATTTAGAACGCTACACAGGTGTTGGACGAGGAACAAAGGTCGAGGCCACTGTCCGGCCATCTCGCATACTTGGGCCTATGGGCTCATCCTCGTAGCAACCAGCGGAGTCTGATTTGACCATGCCTTCTTCTATCATCAAGCGAGCACTGATCACCGGGGCGGGTGCTGCCGACGGCATCGGCTTTGCCATAGCGCGGCAGCTCGGTCTTGCCGGTCATGCCGTTTTCCTGAACGGTGCCAGCGCGCGTGTACTCGATCGCGCCGCCGAACTTTGCGCCGAGGGCATCAATGCCAAAGCTGCGGTCGCCGATCTCACCATCGCGGCCGAAGTCGCGCGGCTGCGGGCTGATGTCGGCGCTGTCGACATCCTGGTCAACAATGCCGGCATGGGTTCGCTGGCATCGCCCTCGTCCGATAAGGCGTTTCTTGCCATGACCGAGGCAGACTGGGACCAAGGGATCGACGTCAGCCTGAAGACCGTATTCCTGGTCACCCGCGCGTTTTTGCCGGCGATGGTAGAGGCAGGCTATGGGCGCATCGTCAATGTGGCGTCGGTTACCGGGCCGCTGGTGTCTTTCGAAGGCACAGCAGCCTATTCCGCCGCCAAGGCCGGCATGGTCGGCCTGACGCGCACGCTGGCGCTCGAAGTGGCAAAAAGCGGCATCACGGCCAATGCCGTGGCCCCCGGCTGGATCGAAACGGGCTCGTCTAGCGCAATGGAGCGGCAAGCTGCCCTGCACACGCCACCGGCGCGGGCCGGGCGACCGGACGAGGTTGCCGCAGCGGTGGTGTTCCTGGCATCGGAAGGCGCGAGTTACGTCAACGGCGCCCTGTTGGTGGTCGACGGCGGCAACAGTCTTCAGGAGCGCAAGGGCTGACTCCGAAACGAGGTCGTTCACGATCAGGTCGCGGGTTATGGAAAGCGAAATAGCATCGCCAACGCATTCGCCGAGGCTGAAGTTTGTGTGCGTGGGGGTGCGCATGGTCGCGACGACCTCCCACCCCGAGCAAGGAAGAGTTCTGCCGTGGCGAGACCGAAACCCGACGAAGCACCGGTGATAAGAATTTCGGCATCAATGTATCTCTGTCGTTGGTACGACGAGATATGGACAAAAACGCCGGACTTTCAGCCCGGTGCGCACCCCGCTTGGAATTTTGAGTGTTCCCGGACTGAAGTTTTTGGACAGGGTGGGTTGCCGAGCAACTCCCCATTGCGGCGCGAGACGATCCGATCGCCGCCAGCGACTTGGCAGATCAATTGATGAAAGCGGCCGAGAAGCGGCATCGTAGCGCCGGCTTCAACCGCGTGTGGTTATGTACCATGAAGTAGCAGAAAATGTGTTACGCGTTGTGATACCTATTGTGATACAAATCGGCTGTCGACGCTAGGAAAAACATAGTAAATACAATCGTGTAGAGCCGAAGCCGATCCAGCCAACGGTACCATCGAATTTCCCGCTAAAGTCTTGATTGCCGATCCCGGCGATCCACGGGAGATCAAGACCTGTATGGCGCTGTCGGCAGGCAGGAAGACCCTGACTGCACACACACCGCGGTGCAGATACCCGCGCCGCATCTAAGGTTTCATTTTACTCCAGCGGTTCGTCGGTCGGCCGAGGTGTCGTGCCTGCCTGACGAGGACGGCCGGCATTGCGATTTGCAACGCGGCTGTCGAGCGGCGATCTGGACGCTTGCTGGGCGCCAGCGGTCTTGGGCGCCGTCGGCTTGGCGCCGGAATCGCTGTCTTCAGCATCGCGACGGGGATGTGGCAGGCCGGCGGCCTCAGGCGATCTGACCGAAGGTGTGGCGGCCGGGTTTGTCGATACGGGTTTGTCCTTGGCCATTTTCAACTCTCGCCTTTTCAGCATGCAGACGGCCGGACAACAAAGTCGGGCCATTGGACAGAACGGTCAGCCGTGCGGGCGCATCACGACTTTGATGCAGCCGTCCTCCTTGTCGCGGAAGGTTTTGTAAAGTGCGGGCCCGGCCTTGAGGCCAGCCCGATGGGTGATCACGAATGACGGGTCGATATCGCCGTTCCGAACTTTCTGCAGCGATTTCGCGTTCATCCTGGATCGTCGGATCGGCCACCTGTTCGCAACGTATGTCGCCTTTGCCGTGCCATGTCAGGGCCTTCATGTGCTGTTCCTTGACGACAAGCTCTGCGAGCCCGAACTTGGCTTGATGTGAAATGTTCCCGCTTCGAACGAGCATCCGGCCTCAACCCTTGGCGGCCGAGCCGGGTTCGGCCATGCCGCAATGCTGCTCGGTCGGGGTGCCGGCCGGCGTGGCATGCGCGGCTGCAACCTGCTTTTCCAGCCGCTGATCGCCTGCTGCCCACGGCCACATCCTTGAACGCGTCCAAGGGCAGAGGTTTGGCGCAAGCGCAGGATCTGCTATCGCGCCAGCATCGCGGCGACAACGAACACGACGGCGGCAACGACGACAAGCGCGACAATGGCCAGCACCGGGCCGTTTTTACTCGGGGCCGGGGCGCTCTCGTCGTCCGGCCGCCGCATCGCATTGGCGAAGCTTGCTTGATTAGCGAAAGCCGGCGTGCCCGTCGCTGCGGGAACCGGCACGGCGCCGGTGTCTGCCGCTTCGGCATCGGTTTCCATAGGCGCCGCCGCCGGGTCGAATCCCGGCGTCTTGTCCTCTGTCACCCCAGACTGAATATCGCCTCTGTCTTCGGCCGGGTTACGTTCGACGTTCATGATGATGCTCCTGAGCTGGCCCGGGCTTCCCCAACCGCGAGCGGATCAGGATGTTCCATTGGGCGGAATCGCCGACAACGAGGAGCAAATTTCAGATAGCCTTCAAACAGATGTCCCTGGTGGCAACGCGGCCTTGCAACCGGTCAGCACCGGATGGTGGTTTCGTTGTAGTCGGCCATGGTCGGCAACGCGGCAGATTCGGCAAAGTTCCAGTCTGGCTCGCAATGCCCGCTTACGCACACCGCCGCTCGTTGACCTTGAGCTGGCTCGTTCCAGCCACTCCAACCCAAATTGCCAGTCCGGCTCCCGGCGGCGCGCTGTTTGGATTCCGTGGGAACATCAACAGCGCCAGCGAGTTCGGTATGTGCAGCGAGTTCCCTGTTCGCCGCATGGCCAACATCCGGAGCTCTTGACTGCCCGCGTCTTCGCTCCTGGAGCGCGGGCCACTCCTCTTAGCCCAAGGTTGCGATCATGAGCAGAAACATTCCGGAAAAGCGGGCCAGGCAGGGTGGCTTGGGGCGACCGGTCCTTGGCGTGCTCTTGGCAGGCCTTGTCTTGGCGCTCGTTGCCTGGGGGATCGCTGAAATCTATGGCGAGCAGGCTAAGACACCGGCGACACAACAAAACAGCCGGGTTCCATCGCCAGATACTTACAGCCCAAATCCTGGCCAAACGGACCCTGCAAACTCCAAGGCCGACGATGTGAATGGCGAACCGGTGGACCGAAATCCCAAGCTCGACAAGGATCCCACGCCGCGATCAAGCACTGGCGGGGATCAGCCAGGAACGCCGCCAACTCAACCTGCTTCGCCATAGCGTTCGCACTAGTTGATAAACACAATTCAAACAGATGCGGAAATGTGGAGCGGCGATTTCAGCCAATTTCAAGAGCCGGGTCTGTCAATAATCGCCGGCGCTCTCTGATAGCTGGGGAGCCACGAAAACCTCCGCTGATTCTTACCGCTTGCTGGATGGCACTGGCGGCTCCAGACCGACTCCGCGCTGTGTCACGCCGGCAGGCCTTTGCACCTCTGGGCGCTTTTGAACTTGCAAGTCGATGGAATCGGGCAAGCTGGGTGTAGATGATGCAGTCGTCATCTTATCGAGGTCCGGCAGCAACACCATCTTTGCGTAGCGTGGAGGAACCAGATGGCCTCCGAAAACAGCGAATATCCCGCACACGAATAAAGCGAGAAGCAGGGCCGTAAGCACATCTGTGAAAATTTCGACAAATCTCATGTGCTCGCTCCGCGCATAAGGATCCCGCCGCGCTCTCGACAGTAAGAGCGGCGGGATCCTCAACCGGCGATGAAGGGACTTTGATCGACGGTCTTCTCCTAATGTGGCTTCCGGTTGCGTGTTCCCTGGTTCGGACCTTATCCACCGACTATGGGACTAAGGTCCCGAACCTAAATGGAACCAATGGGGAAGAGCGGAATCCATGTGCCTTTAAGAGGCTTCAACCAGAGGGCACGACGGCTGATCGTCAGCCTCCCGCCAGAGACAGTCCACGGGCGCGCTCGCGCAGCAAGGCAAGCAGTTCGTCGCGCCGTGGCTCCGGCGTGTCGACGGGTAACACCAGACACAAGGTCCTTTTGATGGCGCCGTGGCCGTCGTGGATGGGCGCTGCCATGCACCAGGTGAAGCGGTCCGCCAGAGCGGCGGTCTCGCTGAAACCCTGCCGGTGGGCCAGGGCAACATCGGCAAAGAATTCGGCTGGTGCAATGATGCGGCCGTCGGGAAGCTTGTAGTCGCCAGATGGGATGAAGTCCCTCAACTCTTGCTCGTTCATATGGCCGAGGAGCAGCCGTCCGGATGCCGTCCATGGGATCGGCACCTCGACCCCGACATCGCTTGAGATCCGGAACGGGCCCGGCGAATCTCGGCAGTCCAGAACGACGTATTTGTTGCCACGCAGGCCGCATAGCTGGACCGTCTCGCCTGTCTCGGCGGCCAACTTATCCAAGGTCTCGATGATGCGACGGTAATGGGCATTGTGATGTGAGTAGGCCCAGCCGAACAGATGCATGGCGCGTCCGAAATAGACGTAACCTTCACCGCCGACGTTTTCGAGCATTTCGGCGTCGAGCAGGCTGTTGACGATCTCGTAGGTGGTCGAACGCGGCGCGCCGATCATTTTGGCGATGTCGCCGACGCGCATTGGCGCGCGGTGCCGCAGCAACGCCTCGAGCAGCATGATGACGCGGTCAATGCCGCGTCGTCGTTCGCCGTTGCGCGGCTCCGCGCCGGCTTCCTTCCCGATCGCATCGTTAGTGCCGTCGCTCATGACCATCCGCCAAAATCATTTCGGTTCTCGTCTCAAGGCGCTTGAAAGATGTCAAGGCTAGGTCTAGCATCCAATTTGTCCGATATACAGACACATTGTCTGAAATGCCAGACAAACTAACGAGCCTGACGCAGACAAATCCCGAGAGGACACACGGTTTCCAAGACCCGGCGACCGACGGGTTTCCTCGCCCTTGTTCTGCACGTCGAGGCCACAACCTCTGAAGGGAACAGTCATGATGAAATCACCGTTTTTCGCATCCGCCAGCGCGCTTTGCCTCGGTCTCGTGCTGAGCTTTGGCGTCGCCTCGCAGGCCAATGCCGCCGCCAACTGCATCAAGGGCGACCGCAAGGCGCCGTACACGATCGGCTGGGCCAACATCTATTCCGTGCCGACCTGGATGAAGCAGACCCAAGGCACGATCGAAGCCGAAGTCGAGACCCTGAAGAAGCAGGGACTGGTCGACAAGCTCGTCGTCACCGACGCTCAGGGCGATGCCAACGTCCAGATCCAGCAGATTCAGTCGATGATCGATTCCGATGTCGACGCCATCATCCTGATCGCCGGTTCGTCGACCGCACCGGCACGCGTTCTGGCCGACGCCTGCGCCAAGGGCATCGCCATCATCAACTTCGACAGCCTCGTCGACACCGACAAGGTCACCGCCAAGGTCAACACCGATTCTTCGCAATGGGGCGACCAGGCCGCCAAGTTCCTGATCGACGCCATCGGCGGCAAGGGCAAGATCCTGATCCTCAATGGCCCCGCCGGGGTTTCGGTCAGCGATGACAGGCGCAAAGGCGCCGACGCTGAGCTCAAGGCCCATCCCGACGTGACGGTGCTTGCCGAGACCAACACGCCCTACAACGTCGCGCCGGCACAGGAAGCCGTCACCAGCCTCCTCTTCGCCAACCCCGAGATCGACGGCATCCTGTCGCTCGGCGGCGCTCTGTCGGCAGGCGCCGTGCTGGCCCTCGACAAGCAGGGCCGTGAACAGGTGCCGATCACCGGTGAGAACGCCCGGCAGTTTTTGGAACTCTGGAAAGAAAAGGGCTTGAAGAGCTGGGCGACGATGCAGCCGAACTGGCTCGGCGCCTTCGCCACCTACACTGCCGTCCAGGCGCTGGAAGGCAAGGATGTGCCGGCTTTCGTCAAGATTCCGCTGCCGGTAATCGACAATTCCAACATCGACGAATACCTCGCCCGGGCCAAGGACTTCCCGGCTGACGGCTACATCTTTTCTACTTACGATGAGGAGCTGTTCAAGAAGCTGCTGGCTCAGAAATAAGCCTGAAGGGTTGTAGCGTTGACAACCATGGCTCCGCTGCTCGCGGCGCGGGGTGTGTCGAAGTCTTTCTTCGGCAACCCCGTCCTGCGCGACGTTTCAATCGCTCTCCAGCCGGGCCGCGTGCATGCGCTGCTCGGCGAGAACGGCGCCGGAAAGTCGACCTTGATCAACCTTTTGTCCGGCGCCTTGAGACCGGATAGCGGGACGATCGAGGTCGATGGACGCGCGGTCTCACGCATGACGCCGGCTGTTGCGCGGCAGGCCGGCATCGCCGTCGTCCAGCAGGAACTCAGCCTGACGGCCAGTCTTTCCATCGCCGAAAATATTGGTCTCGGCGCCTATCCCAAACGGTTCGGCCTGATTGACTACCGCGAACTCGCTGCGCGGGCGAGGACCGCATGCGAACTTGTCGGGCTGCACGAGCCGCTGTCGACGCCGGTCGGGCATCTGTCGCTCGGCCGCCGCCAAATGGTGGAGATCGCCAAGGCGCTCTACCGCCGGCCGCGCGTGCTCATTCTCGACGAACCGACATCGTCGCTATCGGCAACCGAAACCAAAATTCTCACCGATCTGCTGCAGCGGTTGCGCGGCGAAGGCATCGCCATTCTCTACATCTCGCACCGACTGAACGAAGTCATGGCGCTGTGCCAGCACGTCACCGTTCTGAAGGACGGCACCTGCACGGCCGACCGCACCCTGGAAGGCACCGACGCCGCCGGGTTGGTTCGGCTGATGGTCGGCCGCGATCCCGGTGATCTTTTTCCGCAATGGCAGCCTTCCAGTTTGCCTGCCGACGCTATCTCTGTCCGAAATCTTTCGGCCGGCCTGATGCGCGACGTCGATCTTGATATCAAAACGGGCGAAGTGCTTGGCATTGGCGGCCTGGTCGGGCAAGGGCAGGAAGATCTGCTGCTCGGTCTCTACGGCGCCATTCCGGCACGGACGGCGTCGGCGACCGTCAACGGCGCCTCCGGCCTGCCCGGCGGCGTGCCGAAAGCCAACGCGCTGGGGCTGGCCTATGTGCCCGCGGATCGCAAGCGCGAGGGCCTGCACCTGATCCATCCCATCATCACCAACATGATGCTGCCCGCCTTTGCCAGGCTGCCGGCGCTGAAGCTGCGCAGCCGCCGCGCAGAGCGCGAGACGGCCAAAAGCCTTGCCGCCCAACTCGGCATCAAGGGTCACCTCGGCCGGGCGGCGCAGGCTCTATCGGGCGGCAACCAGCAGAAGGTGGCGCTGGCGAAATGGATGCCGCACGACCCGCTGGTGCTTCTGCTCAACGATCCGACGCGCGGCGTCGACGTCGAAACAAAACGTGAGATCTACATGATGCTTCGCAATTTCGCCGCCGCCGGCAAGGCGGTCGTGCTGCTCAGTTCCGACACGCCCGAACTGGTGCACCTTTGCGACCGTGTAGCCATCGTCCGCGAAGGCCGCATCGTCGCCATGCTGGCGCGTGGAGCGCTGAGCGAGGAAGCCATCGTCTCCGCGGCGATGGGCGCCGAACAGCGGAAGGTTGCGGCATGAACACATCTTCCTCCGCCCGGCAGACCGGCGCGCTCTACTGGCCGGTGCAACTGCGTCGCAATGTCGGCGTGCGCAGCCTGTTTGCCGTCGTCCTGGTGTTTCTCATCGCCTATGGCGTCCTCTTTCCGGGTCTGTTCACGGCGTCCGGCTTCGCCAAATTCACGCAGAGCTGGTTTCCATTGGCTCTGGTCGCGATGGCGCAGGCCATCCTGATGCTCACCGGCGGCATCAGCCTGGCCATCGGCGCGACGGTCAGCTTGGGCGCGGTCATCGCCGCGACGACGATGGCCGGGCCGCTGGGCGTCGCCGGGGGCACTGCCGCAGTGGCGCTGACGGGCCTCGGCATCGGGGCGGCGACCGGCTTCATCGTGGTACGGCTTCGCCTGCCGGCGATCGTGGTGACGCTTGCCGGGTCGTTCATCATCGGCGGCGCCGCACTGCTGATCCTGCCGCGGCCCGGCGGCGCAATCCCGGCGTGGCTGTCCGACCTGCTTGCCGGCAACACACCGGCGGCATTCGTGCTGCTGGTGGTCATCATTCTCCTGTGGAAGCTCTATCTCGCCACGCCGCTTGGCTTGAGCCTCTATGCCGCCGGCGAGAATCCGGTCGGCGCCTATCGCTCCGGCGTGCCGGTCGACGGCGCGCGCATTGCGGCCTATGCGATCAGCGGTCTGCTCTCCACTGGCGCCGGCTTGTTCGTCGCCGCACAGACCGGTTCGGGCGACCCGGTCATCGGCGCCGCCTTTACCCTGAACTCGATTGCCGCTGCGGTGCTCGGCGGCATCGGCTTCCTCGGCGGCCAGGGCACGATGCGCGGCGCGCTTGCCGGCAGCCTGCTGCTCAGCCTGATGATCAGCGTCATGTTCTTCCTCGGCTTCACGCCGGTCGCACAATATGTGGCCCAGGGCCTGATCATCATCGGCGCGGTCGCCATCCCGCAATTCCGCAAGGCACAGCAATGACAGCATGGAATGACAGCGCGGGCGGCAAACGCGCCCTGACGGTCCTGCGCAGCCGGCCGTTTCTCACCGTTGCCATCGTTGCCGCGGTCTGGATCGTGGCGAGCTTCGTTTCGCGCGGCTTCGGCGCTTATGGCCATCTGCGCTATCTGGTGGAGCTCGGCGCCGTCATCGGCCTGGTTGCCGCGGGCCAGACTTTTGTGGTGATCGCCGGCGGCATCGACCTTTCCGTCGCGGCCATCGTCACGGTCAGCGCCGTCAGCCTGCCGCTGCTGTCGTGGCAGGTGGATCCGACCGGCATCACCTCCATTCTTGCCGTTCTGGTGCTGACCACGGCAATCGGCCTGGTCAACGGGCTCGGCGTCGCTTTGCTGCGCGTCCACCCGATGATCATGACATTGGCCATGGCGACATTCTTGCAGGGTCTGTTGATCATCATCGCCGGCGGCAGCGCCGTGACCGCCGAGAACCCGCTGGTCCACTGGCTCGGCAATGGCCGGCCGGCCGGCATTCCCGCTGGCGTATTGTTGTGGGTGGTCGTGTCGGCGATCGTGCTGACCACGATGCATGCGACATCGCTCGGCGCCCGCATCTTCGCCATGGGCGCCAACCCGCTTGCCGCGGCGCTGTCCGGTGTTCCGGTCACGTCCACGACGCTTGCGGTCTACGGCATCAGCGGCTTCTGCTCGGGACTTGCCGGCGTGCTCGTGTTGGGCATGAACGGACAGGGCTATGTCGGCATCGGCGATCCCTATCTGCTCGCCTCGATTGCCGCTGTGGTCCTCGGAGGCACCTCGATCCTCGGCGGGCTTGGCACCTATGCCGGCACCATCCCCGGCGCCATCCTGCTGGTCACCATCACCGCGCTGATCACCGTCGTCAACGCATCGCCCGGCTGGCGCAGCATCCTGTTCGGCTCGCTGATCCTCGGCCTGCTGCTGCTCTCAGGCCGGGAGCAGGCGCGCCGATGACACATCGTCGAGCCGATAGATGCGCCTTGCGTTGCCGAAGAACAGCGCCGTCTGCTCGTCGGCGGAAAAGTCCGCTGTGATGGTTTTGAAGCCGTCATATATGTCATCGAACGAGGCATGCAGGCCGGCGACCGGAAAGTCGCTGCCGAACATGGCGCGACCGGTGCCGAAACAATCGATGCAATGCAGGACGACGGGCTTCAGGCTGTCGAGCGTCCAGTCATGATCGTAGGCGACCAGATCCGATATTTTGATGGCGACGTTGTCGCATTGCGACAGAAGCCGCAGCCCGTCGCGCCACACCTGCATGCCATCGGCGTCGCGGTCGATCGGGCTACCGCAATGGTTGAGCACGAATTGCTGATCGGGGAAGGCCCTGGCAAGCAGCCCCGCGTCGGCGAGCTGGCGCGGAAACACCATCATGTCGAAGGCCAGCCGATGCTGGCCAAGCAAGGCAAGCCCGGCGCGCCAGGCCGGATCGTCCATGATGCCGTCACGGGCCGCAAAACGGCGGGCAGGGTCGGGATCCCAGCTCAATATGTCGCGCACGCCGGCGACACGCTCGAACGCGGCTTGCGCTTCGATCAGCGCCGGCGCCTGGCGATCGGCGAGCGGCACGTGAACGACATAGCGGGCGGCGACGCCGCGCGATTTGTCGAGTGTTTCAAGCCAGCGCGTTTCTCCGATGCAGTCGCCACTCGCCCAGCCGGCTTCGACATGGACGGTGGCGACGACATTATGCCCTATGGCATCGCGCGCATAATCCCCGGGCAGATAGTTCCGCCGCAAGGGGCCAAGCTCGCCGAGGCCGCCGCGCTCGCTGGCCGTGGCGGCGAGCCAGGGATGCCGTCCCAGTCTGAGATCCCAAAGATGATGATGGGCGTCGATGATCGGTCCGGCGTAAGGTTCTGGCACGTATCTCTCTCAGGCTGTGACCGGCGATCGATCCTGGCTTCGTTCTGCGACGGTAAAAGGGTTAGCATCGCATGACTGAAAACTCACCGGTTCCAGCCCTTTCGGTGCGCGAAAATTTTCGGCTCGACGACCGCATCCGCGGCGTGCCTCCCGGCACAACCGGGCTGGACAGCAGCCTTGTCGCGGCCGAGCACTGGCATCCGGCCGATGGACGCATGGCGCTTCCGGTGCTGACCCTCGACGAGGCGGCCTTCTCCGCCAATCGCGACCTGTTCCTGCGCTATGCGCGCGAACACAATGTTGCGATCGCTCCGCATGCCAAGACGCCGATGGCGCCCGATCTTACCCGGTCGCTGGTCGAGGCCGGCGCATGGGGCACGACGGTCGCCGACATCAGGCAAGCGACAGTGATGCTGAAGGCCGGCTTGACACGGCTGATCATCGCCAATGAGGTTGGAGGAGCCGGCGGCGCCAACCGGCTGGCCGTGCTTGCTGGTGCCTGGCCGGATGCCGAGCTCTATGTCTTTGCCGACTCGGTCGACGCCGTGAACGCGCTTGCCGAGGCTTGGCGCGCCAATGCGGCGCTGCCGCCGCTGCGCGTGCTGGTCGAACTTGGTGCGGGCAGGGCGGGCGCCCGCACCACCGCGCAAGCCGAGGCCATCGCCGATGCGATCACGGCTGTCGGCGGGCGGCTGCTGATCGCCGGCGTTGCGACCTATGAAGGGGCGGCGGCGCAACCCGAGCCCGGTCGCACCGATGAGGTGATATCCGGCCTGCTGGCAATGACCGCCGACATGTTCCTGCGGCTGCGTGCCCGCGTCGGCGGCGACGCACCGCTGATCGTCACAGCCGGCGGCTCCGCCTTCTTCGACCAGGTGGTCGCGGCGCTTGCACCCCTCGTTTCCAGCGACGGCAACGCAACGCTGGTGCTGCGCAGCGGCGCCATCTTCTTCCACGACCACGGCACCTATGACCGTTCGCTCGGCGCCCTCGATGCCCGCAAAGGTTTTGCCATAGGCGGCATCAGCGCTTCGGCGCGGCATTCCTTTCGCCCTGCGCTACGCCTTTGGGCCGAAGTGCTGTCGCGTCCGGAGCCGGGCCTTGTCATCTGCGGCATGGGCATGCGCGACGTGTCGTTCGACCAGGGCTTTCCAACGCCGCTCACCGTCTTTCGTGCCTGCAAGCCGCTGCCGATGCCGGCGGCGCGCGCCGAGGTGGTCAAGCTCAACGACCAGCATTCCTTCCTGTCGATTGCACCGAGCGACGACGTGGCCGTCGGCGACGTCGTCGAATTCGGCATCTCGCATCCCTGCACCTGCCTCGACCGTTATCGCGTGATCTTCGGCGTCGACGCGACCGGCCACGTCCGCCACGCTTTCCCCACCTGGTTCGGCTGACCAGATCCCCCAAAAAGAGAACCTCGAAAGGATCCGATATGATCAAGTATTTTCAGTCCGGCTCGCGCATGTCGCAGGCAGTCGTCTATGGCGGCCTCGTTCACATAGCCGGCCAAGTGGCCAACGATCGCAAGGCCGGCATCGAAGGCCAGACCAGCGACGTGCTTGCCAAAGTCGAGGCGCTGCTGGTCGAGGTCGGCAGCAGCAAGTCGAAGTTGGTGGCGGTCAACATCTTCCTGCCGCAGATCGGTGATTTCGAGGCCATGAACAGCATCTACGATGCCTGGATCGATCCTGCCCGCCTGCCGGCGCGGGCCTGCGTCGAGGCGCGGCTTGCCGACCCTGATCTGCGCATCGAAATCACCGCGGTCGCGGCGGTCTGACCATGCACACCGGCCTCGCCCACACGCTCGATTTCGACCGCGACGGCAAGACGCTCAGCCATCTAAGCATTCCGTTCTCGATCGATCGCTCGCCCTACTTTCAGGTCAAGGTGCCGATCTGCCTCATCCGCAATGGCGACGGCCCGTCACTGCTTTTGATGGCCGGCAATCACGGCGACGAATATGAGGGCGAGCTGTCGCTGGCAAAACTGGCGCGCCGGCTCGATCCGAAGCGGATCAAGGGCCGCATCACCATCATGCCGATGGCCAACGCCCCTGCGGTGATGGCCGCCAAGCGCTGCTCGCCGCTCGACGGCGGCAATCTCAACCGGGCGTTTCCCGGCGATCCCTCGGGAACGCCGACAAGCCGGCTCGCCAATTTCCTTGAGACGGAGCTGTTTCCTCGTCACGACGTCGTCTTCGATATCCATTCGGGCGGCACGTCGATGGAGCATCTGCCGACCGCGCTGGTCGAACGCAACGCCGATCCCGAGCGCCACCGGCGTGGCGTCGAGCTGATGCGCACGCTCGGCATGCCCTACGGCTTTATCGCTGACAACGGCCAGGCCTCGCCAACCTCGATGGGCGCAGCGCGCCGCGCCGGCGCCGTCGGCGTCAGCGGCGAGTTCGGCGGCGGTGGCACCGCAACGGTCGATTCGATGGCGATCACGGCCCGCGCGCTCGACCGTCTGATGATAGCAATGGGTGTGGTCGACGCGCCGGTTCTTGGCGCGGGCGAAAAGCCTTCGGCGCCGACAAGGCTGCTGTCCCTGTCCAGGCACAGCCAGGGCCTCTATGCCACCCGCCGCGGCTGGTTCGAGCCCGCCGCTAGGCTCGGCGACAGTGTCACTTCAGGACAATTGGCCGGCTGGTACCACGATCTCGAGCGGCTCGATGTTGCCGAGGAGGCCCTGCATTTCGCCGAAAGCGGCTTGGTGCTGTCGCGCCGGCTGCACACGATGTGTGAGGCGGGCGACTGCCTAATGCAGGTCGCAGAGCCGGTCGACGGCTGAGCCAAAGGCAGAGGATATTCCATGCAGCAACTGTCCATGTGGACCTATCCCTGGGACATCCAGGATCTCGGCCTGGAGACGGTCGAACGTGATCTTGTCGAGCGCGCCGGGCTCAACATGATCAGCCTGGCGACATCCTATCATGCCGGGCGCTTCCTGCAGCCGCGCAGCCCGCGCCGCAAGGCCTATTTCCCTGAGGACGGCACCATCTATTTCAAGCCGACCGCTGCGCGCTGGGGAAGTCTAGCCATCCAGCCCAAGGTGGCTGACGTGATCACTGAGGGCGGCGACGTGCTCGGTCAGCTCATCCGCCGTCGCGACGCGGGCGGACTAGGAGTTTCGTGCTGGACGGTCTGCCTGCACAACACCCGCCTGGGCATGCTGCATCCGCAGGCCGTCACCCGCAACGCCTTCGGCGATGCCAACTACTACAATCTCTGCCCCTCCCATCCCGATGCGCGCGCCTATGTCCGCGCGCTGATCGCCGACATCTCGCACAGCTACCGGCCGGACCGGATAGAACTTGAAAGCCCGTCCTTCATGGGCTTTGCCCATGAATACCATCACGAGAAGGACGGTGTCGGGCTGACGCCGGAAGACGATTTTCTTTTGTCTCTGTGCTTCTGTCCGTCCTGCGTCGCCCGTGCGGCAAAAGCCGGCATCGATGCCGAGGCGGCGCGCAAGCTCACCAGGCAATGGATCGTCGAGACCTGCGAGCGTGCGATGCCTGAGCGGCGCTTTCCCGATTTTCCCGCCTGCGGCATCGACGCCTTTGCCCCCTGGCCGGAGCTCCATGCCTATCTCTTGTGGCGATTCGAGCCAGTGACCAGCCTGGTCGCCGAACTGCGCGAGGTAGCCGATCCCACGACGCGGGTCGTTATTATCGATCTGAAAGACGGCTGGCTTGGCGGTTGCGATCTGGCAGCGCTGGGCAAGGTCTGCGACGGGGCGATCCTGTGCGCCTACGACATGCAGGCCGGCGATGTCGCCAGCCTGATGGCGGCCGGCCGTGCGGCACTGGGCGCGGACAAATTCCTCGGCGCCGGCTACCGGCTGTTCTATCCGGAAATGGCCCGCCCCGACATTCTTGCGGCCAAGGTGAAGCCAGCGCTGGCGCCCGGTGTCGACGGCATCAATTTCTACAATTACGGCCTCATTCCAGCCGCGCGGCTCGACTGGATCCGCGCTGTTCGGCAGCCTTGAGCCAGCCGGCCAATGCTCGCCGGCCACGAGGCGTTGAGGCCGGATTCGGGCGCGAGCGCTGCGGGGTGAATCAAATCAGCGAAACCTGAAGCCATCCATGGTGTAATCCGGGTATGCGTCCATCGTGTCGAACAGGTCGAACAGGTCAGGTGTGTCCGCCAATATTCCTGACAGAACCAGCACCGTGGCCACGCCGGCAGCAAGTCCGCCAGCGATGTCGTGTTCGACACTGTCGCCGACGCAGACCACAGTGCCGCGGTCTGGATTGCCTGCCAGCGCTAGTGCGGCGCCGAATATAGTGGGGTAAGGCTTGCCGATACGCGTGACGCTACCACCGAGGTCCTCGTAGAGATCCGCCAGCCGGCCGGCACCGAAGCGCGGCCCCACTGCCGTCAGCATGATCTTGTCAGGGTTGGTGCAGAAGCATGGCACCTGCCGCACCGCAGCCGGCGCAAGAAGTCGGCGATAGTGCTCAAGATCATAGCGGTCGCCCTCGCTGGCCGAAATCAGCACCAGCCCGGCATCGTCACCGTCCTTAGTCAATGCGAACGGCAGACCTTCGATCGCCGAGCGGTCATCGTCGCGGCTTATCAACAGGCATTTCGTGTTTGGCAGTAGCTTTCCGGATACCGCCATGTCGTGGAAGAACTCCCACGCGACCTCGCCGGAAGAAACAAAATGGTCCCAGCTTCCCGGTTCGAAGCCGAGCTTTAGCAGCCGGCTCTCGTTAGGCCCCGCCCGCTTGCCGGAGTTCGAGATCAGCACAATGGTCTTGCCGGCGCGCTTCAGCGCCGACAGTGCTTCCACTGCCCCTGGATAGGGGCTGGCGCCGTCATGCAGCACGCCGAACTGATCGAGCAGGAAAAAATCATAGCGCTCGGCCAGCTGGTTGACGCCGTTGAGGTGTTCGACTGTTTTCGCGCTCATAGAAGCCCCGCCGCGCTTGCGCCCATCAGCGCCAGCCGCGCTGTGCCGGCGGCGGCTTCGTCCGAAAGCGCCGGCAGGAAATCAACACCAAGTCTGCGCTGCCGGATCGCCGTCCAGGCGGCATTCGCCGCACCGCCGCCGACGCTTCTGACCGACGTCAGCTGCGGAGCGCCGAGCTCGGCGAGCCTGTCATAGCCGAGCGCCTCGATCGCGGCGATACCCTCCAACATGGCTTTCAGATAGTCGGCGTCCTCCACCGGTCGCGGCACAAGACGCGGCGGCAGTGCCGGATCGGCGATCGGAAAGCGTTCGCCTGCAGTGGCAAGAGGATAGTAGTCGAGGCCGGTCTCGGTCATCGGGTCGATCGCCATGCTCAGCTCGACGATGCGCGCCAGAGGGAAATGCTGTGTCAGCACCTTGCCGCCGGAGTTCGATGCGCCGCCCGCCAGCCAGACATCTCCAAGCCGATGGCTGTAGATGCCGAAGCGTGGCGCCGAGATAGGCCGGTCGGACAGGATCTTGACGGTCAACGACGACCCCAGCGCGGTGACGCCGTCGCCCATTGCCGCGGCACCTGTCGCCAGGAACGAGGCGCAGCCATCGGTCGTTCCGGCGACGACGGCGATTTCGCGCGGTAAGCCGAACATATCCGCGGCATCCGCGGTGAGTTTGCCGACGACATCGCCCGGCCTGGCGATACCGGGCAGCAACTCCATGCGCATTTCGGTGGCCGCAATCCAGTCCGGCCAGCAGCGGGCCGTGATGTCGTAACCGGTTTTCAAGGCATTGTTCTCGTCGCTGACATCGAAGCGACCGGAGAATTGTCCCGCGATCCAGTCCGCCTGATGCAGCACCGCGGCAACACCGGGCGTGCGCTGGAACCAGAGCGCCTTGGCGAGACCGGACGTCGCCCCAAGTGCGGCACTGGTCGCTGGGGCTTCGCGAGCGATCGCGACCAGAATGGCGTTGTCGGCGACCGTATCGTTGTACATCAGCGGCTCGGCCAGCGGCCGCCCGGCGCCGTCGACCGGCAGCAACGTACCTGAAGTGCCGTCAACAGCGATCGACCGGACCGCTGTTCGGTCGATGCCCGAAAGCAGTTCCGCCAGCGCTGCGCCGACCGCTGACCACCACACTGCAGGGTCGCGGGCATTCCGGCCAAACAACTCGAGCGAAACGGCGGAACGCGCGGCAATGGAAAAATCCGGACGCATGGCGACCGCGCGCGCGCCGGACGTGCCGATGTCGATGCCTATGGCAAGCGGCGTGTCAGCGGCTGGCGGCATTGAGTTTCTGGCGATACTTCTCGGCGTCCCAGTTGACCAGTTCATCGTTCTCGGCGGCGGTGAGGTAGTTCGGCCGCGCTGCAATGTCGATGCGTGCCGTCACGTCGGCAAGGCAGCGTTGCATGGCGTCGGCGCCCGCACTGGCATCGCCGCGCATCAGCACGCCCAGCCCGGGAAACAGGATCGCCACGGGGTTTGTACCGCACCGCTCGATGACGCGCGGCACATCCTCACCGGGCTTTGCCACCACCGACCCCCGACCCAGAAAGATGACGTGATCGGGGTAGAGGCTGCCCCCGGACGCCATGCGGCGGCTTTCGGGATCGATGGCGACCGCGTGCGCCTCGATTTCCGCCGGCAGCCTGTAACCGGTTTTCCCGGCCAGCGCCGCCAATCCCGCAACATCCGGTTCCGCCACTTGGCGCGCCGGCCGCGCCAGAAGCAGCGTGACGCGGCGCAGCAGCACTTCGGCCTCGGCGACGGTATCGGCCGCGACGACCAGCCCGTGATTGGCAAGGATCAGCACGTCGACCCCAGCCTGAAGCCGCTCGGCAATACCCTGGGCAAGCGGCAGGCCTGGCCGGAAATAAGGAACATACGCCCATTTGAGACCATCAAGGCGTCTGGCGGCTTCCACCTCGCAATTGGCCTGTACCGCCAGCGAAATGGTTTCGACGCAATGGACATGCAGGACGACGCGCTGCGGCATCAGCGCGTGAACGGTGGTTTCAATCGAAGGGCGCAGGCGCCGGGCGTTGAGCGTCTCGATGGCGAAGATCTGCGGCTGGTCGGCGGCGCTGTCGCGCTGTTCGACAGCCCTGAGCAGCGGCGCCATCGCCACCGGGACCATGATGTCTTCGGAGAGCGCATCCTTCAGCCATGTGCCGGAAGCCTTGATCCACAGCGTGTCGCCGGCTTTCAGCGAGGTGTTGCCGCCGGCGGCCTGGGTCAGATTTGGATTGCGCCCGATGCTGGCCGAAAGCGCCCGCAAAGCAGCCATTTCCTGCGCATCCGCATAGCTCGCCATGGCGCATTTCCTCTATCAGCTCCGTCAGCCTCGCAGCTTCGGATACCCGTCGTGGGTTGTTGATGTGTATCGCAGATGCGAGCGACTTACGTCAATAGTGATCTAATGTCATCAAAGGTTCTTGCAATCGGAAAGATGTTGAGTAAGTTACGTCAAATGCCGTGGCAAAAACGGCTCCTGGGAGGAAAACGATTGAGCGACTCCGGCCGCCAGCGTCAGATCGTCGAGTTGCTGCGGGATCGCCCCTTCGCGTCGGTGCGCGAACTGCAGGAGCAGCTCGGCGTGTCGGCGGCGACGGTGCGGCGCGACATCGACAAGATCGACGAGGCCGGTGAAGCACGGAAGGTCTATGGCGGCATCTCGGCGCTCGACGGCGCTTCACAGGCGGGTGTTGCCTATGCCAGGCCCTATGACGAGAACCGCGACCTCGCGGTCGAGGCCAAGCGGCAGATCGCCGCTCTCGCGGCCACGATGGTGCGCGACGGCGATGCGGTCATCGTGCATGGCGGTTCGACCTGCTTCCACCTTGGGGTCAAGCTGGCTGAGCGCAGCATCCGTCTCTATACCAATTCGATGCCGCTCGCTGCCTATCTGAGCGACCACGGCCATTGCAGCCTGACCGTTGCCGGCGGCGATCTGCATCGTGAGCCGGGCATCATCCATTCACCGACCCAGGCGGAGCCGTTCTACGCATCGAAGTTCTTTCTCGGCGCGCAAGGCCTTGGCCAGGAGGGCGTGCTGGAATCGCACCCGCTGCTGGTCCGCTCCATCGCCGATCTCAGCCTGTGTGCCGACCAGATCGTGGTGCTGGCCGACAGCCGCAAACTGTCGATCCACGCCCGTAACATCGCGCTGCCCTTGTCGCGCATCGGCACGCTGGTGACCGATGACGGCCTGTCCGACGTTGACGCGCGCATGCTGGAAGACGCGGGCGTCATGGTGCGCATCGCTTCGGCTTCGGGAGCCATCCAGTGAAGATGGCCGTCCTCGATTTCGGCAAGACCAATTCGAAGCTGTTCGTCTTCGCTCAGGACGGGCGCATCGTCGACGAGCGCCGGACCCGGCCGAACTGGATGCGCAAAGATGGCTTCAGCGTGCTTGATGAGGCAGCACTTCACAATTGGGCGGTTCGCGCCGTAAGCGAGGCCACCGACGTCCATGGCGTAGAGGGCGTGATGGTGTCGGGCCATGGCTGCACCTTTGCCCTGGTCGACGAGGCGGCGCTGACGCATCCGATACTCGACTACGAGCAAGAGCCGCCGGCTGATATTGCCGCGCAAATAGATCGCCTCGTTCCGGATTTCACCGAGACCTTCTCGCCGCGATTGCCGCTCGGCTTCAACTACGGTCGCCACATGCTGTGGCTACAGGCGGTGCAACCCGGTGCATTCACGGCCGCGAAATCGATCCTCGGCTATCCACAATACTGGAGCTGGCGGTTTGGCGGCCGGGCGGTCTCGGAAGTGTCCTATCTCGGCTGCCACTCGCATTTATGGGCGCCGCGCAAGCGCGACTTCAGTTCGCTGGTCGATATTGAGGGCTGGCGCGACCGGATGCCCGCTTTCGAGCGGGCGGGCTCGGTTGTCGGCGAGCAACGCCTCGGCGACACGAAGCGGCGGATCGCCATCCACAATGGTGTCCATGACAGCAATGCCGCGCTCCATGCCTATCGCCGGCAGGAGCTTGGCCCGGTCACCGTCGTCTCGACCGGCACCTGGGTCGTCGTGCTTAATCCGGATTGCCTGCTCGACGCGCTCGATGGCCAGCGCGACATGCTGGTCAATGTCGATATCGACGGCGGCCCTGTGCCGACCATCCGCTTCATGGGCGGGCGCGAATTCGCCACGATCAGCGACGGCTGGCAAGGCGCGATCGCGCCGGCGGCAGTGCAGCGGGTGATCAACGCCGGCAGCATGGCGCTGCCGAGCTTCGCGCCGGGCGGACCAATGCCCGGCCGCGCCGGCAAATTGGTCGGCCGCATGCCAAGCGCCGAGGAACGCGCAGCCGTGGCGCTGCTCTACGTCGCGCTGATGGTCGACCTCTGCCTCGACCAGATCCATTCGGACAACACCGTGATCGTCGATGGCGGACTGAACGCTGGCGGCCTGCTCGCCGGGCTAGTGGCGCAACTGCGTCCCAGCCAGGCCTTCCTGCAAGGGGCCACACTGGAGGGCAGCGCCACCGGGGCGGCGGCGCTGGCCTTCGAGACCGTCGGCCGCGAATTTGCCGCGGAAGTGCCGGAGCCCGTGCGTGCCGCAAGCTTCACCGGACTTGCCCGATATCGCGACACATGGCGTGGCCTCATCGGCGAGCAGGGCATCCCCCGCGCGGCAGCGGGAGGCGCACGGTGATTGTCGCTGCTCAGGCCGAAGTCACGCGCCAGCCAGTGCTGGAAATGCGGCACATCTCGAAGACGTTCGGGCCAGTCCGCGCCTTGCAGGACGTGTCGCTGACCGTCCATGCCGGCGAAGTCCATGCGCTGATGGGTGAAAACGGTGCTGGCAAGTCGACTTTGATGAAGGTGCTGTCCGGCGCCTATCGGCCTGATGCCGGCGGCGAGATACTGATCGACGGCGTGCCGGTCGCCACCGGCGACCCGATCAAGGCGCGGGCTCACGGCATTGCGGTTATCTATCAGGAACTGTCGCTGGCGCCCAACCTGACGGTCGCGCAGAACATCTTCCTCGGCAATGAGCCGAGGCGTTTCGGCATCGTCGACCGCGACCAATGCTACCGGCGCAGCAATGAGATCATCAAGCGTCTCGGCGTGTCCTTCTCCGCACGGGCTCAGGTTTCCAGCCTGTCGCTCGGCGAGCGTCAGCTGGTCGAAATCGCCCGCGCGCTTTCGACCAGCGCGCGCATCATCGTCATGGACGAGCCAACCACCTCGCTGACCTCGCGCGAGACCGACCGTCTCTTCGAGGTCATCGCGACGCTGAAGTCGCAAGGCATCGCCATCATCTACATCAGCCACCGCATGGAAGAGGTCTACCAGTTGGCCGACCGTGTCAGCGTGCTGCGCGACAGCGGCTATGTCGGCACACTCGAGCGTGCCGAGCTGAACGCCTCGCGCCTCGTCTCGATGATGGTTGGCCGCGACCTGTCCGCTTTTTACAGGAAGGATCATCGCCCGCCGGACAACAAGCGCGCGGTCGCCTTGTCGGTGCGCGGCATGGCGGACGGCAATCTCCTGAAGAACTGCTCCTTCGAACTGTACAAGGGCGAGGTGCTGGCTCTGGCTGGCCTTGTCGGCTCGGGCCGCACCGAACTCGCGCGACTGATCTTCGGTGCCGACAGACGCATCGCCGGCACGCTGGAACTCGACGGCAAGCCCGTAACCATCGGCTCGCCAAGCGAGGCACTGAATGCCGGCATCGCCTATCTCACCGAGGACCGCAAGGAGCTCGGCCTCTTTCTCGACATGTCGATCTCCGACAACATCAGCATGGGCGTGCTGGCCAGGGATGCGCGGCCCGGCGGCTTGCGCGATTTCAAAGCCGCCGAGAGACGTGCTGCCACTGCCGTTTCGGATCTCTCCATCCGCACCAGGTCGGTACAGGCCAATGCCGGTTCGCTGTCGGGCGGCAACCAGCAGAAAGTGTTGCTTGCCCGCCTGCTCGAGACCGAGCCGCAAGTGGTCATCCTGGATGAACCGACGCGCGGCGTCGATGTCGGAGCGAAGTCGGAAATCTACCGGCTGATCGACAATCTCGCCAAAAAGGGCATCGCCATCCTGATGATCTCCAGCGAACTGCCGGAGGTGATCGGCGTTGCCGACCGCGTGCTGGTAATGCGCGACGGCACGATTGCCGGCGAGGTTACGGCGTCCAAAGACCAGCCGCTGCGCCAGGAAGCAATCATGGAACTTGCAACGGGAGCGGCCAAGGGATGACCGACAAGGCGACCGAGATCAGTGGCCAGGTTGTCGGCAGGAGCCGGCGGTTGCGCACCGCCTTCGCCGCCCTTGGCATGCTGCCGATCCTGATCCTGCTGGCGGTCGGCTTCCAGTTGATGAACGCGCGCTTCTTCACCCAGACCAATTTGCTGATCGTCATGCAGCAATCGTCGATCAACATCGTGCTGGCAGCGGGCATGACCTTCGTCATCCTGACCGGCGGGATCGACCTGTCCGTCGGCTCGATACTTGCCGCCTCGGCGATGGTGGCGGTGATGGTGTCGCTGGTGCCCGATTGGGGACTGCTGGGCGTGCCGGCGGCCATTCTCGTCGGCCTCGGCTTCGGCGTCATCAACGGGCTGCTGATCGCCTATATCAGACTGCCGCCCTTCATCGTCACGCTGGGGTCGCTGACCGCTGTGCGCGGCGTCGCCCGCCTGCTCGGCCAGGACACCACGGTGTTCAACTCGGACCTGCCGTTCGACTTCATCGGCAACGGTTCGCTGTTCGGCATTCCGTGGCTGGTCATCATCGCCTTGTCGATCGTGGTGCTGTCCTGGCTGGTGCTCAAGCGCACCGTGCTCGGCACCTGGATCTATGCCGTTGGCGGCAATGCCGAAGCGGCGCGGCTGACCGGCATCAAGGTGCCGCTGGTGCTGCTCTTTGTCTATGGCGTTTCCGGCCTGCTGGCCGGCCTTGGCGGCGCCATGTCAGCGGCCCGGCTCTATGCGGCCAACGGGCTGCAGCTTGGGCAGTCTTACGAACTCGACGCCATTGCCGCGGTCATTCTCGGCGGCACCAGCTTCGTCGGCGGCGTCGGCTCGATCTGGGGTACGCTGATCGGTGGCCTGATCATAGCGGTGCTCTCCAACGGGCTTATCTTGGCCGGTGTCTCGGACATCTGGCAGTACATCATCAAGGGATTGGTCATCATCGTGGCAGTCGCCCTCGACCGCTACAGGCTCCAGGCAGGAGCGAGAACGTGATTGACCTTGGTCGCCGGCGTAAACGACCGGTTTGTGTAACGCACCGTGAGAGGCGCGGGGCAATTGGAGGAAAGCAATGAAGACCATCGCTAAACTGCTCTGCGGCGTCGCACTCGCGGCTGCCGCCATCGCGCCCGCATCGGCCAAGGACCTCAACAAGGTCGGCATCTCGGTCGGCCTGCTCGGCAACCCCTTCTTCGTCGCCACCATCAAGGGCATCGAGGACGCGGCCAAGAAGATCAACCCGAAGGTCGAGGTGACGTCAGTGTCGGCCGACTACGACCTCAACAAGCAGGTCTCTCAGGTCGATTCCTTCATCGCCGCCGGGGTCGACGTGA
This sequence comes from Mesorhizobium sp. RSR565B, assembly GCF_054719465.1. Lineage (NCBI taxonomy): Bacteria > Pseudomonadati > Pseudomonadota > Alphaproteobacteria > Hyphomicrobiales > Phyllobacteriaceae > Mesorhizobium > Mesorhizobium sp. RSR565B. The sequence goes on along the minus strand of NZ_JBTTIE010000001.1, from coordinate 1,246,650 downwards.
TCATGCTCAATGCGGTCGATGCCAAGGCGATCGGCCCGGCGGTGAAGAAGGCGCAAGCAGCGGGCATCGTCGTTGCCGCCTTCGACGTCTCGGCGCCAGGCGCCGACGTCACCGTGATGACCAACAACGTCAAGGCCGGCGAAGAGGCCTGCCAGTATCTGGTCGACCACACCGGCGGCAAGGGCGACTACGTTATCCTCAACGGCCCGGCGTCGTCGTCGATCCTGGAGCGGGTGAAGGGCTGCAAGGACGTCCTTGCAAAACACCCCGACATCAAGATCCTCTCCGACGACCAGAATGCCGAAGGCTCGCGCGACGGCGGCCTGAAGGTCTTCCAGTCGCTGCTCACCCGCTTCGACAAGATCGATGCGGTGTTTGCCATCAACGATCCGACGGCGATCGGCGCCCAGCTTGCGGCCAAGCAGCTCAATCGCTCGGAGTTCATCTTCACCGCAGTGGATGGCGCTCCCGATATCGAGAAGGAACTCGCTTCCGGCACCTCGTTGATCAAGGCCTCGGCTTCGCAGGATCCCTACGTGATGGCTGGCCAGTCGCTGACGATGGCGGCTGAGCTGCTTGCCGGCAAGAAGCCGGCGGAGCCGACCGTGCTGCTCGACCCGAAGCTGATCACGGCCGAGAACCTGAAAGACTACAAGGGCTGGACCGCAGCCCGCTAAGCCTCCCAAGGCCGATGCGGCCGGGGCAACCCGGCCGCATCTCAATTCCAGAAACGGGAGACGATCATGTCGCGCATCGGTATTCATTCCTTCGTCTGGTCGGCGAGTTCGGCGCAAGGCGACCTCGAACGCACGCTGGCCAACACCAGAGAGGCCGGCTTCGACCTGATCGAGTTCTCCTATCTTGACCCGGCCAATGTCGACGTTGGCGGGCTGGCCAGGCGCATCGCCGACCTCAAGCTTGGCGTCGCGATCAGCATCGGCCTGCCGGCCGACGGCGACATTTCGAGTGCCGACAAGGCGGTTGCCGCGCGCGGCGTCAAGATCCTCAACGAGACGATCGCGCTCACCCGCGATCTCGGCGGCCAGAAGATTGGCGGCATCCTCAGTACCAGCCACGGCTTGCAGACGCAGGCGCCGACGCGCGATCAGTGGAACCGCAGCGCGGGGACACTTGCGAAGGTTGCGGAGACGGCCAAGTCCGCCGGTGTCACGCTCAATCTGGAGATCGTCAATCGCTTCGAAAGCAATCTGCTCAACACCGCTTCACAAGGCCTGGCCTTCATCGCGGACACCGACTCCGACAACATCTTCCTGCATCTCGATACCTTCCACATGAACATCGAGGAGGCCGATGTCGGACTGGCTATCCGCCATGCCGCTGACAAGATCGGTTATGTCCATATCGGCGAGAGCCATCGCGGTTTCCTCGGCACCGGCAATATCGACTTTGCCGCCATCTTCGATGCGCTAACCGCAATCGGCTATAGGGACGACCTCAGCTTTGAATCCTTCTCGTCGAAGATCGTCGACGAGAACCTGTCACGGAAGACCGCGATCTGGCGCAATCTGTGGGCCGACAATATGGAACTGGCCCGGCATGCGCGCGCCTTCATCGCAATCGGGTTGGAGACGGCGCAGCGCAAGGCAGAGCTTGTCGCATCGAGACATCGTCCTTAGCAGGAGCGCACTGCCAAAGCGCCAATGTTGTCGTTCATCCGGCCCGCGCCTTACGTGCAAGGAATCGACGTCGGAGGCGCTGAGTGTGGCGGAGGCAGTCGAGCGGGGTGACGCTGACGAGAGGTTTCTGATTTTGGCCACGAAACGCAATAACATCAACATTTTCATACGCCCTCCGGGGCCATCCAATCTCCATACTGGACGGGGATGACGTTTGACACAGCGCGGCGGAAAGAAGCAGGATAGCTGATAGAGTCGACATCGCATGATGATGTCACTATATAGCGGCGGCTTCGACCGCGTAGCTGTGGCGGTGTACCACGAAGCAGCAGAAAATGTGTTACGCGTTGTGATCCCTATTGTGATACAAATCGGCCGTCGACAGCAGGAAAAGATCGTAAGAACAATAGCATAGAGCCGAAGCCGATCCCGGCCAACGTACCACTCTATCAAACAATCAGAACGTGCTCATTGAACCCTTCCCTTCATTCGGCTCTTCGGACCTCCGACAAGATCAACTTGCCGGGCGAAGCCGACTCGGTTCGAATGGCAGCATGCATCCTTTACCGGGTGCGGACGTTTACGGTTACCAACCGGCATAGCCGCCAGGGAAAAGCAGTATGAGTGAACATGCGATCGAGTTCTTGCGCGGATGGATCGGTGAAAAGGTCCACTGCCAGCACTCGCCGGTAAAGATCGAGAAGCAGGCCGAGACCCTCGCCAAGGAGTGCGCGGCCAAGGCCGCTGAGGTCGGCATTCCGCTGGAAGATATCCAGGAAGAAGTCGGCGACATCCAGGAACTGATCGCATCGCGGCTCGAAGAGGCGGCCGAGGCCGACCAGAGCAACGCGGCCAAACCGTGACGCAACAGGCCTGGTGCCGCCAGGCCTTGTCCTCTATCCAAATCGATCTTTCAGCCAGGCCTTCGGCAGCGCCGGCACGAAATTGCCGTCGCGTCCGCTCATATCCTCATTGGCGACCATTGCATTGAGGATCGCCTCCTCTACGCCTTGCGCCACCGCATCGAAGAACGGATCGATATCGACGTCCGGGATGTAAGCGACGTTTGCGGTTCGTCCCGATGGTGCAAGTGCTGCTTGCGGATTGGCGGTGGTGAAGGCCAGAAAAATGTCGCCCGAACTGTGGTAGCCGAAGCCGCCTGTCATGGCGATGCCGAGCGGCACGCGCTTTGCCAGCCGCTTCATCTGGTGCGGCAGAAATGGCGCATCGGTGGCGACGATGGCGATGATCGAGCCCTTTTGGGCACGCGGCGTGCCTTCGCACATCGCCGGCTCTACCAGATCGGGCCCGACGCGGGCGCCGCGCAGTGTGAAATTGCGCCGCTTGCCGAAATTCGCCTGCACGAATACGCCGACCGTATGCCTGATGCCCTGCCACTCGACGATGCGCGATGCCGTGCCCGAGCCGGCCTTGAAGCCAAAGGCAATCATGCCGGTGCCGCCGCCGACACTGCCTTCCTCGATCGCTCCACCGGCGGCACCGTCGAGCGCGGCTTCGACATCTTCGAAGCCGACGTGATGACCGTTGATGTCGTTGAGGAAACCATCATAGGTCTCCGCCGCAACCGGCAGGCCCCAGCCGCTGTCGAGCGCCGCCGGCAGCACGCGTTGCATCCAGCGCAGCGTGCCGTCGCGGGTAACGCCGCAGGAATGCGTGTTGGTGATCGTGACCGGCAGGTTGAAGGCGCCGACTTCCTCGATAATGTGCGACCCCGTCAACTCGCCATTGCCGTTCTGGCTGAAGACACCGGCAAACACCGGCGTGGCGAGCTCAGCCAACGGCCGCGGCAGGATGGCGGTGACGCCGGTGCGCACCGGCCCCGTGCCAACCTCGAGCAGACCCTCGCCGGAAATCAGCGTCGCATAGCCGACCGATACGCCGGGCACATCGGTGATGGCGTTGAAGCCGCCCGGCGTGCCCTCGAAGGCAATGCCGAAAGCACGCGCGCGCGGCTTGCCCGCCGGCGTTTGAAGATGCGGGTCATGTTCGGTCATGCGGTCCTCTAAAAAAGCGAGCCCTGATTGCCCGGCTCTTTCGGTTTGCTGGCCGTCGGCTTTGCGGCGGGTTTGCTGGCCGCTGGTTTGGCAACGGCCTGCACCCGCTCGGCGTCGCCGGTCGCGACTGCATTTACGATGCCGTCGGCGAACTCCAGCTGCAGGCCAGCGCCCGGCGCCACATCAACTGCCAGTTTGATCACCGCGCCGTCGGCATCCTTGACCAGCGCGAAGCCGCGGGCCAGCACAGCCTTGTGCGACAGCGTTGCCATCAGCCTCTCGGATTGGACGATGCGGCCGCGCAGTCGCTCCAGCCTGAGCAGTACCGCTTGCGTGCCACGTCTCGTCAAAGCTGTCAGCAGATCCCTCTGCACGGTTTGCCGCCGTGCCGTTGGCTCGATCGTAATGCGGCCTTGCAGCAAAGCCATTTGCTGCCTGTGCCGTTGCAGGGATGCTTTCGCACATTTTGGCAACTGATCCGCCGCACGATTCAACTCCGCGCGCCGGGCTCTCGCCAATGCGCGCAGCGCCCCTTGGGCCCGCAAAAGGTTGCGGTCGTTGGTGCGTCGCGCCTCGGCAATCCGCCGCGACAGCGTTGCCGGAGTGAGCTTCACGGCGAAGAACCGAGCTCGCTTTCTTTCGGTGGAGACCATCAGCCCCCGGCTAAGCCGGCTGGCCGCCTCGTCCAGCCGCCGTCGCGGCAGCGCCAGCAACTGGTCGGGCGAGGGCAGCGCGCGGGCCGCCGCACGTGAAGCCTGCCGCTTGCGTTCGAAATTGCGCAAGGTGGCTGCTTTGAGACGTGCGCCAAGACTGGCTAGTGTCGCTTCGAGGTCCGCTTTCACCGGCACCGCGATCTCCGCCGCACCTGTCGGCGTCGGTGCGCGGATGTCGGCGACGAGGTCGATCAAGGTCCAGTCGGTCTCGTGGCCGACGGCCGAAATCACCGGGATGCGCGAGGCGGCGACGGCGCGCGCCAGCCCTTCATCGTTGAACCCCCAGAGGTCCTCAAGGCTGCCGCCGCCGCGCGCCACGATCAGAAGGTCGGGCTGGGCAATCGCGCCATCCCAGGCCAGCGCGTTGAAGCCGTTGACGGCGGCCGTCACTTCCGCCCCCGCCGTCTCGCCCTGGACTCTTACCGGCCAGACCAGCACATGCAGCGGAAAGCGGTCCTTGATGCGATGGATGATGTCACGAATCACCGATCCGGTCGGCGAGGTGACGACGCCGATGGTGCGCGGCATGAAGGGCAGCCGCCGCTTGCGGCCGGCGTCGAACAGCCCTTCGGCCTGCAGTCGCCGCTTGCGCTCTTCCAAAAGCGCCATCAGCGCCCCGGCGCCCGCCGGCTCGAGATTGTCGATGACGATCTGGTAGTTGGATTTGCCGGGATAGGTGGTGAGTTTGCCGGTGGCGATCACCTCCATCCCCTCTTCGGGGCGGAATTTCAGCCGGCCCATCGTGCCTTTCCAGACCACCGCGTCAAGCCGCGCGCGGTCGTCCTTCAGCGTGAAATAGGCATGGCCGGAAGAGTGGGGCCCCCGATAGCCGGAAATTTCGCCGCGCACCCGCACATGGCCGAAGACATCCTCGACCGTGCGCTTCAGCGCGCCGGAAATCTCGCTCACCGTGTATTCGGTGGCATTGGTTCGTGATTCGGATTCTGCGTCGCTCATCGGCCGATTGAGCGGCTGTTGTCGCTCCGCGTCAAGATTCCATAACTTGATCTTAAGCCTGTCCTGATTGACTCTGGGCCAAGGAGGACGCATGAGCGCCCGCAGACAACGCAGCCCGTTGACGTTCCAGGTCACCCTGACGGTGCTGACGCTTGCCGTTTTTGCACTGGCCATCGTTGTCGGCTTCGGCCTTTACGCCACCATGCAGGCCGACCGGGTCTCGCTCGAGCGGCAGAAGGTTTTCCTGGCCAACGGCCTGCAGGACCAGGTCGCCGCGGTAAAGCGCGAGCAGGAAAGCGTCGCCGTCTGGGATGATTCCGTTATCAACGCCAAGGCCGGCAACCAGACCTGGATGGCAGAGAATCTCAGCGTCTGGATGTCCTCGTATTACGGCCACAACCGGGTCTATGTGCTGGACGACGCCAACCGGCCGGTCCACGCCATGCGCGAAGGGAAGGTCGTGTCGCCTGCCGTCTTTGGCGAGGACGAACCCGCTTTGCGGCCGACAATCGCCAGGTTGCGCCAGATGATGAGCAAGGACGCAAGCCAGGCCGGCGCAAAATTCGTTGCCGACGATCTGGTCTCGCTTGGCGGTCAGCCTGCCATACTCAGCGTCATGCCTCTGGTGCCGAGTTCGGATCGCGTCACCCAGGCATCCGGCAGCGAATATCTGCATGTCTCCATAGAGTTCATCAACGACGCGGTGATCGGCAAGATCGCGCAGAAATATCTTCTGGCGGGGGCGCATCTCCTGCCGATGGCTCAGCCGCTTGGCTCGGCTGCCATTCCGCTTATCGACAAACAGGGTGTCATCCTCGGCTATATTGCCTGGGACCAGGAACGGCCCGGCCTGACGCTGGTGGGCAAGGCCAGCCCGGCCCTGGCTCTGGCCGCGCTGGTTGCGGCGAGCGTCCTCGCCTTTCTGCTCCGGCGTCTGCGCCGTGCGTCATCGGCGCTGCAGACCAGCCAGGCCCAGGCGCAATATCTCGCCTTTCACGACACGCTCACCGGCCTGCCCAACCGGGCACTGTTCGAGGACAGGCTGCGGCGTGCCTTGCTTACCTCCGGCAATGAAAGCAAGGTCGCGCTGCTTTATCTCGATCTAGATCGCTTCAAGCATGTCAACGACACGCTTGGTCACCCGGCAGGCGACGAACTCGTGCGCCAGACGGCGGCCAGGCTTCACCATACTGTTCGCGACGTCGACACGGTGGCAAGGCTGGGTGGCGACGAATTCGCGGTAATCCTGATCGATGTCCGCGACGTAAGGAACGCAGAGGATATTTCCGAGAGGGTGCTGCAGAAACTGCAGGAGCCGTTCAAACTGATGGACGATCAGGTCTTTATGAGCGCTAGCATCGGCATAGCCTTGTCGACAGGCCCTGATGCCGATGCAGACGATCTGCTGCGCAAGGCCGACATCGCGCTCTACGAAGCCAAGAAGAACGGCCGTGGCCGCTACCAGGTCTTCGCCGGCGACATGGACGACCTTTTGCTGCGCAAGCGCAAGGTCGAGAGCGAGCTGCGCAGCGCGCTAAATGGCGGCACCGGTATCAAGCTCGCCTACCAGCCGGTCTTTGCCAGCGATGGCAAGACCATTGTCGGCGCCGAGGCGCTGATCCGCTGGGCGCATGAGGTCCATGGCGCACTGCCGGCGGCGCAGTTCATCGCCATCGCCGAGGAACGCGGCATGATCGGGCAGCTCGGCGCATGGGCCCTGCTGGAAGCCTGCCGCTTCGCCGTGAAGACAAAACTGCCGTGGCTCGCCGTCAATGTCTCGCCGCTGCAATTGCGCGACGCCGGCTTTGCCGAAGAGGTTGCCTCGATCCTCGCCGAAACGGGACTGGCGCCGAAGCGCCTGCAGCTCGAGATCACCGAAAACGTTCTCCTGGAAAACAACGACACCACCAGAGCGGCTCTGGCAGCCTTGCGCCAGTCGGGCGTCGGCATTGTGCTCGACGATTTCGGCACCGGCTATTCGTCGCTGAGCTATCTGCGCCGCCATGCCATCGACAAGCTCAAGATCGACCGCTCCTTCGTGCGGCTTCTCGACGGCGACGGCAATTCGGGCGCCATCGTCAAGGCGCTGATCGATCTCGCCGGCGCGCTCAAGGTCGAGGTCACCGCCGAGGGCGTAGAGACCGAGGTGCAAAAGGCGCTGCTGGTCGCCATGGGCTGCCAGCAGCTGCAGGGATACCTCTTGTCGCCGCCGCTGGAGCCGGCGCAATTGGTGGCGCTGCCCGGCCTGTCGTCGGCCAACGCAACGACGGAGGCGGCAGCGTCGGCCTGATCGTTCCTACCAGCCAGGCAGGATCTGGTTCGGCTTGCTCCGCTTCATCTTGGCGAAGGCGAGCGAGGCGAAATCGAAGCTTCCCGTTTCTTCGCCGAGCGGCACGGAAATATTGTCGAGGCTTTCCGAGATGTGCCGGGCCAGCGCGTCGACGATTTCGGGCCGCGAGGTCTGGCCGCGCATGATGCCGATGCGGCAGTCGGGCAGGGCGCCAAAACCGTCGGCTTCGCCCAGCACCCGCATGCCGGGCCGCAGCGCGCATTCCGGCAGCACCGAGATCGCCAGTCCCGACAGCACCGCGGCGGTGATGACGGTGGCCGAGAAGCTGGTGAACAGGATTCGATAGTCGCGGCTTTGCCGGTCGAGCACATCGACGGCGGCGCGCCGCCAGATGCAGTTCGGCCGGCCGAAGGCCATCGGCAGCACTTCCTGTTCGTGCGTGGCATGGTTGGCCGAGGTCACCCATAGCAGCGGCTCGCGTCGCACCACTTCCGACTGGCCGCGCGTGTCGTTGTGCGTCACCAGCGCAAGATCGAGATTGCCGCGCTTGATATGCTCGACCAAGCCTGGTGTCGGCTCGCAGATGACAGTCAGTTCGACGCGCGGATTTGACCGTGTGAAGCGTGCCATGATTTCGGGCAGGAACCGGTCGGCATAGTCGTCGGGGGTGCCGATACGGATGGTGCCTTCGAGCCGCTGATCATCGAAGGCGGCCAGCGTTTCGCGGTTGAGATAGAGCAGGCGGCGCGCGTAGGAGAGCAGCTTGTCGCCTTCCTCGGTCAGCCTGTTGGTGCGGCCGTCCTTTTCGAACAGCGGCTTGCCGATCCGCTCTTCCAGCCGGCGCATCTGCATCGACACCGCCGATTGCGTGCGCAGCACTTCCTCGGCCGCGCGGGTGAAGCTGCCGGTATCGGCAATCGAGATGAAGGTCTGCAACTGGTCGAGATCGAGTGGCGCTTTCATCGGTCCAATCCATCACTAGCGTTGATGCTAAAGATTAGAAACATTCGTTGGATTAATCAATCGGTGCGTGGCAAATTCACATTGTCCACATGAAAGCATGTGAATCGAGACCGGAACGGCCGCTGTCCCCAGCGCCGATCGCCTGGTCTTGTCCAGTTCGAGTCTGAAGGAGACCGACATGACCACGTTTGATTTCGCCACCGAGACCTCGCGCATCACCTCGCGTCCGGCCGTTGCGACGCGCGTGGCCAACACTTTTCTCAATGCCTACCAGGCCTGGAAAAATCGCCGCGCCTTCTATCGCCTTGGCGAGATGTCGGACGCCGAACTCGCCGATATCGGCCTGACGCGCGCGGACCTCCATGTCGCCATCGATGTGCCGTTCGGCGCCGATCCGACCGTGAAGCTGCGTGCGATTGCGAGCGATCGTGCCGATACGATCGAAGATCTCGCCCGCCAGATAGCGTGATATCGGGCGCATTGTTTCGGTTGCCGTGAACCTTTCTCAGGCTCGCCGCGACCAACGAGTATAGCAGGCTCCCCACTCCCTGCCGGTTCCCCGCCGGCCAGCCTGCACACTGGCCCGGTCCTCCTCCAGGACCGGGCTTTTTCTTTTAAAGCTCCGTCGTCATTGTGCGGTCTGCGCCGCGTCGCTTCGCTCCTTGCTCCGAAGCCGCGAAGGTCAGCGCCCAACTACCGCCAACTACCGCCGGTCCATGTCCCGCTTGAACTGGTCGAAGATCGTTTCCACGCCCTTCTGATACTCGTCGCGCTGCTGGGCGCCGGTCTCGAACATCTTGCCGAAAATATCGTCGAACGGATTGCGTGGCCTGCCGCTCGGATTGGCCTGCGGTTGCGGCGCCTGGCGCTCCTGCGGTGCCTGTCGCGGCTGGGGTGCTTGCGGCTGCTGCGGCGCCGGCTGCCCACCGGGCAAGCCGAAGCCGCCACCACCGCCTTGCCGAATCATCTCTTCAAAAATCTTGCCCAGCGGGTTGTCGCCGTAAGGGCTCTGCGTCTGTTGCGGCTGTGTTGGCTGCTGCGGCCGGCCCTGCGGTTGCTGTGTCGCGCCACCGCCGAACATGTCCTGCAGCACTTTGCCGAGCGGATTGTCGCCATAGGGGTTGGGCGCCTGTTGCGGCTGGCTTTGCGGCTGTTGGGCGCCGCCGCCGAACATGTCCTGCAGCACTTTGCCCAGCGGGTTCTCACCGTAAGGATTGGGTGCTGGCTGCGGCGCAGGCTGTGCCCCGCCGCCCGCCTGCCGCATCATCTGTTCGATGATCTCGCCGAGCGGATTGCTGCCGCCGCCGAAGCCACCGGCGGCCTGCATCTGACCCCCGGTCAACTGGTTTGTCGTCTGCTTGAACAATCCGCCCATCACCATCGAAGCGATGGCCGGCAGCATCTGCTGCAGGATCTGCTGGCTGACGCCGGTCGCCTGCGCGGCCTGGCTGGCCACCGCGCGCGACAGCTCCTTCGAGCCGAACAGATGACCCAGAATGCCATTGCCCTCATTGACGCCTTGCGGTGAGAAAGCCCTGGTCGCGTCCTCGAAGTATTTGGCGTGCTGGCCGCTCGCCATCGCCGTCATGAAGGCGCCTAGCCCATAGGGATCGGCGGTGTTGCGTTGCAGCCCTTGCGAGAAGGCCGGCAGCAGAGCGGCGACAGCCGCCTGCGTCTGCTGCATGGAAAGCCCGTACTGCTGGGCAAGCGCCTGCATGCCGTTGCCGTTCTGCGCCTGCGCCAATATGTCGAACAAGGTAGGCATCGGTTTCTCCTCCCGGAAATCCTCGAGGGAGAACCTAGTTCGTTTCGATGTTCGATTGAAGCGGCTTTTGCCGCTGCTCAAGGCGCGACGCTAATACGCATATTCCATGAACACCGGCTCGATCGAGCCGCCCCAGCGCGTGTGGTAGGCCGACAGCATTTCCTCGGCACTGGTGGTACCGCGCGCCACGACTTCGTCCAGCGTGTTGAGGAACGAGGTCTCGTCATAGCCGTCGCGGTTCTTCCTGCCGCGATTTTTCAGCCCAAGGCGCGAAATGGTCATTACATCGCGGCCGATCTCACGCAGCGTCGTGTTGCGGAACGGCGCGGAAATGCCTTGTTCCGGCACCGCATTGCGCATCGCCAGCGTTTCTTCATAGGTCCAGCTCGAAGTCAGCGCCTCGGCGGCGTCGAGCGCGGCCTCGTCATAAAGCAGCCCGACCCAGAAGGCCGGCAGCGCGCAGATGCGGCGCCACGGCCCGCCATCGGCGCCGCGCATTTCGAGGAAGCGCTTCAGCCTGACGTCAGGGAACAGGGTCGACAGATGGTTCGCCCAGTCGCCCATGGTGGGCAGTCCGTCCGGTACTTCATTGCGGGCAACGCCGGCCATGAACTGGCGGAAGGTGATGTGCGTCATGTCGTGATAGTGGCCGTCGCGGATGACGAAATACATCGGCACGTCGAGCGCCCATTCGACATAGTCGGCAAAGCCGAACTCGGGCGAGAAGCAGAATTCGAGCAGGCCCGAGCGTTGGTTGTCGGTGTCGCGCCAGATGTCGCCGCGCCAGCTCTGCAGCCCGTTCGGCCGGCTGTCGGTGAAGGGCGAGTTGGCAAACAGCGCCGTCGACAGTGGCTGCAGCTTCAGCGACACCTGCATCTTGCGGCGCATGTCGGCTTCGCTTTCGAAGTCGAGGTTCACCTGGATGGTGCAGGTGCGATACATCATGTCGAGACCCTTGGTCCCGACCTTGGGCATGTAGCGGGTCATGATTTCGTAGCGCGATTTCGGCATTTTCGGCGTCTCGGCGAGCGACCATTTCGGACTGCCGCCGAGGCCGAGAAAGCGGATGCCCATCGGCTCGGCGATCTCGCGCACTTGCGCCAGATGCGCATTGCCCTCCCGGCAGGTCTGGTGGATCGTTTCCAGCGGCGCGCCCGACAGCTCGAACTGGCCGCCCGGCTCGAGCGAGATCGCGCCCTGTCCGGTCGGCTCGACCAGGCCGATGATGCGGCCGTCATCGATGATCGGGTCCCAGCCGAGCTTTTGCTGCATGCCTTCGAGGATGGCGCGGATGCCGCGCTCGCCGCCATAGGGCACCGGCGCGTTGCCGTCGACATAGAAGGGGAACTTCTCGTGCTCGGTCCCGATGCGCCACTTGTCGCGCGGCTTGTTGCCTTCGGCCAGATGCTCGACCAGTTCGTCGATGCCTTCGATTGGCCGGAAATCGGTTGTGTCGCGCGCCATGGGGCCCCCTCTGCGGCTCTCGGAGCCCGCCGGCGCTAAATGGACGAAATGTCAGCAGCCGATCAAGCGAAAAATCCTGAGCCACAGGTCAACAGGAATTGATCTTTACGCCTCTTACCAGTCTCCGACCGTCGCCTGCATCACCGCAAGCGCCGCTACAGCTGCTGTGTCAGCGCGCAGGATGCGCGGTCCGAGCGGGATGGCAGTGACGAAGGGGAGCGCCCGCAGCATCTTGCGTTCGTCATCGGAAAAGCCGCCTTCCGGCCCGACCAGCAGCGCCAGCTTCCTCTCAGGTATTGCCTGCAATGCCGGCAGCGGGTTGTTGGTCGAGGCATCCTCGTCGCAGAAGATAAGCCGGCGTTCCTTGTCCCAGCCGGAGAGCAGGCGCTCGAATTTCTCGGCCTCGCGCACTTCCGGCACCGCCAGTATGCCGCATTGCTCGGCCGCCTCGACGACATTGGCGCGCAGCCGGTCGATGGAGGGTTTTGCCACTTGCGTGTGCTGGGTGATCACCGGCTGCAGGATGCCGGCGCCCATCTCGACCGCCTTCTGCACGAGATAGTCTAGCCGGCCCTGTTTCAGTGGCGCGAAGCAATAGATCAGGTCAGGCAGGGGCGGTTGCGGTCTCTGCGAGGCCAGCACCTTCAGCCGCACCGCCCTTTTCGACCTGGTGGCAATCGCCGCCGACCACTCGCCGTCGCGGCCGTTGAAGACCAGGATCTCGGCGCCTTCGCCGAGCCGCAGCACATGCGTGAGATAATGGCTCTGCTGCTGGCCGGCATCGAATTCGATGCCTGCCGCGAGGTCGTCCGGCACGAACAGCCGCTGCATCTTGTAATTGGCGCGCATCGCCGAGGAATGGGGCAGAGCGAGACGGGGGTCAAGAACTTAGAGCGCAGCTCTTCATTTCCGCGCCGTCAATTTTTGGCAGTGCTTGCATTCACTTAAGCGTAGCACGTATCGTAAATATCGCACGCCGCCTTTCCAAATTCGCTGGTAATCAAAAGATACCGCACCATACTGCGGATGCACTTCACAGAGATTGTTATGGAACACAGGACTCTCATATGTTAAGCAAAAGATAATATAGACATAGCAACATTGATCGTGACGATAATAGTTGCTTTTTCTGGATATCTAATAACCTATTTTATAAGTATATTTATTGAAATTAGGAAAGCAAAACTTCAATTTATAAGTGATCAAATTCAATATCTGTATGGGCCATTATTCGCTCTGGGCGACGCTTCCAATCAGGCATGGCTATCTTTTCGCTCGAAGTGTCGTCCGGGCGGGTCGTTTTTCGGCCGTAACCCTCCTCCTAGCGAAGACGAGTTAAAACAGTGGCGCCTGTGGATGACAGAGGTATTTATGCCGATAAATTTGAAGATAGAGAAAACTATAGTCGAGAATGCCCATTTAATTAATGGTTCTGGGATGCCGAAAGAGTTTCGTGACGTTTTGGTGCACGTGGAGGCCTACAAGACAACGATAAAAAAATGGGAGGAGGAAGATTTCACAAATCACGTTTCATATAACAACTACCCAAGAAGTTTTCTCAATTCGGTTTCTCATACGTATGCCGATTTGAAAAAGAAACAGGCAAAAATGATTGGAATGAAATAGCTGAAGTAAATAAACTTCCATATTTTTAAATTGAATTATGCCATTGGGGTTCGTACCCAAAGCGGAGAACACCGGTCGTTGTTGCGGGGGTCAGGATGTGGAGCGAGTTGCTGCCTATAGTACAGATGTCTATGGGGCTCTCATAGCCTGCGAAGGACCACCGCAATGCCTTGCCATCGCGCAACGCATAGGCGGCGTCACCATCGGCGATCATCACGCCATCCGGCAAGCTTGCGAGTTCTCCGATACTGGCAGCCGGTAGCTTTCCGCCTGAAGCCAGCCGCTCCTTGTGCAGGCGCTTGTCGACCATCGGTGCGCGGGGCTCGGCTACGCCGAAGGCTTTTCCAAAGCGGCCGACAAAATCCCTGGCCCGCGCACGTCGGCAATAGAAACAGGGCCGGTGCCCCGCGGCCAGCGCCGTCACCTCGTCGAGGAAGAACAGTTCGGTCCAGCCGGCCTTGCCGCCCAATTGATCGTCACTTCTCCTGTTCCTGCCCATCGGTTCGCGCCGCACGTCGCGGAACTTGCACTCGCAGATGATCCAGGCCGGCAACGCCCATCGCTTTTTCAGCAGCGTCTTGGTCTCAGGATCGTGGATGATGCCGCGATTGCCGGTGAACAGGCCGCGCTCGGATATGGCATGGATGGCGCCGAACGGATCGACCCGGTTCTGCAGTGGCATAGCTCTCTCCCGAATACGCATCTTGGCTGCAATACGGGCGACATGATATCGCTCGTCGCGTCATTTCATGTCAGCAGGGTTTTGCGATGCGGGTGCTGGTGGTCCAGAACTACGACAACACCGGCCTTGGCCAGGTTGGTGCCGCGCTCGCCGAAGCCGGCGCCGATCTCGACCTGCGCCGGCCCTACAAGGGCGATGCGCTGCCGGACGACGCGACCGGACACGATGCCATGGTGATGCTGGGCGGCGGTCAGAATGCGCTGGCCGACGATGACTACCCGTATTTCCCGGCGCTGCTCGAACTGACCCGCGATTTCGCCGCCAAGGATCGCTCGGTTCTCGGTATCTGCCTGGGCAGCCAGTTGGTTGCCCGCACTTTCGGCGGTGAGAACCAGATCGGCGGCGCCTCGGAATTCGGCTGGCACAAGGTATCGCTGACGCCGGACGCCAGAACCGATCCGGTGCTTGGCGCACTTCCCCAGGATTTCCCCATCTTCGAATGGCACGACGACACTTTCGCGCTGCCGTCAAATGCGGTGCGGCTTGCCGGCAGCGAAATTTCCGAGAACCAGGCGTTCCGTATCGGCCGCGCTGTCTACGGCTTCCAGTTCCATTTCGAGGCCGACCAGCCGATGGTGAGGGACTGGAGCACATCCTTCGCGCCGCTGATTGCCGATCGCCATCCCGACTGGCAGGATCGCCTCGACAGCGAAATGGCTCTCAACGGCCCCGAGGCTGATGCCGCGGGCTTGGCCATTGCCCGCGCCTGGGTGGCGACGATCTGAACCCAGCCAACGCGCGGCCGTTGCATAATTGGCACGCGGCGGGGAATCTGCCGGGGACAACTTCTTTCGTCCTTGGTTTGTGGCCGAACGCCATCCTACAAGGCGCGCGCTATGCATCGGCAATGCAACCGCGATGAACCTTCTGTGTGATCCGCGCGACACACCGCCGATACAGAATCGACCTACAAGCGCGAAATCGTCGAAACTTTGAGACGAATTCTCGGTTTCAACCCATTGGTAACCGCCTCGTGCCCAGATGCAGGAAGCTCAACTAGAGATGACGTCCGTGAAAGCAGCGCTTCTGTCCTTTGTCATGCTGTCTGCCATCGTTTTGTGCGGTCTCGGCATTTATTCCGCCGATGCGGCCAACAACCATCAGGCCGTCGACGGCTACGGCGTCACCGCCGCGCTTCGCTAAAACGCTTTTCCCTGCACAGTCAGGATACGCTTGTCCGCGCCGTCCACGGCGAGCGCGCTGAGCATGCCTGACTGCCAGGCGAGCGTGTCGACATTGACGCGGTTCGGCATCACCTCCGCCTCCGGCACCGGTGTGTGGCCGTGCACGATCACCTTCGGGTAAAGCCCTGGATGGTTGTGGAAGACGTCGCGGATCCAGACCAGATCCTGCGGGCTCTGGCTCTCCAGCGGCACGTCAGGCCTGACGCCGGCATGGCAGAAGAAGAAATCACCTGATATCAGTGACAATTGCAGCGACCGCAGGAAGTCGACATGGGCTTGCGGTACAGCATTGACCAGTGCCTGGTGTCCCCGCCGTAACGCCTCGGCCTTGCCGAACCAGCTTGCGTGTCCCGCTAGGTCGACGCCATAGGATTGTGCCGTCTGCACGCCGCCATAGCGGATGAACAGCCCTTCCGGGTCAGGCTCGTCGAGAAAATCGAGGAAGCCGATATCGTGGTTGCCGGCCAGCATCAGATGCCGTGGATCGCGTTTCTGTGCCTCGATCAGGAAGTCTATGACGCCCTTGGACTCTGGTCCGCGGTCGACATAGTCGCCGAGGTGGATGACGCGCCAATCGCTGGTCGGCTTGTATTCGAGTTCGCTCTCGATGCGGCGATGCATGGCGGCGAGCAGATCGAGCCGGCCATGCACGTCGCCGATCGCATAGAGGCGCATGCCATCGGGCGCGCGCGCGTCGAGGTAGTGGATGCCGGTCTCGGTCAAGGCGGCTTCGTCTCCGTGATCCAGCGAGGCTAGGGTCTAATCGGTGAACAAGACCCTATCGCCGCAACTGGTCCTTGCCCATCTCGGTCACCAGCCGTTTGCCGCACAGTGCCAGCGTGATGTCCATCTCCTTGCGGATGATGTCCAGCGCCAGGGTCACGCCTTGCTTGCCCATGGCGCCTAATCCGTACAGGAACGGGCGGCCGATATAGGTGCCCTTGGCGCCGAGGCAAAGCGCCTTCAGCACGTCCTGGCCCGAGCGGATGCCGCCGTCCATATGCACCTCGATCCTGTCGCCGACGGCATCGGTGATCTCTTCCAGCGCCATGATTGACGACGATGCGCCGTCGAGCTGGCGCCCGCCATGGTTGGAAACGATGATGGCGTCGGCGCCGGTCTCGACCGCCATCAGCGCGTCCTCCTTGTCGAGAATGCCTTTCAGGATCAGCTTGCCGCCCCAACGTTCCTTGATCCAGGCGACATCCTTCCACGACAGGTGCGGGTCGAACTGCTCCGTCGTCCACGATGCCAGCGAAGCGACGTCGCCGACGCCCTTGGCATGGCCGACAATGTTGCGGAAGGTGCGGCGCTTGGTGCCGGCAATGCCCATCAGCCAGCGTGGCCGCATGGCGATGTTGGCAATGTTGGCCAGCGTCATCTTGGGCGGCGCCGACAGCCCGTTGCGGACATCCTTGTGGCGCTGCCCCAGGATCTGCAGGTCGAGCGTCAACACCAGCGCCGAGCATTTTGCAGCCTTCGCCCTGTCGATCAGGTCGAGCACGAAATCCTTGTCGCGAAGCACGTAGAGCTGGAACCAGAACGGCTTCTTCGTCACCGACGCGACATCCTCGATCGAGCAGATGCTCATCGTCGACAGCGTGAACGGCACGCCGAATTCCTCTGCCGCCTGCGCCGCCAGCATCTCGCCATCGGCATGCTGCATGCCGGTCATTCCAGTTGGGGCAAGCGCCACCGGCATCGCCACTTTCTCGCCGATCATGGTCGATTCCAGCGAGCGGTTGCTCATGTCGACCAGCACGCGCTGACGGAATTTTATCTTCTGGAAGTCCTCCTCGTTGGCGCGGTAGGTGCTTTCGGTCCAGGCGCCGGAATCGGCATAGTCGTAGAACATCTTCGGCACCCGCCGGCGCGCCAGGTCCTTGAGATCGGCAATGGTGAGGATGTCGCTCATGGTGGTTCCTCGTTAGCCAGTCGTCTTGAAGCCGTCGTCGGCGTCGGAGCGCTGCTTAAGCCTGAGCCGCGACACTCGCTGCCAGTCGCCGCTGCGTTCGGCCTCGAGCATCGAGCGCTCGACATAGGAGATATGGTCCATCGCCGCCTGGCGGGCAGCTGAGGGATCGCCGGCCTTCACGGCTTTGTAGATCGCGCCGTGCTGGGCCAGCAGCGCCTCGCGCGCTCCGGGCACGCTGAACACCAGAAGCCGGTTCTGGAACACGCCTTCAGACAGCAGCCGGTAGCAGGAGCGCAGCGTATGCAAGAGGATGATGTTGTGCGCGCATTCGCACACAGCATGGTGGAACTCGACGTCGATTTCCGCCTCGTCGTCGAAATCGCCGGTGCGGTGCGCCTCGTCCATGCGCGCCATGATGCGGTCGAGCAGCGCAATGTCGTCCGCTGTCGCGCGTCGCGCCGCATATTCGGCCGCAACACCTTCGATCTCGCGGCGGTATTCCAGATAGTCGGTCACCGCCTTGCGGTGCATCGAGATGAGGTCGGTCACCGGCTTGGTGAACAACTGGCCGATGACGTCGGCGACATGGGTGCCGCCGCCGGCCTTGGTGATCAGCAGCCCGCGCCCTTCCAGCGCCTTCAGCGCATCGCGCAGGATCGGCCGCGACACGTCGAACTGGCGCGCCAGCTCGCGCTCGCCCGGCAGCCGGTCGCCGGTGCGCAGCACGCCTTCAAGGATCAGGCTTTCGATCTGCTGCACCACCTCGTCGGCGGTGCGCGAATGCTCGATCCTGGAGAAAATATCGCTCAACGGGGGCCTGGGAAATTGAACCGGCGTCGCGCAAGATAAAGCCAGCGTCGCCAACTGGTCAAATTATTTATCCAATTTGCCCAATCGGGTCGGTCTGCGCGTCGCGCCGGCAGGACCTACGATGCTAGACTTTGGTGTTTACGCGCCTCATGGATTGCCTTTAGAGGACGCCATCACACGAAGGGTCGAGAACAGGGGGACCACCGTGTCGGACGAGACGTCCAACCTCGAATTCCAGCCGCGCGCCCAAGGCAGCGTGATGGGCTTTCCCGCGCATGAGGGACGGCCCGGCGCGATCGGCGAGGTCCATGCCCGGCCGCATCCGCTGATCGAGAAGCCGCGCGTGCTTGTGCAACTCGCCTTCATGACCGAGGGCGGCTCCGGCGTCGACATGGCCGTGCTCTCCGAACTGTCGCGGCGCCTCGGCATCGCGGCGCCCGACCGTCATGCCCGCCACCACGCCATGAAGTGGGGCAAGGGTACGCTGCGCTGGGAGCGGCATACGGAATTCTCGACCTATCTTTGGGAAGGGCCGCTTGCCGAAAGCGGCAGGGCGCAGGAGGATTCTCCTTTCGGCAACGGGTTCTCGCCGCCGGGAACGGTGATCTCAGGCATAAGGCTGGAGATCCGCAAATGGACGCCGGCAAGCGAGAAGCTGATTGCGGCCTTCGACCCGACGAGCCTCTGCTATTCGCTGGTCGAGCGCGGCAATGCGGCCATCGTCACCGATTTCCGCCAGGACGGCGACGGCCTGACCCGCATCCTGGTGCTTGATCGCGGCCTGACGCCGGCGCGGACCGGCGCGCTGTCGCAGCGGCTGATCGACGTCGAGACCTACCGCACGCTTGCCATGCTCGGCCTGCCGCTGGCGCTGACGCTGTCGGGCCGCGCCCGCCGCATCGAGGACCGGCTGGCGCAGACCACGCTGGAAATGAAGGTCGCTGAAACCCGCGACAGCCAGACGCTGCTCGCCGACCTGACCGAGCTTGCCGCTGAACTCGAGGCTGATGCCGCCTCCAGCCTCTATCGCTTCGGCGCCAGCCGCGCCTATGACGGCATCGTTGTCGAGCGGCTGGAAGCGCTGGACGAAGAAGCCGTGCCCGGCTACGACACTTGGGGCGGCTTCCTGCAGCGGCGGGTGGCGCCTGCCATGCGCACCTGCCGTTCGGTCGAGGAGCGCCAGGCCAACCTGTCGCGCAAACTAACCCGCGCCACCACGCTGCTGCGCACCTGGGTCGATGTCGAGGTCGAGAAGCAGAACCGCGATCTGCTGGCGTCGATGAACAACCGTGCCCGGCTGCAACTGCGGCTGCAGCAGACGGTGGAAGGCCTGTCGGTGGCGGCAGTGTCCTACTATGTCGTCGGCCTGATCTCCTATCTCGCCAAGGGCGCCTCGATCTTCGGCCATGCCATTGCGCCCGAAGTCGTCACCGCCGCCTCGGTGCCGGTCGCCATCGTGCTGGTCTGGTGGGGTGTGCGGCGAGTGAGGCGGATGCACTCCGAGCCGGCGAAACATCCGGGGGAGTAGGAGCGCACTTTACCCTCCCCCTTGTGGGGAGGGTCGATCCGCATAGCGGATCGGGGTGGGGGTGCTCGTAAAGAGCTTTCGTCGCGCGGACCCCCACCCCGCTCACTGCGTTCGCGACCCTCCCCACAAGGGGGAGGGTGAATAGCGGCAGATTGCCGCTGCGGAAGGCTGGCAGTACGCTCTTTGCCCAATGCGGTGTTTGCAACATCCAGATGTAACTGGTAAAAGATTTTTACCAGCCAAGCGGAGAACGCCGCCGATGTCCGGCCTTGTCATGCCCAAGCCAGACGACGCCACGATGCGAAGGCGGGCGGAGATCGTCGCCGACATGCGCATCATCGTGCCGGGCGAGGGCGTCGTCGACGCCACCAATGAGATGCGCGCCTTCGAAAGCGACGGCCTCACCGCCTACCGGCAATTGCCGCTGGTCGTGGTGCTGCCGGAAACGGTGGCGCAGGTGTCGCGGGTGCTGAAATACTGCAACGACCGCAACATCCGTGTCGTGCCGCGCGGCTCCGGAACCTCGTTGTCGGGCGGCGCGCTGCCGCTCGAGGATGCCGTGCTGCTGGTCATGAGCCGCTTCAACCGCATTCTGGCCATCGACTATCCCGACCGCATCGTCGTAGCTCAGCCAGGCGTTACCAATGTTGGCATCACCATTGCCGTCGAGCAGGAGGGCTTTTACTACGCCCCTGACCCATCCTCCCAGATCGCGTGCTCGATCGGCGGCAATGTCGCGGAAAATTCCGGCGGCGTGCACTGCCTGAAATACGGCCTGACCGCCAACAATGTGCTGGGCATCGAGATGGTGCTGATGAACGGCGAGGTGGTGCGCCTGGGCGGCAATCATCTGGACTCGGAAGGCTATGATCTCCTCGGCGTCATGACGGGGTCCGAAGGCCTGCTCGGCGTCGTCACCGAGGTCACGGTACGCATCCTGAAGAAGCCGGAGACGGCGCGCGCTCTGCTGATCGGCTTTCCGACCAGCGAGCAGGGCGGCCAATGCGTCGCCGACATCATCGGCGCCGGCATTATCCCTGGCGGCATGGAGATGATGGACCGGCCGGCGATCCATGCCGCGGAAGATTTCGTCCACGCCGGCTATCCCCTTGATGTCGAGGCGCTGCTGATCGTCGAACTCGACGGGCCGGGCGTCGAGGTCGATCACTTGATCGGTCTCGTCGAAGCGATCGCCTACAGGAACGGCTCCACCACCTGCCGCATCTCGCAATCCGAACAGGAGCGGCTGAGTTTCTGGGCCGGCCGCAAGGCGGCCTTCCCGGCGGTCGGCCGCATCTCACCCGACTATTACTGCATGGATGGCACCATCCCGCGCAAGGAATTGCCGCGTGTGCTCGCCGGCATGCGCGAACTGTCGGAGAAATACGGCCTCGGCGTCGCCAACGTCTTCCACGCCGGCGACGGCAATCTGCATCCGCTGATCCTCTACGACGCCAACGTGCCGGGCGAACTCGACAAGGCGGAAAGTTTTGGCGCCGACATCTTGCGGCTCTGCGTCGAGGTCGGCGGCGTCTTGACCGGCGAGCACGGCGTCGGCGTCGAGAAGCGCGATTTGATGCCGGAGATGTTCAACCAGATCGACCTCGACCAGCAAATGCGCGTCAAATGCGCCTTCGACCCCAATCATTTGCTCAACCCCGGCAAGGTGTTTCCACAACTGCGCCGCTGCGCGGAGCTTGGGCGCATGCACGTGCATCGCGGCCAGGTGGCGTTTCCGGACATTCCGAGGTTTTGATGGGGGCGGAATGTCTCACGTCGGCGATCCTTCGCGCCCCCCTCTGTCCTGCCGGACATCTCCCCCACTTGGGGGGAGATCACCAGTCATCTCTGCCTTCGCCAATCTTCGACGTTGCTAGAGAGGCGCGGTCGCCAAAGCTGCTAATCTCCCCCCAAGTGGGGGAGATGTCCGGCAGGACAGAGGGGGGCACGAAGGAACTCGACGTCTCTGCACTCGCAAGCGGCGCGTCGCCATGACCACCTTCACTCCCACCTCGTCCACCGAAGTCCTCTCCACCGTCCAATGGGCGGCTGCGGAGGAACCGCCGCTGGAAACCATCGGCCACGGCTCCAAGCGCGGCATCGGCCGGCCACACCAGAGCGAACACACGCTCGATCTTTCGAAGCTCACCGGCGTCACCCTCTACGAGCCGGCCGAGCTGGTGCTGTCGGCCAAGGCTGGCACGCCGCTTTCCGAGATCGAAAACCTGCTCGCCGAAAACGGCCAGCAACTTGCTTTCGAGCCGATGGACTACGGCCCATTGTTCGGCGGTATCAAGGGAAGAGGCACGATCGGCGGCGTGCTTGCCGCCAACCTGTCCGGCCCGCGCCGGCTGAAGGCGGGCGCCGCGCGCGACCATATCCTTGGCATCAACGCGGTTGCCGGTCGTGGTGAAGCTTTCAAGTCCGGCGGCCGCGTCGTCAAGAATGTCACCGGCTACGATCTGTCGAAGCTGATGGCCAACAGCTGGGGCACGCTGGCCGTGTTCACCGATGTCACCTTCAAGGTGCTGCCGGCGGCCGAGACCGAGGTGACGCTTGCCATGCGCGGCCTACTCGACGATGCCGCCTCTGCCGCCATGGCGCTGGCGCTCGGCTCCAGCGCCGAAGTGTCGAGCGCGGCCCATCTGCCCGAACGCATCGCCGCGCGCGTTGCCGGGGGCAGTCTAGGCACTGACGCTGCAACGCTGCTGCGCGTCGAAGGGTTTGGCCCATCGGTCGCCTATCGCATTGAGGCGCTGAAGACCCTGCTGAAAAATGCCGGCCCGCTGCAGGAGATCGCAGGTGAGACATCGCATACCCTCTGGCGTGACATAAGGGACTGCACGCCATTCGCCGACCGTAGCGAAAAGCCGGTCTGGCGCGTCTCCATGGCGCCGTCTCAGGCCCATCAGATGGTGCTGACGCTGCGCATGCAGATCGGTGTCAGCGCCTTCTACGACTGGCAGGGCGGGCTGGTCTGGCTGCGCATGGAGGAGGGCGATCCCGAGGCCGCCCTGCTGCGCGGGCTGATCAGAAAGCATCGCGGCGGCCACGCGACGCTGGTGCGCGCCACCCCTTCGTATCGCGCCGCCGTTCCGGTGTTCGAGCCGCAGGCGCCGCATCTGGCCGCACTGTCGGCGCGGCTCAAGGCCGAGTTCGATCCCAAGTCCATCCTCAATCCCGGCCGCATGGCCCAAGGCTAAGATAATGCAAACTAACTTCTCCCTTGCCCAGCTTGCTGATCCCCATGTCGCGGAATCGGAGAAGATCCTGCGCAAATGCGTGCATTGCGGCTTCTGCACCGCCACTTGCCCGACCTATGTGACATTGGGCAACGAGCTGGATTCGCCACGCGGGCGGATCTATCTCATCAAGGACATGCTGGAGAACGGCCGCCCGGCCGACAAGCAGATCGTCACCCATATCGACCGCTGCCTGTCCTGCCTGGCCTGCATGACCACCTGCCCGTCGGGCGTCAATTACATGCACTTGGTCGACCATGCCCGCGCCCATATCGAGGAAACTTACAAGCGGCCGCTGCTCGATCGGCTGATCCGCGCCATGCTGTCCATGGTGCTGCCCTATCCCACACGCTTTCGCGCCGCGCTGAAGTTGGCGAAACTGGGCAAGCCATTCATTGGCCTATTCGAAAGGCTGCCGGCGCTGAGGCCGCTGGGTGCGATGCTGAAGCTGGCGCCGGCATCGATCCCGGCGGCCTCGCCGATGGCCTCTCCCGGCGTCCATGCCGGCAAGGGGACGAAGAAAGGTCGCGTCGCCATCCTCACCGGCTGCGCCCAATCGGTGCTCGATCCCGCCATCAACGAGACGACGATTGCATTGCTGACCAGGCTCGGCATCGAGGTCGTGGTGCCTGAGGGCGAGGCCTGCTGCGGCGCGCTGGTCCATCATATGGGCCGCGAGGCAGCCGCACTAGCCTCGGCGAAGCAGAATGTCGATGCCTGGACACGCGCCATCGACCAGGGTGGGCTCGATGCCATCGTCATCACCGCGTCCGGCTGCGGCACCACCATCAAGGACTATGGCTTCATGCTGCGCCTCGATCCGGCCTATGCCGACAAGGCTGCAAAGGTCTCGGCGCTGGCCAGGGACATCACCGAATATCTCGCGAGCCTCGACCTGCCCGAGCCGGTGCGCAAACCCGGCACCGTCGTCGCCTATCACTCCGCCTGCTCGATGCAGCACGGCCAGAAGATCACCCGCCAGCCGAAGGAATTGCTCGCCAGGGCCGGCTTCGTCGTGCGCGAACCGCGCGAGGGGCATCTGTGCTGCGGCTCCGCCGGCACCTACAACATCCTGCAGCCGGAGATTTCCGCAAGGTTGCGTGACCGCAAGGTGAAGAACATCGAGGCGACCGACGCCGAAATCGTCGCCACCGGCAACATCGGCTGCATCACCCAGATCGCTTCCGCCGCGAAGCTGCCGGTGGTGCACACGATCAAGCTGCTCGACTGGGCCTATGGTGGTCCGAAGCCGGAGGGCGTCTCCGAAGGAAACCTGGTCGCCGCCGAGTAAGCAGCTATTCCGCTGCCAGCCGGTCCACCACGCCATACGTCGCCTGGTAGCGCGCGCGCTGGCGGCTGAGCGCGACCATTGTGTTGCGCAAGAGGATCGCCACAGTGATCGGGCCGACGCCGCCCGGCACCGGCGTGATCCAGGACGCGACTTCCTTCACGCTCTCGGTGTCGACGTCGCCGACGATGCGGCTCGTGCCGTCCGGGCCGATCTCGGAATTGATGCCGATGTCGATGACGGCCGCACCGGGCTTCACCATGTCGGCCTTGATCAGCCGCGGCTTGCCGACGGCGACGAACAGCGCATCGGCGCGGCGCGCATGTGCCGCCACCGAGCGCGTCATGTGATGGCACACCGTCACCGTTGCGCCTTCGCTCATCAGCAGGAAGGCAATCGGCTTGCCGACGATCTCGGAATGGCCGACGACGACGACTTCCAGCCCCTTGAGGTGAAGGCCGGTTTCCTTCAGCAGCTCGACCGAGGCCGCAGCTGTGCAAGGCGCAAGGTCGAGCTGATTATACACGATGTTGCCGATCGAGGCCGGGTGCATGCCTTCGACATCCTTCAGCGGATGCACCGCCGCTTGCAGCGTCTTGATCGGGATATCCGCCGGCACCGGCCGCTGGATGATGATGCCGGTGACGCGCGGGTTGGCGTTCAGGCCGTGGATCGCCGCCTCGAGTTCGCCGGCGCTGATGTCGGCGGGGAACCGCCGCTCCTCGAAACCGATGCCGGCAAGGGCGGCCTTGGCGCGCTGGTTGCGCACATAGACATCGACGGCAGCGGTATCGCCGACGGTGATCGACACCAGCTTGGGCGGAAAACCTTCGGCGGTGGCGATGGCGGCATCCTCGCGCACGGATGCCATGATGCGCTGGGCGACCGGGCCGCCCCGGAGATAGCGGCTATCGTCTGGCGGAGACATGGCTGGACCTTTGCAGCGGAGTATGGCGCAGGGGAGTTTGGCCGTCCCTATAGCAGGGGAGATGCGGCAAGGCAGCGTGAAAGCGAACCGTCATCCCCCTGGCGCGACGTTCTGGCGCAGCCTGGCTCAGCTATAGCCGCAAAGAGAAAGGGCAGCGCGGTTTCCCGGGCTGCCCTTTCCTGACTGGCCGCATCCCCACACGGCCCGTCCCCCGTAAACTCTTCCCGATCCTGAAGGTCTAACCTTCTGGACCAGATGATTCGGTAGCCGACTATATCACGACCACGGTCGTTCCAACATTGACCCTCTCGTAAAGGTCAACCACGTCCTCGTTGCGCATGCGGATACAGCCGGAAGACACCGAGCCGCCGATGGTCCATGGCTGGTTGGTGCCGTGGATGCGGTATTCCGTCGTGCCGAGATAGAGCGCGCGGGCGCCAAGCGGGTTTTCCTCGCCGCCGGCCAGATAGGTCGGGAGGTAGCGGCCCTTGGCGGCCTCGCGCTTGATCATCTCCGCTGGCGGGCGCCAGTCCGGCCAGACGCGCTTGTTGGTGATCTTGTGCGTGCCAGACCATTCGAAGCCAGGCTTGCCGGTGCCGACGCCATAGCGCCGCGCCTTGCCGTTCTTCTCGACCAGGAACAGGAAGTTCTGCGTCGTATCGATGACGATCGTGCCCGGCTTCTGCGGGCCGTCATAGGCGACTTCCTGCGGCAGGTAGAGCGGATTGATCTGCGGCCGCATCACCACGCGCTTGGCCGGCGCCTGCACGGAAGCAGTGCGCACCCGATCGGGTCGCGCCGGCTGCGCATAGCGAAGTCGCGGCTGCTGGACCACCTGTCGGCTCTGCCGCACGATGCCGGGCGCCCGGCCAAGCTGCAGCACCCAGGGTGCGGAAAGGTCGGGGCTCACCATCACCGGCGGCCTGTCGGCATAGCGGTCGTTGGCGGCAGACGAGGTGACGCCGGCGGCCAGAATGGCCACGGCGCCGAGCACGGAACGCAAAAAGATCTTCATCGGAACGCACCTTGATGTCGAACGGACGGAGGCGGAACTTGCCCCCGGTTGCGCGATCCTTGGCGCGAAGCGGCAACCGAAACATGAATCGGAATGCGTAAAATGCCGCTTTGTCAGTAAACCTTTTGGTGTGGTTACCGCCGGGTTCAGGAATCTGGTAAAGCCGCGGTAAATGCAGCGAAAGCGCGTTAACGGATGGATCGGCCATGGCGCAAGACAACACCGGACTGCTTACCGGCTCCGACGGGATCACGCGCTGCTTCTGGCACGGCAATCTGCCGGACTATCTGCACTACCACGACCATGAATGGGGCCGGCCGGTCGCCGACGACCGCAGGCTGTTCGAAAAAATCTGCTTGGAAGGCTTTCAGTCCGGCCTGTCCTGGCTGACCATTCTGCGCAAGCGCGAGAATTTCCGCGAGGCCTTCGCCGGTTTCGACTTCGACAAGGTCGCCGCCTTCACCGACGAGGATGTCGAGCGCCTGGTCGCCAATGCCGGCATCATCCGTCACCGCGGCAAGATCGTCTCGACCATCAACAACGCCAAACGGGCGTGCGAAATGGTCGACGAGTTCGGTTCGCTGGCCGCCTGGTTCTGGAAGTTCGAGCCGGGGCCGGAGGAGCGGCCGGCGGTGGTGGACATGGCGCATCTACGCGCCAACCCGACGACAGGGGTCTCGATCAGGATTTCGAAGGAGTTGAAAAAGCGCGGCTGGAGCTTTGTCGGACCGACGACGGTCTATGCCTTCATGCAAGCGATGGGTCTGGTCAACGACCATCTCGAGGGGTGTGTTTGCCGGGAGCAGGTGGAGAAGGAACGCAAGGCCTTTAAGAGGCCGAAGTAGGGCGTCCCCCGACCTCCCCCTTGTGGGGAGGTCGCGCCGAAGGCGCGGGTGGGGGTATCTTGGCGCCGCACCCCCACCCCGACGCTACGCGTCGACCCTCCCCACAAGGGGGAGGGTAAGGAACTCACGTCCCGCTGGCGCCAGTCAGGAACAATCCCGCCACAATCGCCGCCAGTGCCGCAAAGGCCGGATAAATCACCAGCAATCCGGTCATCAGCGCCTCGCGCATGGTGGAACCCTTGCGCTCGTCGGCGGTGACCTCAAACGGACCGAGGCTCGCCGTCACCGGCGCACGGTTCTCGGCCCGCCGCAGCCGGACTTCATGCAAGCCGTCGTCTCTGATGTCGAACTTGTGTGCGGCAGTCATGGCCCAACCCTTTGTTTCGGCGCGCTTATCGGCTCTGATTGTGTCGGCACGATGCCGCGCCGATGGCGGAATTGTTTCCTTTTTGGTGCGGTTTGTTTCGTGGGACAAGGAAAAAGCGCAAACCCTTGCCGCACAAAGCCGCTTCGGTTAGGACACGCCCACTCCAAACAAGTCATCGATTACTAAGCGAAAAGACCCATCCCATGGCCGACAAATCGGAAAAGACGAAAGCGCGGCTGCCGCGCGGCTTTGCCGACCGCAGCGCTGAAGACATCCGCGCCGTCGAGAAGATGATGGCCACGATCCGTTCGGTCTATGAGCTCTACGGTTTCGAGCCGGCCGACCAGCCGCTGATCGAGTACACCGATGCGCTCGGCAAATTCCTGCCCGACCAGGACCGGCCGAACGAAGGCGTTTTCTCGTTCCAGGACGATGATGAGCAGTGGCTGTCGCTGCGCTATGATTTGACTGCGCCGACGGCGCGTTACGTCGCCGAGAATTTTGAGAAGCTGCCGAAACCCTATCGCAGCTACCGCTCCGGCTGGGTGTTCCGCAACGAAAAGCCCGGCCCGGGCCGCTTCCGCCAGTTCATGCAGTTCGACGCCGACACGATCGGTACGCCGGGCGTCGCAGCCGACGCCGAGATGGCCATGATGATGGCCGACGTGATGGAAGCGCTTGGCATCAAGCGTGGCGACTACGTCATCCGGGTCAACAACCGCAAGGTGCTTGACGGCGTGCTGGAGGCGATCGGCCTTGGCGGTGACAACAATGCCGGCCGCCGGCTGACGGTGCTGCGCGCCATCGACAAGCTGGACAAGCTCGGGCCGGAAGGCGTGAAGCTTCTGCTTGGGCCGGGCCGATGGGATGGCGGCAAGGAAGGCGAGGGCGACTTCGCCAAGGGCGCTGGTTTGGACGACGGGCAAGCTGAAGCAGTTCTTCTCGCCACGGCAAGGAACGCACAGGTCGACCAGGTTTCCATAGTGAGCTCGAACTCGACTTACCAAGAAGGCGTCGGCGAGCTCGCGACGATTGAAGCCCTGGTCAGGGCGGCCGGATATGGCGAAGATCGCATCGCCATGGACCGCTCCGTCGTGCGCGGCCTCGAATACTACACCGGCCCGGTCTTCGAAGCCGAATTGCTCGCGGAAATCCCCAACGAAGACGGCCAGATCGTGCGCTTCGGTTCGGTCGGTGGTGGCGGCCGCTATGACGGGCTGGTCTCGCGCTTCCGTGGCGAGCCGGTGCCGGCGACCGGCTTTTCGATCGGCGTCTCCCGCCTCATGACGGCGCTGAAGAACCTCGGCAAGCTGGACACCACCGATGTCATCGCGCCGGTCGTCGTGCTGGTCATGGACAAGGATACGGGAAGCCTTGGCCGCTACCAGAAGATGGTCGCAGAGCTACGCGCCGCCGGCATCCGCTCAGAGATGTATCTCGGCGGCGCCGGCATGAAGGCGCAGCTGAAATACGCCGACCGCCGCGGTAGCCCGGTCGCCATCATCCAGGGCGGCGATGAGCGCGCCAAGGGCGAGTTGCAGATCAAGGATCTGATCGAAGGCGCGCGCATGTCCGCTGAAATCGCCGACAACGCTGAATGGCGGGCTGCCCGCCCGGCGCAGGTGACGGTGGCGGAGGGAGAGCTGGTCGCCGAGGTGAGGAAGATTTTGGCGGTGCAGGCCGCTGACCGTGCGAAGGGTGGCGCTTGAACGCCCCCCTCTGGCCTGCCGGCCATCTCCCCCTCAAGGGGGGAGATTGGATGTCGCGCATGGTTTCGCCAATCTCCGGCGTTGAAGAAGAGGCGCTGCGCTCCGAGCTGCCAATCTCCCCCCTTGAGGGGGAGATGGCCGGCAGGCCAGAGGGGGGTGCCTCGCGCCACGCATGACCTCCCGCTATCCCGCCATCGCATTCGAAATCACCAAACTCTTCGCCACCCGCAACACCCATGCGGTCGAGGTCGCGGTGCTGCAGCCGGCCGACCCATTCCTCGACATGGCCGGCGAGGATCTGCGCCGCCGCATCTTTCTCACCGAAAGCGAGACCGGCAAGACGCTGTGTCTGCGGCCCGAATTCACCATCCCCGTCTGCCTCGACCACATCGCCTCGCAGGCCGGCACGCCGCGCCGCTATTCCTATCTCGGCGAAGTGTTCCGCCAGCGCCGCGAGGGCGGCAACGAGTTCTTTCAGGCCGGCATCGAGGATCTCGGCGACCGCGATACGGCCGAGGCCGATGCGCGTTCGCTGGCCGATGCGCACGCGCTGCTGCAGCTGGTGCTGCCGGCGCAACCTCTTGCGATCACGCTCGGCGACCAGACCATCTTCGAGGCGGTGCTGGCGGCCCTCGGCCTGCCGCGCGGCTGGCGCATGCGACTTGCGCGCGCCTTCGGTTCGGCGCCGATGCTGCAGGCAGCGTTGTCCGATCTTGCCAACCCGCCACGCAACGGTGAGCTTGACGGCGAAGTCGCGGCCCTGGTGCTCGATGGCGATCTCGAAGCGCTTTCCGCCCACATTGCCGGCGGCATGGAAGAGGCCGGCCTGCTGGCATCCGGCGGACGCGCGCCAGTCGACATTGCCCGGCGGCTGATCGAAAAGGCCGAATTGCGCAGCGTGCGGCTGTCGAACGAGGCCTTTGCAGCACTCAGGGATTTCCTCGCAATTGACGTGCCGCTCGACGGCGCGAGTGCTGCGCTCGAAAGTTTTGCGGCCTCTGCCGGGCTTTCGCTGGGCGCGGCGCTCGAAAAATTCGCTGCCCGCGCCAAGGCCATCGAGGCGCACGGCTTGCCGACGCAAACAGTTCGCTACGACGCTGCCTTCGGCCGTCCGCTGGATTACTATACCGGCATCGTCTTCGAGATCGCGGCACTTGGCGGCGAGCGGCCGCTGGCCGGTGGCGGACGCTACGACCGGCTGCTGACCCTGCTCGGCGCCAAGACGCCGATCCCCGGCGTCGGCTTCTCCGTCTGGCTCGACCGCATCGAAGCGCTGCGGGGAGAGCCGCAATGATCACGCTGGCGATCCCATCGAAAGGCCGGCTCAAGGAGCAGGCCTTGGAGGTACTGGCCAGGGCCGGGCTTGCCGTCAGCCTGCCCGGCGATGAGCGCCAGTACCGCGCCCGCATCGACGGCGCCGAGGGCATCGAGGTGGCGTTCCTGTCGGCGTCCGAAATCGCCGGCGAGATTGGGCAAGGTTCGGTCGACCTCGGCATTACCGGCGAGGACCTGCTGCGCGAAAACCTCGCCGACTGGGAGGCGCGCGCCGAAATCGTCGCTCGCCTCGGCTTCGGCCATGCCGATGTCGTGGTCGCGGTGCCCGGCATCTGGCTCGACGTCGACACCATGGCCGATCTCGACGATGTCGCCGCCGATTTCCGCCAGCGCCACGGCAGGCGGCTCAGGATCGCCACCAAATACTGGCGGCTCACGCAGCAGTTCTTCTCGCAAAAGCACGGCATCCAGGTCTACCGCATCGTCGAAAGCCTCGGCGCCACCGAAGGCGCGCCGGCGGCAGGCCTTGCCGATGTCATCGTCGACATCACCACCACCGGCTCGACCCTGCGCGCCAACCATCTCAAGGTGCTGGCCGATGGGGTTGTGCTGGAGTCGCAGGCTTGCCTGGTGGCTGCCCGGAAAGATCGTGCGCCGGCGGATGAGGCGCTAGTGCGGGAAATAGCCGCGAAGATGAGCGCGCTCCCTCCCCCTTGAGGGGAGGGTGGACAGCCGCCAAAGGCGGATGGACGGGTGGGGTCGCTCCGGCAGTGCTCGACGCGAGACCACCCAAGCCGGGTCGACCGTGACCAAGGAAGCCGAGCACTTCGCCGAGGACCCCACCCGCCTCGCTTCGCGAGGCACCCTCCCCTCGAGGGGGAGGGGAACCGCCTGTACTTTCCACCACCCCATCAGGCTGCTAGGCTCACTCATCGGGAGGAAACGGCGATGGCGATTAATCTCGACGAGCTCAAGAACGCCACCAATCTGCGCGGGCGCGGCAGGGCGTTCATCGCTCCGCTCGACGGCCGGGCACATGTGTCGGGCGACCGTTCGGTGCCGCTGCTCGACAAGACGATCCCTCAGCTTTTCTCCGACACGGTCGGCAGATACGCCACGCAGGATGCTGCCGTCTTCGTCGGACAGGACAAGCGCTTCACCTGGAGCGAATTGTCGGACACGGTCGATACGCTCGCCGCCGGCTTCCTGGCGCTCGGCCTCGAAAAAGGCGACCGTGTCGGCATCTGGTCGCCCAACCGCTGGGAATGGCTGGTCACCCAATTCGCCACCGCTCGCATCGGCCTGATCCTGGTCAACATCAACCCGGCCTACCGGCTGACGGAGCTGGAATATGCCCTCAACAAGGTCGGCTGCAAGGCGCTGGTCACCGCCGCCAGTTTCAAGACCTCCGACTATCTCGGCATGATCGAGAAGCTGGCGCCGGAGCTCGCCAACGCCACCCCCGGCAAGCTCAAGGCGCAGAAATTGCCGACGCTGAAGATCGTCATTCGCATGGGCGACGACAACTCGCCCGGCATGTTCAATTTCGCCGATGTGCTGTCGATGGCCGGCCGCGACGAGCATGACAGCCTCGACCGCATCTCCGAAGGGCTGAAGCCGGGCGAGGCCATCAACATCCAGTTCACATCAGGCACGACGGGCGCGCCCAAGGGCGCGACGCTGACCCACACCAACATCGTCAACAATGGCAATTTCGTCACCGCTGCGATCAAGCTCACCGTCGACGACCGGCTCTGCATCCCGGTGCCGCTCTACCACTGCTTCGGCATGTCGATGGGCACGATGGGCTGCGTCACCAAGGGCGCGACCATGGTGTTTCCTGGCGAGGGTTTTGACGCCGGCGCGACGCTGAAGGCGGTGGCGCAGGAACGCTGCACCGGCCTCTACGGCGTGCCGACCATGTTCGTCGCCATGCTTGACCACGCCGACTTCACCAGCTTCGATCTCTCCAGCCTGCGCACCGGCATCATGGCGGGCTCACCATGCCCGATCGAGGTGATGAAGAAGGTGGTGACGCTGATGCATATGGAAGAGGTGACCATCGCCTACGGCATGACCGAGACCAGCCCGGTCTCGTTCCAGAGCAGCGTCGACGATCCGCTGGAAAAACGCGTCTCCACTGTCGGCCGCATCCATCCGCATGTCGAGGTCAAGGCCATCGACGCCGAGGGCGCCACCGTCGCCGTCGGCGCGCCGGGCGAGCTGTGCACCCGCGGCTATTCCGTCATGAAAGGCTACTGGGACGACGCGGAAAAAACCCGCGAGGCGATCGACGCCGACGGCTGGATGCACACCGGTGATCTCGCCACCATCGACGCCGAGGGCTATTGCAACATTGTCGGCCGGGTCAAGGACATGGTCATCCGCGGTGGCGAAAACGTCTATCCCAGAGAGGTCGAGGAATTCCTCTACCGCCATCCCAAGGTCAAGGAGGTGCAGGTGTTCGGCATTCCCGACGCCAAATATGGCGAGGAGCTGTGCGCCTGGATCGTGCTGAAGCCCAACCAGATCGCCACCGAGCAGGAGATCAAGAATTTCTGCGCCGGCCAGATCGCCCACTACAAAATCCCCCGCTACATCCGCTTCCGCACCGAACTGCCCATGACGGTGACGGGAAAACCGCAGAAGTTTCTGATGCGCGAGGCGATGGTGGAGGAACTGGGGCTGGTGGTGCAGAAGACGGCTTGAGGGTTGAACGCCGGGGGACGGGACTGCCCGGCTTCGAAACGACACTGGGGTGCTCGACAGGCTTCCGCAAGGTTCGCCGAACGCATTGGGGCTTGAATGACTGGTTTCGCACGATCAGCGACTTCCTATGCGATGCCTTTGGCCGCGCTGGCACTAGCCGTTGCGGTCAGAGTCAGCGGGCTATCGGTGGACGAAGGTTCGCCGAGCGTCAGGATTCTCGTCGGAGCGCTCTCGAGTGCGATCATGTTCATCACTATTTTCGTGGTGCTCGATCACGCCGAGGCGGTGGCCCACCGTGTGGGGGAGCCTTACGGCACATTGGTGCTGACTTTTGCCGTGACGGCAATCGAAGTGTCGATCATCGTTTCCATGATGCTGCATGGAGAGAACAACCCCACGCTTGCACGTGAGTCCGTCTTCTCGACGGTGATGATTGCCTCCACCGGCGTTGTGGGGACGTGTCTCACGTTTGGCGGCTGGCGTCATCGCAAGCAGGCAATTGTCCGGCAAGGGACAAGCGCATATCTGGCGGTTCTGGCCGCACTGACCGTCATGACGCTTATCCTGCCGACCTATACACGGACCACCGATCCCGGCACATTTTCGGCAGCTCAGCTTGGCCTTGTGAGCGTACTTTCCGTGCTGCTCTATGCAAGTTTTGTGTTCGCGCAAACCGTCCGGCACCGGGACGACTTCATCGAAGGACTGGCACACGACCTTTCGGCGCGAACCGCCCCTCACAAAAGCATCTCTTCCAGCGCTCTGCTCCTGATAATCGGACTGATCGGAATTGTCATGCTCGCCGAGCAGGTCGCCGCAAGTGTTGAAAATGCGCTCGTTGCTTACCAGGTGACCCAGGCTGACAGCATTGTGGGGGCAATGATCGCGGGTCTGGTTTTGATGCCGGAAGCCATTTCGGCGGTTCGTGCTTCACTCAACAATGAGCTGCAGCGCGGCCTGAATGTCGCAATGGGTTCGGCTTGCGCCACGATTGGCTTGACGATACCTGCGGTCGCAGCAGCCAGCCTGCTTACGGGACGAGGCTTAACCCTGGGGCTCCCGGAAGCTGACGCAGTACTTTTGGTTTTAGCGCTTTTCATATGCGGCGTAAGCTTTAGCAACGAAAGGACGACCTTCCTGACCGGAATCGTCCATGCCGTTGTGTTTTTTACGTACGTATTTCTGGTATTTATCCCTTGAGGCTTTGGTGCGATCTGGCGACCAGCCATCAAGGCGGGTATTCTCGAACGCGCCTGATTTGAGCTTTTCGGGGTTCCCAAGGCGACATCCAAGACCCAAACGACTCACACCCCCATCACCACCCCACCCAGCCCGCGAATGATCTTCGCCAACTCGACGCACTCATCATGCCGCACCTTATTGCGGCGCCAGGCCAGGCAGATCGTGCGTTGCGGCATTGGCTCCTGGAACGGCACGATCTTGAGGTCCGGCATGGCGCTGGCCGGCCTTGCCGCCATTTCGGGGATGAGCGTGACGCCGAGACCATGCGCTACCATCTGCAAGAGCGTCGTCAGGCTGGTGGCGCCATAGCTTGCCATTGCCACCGGGCGCACGCTGCCGCAGAGCGCGAGCGCCTGTTCGCGCAGGCAGTGGCCTTCCTCCAAAAGCATCAGCCGCTCCAGCGCCGGGCTTTCCGGCGGCACCGGTGGCGAGGCGAAGGCTGGATCTCCGGCTGGCACGGCGAGGAAGAAGCGGTCGGCGAACAGTTCTTCGGTGACCAGGCCGGGCTGGTCGAGCGGCAGCGCGGCGATGAAGGCGTCGAGCCGTCCGGTTGCCGTGTCCTCGACTAGCGATGCGGTGACTGCTTCGCGCAGTTCGAGTTGCAGGGACGGAAAATGCCGTTTCAGTTCCGGCAATACATGCGGCAGCAGATAGGGTGCCACGGTCGGGATGATGCCCAGCCGGAAGCGGCCTTCCATGGCCGGGCGGCCGCGCCGGGCCGTCGTCTCGACATCACTGATGTCGCGCAGGATGCGCTCGATGCGTGGCAGCAGCGCTTCCGCCTCTTCCGTCATCCGCACCGTCTTGCCGCCGCGCTCGAACAGCCGGCAGTTCAGCCTTTGCTCCATCTCGGCGATCTGCGCGGACAGCGCCGGCTGGCTGACGCCGGCAAGTTTTGCGGCGCGGCCGAAATGCAGCGTTTGCGCCAAAGCCTCGAAGTATTGCATCTGCCGCACGGTCAAGCCAATCATAAGGAAAGCCTATCGCAACAAACAGGAAAGGCAATTTGTTTTTATCGAAGAGACGGCTTAGTCTGGAACCATTCCAGAGTGGCGCGGCTCCCGGCCGGCCCGGAAAAAACAACACATAAATCAGCAATTCGGAGGCCAAGATGGACGCGATGACCGACGACAACAGCGCCGGCAAATGCCCGGTCGCGCATGGAACCTCCGCCAGGACCAACCGCGACTGGTGGCCGAACCAGCTCGACATCGGCGTTCTCCACCAGCAGTCGAGCCTTTCGGACCCGATGGGCGAAGCTTTCGACTACGCCGCGGAGTTCAAGACGCTCGACCTCGACGCGGTGATCGAGGATTTGCACAAGGTGCTGACGGATTCGCAGGATTGGTGGCCGGCCGATTTCGGCCATTACGGGCCGCTGTTCATCCGCATGGCCTGGCACAGCGCCGGCACCTATCGCATCGGCGACGGCCGGGGTGGCGCCGGTGCGGGCCAGCAGCGTTTCGCGCCGCTGAACAGCTGGCCGGACAACGCCAATCTCGACAAGGCGCGCCGGCTTTTGTGGCCGGTCAAGCAGAAATACGGCCGCAAGATCTCCTGGGCCGACCTGTTGATTCTCACTGGCAACGTCGCGCTGGAATCGATGGGCTTCAAGACCTTTGGCTTCGCCGGTGGCCGCGCCGATGTCTGGGAGCCCGAGCAGGATGTCGACTGGGGTTCGGAAACCAAGTGGCTCGACGACAAGCGCTATTCCGGCGACCGTGAGTTGCACGGCCATCTCGGCGCGGTGCAGATGGGCCTGATCTACGTCAACCCGGAAGGGCCGAACGGCAAGCCGGATCCGCTGGCCTCGGCCCGCGACATCCGCGAGACCTTCGGACGCATGGCAATGAACGATGAGGAAACCGTGGCGCTGATCGCCGGCGGCCACACCTTCGGCAAGACCCATGGCGCCGGTGATGCAACACTGGTCGGCGCCGAGCCGGAAGGCGCGGG
This sequence comes from Mesorhizobium sp. RSR565B, assembly GCF_054719465.1. Taxonomy (NCBI): domain Bacteria; kingdom Pseudomonadati; phylum Pseudomonadota; class Alphaproteobacteria; order Hyphomicrobiales; family Phyllobacteriaceae; genus Mesorhizobium; species Mesorhizobium sp. RSR565B. The sequence goes on along the minus strand of NZ_JBTTIE010000001.1, from coordinate 1,210,465 downwards.
CATCGAGGCGCAGGGCCTCGGCTGGTCGAGCAAGCATGCCACCGGCATTGCCGGCGATGCGATCACATCCGGCCTCGAAGTTACCTGGACGACGACGCCGACCAAGTGGAGCAACAACTTCTTCGACAATCTCTTCAACTTCGAATGGGAGCTGACCAAGAGCCCGGCCGGGGCCCATCAGTGGACGCCGAAGGGCGGCTCTGGCGCGGTTACGGTGCCGGACGCGCACAATCCCTCGAAGCGTCATGCGCCGGCAATGCTGACCACCGACCTCGCGCTGCGGGCCGACCCGGCCTATGAGAAGATCTCGCGCCGCTTCCACGAGCATCCGGAGCAGTTCGCCGATGCCTTCGCCCGTGCCTGGTACAAGCTCACCCATCGCGACATGGGGCCGGTCGTGCGGTATCTCGGCCCGCTGGTGCCGAAGGAAGAGCTGATCTGGCAGGATCCGGTTCCGGCCGTCGACCATGAGCTGGTCAGCGACCAGGATATCGCATTGCTGAAGGCCAAGATCCTGGCTTCGGGCCTCAGCGTTTCGCAATTGGTCTCGACCGCCTGGGCCTCGGCCTCGACCTTCCGCAACTCCGACAAGCGCGGCGGCGCCAATGGCGCGCGCATTCGTCTGGCGCCGCAGAAGGACTGGGAGGTCAACCAGCCTGTCGAACTGGCCACCGTGCTGGCGAAGCTCGAAGCCATCCAGAACGAGTTCAACGCAGGCGGCAAGAAGGTCTCGCTGGCCGACCTCATCGTGCTCGGCGGCGTCGCCGCGGTCGAGAAAGCCGCAACGGATGGCGGCAATGCGGTGAAGGTTCCCTTCACGCCCGGCCGCACCGACGCCTCGCAGGCGCAGACCGACGTCCATTCCTTTGCGGCGCTCGAGCCGAAAATTGACGGCTTCCGCAACTATGTCAGGGGCAAACCGCCGATGTCGGTCGAAGCCATGCTGGTCGACCGGGCGCAACTGCTCAACCTGACGGCGCCGGAGATGACGGTGCTGGTTGGTGGCCTGCGCGTGCTCGGCGCCAACACCGGCGGCTCGAAGCATGGTGTGTTGACCGACAGGCCGGGCACGCTGACGAACGACTTCTTCGTCAACCTGCTCTCGATGAGCACCATCTGGGATCCGGCCTCCGAGCCGGGCTCGCATGAGGTCTATGAAGCACGCGACCGCAAGACCAGGGCAGTCAGGTGGACCGCCACACGCGCCGACCTGATCTTCGGCTCGCATGCGCAACTGCGCGCGCTGGCCGAGGTCTACGGGTCGGCGGATGCCGAGCAGAAATTCGTTGGCGATTTCGTCAAGGCGTGGACCAAGGTGATGAACGCCGACCGTTTCGACATCGCTGCCTGATACAACCTCCCAAACGAAGGGCGCGGGCCGAGGCCCGCGCCCTTCGTTTTCGCAGGCTTCGAAATCAGTCCTTTTCGAAGATGCGTGCCTTGGCGACGATGCCAGCGATTGCGCCGCCGATCAGCGGCGCAACGATGAACAGCCAGAGCTGGCTGAGGGCTGCGCCGCCGGTAAACAGCGCCGGGCCGATCGAACGCGCCGGATTGAGCGAGGTGCCGGTCACCGGGATCATTGCGAAGTGCAGTCCGGCCAGCGTCAGGCCGATGACCAGGCCGGCGAACGCCGTCGAGTGCTTCTCGGCGGTGACGCCGAGGATGACGGTGACGAAGGTGAAGGTGCCGATCAGCTCCCATAGGAAGGCCGAACTCGTCCCCCATTTCGCCACGTCCCAGCCATTGGCGCCGAAACCGGTGGTGTGCCCGCCGGTCTGGCCGGAGACGATGATCCACAGCGCCAGCGAGGCCAGAATGGCGCCGATGATCTGCGCGATCCAGTAAGGAATGACATCCTTGGCCGGCAGCCGGCCGGCAAGGAAGACGCCGAGCGTGACGGCCGGGTTGAGATGTGCGCCTGAGATGGGACCCACCGCGTAAGCCGCCGCAATCAGGCCGATGCCGAACGCCAGGCCGATGGCTTCCTGGCCCAGCGGCAAGTCGGCGAGAAAGCCACCCGTCGCCACCGACGCCGTGCCGATAAACACCAATAGAAATGTCCCTAGAACTTCCGCAAGATACGTTTTCATTGCCCTCTCCTCGTATCGATCCGTCGGTCCGCTTTTCCGCGCCGCGAATCATGGCGCAAAGAGTATTCCCAACGCAAAAGCTTGGAAAGCAGAGCAATTGCGCCACAGATCGTGCTTACGGCGGCCAGTTACCAACATTAGAGACCTTGCATATATTTGAGATTTGTTATCGCCGGCGTGCAGACATTTGCCGGCGGGGAAAATCGTCGGCCGCGAGCGGAAGGCCTCGTCGCCGCGAAATTCAAGCGGGGTTCAATCTCGACGCGAAACGCTCTAAGAGCAGGCCGAAAGATACTGTGCTCGATAGATGGAATGACGAATGCGACTGGGCGGACGGCTGGCGGCAGCCATTGAAGTGCTGGACGACATTGGCCGGCGCCACCGGCCGGTGGCCGATGCGCTGAAAGATTGGGGCCTGTCGCATCGCTTTGCGGGCGGCGGCGACCGCGCGGCGATCGGCAACATCGTCTACGACGCGCTGCGCCACAAACGTTCCGCCGGCTGGCTTTTGGGTGAAGACACGCCCCGCGCCATCGGCTTCGGCGCGCTGCTCATCGAATGGGGCCAGACGCCGCAGTCGCTCAACGATGCGCTCGAGGGCGACAAGTTCGCGCCACCGTTGCTCAGCGCCGCCGAGTTGCAGGCGCTGGCCGAGCGCCGGCCTGAAGACGCGCCGGAGGCGGTGCGGGCGGACGTACCCGACTGGTGCGCGCCGTTGTTCGAACGAGCCTTTGGCGCAGACTGGGTTGCGGAAGGGGCGGCTTTGGCGACCCGCCCGCCGCTCGACATCAGGGTCAACACGCTGCAGTCCGACCGCGCCAAAGTGCTGGCGGAACTCGCCGACACCGGCGCCAAGGCAGCTGCTATTGCGCCGCAAGGCATTCGCATCCCGCCCATCGACGGCGACGGCCGGCACCCCAACGTACAGGCCGAGCCGGCTTTCCAAAAGGGCTGGTTCGAGGTTCAGGACGAGGGTTCGCAGATCGTTGCAACCCTTGCCGGCGCGCAAGCCGGGATGCAGGTGCTCGATTTCTGCGCCGGCGCCGGCGGCAAGACGCTGGCGCTATCTGCGGCGATGGCCAACAAAGGTCAGGTCTTCGCCCATGATGCCGAAAAGGCGCGGCTGGCGCCGATCTTCGACCGCATCCGCCGTTCGGAAAACCGCAACGTCCAGGTTGTCACCAAGGCGGCTGAGCTCAGCCCCCTCGCAGGCCATATGGACATTGTGCTGGTCGATGCGCCCTGCACCGGCAGCGGCACCTGGCGGCGCCGTCCAGACGCCAAATGGCGGCTGACGCAAAGACAGCTCGATGCCCGCAAGGGCGAGCAGTCGGCGATCCTCGATGCGGCGAATGCCTATGTCAAACCGGGCGGCCTGCTGGTCTACATCACCTGTTCGGTGTTCGACGAGGAGAATGGCGAGCAGGTCGCCGCCTTTCGCGAACGGCACAAGGGCTTCGTTCCGGTCGATCATCGCGCGCTCTGGGATGCCAGCTTCCCCGGTCACGCAGCGGCCGCCCGGATCGGCAAGACAAGCGATATCTCGCTGTCGCCGGCTCTGAGCGGCACCGACGGGTTCCATTTCTGTGCGCTGCGTCGGGCGAATTGACGCTGCGATTGACAGGCTGACATAGCGCCAGTTGCAGATGCGCGGCGTCGGCCGCCAGACGGGGTAGAATTCTTGCAAAGATATGTGTCGCTTCTGCTTTTCCTCCTTCTGGTGCTCGGCGGCGGCCTGTTGATCGGCTATGCGACGCTGCCGGGTGAATGGTATGCCTCGCTCGCCAAGCCGCCCTTCAACCCGCCCAACTGGGTCTTCGCGCCGGCCTGGACGCTCCTCTATGTGCTGATCGCCGTGGCCGGCTGGCGGACATGGGAGCGGGAACGAGCAGCCGCCGCGATGAAGATCTGGGCCCTCCAGCTTGTTCTGAACTTCGCGTGGTCGCCGACTTTCTTCGGCGCCAAACAGATGGGGCCGGCACTGGTCGTGATCCTGGCTCTTCTCGCCAGCATTGCGCTGTTCATAGCCAGGGTGTGGAACCGCGACCGGGTTTCCGGCTGGCTGTTTGCGCCCTATGCCGCGTGGGTAGCCTTCGCCACCTTGCTCAACGCGTCGCTGCTCCTGTTGAACTGAGTGCTTTGCTGCAGTGCAGCAAAAGCATTTGCGTGGCGTTCAGGCGTCTGCGATAAGCTTTGCAGATAAATCAGGGCGATGGCCATGGCAGCAAAGATCGTACCCGCACCCGATTATGAGGACCGCGTCAGGGCGTCGTTCGCGCGCCAGCAGGCGATGGCGACCATCGGCGCCGAACTGACGCTTGTGACGCCGGGCATCATCGAGATCGAAATGCCCTATTCGGCCGCACTCACGCAGCAGCATGGTTTCCTGCATGCCGGCGTGATTTCGACCGCACTGGACTCGGCTTGCGGCTACGCCGCGTTCTCGCTGATGCCGGAAAATTCCGGCGTGCTGACCATCGAGTTCAAGGTCAATCTCCTGGCGCCCGGCCGGGGCGAACGCTTCCTGTTCCGCGGCTCGGTGACCAAGCCCGGCCGCACCATCATCGTCGCCGACGGCCAGGCCTACGCCTTTGCCGCCGATGGCGAGGCCAAGCTGATCGCGACCATGACCGGCACGATGATGACGGTGGTTGGCCGTGACGGGATAGCAGGCTGATGGCCAAAATTACGCGAATTGGTGGCAAGGACGTCCTCTTCGTCATGGCGGCGCAGGCCGAGTACGGTCCGCATCTGCAAAAACTGTTCACGCCGCTGATGACGGGCGTCGGCCCGGTAGAGGCAGGTGTGCGGCTCGGCGCCGAACTGTCATGGCTGAAATCCGAGAAGGCGTTGCCCGATCTCGTCGTCTCGCTCGGCTCCGCCGGCAGCCGCACACTAGAGCAGACGGAAATCTACCAGGCGGTCTCGGTCAGCTATCGCGACATCGACGCTTCGCCGCTAGGCTTCGAAAAAGGCGCGACACCGTTCCTCGACCTGCCGGTGACCGTCCCGCTATCATTCAGGATACCGGGCATTAAAGAAGCCAGCCTGTCGACCGGCGGCGCCATCATCACCGGCGCCGCGTACGACGCCATCGCCGCCGATATGGTCGACATGGAAACCTTCGCCTGCCTGCGCGCCTGCCAGTTGTTGGATGTCCCGCTTATCGGCCTGCGCGGCATTTCAGACGGTGCAGCCGATCTGCGCCACGTTGGCGACTGGACCGAATATCTGCATGTCATCGACGAGAAGCTGGCGGATGCGGTCGCTCGGCTCGAACAGGCCATCGGCTCCGGCACGCTACACAAGGAGCAGCCTGGGCAAGAGTCGGCGCCGCTCTGAAAGTCGGGTTGCGCACCCCATTGCGCCGACTCGTTTCTTTCTCTAAAGGCTCGCCATGACGACAGCCAATCATCCCGATACAGTCCTGATTGTCGATTTCGGCAGCCAGTTTACGCAACTCATCGCCCGCCGCATCCGCGAGGCTGGCGTGTTTTCCGAGATCGTGCCGTTCCAATCGGCCGAAGCTGCCTTCAAGCGCATCAATCCGAAAGCCGTGATCCTGTCGGGCGGTCCCGCCTCGACATCGGACATCGGCAGCCCGCGCGCGCCGCAGATCGTCTTCGATGCCGGCGTACCTGTGCTCGGTATCTGCTACGGCCAGATGGCCATGTGCGTGCAGATGGGCGGCGTCGCCGAAAGCTCGAACCATCGCGAATTCGGCCGCGCCTTCGTCGAGATCGAAAAGGACAGCCCGCTGTTCGAGGGCCTGTGGGCGCCAGGCCAGCGCCACCAGGTGTGGATGAGCCATGGCGACCGCGTCATCTCGCTGCCCAAGGGGTTCGAAGTCTTCGGCAAGTCGGAAGGCTCGCCTTTCGCCATCTTCGGCAACGTCGCGCGCAAGATGTACGGCATCATGTTCCACCCGGAAGTTGTGCATACGCCGGATGGCGCCAGGCTGCTGAGAAACTTCGTGCACAACATCGCCGGCATCGAAGGCGACTGGACGATGCGCGCCTATCGCGAGCATGCGGTCGAGACAATTCGCAAACAGGTCGGCAAGGGCAAGGTGATCTGCGCGCTGTCGGGCGGCGTGGATTCATCGGTCGCTGCCTTGCTGATCCACGAAGCGGTCGGCGACCAGCTGACCTGCATCCTCGTCGACCATGGCCTGATGCGCAAGGACGAGGCCGCCGGCGTGGTGGCGATGTTCCGCCAGCACTATAATCTGCCGCTGATCCTGGTCGACGCGTCGGAAAAATTCATCTCGGCGCTGGAAGGCGAGTCCGACCCCGAGAAGAAGCGCAAGACCATCGGCCGGCTGTTCATCGAAGTGTTCGAGGAAGAGGCCAAGAAACTCGGCGGCGCCGATTTCCTGGCGCAAGGCACGCTCTATCCCGACGTCATCGAGAGCGTCTCCTTCACCGGCGGCCCGTCGGTGACCATCAAGTCGCACCACAATGTCGGCGGCCTGCCGGCGCGCATGAACATGCAGCTGGTCGAGCCGTTGCGCGAACTGTTCAAGGACGAGGTGAGGGCACTGGGCAAGGAACTCGGCCTGCCCGAAAGTTTTATTGGCCGCCATCCGTTCCCCGGACCAGGCCTTGCCATCCGCTGCCCCGGCGGTATCACCCGCGAAAAGCTCGAAATCCTGCGCGAGGCCGACGCCATCTATCTCGACGAGATCCGCAAGGCCGGCCTCTACGACGCCATCTGGCAGGCTTTCGCCGTGCTGCTTCCGGTGCAGACCGTCGGTGTGATGGGCGACGGCCGCACCTACGAATTCGTCTGCGCCCTGCGCGCCGTGACGTCCGTCGACGGCATGACCGCCGACTTCTACCACTACGACATGGCTTTCCTCGGCGCGGCGGCCACCCGCATCATCAACGAAGTCCGCGGCATCAACCGCGTCGTCTACGACGTGACGTCAAAGCCGCCAGGCACCATCGAGTGGGAGTGATTCAGGCCCACTCAAACGCCGCCGAAAACACGCCATTGTACGCCACAACCATTTGATAACACGTATAAATCCATTCGGAGACAATCAGCGACAATCGGTGCGGAGATTGGATTTGACGGACCGGCTGACGGACCTTCCGCAAATTGCTAGCTCAGATTTTTCGAAGTACCGTCAGATCCAATGAGGCTCTGACGGTGTTTTTTGATGCCTTAAGGCACCGGAGATAAAACGAATGTTCTGCCGAAGAGCCTCGAAATTGTACTGACGGTACTTTTCAGGAGGTACCGGGGAATGCTGACGGACGTCGCCCTTAAAGCCCTGAACCAAAAGGGAAATCTACAAGATTGCGGACCGTGACGGCATGTATGTTCGCGTCATGCCTAGTGGCGCGATCTCCTTTCGGCTGGATTACAGGCTCAACGGAGGCCGCGAGACGGTCTATCTTGGCAGGTATGGACGGGACGGAATCTCGCTTGCCTCAGCCGGGAGAAGTGTCTCGACGCGAAGCGCGCTATTGGCGAGTGACGGTCGCCGGCGATAGAAAAGCAGCGCGACAAGCGCCGAGTTGTCACCCCGGTCTCCGGCCGACTTCAGCGCCGAAATGGCTACCAAACCAAAGCGGTGCCCGGGCCTTCAAGGCCTCTTCTTATTCCGGCCAAGCCGGCCCGGAGCGCCGCATTCACTCACATCCCTTGAACCTGAGTGCAGAGTTGCCGCATCGAAGCCATTTGAGCAGCCGAGTTCGCGCCCGAACCCGTGCTGGTGCTGGCGGTCGTATCGCCAGCTGTATTCGAGGATCCCGACGTGCCGGTGGTTGTACCCGAACCAGTGCTGTTGCTGGCCGTGGTGTTACTGCCGGTCGAACCAGAGCTGCCTGAAGTGCCGGTGGCTGTGCCAGAGCCGGTGCCGATACTCGCCGTTGTATCACTGCCGGTCGAAGCCGAGCTACCTGACGTGCCGGTCATTGTGCCAGAGCCAGTGCCGTTACTGGCCGTCATCCTCGAGCAGTCGGAGCGAACCTGTGCCTGCTGTTCAGAGCTCAGGGACGACCAGTTCTTGCGGATCTCATCCTGCGACAGAAGTCTTCCCGAATTGGCGTCGCTGAAGAATGAGCCGGAGAGCTTGCTGTCCCAGCCGCTCGGGATACCGCTTTGGCCGGAGCCGGACGTAGAGCTCATACTGGACCCGGCCGATGAGCCGGACGTTCCGTTCGTGCCGCTGGATGTTCCCGACGACTGCGCCAAGGCCGCGGTGGCGAGACAGAGAGAGATCGCTGTAGCTGTCAAAATCTTACGTTTCATGTGAGTCTCCTTTGGGGTTCGACGCCGTTGCGGCGTCGAATCCTAATCCCGAGGAAAGGCACTTGTTCCTGTAAAGAGTGGAATTCGATGTCATGATCCTTGTGCACCAGCCTTGGCCTCGAATGCGATGCCGGAGCGCTTCAACGACGACTGACGCCTCAGGCGAGAGCTGTCCGCTACTGGGTGTTAGAGGCGATATGCGGAACGCTTCCCGAATAGTTGGGTGCCACCATCGGGTAATTGCGAGGCAGGTTCCATTTGGTTCGGTAATCGTCCGGATTCATGCCCAGTCGGCCAAGGTGCGAACTGCGTCGGGTCTCGGTTAGAGACAGGAGGGTGGCCTTTGCCGCGGCGTATAGCTCGACATGCGGAGCTCGTCTCGACCGCGCACACTCAATATGTTTTACGATGACGCCCCCAGATGTCATATGAGCGAATGCCTTTCCGGCGAAATAAATTGCTCCCAGCAGGTCGACGCTCAGCACCTTCAGCCAGCCCGCTCTAGTGAATGCCTCAATGGTTAAAGATTATCAGGCCGGCGCGTTGTTGACGATTATTACCAACCTGCCGAACGCGTGAGCGCAAGTCGACAGCACCGTGATAGCGGCCTCCCCGGCGCGCCCCTTGTCGAACCGATGCGCGCCTTCTCGACCTTGCCTCCACCCACGTCGGCTCACCCGTGCACCTTCGGTGCCCAACCGCATGGCGATGGCCAGTCCAATGCCGCTTGCAGCACCGGTTACAATGCAGTCTTGTTATCCAGGCGCATCGGGTTCGACCTCTTTCTGGGGAGCAGCAAGTGGTTCAGTCCAGCCTTCAGCGACCCGATCCACGCTCAGCAGGCTGCGCGCATAATCCTGTTGCGCGCGAACAATGGCATCGTCTTGCTGTGAGGGAAGAAAGACCGGCAAAGCAAGGCAGACACTTTGTGTGGCCAACAGCTTGTTCCAGTTCGCGATCAGCGCCTTGAAAGCGCGCCCCACCGCCCTCGGATTTCGGTCGAGGTCATAGAGGCCGAGCGGATTGATCCGTCCGTTGTTCTCCCGAAGCGCACTGTCCCAGTCCACCTGATCCGTCAGCGAGTACCAGGTGAAGCCTACGATGGGGATGCCATCGTTGCGGATCCGCAGCACGTTGGCCCACTCTTTCCACAGCCAATAGACGGCCTCGTCTCCATTGGGGCCTTCGCTGATGTTGGTCTCCGTATGCATTACGGGAAGCCGGTAGCGGTTGAAGTACTGCCGCGTGATCTCGTCATAGCCAAACACCTCGCCGGACCCGGACGTCGTTCCGTCTGCCCAAACCCGATGTTCGTTGGTCTGGTAATAGTCGGTGCCCATCACGCAATGCCTGCGCAGATGGCTTTCCAGGAAGAAACTGTATTCTTCGGCCGTCATCCCGTTTTCGAGAAGATAGCGATAGGTGTGCGCGTCGACGTCATGACCGTAGTTGAGGTCAAGCGACAGGAAACGCTCGCTGTTGAACCGTTCCGCTCTGCCGACCGCCTCGGGAGAATCGGCGTGGAAGTATTCCGAGGATTCGCTCTGAATGAAGATGGCGTCCGGCCGCACCTCGAGAATCGCCCGCATGGCAAGCACGTTCGCCTTCACGATGTGCTTGAGGGCGGTGACGAAGGCAGTGTCGCTGCTCAGTTGTTCGTTCCACCATCCCCAGCGGGCCGAAAAGGTGGCGCAGATGAACATCTCATTTATTGGGGTGAAGAGCTGGATCCACGGATAGCGCATCGCGAAATCCCTGGCGTAGTGCTCGAATAGTGTCGGAAAGTCCGGGTTCTGGAAGTTGCCAATCCAGTCCGGCACGCCAAAGTGGCAAAGGTCGACGATCGGAAGAATGTCTTTCGCCTTCAGGTCCGCGAAGGTCTCATCGGCGAATGCCCAATCGTACCGTCCGTCACCCAGCCACGTTTTGTGGATGGGCGGTCCGTAGCGGAGGAAATGCACCCCGAGATCCTGGACCAGTTCGAAGTCGGTACGCCATCGTTCGTAGAAGCGGCATTTTTCCATTTCGTCGACGCGCTCCCGGCCTTGTCGAATGGTGGGGGTGCTGTTCTCGATGCCGGTGGCAAACATGAACGTGAACATTGATGGTCCTTAGCCAAGGCGGAGATGCCCGCGCTTGGTCAAACGTTCAGTGCTCGACGCAGTTCCTGCAAGACTGCTTGTCAAGTTCGGTGGGCGCCTGACAACCACGTGCCTGAAATTGGCGGAATTCTATCCCACGGTTCAAGCGAGCAGCTTGCGCCGAACATGGTCGGACTATGCTGGACGGAGATGTCGGCTTCGGGCCAGCCCAGTTGGCGTCAAACGGGTCTTTGCGAGTTAAGGCGGTATGGTAGTTATCCACGTTTGCAAACTGCAAACGGACGTTCCGCTGCCGGCCCCATTTGAGCCATTCACTGGGAGGCAGACCCGCGGTACATCACCGATATTCTCGAAGCCAAGTCCTTTGGTTCGACAGACCCATACGAGAGATACGAGAGATATGGACCGGCGACCATCCGCTGTATTGATCTCCTGTAGAAAACAGTGACCCTCAAGACTAGCATGATCGTTATTTGTCAATGCGTTACGAAGCTGTTCGCCCAATTATTCAAGAAGCTGATCCAGCCACTCGCTGACCGCATTTATCTTCTGCCGAACGGCAGCAACGCGCCTGAATCCTGCCTCCAGGTCAATGTTCGCGTACGCAAAAACGGCCGCTCGCGAACATACATTGACAGGTCCAGTTCCGGATAATAAGTTCGGTCATAGAACGAATTAACCGGAGTTCAATGTGACTGACCTGCCGCGCATATCCCGTCAGTTCTCACAGCGCTCCGTGATGGAAGCGATCGTCCAGGGCGGGCCGATCTCCCGCGCCTCGATCGCCAAGCTGACGGGCCTGTCGAAGCAGACCATCTCCGAAATCATGCGCGGGCTCGAGCAGGAGGGCTGGGTCCAGGAAACCGGCCGCACCAGCGGCCATGTCGGGCGCACCGCCGTCACCTACGAACTGGTCCACGACGCAGCCTATATAATCGCCGTCGACCTTGGCGGCACCAAGGTGCGGGTCGCGCTGACCGACCTTGCCTGTCAGATCTTTGCCGAAGCCGCCACACCGACCGATCCGCGTGGCGGCCAGTTCGTCGTCGATCAGATTGCAGCGCTGGCCTTCGATGCCGCGGCCAGACAGCACGTCGCGCGCAAGAAGATACGCCTGGCCGTCATCGGCGCGCCTGGCGCTCCTGACCCGGCCACCGGCCGCATTCTAATGGCGCCGAACATTGCCGGCTTCGACACAATGAATGTGCTGGATGCCTTTGAAGAAGCGCTCGGCGTCGCGGTGATGATCGAGAACGACGTCAATCTCGCGGTGCTTGGCGAGAACTGGCTCGGCCAAGGCCAGGGCATCGACAATCTCGCCTACATCGCGCTCGGCACCGGCATCGGCAGCGGGCTGATGCTGGGCGGTCATCTGGTGCGGGGTGCTGGGCACGCCGCCGGCGAGATCGGTTTCATGCCAATCGGGGCCGATCCCTTCGCCGAGGAATCACTGCGCACCGGCGCATTCGAACGCGCGGTGGCCACCCACGCCATGACCGATCGCTACCACGCCCTCGCCGGCAGGCAGGTCTCCGTGCCGGCAATATTCGAGAATGCCGCGCGTGGCGACAAGGACGCGCTCACCGTGCTCGACGAAACTGCCCGCCATCTGGCGCAAGGCGTTGCGGCAATCGCGGCGATCGCCAATCCAGAAAAGTTTATCCTCGGCGGCTCGATTGGGTTGCGGCCCGAAATCCTGTCCAGGGTGCAGGCGCTTCTGCCGCTATGCTTCCCCTATCCGGTCAGGGTCGAGGCGAGCGAACTCGGCGCACGCGCAGCCCTCATCGGCGCGGCGGCAATCGGCCTTGGCCAGTTGCACAACACGCTGTTCGGCGTCGACGCGCCTGATGGCCGGATTTCGCTGCCGCCTGCCCAGGCCGCCGCCCTGAAGGAGGCCGCGATATGACTCACGATATTGCCGCCCGCCTGCAGGCAGCGCTCGACCGCGACGACGCACTAACGCTGTTTCGCCGCGCCATCGGCCGAGAGAGCATCACCGGCAACGAAGCCAACTTCGTCGACTTCCTAGAAGCCAGGATGCGCGACCTTGACCTCAGCGGCCTGACCAGGACGGAATTCCTTCCCGGGCGGCCCAACATCTGGGGCGAGCGCAAGGGGGCCGACCAGGGAAAGCGCCTGCTGTTCATCGGCCATACCGACACCGTCCATGTCGACGGCTGGCGCGAGCATTGGGCAGGCACCGAGCGTGAGGATCCGTTCGCCGCCCCGATCATTGATGGTGCTGTCTGGGGCCGAGGCTCCGGCGACCTCAAGGCCGGCATCATTGCTTCGCTTGCGGCACTCGCGCTGCTCGACAAGGCCGGCGTTCGCCTCAAGGGCGACGTCGCCTTTGCCTTCGTCGGCGACGAGGAGAGCGGCCAGCCCGGCACCGGCATTTCCGCCGGGATCAAGCACTTCGTCGGACGCATCGAGACCGGCGAGGTCACAGCACCCGATTTCAGCGTCTATGTCGAGCCGACCCGCCTGGCCGTCTATGCGGCGCAGATCGGCTTCTTCATCACCGATATCTCGATTACCGGCAAATCTGCCTATTTCGGTGTGCCAGAACTCGGCAAGGATGCGCTCCGTGCAAGCCATGCCGCGATGACGGCGCTTTGGAAGCATTCGGATGAGGTCGCCGCGCGCGCCGAGCACAAACTGGTCGGGCGCGGCTTCCTGCTTATCACCGGGCTTGCCGGCGGCGGCTACATTGCCGTTCCCGAGCGCTGCACGCTCTCGCTGATCCGCAAGCTGTTGCCTGGCGAAGACCTCGACACCGCCGCTGCCGAGATCGAGGCTGCCGTGCGCGGCGCGATCGCCGATCCGGATATTTCGGTAGAGTTCGCCTACCCCGCCGGCCGCGACCACAGGCTGGGCGGCACCGCTGCCGAGATCGGCGAAACGCGGGCGGAAGTCGCCATGCTGTCCGACGCGATGGCTGGCGCAATGAGCGGACGCGGCGTCATCGAGGGCGCACCGTTCTGGTCGGAGTCCCCCTTCATCATCAATCAGCTCGGTATTCCTGCCGTCTATTGCGCGCCCGGCGACATCAGGAATTGCCACACATTCGAGGAGCACGTGGATGTCGAGGAATATTTCGCCGGCATAGTCGGCTTCGCCGCCTTCATGGCCCGCTACTGTGGCGTGGCCGACTGAACCACCAACGAAGCAAAATGGGAGAACTGACATGTCGATGAAGACACTGATCGCCGCCGCCTTTGCCGGCGGATTGATGCTTGCCGCCGACCCAGCTTTCGCACAGACGGTCGGCCCGCAGGGCGAGAGCGCCACGCCAAGTGCCGACGTGATCCTAAGCGATGCCGACATCGCCGCGCTCAAGGACAAGGGCTACAAGGCTGCCTTGCTCTGGCACACCTCGTCCGATTTCACCAATGCGGTAACCGCCGGCGCCACCGACGAATTCGCCCGCGCCGGCATCACCATTGCGGTCAAAACGGATGCCCAGTTCGACTCCGCCCGCCAGCGCAGCGACATCGAGACGGCGTTGGCCGCCAAGCCCAACGTCATCTTGGCGCTGCCGCTCGACCCGGTCACCTCGGCAGAAGCCTTCCGCCAGGCGGTCAAGGACGGCACCAAGCTGGTGTTCCTGTCCAACTTGCCCAAGGACTACAAGCAGGGCACCGACTATGCTTCGATCGTGACTGACGATCTATTCCAGATGGGCAAGCAGGCTGCGGACGCGATGGCCAAGGCGATCGGCGGCAAGGGCAAGGTCGGCTACATTTTCCACGACGCTGCCTACTACGTCACCAACCAGCGCGACCAAGCCTTCAAGACCACCATCGAGAAGGTCTATCCCGACATCAAGATCGTCGCCGAACAGGGCATATCCGACCCGGCCCGCGCCGAGGAACTGGCCAACGCGATGCTTTTGCAACATCCCGATCTCGACGGCATCTACGTGACCTGGGCCGAGCCGGCCGACGGCGTGCTGTCGGCGCTACGCGGCGCCGGCAACGCCAGGACCAAGATCGTCACGCTCGACCTCGCCGAGCCGGTCGCGCTCGACATGGTCAAGGGCGGCAATGTCGCAGCCCTCGTCGCCGACAAGGCCTATGAACTCGGCCGCGCCATGGCTGCTTCCGGCATGAAGTCGCTGCTTGGCCAGCCGACACCAGCCTTCGTCGTCGCCCCGGCCCTGACCGTCACCAAGGAGAATGTCGCGCAGGGCTGGAAGGACTCGCTCAACCGCGACGCGCCGCAGCCGGTGCTCGACGCGTTCAAGTAAGGCTCACGCTCGGGCGCGGCCCGCCGCACCGGAGCTTTTCTTCGACAACAAAAAGGGAATCGGGACATGCGCATAGCATCTGCAATCATAACGACGGTGGCGAGCCTGCTAGCCATGCACGCCTTCGCCGCCGAAGGCGTCACCACAGGACCGAATGGTGAAAAGCCGGTGCCGGCGAGCAGTCTTACGCTGACGCCAGCCGAAGAGCAGCAGATCAAGGACGGCAAGTTCACCGCCGCCCTCGCCTGGCACGAGATGAGCGAATACACCAACGCCGTCAACGCCGGCGCCCATGACGAATTCAAGCGCCTCGGCATCGAGGTGGTGGCGCAGACCGATGCCGGTTTCGACGCCGCGCGACAGAAGGCCGATATCGAGACGGTGATGGCCAAAAAGCCGTCGATCATCCTGTCGCTTCCTGTCGATCCGGCGACCGCAGCTTCGGTCTACGATCCGGCACGCCAGGCCGGCGTCAAGCTCAGCTTCGTCGACAATTCCCCGGCCGGCTACAAGCAGGGCAGGGACTATGTCACCATCGTCTCCGACGATCTCTTTCAGATGGGCAACAAGGCCGGCATCGCCATGGCCGAGGCGCTCGGCAAGAAAGGCAAGGTCGGCTACATCTTCCACGATGCCGACTTCTACGTCACCAACCAGCGCGACCAGGCCTTCAAGAAGACCATCGAGCAGGACTATCCCGATATGAAGATCGAGGCCGAGGCCGGCATGGCCGACCCGGCGCGCAGCGAAGACATCGCCCAGGCGATGATCACCCAGCATCCGGACCTGGACGGCATCTATGTCACCTGGGCCGAACCGGCGCTGAGCGTGCTTTCGGCCTTGCGCGGCGCCGGCAACACACACACCAAGATTGTCACGCTCGACCTCAACGAGCCTGCCGCGCTCGACATGGTCAAGGGCGGCAACATCGCGGCCCTCGTCGCCGACGAGGCCTACAGCATCGGCGTGACGCTGGCGCGCGCCTCGGCAGGTTCGCTGGTCGGCAAGAAGGCCGAACCATTCTATGCCGTAGATTCCATCGCCGTCACCAAGGACACGGTGAAGGACGGTTGGAAGAAGTCCCTCAACAGGGACGTACCGGCGGCTATCGCGGACGCGGTGAAATAGGCTCGAGGCGAAGCGCTCACCACCGGAGGAATAAAATGTCCAGTGCCAACACCAGCGCCGGTAGCAGCTTCGCCAGCCGCTTCAATCTGCAGCAATATGTCGTCTACCTCGGTTTCCTGGCGATCTTCCTGTTCTTCGCCATTGTGCTGAGGGACAGCGGCTTCCTCACCGTCCGAAACTTATCGAACATCGTGTTGCAGACGACGCCGGTGACGATCATGGCCATCGGCCTGGTCTTCGTCATGTCGGCCGGCGAAATAGATTTGTCGATCGGCTCGATCGTGGCGGTGGCGGCCCTTGCAGCCGCCGTCACCATCAACGCGTACGGCATGCCGGCAGGGATAGTCGCCGGCCTCGGCGCCGGCCTGCTGATCGGCGTCATCAACGGCGTGCTGGTGGCGTATGTCAGGCTGCCCTCCTTCCTGGTGACGCTGGCGACGCTCGGCCTGTTCGCCGGCGTTTCGCGTTCGATGACAGACCTTCGCTCGATCTCGGTGACCAACGAAGCGTTCACCGGCTTCTTCGGTTCCGGCTCGCTGCTCGGCGTCCCCTCACTCGTCTGGTGGTCGGTGATTGCCGTGGCCATCGGCCACCTGGTGTTCCGCGAAACCCGTTTCGGCGCACATGTGCTGGCGACCGGCGACAATGCCCGCGCCGCAAGCGTATCGGGCATCAGCGTGCCCAGGATCAGGCTCGCCGTTCTGACCATCAGCGGCGGGCTCGCCGGTCTTGCCGGCTTGCTCTATGCCGGTCGCCTGCAGGCGGCGAAATATACTCTCGGCGAAACCGACCTGATGACGGTCATCGCCGCCGTCATCGTCGGCGGCACGCTGCTCAATGGCGGCAAGGGCTCCGTGGTCGGCGCGCTGGTCGGCTCGTTGATGATGGGCATGCTCAACAACGGCCTGATCCTGATGGGCCTGTCGGTCTCCGACCAGATGATCGTGCGCGGCCTCATCATCCTGACCGCAGTCGCCGTGTCGCTGCGCGAAAAGAACCGCTGAAGGAAGCCATCCATGTTTCTCGAGATTCTGCGCCGCCGCAACCCCGCCTTCATCGAATCAGCTATCCGGTTGCACCAGCAAGGTAAGCTGCCGGCCAATGCTTATGTGCTCGATCTCGACACGGTTGAGGCCAATGCGCGGGTTCTCAAGAGCGAGGCCAACCGCAACGGCCTGAAGATCTTCGCCATGACCAAGCAGGTCGGCCGCTCCTCGTCGTTCTGCCGGGCTGTGATGCGCGGCGGCATTGACCGCGCGGTCGCCGTCGACATGGCTTGCGCCCGCGCCACCCACAAGGCAGGCATGAAGCTTGGCCATCTCGGCCATCTCCAGCAGGTCGCAAAATTCGAAGCGGCGGCTGCGGCGAAAACCTTCAAGCCGGACTACTGGACCGTGTTCAATGATACCAAGGCTGGGGAAGCGGCAACAGGCGCCAAGGCGGCCGGCTATGTGCAGCATCTGCTGGCCCGCATCGCCGCCGAAGGCGATATCTTCTATCGCGGCCATGAAGGCGGTTTCAATGCCGCCGACATTATCGATGTCGCCGACCGGCTGGATGCCGTCGAAGGCGGCCGTTTCGCCGGCATCACCACTTTCCCTGCTCTGCTGTTCGACCATGCTTCGCGAAAAGTGCTGCCGACCCCCAATCTGGCGACGCTCGCGAAAGCTGCGGAAGCGCTGGCTAAGGCAGGCCGCAAGGACATTGAGATCAACGCGCCGGGCACCACGTCGAGCGTTATGCTGGCGGCACTCGCCGAGGCCGGCGCGACGCAGTGCGAGCCCGGCAATGGACTGCATGGCACCACCGCGCTGCATGTCATGGAAGATTTGCCGGAGCTTCCGGCGGTGCTCTATCTCACCGAGGTCTCGCATCTCTCCGGCGGCAAGGCCTATTGCCTTGGCGGCGGCTTCTACATCGATCCGATCTTCCCCGACTACGACGTCAAGGCGATCGTCTCGGCTGAACCGACGACGGCAGGCTCGGCACTGCGCAGCGTCGAGGTGCCGCCGCCCTCGGCGATCGACTATTACGCCATGATCGATGTCGCCGGCGCGAACGCGCCGAAGCCTGGCGACAGCGCCGTGTTCGGCTTCCGTGGCCAGGCCTTCGTCACCCGCGCCCATATTGTCGGCGTGTCGGGCATTTCGACGGGCAATCCGAAAGTGGA
Organism: Mesorhizobium sp. RSR565B; assembly: GCF_054719465.1. Taxonomy (NCBI): domain Bacteria; kingdom Pseudomonadati; phylum Pseudomonadota; class Alphaproteobacteria; order Hyphomicrobiales; family Phyllobacteriaceae; genus Mesorhizobium; species Mesorhizobium sp. RSR565B. Next base: position 1,192,462 of record NZ_JBTTIE010000001.1, on the reverse strand, counting down.
AACCATCGAGAACGGCTTCGGTGAACCCTATGCCTGGCCAGTCTAGGAGAAACACATGACGGTGAGCACGCCCATCCTTCAGCTGCACGACATTCGCAAGAATTTCGGCGGCATCACCGCGATCGAGAGTTTTTCGCTCGAGGTTTTCCCGGGCGAGATCGTTGCACTCGTCGGCGACAACGGCGCCGGAAAGTCGACGCTGGTCAAGATCGTCTCGGGCGTCCACCCGCCCTCGTCCGGCACCATCGTCATCGAAGGAAAGCCGGTGACGATGTCGAATGCCACCATGGGGCGCGCGCACGGAATCGAGGTCGTCTACCAGGACCTTGCGCTGGCCGACCAGCAGACGGTCTACATGAACATGTTCCTCGGCCGCGAGCCGCTGAACCGCCTCGGTTTGCTCGACCGCCGCCGCATGATCGACGAGACCGAGAAACTGGTGAAGGAACTGGACGTGCGCATCCCCTCCGCCCACGCCACTATCCGCGATCTCTCCGGCGGCCAGCGCCAGGGCGTTGCGATCGCGCGCGCCACGCATTGGGCAAGCAAGCTGATCCTGCTGGATGAGCCGACGGCGGCGCTGGGCGTTGCCGAAACCGCCCGGGTGGAGGCTATCGTCCAGTCGCTGAAGCAGCGCAATGTCGGCATCCTGATCATCAGCCACAGCCTCGACCAGGTCTTCAAGCTCTCCGACCGCATCTGTGTTCTCAGGCGTGGCAAGCAGATTGGAATTCGCGAGACCGCGAAGACCGATAAGAACGAGATCATTGCCATGATCACCGGCCTGCAGCAGCAATAGCAGGAACTTCTCTGAGAGCCCCCGCCCGAGATCCGGATGTTGTCGGCGATCACGCGATCGATCAGCTTGTGCCGCGTGGTGATCGCCATCGGCCCGTCCTGGTCGTAGCTGCCTTGCCACTCCGGATGCGGCGCCAGCAGCGCTGGCACATACATCGTGTCGCCCGAAATCATGCGCTGTTCCTTGCCGTAGTTTGCGAGGTAGACCGAGTGGCCGGGCGTGTGGCCGGCGCAGCGATGATCTGGAAGCCGGGCGCGACTTCGGCGCCGTCATGGATGCTGCTGGAACTGCTGCGTCTGGTGAAGCTGCCTGCATCGCCTGAATTTCTCCAGGCGTTCCGCACCAGCTTTCTGGCGGCCAACAGCAGCGCGTTGGCATCGCTATCCCAGTCTCGATTTGATTATGCAATGTATGGCGGCGCCGACATCACCGTGCCGCCCGGCGGCGTCAAGCTGTCCGGTTTCGGTCGCGACAAAGTCGCTGCATGCGCTGGACAGATACACCGTCTCAAAACAGCCTGGATTTCTCTGGCTGCCCGTTTCTCGCTAAGCGCTGCCGAGGATGAAATCGGCGCACCGATCGGCGATCATGATCACCGGCGCGTTGGTGTTGCCGCTGATGAGACGCGGCATGATCGAGGCGTCGCAGATGCGTAGGCGCGGCACGCCGCGCACGCGCAATTGCGGGTCGACCACCGCCTGGTCATCGGTGCCCATCCGGCAGGTGCCGCAGGGGTGATAAACCGTCTTGGCGTGTTCGAGGATGTGGTCTGTTATGGACTGATCGGAAAGGTCGGCGGCCCCGCCCGGCGACAGCTCCTCGGCTATCACCGCCTGCAGGGCCGGCTGACGCAGGATGGTGCGGGCGATCTTCATGCCGGCGAGCAGCAGGGCAAGATCGCCGGGATCGGTCAGAAAGCCGGTGGTGAAGCGGATCGGGGCGGCCGCGTCGCGCGACCGCAGCCTGACCATGCCGCGCGAGTTTGGCCTGAGCACACAAGGGTTGAGCTCCATGCCGTGGCGATCGATCGAGCCGTGCTCGGCGCTTTCGATCATCACCGGGAGGACGTGGAACTGGATGTCGGGCCGGCCGTCGCCATCGGTGTCGAAAAAGCCGCCGCTTTCGACGACGTTGGAGGTGAGCAGGCCGCTGCGGAACAGCATGTACTGTATGCCATGGCGCAGCGCCCGCAGGCCACGGTCCTCGCCGAGCAGCGAGATCGGCTGGCGCGTCAGCGCATAGACGGGGGCGGCGACATGGTCCTGCAGGTCGCGGCCGACCGAAGGCATGTCGCGGATGACCGGAATGCCGAGCCCGGCCAGATGTTCGGCGGGTCCCAGTCCCGACAGCATCATCAATTTCGGCGTTGCCAGCGCGCCCGAGGTGAGGATCACCTCGGCCTTTGCCGTCGCCGCGTGGTTCCGGCCATCCGAAGTGGTGTAGGCAACGCCGCTCGCCGCGCCGTTTTCCAGCGTCACGCCGGTGACCAGCGCATCGGTGACGACGGTGAGATTGGTATTGCCGGCCAGCGGCTTGAGGAACACTTTTGCCGCCGACTGGCGTTCGCCATTCGATGTAGTCGTCTGGTAGAAGCCGACGCCCTCCTGCCCGGCGCCGTTGAAGTCGTCATTGTAGCGGAAGCCGGCCTGTTGCGCCGCCTTGACATAGGCCATGGACAACGGATGGCGGTAGCGCGGATCGGAGACCGGGAGCGGTCCCTCGGTGCCGTGGCGTTCGCCGGCGAGGCGCTCGTTGCGCTCAAGCCGCCGGAACACCGGCAGCACCTCGTCCCAGCCCCAGCCGGGGCAGCCGAGGTCGCGCCAGCCATCATAATCCTGCGGTTGGCCCCTAACATAGAGCATGGCATTGATCGAAGAGCCGCCGCCCAGTGTGCGGCCCTGCGGCACCGGCAGCCGGCGTCCGCCGACGCTCGGTTCCGGCTCGGATTCGTAGATCCAGCTGCGCGCCGTGCCGATCACCTTGGCGAAGGTGGCGGGCATGTCGATGAGCCTGGTGTTGTCGGCCGGCCCGGCCTCGACGAGGAGCACGCGCTTGCCTGATCCGACCAGCCGGTTGGCCAGCGTGCAGCCGGCCGATCCGGCGCCGGCGATGATGTAGTCGTATTCGGCGCTCATCGTGTCAGGCGTAGCGCATGATGACGGTCTTGGTCTCGAGATAGCCTTCGATCGCGGCACGGCCATGTTCGCGGCCGATGCCGGACTGCTTGAAGCCGCCGAACGGTGCGGCGGGGTCGAGCGTGTTGTGCGAATTGACCCACACGGTGCCGGCCTTTAGGCTGTGGATGGCGGTCATCGCCTTGCCCAGGTCGCGGGTCCAGATCGAGGCTGAGAGACCATAGCGCGTGTCGTTGGCGATGCGGATCGCCTCGTCGAGGTCGGCGACTGGCATTGCCGCCACCACCGGCCCGAACACCTCCTCGCGCATGATCTCCATGTCGGGTCGGACATTGTGCAGGATGGTCGGCGCCACATAATGGCCCCTGGCCGGCACCGGTCGCGCGCCGCTGACCCGCTCGCCTCCGGCCGCCAGTCCACGCTCGACAAAGCCCTCGACGCTTTTCCGGTGCTTGGCCGAGACCAGCGGATTGATTTGCGCTTCGGCATCGCGGCCGGCGCCCAGCGTCATGCCGTCGGCGATTTCGGCCAGCCTTGCCAGCGTGCGGTCGTAGATCGATTTCTCGATCAAGAGCCGCGAGGCCGAGGTGCAGACCTGGCCCTGGTTGAAGAACATGCCAAGGCCGGCGACCAGCGGCTCGATGCCTTCCTCCATGTCGGCAAGCAGGATCATCGGCGATTTCGACCCGAGCTCCAGCGTGAAGCGGGCGACACGGTCGACCGCCGCATGGCCGACGCGTTTGCCGACTTCCGTCGAGCCGGTGAAGGTCAGCTTGTCGATGCCGGGATGGCGGATCAGCGCCTCGCCGGTGACGCTGCCGCTGCCGGTGACGATGTTGACGACGCCCGGCGGGAAGCCAACGGCTTCGATCAGTTCGGCGAGCCTGAGCAGGCCTAGTGGCGTTTCCTGCGGCGGCTTCAGCACCACGGTGCAGCCGCAAGCGAGCGCCGGCGCGATCTTCCACATGCCGATCAGCAGCGGAAAATTCCACGGCACTATGGCGCCGACGACGCCGACCGGCTCCATCACCGTCATCGCCTGGTGTCTGGCGCCCGGCGGCACGGGGATGGACACCTGGAAGGTCGAGCCCTCGATCTTGGTCGCCCAGCCGGCATAGTAGCGCAGCCAGTCGACGGTGCCGCCGGCGCTGAGCATACGGGCGACGCCGAGCGACTTGCCGTTCTCGATGCTTTCGATCTCGGCCAGAAGGTCGGCGTCGGCCTCGACCGCGTCGGCGAGTTTCAGCATCAGGTTCTGGCGATCGACCGGCCGCATCGACGCCCAGGGGCCTTCGAGCGCCGCACGCGCCGCGTGCACCGCCCGATCGACCAGTTCGGGGCCGCTTTCGGGGACACGGGCGACGATCTCGCCGGAGGCGGAATCGTCGACGGGGAGGTCGTTACCGGCAAGGCCGTCAACAAAGCAGCCATTGATGAAGGGCCGGTGCGAACGCGCCAGGAACGCGGCGGCGGCTGGGCTGATCGGCGGCACCATTCTCTCGTTCATGCCATCCTCCTCGATGTTGATGAACACGGTGCAGCGAGGGTTATGGAGCGCATGGACTGGCTTCAAGCCAAAGGCGGCGCGAGTGCGCGCTCAGTCAAAACAAAGTTCCCGCTCGGACAAGACACCTCGCGATTGAGTGGCCTAGATCAGGATCGCATCGAGCCGCGCGTTTTGCGCGAGCCTCCCTGACGTCGAAGAGGTGTCGGCATTGAGCGCATTGCTGGGCAATCCGATGGTCACCACGGCGGCGCTGCCGCTTGTGCTCGGCATGGCGATGGCGTTGCTGGCACGATTTGCGCTGCCGGGATCCTCGCCGGCGCTCTCGTTGATCTGGGCCGCGTTGCTGCTGTTCTTCTACTGGGACACGCTTGGCCCGCCGGTCGTGCCGCCCGTCGCCGCCAGCCAGAAGCTGATCTATCTCGCTGTTGCCGGTATTCTCATCGGGCTGTTGCCCGAGCGCCTGTTGAGCACCCCGGGCGTGCTGGTCGCCGCGGCCCTTGCGGCGGCGCTGTTGTGGCTCGGCTGGCGCCGCCTTGCTGGCGGTTCGCTCGATCCGCAGATGATCGCAGCCCTCGTCACCGGCCTTCTCGCAATCGTCGGCGTCGCGATGCTGCTGTCCCTGAAGGCTTTGCCGTCGCCGCCGGTGGAGGATCCGTTCCTGGCACCCGCGGCCATGCTCGCCATGTGCCTGGCCGGCGCCATCATCTCGGTGCTTGGCGCGTCGATCGTCACCGGGCAGTTGCTGGGATCGCTGGCCGCGCTCGCCGGCGGCTGGTGCCTCGTCCAGTACATCGCGGTGCTGCGCGGCGGCACGGCGGCCGCCTGGAGCAAGGGCGCCGAGCTGATCGTCGTCTACGCCGCGGCCACGGTGCTGATCCAGATGGCGCTGCTGGCGCCTAAGGCCAATCCGGTCGCGCTGGTGCTTTCGCCCTTGCCGCTGATCGTGGCTGCCCTGGTGCCCGCTCCGCTGCGGCGCCTTGTTCCCGGCATCAGGCCATTGCGGCCGCTGGTTGCCGGTCTGCTGATCGCCATCCCGGCGATGCTGGCCATCCTCACGGCCATCGTTCGGGCGCCGCACGGAGCCGCGCTTGGCTTTTCCTGAGCCAAGAAATGACAACCAACAATGGGGAGAGATACGTGACAATAGGAAAACTGACGGCCGCGCTGGCCTTTGCCTCGATATGCGCATTCGCATCGGCCGCGCACGCCGAAAACTACGAGATCGATGGCCAGCACGCCTGGGTCACCTTCACCATCAAGCACGGCATCTATGGCATCGCGCATGGTCAGTTCGATGCCGTCAAGGGCGCCATCGTCATGGACAAGGCCGATCCGTCGAAGAGCAGCGTGAAGGCCGAGCTCGATGTCGGCTCGGTGCACACCGCCTATGACCAGCGCGACAGCGACCTGAAAGGCCCGGACTTCTTCAACGCCGCCGAATTCCCGGCGATCTTGTTCGAGAGCACCAAGATCGAGAAGGTCGGCGACAAGACCGGCAAGGTGACCGGCAATCTCACCATCAGCGGCGTCTCCAAGGAGATCACACTCGACGTGACGCTGATCAACGAGGCGCCGGCGCCCTGGGATGCGACGCTGACCAAGGCAGCGTTCACGGCCACCGGAAAGATCAGCACCGCGGATTTCCCGATGGCCAAGGCTGCCGCCGGCTTCGGCCTCGGCCCGGATGTCGACATCGTCATCGATCTCGAAGCGGTGAAGAAATAGGCCCCTTCTTTGTTTGGCGCAATTCCCCAGGGGAAGCGCTACGCACTTTCCCCGGGAAAACCGCTTCACACTTTCCTGGAATTGCTCTTGCGGGGGTGGCGGCTGCCGCGCGGCCGAGAGGTCGCGCGGCATCAATGGACGAGGCGCGAAGTGCGCGCTCAGTCAAAACAAAGTTCCCGCTTGGACAAGACGCGAAACGGCTGATGCCGCACTATGCCCAGCGAAGATCGGCGCAGCCGGCACAGCACCAATCGGGATGGAACCATGCGATTTTCCGGAAAGACGGCTTTCATCACTGGCGGCGGCACCGGCATTGGTGCCGCGGTCGCAAGGCGCATGGCGGCGGACGGCGCCAAGGTGGTGCTGATGGGCCGGCGGCGCGAGCCGCTGGAGGCCGTCACCAGGGATATTGGCGGTCTGGTGGTGCAGGGCGATGCCGCCGATCCGAAGGCGGTGCGTGCGGCGCTTGCCGAAGTGCATGAAAAAATTGGACCGGTCGATATCCTCGTCGCCAATGCCGGCGGCCATGGTGTCGGCCCGACGATTTCGATGAGCGACGAAACCTGGAGCCTGGCGACGCGCACCAATCTCGACACCGCTTTCGTTTGCGCCCGCGAATGCCTGCCGGACCTGCTCGCGCGGAAGGGCAACATCGTCGTCGTTGCCTCGATCGCCGGGCTGTTTGCCGGCCCGGACGCTGCCGGCTACGTCACCATGAAGCATGCCTGCATCGGCTTCGGCAAATCGTTGGCGCGCGACTATGGCCGCAAGGGCGTGCGCACCAATATCATCTGCCCGGGCTGGGTCTCAACCGACATGGCCGACGAGCAGATGGCGCTGATCGTCGAGAAACACGGACTTGGCTCGACCGACGAGGCCTACCGTCTGGTGACCAAGGATGTGCCGCTCGGCCGTCCGGCGACACCGGAAGAGGTTTCCAACGTTATCTGCTTCGTCGCTTCGAGCGAGGCGGCCATGATGAACGGTTCGATCCTGACCGTCGACGGCGGCGCTACCGTCGTCGACCTGCCGACATTAGCTTTTGTCGATTGATTGGGAGAGTGCGATGAAGGACCAGAACAGGCCGGCGGACTGGAAGCATTTCGATGATTTCGCCGCCGGCATCGCCACCAACCGGCTGGCGACGACGTCAGCGTTGCGCGGCCAGACCTTCAAGATCACGCTGGACACCGGGCGAACAATCGACCTTGCCTTCACGTCGGCCGACACGGTGGCGTGGAGCGAGGGTAGCGAGGCGGGGGCGGACTGGTACGAGGCGCTCGAAGTCGCCGCAAATGTGTTCTTCATCAACATGACTTTCGCCGCCCGGCCGACCGAGGATGAGGCCTACGTCGTGAACACCAGCACGCGCCGGGTGCTGTCGGTGCGCGAACGGGTGCGTGAAGAAGGCGAAGCGCCCGGCGAGCCGCTCGTCGCGCAGACCTGGTCGGCCGGCGTACTCGGGGATCCCGGCAAGGCGCCGACCGGTATCAAGCCGGCGCCGAGCCGGGACCTGATCGGGCTCACCGCGCACTACACCTACAGCCCCAACCACGTCTACGAGCACATCTATCTGAGCTCCGAGCGTTATGGCTGGCAGAACCTCGTCGGCATCCAGCGTGGCCATGGCGACGTCGACCTCGCGACCACCTGGAAGTTTGCAGACAACCAATATGTGTTCGGCTTTCGCGAGTTCATCATCCCGGTCGCCTCGCTGTTCTTCTACAATTGGGACGTCATGCGCTCGACCGGGAAATTCCTCGGCGTGACCGGCCTGGGCAAGGTCGAGAACAAGCCGGCAGGCGCTCACATCGAGAAGAAATCCAGAACCGTCTATGACGAAGGCAAGGCGCCGGTCTGACCGTGCGGGAGAACGCGATGAACAAGAACTACGAAGCGATCAAGGCTCATTACGCCGGCTCCGATGCCAAGGATTTGGCCGCGATGATGGCGCCGATCACCAGCCGCACCGCCTGGACCGAAATGGCGGGCTTCCCCTATGCCGGCACCTATGTCGGCCCCGACGCCATCATAGCGGGGGTCTTCAAGCGCATCGGCGAGGAGTGGGACGGCTACACGCTGAAGCTCGAAAGACTGGTCGATGGCGGCGCCACAATCGTCGGCATCGGCACCTATTCGGGCACCTACAGGAAGACCGGCAAGCCAATGTCCGCGCGCGTCGTCCATGTCTGGGAGATGGACGACGGTAAAGCCGTGAGTTTCGAGCAATTCACCGACACCAGACTGGTCGCGGCAGCGACGGTCTGAGGCATGCGGGCGGGCGCCGATGCGTCTGGCCGATGAAACAACCTGGGAGGATGCAATGGGAAAAAATCTGAAGGCAATTCTGGCGGGCCTGGTGCTGGCGACCGCAGTTGCGGCCGGCGTCACAGGGGTCGCGAATGCCGCCGGCGATGAGATCGTCATCGGCGCGCCGATCTCCTTGACCGGGCCGCTGGCCGGCGACGGCAAGGAGCAGAAATGGGCCTATGAGCAAGCGGTGGCCGATATCAACAAGGCTGGCGGCATCATGCTCAAGTCGGCCGGCAAGAAGCTGCCGGTGCGCCTCGTCGTCGCCGACGACGAAAGCTCGGAAGGCAAGGTCGCCTCGGCGCTGGAAAACCTGATCAAGGTGCAGAAGGTCGACGCGCTGCTATCGACCCATTCCGGGCCGATGAACATCGCCGGTGCCATCGTCGCCGAGAAATACAAGAAGTTCTACATGATCACGACGGCGTTCCCGTTCGAGTGGCAGCCGTTGAAGCTCAAATATTCGGCCCTCTTCTTCTTCCACCCGGGGCCGGGCGCCGAAGTGCCATTCGAGATCTGGAACAAGCTGCCGGCCAATGAGAAGCCGAAGAACCCGGCTCTTGTCACCGAGGATTCGCCCGACGGCAAGGGCTTTGGCGGCGCCTTCGAGGCGGCTGCGAAGAAATATGGTTACACTTTCGCCGTGGACGATCCCTGGGCGATCGGGGCCACCGACTACTCGGCACTGATCACCAAGCTCAAGGCCGCCAACGTCGACGCCATGCTGGTGTTCGGCTCGCCGGCCGACACTGTGACGCTGCTGCGCCAGATGAAGGAGCTCGGCTTCTCCGTACCTTATCTGCATGGCTGGAAGGGCACCTGGACGGGCGAGTTCCACGAAGCGCTCGGAGCGGATTCAGACTACATCATGACTGACGGTTTCTGGTCGTCGAGCTATCCCTATCGAGGCGCCAAGGAACTCGGAGATCGCTACGAGGCCGAATTCAAGAAGGACTCCGTCACAGTCGGCGCCTTCTACGCTAATGCGCAGGTGCTGGCGCAGGCGATCGAAAAGGCGGGAACCACCGATGCCGCCGCGCTGCATGACGTGATCTTCAACCAGGAATTCAAGGACACCGTCGTCGGCGATCTCAAATTCGACCAGACAGGCTTTGCCCTGATCCCCAGCGTCGCCACGCAATGGTGGCAAGGCAAGCACCAGCTGATCTTCCCCAATGGCAACTGGACCTACAAGCCGGCGCCGGCCTGGGACAAGCGCTGAGCGGCGAGGGCACGGGCTCCGACGTTGCCGCCCGCCCCTTCTCCCCCGTCGTACGCGGGGAGAAGGGCGGCGGGGCGACGAGGGCGGCGCTGACCTCGACAGATTGCATGGACAGCTTCCCCTGGAGAAACGGAAACACACGATGCAGCCTGACGAGACCTTGCTTCGCCTCGAGGCGATCCAGAAGCGGTTCGGCGGGCTTGTCGTGCTCAACAACATCGACATCGCCGTCGGACCCAATGAGCTGATCGGCCTGATCGGTCCCAACGGCGCCGGCAAGTCGACACTGTTCAACGTAATTACCGCGCTCTACACCCCAACCCAGGGCCGTATCCGCTTCCGTGGCGAGGACATCACCGGCACGGCCCCGCATCGCATCTGCCGGCTCGGCATTGCCCGCACTTTCCAGCTGGTGCGCACGTTCCTGACCATGACCGCCTTCGAGAACGTCATGGTTGGCGCCGTCTATGGCTCCGGCGGCCGGGTCAAGCATGCGACGGCAGCCGCCGAGGAGGCCCTTGAACTGGTCGGGCTGACTGGCAAGCGCGATATCCGCACTGCACACATGACGCTGTCGGACCGGCGACTGCTGGAGATCGCGCGAGCCGTCGCCTCCCGCCCGGGGCTGCTGTTGCTGGACGAGCCGATGGCGGGGCTGAACCCGACCGAGATCCAGCGCATGGTCGATGTCATTCGCCGCGTGCGCACAGACAAGGGGGTCTCGATCCTGTGGGTAGAGCACAAGGTCGATGCCATCATGAAGGTGTGCAGCCGGGTAATCGTGCTGGACCATGGCGAGAAGATCGCCGACGGCACGCCGCGCGAGATCGTTGCCAACCGCAAAGTGATAGAGGCCTATCTTGGCGAACCGGCTGCTTGAAGTGAACAACGTGGAAGTCGCCTATGGCGACGTCGGCGCGTTGTGGGGCGTGTCGATCCACGTCGAGCCCGGCAGCATCGTCGCCATTGTCGGCGCCAACGGCGCGGGAAAGACGACGCTGCTGAAGACCATCTCCGGTCTGCTGAAGCCGAAGCGCGGCGAGATCTTCCTCTCTGGCGCGCTGCTGGCCGGCAAGGCGCCGGAGGAGATCGCGAAGATGGGCATCGCGCATGTGCCGGAAGGGCGCGGCCTGTTCCGGCAGATGACGGTGCTGGAAAACCTCGAACTCGGCGCCTTCCAACCCAAAGTTCGGAAGCGCTTCAAGCAGTCGCTGGAGAAAGCTTACACGCTGTTTCCGCGGCTAAAGGAGCGGGCAGGGCAGAAGGCCGGTTCGCTCTCCGGCGGCGAGCAGCAGATGCTGGCCATCGCGCGCGCCACCATGTCGGACCCGTCGCTGCTGATTCTCGATGAACCGTCGTTGGGGCTGAGCCCGATCGTGGTGCAGCAGATGTTCGCTCTGATCGAGACCTTGCACAAGCAGGGCGTCACCATCCTCTTGGTCGAGCAGAATATCCATCAGGCACTGAAGGTCGCCGACTACGCCTTTGTGCTGAAAACCGGCGAGCTTGCCATGCAAGGCACCGGTGCCGAGCTCATCGCCGATCCCGAAATCCAGAAGGCCTATATGGGCGTATTGGAGGTGCAATGATGCAGAACATTCCGCCTCCCGAAATCCTGCTGCAACTGTCGCTCAACGGCGCGCTGGGTGGCGCCATGTACGGCGTTGCGGCGGTGGGCCTCAGCCTCATCTTCGGCACCATGCGGCTGATCTTTCTGGCGCAGGGCGCGATGATCATCCTGTCCGCCTATTTCGTACGAGCGCTGTTCTACGGCGTCGGCATCGACCCTTTCGTGTCGCTGCTGATCGTCGTGCCCGTCGGGCTCGTTGTCGGCTGGCTGGTCTACCAAGGCCTGTTTCGCCGCGCGGCGGCAGCGGAGGACCGCAACATCTCGCTCTTGATCGCGGTCGGTCTGATGTTCCTGATCCAGAACCTGATGACGGTTATCTGGGGCGGCAACACCGCGGCGATCGTCACCTCCTACACGGCGAGCGGCATCGAGATTTTGGGCGTGCGCACCTCCTTCACCCGTTCGATGGGCTTCGTGATTGCGCTCGCCGGTACCGGCCTGGTGGTGCTGTTCCTGCGCAAGACATTGGTTGGTAAGGCGGTGCGCGCGGCCTCCGAGGACATTGAGGCGGCGACTCTGATGGGCATCAGCCCGCACCGCGTAAACGCCATCGCCTTCGCGATCGGCATAGCGCTTGCCGGAGCGGCCGGGGTCGCGGTGGCGACGACATTCCCGTTCAACCCGTTCGCCGGCTTCATCTTCAGCCTCAAGGCGCTGGTGGCGCTGGCGCTGGGCGGGATCGGCAATGTAGCGGGCGCACTTGCCGGCGGCATCATCCTCGGTCTGATCGAAGCCTATGTGCAGTATTTCATCTCGGGCGGCTGGACCAACGCCATAGCCTACGGCGTGTTCCTGGCGGTGCTCATGTTCAAGCCGGAAGGCCTGTTCAGCCGGCCCTACAAGAAGGCTTGAGCGTCATGATCAAGAAAGCCTTGCCGAAACAATTCTGGATTGGGATCGCAATTGCTGTGGTCGCGGCCCTCGCGCTGGTGCCGCTCGTGCCCGGCGCGATCGATTCTTATGCCTTTTCGCTCCTGTTCTTCGTTTTCATCTACGCCACCATGGCGCAAGGCTGGAACCTCGTTGCCGGCTTCGGCGGCCAGATCAGCCTCGGTAACCATGCCTTCTTCGGGCTCGGCGCCTACACCACCGCCATCCTGTGGAGCGGCAATTATCTCTGGGGCTCGTTCTATGACGCCTATCCGCGGATCTACTATTTCGACCCGGCGACGATGATGCTGGGCGGACTGGTCGCGGCCGTCGCCGCCATCATCATCGGCCTGCCGTTGCTGTCAAAGCTGCGCGGCGACTATTTCGCGCTCGGCACGCTCGGCTTCGGCGAGATCGTCAAGGTGATGTTCATCAATGGCGGTGATTTCACCGGCGGCGCCTTCGGCGTCGTGGCGCCCGCCGGCACCTTCGATACGCTCTTGCCGCACTATCTGGTCGGGCTCGGCCTGATGGTGGGCACGGCGCTTGCCATCCGCTTGCTGATGCGCTCGCGCTACGGCCTGGCGCTAGTCGCCGTGCGCGACGACGAGATGGCGGCATCGGCCAACGGCATTGACACGCTAAGGGTCAAGGTCGCCGCCTTTGCTGGCAGCGCCTTTATCGCCGGCGTCGCCGGCAGCCTGTACACCTACTACATCTTCCATGTCGGCCCGGACTCCGTCTTTGACCTTGACTGGATGCTTTTGCCGCTGATGATGACTGTGGTCGGCGGCACCGGCACCGTGCTCGGCCCGATCCTCGGTGCCTTCGTCATGTACGCGGTGTTCGACCTGGCGCGCATAGTGGTGCCGGATTACCACCCGGTGATTTCGGGTCTGACCATCATCTTGGCGATGCTGTTCTTGCCGAAGGGGCTGATGCGGAGTTTTGCGGGCCGGGCGCAGACAGCTTGAGGCCTGAGTATAGCCCTTTTGAGACGTAAGCGCTGCAGGTCGGGAGTGAGAGTCCTTGAGAAGGTGAGATAAAATGTGCCCGTATATGGGTGCAAAACAGTTTGCGGTATCCGATAAAGGTACGGCTAGCAGCACCTTCCTAATGCACCACCACCATTCGCACTCGCTCCCGCAAGTCTCTCGGCGCAACATCATACTTGCTTCTGAACGCCCGCGAAAAATGTGCGCTAGAATTGAACCCGCAGGCAAACGCGACTTCCGAGATGGAGGCTGAGGCGCGGGCGGGCGACAGCAGCTCCTCCTTGCTGCGCTCCAGCCGTCTATCCCACACGAATCGCTCCAGTGTGGTGCCTTCGCCTTCGAAGGCGCGGTGCAGATAGCGGCGGGAGCAGCCCATGTGGCGGGCTATGTCCTCGGCCGACAGGTTTGAACGCGCCAGGTTGGCGTCGATATAGGCGACGATGCGTTCACGCAGCGCTTCCAGCGGCGAGCGGCGGAACTCCGGCGCCGTCGGCCTTGCCTGGATCAGTCCGTTGACGAGTTGTATAAGGCTTTCTCCGACACGGCGGCAACTGGCGTCGTCGAGCTTGTGCGCGGTGCCGATCGCCATCTGCATCAGACCGGAAACGATATGGGTAAGGCTATCGTCGTTGCCGGGCAACGGCACCGGCGCCGAGAGACGCGTCAACGTCCCGTCGCCGAAAGTCGAGCGCGGCACCTGCAGGATGAGTTGGTCGACATCCGACAGGTTTTGCAGCGAATAGCTGCGCATTGGATCATAGATGATCGCAGCGCGTGGGCCGAGATCGACCGCGACCCCCTTCTGCTCGAAACGGCTGCGGCCGCTGAGCTGCATCAGGATCTTGATCGCATCGGGATCGAAGCTACGCCAGAAGGTGCGGTCGCTGACGACGAGATGCGACTTGGCCTTGATCTCGGAGAGCCGACAGGAGCCGAGATGCACGGACACGAGCTTCGGCAGCGACGGCGCCTCGCCGCGCGAGAAACGCTGGGTGATCGGGCCGAACAGCATCCGCGACGCGGATAGGAAAGCCTCGCCATCGGCGACGCTCACGTGGTGGGCGGTCATAGTCTCCTCCACATTCTCATTGTTCCCGTCTTGTCGCGGGATTGTGACGCTGCGGCAGCGCCGCGTCTTCCTTAACATGATAAGCATCTTTGCCGCAACGGCGGAGGTGATTCACGCCGCGCCGCCCGGCCAGCCGGAAGCCGGATGGGCGCTGGTCAGCATCAGCCATGTCGGACTCTGTGGGACCGACTACCATATTTTGAAGGCAAGCTCCCTACCTGGCCTATCCGCGCATCATGGGGCATGAACTCTCGGGCACCGTGACCGCGGTCGGTGAGGGCGTCGCCATCGAGTTGGGTGAGCGGGTCGGAGCCGGCTCGCGGCCGCCGAAGGTAGGGCTGCGATGCCCGAGCCGGTGAAATAGATGTTCGCGGCAGTTGCGATCGCCGACCGGTTGGCTGCTTGCGCCCGGGGGGCAGCCGAAGGCCGGGATCTAAAACGCCGCAATATTGCCTCTCGATCGGCTCCTGCTTCGAAGGCAGTCGCCGCAATGTCGATGCAGTCGGCTCATGATGTGCCGAGTTTCGATCTCGCATGGTGATGTAACTTATGCGATCAGCCCGTACTGCCGTGCCTTGTTGCGCAAGAACGGCAGACCGTTGCCCATCACAACCGCTTCACTCTCGGCCACCGGACGCCACACGCTGAGGCCAAACGCCAGACGCGGATCCATGTTGATGAAGCTCTCCATCGCGAGCCCGCCCTTGAAGCCGATCGCGGCCAGCGTCGCGAACGTCTCATCCCAATTGCAATTGCCCTCGCCCGGGGTGCCGCGATCAGACTCGGAGAGATGGATATATTTGAGGTAATCGCGGGCGGTGATAATGCCGTTGCCCATGCCCTTTTCCTCGATATTCATGTGGTAGGTATCAAGGTGCACGAACATATTGTCGGCGCCCACTCGTTCGATCAAAGCCACCGCCTGAGCCGCGGTGTTGATGATGTGGTTCTCGTAGCGGTTCACGGCTTCGACACCGAGTTCGACGCCGCGAGACTTGGCTTGCGCGGCGGCGGACGTCATCACTTTCGCAACGTTATCAAGTTCGTCCTGGGTAGGTGGCACGCCAGTACGCTCGCCGATGCCGCCATAGATTACGCCGCACAGCGCCTGGGCTCCGATGTCGGCCGTCTTGTCGATAGCCACCTTGAGAAAGTCAATCGCCTCCTGTGGGTGGCGCGATGCCCACGCATATTCGGGCAACCCTAGCGAGCACACCGCCTGCATGCCATTTGCCGCCAGCAGCTTGCGGGTGTGATCGGCATCGCAAGAAAATGGATCGGCCAGCGAAATTTCGATGAAATCGAGATCGTATTTTTTCACCGCCGCTACAGTGTGCTCGGCGCCCTCTACGGACCAACCACTCGTCCACATGCTGGTATGAACGCCAAAACCCTTCATCGTATTATCCTCATGAAATTGAGCTGCCCGGCAGCCCACCGCAAGATCATGACGCCGATCAGCATGATGCCCCAAATGGCTGTGGCCAGGTGCTGGCTGGCGCCCAAGAGATTCAGTCCCGAAGAAAGCAACTGCAAAACGATGAGGGCTAGGAAGACCGAAACGACCTTGCCGAAGCCGCCAAACGGATTCACCCCGCCCAAGAAGCAGGCAAGCACCGTAATCAGCACATAGGACTCGCCATGGCCGACACGGACGGAATTGAATCGTGCCATCATGATAATGCCGGCCAACGCACACATGGCGCCAGACAGCGCGTAGATCAGAATGATCACGCGTCGCGTCGAGATGCCGGAATAGCGCGTCGCCTCGATGTTGGAGCCGACCATATAGTTTGAAAAACCAAGCCTGGTTCGGGTCATCAAGACATGCCAGACGATGACTGCGCCGAGCAGTATCAGCAGCGGGACAGGAATGCCGACGATGCTGCCGTGGCCCAGGGGCTGGATGAATTCGGGAAAGCCCGAAATATCGGCGCCGCGGGTCAGAAACTCGCCAAGGCCGCGCAGGAAAATCATCACCGAGAGCGAAACGAGGATGGGGTGCGCGCCGGTATAGGCTATCACCGGGCCCATGACCAAGCCGCTTGCCGTGCCAACGCCGACCGCAAGAACGGAACCGAGTAGAAAGGCATAGATGCTTGCGTCCGGTCCTCCGTTGGCCTGAAGAACCCAGGCGAGCGTGAGGCCACAGAGATTGGCCGTGAACGTCACGGCGAGATTGATACCGCCCGAGATGATCGGCATCAACATCGCGAGCGTAAGCAGTCCAAGTTCAGGCAACTGGAAGGCCACCGATTCAAAAGTAGCTCTGGACAGGAACCGCGGCGAGAGAGACCCGAAAAATCCAATCACCAAAATCAATGCCAGCAAAAGCCCGATATTCTCGGCGCCCAGCTTGCTGGCAAGACGGCTCAAGGATTCATGCCGTAGGGCTCCAGTTTCGAGCACGCGCTGCGTCATGTACCCATCCTCTGCCGCAAGCCCGCGAGGATGAGCCCGAGCGGGGCGTTGGACAGCGTGATGGCAATCAGAATGATCGCCCCGACGATCATCTTGAAAGCATAGGGCGAGATGCCGAGGAGGTTCAGCCCGTTTTGCGTCACCGACACAAGAAACACGCCAAGGATGCAACCGAGCACGGTGCCGCGCCCGCCACCCAGTCTGGCACCGCCAAGGACTACCGCTGCCAGCACGTCCAGCTCGCGCCCCACCAATGCGTTGGGCACGACTTCCTGGGAATAGTGCACCTGCACAAGTCCCGCGATCCCGGCCATCAAACCAAGCCAGCCGAAGGCAATGAAGTGCATCGCCGCGATGTTGATACCGAGGCGACGGGCGCCCTCCGGGTTGTCGCCAAAAGCGTATAGCTGCCGTCCCGTGGTGGTATACCGGATAAGTCCCCAGGTGGCGGCGACGCAGACCGCCATGATCGCAACCGGCAGTGTTAGCTCGGCCCAATTGCCATTCGCCTGTTGGAACTCGAAAAGCACAGTGCGATGCGTCCACCATGCAGGCAGATTGTAGATCGATACACCGTGCGTGAAGAACATCAGCAGGCCGAAAAAAATATTGAAGGTGGCGATGGTGACAACGATTGAAATGATCTGGAAATAGTAGATGAGGCCGGCGTTCACCGCACCCAGGGCGATCCCGACAATTGCCGCCAAGGTGAGGCCGATGAACCAATCACCACCTCCCATTTGGGCTAGAGCCAGCGCCACGACGTATTGAACCACTGACGCGGCCACAGCGAAGGAGATGTCGATGCCCCCAGCGATCAACACCACCAGCAGCCCAACCGCGAAGATCAGATTTGTCGAGCTTGTGTTGAGCAGGTTGAAGAGATTGGCAATGGTGAAGAATTTGTCGCTCGCAACGGAGAGACCTGCGCTCATGATGAGAAGAACCACAACGAGCCATGTCTCGGTGGGATGAGCCCGGAAGAGCTTGCCGCGGTTACGCATAGACGGCAGCTTCCAGGTCGCCGAGCGAGATGGCGTGCGGGTCGTATTCGGCGACTATCTTGCCCGCGGCCATATGGAGGATGCGATCGGCGTTGAAATAGACCTCCGGCACTTCATCGGATATCAGCAGAATCGCCAGGCCTTCGGCAGCGAGCTTGGCGACAATCTCGAAGATGCCGGCCCGCGCGCCAACGTCCACCCCCACGGTTGGCGAATCAAGAATGATCAGTTTCAGGCCGACCGCCAGCCATTTGGCGATGGCCACCCTTTGCTGGTTGCCGCCCGAGAGTGTGGAAATCGCATCCGTATGCCGCCCGATTTTTATCGCCAATTCCTCGATCCAATGATTGACGAGCGCATCCTTCTTCTCCGAGGAGATCAGCCCTCGATCAAGGATCTTGTCGAGCACCGGGATAACGGCGTTGTCGGCGATGGACTGAGCTTGTATGAGACCAAGGGACAAGCGGTCTTCGGAGAGGTAGCCAATACCTGCCCGGATTGCGTCGCGGTTGGAGTTCAGATGAAGAACCGTCCCGTTAAGTGAGATGCTGCCGCGGTCTGGGCGCAGCATGCCGAAAATCGAAAGCGCGAGTTCTGTGCGACCGGCGCCGAGTAGCCCGGTCAGGCCAAGCGTTTCACCGCGCCGTATTGTCAGCGAAACGTCGTCATAGTCGCCTGCGCGGGTCAATCGGTCGATCTTCAACACGACGGGTGATCCACTAAGGTTTCTCGTGCTCACGGTTTGGTCGAAAGTCTTGCCGGTCATTAGTTCGGTTAGGCGTGATTGGGTCATTCCGGCGGTCGGGAACACCCCAACGACCTTACCGTCGCGCAGAACGGTGACGCGACTTGAGATCTCCAGAACTTCTGCAAGGCGATGGCTGACGAAGACGATGGCCATGCCTTCATTCGAGAGTGTTCGAACGATCGCGAGCAACCGGTCTGTTTCCGATTGAGTAAGCGACGATGTGGGCTCGTCCATGAAAATAACCTTCGCATCGCCGGCGAGCGCCCGGGCGATGGCGACGATCTGACGTTGGGCGATTGCAAAGCTACGCAGAGGCGCGTCGACATCGAGGTCGGCGCCAAGCCGCGCCAACAGCCCTCGCGCCACCTCGCGAATGCGCGAATGATCGACGAGCCGAGGCATTTTGCCGAGGACAGTTCTGATCCCGATATTTTCCGCGACTGTCATTTCAGGAAACAGTGCGAGGTCCTGCCAGATGACTTCCACCCCGGCGCTGCGCGCCGCAGCCGGCGACATGATGTCGACAGACTTTCCGGCGATCGACATGTTTGCGCCGGCTAGCGGCTGACAAACGCCGGTGATTACCTTGATCAGGGTGCTCTTGCCGCTGCCGTTCTCACCGGCGATGCATTGCACTTCACCCGGGAGAACCTCGAAGGCGACATCCTGGAGGGCTCTAACGCCACCAAATGTGACGCTTATGTTGCTAAACGACAGAACCGATGGGAGGTCCTGCGTCGTAGACGCGACGAGGTTCACGGCGGGCCCTTCTGAAATGACAAGGATGGGGCGTGCCGGGATTGATCTGCCACCCCGGCACGCCAGCCATGGTCCGCCATCTAAAGCCCTAGGGCTGCAAGACCATCGACAGTTTCGACCGTGATAGGCTGCACAGCGTCCACGATGATGGTGCCGGTTTTGAAGTCAGGGTGAACGACACCCAGACCTTCGATCGTCATGCCGTCGGTGATTTCACCGCCGCCCGCCAGAAAATCAGCCATCGTTACGAATACTTTGCCCGCTTCCAGAGGATTCCACATATAGCCGCCGTCAATAATGCCGGACTTGAGCATTGCGCTGCCTTGACTAGGCGAGAATGAACCGACAAGAACCACCTTGTCACCAAGCTTCTGCTCCTCGATCGCGCGTCCGGCGCCGATCGGTCCCTGACTGCCGAACGTCAGGAAGCCGCCGAGGTCAGGATTGGCGGCAAGCACATCCAGAGCCGTCTTCCGGCTGTCATCGGCGCTTTCGGCCACGCCATATCTGTCGCCAACCATCTGCATGTCGGGAAAGTTCTTCTTCAGGTAGGCGATTGCAGCATCGGCCCAGGCATTGTGTGCGGGCACGGTAAGAGAACCCACGTACACCACGTACTTGCCTTTGCCGCCCATTTTCTCGGCAAATAGCTTGGCATGGGCCTCACCGAAACCAACGGCCGAGACCATTTCGAAGTCCCAATCAGCGTTCACCTGGTCTGGCGATTCATGGGTTATGACCTTGATGCCCGTGTCGCGCGCCTTTTTTAGAACCGGCTCGAGAACGTTTGCATCATTCGGCACGACGCCAATTACGCTGACGCCCTGAGCTATCAGGTCTTCGATCGCGCGGACCTGAAGTGCCGGGTCGGCGCTGGTCGGCCCGACCATGAAGCCGTCGTCGCCAAGCTCTTTCGACTTTTCCTTTATTCCCGTTTCCATGGCATTGAACCAGGGAATGCCGCCGATCTTCACGACGACTCCAACCTTGACGTCCTTTGCCAGCGCAGCATTCATTGTGGCGACGGAAAGGGCTGCGCCGAACGCTGCCGCGAGTATAGTTTTTGCTAACATTTAATTCCTCCCTGATTGACGAGTTTTTGAGTTGCCTATTGCCCATGTCGGCTTTGTTTGGCCCACCCCTTTGTGCCCGACGGCATTGACGCACTCGGCGCCGCATTCCTCCCAGAACGCGCCATAAAAGACTTTGAATGCCGGGCGGTCAAGGTGCTAAATAGATTTAGCAAGGCGGTCACGCCACCAGCGTCTAAAAACATTTCTCGATTGATGTAAACGATCCGCCCTTTCGCACTCAGGCTGCACCCGTAGAAAGGACATGCGATCCCCCGCGAGCCTTGGGTGGAGGCGGTGCTACCCAGATCCGAGGTGCTGATGAACGGAGTTGAACTTCTGCAACGATGTCTCGTGACAAAGAATTGCTAGTGGTCGATGCTCGATTTGGATGCCGAATCCCAATCTTCTTGGGCGCCGTCATGCTCTCCGGTTCGCCCAAAGCTGGTCGGTACGGTCACCAGCGGAAAGTGGTCTATCGAATAATTCTCCAGAAGCGAAAATCCTTCAGCAATCATCACCTCGACATTCTGTCGGACCATGGTCACATCGAAGGGCAAATGCGCCGCGAATGGATCCCAGTCGAAGCTTCCGACAACAACCCGTCCAAGCTCACTTGAGGCTAGCGTCGAAGTGAACCGCAATGTTCCTTCAAGTGCGGTCACGCCGTTGACGAACATACCTGAGGGCAGATGCCCAAGCTGAGCGTATCGTGCAGCGAGAGACCGAGCAGCGTTGGTCGGTGCGTATCCGCAGCAGTCAATCGTGCCCGGGCCCGTAACAATCCCATGCGCTGCCAGCGCATCGTGAAAACCCAGCAAACGGCTACGTGTTGCGTCATCATCGCTGACCCCGCCAAAGAAGAAGAGATCTTCGGTGGAGCCCCCTCGTTCTTTCAATTTCTGAACAATGATCTCTGTGAGCGCCTTGGCGCCCCCGTAGTTGTCAGAAACAACTGAGGGAGCCCGGCGGCCTGGCAGATCGATGTTGATGCACCGGACGCCCGCTGCCCGGCACAGATCATTCAGCGGATCGGGGTCACGAACGCCCGCAAGGAAGAGAAATTCCACCTGCTGGGCCAGCAGGGTTTCCGTCACACTCAACTCGTTATCAGGATTGCGATGGGTGCTGACGACGATCGGGCACAAGCGGTGGACGCGGGATTCCGCTTCAAAGGCTTCGGCCAATCCGGCGAAGAAGCGATTGCGGTAATGTGGCAAGATCATTCCAGCGAGCCCGGATCGGGAAAGCCGCAATCCTCGTGCCTTGAGGTTGACAGCATAGCCAAGCCGCTCAGCCCAATCGAGGATGGTCGCTGCGGTTTCCGCCTTGATCCGGTGCTGTTGCCACGAGCCATTGAGGACGAGACTAACCGCTGTCGGGGACAACTTTGCCGCCACCGCGATGTCATAAATCGTTGACTTGCGTCGGACAGACTTTCTCGCCATTCGTGACGCTCCTACTAGCAGATGCAGTAGACGCTAGTGCGGGGTCAAGGCAACATCTCTAAATTGCGTCAAACGGTTTGGAGGAGCGACCCCACGGAAGGACGCGGCCTCTCGTGCCTCCGGTCCGGTCTCCCTGATTGTCTCGATCGTTGCAATGACAGCGCCAGGGAAATCGGCAGATTTGGGATTTTCCCTGAAGCTTTCGTTCAGCGTCCCTGGAGACACCAACCCCAGTGTTTCGGCTTTGGTCTCCCCGATGATCAATCACCTTGCAAAGGTCGACGAGAAGTTTCGATCAGTTTGGAGCCCACCGTTGGCGATGGTCGGGCGCACGCGTCACGATCGAGTCCTCCGTTTCAATAGCGGGAAGATGAAAGCTTTGGGTTTCTGAGTCTCTATCTGGCCCCAAAAGGGTGCTGCCGGATGCGCCTCGTCTCCGGGCGTTGTTTGCGTACTTGGCCGAGGTGCCCTTGCTTGGCAAGTTCCTTCCGCGACAAGGGTCTGCTCGACAGCATTTTCGTCGCTATTGCCAATGCGGAGCCCCGAAGGATCAAAACCGGTTAGCAGCATGATGCCGACGGTTCAGAGCAAGCGACTCAGATTCCCGATTTGCTCAGAGTCTCCCAGCCTGTGGCTCTCCGTGCAGCGGGCCTTGAGCGTCTGGCTCGGCCTTTTTGAAAGCTCGCCTCCAATCGCTGGACGAGTTTGGCGGCAAGGCTAGTCGTCTCCATCGGTGTTATGATCGATGCCAGGGAGGCCGCCTGGACCATGGCGTGAACTCATTGCCGTATGCTGGCAGTGCAAGGCAATGAACTGACTGCACAACATGTAGGTGCATTCGTGGATCAAATTTCCAGATAGCCAAACAGCGCGCGTATCTCGATTAGGTGGCAAGGAGTTGCGAAAGCTATGTTCGCAGTTTGAGAATCGTCCGATATGCCGCACAACGATGCCGGCAAGACGAGCCGAGAATGATCTGACGCAATGTTCAGATCCAAGAAGGACGGTTACCTGTGGCCCAGAAAGGAATCACACTAAAGGACGTTGCCGCAGCGGCTAAGGTGTCGCGCGCCACGGCCGCCCGGGCGCTCAACAGCTATGGTTACGTTGGCGACGAGACGGCGCTCCGCGTGGTTGAGGCAGCCGAAAGGCTGGGCTATCGGGCCAACCTCGTCGCGCAGGCGCTGCGCAGCGGACAATTGCCGATCATAGGCTTCGTGCCCGGCGATATCCAGAATCCGTTCTTCGCCCGAATCGCGCACGACATAGAGGTGGAACTGCGCAAGCACCGCCACAATCTTCTGATTGCCAGCAGCGAGGAGAATGTAGAACAGGAGAAAGAACTGCTTAAGAGCCTTCGCTCGCTCAGCATTCGCGGCTTCATCCTTGCCCCAACGTCTGCAACCGACAGCCAGCATATTGTGCAACTGGCCCGCGAAGGCGCACCGATCGTGCTCATCGACCGCGTGGTAAAGGACCTGCAATGCGACAGCGTCGTCGTCGACAACGAGGGCGGGGCACGCGAGGCAGTGGACTATCTAGTTGGCAACGGTCACCACCGGATCGGTCTTTTGCGCGACGAGTCACGCATCTTTACGGCACAGGAACGCTTGGCTGGCTACCAAAACTCGCTCCACTCGCATGGGATCGCAATCGATGAAGCGCTCATCGGCGTATCGCGCTCGACCGTCGAGCACGCCATCGAAGCCACGATCCGCCTGTTCAGCCGGCGCAATCGCCCGACCGCACTGTTCACGGTGGACAGCCTCATGACGCAAGGCGCGCTTCTTGGCCTGCGTTCAATGGGGCTCTCGATTCCGCATGATGTGTCGGTGGTTGGCTTCGATGACTTCAACCTCGCCACGTTCACCGATCCGCAGATAACGGTCGTGGCGCAACCCATCTCCGAGATCGGACCGCTCGCCGCCAGATACCTGCTGGAGCGGCTTGCCGGCAAAAAGGTTGCACCGCGCCGTACCCGATTTCAGACCCGCTTGATCGTACGCGGATCGGTTGCCCGGCGCGCTGTGCGCTAAAGAGCAAACCCCTCGAGTTCGGAGAATTTCGTCTAAAGGACTTGCCATTGGCGAAATTGCGTGCCCATTATTGCTTGTGAGATCGATCTCACATTGGGAAAACGAGCTAGACGGCCCCCCGACGCCTAAGGCGGGCTAGAGGCCTGTAACATGCGAAATGCAAGGAAAACGTCATGCTGAACTTCGATAGGGACCGCTTCGTGAAGATCCAAAGCGGGGCCGTCGCCGTCGCAGGTGAGGTTCGCTCACTGATGCGCACACTGCTGGCAGATGGCGTCGAGCGGCTGTTTTTCATGGGCACCGGCGGCGTGCAGCTTCTAACCTTGCCCGCGATCGAGTTGGCGCAGCGCTGCTCCACCTTCCCGGTGAGCGGTGCCTATCCGGCGCAGGTCGTGATCGATCCGCCCGCCGGTCTCGACAGCAAGGCCGTGGTGATCATCCCGTCCTTGTCGGGCACGACCAAGGAAGGCGTCGCGCTCATGGCCTTCCTGAAAAAACGCGGCGTGCGCACGATCTCGCTCACCGGCCATTCGGATACGCCAATCGCACGGGAGGCTGACCACAATTTCACGAACTTCGCCGAAGACGACACCTCGTCGGAATCCTTCTACCTGCAGACGCTGCTGATCGTCCTGGCCCTGCTGGAAGAGCGCGGCGAATATGATGATTTTGATGGCACTGTCGCCGAACTCAAACTGCTGCCGGATCTGCTTGCCGACGCCAAGGCTGCCTTTGAGGACAGGGCGGCCGAACTGGCCCAGACAATCAAGGACGATACCTATCACATCTTCACCGGCGCCGGCTCGGTGTGGCCGGAGGCACACTATTACGGCATGTGCATCCTCGAAGAGATGCAGTGGATTCGCACCCGCCCGGTGCACGCCGCCGACTTCTTCCACGGTACGCTCGAGTTGGTCGAGCCGGGCGTCAGCGTTTTCGTGTTCAAGGGCGAAGATGCCCTTCGGCCCCTGGCCGACCGGGTCGAGAACTTCGCCAAGCGCTACACGGACCGCGTTCGCACGCTGGACGCGGCCTCGGTCAAGTTGCCGGGCACCTCCGCAAAGGTCCGCGGCATGATCTCGCCGGTTCTGCTCGCCACCTTGCTCGAGCGGCTGAGCGCCCATCTCGAGGTGCTGCGCAACCACCCGCTGACCACCCGTCGCTACTACAAACGCGTGGAATATTGATCCCCTCTTACCTCTGAAGGAGCTATCCATGAAACGTTCGCTGCAAGTCGTGGCGGTCACGGTGGCCGCGGTATCATCATTGGGGTTGTCGATAAGCGGCAGTTCCGCCGCTTCGCCGGCTGTCACGGCCGACCCAAACGCCAAGGTGGAATACACCGGCACGCTTTCGGTCCTGACCAAGTTCGGGCTGCAACAGCTGTCGCCCTATTTCGTCAGCCTGGCACAGGCCTATGAGAAGCTCCATCCGGATGTGAAGGTCGAACTTATCCAGGAGAGCGACGACAGCGTGAAGGGCAAGACCAAGACGCTGGTCGCTTCCAACTCGCTGCCCGATATCTATTTCTCCTGGACAGGCAGCTGGGGTGGCAATTTCGTGCGCGGCAATCGCGCCGTTGATCTCACGCCCGTCATTGGTCCCGATACCGAGTGGGGCAAGTCGCTGTCTCCGGCCGCCGTCAAGGCGTTCGAATACAACGGCAAGTTCTATGGCATTCCGCTTTACCAGGATGCCAAGTTCATGGGTTACAACAAGCAGATCTTCGCCAAGCTCGGCCTCAAGGCACCCGCCACTTTCGAGGAATTGCTGACCAGCTGCGACGCCATCCGCAAATCCGGCGTGACACCGATCTCCTTCGGCAACAAGGAGGCCTGGCCGGCAATCCACTTTGCAGGCCAGCTGCTCGCCTACAACGTGCCGCAGGCAGCGCTGGAACGCGACTTCGATCCGGCCACCGCCCAATACACCGACCCAGGCTATATCGCAGCACTCAAGCAGTTCAGCCAGCTTATCGAGCGCTGCACCGATGGCGCCGGCGTTAACGGCACATCCTATGCCTCGGCTCTCCAGGCCTTCACCAACGCCCAGTCGGCCATGTACTACCAGGAAATCATCGAGTTCGATCAGGCCGCCACGCCGGAGTCGGCGTTAAAGCCCGCCGATTTCGGATTCTTCCGGCTGCCGGTGCCCGCCGGCGCCAAGGGTGACGCCAAGTCGATCGAGGGCGCGCCGGAGGGCTACATGATCAATGCGGCATCGAAGAACATCCCGCTGGCGATCGATTTCATGAAGTTCGTGACCTCGAAGGAAAATGCGCAGGTCTTGTCTGCGCCACCCTATGGCCAGCCGAGCGCCACCATCGGCGGCGCCTCGGAATCGAACATGAGCGCGGCTGTGGTCGATGG
This sequence comes from Mesorhizobium sp. RSR565B, assembly GCF_054719465.1. Lineage (NCBI taxonomy): Bacteria > Pseudomonadati > Pseudomonadota > Alphaproteobacteria > Hyphomicrobiales > Phyllobacteriaceae > Mesorhizobium > Mesorhizobium sp. RSR565B. The sequence continues at coordinate 1,166,345 of NZ_JBTTIE010000001.1, read as the reverse complement.
CCTCAAGGATATCAACGCCGCCTCATACCTCATGCCCTGGCTGGATACGGCCAACCCACCGCGCGTCGCCGCCGTCTGGCTGTCCAGCCTGCAGGCGCTGGCGGGCGGCTCGATGACGCCCGAGCAAGTGATGGACGAGGTGCGCAAAGCCGCATCCGCGGCCAAATAAAGCAGGCGAGCATGGCAAGGGCCTCGGACACAGTGGACAGCGGCGCCGACATCGGCGTCGCCAGGCCGCAACGGCCAAAGAGCCGGCGGGCCTGCTTCGCCAACCTGTTGTCGTTGCGATGGGCGGCGATCGCGCTCATCCTCATCGGCTGGTTCGTCTATTATCCGATCGTCGACAATTTCATCGTCAGCACCACCGACCAGGACATCTACACCGGCGAGGTCACCAATGTCGGCCTCGCCAACTACGACCGGCTGCTGCATGACCCGGTCGTGCTGCTGGCGCTGTGGAACAACTGCCTCTACGCTCTCATCTCCGTCATCTTCCAGGTCTTCGGCGCGTTCCTGCTGGCGGCCATTATCGAGGACCTGAAAAGCGAAAGCTGGCGCCGGCTGTGGCGCGCCGTCTATTTCGTGCCGTCGGCAATCTCGATCACGGTGACCGGCCTGCTGTTTTATTTCATCTACCAGCCGCAGATCGGCTTGCTGGATGCCGCGCTCAGCCGTGTTGGACTGAGCCAGCTCGTCATGCCTTGGCTCGGCAATGAGCACACCGCCATCTATGCCATCATCGCCATGAGCCAATGGCAGGGTTTTGGCTATTCGACGCTGCTGTTCGCCATCGCCATCCAGAAGATCCCGCGCGACCTCTACGATGCCGCAACGATCGACGGCGCGGGTCCTCTTCGCCGCCTGTGGAGCATCACCTTTCCGCTGACCCGGGAAATGACGGGGTTGATGATCATCGTCACCATCACGGGCGCGTTCCAGGTGTTCAACGAGGTCATGGTGATGACCGCAGGCGGGCCCAACAACAGCAGCCAGGTGCTGGGCACGTGGCTCTACCAGAAGGCCTTCATCGAGGACAATTTCGGCTATGGCGCGGCGATCGCCGCCGTCATCTTCATGTTGACCATGCTCACAGGTGCGGCACAGCTCTGGTACACCAAGCGCCGCCGGGTGCAGCTATGAGTGCGATGGTCGCAGCCGGTCGCAGCCGGCACGTCAATGTGTGGTCGGTCATCGCCAGGACGTTGCTCTATTCATTCCTGGTCTGCCTTGGTGTCGTCGTCATCTATCCGCTGATCTGGATGGCGCTGAGCGGCTTCAAGGACAATGCGCAGATCTTCGGCGATCCCTTCGCCCTGCCCACCCATTGGTCGTGGAACAATTACGTGCAAGCGTGGAACCAGGGCGTGCGTGGCTACGTGACAGTCTCGGTGCTGGTGACCGTCGCTTCGGCCATATGCACCGTGCTGATCAGCGCCTGGACGGCTTTCGGCCTGACCCGCACCAAGATGCCGGCAAAGCCGCTGGTTATCGCCATCGTTCTGGGCGGCTTGATGCTGAGCCCCACGGTGGCGATCATTCCACTGGTGAAGATGTTGCAGGCGCTCGGTCTCTACAACACCTACTGGGCGCTGATCATTCTCTACACGGCGTTCCGTGTGCCGTTCACCACCTTCCTCATCCGCGCCTACATGCTGGATCTGCCTGAAGACATCGACGAGGCGGCGACGATGGATGGCGCCAGCGAGGGTCAGATCTTCTGGCGCATCACCTTGCCGCTGTGCCGGCCGATCATTATTTCCTGCGTCATCCTGCACGTCCTGTTCGCCTGGAACGAATATCTCTTCGCCATGATCTTCACGAGCGGCTCGGATGTGCAGACGCTGCCGGTCGGACTGACGTCGATCATGGCAACCCACGGGACCAACTATGCCGTGGTGTTCGCGGCCATGACGATCTCGGCGCTGCCTATCGTGATCGTGTTCTTTGGCGCGCAACGCTACTTCATCCGTGGCTTGGCCGAAGGCATCGGCAAATAACAATTCCCGAAAGGAGCCTTCATGCCGCAGCTCGCTGCTCATCAGCTGATCGGAGCCAATTTCAGCTTCCAGCACTTCCCCTTCGATGAGGTCGCCAGGACGATCCGAGGCTTTGGCCTGCGCGAGATCGAGCTGTGGGGGATTGCCCAGCATCTGGACCTGTTCCACGCCACGGACGCACGTGTCGAATCCGTTCGCCGGGTACTCGCCGACAACGAGCTGTCGGCCTGGTGCTTTACGCCTGAGCAGGTGTTGTATCCAATCAACATTGCCTCCGGCGACGCCGCACTGCGCCAGGACAGCATCGAGCGGTTTTGGCGTGCAGCCGACATCTGCGCGGCGCTTGGCGCCCGCTATCTCTTCCTGACGCCCGGCCGGGGCTACGAGAGCGAACCCCGGCAACCGGCATGGGACCGCGCGGTCGGTTCGATCGGCGAGATCGCCCGGCGCGCCGCCGCAAACGGGGTGCGCTGCCTGCTCGAGCCGTTGCAGCGGTTCGAGAGCAACCTCGTCAATAATGCGGCAGGCCTGCGCCAAATGCTGGATGAGGTGGGCGCCGGCAATATCGATATCGTGCTCGACACTGTCGCCATGGCCACGGCCGGCGACACCGTGGCCGGCTATGTCGACCTGTTCGGCTCGCGGCTGGCGCATGTTCATCTGGTCGACGGCACGCCAGGCGGGCATCTGGTGTGGGGGGAGGGCACGCTGCCGCTCGACCACTATGTCAGCGAACTCGCGCGCCTCGGCTATGCCGGTAAGTTCACCTTCGAGCCGTTCGGCAACGGCTCCTACGCGCTCGATCCGGTAAAAGCCTGGACACGCTGCCTTGGCGCCATCGCGCCGTATATCGATCGCGCAACGGTGCCGGCATGAGGTCGAAAAAGCTTATCGCGGTCGGGGACAATTGCCTTGATGCCTATTTGACCAACAACTTGATGACGGTGGGCGGCAATGCCTTGAATGTCGCGGCGCAATGGCGGCGCAACGGCTGGTCCGCGCGCTATTTCGGCGCCGTCGGGAACGATCCCGAAGGCGACGTGGTGCTTGCCGAACTGCAAGGTGCCGGCCTATCTCCGGACGACGTCGAACGGCGTCCCGGCGATACGGCCGTCACCTTGCTGCGCGATGAATCCGGCGACCGGAAGTTCCTGCACGAATCCTTCGGTGTGGGCGAAAACTACATGCCGGCGCCCGCGCATTATGCGGTCATCGCCGCGGCCGACTGGGTGCATCTCGGCACCAACGCCAACAAGCACCTTGTTCAACGATTGGTGGCGGACCATGTGCCGTTCAGCATCGATCTATCGACCGCCCATATGGCGCTGCCGCTCGACGGTGTCCCGCTTTTGTTTGCGTCCGGACCGGACGATGTCGATGTTCCCATCGAGCCATCGCTGGGCGCGCTCAGGGCGGCCGGCGCAAGGCAGGTAGTTTTGACCTGTGGTCGACGCGGCTCCTACTTCGACGATGGCACGAATGTCGTGCATGCGCCGGCGACGCTTGTCGATGTCGTGGATACGTGTGGCGCCGGCGACAGTTTCATTGCCACTTTCCTCGCCGGCTTCCATTTCGGCGGCCTCGGCGCCCTGGAGGCATTGCACAGGGCGTCGATCGCGGCGGCGCAGACCTGCACCCATCTTGGCGGGTTTCCCCAGAGACCGCGTCCGATACCCGATTGGCTGCCAGCCAAATATGCCAGCTTCATTGTCGATGCGCAGGGAGCCCAAGCGTGAGTACAGTTCGTTTGCGGCAGCCTGCGGTCGCGCTTGCATCTGACCGGTCGTTTTGGCTGCAGGACATTGCCGCCGCCCCTGCGACGGAGCCATTGCGAGGCGACGAGCGCGCCGACGTGGTGATCGTCGGTGGCGGCTATACCGGTCTGTGGACGGCGCTGCGGATCCTTGAACTTGCGCCGCAAACGCGGGTGGTGATCCTTGAAGCCGATCTGTGCGGATCGGGGGCCTCGGGGCGCAACGGCGGTCAGGTCCATTCATGGTTCGCCGAAATCGACCAGATCAGTGCGGTCGTCGGTCTCGAGGAAGCGCGCCTGCTGTGCGCCGACACGGTGGCATCGATCGCGGAGCTGAAGACGCTGCAGCAAAACGGCACCATAGACATGGACCTGAGGCTGGACGGATGGTTGTGGACAGCAAGCTCCATTGCGCAGGAAGGCGCCTGGGAGACCGCCGTGGCCTTGACGGCGGTTGTTGGAGAAAACCGTTTCAGCCCGCTGACAGCCGAGGACATTCAACGCCGCACCGGTTCATCGGCCTCCTATGTCGGCGTCGTCGAGACCACTGCCGGCACGGTCCATCCCGCCAAACTTGCCATCGGATTGCGCAAGCTGGCACTGGCACGCGGCGTCATCATCCATGAGCGCAGCCCGGTCCTCGCCATCGAACCCGGCATGACATGCACGGTGCGCACGGCGCATGGCGCGGTACGGGCTGACAAAATCGTGCTTGCCGCCAACGCCTGGCTTTCCGCGCTGCCGGAACTGCGGCGACATCTTTATGTCGTCGGCAGCGAGGTGATTGCCACTGCCGCCGTTCCCGAACTGCTCGACAGCATCGGTTGGCGCGACGGTGCCTCGATCTGCGATTCCCAGGCCCAGGTGCTCTACTACCAGCGCACCATCGGGGGCAGGGTGGTCTTCGGTCGTGGCAGCGGCAACGTCGCCTTCAGTGGAAATTTCGGCGCCAGCTTCAACCGCAGCCCGGAGCACGGCCGCGACAATATGCGAGAGCTGCATCGGGTCTACCCGTCGCTGCGCGGTGTGGCGATCGAATATGACTGGTCGGGGCCGATCGACTGCGTGCCTGAACACGTTCCTGTCTTCGACCACCTGCGCGATCATCCCAATATCTTCTACGGCATGGGATTTAACGGCACCGGCATCGCGCAGACGCCGATAGCCGGACGCATTCTGGCGAGCCTGGTGCTCGAGCGAAAGGATCGCTGGAGCGAAAGTGGTCTGGTCGGCATCGAGCGGCGCATGTCGCTGCCGCCCGAGCCTTTGCGTTATCTCGGCGCCAGGCTTGTCCGCGCCGCGGTCCGCCGCAAGAACGAGGCCGAGATCCGCAACCGAAAGGCGGGCAGGATCACCAATCTTCTGGCAGCCCTGAAGCCAGGCAGGCCCAAGAAGTAGCCGGGCATCTGGCTCATCGTCACGCTCTTCAAACCATGAGCCGGCACGTGCCGTCCCGATGACGGTGGACGCGGCATTGCGATCAGGGTGCTTGCTGGGTTGATCGACGTACATTCTTAAAGCGGAGTGCGTCGACCTTGTTCTAACGTATTCATGTGGGCCGTATCGCCGTCACACCTATGCTTGGCGCACTTGCGGCTTTCCATTCGAGGGCGGGCCAACGGATCCGCGTGCAATGATGGCGGTCGGCAAAATGAGCTTTTCCGCCGGGCGGGAATCTCCCTTCAATCGCCGGATGAGCAATTCCGCGACGCTCTTGCCAAGCGCGTAGACGGGCTGGTCGATAACGGTGATGGGCGGCGTGGTGACGCTCGTCCAGTCCGCATCATGGAAAGTGATGAGCGAAATGTCGTCGGGAACCCGCAGGCCGCGCTCGCGGGTCACCTTGAAGATCTCCAGCGCAATGACGCTGTCGGAGGCGAGGATCGCCGTTGGCCGATCCGGCGCCGACAGCATCTCGCCGGCAACCCTGCGCGTTTCGGTGGGGCTTGTCGCGCCAAGGCGAACAAAGCGTTCTGGCCGATCAAGTCCGGCCTCTCGGCACACGGTGAGGAAACCGTCGATGCGCTCACGGACCGACGAGGTGTAGATCTGCCCGAGATCGCGGTACTCGTGCCCTTCGGCGTCGACCGCGGTCACATAGGCGATGTTGCGGTGGCCGGCATCGGCTAGAAAGCGGGTCGCCAGCATGGCGATGCCGCGATCGTCGGTCGTGACCGTATCGACATCCAGATCTGCCAGCGCCCTATCCAGCAGGGCAAGCGGTCGGCCCGAGCGGTGGATATCGCGCAGGTGCGCGATGTCGCGCGATTCCGACGGCGTGACGATCAGCCCGTCGACGCGCTTGCCGATGAGCAGTTTCACGGCCGCCTTTTCCGCCTCGATCTTCTCGCCGGAATTGGCCAGGATGACGTTGAACCCGGCTGCCTTTGCCGCGTCGCTGATGCCGCGTACCGCGAGGCTGAAGAACGGGTTCTCGATGTCGCCGACAACCACGCCGATGATGCCGGAGCGGCCGGTCGTCATGCTGCGGGCGAGCTCGTTCGCACGATAGTCCAAGGCCTTGGCCGCGGCCATGACTTCCGCGCGGATCATGTCGCTGACGACGCCGTATCCGCCGAGCACGCGCGCGGCTGTCGCTTTCGAAACGTTGGCCGCGCGGGCGACGTCGCTGACCGTTATCGACGGGGTCTTGGGGGCGGTTCTTTTCATCGGATGACGACTACAAGAGTTGTTGACGGGAGGTCAACGTGGCGATAACGATTAACAAAGAGACCGGTCTCACGCAATATGAGACCGGTCTCTTTAAAAGGAGTGGAGCCGAGAGGCGTGACGGACCGTAATCTCGTCAACGGCATGTCGGGGCGCCAGATGGCGGCTCGACGGAATACCAAGAAGAACAGACCTTCAGAGTGGAGAAAGACATGAGCAGCAAAGAAATTCTCAAGTCGTTGATGTGCCCGGTCAGAACCGGCGCAATGGCTCTTATGGCGATGTGCGTCGGCGCCGCGCTGGTTTCAGGAGCGGCCGCCGCGGATGACAATCCCTATGGCCTCATTGATGCGAAGGTCATCAGCGTCGGAACCATGGGCGATGCCAAACCCTACGCTTTCACCCAGGCCGATGGGTCGTTCACCGGCTTCGACATCGAATTGTTCCGCAACGTGGCGAGCCGCCTTGGATTCAAGCCCGACCAGGTGATCTTCACCGGCCAGGAATTCTCGGCGCTTATGCCTTCGGTTGCAAACGAGCGCTTCGATGTCGCGGTCGCGGCAATCGGCACGACGGAAGCACGCAAGAAGACCGTCGACTTTTCCGACGGGTATATCGCAGGCTATCTCTCCGTGCTTACCGCCGACAAGTCGATCACGTCGGCGGACGGGCTCAAGGGCAAACGTCTCGGCGTCGTGCAAGGCACGCTCCAGGAAATCTACGCGGCGAAGAATTTTGTCGGAACCGATCTCGTCAAATTCCCCGACAACAACTCCGCCGTTTCAGCACTTAACAATGGAACAGTGGATGCCCATTTCCTCGATTACGAGGCCGCCAAGGACTATGGCGTTCGCTATGCGAACCTGAAGATCGCGGTCAATATTCCTTCCTTTGACGCGCCGGCCGGCTTCGTCCTGCGCAAGGGCAACGACAAGCTCCGCAATGCGCTGAACACCGCCCTTCACGAGGCCATGCAGGACGGCACCTGGAAAACGCTTTATGAAAAGTGGTTCCCCGGCTCGCCGATGCCCGACCAGTATCTTCCCAAGAAGTAGACCGTACCCGGCCGCTGGCTCTCATGCCGGCGGCCGGATTACGCCGCCGTCCTTGATGCGGACGATGTGAATAGCGCAACCGAAAGGGGGGCAAATGAACTGGCTCGAAAACCTGCGGCGCAGTTTCCTCGACTGGCAGGCCATGGCGGACGTGCTGCCCAGCATGATCACCATCGGATTGAAGAACACGTTGATCCTCGCCGCCGCGTCGACGGTGCTGGGTGTCATTCTCGGCATGATCCTGGCGGTCATGGGCATCTCGCAATCGCGCTGGCTGCGCATTCCGGCGCGGGTCTACACGGATATATTCCGTGGGCTGCCGGCGATCGTCACCATCCTGCTGATAGGCCAGGGCTTTGCCCGCATCGGCCGTGAAATCTTCGGCCCTTCGCCCTTTCCGCTCGGCATTCTTGCGCTGAGCCTGATCGCCGGCGCCTATATCGGCGAAATATTCCGCTCGGGCATCCAGAGCGTCGAGCGCGGGCAGATGGAGGCCTGCAGGGCGCTCAGCATGAGCTACGGCCAAGGCATGCGCCTGATCGTGATCCCGCAAGGCATCCGCCGCGTCTTGCCGGCCCTCGTCAACCAGTTCATCGGCAACGTCAAGGATTCAAGCCTTGTCTACTTCCTCGGTCTGCTCGCCTCGGAGCGCGAGATCTTCCGTGTCGGTCAGGACCAGGCAGTGGTCACCGGAAACCTCTCGCCATTGCTTCTGGCCGGCGTGTTCTATCTCGTCATCACCGTGCCGTTGACCCATGTGGTCAACTACATCGACAACTCGCTGCGGGTCGGAAAGCAAAAGGCCGGCCTCGTCATCAGCGGCCTGGCCGAAGTGAGCGAACTGGAGGGCGCCACCGGCAGTGCACCTTCGGAGGCCGGCTCTGATGCCCGCTCAGCGCTGCCCCGCTTCAAGGGCGGCAGTCTCGCCATCACCGATCTCGACATGGCCTATGGCGACCTCGATGTTCTCAAAGGCGTCAGCATGGCAGTCAAGCCTGGCACGGTCACATGCGTGATCGGCCCATCAGGTTCGGGCAAGTCGACCCTGCTGCGCTGCCTCAACCGCCTGGTCGAGCCCAAGGGCGGTGAGGTGTTGCTCGATGGTGCGAGCATCCTGGCGATGAAGCCTGAAAAACTGCGCCGGCGTGTCGGGATGGTTTTCCAGCAGTTCAATCTGTTTCCCGACCACACCGCGCTCGAAAACGTCATGCTGTCGCTGACCAAGGTAAAGGGGCTCCCTGTACAGGAAGCTGAGCGCATCGCCGAGGCGCGCCTTGCCGACGTCGGGCTTGCGACCCGCAAACACCACCGTCCAGGGAGCCTTTCCGGTGGCCAGCAGCAGCGTGTGGCAATCGCTCGTGCATTGGCGATGGACCCGGAGGTCATCTTGTTCGATGAGGTAACAAGCGCACTCGATCCCGAACTGGTGAAGGGCGTGCTCAACCTCATGGCGGATCTCGGCCGGCGCGGCATGACAATGGTCGTGGTGACACATGAAATGGGCTTCGCCCGCAAGGTCGCCGATCAGGTCGTCTTCATGGATGAAGGCCGCATCATCGAGGCCGGCACGCCTGCAGCGATTTTCGACACGCCGAAAAGCCCACGTCTGAAGCACTTCCTTGCCGAAGTGCTTTGATCACGCATGAGCCCTTCAAGACGGCCGCCCAAACCAACCTCCACCAGTGAAAGATATCTCATGGCTGCATCACATCAGGTTTCCAAGGTCGTTGTTGTCGGCGGCGGCATTTTTGGCGTCTCCTCGGCCGTTCATCTTGCAAGGCTCGGCATCGAGACCGTGCTGGTCAATGATGGACCGCTCGCCAAGGGAGCTTCCGGCCGCTCGCTCGCCTGGATCAATTCGGCGCGCAGGCGCTCGGCTGAATATCATCGCCTGCGCATGATCGGTATCGACCGCTACCGCAGTTTGTCGGCGCGATGCCCGGATGCCGCCTGGCTGCGTTTCGACGGTGGCCTGACGTGGGATGCGGACGATGCCTCAAACGAGATCGCCGATGTCTTCGCTCACGAAAAACGTCTCGGCTATGATGCGCAGCATCTGTCCGCGGACGCCATAAGGTTGGTCGCGCCGGGTGTCTGCGCAAGCGCTGTCACGCCTCAAGGCGCGATCTTCAACCCGGGCGAGGGCTGGGTCGACCTGCCGTCGCTGATCGAAATATTGATCGCGGAATTCGTGGAGCGGGGCGGCCAGGTGGTCACCGAGGCCGGAAGCGCTACCGTCACCGTCGCCAACGGCCGCGCCACCGGCGTCACCACCACCAGCGGGATCAGCTTCGCCGCCAACGCGGTGCTTCTGGCGACCGGTGCGGATGTGCCGCGAATGGTTGCCGTGGCCGGTCAGCGTATTGCCGATGGGACACCGATCGCGCTGCTGGTCAGCACCAAGCCAGTCGACTTGCCTCTACGCGCCGTGCTCAACACGCCGCGCGTCGCCATCCGGCCGACGCCTGATGGCGCCCTCGCGCTCGATTCTGCCTGGTCGGAAAAAGAGGTGGTAGTCAATCCGGACGGGACTTATCGCGTAAAAGCATCGACCATCCAGGGGCTTCTCGACGAAGCGTCGAATGTTCTCGACGGTCATCCGAAATTGGAATTGGAGAGCTACGGTGTCGGGCCCAAGCCGATCCCCGGAGACGGCGAGCCGGTCTTCGGCCAGTTGCGGGAGATCGAGGGGTATTACGTCGCCTTCAGCCACAGCGGCGCAACACTTGGCTTGATTGCCGGCGAACTGCTTGCAACCGAGATCGCCACCGGAACAGAGCACCCACTCCTTGCAAGCTTTCGACCGTCTCGATTTTCACTTTAGCCTGCCAATTCGCCTCGGAATGGGATGTAATGTGGCATGCTTGGAGTTTCGCTAGCCGAGACGGCGGCCGCCTGGCCGCTTACGCGCACCTGACAAGCGAATATGTTCCGGAACATTTTCTCCACGTTGAAGTTGGACAGCGCCAGGACCGTCTTTCGTCCAAGCTCAACCAGCGCTGAGAAATTCCATGACCAACCAACACCCCAAGACTAAACAGCCCACGGACAAGGATCTGCGAGACAACCCGGGAATCGGCACCTCGAAGGGCGCGGTCAAGGGCGGCGATATGCTCGACGAGAGCGATGCTCTCGATGGGGACAATACGTTCGAAGGCGATGTCGAGAACGACGTCACGCCTCAGGGCGGCATCAACCCTGACCAGACCGGACGCACGAACAAGTAGGAGGCACCTTGCCATGGCCGGCCGGAAGACCCACGAGCAGCAGCTGCGCATCATCGAAAAGCGCGAGAACTCCAGCAATGCCGGCGACGATTTCAATGCCGAGGATGAGCTGAAGACATCCAAGCAGGAGCGCGAGGCGCGGCAAGACGGCGCCAATCTACGCGACGAGGGCGTGGAATTGACCGACAAGGACGATCGCCAGATGATCCGCGGCGAAAACCAGGAGAGCGAGCACCACAAGCGCAGGCAGGACGACTAAGCCTGCCGTCTTTTTAAGGCTATCGAGGAGCCATCCCAGACTACCGGCACGCCAGGCACCGCATGGTCGAGGCGCACATCGCCCGCCGCGGTGTGCGCGACGAACGAGTCCTTTCGCCACTGAGGCGGAATCCCGCGCGAGAAATCGTCGACGAGGGGTGCGAGGAGTTCGCCTATGGGGACGGTCCGGGCGGCGTTGCGCTCTGGCTATAGGGACCTGCGAAGACGCGACCTGAACATCGGCCAGCTCTGCCGCGAGAGCTTTTGGCGATCAGACAGCCTCGGCCACTACATGCAATCCTCGGCCTCGCAGCAGTTCGATGCCTTCGTCTGTTCGATCGCACCTCGCCTGTTCAGCCGCTGACTGCCGAACAGCGCCTCATCGGGTGGTACTGACACGTTTGCCTTCGGCACCTGACTAGGCGGCCTTGCCTTCGGGCACGGAACATCTCACCGACTTTCTGGTTAGGCAGGCCGGATGTAGGGAGCTTTGCGCATGGCCACTAATTTGGAAGACGGCAAGACCGCTCAATCTTCCGACGAGTTGCATGGCGGCAATCGCGGCGGCAACAAAGACCAGCGTAAGACTGACAAGACCGCGAACAAGAGCAGCCAGGCGGCGGGATCCGCATCGCGGTAAGGACTGAGACATGCCGACCGCCGCGGACATCCTCATCGAGACGCTGATCGACTGGAACGTCGATATCATCTTTGGCCTGCCGGGCGACGGCATCAATGGCATCATGGAGGCGCTGCGCAAGCGGCAGGACCGCATCCGCTTCATTCAGGTGCGGCACGAGGAATCCGCGGCGTTCATGGCGTGCGCCTACTCAAAATGGACAGGCAAGCTCGGTGTCTGCCTCGCAACTTCCGGCCCTGGCGGCACACACCTCCTGACTGGACTCTACGATGCCAAGCTCGACCAAGCGCCGGTGCTCGCCATTACCGGCATGCAGTTCCACGACCTCATCGAGACCTTCACCCAGCAGGATGTCGACTTGACGCGCGTCTTCAGCGATGTCGCCGTCTTCAACGCGCAGGTCTCCGACGCGGCGCATATGGAAAGCCTGGCCGGTCTCGCCTGCAGGTCGGCGCTGGCACGTCGCGGCGTTGCGCATCTGTCGATCGCCAGCGATGTGCAGGAGCACACGCTCTACCAAGCCAAGCGCTCGAAGCGCAACAAACCGTCGCATACGCCGGATCGTTGGTTCGAAGGAAGCAGGCTTCCCGACGAAGAACAACTTGCGAAAGCCGCCGAGATCCTGAACGGGGCGACGAAGGTCGCGATCCTCGCCGGTCGGGGCGCGCTTGGTGCCAGGCACGAGTTGGAAGAGACGGCGGAGCTGCTTGGTGCCCCCGTCGCAAAGGCCTTGCTCGGTAAGGCTGCCTTGCCCGACGATCACCCGCTGACGACTGGCGGCATCGGAATTCTCGGCACGCTGCCGTCGCAGGAAATCATGGAGGAATGTGACGCGCTGCTCGTCGTCGGCTCGACCTTTCCCTACATCGAATACTACCCGAAGCCGGGACAGGCGCGCGGGGTGCAGATCGAGCGCGACCCGCAGCGCATCGGCCTGCGCTATCCCGTTGAGGCCGGCCTTGCCGGCGATGCCGCCGTGACGCTGCGATTGCTGAACAGGCGCCTGAAGCGCAAGGATGATCGCAGCTTCCTCGAGAAGGCGCAGGCGGGCATGCGACGCTGGCGCGAGATGATGGCGCAGTCGGAGCAAAAGGCCGCCACTTCGCTCAAGCCCCAGGTGGTTACACGCGCATTTGGGAAACGATTGCCCGATGATGCGATCCTGGTTGCCGATTCCGGCCAGAACACCGAGATGGCGGCCCGCCATATCGAGCTGCGTGACGGGCAGGCCTTCGGCGTCTCGGGCGCGCTGGCCTCGATGGCATGCGGACTGCCCTATGCGATCGCCGCGGGCCTGGCCTTTCCCGGCCGGCCGGTCTTCGCGGTCGTCGGCGACGGCGGTCTCGCGATGCAACTCGGCGAGTTCTCGACGGCAGTTCGGTACCGGGTCCCACTCAAGGTGCTCGTGCTCAAGAACGGCATGCTCAATCAGATCGCCTGGGAGCAGATGATGTTCCTCGGTAACCCGCAATTCGCCTGCGAACTCCAGCCCATCGACTTCGCCATGGCCGCCGAAGCCATGGGCGGCATCGGCTACAGCGTCTCTCGCGCCGAGGAGGTGGAAGGTGTTCTCGACGCTGCCCTGGCTGCTGAGGGTCCGGTGGTCATCGAGGCCGTGGTCGACCCGTACGAACCGATGATGCCACCGAAGATGCCACCGGATTATGCGAGAAATTTCCGCAAGGCGCTACCGGATACCCCCGGACGCGCGGAAATCGAGGCGAATGTGGCGCAAGAGCCGCTGAGGTCGATGATTACCGCCGGCGAGAAAGACTGACCACACGCAAGAAGGAGCACGAGTTGAACAAGACCGACAGCGGCACCGCAAATCGCGGTTCGCCGGACCTCATGGGCGGCGACCAAGCGTGCAAGGCCGAGGAATGGGGCGGTGGCTCGAAAGCCGCCAAGGGACCGATCACGGAACCGGATCGACACAACCGCAACTCCAACCAAAAAAGGACCTGACATGCAGGATGCCCAGCAGAAATATCCTCAGCCGCCGCTTCCCGAACAGCAGCAGGACATGCCCGGCTACACCGACGAGATGGATCCACGGCCTGACCACGGGGAGGAGAGCTATCGCGGCAGCGGTAAGCTGACGGACCGCGTCGCGCTGATCACCGGCGCGGACTCGGGCATCGGCCGGGCGGTGGCTATCGCATTTGCACGCGAAGGCGCCGACGTCATCATCTCCTACCTTGAAGAGGACGAAGACGCGCAGGAGACGGCGCGCTTGGTCGAGGAAGCGGGGCGCAAGGCGGTGCTCGCACGCGGCGACATCTCGGACGAAATCTTCGCGCGGTCGCTTGTGCAGCGAGCTATCGATGAATGCGGGCGCCTGGACATCCTCGTCAACAATGCAGCCCACCAGGCGTCGTTCGAGAAGCTTGAGGACATCAGCGCGGAGGAATGGGATCTCACCTTTCGCACCAATGTCTATGCGATGTTCTATCTGTCCCAGGAAGCAGTGAAGCACATGGAACCCGGCTCGACCATCATCAACACATCCTCGATCAACGCGACCAGTCCATCGCCGGCACTGCTTGCCTACGCCACTACCAAAGGAGCGATCGCCAACTTCACCGCCGGACTTGCAGGACTGGTAGCTGAACGCGGCATTCGGGTAAACGCGGTCGCTCCCGGGCCGATTTGGACGCCGCTGATCCCGTCGACAATGCCCTCTGAGAAGGTCAAGGAGTTCGGGAAGAACACACCGCTCAAGCGTCCCGGGCAACCGGCAGAGCTTGCAGCGACCTATGTGCTGCTTGCCTCGGAAGGATCGAGCTACACCACCGGCGCACTCTACGAGGTCACCGGTGGACGGCCGATGCTTTGAGCGAGCGTACCTGCCAGCTCCACGGCGCCCACTCCCGGTAGCACACCGACATGTGGCGAGGCTCATGCGCGATCAGGATCGCGGACAACCGCCACGTCCGCAAACTGGTCGAGGCGGATGCCGAAGCCTCCCACCAGACCCTGAACCGGAGGTTGGTAGACGGGAAGCTGACTTCACTCCGGGTTCAACCGGAGCGTCAGCTTTCGGGGAGGGGCAAACGCTGGGTGAATGTCCCCGATAGGCGCATTGCAGCCATGCCGCCGTCGCGTTGTGAGACTGATTTGGCGACCAGCAAAACAGCAGCCTCTACGACTCGTCCCTCTCATCGCGCAAATTAGACACAACGCGGCGGTTCTGCGACCTGCAGGCGGAGTCGGGGCAGTCGCGGACCAGCCTGTCCTTGCCGTAGCCCTTGGCCCACATGCGGTTCCGGTCTATGCCGCCGGCGGCGAGGTAGTCCATCACCGCATCGGCGCGCTGCTGTGACAGCGCCGTTTCGCTTGCGCCGGGATCGTCGGCGAAACCCTGCAGCTTGAGCAGCCAGCGCGGATGCTTTGTCAACCAGGCGATCTGGGTGTCGAGGGTGGCCTTGGCGACAGAATCGAGCGCGGCCGAACCTTTCGTGAAGTAGGTGCGGCGGCCGACATTGAGGATAAAATCCTCCTCGCTGCCCGGCTGCACGTTCTGGAAGCCGGCAATCTCGGCGTTGGTGACGTCGGGCGTCGACGGGGCCAGCGTGTTGCTGGTCGAGCAGGATGTGGCCACAACCAGCAGGCCGGCGGCGAGCAGCCGGCGCGTGTTTTCAATCATGCGGTTCATGATGCGCCAATCATTCGACAGTGGTGGAAGCGGGCGCCTGGTCGGCGATGTGCGGCAGGACCTCCACCGCGGTGCCGATCGGGCACCGCTGGTAGAGGTCGATGATGTCTTCGGGGAACATGCGGATGCAGCCGCTGGAAGCGTCGGTGCCGATGCTCCATGGCTCCAGCGTGCCATGCAGGCGGTAGCCGATGTCGGCGCCGTCGCGGTACAGATAGAGCGCGCGCGGCCCGAGCGGATTGTTGGACGCGCCGCCTGCGATCATGGGCGGCAGGTCCGGTTTGCGCTCACGCATTTCGGGGGGCGGGACCCATTGCGGCCACAGCGCGCGGCGATCGATCGTCGCGCGGCCGTACCATTTGAAGCCTTCCTTGCCGACGCCGACGCCGTAGCGGATGGCAGTCTTGTTTTCCATGATGAGGTAGAGGAAGTGGTGGCGGGTATCGACCACAACGGTGCCGACCGGCTCGCTGCTGAAATACTTGACGATCTGGCGATGCCATCTCTTGTCGATCTTGGCGAAGTTGGTCTTGCGATAGACGAAATCGTTATCGCTGGCGGTACCGGCGAAAAAGGATTTTGCCCCCGCGGCTTGAACAATATTGCTGGTTCCACCGACCGCGACCAGCGCCAGACCGCCGAGCACGACACCCCTGCGTGATAAAACCATCGGCAATCCCCCATGCCTTAAGCCTGGCGAACCATAGTTGAGAATGATTCCGGCTCAAAGTGGAAAATGCTGCAGTGGGTGGGCCGCAAGCGGTCTGTCCGCTTGACGGCAAAATAGCGGCTGCCCGCCGGCTCACGCCGGCGGGCTTTTTTGTGCGGACGGGAACATTCTCGCTCCAAGGGTGTTTTGTCACACCCGGCTCGTTCTTCATCGGTCGTGCCGGTGACCAAGATGTCCCCTCATTCATCATGGTCGGCCCGCGCAGCCTTGACCGCACGCGCGGGCCATCCCATCACAAGGCCCGCTGGCTCACGCTGGCGGGTTTTTCCGCGTCCATGCGCCGACACTCATCTTCGCATGCCTGTCACAACGAGCCAGGCGGATTCCAGTATCCGCACGCGGCGAGGAGGACTTGCGACATGCCTCGCTGCGGGATTTTCGCGATGAGTCTACCTGGCTCCCGCTGAACGCCATGGCCTGACCACCGGGCGCGTTGGACGACCTTCAAGTCGAAAAAGCCCGCGGCAATCGCACCTTAGGCGAAGAGGCTTTGCTTTGTTGATGCAGTTGTCATCGCATCAATCGTGGGTAGCAACGCGGTTGTTGCGTGTTGTTGGAGAGATGGGGTTTCCCGAAAAGAATGAACATGCGCAGACAAAAGAAGCGAGCAGGATGGCCGTGAGTACATCTGCCAAATATCTATTACCTCATATGCGCTCGCTCCTCGGAAGGCGATCCCGCCACCCTCTCGACAGTGAAGATGGCGGGATCTCAACCGGCGACAAGGGACTTCGATCGACGGTGGGTTTCCAATTCGGCGTCCGGCTGCGTGTTCCGCCGTTCGGGCTTCTTCCAACCGCAATCAGACGCAAGTCCTATCCCATAAGACTGATGGCCAAATTCGGAACATCCGCTGAAGCATTGCGTTCGGCAGCGTGAAACCCCAAGGCAAAGGATGACTAATCATGTCGAATTGCGAGACTGCAAAATCACATTCGTTAGGAAATCGCGTGGCTGATCTCACAGCCAAGATGCGTGAAGCGCAGATTGACGCGGGTGAAATGATGGCCTTCCACAAGGTTGCAACTATGTTGGAGGACAGCCAAGGACGTATCAATGGCGACGACTTGATCGCCGCATCCTTCGTTCTGCTGGAAGACCGAGCGCCCGAGTGACCTTGCGTTGGTCGGCTTCGATCGTTCCTCGATCAGCAATGCGAAGCCTTTTTTGTCACGGCTGGCGTCTCGCGGGACTGCGGGAATAGCTCAAGCCTAAAGGGTGCTGGCCGGGCGCCTAACAGCCAAGAGACACCGCTTCGGGATCGGCCGCCACGCGCCCGCTTTGTCCGAGGGAGGGCATTCCCTTTGAACACAGCTACGGCGTGTCCTCGCTATCAGTGCCATGCATGCTGGAGCCATGCATGAAGGACTGGATCTCGTTCACATCGATCTTGCCATCACCATTCTCGTCAACGCTACTGAACATCCTGCCCACCGCGCGTTGAACCTCGTCCTCGGACACCGATCCGTCGCCATCGGTGTCCAACAGCCCGAACATCAGTCGCATGCCGGCACCGCGCATCATCTGATGATGCCAGCGTCCAGCCATTCTGTGTCCACGATCGCGGTCACCGTGGTTCTGCCAACGGTCGCCATCTTCATCGTGGCGGTCAGCATCCTCGTTGCGATCGCCTTGATAGTTGCGACTATCTTCCTCGCGGAAACCCTCTTCGGAACCGCGATCCTGCTGCAGTCGGTCACGGACAGCTTGCTCAACCATCTGGCGGATCATTTCGCGTGTTGGTCCATCCGCTTGTCCGGTCGCATCCGGCAACTGTCCGGCGGTCGGCGGTTCGGTTGCCGGAGCGGGTGCAGGTGTCGAGGGTGATGGTGTTCCGCTTGTCTGGGCGAGTGCGGGGGAGGTCAGGGCAATGAAAACGGCGGCCGCGGCCGTCGTGCTGTGTGGAAATCTCATGGCATGCTCCATCAGTGCTTTCGCTTGAAGGCCAAACTGGAGCTCGATGTGATTGTTCCCCGAAGGGATCAGGTCACGGCGAAGTTACTGAGGCATGCCCCCGTCTGAGGTAGATCAGGGTCTTCGCCAGGGAATAATTCGGCTCCTCTTCCCTAGGCACAAGAGGAACCGGCGCCCATTTTTGCGGGCAATGAACGTTGGACATTCGGCCTCGCCAATTTTCTGCCAGTCGATCATACCGACGCACCAATTCCCTCTGCGTCCTCTCCTTTCGTGGGACGGAAGCCGTTTCGACCGCACGCCGTCAATCGCGAATCCCGCGTCCATATGCTGCGCGGCCATGATGCATATTTTTTATGTCACGGACCTCTGTCCGTCTGGACACCATGTTAGCCAGCGCTAAATCAGAGCAATGCGACGCCTCCTGCTGGGACTTACAGTTTTTCTCTTTTGGACCACGTTGCTTCAGGCCGAGGCGTGGCAGCCCTTCGGCGTCCGACAGCTTGGCTTTAGTTTCGATATTCCTCCGAATTTCGTCCTGACCCAGAATTCGGAGCAGGGCGCGGCTTTTCAGGGCCCAAGAGACGCGTTTCTGGTCGTTTGGGGCGCGCGACTGGGCAAAGCAAGTTTTCGCGCCGAGATTGAACATCGCATGATCGAGGACGAAAAGGCCGGTTGGCGACTGACCTATCGGCGCCTAGCCCCGAAATGGGCCAGCTACTCCGGGGTCAAGAATGGCGAGATTCGCTACGTCCGTGCAATTATGGTCTGCAACCAGCGTGCCGCGCTTTTCACAATGAATTATCGGAAATCCGAAAAGAAACCGTATGACCCTGTTGTTGTGCACATGGTCCGGTCCCTGAGAGCGGAAGGATGTTAGCCAGCAAAGAGCGAGGTTGCCGTACTGTGCTTCCCTCGGCTAAGGGCCCAGTGGTCAACACGGCTCCCCAATAGCCCCGCCCAGTTACATGAAAGCAGGCACCGGCAGATATGCGGCCGAACGTTCTCACGCTGGCTCAGCCGCTCAAAGCCCATCACCGAAAAGCTGCTTGGTGCGGTCGCCAGCTAGAGCTACCACTGAGCCATTCCCGCTGCGGCTGGGTAGCGCCTCAGTTCCGTACGCGTTCATACCAAGAACGGGCGGGGCGAACGTCCTGATAGAGCTACGGCTGTAGAAGCGCGCCGCCAAACTGCGCCCACAAGCGCTCGCACTCTCTCGCCCTTAGGCTCGGGGTACCGGGCGCGCCATAGAAGACCATGGCGCCGCGAATGTCGTATCCAAGCACCGAGGCGTTGGCCACGAACTGGATGGCTCTTCCCAAGCTGGTGATGCCGATGTCGACCTCAGCTTTGTTGGTGAGGTCGACCACGCCTACTATTTCCGCATTGGCGCTCCTGCCCGCCAAAACGGCCGTCGATATTCCATCATGCACGGCAAGAAGCATTTCGGTGAGTTGCCCGGTGGAAGGGCTCTACAAACGCTTAAATGTCAGGTTTCCTCCCAACTGGCCTTGGCGGCTTTCCGACTACCAAGACTGGGACTGCGACTACGCTCAATAGAATCACTGCGAACAGGATTGCCATGATTTCCGCGCACTGTATCGGATCACTCCGCGGCGAAGAAAACCCCGCAACATATCTCAGATAGCGGCGGGTGTTCGGCTGTAAGAACCAAACTGGGTCCCGCGGCCTCTCATGTGCGCGTAGTTGACATCGTCTGCTGGACCGAACGGTCAAGCCGAAGAGCCCAGTTCCTCTCAGCATCGAGCAGTTCATTCTGCTCAATCAAGCCATTCATAAACAGCCTGAGTATATGGGCAGCTATGCGCTCTCCGTTCTGCGAAGCAAGAGGTAGGGCGCGCTCTTTGCAGACCGTGTGACAAACCTGGGCGAGCATCTCAATCTCGCTTGGCCCCAAAAACCGACCCGGATACAACATACCGTTTTCCTGTTGGAGAGTTGGAATGGCTATCCATTACGCAGGGTCACCGGCAGCCACAATCAACTATGATAGTGAGATGTCGAGTCCCGGTGGAAAAAACAGTGAGGTCCCAAAAGTGGTCGCGCTTGTCTCCGATTGACAGATGCCTCGACGCTACACCGACCAGCGCTACCGCACCCGCTTCATCGACGCGGCTTTGCAAAGGCCTATGACCAGTTCGCTACCAGCTGCCGGACCGCCCAGGCGAGCATGCCGCCGGCCATTACCGAAAGCGCGATGTCGTGGATGAGCCAGCCTTTTCCGTATACATCCAGTTGTTACGCTGCGCATCTGCTTCGGTTCGAAAACTCGCCGCGAGCCTGGCGTGCTCGCGTGTCCGGGCCGAAAACGCCTTCACAGCCCATATGTTGATAACGACATTGATGAGGCTGCCGCCGACCTCGTTGGCATAGGATGCTTCCCGGCAAGGGCATCGACCAATGCCCCGGGGCCGACCAGCACGAACCTGCGGGGGGCTTTCCCGGAACAAAGCGTCGACGATCCGGTTCGGCAGGGAAGCGGCCAAAATTCATGCCATCGGAGATGCCGAGGCAGATGACAGATGAAAGGGAAGCTGAAGATGACGAAGTCTCGCGACCGCACCGTTCCCGGCGACGGCAAGATCGAAACCGGCCCGAACACATCTCCGCAACAGGATCCGGCAGAGGGGTCGCGCGAGACAATCGATCGCGAACTCGAGCGGACAGACGACGATAATAATTCCGACGAAGCGGAACGCTTGCGCCGAGACCTGCGGAAAGGGGTGGCGGAAGAGACCGAGCTTCCCGAACGCGGCTCGGCCTGAGGATCGCCGGAACCTGGCCAAGGTAAGAGACATGGAAGGCTAGACGCCTGGTCGCATCGCTGCTTGCTTCCTGCCTTTAACGCACCGGCCACACAACCATGCGCGGCGGTGATCCAGGGGACGGCGAGAACGGCCACTCGACGGTCCACTCTGTTCCAGCAAAGTCGGCTCGCCGAGAGCAACCACCTCTGGCGTTAGGGCCCGACGAGATGCCACCTGTCCAGGTCGCATGGCGCCAGGGTTCGGAAATCTCTATCAGGCTGCGCCGGCCTCCTGGCTGCGCTGCGAGCGGGCGCGGTCGCGGGCTGCGGCAGTGCCTCCGGGAAAGCCGCTTCGATCGCTGTAGTCGCGTGGCTTGGTCCTGCTCCGAGAGTGGCGCGCGGTCACGCTTTTCGCACCGATGATGTCGAGCAATGTGATGCCGGCGACCATGGCAAGCGCAAGGCCTACATTATCGCGCTTTGGGTTGCCATGCCGATATGCTGTCAGCAATGTCGCGATATCCAGGCCGTCGCCGGCCACCCGGCTCCAAAGCCCGGCCTGCTTGTCCACTGAAAGCGAGAGTATGCCGCTGCTTATTTCCCGCGCCCCATAAGCGCGGATCAGATCTTCCTTGCCGCGCATGCCGAGCGCGCCGGCAATCCGTTCGGCGCCAACCAGCTCGGCGACGCCAAGCGCGATGCTGAACCAGCCGAGCTTGCGGGCAAGGCCATCGGAGGCCGCGACCGCACTCTGCCCAGTCTTCAGCACTTTGGGATCGCCAGGCGATCGGGTGATGTTGGTAAGTTTGGCAATCACGTTCATGACGATTTCCCTACGGTTTCAGTACAACCTTGATGCAACTGTCCTGCTTGTCGCGAAACACCTTGTACATCTCGGGTCCCTGCTCGAGCCCCACGGTATGGGTGATGACGAAGGATGGGTCGATCTGGCCATCTTCGATGCGGCGCAACAGATCCTCGGTCCAACGGTTGACATGGGTCTGCCCCATTCGGAAGGTGAGCCCCTTGTTCATTGCCTGTCCCATCGGAATCTTGTCGACCAGCCCGCTGTAGACGCCGGGGATCGAGATCACGCCGGCCGGCCGGCAGACATAGATCATCTCACGCAGAACGTGCGGTCGATCATTTTCCATCAGCATCAACTGCTTTGCGCGATCGTAGACGGTATCGGGCTGGGCCAGCGAGACGTGGCTTTCCATGCCGACGCAATCGATGCACTTCTCCGGGCCCTTTCCGCCGGTGAGTTCCCGCAGTCGTTCGACGACACTTTCCTCGGCGAAATTGATGGCGATGGCGCCGCCGGCCGCGGCCATGGAAAGCCGTTCCGGCAGGCAATCGATCGCCACCACCTGTTTGGCGCCGAGCAGCAGGGCGCTGCGTATGGCCATCTGCCCGACTGGGCCGCAGCCCCACACCGCAACCGTATCGGTGGGCTCAATGTCGCACTGTGCCGCCGCCTGCCATCCGGTAGGAAAAATATCGCCGAGGAAGAGAACCTGCTCGTCGGTAAGGCTGTCAGGCACCTTTACGTGCGTGGCATCGGCGAACGGCACACGCATGTATTCCGCCTGTCCCCCGGGATAGCCGCCGGTCAAATGAGTGTAGCCGAACAGACCCGCGGTGGTGTGCCCGAACACCTTGTCACCGAGATTCTTCTTGCGGTTTGTGCGTTCGCAAACCGAAAAGTTCTGTCGCTTGCACTGGTCGCACTCACCGCAGATTATGGTGAACGGCACGACGATGCGGTCTCCCTCCTTCAGAGCGCCGTTGACGCCCTTGCCGACCTCAACGACCTCTCCCATCATCTCGTGGCCCATGATGTCGCCGGGCAGCATGGCTGGCACATAGTTGTGGTAGAGGTGAAGGTCGGAGCCGCATATGGCACAACTCGTCACCTTGATGATCGCGTCACGTTCATCCTCAATTTCCGGGTCCGAAACCTGATCGCAGCGTATGTCTTCCTTGCCGTGCCAGACCAACGCTCGCATAGCTTGCTCCTATTTTCGCAAGATCTGTGGGTAGGGACCTCGCGCCTGTCCTAAGCGGGCCGATGCCTGGTTGGATCGACTGTGCCGCTGCTTGTCGAACCACAGGGGCGGGCCGATGTTCCGGGAGCTCGAGAGAATTTTTGGGCCGTTCCAGACCCGCACCTTGGAAGGATCTGTCGCGGGCACCAGCGGCCTTCCCCGGGGCGCGTCGGGCACGAGCCGCTGGAGCCCGACCCACGAATGGACGTACTCAAGTGTACCAAAAACGTTCCGTCCGCAGGTGTCCCTTCGCGGCGATCGACACCTCATCTGCTCGATTCTCGCGGCCATAACCGGCATTCTCTTCCTCGCCCTCACAGGTCGGCGGAGGCGCTCAAGGGTCAGCGCTGTGTGACCGGAGCAGGTAGGAGATGCCGCTCACCGGCGGGCGCGCAGTCCGACCCCGACGCGATCGACACGAGGTGGATGGGCGCCATCGCGACGGCGGCTCTAGCGGAGTATTTCGCAGAAATACAATGATTAGCGGGCAGGGCAGACTGCTAGCCGTGCGCAGCCATGAACATGGCGACGGCCGACCGGCAATAGGATTCGATTTCGTTGTCGTCCGCCGCTCTCGCCTCATCGAAGCGTGCGATAATCAAAAGATCGGATCCTTTGAAAAGCGCGGCAAACAAGCGGGCGGACCGGAGAGGATCGGGCACGATCAGAACCGCCTTCGCGTGCAACTGACGCAACAGGGCCTCGATTTGGGCGATGACATTGGCGGGGCCGGCTTCGTAATGGAGCTTGCTTAAGGACTTTGGATTCGTCTGGTCGGCCATGACCATGGCTTCGACACTGCGGACATCTGATCTCAACAGCGTGCGAAGTAGGGATGATCCCACCGCCATGAGCTGATCCTCGACCGAACCGCCGACGCCTTCAAGAAGGGCCTGTGGTGCAAACAACTGATGGCAGCCGGACGCGATGGCCGCGCTGAACAGCGCCTCCTTGTTCTCGAAGTGCCGATAGATGCTGAGTTTGGATATCTTCGCCCGCTGGGCGACCTTGTCCAATGTGGTCGCTTGAAACCCCAATTCCACAAAGAGTTCGGACGCAGCGTCGAGTATCGTTTGGCCAAGCGCCTCGTTGGCGGGCCGGCCGCGCCGGCCCTGGCTATTTTCGGTCACGACAATTCCAGTCCTTGACAGTATCCTAATTCTTGGATTACGATACCATGTAGTTTCTGAAATGCGCAAGCCGATGGGTAGGTTTCAACCAGGTCCAACCAGCCCCTCATCCACAACACGGAGCCCATCATGGATGACGTCATCATCATCGGCGGCAGCTTTGCCGGTCTCGCCGGCGCCCTGCAACTCGGTCGTGCCCGCCGCAAGGTCACCGTTCTCGATACCGGCCTGCCGCGCAACCGCTTCGCCGGCCACTCGCATGGCCTGCTCGGCCACGATCACAAGCCACCGCTGGACATCTTGGCCGAGGCGCGGCGGCAGCTGGCGCGCTATCCCACGATCAAGCTGGTCAATGCCCGGGCCGACAGCCTCTCCGGGGCCATCGACGATTTCTCCGTCCTCACTGGCGATGGCGGAAGCCTCGGCGCGCGCCGGCTGATCCTGAGCTATGGCGTCGCCGACCAGATGCCTGATGTTCCGGGCTTTGCCGAAGGTTGGGGCACGTCCATCGTGCCCTGCCCCTATTGCGACGGCTTTGAAGTCGCCGGCCAGCATTGGGGCCTCGTCTGGTCCGGCCCACAGTCGATGAATCAGGTCAGGCTGTTCCACGATTGGACCGACAGCTTGACGGTCTTCGCTGATGGTCACGACATTCCGCCCGATATCCGGGCCGGTCTGGCGCGCCGCAACATACCTGTCGTCGACGGCCGGATCAGCGAGATCGCCCATCACGGGGGGCATAACGCCACCGTCAAGCTCGATACCGGCCCCAAAGTCGCGGTCGACATCCTGTTCGCGCATCCGCGCAACAAGCCGTCCGCAAGCCTGCACGAATCACTGGGCCTCGCCACGGTCGATACGCCCCTCGGCGTAATCCTCAAGGTCGACGAGCGCCGCGAAACCAGCATGCCCGGCATCTACGCCGCGGGCGACCTCGCCAACCCCCTCACGCCGCCATCGGTCACCCTGGCAATATCGCACGGCGCGACGGCTGGGATCTCCGCCCAGCAGTCGATGCTGCTTTGAGAGCGCAGATTCCCTTCTCCGGGTGCGGCGGGCTATCATATTCTGAAGGCGAGGTTACGGAACGCCGGCCCGCTCTCCCCTGAGGGGCATCTTTGGCCGGTTGGCTTTGAGAACTCAACTGCGCTGCCGGCATGACGGCGATCGCCGACATCGGTTATCAAGCTCAATCACGCTGGAAAGCATGAACCACGTCGACGTCGACATCGACGGCGGGCTTACGGTATGGGGACCGGTGGCGGGAGATTGGCCACCGCTGTCGGTACCCGATGCTGCGACGCTACTTTGCTGAACGGTCGCGTCCAGCAGCGCTTCTGGCGGAAGTCTCAGGCGGCCACGACGCGGGCCAGCAGTGACGAGGCCTCGGTACCAGCCAAGCCAAGGTCACGGACGCTGCTCATGTGATTGGCCCCGCCAAGGGTCGTGCGCGAAACAGTCAGTCCCTGCTTGTCAAGGTGGTCCGTGAAGAGTGCGGCCTGGCTGTGGAACGGCGGCGTTTCATCGGCGCCGACCAAGATATCTACGCCCACGGATGGATCGAAACTGTGATTGATCGGCGAGAATCGGCCGGCCTCCTCGTCGGTGATCGCGATCTCGGCGGCAAGGAACGACATCTGCAATGGCTTCAGGTCGTAAAGGCCGCCAAGCAGCAGCGCAGCTTTGATGCCGGAAGGCCGCTCGTCACCGTCGAAAAGCATTGTTGCCAGATGCGCACCGGCGGAATGACCGCTAACGGTCAGCAGGCCGGGATTGCCGCCATGGTGTGCGACATTGTCAAATACCCACCGCTTGGCGCGGCGCACCTGGTCGACGATCCTGGCCATCCTGACGGTCGGCATCAGCGCGTAGTCGACAATGACCGCGATCGCACCTGCGTTCGTAACGGTCTCGGCGACGTAGGAATAGTCGCGCTTGGAGAACATGCGCCAATAGCCCCCGTGGATGAACATGTGCACCGGCAGGCGGTCCCGTTTGCCCTCGGGAAAGAACAGATCCATGGTTTCGGTGGCGTCAGCCCCGTAGGCCACATCGGCGACCATGGGAACGTTCGCCCTGGTCTCCTCGCTTCTGCGAACGATCTCGGCGACGATGTCGTCGAACTCGACCACATGATCGCGAATGCGAAACGGATCTTTGGCGTGATGTCCGCTCACAGGGTCACGGCGATGTACTTGGCCTCCATGAACTCGGCAACGCCATGCTTCTGGCCGCCTTCTCGCCCCAGCCCGCTTTGCTTTACTCCGCCGAAGGGCGCCGCCGGATCCGACATCAGGCCGCGGTTGAGCGCGATCATGCCCGACTCGATCTTTGATGCCACGCGCATTCCTCTGGCCAGGTCGCGCGTGTAGATGTAGGCCGCGAGACCGTATTCTGTGTCGTTGGCCTTGGCGATGACCTCCGCCTCGCTGTCGAAGCGCATGATCGGCGCCACCGGACCGAAGATCTCCTCGTGAGCCATGGCAACGTCGGCCGGCACGTCCTTGAGCACCGTTGGCGGATAGAAAAAGCCTCTGCCTTCAGATACGCCGCCGCCACACAGGATTTTGGCGCCGCGGGCAACGGCGTCCTGCACAAGCCGGTCGATCTTGTGCACAGCCTTCCTGGTGATCATCGGCCCGCATTCTGTGTCTGAGTCTGTGCCCGGGCCCAGGTTGAGTGCAGCCATGCGTTTGCTCAAGCCTTCCGCGAAAGCATCATGGATGCCGGCCTGGACGTAAAGCCGGTTGGCGGCCGTGCAGGCTTCGCCGGCGTTGCGCATCTTGGCAACCATCGCACCGTCGAGGGCGGCTTCCAGGTCGGCGTCGTCGAAGACGATGAAGGGTGCGTTGCCGCCAAGCTCCATGGAACAGGAAATGACGTGCTTTGCGGCTTCGGCCAGCAGCACGCGCCCGACGCCGGTCGAGCCGGTGAAGGACAGCTTTCGCACGCGCGGATCGGCCAGCATGGCCGCCGTCACCGGTCCGGGGGTCGAGGTCGTCAGGACGTTGACGACGCCGGGCGGCACGCCGGCTTCCTCGTAGAGCGCCGCAAGCGCATAGGCCGTCAGCGGTGTCTCGCTGGCGGGCTTCAGGATCACCGTACAGCCGGCCGCCAGCGCCGGAGCGATTTTACGTGTCGCCATGGCGGCTGGGAAATTCCATGGCGTGATGAGCACGCAAATGCCGATGGGCTGGTAGTCGACAATGATCCGGTTCGCGCCCGAGGGTGCAAGGCCGAACTCGCCGCTGATGCGGACCGCCTCCTCGGCGTTCCATCGGAAAAACTCAGCGGCGTAGGCGACTTCACCGCGCGCATCGCGCAGCGCCTTGCCGTTCTCCAGCGAGATCAGCGCGGCCAACGTCTCCGCCCGTTCGGTCATCAGTTCGAAGCAGCGCCGCAGGATTTCCGATCGCCTGCGTGGCGGGGTCTCGCGCCAGCCGGCCGCCGCCTTTGCGGCCGCGTCGACGGCCGAGGCGGCGTCTGCGAGCGTGGCGTCGGGAACCGCAGCGATCACGGCTTCGGTCGAGGGATCGACCACTTCGATCACGCGGCCCTCCGATGAGGGCCGCCAGCGTCCGCCAATGTAGAGACCGTGCGAGACCGTGGCGTAGTCGAACATATCTTGATCCTCGTCGGATATGCCTGCGGCAATGTTCATTGGATGAACTCCTGGTCGATCACATCATGGTGGCGGACATGTCGCCGTCATAGGCAGCCCTGACCAGCTGTCGCATCGCGGCGCGGTCGAACGGACGCGGATTGTTCTTGATCAACCGGTCGATGCCCAGCGCCTGCTCAGCCGTCCAGTCGATCTTGTCTTCGGGAAGACCCAGTTCGGCCAATGTCGGTGTGATGCCGATGGCGCCAAACAGCCGGCTCACCTCACGGATGGTGGCGTGCGCCAAGGCATCGGCGCCGCCGCCCTGAAGGGAAAGGCCAAGAGCAGTGCCGACTTCCGCAATCTCCGCGGCTGCTGCGGCCAGATTGTAGGTCATCACATAGGGCAGCATCGTGGCCACTCCCAGGCCATGCGGGGTGTGGGTAAGCGCGCCAACGGGATACTGCACCGCATGGGCGGCGGCCGTTCCCGCCGTACCGAAGGCGCAACCGGCGGCCAGCGCTCCCATCATGACGTCGGCGCGCGCATCCTCGTCCGATCCGTCGCGATATGCCTTTTCGAGACTGCGGCCGAGCAGCCTGATGGCCAGAAGCGCGAAATGGTCGGTCAGAGCGCTCTTGCCGATGAACACGTGCTGTTGCGGCAAATGAGGGTCGACGCCGCGTTTGGTCGCTGTATAGGCCTCGATTGCGTGCGTCAGCGCGTCGGCGCCGGCGATCGCCGTCAAGGACGGTGGACAGGTCACCGTCAGATCCGGATCGCAAAGCGCCACTGCCGCGATGAGATGCGGACTGGCGATACCCACTTTCAGCGTCCGATCCGGGTCGGAGATCACGGCGACGGGGGTCACCTCGGAGCCTGTTCCAGCCGTCGTCGGCACTGCGATTACCGGAAGGGTAGGGCCGGGTACCTTGAACTCGCCATAGTAGTCCTCGAGCTTGCCGCCATGGCTGAGCAGAAGTGCAGCGCATTTGGCCATGTCGAGGCAGCTGCCGCCCCCGATTCCGATCACCATGTCGGGCTTGAAACCCTTCGCCTCCGCAATGCAGGTGGCGACGCTGTCGCGCGGCACATCCGGCAGCGTTCGGTCGAAGACCAGCGCCTCGATCGCCGCGTTGTGCAAGCCAGCCAGAATCTCGGCGAACTGCGACGTCGCCGCGAAGCGTTCATCGGTACAGACGAACGCACGCCGCCCATGTCTGGCGGCAATGGCAGGCAGGACATGGCGCTGGCCTTTGCCAAACAGAATCTCGCTCGGCAGGCGCGCCGCTGCAAACAAGCTCATGCACAAAATCCTGCGAAGACGGATTGGAAGCCGACAGGCTTGGCTTCGTGCCAGAGGCCGACCTCGGCGCTGCAGGTCATGATCATGCGATATCCTCATAAAATCGTATAGGATATAGGATTGAGTTTCGCGGAGCATCATGTTAGTGGGTGGTTCTGTCAAGAGGCAAACGATGCAGAACACGGACCTGACGGTTGACAATGAAGCCCGTGCGACCGGTCGTATTCAGCGCGCCAACAGTCTGGCTGGCGACGTTTACGAAGCAATCTTCGCGCAGCTCATGTCTTTGAGGATTGCTCCGGGATCGCGCATCACCGTCGACAATCTCGTCAAGGAATTCAACGTCTCGCATACCCCCATTCGTGAAGCGCTTGGCAGGCTGGAGGGGGAAGGGCTGGTTCTGAAAACCCACCTGATCGGCTATCGCGCCGCCCCGCAAATCACCCGCCGGCGCTTCGACGAGCTTTACGAGCTGCGTCTATTGCTTGAACCTGCCGCCGCGGCCAAAGCCACCGCAACAATGGACGGCGAGCGCCTTGCCGCGCTGCAGGAGACGGCCGGCGTCATGGCTCGGCGGGTGGGGAAAGACGAACGCCTGCGCTATTCGAACTTCGCCCGTCAGGATGCGATCTTCCACGACAAGATCGTCGAGTTCGCCCAAAACGAACTCATTCGCGAGACACTGAATCACCAGCATACCCACTTCCATATCTTCCGGCTGATGTATCACTCCAGGGTGACCGAAGAGGCGCTCGACGAGCACGAGGCTATTCTCGCTGCCTTTGCCGCGGGCGATCCGGACGCCGCCGAAAAAGCCATGCGTGCGCACATCGAAAATTCGCGGGACAGGCTCCTGCCTGCGTTCGAGTAGCCTGGCGATGCTGCTTGCCCGAGGCACCCTCAAGCGCGGCGCGCCGCTGTCCGCCCAGCCTGCCGCCTACGAATTCTCGTTCTGAGCCGATTTCGATACCGGGAAGGAGGCGCGCAGTGCACCTCGCCCCTGAAACAAGCCGAGAGGAAAAGACATGCCAGCCAAAAAAATCCTGATGCTGACCGGTGATTTCACCGAGGAGTATGAAATCTTCGTCTATCAGCAGGCGATGGAAGCGGTGGGACACACCGTTCATGTCGTGTGCCCCGACAAAAGCGCCGGAGACATGATCAAGACGTCGCTGCACGATTTCGAGGGCGATCAGACCTACACCGAAAAGCCCGGCCACAATGCGCTGATCAACAAGACCTTCGCCGACGCCGAGAGGCAGCTGAGCCAGTACGACGCTGTGTATTGCGCCGGCGGTCGTGGCCCCGAATACATCCGCACCGACAAGCGGATCCAGGCAATGGTGCGCCATTTCCACGAGGCAAAAAAGCCGATCTTCACGATCTGCCATGGCGTCCAGATTCTGATCGCGGTGGACGGCGTCGTGCGCGGCAAGAAGGTGGCGGCGCTCGCCGCTTGCGAGCCGGAGGTGACGCTTGCCGGCGGCACTTATATCGATTTGTCTCCCACCGACGCCTATGTCGATGGGACCATGGTTTCAGCCAAAGGCTGGACCGCGCTTGCGGCATTCATCCGTGAATGCCTGAAGGTGCTGGGAACGGAAATCCACCATTCTTGAACCGTTTGTCCCGGCGCATCCTGAGGGGATGCGCCGGCTCCCTAAACGGCGCGGCGACTTCCGTCATTTCATCAGGTTCAGATCAGGAACCTGCGGCAGGTGTGCTCCAGAACCTGTGGCCATCATCACCTCGGACGCCTTCAAGGCGCTGCCGCATCGCGTGCGTGCACAGCGCGCCATCCTCGTTGAGCTTTCCCAGCTTGACGGGTGCGAACCCGAGTTGATGGACTCAATGGGAGGTCGACATGAAGTCGGCGCCCGGGAGCTGTCAGGGCTTCACGAACCGAAACGCGAAGCGATCGGTCTCGCCCTTGGTCGCGGGATCGAACACCTTGATCGAGTGCGGGTCATCATTATTCACCAGCACGGTGCTTTCCGCGTCCAGTACGAAGCCGGCCGCCTCCACCTCCTCGCGGACGAATGCAGTCGATCCGATGCAGCGACTGAGGTCGCTCGTGCCCGACCCAGCGGCGGCGGCGTGGTCAACGATGACGTAGGACCCACCGGGTTTCAGCCGCTTGTAGACAGCTCGATTGAAGTCGGCCGCCGTCGCACCTTTCTTCTGGATCAGGGCGGTGTGAAGATCGTGGTAAAACAGGTGCAGCCATAGGACATCGGCTGCCTGCGTGACCTCCGGCATCGCGACGAGGTCCGCCGAGGCGGCTTCGACGTTCTCTCGGCCCGGCTCCTTCGCGAGCGTCCGCATGAGGCCGACCGGATCGTTCTTGAAGTGGGCGACTTCGGCCGGCACGAAGCTGTAGACCCGCCCCTCTGATCCGACGATGTCGGAGAAGAGGCGCGTCCAGTCTCCGTCGCCAGGGTAGACGTCGATCACGGTGGAGCCCGCCTCGATTCGTGCGAACCGGATTAATTCGGACACCTTGGATTGGTCGTACATCGAAATCTCCTTAGGAGTGGATATTCTTCTCGGTGCTCATAGTGATTTCTCCATTTGCTCGGATCGGATCGGGCTTGATCCGATCCGAGTTCCGATCGCGTGCGTCGTCTCTTTGCCGAGGACGTCGCGCTCGTCAGTCGAATTTGACCAGGTCCTTGAAGATCAGATGACCCCAGCTGTTTCCGCGCGCCTGGACCAGCAGGCCACCTTCCGACACCCCGCCAAGCTTGATCGGCGCGAAACCGAGATTTTCCGCAAGCTCCCCAATCTGTGTTGCGGCAGCGTCATCGTCGCTTGCCAGGAACACGACCCTCCGGCCACCATGTACGGCCGGATCCTGATCAAGCACCGGGGCGACCAAATGGTTGAAGCCCTTGACCAGTTTTGCGCGAGAGAAGGCCTGCGCGATGAACTTGGAAGAAGGTTGTCCTCCCAGTTCCTCCGGGGGCACGCCATAGGCATTGGTCACATCGATGATCGTCTTCCCCTGCCAGGTGGGGAGCGCCTTCGCGACATCCGGGTGCGCCTCGAAGCGGACAGCCAAAAAGATGATGTCTGCCTTGATGGCTTCCGCCAGTTTTTTGGGGATGATCGTGGGTCCGATCGCGGCCGCATCGGCGGCAAAGCTTTCCGGGTCGCGTGTGGTTGCAACGGAAACTTCGATGCCGTTTCGGGCAAACGCCTTGGCAAGGGCCTGTCCGATATTGCCGAATCCTACGATTGCATAGTTCATAGTGCTTCTCCGATCTTGGTGCTAATGCCGGGATCAGACTTGCGCCATGCCTCCGTCGACGGCGAGATCCACGCCGGTGACGAAAGAACTTTCATCGGAGGCGAGGAACGTGACGGCAGCAGCGATTTCCTCTGGTTTGCCCCTGCGGCCCATTGGGATCTGTGACGCAAACTGGGCGGCCGCTTGCTCGGCTTGCTCAGGCGTAAGGCCAGTCGTTGTCTCCAAGGCCGGCGTTTCGATTGGTCCCGGACTCATTGCATTGACGCGGATTTTGCGGTCTTTGAATTCCAGTGTCCAAGCGCGCGCGAAGTTGCGTACAGCCGCCTTGCTCGCGGCGTAGGTACTAAACCCTGGAAGCCCCAACACGTTCGACACTGAAGAATTCAGGATGATCGAACCGCCGTCTTTGAACAGGGGAAGGGCCTTCTGCACCGTAAAGAACAGACCCTTCACGTTCACATCGAAGGTCTGATCAAAATGTGCCTCGGTAGCGACGGCGAGCGGTGCGATCGTCCCCGCGCCGGCGTTGGCGAAGAGAATGTCGATATGACCATGTTTCTCCTTCACGACGGCATAGAGGCGATCCAGATCTTCCAGGAGCGACACGTCACCCACGACCGTCGTAACGTTTTTCATGATGAAGGCTGCGGCCTCCTTCAGCTCCTTCTCTCTTCGCCCGGTAATCACGACGTGCGCTCCTCCTTCTACGAAGCGCTTGGCTGTGGCCAATCCGATCCCGCTGCTTCCGCCCGTGATGACTGCGATCTTGCCTTCGAGTTTTTTCATAATTCTTTGTCTTTCGTTGCGCACGGGCCAGGTACGGACCGCGCTGGGGGTCAGAGTTGAGCCAGGCCGCCGTCGACGGCGACCTCGCTGGCGGTCATGAAGCTGCTGTCCGGCGACGCGAGGAAGGCGGCCGCGGCGCCGATCTCCGCCGGATCGGCCATGCGCTGGAGCGGGGTCATCGCGCCGTAGGCCTTCTGGCCTTCCTCGCCTAACGCCTCCTTCGCGAGTTCGGTCGCCGTCGCTCCGGGCGACAGCACGTTTACGCGGATGCCGGTGCCCTTCAGGTCTTCCGCCCAGGTCCGCGCCAGGTTGCGCACTGCCGCCTTGCTCGCGCTATAGGCAGTGAACCCCGGAGCGCCCGTGGTGCCGGCGCTCGACCCGGTCAGGATGATCGAACCGCCCTGGCTCATCAGCGGCAGCGCCTTCTGGACCGTGAAGATCGTACCCTTCACATTGGTGTCGAAGGTTTCGTCAATGTGCCTGGCGGTGATCTGGCCGAGCGGAAGCGGGCTTCCTGCCCCGGCATTGGCGAAGACGATATCGAGGCTTCCGCGCTCGGCCTTCACCGCAGCGTAGAGTCGGTCCAGGTCGGCCTCATCCGAGACCGAGCCCTTAACCGCGCGGGCACTAGGCCCAAGGTCGGCCACGGCTGCGTCGAGCGCTTCCTGCCGGCGGCCGAAGATGAAGACGAAGGCGCCCTCCTCGATAAAGCGCTTGGCTGCGGCGCGGCCGATGCCCGTAGCGCCGCCGGTTATCACAGCGGTCTTTCCATTCAGTCTGTTCATGTCATGCATCCTTCGTTTCGCCGTCTCGTATCTTTGGCTGTACGGGAAAGTCCCGCGAGAGCCTCAAGATGGGTTCGCCGAAGTCGGGCGGTGAGTGCGCAATCGCGCACATCGCTGGTGCGAAAACGATCCAGCTAGATGATTGAAGGCTACGATGACCGCACGAACTACGGCTGATCGTGTTAGTATGGGCTTTGCAAGCCGCACTGCGCTGCGCAGGAATGCACCATGATCGACTGGGATGACGTTCGCTACTTTCTTGCCGCCGCGCGCGGAGGCTCCGTGCGTGCCGCCGCCGCGCGCCTCGGTGTGAACCACTCGACCGTGCTGCGACGCATCGCTCAGCTCGAGGAACGCCTCGGGGCGCAGATGTTCGAAAAGCTGCCTTCCGGCTACCGCCTGACGGCTGCGGGCGAAGAGGTCCTCGATCTCGCGACCCAGATGGAAGCGTCGTCGCACCTGCTGGAGACGCGCGTCTTCGGTCGTGACCAGAGCGCGCGCGGACTTTTGCGGGTGACGCTTCCACCGTTCCTCGCCACACACCTGCTCATGCCGGATCTCGCCGACTTCGCGCGTTTGCATCGCGACATCGAGATGGAAATCTTGTCGTCCGGTGAGCTGGCAAATCTGACCAACCGAGAGGCCGACGTCGCGATCCGCATTGTCGCCGACCGCAAGACCCTGCCGCTCAATCTTCACGGCCTGAAGGGACCGGAGCTGTTCAGCGGCGTCTACATGTCTCGCGATCGACTAGCCGCGTGGCGTGCGGGCACGCCTGATCCTATCCAATGGATAGGCATAGACAATCATGGAATTCCGGACTGGGCGCGCGAGGGAGAAGTTCACGTCACGGGAGTACCGTTCAGGACACCTGACGCCGAGACGCAGATCATCGCGGCGCACCAGGGGATTGGGATAACGAAACTGCCGTGCTTCGTCGGAGATACCGACCCCCTGCTGGTGAGGGTGCCGGGGATCGACGTGCCCATGCATGGGACACTCTGGCTTCTCACGCAAGGCGAGACACGCAAGACGAAGCGGGTGCGGCTCTTCACAGAGTTCGTATCCCGCAGGCTCGCCGCGTACGCTCCGCTTCTCTCGGGGCTGTCCATATCGCGCGACTGACGCCCGGCAGATCCGCCGGCAACGCTTCCCGCAATCCGGGTGGAAGCCGAGCTGCGATCGCTTGAAGCGGCGTGTTCAATCCGCGAATCCAGTGGGAGTAGGGAAACGGCGGCAGTAGCGTAGAGGTACCAGCCTAAGCTCGACCTCTTCCCACACCATGATCAGACAACGATGCCACCGTCTTCAGCGCGCCATCGAGCATGTCGCCTTTCTCGTCTTTCAGCGCAGCTTCGCGCAACCGCCTGATCCAGTCGGCAGCGTCATCGCGGCTCCTGACCAGATCGAGCGCCGACAGCACGCGATCGAATTTGGACTGGGCGCGGAGGTGGGTGTCGCTGTAGCCCTTGATCAGCCGGCGGCAGTTCAAGATTTCGACGGCGAGCGCGTAGTCCTGAGGCGCGTGGCTGAGCGCCAGCGCAAACCAGCGCTCCAGATGCGCCGTCTCGACCTTGTGGCGCAACAGGCGCCGCCGCCAGCGGCGCAGGCCGCCAATCAACCAGAGGACCGCAAAGCCGGCAAAGCTGTCGGTGCGGATGCGCCGGCCGCGATTGATGCGCCGGTCGAGAAAGCCGGCAAGTTTCGGCCGGTTCTCGATGTAGCTGCCAAACCCCGCCGGCAAGGTGCCGCAGAACTCCTCGATGCGCGGATGGAAATATTCGGTCACTTGCAGGATGGAGCCGTCCTTGACGCCCACCTCCTTGCGCACCCGCCGGTCACGCGTCGAACGTGTCTTGAGATCGGCGACGCGGATCATGTCGTCGTAGCACAGCGCGTTGGCCAGATGCTTGGCGGCAGCGATGGACAATGCATGGGCATGTTCAGCGCTATCCAGCGCGACCGCCTGGTCGAGCCGGTCGAGATACTCGCCGCCATAGGAGATGTCCTGGTAGTCGACGACCTTTCTCAGGCCCCGGAGCGCCATGTCGCGCACCGCCGCGGGCATCAGGTCGATGCGGGCGGCCAGCGCCTGCCAACCCTGCAGCAGGTTCGGCGGACCGCTCACGCGCCCTGCACCCGGAGCGGGGTCGACCGTGGCCGGTTCTGCCGGCTGTGGCGCGGGGGCCGTCGTACCGCGCGCGCGGTCGTAGGCGACGGCGAAGGCAGCAAGGCTGGCTTTCGCACCCCGGCCGCCGGCGCCGATCGCTTGCTCATAGCTTTCACGCGTGAACGGCAATGCGTCGGAGCCGGCCAGCGCGCCAAGCAGACTGGCCGAGATCATTGAGCCATTGTCCGCGGCGATCTTTTCCATGTCGAAGGCGATGAAGCGTTTCGATGCAGCTTCCGCCGTCGCGCGTACCTTGGAAGACGAGGCCCGGCCGTCACCCGGCTCGATCTTTTCCGACACCGCGGCGATACGGTGCGAGGAGGTGATCAGCGTGGTGCGATCGGGCGTGACGAAGCCCCTGATGATGGCGCGGCCGGCTTCCATCAGCTCGGCGGCGATCAATATGTCGACATCGCCTTGCGAAGGCGAAAGGGCAAAGACCGGCAGCCGGCCGGTGTCGCGGGCCATCTCGACGTAATAGATCGTAGCGCCGGTGCGCTGGGCGACGCCGGCGACCGAGGTCGATTGCGCGACATAGGAATTGCGCTCGGCGACATCGGTGATCCAGTCGGCGAGCACGCCGCCGCCCTGGCCGCCGACCGCGAGCAAAGCGAGTTTGATCACCGGCTCGGTATCGGCGGCATCGGATTTCGGGCGCAAGGGCGAAGCCTGGTCAAGCATCGGCGAACGTCAACCTGCGGCTTTCACGGCGCCGCTGCAGCAGGCCGATCACGGCGCGGCGCGTGCCTTCCAGAAAACGATCCCAGCGGCGGGGATTGTGCACGACATCGGCGCGGTAGAAGGAAGGGCACAGCACCGCTGCATCCGCCACTTCACCGCAATTGCCGCAGCCGACGCAGCTCTGGTCGATCGATGCCACCGGATCGTCGCGCAACGGATCGTCGAGCGACTTTACCGACAGCGACGGGCAGCCGGACAGCCGCATACAGGCATGGTCGCCGGTGCAGATATCCTCATCGACGCCGAACTTCGGCTTGACGACGCGAGTCCCATCCTTGATCGCCTTGTCGACCAGCGGCTTTTCGCGGCGCTGGCGATTGAGCATGCATTCAGACGAGGCAACGATGACCTTGGGACCCTTTTCGTCCGTCGTCAGCGCCTCACGTAACGTGTCCTGCATCTTGGTGATGTCATAGGTGCGGTCGACATGGCGCAGCCATTTGACGCCCATGCCCTTCACCGCCTCGGTGATCGGATGCTTGGTCGACTTGGTCTTGTTGCCCGCACGCGACGACAGGATGTCCTGCCCACCGGTGGCGGCGGAGTAAAAATTGTCGACGATGACGATGACGCCGTCGTTCTTGTTGAAGACCGCGTTGCCGATCGAGGAGGTCAGGCCATTGTGCCAGAAGCCGCCATCGCCGACGAAAGAGATCGACCGCCGTTTGGCGTCGGGCGAATTGAACGCCGATGCCGATGCCGGCCCCAGCCCGTAGCCCATGGTGGTGGCGCCGAGCTCGAAAGGCGGCATGATCGAGAACAAATGGCAGCCGATGTCGGATGCGATGTGGTGGTTCCCGAGTTCCTGCTCGACCAGCTTTGTCGCGGCAAAAATCGGCCGCTCCGGGCAACCGATGCAGAAGCCTGGCGGACGTCCCGGCACGACGTTGATCAGGTCCGCGGCGTCAACGCCGTCGCCGACCTTGTTGGGCGCGCGCACCTCACCCGGCAAGAGATGCGGGGCCTCGGCGCGCAGGAAGGCGCCGATGCCGTCCAGCATGACCTGGCCGGTATATTCGCCGGCCATCGGCAGATACTCCTTGCCGACCAGCCTGGTGCCGCGCCCGGCCTTGTGCAGCATGGCGGCAAAGGTCTGCTCGATGTAGTTGGGCTGGCCCTCCTCGACCACGAGCACCGCCTGCTTGCCTTCGCAGAAGGTGAGGAACTCGTCATCGATCAGGGGATAGACGGCGTTGAGAACGTAGAGCGGCACATCCGTCTCGCCATAGGTGTCGGCAAGGCCGAGCCGCTGCAAGGCGCGGATGACCGAATTGTACATGCCGCCCTGCATGACGATGCCGACCGAGCCATGGTCCGAACCGAAGAATTCGTTGATCTTGTTCTTGGCGATGAACTCCACCGCCGCCGGCCAGCGCTTCTGCACCTTCTCCTTCTCGTGCAGGAAGGAGGCGGGCGGCAACACGATGCGGCCGGTGTCGCGGCGCGGCGCGTCGAGCGCATCGGCCACCGTCATCGGCGGGCGCTTGTTGTCCTTGGCGATGAAATGGCCATGCACATGGCAGCAGCGGATGCGCACCTGCAGCATCACCGGCGTGTTGGATGCCTCGGACAGCTCGAAACCATCCTCCACCGCCTTGACGATCGACGGCAAATTGGGGCGCGGGTCGAGTAGCCAGACCTGGCTCTTCATGGCGAAGGCATGGCTGCGCTCCTGCATGATCGAGGAGCCTTCGCCATAGTCTTCGCCGACGATGATCAGCGCGCCGCCGGTGACGCCGCCGGAGGCGAGGTTGGCCAGTGCGTCGGACGCGACATTGGTGCCGACGGTCGACTTGAAGGTCGCCGCACCGCGAATGGGGTAATGCACCGAGGCCGCCAGCATGGCGGTGGCGGTGGCTTCCGAGGCGCTCGCCTCGAAATGCACCCCGAGTTCGCCCAGAATCTCCTGTGCGTCGGCCAGCACGTCCATCAGATGGCTGATCGGCGCGCCCTGGTATCCGCCGACATAGCCGACGCCGCATTGCAGCAGCGCCTTGGTGATGGCGAGGATGCCCTCGCCGGCAAACTCCTCGCCGGCGCCGAGCCGGAGCTTTTCGACTTCCTTGGCAAAAGACCGTTCGGCCATTTTTCCAACCTTCCGTTGCCGCCGAAACTTGGCAGCGCGTACGTCTAGATTTCGTGCTTGCGAATGTTCTTGAGCATCTTCAAGAGCGTCGCGATCAGTGCTGCATATTCGGCATCGTCGACATCGTCGAACATTGCCTCGAAGGCGTCATGCATAGCCGGCCAGGCGCGGGTGAACTCTGCGCGGCCCTCATCGGTGAGGAAGACATGGCGGATGCGGCTGTCGGTGACGCCTTGCTCGCGTCGCACGAAGCCTTGTCCCTCCAGCGTGTCGAGCGTGCGGCTCAAGGTCGACTGCTCTATGACGGTGTAGACCGAGAGGTCGTTGACGGTGACGCCGTCGGTGACCGACAGCACGGCCAGCGTGCGGACCTGCGGAATAGTCAGGCCCTGCTTGCGGAAATCGTCGCGCAAGGTGGCGTTGTAGCGCCCCATGATGCGGTTCATCAGATAGGGCGCGAATTGCTGCAGGCCGATCTGGCCGAGGGTCGAGATGCGCTGGCGCTTTTCCAGAACCTTCTGCTCCATCACAGCCTCCCCGCCAGGAGAAAGCCGGAACCGCCACCGAGGCCCGCGCCTGGATGGGTCGAGGCGCCGATATGGTAGAGGTTCTTGATGCCGGTCTGATGGTTGCGGCTGGTCTTGAACGGCCGCCAGAGGAACGACTGGTCGATAGTCGACGAGCCGCCATAGGGGTCGCCGCCGACCAGGTTGATGTTCATCGCTTCGAGATCGGCCGGCGAATAGGCGCGGCGCGCAATGACGCTATCCTTGAAGCCGTCGATGTGGCTGGCGAGGATCGCCTCCGCGCGGTCGGCATAGACCTCGCGCAGCGCGTCGGTCCAGCGGCCGCCAGCCGGTGCATGCAGCGTGCCTGCGGCATCGCCCTTGATGTGACGGGGCGCCTCGGGCAGTTGCAGCCACAGAATTGCTTTGCCAGGCGGACAGCGCGACGGATCGAGCGCATGCGGCTGGCCGACGCAGATGGTCGGCACTTCCGGCAGCATGCCGCGCGCGGCTTCGTTGCAGGCTTTCGAGACGCCGTCGAGCCCCGGCGTCAGGTGCAGCAGCGCCACCTTGTCGAGGCCTTCGCCGCGCCATGCCGGCGGCTTGGCCAGCGCATAGTGGATCTGGAAATTGCCTTTGCCGTAGCGATATTTCTGTGTCGCCTCGACCTCGGCTTTGGGAGGATCCGCGCCGAGCAGCCGGCCGTAAAGCTGCGTCGGCGTGACCGAGCAGATGACGCTCTTGTTTGCTGTAATCGTTTCGTCGGATGCCAGCCGCACGCCGGTCGCGCGGCCACCGCTCTGGACGATCGAGGCGACATCGGCGCCGG
This sequence comes from Mesorhizobium sp. RSR565B, assembly GCF_054719465.1. Lineage (NCBI taxonomy): Bacteria > Pseudomonadati > Pseudomonadota > Alphaproteobacteria > Hyphomicrobiales > Phyllobacteriaceae > Mesorhizobium > Mesorhizobium sp. RSR565B. Next base: position 1,126,441 of record NZ_JBTTIE010000001.1, on the reverse strand, counting down.
TGCGGATTTCGCCGCCGCGTTCACGGATCAAGGCTTCGAAGGCGGCGAGCAGGGTCTTCGCCCCGCCCTTGACGATCGGCGCGCCGGCCGCTTCCAGCGCGAAGGCAATGACCTTGGCGATCTGCCCTGAGAAAGCATCTTCCGGTCCAAGCCCGGCATGCAGCACCCAGGGCGCCCACAGCGCGCGGATTGTCTCGGACTGATAGGTGCTTTCCAACCAGCTGCGCGCCGGCACCAGTGCCTCACCCAGAAAAGCGGCAAGGCCACGCGGGCTGCGCCGCCAGGCATTGCCGGCCAACAGCTTGGCTGTCGGATAAGACCACAGGCTGCCGCCGAGCAGGCCGAACAGCAGGCCGGCATTGCGCTCGATGCTGCCGACATCGTCGGCGTGCCGGTCGCCATCGCCGGGGGCGATCGCATTGATTGCAGCGACGTTGGCGGCGCGGTCGGTGGTGAGCACGGCATGGCTGCCGTCCGGCCGCAGCACGCCGGTTGGCGTGCCGGTGTGACAGAACTCCAGCCCGTGCCGCGCGAGATCGCTGCCCAATGCCGCAAAGGCCGGCGAGGTGATGAACAGCACGAAGGTGGTCGCCATCACGTCATGGATGAAGCCGGGCGCGGTGATCTCCTCGGTACGCATGCAGCCGCCGATGCGGTCGTTGCGCTCGAGGACGAGCACCTTCGCGCCCTTGCCGCCAAGCATCGCCGCGCAGACCAGCGCGTTGATGCCGCTGCCAACGATGATGTGATCCGGCTGGCTCACCTCAGCGTGCTTTCTCAGCCTTTCGACACCAGCGCCAGCGCGCGGATCGGGCTGCCGGTGCCATGTTCGATCTTGAGCGGTGCGGCGATCAGGATGGCGCCCTTCGGCGGCAGCTGGTCGAGGTTGCAGAGGCTGGCGAGGCCATAGCGATTGGCCTTGTGCATCAGCGTGTGCGCGGGAAATGGTGGCTCCATGCCGCCGGCCTTGCCGGCATCGGTGCCGATCGTCTCCGAGCCCCAGCCCTTGATATCCTTGCTGATCAGATACTGGATGGCTTCGGCCGTCGGACCTGGCGTATGCGGGCCGGTCTCATTGGCGTTGAGGAATTCGGCTTCCGAACCATTGCGTTTGTACCAGTCGGTGCGCATCACCACCCACTCGCCGGCGTTGATGGCGCCATGCTTGGCTTCCCACGCCTTGATGTGGTCGACGGTGAGCAGGAAATCGTGATCGGCGGCGGCTTCCTTCGAGCAGTCGATGACATTGACCGGGCCGACGAAGTTCTGCGCCGGAATGGTGTCGGTGGCGCCGTCCGGATAATCCTTGCCGCTGATCCAATGCTGCGGCGCATCGAAATGCGTGCCCGAATGCTCGCCGAGCTTCAGCCAGTTCCATGCCCACCACGGACCGTTCTTGTCGTAGCGGGAGATGTTGTGGATCTCGACCTTCGGCGTGTCGACGGCAAGCTCCGGCGGCAGCTTGATCAGCGGCGTGTCGGGTCCGAGCGGCGCAGAGAGGTCGACCACCTTGATGGCGCCTGAAAGCAGTTGGCCGGCGACTTCGCCGAGGAGTTTTTGCGTGTCCATGATCTGAAGTTCCCTCTTGTCGGTGATGATCAAGGCTCGTCTCGGCCCTTAATATCCTACTAGACGAAAACATATGCATCTGCAATTATCTTTAAGCATAAAGGAAATGGGAACGGGGCGTGAGCGAGTTCGACGCCATCTTTGTCGGGGCGGGCCACAACAGTCTGGCATGCGCTGCGCATCTGGCACTCAAGGGCTGGAAAACCGGGATTTTCGAGCGCAGTGCAGCAATCGGCGGCGCCGTCCAGACACACGAATATACGCTTCCCGGCTTCCGCCACGATTTCGGTGCGATGAATCTGAGCCTGTTCGCCGGCTCCGCCTTCCACCGGAAATATGCAAATGAATTGAAAGCGCAGGGTTTGGCGTTCGCGCCGGTCGCCGACTGTTTCGCCAGCGCCTTTCCGGACGGACGCTGGTTTGGCGTCAGCAATGACCTGGAAAAGACTGCCAGCCGCATGGCCGCATTCTCCGCTGCCGATGCCGCGACATGGCGCAGACTGGTCGCTGCCTTCCCGGCAGAGGCCGAGCATCTGTTCCGGCTGCTGGGCTCGCCGATGAGTGCCCGCGCGCTTGCCGGCACCGCCTGGAACCTGTGGCGCAAGAAGGGCATGTCAGGCGCATTCGACACCGCTCGGCTTTTGCTGTCATCGCCGCGCGCCTGGCTGGAGGAAAATTTCGAGTCCGCTCATGTGCGGGCAACGCTTGCCACCTGGGGCATGCATCTCGACTTTGCACCCGACATCGCCGGCGGCGCCGTGTTCCCCTATCTGGAATCCATGGCCAACCAGACCTTTGGCATGGTGCTAGGCAAGGGCGGCGCCGACACGATCATCCGGGCGCTGGCAGGTATGGTCACCTCGGCGGGCGGCAAGATCGTCACAGGGACAGAGGTTGCCGAAATCACCGTTTCCGCCGGCAAGGCGACCGGCGTGCGGCTTGCGTCCGGTGAGACGCATACGGTAACGAAGGCGGTCATTGCCGGCGTCGCGCCCAGGAGGCTGACCGGCAAGTTGCTGCCCAACGGTTCCGGCGACACCGGCTTCGACACGGCTATGCAGAAGTTCCGGCACGCGCCGGGCACGATGATGATCCATCTGGCGCTCGACGACCTGCCGGACTGGCGCGCCGGGGCCGAGCTGCGGCAGTTCGCCTATGTGCATCTGTCGCCCTCGCTCGACGCGATGTCGCGCACCTATCAGCAGGCGATGGCGGGCATGCTGCCGGGCGAACCGGTGCTGGTCGTCGGTCAGCCGACAGCGGTCGATCCGTCACGCGCGCCGCAGGGCAAGCATGTGCTGTGGGTGCAGGTGCGCATGCTGCCCGCCGAAATCCTGGGCGATGCGGCAGGCAGGATCGCGCCCGCGCATTGGGATCAGGTCAAGGACGTCTATGCCGAACGCGTGCTCGACACCATCGAGATCTACGCACCCGGACTGCACGCGAAAATCCTCGGCCGTGCAGTGTTCTCGCCAATCGACCTCGAGCGTGAGAACCCCAATCTCGTCGGTGGCGACCAGGTCTGCGGCAGCCACCATCTGGCACAGAATTTCCTGTTCCGCCCGGCGCGCGGTTATGCCGGCTGGAACACGCCGGTCGGCAATCTGCATCTCATAGGCGCCGCGACATGGCCCGGCGCCGGCACCGGCGCGGCCTCCGGCTTCATGCTCGCGCAACAGCTTGGCGGGAGGTAGCTCGCAAGATTTCATGAAGGCGACGAGAGGCAAGGCGCTGCTGCCCACGAAGCCCGGATCGATAAACTGATAGTGCCGCGCAAAGACAACAAAACCAACAAGGGGAACGACCATGACAATCAACAGACGAGAATTGCTGGGATACAGTGCCGCGGCACTTGGGGTGGCGGCGATCGGCCTGCCTGAGATCGCCAAGGCGGCAGCGGGCGAGCTGACCATCGCCTATAACGTCAACCTGCCGTCCTGGGATCCGACCACCGGACCCTCGGCCGTCAACCCGACGATCCAGGGCCTCTACCAGTCAGTGTTCGACCAGTTCATTCCGCAAAAGCCGGACCTGTCCTTTGCGCCTGGCCTGCTCACCGAATGGGGCTGGAACGAGGATCGCACCAAGGTGACGATGACGGTGCGCGAAGGCGTGACCTGGCATGACGGCTCGCCCTTCACGCCCGAGGACGTGGTCTGGTCGCTGCAGCGGGCGGGCGACGAAAAGACCGGCAATCCGATCCAGTTCGTCTGGAAGAACGTCAACAATTTCAAGATCGACGGCAACAAGATCACCGGCGACGTCGTGCAGTTCGATCCGGTCTACTTTAAATGGATGTCGTTCCTGACCGGCTACATCCTGCCGAAGGCCTATTATGAGAAGGTCGGCGCCGAAGGTTTCGAGAAGGCGCCGATCGGCACCGGCCCTTACATGGTGGAAAAATTCGAGCGAAATGCTTTCCTTCGACTGAAGGCCAACCCGCACTATTGGGGCGACAAGCCGGCCTTCGAGAATGTGACGATCAAGTTCGTCACTGATGCGGCGAGCCGCGTTGCCGAAATCGAATCCGGTTCCTCGCAGGTGACGCTGGAGGTCCCCTATGAAGAGTATGACCGGCTGATCGCCAAGGACGGGCTTGCCGGCTCGTGCAAGCCCGTTTCCGACATCGGCATGATCTTCTTCAACGACATCGAAGCGATGCTGGACAAGAACGTCCGCCAGGCCGCCGTCATGGCTGTGGACAAGGAGCTTCTGGTCAAGCGGCTGCTGCGCGGCTATGGCCAACCGATCGCTACGCTGGAGACCCCGGAGTACACGGCCTTCGACGCCTCGATCAAGGTCGAGCACAATCCGGAAAAGGCCAAGGAGCTGCTCGCGACTTCCGGCTATTCGCCGGAAAAACCGGTCAAGTTCACCATCCAGACGACCAAGGGCTTCAAGCCCAAGGATTATGAGATGATCCAGGCGATCGTCGGCATGTGGCGTAAGGTCGGCATCGAGGCGACGATCGAGGTCTACGAGATCGCCAAGCACTATGAACTGCGCGCCGCCGACAAGCTGGCGCCGGCCGCCTTCTACAATTGGGGCAACGCCATCGGCGACCCGACGACGTCGACGGGTTTTGCCATGTATGGGCCGAGCCCGCACTCGGTGTGGGACAGCCAGGACCTGATCGACATGATCAATCCGCTCTGGGGCGAGAAGGACGAGGCCAAGCGCATCGCCGGCTGGAAGGCTGTCGACAAGTATATCGCCGAGCAGGCCTATGTGCTGCCGCTGATTCAGTATGCGCAACCTATCGTGCATGCCAAGGGCGTCAACGTGGTGCAGCATGTGTCCGGCGCGCTGCTGCCGGCGCTGATGACCCCGGCCTGATATCGGCTTGTGGGCGCCACCCTTCGCTGAGCGGCCCCCTCATCCGGCCCTTCGGGCCACCTTCTCCCCGCTGGGGAGAAGAGACCAGCTCAGCTGTCCGTGGCCTCTTCTCCCCTCGGGGAGAAGGTGGCCGCGAAGCGGACGAATGAGGGGGCTCTTCGTTAGAAACGCACTGGGCCAACACCAGAATGCTCCTGCAACGATTCCTGATCCGTCTGCTGACGATGCTGATCACGCTGTTCGGCGTGGCTGTCGTCGTCTTCGTCGTGATCCGCGTCGCGCCTGGTGACCCGATCGCCATGATGCTGCCCCCCGGTGCGACAGATGCCGACATCGACCGGCTGCGTGCACTCTACGGGCTCGACAAGACCATCGTGCAGCAATTCTTCATCTGGCTGTCCGGCGTCGTCAGGGGCGATTTCGGCACCTCGATTTCGCTCAGGCAAGATGTGCTCAGCCTTGTCTTCAATCGTTTGCCGGCAACGCTGGAACTTGCCATCATCGCGCTCGTCATGGCGGTTGGGCTCGGCGGCACGACGGCGATCCTCGGAGCCCGCGAGCGCGGCACGGCGGTCGAAGCCGGCATCGATATCGCCAGCGGCGCCGCCCTTTCCATTCCCGATTTCCTGTGGGGCCTCGTGCTGATCCTTTTGTTTGGCGTGCTGGTGCCGATCTTCGATATCTCCGGCCGCGTGTCGCCGCAGCTCGATCTGCCCTTCGTCACCCAGTTCTATTTCTTCGAGAGCTTGCTTCGGCTGCGCTTCGACCTGACCTGGGATCTGCTGAAACACATGCTGATGCCGGCAGTAGCCTTGGCATTGCCGCTGGCGGCAATCATCGCGCAGTTGCTGAAACAGTCGCTGAAGGAAGTGCTTGACCTCGACTATGTCGTGCTGGCCCGGGTGAAGGGGTTTTCGGAAACGCAGGTTATCCTGCGCGAGGCGCTGAAGAACGCTGCCTTGCCGACACTGACTCTCGTCGGCGTCCAGTTCACCTTCCTTGTCGGCGGCACGGTCATCGTCGAGCGGCTGTTTTCCTACGAAGGGCTCGGCAACATGGCGATCGATGCCGTCATCAACCGCGACCTGCCGCTGATCCAAGGCATCGTGCTGGTGTTCGCGCTGCTGTTCGTGCTGATCAATCTTGGCGTCGACATGATGTACGCGCTGCTCAATCCGAGGCTGCGCCATGGATGAGGCACGCATCGCCCGGCGCGGACTCGGCCCGAGGCTGTGGCTGGCCGGCGGCTGGCTGCTGCTGGCGCTGCTGGCCGCGATCTTCGCGCCGCTGGTCGCACCGCAGGACCCGCTGGCGCAAGACCTGATGCTGGAACGGCTGCCGCCATTCTGGATGAGTGGTGCGGAATCCGGCTATTGGCTGGGCACCGACAGCCTCGGCCGCGATCTCCTCTCCCGGCTGATCTTCGGCGGCCGCATCGCCTTCATCGTCGCTTTTGCGGCGGCGATTGCCGCCTGCCTCGTTGGCTCGACACTCGGACTGGTCGCCGGCTATTTCGGTGGCTGGGCCGACCGGATCATTTCGCGCATCGTCGATGTCTGGATGGCGTTTCCGCCGGTGCTGTTCGCCATCCTGCTGGTCGCGGTGCTCGGCACTGGCCTCAGCTCCGTCATCCTCGCCATCGCCATCATCGACTGGACGCGCTTCTGCCGCGTGATCCGCGCCGAAGCGATGGGCCAGTCGCGCATGGACTATGTCGAGAACGCCCGCATCGCCGGCTATGGCCGCATCGGCATCATGCTGCGCGAGGTGCTGCCTAATGTGGTGCCGTCAGTCGTGGCGCTGCTGTCGCTGGAAATGGGCATCGCCGTCATCGTCGAGGCGATCCTGTCCTTCGTCAATCTGTCGATCTCGACCGACGATCCGACCTGGGGCGGCATCATCGCCGAGGGTCGGCTGTCGATCCACCAGGCCTGGTGGGTGCTGGTGTTTCCGCTGATCACGCTGATCCTTACCGTGCTGTCGTTCAGCCAGTTCGGCGAGGCGCTGAAGACGCGCTTCGATCCGGTGCTGCGATGAGCGCTTGCCTGGATATTGCCAATCTGAGCGCCGTGCTGCCGAACGGCCAGCGCGTGCTGCGCTCGGTGTCGCTCTCCGTGCAGCGGGGTGAGGTGCGTGCTCTTGTCGGCGAGAGCGGCGCCGGCAAGACGATGATCGGCAAGGCGGTGCTCGGTGTGCTGCCGTCAAGCGTGCGCATCGTCGAAGGCGCCATGCAGCTCGAAGGCGAAGACCTCGGCAGGCTGCAGCCCAAGGCAAGGCGCACGCTGATCGGCGCCCGCACGGCGCTGATCCCGCAAGATCCGTTGACTGCGCTCAACCCGTCGCGCCGCATCGGTCCGCAGATGACTGACCGGCTGGTGCGCATTCTCGGCTGGAACGGTGACAAGGCGGACAGGCGTATCCGGCAATTGTTGGATGAGGTGCAGATCCGCGATCCCGACCGGGTGCTGAAATGCTATCCGCACGAGCTGTCCGGCGGCATGCGCCAGCGCGTGCTGATCGCCGCCGCCTTCGCCGCCGAGCCACGGCTGATCGTGGCCGACGAGCCGACAACCGCGCTCGACGTTACCGTGCAAAAGCAGATCCTGCGACTGATCGCCGAGCTGCAGCGCGAGCATGGCACCGCGATCCTGTTCGTCACCCACGATCTCGGCGTCGTTGCAAAGATCAGCCAGCAAGTGTCTGTGCTCTACGCCGGCAAGGTGGTGGAAGAGGCTGACACAGCCGCTCTCTTCGCCGCGCCTGAGCATCCCTATACGCGGGCATTGATGGCCGCTACGCCGCGCTATACGGATCCCTTTGCCTCGCTGAAGCCGGTGGACGAGACCGTGCTGGCCGGGCTTGCCGCCGAGATCGGCGCGGCAGACCAGGCGTGGAGGCGGCCGCATGGTTGAGCCGCTGTTTTCCGTGCGCGGGCTGAAGGTGGCGCTGCCCGACATGACCCGCAAGCCGCTGATCGGGCGCGCGCCGCTGGCCGAGATTTTGAGAGGCCTGGATTTCGATTTGCCGAGGGGCTTGGTGACCGGCATCGTCGGTGAATCCGGGTCCGGAAAATCGACGCTCGGCCGCACGCTTGTCAGACTTCTGGAGCCGAGCGTCGGCAGCATCCATTTCGAGGGCCGCGATATCGCCCACCTGCCGGATGCAGAGCTGCGACCTCTGCGCCGCGACCTGCAGATGATCTTCCAGGACCCGATGTCGTCGCTCAACCCGCGTCGCACCATCGCCGGCATCATTGCCGCGCCGCTCAAGCAGAATGGGCTTGGCGACAGGCTTAGGGAACGCGTCGCCGAGGCATTGAATCGCGTCGGCCTGCCGCAAAGCTTCGCTAGTCGCTATCGTCATGAACTGTCGGGCGGCCAGCGCCAGCGCGTCGGAATTGCGCGCGCGTTGGCGCTGTCGCCGAAATTCGTGCTGGCCGACGAGATCGTCTCCGGCCTCGACGTATCGACGCAGGCGCAGATCCTCACCCTTTTGGAGAGACTGGCGGCGGAGATGGGGCTGACCGTCGCCTTCATCAGCCACGACCTGTCGGTCATCCGGCGGCTGTGCCAACAAGTGATCGTCGTGCGCGAGGGCAGGATCGTCGAGGCGAGCGCCACCGATGCGCTGTTCGACAATCCCAGGGAGACCTACACGCGCGACCTGCTTGCCGCCATCCCACTGCCTGAGGTCGACGCGGACTGGTTGCGGCCAGCAACGAAAGCGCCGGCATAGGACTGTTCACCCACCACGCCGAACAGCGGGCTTCGGACGTGCATGAGGGCAAAATCAGCCCGCGAACGGAGGGTAATATGAATTACGCAGCCCGCGGCACGATGCTTGCCGCGATCCTGTTCTGCTCGATGGGAACGGCTTCGGCCGATGCGATCCCCGGCATGCGCGGCCACGACCACACCGGCATCACGGTGCCCGACATGAAGCAGGCAGTCGACTTCTTCACCGAAGTCGTCGGCTGCAAGAAGGCGATGTCGTTCGGTCCGTTCGCCGATGACAAGGGCACCTTCATGCAGGATCTTCTGGGCGTCGATCCGAAGGCTGTCATCGAGCAGGTCACCATGGTGCGTTGCGGTTATGGATCGAACATCGAGCTGTTCAAGTACACCGCGCCTGACCAGAAGGATTTGACTCCGAAGAACAGCGATATCGGCGGCTTCCACATTGCCATGTATGTCGATGATGTCGCTGCGGCGAAAGCCTATCTCGACGGCAAGGGCGTGAAGACGCGGATGGGGCCGCTGCCGGTCAAGGAAGGTCCGGCGGCCGGCCAGACCATTCTGTATTTCCAGGCGCCATGGGGGCTGCAGCTGGAGGCGATCAGCTATCCCGACGGGATGGCCTATGAGAAAGGTGCCGAGACTGTGCTGTGGAGCCCGAAGAACCCGGAGAAGTGATTTCCAGAGCGCGCTTGCGGGGCCAACCCGCAGGCGCGCCACCCGTGTTCAGCAATCGTTCCAACATGAAACTTTAAGCTTGAAATATTTCATCTCCGGCGCGATACTTGAGATGCAGCAAGCGAAGAGGAGATCGCACGGATGAAGGTTGCGGTTCTCGGTGGCGGACCAGCCGGCCTCTACTTTGCCATTTCAATGAAGCTGCGGGACGCCGCCCACGAGGTCACGGTGTTCGAGCGCAACCGCGCCGACGATACCTTCGGCTGGGGCGTCGTGCTGTCGGCCGAAACACTCGACAACCTTGCCAAAAACGACCCGGTCAGCGCTGTCTGGATCAAGAAGCATTTCGCCTATTGGGACGACATCGCCGTCATCCATGACGGCGTGCGCACGGTCTCGTCGGGCCACGGTTTCTGTGGCATCGGCCGCAAGCGGCTTCTGATCCTGCTGCAGCGACGCGCGCGCGAACTTGGCGTGAGGCTGATGTTCGAGAGCGATATCGCCGACCCTCAGCCCTATATGGAGACGCATGATCTGGTCGTCGCCGCCGATGGGCTGAACTCAAGGGCGCGCAACACCTTCGTCGAAGTCTTCAAGCCCGACATCGACACCCGCAAATGCAAATTCGTCTGGCTCGGCACCAACCAGAAATTCGACGACGCCTTCACCTTCATCTTCGAGAAGACCGAGCATGGCTGGGTGTGGGCGCACGCCTATCAATTCGACAGCGAGACAGCGACCTTCATTGTCGAGTGCAGCGAACAGACCTGGGCTGCCTTCGGCTTCGGCGCCATGTCGCAGCAGGAATCCATCGCCGTCTGCGAGCGCATCTTTGAGAAAAATCTCGGCGGCCACGCGCTGATGACCAATGCCAATCACATCAGAGGTTCGGCTTGGATCAATTTCCCGCGCGTGCTGTGCGAACGCTGGTCTTACAAGAACCTGGCGCTGATGGGCGACGCGGCGGCCTCGGCACATTTCTCGATCGGCTCCGGCACCAAGCTCGCATTGGAAAGCGCGGTGGCGCTGGCCGAATATGTCAAAACCGAACCGGACCTCGACGCCGCCTTCCGCAAGTATGAGGATGCGCGCCGCACCGAGGTGCTGAAGCTGCAGTCGGCGGCGCGCAATTCGCTGGAGTGGTTCGAGGAGGTCGAGCGCTATCTCGGCCTCGATCCGGTACAGTTCAATTATTCGCTGCTGACCCGCTCGCAGCGCATCAGCCACGAGAATTTGCGGCTGCGCGATGCCAAATGGCTTGAAAGCGCCGAGCAATGGTTCCAGCGCCAGGCCGGAGCCGGCGGCAACAGGCAGCGCCGGGCGCCGATGTTCGCGCCATTCAAGCTGCGCGACATGCAGCTCAACAACCGCATCGTTGTTTCGCCGATGGCGCAATACAAGGCAGTCGATGGCTGCCCGACCGACTGGCATTTCGCCCACTATGCCGAGCGTGCCAAGGGCGGCGCCGGGCTTGTCTATATCGAGATGACCTGCGTCAGCCCGGAAGGACGCATCACGCCCGGTTGTCCCGGCTTCTATGCGTCCGAACATGAGGTGGCGTGGAAGCGGCTGGTCGATTTCGTCCACACCGAGACCGAGGCTAAAATCTGCGCCCAGATCGGGCATTCCGGGGCCAAGGGCTCGACCCGTGTCGGCTGGGAGGGCACCGACGTGCCGCTCTCCTCGGGCAATTGGCCGGTCATGGCGGCCTCGGCGATTGCATGGTCGCCGCAAAACCAGGTGCCGAAAGCCATGGACCGCGCCGATATGGATTTGGTGCGCGACCAGTTCGTGGCCTCCACCGAAATGGCCGATCGTTGCGGCTTCGACATGCTGGAGATCCACGCCGCGCACGGCTATCTCCTGTCGTCCTTCATCACGCCGGTCACCAACCAGCGCACGGATGAGTATGGCGGTTCGCTGGAAAATCGCATGCGCTATCCCCTGGAAATCTTCCATGCGGTGCGCGCCGCCTGGCCGGCGCGAAAGCCGATTTCGGTGCGCATTTCGGCCAATGATTGGGTCGGCATCGAGGGTGTGACGCCGGCCGATGCGGTGGAGATCGCGCGGATGCTGCGCGAAGCCGGCGTCGACATCTGCGACGTCTCGGCAGGCCAGACCTCGATTGCCGCTAAACCTGTCTATGGCCGAATGTTCCAGACACCATTCTCGGACCGCATCCGCAACGAGGTCGGTATGGCGACGATGGCGGTCGGCAACATCTACGAGCCGGATCATGTCAATTCGATCCTGATGGCCGGCCGCGCCGACCTAGTGGCCCTGGCACGGCCGCATCTCGCCGATCCCTACTGGACGCTGCATGCCGCCGTGACGCTCGGTGATCGTGGTGTCAAATGGCCGGATCCCTATCTGCCCGGACGCGACCAGATCTACCGGCTGGCCGAGCGCGATGCGGCGGCGGGGTTGAAAGTATGACGACGGCCTCGACGATCCCCGGCAAGCATGCTTTGGTCACCGGCGGCGGCTCCGGCGTCGGCCGGGTCATCGCACTCGTGCTGGCCGAAGCCGGTATCGAGGTGACCATATGCGGGCGGCGCGACGCCGAGCTTGCCAAGTTGGCCGGCGAGAACGACCGCATCCACGCCATGTCAGCCGATGTCACCGACGAGGCGGCGATGATTTCGCTCTACGCGCAAGCGGAAGCCGTGCGCGGCCCGTTCGACATCGTCGTCGCCAATGCTGGCATGGCCGGCAGCACGCCGGCGCACAGGACCTCGCTTGCCGACTGGCAGCGGACGCTCGACGTCAATCTGACCGGCGCCTTCCTGACGGTGAAGCCGGCGCTGGCCGGCATGGCCGCGCGCAAGGCGGGCCGGATCGTCTTCGTCGCCTCGACCGCAGGGCTGAAAGGCTACGCCTATGTCGCGCCCTACGTGGCGGCCAAGCATGGGGTGGTCGGGCTGATGCGGGCACTGGCGGCCGAGACGGCGAAATCCGGCGTGACCGTCAACGCCGTTTGCCCGGGCTTCGTAGAGACCGACATGCTGGCGGACTCCATTCAGCGCGTCGTCGAAAAGACCGGCCGCTCAGTCGAGCAGGCGCGGGCGAGCCTTGCCTCGACCAACCCGCAAGGCCGTTTCATCCAGCCGCAGGAAGTTGCCGCGACGGTGCTCTGGCTGTGCGGCGATGCGGCTGCGTCGATTACCGGACAAGCGATTTCGATCTCAGGAGGCGAAACATGGTAGCCGGCCCATTGCCCGCGCCGTCGGGACCCGGCAAGGACCGGCTGCGTCTCTGGATCAGGCTGCTGCGCGCCTCGCGCACGATCGAGGCCGAGCTGCGCGAGCGCCTGAAGAAGGAATTCGATACGACACTGCCGCGTTTCGACGTCATGGCCGCCCTCTACCGCGCGCCGGAAGGCATGCTGATGAGCGATCTGTCGCGCTTCCTGCTGGTATCCAACGGCAATGTCACCGGCATTGTCGACCGGCTGGTTTCGGAAGGGGTGGTCGCGCGCGCGCGCCGCAATGGCGATCGCCGCACATCCATGGTGCGACTGACCGACGAGGGTTCCAAATCTTTTGCCGCAATGGCCGCGGCGCATGAGGGTTGGATCGGAGAATTGCTGGCCAAGGTCAGCGAGGAGGATGCGCGCCGGCTGACCGGCATGCTGACCTCGTTCCGCAGCAACTGGGAGGGACGCGAATGAGTTCGATGGCCGGCCTCAAGCCGAAGCACTTCCTTTGGGAAGTCGAAGGCAGGATCGCCAGGGTGCGGCTCGACCGGCCGGAGCGCAAGAATCCGCTGACCTTCGACAGCTATGCGGAACTGCGCGACACGTTCCGCGATCTCGTCTATGCCGACGACGTCGACGCCGTGGTGTTCCTGCCCAATGGCGGCAATTTCTCCTCGGGCGGCGATGTCCACGACATTATCGGCCCCTTGGTCAAGATGGACATGAAGGAATTGCTCGCCTTCACCCGCATGACCGGCGATTTCGTCAAGGCGATGCTCAATTGCGGCAAGCCGATCATCGCGGCGGTCGACGGGGTCGCGGTCGGCGCCGGCGCCATCATCGCCATGAGCGCCGACATCCGCATCGCCACGCCGGAGGCCAAGACCGCTTTCCTGTTCACCCGCGTCGGGCTTGCCGGCTGCGATATGGGCGCGTGCGCGATCCTGCCGCGCATCATCGGCCAGGGCCGTGCCGCCGAATTGCTCTACACCGGCCGCACGATGACGGCGGCGGAAGGCGAGCGCTGGGGCTTCTACAACAGGCTGGTCGATGCCGCAGTGCTCGAGGCCGACGCGCTCGAGATGGCGGCGCGCATCGCCTCCGGCCCGACCTTCGCGCACGGCATCACCAAGACGCAGCTCAACCAGGAATGGTCGATGGGCCTCGACCAGGCAATCGAAGCGGAAGCGCAGGCGCAGGCGATCTGCATGCAGACGGGTGACTTCGAGCGCGCCTACAAGGCCTTCGTGGCCAAGGAAAAACCGGTGTTCGAGGGGAATTGATGGCAGACAGGAGCTTCCTCAGCTGGCCGTTCTTTGAAGATCGCCACCGCGAACTGGCCGAAAGGCTGGAAGCATGGTGCGCCAGGAACCTGCCCGTCGATCACCATGACGTCGATGCCGCCTGCCGCGAGCTGGTGGCGAAACTTGGCCGCGACGGCTGGCTGAAGCCGACGGCGCTCGATACGGACAATCCGGGACCGCTCGATGTCCGCACCTTGTGCATCACCCGCGAGACGCTGGCGCGCCATGACGGGTTGGCCGACTTTGCCTTCGCCATGCAGGGGCTCGGCACCGGCGCGCTCAGCCTGTTCGGCACACCCGACCAGCAGCAATGGCTGGCAAAGACCAGGGCCGGCAAGACGATTTCCGCCTTCGCGCTTTCGGAGCCACGCTCCGGGTCGGATGTCGCCAACACCGAAATGATGGCGAGCCGCGATGGCGACTTCTATATCCTCAGCGGCGAGAAGACCTGGATTTCCAATGGCGGCATTGCCGATCTCTACGTCGTCTTTGCCCGCACCGCCGAGGCACCGGGTGCCAAGGGACTTTCCGCCTTTCTCGTACCTGCTGATACCAAGGGGCTTGGCATTGCCGAGCGCCTTGAAGTGATCGCGCCGCATCCGCTGGCGCGGCTTTCCTTCGATCAGGTCCGGGTGCCGGCTTTGGCGCTGATCGGCAAACCGGGAGACGGCTTCCGCATCGCCATGTCGGTGCTTGACGTGTTCCGATCGACGGTCGGCGCGGCGGCACTCGGCTTTGCCCGCCGGGCGCTGGACGAAAGCATCAGCAGGGTGGCCGAGCGCAAACTTTTCGGCGCTCCGATGGCAGAGCTGCAGATGGTACAAGGCCATATCGCCGACATGGCGCTGGACGTCGATGCCGCGGCGCTGCTGGTCTACCGCGCTGCCTGGACCAAGGACATGGGCGCGGCGCGTGTAACCCGCGAGGCGGCGATGGCCAAGCTGTTCGCCACCGACAAGGCGCAAGAGGTGATCGACAAGGCTGTGCAACTGCATGGCGGCGACGGCGTCCGCAAGGGCCACATCGTCGAGAGCCTCTATCGCGAGATCCGCGCGCTGCGCATCTACGAGGGCGCATCCGATGTGCAGAAGGTGGTGATCGCACGGCAGGTGATGGGCGCGGCCTGACGGCGACGTATTTGATTTTGAGATTTGGTTTTTAAGAATACCGGGGAGGCTTGAAAAATGCACGAGATCCTGCAGCCGGAGGGCTGGGCGAAACCGGTCGGCTACGCGAACGGCATTGCTGCGCGCGGCAGGCTCGTCTTCGTGGGCGGACAGGTCGGCTGGAACGGGCAGTGCCAGTTCGAGACCGACGATTTCGCCGGCCAGGTGCGGCAGACGCTGCAAAACATCGTCGCCGTGCTGGCGGAAGCCGGCGCGGAGCCACGGCACATCACCGCGATGACTTGGTATTTCACCGACAAGGCCGAATATCTCGGCAATCTCAAGGGTATAGGCGAGGCCTATCGCGAGGTGATCGGCCGGCATTTCCCAGCGATGGCCGCCATGCAGGTGGTGGCGCTGGTGGAAGATCGCGCCAAGATCGAAATTCAGGCAACCGCCGTCATTCCGGATTAACGAATTCGTTATTCCCGGATTGATCAGCAGCGCAGCCCCGCCCGCTTCAGCAGCGGAAATACGTGGTCGCAGAAATAGGGCAGTTCCTGGGTGTAGTTGACGAACGACAGCGCGATGCCCTGGTAGCCATGCCCGGCTATTGCCGCCATCTCGGCGGCAATCGTCTCCGGCGTTCCAACCAGCGGGTAGGTGCCGGCGCCGCCGGCGAAACGCTGCCGGTAGCGGTCATAGGCATGCGGGTCATGCGACTGCGAGAACTCCTTCTTGCCTGCCATATGAGCATCGACCGCATTGTGGTCGACCAGATCGACGGCATAGCGCGTGTAGTAGGCCTGCGCCTCTTCCATGGTTGGACGGCAGACGACATGCGCCACCGTGTAGACGCCGACGTTGCGGCCAACCTTGTCGGCCCGCTCGCTGATGTCGGCGACATGCTTGCCGGCATCGCTCATTTCCGAAAAGGTCGTGAACAGATAATCGCATCGGGCGGCGGCGAAATCCCGGCCCGGGCCACCGAAAGCAGCGTTCATGGTCACCGGGCGTGGAACCTGCAGGCTCGCCGGCCGGCTCACCGCCTCCTTGAGGCGATAGTAGGTGCCTTCATAGTCCAGAGGCTGGTCCGAGGCGTAGAGCTTTTCCAGGATTTCGATCCATTCGGCGGCCTGGTCGTAGCCCTTTTCGACCAAAGGCGTGCCGAACATGCCGAATTCCTTCGGGTTCCAACCGCAGACGATGTTGAGACCGGCGCGGCCCTGGCTGATATGGTCGACAGTTGCCAGCGCCTTGGCGGCATAGAGCGGATGCACCAGCGGCACATGCACGGTCATGAACAGGCCGATCTGCTCGGTGGCCACGGCCAGAGCTGCTGCCCAGGTGAAGGTCTCGAACGACCATTCGCGCACCTTGTTGCGGCCGCCAAAGCCACGCCAGCGCGCGATCGGAAGCATAAATTCCAGCCCGGCGCGGTCGGCGATCTGCGCCGCCGTCAGATTGTCCTGCCAGCTTGCCGTCCAGCGTTCCGGCACATCGGTGATGGCCAGACCGCCATCGGCATTGGTCGAAAAGACGCCGAGCTTCAGTTTGTTCGAGCCGTGCAGGGGATGCGTTTTGATCATCATGGGAACTCGTGGCGGGAGACCGACACGCTAGGCCCGCGCAAAAATATTTCAAGCCTGAAATAGCTTCGCCTCGCCGCCGATTGCGGATATGAATTTGGAGGGGAAAAGGGGATGGATATGAGCGCGTTCCGTCAGAAGTGCATCGGCAAGACCAATCTCGTCGGCTCCTTCGCCGCTATTCCCCATCCCGTCGCCGTCGAAGTGATGGCGCTCACCGGCCTCGACTTCGTCTGCATCGACTGGGAACATGCCCAGATCGCGCGCGACACGATCGAAACCATGGTGCGCGCGGCCGACGTGCATCGCGTGCCGGCCATGGTGCGTGTTCCCGGTCATGCGCCGGAAGCTATCCAGGCGGCGCTCGACAGCGGCGCACAAGGCGTGCTCGTGCCGCGCGTCTCGACCGCTGCTCAGGCCGAGGCGGCGGTGAAAGCCTCGCGCTATCCGCCGCTGGGCGAGCGCGGCGTCGGGCCTGGCCGCGCGGCCGGCTATGGCTATCGCATTCCCGAATATCTGGCCGCGGCCAATGATAGGGTGGTCGTCGCGGTCCAGGTCGAGACATCGGAGGGGCTGGCCAACATCGAGGCGATCGCGGCCATAGACGGCATCGATGTGGTCTTCGTCGGCCCCGGCGATCTCTCCGTGTCGATCGATGCGATCGGGCCGAAAGGCGTGGACAAGCTCAATGAGGCGATCACAAGGATCATCCGCGCGACCGTCGCGCATGGCAGGACATCGGGTATATTTTGCGCCAGCCCACAGACGATCAGCCAGTGGGCCGCTATCGGCGCGAGCTTCTTCGTGCTGGCCAGCGATACGATGTTTCTTGGCGCCGGCGCTGCGGCCAACTGCACCGCTGCGCGCGCCGAGCTGCGGTAGACGGGCGGGATCGGGCAAAAACTTTTTAAGCTTAAAACTTTTTCCTTGAAAAGCGCAGCACATTGGATAGCATCCAAACTCGATGGCGACTGTCGTGCCGGTGGGGCTTGCCGGGCAGTCCGTCGCGGTGCTCCGGGTGGGAGGGGTTTCAGTCCTTGTCGTTCATACTGCCCCAGTCATCGTCCAGCGCGCGTTATGCTTTCGACGGCGTACGTGCCCAGATCCGTGACCTGCACACCGAAAACATTGCCAACCTTGCCGTGCGCGCCCGAGAACTGGGCGACGTGATCGCGCTCTGGTACGGCGAAGGCGACATGGTGACGCCCGCTTTCATCCGCGACGCGGCGAAGGCCGCCTTCGATGAAGGCCAGACGTTCTACGTCCCTAACATGCGTGGGCACCCCCTACTGAACGAGGCGCTGTCGGAATACCAAACGCGCATTCACGGCCGGACGATCCCGATTGCGCGCACCACGGTCACGCCCGGCGGCATGCAGGCGCTGTACCTGGCGCTGGAACTGCTGGTCGATACCGGCAGCAACGTCGTCTATGTCGCGCCGCAATGGCCCAACATCCACAACGCCATCCATCTGATGGGCGGCGAGCCAAGGCCGTTTTCGCTCGACTTCAAGGGCGACTGGCATCTCGATCTCGACCGGCTGTTCGCCACTTGCGATGCGCACACGCGCGCGATCTTCCTGTCGACGCCGTCCAACCCGACCGGCTGGACCGCGTCGCGCGAGGAGATGCAGGCGCTGCTCGACTTCAGCCGGCGCACCGGCATCTGGATCATCTCCGACGAGGTCTATGGCCGGCTCTATTTCGACGGCAATGTTGCTCCTTCCATCCTGCAGATCGCCGAGGATGGCGACCGGGTGCTGTCGGTCAACAGTTTTTCGAAGGCGTGGGCGATGACCGGCTGGCGCATCGGCTGGCTGACGCATCCGTCGGGGGTGGCCGACCAGCTTGGCGCCATGACGCAGTACATCAACAGCGGCACCGCCGCGCCTATCCAGGCAGGCGCTGTCGCCGCCATCCGCCAAGGCGAGCCGCTGGTCGAGGAGATCAGGCAGCGGATCAAAACCGGCCTCGACCTTGCCTATGACAGGCTGGCCCAGATTCCCGGCATCATCCTGCCGACGAAACCGCGCGGAGGCATGTATGCCTTCTTTGCCATGGACGGCGAAAGCGACGCCCGGCAGGCCTGCGCCAGGATACTGGAGACGGCGCGCGTCGGGCTGGCTCCCGGCCACCTCTTTGGAAATTCGGCAGCGGCCTTCCTGCGGATGTGCGTGTGCCGTGAACGCGACCAGATAGCGACCGCGCTCGAGCGCATGGTCGCCGCCATGAATTGACGCCCCGCTGGGAGGTGGGACGGCAACAAACCGTGCGGGAGCAAACCCGCCCGATCACAACCAGAGGGAACACAAAATGAGCTTCACTCGTCGCAACCTGCTTCTTCTCGCCGCCACGATCGGCATCGCTGCCGGCCCGGCCACCGCCTTTGCCGCCGATGTGCTCAATGTCGGCGCCTACCCGACCAATCCGCCCTTCGAATACAAGAACGAGAGCGGCACGTTCGAGGGCTTTGAAGTCGACATCGTCAACGAAGCGGCCAAGCGTGCCGGCATGACCACCGACATTGCCGACCTCGGCTTCCAGGCGCTGTTCGCGGCTGTCAGTTCCAATCGCATCGATGTCGCGATCTCCTCGATCACCATCACGCCGGAGCGACTGAAAACGCTGTCCTTCACCCAGCCCTATTATGACTCCGACATGGGCATTGCGACGAAGACCGATAGCGCTGTTAACACCGAGGCCGACCTCAAGGGCAAGATCGTCGGCGTGCTTTCAGGCTCGACCGGCGAGACCTGGGTCAAGGCGCATCAGGAGGCTGACGGCTACAGCGACGTGAAGGGCTATGACACGCAGCAGAATCTGCTGCTCGACCTCAGCGCGGGCCGCGTGGACGCCGCCGTCAGCGATATTCCGGGCATGGAATACTCCTTCACCAAGATGAAGGACCTGAAGGTCAAGCAGCGCATCAAGACCGGCGAACAGTACGGCCTGATGATGAGCAAGGACCATCCGCTGCTCGGCAAGCTGAACGACGCGCTGACCGCGATGAAGAAGGACGGAACGCTGGCCGCGATCCACAAGAAGTGGTTCGGCAGCGACGCGCCAGCCGATTCCTCGACGGTCAAGGAAATGCCGCTGCCCAAGGCCTGACCGGCAATGCACTTAAATCGTGCCGGCTCCCAGGCCGGCACGATTCATTTCACGCTCCGGCGCCTGCTGCCACACGGATAGCCTCATCGGAGGCAAGGTCGATTGGTTTTAACTTGAGCATCCTTTGCTCTGGGGTTCGGGAACGCTCCCATGTCGCTGATCGACACCTTCTTCAATCCTGACGTGATAATGTCCAGCCTGCCGGCGCTGTTGCGTGGCTTCCTGAACACGCTGCTGCTCGGCATTTTGAGTATCGGCATCGGCATTCCCATCGGCCTGGGGATCAGCCTGTTGCGGCTCTATGCGCCGAAGCCGCTGCGCTGGCTGGCGGTCGGCTACACCGACATCTTCCGCGCCCTGCCGGTGCTGGTGGTGCTGATCCTGATCTATTATGCGCTGCCCTTCCTCGGCATCCGTCTGTCGTCCTGGGCCTCCGCCGTGACGGCGTTCGCCATCATCATGTCGGCCTATTCAGCAGAAGTGTTCCGCTCCGGCATTGAGAGCATTCCGAAAGGCCAATTCGAGGCAGCACAGGCGCTCGGCCTGCCTTTCCTTTTGACCTTGCGCAAGGTGGTGCTGCCGCAGGCGATCCGCGTCGTCATCCCGCCGATGACCAGCAATTGCGTCTCGATGTTCAAGGACACGTCGCTCGCTTCCACCGTTGCGCTGCCTGAACTGTTGAAGGAAGCGACCAACGCGCAGTCGCTCTATGCCAATCCCTCGCCGCTGATCGGCGCCGCTTTGGTCTATCTCATCTTCCTCTGGCCGATGGTCCGCCTCGTCAGCCTGCTCGAAGACCGCTTCAAGACCGAGAAGACGCGCTGACCTCATCAACCGTCCCGCTTCCCAAGCCATTCGCAGGAGATACAGTTGAGCAATTCCCAAGCCGCCGGCGGCTTTCCGGTCGACCCCATCCGCGCCATGTTTCCGGCCTTGCAGCGCGCCGGTGATTTCATCTTCATGGACAACGCCGCCGGCGCGCAGATCCCGCAGAGCGTGCTCGACGCGGTGACCAATCACCTGGTCTCGCACAATGTGCAGCGTGGTGGTCGCTATGGGCGCTCGGTCACGGTCGACCAATCGGTTGCGGATGCTCGGACGAGCGTGGCCTTGCTGATCAACGCCTACAGTCCGTCGGAAATCTGCTTCGGCATGAACGCCACCTCGTTCATTCGCCTGGTCAGCCTCGGCATCGGCCAGATGCTGGCCAAGGACACAGAGCGCGACGAGATCGTCATCACCGATATGGACCACGACGCCAACATCGCCACGTGGCTGGCGCTGGAGCCCGCCGGAGCCAAGTTCAAATGGTGGCGCATGCGCGAGGACGGCAACCTGCATGTCGACGACCTCAAGCCGCTGGTTTCCGATCGCACCCGTCTCGTCGCCTGCACGGTGACCGCGCATTCGATCGGCTCGATCGTCGACGTCGCTTCGGTGGCCGCGATCGCGCATGCGGCCGGCGCCGAAGTGTTCCTTGACTGCGTGCATTACGGACCGCACGGGCTGATCGACGTGCAGGCCTGGGACTGTGATTATCTCGTCTGCTCCGGCTACAAAAATTTCTCGCCGCATATGGGCTTTCTGTGGGGCCGCTTCGAAACGCTGAAGCGGCTGCCGACCTTCCGCGAGGATTTCATCCCCGACGAGCCGCCTTACAAGGTCGAGGCAGGCACCTTCATCTACGAGAACGTCTCAGGCATGGATGCCGCAGTGCAGTACCTGGAACTGATCGGCCGCAATCTGGCGCCCTCCAACAACCGCTCGCGGCGCGACAACATCGTTGCCGGCATGGGCGCTATCCGCGACTACGAAGTGCTCCTGGCGCGTGAGATGCTCGCGGTGCTCAAAGCTTGCGGCGCGACCATTTACGGGGTTTCGGAAGAGACCCGCATCAACGAGCGCGTGCCGACCTTCTGCTTCAACATCGGCAAGCTGTCGCCGCAGCGGATCGTCGAGGAAATGGCTGAGATGCAGATCGGCATCCGCGACGGCCATATGTATGCGCCCCGGTTGATGAAGCGTCTCAACCTGTCGATGGACAGCGGCGCCATCCGCGCCTCGCTGGTCCATTACAACACGGTCGACGAGGTCAGGCGTTTCGGCCAGGCACTGCGCGCCGTCGTAGCCAAGCTGTCGTAGCTTGTCCGTCAGATGTCTCCGGCGTGGAACATCGGCCCGCCCTTGTGGGCCGGGAAGCCATAGCCGTTGATCATCACCAGATCGATGTCGGAGGCACGCGCCGCGATGCCTTCGGCAAGCAAGGCCTTGCCCTCTTCGGCCATTGCCGCCAGCAAGCGCGTGACGATCTCATCGGGCGAAAAGCGGCGCGGCACGATGTCCTTGGCCGCCCGAACGGCCTCGATCAGCGCGGCCACTTGCGGGTCGCTCCTGCGCTCGCCGTCGGAATAATCGTACCAGCCGCGCCCGGTCTTGCGGCCGAAGCGGCCGGCCTCGCACAGCCGGTCGGCGATCTCGACATAACGTGCTTGCGGATCGCGCATCGCAGCCTGTCGCTTGCGCCGCGCCCAGGCTATCTCCAGCCCAGCCATGTCGTTGACCGCGAAGATCCCCATCGGGAAGCCCCAGGCCTCCAGCGCGGCATCCACCTCTTCCGGTGCTGCGCCATCCTCCACCATGAACTCCGCCTCGCGGCGGTAGGCCGAATAGATGCGGTTGCCGATGAAACCCTCGGTAACGCCGCACACGACAGGCAGCTTGCCGAGCTTCCTGACGAACGCGATAGCCGAGGCGAGCACATCGGGCGCCGTCGCCGCGCAATCCACCACTTCGGTGAGCCGCATGACGTTGGCCGGGGAGAAAAAATGCAGGCCGGCGATCCGTTCGGGCCGGGCGGTTGCCGAGGCGATCTCGTCGGGGTTGAGGTAGCTGGTGTTGGTCGCCAGTATGGCGTCGGGGCGGACGATACGATCAAGCTTCCGGAAGAGTTCGGTTTTTACCGCGAGATCGTCGAACACTGCCTCGATGACCAGATCGGCCTGCACCAGCCTGCCGGCGTCACTGGTCGCTTCAAACCGGCTCAGCGCCTCCCTGCGGCCATGATCGGTGAGTCGGCCGGATTGGACCGACTTGTCGAGAAGGCCGGCGATCCGCTCGTATCCTTTTGCCGCGGCGTCGTCGGTCTGCTCGATGCCGATTACGCGATAGCCGGCATTCAAGGCCGAGACCGCGATGCCTGCACCCATCAGGCCGGTTCCGACGATACCGACGGTCACGACCTTGCGAGGCGTGATACCCTCTAGCCTGTCGACTTTGCTGGCTTGCCTCTCGGCAAAGAAGACGTGGCGCAACGCTGCCGCCTCGCGAGAATCCCGGAGGCGCAGGAAGGTCGCGCGTTCGTGCACAAGACCGTCCTCAAGTCTGGCCGTGGACGCGGCCCGGACCAGTCTCACGGCTTCTGCAGGCGCGATCTGTCCACGGCTGCGGGAAAGCACCTTTCTTGCGGCTGCCGCGTCGGCCTCAGGTTGCGAGCGCGGGACGGAAAGCGCGCCCGTGCGCCGCAGCGGTTGGCCAACGAGACGGCGGGCGACATCGAGCGCGCCTTCGGGAAGATCGTCGGCAATGGTATCGATCAGACCGAGAGCGAGAGCTTCGTCGGCATTTGCGGGCCGACCCGTGCCGATCAGGTCAATTGCGGCGACCGTGCCGATGAGGCGGGGCAGGCGTTGGGTTCCGCCGGCCCCAGGCACTAACCCGAGCTTGACCTCGGGCAGGCCGAAGCTGGCCGCCTTGCTGGCCACCCGGTAGTGGCAGGCCAGCGCAATCTCGCAGCCGCCGCCGAGCGCCGCGCCGCCAACTGTCGCGACGACCGGTTTCGCGAAGCTCTCGATCGCTTCGATCACTTCAGGCAGTGTGGGCTCGATAGCGGGCTTGCCGAATTCCTTGATATCGGCGCCACCGATGAAGGTGCGCCCAATGGCGGTCAGCACCACGGCAGACACTTCATCCGACGCCGCACGCCCAAGCGCAGCCATCAGTCCGGCCCTGACATGGAAGGACAGCGCGTTGGCCGGCGGATTTTCGATCGTGACGACGAGAACGCCATCGACGATCTTGCCTGTGACACTCTCGGAAAATCGTGCTGTGTTCATGGAGTTTTATCCCGGAACGACGGCAAATCTTCCTCCTCCTTCTGCTCTCCGCCAAATGCCGGTGTCCGGCTCGGACGGATGAAGAGCCATGGGGTTCTTCATATAATTTCAAGCTTAAAATAATTAGAATTCAAAAAACTTCAAGCCTACCGGAGTCGACTGCAAAAGGCGTCGCTACCACGACGGTGATCGGTCAGACTTGACGGTTGCACTGCGGTGCCGGGTCAAGGCGAGTTTGTGGAAACCTTCGGCAGCAGGGCTTTGAAATAGTCGATCGTCTGTTGCAGCCCGGCTTCCAAAGTCACCGTCGGCTCCCAGCCGACAAGCCTTTTGGCAAGGGTGATATCGGGCTGGCGGTGCCGCGGATCGTCTTGCGGAAGATCGCGGTAAATTATATCCGAACCTGATCCGGTCATCTGCGTCGTCAGTTCGGCCAAGCGCCTGATCGTTACTTCCCTTGGATTGCCGATGTTTACTGGACCGGTCACCTCCCGCCCCGTATCCATGAGGCGCAGCATGCCGCTCACCAGGTCGTCGACGTAGCAAAACGACCTTGTCTGTGAGCCGTCGCCGAAAATGGTTATCGGTTCACCACGAAGCGCCTGCACGATGAAATTTGAGACAACCCTGCCGTCTGCCGGGTGCATGCGCGGCCCGAACGTATTGAAAATCCGCGCGACCTTGACCCACAAGCCATGTTGTCGGTGATAGTCGAAGAACAGCGTTTCGGCGCAGCGTTTGCCTTCATCGTAGCATGAGCGCGGCCCGATCGGGTTTACATTGCCCCAGTAACTCTCGGGCTGCGGATGAACAGACGCGTCACCATAGACCTCACTGGTGGAGGCCTGAAAGACTTTGCATTTCAGCCGCTTTGCCAGTCCAAGAACATTGATGGCGCCGTGCACGGCGGTCTTGATCGTCTGAACCGGGTCGTACTGGTAGTGAACAGGCGAGGCCGGACACGCCAGGTTGTAAATCTCATCGACTTCGACGTAGAGCGGAAAGGTCACGTCATGGCGCATGAATTCGAAGCGGGGATGCTTGGCCAAATGGTCGATATTGCGCTTTGATCCGGTGAAAAGGTTGTCGACACACAAGATTTCGTCGCCTCGTTCCAACAGGCGGTCAATAAGATGCGAGCCGATAAACCCTGCGCCCCCGGTAACGAGAATGCGTCTGCGGCTGTCATAGAGTCTGGCCAATTTCTGCTCCCAGGCAAATGCTGATCGACCAGATATCGGTCGCCACACGCAGGATACGACGTGTCCGCAGCCAATGCACAAGGACCAAACTGAAATTTCGCAGATCCGCTCGGTGCCGATGCGAATTCCGATCCGGGCATTTGATTTGATCAGAAGGCACGATTGAGGCCGATAGTGGCCTATGGATTGGCAGCAGAGAATATCAGCCCTGTCGTCAGGGCCGCCGCTGCGTAGGTGGCCGGCAGAACCTGACGGTTCACCCCAATCCGCAGCAGAGAGTGGCTCGAAACTCGGTCCTGCTGGATTTTATCCACAACATCGATGGCATCGGCGATGGCAACATGAAAATGGCAACGGCCATTTTTCATGAGACATTCCTCTTCGCGATAGAGCATCGTTGAATTGGCCAACAGGCTGCCATACAAGCACGTCGGCTCAACAGGTGGCTCGAGGAACCCCACGGATGTCCGAACGCATTGCAGTTATCGGCCTGGGTTATGTCGGCCTGCCGGTAGCCATTGCCTTTGGGAAGGTTTTCCCCGGCACCATAGCTTTTGACATCAGCGAGCGTCGGATCGGGGAATTGCGTGGCGGCGTCGATCGTACGGGGGAAGTTGACGCAACGGCGCTCAAGGAGACCTCGATAGGGCTGACCACCGATCGGGAGATGTTGAAAGGCGCTACTTTCTTCATCGTTGCCGTGCCAACCCCTATCGACGCAAATCGCGCTCCCGATCTAGCTTCTTTGAAACTGGCGTCCGAACTCGTCGGCGAGGCGGTGAGCAAAGGCGCCGTCGTCGTTTTTGAGTCGACAGTCTATCCAGGTGTGACCGAAGATTTCTGTGGGCCGATCATCGAGCAGGTTTCCGGCCTGCGACATCCCCGCGACTTTGCCCTCGGCTATTCGCCCGAACGCGCCAACCCCGGCGATCGAGAACACTCGCTGCAAAAGATCGTCAAAGTCGTCTCCGGCGAGAATAACGAGACGCTGGAGCGCGTCGCGAACGTTTATGGCCGTATCATCGATGCCGGCGTCTACCGCGCCCCGTCGATCAAGGTGGCCGAGGCAGCGAAGGTTATCGAGAACACCCAGCGCGATCTGAACATCGCGCTGATGAACGAACTGGCAATGATCTTCGAGCGGCTCGATATCCGGACGCAGGATGTTCTTGATGCTGCGTCGACGAAATGGAACTTCCTTCCCTTCAAACCGGGGTTCGTCGGCGGCCACTGCATCAGCGTCGATCCATATTATCTGACCGCCAAGGCCGAGGCAGAAGGTTACCATCCGCAGATCATCCTCGCCGGACGTCGCATCAATGACGGCATGGGGGCCTTCGTTGCCCAGCAGGTTGTCAAACGGCTGATTGGTTCTGACACGCCCGTCAAAGGGGCTTCTGTCGGCATTCTCGGGCTGACATTCAAGGAGGACGTGCCGGATTTGCGCAACAGCCGCGTTTTCGACATGGTCAAGGAACTAAGGCAGTTCGGAATTGTCCCCAAAGTCCATGATCCCCTTGCCGATGTCGAAACCGCTCGGCGTGATCACGGCGAAACAATCCTGCCGCTCGATGAGATAAACGATTTGCAGGCGCTTGTTCTGGCGGTGCCTCACAGGCAATATCTCACCAACGAAAGAGTGCGTCTTTTTCAAATGATCAGGCCGGGGGGGACACTGTTCGATGTCAAGTCGGCCATCAAGCCCAATGAAGTTCCCGACAACATAAAATACTGGAGCTTGTAAAGCTCGCCTGAAATTAACGCTAGGATATGCAGTGACATCAAGCAGGCCGATACTGATCACCGGCGCAGCCGGGTTCATAGGGTTTCATCTTTGCCTGAGGCTGCTTGCCGAAGGACGCCAGGTTATCGGCCTCGACTCCATGAACGAGTATTATGACGTCAGCCTGAAGCAGGCTCGTCTCGAGCGGCTGAAAGCGTTTTCGAATTTTTGTTTCGAGCATGCCGATCTCACGGAGCGGGACCGTATTTCGGAGCTCTTCCTCTCGGCCGCGCCGGAGGTTGTCGTCAATCTCGCGGCGCAAGCCGGCGTACGCTATTCGATCAGCAATCCGCACGCCTATGTGGAAAGCAACCTCAGCGGCTTTGTCAACATCCTGGAAGGATGCCGGCAGGCCTCCGTCGGCCATCTGGTCTATGCATCGTCGAGTTCGATTTATGGCGGCAGCACCCGCATGCCGTTTTCCGTGCACGATCCGGCGGACCATCCGCTCAGCCTTTACGCCGCAAGCAAGAAGGCGAACGAGCTGATGGCGCACACATACAGCCATCTGTTTCGACTGCCGACCACCGGGCTGCGTTTTTTCACCGTCTATGGTCCGTGGGGGCGGCCGGACATGGCGCTGTTCATCTTCGCCAAGGCTATCCTCGCCGGCGAGCCGATCGAGGTCTTCAACTATGGCAACATGCAGCGGGATTTCACCTATATCGACGACATTGTCGAAGGTATTATCCGCGTCATGCAGCAACCCGCGACACCCAATCCTGAGTGGAAAAGTGTCGCGCCAGACCCAGCGACCAGCAACGCCCCGTTCAGGATTCACAACATCGGCGGCAATTCGCCCGTTCAACTGAACCGATTGATCGAAGTGCTCGAAGACGCGCTGGGACGCAAGGCAAACCGCAACCTCATGCCACTTCAGCCAGGCGACGTTCCGGCAACTTTCGCCAATGTCAGCTCGCTCGAGGAGGCGACCGGCTTCAAGCCCAAAATCCCGATCGAAATAGGGGTTCCGCGCTTTGTCGAATGGTACCGGGAGTTCTACCGAGCATGATCGGACGCTTCGCCACCTGGAGGCGGCTGGCTCCTGACCAGCCATGGCTGGCGCATGCCGCTCGGAAAACTCAATAAGCCGCAGCCGAACTGGGTGTCGCCTGAAGGCGGTCAATATCTTTCCGGGGCGGCGCACCGAACAGGCGACGATATTCTCGGCTGAACTGCGAAGGGCTGTCATAGCCCACCGCGAACCCGGCCGTGCCTGCGTTTGCGCCGCCGGCGAGCATAATCCTTCGCGCCTCCTGCAGGCGCAGCTGCTTCTGGTATTCGAGCGGGGTCATGCGCGTAATCGCCTTGAAATGGGCATGAAGGGACGACGCGCTCATGCCTGATGCCGCCGCAATCTCTTCGATGCGCAGTTGTGCCTGGAAATGATTGCGGATCGTGGCGATGGCGCGGCTGACCTGGTTCAAGTGGCTGTCCACCGACGCCATCTGGCGAAGCGTGTCACCGTGCGGTCCGGTGAGGAGCCGGTAAAGGATTTCGCGTTCGATCAGCGGCGCCAGCACGGTGACGCTCTCGGGGCGATCGAGCAGCCTGACAAGCCGACAGGCGGCATCAATCAGGTCGGAGTCACTTGGATAGGCAGCTAACACCGGCAGATCCCTGCTGGGGGATGCACGTCCTTCTTTCACAAGCAGTTCGGCCAGCGCGGTGGAATCAAAATCTATCTTGCAACAGAGGTAGGGCGCCGCCGGGCTCGCCTCCAACACATGCCCGACCAGCGGCAGGTCGACCGAGACGAGCAGGTAGCTCGATGCGTCATAGACCACGCTCTGGTCGGCCAGCGAGACGCGCTTCGATCCTTGGGCGATTATGCAAAGCGACGCCTCGTAGACCGCAGGCACGGGTGCACTGGGCTGGTTGGCGCGAATGAGCGACAGCCGCGGCACCGCAGTGCCGGCCATGCCAGATTTCGGCGCAAAGCGGGTGATCAGCTCGGCGAGTTCATTGATTTTCTCCATGCCGCATAAATCTTCATGGCGCGAAATGTTGCAAGGCATTTCGAGTTCATTTGGAGGATCGTGCAAACTCTTTGGACGATCACGCTACCGGCCTTTGCCAGTTCGCGCCATCTATCTCCCCGTCACCGCAGCGAAAAAGGAACGATCATGACGGGACTTAAAGACAAGGTTGTACTCATCACCGGCGCCTCCAGCGGCATCGGCGAAGCGACGGTTCGGGAACTTGCCGGTGCCGGCGCCAGACTGTTCATCGGGGCCCGCCGCACCGAGCGGCTCAAGGCGCTGGCCGCAGAAATAGGCAAAGGCGTCGCGTGGCGCGAACTCGACGTGACTGACGCGGCGAATTTCGACGCCTTTGCCGATGCCGCTCATGCCGAATTCGGGCAGATCGATGTGCTGGTCAACAATGCCGGCGTCATGCCGCTGTCGCCGCTTGCCGCGCTGAAGCGCGATGAGTGGTCTCGCATGATCAATGTCAACATCGGCGGCGTGCTGAACGGGATCGCCGCGGTGCTGCCGCGCTTCGTCGCCCAGAAGAATGGGCATATCGTCAATGTCGCCTCGGTCGGCGCGCATATCGTGCTGCCCACCGCGGCGGTCTATTGCGGCACGAAATATGCCGTCTGGGCAATCACGGAGGGGCTGCGGCAGGAGCATGACGACATCCGCGCCACGATCATCTCCCCCGGAGTGACCGCAACCGAACTGGGCGACGATATCAGCGATCCTCAGGTCGCCACGGCTCTGAAAGAATGGCGGCAGAAGTCGCTCACACCGGACGCCATTGCACGGGCGATCCGTTTTGCGCTTGATCAACCCGATGGCGTCGACGTCAACGAAGTGATCGTGCGGCCAACCGCTGCCAATATGTAGAACTTGCTGCCGGATGCCGGCTTTCGGCGAGCTACGGCGCTCTCCAAGATCCGGCAAACGGCCCACCCCTTAATGCACCACCGCCCTCAGCCTCTGGCGCAACTCCCGCGGGCCACATCGTACCGGCTCTCGAATGCGCGCGAAAAATGCGCACTCGAATTGAACCCGCAGGCAAAGGCGATTTCCGAGATCGTGGGCGACGCGCGGGCGGGCGACAACAATTCTTCCTTGCTGCGCTCCAGCCGCCTGTCCCAGACGAAGCGTTCCGGTCTCGCGGCAAGGCCGGTGCGCCGCTGGGAACTTAACCCGCTAATCATCTCCCCTGCGACGGTAGAGATGTCAGGCTTCGCCGGCCAGGCGCGCTGAAATCAGCCGCGCCGCCTGGATCACCGCTTCGCCTTGGCTGGCTGCCATGCTGTCATCGGCGCGTGACACAGGCGAGGCCACCGCGAGCGCACCGAGAGGACGCCCATCGGAGCCGAGGATTGCCGCGGCTATGCTGTGCACGCCTTCTTCATAGCCTTGGGAGCTCGAGGAATAGCCGCGCTTGGCGGCAAGCCGGATCGCCTTCATCAGCCTGTCGGGCTGCGTCACCGTGTGTGGCGTGAAGGTCGGCAACGGCTTGTCGACATAGGCCTCGGCCGCTTCCCGAGGCGAAGCGGCGAGAAAGGCGATGCCGGAGGCGGTGCCGTGCAAGGGCAGCACCTGGCCGACATCGACATTGACCCGGTTGGCCTTTGCCGACAACTCGACATTGACCGTCAGCAGTGCGCCGGCGCTGAATTCCGACAGATGCACCGTCTCGCCGGTTTCCAGCGCCAGCTCGCGAACCACAGGTGCTGCCACGCGCACGAAGGGAAAATGCGCGTCGCGAAAGCGGGCCAGCCGCGACAGGCCGGCGCCGAGCCGGTAGCGGCGGCTTGCCGGCTCCTGTTCGATCAAGCGGTGGTCGGCCAGCGCCATCAGCAGGCGCCGCGCCGTCGCCTTGTCGAGGCCGGTTTTGCGGGCGAGCTCGGACAGGCCGATCTCCGGTTCGCCGAGCGTGAACTGCTCCAACAGCGATATCGCCTTGCCGACTGTGCTCATCGTGCATCCTCAAGATACTTCGCATGGGACGGAAGCCAATCCACCTTGCAGTCCGCTCATAGCACATAAAATGGTGGTTCAAATAACGAACCGTTTGGAAGCGACGAAAAAACACCAGCAAGTTTCGCGGCGACATCATCTCGATGCGCCGCGCCGTGCGCGGGGTGATGCTGCGCGGCAACACCTATCAACAGGTGGATCAACTCGGCGGCGCCGTGCCTGGCCGGCGTGTCGGCCCAAACCGCCTGATCCTGGCCGGCGCCGAAGCTTCAACTCTGCCCCAGCTGCGCGCGGCGCCAGGCGGCGGGAGCCTGGCCAACCCGCTCCCGGAAGAAGCGTGAGAAATAGGCCGGATCTTCGAAGCCGATTTCGTAGGCGATGTCCTCGACGGTGCGCACGGTGAACAGCAGCAAGCGCTTGGCCTCCAGCGACCGTCGCTCGCCGATGAGTCGCTTGACGCCGCTGCCAAGCACCGTATGGGCGGCCTTGTCGAGAAGATGCGGTGTCGTGGCCAGCGCCTCGACGTAGCGGTCGACGGGCCAGTTGTCGCGGAAATGCGCATCGACCAGACAGCGCAAGCCGCGCGCCAATGCAGCATCGGAAGAACCGGTGGCATCCTTCACCTCGGGACCAAGGCGCGCGATGTGGGAGAGCGCGACGGCAATCAGCGCCGGCAGGGTCTTGTCACTCCCGGCCTGCGCCTCGGCATATTCCGTGGCGAGCATCTCCAGCACCGCCGCAAGCCTTTTCCACGCGACGTGCTGAGGAAGGCTATCGGCAAAGACCGGCCGGTCCAATGGCAGCAGGCTGTGAGCGGCTATTGCCGCAAGCGCATCATCGGCGACCGAAACGACGATGGCGTCGGTGCCGGGCCCGATCGAGAAGCCATGCACGATGGTGCTCGGCACGAAGCTGACGGCCGGTGCCGAAAAGTCCCAGGATTGGTCTTCGATGCGGTAGGTGCCGGAGCCGCTGGTCCAGTAGGTGATCTGGCCCATTTGCGGATGCTTGTGCGCGGCAACCTGGCCGAGATGTATGTTGCTGCGCGCAAGCACCGTCTCGACATGCAGGAAGCCGACATCAAGCGGCCGCACCGGCTCGCCATAGACAAAGAAATCAGGAATGGAATTGAGGCTCATAGCGCCGGAAAAAGTCCAATCGGTTTTGCCGTTACGTCCTAACCGATCCTTGCCAGGAGCGCTAGAGTTGATGCCATAAGTGGAGGAACATCATGCGATCGGAAGACTTTCGTGCCGACAATGGGCGCCCGTTCACCGGGGCCGAGTATCTGGAGAGCCTGCGCGACGGCCGCGAGGTCTACATCAACGGCGAGCTCATTGCCGAGGTCACCACCCATCCGGCGATGCGCAATTCGGCGCGGTCGCTGGCGCGCCTCTATGATGCGCTGCACGATCCCAAGCGGCGGGGCACGCTGACCTCGCCGACCGATACTGGTTCGGGCGGCTACACGCACAAATATTTCCGCGTCGCCAAATCCTCCGGCGAACTCGCGGCCCAGCAGACCGCGATCGCCGAGTGGTCACGCATGTCCTATGGCTGGATGGGCCGCACGCCCGATTACAAGGCGGCACTGATGAACACGCTCGGCGCCAATGCCGACTGGTACGGCCCGTTCAAGGACAATGCGCTCGCCTGGCACAAGCGTGCGCAGGAAGCCGTGCTGTTCATGAACCACGCCATCGTCAACCCGCCGATCGACCGCCACAAGCCGGCCGAACAGGTGAAGGATGTCTTCGTCCACATCACCAAGGAGACCGACGCCGGCATCTATGTCTCCGGCGCCAAGGTGGTGGCGACGTCCTCGGCGCTGACCCACTACAATTTCCTGGCGCAGAGTTCGGCGACGGTCACCGAAGATCCGTCGCTGTCGGTCATGTTCATCGTGCCGATGAATGCGCCGGGGGTAAAGATGTTCTGCCGCGTCTCCTATGAGCAGACGGCCAACACGGCGGCGGCTCCGTTCGACTATCCGTTGTCGTCGCGCTTCGACGAGAACGATGCCATCCTGGTGCTCGACAATGTCTTCATCCCCTGGGAGGACGTGCTGGTGCTGCGCGAGGCGCAGAAAATCCTGTCCTTCCATCCGGCTTCGGGCTTCATGCATGGCTATTGCTTCCAGGGCTGCACACGCTTTGCCGTCAAGCTCGACTTCCTCGCCGGCCTGCTGGCAAAGGCGCTGCGCGCCACCGGCGGCGATGCCTTCCGCGGCAACCAGGCGGCGCTGGGCGAGGTCATCGCGCTCAGGCACATGTTCTGGAGCTTTTCCAACGCCATGGCCTACAATCCGATCCCCTGGGCGAATGGCGCTGTCCTGCCCAACCTGGAAGCAGCCCTTGCCTACCGGACTTTCATGTCGGAAGCCTATCCGCGCGTCATCGACACGGTGCGCCGGGTGATCGCCTCCGGCTTGATCTACCTGCCGTCATCGGTGCGCGACTTCAACAATCCCGAGATCGACAAATACCTCGCGCAGTATGTGCGCGGTTCCAACGACATGGGCCATGTCGAGCGCATCAAGATCATGAAACTGTTGTGGGACGCGACCGGCACCGAGTTCGGCGGCCGCCACGCGCTCTACGAACTCAACTATGCCGGTGCGCCGGAAGAGGTGCGGCTGCAGGTGCTGAAGGGCGCCGAACGCGGCGGCCGGCTGAAGGCCATGGAAGAACTGGTCGATACCTGCATGGCCGACTATGACGAGAATGGCTGGACGGGAGATACCTGGCTCAATCCGCTCGCTTCATCGGCGGGGTGATGTCAGATGGCCACGCAGATTTCGAAGGCCGATTTCCGCGACGCCATGGCAAGGGTCTGCGCGCCGGTCAACATCGTCACGACAGATGGCCCGGCCGGGCGCGGCGGCTTCACCGCCACCGCCATGTGCAGTGTGTCGGACGAACCTCCGACACTGCTGGTGTGCATGAACGGCCGCTCGACGCAGGCGGCCATGTTTCTCGCCAACCGGCGCTTCTGCGTCAACGTGCTGACGCATGACCATATGCACCTGGCCGGCAAGTTCGCCGGCGCGACCAGGGACATGGAGGCACGCTATTCGGCGGCGCGCTGGCAAACGCTGACCTCGGGGACGCCAGCGCTGTCCGATGGGATCGTCAATTTCGATTGCGAGATCGAGGATGTGCACATCGTCGGCACGCATAATGTCATGATCGGCCGCGTTATCGACGTCAGGCACGGCAGCGGCGGCTCGGCCTTGCTCTATGTCGACCGCAATTACACGCAGCCGACGCGGCTTGGCAGCTTTGGCGGCTGAGCCGCAGCAATCAGCTCTCGCCGGCGATCAGGCTCTCCAGCAGATCGAGCAATTGCTCGAGCCTCTCATGTCCGAAGCGCTGTTCGATGTCGCGGTAGATGACGAGGCGTTCCGGCGACAAGGCATCGATCAGGGCGGAACCCGCCGGGGCGATCGTCAGCACGACACGGCGGCCATCGCCTTCCGCCTTGTTGCGGGTGATGAATTTTCGGCCCTCGAGCGTCTTGATGATGCGTGTCAGGCTGGGCGGCAGCACCGAAGCGCGATCGGCAAGTTCCGTCGCCTCGACAGGGCCGGCCTCGCTCAGAACGCGCAGCACGCGCCATTGCTGTTCGGTCACATCATGCGCCGCCAGCATTGGACGAAACCGCGCCATCACCACTTCGCGGGCATGGAGCAGCGCCATCGGCAGAGAACGACGGGTGTTTTCAGGCAGCAAGAAGCAGCGTCCCCAATGATGCGGGCGGTCGGCGGGACCGCACGCCAAAACCTGACCTTTCCATCCCGTATCGTCGCCTCAACTTGGATGCAAGGCTTGACTTCAGTGATGCTGCATGTAATTAACGCGTTAACTACAGCAGTGGAACAATACGGGGAGCGAGACGCGGTGCCTCACTTTTCCATCGAGTATTCGGCCAACCTCGATGCCAAGGTCGACATGAGCGAATTGTGCGCGCTGGTGTTGCGCACCGTGCTCGGCACCGGGCTGTTTGAAACCGGCGCGGTGCGGGTGCGGGCCTTCCGCGCGGAGGCCTATGCGATCGCCGACAGCTTACCGGAAAACGCCTTTCTCGACATGTCGTTTCGCATTGGAACCGGCCGCAGTGCCGAGGACAAGAGACGAACCGGGGAGGCGGTCTTCTCCGCCGTGAGCGAATACCTCGCCCCCCTGTTCGAGACCCCGCATTTCGCTCTTTCCCTGGAGATCAGGGAAATCGATCCGGTCCTGAGCTGGAAGAAAAATGCAATCCACCCGCGACTGCGCGGCAAGTGACGGAAGCTGATATGTCCGACCTCGAAGGCAATCTGAAAAAGGCCGAGGCCTATCTGGCCTGTTTCAAGCGCGACGGCGTGCTGAACCAGATCGGCGGCGAAGCGGTGCCGGCGGTGGATGGCTCGACCTTCGAGGCCATGTCGCCGGTCGATCTCAAGCCGCTGGCCAAGGTCGCGCGTGGCAGCGCCGCCGATATCGACCGCGCCGCCAAGGCGGCAAAGGCGGCGTTCCCGGCCTGGGCCGCCATGCCGGGCGACGGGCGCAAGAAGCTGCTGCACAAGATAGCCGATGCGATCGAAGCGCGCGCCGAGGAGATCGCCTTCGTCGAGTGCATGGACACCGGCCAGGCGCTGAAATTCATGGCCAAGGCCGCGCTGCGCGGCGCCGAGAATTTCCGCTTCTTCGCCGACCGCGCGCCGGAAGCGCGCGACGGCGAGACGCTGCGCACGACAGGCCAGGTCAACATCACCACGCGCGTGCCGATCGGCCCGGTCGGCATCATCACGCCGTGGAACACGCCGTTCATGCTGTCGACATGGAAGATCGCGCCGGCGCTGGCGGCAGGCTGCACCGTCGTCCACAAGCCGGCCGAATTTTCGCCGCTGACCGCTCGCCTGCTGGTCGAGATCGCCGAGGAGGCCGGCCTGCCGAAAGGCGTGTGGAACCTGGTCAACGGCCTCGGCGAGCACGCCGGCAAGGCGCTGACCGAGCACCCTGACATCAAGGCGATCGGTTTTGTCGGTGAGAGCCGCACCGGCTCGATGATCATGAAACAGGGCGCCGATACGCTGAAGCGCGTGCATTTCGAACTGGGCGGGAAGAACCCGGTGATCGTCTTCGCCGACGCCGATCTCGAACGTGCGGCGGATGCGGCCGTGTTCATGATCTACTCGCTCAACGGCGAACGCTGCACCTCATCGTCGCGGCTTCTGGTCGAAGCCTCGGTCTACGACACATTCACGGATCTGGTTGCGGAGAAGGCAAAGCGCATCAAGGTTGGCCATCCGCTCGATCCCAAAACGGTGGTTGGTCCGCTGATCCATCCGGTGCACGAGGAAAAGGTGCTTTCCTATATCGAGATCGGCAAATCGGAAGGCGCGGTGGTAGCCGCCGGCGGCGGCAAGTTCGCCGGTCCGGGCGGTGGCTGCTATGTCAGCCCGACGCTGTTTACCGGCGCCACCAACAGGATGCGCATTGCCCAGGAAGAGATTTTCGGGCCGGTGCTGACCGCCATTTCCTTCAAGGACGAGGCCGAAGCGCTGGCGCTGGCCAACGACACCCAATACGGCCTGACCGGCTATCTCTGGACGTCGGATGTTACCCGCGCCTTCCGCTTCACCGATGCGCTGGACGCCGGCATGATCTGGGTCAATTCGGAGAATGTGCGGCATTTGCCGACGCCGTTTGGCGGCGTCAAGAATTCCGGCATCGGCCGCGACGGCGGCGACCATTCCTTCGATTTCTACATGGAGACGAAGAACATCGCCTTCGCCACTTCAGCGCACGCGATCCAGAAACTCGGCGGCTGACCGGAGGACATCGGATGCCACTGCCCAAACCAAACCTCTATCCCGCCTTCAACATCGTGCGCCTCAGCCATGTCGAACTGGCGGTCACCGACCTTGCGAAATCCCGCGCCTTCTATGTCGACACGCTCGGCCTGCAGGTTACCGACGAGACATCGGAAGCCATCTATCTAAGGGCGTTGGAAGAGCGCGGACACCACTGCATCGTGCTGAAGAAGGCCGGCAGCGCCGAAGCCCGCGATCTCGGCTTCAAGGTTTTTTCGGATGAGGATCTCGACAAGGCCGAGCATTTCTTCAAGGCAAAAGGCCTGCCGGTCGAGTGGGTCGAGCGACCGTACCAGTCGCGCACCTTCCGCACCCGCGACCCGCACGGCATTCCGCTCGAGTTCTTTGCCCAAATGGAAAGGCTGCCGCCGATTCATCAGAAATATGCGCTCTACAAGGGCGTGAAGCCGCTGCGCATCGACCACTTCAACTGCTTCTCGCCCAATGTCGACGAGTCCGTCGCCTTCTACAACGAGCTTGGCTTCCGCGTCACCGAATACACCGAGGATGCCAGTAGCGGAAAGCTGTGGGCGGCCTGGACGCACCGCAAGGGCGGTGTCCACGACATCGCCTTCACCAACGGTGTGGGTCCGCGCCTGCATCACGTCGCCTTCTGGGTGCCGACACCGCTCAACATCATCGACCTGCTCGATCTGATGGCGACGACCGGTTACCTCGCAAACATCGAGCGCGGCCCAGGCCGGCATGGCATTTCCAACGCCTTCTTCCTTTATGTCCGCGACCCGGACAATCACCGCATCGAGATCTATTGCTCGGACTACCAGACGGTCGATCCGGATCTGGAGCCGATCAAATGGGACCTCAAGGACCCGCAGCGCCAGACGCTATGGGGCGCGCCGGCGCCGAAAAGCTGGTTCGAGGAGGGCAGCACCTTTGCCGGCGCGGCCGCACGCCAACCGGATTTGACGGCGTCGCCGATCATCGCACCGTGACCACAGACGCGAACCTGACGGAGACCGGGATGACTGCACATGGGCGGCTCGCCACCTTCACCGTCGGCGGCAAGACGCGCTATGGCGTGGTCACAGATAAGGGCGTCGTCGACCTGTCGGCGCGGCACAGCCAGTGGCCGACGCTGCGCGAAGTGATCGAGGCCGGCGTGCTACGGCGGCTGGCGGAAGAGGCCGAAGCCTACGCCGTCGATTTTCCAGTCGGCGCCATCGCTTATGAAATCCCTGTGCCGTCGCCGGAAAAGATCATCTGCGTCGGCGTCAACTACCCGGACCGCAACGAAGAGTACAAGGACGGCCAGGCCGCGCCTTCCAACCCGTCGCTGTTCATCCGCTTCCCCCGCTCCTTCGTCGGCCACGACGCGCCGCTGGTGCGGCCGCCGGAATCGCCCCAGCTGGACTATGAGGGCGAGATCGTCATCGTCATCGGCAAGGGTGGACGACGCATCGCCGAGAGGGATGCGCTTGACCATATCGCGGCACTATCCCTGTGCAACGAAGGCACCATTCGCGATTGGGTACGGCACGCCAAGTTCAACGTCACGCAGGGCAAGAATTTCGACCGCACCGGCTCGCTCGGTCCGTGGCTGGTGCCCTTCACCGACGAGGCGCAGATTGCCGACATCGCGCTGACCACCCGCGTCAATGGCGAATTGCGCCAGCAGGACCGCACCAGCCGGATGATCTTCTCGTTCCGCAAGATCATCGCCTATGTCTCCACCTTCACCACGCTGGTGCCAGGCGATATCATCGTCACCGGTACGCCGACCGGCGCCGGCGCCCGCTTCGACCCGCCGATCTGGCTGAAGCCGGGCGACGTGATCGAAGTCGAAGCCGACGGCATCGGCGTGCTCCGCAACGGCGTCGTCGACGAGGTAGCATCGTGACCCCCGAGCAAGTTGAAGATGCCGCGGCAAGGCTGTTCGAAGCCGAGCGTTCGCGCCGCCAGATCCGTCTGCTCAGCCTCGACTTTCCCGAGGCAACGATGGAGGACGCCTATCGCGTCCAGGCAGCGCTGGTGAAACGCAAGACCGATGCCGGGCTGACCCCGAAGGGCTGGAAGATCGGCCTGACATCGAGGGCGATGCAATATGCGCTCGCAATCGACACGCCGGATTCGGGCGTGCTGTTCGACGACATGTTCTTCAACGACGGCGCGACGATACCCGTCGGCCGCTTCATCCAGCCGCGCGTCGAGGCCGAGATAGCCTTCGTCATGAAGGCCCCGCTGAGGGGCCCAGGCGTGACCATCTTCGACGTGCTCAACGCCACCGATTATATCACGCCGGCGCTCGAAATCCTCGACACGCGCATCGAACGCGTCAATGCCGAGACAAAGAAGGCGCGCACTTTCTTCGATACGATTTCCGACAACGCCGCCAATGCCGGCATTGTCATCGGCGGCCGGCCGCAACGACCCGATGAAGTCGATATGCGCTGGATCGGCGCCATCGTCTCGCGCAATGCGGAGGTCGAGGAGACCGGGCTTGGCGCCGGCGTGCTCAACCATCCCGCGATGGGCATTGCCTGGCTGGCGGACAGGCTCGCCCGCTACGGCATGTCCATCGCGGCCGGCGAGGTGGTGCTGTCCGGATCGTTCGTGCGCCCGGTCGAGGCGCGGCCCGGCGATACGATCGTCGCCGACTTCGGCAGCTCGGGAACGGTCAGCATCCATTTCGCCAAGAGCTGATGGCTCTCATCGGCTCGTCAGTTGGGCTGTTCGCCGCGCAAGTAGTCAATCACCACATCGGCTGCGATGGTCGACATGCGCAAGCCGACATCCCTGGTGATGTCGCCTTCGACGCGGCTTTGCACCCAGCCAAGAAACGCGAAGGCACGCAAGGCGGCGAATAGAGGCAATGCGGCGATGTCCTGCGGGGTCAGCGCACGCTCTTGCTGGTAGCCGTCAAGCAAAGCGGTTTCGATCAGCGGGTAGATCGCCTCCTCGCGGTTCTGGTAGAGGGCGACGGCAAGGTCGTACATGTGCCAGCCATGGCCGCAATCGTCGAAATCGATGATGCGCACCGCGCTGTCATGGATGAGCACATTTTCGCGCACCAGATCGGCGTGGATGATGCCGAAATTGCGCGCGCTGCGCTCATGTTCCGACAGCGCCTTCACTGCCTTGTCGCGCGCCTGCAAGACCAGCGCGCGGCGAGGACCATCGAGAAAGGGCGAGGTCTCGAACCGGCCCCAGACCGGGTTCGCACCGAAGAAGCCGTCGAAGTCCCAGGCATGGCGGGCGAAGCCCGCGGGCGGCGTCCACGAGGCAGTGACATTGTGCATATGGGCGATGGTCCGCCCGATCGCCGTGAAGATCTGGATCGACTGGTCGGCCGTGTAGACCAGTGGCACGCCGCGTGCGCCCACGGCGCGGCCCTCCAGCCAGCTCAGGCAATCGGCCTGCCGGGGCTGCGCCGAGGTGGCCGTGCTGACAAGCACGAACGGATCGCCGGCCTGTGTTGCGACGCAAGACGGCGTGGCGACGCCGGCGGATTGCAGGAAGCCCATCCATTGCAGTTCCGAACGCAGCGCGGCGTCCGTGTGGTAGCCGAGCCGGTGGATGCGCATGGCTGCCGGCTGGCCATCCGGCAGCCGCACGCGGAAGACGGCGTTCTCGCGGTGCTTCAGAAGTTCCGGCTCAGAGTTGCGGACGCCCCAATGTTCGAGCGCACGCCTGGCGAGCTCCGTGACATCGGCTGCCGTTTCGGGCTCGCATTGGGTGGAAACAGAATTCACGCCGGCACTCCCCCGACTTCACCCAGCACCTCGTCCAGCAGGCCGATC
Source organism: Mesorhizobium sp. RSR565B (assembly GCF_054719465.1). Classification (NCBI taxonomy): domain Bacteria; kingdom Pseudomonadati; phylum Pseudomonadota; class Alphaproteobacteria; order Hyphomicrobiales; family Phyllobacteriaceae; genus Mesorhizobium; species Mesorhizobium sp. RSR565B. The sequence continues at coordinate 1,086,168 of NZ_JBTTIE010000001.1, read as the reverse complement.
AGGAACTCGGCATTGTCGCGCGAGAACGGCATGGGCGGGCGGATCTTGAGCACATTGCCGTGGATGCCGGTCTTGCCCATCAGCACGCCGCGATGGCGCATGCGATTGGCGACCTGCTCGGCAATGTCGGGCGCCGGTTCGCGCGTGTCGCGGTCGTGGACCAGCTCGGCGCCGAAGAACAGTCCGGCCCCCCTGACCTCGCCGATGCACTCATGCCGATCGGCCAGCGGGCGCAGCAGGCCAAGCGCACAGGCACCGACGTCTTGCGCGTTGGCGACAAGGTTTTCCTGTTCGATGACGTCGAGGACGGCATTGGCGACCGCGCAGGAGACCGGGTTGCCGCCAAAGGTGTTGAAGTAGCGGAAAGCGTCGCGGAAGGTCGCCAGTATCTCCTTGGTGGTGACCACGGCCGCGATCGGATGGCCATTGCCCATCGGCTTGCCCATGGTGACGATGTCGGGGACGAAGCCGGCGCGCTGATGGCCCCAGAAATGGCTGCCGGTGCGGCCGAAGCCGGGCTGCACTTCGTCGGCGATGACCAGACCACCGGCTTCGCGCACGGCCCCCAAGGCGTCGTCGAAAAATCCGGTGGGCAGAGCCGAGAAACCTTCATTGGCGAGCAGCGGACACAAGATGATGCCAGACAGGCCAATGCCGTCCTGTGCCAGCGAAGCGATCGCTTGACGCACGGCGTCGCCGAAGGCCTTGCCATTGGCCATCGCATCGGGATGGCGATAGCTGTCGGGGGCCGGCACCAGCCTGACATGGGGGGCGCGGCCGCGGATCGGAGGCATGCGCGTGCTGAGCTGCGAAACCGCCGCCGTGTTGCCATGATAGGTGGCGTCGGTGGCGATGATGCCCATATTGCCGGAGGCGGCCTGCGCCATGCGCAGCGCTATGTCGTTGGCCTCGCTGCCGGTACAGGTCAGGATTGCGGTGGCGAGGCTTGCATCGAAGGTCGCCGTCAGCCGCTCGACATAGTCGAGAATTGCGGTGTGCAGATAGCGTGTGTGGGTGTTGAGCAGGCTTGCCTGACGGCACAAGGCCTCGACCACATGCGGGTGGCAATGGCCGACATGGGCGACGTTGTTGTAGGCATCGAGATACTTGCGGCCGTCGGCATCGTAGAGCCAGACGCCTTCGCCGCGCACCAGGTGCACGGGCTCGTCGTAGAACAATTGCGATTTCGCGCCGAGCAGGCGGGCACGCCGCTTGACGAGCGCTTCCTCGCTCGGGTTCTTCTCAGATTGGGTCATTGCGTACCAAACTCCATTGCGTCAGCGGGTCTATCAGGCCCTCGACAGACCTGCATCGATGGCCTCGCCGATCTTTGCCACGTCGGCGGCGCCGATGATCAGCGGCGGCGACAGGATGATGTTGTTGCCGGACACGCGCAGCATGACGCCGGCGTCATAAGTGGCTTCCGAAACCACGGCCATGGTCTTCTTGTCCACCGGCTTTTTCGTCGTGCGATCGGAGACCAGCTCTAGCGCAGCCATCAGGCCCTTGTACCTGATGTCGCCGACGATCGCGTGCTTGGCTTTTAGCCCCTCCAGCGTCGCCGCGAGCTCGATGCCGCGCGCGGCTGCGTTCTCGTCCAGGCGAAGCCGTTTGGTCTCGGCAAGTGCAGCCAGCCCTGCCGCGCAGCCGACAGGATGGCCGGAATAGGTATAGCCATGACCGATCGCCCCGAAGCTGGTCTTGTCGGCCTCGAAGACGTCGGCGACCTTGGCGCCGATCAAGGTGGCGCCGAGCGGGAAATAGCCCGAGGTGATCGCCTTGGCGATGGTCATGAAATCCGGCTTCACGCCGGATAGCCGCGAACCCGACCAGGCGCCGGTGCGACCGAAGCCCGTGACCACCTCGTCGGCGATCAGCAGGATTTCGTGGCGGTCGCATATCTCGCGCACCAGCGGCATGAAGCTGTCATGCGGAACGATGACGCCGCCGGCGCCGAGAACCGGCTCCATGATGAAGGCGGCAATGGTGTCGCCGCCCTGGAAGGCGATCTCATCCTCCAGCGCTTTGGCGCACAGTTTGGCCAGCCGCGCCGGATCGGTCTCATCGAACGGATTGCGGAAGGTCCAGGGTGCGGGAATGTGGAAGACGCCGGGCATAAGCGGCTCATAGTTGCGGCGGAAATTGGCGTTGCCGTTGACTGACGCGCCGCCGAAATGGGTGCCGTGATAGCCCTTCTTCAGCGCGAGGAATTTTGTCCGGTCGCCCTGGCCGCGGATCTTCCAGTATTGGCGGGCGAGCCGCAGTGCGGTTTCGACCGAATCCGAGCCGCCCGAGGTGAAGAAGGTCCGCACCATGCCTTCCGGTTCGAACCATTCGCTGAGTTCGTAAGCGAGCTCGATCGATGGGCCGGTCGACGTGCCGCGAAACCCGGAATAGTAGGGCAGGGCGCTGAGCTGGTCGGCGATGGCCTTCTTGATGGGGTCGCAGGAGTAGCCGAGATTGACGTTCCACAGTCCGCCAACCGCATCGAGCACGGTGTTGCCGTCGATGTCGGTGACCATCACGCCTTCGCCTTTCATGATCACCTTTGGCGGGTTGGCCCGCATCTCGGCCGGGTGTGCCATCGGATGCCAGATCGGCTTGGCGTTTTTCTCGGTGAGGAAATTGATCTCGCGCATCGCAAGGCTCCGCAAATGTCTCAGGAGATGAGATCGAAATGGCCGAGGGCCTCGGCATAGGAAAGTGCCGGCCGCGCGACGTCGAAATGAACGGTGCGCATGCCGGCGGCACGGCCGCCATCGACATTGCGCTGCTGGTCGTCAACGAACACACAGGCGCGGGCAGGCAGGCCAAGCGCCTCGGTCACCAAGGCATAGGCGCGCGGATCGGGCTTGAGGATGCGGGTATAGGTGGCGTCGACGATGGTGTCGAACAGCTCGAGCAGCGGCAGCCGCTGACGGAAGCCGGCGCCATAGAACAGATCTAGCTCGTTGGACAGGATCGCCAGGCGAAATCCCGCCGCATGCACGGTCCGGATGGCGCGGACGGCTTCGGGCCGCACGATCTTTTCCGGCTCGGCTCCGCGTGCGCGCTGGACGAATGTCTCCATTGCCTCCCAGTCCTCGCCGACGAGCCGGCCGACTTCGCTGGTGCGGGTGCGCCAATAATCGCGCTCGCTGATGTCGTTGGCCTGCATGGAGCGCCACAGCGGATCTGAATCCGGGTCGAACGGCCCGTGCCATTGCAGCGTTCCCGGCGCGAGGCCGAGCGCCTGTTCGGTCAAGGCATGGGTCTCGAAAAGGGTCCGGGTGACGACGCCGCCGAAATCGAGGACGAGCGCCTGGGCAGGAACAGCGCTCACGCAGCCACTCCCTTGGCCGGCATGCCGCGCGGGATGATGCCTTCCTCGACCCAGCGGTCGAAGATTTCGAGCGCCTTGCCGACGAACTCGTCGCTGTTGATGTGGGCGTCGATCTCGTGGAACTCGACGCCGGCGGGAATGGCCTTACGCATCTCATCGGTGAACGCCGCGAGGGCTTCGGGTTCGTACAGCGGCTCGCCCTGCGCATCCCATTCCTGGATGCCGCCGGAGGGCAGGATGAAAGCGGAGCGCCCCTTCGACGCACCGAGCTTGGCGGCGATGGTCCTGGCGACTTCACGGCGGTCGGCGGCATCGACGGTGATCGAGCCGATCAACCTGTTATGAGCATGGAATGGCCGCTGCGCGAACTTTGTCGGCAGCGCCTGCCAGGTCGGCAAATCGACCATGTCTACGGCGCCAGGGGCTGCGATCTGCGGAATGCCGCGGGCGCCGGCATTCTCGAGCCGGTCGGCGCCGGAGCTGACGACCGAACCGGCAATATGATTGGTGATCTCCTGCAGGCTGAAGTCGAACACCGCGCAGAAATGGTCCTGGCTGGCGATCGATTCGAAGGCCCGGCCCCCCATCCCGGTCGTGTGAAAGACTGCGACGTCATAGCCGCGCTGCTCCAACGCCGGCTTCAGCGTCTTCATATAGCGCAGGCAACTGCTGCCCAGCGAAGTCATGCCGATGGTCGGTCCGACCGCCGGGGCCGAAGCACGGGATGCAAGCACGATCCTCGCCGCACCGACCACCGCGCCGCAGGCCTGGGAAAGGACCAGCTTGCAGATGGTGTTGAGGCCGTAGAGCCCGCCTGCCCACAGGATCATCATCAGGTCGGGCGCGACGCGCTCGGGCGGAATGAGATGCGAGTAGGCGATGGTCGAGACGACGAATTTCGGCACGCCGAGCGGCAGGCACAGCGCGACATCGAGCGCCAAATCGGTTCCCATCGAACCACCGATGGCGATGAAGGCGTCGATCTCGCCGCGCTGGTGAAGCTGGCGCACCAGCTGAACGGCGCCGACGGCCATCAATGTCATGGCGGTGTTTTCGTCGCCGCTCGAGACGATTTCGGCCATCGTCACGCCAGCGGCCCGCGCAACGGCATGCTTGTCGTGATCGGGACTATAGGCGGGGGCGCCCAGCACGCTGACATCCATCATCACGGCGCGGCCACCGGATGCCTCGATACACGCTTTCATGAACAGCAGTTCGTCGGTCTTGGTGTCGCCCGTGCCGATGACCAGGATGCGGGGCGTCGCCATATCTGCAGACATCAGGCCTGCCTCCTCAGGGTTTGCAGGTTTTCGCCATTGAGGCGCATCGAAATCTCCCGTGCCGCGGTCACAACCGCAAGCCCTCGTTCCACGATCGTAGCCGGTGTCGTCCTGGCCTTCGGGGCTGCCACCGCAATTGTCCCCAGCGCAAGACCATCGGCGGCGCGGATTGCAGCCGCGACGCCGATCACGCCGTCCTCATGGCCCTGGTCGCAGATCGAATAGCCGCGGTCGCGCGCCTCGCCGATCGACTTTGAAATGGCGGCCGGCTCGACGAGGGTATGATCGGTGAAGGCCTCAAGCGAACCTGTCAGGCATGCTTTCACGGTCGCGTTGTCGGCGAAGGCGAGATAGGCGATGCCGGAGGCGGTGGAATGCAGCGGCAGAAGCTGGCCGACATCGATGTTCACCCGGTTTGCCCAGCTTGAATGCTCGACATAAACGGTGATCAGCCTGTCGACGCCGAATTCCGACAGATGCACCGTCTCGGTTGTCGAACCCGCCAAATCCTGCGCCACGGGAATTGCCGTTTGCAGGAACGGGAAGCAGGCTTCGCGGATACGCGCCAGCCGCGACAGGCCGGCGCCGAGGCGATAGTGCCGCGTGCCGGCATCCTGCTCGACGAAGCCATGGCCGCCAAGCGCCATCAGCAGCCGCCGCGTCGTCGCCTTGTCCAAGGCGCACCGCCGCGCGAGATCGGAAAGTCCGAGCTCGGGCTCGTCCGCCGTGAAAAGCTCCAGAAGTGAAATCGCCTTGCCGACCGTACCCATCCAGCCTCCCGCTCGGATAGAAACTTAATGTGTGAATTAACTTGACAGGCATCCGCATTCTTTGCAAGTCTATATTCAAAATAAGGGTTCAAATAATGAACCAATGGCATTCAGGGAACAGGCCGAGCGGCCGCGAACCCAGGGGTTCGTAAGACTGGAGGGACAAATGTCAGCAGTTTCGGAACAGGTGCCCGCCAACAGGCTGCGCAAGAACAGTCTTGGCGTCGGCGCTATCACCTTCATGGTGATTTCGGCGGCGGCGCCGCTCACCGCGGTCGCCGGCGGCACGCCGCTCGGCATGCTTATGGGCAATGGGGCGGGCTTTGCCGGCACCTATCTTATCGTGACCGTGTTGCTGCTGCTGTTTGCGGTCGGCTACGTCGCCATGTCGCGCCATGTCGGCAATGCCGGCGCCTTCTATGCCTATGCCGCGCGCGGGCTGGGCGGTTTTGCCGGCGGCGCAACCGCAATCATCGCGATCCTGTCCTACAACGCCATGCAGATCGGGGTCATGGGCCTGCTGGGGGCCGCGACCGCCGGCCTGTTCGCCGGCTGGGGCATCGACCTGCCCTGGTGGGTGTGGAGCTTCATCGCCGTTGCCATCGTCGCGGTGTTGGGCTACCGCCAGGTCGACCTGTCGGCCAAGATCCTGACGGTGCTGGTGCTGTGCGAATACATCGTTGTGCTGGTGCTAGACCTCGCCATCCTCAAGACCGGTGGCGACAGTGGTCTCTCTGCGGCGCCGTTCAGCTGGAGCCAGATCGTCAGCGGCTCGCCCGCCATCGCCATCCTGTTCTGTTTCGCCGCCTTCATCGGTTTCGAGGCGACGACGATCTACGCCGAGGAAGCCCGCGACCCCAAGGTGACCATTCCGCGCGCCACCTATTTCTCCGTGCTGCTGATCGGCGTCTTCTACATGGTCACGGCCTGGCTGATGGCGGTCGGCGCCGGCGTCGACAAATTGTTGCCGGCACTGCAGGCGCTTCAGGATCCGACGACTTTCCTGTTCGGCCTGTCCGACCGCTACGCCGGAACCATGCTGTCGCACGCCATGGGCATCCTGTTCGTGTCGAGCCTGTTTGCCGGCGTGCTGGCGTTCCACAACGCGGTTGCCCGCTACATCTACGTCTCGGGCCGCGAGAAGCTGTTGCCTGAAGCGATCGGCGTGACGCATTCAGTGCACCAGAGCCCGCATGTCGCTTCCGTCATCCAGAGCGTGTTGGCAGCGATCGTCATCGGACTGTTCGCGATACTCGGCCTCGATCCGGTTCTGGCGCTGTTTTCCTGGCTGACCAATGTCGCGACGCTGGGAGTCATCGTCATGATGGCGGTGGCCTCGCTCGCCGTGGTGATGTACTTCCGCGCCAACCCGTCGACGCAGGAGAATGCGCTGAAGACCACCTTCCTGCCTGGGCTGGCCTTCATCGCTTTCGTCGTCATCATCTACCTGATCGTCATTAATTTCGGTGGCCTGTCCGGGGCCGGTGGCTTCCTTGGCGTGTTGCTGCCGGGGCTGGTGCTGATTGCCGCGGTGGTCGGCCTGCTGCTTGCCGGTGCGTTGAAGAGCCGGGATCCGGTTGCCTTCGAAAATCTCGGCGTGCCGCTGAAGGACTAGGACAAAGGACAAGGGGGTAGCGCGTTCGGCGCCGCCCCTTTCCATCGCAAGGGAGTAACGGCGTTGAGCTTTGCCGAGAGCATCACCGTTGAGGCGCTGGAAGCCGATCCGTATCCGATCTATGCGGAACTGCGGCGCAGTGCGCCTGTCGCTTTCGTGCCGGCGGTCAATCTCTGGTTCGTCACCCGCTGGAAGGACGTCGAGACCGTCGCAAAGTCACCCGACATCTTCTCCGCCGTCGTCGGTACGTCTCCGGTCGAACGCTCGTTCGGCAAGCCGACCATCCTGACCACCGACGGCGAAACGCATAGACAGCTGCGCCAAGGCGTCGATCCGAAATACCGGCCGCGCACCGTCGCCGCCTATGCCGGCGATCTCGTACGGTCGATTGCCGAACCTTTTCTCGACCGGATCGCCGAACAAGGCTCCGCCGAGCTGATGGCGGATTATTTCGAGCCGGTGTCGACGCTCAGCCTGGCGCGCTCGCTTGGCCTTGCCGACATCGACATGCCGACGCTGCGCCGCTGGTTCTATGGCCTTGCGCAGGGCGCCATCAATTTCGAGAACGACCCGAAGCGGCAAGAGATCGCCGACGCGATCAGCGCCGAGGTCGGCGCAGCCATCCGGCCGACTCTGGATAGACTGGCGCGCGCACCCGACGAATCGGCGCTGTCGCATATGCTGCATGACGGCATGCCGGAAGGCACGACGCGGCCGATCGATTTCTTGATGCCAAGCATCAAGGTCATCCTGCTTGGCGGCATGCAGGAGCCCGGACATGGTGCCGGTTCGATCCTCGCCGGCCTGCTTGCGCATCCCGAACAATTGCGGCAGGTGCTCGCCGATCCCGAGACCTTTGTGCCCAGGGCTGTCGATGAAGGCTTGCGCTGGGTGGCGCCGATCGGCACCCAGACGCGGCAGACGACGCGGGCGGTCGAGCTTGGCGGCGTAACGATCCCTGCCGGCGCCGCGGTCGCTGCACTTGTCTCCTCGGCAAGCCGCGACGAGAGCCGCTTTGCCGATCCAGACCGCTTCGACATCAACCGCAGGGAAGGCAATCATGCCGCCTTCGGCTTTGGTCATCATTTCTGTTCGGGCCGGTTTTTCGCGCGCGAGCAGATGTGCCTTGCATTAAGGCTGCTGCTCCTGCGCTTCCCCGATCTCAGCCTGGTGCCGGGCAAGGTGCCGGTGTTTCGCGGCTGGGAATTCCGAGCGCCAACCACGTTGTATGTTTCCCTGGGAGTCCGCCACCAATGATCAGCCAGAATGCCATCGACGCGTTGCGCAAGACGGAGATCGGCGAGCGGGGCTTGTTTATCGATGGCGTACAGGCCGCAGCGACGAGCGGCGCGACGCTGGCGGTGATTTCGCCGATCGACGGCCGCCCTTTTGCCAGCATCGCCGACGGCAATGCCGCCGACATCGATCGCGCGGTCCGATCGGCGCGAAAAGCATTCGAGAAGGGTTCATGGTCGCGCGCCGCCCCTGCCTTTCGCAAGAAGGTGCTGACGAAATTTGCCGAGCTGATCGAAGAACATGTCGACGAGCTGGTCGTGCTTGGCGTGCGCGACAACGGCACCGAGATCGGCATGGCCTACAAGGCCGAGCCACTGTCGGCGGCCGGCACCATCCGCTACTACGCCGAGGCGATCGACAAGGTCTATGGCGAGATCGCGCCGACGGCCGACAATGTGCTCGGGCTGATCCACAGGGAGCCACTCGGTGTCGTCGGCGTCATCGTGCCGTGGAACTTCCCGCTGATGATCGGCGCCTGGAAGATTGCGCCCGCACTGGCCACCGGCAACAGCGTCGTCGTCAAGCCGCCGGAGATCGCCTCGCTGACCTTGCTGCGGCTGGCCGAACTCGCAAGCGAGGCTGGACTTCCCGAAGGCGTGTTCAACGTCGTTACCGGGCATGGTGCTGTCGCCGGCGAAGCGCTTGGCCTCCACATGGATGTCGACGCCATCGCCTTTACCGGATCGGGGCCGGTCGGCCGGCGGCTGCTCGAATACTCCGCCCGTTCCAATTTGAAGCGGGTCTTCCTCGAGCTTGGCGGCAAGTCGCCCAACATCGTCTTTGCCGACGCTCCGGACCTGAAGCAGGCGGCGGTCGTCTCGGCCAACGGCATCTTTCGCAATTCAGGCCAGGTCTGCGTGGCGGGCTCGCGTCTGCTCGTCCAGTCGTCGGTCTATGATCTTTTCATGGACGAACTTGTCTCGGCAACCACGCGGCTCAAGGTCGGCGACCCGCTCGATCTCGCCAGCGATATCGGTGCGGTATCGAGCGCCGAACAGCTGGACAAGAATCTCGGCTTCGTCGCCATGGCGCAAGCCGAAGGCGCCCGTCTCGTCGCCGGTGGCGAACGGATACTGACCGAGACCGGCGGCAGCTACATGGCGCCGACGATCTTCGAGAACGTGACGCAAGAGATGCAGTTGGCGCGCGAGGAGGTGTTCGGACCGGTGCTCGGCGTGATGCGCTTCGAGACCGAGGAGGAGGCGGTGCATCTCGCCAACTCCACTGTCTACGGACTTGCCTCGGCGGTGTGGACCGCCAATCTTTCCACGGCCCATCGCATGGTGCGCGCCATCAACGCCGGTGTCGTCCACGTCAACACCTATGGCGGAGCCGATATCACCGTGCCGCTTGGCGGCGTCAAACAGTCCGGTTTCGGCCGTGACAAGTCGCTGCATGCGCTGGAGAAATTTGTCGACCTCAAGACCGCCTGGATTGCGCTCTGAGCCTCGCGGAAAGGCCAGCGTATCTGCTCTTTTCGTCAAGCTTGGCCTCAGAAACGCCACGCTGGTGCTGGTTGGCGGCGATCGCGTCACCGCTATCGGCAGTTCCGACTAGCGTCGTGGGTCCAGGCATTGCGCGGAAAGCCGTGTTGCGACCGGCGGGTATCACGGCGTCCTACTCCGTTGTGCCGGCTTTTTTTCTGCGCCGATTGGTGTGCGACTGGGCGACGGCCATTCGTAATTCAGGTGTGATCTCTAAAGGCGCATTCTCTGTCGCATGCGGGTCTTGCAGCCCCTGGACGTGGACGGTCGGGAATGGGAGTTCGATGCCCTGCTCCTTGAAGGCCTGTCGGAGGCGCAAAAAGAACCTGCCTTTCATGCTGAAGGCGCCTCCAGGTCTGGTCGTGACCTTGACCCTCAAGACGATGCCGTACTCGCCGAACTCCTGCACGCCCTGCATCTTGATCGGTTCGATCACCCAGTGTTTGAACTCCGGATCTTCCGCCAGTTCCAGGCCAATTCGCTTGATCAGTTTGCGGGCGAAGTCGATATCGGTGTCATAGCCAACGGTGATGTTGAATTTGTCGGTGACCCAGTCGCGGCTCTGGTTCTGCACGGCGCCGAGTTCACCGAAAGGTATCGTGAACAGCGGACCACGATGGTGGCGCAGCTTCACCGAGCGCAGCGAAAAGCTCTCCACCGTACCCCTGTAGCTGCCCGATGAAATGTATTCGCCGACACGGAAAGCATCGTCGAGCAAATAAAACACGCCAGAGATCACGTCCTTGACGATGGTTTGCGCGCCAAAACCCACGGCGACGCCGACGACGCCGGCGCCGGCGATCAGCGGGCCGATCTGGATGCCGATCGAAGCGAGCATCATCAGCACCGCCATCACGATGATCACTGCTAGCAGAATGTTCTGGATGATCGGCAACAGCGTGTGCAGCCGCGCCTGATGCGGATCGAGGGTGAGGATGTCTTCTTCGCTCACCACCGCTTGCGGTATCGCGACGCCCAGCTTTCGTTCGATCAAGGCTTTGATGATCGACCAGCCGAAATCGGCAGCAAGGGCAATGACCACGACGTTGATCAAGCCGCGCAATATGAGCATGGTGGTCGTATCGCTGCCGCGCATGGATTGCATGTCCAGGCCCAGTACGCGTGCGAGAAGGTAAGCCGCCGCGAGGATGAAAATCATCCGGATACCGCGATCGATGACAGCGATCGTCACCGCCGGGATCGTCGGCCGGCCGGCATCTTCCGAACCGGGCCGCAGGACGAAATTAACCCCGCGCTCTGTCAGCACAATTGCCAAAGGCAGGAAGAATGCGGTGAAGGTAAACCAGAAGAATGTGTAGAGGCCGGCAATGCGTTCGAGGAACAGAACGACGAAATAAGCCGTCAACAACCATGTCACTGCCGTGTGACCGCTGTGGCGCGCGCCGTCTCGCTGCGTTCTTGGCCGACGCCAAATGGCCAGCAGGAAGAGCAACAGCAATATGAAATCGGCGCCGACGGACAGGACCATCATTCCGTCCTGGTCTATGCCGAGACCCGGCAAGAGGACAAACGCGGCGGCGAAGAAGGCGAAAACGCCGACGATCCGGGGCAGCCAATAAGCCCAATGGTCAGCAGCTCCGTCGGTGATCGGCAGGGCACGAACCTCGATGGCGTGCTCGACCTCCATGAAAGAAGGGACGAGTGTGGCCATCACGTATAGGCGCACAGCCCACGTAAAGACCGCAGCCATCAGAAATGTCAGCACAATCTCGCGGATGAGCGCTGGCCAGTCGAACAGCATGAACGCACCGGCGCTGCCCAGCGCGAACGAGCCGATCATCATGCTGGAATAAAGCGTGCGGCCGCCGATCTTCTTGGCCCGCCCGATGGGCGTATCTCTGGGTTGCGCGATGATCCAAAGACGAAATGGACGGGTGAGCTTGTATATTGCCCAGGTGAGCGCCAGGCCGGCAGCGATAAAGATCGCAATCAGCACCAATATGCTGACGGGGCCCTTGCTGGACATATCGTCCATGGTATTGGCCCGGACGCGCGCGAACTGGTCCGGCAGCGAAGGCAAGGTTCGCACGATCTTTTCGATGTGATGCTTGATCCGATCGAGCGTCGAGGATGCCATAGTATTCATCTGGCCCGGTGCGGCCACGGCGTCGGCCGGCGGAGCGCTAGTCTCGGCAGGCGCTTCCGTTGATCCAGCGGCCGGATTTCGTTGCTCGGCCACCCAGGCCTTCACCGACGGATCGTCGAGAAGCTCGAACAGCTGTTTGACCTTGTCGGGCGCGACGGCGGCCGGTGACTGCGCCTGTGCCGGGCCAGCCAGCAGGAGGGCGATGCCAAGGACGAGCGGCCCGGCTATCAGGACGAACATCGCCGTCAGGTTCCCGGGACGCCGTGCTGGGCGCGCCGGCTCCCTGGCCCCCAATCGTCGTTTCATGAGCAGCATCGTGCGGTAACCTTCCGGTCAGATCGGCGAGCAAGGACAGCTATGTCCGTCGTTGCCCCCACCTTTAACAAGCCGATGTTGCGGTGCAAGTCTCATCGCACCTAGACCGTTGGGTAGGGCACCAGGCGACCGGCAAGGCTGTCATCACCAGTGCCAGCGTTGCGCTGCATTCCTTGTCCCGACCACCTAGACCGGGTCATTGTCGGTCGTCGGTTGCTCCGCGGCGGGAGCCTGGTACCATGCCGCATTGCACAATTTTGCGACCTTGCCCACAATGCGCGCATGGTCCGCAGCTCACTCGCCGTCCTGGTCATCGACGAAAACCGTATCCGCGCCGCGATCATCGAGGCAGGTTTGCGCGAGGCCGGCCATGAGCGGGTCACCGTCATCCACGACGTGACCGGCATTGCGCGGCGGATCGCCGAGATCGAGCCGGACGTCATCGTCATCGACCTGGAAAACCCGAACCGCGACATGCTGGAAAACATGTTCCAGCTGTCGCGTGCGGTGAAGCGGCCGATCGCCATGTTCGTCGACCGATCGGACCAGGCATCGATCGAAGCGGCGGTCGATGCCGGCGTTTCGGCCTATGTCGTCGACGGCCTCAGGCAAGAGCGCGTCAAGCCGATTCTGGACATGGCGGTCAGCCGCTTCAACGCTTTCTCGCGCATGGCGCGCGAGCTGGAAGAGGTTCGAGGCGAGCTTGAGAGCCGCAAGGTGATCGACCGTGCCAAGGGCATCCTGATGAAGTCGCGCGGCCTGACCGAAGAGGCCGCCTACACGCTGCTGCGCAAGACGGCGATGAACCAGAACCGCAAGATCGGCGACATTGCCCAGAGCCTGGTGACTGCCGCCGGGCTGCTCGGGCCGTCGGAGGACGAATGAGCATGAGCGCCGAGCACCAGATCACCGCCGGCTTCATGCCGCTCTTCGACAGTGCCGTGCTGGTTGCGGCGGGTGAGCTTGGATTTGCCGCGCGCGAGGGCATCGATCTCACACTGCACCGCGAGACCTCCTGGGCCAACATCCGCGACCGCATTGCCATCGGCCATTTCCACCTGGCGCACATGCTGGGGCCGATGCCGCTCGCCTGCAATCTCGGGCTGACGCCGCTTGCTTCCGAGACCATCGTGCCGTTTTCGCTCGGGCTTGGCGGCAATTGCATCACCATCTCCAACGCCGTCTGGGAAGGCATGGCGGCACACGGCGCCATACCCGATCTCGAGCCCGCGCGCGCGGGCGCAGCCCTCGGTGCCTTCATTCGCGACCGCGCCGGGGCTGGCGGCGATCCGCTGCGCTTTGCCGTGGTGCACCCGCATTCGGGGCATAATTACGAACTGCGCTACTGGCTTGCCGGGTGCGGCATCGATCCGGAGCGCGAGATCGAGATCGTCATCGTGCCACCGCCCTTCATGGCCGATGCGCTGGTCGCCGGGCGGATCGACGGCTACTGCGTGGGCGAGCCCTGGAACAGCGCCTCGGTCGCCGCCGGCACCGGCCATATCGTCACCGTCAAGGCGCTGCTGTGGCGCAACAGTCCGGAGAAGGTGATCGGCGTGCGCAAGGCCTGGTCGCAGGAGAACCCGGTCGCGCTGGCAGCATTGCTGCGCGCGCTGCATCATTCGGCGCGCTGGTGCCAGGATCCGGGCAACCACGCCGAACTGGCTGGTGTGATGGCTCAAGCTGGCTTCCTGGGCCTGCCACCAGCTGTCCAGATGCCGATCCTGACCGGCCATCTTGAACTGGGCGGCGGCGCCGAACTGGATGTCGACGACTTCTTCCTGCCCTTCGACAAGGCGGCGAACTTTCCGTGGAAGAGCCATGCGCTGTGGTTCTATACGCAGATGGTGCGCTGGGGGCATGTCGAGCACACGCCGGAAAACCTTGCTATCGCCCGTGACTGCTACCGTCCGGACCTCTACCGCTCGGCGCTAAAGCCGCTTGGCGTTGCACTTCCCGGCGCCAATGCGAAGGTCGAGGGCGCGCTTAAGGTCGCCACGGCTGTCGGTGCGACTGGGGCAGGCTTGGTGCTTGGGCCGGACGGCTTCTTCGACGGTCAGACCTTCGACCCCGACGAGATCGACGGCTATATAGCGCGCCAGAAAGTCGCTCGCGCGGAAGCCTGATCATTCTCGCGCCATTCTTGTGCATTGCACAAAAAATGTGCGTGCGATTGCTGTAATGAACAATCTTTGACCTGCTTGCGATGTCGCCTCACGTGCCGGCGTCTGGCGCGTAATGTTGATTTCATTTAGGTTTTTCGTTTCACTCAGAACTGGCACGGTTCCTGCTTTGAATTAGCCAGACCCTTCGCGGGTCACGGAACAGGCGTCCAATGGCGGGCACCACAGGCAAAGCTGCCGCTCAGGTCAACGACGCGATCCCGGATGTACGGACGCGCGAGGCCTGGACGGCGGCTTTTTTGTTTTGGGCCACTCGACGAAGCGTTCAACCGGAGATCACGATGAAAGAAAAAATAGGAAAATGGATCGGGACGGGAACATCGCTCAAGGATGTGACGCGCCGCGATTTTCTTGTCAGCAGCGCCATGACGGCCGGCCTGTTCGTGGCGGCCCGCAAGCTCTTCCCCTCGGGCGCCTATGCCGCCACGACCGCTCCGGAGGTCACCGGCGCCAAGCTCGGCTTCATCGCGCTGACCGACGCGGCGCCGCTGATGATCGCCAAGGAGAAGGGGCTGTTCGCCAAGTTCGGCATGCCCGACGTCGAGGTGATCAAGCAGGCCTCCTGGGGCGCGACGCGCGACAATCTGATGCTCGGCGGCGAAGCCAACGGCATCGACGGCGCTCACATCCTGACGCCGCTGCCCTATCTCATGCACACCGGCAAGGTGACGCAGAACAACCAGCCGATGCCGATGGCTATCGTGGCGCGGCTCAACTACGACTGCCAGGGCATTTCGGTTGCGCAGGAATACGCCGGCACCGGTGTCGGGCTCGACGCCTCCAAGCTGAAGGACGCCTTCGCCGCCAAGAAGGCGGCCGGCAAGGAAATCAAGGCCGCCATGACGTTCCCGGGCGGGACCCATGATTTGTGGCTCCGTTACTGGCTTGCCGCCGGCGGCATCGATCCCGACAAGGACGTCTCGACCATTGTCGTGCCGCCGCCGCAGATGGTCGCCAACATGAAAGTCGGCAACATGGACGTGTTCTGCGTTGGCGAACCGTGGAACGAACAGCTCGTCCACCAGGGCGTTGGTTTCACCGCCGCCACCACCGGCGAACTGTGGAAGGGTCATCCCGAAAAGGCGCTCGGCCTCCGCGCCGAATTCATCGACAAATACCCGAACGCCACCAAGGCGATCGTGATGGCCGTCATGGAGGCCCAGCAATGGTGTGAGGCCACGGAGAACAAGGACGAGATGGCCGCCATCATCGGCAAGCGGCAATGGATGAACGTGCCTGTCGCCGACATTATCGGCCGCCTCAAGGGCGACATCAACTACGGCAATGGCCGCGTGG
Organism: Mesorhizobium sp. RSR565B; assembly: GCF_054719465.1. Lineage (NCBI taxonomy): Bacteria > Pseudomonadati > Pseudomonadota > Alphaproteobacteria > Hyphomicrobiales > Phyllobacteriaceae > Mesorhizobium > Mesorhizobium sp. RSR565B. The sequence continues at coordinate 1,070,500 of NZ_JBTTIE010000001.1, read as the reverse complement.
CCACCGGCACTGACCTCTACATGAAATTCTGGAAGGGTGGCGTCTCCTATCCCTACAAGAGCCACGACAGCTGGTTCCTCGCCGAAAACATCCGTTGGGGAAAATTCGCGCCGACCACCGACATCAAGACGCTGGTCGATCAGGTCAATCGCGAGGATATCTGGCGCGAGGCGGCGAAGGATCTCGGCGTTGCCGCAGCCGATATTCCGGCCTCGTCGTCGCGTGGCGTCGAGACATTCTTCGACGGCAAGATTTTCGACCCGGCCAACCCGTCGGCCTATCTCGACAGCCTGAAGATCAAGGCATCGGCTTGACCGGCGCAAACGGCGCGTTGCGCCGTTTGTCGCCCCCAGCGCAACGGCGCTTCGCCGCTTGTCGCCCGCATCGACCCCGGAGTTATACTCAGACATGTCCATCCAAGCCATTGAGGAAACCACGGTGAAGGCGTTCCCCGCGAAGCCTGCCGCGGTCATCGCTTTCACCGCCAAAGCGCGGCGCCGCTTCGACCCGATCGCGATCGCCGGCAGGCTGGCCACCGCCCTGGTGCCGCCGGTCATCGTTATCGCCTTCATGCTGGTCGTGTGGCAGATCGCCTGCTCGTCGCCGACCGCCAGCCTGCCGCCGCCCAGCCAGGTGTGGAACGAGGCCTATGACCTGATCGCGCATCCGTTCTTCAACAACGGCCCGCAGGATATCGGCCTTGCGTGGCGGGTGCTGATCTCTCTGCAGCGCGTCGCCATCGGCTTCGGCCTGGCGGCGATCGTCGGCGTCGCGCTCGGCGCCCTGGTCGGCCAGTCGATCTGGGCCATGCGTGGCCTCGATCCGGTGTTCCAGATACTGCGCACCGTGCCGCCGCTGGCCTGGTTGCCGCTGTCGCTGGCTGCTTTCCGCGATTCCAGCCCGTCGGCGCTGTTCGTTATCTTCATCACCTCGATCTGGCCGATCATCATCAACACCGCCGTCGGCGTGCGAAACATTCCGGAAGACTACCGCAACGTCTCACGCATCTTGCGGCTCAACCAGTTCGAATTCTTCGTCAAGATCATGGTTCCGGCCGCCGCACCCTACATCTTCACCGGCCTCAGAATCGGCATCGGCCTGTCCTGGCTCGCCATCGTCGCCGCCGAAATGCTGACCGGCGGCGTCGGCATCGGCTTCTTCATCTGGGACGCCTGGAACTCGTCGCGGCTGCCCGACATCATCGTCGCGCTCGCCTATATCGGCGTCACCGGTTTCTGCCTCGACCGCCTGGTCGCTGCGGTCGGCGCTTTCGTCACCCGCGGCACAACGGCAAAGTGAGGAGAGGGCGATGACGGCCTATCTGAAGCTCGACCATATCGACAAATCCTTTGCCCGCGGCGGTCAGGTCAGCGAGGTGCTCAAGGACATCAGGCTGACCATCGACAAGGGCGAATTCGTCTCCATCATCGGCCATTCCGGCTGTGGCAAGTCGACCTTGCTCAATCTGATCGCCGGGCTGACCAAGGTTTCCGCCGGCGCCGTGCTGCTTGAAAACAAGGAGGTCGACAGCCCCGGACCCGAGCGCGCCGTGGTGTTCCAGAACCACAGCCTGCTGCCATGGCTCACCGTCTACGAAAACATCAGCCTGGCGGTGTCGAAAGTCTTTGGTCGTTCCAAGAGCAGGACCGAACGGCATGACTGGATCATGCGCAATCTTGATCTCGTGCAGATGGCCCATGCCAAGGACAAGCGGCCGGCCGAAATATCGGGCGGCATGAAGCAGCGCGTCGGCATTGCCCGGGCGCTTGCCATGGAGCCGAAGATCCTGTTGCTCGACGAGCCGTTCGGTGCACTCGACGCGCTGACGCGCGCCCATCTTCAGGACGCGGTCATGGACATCCATTCCAGGCTCGGCTCGACGACGATCATGATCACCCACGATGTCGACGAGGCGGTATTGTTGTCCGATCGCATCGTCATGATGACCAACGGTCCGGCGGCGACCATCGGCGAGGTGCTTGCGGTGCCGCTGGCACGGCCGCGTCGCCGCGTCGAACTCTCTTCCGACCGCACCTTTTTGCGCTGCCGCGAAGCGGTGCTGAAGTTCCTCTATGAACGTCATCGCTTCGTCGAAGCCGCGGAGTAACGCCATGACCGAAAAGCTCGTCATCATCGGCAACGGCATGGCCCCTGGGCGCATGCTGGAGCATCTGCTCGAACAGGCGCCGGGCCGCTACACCGTGACCATCTTCAACGCCGAGCCGCGGGTGAACTACGACCGCATCATGCTGTCGCCGGTTCTCTCCGGCGAAAAGGCCTATGAGGAAATCATCATCCACGGCGACGGCTGGTACATCGCCAACAACATCACCCTCTACAAGGGTCACAAGATCGTCGCCATCGACCGGGCGGCCAAGACCGTCACCTCCGACCACGGCGTCACCGAGCCTTACGACAAGCTCGTCATCGCCACCGGATCAGTGCCTTTCATCATTCCGGTGCCCGGTCACGATCTGCCGGGCGTGCTGACCTATCGCGACCTCGACGATGTTCAGGCCATGATGCTTGCCGCCCAGTCGCGCGCCAAGGCCGTGGTCATCGGCGGCGGCCTGCTCGGGCTGGAGGCGGCAGCAGGTTTGAACGCCCAAGGCATGGACGTCACCGTGCTGCATGTCATGCCGACATTGATGGAGCGTCAGCTCGATCCAGCCGCCGGCTATCTCCTGCAGCGCGCGGTGGAACAGCGCGGCATCAAGGTCATCACCAAGGCCAACACCCAGGCGATCACCGGCAACGGCAAGGTCGGGCAGGTGGAGCTTGCCGACGGCACCATCATCCCGGCAACGCTGGTGGTGATGGCGGTCGGCATCCGGCCGAATGCGGCGCTGGCCAAGGAGGCCGGCATAGCCGTCAATCGTGGTATTGTCGTCGATGCCGGCATGCGCAGCAACGACCCCGACGTCTACGCGCTCGGCGAATGCGCCGAGGTCAACGGCCAGGTCTACGGGCTGGTCGCGCCGCTCTACGAGATGGCGCGCGTTGCCGCGAACCAGTTGGCCGGCAACGAGGCAGCGGCCTTCGTCCACATGGACACGCCGACCAAGCTCAAGGTCACCGGCATCGACCTGTTCTCGCTTGGCGACTTCGCCGAAGGCGAGGACCGCCAGGAGATCGTGCTGCGCGATGCCGCCGCCGGCGTCTACAAGCGCCTTGTGCTCAAGGACGACCGCATCATCGGCACCGTGCTTTATGGCGAGACGGCGGATGGGGCCTGGTTCAACGATCTCAAGAAGAAGCAGACCGACATATCGGAGATGCGCGACACGCTCATCTTCGGCCAGTCCTACCAGGGGGGTGCCCCGCTGGACCCTATGGCGGCCGTTGCAGCCTTGCCGGATGATGCGGAAATCTGCGGCTGCAACGGCGTTTGCAAGGGAAAGATCACCGGCGCGATCACGGCCAAGGGCCTGGCTTCGCTCGACGACGTGCGCGCCCACACCAAGGCATCGGCTTCCTGCGGTTCGTGCACCGGGCTGGTCGAGAAGCTGATGGTGCTGACCATCGGCGACAAATACAACCCGGCCGCCGTGCAACCGATGTGCGGCTGCACCACGCTCGGCCATGACGAGGTGCGCCGGCTGATCATCGCCAAGAGCCTGAAGACCATTCCCGCCGTCATGCAGGAGCTGGAATGGACGACCTCCTGCGGCTGCGCAAAATGTCGGCCGGCGCTCAACTACTACCTCGTCTGCGACTGGCCGAACGATTACGCCGACGACTATCAGTCGCGCTTCATCAACGAACGCGTCCACGCCAACATCCAGAAGGACGGCACCTATTCGGTGGTGCCGCGCATGTGGGGCGGCGTCACCAACGCCGCCGAACTGCGCGCCATCGCCGACGTCGTCGACAAGTTCGAGATACCGATGGTCAAGGTCACCGGCGGCCAGCGCATCGACATGCTGGGCATCCGCAAGGAGGATCTGCCGGCGGTGTGGGCCGATCTCGGCCAGGCCGGCTTCGTCTCAGGCCATGCTTACGCCAAGGGCCTGCGCACGGTGAAGACCTGTGTCGGCTCCGACTGGTGCCGCTTCGGCACGCAGGATTCGACCGGCCTCGGCATTCGCATCGAGAAATTCATGTGGGGCTCGTGGACCCCGGCCAAGGTCAAAATGGCGGTGTCGGGCTGTCCGCGCAACTGCGCCGAGGCGACCTGCAAGGATGTCGGCGTGATCTGTGTCGACAGTGGCTACGAGATCCATTTCGCCGGCGCCGCCGGCCTCGACATCAAGGGCACCGAAGTGCTTGGCCTGGTCAAGACCGAGGACGAGGCGCTGGAGCATATCGTGGCGCTGACGCAGATGTATCGCGAGCAGGGCCGCTATCTCGAGCGCATCTACAAATGGGCCAAGCGCATCGGCATCCCCGAGATCAAGCGCCAGATCATGGACGACGGTGCAAAGCGCAAGGCCTATTACGAGCGCTTCGTCTTCAGCCAGAAATTCGCCCAGGTCGACCCGTGGTCGGAACGCGTCTCCGGCAAGGACAAGCACGAGTTCCGGCCAATGGCTTCTGTCGGGTTTGCGCAGGCGGCGGAGTGATCAAAATGGACTGGATATCGATCGGCTCACTCTCCGACATCCCGCGGCGTGGCGCGCGCTGCGTCGACACACCCGAGGGCAAGATCGCCGTCTTCCGCACGCAGGACGATCAGGTCTATGCCATCGACGATCATTGCCCGCACAGAGGTGGGCCGCTGAGCCAAGGCATCGTCCACGGCACCGCCGTCACCTGTCCCTTGCACAATTGGGTCATCTCGCTGGAGACGGGCAAGGCGCTCGGCGCCGACGAGGGCGCCGTGCGCACCATTCCTGTGCGGATCGAGGGCGAGCTCCTGTTCATTGCGCTGAAAGCGCTGGCCAGCCGCGCGGCCTGAAGCATGGAACTGGGCGAAGCGCGCGAGGTGAGGACCACCTGCCCCTATTGCGGGGTGGGTTGCGGCGTGCTGGCGAAAGTCGCCGCGGACGGTGAAGTCAGCGTCCGCGGCGACCCCGACCATCCAGCGAACTTCGGCCGGCTCTGCTCCAAGGGCTCGGCCCTGGCCGAAACCATCGACCTCGACGGCAGGCTGCTCTACCCCGAAATCCACGGTCGCCGTGCCGGCTGGGACGAGGCGCTCGACCGCGTCGCTTCGACCTTTTCGCAAACCATCGCCGAGCACGGTCCTGACTCCGTCGCCTTCTATGTCTCCGGCCAGTTGCTGACCGAAGACTACTATGTCGCCAACAAGCTGATGAAGGGCTTCATCGGCTCGGCCAACATCGACACCAATTCGCGGCTATGCATGGCCTCCTCGGTTGCCGGCCACCGCCGCGCCTTCGGCTCCGACACCGTGCCCGGCACCTACGAGGATCTCGAGCTCGCCGACCTGATCGTGCTGGTCGGCTCCAATCTCGCCTGGTGCCATCCCGTGCTCTTCCAGCGCATCGCGGCGGCCCGGGAAAAACGACCGGAGATGAAGGTCGTGCTGGTCGACCCGCGCCGCACCATGACCGCTGATATCGCCGACATTCACCTGGCGATCGCGCCGGATGGCGACGTTGCTTTGTTCACTGGTCTGCTCGCCTGGCTCGGCCAGCACAACGCACTCGACCGCGGCTATGTGACCGCACACACGACCGGCTTCGGCCAAGCTCTCTTCGCCGCATCGGCGCTCGACCTTGCCGGCATTGCCGCCGCCACCGGCCTGAGCGAGGACGAGCTCACCCGCTTCTACAACCTGTTCGCCGCGACTGCGAAAACCGTCACTGTCTACAGCCAGGGAGTGAACCAGTCGTCTTCGGGCACCGACAAGGTCAACGCCATCATCAACTGCCATCTCGCCACCGGCCGCATCGGCAAACCTGGGGCAGGACCGTTTTCAGTGACCGGCCAGCCCAACGCCATGGGCGGCCGCGAGGTCGGCGGCATGGCCAATATGCTGGCCGCCCATATGGAGATCGAAAACCCCGAGCACCGTGACCGCGTGCAGCGTTTCTGGAATGCGCCGGCCGTCGCCCCAAAGCCCGGTCTGAAGGCGGTCGAGATGTTTCAGGCGATCGCCGCCGGCCGCATCAAGGCATTGTGGATCATGGCCACCAACCCGGTCGACTCGATGCCGGATGCCGATGCCGTCGAGGCGGCGATCAAGGCCTGCCCGTTTGTCGTGGTTTCGGATGTGCTGGCGAGCACGGACACCGTGCGTCACGCCCATGTGCGGCTACCCGCCGCCGCCTGGGGCGAGAAGGACGGCACCGTGACCAATTCAGAGCGCCGCATCTCGCGCCAGCGCAGCTTTCTTGCGGTGCCCGGCGAGGCGCGGCCGGATTGGCAGATCATTGCCGAGGTGGGCAAGCGGATGGGGTTTGGCGAGGCGTTTGCGCATGTGACGCCGGCGGAGGTTTTCGCCGAACACGCCGCGCTGTCGGGTTTCGAGAATGACGGCGCGCGGGATTTCGATATCGGCGCTTATGGTGCGATCGATGCCGACGCCTATGAAGAATTGGCTCCGTTCCAGTGGCCGGCGCCGAGCACAGCCACCCCCCTCTGGCCTGCCGGCCATCTCCCCCGCAAGGGGGGAGATCAGCCGTCGCCTCGGCCTTCGCCAATTACCAACGATGCAGAAGATATGCCGGCGTCAAAGCTGCCAATCTCCCCCCTTGCGGGGGAGATGTCCGGCAGGACAGAGGGGGGTGTTCAAGCGGGACTTGACCCTTCCAGCACCCGCTTCTTCGCCAACGGCAATTTCTACAATCCCGACCGCAAGGCCCGCTTCATCGCCATTCGTCCCATCGTCGAGACACGCACCAGCCCGGACTATCCGCTGATCCTCAACACCGGCCGTGTTCGCGACCATTGGCACACGATGACCCGCACTGGGAAAAGCCCACGTCTCTCCCAGCACATGGCCGAGCCCTTCGTCGAGATCCACCCCGCGGATGCCACGCATCACGGCATTGGCGACGCCGACATCGTGCGCGTCTCCAGCCCGCGCGGCGATGTGCTGGTGCGCGCGCTGGTGACGGCACGCCAGCGCCAGGGCAGCGTGTTTGCGCCGATGCACTGGACTGACCAGTTTTCGGCAAAAGGCCGGCTCGACACGCTGACCGCGCCTCTGACCGATCCGGTTTCCGGTCAGCCTGCGCTGAAACATGTCGGCGCCCGCATCGAGAAGTTCGCCGCGAGAGCCTTCGGCTTCGCCGTGGTGCGCCGCAAGCCGGTGGCGGTCGCAGCAGATTACTGGGCCGTGGCCAAATGCAAGGGCGGCTGGCGGGTGGAGCTTGCCTTTGCTGACGACGACATCGACTGGGCTGGTTTTGCTGGTTCGCTTTTCGATGTTCCCGTAGCCGATACGCTCGCTTATCACGACCGCGATACCGGCCAGCATCGTATTGCTGCCTTCGACGACCAGCACCTCGCCGGGGCTTTGTTTATCGCGTCGGGACCGGTGGCGGTTTCGCGGGGTTGGGCGGCACAGCAACTCCAGGAGGTTCACACCAGCCAACGCGAACGCTTCAGGATCGTCGCCGGTCGCGCCGGCGCCGATCGGCCCGATGCGGGCGCGACCGTCTGCTCCTGTTTCAGCGTCGGGGTCAACCAGATCGCGGCGGCAGTGGCAGCCGGGTGCGCGACAGTCGAAGCCATAGGCGGCGCCCTGAAGGCCGGCACCAATTGCGGCTCCTGCCGGTCCGAGATCCGGGCGGTCATCCAGGCCAATCGGGTTCAGGCTGCGGAGTAGATGCGGCTGGATGGGGAGGGGATCTGACTATATCCTCTTGGGCCACCACGGTCATCGATTGCGGAAGGTGTGGCGGTCCTTTTCGGGTCGCTGTGAGCGCGCCGGCAGGAGGATCACCTGGCTTGGCTGTCTAATCCAGCCGGTCGCGCAGGATGCTCCAGGGGAGCAGCATATTCGGTGCATAGCGCACGAGGTTGTGCAGCGGGATCGGCGCTGGCGGTGCGAAGGGGAGCGGCAGAAATCGGGCGTCCGTTCCGCTCGCCCAGTCCGCCAGCACTTTGCCCATTGCCGTGGTCATGGCGATGCCGCGACCGTTGCAGGCGAAGCCGGCGATCAGGCCCGGGCCGAGGTCGATGAGACGCGGCAGGAAATCCGGCACCACCGCCGCCACGCCTGTCCAGCTGTAGGCAAGCGGCGGCAGGTCAGGCAAATCGAGATGCCTGGCGAGCCGTCGCCAAATCGTTTGCGGCATGCGCGTCTCAGCGCCGGCTCCGACGACATGCATGCCGCCGCTGATCAGCCGGTTCTGGCCATCGAAGCGGCACGTGAACAGGTTGCGCCTGGTGTCGCCAACGCCCTGGCCGCCGGGCAGCAGGCGCGCGCGTATGGCCCGCGACAGCGGCGCAGTGGCGATCTGGAAGACTTTCAGCGGGATATAGGTCCGCGCCAGTGTCCGGTTCAGTGCCCCGCCATAGGCGTTGGTGGCGATCACCACCTTGCCCGCACGCACGGCGCCGGATGCGGTCGTCAAGGTCCAGCCATCCGCAGCGCGGTCGATGGAAGCGACGCGCGTCTGCTCGAAGATCCGCGCGCCGGCTTTTTCGGCGGCATCGGCCAGGCCGCGCGCATACTCGACCGGATTGAGGACGCCGCCCGAGTTATCCATCCAACCGCCGGCGTAGCCGCCGATACCGGTGAGCGTCGTGACCGCCTTGGCATCGAGCGTTACGGTCGGCCTGCCCCGCGCCGCCCATTGCTCGGCGCGCGATCGCGTCTTTTCCAGCGCGGCGGACGAATGCGCCGGCTGGATCCAACCATTCTGCACAGCGTCGCATTCGATGCCATGCCGCTTGATCAGGCCGAAGACCAGGTCAGCGCTTCCCGCGGCGAAATCGATCAGCCTCCCGCCGCGCTCGGGTCCGAGTTCGGTGATGATGTCGTCTGGATCCCGCTTGGCAAAGTTCGGAACGACGAAGCCGGCATTCCGGCCGGTCGCACCACAGGCAATGAATTCGGCTTCGAGGACCGCGACCGAAAGCCCCTTCTCGGCGGCATGCAATGCCGTCGACAGGCCGGAAAAGCCGCCGCCAACGATTGCGAGATCGACGTCGAGCCCGCCTTGCAGCGTGCCCCGGTCGCGGCGGTTGCGGCTGACGGCATGCCAGAGTGAAACGCCATGCACGTCTTGCCGGATCATGGCATTCATGGTCCGGCCTCGTTCTCGCTGGCCGCCGCCTTTGTCTGTTTGCCGGGCTTCGGCCGGCGCGGCCGGTCGCCGAACAATCCGTTCGGCCGGATCAGCAGGATGACGCAGAGCACGACGCCGATGGCGACGATCTGCAGCGAGGCCGCGCGTGCTTGCTGCTCGGGCGCAAACAGCACGCTGGTCAGCGTGCCCGACCCCGCCCATATCGCCCAGACCAGGATGCTGCCGGCAATGGCGCCGGCATTGCTGCCCGAGCCGCCGACGATCAGCATCACCCAGACCTGGAAGGTCAGGATCGGCAGATAGTTATCGGGCGCGATGAAGCCGGTGAAATGCGCCTGCAAAGCGCCGGCCAGCGCCATGATGGCGCCGCCGACGGCAAAGGCCTGGACGCGGTAGAAGCGCGCGCTCTTGCCCAGCGAAATCGCCGCTCGCTCGTCCTCGCGCAGCGCCTTGAGCACGCGGCCCCAGGGGCTGCGCGACAGGTGCTCCAGAGCGAGATAGGCGATCAGCGTCACAGCCGAAACGACGGCGAGGTTCGACACGTTGAACAACAGCGGCGTTTCGGCAAGGCCGCCGAACGGGCGCGGGATGAAACCGATGCCGAACGGGCCGCCCGTGAGTTTTTGCGCGTTGAGCGCGACCAGCTGCACGACGACGGCGACGCCGAAGGTGGTGATCGCCAGGTAGTCTGATCGCAGACGCAGCGTGGCCATGCCGGTAATTGCTGCGGCGATACCGCCGACGATCATGGCGCCCGCCCAGCCGGCCAGGATCGGCAGACCGAAGCCGCCGAAGCGCGCGGCATCGTCCGGGGTCGTGAGCAGCGCCGATGTATAGGCGCCGATGGCGACGAAACCGGCAAGACCGACATTGAAAAGGCCAGTCAGCCCCCACTGCAGATTGAGCCCCAGTGTGACCAGCGAAAAGATCAGTGCGGTGGTCAGGAAGAAGGCGCCGTAGCCGAGCAGGTCCATCAGCGTTCCCTCACACCAAACAGGCCGATCGGCCGCACGAACAGCACCGCCATCAGGATGATGAAGGAGATTGCGGCGCGCCATTCGGCGCCGATCAGCTGCACCGCACCGGCTTCGGCAAGGCCAATGATCAGGCCGCCGAGCACGGCGCCCGGTATGCTGCCGATGCCGCCCAGGATGGCGGCGGCGAACATCGGTAGCAGCATGTCGAAGCCCATGAACGGGCGGATCTGCACCAGAATGCCGATCATCACGCCGGCCACACAGGCCAGCGCCCCGCCGATGATCCAGGTGACGCGCACCACGGAGGCAACATCGATGCCGACGATGCGGGCCAGGGCCGCATTCTGGCTCAGCGCCTGCATGGAGCGGCCGGTCTGCGTGCGTGTCATCAACAGATGCACGCCGAGCACCAGCACTGCGGTCAGCAGCAGCAGCGCGATCTGATCGGGCGTGATGCGGATGCCGAAGCCGACCGGCATGGCGATCTGGATCGCCCGGCTGAAATAGGTCGGGCGTGAGCTGAAGGTGAATTCGAGCAGGCTGCGCAGCGCCATCGAGGCGCCGAAGCTCGCCATCACCACGATGATGGCTTGCCCCTGCGAGCGCAGCCGCGAAAACAGCACCTTGTCGAGCAACAGCGCCAGCAGGGCGGTGAAAGTCATGCCGACAACCAGCGCAACCAGCAGCGACCAGCCGAAGGACAGCGGTCCAATGGGCTCCACCTTGCCGAACATCGCGCCGATGGTGCTGACGACGGCGAGCGTCGCATAGGTGCCCCAGGCCATGAAGTCGCCATGGGAGAAGTTCGAGAAGCGCAGGATCGAATAGGTGAGCGTCACGCCAATGGCGCCGAGGCCGATCATCGAACCGGTCAGCAACCCATCGACGACAAATTGCAGGCTCATGCCGCGCCTCCCTTGCCGGCGTGAGGGCGTTGGCCGAGATAGAGTTCGGCGACGACAGGATCGTTCCACAATTCGGACGCCACACCCTCGTGCCGGTCCTTGCCTTCGACCAGCACATAGGCGCGGTCGCCGATGGCCAGCGCTGCCTTGGCGTTCTGTTCGACCAGCAGGATGGTGACGCCGGACCTGCGGATGCCGGCCAGCATCTCGAACACCATCGATACGAATTTCGGCGAGAGGCCGGCCGATGGCTCGTCGAGCAGCAGCACCTTGGGATGGACGATCAGCGCACGTGCGACGGCGAGCATCTGCCGCTGTCCGCCCGACAGATTGCCGGCGGCGGTGCGGCGCTGGCGGACGAGGTCGGGGAAGGCCGCATACATTTCCTCGATGCGGGCAGGGATTTCGCGTCGCTCGAGGATGCCGCAGGCGACCTTCAGATTGTCCTCGACCGACATCAGCGGGAAGATGTTCTCCGTCTGCGGTACGAAGGCCAGGCCGAGCCGAACCATGGTGTGCGCGGGAGCGGCGGTGATGTCCTTGCCGTCCAGAAATACGGTGCCGCCGGTGATCGGGACAAGGCCGGCGATCGCCTTGATGAAGCTCGACTTGCCGGCGCCGTTGGGGCCGAGCACGACGACGATCTCCCCCTTGCCGACGGTGATCGAGGCGCCGCGCACAATCGGCACGCCGGGCTCATAGCCGGCCTCGAGATTGCGGACGTTGAGGACAGTTTCGCTCATGCCGCACCTCCGAGATAGGCCTCGATGACGCGCGGGTCGCGGGCGACCTCTTCCGCCGTGCCTTCGCTGAGCAACTGGCCGCTCGCCATGACGAGGACGCGATGGCAGAGCCGCGTCACCATGTCGATATTGTGCTCGATCAGCAGAAAGGTGATGCCGTGCGCGTTGATGTCGCGGATGCGGTCGATGATGATCTCGAGCAGCGTCGCGTTGACGCCGGCGGCCGGTTCGTCGAGCAGGATGATCGCCGGATCGGCCATCATGACGCGGGCGAGTTCGAGCAGCTTGCGTTGACCGCCGGAAAGCACGCGCGCCGGTTCGTGCGCCAGCCGAGCGAGCGAGACGAGCTCGAGCAGCTCGAGTGCCTTTGCCCTGGCTGCTCTTTCCTGTGCCGCCACTCGCCACGGCGTGACGAAGTTGGCGAGCAATTTTTCGCCGGCTTGGCCCTGCGCCGCCAGCATGATGTTTTCGATCAGCGTCAGATTGGGCAGGGGGCGCGGGATCTGGAAGGTGCGGCCAAGACCACGGCCGATACGCAGATGAGCGGCTTCGCCGGAGACGCGCGTGCCATTGAGCAGGATATCGCCGCTGGTTGGCAATATGCTGCCCGCCAACAGATCGAACATCGTCGTCTTGCCGGCGCCATTCGGCCCGATCAGGCCGAGGATTTCGCCCGCTTTGACATCAAACGAGACATCGTTGACGGCGACAAGGCCGCCAAAACGCCTGACGACGTTTCGTGCCGTCAGAACTGGCGCACGGGTCTCCTGCCGTTGGCGCTCCGCTGCATCGCTCATCAAACCCTCTGGCCGAAGACGATCGTTGTCGCCTCCTGATTTTTGATTTGTGATCACACTTGCTTTGATCACGCTATTCGGCTTTAATTTCATTCGCAAGCCGAAAACGGGGCAAATGCCGGTAATGCAGAAGGCTGCCATCGAAAAGAACAACGAGACGATCGCAGCCCAGCTTACGCCGGTCGGCCGCGAGACGGTGCAGGATCGCGTCTATTCCGAGTTGCGCCGTGCTCTGATCGGTGGCCTTTTCGAGCCAAACCAGGTGCTGACCATCCGTGGTCTTGCCGATGCGCTGGTCACCTCGACCATGCCGGTACGCGAAGCGCTCGGCCGGCTGATCACGGAAAAGGCGCTGGAGGCGCTGCCCAACCGTTCCGTGCGCGTGCCGCCGATCACGCTGGAGCGCATCGACGACCTCCTGCGTGCCCGCTCCCTCATCGAAGGCGAAGCGATAGCGCTTGCCGCCAGGCGCATGAGCCCGCGCCAGATCGCATCGATCGAAGCCATGCTGGGCGAGTGGGACGAGATGCGGGCCCTGAAGCACAAGAAGGATATCGATCGCGAAGCGACGCTCAACCAGAGCTTCCATTTTGAGATCTACCGCTGCTGCGGCTCGGCTGTGCTGATCCCGATGATCGAAAGCCTCTGGCTTCAATCGGGTCCCTGCATCCGCGTCGCCATCTATGCCTTCTCCGAGGCAGGCGAGGTTGATACCGCCCACTATCATCGTCGAATTGTCGCGGCACTTGCCAAACAGGATGCGCAAGCGGCGCGCGAGGCGCTGGTAGCCGACATCAGCCGCCCCTTCGCCTTCCTGCGCGACAAACTTCAATCGGCGAAGGACTGACATGCCCAAGCCCGCCATCGGCATCACAGAACCACGCTCGAAGCTTTCCGTGACGGCGCTGCTATTGCCCGAAAAGGCGCCGGAGAATGCCGCCTTCCTGCTGGCGTATCTGGCGCAGCCACGCATCATCCCAGGCATCCATGCGATGTGGACAGGACCGGAAATCTCGTGCCCGGTTCCGTCAGCCGATCTCCACGGCCAGGCCTATGCCCAGTCTTTGCCACCGGAGAATGCAACGCTGACGCCGCAGCCCGGCGATATCGTGCTGTCCTATGTGCCGCCACGCGTGTGGGGCGGCAATCCCAATGCCATCTTCGATATCGGCCTGTACTACGGGCAGGGGGCGCGGCTGCTGTTCCCGATCGGCTGGCTGGCCGGCAGCGTGGTCGCGCAAGTGCTTGCCGGAGAGCGCGATCAGTTTGCCGCCGCCTGCGGCGTCATCCGCCGCAACGGCGCCTGTGACATCACCTTCAGCCTGGTGGAGGCCTGAATGGCCGACGACAGTTTCGAACTCTTCGATCTGCGCGTCGAAGCGGTCATCCCCGAGGGCAAGCCGGTCTATTGCGGCGCCAGGGCCGGCGACTATTTCGAACTCAAGGGCGAAATGCTGTCGCTGCCGGCGGGGCAGGGTTTTTCGATTTATTCGATCTCCGCCGTGTTGCCGCTCCTGGCGGCAAAGCAGCGCCCGACGCATGCAAATGACTGGATGACCTCGGATGCCGAGATCGCCTGTCCCGATCCCAATTGCGCCAGCCGGCTGCGGATCGTCAGGCTGGCCAAGCGGCGGTTCAGCCATGCCCAAACCACGGCTGTGCCGCTGCCGAAGGAGACCGACAAAAGATGAGCGCCAGGACCGTCGAACTCAGCCCCGGCTATACGATCTCGCGCGTCATCCGCGGCGGCTGGCAGCTGGCCGGCGGCCATGGCGCTATCGACCGCAGGCAGGCCGTGACCGACCTCATCGCCACTTTCGATGCCGGCATCTGGACCTATGATTGCGCCGACATCTACACCGGCGTCGAGGAACTGATCGGCGCCGCGCGCCTGCGGCTGGCGCGCGATCGCGGTCTCGATGTTGCGGCCAGGATGAAGGTGCACACCAAGCTGGTGCCGGACCTCGAACGACTGGCAAGCATCAGCCGCGACTACATCAGGGGCATCGTCAATCAGTCGCTTCGCAGGCTGAAGACGGAGCGGATCGATCTTGTGCAGTTTCACTGGTGGGATTATGACCAGCCTCGTTACGTCGAGGCGATGGGTTGGCTCGACGAGCTTCGGCTGGAAGGCAAGGTGCGCAATCTCGGCACCACCAATTTCGATACGCCGAGGCTAGCCGAAATCCTCTCCGCGGGCATCCCGCTGGTCAGCCAGCAACTGCAATATTCAGTGCTCGACCAGCGGCCGGCAAACAGCCTTGCGGACCTTGCCGCTAAGAACGGTGTCCGCTTCCTCTGCTACGGCTCGGTGGCGGGCGGCTTCCTCAGCGACAAATGGCTTGGCGTGGCCGAGCCCTCCACGCCGCTCGAAAACCGCTCGCTGGTCAAATACAAGCTGATCATCGACGACTTCGGCGGCTGGGAGCTGTTCCAGTCCCTGCTCAAGGCGCTGAAAGCGGTCGGCGATCGCCACGGCGTCGACATCGCCACCATCGCCTCGGCATGGGTGCTCGAGCAGCCGCAGGTCGCGGCCGTCATTGTGGGTGCGCGCAACCAGGCACATGCGCTGGCCAATACGAAAATCATGGACGTCGCGCTCGACGCCGACGATCGCGCGCGGATTGCTGCCGCCATCGCACAAGGCACCGGCCTCGCGGGCGATGTCTACGCGCTGGAGCGCGACCGTCATGGCCGCCACGGCTCGATCATGCATTACAACCTCAATGCGGGGAAGAAATGAGCGGAGAGCCTTCCCTTTTTTCGCGTGCCAGCGCTGAAATCATCGACCTGCATCGCTTCATCGTCGACTGGTTTGTCGCCGCGCGAGCCGACGCTGTGGAGTTCGGCCGCTTCGAGGCTGTCATGGGCGAAGGCCTCACCATGGTGGCGCCGAATGGCCAGATCCTCGATCGCGACGCGGTCGTAGATCATGTCCGGACAAGCCGCGCCACTTGCGACGACGGTTTTGCCATATCGATCGAGGACATCAGGCCGGGTTGGCAGGACGCGGACACGATCGTCATCTTCTACATCGAGGCGCAACTGCGCGCCGGCAAACACAGTCGCCGGCAGTCCAGTGCGGTCTTCACCACCAGTTCATCGGCACCAAACGGCGTCGAATGGCGGCATCTGCATGAGACCTGGCTGCAGGCGCCGGAAGGCTGAACAGGCAAAAGTTCAAACAAGAAAAGGGGAACGGCAATGAAGAAGACGATACTTCAAATCACCACAGCACTGGCTCTCGTGACGATGGCCGGCGCCGCACACGCAGCGGACTGCAAGATCACCGTCGGCCTGGTCATGGAGCTCACCGGTCCGGCCGGCGAATACGGCCAGGCCGGCGCGAAGTCCGTCGAAATGGCCTTCCGCGACATCAATGAAGCCGGTGGCGTACGCGGCTGCGATCTCGCAACCGACACGCGCGACAGCCAGAGCCAGGGCAATATCGCGGTCGATGCCGCGACCCAGCTGGTACAGGTCAAGAAGGTGCCGGTGATCATCGGCGGCATCATCTCCTCGGTGTCGATCCCGATTTTGACCTCGGTCACCGGGCCGGCCAAGATCGTGCAGGTGTCGCCGGCTTCGTCCTCGCCGACGCTGACCGCCCTTGGCCGCGACGGCAAGACCAACGGCATCTTCTTCCGCACCATCACGTCGGATGCGCTGCAAGGCGTGGCCGCCGCCAAATACGCCATCGACAAGGGCTTCAAGAAACTGTCGATCATCCATGTCAACAACGACTTCGGCGTCAACATGGTGGCCGAATTCTCGCGTGCCTACAAAGCGCTCGGCGGCACCATCGTCTCCGACACGCCCTATAATGAAAAGCAGTCGAGCTATGCTTCGGAAGTGACGGCGGCGATGGGAGGCGAGCCGGACGGACTCTACCTCGTCAGCACGCCGGTCGACGGCGCAACGGTCGCCCGCACCTGGATATCGCAGGGCGGCGTGCAGAAATTCCTGCTCAATGACGGCATGAACAGCCCGGACTTCATCGAATCCGTCGGCGCCGATTATCTGAAGGATGCCTATGGTACCTCTTCCGGCACCAGCCCGACGGCATCCACCGACTATTTCCTGAAAAACTACAAGGAGTTTTCGGGCATCGAACCGTCGAACCCGGCAGCCGACCGTTCCTATGATGCCGGCGCCATTGTCGGTCTCGCCATTGCCATTGCCGGTTCCGAGGATCCAGCCAAGATCAAGGATGCCATGTACAAGGCGGTCGATCCTGCCGGCACACCGATCTATGCCGGCAAGGACGAGTTCGCCAAGGCGCTCGGCCTGATCAAGGACGGCAAGCCGATCCGCTATGAAGGCGTCATCGGTCCGGTCAGCTTCGACAAATATGGCGACATCACCGGTCCGTTCCGGCTGTGGAAGATCGTCGACGGCAAGGTGACGACCGACGGTGAAATGACAACCGACGACGTCAACGCGCTGCAGGCGAAATTGCAGTAGGCGCCGGTACATTGTCCGGCGCGATCTCCGTTCGATCTCTGGGAGATCGACGCCGGACAAGCAGTCCAACATCGGCGCTAGTTACGCGGTCAAGCGCGAAATCAGCCGGGTCAATATAACGACAGGCGGCTGGCCGGGCATGAAGACCTGCGGATTGGAGAGGGCGCCGACGATATGACCCACATAGTCTGATTTGTCGTAGCCGATTGACGATATCGGGTAGGCGTCGAAATTGGTCAGGGACACATTGTCGAAGCCATAGAGGCGGAAGCGGCTGGGCCGGTTGTCGGGGAAATCCGCCCGGCAGACATCCAGAACACCCATGGCCATCGCGTCGGACGTACAAAAGACCGCATCGGGACAGCCGCGTCCCGTCAGGCCGGCGGCTGCCGCATAGCCCGACTCGTAGGAATAGTCTCCCTGGACCGTCTGCAGCAGTTCAATTCCATGATGCCGGAACGCTTCGAGGTAGTGGCCGATGCGCAGCTGTTCGACCCGCGAGGACGAACGGCCGGTCAGCAGGCTGGCCGTGCGCGCGCGCTTGGCCGCCGCATCCGCCACGGCCTCGGCGATGCCGACGCCTTCATCGGGAATGACGGTGGGTGACAGATCGTCATGCAGTCCGTTCAGCATGATGACCAGGTCCGAGCGAAACATGCGCCGCACCGTCGCTGCATCGGCAAAGTCGGAGAACACCACGGCGGCATCGACATGATAGGCAACGCCGTTGCGCAGAAAATCCTCGACCCCGTCCGCCGAGCCGATGCGGATGAGGATGACCTGCTTGCCGATCGACTGGATTGCGTCGAGCAGCCGGTCGAACAGGTCGAGATCTGAAAGGTCGTGAATGTGGTTGACCACGACGGCAACCAGATTGACGGTCTTGGTGGTCAGGCTTTGCGCCAGGAGATTGGGTTTGTAGCCGAGCTGGGCGGCGGCCTGCACGACACGCTCGCGTTTGTCCGCCGAGACCGGTCGCGGTCCGCTCGACAGCGCACGGCTGGCCGCGGCGCGCGACACGCCTGCCAGCCGCGCGACGTCGGCGATCGTTGCGACGGCGCCTCGACTGTGCGCCGATCGGTTACCGGTAGTGGGTGTCACCACAGCGGGTTGAGCGCCGGCGGGTTGGAGTCCGGCCCCCACCACTTCTTGTAGGTCGTCTCATAGGTGCCCGACTGGATGAAGTCGGACACGAACATGTCGAGCCACCGGACGAATTCGGGATCGCCCTTGGCGACCGCGATGCCGATCGGATCGTTGGAATAGAGGCCTGGCAGCGTCACCAGGCTCGGTGTCTTGGTCGCGAGGTAATCGAGCAACGAGGAATCCTCGATCGCCGCATCGACGCGCTTCTGTTGCAGCTGCAGAACCCCGTCGGGCGCGAACTGGTCGACATAGACGAGCTCTGCGTCCGGCACGGCCGCCTTGAGGAAGGTTTCGCCCGTGGTGCCGCGGCCGACGACAACCTTCTTGCCGGCGAGCCCCTTGAGGTCGGTTATCCCGGCATCTTTCTGGACGATGACGCGCAGCCCGGCCCGGTTGTAGGGGATGGTGAAGTTGACGGTCTTGGCCCGCTCGAGCGTTGCAGAGGTGTTTGCGACCGCGACATCGATCTGTCCCGACACCAGCATGGAAATACGCGCATCGCCCGAGACGTCGACGAACTCGACCGGCACACCGAGCTTTTGCGCCAGCAGCGTCGCGACATCGACATCGTAGCCGACAGGGTTGTTTTGTGCATCGCGAAAGCCGATCGGCTCGCCGCCGAGCGATACGCCGATGCGAATGGTGCCGCGTGAGCGGATGTCGTCAATCATGCCTGCAAGGGCTGGAAATGCCGAACCGGCCACGATGGCCAGCGCAGCGAAGGCACGCAGTAGGGTCTTCATGGTTCCTCTCCTTATTTTCAAGTGACACGCTTTGCTGCCCGCAATTCGGGTGCGGACATGCAATCCTTCCAGAGCCAGTAGCGGACCTCGCCCTCGCATCTAAAATTTACCACCTCATGGTTCTGCTCGGCGTCGACGGCGTGGATGACCACGCCGGCTAGGAAGCCGGTGTCGAGTTCACCGAGTTCCTCGACCGCCAGCGCGACCGCATCCGACAAGGATCGGCCAAGCTTCATGGCCAGCACGACGGTCCGCGCGGTCGTGCAGCGCATCGTCATCTCGCCGGTATGGGTGCACGCCGCCGCACCATAGCGGCTGTCGGCGTAAAAGCCTGCGCCGGGAATGGGAGAATCGCCGAGCCGGCCCGGATATTTCCAGGCCCAGCCCGAGGTCGAAGTCGCGGCATGGATGCCGCGCCGCGCATCCGCCGACAGGAAGACGGTGGTGTCGCGGACGCGCTCGGGATCGGTTATAGTACGGCTGAGCGGCGCCAGATCGATATCGGGGAATTTCGCCAGCTGTTGCGGTGTGAGTTCCTGTTGCAGCCGCTCCCACCAGACGCGCTTAGAGTCCTCGAACAAGACTTCGTCTTCGGCAAAACCGATTTCGCTGGCAAAGCGCCGCGCCCCTTCGCCGGTCAGCATCACATGCGGCAGGCGCTTCATCACCTGGTGCGCCAGGGCAGCGACCGCCAAGGTCCTTGGCACAGCGCCGACTGAACCGACCTCTCGTGTATTGCCATCCATGACGCCGGCGTCGAACTCCATCTCGCCCAGCATGTTCGGCCAGCCGCCATAGCCGACGCTTCGAACCTTGACCTCTTTCTCCACCATGCCGATGCCGGCAACCATCGCGTCCAGGCTGACGGCGCCATCGCGCAGCATTTGCACCGAGGTCTCGAATCCCGGCCATGCTTCGTTGTTGGCTAACAGCAGCATTCCTAGTCCTTGCGCATCCTGGAGAGAAACTGCGCAACCCGCGGCTGCGCCCGGCCGCCGTCCGCGGCGAAGAAACGATCCGTCGGCAGATCGACCACCAGCCTGCCCTTGTCGAGGAAGACGATGCGGTTGGAAATCTCGCGCGCGAATTCGATCTCGTGGGTGACGAACAGCATCGTCGTGCCTTGCGCGGCGAGCTTTGCCAGGATGGCCAGCACCTCGGAAGTCATTTCCGGGTCGAGCGCGCTGGTGACTTCATCGAGCAGCAGATAGCGCGGCTGCATGGCGAGCGCCCGGCAGATGCCGACACGCTGGCGCTGCCCGCCCGACAACTGCGCCGGGTAGGCGTTGGCCCGATCGGCGAGGCCGACGGACTCGAGCAGCTTGCGCGCCAGCGCCTCGGCCTCAGGGCGCGGCATCTTCAGCACCTCGATCGGGGCGAGCGTAATGTTCTGAAGCGCGCTCATATGCGGATAGAGGTTGAACAGCTGGAAGACGGTGCCTGAGCGCTTGCGCGCCTCGGCCAGCTCCTTCGGCTTGCTGACATCGAAATCGTCGACCGTGATGCGGCCCGACTTCAGCTTTTCGAGGCCGTTGATGCAACGGATCAGTGTCGACTTGCCGGACCCCGACGACCCGAGGATCGAGACCACTTCGCCGGGCGCGATCGTCAGGTCGACGCCGTCCAGCACAGTGACCTCGCCGAACGCTTTGTGCACGTTTTCGATCTTGAGCATGTTAAAGCCCCCGCCAGGCGCTGTGCGCCCGCAGGCGGTTTTCAAGACGCTCGCCAAGCAGGGCGACCAGCTTTGCCGCGCCATAGTAGAGCAGCCCGACGACGGTCCAGACCACGAACGGCTTCAAGGTGCGCATGTTGAGGATGTGGCCGATCTTGGTCAGGTCGACGACGCCGATGACAGAAATCAGCGACGTCACCTGAAGCTGGTTGACCAGCAGCGCGACGAGCGGGCCGACCGCGAAGGCGGCAGCCTGGGGCGAAACGATATGGCGCAGGACCTGCCACCGGGTCAGGCCGAAGACACGCGCGGCCTCGACCTGCTCGCGTTCGATCGACTCGATCGCCGAGACCGCGATGACATAGACGAAGGCCGCGGTGTTCGCCGACAGAGTGATGGTCGCTGCGGTGACCGGCGTCACCCTTATATGCAACAGGGCCGGCAGGCCGAAGAACACCAGGAACAGCTGCACCAACACCGGCGAGTTCTTCAACAGCTCCGACAGGAAGGTGACGACCTGGGCCAGAACCGGCACACGGTAGAACCGCACCAGTGCCCAGCTCAGGCCAATCAGCAGTCCGATCAGAGAGGTGACGAGAAACAGCGCGATGTTGGTGCCGAGACCTTGCGCCAGCAGGATCAGGTCGTAGGAGGTGAAGTCGCTGAACCGCATCAGTCGACCGCCTCCATCATGTCCCGATTGAGATGGCGGTGGAGCAGGGTGACGCCCAGCGAGACCAGATAGGTCAGGGCCGCATAGGCACAGAGCAGCACCACATAGACCTCGAAGGGCCGATAGGTCTGCGAGACGACGATCTGGGCTGAGCCGGTGAGCTCGTTGAGCGTGATGGTCGAGAGGATCGAGGACGTAAGGATCATGTTGATGAGCACGGATCCGAGCGGTCGCACGGAGGTGCGCAGCGCAATCGGCAGCACGATGCGGGTAAAGATCTTGCGCCTGGACAGGCCGCTCACTTCAGCGGCCTCGATGATGCCCTGGTCGATGGCGAGGATGCCGGCGCGAATGATGTCTGAGGCATAGGCGCCGCCGGCAATGGAAAGGGCCACGACGCCGGTGGTGAAGGCATCGATGTAAATGCCGAGCTCGGGCAGGCCGTAATAGAAGAAGAACAGCTGGACGATGAACGGCACATTGCGGAAGAGATCGACATAGACGAAGGCGATCCGTCGAAGCAGTGCCGAGGCGGAGGTGCGTGCGATCGCCACCAACGCGCCCATGACGACGCTTCCCACCAGCGACAGCGCGCAAGCCGCCGCCGTAAGTTCGGCGCCGCGCGCCAGAAAACCCAGATGCGGGAGCAGAATGGACAGATCGAAATGCACCGGCGGTCCCCAGTGAAACCGGTTTCACTCTTTTGGCTTTCGCCTCGTCTGTCAAGATGCAGGGTCTGGTTGCCGGCCTGTGGATGCATTCGTTGCGATGATTTCGCTCATGCGCGCTATGTCTCAAGCGCCGGCAATTCGCCGCCGGCTTTCAACTTGACGACGCCGCCTATGCCAGCCGCGCGTCGCTGCGATGGCGGCTGGGGCGGCGCCCTCGGTTTTGCCGATCCCGGCGCCGGCGTCGGATTCGGCTACGTCACCAACCGCATGCTGGGTTTCGACGACGTCGATCCACGCCGCAAGGTATTGATTGATGCCGTTTACGACGCGCTCTGACGTAGGAGCGTTGAGAGCCGTTATGCGCGGATGTTCCACATGGCGTCCGGCACAACCACCAGCTTGCCGACGAAATCCTTGGCGATGAAGTCGGCCTGCGCCTTGTGGAAATCGGACAGTTTGTAGACACCGGCGACCAGCGGCCGGATTTTCTTCGCTTCGATGTATCCAACGATGCGGCGGAAGTCGGCGCGCGTCCCCTGGCTCGATCCGTGCAGTTGCAGCTGCTTCAGATACATGGTCCGGAGATCGAGCTGCACAACCGGACCGGCAATCGCGCCGGCGGTGGTGTAGCGGCCTTCGGGCCTCAGGATGCGCAAGAGGTCGTTGAAGATCGCGCCGCCGACGAGATCGGCGACCACATCGATCGGCTGGCCGCCAGTGGCTTCATTCACGGCGGCGGGAAGATCGGCAACCCCACGGGTAATAACCGCTTCGGCGCCGATGTCGCGCACCGCCTGCTCCTTGCCCTTGCCGACGACGGCGTAGGGAATGGCGCCGCGCGCCCGCGCCAGCTGCACGATGCCGGAACCGACGCCGCCCGAGGCGCCGGTGACCAGCACGCGTTCGCCGGTTTTCAGCCCGGCGCGCTCCAGCATCTGCTCGCCGGTGAGGTAGGCGCAGCAGAAGGTGGCGAGTTCGACGTCGCTCATGTCAGTATCGACGACATGCGCATTCTCGCCCGGCACCGTCTGGTACTCGGCGTACCCGCCGTCGCGACCGTGGCCCATATAGTCGATGTCGGCGAGCGAATCGTCGTCGCGGTTGTAGATCGAAAAGTCGACCATTACCCGTTCGCCGATACGGCCCGGGGAAACGCCTTCGCCGACGGCAGCGATGGTGCCGACCGTGTCGGTGCCCTGGATGCGCGGGAAGGTAAGCGTGTTGCCTTGCCGCCGCCACGTCGACACGGCGGCAGCGTCCTCCTCCGTGCCATAGGCGCCCTGGCGTACCCAGACATCGGTGTTGTTCATACCGCAAGCGCTGACCCTGACCAGCACCTCGCCGGCGGCAGGCACAGGCACTTTCACATCGGTGCGATAGACGAGCTTTTCCGGTCCGCCATGCCCGGTGAGCAGCACGGCGGCCATGGTGGCGGGGAGGGTCTTGGTCATGGCATTCATCGTCGATCTCAGAGGTTGGCAAACACGCTGTTGACGGCATCGGCGGTTTTCGAAACGACGATGTCGGCTTCCTCACGCGTCAGGCAGAGCGGCGGCGCGAAGCCAAGGATGTCGCCCTGCGGCATGGCGCGGCCGATGACACCGCTGGCGGCAAGTGCTGTCGCCACCTGCGGCCCGATCTTGAGCGAAGCATCGAAGAACACCCGGTCGTCCTTGTCGGCGACAAATTCGACTGCCGCCAGCATGCCATCGCCGCGCACGTCGCCGACATGTCTGTGACCGCCGACGGCCTTGGCCAGTTCGGCGCGGAAATAGGCGCCCGTCTCATCGGCGTTTGTCACCAGGTCCATCTCGTCGATCAGTTCGAGATTGGCGACGCCGGCGGCGACGCAGATCGGGTGCGCCGCATAGGTCCAGCCATGGCCGAGCGAGCCAAGCTTGTCGGAGCCCTGCACCAGCACCTGCCACATCTTGTCGGCAACGATGACGCCCGACAGCGGCGCATAGGCCGAGGTCAGGCCCTTGGCGATGGTGATCAGGTCCGGCTTGATGCCGTAATGGTCGGAGCCGAACATGGTGCCCAGACGGCCGAAGCCCGTCACCACCTCGTCGGCGACCAGCAGCACGTCATACTTCTTCAGCACCGCCTGGATCTTCTCCCAGTAGCCGGCCGGCGGCGGCACGATGCCGCCAGTACCGAGGATCGGCTCGCCGATGAAGGCGGCGACGGTTTCGGGACCTTCGGCCAGGATCATCTCTTCAAGCTTGTCGGCGCAATGCTGCGAGAACTGCTCCTCGCTCATCGAGCGGTCGGCGCGGCGGAAATAGTAGGGCGCTTCGGTGTGCAGGACCGGCGCGCGCGGCAGGTCGAAGGCATTGTGGAACAGGTCGAGCCCGGTCAGTGATCCCGTCATCACGCCCGAACCGTGATAGCCGCGCCAGCGCGAGATGATCTTCTTCTTCTCCGGCCGCCCAAGCACGTTGTTGTAGTACCAGATCAGCTTGATGTTGGTTTCGTTGGCGTCCGAACCGGAGAGCCCGAAATAGACCCTGCTCATGCCCTTCGGCGCGCGGTCGATGATCATCTTGGCCAGCGTGATCGAGGCCTCGGTGCCGTGGCCGACATAGGCATGATAGTAGGCGAGGTTTTTCGCCTGGGTGGCGATGGCATCCGCGATCTTTTGGCGGCCATAGCCGACATTGACGCAATAGAGACCGGCAAAGGCATCGATGCTCTTCTTGCCATTGTTGTCCCAGACGGTGACGCCTTCACCGCCGGCCATGATGCGGGTCGGGCTCTCGCCTCGCGCATGCGTGCCCATATGGGTCGAAGGATGGAAGAAATGGTCGCGATCCCAGGCGTTGAGTTCGTTGGACTGGTTGAGCATTTTTGACTCCTTGAGGGATGGCCGGACGGACTATGCGACGTCCAGGCAGAGGTACTTCAGATCGGTGAAAGCTTCGAGCCCATGGCGCGAGCCTTCGCGACCGATGCCGGATTGCTTGACGCCGCCGAATGGGATCGGCGCGCCGGTGATCTTGACGCGATTGATAGCGAGCATGCCGTAGTCGAGCGCGCGGCCCAGGCGCTGCTGGCGGGCGCCGTTCTCGGTAACGACATAGGCGACCAGGCCATATTCTGTGGCGTTGGCACGGGCGATCACTTCGTCCTCACTGTCGAACGGCGTGACGGCGGCGACCGGCCCAAAGGTCTCCTCGCGCATGATCAGCGCTTCGTCGCTGACGTCGGCCAGCAGCGTCGGCTGGTAGAACAGCGGCCCGGCCTGATGCCGCTTGCCGCCGGTGAGACAGCGCGCGCCACGAGCGATGGCATCGGCGACCTGCTCTTCGACCTTTGCGACGGCACGCTCATGCATCAGCGGCCCGATGTCGATCTTGTTGGTAAGGCCGTTGCCGGTGCGCAGCGCCTCGATACGCCTGGCGAAGGCGGCGCAGAAGCGATCGTAGATGGGGCGCTGGACGTAGATGCGGTTGGCGGCGAGGCAGTCCTGGCCGGAGGTGGCGAATTTGGCATCGATGGCGATGCACACCGCCTTGTCCAGATCGGTATCGGCAAAGACGATCAGCGGCGCGTGGCCGCCAAGCTCCATCACCAGCCGCTTCATCGTCGGCGCGCTCTGTGCCGCGATCAACCGGCCGATCTCCGTCGAGCCGGTAAAGCTCATGGCGCGGACGCGCGGGTCTTCGCACATGCGGCCGACGATGGTTGCAGCCCTTCCGGTGATGACGTTGAAGACACCGGCGGGCATGCCGGCGCGCTCGCCAAGTTCCGCCAGCGCCAGCGCCGACAGCGGCGTCTCGGATGAAGGATGCGCGACGATGGTGCAGCCGGCGGCAAGGGCGGCCGCCGCCTTGCGGGTCAGCATCGCCGCCGGAAAATTCCAAGGCGTGACGACGCCGACGACACCGAGCGGCTCGCGCCTCACCATCATCTCGGCATTCGGCAGATGGCTGGTGACGCTCTCGGCATTGAGGCGCTTTGCCTCTTCGGCATACCATTCGAGGAAAGAGGCGGCATAGTCGATTTCGCCGAGCGATTCCTGCAGCGGCTTGCCCTGTTCCAAAGTCATCAGCAGGGCAAGGTCGTCTTTCGCCGCGATGATCAGCTCGAACCATTTTCGCAGAATTCTCGACCGCTCCTGCGGCAGCAGTGACCGCCAAGCCGGGAAGGCACGCGCGGCGGCACCGATTGCCCTTGTCGTTTGCTGCGCATCGAGCGCGGCGACAAACGCGACCGTCGCGCCTGTGGCCGGATCGGTGACTTCAAAGCTTTCGGCCGCTTCGCTCGCGGTCCAATGCCCATCGACATAGGCAAGCTCGCGCAGCAGCCGGCGGTCGGAGAGGCGGTCGAGTGCCTCATGGCGATGCGAGCGGGCAAAATGCGCGGACATGGTCGAGGCCTCCCGGATCGGACGATGCGGGAAGACTATCCGTCACATGCAGACAGAGAGACTGTTTCGACGCCCTGAAGGAGAGAGAGTCTCTCTATTGTGCCGCCCCGACAGACATTCTCTCCGGGCTTATGCCGACGCCGGCAACAGGTCGGCTATCGGTAGCACGATTTCGTCCTTCACCGTCTTGGTGACGATGTAGGTGAAGTAGCGGTCGATGCCGATCTCGCGCTGCAGCAGGCCGTCGACCAGCCGCTGATAGGCGTCGATGTCGCGCGTCATCACCTTGACCACATAGTCGACGCCGCCGCCCACCGACCAGCAGGCGACGATTTCGGGGATGTCGCGGATGACGCGTTCGAAGCGGTCGAAATCGGCCTGGCGATGGCTGGCCAGCGTCACCTCCATCAACACGGTGGCGACCGGCGCCACCACGCGCATGCCGATCCTGGCGTGGTAGCCCGAGACGATGCCTGCCTTCTCCAGCTTGCGCAGCCGCATCCAGCACGGCGTCGGCGACAGCCCGACCTGTTCGGCCAGCGCCAGCTTGGTGATGCGCCCGTCGCGCTGGATGGCGTCGAGTATCCTGAGGTCGACCGCGTCGAGTTTTGATGTCATCGGCGTCCGCTTTTTGTCGGCATCACCATGACGGCGCATTATTTCGATTGTCAAT
Source organism: Mesorhizobium sp. RSR565B (assembly GCF_054719465.1). Lineage (NCBI taxonomy): Bacteria > Pseudomonadati > Pseudomonadota > Alphaproteobacteria > Hyphomicrobiales > Phyllobacteriaceae > Mesorhizobium > Mesorhizobium sp. RSR565B. Next base: position 1,043,494 of record NZ_JBTTIE010000001.1, on the reverse strand, counting down.
TGCACTGATTTCGATCTCTATTAAGTCATGACATTATGGCAACCCGACCCTGCGCTCATCCGCCGGCCAGCCTATCAAACGCTGGCCGACCAGTTCGCCCGCGCCATTCATGACGGGCGGCTGGCCAAGGGCGCGCGGCTTCCAACGCATCGAAGGCTGGCAGACGATTTAAAACTGTCGGTGCAGACGGTCAGCCGCGCCTACGAAGAACTGATCCGGCGCGGCCTGATTTCGGGCGAGATCGGCCGTGGCAGCTTTGTCCAGACGCAGCGCCGCGACCCGGAGCCGCCCTATCTGCCGGAGCGCCTCGGCGAGGTCATCGATCTGTCAATCCTGAAGCCGGTCTGCGAGCCGATGCATTTGGAGCGGCTGAAGCAGGCGCTGGGCTGGCTGGCCGAAAACCTGCCATCCAGTTCGGCGTTGTCGTTCCGGCCCAACATGGTGTTCCCGCGTCACCGCGCGGTGGCTGTCGAATGGCTGAAACTGTGTGGGCTCGACACCTCCGCACAGAATATCAGCCTGACCAATGGCGCGACCGCCGGGATGACCGTGGCGCTGATGAGCGTTGCGCCGCCGGGATCGACTGTCGCCACCGAGGCCATCGGCCACCACACGCTGGTGCCGCTGGCGCGCTATCTCGGCTTCAACCTGGAAGGCCTGCCGATCGACGGCAATGGCCTGATCCCGGAGGCGTTGGACGAGGTCTGCCGGCTCACCGACATTCGCGCGGTATTCGTGCAACCGTCGGTGATCAACCCGACGGCGACGCTGATGGACGCTCGGCGGCGCGAAGAGATCGCCGCGGTCGCGCGCAAGCACGACATCGCCATCATCGAGAACGATGTGCTGGGTCCGCTGATCGAGGACCGGCCGCCGCCGGTCGCCGCCTTTGCGCCGGAGCGCACGCTCTACGTCACTTCCTTCACCAAGATCACCGTACCTGGCCTGCGCATCGGCTATCTCGCGGCGCCCGACCGCTATGTCGCCGCCGTTGCCAACCGGCATCTGGTGTCGAACTGGATGGCGACGCCGCTGGTGGCCGAGATCGCCACCAAATGGGTGACCGACGGCACGGCGATGGAACTCGTTCGCTGGCAGCGGGCGGCATTGCGCCGCCGCCAGGACATCGCAGCCGAGGTGCTGGGCGGGGTTGGTTATCGCGCCAGGCGCGACGGGCTGCATGTCTGGTTGCAACTGCCCGCGGACCGTGCCGAGGAAAGCTTCGTCGCCCAGGCCCGCCTGCAAGGCGTGGCGATCGCGCCCGGCACCTCCTTCCGCATCTCGGATGCGCCCTGGCATCCGGCGGTGCGCATCTCGCTCGGCTCGACCACCGAGGGGGAACTGCGCGCCGGCCTCGGCGTTGTCACCAAGTTGCTGCTTGGCGATCCGGAGCATCTGCTGCTCGCAATCTAAGCGGGAATTGCTCTGGAATCATGCAGTGCCGGAAATATTGTCATGATTTTATTTTCCCAATTGACATGATTTGGCGCGTTCCGCATCGTTAAGGGCACAGGCTTCTCCAGCAGGGGAAATTCATTTGTCCTCACCCATCATCAAGGTCGACGCCATTTCGAAGAGCTTCGGCTCGTTCAAGGTACTGGACGGCCTGTCGATGCAGGTCATGCCCGGCGAGAAGCTGGCGCTGATCGGCCCGTCCGGCTCGGGCAAGACGACGATCCTGCGAATCCTGATGACGCTGGAGAAGATCGACGGCGGCCATATCCAGATCGATGGCGAGCAGCTCTATCACATGGAGCGCAACGGCCAGCTGCTGCCCGCCGACGAGCGGCACCTGACCAAGATGCGGCAGAAGATCGGCATGGTCTTCCAGCTGTTCAATCTGTTTCCGCACAAATGCGTCATGGATAACGTCACGCTGGCGCCGATGCTGACCAAGGGCACGCCTCGCGCCGCCGCTGAAAAGCGGGCCATGGAACTGCTCGACATGGTCGGCATGGCCGACAAGGCGAAGTCGATGCCGGCGCAGCTGTCCGGCGGCCAGAAGCAGCGCGTGGCGATTGCCCGTGCGCTGGCATTGTCGCCGAAGATCATGCTGTTCGACGAGGTGACGTCGGCCCTCGATCCGGAGCTGGTCGAGGAGGTGATGAATGTCATGCGCAAGCTCGCCGCAGAGACCGACATGACCATGCTGCTGGTCACCCACGAGATGGGCTTTGCCCACGACTTCGCCGACCGCGTGCTGTTCTTCGACCGCGGCAAGATCGTCGAAGAGGGCAAACCAGACGAGATTTTCCGCCATCCAAAGCAGGAGCGCACGCAAGGCTTCCTGAAGAAGATCATCGCAGCCGGACATCGTGTCTGACCGCTTTGCGGGGCGGAAGACCGCCCCAGACAAAACCAAGAAGACAACAAGGAGTTGGGAACAATGAAGAAACTTGGCATTCTGGCCGGCGTCGCCGGTCTCGCACTGACGGCGGTGCTCGCCGCGTCGAGCACCGGTTCGGCCGATGACAGCAAGCTCGAGCAATTGAAGGCGCAGGGCTTTGCCCGCGTCGCGATCGCCAACGAGCCGCCCTATACGGCGGTCGCCGCCGACGGCAAAGTTTCGGGTGCGGCGCCCGACGTGGCGCGCGAGGTCTTCAAGCGTCTCGGTGTTGCCGACATCGTCGCTTCGATCTCCGAATATGGCGCGATGATCCCCGGCCTGCAGGCCGGCCGCTTCGACGTCGTCACCGCCGGCCTGTTCATGAAGCCGGAGCGTTGCGCGGCGGTCGTCTATTCCGAGCCGGTGCTATGCGACGCCGAGGCGATGTTGGTGAAGAAGGGCAATCCGAAGGGCTTCAAGAGCTACGAGGACGTCGCCAAGGACACGTCAGCCACCATTGGCGCGCCCGGTGGCGGCACCGAGGAGAAGCTGGCGCTCAACGCCGGCGTGCCGCGCGAGCGCGTCATCGTCGTGCCGGACGGCCAGAGCGGCCTGAAGATGCTGCAGGACGGTCGCATCGATGCCTATTCGCTTCCCGTCCTGTCGATCAACGACCTCGTCAAGAAAGCCAACGATCCGAACCTCGAAGTCATCGCCCCGGTGGTCGGCGCGCCGGTCTATTGCGACGGCGCCGCCTTCAAGAAAGGCGATGAGGCCCTGCGCGATGCCTTCGATGTCGAGCTCGCCAAGCTGAAGAAATCCGGCGAGTTCGCCAAGATCATCGAGCCCTACGGCTTCTCGGCCGCAGCCGCGATGTCGACCACGCGGGACAAGCTCTGCGCGGCGAAATAGCGCCGTTTTTGCCTTCTCCCTGTTCACGGGGAGAAGGTGGCCCGAAGGGCCGGATGAGGGGCGGCGCCAGGTTCTGAGAATTTAGCGCTGCCCCTCATCTGCCTGCCCGTCCTCCGCAGCAGCTGCGCTGCAGCTTCGGAGGGTGGACTGGCATCTTCTCTCCGTGAACGGGGAGAAGGAAGCTAACCGCCAACGTTGGAACCCGAATGACCCAGTGGTCCGGCTACCTCGGCCTGATATTGCAGGGAGCGCTTGTCACCATCGAGCTGACGCTGATGGGGTCGGTGCTCGCCCTGATCATGGCCTTCCTCGCCGGCATGGGCCGCGTGTCGCGCTTCTTTGCGCTGCGCTGGCTGGCCACCGCCTATATAGAATTCTTCCGCGGCACCTCGATCTTCGTGCAGCTGTTCTTTGCCTATTTCGTGTTGCCGTTGATCGGCCTCGAACTGACCCCGCTGCAGGCGGGTGTGCTGGCGCTGGGCCTCAATGTCGGCGCCTATGCGGCCGAGGTGGTACGCGGCGCCATCCAGTCGGTCGGCCGCGAACAATATGAAGCCTGCATCGCGCTCAACCTCGGCCGCTGGCAAGGTATGCGCCATGTCATCCTGCCGCAGGCGCTGCTGGTCATGCTGCCGACCTTCGGCAACAACGCCATCGAGCTGCTCAAGGCGACCTCCGTGGTGTCGCTGATCTCGCTCGCCGATCTCACCTTTCAGGCGCAGGTCGTGCGCTCGCAGACTGGCAACACGCTGGCGCCGTTCACCACCATCCTGATCATCTATTTCGCCCTGGCGCTGATCATCTCCTGGGGCGTGCGTTCTCTGGAACGCCGCATGGCGCGCGGCCTCGACGGGGTGCGCGTCTGATGGCCGGAGCTTCCTGATGGATTGGGACTGGAACTTCGTCTGGGAGATCCTGCCGACGCTGATCCAGGGCGTGAAGATCACCATCCTGGCAACGCTGCTCGGCTCCGTGCTGGCCGCTGTCGTGGGTCTGGGCATCGCGCTAGCACGACGCTCGCCCAACAAGGCGCTGTCGCGCACCGTTGGTTGGGCGGCCGAATTCATCCGCGGCACGCCGCTTCTGGTGCAGCTCTATTTCATCTTCTACGTGCTGCCGGATTTCGGCATCCTGTTGCCGCCGCTGGTCGCCGGCGTCATCGGGCTCGGCTTGCACTACGGCACCTACACGGCGGAAGTCTATCGCGCCGGTATCGACAACGTGCCGCGCGGCCAGTGGGAGGCGGCCAAGGCCTGCAATCTGAGCGCCACGCAGACCTGGACCAACATCATCATTCCGCAAGCGATCCCACCGATGATCCCGGCTTTGGCCAACTATTTCATCGCCATGTTCAAGGAGACGCCGCTGCTGTCGGCGATCACCGTTCTGGAGCTGATGAACCAGGCCAAGAGCGTCGCCAACACCTATTATCGCTACATCGAGCCGATCACGCTGGTCGGCGCCTTCTTCCTCGTCATCAGCCTCTTCTCGGTCGTGCTGCTGCGCTGGCTGGAACATCGCTACGGCAAGATCGAAAGGTAATTCTCAAGATGAAACCGCTGCCCAAAATCAGGCTGACGCCGACAATGCCGGCGCTCGATGCGCGCCCGCTGGAAAAGCGCGTCGGCCTGATCATCCTTGCCACCGACCACACCAGCGAACCGGATTTCCGCCGCATGGTGGCGAGCGAGCGGGTCGGCGTCTATGTCGCGCGCATTCCCTACAAGAATCCGACCACACCCGAGAATCTCCGCAAGATGCAGCCGGAGCTTGCGGCGGGCGCGGCGCTGATCCTGCCCGACGAAAACCTCGACGCGATCTGCTACTCCTGCACCTCGGCCTCGGTGGTGATTGGCGACGCTGAAATCGAGGCCGCAATCCAGTCTGCCAAGCCGGGTGTTCCTGTGGTCACGCCGCCGATGGCCGGCCTGCGCGGGCTGCAGGTGCTGGGCGCGAAAAAGATCAGCATCCTCACCCCCTACACCGTCCAAACCTCCAGGCCGATGGCGGCTTACTTCGCCGCACGTGGCTTCGATATCCTCAGCTTCACCTGTCTCGGTTTCGAGGACGATCGCGAGATGGCGCGCATTGCGCCGGCAGCGATCGTCGACCTGGCTCGTGAGGCGACGCATGCGCAGGCCGATGCACTGTTCGTGTCCTGCACCGCATTGCGCGGAGCGCTCGCGGTTCCCGGCATGGAACAGGCGATCGACCGCCCGGTCGTCACCAGCAATCAGGCCAGCGCCTGGAATTGTTTGCGGTTGTGTGGCGACGGGACGTCGCATCCCGAATTTGGCCGTCTGATGACGCTGCCTTTGCCGCGCGATTGACGATCATGACGACAGTCACCCTTAACGATATTCGTGCCGCCCGGGAGCGAGTTGCCGGCAAAATCGAACGCACGCCGACAGGGTTATCTCACAGCCTTTCCGAACGACTGGGCATCCCCGTCCACCTCAAGCTTGAACACCGCCAGACCACCGGCAGCTTCAAGCTGCGCGGCGCCTCGAATGCCGTTGCTTCGCTGAGCGCCGAGGAGAAGGCGCGCGGCGTGGTCGCGGCGTCGACCGGCAATCATGGCCGTGCGCTGGCCCATGCCGCGAAGCTCGAAGGCATGCGTGCGGTGATCTGCATGTCGCGACTGGTGCCGGGCAACAAGCTCGACGAAATCCGTCGGCTTGGCGCGGATGTCCGCATCATCGGCAACAGTCAGGACGAGGCGCAGCAGGAGGTCGAACGGCTGGTGGCGCAGGAGGGACTGGTGATGCTGCCGCCCTTCGACCATCCCGCCATCGTCGCCGGGCAAGGCACGCTTGGACTGGAGATGATCGAGCAGGTCCCGGATGCCGCTCTCGTCCTAGTGCAGCTCTCCGGTGGTGGACTCGCCTCGGGCATCGCCGCCGCCGTCAAGGGCGTCAGCCCCGGGACAAAAATCATCGGCGTTTCGATGGCGCGCGGCGCGGCGATGAAGGCCAGCCTCGATGCCGGCCGTCCGGTCGAGGTCGAGGAGTTGCCGACGCTGGCGGATTCGCTCGGCGGCGGCATCGGTCTCGACAACCGGCTGACCTTCGCCATGTGCCGCGATCTGCTCGACGACGTCATCCTGCTCACCGAGGACGAGATCGCCGCCGGCATCCGGCATGCCTATGAACAGGAGCGCGAGATCGTCGAAGGCGCCGGCGCGGTCGGCATCGCTGCGCTACTCGCCGGCAAGGTCAGGGCGACCGGGCCGGTGGTGGTTCTCCTCTCGGGCCGCAATATCGACATGAACACGCATCGCAAGATCGTCTGCGGTGACGCAATCGCGGAGCGCGCGGCATGAAAACTCTCCCACGCCGAATTCCCGCCCACCCCCCTCTGTCCTGCCGGACATCTCCCCCGCAAGGGGGGAGATCGGCAGCTTCGATGCGGTCGCTATTCTTGCTGCGCTGGAGATTGGCGAAGGCAGGAGTGCAGTCCAATCTCCCCCCTTGCGGGGGAGATGGCCGGCAGGCCAGAGGGGGGTGTGACGGAACACTATCCTTCGTGGTGCGCGCTAGTACGGAGCGCGACACATGAGTCCGATGACCATCCTCACCGAGAAGGAACTGCGCACAATCGTGCCGCTCGATCTCGACGCGGTCGCCTGCGTCGAAAACGCTTTCCGCGCGCTCGCCACATTGCCGGTGGCGATGCCGCCGATCCTGCGGTTGGACATTCACGAGCAGCGCGGCGAGGTCGATGTGAAGTCGGCCTATGTGCCTGGAATAGACGGTTTCGCCGTTAAGATAAGCTCCGGCTTCTTCGACAATCCGAAGCTCGGTCTGCCCAGCGGGGGCGGCATGATGGTGTTGCTCTCGGCAAGAACCGGTGTGGTCGAGGCGCTGCTGCTGGACAATGGCTATCTCACAGATGTCCGCACCGCTGCTGCCGGGGCCGTCGCGGCGAAGCATCTGTCGCGGCCGGATTCGTCCGTCGCCGCAATCTTCGGCGCCGGCGTGCAAGCCGGGCTGCAACTCGAAGCGCTCATGTTGGTGCGGCCGATCGCCGAGGCACGTATCTGGGCGCGCGATGCGGTCAAGGCGGAGACGGCCGCAGGCGCGCTGCGCGAAAAACTAGGTATTCTCGTGCGCGCCGAGCCGGATGCAGCCAAAGCAACCATCGGCGCCGACATCATCGTCACCACCACGCCGTCGACCGAGCCGCTGATCAAGGCCGGCTTTGTCGTTGCCGGGCAGCACATCACCGCCATGGGCTCGGATGCCGAACACAAGAACGAGATCGCGCCGGCGATCCTGCGCATGGCCGATCTCTATGTCGCCGACAGCGCCAAGCAGACACGGCGTCTGGGAGAACTGCATCACGCCATCGCATCGGGCGTGATGGGAGCCGATGCCGAGGTCACCGAACTCGGCCAGATCATCGCCGGCGAACGGCACGGAAGGCGCTCGGCCAGCGACATCACCATCGCCGACCTCACCGGCACCGGCGTGCAGGATACGGCGATCGCCACGCTCGCTCGCGACCGGGCGCGGGCGGCCAATGCCGGAACCGTTTTCGAGAGCTGATGCTGGCCGCAAGCATGATCCGGAAAAGTGGAAACCGGTTTTCCGATCAGATCATGCTCAAGCAAAAAATTCCTGGAGCCGGATCCAACGAAGTGAAAACGGGCTCCAGGACCCCAACAAACGAGGACCAAGAACAATGCAACCGAACCTGAAATTCTCGCGCGCCGAATTTGCGGATCGCCTCGCCAAGACGCGAAAAGCCATGGAGGGGAAAGGCGTCGATCTGCTTGTTATCAGCGACCCATCCAACATGGCCTGGCTGACCGGCTATGATGGCTGGTCGTTCTATGTGCATCAGGCGGTGATCGTGCCACCATCGGGCGAGCCGGTCTGGTACGGTCGCGGCCAGGATGCCAATGGCGCCAAGCGCACCGCCTATCTCGCGCATGACAACATCGTCGGCTATGCCGACCACTACGTGCAGTCGACCGAGCGCCACCCGATGGATTTTTTGGCAAGCGTGCTTAGTGATCGCGGCTGGGGCAAGCTGACCGTCGGCGTCGAGATGGACAATTACTGGTTCTCGGCTGCCGCCTTCGCCGCGTTGCAGAAGCACCTGCCCAACGCCCGCTTCGTCGACGCGACAGCGCTGGTCAATTGGCAGCGCGCGGTGAAGAGCCCGACTGAAATCGACTATATGCGCAAGGCGGCCCGCATCGTCGAAGCCATGCACCAGCGCATCGTCGACAAGATCCAGGTCGGCATGCGCAAATGCGATCTGGTCGCCGAGATCTACGATGCCGGCACGCGCGGTGTCGATGGCGTCGGCGGCGACTATCCGGCGATCGTGCCGCTGCTGCCGTCGGGCGCCGACGCCTCGGCGCCACATCTCACCTGGGACGACCAGCCGATGAAGTCGGGCGAGGGCACCTTCTTCGAGATCGCCGGCTGCTACAACCGCTACCATTGCCCGCTGTCGCGCACCGTCTTTCTCGGCAAGCCGACACAGGAATTCCTCGATGCCGAGAAGGCGACGCTGGAAGGCATGGAGGCGGGGCTTGCGGCGGCGAAACCCGGCAATGCCTGCGAGGACATCGCCAATGCCTTTTTCGCCGTGTTGAAGAAATACGGCATCGTCAAGGACAACCGCACCGGCTACTCCATCGGCCTATCCTATCCGCCGGATTGGGGCGAACGCACCATGAGCCTGCGCCCCGGCGACCGCACCGAACTCAAGCCCGGCATGACCTTCCATTTCATGACCGGCCTGTGGCTGGAGACGATGGGACTGGAAATCACCGAATCCATCCTGATCACCGAAACCGGTGTAGAGTGCCTCGCCAATGTACCGCGCAAACTGGTGGTGAAGAATTGAGCCCGATGCCTAGCCTCCGCCCATCTCCGATCGCGCCGACCGTCGATTTCGACAAGGACGGCGTGCAACATGGTTTCCTGCGCCTGCCCTACAGCCGCGACGACTCGGCCTGGGGCTCGGTGATGATCCCGATCTGCGTCATCCGCAACGGCAAGGGGCCGGCCGCGCTGCTCACCGGCGGCAACCATGGCGACGAGTATGAGGGGCCGCTGGCGCTCTACGATCTTGCCCGCACGCTCGATCCCAAACAGGTCAGCGGCACGGTGATCATTGTGCCGGCGATGAACTATCCGGCCTTCCGCGCCGGCACGCGGACGTCGCCGATCGACAAGGGCAATATGAACCGCAGCTTTCCCGGCCGCCCCGACGGCACGGTGACCGAGAAGATCGCCGACTACTTTCAACGCGAACTGCTGCCGCGCGCCGACCTCGTCTTCGATTTCCACTCCGGCGGCAGGACGCTGGATTTCGTGCCCTTCTGTGCCGCGCACACGGTGCCCGACAAGGCACTGGAGCAGAAAGCCTTCGACGCGGTCGCCGCATTCGCGGCTCCGTTCTCGATGCGCATGATCGAGATCGACTCCGTCGGCATGTACGACACGGCGGCGGAGGAAATGGGCAAGGTCTTCGTCAGCACCGAGCTTGGTGGCGGCGGCACCTCGCGCGCACAGACGGTGCGGATTGCGCGGCGCGGCATCAGCAATGTGCTGCGTCATGCCGGCATTGTCGCCGGTGCAGTAGAGAAGAGCCCGACGCAGTGGCTCGACATGCCGTCGGGCGATTGCTTCTCCTTCGCCGAGGACGACGGCATGATCGAAACCATGGTCGATCTCGGCGAGCCTGTGAAAGAAGGCTCGGTGCTGGGGCGCATCCATTCCACCGGCCGCACCGGCATCGCTCCGCAGGAAATCCGGGCAAAAATGTCCGGCATTCTGGCGGCGCGGCATTTCCCCGGCCTGGTCAAAGCCGGTGACTGCGCCGCCGTCCTGGCCGTTTTGGTTTCATCGTGATTTCGCAGAGTACGCCGCGCGAATATCAGTCAGTCTGGATCCAGACCGACTTGGTCTCCAGATACTCGTGCAGATGCTCGATGCCGCCCTCACGGCCATAGCCGGACATCTTCATGCCGCCGAACGGCACCGCCGGGTCGATGGCATGGTACATGTTGACCCAGACCGAGCCGGCCTTGACGCGGCGGGCAAGCTTGTGCGCGGTGCCCAGATGCGTGGTGAAGATGCCGGCGGCCAGGCCATAGGGCGTCGCATTGGCACGCGCCACCGCTTCGTCGAGCGTGTCGAAGGGCATCGCCGAAATCACCGGGCCGAAAATCTCCTCGCGCGCGATGGTCATCTGGTCCGACACGGCGCCGAAGACCGTCGGCGCAATGAAGTTGCCGCCATCGTAGAGCTCGCCGGTCAGCCGCGAGCCGCCGGCGACCAGTTCGGCGCCTTCGTCGCTGCCGGCCCTGATATAGCCCTCCACCTTGGCTGCCTGCCTGGCATTGATGAGCGGTCCGATTTCCGTCTCGGCCTCGATGCCATGGCCGATTCGCAGTCTGCCGGCGAAATCGGCGAGCCGTCGGACGAACTCGTCATGGATTTCGCGCGCCACGAACAGCCGCGAGCCTGCAATGCAGATCTGGCCCGAATGCACGAACACCGCCATCGCCGCGATCGGAACAGCCTTGTCGATGTCGGCGTCGCGGCAGACGATGATCGGCGACTTGCCGCCGAGTTCCAGCGAAACGCGTTTGAGGTTGGCCACGGCTGCCCGCGCAATGGCCTGGCCGGTCAGCGTCGATCCGGTGAAAACGATCTTGTTGACGTCTGGATGTTCGGCGAGCCGCGCACCGGCTTCGGCCCCGGTGCCGGTGACGACGTTGACGACGCCGTCGGGCACGCCGGCTTCCTGCATCAGTTGCGCGATCAGCAGCGGCGTCAGCGACGCATCCTCGGACGGTTTCAGCACGATGGTGCAGCCCGTCGCCAGCGCCGGCGCGATCTTCCAGATCGAGGCGGCGGTCGGCGCGTTCCAGGGAATGATCGCACCAACGACGCCCACCGGCTCGCGCCGGGTGAAGGTGACGATCTCGCCGGGAATCGAATTGTCGATCGTCTCGCCATGCAGCGCCGTCGCCATGCCGGCATAGAAGCGCAGCATGCCGATGACGCGGCGCCGGTTAGCGAGCGTGCGCGTGATCGGCAGCCCCATATCCAGCGTGTCGGAAACGCTGAGCTCTTCCCAATGCGTCTCGAAGAGATCGGCGATCCTGAGCAGCACGCACTGCCGCTCGTAGGGCGAGAATTTGGACCATGGGCCTTCGAAGGCCGCGCGCGCGGCGGCCACCGCCGAGTCGATATCGGCAGCCCCGCCGCGCGGCACTGTCGCCAGCACCTCGCCTGTTGCCGGATTGAGTGCCTGCATGCCGTGGCCGGACTGCGCCGCGACCCACTTGCCGCCAATGAACATCGGTCGGAATTCGCCATGGTACAACGCCGTGGCCTTCGCCTTCGGGTCGAAGTTCAGCGTCATCTCTTCCTCCTCGCAATTCCGTGGCGACTATTACTCCCGCCGCCGACCTCAAACAAGGAAAGCTAAAGGGCGCTCAGATAATCAGGTTGTGCGCGTGACTTCCGATCACGCGAGCAACAAGAAACAGACAGCCGCTAGAGCATGATCCCGAAAAGTGGGAACCGGCTTTCGGAAAAGATCGTGCTTCGACAAACGGCATCTAGAAAAATCATCCGGCATCTAGAAAAATCATCGCGAGTTGTCGGAGCGCGTCGCTGAAAGCTCAACGAGGCAAGCCGATCATTGCCCACGGCGACCGCGATGCCGGCATTGCAGACGAGAGCGCAACAGGTAGTCGCCCGCCGCCACCCAGCGCTCACCCGCGGCCGGATCGATCGTTGGCCGTTCCAGCCGGCTTCACCGTGACAGAGGTTTCGCGCGCCGCTTCGCTGCAATCGCTGTTGGATGACTGCTCGCGGAAGCAAGATCGGTCAGCGGCCTCGCGACTTGCAAACATTGGCAGTTGAGCCGCAACGGACGGTGCCTGCATCGATCGAGCACGCCGGTCCGTCACTCCGGAAGTCCGGCCTTTCGGAAGCCATCGACGAAATGGTCGAGCGTGGCCGTGTCGCGGAACGGCTCCGTCTCGACCCAGTGGCGGGTGGTGAAATGTGGGTTCGCGACAAGGAACAGGTCGACCTCGGCGCGCGCCTCGTCGATCCGGCCGAGTTGCGCAAGGCTTGCCGCAAGGAAACGGCGCGAGCTTGTCCGATACGTCTCGTCCCGGCGCGTCGTCTCGACGGCGGCTTCATAGTCGCGCGCCGCATATTGCGCCTGGCCGAGCGTCAGATAGTACCAGCTTGCCGGAAACGGGTTCAGCCGGAACGCCTTGCTGATATAGTCGAGGCCGTCCTCGACGCGCCCGGCCAGGACCGCGATGTCGGACAATGTCGCCCAGGCATCGGCCTCGTTCGGGTCGAGCTCGAACGCCTTGGCAAATCCCACATCCGCTTCGTCGAATCTGCGCTCATAGGCAAGCAGGTTAGCAAGCACCCAGTGGCAGCCGGCATCGTTGGGATCGATCGCCACAGCCTTGCGCGCCAGTTCCAGGGCAAGGCCGCGGGCAGGCTCAATGGGCTCTCCCCAATGCACCCATCCCATCCAGTGGTTCATGGCAAGCCAGCGATAGGCTTCGGCATAGTCCGGATCGAGCGCAAGCGCGCGCGTCAGCAACAGATGCGCTTCGCGCGCCGTCTCCGGCGAGACGTCGATCAGGTTGCGGGCTCGCACGCACAGATCGTAGGCCTCGAGATTTCGGGGCCGGTTGCGCGGCAGCGGCGCGCGCAGCCGGCCAAGCAGCGCCTCGACGATCTTGGCCGTCACCTCGTCCTGAACGGCAAAAATATCTTCCAGGCCGCGATCGAAGCGGTCTGCCCACAAATGCTCGCCGCTCAGCGCGTCGACCAGCTGGGCGTTGATGCGCACGCGCCCGGCGGCGCGTCTGGCGCTGCCCTCCAAGAGATAGCGCACGCCAAGTTCCCTGGCGACCTCGCGCACATCCACCGCCTTGCCCTTGTAGGCAAAGGTCGAGTTGCGCGCGATGACGAACAGGCCGCCGATCCTCGACAGGTCGGTGATCAGGTCTTCGGTCAACCCGTCGGCGAAGGCTTCCTGCTCGGGGTCGTTGCTGAAATTGGCAAAGGGCAGCACGGCTATCGACGGTTTGGCGGGCAGCGGCAAAGCCTGTCGCTTCTCGTCGCCGAGCTGTTCGATGGCGCCGGCGAAGCGATAGCCGACGCGCGGAACGGTCGATATCCATTCTCCGCCGTTCGTGGCCGGACCCAGCAGCTTGCGCAATTGCGCAATCTGGACGGTGAGGTTGCCTTCCTCAACGGCGGTGCCTGGCCATGCCGCATCCATCAACTCGGCCTTGGCCACGATCTCGCCGGGCCGGGCGACGAGCGCCGCCAGCAGCTGCAGTCCGCGGTGGCCGGCGGCGACGGGAACTTGGTCCCGAAGGAGCGTTCCCGCACCCGGATCAAGCACGAACGGACCAAAGGCAAAGCGCGATCCCTGCATAACGCGCATCTATAGAGCAATTCCAGGAAAGGTGTGAAGGCGGTTTTCCCACGGGAAAGCGCGGAGCGCTTCACGGACGTATGGCGTCAAAACAAAGAGTTGAGCACCTCGTCGTTTCTATGAATCGGCGAGGTGCTCTAACTGCTTTGGAACTTTTGAGAACTATTTGGCTGCGCTTAATTACGGCGCCGTCCGCATGCGGCAGAATTCAACCTCTTTCAAGCCGAGGGCTGTCGCTCCTCAAACCGAATGGAGGTTGCCATGAACGATACCCTTGCTTCTGCTCGTGCAGCCTTGCCGGAAAAGGCGGTGTCATCGGGCCGGCGTCCGACGGGCCCGCGGGGCATGATCGCGGCCTGGCGCGAGCGGATACGCTTTCGCTGGGACCTCAAGCAGATGGCGGAGGCCAATCCGCACCTGATCCACGATATCGGTCTTACCAGACGCCAGGTCGAGGCCGAAATCGTCAAACGCTTCTGGCAAGTGTGAGCTGATGTCGCGGATAAGACCCGCCCGCCTGTTTGGGCGTACCGCGGCGTTTTGCCGGCATTTGCACTTGCCGGAACGTGCCGATCCTGCTTCGAAGTCGGCATGAGCGCCGAAGACGCGACGTCACCGCCGGAGAACCGCATCGCATGGGCCGCGATGGCCGGCATCATCGCGACAGTTACGGTGTTCGCCATAGCACAGGGGCTGACGTATCCGCTGCTCAGCTTCATCCTGGAACGGCAAGGGACGACACCGGGCCTTATCGGCCTCTCGGCCGCGATGACGCCTCTGGGTTTCATTGTATCATCGCTCTTCACGCCGGCGCTGGTCCGGCGGGTGGGTGCGGCCCGCCTTGCGGTTGTGTGTTCGATCCTGGCAGCAACCGTCCTGATCGCGATTGCCTGGACGCAGGATGTATGGGCCTGGATGCCGTTGCGCCTCCTGCTCGGCTTCTTTGCCAATCCGCTTTACGTGATCAGCGAAACCTGGCTGGTCTCGATCACACCCGCCGCACGCCGAGGCCGCATCATGGGCCTTTATTCGTCGATCGTTTCGGCCGGCTTCGGCCTCGGCCCGCTGTCGCTAGGCTTGGTCGGCACGCAAGGATGGCCGCCCTTCATCATCGGCAGCGCGGCTTTCCTGGTCTGCGGCCTGATCGTGCTTGCCGTCGCGCCGCGCCTGCCCGACATGCCGCGTGAGGGCGAAGCGGTGTCGGTCGGCGGCTTCTTCGCGCTGGCGCCGCTGCTCTTGTTCGCAGTCTTCACGGCTGCCGCCTTCGAGCAAGTCCTGCTTTCGCTGTTCGCGGTCTATGGTGCCGCGCTCGGCAGCACTGAGCAGCGCATCGCTTCGCTCATCACCTGTTTCATCGCCGGCAATGCCGTGCTGCAGGTCGTGCTTGGGCGCGCCGCCGAACGGTTTGGCTCGAAGCCGATGATGCTGTTCTGTGTCCTGGCTTGCCTGGCCGGTTGCCTGCTGTTGCCATTGCTCTTCGCTACATGGCTTATCTGGCTGCTCTTCTTCGTTTGGGGCGGTGTCTCGTTCGGGATCTACACGCTGTCACTGATCCAGCTCGGCGAGCGTTTCACCGGTCAAGCCTTGATCGCCGGCAATGCCGCCTTTGCGTTCGTATGGGGCACAGGCGGCATCGTCGGCTCCCCGGTGGCCGGGCTGGCGATGCAACTGACCGGACATCAGGGACTGCCATCGTCGCTTGGCATCCTGTGCTGCGTGCTGGTGGTGTTTCTGCTGACGGAACTACGGCGGGTTGACCGCGTTCAGGCGTAAGGCGTGCCTGCCATTGCTGCCTTCGGGCCGATGCTGCCCTTGTCGACAAGAGCGAGAAAGGCCGAACTCGCCTGGTCGCCGTCCTGGGTTTCTCGAAGCGTCCGATCCGCCTCGATGAACGCCACGGCCGCCAGGCGGGTGGGGTCTGCAGCATTACGCCCGGCGCCTTCGGATAGTGCCACATTAGGATATCCCAGCTCGTCGCGTTCGCTCGCGCCGACGCCGGCCCAGTGTTTCTGGACCAGCAATGTCTTCAGCTGCCATGTCTTCAAACCTCAATGTCAGGCGAAAACGCGGCCGCCGTAGAAACTCGGCGGCCGCCAATGGCGACGCTATATTCGCCCGAGAACAACCAGAATGATCACGATGATCAGCACCAGCCCGAGGCCACCGCCGCCATAGTAACCAGTGCCGTAGAACGGGCCGCCGCCGAGGCCGCTGAAGCCGCCGAGCAACGCGATGATCAGGATGATAATAAGAATGGTACCCAGGCCCATATGCCGTCTCCTTCGCTGCCGCGCCGTTCACGGCGCGGCTCGGAGAACTAAACTCCCAGCAAGCCTTCCTGTTCCCCGGCGATTTTCATCCGACGGCTAAGGAACGAAAGCCATCATGACGGCGTTTGCTGAGGTTCAGGCGCAAGCTGCGCGTGCATCGCGCGCCAGGCGGCGCGTAGAATTCAGAATTTACGCGGGATTGCCCTTTAGCCGGCCGGCCGCTCCTCCACCTGAACGCGCGGCAGGCGTGACGCCGGGCTTACGCTGGAAGGCGAGCTGAAACGTGTCGTCATCTGAAGCCGAATTGGTCGACGACGAGTTTGGGCCCCGCACCATTTCCAGTCGAGCTGAACCGGCAGCAGCTCACGTCGCCTTGCCGGCCGGCGCGCCTATGTCTTCCTCGGCAATATCGTCGAACGATGCGTAGTTCATGTTGTAGAGCCTGGCATAGAGGCCCTTGGCCGCCATCAGCTGCTCGTGATTTCCGCTCTCGACGATCTCGCCGTTCTGTAAGACGATGATGCGGTCGGCGCCGCGTATGGTCGCCAGCCGGTGCGCGATGACCAGCCCGGTGCGGCCTTCCAGCAGCGTGACCAGCGCTTTCTGGATCAGCATCTCGGTGTAGGAATCGATGCTCGCCGTGGCCTCGTCGAGCACCAGGATTTTCGCATCGGCGACCAGTGCGCGTGCAAAACTGATCAGCTGACGCTGGCCGAGCGAGAGATTGCCGCCGCGCTGTTCGAGCTCGGTGTCGTAGCCATCGGGCAGATGCTCGATGAAGTCGTGCGCGCCGACGGCCTGCGCCGCGCGCACCACCTCCTCGCGGGTAGCCGATGTCTTGTGGTAGCGGATGTTCTCCAGCACCGTGCCGGAAAACAGGAATGGCTCCTGCAACACCATCGCCACCTGGTCGCCGAGCGAATCCTGCGTCACGTCGCGCACGTCGTGGCCGCCGACCCGCACCTCGCCCGACCAGACATCATAGAAGCGGTGCACCAGCGCCATGCAGCTCGACTTGCCCGAACCGGTCGGGCCGACAAGCGCAACCGTCTCGCCCGGATTGACGCGGAAGGAGATGTTTTTCAGCACCGGCTGGTTCTGCCGGTAGCCGAAGGTGACGTTCCTGAACTCGACCGAACCGTCCATGTCGCGCGTCAGCGCCACCGCGCCTTGTTTGTCGCTAACGTCGACCGGCACGTCCAGCACTTCGGAGATGCGTTGGCCCGACGCCATGGCGCGCTGCATGACACTGTACTGCATGGTGAGCGAGCGGATCGGGTCGAAGAAGCGCTGGATGTAGAACAGGAACGCCACCATGACGCCGATGTCGAGGCTGTGCGACAGCACCATCGAACCGCCGACGACGATGACCGTCGCCATCGCAATGCCGGTCAGCGTGTCGACGATCGGCACCATCACCTGCGCATATTTGGCCGAGGTCAGGTGAGCCCTGAGATTGGCCAGCACCTTCTCGTCATAGAGGTCGAAATTGACGTGCTGGCGTTCGAGACTCTGCACAGTGCGCACGCCATGGATGCCTTCCGCCAGCGCCCCATTGGCAATCGAATTGGTTTCGTGCGCGGCCATGAAGGCGACCTTGGCGCGCGGCAGCCAGAACAGGCGCACGATGAACAGCGCCGGCATGGTCGACAGCGTCAACAGGCCGAGACGAAAATCGAGCCACAAAAGCACGCTGACAATGCCGAAAAGAAGCACGATGTCGCCCACCGACATGACCGATGTCTCGAGGAATTCCTGCATCGAATTGACGTCGCCCTGCAGGCGCGACATCAGCCGGCCCACCTCGGTCTTGTCCATGAAGCTCAGCGAGACGCGCTGCAGATGGCTGAACATGGCGCGGCGCAAATCCGACAGCACATTCTCGGCCACCTTGCCGACGACGCTTTCCTGGATATAGCTGGCGGCATAGTTGATCAGGATGATCAGGGCGAAGGCACCGATCGCCCAGTTCATGACGGAGCTGTCGGCCTTGCCCGCCGCCATGCCGTGGTCGATGGCGTAACGGATGACCAGCGGGATCGCCAATTGCGTCAGAGTGAACACCAAAACGGCGGCGACCGAGATGAAGATCCGGCCCTGATACGGTCTCACGAAGCTCCAGATGCGGCGCACGATGCGCGGATCGTAGACCTTGCCGAAGACCTCTTCCTCGTCGCGGTGCGAACCGACGACGGCCCTTGTGGGCCGCCGGCTGGTGTCTTCCTTCTGGTCGTCGTTCTGTGTCGACATCATGCGGCTCCCACCGCCACGGGCAAATCGTCGTCCGGCCGCAGCTGCAGGTCGTAAAGCGCGCGGTAGCGTCCACCCAGCGCCAACAATTCCTGGTGCGTGCCGCGCTCGGAGATGCGGCCATTCTCGACGAACAGGATCTGGTCGGCATGCATCAGCGAGCTCAGCCGGTGCGAGATGATCAGCGTCACGCGGTCCTTGGCGAAGCGCTTCATCGCGGTGCGGATTCGCTGCTCGGTGCCGGCGTCGACAGCCGCGGTGGAATCGTCGAAGACCAGCACCGAAGGCCGCAGCATCAGGGTGCGGGCGATGGTCAGGCGCTGCCGCTGGCCGCCGGAAAGCGATGAGCCGCGCTCGCCCACGACCGTGGTGTAGCCGGCCGGAAGCCCGATGATGTAATTGTGCAACTGGGCGTATTCAGCCGCCTGCCCGATGCGGGTCTCGCGCGCCCAGGGATTTCCATAGGCGATGTTGTTTTCGATCGAGGTGGTGAACAGGAAGGCGTCCTGCTGCACGACGCCGACCGCCTTGCGCAACGATTGCAGCGTGACCTCGCGTATATCCTGCCCGTCGATGGTGATCGCGCCTGACGTCACATCGTAGAAGCGCGGGATCAGATGCGCGATGGTCGACTTGCCGCTGCCAGGCGGGCCGACAATGCCGACGGTCTCGCCGGACCTGGCCTCGAAGGAAATGCCCGACAGCGCCGGCCGGCCGCCGGCGCCCGCGTAGCGGAAGCCGACATTGTCGAAGCGCAGCAAGCCTTCGGTGACCACGAGATCCTTGGCATCAGGCGCATCCTCGATGTCAAGTTCGGCGTCAAGCAGTTCGAACAGCCTTGTGCCGCAGGTCGAGGCGCGGGCGAACGAGTTGACCATCAGCCCGAGCTGGCGCACCGGCATCTGCAGGATGGTCATGAAGGTGAGGAACTGCGCCAGCGTGCCTACGCTGATCTGGCCCGCGATCACCTTCTGGCCACCGAACCACAGCACCAGGCCCATGGCCGCCAGGAAGGAAAAATTCATGGCGCTGGTGTTAGAGACGCGGATGTCGACGCGCTGGTCGGCAAGCTCCAGCGCCGACTTCTTGGCGCGGTCGAATTTTTCCAGCTCATGCCGCTGCGCCGCAAAGGCGCGCACGACGCGGATTCCGCCGAGGTTCTCGTCCATCACCCGGCTCAGCACTGACAGCCGCTCCTGCAGCGTCAGCCAGGTGCTGCGCAGCCTGAGCTGTGTGACCGAGGAGCGCCAGGCGACGAACGGCACGAAACTCAGACTGAGCAGCCCGAGCTCGAGATCGGTGCTGATCAGGAGATAGGAGCCGACGCCGATCAGCACGCCGAGCAGCACCACGCGCAATATGCCGGTGGAAAAGAACATGCGCACGCCGTCGAGGTCGAGCAGGCCAAGCGTAATCAGGTCGCCGGTATGCACCCGGTCATGGAAGGAGAAGCTCAGCCGCTGGATCTTCTCGTAGAAGGCCAGGCGCAGCTCATAGCCGGTGCGGTGGCCAACGGCCTCGCCATAATAATTCTGCGCCATGGTGAAGAGGCCGCGCAGAATGCTGACGACGAGCAAGGTGATCGCCGTCGTCCACAGCGCCTGCTCAGCCGCCGCGCCGCCGCCTCCAGCCATCACGCCTTGCGCCTGGTCGATGGCGTGGCCGAGCAGGCGCGGGATGAACAGCTGCAGCGTCGCGGCAATGAAGGTCGAGGCGATGGTGATCGCAACTTGCCAAGGATGGCGCAGCGTCATGCGCACGATGCGCAGCAGCGTGCTGAGGCCCTTGCCCCAGGACGCCTCCGCCACATGGGCAAACGATTTGCCGCGCATCGCTGCGCCGCGGGTTGCATCCATTGCCAAGGAAAATACCCAATCCGATCCGGACATTAGCCCAGACGAATGAAAACAGACTCAGTTTCAGATACCGCGATGGTACGCCTCGATTTTGACCGTTCAAGGGCCAATGGCGGTATCGCACTGTGCCTGAAAGGGGCTGATCGTCCGCGACCGCTTAAGCCCGTGTCGGCGTTAGAGGCGGCAGGCTCGTCACTTTAGGCCGATTGAAAAGATGCGAGCATGTGGGTTGCGCCAACCGCCATCATGCGTGACCTCGGCCAATGTGATCGGCTGCGGGACCGAGCGCAGTGAGCAGCGCCTTGCCGCTTTCCAGCGTCGCATTCTCATGCGGCGCGCGCAGGTTGAGCCAGCGTTTGTCGCCGGAGCGCACCGCCAGCACGGCCTTCATTGCCGGGATCAGGCCTGCATCCTGGATCACCTTGCGGAACGCCCTGATCGCGGCGTCCGCTTCCGTGACGTCTTGGCCGGCGATCGTCGCGTCGTAGAGGGCGCGGATGGCCGCAGCGTTGAGATTGACGGTCGCGGAGATACAGCCCGCAGCACCACTGGCGAGCCCCTTGGTCAGTTGCGCCTCCGAGCTGGGGAACACCGCGACGTCGGGTGCGGCGGCAATCACCGCCGCCGTGTTGTTCCAGTCGCCGGCGCTATCCTTGTAGGCGACGACCGTCTCTGGAAACGCCGCGCTCAACCGGGCGGTCAGGGCAGGGCTTACCGGCACGCCGGAGTTCTGCGGGATGTGGTAGAGGATCATCTTCAGCGCCGGGTTGGCCACCCTTTCGATCAGCTCGCTGTAGTAGCGCGCCTGGCCATCGTCCCCGGCGGCCGTGTAGAAGAACGATGGCAGCACCATCACGGCGGCGCAGCCGAGGCCGACCGCGTGCTTCGACAGTTCGACGGTTTCGGGCAGTGCGGTGACGCCGGTGCCGGGCATCATGCGCCCCGGCGAAATGCCTGATGCAACCAGCCATTCCAGCGCCTGCATGCGCTCGTCGAGCGAGAGCGACAGCGCCTCGCCCGTGGTGCCGAACGGCGACAGGAAATGCGCGCCCTGGCCCAGCGCCCATTTGGCGTGTGAGATCCAAAGGTCACGGGCAATGCGGCCATCGTTCTCGAACGGCGTCAGGATCGGGGCGATGGTTCCTTGCGGGCGGGGCATGTCGGTCCTTCCATCGGTGCTGGAAATCAGCTTGGCATAGAGCATACGTACGATGCGATCTGCCAGAGGCGATCTCTTGGGCCACCGCGCCGGCCGTGGGAAAACTTGCGGGTCATTGCCGCGAAATTCTGGCCCTTCGGTCTGCCGCAACCAGATGACGCCGGCGTCAATGGGTTGCAAATGGACCGGGGTTGCAAATGGACCGGGGTTGCAAATGGAACAGGGTTGCAAATGGACCAGCCAAGCCCGAAATGTCGAACAGAGACAGATCCGGAAACGGCATGCACCCACGATTGCTCAAGACCTTCCTCGCCGTGGCGCGGCACCGCAACATCACCCGCGCAGCGCGGGAGGTTCATCTGGCGCAGTCGAGCGTCAGCGACCAGATCCAGTCGCTGGAAAGCGAACTTGGTGTCGTCCTCTTCATCCGCTCGCGCCACGGCCTCGACCTGACAACGGCCGGCGACGCGCTGAAACCCTATGCGGAAGAGATTCTGCAACTGGCGGAGGAGGCGCGTATTGCCGTCGAGTCAACGACGGGAATGACCGCCGGAACGGTTACGGTCGGCGCGCTGGAGACGATTGCGACCGTCAGACTTCCGCAATGGCTGGCGGCCTTTCGAGGCGACCACCCGGAGATCGGTCTGCGGCTGAAAATCGCCGGCAGCGATGCCCTGCTGCGGCAGCTCGAAGAGAGCGAGATCGACGTCGCCTTCTGTTTCGACAAGGGCGGTCTGGACGAACGTCTGGCCCGGCGCACGATATCGGCCGAGCCGCTGGTCCTTGTCGCATCAGCTGAGCATGCGGCCGCATCGCGACAGAACGACCTAACCGCGCTCGCCGCGATGAGTTTCGTGGTGACGGAAACCGGATGCGTCTACCGGCATCTGTTCGACACTGCCTTTGCCGAGATTGCAGCGCCAGAACTTGCCGCCGAAGTCGGCAGCATCGGCGCCATTGGGGGCCTGGTGGCGACTGGTGTCGGCGTGAGCCTGGTGCCGCGGCTGGCCGTTGCCGACGCGCTCGATCGCGGCGAGATCGTCGAATTGCCATGGCCGGGTCCGGCCCGCACGGCGTCGCTGGTCATGATCTGGCGCCGCCGGCGCGTCCAGCCGCCGGCGCTGAAACTGCTGCTGGCGGCCGCGGCCAGGAATTTCGCTGCGCTCAGATCAGCCGGTGACCGCCCTCGACATGCAGAACCGTCCCTGTCGTAAAACCGTTGCCCATCAGAAAGGCGATGGCATCGGCAATGTCGTCCGGCTGTCCGACGCGGCCGACCGGCAGGCGCCTGGCCATTGCATCGAGCGTCTCGTGCTTCTTGTCGCCGGCCACAAAACTCCAGATCGGCGTGTCGACCCAGCCCGGCGAGACGGCGTTGACACGGACCGGCGCCAGCTCGACCGCCAGCGCCCGCACCAACCCTTCCAGCGCAGCGTTGACGGCGGCAACGACCGAGCCGCGCGCCGCCGGCCGGTAGGCGGCAATGCCTGAGGTGAAGGTGATGGAGCCGTTGGCCGAAAGCTGCGGCGCGCCATGCTTGGCGAGCAGCAGCGGCCCGTAGAATTTGCTTTCGACGACCCGCTGCGCCGCCTTCAGGTCGACTGAAGGCAATAGCTCATAGGCGCCTTCGATGTCGGCGGCGGTGCTGACGATATGGTCGAGCCGGCCAATTCGCTTGAACAGGTCAGCGACCTGATCCTCCCTGGCGATATCGGCCGCGACGGCGCTCAAAGCGGAAGGGTTCTGCAGCGCCTCGCCGGCACGCTTGAGCCTGGCTTCACTGCGGCCGACGATGATGACTTCGGCGCCTGAGACCAGGCACCGCCTTGCCAACGCCAGCCCCATTCCGGAGCTGCCGCCAACGATAATGATTTTCGATTTTGCGATGTCTGCCATGTTTCCGTTCCTGTCCTGAACCGCTCCGGGCGAGAGTTCGCAGACCGGCGGCAGGAGTGGAAACGGAAGAAAGCGATAGTGCCATCGGAGGCTCCGATGGCACTATCGTCGATAGGAACCGGCGCCGGCCACTCCGTCGAGTGGCCCGCCTGTCAATGAAGTGCGCTCAGTAGCCGACGGTAAAGCGCTGCTTGATATGCGCCGGCTTTTCGATCTCGTCGGCCATGACGATGGCATAGTCCTCGAAGGAAATGCTGCTGCCTTTGTCTGACGTCAGCAGCGTGTCCTTGCCGATGCGGTATTTGCCGGTGCGCTCGCCGGCGACGAACAGCGCCGAAGGCGACAGCAAGGTCCAGTCGAGATCGTCGACCGTCCGCAGCGTGTCGAGGAAGTCGGCGCCCTTCTGCGCCTCGGCCTTGTAGATATCAGGGAAGGTCGGCGTGTCGACCAGGCGCTTGCCGGGCGCAACCTCAAGGCTGCCGGCGCCGCCGACGACGAGGTAGCGTTTGACGCCGGAAGCACGCACGGCTGCGATGAGCGTATCGGGATCGCTGTCGAGGAAATGCACCGAGGAGATCACCGCGTCATGACCCTTGATCAGGGCGGCAAGGCCATCCTTGTCGAAGACGTCGCCCTTCTTGGCAATCACGCCCGGAAGTGCCGCGATCTTGTCTGGATGCCGGGCAATGGCGGTGATGCTGTGACCGCGATCGGAGAGTTCCTTGAGCAGGCGCGAGCCGACCTGGCCGGACGCGCCGATAAGTGCGATTTTCATGGGGATTTTCCTTTCGTCTGGGGAGAATTTCGTCTGGGGAGAATTTCTGGGACTACGCCGCCTCGATGTGAGCGACGAGATTGTCGTAGCTGCCGAACAGCGCGTTGGCGCCGATCAGGCGCGGCGCCGTTTGGCCGATCACCGCGAGCGCGGGAACGCCATTGGCATGCAGCCGCTGGAACAATGCCCGCCCGCGGCTGACCAGGTCGTCATGCTTCGCCAGAAACGCCTGCGTCGGCGCTTTCAAAAGCTTTGCCGCGTCGCTCATGCCGGCGTCGGCCAGTACCGCGGCGACGCCGTCAACCGTCACAATATCGCGGCCGTCGACGTAGCGGGCATGCTGGATCGCCTTCAGTGCCGCAAATCGCTGGCGCCAGTCGTCCAGTCCGGCGGCGTTGATGCCCATGGTGGCAGCGGAAGAATCGAGCAAGGTGCCGCTGACATTGAGCACATTGTCGAGATAGGCCTGACTGAAGCGCTGTCCGCTCAGCCGCGCGATGCGCTGGTCATTGTCCCAGGCATGGGCGGCAAAACCTGCATCCAGCGGCCGCGCGCCCGCACCGGAGAAAAGCCCCACCGGCAACAGATCGAGTGCGGCCCCGCCGGCGGCCAGTCGATCCAGCATCGGCGTGGCGCCATAGCACCAACCGCAGAGCGGGTCGAAAAGATAGGTTAGGGTTGCATTGGTCATGGCGGCCTCATTCTGTTGCCCGATAGATGACAGCTGGACCGCTTGCGAAAAATAGCGATCAATCATACAAACTGTCTGATAAAATCAGACAATGAGCGGCCTGTGACCGAACTCCTCAATCTCAACCGGCTCGTCTACTTCGCCACCGTGGTGGAGACCGGCTCGTTCACGGCCGCTGCCGACCGTCTCGATGTTGCCAAGGCTGTGGTCAGCCATCAGGTCGGCAAGCTCGAAGAAGAGCTTGGCGCTACGCTGTTGCGGCGCACGACCCGGCGCGTGACGGCGACCGAAGAGGGTCGTCTGTTCTATGACCGGACCGCGATCATCCTGCGCGAGGCGGAGGCAGCCTATGGCGACATTTCGCAGCGAGCGGCGCAGCCGACGGGGACGCTGCGGCTGACGGCGCCGCTCGATTATGGCGAGAAGGTCGTGGCGCCGACCATCGCCGCCTACATCAGAAAATACCCGAAAATGCGGGTCGAGACGATCTTCGACGATGCGGTCAGCAACCTGGTCGACGAGCAGATCGATCTTGGCATCCGCGTCGGCTGGCTTGCCGATTCCAGCAATCTGGCGCGGCGGCTGGGCAGCCTGCAGCAATTCGTCGTCGCCAGCCCGGAACTGGCCGCCAGGCTGCCTGGGGAAGCCAGCCCCAGGCAGGCGAAGTCGCTGCCCTGGGTCGGCAACGCCCAGTTGCGCGGGGTCGGCCAATGGCTGTTCTCGAGGGGCACGGAAACGGTGCTGGCCGAACTCAACCCCGTCGTCAGCTGCGACAAGACACCAGGCGTGCTGTCCTGCGTGCTGGCCGGCATCGGCCTCGGCATCTTTCCGGATTACAGTGTCGCCGACGACATTGCGCGCGGCCGGCTGGTGCGGGTGTTCGCGGACTGGACCTTGCCGTCCGGTGGCATCCATGCCGTCTTCCCGCCGGCGCGCTTCAGGCCGGCCAAGGTGCGCGCTTTCGTCGACCTCCTGGTTGCAGCCGAACGGCGGCGCGCGCGCAGTGCGGGCTGATTTCGGCACCGGCCGGCAATGCCGGCGAGGGAACCTTTGTTCGGCAGGCGCTTTTGGATATGCTGCGATTCCGAACCGTCAGAAGGGGTACTGCCGATGACCACCAAGATCTTTGCGACCTGCATGCTCGCTCTCGCTGTCGGCTGCAGCCTGTCCACAGCGGCTGTCGCCAAAGACAAGCATCGCCATCGTCAGCCAGAACCCGAACGCTACGTCCCCGCCCATCGCGACCTCATCTACGCCCTGTTCGGCGGCCCGCGCTACTATGACAAAATGCTGATCACCACGGCGGCCGGCCCGTGCTCTTACGACCGGGTCGGGCCGGACGCGAATGCGCTGAACAAGGTCAACGATCACCATTGCGGAAAGTAGATTGGTCCCAAAGGCGGGGTCCTGCGTCCCAGGGTTACCGGATGACGGCCGCCGCGAACACGATAGAGACAGTCGATGACCGCTGGTGAGAAATGGTCTCCGTCCGAAAAGAAAGTCGCCCGCACTGCCTATGACGCAGCGCTGAAGGTGGCGCTCGACAAGACGTTGGCTGAACTCAAGAGCAGGGCCCACGTTGCGGCAACGCCTTCCCAAATATGGGATGTCGAAGACTTTCTGCGGCAGCAGCGACGGAAGATCAACCAGATGTTCGACTATCGCTATTCACAGCTAATACAGGTCTTCGCCAATCTCATCCGGCAAGGTTATCTCGAGGAGAATCTCCTTGTTGGCTTGTCGGAAGACAAGCGGCAAACGATCCGAAAATACGCCAGCTGGAATCGCGAAGGGTAGGGGTCCTCTTCGGGGACCTTGGCGCTGCATTCAAACTGGACCATTCACCATCTTCGCGCGCGCCGCGCAGCTCGAGTTCAGCCATGGCGTGCCTCCGTGGCATCGGCTGTCGCGCCTCTGTCCTTGTCGTCCTGCGCCATCGCCAGCGGCGCACCCGGTTCGCCTTCCCACAGGATCAGGCTGGCGGCGCCGATCAGCCCGGCCCGGTCGCCGAGTTCAGCCTGCACGATCGGCACGTCGCGATAGGCCGGCATCGCCCGCTGCTGGATGACCGCTCTGATCGACGGTGCCAGAAGGTCGAACCCGTTGGAAAGGCCGCCTCCCATGACAATCAGATCGGGCGAATAGAGATGAAGCAGGTTGGTGAAGCCGATGCCCAGCCATTGTGCTTCCGCCTCGATCAGGTCGAGAGCGTTGGCGTCGCCGGCCTTGGCAGCCTCTACGACATGCCTGGCCGAGACGTCGCCGTCATTTGACAGCCGTCGTAAGAGCGAGCCGTCGCCCGGCGCGGTCAGTCGCGTGGCGCGGCGGCCGAGCGCGGTTCCGGAGGCAACGGCCTCGAAGCAGCCGATGGCGCCGCAAAAGCAGCGGTCGCCTTCACCGGTGATGGTCATGTGGCCGATCTCGGCCGCCAGTCCGCGCCTGCCGTGATAGATGTGGCCATCGGCGACGACGCCGCCGCCAATGCCGGTCGATACGGTCACGAACACCAGCGATCCGCTGCCACGTCCGGCGCCAAAACGCCATTCGCCGAGCGCCGCCGCATTGGCGTCATTCTCCAGCCGCACCGGCAAGCCGAAATGCTGCCCCAGAATGTCGATCAGCGGCACGTCGTGCCAGCCGGCCAGCGTCGGCGGCGCAATCACGATCCCCGCCTTGGGGTCGAGCGGTCCCGGTGCTCCGACGCCGATGCCGGCGACCTTTGCCTGCGGGTGTTCCCTAAGCAGCGTGCCTGCCAGAGCGACGATCTGGCCGATCACCGCCTCCGATCCCGCACCGGCAAGCGTCGGCGCTGAAGCATGGGCGACGATATTGCCATCGCTTTCGACCAGCGCACCGCGCAGCGCCGTGCCGCCGAGATCGAAGGCGAGCGCAATCTTGTTCATCAGGCGGCGACCTCCAGCCCGTGCAGCCAGGCCATGCGCCGGGCAAGGTCGGGATCGCCGAAGGCCAGCGAGCCCAGCACCACGGTCTGCGCACCTGCGGCGCGCAGCAAAGGCACTGTCTCATGGCGGATGCCGCCATCGGCGGCGAGCACGATGTCGGCCTCGCGGCCGGCTTTGCGCATCAGCGCGCGCGCCTCGATCAGGCGCGGACACGCTTGATCGGACAGGCTCTGGCCCTTGACGCCGATGGAAGTGCCGAGCAGCGTCACGAACGCCACTTCCGGCAGGAAGGGCGTGACGGCCGCGACCGGTGTTTCCAGCCGCAGCACCACGCCGGCCTCGGCCCCGAGTTCACGCGCCAGTTTCACGGCGCGCAGACCGGTCTCGCCGTTTTCGGCGTGCACACTGATCAGGTCGGCGCCGGCCTCGATGAACTGGCGCGTCTGTTCCTCGACGATCTCGGCTTCGACCATCAAATGGACATGGATAGGCTTTGCGGTGAGCTTGGCGATGTGCGCCACCAGGTCCGGGAAGAACAGGAAGCCAGGGGTGAAGCGGGCATCGGCGACGTCGATATGATGGACATCGGCATGGGTCTCGATGCGCTTCAAATCGCGCTCCATATTGGCGAGGTCGGCCGACCACAGCGAAAACTCGCCGATAAGCCGGTTGCGCGGCAGGGCGGCAATTGCGGCGGGGCCGGACAGGGGCTTGTTCGTCGTCATCGTCTCAGGCTCCGTAGCCGCGCATTGTCTGGCGGTTGGTTTTGACGGCGCCGGCAGGGTCGGCGGCGGCCGTTTCGGACTCTTCCTCCAGCACCAGCCAGCCGTTGAAATTGGGTGCAGCACCAGCGATCTCGATCACCTTCGCCGTGTCACAGACGCCCTTGCCGAGCATCGCCCAGGTTCCATTCGCGTCGACATCCTTCAGATGCACATAGCGGATGCGGTCGCGATAAGTGGTGAGCGTATCCGCCATGTCCTGGCCGCCGCGCAAGATGTGGCCGGTGTCCGGCACCCAGCCGACCAGCGAGGCGTCGACCAGCCCGAAGATGCGATCATAGTCGGCGCGGTCGAACAGCAGCGTGTTGTGATGCGAGCTTGGATGCACCGCGACCTGGACGCCGGCCTCGCGCCCGAGCTCGCCGGCTTTGTTGTAGACCTCGGCGGCGATGGCAAACTTGTCGTCGCGCGGCCCGTCGGAAACGATCGTGGCCGAGCCCATCGACACCAGCGCGCCGGGAAAGGCGGCGGCGAAGTCGATCCAGCGTTTGGCGGTCTCCAGGTCGGCGCCGATCTCATCCCTAAGCGTGAAACCGCTCTTGGAGCCGAAGGCGAAGGAGACGAGCGTCAGCCCGGATGACTTCAGCGCGGCGGCGAACTCCGTTGGCTTGCCGGCATAGCGGCCGATCATCGTGTCGGTGATCTCGATGCCGGCATAGCCGCCATGGGCGATCGCCTTGAGCAGATCGTCCGGGCTGCCGGCAAAACGGTCGCCGAGCATTTCCCAGGTAAAGGTCTGGCAACCGACTTTCAGGTCTTTCACGGTCATCCTTTCGTTTCTTGATTCCACTCTCCGTTGGAGGGACATCCTATTTGACCGACCCTGCGGTCATGCCGGCGAGGAAGAACCTCTGGGCAACCAGGTAGATGACCAGGAGCGGCAGCGAGCCGAGCACGCTCATCGCCATCATCTGGTTCCATTCGAAGGCGTGTTGTCCCATCAACAGCTGGATGCCGATCGGGACGGTGCGCATGGACGTTGACTTCGTCAGCGTCAGCGCAAAGAGAAATTCGTTCCAGCACAACAGGAAGGTGTAGACCGACGTCGCCACGATACCGGGCAGTGAAATCGGCACGATCACCCGCCACAGCGCGGTCCAACTGGTGCCGCCGTCGACAGCCACCGCTTCATCGAGGTCGCGGGGCAAGGTGTTCAGATATCCCGTCATCAGCAGGATCGCATAGGGCAGCGTAAACACCAGATAGGTCAGGATCAGCGCGACATAGGTGTCGAAGATGCCATACGAGACGACAAGCCCGAAAAAGGGGATCAAAAGCGTGATCGGCGGGATCGTCTGCGTGCTGATGATGAGAGTGTTGAGGCTGCCCTTGCCGCGGAAATTGAAACGGCTGAACCCATAGGCTGCCAGCAAGGCGATCAGCACCGTCAGCACGGTCACCGCTCCGGCGACGAAGTAGCTGTTGAAGAAGAAGCGCAGCTTTACCGGATCACCAAGGATGGCCGCATACGCTTCCAGCGTGAAGGCCTTCGGCAGGACGGTTGGCGGCAGGGCGAAGATTTCGGTATTCGACTTGAACGAGCTGCTCAGCATCCAGTAGATCGGGAAGGCCGCGAACAAGAGGCCTGCGGCAAGCGCGACATGGAGCGCGGCGGTGATCAGCCTGTCTTTCGGTGTGTGTCTTTTCCTCATGTGACTACCGAGCCTTTTGATAGCGGATGTAGAATAGCGTCAGGCCGAGAGAGATCAGCAGGATGACCACGGCGCTCGCCGAGGCCTGCGACAGGTTGTAGCTCGAAAACGCCAGCTTGTACGTGTAGGTGCTGAGGACCTCGGTCGAGTAGATCGGACCGCCACCCGTCGTTATCCAGATCAATGGAAAGACCTGCATGGTCCAGATGAAGTCGAGCAGCGAGATGCTGATGATGATCGGCATCAGCTGCGGAATGGTGATGAAGATCAGCTTCTGGTAGGCCTTCGCGCCGTCGATATCGGCGGCCTCGTAGAAATCCTTGGGAATGCCCTGCAAGCCTGCGAGCAGGCTGACCATGAAAAGCGGGTAGCCCGCCCAGATATTGGCGAAGGTGACGGCGTGCAGCGCGGTCGCGGGCGAGGAAAACCACTCGACCTTGGAACCGATGATGCCGATCTGCATGAGAACACTGTTCACGACACCATTCGGCTCAAGCAGCAGGCGCCAGATCACCGCGATAATCACCGCGGTGAACAGCCAGGGCAGTATGTACAGCACGCGCAGGATGTTGCGCAGCGTCGGATTGATGCGGTCGCTGTTCAGCATGAGTGCGAAGACCATGCCGATGGTCATATGGAAGACGACACTCATGCAGGTGAAGTAGAGCGTGTGCCACAGCGAGGCCCAGAACACCGGATCGGCAAAGATCGCCTGGTAGTGTTTCAGTCCGGCAAAGGACGGATCGCGACGCAGCACCGCGCTGTTCTGGAACGAATAGCCAATCACCGTCACCATCGGCAGCAGCATCAGAAGGCCGATTATGAGGAGCGATGGTGACAGATAGAGATAGGGTGCGACCGCTCGTTTCAGTCGATGGTGGGAGCGCTGCTGCCCGGTCATGTGCGACCCCTGGGATGTGCCTTCAGGAGGAAGGTGCGCTTCAAAAACAGGTCCATCTCAAATTGCCGATCCGTTGTTGACGGGTGGCCTGGCCGAGGCCGGGACACCCGGTGGAAGATAGCAAACGGGCAATGGGCCGCTCAGAATTTCGCCATCCAGCCCTTTTGAGCGTTGGTTGCGGCTTGTTCCGGAGACTGCTCGCCGGCAAGCATCTTCTGAGCCTCCACGTCGAACTGGGTCATCAGGTCTTCAGCCACCGGCAGGCCCGTGAACTCGTTGGCGAGATAGCCGGTCTTGAAGATTTCGAAAGCCTTGGCGAAAGCCTTGTCCGAGGTCACGAAATCGGGCTTGGCGTTGACGTTCCCCGGGAAGGCGTTTGCAAGCGACACGAGCTTGGCATTCACCTTCTCGCTCATCAGATATTGGACGAGCTTCCAGGCTTCATCCTGATGTTTCGAGGCGGCGGAGATGCCGATGCCCCAGGAGGCATAGGGAAGGCCGCGCTTGCCGTTGTAGTCCGCCACTACTGGGACCGGGATGAGGTCGAAGTTCAGCTTGGGATTGCGTTTGCGGATGAGGTTCACATGCGCAAGCGAGTCGATCATCATTCCGGCCCGATCGTTGACGAATTCCTCGACCTTTTCCTGCTCGGTCTTGGTGGCAATGCCGGGCGAGATGACGCCGGCGTCGTTCAGCGATTTGACGAAGGTGAGCATATCGACGACCGGCTTGCCCTCGAGAGCCGGCTTGCCTTCAACCATCATCGATTGACCCGAGGCCCAGACCCACGACATCAGGTCGTTCTGGACACCGGACGGCGTTTGCAGCGACAGCGGCAGCACCCAGCCATACTGGTTCTTGTCGGCATGGGTCATCTTCTTGGCGGCTTCGAGAAACTCCGCGCGGGTCGACGGCAGCTTGGTGACGCCTGCCTGGGCGGCGAGGTCCAGATTGACGAAGACCGGATAGACGAACGAAGCCACGGGAAACATCACCGCCTTGCCGTCCACCTTGATGATATCCGCGACCTGGGTCTTGTCGAACCCGCTCGCATCCATCATCGGGTTCATGTCGGCCAGCGCACCCTGCGCGTTCAGATTGTTCACCCAGGCGCCGTCGAGACCGACGACGTCGCTAAGCGTTCCGGTTGCGGCGCCGACCGAGATCTGGTCTCGCGTGGTCGCATAGGGACCGCTGACCAGCGTCACCTTGATGCCGGGGTTTGCAGCCTCGAAGTCGTTCATGATTGCCCTGAGCGATCCGGCCGGCAATTCGGGCTCCCACCATTGGGTGAATTCCAGCGTCGTGTCC
The DNA here is from genome assembly GCF_054719465.1 of Mesorhizobium sp. RSR565B. Classification (NCBI taxonomy): domain Bacteria; kingdom Pseudomonadati; phylum Pseudomonadota; class Alphaproteobacteria; order Hyphomicrobiales; family Phyllobacteriaceae; genus Mesorhizobium; species Mesorhizobium sp. RSR565B. Next base: position 1,011,358 of record NZ_JBTTIE010000001.1, on the reverse strand, counting down.
GCCATGGCGCCGGTTGCACCAAGCAACCATGCGGCCGCGGCTATTTTCAGCATCGCGGGTCGTATCCGAAACATCATTTTCTCCTCCTTCTTCAAGATCGGCCGCACAATGCGGACGATCGTCTGTTCATTCAGAAGCCTTCTTGTATCTTCCGCAGGCACCTCGCTCCCGCCCGCGGTCTTCCGCAGATCTTCAGATCGCCAGATGCGTTTCGGGATCGAAGAAATGGAACTTGGCATCATCCACGGCCAACCGGATCTCCGAGCCGGAGCGGACGGCGCTGATCGGCTCGAACCTCGCCACCGCGTTCGACGCCAGGCCGAAATCGTCCACCGCATCCGGATCGCCGGAGTCCACCCGGACCGCGTCGATGTTCATGTGGACGATCTGTTCGGAGCCGAGTTCCTCGATCGAGGTCACCCTGGCCGGTATCGTCTGATACTTGCGACCGGATTCAAGGCTGCTGTCATAAAGATCCTCCGGTCTGATCCCGAACACGACCTTGCGCCCCGCATACGACCTCAAGGCCGGCCTGCGCACGAAGGCTGCATCCTGCAGCCGGACGGCGAAGTCGCGAAAAGCGAGCTCGCCGCCCTTCAGGGTCGCCTCGAAAAGGTTCATCGAAGGAGAGCCGATGAAGCCGGCAACGAAGGCGTTAACCGGCGATTCATAGAGCCTCTTGGGTGTGTCGACCTGCTGCAGCACACCGCCTTTCAACACCGCGACTCTGTCGCCCATCGTCATCGCTTCGATCTGATCGTGGGTCACGTAAATGGTCGTGACGCCGAGCTGCTTTTGCAGGCTGGTGATTTCGGCGCGCATTTGCACACGCAGTTTCGCATCCAGATTGGAAAGCGGCTCGTCCATGAGAAAGGCGGCCGGCTCGCGCACCATGGCGCGGCCCATGGCAACCCGTTGACGCTGCCCGCCTGACAGGTTCGCGGGTTTGCTGTCCAGCAAAGACGTCAGCTGAAGAGTTTTGGCGATCTCGTCCACGCGCTTCTTGCGCTCGGCCTTCGGCTTGCCTGCCAGCCGCATCGAAAAGGCGATGTTTTCGGATACCGTCATATGCGGGTAGAGCGCGTAGCTCTGGAACACCATCGCGATGTCGCGGTCCTTGGGCGGCATGTCGACGACGTCGACCCCGCCGATCCGAAGGCTGCCGCTGGTGATGTCTTCCAACCCCGCGATCATTCGCAACGCCGTGGATTTGCCGCAGCCGGAAGGCCCGACGAGGATCAAGAACTCGCCGTCCTTGACCGACAGGTTCAACTGGTCGATTGCGCGAAAACTGTTCCCGTAGGTTTTGCAGATCTTCTCAAGAATGACTTCTGCCATATTCCTCCCTCCACAAGTATAAGCCCTGATTTTTATGATTCTCCTGGGCTTGTGTTCGCCTGCGAAATGTTTCGTCGGATCGTTTCAGGTCATGCTCCAGCATCCACATGCGCATTTTTCAGGTCGACTGCTGACGGCGCGTTCGCCGATGCCAGGAGTTGCGTGACCTGCTCCTCGGTCGGAAGCGCCTCGCGCCCGCCACGCCCCGTTATCGAAACGGCCGCCGCCGCGGCCGCGAATGCGATCCGGCCCGCGGTGTCGGCTCCGCGCGTCAACGCATGGGCATAGGCGCCATGAAAGCAGTCACCCGCGCCTGTGGAGTCGACGACCGCAACCCGGTGCGGGGGCAGGTGCCAGAGACCTGTCTCTTCACGGCCGCGATAGTACACACCCCTGCCGCCATCGGTCAGAACCACCGCGGACCGCGACGGCAACCACAAGGCATCGAGCATCTCGGCAGGCGATCGGCGCCCCGTGGCAGTCCGTGCAAAGCTAAGTGGAAGAATGAGATGGTCGCAGAGCGCGATCAGCCGCTCCGTGGCGGGGCCGCTGCTCCATTCGATATCGCCGAGGATCGCAAGGCCGAGATCGCGAGCCCGAGCCACGACATCCAGAGACCCGGTCGCATAGCTATCTACGATCAGGACGGTTGCGCGGCTGAGGATATCGTCCGGAAAGTCCGGAGCGGTGCCCAGCATCGCATCGTCGTCATACGCGATGAACCTTTCCCCGTCCGAGCCGACGGTGATCCGCGAGTGCACCGGGCGCGCGTCGGGATGGCGCGGCGCGAATGCGGTTTCAATACCGCTCGCCACGAGATCGAGCTGCACCGCGTTGTCCGCGGCACTGGCCAGCCATCCGACGAACCCGGCGGTTCCGCCGAGCCGCGCGACGGCGGCCAGCGCCGTCGCGACATTTCCCCCGAAGGCGCGGGTACTTTGCAGAACCTTACCCTTGCCCGCCGACAATGGCTGATCGACGTAGACGATGTCGTCGATCGCAATAGCGCCGAAGCCGAGGATTGAGGGGATGGTGGGCATCGTTCAGGCGCCCGCCTTCGCCAGGGCGTCTTGCGCCGAAAGGCCGTCATGGATGACGCCGCGAAAGGCAAGCGCTGCCTTCTCCGGATCGCCGTGCCCCCAGAGATTGCGGCCGACCACGGCGCCGCGCGCGCCGGCACGGATGGCGTCCGCCGTCTGCTGAAGCGCGCCGAGCAGCGTATCGGTCTTTGGACCGCCCGCGATGACAACCGGCACCGGGCAGGTCCGGACGGTCTCCCGGAACGACTCGAAATCGCCGGTGTAGCCGATTTTGATCACGTCGACGCCGGACTCGTAACCGATGCGCGCCGCATAGGCGATCTCGTCGGGCGTGAAGACGATCTTTGCCCCGTCGGTGAAATCGCGAGGGTAGATATGCGCCACCACAGGCATGCCGTAGCGGGCCGCCGCATTCACCGAATCGGTCAGCCAGCGTATGTATTTGCCCTCCGTCGCGCCGCGCACCGGAATGGCCACGGCCAACGCATCGGCCCCCGCGCGCACCGCGTCCTCGGGCGTTGCGATCAACTCGCTGATGCGATCGTCCGCAGTGAAGCAGCCCGCCTGAATCACCAGGGAAGCTTTGCCCGCATATTGCGGCCACAGATGGCGCGCGGTGCCAGGCTGGATGCTGACGTAGTCGGGTTTGCCCGCCATGACGCGTGCGAGCGCACCCGGCAGGTCGGCAAGGCCGCCTTTGCGCACGTCGCCATAGCCGACGAAGTGGTCGACCGCGCCGCCAAAAAGGTTCCCCGATGGATGCGAGAAGAGGCGCGCGAGGCGCACCTTGGTTCCTAGGCTCATGAGTCCAAAATTCCCTGATCGGTTGATTTAAAAATGCTCGATCCAGTGTTTCCGAAAGAAAAAAGAAAAACAATCTTTCGAAAGCTTTCGAATCTGCATATTTCCGGTAAGGTGAGCCGAGGCCGGCGCGATTGCTCGGCGCAGGCAGGCAAGGGCAGGGCAATGTTGTCGGAGCAGAGACGCCAATCGATCCTGGGCGAGGTGCAACGCAGCGGACAGGTTCGCATCAAGGACCTGTCGGACGGGTTTGGCGTGTCGGAGGTCACGGTGCGCTCCGACCTCGAAATACTGGACCGCAAGGGACTGCTGACCAAGACCCGTGGAGGAGCGGTGACCCGGACCACCGATTCGACGACGGCCGCGTTCGCGCGGCGGATGCAAACGAACCTCGACGCAAAGAAGCGCATCGCCCGGGCGGCGCTCGACCTTTTCGAGGACAACCAGTCGATCATCTTCGACGGTGGCTCGACCTTGATGCAGCTTGCCATGCAGTTACCGCCGCTCAGCAATGTCGTGGTCGCGGCCACGGCCATGAATATCGTGCAGCATCTTATGCATCGTCCCGGGCTCGACGTTCATATGATCGGCGGCCGGGTCTATCCCGACACGGTGAGCACGCTGATCACCGATGCCGATACGGCTCTCGGCGGCCTGGTAGCGCATCAGGTCTTTGTTGGAGCGCATGCGATAGACTCGTCACTGGATGTGGTCGACGTGAACGAAGACATGGCGCGAACGAAGCGAAACCTCGTTCGCATGGCCCGGCGCGTTGTCCTGCTCGCCGATTCGAGCAAATGGGGCGTCAGCGGGACGTCCAAGGCATTTTCGCTGTCGGCCGTCGATGTGGTGATCACCGACGATGGCCTGCCCGGTCCAATACGCAGCGAGCTTGATAGGATCGGGGCCAAGGTGATCTATGCCTGAACCCATCCCGGTCTCTGATGCGCGACGGAAAGCGCGCATGACCCACGGGCTTCGCAGCGGCCGTCGGCCGTTTTTCATGCCGGTCATGTTCTCCTCCTCACGCTGGCGGCCTCCCAATCCTGCGCCAGAACTCTCACATGCTCTATAAAAATTTTACGCGCGTCAACATTTAAAGTCCTGTATAGCGGATTGCGGGGGGTCGTGGGAACTGCAACGGTTGCGCAGCATGCCCTTGGCTTGGGAGGAAAGCTGGAAATGCACGGAAGATCAGAGACAAAGCTCGGCATCGGTGTCATCGGCTGCGGCAACATCTCGATGATCTATCTGCGCAATGCAGCGCTCTTCGGTGGTGTCGAGCTACGCGCCTGCGCCGACATTTCCGCTGACATGGCTGAGCTGCGCGCCAGGGAATACGGCATCCGTGCCCTGGGCGATGACGCGCTGCTGGCCGACCCCGATATCGACCTCGTGCTGAACCTGACAATCCCCGCGGCGCATTTCGATATTTCGTTGTCAGCGCTCTCGGCGGGCAAGCATGTCTTCACCGAAAAGCCGCTGGCAACCTCTGCCGCCGACGGCCGCCGCCTTGTCGCCGAGGCCGCGAAGCGCGGCCTGCTGATCGGCTCGGCGCCGGACACATTCCTGGGTGCAGCCGGCCGCCGCGCGCGCCGGCTGATGGATGACGGCGCGATCGGCAAGCCGGTGACCGGCACCGCTTTCATGATGGGACGGGGCATGGAGCACTGGCATCCCAATCCGCAATTCTATTATCAGCCCGGCGGCGGTCCGGTGTTCGACATGGGTCCCTATTACCTGACCGTGCTGGTCAATCTGCTCGGGCCGGTCGAGCGCGTCATGGCGATGGCGACGCGCGGCCAGGAGGAGAGGCTGATCACGGCCGACGGGCCGTTCAAGAACACGACATTCAAGGTCGGCACGCCGACCAACATAATGTCGCTGCTCGAATTCCGCTCGGGCGCCACCGTCACCTTCGGCGCCTCATGGGATGTGTTCAAACACTCCAACCATCCGATCGAACTGCACGGCACCGAAGGCTCGCTCAGGCTGCCCGATCCCGACACGTTCGGCGGCACGGTCTCGCTGTCGGAACGTGGCGCCGACTGGGCCGTTTTCGCCAGCGAGAGCGAACTCTACGGCGCCCGCAACTGGCCCTATTCCGCGCCCGACCGCGCCAATTACCGCATGCTCGGCGTCGCCGATCTGGCGCGCGCGCTGGCCACGGGCAGAAAGCCGCGCGCCTCCGGTGAGCTGGCGCTGCATGTGCTTGAGATCATGGAGGCGATCCTGGCTTCGGGCGAAAGCCGTGGCTCGGTTGCCGTCAACGGCACGGTCGACCAGCCGCCGCTGCTTGGCGAAGACGAAGCCGCAACCCTGCTTGCCTGACGGAGGTTCGCCCGTGACGCCATCGCCACCGTCCCCGTCGCCCCTAGATCCGGAGGCCCGGCATGTGCTCGAGCTCGGCAGCCAGGCCGGCGCGCCGCCGTTCGAAACGGGAACGCCTGAGCAGGCGCGCCGCGCCTACAATGAAGGCTTCCCGACCCTGCAAGGCGAGCGCGAGCTGGTCGCGTCGATCAGCGAGCGCATCATTGCAGGACCCGGCGGTCCGCTGAGGCTCAGGATCTATCGCGGGCAGGGCGCGCCTTCGGCAGGCGCTCCGGCGCTGCTTTATCTCCATGGCGGCGGCTGGGTAATCGGCAATCTCGACTCGCATGACGAGATCTGCCGCTGGTTCGCCAACGAGGCAGGCGCTGTCGTCGTTTCCGTCGACTACCGGCTGGCGCCGGAACACAAATTCCCGGCGGCAATAGAGGATTGCCGAGCGGCACTTGCCTTCATGCAAAGCGCCGCGGACGAACTCAGCATCGACGCTGCCCGCATCGCGGTTGCCGGCGACAGCGCCGGCGGCAATCTCGCCACGGTGCTCGGCCTGCTCACGCGGGGGGACAAAAATCCGCCGGCAGCGCAGCTTCTGTTTTATCCCAACACCGATGCCGGGCAGACGGCCGACAGCTATCGCCGCTTCGCCGCAGGCTTTGGCCTGACCGCCTCGACCATGGCCTGGTTCCGCGACCATTATATCCGCAATGCCGCCGACATCGGCGACTGGCGTACCTCACCGCTGAAGGCGGAAAGCCTCGCCGGTGCGCCGCCCACCTTCATCGCCATCGCCGGTCACGACATCCTCGCCGACGAAGGCGAGGCCTATGCCAGGCGTCTGCAGCAGGCCGGCGTGCCGGTCGTGCTGGAACACTGGCCCGGTCAGATCCACGGCTTCGTCTCGATGGGCCGTCACGGCCCGGCAGCGAGACAGGCGGTTGCCGCCGCCATTGCCGCGTGGCGAAGCTTCGATCCTGCCTTTGGAAAGGCTCAAGCGGACTGACGCATCACCAGGGCGGCGTCGAGGCTGACCTTCGGCGCGACGTTTGCCGTATCCTCGTTGAGCAAAGCGAGCAGTGTCTCGACGCTGCGCCCCGCCATGGCGGCAAAATCCTGCGCGATGGTGGTCAGTGCGGGGCAGGTGTAGCGGCTCAGCGGATGGTCGTCATGGGCGGCGATACGCAGGTCGCAATCGGCCTTGCGGCCGATCTTCAGCCCTTTCGCGAAGGCTGCCGCCATCACGCCGAAGGCCAGGCGGTCATTCGCACACAGTATGGTCTTGCCGGGCAGACCCCCGGTCTTGCCGGGCAGACCTCTGGTCTTGCCCGGCAGGCCGCTGGCCCCGAGCATCTGTTCCATCTGCTCGTAGCCGATGCGCTCGAAATCCCATGTGTAGTCTCGGGTGTTGCCGATAACCACCGGCTCCTGGCCAAGCTGACGCATCGCGGCGACGTAACTGTTCAGGCGCTCCGGCGAATTGTGATTGACATGCGGGATGTCGAAATAGATCGGGGCGTCGCCGGAGCGGCAGAGATAGTCGACGATGGTCGAGACGCTCTGGGCATTGTTGTTGCCGACAAAGGGCGTGCCGCCTTCAAGATAGGTATCGAAATAGACGACCGGCATTGTCTGGGTCAGCTTCTCCAGCGTGCGCCGGTCCGAACGCAAGCCGAGCGGCGCGATCAGCGCGCCCGAAACTTTCAGCGACAGGATGGTACGTGTCGCCTCCATTTCGAGCTCGGTTGAGCCATGCGAGGAGATGACGATCGGCCAGTAGCCCTCGTCGCGCAGCCTGAGCTCGATGCGGCTGACCATTTCGGAATAGAAGGGATCGGTGACCGTCGGTACGACAATGCCGATGGCGCGGGTGCGCTTGCGGTTGAGGTTGCGGGCAAACAGATTGGGCTGGTAGTCGGACGACCGCAACGCCTCTTCGATGCGCTTGCGCGTTGCCGGCTTGACGCTGGTCGGATCGTCGAAATATTTCGACAGCGTCGGCCTGGAGACGCCGCAGGAGCGGGCGAAATCCTCCATCGTCTTGTGCGTCATTGGCATTCAATCCTCGTCTGGCACGCGCCAGAACCTCGGTCATCCCTTGACGCTGCCCACGGTCCTGCAGCCGGCGCGTCCGCCACGCAACGGCAGACGAAATTTACAGGAAACGTCAGTGGGTTCAACGCGCAATGACAGATTATACCGTGCGTAAATTTGTTCAATTGACGCGAAAATTGTCGCGCATCAAAGTCTCGGTCACAAAGAGCGCTGAAAAGTCCAGGCACCATGACACAACAGATCGATCGGCTTCTTTCCCAGCTATATCGTCGGCTCGATGCCGCCGCGATTGTGATCGGCGATGCTATCGATCCGCGCTATGGCGACGACCTCTCCGGCAAGGGCGGCGGCCAGCCCGAACTGGTCTTGCGTCCGCGCAACGCCGCCGACGTCGCCGAAATCCTGCGCCTATGCAGTGGTATCGGCCAGAAGCTGGTCGTCCATGGCGGCCGCACCGGGCTGGCCGGCGGCGCGCGCGTGCAGCCGGGCGAAGCGGTGCTGTCGCTGGAGCGCATGACCGCGGTCGAAGCGCCCGACCGCGCCGCGGCAACCATCATGGCAGAGGCCGGCGCGCCGCTGCAAATGGTGCAGGAAGCGGCCGATGCAGCCGGCCTGATGTTCGGCGTCGATATCGGCGCGCGCGGCACGGCGACGGTCGGCGGCAACATCGCCACGAATGCCGGCGGCATTCGCGTGCTGCGCTACGGCATGTACCGCGCCCAGGTTCTGGGGCTGGAGGCCGTGCTTGCCGACGGCTCGATCCTGACTTCGTTGCGTGGCCTGGCCAAGGACAATTCGGGATACGATCTCAACCAGCTTTTCATTGGCACCGAAGGCACGCTGGGCGTGGTTACTCGCGCCTGCCTGCGGCTGCATCCCAAGCCCGCCACCGAGGTTGCCGCATTCTGCGCGCTTGGCTCGCTGGGGGCGGCCATTGCGCTGCTCGACCTGCTCAAGCAGCGGCTCGGTCCCTTGCTGTCAGCCTATGAGGTGAATTTCTCGCCGCTCTACGGCTCCATGATTGCCGGCATGGCGGCGCCGGCGCCGCTGCCGGCCGGCGCGCCGGTTTACGTGCTGGCCGAGATCCAGGGCAACCAGGCCGAGCTGGACGGCGAGCGTTTCGCTTCGGTGCTGATGCAGGCGGTCGAAGACGGCATCGTCGCCGACGTGGTCGTCTCGCAGTCGCCGCGCGAATTCCGTGCGCTATGGGATGTGCGCGAAGAGGCCAACCGCTTCCTGTTTGCGATCGAGGGCATGATCGGCGTCGACATCAGCATCCCGTTGGCGACCATGGCGGATTTCCTGCGCAACGCCGAAGCCGCGATCCACGCCGTCGACAGCAGCGCCGAGATCTACGTCTTCGGCCATCTCGGCGACGGCAATCTGCACTATCAGGTCGACACCACGGAACCGGCGGCCGCCTATGAGATTATCTATCGCGGCGTGGCGGCATGCGGTGGCGCCGTCTCGGCCGAGCACGGCATCGGCCTCGACAAGAAGAAATGGCTGAACCTCGTGCGCAGCGACGCCGAGATATCGGCCATGCGCCGGCTGAAGGCGGCGTTCGATCCGCACAACATCCTCAATCCCGGGCGGATTTTCGATATCGTTCGATCGCCAGGAGGGATCTAACTTGCAGCTGGCGAGAGCAGCGCGTGGAAGTCGACCGTTCTCATCTGCTCGATGCCGTCCAGAGTCATATTTCCCGCGACATAGACGATGATCGCCAGACCGAGCCAGCCGATCCAGCGATACCTGGCAAGCAGCGCCGCCACCAGCGTCGAGGCGACCGCCATCAGAACCACCGACAGGATGAGACCGAACACCAGCGCATTCATGTCGTGGGCGGCGGCGCCCGCCACGGCCAGCACATTGTCCAGCGACATCGAGACATCGGCGACGACGATCTGCAGGATCGCGGTGCGCAGCGCCTTGGCCGGCCGCGCCGTCGCAAGTGCTGCGGCTTCAGTGTCGACGTCCTCGCCGTCGCCGGCCGAGCGCAACTCCTGGAACATGTTCCAGCACACCCAGAACAAAAGCATGCCGCCGACCAGCATGATGCCCGGAATTTCAAGCAGCTGCACCGCGATCACCGCAAAGACGATGCGGATCACCGCCGCCGCGGCAATGCCGGCGACGATCGCCTTCTGCCGCAACGCCTTGGCAAGGCCTGCGGCCGCCATGCCGATCACCACGACATTGTCGCCAGACAGCACAAGGTTGATGGTGATGACTTCCAGATAAGCGGCGACAGTCGTCTGGTCGAAACTCATAGAGCGGTCTCCCCGGAAGGCTCCGGCTGGTTGCGGCGGATCGGACCGATGTCTGCGCAAACGCGAAGACAGCTGATTTGAGTGCAGCCCGGCATTGAAACAAGACGCCAGCGCGGCCAATCGGTCCTCATCCACGGAATTCATCGCCGGGTCGTGATTTCCGACCAGAAATGCCCGCCCCAGAATGCCCATCATGGAAGGGAAGACAAAAGCGTTCCGCTTGCCTATCAATATTGCCGACCAAAGGAGAGACGAGCATGAGCAAGACGGCACTGATTTTCTGGGGCGGATGGGAGGGTCACACGCCGGCCCGCAGCGCCGCTGTCGTCAGCGAGATATTGACCGGGCATGGCTTCGAGGTGCGGATAGAAGAGGGCACATCCGCGCTCGCCGATCCGCAGCTCCCGGTCATCGATCTGATCGTGCCGGTGATCACCATGTCGACGATCGAGAAACCGGAGCTGCAAAACCTCACCGCCGCCGTCAGCGGCGGAACCGGCCTTGCCGGCTTCCACGGCACAATGGGCGACAGTTTTCGCAACGAGCCGAACTATCAGTTCATGACCGGCGGCCAATGGGTCGCGCACCCCGGCGACATCATCGACTACCGTGTCGACATCATCAGCGACGATCCGATCGTCAGGGGTATCGAGGGTTTCGCCTACCATTCCGAGCAGTATTACATGCATGTCGACCCGAGCAACGAGGTGCTGGCGACGACGACGTTCAGCGGTGAGCATCTCGACTTCATCGACGGCGTCGTCATGCCCGTGGTCTGGAAGCGCCGCTACGGCAAGGGCCGCGTCTTCTTCAGCGCGCTCGGCCACACCGCGGATGAGTTTTCCGTCCCGCAAATGCGCACCATCTTCGAGCGTGGGGTGCTGTGGGCCAGCCGGTAACCGGGGCCTGTCCGAGCAAGCAACGGCGATATCACGCCTCCGCTACTCGCTAAGCCGCGGCTAACGCTCTATGCTGGCTGAGGTCACGGCGTTCGACCGCCGTCATCGCAACTGAAATGTGTTGTCACGGGGGACATGCATGTTCGGGGTCGTCGGATTAGTAAGGCATGGAAAGCCGTCGCAGCGCTGGCGTCCGCCCGCTCTGGTGGTCGTGGTGTTCGGTCTGTTGCTGCTTGCGCCGCACGCGGCCAACGCGCAGCTGAACTGGACGCTCGATCCGGCGAATTCGACACTTACCTATCAATCGGTGAAGAAGAACACCATTGTCGAAACCAACAAGATCAGGAACCTCTCGGGCACGCTGACATCGGATGGCGCCGCCAAGGTCACGTTCGACCTCAACTCGGTCGACACCGGTATCGACCTTCGCAATGTCCGCATGCGCTTCCTGTTCTTCGAAACCTTCAAATTCCCGACGGCGGAAGTGACGGCGAAAGTCGATCCCGCCGCTTTTGCCGATCTCGCCACCAAACGGCGCATGAGCGCGCATATCCCGTTTCGCCTGAGCCTGCACGGCGTCGACAAGGACCTTGAGGCCAATGTCGTGGTCACCATGATCACCGACAGCATGGTGTCGATCGCCTCGGAGGCGCCGGTCGCCGTGCATGTCGAGGATTTCGGCCTGTTGCCCAACATCGAAAAACTCCAGCAGGCGGCCAATGTCAGCAGCATCGTCCCGACGGCTTCGGTGTCGTTCGACTTCGTCTTCACCGCTGATGGGGCCAAGCCGGCGGCGGCGCCTGCCGTCGCCGCCGCAGCCCCAGCCGATGCCGGGCCGGTCGCCACAGATGCAGGCAAGACGTCCTTCAGCGACGATGAATGCCTGAACAGGTTCGAGGTGCTGTCGCGCACCGGCGCCGTCTATTTTCGCCCAGCCAGCGCTCGGCTCGATGAAAAGAGCCGCCCACTGCTGGCCGAGGTGGTCGGCGTCGTCGGCAAATGTCCGAAACTGAAGGTCGAGGTTTCGGGCCATACCGATTCCGACGGCTCGCCGACGGCCAACAAGAACCTGTCGGAACGGCGCGCCAAGGCGGTCGCCGACGCGATCATCGCTGCGGGCATTCCATCGGCGCAGATCACGGCTTCCGGCTATGGCGAGGAAAAGCCGGTGGCGCCGAACGATACGCCGAAGAACAAGGCGCTGAACCGGCGGATCGAGTTCTCCGCCACGCCGCTCTCCAACTGAGCCGGTCCTTAACTGAGAAGGCCCGTCAACCGAAAAGGAATCCGGTGCGTTTGGACATGATTGCAAGTTGCGGCAACTTCATGCGCGGCATCGGCCTCGCCGTGCTGGCGCTTGCGTTGACCATGACCATTACCATGACCGCGGCCAGTGCCGAACGCCGCATCGCCCTGGTGCTCGGCAATTCCCATTACCGGAACGCGCCGGTGCTGCCCAATCCGGTGAACGATGCGCAGGCAATGTCCGATCGCCTGAAGGGGCTGGGCTTCGAAATCGTCTCCGGCCTCGATCTCACCAAGGCGCAGACGCAGGAAAAGATCGCGCAATTCGCGCGGCAGGTGCGTGGCGCCGATATCGCGCTGTTCTTCTATGCCGGTCATGGCCTGCAGGTCTCGGGCAGGAATTACCTGCTGCCTGTCGATGCGGCGCTGGAGGACGAGACCTCGCTCGACTTCGAAGCCGTGCAGGTGGACTTCATCCTGCGGCAGATGTCGCGCGAGACCAGCATCAGGCTGGTGTTCCTCGACGCCTGCCGCGACAACCCGCTCGCCGATGTGCTTGCCAAGGAGACTGGCGGCGACAGCACGGCAAGCAGCGGCCTTGCCGAAGTACCGATCGAGAATGGCGGCGCCGGCACGCTGGTCGCCTTCGCTGCCAGTCCCAACCAGCTCGCCTATGACGGACCGGGCGAGCACTCGCCATTTTCGGCGGCGCTGCTTGCCCATATCGGCGAGGTCAACGTCTCGATCACCGAAGCGATGAACCGGGTTACGTCGGATGTGTTCAAGGCCACAGCCGGACGCCAGCAGCCCTGGGTCAACGTTTCGCTGACCACCGATGTCGTGCTTCACAAGGTCGATCTCAAGGCGCCGCTGATCGTCGGCGATTCCGGCGCGGCTGCGCCCGAAGGCGATACGCAGGCGCGCACCGGCGCGGCCGCCAATCCGCCGGGTACGGACGCCGGCGAGCAGGCGCTGGAACAGCTGCGTGAGGAAATTCCGAAGCTGGGCTCGGACGCGCCAGTCCTTTTCGACGTTCCGGTCAATTTTGGCGACCCGGCGATCGACGGCAAGAGCATCGCCCAGCTCATTCAGGGAAAGCCGCACTTCAGTCCCGTCGAGGGCCTGGAAAAATCCGTCTGGGACAACCAGTGCAGCAACTGTCATCAATGGACCGAGGAGCGGCTGTGCGACCAGGCCAAGACCTACGTCACCAATGACGTCTCGGTGTTGCGCCTGCAACACCCGCTGGGCACGCGCTTCAAGGTGGCGCTCGGCAAATGGGCGCAAAACGGCTGCAAATGAAACCGCCGCAAGTTAATTTAGAGCATGACCCAAAAAACGGGTACCGATTTTAGATCAAAGATCAGATTTCAACTAAATCTCGTCATGATCTAGGAGCAATCAGGCTCGGCGCAGCGCCTCGGTTTCGGCCAGATGGATGCCCATCTCGACAAAGGCGGTGAGCACGGAGAAACGGTCCGCCACCGCAACCCGCGCCAGTCCGGCCAGTATGCCGGCATTGACGGCATGCGCAGCCGGCAGCGGCCGCAGCCTCGACCCGTTGGTCTGCGGCGTCAGGCCATTGATGTGCCGTTGCGCCGCTAGCGCGATCCAGCCGGCAGGCGTGTGCTGCTGCGTCATCGCCGCCCCGGCGACAGCCTCCCGGCGGGTTGCATTGTTGGGGTCGCCGACCCACTCCTGGATCAGTGCCAGCGTTGCGAGGTCCTGCTCTTCGAGCAGCTCGGTCAGATGCCCCAGGCACTCATGGCCCCACCAGATTGCGGCCCGGTCAGGCAGGAGATAGGCGCAAAAGGTAATCGCTTCCTCCGGGATGCGCCCGGCCATCAGCCGGCGGCAGAACTCGAGCGAGGGTTGGTCGGTCGGAACAGCCGTCATGTCCCGGGCGACAGCCGTGTTCGCGGCGAAGAGATCGCGTGCGGTCTGGAATCGAAGCCCGTTGACCATCGCTGCTGTTATCCTCCCCCAGCCCTCACTCAACCCGCCTGCGAGGCGCGGGTCAAGGCTGTCGACCACCACATGTCCATGACGTTGTTCACAGACAAACGCCTCACGGTTTGGTATATTCCACAGCCGACCGTGATCTCGACAGATCATTGTCGAACAGGAAGAGTTGGCCCGGATCCATGGATCGGGCCTGAGTGAAAATCGGATGCTCGAAACGGGAGTAACCGTTATGCAGCGGCACATTTCAGTCTTGGCATTGGCGACCGTGCTTTTCTCGACGCACGTCTATGCCGACCCACTTCAGAAATCGGAAGACATCGTGAAGTTCTTTGCCGGCGCTATCGATCACGGCGCGGCACGCGGGATTTGTGTCGGCACCGAGGACGAGTGCAAGAGCAAGACCAGCCAGAAAGAAAAGCCTCCGGAGAAGACCGGCCTCGATATGCTGATCAATTTCAGCCTGGATTCGTCCGAGCTCGACGCCAAGGCGCGCAGCGAACTCGACGAATTCGCCAAGGCGCTGAAGGACGATCGGCTGAGCAAGCTGTCCTTCGTCGTCGAAGGCTATACCGACGCATCCGGCTCGGCGACCTACAATGAAGGCCTGTCGCAGCGCAGGGCGCAATCGGTCACCGCCTTCCTCGAATCCAACGGCATCGAATCCACCCGCATCAAGGCGGTCGGTCTCGGCGAGGCCAATCCACGCAATCCCGATCCCTACGATCCCGTCAACCGGCGGGTCGAGATGCGGATCAAGGCGCAGTAGCTTCGCGGGTGCGTCTTCCGGCCGTCGTCAAACACAACGCCGCGCGTCCAACGGACACGCGGCGCTTTTATTGTTTGACATGATCGATCAGTTCTTGAGCACGCCGCCGACCGCTACGCCGGTGCCGAAGATCAGCGCCTTGGTCAGGAAATCATTGTTGTCCCGCGGCGGCGGTTCATCCTCGCGCACGACCTCGCGGTTGCGCCTTTTCTGCACGAACTGCTGTTGCCGGCGCGGCTTCTGGGCGTACTGCTTCTTGCGTGGCTTTTCCGCCACCGGCTTCAGCGTGCGGGCCTTCTGCACCACCTGTTTCTTCTGCTTGTCCACGCCGGCCTGGTCGGCCTCGTGCTTGGCACGAACGGCCTCCATCATCGGATCCGTCTGGACAACCAGGAACGCCAGTTGCTCGCGCGTCAGGAAGGTGGTCGGAGGCAGCCCGTTCCCCTCTTGCCAGTCGCCGATCGCTTGCCGGGTCTTGGCGCCGATATTGCCGTCGACGCGGCCAAGCTCGTTGCCCAGCGCCTCGACGCGCAATTGCAGGTCGATGCGGCCCTGGCGATCGAGACCGATCGCGTTCTCCGTCGCCTCGGTGCCCAGCACCTTCTTCATGTCGTCCGAAATGCCGACCGAGGTGCGTACGGCAGAACCCGAGTTCGCTTCTTCGGCAGCAAGCGCGGCGACTTCCCGTTCCTGGGCTTTCGGATCGTTCAGCGAGTCGATGTTGAGCCGCGCCACCGTCGCGAAGCGGCCATTCGGGAACTGTTCGAGATAGGCTTCGTAGAATGGCGCGGTGTTGCGCTTCGAGGCCTCGTCCCAAAGCCGCTGCTCGACTTCCCACGAAGGCGGTTCGCTGGTGACGAGAGCAGGGGCGGGCGCTGCCGCGGCGTTCGCGTCATCGGCGGCCGGTCTTACCATCGGCGCGGCTTGGGCGGCCGGTTTGCCAAGGAAGACCTCGCGGCCCAGCGATGCGTTGTGCCATGGCCGCTGGCGGCCTTGCGTGGTCTCGGCCACTTCGCCGCGCACCCGCGTCAGCGCGCTCTGGATCTCGACGCCGGGTTCGGTCAGGTGCCTGGCGAGCGCGGTCGAGTAGGGGCTGTCGACGCCGTTGCCGTCAAAGGCGATGGCGCCCGGGTCGGTGGCATAGGCAATCAGGATGCCGCCGGTGCCGACGCCCTCTGATTTAGGGTCGATCGGCGCCAGGCCGGTGCCCAGCGCGGTGGAGCGGGTCTTCGGCATCGCGGCCGCCAGTGTGCGTGCCAGCGGATTGTCGCGGCAGGCATCGAGGATGATGACGCCGACCGCCGGGTCGGGTGGCAATGCGGCCATGAAGTCGTCGATCTGGACGGTGCGGGTCTTGAGATAGGCAGGTGACGTCAGTTCGGCGTCGACCGGGATCAAAAAGTTCTTGCCGTCCACCTGCATGCCGTGGCCGGCGTAGAAGATTACGGCGAGGTCGGCATCGTAGGACCGCTCGGTGAATTTGCTGATCAGGCTGTGCATGCCGGCATTGTCCTGGTCGACACCCTCGATCACCTCGAAGCCGGCATTGCGCAGCGTCGATGCGATGAGATGCGCGTCATTGGCCGGATTGGGCAATTCGACGGCATGGACGTATTTGCTGTTGCCGATGACCAGCGCGACGCGTTTGACGCCACCGGCATCCGGCGCCGCCGCCTGGACGGTGCCAAGCGCGGTCAGCACTAACAGAACAATTCCGCTCAAAAGGACGGCAAACGCTTTCATGGGATCGGCCCTCCGCCCCAATGGGGCGCGTTATTGATGGCTGCGCATGCTAAATTTCACCAGCGAGTGTATCGCTTCTGCCAAAATGGCTGTTGGGCGTATGTGATCCCAGCCACAGTTTTGGTTCACAAGGACCCAAAAACCTTCCCAAATATCCGCAAACATACCATTCGCCGGCCTCAGAACCAATCGGCTTGGCGAAAGCCGGGGCGAACTGCCAGCTCTAGCCCGGCTCAAGAGCATTTTGGATCGAGCCGACCAGTGCCGTTATCGCCTGCTTGTATTTTTCGAACTCCGGCGATGTCTGGCGGACTTCCGTCGTCGTCTGCTGGCCCGCATCGGTGGTGGCGGGCGTCGGCAATTTGCGGCCCATCTTCCGTTCCGCCCAGTCGACGACGTAGCTGGCGGTCTTGCCGGCAAGAAACGGGTTGGCCTGGATAACGGACGAGCCGAGCACGGCGCTCAACTGCGCCGATCCCGGCGACGCCAGCACCTGATGGGCGCCTTCCATACCGAGGAAATGGCAGAGATAGAGCCGGCCGGCGGTGATCTGGTGGCCACGCGCCTTGAGATAGGCTTCGCCCTCGCGCGCCAGATTGCGCACCATCTCACGCGAGATGGTGGCGTCGTAGCGCAAAGCGAGCAGGTCTGCGGTCGACAGCGATCGCGCGAGTTCGGGACGATAGGTGTTCATCATCCGGATCCAGGTCTTGGATATGAACTGGCCGGCGCCTGTCGCCGAAGACAGCGGGTTCTTGGCCCGCGCGCTACCGCCCGATTCGACGTGGACGATACGGTCGGTCAGCGTTTCGACGGCGGGATCGCTGGAAGTGACGGCGATTGCAGCGGTCACTGTTCCGAGGGGATCGATCGCCTGACCGCTCTGGTAGAGTTCGAAATGCAAATGTGGCCCGGTCGACAGGCCGGTGGTGCCGATA
The DNA here is from genome assembly GCF_054719465.1 of Mesorhizobium sp. RSR565B. NCBI lineage: Bacteria > Pseudomonadati > Pseudomonadota > Alphaproteobacteria > Hyphomicrobiales > Phyllobacteriaceae > Mesorhizobium > Mesorhizobium sp. RSR565B. The sequence continues at coordinate 993,973 of NZ_JBTTIE010000001.1, read as the reverse complement.
TAGCCGATGATGTCGCCGGCCTTCACCTTGGTGCCGACACCGCTGGCAATGGCGAATTTCGACATATGCGCGTAGCGCGTCTCGCGGCCGCCGCCATGGGCGATCTTGACCACATTGCCGTAGCCGCCGCCGTCGCCCTGGAAGATGATCTCGCCGTCGAAGGCTGCGGCGATCGGGGTCCCCACGGGTGCTGCCCAGTCGACGCCTTTGTGGATGCGAACAACGCCCAGGATCGGATGCTTGCGCGGCCCGAAGGTCGACGTCATGACTCCGTTGACCGGCGTCACCATGCCGTTGGCCACCGTCAGCGAGCGCACCTGGTCATCGCCCGAGACGCAGGAAAACTGGCCGTCGCTCTGCTGGAAAACGAAACAATCGAGGCTCTTTTGCGTGCCTTGGATGCCGACATAGAGCACCCGTCCGTCGGTCTCGTTCTTGCCACGCGGCGTCTGCGAATAGATCAGCACAAGGCGCTGGTCCTCGCTGGCGAAAGCATCCAGATCCTGTCCGCGCGACAGATACATGATGGCTTCGCCGATGACGCCGCTCGGCACATTGTTGCGGGCCGCCGTCGAGTAGATCGCGTCGAGCAGGCGGTATTGCCGTTTCTGCGTGCCTTCGGTCTCGGCGCCCGAATAATTGAACAGGTCCTCGCGCACCCACGGGTCGACGCCCGACACGAAGGCGCCGGCCGCGTTGCGTGTCAGCGTGCCTACAAAGACGTTCCTGGCGTAGATCGAGACCTGCATCAGCGACATCGTCGTGGTCTCGCGCGTCGGCCTGAAGCCGCGCATCGCCACGACATAGCCAGGCTGCAGGCCGTCCTTGTCGAACAGCGCCTTCAGCCCCTCGCCGGCAAGCTTTGCGTCGTCGGCGGAAAAATGCGCATCGAGCGCCACGCTGTCCAGGCTGCGGTCGTTGAGGATTTTCACGAAAATGTCCTCGGTCGCCTCGAAGCGCTGGTATTCCGAGCTGACGGTGGCAACGCTGGTGTTGTTTTCGACCGGTGTCTTCTGAAAGGCGGGGAGTGCTGCTTCGCCCTCATCGATGGTCTCGCCCCAGCCGGCCTCGGGGTCATCGGCCGCCGCCGATGCACCCGGAGCGACCTGCGGGTCAGGAGCTGGGCCGGAGGCCGCCGGAGCCCCGTCCGCGCCGGGCGATGGTTGAAGATCGTTCTGCAGGTCATTCTGCGGATCGCTGGGTTCGGCGGGTGGCGCGACCGCAGTCTTCCGCTGCGCCTGAAAGAAAGCGAAATCCTCTTGCGTCGAGGGGATCGTCGTCATGAATTTTTCGCTGGCGCTCAGCATCACGTCGGAGAGAACCATGATCTGAGGGGAGATGCCGGCCTGGTCGAGCTCCGCCGGGCGCGGCATCCCGCGGCTCTTGGCAGCGCCCGCCTCCGGCGCCAGTGTGATCCACATCGGGTCGCCGGCAAGGTCGATGATGGCCGGCACGTAGACCGATGCGTCGGCCGGCACGTCGTCCGAGCCTTCGACGGCGTGCAGTTCCTCGTCTTCGTCGCCGAACGACCAGTAGTCGGCGGTAAGATAAAAGCCGGTGGCGATCGCGGCGAGGACGATTGTCGCCAGGCCAGCCGCCAGCCCGAGCCAGATCCTGCGCCTGCGCAGCGCGGCGCGCGCCTGCTTCTTTGCTTTGAAGCTGGTGTCGATGCTGTGCGTCACGGCGCGCTTCCGGTCAGGAAGAAGGTCCAGCGCACCTGTTCCTGGGTGTCGACTTCGAGAAACTTCGCCGCGATATGGCCGCGCTGCCAGCATTCATCGATGCCGCGGATCGAGAACCGCCGCCGCTCGATGCACATGTCGGTGGAGCCTGCCAGAATGGCGTGGCCGAACACATCCGTCGCGTAGATGTAGATGTAGCGGTTGGTCAGCTCCTCGCGGATGACGTTGACGCATTGATTGGCGCCGATGGTCCACCAGCCATCGGTCTGGTCGGCATCGTCGACCTTCTGGCCGACGGCAAGATTGACGACGTCGAGCGTCTGGTTGCAGACGGTGAATTCGGCGCGCGCTTGCCCGGTGGAAAGAAGCGCCAGCAACAGCGTCGCGACCGCGCTCGCGGCGAGCTTCACCCGCACGTTCCGGGCAAGCAGGACGGGATCTCGGCGACGACGTTGCATCGGCGTCGTGCTAGCCGCCGAGGCGGAAATATTTGGCGGTCGCCGAAAATGCCGAACTCCTGGCGCCGATCTCGTCGAGTATCCTGGGCAACAGCACCGAGGCCGGCGTCGGCGTTGTGAAGTCCGCCGCCTTAATGTCCTGCGGCCCGGTGATCACCATGATGATCTGCGGCAACGCCTTGCCAGCCGCCTTGTCGGCGGCGCCGAGCCCGATCGGGATCGAGAAGGTCGCCTTGTCGGCTTGTACGACAACATGGTCGTCGAGGTTGAAGGCGATGCCCCTGTGGTCGATCAGGAACACGCTCGACACCAGCCCGCCATGCGTCACCAGCGTGCCGTCGATCGGCGAGCCGTCCGGCACCGATGTCTGGTCGAGGACAAGCTGCGGCCTGTCGGCCGTGCTCGCGCCCATGAAACGCAGGAAGCCGGTGATCCCGCATTGCGGGGGCTGGATAAGGCGGACGCTGATATCCGGCTCGACATGGAACTTCGCCTGGAATTCCCCAAGCAACTGTTCGAAGGGTGGCACCGACGTGCCGAAGCCCTCGATCGCGACACCCTTGTCGGCGGCCGACGTCACCGTCGCAAAAAAACAGTCACCACCATTGAAGGCGCGTACCCAGGTGACCCGCTCCGCGGCCGCATCGGCCGGTGGCGGCACCTCCGGCTTGGGCACGTTCATGGCAACGGGCTCTGCCGGCTTGTCGGCCTGCTCGCCGCTGGCAATATCGGGCTGGCTCGGCTTAGGCTCCGCGGTCGGTTCAGGCGCCTGCATGTCCGGCTTGGGCTCCTGCGCGGTCGGTTCAGGCGCCTGCGCCTTGGGCTCGGGCGGTTGAGCGGTGGGTTGCGGCGTCGGTGCTGTGGGTTTGGGGGCCTCGGCCGTCGGTTCAGGTGTTTGCGTGGCTGGCTCTGGGGCTGTCGCCTTGGGCTCTACCGGCGTGCTGACAGGCTCCGGGTTCTTCGCGGCATCGGGCTTCGACGGGCCGGATGGCGGTTGCAGCGCGACGGTCTTGTCGGTCGGTTCGGCCGGCTGCGGGGCCGTAGCGCTCGACGCGACTGGTGGCGTCGGCTGCGGCTCGACCGGCGCTTTGGCCTGATCTTCAGCCGCAGTCTCCGCTGGTTGCGTCTTTGGCACCGTCTTCTCGACCGGCGCAGTGTCCGGAACGGGCTTGTCAGCGACGATCGGCTTTGTCAGTTCGGGTTGGAGCGGCTTGCCGGTGTCGGTGACGCGAGGCCGGTCTCCGAATCCCACGATACCCGATGCATAGAGCCCTCCAAGCGATACCACGGCCACCGCCGACAGCACCGCGATCGTCAGATTTCTGCCTGTAGTAGCACGCTTCGGCGGTGTGCTTGCTCGTCTGGGAGTTTCAGCAGCCGGTTTCGGCTGCGACAGGTGCGCTGGGCGCACGTGCGGCACGAAAGACGGCTCCGCCGTGCCGCTTGGCGGGGCCGAACCGAAGCCTTGGGCCGGCGAGTCCCCGATCTTCGAAACAGGCCCGGCGGTTTGCCCGGTTCGCGGCAGGCCGGGCCGGGGCGCAAGCGAGGCCGGCGGCAAGGTCGCGTCGCTGTCGTCGCGCGTCAACCGGGCGATTTCGGCCATGCTGGCCGGTCGATCATCCGGGTCAGGCTGCAGCATCGCTTCGACAATGTCCCTGAAATCGGCATCGATGCCGGAGAGATCAGGCACGGTCCGCCGTTTTTCGACGATCTCGTATTGCGAGCCGCCCATGTCGATCGGCTTGCCGCGCAGCGCCGCCGCCAGCACCAGCCCCAGGCTGTAGATGTCGGACTGTTCGCTGACCTCGCCGCCATAGAGCCCGAGCTGCTCGGGAGAAACATAGTTGTATTTTCCGGCGAACTTGCCGCCGATCAGCGTCTCGCCACCGACCGCGGCCGATCGCGCAATGCCGAAATCGATGATTTTTGCCCGCTCGACCCGGCCTCCCGGCAGGATGATGTTGTCGGGCGAAAGATCGCGGTGGATGGCGCCGGCCTGGTGCACGGCGCTCAGGCCCGAGGCCAGCCGGTGGCACAGTTTGCGCACATCCGGAGTCGCCATCGCCCCGCCGCGCATGATGTCGTAGAGCGACTGGCCGTCGACGAATTCCATCGCCAGATAGGGCCGCCCGATGCCGGGATCTATGGTGAAGACGTGGTAGCGCACGACCGCGTCATGCGACAGATGGTTGAGGATCGAGGCTTCCTTGCGAAACAGCGACAGGATCGTCTGATCGCGGGCGAATTCCGGCAGCACGATCTTGATCGCGACATGATCGCCGGTCTGGATGTTGTGGCCGCGATAGACTTCGCCCATGCCGCCCGACGCGATGCGTTCGTCGAGCTCGTAGATGCCGCTGAGCTGCGTGCCGACGCTGGTATCCGCCATGTTGGGCAATAGCCGGGTCTTGTCGTCGGAGCTCATCGGTCGTGGCCTCCTGCTCGGGACAGGCCATTGCCTTTGTCTCTGATCTTGACCAGAACGATGGTGACGTTGTCGGTGCCGCCGCGCTCAAGCACCATGGAAAGCAGCTTTTCGCAGGCAGCCTGCGGCGCTGCCGAGAGCACTGCTGCCGCAATTTCCGCGTCACTGACATGCGCCGTCAGCCCGTCCGTGCTGAGGATGAAGATGTCGCCGGCAAGGGTCTCTCCCTGCTGGAAGTCGATGGCGATTTCGTCGTTGACGCCGATGGCGCGGGTGATGACGTTGCGGCGCGGCCAGTTCTCCGCTTCGGCTGCGCTGATCGCGCCGCTGTCGAGCAGTTCCTGCACCTCGGTGTGGTCGCGCGAAATCTGCGAGATCGCGGCGTTGCGCACGAGATAGACGCGGCTGTCGCCCGACCACAGGCAGGCGAACCTGCCGTCCATGGCCAGCAGTGCGGCAACGGTGGAGCCGATGGTCACGCCGCGTGAGCGCGAAATCCGGCGAATCTCGGCATGCGCCCGGTTCAGCCGATCCTCAAAGCGGGCGCGCAGATCCGGCGCCGAACTGGCGATGCCGATCGTCGCCAGATGCTCGACAATGCTTGCCGAAGCGACTTCTCCGGCCTCGTGCCCGCCCATGCCGTCGGCCACCACCCAGAGGCCGATCTGCGGCTCGACCAGAAAGCTGTCCTCATTGTGGTCGCGCACGCAGCCCTTGTGGCTCACGCCGTAGCTCTCAAAGGCGGCATCGTTCACTTGCCTACGCTCCGCAACGCCTTGGCTGACGTGCCTGGCCAGTCTGCCACAGCCCCATTCATTAGAGTATCGAAATCTAAGCCGCTGATGACGGACGGTGTGGTGCCGCCGCTGTCTCTGCGTCCTGCAATCTTTGGTCCTGCCATGCAATCAGAAAGCCTTCGGACAGCTGAACGCGGAGAGCGCCGGCAGCGTGAACGGATTACCGTCCTCCCCGGTCTTGATCGTGTAGGCGACATCGCGCCCGCCGATGAGGAAATGCGCTTCGAGACTGTCGCCATTGGCGGTGACCTGCCCCTTGTCCAGCAATCGTTTCAACGCCCAGGGACCGTCGAACTTGATTGCGGACTCGCGGCCGGGCAGCTCCGGCGTCAGGCTGAGACTGGCCGAACCGGTCTTGCCCGGCCACGGAATCAGGCCCGGCGTGTTGCCGGCTTGGGTGGCCTGCAGCACCTGGCCGTCGATATTGAGCAGCGCCATGTCGGCATCGCCATGCAGCGACAGCGGCGTGAAGGTGATGTTGATCGACGGCACCGGCCCGCCGAGCGGAAAGAAAGCCGCGCGGATTTGTGCCGCGAGCTGAAAGTTCTTCAGCGTCGATTTCGCCAGATTGCGGCCGAACCTGGTGTCCTGTTTCCAGTCCCAGTCCTGGCCGCTCATGTCGACCAGCGACGCCAGGTTCTGCGCGAAAAACCGGTCGAGAACCCCACCCGGAGAAAACAATCTGGCAAAATCCGCCATGGCGACATCGTCGGTGCCGGCGGGGGCGAATGGAAAGCGCCCGGCAATCACCTCTTCGCACGGACGGCCGACGGTCTCCTCCAGCATCTCGTTGAGACGCGTGGTCGACGTTTCGGCGACGGTGCCCTCGAAATCGTCCGCCGCCGCGCTCACCATCCTGGCCAGCGCCTTCGGCAGCCGCGAAGCATTGGCGCGTAACGTCGAGATCTGCAGCTGCAGATTGGCGTTGGCCTGGTCCGTCTGGGCGGGGACATCGGCGGCCAGCCGCACGCTCTGATAGATTTCGCGGAAATTCTGGGTGAGGGCGTCGAGCGGCCGCTGCCCCGGCGCCCCGGCCACCAAAGCCTGGAAAGACCGGAACTGGGCTTCGATGTTGGCGCCGGGATCCTGGTTCTGCGTACTGACAAAGGCGGTCCCGGCCCTGCTCTGCGATTTGCGCGCTGCAAGCTCGATGCCGATGCGGGCGAGGCCCTTGGCGCGTGCCGCGATTTCCTGGCCACTGTCTTGAGACGGCGCAGCCGGATTGCGCTCTTGCGTCAAAGCTGTTTCGCGCGCGATCGCCTCGAACAGCTGCATCAGCGGCGAACTCGGTGATCCCGCTGCGGACAGCGCCAGATATTGCGGTTTGTCGGCGGCCATTTCCTTGAACTTCAACCTGTCGAGCACCTCGTTCCACGCCGCCGCAAAGCCCTTGCCATAGCGATCGAGCAGCTCCGGGCCGAGCTTGAGCAATTCCTGGTCGAAACCGCCTTGCTCGCCGCTCGAGCCGATCACCCATTGATCGTCGACCAGCGCCTGCGCGCTCCTGGCAAGTTGCGCCAGATAGAAGTCGAAGCCGGCATGGGTGTAGAGACCGGGGACGCGAAGGCCGGCGAGATCGTTTCCGTCATTGCGCTCGAACAGCATCGGCGCCTCCGCGCCGGCTTGCGATGACACCGAAAAATCGTCCAGCGCCGCCGCATAGGTGGCCGACTGGATGAGCGCGGTGGCGCGATCGGCAAGGCTCATGCGGCCGAGCGAGCGCTGGGCGGATTCGACCAGCGCGCGGTTGAGTTCGAACGAGGGATCCTGGTCATCGTCGAGCGCCAGCATGGCGCGCAAATGCTTCTCCAGTTGCGCCCGGCCGTCGCGATTGTGGGCGCCGGGATAGCGGTTCTGTTCCCAGTCCCGCTTCAGCCAGGTGACGACCAGCTCGTCATCCACTTTCGGCGCCTTGCCGCCCAGCATCAGGTAAATCTTCAACGGCTCGTACAGCGCCATCGGATCGGCCATCCTGGCCTCGATCGTGCGTTCGAGCTGGAACAGCAGGCGCGAGCGGAACATCCGCTCCAGCCCTTGCCGGTAGGCAGTCTCGGAAGCCGAAAGGATACGCTCACGCTGGCTGAGGCCGAACGTCGCCGTGGCCGGGGTGGGCTGGTCTCTCGTATCGTAGCCGGCCGGCAGGCCGCGCAGCGCATCGAGCGCGCCGATGACGGTTTCGAGGTCGGCATCCAACACCGTCGTGCTGGCCAGCAGCGGCGCGGCTGTCGCGCGGTATTGGCCTGCCGCCTGGCCGGTCGCGGCGACCAGCGATTTGTTGGTCGTAAAGCTCAGGCCGAGAACGCCAAGCGCGGCGATCGCTATGGCCGCGATCGCTGTCAGGCCGGCGTAGCGGGCGATCGCAACGCGCCTGTCGGCCGCCCTGTCATAGGACACCCAGCCGGACTCGGCGAAAATGACGCGGCTCAACAGATCGTGCAGGAAGAAGCTTTTGCCGGTGCCGGAAAGATGCGCCTGGGCATTCCTGCCGAAACTGCGGCCTATGCTGCCCAGCAACTGGTCGATCGGCGTGCCTTCCTGCGTGCCGGAAGAAAAATACAGGCCGCGCAGGGGGGCGTTCAGCTGCTTGCGCGTCGGCTCGAAAACGCCCTCGAGGAAATTCACGATCCGGCCTTTCAGCGCACCGAGCTGCGCGGCGAAGCCGAAAATGGCGATGCGCGCGACCGGATCGGTCTCCGCCTGCAGCCGCTCGCTCATCTCTTCGGTCAGGCGCTTCACCAGCGCGTCGAATTCGGCTGGCGCTTCTGCGACCATGTTCAGGCCGCGCTCGGCGGTCTGGAAGGTCGCGCCCCACACCTTGCTCCGGCGTGCTTCGTCGAAACCGCCGAAATATTCCATGAATCCGGAGACCAGGTCGGCCTTGGTGAACAGCACGTAGACGGGAAAGCGGACCTTCAGGACCTCGTGGATTTCCTGCAGGCGGCTGCGGATCTTGGCGACACGGGCCGCCTGCTCGCCGTCCGCCATCAGATCGGCAAGGCTGATCGCCAGGATGACGCCATTGATCGGCTGACGCGTCCGGTGCCGCTTGAGCAGCGACAGGAACGCCAGCCAGCTTTTGCTGTCGGTCCATGCATGGGAATCCTGCGTCGTGTAGCGCCCGGCCGTGTCGATCAGCACCGCCTCGTCGGTGAACCACCAATCGCAATTGCGCGTACCGCCGACACCCGCCACCGGCTGCGCCTGGCCCGACCCGGCAAGCGGAAAGTTCAGGCCGGAATTGACCAGCGCGGTGGTCTTGCCGGCGCCCGGCGGGCCGATGACGATGTACCAGGGGACGTCGTAGAGGAAGTTGCGCTTGCCGCTCGACTGCCTGAGCGTCGCGACTGCTTCGTTCATGCGAGCTTCCAGCACCTTTGCATCGCTGCCGTCATCCTCGGCGCTGGCCATGGCGGCCTCCAGCGCCTTCTGCGCCTTGCGCCTGCGCCAGAACCGGATTGCATAGATGATCGCCACCGTTCCGACGACGATGCCGATGATCGCTGCCCGAAGCCAGATGGGATCCAACGGCCGGGCGCCGGCAAAGCGGATTAACGGGCCGGCGTACCAGACCGCGGCGGCAAAGCCGGCGAGCGCGAGCGCGCTGAAGATGCGCAGCAGCCAGCCGGTCACAGCATCTCCTCCCGCGGGATCATTACATCGACACGGCGGTTTTTGGCGCGGCCGTCCGGCGTTGCATTGTCGGCGATGGGCTCGTCCTCGCCCTTGCCCTCGACCTTTGTCCGCGACGGATCGCTGAAATGCGCTGCGATCATCTTTTCCACCGACTGGGCACGTGCGACGGAGAGGTCGAAATTCGATTTGAAGACGCTGGTCTTCTTCGGTTTGACGTTGTCGGTGTGGCCGACGATCCGGATCGGCCCGCGCTCCGCGTCGAGAGCCGCCGCGATGCTGGCGGCCACCGGCTCGAACTCCGGCTTGACCTCGGCTCGTCCCGACTGGAACAGCAGGGCGTTGCTGATTTCCACGATGATGAAATCACCCTTGGTGCCGACGCTGACGCCGCCGCCTTCGATCTCCTTGGCCAAGGCAGTGCGGATGCGATCGACCTGCGCAATCGTCGTTGGCGCTGCGACGACTTTCACCTCCTCGGTCAGCGGCACGAAACCGGTGCGCTCGATGGTGACCGGCGTCGCCGGATTGAGCGCCAGCAACTCGCCGGCAACAGCCTCGCCATCATTGGTGATGAGCACGCGCAGCGTGAAAAAGGCTGCGGTCAAAACTGCCGCGGTTGCAGCGGCTATGGCCCAGAGCGGAACCCGCCTGGAGCCTTGCGCCGATGTGACCGACAAGCCTTGCCAGCGCGGCGAGATGTCGTCGTCACCGAGGACGCGGAAATAGGCTGATGTCTCGTAGACGTCGCGGCGGACCCGTTCGAGGCTCTCGCGCGGCTGGCCGCGATACTGGCCTTCGAAGCCAAGCGACAGGCAGACATGCATCAGCTCGATGGGATTACGATGAGGTTCCGGCGTCGCCAGCACCGTGTTCAGCGCCTGGAAAAAACCGGCGCCGGTGGGTTTGACCTGGAAGAAGCGCTGCAGCATGGCGTGCTGCGCCCACGCATCCCGGCTGGAACCGGGCAGATTGGCGACGATATCGTCGGCGGTTTCGCAAAGCACATAGCTGGCGATGCGCGCATCCTCTTCCGAGGTATCGGTCCTGGCGATCTTGCGGTCGAAATCCTCGATCAGGCCGGCGACATGCTGCGCCAGCGGCTCGGCCGGTCTTTCGACAGCCATCAGCCGCAGATGCCCAAGCAGTATCAGCAAGGGCGCCGCGGCAGCGACGATCGGGTTGGCCGCGCCATAATCGACGGCATCGCTGGCGCCGAGCAGCGCATCCCATGGCGTTTTCCCCGCCGTCCCGGCTGAGCCGTGAACGGGCGGATCGGCCGGCGCGTTGGCGAAGGGCGTTCCCTGATAGATCACCGTCCCCGTGACGTCGGACGGCGGCTGGCGGCCGGCGTTGGGATCGAAAACCGTGGGTTCGGGGACGCTGGCAGGGGCGATCACCGTACTGCCGGGGGCCGGCGCATCGCGGGCGAGAACCGTCTTTTGCTTGCGGCCGGGATTGGGGCGGCTGGGGCGGATGACGGTTTTGCCGGTCGGATCGAAAGGATCATCCTTCGAGCTCATCGCCGATCCCTGCCTCTACGCCCGCGCGCCGCGACGCACAGCGCCATGTCCGCGCAAACGCGGACCGCAGGACGCTATCTCGCCGTGACATGACATGTGCCGCAGACCCCCGAGGTCGACCAACCGTACCCGCGTGCTCAATCGTCGTATGTGATCGTAGTCTCAGAAGGTTGCGATGGAAACCCGGCGCAATTTTGGTCGCCGGCCGGTGCCCGGGTCGGCCTTCACGGTGTCTTCAGAAGTGCGCGGGCTTAGCCCTTGCCGGTCTTCTGCTTGGCGGCCTTGGCATAGGCTTCGCTGAAATAGGTGAGGAATATGTCCAGCATGCCGTTCTCGTGCGCTTCCTCCTTGGCCCGCCAGGTCGCGACCAGTGCGTCCCAGGCGCGCGTCTTCTTCGAGGCAAAGGAGGATGGCGGCAGTTTTTTCGCAATCGCCTCGGGCGACAGATCGTCAAGCAACCGCGACAGCGCCGCCTGCATGGCGGCGAAGGTTGCGAATTCATGCGTCTTGAGGTCGTGGAAAGCGTCTTCGATGCTGTGCCGGGCATCGAGATAGCCGGATCTACGCCGCGCGAACATGATGTCGAGGATTTCGTCTGTCCCGGGCACGAACTTCAGCGGATTGTTGTCGGCGGAATTGATCATGGTCCGGTCGCTGGTCTTGGCCAGGACTTTCGCGGCGGCGCGCGCCTTCAACAGCAGCACCAGTTCGTCGACGACGATGCGCAGCACCGCGCCGATCTCGCCGGCCACCTCCTGCGGCTGGCGCAGCAAAAGCACCTCTGGCGGAATGCCGGCGCCGGCGGCAATCGCGCGCAGGATCTCGTCGGCTTGCTGCGGCCGGCTGGAGAGCGAAGCGGGCGGCGCGGTCGGTGACCGTGGCGATGCGGCATGGTCTGGAAAGGATCCAACGGGCATCTGCCGTTGCGTCGAACCATGGCCACCGAAGGCTGGGTTCCCGTCATCGATCGATACCGAGACGATATAGCGGCCGATCCGGAGCCGGTCACCTTGCGCCAACCGGTGCGGGTCGGTCAGGCGCTGGCTCGACCCGTTGACGAATGTGCCGTTGCGCGAGACGTCGTGGAGAAAAAAAGCGCCGCCTTCGTAGCGGATTTCGCAATGCCGGCCGGAGATGAACTTGTCCGGATCGGGCAAGGTCCAGGCACAGTTCTCCCGCCCAATCTCGAAGCCGCGGTCGCGCGATGCGTATCCGGGCGGCAGCCCGGCAGGCAGGACATCGACATTGCTGATCTGCAGACTGATGAACATGCGCTATGGACCGTCGACCGCTGCCGTTTCCATTGATCCGATGTGCCACAGTCTAGCAGCTTGCGGGCACAGCGGGAGAGCGGCGTTTCACACTGGCGAAAGCGGCGCAAACAGCAACGGCCTGCCGCTTGTCCTCTTTGGTCTGCCATAGAACATGTGGTAGGCTCAACATGGCTTGGGTGGCAAGTTGCGAAATATCCCTGAACGTGAGGTCGTTAACACAAGAAGGGCTTCGAACCTGCCACACTAGCGCTCAGGAGGGGCACGACCCATGCCGAGTGAACAACGCGCCGCGCTTGTGCAGACGCCGGTCGGCGCCGAGCTGTTGACCTTTACGCATCTCGTCGGCCGCGACGAGATCAGCCGCTGCCTTGCCTACACCGTTGGATTTGTCTCGACCAATGCCGATGTCGACCCGCTGAAGATGCTGGGCGGCACCGTTTCGATCGAAGGGGAGGCCGACCCCAAGCGCTGGTTCAGCGGCCTCATCGCCGAGTTTCGCCTTACCCGCATCGAAGATCGGCTGGCTCACTATGAGGCGGTCGTCAGGCCGTGGCTGTGGTTCCTCGGCAATACCACCGACTGCCGCATCTTCCAGGACAAGACTGCCGTCGAGATCGTGGAGGAGATTTTCTCCAAATATGGCGGCATCGCCAAGTTCGAGAAGCGCTTGCAGGGCTCCTATCCGCCGCGCGAATATTGCGTGCAGTACGACGAGAGCGACCTCGATTTCGTGCAGCGGCTGCTCGAGCATGAAGGCATAATGTACTTCTTCGAGCATGCCGAGGGTGAGCACACACTGATCCTGGCCGACGCCATGAGCAAGCTGAAGCCAGCGCCGGGCTATGAGACGGTGCTCTATCAGTTCGAAGGGCAGGGCTCGCGCCGCGACGTCGAGTACATCACCGACTGGATTCCAGGCAGCGCGGTGCGCCCCGGCGCCTATGCCCACACCGACTATGATTTCGAGAAGCCCGCCGCCGATTTGATGGCGAAGTCGGCACAGCCCTTCGGCCACAAGCAGGCTGCCGGCGAGAACTATCGCCACCCCGGCGCGCATCTGGAAGTCGGCCGCGGCGACAGCCTGGCGGCGATCAGGCGCGAAGAAATCCAGGCGGCGCATATGCGCATTGCCGCCGTCGGCACCGTGCGCGGCCTGTTCTCCGGCTGCACCTTCAAGCTCGACGGCTTTCCGCGCAAAGACCAGAACAAGGAGTATCTGGTCGTCAGCGCCGAATACCGGCTGTTCGATCCGGGCTACCGCGCCGGCGTCGACACCGATGGCGAGAATTTCAAGGTCGTGCTCGGCGTGGCGCCGACTTCAGTCGCCTATCGGCCACCGCGCATCACGACGCGGCCGATCATGCGCGGGCCACAGACGGCGACGGTCGTCGGTCCGTCCGGCGAGGAAATCTTCACCGACAAATATGCCAGGGTGAAGGTGCAGTTCCACTGGGACCGCCTGGGCAAGAAGGACCAGAAGAGCTCCTGCTTCGTGCGCGTGTCGCAGACCTGGGCCGGCAGCGGCTGGGGCTTCATCCAGATTCCCCGCATCGGCCAGGAAGTGATCGTCGATTTCATCGAAGGCAATCCGGATCTGCCGATCATCACCGGCCGGGTCTACAACGCCTCGCAGATGCCGCCCTACGGGCTGCCCGGCAACGCCACGCAGTCGGGCTGGAAATCCAACTCGTCGAAGGGCGGTGGCGGCTACAACGAGCTGATGTTCGAGGACAAGGCCGGCTCCGAACTGGTCAATTTCCAGGCGCAGAAGGACCATCACCTTCTGATCAAGAATGATCGCCAGAAGCTGGTCCAGCACGACCAGTCCGACCGCATAGACCACGACGCCAAGCACTCCGTCGGTCACAACCTCGACGAGGACGTCGGCAACAACAAGACGGTCAAGGTCGGCGTCGACCAGACCACCAATATCGGCAACAACGACACCGAGACCGTCGGCGTCAACCGCTCGCTGACGGTGGGTTCGAACGAGACGATAAGCATCGGCTCCAACTCGACCGAGACGATCGGCGCTAATCACACGCAGACCGTGGCGATCGTGCAGACGGTGACTGTTGGCGCGGCGCGGGTCGATACCGTTGGGGCCTCCGAGACCCGAACCGTGGGTGCGGTGCAGACCAATACCATCGGCGCGACACGCTCAATGACCGTGGGCATCAGCCAGACGCACAACATAGGCACGAGCGATACCTGGACCATCGGCGCCGATCAGAGCATCAGCATCGGTGCTGGCCAGACCGTCGCGATCGCCGCGTCACAGGCCACCGATGTAGGCGCTTCGCGCACAGCCAAAATCACGTCGAATGACTCCACTGAAGTTGGTGGCGGGTTCATGCTCAAGATTGCAAAGGGTAGCCTTACCGACATCAAGGAAGACTCGGTTACAAAGTCTGGCAAAAGCCTGTCGATCGAAGCGGCGGACGACATCACCCTAACATGCGGAAGTTCGAAGGTTGTCATGAAAAAGGATGGCACGATCGTTGTGGAGGGAAAGGACATTTTCTTGAAGGCATCTGGTAAGATCAACGCCAAGGCCTCGGGTGACATCATCCTGAAGGGCTCGAAGATCAACGAGAATTGAGGTCGCGATGAGCAAAGTTGTCGAGCGTATCTATGGGGTGGTCATCGGGCTGTTCCTTGGTTTCGACGATCAGGGTCCGCTGGTTGTATTTCCCGGCAATCCCGAGGATGTGGCGCTGAGGGCCAGAAGCCTGGTTGAGCTCAATCAGGCTATGATAGGATCAGAAGTGGCGTTGCTGTTTCAGGACGGCGACCCGAGACGTCCGCTCATCATGGGACCGATCATCGAACCAGCCCGCAAGCGCGCGGCCCAGCGCGTTATCAGCGATGGTGAATATGTCCGACTGAAGGCCTCGAAGAGGATCGAACTTCGCTGCGGAAAGTCCAGTCTCATACTTGACAGTGATGGACATATCTCGCTTCGCGGAAAATACATCGTGAGCCATGCTAGCGGTGCGAACAATATCCGCGGTGGCTCCGTGAATCTGAACTGATGACTGGGCCACAGGTCACAACGCAGGCGCGGCCCAACAGGGTGGCTGATGACGTGCTCCGTCAGCATGTCGAATTGGTGGCATTCCTTTGGGCGCAAAGAGATACGCTGCTGAATGCAGACCCGCCGGACGTTCAGGTGGCAAAGAGCTTTGGCGACCGGCTTGAGGTGCATCTAGACGCGCTGCGGATCGCCGGCGCGGCGGCTTGGCCATTTGCCATCGAACAATGGGCCGATTTTCCCGACAAAGGCGAACTTTTCACGTGTGCATGGCTGGCAATTGAGCTGGAAGACGAAAAAAGCCTGAACGAGTCGATTGAATTCTTCCGCGCTGAAAGGAACGCAGCCTACGGCTTTGTTGGCGCGTTGGAAATCCATCGAGCGGACAAGATCGCGAGGTGGGTCAGACAGTGGGTGTCGCACGAGGATCCCGTTAAGCGGCAACTTGCCGCTCACGCGATCGACGTGCACAAGATGGACCCCGGCAGAACGCTTTTGCGTTTGCTAAAGGACTCTGGCGCAGAGACGCGGTGTATCGGTCTTAGGCTCACGGCGAGACTTCGACATATCGAGCTTGTCCAGGTTGTCGCGGCGCTGCTCGATGATCGCGATGCCCAGGTACGCTTCTGGGCCGGTGTCGCACTCGCAGAGCTTGGATTTGGGGAGCGGGTTAGGCCCGATCTTGAGGCCGTAGCCGCATCAGACGACGCTAACGCACTCACCGCGCTGCGTACTTTGATCAATACAACGCAGTCGAGGGAAGTCCGGTCCTGGCTGGGAGGTCTGATGCGCGCCGCGAACCCGGCGGCTGTCCGCGCAGTTGGGATGCTCAACGACAAGACCCAACTCAACTGGCTCGTCGATCGCATGCGCGAACCCGCGATGGCCGCCGCAGCGGGTGCGGCTTTTCTGGAGCTCTTCCCCGACGCTGCGCAAGAAGATGATTTGTTCACCATTGACCCAGCCGAAGCCGGTTTGGAATTTGTCCACCGCTTCGAATATGGCGAGCAAAAAATCCCGCTGGCTGACAAAGTCATGGAGTGGGCCAAGGCGAGTGGATTTTTCGGATAGGGCCAACCTTGCAGCAGCGATCTCTCCGCACACGCGTGGAACTGCTCAGATCCCTATCGGGTGACCGAAAAAATATCTCTGCCCCGCCTTGAAGCCCCCGATCTCATCGCTGTCGAAAAATGTCTCGAGGATTCCGGCAGCCTGCAACGATTTCAAGTTGCCGTTTCTATCGAACATTTTCGAGCAATTGATGCCTGTGGTAGCCTCGAACAGCGTCGCTTCCCGTGCCAGCCTTTGCTCCCGCTCCTCGTCCTGTTTCAAGTTGCGATACATGCGCTTCGCAATCTTGGCGATGTCGATCGCCTCGCCTCCATAGATCGGAATATCCTTGGAGCCTACGCGCTCTAGCACCGCATCGCGCGCCTGCTTCACTTGGTCGAAATATCTCTCGCGGTTAGCTCTCTCGACCCAGCCCTCGTCCGTCAAGACTTCCTCCATGGAACCCGCCATCAATGGGCCATCCTCGGCTTCAAGAAGGAAGGATATTTCCTGCTCGATCTGTCTTAGCGGCTCGATGTCCCCAGCTCGTTTGTGCGCTTCCATAAGGTAGTCGACCGCAGAGAGGTTGGATGTAGCTCCCAGTGCAATTGCCAGGAAATAGAGGAAATTGTCTCCGCTTTTGTCCTCGATATGATCGAAAGTCTGCCGCACCGACTGAAGTGTGCCGGCATAACCGGAAATGTTGGCGATCGCATGCCAAAGTAGGTAAAGCGGATTGTCTCGCATCAACGGGCCGAGTTCCGGAAGCCTTGAAAAGTTTCCGCGCGTGCATCCTAGCAGAACCGCTGCTATCCGCTCCCATGCGCGTGTGCTCGTTTCGAGGCGGGCTAGGTCCAACGCATAGAGGTCGAACGACTTGGGATGAAACCCATAGCTGAGTTCCTCGAATGCGGTGTTGGCGATCTTTGGATAGTGTTCCATGTCTACTCAATAAATTAGGCTCGCGACCTTTTCCAGTTCGCTCTGGTCATCTTCGATATCGTTGCACGCCTTGGTGTTCATGTAGTGCTGGGGAACGACGTTTCCTTGATCGTTGCAACCACCTGCCATGCGCGGCGTCTTGTGGTTTAGTTTGCTAGGTGGTGGCTTGTTTGGAGGGGGATAAGCAGCGGGAATCGGATTCGTCGGGTTCATCTTGCTCCAGATACTCAGAACCGCGCTCTTCTTCTTCGAGCTGAAGGCGTCGCCCGCTGCCTGGGCCGCTGTTGGACCAAGTGGTCGCTTCACGGTCGGACGATGTCGCGTAATCTTATCGCGATGCTGAGGTATGTCGAAATGGAGTGCGCAGCCCTGGTTCTCCTTCGTCTGGACATTTGGGCAACTCGGCTGGCCGTCCTTTCTTTTCTTGCGCTGCCTGGTCTTTCTTCTGTTCATCCGCTCGAGGGTCTCAGTTAGTGTATCTTTCTCGGCCTGCTTGTCCGGCACTTTGATCAAGCTGATCTGCTTTCGCCAGAAGGCGCCCGCCGTCATCACCCGATACGGTCTCTTGGTCTTGGGGTCCTTCTGCCACTTATGCAAAGGGTTGCCGCAACAGGGACATTTGCCGGCTTGGATGGCCGCCTTGGCCTGTTTCATGTCCTGGGTTTCATTCGTAGGCGCCGGTGGCGTTGCGCCGATCTGCGAGGCGTGATTGCTTGTTGTTATGTCGATATGCCGGCAAACGTTCTTGCCCTCGAACTTCACCGTCATCGCCCAGGCTTGGAAGTAGGTCTTGCCGGTGATTTGGTGGGTGACGACAGACGCGCCAAAGCTCCGGGTGGCCGCCTCGTTGCCCAAAGGCGACGATTTGTAATAGGACTTTTGGGCGAGCGCGGCGGGTTTGCCGCCGATATTGACCGTCTCGGACCCTTCTTGGAGGTCTTTCGAAAACGACGTGTCAGGATAAGGAACCGGGATAGGCCCGGCTGGCGGCGAAGGCGGTGACAGACACACGTCGGGAAAGCGCGCCAATGACTTGTTCATGCCGTTCTTGCCGGCGATTTCCCACTTCTCGGCGAAGACGTCCTTTGTCATCGGTCAACTAGGCCTTCTGGGTGCCACAATTGCTGCGGCCTTTGGGCCGAAGCAAGAGCTTGCGTGAAGCGCGGCGAGCTTTCCCGGCGCATAGTTGCGCGCATAGGCTTGCTCGGCCCAGGCGAACTGGATGATGCCGGCGGCGGCGCCGCTGTCGCCAATGCAATCCGCTGCGTGCCAAACGTCTTGGCAGGGCCGGACTTCACGCATATTGCGCATCTGTGCCAGCACCAACTCTTCGAAAGCGTAGCTTTCACCCGCAACGTCGGACAGGCGAAACGAGACTTTGTGCATAGGCACGCCGGCATCGGCAAGCGCGGCCTTCAGGGCGGCGCTCAAGCCGTCGGCTCGGAAGGGCGTCTCGTTGAACAAGGTCGACCCCTCGACGCCAAAACCGATGCCGAGAATGCTGATCGCGGTCAAAGAAGCGGCATCGCGCGTCACCACCAGGATCCCGGCAGCTTCACCAGGAACCAGTCCGTCGGTGACTGCACTGGTTTTCAATCGCTGATGTAGATCAAGCCACGACAATGTGCGCGCATCCACCAGGCTATCGACGGCGACGATGATGCATGCGGGATATCCTTCGCTCTTCAAAAGCGTCTCGGCATGGGACAATGCGGTGAAAACCGCGACAGGGCCGCCCGCGATATGCAGCAGCTTCGGTCCCGTCAGCCCGCGTCCGTCCGGTAGTGTTATTCCCGCCAGAATTCCTTTGAGCCTGCCACCAGGCATTTCGTTCTCACGCGTGCACAACAGAAGGGGCATCTGCCCCCAAGGCAGACCGGTCACGGTGTCGGCATCGAGTTGCTCGAATGCGAGTTTGACCAGCGCCGAGATGCGCTCGCGACCTCGCAGCTTGAGCGGCAAGGCGTCGACTGTTGCGCCGATGATCGGCTCGCCTTCCGCATCATGATAGCTCAGCTCGTTGAATGCGGCTATTTTTCCCCGCATGGCCGCGATCGAACTGGCGGCGCTGTAGCCAACCGGTGTCACTAGGCTGATGCAGGAGACCCAACTCATGACAGGCGCCGTTGGTTTTTCAGGGCTTCAATTGCCACGCCCAGTCCAGCGTAGTGTGGCTTGTCATCATCATCCGGGATGAGATTAACGCCAATCTCCACCTGCTGCAGTTTCACGAATTTGCGCGGAACCTTCGTGCTCACCCGGCCCACTAACACGATTTTGCCTTCGTGCGGCACGATGTTCAACGTGTCGGGAACGAGGGTCTTGCGCTCAATGCGGTCTTCGTAGACAAACCGGACGGGCACGGAGAGCCTTGGCAACCTAGCCGCGAAGCGCCCTCTTTCAGTCATCCCCAGGCAGCCGAAAACCATCCCTTCACTGAGCAGATCAAGCCACTGATCTTGTGGCGCCGCCTGGAAATAGCGATCATCAAAATCCGTCGGCAAGTAGGGAAAAATATTGTCGAGCCAGTTCTTGTCATAGGTGCCCGCATATTGCGCGCGCTGTTTGGCGAAGCGCGGCACCGGGCCGAAGCCGATCGGCTTCACGCGGTCGTTCCAGATGCGGACACGTGATTGCGGGTGCTCCACGCACGGCAAAAGGACACCCTCGGGATTGGCTTGGCTCACCAGGAAGCCGGTGCCGATAGGGTTCACGCCATCGCCGTGCGGCTTCTCGGGATCTGTCCTGTCAGTTCCCCCGAAAGTGAGATGCCACGCGAGAGGCATGCTGACAAAGGGCGTAGTCCGTGAGGCCTGCACACCCAGACCTGTCTTGAACCAGCGTCTTTGCCCGGTGAGGATGGCGCGTTTGTCGATGCCGGGCCCGATCAGCGCAACTTCCATCGATTCCATTGGACGGCCGATTGGTGCGACCGCCTGGGCGTCGAGCAGCACTTCGCATTTTGGCTTGACCGGAACGAAATCACTTTCGACGCGTACCGACGTTGTCTCGGGATCGCCGTAGTGGGTATCGGCGTAGACGAAGGGTGACTGCGTCGTGCTGGGCGTGCAGTTGCCTTGCTCATCGACATCGTATGTCGCGCGAACGACCGCGACGCAGAACTTCACGCAATGCTTGTCCTGATAGGGAAAAGTCTCGGCGAGAAACGGGGTGGTGTTCTGGCTGACGAACATCAGAGTTGCGCTCCCATCAGCTGGTCTCCCAGCTGCCGGCGAGGATTGTCTCCAGCGTCGGTTGCGGCGCGTGCGGACCGATGTCGAAAATGTCGGAGTGCGCCGTCCACATCACCATGTCGGCGATCAGCTCTTCGCCCGGCTCGGCCTGTGGCATCGGCAGTGCCGTCAAAGCTGCATCCAGTTCTTCGGGCGTCAGCTCGCCCTGCTGGGCGGCGGTGGCGGCCTCCTCGATTCCGGCAAACCATGCCTCGGCATGCGTCAGCGCGACAGGCGCTTCGGGTAGCAGGGCAACGACGCTCAAGGGGAATTTCCGGCCCACCTTGTCGGCGCTCTGCAGGATGATGCCCGCCGACGCGCCGAAGGAGTTCGGGCCGGCCAGAAACCGCAGCGCCGTGGCCGGCGGCCAGATGTCCTGGCCAAACAGCGGCACCAGATGCTGCGCCAGCCAGCGGTCCCAAAGCCGCACGAACTCGCCCGTCAGCCGCCGGCTGACGAAGTCGCCGGTGGCGGGCATTTTGCCGTAGAAGCCAGGCAGGATCAGATCTGCGGCGGACATGAGAATTTCTTGAACATCTGGAGGTTGTAGGGATTTTCGACACTCGCCGCCTTGAGCTTGAAATCGGCGTACATGCCTTTCGTCCCCAGCCGCAGGCTGTAGACATCGGACAGCGACGTCCCGGTGAAGCGGCCGCCGCGCAGCATCCTCAGCCACGCCCAGCTGCCGGTCTCGTTGAGCATGATTTCGGGCGAGCCGTCGATCGGCTGGAAGGCGAGCGAGATGACGCCGGTGCCGTCCTTGCCGGGCCACGTCATCGGCTGAGGTCGCGTCGCATTGTTGAAATAGACCAGGTTCTGGCCGTCGAGGTTGAGCGTCACGCGGGTGACGTTGGGCGACAGGTCGGTCGGCTCCAGCGTGAACGCCATCACCGGGCCCTGACCGCCGGGAAAGAGATCGTCGCGGATGCGCCGCGCCTGCTCGAAGGCGGCGAGCGCCGATGGGTCGAGGCCGAAATCGGCACGCCATTTCCAAGGCTGCGCCGAGGTGTCCACATAGCTGATCAGATGGTCGTTGATGAAGCCGTCGATCATCCCTGCCGGTCCGAACAGGCGGGCGAAGTCGCGCACATTGACGTCGACGGCGCTGTCTGGGCTGAACGGATAGCGGTCGTTGAGCGCGGCCTGGCAGAAGGGCAGGATATCGGCGCGCCAGATGGCGTTGAGCTCGGAGGCCACGGCCTTCTGCGTCAACCCGCTGGTGTCGCCGGCAATGCCGCTCAGCCAGGTGTTGACCGGGTCGGGCAGGATCTGTGCCTGGCGGGCGACGGCGCCGGTCAGTTCGGCCAGCCCGCCCTGTTTCTTGATCGCGTCCTGCGGGTCGGGATTGGCGGTCACCGTTTGCAGCACATTGGACAGCGCCGTCAGCGCAACGACCGCGGCATCGAGCGCCGGCGGCTGGCCGTCGACCTCGGCAATCGTGCTCTTGAGCGGCTTGAAGTGTTCGGCCACCAGCGTGCCGGTCAGGTCGACTTCGCTGGCCGATCCTGCGCGCGGCAGCAGCTTGGCGCCAGTCTTGACGATCTTGCCCAGTTTGCCGAGTTTGCCCAGCAGTTTCGAGCCGCCCTTCGCCGCCGCCTTGTCGTCGGTCGGCGCCTCGTCCGAGCGGGTGAGGTCGACCTCCTGGACCACCGCCGTCAGCAGCCGCTTCAGCGCGGAATCGGCGCTGGAAAGGTCTTTCAGATTCTCGCTGGCAATGTTGAGGTCGCTGAGCGGCGCCAGCCGCATGTCGCGCAAAAAACTGTCCCACTGCGCGATGTAATCGTCATAGTAGAGCTTCAGGATATCTTCCGACAGCGCCGACACCGAGGTCTCGGAATTTTCCGAGCAACCGCCGGCAAACACCGCGCGGTCGAGTGCCGCCTGGGCGGCCACATCCTCGACCCGGTCGAGGATCGCGTCGTGGAAGCCGTCATAGGTGAAGGCGCCTGATATGCCGACGCGCAGCGTCTTGTCGGAGCGTCGCGAAAACACCTTGGCGCCGTTCGGCCCGGCGAAATTGGCGGGGATCCATTCCTTCAATCCGGCCACCGCCGGATCGGCCAGCAATTGCTTGTAGGCCCGCGCCGGCAGCGAGATCGTGCAGACCGTTTTCAGCGCTTCGGCGACCAGCGCCTGGTCGGGCGCGATGTAGCTGTCGTCGACCGCCATGCGCCGGATCGCGGCCAACTGGTGTTCTTCCGCATCGGCGGTCGGGAAGGGCGCGGCCGGCGCGAATTCGGGCAGGTCGTTCACCCACCAATTCTCGACGAAGTCGGAGTCCATCTGAGACAGGCCGGTCATCATGCGGTAGGTCTTGAGCGCCCCCAGCATGAAGTCCGGATCGCGGATCTGCCGCCACATGGTCGCTTCGAGCAACGCCACCATCCGCGGCTCCAGCACGTTGCGCAGAGCGTGGTCATAGGTGTCGGTCTGCGCCCGCATCATCTCGGCCGAAGCCGATGGTCCGAGCAGGTCCTGTGCCTTGTTGGGAGGCGCAGTCCTGGCATTGGCGACTTCGTCCATGGCGGTCAGGGCAACGTCCATAGCCGGCTGCAGCACCGAGGCGGGCGTCGCGGCGGTCGACGTCAGCGGCGCCTGCAGTGCTTCGAACTGGCCGGCTTGCGCGGCGATGGCGTTGCGATTGTCGTAGTAGGACCAGGTGAACAGGCCGCCGGCGAGTATGGCCGCAGCCGCGCTGGCAGCGGCGGCACCGCGCCAGATCCAGCTGCGGCGGCGCTGCGCCAGCGGATCGAAGGTGCCGAGCCCGGCCTCCTTGAAGATCACCTCGGTCAAAAGGTTCTTGAGGAAGAAGCTGCGCTTCTCGAAGCGCTGCGTTGGCATCGTGCGTCGTGCCGGCAGGCCGAAGGAGGAGGCGAGCGCCGCGGTCAGCCGGTCGATCGGCGCGCCTTCCTGGGTCGCCGAGGTGAGATAGAGGCCGCGCAGCCAGGCTGCCTCCTCGTAGCGGCTCTCGCCGAACATCGCCTCGACCAGCACCTGGATCGGCTCGGACAGGCTTTGCAGCTGTGCGGGAAAGCGGAAGATCTCGGCCCGTTCGGCCAGCTTGTCCTCATCCTCCAGCCGCGGCACCAGCCGCTTTTCCAGCTCCCTCGACAGCGTCGTGATTTCGCCCGCGATCATCTTGGCGTCGACGCGTGCATCGAGCGGGAAGGTCGTCCCCCATACCTGTTCGCGCGCCGCCGTCGACAGGCCGCCGAAGAAAGCCTCGAAGCCTCTGATCAGATCGGCCTTGGTCAGCATCAGATAGACTGGCAGGCGGATTTCCAGCCGCTCTTCGAGCTCGGCCAGGCGCCTGCGGATCTTGCGGCCATGCGCCTTGACGGCTTCGTCGCCCTCGGACAGCGCGTCGATCCCAAGCGCAACGATGACGCCGTTCAGCGCACGACGGCCACGATGCTTCTTCAACAGATCGAGGAAACCCAGCCATTCCACGGCGTCGACATCGGGCTGGCTTTCCTGCTGGACATAGCGCCCGGCGGTGTCGATCATCACTGCGTTTTCGGAGAAGAACCAGTCGCAGTTGCGGGTACCGCCGATGCCCTGCAGATCGTCGGTCAGGTCGATCGGAAAGTTGAGGCCGGATTGGCGCAAGGCCGTCGTCTTGCCGGTCGCCGGGGGGCCGACGATCACATACCACGGCATCTCGCGCAGGAACTTGCGGCCGCCGAGCTTGCGGCGCTTCAACTCGACCATGACGTCCTGGAACTTGGCGCCGACCGCGGCGACGTTTTCCTCGCCCGGGCTGAGCCGCTTTTCCTCGACCGGGGCGGAAATCTCGGCGACGAACATGCGGTTGGCGCGGATTGCGCGGCGCTGCGCGACGATCAGCCAGATCAGCCAGAAGATCACCAGAAGAGCGATGATGACGATGCGCACCGTCTCCGACGCCATCGGCACATAGTCGCCGACCCGTACGATCGGGCCGAATACCCAGATGATCAGCGACAGCAGCGCCAGGCCGATCAGCGTCCACAGGAAACGCGAAGTCAGGACCGCCCAGAGGAAGCGCAGGATGAACATGTCACAGCCTCTTTTCGACCAGCACTTCGACGCGGCGGTTCAAGGCCCGCCCTTCGCGTGTGCCGTCGTCGGCCACCGGATCGGTGGCGGCCCGGCCTTCGGAGCGCACGCGCTCCTTAGGCACGCCGTTCTGAACTAGGATATCGGCAATTTCCGCGGCGCGGGCTTCAGACAGCCGCTGGTTGGTGGACAGTGGGTTGGTCTTTTGCAAGGGAACGCCGTCGGTGTGGCCGACCACGGTGATATCGCCGATCAACTCCTGATTCTCGAGGATCACCTTGGCGACCGAGGCGATGAGCGGATCGAAGCCGTCTGTCAGCTGTGCTCGCGACGACTGGAAGAGTTCGGGATTGGAGGCCTGGATGACCAGCCGCGCCAGCGACACGCTCTCCGTGCCGCTCAGCGCTCTCTTGAGCTCATCCGGCGCCGCCGCCTGGAATTCCGGCAGCAGCGCGAAATCGACCGCCACCGGCGGCGGCGCGTCGACCTTCGGCGAAGCGCGGGTGACATCCGTACGCGTCGGCGGCGGCAGTGCGCGCACCAGCGCCGAAAGCTCGACCGCCTGGCTGCTCAGGCTCATCGACAGGCCGATATGGATGGCTGTCGCGATCACCGCCGCCGCCGCAACCATCACCCAGATCGGCACGATGAAGCGCTGCGGTTCGTCGGAGGCGATCACGCCTTTCCAGTTGGGCGAAAGCGGTGCGCCTTCGGCGTCGCTGTCGCGCAGGAAACGCGCCGCGGCCACCCGCACCGCATTGAGCGAACGGTCGCCGGAGCGGCCAGGCACGCGATATTTGCCGCGGAAGCCGAGCGCCATGCAATGATATTGCAACTCCAGCATTTCGCGGTCGCGATTGGGATGGCGTTCAAGCTCTTCGAGCCGGGCGAAGAACTGCGCGCCGGCATCGACGTCGCCGCGCAGCATCACCACCAGCGGCTGGCGTGGCCATGCGCTGGCTCCGCCCCACGGCGTATTCAGCGCCAGATCGTCGAGCAACGCAGCCACCAGCCATGCCGCCTGGTCGGCTCGCTCGAGCGAGGAGCCCTGCACCATCGTGGCGTCGCGGCAGCGCACGAGTTCCTCCAGCAGCCTGGTGCGCAGGGCTTCCGGGTTCTCCGGCGGCTGCGCGTTTTCCAGTTCGGGTGCAAACTCCAGCAGCGGCGAGAACGCATTGACGAGCACGTTCGGATGCGCGCGCGCGGAGCGCTTCGCGGTGACGCCCGACGCCGGCAGCGGCATGGCGCGCGGCGTTGGCGCTCCGCTCAGCCGAATGCGCGTCCGCTCCCGATCCTCGGACAGTCCGAATGGATCGTCCCTGCTCATCATCTCACCTGTTGACCGAGTAGCAGTCGACCTGCGGTTCGCTGGGCAGCACGCCCGAAACGCCGATCACAAAACCGGGCGCTTCGAGAAGCGAAGCCCAGTGCTCGCTTTTCTGGTCGAGTTCGAGGCACAGCCGGTCGCCGTCATAGGGAATTTCGCGCGGCTGCGAATGCAGTGGCTTTAGCGGAATGCCGGGCAGGCGTGATTTCCACAGCCCTTCGAATTCGCTGGCCGAGCCGACGGTCGCCTGGTTGACGAAAATCTTGCGCAAGGCATCCTCCGACAGTTCGGAGCCGATCCGCACCACGATGCGGCTCGCCACCAGAAGTTTCGGGTTGTCGATGCGGATCTTCCACACATTGGTGGCATGGCGCATGACCGGCAGCGCGCGCGATTTCGGCTCGATGTAGCGCAGGCTGAGGATCAGCGAACGCAGCGCGTCGGCCAGCGCCGAATAGGCGGGGCCCGGTGCCATGTGGTCATAGACGGGCAGTTCGCCGAGCCGCCTTGCGCTCGAGCCGTAGGTCGCCATCGAGCCGGCAAGGCCGGCAAGTTCCATGTAGACCTCGGCCGGATGGAACACGTCCTGCGCCAGCATGTGCGCCAGCCGCGGCCGCGCGGCGTTGACCAGGTTCAGGATCAGAAGATCCTCGACGCTGCGCCCGGGGCCGCCCAGCACCATCTTGCCATGCGCCTCGGCGATCTGGTCGACGCCGGTGACCACTTCCTGCAGCAGGCGGCTGTACCAGGACGCCGCGCCGATGACCAAGGTCGGCGGCAGGAAGGTGTCGTCCAAGGCCACGCCGCCATCGGCGCGCACGCCCTTGAGTTCGGCCACCGGCAGCGCGGTGTAACCGCCGACGGCCGTGCCCGGCGTCAGCAACAGCGCCTGCGGCCGCGCAATCTCGATTTCCTCGGGGTCGGAGCCGCCATGCACGGCGTCGCGCACCGAGACGATCCGGCCGCGATAGCGCGCGCCGGACGGCTCGGCGTGAGCGGGGTCGAAGCCGACGCCGCCTGGCGGTTCGAGCGGCAGCGCTATCAGCACCGGTCCAGCGCCCATCTCCGGCGTCACCGCCAGCGGCCGCGGCGCATCCATCGTCTCGGGGATCGCGAACGGCGTCCCGTCTGGAAAGATGCCGCGTGCCGAGAGCACCGAGATCTGGCCGGCATCGAGCTGTGCCTGATCGAGCGTCAGCGTTCGAAAGCCGAACGTATGCAGATGCCCGGCCTGCAAGGCGCCGCGCACCGTCGCTTCGAAGAAGCGGTCCTGTTGCTGGAAATGCTGGGTGCGGAGGAACAGTCCCTCCGACCACAGCACCCTGTTTGCATCGCTCATGCCGGCACTCTCTGCTTCCTGCTCATCATGTTGCGCGGCTTGCGGACTTTTGCCGCCCATGCATGTCGCTCAAAAGTGGTCACGGTTTTGAGAGAACGACATGCATAAAAATAAAGATCTAAAGCGCGTCGCCTGAATCCGTTCAAACGCGACGCGCTTTAGGCGGAAATCCCGCCGCTGCCGAGCTTCACATTGACCGTGAACTTCGATCCCGGCGAAACCGATTTGGTCGTGCGCCAGTTGCGTCCGCCGGGTTCCCTGATCAGCGCGACGAAGCCGAGTGCTGCCACTTCTGGCTCGACCGTGATGGTCTTCGATGCGGTCTTGCCGGGTCCGACGGAAACCGTGTCGGAGCCGATGAGATCGCCGCCAAGTGCCGCGCCGGCACCGCCCTGCAGGGCGAAATAGTCGGCCGAGTTGAAGGCGCCGGTGCTCTTCAGGCGCAAGATCATCACCGTCACCGGCCTGTCGCCGCCGCCCGGTCCCGGGTTCATGCCGGCGCCGCCGGCAAGATTCACTGTGATGACGGATGGTTTCGGCGGGCCGCTCTGGCAAGCCGTCAGCAGTCCCGTCGCCCCGATGGCAAGGATAAATTCGCGTCTGTCGATCATGTCTCAGTCCTCCTCATATGCATCACGAAAATCAGCGCCGATCTCGCCCAGAAAACGCGTCTCGGCGCTGTGAGCGATTTCACGGTGGCGTTTCTGGTACAACTCCCAGAGCTTGGCTCCGCGCCCGCCGGTCAGCAGATTGCCGATCGCCGAACTCGACTTCAGTTCCTGCTCGATCGCCGCCGGATCGAAGCGGTCGATCATGCGCTTGAGCGCGCCTTGCACGCCGCGCCAGGCGCGAACGTGATGCTGCGCCAGATCGCGCACCGCGTCCTTGATCGCCGCCTCGGCGCCGAGGAAACCGGGGCTGCGCTCGGCCAGGATGGTTACCAGCGCATCGTCGACCGAGGGCAGGAATTTGAGCGGGTTGACTTCGGATGCGCCAACCACCGTTTGAGCGACGCGAGCGTTGCCCTTCTCTTCGGCGCGCTTGCGCAAAAGCTGCATCAGCCCTTCCATCATCAGCCGGTACTCGCGGCCGAATTTTTCCATGTCGGCCACCGGATCGCCGCCGGGAAAATCGGCCTCGTCCATGCCCATGCCGCGCAGGAAAGCGGCGCGCAATTCCGCGTCCGACGGTCCGGCTGACGGCCGCGCCGCGGATTGGCGGACAGGAGCGCGTGGTGGCGGTGGAGACGGGGGAGGCGGTGGCTGCGGTGGCGATGGCTCGACCGCGCGGACTGGCAGATCCCAGGGCGCTGCAGAGGGGGCAGGCGAGGGCGCATCGGTTGCACCGCCATCCGTCACGCCGGCGTCGAGGCTGGTGGACCCGGCAGGGCCGAAACCAAACCCGTCATCGTAGGCCGGCAGCTTCTCAGGATTGGATCTGCTCGGCTCTCTCGACCGCGGCGCGGAGTCGAGGCCGAAGGGATCGTCGAACGATGGCTTGGCGCCGTTTCTGTCAGTGGGCTCGGCCACCGGCGTTGCCACAGGGTCGAGGCTGAACGGATCGTCGAACGCCTGCGAGCTGCGTTCATCGGACCGCGCACGCGCGAATGCGCCGGGCACCGGCTTTTCGAATGGATCGGGCAGGTTGGCAGGGCGTGGCCGTCCCGGCTCTTCTTCCGTGGTGGACGAAAAGAAATCGTCGCCGCCGAGGCTGACCGGCGCCCGCGACGCCGCCGGCTTACTGGCAGGCGCTGAAGGCCTGGAGGCCGGCGCCTCGGTCTTCGCCGTCTGCAAATCGACCCACACCACATAGTCGCCCAGTCGCAGTCGCATGCCGCTTTGCAGGCGCGCGGTATTTCCCGCGCCGAGCGGGCTGGCGGCATCGTCGATGAACAACCCGCTGCTGGAGGTATCGGTGACGAAATAGCCGCCCTGCTTGCTGGTGATCTTGCAGTGGGCGCGCGAGACGAACATGTCGGGATCGTTGATCTGCCAGTCGGCGTCGGCGCTGCGGCCGATTACCAGCTCGCCCTCGTCCAGCCGCGCCTGCCGCGTGACTTGCGCGCGTGGTCCCTGTTCGAGAATCAGAAGCAGGCTCATGCCGCCACCTCTTCCCGCCAGCCGACGATGGTCCGCAACCGCATGTCGTCGGCGTCCCCCTTTTCGACCGGTCGCGCCAGCCAGGTGGTGCGGGCAAGCTGGACGGTGCCGAGCTTCGCCGGCGGCACTGCCTTTGCCGCAAGCACGATCCTGAGATCGACATCGATGGTCTCGCCGATCAGGTCGCGCACCGCCTGCTTCAACAGCTTCAGCCGCTCACCGCCCGGCAGGAAGGCCTTGTAATCGATATAGCTGAGCGCGCCGATGCGCAGCTCGATGCGGCTCTGCCGGCTGAAGCTGCGCGGGCCGATGGTGGCGCTGCGGCCGAGCGTGGCATAGCTGCCGGCAAGCCGCGTCTGCAGCGCCTTGGGGATGGTCATCCAGGCCGCGACGAACTCCTTCAGCACCACCGGCACTTTGAAGGCTTCGGCCAGGAACAGCGTCAGTCGCTCGGGGCCGTCGACTTGGGCAGCGAGCGAGGCGGCCTGGCGAAGTTTTACTGTATCGAGTTCGGCATCCTGCGTGCCCGGCAGCCCGATGCCGGCCATCGCTTCCAGCATGGAACGGACGCGGCCGCCGACACCGCGTTCGACCTGCACGGCCGGATGCGCATCCGCCCAGGCCCGATAGTAGAGCGCGATCATCCTGTGCTGCAGGATATTGACAAAATCGACGAAGGTCGTGTCGCTCGTCTGCCGCGCCTCGGCGCCGGCATACCAGCGTTGCGACAGGCGATCGAGCACCCAGCGCGTCAGATGCAGTGGCATCGGCCCTTCGGGTCCGAGCAGGCCGAGATTGTTGACCGTGACGCGTGCCGGCGACTTGTCCGTCGGCTCGCGGAAATCCACCACGTCCTGCACTGCGAAGGACAGCCGCACATTCTGGCCGAGCCTTGCCGGCTCGCGGTCCGGCCGGCCGGAATGGCCGAACAGGCCGCCTTGCCGTTCGAGCCGGCGCAGCAGTTCGAAAAAGTCGAAACTCTCGGACAGGGTTGCGGCTCGCTCTAGATCAGGTAGCGATTGCCGGGCGTCATCGGCCATGGCACATCCTCCTGTTTCTGGAGCAACCGCGTGCGCGTGCGCACGAACCCGTTAATGCCGGCATGGCGGGCAAACAGCCGCGACAGCAGGCCCGACAGCAGCAGAGTGCTCTGTCCCGCCAGCACCGACTGGTCGACATGCAGCGTCACTTCCGTGCCGCGGCCGAAGCACATCGGCCCTTCGATCGCCAGCCTTTCGATCACCGCGCGCGAGTCGATGCGCACGATCGAGCGCACATTGCGGGCGAGCCCGGGGTCGCCGCGCTCGGCATAGAGATCGAGCAGCGCGTGCAGCGGATCGACGCCGCGGCCTTCCTTGGCCAGGCTGAGGAAGTTGAGCGCCAGCTGTGACACCAGCCGCCAGGCCAGGTCGTCGGCGCGCGACTCGCCGTCGGCGCCGGTCGGCAGCGCTGCCGGGATCGCCGGCTGCGGCGAACGCAATGCGCCGAGCAGCCGGACCGTCTCCACAGGGTCGCCGGCTTCCAGCGTCAGGGTCGGCGTGTCGTCGAGGATGGCCAGGTCGCGATTGGTGCAAAGCGCCATGATATCGACGCGCTTGAGCGGCCGGTTGGCCTGACTGTTGACTGGGCGCGAAACCGCCAGGAAGACGTCGTCGCCGGCATAGGAGGTCCGCGTCACGCCCTGGCGCCGCTCGTCCTCGGTCGGCCGGCGCGGCCGCCGCTCCGTCGAATAGACCCAGCCGCTGCCGCGATTTTGCCCAAGGCTGAAGAGTTCCGGTATCTCCGCGTCGGGTCCCTCGGCATCGGCGTCTTCGACGCGGATGACGCGGTAGATTTCAAAGTCGCGCGCCCGCGTGCGGTCGGCATGCAGCACCTGGCGCGTCTTGCGCTGGTCGAGCTCGACGATGTTGCACTCGCGCTCGAAGAGATTGATGATCGGGGTGGCGAAGAGATCGAAATCCGCCGGCGTCAGATCGGCGAGTTCGGGCACCGGACGCCGGAACAGGAAGATGATTTCGAGCCCGGCCTGGCATTTGCGCACGACCGGCAGCAAGCCGGTGACGCGCCCATAATGGAAGCGCTCGGGCATCATGAAATATTCGCGCAGCAGGCGGTAGCCTTCGAAGGTCGGCCGCGTGCGCGGCATCAGCGCCTCGGCATCGGCAATGCCGACCATCTCCGGCGGCGGTAGCGGCGACAATGGATTGGTCTTGCCTTCCGGTCGAGCGCCGACACCAGAGCAGACTCCGAAGATGGCGTCGAAGATCAGCGGCGCCTTGGTGCGGTTGGCGAAATAGAAGTCGAGCCGGTCGAGCGCCAGTTCGTCGAGCTTGCCTTTGCCGGTCCGCGCCAGCGTGATGCGAAGTGCCGCTTCGCCGGCCTTGCCGGCGATCGGGCCGATGCCGGCGGCGGCAAGCGCGCTGCGGTCCTGGAAATAGCCGACCGAACTGATCGCGATCGGAAACAGCGTCATGTCCTGCGCGGTGGTGAAGGTGCAGCGTGTCGACAGGCCGGCCTGCAGGCTGGAGACCAGCCGCGTGCCGCGCTTGACGACGTGGCCGGCAAGCATTGTCTGCACCTGCTGGCCGGGCTTCAGCACCACCATGGCGGTTGCCGGCGCCGGCGTGACGAGATCGGGATAAAGCACGTCGAGGATGCTGCGCGAAAACCGCGAGCGCTCGGCATCCACCTTCAGGCGCGTGCGCGCGGCGAGGAAGGCGACGCCGTCGAGCAGCCGCTCGACATAGGGGTCGGGACACGGCACCGTATCCAGCGACAAATTGCGGGCAACCGCCGGATGCATGTCGGCGAACTCCGCCGCCAGCCCGCGTATGTGGGACAGTTCCTCCTCGTAATATTCTACGAAGACCCGGTCCATCTCTCAGGCTTCCCTGAACTCGGTGCGCGCCAGTCCGTTGTCGAGATTGATCGTCGTGCGCAGGCGCATGCGCTCGGGCGTCGGCGTCATGATCAGCACGGCGTCGATCTCGATCTTCAGGCCGGTCTTGTCGCCGAGGTTGACCGTGACTTTCGTCGCGCTCTCCTTCAGCCGCGGCTCGAATGCGGCGAGCACGGCGCGGATCTCGCGTGCCAGAACATCGCGATCGAAGTCGCGCGACGACCGGCCGGAGAAGGACGGCACGCCATAATTGACAACGCTGCGGCGCACCTCCGGAAAGTCGGCCAGCGATGTCGGACTGTCGGTCATCTGCTCGGCCTCGAGATCGGATAGCAGCGGCGCGGATTCGAAACGCTCGGTGTTGAACAGCGCCTCGATGTCGCGCCGCACGGCCTCGCGCAGCACATCGGGCGACACCACGATGCCTCGGCTTTCAAGCTCGCCACGGTGCCGGTTCTGAAACGCCAGCCGGTGCAGCCGGCGCTTCTGATCGGGGTTCAATGCGTCATCGGCGTCGATGCGCCTCGGTCCGTCTGCCAGCAGCTCGTCCAGGCGCTCTGCGCCAAGCTCCTCCTGCAGAGCCTGCCTGAGCCCGTCTATCTCCGAGCTCAGGCCCGGCAGGTCGTTGACGAGGCGGTCCCACAGCGAAGGCTGTACCGCCTCGCGCTTGGCCCGTGAACCGCCCGCCTGTACCTTGTCGGCGGCAGGGCGCTTTGCTCGCCCGTCACTTGCCGACATAGACATCCATTTCGGCTTCGTCATTGTCGTCATAGACGAACTTGATCTTCTTGTAGGCGAAGGAGACTTCCTCCTGGATCAGGTCGGCTTCATCATCGGCCTGCGACATGTCGTATTCCATGATCGAGGCGTCGGTCAGGGTAACGACCAGATAGTCCTTGCTCTCGCCGTCGATGGTCCGCCGCGCGGAGAATTTGACCTCGTCCAGCGCCTTGTTTTCGAACAGGGCCTTGGCCAGATAGGGTGAGGCCTTGTCATAGTGCTTGGTGAACTTGATCATGCCCATCGACACGCGGCCTCGGCGCGAGAGGGAATTGGGGTCGTAGGGCGCGACCATCTTGTAATCGACGCCATGGATTTCGATCTCGTCGTCATGGCCGTCGCGTGTGCTGGGCCCCTTGATATCCGGAACTTTCAGAAAACCGTCGATCTTCATTGTGGGCATTTTCGTTCTCCACCGCTTTCAAACAAAGGTTTGGTTGCTGCAATCAGGTCTTCACGGACGGCAATTCCGACACCAGCCTAAGCGAGGCGTTGATGCCCTCCAGCTGGTAGTGCGGGCGCAGATAGAAGCGGGCGTTGTAGTAGCCCGGCCGGCCCTCCACGCTGTCGACCTGCACCTCGGCGGCGGCAAGCGGACGCTTGGCGCGCGCCTTGTCGTCGGCGAAGGCCGGGTTGGCCAGCACGTACCGGTTGATCCATTCGGTCAACCAGATCTGCATGTCGGTGCGTTCCTTGAACGAGCCGACCTTGTCGCGCGCAATCGCCTTGAGGTAGTGGGCGAAGCGCGAGACCGGGAACAGATAGGGCAGGTTGGCGGAGAGCCGCTCGTTGGACTGGGCGTCGGGGTCGACCAGGCGGCCCGCCCGCGTCTCGTCATCCTGCAGCGAATGGGCGCCGATAAAGGCCGCGAGATCGGTGTTCTTGCGGTGCAGGATCGGCATCAGCCCGAGCTTGGCCAGTTCCGCCTCGCGCCGGTCGTCGATGGCGACTTCCGTCGGGCATTTCATCGCGATCGAGCCGTCATCGGTCGGGAAGGAGTGCACCGGCAGGTTAAGCACAGTGCCGCCATTTTCGACGCCGCGGATCTGGGTGCCCCAGCCATAGAGCTTGTGGCTGCGGTTGATGTTGACGCCCATCGGGAAGGCAGCGTTCATCCAGACATATTTGTTGTGATCGCCCTGCACTTCCTCCTCGAAGGAGAAGCCCTTGACCGGGACTGTCTCCGAGCCGTAGGGCAGCCGCGCCAGCACGCGCGGCATGGTCAGCCCGATATAGCGCGCATCCTCGCTCTCGCGCAGCGATTGCCACGAGGCGTAGGCCGGGTTGGAGACGATCTGCTGCAGGTCCTGCGGGTTGGGCAGTTCCTGCCAGCTGTCCATGCGGAACAGCCGTGGCGAGGCGGCGGCGATGAACGGCGTGTGCGCCGAGGCGCAGATGCCGGAGATGTTGCGCAACAGGCCGACGTCGCGCGGGTGGTTGGAGAACTCGTAGGCGCCGATGACGCAGCCGATCGGTTCGCCGCCGAGCATCGAATACTCGTCGGTGTAGACTTTCTTGAAGATCGGGCTCTGGTCCCACATCTGGCCTTCATAGTCTTCGAGCGTATCGGCCAGCTGCTCCTTGGAAATGTTCATCACCCGGATCTTCAGCTTCTGATCCGTCTCGGTGTTGTTGATGAGGTACCAGAGGCCGCGCCAGGTGCCTTCCATCTGCCGCACTTCCGGCGCGTGCAGGATTTCGTTGACCTGGGTCGTCAGCATCTTGTCGATGCCGGCGATCAACGACTTGATCGACTTGATCGAGTTGGACGAAATCGTCGTCGTCTCGGAGCGCGACTGCGCCGCCAGAGCCAGGTTGCGAACCAGCTGCTGCAGCTTCTCGCTGTCGTCCTTCTTGACCTTGAAGTCCTTCTCCAAGAGCTGGCTGAATTCGCCGAGATCGACGGCCTCGGCCTCGGCGACGGATGCTGCGGTCTTTTGCTGTTCGGCCATGATCTATTCCTCACCCTTGTCGTCGGACAGCGCCTGGGCGGCGATCTGGCCAAGCAGCGGCTGGTTGTTCAGCAATTGGGCGATGCGCTTTTCGGCATCGACGCGGCCGTCCATGAAGCCGAGCAGCTCCTCGAGCTGGCGCCGCATCTTCAGGATTTCGGCCAGTTGCGGGACCTGTTCGGCGATCTTGTCGGGGGCGAAATCGCCCATCTTGGTGAAGGTCAGGTCGAGCGCCAGTTCTTCGTCGCGCTCCTGTCCCTCGGCCTGCGGCAGCGTGTTCTTCACCCGCGCCTTGACCCTGGGCCCCAGCGCTTCCATGAATTTGGGGAAGCGGTTGGCATCGGTCTCGACAAAGGAACGGTCGAGCACCGTCTTGGACGCTTCCCTGGTCTGCGATGCGCCCGACAGGTCGGCCATCACGCCCATGACGAACGGCAGTTCGATCGTCGTCGGGCTGCCGTAGGTTTCGACATCGTAGGCGATCTGCACGCGCGGGGCGCGATTTCGCTCGATGACCTTCGCTTTGCTTTCGGCTGGCATGTGTTGCTACCTTTCATCCTTCTGGGCAGTCTTCTTGGCGTCGGGAACGCCGGCGAGCAGCCGGAATTCCTTGAGCCCCGACGGGGCGAGGTCTTCCATCAGTTCAACGAAATCCATGTGCACCATCCTGCGCACCCGGCGGGCGAGATGCGGGATCGGACTCGACGGCTCAGTGCGGTCGTAGAACGCGACCACAAGGTCGAGGCACTTCACCACATCGTCGCGCGAGGAAATCCTGTCCGGGAGCCCCGCACCGGTCTCCGCGTAGCTTGCCATCGTCTCGGCTCCATGACCGTTTCTGACCGGCGCGGCCGGGCTTGCCGGGGGAGCAGCCGGGCTGGCCGCCCCCTTCGTCGCTGCCTCTTCCGTGGTCTCGACCGCCGTATTGCGTTCCAGCGTCGTCAGCACGCGCTGCAAAAACCGCTTCAGGTCCGGGACGGCAGCCCCGTTGCTGTCGAGGCGGGCATTCAGCGCCGCATCGACTGCGTCGAGCGCCTCGATCGCTGCGTGCGCCCCGGCGATGAGCGCCGTCATCTGTTCACCGGCATGGTCCTGATAGGCGGCACAACCGCTGCCCACCCGGTTCAGGAGCTGTCCGTGCGCGCTGACCAGCGCTGCCTTCTCCGTGGCATTCAATCCCGACGCCGCTTCCTGAAGCATGACGCGATCGTCGAGCGCACCCTGTTCGAGATCGCGTCCACTGATCGGCCCGATGGGACGCGGCGCGAAGAAGACCATCTGCCTGAGGTTCGCCAGCAGGCCTTCCTGGCCGTTCTGCAGGTCGGCCAGCGCGTTGAGGCGGCGCAGGGCGGCCTCGCGTGGTTGGGGGCTGGCCCGCAGCGCCGGGTGCATCGTCTCCCAATGCGTCTCGAAGGTCCTTGCAATCAGGGTCAGGCCCTGTGCCAGTCCGGCCAATCCCTCTTCATTGGCCAGCGCCCGGGCGACAATGACAAGCAGGCGCAGGTCGCGGCCATGCGAACGCAACTCCTCGGCCTTGCCGAGCACGGCAGGCCAGTCGACCGGAATGGTCGATTGCGCGGCTGGCTTGTTGCGCCCGTCATGGACGACCTTGACCTGCGGCTCCGTGAGCCGCTCCAGCTCATGAAAAGCCGGATCGTTGCGCAAGTCTTCGCCTGACGGATTTTCACCGTCCAGCGGAGCAAGCCAGAGTGCGAGATCGATCACAGATACCCCCGGCGACCGGCTCTAAAACCGTACGTGACCCAACGTTAGCACACGGTTGCATATTCCCACAATTCGCCATCCGCTCAAAAGTTAACGAGCGCTAATGAATGTCGGTGCAACTGCGTCTCGGATGGCGCAATTCATGGCGTGCTTGGCCAACCTCGTATGTGAAGCGCATCGCATAGGATTAGAAAAAATCGTGGTTGTCTGCATTTGGCGGCGCGGGACTCTCCACAAAGGGAAAAGGCCGGCTGCATCAAGCGCTTTGTCAAGCGGCTGCTTATGTGGCAGGCTGTCGACGGGCAGATTGCAGGAGCACGTTCGATGGAACAGCGCCGGTCGTCGCAGGGTTTCAAACGCAAGGAACTGGTTGGCAAGCTCAATCCGGTCTGCCTGCGCGCCTTCAAGGCCGCCGCCGACAGCGCCAAGCTGCGCGGCAATCCTTACGTCGAACTCGTCCATTTCATCGAGCAGCTGGTGCTGTCCGAGCGCTCGGATGTGCAGATGATCCTTGCCGATGCCGGGCTGGATGCCAGCCGGCTTACCAGCGACATGACCCGCGCCGTCGACAAGCTGCCCTACGGCGCCACCTCGATCGAGGAGTTTTCCGACCACATCTTCCACGCCATCCAGGAAGCCTGGAACCTGGCGACGCTGGAATTCCGCATGGAGGAGGTCCGCAGCGCCTATATCGTGCTCGCCTGCCTGAAGACGCCGGTGCTGGAAGGCCTGGTGTCGAAGATCAGCGGCGAATTCGACAAGATCGACGCCGACGCGGTCATCGCCCGCTTTGCCGAGGTGGTGGAGGGCTCGCTCGAAGCCGGCGCCACTGCCGCCGCGGCTCCCACTGCCGAGGCGCCGCGGCGGGTTCCGGGCGGGGATTCGGCCCTCGCCAAATACGCCACCGACCTGACCCAGCGCGCCCATGACGGCAAGATCGATCCGGTCGTCGGCCGCGATCCGGAAATCCGGCAGATCATCGATATCCTGATGCGGCGCCGGCAGAACAACCCGATCCTGACCGGCGAGGCCGGCGTCGGCAAGACTGCGGTGGTCGAGGGCTTTGCCCTGCGCATCGCCCAGGGCGACGTGCCGCCGCCACTCCAGGGTATCAGCGTACGCATGCTCGACATCGGCCTGATGCAGGCCGGCGCCAGCGTCAAAGGCGAGTTCGAAAAGCGCCTGAAGGCGGTCATCGACGAAGTTCAGTCATCCGAAACGCCGGTCATCCTGTTCATCGACGAGGCACACACGCTGATCGGCGCCGGCGGTGCGGCGGGAACCGGCGATGCCGCCAATCTCTTGAAGCCGGCGCTGGCGCGCGGCGAACTGCGCACCATCGCGGCAACGACCTGGGCCGAGTACAAGCAGCACATCGAAAAGGACCCGGCGCTGACCCGCCGTTTCCAGGTGGTCAAGATCGACGAGCCGTCGGAAGCGGTCGCCGTGCTCATGCTGCGCGGTGTCGCCGGCGTGCTCGAACAGCATCACGAGGTGCAGATTCTGGACGAGGCGATCGAGGCGGCGGTCGGCCTGTCGCATCGCTACATCCCGGCGCGGCAATTGCCCGACAAGGCGGTCAGCCTGCTCGACACCGCTTGCGCCAGGGTCGCGATCTCGCAGCATGCGACGCCGGCCGAGGTCGAGGACATTTTGCGGCGCCGCCAGGCGTTGGAAGTCGAAAGCGGCATCATCGGCCGCGAGGCCGCGATCGGCATCGAAGTAACTGACCGGCAGGCGCGGGTCGAGGCCGGGCTCACTGAGGCCGGGACCATGCTCGCCGCCGCCGAGGAGCGCTGGGAGCGCGAAAAGGCGCTGGTTGCCGAGATCCTCGAACTGCGCGCGCGGCTGCGCGGCGACGGCGTGCCGCTCGATGCGGTGGCGACAGCCGAGACCGATGCCGAACCAGCAGCGCCGGACGAAGAAAAGACCAAGGTGCCCAAGGCTGAACCGCCCAAGGCCGAAACGTCCGAGCCTGAAACGCCGAAGGCCAAAGCGTTCGAGACCGAAGCGCCGGCTGCCGAAGCTGCGCCGTCAGATCCTGTCGCCGATCTGGCGCGGCTGCGTGAACTCATGGCCGAGCTTGCCACCGCGCAAGGCGAGACGCCGCTGATCCTGCCGTCGGTCGACCGCAATGCGGTCGCTGCCGTGGTCCAGGACTGGACCGGCATCCCGACGGGACGGATGCTGTCCAGCCAGACCGAAAAGGCGCTCAAGCTGGCCACCACGCTGTCCGAACGTGTCGTCGGCCAGGATCACGCCATGGAGATGATTGCCAAGCGCGTGCAGACCAGCCGCGCCGGGCTCGGAGCGCCGGAAAAGCCGGTCGGCGTGTTCCTGCTCTGCGGCCCCTCGGGAGTCGGCAAGACCGAGACGGCCCTGGCGCTGGCCGAGACGCTCTATGGCGGCGAGCAGAACCTGATCTCGATCAACATGTCCGAATTCCAGGAGGCGCACACCGTCTCGACGCTCAAGGGCGCACCGCCCGGCTATGTCGGCTACGGCAAGGGTGGCATTCTCACCGAGGCCGTGCGCCGAAAACCCTATTCGGTGATCCTGCTCGACGAGGTCGAGAAGGCCCATCCCGACGTCCACGAGATCTTTTTCCAGGTCTTCGACAAGGGCATGATGGATGACAGCGAGGGTAGGCGCATCGACTTCAAGAACACGCTGATCCTGCTGACATCGAATGTCGGGTCCGAAGTCATCATGGAGCGGACGCAAAACGGCACGGTGAGGGCGGGGCTCGACGGCCTCGATGCAGCCTTGCGCGCTCCACTGCTGAAAGTCTTTCCGGCAGCGTTCCTCGGCCGCGTCGTGACCATCCCTTACTATCCGCTCTCGGATTCGATGATCGAGGCCATCACGCGCCATCAGTTCGGCAAGATCGCGCGGCGGCTGCGCGCCAGCCACGACGCCGAACTGGTGATCGGCGACGGCGTCATGGCGCTGGTCAAGGCGCGCTGCACCGAAATCGAGTCCGGTGGCCGCATGATCGACGCCATCCTCACCAACACGCTGTTGCCGGAACTCAGCCGCGGCGTGCTGAACCGGTCGCTCGACGGCGAGAAGATGACCAAGGTGACCGTCAGCGCTTCCACTGACGGGTTTGCCTATTCGTTCGAGTAGTCAGGCCTGACTGCTCGGCTCCGTCTCGGCGCGGATCAGCTTGATGTCGGCGCCGGCTGCCCAGGCGCCGATATCCTCGCGCCGCAACGCCGCCGCCATCATGTCGGGAAACAGGTCCGGCGTGCAGGCGAAGACCGGTATGCCAAGTGCCGCGACCGAAGCCGACATCGCCGGATCATAGCCCGGCCGGCCCTGATCGGTCAGCGCCAACAGCACGATGACATTGACGCCGGACCGGACCAGCGCCGCAAGCCGCCGCAGCAAGTCCTGGCCGTTGCCGCCCTCATAGAGGTCGGTGATCAGCACGAAGTGGGATTTGGTCGGCCGCTCGATGCGGTCGGCGCAATAGGCGACCGCCTGGTTGATGTCGGTGCCGCCGCCGAGCTGCACGCCAAACAGCACCTCGACCGGGTCGCTGAGCTCTTCGGTCAGGTCGACGATGGCCGTGTCGAAACAGACCAGCTTGGTGCGCACGACCGGCAGCGACGCCATCACCGCGGCGAAAATCGAGGCGTAGATCACCGAGCTCGCCATCGAGCCGGACTGGTCGACGCACAGCACCACTTCGTCGAGATCGACCAGCCGGCGTTGCTTGCGCATGAAGCCGACCAGTTTTTCCGGCACGACGGTTTTGTGCCCAGGCTGGTAGTGGCGAAGATTGGCCGAGATGGTGCGCGGCCAGTCGATGTCGCGTTGGCGCGGCCGGTTGGTGCGTCGCGACTTGTCGAGCGCGCCACGGATCGCCTCGGCGGTCTTCTGCTCCAGCCGCTGCATCAGCTTGGCAACGATGTCGGCGATGATGGTGCGGGCGATGTCCTTGGTCTTGGCCGGCATCACCGAACGCAGCGAGATCAGGTCGGCGACGAGGTTGACGTCGGCCTCGATCGCCTTGAGGAATTCCGGCTCCATCAGCATCTGCTTCAGGTTCAGCCGCTCAAAGGCATCCTTCTGGACGATCTGGACCACCTGGGCGGGAAAGAAGGAGCGGATATCGCCCATCCATTGCGCCACGCGTGGCGCCGAGCGGCCGAGCCCGCCGCGCCGCTTGCGCGGGTCGGCATCGGCATTGGCGCCGTCGCCGTAAAGCGCATCGAGCGCCGAAGACAGTTTTTTGTCATCACTGGAAAGGGCGGAGGAAGCCTCGTCATCGGCGCCGATCGCCAGCCGCCAGCGGCGCTCGCGCCCGCTATCGGAGGATGCCGGGCCGGGTTCGGGCACTTCGGCTTCGTCATCCATTGTCACACTCCGCCCGCCAGCAATGGCCCAAGCCGCTCCAGGTGACGGCGCCAGCCCTCGCCGCCATCCGGCGCCGGCGTCAGGCCGGCCGGCAACCTTGCGGTGCGGCCGAGCACGGCCTCGATCAACCGCCGCCGCTCCATCGAGTCCAGATTGGAGAAGACGCGGCGCAGCAATGGCAGATGCGCGATGAAAGCGTCCTCGTCGAGCGATTTCAGCCACCCATCGACGGCGCCGCGCAGGCCCTCGTCATAGATCAGCCGCTGGCCGGCAGTGCTGAAGAAACCTTCGAAGAACCCCGCTGCCTGGGCGACCGGCGTCCCCGGCGACAGCCTGCGTCCGAGCAGCCCGGCGGCGTCCTCTGCCGACAGTTGGCCGGCTTCATAGAGCAGATGCGCGGCGCAGCCGGCGAGCAGCGCCGTCGAGCGCGGACCTTCCAGCACGCCGGTCAGGCCGTTGCGCCAGGCATCGAGCACGCCTTCGCCGGGCTCGACCAGCCGGATCGCCGTGTCGGCCTTGCGCACAGCACCGACCAGCGTGGTGGCGGCCTGCTCGTCCAGGTCGCGCACCGCATAGGGCAGCGCGATCGCGCCCTCGACGATCAACCGTTCCAACAAACCGCACAGCCGGTTGGTTTCGGTCTTGCGCGCCTCGCCGTAACGGATGATGTCGGCAAGCGGCGGCACCGAGGCCAGCATCTCCAGGCATTCGCTGCTGTGCGCTGCGCGCGCCTCCAACGCTACAAGGCCGGCGCTCGCGGCCTCCGACAGATCCGCCGTAATGGCGCTCTGGACAAGGGCGGCAAGCGTGTCGAGGCTCGCGGCCGCACCGAGCATCTGGATCAGGCGGCCATTGGCGGCCTTTTCGATAGTCGGGCCGTAGATCAGGTTCTCGACCAGGCGCACGGCATATTCCGGCTCCCAGGCCAGCGTCCATTTTTCGCGAAAGGTGCCGCGGCTGCGGCCGGCGTCGGCCAGCCTGCCCCATTGCACGCCAAGCACGTTCAGCCGGTGCAGCAATGTCGAACGAAACAGTCCGCTTTCGCTGCGCAGATCGACCGACAGCTCGCGTTCCAGCGCCTCCGGCTTCAGCCGCGCCGCCTTCTGGTTGCGCTGCAGGTCCTCGATCAGCGGCGCCAGCGGCGTGTCGGGCGGAATCTCGCCGACATCCGCGCCCAAAAGCAGCTCGGCCTCGACCAGCGCCCACAGCACCGCTTCGCCGTTGAACAGCGCCGCGATCGCGGCATCGCGCAATTCCTCGAAGCCGGGCTTCGGCCGCTCGCGAATGGCAGCCAGTGTGCGCGCAAGCCGCTCGGCCTCGATCAGCGACGCGGTCGACACCAGATGGCCCTTCGCCCGCAGCACCGCCGCGATCGTCGCCAGCCACAGCGTCGCGGCGTCGCGCCGCCCTCGTGTGCGCCACAGATGTTTGCACCAGCCGGGCGCGACGACGCCAGCGCCATAACCATAGCCCAGCGCAAGACGCGGCCCGGTCCATGGCGCCCATGTCATGATGCTTTTGCGCCGGGCAATTCCCTTGATCAGCGCCTGGTCGTTCTTCTGCGTGTGCGCGGCCTGCAGGGCCGGCACATGCCATGCGCCGCAGACGACGGCGATCGGTCCGGCGAATTCCTTGCGCGCGGCGGCGATTTCCAATCGCATATGCGCTTCACGCTTGGCCTCGAACGGCGCGATCGCACCTTCGCCGTCGCGCAGCGTCGTCATCGCATCGGTGATGGCAGCGAAGATTGGACCCGGCTGCGGATTCTGCTCGATAATGTCGGCCCACCAGCTTTCGCCATCTTCATAGCCGGCGGCCGCAGCCAGCGTGCCGATCGGGTCGCGATGCGATGCGGGCTCGCCATCCTCACCGGTTTCGTCCTTGGGTTCGGGCTTGTCGGCGTCAGCCGTTTTGTCGGTGTCGTCGGTTGCCGGTGCCGCGAACCGTGCCGATGACGGCAGGTCGATGAACCGCAATGCCGCCTTGTTCTCCACCGCCCACACCGCCGCCTGGTATTCCGGCGAGAACTCGGCGAACGGCCAGAAACTTGTCGCGGCCGGATCGTCCTCGGGGTAGCAGAGCAGCGCCACCGGCGGCTGCATCTGCGGGCGCGCCAGCAATGGCAGCAGGGCGGACGCGTCGCTCGGCCCTTCGATCAGCACCGCGACCGGCTGCAAGTCCCGCAGCGCCTGCACCAGGCTGTCGGCGGAGCCCGGCCCGTGATGGCGGATGCCGAAATAGGCGACGTCGCTCATGACCTCAGATCGCTGCGTTCAGCGCCGCGTAATAGCCGGCATAGTCCGGCCGCTTCTTGAGCACCGTTTCGAGATATTCCTCCAGCACCACCTTGTCCTGCACCGGGTCCTTGACGATGGCGCCGACAAGGCTGGCGGCGAGGCCTTCGGCGCCGAGCTTGCCGCTGTCGAACCACGCCGCCTGGCTGAGGCCGCCGACCATGGTGGCGATCGCCTCGGCGGTCGAGAGCGAACCCGAAGGCGTCTTTAGCGTCACCTTGCCGTCGGCGGTTGCGCCCGAGCGCAGCTCGCGGAAAATGGTCAACACGCGAGCGATCTCCTCGCCGACATTTTTCGGCACCGGCAGGTCGAGCCCGCCGGCCATCTCGTCGACCCGCTTGGAGACGATCGCCACCTCTTCCGCCATGTCCTCGGGCAGCGGCAGCACCACCACATTGAAGCGGCGTTTCAGCGCCGAGGACAGCTCGTTGACGCCCTTGTCGCGGTTGTTTGTGGTGGCGATGATGTTGAAGCCGCGCTGGGCATACAGCGACGTGTTGAGTTCCGGGATCGGCATCATCTTTTCCGACAGCACGGTGATCAGCGTATCCTGTATATCGGAGCCCATGCGCGTCAACTCTTCCAGGCGGCATAGCTTGCCGCTCTCCATGGCGCGGTAGAGCGGCGTCGGCACCAGCGCCTCCTGGCTCGGCCCTTTGGCCAAAAGCTGCGCATAGTTCCAGCCGTAGCGGACCTGGTTCTCGTCGGTGCCGGCCGTGCACTGCACGATTAGCGTCGAGTTGCCCATGATGGCGGCGGCGAGATGTTCCGACACCCAGGACTTAGCGGTGCCGGGAACGCCGAGCAACAGCAGCGCGCGGTCGGTAGCGAGTGTCGCCACCGCGGTTTCCATCAGCCGGCGGCGGCCAACATATTTCGGCGATATCACGGTGCCGTCGCTTGCCTTGCCGCCGAGCAGATAGGTCAGCACGGCCTTCGGCGACAGGCTCCATCCGGCCGGCTTCTGGCGTTCGTCATTGCGCGCCAGCGCCTGCAGTTCAGCGGCATAGGCCTGCTCGACAGGGAGGCGGATGGCTGCGTTCATGGTGCTGTTCTCCGGATTGTCATGTGTTGGTTCCCGTCAGGGCCGCGTTGAGGCGCAGGAAAGGGAGCGAGGCTGCCGCCGGCGGCATGCCAGCCGCAACGACATGCTCGATCAATTTTTCCGCTGTCGCCGCAGTGGCCAGAAAGCCCATCGTTTCCAGCAGGTCGTCGGCGGTTCGCTTCATAGCGTCATCATCGCCGGCGACAGCCGAACGCAATGCCGCCAAGCCCTGGCCGTTCGTCAGGTCGGGCCATTCCAGCCAGTTGGCTTCGAAGCCCTCGGCAAGGGTGAGCGCGCCAATATACTGCGGCGTATCTTTCAGGATCAGTCTGACAAGGACACGCTTCCTGCGGCTATCCAGGCGCGGTGTCAGGTGCAGCACGAATAGTGCCGGCTTGCCTCCCCCGGCGACTAGTGTGTCGGCCATCTGCGTTACGGCAGCGTCGCTGCCCGACGCTGCGACCATTCGTGAGATCTGGATGTCCGCATTTTTGTCGGCACCGAATTGCCAGGCTGCAATGAAATCGGGTTCGCTGACCCCAAATCGGGAAGCGAGGTCGACCAGGTTGCAGGTCTCGAACAATTCGGCGCGGCGCTTTTCCTGCGCCGGCGATTTGAGCTTTGCCGGCGTGTAGGTGGTGCGGCGGCGGATCAAGCCGGATTTGCCTTCTGTGATGAAGGCGGCGAGTTCGGCAACGGGGTCGTCGGCTCCGTCGTTGCCCGGCCGGCCATGCTCGCCCAGCCTTGCCAGCAGCCGGCCCGCCAGCTCCCGCACCTTGCCGGAGCGGTCGGTGGCCAGGCTTTTCAGGAATGGCGCGTCCGTGGGCGTCAGGTTGAAATGCATGAGTTCGATGAGCGCCAGCCGGACTTCAGCCGGCTCGCCCGTCGCCTTGGCTTCCATCAGGCTGCGGGCCGTGGCCGGATCGCGACGGCGCATCTCGGCCAACGCGATACGGCGCGCGGCGGGGTAAAAGTCATCCCAGTTCTGCGCCGTCAGCTGCTCCTGCGGGGCAATCTTCAGCCCCTCGACGCTGGCCTGCCAGTCGATCCACGGCGCATAGATGTCAGGGCT
The DNA here is from genome assembly GCF_054719465.1 of Mesorhizobium sp. RSR565B. Classification (NCBI taxonomy): domain Bacteria; kingdom Pseudomonadati; phylum Pseudomonadota; class Alphaproteobacteria; order Hyphomicrobiales; family Phyllobacteriaceae; genus Mesorhizobium; species Mesorhizobium sp. RSR565B. The sequence goes on along the minus strand of NZ_JBTTIE010000001.1, from coordinate 948,990 downwards.
GTTCTGGTCTGATGCCGACGGCATCCAGTCCATCGGATGCAGCACGTAGCCGCGGCTGGCGACGAGCGTCGCGACACGCGACTTGCGCTGCGCATCGGCGGCGTTCTTCAGGGCCGCCCGCAACAGCGGCCGCAACCGCTCCGGCAGCAGCGGCAGGCCAAGCCTCGGCAGCGGCGGGCGCCGCTTCAGCGTCTTCGGCGCCGACGGCCGCAGGCCGACATCGAGCGCCTGCGCCGCGATCGCCAGCAGACGTCGCTCCCGTTCGTCTGGGCTTGCGCTATCCGCGATCTCCTTCCATGCGGTTGGCGCCAGATCGAACGCGGTTCCGCCGGTGATCCAGCAGTCGCGCATCGTCGCCAGGCCGGTTAGTTCGAGCTCGTTCATGACAGATCGAGCCTCCCGAAGCCGCTTTGCGCGGCCAGCAGATCGAGCCGCGCGCCGTTCCAAAGCGCTGCCGTGGCCGCGAGGTCGAGGCCAAGCACGGTCTGATCGACGGTCCCGCTAACAGGCAGGGCGATCCCTTGCGGGTCGTGCGCCGCTTGCCACCAGGCGGTGCCGCGCTCATCGAGCAGGATCGCGCCGGCAGGCAGCATCAGCGGGCTATCGGTCGACCAGGGCGCTGCGTCCTGGTGCGCCGCATGCGCCGCGAGCCGGTCCTTGACAGCGTCGGGGCCGAAATCCGGCCAGGCGCCCGACACGACGTCGCCCTTGCGCTCCGCCACCAAGGCCCGCAGTGGCTGGCGCGACGGGTAGAATACCAGGCGGGCGTGGAACCGGTCACCGGGCGTGAACGCCGCCGAGCGGCGGCCGGCCGAAGCCGGAAAGAAATCGAGCAGCAGCGCAAACTGCGGCGTCGGGCTTTTCAGATCGAGCAGCCAGGTCGAATGGCTGACGAGACCGTCGCGGCGGGTCTCGATCTTCTCGCCGACGACCTCCCAATGGCTGTCGACCTGATTCGCGTCGGGACTGGACAGAACCTGGTCGCGGGTTTCGGACGCCGACACCAGTCGCTTCAGCTCGGGATCGTCGGGCGCCGAGCGCCAGGCTTTGGCCAGCAGCACCAGCTTGCCGAGTTCGCGGATCGCCGCGTCCGGCCGTTCCTCGCTGCGCAGCGCCATTAGCCGGGCCGGGATTTCGTCGATGCGTCCGGCAAGCGCCGTCGCCTTCATGTCGACAAGCCGCGCGGCAATGCGGCGGCAGCGCTCGCTGCTGGCGTCGGCAAAGGCGGAAAGGCCGAGCCGCAGCTGGTCGGCAATCCACTGGTCGAGTTCGTCCAGCGCGCCTGCCACCGCGGTGCGCGTATCTTCCGCCCGCTTGCGCTGCGCCGTCTCGCGGCGCTCCGTCGCGGCGGCGTCATCGACGGTGCTTTCCTCCGCCTGCGAGGCCTCGCCAATGCTCTTGCCAGACGCGCCCCTGCCAGCCTTTGCGTCGACCGGCGGGGGCGCAGTCTTCCTGCGCCGGCCAAGCCAGTCATTGACCCATTCCGGCGTTGTTTCGGCTGATGTGAAGCTGGCCGGCGCCGTGGCGGCGATCCACATCAGCGCCAGCGTGTGCTTGCAGGGAAATTTTCGCGACGGGCAGGTGCATTTGTAGCCGTGGTCGCCGGTGTCGACGACGGTGCGATAGGGGTTGGATCCCGAGCCCTGGCATTCGCCCCAGATCAGCGCCTGCTGCTCGTTCTTCTCCAGCCGCGGCCAGTTCGAGCGCTTGGTGAGCTTCGAGGCGGCGCTTAGCGACGCCTGATCGGGGGCCAGCGCCTCGATGGTTTTCAGTTCGAATTCCAAGCCGCGCCTCTCGTCACCCCAAATCAATGCCTGGCATCAATATAGGGTGCCGTTTGTGAAGGATTGTTGTGGCCCCGGCAAGACGAAGATAGCGCAGATCAGTACAGCGGCGTGGCCATATGCCGGGGCGTCGGCCATTGCGCCGTGATCTCGGGCTGCACCGGGCGCTCGAGATAGGTCGACAGCACGACATAGCTTCGCGTCGAGGTGACGCCGGGCGTTTCGTAGAGACGCGCCAGCAGGCCTTCGAGCGCCCTGGTGTCCTCGGTGCGGACCTTGAGAAGCATGCAGGTGTCGCCGGCCACCGAATGGATTTCCTCGACCTCAGGATATTGGGAGACGGCCATCAGCTCCGGTGTCTTGCCCCAGCCCTTGGTATCGATATGCACGAAGGTGAGCAGCGGCTTCTTCACCGCCTTCGGGTCGATGATCACAGCCGTGCCGCGGATGGCGCCGCTGCGCCGCAGGCGCTTGACCCGCTCATGCGCCGCCGGCGGCGAAAGGCAGACGCGTTCGCCAAGTTCGGCGTAGCTGATCGTCGCATCCTCGACCAGCACGCCTAATATTTTTCGGTCGATTGCGTCGAGCTCGCGGGGAGCTACCTTGTTCTGCAGAACCCCATCTGTTTCTTCGTCCATATCGAAATTCCTTGTTGTCGCGGAATTCAGTTCGGCCATTATGACCCGATGACGAACGCGAATCAAGCTGCAACGCTCCATCAGCCGATCCCGGCGCTGGCCTACCTCCTGACCGGCTGCATCGCCGTCATCGGCTCGAACTCGCTGGTCCTGGGTCCAATTGCTCCGGCAGTCGCCGCATCCTTCGGCACCAGCGTGCCGGCGGTGATGGCCGCGTCGGCCGCCTTCGGCCTCGGCACTTCCGCCAGCGCGTTGTTCCTCGCCCGCTATATCGACGGCGTCGGCGCCCGCCGCATGCTGCAGGGCGCTCTGCTGTTGCTGGCGGTCGGCCTTCTCGCCAGCGCGCTGGCGCCGACGGTGATCATGCTGGTCGCGGCCCAGGCCGTCGCCGGCATCGCCGCGGGCGTCGCCATGCCGGCCATCTATACCAGTGCAGCGGCAATTGCGCCGCCCGGCCGTGAAAGCGGCACGATCGGCGTCGTGCTGACCGGCTGGACGGTCTCCATGGTGGCCGGCGTGTCGCTGTCGGCCGTGCTTGCCGATCTCGTGCACTGGCGCGCCGTCTTCGCCGCCGTCGCGGTGCTTTCCGCCATTGCGCTTGCTGCCTTGTCGATGACCTCGCTCAGCGACGTCAGGAAGGGCGGCCCGGCGCCGTCGCCGTTCGTTGCGCTGGCCATTCCGGGGATCGTGCCGCTGCTCATCGCCTGCACCGCCTTCATGACCGCTTTTTACGGCGTCTACGGCTTTCTCGGCGATCATCTGCACCAGGATCTGGGCGAGCCCGTCAGCGCCAATGCGCTGGCCGCGCTCGCCTATGGCGCCGGCTTCGGCGCCGCGGCCTTCCTCGACGGCGTCATCGACCGCATCGGCGCACGGCGCGTCATGCCTTTCGCCTATCTGCTGGTCGCCGTCGTCTATGTCGCGATCGCGCTCGCAAGCAGCAATTTCGTGCTGATCCTGGCTATGATCGCCATCTGGGGCCTTGCCAATCATTTCGGCCTGAACGTGCTGGTGATGCGCCTTACCGCGCTCGATCCGTCGCGCCGCGGCACCATCATGGGCCTGAACAGCTCGGTCACCTACCTCGCCGTCTTCATCGGCACCACCAGCTTCGGGCCGCTTTATTCGACATTCGGCTTTGCCATCTGCGCGATCGTTGCCGCCGTGCTGATGCTGGTTGCGGCAGCAGCGGGGTCATGGCGGTCGCCGCCGCCCATCAAGCCGTAAAGCTTGCGTCCTCATCCCGTCCTTCGCTAGAGCTTGGCTTGCCATGCGAGCCCCGCCCGGATGAAGACGACGCTTGAAACCACTGCCGACCCCTCGTCAGACGACCTCGCCTTCCTGGCCGAGCGGCTGACGGCGTTCAATGACGGCGATGTCGGCCCCTCCGGCCGCAAGCCGATCGCGGTCTTCGTTCGTGACGAGCACGGCGCTGTCGTCGCCGGCATTTCGGGATACACCGCCTGGGGCTGGCTCTATGTGCAATGGCTGTGGGTCGACGAACGCCTGCGCGGCCAGCATATGGCCGGCGACATGCTGGACGCTGCCGAGCGCGAAGCAGTCGCCCGGGGCTGCCAGACCGCCTGGATCGACACGTTCAATCCGACAGCGGCCAAAGTCTATGAGCGGCAAGGCTACCGGCGTTTCGGCGAGCTGCCTGACTTTCCCATCGGCCGCAGCCGCATCTTCCTGCAGAAGAAGCTCTAACCTGCCAGCCGCCCGCCTTGCATCGGCCGCGGCACGCCGGTGGTGCTGGGAAAGCTGATCGGCAGGCCGCGCAGCACGCGCACGGCAAGGAAGGCAAAGCATTCGGCCTCCACCGCATCGCCTTTCCAGCCCAGTGTCTCGGCCTGCACCACCTCGACGTTGGCGCGCCTCGCCAGCATCGCCATCATCGTCGGGTTGCGGCGGCCGCCGCCACTGACCGCTAGGCGCTTCGGCCGGCGCGGCAACAAATCGAGCGCCTTGCCGACGGCCGAGACGGTGAAGGCCGTCAGCGTCGCCGCCCCATCCTCTGCGCTGAGGCCGTCGGCCATGGCGGCGCCGAAGTCGAAACGGTCGAGCGATTTCGGATAGGGCTTGGTCAGATACGGATGCTGGAGCAATTTGGCCAGCCGCACTTCATCGACGGTGCCGGCCGCGCCCAGTGCGCCGTCGCGGTCCATCTCGCCGAGGCCGTTTGCCTTGATGAAATCGTTGAGCGGCGCGTTGGCCGGGCCAGTGTCGAAGGCGACGATGTTGTCCTTGCCGTCCCACCAAGTGACGTTGCCGACACCGCCGAGATTGAGCACAGCGGTGTCCCCGCTGGCGTCGGCTTCCCTCAAAAGCGCCGCGTGGTAGGCAGCCGCCAGTGGTGCGCCCTGGCCGCCAGCGCGCACATCGTCCGAGCGGAAATCATAGGCGACCTTGGCGCCCAAAATGGAATGCATCAGCGCGCCATCGCCCAACTGGCGCGTATCGCCGCGCCGCCCGGGTTGCGGGGCACGATGCAGCACGGTTTGGCCGTGAAAACCGACCACGCCGATATCGCCTATGGTTAGGCCGTAGCTTTCGACAAGGTCCTTCACCGCCGCCGACTGCGCCCGCGTCAGCGCCTCCTCGGCTTCGGCAAAGATCGCCGGCTCCGGCCCGTCGAAATTCCACACCCGGGCCTGACGCAGCGTCTCCTCCAGCAAGGCACGGATCGCTGCGGGGTAGGGGGCCAGCGTATAGGTGCCGAAATCGGCGATCCGCTCGCCATCGGTCTTGATCAGCGCCACGTCGATATTGCCGTCAAGCACGGTGCCGGTCATCAGGCCGACGGCCCAGATTGGTTCCACGGTCGACTCCCTTGCGACACCGTTTGCGATTCCAACGCAATCACCTGTCGGACGGATTGTCTCGCCAGGCAAGACCCTGGCCGCGGTCGATTGCTCCGAACCTGCCGGCAGAGTTTTTCACCGAACAGCGAAAATCGAGCAACGCCGTTCTTGCGTCTCGCCGCTCAAGACGCCAGCTATGAGACGAACACGTCATCGCCAAGGAGAAACGACATGGCATCCGAAGTCGCAGTGATCGCCGGCGCGGGTGCGGGCCTGAGCGCCTCTTTGGCACGCCTTCTCACCACGGAAGGCTATCGTGTGGTGCTGGCCGCCCGCAACACGGCCAAACTCGCGGCGCTGGTCGGGGAAACCGGCGCGCTGGCCGTCGAAACCGACGTCGCCGATCCGGCCTCCGTCGCCGGCCTGTTTGACGCCGCCGACAAGCAAGGCCCGCTGGCCCTTGCCGTCTTCAATGCCAGCGGCCGCACGCGCGGCCCGATCGCCGAGGTCGATCCCGATGCGGTCAAACAAGCCTTGCTTGTCGGCGCCTATGGCGGCTTCCTGGTCGGCCAGCAAGCGGCGCGGCGGCTGCTTGCGCGCGGCTCCGGTTCGATTCTTTTCACCGGCGCCTCCGCCAGCATCAAGGGCTTTCCCAACTCCGCCGGCTTTGCCATGCCGAAATTCGGCCTGCGCGGTCTGGCTCAGTCGATGGCGCGCGAACTCTTCCCGAAGAACATCCATGTCGCCCATTTCATTATCGACGGCCAGATCGAGCCGGTCGGGACGAAGCCCGAGCGACCGGACAGCCAGCTGTCGCCCGATGCGATCGCGCAGACCTATCTCGCGACCCATCGCCAGCATCGCAGCGCCTGGAGCTTCGAGGTCGAGCTGCGGCCCTTTGTCGAGACATTCTGACCGGTCCGGCGTGACCGTTCTCGCAATTGCGAAATCTTTGAGAGAATATTCCCGGCTTCGTGTTTGAGAAGAAATGCGGTTCTTTGATCCGGCAAGCAGCATTGCCGATGATGTCGTCAAGGCTTGGTATTCCACCTCGCCGCAATGACTTCAGGATTACGAGGGATCGACAATGTCCGAACGCGGAAACGCTTCCAGCTCTCTTCTTTTTTCAGCCATCAGCCGGCGAGCTGCCCTTGCGGCACTTTTTGCCTCGGCCGTCACGCTTGCCGGTCTGGCTCAGCCGACGCCGTCCTTCGCCGAGGACAAGAAGTCTATCAAGGTCGGCATCATCAGCGGCGAGGATGAGGATGTCTGGCGCGTCGTCGTCGCCCAGGCCGCCGAAAAAGGCCTGACCGTCGAGACCGTGGTGTTCAACGACTACACCCAGCCCAACGAGGCGCTCGAGCGCGGCGAGATCGACGCCAACGCCTTCCAGCACCAGCCCTATCTCGACAACCAGATCAAGACCCAAGGGTACCACATCGTGCGCGTCGGCTACACCGGCGTCTGGCCGATCGGCCTCTACTCCAAGAAATACACCAAGGTTGCCGACCTGCCCGAAGGCGCCGTCATCGGCTTGCCGAACGACCCCTCGAATGAGGGCCGCGCGTTGCGCGTTCTGCAGAACGAAGGCGTGATCAAGCTGAAGGACGGCACCGGCATCCTGGCGACCACCGCCGACATTGCCGAGAACCCTAAGAAGGTCGTCATCAAGGAACTGGACGCCGGCATTGTCGGCCGCTCGGTCGAGGATCTCGACGCGGCTGTCGTCAACACCGACTGGGCGCTGAAGAGCGGTCTCGGCCCGGACAACCGCATCGCCCAGGAGCCGGTGGCCGACAACCCCTACCGCAACTTCATCGCCGTGAAATCCGGCAACGAGAACGAGGCGTGGGTGAAGACGCTGGTCGCGTCCTACCAGAACGAGGCGGTCAAGGCCGAGTTCGACAAGGTCTACAAGGGCACCGGGATCAGCGCCTATTGATTGGCGCCTGGTTGTCAGGAGCAGGCGGCCCGCTGTTGAGCGGGCCGCTGTCGCATTTGTCGAGCGTTGAAACGGACAGTGAGATGAACCAGCACGTCACGGCCGAAGCATCCGGTCCGGTCAATATATCGGCCGGGCAGGAAGATGTCGTACGCCTGGTCGACCTCAAGCGCCGCTTCGGCGCGACGCCTGCGCTCGACGGCGTCTCGCTGACGGTGAAGAAGGGCGAGATCCTCGGCATCATCGGCCGCAGCGGCGCCGGCAAGTCGACGCTGATCCGCTGCCTCAACGGGCTGGAGCGGCCGGACTCCGGCGACGTCTTCATCGAGGGCCGCGAGATCGGCCGGCTCGGCGAGCGTGAATTGCAGCCGCTGCGGCGTCGCATCGGCATGATCTTCCAGCACTTCAATCTGCTGTCGGCCAAGACCGTGGAGGACAATGTCGCGCTGCCGCTGAAGATCGAGGGCCGCCCAAAGGCCGAACGGCTGGCGCGCGCCGCCGAATTGCTCGACCTCGTCGGCCTGTCGGAGAAGGCGAAGGCCTATCCGTCCTCGCTGTCGGGCGGCCAGAAGCAGCGCGTCGGCATCGCCAGGGCGCTGGCCGCGCGGCCGGCGCTGCTGCTGTCCGACGAGGCGACCTCAGCGCTCGATCCGGAGACGACGCGCTCCATCCTGGCCTTGCTGAAAGACATCAACCGGCAGCTCGGCCTCACCATCCTGCTCATCACCCACGAGATGGAGGTGATCCGCTCGATCGCCGACCGCGTCGCGGTGATCGATGCCGGGCGCATCGTCGAACAAGGCCCGGTGTGGTCGGTCTTTGCCGAGCCGCGTTCCGAAATCACCAGGAGCCTGCTCGGCGGCATCCGCCCGCAACTGCCGGCCGAGATTGCCGGCCGGCTTGCTCCCGGAGGCGGCGCCGAGCTCATCCTCAGGGTCGACGTCGCAGGTGAGGCCGCGCGCGGTCCGCTGCTGTCCGATCTTGCGGTGGCCGTGCCGGGACGGTTCCGCCTCGTCCATGGTGGCATCGACCATGTCCAGCAGCAGCCGGTCGGCACGCTGTTCCTTGCGGTCGCGGGCAACGATCCGAAACATCTGTCGAAAGTAATCGCATTCCTGAAGGCCCGCGACGCGCGGGTGGAGGTGCTTGGCCATGTCGCCGGTTCTGTTTGAACTTCTGCTGCGTTCGATCTGGGAGACGGTCCTGATGACGGCGGCATCGGGCCTCATCTCGCTCGTCTTCGGGCTGCCGCTCGGCCTGGCATTGATTGCCACCGAGCGCGGCGGCATTGCCGAAAGCCTGTGGGTGAACCGCGCGCTCGGCGCCGTCATCAACGGCTTCCGCTCGGTGCCGTTCATCATCCTTCTGGTGGCGCTGATCCCGGTGACGCGGCTGATCGTCGGCACCTCGATCGGCACCTGGGCGGCAATCGTGCCGTTGTCGATTGCGGCGACGCCCTATTATGCCCGCATCGCCGAAGTGTCGCTGCGCGAGGTCGATCGCGGCCTGATCGAGGCGGCGCGCGCCATGGGCGGCAACCGCTGGACGATCATCCGCGAGGTGCTGGTGCCCGAAGCTTTGCCCGGCATCGTCGCCGGTTTCACGGTGACGCTGGTAACGCTGATCGGCGCTTCGGCCATGGCCGGCGCCATCGGTGCCGGCGGGCTCGGCGATCTCGCCATCCGCTATGGCTACCAGCGTTTTGAGACCAGCGTCATGGTCGCCGTGGTCATTGTGCTGATCATTCTCGTTTGCGGCATCCAGTGGGTCGGCGACCGGCTGGTCGCCAGGCTGGACCGGCGCGGATGAGCGGCCACGAACGTTATTTGCCGGCAGGCTGCCAAACGCAGCGTCGGCTTTCTCTATCGGCGCCGAGATTGGATTGCGCGTTGCTTTGATCGGACCGGCCTGCGTGCCACCGTGACAGCGAAACAAGGAGCTTGACCATGCCCAGGATCGTACCCGTGCTTGATCTCGGCCGCCTCGAGCAGGGCGCTTCGGAACGGCGAACGTTTCTCTTCGACCTGCGCACGGCCGCGCGCGATGTCGGCTTCTTCTATTTGACCGGCCACGGCATATCGGCTGCGGATACCGCAGAAGTGCTCGACGCGTCGCGCCGCTTCTTTGCCCTGCCGGAAGCCGACAAACTGGCAATTGAAATGGTCAAGTCCTCGCAGTTCCGCGGCTACACGCGCGCCGGCGGCGAGCTGACCAAAGGCAAGGCCGACTGGCGCGAACAGCTCGACATCGGCGTCGAACGCGCGGCCATCGAACAAGGCCCCGGCGTGCCCGCCTGGACGCGGCTGCAAGGGCCCAACCAGTGGCCGGCCACGCTGCCCGAGCTGAAGCCGGCGCTACTCGCATGGCAGGCCAAGGCGACGGCGGTGGCGATCCGGCTGCTCCGGGCCTTCGCTTTGTCGCTCGATCAGGCCGAGGACGCCTTCGATCCCGTCTACCGGGCCGAGCCCAACCATCGCATGAAGATCGTGCGCTACCCCGGCCGCCACGCCACCGGCGACAACCAGGGCGTCGGCGCGCACAAGGATGGCGGTTTCCTGACGCTTCTGTTGCAGGACGAGAGCAAGGGGCTGCAGGTCGAATATGACGGTGCCTGGGCCGACGTCGATCCGCTGCCCGACACGCTGGTGGTCAACATCGGCGAACTGCTCGAGCTGGCCTCCAACGGGTATCTGAGAGCAACGGTCCACCGCGTGGTAACGCCACCGGCCGGTGTCGAGCGGATTTCGGTGCCCTTCTTCTTCAGCGCCCGGCTCGACGCCACGATCCCGCTGCTCAACCTGCCCGAGGATCTGGCGGCCGAGGCGCGGGGTCCGGCCAGCGATCCCGACAATCCGCTGTTTCGCAATGTCGGCACCAATGTGCTGAAGAGCCGCCTGCGCTCGCATCCCGACGTGGCGCGCCGGCACTACGCCGATCTCCTGGAAACCGGCGCCTCAGCCGGCTGAAATCTTGGAAGACAAGAACGAAATTTCCGCATCCCGCGTTGTTTTAGAAAGCCGTTCGTCGCCATATGCCGCGAATACGCGCATATAGGAATTATCGTTTGGCGGTTTCCTCCCATTCCACCGAGCGGTGTTCCCCTCTGAAGGTTCTTGACCTTCTTTTGGCCGGGCCGCTTTCGCGCCCGGCCTTTTTTTGTGTCAAGAGCTCTTCTTTCTTCCCCACAAGGGGAGAAGGAAGAGGCGCCAGGTACTTCACCCAAACTTCGGATCAAGGCTGCCCGACTTGTACCGCTTGGCCATCTCAGCCACCGGCAGCGGCTTGATCTTCTGGGCATTGCCGGCGGTGCCGAACTGCTCGAAGCGCTCCTTGCACAGCTTGCGCATCGCCGCCATCGCCGGCGTCAGATATTTGCGCGGATCGAACTCGCTCGGGTTTTCGGTCAGCACCTTGCGGATGGCGCCGGTCAGCGCCATGCGGTTGTCGGTGTCAATGTTGATCTTGCGCACGCCGTGCTTGATGCCGCGCTGGATCTCTTCCACCGGCACGCCCCAGGTCGGCTTCATCTGGCCCCCATATTTGTTGATGATCTCCTGCAGGTCCTCGGGCACCGAGGACGAGCCGTGCATGACCAGATGCATGTTGGGCAGGCGGCGGTGGATTTCCTCGATGACATTCATCGCCAGCACCGCGCCGTCCGGCTTGCGCGAAAATTTGTAGGCGCCGTGGCTGGTGCCCATGGCGACAGCCAGCGCATCGACATGGGTGTCCTTGACGAACTCGACCGCCTGTTCCGGATCGGTCAAGAGCTGGTCGTGGCTGATGGCGCCTTCGACGCCGTGGCCGTCTTCCTGCTCGCCGCCGCCGCTCTCAAGCGAACCGAGCACACCGATCTCGCCTTCCACCGACACGCCGCCCCAATGCGCCATGTCGACGACGCGCCGGGTGATGCCGGAATTGTAGGCATAGTCGGCCGGCGTCTTGCCGTCCTCTTTCAGCGAGCCGTCCATCATCACCGAGGTGAAGCCGTACTGGATGGCGGTGACGCAGGTGGCTTCGTTGTTGCCATGGTCGAGATGCATGCAGACCGGGATGTCGGGGTGGATTTCGACCAGCGCGTCGATCAGCTTGGCCAGCACCACATCATTGGCGTAGGCGCGGGCGCCGCGGCTGGCCTGCAGGATGACCGGCGACTTGGTCTCCTCGGCCGCCTCCATGATGGCGAGGCCCTGTTCCATATTGTTCATGTTGAAGGCGGGTACGCCGTAGCCGTATTCGGCGGCGTGGTCGAGCAATTGTCTCAGTGTTATGCGAGCCACCCAATAGTCTCCCGTATCTGGTTTCAAGCGCAACGTCGCGGGCCGGCCGGTTGCCGGCCTAGATGCTTCTGGCCGGATTTCGCCAGAACCGCAACCGTCAGCGGCCATCGTGGCCGCAATTCTTGTTGCAGGGCTGAAATCCGGTAGCCAGCCGGTGAGGCGCTAATCTCCCCCATTGAGGGGGAGATGGCCGGCAGGCCAGAGGGGGTCGGTTCGACTGGAGCGCTAGCATCATCTGTCGGTGCTGGGAGGTCGCGTCAGGACGCGCCGACCCCCTCTGTCGCCTTTGGCGACATCTCCCCCTCAAGGGGGGAGATTATCCGCGTTCGGGGAACATCGCCTTCAACCCTTCGCGCGAAGCCTTGGCCACACCGCGCTCGGTGATCAGCCCTGTCACCAACCGTGCCGGCGTCACGTCAAATGCCGGATTTGCCGCCGGCGTCGCTTCGGGCGAAACCCGCACCTGCGCGATCTTGCCGTCCGCCGTCTTGCCCCAGACCAGCGACACCTCGTCGCCGGAGCGTTCCTCGATCGGGATTTCGGTCAGCCCATCACCCACCGTCCAGTCGATGGTCGGCGAGGGCAGAGCGACGTAGAAGGGCACCTCATTATCGGAGGCGGCGAGCGCCTTGAGATAGGTGCCGATCTTGTTGCAGACGTCGCCATTGGCCGTGGTGCGGTCGGTGCCCACGATCACCATGTCGACCGCGCCACGCTGCATCAGATGGCCGCCGGCATTGTCGACGATCAGCGTGTGCGGCACGCCGTGGCCGGCCATCTCCCAAGCGGTCAGCTGGGCGCCCTGGTTGCGCGGGCGCGTCTCGTCGACATAGACATGGACCGGAATGCCGGCCTCGACGGCGAGATAGATCGGCGACGTGGCGGTGCCGTAATCGACCGTCGCCAGCCAACCGGCGTTGCAATGGGTGAGGATGTTGACCGGCTCGCCCGGCTTCTTGCGTGCCGCGATCTCCTTGATGATGGCAAGCCCGTTCTCGCCGATGGCGCGATTGAGATCGACATCCTCGTCGGCGATTTCCGCGGCGCGCTTATAGGCCGCCTCCGCGCGCTGTCCCAATACGATCGGCCTGAGGAACCGCCGCATCTCGTCCAGTGCCCAGCGTAGATTGATCGCAGTCGGCCGCGTCTTGTGCAGCGTCTCCCAGACCGCGTCGAGCGCTTCGTCAGACGGATCGTCCGCCATCTGGATGGCGACGCCGTAGGCCGCGGTGACGCCGATCAGCGGCGCGCCACGAACCCACATGTCACGGATCGCGGTGGCGATGCCGGCAACGCTCCCGATCGTCTCGACCCGGAACTCGTGCGGCAGCCAGCGCTGGTCGATGATCTCGACCGAACGCTGGTCGTCGCTCAGCCAGATGGTGCGGTAGTGGCGCTCGCCGACGTTCAAATCCTGCTCTCCCGTTCGATCAAAGCGGCCAGATTATTGACCTCGTCCATGCCGTGAATCTGGCGCCGGTTGACGGCGATGTGACGGCCGAATTTCAGCGCCTTGGCCTCGCAGGAGGCTCGCAGATCCTCGTCCTCGATGGTCTCGAAATCGGCATTGTGGGCGAGGCCGAGGATGCGCCGGTGCACCTCGATGCCGGCAAAGCCCAAGAGGTCGGTCCAGATCTGGTGCAGCACATGGTCGAGCGCCTGCTCCGAGGCGAGAATGTCGCCCTGATCCTCGAACAGGCTCTTCTGGTAAAGCATGCCGGTGCGCTCGGTGCGCCATAGATGCGAGAACTCGGCGCGGAACACCGTCCAGGTGTCGTTGGTCACCCCGAGCAGATAGGCACGCATGGCGTCACGCTTGCCCTTCTGTTCATGGCCGCGCTGCGAGAAGTAGGACATCCAGAAATTGGCGAGCAGCATGCCTACATCGAAGGCCATCGGACCGTAGAAGGCGAACTCCGGATCGATCATCCGCGTCTCGGTGTCGGTGACCATGATCGAGCCCGAATGCAGGTCGCCATGCAGCAGCGTCTCGGCATTGGCGGCGAAGATATGCTTCAGCCGCTGCGCTTCGACCTTGAGGTCGCGGTCGGCACGCAGTTCGGCAACCAGACCGTCGAGCTGCGGCGAGGTGTGCCGGTTCAGCTTGGCGTCGAAATAGGGATCGGAAAACACCAGGTCTTCGGTGATGCCGCAGAGTTCGACATTGTCGGCAAACAGCGCCAGGTCTGCCTTGCGGTCCTTGGTCGGCATGGAGAGATCAGAGCCGCGGAACAAAGTGCGGGCCATGAACAGGCCGATGTCGCGGGCGATATTTGGCAACTCGCGGCCGTCGATCAGGGCACGGCGCAGGATGATGTGCGGCGGCGCCAGATATTCCATGATGATCAGCGCCTGGGCTTCGTCGAAATGGAGGATCGCCGGCACCGAACCCGGCGCGCGCGCCTCTTGCCGCGTCAGCGCGTGATATTCGAAGAAGGAACGTTTCAAGGGCAGCGGCCAGCTGTCGCCGACGAGGCGAACATAGGGCAGGGCTTGCTTGACGACCGCCGCACCCGAGCCGCCTTCGACGATGAAGACGAGGTTCAGATTGCCGTCGCCGACCTCGCGCACCTTCCAAGGGCCCTTGCCGATTTTGGCGCACAGCGCTTCGTTCGTACCGAGGCGCGTTGCAAGCGTCTCCACCGACAGTGCTTCAAACGGCAATTTCGCAGTCATTCCTCACCCTCCCGCTTGCTCGCTCCAATCATAGTGGAGCGATGGCGGTGAGGCCAAGCTAGGAAGCTGACTGGCAATTGTCAATCGAGTTGACAATTGATGACGTAGCCCATAGCGTCATCGTCAGGGAGGAACGAATGGGCAATGATGCCGTGTTCCGCGTGGACGGGCTGAGGAAATCCTTCGGCCATATCGAGGTGCTTGGCGGCGTCTCGCTCGAATTGCATGCCGGTGAGATCACTGTGCTGATGGGCGCCAATGGCGCCGGCAAGTCCACCCTCGTCAAAATCATCAGCGGCGTCTACGACCATGACGGCGGCATCATGCACCTCGCTGGCGGCAACTTTGCGCCGAACACGCCGGCAGAGGCGATCCGCGCCGGTGTCGTTACCGTGCACCAAAACATCAATGACGGCGTCGTCGCCGATCTCGATGTCGCCACCAATCTGACGCTCGACCGGCTGAGCGGCAAGGGCGCGCCGCTGCTGTTCAACCCCGGCCGGGTGCGCCGCGAAGCCAAAGCGGTGGCCGACCGCATGGGGCTCGCCATCGACCTCAAGGCCCGCATCAGCGACCTGTCGCTGGCCGATCGCCAGATGGTGGCCATCGCGCGCGCCATGGCGCACCAGCCGAAAGTGCTGATCCTCGACGAGCCGACCTCGTCGCTGTCCAGCGCCGAGGCCGACCGGCTGTTTGCGCTGCTCGACCGCTTGCGCGAGCAGGGCGTCGCCATCCTCTACATCTCGCATCGCATGTCGGATATCAGGCGGCTGGCCGACCGCATCGTCTCGATGCGCGATGGCGTCATCTCAGGCGTCTTCGACAGCAAGCCTCTCGACTATGAGGGTGCCGTTAACGCCATGCTCGGCCGCAAGATCCATCTTGACCGCATCGAAGCCAGGAGTTCTGCCAAGCCGATCCTGACCGTCGATGCCTTGCGCATCGCCCCTGGTGCCCGGCCATTCTCGCTGACGCTCGGCGACGGCGAGGTCGTTGCCATCACCGGCCTCGTTGGCGTCGGCAAGACCGCGCTCGCCGAGACGCTGTTCGGCTTGCGCAAACCGCTGTCCGGCACGATGACTTTATATGGCAAGCCCTATGCGCCCGCGTCGACCGGCGAAGCCGTCGCCGCCGGCGTGTTTCTGGTCGCCAAGGACCGTGGCGAAAACGGCATCGTCGGCGGCTTCAACATCCAGGAAAACATCAGCCTGCCCTTCCACAAGCGCATGTCGCGTTTTTCAGTTCTCAAACGCGGCCTTGAACGCACTATTGCCCGCCGGCAGATCGAGGATCTCGGCATCGTCTGCCGCTCGGAGAAGGACGAGATGACCACTCTGTCGGGCGGCAACCAGCAGAAGGTGATGGTGGCCCGCTGGATGGCGCAGGACGCCCGATTGTTCATTCTCGACGAACCGTTCCAGGGCGTCGATATCTCCGCCAGGCGCGACATCGCCGCCAAGCTGAGGGCCAGCGCCAATGGCCGCGCCACGCTGCTGTTCGTCACCGAACTCGACGAGGCACTGGAGACGGCCGATCGCATATTGGTGATGTCCGAGCAGACCATGGTCGGCGAACACCGCAACGCCGATGTCGATCTCGACCGTCTGCTGGCCGAAGTCGCGGGCGGGCCGTTGCACAGTGCGGCCTGAGCCACGATGATTGAAGAACTGAGGGTTGGAATGGAGTGCACGGGTTTGAGTTGGGTATTGACGGCGGGCGCTGAATGACGCTGCGCGATTACGCCATCCGCTATGGGTTCATCGTGCTTCTGTTCGGGCTGATCGCGTATTTCGCCATCGCCGCCGACGGGTTCGTCTCGCCGCAAAGTGCCGTCTTCATTTTCCAGTCGGTCGCCATCACCGGCGTGCTGGCGCTGGGCGTCACCGCCACACTGGTTGTCGGCGGCTTCGATCTCTCGATCGGCTCGGTTGCCACATCGGCCATGATGGCGGCTGCCTATGTCATGGTGGTGCTGGAGCAGAACGTTGTCGTCGCTGTCCTCATCTGCCTGCTCATCGGCGCCCTTGTCGGCCTCATCAATGGCTGGCTGATCGTCTATATGCGCGTGCCCGATCTGCTGGCGACGCTCGGCATGATGTTCCTGCTCGTCGGCCTCCAGCGCATCCCGACTGAAGGACGCTCCATCGCCACCGGTATGACAATGCCGGACGGCTCGGTCGCCAACGGCAAATTCTCCGACGCCTTCCTGGCGCTCGGCCGCCACCGCTTCGACTTCTTCATCCCGAACCTCATTCCGGTCTCGGTGGTCGTGCTGATCGTGCTCGCCGTGCTGATCTGGTTCTTCCTCGAATACACACGCTTCGGCCGCATGATGTATGCCGTGGGCAGCAATGAACGGGCCGCCGAACTCGCCGGCGCGCCTGTCAAGGCATACAAAATCTGGGCCTACGTCATTTCAGGAGTTTTTGCCTCGATCGGCGGGATTTTGCTGGCCGCACGGCTTGGACGCGGTGACATCGCGTCGGGTAATAATCTGCTGCTCGATGCGGTTGCCGCGGCGCTGATCGGCTACGCGGTGCTCGGCGCCGCCAAGCCGAACGCCTTCGGCACCGCCATCGGCGCGCTGTTCGTCGGCATCCTGCTGCAAGGCCTGACGATGATGAACGCGCCTTACTACACGCAGGATTTCGTCAAGGGCGTGGTTCTCGTCGTCGCCCTTGTCTTTACCTTCGCCCTTTCCGGCCGGGGCAGGAGATAGAATGGCTGCCGGGACAGTTTTGGGTTCAACAAACGGAGGAAAGAACGTGAACATCACAAGACGACTTTTGGGGAAGGTCGCGCTCGGATTGGCCGGCGCAACAATGCTGATGCAGGTCCCGGCCTTTGCCGCCGACAAGCCGGCGCCGTTCGACAAGCCCGGCGTCAAGATCGCGCTGGTGCGCTATCTCTCGACCGGCGATTTCTTCCAGGCCTATCTCTCGGGCGTCGAGTCCCAGTCCAAGGCGCTCGGCATCGATCTGCGCGTGCTCGACAGCCGCCAGGACGCCGCCCTTCAATCCGACATGGTCGACCAGGCCATCGCACTCGGCGTGCAGGGCATCATCATCCAGCACGGCCTGACGGAATCGATGAAGGACGCCGCCCAGCGCGCGGTCGATGCCGGCATCAAGGTCGTCGCCTTCGACGTCAATGTCGAAAATCCAAAAATCCCGCAGATCGAACAGTCCGACAAGGACCTTGCGCGCCTGGCGCTCGAGCAGGCGGTCAAGGACAATGGCGAGAACTGGAACGCCGGCTATGTCTATGTCGCTGGCATCGCGCCGCTCGACCGCCGCAACGAGACCTGGGTCGACGTGAAGAAGAAACATGCCGGCATCAAGGAAGTCGCGATGTTCGGCACGCTCGACAACCCGATCGCCAACTCGGTCGCCAACCAGGCGCGCTCGGTGCTGCAGGCGCATCCCGACATCAATGTGATGTTCGCGCCCTATGACGAGTTCGCCAAGGGTGTGAAGATCGCCGTCGACGAGGCGGGGCTGAACAAGAAGATCAAGATCTACTCCGCCGACATCTCTACCTCGGACATCGCGGCCATGCGCGAGACCGACAGCGCCTGGGCCGCCACCGCCGCCACCAACCCTGCCGTCGTCGGCCAGGTCTCGGTGCGCGCGCTGGCGCAGTTGCTCGCCGGTGAAGATCCCGGCCACAACGTCATCGTGCCGCCGACGCTGATCACCCAGAAGGACCTGATCGACAAGGACATCAAGAACATGGAGGACTTGTCGGCCAAGCTGCCGCAATTCGCCCATGCCGATGTCGCCATGCCGGCCTGGATGCCGAACCCGAACGCGAAGTAGGATCGGTCGTCTGATAGATGCGAAGGGCGGCTATGGGCCGCTCTTTTCATATTGATGGTAAGCCTGCCGGCCTACAACCAATGGTCTGGATCGCGCATCCCGTGGACAATCGCCACAGCGATAACACCATCGGGCTGCGGCTCGTAGATGATGATTTAGCGGTCTTCGACGAGCACGCGGGCCGTTGCGCTTAACTCGGGCCGTGCGCTGCCCATCTTGGGGTGCTGCGCCGCCAGCTCCAGTCTTTCGAAAATGCGCATCAACAGTCTGTCTGCTGCCTTTTCATTGTCGGCGGCGATGGTGTGCCAGATGTCTCGCAAATCCTGCGAAGCGCGCGGTGTGAGCCGATGGCTAGCCACGGGCGCGGCGTTCTGCCTTCAGGCTGCGAATGAACTCGGTGTGGTCGACAGCCACTGGCTCGCCGCTGGCCATCCCGTCGGCATAGGCCCGCTTCAAGTGCTGGAGTTCGAGCGTGCGCAATTCCTCGCGCTGCTCCCATAAGCGCAGGGCGTCGCGGACAATCTCGCTGTTTGAAGCATAACCGCCACCTTCGATAGCGCTTTGCAGGCGAGCTATCTGCTGCGCGGTAAGGGATATGGTGAGGGTGCGCATAGGTTCGTTTTTCATACCAACGTTATAATGCATCCAACAAGATCTAACAATATCTGTTAGGAATCTGCCCCTGCATCATGACCGCCCGACGCGCACCAGCCACCGCGCCGTCCTCGCCATGCAGGCGTGCAGCACCCGGAACACCATATTCGATGGCAGGCAGGTCGTGCGGCGCACCCTTGGCGGGGATCGCCAGCATCCGCCCATGCCCGCCCGGCGCCAGGCAAAGCTGCGTCCCATCAGACGGTGTCGCCAGCGCGCCGTCCTTGAAATTGCTCAGCAGCCATTGGCCTTCGCGGGTGACGAAGATGGGAACGGCGTCGTATTTCGCCGGGTCCAGCGCGGCTATGACATTGGTTGCCGAAAGCAGCGACACCTCATGCTCGGCGGAGCGCCCGTCGAACAGCAAGCCGACACGAAGTCTCTTCGCAGCCATCGACAACTCCACCAAGGATCAGGGTCGGAGCTCGCATGCGAAACACAAGGTGGGCCCTAAAGTGGTCGAGCAATAGGCCAAGGATTGGAGTGGATTTTGACCAGTTCGAGCAGTTTTTCAGCACGACCTGCAAAAGCAGTTCTCCGCCTGGAGTCCTTCAGGCGGGAGAGCGGTTCGTCGTTTTGGTGAACGATGAACCGCTCCAGGTCTATGTCTAGCGCAGCGCTGCGGCGATGTTGCCACCGTCGACCGTCGTCACATCGGCGGTGGTGCGTTCGGCCAATGCTTGGTGCAGGAAGGCCTGCGCCACGTCTTCTGCCGTCACCTCCTGTCCGAGCAGATTGCCCGACATGTATTCCTTCTCCGACACGCCGCGCGCGCCGGAACGGCTGGCGATCATGGCGTCGGTCAACAGGCCGGAGCGGATGCGGTCGGCGTTGACCGCATTGGAGCGAATGCCGTGCGCGCCGTAGTCGAGCGCATATTGCCGGGACAGGAACAGCGTCGCCGCCTTCGGCACACCATAGGCGCCGAATTTCGGACCCGGGTTGACCGCCTGCTTGGAGGTGTTGAACAACAACACACCGCCGGTGCCCTGTTCCAGCATGATGCGCACCGCGTTCTGCGCCGCCGACTGGTGAGCGAAGAAGTTGAGCTCGAAACTCTTGCGCAGCAGCGCGTCGTCGAGCTCGCCGATGCGGCCTTCCCAGGCGGCACCGGCGTTGGAGACCAGAATGTCGACGCCGCCATAGACAGCGACAGCTTTGTCGAAGGCGGCGCGCATCTCGGCCGGGTTGGTGATGTCGGCGCCGACGCCGATCGAATTGTTGCCGGCTGCCTTTGCCGCCTCGGCCGCCCTGGCCGCATCGAGATCGACGACGACGGCATGCGCGCCATTGGCGGCGAACAGTTTTGCCGTCGCAGCACCGATCGCGCCGGCGCCGCCAGTGATCAGCACCACCTGGCCGGTCAGCGGCTTCGGCTTGTTGGAGGCGAGCTTGGCCTGCTCAAGCGACCAGTACTCCAGCGGGAAGAGATCGGCCTTCGATAGAGGATGGAAACTGCCGACGGCCTCGGCGCCGCGCACCGCCTCGATCCACATCTCGCCGACATCAGATGCGATCTTCGCATCCTTCAGCGTGCGGCCATGGCCGAACATGCCGAGGCCCGGCACCAGCGTCAGCCGCGGCATCGGGTCGAGCATGGTGCGCTCGACGTCGTCCAGCGCGTCATTGGTTTCGAAATAGGCGCGATAGTCGTTGGCAAAGGCGTCGACCTGGCTCTTGATGACGGCCTTGTAGTCGCCGGCCTTGTCGGCGTCTGGCGCCGGAACCGCCATCGGCCCGGTCTTGATGCGGATCGACAGGTCCGGCGTCGACACACCGCGTGCGGCATAGTCGGCGATGCCGGCCGAATTGATGAAATCGACAATGGCATCCGAGGTGCGGAAGTCGCTGATCATGCGATCGAAGCGGCCTTCGCCACGCGATACCGCCACCGCGCCACGCAGCATCGGCGCGATCGCTGCCGGCGTTGCGAGCTTGGCCGGCAGTGCGGCTTTCGCTGCCTTCGGCTTGCCGTTCTTCGCCACATAGTCTTCGGCCACGTTCACATAATGGATCATGCGGTCATAGGCCTGCTTCGCAGCGTCGCCGAAGGTGAAGATGCCATGCTTGTCGAGGATCAGGCCTTCGACGCTGGGGTCGGCGTCGTAGACATCGGCGGCCACCTTGGCGAGGTCGAAGCCCGGCTTGATGTAGGGCACGTACCCCATCTTGTCGCCGAACACGGTCTTGATCAGCGGCTTGCTGTCCGCCTGGTCGACGATGGCGAGGATCGCGGTCGAATGCGTGTGGTCGACGAATTTATGCGGCAGGAAGGCGTGCAGCAGCGTCTCGACCGATGGATTGGGGGAGGCGGGGTCGATGAGGTTCGCCCGCTGCAGCGCCACCATGTCCTCGTCGGCGAGGCTGGCCAGCGCACGCGCCTTCAGCAGCGCGCCGAGCTTGACCGCCGGCAGGCCTTGCGGCTCGATCACACCCATGTCCCAGCCGCTGCCCTTGACGCACAGCACATCCCATTCGTCGCCGACGAGATCGGTGGCCTTGGTCTTGCAGGAGGTGTTGCCGCCGCCATGCAGCACCAGCCGCGGCTCGCCGCCGAGCAGCCGGGTCGTGTAGACGCGCAGCGCGAGGTCGCGGGCAACGCCCTTTTTCGCATAGTCGGCAACCAGTCTTTCCGCGTCGCCGTCATTCCAAAGGTTCTTCATGTCGCTATGTCCGCTTTGCTGTCTTTGATGTTGCTGTGAACAGGAGTGCCGCGACGCCTTGATGACAATGCGCCTGCTGCTGGGATTTCGTTGGTCAGGAAGCCTTTTTTGCCCCCGCACTGGCTCCGGCATGGTCGAGCAGCCGCCGCGCCATGCTGGCGCCGACGACGAGATGCGTGCAGAGTCCGCCGGCGAGCGCGGCGAGCAGCGGTTCGAACTTGCTGTCTTCCTGCACCACCATCAGCCGCTTTTCGATCTGGCGCAGTGACGACAGCGAGGCCGAGATGACGCGGCGGTTGTAGCTGCAGTCGAGCGCCTTGCCGGTGGCATCGATGATCTGGCCGGCAACGACGCCGGCGGCGCCCGCTTCGCGCAACAGCCCCATCTCGCCGGGGCTGAGCGCGCCGCATTTGACGACATGGCTGTCGCCATCGACGGTGCCGACCGAATAGAGCGCCAGATCGCAGTTGGCAATATCGGCCAGTTGTTCGCGGATCACCGGTTCGGCGCGCAGCCCATGCGCCAGCAATTCCGTCGTCAGCACCAGCGGCGCGTAGAAATTGAGGCCCTTGGCGTTGAGCCGCCGGGCGATCTCCATCGTGCACTGGTCGGGACGGTAGGAGTAGGGCGCGCCGAGATTGCCGCAGAGCTGCACAACGGTGACGTCCTGCAGGTCGGCATAGGACATGACGTCGGCGATGGTGTAGACGGTGCGGCCCCAGGCGACGCCGATCCGGTCGCCCTTCTTGACCAGTTCGAGAAAGACGCCCGCCGCCAGCACCGCAACGTCCGTCGAAGGGTCGACGACATAGGCATTCTCCGGCGCGATCCACACCGCATAAAGCTTGAGCGCGTCCTCGAGCTGGCGCGCAAGCACGTCGTCGGTGAACAGCTGCGTCGAGGTCGAGATGTTGACGATGCCGGTCTCGCGCGCCTTGCGCAAATACATGGCGACCGAGGCGCGGGAGATGTTAAGCTGGCTGGCGACCTGGTCCTGGCGCAGGCCATGGGCATAATAGAGCCATGCGGCCTTGTGGATAAGCTGTTCTGCCGGTCGGATCGCCATGCCGTCTCCTCGGCTGACATTATTCACGGCTCTCGACAAAAGTCAAACTGGCGTGGGTACACGATACCTCTTTGCCCATCGAATCTGGACGATCATTGCGCCAAATGTGCCCGGTCGGGAATCGCCGATGGTGACGTGGCGGGAACCTGTGGTTAGAAGTTCTCAACAATGAAAATTCGGGGAGCACGGGATGGGCAGTCCCTACGAGCAGGATCTCGGCAAGAACGCAGCCAACCATCAGCCGCTGACGCCGCTCACCTATCTGGAGCGGGCGGCAAGCACCTATCCCAATCATATCGCCATCATCCATGGCAGCCAGCGCATAGACTATCGCACCTTCTGGAAGCGCTCGCTCAGGCTGGCGTCGGCGCTGTCGAAGCGCGGCATCGGCAAGGGCGATACCGTCACGGTGATGCTGTCGAACACGCCGCCGATGCTGGAGGCGCATTTCGGCGTGCCGATGACCAAAGCGGTGCTGCATTCGCTCAACACAAGGCTCGATGCTGCCGTCATTGCGTTCCAGCTCGACCATGCCGAGACCAAGGTGCTCGTCGTCGACCGCGAATTTTCCGCTGTCGTCAAACAGGCACTGGCACTGGCCAAGGTGAAGCCGCTGGTCATCGACTATGACGATCCCGACTATGCCAGCGATGCACCCTATCCCAAGGGCGAGCGCATCGGCGCGATCGACTATGAGGGGTTCGTCGCCGGCGGTGACGAGGGCTACGCCTGGTCGATGCCCGACGACGAATGGGACGCCATCTCACTCAACTACACCTCGGGCACGACAGGCAACCCGAAGGGCGTCGTCTACCACCATCGCGGCGCGGCCCTGATGGCTTACACCAACACCATCCATGCCGGCATGGCCAAGCACGCCGTCTATCTGTGGACGCTGCCAATGTTCCACTGCAATGGTTGGTGCTTCCCATGGACAATGGCCGTCCAGGCCGGCACCCATGTCTGCCTGCGCTGGGTTCGGTCGAAGCCGATCTACGATGCCATCGCCGACCACGGCGTCACACATCTTTGCGGTGCGCCGGTCGTCATGTCGGTGCTCATCAACGCCAGCGATGAGGACAAGCGCCACTTCCCGCAGACCGTTACCTTCAACACCGCTGCCGCGCCGCCGCCGGAAGCCGTGCTGTCAGGCATGGCCGATGCCGGCTTTGCCGTCACCCATCTCTACGGCCTGACCGAGACCTATGGCCCGGCGGTCGTCAACGAATGGCACACCGCCTGGGACGGTCTCGACAAGGGCGAACGCAGCGCCAGAAAGGCCAGGCAGGGCGTGCGCTATGCCGCACTCGAAGGCCTGACGGTGATGGACGCGGAGACGATGCAGAAGACGCCGGCCGACGGCGAGACCATCGGCGAGGTCATGTTCCGCGGCAACATTGTCATGAAGGGCTATCTGAAGAACAGGAAGGCGACCGACGAGGCTTTCGCCGGCGGCTGGTTCCACTCCGGCGACCTCGGCGTCATGCATCCCGACGGCTACATCCAGCTCAAGGACCGCTCCAAGGACATCATCATCTCCGGCGGCGAGAACATTTCATCGATCGAGGTCGAGGAAGCCCTCTACAAACACCCGTCCGTGGCGTCCTGCGGCGTCGTCGCCAAGGCAGACGACAAATGGGGCGAGGTGCCGGTCGCCTATGTCGAGCTGAAGCCCGGCAAGGTGGCAAGCGAGGCCGAGATCATCGAACACTGCCGCGCGCTGCTCGCCCGCTTCAAGGTGCCGAAGGCGGTGATTTTTGCCGAGATCCCGAAGACATCGACGGGGAAGATCCAGAAGTTTCAGCTGCGGGAAATGGCGAAGGGATCTTAGTTCCAGAGCGCAACGGCACGCGCAAGGTCGAGTTCGCGCACACCCTCTGTCACCAAATTATACGCGTACGTCGAATTCGCATTGACACTTCCCTCTTTTCGATTTACGACTGACGAAAGTTGAAATTCGTCACTCATAAATCGACAGAGAGCCATGTCCGAAGCCGCCAGCATAATGGCCGACTCCACCCGCCAGGAGAATGTCACCCGCATTCTCGACTGTGCCGAACGCCTGTTCCGGCACTATGGTTACGGCAAGACCAATGTCGCCGACATCGCCCGCGAACTCGGCATGTCGCCGGCCAATATCTACCGTTTCTTCGCCTCCAAGGTCGAAATCCACCAGGCCGTCTGCGGCCGCATGCTCCTCGCCAGCTACAACATGGCCTACGAGATTTCCCGGTTGCCGATCAGCGCCGAGGAGCGGCTGCGCCGCTACGTGCATGCGCAGTACAAGATGACGCTGGAAGTCATGCTCGACGACCAGAAGGTCCACGAAATGGTCATCGTCGCGCTCGAGCGCGACTGGGGCGTCATCGACAAGCATATCGACAGCATTCACGACCTGTTTGCCGAGGTCATCCGCGAGGGCATCGAGGCCGGCGAGTTTGCCGACCAGGATCCGGTCACCGCATCGCGCTGCTTCGGCGCCGCCACCGTCATTCTGTGCCACCCGCAAATGGTGGCGCAGTGCCTTGCCAAGACCAATCGGGCGATGCCCGACGATCTCATCGATTACGCGATCAAGGCTCTGAAGTAATAGCCGCCGCCCGCCGGGCGCCGGTGTCGACCGTTCATCTCCAGTCGGGAGTACGAAAGTGTCTTTGTCCAGTTCCATCATCCGCAAGCTGCCGGTCGCCGGCCTGATCGTCGCCACGCTCGGGCTCGCCGCCTGCAGCCAGGAGAAGACCGAGGTCCAGGACATCATCCGTCCGGTCAAGGTGGTCGAGATCGGCCAGGCCGAAAAGAGTCGCGAACTCACCTATTCCGGCTCGGTGCGAGCCCGTACCGAAATGAACCTCGGCTTTCGCATCTCGGGCAAGGTCACTGAGCGCCTGGTCGACATCGGCCAGCATGTGACGACAGGCGATGTGCTAGCCCGTATCGATCCCACGGACTATGAGTTGTCGGTCAAGAGCGCCAAGGCTAGCCTCGACGCCGCCGAGCGGCAGGTCGAGACGGTCGATCTGTCCCGCAAGCGCGCCGAACAGCTTTTTGCCAAGAACTTCACCTCCAAGTCGCAGCTCGAACAGGCGACGCTGAGCTACAACCAGGCGGTAGCGACGCGCGATGCCGCCCGCTCTACACTTGCCCAGGCGCAGAACCAGGTCGTCTACACCGATCTCAAGGCGAGCGAGAACGGCATCGTCACGGCGGTCTCGGCCGATGTCGGCCAGGTGGTCGGCGCCGGAACGCCTGTGATGACCGTTGCCGTCGACGGCGAAAAGGAAGTGCTGATCGCGGTTCCCGAAATGGACATCGCCGCCTTCAAGCCGGGAAAGGACGTCAAGGCCAGCTTCTGGTCCGATGACGCGCTGGCGCTCTCCGGCAAAGTGCGTGAAGTCGCCGGCAGCGCCGACCAGCAGTCGCGCACCTTTGCCGTCCGCGTCTCGCTGCCCGACGACCCGCGCGTGCTGCTTGGCATGACCGCCAAGATCGAGGCCTCGGTGGCCAAGAAGCAGGAGATGGTGTCGATCCCGCTCAGCGCGCTTGCGGAAAAGGATGGTCGCAAGATTGTCTGGACCGTCGACCGCGCCGGCGAGACGGTGCACGAGCGCCTGGTCAAGGTTGCGGAGTTCACCTCCGACGGCGTCAGCGTCGCCGACGGGCTCAAGCCGGGGGATGTCGTCGTTGCCGCCGGCACCCAGTTCATGACCGAGAATCTCAAGGTCAAGCTGACCGGCGATGCGGTCCAGGCCGCCTCTGCGGAAGGCGATGCCGCAAAGGCCCTGCGCTGACCGCAGGCATGAAGCCGGCTTGATCGTCGCTTCGGCGAAAGGGCTGGGCAAGCGAATTCAGGGTTTCCGGGCGGCGAGCGCCCGATGGTCGAGACGCCAAGATCGAGTTCCCCCGCATCGATCCGCGCGTCCCACCGCGATGAGTGTCTCTCCGCTCGGAAAGCCTCGCCGCCCGGAAGCCAGCATCGGAATATTTTAGCTGCATGCAAAGCGCATGCGCGCACGATCAACGAATTGGACTGACGCCGATGACCACCACCGACAGCACTGAAAAGCAGCCTTTCAATCTTTCGCGCTGGGCCATCGGCCATCCCTCGATCGCGCGCTTCCTGTTCGGTCTGATCATCATTGCCGGCGCGCTCGGCCTGATGCGCATGGGCCAGAAGGAAGACCCCGATTTCACTTTCCGCGTCATGGTCGTCCAGGCGATCTGGCCGGGCTCCTCGATCCAGGAGATGGAAGACCAGGTCGTCAACAAGATCGAGCGCAAGCTGCAGGAAACGCCGCACCTCGACTTCGTCCGTTCCTACACCCGCGCCGGCAGCGCCATCATCACCGTCCAGATCAAGGGCGACACCAATGCAGAGGAGGTGAAGGACGCCTTCTACCAGGTGCGCAAGAAGGTTGGCGACATCTCCGGCGACCTGCCGCAAGGCCTGCTCGGGCCCTATTTCAACGACGAGTTCGGCGACACCTTCATCACCCTGCACTCGATCGGCGGCGATGGCTACAGCTATCCGGAGCTGAAGAAATTCGCCACCCAGGCTCGCGACATGCTGCTGACGACGCCGGGCGTCGAGAAGGCCGTCATCATCGGCGACCAGCCGGAGAAGCTTTATATCGACGTCTCGTCCAAGGCCTTGGCCGAACGCGGCCTGACGCTGACCGACCTGCAGAACGCCATCAAGGGCCAGAACAATGTCGATCCGGCGGGCTCCGTCGACACCGGCCTGCGCTCGGTGCGCATCTCGGTCGAAGGCGATGTCACCAGGGCTGCCGACATCAGGGAATTGCGCCTGCGCGCCGGTGGTCAGGTGACACGTCTTGGCGATATTGCCACCGTGAGTTCCGGTCTCGAAGATCCCTATCAGCGCAAGTACCGCTTCAACGGCCACGAAAGCGTCCAGGTCGGCGTCGTCATGGCCAAGGGTTTCAACGTCAGGGACGTCGGCACGGATGTCGAGGCGACCTACAAGCGCTTCGAGGAAGCGCTGCCCTACGGCGTTGCGGTTGACCAGATCTCCAACCAGCCCGAGGTTGTCAAGGACGCCGTCAACGAGTTCATGGAGGCGCTCGGCGAGGCGCTGCTGATCGTGCTTGCTGTCTCGCTGCTGTCGATCGGCTGGCGTTCCGGCCTGGTCATCGCCATCGCCATTCCGCTGGTGCTGGCCGCCACCTTCGCCATCATGTACGAGCTCGGCATCGATCTGCAGCGCATTTCGCTCGGCGCCCTGATCATCGCGCTCGGGCTGTTGGTCGACGACGCCATGATCGTCGTCGAGATGATGGAGCGCAAGCTGGAGGAGGGGCTGGTCAAGATCGAGGCGGCGAGCTTCGCCTATTCCTCGACCGCCTTCCCGATGCTGAGCGGCACGCTGATCACCATCGCCGGCTTCATCCCGGTCGGCTTCGCCGCCTCGACCGCAGGCGAATATGTGCGCACGCTGTTCTATGTCGTCGGCATCGCGCTCGTCGTGTCGTGGTTCGTCGCCGTCTATTTCACGCCGTGGCTGGGCTACATGATCCTCAAGCAGCGCAAGCATGCCGGCAACCATCATGACGCCTTCGACACCGGCTTCTACCGGCGGCTGCGCGCCACGGTCGGCTGGGCGGTGCGCCACCGCATCATCGTTCTGGTGATGACGCTGGTCACCTTCGCCACCAGCCTGTGGGCGTTCCAGTTCATCCCACAAAACTTCTTCCCGCAATCCTCGCGGCCGGAAATCCTCGTCGATCTCTGGTTGCCTGAGGGAACCTCGATCAAGGAGGTCGAGACGCAGGCCAAGGCGCTGGAAGCCCGGATGATGGACGACAAGGACAAGCGCTTCATCGCCACCTATATCGGCGAAGGCGCGCCGCGCTTCTTCCTGCCGCTCGACCAGCAATTGCGCAATCCGAACTATGCGCAGCTTCTGGTGATGGCCAATGACGAGCCGGCACGTGAGCGGCTGATCCTCAAGCTGCGCTCAGTCCTGGCGCAGGATTTCCCCTCGATCCGTTCCAAGGTCGACCGTCTGTTCCTCGGCCCGCCGACCGGCTGGCCGGTGCAGATGCGCATCATGGGTCCGGACCGCCAGGAGGTGCGCCGCATCGCCGACCAGGTGAAGGCGAAATTCGCCGAAAATCCGCTGCTCGGCGCCGTCCATGACGACTGGCTGGAGCCGGTACCGGCGATGAAGCTGGTCATCGACCAGGACCGCGCCCGTGCGCTTGGCGTCACCTCGCAACGCATCCGCCAGATGCTGCAGGCAGCGATGTCCGGCGCGCCGCTCGATGACTTCCGTGATGGCGAGGAGACGGTTTCCATCGTCGCCCGCGAACCGGACGCCAGCCGCAGCCTGCTGTCCTCGGTCGACTCGGTCTATATCCCGACCGATTTCGGCGGCTTCGTGCCGCTGTCGCAGGTGGCCAAGGTGGTGCCGGTGCTCGAGCAGGGCGTCGAATGGCGGCGCGACCGCCTGCCGACCATCTCGGTGCGCGCCACGCTGCCGGATGGCGTGCAGTCGAACGATGTCGTCACCAAGCTCTACAATGACATGCAGGGCATGCGCGCCGGCCTGGCGCCCGGCTACAAGATCGAGATCCAGGGCGGTGCGGAAGATTCCGCCGAAAGCCAGGCCTCGATTGCCGCCAAGGCGCCGATCATGCTGGCCGTCATCGTCGTGCTCCTGATGATCCAGCTGCAGCATTTCGGCAAGGCGATGCTCGTGCTGGCCACCGGTCCGCTCGGCATCATCGGTGCGGCGGCGGCTCTGTTGATCAGCGGCGCGCCGTTCGGCTTCGTCGCCATCCTCGGTGTCATCGCGCTGCTCGGCATCATCATGCGCAACTCGATCATCCTGGTCGACCAGATCGATCAGGACATCGCCAGGGGGATGGACCGATCGGAGGCCATCATCGGCTCGGCCGTGCGCCGTTTCCGGCCGATCGTGCTGACGGCGATGACGGCGGTGCTGGCGCTGATCCCGATCTCGCGTGCGGTGTTCTGGGGACCGCTCGCCTACGCCATGATGGGCGGCATCCTCGTCGCCACCGTACTCACCATCCTGGTGCTGCCGGCAGGCTACGCGCTGTTCTTCGGCCGCGAGCCGAAGAAAGGCAGGAAGCCGGCTGATGAGGCGGTGCAGGACAATGACAGGCCGCCACTCGCGCTGGCCGCCGAGTAGGCGCTGCCGGCGCACAGGATGCACCTTGGAAAAGGCTGGAACGCCGTACGCTTGACGTGCGGCGTTCTGGCTTTCTCCTTGCCGGTGGCACCGAGCACCCAGGCAAGTATCTCAACACCAGGCGGGTTCATCAAAATAGGTTGAACGGCCACCTGTATGAAAATGCTTCGCGGCGCCGGTTTTGCAAAACAGAATTCCTTTCCTGGACGGCAAAGCCGTCCGATCCTGCTTACATATCGGAGCGGCAACGCTCATTCGCATCAGGTGATCATCCCATGGCAGACAACAAGCAATTGCGGCTCGGCGCCTTCATGCGTCCGGTCAGTCTTCACACCGGGGCCTGGCGCTATCCCGGCTCATATCCCGATGCCAACTTCAACTTCGCCCATCTGAAGCGCTTCGCGCAGACGCTTGAGGCGGCGAAGTTCGACGCCTTCTTCATGGCCGACCATCTGGCCGTTCTCAACATGCCGATCGAGGCGCTACGGCGCAGCCACACGGTGACCTCGTTCGAGCCGTTCACGCTGCTGTCGGCGCTCGCCGCCGTCACTGATCATATCGGCCTTGTCGCCACCGCATCGACAACCTTCGACGCGCCCTATCACATTGCCCGCCGCTTCGCCTCGCTCGACCATATCAGCGGCGGCCGCGCCGGCTGGAACATCGTCACCACATCCAATCCCGACGCCGCGCTGAACTTCGGCCTCGACGAGCATGTCGAGCACGACGAGCGCTATCACAATGCGCGGGAATTCTACGATGTGGTGACCGGCCTCTGGGACAGCTTTGCCGACGACGCCTTCATCCGCGACCCCGAGAGCGGGCTCTATTTCGATCCCGCGAGGCTGCATGTGCTCGACCATAAGGGTGAGCATCTCTCGGTGCGCGGCCCGCTCAACATTGCGCGCCCCGTGCAGGGCTGGCCGGTCATCGTCCAGGCCGGCGCGTCTGAGGCCGGGCGGCAGCTGGCAGCCGAAACGGCGGAGGTGATCTTCGCCGCCCACTCCGATCTCGCAGCCGGACAGCGCTTCTTCGCCGATGTCAAAGGCAGGGCCGAGAAGCTTGGCCGTTCGCGCGACGACATCAAGATCCTGCCCGGCGCCTTCGTCATCGTCGGCGACAGTGTCGAGGAAGCACAGGCCAAACGCGCCAAGCTCGACAGCCTGGTCTATTACGAGAGCGGCATTGCCTCGCTATCGATCGCGCTGGGGCACGACGCATCCGGCTTTGATCCCGACGCGCCCTTGCCCGAAATCCCCGAAACCAATGCCTCGAAGAGCGGCCGCGAGCGCGTCATCGAGCTGGCGCGCCGGGAGAATTTGACCGTCCGCCAGCTGGCGCAGCGGCTCGGCGGCTATTCCGGCCTTGCCTTCGTCGGCACGCCTAAAACCATCGCCGACGCGATGGAGGAATGGTTGCTTGCCGAGGGGTCAGACGGCTTCAACGTCATGTTCCCCTATCTGCCTGCCGGGCTCGACGACTTCGCCGAGAAGGTGGTGCCCGAGCTGCAGCGGCGAAAGCTCTTCCGGCGCGAGTATGAGGGCACCACCTTGCGCGAGAATCTCGGCCTGAAGCGTCCGCCGAACCGGTTCTTCAAAGGCTCCGAAGGGGCCATTCGCAAGGCCGGCTGACGTCCTGCCATAAAAAGAAACAGGCGCGCCGAAGCGCGCCCATTCTTTTCAAGCCATCACTTTCAGATGACGAAGTACCAGTTGGCGAGCAGCATCACCACCAGGCCGGCGACCAGCGTCAGGTAGGGCAGCATGCCTGCCTTTTTGACCGAGAGGTCTGCGCCCGTCATGCCGAGGTCGGCCAGCATGTGGTCGGGGAACTTGCCCTTGTCTTGGACGTAGTGCCGGTAGCAGAACACCGGGATGATCAAGGCGGCTGTGATCAGGCCGGCCCAGAGCGCCATCGGGTTCCACACCTTGGCGCCGGCGCCCATGAAGATGGCGTTTACATAGGCGAAGATGGCGCCGAGGCCGAGCAGCCAGCTCGGCGCCTTCCAAGGCCGGTTGATGTGGCCGTTGTCGATGCGGTGGATCCAGCCGGCATTGAGGTTGAGGAAGTTGAAGATGATGTAGCCGCAGTTCGACACG
Organism: Mesorhizobium sp. RSR565B; assembly: GCF_054719465.1. Taxonomy (NCBI): domain Bacteria; kingdom Pseudomonadati; phylum Pseudomonadota; class Alphaproteobacteria; order Hyphomicrobiales; family Phyllobacteriaceae; genus Mesorhizobium; species Mesorhizobium sp. RSR565B. The sequence goes on along the minus strand of NZ_JBTTIE010000001.1, from coordinate 917,395 downwards.
GCGAGGATGAAGAAGAAGCTCGTCGCGTCGGCCGAGGCGATGGCCAGCACGATCAGGTTGAAGACGAGATCGGTCCACATGGCGCGCGTCGGCGCGCCATGCTCGTTGACGTGGCTGAGATAGCGCGGCAGCCAGCCATCGACCGAGCCCTGGTAGAGCGTGCGCGACGAGCCGGCCATTGCCGTCATGATGCACAGCACCAGCGCCAGGATCATCAGCATCACCAAGAGGCTGTGGATCAATGCGCCACCCCCGACCATGCCGGCCAGTGCATCGGCGACACCCGAGCCGTCGACGATCGGCGTCGCCAGCATGCCGTTGAGGCCCAGCACGCCCTGGAAGGTGAAGGGCACCAGGATGAACAGAAGCATGCAGAGCAGGCCGGAATAGAAAATCGCCTTGAACGTGTCGGTCCCCGGGTTCTTGAACTCCGATGTGTAGCAGACGGCGGTCTCAAAACCATAGGTCGACCATGCGGCGATGAACATGCCGCCCAGCACCAGCGTCCAGCCGGCAATGTTCCACGAGCCGGGCTCCGGCGCGTAAGCCGCCGCCAGCGGCACCAGCGGCGAAAAGTTCGCCCAGTTGATCTGGCCGGTGACGATCGGCACGACACCGACGATCAGCATCGGGATGATGACCAGGAGGCCGATATACTTCTGCACATTGGCGGTGCCGAGAATGCCGCGATGCTGGATCGAGAAGATGATCAGCATCAGCACCGCGCCGATGAAGAAAGTGGCATTGAGGGTGAAGGAGACAGGACCTAGCGTGTGGCTGAACAGCGTCCAGTTGCGGATCGCCGGCGTGGCCGCCGCGGTCACCGCGGCGATGGCGTCGGCAGGCACCGTTCCGGCATGCGCCGCGATATAGGCGACGACGTCCGGCGACGCCTCGGTGAACAGCGGCACCGGCGCCAGCGCGTTGAGAATATAGGCGGCGGCGATCGAGCAGCCCAGCGACAGCACCGGCGACCAGGCGAACCAGTTGCACCACACCGACAGCGGCGCGATGAACTTGGAATAACGCAGCCAGGCGGTGGCGCCGTAGATCGAGGCGCCGCCCGACTTGTTCGGGAACAGGCCGGCGATCTCGGCATAGGTGAAGGATTGCAGGAAGCCCATGATCATGGAAGCGATCCAGATCCCGAAGGCCAGCGTTCCCGTCGTTCCGGCAATGCCGCCGATCGAAAACAGGACAAGGGCAGGAACGCCGCTCGCCACCCAGAAGGCGCCGCGCCAGTCGATGTTGCGGAGCAGCTTGCCTTCAGCGGGCTGCTCCAGGGCAGTGGTAATCGTGCTCATCTGTCTGAATTCCCCATTTTGTGTTCCCGGCCGGTGATGCCTCGGCTTCGCGAAGCTTGTTCCCCGGTACATGACCGCACGACTCCAGTGTTTCCACTCAGTCGTATTTTTTTCTTAACAGTGAAGATTGATCCGGCGCGCTTTCACGTCAAGTGATTTGTGGCGTCGTGCACATCACGGTTGCGAAACGCTCGCTTTGTCCTTCTCCCCTTGTGGGGTGAGAAGCGGTCCGCGGTAGCGGACGGAAAGCCAATTGCTTTCGAGCTTCGAACGCCCTGAGCCTGCGAAGGGCCGGGGGTGCAACCCTCAGGATCGCGGCCTGGTCTTTTGCGGATCGTAGTGAGCGAAGGCCACCACCCGCGCCGGCAGCCGCTTGGCATGACCGTCGAGCTTGCCGATCTCCACCTCTGTGCCGATTGCCGCGTGGGTGACGTCAAGCCTCGCCAGAGCGATGTTTTTGTTCAGCACCGGCGAGCGCATGCCCGAGGTGACGACACCGATCTGGGCGCGGCCGATATGGACGCAATCCCCATGGCCGACGGCGACATTGCTGTCGATGTCGAGGCCAACGAGCTTGTGCTGCGGATGTTCCTTGCGCCTTATCAGAGCCTCGCGGCCGATGAAATCGTCGGTCTTGGCCTTCAACGGTACGGTGAAGCCAATGCCCGCCTCGAACGGGTCGGTCTGGTCGGAGAATTCGTAACCGGCGAAGATCAGCCCGGCTTCGATGCGCACCATGTCGAGTGCCTGCAGGCCCATCGGCTTCAGCCCGTGCGGCTGGCCGGCCTCCCAGATGGCATCGAACACTTTTTCGGCGTCGCGTGGGTGGCACCAGATTTCGTAGCCGAGCTCGCCGGTATAACCGGTGCGCGACACCACGACCGGAATGCCATTGCCGCCGCCGATGCGCGCGACAGCGAAGCGGAACCATTCGAGTTCGTCGATCGACGGTTGCAGCGGCGAGGTCCAGACCACCTCTCGCAAAATGTCACGGCTCTTCGGCCCTTGGACAGCGACATTGTGCATCTGGTCGGTGGACGAGCGCACCAGCACGTTGAGGCCAAGCTTCTTTGCCGTCTCGCGCAGCCATTCGCCGGACAGGTCATCGCCGCCGACCCAGCGGAAATTGTCCTTGCCGAGCCGCAGCAGCGTGCCGTCGTCGATCATGCCGCCATGCTCGTAGCACATGGCGGAATAGACGACCTGGCCGACGCCGAGCTTCTTGACGTCGCGGGTCAGCGTGTATTGCAGCAGCGCTTCGGAATCGGGACCGGTGACCTCGAACTTGCGCAGCGGCGACAGGTCCATGATCACCGCGTCCTGCCGGCAGGCCCAGTACTCGGCGATCGGCCCCTCTTTGGCGAAAGAATTGGCCAGCCAATAACCCCGGTATTCCACGAAGTTGCGGGTGTGCTTGGCGAAGCTTGAATGGAAGGCGGTCTCGCGGGTCATTTTCGGTTCCGAATCGGGCGTCATGCGTCTGGCGATCGCTCGCGAGAATTTGTGCTGGCCGGAATAGGTTCGCACATGGATGTCGGTCGGGTTCCAGCCATTGGCCGGTGTCGTGTCGTCGGGACAGGCGGAGGAGACGCAGACGATGTCGGTGAGCGCCCTGAGCAGGACATAGTCGCCGGCGCGCGACCACGGCTCATCCGACACCATGACGCCATGGGCGTCGATCGCCGTGTTGAAGAAGAAGTTGATCGCCATCCAGCCGGCACGTGGGGTGACACCCTTGTCGGCCAGCGCGCGGTTGAAATTCTCCGAGCAGTTGGTGTGGCCGGGATAGCCGATGTCGTCGTAATATTTGGCGGCACACGCCAGCGCGAACGCGTCATGCCGGCCGCATGTGTCCTGGATAACCTCGACCAACGGCTCCATGTCCTGGTCGTAATATTTCGAGTGAAGGCCGGGCATCGGGTAGCTCGACCCCATCAGCGTGCGCGTCGTCGTTACGTCGAGCGGATGGTCCAGCCCCTTGTCCAGCTTGCGCGCCGAGAAGCACTGGAAATCGGTGCACTGGCGGCCGTCGACATCGATGATCTGCAGGTAGTCGCCCGCCTTGACGAAATAGGATTCGGCCGTCGCCGAATGGACGCGCAGGTCTAGCACCGGATCGGCGAGCGGATCGGCAAGCTCCGACTTCGTTTTCAGCCGGATGGTGTTGCGCCGCACGAGGACGGTGAGCGGCGTTGCCGTATCATGGCCGTCGACGAGCATCGGCCCGCCGGGTGCGGCAATCAGCATCGCGCCGTCGCGCGTGACCGTGAATGCCTGCTCGGTGCCGGCAGGCGTTGCGCCACCGAACACACGCACCGCCTTGGGCTCGTCGAGCTGCACCTGGCGGCGCTCAAGGCCACGACGGACGGAAGCCAGGCTGTCATCGCCCTCGGCCAGAAGCGCCTTGATCCCGGCGGCATTGCTGTTGGACTTTTCGCCGAGGATGGAAGGATCCGTGGCGCCGGTCCTGTCCCAGGCCAGCAACTCGCAAGCCTGCCCGCCCTCGACATTGCGCACGGTGAACGTATCGCCGGCCTCGACCTCGATCAGCACCGCGCCATTCCCCAGGATAGTATGGCGCTCCATGCCCGGCGGCAGCGCGATCTGGCCGGGCCTCAGGATGAGGCTCGGCCGCGGCGGCCCGGCTGTCACTGAAGGGTAGGGCGACTGGCTCATCTCAGCCTTGCGGTTACAGAAACAAGTTTGCCTGTGTGTAAAATTATTTTAGCAGCAAGAATAGCAGCGCGGTTGGGTTTGGCAAGGTGGAGGTGGCGTTCTCGACGCGGTCGCTGCAGTTTAGACCCTTCCAATCAAACCCATCTTCCGAACGCCAGCGCCGCCCCTCATCTGGCTGCCGCCATCTTCTCCCCGTAAACGGGCGAAGCTGTCGTCGCCGGCTTCGCCAATCGCCAACGTTGCAGGATGAGCGCCGAGGCTGCGGCCAGCTTCTTTCTCCCCGTCACTATACGGGGAGAAATGCCCGGCAGGGCGGCGCCAACACCTGAAACTATCGAGCTAAAGCTCCTCGGAATGCCCGATAGCCACACCATACTCCGCAGCCGAATCCAACATCGTGTGCCACAGACTTTCGGCAAACGTCGCAAACACCAGGAGGTTGAACACCGCCTGCCCATCCGCCTTGTCACCACCACGCCAGAGCGTGACGCTGGTGTGATCCATCGAGGTCGCGGCAGCAGCGCCAACCGGAAACGCATCGGGATGCAAATCAATCGACGACAGTTTCGCCAGCATGGCGCGCGCCTTGGGGCCGCAGATGCTGATCAGCACGCGTGCATGCGATTGGTCGGATAGCGAAGCGGAAGATGCAAAGGTCTGAGCGAGCACCTCAGTCCTGCCACCCTTCGACAGGACAAAAAACTGATCCGGTCCCGACCAGATCAGCGTCGCATCCGCGGTGCCAACCGCCTTCGGCGTTTCCGGAGCCGCGACGCCGAAACGAGCGTTCGCGGCCTCGGCCAAATCACCCGCCTTGCCGCGCCGTGCCATCACCTGGACGAGGTCGAAATTGCGGATCTCGGTCAGCGACACACCGGCATCGCCTTGCACGCCGTAAGCGCCAGGAGCGAGCGCGCGCTCGAGCGGGCTACGAACATCCCAGGAAAAATCAGCCACGCTGGCGCCCTCCATCGGGATCGTAGAAGACGGGATTGCAGAGTTCGACATCATAGTCTTCACCGCGCAGCGGATCATGCGCGTGGACGATCTCGCCGATGCGTTCGCGGCCGCGCTCGACAAGGCCGAGACCGATCCACTGGTCGAGCGTCGGCGAGAAGCAGACCGAGGTGACGTAGCCTTGGTCGTTATCAGGCCCGGGCGTCTGGCCCTTCGGGATGATGTGCGCGCCGGAGCGCAGGCGGCGCGCCTTGTCGATCGGCTTGATGCCGACCACGACCTGCCGGTCCGGCGCCACCAGCGCCTCGCGGCCGGCCATGACGCGACCGATGAAATCCTTCTTGGTCGACATCATCTTGCCGAGGCCGAGATCGGCGGCGGTCGTCATGCCGCTCAGTTCCGGTTCGGCGACATGGCCCTTTTCAACGCGCATGACGCCGAGGGCTTCTGTGCCATACGGCGTCACGCCGAACGGTTTTCCCGCCAGCATCAAATTGCGTGCCATCGCTTCACCGTAACGCGCCGGCACCGAAATCTCGAACGCCATCTCGCCGGAGAAGGAGATGCGGAACAGCCGCGCCTTGATGCCGCCGCGCAAAGCGACTTCGCGCACGCCCATGAAGGGAAAACCTTCGTTCGAAAGGTCCTCGGCAGGGTCGACGATTTCCTTCAACAGGTCTCGCGTCCTTGGCCCGGCAATCGAGAACTGCGCCCACTGGTCGGAGACCGAGGTCAGTTGCACGTCGAGTTCGGGGAATAGCACCTGCCGGCAGAATTCGAGATGCTGCATCACCAGCCCGGCCTTCGCCGTGGTCGTGGTGAGGAAATAATGGTCCTCGGCCAGCCGCGAGGTCGTGCCGTCATCATAGACGAGGCCGTCCTCGCGCAGCATCAGCCCGTAGCGGGCTTTTCCCACGGCAAGGTTTGAGAAGGTGTTGATGTAGACGCGGTCGAGGAAGGCGCCGGCATCGGGGCCGTGCACATCGATCTTGCCCAGCGTCGAGACATCGCAGAAGCCGACGCCCGAGCGCACCGCCTTGACCTCGCGGGTGACCGATTCCAGCCAGTCCTTCTCGCCCGCGCGCGGATACCATTGCGCGCGCTTCCACAGGCCGGTGTCGACAAAGATCGCGCCTTGTTCGGCCGCCCAGTGATGCGACGGCGTCAGCCGCGTCGCATGGAAATTTTCGTCGCGATGGTGGCCGGCAAAGGCGCCGATGGCGACCGGCACGTACGGCGGGCGATAGATGGTCGTGCCGGTCTCGGGAATGGATTTGCCCGACACCGCCGCCATGATGGCGAGGCCGGCGACATTGGACGTCTTGCCCTGGTCGGTCGCCATGCCGAGCGTGGTGTAGCGCTTCAGATGCTCGACCGATTCAAAACCCTCGCGCTGCGCCAGCTCGATGTCGGACGCGGTGACGTCATGCTGCTGGTCTACAAAGGCCTTGCCTTTGCCGGCGACGTGCCAGAGCGGGGTCAGTGAGAAGGACTCGTCGCCGGCAACAGCTGCAGAGCCCGGATTGCCATTGCGTCCCGCGTCCCGCGCCGCTGCGGCGCCGGCCTCGAAACCTGCGCGCAGGCAGGCGCCTAGCCCGAAGTCGCCGTTAGCCGCACCTGCGGCGACCATACCGGGCGGCGCGCCGTCCGGCACGAAGGCGGCGATGTCGTCTCGCCATTTCGGCCGGCCGCGATGGTAAGAGGTGAGCCCGACCGCCGGATTCCAGCCGCCGGAAACGGCAAGCCCGTCGGCCTCGACCTCGGCGCGCGCGCCGCCGGTCAGCGACACCGCTATTTTTCTTACGCCGTCCTTGCCGCCGTCGACGCCGCTGACCGAACCATGCAGCACGGTGAAGCCGTTCCTGGAGGCGAGGGAACGATGGGCAGGCGAGACGTCAGTCCGCGCATCGATCACCGCCGCGACCTGCAGTCCGGCTGTGAGCGCGGTCTCGACCGTGCGCCAGCCATCCTCATTGTTGGTGAACAGCGCAACACGCTTTGCCGGCGTCGCGGCATAACGCGCGACATAGGTCCGCATCGCCGACGCCATCATCACGCCGGGCGTATCGTTGCCGGCAAAGACGATGGGACGCTCGATCGCGCCTGCAGCCACAACACAGCGCTTGGCCACGATGCGCCACAGCCGCTGTCGCACCTGATGCTCGGGCGGAACCGGCAGATGATCGTTGACGCGTTCGATCGCGCCATAGGTGCCGCCGTCATAGACGCCGAACAGCGTCGTGCGCGTCATGATGCGAACGTCAGGCATTGAGCTGAGTTCGGCCAGTGTGCGCGACAGCCACTCCGCGGCCGGCAGACCGTCGATCGTGCCGCCATCCGACAACAGACGGCCGCCGGGCGCAAAATCTTCTTCGCACAGGATGACGCGCGCACCGCTGCGGCCTGCAGCGAGTGCGGCGGCGAGACCGGCCGGACCGGAGCCGGCGATCACCACATCGCAATGCGCCCAGGCCTTGTCGTAGTGATCCGGATCGGGGGTGACCGCCGCGCGACCCAGACCCGCGGCGCGTCGGATCGCCGGCTCGTAGACCATTTCCCAGAATTTTGCCGGCCACATGAAGGTCTTGTAGTAGAAGCCGGCGACGAAGATCGGTGCGAACAGCTGGTTCACCGACATCACATCGTGGCGCAGCGAGGGCCAGCGGTTCTGGCTTGCCGCTTCGAGGCCTTCATACAGTTCGGCCGTCGTGGCCTTGGTGTTGGCCTCGCGCCGTGCGCCGGTGCGCAGTTCGACCAGCGCGTTGGGTTCTTCCGAGCCCGCAGTCAGAATGCCGCGCGGACGATGGTATTTGAACGAGCGGCCGACCAGCTTGACGCCATTGGCGACCAGCGCCGACGCCAGCGTGTCGCCCTGGAAGCCGGAAAATGTCATGCCGTCGAAGCGGAAGGTGAGGGGGGTGGAACGGTCGATGAGACCGCCGGATGTGAGACGATGGGATTGGCTGGAACTCACGATGGCCGGCCTCTCATCGATCCAATGCCAGGCGGGACCGTCGCGCTCTTCACCCTCCCCCTTGTGGGGAGGGTCGCTGCGCAGCAGCGGGGTGGGGGTGCGGCACCGACCCCCACCCGGACCTGCGGTCCGACCTCCCCACAAGGGGGAGGTAGGGGGCTGGCGCTTTTCGCGACGGCTACGATTTCGACAGGATAGCTCATTTCGCCACCTGCCTCGCACCAGCCCCCGCCGCCGGTTCCACCGCCGAGATCTCGTGCGTCAGCGTGTTGCGGGTGACCTTCAGCCAGGCCCGGCAGCCACCGCCGTGATACCAGTTCTCAGCCATCACGCCGGCGACATTGTCGCGCAGATAGACGTAGTCGTAGACAGCATCCTCGCCGGCACCCGCCGCCGGCCGTACAGGCTTGGCATCGCCGAGATAGCTGAACTCGCCGAGTTCGCGTTCGCCGCAGAAAGGACAGGTGATACGCATCTTGTTCCGGCCGCCTCAATGCAGGTTCGGTTGGGCGCCTTGGCCCTTTTCGTCGATCATGGCGCCGCGCTGGAAGCGGTCGAGCCGAAACAGCGCCGCCTCCTTGTGCGTTTCGTCACGCGCCAGAAGATGGGCAAAGACGAAGCCCGATCCCGGCGTCGCCTTGAAGCCGCCATAGCACCAGCCGGCATTGAGGTAGAGCCCGTCGACCGGCGTCTTGTCGATGATCGGCGAGCCATCCATCGACATGTCCATGATGCCGCCCCACTGGCGCAGAAGCCGCACGCGGCCGATCATCGGGATCAGCGCCATGCCGCCCTCGCAGACATCTTCCATGACAGGCAGATTGCCGCGCTGGGCGTAGGAATTATAGCCGTCGATGTCGCCGCCGAAGACCAGCCCGCCCTTGTCGGACTGGCTGACATAGAAATGCCCGGCGCCGAAGGTCATGACGCCAGGAATGAGCGGCTTGATCGCCTCCGAGACGAAAGCTTGCAGCACATGGCTTTCGATCGGCAGGCGCATGCCCGCCATCGCTGCGACACGCGACGATGACCCGGCGACTGCCATGCCGACCTTGCCGGCGCCGATCTTGCCGCGCGACGTCTCGACGCCAGTCACCTTGCCGTTGCCGTCCCGGACAAAGCCGGTGACCTCGCAGTTCTGGATGATGTCGACGCCGAGTTCGCTCGCCGCATGGGCATAGCCCCAGACCACCGCGTCATGCCGCGCGGTGCCGCCGCGGCGCTGCAGGAGGCCGCCCTGCACGGGAAAGCGCGCATGGTCGAAATTCAGGAACGGCAGCATCTTCTTCAGCGCCGCCTGGTCGAGCAGTTCGGCATCGATGCCATTGATGCGCATGGTGTTGCCGCGCCGCGCATAAGCGTCGCGCTGCGCATCGGAATGATAGAGGTTGAGGACGCCGCGCTGGCTGACCATGGCGTTATAGTTGAGGTCCTGCTCCATCCGCTCCCAAAGCTTCATCGAAAGCTCGTAGAAGCCGGTATTGCCGGGCAGGCCGTAATTGGAACGGATGATGGTGGTGTTGCGGCCGGCATTGCCGGAGCCGATCCAGCCCTTTTCCAGCACGGCGACGTTTCTGATGCCGAACTCGCTGGCGAGGAACCAGGCGGTGGCGAGCCCATGGCCGCCGCCGCCGATGATCACCACATCGTAGTGGTCCTTGGGCGCCGCATCGCGCCAGGTGCGCTGCCAATTCTTGTGGCCGGAAAGGGCAGCACGGGCGAGCGAGAAGATCGAATATTTCATCAGGTCATTCCGAGGTCGCTCGCACAGCGGGGACGATTATATGTCCAGCGTGTGGTCGCGCTCCCATTGCGTGAAGTGCGAAGCATAGGAATTCCATTCCTGGTGCTTCAGCTTTAGATAAGCCGACGAGAATTCCTCACCCAGCGCCGCCTTGAGCGATTTGTCCTTGTCGTATTCGCGAAGCGCGTCGAGCAGATTGAGCGGCAGCTTCGGCGCGCCTTTCACCGTGTGGCCGTTCTGGTACATGTCGATGTCGTAGCGCTTGCCGGGATCGGCCTTGGAGCGGATGCCGTCGAGACCGGCGGCAATGATGACGGCCTGCAGCAGATAAGGGTTTGCGGCGCCGTCCGGCAACCGCAGCTCGAAGCGGCCGGGGCCGGGCACGCGCACCATGTGGGTGCGGTTGTTTCCGGTCCAGGTCACCGTGTTCGGAGCCCAGGTGGCGCCCGAAATGGTGCGCGGCGCGTTGATGCGTTTGTAGGAGTTCACCGTCGGGTTGGTGATGGCGGCCAGCGCCGAGGCATGTTTCATGATGCCGCCGAGGAAATTCTTGCCCTTGGCCGACAGGCCGAGCTCCATCGCATTATCGGCAAAGACGTTGACCTTGCCGGCCTTGTCCCACACCGAAATATGGGCGTGGCAGCCATTGCCGGTCAGGCCCTGGAAGGGCTTCGGCATGAAGGTCGCGCGCAGGCCGTGCTTTTCCGCTACCGACTTGACCATAAACTTGAAGAACGAGTGCTTGTCGGCGGTCGCCAGCACATCGTCGAAGGCCCAGTTCATCTCGAACTGGCCGTTGGCGTCTTCATGGTCATTCTGGTAGGGGCTCCAGCCCAGCGCCAGCATGTGGTCGCAAATCTCGGCGATGACATCGTAACGGCGCATCACCGCTTGCTGGTCGTAGCAAGGCTTCGATGCGGTGTCGTATTTGTCGGAGATGACACTGCCGTCTGGCGAGATCAGGAAGAACTCGGCCTCGACGCCGGTCTTGACATGCATGCCGTCGGTGGCGGCTTCCGCGATCAGCCGGCGCAGCGTGTTGCGCGGCGCCTGCTCGACCTCCTTGTCGTCCATGATGCAGTTGGCGGCGACCCAGGCGACATCGGGCTTCCACGGCAGCTGGATCACCGAATCCGGATCCGGCACCGCCAGCATATCAGGATGCGCCGGCGTGAGGTCGAGCCAAGTGGCGAAACCGGCGAAGCCGGCGCCGTCCTTCTGCATGTCGGCGATCGCCTGCGCCGGCACCAGCTTGGCGCGCTGGCCGCCGAACAGGTCGGTGTAGGAAATCATGAAATATTTGACGCCGTTCTCTTTGGCGAATGCGGCGAGATCGTTCCCCATTATAGTTCCTCGCTTATTTTGATGTGTTTTTTAGAAGCCGTTTTTCCCCGGTATCCAGTTGGTGCCGGCCAGCGGCACGCCAGCCATGGCGGCGGCTTCGATGGTGAGGGCTACGAGATCCTCGGGCTCGAGATTGTGCAGGCTGTTCTTGCCGCAGGCACGCGCAATGGTCTGCGCCTCCAGCGTTATCACCTTGAGGTAGTTCGCCAGCCGCCGTCCGGCGGCGATCGGATCGACCCGCTTCATCAGTTCGGGGTCCTGCGTGGTGATGCCCGCGGGGTCGCGACCCTCGTGCCAGTCGTCATAGGCGCCGGCGGTGGTGCCGAGCGCATTGTATTCGGCCTCCCAGCGCGGGTCGTTGTCGCCGAGCGCGACGAGCGCTGCCGTGCCGATCGACACCGCGTCGACGCCGAGCGCCAGCGCCTTGGCGACGTCGGCGCCATTGCGGATGCCGCCCGACACGATCAGCTGCACCTTGCGGTGCATGCCGAGATCCTGCAGCGCCTGCACCGCCGGCCTGATGCAGGCAAGCGTCGGCTGGCCGACATTTTCGATGAATACTTCCTGGGTGGCCGCCGTGCCGCCCTGCATGCCGTCGACGACGACGACATCGGCGCCGGCCTTCACCGCAAGTGCTGTGTCGTAATAGGGGCGGGCGCCGCCGACCTTGACGTAGATCGGCTTTTCCCAGTCGGTGATCTCGCGCAGCTCGAGGATCTTGATCTCGAGATCGTCCGGCCCGGTCCAGTCGGGATGGCGTGAGGCCGAGCGCTGGTCGATGCCCTTCGGCAGCGTGCGCATTTCGGCGACGCGGTCGGAAATCTTTTGTCCCAACAGCATGCCGCCGCCGCCGGGCTTGGCGCCCTGGCCGACAACGACTTCGATGGCGTCGGCACGGCGCAAATCCCTGGGGTTCATGCCGTAGCGTGACGGCAGGTACTGGTAGACCAGTTGCTTGGAATGGCCGCGCTCTTCCTCGGTCATGCCGCCGTCGCCCGTGGTGGTCGACGTGCCTGAGAGCGTAGCGCCACGGCCGAGCGCTTCCTTGGCCGGGCCGGACAGCGACCCGAAGCTCATGCCGGCAACGGTGATCGGGATTTTCAGCTCGATCGGCTTCTTGGCATAGCGCGAGCCCAGCACGACCGACGTGTCGCACCGCTCGCGATAGCCTTCCAGCGGATAGCGCGAGATCGAGGCGCCGAGGAACAAAAGGTCGTCGAAATGCGGCAGCTTGCGCTTGGCCCCGGCGCCCCTGATGTCATAGATGCCGGTCGCCGCGGCGCGGCGGATTTCGGAAAGCGTGTAGTCGTCGAAGGTCGCGGATTTGCGCGGCGTCGTCGGCGGGTTCTTGTAGGTCATGCTGCCTCAATACGCGTCGGCGTTGTCGATATTGAAATTGTAGAGCGTGCGCGCCGAGCCGTAGCGCTTGAATTCCGACGGCTTGACGCCGGTGACGCCGGCGCGGTCGAGCAGTCCCTGCAGCAGTTCGATATGCTCGGGCCGCATCTCCTTGGCGATGCAGTCGGCGCCCAGGCTTTCGACCTTGCCGCGCACGAACAGCCGCGCTTCGTAGATGGAATCGCCAAGTGCGTCGCCGGCATCGCCCAGCACCACCAGATTGCCGGACTGCGCCATGAAGGCCGACATGTGGCCGATATTGCCGTGCACGACGATGTCGATGCCCTTCATCGAGATGCCGCAGCGTGAGGATGCGTTGCCCTCGATGACGAGCAGCCCGCCCTTGCCGGTGGCGCCGGCATACTGGCTGGCGTCGCCCTTGATGACGATCGAGCCCGACATCATGTTTTCGCCGACGCCAGGTCCGGCCGAGCCGTGCACGGTGATGGCAGCGCCGTCATTCATCCCGGCGCAGTAGTAGCCGACGCTGCCGCGCACATCGATGCTGACAGGCTGGTCGACGCCGACCGCAACCGAATGGCTGCCCTTCGGGTGCAGCACTTCCCACGCCGTTTCGTTGGAGCCGGGCGTCAGATTGTGAAGCGCCTGGTTGAGCTCGCGCAGCGACGACACATCAAGATCGAAGACCCGGGACGCCTGGTCTTGCGCCGCCTTCGAAAGTTTGGTTGCCGGCATGGGCTCAATGCTCCCAGAAATAGACGGTTGCGGGTTCCGGCTCCCAGACCCTCGCATTGTCTATGCCGGGCAGCTTGGTCAGCGCCCGATATTCCGAGCCAAAGGCGACATACTGGTCGGTCTCGGCCATGACGGCGGGCTTGCAGGCGATCGGATCGCGCACCACGCCGAAACCGTTCTTGGTGCCGACGACGAAGGTGAAGAAGCCGTCGAGGTCGGACAGCGTGCCTTCCAGCGCCTCGCCGAGGTTCTTGCCATGCGCCATCTGCGAGGAGAGATAGGCGGCGGCGACCTCGGTGTCGTTCTCGGTCTCGAATTTCATGCCCTCCCGCACCAGCTCACGCCGCACATTGTTGTGGTTGGACAGCGAGCCATTGTGCACCAGGCACTGGTCGGCGCCGGTCGAGAACGGATGCGCGCCCATCGTGGTGACGGCCGATTCCGTCGCCATGCGGGTATGGCCGATGCCATGCGTGCCGGTCATCGAGCGGACGTCGAAGCGGTCGACGACCGCTTCCGGCAGACCGACTTCCTTGTAGATTTCCACCGCTTCGCCGGCGCCCATGATGCGCACGTCGGGGCGGATTGACTGCAGCGCTTCGCGCGCGGCATCGACCTTGTCGGGCGCGGTTCTCAACACTGCATGGGTGGACTTCACCGCTATGCTCACCGGCGCGCCGATGGCCTTCGCGAGTTCGGCGTCGAGGCCGCGGAAATCGCGCTCGGGCTTCGCGGACTGGATGGTGATCTTGGCTTCATTCCTGGAAGGCGCGCCATAGATGGCAATGCCGGCGCTGTCGGGGCCGCGATCGCTGAGCGATATCAGCATCTGCGACAGCATCGAGCCGAGCTGCGGCTCAAGCGACTTGTCTTTCAGAAAAAGTCCGACGATTCCACACATGTCAGCCTCCCGACGTTACCACTAGACGATGATGTATCGAATGCGTCGTGCGAATTCAATCGTATGAAAAAAATATTCCTGTAGTTACGTATCCGGCTCGATGCGGCCTTGTGAACTATCGCCGCCGTCGCGGGCGCTGTGAATCCATGTGGCGGTGCGGATGCGGGCTATTCTGTAGGCATCGAGGATCGACAGCGCATAGATCAGGAAGCCGCCGGCGTGGCGGCCGACGAAGCTGGCATCGGCCGGCGCGATCTTGGCCGTCACCCAGGCGAGGATCACCATGAAGAACAGGAACTGCAGGCCGCGCACGGGCACGCCCAGAATGACGTGGCCGCTGGCCGGTAAGACGATGGCAGCGCCGAGCACCAGATACGGGTTTGTCGGTGCGGGTGCGCTCATGCGACCTGCCTTTCCTGTCGGTTGATGGCATCGCGCAGCACTGAGGCCGAGGTCAGCAGTCTCTCGACCAGCGTTGGATCCAGCCTTGCGCCGCCGAATGCGGCCTGCCGGAACACGCCGTAGCGCGCCCGCTCGGCCTCGGCCAGCAGCCAGACGATGCGCACGCCGTTCGGGGTGATCAAGAGTTCCTTGGCGCGGCCTTCGGCAAAGATGTCGAGATGGCTGGCGATCAGGTTCTGCGGAAAGCGCGCCGCCCTGAGGTCGGTTCGCAGCACGGCTTCAGCCGGAAATCCCGGAGCCTTCGGCAGCGTATGCTGAAGATGATCGAAATTGGAGAAGGTCGTCGGCGAACCCGGCCGCATCATCATGTCGAAGGTCGCCGGCACCGCAACCGGCTCTGTGATCGTGACACTCAACCATCGCGCCGGTAGCTTTCGCGTTGCCAGCGTGTCGACGATGGTGCGCAGCTGCACGCGCTGTCCGTTCCATGTGCCGGCCCAGGTGACAACGCCGGCTGTGCCATCGGAGACATCAACGGCATCTGTGATGACGGTCCGGATGCTGGCTGCCTCGGCTGCAAGATCAGCCTTGGCCTTTTTGCGGCTGGCGCGCGTATGCCAGGCGAGGTGCAGGACGAGAGCCACGGCGACCGCCCCGGCCAGCAATGCTGTCGTCACGTCAGACACCTCGTCACGCCATGCCCGCCCAGACCGGCAGGCCCTCTCCTGTCAATAGCCCTGCGGCTTCGGCCACGGCATGGTGAACTGGTCGCCGCGGCGCACATAGCGGTAACGGTAGAAGTGGAACCACAGCGAGATCAGGAAGTAGAAGGCGACCATGGCGATCAGCTGCGTGCCGTAGCCGAGGAAGATCGCAAAGAAGGTCACCACGCAGAGGCAAAACAGCACGATCGCCGGGATCGGGTGGAACGGGTGCGTATAGCCGCGGCGGATCGTGCCCAGCGGCCACTTTTTGCGGAACATCATGATGTTTATGCTCATGAAGGTGTATTGCAGCACGCCCGACAGGATTGAGAAGGTGATCGCCTGGTTGAGGTCGGCGATGAAGGCGAAGGCGAGCGCGATCGGCAACAGGAACAGGATCGAGCGATAGGGCGTGCGGTATTTCGGGTGCACGGCCGAGAACCATGTCGGCAGATAGCGGTCGCGTCCAAGCGAGAACCACGCGCGGGCCGCATCGTTGATACAGCCATTGGCCGACGCCAGTGCCGCGAGCAGCGTGGCGACGAACAACAGGTTTTCCAGCAGCGGGCTGCCGGTCAGCTTGCCGGCGTCCCACAAGGGATAATAGGTGATACCGAGGTACTCCCAGGGCATCAGCGAGGCGCAGACATACCAGGTCATGGCGGCGGCGATCAAAAGCGTGATCATGCCGGCCATGGTGCCGTAAGGCAGCGAACGCGCCGGCGAGCGCACTTCCTCGGCGGCCTGCGTGGTGCCTTCGATGCCGAGATAGTACCAGATGCCGAACTGGAAGGCCGCGATGACGCCGATCCAGCCATAGGGCAGCGCATTGCCGGGGGTGACCAGTTCGTTGAGCTTCAGCACAGCACCCTGCGTCCAGGGGCTGACCGAGAAGAACAGGATAACGATCGAGACATAGGCTATCGCCGTGATGACGAAGTTGACGTTGAGCGTCATCAGCACGCCGCGATAGTTCAGCCATGCCAGCACGACGATGGTGGCGGCAATGAAGGAGTTGTGGGTGAGCCCTTCGACGCCGGCCTTGGCGACGATGGTGTCGCCGAGCAGGATGGCGTCCGAAACCTCCAGCATGGTGTAGGCAAAGACCAGGAACAGCGCGACGTTGAAGGCCATCAGCGGCCCGACAATGTGCTTGGCCTGCGCGTATTGGCCGCCGGCGGCGGCAACCGTCGATGTCACCTCGGAGTCGATCATGGCGACCGAAGTATACAAGAGCCCGACCACCCAGCAGACGATCAGCGCCGCCAGTGCGCCGCCCTTGTCGGCCGAGAAATTCCAGCCGGTGAATTCGCCGACCAGCACGATGCCGACGCCAAGCGCCCAGACATGGGCCGGGCCGAGCACGCGTAGCAGTGAAACCCTGTCGCCGTGTATTGCCGGTTCAAGCGTGATCGTCATTGTTCAATCCCCACTCAGATCCGGTGTTTTTCGGAAGCGGCTTCAAGCTCGCCTTCGCGCGAGGAAGTCAGCACCTCCTCGGAATAGGTCGTGTCGATCTTGAACCAGTCGTAGAGCATCCACAGCGCAAGCACGACCGAGATGCCCCACGATGCGTAAGAGAGTGCGACCCACATGAGCGTGCTTCCCCAAAATCTCTGGCGTTACTTGTCGTCGAACTTTTCGTTGATGACGTCGCGATATTCGCGGTCGGAGGCGCGGAACAGGAAGACGAAATAGCCGATCAGCACCGCCGCCATGATGATCAGCGTCGGCCAGTCGATGATGTAGTGGAAGCGGTTCTGGATGATGTCGTGCGCGGTCTCCGGCGTATAGCCGAGCTTTTCCCAGATCGAGGCCATGGTCGGGTTCTGTCCCAACGCTTCCCAGGTTTTGGCATCGAGCGCGTCGATGGATTTCGCCGCACCCGCCAGGCCGAGTTTCAATGGCAGCCACAGCGCCACGAAAATGGCGACCACGACGACCACGATATCGAAAATCTGCCCGGCCTTGCCTTGTTCCGGCGGCGTGTAGCGCGACATGACTTCTACCCCTCAGGACGTTCTGTTTTCAGGACTTGCGGTTGCGGGCCGCGTCGGCGTTCTTGATGTCGAGACCGTAGATGAAGTCCTTGTCTTCCTTGTAGTGATTGACCATCGCCAGGATGGCGGCCGTATTAAAGATCAGCACGGCGGCGGCAGCGATAGCGACGACGATCTTGATCCCGGTGTCCGGGATGTAGGGCCATGTCATGACAAGCACGAAGAGGATCGTCGCCCAAAGGCAGATGATCAGGAGCGCGGATCCGCGCAGGTCGGAACGGTACAGCGCTTCGATGCGCTGCTGCAGGTCTGACATCGGTTTCCCCTTTTCCAGCGCCCGACCCCGAATTGGCCGCCCGCTGCCCTCTTTCAACAGAGTGAAATTTTTTTCATAAATTCGGGCCGAATCCAGCAATTGTCAAGGTGATTTTACGTTGGGTTAACCGTTTGTCCCCAGCCGCGAATTTTGCCTGACAATGAAATTATTTGCTTCCGGGTATTGCGGCATCAGGACGTTTGCGATCAATATTCGACCAAATGCTCCCGCCTCGCGCAGGGAGCCGGGAACACAATAGAATTTTCGAACGGAGGATTTGCGGATGACGGCATCCTGGAGATTTTCGACCCTGGCGGATCGCCATCGCGCGTTAGGCTCGAAGCTCGAAGACTGGAGCGGCATGGGCACCGCCTGGACCTACGACAAGGACGCCGACGAGGAATACACCGCCATCCGCACCAGGGCCGGGCTGATGGATGTGTCGGGCCTGAAGAAGGTTCACATCACCGGGCCGCACGCCTCACACCTCATCGACCTGGCAACGACGCGCGACGTGGAGAAGATCTATCCCGGCAAGTCGGCCTATGCCTGCATGCTGAACGAGGCCGGCAAATTCACCGACGACTGCATCCTCTACCGCACCGGGCCGAACGCCTGGATGGTGGTGCACGGCTCCGGCACCGGCCATGAGGAATTGCAGCGCGCTTCCGTCGGCCGCGACGTATCGCTGCGCTTCGACGACAATCTGCACGATCTGTCGCTGCAGGGGCCGACCGCGGTCGACTATCTCTCAAAGCATGTGCCGGGCATTCGCGACCTCAACTATTTCCATCATATGCAGACGCAGCTGTTCGGCCTTCCCGTCATGATCTCGCGCACCGGCTATACCGGCGAGCGCGGCTACGAGATATTCTGCCGCGGTCAGGACGCCGGCACGATCTGGGACAGGATCCTCGACGAGGGCAAGAGCGCCGGCATCATTCCGTGCCGCTTCACCACGCTCGATATGCTGCGCGTCGAAAGTTGTTTGCTGTTTTATCCCTATGACAACTCGCAGAAATATCCGTTCGAGAACGAAGGCCCCGGCGACACGCTGTGGGAGCTCGGCCTCGACTTCACCGTCAGCCCCGGCAAGACCGGCTTTCGTGGCGCCGAAGAGCATTACCGCCTCAAGGGCAAGGAGCGCTTCAAGATCTACGGCGTGCTGCTCGACGGCAAGCAACCCGCGGATGAGGGCGCGCCGGTCTATCGCGACGGCAAAAAGGTCGGCGTGGTCACCTGCGCCATGTATTCGCCGCTGGTCGAGAAATCGATGGGAATCGCCCGCCTCGACGTCGACTGCGCGGTCAAGGACACCAAGCTCGAGATCCGCAACAAGAGCGGTTCGATCAGGGCGACGGCGCAGCCTCTGCCCTTCGACGATCCCAAAAAGACCAAGCGCACGGCGAAAGGCTGAGGCACAATCGACAGCGAGGGTTTCGAGGTACGAAGTAGAGAATGGCAGCCAAAACGATCATCAGCCGGCCCATTTACGGAACCCTGTCCCCGCAGCCCGGCAAGCATCATCTTTTCGTGGCGGATGCGGAAGGCGCGCTGGCGATCGTCGATATGGCAAGGACGTCGCGCCCCGGCTTCTTCGACGGCGCCGAAATCGTCTTCATTCCCGGGGCCGACGGCAAGCACGTTGCCGCTCTTGAGGCACTGAAGTCCGCGCAATTTCATGTCGCGCCAACCTTCGCCAGCCTGCTGCCCCGGCTGAAGCAGACGCTTGCCAACGCGCATATGGGCCTGCGCCTCTATCTCGCCGGCACCGAAGGGCTGATCGGCCAGGCCATGCAGGTGGCGCTCGAAGCCGGCATCGATCATACCTCCATGCAGACCGAGCATCGCGGCTCATTGGCGCGGCGCATGCAGTGCGTGCATTGCAAAGGCATCACCGAAAATGTGACGACGCAGCCGGCCACCTGCGCGCATTGCGGCCTGCTGCTTCTGGTGCGCGATCATTATTCGCGACGGCTGGCAGCATTCCAGGGCGTCTGCATAAATGCCGAGGATCGCTCGGAGATCCCTCCCATAGAGGAGGTCTTCCCATGAGCACCGGCACCACCAAGCTCGATGTCGTCGTCAGCGACGTCGTCCCGGTCAACGAACTGGTGACGCGCTTCCATTTCCGCCGCCGTGACGGTGAGCTTTTGCCGACCTTTTCCGGCGGCGCCCATGTCGTGGTCGAGATGCGCGATGGCGACCGCACAAGGCTCAATCCCTATTCGCTGATGGGATCGCCGCTCGACACCCGCGAATACACCATCTCGGTGCGCCGCGACGATGTCGGCCGCGGCGGCTCGTTGTTCATGCACCGGAGCGTCAAGCCTGGCCTGGAGATGGTGGTCAGCTACCCCGTCAATCTGTTCTCGCTCGACCTCAGGGCAAAGAAGCATCTGATGCTTGCCGGCGGCATCGGGATCACGCCGTTCATGGCGCAGACCGCGCAGCTCGCCGGGTCCGGCGGCAATTTCGAGCTGCACTACACCTGCCGCACCGCCTCGCTCGGCACCTATGCCGATGTGCTGCAGGAGCGCTATGGCCGTCGCGTCCGGCTCTATCACGACGACCGCGACGAGCGCATCGAACTCGACCGTCTCTTGTCCTCGCAGCCGCTCGGCACCCATCTCTATGTCTGCGGCCCGGCCGGCATGATCAACTGGGTGCGCGAGCGCGCTGCGGCTCTCGGCTGGCCGGCGGAGACCGTGCACTACGAGCATTTCGCGGCACCCCAGCCCGGCCTGCCGTTCGACGTCACACTTGCCGTTAGCGGCAAGACCATCCGCGTCGGCGAGCAGCAGAGCCTGCTCGAAGCGATCGAGGCCGCCGGCGTCGATCCGCCCTATCTCTGCCGCGGCGGTGTCTGCGGCCAGTGCGAGACCAACGTCGTCTCGTATGACGGCAAGTTCATCCACAACGACCACTGGCTCAGCGAGGAAGACCATCGTTCCGGCTGCAAGATCATGCCGTGCGTGTCGCGCTTCGAAGGCAAGTCGCTGGTCCTGGAAAGATAGGAGGCCAGCTTGGGCATCACCTTTCGCAAGGAAACGTTTCGCGACGATTTCACCTTCAGGAACAGCCCGGAACACATCAGGCGGTTTCCGTTCCCGTTCCACGAAGACGCCTACATGTATGCGGTCAACATCGAGCCGCATGTGGTTGGCCCCAAGGGCAGCGTTCTGGAAAACCTGATCGACGTCGACGAGCACTATGTCGCCGAGATGCAGGACCGTGCACTGGTGCTGGCCGACGATCCGCTGCGCTGCCAGTCGCTGCCGCATATGACGCTGGCCGGCTGGGACCTGCTCGAACTTTTGATGGAGCAACAGGCACTTGGCTATCCCGAGCATTTCACCCTGACCCGCGACGGCGACCGCTGGCGCTGGATCAACCGGCCGCTCGGCATCGACGACACCTTCACCTTCGGCGACACCTCGACACTGCCTTACGGGCCGATGGAGTACATCACCCGCCAGAGCCAGGGTGATTTCTGCATTCTCGATCAGCGCGACGGCAATCTTTGGATGGACGCCGGCATGGTCACCACTCAGGCCGACTGGTCGCTCGATTTCGACATCGGCATGAATTTCTTCGAATGGCACGCGCCGGTGCCGCTGGCGCATGAGAAGGGGATTTTCGTCAGGGCGCTGAAGTTCCTCACCAACATCCAGCAGGGCAAGCCGGCGCGGCGTCTCAACTGGACGATGACCATCAACCCGCGCCTCGACACCAGTCCGGAGAATTACCACAAATGGGGCCCGGACCGCGCGACGGTGACGCCCGAAAATGTCGGCGACAAGGTGCATCTGCGCGTCGAACTGCAAAGCTTCTGGCGCCTGCCGCGCTCGAACGGCATCGTCTTCCCGATCCGCTGCTATCTGATCAAGATGGACGAACTGGTGACACAGCCGAAATGGGCAAGGCGACTGCACCGGGTGATCCGGGATTTGCCGGAAGAGCTGGCCACCTACAAGGGCCTGACGCGGTATCGGCCGACATTGGTGGAATGGCTGTCGAAGCTGGATGATGGCAGTGCGACGTCACCGGGGTTCGGGCCGGACTAAAGGCCCCCTCATCCGGCCGCTGCGCGGCCACCTTCTCCCCGAGCGGAGAAGAGATCGCCAGCGCTGACGCCAGACTCCTCTCCCCTCGGGGCAATCCGGGTGAGCGGGCTGCGGCGGTCCGACTACCCCGCGCTCTGCGGATAGCAAATAATCGACAGATACCGCATCGGAAGTTTCGTCAGTTGCTCCGGCCCGTGCGGCGCGTCGGCGTCGAAGAACAGGCTGTCGCCCGGCTTCATCGGATAGAGGTTGCTGCCGTGCCGGTACACCACCTCGCCCTCCAGCATATAGAGGAATTCCATGCCCTCATGCTGGAAGGTCGGGAACACATCCGAATCCTCGGTCAGCGTAATCAGATAGGGCTCGACGACGACGCCGCTGGTGTTGGAGCCGATATGGCCGAGCAGATTGTATTGATGGCCGGCGCGGGTGCCGCGGCGTTCGACATCTAGCCCTTCGCCGGCCTTGACGAAGACGGCGCTGCGCTCTTCCTCGAATCGGCGGAAGAAGGCGGTGACGGGAACGCCGAGCGCCCTCGACAGCGCCTGCAGTGTGGTCAGCGACGGCGAGGTGATGCCGTTCTCGATCTTCGACAGCATGCCCAGCGAAATATCGGTGGCGACGGCGAGATCGGCGACGGTGATGCCGAGCTTCTTGCGGAAGGCGCGCACCTCGCGCCCGATCGCCACCTCCAGCACTTTTTCGCGCTTGTCGCGAATGGCGTGCGGATTCTGCGTCAGCGGCGCGCGGATGGCCTTCCCATCAGCGGAGGTCTTCGGCAGCGGCTTTGCTTTTGCCGAAGCGGGACCAGCCTTGGAGTCGGAACTTGTCTTCGCCATCTCGCCACCGAATCCCTGTGATTTATTTCACTCCAGGTGAACATATTCGGTGCCGATACAGAAACGCAACCGCGACAGCAAGCCCTTAAGTCGAATGGTGTCCGCTCAGGATTTGCGCTGTCATCAGTTTCTGCTGGAAATCTGGTGGGGCGAAATGCGGTTTCGCCATAAGCCCAGTTGACAGCATCGAAGAGGCAATTACTGTCACTGTGAGTGAAATTTGTTTCGTAAGAGCAATCCTAAGAAAAGCGTGAAGCGGTTTTCCCATAGGAACTGCGTCAAAGTCGAAATCATCCCGGGAGGCCTTCCATGAAAACGCGCGTTGCCGTCATTGGAGCGGGGCCATCCGGTCTGGCCCAGCTCAGGGCCTTCAAGTCGGCTGCCGACAAGGGCGCCGAGATACCCGAAATCGTGTGCTTCGAAAAGCAGTCCGACTGGGGCGGCCTGTGGAACTACACCTGGCGCACCGGCCTCGACGAGCACGGCGATCCCGTCCACGGCTCGATGTACCGCTACCTCTGGTCGAACGGACCGAAGGAGTGCCTGGAATTCGCCGACTACACGTTCGAGGAGCATTTCGGCCGCCCGATCGGATCCTACCCGCCGCGCGCGGTGCTGTGGGATTACATCAAGGGTCGCGTCGAGAAATCAGGCCTGCGCGAATGGGTACGCTTCAACAGCCCGGTGCGCATGGTGACTTTCTCCGACGAGACGAGGAAATTCACCGTCACGGCGCATGACCGCACCAACGACGTCACCTACTCCGAGGAGTTCGACAATGTCGTCGTTGCCTCAGGGCATTTCTCGGTTCCCAATGTTCCTTATTTCGAAGGCTTTTCGACGTTCAACGGCCGTATCCTGCACAGCCATGATTTCCGCGACGCCATGGAGTTCAAGGGCAAGGACATACTGATCATCGGCCGCTCCTATTCTGCCGAGGACATCGGCTCGCAGTGCTACAAATACGGCGCCAGATCGATCACTTCCAGCTACCGCTCCAAACCGATGGGGTTCAAATGGCCGGAGAACTGGAAGGAAGTACCGCTGCTGCAGAAGGTCGTCGGCAAGACGGCGCACTTCAAGGATGGCACCACCAAGGACGTCGACGCCATCATCCTGTGCACCGGCTACCTGCATTCCTTCCCGTTCCTCACGGAAGAGCTGAAACTGAAGACCGCCAATCGCATGTGGCCGGACGGGCTCTATGAGGGCGTCGTGTGGGAGAAGAACCCGAAACTGTCCTATATCGGCATGCAGGACCAGTTCTACACTTTCAACATGTTCGACGCCCAGGCCTGGTTCGCCCGCGACGTCATCATGGGCCGTATCAAGCTGCCGTCGGTACAGGCGATGGCCGAGCACGGCGCCAAGTGGCGGGCACGCGAAGAGACGCTGGAAGACGCCGAGCAGATGATCTGGTTCCAGGGCGACTACACCAAGGAATTGATGGACCAGACCGACTATCCCGGCTTCGACGTCGAGGCGGTCAACCAGACCTTCATGGAGTGGGAGCACCACAAGGCGGAAGACATTATGAGCTTCCGCGACCACGCCTACCGCTCGCTGATGACAGGCACCATGGCGCCATTGCACCATACGCCCTGGCTGCAGGCGCTGGACGACTCGATGGAAAGCTATCTCCAGGTGAAGGGCGTGGCGGCGGAATAGGTCGGCGTGATGCAAAACAATGCGCCGGCACCGGCCCAGTTTCAATTCAGAGGGTAGTCGGGAGCCGCATCGGTCTCCGTCACCTTGACCCAGACCAATTCGCTATAATAGGCGCCCTCCGGGCCGGTGCCGTACATAGACAGCCTGTCAGCCATCAGCAGATGGGTCATATCGTTGAGTGCCCGGCCGGTCGGCTCCTCGGGCCAGGCGAAGATGCCGTCGGTTTTGGCGCCGAACCTCACATCGGTGCATCCGAAATCGATCTCGACCTTCCACGACAGCAACGGCCTGATATCGCTGAGCGGCGGGCGCGGCGGATCGGGCTGCTCGAAGTGATGGTCGACCGAGACTCTCGTCGGCACTGCCGGCGTGATGCCTTTGGCTTTGAAGGAGGCGATGGCGTCGTCGCCAAATCGTGCGAGCAGGCCAGCGTGCCATAACCGGTAGGTCGCGCGGAAAAAGCCGCTGACCCGGATAGATTTGCCATCGTTGTTGAAGACGTTCACAGCGGCGTAGAAACGGCGCAGTCGTGGCGCCAGCGCCCGCCAGTCGCATTCGGCCGGTGTCCCCGGCGTTGCGATGAAATCGTCAAGCAGATCGCTGCCGCGCACATTGGCGTTCAGCACCGTGCAATCCTCACCATGGATATGCCAGTGCCGCCGGAGCTCGGCTGCTGCGATGCCAGGCTTGCGCAGCTCTTCCACCGAGGCGCGAACCCGAGCAATCGCGTAGGACGTAGCCGCATCCAACGTCTCAAACCCCGAAACCACATGCTCGCCGGTCTTGGCCATGTCGAAGACGACGACAGTAAAAGGCGGTTCGCGCTGATCGGGCATTCGGCAGCAAGCTCAGGCTGGTCGAGGATGAAGCAGCTTTCCGCGCGAAAATGCGTCAAAGTCAAGAGCTGGAGCGCGGCCTGCCATTTCCAGAAGAGGCGAACTCCAGAAGAGGCGAAACCGTCTATCCGAGCCGTGCTTGAGCTTTCGCGGCTCAGGGGTCGAAGACCGACCGCGATGATGTCGATGGCAGGTTGTTGCCAGCCCGCGACAATGCCGCGACTTTCGACAGTGCGATCAACACTTCCTGGCCGAGATCGCGTGTGCCGGCCACGGGGCAGGTGATGATCATCACTTCAATCCAGCGGATAGTCGGGAGGCGCCTCCGTCTCCGTCACCTTGGCGGTTAGTATCTCGCAGTCGTTGGCCCAGTCGGGGCCATCGCCGCGCATGGCCATCATGTCGGCCATCAGCAGGAACTGCATGCTTCTGAGCGCCCAGTCGGTCGGCTCTCGCGGCCAGGCGAAGATTCCGGCGGCGTCGCCACCGAACTTCACGTCGTGGCAGACAAAACCGACCTCGACCTTCCAGGATCGCAGTGCCGCGCCCGGCGGTGGATAGGGTGGGTCGGGCAGCTCGAAATAATTGGCGACCATGAGCTTCGTCGGCTCCGCCGGCTCGATCCCCTTGGCCTTGAAGGCGGCTATGGCGTCGTCGCCAAAGCGCTCGAGCAGGCCGTCTCGCGTCAGCCTGTAGGTCGAGCGAAAGAAGCCGCCGGCCCAGACGGATTCGTTGTTGCCGTTTGAGATCAGCAGCGAGGCGCGGAAGCGGCGCAGCCTGGGTGCCAGCGCCTGCCAGTTGCATTCGGCCGGCATCGACGGCGTCGCAATGAAATCGTCGAGTAGATCGCTGCCGCGCACTCCGGCGTTCAGCACCGAACAGTCTTCGCCATAGAGGTGCCAGAGCTGGCGAAGCTCAGCAGTGGCGATGCCGGGCTTGCGCAACTCCTCCACCGAGGCGCGAACCCGCGCAATGGCGTAGGACGTCGCCGCCCCCAGCGTCTCAAACCCCGAAACTACGTGCTCCCCGTCCGGCTGGCCGGTCTTGGCCATGTCGAAGACGAGTACGGCAAAAGGCGGTTCGCCGGGATTGGACATTCAACAATTATCCTAGTCTTGCCCGCGCCTTCGCCGTCCAGGCATTGAACAGCCGGTCTGCGACGATGCCGATGAAAGCGATGGCGAGACCCGCGACAATGCCGCGGCCGGAATCGGCTTTCGACAGCGCGATGAACACTTCCTGGCCGAGATCGCGCGTGCCGACCATGGCGCAGATGATGATCATCGCCAATGCCATCAGGATGGTCTGGTTGACGCCGAGCATGATCTCGGGGAGCGCCAGCGGCAATTGCACGCGAAAGAACGTCTGGCGCGGCGTGCAGCCGGAAACCTTGGCAGCCTCGATCAATGCCGGCTGCACCTGGCGAATGCCGTGATTGGTGTAGCGGATCGCCGGCACCACGGCGAAGGCGATCGTGGCGATCATGGCCGTGACGTCGCCAACCCGGAACAGCATCACGACCGGAATGATGAAGCAGAAGGACGGCAGCACCTGCAGCGTGTCGATGATGGGCGTGACGATCTTTTCGAAGCGGTCGCTGCGCGCGGCCATCAGGCCAATCGGGATGCCGATCAGGCAAGCGATGAAGGCCGAGATGCCGCAGAGATAAACCGTCGCCATAGTCTTTTCCCACAGGCCGGTGACGGCGCAGAAGGCGGTCAGCGCGGCGACGAGGGCGGCGAGACGCAGGCCACCGAGCTGGTAGCCGGCGAGGCCGAGCAGGGCCACCGCGCCGAGCCACGGAAAGCCTTCGCAGAAGGCGCGCAGCGGGTTCAGTACATTGAGGATGAGCGCCACGCGAAACGCTTCGATCACGTCGAAGAAGTTGATCGTCACCCAGCTCACCGCCGCCTTCCACAGTGGCGCGGTGGTGAAGGTGATCTCCTTGGGCACCGCTGCGAACGCCGGTACGAACGGGCCGAGCAGCGTCGTCACGACCAGGATGGCGATGGCCAGCGACAGATTGGGATAGCGCCGCCAAAAGCTCTGGTTCGCCTGCTGTTGAACATGGCCTTTTGCCTGCTTATGCGCGATCGCCTGGCTCAGCCGGTCGAGCGCGATTGCGAGCGCCACAATGGCGAGCCCGGCTTCCATCGCTTCGCCGACCTTCAGCGCACGCAGAGCCAGCAGCACATCATAGCCGAGGCCGCCGGCGCCGATCATCGAGGCGATGATCACCATGTTCAGCGCCAGCATGATCACCTGGTTGACGCCGATCATCAGTGTCGGCCGCGCCGACGGCAGCAGCACGCGCCACAATTTCTGCCGCGCCGTGCAGCCGGCCATCTCTGAGAAATCGTCGATCTCGGAGGGCACCCGCGACAGACCCAGCATCGTTGCTCGCACCATGGGCGGCGTGGCGAAGATGGCGGTGGCGATCATCGCCGAGACCGGGCTGTTGCCGAACAGGAGCAGCATCGGGATGAGATAGGCGAAGGTCGGGATGGTCTGCATCAAATCGAGGGCAGGGGAGATGATCAGCCGCTCGGCCCATGGCTTGCGCCACGCCCAGATGCCGGCGAACAGGCCGGTGACGATGCAGAACGGCACCGCGATGGAAATCAGTGCCAGTGTCAGCATGGCGCTGGTCCATTGGCCGAACAGCGCGGTGTAGAGGAAGCAGCCGCCGACCAGCATGCCGAGTTTTCTACCGCCCACAGCGTGCCCGGCGATGAAGGCGGCTACGCAGACGCCGATCCAGGACAGGCGCGGCAGGACATAGGCATCGGCACCGTGACCAATCTTGAAATTCTTGGCCAGCAGGTCGAGCGCGAAATCGAGGGGAACGCCGAGCACCGCGGTGATCGAGCGGGTCAGCCAGGACAAGTTCGACTTGATCCAGCGCATCAGCGCACTGACCCAGTCAGCGACGGGAACGACCGCATCGGCCGGATAGTCGACCGCCCATGGCAGCCTCTCCTGCAGCAGGAATA
This sequence comes from Mesorhizobium sp. RSR565B, assembly GCF_054719465.1. Lineage (NCBI taxonomy): Bacteria > Pseudomonadati > Pseudomonadota > Alphaproteobacteria > Hyphomicrobiales > Phyllobacteriaceae > Mesorhizobium > Mesorhizobium sp. RSR565B. The sequence goes on along the minus strand of NZ_JBTTIE010000001.1, from coordinate 889,576 downwards.
CCACCAGCACGGCGGCCAGCGCCAGCGCCCAGATCAGCAGCCAGCGCTGAACCGGCGGCCTCGTTTCGCTGGCGCTTGCCGTGACCGTCATGCGCCAGCTCTCGTATGCTCGATACCGGCCAGCAACTCGATCACCGATTGCGGCGTCACCTCGCCGATCGGCCTGCCGGTGCCGTTGATCACGGCGAAGGGCTTACCCGACGCGACAATGCTGGCCGAGAAGCTGGCGATCTTGGCGTCGGGCAAAACCGTGCCGCCGTGCTCGGCGCCATCGCAGGCACGCATCAGGCTGCGCGCCGAAATCACCTTGGCGCGGTCGACATCGCGGGTGAATTCGGCGACATAGTCGGTCGCCGGGTTGACAACCAGCTGTTCCGGCGTGCCGGTCTGGATGACCTCTCCATCCTTCATGATGGCGATGCGGTCGGCAAGCCTTATCGCCTCGTCGAAATCATGGGTGATGAAGACGATGGTCTTGTGCAGCATGGTCTGCAGCCGCATCAGTTCGTCCTGCATCTCGCGGCGGATCAGCGGGTCGAGCGCCGAGAACGGCTCGTCGAGGAACCAGATCTCCGGCTTGGTCGCGAGGCTGCGGGCAATGCCGACGCGCTGCTGCTGGCCGCCGGAGAGTTCGCGCGGATAGAAATGCTCGCGGCCGCGTAAGCCCACGAGATCGATCACCTCCCGCGCTCTCGCTTCGCGCGTCGGCCGGTCCTGGCCCTGGATACTCAGCGGGAAGGCAATGTTCTCCAGCACGTTCAGATGCGGCAGCAGCGCGAAATTCTGGAACACCATACCCATGCGATGACGCCGCAGTTCGATCAGCGCCGCATCGGAAATCTTGAGCAGGTCGTTGCCTTCGAATTCGACCTTGCCGTGGGTCGGCTCGACCAGCCGCGACATGCAGCGCACCAGCGTCGACTTGCCGGAGCCGGATAGCCCCATGATGATGAAGATCTCGCCCTGGCGTATTTCGAGATCGACGGCGCGCACCGCACCCACCAGTCCTGCGGCAGCGACATCGGCCATGCTGGCCTTGCCGTCACGCTCGCGGATGAAGCTGGCCGCGTTCGATCCGAACAGTTTCCAGACATTGCGGCAAGCAAGCTTTATCGGCCGCGCATCCTTTGGCGTGCCAACTGCCTGCGGTTCAGTCGCTTCCGTCATCCAATGGTCCTTCTGGAAAATGGAGATAAGACCCGGCCGCTAGGCCGGGTCCGGCTTCCAGTCAGGCGATCACTGCGCCCAGGCTTTCCAGTCGGCTTCGTGGGCAGCGATCCAGGCGGCGGCGACGTCTTCCGGCGTCTTGCCGCCAAGATCGATCTCGCCGCTCATCTTGTTGAGCTCATCGGTGTCGATCGTGTAGGCCTTGGTCACCCTGTAGGCGACCGGCCATTTGTCCTTCATGCCGGACCAGGAGTATTTCCAGATCTCGCCATGCGGCTTGCCGCAATCATATTTGGCATCCGGGTTGGTGCCCCATTTCGGATCGGTGTAGCACTCGGGCGTATACTCCGGGAATTCGACCCACTCGCCCTTGTACTTGGCCGGCGCCCAGTGCGGCGAATAGATCCACAGCATGATCGGCGCCTTGCGCTGATAGGCCGAGTCCAACTCGGCGAACATCGCCGCGTCGGTGCCGGCATGGATGACGGTGAAGGGCAGCTTCAGCGCCTCGACGCGCTCGTCGTCAAAGCCTTCCCAGGTTACCGGGCCGCCGAGATAGCGGCCCTTCGGCGCCGTCTCCGCCGTCGAGAACGCCTCGGCGCATTTCGGGTCCTTCAGCGCCTCCCAATTGGGCAGGCCCGGGCATTTCTCCTTCATATATTCGGGAAACCACCACTCTTCCTTGGCCTTCGGCCCGAGCTTGCCCAGCCGCTCGGTCTGGCCGGTGGCGTCGGAGGCCTTCATCGCCTCGCCGGCCGTCGTGTCCCAGAACTCCAGGCCGACATCGAGGTCGCCATTGGTGAGACCGGTGGTCAGGCTGGAGAGGTAGTCGGCTGTCGGATATTCGACGGTATAGCCGAGCTTTTCGAGGATACCGCCAAGGATCTTGGCGTTGAGATTGACGCTGGTCCAGTCGAACAGCGCGATCTTGATCGGGTCGTTGGATTCGGGTGCTGCTGCCTGGACCGGCGATGTAAGCGAACTTGCGGTGGCAAGCGCAAAGGCTCCCATTGATAGGTTCGAAATCACACTGCGAAATGACATGCTTGTTCTCCTGTCAAACCATGTGGAAATTTCTTGATCGTTCCCTTCTTGCGTCTTTTCTTGATTGTGTTGGAAAGGCGGGTCGTTACGCAAGCTCGTTCGCACCAAGCCAGTGCCGCAGCCGCAACTTGCGCAGGCGAAATGGTTGCTCGACTTGGCGTTTATGTGATGCCGGGCGGGCCCGCGTCATGGCATCGGATGGATTGCTGCGTGAGCAATCGTCAACAGATCGATCGCCGCTCCAGCGGCGCTCTCAGACGTGCGAGCCATCAAGGTCCCATGGTCTCGGCCGGCGAGCCCCATCCCCGCCAAGGCCGTTTCATGAGATGAAATTATATATACCAACGTTCATGCGGCGCAACGGCTGATGCCCTGTGCACTGCGGAATTTCAGACTGGTCGATTGCCAACCGCCAGAGCTGACGTTCACGACATGATCAGGCCGCCATCGACATTGATGGTTTGGCCGGTGATGTAGGTGGCGTCGTCGCTGGCGAGAAAGCTGACCAGGCCGGACACGTCCTCGCCGCTGCCGGCGCGTCCCATCGGGATGTTCTTCACCCATTCGGCCATCAGCTCGCCGGGCTTGTAGTCACCCATCAGCTTGCCCCAGGCGGCGTCGTTGTAAGCCCACATGTCAGTGTCGATAATGCCGGGGCAAATCGCGTTGACGGTGATCTTTTCCTTGGCTACTTCCTTGGCCAGGCTCTGGGTGATGCCGACGACGCCGAACTTCGACGCCGCATAGTGCGGCGTGTAGATGAAACCCTGCCGCGCCTGGCCCGATGCCGTGTTGATCAGCCGGCCGCCATCGCCATGCTTGCGGATGCGCGCGATCGCTTCCTGGCAGCACAGGAACACGCCCTTGGTGTTCACTGCCAACACCTTGTCCCACTCGGCTTCGGTCATTGCCTCGATCCGGGCGATGGTGATGACGCCGGCATTCTGCACCGAAATGTCGACGCGGCCGAATTCCTTCTCGGCGAGGTCGTACAGCGCGGTGACCTCGTCCTTGTTGGTCACGTCCATGCGCATCGACGCGACCTGGGCGCCAGCCGCTTTGAGGCCGGCGGCGACCTCTTCGACGCGGGCATCGATCGCGCTGACCACGACCGCGGCACCTTCCTCGGCGAAGCGCTTCGCCATCGCCGCGCCGATGCCACCGCTCGCGCCGGTGATGACCGCAGTCTTGCCTTCAAAACGCTTCTGCATCTTTTCTCCTTACCAGCAGACAAAACCGCCATCGACGATCAGGTCGATGCCGGTGACGTAACTCGCGGCGCGGCTGGCCAGGAACACGGTCGGGCCGACCATCTCTTCCGGCGTCGCCATGCGGCCCATTGGTGTGTCGCGCTCGAATATCTTGATCTGTTCCGCGACCTCAGGCCGTTTGTTCATCGGCGTCAGCGTGTAGCCGGGGCTCACCACATTGACGCGCAGGCCGCGATCGGCCCATTCCATGGCGAGGCTCTTCGACATGTGGATGACGGCCGCCTTCGACGAATTGTAATGCGCCTGGGTCAGGCCGCGATTGACGATCGAGCCCGACATCGAGGCGATGTTGATGATCGAGCCCTTGCGCCGCGTCAGCATGGCGCGCGCCTCGGCCTGGCAGGACAGGAACACGCCGCTGACATTCACGTCGTAGATACTCTGCCATTTTTCCAGCGGCAGCGTCTCGGCCGGCTCGGCCCCGGCGATGCCGGCATTGTTGACGGCGATGGTCAACGCGCCGAGTTCGTTCTCGGTGCGCTCGATCGCTGACGCGAGATCGGCCTCCGACGTCACCGTTCCGGTCAGCACCAGCGCCTTGCGGCCAAGTGCCGAAATCTTGTGCGCCGTCTCGTCCAGCCCGCCCTTGGAGGAGTGGCCGAAACAGGCTATGTGGGCGCCGGCTTCGGCGAGCCCGATGGCAATGGCCTGGCCAATGCCGCTGCCGGCGCCTGTTACCAGCGCTACGTCGCCGCTGAGATCGAATAGTTTCATGTTGTTCCCCCTCCTGAAATGAAGGGGCGCCAGTCTTTGCTGGCGCCCCGCGCGGTCCGGTCCTTGGGAGGATACCACCTGCTGTGCTTTGTTCCGACTCCTGTCCTCAGCTCGTGGCGAGTTCCATCACCGCGACATTGCTCGCCTCGCTGCGGTCGAGAATGCCGCGCTGGCGGCCGCGGCTCAGCACCAGCACCCGGTGCGACAGCCCCAGCACCTCCTCGAGGTCGGAGCTGACCACCACCACCGCCATGCCGGAGCGGGCGAGGTCGGCGATCACGTCGTAGATAGCCGCACGCGCGCCGACATCGATGCCGCGCGTCGGTTCATCGAGGATGAACACTTTTGGCGGTCGCGACACCCATTTGGCAATGATCACCTTCTGCTGGTTGCCGCCGGAAAGCTTGCTGACCGCCTGGCCAGGTTTGCCCTTGACCCCGAGCCTTGCGATGCCGGCTTCGGCGAATTTCTGCACCGCTTTCGGAAACACCCAGCCCTTCGGCGCGACATGGTCGAAATTGCCGAACGCCAGATTCTCGCCGATGGTCTGGTCGAGCACCACGCCTTGCGCCTTACGGTCTTCCGGCACCAGCACGACGCCGGCCTTGATCGCTGCCGCCGGCCCGCTGAGATGCACCGATTTGCCGGCAACGCGCACCGAGCCCGACGAGATCGGATCGGCGCCGGCGATCGCCCGCACCAGTTCGGTGCGGCCGGCGCCGATCAACCCGGCAATGCCGAGAATCTCGCCTGCTTTGACCGAGAAGGAGACGTTGTTGAAACTCTTCTCCGGCGAAGACAGGTTCTCGACCTCGAGCAGTGTTTCCTCGCGCGGCGGCGTCAGATGCGGGAACATCCGCTCGACCGAGCGGCCGACCATCTGCTCGACCACTGTGCGCACGGGAATATCGGCGCGCTCGTGGCGGGCGACGATGCGTCCGTCGCGCATCACAACCACGCGGTCGGCAATCTGCGCGATCTCGTCGAGACGATGGCTGATGTAGATGAAGGACATGCCCTCCGCCTTGAGCTTGCGGATCTGCTGGAACAAAAGCTCCGTTTCCTCGCCGCCAAGCGCTGCGGTCGGTTCGTCGAAGATCAGCAATTCGGCATTGAGCGTCAACGCCTTGGCGATCTCGACCTGTTGCTGGGCGGCGATGCGCAGCGTGCCCACCTTGCGCTCGGGCGAGACGTCGAGGCCAAGCCGCTTCAACTGCGCCGAGGCCTTGGCGTTCATCGCTGCGCGGTCGATGCGGCCGCCGCGCATCGGCAGGCGCCCGACATAGACGTTCTCCGCCACCGACAGATCCGGCAGCAGCTTCAGTTCCTGATGGATCATGCCCACACCGGCATCGATGGCGGCGGCGGGCGAGGCGGGGGAATAGGGCTTCCCCCGCCAGATGATGGTGCCCGCGTCGGGCCGGGTCGAGCCGGCGATGATATTGGACACCGTCGACTTGCCGGCGCCGTTTTCGCCGAGCAGCGCCACAACCTCGCCCGGCCGCACCTCAAAGCTTGCATCGGCCAGGACCTGGACCGGTCCGTAGCTCTTGCAAAGGCCGTTGACGAAGAGCCCGTTGTGCGGGCTTTCGCTGTGGCGAGGATCAGGAGACATCGTGGCGCTCTCTTAAGCGGTGCCGGTCGTTACGGATGCTTGGCGATGAACTGCTCGACATTGTCCTTGGTAGTCAGCGTCGCATCCTGCAGCTGTTCGGCCGGAACACTCTCGCCCGCCACCAGCTTGATCGCCGCATCGACGGCGAGCCGGCCCATGCCTTGCGTCTGCTGCGTCGCGGTGACGTCGAACACGCCGTCCTTCAGCGCCTTGAGCGCGGCCACGTCGCCATCGAAGCCGGCAACCCAGACCTTGTGGCCGGGATTGGCGACCTTGACCGCCTGTGCCGCACCCAGCGCCAGCGCATCGGCCTGGCCGATGACGATGGAGACATCGGGATGCGACTGCAGCAGGTCCTGCGTCAGCTTGAAGCCTTCGTCCTGGTGCCAGCCTTCGCTCCACAATTCGCCGACCACCTTGATATCGGGATAGGCCTTGAGCGCTTCGCCGCAGCCCTTCGAGCGATCCACTTCCGGCGTGGTGCCCTTCTGGCCGTGGATGATGATCAGTTCGCCTTTGCGGCCGGCCTGCTTGGCGATGTAGTCGCACACCGCCTGCGCCGAGGCGACGCTGTTGGTGGCGATGAAGGTGTCGCCGGGCGCGCCGTCGGCGTTGCGGTCGACATTGACGACCGGGATGCCGGCAGCCTTGGCGGTTTTGGTCGGCACGGTGGCGGCGGTGGCGCCGGCCGGAATGTAGATCAGCGCGTCGATGTTCTGCGTGATCAGATCCTGCACCTGGCTGACCTGCGTTGCCGAATCGCCCTTGGCGTCGACGGTGACGATCTCGATGCCCTTCTCCTTGCCGTAGGCTTCGACCGACTGCTTGATCTGGTTGAAGAAGTCGGCCTGCAAATTGGCCACCGCGAGGCCGAGTTTCTTGGCCTCCTTGGCCGAGGCCATGTCGGTCAGGCCGAGCAGGGGAATGATTGCGGCAGCGGCGAGCAGCAGTGAACGTTTGGTGAGCATGTGTTTCCTCCGTTGATAGTCAAACTGTCCCGCCAGCGCATCGCGCCCCTTGGAACATCCCAGTTTCGGATCGACCGATCCGTCTATCGCCCGGACGTTCCGGGCGAATTCTCAATTGTGCCCCGCTCTCTATCGCGCCCTGCGCCGCCAGGTGTCGCTGGCGACGGCCAGCGCGATCACCACGCCGATCACCACCTGCTGGATGAAGGGCGAGACGCCGAGCAGATTGAGGCCGTTGCGCAGCACGCCGATGATGAGCACGCCGACCGCTGTGCCGCCGATCGAACCGACGCCGCCCGAGAGGCTGGCGCCGCCGATCACCACCGCCGCGATGGTGTCGAGCTCATAGCCGAGGCCGGAACTCGGCTGCACCGAATCCAGCCGCGCGGCAAGCACAATGCCTGCAAGACCCGCAAGCACGCCGCAGATGGCATAGACCCAGTTGGTCAGCGACTTCACCGGAATGCCGGAGAGCCGCGCCACCTCGGCGCTGCCGCCGATGGCGTAAAGGCTGCGGCCGGTGGCGCGGTAGTTGAGGAAGATGGCGAAGACGATCGCCAGCACCATCATCACCCCGACTGTGACCGACAGGAAGCCGAAATGGCGGATGATCGACAGGCTGGTGAACCAGTCGGGAAAGCCGACGATCTGCGAGCCGTCGGTGATCATGTTGGCAAGGCCGCGCGCCACCGACATCATCGCCAGCGTCGCGATGAACGGCGGCAGCCGGGTGACGGTCACCAGCAGGCCGGACACCAGTCCGCAAAGGCCGGCGACGACCAGTGCTGCAACGACGCCGGCCGCAAGGCCGAGATTGAGATAGTCGGGATGGGAGACAAAGCCCATCACCATGGCGGCCAGCGCCAGCACCGAGCCGACCGAGAGATCGATGCCGCCGATCAGGATCACCAGCGTCATGCCGATTGCCATGATGCCGAGCACGGTGATCTGGTCGAGCACGTTGAGTATGTTGCGCACGGTGAGGAACGTGTCGGTGGTCAGTGTCAGCGCCAGGCAGAGCAGCAGCAGTCCGATCAGCGGTCCCATGGTTCCGGCAAACAGTGCCGAAAGCTTCGCGGCCGTCGCACCTTGAGTGCCGGGCGCGGCTTTCAACTCGCCAGCCTTCGACTCGCTTGCATCATTACTCACGGCCACTTCGTCTCCTCCGTCAGCGAAACGGCGATGGCCTGCCGTCCGCTCTTGTTCACCAGGCACCTTGTGAACAATTTATCTTTGATATGCAATTTTGTTCAGCTAAACTGTTCATTAGAAAATTGTCAAGAGCCGTTGCGCCATTCGGCGGTGGTTTGCGCCACCGGGCGGTTTGTCCTAGGGAAGCCAGGGGGCGGCGCTTTGCGGAAAAGGATTTCCGAAGTCTGCCGCGGGAGAGCACGAGCATGGCGACCGTCGAAAATGAGAAGGCCTCGCGCTTCCCCGATGCCGAGCTGAAGGCCCGCGCTGCCTGGCATTACTATGTCGAGGGCCTGACGCAGGAGCGCATCTCCGAGATTCTTGGCGTCGGCCGCATCAAGGTGCACCGGATCCTGTCGGCTGCCCGCGAGGAAGGCATCGTGCAGTTCCGCATTCGCGACAGTGTCGTCGAATGTGTGCAGCTCGAGGATAGCCTGAAGCAGCGCTTTGGGCTAAGCCAGGCGGTCGTGGTGCCGTCGGCCGCCGACCGCAGCAACGCGCCGCTGATGATCGGCCACGCGGCTGCCGCTTATCTCGCCGACAACGTCAATGCCGGCGACGTCATTGCGCTGGGCTGGGGCCGGACGCTGAAATTCGCCATCAACGAATTGCCGAGGCGGCCGATTGCCAGGACGACGGTCGTCTCGATGCTCGGCGGCCTCACCCACGCGCAGCCGCTCAACCCGACCGAAAGCGCCTGGGAGTTCGCCGAAAAGATCGGCGCTGAATGTTTCCTGCTGCCGGTGCCGGTCTATGCCGACAAGCCGGAACAGCGCGATGCCTTCATGAGCCAGCGCAGCGTTCAGGATGTCGTCTTCCGCGCGCGCCGCGCCAACATCGCCGTGCTCAGCGTCGGCTCGTTTTCCAAGGACAGCCCGATCGCCAATTACGGCTTCATCAAACCGAGCGAACTAGAGGAATTGCAGGCGGCCGGCGCGGTCGGCGACCTCTTGTGCCATTTCATCGACGCCGAGGGCCACTCTGTCGACCATGAGGTCAACCGCCGCGTCTGCGCCTATCCGCTGCAGGATCTGTCCGATATTCCGAGCATCATCCTGGTGTCAGGCGGTCAGGAGAAGGTCGCCGTCATGCGCGCCGCGCTCGCCAACACCAGGATTTCGGTGCTCATTACAGATGAGGATGCGGCCAAGGGCCTGCTCAACCGTTGAGCGCTGTCGGCGTCGGTCAGAATTCGCAGGGCTCCGGACGACTGTCGTCCGACCAGTCGGCCAGTGCGATCGGCACGAATTTTCCCGCGACCGGTTTGCCGTCGTCCAGGTCCTTTGAAGCGGTGCCTTTGCCGGTGAGAAAATTGATGTCGCAGCCGCCCAGCGTCGTCTCGACCGAGCCGTCGGCTTTCTGCACATTCCAGTCCCAGTCGCGACTGTAGCCGGCGACAAGGAATTTACCGCCGCGCCAGACGATGGTCAGCGTTGTATCCCATGATTTGTTGGCGCCGCAGCCGAAGCACGAGGTGACGACAAGCGATCCCTTGCCCTTGCTTTCGAGCCCGAGAATACGGTCCTGCGTCAGCGCCTTCTTGACGAAGTCAGGCTTGCGCGAAGGATCGAGCTTTCCTTCGCCGGCAGCCAGATAGATCGAGAGATCCGCCAGCCCGCTGTCGGAATCCGCCGCGATCGCGGCCCGATCCATCCTGCCGTCATTGTCCATGTCGAGCGTGACCTCGAAGGGCGGCTCGTCCTGCGCACGCGCCGTCATTGGAACTGCCGCAAGCGCGACAATCCAGGGCAGGGCGGCAAGGTGAAATACTGCTTTCATGAGCCCGATGAGTCTAGCATTGGCCGGGCAGGAGGCAAAATCGGCAAGCTGGGCAGGTTGGGCATGGGAGCCTCACGCAGGCAAGCTGCGCTTGAACTCAGATCGCACCGAGCCGCGCGTGGATGTCGCGTGTCGCGTGATAGAGGTCGCGGTAGATCGCCTTGCGCGCCTGGTAAGCCGGCAGCAGCGTCATATCCGGATCGACACGCCTGGCCGGCGCCGCCGCCATCGCCTTGGCGGCGTCTTCCGGCGAGGCAAACCAGCCGATCGCCGAAGCCGCCAGCATGGCCGCGCCAAGGGCCGCCGCCTCGTTGACCGGCGACACGAACAGCGGCCGCTCCAGCACGCTGGCCATGATCTTCATCAGCAGCGCCGAATTGGTGCCGCCGCCGGCGGCAATCATCTCTCCCGGCTTGCCGCCGCTTTCGGCCTCCATCGCCTCGCTGGCGATGGCTTGCTCCAAAGCGATGCCTTCCAGCGTGGCGCGGAAGAGATGCCTGGGCTCATGGTCGAGCGACAGGCCAACAACGGCGCCGCGCGCCGCGCCATCCCAATAGGGGCTCATGACGCCGGCCCAATAGGGCATGACCAAAAGACCGTCGCCGCCGGCCGCAACATCGACCGCACCCTTCTCCAGTTCTGCCGCGGAAGACGCGCCGGTGGTGCGCACGATCCAGTCGACCAGTTGCATGCCCGAGCGCAGCACGGTTTCCAGCATGAAGCCGGAGCCGGTCGGCGAGACCAGCGTGCGAAACGCGTCCGATGTGGTGACCGTGCCGGAATAGCAGCCGCTGACGACGCCGGAGCCGAGCGAGAGATAGCTCCTGCCGGCACCATAGACGCCCATGCCGAGACCCATGGCCTGGCCATCGCCGGCGCCGGCGACAATTGGCGTGCCCGCTTTGAGGCCAGTCAGCTGGGCAATGCTTTCGGCAAGGCCGCCGCAGATTTCGCCTGGGCCGATCAGCGCCGGCAACTGTCGTGGCTGCAGCCCTGCAGCCGCGACAAGCTCAGGGTGCCATTCGCCTGTCGCGACATCGAGCAAGCCGAGCGGGTCGGCACTTGCCGTGCTGGTTACCAGCCGTGCGGTCAGCCGGTGAACGAAGAAGCCATGAACATCGACCAGGGCGGCGGCGTTGGCCAGCACCTGCGGCTGGTGTTCCGCCAGCCAGGCGATGGCATAGAGCGCCGGCGTCGGATCCGGCGGCTTGCCGCTCCAGTCGCGGATCGTCTCGCGGCCAAGCTCGGCCGACAGCTTGGCGACTTGAGGCCGGGCGCGCTCGTCAAGCCACAGGATCGCCGGGATGAGCGGCGTGCCGGCCTGATCGATCAGGGTGAAGGTCTCGCGCTGATGGGCTATGGCAATTGCCGCCACGCGCGCGGCGCCGACCTTGTCGGCAACCTGCTTCAGCGCACTGATGAGGGCTGCCCACCAATGTTCGGCATCCTGCTCGAAATGGCCGGGCTTCGGATTGGCCAGCGGATAGGCCTCGCGCGCCTGGAACAGCTCCGCGCCGTCGCGGGTGAAGGCGATTGCCTTCACCGCCGTCGTCGAGGCATCGATCCCGATAACGACATCGTCCATCACAGGGAGATCCCGAAGGTTCAGGCGGCGTTGGTCACAAACTGTCCGTCCGACTGGTCGAGACGGCGGCGGATCTGCGTTATCACCATCGAATCGTCGGGTACACAATTTTCATAGGTAAGGAAGTCGCCGGTCTTGACCGGCTTGACCACCTTGGCGCGTTCGGCAATCCCGAGCGGCAGCGCGCCCTTGGCGCGGGCGTCCTCCCAGGTCATGGCGAAGCCGCGATAGTCGTTCTCGCCGATCATGCCGAGCGATTGGCCCGCGCCGAGATCGCTCTTGGCCACCGCCACCGCTTCGGCGACCGGATGATCGAGGGGCTCCATGTCGGCGCGTTTGTAGACAACGGCGCGCGCCGCCGACAGTGGCACTTCAAGGCTTGTCAGGTGATAGGGACGGTAGATCGTGAAATAGGGGCCCTTGCCGACCTTGAGGTCGACCATGCGCTCCAGCACGCGCGGATGCCTCGTTTCGATGATGCAGAACACGCCGGGCGCCACGCCCTTGCCGATGGAATAGTCGACCACGCCCTTGCGGTGCAGCACGCCGCCATCCTCGCGCGGGCAAAGCACGCTGGCCAGTTCCTCCAGCGTCGCCGTCGGGCCGTGCATGCCCGGCACGTCGGGCACCAGCCCGGTGGCGTTGGCGATAGCCACCATCTCGATCGCCGTCTTGGAACCGTCGACGAACTCGACCAGCATGCGCGCATTCATATTGCGCTCGGCCGCTTCCTTCTCGTAGTCGGCGGGCATGGCGTCGATCTTGAGCGGGTTGTTCTTGCCCTTGCCGGCGGCGATGATGTTGAAGCCGAGGCTCTTGGCGAAGCCGATGATCTCCAGCGTGCAGGCGGGTTCGTCGCCGGCCGCACCGGTGTAGACCACGCCGGCCTTGCGCGCTTCCTCCTTGAGGAAGCGGCCGATCGTAATGTCCGCCTCGACATTGAGCATGACGATGTGCTTGCCGTTCTTCATCACTTCGAGCGCAAACAGCGTGCCGATGTTGGGATTGCCTGTCGCGTCGATGATGACATCAATGCGGCCGGCCGCGGCCAGCGCATGCAGATCTTCGGTGACAGCGATCTTGCCGGCCTCGATGGCGCGGTCGATGGCAGAGGCGTTCGCAGCCTGGACGATGTCGGAGCGGTCATGGCCGGCGAGCAGTGCGGCATCGATCGCCGCTTGCGGCCGCACCTCGGAAATGGCACCGATCCGCATGCCCGGCATCAGCGCCACCTGGACGACGATGTCGGTGCCCATCTGCCCGGCGCCGGCGAGTCCGATGGTGATAGGCCCTTGGGCTTCAGCGCGCTGCAGAAGTTCCGCTGCAAATTGCGGATGGGCCATATCGCTTCCTCCAGTCATGACGCGCCGCAGCGTCAAATCATCATTTTGAACATTCCTATTTCCATTTGAAAAATATTTCAACCCGCAAATCGGAGAATGGCTGCAGGGCCAAATCTCCCATGGAGGATTCGTGGGGTGACAGCTTCATGCTGGGCTTGATCTCAGCCGATCTCAAGGAAAGGCTTGCCGAGCAGGTCGGGCACGACATCGACGCCGAGGCCGGGCCCGTCGGGAATGCCCATGTGGCTGCCGGTGACCGGTGGCGCGTTGGAGGCCGTGCGCACCGTCACCCACTCATGGAAGGCGATGGCGTGCAGCCGGCGTTCTTCCGGCGTCGACAGCGACAGATGCGCCATCGCCGCCGTGTCGATCTCGGCGCCGCCCGTATCCTCGACGGTGATCATGAAACCGAGATCGACGGCGACGTCGCGGATTTGCCTCGTCCTGGTTACGCCGCCAAGCCGCGAAATCTTCAGCGTCAGCCCGTCGGCGGCGCCCAGGCGATGGATTTCCAGCATCGCCTCGAGCGAGATGACGCTCTCGTCCAGCACCATCGGCTTGTCGAGCATGCGGCGCACCGACATGTTCTCCTCGATCGTCGTGCAGGGCTGCTCGAACGTGTAGTCGATGCCGCGCGTTGCATCGGCGAACTGCCGCGCCTGGTAGGGTGTCCAGCCGGCATTGGCGTCGCAGAAAATCACCGTGCCTTTCGGCACGGCCGAAGCGACTGCGCTCACCCGCTCGATGTCTTCATGCACATTGCCGCCGACCTTGACCTGCAGCCGGCGGCAGCCTTCCGCGATGATCCTTTTGGCCAGTGCCGCCATCTGGTCGAGCGTGCCGTGGGTGACGACGCGGTAGGTCTCCGCCATGCCGCTCTCGCGGCCGCCAAGCATGGTCACCAGCGGCACGTCGGCGGCGCGGGCGGCCAGATCCCAGCAGGCCATGTCGAGCGCCGACTTGATGTAGGGATGGCCCTTGAACACCGTATCCATCAGCCGGCCGATACCGGCGAGGCCACGCGGGTCCTGGCCGATCAGGTGCGGCGCGATCTCGACCACGCCCGCGCGCGTTCCCGCCGGAAACGCGGCCGAATAGAAATTGCCGAGCGGCGCCATCTCGCCCCAGCCGGTTACGCCGCTGTCGGAGGTGATGGCGACGATCACCGCATCGAAGCAGTCTGCAACCCGCCCCTTGGACATGCGGTAGGGCCCGTCCACGAAGGGCTGCACGACGCGATAGGCCTTGATGGTTTTGATCTGCACTTGTCTGTCCGTTGTCTCTAGGTGTTGAGGAGGGTCAGCCCTTCGATGTCCGCTGTTCGAGGCCACGCGCATAGGCAAGCAGCTCTTCGAAATCGAGGTCGATATGTTCACGCGCATGGCGCTGGGCGGCGCGCATGTCGGCGCCCTTCAAGAGCCGCACATAGGTTTCGTGGAGATCTTCGGCCGGCACCGGCTCGTTGCGGGCCCGCTGGTGCAGGGCAAAATACATTTGCAGCCGGCTGGTCAGCCGCTGCCAGGTTTCCAGCAGCACCGAATTGTCGGCCCATTCATAGATCAGCCCGTGCAATTGCAGCGCGGCTTCGATCTGGCGGGTGGTGTCGCGCGCGCGCGTTGCCTGCTTCACCGCTTCGTGGCGGCGGTCGAGTTCATCGAAGAAGCGCTGGTCGCGCAGCTTCCATGTCCGCTCGATGGCGAATTCATCGAGCACCTTGTTCAGCGAGTAGGCGTCGTCAATGTCCTTGGCGGTGACATCGATGACGAAGGTGCCGGCATAGGGAATGCTGGTTAGGATGCCTTCCTGCACCAGCTCGCGCATAGCTTCGCGCAAAGGCGCGCGGCTGACCCGCATCTGCTCAGCGATCCTCAGCTCGCTCAGCTTTTGGCCGGGTTCCAGCTGGCCGATCAGGATCGCCCGCCGCAACAGCGCAACGATCTCGGCTCGGCGTGTCGTATCCGCGATCGGATTGAAGTCCAGCTTGGCCATTCCGTCACTCCAGTGAGAGCCGGAAACAGACAAGCAGATTGTCGACAATCCTACAATGTGTCTATTCCGGATTCTTGTGCCTTGCGGTTACTCCAAAAACGACGTGCGGCGCTCCATAAAAAAACGGCGCCCTCGGCGTGGAAGCCGAAGGCGCCGCATGACCGGGGCTGATGGGGGTTATCAGCTGGCCGGTTTCTCCTGGGGCAACGGCGAGATCGGCATTCCTGGTCCGATCTTCTGCAGATTGCCCGTTATCACCTGGTCGCCTTCGGCAACGCCGCTGAGGACCGCCACAAGGTCGCCGCTGGTCGCGCCAAGCGAGACGATGCGCTGGTCGACCGTGTTGCCCTTGCCGACGACATAGACATATTTGCCGAGCTGGCTCGAACCCAGCGCCACCTGCGGCACCATCAGCGCGTCGGGCAGCTGCTTGATGTGCAGCCGCACGCGGACATATTGGCCCGGCAGCAGCGAGAACTTCGCATTGCCGATGGTGGCGCGCGCCGTAATCGTGCCGGTCGAGTGGTCGACCGTGTTGTCGATGAAGGTGAGTTCGCCCTTCTGGCTGGCTTCGGTCTCGCCGGGCAGCAGCACCTCGACCTCGATCGGGCCGGCGGCCCGGGCCCATTCGATTTCGGCCAGGTCCGTCTCGCTCGGATTGAAGGTGACGTAGATCGGGTCGAGCTGCACCAACGTGTTCAGCACCGTGCCGGCGACGCTGACCAGCGTGCCGACCGAAGCCTGGTTGCGGCCGACGCGGCCGGCAAACGGAGCGTGGATTTCGGCGTAGCTCAAATTGAGCTCGGCCGTCCGCACCGCCGCCTGGTTGACGGCAAGCGACGCTTCGGCCTGGCGCAAGGTGCTCGTGCGCTGGTCGAACCCGTCCTTGGCGAGATAACCGCTCTTGGCGAGTTCGGAGCCGCGGCCGAGATTGGAGCGTGCATAGTCGAGGCTCGCCTGGTCGCGCTGCACTTCGGCCTTGGCCTGGTCGAGAGCCGCCTTGAAGTCGTCGGGCGAGATCTTGTAGAGCAGATCACCCTGGCGCACATCGGCGCCGTCCTCAGCCGTCTGCTCCTGCAGATAGCCGGGCACGCGGGCCTGCAAGGTGACGCTGCGGATCGCCTCGATGCGGGCGGCGTAGTCGAGATAGATCGGGATCGTCTTCTTGACCACGCTCGTCACCGGCACCGGCATAACGAATGCCGCAGGTGCTGCCGTCGCTGCCGCCGTGCCGGCATTGAGGCTGAGATTGCCCATGTCGAGGAAGTGGACGCTTGCCACCGAGATCGCTCCCAGGGCGACGGCCGTTCCCAAAGCTATTTTCCATTTACGCATTTTGGTCTCCAATTCTATTCGGCTGCTTCGGCCAGGCGCATCGGCGCTGGTTCGGCAGTCGGTTCATTATTGTCCTGGTCATGAGCAGCGTTGCGTTCGCTGCGCACGCGGCGTTCGCGCAGCTGTTCGATGACCGCGTAGAAGACCGGCACGAAGACCAGCGACAGGATGGTCGCCGCGACCATGCCGCCAAACACGGTGGTGCCGATCGACTGCCGGCTTGCCGCACCCGCACCCGTCGCAAACATCAGCGGCAGCACGCCGAGGATGAAGGCGAAGGCCGTCATCAGGATCGGCCGCAGCCTCAGCCGCGCGGCTTCCATTGCCGCGTCGACAATGCTCAGTCCCTCCTCGCGCCGCCGCCTTGCAAACTCGACGATCAGGATCGCGTTCTTGGCGGCGAGGCCGATCAGCATGACGAAGCCGATCTGCGAGTAGACGTCGATCTGCATGCCGCGCAAGAACAGGGCTGCGAAGGCGCCGAACAGGGCCAGTGGCACCGCCAGCAGCACCATGAACGGCATCGCCCAGCTCTCATACTGCATCGCCAGGATCAGGAAGACGAAGACGATGGCGAGGCCGAAGACGACCGACGCTATCGATCCTGCCTTGAGCTCCTGGAAGGTGATGCCGGTCCATTCGAAACCGAAATCCCTGGGCAAAGCGGTGGCGGCGGCCCGTTCCATCGCGGCAACCGCCTGGCCCGACGAGAAGCCGGGGGCTGCGCCGCCATTGATCGTGGCCGAGGCGTTGTTGTTGTAGTGCGGCACGGTTTCCGGGCCGACGAACGGTACCAGTTTGCCCAGTGTGCTCAGCGGCACCATGCCGCCGGAGGCGTTGCGCACATAGAGCCGCGAAAGGTCGCCTGCGTCGGCACGTGCATCCTTGTCGGCCTGGATGGTCACCCGGAAGGTGCGGCCGAACAGGTTGAAGTCGTTGACGTAGAGCGAGCCGAGATAGATCTGCAGCGTGTTGAAGACGTCGGGCAGGTTGAGGCCGAGCAGTTTGGCCTTGCTGCGGTCGAGGTCGTAGTTGAACTGCGGCGTCGAGGTCGAGAACGGCGAGAACAGCTGCTGCGGGTTGATTTCCGGCTGCTTGCGCGCCTCGGCGATCACGGCTTGCGTCGCGTCGTTGAGGGCTGAACTGCCGCGCCCGGTGAGATCCTCGACGACGAATTCGAAGCCGCCCGTGGTGCCGATACCCGGGATCGAAGGCGGATCGAAGGACAGCGCGAAGGCTTCCGGAATCTGCATCAGCTTGCCGCGCACGTCGGCGACGAGCTTCGACGCGCTCTGGTCGGGGCCGCGCTCTTCCCACGGCTTCAGGATGGCGAACTCGACAGCCGAGTTCGACTGCGCGGCACTGGTCAGGAAGTTCAGGCCGCTGATTGAGCCGACAATTTCTACGCCGGGTGTTGCCTGCAATATGTCGCGCGCTTTCTGCGCCACCGCATCGGTGCGTTCCAGCGAGGCGCCGTCAGGCAGCTGGATGACGACGAAGAAGTAACCCTGGTCCTCGACCGGAAGGAAGGTCGAGGGCAGCTTCTGCCAGACGAAGTAGGTGGCGACCAGGCCGGCCGCGAACAGACCGAGCATGATCCAGCGCAGCCGGATGAGGATGCCTACGCCATGGGCATAGGCATGCGACAGCCTGTCGAAACCCGTGTTGAACCAGCGGAACGGGGCGAACTGCGTCTCCCCGCGATGGCGCAGGAAGGCGGCACTCAGCGCCGGGCTGAGCGTCAGCGAGTTGAAGGCGGATATGCCGACCGAAATCGCCACCGTCAGCGCGAACTGATTGTAGAGCTTGCCGGAGACGCCAGGAATGAAGGCGACGGGCACGAAGACGGCCATCAGCACCGCGGTGGTGGCGATGATCGGTCCGGTGACCTCGGCCATCGCGGCCTTGGTCGCCGCCAGCGGTTTGAGGCCCGCCTCCAATTGACGCTCGACATTTTCCACCACCACGATGGCGTCGTCGACGACGAGGCCGATGGCCAGCACCATGCCGAGCAGGGAGAGCATGTTGAGCGAGAAGCCCATCATTTCCATGACGACCATCGTCGCCACCAGCGACACCGGAATGGCGATGGTCGGGATGATCGTCGTGCGCCAGCTCTGCAGGAAGATGAACACCACGGCCACGACCAGCACCAGCGCTTCGCCAAGCGTGATCAGCACGTCATGCATCGATGCCGACACGAAGCGCGTCGTGTCGTAGTGCATGGCGTAGCTGACGCCCTTGGGGAAACGGGCCGACAGTTCCTGCATCTTGTCCTTGACGTGCTGCTGCAGATCGAGCGCGTTGGAACCGGGCATCTGGTAAACGGCGAGCACCACCGTCGGGTCCTTGCCGAAGAAGGCCGACGACGAATATTGCAGCGCGCCGAGCTCGATGCGGGCGACGTCGCGCAGTCGCACCAGCGAGCCGGTGCCGGTGTTGGCGCGCACGACGATGTCGCCGAACTCCTTGGGGTCGCTCAGGCGGCCGACGGCGTTGACCTGCATCTCGAAGGCGGTGCCGGCGGGCGCCGGCGACTGGCCGATCTTGCCGGCCGCCACCTGGACGTTCTGTTCCGAGATGGCATTCTGGACGTCGACGGCGGTGATGCCAAGATTGGCGAGCTTGTCGGGATCAAGCCAGACGCGCATCGAATAGCGACGCTCGCCGAAAATCTGCACATCGCCGACGCCGGGCAGTCGCTTCAGCGGATCGACGACCTGCAGATAGGCGAGGTTGCTCAGCGCCACCGGATCGACCGAACTGTCGGGCGAGGTCAGGTTGACGATGAGGACGAAATTCGGGTTCTGCTTCTTGATCGTCACGCCACCCTGGTTGACGATCGCCGGCAGCGACGAGGCGGCTTGAGAAACGCGGTTCTGGACGTCGACGGCCGCGGTGCTCAAGGAATAGCCGACATCGAAGGTGATGGTGATGGTCGAGGAGCCGTCATTGGAACTCGACGACGACATGTAGGTCATGCCTTCGACGCCGTTGATCTGCTGCTCAAGCGGCGTCGTCACCGTATCGGCGACCACTTGCGCGCTGGCGCCCGGATAATGGGCGCTGACTACGACCTGCGGCGGCGTGATGTCGGGAAACTGCGAAACCGGCAAAAGGAAATAACAAATCGTCCCGGCGAGCACCATGATGATGGCGATGGCCGAGGCGAAGATCGGACGATGGATGAAATAATTTACCACGACACGCAAACCTCTTTAGAAGAACCAGCCTCTTTAAAAGAATGGGCAGACCGGGACAGCCGCCTGCTGCGCACTGAGCCCGGGTCCTGCAAAAAATACGAAGACGGCGCCGCGCCGCTGAGGCCCTGCTCATCGGCCACGGTCCTCAGCATCGCTTCGAAGGCGCGCGGGTTGACGCGGTCCGCTTTCATCACCAGCCGGATCATCGGATCCCGGATGGCTTCATCGATGGTCAAATCCTTGCGCTGCGACATTGGAGCGTCTCCATTCCAGCGATTCGCATCGGACGATCGCGAACCGGTTTTCATCTCTTCACCGGCCGGAGCCGCATGACCTGCAATTTTCACCCTTTGTGATCTGGCAGGACCAGTTCACGGCCTTGTTATTGACGGAAGGCCACATAGGTGTTACCAGTAAGTAACATTCGGATAGTTACAGACCGGTAACACCCTAGTCAAGAGGTGAACCGAATTTTTAGGGAGACAAAGGAGACTGCGATGGCAGACGGCATTACCGATCGCGTGCGCCCCCGGGACCGAATCCTGGAGACGGCGCAGGACATGTTTCACAAGCATGGCATCAAGGGCGTCGGTGTCGACGCCATCACGGAAGCCGCCGGCACCAACAAGATGACGCTCTACCGTCATTTTGAGTCGAAGGACGAACTGATCGTCCAATGCCTGCGCGCGTCGGCGGCTAAAGGCGCCGCGATGTGGGACCAATTCGAGGCTGAGCATCCCGGCGACAAGCTCGCCCAGTTGCATGCCTGGATTCGCATGGCCGCTGCTTGCCTGGCGGCTGACGGTCGCGGCTGCGACATGGCCAATGCCGCCGCCGAATTGACCGAGCCGGACCATCCCGCCAGGAGCGTGATCAAGGAGCTCAAGAGCGCTCAGCGCGATCGCCTCGTTGCGCTGTGCCGGGATGCGGGCATCGGTCAGGCCGAGCTTCTGGCCGATACGCTGTCGCTGCTGTTCGAAGGGGCGCGCGTCAGCGTGCAGACCATGGGCTGCCAGGGCCCCAGCACGCAGTTCGTGCGCATGGCTGAAGGCCTGATCAGCTCTTTCAGGGCGCGCTGAATTCCAGCTCACCGAGTTTGCAAGGCCCCCTCATCCGGCCGCTTCGCGGCTAGCTCCTCCCCGAGGGGAGTAGAGGCTGGCGCCGGCGCTGATGATCTCCTTTGGCTTTGGCGAGAGGTCGGATTGCAGCGAATTGCTCTTTGCAACTCGGTCTCGGCAATCCGGGTGAGGGGCTTTGGATATGCCAAGTTTCATTTGAGAATGAAAAAAGCCCGCTGCCGGGAGGAGGTGGCAGCGGGCTCGATTTCGAACGAGATGCGGGAGGAGGTGCACCGCGCTCAGCGTCGGCATCGCATCTGGGAGGAGTAGATGGCCGACACCCAGATGAGTACGGGTTGCCCAATGATTCGGCAACAATGAAAGTTGCATGGCTGCTGTGCAGATTTGCGGCATCTACCCCGACTTGTCGTACAAATCGGAGAAACCGCCACGGCGCGACTTCACTGCACCGGCACGTTTTCCTTGAAGATCAGCCGTGGCTCGATGAACTTCTTCGTCAGGTAGGGCGCGGCGGACGCGATCGAGCCGAGCAGGCGGATCACAGATTGCTCCGCGATCAGCCGCGCATTCTGGTCGATGACGACATCGGCGAGGTCGTCGACGAGATAGCCGCGCGTTTCCTTGGTCAGGTCGTGGCAGATGAAGACCGGCTTCTTCTTTGGCTTGGCCTCGAGCAGCGCTCTCGCCACACCTGAGCGCCCGGCCCCGACGCAATAGATGCCGAGCAGTTCCGGCTCGTTGTGCAGCGCCTGCATCGTTGCTGTGTAGCTGCCTTCGGGTTCGTCATTGATCTCGACCGCACTCGAGACGGTGAGATTGGGGAATTCCTCTGTCAGTACCGACCGAAAACCCATTTCGCGCTCCTCGTGCCCGCGATAGGAACGCGAGCCGACGACCATCGCCAGATGACCCTGGCGGCCGTTGAGGAAGCGCCCCATCAACAGCGCCGCCGTGCGTCCGGCAACCCGGTTGTCGATGCCGACATAGGCCGAACGCGGGGCGGCTGGAACGTCGGAGACCAGCGTGACAAGGCGGATGCCTGCCTCGACCACATCGCGCAATATGTTGCGCGTTCGCGGATGATCGACGGCAATGACGCCGACGCCATTGGCCTTCAGCGACAGATTTTCAACCGCCGCCTGCAGCGCTGCCGGCGAGATGCCGCCGAGATTGTGGATCCGGCACGAGGCGACCAGCGGCAGGCGCCCCGCATAGTCCTCGATGTGCCCGGCGAGGTCGATCATGAAACCGTTGGCGCCGATCGGCAGGAAGAATTCAAGATGCGCCGGCCGCGACGGCAGCGTCACCTGATCGACCACCGGCAAATAGCCGAGCTGCTTGGCCGCCTCCATCACCCGTTGGCGGTTGGCGGCGCTCGCGCCGGCCCGGTTGTTCAGAACCCGGTCGACGGTCGCGGTCGACAGGCCGCAGCTCCTGGCTATGTCGGCAACGGTGGCTTTCATGGCTGTAGTCATAGAGCATGATCCCGAAAAGTGGGAACCGGTTTTCTCGGACAAACGGGAACCGTTTTGTCAAAAGGTCATGCTCTACAACGAGTTAGAGCGGATGCGTTTCCGTGCCAGACGGCGCGAAGACGGTTCAGCCGTGCGATGGCCCGCCTTCGATGATGGCGTCGCGGATCTCCTTGTCCGACATCCCGGTGATGATGCGTTCGACCTCGGCCACGCTGGTCTTCTTCGGGTCGATGTCGTCGGCCACCACCTTGCCCCGGCGCATGACGACGATGCGGTCAACCACCTGGAAGACATGGTGGATGTTGTGGGCGATGAAGATGCAGGAATGCCCGGAATCGCGCGCGTTGCGCACGAAGCTCAGCACGCCTTGCGTCTCGGCGACGCCGAGATTGTTGGTCGGCTCGTCGAGGATGATCAGGTCGCTGTCGAAGTGCATGGCGCGCGCGATGGCGACGGCCTGCCGCTCGCCGCCGGACAGGGAGCCGATCGGCGTCGTCGGCGGGATGTTCTTGGAGATGCCGACCTGTTTCAACAGGTCGCGGGCGACATTGTTCATCGCCTCCTGGTCCATGCGGTTCAAAAAGCGCGGCGGTTTGATCGGCTCGCGGCCGAGGAACAGGTTGCGCGCGATCGACAGCTGCGTCACCAGTGCCGAATCCTGGTAGATCGTCTCGATGCCGTGCGCGATGGCGTCGCTGGTGCTGCGCAGATTGACCTTCTTGCCGCGGATGAAAATGTCGCCGCTGGTCAGCGGCACCGCCCCCGACAACACCTTGATCAGCGTCGATTTGCCGGCGCCATTGTCGCCGAGCAGGCCGACGATCTCCCTTTCGTTGACATGAAAATTGGCGTCTTCGAGCGCCTGCACGCGCCCGTAGGACTTTTTGATGTTGGACATGCGGATGAGCGGTTCAGCCATGGTTCTAGGTCCCTGCCTGATGCCGGCGTTCCAGCCATGAGTGCAGCGCCATCATGCCGAGGATGATGGCGCCGATGAAGATGTTGTAGGCCAGCCCGGGCACGCCGATCAGCACGATGCCGTTGCGCATGACGCGCAGGATGAGGATGCCGAGCACGGTGCCGATGATGGTGCCGCGCCCACCGGTCAGCGCCGTGCCGCCGATCACCACCATGGCGATGACTTCGAGCTCGTAGCCGGTGCCGCTGTTGGGGTTGGCGGCCGACGTGCGCAGCGACGAGATGACGCCGGCAAGCGAAGCCATCACCGACGACAGCACGAACAGGCCGATCTTGACGCCGCTGACGTTGACGCCGCGCGCCCTTGCGGCGCCTGGATTGCCGCCGGCTGCCTGGATCCAGTTGCCGGTCCGGCTTTGCGTCAGCACGTAGCCCAGCGCGATGGCCGCCGCGATGAACCAGAAGAGCGACATGTAGATGCGGAACGGGCTGATGAAGAAATCACCGACCAGCGCTTCGGCCAGCCAGCTGCCTTCGGCGCTCCACGTCCGCTGCGGAAAGCCGTCAGTGACGAACAGCGCGGTGCCGCGCACCACCAGCAGCATGCCGAGCGTCACCAGGAAGGATGGGATTTTCAGCTGCGTGACGAACCAGCCATTGACCAGGCCGATGAAGGCTGCGATCAGCAGCGCGGCGAGGAAGCCGACCTCCAGCGAGGTCAGGCCGCTGTTGAACAGCGTCCACATCAGCACCGGCGAAAAGCCGAACAGCGAGCCGACCGAAAGATCGAATTCACCCGACGTCATCAACAGCGTCATCGCCAGCGCGATCAGCCCGAGCTCGACGGTGAAGGCCAGCGTGTTGGAGATGTTCTGCGGCGACAGGAAATCGTGGTTGATGCTCCAGAACACCGCGATTTCGACGATGAGCAGAACGAAGGGCCCGAATTCCGGCCTCGCGATCAGGCGTTGGATGAGCGAACGGTTTTCCACTGATAACCTGCGACAGGAAGGGGAAGGCTGAGCCCCGCGCGCAACGCGAAGGGCTCGGCGAAAGACAGTCGCGACCGCGGCTGCGGCCGCGACTGTTGAAGGTCTGGGTTATTTGCCGGACAGGATGTCGTCGTAGACCTGCGCGGTGTCCTTTTCATAGAGCGCGCCGGTGATGACGTTGAAGCCCGGAGGAATGCCTGACGCCGCCATGTTGGCCAGCGACAGCGCGACGTAGCTGGTCGCCTGCGGGTCCTGCCACTGGCCGGCATTGACGTAGCCGGTCAGCACTTCCTGGGTGGTGTCGAGCGAGTTGCCCCAGCCGACGACCGGGATTTCGCCCGGCTTGATGCCGGCCTGGTCGAACACCCGCTTGATCGAGCCGGTGACCAGATCGCCGAGGCCGATGATTGCCTTGACCTTGGCCTTGTTGGCGGTGAGATAGTCGACCATGCGGTTGATGGCTTCGGCCTGGTCGAGGGTCGCTTCGGTGATCTCATAGGTGATCCCCAGCGGTTCGAAGACGCTCTTGATGCCTTCCTCTTCCTGGACGCCGTAGGTGGCGCCGGGGATTTCGACCGGCATCCAGACGAAGTCGCCCTTCTTCACCAGGCCCTTGTCGACCAGATATTGCGCCCAGTGCTTGCCGAAGGTGACGTTGTCGCCGCCGACATAGGCGTCGAAGCTTGCCTTGGGATCGGGCGTGTTGAAGTTGATGATCGGGATCTTGGCCGTGTTGGCTTCCTTGGCGATTTCGATCAGGCTGCCCGGATCGGGGCTGGTGGTGACGATGCCGTCGGCCTTTGCCGAGATCGCGGCGCGCACGGCCTCCTGCTGCGAGGCAACGTCGCCATTGTGGAACGAGGTGTTGACGGTGTTGCCGGTGTCCTTCGCCCATTGCTTGGCGCCGGCCAGGAAGTAGGTCCATACCGGGTCGGCCGGGCCGCCATGCGAAATCCAGTAGAACGTCTTGGCCTGTGCCGCCGCCGGAACGGCCAGCGCCACAATCAAGCCAAGCACGAGTAATCGTAGCCTCGTCAGCATTTGCTTTCCTCCCATGTTGAAAACGACCTCCACGTCCGGCGATGATCCGGGCCATGCCCTTGATCCTCTCCTCCTGCCAGCGCCGACCCGGATGCGCAGAGCATCTTCTTTTGCGGCCGATGGCAAGCCTCTATCCGCCCAATGGATGGTGGCGCGATGCAACGCGCCATCATCGATCCCATCAGATCGCATCAGTTAGAGGGCAATTCCAGGAAAAGTGTGAAACGGTTTTCCGTCCGGAATTGCGTCAACCAAGAGATAGAGATATTTCCCGGCAAGCAGGCGGGGCTTAAACTCAGGCGCGCGGATTTTCCTGAAAGCGCTCGGCCTGGCGGTTGCGCAGCACCTTGGCCAGCCGGTCGAGCGCGAGCGCCAGCACCATCACCGCGCCGATCACGAAGGGGCTCCATGCGGCGTCGATGCCGAACAGGGTAACGCCGCTCAAGATGACCTGGACGATCAGCATGCCGATCACCGCACCGAAGACGGTGCCGCGCCCGCCGGAAAGCGAGGTGCCGCCGATGATCGCCGCGGCAATCGCCATCAGCACGAAACCGCCGCCTTGGTCGACGTCGGTAACGGGAGAGCCAAGCCACAGCGCGCCCGCCAGCCCCGAGACGATGCCCATCAGCACCAGCGTCTGCAGCCGCACAGCACCTGTCGGGATGCCGGCATAGAGCGCCGCCTGCGGATTGCTGCCGACGGCCTGGATCCGGTAGCCGAAGCGGCTGCGGTGAAGCACGAGGTGCATCACCACCGCCATTGCGACGAAGACAAAGACAGCCGTCGGCACAAGGCCGAACAGCTTGCCGTGAACGATCTCAAAGAAGTCGCCGCCTGGGCTGGCCGGAGCTGTCGCTTGCATCTTGACGGCCACCGCCGCCAGGCCCCGGAACATTGCAAAGGTGCCCAGCGTAACGACGATGGCCGGCAGTCGCAGCGCCACCACCAGCAGGCCGTTGACGAGGCCGAGCCCGGCGCCGAGCAGCACGCCGGCAAGGGCGGCAAGCCACGGGTCGATGCCGGCGGCCAGAAGGAATGCGGTGAGAAGGGCCGCGAGATGGAATATCCAGCCGACGGAAAGGTCGATCTCTCGGAGTGCGAGCACGAACACCATGCCGATCGCCAGCATGCCGGGATACGCAGCGGTTTCCAGCAACGACAGCACATTGGCCTCATCGAGGAAATCCGGCCGGGCAAAGCCTGTAATCGCCACCAGGACAACGAGCCCGATGAGCGGCCTGAGTTCGACGGGCAGGCGAAGGCTGCGCTTCGGGTGGGCAGCCGAACCGGCAAGCTGCAGCGTGGGATCCAATCGTGTCATGCCATGGCTCCCACGAGTTTCTTTTTCGGCCGCTCCGCCTCCGGCATCTCGCCGGTGGTGGTCAGTTGCAGCACTGTCCTTCGCTTCATCTCGGCGCCGGACAGCTCGCCGGCGACCCGGCCGCGGTGGAAGACAAGGACGCGGTTGCTGAGGTTGGTCAGTTCGGACGGCTCGACCGAACGCAGCAAAACGATACAGCCATTGGCTGCCATCTGCCGGATCAGCGCATAGATCTTGCGCTTGGCAGCCGCCTCGATACCGCCAGCCGGATTGTCTAGGAGCAGCACTTGCGGCGCCGTCTCCAGCCATTTGGCGATTACGATCTTCTGCTGATCGCCGGCCAGCAGCGAATTCACCGGCGCGTCCGGCAGGCCCTTGATGCGCAGCGCATCGATCTGCCTTGCGGCGGCGGCGATCGCGGCCTTGGGCGAGTAGCGGCGCGACCCCCAGTTGCGGGCGCCGGTAGCGATGTTGCCTATGTTGAAGGCCAGCGACCGGTCGGGCATCAGGCCGTTGCACAGGCGGTTGGCCGGCACCAGGCCGATGCCGCGTCGCGCCGCTTCGGTCGGATTTCCAGGCAAGCCGTAGCCGTCGGGGAGCCGCACCCTGCCGCTTTGCGCCTTGCGCAGGCCAAACAGCATCTCGAACAGGTGTTCAACGCCTGACCCCTCAAGCCCGGCCAAGCCGAGGATCTCGCCGGAGCGGGCGGTGAAGCTGACGCCGGAAATCCGGCCGCCGCTCAGACCCTCCACCGTGATCCGCGGCCTTATCGTGCTGGCATTGGCCGGCAGTGCAGGCGGGAACAGGCTGCCGCGCTGCTGGCCGATCATGGCGTCGATCACATCGGCTTCGCTCAACGCCGAGCGCTCACTTGTCAGCACGTCACGGCCGTTGCGCATCACGGTGACCTGGTCTGCGATCGCAAACACATCCTCCAGCCGGTGCGAGACATAGAGCACGCTCGTGCCCTTGGCCTTGAGGTCACTTAGTACGGTGAACAGGTGCTCGGTTTGGCGCCGGTCGAGCGCAGAATTCGGTTCATCGAGGATCAGCAGCCTCGGGCCTTCCAGAATTGCGCGGCCGAGTTCGACATATTGCCGTTCGCCCATGCCGAGTTGTCCCACAGGAGCGTGGACATCGACGTCGAGCTTGAGTTGCCGAAGCAAGGTGCGGCTGCGTGCCTCCATCTCGCGCCTGGAGACGAAGCCATTGCGCAACGGCTCGCGATTGACGAACAGATTGGCCAGCACCGAGCGGTCGGCAAACAGGCCGAGCCCCTGGTGGACGACGCCGAAGCTGTGCTTGCGTGCAGCGATCGGGCTGTCGACGGTGACGATCTGGTCGCCGACGCGGATGGTGCCGCTGTTGGGCCGGAGCACGCCGGCAAGCACCTTCACCAGCGTCGACTTTCCGGCGCCGCTTTCACCGACGACAGCATGGATGGTCCCCTGTCCGACAGACAGGTTCATATCCCTGAGCGCGACAACGCCGCCATAACGCATGGCGAGATTGCGCACCGATATCATCGGCAAACCGAGCATGCGATTCGGCCCCCACAGACCGCGCCCCGATCCTGGAGCGAATTTCCGATACAGTCACCCGGATTCCGCTAACAAACGGCTTACAGGGACCGGATACGAACGTTTATCGGCTATCCGTTCGTCCCGCTGCTCCGAAATCAGATCAGGTCGGCCTTGGCGAGGTCCCGCATGAGATGGCTGGCGCCGTAGGTCCAGTGCGGGCAATCGGGCGACAGAAGCACGCGGTTCACCAGCGCGCCGAATTTCTCCGACGAGATGGTGACGATGTCGCCGATCTTGTGGGTGAATCCCTTGCCCTTCTCGCCGCGATCCTTCGACGGCACGAACATGGTGCCGAGATAAAGCGCCAAGCCGTCGGGATACTGGTGGTGCGGCCCCATGGCGGCCGCGACCAGCTCTTCGGGCGAGCGGCTGATCTCGGCCATCGAGCTCGCGCCCTCCAGCGAAAACCCGTCCTCGCCCTCGACCTGCAGCCGCACCGTGGCGCGCTTCACGTCGTCGATCGAAAATGTTGCGTCGAACAACCGGATGAAGGGCCCAAGCGAGGCCGAGGCATTGTTGTCCTTGGCCTTGCCGAGCAGCAGCGCCGAGCGTCCCTCGACGTCGCGCAGATTGACGTCGTTGCCGATGGTGGCGCCGACGATCCTGCCGGTGCTGGTGGCGATCATGGCGATCTCCGGCTCGGGGTTGTTCCAGGTCGAGACAGGATGCAGCCCGACATCGGCGCCGAAGCCGACGGACGCCATCGGCTGGCATTTGGTAAAGATCTCGGCGTCGGGGCCGATGCCGACTTCCAGATATTGCGACCAGGCGCCGCGCTGGATGAGCTTGGCCTTGATCTCCATCGCCTCAGGCGAGCCGGGCTTCAGCTTCGACAGATCGTGGCCGATCAGCCCGGCAATGTCGGCGCGGATGGCGTCGGCCTTTTCCGCCGAGCCGCGCGCCTGCTCCTCGATGACGCGTTCGAGCAGGCTGACCACGAAGGTCACGCCCGACGCCTTCACCGCCTGCAGGTCGACAGGCGAGACCAGATAGGGTTTTGCCGGGTCGCGGGTGGCCTGAAAACTGTTGGCGGCGATCGCGTCGAGCGAGCCGATCGGTTCGCCCTTGGCAGAGCGCACGTGTCCGGCCGGATCGGCCATCTCGCAGATGTCGCGCACTGTGGGTGCGGTGGTCGAGGTGACGTCGAAAACGATGCCGTCGCGCACGGTGACCACCAGCGGATGCGAGGCATAGCTTGCCCTGGCTCGGCCGATGAAGAGCCCGTCGGCGGGAAGCTGCGTTGGGTTCGTCATGGCTTACGGTCCTTTGATGATCGAGATGGCAGCTGGGCCGCTGCACTTTCACCGGATTCACGCCAAAGGTCTATCCCGTGGCGCAGGCAATTGTCGGTTCTGACATGAGGCCCGCTCTTTCAAAAAAATGAAACTGGCACTAGAATTTTCATTTTCCGCATACTCCAGGTGAAGCCTTGCCCGCACCGTTTTCCGTTCCGATCTGGCAGAAGCCGCAGACCGCATCCGCCTTCCAGTCGCTCGTCACTGCGCCGGTCGACGTTGCCATCGTCGGCGGCGGCTTCATGGGCCTGTCGACCGCCTTGCACGCAGCCCGGCTCGGTCTCGGTGTACAGGTGCTGGAGGCCGGCGAGATCGGCCAGGGTGCCTCGGGCCTCAATGGCGGCCAGGTCATTCCCGGCCTGAAATATGATCCCGAATGGCTGCTCGAGCATTTCGGCCCCGAGCGTGGCCAGGCGTTAGTCGATTTCGCCGCCTCGGCGGCGGATACGGTGTTCGATCTCATCCGCGACGAAAAGCTGGCGGTGCCGCTCACCCGCAAGGGCTGGATCCAGGCCGCGCATACCGAAACCGCATTGAAAGCGGCGGCGAACAGGGATCGTCAATGGCGGGCGCGTGGCGCCGATGTCCGGCTTCTGAATGAAAGCGAGATCGCCGATATGACCGGCGCGCAAGGCTATCTCGGCGGCTGGCTCGACCGCCGCGCCGGCATCATCGATCCGCTCGCCTATACAGTGGAACTGGCGCGCATCGCTGCCGCCGCCGGCGCCAGCATTGCCGAGCGGCAGAAGGTGGTGAAACTCCGCAAGCAAGCTGGCCTTTGGCGCGTTTCAACCGAAAACGGCGCCGAGGTGCGGGCGAAAGCGGTTGTCCTGGCGACGAACGCCTATACCGATGGACTGCTTCCGGGCCTCGCCGAAACGATCGTGCCGCTGCATTCCTTCCAGGTCGCCACCGCGCCGCTGTCATCCAACCTTGCGGCAACGATCCTGCCCGAGGGACAAGCCGTATCGGACTCGCGCCGCATCCTCGTCTATTACCGCAAGACCGTCGACGGCCGGCTGGTGCTTGGCGGCCGTGGCCGCATGGCGCTTCCCAGGAGCGAGGCCGACTGGGCGCATCTGCAGCGCGCGCTGGTGCGGCTTTATCCCGCGCTCTCCGATGTCGCCATCGAGAAACGCTGGTTCGGTCGCGTGGCGATGACGCCGGATCATCTGCCGCACATCCACGAACCTGAAAAGGGCCTGCTCGCCGTGGTCGGTTGCCAGGGCAGGGGCGTCGGCCTGATGACCGCGCTGGGAAAACGCATGGCGGGCTATTTGGCAAACGGTGAGGCAGCGCAATTGCCGTTCCCGCTGTCGCCGATCCGGCCGATTCCGTTCCACGCCTTCCGCCAGGTCGGCGTCGCCGCGACCATCGCCTGGTACCGGATGCTCGACGCCTTCGAGCGCTGATTGGGCGCCGGTCGCCTAGGCCTCGTGGATTCAGCTTGACAGTTTCACAAATATGAAAAAAGCTAAGCCGATTTCATATTTCCGTTGAGCAGTCCGATGTCGAGCATCGTTGCAACAGAAGCGCCGGCAGGGTCGTCCCGAGGCTTCCGCTTCGCCATGTTGCTGCCGGGCGGGCTGGTCACCTTGTTCCTGATCCTGTTTGCCCTTGGCCTTGTGCTCTTCCTCTCACTTCGCGGCAATGACGGTTCGCTGCTCGGCGCCGGCTTCACCGCAGGCAACTTCATCACCGTGGTCTCCGATCCGCTCTACTGGACGGTGACGCTGCGCTCGCTGGTGATCGCTGGCCTGGTGACGCTGGCAACCGTCGTCACCGCCTATCCCGTCGCCTACTATCTCGCCTTCCATGCCGGCCGCCGCCGCAGCCTGCTTTTGTTTCTGGTGACCCTGCCATTCTGGACCAGCTATCTCCTGCGCGTCTTCGCCTGGAAGATCGTGCTCGCCTACAACGGCGTCTTGAACTCGGCGCTGATCGAAAGCGGCATCTGGTCGGAGCCGACGCTGGCCTTCCTCAACACGCCGGCGGCGGTGGTCGTCACGCTGGCGCATGCCTATGCGCCCTTCGCCATCCTGCCGATCTATGTGGCGCTGGACACCATCCCGAAATCACTGCTCGAAGCCGCCTCCGATCTCGGCGCCAGACCGTTCACGGCGTTTCGCCGCGTCGTCTTGCCCAATTCGATGCCGGGCGTTCTGGCGGCCGCCCTCGTCGTCTTTGTGCCGACGGTCGGCGACTATGTCACCCCGGCCATGGTCGGCGGTCCCGCCAGCACCATGATCGGCACATTGATCCAGTCGCAGTTCGGCAAGGCCAATGACTGGCCGTTCGGCGCGGCACTTTCAGTCTGCGTGATGCTGGTCATCCTCTGCGTGGTGCTGGTCGCACGCGGCGCCGACCGCAGATTCGGCAGCCGCACATGAGCGCCGCGCGGAGAGATGATGGCCGCGGCTGGCTCGGCGTCTATGTGCTTGCCTATCTCGTCTTCCTCTATCTGCCGGTGCTGTTGATCCCGCTGTTTTCCTTCAACAACTCCATCCAGGCCGCGTTTCCGCTGCAGGGCTTCACGCTCGAATGGTATGCCACGCTCTATGGCAATCCGGCGCTGTCCGGCGCGCTTTTGAACAGTCTCGTCATTGGCGTCGTGGCCGCCGCCGGCGCCACGCTCTGCGGCATCACCGTCTCCTATATGGACCTCTACGGTCGTTCGCCGCTCGCCGCCACCATCAGCGCCATCTCCAGGCTGCCGATCCTGATCCCCGGCGTCATCGTCGGCATATCGTTGCTGATCCTCGTCAATCTCATCGGCCTCGGCCCGTCGCGCATCGCCATCGTTCTCGGCCACATACTGGTGGCGCTGCCGACCACCGTGGTGATCATGCGCAGCCGGTTTGCCGCAATTCCGAAAACCATTCGCGAGGCCGCACTCGATCTCGGCGCTTCCGACTGGACGACCTTCCGGCGGGTGATGTTGCCGCTCTCGCTGCCGGCCATCGTCTCGGCCTTCATGCTGGCCTTTCTGATTTCCTTCGACGAGTTCATCGTCGTCTTCTTCCTCGCCGGCACCGAGCCGACGCTGCCGCTCTACATCTGGAGCCAACTGCGTTT
Organism: Mesorhizobium sp. RSR565B; assembly: GCF_054719465.1. NCBI lineage: Bacteria > Pseudomonadati > Pseudomonadota > Alphaproteobacteria > Hyphomicrobiales > Phyllobacteriaceae > Mesorhizobium > Mesorhizobium sp. RSR565B. Next base: position 857,590 of record NZ_JBTTIE010000001.1, on the reverse strand, counting down.
TCCTCGCTCGCTGCCGACCGTGATGGCGCTGGGGACAGCTATCCTTGCTGTGTCAGTCATCATCGCCGGCATCGCCGAAATCCTGCGCCATCGCGGGCTGAGCACAGCCCGTCGGACGGCGCCCACCAGTCCAGCCTGAACCATAACAAAAGAGGAGAACCGAAATGGCATTCGACCCGAAATCAATTACTGGGCTGAAATCGATCACTGGCCCGAAATCGATCACTGCAAAGACAGCCCGCACCGGGCTTGCCGCGCTTGCAATCGTCCTGTCGTCGACTGTCGCCTTCGCCGCCGACAAGCTGCAATATTTCACCTGGTCCGGCTATGAACTGCCCGACTTCAACAAGAGCTTCCTGACGGCCCATCCGGATGGCGTCGAGGCCTCGATCTTCGGCGACGACGACGATGCCTTCACCAAGGTCAAGGCCGGCTTCCGCCCCGATATCGCCCATCCCTGCTACGACAAGGTGGCGCGCTGGAACAAGGAAGGCCTGCTGCAGCCGATCGATACCAAGCGCATCAAGAACTGGGATTCGATCTTCCCGGTGTTCAAGAACCTGCCCGACATCCAGGCCGGCGACGGCAAGGTCTGGATGGTGCCGTGGGACTGGGGCAACACCTCGATCCTCTACCGCACCGATCTGGTGAAGAACCCGGAAGCGAGCTGGAACCTTCTGTGGGACAAGCAATATGCCGGCCGCATGGCGACCATCGATGCCGTGCATGACACGCCGATCGTTGCAGCACTTCTGGCCGGCGTAAACCCCTTCGATATGACGCCGGAGCAGATGGACAAGGTGGCGGAAAAATTGCGCGAGCAGCGTCCGCTGCTCTCCAACTACACCACCGACATGACCTCGGTCGAACAGGCGCTGGCCAGCGGCCAGCTGGTCGCCGCCATGACCTGGAACGCGTCGGCAACTTCGCTGAAGAAGCAGGGCGTGCCGGTCGAGTTCATGAAGCCGAAGGAGGGCATGCTGACCTGGGCCTGCGGCTTCGTCATGCTCAAGGACGCCAAAAACGTCGACCTCGCCTATGACTTCATCAACAGCCGGCTCGACGCCGACTCGGGTAAGTACCTGATCCAGGCCTACGGCTATGGCAGCTCGCTGAGCACCGCCTTCGCCGGCGTGGCGAAGGACGAACTGGACAAGCTGCAATTGCCGGCGGACCCGGAGGTGATGCTGAAGACCACCATCTTCACCGGACCGATGAAGCAGAATGACGATGTGGCGAAGATGTTCGAGAAGGTGAAGGCTGGGGGGTGAGCTGAGGCTGGGGTGTCCCCTTCTCCCCTTGTGGGAGAAGGTGGATCGGCGCACAGCGCCGAGACGGATGAGGGGTGTTCCAAGGAACGCCAACGTCTCACTCCGCTGGAACACCCCTCATCCGTCGCCTTCGGCGACACCTTCTCCCACAAGGGGAGAAGGGGGAGCCTATCAACCCCGCGCCGCGCCAATAAAGAGACGAGGACCCACGCATGGACATGCTTGACGACGCAACCGAGAAGCCCAAGGCCGACGCCGACATTCGCGTCGGCCGGCGCGTGCGGGCGCTGCGGCTGGAGCGCAATTTGTCGTTGGCCGAGCTGGCAGCAAAAGCCGGCGTCTCCATTGGTGCGCTGAGCCAGATCGAGCGCGGCCTGTCTTCGCTGCGCGTCAAGGTGATCTGGCCGCTTGCGGCCGCGCTCGACATCGAGCCTTTGGCGCTGATCACCGACGGCAACGAAGCCGCCAACGATCTCTATTGCGTGCGCGCCGACAAAAGGCGGCAGCTCCCGGTCAAGTCGGAAGGCATCGCCAAGGCGCTGCTGTCGCCGCCGGGCGCGGCGCTGACCGGCCTCTTGGTGACCGTGGAAGCCGATGGCGGCACGGCGGAAGCCTATGCGCATATCGGTCACGAGTTCGGCTATGTCCTGTCGGGCGAGGTCGAACTGGTGGTGGACTCGACAAAATACGTGCTGAAGAGCGGCGACTCCTTTGCCTTCAAGAGCACGCTTCTGCACGCCTTCCGCAATCCCGGCACCGAGCCTTGCCAGATCCTCTGGGTCAACACCACCAAGCCGTCCGAGGTTCGCGATGGCGCCTGACGCACTGGTGCGGCTGGACAAGGTCTCGAAGGTTTTCCCCGGCGGCATTGTTGGGCTCGACGCCGTCGATCTCGATATTATCAGCGGTGAGTTCATCACCCTGCTCGGGCCCTCGGGCTGCGGCAAGACCACCAGCCTGCGCGTCATTGCCGGTTTCGAGAGCCCGTCGAGCGGCAAGGTGCTGCTCGATGGTCGCGACATCACCGCGCTCAGGCCGTTCGACCGTCCCGTCAACACCGTGTTCCAGGATTATGCGCTGTTCCCGCATATGAAGGTCGCCGAGAATGTCGGCTTCGGCCTGTCGCTGCGCAAACTGTCCGGCGCCGAGCAGGCAAAGCGCGTCCGCGAAGCCCTCGACATGGTCGGCCTCGCCGACAAGCTCGGCGCCCGCGTTTCCGAACTGTCGGGTGGCCAGCGCCAGCGCGTCGCGCTCGCCCGCGCCATAGTCTGCGAGCCGCGCGTTCTGTTGCTCGATGAACCGCTGTCGGCGCTCGATGCGCATCTGCGCGAACAGATGCAGGTCGAACTGAAGCGGCTGCAGTCGCGGCTCGGCACCACCTTCGTCATGGTCACCCACGACCAGACCGAAGCGCTGTCGATCTCCGACCGCATCGTCGTCATGAACAAGGGCCGCATCGAGCAGATCGCGCCGCCGGCTACGCTTTACGACCGGCCGGCGACGAAATTCGTCGCAAGCTTCATCGGCACCATGAACCTCTTGCAATCGCGCTTCATCGGCCGCGACGGCGACCGCCTGCGCTTCGCCGCTGGCGGGCTTTCGCTGGAAGCAACATCTGAAACCGGCGACACACCCGGCGAAGGCACTGAGCGCACCCTCGGCGTTCGCCCCGAGGACTTGCTGGCCACCACCGATGCCGCCGCCGGCACCGCGCCGGCGCGCGTCAACTCCATCGTCTTCCACGGCCGCACGCTGCGGCTGCATGCTGAGCTGGGGCAGGGATTGCCGGTGGTGATCGATGCGCCGCGCCAGGCCGAGGGCTTTCAATTCAGCGTCGGCGACGTGGCGCATATCAGCCTGCGCCGTGGTGCCAACTGCCCTATGCTGCCAAGCTGATCCAACCCAATCCCTTCATCGACGGTTGGATTTAACCTGCTGTGAAGATCGCCAAGGTGGAATTAAGTGTGAATTGACTCGCAAAGGAACATATTCCTACTTTGCGGGATGCCCGAACTAAGCACCCGACCGCGCCGAAATGTGCAAACCCTCTGCTTGGCGCATGAAGTCGGGCAGCTAATTCGTGTTCGATGTCGGAACTGCAACATCACTCGACACTATCTGCCTGGCGATCTCGCAAAGCTGGTTGGTGATATCCCCTTTTGGGATGTGGAGCGGCACATGCGGTGCGAGCGCTGCAAAGGTCGTGAGCTCGATGCAGGCATCATTCTGCCAAGCGCTGCTGAACGCCTTAAAATTCGCGTCAGACGTCTTGTCGAAATCCGCATGGTTCGCCGGGTAATCTGGCGAGACGACGATTGAGGAGAGCCGATTTCGGGCTAAAACAGAGACCCTTGGGCCGGGGCCTGTGGTGGGAACTTGATCTGTGTGGCTGGCTTCTCAACGATCACCAACGCGTCGTTGGGCGCCGTCCGCTGCAAACGCCGTGCTTCCGACCATGGCGCCGTCAGCCAAGCCTCGGTTTCCTCCGGCGTGGTGAGGATCACGGGCATAGCCTTCTCATGGATCGGCGCAATGAGAGCATTAGGCTTGGTGGTCATGAAGGCGTATAGCTCGAAGTCGCCGGGACCGTCCTTGACCTTTCGCACGCCCTGCCAAGACGTCCAGAAACCAGCGAAGAAGAACAACGGCCGGCTCTCGCCACGGGCAAACCAGTAATTTCGCTGGATTCCTGTTTCCGGGTCTTTATCGTTCGCCGCAGGGCTGGGCTCGGCAAAGCTGGTCACCGGCACGACACATCTGTGCTCGACCCCCACATATTGCTGCCAGTGCGAATATTGCGGATTGCGAACGTTGGTGGTGCCGTAGTCGGCCTTACCTTTCATGCGCTCGGGCGGCGTTGGCAAACCCCAAAGCAGTTTCGCCAGTTCACGCTCCCCATCCGTCCTGTTGCGAACGACAAGCCCAGGTTGATTGGGATAGACATCAAGCGAAGGTTCGAGGTTGCCGCTGATATCGCGCAATGTGCGGGTCCATTGGCGGACCGCCTCTTGCGTCGTCGTGATGTTGTAGAGGTTGCACATGCACCCAGCATTGCGGAATTGGCTTTTGTCTGCAACCGAAGTCGCTGTCCGACGCCGCCGCAATCGTCGTCACACAGCCGCGCTATATCATCGTCCTGACACACCTTGTCAGCTGTCGTGCGGGTAAAGGTGGCGGGCCGGCAAGCGCTTCCCTACTTCAAACCAGTCTGAACAGGAGGAACACACATGACCATCGCGGATGTTGCCAAGGATTTCACTGAAATGCTCCAGCAGGGGGATCACCTGGGTGCTGGTGAAAAGTACAATGCCGATGATATCGTCAGCCTCGAAGCCATGGAGGGGCCGATGGCCATCGCCCGTGGCAAGGAGGCTCTCAGGCAAAAGGGCGAATGGTGGCAAGAGAACCACGAAGTCCATGGCGGCTCTGTCGAAGGCCCCTATGTCAACGGCGACCAGTTCGCGGTGCGCTTCAAGTTCGACATAACGCCCAAGGCCACCGGCGAACGGGTCACCATGGACGAGGTTGGCCTGTACACCGTCAAGAACGGCAAGATCACCGAAGAGCGCTTCTACTACTGAGCCCGGGTGCCGTAGGGTTCCGGCGCACTTCGCTGCACGACCCAAAAACCAGGCGGCCGGGACAAAGTCCTGGCCGCAGTGGGAAAAGCTCAAATGGTCTTCACATACTGCGCCAACTGATCGGCCACCGTGCCCCAGCCGTCGAAGAACCCCATCTCTTCATGATTGTTGCGGGTAGCCTGGTCGCGATGGATGGCCGTTGCCGTGTAGCGCGTGCCCTTGTCATCCGACTGAAGCGAAATGACTGCGGTGATGAAGGGCTCGCCCGAGGGCCGATAGCCCGGCAGCAGCGCATCGGTCCACACCAGCCGCTCGTTCGGCACGATCTCGAGATAGCAGCAATGGCGGTCGTTGACCTCCTTGCCGTCGGGCGATTGCATGCGCGTCCGGAACAGTCCGCCCGGACGAAGGTCGATCTCGCAATCGGTGATCAGCCAGGGCTTGGGCGTGAACCATTGCTTGACATGCTCCGGCACCGTCATCGCGCTCCACAAGAGTTCGCGCGGCGCGTCGAGCTTGCGCTCCAGCACAAGGTCCAGTCTGGGGTCGGGCTTGAAGGGATAGCTCACTTTTCTTGCTCCTTGAGGCTCATCACATAGGCGTCAAATTGATCGAGTCGGCGCTCCCACAGCGTGCGCTGTTCGGCCAGCCAGTTTTCGGCGAGCTGCAGCGGTTCGGGCGCCAGCTGATAGGTCCTGGTGCGGCCGATTTTTTCCGATCGCACCAGTCCGCAGCCTTCCAGCACTTTCAGATGCTCGATGAAGGAAGGCAGCGCCATCTCGAAAGGCTGCGCCAACTCGCTGACCGAGGCGGGACTGCGGTTCAACCGCTCGACCACGCGCCGCCGCGTCGGGTCAGCCAGCGCGCGGAAGATGCCGTCGATCGGCGGGAGACTTGTAGTTGGGGGGTGGAGGCTTGGCATGGGCGATCCTGAGGTCCGTCGACGGGTATAGAAATATACTTAGGAAAATTCCTTAGTTTGCAAGCCCTAAAAATGGGCTGATGTGACCGGGGTGCTGGCAAAGCGGGAAGGACGGTTTTAGGCTGTCCGGCGGATTCGACCACCAGTCAAGGGAAGCGCGTTTTGACGATCACAATGTACGGCATCACCACCTGCGACACGATCCGCAAGGCGCGCACCTGGCTGGAGGGCCATGCTGTGCCCTACCGCTTTCACGACTACCGGGCCGAGGGGATAGAGGCGGGCAGACTGGACGGGTGGGTCGGCAAGGTTGGCTGGGAAAAGCTGCTCAACAAGGGCAGCACCACATTTCGCGAACTGCCGGACAAGGACAAGCAAGGGCTCGACGAGAAGAAGGCCAGGAAGCTGATGCTGGCCAACCCGACGATGATCAAGCGCCCGGTGCTCGAGGTCGGGGATGAGATTTTGGTGGGGTTCAAGCCGGAGGCTTATGAAGGGGTGGTGAAGTAGCGTAGCCTTGCCTCGTCAGCCTATGGCGTAGCAAGGAGCGAAGCGACGCAGCGCAGACCCGAGGATGACGAACGCGTGGAGGGCGATCGCTAATTGTGAAGGCTTTCGCTTGCGGCGTATGCAGCGGTTCGCTGTCTCTCAACCCGTCCCGCGCAAATACCCCGCCAACGCCACCGCATTGTTATGCGCCTCGTCATGCGCGCCATAAAGCAGCGTCACCTTGGCCTTGCCGAGCAAGCCACGCAGTTTCGCCACCGCTTCTCTATTCCCATCCAGCTCGACCGAATACCGCACCTGAAACTCCGCCCATCGCGCCGGCTCATGTCCGAACCACCTCCGCAATTCATCGCTCGGCGCGATCTCCTTCAGCCACAGCGTCAGCGCGGCATCCTCCTTGCTGATGCCGCGCGGCCAGATGCGATCGACCAGCACCCGCTGCCCGTCATCGGGCGCGGGTGCTTCGTAAATTCGCTTGACCGTCAGGTCGAAGGCCATCCGCCCTCCGCGAGCTTACGCCCACTCACCCTTGCGCATCACCGGCACCTTGCGGCCATCCTTGTGCACGCCGTCTATGTCGATCTTGTCCGAGCCGATCATCCAGTCGATGTGGATAAAACTCTTGTTGCCGCCGCGCTGGGCGATTTCGTCCTGGGTGAGCGAGGCGCCGTCGACGAAGCATTTTGAATAGCACTGCCCGAGCGCGATGTGGCAGGCGGCGTTCTCGTCGAACAGCGTGTTGAAGAACAGCAGGCCGCTGGCCGAGATCGGCGAGGAATGCGGCACCAGCGCCACCTCGCCGAGCCGGCGCGAACCCTCGTCGGTGTCGAGCACTTTCTTCAGCACGTCCTCGCCCTTCGAAGCCTTGGCCTCGACGATCCTACCCTCTTCGAAACGCACCGAGATATCATCGATCAGCGTGCCCTGGTAGGACAGCGGCTTGGTCGAGGAGACATGGCCGGAGACGCGCCGTGCATGCGGCGTGGTGAAGACCTCCTCGGTCGGGATGTTCGGATTGCAGGTGACGCCGTTCTTGGCGGTCGAGGCGCCGCCCATCCATTCATGGCCATCGGCCAGCCCGACGGTGAGGTCGGTGCCCGGGCCGCTGAAATGCAGATCATGGAAATTGTGCTCGTTAAGCCACTTTGTGCGGCCGCGCAGCGCTGCATTGTGCGCCGTCCAGTTTGCGATCGGGTCTTCCACATCGACCCGTGATGCCGAAAAGATCGCATCGGCGAGCTTCACCACGGCGACATCGTCGGCATCGCCGGGGAAGACCTGTTTTGCCCAGGCGAGATCCGGGTAGGCGACGATGTTCCAGTTGATGTCGAAGCCGGTGATCTTTTCCAGCGCCGGCTGGTAGGCCATCGAGTTCGCCTTGTTGGCGCGCGCCACTTTCGCCGGGTCCTGCGCCGACAACAGCGACGGGTCCTCGCCGCGCACGGCAAGCCGCGCCGCATTGTTGGAAAAGGCCTTCGCCATGCCTTCATACATCCAGCCGGCGGCGCGGTCGAAGCCGGCATCCGCCCCGTAGCGGAAGCGCGCCAGCGTGATCTCGTCATCGTTGAAGATCGGCGTTACCAGCCCGGCGCCGGCCTTGTAGGCGTGCTCGACGATGCGCCTGGTCAGCGGCAGGGCTGCGATCGACGAGGTCAGCACCAGATCCTGCCCCGGCTGCAATTGCAGCCCGACCTTGATGGCGACTTCCGCCAGCCTGTCGAGCTTCACCGGGTCGATCGTTGCGGAAACGCCGCGCGAATGTGTGGTCATGATCCTGCCTGTCTTGGTCTTGGGGGTGAAGCTTCCAACATAGGTCGGCGCAGCTGTGCTTTCCAGCACTGTCGCGACGGACAGCCCTAGGCAGCGCTTTCCAGCGCGCTGAACTGCGCCACGGTCGCCGCGATTTCCTCGCGGATCCAGATCTTGAAATCGCGCACCTTGCGGCTTTCGGTCTTGGTCGCCGAGGTCACCAGCCAGTAGCCGAGGCCGCTCTGCGCCCGCACGCCGAAAGGCGCGACGAGGCGGCCGTCGGCCAGCGCATCGGCGGCCAGCAATTGCCAGCCGAGCATGACGCCATGGCCGGCGATCGCCGATTCCAGGCACAACATCGGGTCGGTGAAGCGCGCGCCCTTGCGAAAAGTGACCGGCTCGGCCCCGGCAGCCTTGAACCAGCTCTCCCAGTTGATCATCGCCCGCTCGTCGGTGATGGCGCAGGTCTGCGCCAGGTCTTCGATCGACTTCAGTTTCTTGGCGATCACCGGCGCGCAGACCGGAAAGACTTCCTGCGCCAACAAAAGTTCGGCCCGGCCGCCCGGCCATTTGCCGTCGCCAAGCCGGATGGCGATGTCGATGTCGGAACGTTCGAGATCGGCCAGCCGCACCGAGGCGTCGATGCGCAGCAGCACATTGGGATGCCGGTCGAAATGCCGCGACAATCGCGGCAGCAGCCATTTCGAAGCGAAGGCCGGCGCCACCGAAACCACCAGCGTGCATTGGCTTGCCTCGTCGGCCAGCGCCACCGCCTGCGCCAGTTCGCGAAAACCGGCGCCCAGCCGGGCGGAAAAAACCGTGCCGAACTCGGTCAGCACCAGCCCGCTCGCCGTTCGTTCGAACACCGCTTGTCCGAGCTGCTTTTCGGTGCGGTTGATCTGCTGGCTGACGGCGCTGACGGAGACGTTGAGCTCGCCGGCAGCCGCCGCCAGCGAGCCGAGGCGGGCGACGGTTTCGACGGCGCGCAAGCCGTTGAGATGGACGCGGTTCAGCATGGCCATTCCAGTTTTTCTAAACCGGCGCGGCCGAAATCTCAATTGAAAGACGGCGAGACAGGGCAGATTCTAGCGAAGACAACCAGACCGAGGAGGCGAGGATGGTGACGATCGTATCATTGCTCAAAGTCTTTGCCGCCGGCTGCACGCGGCGGCGCCCTGACGGGGATGTCCTCAATTGGGTGACCGATCCGCTGTCGCATCCCGTGCTCGACACCATGTCGGAGCGCGAACTCGGCGACATGCCGTTTCGCCTGACGGCGCGCCGCACTGCATACGAGACGGCGCAAGCAGGCTGCCGCTGAAATCGCGGACGCGGTAACTGGGAAGGCGATACTGTCGGCGCCAGCGCTGCCCCTCATTGCCCTGCCGGGCATTTCTCCCCGTACGGGGAGAAAGGTCGCCGGCGCCGAAGGTTTCGCCAATTGCCAGCCCTGCAGGCAAGGGCGCCGAGGCACACGGTTAACCCCCTTCTCCCCGTCACTATACGGGGAGAAGGTGCCGGCAGGCGGGGCGGCGCGACGCCAAGTGGCCCTCGCGCTCGGCACATTCACGCCAACGGCCACTGTCGCCGCCGCCAAGTCTGGCCCAACGCAAGTGGATTGGTCTGACCGGGCAGCACCCTTATTGTGCGCTGCAATGAACGCCGCTCCATCACCGTTGCGCCTTGCTCTCGCTGGCATGATCGCCATGGCCGTCGCCATGGGCATTGGCCGTTTCGTCTACACGCCGATCCTGCCCGGAATGATGGAAGAACTGCATCTGTCGCCGGCCGATGCCGGCTGGATCGCGTCGGCCAACTACCTCGGCTACCTCGTCGGCGCGCTTGCGGCGGCCGGCGGCTGGGCGCATGGGCGCGAGCGGCTGCTGATGTTTGGCGGCCTTGCCGCCAGTGCTGCGCTCGCCGCCCTGATGGGACTGACCGAAACGATGACGGCCTTCATCCTCATCCGTTTCCTTGCCGGTCTCGCCAGCGCCTTCGTCATGGTGTTCATGGCCTCCATCGTCTTCGGTCACCTGGCAGCCGCCAGCAGAAGCGACCTGCAGGCGCTGCATTTCGGCGGCGTCGGCCTCGGCATCGCGGCATCCTCGGCGCTGATGGCGGTTCTGGTCACCGAACATGCCGGCTGGGCTTCGGGCTGGCTGTGGTCGGCAGCGATTTCCGCCGGCGGCCTTGCGCTCGTCGCCTTGCTCGCCGGCGGCACCGCACCTGCCAGCGGCGTGGCCGACCGCGAACCGGCACTGCCGAGGGACCGGTCGTTGGCAAAAGTCATCCTTGCCTACGGCCTGTTCGGCTTCGGCTATGTGGTGACGGCGACCTTCCTGGTCGCCATAGTGCGCCAGGGCGGCGGCGGCCGCGTCTTCGAGGCAAGCGTCTGGATGGTCACCGGCCTTGCCGGCTTTCCCTCGGTCTGGCTGTGGCAAAAGATAGCGGCACGGATCGGGCTTTATACCGCCTATGCCTTGGGCTGCCTGGTCGAGGTCGTCGGCGTCACCGCCAGCGTCGCCATCGGCGGCACCGCCGGGCCATTGCTCGCGGGAGTCCTGCTCGGCGGCACCTTCATCGCCATAACAGCACTCGGCCTGCAGACGGCAAGGCTGCTTGTCCCGCAGGCGCCGCGCCGGATTTTTGCGCTGATGACCGCTTCCTTCGGCATCGGCCAGATCGTCGGCCCTGTCGTCGCCGGCCTGCTGGCGCAAGCCTCGGGCAACTTCTTCCTCGCTTCGATCGTCGCTGCTGCGGTCTTGCTGGTCTCGGCAGGCATCACCTGGTCGGCCGCGCCAAAATCGCCATGATTGTGGTCTTGCTCGATGCCGGGCATCGGGCACGGGCATTTGCTTTCCACCTAATGTGTGACTTTATGCCCCTAACCAGCAACCCCGCTGATTTGCGCACCGACCGAGGAATTCGCCACAGTGTTCGTATCCTTCTTCCCGCAGCCGAAGCTGTTTTTCACCTCGGCCGCCGTCTGGAGCCTTTTCGGCATCCTGTTTTGGTTCTTCGGCGGCCAGCAGCTGGGCGCAAACATCGGCTTGCCGCCTGCGGCGGCCGACGCGCCGGCCATCGGCGACATCTCTGTGTTCTGGTCGCTCCCATTTCTGTGGTTTTATGTCTATTTCGCGTTTTTCGTGGCCGCCTTCTACGCGTTCTGGGCTTGGTATTCGCCGCATCCATGGCAAAATTGGTCGATCCTGGTCACCGCGATCATCCTGTTCCTCATCTATTTCAATGTGCAGATCAGCGTCGCGGTCAACGCCTGGTACGGGCCATTCTTCGACTACGTCCAAGGGCTGATGTCAGGAAAGATTGAATCCACTGTCGGCGAATTTTATGCTGGACAATCCAGCTTTGTCTGGCTGGCGTTGATCGGCATGAATGTATCGGTCGTCAATGCCTTCATTGTCAGCCACTGGGTCTTCCGTTGGCGCATGGCGATGAACGGCCATTTCATGGCCAATTGGGGACGGCTTCGCCACATCGAGGGCGCGTCACAGCGTATCCAGGAAGATACGATGCGTTTCTCCCAGATCATGGAAGATCTAGGAGCTACCTTCGTCCAGTCCATCATGACGCTCATCGCCTTCCTGCCGGTCATGGTCGCTCTGCAACAGCATATTACCGAATTGCCAATCATCGGCGCTGTACCCCAGCCGCTTGTCGTAGCGGCGATCGGCTGGTGCCTTTTTGGGACGCTCGCCGTAATGCTTGCCGGCGTCAAACTCCCGGGCTTGCAATTTCGCAACCAGCGCGTCGAGGCAGCCTATCGCAAGGAACTCGTCTATGGCGAGGATCACGAGGACCGTGCTCAGCCGGAAACAACGACGGAACTGTTCGATAATGTGCGGAAGAACTATTTCCGCCTATATTTTCATTACATCTACTTCAACGTCGTGCGTTACACCTTTCTTCAGGCAGATAATATATTCTCCTTCATTATTCTCGCCCCGTCCTTTATCGCGCACAAGATAACCTTTGGATCGCTCAGCCAGATATCCAACGCCTTCGGGCGAGTGACGGGATCGCTCCAGTTTTTGATCAATTCCTGGTCGACCATCGTTGAACTCCAGTCGGTTCACAAACGCTTGCGCGCCTTCGAAGCGACACTGCAAGGCGAGCCGCTGCCGCCCATCGATCAACGTTACCTTGAGCGGCAGAGCGCCGAAGATCCGGCGTAAACCGAGCTTTGACGATTGAACGAAGTGGGCGGCTCAGCCGCCCACCGCCGCCTGTCTGTCGCCGCCACGCTGCCTCTGCACATAATCGCGGAAGCTGATGCACTCGACATTGGCTTTGACGCAGGTCTCGTCGGCAAAGCGCTCAAGCGCATTCCAATAGGCGCCGTCATTCATCAGGGTGAAGTGGAAGCTCAGCACCAGCGGGATGCGCTTGCCCTGATATTGCTTGTCGAAGGCGGCGCGGAAGGCCTGGTAGGTCCGATCGCTGAACTCGGCTGCCTGGCTCGGCCGCTCGAAGCCGCCGGAATGCCGGACATAGAGATTGTAGTCCATGGCGATCACCGGCCTTGAATTCGGGCCTTCCGGGATCTGTGGCAGCGAAAAGCGGGTCAGGCCGCCGCCGGTCGGCGGCTCGACCGGGCCATTCGAAGCGCCGCTGGCGTCATAGTGGTAGCCGGCTTCAGCCAGGGCCTCGTAGAGCCCTTTGCCGGTCGAGAGGTAGGGTGCGCGAAAGCCGACAACCGCATGGGCGATAGCGCGCCATCCCTTGGGCTCGGGTTCAATACCGTTGATCGCATAGGCGTTTTCCAGAATGCGCTCGAACGAGGCGAATTCCTTCAGCCAGTCGGCCTTGCTCCAGTCCTTGCCGTCGAAATGGCCGCAGCCATGGCTGGCAATGTCATGGCCCTCCGCAGCGGCAAGCCCGATCTGGTCGAGTCGGTCCGCGACTTCCTGCTTCGAGACGGCAAAGCCGATGTTGGATTTGCCCGCGGACCTGGCCGGCGCGGTGTATTCGGCGCGTGTCTGCTGCGACAGCAGGAACACGCAGGAAAGGAAGTAGGTGAAATGCGCGCCGGTGCGCTTGGCTAGCGCCCGGCTGCGCTGCCATTGCGATATCTCCCGGGCGCTGTCGAACGAGATGATGACGATCTGCTTCGGCTTTGCCGGGGATGGCGCCGCCGGCGGGTCGGCGTAAGCAACGCCCGCCGTGGCAAGCACAGCGGTGGAAAATGCGACAACGCGGGACAAACGAGGCATCGGCAATCTGGGCTTGATCGGAGGCAGTCCAAGCCGGCTATCGGCAAAATGTGGCGTGGGTGCGATCAATGTCGGCAGCTATGCGCCCGGCGATTAGCCGATTTTCCTGCCGAGCCCCTTCCATGCCCGCGAAATTTCGCTAAAACGCGGGCTCAAGAAGCGCCCCTGTTGGGGCAGCAATGGTTTTGATTGATGTCCGACGACAGTTTTATCCGCGAAGTCAACGACGAGATCCGTCGCGAAAAGGCGCAGGTGCTTTGGGATCGTTTCGGTCCGGCGATCTTTGGCCTCGCCATCCTGGTGGTTCTCGGCACCGCCGCCTTCGTCGGCTACCGCTATTGGGACGAGACCCGCGCCAACCGCTCCGGCGATGCCTTCTCGCAGGCGCTGAAGCTTGCCAATGACGGCAAGAGCGACGAGGCGCTGACCGCCCTCGAACAGCTGGAAAAGGACGGCTACGGCGCCTATCCGCTGCTCGCCCGCATGCGCGCGGCAACCGTCAAGGCCGACAAGGGCGACTTTGCCGCCGCCGTCGCCGATTTCGATGGCGTCGCCGCCGACAACGCCATTCCCCAGGGCATTCGCGACATGGCGCGCCTGCGGGCCGCCCTGCTGCTCGTCGATCACGGCTCCTTCGCCGACGTCTCCAGCCGCGTCGAGGCGCTGACCGCCGACAACAACACGCTGCGCCACACAGCGCGCGAAGCGCTCGGCCTTGCCGCCTGGAAGGAAGGCAAGACCCAGGATGCGCTGAAACTGTTCGACCAGATCGCCGCCGATGACGGCGCCCCGCGCAACGCGCGCCAGCGGGCGACGCTGATGTCGGAATTGATCCGCGGCTCGGGCGCGTCATGATACGCATCGCCCAAAGCCTGCCCTCGGGCCTGACCCAAGGGCGCGCTGCGGTTTGGGCGATGATATGGATAGCCGGATGAGCTTCAAAGTCGCCATTATCGGCCGGCCCAATGTCGGCAAATCGACGCTTTTCAACCGATTGGTGGGACGGAAGCTGGCGCTTGTCGACGACACGCCGGGCGTCACCCGCGACCGTCGCGTCCACGCGGCCAAACTCTACGATCTGCATTTCGATGTCATCGACACCGCCGGTTTCGAAGACGCCGCCGCCTCGACGCTGCCCGGCCGCATGCGCGCGCAGACCGAGATCGCCATCCGCGAAGCCGACCTGATCTTCTTCACCATCGACGCCAAGTCCGGGCTTTTGCCCGACGACCGCACCTTTGCCGAGATCGTGCGCAAGTCCGGCAAGCCGGTCGTGCTGGTCGCCAACAAGGCCGAGGCCAAGGGCGCCCAGGGCGGCATGCTGGAAGCCTGGGAACTGGGCTTGGGCGAGCCGATCCCGGTCTCGGCCGAGCACGGCCAGGGCATGCCCGATCTGCGCGACGCGGTGATCGAGGCGCTAGGCAAAGACCGCGCCTTCGGCGAGGAAGAAGACGAGGCCGAGGACGTCGCCGCCAGCGAGGTGCTGATCGGCGAGGACATCACCGATCCCGACGCCGAACCCGCCTATGACGACACCAAGCCGATGCGCATCGCCGTCGTCGGCCGGCCCAATGCCGGCAAGTCGACGCTGATCAACGCGCTGATCGGCGAGGAGCGGCTGTTGACCGGCCCGGAAGCCGGCATCACCCGCGATTCCATCTCGGTCGACTGGGACTGGCATGGCCGCCGGATGAAACTGTTCGACACCGCCGGCATGCGCCGCAAGGCCAGGATCCACGAGAAGCTGGAAGTGATGTCGGTGCAGGACGGCTTGCGCGCCATCCGCTTTGCCGAGATCGTCATCATCGTGCTCGACGCCACCATCCCGTTCGAGAAGCAGGATCTGCAGATCGCCGACCTGATCATCCGCGAAGGCAGGGCGCCGGTCATCGCCTTCAACAAATGGGACCTGATCGACAATCCGCAGGAACTGCTGGCCGAGTTGCGCGAAAAGACCACACGGCTTTTGCCGCAGGTGCGCGGCATCCAGGCGGTGACGGTTTCGGCCGAGACCGGCCGCAGCCTCGACAAGCTGATGGATGCCGTCATCAAGACGCACAAGGTGTGGAACAGCCGCGTTTCCACCGGCAAGCTCAACCGCTGGCTGGAAAGCATTCTGGCGCATCACCCGCCGCCCGCTGTCGCCGGCCGCCGGCTCAAGGTCAAATATGTCACCCAGGCCAAGACCCGGCCGCCGGGTTTCGTCGTCCAATGCTCGCGGCCCGACGCGATGCCGCAATCCTATGTCCGCTACCTCTCCAACAGCCTGCGCGAAGCCTTCGACATGCCCGGCGTGCCGATCAGGATAGCGCTGCGGACTTCGGACAACCCGTTCGCGGGGAGAGCGAACAAGCGCAAGTGAGCGCAAATAAGCTTCAGGCTGGCGGGACAGCACCCCCCTCTGCCCTGCCGGGCATCTCCCCCGCAAGGGGGGAGATCAGTCGTTTCGTCTTTGGAGCCTCTCTTGCAACGTTGAAAATTGGCGAAAGCATTCGCGAGATCCAATCTCCCCCCTTGCGGGGGAGATGTCCGGCAGGACAGAGGGGGGGTGTGACGGAACGCTACGCTGGACAGCCGCTTCCGTCTAAGCGACCTCTCTCAACCGCTCGTCCTGCGGCAGCGCCGCCACCGCCGCGTGCCACAATATATCCGCCAGCCGCGCCGCCACCGGGTCCAGTTCGGCGTCTTTCTGGTGCAGCACCAGCGCCATGGTTGGCAGCGCGGGTAAGCCCAACGTTTGCGGTGCCATCGTCCTGACATTGGCCGGCAGGCCGATATCCGTGCGGATGGTCAGGCCGAGGCCGACGGCGACCGCCGCCCAGATGCCGCCAAGGCTGGGGCTGGAGAAGGCCATCCGCCATGGCAGGCCGGCGCGGTCGAGCGTTTCCGTCGTCACTGTGCGCAGCAGGCATGGCGCTTCCAGCGCCACCAGCGGCAGTGCCTCGCCCTCGCGTAGCCTGGTCTCGATCAGCTTTGCCGGCCCGATCCAGCGCAATTGCGCGTCGCCGACATGCCGGCTGTAAGGCAGCGCCTGGCCGCTGTCCCAGGCCAGCGCAATGTCGAGATTGCCTGATGTGATCCGCTCGGCGAGTTCATAGCTGCGCCCGATCCGCGCCTCGATCTTGACCTTGGGGTGCGCGCGGGCGAAGCGTCCGAGCACCTCCGGCAGCACCGCCTCGCCGAAATCCTCCTGCAGGCCGAGCCTGACCCAGCCTTCCAGTTCCACGTCGTGGATGGCCGAGGCCGCCTCGTCGTTCAACTCGAGCAGCCGCCTGGCATAGCCGAGCATGGTTTCGCCGGCTTCGGTCAACGCCAGTCCGCGGCCCGACTTGCGGAAGATCGGCGTCGCCGCCTGGTCCTCCAACTTCTTCAGTTGCGCGCTCACCGCCGAGGTCGAGCGTCCAAGCCGGTCGGCGGCCTTGGCGAAGCTGCCGAGTTCCATGCCGGTGACGAAGCTTCGGAGGACATCGAGGTCGAAGGTTACGCGGCGCATCACAACGATCCTGTTTTTCGGGAACAATTGTCAAAAACTTCCCGATATTCGGGATGAAGTTATGGCGGTAAAGACGAGGCGTCAAGGTCCCGAAAGGGCATCAACAGGAGTCCCGCCATGTCGATTGCCGACGCAAATTGTGAGCCAGGCCGGGTTGGCCGAGCCGCCGCCGTCACGTCGAAGGCTGAACGATTTCGCGCCAATCATCGCTGGAAGGTGCTTGGCATCGGCGTTGCCGCCAATGCCAGTTTCTCCGCCACCTTCGCCGGCATACCGGCGGCGGCGGTGTTTCTGCGGTCGGGCTATCACTTGAGCAATGGCAATCTCGGCCTGGTCCTCGGTCTTCTCGGACTGGGCGTTGCCTTGAGCGAACTGCCCTGGGGTCTGCTCACCGACCGCTGGGGCGATCGCGGCGTGCTATTGACCGGCCTTGGTGCGACCGCGGCGTGGCTCGCCCTGATGGCGTTGTTCATCGTGCCCTCAGTGACCTATGTGCCTGGCGTCGCAATGCTGGCCGCATGCCTTCTGGTCACCGGCCTGCTCGGCGGCAGCGTCAACGGTTCCAGCGGCCGCGCCATCATGGCCTGGTTCCACGAAGGCGAACGTGGCTTTGCCATGAGCATCAGGCAGACCGCGGTGCCGCTCGGCGGCGGGCTCGGCGCGCTGGTCCTGCCGTCGCTGGCATCGGTGCACGGTTTCGCGGCGGTCTTCGGGCTGCTGGCCGCCATGAACGCCGTCTCTGCGCTGTTTGCCTGGCGATGGCTGCACCAGCCGCCGGAACTGGACAATGCCGGCAGCATGGCCATGGCAAAGTCGGGCGGTCCGGCGCCGCTGCGCAATGTCGAGGTCTGGCGCATCGCCACCGCCATCGGCCTGCTCTGCTTTCCGCAAGTGGCGGTGCTCACCTTCGCCTCCGTCTTCCTGCACGATTTCGCCGGCATGGCCACGCTCACGATCAGCGCCAGCCTTGCCGCGGTGCAGACCGGCGCGATGGTGATGCGCGTCTGGAGCGGCCGCTTCACCGACCGCCATGGCAACCGCCGCTGGTTGCTGCGCCTCTGCAGCATGACGAGCGCGCTTGGCTTCGCGGCCGTCGGCCTGCTGGTCCTGGCGGCAGGAGCCACGCCAGACGCCCATGCCGCGTTGATCCCCGCGATCGACGTGCTGCTGGTCGTTGCCGGCATTTCGGTCTCCGCCTGGCATGGCGTCGCCTACACCGAACTCGCCACGCTTGCCGGCGCCAGCCGCGCCGGAACCGCGCTCGGTCTTGCCAACAGCTTCGTCTTCATCGCCTTCTTCGTGGTGCCGACCGCCATTCCGGCTTTGCTGCTCATCTGGTCGTGGCCTGGCGTCTGGCTGGTGGGCGCGCTCTGCGCCATGATTGCATGGCCAATTTTCCTGCGGCCGAACTGACGGGTTGGCCGGCCTGCAAGCGGCGTCCCATTTCGGGCCGCTTCGG
This sequence comes from Mesorhizobium sp. RSR565B, assembly GCF_054719465.1. Lineage (NCBI taxonomy): Bacteria > Pseudomonadati > Pseudomonadota > Alphaproteobacteria > Hyphomicrobiales > Phyllobacteriaceae > Mesorhizobium > Mesorhizobium sp. RSR565B. Next base: position 839,377 of record NZ_JBTTIE010000001.1, on the reverse strand, counting down.
AAAAACACGATCAACCGCGTTAACCCCGCATCAAGGTTAATGCTTCACTTTGGCTCTCCAGTGGCTCAGTGGCGTTTCTGGAGAGTTCCCCGTGCATCGACGTGTCCTGAAGCGGCTGGCCGCCGCCGCCGGTGAGAAAAAACGTTCCTTCGTATCGCCATTGGTCATCGGGCTCGGCATCTGGATCGGCTTTCCAACTGTCGTCGCCTACCAGGACATGGGCAGCTTGATTTCCGGCCTCGAAGCCTCGGGCACCCGCTGGAACTCTTATGTCGAGCGCTCCGTCGCCGGCTCGGTTCATGCCGCCGAAATGCCTTTCATCGATTCCGTCACCACCGGTTCGCTCTCGGGCTCGGGCGTGCGCCTGCCCGGCGTCGGCAAGGTCTCGTTTCGCGGCAAGGGCAATGTCGCCGGCATCACGCCCGACGAGGACCGCATCATGCGCGCCGACAAGAAGGGCCGCATCATCCAGGTCTCGCCGGTGGCGCCGCCGAAGAACTTCAATGCCGGCTCGATCTTTCAGCGCACGTCCTCGCTGCTGCGGCCGAGCATGGACAGCGGCCTGAAGCTCGCCTTCGCCAAGCCCGGCATCAAGGGCAAGGAAATCCAGATCGCCCAGGCCTTCCACACCAACGTGGACAAGAAGCCCGATCCCGGCGTGCCGGCCATGCTTGCCGCGTTGGTCAACAATGACAGACCGGACGTGCTGGCCACCGCCTATGCCCAGGCCGAACCCGATTACGCCAAGGCCTCACCCTTCGAAGCGCTGCTGCAGGACGAGGAGCCGAGCAGCGGGCGCTTCATTCCGCCGATGGCCAAGGGTGACCACTCGTGGATCCAGAACCCGCTGCCGGCCAGCGTCTTCTCCACGAAGGAGCAGGCCTGCCTCGCCAACGGCATCTATTTCGAGGCGCGCGGCGAATCCGTGCGCGGCCAGGCCGCCGTCGCGCAGGTCATTCTCAACCGCGTCCGCAATCCGGCCTATCCGAACTCGATTTGCGGCGTCGTCTACCAGAACGACAACTGGCTGAACCGCTGCCAGTTCTCCTTCGCCTGCGACGGCCGCAAGAAGCGCATCGAGAGCCCCGCCCACTACAAGACCGCGCAGGACGTCGCGATGGCGGTCACCGCCGGCAAGATCTTCATTCCCGAAGTCGGCTCATCGACCCACTACTACGCCAACTACGTCCATCCGGGCTGGGCGCGCACGATGCAGAAGATGACCAAGATCGGCCTGCATATCTTCTACCGCACCTATGGCGGCGGCTGGAGCTGAGTCCTTCGGCTTGCCTGTCCCAAACGGACCGCAAAAGGTCCCGGAACCCGAAATCGGACAGCGGTCGCCGGACGGATTCGGGGCATGTGCCGACCCGATAGTGGCGGGCACGATGTCGCACCTCGCCAAGTGATTGATTCCAATAGAAAAAATACATGGCTTTGAAGTCCCGCCCGTGGCTTGACGGGCGCAAACCCTCTAACTATGTTGCCGGCGACTTTAGAAGCGGACGGACGGTGACGGTCTGACCGGGCAGGGGGGTTACGATGGCCGACAAGAACGGGCCAGACGGAACCGGAGAAACCGGCCGCGGCAGCAAGCACGAGGCCGACATCCGCGACGAAGATCTCGAACGCCGCCGGCGTGAGCTTGGAGCATCGCTTGCGACAAGACGGCCGGATCAGCTCGAGGGGAATGACGGCGCGAAAGCGACGGCCGGATATGGCCAGGCGCTCAAGCTGTCCAGCGAGTTCATCGCCGGGATAGTGGTGGGTGTGGGCCTTGGCTGGTTTCTGGATCGCGTGGCGGGAACCTCGCCATGGGGTCTGGTCGTCGGCTTGTTGCTGGGCTTTGGCGCCGGCGTGCTCAATGTCCTGCGTTCGTCAGGTGTTGTGGCGGAATTCGGAAAAAGCGAGAAGTCGCACGATCCGAAAGAATGAAATGGCGCCGCCAACGGCGCACAAGGACACTTAAGGCCGTTCGCGGCTTTGACGGGGATGTAAATGGCTGCTGACAAGGTCGATCCGATCCACCAGTTCCATATCGTCAAGCTGATTCCGATCAACATCGGAGGCTATGACCTGTCCTTCACCAATTCGTCCCTGTTCATGGTCGCGACCGTGCTCGTCGCATCGGCGTTTCTGTACCTCTCGACCTCGAGCCGCAGCCTTGTTCCCGGGCGCCTGCAGTCGGTTTCGGAAATGGGCTACGAGTTCGTCTCCAACATGCTGCGCGACGCCGCCGGAACGCAGGGCATGAAGTTCTTCCCCTTCGTGTTCTCGTTGTTCATGTTCGTACTGGTCGCCAACCTGCTTGGCCTTTTCCCGTACTTCTTCACCGTCACCAGCCACATCATCGTCACCTTCGGCCTCGCAGCCCTGGTGATCGGAACCGTCGTTGTCTACGGCTTCACGAAGCACGGTCTGGGTTTCCTCAAGCTCTTCGTGCCGCATGGCGTTCCGGTGTTCCTGCTGCCACTGGTGGTGCTGATCGAAGTGATCTCCTTCGTGTCGCGCCCGGTCAGCCTCTCGGTTCGTCTGTTCGCCAACATGCTGGCCGGCCACATCACACTGAAGGTGTTTTCGGGCTTCGTCGTCAGCCTGAGCGCGCTCGGCGCCGTCGGCGTTGCCGGTTCGGTGTTGCCGCTGGCCATGGCAGTCGCGCTGACCGCGCTGGAATTGCTGGTCGCTTTCCTGCAGGCCTACGTCTTTGCGGTGCTGACCTGCATGTATCTGAACGACGCCCTGCATCCCGGGCACTGACCTAGAATTTCCGGCATCTTTCGCCGGATGGAATTGCAACGAATTACAGATCCAAAGGAGTTTAAAATGGACGCAGAAGCAGCAAAGTACATCGGCGCCGGTATCGCTTGCCTGGGCATGGGCGGCGCGGGCATTGGCCTCGGCAACATCTTCGGCAGCTACCTGGCGGGCGCCCTGCGCAATCCGTCGGCCGCCGATGGCCAGTTCGGCCGCCTCATTTTCGGCTTCGCCGTGACCGAAGCTCTGGGCATTTTCTCGCTTCTCATCGCGCTTCTCGCCCTGTTCGGCTGAGCCCCTGTTCGGCCAATTATTGGTCGGACGAGCATTGGGAAGAATTGGCTGGCCGCATTCCTGCGGCCATGCCTGATATCAGGGGATAGTCCATGTTCGTGACATCTGCGTTTGCGCAAGAGTCCGCACCCGCCGCTGAAGGCGCCCATACCGGTACGGAAGGCGGCACGCATTCCGGCGCCGGCGTGCCTGCCGAGGCGCACGGCACGTTCCCGCCATTCGATCCGGCGACGTTTCCGTCCCAGCTTCTGTGGCTGGCGATCACGTTCGGGCTGTTCTATCTGTTCCTGAAGAAGGTGGTGATGCCGCGCCTTGGCGGCATCATCGACGTCCGCAGCGATCGCATCACGCAGGACCTCGACCAGGCCGCCAGGCTGAAGGGCGAGGCCGACGCCGCCGTTGCCGCTTACGAGCAGGAACTTGCGGAAGCCAAGGCCAAGGCCAACGCGATAGGCCAGCAGGCCAACGACGCTGCCAAGGCTGAAGCCGAGGCTGCCCGCAAGAAGGTCGAGGCCGCCCTCGACAAGAAGCTCGGCGAGGCCGAGGCCAGCATTGCTTCCATCAAGGCCAACGCCATGAAGGAAGTCGGCACGATTGCCGAGGACACCGCTTCAGCCATCGTCGATGCGCTTGTCGGCGGCAAGACGAGCAAGGCCGAGATCTCGGCTGCGGTCAAATCCGTGGCCCGGTGAGGAGCACATCATGGACGCCACATCTCTCGCAACGCTTTGGGCAACAGTTGCCCTCGTCATTTTCCTCGGCGTTGCCGTTTACATCAAGGTGCCAGGCCTGATCGCCAAGTCGCTCGACGCCCGTGCGACCAAGATCAGCGACGAGCTTGCGGAAGCCCGCCGGTTGCGCGAAGAGGCCCAGCAACTGCTCGGCCAATACCAGAAGAAGCGCAAGGAAGCCGAGCAGGAGGCCGCAGCCATCGTCGCTGCCGCCAAGCGCGAGGCCGACATGCTTGCCGCCGAGGCGCACAAGAAGACCGAAGACTATGTCACCCGTCGCACTGCGCTTGCCGAGCAGAAGATCGGCCAGGCAGAGCGCGAAGCCGTCGCCGAAGTGCGCGCCAGCGCCGTCGACATCGCCGTCGAGGCGGCCCGCACGCTGCTCGCCGGCAAGATCGACGCCAAGGCCGGCGCGGATCTTTTCAAGTCCGCGCTGCAGGACGTGAAGGCCAGGCTGAACTGAGCGGGGTTAACTCGCTGACATCAAGCCGCCCGGGCAACCTGGCGGCTTTTTTGTTGAGCGGCGACGGAGATTGGCGAAGGCGGTGGTGCGCCTGATCTCCCCCCTCGAGGGGGAGATGTCGCCAAAGGCGACAGAGGGGGTCCGTTCGACCGGGCGCGACGCATTCTGCTGCGAAGAAGGGCTAGCGCTTCACGCGCGGCGACCCCCTCTGGCCTGCCGGCCATCTCCCCCTCAAGGGGGGAGATTACCATTACTCCAACCCGGCGAAGCTCTCTTCCTCAACCACCTCAACTCCACCCAGCCTGAACGGCGCGAATGATGCCCGGTGCAGCCTTGCCACCGGCCCATGCGCTTCGATCGCGGTGCGGTGCCGCACGGTGGCGTAGCCCATATGGACCTCGAACCCGTAGCGCTCGTGATGGCTGCCGCAGCCGCACATCATGCGGTCGCGCATCACCTTGGCGACGATCGAGGCGGCGGCGATCGATTGCGAGCGCTGGTCGCCCTTGATCAGCGCGCGGCCTTCGCAGAGGAGACCCGGCGGCACATCGCGGCCATCGGCCAGCGCCAGCTTTGCCTGGATCGGCAGGCCGGCAAGGGCGCGGCGCATGGCTTCCAGGCTGGCCTTGAGGATATTGCTGCCGTCAATGCCTTCGGCGCTGACCGAGGCCATCGACACGCCGAGCGCTGACCCCAGGATTTTCAGGAACAGCGCCTCGCGCTGCAAATGGTTGAGCCGTTTGGAATCGTCTAGCCCGTCGGGAATGTTGGCGGGATCGAGGATCACCGCCGCCGCCACCACCGGCCCCGCCAGCGGACCGCGGCCGGCCTCGTCCATGCCTGCCACCGGCCAAAGGCCTTCAGCCATCGCCTTCGTCTCGAAGGAGAAGTCGGGCTTTTCGACGATTTCTAAAAGAAGCGGAGAATCGGAACGCGCGCGAGCCATGTTGCGGCGAGGTTCGCATCGGCTCCGATTCTCCGCAAGTCCCTCCAGGGTCGAGTGGGGCAAGACCGGGAGGGCACCGTCTGCAGGCCGGGGGACAGGCCGGACGGGATTCTTGGGTCGCCTGCCAACCACGAGGGCAGGGCAGGCGCTACTTTCAGAGCAGCATCAGCTGCTCGGTCGCCTTGGCGGCGGCTACAAACTGGTCGGTTCGGAGCGTGCGCCGCTCGGCGTTGAGGCCGAGCCGCTTGGCCGTGATCTCGAAGCGCCGGCCGATCTGCCAGGCATAGGGGCCGGCGCCTTTCATCCGCTTGCCCCATTCCGAATCATAGTCCTTGCCGTCGCGCATCGAACGGATCAGCGACATCACGTGCCGGTAGCGGTCGGGATAATGGCGCAGCAGCCAGTCCTTGAAGATCGGCGCCACCTCGAGCGGCAGGCGCAGGATCACATAGCCGGCCTCGCGGGCGCCTGCGGCGCGTGCCGAATCGAGGATACGCTCCATCTCCTGGTCGGTCAGGCCGGGGATGATCGGCGCCACCATGACAGAGGCCGGGATGCCGGCATCGGAAAGCTGCCGGATCGCCTCGAGGCGCTTGGTCGGCGTCGACGCGCGTGGCTCCATGGTGCGCGCCAGCATGCGGTCCATCGTCGTCACCGACAGCGCCACCTTGGCCAGCCCGCGTTCGGCCATGCGCGACAAGATGTCGATGTCGCGCGTCACCAGATGGGATTTGGTGACGATGCCGACCGGATGGCCGCGCGCCTCCAGCACTTCGAGGATCTCGCGCATAATCCGGTATTGTTTCTCGATCGGCTGGTAGGGATCGGTGTTGGTGCCGATGGCGATGGTGCGCGGCTGATAGCCATCCTTCGACAGTTCCTTGTCGAGCAGCCGCGCCGCATCCGGCTTGGCAAACAGCTTCGCTTCGAAATCCAGCCCCGGCGACAGGCCCATGAAGGAATGCGTCGGCCGGGCGAAACAATAGACGCAGCCATGCTCGCAGCCGCGATAGGGGTTGATCGAGCGGTCGAAGGAAATGTCGGGCGATTCGTTGCGGGTGATGATGGTGCGCGGCTTCTCGACCTGCACTTCGGTCTTGAACGGCGGCAATTCCTCCAGCGAATTCCAGCCGTCGTCGAACACATGCCGGCTGACCGGCTCGAACCGGCCGGACGGGTTGATGCCCGCGGAACGGCCGCGGTTGCGATCCGGACGGACGCGCATGCCGCTCTGTTCGATCATCGCATTGGCCATCTCGGCTCGCCCTGCTCCGAAAGCAGCAATGTCCGCACGCACGATATGTTCCATTTTGGCCCTTTCCCAAGGACTGTCGGCTGGCTGTCGAATAGCTCTGTTCATGAAAATAATCCTATTTCGCTGATGAGAACAAAGCAAGAACTTTTTCGTTGGGCCATGCAAAACTGGCGCTGCGCCGGGCTTTCCGCTATTCGGCTAAAAATGCTCAGCGTTCTCATCGAAACCCGGGATGACGAAGAAGGCCTTGCCCGCACGCTCGCCTCGTTGATCGGCGGCGCGGTCGAGGGCGTGGTGCGCGATGTCATCGTCTGCGACACCGGCTCGACCGACCAGACGCATCGGGTTGCCGATCATGCCGGCTGCCACTTCGTGGCCGGCGGCATTGCCGCGGGAATCAGGCAGGCGAAGGGTGACTGGCTGCTGTTTCTGGAACCCGGCGCAAGGCTGGCGGAGGGCTGGATCGACGACGTTGTCGCTCACACGGCGCGGCAAACCATGCCGGCGCGCTTTTGCCGTGCGCGCGGCAGCCGCACGCCGTTCCTGTCACGGGTGTTTTCGGGCAACCGGGCGCTGGCCGAAGGGCTGGTCATCAGCAAGCGCCAGGCCGCTGCCCTGTCGAAGAACGCGCACAGCGCCGAAGCCCTTGCGCGCGGTCTCGCCACCAGGCGGCTCGACGCCGAAATCTGGCTGGCGCCGAAGAAGTGATGTTTCTCCCTTTTCCCGTTCCCAGGGAGAAGGGTGCCCGAAGGGCGGATGAGGGGCAGCGTCGGCGTCTCATCCGCATTGGCACGGTCGCAGCACCATCCCTCTTTTTCGCCGCAAAAAGCTATTGTGCATTGCACAAAAGCTGACGCGGGATTAGCATTCCGTTGATGCGGGATATCGGGGTTTGGGTAGTGCCGGAGCGGTAAGCAAGCGCCGCGTCGTCGTTGCTGCCGTTCATATCTGAGGACCCCGATGAACCTTTCGTCCCCTGACAAATCCGGCGCCCCCAGTCTGGAAGCCATTGCCCGCAACGGCAGCCTGCTCCGCCGCATCGCGGTGCGTATCCCGACCTATCTGTCCGACCTGCGCGAAAATCCCGCATGGCTGCCGATGTTCGTGCTTGCCCGCACCATGCCGGCGCGCAAGCTGCACTGGCTTGGCGCCAAAGCCGCGCGCCCCGCGCAGAGTGCCGGAGCGACGATGTTCAGGGGCGTCGACCTCAAGTCGATCGTCGCGGCGCTGCGCACCGATGGCCTGTTCTCCGGACTGGTCCTTCCGCAGGCAATCCACGAAGAGATCGCCAGCTTTGCTCAGAGCACGCCGTGCTTCGGCAATTTCGACCGCCGGCTCGAATTCATGCCCGGAGAACACGCAGAAGCCGAGAAGCGGTTCGGCCGCTCTTTGCTCAGCGGACACTATTTCGAGCGCATCCTCGGCTGCAAGGCGGCACTCGCCATCCAGAACGACCCGCTGCTGCTCGACATCGCCCAGCACTATCTGGGCGGGCAGGCAAAGCTGATCACCACGCGTGTCTGGTGGAGCTTTCCGACCGGCGAGGCTTCCGACGCCGACAAGAACCTTGCCTCGCTCGGCAAATATCATTTCGATCTCGACGACTGGCGGATGCTGAAATTCTTCTTCTATCTCAAGCCCTGCGATGCCGGCACCGGCCCGCATGTCTATGTCAAAGGCAGCCACAACAGGCGCAGCCTCAAGCACCAGTTGACGCTGCTGGTCGGCCATCCGGCGCAAGACGTGCTCAAGGTCTATGGCGAGGACAGCCCGGTCACGCTGACCGGCGAGGCCGGGCTCGGCTTCGTCGAGGACCCGTTCGGCTTCCACATGGGCACCGTGCCGTCCACCACGCCACGGCTGATGATGGAGGTCGGCTTCGGCGTCTCGCCGCCCTCGCGCCGCCGCTTCCACGGCGAACCGGTCATCCGCTGACGCCGGAGCGGATCTCGACCGGCATCCAGCGCGCTTGCCGCCGGGCAATGCGACCCTCTTTGTTCTCGGCATCATAGTCCATCGGGACCGGCTCGCGGTTGAACCGCGGCCGGTCATCCAGCGCATTGACGATGACGATCGCTCTTGGGTCGCAGTCGGTGGTCACAGCAGCGACATAGACGCCGCAGTCCCGGCAGATGAGATAATCGGCGGTGCGTAATCCGAACCGGTATCGGTGCAGCCGCGCCTCGTCCTCGACCGAGACGATCAATCGGCCCTGCGGATCGGCGGCGGCGCGCGAACCATGCCGGACACAGAACGCGCACTGGCAGGCGCGGATCTCCATCTCGGACGGCTCAATTCCGGTTTCGAAGGTCAGGTGGATGTTGCCGCAATGGCAGCCGCCGCGGTGCGCGCTCATTGGATCTCTTCCGTCTTGACTTGGCGACAGACTATCCGCCCGACGACCCGGAGGAAATGACCTCTCGAAGGCGCAGCCGCCATTCTGCCTGACAAAGGCAGCACTTGGCCGGCACTTTGCCTTGGTTTACGAGGCGGCCTTGCCGCGCCGCAAATGCTCGTCCAGGCGCGGCATGATCTCGACGAAGTTGCAGGGCATGTGGCGGTAGTCGAGCTGCGGTTTCAGGATGCCGTCCCAGGCGTCCTTGCAGGCGCCGGGCGAGCCCGGCAGCACGAAGACGAAGGTGGCGTTGACGACGCCGCCCGTCGCCCGACTCTGCACTGTCGAGGTGCCGATCTTGTCGTAGGAAATGCGATGGAACACTTCGGAAAAGCCATCCATGCGCTTCTCGAAGATCGGCTCCAGCGCCTCCGGCGTCACGTCGCGGCCGGTAAAACCGGTGCCGCCGGTGGTGATGACGACATCGATGTCTTCGTCGCGCGACCAGCCCAGCACCTTGTCGCGGATTTTCTCCCGGTCGTCGGTGACGATGTCGCGCGCGGCCAGGACATGGCCGGCCTCGGCGATGCGATCAGCCAGCGTCTGGCCGGATTTGTCGTCGGCAAGGCTGCGCGTATCGGACACCGTCAGCACCGCGATGCGCACCGGGATGAACAGGCGGCTTTCGTCAATTTTGGTCATCGGCCCACTCTGAAGCGATGCTTCGTGTCGCGGCGACAAACCACTCCGGTTCGCGGCTGCGGATCTCGGCGGCGGCGCGCTTGGCGACATTGCCGGTCTCGAACAGCCCGAAGCATGTCGCGCCGGAGCCCGACATGCGCGAGAATCCAGATCCGGCCCTGTTCAGCAGGGAAAGCGCTCTGCCGATGGGCGGCTGTATTGCTTGCGCCGGTTCCTCAAGATCGTTGCGGGTGATCTCCAGCCAATTGCGGACGCCGTGGAAATCGAAACCGCGCGGCAGCGGCGGCAGTCCTTCATTGTCGCGTTTTTCAAGTGCATTGAACACATCGGGCGTCGAGACGGCGACGCCGGGATTGACCAGCACCAAAGCGAGCGCCGGAAAATCCGGCACCAGCGACAGCTCGTCGCCGACGCCACGCGCAACCAGCGGTTTTGCCGCAAGACACATCGGCACGTCGGCGCCGAGCGTGAGACCGATCCGGCTCAGTTCGGCCTCGCCGATGTCGAGCCCCCAGGTCCGGACAAGACCTTGCAATACCGCCGCCGCGTCGCTCGAGCCGCCGCCGACCCCGGATGCGACCGGCAGGTTCTTTTCCAGCCGGATGGCAACCGGCGGCGTGCTCTGCTGGCCGGCCTGCCTGCGCAGCGCCTCGCGCGCCTTCACCACCAGATTGCTGTCGTCGATCGGCACGGAAGTCGCGTAACGGCCCGATACGGAGAACCGGTCGGCGTCGGCAGGCTCGATCTCGACCCTGTCGCCGAAGCGGGTGAAAACGACCAGGCTCTCGAGCAGATGATACCCGTCGGCGCGCCTGCCGCTGACGTGCAGCGCCAGATTTATCTTGGCGGGCGCAAGCCACGTCCGGGCTGCGGCATCCAAACTGTCGGCTGCTGACGGGATGATGCTCAGTCCTTGGCCAGGCGGTATTCGCCGGTCTTGGGATCCTGGACCAGCGTGCCGTTGGTGCCGTTGGCTGCCTGCTTTTCGGTGCGCCGCACCTTGGCGGTCACACGTTCGGCCTCGCGGACGAAGGTGCGGTAGCCGAAATAAGCGGCGGCGCCGACAACTGCGAAGAAAATGATCTGTGGCATTTCAAAGCTCCTCCCTCGCAAGGCGGCAAGGCAGACTGTCAAGCGCTCATGCTAGACGCTTTCCCGGCTTTTTCAAAGCCCGAAGCGCGCCCACAATGCGCGCTCTTCCGCCGCATCGATCACGCCGCTTGCGGCGGCGGCGGCAATATCGGGCGCTGAAAAGTTCGAGCCGAACAGGCCGATACGTCCAAACAGGCCACGCGGCGCGGTGACCAGCCTGAGCTGGGTTTTCGCGCCGAAGCGGGTTTTCAATACCGTGCGCATGTCGCTCAACGCATCGACGAGGCCAAGCTCCAGCCCTTTCTTGCCGGTCCAGAACAGGCCGGTGAACAGGTCCGGATCGTCCTTCAGCTTGGTGCCACGGCGTTCTCTGACCAGATCGATGAAGGTCTCGTGCACCTCAAGCTGCAGCGCCTTCAGGCGCTCGACGTCTTCCTTCTTTTCCGGCTTGAACGGGTCGAGCACCGCCTTGTTCTGGCCGGCGGTGTGGACACGGCGCTCGACACCGATCTTCTTCATCAGTTCGGGAAAGCCGAACGAGGCCGAGACGACACCAATCGAACCGACGATGGAGGACGGATCGGCAAAGATCTCGTCGCCGGCGACCGCGATCATGTAGCCGCCCGAGGCCGCCACATCCTCGACGAAGACCAGCACCTTCTTGTTCTTCTCGACCGCGAGGTCACGGATGCGCTTGAAGATCAGCCGCGACTGCACCGGCGAGCCGCCAGGCGAATTGATCGAAATGGCGACGGCGGGCGCATCGAACAGGAACGCCTTTTCGATGAGGGCGGCGGTGGACGCCAAGGACAGGCTCGGCCGGAACGGGCCGCCGCCGGCCATGATGGTGCCATGCAGCCTGATGACGGGAATGGTGACGACGCTGGATCGCCAGGATTTCGGCAGCAGGCGGTTGAAAAGGCGTTTCACGAGGTGGCTGTCTCCAAATGGCTTCAACGCATGTAGGGATTTGCCGGTCAACGGCAATGCTGCAATCCATCTCAGCCAACTGTGTGCCGGTTTTGCGGCAACGACACTGACGGGCCCAAAATCAATCGCCAAACAGCGACGCCAGTCCGTTGTTGATCATCTCGGTGCGTTCCGACGGGCCGTCGCCCGTTTGCCCATGCAGCATCAAAGGCTGGCGGATCGACAGCTTGCCGCGCGCGCCGAGCGCTGCCCTGACGACAATGCGGATTGCGGCTGCTTCCGGGCGCGGATGGACGGCCAGCATCTCGGCGTCGCCGAAGCGGCCCGACAGCGCATGGAGGAGGTCGCCAAGCTGTTCCGGCCGCGCAATGACGGCCAGGCCCCCGCGCGGTTTGGCGACGGCAGCCGCACTCCGGATCCAGCTTTCGAACAGCCCCTGTTCCATCACATGCGCCTGCCGCCGCAGCGGATCGGGCGTGGCGCGGTCTTGCGCCGCGTTGAAGGGCGGGTTCATGATGACGAAATCGAAGGAATTGTCGGCAAGGCCGGCTTGCGTCCGCGCCCGGCCCGACAGCGTGACGTCGGCGGTCAGCACCGAGGCGCGATTGCCGAGATGCGCATTGCCGGGATGGGCGAGCGTGGTTGTGGCGAAGCCTGCCATCTCGGCCGACCGTTCGACGAGCACGACCTGCGCCTCTGGGCAGCGCGACAGCACGGCGAGACCCGCCGCACCGGCGCCGGCGCCGAAATCGGCGAGGCGTCCAGAAAAGCCGGATGAAACTGCTGCCGCCAGCATCATGGCATCCATCCCGGCGCGATGCCCTGTCCTGGGCTGGACCAGCCAGAAGCGGCCGCGATGAAAGGCATCGACCGTATGGGCCGGCGTATCGCTGGTAAGCGCGCTCGCTTCAGCCATTATGTCTGGCGGATTTCGTTCTCGATGCCGGCGTCTTTCAAGATGCGCCGCGCCTGATCGGCCTGGTCGGCATCGACCATCACGCGCTTCTGCAAAAGACCGATCGACCCTTCGAGAATGCTCATGTTCTGGTCGGCGACGAAGCAGGCGATCCCGGCATCGCGCATCAGCGATTCGACGAAGGAGATGATCACGGCATCGTTGGTGCGCACGAGTTCTATCATCGGACGAAGTTCGCAGGTTGCAGCGTTGATGTAAACGCCGGAGCATGGCGCCGAAAAGTGTGGAGCGGTTTTCGGGCAACGGCATGCGGTCGCTAAGGTTGACACGCCGTCACCGCAGCCGCGCCAATTCGCCTCTTGCCGTGCCCGTATGTGCCGCCCTAGAGTCCCAGGCGGGACCAGGGTGCCGTCGCACGCGTGATCAAAGACGGGAGTGTTTGTTGGTGGGTGTCGTTCTCAACATCGAAAACGGGAAGCGGGAACCCGCCTCCATCAAGGATCTCATCGACCTGACAGCCGCCGATATGGGGCGCGTCAACAAACTGATCCTGTCCAAGGCCGGCTCCGACGTCGAGATGATCCCGGAGGTCGCCAATCATCTGATCTCGTCGGGCGGCAAAAGGCTGCGTCCCATGCTGACGCTCGCGGCGGCCCAGATGTTCGGCTATTCCGGCGAGGGCCACGTCAAGCTCGCCACCGCGGTCGAGTTCATGCACACCGCCACGCTGCTCCATGACGATGTCGTCGACGAGAGCGGCATGCGGCGCGGCAAGAAGACCGCCCGCATGATCTGGGGCAACCAGGCGAGCGTGCTGGTCGGCGATTTCCTGCTCGGCCAGGCTTTTCGCATGATGGTCGATGTCGGTTCGCTGGAAGCGCTCGACATCCTGTCCAGCGCCGCCTCGATCATCGCCGAGGGCGAGGTGATGCAGCTGGCGGCAGCCAAGAACCTGGATACCACCGAGGACGAGCATTTCGCCGTCATCAAGGCCAAGACCGCGGCGCTGTTCTCGGCTGCCGCCGAGGTCGGCCCGGTCATCGCATCGGCGACGCGCAACGATCGCGCCGCCTTGCGCTCCTACGGCATGAATCTCGGCCTTGCCTTCCAGCTCATCGACGATGCGCTGGATTATGGCGGCTCCAGCCAGGAGCTGGGCAAGAATGTCGGCGACGATTTCCGCGAAGGCAAGGTTACACTGCCGGTCATCCTCGCCTACCGGCGCGGCACCAAGGCCGAGCGCACCTTCTGGAAGCGCGCCATCGAGGACAATGTCACCGACGATGCCGGCCTGGAAAAGGCGATCGGCCTGATGACCCGCCATGGCGCCATTGCCGACACCATCGGACGGGCCCGCCATTTCGGCGAGATCGCCCGCGATGCGCTGGCACCGCTGGAGGCGACGCCGCAGAAATCGGCGCTCATCGACGTCATCGACTTCTGCATCAGCCGGGTGAACTGACCCGCGCCTGGCGCCAAAGCAAGTTTGCACGCAAAATCGGGCAATCACCGCTCGACAATCGGCAGCAGTGCAAATTATCTATAAAACATGGCAAAGACCGCAGACGACACCATCGCCGTGCGCATCAGCAAGGTGCTGGCGGATCGCATCATATCGGGCGCGATCGAACCCGGCGCCCGGCTGCGGCAGGATCACATCGCCGAGGAATTCCAGACCAGCCATGTCCCGGTGCGCGAAGCCTTCCGGCGCCTGGAGGCGCAAGGGCTGGCGGTCAGTGAGCCCAGGCGGGGCGTGCGCGTCGCCGCTTTCGATCTCGGCGAGGTAAGGGAAGTCGCCGAAATGCGGGCAGCCCTCGAAGTGCTGGCGCTGCGCCATGCCGCGCCGCATCTGACGGCTTCCATTCTCAACCTTGCCGAAGAAGCCACAAAGGCCGGCGACAAATCCCGCGATGTCCGCTCTTGGGAGGAGGCCAACCGCACCTTCCACCGGCTGATCCTGGCGCCCTGCGGCATGCCGCGGCTCATCGCCACCATCGACGATTTGCACGCCGCAAGCGCCCGCTTCCTGTTCGCCGCCTGGCGCTCGGAATGGGAAATCCGCACCGACCAGGATCATCGCGCGATCCTGAGCGCGCTGCGGCAAGGCAACACCGAATCGGCCGCCGCCACGCTTGGCCGGCACGTTCAGTGGATCGGCCAGAAACCGGTCAAGACCGCGTCGGGCAAGATGCGCGAAGCGTTTGCCATCGTCGGGTAGGGACGAAGGGACAAGTCGTCGGATTCCGCGCGTAGCGATCCTTCACACCCCCCTCTGTCCTGCCGGACATCTCCCCCGCAAGGGGGGAGATCAACAGCTTTGCCGTTGCGTTAGTCCTGCAACGTCGGCCATTGGCGAAAGCAAAGGCGACATCCGATCTCCCCACTTGCGGGGGAGATGGCCGGCAGGCCAGAGGGGGGTGCTGTCCCGCCAGCCTTTCCAAATGTCCTTTATTCGACACGCAAGCCCAAGCCTTTTTAGGGGTGAGGGTTGCCATTCCCGCGCAAATATGGATTCGATAATAGATCGAACAACAAAATTATCTATAATTTCAAACCAGCTAGGAAGCACCATGACCTACATCGCCTTTTCGCCGTCCAAGCCGTCCTTCAGCCCGTTGCGCCTGCAAACCCGCTCGCATAGCTGGCAGGCCGCGGCCGTCGCCCTCGGTACGCTGTTTCTGGCGCTGTTGTCCCAGATCGAGGTGCCGATGGTGCCGGTGCCGGTCACCATGCAGACCTTCGCCGTGACGCTGGTCGGCGCACTTTATGGCTGGCGGCTTGGCGCCATGACCATCATCGCCTGGCTCGCCGAGGGCGCCGTGGGCTTTCCTGTCCTGTCCGGAGGGGCAGCGGGCGCGTCGTATTTCGTCGGGGCAACGGGCGGTTATCTCTTCGCCTTCCCGGTCGTCGGCGCGCTGGTCGGCTGGCTGGCCGAACGCGGCTGGAACGGCAACCGCGTGCTGCTCGCCTTCGCCGGCATGGTCCTCGGCAACCTCGCCTGCCTGGTTCTCGGCACGGCCTGGCTCGCCGTCATGATCGGCCTCGAACAGGCCATCACCTTCGGCTTCTTGCCCTTCCTCGTCGGCGGCCTGCTGAAATCGGCGCTCGGCGCCGCGACGCTCAAGCTGTTTTCCGGTAAGGCGGACCCGGCAGGAGCATGATCCCGAAAAGTGGAGTCCGGCTTTCGGAAGAGATCATGCTCAAACAAAAAGATGGAGCCCCATCCCGATATCTTCGGGATGGAACAGGCTCCGCAACCGCGTCCTAAGACCGATGACCGTCAGGCTGCGCTCCCACCATCTGCTTTGCCTGCTGACCTATGTCGGCAAGGGCTACAGCGCAGCCTTCGTCGCCAACTATGACGTGATCGCGAAACGTCTGGGCCGGGGCGAGGATATTCTGATCGTCTCCGGCCCCGACGACATCTGTCGGCCGCTGCTCGGCGAGGCCGAGCCCCACTGCTTGCGCGAAAGCGCCGCAGGCCGGGACGAGCTGGCAGCACGCGATGTCGGCAAGCTGCTGGCCCGGCCCATCGAGGCGGGCGTCCGTCTCAGCCTCGACGCGGCAACGCTTGCCGCCTTGCGCGCGGCCTTTTCAGCCGGCGTGACGCGTGAGGCCTGCCAGGGTTGCGAGTGGGCCGGCCTGTGCAGCACGATAGCGGCAGGCGGATATCGCGATGTCAGGCTGTAGCTCCCAACCCCGATCTGCTATTGTCGGAACCGACAGTGTCTGCGTCGCCATGGTTTGTTAATCGGGTGACCCGATTGTGAATTCGGCCCGGATTGAAGCCTGACCCCAAAAAGGCCATGCTTTGTCAGGAAACATCGAGTCTATGGCTTCTCCGCGCCGACGCGGGATGGCGCTTGGCTGAAAGGGATACGATGCGGCAAGGACGTGCGCGCTGGCTCGCGGGGCTGGCAATTGTGGCAGGAATGGCGATTTCTCCGCTGCCTGCCTACGCCAAGGAATCGACCGGCCCGGTCAAGATCACCTCCTTCTCGGGCGCCTATCTCGCCGCCCGCATCGCCGAAGGCGACAACGACCTCGACAATGCCATCGCTTATTACAAGCAGGCGCTCGCCTTCAATCCCGGCGACACCTCGCTGCAGCAAAGCCTGATGCTGTCGCTGATCGCGCAAGGCCGCTTCGAGGAATCGCTGGTCTATGCCGACAAGCTCAAGGCAGTTCCCGACGTCGAGCGCTTCTCGCGTCTGGCTCTGGCGGTCGATTCCTTCCACAAGAAGGATTTCACCAAGGCGCAGTACTGGCTCAAGCTGTCGCTCGAATCCGATCTCGACCGGCTGATTTCCGGCGTCATGTCCGGCTGGGCACAAGAGGGCGCCGGCGACCCCACCGGGGCGATGGCCTCGATCGACAAACTGCAGGGGCCTGACTGGTTCGGCCTGTTCAAGTCCTTCCACCGCGCGCTGATCGCCGATGCCGCAGGCCTGTCGGACAAGGCCGACGCGCTTTATGACGCGACCCTGACCGACGTCACGGCCGGCGGTGCCGCGCCCGAGACATGGATGCGCAACGCCCAGGCCTACGCGTCTTTCCTGGCGCGCAAGGGAAACAAGAACAAGGCGCTCTACGTGCTCGACAAGGCCGAGGCGTTCGCGCCCGGCAAGCTCGACATCCAGGCGCTTCGCGACAGGATCAGCAAGGGCGACAAGATCGAGCCCTTCGTCGCCAGTCCCTCCGAAGGCGCCGCTGAAATCCTGCTCGACCTCGCCATCGCGCTCAATCGCGGCGGCGGCGAGCCGTTCGTGCGCCTCTATCTGCAATATGCGCTCGCGCTCAAGCCCGACAGCGACGCCGCTTTGGTGCAGCTTGCCGCCGTTGCGGAGCAGCTGAAGGACGGCGAAGGCGCCATTGCGCTCTATAGCCGCATTCCAGCCTCCTCGCCGCTGAAGGAGCTTTCCGACCTGCAGCTCGGCCTCAACCTTGCCGATCTCAACCGTCACGACGAGGCTATCGCCCACCTCAAAGCATTCGTCGAAGCTCACCCCGATGACATGCGCGCCTATCTGGCGCTGGGCGGGGTCTATGCCTCGAAGGAGGATTTCCGCTCCGCCGCCACTCTCTACGACAAGGCGGTCGCGGTGCTGAAGACGCCGACCAATGCCAACTGGAACATCTACTATCAGCGCGGCATCGCCTATGAGCGGCTGAAGGAATGGCCCAAGGCCGAACCGAACTTCCTCAAGGCGCTGGAACTGTTCCCCGACCAGCCGCAGGTGCTGAACTATCTCGGCTATTCCTGGGTCGACATGAACATGAACCTCAAGGAAGGCCTGGCGATGATCCAGAAGGCCGTCGACCTCAGGCCGAGCGACGGCTACATCGTCGATTCGCTGGGCTGGGCCTATTTCCGCATGGGCCGGTTCGACGACGCCGTGCGCGAAATGGAGCGCGCCGTGTCGCTCAAGCCGGAAGATCCGGTGCTCAACGACCATCTCGGCGATGCCTATTGGCGCGTCGGCCGCAAGCTCGAAGCCACTTTCCAGTGGAACCAGGCGCGCGACCTGAAGCCGGATCCCGATGTGCTTGCCATTTTGCAGCAGAAGCTGATGAAGGGCCTGCCGCCGATCGAATCCAACACGGCGCAGGAAACCCCGAAAGTCAAGCCGGCCACCCCGCCAGCGCCGAAAGGGTGATCGGGCCATACTTCTGATGAAACGGGGCTCGCTGAGCCCCGTTTTTGTTTCGGCTTGGCGTCTTAGAGCAATTCCAGGAAAAGTGTGCGCGGTTTTCCGTTCGGAATTGCGACAGAACAAAGAGATAGAGACGCGCCCTATCGCGATCATCATTCTGTGGCGGAGCAAGGAGCGAAGCGACGCGGCGCAGACCATAGAATCCATGCCGTGACCTTAAGGGGTTGCGAGGGTGCAGAATTCTGCTCCGCTGCGTTCTTCGATCAAGGTCACGGAATGGATGCCAGGGTCTGCGCGACGCCGCTTCGCGGCTGCTTCGCCTGGAATGACGAAGTCGGGAAGGCTTTCAGCCAATCTCCAGCGTTGGCGCTCATTCTAGAACAGCTTTCGGTAGACGACGAACCCCGAGAGATCGCCGATCTTGTCGTAGAGCTTCATCGCCGTGTGGTTGGTTTCGTGTGTCAGCCAGTAGACGCGGCCGGAGCCTGCGGCTTGCGCCCTGGTATAGACGCCTTCGATCAGTGCCCGGCCGACGCCTTTGCCGCGCGACGCCTCATTGGTGAAGAGGTCCTGCAGATAGCAGTTCGGTGAAATCGCCGTGGTGGTGCGGTGGTAGAGATAGTGGACAAGGCCGAGAAGCTTGCCTTCGCTCTCGGCGACCAGCGCATGCATCGGCTCATAGGCATCGAAGAAGCGCGACCATGTCATTGCAGTGATGTCACCGGGCAGGGCGGTCTCGCCCGAGCGGCCGTAAAACGCATTGTAGCCGTCCCACAGCGGCAGCCATTGCTCGTAATCCTCTCGGGTGACGGGGCGTACGGTGAGCTGGCCTTGCATGGCTGAACCTCTGTCGTTGAAGCTGGGCGAGCAAACGGCCACCGGCACCGTCCGGCAATGGGCCAGTCCGAAGCAAAGCGTTCAACCTCTCATCAAGGCGGCGATAGGCGCTGCCTTGACGCTAGCCGGCCCGGCAACTAGGGAATGGCATCATTTCAGCGCTTTCCGAGGCCGCCGTGACGTCAGACAGTCCAGCCCATATACATCCCAGCCGCTCGTTCCAGGGGCTGATCCTGACCCTGCACAATTACTGGGCCGCCTATGGCTGCGTCATCCTGCAGCCTTACGACATGGAAGTCGGCGCCGGCACCTTCCATCCGGCCACCACGCTGCGCGCGCTCGGGCCCAAGGGCTGGAACGCTGCCTATGTCCAGCCCTCGCGCCGGCCCAAGGACGGCCGCTACGGCGAAAACCCCAACCGGCTGCAGCATTATTACCAGTACCAGGTGATCCTGAAGCCCAACCCGCCGAACCTGCAGGAGCTCTATCTCGGCTCGCTCAAGGCGATCGGCGTCGATCCGTTGCTGCACGACATTCGCTTCGTCGAGGACGACTGGGCAAGCCCGACGCTTGGCGCCTGGGGGCTCGGCTGGGAGTGCTGGTGCGACGGCATGGAAGTGTCGCAGTTCACCTATTTCCAGCAGGTCTGCGGCATCGAATGCGCGCCGGTGGCGGGAGAACTGACCTACGGCCTGGAGCGGCTGGCCATGTATGTGCAGGGCGTCGACAATGTCTACGACCTCAACTTCAATGGCCGAGAAGGCGCCGAAAAAGTCACCTATGGCGATGTCTTCCTGCAGGCCGAGCAGGAATATTCCAGGCACAATTTCGAATATGCCAACACCGCCATGCTGCTCAGGCATTTCGAGGACGCCGAAGCCGAATGCAAGGCGCTGCTCGCGGCCGGCGCCCCGGCTTCGAACGACAATCTGCCGATGCACCGCATGGTCTTCCCGGCCTATGACCAGTGCATCAAGGCCAGCCACGTCTTCAACCTGCTCGACGCGCGCGGCGTGATTTCGGTGACCGAGCGGCAGAGCTACATCCTGCGGGTGCGCAATCTGGCGAAAGCCTGCGGCGAGGCATTTTTGCAGACCCAGGCCGGCGGGCTCGCCGCCTGAGGTTCAGGCTCACTTCATCATTTCGGGGGAAATGTTGATTGGCGCCGAGAACTGGCCAGACGATCCCGCCATGGTCCGCATAGCCTGCCGCACACCCGGCATCGAGAAGGCGCCATGCACCTGCGCGGCGAAACAGGCGCTGAGCGCGATGATCTGGAGAAGTCTCGATGCCGTTTTCATGGTCGTTCAGCCAATAGGTCCCTGCCTGAGCGTTGGTCGCTTCAGCGCTGCGTTTGGTTCATGGAAATCTTTGATCCAAGGACGGGCGGGCTGGTTGCGGCCCGACAGGGGCGGTCAAAATTCCTGGAAACAGCGGTCAGCCGAGTTGCTATGCCCTCTTACCTCCCCCTAGATGGGGGAGGTCGCCGCGAAGCGGCGGGTGGGGGTGACAGCGCGACGTTCCATGCCAAAACTCGATCGATTCAAGCTGCAGTCTGCGCAAAGGCTTCGCGCGGCGATGACCGACGAGGAACGCATCCTGTGGCGGCATCTGTGGCGCATTCCAGTAGAAGGCACTCATTTTCGCAGGCAGGCGTCGGTAGGCGTTTACTTCCCTGATTTCATCTCCCACCGGCTGAAGCTGATCATTGAGGTGGACGGTGCCCATCACAGCTTCGATGACCAGCTGCGCCATGACGAGCGTCGAACGAAATGGTTCGAGAGCCAAGGCTACCGCGTCATTCGCTTCTGGAACCATGAAATCAAAAACGAACTGGATTCCGTGCTCGATACGATCTATGCGGCGGTGGAAGAACGAAAATCACACCTGCGTTTGCGCGATGGTGCCGAAGGTATCGGCGGCTGAGAGGTCGCCACCCCACCCCGGCGCTACGCGCCGACCCTCCCCATCAAGGGGAGGGTGGGAGCTTAACCATGCCAGACCTGCTCTTAGAACTTCGCTCCGAGGAAATCCCCGCCCGTATGCAGCGCAAGGCGGCGGGCGATCTCAGGAAGATGCTGACCGACGGTCTGGTCGAGGCGGGTCTGACCTATGACGCCGCGCGCGAATACTGGACGCCGCGGCGCCTGGCGCTCGATGTCAGGGGCCTGACCGCGCGCTCGAAGGATATCCACGAGGAGATCAAGGGGCCGTCGACGACGGCGCCGGAACAGGCGGTGCAGGGTTTTCTGCGCAAGGCAGGCCTTGCCTCGGTTGCCGAGGCGCATGTTCATTCCGATCCGAAGAAGGGCGATTTCTACGTCGCCCATATTTCGAAGCCGGGCAGGGCGGCGGAAGAAATCATCGCCGAACTGGTGCCGGCCATCATTCGCGGCTTCCCCTGGCCGACATCGATGCGCTGGGGGCCGGCTTCAGCCAAGCCCGGTTCGCTACGCTGGGTGCGGCCGCTGCAGACGATTCTGTGCACCTTCGGCCCGGAGACCGAGGAGCCGGTGGTGGTCGATTTCGAGATCGATGGCATCCGCTCGGGCAATATCACCTACGGCCATCGTTTCATGGCGCCGGGAGAAATCACCGTGCGCCGCTTCGACGATTACGTGACCAAGCTGGAAGCGGCCAAGGTCGTGCTCGATAGCGACCGCCGCAAGGAGATCATCCTTGCCGACGCCCGCAACCTCGCCTTCGCCAACGGGCTCGATCTGGTCGAGGACGAAGGGTTGTTGGAAGAAGTGTCGGGCCTGGTCGAATGGCCGGTGGTGCTGATGGGCGAATTCGAGCAGGCCTTTCTTGCCATACCGCCAGAAGTGGTCCGGCTGACCATCCGCGCCAATCAGAAATGCTTTGTCACCCGGCCGCAGGGCGACGGCGAAAACCTCTCCAACCGCTTCATCCTCACCGCCAACATCGAGGCCAAGGACGGCGGCAAGGAGGTCGCGCACGGCAACGGCAAGGTGGTGCGTGCCCGCCTGTCGGACGCGCTGTATTTCTGGAAGACCGACCAGGGCGATCTGCCGGATCTGGAGCAGCTCGAGGCGTCGGCGAAGAAATTCGGGCTCGATCTGAAAAAGCCGCTCGACCAGCGCATGGCCCGCCTCGACCATCTCAATGTCACCTTTCACGCCAAGCTCGGTACGCAAGGCGATCGGGTGGAGCGGATCAAGCGGCTGGCGCAGGAGCTGGCGCCAACAGTGGCGCAGTCGATCTCCCCCCTTGAGGGGGAGATGGCCGGCAGGCCAGAGGGGGTCGCTTCGGCTGCCGCGACGCCGTCCGGTCTCTCGAAGAAAGAGGGAGTTGGCACTCCACGCGAGACGACCCCCTCTGTCGCCTTCGGCGACATCTCCCCCTCAAGGGGGGAGATTACCGCGCTCGCCGCTCGCGCCGCCGTGCTGGCCAAGGCTGATCTCACGACAGAAGCAGTGGGCGAGTTTCCGGAACTGCAAGGCGCAATGGGCCGCAAATACGCGCTGCTGCAGGGTGAGCATCCGTCCGTGGCTGCGGCGATCGAGGAGCACTACAAACCGCAAGGTCCGTCGGATAGCGTGCCGACCAATCCGGTGTCGATTGCCGTCGCGCTGGCCGACAAAATCGATACGCTGGTCGGCTTCTGGGTCATTGATGAAAAGCCGACGGGGTCGAAGGACCCTTACGCGCTGAGAAGGGCCGCACTGGGCGTGGTGAGAATCCTGATCGAGAATGGGATCTCACGGCCGCTGACATCGCTCTTCGATAGTGCCTATCAAACGGCGAGTTATCTCGCGTCTAAGGCTGGACGGGCATTTGGGCCCGACCTCCTCGCCTTCTTCCACGACCGCCTGAAAGTCTATCTCCGCGACCAGGGCGCTCGGCATGATCTCATTGACGCCGTGCTGGCAGGTGGTGGAAGCGCGCCAATCTCCCCCCTTTTGGGGGCGGCGAAGCCGACAAAGGGGGGCGCTGTCCCGCCGACCTCTCATTCTGGCGCGCCCCCCTCTGCCCTGCCGGGCATCTCCCCCACAAGGGGGGAGATCGGCCAATCGCACTCGGACGACCTCCTGCAGATCGTGCGTCGCGTCGAAGCTCTGGGGTCCTTCCTCGACACCGAGGACGGCAAGAACCTGCTCGCCGGCGCCAAGCGGGCGGCCAACATTCTGGCTGCCGAGGAGAAGAAGAAAACGCTCGTCGCCGAGACTGTTGAGCCGGCGCTGTTTCGCGAGGAGGCCGAGAAATCGCTGTTTGCAGCGGTGAATCAGGCGGAGAGAGAAGCCGGCGAAGCGATTCAAAACGAAGACTTTTCCGCCGCCATGCTGGCGCTTAGCGTGCTGCGCGAACCGGTTGATTCATTCTTTGAACGTGTTCTCGTGAATGATGAGGACCAGGCCGTGCGCGCCAACCGTCTGGCATTGCTCGCCCGCATCCGCACGGCCACCGACCAGGTGGCTGATTTCTCCAGAATAGCTGGCTAGCTAAGGGACGGACAAGCCCGAACACGGGCGGCGTTCACACGCCGCCCGTCTTGTTTTCAGTCCTCCCGAGGCTGACTCCGTCAGTCCTCCAAAATGCTGACATGCACGCTGTCTGAATAGACGTCGACCTGGATCAGCGGCTCGCCATTGACGATGGCGTTCCGTGTCGAGGAGCTCATCGCGCCACTGCGCTTCAGCATGCGTTCCAGATACGCGCGATCATCGTTGCTGCGGAACCAGTCATCGCCCTGGTCGTCGGCGTCGCGCCGGTGGAACTTGTGCCAGTTGGCACGGTCCTGCCGCACCATCTGTGCTGCGCTGCTCAGCTCATAGCCGTCGCTGGCATGGTGGTCGCGATCGGAAATGCGCGCGACGTAGGACCCTAGCTCGTCACCGGCCTGCGCGCCGCCGACACCTATAGGTGACGCCAGCAACAGGCCGGCAATAATCAAAGATTTCGTCATGTTCATGATAACCCCTCGCTCTCCTACAACCCGGCGCGCTCATGCCAAAACCGATTGGCGAAATTGGGGCCGCCGCCGCCAAGCCGATCGTGCGCCGGGCTGTCGATTGGCGTCAAGCGGCATGGATCGGCCGACTGTCTTGGCCGACTGTTTTGGCTGAATGGCCTACTCGGCTTTGCCGACGCCCTCGATCGGCTGCTGCGGTGTTGTTGCCGGCTGCGGCGCTGCCGGTTGCGACTCGGGCTTGCCGTTCGATGCCGTTGCAGTTCCGGCTGGTGCGGTCTCTGCCGTCGGCTCAGTTGCCGGCGCCGCGGCGCTCGCCCTGGCCGGAGCCGGCGCGGCGAAGGCGCCGCCGACGATGCCGCCGCGAATGATCATCGGATCCTGCCTAGGCTTTTCGGGGATCGCCGCGACCTTTTCATAAGTCACATCGGGCTGGGCATCGCCGAGCGCGACGATCGATGGCGTCGAGGCGGTCCTGACCGGTTCGGATCCGCCAACCTTGATGACCGATGGCGTCGAGGTCGAGACGCCGAGAAAGACGATCGACGAGGCGTGCGCCCCACCGGTCATCGCCGCCAGGGTGAAACCAAGCGCTCCAAGCACACGCATCGACATCGAAACCGTCCCCTTGCCCAACAAGCCGCCAGCCCTAACCCAAGTAGCCTTAACCCGAGTGGATTGATGCCGGCTTGCAGGGAAACATAGCATTTTAGGCATTGATAATTCGCCAACGCCGGCTTGCCCGAAAACCACTGCCGTATTAGAGCAATTCCAGGAAAAGTGAGTAGCGGTTTTCCGTCCGGAATTCCGCAAAAACAAATACTTAGAGCGTTTAAGCGAACAGCTGAACCGCTCTAATGCATGTCGCTCAAAAGTGGCCCCGGTTTTGAGAGAACGACATGCATCAAAACAAAGACCTAAAGCGCGTCGCATGAATCCGGTTCAGCGCGACGCGCTTTAGGTCCGGTGCCTGTGAGGTGAAGCGAGTGGCTGAGATACTATCCGTCGGCGAAGCGATGGAGCAGGCGTTGGCGCTGCTTGAGGGCGGCGACGTGGTCGCCATCCCGACGGAGACCGTCTATGGACTGGCCAGCGACGCGACCAATGGCGTCGGCGTCGCCCGCATCTTCGAAGCCAAGGGCCGGCCGCGCTTCAACCCGCTGATCGCCCATGTCGCCGATCTCGCGATGGCCGAGCGCATTGCGATCTTCGACCCGCTTTCGAAGCGGCTGGCCGAGGCGTTCTGGCCGGGGCCGCTGACGCTGGTGCTGCCGCTCCGACCCGGCAACGGCATCCATCCGCTGGTCACCGCCGGGCTCGATACGATCGCGCTGCGCATGCCGAGGGGCTTCGGCGGCGAGCTGATCGCCAGGCTCGGCCGGCCGCTGGCCGCGCCCAGCGCGAACTCTTCGGGCAAGATCAGCGCGACGACAGCGCAAGCCGTGGCGGCCGATCTCGGCGCCAAAATCCGGCTGGTGGTCGATGGCGGCGCCACCCCGGTCGGGCTGGAATCGACCATCGTCAAGGTCGAAGGCAACAGCGTGCGGCTGCTGAGGCCAGGCGGCATCGCTGCCGCCGATATCGAGGCCGTCACCGGCATCAAGCTGCAGCGCGGCGCGACAGCCGGCATCGAGGCGCCCGGCATGCTGGCGTCGCATTATGCGCCGCGCGCATCGGTGCGGCTCGATGCACAGAGTGTGGCTGAAGGCGAGGCCTTGCTGGCCTTTGGTGGCGACCGCGCCGAAGGCTGGCAAGCGGCGGCCGCCTTGCGCAACCTGTCCGCATCGGGCGATTTGCGCGAAGCCGCAAG
Source organism: Mesorhizobium sp. RSR565B (assembly GCF_054719465.1). Classification (NCBI taxonomy): domain Bacteria; kingdom Pseudomonadati; phylum Pseudomonadota; class Alphaproteobacteria; order Hyphomicrobiales; family Phyllobacteriaceae; genus Mesorhizobium; species Mesorhizobium sp. RSR565B. Next base: position 813,728 of record NZ_JBTTIE010000001.1, on the reverse strand, counting down.
CAATCTGTTCGCGTATCTGCAGGAACTCGACTGCAGCGGCGCGGCGACGATCGCCGTCGAGCCGATCCCGGTCGAAGGGCTCGGCGAGGCGATCAACGATCGGCTGTTTCGTGCCGCTGCCCCCCGTGACAAGCTCGACTGAGCGCCATAGTTTGCGCCCATGAACGACGCACCCTTCGACCTCGACCCCGCTCTCATCGACCGCTTTGCGGCAATCGTCGGCGACAAATATGCGCTGCGCGACCAGGCCGATATTGCGCCGTATCTTACCGAGCGGCGCGGCCTATGGCACGGCAGGACCGCCTTGGTGCTGCGTCCCGGCAGCGTCGACGAGGTCAGCCGGATCATGCGCCTGGCGAGCGAGACGGGAACGCCGGTCGTGCCGCAAAGCGGCAACACCGGGCTGGTCGGCGCCCAGGTGCCGGATGCCTCCGGCCGCGAGATCGTGCTGTCGCTGTCGCGGCTGAACCGCATTCGCGAGATCGACGTCTTCTCCAACACGGTAACCGTCGAGGCCGGCGTCATCCTGCAGACGCTGCAGGAAGCCGCCGACGCCGCCGACCGGCTGTTTCCGCTGTCGCTTGCCGCGCAAGGGTCCTGCCAGATCGGCGGCAATCTCTCGTCCAATGCCGGCGGCACCGGCGTGCTTGCCTATGGCAATGCGCGCGAACTCTGCCTTGGTGTCGAAGTCGTGCTGCCGACCGGCGAGGTGTTCGACGATCTGCGCAAACTGAAGAAGGACAACACCGGCTACGATCTGAAGAACCTGTTCGTCGGCGCCGAAGGCACGCTCGGCATCATCACCGCCGCGGTGCTGAAACTGTTTCCCAAGCCCAAGGGGCGCGAAGTCGCCTTTGCCGGCCTGTCGTCGCCGGAAGCAGCGCTTGCGCTGTTCAGCCTGGCGATGGACCGGGCAGGGGCGGCACTCACCGCCTTCGAGCTGATCGGCCAGCGTCCTTATGATTTCACGCTGCGCCATGCGCAGGGCGTCACGCGGCCGCTGGCGCAGGATTGGCCATGGTATGTGTTGATGCAGGTGTCGTCGGGCCGTTCAGCCGAGGACGCCAGGGGGCTGATCGAAGAAGTGCTGTCGGCAGGCCTCCAGCAAGGCATCGTCGGCGACGCGGTGATCGCGGCCAGCCTGGCGCAGGGCGACGCGTTCTGGAACTTCCGCGAGGTGCTGCCGGATTCGCAAAAGCCCGAAGGTGCTTCGATCAAGCATGATATTTCGGTGCCGGTGGCATCCATCCCGGCGTTTATCGAAAAGGCGGCCGGTGCAGTGGCTTCGGTCAGTCCGCAGGCGCGCGTGGTCTGCTTCGGTCATATGGGCGACGGCAATCTGCACTACAACATCTCCCGGCCGGAGGGCGGTGACGACGAAGCGTTTCTCGGCCTCTACCACGCCATGAACGATGCCGTGCACGATGTCGTGCGCTCCTTCCACGGTTCGATCTCGGCCGAGCATGGCATCGGCCAGTTGAAGCGCGACGAACTGATCGCCACCGCGCCGCCAATGGCGATCGAACTGATGCGCCGGGTGAAGGCCGTCTTCGATCCGGCCGGCATCATGAATCCCGGTAAGGTTATCTGATCCTTTCAACATTTTGTGGCTGGTTTCATTCCGATAACCATCGCCTGAGATCAGCAAAATTTAACTGACTTTCTTAAGCCGCGCGGCAGAAGCTCGCGCTAATGTTTCACACAACGAGGCCGGGAAAACTGGCCCGGTGGGATCCGTGAAAGCGGCTCTCAGGAGAAACACAGGAAGGCAGCAGATGAACAGTGTATTGAAGCCCGTCTGGGCCGGGCGCAACATGCGCCTCGACCCATTCCGCCTGCCGCAAGTGGTGAGCTATGCCACGCGCGACGACTATGGCGACGTTACCTTCACCATCGACCAGCGCGGCGCCGTCATCCGCCGCACGCTCGAGATGAGCGGCGTGCCGGCGATCATCGCGCTGCCCGCCAACGCGTTTCGCGGCGTCGCCGCCCGCGCGATGGAGGATGCGCAAGGCAATGTCACGGTAACCCTCGAACTCCTGCACAACGACCCGATGCTGTCGGTGCCGCTGCTGGTGGCCGACGATCTCGACGACGTCGCCGCCGACTGGCGCGCCTGGGCCGACGCCTACCGGCTGCAGATGCTGCTGATCGAATCCGACGGCATTGCCCGCACGCTTGAGGAATCGCTCGGCGCCGCCATCAAGGCGCTGCCGGCCAAGGATCGCCGCAAGGGCCGGGTCTCGACCACGCGCCGCCCGCGCTTCCTCGCCCGCCGCAGGGCCGGCAATCTCGGGCTGAGGCTGGTGATCGACGGCCAGGAGATTATTTCGAGAGAGTAGCTTGACCGGCGATTGGCGAAACCGCCGACGACAGCCTTCTTCTCCCCGTCACTATACGGGGGTTGAGGAGCGGTCCGCGTAGCGGACGAAAAGCCAATTGCTTGGCTTTTCGAGTGACCAACGCCCGGCAGGGCGATGAGGGGCGGCGCTGACCGAGGCATTTCTCGCAATATCGCCGCTGTGCATCTCACCTCAACTGCAAAGATTGGCGCTGCCCCTCATCCGGCTGCCGGCACCTTCTCCCCGTGTAGTGACGGGGAGAAGGAGATTATGTCCGAACCGGATAGATAGGTAACAGAATGGACCGATAGCATGGGTGACAGTTTTCTTGTCCGCCGGAGGACCGGCGATGGTTTGGCGAGAGACTGGCATCATGGACGAGCGGCTACGGTTTGTTGTGGAGTGTCTTTCTGGGGATGAGACGATGGTTGCGCTTTGTGCGGCCTACGGGATCTCACGCAAGAACGGCTACAAATGGCTAGGACGCTATCGGACGTTTGGGCCTGAGGGTTTGCACGACCTGCCGCGAGCCCCGCTCAATCATGGTCGGGCGACAGCTCAGGATCTGGTTGAGCGGATTGTGGCGGCCAAGGAGCTGCATCCGCTTTGGGGTCCAAAGAAGATCGTCGCACGGCTCCCGAGTTCATGTGGCCTTCAGCCTCGACGGTCGGCGCGATCCTTGCGCGGCATGGGCTTGTCCGCGCCCGCAAGCGACCCCGCCTGCGGGCCTGCGGCAATGGACCCTGGCCACAGCCGCAAGAACCGAACGCGGTGTGGACTGGCGATCACAAGGGCTGGTTCCGGACCCGCGACGGCTGGCGTTGCGAACCCTTGACGGTGATGGATGCGTCGAGCCGCTATCTTCTGGCGCTCGAAGCGACGGGGTCGACGGCCGATAGCGAAGCCTGGCCGGTGTTCGAACGGCTGTTTGAAGAGCATGGCCTGCCGGATCGCTTCAGAAGCGACAATGGCCCGCCCTTCGCATCGGCCGGCGTCACCGGGCTGACGCCGCTTGTCGTGCGCTTCATCAAGCTCGGCATCACCTTGGAGCGGATCGCACCCGGCAGGCCACAGCAGAACGGACGTCACGAGCGCTTTCACCTGACCATGCTGCCGATGGCCGAGGCACCGGAAGCCGACCGAACGGCACAGGGCCAGGCCTTCGAGACCTTCCGCCACAGCTACAATGAGGAACGTCCCCATGAGGCGCTGGGCATGGATACGCCCGCCCAGCACTACCGGTCCTCACAGCGCGCCATGCCCAGGACACCACCCGAGCCCGTCTATCCGGCCGAGGCCTCGGTCCGCCGCGTGCGCCACAATGGCGAGATCCGATGGAATGGCGGCTTCATATATGTCTCGCAAGCGCTGGCGGGCGAACCGGTCGCTGCGTTGGAGACCGAAGACGGACAATGGACACTCTCATTCCATGCCCACCCGCTCGGCATCATCGACACACGGCACATGAAGCTTGTCCGCCGCAGCGCCGCGCCAACCAATCCGCTTGGCGCTGCGGCGGACGCATAGGGGGAGAGAAGTGTCACCTATGTATCCGGTTCAAAGTGTTACCCATCTATCGGCTGGACAATTAAACCAGCGGCTTTAGCGCCACCCACAGCGCACCGCCGATCAGGCCGATGAAGATCAACCAGCCGACCTGGTTGTTGGATTTGAACAGCCGCAGGCATTGATCGGGATCGTCGATATCCAGAACCGCTATCTGCCGCGCCATATGGGCGCCGGCGGCGATCAGCCCGGCCAGCGCCACCACCGGCACCTGCGCCGAGGCGAAGGCGATGGCGAAGCAGACCAGCGTGCCGCCATAAAGCCCGACCAGCCAGGTCTTGGTGTTGTCGCCGAACAGCCGCGCCGTCGAGCGCACGCCGACGATTGCGTCGTCTTCCTTGTCCTGATGTGCATAGATGGTGTCGTAGCCGATCACCCACAGGATCGAGCCGATATAGAGCATGATGGCCGGGCCATCGAGATCGCCGAACTCGACCGCCCAGCCCATCAGTGCACCCCAGGAGAAGGCGAGCCCGAGCACCAATTGCGGCCAGTTGGTGAAGCGCTTCATGAAGGGATAGACGGCAACGATGACCAGCGAGACGATGCCGAGCGGAATGGCGAAGTCGTTGAACTGCAGCAGCACGACGAGGCCCAGCAAGGCCTGGATGACCAGGAACGCCCAGGCTTGGCGGCGCGTCACCTTGCCGGCCGGCAATGGCCGCGAGCGCGTGCGCTCGACCTTGTTGTCGATGTCCTGGTCGACAATGTCGTTATAGGTGCAGCCGGCGCCACGCATGGCGACGGCGCCGACAAAGAACAGGAACAGGAACCACGGCGACGGCAGCAATGTGAGCAACGGGTCGCTTGCGCGCGGATAGGCGCTGGCCGCAAGCGCTGCCGACCACCAGCAGGGCCACAGCAGCAATTGCCAGCCGATCGGCCGGTCCCAGCGCGCAAGCTGCGCGTAAGGCCACAGCCAGCGCGGCAATATCTTGTAGACCCAATGGCCGCTCGGCGCGTCGGCGACGCGGCCCTGTGCGGCTTTCGACTGGATGGTTTCCATCGTGCTGGAGTGGCAGCAGCGGCGTGCCCCGTCAAGCGGCCGCATTGTCGCTCAGGCGGTGAAAATATCGTGGCTGGCAAACCATTCCTTCGCCACCTCCGTGAAGGCCAGCGCCGCCTTCGACAGCCTTTGCCTTGTGTCATGGGTGAGGATGATGCGCTGCATCGGCAGCGGATCGGACAGCGGCTTGCAGACCAGCGGCAGCCCGTCATAACTCCTGTCGCCATAAGGCCTGGTGTAGCTCACCGCGACGCCGAAGCCGTTGGCGACCATGCTGCGCTGCAGTTCGAACGAACTCGCCGTCGATTGCGAGACCGGCGACAGGCCGCGGCTGAGGAACAGGTCCAGCATATGCTGCCAGCTGTGCGGCTGGTCGGTGGTGATCAAGGGATGGGTCGCCAGCTCCGCCAGGCTGACGCTGGCCTGGCTGGCCAGCGCGTGGCCTTGCGGCAGAAGCGCGTGTGGCCGCAGCTCATGCAGCAGGATGCGGGCGAAGTGCGAGGGCAGGCCGAGATCGTAGGTCAGGCCGAGATCGATTGCCGCATCGCCGAGCCGCCGGCCCAGCGTCTCGAAGGTCTCGTCGCGGACCACCACGGTGACCGCCGGGCAGCGTTGCGAAAAAGCGCGGATCAGCGCCGGCGCGAAATAAGGCGCCAGATCCTCGAAACAGCCGAGCACAAGTTCGCCCCCGACATCGGCGTCGCGCGTCCCGAGCCCAACCAGTTCGTCCGCTTCGGCCAGCACCTGCTTTGCCTTCGCCACCGCGCTGCGGCCGAACGAGGTCAGCGCGATGCCGCTGCCGCGCTGGCGCACGAACAGTTTCTGGCCGAGCGTCGCTTCGACATTGTCGATCGCCACCGAGATCGAGGGCTGCGAGACGTTCAGCATCCGCGCGGCCGCGGTGACGCTGCCATGCCGTGCGACGGCGACGAGGTAACGCAGCTGGGTGAGGGTCAGGTTCATAGTCTAAAACTATAAGAGAGATGAGAAGTTATTATTTTACGCGATGTGCGGCGGCTGCGATAGTCGGTCATCGAAACAGGGAAGACATGAGATGGCCGCCAGACATATCGATGCCGCAGCGATTGCCGACTACCAGCGCGACGGCGCGGTCTGCATACGCGGCGCTTTCAAGGACTGGGTCGGCACCATCGGCGCCGGCATCGAGCGCAACATGCAAAACCGCAGCGCCACGGCGTCGGACATCGCCAACGGCAAGGGCAGCTTCTTCGACGATTACTGCAATTGGGAGCGCATTCCCGAATTCGTCGACGTGGTGCGCAATTCCCCGGCCGCGGAACTCGCGGCAGCGGCGATGCAGTCGCGCAGCGCCCAGTTCTTCCACGACCATGTGCTGGTCAAGGAACCGGGCACGCAAAAGCCGACGCCTTGGCACCAGGACATCCCGTATTACTTCGTCGATGGCACCCAGACCGTCAGCTTCTGGATTCCGATCGATCCGGTCAAGGAAGCGACGCTGCGGCTGATCGCCGGCTCGCACAAATGGGACAAGATGATCCTGCCGGTGCGCTGGCTCGATGACAGCAATTTCTATGCCGGCGAGGGCGATTATCTGCCCGTGCCGGATCCAGACAAGGACCCGTCGCTGAAGGTGCTCGAATGGGAGATGGAGCCGGGCGACGCCATCCTGTTCGACTTCCGCACCGCGCATGGTGCGCGCGGCAATCCGACCGCGGCGCGTCGCCGGGCGCTGTCGCTGCGCTGGGTCGGCGACGATGCGCGCTATGTCGAGCGCCCCGGCCGTACCTCGCCGCCCTATCCCGGCCATGACATGAAGCCCGGCCAGAAACTGCGCGAGGACTGGTTCCCGGTCGTCTTCCAGAGCTGATACCGGCCGGGGACGCCGTGCTCTCGGCGCGACGTTCCCGTGCGCAACCGGTATGGCGCAAGGTAAAACTCTTGACCCGCGCCGCCCGGGGCAATAGCGCAGTCCCTGTCGTGAAATGACAAGGGACATCGGCATGCGCGTTTTGTTGATCGGCTCCGGCGGCCGCGAACATGCCCTGGCCTGGAAGATCGCGGCCTCGCCGCTTTTGACCAGGCTCTATGCCGCGCCCGGCAATCCGGGCATCGCCCACGAGGCCGAACTGGTCAAGCTCGACATCGCCGACCATGCCGCTGTTGCCAGCTTCTGCAAGGACAACGCGATCGACCTCGTCGTCGTCGGGCCGGAAGGCCCGCTGGTCGCCGGCATTGCCGATGACCTGCGCGGCGAAGGCATCCGCGTCTTCGGACCGTCGAAGCGCGCCGCAAGGCTCGAAGGCTCGAAAGGTTTTACCAAGGACCTCTGCGCCAAATACGATATCCCGACCGCTGCCTATGGCCGCTTCACCGATCTGACCGCGGCAAAGGCCTACGTCGAAAAGATGGGAGCGCCGATCGTCATCAAGGCCGATGGGCTCGCTGCCGGCAAGGGCGTCACCATCGCCATGACGCTGGACGAGGCGCGCGCCGCCCTCGATGCTTGTTTCGACGGCGCATTCGGTGACGCCGGCGCTGAGGTCGTGGTCGAGGAATTCATGACCGGCGAGGAGGCGAGTTTCTTCTGCCTGTGCGACGGCACGACCGCACTTCCCTTTGGCACCGCGCAGGACCACAAGCGCGTCGGCGATGGCGATACCGGCCCCAACACCGGCGGCATGGGCGCCTATTCGCCGGCGCCGGTGATGAGCCCCGAAATTGTCGAGCGCACCATGCGCGAGATCGTCGAGCCGACCATGCGCGGCATGGCCGAGCTTGGCGCGCCGTTCGCCGGTATTCTGTTTGCCGGGCTGATGATCACCGACAAGGGGCCGAAGCTGATCGAATACAATACCCGCTTCGGCGATCCCGAGTGTCAGGTGCTGATGATGCGGCTGAAGGACGATCTGCTGGTGCTGCTCAACGCCGCCGTCGACGGCCAGTTGGCGCACAGTTCGATCCGCTGGCGCGACGATGCCGCGCTGACCGTGGTGATGGCGGCACAGGGCTATCCCGGGACGCCGGAAAAAGGCTCGGTCATTCGGGCTCTCGACGAAGCCGCTGGCGAAGGCGTTGAGATTTTCCATGCCGGCACTGCCATCAATGGCGGCGCGCTGGTCGCCAATGGCGGCCGCGTGCTCAACGTCACGGCATCAGGCAAGACGGTGGGCGAAGCGCAAAGCCGCGCTTACGCCGCGCTCGACCGTATCGACTGGCCGCAAGGCTTCTGCCGCCGCGACATAGGCTGGCAGGCGGTGGCGCGGGAAAAGGCCAGCGCCGCCACATAAGCCTCAGCGCTCGCGAACCAGTTCCGTCGAAGCGGTGCTGACCGGGTCGGCGGCCTGCGAGAAGGCGGCCTCGAGCAGAGCCTCCGAACGATACGTGGTCCGCTTCCAGGCGACATACTCGGCAATACCGAAGCGCGCGCGGCGCGGCACCGTCTTGACCACCGGCATGCGGAAGGCGGCGCGGAATGTCTGCCAGCGCGCGCCGAGCACCGCCACCATTTCCTCGACCGTCGGTGGCGTCGCCACATCGGCGTATGTGATGGTGACTTTGCCGGCGAGCCCGGCCGCGCGCGACACCGGCACCGGTATCGAGGCGAGGTAGTCGGGCGGCACGTCGATCAGGCCGCCGAAGGGCCATTGCTGGCGCAGTGCCGCCGCGTCCATCGGCGCGACGTTGACGTCGATGTCGTTGGGCGTGCCGGCGACGCGGTAGGGGCAGCGCAGGCGCCCGCAATTGGCCTGCGCCGAGAACTGCCACAGCGCATAGCCCTGCCAGTTGCCCATCGGAAAATGCACGTCGATGTCGGGCTTGTAGCGCGCATACCAGAGCGGCAGCCGCGACAGCAGACGGTATTGGTAGCGGTTGTCGGCGATGTACTGGGCGGTCTTGCCGTTGGTGTAGAGGATCGGGAAACGGCCGAGCCGCCGGTGCACCTGGCGCACGAATTCCTCGGCATCCTCGAGCGACATCCATTGCGAGGGGTCGTTGCCTTCGAGATCGAGGGCGAGCAGATCGTCAGGGGCTGGCTCGGCGAAATCGATGAAACTGTTGGCCTGCTCGAGCGGATTGCCGGGGCGGGCAAGATGATACGCGCCCCATTTCAGGCCGAGCGCCTTGGCCACCACCTTGCGCGTCTGAAACAGCTCGCGCGTCACCGCAAAGCGTTTCCACAATGTCTTGCAGAGTTTGACCGTAGGCTCGTCGCCGTAGCAGAAATAGGGCGGCGGCAGCCCGTCGGAGGCCTTGTTGATGAAGCCGACAATGCGCTTGTCGGTTGCAAGCTGCGCCCAGTCGATGGAATTGTATTCATAGGCGTCGACCACCAGCGCGCGGTCGCCATCCCGCCAAGGCTCGGAAAAGTCCGAGGCTGTAGCCGCTGACGTCAGCGCCATCATCGCCGCGAGAGCGATCGCTGAGCGGCGAAGAAGATGCGCCGGCGTTTTCAAACAGGGGATCCCCGCTGACCAAACACCGATGGTGGACCGGTATGGTTAAGGAAGTGCTTTCGGGCAGGAGTCCTGTCGCTCTCGCGACTTCTTCATTTTATGGCGAAGCAAGGAGCGAAGCGACGCGGGGCGGACCATAGTATGCATTCCGCGACTTCGAAGCGTTGCCACGGCGCAGAATTCTGCACCGTTGCGCCCTAGCGCGAGGTCGCGACATGGTACTCGGCGTCCGCTACGCTCCCTCTCCACCTGTGGACGACGAAGTTCGATGAAAATCCGCGTGACAAAGTTTGACGTTTACGTAAAAAGAAGGTCGGAGGCCGCCCAGAGGCGGATGGTTTTGCATCGGCCCGGGTCCTAGGATCGAGCGATCGGAGCAGCGGAGGAGAAGCGGCATGTACAAGGCCCCGGTCGACGACATTTCGTTCACGCTCAAGCATGTCGCCGGGCTCAAGCCGGCACTCGACAGCGGCGCGTTCGGGGACCTCGGCGAAGACCTTGTCGACGCCATCCTGGCCGAGGCCGGCCGCTTCGCCAGCGAGGAGGTGGCGCCGCTCTACAAGATCGGCGACCAGCACGGTGCGGTGCTGAAGGATGCAGCCGTGACCATGCCGCCCGGTTGGAAGGCGCTTTACCGCAGCTGGATCGACGGCGGCTGGAACGCGCTGTCGGGACCGGAAGAATTCGGTGGCCAGGGCCTGCCGACCATGCTCGGCGTTGCCGCGCTCGAAATGTGGAACTCCGCCGCCATGGCCTTCGGCATCGGCCCGACGCTGACCATGGGCGCGGTCGAGGCGCTCGACAAGCATGCTTCCCAGGCGCTCAAAGCAAGGTATCTGGCGAAGCTCGTTTCCGGCGAATGGATGGGGACGATGAACCTGACCGAGCCGCAGGCCGGTTCCGATCTCGCCGCTCTGCGCACCCGCGCCGAGCCTGCCGGCGACGGCACCTACCGCATCTTCGGCCAGAAGATCTTCATCACCTATGGCGAGCACGATTTCACCGACAACATCGTCCATCTGGTGCTGGCGCGGCTGCCCGACGCACCGGCCGGCACGCGCGGCATTTCGTTGTTTTTGGTGCCGAAATTCCTGGTCGACGAAGACGGGTCGCTCGGCGCCCGCAACGACGTCTTCTGTTCGGGCCTCGAGCACAAGCTCGGCATCCATGCCTCGCCGACTTGCACCATGATCTATGGCGACGGGTTCCAGGGTGCTGCGCCCGGCGCCATCGGTTGGCTGATCGGCGAGGAGAACAAGGGGCTCGCCTGCATGTTCACCATGATGAACAACGCGAGGCTTTGCGTCGGCATGCAGGGCGTGGCAGTGGCCGAAGCCGCGACGCAGAAGGCGATCGCCTATGCCAATGAGCGCCGCCAGGGCAAGGCATCGGACTTTTCAGGCGCCGGGATGGCGCCGATCGTCCATCACCCCGACGTGCAGCGCAATCTCTTGACCATGAAGGCTTTGACCCAGATCGCCCGCGCCATCTCGTATTCCTGCGCCTATGCCATCGACTTCGCGCGTGTGTCGGCAGGCGAGGAGGCCGCGCATTGGCGCGATCGCGCCAATCTGCTGACGCCGCTGGCCAAGGCCTTTTCCACCGATATCGGCGTCGACGTTGCGTCGCTGGGTGTCCAGGTTCACGGCGGCATGGGCTTCATCGAGGAGACGGGCGCGGCCGCGCTCTATCGCGACGCCCGCATTGCGCCGATCTATGAAGGCACCAACGGCATCCAGGCGATCGACCTTGTAGCCCGCAAATTGCCGCTTGGCGGCGGCGAGCATGTGCACGGCTATATCGCCGAACTGAAGGCCATCGCCGACGAGGTGCGGACCTCGAACCTGCAGGGCTTCGGCCGCACCGCCGAAGCGCTTGACCAGGCGTTCGACGATCTCACCGAGGCGACGCGCTTCCTGCAGAAGCTGCTGGCCGACGGCCGTCTGGACGAAGCGCAAGCCGGTGCGACCCCCTATCTCAGGCTGATCTCGCTTGCTGCCGGCGGCGCTTATCTGGCGCGTGGCGGACTTGCCCAGCAGAGCCGCATCGCCCTTTGCCGCTTTTTCGCCGAAAACCTGCTCGGCGAAGTCAGCGCCTTGAAGGAACGCGTCATCGATGGCGCCGAGAGCCTCGCCGCCGCCGGCAAGGCGCTGATATCGGCCTGAATACCAGAGCGCTCACCAGGGAAAATGACCGTGACAGACCATATCCTCGTCGAGCGCCAGGGCGCCGTCCAGATCATCCGCATGAACCGTCCCGACAAGAAGAACGCACTGACGCGCGCCATGTACGCGACAATGTCCAAGGCGCTGGCCGAGGGCGACGCCGATCCGGCGGTCCGCGTCCATGTCTTCCTCGGCGTGCCTGGCGCCTTCTCTTCCGGCAACGACCTCGCCGACTTCCTCGTTATCGCCACCGGCGGTGAAGGCGGCAATGAGGTCTGGGACTTCCTGATGGCGCTCGCCAAAACCGAGAAGCCGATGGTCTCCGGCGTCGACGGCATTGCGGTCGGCATCGGCACCACGCTCAATTTGCATTGCGACCTGACTTTCGCCACGCCGCGCACGGTGTTCCGCACACCCTTCGTCGACCTCGGCCTGGTGCCGGAGGCGGGCTCCAGCCTGCTGGCGCCGCTCATCCTCGGCAGGCAGGGCGCCTTTGCGCTGCTTGGACTCGGCGAAGGTTTTTCCGCCGAACGCGCCAAGGCCGCCGGCCTGATCTATGAGGTGGTCGAGGAGGACGGGCTAGAAGCCGCGGCACTCGCCGCGGCCGGCGCGATCGCCGCCAAGCCGCCGCAGGCGCTGAAGATCGCGCGTGACCTGATGCGCGCCCCGCGCCACGACCTTGTCGCCCGCATCAAGGTGGAGAGCGAGCATTTCTCCGAGCGGCTGAAGTCCGACGAAGCGCGCGCCGCGTTGACCGCGTTTATGACTAGGAAGAAGGCCTGAACTTATCCTCAGGGATAAAGCCGTGTCTTGTCCCAGCCGCCTTCGGCGTTGCGCGAAAAGACCAGCCGATCGTGCAGCCGAAATGGCCGGTCGTGCCAGAACTCGATCGCCTGCGGCACGATGCGGAAGCCCGACCAGTGCTTTGGCCGCGGGATTTCGCCGATAGGGTAGCGCGCCGTGTATTCGGCCACCGCCTTCTCCAGGGCAAAGCGGCTTTCCAGCGGCCGCGACTGTTTCGAAGCCCATGCGCCGATCCGGCTGCCGCGCGGCCGCGTCGCGTAATAGGCGTCGGCTTCAGCGTCGCTGACGATCTCCACCGGACCGCGTATGCGCACCTGGCGGCGCAGCGATTTCCAGTGGAAGCACATCGCCGCCTTCATGCTGCCAAGAATCTCGCGGCCCTTGGCGCTCTCGAAATTCGTGTAGAAGACAAAGCCGCTTTCATCGAAACCCTTGAGCAGCACCATCCGCACATCCGGCATGCCGTCGGCATCCACGGTTGCAAGTGCTACGCCGTTGGCGTCGTTGATTTCGCTTTTCTTGGCGTCCTCCAGCCACTCAGCAAAGAGCCGGAACGGCTCGGCGGCTTCGGTAAAGTCACTACTTGTTAACTCAGTGTCACTCATAGTTTTTCTCAAATTGTCTCGAGCTTCAGGAGGTTGCCGATTGTCGCGTATCGCGCAAGCTTTTGACAGCGGGCAATGGAGCGTTATCGCTTCGGCCAGTTCGAAAGCCGTGATCGTGATTATCGCCCTGCCGCTTGCCGCCTGCGGCGCCGGCGGCTTCAGCCTGGAAAAGGCCGAGGTCGACCGTTCCATCGTCACCTCGAGCGCGCCGGCGAGGGTGACATCGACGGACGCCGACAGCGCTTCCGACCAGACCACGATCGGCAATGCAGTGTCTTCGGCCGACATCGAGGAGCTTCGCGGCCAGGCCGTGCCGTGGGCGAATGCCGACACCGGCTCGCGCGGCTCCATCACCGAACTCGCCGAAGTGCAGGACAACGGCGAAGACTGCCGCAGCTTTACCGCCTCGCGCGAAAGCTTCGACGGCGTCGCTTTGTTCAAGGGGCAATTGTGCATCGCCGCGGCCGGCGGCTGGCACATGCAGGACTTCAAACCGCTCTGATTTTGGAGGTTTGCGGGCGCCGCAATTTCAGCCTCGATAAGCCTGCGCGCCACTGGAATTTCTTCCTATGGGAGCGCATATAAGGGCCAACGTGGATTTAACTCATTTTCCAGGGCAGGACGCATGCGCGACCCCTATGAGGTGCTGGGCGTTGCCAAGAACGCATCGGCCAAGGACATAAAATCGGCCTACCGCAAGCTCGCCAAGAAGTATCATCCGGACCAGAATCCGAATGATCCAAAGGCCAAGGACCGTTTTGCCGCCGCCAACCAGGCCTATGAGGTCGTCGGCGACGAGAAGAACCGTGCGGCCTTCGACCGCGGCGAGATCGACGCCGACGGCAAGCCGAAATTCCAGGGCTTCGAGGGCGCAGCCGGCGGCGGCGATCCGTTCGGTGGCTTCCGCCGCCAGCAGGGCGCCGGCGGCTCGCGCTTCGAATTCCGATCGGGGCGTCCGGGCGGCGATCCGTTCGACGGCAACAGCGACATTTTCAGCCAGATCTTCGGCGACGCCTTTTCCGGCGCGCGCGGCGCCGGAACAGGCGACCGCCGCCAGCAGGCGACCGCCGCCGATCTGAACGTCACGCTCGACGTCACCATCGAGGAGATAGCGACCGCCGAAAAGGTGACGGCGATGTTCCCCGACGGCCGCAAGATCGCGGTCAAGCTGCCGGTCTATGTCGAGGATGGCCAGACCATCCGGCTGAAGGGCCAGGGCGAGCAGGGGCCGGGACAGCCGGGCGATGCGCTGGTCAAGATCCGTATCCGCAGGCACCCGCGCTACCGCATCGAGGGCCGTGACCTGCATGCCGATCTGGAGGTAGCGTTGGCCGACGCGGTGCTGGGCGCCAAGGTGCCGGTCGACACGCCGACCGGCAGGCTGGCGGTCAACATTCCGGCCTGGTCGAGTTCCGATAAGGTGCTGCGCCTGAAGGGCAGGGGCTTGCCGGAAAAGGCCGGCGGCCATGGCGATCTCTACGCCCATGTCCGCATCATGCTGCCGGAAGGCGGCGACAGCGAACTCGAAGCGCTGATGCGCAGCCGCAAAGGCTGATGCGGCTCGACTTGGCTGGCTAGCTGCCGGGCGCTGCTTCCTCCATCCGCCGGATGGTTTCGCCGAAGCGGCGCAACGCCTGCCGCACCGGGACATGCGGGCTCTCGATCTCAAGCAGGATCATCGTCTCGCTGCCGAGGAATGCGGCGCTGACCAGGCTGGTTACTTCGGCGGCGGAGAATGGCCCGAGGCCGCCGAACCGCCGCTCCGCCTCTTGCGCCAGTCCGTCCAGCAGTTCGAACCAGCCGCGCAGGTCGCGGCGCACCGCCTTGGCGATCTCGGGGCTCGACAGGCTTGCCGCGATCATCTCGTGCAGGATCCGGACATAGCCGGACGCCAGATCATCGTCGAGGAAATCGCAAGCGCGCTCCCAGCGTTGCCACAGCGGCATAGGTGCCGCAAAAGTCTCCGCCTGGCGCTTCAGCAGGCCCTCGTTCAGATGGTCGAGCAGGGCCAGGAACAGCCGTTCCTTGGAGCCGAAATGGTAATGGATCTGGCTGAGCGGAACGCCGGCGATCTCGGCAACGCGGCGCGTCGACAGATCGGCATAACCGCCTCGATGGAGGCATAACTCGGCGGCCGAAATCAGTTCGGCGCGCGTGTCGCGCTTTTGCTTGTTCTGCGGCGGGGTAACGGCTTCGGCAGCGTCCGTCATGCGGCGTGGCTGCCGCTGTTAGCGGTGCAATCTGGGCGGATCATAGCTTCTCCTGTCCGGGGCTGGACGTCCCTCCACTCTATCTCGGTCGAGCGACCGATCAAGTTGACTCGCTAGAAAATTTATGGTTTTTGACGCTGAATTCGGTCGACCGACCGAATCCTGATGCTTGCATGGAGGGCACTCATGGCGGGCGTAATCACCCTTATCTACGGCGTTGCCGCATACCTGATTTTTCTCGGTTCGTTTCTCTATGCGGTCGGTTTCGTCGGCAACATGGTTGTGCCGAAATCGATCGATTCCGGAGTCGCTGGAAGTCCGGTCGAAGCCGTCATCGGCAATGCACTGCTGCTCGGCCTTTTCGCCGCCCAGCACAGCATCATGGCGCGGCCGGTTTTCAAGCGCTGGTGGACACGGATTGTCCCGCACGCGGCCGAACGCAGCACCTATGTGCTTTTGGCCAGCCTCATCCTGCTGCTGCTCTACTGGCAATGGCGGCCGATTCCCGGTCTCGTCTGGACGGTCGAGAACCCGGTCTGGGTCGCCGTCATCCATGGCGTGTTCTGGCTCGGCTGGGCGGTATTGTTGACCAGCACCTTTCTGATCAACCATTTCGAACTGTTCGGCCTGCGCCAGGTTCTCGCCGCTTTGCGCAAGAGCGAACCGGCGCCGCCCGTGTTCAGGACGCCGCTGTTCTACAAATGGGTCCGGCACCCGCTCTATGTCGGCTTTCTCCTGGCCTTCTGGGCGACGCCGTCGATGACATGGGGCCATCTTCTGTTCGCGGCGGGCAGCACCGGCTACATCCTGCTCGGCATCTTCCTCGAGGAACGCGATCTCGTCGCGATGTTTGGCGATCAGTACCGCCTCTACCGCAAGCAGGTGGGAATGCTCATTCCCTGGCGCAAAATGGCTGGATAGGGCCGATGCGTTGCCGACCAGCCGATTCGGCTGGTCGGCCGGGCCTGGGCCATCAAGGCGCGCTGGCCGCAGTGAGGCGTTCAAATCTCACAACAACGTTATTATCCCCCATTCGTTGTCACGCCGAGTGTCTGAATTGAACGCGCGCCCCGTCTGCGCTTGATGCGCCTTTCTGCCTGTGCGATAGGCACTCCAAAGCAGAAAATCTTTCGGAGAGCGCTGACATGGCGGGTGGACAGGGCCTTATGGCCGGCAAGCGCGGCCTTATACTGGGCGTCGCCAACAACAGATCGATTGCCTACGGCATCGCCAAGGCCTGCGTCGACCATGGCGCCGAGATCGCGCTGACCTATCAGGGCGAGGCGTTCAAGAAGCGCGTCGAGCCGCTGGCTGCGGAATTGGGCGCCTTTGTCGCCGGTCATTGCGATGTCACTGATCCGGCGAGCCTCGACGAGGTGTTTGCCAATGTCGCCAAGCATTGGGGCGGCAAGCTCGACTTCCTCGTCCATGCCATCGCCTTTTCCGACAAGGACGAGCTGACCGGACGCTATGTCGAGACGACGCGCGACAATTTCCTGCGCACCATGGACATTTCGGTCTATTCCTTCACCACCATCGCCAAGCGCGCCGAAGCGCTGATGACCGACGGCGGCTCGCTGCTGACGCTGACATATTACGGCGCCGAAAAGGTCATGCCGCATTACAACGTCATGGGTGTCGCCAAGGCCGCGCTCGAAGCCAGCGTGCGCTATCTCGCCGTCGACCTCGGCGGCAAGAAGATCCGCGTCAACGCCATCTCGGCCGGGCCGATCAAGACCTTGGCTGCTTCGGGCATCGGCGACTTCCGCTACATCCTCAAGTGGAACGAATACAATTCGCCGCTGAAGCAGACCGTCACCCAGGAAGAAGTCGGCGATTCCGCCGTCTATTTCCTGTCGGACCTGTCGCGTGGCGTCACCGGCGAGGTGCACCATGTCGATTCCGGCTATCACGTCGTCGGCATGAAGGCGGTCGACGCGCCGGATATTTCGACCGTCAAGGAATAGTTCTGCCGCGGTTTCCGCCCGCCTGTCCTGATTTCCGGAAGACCTGATGGTTCCGCTCGTCTACATCGTGCGCCATGGCCAGACGCAGTGGAATGCCGAGTCGCGGCTGCAGGGCCAGGCCGACACCGATCTCAACGCGCTCGGCCGCGAGCAGGCGACCCGCAATGGACGGCGGCTGGCCGAACTGATCCAGAACCCTGAGGATTTCGACTTTGTCGCCAGCCCGATGAAGCGGACGCGCGAGACGATGCAGCGGCTGCGCTTGGCGATGCAGCTCGATCCCGATGGCTACCGCACCGACCCGCGTCTGGTCGAGGTGCACTTTGGCGACTGGCAGGGCTTTACCTATGCCGAACTCGATGCGCGGATGCCGGGCTCGGCGAAGGCGCGACGACGCAACAAATGGAATTTCCAGCCGCCGGGCGAGGGCGCCGAAAGCTACCAGATGCTGCTCGAACGGGTGAAGCCGTGGTTCGACGCGCTCGACCACCAGACGGTCTGCGTCACGCATGGTGGCGTCGTGCGGACCCTGTTTCGGATGGTCAAGGGTGTTTCCGAACACGAAGCGGCAAACCTGGAAGTGCGGCAGGACCGGGTGCTCAGGCTGCAGGACGGGCGTCTGGATTGGCTTTAGGTTCGAGCAGATAAACAGGACGACTGTCCTGTTTATCCGTGCAGGGCTCCGCCGAGCGGCAAGACCCTGTTCGGCGTCGGTCTTATTCGGTGTCGGGCAATTCCATGTCGGTGACGACGTTCTCGCCATTCGTCACGTCATAGGCAATCACGACATCCATGCCCGGCTTCAGCGAATCGAGATCGGTCTCGGCGTTGAGCTTGAAGGACTTGCCGTCCTCCAGCGTCAGCGTCAGTGCGTCCTTGTCGACCTTCTTGATCAGGCCTTCGGTCTGGCCGGCATAGGCGGCGGTGGAAATCAGCAACATGGCGGCAGCAGCGCCAATCAGGGTACGCATCGTCGTCCTCTTTGTCATTGCGCCTGCACGGATGGCGGCGAGCTTTCAACGGGCGGATGGAAGAGAGCAGAAACCAACCGAATGTGTCAAAACTAAAACCGCCGGATCACAGTTTGACCGCTGTGGAAAACGCCAATAGAACGCACCTTTGATCCGGTCCGCTGCCGGGCAGGGCTAAAATTCATGTCTCACAACACGTTCGGCCATCTCTTCCGCGTCACCACCTGGGGCGAAAGCCATGGCCCGTCGCTCGGCTGTGTCGTCGACGGCTGCCCGCCCGGCATCCGCTTCACACGGGCCGAAATTCAGGCCGAACTCGACAAGCGCCGCCCCGGCCAGTCACGTTTTGTGACGCAGCGCCGCGAACCGGACGAGGTGAAGGTGCTGTCCGGCTTCATCCTCGACGAGGACGGCGAGTCGATGATCACCACCGGCACGCCCGTCTCGATGCTGATCGAGAATGTCGACCAGCGCTCCAAGGACTATGGCGAGATCGCCCGCCAGTACCGTCCCGGCCACGCCGACTACACCTATGACGTCAAATACGGCCTGCGCGACCATCGCGGCGGCGGCCGTTCTTCGGCCCGCGAGACCGCCGCTCGCGTGGCGGCCGGCGCCTTGGCGCGCAAGGTGGTGCCCGGCATGGTGGTGCGCGGCGCGCTGGTCTCGATGGGCGAGAAATCCATCGACCGCGCCAACTGGAACTGGAATTTCATCGGTGACGCCGAAAACCCGTTCTTCACCCCCGATCCGGCGTCCGTTCCCGTCTTCACGCAATACCTCGACGGCATCCGCAAATCCGGCTCCTCGGTCGGCGCGGTTATCGAGATCGTCGCCGACGGCGTGCCAGCCGGCCTTGGCGCGCCGATATACGCCAAGCTCGACCAGGACATCGCGTCCGGCCTGATGTCGATCAACGCCGTCAAGGGCGTCGAGATCGGCAACGGCTTCGAGGCCGCCCGCATCACCGGCGAACAGAATGCCGACGAGATGCGCATCGGCAATGACGGCAAGCCGGTCTTCCTGTCCAACAATGCCGGCGGCATTCTGGGCGGCATCTCGACCGGCCAGGCGATCGTCGCCCGCCTCGCCGTCAAGCCGACCTCGTCGATCCTGACGCCGCGCAAATCCATCGACAAGGACGGCAACGACGTCGACGTCATGACCAAGGGCCGCCACGATCCCTGCGTCGGCATCCGTGCCGTGCCGATCGGCGAAGCCATGGTTGCCTGCGCCATCGCGGACCATTATCTGCGGCACCGGGGACAGACAGGCCAGGGATTAGGCAGTAGGGATTAGGCAATAGGCCAGCCCGTCCTTCCTTCCCTAACTCCTACTGCCCAACCCTATTCCCTGCGAGCGAAGCGAGCCAATGCCATACGATCAGAAGAAAATCGTCGAAGCCATACGCGCCTTCGAACGCGGCGAGATCGTCGTCGTCATGGACGATGACGGGCGTGAGAACGAGGGCGACCTGATCGTTGCCGCCGTGCATTGCAGCCCGGAGAAAATGGCCTTCATCATCCGTCACACCTCCGGCATCGTCTGCACGCCGATGCCGCGCGAGGAGGCCAAGCGGCTCAATCTGCAGCCGATGGTCGCCGACAATGATTCCGCCCACACCACGGCCTTTACCGTCAGCGTCGATTTCAAGCATGGCACCACCACCGGCATTTCGGCCGAGGACCGCACGCTGACCGTGCGCAACCTGGCCAACGGCAATGTCGGCGGTTCGGATTTCGTCCGGCCCGGCCACATCTTCCCGCTGATCGCTAGGGAAGGCGGCGTGCTGATGCGCTCGGGCCATACCGAAGCCGCGGTTGACTTGTGCAAACTTGCCGGCCTGCCGCCGGTTGGCGTGATCTCGGAGTTGGTCAATGACGACGGCACCGTCAAGCGCGGCCCGCAGGTGGCGAGCTTTGCCGAGGAACACGGCCTCAAGCAGGTCTCGGTCGCCGACCTCATCGCCTACCGGCAGCGCAAGGAAACGCTGGTCGAACGCGTCGCCTGCTCCGAAATCGACACACTCGGCGGCAAGGCACAGGTCTTCACCTACACGCTGCCCTGGGATTCCATGCACCATGTCGCGGTCGTTTTCGGCGACATCCGTGACGGCGAGGACGTGCCGGTGCGGCTGCATTCCGAGGATGTGGTGACCGACGTGTTCGGCACCAGCCACCGGCTCGACGCCATTATGAAGGCGATGGGCGAACGCAAGCGCGGCGTCATCGTCTATCTCCGGGAGGGTTCGGTCGGCGTCGCCCATCAGGAGCGCAACCGGCCGATGAGTGCCGACCGTGAGGACCACGAAGAGGCCCGCCGCCGTGAGAACGAGTGGCGAGAAATCGGCCTCGGCGCCCAGATCCTGAAGGACCTCGGCATTTCCTCGATCAACCTGATCGCCTCGCGCGAGCGCCACTATGTCGGGCTTGAAGGCTTTGGCATACATATCGCCAAGACCGAGATTATCTAGTTCGTCGCGCAAGAGCGACGCTGCCGAAAAAATTGCGCGGGCAGGTCGCCTGCTTCTGCGATTTGCTGAAGCCTCCACGCGTTCGTCATCCTATGGCGAAGCAAGGAGCGAAGCGACGCGGCGCAGACCATAGGATCCATGCCGCGACTTCGACGCGTTGCAACGGTGCAGAATTCTGCTCCGCTGCACCCTACGGTAACGGAATGGCTCCTCGGGTCTGCGCGTCCGCTTCGCTCCCGCTTCGCCCGTGGATGACGACGCCAGAGGCCTCACCTAATTCCGAACGTTTGCGGTGGTCTCCAAAGCCAACGTCAGGCCTATCCTCACTCCGCGGGAACGGCGGCAGCGTCGCATCCGTCCAGCTCGCATGTGTGGGTGGCCAGGCTGCGCTGGCCCAGCAACACCGTGACCAATGCGATGACGCCGGCCGCCACCGAGACCCAGAACCCGTTCCTGGCGCCGAACTCATCCACCACCGCGCCGGCGGCAAACGACCCGAGCGCCATGCCGATGCCGATGCCGGTCATCACCCAGGTGATGCCTTCGGTCAGCATCGCTTCCGGCACGTGCCGCTCGATCAGGCCGAAGGCGGTGATGAAGGTCGGCGAGATCGCCACGCCGCTGATGAAAACGGTCAGCGCCAGCAGCGGCACCGTGTCGGCGGTGAGCGGCAGCAGCGTGCCGAGCGCGACGAGGGCGACCGCGAGGGCCAACTGGCGCTGCAGCGCCGCTTTCAGGTTGAGCGCACCGACGACGAGGCCGAGCACGAACGATCCCAGCGCATAGACGCCGATGACGAGGCTGGCGGCGCCCGGCTGGCCGAGTTCCTTGGTGATCGCCACCGTGGTCACTTCCGTCGTCGCGAAGGTGGCGCCGACGAAGATCAGGGCGAAGGTGATGATCTGCACCGGCCTGAGCCGGATTGCCGAGCCGCTCGAGACATGGTCCACCGGCCGCACTTGTGGTTCGGTCGAACGCTGCAGGATGAAGGCTGCCGAGCCAAGGGCGAGGAATAGCGTGCTGACCAGGACACCGGCTTCCGGGAACAGAGCGGCACTCAAGCCCACCGACAGCGATGCGCCTGCAATGTAGACGAGTTCGTCCGCCGCCGATTCGAAGGCGAATGCGGTGTTCATCTGCGGCCGGCCGCGAAAAATCTCGGTCCAGCGCGCGCGCACCATCGCCGGCATGCTGGGCATGGCGGCGGCCGCCAGTGCCGACACAAACAGCGTCCACACCGGCCAGTCCTGATTGGCTGCGGCAATCAGCACCGCGAAGGCGAGCACGGTGAGGATGGTGGTCGGAATCACGATCCGCGTCTGGCCGAGGCGATCGACCAGCCGTGATATCTGCGGCGCCACGAAAGCGTTGCTCAGCGCGAACGTCGCCGAGACAGCTCCCGCCAGCCAGTATTCGCCACGTGTCTGCGACAGCATGGCCACGATGCCGATCGGCGCCATGGCGATCGGCAGCCGCGCGAGGAAGCCCGCGGCGGCAAACCCCTTGGCTCCAGGGGCACGAAAGATTTCCGAGTATGGGTTTTGCATGGCTGGTTCCTCGACAAAGGCCAATTCGACAATTACATACGGTGCGTATGAATATAGGTAGTCGATACGCCGCGTATGTCAATTGGCATACGAAGCGTATGTGAATAAGGCCAGAACCATGCACAGACCCCGCAAGGAGATGATTGCCGAAACGCGCGCCAAGCTGATCACGGCGGCCCGCCACGCTTTCGGCACGATCGGCTATGCCGACGCGTCGATGGACGACTTCACCGCCTCGGCCGGGCTGACGCGCGGTGCGCTCTATCATCATTTCGGCGACAAGAAGGGCCTGCTGCAGGCCGTCATCGCCGAAATCGATGGCGAGATGGCCGTCCGCATCCATGAGATTGCGTCGCGGGCGCCAAGCCGCTGGCAGCGTTTCGTCGACGAATGCACGACCTATATCGAAATGGCGCTGGAGCCGGAAATCCAGCGCATCATGTTTCGCGACGGTCCGGCTGTGCTCGGCGATCCGGCGCAATGGCCGAACGCCAATGCCTGCGTCGGCTCGATGACCGATCATCTGACGGCTCTGCAGCAGGAGGGGGTGGTCGTCCCCGGCTTCGACCCCGAAACCGCCGCCCGGCTGATCAACGGCGCCAGCAGCCAGGCGGCGCAGCGCATCGCCAATTCGAACGACCCCGAAGCGACGTCGAAGACCGTGGTGGCAGCCTTCCAGCAACTGCTTGAAGGCCTTCTCAAAAAACAGGGTTCGCAGCCGGCCTGAAATCTGGTCGGCCGAGACCCGGCATTTGCCGAGATTGACAATTCCCGGCCCGGGTTCATCCTCGCCGTCCATCTCTGAGGGGAGATTCGGGCGCATGTGGGATTTCGAAATCGGCAGGTCGGTGTCCATCATGATCAGGACATGGCCATTCATCGTCTTTCGCATGATCGTCTATTTCGGCATCACGCTCGCCTATATCGTGGCGACCGGCAGCGGCGCCTCGGTCGGCTATGGCGTCGGCCATATCTCCACCGATCCCGACGGGCCGCTTTCCTTTGCACTGTGGGGCGGCATCGTCGGCATCGGCATCGTTTCGATCGCGCTCTACTGGATCCGCGAATACATCCTCTACGTCGTCAAGGCCGGCCATATCGCCGTCATGGTCCAGTTGATCGATGGCCGCGAGATTCCCAATGGCCAGGACCAGATCGCCTACGCCAAGGGTGTGGTGAAGGAACGTTTCGCCGAGGCCAACATCCTTTTCGTGGTCGACCAGCTGGTCAAGGGCGCCATCCGCGCCATCACCGGCCTGATCGGCGGCATCGCCGCCTTCCTGCCCATTCCGGGCCTCGGCGGCCTGGTCGCTTTCATCAATACGGTCATCCGCCTGTCGCTGACCTATGTCGACGAGATCATCCTCGGCTACAACATCCGTATCAATTCCTCGTCGCCCTTCGAAACCGCCCGGCAAGGCGTCGTGCTCTATGCCCAGAACGGCAAGACCATGGTCAAGAACGCCGTCTGGCTGGCGGTCATCATGTGGGGTGTGTCCTTCGTCATCTTCCTTTTGATGCTGGCGCCGGCCGCCGCCATCATGTGGTTCATTCCGGGGCAGCTCGGCGGCTGGGCCTTCGTGCTCGCCATCCTCCTTGCCTGGGCCTTCAAGGCGGCCTTCATCGAACCCTTCGCCATCGCCTGCCTGATGCAGGTCTATTTCAAGACCATCGAAGGCCAGGTGCCGAACGCCGAATGGGACCAGCGGCTGGCCGAGGCGTCGTCCAAGTTCAGGGAACTCAGGGACAAGGCGGTGGCTTCCTTCGGCGGCTCGCGCTGGACGCAGCCCGCGCCCGTGGTGTAATCCCTGTTGAACGTCGGGGCGGTGAGGCGTCAAACCATGGTCAAAGCGGCCGGGCGCGCCTATATCGGGTCATGGTCACCAGGCTCTACACCCATCCGATCTTCCTCGAACATCTGACGCCCCCCGGTCATCCGGAGCGGCCGGACCGCTTGCGCGCTATCGAGCGCGTGCTCGACGACGAGGCCTTCACCGCACTCGATCGGGTAACGGCGCCGCAAGGCGACGAGGCCACAATCCTCTACGCCCACCCCGAGGATTTCGTCGCCCGCGTCCGCGCCGCGATCCCTGAAAGCGGCATTGCCTCGATCGACGCCGACACCAGCGCCAGCCCGAAAAGCTGGCAGGCGGTGGTCACTGCCATCGGTGCGGCCAACGCTGCCGTCGACGACGTCTTCGAGGGCAGCGTTGCCAATGCCTTCGTCGCCGCGCGTCCGCCCGGCCATCATGCCGAAAAGACCACGGCCATGGGCTTTTGCCTGTTCAACACCGCGGCGATCGCGGCCCGCTACGCGCAGAAGAAACACGGCGCCGAGCGTGTCGCCATCGTCGACTGGGACGTGCATCACGGCAATGGCACGCAGGACATTTTCTGGGACGATCCCTCGGTGCTCTATTGTTCGACGCACCAGATGCCGCTCTATCCCGGCACCGGGGCTAAAAACGAAACCGGCGCCGGCAACATCGTCAACGCGCCCCTGGCGCCGCAGACCGGCTCGGACATGTTTCGCGATGCCTTGCTGTCGCGCGTCCTGCCGGCACTCGACAATTTCGCGCCCGATCTGATCATCATTTCCGCAGGGTTCGACGCTCACCATCGCGATCCGTTGGCCGAGATCAACCTCAGCGAGGACGATTTCGACTGGGCGACCGGCCAGTTGCTGGAACGCGCCGGGCGCCACAGCGGCAATCGGCTCGTCAGCCTGCTCGAGGGCGGCTACGATCTGCAGGGATTGGCATTTTCGGTCGCTGCCCATGTCGGGCGGCTGATGAAGGGATAAAGTATGGCTGGCGAAGCAAACGAAGACGTCAAGGCGATGAGCTTCGAGCAGGCACTCGACGCGCTGGAAAAGATTGTCGATGATCTGGAACGCGGCGACGTGCCGCTCGACCAGTCGATCAAGATCTATGAGCGCGGCGAGGCGCTGAAGGCCCATTGCGACCGGCTGCTGAAGGCCGCCGAAGACAAGGTCGAGAAGATCAGGCTGTCGCGTGATGGCAAACCGGTGGGAACGGAGCCGCTCGACGCGGAGTAGTGGAATGGGGCGGGCATAAAGCAGATAGGAGTTCAAGCATGTGCAGAAACATCAAGACCCTGTTCAATTTCGAGCCGCCGGCGACCCATGACGAGATCCGCGACGCCGCGCTTCAATTCGTGCGCAAACTGAGCGGAACGACGCGGCCCTCGCAGCGCAACCAGGCGGCCTTCGACCGTGCCGTCGAGGCGATCGCCGAATCGGCGCATGAATTGCTGCATTCGCTGGAAACCACGCATCATCCGCGCAATCGCGAAGAGGTGGCGGCCAAGGCAAAAGCCAAATCGGCGCTCCGCTTCGCCTGAGGACATCCAGATGAGTTTCTTCCCCGGCAAGGACCCTGAGCCTGGCGATGCCTTCGCCAGCGACCAGATCGAGCTCATGGTCATTCCAAACGCCAAGGATATTGGCGGCTTCCAGGTTCGCCGCGCTCTGCCGACGGCAAAGCGGCGGCTGGTTGGTCCCTTCATCTTCTTCGACCGCATGGGGCCGGCCATCTTGCGCGCCGGGCAGGCGATGGATGTGCGCCCGCACCCGCATATCGGGCTTTCCACCGTCACCTATCTGTTCGACGGCAATATCAGGCACCGCGATTCGCTCGGCACCGAGATGGTCATCCAGCCGGGCGACGTGAATTTGATGACCGCCGGCCGCGGTATCGTCCATTCCGAGCGCACGCCCGAAGAACTGCGCGGCGCGCCAATGTCGGTCTCCGGCCTGCAGACATGGCTGGCTTTGCCCGACGGCAAGGAGGAAGTGGCGCCGGTGTTCGAGAACACGGCCGCGCTCCTTCTGCCCGAGATCGACGCCGAAGGTGTTTCCGGCCGCGTGGTGATCGGCGATTTCCAGGGACTGCGCTCGCCGGTAAGAGCCGACACCGAGACGCTCTACGCCGATCTGAGGCTGGCGCCCGGCGCCAGCGTCAAAATTCCCGCCAACGCCGAGGAACGCGCCATCTACACGCTGGACGGCGATGTCTCGGTTTCGGGCGACCGTTTTCCGGCCGAACGGCTGCTGGTGTTCCGGCCTGGTGACGAGATCGTCGTGTCGTCCGAGCGCGGCGCCCATTTCATGCTCTTCGGGGGCGCTTCGCTCGGCTCTCCGCGCCACATCTGGTGGAACTTCGTCTCGTCGTCGAAGGAACGCATCGAAGAGGCCAAGCAGGAATGGAAGACGGGCCGCTTCGATATCGTTCCTGGAGATGAGGAAGAGTTCATTCCGTTACCGGACAATTAACGTCAGCATCACCCGCGTCACTGACACGCATTTACATTCGGGCGACGCAGGCATATTTCGCCATGATCGACGCGCATCATAGCTGAGCAGGCCTTTAACAGTGAACGCAACGCTGCATACGCCGCTTCTCGACAAGGTCCGCATTCCAGCCGACCTGAAGAAGCTTGACGAAAGCGAGCTGCCGCAGCTGGCCTCGGAGCTGCGCGCGGAGCTGATCGATGCCGTCTCGCATACGGGCGGGCATCTCGGCGCCGGCCTCGGTGTCGTCGAACTGACGGTGGCGCTGCACTATGTCTTCAACACGCCGGAAGACCGCGTGATCTGGGATGTCGGCCACCAGGCCTATCCGCACAAGATCCTGACCGGCCGCCGCGACCGCATCCGCACGCTCAGGCAAGAAGGCGGCCTGTCCGGCTTCACCCGTCGCGCCGAGAGCGAATACGACCCGTTCGGCGCCGCGCACTCCTCGACCTCCATTTCCGCTGGCCTCGGCATGGCCATGGCGCGCGACCTCTCCGGCGGCCACAACAATGTCATTGCCGTCATCGGCGACGGCGCCATGTCTGCCGGCATGGCCTATGAAGCCATGAACAATGCCGGCGCGCTCGATGCTCGCCTGATCGTCATTCTCAACGACAACGACATGTCGATCGCGCCGCCGACCGGCGCCATGAGCGCCTATCTGGCGCGGCTTGCCTCTGGCAAGACCTATCTTGGCCTGCGCGATTTCGGCAAGAAACTGACCTCCTATCTCGGCAAGCGTGCCGATCGCGCCATCAAGCGGGCGGTCGAGCATGCGCGCGGCTACGTCACCGGCGGCACGCTGTTCGAGGAGCTTGGCTTCTACCATATCGGCCCGATCGACGGCCACAATCTCGAGCATCTGATCCCGGTGCTGAAGAACGTCCGCGACCATGCCGACGGCCCGGTGCTGATCCATGTCGTGACCCAGAAGGGCAAGGGCTACGCGCCGGCCGAGGCCGCGGCCGACAAATATCACGGCGTCAACAAGTTCGACGTCATCACCGGCGCGCAGACCAAGGCCCCGGCCAATGCGCCGGCCTACACCAAGGTGTTCGCCGAGAGCCTGGTCCAGGAGGCCCGCCTGGACGACCGCATCGTCGCCGTCACCGCCGCCATGCCGAACGGCACCGGCCTCGATTTGTTCGGCGAAGCGTTTCCGACCCGGACCTTCGATGTCGGCATTGCCGAGCAACATGCCGTGACCTTCGCCGCCGGCCTCGCCAGCGAGGGCTACAAGCCCTTCGCCGCCATCTATTCGACCTTCCTGCAGCGCGCCTACGATCAGGTCGTCCATGATGTGGCGATCCAGAAACTGCCGGTGCGTTTCCCGATCGACCGCGCCGGTTTCGTCGGCGCCGACGGCGCCACTCATTGCGGCGCCTTCGACACCACCTTCCTGGCGACGCTGCCGGGCTTCGTGGTGATGGCGGCCGCCGACGAGGCGGAGCTTCGCCACATGGTGCGCACCGCCGGCTATTATGACGAAGGCCCGATCGCCTTCCGCTATCCGCGCGGCAATGGCGTCGGCGTCGACATGCCGGAGCGCGGCTCGGTGCTCGAAATTGGCAAGGGCCGCATCGTCAGGGAAGGCACCAAGGTGGCGCTTCTGTCCTTTGGCACCCGGCTGCAGGATTGCCTGCTGGCGGCCGAGGAACTCGGCGCGGCCGGATTGTCGACAACGGTTGCGGACGCCCGTTTCGCCAAGCCGCTCGACGAGGATTTGATCCGCCGTCTTGCCCGCTCGCACGAAGTGCTGGTGACGGTGGAAGAGGGCGCTGTCGGCGGTTTCGCCAGCCACGTGCTGCAGTTCCTCGCCCATGAAGGCCTGCTGGAAAGCGGTCTGAAAGTTCGGCCGCTGGTGCTGCCAGACGAGTTCACCGACCACGCCAAGCCGGAAAAAATGTATGCCGATGCCGGGCTCGACGCGGCCGGCATCGTGCGCACCGTGTTCGTCGCGCTCGGCCATTCCGCGCGCGCGCAGCGCGCCTGAATCAAACCTCACGCAGCTGAAGCAGTTGCCTGTGCAAGCTTAACACTTTGTTAACGCTTCTCTTTGGCGTTTCGCTTACCGTCTCTTTTGGCCGTTTTTCAACGCCGCCCTGCTAGAACTGCCTCTAGGCAGGGAGTTAAAAACAATGCGAACGCTTCTGTGCGGCGCGGCCCTTTTGGCCGTCATCGCCGCGCCGGCCATGGCCGAGACGCGCTATGACCGCAAGCTCGAACAGGCGGTGGCAGGCATCGTCGCCCGCAAGATGGGCGATATCAGGGGCGCTTTTTCCTACAAGCAGGTGCCGCAGCTTGTCGTCGTGCCGGACGCACCAGTCGTTGCTGTCGAGCGCCCGCGCAAGCAGGCTTCAGATGACGGAAGCGACGGCCTGATGCCGGCCGTTGAACGGCAGGTCTCACGGACGATCTTCTAAAACCACATATCGCGCACGCAGCGCCCATCGCGCGGCAGGTCGTCATAAGTGTCCAGCCCGTCGAAATGGTCGATCGGCAGGTCGGCGACCGCCTCAGGCGGTGCCAGCCTGACATTGACGGCGATACGCGTGCGGCTGCTGTCGCTGCGGCGCAAACCGCGCCAGGCAAGCACACAGGCACATGTCGGGCAAAACAGGATTTCCAGCGACGGCGTCTCCTTGCCGGCGCGGGTGTAGGACTGCACAGGCCCCGCAAGCCGGATACGCTCGTCGACAAAG
Source organism: Mesorhizobium sp. RSR565B (assembly GCF_054719465.1). NCBI lineage: Bacteria > Pseudomonadati > Pseudomonadota > Alphaproteobacteria > Hyphomicrobiales > Phyllobacteriaceae > Mesorhizobium > Mesorhizobium sp. RSR565B. The sequence goes on along the minus strand of NZ_JBTTIE010000001.1, from coordinate 784,619 downwards.
TCATAGGCCCAGAGCGTGCCATAGCGGCGGCAAAGCGTGCAATTGCAGGCCGTGATCGGGCCGGGATCGCCTTCCAGCGTCCAGTGGGCGGCGCCGCAATGGCAGGTTCCCGTCAGCATTCGTCTTCCTCCGCATTGCCTGAGCCTCTACATCTTGCCGGACTGGCTGCGCTATTCAACCGGGCGGACTGGCTTGCGGCCCGGGTCTCGACGTCCTCCCATGCCAATGTCCTTGCCTTCGCGGCCGGCTTTCGCCATGAAGGCCGATGAACTCCCCTCTGCCAGCCAGCACACGCCAGCGGCTCGACGAATTGCTCGTCCAGCGCGGCCTGTTTGCGAGCCGCTCGCGCGCCCGCGACGCGGTCGAGCGCGGCACCGTGATGGTCGACGGCGTGGTCGCCCGCAAGCCCGGCCAGACGGTTCTGCCGCGCTGTCTCATCGTCATCGACGACCCGGCGCAGGGTTATGTCTCACGCGCGGCGCTGAAGCTGATCGCCGGGCTCGACCATTTCAGTCTCGATCCCGCGGGCAGTGAAGCTCTCGATATCGGCGCCTCGACAGGCGGCTTCACCCAGGTGCTGCTCGAACGCGGCGCGGCCCATGTCACGGCCATCGATGTCGGCCACGGCCAGATGCATCCCGACATTGCGGGCGACCCGCGCGTGACGGTTATCGAGGGCCTCAACGCTCGCGAGCTCGCGGCTGCCGATCTCGGCGGCCGTATCCCCGATTTCATCGTCTCCGATGTAAGCTTCATCTCGTTGAAACTGGCGATGCCACCGGCGTTGGCATTGGCACGGGACGGCGCTCGTGCGGTGTTTCTGGTCAAGCCGCAATTCGAGGCCGGCCGCGAGGCGATCGGCAAGGGCGGTCTTTTGAAAGACCCTTATGACGCCGCCCGTGTGGCCGGCTTGCTGCAGGAATGGCTCGAAGGCGTCCCTGGCTGGCGTACATTGGGCTTGCACATGTCGCCGATCGAAGGCGGGGACGGCAACCGCGAATTCCTGCTTGCCGGGATCAAGGATGCCGGGACCAAGGATGCCGGGACCAAGGACCGATGAGCACGGGCTTCACCATCAAGAGACTGGGTTCGCAGGGCGACGGCGTCGCCGAGACGGAAACCGGCGAGCTGTTCATTCCCTTCACCCTGCCCGGCGAGACCGTCACCGCCGCGCGCGAGAGGGATCGCGCCATGCTGATGGCGGTATTGGAGACGTCGCCGCTGCGTATCGATCCGGCCTGCCGGCATTTCACCGAATGTGGCGGCTGCGCCGTCCAGCATCTGCAAGCCGACGCTTACCAGCAATGGAAACGCGACAAGGTCGTGCATGCCTTGAAAGGCATTGCCGGCGACATCGGCGCCCTGGTGCCGTGTGCGCCACACACACGCCGCCGCGTCGTGCTTGCCGCCAGGCGCGCCGACACAGGCATGCTGCTTGGCTTCCATCGCCATCTGTCGCCGGAAATCATCCCCATCGAGGAATGTCCGATCTCGCTGCCGGAGATCGTTGCCGCGCTCGATCGCTTGAGGTCGGTCGCCGACCTGGTTTGCGCCACCACCAAATCGTTCCGGATGGCGGTCACTGTGACGGGCTCGGGGCTTGACGTCGCTGTCTATGAGTCGGGCAAGCTGGGCGAGAACCAGCGCCGGGTCGCCTCCAACTTCATCATGGCCAATGGCTTTGCCCGGCTTTCGATCGACGACGAGATTGTCATCGAGCCGAAAAAGCCGGTGGTCATGTTCGGCACCGTCGCTGTCGCCATACCGCCTGGCGCCTTCCTGCAGGCAACGCAAGCCGCCGAACAGACGATGGCCGATCTCGTTGGCGGACATCTGAAGCGTGCCAGGAAAGTCGCGGATCTTTTCGCCGGCTGCGGCAGCTTTGCGCTTCGGCTGGCGGCCAAATCCGAAGTCCACGCGGTCGAAGGCGACGCGGCAGCCCTTTCGGCGCTCGACCGCGGATCGCGCTTCGCCACCGGCCTGAAGCGGGTAACCGGCGAACGCCGCGACCTGTTCCGGCGGCCGCTGACGTTCAAGGAGCTGAATGCTTTCGATGGCGTCGTCTTCGACCCGCCGCGCGCCGGCGCCGAGGACCAGTCGAAGCAGATCGCCCGCTCGGATGTGCCGTTCGTCGCCGCCGTCTCCTGCAATCCGGTGACGCTGGCACGAGACCTGCGCATCCTGATTGACGGCGGCTACATCTTGAAGAGCGTCACGCCCATCGACCAGTTCCTGTGGTCGCCGCATGTCGAGGCCGTGGCGCTGCTGGAGAAGCCGAAACGGCGACGTTAATCCGCCGATTTTCACAAGGCCGTGCTTGAGTTTGCCGCCCCCCGCAAGACGTAGCCGGCTGGCAAACTAGCCTTCGCGAACGCTTTCGTACCCGGCCGCTTGTGCGGCCTTGATGAACTTACGGTCGAAGGACACAAATGCTGAGCAGTGCGAGGACTTGCCCAGATGGAGCGCATCGGCGAAATCCATTCCCGTCTCGGCTAGATCGACCGCGGAAGAGACCATCGCAGCATCCTCTATCTCGATAGTGGGAAGCCCGCCGAACACCCGCAGTGCATCGACGATCGAGGCCTGATCATAACCATAGCCGCTGCGCAGCACCCACTCAGCCTCCAGGATCACCGTGACGGCGACGAAAACGGCCTGACCGTCGATCAGCCGCCGGGCTCGCGGGGACTGCTCGGGATCGTCGTTCGTCAGATACCTGACGACAACGTTGGTATCAATCGCGAGCATGGCGCCGCCGTGCTTCAGCAAGGACGGCCGCGTCCATCTCCTCCAAGGTCTTCGGTCTGCCACTGTGCGGCAGGACACCAAAGACATCTTCTGGTCGTGTCGGGGCAAAGGCAGGCGCCGGTCTCAAAAGTACACCGTCCGGTGTGTCTTCGACCTGCAGGCGCGTGCCCGCGCCCCAGTCCCTCCGTTTGCGGATAGCGCTGGGCAGGATGACTTGTCCCTTCGTCGAGACGGTCGTTATAAGCTTTTCTATTGCACCCATTGCGGTATTACCCTTGTGTAAGACAAAGGTAAGATATCCCTGTGAGGGGAACTATTCAAGCCCATTGGCGTCTCCTCGCTCAAACCCTGGTGCCGCCGACGGTCATCTGGTTCATCCTGAGATGCGGCTGGCCGACGCCGACCGGCACGCCTTGTCCGGCCTTGCCGCACATGCCGATGCCGGTGTCGAGCTTCATGTCGTTGCCGATCATCGACACACGGTGCATGGCGTCCGGTCCGTTGCCGATCAGCATGGCGCCCTTTATCGGCTGCGTCACCTTGCCGTTCTCGATCATGTAGGCCTCGGTGCAGCCGAACACGAACTTGCCTGACGTGATGTCGACCTGGCCGCCGCCGAAGGATACGGCATAGATGCCGTTCTTGACCGAGGCGATGATCTCGTCCGGCTCCATGTCGCCCGCCGTCATATAGGTGTTGGTCATGCGCGGCATCGGCTGGTGCGCATAGCCTTCGCGCCGGCCGTTTCCCGTGGCTTTCATGCCCATCAGCCGGGCGTTCTGGCGGTCCTGCATGTAGCCGACAAGCTTGCCGTCCTCGATCAGCACATTGCGGGCCGAAGGCGTGCCTTCATCGTCGACGGTCAGCGAACCCCGCCGCTCCGGCATGGTGCCGTCATCGACCACGGTAACGCCCTTGGCCGCCACCTGCTGGCCCAGCAGGCCGGCGAAGGCGGACGTCTTCTTGCGGTTGAAGTCGCCTTCCAGCCCGTGGCCGACAGCCTCATGCAGCATGACGCCCGGCCAGCCGCTGGACAAAACGATGTCGAACGTTCCGGCCGGCGCGGGAATGGCTTCGAGATTGACCAGCGCCTGCCTGAGCGCCTCCCTGGCCGCATGCTTCCAGGCGTCCTCGACCAGGAACTCGCCGAACGCCTTGCGCCCGCCCATGCCATAGGAACCGCTTTCCTGGCGGTCGCCGTCGCCGACGACGACGGAAACGTTGATGCGGACCAGCGGGCGGATGTCGCGCACGATCTGGCCGTCGGCGCGCACGATCTCGACATGCTGCCAGGACGCCGCGAGCGAGGCCGTCACCTGGCGCACGCGCGGGTCCTCGGCACGCAGCCATGCGTCGATCTCCTGCAACAGCTTGGCCTTGACCTCGAAGGAAGGCGAGGGGATCGGGTTCTCCTCGCCATAGAGATGGCGGTTGGTGCGCGCGGGCGCCCCGGCAAGCGTGCCGGAATAGCCGCCCTTGACGGTCGAGACGACGTCGGCGGCGCGCAGCAGCGACGCCTCGGAAAGATCGCTGGAATGGGCGTAGCCGCTGGCCTCGCCGGCCACGGCGCGAAGGCCAAAACCCTGGTCAGTGTTGAAATTGGCGGTCTTCAGCCTGCCATTGTCGAACATCAGCGCTTCGCTCTCGCTGTATTCGAGGAACAGTTCGCCGTCGTCGGCGCCGTTCAGTGTGTCGGCGACGATCCGCTTGATGCGATCGTCTGAAATGTCGAATTGGCCGGTCAGGCTGTTCATGGCAGGTCCGCTCACAAGAGGAATGGTGTTGCCACGATGTAGGCGCGAAGACGCGCCTGCACAATCCGCAATGACGATCCGCAGCAGGTAGGAGCGGGTAACCCCGCCCCTGAACATGACATCCATCTTGAAGTTCGACCCGTCACCCGAAAAGGCCTTCACCCAGCGATATTTCTTGTTCCATTCATTGGCCTGGTCGGCCGTGAAGGGTCGGTATAGCCCGAGGAGAACTGGATCGACTTGCACTTCTCATGGTTTTCGCAGCCATAGAAGTAGATGACATATTTCATGCCCTGAAGCCGGCCCGAGACCATCGGATCGCCCCGTCGTCCTTGTCCATCTTGGCCGAGCCATAGCCTTTCGCAAGCTCGAAAATGACGGCCGGATCGGGCGCCGTGATGATTTCGGAATCCTCGGCAAAGGCGACGGAAACGGCGCCGGTCAGGATTAGACCGGTCGACAAAAGCAAAGAACAAGCACGCATGATGACCCCCACAGCCAAAGATCAAACCCGTGGGAATTGTGAGGAAAGACGGTTTCGCAAGCATCAAGCTCAGGGCAGGGCGGCAAAACCGTCGGCGAAGCCCTTGAGGTCGACGGGGATGCCGATGCCTTCTTCCGGCGTCTGGAAGACGATGAACGTGGCCGACGTCCCGGTCTTCAGCGTATCGAGCAGCGGCTTTTCGAGAATGACCTCGGCATAGCAGCCGTCCTGGAAGCAGCGCACGAAATAGGCGCGGCCAATATCCTTGCCGTCGACATTGAGGCCCAGGCCATTGGGCAGCAGAACGCCGAGCGGAGCCAGCACGCGCAGGATCTCGGCCTTGTTGTCGGCGGTGCGCAGGACGACGACGGACAGTCCCATTTCCGGGCGATCCTCGGCAACGACGTTCTGCATCATCACGCATTGTTCCGAGGTGGCGCCGGCCGGCGTGTCGCAGATGATCGACCACGCGCCATGCGTTGACTTGACCGTGCCGCTGGGCTGCGCTGCATTGGCGACGCCGGTTGCGGACGAGCCGATACCGATCAGGGCGGCGAGAAAAACGACCTTCGCCCCGCTTCTCGAAAGCCAAGCGCTTTTCGAATGCCAGGCGCTCTTCGAATGCCAGGCGTTTCTCGAAAGCCAAGAGGTCATGACGGCTCCATTGCGAATCACGGCACTTTAAGCCGCGCCAAGGCCAAGTAAAGGATAGGGCGACCGCCGGTCAGCCCCGGCAGGCGCAATAATGCGCTTTTCCCTAGCAAATTCGCCCGAATTGCGACCGTCGGGCGCATTCCGGACACAAGCCCGCATAGCCTGTCTGTCGACGACCCGCGCGGGCCACGAGGCCGTCGAAACAGCACGGCAGCACTTGCGCGCAAAAATGCCGCACGGTTTCGCCCGCTCCTTTCTTGCGGAGGGAAATAGAGTATGGTTTGAACCACCCTTGGGACTGTCCGGGATTCCCATCCCGGCATTGTTCGATATTCTTGCGTCGCGATCGCGAGGAACCGGGAGATGAAGAGGGCGATGAGAAAATTCCCAGCAAGCGCCAAATTGATGGCAACGGCAGGCGCCGCCGCCGCATTTTTCGCCGGTGCCTCCGCCCATGCGGCCCAGCCGCAGCCGTGGGAGATGACTTTTCAGCCGCCGGCGACAGACATGATGCGGCAGATCGAGTGGTTCGGGAACTACACGATGTGGTTCGTCGTCCCGATCACTGCTTTGGTTCTGGCGCTTCTCGCCTGGTGCATCTTCAGGTTCCGCGCCAGCAAAAACCCGGTTCCGTCCAAGACCAGCCACAACACGCTGATCGAGATCATCTGGACAGTCGGGCCGGTCGTCGTCCTGCTGTTCATCGCCATTCCCTCGTTCCAGCTGCTGACGGCGCAGTACACGCCGCCGGAAGAGGCCAAGCTGACCGTCAAGGTAACGGGCAATCAGTGGAACTGGGACTATGAGTACCAGACCGAGAACACGCTCTCCTTCAACTCGGCCATCCTGCAGGACGCCGACCGCGCCGCGATTGGCAAGGAAGACCGCAAGGTCTATCCGCGCCTGCTGGCGGTCGACAACGAGATGGTCGTGCCGGTCAACACCATGACGCGCGTCCTGGTTACCGCAGCCGACGTGATCCATTCCTTTGCCGTTCCGGCCTTCGGCATCAAGATGGACGCGGTTCCCGGCCGCACCAACGAGACGTGGTTCAAGGCGGAAAAGGAAGGCATCTATTACGGCCAGTGCTCGCAGCTCTGCGGCAAGGACCATGCCTTCATGCCGATCGCCGTCCGCGTCGTATCCGATGCGCAGTACAAGACCTGGCTGGCAGCAGCCAAGACCGACCTCCCCGGCGCCAACAAGGCGCTGATGGCCGAGGTCGACGGTACCAACAAGGTAGCGGCCGCCGGCAATTGATGCCGCGGGTTAGCAAGAATTAGGGAACGGAGCCGACCATGGCAGAAGCTGCAGCTCACGACGACCACGACCACAAGCCCTATCATGGCTGGGTCCGGTGGGTGTACTCCACCAACCACAAGGACATCGGCACGCTCTACCTGATCTTCGCGATCTTCGCGGGCATCGTGGGCGGCGCGCTTTCGGTCGTCATCCGCATGGAGCTGCAGGAGCCGGGCATCCAGATATTCACCGGTCTGGCGCAGATGGTCTACGGCATGAACGGCGATGCCGCCATCGACGGCGGCAAGAGCATGTACAACGCCTTCGGCACCGCGCACGCGCTGATCATGATCTTCTTCATGGTCATGCCGGCGCTGATCGGCGGCTTCGCCAACTGGATGGTGCCGATCATGATCGGCGCGCCTGACATGGCCTTCCCGCGCATGAACAACATCTCGTTCTGGCTGCTGCCGCCGGCCTTCCTGCTGCTCATCGCTTCGGCTTTCATGCCGAGCGCGCCCGGCGCCTATGGCGTTGGCGGCGGCTGGACGCTCTATCCGCCGCTGTCGACCTCCGGCCAGCCCGGGCCAGCCATGGATCTGGCGATCCTGTCGATCCACATTGCCGGCGCGTCCTCGATCCTCGGCGCCATCAACTTCATCACCACCATTTTCAACATGCGCGCGCCGGGCATGACGCTGCACAAGATGCCGCTATTTGCCTGGTCGGTTCTGATCACCGCCTTCCTGCTGCTATTGTCGCTTCCGGTTCTGGCCGGTGGCATCACTATGCTGCTTACGGACCGCAATTTCGGCACCACCTTCTTCGCCCCGGATGGCGGCGGCGATCCGATCCTGTTCCAGCATCTGTTCTGGTTCTTTGGTCACCCCGAAGTGTACATCCTGATCCTGCCGGGCTTCGGCATCATCAGCCACATCGTCTCGACCTTCTCGAAGAAGCCGGTGTTCGGCTATCTCGGCATGGCCTACGCCATGGTCGCGATCGGCGCCGTCGGCTTCATCGTCTGGGCGCACCACATGTACACGACCGGCCTGTCGCTCGACACGCAGCGCTACTTCGTCTTCGCCACCATGGTCATCGCCGTACCGACAGGCGTGAAGATCTTCTCCTGGATCGCGACGATGTGGGGCGGCTCGATCTCGTTCAAGACGCCGATGCTGTGGGCGCTGGGCTTCATCTTCCTGTTCACGGTCGGCGGCGTCACCGGCGTCCAGCTCGCCAACGCCGGCCTCGACCGCTCGCTGCATGACACCTATTTCGTCATTGCCCACTTCCACTATGTGCTGTCGCTGGGTGCGGTCTTCGCCATCTTCGCCGGCTGGTACTACTGGTTCCCCAAGATGACCGGCTACATGTACTCGCCGGTGATCGCCAACACCCACTTCTGGGTCACCTTCGTCGGCGTCAATTTGATCTTCTTCCCGCAGCATTTCCTCGGCCTGGCCGGCATGCCGCGCCGCACCATCGACTATCCCGACGCGTTCGCCGGCTGGAACATGGTGTCGTCCTACGGCTCCTATATATCGGCCGTCGGCGTGGTGATCTTCCTCTATGGCGTGTTCGAGGCCTTCCAGAAGAAGCGCGTCGCCGGCGCCAACCCGTGGGGCGAGGGTGCAACGACGCTCGAATGGCAGCTGCCTTCGCCGCCGCCTTTCCACCAGTGGGAACAGCTGCCGAAGATCAAGTAAGGCAGCCCGAATACGAAACCGCCGGCCCGCCGGCGGTTTTCGGCCAACGGAATGATTGGACTTATGTACGCATGGCCCTTGTCGACGACCCAATGATTGACGAAGCGGGCTTTCGCATGTCGGAAGCCACGTCGGGCGATTTCTTCGCCCTGCTGAAGCCGCGCGTCATGTCGCTGGTGGTGTTCACGGCCTTTGTCGGCATGGTCGCTGCGCCCGTGACCATCAACCCGCTGCTGGCGGTGATCGCCATCCTGGCCATTGCCATCGGCGCCGGCGCCTCGGGTGCGCTCAACATGTGGTACGACGCCGACATCGATGCGGTGATGAGCCGGACCGCCGGCCGCCCGGTACCGTCCGGCCGCATCCTGCCCGGCGAAGCCCTGAGCTTCGGCCTTGTGCTTTCGGTGCTGTCGGTGATGACGCTGGGCGTGCTGGTCAACTGGCTGTCGGCGGCGCTGCTTGCCTTCACCATCTTCTTCTACGCCGTCGTCTACACGATGTGGCTGAAGCGCTCGACGCCGCAGAACATCGTCATCGGCGGCGCCGCCGGCGCCATCCCGCCGGTCATCGGCTGGGCCGCGGTGACCGGAACGGTGAGCCTGGAAAGCCTCGTCCTGTTCCTGATCATCTTCCTGTGGACGCCGCCGCACTTCTGGGCGCTGGCGCTGTTCAAGTCCGACGACTACGCCAAGGCCGGCATCCCGATGATGCCGAACGTTGCCGGCCAGGCCTCGACCCGCCGCCAGATCTTTGCCTACGCCCTGATCCTGGCGCCGATCGGCGTGCTGCCCTGGGTGCTCGGTTTCACTACCGCCTTCTATGGCGTCGCATCAGTGGCTCTCGGCGCCGGCTTCGTCTGGTATGCCTGGAAAGTGCTGTGCATGACCGATAGCGACCGCGTCATGAAGCCGGCCAAGGCTCTGTTCGCCTATTCGCTGCTCTACCTCTTCGCCATCTTCGCCATCTATCTTGCCGACTATGTCGTCGGTCGCGCTTTGGCCATCGGTGGAGCATGACCATGATCGACAAGAAGCTTGAACTGATCACGCTGACCGAAAGCCAGAAGAAGGCGCGGCGCAACCGTTCGGCGGCGATCGGCGTCGCGCTGGCGATTCTGGTCGTCATCTTCTACGTCGCGACCATCGTGAAATTCGGCCATACCGGATGAGGCCGATGATGACCCGCCAGACCGTGACCGATCCCAGGAAGAAGAACACCAACCGCGTCGTCGCCGCCGTCTGCGTCGCCTTTTTCGGCGGCATGATCGGGATGGCCTACGCCGCGGTGCCGCTCTACAAGATGTTCTGCCAGGCCACCGGCTATGGCGGCACGACGCAGCGCGCCGAAAAGCAATATGCCGGCCGCATCCTCGACCGCGACATCACCGTGCGCTTCGACGCCAACACCAACGGCATTCCCTGGCAGTTCCAGCCGGTCGCCCGCTCGGTCACCATCAAGATCGGCGAGACCACGCAGGCGCATTACAGCGCCACCAACAAGTTCGACCGCGCCGTTACCGGCCGCGCCACCTTCAACGTGCAGCCGGAACTGGCGGGCCCCTACTTCAACAAGGTCGAGTGTTTCTGCTTCACCGACACGACGCTGAAGCCCGGCGAGACGCTGGACATGCCGGTCGTGTTCTATGTGGATCCCGATATCGTCAACGTGCCGGAACTGAAGGACTTGAAGACGATCACCCTGTCCTACACCATGTTCCCGGTCCAAAAGAACAAGCCGGTGGCGTCATCGACGCCGGACAGCAGCAGCAAAGTTTCAGATACCGAAGCAAATCTCGGGGGTTGATATGGCAGACGCGCACGCAAAACCACAACACGACTACCATCTCGTCAACCCGAGCCCGTGGCCCTTCCTGGGGTCGATCGGCGCGCTGGTGACTGCAGTCGGCGGCGTCGCCCTGATGCAGTATCTCAAGAACGGCGATTTCCCGATTTTCGGCCACAACATCGCCAATCCATGGCTGTTCTTCATCGGCCTCGTCATCGTCCTCTACACGATGTTTGCCTGGTGGTCGGACACCATCAAGGAAGCGCATGAGGGCCACCACACGCGCGTCGTGTCGCTGCATCTGCGCTACGGCATGATCATGTTCATCGCTTCGGAAGTGATGTTCTTCGTTGCCTGGTTCTGGGCCTATTTCGATGCCAGCCTGTTTCCGAGCGAAGTGCAGAATTACGCCCGCACCGCTTTCACTGGCGGCGTCTGGCCGCCGAAGGGTCTCGAAGTCCTCGATCCCTTCCATCTGCCGCTCTACAACACCATCATCCTGCTTCTGTCGGGCACCACGGTGACATGGGCGCACCATTCGCTCATCCATGGCGACCGCAAGGGCCTGATCAACGGCCTGGTGCTGACCGTCGGCCTCGGCATGCTGTTCACCATGGTGCAGGCCTACGAGTACATGCACGCTCCGTTCGGCTTCAAGGATTCCATCTACGGCGCCACCTTCTTCATGGCGACCGGCTTCCATGGCTTCCACGTCATCATCGGCACCATCTTCCTGCTGGTCTGCCTGATCCGCGCCTGGAAAGGCGACTTCACGCCCAAGCAGCATTTCGGCTTCGAGGCGGCTGCCTGGTACTGGCACTTCGTCGACGTGGTCTGGCTGTTCCTGTTCGCATCGATCTACGTCTGGGGATCGGTCGGCGCGGTGATCGAAGGCCACTGACGGCTTTCACCGAACCGACAAATCAGAAGGGCGGTCGCGGCAACGCGGTCGCCTTTCTTCTTTTCGGCGCCCCATCAATGGCCAACGGATTCGGCTGGTCGGGCTGGCTGCTTCAATTGGTCGACTGGACCGATGGCTGCATTGGGGTTACCGACTGCGACATGGACGAAATCTGGACTATGGTGCCGGATGGAACGCTGATCGAAATCGAGCCGTAAAGCATGACTATCCATGAGTGAAGATAGGGCGATCTGGCCACCCATTGAGCCGATCTCGGCCGGCCTGCACGGATGCTGCCCGCGCTGCGGCGAAGGACGGCTGTTTTCCGGCTTCCTCACCGTCGGCAAGCGCTGCAACAATTGCGGCCTCGACTATTCCGACGCCGATGCCGGCGACGGCCCGGCGGTGTTCGTTATCCTGATCATCGGCTTCATCGTCGTGGGGCTGGCGCTGTGGGTGGAGGTGACGCTGAGCCCGCCGCTCTGGCTGCATTTCATCATCTGGATACCGCTGGCCGTGGGACTGTGCCTGACGGCGCTGAGGTTGATCAAGGGGGTGCTGCTGACGCTTCAATACGCCAACAAGGCGGCCGAAGGCCGCCTGGACCAGGGGCAATGAGCGAGGCGCTGACCAAGCCCGCCGGCCGCTCGCGGCCGAAGACGGCATTGCTGCTCGGCCTCGGCCTGGTGGTGTTCGTCATCCTGCTCGGGCTTGGCACATGGCAGGTGCAGCGCCTGTACTGGAAGGAAGCCCTTCTGCAGACCATCGACCAGCGCACCCATTCAGCGCCGCAGCCGCTGGCGGACGTCGAGAAGGAATTCGCCGCAACCGGTGATGTCGACTACACGCCGGTCACCGTCAGCGGGACGTTCCTGCACTCCGGCGAGCGGCATTTCTACGCCACCTGGGACGGCGACGCCGGCTTCAACGTCTACACCCCGCTGGCCCTCGACGATGGCCGCTATATCCTGATCAACCGCGGCTTCGTTCCCTATGATCTCAAGGATGCCGCCAAGCGGCCGCAAGGGCAGGTGACCGGCAAGGTCACGGTCACCGGCCTGGCGCGCAACCCGCTGCCGGGCAAGCCGTCGATGATGCTGCCCGACAATGACGTGGCCAAGAACATCTTCTACTGGAAGGATCGTGATGTCATGGCGGCGAGTGCCGGCCTGCCGGCCGGCGCCGTGCTGGTGCCGATCTTCATCGACGCCGACAAGACGCCGAACCCGGGCGGGCTGCCGGTCGGCGGCGTCACCATCATCGACCTGCCGAACTCTCATCTGCAATATGCCTTCACCTGGTATGGCCTGGCGGCGGCTCTTGCCGCGGTTCTGATCATCAGGCTGCGCCGCCCGGCAAAGACTGAATGATCCAGAGCATCATCCCGAAAAGTGGGAACCGGTTTCGGACAAGATCATGCTCCAACAAAGAGTTAGATCAGGTTGACCATTCAACCTGATCTCAACTGCCCTTGACAGGGCAGGGGTGCACACCTCATTTCGCGTCACGATACGATCAACCGATCTGGAATCATGCTGCAGACCGCCACAAAACCACCGCTGACGATCCGGCTCTGCCAGCCGCGCGGCTTTTGCGCCGGTGTCGACCGCGCGATCCAGATCGTCGTGCTGGCGTTGAAGAAATACGGCGCGCCGGTCTATGTCCGCCACGAGATCGTGCACAACCGCTATGTCGTCGAAGGCCTGCAAAGCCTTGGCGCGGTTTTCATCGAGGAACTCTCGGAAATCCCGGCCGAGCACCGCAAGTCGCCGGTTGTCTTCTCGGCCCACGGCGTGCCGAAATCGGTGCCGGCCGACGCCAAGGCACGCGAGCTCTTCTATCTCGACGCCACCTGCCCGCTGGTGTCCAAGGTGCACAAGCAGGCGATGCGCCATCAGCGGCTCGGCCGCCATGTGCTTCTGATCGGCCATGCCGGCCATCCCGAAGTGATCGGCACCATGGGCCAACTGGCTGAAGGCGCCGTCACGCTGATCGAGACCGAAGCCGACGCTGGGACCTTTGCCCCCGCCGACCCGGAAGCGCTCGGCTTCGTAAGCCAGACAACGTTGTCGGTCGAAGACACTGCCGGCATATTGCGGGTGCTGCAGGAGCGCTTCCCGCAACTGCATGCACCGGCCGCCGAATCGATCTGCTACGCCACCACCAACCGCCAGGAAGCGGTCAAGGAAACCGCCGCCGGCGCCGATCTCTATCTGATCGTCGGTGCGCCCAATTCCTCCAATTCGCGCCGTCTTGTCGAAGTGGCGGAGCGCGCCGGCGCCACCATGTCGCTTCTCGTACAGCGCGCCGCCGAAATTCCGTGGAATGACATCACAAATATATCGACGCTCGGCCTGTCTGCCGGCGCGTCGGCGCCGGAGATCATCGTCGACGAGATCATCGACGCCTTCCGCCAGCGCTTCGAGGTGAACATCGACCTGGCGATCACGGCCACCGAAACGGAGGATTTTCCAGTCATGCGGGTTCTGCGCGATGTCGAACTGACGCGGGCCGACATGGCCTTCGTCAACGGAGCCGCGTGAACAGCCCATGGCGGTCTACACCGACGTCAATGAGGGCGAACTCGGCGCGTTCCTGAGGGCATATCCAGTCGGCGAACTCTTGTCCTACAAGGGTATCGCCGAAGGCACGGAGAATTCGAATTTCCTGCTGCACACCTCAAGCGGCTCTTACATACTGACGCTCTACGAGAAGCGCGTCGACAAGGCCGACCTGCCGTTCTTCCTCGGCCTGATGGGCCATCTCGCCCGCAAAGGCATTTCCTGTCCGCTGCCGGTGACCGCGCATGACGGCACCGTCATCGGCACGCTGGCCGGCCGTCCCGCGGTCATCATCACCTTCCTCGAAGGCCTGTCGCTGCGGCGGCCGACAGCGGCGCATTGCGCGGAGGTCGGCAAGGCGCTCGCCGCCCTGCATCTCGCCGGCCAGGATTTTGCGATGACGCGTGACAACGCGCTCGCCATCGAGGGCTGGCGCAAACTCTGGAATGCCTCGCGCGACCGAGCCGACGAGGTCGAGCCGGGACTGGCGGCCGAGGTCGACGCGGATTTCGCGGATTTCGAACGCCATTGGCCGCAGGGCCTGCCGGCAGGCATCATCCATGCCGATCTGTTTCCCGACAATGTCTTCTTCCTCGGCGAGAAACTGTCCGGCCTCATCGACTTCTATTTCGCCTGCCACGACCTCTACGCCTATGACGTCGCCACCTGTCTCAACGCCTGGTGTTTCGAGAAGGATTTCTCCTTCAACCTGACCAAAGGCACGGCGCTGCTGGCCGGCTATCAGAGCGTGCGGCCTTTGAGCGATGGCGAGAAAGCAGCGCTGCCGATGCTTTCTCGCGGCTCGGCGCTGCGCTTTATGCTGACCCGGCTCTATGACTGGCTGACCGTTCCCGACGGCGGGCTGGTCATGAAGCGCGATCCGACCGAATATATCCGCCGCATGCGCTTCCACCGCGCGATCAAGTCGCCTTCTGAATACGGACTGACATGACCAAGCAGGTTGAAATCTTCACCGACGGCGCCTGCTCGGGCAATCCCGGTCCCGGCGGCTGGGGCGCCATCCTGCGCTTCAACGGCAAGACCAGGGAATTGTCGGGCGGCGAGGCCGAGACGACCAATAACCGTATGGAGCTGCTGGCCGCCATCTCGGCGCTGAATGCGCTGAAGGAGCCGTGCGCCGTCGAGCTTCACACCGACAGCAAATATGTCATGGACGGTATCTCCAAATGGATCCACGGCTGGAAGAAAAACGGCTGGAAGACCGCCGACAAGAAGCCGGTCAAGAACGGTGAACTGTGGCAGGCGCTGGATGAGGCCAATGGGCGCCACAAGGTGACCTGGAACTGGGTCAAGGGCCATGCCGGCCACACCGAGAACGAACGCGCCGACGAACTCGCAAGGGAAGGTATGGCGCCGTTCAAGAGGGGCTCAGCCAAACCTGCGGCGCCGAAAGTGGCGCTGAAGCCGGCGGCATCCGAGAAGCAGCCGGCGCCACGGGCACGGCGCTCGACCCAAAGCTATTGAGCTCAAGCTATCGGCAAGGGGATCTCAATCATGCCGATCGTATACTACATCACCCATCCCCAGGTTCAGATCGATGCCAACGTTCCCGTGCCGCACTGGGGGCTGTCCGAGATCGGACGAGCGCGAGCATCAGCCATGCTCGATCAGCCATGGGTCGGATCGATCCGCCGTGTCGTCTCGTCGGCCGAGCGCAAGGCGATCGAAACCGCCGAGATCCTTGGCAAACACCTCGGCCTCGCGGTCGAGGTGAAGGAGCGCATGCATGAGAACGATCGGTCGGCAACCGGCTTCCTGCCGCCGCCGGAGTTCGAGGCGGTCGCCGACCAGTTCTTCGCCAATCCGCACAAAAGCATTCGCGGCTGGGAACGGGCCATCGACGCCCAGCAACGCATTGTCAGCGAGGTCGAAACGGTGCTGGGTGCTGCCGACGGCGGCGACATTGCCTTCGTCGGCCATGGCGGCGTCGGAACATTGCTGCTGCTCTCGCTCAGCGGCCGCGCAATCAGCCGCGCGGCGGACCAGCCGGCCGGCGGTGGTAATTACTTCGCCTATGACGTCGGCACGCGCCGCGTCGTCCACGGATGGCGGCCGATAGACAGTCTGGCGTCGCGCTAAAGCGGATGTCAGGAGATCATCGATACCGTAGCCGCGATGAAGCCGCGCGCGACCAACAGATAGAACCCGTCCTCAGCGGATCAGCAGGGCCGTGCCGTAGAGGCCGAGCGCGAACACCGTGTGCGAGATCACGTTGAAGGCGCGGATCTGCATCGCGTTGGGACGCTTTGAGGCAGCCCAGCCGCCGCCCATGCCGGGCGCCAGCAGGAACCAGCCGGCGCCGATGGTGACCATGCCGAGGATGAAGGCCGGCAGGAAGGTCGGCGCGTCCAACCATGCCGTGCCCACCAGCGCCACCAGGATGAAGCCGTAGACGATGCCGGTGACATAGTGGAAAGCCCAGCCCAGCGCCTGCTCATGCGCATAGGGTGCGGCTTGGGCGATATCGTCGTGGAAAACCTTGCCTTCCCTAAGGTGCCAGACCCAGCGGCCGGGCGGCCCCCAGTTCGGCCGCGGCTGACTGAGCGCCAGATGCAGGAACAGCGCCCAAAGATCCATCAGCACCGTGGCGCCGATGCCAATCGCAATGCTGCGCCAGATGATGTCAAACATCGTCGATGTCCCCCAAAGCAGGCAATCCGGCTGGAAGCGCGTGGTCGTCAGGCCATGGCGTTCATGAGCCGAGGCGGCCGCCGCGGTTTAGAGCTGGCTCAGAATGTGAGCGGCACCCGACGTGTCGACTCCTGGCTTGGTCTCGACGTTGAGCGCGGTGACCTTGCCGTTGTCGACGATCATCGAGAAGCGCTTCGAGCGCAATCCCATGCCGCCGCTGGAATAGTCGGAGTCGAGGCCGATCGACTTGGCGAAATCGCCATTGCCGTCGGCGAGATAGAGGATCTTGCCTTGACCGCCGGTGAAATTGGCCCAGGCACCCATGACATGGACGTCGTTGACCGACACGACGGCGATGGTGTCGACGCCGCGGGCCAGGATGGCATCGTGGTTCTCGAGATAGCCCGGCAGATGATTGTTGCTGCAGGTCGGCGTGAAGGCGCCTGGAACACCGAACAGCACGACCTTCTTGCCCGCGAAAATCTCGGCCGAGGTGATCACCTTGGCGCCGTCGGCGGTCATTTCCTTGAAGGTCGCATCGGGCAGTTTGTCGCCAACGGCAATCGTCATGATGGTCCTCGTGTGAAAAGCAGGGAAGGTTTCTTGCGATAGCGAAATCGGGCATCTCCCGCAACCGCCGACAAGGCCTGGATCAAGGGAAAGCCCGGATCGGGTTCGGTATCAGGGGAACGGCAGAACGCCCTCGACCGCGCCTTTGGCACTTGTCAGGGTGTAATACAACCCGCCATCGGTCGGTGTCGTCGACGGCCGGTCGAGGATCGGAATGGTAAATACCAGCCGGCCGTCCTTTTCGCTGCGTGCAGGCGCCCCGAACATATAATCGCGTCCCCCGGCGACGAATAAATCCGCCGCCTCCGGATCTCCGGGAAAAGTCGCCTCGACCATCAGCGTCTCATGGTCGCCCGGCAGCACCTTGATCCCGAAATCGGGCTTGGCAGGCGCGGGCAAGGTGGCGAGTGCAGCCTTCACCAGCGCCGCATCCTCGGCATTGTCGGGATCGGCGGCGGGATCGACGCTCAGCCGCGTCTGCACCGGAATACAGATCGTCTCGCAGATGCCAAGAAAGATGTCGGCATCGATGACGGCCGCATCCCCAGGCGACGACAAAGTGAATGTCACCGGCAGCGAGACCGGATGGTTGTAGCCGGCCCATTTGCCGTAGCCGTCGTCATGGCGCTGCGGCGGCGGGAAGGAAAACGCAGCATCGGTGATGTTGGTGCTGGCCGAAACGTCGATCTGCGGCGGCACGCCGGCGTCGCCCGGATCGCGCCAATAAGTTTTCCAGCCGGGCTTGAGCGCGATGTCGAGCACGCCCTGTATGCGACCGGCCTCGTCGGCCTTGCCTGATGTCACCAGCCGCACCCTGCCGCCTTCGCTGTTGTACCAGTCGGAAGAGGACGCGGCGGCGGGAATAGCTGCTCCGCATCCAATGGCGGCGCCGAGCAGCAGGATTTTCAATCTTTGCATGGCGTTGATTTGATCGTCAGTTCATGGCCGCGCAATGTTTTCATGGCGCTCTGCGTATCATATTTGCGTGACCTTCGGGCAAGGAACAGTTGGGTTCAAGCAATCGGCCGAGCGAAGTTCGCACTCAAGATTCAGTTGTTCCAACCATTGGGCTTTGGCCGAATCCCACGCGGCGCATCTTTTCGGCGTCCCGGAAACGCGTTACGCTCCCGTCCATGGACTTGTTGCGCCACAAAAAGACGGCCGGTGGACGCGGCTTTCTTGACGACCAGTTTCTGATTGCCATGCCCGGCATGAAGGACGATCGCTTCACGCGCTCGGTCATCTACATCTGTGCGCACAGCGATGAAGGCGCCATGGGCCTGATCATCAACCAGACGCAGCAGATGCTGTTTCCCGATCTTCTGGTGCAGCTCGGCATCATGAACGAGCAGGAGGCGATCAGGCTGCCGGCGCAGGCTCGCGACTTCGTGGTGCGCAATGGCGGCCCGGTGGACCGCAGCCGCGGCTTCGTCCTTCACTCGGGCGACTACCGGGTGGAATCCTCGCTCACCGTCTCCGACGATATCTGCCTGACCGCGACGGTCGACATATTGCGCGCCATCTCGTCCGGCCGCGGCCCGCGGCGCGCGTTGATGGCGCTCGGCTATTCCGGCTGGGGCGCCGGCCAGCTGGAAACCGAGATCGCCGAGAATGGCTGGCTGACCTGTCCGGCCACGCCGGAGCTTCTGTTCGACGCCGACATCGAGCGCAAATACGACCGCATCCTGGCATCGATCGGGATTGATCTGGCGCATTTGAGCCTGGCCGCGGGGCACGCCTGAGGCCTCGCCTCGCCGACGTTCCGCCGAACCTTCGCGACTAGCCGAAGCCGCCCGCCACTTTCGTCATCCTAGGGTCTGCGCTGCGTCGCTGCGCTCCTTGCTTCGCCCTAGGATGACGAAGGCGCGGTCGCTTCAGCTAATTTTCGCGGTTCATTCCAATGTAACCACGCGCCTGCACGACGCATGCCTCACCCATCACGCCTGCGTCATCGGGTACTGCTCTTTCAACGCCTTCAGCACCTGGTCGCCTGGCATCGGCGCGCCGAACATGAAGCTTTGCACATATTCGCAGCCCATCTGGCGCAATTCCAGCGCATCGCTTTCGTCGGAAATGCCCTCGGCCACCACCGACAGGCCGAGTTCATGCGCCATGTTGACCATGGATTTGAGCAGCACCGCCCGCTTCGGCGTCGCGTCGTCGACGAAGCTCTTGTCGATCTTGATGGTGTCGAAGGGGAAGCGGGTCAGATAGGCGAGCGAGGAATAGCCGGTGCCGAAATCGTCCAGCGACAGGCCGATGCCGAGCTGCTTGAGTTTGGTCAGCACATGCGAGGTCTGCTCTGGATTGTCCATGACGAGCGATTCGGTAAGTTCGAGCCGGAAGCAGCGCGGCTTCAGATTGGCGCGGGCGATGACCGAGCGGACATCGCTGACCAGGTCGCGGCGGATCAGCTGGCGGCTGGACAGATTGACCGACACCGACAGCGGGGTGTCGCCGATCTGCTTTTGCCAGCCGGCGAGGTCTTCGGCCGCCTGCTGCATGGCAAACAGCCCAAGCTGCACGATCAGGCCACAGCTTTCGGCGACCGGAATGAAATCGCCGGGCGGGATCATGCCGCGGCGCGGATGGTCCCAACGCAGCAGCGCTTCGAAGCCGGCAATGCTGCCGTCCTCCAGCCGCACGATCGGCTGGTAGGCAAGGGTGAATTCGCGCCGCTCGATGGCGCGGCGCAGATCGGATTCGAATTGCAGCCGGTCGGTGCCGACGGTGCGGAAGGCCGGCCGGAACGGCTCGATCCTGTCGCCGCCGAAGCGCTTGGCCTGGTGCATGGCAAGCTCGGCGTCCTTGACCATGTCTTCTGCCGAAGTCTGCGCCGAGGTCCAGGTGATCAGGCCGATCGAGGCGGTCAGCACGATCTCGCGCTTGGCGAAGGTGATCGGGTTGTTGATCGCGTGCTTGATGGCGTCTGCCACCGCCGCGATGCGGGAGGGTTCCTGTTCGGAGAGCAGCATCAGGGCGAACTGGTCACCGGCAAAGCGCGACAGCGAATCCTTCGGTTTCAACAGCCGGTGCAAGCGGCGCGCAATGGTGAGCAGGATGGTGTCGCCGGCCGAGATGCCAAGCCCGTCATTGACCTGCTTGAAACGGTCGATGTCGATGACGAAGACGGTGGGGCGCACCTTCTCTTCGGTGCGCGCGATCGAGATGATGGCTTCCAGCCGGTTCATCAGAAGTTCGCGGTTGGGCAGGCCGGTCAGATTGTCGTGAACGGCATCGTGCAGCAGCCTTTCCTCGGACTTTTTCTGCTCGGTGACGTCGACCATGGTGCCGACGCAGCGAATCACTTCGCCATCCGAGCCGATCACCGGCCGCGCCCGAAGCAAGAACCAGTGGTAGTGCCCGTCGGCGCCGCGCAGGCGGAAATTCTGCGAGACCCGGCCGCGCCGATGTTCGAGCACCACGTCGAGCGTGGTGCGGAACGTGTCGCGGTCGTCGGCATGCAGCACCGGCAGCCAGTTGCGGGCCGCACCCCCCAGGCTGTTGGGAGCGAGGCCAAGCTGGATGCTGACGTCGGGCTTGGTGACGACGCGGTCGCGCAGCACGTCCCAGTCCCACACCGTGTCGCCGGAGCCGGCGACGGCCAGCGCCTGGCGCTCGAGATCGGAGAACAGGCCCTGATGCAGCGCGCCGCCGGCAAAGGCATGCTGCATGACGGTGAAGCCGATCAAAAGGATGATCAGGATCAGCCCGCCGCCCAATGCCGGCTGGGCGATGTCGTTGTCGAGCATGCCGGTGATCGCCATCCACGACCCGCATAGCCATAGCAGCACCATCACCCAACTTGGCACCAGCATGATCGCACGATCATAACCACGAAGACCGAGCAGGATGATGAGGCCAAGCCCGGTCAGCGCGGTGGCGGCGAAGGACAGCCGGGCAATACCGGCGGCGACGGCCGGATCGATGATGGCCACACCCGCAATCAGCACCAGGCCGAGGATCCAGACCAGCGCGCCATAGCTGAAATGGCCGTGCCACCGGTTGAGGTTGAGATAGGCGAACAGGAACACCACGAAGGTCGCCGCAAGCGCCACCTCCGTTCCCGCCCGCCACATCTGCTCGTTCCCGGGCGATATCTCTATGATCTTGTTTAGAAAGCCGAAATCGACGCAGATATAGGCAAGTACCGCCCACGCAAGTGCGGCTGTCGCCGGAAACATCGAGGTTCCCTTGACGACGAAAAGGATGGTCAGGAAGAGCGCCAGCAGCCCGGCGATGCCGATGACGATGCCGCGGAACAGCGTATAGGAATTGACCGAGTCCTTGTAGGCTTCCGGCTCCCATAGATAGACCTGCGGCAGCTTCGGCGAGGCGAGTTCGGCGATGAAGGTGATCACCGTTCCCGGGTTCAGCGTCACCCGGAACACGTCGGCGTCGGAGCTTGACTGGCGGTCGAGCGCGAAGCCCTCGCTGGGGGTGATCGCGGCGATGCGGGTGGCGCCGAGATCGGGCCAGAAGATGCCGGAATTCACCAGCCGGAAATGCGGCGCCACGATCAGCCGGTCGAGCTGCTGGTCGGTGGTGTTGGCGAGCGCGAATACCGCCCAGTCGCCGCTCGAGCGCGCGTCATTGGCCTCGACCTCGATGCGCCGCACGATGCCGTCGGGACCGGGCGCGGTCGACACCTGGAAGTTTTCGCCCTGATTGACGTAGATCTGGACGGCGCGCGACAGGTCGAGCGCGACATCGTCGCGGGCAATCTTGATCGGTTCGACGGCGAAGGCCGGGAGCGCCGCGCAAAGCGTGACGACAACCGCCAGAACAAAGGCCAACAGCGACCCGTTTCGCAGGAAATTCGTCAAAAATCAGTCCTTCGTTCCAGCGCCCGGCGGATCGTCCGCGATCCGGGCGTAGAGGTAGTGGTCCTGCCAGATGCCGTTGATCCTGAGGTAGGATCGCAGAAGTCCTTCGCGCCGGAATCCGGCTTTTTCAAGCACGCGGATCGACCGGACATTGTCGGGAATACAGGCAGCTTCGATCCGGTGCAACCTCAGCGTATCGAAGGCGAAGCGGCAGACCACCTTGACCGCGTCGGTCATCAGGCCGCGGCCGCCGAACCGCTCCCCGATCCAGTAGCCGACATGGCCGCTTTGCGAGACGCCGTGGCGGATATTGCCGAGCGTAATGCCGCCTGCAAGCTTGCCGCTCGCCTTCTCGAAGATGAAGAAGGCGATGGCGGTTCCCTGCGCATAGTCTTCGCGGTAGCGGCCGATGCGCAGCCGCCAGGCGGTGCGGTCGAGTTCATCGGGCGTCCAGCGCGGCTCCCACGGTTCGAGGAAGGCACGGCTTTCGCCGCGCACCGCCGACCATTCGCGATAGTCGTTGGTGTAGGGCACGCGCAGCATGACCCGGTCGCCTTTCAGTGCCGGCAGGTCACGGCGAAAGAAAGGGAGCGCGAACACCGGCGCTTGAAGGCTTAGACGGCGAGCTTGCGGGCCGTGGTGTGCGTGCCCGCAAGCGAATCGAGAATCGCCTCATAGGGCGCGAGCGTACCCACCGGTCCAACCGCAGTCAGCGTCGGCTTGGTCGAAAACAGCCGGGACGAAAGGTCGGTCAGCCGCTCGACGGTCAGCGCCGACAGCCGTTCCATCAATTCCTCCTTGGCGATCGGCCGACCGAACAGAAGCAGCTGCCTGGCGATCTGCGAGGCGCGGCTGGCCGGGCTTTCAGCCGACATGATCAGGCCGGCGCGATATTGCGCGCGGGCGCGGTCGAGCTCTTCCTGAAGGATATTCTCGCCGGCCTTCTGCAGCTCGTCGATAATGACCGGCACCAGTTCGGCAATGTCGCTCTGCCCGGTCGCGGCATGAACGCCGAAGATGCCGGTATCGGAAAAACCCCAGTGGAAAGCATAGACCGAATAGCACAGGCCACGCTTTTCGCGAACCTCCTGGAACAGCCGGGACGACATGCCGCCGCCGAGGATCATCGACAGCACCTGCGAAGCGTAGAAATCGCGCACATGATAGGCTCGGCCTTCGAAGCCGAGCACGATCTGCGCGTCCATCAGGTCGCGATCCTCGCGGAAATCGCCGCCGACATACTGCGCATATTGCGGCATCGTGCTGTCGGACTTGCTGCGGAAACCGCCGAGCTGCTTTTCGACCTCGCGCACGAAATTGTCGTGCTTGATGTCGCCTGCCGCCACGATCACCATCTTCTCGGCGCCATATTGGCGCTCGATGAAATCATGCAGCTGTTTGGAGGTGAAGGATTTGACGGTTTCCGGCGTGCCGAGGATCGAGCGGCCGATCGTCTGGTGGCGGAAGGCGGTCTCGGTGAAACGGTCGAAGACGATGTCGTCGGGTGTGTCGTGCGCGGCGCCGATCTCCTGCAGGATCACATGCTGCTCGCGCTCCAGTTCCTCTGGGTCGAATTCGGACTCCTGCAGGATATCAGCAAGGATATCCACCGCCAGCGGCACATCGTCGGACAGCACCCTGGCGTAATAGGACGTCGTCTCGACTGATGTGGCGGCATTGATCTCGCCGCCGACATCCTCGATTTCCGAGGCGATCTCGAAGGCCGTCCGCCTTTTCGTACCCTTGAAGGCCATATGCTCGAGCAGATGGGCCATTCCGTGCTCGTCGTCACGCTCATTGCGGGCGCCGGACTTGACCCAGGCGCCAAGGGCAACGGATTCGAGGCTTGGAAGGGTTTCGGTGGCGACTGTCAGGCCGTTCGACAGACGGCTTACCTCAACACCCATATGGCAAGTACTCCCTAACGCGCTGCCCTTGAGTGGCGGCTCACGTAATCTTCCACCATTTTCAGGTCGGATGGAAGTACCGTGTACTTTTCGTCGGCTGACATCAAGGACCCCAGCCATGCGGGCAGGGCCGGCCACACGCCGCAGGCGGCTTCGACGGCGGCCGGAAACTTGGCCGGGTGCGCCGTGCCCAGCACCACCATCGGCACTGCACCGTCGGCCTGGCCGGCGGCGACATGCACGGCCGCGGCCGTGTGCGGATCGAGCAGATAATTGCTGGATTCGAGCGTCGAGCGAATGGTGGCTGCAACCTCGTCCATATCGGCGCGCCCGGCGTCGAATTCGGACCGCATCCGGTCGATTTCCGCGGTTTCGATGGTGAAGGCGCCGGATTGCTTGAGGCCGGCCATGTAACGCCGCACCGTCTCTGCGTTACGGTCGCAGGCCTCGAACAGCAGTCGCTCGAAGTTCGACGATACCTGGATGTCCATCGATGGCGACGTCGTCGCAAACACACCCTTGGTGCGGTATTCACCGGTCGCGAAAGTGCGCGCCAATATGTCGTTGTCGTTGGTGGCGACGATCAGCCGCTCGATCGGCAGGCCCATCTTCTTGGCGGCGTAACCGGCGAAAATATCGCCGAAATTGCCGGTCGGCACGGTAAAGGAGACCGGCCTGTCCGGCGCGCCGAGCGAAAGCGCCGAGGAAAAATAATAGACGATCTGGGCCATGATGCGGGCCCAGTTGATCGAATTGACGCCCGACAGCGACACGCGATCACGAAAACCATGATCGTTGAACATATCCTTCAGCAGGCCCTGGCAATCGTCGAAATTGCCTTCGATCGCCAGCGCCTGGACGTTGGCGGCCGTCGATGTCGTCATCTGCCGCTGCTGCACCGGCGAGACGCGGCCATGCGGGAACATCACGAAAATGTCAGTTCGGTCGCGGCCGGCAAAGGCATCGATGGCGGCGCCGCCAGTGTCACCCGAGGTCGCGCCGACGATGGTGGCGCGCTGGCCGCGCTCAGTCAGTACATGGTCCATCAGCCGGGCAAGCAGCTGCATGGCAACGTCCTTGAAGGCCAGCGTCGGACCGTGGAAGAGCTCGAGGATGAACGTGTTGGCGCCGGTCTGCACCAGCGGGCAGACGGCCCGGTGGCGGAAGGTGGCATAGGCTTCTCGCACCAGGCGCTCGAAGACGGGTGCGGCGATCTCGCCGCCGAGGAACGGCGTCAGCACGCGGATGGCGAGGTCCGCATAGGGCAGGCCGCGCATGGCGCGGATCTCGGCTGCCGAAAACTGCGGCCATGTCTGCGGCACATAAAGCCCGCCGTCGCGGGCCAGCCCCGCCAGCACCGCATCGGCAAATCCAAGCACGGGCGCATCCCCGCGGGTACTCACATAGCGCATCGTCAAAGGTCCATTGCTGCCGCCGGTTTCATCCACGGCAATTGGTTAATTTTCCGAGCCGCCTCAGTCGCATTTTTGCCGTGGCGTTGCTATACGTCACCAACTTTGCGAGAGGGAAGTGCAGTTTCATGGCGTTTCATAAGTTCAACCGTCGCTTTGTCGCGGGTCTGGCGCTAACCGGCTTTATGCTTGCCGCCGCCGGTTGCCAATCGAGCGACAATGGCATCCTCAATCTCGGTTTCGGCAAGAAGACCGACCCGAATGCGCCAATACCGCCTCAGGATCCCAAGGTTCTCGCCAGCCAGTTGCAGGCCTACTGCCCGAAAGTGACGGTGCGCGATGGCACCGCATACTTCAATACCTACGCCAAGGGCGCGCCGCAGCCGAAAAAGAAAAAGGCTGATGCAACACAGGATGCCGAGGCCGCTGCCGCCGCGCAGACGGCGCCTGACGGCTCCATCGTCGATCCGAACAAGGATCCGGCCAAGATCATCTACCAGGCCTCGATCAGCGATGTGAGCCGCGATTGCAGCCGTGCCAACGGCCAGTTGACGATGAAGGTTGGCGTTGCCGGCAAGATCGTGCCGGGACCGCTGTTCGCCCCCGGCACCATCACCATGCCGATCCGCATTGCCGTCATGCACGGCCCCGACGTGCTTTATTCGCAGATCCACCCCTATCAGATCCAGGTCAGCGATCCCTCGACCGCCACCCAGTTCGTGTTCACCGATCCCAACGTCGTCGTGCCCGAACCCTCCGCCCGGGATTACACTGTCTATGCCGGCTATGACGACACCGCGCCGGCGGCGGTGGACAAGAAGTCCGGCAAGAAAAAGAAGCGCGCTCCGGCGACGAACTAAGCGCCTGGGCGCCGTCGCTGCTGCGACGGTGCCGGTCAACTCTTTGAAAGATCCAAACGATCCGATCGTAATCCTGCAGGCGTGCGCCTGCGGCAGGTCGCGTCTGCGCTTTAATCTCGATCCATTCCGCCAGCGCACTTGACTCATCCATATCCCGGCGGTTATACGTCAATCAATAGCTCGCAGGTTATTGATCCCGATGCCGGACGCCCACGATACTTTGTTCAGAACGCTTGCCGACCCGACCCGGCGGGCCATCTTCGAGCGCTTGTGCCGCCAAGGTGAGCAGACCGTGGGGGCGCTGACGGCGCAGTCCGGGGTCTCGCAACCGGCGGTGTCGAAGCATCTCGGCGTCCTGAAGCTGGCCGGCCTGGTGCGTGACCGCCACGCCGGACGCCAGACCCACTACAGCGCGCAGCCCGAGGCACTTGGTCCGCTGACCGACTGGACAGTTCAAATGACAGGATTCTGGGAGAGCCGCTTCGATGATCTCGAGAACCTGCTGAAAAGGATGGACCAGTGAGCAATCCCGAACTGCGCACCGTCGTCGTCGAACGTGAAATATCCTGGCCGGCGGAGAAGATCTGGCGCGCGTTGACGCAGCCGCATCTGATGGAGGATTGGCTCATGAAGAACGATTTCAAGCCTGTCGTCGGCCACAGCTTCAATCTTCGCGGCGACTGGGGCGGCGTGCTCGACTGCGAGGTGCTGGCCATCGAGCAAAACAGGACGCTGTCCTACAGCTGGGATTTTGCGCATGAGGATGCCGCCTACAATCTGAAGAGCGTGGTGACGTTCACGCTCACACCCACGAGCTCGGGAACCCATCTGCGCGTCGAGCAGTCGGGCTTCCATCCGAGCCAGAAGCAGGCCTATGGCGGCGCCAGGGCCGGGTGGCAGCAATTCCTCACCAAGCTGGAGCAGGTCCTGGCGAAGCCGGATTGAAGCCTGCCGGTACCATGCCCTGATCGCGGGGCACCGAATGCAAAAAGGAGGAAATCGATGAAGATCAAGCTGACCAGCGTCTATGTGGACAACCAGGACAACGCACTGCGCTTCTACACCGACGTGCTGGGCTTTGCTGTGAAGGCCGACTTCAGCAATGGGGCTTTTCGTTGGCTGACCGTCATCTCACCCGATGAGCCCGAGGGAGCCGAGCTACAGCTGGCGCTCAACGACAACCCGGCCGCCAAGGCCTACCAGCAGGCCATCTTCAAGCAGGGGCAGCCCGCGCTCATGCTGTTCACCGACGACGTCAAGGGTGATTACGAGCGCATCAAGGGACGCGGCGGTGCGTTCGCCATGGCGCCGACAGAAGTGACCGGCTCGACCATCGCCCAGCTCAACGACAGCTGCGGCAATCTCATCCAGATCACCCAACTGGCGCGTTGGTAGGCGCTGGTTCAAGAGGAAGTTGCAATGAACTTGAGCAAATGGATACGTCAAACCCATCGTTGGCTGTCGATCATCTTCACGCTGACCGTGGCAGCCAATTTCATCACCATGGCGTTCGGGCAACCTCCGGCCTGGGTGGTCTATTCGCCGCTGCTGCCGCTATTCCTGCTGCTGTTCAGCGGCCTCTACATGTTCGTGCTGCCTTACGTCGCGAGATCGCGTGGCGAGCAGGGCGCGCAAGGGTAGGACATGGCCAAGGCGCCGGGAAAATCGAAGGTCGCAAAACCGGCCCCAGACAAGCCGGAAAAGCCGGTCCTGCTTTCGGGCGGCAACCCGCAGATCCCTAAGGTCTATGGGGACGCTCCGGTGCAGGCATATATTGCCGCCATGCCGGGCTGGAAAAGCGATGTCGGGCGCCGGATCGACGCACTTATCGTCAGCGCCTTCCCCGGCGTCTGCAAGGCGGTGAAGTGGAACTCACCGTTCTATGGCATCGAGGGCGACGGTTGGTTCCTCAGCCTGCATTGCTTCACCAGATACGTCAAAGTCGCCTTCTTTCGCGGCACGTCGCTCGATCCTGTGCCTCCCGGCGGTTCCAGGCAAAAGGAAGTGCGCTATCTCGACATCCATGAAGGCGAAGAGATCGACGAAGCCCGCTTCGCCTCCTGGGTGAAGCAGGCCAGCCGATTGCCCGGCGAGAAGATGTGAACGGAGGCAGACCATGAAGATCAGCATGTCGAGCAAGGACGAGGGAGGCGCCTCTGCCTCCGAGCGGATAGATGCCCGAATCCGGGAGCTGGACGATTGGCGGGGCAAGACGTTGGCCAGCCTGCGCAAGACCATCCTCGACGCCGACCCGGAAATCATCGAGGAGTGGAAGTGGATGGGCAGCCCGGTATGGTCACGCGACGGCATGATCGCCGTCGGCAACGCTCACAAGGACAAGGTGAAGCTGACCTTTTCTCACGGTGCCAGCCTGCCGGATCCCGACAGGCTGTTCAACAACGGGCTCAACGGCAAGGTGTGGCGCGCCATCGATGTGTCGGAGGGCGACGTGATCGATGCGGATGCGCTGAAAGCGCTCGTCCGCGCCGCGATTGCCTACAACAGGGCTAAGAAGAAACCGGCCAGGTCGGCCAAAGCCAAGGACTGATCGGTTCAGGCGTCCGACCATTCCGACAGAGCGGCAACCACACTTTTCAGTTCGGCCCAGCGGCGGATGACGGTTTCGGCGCCGGCTTCGGTCAGCACATCGGCATGGCCGGGATAGCTGTGCGCGGCGCCGGTGAAGCCGATCACGCGCATGCCAGCGGCCCTGGCGCCGGTGACGCCGTGCACCGAATCCTCGATGACGAAGGTGTTTGCCGGATTGGCGTTGAGTTGCTGCGCCGCGATCAGGAACACATCCGGCGCGGGCTTGGTTTTCTTGCTTGGTATTTCCAGCGCTGAAAAAATCCGGCCGGCGAAGAACGGCAGCAGGCCCACTTTCTCGAGCATGAACTCGATCCGCTCCAAGCGTGAGTTCGAGCAGACGCAGCGCGGCGCGGTGACCGCGGCGACCGCCTCGCGCACGCCGTCGATGGCGCGCACGTCGCTGCGCAGTTTGCGGTCGACCAGCTCTTCGGCCCGGTCGATCATCGAGGCCTGGAACGGGATGGCGGATTTTTGCTCGACCCGCATCATGATGTCCTTGAAGGTCAGTCCGGCATAGGTTTCGGCGTATTCCTCAGCCGAGATTTCATATCCGGCCAAGGTCAGCAATTCGGCCTCGACGCGGGCTGCGATGATTTCGGAATCGACGAGCACGCCGTCGCAATCGAAGATGACAAGATCTGGCTGGGGCATGGCAATCCGAACGAGGGAGGGTGATGGAGGCCCGGCAAGGCTCAAGCGGCGCGACATACACCAACGGGCCGGGCTGCGCAAATTGACGACGTCAGGGCTGCCTGGACCGTTGCGTCCTTCACCGAATATTTACGCTGATCGGTAACCATAACGGGGAGTAAACAGTAACGCGTGCCTTGGGTGTAAAAATGTCTGCCGTGCGTCTTGTCGCCGACCTCTCCCACGCCCCCCAGCAATCCGAGTGGCTGGACACGATCCTCAAGGGCGATTGTGTCGCCGCGCTCGACCGGCTGCCGGAAAAATCCATCGACGTCATCTTCGCCGATCCGCCTTACAATCTGCAACTCGACGGCGATTTGCACCGGCCCGACCAGTCCAAGGTCGACGCCGTCGACGATGACTGGGACCAGTTCGAGAGCTTCGAGGCCTATGACGCCTTCACCCGCGCCTGGCTCCTGGCGGCACGCCGCGTGCTGAAGCCGAATGGCACCATCTGGGTCATCGGCTCCTACCACAACATCTTCCGCGTCGGCGCCAAGATGCAGGATCTCGGCTTCTGGATTCTCAACGATGTCGTCTGGCGCAAGACCAACCCTATGCCGAATTTCCGCGGTCGCCGCTTCCAGAACGCGCATGAGACCATGATCTGGGCCTCGCGCGACCAGAAGGGCAAGGGCTATACCTTCAATTACGAAGCGATGAAGGCATCGAACGACGACATCCAGATGCGCTCCGACTGGCTGTTCCCGATCTGCACTGGCGGCGAGCGGCTGAAGAACGACAATGGCGACAAGCTGCATCCGACGCAGAAGCCGGAAGCGCTGCTCGCCCGCATCATGATGGCCTCGACCAAGCCGGGCGACATCGTGCTCGACCCGTTTTTCGGTTCCGGCACCACCGGTGCCGTGGCCAAGCGCCTCGGCCGCCATTTCGTCGGCATCGAGCGCGAACAGGCCTATATCGACGCCGCCAATGAGCGCATCGATGCCGTGCGGCCGCTGGAAAGCGCCGATCTCGCCGTGCTCACCGGCAAGCGCGCCGAGCCGCGCGTCGCCTTTGTCAGCCTCATCGATACCGGGCTTATGCAGCCCGGCGCCACGCTTTACGATGCCAAGAAGCGCTGGTCGGCCAAGGTACGCGCCGACGGCACGGTTGCCATCGGTGACAGCGCCGGCTCGATCCACAAGATCGGCGCCGAAGTGCAGGGCCTGGACGCCTGCAATGGCTGGACCTTCTGGCACTATGAGCGCTCGGGCGGCCTGACCCCGATCGACGAACTGCGCCGCATCGCCAGGCTCGGTATGGAGCGCGCAGGGGCCTGAGATTCAAGGTTTAAATTCGGCGCTCTACGACGGCCCCCCTCTGCCCTGCCGGGCATCTCCCCTCAAGGGGGGAGATTGCTGTCATCAACGCTTTCGCCAATTTTTGATCTTGCAAGGTGAGAACGGCCGCAGCGGCTGCTGATCTCCCCCTTGGGGGGAGATGCCCGGCAGGGCAGAGGGGGGCGCCATAAAGCGCTACCTTCGACCCCTCTGCGTAGCTCAGGTCGCGATGCCATACCGCTCAAGGTCCGCCTTGAGCGTTTTTGCATCTGTGAACAGCACAGCATTCCAGCCAGCCGCCCTGGCTCCATCGACATTCCTGGGGCTGTCGTCGATGAACAGCGTGGCTGACGGTTCGAGACCGAACGCGGCGACGTGATGGTCGTAGATGGCGCGGTCGGGCTTGATCTCACGGATATCGGCCGACACGGTCACGCCGCGCGGGCGGCTGAGGAAATCGAAGCGCAGCCTCGCCTCGGCAAGCGTGTCGGCGGCGAAATTCGTCAGCATGGTCACGTCGCGGCCGCTCTCGATCAGACCGAGCATGATGGCGACGCTGTCGTCATAGGCATGCGGCACCATGTCATTCCAATAGCGACGGAAATTGCGAATATTTTCAGCATGATCCGGGTAATCCGCGATCAGCAGCGCTTCCGCCTCTTCCCACGTCCGGCCACGGTCCTGCTCGATGTTCCAGTCATGCGTGCAGACATTGTCGAAGAACCACTTGCGCTCTTCGGCATCGGGAATGAGGCGGCTGAACGGAATGTTTGGATCGTAGTGGAGCAAGACGCGGCCGATGTCGAACACGATATGGCGGATTTCAGTCATTTCTGGCCTTTCAAAGCGAATGCTAGTCAATTGGGCGGTGTTTTTTGGTTGCGCCCGGTATCGCTGCTTCGATGACCTTTTTCATGACCGTCGGCAGCGCTTCACCGGAAATGTCATGGGCCAGCGACCAGAAATGCCCTTCCGGCGCATCACTTTTCACTTGAGCGTGAAAAACTTCGAGCTCGAGCGCGAAATGGGTGAAGACATGCGCGATCTCTCCGGCGCGCCGCCAGTCCGCAGCGAAGGGCGCTGCCTCCGAAGTGGTTGCGCCGTCTATCCGGGCTGTCCAACCTGTGGTCGGCACCTCGGTCATGCCGCCGAGCAGGCCCTTGTCAGGCCGCTTGCGCAGCAGGATGGCGCCGTCGCCTCGCTCGACGACGAAGGCGGCACCCCGCCTGAGTGGTTTGTCGACCTTGGGCAGGCGGACCGGAAAGCGCTCGGGGTCGCCGGACAGGATGGCGCTGCAATCCTCGCGCACCGGGCACAGCATGCAGCGCGGCCGTCTTGGCGTGCAGATCGTGGCGCCAAGGTCCATCATTGCCTGGGCGAAGTCGCCCGGCCTTGTCTGCGGAACCAGTCTTTCGACGAGCGCGCGGATCTCGGGCTTTGCCTCGCTGAGCGGCGTTGCGATCGAATAGAGCCGCGAGATGACACGTTCGACATTGCCGTCGACGACCGCCGCCGGACGGTCGAAGGCGATCGCCGCGATCGCCGCCGCCGTATAGGCGCCGATCCCCGGCAATTCCCTCAATCCCGTTTCTTTGTCGGGAAAACGGCCGCCCTGGCTCGCAACCAGATCGGCGCAGGCCTTGAGGTTGCGCGCCCGTGAATAATAGCCGAGCCCGGCCCAGGCCTTCATCACATCCTCGGCCGGCGCAGCCGCCAGCGCCTTCACATCAGGCCATTTCTCGACAAAGGCGCGAAAATAGGATTTTACCGCTTCGACCGTGGTCTGCTGCAGCATCACTTCCGACAGCCAGATGCGATAGGGGTCCGGCCGTGCACCGCCGGCCGCCGCGTGCGGCGTGATCCGCCACGGCAGTTCGCGATGGTGCGCGTCATACCAGGCAAGCAGACGCGCGGCGATCTCTCCTGATAGAGTTGGTTCGGATGCGGCCTTGCGGGTCTGTTCGTGCAGTGCCATTGATCGCGGGCTGGCTCTAGGCTGGTGAGGAGCGTGGCTGGAGAACGTACATGGCAGGGAGAACGCCTTACGGCAATCCCGTTCCGGTGAGCGATCTCGCGACCGCGATCCTCGACCCCGTGCTGCGCAAGCGGGCCGGCATTTCGATCGGGCTGGTGCAGTCATGGGAAGAGATCGCCGGCCCCAGGCTCGCCGGCCATTCGCGCCCCGAAAAAATCCAGTGGCCGCGCCGCATGCATGAGGACGATCCGTTCGAGCCGGCGGTGCTGGTCATCGCCTGCGAGGGCATGGCCGCGCTGCACCTACAGCACGAGACCGGCGAGATCATCAACCGCGTCAATGCCTTTCTCGGCTTCAACGCGATCGGCAGGATCCGGATCGTGCAAAAGCCGGTGCTGAGGGACAAAGCCCGGCCGAAACCGACGCCGAGAGCACTGACTTCTGTCGAAAAGGCCAAATTGTCCGATACCGTCGGCAAGATCGAGGATGAAGGCTTGCGCGCCTCGCTGGAGCGTCTTGGCGCCACAATTCTTGGCCAAAGGAAGCGGCCAAGGTAATCAACCGGCAATCAGTCGGTCATGAACGCGTCATCTATCTCGCGCATTCGTGATCCTGCATGTAGAGTTTGGCGATTGGAATGGGGACGGCGATGCCTTAATTCCCGCCAACTCTCGCCTTTTCTAGCCTTTGCGTTGCAAAATCAAACCACAGTCAGGTGATTCGCATGAACCGTAGCTTGTCCCGCAGAAACCTCCTGTCTTCGCTGGCCGTCATTCCGGCAGTGGCTATGCTCGCCGCATGCAGCGATTCAGGCGAGGACGCCAAAGCAGCGGATGTGAAGCCTGCGGCTCCCGCGCCTGCTTCGACGCCTGCCACTCCGGCCGCCGTCAAGGTCCCGGAGTCTTCCGGCAATGTCGACATGGCCGAACTGCTGAAGCCCGGCGCTTTGCCCGACAAGCAGCTCGGCAAGGATGACGCCAAGGTCACCATCGTCGAATATGCCTCGATGACCTGCCCGCATTGTGCGCATTTCGCCGCGACCACCTTCCCTGAGTTGAAGACCAAATACATCGACACCGGCAAGGCGCGTTACATCCTGCGCGAATTCCCATTCGATCCGAGCGCCGAGGCCGGTTTCATGCTGGCGCGCTGTTCGAAGGACAATTATTTCCCGATGGTCGACGTGCTGTTCAAGCAGCAGGCCAACTGGGTCGGCGTCAACAATACCAAGGATGCGCTGCTGCAGATCTCCAAGCTCGCCGGTTTTACACAGGAGTCCTTCGAGGCCTGCTTGACGGACCAGAAACTTCTGGACGATGTGAGATCGGTCCAGAAGCGCGGCGCCGATGAATTCAAGGTCGACTCGACGCCGACCTTCTTCATCAACGGGAAAACCTACAAAGGTGCGATGTCGATTGAGGAAATATCGGCCATCATCGACCCTCTGCTCTGACGTCCAGGCGGCGCCGGAGCGACTGCGCTTCGGCGTCAGCGCACCTTTGTGCCTTCCAGGCAGGCGCGAATGAAGTTTTCGCGCCTTCGCCTCCTCGGCTTCAAGTCCTTCGTCGAACCCGGCGAGTTCGTCATCGAACGTGGCCTGACCGGCATTGTCGGGCCGAATGGCTGCGGCAAGTCGAACCTTGTCGAGGCGATGCGCTGGGTGATGGGCGAAAGCTCATACAAGAACATGCGCGCGTCCGGCATGGACGACGTGATCTTTTCCGGCTCGGGAACGCGCCCGGCCCGCAACACCGCCGAAGTCACGCTGTTCCTCGACAATAGCGACCGGACCGCGCCCGCCGCCTTCAACGACGCCGATGAATTGCAAGTGTCGCGCCGCATCGAGCGCGAAGCCGGCTCGCTCTACCGCATCAACGGCAAGGAAGCCCGCGCCAAGGACGTGCAGCTTCTGTTCGCCGACCAGTCGACCGGCGCGCGCTCGCCTTCCATGGTCGGACAGGGCCGCATCGGCGAACTGATCCAGGCCAAGCCGCAGGCGCGCCGCGCGCTGCTCGAAGAGGCCGCCGGCATTTCCGGCCTGCACACGCGCCGTCACGAGGCCGAGCTTCGGCTGAAGGCGGCCGAACAAAATCTGGAACGGCTGGACGATGTCGTCGGCGAACTGGAGAGCCAGATCGAAAGCCTTAAGCGCCAGGCGCGCCAGGCATCGCGCTTCAAGAACCTGTCGGCCGATATCCGCAAGGCGGAAGCCACGCTCTTGCATCTGCGCTGGACTTTGGCCAAAACCCAGGAGGGCGATGCGCGTTCGGCATTGGCGGTTGCCACAGCTCTGGTCGGCGACCGCGCCGCCGCCCAGATGGCTGCCGCCCGTGAGCAAGGCATCGGCGCCCACCGGCTGCCCGATCTGCGCGATGCCGAGGCCGCCGCGGCTGCCGCCTTCCAGCGCCTGTCGATCGCCAAGGCGCAGATCGAGGAGGAGGCAGGCCGCATCCGCGCCCGCCAGGCCGAACTCGAGCGCCGGCTGCAGCAGCTCGACGGCGACATCGCGCGCGAGGAGCGCATGGTGCGCGACAATGCGGATATTCTTGAGCGCCTGCGCGAAGAAGAAGCCACGCTCAATTCCGAAAATGCCGGCGCCGCCGAACGCGAGGCCACGACGCGGGCCGCTTTCGAGCAGGCCGGCACAACGCTCTCGCAGAGCGAAGCCAAGCTCGCTGCGCTAACCGCCGAACGCGCCGAGGCCGCCGCCGCGCGCAATCAGATCGAACGCACGCTGCGCGAAAACGCCGAACGCCGCGATCGCTTTGCCCGCCATCTGGCCGATGTCGACCGCGAATTGTCCGAGATTATGTCGAAGGTTGCGGGCTTGCCCGATCCCGCCGAGAAGCGCGCTCTGGTCGAGGACGCGCTCGCCCGGTTGGAGGAGGCCGAGGCCGGCGCCATTGCTGCCGAACAGGCGGTCGCCGAGGCGCGCGCCACCGAGAGTGCCGCCCGTCCGCCGCTGCAGGATGCCAGGGCCGAACTCGCCGGCATCGAGACCGAAGCCCGCACGCTGGCCAAGATCCTCAATGCCGCCAGCGGCGATCTTTTCCCGTCGGTGCTGGAGCAACTCAGCGTCGAACGCGGCTATGAGACGGCCCTTGGTGCTGCGCTTGGCGAGGATCTCGACGTGCCGCTCGACCGCAGCGCGCCGGTGCACTGGGGCGAAAGCCAGGTTCAACCAGGCGATGCGGCCTTGCCGGAAGGCCTCAAGAGCCTCGCCAGCGTGGTGCGCGCGCCTTCGCAGCTTGCCCGCCGGTTGGCGCAGATCGGCATCGTCGATGCCGCCGACGGCAAACGCCTGCAGACGCTGCTTGCCCCCGGCCAGCGGCTGGTCAGCCGTGACGGCGCGCTGTGGCGCTGGGACGGGCTGACCGCCAGCGCCGATGCACCGACCGCGGCCGCGCAAAGGCTGGCGCAGAAGAACCGGCTGGCCGAGCTCGATGCCGAGGCGGTGCAGGCGACGCAGATCATGCGCGAGGCAGAGGCTGCCCTTGCCCAGGCCGAACATGCACTCCGCCAGGCGAGTGAGGCCGAACGCAATGCCCGCCAGGCCGGGCGCGATGCCCAGCACGGCCTGGACGCCGCCCGCAGCGCGCTGGCCGAGGCCGAAAAGGCCGGTGGCGAGCTGGCAAGCCGCCGCGCCGCCCTGGACGAGGCGCGCGCACGAATCGTCGACAGCCATGAAGAAACGGCCGCCGCCTTCGCCGAGGCCGAAATGCTGCTGCAGGACGCCCCCGATCTCGGCGACCTGCAATTGCAGCTTGAACAATCCGCCGCCAATGTCGGCAGGGACCGCGCAACCTTGGCCGACGCGCGCGCCGTCCATGAAGGCCTGCGCCGCGAAGCCGAGGCGCGCACGCGCCGGCTCGACGCCATCGGCGCCGAGCGCAGCAACTGGTTGCAGCGGGCCGAAAACGCCTCGACGCAGATTGCCTCGCTGGGCGAGCGCAGGGCCGAGGCCGAGGCCGAGCGCGAAACGCTGGCCGACGCCCCCGACGAGATCGACGCCAGGCGGCGCGCGCTGCTGTCGCAGCTGACCGAGGCCGAGACCTTGCGCAAGGCGGCCGCCGACCGTTTGCAGGAGGCCGAGAACAAGCAGGCCGAGCTGGACAAGGCCGCCACCGCGGCCATCCAGTCGCTGGCCGATTCCCGCGAAACCCGCGTCCGCGCCGAAGAGCGATTGACCGCCGCCGATGAGCGCCGGCTCGAGGTCGAGGCGCGCATCCAGGAAACGCTGAACACGCCGCCGCATCTGGTCATTCGCCATACTGGCCTGGAAGCCGACAGCCCGATGCCGGAAATGGCCGAGATCGAGCGCCAGCTCGACCGGCTGAAGGTTGAGCGCGAGCGGCTCGGCGCCGTCAATCTGCGCGCCGAGGAAGAGCAGAAGGAATTGTCGGACCGGCTGGAGACCATCGTCTCCGAGCGCGAGGACATCATCGAGGCGATCCGCAAGCTCAGGCAAGCGATCCAGAGCCTGAACCGCGAAGGCCGCGAACGGCTGCTTGCCGCTTTCGAGGTGGTCAACGGCCATTTCCAGCGGCTGTTCTCGCATCTGTTCGGTGGCGGCACGGCCGAACTGCAGCTGATCGAATCCGACGACCCGCTCGAAGCCGGGCTCGAAATCCTGGCACGTCCGCCCGGCAAGAAGCCGCAGACCATGACGCTGCTGTCCGGCGGCGAGCAGGCACTGACGGCGATGTCGCTGATATTTGCCGTGTTCCTGACCAATCCGGCGCCGATCTGCGTGCTCGACGAAGTCGACGCGCCGCTCGACGATCACAATGTCGAGCGCTTCTGCAACCTTATGGACGAAATGGCCGCGACCACCGAGACGCGCTTCGTCATCATCACCCACAACCCGATCACGATGGCGCGCATGAACCGCCTGTTCGGCGTGACCATGGCCGAGCAGGGCGTCAGCCAACTGGTCTCGGTCGATCTGCAGGCCGCCGAGGCGATGCGCGAGGCGAGCTGACGCAGCATGCTTTGTTGATTTCGTCGGCGATGGCCTCGATCCGACTGTTGCAACAGGACCGTCGCCCTTGCGACCTGCTTGCGACGCGCATTCTGTAAGGTTCGAAGAGAAGGAATTTAAGCGCCACCTGAGAGCGAACGCCAAAGCCCACATGCAAAGCGCCCGGCCAACGCGAAAGCGATGCCTATAAGGCACAGATGGCAATAGGCTCCGACCGCAATTCAGCTGCCACGTTTATCGGAAGCCCAGGAAGCTCAGTATCGCAATCACGATAACGACTGCTCCGATGAGCCAGATTATGTTGTTCACCGTATCTCTCCCGAACTAGTTGCTGGGAGTGAACTCGTAAGAGCCTACTAATGTTCCCGCATTTTCTGCGTCGAAACAAAATGGCGGCCAGCGCTTCGTCGATTGCCAGACCAAGGTCCGAACAGGGTATGACTGAAGTCCTGACGTCGGAGCCATAGGCCTGAAGGCGGGCAACCTATGCCCTCCCGATACATTGGAACCGGGCTGCCGAGCATGAGTCCCTTCATCGGTGGTCAATCGGGTGCCCGCCATTCCTGAGAGGTTAGCGGGCACCCGATTGTCGTGACACCGCCAACGGCGTGCGTTTCAATAGCGAGGCTAACAGTGACCTTTGTCCAGAGATCTGTGCGTGACGGCGCAACCCGACCCGCAAACGACAACGACAGTCCTGCGGAGGTTTCTTCCGTTCTTGACCTCATACCATCGGCTGACGACGACAAGGTCGCTGAGCTTGTCAGGCGAACAGAGCGCCTGGCAATCGCAGTGGTTATCGGAATCGCGGTTCTGCTGATCTTGGCGCCGGTGGTTTACCTTGCACTTTCTTACGGGATCTGAGACGGCCCGACTTAGGCGATCTAAGATGGCCTGATTGGTCTCGTAAATCTCACAAATTGTGCCGACGGTCTTCCTCGCAAGACGGGTGTTTCCCGTCACAGATCAGGAGATCGAACGCGACGACATAGAAGGGTCCTGTGCAGCGCTCCTTTGTCGAGTGGCGTAACCCTGGTGGTCGGCTTGAAAGAGCGCCTTTACCAGAAGTTGCCAACAGGAGCTGCTGTCGCAACTTCTTCTTTCGATACGCCGTGTTGCACGGGAGCAGCCGTCACTGATCGCGCCCGTGGACCGACGACGCTACTCGGAACCAAAGGGATGGGACGCGGTTATCCCCGCGAAGGGATAATTAGCAGGTGGAGATATTACAATGAAAACAATGATCGTGAGCGCCTTGGCGCTGTTCATTGCCATGCCGACGATAGCTCCGGCAGCCGAAGCTGACGTGGTCATCACGACCCACCATCGACATCATCACAGGAGCGTAAAGGTCATCAATGACCAGGGTCAACGCCTTCATCACCGCAGACACGGCACGGTTGCCTTCTACGACCACGGCCGCAGACATCATCGCCGGGATACGGTCATCGTGACCGGCTCGATCGAGCGCAGCCATCATCGCTATTATCGACATCATCGGCATCATCCCGTCGTCATCCAGGACGACAACGATTACTGATCCTCTCCGCACGGCCCCGGCTCTGTCAACGGAGTCGGGGTCGCGTGGGAGTCAGATAGCTCCTGACGGCAGCCATCGATAAGGTCGGTAAATCATTGATTCCAAAGGCATGTGATTTGGCTGGGGCGCCAGGATTCGAACCTGGGAATGTCGGTACCAAAAACCGATGCCTTACCACTTGGCGACGCCCCAGCAAGCGAGCTTTGCCCGTTGCGCGCGGCCTTATAGGACGAGCGGCACGAAAGCTCAATGCCGAGTTGGCCACTGTGCAAAACTGATCCACCGCTTGGCGCGGGGACGCGCTATTCGCCCCAGACCGCCAACTCGTTGCCAGCGGGATCGGTGAAATGGAACCGCCTGCCGCCCGGGAACGAGAATATCGGCTTGACGATCGTGCCGCCGGCGCTTTCGACAACGTCGAGCGTTGCTTCCAGATCCTGCGAATAGAGCACCGGCAATGGTTTCGCCGGCGCCTCCGCTGCATCGGCCTGGAAGCCGCCATCGAGCCCTTCGCCGAAGGCCGAATAGGTCGGCCCGTAATCGGTGAACGACCACGAGAAGGCGGCGCTGTAGAAAGCCTTGACGCTGTCCAGCGTCGCGCCGGTCGCGGGCAGTTCGAGATAGTCGAGTTTTCCGTTGAGTTTCATCACGCTGCTCCCAACTTGTTCCCTATATGTTCTATATCCTGGGCAGCGATCCGGCAAGTCTTTTCGACGCAGCTTTTGCTTAATCGATTGTAGTCGCCGGGCTTCGCTGCCACACCTTGCCTTTCGCACTGCAGCATAATAACGCTCGGGTCGGAACGCGGGGGAACCGGGTCTTGGCCCCGGTGTTCTATCTTCCGAGGACTTGGAGGGCGAGCATGACCAAATGGGTCTACACCTTCGGCGATGGCGCCGCGGAGGGACGTGCGGGCGACCGCAACCTTCTCGGCGGCAAAGGCGCCAATCTGGCCGAGATGTGCAGTCTTGGCCTGCCCGTGCCGCCGGGCTTCACCCTCACCACCGAAGTCTGCAACGCCTATTACGCCAACGGCAACAGCTATCCGGCCGCGTTGCAGGCCGATGTCGTCAAGGCGCTGGACCATATCGGGCAGCTGACGGGGCGCCGTTTCGGCGATCCG
Source organism: Mesorhizobium sp. RSR565B (assembly GCF_054719465.1). Classification (NCBI taxonomy): domain Bacteria; kingdom Pseudomonadati; phylum Pseudomonadota; class Alphaproteobacteria; order Hyphomicrobiales; family Phyllobacteriaceae; genus Mesorhizobium; species Mesorhizobium sp. RSR565B. The sequence continues at coordinate 744,373 of NZ_JBTTIE010000001.1, read as the reverse complement.
TCGAAGCTGCTTCTGGTCTCGGTCCGCTCCGGGGCCAGGGCCTCGATGCCGGGCATGATGGACACCGTGCTCAATCTCGGCCTCAATGACGAGACGGTCGAGGCGTTGGCAGCCGATTCCGGCGATGCCCGCTTTGCCTATGACAGCTACCGCCGCTTCATTCAGATGTATTCCGATGTCGTCATGGGTCTCGACCACGAAGTGTTCGAGGAAATCCTGGAGGACCAGAAGGCGAGCCTCGGCCACGAGCTCGACACCGAACTGACAGCGCAGGAATGGCAGAGCGTCATCGCCCTTTACAAGGCCAAGGTCGAGGAGGAACTCGACAAGCCGTTTCCGCAGGACCCGCACGAGCAGCTGTGGGGGGCGATCGGCGCGGTGTTTTCCAGCTGGATGAACAACCGCGCCATCACCTACCGGCGCCTACACGACATCCCGGAAAGCTGGGGCACGGCGGTCAATGTCCAGGCCATGGTATTCGGCAACATGGGCGAGACGTCGGCCACCGGCGTCGCCTTCACGCGCAACCCCTCGACCGGCGAAAAGATGCTCTATGGCGAATTCCTGGTGAACGCGCAGGGCGAGGATGTCGTAGCCGGCATCCGCACGCCGCAAAACATCACCGAGGCGGCGCGCATCGCCGCCGGCTCCGACAAGCCGTCGCTGCAGAAACTGATGCCGGACGCGTTCCGGTCCTTCGTCGACATCTCCGACCGCCTGGAACAGCACTACCGCGACATGCAGGATCTCGAATTCACCATCGAGCGCGGCAAATTGTGGATGCTGCAGACGCGTTCCGGCAAGCGCACCGCCAAGGCGGCGCTGAAGATTGCCGTCGAAATGGCGCGCGACAAGCTGATCACGACGGAGGAGGCGGTCGCCCGCATCGATCCCGCCTCGCTCGATCAGCTGTTGCATCCTACCATCGACCCCAAGGCCGCGCGCGATGTCATCGGCGTCGGCCTGCCGGCTTCTCCGGGCGCCGCGACCGGCGAGATCGTCTTCTCGTCCGCCGATGCCGAGGATCTGAAGACGCAAGGTCGCAAGGCAATCCTGGTGCGCATCGAAACCAGCCCCGAAGACATTCACGGCATGCATGCTTCAGAAGGCATCCTGACCACGCGCGGCGGCATGACCAGCCACGCCGCCGTGGTCGCGCGCGGCATGGGCAAGCCTTGCGTTTCGGGCGCCGGCTCGCTGCGTGTCGACTACAAGGCCGGCACGCTGATGTCGATGGGCCAGACCTTCCGCAAGGGCGACATCATCACCATCGATGGTAGCAACGGCCAGGTGCTGAAGGGCGCCGTGTCGATGCTGCAGCCGGAACTGTCGGGCGATTTCGCCGCCATCATGGAATGGGCCGATGCGGTGCGCCGCATGAAGGTGCGCACCAATGCCGAGACGCCGCTCGATGCGCGCATGGCGCGCTCCTTCGGCGCCGAAGGCATCGGCCTCTGCCGCACCGAGCACATGTTCTTCGACGGCGAGCGTATCGTCGCCATGCGCGAGATGATCCTGGCCGATACCGAGAAGGACCGCCGCACCGCGCTTGCCAAGCTGTTGCCGATGCAGCGCTCGGATTTCCTCGAACTGTTCGAGATCATGGCCGGCCTGCCGGTGACGATCCGGCTGCTCGATCCGCCGCTGCACGAATTCCTGCCCAAGACGGAAGCGGAGGTGGCGGAGGTCGCCGCCGCCATGAACGTCTCGCTCGACAAGCTCAGGCAGCGCACCGAAGCCCTGCACGAGTTCAACCCGATGCTCGGCCATCGCGGCTGCCGCCTCGCCGTCTCCTATCCCGAGATTGCCGAGATGCAGGCGCGCGCCATTTTCGAGGCAGCCGTCGAGGCCGGCAAGAAAGCCGGCGCGCTGGTCGTTCCCGAGATCATGGTGCCGCTGGTCGGCCTGGTGAAGGAGCTCGACTACGTCAAGGCGCGCATCGATGCGGTCGCCAAGGCTGTCATGGACGAGACCGGCGTCAAGATCGACTATCTCACCGGCACGATGATCGAGCTTCCGCGCGCGGCGATCCGCGCCCACGTCATCGCTGCTACGGCCGAGTTCTTCTCCTTCGGCACCAACGACCTCACCCAGACCACTTTCGGCATCTCGCGCGACGATGCGGCGTCCTTCCTCGAGACCTATCGGCAGAAAGGCATCATCGAGCAGGACCCGTTCGTCTCGCTCGACATCGAGGGCGTCGGCGAACTGGTGCGCATGGCTGCGCAAAAGGGCAGGGCGACACGGCCCGACATCAAGCTCGGCATATGCGGTGAACATGGCGGCGATCCGGCCTCGATCCGCTTCTGCGAAGAGGTCGGCCTCGACTATGTCTCGTGCTCTCCCTACCGCGTGCCGATCGCGAGATTGGCCGCAGCCCAAGCCGCGGTGCAGATTGCCAAAACAGCAGTGCCGCGCCCCAAAAAGAGCGCCGCGGCATCCTGATTTCGACACAGTCCTTTCGGTATCGATGAAACGGCCACCCGTGGGTGGCCGTTTGGCGCTAAGCTTACGATTTTGTAAGCAAATTCACGCTGATGTGCGCGCCCCAACACGCAATCCCGACATCGTTTCTTCCCAATTTCACGGCCCCCCAACCCGCCCGGTGCCGAGAAAAAGATGTTACAGATTTCGCCCAGACCCTTCCGCTCGATCCTGATTATCCAGACCAAGTTCATCGGCGATATTGTTCTGTCCTCCACGCTCGCCAAGAACCTGCAGCTCGAATATCCCGGTGTCAGGATCGTCTTTCTCTGCGAGGCGCGCCTCGCCAGTTTCGTCACCGCGCACGGCATCGCCGCCGAGGTCGTCAGCTTCCGCCGCGCCGCCATGCGCGGCACCCCGCTGGAGCGTGGGCGCGAGCTCTATTCTATGATCAGCAAGCTGCGCCAATTCCGTTTCGACCTGACCATCGACCTCACCGATTCAAAGACATCGCGGCTCATCGTCAGGTTCCTCAACGCCAGCACCCGCATCGGCTACAATCCTCCGGAAAGGCCGCTGCGCTGGCATGAGCGCCAGCCCGCCAATGTCTTTGCCGAGCCGTTCGGTTTTGGCGAACGTCACTATCTCTACCGCTACCTTTCGCCGCTCGAGCCGCTCGGCGTCGGCCTGCGCGTGCGGGTGCCGTCGATTCGGCCATTGCCGATGGAGACGGCGAGGGCCCAGGCATTGCTGGACAAACACCATTTGCGGCCAAACGGCTTTATCGCGGTGCATGCCGGCGCAAGTTTTCACGGCCGGCGCTGGCAGCATGAACGCTTTGCCGCCGTGATCGACACGATTTCGCGCGAAACCGGACTGGATTTCGTACTCGTCGGCGGCCCTGACGAGCGCAAGCCGGCCGAGCAGATCCTCGCCAGTGCCGCGTCGATCGTCAACCTCGTCGGCGCGCTGTCGCTGGAAACGCTGCTGGCGGTGTTGCAGCAGGCGCGGCTGTTTGTCGGCAATGAGAGCGGCCCCATGCACATGGCAGCAGCGGCCGGAACGCCGGTTGTCGGCCTTTTCGGCCTGACCAGCCCGGCCGTCTGGGGACCGGTCGGCGTGCCCAGCCTCGCCTTGCAGCCATCCATGCCGTGCAATTGCGTGGCGGGCAGCCTGTGCAATCCGCTCGATCCCAGCAAGGCCTGCTGCGTCTGGCGCCTCGAGGTCGAACCGGTCGTCGCGGCCGTGCGCGAAGTCCTGTCACGCACGCATGTGGAACTGGAACACGCCGTCTGACGGTGCGCGGCGGTCACATTGTCGGGATATCAGCTTTCTCACGGCCACTATCCCGATTTCCGCCTTGTTGCGGGTCCTGGGATGCGGCTATGACAGCGCCGATTCTCAGACAAGACAGGCATCCCTTGCAAAAGCTGTTTTGCGCCTTGGCGCTATCTATCGTGGCCGTGTCCTCGGCCCAGGCCGCGCCGCTTGTCGAGCCGGCGCTGCATCTGAAGGCTGAGGACGGTAGCAGTGTCGGCCGCGTCGCGCTTACGCTCGACGCCTGCGGCGGCCAGACCGATACGAGGATCCTGTCGGCGCTGGTGGAGAACCGGATTCCGGCGACGATCTTCGTCACCGGTATCTGGCTGAAGCGCAACGCCGCCGCCGTCGAGATCATGCGCGCGCATCCGGACCTGTTCGAACTGGAAAACCATGGCGGCCATCACATCCCGGCCGTCGACACGCCGCGCAAGATCTATGGCATCCGCAGCGCCGGCAGCCCGGAAGCGGTGCAGGCCGAAGTCGAATCGGGCGCTGCCGCTCTCGCTGGCACCGGCGAGCCGGCGCCGAAATGGTTTCGCGGCGCGACCGCCGAATACAGCCCGTCGGCTATCGCCATGATCCGCAAGCTTGGCTTCAAGGTCGCCGGCTTTTCGATCAACGGCGATGGCGGCTCGTTGCTCGGCGCAAAAGAAACCGCCCGGCGCATCGCCGCCGCCAAGGATGGCGATGTCATCATCGCCCACATCAACCAGCCGACCCACGCCGCCGGCGAGGGCGTCGTGCAAGGTCTGCTCGCGCTGAAGGCCAAGGGGCTGATGTTCGTGCGGCTGGATGACGCCGACGGTGTCGGCAACGACGGGACGACTGATTAGGATCAGGCGGCGGCAGGCAGTTTCACCGCCTTTGGACTGACGTCGCCGACGTTTGAGATTAGCCGAGGCCTCTGAGCTTCGTCATCCCAGGATGAAACAGGAGCGAAGCTCCGTCGCGAAGACCCTGGGATGACGAAGCGAGCAACGGCGGCTTGAGTCGCTTGCTCAGGCCGGTGCTGCTTCGATCGTCACCCTGTCGGGATAGAAGGCGCCGTGGTCGCGAATCTCAGCCATTTCGTCGAACGGCTGCTCATAGCCCCACATTGCGTCCTTGCCGGTCTCGCTGGCCGGCAGCACGCTCCAGTAGCTGGCGTCGCCCTTGTAGGGGCAGTGGGTCGACAGGGTGGTTTTGCCGAGCTGGGTGAAGTCGATGTCTTCGAAGGGGATGTAGAATGCCTGGCGGTAGGGCGGTTCGGACAGAAGCTTCGCCCGCGTCGATGAGGCGATCACCGTATCGCCGGCACGCACGACCACGGTACCGCGATAGGGTTCGACGGTGATGACCTTGCCGGGATTGCTCTGAAAGCCGGGGGCGGGGTTGGCGATCTGGTCCATGCGGGGTTCTCCTTGTTCGATTGGGAGCACAGTCCGATTGAGAGCGTGCGGGATGCTTCCCATGTCTCTAAAATGTGTCTGGAGAACCCGTTGCGCAAGCCTTCGCCAGTAGCCCAGAGCTGGCCTTCCGATCACTAAAAACGATCCCGCGTGGAATGCTCAGGCTGCGGTCTTGAACACGTCCATGAGGCCGGCATAGGCCGCGGCAATACCGGCTACCGGGTTGGTGCTTCTTGACGTCGTCTCGACCTTCAGTGGGCCGCCGCCTGTCGGCAAGGTGAGCAGCAGGAACTGGCGATTGCCGCCATCGCCGATCGATGCGGCGGCGACATGCTGGCCTTCGCCTTCGTTCTGGACGCACATTTTGAACAGCAGCGTGCCGCCGACCGCTTCAAGGGCGCCGCCGACCACCTCGACAAATTCGTCTTCGGAGACCTTTTTGGCCTCCGGCACGAGATCGGCCAGACTTGCGGCAAGCGTGTCTTCAAGCTCTTTGTCGTCGAGGCGAATATCGTCCAACTGCACGTCTTGGGCCTCGCTGTCATCCAGCTGCCTGTCGTCGATCTGCCTGTAATCGATCTGCTTGCCGTCGATCTGCTTGCCGTCGAGCTGCGTGTCCATGCGAACCTCTTTCAGTCGCCAATCCGCACCCCTACCCCGTTAACGAACCTTAACGTCGACGATGGCCGGATTGTGGCGGTTTTCCCCGCCTTTCGATCACTGCTTGCTTCAGCCGTTAACGGTTGGAGACGTCATGGCTGGACAATCCGTCCGTTCGTCCCACAATGGAACAAAAGACGGGAAAAACGAGGAAGCAATGGGAGGAACCAGATGCTCGGACTGATGCAGGAATGGCCGCTGCTCTGCCACAAGCTGATCGACAATGCCGAGCGGCAGCACGGGACGCGCGAGATCGTCTCGCGCTCGATCGAAGGTCCTGTCGTTCGCACCACCTATGCTGAAGTTCATCGCCGCGCGCTCAAGGTCGCTCAACGGTTGGAGCGCGATGGCTTTGTGCTCGGCGACCGCATCGCGACCCTGGCCTGGAACACGGCGCGCCACATAGAGGCCTGGTACGGCATCATGGGCATCGGCGCCATCTACCATACGCTCAACCCGCGTTTGTTCCCCGAGCAGATCGTCTGGATCATGAACAATGCGCAGGATAGAGGGATCTTCGTCGACCTGACCTTCATGCCGCTGCTGGAAAAGATCGCCGGCGCGGTCAAATCGCTGAAAAAGGTGATCGTCCTGACCGACAAGGCGCATCTGCCTGAAACGACGCTGTCGAATGTGGTTGCCTATGAGGACTGGTTGAACGAGGCCGATGGCGACTTCGCCTGGAAGGTTTTCGGCGAAAACACCGCAGCCGGCATGTGCTACACCTCCGGCACGACGGGCGATCCCAAAGGTGTGCTCTACAGCCACCGCTCGAATGTGCTGCATGCCATGATTGCTGCCATGCCCGACGCCATGGGCCTCTCCGCGCGGGACACGATCCTCCCCGTCGTGCCGATGTTTCATGCCAATGCCTGGGGCCTTGGCCAGAGCGCGCCGATGATCGGCGCCAAGCTGGTCATGCCCGGTTGCAAGATGGACGGCGCCTCGATCTACGAGCTGCTCGACACCGAGAAGGTGACCTTCAGCGCCGCCGTGCCGACCGTCTGGATGATGCTGCTGCAGCATCTGGAAGACACCGGCAAGAAGCTTCCCTATCTCAGCAAAGTCGTCATCGGCGGCTCGTCCTGCCCGCGCGCCATCATCAGGAAATTCCAGGACAATTACGGTGTCGAAGTCATCCATGCCTGGGGCATGACCGAAATGTCACCGCTCGGCACGCTGTGCACCATGAAGCCGCAGTATCAAGCGCTCGAGGGCGAGGACCGGCTCGATATCCAGGGCAAGCAGGGCTACCCGCCCTTCGGGGTCGAGATGAAGGTGACGGATGACGACGACAAGGAACTGCCTTGGGACGGCAAGACCTTCGGCCGGCTGAAGGTGCGCGGTCCAGCCGTCGCCAGCGCCTATTATGGCGGCGTCGGAGCCGAGCAGTTCGACAAGGACGGCTGGTTCGACACTGGCGATGTCGCCCATATCGATTCCGGCGGCTACATGCAGATCACCGATCGCGCCAAGGACGTCATCAAGTCGGGCGGCGAGTGGATATCGACCATCGACCTGGAGAACCTCGCCGTCGGCCATCCCGATGTCGCCGAGGCCGCGGCGATCGGCGTCCATCATTCGAAATGGGGCGAGCGGCCCTTGCTGGTCGTGGTCGCCAAGCCCGGCAAGGAGCCGAGCAAGGCCGATATACTGGCGTTCATGGACGGCAAGGTGCCGAAATGGTGGATACCCGACGACGTCGCTTTCGTCAGTGAAATCCCGCACACCGCCACCGGCAAGATCCAGAAGATCACCTTGCGCAAGCAGTTCAGCGACTACCGCCTGCCGACGGATTGACCGGGACCGTGCGTTTCCTTGACCTTCAAGCTACCGGCCGCAAAAACGTTAGGGCAGGGGATGTTCAATTTGAGCATCCTTTGCTCTAAGCGTCTGTGCGGGTTGGGGCGGTGCTGAAGACAATGGAAATTGACGAGCGGCAGACATCGAAGGCGGCCGGCTGGTCGCGGCGCACGGGCGCTTTTGCCCTGGTCCTGCTGCTCACCGTGCTGGCCGGCCATCATTTCGAACTGGTCGAAACGCCGGCCTTCCTGTGGGTGCTGGCGATCGTCGCCTTGCTTGCCGCGTTCGCTTTGCTGTTTGCCGGCCTCGCTTTGTCCCGGCTGTGGCATTTCGGTGACCGTGGCGGCCGCGACCTCTCGGTCGGCGCCCTGCTGGCGCTGCTGGTGCTGACGCCCTACGGCTTTGCCACCTATTTGGCGGCGACCACGCCGCCCCTGAGGGACATTTCGACGGACCTCGACAATCCGCCGGTGCTCGAGACCAGCGACCGCACCAAGGACATGAACGTGCTCGCGCCGCCAACGCCTGGCGAAGTGCGCCTGCAGGCCGACGCCTATCCGCTGGTCACCGGGCACAGCTACAATCTGCCGTTCGAAACCGTCGTCGACGCCGTTGAAACCGTGCTCGACCGCCGCGATTGGCAACTTACTGCGCCATATCCGGTGACGGACGGTCAAGACGAGGTGACGATATCGGCCGTTGCCCGGAGCTTCGTCGTAGGCCTGCCCGCCGACGTCGCCATCCGGGTCAGCAATGATGGCGACACCATCGTCGTCGACATGCGCTCAGCCTCCCGCTACGGCCGCTACGACCTCGGCGACAATGCGGCGCGCATCGTCGGGTTCCTCGCCGAACTCGACCAGGAGGTTGCAGGGCAGGTGGGTGCCGCGCCGGCTGAGTAGTTCTACCCCACCGGCACAAAAACGCCGTCGATGGCCGGGTCACCCTGGGTAGCAACCAGGCCGCGCGCCACCAGGTCCTCGAGATGGGCAAGCACCGACAGGCCGGCGGCGCCATGCAGGCGCGGGTCGGTGTCCCGGTAGATAGCCTTGACCATGTCCGGGATCGTCCGGTCGCTGTCGCGGATCCGTTCGAGGATCGCCCGTTCGCGCATCTTGCGATGGGTCTTGAGGCCGCGCATGAAGCTGCGCGGCGCGGTCACCGGGCCGCCATGGCCGGGCAGCAGCAGGCGATCGCCGCGCGCGATCAGCCTGTCGAGCGAGGCCATGTAGTCGGCCATCGCTCCGTCCGGCGGCGCCACGATCGATGTCGCCCACGCCATCACATGGTCGGCTGAAAACAGGATGCCGGTGCCTTCGAGCGCAAATGCCGCGTGATTGGCGGTGTGGCCCGGCGTCAGCACCGTCCGGATCGTCCAGTCATCGCCCTCGACCAGCGCATTGTCGGGCAACGCGATCTCCGGGACGAAAACCGTGTCGGCGCTGGCGTCGAGCGGGTTGATCTCGCCGATCCGCAGCGGCCTTGCCGGGCGGTGCGGGCCTTCGGCCAGTACAATAGCGCCGGTGTGCGCTTTCAGCCGGGCGGCCAGCGGAGAATGGTCGCGATGCGTGTGGCTGACGAAGATATGGCTGACCGGCCGGTTTGCGATCACCTTGAGCAGCGTCTGGAAATGCGCCTCGTCATCGGGGCCGGGATCGATCACCGCCAGCGTATCGCGCCCGACGATGTAGCTGTTGGTGCCGTGAAAGGTGAACGGGCTGGGGTTTTTGGCGGTGACGCGCAAGACGTCCGGCGCAACGGTGACGCCCTCGCCATATGCCGGATCGAAGCTGGTGTCGAATTTGAGCGCCATGGCGGTGTCGTTGAATCTCTGTTCAGGAAGACGGCAAAACTGATTGCCGCATAACACGGAAGCCAATATAGAAAAACGCAAGGCCGCGATCTGCGGCAATCCGGATTGGGGAAGACCATGGCACTTGCAACGACGATGCGCCCGCTTGTTTCTCTCGCTTTGCCCCAGGAGGGCGCGCAGCGCCTGGCAACCCAGCTTTTGCTGGCGATCGCCGGAACGCTGCTTTTGACCCTGTCGGCCAAGACGAAAGTCGTGCTCGGGCCGGTCGACATCTCGCTGCAGACGCTGGCCGTCCTGCTGATCGCCACTGCATTTGGCCTGCGGCTTGGCGTCGCTACCCTGCTTCTCTACATGGCCGAAGGCGCCATGGGCTTCCCGGTCTTCCAAAGCACGCCTGAAAAGGGCATCGGCATCGCCTACATGATCGGCGGCACCGGCGGTTATCTCGCCGGCTTCGTCGTCATGGCGGCCATTGTCGGCTGGGCCGCCGACCGCGGCTGGGACCGCCACCCGATCAAGTTGTTCAACGCCATGCTGGTCGCCGAAATCGTCATGATGGCCATGGGCTTTGCCTGGCTGGCCACCCTCATCGGCGCGGAAAAGGCGTGGCAGTTCGGCGTTTTGCCGTTCGTCCTCGGCGACCTGATCAAGGTTGCGCTCGCCGCCAGCCTGGTGCCGGCGGTATGGTCGCTGCTGCCCAAGCAGCCCTGAAACCGGACAAATGAATGAGCCGGCGGGTCCAAGGCCCGCCGGCTTTTTGTTGTCACGCGTCCGCCAGCCGATGGTGCAAGCCGGTTGCCAAATCGCCACGCCCATTTGCACCGTCAGCTTGTGCCTGGTCGGTCAAATTGCCGCGAGGCGGCAGATGCAGAGCAATTCTGGCGCCGATCCACGGCCGAGATTGAATTGACAAGCCATTGCGCGAAACCTAAGCACGGGCAACTTGATTTCGAGGCGGGGGCCGGTAATTCAAGGAGAGCTTGTTGAAGGGAATAATCCTTGCAGGAGGCAGCGGGACGCGTCTGTATCCCCTTACATTAGCGATCTCTAAGCAGATTCTGCCGATATACGACAAGCCGATGATTTTTTATCCGCTGAGCGTCTTGATGCTCGCCGGTATCCGCCAGATTTTGATCATTTCGACACCTCGCGACTTGCCGGTGTTTCGGGAGTTGCTGGGCGACGGTTCGGAATTCGGGGTCGAATTCTCCTATGCCGAGCAGGCGCAGCCCAACGGGCTTGCCGAGGCCTTCATCATCGGCCGCGACTTCATCGGCAAGGATAATGTGTCGATGATTCTCGGCGACAACATCTATTTCGGCGAGGGCCTGTCGCAGCTCTGCCGCACTGCTGCGCAGCGCCAAAGCGGCGCGTCGGTGTTCGCCTACCATGTCGAGGACCCGCAGCGCTACGGCGTGGTGTCGTTCGACAAGCTCAGCGGCACGGCTTTGACGATCGAGGAGAAGCCGCGGGAGCCGAAGTCCAACTGGGCGGTCACCGGCCTCTATTTCTACGACAATGAGGTCGTCGACATCGCGTCGACGATCAAGCCCTCGGCGCGTGGCGAACTCGAGATCACGGCGGTCAACAACGTCTATCTCGAGCGCGGGAAATTGCACGTGCATCAGCTCGGCCGCGGCTATGCCTGGCTCGACACCGGCACGCATGACAGCCTGCATGAAGCCTCTTCCTTCGTGCGCACGATCGAGCACCGCCAGGGGATCAAAGTCGCCTGTCCTGAAGAAATCGCTTTCGAGCAGGGCTGGCTGACCGCCGACAAGGTGCTTGAGCGCGCCACGCGCCTGGGCAAGAACGAATACGCCGCCTATCTGCGCCGGCGTGTCACCGAGCTGACGGAGACATAGGGTGCTGGAAGTCAGGCAGCTCGGTTTGGACGGCGTGCTGGAAATCGTGCCGAAGCGGCACGGCGATGCGCGCGGTTATTTCATCGAAACCTGGAATGCCGAGGCCTTTGCCGAGGCCGGCATCGATCTGCGTTTCGTCCAGGACAATCATTCCTATTCGGCTGCCGCAGGTGTCGTGCGGGGGCTTCACTATCAACTGCCTCCACGCGCGCAGGACAAGTTGCTGCGTGTGATCCGAGGCAAGATTCTCGACGTGGCGGTCGACATCCGCCGCAGCTCGAAAACCTTCGGCAAATGGGTCGCGCTCGAAATATCGGCCGAGAGAGGCAACCAGATCCTCGTGCCGAAGGGTTTCGCGCACGGTTTCGTCACGCTCGTGCCGGACACCGAGGTTCTGTATAAGGTCACCGACACCTATTCGCCGGCGCATGATCGATCGATCCGTTTCGACGATCCTGATATCGGCATCGATTGGCCGTCGCCGGCCGGCGCCTTCGAGCTCTCGGCCAAGGACCTCAAGGCGTCGGCGCTTGCTGAGGCCGAGGTGTTCGCATGACGCGCGACGATGTGAGGAGAGCGCCATGAATTTTCTGGTGACAGGCGGTGCCGGCTTCATCGGCTCGGCCGTGTGCCGGCATTTGTGCGCCAATCCCGCCTACCATGTGACCAATCTCGACAAGCTCACCTATGCCGGCAATCTGGCCTCGCTGCGCACCATCGAGAATGCACACAACTACAAATTTGCGCAGGCCGACATCTGTGACGAGCGGGCGGTTCTCGACATCCTCCACCGCGACGAGATCGACGTCGTCATGAACCTCGCCGCCGAAAGCCATGTCGACCGCTCGATCGACGGACCCGGCGCCTTCATCGAGACCAACATCGTCGGCACCTACCGGGTGCTGAATTCGGCGCTCGAATATTGGCGCGGCCTTGACGAGGACAGGAAGGCGCGCTTCCGCTTCCACCATGTCTCGACCGACGAGGTGTTCGGCGATCTGCCCTTCGATGGCGGCATGTTCGTGGAGGAGACGCCTTACGCGCCATCCTCGCCCTATTCCGCCTCCAAGGCCGCATCCGACCATCTGGTGCGGGCCTGGCACGAGACGTACGGCCTGCCGGTCGTGCTCTCCAACTGTTCGAACAATTACGGGCCTTATCACTTCCCCGAAAAGCTGATCCCGCTGGTCATCCTCAACGCGCTCGACGAAAAGCCGCTGCCGGTCTACGGCGCTGGCGCCAATGTGCGCGACTGGCTGTTCGTAGAGGATCACGCCCGTGCTCTGGAACTGGTCGCCACAAAGGGCCAGCCCGGCGAAAGTTACAATGTCGGCGGCAATTCCGAGCGTACCAACCTTGGCGTCGTCGAGACGATCTGCGGCCTGCTCGACATCAGGCGTCCGCGCAGCGGCGGCAGGAGCTACCGCGATTTGATCAGCTTCGTCACCGATCGGCCCGGCCACGACCGCCGCTATGCAATCGATGCCTCCAAGATCGGCCGGGATCTCGGTTGGGCGCCGGCGGAGAGTTTCGACAGCGGCCTTGCAAGGACCGTCGACTGGTTCCTCGACAACAAATGGTGGTGGGGACCGATCCGCGAGCAGCGCTACGCCGGCGAGCGGCTGGGGCAAGTCCGGTCGCGCGGCCAGGTTGAAGACAGGAAGGGCGCGGCGTGAGGCTGGTTGTCACCGGACGCGACGGTCAGGTCGCTGCCAGCCTGCTGGAGGCCGGGCAGAGGCGCGATGGCATCGAGGTCGTCACCCTCGGCCGCCCAGTGCTCGATCTGGCGCGGCCCGATACGGTGTTCGACGCACTCGCGGCAGCGCGGCCGGATATCGTGGTGTCGGCTGCCGCCTACACCGCCGTCGACCAGGCCGAGGACGAGCCCGATCTTGCCTTCGCTGTGAACGCCGTCGGCGCCGGCAAGGTCGCCGAGGCGGCCGCGAAGCTCGGCGTGCCCGTAATCCATCTGTCGACCGACTACGTCTTCGATGGCACCAAGGACGGCGCCTATGTCGAGACCGACGCCACCGCACCGCTCGGCGTCTACGGCGCCTCCAAGCTTGCCGGCGAGCTGGCCGTGGCCGCCGTCAATCCGCGCCATCTGATCCTGCGCACCGCCTGGGTCTACAGCCCGTTCGGCAAGAATTTCGTGAAAACCATGCTGCGGCTGGCCGGCGACCGCGACGAGATCGCCGTGGTCGCCGACCAATGGGGAAATCCGACATCCGCACTTGATATTGCCGACGCGATCCTGCATGCGGCGGCGGTGTTGCGCGGCGATTTTGACGGCTACGGCATTTATCATCTTGCCGGCACCGGCGAGACCAACTGGAGCGGCTTTGCCCGGCATATTATGGAGACGAGCCGGAGGGTTGGCGGCCCTTATGCGGGGATACGCGACATCGCGACCAGCGATTATCCAACCAGATCAAAGCGCCCCGCCAATTCGCGGTTGTCGAGGGCAAAGTTCGCAGCGTCGTTTGGGTGGACCTCGCCTGATTGGAAGAAGTCGACAGAAAAGGTGCTCCAATGCCTTTGGCCCGCTTGACGATGCCCTTGCCCATTGTGGGGACAATGCGCTTGGCTGGGCCGGAAAGGCAGCTATGATTCCTTTCAATTCGACAACATTCAGGTTCCCTGAGCTCATGGCTCTATCTGCATGGGTTGAGCATGTCCCATTCATGTTTTGGCTAGTCGATGCGCTCAGACCTCGTCGGTTTGTGGAGCTTGGCACGCAGAACGGGGTCTCCTATTGTGCCGCTTGCCAAGCTATCGAGCTATTGCGTCTGACCTGCAATTGCTACGCGGTCGACACTTGGACAGGTGACGAGCATGCGGGTTTTTACGGAGAGGAAGTCTATTCCGATCTGGTCGCCTACCACGCACCAAAGTATGGCTCCTTCTCACGCCTAGTGCGGTCGACATTCGACGAGGCCGTTAGCCATTTCGAGGATGACAGCATCGATCTGTTGCACATCGACGGTCTGCACACCTACGAAGCTGTTCGGCATGACTTCGACGTTTGGCGGCCGAAGCTCTCGCAAAACGCCGTTGTGCTCTTTCACGATACCAATGTGCGAGAGCGCGGTTTCGGCGTCTTTCGTTTCTGGAGCGAGATCTCGGCGGGCCGGCCGCATTTCGAGTTCCTGCATGGGCACGGACTTGGCGTTCTGGCGCTTGGCGACAGTTATCCGAAGGCCGTCGAGGCGCTTTTCGCAGCCGGCAGACAAGGCTCCAGCCTGGGGGCTGTACGAACAGCCTTCGCCCATTTGGGCCAAGCGGTCGCTCATCACGAGAATACGTCTCATGGGGTGAGGCAGAGGGAAGCACAGTTCGCGCTAAGCCGCGAAGAGTGGCAGCGACAGGTCGAACAGCGCGACAGCGAGATCGCTGCGCTGACAGTCGAGCGCGAGCGGGCGGCAACGCGGGCGAGCGAGTGCGAGGCACACTTTGCGCTGAGCCGAGAAGAGTGGCAGCGACAGGTCGAAGGGCGCGATAAGGAAATTGTGCAGGCGCAAGCGTTGACGACTGCACTTGAGGCAAAAATAACTGAAACCGAGCTTGCTGTTGAAGAATTCAAGAACTCAACAAGTTGGCGAGTCACTGCACCTCTGCGGGCATTTTCAGGCAATGTCAGGTGGTGTTCCAAAATGCTCAAGTTTCGCGTCGCCAATCTTTTCAGATTGGGTCGCCGCTGATGGCGAACACCCGCACCGAAACATGGAATGCTGATCGAATGTCCAAAATATGTGTGGTGACCGGCGGAGCCGGATTCATTGGTTGTGCGCTGTCGACCAAGTTGGCGGACCGTTTCGGGCGTGTAATTGTCATCGATAGTTTGCATCCCCAGATTCACGCTGAACGGAAACGTCCTGTCGAACTTGACCCTCGGGTCGAACTCATAATTGCCGACGTGACCGAGGCTTCGACCTGGGCGCAGGCATTGGAAACCGTACGACCGGACGTCGTGGTGCATCTGGCAGCGGAGACAGGCACGGGGCAATCCCTTACAGAGGCCTCGCGCCACGCCCTGGTGAACGTGGTTGGCACCTCAAGGATGCTCGATGCATTCGCCGCTGCATCGCACGTGCCAGAGCGCTTCGTTCTGTCTTCCAGTCGCGCTGTCTATGGAGAAGGGGCATGGCGATCCATGAAGTCGGGCGAGGTCACATATCCTGGTCAGAGATCGAGACAGCAGCTTGAGCGTGCGGAGTGGGATTTTCTCGGTCTAGAGCCAATGTCGATGAACGCAGAGAGCGTAGTTCCTCATCCGAGCAGCATTTACGGCGCAACGAAGTTAGCACAAGAGCAGATGCTCCGGTCTTGGGCGCTCTCGTTTGGGTCTGCGGTGAATGTGCTGCGACTGCAAAACGTTTATGGGCCGGGCCAGTCCTTGACCAACCCGTACACTGGAATTGTGTCGCTCTTCATTCGAATGGCCAGAGAAGGGAAAAGCATCCCGATTTACGAGGACGGCAACATCGGAAGAGATTTCGTCTTCATCGATGATGTGGGTTCAGCCATCGTTATGGCGACCGAGACAGAACTCTCTCAATCTCTCGCCTATGATGTGGGAACCGGCCAGAAGACAACCATTTTGGAATTGGCAAAGATCATTGCGGGTAGATACGGTGCGCCGGAACCGCACGTCAATGGGATGTACCGCAACGGCGACGTCCGGTGGGCTGTAGCGGAAATAGGCCGTACAGTAACAGATCTGAAATGGCAGCCGCAGTGTTCTGTCGAAAGCGGGATAGGGCGCCTCTGCGACTGGGTGGATATGAGGCTCAACTCTTAAGCCTTGCGCTCAGAGTGGCGCAGAATTCAACGATGTACGCGGAGCAGAATAGCCTTAAGCCGATAGATTGCGCAGTCGGAGTCTTACAAGGTCTTGGTGTTCCACAATCCCGATGAAAGTTATCAAATTGCCAATCGCCTCCAACGCCAGTTCAAAACGGGTGGTCTTCCTTGACGCGCTACGTGGACTGGCCGCTCTTTGGGTAGTTGTTGTGCACGTAGCCATGCTCCCGTCTCCGCGGCTCCAGGTGGCGGCGTTTCTCGATCTGTTCGTCGTAAATGGCGTTATGGGCGTGAGCCTGTTTTTCGTCGTGAGTGCATTTTCGCTCTGCCTTAGCATGCCAGTTCATGACCGCGAAGCTCGGCCAATAATTGGGTTCGCGCTGCGTCGCTTTTTCAGGATCGCCCCTCTATTCTATTTAATGATCCTAGTCATGTGCATTCATAATTTCAGCGGGGTATTGATCGATGCAAAATCAATCCTGTTGAACCTAACGTTTGCTTTCAATTTGGTTCCAGATTATCAATCTTCTATCGTGCCAGCAGGTTGGACGATAGGGGTAGAAATGCTATTTTACCTCATGTTCCCACTGGTGTACGGGCGTTCAAAGGGGATTTTACTTTCAGTTACTGCGCTATTCATTTCGATTGGTGTAGCCTCCATGTTCTTTATGACCATTAACTTGTTCGTTGCAGACCCGGTAAACTATCATCTCTATTCAATTCTTTATCGATCCCCGATGTTTATGTTTGGGATCGTTGCATTTTACACTTTGCCGCTGCTGGAAAAGCGTCCGGAGAGGAAGGAGATCGGGTTGGCTCTCGTCGCGTCTGTCCCTGTGCTATTTTTTGCAATCGCCACCGACAAGGTCGCGCTATTGGACAAATACTATTGGGAAGGATTTATGTTCGGTTCGCTGGTCGTCGGCCTTGGCCTTGCTCCCATTGCTGTGATCGTCAATAGTGTTTCAGCTTGGTTGGGAAGAATCAGTTATTCAGTCTACCTTCTTCACATGCCCATTATCGTCATCCTCATTCCGACCATGAGGTCGATCCAGCAACTGGTCGCAAGTCAAACAGTTGCCTTCGTATTCAGTCTGACGATGACTTTGGCCTTGGTAATCCCGGCGGCCTTCCTCATGAACTACTTCGTTGAGGATCCAGTCAACAGATGGGGCAAGCGGTTCTCGTCTCGAGTTGCCGGTCGCAAGAGCACCGATCCGCTGCTGAGTGGCGAAGCAGTTCAGTCGGACGTGAGGGGGTAGTCGGTTGCCTGGTTTTTCCGACGCTCTGACCGACACCGGTGAAGAAATTCAACAAGGAAAGCTGATGAAGCGTTTAGCGGTCGCGTTCTATTATGATCCGCACGGCAAGATAGATGAGTATTATTTTCATCTGCTTGCCTCGATACGCCCTTTCGTCGAGCACATGGTGGTGGTTTCCAACGGACCCGCAGACAAAGAGGCCGAGTCTCTCCTCTCGTTAGCCGCCGATGAATTCCTGATCAGGGACAATAGTGGGTTCGATGTGTGGGCGTACAAGGCCGCCCTTGAACATATAGGGTGGGAGGAACTGTCTCGCTTCGATGAGATTTTGCTCTTCAACCACACGTTTTACGGGCCGATCTTCCCCTTTTCGGAAATGTTCTCGGAAATGGACCAACGTCCCTGTGATTTTTGGGGGATCTCCGGTCACAGAGCCCTGAGGCCCCATCCGTTCGACTCCAGAAGAACAGAGATGCCCTTCCATCTCAACTCCCATTTCATCGCGGTCCGGCGGTCTATGCATCAATCAAAAGCATTTCGTCATTATTGGACCGAAATGGACCCCGTCCTCTCCTATATGGATTCGATTGGAAAGCATGAGACGGTGTTCACTGCGCATTTCCAAGGCTTGGGTTACACCTGTTCGGTGTTGCTTGACCCGGAACGGTACAAGACGCCCTATCCGGTCCTAATGGAGCCAGACAAAACACTGGAGGACCGAAGCCCGATTTTAAAGAAGCGCCTCTTCTTTCATGACACGCTGTTTCTGGAGCGCGAGGCTATCAATCTGCCGCGGGCTCTGGAGATAATCAAAGACCGGTCAAACTACGATTTGTCGCTGATATGGAGAAGTGTCGGCCGCCTAGGCCCGCCCCGCACGCTAAATGGCAACGCCGCGCTTCTCTCCGTGCTGCCAGATGTGCCTACGGGTGCACAGAGCGCCCGGACCAGGTTTCGGATAGCTGTTCTTGCTCATGTATATCACGTCGACATGATCGATGAGATTCTAGGCTACACCGAAAACATACCGAAGGGCTACGACCTCATCATTACGACAGATACCGCAAAAAAGCAGGCGTTGATCAAGCAGGCGATCGCGAAAGCGCCAAATTCCAGGAAAGCCGTGGTTTTGGTCGTTCAGTCGAATGAGGGCCGGGATACCTCCGCCCTTCTGATCGGGTGCCGGGACTACGCGCTCGAGGACCGGTACGACTTGATATGCCGTATCCATTCCAAACGATCTCCTCAAGACGGCTCAAAGGGAGACTTGTTCAAACTTCACATGTTTGAGAACCTTCTCCACACTCCTGGATATGTCCAGAATTTGCTTGATCTGTTCGCCAACAATCCTGCGCTTGGCCTCGTTATGCCGCCGATGGTTCACATCGGGTATCCGACTATGGGCCACTCGTGGTTTGGAAACAAAGACAACGTCGCAAAGCTGGCCGACAAGCTGGGTGTTGCCGTCAATCTGGACGACCATAGCCCTGTCGCGCCTTACGGCGGAATGTACTGGTTTCGTCCTGCTGCCCTCAGGAAGCTTTTCGCAAATAAGTGGAGCTGGGACGATTTCGCCAATATGGATTATCGGGACGGGAGTTTGGCCCATGCAATAGAGCGGATCATAGCCTATGTCGCAATCGACGCTGGATACACTTTCCGACACGTGATGACCGCCAGGCATGCTGCTCATAACTACGTTATGCTGGAGGCCAAATTGCAAGCATTGTGCGCCAATGGAGCACCGGTGGAAATCGGAAACCTGGGTGTGAGAAGAGCCTTTCACGGCCTCATCTTCTCGATCAAGAGATCGATCGTGATTAGATCGCCAACAGCGTTCAGGGTCCTTAGGCCGCTCTACCGCAGTGTGCAATGGATAACCACGCTTGGTCGCGGTGCAACAAAGTAAGCTTCCGCCAAACATCGCGGGATGCATTAAGTTAGCGATTCTACCCGGCCAGCTCGAAGTGTCATTTTCTTCGTGCAAACGCGCTGGATCAGCGCATCGTCGTGACTGGCCAGCACGATGATGCCGGCCTTTTCGGCCAGTTCGTCCATCCGTCGTTTGGCTTTTTCCTGGAATGACGCGTCGCCGGCGCCGATCCATTCATCCATCAGCAGAATTTCAGGCTCAAGCGCAGTCGCTGCCGCAAATGCCAGACGTGCCGCCATGCCTTGGCTGTAAGCCTTAAACGGTAGGTCAATGAAATCGCCCAGTTCGCTGAAATCGATTATTTCTTCCATCTTCTCTTCGATTTCGGCGGCCGTCCAGCCGCTGATCAACCCCCTCAGCACGATGTTTCTGCGCCCGGTGGCCTCGGGACGAAACCCTATGTGGATATTGAACAGTGCGTCGACCTTGCCCGCGATCGATATCGTGCCGCCCGACGGCTGATAGATTCCGTATAGGACCTTGAGCAGGGTGGTCTTGCCGGCGCCATTTGGGCCGACAAGTCCCAATCGGTCGCCCGCCTTGAGTGCGAAGCTGACGTCATCGAGCGCCTGCACAACCTGCTTGGTGCCGGAATTTGCTATGTGGCCGCCAAGGGCACTTCGGCGCCGGCCAGGCGCCGACAGCGTCAACTTTTCGAACAGGCGATAAACGAGGCTGACATTGTTTAGTTTGATGGAAGTCATGGAACTCAAATCAGAAAAACGATGCGCTTGCGATAATGACCCAGCAGCAGCAACGCAAGAGCCCAGGCGCCGAGACAGATACAGCCCGTCACCGTCAAGGCATGCATCGGCAATATACCTGCCGTGATCGGCTCGCGCACACCCTCCAGGAAATAGGTGAACGGGTTCCAATGATAAGCGTGTTTTTGAACGCCATCTTGCCCGGTATAGACCCAAAAGACGGGCGTGAAGAACATGCCTACCCGCATCATGTTCCCGACTATGAACTCACTATCTGGGAAGAAAGCGCCAAGAAACGCAAAAATCGTGACAACCGCCGGAGTCGCTAAGATGATGAGCAGCAGACCCAGCGCCGACAGTAGCCAATTTGTGTTGATTCCGTAGCCGCCCAGCAACAGGATAAGAACGCAGCCCGCCAGCGAATAAGCAGCCCTGATGATGCATTGCATCGTCAATCGCATCACATAGACGAACAGTGGCAGGGTCGTGCCTTGAATGAAGCTCGCTTCGCGCTGAAAGAGCGACACGCTCGTGGTGATGGTTTCGCTGAGGTAGAACCACACCAGCATCCCGATGGCCACATAGGCTATATAGCTTGGGTTGCTGGCGTCTGTGGTCACGAAAACAAAGACAAACGTGCCGACGAAAGCAAAATAATTGACCAGCATCCAAAGCGGGCCAAGTGTTGTGCGTCTGTGCTGGTCGCCGATATCTTCATGAGCAAGCGCAATCCAGACCCGGTGCAGCTTCATGGCCTTGCTGATGTCGTCGACAGCGCCGTTTAGTGCCGCAATCATAATTTCCTAGTGTCGCATTCTTTTGTTCTTGTGCATCTATGGCCGTTAGACGGGCCAAAGGCGCCCTTCATAGTCATTGCGGCGCGCATTTGGCAACGCATTGCGTCGCGATGGACCACGAATCGCTTGCGACAGGTCGACGCCTCTTACCTCGATATCGCAACCGTCGCACTGCGCGAATCGCAAATTCATGCCTCTGATTATGAGCAGAGACGCATCAAGCACTTGGCCACAATTGCTTTCCAGTCAATGCCGCGCCCGGCTGAAACTCAAGGCGCGCCGTCTGCCCCAGCGGCTCGATATTTTGCGAAACCTCGTTCGTTCAATTATTTTCAACCCCTTAACCAAAGGGTCCGCCAAAAAAATATCTGGCGATCACTACAACTCCACGCTATGCGATACAAAGCGGCGGGGCTGGGGATTGGCACTCTAAACAGGTGATCGGTGACGGGTTTCCGTCGCTCTTGCACCACGTTAGTGTCCATGTCCTTGCGCCTGGAGTTCAGTACTACCCAATGACATCCTATGTAGAGGTCGTGTCCGGACTTCGGCCGAAGATGCGGCGCGCCATTATAATGATCCAGGATCTGGTCATGGTCCTGGTCGCGGTGGCGCTGAGTCTGGGGCTTTCTCAGTCGAGACTTTCATTCGACGCGCTCTCCACGGCCGGCCTGGCGTGCTGGGCAAGTATTGTTTTTCTCAGCCATATGCTGTTTCGCTATTGCGGCCTCTACAACACCGTGTGGCGTTTCGCCTCCACGCCGGACTTCTTCAACATCCTGAAGAGCTGCGCCATCCTGACCGTCACGCTCTATGTCGTCTCGCTGGCGGTTCGATCGTTTCAGCCGGTGACCGGCCTCAACGAGCGCCAGTTCATCGTCTTTTTCCTCGTCTCCTTCACCATCATATCGGCGCCTCGGCTCTATTACCGGTTCCTGCGCGACGGGGCGAGCTGGCGAATCCTGAGCCGCAACGCAAACAATGCGGCGATCAAACAAGCGCTGTTCGTCGGCAGGCTTGGCGAAGCAGACGTCATCATCCGCTTCACACGCACGGCCGAGCCGGCCGAATATTCCATCGCCGGCATCATGGCCATCGAGAACGGCGCGCCGTTGGGCACGCAGATCCAGGGCGTTCCGGTGGTAGCCGTGCGGCCCCGCCTGGTCGAGGTCCTCGAAGAATATGCAAGAGGCACCAAAAGCCTCGACATGCTGATTTTCGGCAATGGCACCGAACGCGAGATCGAGGAATATTCGGAACTGGTCCGTGTCGCCCGTCACAGCGGTATCGCCGTCGTCCAATTCTCCGGCGTTTCGGAGCTCGGCCAAGGCGGAAAGCTGGTACTCGACGCTGTCGAGATGGAAACCATCCTGCGCCGCCCCACAGTTGCTTCCGATATTGAGCGGATCGGCGGCTTTATCGGTGGCAAGCGCGTCCTGGTCACCGGCGGCGCCGGCTCAATCGGTCGCATCCTGGTCAAGCGGTCGCTGGAACTTGGCGCCGAGGCGGTTCTGGTCGCCGATATCTCGGAGTTCGGTATTTTCCAGCTCGACCAGCAGGTTGACGAAAAGGACCATGTCCGGCTCAAGAGCCGCATCGTCGATGTCACAGACCGGCGCCAGATCACCCGCGTCGTCAGCGATTTCAAGCCCGACATCATCTTCCATGCCGCCGCGCTCAAACATGTGCCGCTGCTCGAGGAAAATTGGGAATCGGCGATCCAGACCAACATTTTGGGCACCCTCGTCTGCGCCGAGGTTGCCGCCAAATGCGGGGTGCCGCAGTTCCTGCTGATTTCCAGCGATAAGGCGGTCGATCCGACCTCGGTGCTCGGTATGACGAAACGCGCCGCCGAGCAGATCGTCTCTTCGCTGCACGAAACGCACGCCACCGGGGCCAGCGGCCGTCGCTCCGGCACCAAGTTCATCGCCGTGCGGTTCGGCAATGTCTTCGGCTCCAATGGCTCGGTCGCCACCATCTTCCAGGCGCAGATCGAGGCCGGCGGTCCGGTCACCATCACCGATCGCCGCATGACCCGCTACTTCATGACGGTGGCCGAAGCCGTCGACCTCGTCATCATGTCGGCGGCCGACGCCGAGCGGCGCCAGGGCAAGGACGACTACGCCATCTACATGCTCGACATGGGCAAGCCGGTGCCGATCCTCGAAGTCGCTGAAACCATGATCCGCATGGCCGGCAAAAGCCCCTACACCGACATTCCGATCCGTTTCACCGGGATCAGGCCGGGCGAGAAGCTTCACGAAGTGCTGCATGGCGGCAATGAGGAGATCGTCGCGCTGGATATCCCCAAGATCTTCGGCCTCAGGACCGATGTCGTGGGATGGCCCAAGGTCCAGGCGGCGCTGACATTGCTGCAGGCGGCCATGCGCGATCAGGACAAGGCCTCGGCGCTCGCCGTCATGGCCGGCCTCTATCAGGCGGAAGAGCCTCCAAGTGAGGCACGCCGGGAAACCGTTGCGAAAACAGTCGGGCAAGCTGGTTAGAGCAATTCCAAGAAAAGTGTGGAGCGGTTTTCCGTCCGGGATTGCGTCAAAACAAAGAGCCTGTCCTGATCGACCGGGATTGGCTATTGAAACCGATCCGATGGCCGTTCCCAGGCGTTTGCAGATGATTTTGAACCAGTGAGCAGACAAGATCAGCGCGTGGCCGTGCTGCTGGGCACGAAAGATGGCGCGGCTTTCCTTGACGAGCAGCTCGCGTCGCTGGCTGCGCAATCGCACCCTGTTGTCGACCTCTGGGTTTCCGACGACGGTTCGACAGACGGCACTTCGGCCATTATCGGCGCCTGGCAGAGCCGCTGGTCCAAGGGCCGGTTGACCCTGTCGAATGGTCCTCGCCAAGGCTTTGCCGCCAATTTCCGCGCGATGATCATCGATCCGCGCATCGAGGCCGACTACTACGCCTTCTGCGACCAGGACGACATCTGGGAGCCGGACAGGCTGGAGAGCGCCATTGCCTGGATGCAAGGGCACGATGCCGGAACGCCGCTGCTGTTTTGCTCCAGAACCGCGACCATGTCCGAAACCGGAGCAGCGCAAGGGTATTCGCCGCTGTTCCAGCATCCACCCGCATTTCGCAATGCGCTTGTGCAAAGCATTGCCGGCGGCAATACGATGATGATCAACCGCGCCGCGCGAAAGTTGCTGGCAAAGGCATCGGCAAGGACCGAGTTCGTCAGCCATGACTGGTGGACCTATCTGATCGTCACGGCTGCCGGCGGCATTGTCCGCTATGACCCGCGACCGCTGGTGCGCTACCGCCAGCATGAGGCAAACCTGGTCGGCGCCAACGTCTCGTGGAAGGCGAGGCTGTCGCGGCTGGGGCGCCTCTTCAGGGGCGAGTTCGCCGTCTGGACCGATCACAATCTGAGCGGCCTGGCGGTCAATCGCGACATCCTCACGAGGGATGCCGCCGCCTGCCTCGGCCTGTTCATCAGGGCGCGAAAGGGCGGTATCTTGCGACGCCTGCGCCTTCTCCGGAAAAGCGGCGTCTACCGGCAGACGCTGGCTGGGACGCTTGGGCTCTATCTGGCCTTCATCTGGCGGCGGATCTAGAGCATGCTGAGATGGCCATGAGGGGACCCAAGCGAGCTTTCGATCTCGTCGCGGCGGCGGTTCTGTTGCCGCTGACCTCGCCCGTCACCCTGCTTGCCATACTGGCAATCAGGCTGTCGTCGCCCGGACCGGCACTCCTCTCCCAAACTCGCGTCGGCCAGCACGGGGTGCTGTTTCGCTGCCACAAGTTGAGGACGATGGTTGTGGGAACGCCGTCTCTGCCCTCGCATCAGGCGCCGGCAAACTCCGTCACCGCCGCCGGTAAGGTGCTGCGAAAATTCAAGATCGACGAGCTGCCGCAGCTCTGGAACGTGCTGAAGGGCGAGATGAGCCTGGTCGGGCCGCGTCCATGCCTGCCCACGCAAACCGAGTTGGTCGACCGCCGCAGGCAATTGGGTGTGCTTGCCGCACTTCCAGGCATTACCGGGCTTGCGCAGATGAGAGGCATCGACATGTCGGATCCGAAACTCTGCGCCGAAACCGATGCCGAATATCTCAGGGGAGCCTCGATCGGCCTCGATATCCGCATTCTCATAGGCACGATTTTCTACTGCCGAACGGCACCTGATTTGTAGCGCCGCGCGAGTTCGGTCAGCCGTTCGAGCGTATCGGTCTGCGGCACCCAGCCTTCGGATACCAGCAGGGACGGATCGCAAATCTGTGTCGCTGCCATCGCGTCCCATGCCTT
This sequence comes from Mesorhizobium sp. RSR565B, assembly GCF_054719465.1. Taxonomy (NCBI): domain Bacteria; kingdom Pseudomonadati; phylum Pseudomonadota; class Alphaproteobacteria; order Hyphomicrobiales; family Phyllobacteriaceae; genus Mesorhizobium; species Mesorhizobium sp. RSR565B. The sequence continues at coordinate 719,335 of NZ_JBTTIE010000001.1, read as the reverse complement.
GCGTTTGCCCAGTAGGGTCAGCACTGCCCGCATCAGGCCAGCAGGCACAGCGGACAGCCGCAATGAGTAGCCAAGACCGTCCCTGAAACCCCCGATGATTGCCGAGACAGGGAGAGGCGGTAGGTCGCAGGCGACATAGGCGGGGCGGAGCGGCTGCGGACGGCTCAACAGATACACCGCGGTCCGCGCTGCCGCTTCGCTCGACATCAGCGATCGTACGCCGCTGAAGATCGCCGCAGGCAGCGACAGGTTCGTGCCGCCCATGCGCATCATTCCACGCAGGTTTCCCTTCATGCCTTCGCCATAGACCGGCGGCAGGCGCAGCGCCGTGGCATCGGAGGGCCTGGACGCATAGGCTTCCAGTGTCTTGATCTCGCCTTCGCGTTTCGAGCGCCCGTAGGCGCATTGCGGGGCAGGGAGCGTCGCCTCGCTGATCGTTCCGCTGAAACCGGGACCGGCTACTGCCCGGATCGACGACAGATAGATGAAGCGCCCGCTTGTCCGCGAGGCGGCCGCGCGCGCCAGCTGCGCGGTCAGTGTCGCGTTGGCTGCCATGAAGTCGGCTTCGCTCGCCTTGCGGTCGTTGTTGAGCGCCGCACAGTGGACGACATGGGTGATATCTCGCATCAGCGCCTGGTATGCCTGAGCCGGTGCGTCGAAGTCCGGCAACAAAACCGCATCGCTCACGGGATCGAGCCGTTCCGGGTGGCGCGATGCCATGCGCACCCCGAACCCGGCTTCGCGCAGCTGGTTGACGACCTGCCTGCCGATGAAACCCGTCGCGCCTGTGACCAGCACTTTCACGGCCGGCTTGCCTGGGGCGCCGGGGCCGGTGCCTGTTGTTCCGGCAGCATTTGTTGCCGGCCCGATGCAAGATATGTCCCGGACACCAGGAACACCATCAGTGTGGCATCGAGGATGTCGTGGCCGACCAGGATGCCGGTCAGGCCGCCGATGAGGTAGATGATCGCAGTGACGACAATCATCGTGGCGCCGAACCGCTCGATCGCGTCCGTGCTGGTGCGCAGCACGATGGCCGCGTTTCTCGCGGCAACGAAGAACACAGCCGCGAGCGTTACGGCTCCAAGCAGCCCGGCCTCCACCAATGCAGTCAGGAAGCCATTGTGAAAATGGCTGAAGCCCGTGGACGGCATGTGGAACTGATTGTGGAATCCATCCTTTATCAGCTCACGGCTTGCAGCAATGCCGTGACCGAAAATCGGCATGTCGTGGAAGGCGCTCAGCCCAATCTGCCAAAGTGCTGCGCGCAAGCCGAGCGCGGTCGTGTGGTCGCCCTTCGTGGCGAGCGCATCCCAGTCGCTGAACAGGAAGGCCGCGCGCTCGGAAATGATGGGGAGACCAATGACCGCGATGACGATGCCGATCGCGCCCGCAATCAGCAAAAGCCGAATGGCGTTTCTGTTGTTGAGCTTGCGACGGTTGATCAGCAGGACCGCGATGCCGGCCACCAGCATCGCCAGCCAGATGATCCGCGACCCCGAATAGACAATGTCGACCGCGCCGGCCAGTGTCGCGCAGGCCAGCAACGCCCTGTTCTTTTCGACACCCGATAAGGCGCCTGCCAGGCACATCATCATGCTGAGGCAGGCGACGGTCGCGAACACGATCGGATTGCCGGCGCCGCCTTCGGCCCGTATGCCCAGCCCGTGATATTGCACGACCGCCAGCAGCAGGGCGCCAAAACAGGCGGCGGCGCTCGCCAGCACGACGATGCGCGTCAGCGTGGTTTTCTCGGTAATGCTCCAGGTCGCGTATGAGACAGGGAAAAACAGGAAGGTGATCAGCCCTGCCAGATGCGGCGCATCCCTGGCGATCGAATTGTTGACGATGGAGGCGAGCACGCTGGCTGCGCAATAGGCATAGATGGCCACCGTCATCGCGGTCATCGGCCGGTCAATGTTGAAACGCCGTCTTTTCAGCGCAAGCAGAAGCACCGACCACAGGCCGCCGCCATTGAACAAAAAGCTGACCGCCGATCCCAGTACCGGCGGGAAAAAGAAGCACAAAATGGAGAAGGTGACGTTGATCCGTGACGGCGAAACGTGCTGCTTGATGGCGGAGATCGGGGTCAATGCTCTGGTTCACAATGCGCTGGGTCGCGTGGCGACGGACAATGTTTGGCGGCGGCATTTGCGGCATGCCGCCCGGCGTTTGGCGGCGGCATTTGCGGCATGCCGCCCGGCGCAGGTTCAGGAGCCGGTATAGCGGCTGGGTGCGGTTTTCGAAAGTGCGACGAGGTCCGGCCGGCGTTTCTTTCGGTCCAGGCAAGATTTTTCCCGGCCTTTGAATGCTATCGCTCCGTCGGGCAGGAATTTTCGGATTCTAGGCTTTTCATGGAAAATTCGTTGCCGATCGGTGTGGCCGCCGGCCTTTCCAGCGTTGTTATATCAGGTGGCGATCTGCTAGAACGCCGGCACGAACCGATAGTGTCCAGCAGTGAAGCTTGAACCGGGCGGCTGAAAAGGACGCCCGATCCATCTGATGCAAGGTCTGGATTGCACGAGAGAACGCTCACAGTCCATGAACATCGCGCTTACGCACCTGCAGCGGCTCGAGGCCGAGTCCATCCACATCTTCCGTGAGGTTGCCGCCTCCTTCTCCAAGCCGGTGATGCTCTATTCCGTCGGCAAGGATTCCTCCGTGCTGATGCATCTGGCGATGAAGGCCTTCTATCCGGCCAAGCCGCCTTTCCCCTTCCTGCATGTCGACACCACCTGGAAGTTCCGCGAGATGATCGCCTTTCGCGACCAGATGGCGCAGAAGCTCGGCTTCGACCTGCTGGTCCACGTCAATGAAGACGGCGTGCGCGACGGTATCAACCCCTTTGACCATGGCTCGAACACCCACACCCATGTCATGAAGACGGTGGCGTTGCGCCAGGCGCTCGACAAATACGGCTTTGACGCTGCCTTCGGCGGGGCTCGGCGCGACGAGGAGAAGTCGCGCGCCAAGGAGCGCATCTTTTCCTTCCGCAACGCCCAGCATGTCTGGGACCCGAAGAACCAGCGGCCGGAGATGTGGAAGATCTTCAACACCCGCATCGCGCCGGGCGAATCGATCCGCGTGTTTCCGCTGTCGAACTGGACCGAGCTCGATATCTGGCAGTACATTCTGCAGGAAAACATCCCGATCGTGCCGCTCTATTTCGCCAAGGAGCGGCCGGTGGTCGAACGCGACGGCATGCTGATCATGAAGGATGACGATCGCATGCAATTGCGCCCCGGTGAGACGATGGAGAACCGTCTGGTGCGTTTCCGCACGCTCGGCTGTTATCCGCTGACCGGCGCCATCGAATCCGACGCGGACACGCTCGAAGCCATCGTCGGCGAGATGCTGACGGCGCGCACCTCCGAGCGCCAGGGCCGCCTCATCGACCGCGATGAAGCCGGCTCGATGGAAAAGAAGAAGCGCGAGGGATATTTCTGAGCATGCGCCATATCCTGGCCAAGAGCCTCGCTCCCACCGACGGCGTGCGCGAATACATGGCGGCGCAGGAGAAGAAGTCGCTGCTGCGCTTCCTCACCTGCGGCTCGGTCGACGACGGCAAGTCGACGCTGATCGGCCGTCTTCTGTCCGACACAAAGCAGATCTTCGAGGACCAGCTCGCCGCACTCGAGCGCGATTCCCGCAAGCACGGCACCACTGGCGACGACATCGACTTCGCGCTTCTGGTCGACGGCCTCGAGGCCGAGCGCGAGCAAGGCATCACCATCGACGTCGCCTACCGCTTCTTCGCCACGCCCAAGCGCAAGTTCATCGTCGCCGACACGCCCGGCCATGAACAGTACACCCGCAACATGGCGACCGGCGCATCGACTGCCGATCTCGCCATCGTGCTGATCGATGCGCGCCAGGCTGTGCTGCGCCAGACCCGGCGCCACTCGATCATCGCTTCGCTGCTCGGCATCCGCCATATCGTGCTTGCCGTCAACAAGATCGACCTCGTCGATTTCGACCAGGCGGTGTTCGACCGTATCGTCGAGGATTACCGGCAGTTCTCGCACGAGCTCGGCTTCCAGACGATCGTGCCGATCCCGATGTCGGCCCGCTATGGCGACAATGTCACCAGCCGCTCCGGCAAGACGGCGTGGTATTCCGGCCCGTCGCTGATCGAGCATCTCGAAACTATATCGGTCGACGAGGCCGCGGTCGAACTGCCGTTCCGGTTTCCGGTGCAGTATGTCAACCGGCCCAATCTCGACTTCCGCGGCTTTGCCGGCACCATCGCGTCCGGCTCCGTCGCGCAGGGCGACGAGGTGGTGGTCGCCAAATCCGGCAAGGCCTCGTGGGTCAAGCGCATCGTCGCGCAAGGCGGCGATCTTGCCCAGGCGGTGGCCGGCCAGGCCATCACCCTTGTGCTCGATGACGAGGTCGAGGTCTCCAGAGGCAACATGCTGGTGTCGCCGGCGGCACGGCCGCAGGTCGCCGACCAGTTCGCCGCCAACATCGTCTGGTTCGACGAGGCAGCGCTGCTGCCGGGACGCTCCTATATACTGCGCACCGAGACCGACCAGACCAGCGCCACCGTCACCGACCTGAAATACCGCGTCAACGTCAACGACTTCGCTCGCGAGGCGGCGAAGTCGCTCGAGATGAACGAAGTCGGCATCTGCAACATCTCGACCCGGGCGCCGATCGCCTTCGACACCTTCGCCGACAACCGCGATACCGGCGCCTTCATCCTGATCGACCGCATCACCAATGCCACGGTCGGCGCCGGCATGATCCTGCATACCTTGCGCCGCGCCGAAAACATCCACTGGCAGTCGCTCGATGTCGGCAAGCGTGGCCGTTCCGACTTGAAGAGCCAGCGTCCCGCCGTGTTCTGGTTCACCGGCCTTTCCGGTTCGGGCAAGTCGACCATCGCCAACCTGCTCGAGAAGAAGCTGTTCGCTTCCGGGCGCCACACCTACATTCTCGACGGCGACAATGTCCGCCACGGCCTCAACCGCGATCTCGGCTTCACCGACGCCGATCGGGTCGAAAACATCCGCCGTGTCGCCGAAGTGGCAAAGCTGATGGCCGATGCCGGGCTGATCGTCATCGTCTCCTTCATTTCGCCCTTCAGCGCCGAGCGGCGCATGGCCAGGGAGTTGATGGCCGACGGCGAGTTCGTCGAAGTGTTCGTCGATACGCCGTTCGAGGAATGCGCCCGACGCGACCCGAAAGGCCTTTACGCACGGGCGCTGAATGGTGAGATCAAGAACTTCACCGGCGTCGATTCCCCGTATGAAGCTCCCGAAAATCCCGAAATCCATCTCAAGACACTCGGCAAGACGGCCGAGGAGATGGTAGAGGCTCTGGAACACTGGCTGAATGAGCGCGACATTGCCGAAGACCAATATGACAGCGGCGGCGGCATCTGACGACGAAGTGATGCTCGACGTGTTCGAGCGCCTGGCGCTCGAAGCCGGACGCGAGGTGATGCGGGTCTTCAAGGCCGGCTGCGCGGTCGACAGCAAGTCGGACTCCTCGCCGGTCACGGAAGCCGACCGCGAGAGCGAGACGATCATCCTCGCCGGCCTGCGTGCGGCCTATCCCGATATTCCCTGCGTGGCCGAGGAAGAGGTCGCCGAAGGCATTGTGCCGCCCGATCTGGATGGCGCCTTCTTCCTGATCGATCCGCTCGATGGAACGAAGGAATTCGTCAACCGCCGGACCGATTTCACCGTCAACATCGCGCTTGTCCGGCACGGCGTGCCGGAGATCGGCGTCGTCTTCGCACCGTGCAGCGGGCGGTTCTTCTCTGGACGGCCGGGCTGGGCCGAAGCAATCGAGGTCGATGGCGACTTCCGTATCGTCGGCCGCCGGCGGATTTCGGTTAGGAGGGCGGTCACGCCGCTGGCGGTCGTTGCCAGCCGCTCGCACAACACCCCGGAGACCGAAGCCTTCATCAAGGATCTCGGCGCCGCCGAGATCGTCTCGGTCGGCTCATCGCTGAAATTCTGCCTGCTCGCCGCAGCCGAAGCCGACATCTATCCGCGCTTCGGCCGCACCATGGAATGGGACACGGCGGCCGGCGACGCCGTACTGCGCGCCGCCGGCGGCATGACGCGCACGCTGGACGGCGAGCCGCTCACCTATGGCAAGCGCAAACAGAGCGACGACGAGGATTTCGCCAACCCGCATTTTATTGCGAGCGGGAAGGCGGCGGACGCGGCGTAACTTACGCCGCCGCTACATGCGCCGAGTTCGAGCCAATGTAGTTGCGGATCGTCTCGATGATGCGGTCCTGGTCGGCTTCGCTGAGATAGGGATGCATCGGCAGGCACAGGATGCGCTTCGGCAGTTCCTCCGAAACCGCAAGCCCGGTCGGCGTGCGCGGATAGTCGCGATAGGCGACCTGCTCGTGCAGCGGCTTCACATAATAGATCACCGAAGGGATGCCCTTTTCGCCGAGATGCGCCCTCAACCCGTCGCGCTTCGGCGTCTCGATGGCGTATTGCGCCCAGGCCGAGCGGCCACCGCCCAGATTGCGTGACGCCTTGACGATGTCGCCGAGACCTTCGGCGTAGCGCTTGGCCACCACCTGGCGGGCGACCATCTCGTCTTCGAGGATGGCGAGTTTCTCGATCAGGATCGCCGCCTGGATCGTGTCGAGGCGTGAATTGATGCCGACGCGGACATTGTCATACTGCGTCTCGCCCTTACCGTGGAACGCAAACGAGCGCAGCTGGTCGGCCAGCGCGTCGTCATTGGTGAACATCGCGCCGCCATCGCCGTAGCAGCCCAGCGGCTTGGCCGGATAAAAGCTGGTCGAGCCGACATGGCCGAAGGCGCCGCACAATGTGCCGTCGGCCGAACCGCCGATTGACTGCGCCGCATCCTCGATCACCAGCAGCCCTTCGCGCTTGGCAATCGCCATGATCGCCTCGTAGTCGGCGGCAAGCCCGAACAGGTCGACGGGAATAATCGCCTTCGGCTTCAGCCGGCCTTCCTTCTTGATCATGGCGATCGCCGCCTCGAGGCTGGCGATGTCGATGTTGTAGGTCTCGGCGTCCACATCGACGAAAACCGGTTCGGCCTTGGCAAGCGCCACCACTTCCGCCGTCGCGGCAAAGGTGAAGCTCGGCACGAACACCGCGTCGCCGGGGCCGATACCGGCGGCAAACAGCGGCAACAGCAGCGCGTCGGTGCCGTTGGCGCAGGCCACGACATGCTTGGTGCCGATATAGGCTGCGAGCTTGTTTTCGAATTCGGTGACTTGCGGTCCGAGGATATAGCGGCCTTCCTCGACGACATTGTCGATCGCGGCCTTCAGCCGGTCGCGGATACGTTCGCGCTGCGCGCCAAGATCGATGAACTGCATGTCGGCCTCAAAAACGGTGTGGTGCGGGCTGCCCCGGGGACAATGACACGCACAGAAACAACAACTTAACCGGGCCGCTGGTACCAGAGTTGGGCCGGTCTAGAAAGCCGGACCGGCCGCGGGACGGGTTGTCTGGGTGTCGCAGCCTGTTACTTCAGGCTTTCCCTGCATTGCCGCAAGATGCCGGAAATCCGGGCTTCGCCGCCTATTAATCCGGCTAATTCAGTGCGTCTTTCCGGCTCGCGGAAACATAAAGTGATCGGCTGCTTGCAGCGGCTGGCGGCGACTAAGCGTGGATCAGGCGATTTCGTGCCGCCAGGGCGGGTTGGCGCCGGCCCGCGACACGGTCACCGCCGCCGCTTTGGCGCCGAGCGCCAGCGCCTGACGGATGGCGTCCTCCGAAAGGCCGCCGATCCCGGCCTTGGTGAGCAGGCCTTGCTCGTGCAGCGAGGCCAGAATGCCGGCATTGAAAGTGTCGCCGGCGCCGACCGTGTCGACCACCTCCACCTTATGCGGCATCACCGTGACCTTGTGTTCCCTGCTGTAGCCGACGGCACCTTCGCTGCCGTGGGTAACGACGATCAGCTTCGGGCCGCGATCCAGCCAGTTGCGGATGACGTCCTCATGCGAGCCGGCCTCGCCGAACCAGTGCAGATCCTCATCCGATAGCTTCACGATGTCGGCCATCGCCATCATCGAGCGGATGCGCCGGAGGTGCTTGGCTTTGTCGGGGATGAAGTTCGGCCGGATGTTGGGGTCGAGCATCATGACGCGGCGTTCGTGCTCGCGTTTCATGAATTCTTCGTAGGCAGCACCCGCCGGGTCCGAAATCAGGCTGATGGCGCCAAACAGCATGGCTTCGATCTCGGCGCCCAGTTTCGGCAGATCCTCTGTCGTCAGCATGCGCCCGGCGGTGTTTTCGTCGTAGAAAGTGTAGGTCGCCTGGCCGTTGGTGAGCCGCACGAAGGCGAGCGTGGTCGGGCGAGGGGAGGTGTGCGCATAGGTGGAACTGACCTTGCTTGCGCCGAGCGCCTCGCGGAACTGGCCGCCGAACAGATCCGACGACAGGCCGGAAAAGAAGCCGGCCGGCGCGCCGAGGCGGCCAAGCGCGATCGCCGTGTTGAACACCGCGCCGCCGACATAGGGCGCAAAGGCCGGCTCGCCCTGTGTCGTGGTGCGCGGCAGCATGTCGATCAGGGCTTCGCCGCAGCAGAGGATCATGATTTCTTGTTCTCCGGCGGATAGATCACGCCCTTGCGGATGATGATGTTGGCATAGAGCCGGGGTTCGCTGGTGGCGACGATCGCATATGCCGACCGGACGCGTGCATAGAAGTCGGCGCCCGCCAGCGCAACCACCTTGCGGCCCGGCGCGCGCCTGGTGCAGATCGCCTCGATCTCGAGGTGGACCGGATTTGCAACCGAGGGATCGCCTTTGACCGAGGCACGAAACAGCGCTTCCGGCACGAAATCATCCACCGGCAGAACGCTCAAAATGGCTTCAAGCACCGGTATGAGGTGAAGACCGTCGGCGCGGATCAGCCGGTTTGCCTGTTCTTCCGCCGGATAGTTGCCGTCGACAAGCGCGATCTCGTCGCCATGGCCCATGGCGCGCAATGTCGCCAGAAGCTCCGGACCGAGCAGCGACGGAATACCGATCAGCATTCAGGTGCTCCGGGGAATGGTGGTCGAACCGATGAGGAAGCGTTCGGACAGCGGCAGGCTGGCGCCGCCCAGCGCCCGGGCATGGATGCCGACGGTGCCTTCGCGTACCACCGGAAGCTTCAGGCCTTCGCCGTCAATCGTGCCGATCGCCTGCCTGACTGCATCGACGAGCCGGCGGCGTACGGCGAGCGGCATCCAGCCATCGATCACCGCGGCCTCGAAATCGATCACCGAGGACGCCGCGACAATGGCGTAGGCAAGCGCCTGCGAGGCGCTGGCGATCCAGTCGTCCAGATCGGCGCCGATCTCGCCCCATTCCTGCGGCGAGGTCCAGAGATAGGAGCCGTCAATGCCGCGTGCGTTAAGCGCCTTTTCCAGCATTGCGATCGAGGCGACGTCGATGAGCTGCGTCGGCTTGCCGTCTGGTCCCGGCACCGGCATCGAACCCAGCGCCCCGGCATTGCCTGTCGGTCCGCCAAAAAGCCGGCCGTTGAGCACGATGCCGCCGCCGGCAAAGGCGCCGATGTAGAAATAGACGAAGTCGCGCGCCCCGCCGGTCTGCCCGAACACCAGTTCGGCGCCGCAGGCCGACGTCGCGTCGTTCTGCAAATAGACCGGGAATTCGCATTGCGACTGGATGTCGGCGCGGATGTCGCGGTGGCGCCATTCGTCCATGATATCGCGCGGCGCACCCGCCGTGTCGGCCCAGTTCCACAGTTCGAACGGCATGGCGATGCCGAGCCCGGCAATGCGCTTGTCCTGCGCAGGTGTCAGTTCGGCGCGCATCGTCTTCATGCCCGATGTGACGAACTCCACCGTCTCGCGCGGCGCCGGATAGCGATAGGAATGCTGCAGCATGGAACGCACATGCCCAAGGAAATCGATCAGGACCAGTTCGGCGCTGCGGCGGCCGATCTTGAGGCCGATGAAGAAGGCGCCTTCGGGGTTCAGCGCCATCGGGATCGAAGGCTGGCCGATCTTGCCGCGCAGCGGCGCCTGGCGCAGCAGCAGGCTGTCTTCCTCCAGTTCGCGCATGATGACCGAGACGGTTTGCGCTGAAAGCCCGGTCATGCGCGCAATGTCTGATTTGGCCAAGCTGCCATGCTGGCGAACCAACGACAGCACCAGCCGCTCATTGTGGTCGCGCATGCCGCTCTGGTTGGTGCCACGGTGGAGACGGCTGGCGGCCGCCTCGGGCGAACCGTGCCTCGCAATGCCGGTCTCCACCCTTGTTCCTTCCCTTGGTTTATTCTTACTGCTTTTGCGGCAGAATGAGTGAACCGCGCAAAGCTGTCAATAATAAATAAGAGTGATTTAATTATTGACAGGCGGCTCCCGCTGGTGTCATTTGAGGGCGCGTCCACACTGGGAGAACTTCAGTGGATGCGCTCGAGATGCCGGTTGGCGGCATCCGCATGGTTCCATGGGAGGAAGATCGTGACCAAAGCATTATTGAAGTCCACCGTGTTCGCCGCGGCGGGCCTCGGCCTGATGGCGTTTGCTTCGACAGCATCGGCCGCCGGCGTCGGCGCCTGCCTGATCACCAAGACCGACACCAACCCCTTCTTCGTCAAGATGAAGGAGGGCGCAACCGCCAAGGCCAAGGAACTTGGCGTTGACCTCAAGACCTATGCCGGCAAGATCGACGGCGACAGCGAGAGCCAGGTGGCGGCGATCGAAAGCTGCATCGCCGACGGTGCCAAGGGCATCCTGATCACCGCGTCCGACACCAAGGGCATCGTGCCGACGGTGAAGAAGGCGCGTGACGCCGGCCTGCTGGTGATCGCGCTCGATACCCCGCTGGACCCGATCGATGCCGCCGACGCGACCTTCGCGACGGACAATCTGGAAGCCGGCAAGCTGATCGGCGCCTGGGCAGCCGCGACCCTCGGCGACAAGGCCAAGGACGCCAAGATCGGTTTCCTCGACCTGACCCCCTCACAGCCGACCGTGGATGTGCTGCGCGACCAGGGCTTCATGATGGGCTTCGGCATCGACGTGAAGGATCCCAACAAGATCGGCGATGAGGACGATGCCCGCATCGTCGGCCACGACGTCACCAACGGCAATGAAGAAGGCGGCCGCAAGGCGATGGAAAACCTTCTGCAGAAGGACAACTCCATCACCGTCATCCACACCATCAACGAGCCCGCCGCTGTCGGCGCCTACCAGGCGCTCAAGGCGGTCGGTCTCGAAAGCCAGGTGCTGATCGTCTCGGTCGATGGCGGCTGCCCCGGCGTGAAGTCGGTGACCGAAGGCGTCATTGGCGCCACCTCGCAGCAATACCCGCTGCAGATGGCGGCACTCGGCATCGAGGCGATCGCCGCCTTCGCCAAGGACGGCGCCAAGCCGAAGCCGACCGAAGGCAAGAACTTCTTCGACACCGGCGTCAACCTCGTCACCGACAAGCCGGCCAATGGCGTGAAGTCGATCGACACCAAGGAAGGCCTCGCCAAGTGCTGGGGCTGATGGCTGCCTGACAGCCAGCGGCAAGCTGACGGCCGGGGGCTTGATCCCCGGCCGCTTCGGGTGGACGATGCGTCACGCGAATAATCCCGGCAGCAGACCGGACAGGCGCGAGCGGGTATCGGCATGGAGCTGAAGCCCAGGGGAGGAAACATGGCTCAAGCACAGGAATTCGAGAAGGTTCTCTCGAGCAGCGACACAAGCGTTGCCGCCTTTGACGAGCACAAATCGGCCGTCAAGCGCATCCAGCATTTCCTGCACTCCACGCCGGCGGCGGTGCCGCTGATTGTGCTGGTCCTGTCGATCGTAATTTTCGGCATCGCCATTGGCGGGCGTTTCTTCTCATCCTATACGCTGACGCTGATCCTGCAGCAGATCGCCATCGTCGGCATCCTCGGTGCCGCGCAGACACTGGTCATCCTGACCGCCGGCATCGACCTGTCGATCGGCGTGATCATGGTGATTTCAGCCGTGATCATGGGCAATTGCGCGGTCAGCTACGGCATGCCGGCCGTGCTCGCAGTGCCCATCGGGCTTGCCGCCGGCGCAGCCTGCGGCCTGCTCAACGGTTTGCTGGTCGCCTACATGAAGCTGCCGCCGTTCATCGTCACGCTCGGCACCTGGAACATCGTCATGGCGACGAACTTCATCTATTCGGCTAATGAGACGATCCGCGATACCGACGTCGACGCCCAGGCGCCGCTGCTGCATCTCTTTGCCCTGAGTTTCAAGATCGGCACGGCGGTGCTCACACTGGGCGTCATCGCCACGGTCGTGCTCGTTTTGATCCTCTGGTACGTGCTCAATCACACCGCCTGGGGCCGCCATGTCTACGCCGTTGGCGATGATCAGGAGGCGGCGAAGCTGTCTGGTATCCAGACCAAGAAGGTGTTGATGACGGTCTACACCCTTGCCGGGTTGATCGCCGCTTTCGCTGCCTGGGTTTCCATCGGCCGCAACGGCTCGATCTCGCCGTCAGCCGCCGTCACCGACTACAACCTGCAGGCGATAACCGCGACGGTGATTGGCGGCATTTCACTGTTCGGCGGGCGCGGCTCAATTCTGGGCACGCTTTTCGGCGCGATGATCGTCGGCGTCGTCTCGATGGGCCTCAACATGCTGGGCGCCGATCCGCAATGGAAGGTGCTGCTCACCGGTGTGCTGATCATCGGCGCCGTGGCGATCGACCAATGGATCAGAAAGGTTTCGGCATGACCGTGGAACCCATCCTCACCGCGCGCGGCCTGATCAAGCGCTATGGCCGTGTCACCGCCCTCGACAATGCCGACTTCGACCTCTACCCCGGCGAAATCCTGGCCGTCATCGGAGACAATGGCGCCGGCAAATCATCGCTGATCAAGGCGATTTCCGGCGCCGCCGTGCCCGACGAAGGCGAGATCCGTCTCGAAGGCAAAGCTGTCGCTTTCAAATCGCCCATGGAGGCGCGCGAGGCGGGCATCGAGACGGTCTACCAAAACCTGGCTTTGTCGCCGGCCCTGTCGATCGCCGACAACATGTTCCTCGGCCGCGAGATCCGCAAACCCGGCTTCCTCGGCGACTGGCTTCGTATGCTCGACCGGCCCGCAATGGAAAAGCGCGCCCGCGACAAGCTGACCGAGCTTGGGCTGATGACCATCCAGAACATCAGCCAGGCGGTGGAAACGCTGTCGGGTGGCCAGCGTCAGGGCGTGGCGGTGGCGCGCGCCGCCGCTTTCGGCAGCCGTGTGGTGATCATGGATGAGCCGACCGCGGCACTCGGCGTCAAGGAGAGCCGCCGCGTGCTGGAACTGATCCTCGACGTCAAGAAGCGAGGCCTGCCGATCGTGCTGATCTCGCACAACATGCCGCATGTCTTCGAGGTTGCCGACCGCATCCATATCCATCGGCTGGGTCGCCGCCTCTGCGTCATCGATCCCAAGCAATATACCATGTCCGACGCCGTCGCCTTCATGACGGGAGCGAAGGTTCCGCCGGAGGCTGCACTCGCTGCCTGATCCGCTCGACGGATAAATTGCCGCAGGGGAACTGGCGGCATGCTGGTCTAAATCGATTGAACGTATGTTGCGATGCACTAGGATAGGCTGGGACTGAGAGCGAAAGCCGGTATGATCGCAGCACGATCACGAGAGGCAGTATGACGCGAACAATGACAGCCAAAGCCCCCGATCTCGAAATACCCGATCCCAAGACGCTGGCCGACGAAGTCTTGCTGGCTCTCAAATACCGGGTCGGCAAAGGCACGTCCGTTGCTACGCAATATGATTGGCTGACCGCCTCGATCAAGGTCGTGCGCGACCGCATCGTCGATCACTGGATGCAGGCGACGCAGGAGGCCTACGCCCAGCAGGAAAAGCGCGTCTATTACCTGTCGCTCGAATTCCTCATCGGCCGGCTTATGCGCGATGCCTTCTCCAATCTCGGCCTGATGGACAATATGCGAGAAGCGCTCAAGTCGCTGGGCGTCGACCTCGACCTCATCGCCGGGCTCGAACCGGATGCAGCGCTCGGCAATGGCGGTCTTGGCCGGCTCGCCGCCTGCTTCATGGAAAGCATGGCGACCGTCGACATTCCGGCCCACGGCTACGGCATTCGCTACGCCAACGGTATGTTCCGCCAGGAGATCCATGACGGCTGGCAGGTCGAACTGCCCGAAACCTGGCTCGACCACGGCAACCCCTGGGAGTTCGAGCGGCGGGAGCGTGCCTTCGAGGTCGGCTTCGGCGGCTCGGTGGAATCGATCACCTCCAAGGATGGCCGGCTCGAGCGTCACGTCTGGAAGCCGACCGAGCATGTCCAGGCCGTCGCCTACGACACGCCGGTGGTCGGCTGGCGCGCCAACCGCGTCAACACGCTGCGGCTTTGGTCCGGCATGCCGGTCGATCCGATCCTGCTCGACAAGTTCAACGCCGGCGACCACATCGGCGCGCTGGCCGAAAGCAACAAGGCCGATGCCTTGTCGCGTGTGCTTTACCCCGCAGATTCCCACAAGGCCGGCCAGGAACTGCGGCTGCGGCAGGAATATTTCTTCTCCACCGCGTCGCTGCAGGACATCGTCCAGCGCCATCTCAGCCAGTATGGCGATCTCGCCTCGCTGCCCGACAAGGCGGCGATCCATCTCAACGACACCCATCCGGCGATCGCCGTGCCGGAGCTGATGCGCCTGCTGATGGACGTCCATGGCATGGATTTCGACCAGGCCTGGGACATCACCAAGCGCACCTTCGGCTACACCAACCACACGCTGCTGCCAGAAGCGCTGGAAAGCTGGCCGGTGCCGCTGTTCGAACGGCTTTTGCCGCGCCACATGCAGATCGTCTACGCCATCAATGCGCAGGTTTTGCTTGAGGCCCGCGCCACCAACCAGTTTTCCAATGAGCAGATCAGCCGCATCTCGCTGATCCAGGAAAATGGCGACCGCCGCGTGCGCATGGGTAACCTGGCCTTTGTCGGCTCGCACTCGATCAATGGCGTGTCGGCGTTGCACACCGAACTGATGAAGGAGACGGTGTTTGCCGATCTCCACAAGCTCTATCCCGATCGCATCAACAACAAGACCAACGGCATCACGCCACGGCGCTGGCTGATCCAGTGCAATCCAGGCCTCACCGCGCTCGCCCGCGCGGCGATCGGGGACCGTTTCCTCGACGACATCGACGCCATAAAGGGGCTCGAAGCCTTTGCCGGCGACGCCGCCTTCCGCGACAAGTTCGCCGCCGTCAAGCGCTCCAACAAGGTCAAGCTCGCCAATCTGGTCGCCGACCGGCTCGGCATCAAGCTCGACCCGTCGGCGCTGTTCGACATCCAGGTCAAGCGCATCCACGAATACAAGCGCCAGCTGCTCAACATCCTGGAAGCTATCGCGCTCTACGACCAGATCCGCTCGCATCCCGAGCTGGACTGGATGCCACGCGTCAAATTTTTCGGCGGCAAAGCGGCGCCCAGCTACCACAATGCCAAGCTGATCATCAAACTGGCCAACGACGTCGCCAAGGTCATCAACAGCGACCCGTCGGTGCGCGGGCTGCTGAAAGTGGTGTTCGTGCCGAACTACAATGTCAGCCTGGCCGAGGTGATGATGCCGGCCGCCGACCTGTCCGAGCAGATTTCGACTGCCGGCATGGAGGCGTCGGGCACCGGCAACATGAAGTTCGCGCTGAACGGCGCCTTGACCATCGGCACGCTCGACGGCGCCAATGTCGAGATCAAGGAATGCGTCGGCGACGACAACATCTTCATCTTCGGCCTGAGCACGGCGGAAGTCGCCGAGCGGCGCAGCAATGGCTACAACCCGCGCGCCGTGATCGAGGGCTCCCCTGAATTGGCGCAGGCTGTTGCCGCAGTATCGTCGGGCGTGTTCTCGCCCGACCAGCCGGATCGCTACCGCGAGCTGGTCGACGGTCTCTACAACAGCGATTGGTTCATGGTGGCGGCGGATTTCGACGCCTATGCCGCCGCCCAGCGCGATGTCGACGCGGTCTGGCGCAACAGCCCCGATTGGTACGCGCGCGCTATCCGCAACGTTGCCCGCGTCGGCTGGTTCTCTTCCGATCGCACGATCCGCCAATATGCGAAAGAAATCTGGAACGTGCCCGCCTGATATGATTGCATGAGGCCACGAGCAAAGGGTCTTGTGCACAAGAACTGGTTCCCAGGGAGGGACACCGCCTGATGAAGAAACCGCGCGCGACCGCGACGACGAGCGGGTCGGACGGGCTGGCGTCAGCCGGCGATGTCGCCGCAATTGTTGCAGGCACGCATGGTGATCCCTTCGCGGTGCTGGGTGTGCATGAAGCCGACAAGGGCCTGGTTGCCCGCTGCTTCGTCCCCAATGCCGAGTTCGTCACCGCCTATACGCTGACCGGCAAGACGGCCGGCGAACTCACGCGGCGCGACGACGCCGGCTTCTTCGAAGGCAGACTGTCGATCAAGAAACGTCAGCCGCTGCGCTATCACGCCAAGAATGCCGGCGGCGACTGGTGGCTGACCGATCCCTATTCCTTCGGCCCGGTACTCGGCCCGATGGATGATTATTACATCGCCCAAGGGTCGCATCTCAGGCTGTTCGACAAGCTCGGCGCTCATCTCATCGATCACGAGGGCGCCTCCGGCGTACACTTCGCCGTCTGGGCGCCCAATGCGCGGCGTGTCTCGGTGGTCGGCGACTTCAACGAATGGGACGGCCGCCGCCATACGATGCGCGACCGCCGCGACACCGGCATCTGGGAGCTGTTCATTCCCGATATCGGCGCCGGCCACCCCTATAAATACGAGATCATTGCCCCGGACGGCGTGCGCCTGCCGCTCAAGGCCGATCCGTTCGCCTTCAAGTCGGAATTGCGCCCGGCCACAGCCTCAGTGACGGCGGTGCCGCCGGCGCATGAATGGGGCGACGAGGCGCATCGCAATTACTGGCGAAAGGCCGATCCCCGGCGCGAAGCCATATCGATCTACGAGGTCCATGCCGGTTCGTGGCAGCAGCACGATGATGGCAGCTTCCTGTCATGGGACGAACTCGCCAACCAGCTGATCCCCTATGCTGTCGAGACCGGCTTCACCCACATCGAGTTCCTGCCGATCTCCGAACATCCCTATGACCCGTCATGGGGTTATCAGACAACCGGACTTTATGCCCCCTCGGCGCGCTTCGGCGACCCCGACGGCTTCGCCCGTTTCGTCGACGGTGCGCACCGCGCCGGCGTCGGCGTCATCCTCGACTGGGTGCCGGCGCATTTCCCGGTCGACGCGCATGGCCTGGCCAATTTCGACGGCACAGCACTTTATGAGCATGCCGACCCGCGCAAGGGTTTTCATCCCGACTGGAACACCGCGATCTACAATTTCGGCCGCCGCGAGGTGGTGTCGTTCCTGGTCAACAATGCGCTGTTCTGGGCCGAGAAATACCATGTCGACGGTTTGCGCGTGGATGCGGTGGCCTCGATGCTCTACCTCGATTATTCGCGCAAGGCTGGCGAATGGATCCCCAACGAGAAAGGCGGCCGCGAAAACCTCGAAGCGGTGTCCTTCCTGCAGAAGATGAACAAGGAGGTCTACGGCCACCATCCCGGCGTGATGACCATCGCCGAGGAATCGACCTCATGGCCGAAGGTCTCGGCGCCGGTGCATGAAGGCGGGCTGGGCTTCGGCTTCAAATGGAACATGGGCTTCATGCACGACACGCTGGAGTATTTCGCCAAGGAGCCGATCTTCCGCAAACATCACCACAACGACCTGACCTTCGGCCTGACCTACGCCTTCTCCGAGAATTTCGTGCTGCCGCTGTCCCATGACGAGGTCGTGCACGGCAAGGGCACGCTGCTCGGCAAGATGGCCGGCGACGACTGGCAGAAGTTCGCGACTTTGCGCGCCTTTTACGCCTTCATGTGGGGCTATCCCGGCAAGAAGCTGTTGTTCATGGGCCAGGAATTCGCCCAGCGCCGCGAGTGGAGCGAGGCGCGCGCGCTCGACTGGGACCTGCTCGACTTCCACCCGCATCGCGGCGTCTGGCAGACGGTGCGCGACCTCAACTATCTCTACCGCTCGCGCCCGGCGCTGCATGCGCGCGACTGCGAGCCGGACGGCTTTTCCTGGCTGATCGTCGACGACAAGGAAAACTCGGTCTTCGCCTGGCTGCGCAGCGCGCCCGACGGCAACCCGATCGCCGTCATTTCCAACTTCACGCCAGTGCCGCGAGACAATTATCGCGTGCCATTGCCCAAGGTCGGCAAATGGCGCGAAATCATCAACACCGACGCTTCGGACTACGGTGGTTCGGGCAAGGGCAATGGCGGTGTGGTCGAAGCCAGGGCGGAAGGAGGAGGCATTTCGGCAACGATGCTTTTGCCGCCGCTGTCGACGATCATGCTTGAACTCGTTGCGGACTAGGTCCGTCAACTCGTTTCGGATTAGGTCCGTCGACTCGTTGCGGACCGGGCGATGCTCCAGACTGGTAATTTGGGAGGGTAAAAATGGCAGACTTGAAGAGAACCCAGCCGCTGGCGCGCGATGCCATGGCCTATGTGCTGGCCGGCGGCCGCGGCAGCCGGCTCAAGGAATTGACCGACCGCCGCGCCAAGCCGGCTGTCTATTTCGGCGGCAAGACGCGCATCATCGATTTCGCGCTGTCCAATGCGCTGAATTCCGGCATTCGTCGCCTCGGTGTCGCCACCCAGTACAAGGCGCATTCGCTGATCCGCCACCTGCAGCGCGGCTGGAACTTCCTGCGCCCGGAGCGAAACGAAAGTTTCGACATCCTGCCGGCCTCGCAGCGTGTCTCGGAAACGCAGTGGTATGAAGGCACCGCCGATGCCGTCTACCAGAACATCGACATCATCGAGGCCTATGGCCCCGAATACATGGTCATCCTGGCCGGCGACCACATCTACAAGATGGACTACGAGCTGATGCTGCGCCAGCACGTCGATGCCAATGCCGATGTCACTGTCGGTTGCCTTGAAGTGCCGCGCTTGGAAGCGACCGGCTTCGGTGTCATGCATGTCGACGGCAAGGACAACATCATCGCCTTTGTCGAAAAGCCCGCCGACCCGCCCGGCATTCCCGACAAGCCGGAATTCGCGCTGGCCTCGATGGGCATCTATGTCTTCAAGACCAAGTTCCTGATGGAACAGCTGCGCCGCGATGCGGCCGAGCCGGGTTCGAGCCGCGACTTCGGCAAGGACATCATCCCCTACATCGTCCAGCACGGTAAGGCGATCGCGCACCGTTTCGCCAAGTCCTGCGTGCGCTCGACGGCCGAGAACGAAGCCTATTGGCGCGATGTCGGCACGGTCGACGCCTACTGGGAAGCCAATATCGACCTGACCGACATCACTCCCGAACTCGACCTCTACGACCGCGACTGGCCGATCTGGACCTATGCCGAATTGAAGCCGCCGGCAAAGTTCGTGCATGACGAGGATGGCCGGCGCGGTTCGGCCGTCTCCTCGCTGGTCTCAGGCGACTGCATCGTCTCGGGTGCTTCGCTGAAGCGCAGCCTGATCTTCACCGGCGCGCGCATCAACTCCTATTCGACGCTGGAAGAGGTCGTCATGCTGCCCGACGTTCATGTCGGCCGGAACGCAAAGTTGAAGCGCGTCGTCATCGACCACGGTGTAAGGATACCGGAAGGGCTGGTGGTTGGCGAAGACCCTGTTCTCGACGCCAAGCGTTTCCGGGTTTCGGAAAAGGGCATCTGCCTGGTCACGCAGGACATGATCGACAAGCTGAAGCTGTAAGACGGGGTACCATAAACGCATGCAGGTTCTGTCGGTCACGCCCGAGATATTCCCGCTGATCAAGACCGGCGGACTTGCCGACGTGACCGGCGCATTGCCGATCGCGCTGGCCGCCAGGGGCGTGACCATGCGCACGCTCATCCCCGGCTTTCCCCAGGTGATGGACGCATTCAAGAAAAAGAAGGCTGTCTACCAATACCCGCTGCTGCAGGGCGGCAAGGCTTCGGTCCATGCCGTCAAGATCGCCGGGCTCGACCTGTTCGTGCTCGACGCGCCGCATCTCTACGATCGTCCCGGCGGCCCTTACGGCAATGCGGCCGGCGCCGATTGGCCCGACAATTGGCGGCGTTTTGCTGCGCTGAGCCAGGTCGGTGGCGATATCGCCGGCGGCGCCATTTCCGGCTACCAGCCGGATCTCGTCCACGCCCATGACTGGCAGTCGGCGATGACGCTGGCCTATATGCGCTACGGCAAGGCGGTCGGCGTGCCGTCGCTGATCACGGTTCACAACCTTGCCTTCCAGGGTCAGTTCGGCGCCGGCATTTTTGGCGAGCTCGGCTTGCCGGCCGCGGCGATGGTGCTCGACGGCGTAGAATACTATGGCGGCGTCGGCTTCCTCAAGGCCGGCCTGCAGGCGGCCTGGGCGATCACCACGGTGAGCCCCACCTATGCCCAGGAAATCCGCTCGCCGGAATTCGGCATGGGCCTCGACGGCCTGATCAACATGCGCTCTTCCGACCTCTACGGCATCGTCAACGGCATCGACACCGACATCTGGAACCCGGAGACCGACAAGCATCTGGTGTCGGCCTACTCCGCCGCGACGCTCAAGGCTCGGCTTCCCAACCGGGCGGTTGTCGAGGACCGCTTCAGCCTCGAGCGCGACGACAGTCCGATCGTCTGCGTCGTCAGCCGGCTGACCTGGCAGAAGGGCATGGACATACTGGCGGCTGTGGTCGACGGCGTCGTCGCCACCGGCGCGCGGCTGGCGATCCTCGGCTCAGGCGACGCCGGCCTGGAAGGCGCGCTGCTGGCTGCCACCGCCCGCCATCGCGGCCGTGTCGGCGTCGTCGTCGGCTATGACGAGGGGCTTTCCCACACCATGCAGGGCGGCTGCGACGCCATCGTCATCCCGTCGCGCTTCGAGCCTTGCGGGCTGACCCAGCTTTACGGCCTACGCTATGGCTGCGTGCCGGTCGTCGCCCGCACCGGCGGCCTTGCCGACACCATCATCGACGCCAATGAAGCAGCGATCTCGGCCGGTGTCGCCACCGGCTTCCAGTTCGCGCCCAATAGTGGCGGCGCCATGCTGCACGCCATCCGCCGGCTGGTCGATGCGCATTCGAGCCCGGCCGTCTGGGAACAGATCCAGCGCCAGGGCATGAAGGCCGATGTCTCCTGGGACAAGAGCGCCGACAAATACGTTGAACTCTACCGCCTGCTGCTTTCGAAAAGGGTTGCCTGAAGCATGATCCGGACCGTCGCCACCAAACCCTATCTCGACCAGAAACCCGGCACGTCCGGCCTGCGCAAGAAGGTGCCTGTCTTTCAGCAGGAGCACTATGCCGAGAACTTCATCCAGTCGATCTTCGACGCGCTGGAGGGCTTTGAGGGCAAGACGCTGGTGATCGGCGGCGACGGCCGCTTCTACAACCGCGAGGTCATCCAGAACGCCATCGCCATGGCGGCGGCCAACGGCTTCGGCAAGGTGATGGTCGGGCAGGGCGGCATATTGTCGACGCCGGCGGCGTCGCATGTCATCCGCAAATACAAGACCTTCGGCGGCATCATCCTGTCGGCCAGTCACAATCCGGGCGGCCCGCACGAGGATTTCGGCATCAAGTACAATGCCGGCAATGGCGGCCCGGCGCCGGAAAAGCTGACCGACGCGATCTTCGAAAAGACCAAGACGATTTCGAGCTTCAAGACCGCCGACATCGACCAGATCGACATCGACAAGATCGGCACGGTGACCGCCGGCGGCATGGCGGTCGAGATTATCGACCCGGTCACCGACTATGCCGAATTGATGGAGAGCCTGTTCGACTTCGACGCCATCCGCGCCAATTTCAAATACGGCTTCCGCATGCGCTTCGACGCCATGCATGCGGTCACCGGGCCGTATGCCAAGGAAATCCTCGAGCGCCGGCTCGGCGCGGAGAATGGCACCTGCCGCAACTACAAGCCGCTGCCGGATTTTGGCGGCCATCACCCGGATCCGAACCTGGTCCACGCCAAGCATCTCTATGACGAGATGATGGGACCGGATGCGCCCGATTTCGGCGCCGCTTCCGACGGCGACGGCGACCGCAACTTGATCATCGGCAAGGGCATTTTCGTCACCCCGTCGGATTCGGTGGCCATGCTTGCCGCCAATGCGCAGTTGGCGCCGGGCTACAAGGACGGCCTCAAAGGCATCGCCCGCTCGATGCCGACCAGCGGCGCGGCAGACCGCGTCGCCGAAAAGCTCGGCATCGGCATCTACGAAACGCCGACCGGTTGGAAGTTCTTCGGCAATCTGCTCGATGCCGGCATGGCAACGATCTGCGGCGAGGAAAGCGCCGGCACCGGCTCGAACCATGTCCGTGAAAAGGACGGGCTGTGGGCGGTGCTGTTGTGGCTGAACATCCTGGCCGTGCGCGGCGAAAGCTGCAAGGACGTCGTCACCGAACATTGGGCGACCTACGGCCGCAATTACTATTCACGTCATGACTATGAGGAGGTCGAAACCGAGCGCGCCAACGCCCTGGTCGACGAGTTGCGCGCCAAGCTGACCTCGCTGCCCGGCACCAGCGTGCGCGGCCTGAAGATCGCCAATGCCGACGACTTCGCCTATCACGATCCGGTCGACGGTTCGGTGAGCAAGAACCAGGGCATCCGCATCCTGTTCGAAGGCGGCTCGCGTGTCGTGTTTCGTTTGTCCGGCACCGGCACGTCGGGTGCTACGCTGCGCGTCTACATCGAGCGCTACGAGCCGGACAGAGCGCGGCATGATCTCGACACGCAAGAGGCGCTCGCCGACCTGATCGCGGCTGCCGATGATATCGCCGGGATCAAGAGCCACACCGGGCGCAACAAGCCGAGCGTGATTACTTGAGGGTGGTGACGTCTTTACCCTCGCCCTTGTGGGGAGGGTCGATCCGCGCAGAGGATCGGGTTGGGGGTGCTCGTAAAGCGCTTTCCCCGCGCCGACCCCCACCCCGCTCACTTCGTTCGCGACCCTCCCCACAAGGGCGAGGGTGGAGGATGCGCCGATGACCCAGCTCGGCGCAACCGTCACTCCCGAAGGCATCCGCTTCGCCGCCTGGTCGTCGTCCGCGCGGCGGCTCTGGGTGTCGATCTTCGGCGACACCGGCGCTCGCGAAACCGACCGGCTCGAACTCCAGCCGGAAGGCGAGGGCGTCCATGCGCTGTTCGTCGCCGGCCTTGCCGCAGGTACGTGCTACGGCTTTCGCGCCGACGGCGAATATGCGCCGGAGCGCGGGCTGTGGTTCGATCCCGACAAGCTGCTCACCGATCCCTACGCCGTCGAGATCGACCGGCCCTACCAGCATCATTGGCGGCTTGCCGCCCGGCGCAACGAAGGCGCCGACACCGCGCCACTGATGCCGAAGACCATCGCGCGGGCTCAACCGAAGCCGCTGCCGGCCAAGCCGCCTTTGTTCCAGCCAGGCGGCCTGATCTACGAACTCAACGTCCGCTCCTTCACCAGGCTGCATCCGGACGTACCGGAAGCGCAGCGCGGCACCATTGCAGCCCTTGCCCATCCGGCTATCGTCGAACATCTCAAGAAGATCGGCGTCTCCGCCGTTGAGCTAATGCCCGTGACGGCATGGGTCGATGAGCGCCATTTGCCGCCGCTGGGCCTCAGCAATGCCTGGGGCTACAACCCAGTCACCTTCATGGCGCTCGACCCGGGCCTGGCGCCCGGCGGCCTCGCCGAGTTGCGCGATACTGTGGGGGTGCTGCGCAGGGTTGGCATTGGCACCATCCTCGATCTCGTCTTCAATCATACCGGCGAAAGTGACCGGCTCGGGCCGACGCTGTCGCTGCGCGGCCTCGACAATCAAGCCTACTACCGCAGCGAGCCGGACGGCAGGTTGGCCAACGATACCGGCACCGGCAATACCATCGCCTGCGACCATCCGGTCGTTCGTGACATGGTACTCGACACGCTGCGCCATTTCGTCCGCCAAGCCGGCGTCGACGGTTTCCGCTTCGACCTGGCGCCGGTCCTCGGTCGCGTCGATGGCGCATTCGATCCGGCAGCCCCGTTGCTCGAAACCATCGCAACCGATCCCATCCTTGCCGACAGGGTGCTGATCGCCGAGCCCTGGGACATCGGCCCGAATGGCTATCAGCTCGGCAATTTCCGGCCGCCTTACCTCGAATGGAACGACCGCTACCGCGACGACGTCAGGCGCTTCTGGCGCGGCGATGCCGGCACGGTCGGTGCGCTGGCGACAAGGCTCGCCGGCTCCTCCGATGTGTTCGGCAGGGAGGGCCAATCCGCCAGCCGCACGGTCAACTTCATCGCCGCGCACGATGGCATGACGCTGGCCGATATCGTCGCTTATGAAGCCAAGCACAACCAAGCCAATGGCGAGAAGAACCGCGACGGCCACAATGAGAACCTGTCCTGGAACAACGGCGTCGAGGGCGAAACCTCGGACAAGGCGATTGCCGAGGCCCGTTCCCATGATCGCTTCGCGCTGCTCGCCACTCTGTTTGCCTCGCGCGGCACCATCATGCTGACGGCGGGCGATGAATTCGGCCGCACGCAAGGGGGCAACAACAACGCCTATGCGCAGGACAACGCCATCACCTGGCTCGACTGGGCCGGGCGCGACGTCGGGCTGGAAGCCCATGTGTCCGCGCTCGCAGCTCTGCGCGGCGCGGTGCCGGCGCTTTCCGATACGCGCTTCCTGACCGGAGAGCCGCCGGCCGGTTCTGAAACGCCCGACGTCGCCTGGCTGACCGAGACCGGCGCGCCGCTCGGCGAAGCCGACTGGAACGATGGCTCGCGCCATCGCCTCGTCATGCTGCTCGGCGATGGCGGGGAAGGCCGCCTGGCTGTGATCGTCAATGGCGATCGCCGCCAATGCGTCTTCACGCTGCCCGCGCGGCAAGGGTTTGAATGGCAGCCGGCTGTTGAAGCGCAAGCGGTCGACCTCGCGTGGCCGCTGCCCGGCCGCAGTGTCAGTTTCATGATCGAGCGCCGGACCGCAAAGGCCCGCGCCAGGAAGGGTCCGTGATGGCCGACGACAATGCCCAGCCGGGACCCGAACAGAGCGCCGACTGGTGGCGCGGCTGCGTCATCTACCAGATCTATCCTCGCTCCTTCCAGGACACCACCGGCGACGGCAGCGGCGACCTCTCAGGCATCACCTCACGGCTGGCGCACGTCGCCTCGCTCGGCGTCGACGCCGTCTGGCTGTCGCCCTTCTTCAAATCGCCAATGGCCGATATGGGCTACGACGTCTCCGACTATCAGGCGGTCGATCCGATGTTCGGCACGCTCGACGACTTTGACGCGCTGGTTGCCGAGGCGCACAGGCTCGGCCTGAAGGTGATCATCGATCAGGTGTTGTCGCACTCCTCCGACAAGCACGAATGGTTTGTAGAGAGCCGTGCCAGCAAGGATAATCCCAAGGCTGACTGGTATGTCTGGGCCGACACCAGGCCGGACGGCAACGCGCCCAACAACTGGCTGTCGGTCTTCGGCGGCCCGGCCTGGGAGTGGGACGCGACCCGCCGGCAATACTACATGCACAATTTCCTCGCCTCGCAGCCGGACCTCAACTTCCACAATCCTGAGGTTCAAGACGCGTTGTTGCAGACGGTGCGGTTCTGGCTCGAGCGCGGCGTCGACGGCTTCCGCCTGGATACGGTCAACTACTATGTCCACGACCGCTGGCTGCGCAGCAATCCGCCGCTGGCGTCGAGCGTCGCCGGCACCAATGGCGAAACCAACACCTATCTCTTCCAGGAGCATCTGTTCGACAAGACGCAACCGGAAAACCTCGGTTTCCTCAGGCGCTTCCGCGCTTTGCTCGACGAATATGACGGCCGCGCCAGTGTCGGCGAGGTCGGCGACGAAGGCCGTTCGCTGCAGACGCTGGCCGCCTACACATCCGGCGGCGACAAGCTCAACATGTGCTACACCTTCGACCTGCTCGGTCAGCAATTCTCAGCCGCCCATGTGCGCGGCTGCGTCGAGGCCTTCGAGGCAGCTGTCGCCGACGGCTGGGTCTGCTGGGCGTTCTCCAACCACGATGTCGTGCGCCATGTCAGCCGCTGGACGCGGCCGGGCGGCGATCCAGATGCGGTGGCGACATTCGCTATCGCTTTGCTCTCCTGCCTGCGGGGCTCGATCTGTCTCTACCAAGGCGAAGAGCTTGGGCTGGAGGAGGCGGAACTGACCTTCGAGGATCTGCGCGATCCCGTCGGCATCCGTTTCTGGCCGGGGGTAAAGGGCAGGGACGGCTGCCGCACACCGATGGTCTGGGAAGCGGGCGCCGACAATGCCGGTTTTTCCTCGGGAAAACCCTGGCTGCCGGTGCCGGAAAGCCACCGCGCTCGGGCGGTCGATATCCAGAACGCCGACGACAAGTCCGTGCTCGCCGGCTACCGGACGATGCTTGCCTTGCGCAAGGCGCATCTGGCGCTGGTCAAGGGCCCGATCCGCTTTCTCGATACCGACGGCGATGTCCTTGCCTTCATCCGGCAGGGCGAGGACGAGATATTGCTCTGCGTCTTCAATTTCGCCGACAAGCCGGCCGACTGGCGGCTGCCGCCGGATCTCCAGCTTGTCGAGGCGATCGCTCTGGGTGGCGGTGCCGTCCTGCAGGAGGAGGGGCTGTTGCTGCCGGCCCTGGGCTGGTTTGTCGGCAAGGTAGGCTGATCTTTCAGGGACGCCGTCCGGCTTCAAAAAAGATCGTGTCCGCATGCAACCGTGCCGAGTGATCCGCGCAACGTCACCGGCGCCACGTTTTCCATTTTCGGGCTTCTTAGGTACTTTCGTTGAGCTTGGCCACGAACTGCATTCCTGGAATGTTTCCAGATGGTTGCGCTAATGACAACTGCTGAGGGCAAAACCCAAAATTACAGGACAACCACAAGCTGCACCCAATTGGATCTTGTAATATAGATTAGCTATGGCTGGTTTAAGGTGAGGATGCTCACTTGGCGTCAAGCAAGACTCGGTTGAAATAATATTTCCGTCTGTCTAGTCTCCTGCCACCAGCTGCCGGAACGGGAACCGGCGGCGCGCTCGAAGGGGCCAGAAATCGGTTCCGGGGCGTCAACACTCGTAAGGCGCAGCCGATGGGCAGCGCCACAGGGAGAGACTTCATGCTGAAAAATATGCTGAAGGCGACGCTTGTCGCCGCGACCATGACCTTTGCCGCAGGCACGTTCCTGACGCCGGCCCTTGCCGAGACCGTCTATAACAGAGGCAGCGCCGCCGAAGCGGAGACGGTCGATCCGCACAAGACCTCGACCGTCTACGAAGCCGATATCATACGCGACCTGTTCCAGGGACTGGTCATGCACGATCAGAAGACGAACCTCATCCCGGGCGCCGCCGAAAGCTGGACGGTATCGGATGACGGCACCGTCTACACCTTCAAGCTGCGCAAGGACGGCTTGTGGTCGGATGGCAGCCCGGTGACGGCTGACGATTTCGTCTATTCCTTCCGTAGGCTGGAGGATCCAGCGACCGCCGCCGAATACGCTTCCATGCTCTATCCCGTGAAGAACGCCGAGGAAGTCAACACCAAGAAAGGCAAGCCCGAGGACATGGGCGTCAAGGCGATCGACGCCAACACCCTGGAAGTGACGCTGAAGGCGCCGACGCCATACTTCCTGGAGATGCTGACCCACCAGGCTACCTACCCGGTCAACAAGGCCTCGATCGACAAGCTCGGCGCCGACTGGATCAAGGCGGGCAATCTCGTTTCGAACGGCGCCTACACATTGGCCGAGTGGATTCCCAACGACCACATGAAGCTGGTCAAGAATCCGAAATTCTGGGATGCCGCGACCGTCAAGATGGACGTCGTCAACTACATCCCGACCGAAGACCGCTCTTCGGCGATGAAGCGCTTCGAGGCAGGCGAACTCGACAGCTACGGCGACCTGCCGACCGAACAGCTCGCTGACCTCAAGACCAAGTTCGGCGATCAGGTCCGCGTCGGACCGTATCTCGGCACCTATTATTACGCGATCAAGACCGACAAGGCGCCCTGGGACAATGTCGAGCTGCGCAACGCCATCTCGATGGCTATCGACCGCGACTTCCTGGCCGAAAAGGTCTGGCAGAATTCCATGCTGCCTGGCTATTCGATGGTGCCTCCGGGCATCGCCGGCTACACGCCGGCAATGGCCAAATACGCCGACATGCCGCAGATCGACCGCGAGGACGCCGCCAAGAAGATCCTTGAGAAACTCGGCTATACGCCCGAGCATCCGCTGAAGATGGAGATCCGCTACAACACCTCGGAAAACCACAAGAACACCGCGGTTGCCATCCAGGAACAGTTGAAGCCGCTTGGCGTCGAGATCACGCTGCTCAACACCGATACCAAGACCCACTATTCCTTCCTCGAGCAGAAGGGCAACTACGACGTGGCGCGTGCCGCCTGGATCGCCGACTACAAGGATCCCGAGACCTTCCTCGGCATCACCCGCAAGGCCAGCGGCAACAACTATTCGAACTACGTCAGCCCGGCATATGAGGCGGCCATGGACAAGGCCGCGGCTGCCGGCGGCAAGCCGGAAGAGCGCATGAAGGACCTCACCGAGGCCGAGCGCATCCTTGTCGATGACGTCGGCAACATTCCGCTTCTCTACTACAGCTTCCACGATATCGTTTCCTCGAAGCTGCATGGCTTCGATGACAATGTGATGGACATCCATCCGTCCCGCTTCGTCTCCAAGGACTGATAATCATCCTTGACTGGACCGCCGCGCCCCATTTGGGCGCGGCGGACTGGTCGGTCATCGCACCGGTCCGAAAGTCGTGGTCGATTTTCGGCAAGCCCGGTGCGAAGATTTGGCGCCGGAGCGTGGCAATGCGTCCGCATGGACGTATGTCGCTCTGGCCGAAGCGGGGCGCCAATGCTGCGATACATCTTACGGCGGCTTCTGACCGCCATTCCGACGCTGTTCGTCATCGTGACCATGGCGTTCTTCCTGATACGCGTCGCACCGGGCGGCCCCTTCAATCAGGAGCGGGGCCTCAGTCCCGAGATCAGGGCCAATCTGGAAGCACAGTTCGGCCTCGACGATCCGCTCTGGCTGCAATATGCCCACTATCTCGGCAATCTCCTGCGCGGCAATTTCGGGCCGAGCTACAATTTGCCTGACTTCACCGTCACCGAACTGTTTGCCAAGGGGCTGCCGATATCGGTCCAGCTCGGCACCTCGGCGCTGATCCTGGCGCTGCTGCTTGGTTCGGTGCTCGGCACCATCGCCGCGCTCAACCAGAACAAGCTTGGCGACTATACGGTGATTGCGCTGGCGACCGCCGGCAGCACTATCCCCACCTTCGTCATCGCTCCTGTGATTCAGCTGGTGTTCGGATTGACCTGGAAGCTGTTGCCGATCGGCGGCTGGGGTGATGGCGCATTGATCAACAAGATCGGCCCGGTGCTGACGCTGGCCTTGCCGCAGATCGCCATCGTTGCCCGCCTGATGCGCGGGTCGATGATCGAGAGCTTGCGTTCGCATCATATCCGAACGGCGCGTGCGCTCGGCCTCTCCGACTGGTCGGTGGTGGTCAAGCACGCGCTGCGCGGCGCCATCCTGCCGATCGTTTCCTTCACCGGCCCGGCAGCCGCGGCGCTGCTCACCGGTTCGGTCATCGTCGAGACCATCTTCTCCATTCCCGGTGTCGGCCGCTATTTCGTCGATGCCGCGCTCAACCGCGACTACACGCTGGTGATGGGGACCGTGGTGGTGATCGCGCTCTTCACCATCGTCTTCAACCTGATCGTCGACGTCATGTACGCGGTCGTCGACCCGAGGGTACGCTATGACTGAGGGTGCGCTATGACTGACATCACAGTCGCCGCCGCTCCGCCGGCCGTCGTCGGCCGCTCGCTCTGGGGCGACGCATGGGCGCGCCTCAAAGCCAACCGCGCCGCCATGTTCAGCCTCTATTACCTGGCCTTCATTGGCGTCATCAGCATCTTCGGCCCCTGGTTCGTGCCGCATCAGTACACCACCATCTATGCCGACTATGTGCGCACGCCGCCAAGCTTTTCAGCCTATCCGAAGCCCGACATGATCGAGACGGCGCTCAAGGATGCCATCAAGCGCATGCGCGTCGACATCAAGGAGTGGAAACTGGACGGCAGTCGCGTCACCGTCACCGTCACCTCGACCAAACCGATCGACGACCGCAACATCCGCTATCTCGACCGCTCCGATGCCTTCGACGATACCAAGATAGAGAGCAAATCGGCCGACGGGCTCGAATTGACTATGACTGCGTCGGTCAAACAGCAGTACTTCCTGTTCGGCACCGACAACACCGGTCGCGATCTTCTCTCGCGAACGCTGATGGCAGGGCGCATCTCGCTGGCCATCGGCCTGCTTGCCGGCATTGTCGCCGTGGTCATCGGCGTCCTCTACGGGGCGGCGGCCGGCTTTTCCGGCGGCAAGATCGACGAGGTGATGATGCGCATCGTCGACGTGCTCTATTCCTTGCCCTTCATTTTCTTTGTCATCATGCTGGTGGTGTTCTTCGGCCGCAATTTCGTGCTGATGTTCCTGGCGGTCGGGGCGGTGCTGTGGCTCGACATGGCGCGCATCGTGCGCGGCCAGGCGCTGTCGATCCGGCGGCAGGAGTATGTCCAGGCGGCCGAAGCCATGGGCGTCGGCCAGCGCGGCATCCTGCTGCGCCATGTCATCCCCAATCTGCTCGGACCAGTGGTGATCTACATGACGCTGCTGGTGCCGCAGGTCATCATCCTGGAAAGTTTCCTGTCCTTCCTCGGCCTTGGCGTGCAGGAACCGATGACCAGCTGGGGCGTGCTCATCTCCGTCGGCGCCAAGAACATCGGCACCGCCAACTGGCTGCTTTTGTTCCCCGCCTTCTTCCTCGTGTCGACGCTGTTTGCACTGAACTTCGTCGGCGACGGCCTGCGCGACGCGCTCGATCCGAGAGACCGATGAAGATGGGACCGATAAAGATGGGGACCGATAAGATGGGGACCGTTGCGATGGAAACGCCCGAAACGATCCTCAGCGTCAAGGACCTTCGCGTCCGCTTCCGCACGCTCGACGGCGCGGTCGAAGCGGTCAAGGGCATCAACATCCACGTCAAGGCAGGTGAAACCGTTGCCGTGGTCGGCGAATCCGGATCCGGCAAGAGCCAGACCATGATGGCGGCGATGAGCCTGCTGGCGTCCAACGGCGAGGCGACGGGTCACGTCGATTATCGCGGCCGCAACCTTTTGACCATGAGCAAGCCCGACCTCAACAAGGTGCGCGGCGCCAAGATCAGCATGATCTTCCAGGAGCCGATGACCTCGCTCGATCCGCTCTATTCGATCGGCAACCAGCTTATCGAACCGATCCGCAAGCACCGCGGGCTGAACGCAGCCGAGGCACGGAACGAGGCGCTCAAGTTGCTCAGGCTGGTGCATATCCCCGATCCCGAGCGGCGGATGAAATCCTATCCGCACGAAATGTCGGGTGGCCAGCGCCAGCGCGTCATGATCGCCATGGCATTGGCCAACGACCCCGACATCCTGATCGCCGACGAGCCGACGACGGCGCTCGACGTCACCATCCAGGCGCAGATCCTGGTGCTGCTCGCCGAACTGCAGCGCAAGCTCGGCATGGCCATCGTCTTTATCACCCACGATCTCGGCATCGTCCGGCGCTTTGCCGACCGCGTCTATGTCATGCGCTATGGCGAGGTGGTCGAGGAAGGCGAGGCGGAAGCACTTTTCGCCAACCCGCAGCATGCCTATACCAAAATGCTGCTGGCCGCCGAACCGACCGGCACCAAGGCGGCGCCGCCGTCCAGCGCTCCTGTGCTGCTGGAGGGCCGCAATGTCGAAGTGACCTTCAAGATCGGCGGCGGCTTCCTTGCCGGCGAACCGCTGCTGCTACGCGCCGTCGATCACATTTCGATCCGGCTGAAGCGCAACCAGACCATCGGTATAGTCGGCGAATCCGGTTCGGGAAAATCGACGCTCGGCCGCGCACTTCTGCGCCTGTTGCCCAGCGACGGTGTCATCCGCTTCGGCGACCGCGACATCTCCACCGCCGACCGCCAGGCGATGCGGCCGCTGCGACGTGAGATGCAACTCGTCTTCCAGGATCCGTTCGGCTCGCTGTCGCCGCGCATGACCGTCGGCCAGATCATCACCGAAGGGCTTCTGGTGCATGAGCCGAACCTGTCAGGTAAGCAACGCGATCAGCGCGCCGTCGAGGCCTTGCTCGAGGTCGGCCTCGACCCCAACGCACGCAACCGCTACCCGCACGAATTCTCCGGCGGCCAGCGCCAGCGCATCGCCATCGCGCGTGCCGTGATCCTGAAGCCCAAACTGGTGGTGCTGGACGAGCCGACTTCGGCGCTCGACCGCTCGGTGCAGAAGCAGATCGTCGAATTGCTGCGCAAGCTGCAGGCCGACCACGAACTGTCCTACCTCTTCATCAGCCACGATCTCTCCGTGGTGCGCGCCATGGCCGACTACATCATCGTCATGAGGCAGGGCAAGATCGTCGAGGAAGGCCCGACGGAAGAGATCTTCAGCAACCCGCAGGCCGCCTACACCCAGACGCTGATGGCTGCGGCGATCGATGTGACCCGGTTCCGGTTGAGTGCTTGAGATAGTCGCGTGAGGTTAATCAACAGGGCAGGGCCGAATCGCTCAGCCCGCTGACCTGGGGCATCGGCTGGTCCTCGTGGCGACAATGGCCGCCTCGCGCTCTTTCAGCCGTTCGATCCTGGCCGTCTCGCGGTTGGCGACGGCGCTCTTGACGCGTGCCCCGCCGAGCAGCCAGTTCGGCACGCTGGTGTTGGCGACCTTGCCGCGGGTGATGGCGGTTTGCGAGATGTCGCGCGCGGTATCGCCTACGGCGGTGTTGAGCTCGGCGCATGTCATGCTGTCGTATTTCGCCGGGTTCACCGCGCTGCCCAGCGATGAGCAGCCTGCCGCCAGGGACAAAGCGAGCAGCGCTGACAGCCGGCTTGAAATCAACAAATTCATCTTCCGCAAACCTCGTTCCGGCCGCTGTCTCGGCGGCATTCCTATTATCGAGGTAGCGCGGAAGGTTGTCGCGTCAAAACACCATGCTGACAGCGACGCCGACGCAGCCGGTTTGCATCAAGCTATCTTGTGGGTCGGGAGAACAAACACCTAAGTGTCTGTTTTTTCTGGTCGGAGTGGCAGGATTTGAACCTGCGACCCCCTCGTCCCGAACGAGGTGCGCTACCAGGCTGCGCTACACTCCGTGACCAGACCGCGGGCTTATAGCTGCCACATACCGTTCCTGCAAGCGGCAATGGCAGCGCTTCTGTCGCATTTCGTTGGCTTTCGTTGGGCATTGCCGCAAAGCTTGGCTTTCCCTCCCGGGATAAACCCGGCTTAAAGCCTTGTGTGCTAAGTCGCAGCCTCGATAAATCGCGTTTTCGCCATCTGGAGCTTTGCTGCCTTGCCCCTGAAAATCGTAGGCGACGCCCGGCCCAACAGCTTCGAATTCGAAACCGAAGCGCTGATCAAGGCGTCCGGCTTTCGCGAATACGACGCGCGCTGGTGGTTTGGCCATGCCGGTTCGACGCAACCGCCGGACCTGAACCTGATCGGCGTCCAGGCGCTGGGCATGGGCCTGGGCACTTTGATCCGCCGTCTTGGCGCCGGGCCCGACATCGTCACCGGGCATGATTTCCGTTCCTATTCGCTTGCCATCAAGCTGGCGCTGGTTTCCGGCCTGATGGCTGCGGGCGCAAAGGTGAAAGACATTGGCCTGGCGCTGTCGCCCATGGCCTATTTCGCCCAGTTCGCGCTCGACGCGCCTTCCGTCGCCATGGTCACGGCATCGCACAACGAGAATGGCTGGACCGGAGTCAAGATGGGTGCGGCGAGGCCGCTCACCTTCGGACCGGAGGAGATGAGCGCCCTGAAACAGATCGTGCTGTCGGGCGATTTCGATCTCGCCGGCGGCGGCTCTTACGAATTCGTCTCCGGTTTTCGCGAGACCTATCTCGACGACCTGACCCAGGACAAGCGCATCGCGCGCAAGATCAGGGTTGTGGCGGCTTGCGGCAACGGCACCGCCGGCGCCTTCGCGCCGCAGGCGCTGGAGCGCATCGGCTGCGAGGTGATCCCGCTCGATGTCGAGCTCGACCACAGTTTTCCGCGCTATAACCCGAACCCGGAAGACATGCAGATGCTGCATGCCATCCGCGACAAGGTTCTGGAGACCGGCGCCGATGTCGGGCTGGGCTTCGACGGCGACGGCGACCGTTGCGGCGTGGTCGACAATGAGGGCAACGAGATCTTCGCCGACAAGGTCGGCGTCATGCTCGCGCGCGATATCTCCAGCCAGCATCCCGGCTCGACCTTCGTCGTCGATGTCAAATCGACCGGCCTGTTCAACACCGACAGCGTTTTGCGTGGCAACGGCGCGAAGACAGATTACTGGAAGACCGGCCATTCCTACATCAAGCGCCGCGTCGCCGAGCTTGGCGCCGTCGCCGGCTTCGAGAAGTCGGGCCATTTCTTCTTCAATCCGCCGATCGGCCGCGGCTATGATGACGGTCTCATCACGGCAATAGCCATATGTGAGATGCTCGTCCGCAACCCCACAAGTTCGATGGCCGATCTCTATCGCGCGCTGCCGCTGACCTTCGGCACGCCGACCATGTCGCCGCATTGCGCCGACGATGTGAAATACGGCGTGGTCGATCGGGTGGTGGCGGACTTCCAGGCGATGCAGCGCGCCGGCAAGACTTTTGCCGGCCAGAAGATCGCCGAGCTGATCACCGTCAACGGCGTGCGCGTCGTGGCCGAGGATGGCACCTGGGGGCTGGTGCGGGCGTCGTCGAACAAGCCGGAGCTTGTCGTGGTTGTCGAAAGCCCGGTATCGTCCGAGCGCCGCCGGCAGATGTTCGAGGCGGTCGACGCCGTGCTGCGCCGCAGCCCCGAAGTCGGCGCTTACAACCAGACGTTCTGATTGGACCTTTCATGAGCGAGCGCATCGTCAGTTTTGTCATGAGCGGCGGTGTCGGCTCGCGGCTGTGGCCGCTGTCACGCGAGGACAACCCGAAACAGTTCCACGATCTCTCCGGCGACGGCTCGATGCTGGCCAAGACCTTGCGCCGGCTGACGGCGCGGCCGGAAGGTGAGACGCCGATCTTCCTGATCGCCGCCGAGCGCCATGCCGAGCGTGTCCATGCCGACCTTGCCGGACTCGACCTCGCCGGCGGTGGCCCGCTGTTCGAGCCGACCGGGCGCAACACGGCTGCCGCCGTGGCGCTGGCCGCGCTGCGCACATTGTCGGAGTTCGGCGACAGCCTGGTGCTGGTGGTGCCGTCAGACCACGAAATCGCCACGCCCAAGCAGTTCTGGCAGAGCGTCGAGGCGGGCAGCCAGGCAGCGCTTGCCGGCCGTCTGGTGGTGTTCGGCATCAAGCCGGCGCAGCCCGAGACCGGCTATGGGTATATCGAAGTCGCAGCCGAAAGCGGCGGCGTCTTCGACGTGTCGCGCTTCGTCGAAAAGCCCGACCTCGCCACTGCGCAGAGCTATCTCAGTGCGGGCACCTTCTACTGGAACACCGGCATTTTCCTGTTTCGCGCCGGCGCCATGCGCGACGCCTTCGCCACCTTCCAACCCGACATCTGGCAGGCCACCGAAACCGCCTACAAGGCGGCAACGAGCGACCTGTCCGGCCTCTATATGCCGCTCGACCTCTACGCCGCCATCCCGTCGAACTCGATCGACTACGCCATCATGGAACGGGCCAAGGACATCGCGATGGTGCCGGCCGGCTTCCGCTGGAACGACCTCGGCTCCTGGCAGTCGCTGCTTGATGTCGGCCCTGCCGACGCCAAGGGCAATGTCGTCGTCGGCGATGTCGTCGCCATCGATTGCGAGAACTCCTACATCCGCAGCGACGGCCGGCTTTTGTCGGCGATCGGCATGAAGGATGTCGCCATCGTCTCGACCGCGGACGCCACCTTCGTTGCCCCGGTCAGTCACAGCCAGCACGTCAAGAAGATCGTCGAGCAGCTGGAGAAATCGGGACGGCTGGAAACCAGGTTTACGCCGGCACACGACCGCGTCATCGAGAGCGGCGCCTGGCGTCGGCGCGTGCATCACTGGCTGTTCGAGGAGACCTTGCCGCTTTGGTCGACTTCAGGCGTCGATGAGCGTCATGGCGGCTTCCACGAGGCGCTCGGCTTCCACGGCGAGGCGCTGTTGAAGCCCAAGCGCATGCGCACGACGGCGAGGCAAGTCTACGCCTTCGCCGTTGCCAAGGCCCGCGGCTGGGACGGTCCAGCCGATCGCCTGATCTCCCATGGCATCGCCTTCATGGCCGGCAAGGGCCGCACGGACCGGGGCGGCTGGGTGCGCACGCTCAATGTCGACGGCTCCGTCGCCGACCCAACCGAGGATGCCTACGACCATTCCTGCGTGCTGCTGGCGCTGGCGCATGCGCATATGTGCGGCAATCCGGATGCGCTGCGGCTGGGCCAGGAGACCTTCGTGTTCCTCGACGCGCATCTCGAGGACAGCCGCATGACCGGTTTCCTCGAGACGTCGGACGGGGAGGGCGAGCGGCGCTCCAACCCGCATATGCATCTGCTCGAGGCCTTCCTCGCCTGGTATGAGGCGACCGGCGACCGCACCTATCTGCGCCGCGCCGCGCGCATCATCGACCTTTTCCGCAGTCATTTCTTCGATGCCGAGAGCTGGACGCTGGGCGAATATTTCGACGCCGGGTGGAAGCCGGCCGCCGGCGAGAAGGGCACATGGACCGAGCCCGGCCATCATTTCGAATGGGCCTCGCTGCTCACCGATTTCGTCGCCCGCAGCGGCCAGGGCGAGTTGAGCAATTTTGCCCGCAAGCTCTACGCCTCGGCCATCGCCAACGGCCTCAACCGCGCCACCGGCCTTGCCTACGGTGCGGTCTCCCGGCAGGGCCTGCCGCTCGACCTCGTATCGCGCAGCTGGCCGCAGGCGGAAGCGATCAAGGCGGCGATTGCGCTGGATGGCTCGGGCGGTCCCGACCTCAAGCCCGAAATCGAGGCGCGCGTCGGCCGGCTATTCCGCTGGCACATCGACCCGGCGCCGCTCGGCCTGTGGATCGACCGCATCGACGAACGCGGCCGCTCCTTGGCATCGGACGTGCCGGCCAGCATCTTCTATCATCTGGTCTGCGCGCTGACGCAGTATCTTGATGGGACAGCGCAGAAGGGGTGAAGCGTTGGAGCTGCCAATCTCCCCCCTTGCGGGGGAGATGCCTGGCAAGGCAGAGGGGGGTGCTGTCCCGCCGACGTCTCAGCTACTCGAAGATCAGACCAAAGGTTGGCGATCCGTCACACCCCCCTCTGGCCTGCCGGCCATCTCCCCCGCAAGGGGGGAGATCAGCTGTCACTTCGCTTTCAACCCTCAATACGGGCTCGCTACATCCCCGGTCTCGACATACACCGCCTTCAGCTGCGAATAGAGCGCTAAAGCCGCCAGCGAGTTCTCGCGCCCGATGCCGGATTGCTTCACCCCGCCAAACGGAATTTCCACCGGCGTCAGATTGTAGGCGTTTATCCAGCAGGTGCCGGCCTGCAGTTCGGCGATGACCCTATGGGCGCGCTGCAGGTCGCGGGTGAAGACGCCGGCGGCGAGGCCGAATTCGGTGTCGTTGGCGCGGTCGATCACCTCGTCCTCGCCGTCGAACTTCAGCACGCTCATCACCGGCCCGAAAATCTCCTCGCGCGCAATGCGCATCGTATCGGTGACACCGGTGAACACGGTTGGCTCTACAAAGAAGCCGCCATCGAACCCTTGCAGCGACGGCACGTTGCCACCGCAGGCGAGCGTTGCTCCATCCTGCCTGCCGGCCGCGATGTAGGAAACGACCTTCTCCTGCTGCGCCTTGTTGACCAGCGGCCCCATCTGCGTCTCAGGATCGAGCGGATCGCCGATGCGGATCTTTTTCGTCCGCTCGACCAGCCGGTCGACGAAGCGGTCATGGATGCCGCTTTGTACGAAAACACGCGTGCCGTTGGAGCAGATCTGCCCGCTCGAATAGAAATTGCCGAGCATGGCGCCGCCGATGGCGTTTTCGAGATCGGCATCGTCGAACACGATCAGCGGCGACTTGCCGCCGAGTTCCATCGTCGCATGCTTCATCTTCGAACCGGCGAGCGACAGCACCTTGCGGCCGGTCGGCACCGAGCCGGTCACCGAAACCTTGGCAACGACATCATGGCCGACGAGGCCGGCGCCGACTTCGCCATAGCCTTGCACGACGTTGAACAGCCCGTCGGGCAGGCCCGCCTCTGAGTAGATCTCGGCCAGCGCCAGCGCCGACAGCGGCGTGTTCTCCGAAGGCTTGAATACCATGGCGTTGCCCATGGCGAGCGCCGGGGCGGATTTCCAGCCGGCGATCTGGATCGGATAGTTCCAGGCGCCGATGCCGACGCACACACCGAGCGCCTCGCGGCGCGTATAGGCAAAAGGTCCACCAAGATCGATCGCCTCGCCGTTGAAGGCGGCAACCGCGCCGCCGAAATATTCGAGGCAGTCGGCGGCCGATAGTGCATCCGCCACCAGCGTCTCCTGGATCGCTTTGCCGGTGTCGAGCGTCTCGATCCGCGCCAGATCGGCGTTGCGCGCGCGCAAAATGTCGGCGGCGCGGCGCAGGATGCGGCCACGCTCGACCGGCTTCATCCGCGCCCAGGCCGGTTGTGCGGCCCGCGCAGCTTCGATGGCGAGTTCCAGCACGTTCGGCGTCGCCGAATGCAAGGTGGCGATGATCTCGCCGGTCGCCGGATAGATCACCGGCAGCGGCGCGCCGCCTTCGTCCTCGATGTAGCGGCCGTTGACATAGTGCGATGCCGTTGGCTGGGCGCGCATATGAATTCTCCAATGGTCTTGGCCGGACAATGCCCTATCGATCCGCCACCTGCCAGCGCGGATTGATCCAGGGTTCCTGGTTGGATGGCGCCAGCGGCGTGCGGCCGAGAATGTGGTCGGAGGCCTTCTCGCCGGTCATGATCGACGGCGCGTTGAGGTTGCCGTTGGTCACCCGCGGGAAGATCGAGGAGTCGGCGACGCGCAGGCCGTCGACGCCGATGACCCGGCACTCCGGATCGACCACGCTCATGATGTCGTCGGCGCGGCCCATCTTGCACGTGCCGCACGGGTGGTAGGCACTCTCGGCATGATCGCGGATGAAGGCGTCGAGATCCTCGTCCGACTGGACGTGCGAACCCGGCGAGATTTCCTTGCCGCGAAAGCCGTCAAAAGCCTTCTGGCCGAAGATCTCGCGGGTCAGCCGGATGCAGTGGCGGAACTCGGTCCAGTCGTCTGGATGCGACATGTAGTTGAAGCGGATGACCGGCGTCGCTTTCGGGTCGGGCGAGCGCAGCGTCACCGAACCGCGCGACTTCGACCGCATCGGCCCGACATGCGCCTGGAAGCCATGCGCCTTCGCCGCCGCCTTGCCGTCATAGCGCACCGCCGCCGGGATGAAGTGGTACTGGATATCGGGGTAGTCGACACCGGCCTGCGAGCGCACGAAGGCCGCGGCCTCGAAATGGTTGGTGGCGCCGAGGCCGGTCTTGAACAACAGCCACTGCGCCCCGATCAGCGTCTTGGAGAATGGGTTGAGAACCGAATTCAGCGTGATCGGCTGGGTCGATTCCTGCTGGATGTAGAGCTCCATATGATCCTGCAGATTGCGGCCGACACCGGGCCGGTCGGCCACGACCTGGATGCCGTTCTCCGTGAGATGCGCGGCCGGGCCGATACCGGATAGCATCAGGATCTTGGGCGAATTGATCGACGATGCGGCGACGATCACCTCACGTCGTGCCTTAACGACCTGAATCTGTTTGTGAGCTTCGATCTCGACTCCGACGGCACGCTGATTCTCGATGATCACCCGGCGGGCGAAGCCTCTGATCACGCTGACATTTTGCCGCTTGAGCGCCGGCTTCAGATAGGCTGACGCAGCCGACCAGCGGCGGCCGCCGCGAATGGTTTGCTCCATCGGTCCGAAGCCTTCCTGCTTCGAGCCATTGTAGTCGTCGGTCAGTTCGAACCCGGCTTGGCGGCCGGCCTCGACAAAGGCGCCGTAGAGCGGATTCTTGCGCGGGCCACGCTGGACGTGCAGCGGGCCGCCGTGGCCGCGCCAGCCGTCCTCGCCGCCGTCACTGTCCTCCATGCGCTTGAAATAGGGCAGCACGTCGGCGAAGCCCCAGCCGGCCGCCCCCTGTTCGGCCCAGTGGTCGAAGTCGCGTGCGTGGCCCCTGACATAGACCATGCCGTTGATCGAGGACGAGCCGCCGATCACCTTGCCGCGTGGCGTCGCCAGCACGCGGCCGCCGAGATGCGGCTCCGGTTCGCTGGCAAAGCCCCAGTCGTAAAGGCTCATGTTGAGCGGGATCGACAGCGCCGACGGCATCTGGATCAGCGGCCCGATATCGGTGCCGCCGAACTCGATGACGATCACCGAATGCTTGCCGTCTTCCGACAGCCGGTAGGCCATGGCCGAGCCGGCCGAGCCGGAGCCGATGATGACGAAGTCTGCTTCAAGCATGGTTCACATGCGCCCATCGTTCATATGCGAAATAAAATCGGCGAGCGAGACATTGCCGCCGGTAGCCACAACCAGGACCGCTTTACCCGTCACATCCACCTTGCCGCCGAGCAACGCCGCCAGAGAG
Organism: Mesorhizobium sp. RSR565B; assembly: GCF_054719465.1. Lineage (NCBI taxonomy): Bacteria > Pseudomonadati > Pseudomonadota > Alphaproteobacteria > Hyphomicrobiales > Phyllobacteriaceae > Mesorhizobium > Mesorhizobium sp. RSR565B. The sequence goes on along the minus strand of NZ_JBTTIE010000001.1, from coordinate 678,733 downwards.
GCGGCGCCCGATGGCTCGAGCACCAGCTTCATCCGTTCGAAGGCGATCTTCATTGCCCGCCGCACGGAGGCATCATCGACGGTGATGCCGCGCACGCCGGCGGTCTTGACCGCCGCAAACGGCGCGTCGCCCGGCCGCCGCGACATCAGCCCGTCGCAGATCGACTTCGGCGCGATCGGCATGGTCTCGATGGCGCCATGCGCTAGCGATGAACCCATGCCGTTGAAGCCTTCCGGTTCGACGCCGATGATCTCGGTTGCCGGCGACAGATAGTGGAAGGCGAGCGAGACGCCGCCGATCAGCCCACCACCGCCGACCGAGCAGAACAGAAGGTCGGCACTGGCGTCCTTTGCCTCGAGTTGTTCGAGCGCTTCGAGCCCGGCGCCGGCCTGGCCGGCAACGATCTCCGGATCGTCGAATGGATGCAGCAACGCCAGCCCTTCGGTCTCGGCAATCTCGCGGGCCTTGGCGGCTGCGACCTCTTCACGGGCGCGCTCGCCATGATCTGTCAGCACGACGCGCGCGCCATAGCCTACGGTCGCATCGCGCTTGGCGGCCGGCGCGTCGATCGGCATGACGATGGTGACGGGAATGCCGAGCGCCTGGCCGGCAGCCGCCAACCCTTGCGCGAAATTGCCGGAGGAGTAGGCGACGACGCCTTTTCTGGCCTCATCCGGCGACAGCCGCTTCAACCGCCAATAGGCCCCGCGCACCTTGAACGATCCCGCCCATTGCAGCGATTCCGACTTGATAAAGACGCGGGCCGCACCCGTCTCCTTGGCCAAGGCTGTCGATTCCAGCAAAGGCGTGATCTGCGTCGCCTTCGACGTCACGGCATAGGCCTGTCTGAGGTGCTCGAGGGAGGGGACAATTGTCATCATTCGCCTCGCGGAAAGCGTTTCTGTTCCTCGAGATTGTCGAGGTTCATGTGGTTGCGCATGTAGCGTTCCGACGCCTTCTGCAGTGGCTGGAATTCCCAGGGGTAATGCGTGCCGTTGCGCAGCACGGGATAAACCACCCAGCGCCGCGCCTGGCTGACGCGCACCGCGGCATCGAATGCCGTCATGTCCCAGCGCGCTCGCACGGCTCCCGTGAAGGCCGCCACCAGATCGGCATGCGCCGGATCGGTGGCAAGATTGGTGCGTTCTTGCGGATCGGCTTCGAGATCGAACAGAAGAGGCGGGTCGATCTCGCAATGGATGAATTTGTAGCGGCCGTCGCGGATCGCCACCAACGGCGCGTTGGAGCCCTCGGCGGCATATTCCATCAGCACCGGCGCGGTGCGCTGTCCGCCATCAAGCAACGGCAGCAGCGACTGGCCATCGGTCCACGGCGCGATGGCAGAGATGTCGATGCCGGCGAGATCGCACAGTGTCGGCGTCACGTCGAGGTTGGAGACCGGCGCCTCGACCAGCCCGGCAGGAATACCCTTGCCGGCGATCATCAGCGGCACCCGCGCCGAACCTTCGAAGAAGTTCATTTTGAACCACAGGCCGCGCTCGCCAAGCATGTCGCCATGGTCGGAGCAGAACAGGACGACCGTGTCGTCCAGCATGCGCGTGCGTTCCAGCACCGACACCATCTCGCCGACCTTGTCGTCGAGATAGGAGATGTTGGCGTAGTAGCCGCGCCGCGAGCGGCGGATCTGCTCGGGTGTGATGTTGAAACTGTCGTAGTCGCTGGCCCGGTAGAGCCGCTGCGAATGCGGGTCCTGATTGGCATAGGGGATGAATCCCACCTCCGGCTCAAGCGCCGGACAGTCTTCATAGAGATCCCAATATTGCCGCCGTGCGACATAGGGGTCGTGCGGGTGGGTGAAGGAAACCGTCAGGCACCAGGGCCGGCTGGCCTCGTCCTCGGAGGTGCGGGCAAGATCGTAAAGTTTTTGCACCGCGTGGAAGGCGACCTCGTCGTCATACTCCATCTGGTTGGTGATCTCGGCAACGCCGGCGCCGGTGACAGAGCCCAGATTGTGATACCACCAGTCGATGCGCTCGCCAGGCTTGCGGTAATCCGGCGTCCAGCCGAAATCGGCGGGATAGATGTCGGTGGTCAGCCGCTCCTCGAAACCGTGCAACTGGTCAGGGCCGACGAAATGCATCTTGCCCGATAGGCAAGTGTAGTAGCCGGCGCCGCGCAGATGATGCGCATAGGTCGGGATCGAGGAAGCGAATTCGGCGGCGTTGTCATAGACCTGGATGCGCGACGGCAATTGCCCGCTCATGAAGGCGGCGCGGCCCGGCGCGCAAAGCGGCGAGGCCGTGTAGTTGTTGCCGAAGCGCGCCGAGCGTGCGGCCAGCGCCTTGAGATGCGGCACATGCAGGAAGTCCGCCGGCCCGTCCGCAAACAGCGTGCCGTTGAGCTGATCGACCATGACGATCAGGATGTTGGGTCGCCTTGATATCACTGAGGCTGTCACTGTGTCTGTCGCCCGCCGAGTTTGATTTCGAGATAATCTTCGACCAGCGCGATCGCGGTTTGAGCATCCGGCACGCCGTCCTTCAGCGCGCGCCTGATGTACAGCCCGTCGATCATCGCCGCGACCGCTTCCGCCGCGCGGTCGGCTTCGTTGCGCGGCAGTATGCCGATCAGTCCGCTCATCAGGTTGGAATGCAGCCGCCGCGCATAGACCCTGAGCAGCCGGCGCAAGGCCGATGATTTCTGCGCCTCGACATAAAAGGCGAGCCAGGCCGCGATGGTTTCCGGCCGGAACTGGATGTCGGAGAAGTTGACGGCGACCACCGCCGAGACGCGTTCGCGCGGCGAGCCGGCGGATTGCAGGGCACGCCGCATGTCGATGGTCAGTTCGGCCAGAATGTGCCGCATTGTCGCCAGAAGGAGCTCGTCCTTGGCGCCGAAATAATGATGGGCGAGGGCTGAGGATACACCGGCACGGCCGGCGATCTCCGACATGGTCACATCAAGCGAGCCGCGCTCGCCGATCGCCGAGATCGTCGCGTCGATGAGCGCCTTGCGGCGCAACGGTTCCATTCCGACTTTCGGCATTGGGGAGATCCAGATCAAAACAGAGATTATTTTTTATTGACGGATCAATCAATAAAAAACTCGCGCTCGGATCAACCGATCGTGTCGCTCTGGCCCATCCCTTGGACTGGAAAACGGTTCACTGTTGAACAATATTAGAGGCTGATGCCGCGCTATGACATGTTAGGCTTGCGGCGAACGGAGGTTGCCATGACCGGATGCATCGTCGGCTGGGCGCATTCGCGCTTCGGCAAGCTTGAAGGCGAGACGCTCGAGGGCCTGATCACAAAGGTCGCGGTCGACGCGCTCGACCATGCCGGCATTGGCCCGGACGAGGTCGACGAGATCGTGCTCGGCCATTTCAACGCCGGCTTCTCCCCTCAGGATTTTACCGCCAGCCTGGTGCTGCAGGCCGATGACCGGCTGCGCTTCAAGCCGGCGACGCGGGTCGAGAACGCCTGCGCCACGGGTTCGGCAGCGGTCCGCCAAGGCATCCGCGCCATCGACGCCAATGCCGCCCGCATCGTGCTGGTGGTCGGTGCCGAGCAGATGACGACGACGCCCGGCCCCGAGATCGGCAAGAACCTGCTCAAGGCTTCCTATCTGCCGGAGGAGGGCGACACGCCGGCCGGCTTTGCCGGCGTCTTCGGCAAGATCGCGCAGGCCTATTTCCAGCGTTATGGCGACCAGTCGGACGCGCTGGCGATGATTGCCGCCAAGAACCACAAGAACGGCGTCGACAATCCGTACGCGCAGATGCGCAAGGATTTCGGCTACGAATTCTGCCGCCAGGAAAGCGAGAAGAACCCCTTCGTCGCCGGTCCGCTGAAGCGCACCGACTGCTCGCTGGTCTCCGATGGTGCAGCCGCCCTTGTGCTGACCGACACCTCGACGGCGCTGAAGATGCGCCGCGCCGTCGCCTTCCGCGCCAACGAGCATGTCCAGGATTTCCTGCCGATGTCGAAGCGCGACATCCTGTCCTTCGAAGGCTGCGAACAGGCCTGGAACCAGGCGCTGAAAAAGGCCGGCGTGACGCTCGACGATCTCTCCTTCGTCGAAACACATGACTGCTTCACCATCGCCGAATTGATCGAATATGAGGCGATGGGCCTGGCCAAGCCCGGCGAAGGCGCCAGGCTGGCGCTGGACGGCACGACGGCCAAGGACGGCAGGCTGCCGGTCAATCCTTCGGGCGGCCTGAAGGCCAAGGGCCATCCGATCGGCGCCACCGGCGTGTCGATGCACGTCTTATCTGCCATGCAGTTGACGGGCGAGGCCGGCGGCATCCAGGTGCCGGGCGCAAAGCTCGGCGGCATCTTCAACATGGGTGGCGCTGCCGTCGCCAACTACGTTTCCATTCTCGACCGGATCAGGTAGAAGCGGCCCGTATTTTTGGGGCGTGGTGATGACAAATCCGGTTCTGGTCGAGGTCTTGCGCGGCGCGATCGTCGAGAGCGTCCATCGCGGCGCTGTCGCAATCTTCGACGGTGACGGCAAGCCTGTCCTGGAGATCGGCGATACGGCGCGGCCGGTGTTTCCGCGCTCGGCGGTCAAGGCGATCCAGGCGCTGCCGCTGGTTGAAACGGGTGCTGCCGATGCGTACGGCTTGGGCGACCGCGAACTGGCGCTGGCCTGCGCTTCGCATTCGGGCGAACCCGCGCATGTCGAACTGGCGCAGGCGATGCTGGCCAAGGCCGGGCTCGACAAGTCGGCGCTGGAATGCGGCGCGCATTGGCCGTCGAGCCACGACGCGACGATCGCACTGGCCCGCACAGGCGTCTCGCCGAACGCACTGCACAACAATTGCTCGGGCAAGCATTCCGGATTTCTCTGCACCTGCGTGCACTCAGGGATTGCCCACCAAGGCTACGTCAAGGCAGGCCATGGTTTGCAGGAGATGGTGCGCGACGCCATGCAGGCGGTGACCGGCGCTGCCCACGATGCGGATCACCGGGCAACCGATGGCTGCTCGATTCCCACCTATGCCGTGCCGCTGAAAAGTTTTGCCCTTGGCTTTGCCCGCATGGCGACGGGCAGGAGCTTTGGCCCTGAGCGCGCCAAGGCGGCCAAACGCCTGCTGTCTGCCTGTATGGCCGAGCCTTTCCTGGTCGCCGGCACCGGCAAAGTGGATGTGGCGCTGATGCAGGCCGCGCCCGGCCGCATATTCGTCAAGACGGGCGCCGAGGGTGTCTATTGCGCTGCCGTTCCGGAGCTTGGCCTCGGCATCGCGCTAAAATGCGATGACGGCGCCGGCCGCGCCGCCGAGGTGATGATTGCCACTGTGCTGGCAAAACTTCTCAGCGCCGACGGCGCACTGGCGGCGAACCTTCTGGAGCGGGCCAATCCTCCGATCGAAAGCCGCATTGGCGCCAAGGTCGGCTCGCTGCGGCCGACGACGACGCTCAGCTGACCCTGTTTCGCTCGACCGTCAGGTGCGCATAGCCGCTATCGCTCGACCGCGCGAGGTCGCCGGTCGCCGGTTCGGCCCAGCGCTGGCCGATGATGGCGCCGTTCTTGGCGCCGTCGATGACGTTGTCGGAAATGATGGCGTTTCCAGCGCCTTCTACCACAGTGACGGCGATGCCGGTTCCGGCCTGACGGATGATGTTTCCCGTCGCCACAACATTGCGCATATAAGCGCCCCAGCCGATCTGCATGCCGTAGAGCGGCGCGTTCTCGATGACATTGCCCGAGACGGTGGTGTCGGCCTCGACGCTGATACCGACGCCGAAGCCCGGCGCGTCGGCGGGGTAGGGGCCGGTGGTCGAGAGGTTGCGCATGATGTTGTTTGAGCAGACACCCATACGGCCGCCGTCGTTGAAATTGACGATCGAGATGCCGTTAGCGGCACCATCGACGATGTTGTTGCCGATGATGGCGCCTTCGAAGGAGAATTCGGAATAGAGCGCGGTTTCGCCCGACCGCGAGCAGGTGTTGCCGGTCATCTGCAGATTGCTGGAACTGTTGGCGCGGATCGCCGAGAAGGCGCAGTCCGAGACGATGTTGCCGGTGACCGAGACATTGCCGGCACGGAAGGCGTTGATGCCATTGCCGTTCTGCCCGGTGCCGCCGCCGCGCGCGCCGATCCGCTGCACGCGGTTGCCGCTGACGATCGTGCCGTCCTCGGCCTGCTGCCAGCGATGCACAAGAATGCCGCCATTGCCACAGTCGGATACGGTGTTGTCGGATATCGCCAGGCCAGCGGCCTCGACGGAGTAGATGCCGGCGTCCGCAGCCCCCGAAATCTCGGACCGCTCGATGCGGCCCGACGCATGCTCCAGCGCCAGCCCATGCTTGCCGCTGCCGGTGATCGTGCAATTGTCAATGACGAGATGGGCGACGCGGCGCAGGTCGAGCAGGCCTTGCGCATCGTCGGCCAACCCGCCGTTGGCGCCGTCGAAGACCAATGCGGTGAACTCTATATGCTCGGCCTGTTCGGCCGTCAGCAAATGGCCATTGCCGCCATAGAGGATGCGCGAGGCGCCCGGCACGCCCGAAAGCCTGACGCGGGCGGGCAGGGTCAGGTTGGACACGACATAGGTGCCCGGCGGCAGGAACACCGGCGCATTGCGCTGGCTTGCCTCGGCTAGCATCGTGGCGAAGGCCTTGCTCTGGTCGTCCGGTGCGTCCGGCTCCACGCCAAGCTCGGCGGCATTGATCGAGCCAAGCGCTGCCGTCTTCGCCAAGGCGTTGTCCAGCGAAACGCCGAGCACCGCAAAGCCGACAGTCCCCTTGAGAAGCGTTCGTCTGTTCAACATCGGCACAGATCCCTGCGATGAAATGGTTCTTCGCAGGAATTGGGCCAGCCGCATAGGTCTCCGCTCGGCGATAGTCCGACCAATGACCGGGTCCGCCAAGTGGCTTGTACAGTCGCCGAAGCGGGCCTAAGTTTATCCGATGAGCAGGGCTTTCACCCGCGAGGAAGACAGCGAAAACGCCATTGCCGGCATCGGCGAGCGGCCGATCAGCCAACACCGCAATCTGGTGACGGAGCGCGGCCTGGCGATGATCGAGGACAATCTGGCCGATCTGCGCGACATTTTGGCGAAAGCCGAGCGAAAAGCCGATCGCGAGCGCATTGCCGTCGTCTCGCGCGACCTGCGCTACTGGACAGCGCGCCGCGAAAGCGCCGAGCTTTCCGTGCCGGAACCGGGCAGCGACCAGGTGCGCTTCGGCATGGGTGTCACGCTGGAAAGCGATGACGGCAAGAAAGTGCACTGGAAGATCGTCGGCGAGGACGAGGCCGACCCCTCAAAGGGCAGCATCTCACACGTCTCGCCAATGGCCGTGGCGCTGTTCGGCAAGAAGGTCGGCGACGTCGCAAGCGTCAACGGCAAGGAATGGGAAATTGTCAAGCTGTCGGACGCCTGACGCCAGCTCACCCTATTTGCACAGCCAGCTTTCGCAACGCGGGCTCATACTTGTCCATGACATCGCGAGCAGCACGTATTTGCCGTTCGACGTCGTCACACGGCACCGGCCTTAGGATGATGCCGTCGTGGTTTCGATGATCTGGAGTTCATCGCCCACTTGCAGGCTCAAGCTGTCGAGCGTTTCCCGCGGCAGGATTACAACGCCCGATCCGTCCTCAAGTCCGTGAATGATGGTGTTCATAGCTATACCATAGGTTGCGCCCGATATTGTAACGCAACTTTGATAAGCAGTGCAACTGTTTCAATCAGCTCGCCAGCAGCCGGTCCAGCAACCGATCCGCAGCCTCCGGGATAACCGTCCCTGGCGGGAAGATTTCCGCGGCACCCGCTTCCAGCACTGCGCCGTAATCCTGCGGCGGGATGACGCCGCCGACGACGATCAGCATGTCGGGGTGGCCGAGTTTCTTCAGCGCATCGCGCAATTCGGGGATCAGTGTCAGGTGCCCCGCCGCCAGCGACGAGGCGCCGATGATATGGACGTCCTGCGCCACCGCCAGCCTGGCGATCTCGTCGGGTGTCTGGAACATCGCGCCGACCGTCACGTCGAAGCCGAGATCGGCGAAGGCCGTGGCGATCACCTTCTGGCCACGGTCGTGGCCGTCCTGTCCCATCTTTGCGACCAGGATGCGCGGCTTGCCGCCGGACTTCTTCTCGAAAGCTTCGAGCTTCTCCAGCAATCGGCCGACCGTCAGATTGTCGCCAAGCGCATTGCGATAAACGCCGGAGATCGTTTGCACCGAGGCGACGTGACGGCCAAAGACCTTTTCCAGCGCCAGCGAGATCTCGCCGACCGTGGCATAGGCGCGCGCGGCGCGGATGGCAAATTCCAGCAGGTTTCCGTTACCCTGCGCAGCGCGGGTCAGCGCATCGAGCGCGCTCTCGACCGCGCCGACATTGCGCGTGCCTTTGAGGTTCTGCAGCTTCGACAACTGTCGGGCCCTGACCTCGGCATTGTCGATCTTCAGCACGTCGACCTCGATGTTGTTCTCGGGGCGATGCGCGTTTACGCCAACCAGTATCTGCTCGCCGGAATCGATACGCGCCTGCGTGCGCGCCGCCGCTTCCTCGATGCGCAGTTTTGGAATGCCCTGTTCGGTTGCCGCCGCCATGCCGCCAAGCGCCTCGACCTCTTCGATATGGGCGAGCGCACGCGCCGCCAGATCATGCGTCAGCCGTTCGACATACGCCGAGCCGCCCCATGGATCGATGATGCGGGTGGTGCCGGATTCCTTCTGCAGGATCAACTGCGTGTTGCGGGCGATGCGCGCCGAGTGGTCGGTCGGCAGCGCCATCGCCTCGTCGAACGAGTTGGTGTGCAGCGACTGGGTATGTCCCTGCGTCGCCGCCATCGCCTCGATCATGGTGCGGGTGATGTTGTTGTAGGGGTCCTGCGCCGTCAGCGACCAGCCGGAGGTCTGGCAATGGGTGCGCAGCGACAGCGAGCGTTCATCCTTCGGTGCAAAATTCTTCTGCATCAGGGTCGCCCACAACATGCGCGCCGCGCGGAGCTTGGCGATCTCCATGAAGAAGTTCATGCCGATCGCCCAGAAGAAGGAAAGCCGCGGGGCGAAACGGTCGATGTCGAGCCCGGCGGCGACGCCGGCGCGGGCATATTCGATGCCGTCGGCGATGGTGTAGGCGAGCTCCAGGTCCGCGGTCGCGCCGGCCTCCTGCATGTGATAGCCGGAGATCGAGATCGAATTGAACTTCGGCATGTGCTGGGAGGTATAGGAGAAGATGTCAGACACGATCCGCATCGAGGGCTTCGGCGGATAGATGTAGGTGTTGCGGACCATGAACTCTTTCAGAATGTCGTTCTGAATGGTGCCGGCGAGATCCTTCTGCGCGACGCCCTGTTCTTCGGCCGCAACGATATAGAGCGCCATGATCGGCAGCACCGCGCCATTCATGGTCATCGACACCGTCATTTCGTCGAGCGGGATGCCGTCGAACAATTGCCGCATGTCGAGGATGGAATCGATGGCCACGCCCGCCATGCCGACATCGCCTGATACACGCGGATGGTCGCTGTCATAGCCGCGATGTGTGGGCAGATCGAAAGCGACCGAAAGGCCCTTTTGGCCGGCGGCGAGATTGCGCCGGTAGAAGGCGTTGGATTCCTCGGCCGTCGAGAAGCCGGCATATTGCCGGATCGTCCACGGCTGCTGGACATACATGGTCGGGTAGGGACCGCGCACGAAGGGCGGCATTCCCGGATAGGTGTCGAGATGCGGCAGCCCCTTGAGATCGCCCTGGCCGTAGAGATGCTTGACGGCGATGCCTTCCGGCGTCAGCCGCTGGCCCTTGACCTCGACCGGCGCGCGCCGTGGCGCCGACCAGCCAATGTGGCTGAAATCCGGGATCACTGTGCGGCTCCGATTGCCTGGTCGATGCGGACGGGAAACAGCGCCTCGCACACCGCCACGCCCTCTGTGAAAGGCGGCCGCCGCTCAGCCGCCAGCGTCTCGACCGGGGCATCGTTTTTCAGCGGGTAAAGCGTGGTGCCGATGATTGCCCGTTCACCCGACCGGTAGGCCTCGGCGCGGCGCTCGGATGCTGCCTTCACGCGCTTCTGGATATGCCCTTGCTGCAGGCTTGCCAGAACGCCGCCTTCCGCTTCGATCCGCTGGAACTCTTCCCACGCCGCTTCGCACAGGCCCAGGGTCAGCGCCTCGACTGCGCCCGACCCAAATGCTGGGTCGGCGACATGGTCGATATGGCTTTCATTGGCCATGATCAACTGCGCATTGCGGGCGATGCGGCGGGCAAAGCCGGCCGGCAGCCCGAGGGCGATGGTGTGTGCCAGGATGGAGATCGAGTCCGCGCCGCCTGCTGCCGCTGCAAAGCTGGCGATGGTGGTGCGCAGGATGTTGGTTTCGGGATCCGCCGCCGTCATCATGCGGAACGACGTCTCGGCATGGATGTTGGCTGTCGATGCCGGGATGGAACAGGTTTCCTGGATGCGCGCCCACAGCCTGCGCAAGGCCCGGACCTTGGCCATCGACAGGAACTGGTCCTGGTCGACGCTCAGCGCAAAGCCGATATGGGGAGCGGCATAGACAAGCGGCTGGCGCGCATCCTCGAACATCCTGAGGTATGACACGGCGGAAGCGAGCATGGTGCCGAGTTCCTGCGCTTCCGTGGCGCCGGCATTGTGGAACACCCGCCCGTCGGCCTCCAGCAGCACACCCGGCACGCCCAGCGAGAAGAAATGCGCCAGCGATTGCGGCATCGATGCCTGCAACGCCTCGATCGACATGCGCAGCCGGCCGGTTCCGGCAAAGATTGCCGCCGGGTCGATGCCGAAGGAGAGGTTCAGCTTTGCCGGGTCGGAGCGGCGCTTGCTCAGGAACGCCACCAGCCAGTCGGCGACGGCACGGCTCCAGGGATGGGCGTCGATGCGGATCTGCGTGCGGTTGAGCGGTACGCCATCCAGCACCGTTTCCAGCGCCTGCGCCGTCCTTGGCAGGCCATAGCCGAACGCATTCGGAGCACCCTCGAAGACAAGCGACAATCCCGTCGCGCCTTGTGCCACATCGTCCAGGGCCTGCGCCTTGGCGCGGCCGATATCGGGATCGTCAATGCGCTGGCTGACGATCCAGGGCAATTTGGGGTTGGCGCGCACAAGCGGCTCGGCGCCGGCGGCGCGATCGTAGAGCGGTTCGATGCGAATCTGATCGTCGGTATGTGAGACCAGTTTTTCCTCGAAGGAGGCGCCGGCGAGCGCCTTTTCGGCCAAGGCCAGCCAACGCTGGCGCTCGACGTCAGCGGGTTCGATGCTCCTGGTCAAGGCTCCGGCGCCCATCCATGTTCCTCGTTTTTATGCGGCCGCACCAGCGTCAGCCGTCCAGTCTACGGTTCCCTGCCAGATATCGCAATGCAATGCGCTTGCGCGGTTGGGATTCGCTTCCCTGACATAGGGCAGCCTGCGTGGACGAACCATGGAACGATTGCCAAACAGCGGCAAAATCCGCAAGTTCCAAAAACCGATTTGGAGGATTGGTTCAATTTAGACGATTGGCCCAATCTGGATGAATAGCCAACTGGATGGATAGCCCAATTGGAGAATAGCATTGTCGCTGCGCAATGGCCTGACTATACCCTGCGGCACGGCCACAGGCTTTTAACACATCAGTTTGCGGAGACATGGTCATATGGCTGACGACACCTGCATTTTCCTCGGCGCCAGCCGCAAGCCCGACGACAGCTATCAGCGCGCCGAACAGCTCTTGCTGCAATATGGGAACCGCCATGGCCTGATCACCGGCGCCACCGGCACCGGCAAGACAGTCAGCCTGCAGATCCTGGCCGAGGGGTTTTCCAATGCCGGCGTGTGTTCTGCGCCGATATCAAGGGCGACCTGTCCGGCATTGCCATGATGGGCAAGGCGCAGGATTTCCTGGTCAAGCGGGCCGAGCAGGTCAAGCTCGACCCTTACGACTTCCAGGAATTCCCGGTCATCTTCTGGGACCTGTTCGGCGAGCAGGGCCATCCGATCCGCGCCACCGTCTCGGAAATGGGGCCGCTGCTTCTGTCGCGGCTGATGAACCTCTCCGAAGCGCAGGAAGGCATCATGAACATCGCCTTCCGCATCGCCGATGAGGATGGCCTGCTGCTGCTCGACATGAAGGATCTGCAAGCACTGCTGGCCAACATCGCAGCGCGCGCCGACGAGATCAGCTCGCGCTACGGCAATGTCACCAAGCCGTCGGTCGGCGCAATCCAGCGCACGCTTCTGGTGCTGGAACAGCAGGGCGCGGCGCATTTCTTCGGCGAACCGGCTTTGCGCATCGCCGACATCATGCGCACCACCCGCGACGGCCGCGGCGCCATCAGCGTGCTCGCTGCCGACAGATTGATGATGAACCCCAGGCTCTACGCCACCTTCCTGCTCTGGCTGATGTCGGAGCTGTTCGAGGAATTGCCCGAGGTCGGCGATCCCGAAAGGCCGAAGCTGGTGTTCTTCTTCGACGAGGCGCATCTGCTTTTCGACGATGCGCCGAAGGTGCTGATCGACCGCGTCGAGCAGGTGGTTCGCTTGATCCGTTCGAAAGGCGTCGGTGTCTATTTCGTCACGCAGAACCCTTTGGACATCCCTGAAAAGGTTCTCGCCCAGCTCGGCAACCGTGTGCAGCACGCGCTGCGCGCCTATACGCCGCGTGAGCAGCAGGCGGTCAAGACCGCCGCCGACACCTTCCGGCCCAATCCCGATTTCGACTGCGCCACCGCCATCACCCAGCTCGGCACCGGCGAGGCGCTGGTCTCGACGCTGGAGGTCAAGGGCGTGCCGTCCATGGTGCAGCGGACATTGATCCGGCCGCCATCGTCTAGGCTTGGCCCGATCACAGCGGACGAGCGCCGCAAGCTGATCGACCAGAGCCCGGTCGCCGGCCAGTACGACCAGACCATCGACCGCGAATCGGCCTTCGAGATGCTGCAGAAGAAAGCCAGGGATGCGCAGGACGAGCAGGCGCAGCAGGCCGACAGCGGGCGCTCGCGCTGGACCATTCCGGGCTTCGGCAATGACGATCCGCCGCCGCAGCAATCAGGCGGTCGCCGCGCCCCTGCACCACGGCCGTCCAACCGCCAGACGGTGGCCGAAGCCGCGATCAAAGCGGTGGTGCGCTCGGTCGGCTCGTCGGTCGGCCGCGCGATCGTGCGCGGGATTCTGGGCAGCCTGTCCAGGGGGCGGTAAAAGGCATCAGCCCGCAAGAATGCCGCATGGCGGGCACCTAACCAAAACGGTTGCTCGGTCGGCCTCGTTCTCCCGGCCGGAGCGCAAAAACGCCGCCCTCGTTCGGATGCGCGTCAAGGTGCTCCGCCGTCATCGTGAAGCGCGCCGAGGTGACGAACAGCGTATCGAGTTTGGCGCCGCCAAAGGCGCAGCTTGTCGGCCAGGAGCAGGGTAGTTCGACGATCCGATCCAGTCGGCCGTCCTGCGCGATGCGAGCAAGGCAGCTGCCGCCGACGACCCGGCAGTTCCAGATGTAGCCTTCGGCGTCCATGCAGGAGCCGTCGGGCAGGCCCCGCTCGAAGGCCCCGAAAAACCGGCGCCGGTGTTCAAGCCGCGATGCGGTCCTGTCCCAAGCATAGCTGTAGAGTTCGTTCTTCATTGTGTCGGCGGTGATGAAGCGACCGTCCGGTGTCCATGCCATGGTGTTGGTGATGCCAAAGCGGTCGTCGGACAGGCGCGTCACGCGGCCGTCGGGAGCAACCCGAAACAGCTGCCCGGCCTCCTGCGTGATGGCGACGGGCGCATCATCCGGTCCGATGTTGTTGGCCATCGTGCCGACCCAGAATGACCCATCGGGCGCGATGACGCCTTCATTCAGCCGGATGTCGGGTCTGTCCGGCTCGATCGTCGCAATCGTTCGGAACTTCCCGCCGAAGTCCCACAAGGCAATCTCGTTCCTGAGGCCGACAATGGCGCCGCCATCGGTGCGCAGGCCGATCGAGGTGACCAGATCGGGTGTCTCCCAGGACTCGTGAACTGAGGTCAGCGGATCCAGTCTGTGGATCCTGCGGCCGATAATGTCGATCCAGACCAGCCGGTCGCAGCGGTCGTCCCAGATCAGGCTCTCGCCGACGACATCACGCGCATCGAAGAGCAGGCCAGCGTTCATATCGTCCATGCGGTTCCTCCAGACCAGCGCATCCAGAACACGCTTGACATATATCTTTCGGATGAATTATCAGCAACTGAATAACAACCTGTCATACAGGTTTAGGGAGAGACATGCAGGATCCGACAGAGACAGCGGCTGAGCCGAATCCCGGCCTTGTGAGCACGGCGATCCAGGCGATCACCCAGCACATTCGCTCGGAGGGCCTTGCGGCCGGCGATCCGCTGCCCAGCGAAGCGGCCATGACGCGCCAGCTCAATGTCTCGCGAACCGTCGTGCGCGAAGCGTTCCGGTCGCTTTCTGCAATGCGCCTGATCGACATGAGCGCCGGGCGCCGCGCCACCGTCGCCAAGCTCGACACCGGCGCCATGTCGATGGTGATCGAGCACGGCATCACCACGCAGCAGATCAGCGTGCATCAGGTCTATGATGTCAGACGCACGATCGAGATGCGCACCGTGGCGCTGGCGGCGCTCCGCCGCACCGAGGCGGAAGCCGCGGCAATCGCGCAATCCGCCAGGCTGATGCGTGAGAATTTCCAGCACCCTGAGATCGTCATGGAGCACGACATCGCCTTTCACGAGGCGATCGCGGCGGCCTCGCACAACCCGGTCTTCTCGCTGATCGTCACCGCCTTCAGCGGGGTCACGCGCCGCACCTGGGTGATCGGCTGGCGGACACGCCCCTCCAGCGAAGACCAGCTCAAGATGATCAAGGGGCACGAGGACATAGCCGAGGCGATCCTCAAGGGCGATCCGCGGCTCGCCGTCGAGCACATGGCGCAACATTTCGACAAGAGCGTCAAGGCGCTCCTCGACGCGGGAATCGCCTGACATGAAGATCACCGCGATCGAGACCATTCGCATCGAGGAGCGGCCCAACCTTCTCTGGGTCGAGGTCCATACCGACGAGGGCATCACCGGGCTCGGCGAGACCTTCTTCCTGTCGCGCACCGTCGAAGCGTATCTGCACGAATATGTCGCGCCACGCGTGATCGGCCGCGATCCGCTCGAGATCGACCTTTTATCCGCCGACCTTGTCGGCTATCTCGGCTTCCGCTCCAGCGGCGCGGAGGTGCGCGGAAATTCGGCCTTCGACATCGCGCTGTGGGACATTTTCGGCAAGGTCACAGGCCAGCCGATCGCTCAGCTTCTGGGTGGCTTCAGCCGTCGCTCCATCCGCACCTACAACACCTGCGCCGGCACCGAATACATCAAGGACGCCAAGGGCCAGACGACGGCCAATTACGGCATCGGCGCCGGGCGCGACTACGACGATCTCAACGGCTTCCTCAACCGCGCCGGCGAGTTGGCCGAGGAACTGCTCGAGGACGGCATCACTGCCATGAAGATCTGGCCGTTCGATCACGCCGCCGAAAAGACGCGTGGCAATGACATCTCGGCGGCCGACCTGAAATCGGCGCTGCAGCCGTTCGAGAAGATCCGCCGCGCCGTCGGCGACAAGATCGACATCATGGTCGAGTTCCATTCGATGTGGCAGCTTTTGCCGGCCATGAAGATCGCCGGCGCGCTGAAACCTTATGCCACTTATTGGCACGAGGACCCGATCCGCATGGACAGCCTCGGTGACTTGAAACGCTACGAGGCGGTGAGCCCGGCGCCGATCTCGGCCTCCGAGACACTGGGCAGCCGCTGGGCCTTCCGCGACCTGCTCGAAACCGGGGCTGCCGGCATCGTCATGCTCGACATCTCCTGGTGCGGCGGCCTGTCGGAGGCGCGCAAGATCGCCGCGATGGCGGAGGCCTGGCGACTGCCGGTCGCGCCACATGACTGCACCGGTCCGGTCGTGCTCGCCGCCTCGACGCATCTGTCGCTCAATGCGCCCAATGCGCTGGTGCAGGAGAGCGTGCGCGCCTTCTACCGCACCTGGTACCGGGACCTGGTGACGGCGCTGCCGGAAGTGAAGAACGGCATGATCACCGTGCCGCCTGGACCGGGCCTGGGGCTGGCGCTCAACCCCGACCTCGGCAAGGCCTACACCGTCCAGCGCCGCGTCTCCGACAAGACCGACATCTAGGAAATCCAAAGGGAGGAATTGAAATGAGAAAACTGACTGCAACACTTCTGCTTGGCGTCGCTATCTTCGGCGCCCAGACCGCCGCGCGTGCCAACGGGTTGAACATCGTCTTCACCCACCATTCGTCGGCATCGAACACCTTCTGGCAGGCGGTGAAGAAGGGTTTTGACGACGGCTGCGCCAAGGTCGAGGCCAGCTGCAACATGGTCTTCACCCAGACCGAGGGTTCGATCGAACAGCAGGTCGCCAACATGCGCGCGGCCCTTGCCGCCAAGCCCGACGCGCTGCTGACCTCGATCGTCGACGACCATGCTTTCGATGACGTCATCAAGGAGGCGCGCGATGCCGGCGTGCTCGTGATCGCCGTCAATGTCGACGACACCGAAGGCGCCAAGGGCAATGCGCGCCAGGCCTTCGTCGGGCAGGGCTTCAAGCCGGCGGGCTATTCGCTCGCCAAGGCTATATCCGAAAGCTTCCCGAAGGATGGCCCGATCAAGGTGCTGGTTGGCATCTCGGCGCCCGGCCAGAACTGGTCCGAGAGCCGTGGCGCCGGCGTGATGCAGTTCCTTGAGGAATACAAGGCCGCGCATGCCGACCGCGATGTGTCGTGGGAGCGCATCGACAGCGGCACCGACCTTGCCGTCACCTCCGACCGCGTCGGCGCCTATCTCAACGCCCATGCGGACACCACCGCCTATTTCGACACCGGATTCTGGTGCGCCGGTGTCGCCCGCGTGCTGCAGGATCGCGGCGTAGCGCCGGGCAAGGTCCTGCTCGGCGGTTTCGACCTGGTGCCCGAAGTGCTGCAGCAGATGCAGAAGGGCTACGTGCAGGCGCTGGTCGACCAGCAGCCCTACATGCAGGGCTTCATGCCGGTGATGGAGGCCTATCTCAACAAGAAGATCGGCCTGGCGCCTTCCGACATCGACACCGGCCAGGGCATCGTGCGGCCGAACGAAGCCGATGCGATCATGGCGCTTTCCGCCCAGGGAATGCGCTGACAGCGCAGCGCCGATGAGCGGTTTTGCATCGGCGGCGCCCGCGCGCCGCCGATGCCTCAACAGAAGTTCGAATTCCTGGAGCCTGACGTGAAGCGTCTGTTCAAGACCTATCTCGAAAAGCCGGAGCTGGCCGGTCTGATCCTGCTCTTGCTGCTGATCATCGTGTTCCAGATCCGCTCGCATGGCGTGTTCCTCAACCAGGACAATCTTCGCGGCATTCTCGGCATCCTGCCGGAGGCCGGCCTTGTTGCCATCGGCGTCACCATCCTGATGATCAGTGGCGAGTTCGACCTCTCCGTCGGCTCGGTGTTCGCGCTGATGCCGATGACGATGGCGGTGCTGATGGTGCACGACGCCCCGTTCCCGCTGGCGCTGCTCGCCGGACTGCTTGTCGCAGCCGCCATCGGCTTCATCAACGGCTACATCACCATCCGCTTCGCCATACCGAGCTTCATCACCACGCTCGGCATGCTGTTCATGGCGCGCTCGCTCACCGTCGTCGTTTCGGGCGGCTTCCCGCCGCTGCTGCCTGCCGACCTGCCGAACTGGCTGTTCACATCCTTCGTGGGCCCCGGCAACATGTT
This sequence comes from Mesorhizobium sp. RSR565B, assembly GCF_054719465.1. Classification (NCBI taxonomy): domain Bacteria; kingdom Pseudomonadati; phylum Pseudomonadota; class Alphaproteobacteria; order Hyphomicrobiales; family Phyllobacteriaceae; genus Mesorhizobium; species Mesorhizobium sp. RSR565B. The sequence goes on along the minus strand of NZ_JBTTIE010000001.1, from coordinate 661,070 downwards.
CCGCATGTCCTTCCTCTGGTTTGCCGGCATTGCGGTGCTGACCTCGCTGATGCTTTCGCGCACCAATTTCGGCAACTGGATCAAGGCCACCGGCGGCTTCCCGCCGGCCGCCGCCGCGATGGGGATCCCGACCACCAGGGTCAAGATCATCTGTTTCATGCTCTGTTCGATGCTCTCCGGCTTCGCCGGCATGCTGCAAGTGCTGCGGCTGGGCTCGCCCTTGCCTTCGATCGGCGAGGGCATGGAACTGCAGGCGGTGGCGTCCGCCGTCATTGGCGGCGCTTCGCTCGCCGGCGGTATCGGCACCGTGATGGGCGGCATCATCGGCACGACGCTTATCCGCGTCATCGACAACGGCCTCGTGCTCAGCCATGTCGACGCCAATTGGTTCAAGTTTGCCATCGGCTTCCTGACCATATTCGCCGTCGTCGCCAATGCTTGGATGCGCAAGCGCGCCAAGGCCATCAAGATGGAGGATTGAGCGATGGCCGACGCGATCATCTCCGTGCACAACCTTCACAAATGGTATTCCGGCGTCCATGCGCTGAAAGGGGTGACGCTCGACTTCACCCGGGGCGAGGCGCTTGGCCTGGTTGGGGACAATGGCGCCGGCAAATCGACCCTCATCAACATCCTCTCCGGCGTCCACACGGCGGACCAGGGCGAGATCAAGGTCGAGGGCAGGACTGTCCGCATCGCCAAGCCGCGCGATGCGATGGATCTCGGCATCGAGACGATCTACCAGTACAATTCCATGGTACCGACCATGTCGATCGCCAGGAACCTGTTCATCGGCCGCGAGCCGACCCGGTTTTCGGTCTTCGGCGTCGGCTTGCTCGATCAGAAGAAGATGGCCAGCGAAAGCATCCGCGCGATTGCCAATGTCGATCTGCACCTGCGCTCGCCGGATGCCCTTGTCGGCGAGCTTTCCGGCGGCCAGCGGCAGGGCGTCGCCATCGCCCGGGCCATGCATTTCAAGTCGAAGGTGATGATCCTCGACGAGCCGACCAACCATCTCTCCGTCAAGGAGACGAGGAAGGTGATCGGCTTCGTGCGTGGCCTGAAAGAGCAAGGCATCACCGGCGTCTTCATCAGCCACAACATGCATCATGTCTTCGAATGCTGCGACCGCGTCGTGGCGATGGCGCGCGGCGAAATCGTGCTGGACAAGCGGGTCGCGGAGACCTCGATCGGTGAAGTCCACGGCGTTCTGTAAGAGGTGGCGGCAATGAAAGCCCTTGCCGATCGCGTCGTGCTTCTGACCGGCGGCCTTGGCTCGCTCGGCCGTGCCCAGGCGGTGACGCTGGCGCGGGCCGGCGCGCGCGTGCTGGTGCTCGATCGCCCCGATAGCGAAGACGGGCCAGGGATTGCCTCGGAAATGGCCGTGCAGACAGGCGGCAACGTCGCCTTTGTCGGCTGCGACCTCAACCGGCTTGCGGAGGCGGAGGCTACGGTGGCGGCGCTGGCGGCGAGGGAAGGGGGCATCGACGTCTTGATCAACAACGCTGCCCTGATCATCAACCGGCCGTTCGAAGAATTCTCGCTGACCGAGTATGAGGATCAGATCCGTGTCAACTCTTCGGCCGCCTTCGCCTTGGCGCGGGCCTGCGCGCCGGCGATGAAGGCGAAGGCCTATGGCAAGATCGTCAATTTCTGCTCCATCACGCTCAACGGCCGCTGGGACGGCTACGTGCCCTATGTCGCGTCCAAGGGCGCGATGCTGGGTCTGACCAAATCGCTGGCGCGGGAGCTTGGGCCGCACGGCGTCCGGGTCAACGCCGTGTCCCCGGGCGCGGTTGTTTCGGAGGCCGAGGCGCGGGTGTTCGGCGACCGGCTGGCGCAATACAACGAGTGGATCCTGGAGAACCAGGGGCTCAAGATGCGCATCGAGCCGCATCACGTTGCCGATCTCGTACTGTTCCTCGCATCGCCCGCCTCGGACATGATCAGCGGCCAAAATATCGCCATCGACGGCGGTTGGTAAGGGATGGCCGGCCTCCTGGAACTGCGCGACGACCGCGCCCGTCTGGTCCTGGCGCCGCAAAAGGGCGCGGCGATCGCCCGCTTCGATGCACTGGTCGGCGGCGCAACGGTGCCGCTGCTCCGCCCCGACGATGGCACCGGCGCCTCCGGCTGCCAGCTTCTGGTTCCCTGGTCGAACCGCATCTCAGGCGGCGGTTTCGCCTTCGACGGCCGCTTCCATGCGATCGAGCCGAACGTGCCGGGGGAGGCCTTTCCAATCCATGGCGACGGCTTCCAGAGGGAGTGGCGGATTGCCAGCCACAGCGCCACCGAGGCAGAACTGGTCCTCGACGCCGGTGAAATCGGCCCCTACCGATATACGGCGCGGGTCGCCTATGCGCTGCATGACGGGGCCTTGGATGCCACGCTCACGGTGGAGAATCGCACCGGCATTCGCCTGCCTTACGGGCTCGGCTTTCATCCGTGGTTCCCGCGCAGCGCCGGAACGACGCTCGAGGCGAAGGCGGCGCGGGTCTGGCTGGAGGACAAGCATCATCTGCCGGTCGGCGTGGCGCCGGTGGCCGATTACCCCGCGTGGAATTTCTCGAACGCCTCCCTGTTGCCGCGAAGCTGGGTCAACAACGCCTTCGACGGCTGGGACCGCCGCGCCAGGATCACCCGGCCCGAGGACAGGATCGCCATCTCGCTCACCGCCTCGCCATTGCTCGACGTCTTCATCCTCTATTCGCCGTCGCAGGATGCCGATTTCTTCTGCTTCGAGCCGGTGTCGCATACCGTCGATGCGCATCACGGCAAAGGGCTGACCCCGCTTGAGCACGGCGCTACACTGAGTGCAAACATGCGCCTCGATTGGCGTTCCGCTGCTTCGCTCTGATGCGTCATGTGCACACCCACTCGCGGATCTTGCATTTTTGTCCGTTCCGCTCGCACGCCTGCAGTGTCAGGTCTTCGGCATCCCGGCGTGTTTGCGCCGTCTCGGCGCCCCAACTGGTCAGCCGCCCTTCCGGCTTCTCGCCTACGGCGAGGGCGCCGCAATGCTTGTAGGGAAAGCCGGTATTGTCGTCATCGTCCCAATGGCGATGATTGCGGAATACGCTGACCACGGCGCAGCTGCCGCCGCCGGCGTTCTGGCAATGCTTCAGCGCGATGTCCATCGCCTCCTGCCGCTTGTCGGCGCCCCAAAAGAAGCCGTGCTTCTCGTCGGGGCTCGAATAGGCGATCGCCGCCCAGATGCCTCTCTCCTCCTGGGCCGGCGGCTCGGGCACGTCCGCCGCCGGGGCGAGGTCCGCCGCGCCCAGCCGTCCGGCGCAAAGCAACAGCATACCAATCGCCGCAATGGCGGAATTCACCCTCATTGTACGCCTCCTTGTTTACCTGCTGCCGAGGCCACGGAAATGACGACGCAGCTGTTGCCGGTTGGCAGCAGCATCGCGTTGCCCCCTCCATTGGCGAGTTCATAGACGCTGATTTGTCCAAGATTGTTGGCGAGCTTGCTGTCTTTCGGAAGCAGGGCCGGAACATCGGCGCAATTGGCCGCGAATGGCGCCACCCTGACCATCGTACCTTCGCAAACGGATGCGGTGGGTGCTGCGAACACCAGGCCTGCCGCCGGGCCGCTGTAGCCCTGCGTGGCGTAGTTCATGCCGACCAGGGCTTCCACGAGGTGTTTGTCGGGGGCCTCGTTGTTCCAGATCGACTGGACGCTGTACGTCGTGCCGGTTGTCAGCATCTGCCCAAGGGCTGGGAAAATGTTGGAACAAGACTGCAAGCCTGCCTCTTTGGCGTGTTGCAGAAATGGCGTCTCGGCCAGGGCCGGATTGGGCTGGTTGGTCTCCGCGACCGCCGGCTGCGGCAATAAATTGTGGAGCAGGTCGTAGCGCATGGCCGCGAAGCCGGCCGTGGCGACGACGGCAATGGCGAGCAACGAGAAGACAGCGGTCCTCGCGCGGTTTCGTTGCGGTCTGCTCCGGTCTTCGATGCCGACCCGGACAGCATCCTTTCCCTGGTTGCGGGACATTATCCGGTCATGGATCGATTGCTGGTTCATCGCGATTGCCTCGTCAATTGATCGCCGCAACGGCCGCGGCCAAGCCCTTGAGGGTCGCGGTTACGTTGATCGTCCTGCCATCCGTGGTCGGGAAGGAGATGACGGATGCCGCGGCCTTCGAAATCTGTTCGCGCATGATCGGACCAACCGGCAGCATGCCGACGCAGACGGCCTGATTGCATCCGTCGAGTTGAATTTTTATCGGCTCCTTGCGCCCCTCGAACGTCAGCGAGACAGGAGCGTCGCTCTTGGCGATCGGCGGGGCGCGCAAGATCATGTAGGGGTTGCCTTCCTTGGTGGCGGCAAGCGACCAGCTGAACGCAACCTGTCCTGCCTGGTCCTCGATGATCTGGGTGACATTGCAGACCTTTTGGCGCGCCTTCAGGTTCTCGTCGCAGATCAGCGTCCAGTTCTCGAACGGACGGGTGGTCCGTTGATATTCGCCAAGCTTCGCATCCGCAGGGATCGCTACGTCGGAAGGTTTTACCCTGTAGCCGGAAGGGATTGCTTCCTGCCCGGCCGCTAACGGGCCGGACAGGAGCATTGACGTCATGGATATCGCGACAGCAAGGACTGCCTGCCTGATCATGGCCGGGCTCTAGTTCAGCGTAAGGCTGACGCCCGCGCCGACACCCCAGTGTCCGCCTGCCGTCGTACCGGACAGGTTCGCTCGAACACGTCCTTCCTCGCTGGTGTAGCCGGCGCCGAAGGCCAGGGCGCCTTCACCGCGCCAATAGCCTCCGCCGGCGGCCACGCTCAGCTTGCCGGGACGATCGTCGTAGCGCAGCGAGCCGGCCGCCAAGCCGATTGCCGCAGCCTGGCGCGCCTCGCCCCTGACCTCTCCCATGTCCATGTTGAGCTGGCTGAGTTTGGAGTCCGCATACGCATTGGCTTGCTGCAGCGTGGTGGCCGCCACCTGGTTGGTGTAGTTCTTCGAATTGTCCAGGTTGAGTGCTAAACCGCTGTTGAACTGCTGAACATTGACCGCATCGGTGTTGGCAACGCCCGCCCCGACATTGTGGATGACGACCGGCGTGTTCGGGTCGCCGCCGGCAAGGGTAATCGAGTTGGCCTTGTTGCCGTTCCCGTCCTTGTCGTACTGGACGGCGAACTGATTCAGGTCGCCGACGCTACCCTGCATGGCTTCGACCGCCTGGTTGGTGGCGAAGAGCTGGCTGCCGTTGATGGCGTCGGTGGAGGTGCCGCTGATCCGGCCCGCCGCGACATTGGTGACGGTGCGCTCGTTGCCGACGGTGCCGACGCTGACCGTGCTCGTCGGAGCTGTTCCGGCGAAGGTATAGGCAACGCCGTTGATCGTGGTGCCGGTGGTGGCGACCGCCGCCGCCGTCGTCGAGCCCGCGCCGAGCGCGACGCTGCCCGGCTCGTTGGCCTTTGCGCCGGCGCCGAGCGCCACCGCCTGCGCTCCGTTGGTGGTCGCGTTGGTGCCGAGCGCGATGCTGTCGGCCTGGTTGACGGTCGAGTTCTGGCCGATCGCAATGCCTCCCGGCGCCGTCTGCTGCACGATGGCGCCGTTGCCGATGCCGATGCCATTGTCGCCGTTGACGGTGGTGCGCGGACCGACCGCAACCGAATCGACGCCGACCGCGAGCGAGTCCGCTGCCGTCGAATTGGCATGGAAATACAAGCTCCCGGTCACCGCGAACGAGCTCAGCGCGCCCTTCAACTGGCGAAGCGTGACCGCGTCCTGGTCCTGCGTGCCGTCGGCCACGTTGATGATCTGGCGATAGGAGGTGGAGGTGCCGACCGAGACGGCGCCGAGCAGGCTCATGTCCGCGGTGTTGTAGGGAATGAGGCCGGTGCCGGAGAGGATCGATCCCGATACGGGCGCGACCGCCCGGTCCGAAACCGAGCCGGCGCCGAGCGCCACGCCGCCTATGACGCTGGCCTGGGTGTCGCGGCCGAGCGCCAGCGCATTGTCGGCGCTCGCGGTCGCCTGGTAGCCGAGGGCGGACGAGCCGATCCCTTGCGCGAAGGAGTCCGCGACGGCGAGCGTCCGGTCGTTGGTGCGCACATAGCGTATGCCGTCGCCATTGGCGTCGGTGTAGGCCAGCGAGGTGTCGCCGGTAATGTTGCTGATCGAATTGCCGAGATTGGTGATGTCAGCCGTGTTGGCGGCAATGTCGGTCGTGTTCTGCGTCACCTGCTGGTTGGTCGCAAACAGCTGCGAACCATTGACCGCGTCGGTCGAGGAGCCGCTCAACTGCCCGGCCGCGACATTCTGGATCTGGCGTTCCGCGCCCACCGAGCCGACCGAAAACGCTCCCGCCGGCGTGGTTCCGGCGAAGGTGTAGGCAACGCCGCCGATCGTGGTGCCGCCGACCGCCGTCGTCACGGTCGACACCGCATTCGCGCCGATCGCCACGTCGCCGGCATTGTTGGCCACGGCATTCGGGCCGATGGCAACGGAATCCGTCCCCAGCGCCTGCGAATCCGCCAGCGTCGAATTGGCATGGAAATACTTGATGCCGCCGCCGGTGCTGATGCTGTTGATTGTGTTGCCGAGATTGGTGATGTCGGCGGTGTTGGCGGCGATGTCGGTCGTATTCTGCGTCACCTGCTGGTTGGTGGCGAAGAGCTGCGAGCCGTTGATCGCGTCGGTCGACGAATTGCTGAGCCGGCCCGCCGCGACATTGGTGATGGTGCGTTCCGCGCCGACCGCGCCGACGCTGACGGTGCTTGCCGGCGTCGTGCCGGCGAAGTTGTAGGCGACGCCGCCGATCGTCGTGCCGGCGGTGCCGACCGCCGCGGCGGTTACCGAGCCCGAGCCGAGCGCCACGTCGCCGGCGTTGCTGGCGTTGGCGAGGGCGCCCAGCGCGATTGCATTCTGGGCGCCGGCATTCGCTCCTACGCCGAGAGCGGTCGCTTGAAAGGCGGTTGCAAACGCGTTCTGGCCGATCGCGGTGCTGGACGTGGCTGTGGCGTTGGCATTGGCGCCGACGGCGGTGCTGTATTGGCCCGAGGCCTTTGAGATGTATCCCATCGCCGTTGCGTCAAGCGCCGATGCGACGGCGCCGCTGCCGAAGGCCGAGGCGTTGGCGTCGGAGGCGCTCGAATTGGTGCCGGCCGCGATGGCGTTTGTCCCCGTCGCGGTCGCGACTGGTCCGATAGCAACGGAGTCCGTGCCCGTTGCGGACGAGTCCGCCGCCGTCGAATTGGCGTGGAAATACTTGATGCCGCCACCGGTGCTGATGCTGTTGATCGTGTTGCCGAGATTGGTGATGTCGGCGGTGTTGGCGGCGATGGCCGTCGTGTTCTGCGTCACCTGCTGGTTGGTGGCGAAGAGCTGCGAGCCATTGATGGCGTCGGTCGACGAATTGCTGAGCCGGCCCGCCGCGACATTGGTGATGGTCCGCTCCGCGCCGAGCGCGCCGACGCTGACAGTGCTCGTCGGCGTCGTGCCGGCGAAGCTGTAGGCCGTGCCGCCGATCGTCGCGCCGCTGGTGCCGACCGCCGTCGCGGTCACCGAGCCCGAACCGAGCGCTACGTCGCCGGAGCTTGCCGTCGCCGTCGCGCCGTTGCCCAGCGCGACATTGCCGGCAAGGCCGGCTGCACCCGCCGTCGAGCCATTGCCCAGCGCCACGGAGCCTTGCCCGACGGCCTTGTTGTTGTTGCCGATGGCAACCGCGCCTGCGGCCTGGTTTGCGGCTGTGGCGGTTGCCGTGCCGTCGCTGTTGGCGATGTTGTTGGCGCCGCCGGTGAAGGCGCCGGTGCCGCTGGCATAGCTCGGATCGCCGATGGAGACCGCGCCGTTGCCGTAAGCCGTGTTGCCGGCGCCAATGGCGACAGCCTTGCCGCCCGTGGCCGTCGCGGCCGTGCCGATGGCAACCGCGTCGGCGGAATTGGCGACCGCAGCATTACCGATCGCCACGGCGTTGGTGGCACTGGCCTTGGAGCCGATGCCGAGCGCGGTGCTGGCAATCCCGCTAGCGGCGGCGCTGACACCGGCGGCAAGAGAATTGTCTCCCGTCGCATTCGCGCCGGACCCGAATGAGGAGGCGTTCGCGCCGCTGGCGACAGCCGTGTTGCCGATCGCTGTGCTGGCGGAGCCACTCGCAACCGAGGTAGCACCCATCGCCGTGGCGAAAGCGCCCGAAGAGAGCGAATTGGTACCGATCGCGATGCTGTTGGGCACAGCCGTGTTGGCCTGAACGCCCGCCTGCGCGCCCGTGCCGAATGCGATGGACTGGTTGCCCCATGCACTGGCTCCTCTACCCACCGCTGCGGCGTTCGTTCCCGTTGCTTTGGTCAGGACGCCAATGGCAAGGGCGTTTTGCTGATTTGCTGTGACATCCGTGCCAAGGGCGATGGCGCCTTGGGCCAAGGCCCCTGACCCCGCAACGGTGCGCGCGCCGATATTGATAGAGTTGATATCGGACGCGACCGACTGGAAGCCTATCGCGATGGCGTTTTGACTGCCTGCATTGGCGTTGGTACCTTGGGCAAGGGAATCGATTCCGCTCTGGGTTGCTTGATATCCAAGCGCCATACCGCGCAGGCCACTAGCACTGGACTGATAGCCCATGGCGTATGCGTATTGGGCGCTGGCTACCGACCCGTAGCCAGTGGCGAACGCATAATTGTTGCTGGCCGTGGCGCCGACACCGACCGCGGTGGAGTTCGATCCCGAAGCGTGGGAGTTTGTGCCCAGTGCGCTGGCCCCGGCCGCAGTGGCGTCGGACTGAACGCCAATGGCTACCGTATTGATGTTGTTTGAAATCGCGCCGCCGCCGATCGCCACCGCGCCGCCGGTGCCTGTGGCCTGCGCATCCTGGCCGATTGCCACTGCGTATTGCGTTGACCCGACAGACCGGGTCCCGATCGCAACAGCATTGAGCTGAGAGGCCGTCGCGGCCGGGCCGATAGCGACTGAGCCACTGGCCGTCGCGGTGCCGCCGCCGGCGGCATACTGCGCGGACGCCGGGGTGGCGATGCTCCCGAATGCGATTGCACCCAGCGCCGCTGCCGCAATTCTGCCGCTGCCCAGCGTGCCAAGCCCCAGACATTTGCGTCGCATGCCGAGCACGCGGCACGCGTTGCGCAGCACCGCCATCAGGCGGCGCCGCACCGAGCGGCTGTCGGCCGCGCCCGCGATCCAGTTTCCGACAAAGCTTGAAGAAAGTTCGATCCTTCTCCGCCCCTCGACGCGTTTGGTCATGCTAGTTTTTCCTCGCAATTGCCGAGGCGCTCTGATGTGCCGCACCATTCGCCTCGGTGGCCAAAAAATCTTCGAAATTGCGCGTCTTCTCCCGCAACGAGAGACCGACCTTCGCGCCTTGTTTTTCAATCAGCTGATAGGCGCTCGCGACCCATGGCTGCGTCGGTTCTGGAACCGCATGCAGTGCAGCCTCCGTCCGTTCCGGCGGCAGGTTTACCGCCACCAGCGCGCGGCAGAGATCGAAATGAAATCCCGGATCGCCTTCACCACAAGCCGGAGAGGTCAGTCCAAGCACGAAACAGGCCAGGAGATGGTCGAGTTCCGCAGCGCTGATCCGGCTGGCGTATTGGCGTTGCAGTGCAGCCCAGGCCGCTTCGGCCTTAGGCGCGAAGACCTCGATTTCCGCGAATTGAATGTCCATGGGACAATCCGACATGCTGTATCATCTGGTTGCTCCCCCGCCCCAAATGACTTCAATCGCGACCATGAGCACATTCGCGGTGCAGGTATTTTGGAATAATCCGGAATCTTTGTAGGAAAATCCGGTATTTGGTCCCTGCGCGACAACTGTGACTGCTCTGCCACACAACCTTCGACTATACTGAAGATCAATCGAGGTATCGCCGCGGACAATCATGCGCGCCGCAACAGTCGTTAACGTTGCAGCTTCACCTGCCTGGGGGTTCTGTTCCGGTATCTGGACATGGTGACTGTCAAGTGGCTCTGGTCCGAGAATCCACTGAGATGAGCGACTTCCGCAATCGACAGGTCGCTCTCGATGAGAAGTTTTTCGGCGAAATCGAGACGCAGCCGCAGCAGGTATTTGTGCGGCGGCTCGCCAAAGGTCTTGGTGAATGCCAGGATGAAATGGCTCGGCGAAAGGCCACAGAGTGCGGCCAACTCGGCCACCGCGATTTTGCTGGAAAAATTTACCTCCAGGAATTCGCGCACCCGCCGGGCGCTGCGGTTCGACAGACCGCCCTTTGGGGCTTGTGGCAACTTTCGCGCTCCTGCGTAGTTCCGAAGCAAATGGACGCCGAACATGGTGACCAACGAATCGATATAGAACTCGTTTGGAGTTTCCCGATCCGTCAGTTCCGCCTTCAGCAACTGCGCGAGTTGCAGCGCTTGGAAGTCGACGGTCCCGTACGGCGGCGGCTGAAGCTCGGCATGGCCGGTGTCGAATTCACGCGTTGCCAGCTCGAAGAGACTCTCGGGGGTGAGCGCCACGATTACGCTTTCCGTGGTGGATGACCGGGTCACCTTGCCGCCGAGGTCGGCTGGGACGATCATGATCATGCCGACGTCGCCGTCGTATTCGTGGACTTTGTCGCTGCCCAGCGATGCCGCAATCCCTGGTGAGGGTGTAAGCAGAACCGAAGCGAAATGTTCCGCCGCTTTGAATGTGTGTGATCCCGGCCCATGAACGACATGAGCCGCGCCGCCTCGAAACGTGACCAGGTAGCGCCCCGCGCTTTCCGGAATTCCGTCGAAGATGCGACGATCCGCGCGCCGCCGCTCTGTCCCGGCGCTTTCCTGGACGTTGCCTCTATGTTGCATCTTCGTCTCTGCCACTGCTGCGCCGATCAATCCAATCCTGTGCTGTATCGAGGCGCCCAGAATTCACGTTTGCTCCTGGGCGTTCCTTCGAATCCTACAGATGCTGCTTTATATTGCAAAGAAGAATTTGAGCTCAAATGAAAATTTTACCAGAATTTTGACTATAAATTTACAGGTTTGAATTTTTAGCCAAGGCTACCTGACTATTTTCCGATCTTATCTTACCATTCTGCCTAGTTATTGTGCATAGTGTGCCGTCGCAATCCAGCATTGTATTCCGAATATAGATCGCGCGGCCATTGACAGAGCTGGTCGACTATCTGTCATTGCCACGGACGATCCGGCAGCAGTTATCGCCCGAATCATGGCTTCTTTCCCTTGTGCTTCTTCATGGCGGTGGCCAAATGGCCTTGATCCGAAAATCCCGCGAGGTAGGCGACTTCGGCGATGGCGACCCTCCGGGAGCGATCCAGGGCTGCGGACAGAGCATATCCCGCTCCCCCGCATGGTTGCTCTTCTGGGATTGGCATTTTCGGGGATTATGTCCGAGGGCGTGCCGATCGACCCGATCGGCGCCTGCGCTGCGTTCCTGAACCTCGCCCGCATTTTTCATTCAGCCTTGCCTCAGCCGCTTTGCCAGCCCATCGAAATTCCGTGCCGTGCAAACAGCCAACCCGGAAATCCGGACGGTAATTTGTATCCCCCATAGTCCTGCCCAAAGGCAGCGTAGCGCATCCCGTGGATAGAAAAAACATTGTAAGTGAAGAAAAAAGTTCGCGCGAGAAAAACATGGCCTGGCTTGGCCGGCGCTACGGAATTATCCGGCTCACGCAGGCCTGCTAAAGATCGCCTCGGCGTTTCTCGTACAGATCCCAGGACAGCTCGACCATGGCCAGAAGAACGTCTTCCTGGCTCCACCCGGCGGCAACCGCCGCCTCGACAATTCCGCGGACGAGCGGCAGCAATTGGCGCTCGCATTCGGCCGACAGGTTGGCCTCGGCGCCGTCGGCAGGCGGACTATCGAAATCAAATCCCACCATCGGCGTTCCCCCGCCATCAATGATCTAATGAAATGTATGTCTCTGCAATCATACTCCCGTCTAATATACATCAATCGGTAACGAAACACAGCAGCGTCGAGATTGACAGGGCATGGCCGCCCCGATTGCAGCGGCTCCATGGTTCGTCTGGACGTCTTTTTTGGCCTCCTGTTGCCGGCATTGCACATCTTGGATGCGAACCCCAGGCATTCGCGTAAAGCTATCGGGATCCTGGCGAGCTTTGCCGCATGGAGCGGAACCTGCCGCTTCATGGCATCGATGAAGTCGATCAGGTCACCGGGCCGAGCAGGACCGAGCCATCCGGCACCCCGCCATCGATCGGGATGGCTCTGCGGTTTGCGCTCGCCGCCATCGGCTGGCCGATGTCGGACGTCACGATGACCGGGCTCTTCGACGGCACGCGGTCGTAGAGGTCGATGATGTCCTGATTTATCAGGCGCACGCAGCCTGACGAGACGGATTTGCCGATCGAGTTCCATTCCGGCGAGCCATGCAGGCGGTAGAGCGTGTCGACGTTGTCGTGGAACAGGTAGAGCGCGCGGGCGCCGAGCGGGTTCTTGAGGCCGCCGGGCATGCCGCCGTTCTTGGCGCTGTATTCTTCCAGTTCAGGCTGGCGGGCAACCATCTCATCGGGCGGCGTCCATTTCGGCCATTTCTGCTTCCACTGGACGACGGCGTCTCCCGACCATTCGAAGCCGGCGCGGCCGAGGCCGACGCCGTAACGGATCGCCTGGCCGCCTTCGCGCACCAGATAGAGGAAATGGTTGGTCGTATCGACGATGATGGTGCCTGGCCGCTGGCCGGTCGGATCGGGAACGATCTGGCGCAGGAACTGCGGGTCCATCTTCTTGATCGGGATGGCCGGGAGCTCGAACCCGCTGTCGGAAATCGGGCCGTACATCGTCGCATAGTCGCCGAGCGGCGGCTCGTCATAGGTCGGCGGTGGCGGTTCGACCGGCGCCGGCGCCGGTCCGGTGGTGGTGCAGGCGGAGACCGCAATCGAAGCGGCGCCAAGGGCTGCAGCATTCAGAAAGCCGCGACGGCTCAGGCGATAGGGGTCGATTTCGGTCTTCAACATGGTTGCCTTTTCTAAGTCTCGAATCGCAAGAAAGCGTGAATGCCTTCAAGCGGCGCAGTGGTCGGCCTCCCCCAATGCCTGACGCGATAGGCGGTTCCGATTCTGGCCTGAGGGTGGACAAACAAAGGCGAAGCTGTGACCGCCCTGCCACTGTTGCTCGAAGGCAACAGAGTGATCAGCCGCCGGTCAGCAGGCCTTCAAGCGACGGCAGGATCAGCGCCGGCGGGAAATCCCGGTATTCCTCGGGCTGGTTGGCGCGGTTGATCCATACGGTGCGAAAGCCGAATTTGGTGGCGCCGGCGACGTCCCAGCGGTTGGACGACTGGAACGAGACGGCGCCCGGATAGAGTCGCCAGCCCGTCGCCACCATGTCGTAGGTCGACGGGTCGGTCTTGAAGCGCCTGACGGCGTCGACCGAAAAGATATCGTCCAGCACCTGGTCGAGGGCGGCCGACTTGACCGCCGCTTCCAGCATCTCGGGCGAGCCGTTGGACAGGATTGCGAGCTTGGCGCCGGATGCTTTCAGCGCCTTGAGCACGGCCGGCACTTCCGGATAGCAGTCGAGCCGCCAATAGGCTTCGAGCAGCTTGGCCTTCAGTCCCTTGTCGGCGGAGGGAACCTTGAGCAGGGCGAAATCGAGCGCCTGTTCGGTGAGCTGCCAGAAATCGGCATAGCCGCCCATCAGCGTGCGCACCCAGGAATATTCCAGCTGCTTGGCGCGCCAGATTTCCGAAAGCAGCGGGCCGTCGGGGCCGATCTCGCCGTCATGACGGCGCACGGCTGCGTGCACGTCGAACAACGTGCCATAGGCGTCGAAAACGTAAGCCGCGTAATGCATGGCGACAGTTTTGAGGGCAGGCGGCGCAAGGTGCAAGCATCGATTGTGGTCTTGATCGCTTTCTTGGGGCGCTCTGGCCTCAACAAAAACCGCTCCATGCCGGTTGACGGCGCCGGTCAAAGCATCTTCCAATGCTTGGCACAGGCAGCTTTGAAGCGGAACCGAACAATGACACTGGTGACTGCGGCGCTATCGGCGACATGGACCTTCGTCGACGGCGACTGGTACGAAGGCAACGTCGCCATTCTGGGTCCGCGCAGCCACGCCATGTGGCTCGGCACCAGCGTCTTCGACGGCGCCCGCTGGTTCGAAGGCGTCGCCCCCGATCTCGAGCTGCATGCCGCCAGGGTGAACGCATCGGCGACCGCGCTCGGCCTCGCGCCGTCGATGAGCGCCGATGAGATTGTTGGACTGACCTGGGACGGGCTGAAGAAGTTCGACGGCAAGACAGCGGTCTACATCAGGCCGATGTACTGGGCCGAGCATGGCGGCTATATGGGCGTGCCGGCCGATCCGGCCTCGACCCGTTTCTGCCTCTGCCTTTACGAATCGCCGATGATCTCGCCGACCGGCTTTTCGATCACCGTGTCGCCGTTCCGGCGGCCGACCATCGAGACCATGCCGACCAATGCCAAGGCCGGCTGCCTCTATCCCAACAATGGCCGCGCCATTCTCGAAGCCAAGGGACGCGGCTTCGACAATGCGCTGGTGCTGGACATGCTGGGCAATGTCGCCGAGACCGGAACCTCGAACATCTTCCTGGTCAAGGACAGCCACGTGTTGACGCCGGCGCCCAACGGCACCTTCCTGTCCGGCATCACCCGCTCGCGCACCATGACGCTGCTTGGCGATTACGGCTTCAAGACCACGGAGAAGATGCTGTCGGTGCGCGACTTTCTCGAAGCCGACGAGATATTTTCGACCGGAAATCATTCCAAGGTCGTGCCGATCACCCGCATCGAGGACCGCGATCTGCAGCCCGGGCCGGTGGCCAAGAAAGCGCGCGACCTTTATTGGGAATGGGCGCATTCGACTTCCGCCGGTTGAGCCGCTAAAAGGCAATTGGCGCTTCATTCCGGAGTTGTTCCAGATCAATGCAGCCCTATCTTAATCCGGTATCCGCACCGGATTTTTCCATGAGGAGTATGACCGATGGCTTTTGAATTGCCCGCCTTGCCCTACGACTACGAGGCCTTGCAGCCTTACATGTCGAAGGAGACGCTGGAGTATCACCACGACAAGCACCACAAGGCTTATGTCGACAACGGCAACAAGCTGGCCGCCGAAGCGGGCCTTGGCGATCTGTCGGTCGAAGAGGTGGTCAAGCAGTCGTTCGGCAAGAATGCCGGCCTCTTCAACAACGCAGCCCAGCACTACAACCACATCCATTTCTGGAAGTGGATGAAGAAGGGCGGCGGCGGCAACCAGCTTCCGGGCGCCCTGCAGAAGGCTTTCGACGCCGACCTCGGCGGCTACGACAAGTTCAAGGCCGACTTCATCGCCGCCGGCACCACGCAGTTCGGTTCGGGCTGGGCCTGGGTCTCGGTCAAGGACGGCAAGCTGGCGATCTCCAAGACGCCGAACGGCGAGAACCCGCTCGTCCATGGCGCATCGCCGATCCTCGGCGTCGATGTCTGGGAACATTCCTATTACATCGACTACCGCAACGCGCGGCCGAAATATCTCGAGGCCTTCGTTGACAGCCTCATCAACTGGGACCATGTCCTTGAAATGTACGAAGAGGCGAAAGCCTGATCGACCCAGAGAAGCCCCGGTACTCCGGGGCTTTTCTTTCTCAGCTGAAGCAGCAGGCACACAAAATTCGGCAGAATCCGGCCGGCGGACAGGGAATAATCCCGGCCCGCCCTCCGTTAACGTTAGGTCGCGACCCCTCATCATCCTGGAGCCAATTGAATGAGAAAGCTTGTTATCGCCATCTCTATGCTCAGCCTCGCCGCCTCGGCGGCTTTTGCCGACCCGATCCTCGACCGACAGGGACTGATGAAGGAACGCGGCAAGATTGTCGGCGGCCTGTCGAAAATCGCCAAGGGCGAGGCAGACTTCGATGCCGCCGCCGTGCTGACGGCGCTGCAGGCGCTGCAAGTCAATGCCGAGAAGTTCGATGTCGACGCGCTGTTCCCGGCCGGCAGCGACAGCGGTGATACCACCGCCTCGCCCAAAATCTGGGAAGACATGGCGGGCTTCAAATCGACCGAGGACAAGTACCTCGCCGACGTCAGGGCCGCAGTCGCCGCCGCACCCGCCGATGTCGATGCGCTGAAGGCGCAGATCGATACGCTCGGCAGTGATTGCGGCACCTGCCACAAGACCTATCGGGTGAAGAAGAGCTGATCCCGGGCAATGCCCTTGTGGAAAAAATTTGTCGGCGCCGCCCTTGTCCTGGGCGTCGTCGGTGCCGGCGCCGGCTGGTTCCTGTCGGCGCCGGTCAAGCTCGACACTGGCACCCTGGCGCAGCTCGGCCCCGGCGACGCCGCCAGGGGGAAGCGCATTTTCAATGCCGGCGGCTGCACCTCCTGTCACGCCAAGCCGGGCTCGCAAGGCGACGGCCGTTTGCAACTGGTCGGCGGCCTCGAGCTCAAGACGCCGTTCGGCACCTTCGTGCCGCCCAACATCTCGCAGGATCCCAAGGACGGCATCGGCGCCTGGACGGTCGAGGACCTTGCCAACGCCATGCTGAAGGGCGTGTCGCCGTCGGGCGAGCATTTCTATCCGGCCTTCCCCTACACATCCTACGCCCGCATGAAGCCGGCTGATATTGCCGATCTCTATGCGTTCCTGAAGACGCTGCCGGCGGTGGCCGGCAAGGCGCCGGACAATTCGCTGAGTTTCCCCTTCAACATCCGTCGCGGCCTCGGCCTGTGGAAGCGGCTCTATCTCAGCAAGGAGCCGGTGATTGCCTTTGCCGATGGCACGCCTGATCCGGTACTGGCCGGCCGCTATCTGGTCGAGGGACCCGGCCATTGCGGCGAATGCCACACGCCGCGCGACGTCACCGGCGCCACCAGGAAGAGCCAGTGGCTGGCTGGCGCGCCGGCAGCCGAAGGCAGCGGCGTCGTGCCGAACATCACATCGGGCGAGGGCGGGCTCGGTGACTGGTCGGAAGCCGACATCGCCAACTATCTCGAAACCGGTTTTACCCCCGATTTCGACTCGGTAGGCGGCGCCATGGTCGACGTGCAGCGCAACATGGCCGAACTGCCGCCGGGAGATCGCGCGGCAATAGCCGCCTATCTCAAGGCGGTGCCGCCGCATCCCAACGGCTACCCGGTGCGCAGCAAGCCGGCCAAGTGATCCCGGCTACAGGTGGCCATCTACAGGTGGCGATCGCCGAGGAAGTCGAAGCCCGTCTCGAAGAAATGGCTGTAATTGCAGGTCAGTTCCTCGCCGGGTGCGATGTCGCGCAAGGCATAGGTTTCCTCGGGCGAGGAGACATCGCAATTCGGTTCGTCGTCATGGTTCATGTAGCGGGCGTCGTCGGCTTCGAAGACGATGTAGTTCGGATCCCGGCGGTCTGGATAGGAATAACGGTCGAGATAGTTCTTCACCGGGCCGCTCTCGCCTTCATAGGTCTCGACGTCGATGATCCGGTCGAATCTGGGGTCGAGCTTCCAGACCAGCGTGCCCTTGGCAATGTGGTTCCTGGCGAAAACCCCGATGCCCTGGATCGGTGATTTCTCGAGATAGGTGTCGACGAGCAACATAGTGGCCCCTTTGCGTATGTCATGGTCTGGAAGGTGGCGCGCATGGGTAGCGCGCAGCCATTGCAAATGCGAGTGAAAATGAGCAGCCCGGAATTGAAAAAGTGACGACCGGCGCGCCCCTCGACGGGCGCGCTTTTCGCTTCGACATCAGCGCTGCTGCAAGGCCAGACGAACGCCTAACGCGCAGTAGATGCCGCCAACCACCTTGCCTTGCCATTTCACCACCGACGGATTGCGGCGCAGGAACGTGCCGAGCCGGCCCGCACTCACGGCAAAGACGACTGTGCTGAAAAGGCCGAGCAGAACAAAGATTATGCCCAGCGTCATCAGCTGGAGCATCACCGATCCGTTTTCAGGCCGCACGAACTGGGGCAGGAAGGCAAGGAAGAAAAGCGCCGTCTTTGGATTAAGCACTTCGGTCAGGACAGCTTGACGAAACGCCTTGCTGGCGGAGATCGCGAGTGCACCGGCAGTAGGATCGGCCGGTATTCTCTCGATGATTGCGCGAAGGCCGAGGTAAACGAGATACGCCGCGCCGATGTATTTTACGACGCTGAACAGCGTTGCCGAAGTGGCGATGATCGCCGAAATGCCGACCATCGCCATGATGGTATGGAACACATCGCCAGCCGCGACGCCCGCGCCCGTCGCGACGCCAACCCTGGTTCCGGAACTCGTCGCTCGCGCGACCGTCAAAAGCGTGGCTGGGCCTGGAATAAACACAAAGCCAAGCACAACCGCTATGTAAGCCGTCAAGGTGGATAGATCGATCATTGCGACGCCTCCGTTGCATTCTCAGCCTTGCCCGTAACCTCGGGTTCGGGCTTGGCCGTAACCTTGAGCGCGAAGGAGTAGGTATAGGCGATCTCCTCCAGCCTTGAAAAGCGGCCGGAGGCGCCGGCATGGCCGGAATCCATGTTGATCTTGAACAGCACCGGATTGTCGCCGCTCTTGCGCTCGCGCAGCCGCGCCACCCATTTGGCCGGCTCCCAATAGGTGACGCGCGGATCGGTGAGGCCGGCCAGCGCCAGGATCGGCGGGTAGTCGTGATCGGCGACATTGTCATAGGGTGAGTAGGCGGCGATCGTTTGGTAATCTTCCGCCGACGCGATCGGGTTGCCCCATTCCGGCCACTCCGGCGGCGTCAGCGGCAAGCTTGCGTCGAGCATCGTGGTCAGCACGTCGACAAAGGGGACCTCGGCAACGATGGCGCCGAAATTTTGCGGCGCCATGTTGGCGATCGCACCCATCAGCATGCCGCCGGCCGAGCCGCCTTGCGCGACGATGCGGTCGTGTTGGGTGTAACGCTCGGCGACGAGATGCTGCGCGACGGCGATGAAATCGGTGAACGTGTTCATCTTGTGCGCCCGCTTGCCGTCGTCATACCAGCCATAGCCCTTGTCCTTGCCGCCGCGGACATGGGCGATGGCAAAGACAAAGCCACGGTCGACCAGCGAGAACCAGTTGGTGTTGAACGCCGCCGGAATGGCAATGCCGTAAGAGCCGTAGCCGTAAAGCAGGCACGGTGCGGAGCCATCGAGCGGCGTGTCGCGGTGGTGCAGCAGCGAGACCGGCACCAGTTCGCCATCGGCGGCCGACGCCATCAGCCGGCGCGTGACATAATGATCCGGATTGTGACCGGACGGCACTTCCTGGGTCTTCAGCAGCACACGCTCGCGGCTGCGCATATTGTAGTCGAAGACCTGCGCCGAGGTCGTCATCGACGAATAGGTGAAGCGCATGATCTCGGTGTCGTATTCATAGGACCCCGACAGGCCGAGCGAGAACGCCTCTTCGTCGAACGAGATCAGATGCTCCTCGCCGCTGCGGCGATCGCGAACGACGATGCGCGGCAGCCCTTCCTTGCGCTCGAGCCTGACCATATGATCCCTGAAGCCGACCACCGACAGGATCAGCCGGCCTGGCTCGTGCGCCACCAGCTCTTCCCAATTGGCGCGAACCGGGTCATTAGCCGGCGCCGTCATGATCTTGAAGTCCTTGGCGCCGTCGGCATTGGTGAGGACGAAGAAGATGTCGCCGCCTTCTTCCAGATCATATTGCAGGCCAGTCTCGCGCTTTGCCACCAGCTTTGGCTCGGCGAAAGGCTCATCGGCGCGCATCAGGTGATATTCCGAGGTTTCGTGATCGTTGATCCCGATCATGATCCATTCGTTGGAGCGCGTGCCGCCGACATCCATGAAGAAGCCGGGATCGGTTTCCTCATAAATCAGCCGGTCATTAAGGGGGCTGCCGCCGAGCGCGTGGAACAGCACCTTGGACGGGCGATGATTGTCGTCGAGCCTTGTGTAGAAGAAACCGTCATCGGCGGCATTCCAGACGCCGCCACCACTGGTGGCCTCGATCTGGTCGCTCAGTTCCTTGCCGCTGGTGAGATCGCGCACGCGAAGTGTGAAGAATTCAGAGCCCTTGTCGTCGAACGCCCACAACAGCTTGCGGTGATCGGCCGAATGGTCGACGCCGCCGAGGCGGAAATAGGGCTTGCCCTCGGCTTCCGCGTCGCCATCGAGCAGGATCTGCTCATCGCCGCCATCGCGCGGCATGCGGAAATAGCGGGGCTGTTCGCCGCCAAGCTTGAAGGATGAGCCGTAAGCATAGGGGCCATCCTTCATCGGCACCGTCGAATCATCTTCCTTGATGCGCCCCTTCATCTCGCCGAACAGCTGCTTCCGAAGCTCTAGCGTATCGGCCATAAGCACTGCTTGATAGGCGTTTTCGGCTTCGAGATGGGCGCGGATGCGGCCCTCAAGCAGGGAAGGGTCCCTGAACATCGCCTGCCAGTTCTCGGCCCTCAGCCAGGCATAGTCATCTGTGCGGGTAATGCCGTGATGCGTGTCGAAGACGGGGTGTTTCTCGGGGATCGGCGGGCTGGCGGACGGAAAAGCTGAGGTCTTGGTCATTGCGTCTCACTGAAGAAATTACTTGAATGGCAAATGAACACGCCGATCAGCGCGGGTTCAAGGGCCGGGATGTATTGGTTGCGGCGGGCTCGGGAGATGAGCCAAAAGGAGAGGATGATGAATTTCCATATCAACACCGCTGCGGCTCTCGCCGTCGTCGCTTCGACCGTTCTGGCTTTCACCGGCCAGTCTCATGCAACCGCGTTCGCCGCTTGGCAAGTGGCTGGCGTGCCGTTCGGCGACACGCTCAACGTTCGCAAATATCCGTCCGGCACCTCGCAGAAGCAGGCCGCCTATCCCAACGGGACGATCCTGCAGATGACCGGCAAGTGCACCAGCGGCTTGAATCTTCTGGAGATCGCCGGCCAGCCGCACTGGAAACAGAAACAGGCAATTCGCTATCAATGGTGTCAAGTTTGGCACGACCCGGCGCAAAATGGTGGTTTTGTTAGTGGCTGGGTCTATGGAAAATACCTCACGCCGTATTGAATCCGGTCAGACCGAAGATCTTCTTCGGCGTGTTTCGCCAACGCTTTGCAACTTGCGGTTTGGTACGAATCCGACAATCAGCCGCCCAAACCTCGAAGCATAGACCAAGCATCGCTGCCCGCTTTATGAGTCCTTGCTGATTTAGCGGTGGTGTGACCTTACGTCATGCTAGTCCTGGTCCGACCAGAAAATATCGCGAAGTTACAGAGTGCACGAAAGATTGAAGCTGAAGAGCGACTATTCGATGAATATCGTTGAATATAGCGCAAGATGCGAATTGACTTACTTTGTCTGTGGGCTCATTAAGATGCCCGGACGCGAATCCATGAAGCTCTTCCCGCGTGAAATTCGCGCCATGCCCGATCTTCCAAAAAGGGCGCAAACAGAAACATCCTTCGTTGGGGCCTAAACCATGGATATCGTC
The DNA here is from genome assembly GCF_054719465.1 of Mesorhizobium sp. RSR565B. Classification (NCBI taxonomy): domain Bacteria; kingdom Pseudomonadati; phylum Pseudomonadota; class Alphaproteobacteria; order Hyphomicrobiales; family Phyllobacteriaceae; genus Mesorhizobium; species Mesorhizobium sp. RSR565B. The sequence continues at coordinate 639,774 of NZ_JBTTIE010000001.1, read as the reverse complement.
GAAACACCTTCCAGAAATAGCGATGCGCTGATCGAGCTGACCGCCGATGTGGTGGCAGCCTATGTCAGCAACAATCCCGTGCCGGTCGGCGAATTGCCGAACCTTATCGCTGATGTCCATGCCGCTCTCGGGCGCGTGGGCGGAGCAAGCGAACAGCCTCCGGCCGACAAGCAGAAGCCTGCGGTAAACCCGAAGCGCTCTGTTCATGACGATTACATCGTCTGCCTTGAAGATGGCAAGAAGTTCAAGTCGCTGAAGCGCCACCTGATGACTCATTACGGTCTGACGCCCGATGAATACCGCGAGAAGTGGAATCTCGACGCCAGCTATCCGATGGTCGCCCCCAACTATGCCGCTGCCCGTTCGCAGCTGGCCAAGAAGATGGGCCTCGGCCGCAAGCGCAAGGGGCGGTAACACCGCTCCAATGGACAAGATCAACGGCGCCCCTTACGGCGCCGTTTTGTTTCTAGAACAATTCCAGGAAAACTGCCGAGCGCTTTCTCTTGGGAATTGCGTCGAAAGAAGAGAAGATAGAGCAATCAAGCAGTCTGCTTGAGAGCCATCTCGGCGTCGCGCTTGATGCGCTTGACCATTGAGCGCAGGCCATTGGCCCGCTGCGGCGACAGATGTTCGTCGAGGCCAAGCGACCTCAGCGTCGCCTCGGCGTCCGTTTCAAGGATCTGGCTGGCAGTCCGTCCCGAAAACAGCGCCAGCATGATGGCGACCAGACCGCGTACGATATGAGCGTCTGAATCGCCTGTGAAGGTGATGACCGGATCGGCGCCCGGCGCTCGGCTCGTGGTCAGCCAGACCTGGCTGACGCAGCCCGGCACCTTGTTGGCGGCGTTGCGTTCGGCGTCGGGAAATGGCGGCAGCGCTTCGCCGAGCTCGATCACATAGCGATAGCGGTCTTCCCACTCGTCGAGCAGGGAGAAGTCGTCGCGGATCGTCTGGATCGTCGTGGCCATTGCTCGGGATATAGTCATCCGCGGCTGCGGCGTCACGGAAAAAGAAGAAAAGCACCGCAGGCATCGAGAGGTCCGACCGGCCTGCGGTGACGCTGTAGATACCAGCTGAAACGGTGTTTAGTTCTTCGCCACCAGCTTGGCAGGTATGTTGACTGTCGCCGGCAGCACGATGTCCTCGGCGACGCTGCCGGTGGCCAGCGATGTATCGGGCGAGGTCTCGGCGCTCTTGTCGTCCAGCATGGCGGCGGCGATCTTGGCGGTTTCCTTGGCCCGGGCGCTGATCGTATGCATCGCCGACTTGCCGGTTTCGCAGACGTCCGGCTTACGCTCGCAAATGCCGGCGATGTCGCCGACCGCTTCGCGCGCCGCAAAAAGCGCCTGGAACGGCCCGACGCTCTCGCGGCCATCCTCGTCGGGGCCGACGGTCAGCGGCAGCGCCAGCAACACCAGCGAAAACCAGAACGCCATTCTTATCAAAAAGCCCATCGATCTGCCCTCTCGTCCAATGACCGGATCATGCGTCCATGCGCAATGACCTCTTTATATCAGCGACAATGGCACATGAGGCGCAAAGGACGGCTTTCCTGCTCAGTGAAAATTTTCCTCAAATTTTAGGCAAATTCGAAGCGAGGCGTTTTGCAGTGCATTAGCCTCAAATGCCGACAATTTTCTTAACCTTGCAGTAACCATCTAAGCGATTGTTGCGCATGGATATCTTCAGAAGAGCAGGCATGCCGGCTCAGGGTTTCGCAGCCACGGGCACGCCCTTTGCACATAACGCTCCGTTTACTATGGCTACAAATGGCGGTGCATTCCGGTGCCGGCGCTCCAATTTTTGCCGCAGCGCGCTCGTTGTTCCGGTCAGCCTTATTCATTCCTTAAACGCTGGATGCGAGTTTCAAACAAGCAAAAGCGACCTGCAACGCAGGGGCAGTCACGACCGGGTGCGAGTGCGTTGAGTTTGACAACTGCCAGATATATTGAACTGCCTGGCGCGCTGGCGGCCGGTTGCGAACGCATGGTCCATCCGGCCATCATCGGCCAGGGCGATCGCCTGCGCCAGCGCCGGTTCATCGGCATCATGCTTGCCGCTCCGTTCTTCGCCGCCGGTGCGGCGGTGACACTGGTCACCTCGGGCATGGGCGCCGCCGTCACCGTCGCAACCATTTTCGCCGCCTTCGGTCTTTGCTGGTTCGCCGCCTTGCTGGTGGCGGCGTCGGGCAAGATGACGCTGGCAGCCCAGGTTGCCCTTGCCGCCGGCGGTCTTGCGCTTGCCGGCGCCGTCGCGGCAGCAGGCGGCCTGGCGTCGCCGGTTGCGCTGCTGGCCCTGGCACTGCCATTCGAGGCCTGGTGGATCGGCGGTTCAAAGCGCGCGGCACTTTGGGGCGGCCTCTCGGCCTTGGCCGCAATGCTGCTGCAGCCCTTTGTCGCCTCTGTCGTCCCGCTCGGCGGGGCGCAAGTCGCGGCGTGGCACTGGCTGCTGCCGCTCGCCTGGGGCCTGACGCTGGTTCCCCGGCTCGCAGCCCTAGGCGATGCCGCACGCGCGCAGCCCGCGCTGCTTCCAAACGACCGCCTTGAAGACATGATCGACGCCGTTGTCCTGCATGTCGCCCGGCATGGCGAGGTCCTGGATGCCTCAGCCAAGGCGCGCACCATCCTGAAGCTGCCGCCGGAACTGCTTTTCGGCGCCGGGCTGTTCGACCGCATCCACCTGTCCGATCGCGTCGCTTATCTCAGCGCGCTTGCCGACATGCGCGATGGCGCCCTGGCGCGCCGGCTCGATCTTCGGGTAAGGCTGCCGCAGGACGGCAGCGCCTCGACGGCCGACAATTACCGGCCATTTCAGCTCGAACTGATGCGTGCCGAAGAGCAGCAGGAGACCTTCACTCTGCTGCTGCGCGAGAACGACGAGACTGCCGAATTGCGCGACGAGCTTGCTGCCGCCAATGAGGCCGCAGCGTCGGCCGAGGTGGCAAAGGGCCGCTTCCTGGCGGTCGTCAGCCATGAGCTTCGGACGCCGCTCAACGCCATCATCGGTTTTTCCGACATGCTGCTGCATGAGATGTTCGGCGGCTTCAAGGACCCGCGCCAGAAGGAGTATGTCGGCCTGGTGAAGGAGTCGGGCCAGCATCTGCTTGCCGTCGTCACCTCCATCCTTGATGTCTCGAGGATCGAGGCCGGCGCCTACGCGACCGAGCCCGAACCGTTCCGATTCATCGAAGCGGTCGAGATGTGCCAGTCGATGATGCAGCTGCAGGCGAATGCCAAGAACATCGGTCTCCAGGCGCAGATTGCGCCGGACGCCGGGGAGATCAATGCCGACCGTCGTGCCGTGCAGCAGATCCTGATCAACCTCGTCTCCAATGCGGTCAAGTTCACGCCCGATGGCGGCAATGTCGTCGTCGGCGCCAAGCGGATCGGCTCGCGGCTGCATTTCTGGGTCAGGGACACCGGCATCGGCATCGCCGAGGAGGATTTTGTCAATCTCGGCAAGCCGTTCATGCAGATCCAGAACGACTATACGCGCCGCTTCGAGGGCACCGGGCTCGGCCTGTCGCTGGTCAAGGGCCTGGTGGCGCTGCACGACGGCACGATGTCGATCGAAAGCATGCCGGGCGAGGGGACGACGGTCACGATCAGCCTGCCGGTGAACGGGCCGAAGAGGAGCGCGACCGAGAGGAACGGCGTGCTGCCGATGCCCGCGACCAGGACGAAAGGCGACGCGAAAGGGGACAGGAATGGCTCGCTCCGCAAAACAGCCTAAGGCGGTCAAGCGCCGCAGCGGCGCGTTCGAGGCCGGCGCGATTGCGCTGGGCGGCGCGATCTCGCGCAATCCGGTCCTGGTCGGCGGCTCGACCGCCTTCCTGGTGACGCTGTTCTACGTTTCCGCCAACGCGCTGTGGTACCAGCCGTTTCCGCATGCCGGCGCCTTCTTCGCCACCCGCAGCATCGAGGGTTTTCCGCACCCCGGCGCGGACGAACCCGAAACCACCATCAACATCCTGCGGCCCGGCCCGGCTCCGGTCAAAAGCGATCCGACCGTCGAGCAGGTCCAGGGCATCCTGAAGGATCTCGATTTCTACACGGGAACGGTCGACGGCATTTCCGGGCCGAATACCCAAAAGGCGATCCAGGCATACCAGCAGAAAGTTGGCCTGCCGGCCTCCGGTGAGATCGACGCCGTCCTGCTCGACCAGCTCGGCGCCAAGCAGACAACAGCTGGCATCCCGCATCCTGTGCCGAGGCCCGTGGATATGGCCGCCGCTCGAGTTGCCGCGCCCGAGGCCGCGCCTGCGCCCATCCCGGTTTCCGCGCCGGTATCCGCCCAGGCGCCCGATGCCCGCATCGTCAAGATCCAGGCCGGCCTGAAGGCATTCGGCAATGACGACATGCAGCTCGACGGCGTCGTCGGCGCCCGCACCAAGGCGGCGATCAAGGAATTCCAGTCGCTATTCGGCCTGCCGGAAACGGGCGAGCCCGACGAGGTCGTCTACGTCAAGATGCGCGAGATCGGCCTGACCAATTGAGTGGTCAAGACGACCGCTCGCGGATAGACGAAAATCCGGCTAAGACGCCGCGCATGTCCTCCGGAGCCTCGTCATGCGCGTAACCACCGAGTTTTGGGTGTCGGCCCTGCTGCGCCGTGTTTTCGGCGCCGGCGGCTTTGCGGCCGTCGTCAAGCGCGGCGCAACCGAGGCCGGCGCTGTCTTCGTGCTCTCCCGCGGCAGGCTGGGCGAGGTCTCCCTGTTCGGCCCGGCGCCCCAGACGAGCTACGATTCGGACAAACCGGATGATCGCTTTTTCACGCTGCTCGGCGCCGGCGACGATGCCGCCGTGCTTGACGCCAGGCTTGAGCGGGAGAAAAAATTCGATCCCGACATCTGGGTGGTCGAGATCGAGGCCGCAACGGTTTCCGTCGAGGAGCTTCTCTCCGTCAAGACGCCTTGAGGCTGGCCCCTAGGCTGGCTTTGTCGACGTCCGGCGCTTGGTCGCCATTCGCGGCGACAGGGGTGTTGCCGCGCACCGCTCGCGACAATGTTTCGGCCTTCCAGCCGCGCACCTTGTCGAGCGCCGCCTCGTGGTGCAGCAGCCGGTAGCGGTCGAGGAAGATGCGGATCGCCTGCGGGTGCGGAAACTCCCGGGGGTAAACCGCGACCACGATCAGGAATGCCCTGTCCTCACTGAGGTTGAGCGCCCGCAGCGCGGCGAGCAGCGAGACATAGCTCGAATGCTCGGTCAGCGACCGCGCCGTCGAGAAGTCGATATCGAGCGCGTCGGCAAGCGCGGTCTGGAAGAAGGCGGCGTTGCCGGTCAGCGCCGTCTCGCGCAGCTTGCTGTAAGTTGCTGAGCCGACCGATGTCGCCTCGCCCTCGGCGAGCATCATCGAGCGCAGGCGGCGCCTGGCGGTTGCGGCGGCGCTGCCGGGCAGTTTTGGTGCGCTGGGAGCGGCGGCAGCGGCTTCGGCGTCGGCGCCCGCCACGTCGGCGATCGGCTGGGGCTGCCGCACGCGCACCAGGGTCGGCTTTTCCAGCGCCTTGATCAACTGCGCGATGGTCGGGTTCAAATCCTTGCGGCGGGCAATGGCGCGCGCATGCGGCAGGCCGTGGCGGCCGATCAACGCGATCAGGTCGATGTCGCCCAGCGCCCGCGAACGGACGAGCAAGGGGGCGCAGACATCGACCGGCTCCTCGCAAAGCCGCCGCACCAGGGCGGCCGGCGCATATTCGCATTCGGACAGGGCGGCGGCGACATAGCGGCGCGATTCGACCGGCACGCTGTCGAACAGCGGCAGCGTCAGATCCTCGAGCTGGGCGATCTCGCGGCGCGACGGGCGGGTCAGCGAGCAGAACGCCGACACGGCGGCGCGAAACAGCCTTTCGGCTTTTCCCGATTCCGTCCGTATGGCGATTTGCCTGAAATCCGAAGCTGACACGGAAGATACGCCCGACACTCGACACAACCCGGGCCATGCTCAACCGCAACAGTGTCGGTTTCGCGCAAGGCCTGGAACAAACATCAAATTAGCCGCGATCCGTTAGCGCTCCGTTAACCCTCTGCCGGCCTTAATCACATTTGGAGGCGTTGCGTTGTGCTCCGGGGCAACCGAGAGGAATACGCGAACCATGGGCATGGTACTGTCTTTCGTGCCGCGATCGGCACCAGTCAATCGAGCAGTTCAGGACACCGGTACGCCGGCGGCGGTGATCATTTTTCCCGGCGTCCGCTACGAGCATCCGCCATTGGCAGGCCAGGCGCGGCCGGCGGACAAGCCGGGCACACCACGGACGCCTGTTCCGCACCACTGAGTTTGCTGGTCGTCGGGCTGAGGTCAGTAGTCCTGCAGTTCGCAGGAGCTCTGGTCCAGGAACTGCGACACTATCGGCTTCCAGCTGTCGTCAGGCACGAAGGCGCGGATGACGAAGATGCCTTCCTCGATCGGCGCCTCGACGAAGATCGCCCCTTGCAGGTCTTCGGGAAGCTCCCTGCGCACGTCGATCATCTGTGCCGGCGTCAGCACCACGGTGTCCAGCTTGTTGCCGGTCGCCGTGCGGTCGTTGAATGAATAGAAATTGTGGCCGTTGCGGTCATAGACCGACACCGACCAGAACGGCACGCTGCCCGGCGCCTTGATCCGCACCATGCCTTCGGCAAGGTCGAAGCGGCAGGCGGCGGCGTAAAACAGCGGATCCACCGACTTCACCACCGGCGCGCCGCCCGCCTCGGCGTCCAGCCTGGTCATCATGTAGAGGTCGGACGCCATCGCCAGCCGTGACCAGGCATCGCGCTCGGTAAATTCCGGCACCAGCAAAAGCACGACGATGTGGACGATGCCGGCGCCGAGCAGGCCGAGCAGGATGGCGTGCAGCAACCTACGCATTGCAGCCAGCCTTGACGATCCGGGGCAGCGACACGTCGGAAAGGCCGGTGCTTGAGGCAATCGGCGTGTCGTAGAAGGTGAGCACGAAATACATCCGGCCAAAACCTTCGGTCAGAAGCCAGTTGCCGGGGGCCGGACGGTTGCCGACGGCGATGATCACCGAATTGTCGGGCTGACGCAGCACCTGGTAGGATTGCAGCGCCGCCAGCCTCGGCTTGCCGGTGTCGACCACGCCGAGCGATTGATCCGCGGCATAGAGCGTCCAGAACCGGGCGGTCGGGAAACTGCCCTCGATCCTGTAGTCGCATTGCCGCTGAAGCTCATCGCCGGCCGCATCGCGTTCGGCGATGAAGGACAAGCCTTCCGCCTTGCCGAGCGCCAGCACGCCCTCGCGCGCCACGCGCGCCTTCGAATAGGGGTCGGCATCTTGCGTGCCGATCTCGGGGAAGGCGGTCCATTGGCCGATGCTGATCGCGCCGACGCCGCTCTGCGCCTGCAGCGCATACCAGACGCTGCCGCCGCCGAGGCCGATGGCTATGGCAAGCGAAAGCAGCGTGAAAAAGGCGGTCTTGAGCATGAAGAACCGGGACGAGAGAATTATCGTTCGGGGATATAGCGGGGCAGGCCACAGAGCAAGCAGCGCTGTGGAATCAAAGCGCCGACAGGGTCTCCGGTGTCTGCGGCGAGCCGAGCACGGGCGCTGTCTGGAACACCTTAGTCATCTCGCGCAGCGTCTGTGTCGTGCGGCTGGACAACACCGCCGGGCGCTCGGCGGCGGCATCCGCGGCTGCCTGATCGGCATTTTTCTTCTCCGCTTCCTCGGCCTTGGCTGCGATCTCTTCGTCGACGAAGGGCTTGTCGAGGCCGGGGATCGGCTTCAGGTCGATATTCTGGTGCGCGTAGACCATCAGCCGCTGCCACACCATCGCCGGCAGCGTGCCGCCGGTCATGTTGCGGGTCGGGGTGAAGTCGTCATTGCCGAGCCAGACGGCAGCCGTGTAATTGCCGGTGAAGCCGACAAACCAGGCGTCGCGGTAGGATTGCGTCGTCCCCGTCTTGCCGGCGACGACGATGTTGGGCAGTTGCGCGCGCCGCGCGGTGCCGATCGCCGGCACCGCAGCCAGCATGGTGTTCATGTATTTCAGAGCCTGTTCCGACAGAACCCGATGCGGCGCCGGCGCATCCTTGGCAAAGTCGTAGACGACATCGCCGGTGCGGGTGACGAGCTGGGTGATGCCGTGCCGCGAGCCGGCGAAGCCGTTCTGCGCGAACACGCTGTAGCCCGTCGCCTGGTCCATGACCGTCATGCCCGATGTGCCGAGCACCATGGTCTTGTGCGACTCCAGCGGCGATTCCACGCCGAATGATTCGGCCATCGCCTTGATCGGGCCGATGCCGAGATAGTCCTTGGCCAGCCGTACCGGCACGGTGTTGATCGATTTGGCGATCGCCGTGATCAGCGTCACGTTGCCGGCCGAGCCACCATTGTAATTGTGCGGTGACCAGCCGCCCCAGCTGATCGGCCCGCCTGAGACGACGGAGTCCGGGGTGAACCCGTGCTCCATGGCGGTGGCGTAGACGTAAGGTTTGAACGAGGAGCCGGTCTGGCGCAGCGCCTTGGTGGCGCGGTTGAACTGGCTTGCGCCATAGTCGCGGCCGCCGACAATGGCGCGCACCGCGCCATTGGTCTCGATCACCACAACGGCGCCCTCGGTGACGTTGTATTCCTTGCCGAACTGGCGGAGATGGAATTCGACGGATTCCTCCGCCGCTTTCTGGATGTTGGCGTCGAAAGTGGTGTGGGCGACCAGCGAATGCTGGCCGGGCTTGGCGATCTTCTTGACCTCATCGAAGGCCCAGTCGAGGTAATAGTCCGGGCTCTTCTGCTCGCCGCGGTCGACGATCTCGGCTGGATGCAGCCTTGCCTGCAGCACCTGGCCTTCGGTCATGAAACCGGAATCGACGAGGTTCGACAGCACCACATTGGCGCGAGCACGGGCGGCGGGCAGGTTGATGTGCGGGGCGTATTTGGTCGGCGCCTTGAACAGGCCGGCCAGCATCGCCGCCTCGGCGAGGTTCAGATCCTTGACGCTCTTGCCGAAATAGAAATCCGCCGCCGCCTCGATGCCGAACGTGCCGCCGCCCATATAGGCGCGGTCGAGATAAAGCTGCAGGATCTCCTTCTTCGACAGATTGGCCTCCAGCCACAGCGACAGGAAGGCTTCCTTGATCTTGCGTTGGAAGGTCCGCTCATTCGACAGGAACAGGTTCTTGGCCAGCTGCTGGGTGATGCTGGAGCCGCCCTGGACGACGGAATTGGCCCGCACATTCTCGAAGATGGCGCGCGACAGGCCTAGCACGTCGATGCCGTAGTGCTCGAAGAAGCGCCGGTCCTCGGTCGCCAGCACTGCTTTGATGACATGGTCCGGCATCTCGTCGACAGGCACGGAATCGCGCTGGATGATGCCGCGCTGGCCAATCTCGTTGCCGTAGCGGTCGAGGAAGGTGACGGCGAAATCGCCCTGACTGCGCCAGTCGCCAGTGGTGATCTGGAAGGCCGGCATCGCGAGTGCGAGCAGCACGACGACGCCGCCGGCGCCCATCGTAAAACCTTCGCTCAGCACCTCGATGATGCCGCGTCGCCAGCCGGTGACTCGGAAGCGCCGCGAAAAAATGGTTGCCGATTCCCAGAACTGGCCGGCCTTGAAGCCGATTTCGTAGAGCGAGGAATCGATCCACGCGTCCACCGCCAGCAGTGCGGCGGCGATCGGACCTCTTCGTCTTGGACGTCGTTCTAAAGGACTGGCCATTCCCGAAACTCACCCAACCCACCTGAGAACCGCAAGCGGGCAATTTCAGGGCGGGCATACCCGGCGAAGACTATTCTTCCATTTCAGCCCGGCTCACAAGGGCAGCCAGGCCACACCGCACGGTTTGTTGAGCGCCGCCCGCATCGTGACGCTGGAGTTCTGCTCCGTCGATGCCGACGCCAGTGGCTTCGAGCCAGACTGGCACAAGGGCCGGCGGGTCGGATTCGTCACCTCAGGCGGCTATGGCTACACAATAGGCAAAAGCGTCGCGCTGGCGTTGCTGGACGACGAATTCGCCGGGGAGGGGACCGCGCTTTGGGTGCACATTGTCGGCGGCGTCGAGCGGCCGGCGCGAATTATTCCGGCTCGCCATACGGCCCGAGGGCAAGGCGATGCGGCAATGAGGAGTTTTGGCCATGGTCGATGACATCATAAGGGAGACCAGGCGCGAGCGCCGGCGCGGGCACACCGGCGTGGCCGGCAGCGGGTCAAGCCGCCACCCGAACTATCGCTCGCTCAAAAACCCGTTCCTGCCGCAGCCGGTGTTTTCGGACGACCAGGTCGCGGCCATCCACGGCACGGCGTTGCGCGTGCTGGAAGAGCTCGGCATCAAGGTGCTGCCGCCGGAGGCACGGGCGATCTACGCCAAAGCCGGTGCGCTGGTAGATGAGGACAGCCAGATGGTGCGCATCGGCCGCGATATCGTCACCGCCGCACTGGCCTCGGCGCCGAAATCCATCCGGGCGCTGGCGGGCAACCGTAGCCGCGATCTCATGCTGGAGCTCGGCTCGATGACGTTCCTCGCCGGGGCCGGGGCGCCCAACGTCACCGATCTCGAACGCGGACGGCGTCCGGGCACGCTCGCCGCTTTCGAAGAACTGACCAAGCTTGTTCAGAATTTCGATGTGCTGCATATGCTCGGCCCCTGGATCGAGCCGCAGGATGTCGACAACCATTTGCGCCACTATGCCGTCAACCGTGCGCAGCTGACCCTGTCGGACAAGTTTCCCTTCGTCTTCGCCCGTGGCACGCCGCAGGTCGAGGACGGGTTCGAGATGATCCGGTTGGCGCGCGGCCTCTCGCAGGACGAGTTCCTTGCCGGCGTCCATTGCTATACCGTCATCAACACCAATTCGCCGCGCCAGCTCGATATCCCGATGGCGCAGGGCATCATCGACGTCGCCAAGGCCGGCCAGGTGTCCATCATCACGCCCTTCTGCCTGGCCGGCGCCATGGCGCCGATCACCGTCGCCGGCGCATTGACGCTGCAGCATGCCGAGGCGCTGGCTGGTCTCGCGCTGGCGCAGATGGTGCGGCCGGGCGCACCGGTGGTTTACGGATCCTTCTCCTCCAATGTCGACATGAAGTCCGGCGCACCGGCCTTCGGCACGCCCGAGCACGTCAAGGCGACGCTGGGCGCCGGCCAGCTGGCGCGCTTCACCGGCCTGCCTTGGCGGTCCGGCGGCGGCAGTGCGGCCAACATTTCCGATGTGCAGGCGGCGCACGAGACGCAGTTCGCGCTGTGGGGCTCGGTGCTTGCCGGCGCCACCGTCTGCATCCATGCCGCGGGCTGGCTGGAGGGTGGCCTCAGCGTCTCCTACGAGAAGCTGATCACCGATATCGAGGCATTGCAGACGGTTGCCGAACTCTGCGCTAGGACCCCCGGCGACGAGGATTCTATCGGCTTCGAGGCGATCGCCGAAGTCCAGCCGGGCGGGCATTTCTTCTCCGCCGGCCACACCATGACGCGCTACCGCACCGCCTTCTACGAGCCGCTGGTCGCCGACTGGTCGAATTTCGGCAGCTGGACGCAGTCCGGTTCGAAGTCGGCCACCGAGCGCGCCACCGGCATCTGGAAGCGGACGCTGGCCGAGTTCCAGCCGCCGGCGTCGGCCGTTGCCACATCCGATGTGCTCGACGAGTTCATTGCCCGCCGCACCGAAGAGGGCGGAGCGTTGCCGATGTCGTGAGGTTGGCAGCCGTCACATCGGCCGCTTGTCGCCGGTCTTCGACGGCTCGCGGCCAATCGGCCCGGCATCGGCCTGCGTGTGCTTGTCGGCGGCGATCCGGCGGATGCGATCGAAGCGGCTCTCCTCCGCCGGCTTGGTCGCGGATACAGCGTTTGGCTTCGGGGCGAATGTGATCATCTGTCGATCTCCCTGTCGTTGCTGACTGGTCTTGACTGACTGACGGAAATTCCTAGCTCGCCGGGGAAATGTCTCGGGCAGCCTGTTCTGATTTATGCCCGCCCAGATTCCCAGGCGGGCAATTTTCGGGCGATGGTCAGTAGCCGCCCATGCCGCCACCGCCGCCCGCAGGCGCCGCATCCTTGGCCGGGATGTCGGTGATCATCGCTTCGGCGGTGATCAGAAGGGCGGCGATCGAGCCGGCGTCCTGCAACGCGGTGCGCACCACTTTCGCCGGGTCGACAATGCCGGCCTTGATCATGTCGACATAGACCTCGTTCTGGGCATCAAAGCCCTGATTCTGGTCCTTGCTGTCGGACAGCTTGCCGACGACGATCGAGCCTTCGACGCCGGAATTCTCGGCGATCTGGCGGATCGGCGCTTCCAGCGCCCTGAGCACGATCGAAATGCCGGCGGTCACATCGTCATTGGCGCCGGTCAGGCCGGCCAGAGCCGATCTTGCGCGCAGAAGCGCCACGCCACCGCCGGGCACGATGCCTTCTTCCACCGCCGCGCGCGTCGCATTCAGCGCGTCGTCGATGCGGTCCTTCTTTTCCTTCACTTCAGACTCGGTGACGCCGCCGACGCGGATCACGGCGACGCCGCCGGCGAGCTTGGCCAGCCGCTCCTGCAGCTTCTCCTTATCGTAATCGGACGTGGTCTCCTCGATCTGGCCCTTGATCTGCGCGATGCGCGCCTGGATGGTCGCCTTGGTGCCGGCGCCGTCGATGATCGTGGTGGTGTCCTTCTCGATCAGTACGCGCTTGGCGCGGCCAAGCATCTCGATGGTGACGTTTTCGAGCTTGATGCCGAGATCCTCGGAAATCATCTGGCCCGATGTCAGCACGGCGATGTCTTCCAGCATCGCCTTGCGGCGATCGCCGAAGCCCGGCGCCTTGACGGCCGCGACCTTGAGGCCGCCGCGCAGCTTGTTGACGACCAGCGTCGCCAGTGCTTCGCCTTCGACGTCTTCCGAGATGATCAGCAACGGCCTGCCGCTCTGCACCACTGCTTCGAGGATCGGCAGCATCGCCTGCAGATTGCCGAGCTTCTTCTCGTGGATGAGCACGTAAGGCTCTTCCAGTTCGACGCGCATCTTGTCGGCATTGGTGACGAAATAGGGTGAGAGATAGCCGCGGTCGAACTGCATGCCTTCGACGACATCGAGTTCGGTGTCGGCGGTCTTGGCCTCCTCGACGGTGATGACGCCGTCATTGCCGACCTTGTCCATCGCCTTGGCGATCATGGCGCCGACGCTGGCATCGCCATTGGCGGCGATGGTGCCGACCTGCGCGATCTCGGCCGACGACTTGACCTTCTTGGCCTTCGCCTTGATGTCCTTGACCACGGCGGCGACAGCCTGGTCGATGCCACGCTTGAGGTCCATCGGGTTCATGCCCGCGGCAACCAGCTTGGCGCCTTCGCGCAGGATCGATGCGGCCAGCACCGTGGCGGTGGTGGTGCCGTCACCGGCGAGGTCGTTGGTCTTCGAAGCCACTTCGCGCACCATCTGCGCGCCCATGTTCTCGAACTTGTCGGCAAGCTCGATTTCCTTGGCCACCGTCACACCGTCCTTGGTGATGCGCGGCGCGCCATAGGCCTTGTCGATGATGACGTTGCGGCCCTTGGGGCCGAGCGTGACCTTCACCGCATTGGTGAGGATCTCGACGCCGCGCAGCATGCGGTCGCGCGCGTCGGTGGCGAATTTGATTTCCTTGGCAGACATTTTTTTCAATCCCGTTGGTGTGGTGAAGCAAGCGGCTCGCCGGAGCCTAGCAAAGCCAGGCCGGTCAGGCGGCCTTCTTGGCTTTGACGCTTTTCTCGGTGACGACCGTCCCGCTCTTGCCGATAGCGGCCGTCTCGCTCTTGTCGATGACGCCCATAATGTCGGCTTCCTTCATGATCAGCAGGTCCTCGCCGTCGATCTTGACCTCGGTGCCCGACCATTTGCCGAACAGGATGAAGTCGCCGGCCTTGACTTCGAGCGGAACAAGCGCGCCGTTTTCGTCGCGTGCGCCCGGCCCAACGGCGATGACTTCGCCTTCCTGCGGCTTTTCCTTGGCATTGTCGGGAATGATGATGCCACCCTTGGATTTGACATCGCCTTCGGCGCGCCGGATGACGACGCGGTCGTGGAGTGGCCGAAACTTCATGAGAACTTCTTTCTGGGGCCGGCATAGGCGACCGCGCCGTTCTTATAGGCGTGTTGGCACTCGATAGATAGGAGTGCCAAAAATTATTCGTGGCCAAAATTTAATATTAAAAAGTATTATGATGTCTGCCGGGGTTCGAAACGTCGCGAGGCGCCTAGATATTTCGAAAAATTGAATTTCGAGGCCAAAGCGACTATTTATATCGTAAGTTCGATTTCACAATTTCAGGCACGAGGAGATTTATGCGATGGCCGAAGGCAATCAGAGCATCATGGAAAAAGCTGAAGCCCGCTTCATGGACAAGCAGAAGAAGACGGCCGAGCGCAACAAGGCAACCTCCGACTACATGTCCGAAGCGAGGGCCAGGGAGATCAAGACGGCAAGGCTCAGGGAATTGCGCCTGGAGAAGGAAGAGGCCGACCGCGTCGCGGAAGCCTTGAACCCGACACCGAAGAAGAAGCGGGCTACCGTCAAGAAAGCCGCCGCCGCGCCGAAGGGGGGCACGTCATGAGCCTGACATTCCCCAATCCAAGCCGCTTCTATGACGAGGCCGGCAAGCGCATCCGCTTTGTCGGCCATGACGGCATGTTCCAGATTTCCTTCTCTGTCGCCGCCGATGCCCTCTCGAAGGCGCCATCAGGGACGGCGACCGCGGAAGCCACCTATCTGGCGGCCTTCGACACCGCGTCCAGCTCCATCCATGACATTGCCAGCAAGGCCTACGCCCGCACCCGCAAGAGCATTTATGTGCTCACAGCCGCGGATTTCGGCTAGCGCGCGTTCGTCTTGCATCAGAGCGGCTGAGATCAGCGTGCGTCAGGACTTGCGGTCGGCTTTTGCCCGCCGCTTGACGTCCCGGCTGTTCAGGCGGTCGGCCATCGCTTCCGCATCCCGCAAATTCATGGCCACCATTACCTGTTGCTTAAGCTCGACAGGCTGGCCGGTGAAGATGTCGAAGATAGTCCAGCTCTCGGGCTCGTCCATGCGCAACGCGTAGCGGTTTGCCATATCGGCATCAGGCCCTTGACATGAAAAATGCCGCCGCCAGGATCAGGATTGTCCAGGCCACCACCGACAGCTTCAAGGCCAGGCCGCCATGCATTGAAAGTATCTCGCGCATGCGCAGGGCCACGGTCCTCTTCGACAGGGCGGGTGCTGCCGCAATCGCGACCGGGGGCTTGACGCCAAGCTTTCCAAAAGCCGGCAGCAGCGGTGGCGTTCGCATGAAATGACCTCGAATTGCCGGAGAAAACAGGGCTCCTCATAACACCCTTCTTGAAACTCCCCGCATGCCAAATAGAACCCGGTCCGTGAAAGGGCCATGCCGCCCGATTCGCCGCCTTCCATCAGGCGGATCGTCATCTGGCGAAATCCGTGCAACGCGGTTAGGTTGCGCGCGAAACTGAGGTTGTTCAAAGCGTGACAGGCGAACGGAGACGACGATGACGGCGCCCGGCGATTTGCTGCAAGCCTTGTTCATGAGATTGAAGAGCGATGCCTCGCTGACGGCGCTGCTCGGCGGCGCCGGGTTGCGCGAGCAGGCGGCCGACAGTGCCGCCTTCCCTTATGTGACCTATGGCAGGACCAGCGCATTCGATCTGGACACCGGCGCCGACAATGATGACGACCAGCTCATCACGCTGCATGTCTGGTCGAAGGCGCAAGGCGAGGCCGAGACGCGTCTGATTATGGACAGCATCCGGGCGCGCCTTGACGGCGCCGCTTTCGCCACCGGCTCGCGCGACCAGACCCGCCTGTCGCTGGAGTTCGCCGAGGCCCGCTACGACGAGGACCTGGCGCTCTACCACGGGGTGCTGCGGATACGCGCTCTCACCGAACAAAGTGATTGAAGCAACCTAGATCTGCGCCTGGATCTCGGCCTTGTCGATGACTGACCACACCTCGCGGATGCGACCCTCTCCGAATTCGTAGAAAACATTCTCAGCGAACGACACGCGCTTGCCGTTCACCGGCAGGCCGAACAGCACGCCCTTGGGATGACAGTCGAAATGCAGGCGCGCCGCCACGCGCGGCGGCTGGCAGACCAGCAGTTCGATGTTGAAGCGGAGGTCGGGAATCGCCTCGAAATCGCCTTCGAGCATACGGCGATAACCCGACAGGCCGAGCATTTCGCCATTGTGCTGCACCTCGTCGCCGACAAAGTCTCCAAGTTTCGCCCAGTCCTGGGCATTCAGGCAAGCGATATAGCCCCGGTAAAGGTCGGCAAGGTCTTTATCCGTCATGGCGCACTCCGATGATTTGGCGTTTCCCGCGCTATTTAGGGCGGCCCTTCAGAATGGTCTCGCCTTGACCTGTTCCCAATCTGGCTGCGAATTGAGAACCTGCGCGCAAACACCATAGCCGCGCAGCCGGTTTTCCGGTTATGAATCCATTGCCCGGTCTGAGGGACTGGGCGGTAGGATCGCATTCATTCGTTGCGCGCGCAGGGGGTATTGCGGGGATGGATTTTCACCCGTTCACCGTTCATTTCACGTTCAGCACAGTTGCGTTACAACGCCGACCATGAAAACGCTTCGCTCTCATGTCAGAACCGCGATACTGGCGCTCACAGCGGCCGGCCTGTTGGCGTCGCAAGCGACGCCGGCAGCCGCGGCGGATTGCTACGCGATCGGCCAGCAGGTTGCCGAGCAGAATGGCGGCACGCTGGCCAAGGCTTCGCAGACGACGCGTGGCGGCCAGGAGGTCTGCGTCATCGTCGTGCTTGTGCCGGGCAAGGACGGCCAGCGTCCGCGCCGTTCCGAGATCGTCGTCCCGGCGAACTGATCCAATCTTCCCTCTTGCAGGGCTCGTTTCCCAGACCACCGGAATCGGCCTATATCTGACCCATCAACAGGCCTGACCGATCATGCGCGTACTCGTCGTAGAAGATGACAAGGATCTCAACCGGCAGCTGGCCGACGCGCTGGTCGATGCCGGCTATGTCGTCGACCGCTCCTATGACGGCGAGGAGGGGCATTTCCTCGGCGACACCGAGCCCTACGATGCCGTCGTGCTCGACATAGGCCTGCCGCAGATGGACGGCATCAGCGTCGTCGAGCGCTGGCGCCGCAACGGCCGCAAGATGCCGGTGCTGATCCTGACAGCGCGCGACCGCTGGAGCGACAAGGTGTCGGGCATCGATGCCGGCGCCGACGACTATGTCACCAAGCCGTTCCACATCGAGGAGGTGCTGGCCAGGGTGAGGGCGCTGATCCGCCGCGCCGCCGGCCATGCCTCGTCCGAGCTCACTTGCGGGCCGCTGCGCCTCGACACCAAGGCCTCCAAGGCCGATGTCAACGGCGTGCCGCTGAAGCTGACCTCGCATGAGTTCCGCCTGCTGGCGTATCTGATGCACCATATGGGCGAGGTGGTGTCGCGCACCGAGCTGGTCGAGCATCTCTACGACCAGGATTTCGACCGCGATTCCAACACCATCGAGGTCTTTGTCGGCCGGCTGCGCAAGAAGATGGGCATCGACATGATCGAAACCGTGCGCGGCATGGGCTATCGCATGCGTGAGCCGGAGGCGTAAGGCGGAACCGCTCCCCATACCAGCAAGGAAGCCTTTTTCGGCGCGGCTCTGGCCGCGCTCGCTGGCCTTCCGCGTCATCGGCTTTTCCACGATCTGGGCGATCCTCACCCTGATCGTCATCTTCACTCTGATCACCACGCTCTACCGCCAGGCCAGCGAGCGCGGCTTCGACAGCCTGCTGTCGGCGCATCTGTTCAATCTGATCGGCTCGGTCGGCGTTTCCGAATCCGGCCAGCTCACCGGTGCTCCCGACCTTGGCGACCTGCGCTTCTCGGAGCCGAATTCGGGCTGGTACTGGTCGGTGGAGCCGGCTTCCGAAGGTGTGCACGGCAACCTTCATTCGTCCTCGATGACCACGACGATCCCGTCGCCGACCGTCGCCGAGGTGCCGTTCAATTCGAGCTTCCAGCGCAGCTACTCCACCGACGGTATCGGCGACGAGCAGCTCGAAGTGTTCGAGAGCGAATTCGTGCTCGACGCCAAGAACCGCGCCGCGCGCTTCCGCGTGATGGGCAACAAGACCGAGCTCGAACAGGAGATCGCCACCTTCCAAGGCCGATTGCTGACCTATCTCAGCCTGTTCGGCGTCGGCATGATCGCCATCAATGCGATCGCTATCCTGCTCGGCCTCCAGCCCTTGCGCCGGGTTCGCAACGCGCTTGCCCAGGTGCGCGAAGGCACGGCGCAGCGGCTCGATGGCCGGTTTCCCGCCGAGATCGAGCCGCTCGCCAACGAAACCAATGCGCTGATCGAAAACAACAAGCGCATCGTCGAGCGCTCGCGTACGCAGGTCGGCAACCTTGCCCATTCGCTGAAGACGCCGCTCGCCGTGCTGATAAATGAGGGCCGGGCTCTCGGCGGCGCCAAGGGCCAGCTCATCGCCGACCAGGCGGCGTCGATGCAGAAACAGGTCGACCACTACCTGCAGCGGGCACGGGTCGCGGCGCAGCGCGACAGCGTCGTCTACCGCACGCCGGTGACGCCGCTGGTGCAGCGCATGGTGCGCGTGCTGCAAAAACTCAAGCCTGATGTCAGCCTGTCGCTTACGCTGCCGGCGGCCGACATCGTCTTTGCTGGCGAGCGCGAGGATTTGGAGGAACTGCTCGGCAACCTTCTCGACAATGCGATGAAATGGGCGAAGAGCACTGTTGCCGTATCCGTCACGCCGGCCGCAGCCGGCCTGTTCGAGCTATCGATCGAGGATGACGGTCCCGGCATCCCCGAGGACAAGGCCCGCGACGTCTTGAAACGCGGCCGGCGCCTCGACGAGACAAAGCCGGGAACCGGGCTCGGACTTGCCATCGTTGCCGACCTCGTCAACGAGTATGGCGGGGCGCTGGCGCTGGAACGCTCCACGATGGGCGGGCTGAAGGCGGTTGTGCGCTTGCGGAGCTTGCAATGATGTACTGCCCAGGGCCAATCGACACGGCCGAATGCCTGTGTTATGGCGGCCCCTCGATTGCGCAAAAGCCGTTAAGAACGGCCAAATTTCCGACAAATATCAATAGTATGACGTCCTGACGCCCCCGATGACGCGGCCCCCAGCGCATCCCGTTCAAGAAAACCGGTTGTTGGCATGAAGATTCGCGTTGCGCTCGTTTCCGCACTGCTCGCTCTTTCCGGCTGCGGAACGCTGGGCAAGGGCAGTGGCCCGGATATCTCCATCACCAACCCGCCCGCGTCGCCTTCTTCAGGGGCCAAAGTCGCGACGACGATCATCTCGGCCATGGCCGGCGGGCTCGTCGGCGGATCGATCGGCAGCGGCCTGAACAGCACCGAGAAGCGCAAGGCGCTCGAGGCGGAATACAAGGCGCTCGAATATACGGCGAGCGGCCAGAAGGTGACGTGGAAGAGCGACAGTTCGGCTCATTCCGGCGAAGTCGTCGCGGCCCAGCCCTACCGCGTCGGCTCGCAGGATTGCCGCCAGTACACCCATACGGTGTTTACCGGCACGGCCGGCCAGACCGCGCGGGGCACCGCATGCCGCAACGCCGACGGCAGCTGGACGCCGCTGACCTGAACATTGGGCCGGGGTCGGAATCCCGTCAAAGCGTCGCAGCACCCTCATGTTGTGAGAGCAGGGCTCTCGCTCTATTGGAAGAACCATGCTGTTCTGGGTCATAGCCGCAATCCTCACGCTAGGCGCAAGCCTGACGGTGCTGCTGCCGCTGACCAGTGGCGGCAAGGACGCTCCGACCAGCAGCGACCACGACCTCGAAGTCTATCGCGACCAACTGGCCGAGCTTGAGCGTGACGCCGCGCGCGGGCTGATCCAGCCGGCGGAAGCCGAGGAGGCGCGCGCCGAAATCGCCCGCCGCATCCTTCGCCTGGGAGATGTTGGTCAAGCCAATGTCGGTCAAGCCGATGCGCCTGGCACGCGGCAGCCGTCAAAGGCGGCAAGGCTGGTGGCAACGGCTGCGGTACTGGCGGTCCCTCTGCTCAGCTGGGGCCTTTACAGCCAGCTCGGCTCGCCGGATCTGCCGTCGCAGCCGCTTGCCGAACGGCTGGCCAAGAATCCGGCCGATAGTTCGGTCGACGAGTTGGTGGCGCGCGCCGAGGCTCATCTTGCCGCCAACCCTGGCGATGGACGCGGCTGGGACGTGCTCGCCCCGATCTATCTGCGCCTGCAGCGCTTTCCCGATGCCGTGACCGCCTATCGCAATGCCATCCGCCTCGATGGCGACACGGCCGCCCGCGAGGCCGGCCTCGGCGAAGCGATTGCCAATGCGGCCGGCGGCATCGTTTCGGCCGATGCGCAATCCGCTTTCGAACAGGCGCTAAAACTCGACCCGGGAAACGCGAAGGCCTCGTTCTATTTGGCGATGGCGCTGGCCCAGGAAGGCCGCATACCCGAGGCAACCACGGCTTGGCAGAAAATGCTCGATTCCCTGCCGCAGGATTCGCCATGGCGCGGAGCTGTCCAACAGGCACTGGCCGAGGCCGCCAACCGCAGCGTCGCGTCAGGAGAGCCCGCCAAAGGCCCCGATGCCGCAGCCGTCGATGCCTCGTCGATGGCGCCGCAGGACAGGCAGGCCATGATCGAAACCATGGTCGCCGGCCTCGACGAAAAACTGCGGCAAAATCCGCGCGACGCGGAAGGATGGATGCGGCTCATTCGTTCCTATGTTGTGCTGGGCAAGGCTGACCAGGCGCGCGACGCGCTGCATCGCGGTATCGCCGTGTTTGGCGCCGACAGTGAGGAAGCGAAGAAATTCACCGCCTTTGCCGCCTCGCTCGGCCTGACGGCGACGGAGTAGGACATGACGCGCAAGCAGAAGCGATTGTCGGTGATTGTCGGAGGTCTTGCCTTCCTCGGCGCCGCCACCGGGCTGACCTTCTATGCGTTGGGCCAGAAGGCCTCCTATTTCTATATGCCCGCCGATCTGACCACCGCCAGCTTGCAGCCGGGACAGCGCATCAGGCTCGGCGGCCTCGTCGAAAAGGGCACGGTCGTGCGCGGGCAGGGCGCGACGGTTGCGTTCTCGGTCACCGACGCGCACAAATCGGTCAAGGTCAGCTATACCGGCATCCTGCCCGATCTGTTCCGCGAGGAGCAGGGCGTCATCACCGAAGGCAGCTTTGGCGCCGACGGCGTTTTCGTCGCCGACAGCGTGCTGGCCAAGCATGACGAGCGCTACATGCCCAAGGAAGTCGCTGACGGGCTGAAGGCCAAGGGCGTGTGGCAAGAGAGCAAGAGCCAGTAATGGTTGAGACCGGACACTTCGCGCTCGTCCTCGCCTTTGTGCTGTCGCTGGTGCAGACGCTGGTGCCGCTGATCGGCGCCCGTACCGGCAACCAGAGGCTGATGGCTGTCGGCGGTCCCGTCACGGTCACAGGCTTCGCGCTCACGGCGCTATCGTTCGCAGCACTCGCCGGCGCCTATGCAAGTTCCGATTTCTCGGTGGCGAGCGTGTGGGAAAACTCGCATTCGCTGCAGCCGCTGATCTACAAGATCACCGGAACCTGGGGCAATCACGAAGGCTCGATGCTGCTCTGGGTGCTGATCCTGACCTTCTTCGGTGCGCTGGTCGCTGTCTTCGGCTCCAACCTTCCGGCGACGCTGCGCGCCAATGTGCTGGCCGTGCAGGGGGCTATCGGCGCCACCTTCTTCCTGTTCATCCTGGCGACATCCAATCCGTTCACCCGGCTCAATCCGGCGCCGATCGAGGGCCGCGATCTCAACCCGGTCCTGCAGGATCTTGGCCTCGCCATCCATCCGCCGCTGCTCTATCTCGGCTATGTCGGGTTCTCTATCTGCTTTTCCTTCTCGGTCGCCGCCCTCATCGAAGGCCGCATCGATGCCTCCTGGGCGCGCTGGGTGCGGCCGTGGACGCTGGTCGCCTGGATGTTCCTCACCGGCGGCATCGCGATGGGCTCCTACTGGGCCTATTACGAGCTCGGCTGGGGCGGCTTCTGGTTCTGGGATCCGGTCGAAAACGCCTCCTTTATGCCGTGGCTGGCCGGCACGGCTCTTCTGCATTCGGCGATCGTCATGGAGAAGCGTTCGGCGCTCAAGATCTGGACGCTGCTGCTTGCCATCCTCACCTTCTCGCTGTCGCTGCTCGGCACCTTCCTGGTGCGCTCCGGCGTGCTGACCTCGGTGCATGCTTTCGCCACCGATCCGACCCGCGGCATCTTCATCCTGTGCATTTTGACGCTGTTCATCGGCGGCTCGCTGGCCCTGTTTGCGCTGCGCGCCTCGCGGCTGACGGCCGGCGGCCTGTTCCACCCGATCTCGCGCGAAGGCGCGCTTGTCCTCAACAATCTGTTCCTGACCACGGCCACCGCCACCGTGCTGGTCGGCACGCTCTATCCGCTCGCGGTCGAGGCGCTTTCGGCCGGCAAGATCTCGGTCGGCGCCCCCTTCTTCAACCTGACATTCGGCCCGCTGATGGTGCCGCTGCTGGTCGTGGTTCCGTTCGGGCCGCTGCTAGCCTGGAAGCGCGGCGACCTCTATGCCGTCGCTCAGCGCCTGATGGCGGCTTTCGGCGCCGCTCTCCTGGCGATGCTGGTCACGGGGCTGTTTATCGACGGCGCGTCGGTGTTCGCCGCCCTTGGTGTCGGCCTCGCCTGCTGGCTGGTCTGCGGCGCGCTCACCGACCTCGCCGTCAAGTCCGGCTTTGGCAATGTGTCGCCCGCCATCATGCTGCGCCGTTTCGCCGGCCTGCCGCGTTCGGTGTTCGGCACTGCACTTGCCCATCTCGGCCTCGGGCTGACGACGCTCGGCATTGTCGGCACGCTGTGCTTCGGCACC
Source organism: Mesorhizobium sp. RSR565B (assembly GCF_054719465.1). NCBI lineage: Bacteria > Pseudomonadati > Pseudomonadota > Alphaproteobacteria > Hyphomicrobiales > Phyllobacteriaceae > Mesorhizobium > Mesorhizobium sp. RSR565B. Next base: position 616,993 of record NZ_JBTTIE010000001.1, on the reverse strand, counting down.
GAAAGGATACTGTCGATGCATGCCGGCGAGAGCGTCGAACTCTCCGGCCACACGCTGCGTTTCGACGGCCTCTTCCCGGCGCAGGGTCCGAATTACAGCGAGCAGCGCGGCCGCTTTTCCCTGATCGGCGCCGATGGCGGCGTTTCAGCCGAAATCACCTCGGCCAAGCGCTTCTTTCCGGTGCGGCAGACGACGACGACCGAATCCGGCATCGAGACGATCGGCTTCAGCCAGCTCTATCTGTCGCTGGGCGATGAAGGCACCGATGGATCCGTCGTGGTGCGCCTGTGGTGGAAGCCGCTGGTGACGCTGATCTGGGGCGGAGCTCTGGTGATGATGGCGGGAGCCGCAATGTCGCTGCTCGACCGTCGCCTGCGGGTTGGCGCACCCTCGCGCCGCCGCAAGCAGGCAGCCTCCATGCCGTCGGCAGGCGCGCCGTGAGCACCAGGTTCTCGTTGGCCTCGCTCACCCTGCTTCTGGCGCTGCTGTTTGCCGGCGCGGCGCAAGCGGTGAAACCGGACGAGGTTCTCACCGATCCGGCGCTCGAGGCGAGGGCGCGGCTACTGTCGGAAGGCCTGCGCTGCATGGTCTGCCAGAACCAGTCCATCGACGAATCCGATGCAGACCTCGCCCGCGACCTGCGCATCCTGGTGCGCCAGCGCCTGGTTGCCGGCGATACCGACCAGCAGGTGATGGACTATATCGTGTCGCGCTACGGCGAGTTCGTGCTGTTGAAGCCGCGCTTCAGCCCGCGCAACGCCTTGCTTTGGGGCACGCCGGTGCTTCTGCTTCTGGTCGGCGGCATTTTCATTGTGCTGACCACACGCTCCCGCCGCTCGTTGGCAACCAAGGCGCTGAGCGCCGAGGAACAGGCGGCGCTGGACAAGATGCTGAGCGACTAGCTCGGCTATTCCTCCAAAGGCCAGTCCCGCGACGTGTGGATGGCGCGCAGGATAACAATGCTCTGACGGCCGGCGATCAGGCGCAATTCATAGGCAATGATGTAGGGCAGGCGGCCGATGGGCTTCTCATAAGTGCCTGTTACCCGGCCAGGTCGGCCCGTCGCCATATCACCAAGGCCCCGGCCCATTTCACGGATACGGTCCGCGAGGCGTCGGGCGGCGGCAGGATTGTCCTGAGCGATAAAGGCAACTTGCTGCGTGAGATCGTCCAGCGCTTCTCGCGACCAGGTGACGAACAGCTTCACGCCTTGCCTGCGCGCCTGGCTTTCGCTGCTTCGATCACCGCGTCGAGCTCCGCCATGGCGTCGTCGTGGGGCACGACGCGGCCAGCCTCTGCGTCGGCCATGCCACGTTTTATGCCTTCGATGATATCCAGCTCGCGATCGACATAGGCTGAGACCGCCTCGGCGGCGAGGAACGATTTACTACGCCTGGTATCGGTAGCGATCTGCTCCAGCTTCAGCTTGGTCTCGGACGAGACTCGAATGGTCATGGTGGTGCTTGCTGTCATTGTGAAAGCCTTGTGCTGAGTTGTGTACACCATAGGGCAGCAGGCGAGCGCAACCAAGCGATTTGTGCGACCGCCCAACATTACAAAACTTTCATGCACCGGAAATGGCGCCGTAATGTGCGCCTCTCTATTTCTCTTGTCCGAGGATGCTCTGCCTGAGCCGCATCCAGTGAAAAGAGGATACGAGACCCATGACTATCGCCCCCAACCCATATTCCCGCACCCGCAAGCGCCTGTTGGCCGCCGCCGCTTCGCTGGCCATTGCCGGCGGCATCGGTTTCGGCGCCGTTGCCACTGGTACAGCTCCCGTTCTGGCCGACGCCGTGCGGGTCGAAGCGCCGCAGGTACCGGGCTTTGCCGATGTCGTCGAGCGCGTTTCGCCGGCCGTGGTCAGCGTCAAGGTCAAGGCCAAGATCGAGCCTGCCGCCGATGACGGCTCCGACCAGTCCGACGATCCGGACGGCATGAACAACCTGCCCGACAATCCGCAGCTGCGCCAGTTCTTCAAGCAATTCCGCGGCTTTGGCGATCAGAACGGCCATGACGGCGGCAATCGTCGCTTCAGCCACCGCGACCATAACAACGACCAGCCGCGTCCGGTGGCGCAGGGTTCGGGCTTCTTCATCTCCGATGACGGTTATCTCGTCACCAACAACCATGTCGTCGAGGAAGGCTCCGCCTTCACAGTGGTAATGAATGACGGCAAGGAGCTTGACGCCAAGCTGATCGGCACCGATCCGCGCACCGATCTGGCGGTGCTCAAGGTCGATGGCGTCGGCAAGTTCACCTATGTCGATTTCGCCGACGATTCCAAGGTTCGCGTCGGCGACTGGGTGGTGGCCGTCGGCAATCCGTTCGGCCTCGGCGGCACCGTCACCGCCGGCATCGTCTCGGCCCGTGGCCGTGATATCGGCGCCGGTCCCTACGACGACTTCATCCAGATCGACGCCTCGGTCAACCGCGGCAATTCGGGCGGCCCGACCTTCAACCTCAACGGCCAGGTCGTCGGCATCAACACCGCGATCTTCTCGCCGTCGGGCGGAAGCGTCGGCATTGCCTTCGACATTCCGGCCTCGACCGCCAAGCAGGTGGTGCAGGATCTGATGAAGAGCGGCTCGGTGCAGCGTGGCTGGCTCGGCGTCGAAATCCAGCCGGTTACATCGGACATCGCCGAATCGCTGGGCCTGAAGTCGCAGAACGGGGCTCTGGTTTCGGGCGCCCAGGACGGTGGCCCCGGCAAGAAGGCCGGCATCACCGCCGGTGACGTGATCACCCAGGTCGAAGGCAAGGACGTCGCATCGCCGAAGGAACTGGCTCGTCTGATCGGCGCCTACCCACCCGGCAAGTCGGTCGACGTCACGGTGTGGCGCGACGGCAAGAGCCAGACCATCAAGGTCGATCTCGGCACGTTGCCATCCACCGACAAGCAGGCCTCGGCCGACCCGCAGCAGCCCGCGGCACCGGCAAAGCCCGCCGCGCTGGCCGATCTCGGCCTCACCGTCACCAAGTCGGAAAACGGCAAGGGCCTGGTGGTGACCGATGTCGATCCCGACAGCGATGCCGCCGACCGCGGCATCCAGCCCGGCGATGTCATCACCTCGGTCAATTCGACGGAGGTGAACGGCACCGAAGACGTCGCCAAGGCGATGGCCGATGCGGTCAAGTCCGGCCGCAAGGCGGTGCTGATGCAGATCACCCGCGACGATTCAAACCGCTTCGTCGCGCTGCCAGTCGCCAAAGGCTGACATCACACAGTTTCCAGTGCGGCGGTTTCAACACCCCCGAGCCGCCGCACGGGAAGCAAGGGGCCGAACGCGTTAGTCAGTCATCGTGTTCTGCCCCCGGCGGCAGCGGGCCCATCGCCCGCTGCCGCTCTAACATCGAAGCATGTCGCCCAAAAGTGCACGGCGGTTTTGGCAAAACGACATGCTTGAACGAAAGCTTTTGCGCTCATGGCCGCCCCTCAATCTTCCGGCGAAATCGCGTATAACGGCTCTATGAAGATTCTCGTCATAGAAGACGATCGCGAGGCGGCCGACTATATGCAGAAGGCCTTTGCCGAGGCTGGGCACACCGCCCATGTCGCTGGCGACGGCGAAACCGGCTTTGCGCTGGCCGATGCCGGCGACTATGACGTGATGGTCGTCGACCGCATGATGCCACGCCGCGACGGGCTCTCCGTCATTGCCGGCCTGCGCTCGCGCGGCAACACCACGCCGGTGCTGATCCTGTCGGCGCTGGGCGAAGTCGATGACCGCGTCACCGGTCTGCGCGCCGGCGGGGACGACTATCTGACCAAGCCCTATGCCTTTTCCGAATTGCTCGCCCGCGTCGAGGTGCTGAACCGCCGCGCCAGCGCCAGGGAGGCCGAAACCGTCTACCGGGTCGGCGATCTCGAGCTTGACCGGCTGTCCCATTCGGTCAAGCGCGCGGCGCGCGAGATCACGCTGCAGCCGCGCGAATTCCGCCTGCTCGAATATCTGATGCGCCATGCCGGCCAGGTGGTGACGCGCACCATGCTGCTCGAAAATGTCTGGGACTATCATTTCGATCCGCAGACCAACGTCATCGACGTTCACGTCTCGCGCCTGCGTGGCAAGATCGAGAAGGGTTTCGACAAGCCGATCCTGCATACGGTTCGCGGCGCCGGCTATATGCTGAAGAGCGGCTAGAGCATGATCCCAAAAAGTAGGTACCGGTTTTTGGAGAAGATCATGCTCCAACAAAGGGGTAGGTCATGATGAGATTTCAGCCAAATCTCATCATGAGCTAGAACTCGATGGCCCTTTCCCTGCCGGCCATCATGAGGACGACGGCGGCGCGGCTTTCAGCGCTTTATTTCCTGCTTTTCGCGCTATGTGCCGTGTTGCTGGTCTTCTACATGACGTCGTTGTCGGCCCGCATGCTGACCGGCCAGACCCAGCAGACCATCAATGACGAGGTGCTCGGCCTCGCCCGTGCCTATCAGAGCGGCGGCCTGCCGCGGCTGGTGCGCGTCGTCGAGCAGCGCTCGCGCCAGCCCGGCGCCAACCTCTATCTCATTGCCGATGTCAACGGCCAGATCCTCACCGGCAACGTGCAGAGCCTGGCACCGGGGGTGCTCGAGACCGATGGCTGGACGACCGAACCCTTCTCCTATCGCCGTTTCGGCGAAGGTGAGCTCGAACGGCAGCGCAACCAGGCTGCTGACCCGAACGGCGCGGAGGCCGGCGAGAGCGAAATTCAGTCCGAGGGCGAGAAGGGCCACAACGCCATCGCGCTGGTGCTGCGGCTGCCCAACCAGATGATCATGCTTGTCGGCCGCGATCTCGGCGAACCCGAGCGCTTCCGCGCCGTCGTCCGCCGCGCCCTGATGCTGGCGCTGGGCATGATGGGCCTGGGCGGGCTGCTGATCTGGTTCCTTGTCGGCCGCGCCGCGCTGAAGCGCATCGACAGCGTCTCGGAGGCAAGCCGCCGCATTATGGGCGGCGATCTCACGGGACGGCTGCCGGTGACCGGCGCCGGCGATGAGTTCGACCGCCTGTCGGAAAACCTCAACACCATGCTGGCCAGGATAGCGACGCTCAACGAAGGGCTGAAGCAGGTCTCCGACAACATCGCCCATGATTTGAAGACGCCGCTGACCAGACTGCGCAACCGCGCTGAGGCGACACTTTCGGGCAAGCACAAGACCACCGACTACCGGCAGGCGCTGGAAGGCACCATCGCCGAATCCGACCAGCTGATAAAAACCTTCAACGCCATCCTGATGATCTCCAGGCTGGAGGCCGGCTATTCCTCGGAGAGCACCAGCAAGGTCGATCTCGCCGCCGCGGTGCATGACGTTGTCGAGCTTTATGAGCCGGTGGCGGAGGAGGCTGGCGTGGTGCTTGAAACTGCCGCGGACGGGAATTTTTCCGTCGAAGGCAACCGCGAGCTGATCGGCCAGGCACTGTCGAACATCGTCGACAACGCCATCAAATACTCGACCGATGCGACGGAAAAGCCTGCCGTGCGCGTAGCCCTGCAGCGCGTCGGTCACGAAATCCGCCTTTCCGTTTCCGACAATGGCCATGGCATCCCCGACGATGCCGACCGCGCCAGGGCGACCGAGCGCTTCGTGCGGCTGGAAAAGAGCCGCTCGCAGCCGGGATCCGGTCTTGGCCTCAGCCTCGCCAAGGCGATCATGACTTTTCACAATGGCCGGCTTGAACTTCTGCCTGCCAATCCCGGATTGTCCGTTATCATGAGCTTCCCGGCGCGGGAGGACCATTGATGGCGGTGAGGATGGCTGCGAAACGGATCGAGACCGAATGGCGCCTGCAACTGGCGGCGCAGCTCGCGCCGCTGGATGAGGCCCGCGCCCGGCGTGAACTGTCGGAGATCGCTGGCGATGCCAAGGACGAGAACCTGCCGCGTCTGGCGAAATTCCTAGGAGGCAAGGGCACCGCACAGGAGTTTCTCGCTGCCGTCTTCGATCTCTCGCCCTTCCTCCGCGATGTTGCGCGCCGCCGGCCGCAAATCCTCGACGCGCTGTTCGATGGCAGTGTCGAGGCTCGGCTGCTCGCCATCGCCGAAGCGATCGGCAAGGCCGCCTTTTCCGAGACCGTTTCCGAATCCAGCCTGATGATGGAACTCAGGCAGTGGAAGGGTGAAGCTCACTTCCTGATCGCACTTGCAGACCTCTCCGGCGAGGCCGATGCCGCGCTGACGGTAAGGCGCCTCAGCAATCTCGCCGATGCCTGCACCTGCGCGGCGGTCGACTTCCTGCTGCGCGAGGCGCACAGCCAAGGCAAGCTCAAATTGCCCGATCCCGAAAATCCGTCACGGCAATCCGGCTGGATCGTGCTCGGCATGGGCAAGCTTGGCGCGCATGAACTGAATTTCTCCTCCGACATCGACCTCGTCGTCTTCTTCGATCCGGATGCGCCGGCGATCGTCGATCCGCTCGACGCCACAGAGCTGTTTGCGCGCCTGACCCGCAGGCTGGTCCGCATCCTGCAGGACCGCACCGGGCACGGCTATGTCTTCCGCACCGATTTGAGGCTTCGTCCCGATCCAGGCTCGACGCCGCTGGCGATCCCGGTCGAGGCAGCACTTCGCTACTATGAGGCGCGCGGCCAGAACTGGGAGCGCGCCGCCATGATCAAGGCGCGTCCCGTGGCCGGCGATCTCGATGCCGGGGACGCGTTCCTGCGGGAATTGCAGCCCTATGTCTGGCGCAAATACATGGACTATGCGGCGATCGCCGACGTTCATTCGATCAAGCGCCAGATCCATGCCCACAAGGGTCATGGCGAGATCGCGGTCAAAGGACACAACGTCAAGCTCGGCCGCGGCGGCATTCGCGAAATCGAGTTCTTCGTCCAGACCCAGCAGCTGATCGCCGGCGGCCGTTTTCCGGAGCTGCGCGGCCGCGAGACGGTGCCGATGCTCGGTGCGCTGGCCGCGCGCAACTGGATCACCGCCGATGCACGCGACGCGCTCACGCAGCAATATTGGTTTCTGCGCCGCGTCGAACACACCATCCAGATGGTCGCCGACGAGCAGACGCATATTCTGCCCGACGATGATGAAGGGCTGGAACGCATCGCCCATATGCTGGGCTTTGCCGATGCCGCCAGATTTGCCGAAACCTTTCGCGCGGCTTTGCATGAGGTCGAGCGCCATTACGCCGCGCTGTTCGAGACCGCGCCTGAATTGTCGGCCGGCGTCGGCAATCTGGTCTTCACAGGCGATGTCGACGATCCCGACACGCTGCAGACCTTGCACGGCCTTGGCTTCCAGCGGCCAAGCGACATCTGCCGCGTGATTCGAGGCTGGCATTTCGGCCGCTACCGCGTCACCCAGTCTGCGGAAGCGCGCGAGCGGCTGACCGAACTGACGCCGGCGCTGCTCAAAGCCTTCGGCCAGACGCGCCGGGCCGACGAGGCGCTGGTTCGCTTCGACGAATTCCTCGCCGGCCTGCCCGCCGGCATCCAGCTGTTTTCGCTGCTGCAGTCGAATCCCGCCCTGCTGAAGCTTATGGCGACGATCATGGGCGCCGCGCCTCGGCTGGCGGCAATCATCACAAGGCGCCCGCATGTCTTCGACGGTCTGCTCGACCCGGCGCTGCTCGCCGAACTGCCCAACCGAGCCTATCTCTCAGCGCGGTTGGCCGCTTTCATCGAAGGCGACCGGGCTTATGAGGACGTGCTCGACCGTTTGCGCATCTTTGCCTCCGAGCAGAAATTCCTGATCGGTGTCAGGCTGCTCGCCGGCTCGATCGACCCGGCGCGCGCCGGCCGCGCCTTTTCCGATCTCGCCGACCTCACCATCGACGCCGCATTGCAGGCGGTGACCACCGAATTCGCGCTGCGTCATGGCCGCATCGCCGGCGGCACCGTGTCGCTGCTCGGCATGGGCAAACTCGGCAGCCGCGAGCTCACCGCCGGCTCCGATGTCGACCTCATTCTGCTCTACGACCACGACGCGAATGCCGACGAGTCCGACGGCGACAAGCCGCTCGCACCATCGCACTACTATACCAGGATGACGCAGCGGCTGATCGCGGCTGTCTCGGCGCCGACCGCCGAAGGCGTTCTCTACGAGCTCGACCTGCGCTTGCGGCCATCCGGCAACAAGGGGCCGGTGGCCACCCACATCGATGCCTTCAAGAAATACCAGCGCCAGGAGGCCTGGACCTGGGAGCACATGGCGCTGGCCCGGGGGCGCGCCATCGGCGGCGACGCGGCCCTTTGCGCCGAGGTCGAGGCCGAGGTGGCGGCACTTCTGGCCTTGCCGCGCGACGCCGCCAAGGTGAGGGCGGAGGCATCCGAGATGCGCGCGCTGATCGAGAAGGAAAAATCGCCGCGCGATCTCTGGGACATCAAGCTCATCTCCGGCGGCCTCATCGACCTCGAATTCATCGCGCAGGTGGCGGTTATAACCGGGCAGGTCGAAGGCGGCCGCAGGGTGACCGCGACCGGCGAAATCCTGGCGCATCTGTCGCCGGATTTCGCCGAGGCCGACGTCAGGCAGCAGCTTTGCGAAGCCTACCAGCTCTATCTGGCGCTGACCCAGATGACGCGGCTTTGCCTCACCTGCGCATTCGAACGCGATGACGTTCCGCCGGGATTGTCGGATCTGCTTCTGGCGGTGACTGACCTGCCGGATTTCGGTGTGCTGGAAGCACATCTCAAGGAGACGTCGCAAAAGGTCAGAAAGGATTTCGACCTTTTGCTTCGTACGAAACGGTTGTGAGGGCGTGAAGCGCTGGCGGCTGTTTCGGATCGCATCGGGGGTGACGATGCAACAGGAGATACCCATGAGAAAGACAACCGGACTTGCCCTTGCCTTCATCGCGCTTGCCGGCGCCGTCGGCACCACCGCCTATGCCGAGAACAATGCCAGCGCCAGAATGCGCGAGGGCACCATGATGCGCCTCGACAAGGCGATGAAGGATTCCAACGGCACCATCAGCTTCGACCAGTTTTCCGACGCCATGAACGCGCGGCTGAAGAAGCTGGTCGCCGATAATGGCGGCAAGCTGACAGTCGCCCAGCTCGCTGACGCGCTGGAGAAGGCGCGGTTCGAGGAAATGGCCAAGCGCATCGTTGCCCGCTACGACAGCAAGGGCGACGGCACGCTGACCACGGACGACATCACCGGGCGCGAGAAGAAGGTGTTCGCCATGCTCGACCGCAACAATGACGGCAAGATCGAGCGCAACGAACTCCCAAAGAAAGGCCGCATGGGCCGCCACCACCAATGGGACGGCGGCGACGACAGCATGGAGTGAAATGGCGATATGTCTCCGGCGGCGAAAGCCGCCGGAGCCCTTACATGACCGGGGCTACTCAGTCCTTGAACGCGGCGGAGAGCACCGCTCGCATTGGCGGGCCGTCAGGCCGCCGCCTTCACCGCCGGTTGCGCCTTCTTCACCGGGATGCGCACCGACACGATCGTGCCGACGCCTTCGGTCGAGCGGATTTTCAGCGCTCCTCCTTGCAACTCGGCCAGCGAGCGCGAGATGGCAAGGCCGAGGCCGGAACCGGCGTGGTTCTTCGAAAACTGGTTCTGCACCTGTTCGAAGGGGCGGCCAAGCTTGCTCAGTGCCTCCTTCGGAATGCCGCAGCCATTGTCCTCGATGGTCAGCACCAGCGCGCCTGACGTGTTGCGGGCGCGCACCGAGATATGGCCGCCCTGGCCGGTGAACTTCACCGCATTCGACAGCAGATTGATGGCGATCTGCTTGATCGCCCGGCGGTCGGCGAACAGCGTCATCGTATCGGCGATGCGGGTTTCGACCGTGATCGATTTCTCCGCCGCCTGCAGCGAGATCACCCGCACCGTCTCGCGGATCAGCGGGCAGAGATCGATTTCCTCGCGGTCCACCGAGAATTGGCCGGCTTCGATCTTCGACATATCGAGTATGTCGTTGATGACGCCGAGCAGATATTTGCCGCTGCCGTTGATGTCGTTGGCATATTCCTCGTAGCGCGGCGAACCGAGCGGCCCGAACAGGCCTTGTTCCATCAGTTCGGAGAACCCGATGATGGCGTTGAGCGGCGTGCGCAGCTCGTGCGACATGTTGGCCAGGAATTCGGATTTGGCCCGATTGGCGGCCTCGGCGCGCTCGGTTTCCTTCATATATTCGCGGTTGAGCTCGACCAGTTCCTTGGCGCGCTCTTCCTCGGCCCGGCGGGCGAGGCTGAGGTCGTGGATGGTCGCCATCAGCCGGCGCTCGCTGTCGACCAGCTTTTCCTGGTGCAGCTTGATCTGGGTGATGTCGGAGCCGACGGAGACCGTGCCGCCGTCCCGGGTCCTCAGTTCGTTGACCTGCAGCCAGCGGCCGTCGGAGAGCTGCCGCTCGAAGGTTGCGCCCCCTTGCGGCCCGTTGGTGTTGGCCAGCCGCCGTTCAGAGGCGAAGGCCAGCATGCGCTCTTCAAGCACGGCGCGCGCAGCGCCCGGCATGACGTCGCGGTCCGACAGGCCGTTGTCCTTCTGGTATTTGGAATTGCACATGATCAGGCGCTGGGCGGCATCCCACAGCACGAAGGACTCGTTGATGTTTTCGATCGCGGTCCGCAGGCGCAGGTCGGCCGCCTCCGAGCGCAGCGCCAGATGCCGCTGCTCGGTGACGTCGACGGCAATGCCGATCAGCTGGATCTCAGGCGCTTCCGGGTCGATCACCTGGGCCCTGGCGCGCATCCACACCCACTGGCCGTCGGCGTGACGCATCCGGAACACCTGGTCGATATGGTCGATCTCGCGCTCGACGATTTTGTTGGCCAGCTCGAACAGGTCGCCGTCCTCGGGGTGGATGATGTCGTCGACCTCGCCGAACGACAGCATCGAGTTGCAGGGCTCGTAGCCCAGCATGTCGTACATCGAGCGCGACCAGTACATCTTGCCGCGCACCATGTCCCAGTCCCACAGGCCGCAGCGACCGCGAACCAGCGCCATGTCGATGCGCTGATGGGCTTCGAGATAGATGCGGTCGGCTGTCTGGGCGCGCGATGCCTGGCCGAAATAGGCGTAGAGGATGATGATCAGCACGCCGGCTGTCAGCACAAACAGCGTGACGTTGAGCGAGACGGTCTTGCGCCAGTTGTCGAACGCCGCTTCCTGCGGCACCAGCACGGCGGCGGCGTTCTTGCGGTCCCGGGTCAGGCTCACCGCCGCGTACCAGTCCTGGCCGCCGATGCTGATATCCATGACCCCGGCGCGGTCGCCGAACATGAACAGCGGCTGGCCGTCCAGCACCAGGCTGTCCAGCGATCGCCCTTGCCAGCCGGTCGACAGCGGCGACACGGCAATGATCTTGAAGGCGCTGTCGGTGATCACAAGCACATGGCTTCTGCCCATGGCGCCCTGGCGGCTCGTGCTTTCCAGAAGATCAATTGCACCGCTGGATGCCGCGGTCGGGTCGGCCGAGATTGCGTTCGCCATCTGGCCGGCGGCGAGACCTAGCACCGCCTTGCCATCGCGCTCGGCCTCGTCGCGCTCGTTCATCAGCGACAGCACGCGCAGTGCGGCGATGACGATCAGGAAGATGATGATGAGAGCCGGTATCGAACGGCGCAGAAGGGGTTCGGCAGCCAGGAGCCGCCGGTAGGCTGGTTCAGCGATGAGCCGCGTATTGCCGGCGAGGCCGTCGCCTCGCGCCTTGCGCCGCTCAAAAGCCGTCCCTTCGGGCGCGCCCCACGCGTCCGCCTTGGCCATAAATGGCACTCCCCGAATTTCCGTACGCTTGACGATCCGGCAACACCGCACATCCGAATCGTCTGTAAAGAATCAAAGGTGATTCGCCTTGTCCAGAGGCGCGGCCGAAAAACATTAAAAATTGATTGAAATAACGCTGAAATCCCTCCCCTTGAGGGGAGGGTGGCCCGAAGGGCCGGGTGGGGTCCTCGGCGAAGCGCTCGACTCTCTCAATCACGGTCGAAGTTGGTCGAGGTCGCGCACTGCCGCAACGACCCCACCCGTCCATCCGCCTTCGGCGGCTGTCCACCGTCCCCTCAAGGGGGAGGGATCAGGCCAGCGTTCGCTCCACAATGTCCCGCAAATCCGCCGACAGGTTCTCGGCACCGGCGATGGCCAGCAGCGCTTCCCTGGCCTTGGCTTGCCTGCCCGGCTCCAGCGAGCGCCACGAGCGCAGCGCTGTCGCCAGCCTGGCCGCCACTTGCGGATTGCGTTTTTCAACCTCGAGTACGGTCTGGGTAAAAAACCGGTAGCCTTCGCCATCGGCGCGGTGGAAGCCGGTCTGGTTGGCGCTGGCGAATGTGCCGACCAGCGAGCGCACCCGGTTCGGATTGGCCATCGAGAAAGCTGCGTGGCCAGTCAGCTCGCGTACCGTGTCGACTGTCCGGCGTCCCGGCACGCTGGCCTGGATCTGGAACCATTTGTCCATGACCAGCGGATCGGCGCCATAACGCGCCTCGAAATCGGCCAGCGCCTTGATCGCCTCCGGCGAACCGTCATGGCGGTGCGCAAGGACGGTCAGCGCTGCGGCGCGGTCGGTCATGTTGGTCGCGGTTTCGAAATGCCGGGCGGCGAGCGCAGCACCTTCCGGCAGCAGCGAGAGGTAGTCGAGCAGGATGTTGCGCAGCGCGCGGCGTCCCGCACTTGCCGCGTCGGGGCTGAACGGCCCGTCGTCGGCTAGGCGGCCGTAGAGCTTGGCGAAGCTGTCTTTGTTGGCGCGCGCGATTGCCAGCGCCAACGCCTCGCGAGCGGCAAAGATGGCGTCAGGATCGATGTTCGTGCCGATGTCGCGGGCAATGTCGGCCTCGCCCGGAAGTGACAGCGCCAGCGCCCGGTAGGCAGGTTCCAGGGTCTCGTCGCCGGCGATCTTGCCGGCAAGTCCGGTCAGCCTGGCGGTGAAAGCCGGCTTCGCGCCGCCGAGGATCTGGCGGAAGGCCGCTATCAGCGCATCGGTGAGCAGCGTGTTGAACGCCTGCCAGCGCGCGAAGGCATCGCTGTCCTGGCCGGCGAGGAAGAACTGGTCGTCGGCCTTCTGCTCGACCGAAAGTGTGATCGGCGCCGAAAAGCCGCGATTGAGCGACACCGCTGGCCGCTCGGCGACGCCTGAGAAGCGCACCATATGTCGGCGCTTGCGGATATGGATGACACCGTCTTCGACGGTGGCGCCTTCGACGCCGCCATAGGCGACCGGTTCGCCGCCGGCGCCGACCAAGCCGAAGGCGAGCGGAATGTGCATCAGGCGCTTGCGGCTCTCCGACGGTGTCGGCGGCACCGACTGCTCGATCTCGAGGGTAAACTCGCGCGTCGCCGGATTGTGCGTCGAACTGACGGTCAGGTTCGGCGTGCCCGCCTGGTGATACCAGAGCGCGAACTGAGACAGGTCGCGCCCGGAGGCGTCCTCGAACACCTTCAGGAAGTCCTCGATCGTCGCGGCCTCGCCATCATGGCGCTCGAAATAGAGGTCCATGCCGGCGCGGAAAGCCTCGGCCCCGAGGATAGTGCGGATCATGCGCACGACTTCCGAGCCTTTTTCGTAGACCGTCGCCGTGTAGAAATTGTTGATCTCGCGGTAGCGGCGCGGCCGCACCGGATGCGCCAGCGGTCCCTGGTCCTCGGGGAACTGGTGCGCCCTCAGCGTGCGCACTTCGGCGATGCGCTTGACCGCGCGCGAGCGCTGGTCGGCTGAGAATTCATGGTCGCGAAAAACCGTCAGCCCTTCCTTGAGGCAGAGCTGGAACCAGTCGCGGCAGGTGATCCTGTTGCCGGTCCAGTTGTGGAAATACTCATGCGCGATGATCGCCTCGATATTGGCGAAATCGGCATCGGTGGCGGTTTCCCGGTCGGCCAGCACATACTTGTCGTTGAAGATATTGAGGCCCTTGTTCTCCATGGCCCCCATGTTGAAGTCGGAAACGGCGACGATGTTGAAGACGTCGAGGTCGTATTCGCGGCCGAACGCTTTCTCGTCCCATTGCATCGAGCGCTTGAGCGCGTCCATGGCGTAGCCGGCGAGCCCCTCCTTGCCTGGCTCGACATAGATGCCGAGTTCGACCTCGCGCCCGGACATGGTGACGAAACTGTCCGCAACCTTGCCGAGATTGCCGGCCACGAGCGCAAACAGATAGGACGGCTTGGGGAAGGGGTCGTCCCAGACTGCAAAGTGCCAGCCGTCGGCAAGCCCGCCGCTTTCGACCGGATTGCCGTTGGAAAGCAACAGCGGCGCTTCGTCCAGCCTTGCCTCGATACGCACGGTGTAGACCGACAGGATGTCGGGGCGGTCGAGGAAATAGGTGATGCGGCGAAAGCCCTCGGCCTCGCATTGCGTGCAATAGACATTGCTGGAGCGGTAGAGGCCCATCAGCGCCTCATTGCTGGCCGGCGCGATCTCGGTCTCGAGCAGCAGCTGGAAACGGGCCGGCGGCCTCAAAATGGTCAGCTGGTCCGGCGTGGCGAGATACTCGGCCGGGGCAAGCTCGCGACCGTCGATGGCAATGCGCTTGAGCACCAGCCCGTCGCCGTCCAGCACCAGCGACGTCGAGGCGGCGGCGCCATCGCGGCGTTCGATCGTCAGCACTGCGGTGACACGCGTTGCGTCTGGCGAAAGGCGGAAGGTGAGGCCGGTTTGCGGGATGGAAAAGTCGTTGGGGCGGTAGTCTTCGAGCTTGAAGACCTGGCCGGTATCGGTTCGCATTCCCTTGGGTTTCCCTGTCGCTATCGGAGCCGCTGACGTGTCCTGGCCCATTAATCTAAAGTTGCGCGCTCTTTACACGAAACGGTCACTCGACAAAACTGCGCCAATGCCTATTTCGGGGCGTTCCCCTTCCGCCATCATCGTGAGGCCTTGATGACCGTCGTCAGATCGAAGTTCGGCATGGGCGCCTGTGTACCGCGTCGTTCGACGCGCATCTCAGCGGAGATCCGGGAAGCAACAGAACAGTGAAAGCCGGACCTGGAGACGAAGCGGGCGGGAAACTGTCCGATCATCCCGGCGCGCATCGGCCCAATAATCGATGTCGATTTTTGGAAAGCACGATGCGCAGATTTAAAGTGTCAGAGCGTCCTTTGCGCGTCGAAGACGACGCGCGGCGCTCTAATGTTCTCACCGGGATCATGCTCAAGGTCATGTCGGTGGCGGTCTTTGTCGGCATGCAAACCTGCATCAAGGCCGCCGGCACTTTGCCGGCCGGCCAGATCGTCTTCTTCCGCTCCTTCTTCGCCATCTTCCCGATCATCGCCTTCCTGGCCTTCAAGAGAAAACTCGGTACGGCGTTCGCCACCAAACGCCCGCTGAACCACATTGCGCGCGGTGTCGTCGGCGTTTGCGCCATGGGGCTCGGCTTCTTTGCGCTGACCCGGCTGCCGCTGCCTGAGGCGATCACGCTGAACTATGCCCAGCCTTTGCTGGTGGTGGTGTTCTCCTCGCTATTCCTCGGCGAAGCCATTCGCGTCTATCGCTGGAGCGCGGTTGCGGTCGGTCTGGTCGGCGTGCTGATCATCTCCTGGCCGGAGCTGACGCTGCTCACGTCGGGCGTCGCGCTCGGCGACCAGGAGGTGCTGGGCGTCATCGCTGCTCTTGTTTCTGCAGCAATCTCCGCCAATGCCATCCTGCTCGTGCGCAATCTTGTCCAGACTGAACGAACAGCGACCATCGTGTTGTGGTTCTCGGCGACGGCGAGTGTCATGGCGCTGCTTACGCTGCCCTTCGGCTGGCAGGCGCTGACGCCGCTGCAGGCCGGTCTGCTGGTCGCAGCAGGGTTCTGTGGCGGGCTGGCGCAGATTTTGATGACGGCGGCGTACCGCCATGCCGAAGCTTCGGTGGTGGCGCCGTTCGAATACACCTCGATGATCCTCGGCGTGGTCGTCGGCTATTTCGCCTTTGGCGATATCGCCACCATCAACACGCTCGTCGGCGGTGTGATCGTCGTTGCCGCCGGCATGTTCATCATCTGGCGCGAGCGCCAACTCGGCCTGGAACGCACCCGAACGCGCAAGGCAGCGCCACCACAGGGGTGAGGAGGTCCGCGGGGTTGGCTCAGTTAGCTTCCGCACGTTCCTTCGCCAGCCGCACCAGCACCGCTCGCGTCTGCTCGTCGGCCGGGAAGAAAGACTCGATCGCCAGTTCCGACAGCGTCACGTCAAGCGGCGTGCCGAAGACGGTGATGGTGCTGATGAAGGACAGCACCTGGTCGCCATGCGCCAGCCGCAGCGGATGGACGATGCCGTTGGGCTCGACCGGCACCGGCCGCGCACCCTTGAGCCCGGACGGATAGGTTCGCAATTCGCGCTCCAGCTCGACCAGGACGGGATCGCCGGCGGCATCGTTCTGGTGTTTCAGCCGCTCCAGCAGATGCGCCCGCCATTCCGCGAGATTGACGATGCGCGGTGCGATGCCGTTCGGGTGCAGGCTGAGGCGCAGCACATTGACCGGCGGCTGGAGCAGCGACGGCTCGGCAACATCGGCCAGAAACGGGCCGATGGCGGCATTGGCGGAAATCAGGTTCCAGTGCCGGTCGACGGCGAGGGCGGGGAACGGCTCATGCCCTTTGAGCACGCTCTCGACCGCGGCAAGCGCCGGCGCCAGCGTCGTATCTGTGAGTGGCCGCTCGCTGAAGCTCGGGGCAAAGCCGGCAGCCAGCAACAGCTGATTACGCTGCCGCAGCGGAATCTCAAGCTGCTCGGCCAGATGCAGCACCATCTCGCGCGAGGGCGCGGCGCGGCCGCTTTCGACGAAGGAGAGATGACGCTGGGAAATCTCAGCCTCCATTGCGAGATCAAGCTGGCTCATGCGCCGGCGCGTGCGCCATTCGCGGATCAGGCTGCCGGCGGAGGTTTGGGCTGTTGTCATGGGGGATGAGTAGGCCGGGGAGAGGCGTATTTCAATTACCTGGGAGGTCATTGGCGCGGTTCTCCCTTCTCCCCCTGTGGGAGAAGGTGGCCGAGCGAAGCTCGGTCGGATGAGGGGTGTTCCAGGGAACGCCAACGTCTCACTCCGCTGGAACACCCCTCATCCGTCTCGGCGCTGCGCGCCGATCCACCTTCCCCCACAAGGGTGGAAGGAAGAGGCGCGCTTCACCCCAGCTCCCGCAACTTCGCCTTCACCTCGAGAAAATCCCGCCACGCCAGTTTCTTGTGCGCCGGCGTCCGCAAGAGATAGGCCGGGTGCAGCGTCGGCATGGCCGGAATGGCAGTGCCCGACACCGTCGTGTGCACCTGCCAATTGCCGCGCAGGCGCAGAATGCCCTCGGTCGTATTGAGCAGGGTTTTGGCCGAAGGGCCGCCGAGATTGACCAGCACCTTCGGATTGACCAGCTCGATCTGCCGCTCGATGAAGGGGCGGCAGATTTCGGTCTCGTGCGGCGTCGGCGTGCGGTTGCCGGGCGGCCGCCAGGGAATGACGTTGGCGATATAGACCGAAGTCCGGTCAAGCCCGATCGCCCCCAGCATGCGGTCGAGCAGCCGGCCGGAGCGGCCGACGAAGGGCAGGCCCTCAATATCCTCGTCGCGGCCGGGCGCCTCGCCGACCAACATCACCGAACCTTCCGGATTGCCGTCGGCAAAGACCAGGTTCTTGGCGGTGAATTTGAGGTTGCAGCCATCGAACGACGCCATGTGCTGGCGCAGTTCGTCGAGCGTCGAGGCACTTGCCGCCATTTGCCGGGCCAGGGCCGCCTGTGCCTCGTCGGGCACCGTCGCCATGGCCGGAACGGAACGCGCCGGCGCGTCCGGCACCCGGCTTGCGTCCAGCCCGGGGCTGGCGGCGGCTTGTTCCGGAAACTTGTTTTCGCGAGGCGGCGCGGCAGGCGCCGTTGTGCGCTCGGGGCGCTTCGGTGCTGCCCCGGCAAACCGGTTCACTGGCGCGTCCTCCAACGCTTCGTCGACACCGGCAGAGGCGTAGAAGGCGAGCAACTCGGCCAGGTCGGATCGGTTGTTGGGGGAGGCGGCAGTCATACCGGGCACATTCGTCCGCCGAGAGACGATTTGCAAGGTTGGGCGGTTAGTAATCTCCCCCTCAAGGAGGGAGATTACGCGCTCGTCGGCTTTCGCCAATCACGAAGGGCATTTCGTGGCGATTTTCACGGCGTCTGCCGCTTACCCCGTCGGTATCCGCGGATCCTGCACCAGATAGAACGTCCAGCGCGGCGTGTAGTCGGTGATCAGAAACTCGAAGCGTCCCCTCTTCAGCGGGTCGATCTGTCCACTCTTGAACAAGAGCCGGTCATAGGGTTCGAAATCGCGGTCGAAATCGGCGTACGCGCTCGACAGGATGTTGTCGGGCGTCTTGTTGCGCTGGTCGAAGGACAGGCCGTCGCCGAACACGCTCGGCTGGTTGAGTATCTCCTGCAGCTCGAACTGGAATTCAACCCAGGCCTGGCCGCTGTTGTTGAGCACCTCGATACGCATGTACAGGATGCCGTTGGCGAATTCGCCGTTGGTGCTGAACGGCTGGATCGGTTTGGTGGTGCGGATGGTGAGCGTCACCGGCGTCGACGAATTCAGCTCCTCGGAGATGACCAACGGATCTTCCTTGGTGCCGGTGCCCGAGGCGCCGGTGATGTGGAAACCGCCAAGCTCGTCGGAAAAGGAATAGGCGCCGGTCGCCCACACCTTCACCGGCTCGGCCTGAGCGCGAACCGGCGTAAGCATTGAAAGGGCGAGAAGGATCGCTCGGCAGGTCCGGCCGGGCGGAAGGGGGAAGCGCGTCAATGAATAGCCGGACGGCGTGCGCATGGAAATAAGTATGGCCGATAAGAGAGCCGTCGAACAATTAAAATATGGGACGCTGAGCGCGGCCGCGCGCAAAACGCTTGCGGCAGAGTTGTCATCCGCGACTTTTTGTCGAAATCGGCATTGTCACGTCAGCGCCGGTTTCCTGTCGCGGATTGATGCGCTATGCAGCGCAGGAGCCAGCAAAATGCCCGGAAACGGTCGGCCAGTGCGGAGGGGTTGATGAGCGAGATCGAACGCGAGAGCATGGAATTCGACGTGGTCATCGTCGGGGCCGGCCCGGCGGGCCTTGCCGCAGCGATCCGTCTCAAGCAGGTCAATCCCGAGCTTTCCGTCGTGGTGTTGGAAAAGGGCGGCGAGGTTGGTGCCCACATTCTGTCAGGCGCCGTCGTCGATCCCATAGGCATCGACCGCCTGTTGCCGGGCTGGCGCGAGGAAGATGGCCACCCCTTCAAGACGCCGGTTACGGCCGACGATTTCCTGGTGCTCGGCCCCGCCGGCTCGTTCCGTCTGCCCAATATCCTGATGCCGCCGCTGATGAGCAATCACGGCAACTACATCGTCTCGCTCGGCAATGTCTGCCGCTGGCTGGCAACCAAGGCTGAAGCGCTAGGCGTCGAAATCTATCCGGGCTTTGCTGCCGCCAGCCTCGTCTACAACGATGCCGGCGCGGTCACGGGCGTCGTCACCGGCGACATGGGCGTCGAAAAAGACGGCACACATGGCCCGGGCTTTGCGCCGGGCATGGCGCTGATGGGCAAATACGTGCTGATCGGCGAGGGCGCGCGCGGTTCGCTGTCCAAGCAGCTGATCGCAAAATACAAACTGTCCGACGGCCGTGAGCCCGGCAAGTACGGCATCGGCCTCAAGGAGCTGTGGCAGGTCAAGCCCGAGAACCACCGGCCGGGCCTGGTGCAGCACTCCTTCGGCTGGCCGCTCGACCTGAAGACAGGCGGCGGCTCCTTCCTCTACCACCTCGAGGACAACCAGGTCGCGGTCGGCTTCGTCCTGCATCTCAACTACAAGAACCCCTGGCTGTCGCCCTTCGAGGAATTCCAACGGTTCAAGACGCATCCGGCGATATCGCGCACCTTCGAGGGCGCCAAGCGCATCGGCTATGGCGCGCGCGCCATTACCGAAGGCGGCTGGCAGTCGGTGCCGAAACTCTCCTTCCCCGGCGGCGTGCTGATGGGGTGTGCGGCGGGCTTCGTCAACGTGCCGCGCATTAAGGGTTCGCACAATGCGGTGCTGTCCGGCATGCTGGCGGCCGAGCATGTCGCGCAAGCGATCGGCGCCGGCCGTGCCAATGACGAGCTGTCTTCTTATGAGGACGCCTGGCGCGCGACCGATATCGGCAAGGATTTGAAGAAGGTCCGCAACGTCAAGCCGCTCTGGTCGCGCTTCGGCACCATTATCGGCGTCGGCCTCGGCGGTCTCGACATGTGGCTGAACACGCTGTTCGGCTTCTCGCCCTTCGGCACGCTGAAACATGGCAAGGCCGATTATGCCACGCTTGAGCCTGCGGCCAAGCACAAGAAGATCGCCTATCCCAAAGCGGACGGCGTGCTGACCTTCGACCGCCTGTCCTCGGTGTTCCTGTCCAACACCAATCACGAGGAAAACGAGCCGGTGCATCTCATCGTCGGCGACATGGAGTTGCAGAAGCGTTCCGAGCATGATGTCTTTGCCGGGCCTTCGACCCGCTATTGCCCGGCCGGTGTTTACGAATGGGTCGACAAGGACGGCAACGCCGCCGCCGATCCGTCTGACAAGGATGTGCGTTTCGTCATCAACGCGCAGAACTGCGTGCACTGCAAGACCTGCGACATCAAGGATCCCAACCAGAACATCAACTGGGTGCCGCCACAAGGCGGCGAAGGCCCGGTCTATCAGGGCATGTGAGCCTCACCGACCGGGGCCGTCTCAACCAGCAAAAATGGCGGCGATGGCCGGGTTTACCAAGGCATGTAAGGCGCTCGGCGCCAAAGATTGTTGAAACCGTCGTCTGCTTGTGGTCTCATTGCCGCGTCCATGGGGAAAATCGCATGCGCGTGTTGGTCTTGTTTTGCGTCGCCGTCGTAAGCGCGGCCTGCGGCGTCGTCGGGACGGCGTCGGCGGGGGTGAAAACCGTCGTCAAGACGCGAACCTATGACATCACCGGCACGACAGGTGCCGGTCTGGTTATCGCCATGAACCGCAGGGGCCCCAAGCACGGTTTCATGACCCACGCCATCGCGCAGACAAGCTACACCGCCGACTGGAGCCTGGACGTGGGTCAGGTCAACGGCGTCTGCCGCCTGCGCCAGGCCAATGGAACGCTCAACATCGCCTACACCTACCCGCGCGTCGCCTCGGCCATCACGCCGGCGCTGCGCAAACGCTGGAACCGGTTTTTCACAGGCGTTCTCGCTCATGAAGGAACCCATGGCCGTATCGCCGGGCAGATGATGCAGGCTGCCGAGCGGTCGGTTCGCGGCCTGAAATTTGCCAACGATCCGCAATGCAACAAAACGCGCGTCGAAGCCACGCGGCGCTTGCAAGCCACTTCCAAGCTCTATGAGGCAAAACAGATCGCGTTCGACGCGCGCGAGCACAGTGAAGGCGGCCATGTCGAGCGCATCATCGAGGCCTTGGTAGGCTTGTGAAACCGTAAGCCCCGTGGCGTACGATCTAGCCGCCCATGCTGGGCTGGATCAGCGACACAGTCGCGGTAGAATCCTCGTCGACCGGCTTGGTCTCGTCGCGCATCAATGAAAATTCCACCATCACCGGCAGATGATCGGAGCCGGTCTCTTCCATCTGCGTCGACGACAGGATGGTCACCCCGCCCTTCGAAAACACCTGGTCGATCGGCAGGCCCGCATAGCGCCGCAGGAAATCGGGCAGGGTCCGGTGGATCCAGGTCGGTCCGGCCGACGGCATCACGGTCAGTCCGCCGAGCGAGGCAACGCGCCGTACCGCGGCGCTCCACGGCACGGCGTTGCAGTCGCCGGCCATGATCGCCGTCTCGCCGAGCGAGGTGAGCGTCTCGGTCAACTCGCCGATCTGCCAGTATTGTTCCTTCGGCCACGGCCAGCTCAAATGGATCGCCGCGACATCGACCGGAGTGCCGCCGAAATCGATGGTGGCGGCCGCCATCGCGCCGCGCGGTTCGCAATGCGGCTCGGTGCCGGCCGCAAAAGGTCGCCGGGACAAAAGCGCCACGCCCCACACGCCGTCGGGATGGGCGCACAGGATGCGATAGGGATAGGCGTTCTGGATATAGCCGAGTTCGGTCGCCCACATGGCCGATACTTCGTCGAGCGTGATCACGTCTGGGTTGGTCCTGGCGATCAGCGAAAGAACCTTCTTGGGTGTCGGATTGTTGAAACGCAGGTTCATCTGCAGCAGCCGGTAGACCGGTTCGTTGCCGGGCGCGGCGTCATTGGCGGCCTGCACCGGCCACAGGCGCGGCAAGGTGCTCAACGTGCTGGCGAAGGCGGCCACGGCCAGCAGCAGGCCCACGCCCGCCTGCAGGCGAAACGAGGTGGCGAGCAGCGGCAGCGCAATCAGCCCCATCAGCACGGCAAAATGGATGCGGAAATGGGCGAAGGAATCGAAGGCCGGATGCAGTGCGCCAAAGAACCCGGCTACAAGCGCGGCCGAGAGGCCGAGCATTGCCAGGAACGCCATTGAAGCCATCATCTTTCGCACGCGTGCCATCAGACCGGGTTTTGCCCATAGACCGGGTAATACATTGCCGAGGTATCAGGCCTTTATCGGCTGAAATGCGGCCCAATCAAGATGACGAAACGCCTCGCGGCAAACATTTACGGCAAGCCGGTCTACTGAAAGGCCGTCTCCGAAAAGCTTCTCAGCTTGCGCGAATGCAACCGTTCCATCGGCATTTCCGCCAGCTTCTCCATCGCCTTGATGCCGATGGTCAGATGCTGCGCCACTTGCCGCTTGTAGAATTCGGTCGCCATGCCGGGCAGCTTCAACTCGCCATGCAGCGGCTTGTCGGAGACGCAAAGCAGCGTGCCGTAGGGCACGCGGAAGCGGAAGCCATTGGCGGCGATCGTGGCCGATTCCATATCGAGCGCGATGGCGCGCGACTGCGACAGCCGCTGCACCGGTCCGCGCTGGTCGCGCAGTTCCCAGTTGCGGTTGTCGATGGTGGCGACGGTGCCGGTGCGCATGATGCGCTTGAGATCGTAGCCGGAAAGTCCGGTGACTTCGGCGACCGCCTCCTGCAGCGCCACCTGGATCTCGGCCAGCGGCGGTATCGGCACCCACACCGGCAGGTCATCGTCCAGCACATGGTCTTCCCGGACATAGGCATGCGCCAGCACATAGTCGCCCAGCGCCTGAGTGTTGCGCAGGCCGGCGCAATGGCCGAGCATCAGCCATGCATGTGGCCGCAGCACCGCGACATGGTCGGTGATCGTCTTGGCGTTGGACGGGCCGACGCCGATGTTGACCATGGTGATGCCGCCATGGTTCGGCTTCTTCAGATGATAGGCTGGCATCTGAGGCAGGCGCGGCGCCGCCACGCCTTCGCTGGGCGCGTTTTGCCCTGCCTTGGTGATGACATTGCCCGGTTCGACGAATTCGGTATAGCCGTGGCCGCCTTCAGCCATCTGGGCCCGCGCTCGGGCGACGAACTCGTCGATGTAGAACTGGTAGTTGGTGAACAGCACGAAGTTCTGGAAATGCTGCGGGCTGGTCGCCGTGTAGTGCGTCATGCGGTGCAGCGAATAGTCGATGCGCTGCGCCGTGAACGGCGCCAGCGGCCTTGGTTCGCCGAACGCGACCTCGAAGGTACCGTTGGCGATCTGGTCGTCGGTGCCGTCGAGATCCGGCACGTCGAACAGGTCGCGGATCGGCCGTTTGATGCGGTCGGCGGCGGCGCCATCGACATGGGTTCCTTCAAGGAACGCGAAATGCAGCGGGATCGGCGTGGTCGATTCCGAAACCGTTACCGGCACGCCGTGATTGCGCATGATCAGGCGAAGCTGCTCTACGAGATAGCGTTCGAACAGCACCGGCTGGGTGATGGTGGTCGAGAAATGCCCGGGGGTCGGCATGTGGCCATAGGCCTGGCGCGAGTCGATCTGGGTGAACGAATTGGTGGTGACGCCGATCTCCGGGTAGAAGGCGCGGTAGCGCTTGCTTTCGTCGCCGCCGGCGGCAAGCGTGGCAAAGGAGTCGCGCAGAAACTTGGTGTTGCGGTCGTAGAGCACCTGCAAGGCGGCCACGGCCTTTTTGGCGTCGTCGAAGCTCTGCTTGCCGAAAGGCTCCGGCATGACGACCGATTCGATAGCTTGTGGGTAGATTCGCTTTTCCATGGCTCAATATAGAGACTTGAGGCCGCACTTGGGAGGGGAGGGTGGCCGCCAAGTGGTCGATTTATTCGTCCACGCCCAAGGTGTGCTGAGATTCAGGTAAGGCTGAGCCGGAGTCGAGGACGGGCGCGAAGCGACCAAACTGGTTGGCTTCGAGAACCGGAGCGGAGCGTACTCGAAGCATGTGAGCACCAAGGCCGCCACTTGCAGGCCGGCATCACCTTAATACCGGCACACCTTACCCGCGCTGCAGACTGACCAGCAAGACAAAGCCGACGCCATGCGTCTTCGTCGCCGGCGCGTCGATCGTCGTGTCGGCATTGGCCCGCATCATTGGCATGGCCAGGACCGGCGCCGACAGCACGACCAGGACGAGCGCCGCCCGCGGCAGGAGCCGAAGGGTCTGGAGGGCGTTGATGGCGATGCGGTTCATGGCTTTTGCTTTTCTGTTTGGATCTATGTCTTTGTCGTCTCAGGGGCGAAAATGGTTCATGCAATCGAATTGGCAGGAACTGGCTGCATCCCAGGAACGGGCCGGACGGCCGGATTCGGCCACGAGGATGGCGAAGAGCATCCCGAACAGGCTCATCAACAGGCAGACGATGGTGAAGCGGCGAGCGAGCATTTGCGGAGTGTCTCCTTGAACACGCCATCAAAATGCCCTGATGCGACTGAACCGGCGCTGATGCCGGCGTTCATCTGCGGTTCAAAGTGATTGACGAGGTCTTAGAGAGAGCGTCGGTTCGGGTTTGAACCGCCGCAAACGGCACGGTCGTCGCTATGGCGCGGACCGTCCTGCAAAAGAAAACGGGGCCGTGAAGGCCCCGTTGGTCAACTCAAAGCAGCAAGATCAGAGCTTGTGCCAGACTTAGCTTTTATTTTACGGAATGCGTTGAGGGCATAGCTCCTAACATCGGATTTGTAAGGCTCCGGAGGCCCATGCAAGCATCCCTTATAGCGGCAAATGCCCTGGGCCGAGGTGTGCATCCCTTGCAATGTGCATAGGTAAGCACCCCCACCGGGGGGATTGAGCGGTACCCAGATATACGTACAGTCATACGAATTTTTCTCAGAAAGGTCCGCAACCCCGAGGGACCCTTAAGGAGTAACGCACCCCACTGGTTCTCGCCGCAGTTCCCGTCAGGAGCGAGGCCGGTCATCGGTTCAACTGCAGGACCGTCGAGGTTGCAGCCCATGAACTCCTCTGTACCCGGCAGAAGGTTTCGTCCTACCTTCGGCTTGAACTTGCCGTCGCAAGCAGCCGGTCAATTTCGGCGATAGCCTCTTTGTGTTTGCGGATGTCGGTCTCGGCAGCAGCAAGAGCGGTGCTAAGTCGCGCCCGTTCCTCACACAGAGACTAGACAGAGGCTCGGTTGACCTCAACTACCGGCCGTTGCCGCGATCCCTTGGGAGGGGCGTCCAGCGTCCAGATGCGTTTCTTCACCACGGTCAGAGGAGCTTGGGCCTTGCTGGCAAGTCTCTGCTGTTTCCGCTCTAACGTGACCTGATACTCGGGCTGGGCCTTTGCCCATCGGACAGGACCACCAGCCAACAACGTTTCCGCGTTCAGTTGTTCACGAGCGCGCTTCGGTGGCAAAGGCGCGGCCATGGCTCGAAGCGCCGCGTCGATGATAGCCTCAAGATATATCCGCCGAAACAGGTTGATATTAGGCTGCCGGTTTTCCTTCTGAGCCATCTTCTTTGGCGGCTCAACCGACGCTTTTTTCCTCGTAGACTGAGCCTTCGCCTTCTGAGGCGACTGCTTTTTTGGCATGGCCTTGCCTTTTGCCATCCTTCCACTTGCAGGGTCAAAGGAGGACCAACCAAACCCGCCAACAATGGTGCTTCCTCCACGGTAGCCACCTTTGCCCATCTATCCCTTCATCCCTTCAGTCGCCGGTGTAGTTAGCTTTGGGCCATTCGCGTCCCCAGCCAGGACTAGCTTTCTTCGATGCTTTACCCACAACGCTGGCTCCATCTCGACATGCTGACCAATATGGTCTTTCCCGACCTTCCGAAGTGATGGTCTCATTTCTTGCTGGAGAAGCTCGACAAAGCGTTTGCGCATCGCCCAGACCTGTTCCCTGAGCGCCCGATTGTTTGTAACTCCATGCGCAGACAGGTATCTCGCCGCGTAGCAGGCTCGCAACACTTCATCCAAAATCTTGGTTCTGATGCCGTCGCTCTGGGGGCTGTCCTTTACGTTTGGAAAGAACAAGCGCCCTTTGTCGACCAGTGCGCTGGCTTGAAAGCTGAGCCGTTCCACAGCAGCCCTGTCGAGAGTTCCATCTTTGACTATCGGATCGCAGTGGGTCTCAAGCTCAGCCATTAGGTCAATAACGTCGCTGCCCCAACCGGTCAGGTCGCTGTCACGCTCCCGTTTTGCTTTGCCTAGCGAAATGACCCATTGAATGATTGCGAGAAGCAATCCGACCAGTGCGATAGCTGGTGTCCAGTCATGACTAAACATCATCGCTCCCTTGATACTCGCGCGTTTCCCTCAACTCTTCCCAAAGCTGTCCCGGTCCCAGCAGCACGTCCTTAAGACCCTCGCGGATTTTGGCCGAGTCCAGCGCCTGCTTGCTCATCGTCGTGTGCGCCTCAAAGGCGTCGATGATGGCGTCAAGGATCGCCTTGGACAGATCGGGGGAATTTGCGAACTGCTCCTTGGAGTTATTTGCGGCTTGCTGAGCAAGCGTCTCAGACTCCATCAGTTTGCCCTTAATGACGTTGTTCACATAGATGAGCTGATCGTCGTCGGTTACATCGCCCTGAAACAGGTCGTTCAGCTTGGCGACGATCTCCGCCAGCAACGCTTTCTGCTTCTCCTGCACTGAACCGGAACCGGCATCATAGATCGGCTGCAACGGCTCTCCGAAGCCACCCAGAGCGAGCGTCCGCTTCCCCTTGTCTGCGAGCTTGTGGTGGGTCAGCACCAGCCCAGAAACGTCGATCTCTTGCCGCTCGCGCCCGAACTCCAGCAACGGGATCAGGCGGCGAAAGAAGATGTGGCGGCTTTCTATGGCAGTGTTGCCGTAGTCGAATATCTGGGACAGGAAAGCATAAAGGCGCACGAACGCGCCCATGTCGGCACGGAATAGCACGAGCGCATCCATCGTGTCCTGAGCATCCTTGGCTGCCTTGATATCATCTTTCGACCGGGCTATGCGCGAGCGCTCTTGGGCGTCCCGGTAGGAACGCAAGAGACGGTCGGTGACAGGCGTGATGGCGGCGACGAGGTCACCCTGCTTTGATGTCAGGTCCAGCTCAACGTTGACCACTCGCTCGACCTCGAAATGGTCGTAGTACCCCAAGACGTCCAGCTTGGCCCGCAGGTCGAAGACAAGATTGGGGTCGGTCACATTTTCCAGCGAGGCAGTCGCGTAGTAGGTCTGGAATGCCTTGAGGATCTCTTCGCTACTGTTGACGAAATCGAGGACATAGGTTGTGTCCTTCCCCGGATGCGCACGGTTGAGCCGTGACAATGTCTGGACCGCCTGAATGCCTGCCAACCGCCGGTCGACATACATGCCGCACAACAGGGGCTGATCGAACCCGGTCTGGAATTTGTTAGCCACCAGGAGGATATGATACTCGGGGAGCCTGAAGGCTTCGCGGATGTCGCGCCCGTTCAACCCTGCGTTCAACTCTTTGCTGGTTTCACTGAACGGGTCTGGTCCGCTCGCCGGGTCGTTGACCTCGCCCGAGAACGCCACCAGCGTCCCGAGCTTGTAGCCTTTTTCCTTGATGTATTTGTTGATGGCAAGCTGCCACCGCACGGCTTCGATGCGGCTGCCCACCACCACCATCGCCTTGGCCTTGCCATCGAGTAGCGGCTGTACCAGCGACCGGTAGTGCTCGACCACCACCTGCACCTTCTGGCTGATGTTGTAGTCGTGCAGCCGCACCCAGCGCATCAGAGACTTGACCGCAGCACTGCGCTCGACCTCGGTGTCGTCCATCTCCTTGCCCTCATGGGCAAGCTTGAAGGCAAGGCTATAGGGCGTGTAGTTACGCAGCACGTCGAGGATAAAGCCCTCCTCGATCGCCTGTCGCATGGAATATACGTGGAAGGCCGTTGGCAGGTTTGTCTCGCTGGCCGCCTGATCAGGAAAGGGGCGGCGACCGAACAGCTCAAGGGTCTTCGCCTTGGGCGTGGCGGTGAAAGCAACATAGGTGATCCCTTTGTCGCTTGCCCGGGCAGCCATCTGGGCGGCGAGAATGTCCTCTGAGCTGATCTCTCCGCCGTCGCCGAGATCGGCAAGTTCCTGTGGGGAAAGCACGGCCTTCAATTGGGCTGCAGCCGCCCCGGTTTGGCTGCTGTGCGCTTCATCGGCAATGACCGCGAACCGCTTGCCATGCGATGCCGCCAGTTCCTGCACGGCCTTAAGGGCAAAGGGGAAGGTCTGGATGGTGCAGACGACGATCTTCTTGCCGCCAGCCAGCGCGTCCGCCAGTTGCCCGCTTTTCGCGCCGCTGTCGCTTTTGATGGTGACGACAACGCCGGTGGTCCGCTCGAAGTTGAAGATCGCTTCCTGCAACTGCGTGTCGATGACGTTACGGTCGGAAACCACCAAAACCGTGTCGAAGACCTTGTGGTGCTTGTCGTCGTGAAGATCGGCGAGGAAGTGCGCGGTCCACGCGATGGAATTGGTCTTGCCAGAACCTGCCGAGTGCTGGATCAGGTACTTGCCGCCAGCCCCTTCGGCAAGCACGGTGGCGCGAAGCTTCCGCGTGGCGTCGAGCTGGTGGAAGCGCGGGAAGATGACGCCCTTGATCTTCTTCTTCGTGTCCCGCTCGGCCACCATGTAGCGCCCGAGGATTTCCAGCCAAGAGTCCCGCTGCCAGATGTCCTCCCATAGGTAAGCCGTCGGGTGTCCCTCGGCGTTCAGCGGGTTTCCCTTGCCGCCGCCATTGCCTTTGTTGAAGGGCAGGAAGCGCGTCTGCGGGCCCTCAAGCCTTGTCGTCATCATCACTTCGGCATTGCTGACGGCGAAGTGAACCAGCGCGCCGTTCGGGAAGCTCAACAGCGGCTCAGGGGCCTGGCCCTTCGGGTTCGGGAGGCGGTCGAACCTATACTGGTCCACCGCGTCGGTGACGGATTGTGTGAAGTCGGTCTTCAGTTCGACGGTGGCGACTGGCAGCCCGTTGAGAAACAGCACGAGATCGATGGCGTTCTCGTTGGCGAGCGAATAGCGCACTTGCCGGACGACACGCAGCCGGTTGGTTTGATTGCGTGCGAGGATGTCGGCATTCATTGCCAGTGCTGGCTTGAATTGGGCGAGTGCCAAGGGGGCCTTGAGGCCGATCATCTCGACGCCGTGCCGGATGACGTCGAGCGTCCCCCGTTCATCGAGTTGTTTGCGGACACGGTCGAGCAAGGTCGTCTCCGCCGCAGCGCCGTGAGATTTCGTCAGGGCATCCCAAGCGTTCGGCTGGCTCGCCTTGACCCAGTCCACGACATCGGCGGGAAACAACGCACGGGCGCGATCATAGGCTTGAGCGTCGCCCTCCGCGTAGAGCCAGCCGTTTGCAGCTAGATGGTTGCAGATTTCCGCCTCGAAGCTGATCTCCTTGTGAAGGCTCATCGCTTTGCTTTGAGCCCCAGCGCCGAAAATGCTTCGGCGACGTCGGGTTTCATCTTCCAGCCGCTCTCCTCGGACCACTCAGCAAGAATACCGCTGAAGAAAGCAGCATTGCGCACAACGGCGTTCTTTGCTGGCCAGAGCCGCGCCTCGCGCTTCTTGCACATCTCACCGAAGTGCATGTGCCAGCTTTGTGCGCCCCAGCCGAGCTTCTGGCTAAGGCCTTCCGATGATAGGCCAGGGGTGTCCAGAAGAACCTGAACGATCCTGCGTTCCGTTTCGGACATTGGCTGATGCGTAAAGGCCTCGATCACGCGCCGCGCGACTGGCAATCCGGACACATGCTCAGAGAGGACATGGGCCTCAACGCAGATCTGGGCGTCCAGCGCGTCGATAACGCGCCGAGCATCCTCTCCAGCACTGGGGTGGCTCAGCCTGGCCTCGGCATTGGCGCGAACGGTTGCGCGTTTCTGTGCATCCATGGTCGGAATTCCGGCAAGAATTGCTTCGAGGCTCATGCGAAGGCGGCTTTCTTGGCGCTCGCTGCGCCTGCAGTATTTGCCCGTGAGACGCCACGTACGTCGATCTTGCCCGTGACGGCAGCAGAAATGATGGCGGTGCGACGCTCACAAAGAAGTTCCACCGCCCGCTCGGCCTCCTCAATCAGTAAATCCACTTTGCTGGTCGCGTCCCTCAAGAAGTTGGCGATCTCAATTTGCTCGTCGGGCGGTGGGACCGCGACCACCAAGTTCATAGCCGTTCCGATGTTGAAATGCTGCTGAATGGCTCCTCCCGACCCCTCAGCGAACTGGCGGACGGCAACATCAGACGCGAGAAACCAGCACAGAAACCATTCTGAGCCGAAAGTTGGCTTTCTGATTATGATGAGGTCAATACAGTTGGCGCCGTCGAACTCCTCGGGGACCACCGCAGTCGTTCCTGGCTGACCTGACCGAACAGCAACAAGATCTCCTGCCCTTATCTGCGACTTTTCCAGGGCTTCGTTGGCCTCTGCAGAGATGTATACCAATCCCTCGCTGTTGATCCGACCTGGCCTTACGTTGAGTGATCGCAAAGCGGGCACGCCACTGTCCGCGTAGTACTTGGACGGTTCAACGACGATACCTACAGTGATCTGTGGGGTAAGTGCCTTGAGTTTCTTTGCCTCCCAATGCTCTGGCACGTCGCCCAGCCACTCGATGCCCGAGGCCTTCATCGGGAAGCCAGGGTTCAAACCCTTGGTGACCGCATGGGAAATGACGGCCTGACGTTTCTTCTTGAGCAGTTCGATCAGCCGCTTCTGCTCCTCCACCAGCGCATCAATCTTGCCCGTCTCGCGATCGAGGAAGGCGGCAATGGCGGCCTGTTCGGGTGGGGGCGGCACCAGAACAGGCATTCGCGAGTGTTCTTGGGGCTCCAAGTCCCACTGATTTGGGCGGATGCCTTTCGAAATAGATAGGTATGCTGCTGTGTATTCTGCTGAACGCAACAGATAATGAAGGTATCGGGAATTCTCGTTATGCAAAGCCTTGAAAACGAAATAGGCGGGACTGACGATGCCTCGGAAGTCAGAAATGGCAACTGAGCCTTGCCATGCCTTCATTTTGTTGATGGCTAAATCACCCGGCTCGACAAGCTGATAGAGACTCAAATCATCGGATGGCTTGTTGAAATTGTCATCTCTGCTCGCTTTCGGAACAACCCCGTAATCGCGATAGACTGAAAGCAATTGCTCATCTTCGAAGTTGACCCGTTTCACTCTTCGAAAAAGAGTCCAAAGGGGTAGGATCTCCCAATGGTCGGGGACGCGCCTTAGCCACTGGAGTCCCGTATCCCTGTACACTTTGTGATTAGGAAAGGTCATGCCGACAGCTCCCCGATCATGTTTAGGATGCGGTCGGTGACCTGCTTCAGATCGGCATCGATCTCAGCGAGTTGACGCGGTGGCTCGAAGACATAGAAGTGCCGGTTGAAGGGGAACTCATAGCCGATCTTTGTTTTGTCGTGGTCGATCCAAGCATCGGCGGCATGGGGCAGAACCTCGCGCCGGAAATAGGCCTCGACGTCGTCGCTGAGCGGCACATTCTCAGTGTCTCTCAGCGCACTGTCGGCCTGAGGCTTGCCCTTGTTCTTGCCGCGCTCTCCAAGGACGAAGTGGCCCTCCTGGTCACGCAGGGGACGCTCGACTGAGATGGTGCGATAACCGAACTCCTCGTTCGAGAAGATCAGCGACAGCGGCGCAAGTTTGACCTTGCCGCCCTCGGGAGCCGCCGGGGGCTGCTCGCCCTCCAGCACAACCTGCCGCGCCAATTCCTTGCCATTCGCGTGCAGCACGGTTGCAAGCTTCGCCTCAAGGAAGCCGCCGAACAGTCTGGTGATTGTGGCGATGTCGTCGTCGCCCATCTCCTTGCGCTTGGAGCCGAGGCTCTTGCGCATCTTGCGCCAGAAGCTTGAGCCGTCGATGAGCTGGACCTTGCCCTTGCGGTGGGCTGGCTTGCGGTTGGAAAGCACCCAGACATAGGTGGAAATGCCGGTGTTGTAGAACATGTCGGTGGGCAGTGCGACGATGGCCTCGACCAGATCGTTCTCCAGCACGTAGCGCCTGATCTCGCTCTCGCCACTGCCAGCTCCTCCGGTGAACAGAGGCGAGCCGTTCAGCACGATGCCGAAGCGGCTGCCGCCATCGACCGCCGGTCGCATCTTGGAGAGGAGATGCATGAGGAACAGCAGCGAGCCATCGGACACCCTGGGCAACCCGGGGCCGAACCTGCCGTTGAAGCCTTGGCTCTCGTGTTCGGTGCGGACGGCCTTCTCGACCTTCTTCCATTCGACGCCGAAGGGCGGATTAGAAAGCATGTAGTCGAATTTTTCGTGCGGATGGCCGTCGTCGGACAGTGTGTTGCCGAAGACGATGTTGCCGACATCCTGCCCCTTGATCAGCATGTCGGCCTTGCAGATGGCGTAGGACTCGGGGTTCAGCTCCTGCCCGTACATGACGAGCGAGGCCTTATCGTTGTGTTCGACCAGATGCTCACCGGCCACCGATAGCATCCCGCCGGTTCCCGCCGTCGGGTCGTAGATCGTTCGCACCACGCCGGGCTTCGACAGGATGGCGTCGTCCTCCACGAACAGCAGGTTGACCATCAGCCTTATGACTTCGCGCGGTGTGAAGTGTTCACCGGCGGTTTCGTTGGAGAGTTCCGCAAACTTGCGGATCAGTTCCTCGAACACGAGGCCCATCTGGTGGTTGTCGACCTTGCTGGGGTGCAGATCGATGCGAGCGAATTTTTCGGTGACCTGATAGAGCAGCCCTGCCTTGGCGAGGCGGTCAACCTGTACCGCGAACTCGAACCGCTCGAAGACGTCTCGCACATCCGGCGAGAAGGCCTGGATGTAGGCGAACAGGTTTTGGGCGATGTTGTCCTGATCGCCCATCAGTTTGCGCATGTCGAGCTTTGACGTGTTGTAGAAGGTCTGCCCGGCCTTGCGCAGAACGAAGGGCTCGGGGTTCATGCCTTGGGCAATCTTGGCCGCATGTTCCGCCAGCACCGCTTCCTTGGTCGGCTCCAGTACACAGTCCAGACGCCGCAGCACGGTGAAGGGAAGAATGACCTTGCCGTAGTCGGCCTGCTTGTAGTCCCCCCTGAGGAGATCGGCCACGGACCAGATGAACGCCGAAAGTGCCTGCTGGTTCAACTGTGGTAACCCCCCAAATCATTTTGCGGAGACTAAAGCTGACAGTTCCGTAAATGGCAACGGCTATCCGGCGGTCTCTTTGGGGCCTAAGGCCGCGCCGGTTCGGGTCGCGACAAGAAGAAATGAACATCGACTGTCCTCTTCGCTACCGCAGTCGCTGCGACAGCGCTCCTGGTTACCCGTCAGGACATGTGATCAGCAGACGGTCGGGCCGATCACTTGTTGCAAAAGCAGCGAAGGGTTAAGGAGTGGTGGCGACATTGGGGGGGTTAAAATGCCGATCCGGAAGATTGATCTGCTGATCGGCTTTGTGGCTGGTGCCGTGGTTGTGGGGTCCTCGGCGGCGCTATGGAAGATGCTCGACGATGCCCAAAGAGTTGGAGATGTTTGCAGCAAGGAAAGCACGATGTGGTGGCGCCTGACTGGTCAGAGTGGGGCGAAAGCCCTTGAAGAGATGAGCCTCCGGGCCGAGTCCTGCATCGCAGGGCAAGGGACAGAAGCGTGGTCGGAACCGGTGGAGTACCTGTTCTGCACGAGGGTGGTGGGTAGCGGTGAAGTGCCTGTCCTAAAGTGTAGAGATAGCCAGAGCGACTTGCGTTCATGAGCCTCTCTTAATGGCGCTTTTCCTCCAGCGAAAAAAGGTGGGGACAGGGACGCCGGGCGTATGCGAGCCCATCAAAGCCTAACTTCAGGTTATCGTCAGGTCAGCCATCGGAGAGACGGGCTTTGCCCGTACCGATAGAGGAGCCTGACGGTCCTGAAACCATGGCCGTTGGCGAGACAAAAAAGATGATCATCTATGATGACTATCAATCTTGTCTGCCGCCAAGCGAAGCTGGCAGCACGGTCGGTTATCCCATGAACGGCGAAGCCGTCTCATCCATGGGTTCCCGACTGCCCACGCCAGTTGTCTAATCGATGAGGCCTGACGCACCGCCGGTTACCTCTTGTCTATAGTATAGCGACGACCGATTTCTTTGACTTAGAGGTCGCTAATAGACGTGCGTGATACGAGACCGCCTGCTTCGACATCCCGCTCGATCGAACGATCTCGGCTTGCGTTTTTCCTTCAGCCAACAATGCGCGCACGGTATCCCGAGCCTTAGGTTTCTTGACGGTTACCGCTGGTGTCTTCAGGAGCCGGGCGAGAAACTCAAGTCCATATAGGGTCACCAAGGTTCGGACCCAGTTCTCTTCCTTGTGTCCGTAGTGAATGGATATCAGAAGGCCGTCGCCCACCGCTGCTCTGGTGGCGATTGCGTCATGGCGATACTCCGGTTTCCTTGCAGTCGGATCGGTCACCATGGGCACCATGCGCCAAGCAAGGTGGCGCTCGACAAGCCCCTTACGCTCCAGCAATGGGATGAGCTTTCTGACAGTGGTGTCGATGCCGTGGCGTTCTCGAAGGGCATCCAAGGCTTTGGAGAGTGACAGGCAGCCGGTGACGATCTCTCCAGTGATGGGGTTGAAGATTTCTCCGCGAGCAAGGAGGGGTCGAGCGAACTCGGCTTTGTAGCGGACGCTTTCGGCGATCACCTCTGCTGCGGTGAGTGACCTACCGCCACGGGCAACGCCTGCCGACTTGTGTTGCTTGATCCATCCCCTAAGGCAGGGGGTGGGATTGGTGTGCATGGTCATGGCGACGGAATGCCTTTCTTCGGGCCGTACGGCGTGTTGGGAGTCGATTGGCTGAGGTTGGCAGTATAGGAGCTGGCCAGGGCTTGACGCTTCTCAGGCCAGGCTCTGGGGTCGGGCGGCGTTGCCGTCCCCAAGGGCCCTTAATTCATCGACCGAATAGCGGCGGGTGAACCAGTCAGGCTTTAGGTTTGGGGTGTCTTTGGGACGTCGGGTGCCCTCGGCGACAAGCTGCAACGCTGCTCAATCAATGGACGAAACAGGAGCGGACGCGCGGCGGCGAGCTTTGCCCGCAATCATGATGGGCAGGTAATCGCTGCCGAGGGCGTTCTATCCCTCTATGTGAGAACCCAATGAACGGCTTCTATGTCCAGTATGGGCCCCTAATTAGCTCACCAATGAGCAGCTTCTATGTTCAGTATGGAGGGGTACTTCGGGAGAGAAGGAAAGAAAATTTTCCGGTTCTATGTCCCATATGAGAGGGTAATTATTTTGTTCTTATCGCCCCTCCTTTTGGGAGTGTTTGAGGAACGATTTTCTCACGCCTTTAAGCGACGGAGGTTCTATGTTCTATATGAGTACCTAATC
Organism: Mesorhizobium sp. RSR565B; assembly: GCF_054719465.1. Lineage (NCBI taxonomy): Bacteria > Pseudomonadati > Pseudomonadota > Alphaproteobacteria > Hyphomicrobiales > Phyllobacteriaceae > Mesorhizobium > Mesorhizobium sp. RSR565B. Next base: position 581,523 of record NZ_JBTTIE010000001.1, on the reverse strand, counting down.
ATCCCGGCTCGCCGGTGCTGTCAAAGATAAGCGTGTGGCTGTAGCCGCCTCGCATGGTGACAACCGCCCGCCTGAGGGTCTTGCTGTCGCTCTCAAGGTCGATGCGCTGCACGAGATTGGAGATGAGCCCTTGGGCACCCTTCCGGTCCTCTTTAGCCAGCCGTCTAATCTCATCCTGATCCGCTTCAAAATCGATGACAGCCGCCGCGCTCTCCCGGTACCTCGCGTCGTTCTCGCGGATGGCTAGTATCTCCTTCCGCTTCGCCTCGATCTGGCGAGCCAATTGATCGGCCTGCCCCAAGAGAACCTTGCGGACTTCAGGTGTGTCAGCTTCGGCAATACCGGCAAGGACGTTTGACTGCTTGGCCTCAAGGGCACCTATGGTTTCCTCAAGTTGCCTTGAGAGATCAGGGGTCGTCTGGTCCTGCGGTATAGGAATAGCCAGGAACCCAATGCGGTCAATCATCTCTTGCTCGAACTGATCATAGCGCCAGTTAGGCGCGGTGCATTCCGTGCGCTTGAACGTCTTTCCCGTGCAGGTGAAATAGCCCCATACCGCACCGCCCTTCTTGGACGACGTGAGGACCATTGGGGAGCCGCAGTGCCCACAGTGGACCATGCGGGAAAATAGGTTTGATGTGCGCCCTTGCTGTCTACTGTGACGCCGGGCCTTGGTGCGCTGCCGAGTGGCCAGCCATTCCGTCTCACTGATCAGCGCGGGGAAGTAGCCTGGCACCTCCTCGCCTTTGAGGACAAGGCACCCATAGGCGGCTGGCGAGCGGAGGACTTCGCCTACGACAGCTTGTGCCCATGTTTTCCCAGAAGGAGAGGCGATACCGCGCGTGTTCAGTATCTGCGTAATGGATTGCTGGCCGTGCCCTTCCTTCGCGAGTGCAAAGAGAAGCCGCGCATCGACAGCACGTCCATTCAATTCGTTGGTCTCACGGTCAATCCAGAAGGGGACCTTCGCAACTTTGATCCGTGCCCCGCTACCGCTTGCGACAGCGGCTCGTGCCTTCTCGGCCTTCCGCTTCCATGCTTCGCCCACCCGATAGGACAGCTTGGCGCTGTACTCGTGGGCCGCTTGCATGGCCATTAGGGACATCATGAGGTTTGAGAAATTGTCGTCGTAGCCCTCAGACGTGTGGACCCGCTGGTCCGTCAGGGTCACAAGGGTTAGCCCGGTGTCCAAGAGATCAAGGAAGTAGCGGATAGCTCGCGTTGGCTTCACGCGGGTGATGCGGTCAATGTTCTCAACAATGAGGACGACCTCACTAGGAATCTTCCCGGACCTCACGTCCCCAACGAACTTGCCTAGGCTGGCCTCTAGGTTCGCGCCCTTGAATGCGCTCACACCATCGTCGACCAACTCACTGTCGAGGGTAACGCCGTGGATTGCACAGAACTCCTTGGCATTCTTAGTCTGTCGGTCAAGGCTGTCGCCGCTGGCCTGCTTGCCGGAACTCCAGCGAGCATAGGAAATCGCGCGGCGTCCCTTGAGGTCTCGTGGCTGTAACATGGCTAGGCGATCTCCCTTGTTGCCTTGGAAGATCGCCCAATATCACTCTGCAGAATTAAAGTCTATGCCAAGTCTGGCTCTTGCAGATCAGCCCGCCGAGCACGCAGCCGCTCATCTTGAGCGAGGTGCCCGACAGTGTTGCCTTGCCCGAATAGGTCTTGTCGTTTGCCGGATCGGTGATGTTGCCGGCATATTTGTTGGCCCCGGCCGCCTTGAGCGAACCGATGGTCTTCCCGGCATATTTGCCGGTCTTCAGGGTGATGGAGAATGAACCGCTGCCGCCGATAACTGCTGTGTCGCCGGCTTGTGTCTTCCAGTTGCCTTCGATCGGATCGGCCCAGGCCGCACCAGCCATCATCACGGTGGCCGCCAGGGCCAAGCTCACTTTGCGAAACATATCTGTCCTCCCTGGTGTTAGGTGGGGCAGCCGCCTCTCTGCCCCTTACGCAAACGTAAGCTAATCCAGCTCCCGGCAAAACAAAAGCGGGTGCCGCGACGGAAGGTTTCGCAATTTTCATGCGGGGTCGGGAGAGCGCAGCCCGTGAAAATGAAACGATCGAGGCGTTGGCTTTGGTTTGCGTGGTTAGCAGAGTGTTGATCGGCGTCTTGCAAATTTTCGTCAAATCGATCGAAAAACGGCGGGATTGCTGACTTTGTATCCTTAACGAATTTCCGCGTTTACCTCTTGTTTTAGCTTTGTTTTCTCCAAATTAAGCACGCCATTTAACGACGGATTCAAGGCTCGGCCTCATTCTCGGAAGCATCGAAAGAGCGGCTCCCCGGGGAACACCGGGGGACAGAAGAGGCCCGCTCTCGGGAGCCAGACAGGGGACTAAAATGGCACGTTTTGAAATGCTTGAAGCCGGCTTCGGCGCCATGGGGGCAACTGCCCAGGCCGACATTCTTTTCGAACTGGGCATGATGTATGCGACCGGCCGCGATTGCGAGACCGATGTCGTTGCCGCCCACAAATGGTTCAACATCGCCGCCATCAAGGGCTCGGTCCGCGCCGCGGAACTGCGCTCGGAACTGTCGGCCGCAATGTCCAAGGTCGAGATCGCCAAGGCGCTGCGCGAAGCCCGCGAATGGATGACGATGCACTGAGATCGCGAGCAGATTATCGCAGGCAGATTATCGAAAGCAGGGAAGCCCCGGGATCAAGACCGCAAAGACGGTCGGAACCGGTGAAACGACAAGGCCGCGACAAGACGGCCGACCATGAAAGAACAAGAACGCGGCAGGCCGGCACGGTCCAGTCGTGCACAATGGGGACGGCGGGCAGGTTTTCGTGGCGCGGGGGCGCATGGGGACTGCTACGGGCAAAAAGCCACGACCGGCCGGAACAGGCTGGCGTGGCTTTTTGCGTTGATGAGGCCCAATCGAGCGGCGCCGATGCGCCTAGACAGGCCCAATGAAGGATGAAATTGTCCCGCCTTCGGAAAGAAGCGCGGCCAGAGCGGCTGCGCGAGTGTGGGAGGAGTTCTATCACCATGAAAAAAATGGGTATTTTGAGCGCGGCCGTATTTGGCCTGATGATCAGCGCGCCGGTTGCCTTTGCCGATGACATCACCATTTCGGTGGTCGGCCCGATGACCGGACAGCTCGCCACGATCGGCGACCAGTTCAAGCAGGGCGCAACGGCAGCCGCCGACGCGATCAACGCCGCCGGCGGTGTCAACGGCTCGATGATCAAGCTCGACATCGAGGACGACCAGTGCGATCCCAAGCAGGCGGTTTCGGTGGCCAACCGGATCGTTGCCAACAGCGTCAAGTTTATTGACGGCCATGCCTGTTCAGGTTCGAGCATCCCGGCTTCCGCCGTCTACGCCGAGGCCGGCGCGCTGATGATGAGCCCGGCCTCTTCAAATCCCGAGCTGACCGATGCCGCCGCCAAGGCCGGCTGGCCGACGATCATGCGTCTCTATACGCGTGACGACGCGCAGGGCGCCTTCATTGGCCCGTGGATCGCCAAGAAATATGCCGGCAAGAATGTCGTTATCCTGCATGACAAGAGCGCCTACGGTCAGGGCGTTGCCGATGCCGTGAAGGCGACGATGAATGCCGGTGGCCTCAAGGAGATCGACTATGAAGGCATCAATGCCGGCGAGAAGGATTATTCGGCTCTCGTCACCAAGCTGAAGGACCTCAAGGCCGACGTTGTCTATTTCGGCGGCTATCACCCGGAAGCCGGGCTTATCCTGCGTCAGTCGGCCGAGCAGAGCGTCAAGTTCCAGCTGATCATGCCGGACTCGATCGCCTCGCCGGAATTCTGGCAGGTCGCCGGCCCCGCCGGTGAAGGCACCCTGTTCGTCTTCCCGTCGGACCCGCAGGCCAAGCCGGAAGCCAAGGAAGCCATCGCCAAGATCAAGGCGGGCGGCTTCGTGCCGGAAGGCTTCACGCTGTTCTCCTACGCCGTCGTTCAGGCGTTTGCAGAGGGCGTCAAGCGCGCCGGAACAGACGATCCGGTCAAGGTCGCCGAAGCGCTGAAGAACGGCACGCCGTTCAGCACCGTGGTCGGCGACGTGACCTTCGACGAAAAGGGCGATCTGAAGAACGCCAGCTACGACATCAACCAGTGGCACGACGGCAAATACGCACCGATCGCGCAGTAAGCGGCCGCGTACTCATGGAAATGGCCGGGCTTGTCCCGGCCATTTTTGTTCAAGCCTCCAGCCGGCTATGAAGCCTCTTCAACGAAGCGCACCAGCACCGTTCCGTCGGTGACCTGCGCGCCCTCTGTGGCGATCTCGGCGATCACGCCGTCATGGCTGGCCGCGATCGTGTGCTCCATCTTCATCGCTTCCAGGATCAATAGCGGCTGGCCCTTGATCACCCTTTCGCCCTTTGCCGCGCGCACCAGCTTGACCAGGCCCGGCATCGGCGCGCGCAGGCTGCCGGAAGCGGCGGCCGCCTCGTCGGTTCGCGCCAGCGGATCCGGGACGAGGAAACTGTAGCCGACGGCGCCTTCGAACACGGTGACGTGGCCTGGCCAGCGGGCAAGGCGAGGGGCGGCGCGAAGATCATGCGAATTGACGCTGTCATAGGGCGCGTCCAGCGCCACCTCGAAGCGCCCGTCCGGCCGCACTGAAACACGCGCCAGTATATCGTCCTCGCCATGCCGCAGGCGCGTGCGGCGCGCAATGCTGTGGAAATGCGCATAGCCGGCAAGCGACGACCACGGATCGTTCGACGGCGGCAAGGCACCGGCGCCCGCCGCGGCAAGGGCCGCCGCGGCAACGATCTCGCTGCTCGGCGGGGCGACCGCGGTCAGCGCTTCCTGATGCCTGCCGATCAGGCCGGTATCGACGTCGCCGGCCGAAAAATCGGCGTTCGCGGCAAGTGCCGCGAGAAAGGCGGTGTTGACGGTCGAGCCGGCAATCTCGGTCTGCGACAACGCAGTCCCGAGCGCATCGAGCGCCGCCTGCCTGTCCTTGGCGTGGACGACCAGCTTGGCGATCATCGGATCGTAGAAGGGCGAGATCGCATCGCCGGCCCGCACGCCGGTCTCGATGCGCATGCTGGCGCCTTCGGGCGCGTTGTCGGGAAACGCCAGGTGATGCAGCGTGCCGGTCGCCGGCAGAAACCCTTTCGCCGCGTCCTCGGCATAGATGCGCGCCTCGAAGGCGTGGCCGGAAAGCGTGATTTCGCTCTGCGTCTTCGGCAGCTTTTCGCCGGCGGCTACCCGCAACTGCCACTCGACCAGGTCGGTGCCGGTGACCATTTCGGTGACGGGATGCTCGACCTGCAGGCGGGTGTTCATTTCCATGAACCAGAAGCGGTCGGCCTTCAGCCCTTGCGAGGCATCGACGATGAATTCGATGGTGCCGGCGCCGGAATAGCTGATCGCCTTGGCGGCCTTGACCGCCGCTTCCGTCATCGCCTCGCGCAGCGCCAGCGTCATGCCGGGCGCCGGCGCTTCCTCGATCACCTTTTGGTGGCGGCGCTGCGCCGAGCAGTCGCGCTCGTAGAGATGCACGGCATTGCCAAAATTGTCGCCGAACACCTGGACCTCGATGTGGCGCGGCTTGTCGACGTATTTTTCGACCAGCACGCGATCGTCGCCGAACGCGGCCTTGGCCTCGCGCCGTGCGCCTGACAGCGCTTCCGAAAAATCTTCGGGATGTTCGACGCAGCGCATGCCCTTGCCGCCGCCGCCGGCGCGCGCCTTGATCAGCACGGGATAGCCGATCTCACGCGCCTTGGACGCCAGCAGCACGATCTCCTGCGCCTCGCCATGATAGCCCGGCACCACCGGCACGCCGGCCTTTTCCATCAGCCGCTTGGCCGCATCCTTCAGCCCCATGGCGCGGATCGAGGCGGCCGACGGGCCGATGAATGTGAGCCCCGCCGCCACCACCAGGTCGACGAAATCGGGGTTTTCCGAGAGGAAGCCGTACCCGGGGTGAATTGCTTCGGCGCCGGTCGCCAGCGCCGCCGCAACAATCTTGTCGCCGCGCAGATAGCTTTCGCCGACCGGCGAGGCACCGATACTCACTGCCTCGTCGGCCATTTTGACATGCAGGGCCTTGGCGTCCGCGTCGGAATAGACGGCAACGGTGCGCACTCCCATCTTCCTGGCCGTGCGTATCACCCGGCAGGCGATCTCGCCGCGATTGGCGATCAGGATCTTGGCGAACATGGAGCCTCCAGAGTTTGTCTCGGGCGGCGCCGGTCTGGCAGGAATGAGCCTATTTCGAAGCCGCGATTTTGCAGCCGCCGCTCGCGGTCTGAACCTTCCACTTTTTCAGGCCAACCTGACAGCTTCGCAACGCCAACTCTTCCGCGGCCTTCTGAGATGGCGCGTTCAGCCGCGCACCGCAGATGATGTAAAGATCGTCGACGCGCGAGTAGAATGTGGTCGCGTAGGCCGAGTGGCCACTCGCCGCGACATAGGCGTTGTACGACTTCGTGCAGGGCTCCTTTGGATTCAGTGACAACGGAGGCCAAAATCGGGTGTCTCCCTTGCTGCCCGCCAGCGATCCAGCCGCCCCGATACCGGGTGCCGTAAATACGAGCAGGCCGGCAAGCATCGATACAGTAATTCGTTTGATGCGTGCCGATTTCATCTTGCGCCGCCCATTTGAAAAATGCCCAAGCCGATGCTTGTCGGCCTACTTCGATGCCGCAACTTCGCAGCCAGCCCCTGTAATGACCTTGTAATGGCTGCGGGCAGACTCGCAGGATTTCATCGCCCGTTCTTCGGCAGCCTTCTGTGACGGTGCATTCAAGCCCGAGCCGCAGATGATGTACAACGAACGGATCCGGGCATAGGGCGTGGTCGCATAGGCCGAATGGCCGCCGGCGGCCACATAGGCGTTGTAAGCCATGGTGCACTGGTCTTTCGGGCTTTTCGGCAAATACGGATAGAAATGGATGTCGCCTTTGCTTCCCGCCAGCGATGCCGCGGCGCCAACGCCGGGTACCGCAAATATAAGCAAGACTGCAAGTACCGACGCAGTCGTTTTTCCCGAATATTTCGGCCTCATCTTTACCCCATCCCCGTTGCCCAATGCGGGATGAACAATAGCGTCTATTCTCCAGTACCGCCAGCCTGCTCACCGAAAATTGCTTTTGCGTAGGTGGATGAACCATCTTATCCATGCAGACTAGCATCCTCCAATGGCAGCAACGGCTTGTCGGTATAGTTGAGCTGTTGGCTCGTCGAAGCAGCAGAAAATAACTGTTTCGGGCGTTGAGTTCTGTCCGACGAAGGTACCTGCGATGCCAACGGCAATCTGCGTCGCCTCATTTTTCGGATAACGGTAGATGCCGGTGGAGATCGCCGGAAATGCCACAGTCCGGCAATCCCTGGCGGCGGCGATTTCGAGCGACCTGATATAGCAGGAGGCGAGCAGCCCGGCTTCGCCTTTGCCGCCGCCTTGCCAGACAGGTCCGACCGTGTGGATGATGTAACGTGCCGGCAGGTGATAGCCCTTGGTAAGCTTTGCTTCGCCGACATTGCAGCCGTTCAGCATCCGGCATTCTAATTCGAGCTCCGGGCCGGCGGCGCGGTGAATGGCGCCGTCGACGCCGCCGCCGCCCAGCAGCGAGGAATTGGCGGCGTTGACGATGGCATCGACCGCAAGCCTGGTGATGTCGCCGGTGTGGACATGTATCCGTTCGCCGAACTTGCTCATCCTACATCCTGAACACGCCGAACTTCGTTTCCTCGATTCCGGCGTTGAGCGCGGCCGACAGACTGAGCGCCAGCACCTCGCGCGTTTTCGCCGGGTCGATGATGCCGTCGTCCCATAGCCGCGCCGAGGAGTAGAGCGGGTGGCCCTCATGCTCGTATTTCATCAGGATCGGCTTCTTGAATTTCGCTTCCTCGTCCGCGCTCCACTCACCGCCCTTGCGCTCGATGCCCTCGCGCTTGACCACCGCCAGCACGGTCGCCGCCTGTTCGCCGCCCATCACCGAAATGCGCGCGTTCGGCCACATCCACAGGAACCGCGGCGAGTAGGCGCGTCCGCACATGCCGTAATTGCCGGCGCCGAACGACCCGCCGATGATCATCGTCACCTTCGGCACCTTGGCGGTGGCGACCGCCATCACCAGCTTGGCGCCGTCCTTGGCGATGCCGCCGGCCTCGTATTTTCGCCCGACCATGAAGCCGGTGATGTTCTGCAGGAAGATCAGCGGGATCTTGCGCTGGCAGCACAGTTCGATGAAATGCGCGCCCTTCACAGCACTTTCGGAAAACAGCACGCCATTGTTGGCGATGATGCCGACCGGCATGCCCTGAAGATGGGCAAAGCCGGTGACCAGCGTGGTGCCGTAATTCTGCTTGAACTCGTCGAACTCGGAGCCGTCGACGACGCGCGCGATCACCTCGCGCACATCATAGGGCTGGCGCAGATCCGTCGGCACGATGCCGTAGAGCTCCTGCGCGTCATGAAGCGGCGGCATGGGTTTCTGTAAGGTCAGGCTTACAGTCTTGCGCCGGTTGAGATTTTTGACGATGCGCCGGCAGATGGCCAGCGCATGTTCGTCGTCCAGCGCATAGTGGTCGGCGACACCGGACAGCCTGGTGTGCACGTCGGCGCCGCCAAGCTCCTCGGCGCTGACATCTTCACCCGTAGCCGCCTTCACCAGAGGCGGGCCGCCGAGAAAAATGGTCGCCTGGTTGCGAACCATGATCGTCTCGTCCGACATTGCCGGCACATAGGCGCCCCCCGCAGTACATGAGCCCATGACGCAGGCGATCTGCGGAATGCCGGCCGCCGACATGTTGGCCTGGTTGTAGAAGATGCGGCCGAAATGCTCGCGATCGGGAAACACCTCGTCCTGATTAGGCAGGTTGGCGCCGCCGCTGTCGACCAGATAGACGCAAGGCAGATTGTTTTGCAGCGCGATCTCCTGTGCGCGCAAATGCTTCTTCACCGTGAGCGGATAATAGGTGCCGCCCTTCACCGTGGCGTCGTTGACCACGACCATCACCTCGGTGCCTTCGACACGGCCGACGCCCGCGACGAGGCCGGCCGAGGAAATCTCCTCGCCATACATGGACCATGCCGCGAACTGGCCGATCTCGAGGAAAGGCGAGCCGGTGTCGAGCAACTGCGCCAGCCGCTCGCGCGGCAACAGCTTGCCGCGCGAAACATGACGCTCGCGCGCCTCCTCCGAGCCACCGCGCTCGACGGTTGCCGCCTTGTCCGCAATGTCGGCAACCAGCGCCCGCATGCGCTCGGCATTGGCGAGGTAGGTTTCGGAGGAGGGCGAGATCTGGGTTTGGAGTACGGCCATGCTAAACCCCTTCCGCCATGATCTCGCGCCCGATCAGCCAGCGGCGGATCTCGCTGGTGCCGGCGCCGATCTCGTAGAGCTTGGCGTCGCGCAACAGCCGGCCGGTCGGATACTCGTTGGTATAGCCGTTGCCGCCAAGCAGCTGGATGGCGTCGAGCGCCATCAGCGTCGCCTTCTCGGCGGCAAACAGCACGCAGCCGGCGGCATCCTTGCGTGTCGTCTGGCCGCGATCGCAGGCAGCCGCGACGGCATAAACGTACGCGCGCGCGGCGTTCATCGTCGAATACATGTCGGCGAGCTTGCCCTGCACCAGCTGGAACTCGCCGATCGGCTGGCCGAACTGCTTGCGCTCATGCACATAGGGGACGGCAACGTCGAGGCTCGCCGCCATCAGCCCGAGCGGGCCGCCGGCGAGCACGGTGCGCTCGTAGTCGAGGCCCGACATCAGGACCTCGACGCCGCGGCCCTCCTCATGCAGCACATTGTCATAGGGCACCTCGACATTGTCGAACACCAGTTCGCCGGTGTTGGAGCCGCGCATGCCGAGCTTGTCGAGCTTTGGCGATGCCGAGAAGCCGGCCATGGTCTTTTCGACGATGAAGGCGGTGATGCCGCGCGATTTCCGCTCGGGATCGGTCTTGGCGTAGACCACCAGCGTTTCGGCATCGGGGCCGTTGGTGATCCACATTTTCGAGCCGTTGAGCACATAGCGGTCGTTGCGCTTTTCGGCGCGCAGCTTGAGCGAGACGACGTCGGAGCCGGCGCCCGATTCCGACATGGCCAGCGCACCTGCCCTTTCGCCCGAGCACAATGCCGACAGGAATTTCTCCTTCTGAGCCGGCGTCGCCCAGCGGTTGATCTGGTTGACGCAGAGGTTCGAATGGGCGCCGTAGGAGAGACCAACCGAGCCCGAGGCGCGCGAAATCTCTTCCACCGCAATGACGTGGGCAAGATAGCCCATGCCGCTGCCGCCGAAATCGGGATCGGCGGTGATGCCGAGAAGGCCGAGCGCGCCGAGTTCTTTCCACAGATGCGCGGGGAATTGATTGCTGCGGTCGATCTCGGCGGCGATCGGCGCTATTTTCTCCTGGGCAAAGCGGCGCACCAGATCGCGCAGCGCCTCGATGTCCTCGTCATGCCCGAAGCTGAGTGTGTTCGTGTACATGCCGTTCCCTCCTGCCGCATGACCCCGAAATCAACTTTGATTTTCGGAAAGGATCATGCGCGAAATCAAAATGCTACAGCGTCCTTTGCGCGTCCGAAGGGACGCGCGGCGCTGTAAGTCTTGCCGTCTATGTTCGCGCCAACCAGGCGCATTGTCATTGAAAGATATGTCGCCGTGACTTCAGCCATCGACAGCCGCTCGCCCGGCCGGAACCAGACGATGACGCCGGTCATCATCTGGATCAGCGCCATGGCAGTGAGCCCGGTGTCATCGACACTGAAGGCGCCGGCCTCCGCGCCGTCGCGCAGGATGGCGCGCAACTCCTTCTCATAGGCGGTGCGCATGCGAAGGATCTGCGTCAGCCGGTCATGTGACAGGCTGCGCAATTCCATGTTCGAGACATGGGTGGAGTGGCGGCGCTCGATGTGGAAAGCGATGTGGTTTTCGACATAGGCGGCAAGCCGCGTTGCCGGATCGGCAGCGTCGGGGCGTGCGGCGTCCCACGCTTCGATCAGCCCTTCCATATGTTCGCGCATCAGCGTGAACAGCAGGTCTCCCTTGGTCGGAAAATAGCGGTAGAGCGCGGCCGCCTGGACGCCGACCTCGGCGGCAAGCTGCCGCATCGACGTCGCCTCATAGCCGAAGCGGGCGATCAGGCTGACCGCTGCCTCGCGGACGGCCGCTTCAGTTTTTTCGCCGTCGGATCCCGTTGTGCGTGCCATGATCGCCTCCCTGAATGCAGCAAGAATAAAACGAACGTTCAATTAATTCAAGTGGGCGATAAGAACCGTCTAACGATGATCCGGTAGTCCACGGGCGCGTCGAGGACTTCGAATTCCTCGGTCTCGACCTTCGAAACCGAGGATCCCGTTGGTCCTTGCCGCAGCCGTTCGATCATTGTGGAAACCGCAGCATCGGCACCGGCAATCCAGGTCGTCACGGTGCCGTCTCGTTCATTGCGTACCCAACCTACGAGGCCAAGCCCTGTCGCTTCGCCTCGCGCCCACATCCGGTAGCCGACGCCTTGCACCTTGCCATGCACACGCGCCTGCACTGCCCTTTGCCGGTCATCCATCGTTGCCTCCCATGCACAGAAACTGGCGCGGAATCGGACGAAAGCAACAGGCTTGAGTGTCGGATTGCTGCTGGATCGACGGAGTCGGGGTCGCGGCTGATTCTGTTTTGGCCTTGGCGGCCTCGGCAGGCTCTGTTGCGATGGCAATCGGCGGGGCTAGTTTCCCCGCGCCGCGGCGAGTGCGCCGGGCAGTTCCTCGGCAAAGATGTCGAGTTCATGATCGAGGCCGACGCTGACGCGGATGCAACGTTCGAGCCTTGGCGCCATCGGCTTGCGGATGAAAACGTCGCGCGACAAAAGGGTTTGCAGCACTTTCAGTGCGAAGGCGCCGTCCTGGCCGCAGTCGATGGTGACGAAATTGGTCGCCGATGGCAGCGGCTTCAGCCCGTTCGTCTCCGCAATCCCGGCTATACGTGTGCGGCCGGCAGCGACTCGCGCCACCACGCTGTGCAGCCAGTCCTGGTCGGCCAGCGCCTCGACGCCGGCGATCTGCGCCATGCGGCTGACGCCGTAATGGTTGCGGATCTTCTCGAAGTCACGGATCACCTCGGCTTCCGCCACCGCATAGCCGCAGCGTATGCCGGCCAGCCCGTATGCCTTGGAGAAGGTGCGCATGCGGATGACATTGGGTCGCGCGACATCGATCGGCGGCAGCGCCGAGGCCGGCCCCAATTCGCCATAGGCCTCGTCGAGCACCAGCATGGTGGTTTCCGGCAACGCTTCGACGAAGCGGGTGATATCTCCTGCTTCCCACCAGCTGCCCATCGGATTGTCCGGATTGGAGAGATAGACCAGCGACGCCTTCTCCTTGATGACTGCCTTGAGCAGGCCGTCCAGGCTTTCCTTGTCGTTCTCGTAAGGCACCGTGACCAGCCGGCCGCCGACGCCGGCAATGTGGAAGTTGAAGGTCGGATAGGCGCCGAGCGAGGTGACCACTGCGTCGCCGGGCGCGACATACATGCGCGCCACCAGGCTGAGCAGCCCGTCTATGCCTTCGCCGACCACGACGTTTTCGGCGCCGACGCCGAGATGGCGGGCCGCAGCCTGCTTCAGATCGTAATTGTCGGGATCGCAATACATCCACTGGTCACGCGCGACGCGCTCCATACGGGCGATAACGCGCGGCGAAGGCCCGAAGCTGCTTTCATTGGCGCCGATGCGGGCGCGAAAAGCACGTCCGCGCTCGCGCTCCTGCGCTTCCGGTCCGACAAACGGCACCGTCGAGGGAAGCGCGCCGACAAGCGGCGTGAGGGCAGGGCGCTGGCGCATGGCAAAGGCTCACGAGAAGATGGGCCTTCTTGCTAGCGTGCCCAATAGGACGGCGCAAGTTCTGGCGCGGCTGGAAATAGTGGCCATCACGCCCGTGATGAAATCGGCGCGGGTGGCCACGCTCTACGACCTGACCGCCGGTAGGCGGCAACCCTTTTGAAGGCCAGCACTGCAGCCAATGGCGACGGGCGCTTCAAAAAGAAGACCCGGCGGTTGCCCGCCGGGTTCGATTTTCAGCCAGGCTGAGCGTCTTAGAACGAGCGCTGGAAGCGGAGGAGACCGCCGATGCTGCTCTTCTTGTCGGCGTTGGTGAAGTTGGAGAAATTGGCGTCGTCGAACTTGCCTGCATTGAGGTAGTCGACTTCGGCCGTGACCGTGAAGCCGGGAACAACGTCGTAGGCGATGTTGGCGGCAACACCGAGATTCTTCCATTCGTCATACGAGACCTGGGCATTGAACGAGGTCTTCTCGTTGATGGTGTAGGTGCCACCACCCCAGAAAGCCCAGTTGCCGCCCCACTGCTTGTAGAAGCCGCGGCCGCCGGCGTCGATCGCATAGCTCGAGTCCGTCAAATTGTCGTCGGTGCCGTAGCCGCCCATGATGAAGAGCGACAGGTTCTGCATCGGGGTGATGTCCAAACGCACCTTGCCGGCGACTTCTTCGTAGTTGCTGTCATAAGCGACGACGCCGGTGATGGCGCCCCAGCCCTGCGTGTACTTCACGCCGCCGACGACATGCGGAACGTAGCTGTCGATGGTGCCAACGGTTCCGGAGCCTTCTTCGAGAGAGACCACGGCCGAGAAGCCGTTGCCCGCATCGAAGTAGTACTGGACGACGTTGGTGTCGAAATCGCCGTAGGGAACGAGCGTATCCTGAAGGACGTTGCCGGCGTAGCCGATGAACGTGTCGAAGGCCGATTCGTCCTTGCCGACGCGCAAGCCACCGAGCTGGATCCAGGCGAAGTTCAGCGAAACGTTCTTGTTGCCGGCAGGGTTGGAGTTGAACTCGTCTGCTTCGGTCGTCGGATCGTCTGCCGACGGGTAGCCGTTGCGATTGCCGAAGTTGAAGCGGGTCTCGGTGTAGGTCTTCAAGGTGCCGAGTTCGGTTTCCTGGCCGGTCCAGGTCTTCAGCGTGAAACGGGCATTCTTGTAGAAGGTATCCTGCTCGTCGCCATCCTTATGGTCGAACGACCGCGCACCGTCGAACGAGCCGACGTCGCCGGCACCGATGTCGTAACGGACATAGCCGCCAATGCGCAGGCAGGTTTCGGTGCCGGGAATGTAGAAGTAGCCGGCGCCGTAGACGTCGCAGATCTTGACGTATTCAGCCGGTTCCGGCTCGGCGACGACGACGGCGTCGGCGGCGCGCGCACCGGAAACTGCGATCAAGGCCGCAGCGGAGCCGAGGAGAAGGCTCTTAATGTTCATTTTCTGACCTCCAGTCAGAATCGAACAAGACAGTGAAGCCGGCGACAGGCGTTTTCGCTGTAATCAGTTGTTATTGTTGAGGTTTATTGAAAAATGGACTTTGCTGCGGGTGATGCGGCCATCACCACAGGCGCTTGTTTGCGAAAGCATGCCCTGAACCGGATTTGAGATAGCGCTCGAATGAAGCTGCCTTGGCCTGGTTCGAAAAGGCCATATAGGTGACGATCCGCCACGGCAGAAACTTGGATGTATGGCTGGATTTCCCCGCATTGTGCTCGACAAGCCGTCGTTTCAGGTCCGTCGTTATGCCGATATAGCGTTCGCCTTCGGCAGCCGCACTCTCCAGAAGATACACATACCACATGAGCTGCTCTCCTTTGCCGGGTGTCGGAGGGCATCCTCTCCGCCATCCTGCTTCGCGCTGAGGTGGGCTTGTCCTGCGAAGCTCGAAGAGCGAAGCAGGACTGCCAATCGAATTTTGGAAGGGATTCTCTGGGCTTACGCTGTGCGGCACGTAGCACACCACACGGTCCGGCCCTCCTACGCCAAGGCTTCGGAGGGCATCCTCTCCGCCTTCCTGCTTCGCGCTGAGGGTTGGGCTTGTCCTGCGAAGCTCGAAGAGCGAAGCAGGACTGCCAATCGAATTTTGCAAGGGGTTCTCTGGGCTTACGCTGTGCGGCCCGTAGCACACCACACGGTCCGGCCCTCCTACGCCAAGGCTTCGGAGGGCATCCTCTCCGCCATCCTGCTTCGCGCTGAGGGTTGGGCTTGTCCTGCGAAGCTCGAAGAGCGAAGCAGGATGGCGGAGAGGATGGGATTCGAACCCACGAGAAGCTTTTGACCTCTACTCCCTTAGCAGGGGAGCGCCTTCGACCACTCGGCCACCTCTCCGTTGCGCCGCTGGATAAAGAAAAGCGCCGGCACAATCAACAAGCCGGCGCCATTATCTCTGAAAATTCCGGATTCGGCCGCAGCGCAGCCTTTTGCATGCGGCGATTCTGCGGCAGTTCCCTGGCTGGCGACTCGGCGACATGGCCGCAATCTCGGCCGTTCCTCGCCGGATTCGGCCGCATTCCGGCGCTGCGGCAAAGGCTTGCGGCCCTTCGATAGTTAATGAGAGCTTTCTGACTGAGGCCAAATCGTGTCATTTGTGCAACAACGCATCGGGATAGCGCCCGCACAGCCCTTTCGCCGGTACGATCATGGTTGAACGCCGCCGCCTCATGGGTAATGTCGATTTCGAAGGAGCGGCGCGGTGCGCATCTTTTTCGGTAGTGGGGATGGGGCAGGGAACGCTGTCCTTCAGCAAAGAATACCCAGACCCGTTTTTTAACTTTTGACTGGAGGTCAGAAAATGAACATTAAGAGCCTTCTTCTCGGCTCCGCTGCGGCCCTGATCGCAGTTTCCGGTGCGCGCGCCGCCGACGCCGTCGTCGTCGCCGAGCCGGAACCGGCTGAATACGTCAAGATTTGCGACGTTTACGGCTCGGGCTACTTCTACATTCCCGGCACCGAAACCTGCCTGCGCATCGGCGGCTATATCCGCTACGACATCGGCGCCGGCGACGTCGGCTCGTTCGACGGTGCGACGTCTGCCGACGTTGAGGACGGTGGCAGCAACGACACTTGGTTCAAGCACGCCCGTTTCTCGCTGAAGACCTGGACCGGCCAGGAAACCGAGCTCGGCACCTTGAAGACCTACACCGAGACCCGTTTCAACTTCCAGAACAACAATCGCGATGCGGGCGCGGATCCTGTTGGCCCCGTCGGCCCCAGCATCAATGCGGCTGGCAACGGCGACACCGTTTCGCTGAACTTCGCCTGGATCCAGCTCGGTGGCCTGCGCGTCGGTAAGGACGAATCGGCCTTCAACACGTTCATCGGCTATGCCGGCAACGTCATCCAGGATACGCTGGTTCCCTACGGTGATTTCGATACCAACGTCATCCAGTACTATTTCGATGCTGGCAACGGCTTCTCGGCCGTGATCTCGCTCGAAGAAGGCGCGGGCGGCGGTACTGCCGGTTCCTACGGCGTGGGCACGATCGACAGCTACGTTCCGCATGTCGTCGGCGGCTTGAAGTACACGCAGGGCTGGGGCGCCATCACCGGCGTCATCGCTTACGACAGCAACTATGAAGAAGTCTCCGGCAAGGTGCGTTTGGACATCACCCCGATGCAGAACCTGTCGCTCTTCATCATGGGCGGCTACGGCACCGACGACAACCTGACGGATACGGGCTACGCGTTCCCGGCCGGCGGCCGCGGCTTCTACAAGCCGTGGGATGGCAACTGGGCAGTCTGGGGTGGTGGCACCTACACCATCAACGAGAAGACCTCGTTCAACGCTCAGGTTTCGTATGACGAAGGTGAAAACCTCGGCATCGCAGCCAACATCGCCTACGACGTCGTTCCCGGGTTCACGATCACTGCCGAAGTTGACTACGTCAATGCAGGCAAGATCGATGAGGTCGATACCCTTGGCACGAACCACAACTGGACCGGTATTACTGATGGCGACGACGCCATCGGCGGCATGCTCCGCTTCCAGCGCTCGTTCTAAGGGCTGGCTTTATACAGGTGAATACCAGCCCGGGCGCATAAACGCCCGGGCTGTTTTTGTTTCGTGACTGGACAAGACAAGCAGAAGGAACAGGGGGAATCGGCAGCTGAACAGTCCGTAGGGTGCGTTCGTGGGATCCGCTGATGGGCGGATGAATTCACAACTGCGTGATTAAATCTCTTGAAAGGACGCTTCCAAGCGGGTAGGTCTGACTCTATCCACTCGGGGGTGTGGCAATTTATGACCATCGACGCGATACAAGAGGGCGACCCCTCCGAACATTTCTCAATGTTCTCTTCTCAAAATGCGAAGATAAAATACAGCTACAACAAGATTAGAGAAGTAAAGTCGCACCGGGTCGGAGAGCTTTTTTCAGCGTACCGAGACATACTCTGGGATGATGGGCGACATAAATACAATGTCAGCTCCTTCATCGGCGAAATAGACGAGATTCTCCTCGGAGAACGGTTCAGCGCCTTCGACCAGAGCACCCTGGACAATCTTATCGGCACCTTGCGCCAGCGCGGCAACAGCAACGCAACCATCAATCGAAAGATGGCTGCCCTCAGCAAACTGCTGCGCAAGGCTTACAAGATGGGGGATATCCACAGCCTGCCCGAGTTCCGCCGCCAGAAGGAGCGGGCGGGACGAATTCGTTTCCTCGAAAGGGACGAAGAAGCAAGGCTGTTCGCCGCCATAAGGACCCGCAGCGAAGACGCCTACCGTCTTTCGTGCTTTCTCGTGGACACCGGATGCCGTCTCGGCGAGGCGCTCGGACTGATCTGGAACGACATCCAGGAACACCGCGTCTCGTTCTGGATCACCAAATCCGGCCGCAGCCGCACCATCCCGATGACCGAGCGGGTCAAGGAGGTGATCAAACTGCCGCCCTCGGAGGGCCGCCGGCCCAAAGGCCCGTTCACCAAACTCAGCCAGGCCCAGTTTCGCGCCATCTGGAACGATGCCAAGGCCGAGGTCGGCCTCGGCGCCGACGACCAGGTGGTGCCGCACATCTTGCGTCACACCTGCGCCTCACGTCTGGTCCAGGGCGGCATCGACATCCGCCGCGTGCAGATGTGGCTTGGCCACCAGACGCTTTCGATGACCATGCGCTACGCACATCTGGCCACCAACGATCTCGACGGCTGCGTCGTCGTGCTGGAGGCACCACGCGGCGAAGGGCTGTCCGGCGATGGAAAAAGCTCGGCCTTCGCATCGCCGCTGACCACGGCCTCAGTGCCAACGCCTGCCCAAAAGAGCAAAACGGCAGCGGCGAAGGCACCCAAGACGCCCCGGAAAAGCTCGAAAGCCAAATAGTTACCCAAGGCTTTCATATACTGCCATGGTAACCCCAGGATCATATTTGATCTTGGGGTTTACTGTTCCTGGGCCGTATTTAGTACTCCATCCAGGAAGGCCGCGATAGCGCCCGGCAGGTTGCCTGTCTCCAGGAAGGGGGCATGGCCTTGGCCCTCGACGGTGGTCGCTTCCATGCCGGGATGACGCTTTTGCATCTCGTCGAGTGTGTCGGCCGACAAGAGTTTCGAGTTGGCGCCGCGAATGGCAAGCAAAGGTATCGCCGCCAGCGCCTCGAACTGTGGCCACAGATCCGGCAACGGCTTGCTGAGGTCGAGGCCCGCCACCGTCTCGACCAGTTGGGGGTCGAAATCCGGCAACAGGAGGCCTTCGTCCGTCTCGCGGTAGAGGGCCGACACCATCCGCTCCCAATCCGCCGCGGTCAGAGCGGGAAAATCCGCGCCGTGCGCGACGCGTTGCGCATCGATCGCCTCATGGCGGCTCTTCGGTTTCGGTGCCGGGTCGAGATAGGTTTGGATATGGGCCAGCCCCGCGGCCTCGATCACGGGTCCGATGTCGTTCAGCACTATGGCTTTCAGTATGGCTGGCCGCAGCGCGCCGAGCACGTGGATGATCAGTCCGCCACGCGATGTGCCGATGAAGGCCGCTTCCTCGACGTCCAGGGCAGCCAGCCCGGCGAGGACATCGCCGGCCTCGATGCCGATAGTGTAGTGGCCGATATCAGGGTCGTAAGCGGACTGGCCGCGGCCACGGTAGTCGAAGGCGATGACCTTGCGCGGATTGTCGGCCCGCTGTGACAAATAAAGCGCCAACTCATGAAAGTCGCGCGCGTTGCGGGTCAGGCCGGGCAGGCAGACCACCGGCCAGTTTCCCGAGTTTGTCTCACCGTAGATGCGAGCGTGAAGTCTGAGGCCGTCCGGCGCTGTGTAGAAGAAATCGGAAAAGCCGTCGGTGCTCGACATATTGAAAGGACTCCCTGGCCGGATTGTCTCCGTCTGCTACAGGCGAGGGTGGGAGCGGTCAAATCGAGGGTTGTCGGCAAGCTGACACTCTTGGAAATGTCGGAGGGACAGCGCCCCCCTCTGTCCTGCCGGACATCTCCCCCACGAGGGGGGAGATTGGCGGTTCAGGCGCTACGCCCTTCCTTCGACGTTGGAGATTGGCGAAATCGGCAACGACAGCTGATCTCCCCACTCGTGGGGGAGATGGCCGGCAGGCCAGAGGGGGGCGCGAAGCCAACGTCTGCCCATGGCGACAGCTCTGCCGCCTCAACCCCGCCCGTTCACCAAATCCCCAACGATGTCGTACTTCCCCGAAATACGCATCTTGTAGACCTCGTAATTCTCCATCACGCGCTGCACGTAACTTCTTGTTTCGGTGTAGGGAATCCGCTCGATCCAGTCGACGACGGCGTCGATGCCCTTGCCGCGCGGGTCGCCGTACTTGGCTACCCATTGGCTGGCGCGGTTGGGGCCGGCATTGTAGCCGGCGAAGGTCAGCACATAGGAGCCGCCGAAGCGGTCGAGCTGCTCGCCGAGGAAGGCAGCCCCCAACGTCGCATTGTAGCCGGCATCGCTGG
The DNA here is from genome assembly GCF_054719465.1 of Mesorhizobium sp. RSR565B. Classification (NCBI taxonomy): domain Bacteria; kingdom Pseudomonadati; phylum Pseudomonadota; class Alphaproteobacteria; order Hyphomicrobiales; family Phyllobacteriaceae; genus Mesorhizobium; species Mesorhizobium sp. RSR565B. Next base: position 561,863 of record NZ_JBTTIE010000001.1, on the reverse strand, counting down.
TCAGCCGATCCTGGGAAAAGCTCAGTCCTGCCTTCTTCGCCAATTGCTTGGCGGTGCCCGGCATCAGCTGCAGCAGGCCGCGCGCGCCGGCGCTGGAGACGGCGCCGACATTGAATTCGCTTTCCTGGCGGGCGATCGCGTAGGCCAGCGCCTTGCCCGAGCCGGAAATGTCGGCGGTGTCGGGAATGACGCCCAGCGGATGCGACAGCGCGCCGACATCGATGCCGCGCGCGCCGGCGATCTTGCCGATCTTCAGCGCCATGAAATGATTGCCCTGCTTTTCCGCCAGCACGGCAAGCAGCGCCAGCTCGCCGGGGCTGGTCAACTGCCCGGCGAGGTCGCGGTAAAGCGTCTCGGCATAGCGGTCGTAGCCCGCCTCCTGCAGCCGCTTGATGGCGCTGACGGCTTCGCGGCCGTCAAAGCTTTGGCGGTCGACAGTGCTTGGCTCGGGATAGGCGATGTTCAGCGTGCGCAAGCCAACCCGTTCCGCCGCCAACTGCCCGTAGAAAGTGGTGCCATAGGCTGCCGCCTTGGTGAAATAATCCTTCGCATTGCCGGGACCGCCGACTTCCGCCGCGCGGCCAAGCCAGTAATAGGCGCGTGACAGCGACATCGGCCCCTGCGCGAGATCGGCGATGCGGGCAAAATGGGTCGAGGCCGTCGCAGGATCGTTGAGGCCGCGCAACGCATACCAGCCGGCGTGGAATTCGGCCTCGGCGGCGCTGGCGGGGCTTTCGGCGGCATGCGCGGCAACGATCTTGTAGGCGGTCTTCCAGTCGCTCTGATCGACCAGCGCGCGCGACAGCACGCGGCGTTCTACCCACCAGGCATCGGGATCGACCAACGCGTCGCGGTTCGTTGGCGCTTTCATCATCACCGCGGCGGCGTCCGCAAACTTCCGCTGCTTGCGCAGATATTCGGCTTGCGCGAAGAAATAGCCGGCCGATTGCTGTGCGGCAGGCACTGCTTTCAACAGCTTGGCCGCGTTCTTGTCGCCACGCGAGGCGGCGGCCCAGGCATCGGCCAGCGGTTGCGCGCCGGCAAGGGTTGCGACCCGCAGCGCCGAATTCTCCCGGTCGGCATAAAACATCCGCTCCATGCGGAAACGATGGTCGGCAGCCGGAATGATGGCGCCAAACTCCTTGCTGACGGCCGCCTCGTCCCTGGCTTCCAGCTTCTCGGTGCGCCAGAATGGCGACAGCACGGAAAGCGCAGCCTTGGTGTTGCCAAGAGCTACATAAGAACGGGCAAGGATGACCACGCCTTGAAAGGTCAGCGGCTGGCTGCCGTCAAAGGCTTTCACCACGGTCTGCGGCGAGGGGTTTTCGCGATAAAGCGCGCGCTCGCTGTTCTTGCGCAGAGCGATGGTGCCGGGCCAATTCGGCAACATCTTTGCGGTATCGGCAATCTCGCTGCTCGGCACACGGTCGCCGCCATAGAGCGCGATCGCCCAGGCCAGGATATGGCGGTCCAGCGAACTGGCCGGCAATGTTTCGCGCACCGCTCGTGCCGCGGCGATATCGCCGGTCGCCAACGCGTCGAGACTGCCTTTCAACACGGCGATATTGGCGGAGGGCGCATCGGTCTGCGCTCTGTCTTGCATGTCAGGCATCGGGATCGATGAGGTCGTCTGCTCGTCGACGCTCTCGTTTGCCGCCGTTCCCACTATCAGCAGGGCAACGGCGCCAAGCAATATGAAGCGGAGTGGCCGACTGGCCGGCATGATCCTGATCTTTCCCTGTTGCGGCACTTTAGATGGCAAGCCCAGGTGCCCGAGAGCCTAGACTTAGGTCGTGAAGAGCTCGTAAACAAAGGGTTATCGAGGCCGTTCGAATTGCGCTTGCTGGCACCATCGGCATGCTTGCCGCGCAACAGTGTCGAGACTATGGTGCGCGGCTTCGCTTTCGGCTAGAAGGCGCCCGATGCATGTCGCCCAAAAGCGGGAACCGGTTTTGGGACGATGACACGCATAAACAAACAAGTTCCAAGGAGTTGGACGACATGCTGAGAGGCTCGCTTACTGCGCTCGTGACGCCGTTCGAAAAGAGCGGACGTTTCGACGAGAAAGCCTTTCGCGCCTTCGTCGAATGGCAACTTGGCGAGGGCACGACGGGCCTCGTCCCGGTCGGCACCACCGGAGAGTCGCCGACGCTGTCGCATGACGAGCATCGCCATGTCGTCAAGGTCTGCATCGATGTGGCCAAGGGCCGCGCTCCGGTCGTCGCCGGCGCCGGCTCCAACAACACCGCTGAAGCGGTCGGTCTGGTGCAGTACGCCGAGCAGGCGGGCGCCGACGCCGCTCTGGTCGTCACGCCTTATTACAACAAGCCAACACAGCGCGGCTTGTACGAGCATTTCGCTGCCGTCGCCAGGGCGACCAAGCTGCCGATCATCATTTACAACATCCCGCCGCGCTCGGTGATCGACATGATGCCGGAGACGATGGGCAGGCTGGCGCACGACTTCAAGAACATCGTCGGCGTCAAGGATGCCACCGGCAAGGTCGAGCGCGTGTCCGAACAGCGCGCCACCTGCGGCAAGGAGTTCATCCAGCTTTCAGGTGAGGATGCCTCTGCCCTCGGCTTCAACGCTCATGGCGGTGTCGGCTGCATCTCGGTGACGTCGAATGTCGCGCCGCGGCTGTGCGCCGAATTCCAGGAAGCCACACTGTCCGGTGACAGCGCCAAGGCGCTGGAATTGCAGGACCGTCTGCTGCCGCTGCACAAGGCCATCTTCCTTGAGCCCGGCCTGTGCGGCGTCAAATACGCGCTGTCGAAGATTGGCAAGGTCGAGAACGTGGTGCGCTCGCCGCTGGTGACGATCGAGCCATCGACCGCCGAGAAGATCGATGCGGCGATGAAGCACGCCGGCTTGATAAATTAAGGATGAGGCGCCACCTCTCCGCATCATGAACCAGGTCAGAAAAGCCGATCCCAACAACAAGACCGTTGCGGAAAACCGCAAGGCGCGGTTTTCCTATGAGGTGCTCGACACCGTCGAGGCCGGCCTTGTGCTGACCGGCACCGAGGTCAAGTCGCTGCGCCAGGGCCAGGCCAACATCCAGGACAGCTACGCCTCGGTGGAGGGCGGCGAGATCTGGCTGATCAATTCCTATCTGCCGGAATACCTGCAGGCCAACCGCTTCAACCATGAGCCCAGACGGCGCCGCAAGCTGCTGCTCAACAAGCGCGAGATGGCAAAACTTGCGCAGAGCATCGACCGCGAAGGCATGACGCTGGTTCCGCTGAAAATCTACTTCAACGACCAGGGCCGTGCCAAGCTGCTGCTCGCCGTCGGCCGCGGCAAGAAACTGCACGACAAGCGCGAGACAGAAAAGCAGCGCGACTGGTCGCGCGAAAAGGGCCGGCTCATGAAGGAACGCGGCTAGAATCTCAGGCAGCCCCAGAAAAGCCAGACATCGGCTTTCAAGTTTCGAACAGCTGCAACAGCAAAACACGATGGGGAAAGGTTTGAAGAACCGGATCATCCTCTGGGGTGCGGCCAGTCTGGTCTTTGCCGGCCTCGTCGCAGCAGGCGGCTTCTTCTATTTCCGGACCTTCTCGCCCGATCGTGACAGCTATCCGGTCAGGGGTATCGACGTTTCCCATCATCAGGGTGAGATCGACTGGCGCCGCGTTGCCGCCGACGATGTCGCCTTCGCTGTCATCAAGGCGACCGAGGGCGGCGACCATGTCGACGATGCCTTCGCCAAAAACCTGCGCGAGGCGCGCGCGGCCGGACTTGCCGTCGGCGCCTATCACTTCTTCACCTTCTGCCGGCCGGGCGCCGACCAGGCGAAAAATTTCATCGCGGTGGTGCCGCACGACCAGCCGCTGCTGCCGCCGGTCGTCGACATCGAATTCGGCGGCAACTGCCCGCAACGCCCGTCGCCGGAGCAGCTGAGCGCGGAACTCCAGGCCTTCCTCGGACCGGTTGAAGCTGCGTTCGGCAAGCCGGCGATCATCTACCTGACCGACGAGGCTGAGGACGCCTATGCCGGACAGATGGCAGTGCGGCAGCGCTGGCTGCGCTCGCTGGCGTTCAAGCCGAGCGAGGACGGCTGGATTTACTGGCAGTACCACAATATGGGCCGTGTCGACGGGATCGAGGGCGATGTCGATCTCAACGTCCTGCAGGGTGGGCAGCAAACGCTGGCCGAGCTATTTGCTGCGCCCGCATCGCTCTCTTCGCAAAAGCCTCCATCGCCTTGAACGAATCAGCTGGCCTTGAGTTTGGCATCCGCAGTCTTACGCAGGCTTGGGAACAGGCCTGGAAAGAGCCGAAAAAGCCATCCCCGCGGCCATGATCAGTACGGCGGCGAACTGGGCGCCGGTCGGCGTCTCGCCGAGCACCGTCATCGCGATCAGCACGGTTGCGATCGGCACGCATGGCATGAACAGCGATGCCGCCTGCGACCCCAGCTGCCGGACGATATAGGTGTACAGGAACATGGCGGCCGCACCTGCCAAAAACCCTTGAATGACGATCTGGCTGGCAATCTCGGCCACTGATGCCGCGCGGAGGCCGCTTGGGGCAAAGAAATAGAGCAACGGCAGCGGCACGCATGACAGCAGCACCACCGTTGCGGTCGCCGCAACCGGATCGACGCGCCAGCGCCGCACGAGAACGGCATAGGTGGCAAACATCGCGCCGGATCCGACGAACAGAAGATCGCCGAAGAGGACATCCTTCATGCCGCCGCCAGTGCGCACGGGTGCAATGAACAGGATCAGCCCGGCGATGATGGCTGCGACGCCGATGGTTCGCTGGCGCGAGGTTTTCTCCCTCGTGGCGATGCGCGACAGCACGAATGAGAAGAAAACGATCGAGGCAGGGCAAAGTGCGGCACCATGCGCTGCCGGCGCATAGGTCAGTCCCCAATTGATGATGATAGGGTAGGGCAGTCCGGCCAGTGCCGCCAGCGTCAAGGCACGCCTCCAGCCCAATGCCTTGCCAGTCGCCCGGCCGTTTCTCCAGACGACCAGCAGCATGACCATGCCGGCGCCGGCAAAGCGCAACGTTGCCAAATCGGTCGCGGTCAGATGTTCCCGCAGGCTGAAGCGGGCGGCGACGAACTGCACGGCGTAGATGCCGATCATGGCCAGGCCAGCAAGGATTGCCGGCTTCGTGTTTCGGTCCTCTGTCACGCGCATTCTTGTCCCGCTCGATCCTGCCAGCGGAAGGGTACTTCCTCCAGACGGCTTTCGTTGAAAACGCAGCCTATTGTCGAAAATGGTGCGTCAAAATATGCTGTTTTCGCAATGTGGAAGTGAAAGTCACGCGATATGGGCGCTGCAAACGTGAATCATGAATCCGATCAGCTCGACGCCATCGATCGCAGCCTGCTTCGGTTGCTGCAGGAGGACGGCGTCGCACGACGCTTGACCTAGCAGCCCGTGTCGGCCTGTCGCCGACCGGCGCCAGCCAGCGCGTGAAGCGCCTTTTCCGTGAGGGTTTCATCACCGCGGTCCGGGCCGTGCTCAATCCGCAAAAGATCGGCCGCGGCACGCTCGTCTTCATCGAAGTCAGGCTCGACCAGGCGGCGCCGCATGTGTTCGACCGTTTCGCCGAAGCGGTAGCAAAGGCCCCCGAAGTGCTGGAGTGCCATATGGTCGTGGGCGGCTTCGACTATCTGGTGAAAGCGCGCATTTCGGAAATGGCCGCCTATCAGGATTTTTTGAAGCGCGTGATCCTGCCGCTGCCGGGTGTCAGGGAAACGCACACCTATGCGTCGATATCGGACGTGAAGCCGGACGCGCTGCTGCCGGTGTGAGGGCCGGACCAACGCAAGCGGTTGCCACGCCTCCGCTTCAAGCGGCCTGGGAAACCTCCGGCGCCAGCGTCACATTCGCATCGCCCCAGACCTTCAGCACGGTGATCACGGGCTCCAGGCTTCGGCCACGAGGCGTCGGGCTGTACTCGACCTTCGGCGGCATCTGCGCATAGAGCTTGCGGGCGATGAGCCCAGTCTGGCTCGCTCGGCTATGCGCAGGCGGCAGCACTGCCGACGACGGCGATCACCGCCTTTGAGGCGCTGTTCGACCGCCTCAATGTGAAGAAGCTAGTCATCGGCGCCGCGAACACCATCCTGATCGTCGGCGGCGCCGGCGGCGTCGGGTCGATCGCGGTCCAGCTCGCGCGCCAGCTGACCGATCTGACGATGATCGCCACCGCATCGCGGCCCGAAACCCGCGACTGGGTCGCAAGAGCGTTTCGGTCCACTGGGAGCCGATGTTCACCCGCTCGCTGTATGAAACGCCCGATATGGCCGCGCAGGGCGAACATCTCAACGAACTGGCGCGCCTTGTCGACGCCGGCACCATCCGCACCACGCTGGGCGAGACGTTCGGCCCAATCAATGCCGCCAATCTGAAGCGCGCCCATGCGCTGATCGAGACCGGCAAGGCCAAGGGCAAGATCGTGCTCGAGGGATTTTGAGAGGCAGCGTCTAGTTCCGCAGGAACGACGCGATCTCGCTGAATACCTTGACGAACATCGTCTCCGTCAAGACACCGGTGTTGGTGTTGTAGCGCGAGCAGTGATAGCTGGAAAACAGCGTGACGCCGCCGGCCGGCAACTGACCGCCGTGCTTGAACGGATAGGCGGCGACGCGCTGGCCCAGCGCCCTGACGGTCGACTGGTGGGCGATGGAGCCCAGCGCCAGCAGGGCGCGCAGTTTGGGAAAGCGTGCAATCGTCGGCACCAGAAAGCTGCGGCAAGTGGCGATCTCGGCGCCGATCGGCTTGTTTTCAGGCGGCACGCAGCGCACCGCATTGGTGATCGCGGTGCCGACCAGCTGCAACCCATCATCCGGCCGCGCCTTGAATTCGCCGCGGGCAAAACCGTGAGCGATCATCGTTGAGTAGAGCAGGTCGCCGGCATAGTCGCCGGTGAACGGTCGCCCGGTGCGGTTGGCGCCGCGCAGGCCGGGCGCCAGCCCGACGATCAGCAGCTCGACGGCGTCCTCGCCATCAGGCGGCAGGAAGGTCGGCACCGGCGCGTTGAACCACGACGGCTCGCGCTGCCGCCAGTCTGCGATGAAATCATGCAGGCGTGGGCAGAGGGGGCAGTCGCGGTCGGGTTCGGGAGCGGCGTCCAAGGCCGCGCCGTCAATAGTCTTCCTCTTCGACTTCGGCCGGCTCGGGCCTGCGCACCGGCCGCTCGGAGGGATCGCGGCCGACCTCGTTCTTCAGCGAGGTCAAATCGATGAAATGGTCGGCCTGGCGGCGCAGATCGTCCGAGATCATCGGCGGCTGCGAAGCCATGGTCGAGACGATCGAGACCTTGCGGCCGCGCCGCTGCAGCGCTTCGACCAGTGTGCGGAAGTCGCCGTCGCCGGAGAAGATGACATAGTGGTCGACGACATCGGCAAGTTCGAGCGCATCGACGGTCAGTTCGATGTCCATATTGCCCTTGATCTTGCGGCGGCCGGTCGAGTCGGTGAATTCCTTGGCCGGCTTGGTCACCACCTTGAAGCCATTGTAGTCGAGCCAGTCGATCAAAGGGCGGATCGAAGAGTATTCCTGATCCTCGACCAATGCGGTGTAGTAATAGGCGCGCAGCAAGTAGCCGCGCTTCTGAAAGCTGGATAGCAGTTTGCGGTAGTCTATGTCGAAGCCGAGTGCGCGCGACGTGGCGTAAAGATTGGCGCCGTCAATGAATAGAGCGATCTTTTCACGGGGGTCGAACATGGCAATATTCCTTTTTCGAAATAGGTGGCGGACTAATCGAAATGGGTCGTTATATCGCTGGGCTCGTAAATAAGCCGGCTGACCTATCGTCAACCGAGATAGCGCCAGTTTTACGGCAATCCAAGGGTGCCGGGGCGCACTGCAAGCAATTGTGATCGGAGCCGTGTCGTCGCCGGTAGGCGGGCTTCGCCGGCAAGGCATTCACCGGCGCCCAGAAACTGGCATCCGCCAGCCCACGAGGCCACAGCGCCATAATGCTTGTATTTCGGCGGCGTTCGGGTTATGGACCGCGCCTGTTTTCCATCAAATCCAGGCATGAAAGGGGCAATCAATGGCCCGCGTAACCGTTGAAGACTGCATCGACAAGGTTGACAACCGCTTCGAGCTCGTGCTGCTCGCCGGCCACCGCGCCCGCCAGATCAGCCAGGGCGCGCCGATCACCGTGCCGCGCGACAACGACAAGAACCCGGTCGTGGCGCTGCGCGAGATCGCCGACGAGACGCTGTCGCCTGACGACCTCAAGGAAGATCTGATCCACTCGCTGCAGAAGCATGTCGAGGTTGACGAGCCCGAGGCCGACGGCGAGGCGATCGCCGACCAGACCGGCAACGCAGTTGCAGCTACCGACGCCGACGACGCGGAAGAAAACGTCACCTTCGATCGCATGACCGAGGAAGACCTTTTGGCCGGCATCGAGGGCCTGGTGCCCCCGGAAAAGAGCGACGACTACTAATCGCTGCCCTGGACCTGCCGGGAATATGGTTCCGGCACTTCCGTCCCGTGAGTTTCGTGGCTATCTATGAGATGCGCCGTACATCAGTGCGGCGCATCAATCATTTCAGCACCGTGAGAACCCGCCCATGATGCGTCAGTATGAGCTTGTCGAGCGCGTTGCGCGCTACAAGCCTGACGTCAACGAGGCGCTGCTCAACAAGGCCTATGTCTACGCCATGCAGAAGCATGGCCACCAGAAGCGAGCTTCCGGCGATCCCTATTTCTCGCATCCGCTCGAAGTCGCCGCCATCCTCACCGAAATGCACATGGACGAGGCGACGATCGCCGTCGCCTTGCTGCATGACACGATCGAGGACACCACCGCGACGCGGGCCGAGATCGACGATCTGTTCGGCCCCGAAATGGGCAAGCTGGTCGAAGGCCTGACCAAGCTGAAGAAGCTCGATCTCGTCTCCAAGAAGGCCGAGCAGGCGGAAAACCTGCGCAAGCTGTTGCTGGCCATCTCGGAGGATGTCCGCGTTCTGCTGGTCAAGCTCGCCGACCGTTTGCACAACATGCGCACCCTCGACCATATGCCCGAGGCCAAGCGCCTGCGCATCGCCGAGGAGACGATGGATATCTACGCGCCGCTGGCCGGGCGCATGGGCATGCAAGGCATGCGCGAGGAACTGGAAGAGATCGCCTTCCGCTTCATCAATCCGGAAGCCTATCGCGCCGTCACAGCCAGGCTTGCCGAGATATTCGAGCGCAACAAGGGTGTGCTGACCGACATCGAAAAGGCGCTGTCGGCGCTGTTCGAAAAGCATGCCATCAACGCCGGCGTGAAGAGCCGGCAGAAGAAGCCTTGGTCGGTGTTCCGCAAAATGGAGGCCAAGGCGCTGTCCTTCGAGCAGCTCTCGGACATCTTCGGCTTCCGCGTCGTCGTCGACAGCGTCGAAGACTGTTACCGTGCGCTCGGCGCCATCCACACCACATGGTCGATGGTGCCTGGCCGCTTCAAGGACTACATCTCGACGCCCAAGCAGAACGACTACCGTTCGATCCACACCACCATTGTCGGCCCCTCGCGTCAGCGCGTCGAACTGCAGATCCGCACCCGCGAGATGAACAAGATCGCCGAATATGGCGTCGCCGCCCATTCGATCTACAAGGACACCGGCGGCAAGACGAACGGCGCCGCCCATGCGATCTCGAAGGAGACCAACGCCTATGCCTGGCTGCGGCGCACCATCGAGCAACTGGCAGAAGGCGACAACCCGGAAGACTTCCTCGAAAATACCAAGCTGGAGCTGTTCCAGGACCAGGTGTTCTGCTTCACGCCGAAAGGCATGCTGATCGCGCTGCCGCGCGGCGCCACGCCCATCGACTTCGCCTATGCCGTGCACACCGATGTCGGCGATACCTGCGTCGGCGCCAAGGTCAACGGCCGCATCATGCCGCTAATGACGGAACTTAAGAACGGCGACGAGGTCGAGATCATCCGCTCCAAGGCGCAAGTGCCGCCGGCGGCGTGGGAATCGGTGGTGGTCACCGGCAAGGCGCGTTCAGCCATCCGCCGCGCCACCAAGAACGCCATTCGCAAGCAATATTCAGGTCTTGGTGCCCGCATTCTCGAGCGCGCCTTCGAACGCGCCGGCAAGACCTTCACCAAGGAAAGCCTGAAGCCGGTGCTGCACCGGCTGGCGCGCAAGGACATCGAAGATGTGCTGGCCTCGGTCGGGCGCGGCGAACTTGCCTCGACCGACGTCATGAAGGCGGTCTTCCCAGACTACAAGGACGAGCGCGTCACCGTCAGCGCCCCTAAGCAGCGCGAGGAGGGCTGGTCGAAGATCCGCAACGCCGCCGGCATGCTGTTCCAGATGCCCGGCACCCGAGCCGCGCGCAAGGACAAGGACCAGCCGCGCGATGGCGCGGTGCCGATCCGCGGCGTGCGCGGCGACCTGCCGGTGCGTTTCGCGCCGGAAGGGGCCGTGCCTGGCGACCGCATCGTCGGCATCGTCCAGCCGGGCACCGGCATCACCATCTATCCCATCCAGTCGCCGGCGCTGCAGGCCTTCGACGACCAGCCGGAGCGCTGGATCGACGTGCGCTGGGACATTGACGAGCAGACCAAGGAGCGCTTTCCGGCGCGCGTCTCGGTCACCGCCATCAACGCGCCGGGCTCCCTCGCCGACATCGCCCAGGTCGTTGCCTCCAACGACGCCAACATTCATACGCTGTCGATGGTGCGCACCGCGCCCGACTTCACCGAAATGCTGATCGATCTCGAAGTCTGGGATCTGAAGCACCTCAACCGGCTGCTGTCGCAGCTCAAGGATAATTCGAGCGTCAGCGATGCGCGGCGTGTGAATGGGTGAATAGTGAATAGTGAGTAGTGAATAGTGAAAGAAGGCGCTCTCACTACCATTCACCATTCACCATTCACCATTCACCATTCACCATTTCACCATTCACCATGGACATGGGGCGAGTTATGAATACCGACGAGGTGCTGGGCATTTTCCGCGAGGCGGGCGCTGTTCTGGAGGGGCATTTCATCCTGACGTCCGGCCTGCGCAGCCCGGTCTTCTTGCAGAAGGCGCGCGTCTTCATGCATGCCGACAAGACCGAGCGCCTGTGCAAGGCGCTGGCCGAAAAGATCCGCAAGGCGGTGCCTGGCAAGATCGACTATGTCGTCGGCCCGGCGATCGGCGGCCTGATCCCGGCCTATGAAACATCGCGCCATCTCGGCGTACCTGCCATCTGGGTCGAGCGCGAAGGCGGCGAGTTCAGGCTGCGCCGCTTCGAGATCGCGCCGGGATCGCGCGTCGTCATCGTCGAGGACATCGTCACCACTGGTCTTTCGATCCGCGAAACCATCGACTGCCTGCGCGCGATTGGCGCAGAGGTCGTGGCGGCGGCCTGCATCATCGACCGCTCGGCCGGCAAGACCAATGTCGGCGTGCCGCTGATCGCGCTTGCCGAATATGAGGTGCCGGCCTATCCCGCCGACCGCCTGCCGCCGGAACTTGCCGCCATCCTGGCGATCAAGCCGGGTAGCCGCAACATTTAGGGGACATCACCATGATCGCCGGCATCGATCATTTCGTGCTGACGGTCCGCTCGGTGGAGGACAGCTGCGCCTTCTACCAGCGGGTGCTTGGCCTCAAGCGCCTCGACGAGCCGGAGCGGCCGACGGCGTTGCTGTTCGGATCGCAGAAGATCAATCTGCATCAGGCAACGCACACTTTTGAACCGAAAGCCAAGGTGCCGATGCCTGGGTCCGGCGATTTCTGCCTGGTCGCCGCAAGGCCGCTTGCCGAGATTTGCGCCCGTCTGGAAGCCAATGGCGTTGCCATCGAAGTCGGTCCGGTCGAGCGCACCGGCGCCCGCGGTAAGATGATGTCGGTCTATTTCCGCGATCCGGACAGCAATTTGGTCGAAGTCAGCGAATATCGGGAATAATCTATCCGCCTCGGCGTCGTCTCGCGCGGGCCTTGCCGTCGTCGGGGAGCTTTCATCGATATTGTCCTCAGTTTCGCCCCAATGGCGCTCTTGTTACCCGCCTGCGGCAGACCATCGCGGCGGCGTTTCATTGTTCCGCCGCAAGGCAGTCGCTATATCAAAGTCGTTGTTGCCTTTCTGCGCCCTCGAAGCGCAAGATGGAGCGACCGCGCCCGGCCAGGGATGGTTGCAATTTGGGCGTGATGAACCGGGAACTGGAACAGAGTGCTTTTTCGACGCCGAAAGCCTGATGGCATTCTGGAGCGGGTGCGTACCTATCTGTGGCCGCGCCGCTCGTTTTCGCGCTCGTTGCAATATTTCTCCAAGCGCATCCTGCGGCTGAAGGCGACACCGCATGCAGTCGCGGCCGGCGTCGCGGCCGGCGTTTTCGCCTCCTTCTTTCCGCTCGGCTTCCATTTCGCCGTCGCCGCCGTGCTCTGCTGGGTGGTCGCCGGCAATCTGGTGGCCGCCGCCCTCGGCGCGGTATTCTTCGGCAATCCGCTGACTTTCCCGCTGCTGTGGGGAGCGTCCTGGGAAGTCGGCAAGCTGATCCTGCATGAGCGCCTGCCCAAGAACGGACCGCCTGCGCATCTTGGTGAGATGATGCACACGCTGTCGTTTGCAAAACTGTGGCATCCGGTGCTGGAGCCGATGCTGATCGGCGCTGTGCCGCTCGGCCTGATCTTCGGGCTGATCTTCTACGGCATCACCCGCTGGGGGATGACAGCCTTTCGCGAGCAGCGCAGGAAGCGCATGGCAGAGCGGGCGCATAAGGCCGGGCACCGCGGACGGGAAGTTCCGGCGGAATGATCATCGGCATCGGCAGCGACCTGATCGACATCAGACGCATCGAAAAGTCGCTGGAACGGCATGGTCAGCGCTTCATCCAGCGCATCTACACCGAGGTCGAACAGGTCCGCTCGGAAGGCCGCAAGGGCCGCGCAGCCTCCTATGCCAAGCGCTTCGCCGCCAAGGAGGCCTGCGCCAAGGCGCTTGGCACCGGCCTGGCGCAGGGCGTGTTCTGGCGCGACATGGGCGTCGCCAACCTGCCCAGCGGCGCGCCGACCATGGCGCTGACCGGGGGAGCGGCGGCACGGCTGGCCAAAATCCTGCCACAGGGGCACAGAGCGGCGATCCACCTCACAATCACCGATGATTTCCCGCTTGCTCAAGCCTTTGTGATCATCGAGGCGTTGCCCGCCGAACAAGCGCCACATTGATTGCATCAGACGACCGCTATCTAACGCCGACTTGACGTTGCCCAGCGCGCGCCGAGACTCTATACCATCCAACGCACAATCGAGGACGACATGAGCGTGGCTGAAAAATCCGAGAAGAAATCCGGCGGGCTTGGCGAAATCGTCAGCGTCATCATCCAGGCTTTGCTGCTGGCCATGGTCATCCGCACCTTGTTGTTCCAGCCCTTCTCGATTCCGTCCGGCTCTATGCGGCCGACCTTGCTCGAAGGCGACTATCTGTTCGTCACCAAATGGTCCTATGGTTTCTCGCGTTATTCGCTGCCATTCGGCCCCGACATCTTTTCCGGCCGCATCTGGGGTTCCGATCCGAAGCGCGGCGACGTGGTGGTCTTCAAGTTCCCGCCGGATCCGTCGCTCGACTACATCAAGCGCGTCGTCGGCCTGCCCGGCGACAAGATCCAGATGAAGGACGGCCAATTGTTCATCAACGGCCAGGGCGTGCCTCGTGTGAAAACCGGCCAGATCCAAAATCCTGATATCACGGAAGTGCCTGAGCCGGTCGACGTCTATCGCGAGACCCTGCCCAACGGTGTCAGCTACGACACGCTCGACCTGACACCGAATTCGATCACCGACAACACCCGCGAGTTCGTCGTGCCCCCCGGCAACTATTTCATGATGGGCGACAATCGCGACAACTCCTCCGACAGCCGCCTCAGCGTCGGCTACGTGCCGGCGGAGAACCTTGTCGGCCGCGCCAACATCGTCTTCTTCTCGATCGCCGGGAAGGCGAGCCCGCTCGAGATCTGGAAATGGCCGTCGCTGGTGCGCCTGTCGCGCCTGTTCCATTTCGTGAATTGATGGCTTTGAAGCGCCCGACGGGTGAAACTCTGGCCGATTTGGTGACAGCCAAAACCGGCCATTCCTTCCGGGATGTCCGTTTGCTCGAGACCGCGCTGACCCATTCCAGTGCGGTCAAGGCAAGCAGCAACAACCAGCGCCTCGAATTCCTTGGCGACCGCGTGCTCGGCCTGATCGTTGCCGACCTGCTTTTCGAAAAGTTTCCTGAAGCGCCGGAAGGTGAAATCGCCCCGCGCTTCAATGCCCTGGTCGATGCGCGGACATGCTCCGAGATCGGCATTGAAATGCAGCTCGAAGATCTGGTTCGGGCCGACGCTGCCTTGAAGGCGCGCTCGCGCGGCTCGGGCGGAAACTATCTGGCGGATGCGGTCGAGGCGCTGATCGCGGCGGTCTATATCGACGGCGGCCTCGATGCCGCAAGGCAATTCGTCCTGCGTTACTGGGAGCCGCGCTCGCAAAAGGTGGTGGCCAAGCCGCCCAATCCGAAATCCGACCTGCAGGAATGGATCGCCAAGACCAGCGATGTCAGGCCCGAATACGCGATCGAGAAACGCGAGGGACCTGAACATCAACCGGTTTTCACGGTGTCCGTGAAGGTCGGCGGTTTTGCGCCGGCAAGCGGCACGGGCGGCTCTCGCCGCGCAGCCGAAGAAGCGGCGGCATCGGCGTTTCTTATGCGCGAGGGCATCTGGGCCAACCAAGGGAGTGCGGCGTGACCGGCAGCGAAGATCTCCCTCCGGCAGCGGAGGCCACGCATTCCGGCTTCGTTGCCCTGATTGGGGCGCCCAATGCCGGCAAGTCGACGCTGGTCAACCAACTGGTCGGCGCCAAAGTGTCGATCGTCACCCACAAGGTGCAGACCACCCGCGCCATCGTGCGCGGCATCGCCACGCATGACAACGCGCAGATCGTCTTTGTCGACACGCCCGGCATCTTCAAGCCGAAGCGCCGGCTCGACACCGCGATGGTGACCACAGCCTGGGGTGGCGCCAAGGACGCCGATATCGTGTTGCTGCTGATCGATGCCGAGCGCGGCATCAGGGGTGACGCCGACGCCATCCTCGAGCGGCTGAAGGACGTCCGCCAACCGATGGTGCTGATCCTCAACAAGGTCGACCGGGTCAAGCACGAGGCGCTGCTGGCCCTGGCTGCGGCAGCAAACGAAAAGGTGCCGTTCAAGCGCACCTTCATGGTCTCGGCGCTGACCGGCTCCGGCTGCAAGGACTTGCTCGACTATCTCGCGCAAGCGCTGCCGGTCGGCCCCTGGTACTATCCGGAAGACCAGATCTCCGACTTGCCGATGCGTCAGCTTGCGGCCGAGATCACTCGCGAAAAGCTGTATCTGCGGCTGCATCAGGAGTTGCCCTATTCCTCCCATATCGAGACCGAGAAATGGGAAGAGAAACCGGATGGCTCGGTGCGCATCGACCAGACCATCTATGTCGAGCGCGACAGCCAGAAGAAGATCGTGCTCGGCCACAAGGGCGAGACGATCCGTGCCATCGGCCAGTCGGCGCGCATGGAAATAGCCGGCATTCTCGAGCAGAAAGTGCACCTGTTCTTGTTCGTCAAAGTGCGTGAAAACTGGGGCGACGACCCCGAGCGCTACCGCGAGATGGGGCTTGAGTTTCCCCATTGAGCTTCATCGTCTAGAAATGCCGCCCGGCAGTTTGAGACGATGACATGCCTGATCCAAAACCGACCATCGATACCGATCTCGTGCGCCGGCTGGTCAACGCGCAGTTTCCGCAATGGCGGCATCTGCCGGTGAGGCCGGTGGCGTTTGGCGGCTGGGACAACCGAACCTTCCACCTCGGCAATGATATGACTGTGCGGCTGCCGAGTGCCGCACCATATGCCTTGCAGGTCGAAAAGGAGCACCGCTGGCTGCCCAGGCTGGCGCCGCTTCTGCCGCTGCCGATCCCGGTTCCACTGGCGATGGGCGAGCCTAGGGAGGACTACCCCTGGCAATGGTCCGTCTACCGCTGGATCGACGGCGAAACAGCCAAGACCGCCGAAATCGCCGATCGCCCACAGTTCGCGGTCGATCTGGCCAAGTTCCTCATTGCGCTCCGGCGGATCGATCCGGCGGGCGGGCCGCCCGCGGGCCAGCACAATTTCTTCCGCGGCGGATCGCCGAGCGTTTATGACAACCAGACAAGGGAAGCACTCCAGGCGCTGGAGGGGCAGATCGACACCCAGGCGGCCACCGCTGTCTGGGATGCGGCCCTTGCCGCCACCTGGCAAGGGTCGGCCGTCTGGTTTCACGGCGACGTCGCCTGGGGCAACCTTCTGGTCCAAAACGGCTGTTTGAGCGCCATCATCGACTTCGGCACCTCAGGCATCGGCGATCCCTCTTGCGACCTGGCGATCGCCTGGACATTCTTCCAGGGCGAGAGCCGGGAGGCATTCCGGGCTGCCATCGACGTCGATGAAGCGACCTGGGCGCGCGGCCGCGGCTGGACGCTGTGGAAAGCGCTGATCACCGTTGCCGGACACGACGCCAACCAGGCCGAGGCGGAACGATCGCGCCGCGTCATCGACGACGTTCTGGCCGATCACCGGAAATTCGCATGATCAGAGCCTTTCGACGATGTGTGGGGATCCAATGTCAGCACAGATCGCACGCGGCGCGCCAAAATCTTGATTTCGCCACGCAACCGGTGACAAGCTCCTGCCATGGAATGGCGCGACGAGGGAATCATACTCGGCACCCGCAAGCATGGCGAAACCAGCGCCATTCTCGAGGTAATGACGCGTGCGCATGGCCGCCATCTCGGCCTGGTGCGCGGCGGGCGCTCGCGCAAGCAGCAGCCGGTGCTGCAGCCCGGCAACCGCGTCGACCTTTTGTGGCGGGCACGCCTCGACGAGCATCTCGGCACCTTCCAGGCCGAGGCGATCGAGATGAATGCCGCCCGGTTGATGGACAGCGCAGTCGCCGTCTACGGCCTGCAGACCATGGCCGCGCATCTCAGGCTCCTGCCGGAGCGCGACGCCCATGGCGGCCTGTATGAGACGCTTGCCGTGATGATCGCCCATCTGGACGATTCGGATGCCGCCGGCGAACTGGTGGCGCGCTTCGAACTGCTCATCCTCGACGAACTCGGCTTCGGCCTCGATCTCAGCCAATGCGCGGCGACCGGCGCCAGGCAGGATCTGGCCTATGTCTCGCCGAAATCCGGCCGTGCCGTGTCGCGAGCCGCCGGTGCGCCGTGGCGCGACAAGATGCTGGCGCTGCCGGCCTTCCTGCAGCGCGGCTCCGGCTTGCGGGCGGACCACGCGGCACTCGAGGACGCCTTCCATCTGACCGGTTTCTTTTTCACCCGCCATGTCTACGAGCCGCGCGGCATCGAACAGCCCGATGCCCGTGCCGGCTTCCTCGCCGCCTTGCGCAAGCATCATTCGGGCGGCAAGGCCGCCCTTACGGCAGACGCTGCGCCAGAAGGGGGAGGGAGACTCGGTGGGTGCTGACCTCCGCAAACCGTCCAGGTTCACACCAAAAGCTGCATGCGGCAGCATTCCCTCCCCCTTGTGGGGAGGGTTAGGGTGGGGGTACTCGTAGGGCAAGAGCCTCAGCCGGCTTTGCGATGCTCCATGAAATCATCGAGGATGGCGCGCTGACCGCCGAGGATCTTGCGGCTGGCCTCGGCCAAGGAAAACCAGCCGGCCCTGTCGACTTCGGGAAATTCCTTCAACGAGCCAGATCGTGGCGGCCATTCCATCGTGAACATGTTGCTTTTGACGGCATCGGCGTCGATATCCGCCTCGACACTCCAGGCGATGACGATCTTGCCGCTGGCTTGCCGATAGCTGCCGACAGGTTCGAAATCCCCATCGATCGCGACGCCGAGTTCTTCCCCAGCCTCGCGCCGGGCGGCGGCCAACTCATCTTCATTGTCCTCGACGAGGCCCTTGGGGATCGACCAAGCGCCTTCATCCTTCCTTGCCCAGAATGGGCCGCCGGGATGGACGAGCAGAAATTCGAGAATGCCGGCCCTTGTCCGGTGGATCAGCAGCCCTGCACTTCGTTTCGGCATTCGATTTCCTCGTAGTTCATCCGAGGATAGCATGGCTCCTGGGCAAGTGGCGGCGGCATGCCATTCCTGGCTATCTCAGATGATGAGTGAGGATAAAGACCGTAGGCCGCTGGAATTTGCCGACGAAACATGCTCGATAACTTCTTTTCGGCCACCATTGCGGTGGCGTGACTTGAATAGCCGTCTGGGGTGGCCGTGTGGCCGCCGCAATTGTCAGTGAAAACTGGCCTGGTTTGGGGGAACCGCCATGTTTGAAAGCCTGATTGGCGCCGTCGTCGTTATCGTGCTTTTTGTCCTCGTCTTGCGCCAGCAGGGCCGCGTCAGTCTGATCGAGCGCGAGCTCGGAGCGCTGCGCAGCCTGGTTCTGTCCGGAGTGCATGCGACACCGCCCGTTGCCAAACCGGCCGAGCAGGCTGCAAGCGCACCGGCGGATTCCGCTCACGCTAGCGCACCAGCTGCCGACATAGCTTCGCCAACAACAGCAGACGCGGCACATGCCCAGGCACCGGCCGCCGAAGCCGATGCGGCCACCAGCGAGGCCGTGCCAGAACTGTCAGCCGCGGCCAAGGCGGCATTCACCGGATCCGCGCCTGCCGCCACGGCGAAGGCAGCCCGCCAGTCCGAGGTCGAAACGGCGCTCGGCACCCGTTGGGCGGTCTGGGTCGGCGGCGTCGCATTGGCTTTGGGCGGCCTGTTCCTGATCCGCTACACCATCGAGGCCGGCATTTTCGGCCCCGAAGTGCGGCTGTCCCTGGCGGCGCTGCTCGGCCTGGTGCTGATCGGCGGCGGCGAGTTCATCCGCCGCACCGGCTTCAAGGTGCCGGTGCAAGGGGCTGCAGGCGCCTATATTCCGGCGATCCTGACGGCTGCCGGCGCCTTCATCCTGTTCGGTGCGGTCTATGCCGCGCACGCCATTTACGGTTTCGTCGGCCCGGCCTTCGCCTTCACCGTGCTCGGCGCCATCGGCGTAGCGACCATTGTCGCCGCTCTCGTCCATGGTCAGGCCCTGGCCGGCATCGGCCTTGTCGGCTCGATGGCGACGCCGGCGCTTGTGTCCTCGCAGGCGCCCAACCCATGGGCGCTGTTCGTCTACCTGGCGATCGTGCTTGCCGCCACAGCCGTGATCTCCCGCATACGCGACTGGAAATTCCTGATTGCGGCCGCCTTCTTCGGCACCGGCGCCTGGACCATCGCCTACATGATGAGTACGCTCGTCGCCGACCTTGCCGTCATCCTGTTCATCGACGCGGTGACGCTGGCGGTGCTTGCCTTTATTTGGCTGGGCAGTCGTGGCGGCGAAGCGGAACCTGCAAAGGCGGGCTTCGACTGGCCCTCGATCGTGCCTGGCGTTTTCGTTGCGTTTTCAGCGCTGGGCCTGTCGGTCGACACGACGCTGGTCGCCGCCGGTGGCGCCTTGCCGGGCGCCTTCGTCCTCGTCGCCCTTGTCGCCACCGCACTCTACCGGCCGCGCGCGCTGCCGCTGCTGCATGCCGCCGGCGTGGTGAGCGTGATGATCCATCTCGGCATCATTCCGCCCACCACCATCGGCTCCGACATAACCCAGGGGAATATCGGCTTTGACGGCATGCCGGTGGCGGCCGGAAATCCGTTGACGCTGCGCATCGGCATTGCCCTCGGCCTGGTTTTCATCGGCGCCGGCTTCTGGGCCGCACGCCGCTTCGCCGCCTCAGCACGGGTCCGCGCGGCATGCTGGGCGGCATGGGGCGTCGCTGCGCCGCTGCTTATTCTGCTGACGCTGTGGCTCGCCTACGGCAATCTCGACCGCGACCTTGTCTACGCAGCGATAGCTGCCCTTCTGGTCGTCGTCTTCGCCGCCGGCGGCGAATGGATTGCGCGCGCCGAACAGCCGCCGCTCAAGGGCGACGTCGCCGTCTCCTTCGCGCTTTGCGGCTCGGCTCTGGCCGGGCTCCTGATGCTGCACATGGCCTTCGGTTCCGGCTGGACCACGTTGCTTGCCGGCGTTGCCGCCATCGTGCCGGCGCTGGCGACGCGTTGGCGTTCTTATCCGGTGCTGGGCTGGATTTCGGTCGGCGCGGTCGTCGCCGTGCTCGGCCGCGTCGCCTTCGATCCGACCATCGTCGGCGCCGAGTTCCTGACGACGACGCGGGTGTTCAACTGGCTGCTGCCGGGATACGGCGTACCGGCGCTAGCCTTCGGCTTTGCCGCCTGGCAACTCGCGCGTACCACCCCCGCACTACCAACAACTGGTAATGGCCGGCCGCGCCTAGCGATGGAGGCGGGTGCAGCCCTGTTTGCGCTGCTCACCGTCGCCATGCTGGTGCGCCACGCCATGCATGGCGGCGTCATCGACACCGGCCCGGTGACGCTCGCCGAACAGGCGATCTATACGCTGATCGCCATCGGCGCCGGCGCGATACTGGTGGCCATCGACATGCGCTCGCCAAGCTCTGTGCTGCGCTACGGCTCGATGGCTGCCGGCGTGCTCTCGGTCGCCTTCATCGTCCTCCAGCATTTCCTGGTGCTCAATCCGCTGTTCACCGACGAATCGACCGGCCAGATCCCGGTGTTCAACCTCTTGTTCCTGGCTTATCTCCTGCCGGCCATCGCTGTCGGCGGGCTGGCGCTCTATGCCAGGGACAAGCGGCCGCCATGGTATGCGCAGATGCTGGCGGTGGTGGCGGCATTGCTTGTCTTCGCCTACGCCACACTGTCGGTCAGGCGCGTGTTCAAGGGCGAGTTCATCGGCCTGTGGAGCGGCCTCGGCCAGCTCGAGACCTACACCTATTCGGCGCTCTGGCTGGTCATTGGCGTCGTGCTGCTCACCGCCGGCGTCTGGCTGAAGTCGCAGGTGCTGCGCATCGCCTCGGCGGCGCTGATCGCGATTGCCGTGGTAAAAGTCTTCCTGTTCGACATGTCGGAACTGGAAGGCGTGCTCAGGGCGCTGTCCTTCATCGGTCTTGGCGCCGTGCTGATCGGCATCGGCCTGTTCTACCAGCGGCTGCTGACGCGGGCGGCGAGGGAGGCCAACGCTGCAACTTGAAGTGATATACGAGATGGAATATATGAATATCCAACGGAGGATATTCGATGCCGCTCTATATCCGCGACGACGAAGTGGATGCGCTGGCCAGCAGATTGCAACGCGAGACGAACGCTCCGAGCAAAACGGAGGCGGTGCGGGTCGCGCTCGTGCACGAACTTGAGCGCAATCGGGCGAAGGTGCCGCTGCGCGATCGGATCGCCAGTCTTCAGGACAGGGCCAGGAAGCTTGGCCTGCCCAATCCCGATTTCGATATGAAGAAGTTCACCGACGAGATGTGGGAAGACTGATGTTTGTCGACGCGTCGGTGATCGTCGCCATTCTCAACCAGGAACCTGGGTGGGAGGAATTGCTGAAGCAGCTATCCGGTTTTTCCGGGCAGGTCTGGGTTTCTCCGTTGGTTCACTTCGAAGCAACACAGGCATTGGCACGGGCTGGCGCCGGCCCGCGCAGAGCCAGCGCTGAAGCCCTTCTCCATGCCCGCGATCTGATCGATGAGTTCATTGTGGAGATCATGGGAGAGAGTCTGGCCATTGACGACAACATCAGCTCTCGGGCCATTGACGCGAGTGCCCGTTACGGCAAAGCCGTTGGCCACAAGGCGGATCTGAATCTCGGGGACTGTTTTGCTTACGCCTGCGCGAAAAGCCGCGATCTTCCACTGCTATACAAAGGCCATGATTTCGCGCAGACCGATTTAGGATAATTCGGCCCTCTTGTTGATTGCGGGGAATAATTTAGCCGATCACCTCGTTATCTCAGTGCTTGGGTGACCGGGGCGGCAGACCGCTTCGCGCTGGCCGCTTGCGCCGCGCCGGGAAGGCGCGTTCAATCGGGTTAAACAAGGGCGACCTCAGAACCAGCGGTCATGGACGAAAAGAAGGCAGCAATCCTTGGCGAAATACCGCGCTTGCGCCGCTACGCACGCTCGCTTCTGCGCGACCGCGAATCCGCCGACGATCTCGTCCAGGATTGCCTCGAACGAGCGCTCTTGCGGCTTGAAAGCTGGCAGACAGGAGAAAGCCCCCGGAGGTGGCTGTTTACGATCATGCATCATTTGTTCATCGATCAGATGCGCAAGGTGAACCGGCGCGGTGAGGCGGCGATCCTGCCGCTTGACGCAAACGAGGCGCAGGCAGTCCCCGCCGAGCAGGCGGAGAACGCCGCCTCGCGCGAGATCATCGACGCATTGCAGGCGATCAGCCCCGACCGTCGCGCCGCTCTCGTCATGGTCGCCATCGAAGGATTCTCCTATGCCGAAGCCGCCAACATTCTCGGCGTGCCCGCCGGCACGCTGATGTCGCGCATAGCGCGCGGACGCGAGGAGCTGCGCAGCCTGCTCGATGACACGGCGCGCCGCCGCTCGATAAGGATCGTCGAGAAATGACCCGCCGCGATTTTTCCGAACGCGATATCCACATGGCTCTCGACGGCGAGCTGCCGGGCGACGAGCGCGCCGCCTACGACGCCTGGATCGACGCCAATCCCGAAATGAAGGCGAAAAGCGCCCGCTACACCGCCGACCGCGCCGCGTTGCGCGCCGCCTTTGCCGGTGTGCTCGACGAGCCCGTGCCGGTGCTGTTCAAGCAAATCGTTAGCGGTGAAGGCGCGACCAAAGCGGCGGCGCGGCAGTCGCGCTGGTGGCTTGCGGCCGCGGCGGCCGCAGTGCTCGTCATCGGCGGTCTTGGCGGCTATTTTGCCGGCATCGACGGCATCGGCAGGGAAGATGGCGCCGATGACCAACTGGCCGAAGAGGCGATCGCCGCCCATGTCATCTATGCCGCCGAACAGCGCCATGCGGTGGAAGTGCCGGCAAGCGACAAGGATCACCTGCAGACCTGGCTGTCCAACCGCGTCGGCCTGAAACTGGTGGCGCCGGATCTGGTGGCGGAAGGCTTCCAGCTGGTTGGCGGCCGGCTGCTGCCCGCCGGCCAGGGCAAGGCAGCGATGCTGCTTTACGAGGACGCCAAGGGTCAGCGCATCTCCTTGTTCGTTACCGCTGATTCCTCAGCCAAGTCCAAGGGCACCTACATGGCGGACGCCGACGGCCCCGAGGCGGTCTACTGGCTGGACAAGGGCTATGCCTGCGCCGTCGTCGGCTCGCTGCCGCGCGAGCAACTGGCTGCGGTCGCCAAGCGGGCCTACGGTCAGCTTCTGGCTGGTATCGCCAGTTAAGCGCATTCCGTTTCGGGAATGCGCCGGGGTAGAAAGTGTCACAATTCGGCCCTATTCGAAGTGCGATAGCGCTTGATGGATATCGGCGTTTCGGCTGATGTTTGCGACGTTTTTGACTGCGGTCTTTTCCTCCACCCAATCGAGGTTTTCCAAACCCGCATGCCTGCCGAGATTCGCAAGGCCCGCGCGTCCGACGTCGATGACCTCGCCGCCATCGAGAAGGCGGTCTTTTCCAGTGACCGCATTTCCCGGCGCTCCTTCCGCTTGTTGATCGAACGCGAGACAGCCGAGATGCTGGTCGCCGAAAGCGATGGTCGTGTCGCCGGCTACGCCATCGTGCTGTTTCGCAAGGGCAGCGGCGTCGCCCGGCTCTATTCGCTTGCCACCAGCCCGTTTTTCAGCGGCCGCGGCATTGGCCGCATGCTGCTTGCAGCGGCCGAAGAAGCTGCCTTCGAGCACGACCGCATGATGTTGCGTCTCGAAGTGCGCGAGGACAATCTTCGCGCCATTGGCATCTATGAGCAGAGCGGCTACCGCAAGATCGGTCGCGAGCCTCACTATTACGAGGATGGCGCCACCGCGCTGCGCTACGAAAAGACCTTGCGCGGCGATATTCCGGTCGCCACCAAAGTCCCGTTCTACCAGCAGACCTGCGAGTTCACCTGCGGTCCATGCTGCCTGATGATGGCGATGGCCAATTTCGATTCCGGCTTCGTGCCCGATCCGGTCATGGAAATCCGCCTATGGCGCGAGGCAACGACCGTGTTCATGATGTCCGGCCCGGGCGGCTGCGAGCCCTTCGGCCTTGCGGTTTCCGGCTACGAAAGCGGGCTTGCGGCGGAAATCTTCGTGTCCTTCTATGGCGCGCTGTTCTTGCAATCGGTGCGCAGCGACGACAAGCGCCGGGTGATGGAACTTGCCCAGGTGGACTTTCGCCGCCGCGCGGAACTTTACGGCATCCCGGTGAATTACCGTCCGTTCACCATCGATGATATCCGCGGCGCCCTGGCTCAGGGAAAACTGGTGCTGGTGCTGATCAGCGGCTTCCTGATGTTCGGCAAGAAGGTGCCGCATTGGGTGCTGGCTATCGGCGACGATGGCGACCACATCCTGATCCACGATCCCTGGGTCGAGGACGAAAGACAGGAGACCATCCTCGATGCCGCCAACATTCCCGTGCCGCACGGCATCTTCATGAACATGGCGCAATTCGGCCGCGACGGACTGCGTGCTGCCATCACTCTTGGGAAACGCTGATAACAATGACCTGGGTCATCCTCACCGGCCGTCAGAACGATCTCGACCCGGCGGCGACGCCGCACAAGATCATCACCAACCGTGACTATCTTGCGCATCCGGCGCTGTTTCGCGGCCAGCAGCCGAAGGTCATCAACCTGTCGAACAATTACGCCTACCAGAGCCGCGGCTATTATGCCTCTCTGCTCGCCGGTTCGCGCGGCCACAAGGTCATCCCGACGGTCGAGACGATGATCGACCTGTCCGAGCGCAAGCTCTACGAGCACGCGCTGCCGGAACTGGAGCTGGCGCTCAACAAATGCCGCAAGGATCTCGGAGGCGTTTTCCCGCAAAAAATCTGCATCTTCTTCGGCATCGGACCGTCGAAGGTCTGGGACCGCTTCGCCAAGCTGTTGTTCGACTGGTTCCGCGCTCCGGCGCTTGAGGTTCACATCAAGGACAGCGCCGAATGGGCTTCGATCCGCAAGATAGGCTTCCTGCCGCTGGCCAGGATGGCCGAGGAGGAAGAAGCCCTCTTCGTGCAGGCGCTCGAGACGTACACCAACCGCGAGTGGCGCGACACCAAGGGCCGCACGCCGGCACGCTACACCTTCGCCACGCTGGTCGATCCGCATGAGGAACTGCCGCCGTCGGAGATTTCCTCGCTGCGTTACTGGGCCAAGATCGCCGAAAAGATGGGCGTCGAAATCGAGCCGATCACCAGGAAGGACCTGGCCAAGCTCGCCAATTACGACGCGCTGTTCATCCGCGAGACCACCTCGATCTCAAACCACACCTACCGCTTCGCGCGCCGCGCCCAGCAGGAAGGCATGCCGGTGATCGACGACCCGCTGTCGATGATCCGCTGCACCAACAAGGTCTATCTCAACGAACTGATGGCCTACAACAAGGTGCCGGTGCCGCCGACGGTGATGATAGCCGGCACCTCGGACCTCGAACTGGCGGCGCAGACGCTGGGCTTTCCGCTGGTGCTGAAGATCCCGGATTCATCGTTCTCGCGCGGCGTCAAGAAATGCGGCAACTTCGAAGAACTGAAGACGCTCGCCACCGAGTGGCTGGAGGATTCCGATCTCCTGATCGCGCAGAAATTCATCCCGACCGAATATGACTGGCGCGTCGGCGTGCTCGGCGGGCAGCCGCTGTTTGCCGTGCATTATCTGATGGCGAAAAAACACTGGCAGATCGTCAACCACAAGGCCAGCGGCAAGCCTGACCAGGGCGGTATCAAGACCTTCACGCTGAAAGAGACGCCGCCGCATGTCGTCGACACCGCGGTGAAGGCGGCGCGCTGCATCGGCGACGGGCTTTACGGCGTCGATCTCAAGGAAACCAAGGATGGCGTCTTCGTCATCGAGGTCAACGACAACCCGAACCTCGACCATGGCTGGGAGGATTCCGGCGAAAAGGACGAAGTCTGGGTGCGGCTGACGCAATGGTTCCTGGAGCGGCTGGACCGTCCCGGGCGTTAGTTTGCCGTCCCGGGCGGTATTCAACCGAGGGGGAAAAATGCAGTTCATCGTCATCGAGGATTTCACCGGCTGCGACCGCAAGGAGATCTACCGCCGTTTCGGCGAGCGCGGCCGATTGAAGCCGGACGCGCTTGTCGTGCACCACTCCTGGATCGCGGCTGATATGAGCCGCTGCTTCCTTTTGGTCGAAGCCGATGACGTCACGCTGCTGCAGCGCTGGGTCATCGAATGGTCTGACCTGGTGGAGTTCGAGATCATTCCCGTGGCGACGAACAAGGACATGGTCGCCGCACTGGCCGGCCATCTCTGAGCAGTTCGGTCCATCAGCCGAGCACCGGCGAACCCACCGACCGCCGGCATTCCTCAATCAGCCAATTGCGAAACGCCGCCACCAGGTCGCGCCTTGCACTGCGTTCCGGGATCGTCAGGCAATATGGCTGACGCAGCGCGATCGATAGGGCATTAGCCCGGACCAAACGGCCCTCTTCCAGCGCCCCGGCGCAATAAATGCCTTGCGCCAGCGCCACGCCCAGCCCTGAAATGGCAAGGTCGAGCGCTGCCCGCGACGAGTTCGCCGACAGGCCGCGCTGCACTGCGCGGCCGGGTTCTATGCCCGCCGCCTCGAACCAGGTGCGCCAAGACGGAAACGACGCGCCGGTCGGTCCCCAGTCGGTGTGAATCAGTGGCAGGCCGGCGAGGCTGTCGGTTTTGGCGGTGAGTTCTGGCGCGCAGACGGGGTAGACGGCGTCCCTGACGATCTCCTCGCTCGGGTGTTCACGATAGTGCGGGCCGAAGGACAGCCGGATGTCGATCAGTTCGCGGTCGAACGGCACCGGATCGTCATCGCCGCGCAGGGATATGTCGACGGCGCCGTGGCTGGCGACAAAGCCGGCGAGGCGTTCGGAAAGCCAGCCCATCGCCATGGACGGCGGCACCGATACGACAAGCCGCGGGCGGAAGGCATCGCTGCCACGCGCGATGCTGCCGATCTCCCGAAAAGCCAGGGTCAGCCGGGGCAGCATCTCGACACCGGCTTCCGTCAGCACCACGCGGCGGTTGACGCGATGGAACAGTTTTCGACCCATCTGCTCCTCGACGGTGCGAATGAGCTGGCTGACCGCAGCCGCCGAGATCGAGAGCTCATCCGCCGCTGCGGCGAAACTCCCCGAGCGCGCCGCCGCCTCGAAGGCTTGAAGTCCTCTCAGGGAAGGAAGCGCGGTCATTGGGTGATCCGATAGGTAAGGTCAGCTTATCTGTGTCGCAGAAATCCTCGTCTTTTGAAAGCTTTCTTATTCGAGTAGCTTGGCGCCATGACCGTATCGGCCCAGTTTGAACCCAGAGACCATCGCGACGTCATCGCGTTCCTGACCAATGAGCAGCGCAGCCGCCTGACCGGCAAGTCGGACGGGCCGGGTCTGGTCCAACTCGCCTTCCATCTCGGCGCGATTGTGGCTATCGGCGGGCTGATTGCGGCCAAGGTGTCGTACTGGCCGCTGTTGATGTTGCCGCAAGGCATTCTTATCGTCTTCCTGTTCACGCTGCTGCATGAGACGGTGCACAGGACGGCGTTCGAGACGCAGTGGCTCAACGATGCCGCCGCAAGGGTCTGCAGCCTGGCGATCGCGCTGCCCGCCGACTGGTTTCGCTATTTCCACTTCGCCCATCACCGTTTCACCCAGGATCCCGAGAACGATCCGGAACTCGCCTTCCCGAAACCGGAGACGATGCGGCAATACATTGTCCACGCCTCGGGCCTGCCGGTGTGGTGGGGGCATTTGCAGACACTCTACACCAACGCGATTGGAGGCTGCCACGACAGCTACGTGCCGCCGAAAGGCCTGCCCAAGGTGCGCACTGAAGCCCGCGCCATGATCGCTTTCTATGTCGTGGTCGCCGCGCTAGCCCTGTGGTTCGAGGCAAGTGTACTGCTCTATGTCTGGATCGTGCCGGCGCTGCTCGGCCAGCCTTTCCTCAGGCTCTATCTGCTGGCTGAGCATGGCCGCTGCCCGCTTGTCGCCAACATGCTGGAAAACACCCGCACCACGCTGACCAACTGGCTGGTGCGCAAAGTCGCCTGGAACATGCCGTATCACGCCGAGCACCACGCCTATCCCGGCGTGCCCTTCCATCAGCTGCCGGCCTTCCACCAGCTGATCGAGCGCCATCTCAAAGTCGTCGAACCCGGCTATTTCAGCTTCCACGAGAAATACGTCGAGACCTTGCGCTGAGGCGCTCGGCCGTCAGCGTAGCGTCTGCTCAACGAGCGTGACGAAATAGCGGAGCACGGTGGGGACGATGGCGTCGTTGAAGACATAGCGATCGCCGTGCAGCCCTTCGCCCAGTCTGACCGCTCCTGCGCCGACCCAGGCATAGCAGCCGCCGGCTTCGCGGACCATGTAGGCAAAATCCTCGCAGCCGAGGCTCGGGTTGAATGCGGTCTCGACCTGCTCGCGGCCGACAACCGCGGTTGCCGCCTGGACGGCCCGGTCAGTGGCAGCCGACGTGTTGACCAGCGGCGGGTAGCCTTTCTTGTAGGCGAGCTTGGCGGTGAGTGCATGCGCCGAGGCAATGCCTTGCGCGATGTCGCCGATCAGCCTTTCGCAATGGTCCGACAAAGTGGGCTCGAAGAAGCGGCAGGTTCCCTGCAGCCAGACCTTGCCCGGCACGATGTTGCCGACATTGCCGCCATGGATCTGGGTGATCGAAACGACCAGCGCCATTTGCGGGTCGACCGAACGGCTGACGATGCGCTGCACGGCTTGAACGAAGGCGCCGGCCGCGAGCACGGGATCGTCGCCTAGCTGCGGCATGGCGGCATGCGCGCCGGTCCCCTCAAAGTTCAGTTCGAAAGTGTCGACGGCCGCCATCATCGACCCGGCACGGGCCGCGATCTTTCCGAGCGGCAGCCCCGGCCAGTTGTGGACGGCGTAGACGGCTTCCACGGGGAAGCGCTCGAACAGTCCGTCCTCGATCATCCGCATGGCGCCGCCTTCATTTTCTTCCGCCGGCTGGAAGATGAAACAGACGGTGCCGTCGAAGGCTCTGTTGTCGGCGAGCAGCTTGGCGGCGCCGAGCAGCATCGCGATGTGCCCGTCGTGGCCGCAGGCATGCATCACGCCGTCTTTCTTCGACGCATATGGCAATCCTGTCTTCTCCAGCACGGGCAAGGCATCGAGTTCGGCCCGAAGCCCGATGGCGCGCACGCCTGGTCGTCCTCTGAGGACGCCAACCACGCCGGTGCCGCCTATGCCTTCATGAACCTCGTCGAGCCCGAAGGTGCGCAGCTTGTCGGCGACGAAGCGCACGGTCTCATACTCTTGGAAACCGAGTTCGGGGTTGGCGTGGATGTGATGCCGCCATTCCACCACCTGCGGGGTGAGGGCGGCGATGGGGTCGTTGTGCAGCATTGCGCTCTCCTTGCCGGCTATCGTAAATTCGGCCTTGTCGATGCCAGCACGTAAAGGATTTGCGCCGGCAGCGTCTTGAACAGGATTGACCGTGTCTGGAATTCAACAGCCTCAGGAGACGACGCAGTTCTGGCGTCATCCGCGCTTTCGCGATCTTGGCATGCTCAAGGCGCGCTTCACGCGGCATCGCTACCAGCTGCACACGCACCCGACCTATGTCGTCGCCCTGATCACGCAAGGGTGCGAGCGGGTCCGCATCGGCAACGAGACTGTCCTCGCGCCGTCGGGCACGGTTCTGCTCGTCAATCCGGAGATATGGCATGACGGCGAGGCGGGTGCCGACCAGGGTTGGGCTTACCGCACCTTCTATCCGTCGGCCTGGCTCATGGGTGCGATCGCGGACGAACTCGGGCAGGATCGCCCGCCGTTGTTTTCGCAAGCGATCGTCGATGATGCCGATCTCGTCCAGGCAGTAGGCGTCGCGCACTTGGCTTCGACATCGGGTGATGCCACGAGCGCCGAAACATCCATGCTGATCGCCTTGCGCAAGCTCATCCTGCGCCACGGCGATTGGGGCGGCCGGCGGCGCGAGGCGGTCGAAAGCTTCGGATCGAAAAGCCGGCTCCGGGTCTATGAACAGGTCATCGAAGACCATCTGAACTCGGACCTCGATTTGCAGCGGCTCGCTGAAGCCGCAGGCGTGACGCGCTTTCAAGTTATCCGCGATTTCAGGAAAGTGCTGGGTCTCACCCCTGCTGCCTTCATCCGTGACCGCAGGCTGCGCCGTGCCGATCTGCTGATCCGGCAAGGTTCAGATCTCGCCGGTGCCGCCTTTGCGGCCGGCTTCTCCGACCAAAGCCATCTCTCGCGCACCTTCCGCGCCGCGCATGGAATGACGCCGGGGATGTTCAGGCGCGCCGGGACGCTGCCCTCGTCTTGAGAAGTCGAGCCATGTCGGCGGCCTTTGACGGCATGCCGATCAGAAAGCCCTGCGCCTCGACGCAGCCAGCCTTGCGCAATATGTCGAGCTGCGCTTCGGTCTCGACGCCTTCGGCGGTGACGGTGATGCCAAGTTCGGCACCAAGCCCGATGATCGTGCGCACGATCGCCGCCGTGTCCTTGTTGTCGATATCGTGGATGAAGGAGCGGTCGATCTTGATCTTGTCGACGGGAAAACGCCTGAGATAACCGAGCGACGAATAGCCGGTGCCGAAATCGTCGAGCGCGATGCGGATACCGAGTTCGCGCAGCTGTCTCAGCGTCTTCAGCACCGTCTCGCTCTCATCCATCAGCACGGTCTCGGTGATTTCCAGTTCGAGCCGGCTGGCCGGCACACCGGAAACGGCCAGCGCCGAAATCACGCTGCGGGCAAAGTCGGCGCTTCTGATTTGCACTGCCGAGACATTGACGGCGATGCGCATTCCAGGCGGCCAGCCGGCGGCCACGCTGCAGGCCTTTTTCAGCGCCCATTCGCCCAGCGGAACGATCAGCCCGCTGTCTTCGGCGGCTGCGATGAAATCGTCGGGCGCCACCAGGCCGCGCGTCGGTGAATTCCACCGCATCAACGCTTCGGCGCCGACAATCTTGCCCGACGCGATGTTGGTGATCGGCTGGAACTCCAGCACGAACTCCCGCCGCTTCAGTGCCGTCTCGAGATCGGTTTCGAGCGCCAGGCGCGCCCGCACCAAGGCATCCATGCCGGGCTCGAAAAAGCGGTAAACGTTGCGGCCTTCGCTCTTGCCGCTGTAAAGCGCCATGTCGGCGTTCTTCAAAAGCGTGTCGGCGTCCTTGCCGTCACCGGGATACAGCGCGATGCCAAGGCTGATGCCGACATGCATGTCGCGGCCCTTGTCGCGAAACGGCTGGCTGACGACAGCGACGATGCGTTTTGCCAGTTGTTCCGCATCGGTGGCGCCTTTGGGATTGAACTGCAGGATGGCGAACTCGTCGCCACCGAGGCGGGCGACCACATCGGTGTCGCTGCGCAGGCTGTGCCGCAACCGCTCCGCCACGCATTTCAGCAGCCAGTCACCGGCCGGGTGTCCCCAGGTGTCGTTAACGGCCTTGAAGCGATCGAGGTCGAGCGAGAAGATCGCCAACGGTGTATCGCCGGCCATCGCCTGGTCGAGCCGTTCGCGAAACATCGAGCGGTTGGGCAGGTCGGTCAGCGTGTCGTAATGGGCAAGGTGGCTCATGCGCTCTTCGGCGCGCCGGCGCTCGGTGATGTCTTCGAAGGTCGCCACCCAGCCGCCACCGGCAAGCGGCCGGCGCGCAACCAGCAGCGTTCGGCCATCGGCAAGGCTGCGGTCTGTCGAACGCTCCTCACCGGCCTGCAGGCTGGCTCTGGTGTTGGCGATCTCGCCGTCAATGTCCATCGACGGATAGATGCGCAGTCGCACCATCTGTTCGAGCAGGGCGCGCTGGCTCATGCCGAGCGGGAAGTCGTCAGGCGTGACCTTGTAGAGGTCGAGGAAGCGCTGGTTGCGCACGATCAGCGTGCCTTCGGCGTCGTACATCAACAGGCCTTGCGACATGTTGGCGAGCGCCGCATCGAAGCGGCGGTGCTGCTCCTTCAGTTCCTGCTCGGCCCGCCTTTGCTCCGTAATGTCCTCATAGATCGACACCCAGCCGCCTGAGGCCAGCGGCCGGTGCGTGATGGAAACGATACGTCCGTCCGACAGTATTTCCTCGTAGGTCGAGGCTTGCGCGCGCTCGATATAGGGCTTGCGGATGGCATACAGGTCTTCGGCGCTCTGTGAGGCGACACCGATGTCGACGCTGTGCTTTAGAATGTCCAGGAACGCGATGCCGGGCCGCACGATCTTCGCGTCGAGGGAGAAGATGCTGATATAGTTGCCGTTGCAGATGATCATCCGCTCGTCGGCGTCGAACATGCACAGCCCATGCGACATATTCTCGACGGCCGCGGAAAAGCGCTCGTTCTGGTGGCGCAGTTCGTCGGCGATCTGCCGTGGCGCGGCGACGCCTCCGGCTCCCCGTCTGCGGACGGGCGAACCACCCTTGACGTGCGCAACGGACATGAGGCGTGCCTGCTGACCGTGATCGAAACCCGGTACTGTGGTTACCGCTGGTTAATTTAGCGTATGTTCACTGCGCCGAATGCACGGCAACCGTTGCCTGGCGTTGCTTTTCAAGCGTTGCGTAGCGTTTGAGGAAGGCAGCTTGCGCCGAGGTCACCGAGTGCGGCTTAAAGTCGAAGCGGTCGGCATTGAAGCCGCGCGGCCGGCCGAAGAACTCGGTTGCTTCCGCGGTCGAGAAACCGGCAAGCAGCGTCGCCTCGTAATAGGCGGCGATCTGGTCGGCGCGCTTGATCTCCTTGCGCAAGCCGACGCCGAGTTCGGGCGGCAGCGAAAAGCGCTGATGGATGGCGCGCTGGAGACGCAGCTCACACTCCTTGTAGGAGCCGCCCATTACCGATTTGAACGGCGAGATCATGTCGCCGATGACATATTCCGGCGCGTCATGCAGCAGTGCTGCCAGCTGAGCGTTGGCCGAGGCGTCCGGCTGCAACTCGCTGAACAGCGCCTCGACCAGCAGCGAATGCTGGGCAACCGAAAAGGCGTGATCGCCGCGGGTCTGGCCGTTCCAGCGGGCGACGCGGGCAAGCCCGTGGGCGATGTCGGAGATTTCGATGTCGAGCGGCGAGGGGTCGAGCAGGTCGAGCCGCCGTCCCGACAGCATGCGCTGCCACGCGCGGGGTGGCGCTCCGACGCGATCGGCAGCCATCAGGCATCCTCCGCGCCGATGGCTTCCCTGGGAAAGCTGAACTGCGCCCAGGCCGGGATGGCGAGCGAGACGGTGACATCACCGGCCAGTACCGGCTGGCCAGCGTCGAGCGCCGCCTTGACCCGGTCGATGCGGGCAATGGCGAGGCCGGCCGTACCCGCGGTCGAGCCGAGCGTGCCGACCGGCCGCCCCGCAACCGTCAGCTCCGTGCCGGGCGCGGGCAAGGCGCGGTCGGCCGAAACGATCAGCACGCGGCGCCTGGCGGTGCCGCGATGCTGCATGCGCGAGACCACTTCCTGGCCGACATAGCAGCCTTTCTTGAAGCCGACGCCGCCGGTCTCGTCGAGCAGCACGTCGTGAGGGAAGGCATCGCCGAGCTGATAATCGGGACCGCTTTCGGCAATGCCGTTGGCGATGCGGAGCGTCTGCCATGCAGCCGGATCGCCACCTAGGGATGCGCCGCCATAGGAACGGCTCACAACCACATCGCGGAAGCGGGCATCGGCAAGTGTCGTTGAATCAGAAGGTGAGGCGCTTGAATCATCGCCCCACGCAACCGTCACAAGCACTTGATCCTGCTTCGCGATCTCGGCCTTGGCGCGCAGCTTGTAAAGCATCAGCCGGCGCAGGAAGTCGTCTGCGACGTCGGCACGGCAATCCAGCCGGAATCCGTCCTCGCCGCTACGCGAGATCAGGAAATCAAACAGGATCTTGCCTTGCGGCGAAAGCAGCGCACCGGGTTTTGCCGCACCGGCGCCCAGCGTGTCGAGGTCGGTGGTGAGGATGTTCTGCAAAAAATGCTCGGCATCCGGGCCTGACACAGAAATGAGAGCGCGGTCTTTGAGCAGGGCAAAAGGCATGGGCGGCAAAGAACCTGATCTTGCAAAACGGTCGGCCTTTACGTAAGCCGACGATACTCCCCCCGCAAGAGACCGAACGCCCATGGCCACCACCTACGACCTCATCCTGACAGGCGGCACGGTGGTCAACCATGATGGCGAGGGCGCGCGCGATGTCGGCGTCAAGGGTGGTCGCATCGTCGCAATGGGCGATCTTCGCCAAGCTTCGGCCGGCGAAGCGATCGACTGTCGCGGGCTGCACGTCCTGCCAGGCGTCGTCGACAGTCAGGTGCATTTTCGCGAGCCGGGGCTGGAGCACAAGGAAGATCTGGAGACGGGCTCGCGCGCGGCTGTGCTGGGCGGGGTCACCGCCGTCTTCGAAATGCCCAACACCAATCCGCTGACCACCAGCGAGGCGGCGCTTGCCGACAAGGTGCGCCGCGCCACCAGCCGGATGCATTGCGACTTCGCCTTCTGGGTTGGCGGCACGCGCGAGAATGCCGATGATGTCGGTGAGCTCGAGCGGCTGCCGGGTGCTGCCGGGATAAAGGTGTTCATGGGCTCGTCCACCGGCGACCTGCTGGTCGAGGACGACGAGGGTGTCGCATCGATCCTGCGCAACACCCGCCGCCGTGCCGCCTTTCACTCGGAGGACGAGTTCCGGCTGCGCGAGCGCCTGGGCCTGCGCGTCGAGGGCGACCCGTCATCGCATCCCGTCTGGCGCGACGAGATCGCGGCGCTTCGCTGTACCGAGCGGCTGGTGCGCATCGCGCGAAACACCCGCGCCCGCATCCATGTGCTGCATATCTCCACTGCCGAGGAAATCATCTTCCTCCAACAGCACAAGGATGTCGCCACCTGCGAGGCGACGCCGCACCATTTGACACTCGCCTCCGACGACTATGCGCGGCTGGGCACGTTGATCCAGATGAATCCCCCGGTTCGCGCGGCCCGCCATCGCGACGGCGTCTGGCACGGCATTGCGCAAGGCATCATTGACGTGCTCGGCTCCGATCACGCCCCGCACACGCCGGCCGAGAAGGCAAAGCCCTATCCGGCCTCGCCGTCTGGCATGACCGGGGTGCAGACGCTGGTGCCGATCATGCTCGACCATGTCAATTCAGGCCTGCTGACCCTGCAGCGCTTCGTCGACCTCTCCAGCCACGGCCCGCAGCGCATCTTCGGCATGGCCAGGAAAGGCCGCATCGCCGCCGGCTACGATGCCGATTTCACCATTGTCGACCTCCAGCGGCGCGAGACCATCACCAATGCGCAAGCCGGCTCCAGGGCCGGCTGGACGCCCTATGACGGCAAGGAAGTCACCGGCTGGCCGATCGGCACCATCGTGCGCGGCCGTCGCGTGATGTGGGAAGGCGAGATCGTCACGCCAGGACAGGGCAGGCCGGTGGAGTTTTCCGAGGCGCTGCCGGCTTAGGCGGCCGGATAACGAACCACCATACGTGTCCTCGGCTACGGATCCCCGTTCGACCGCCAGGCGGGACAGGCCAATACCGCGGCGTATTTACTAACCAAAGCGGTGCATTGTTCTGCCAAATCCGTCACTCTCTTTGTTTGGACGCAATTCGGACGGAAAGCCGTTTCACACTTTTCCTGGAATTACTCTGGAAAGCATCCGGCAAGACAGACTCTAATTCTCGTTTATTGGGGGGAATTATGCTCAGATATATGTCCGCTATCTTGATCATTCTGGGTATGACTGAAGTTTCGGCAAATGCCCTGGATACCCCGAAGCAGGGTGTGTCTGAATTGAGCGGATCGGAATTCAACTACTCTATAATCGACCTGGGTTCGAACAAGAGACGCATAGAGGTCATTCATAACAGAGAAAAGTATGATGGGCCGCTGGCGGAGATGTCGTTCCGAGATCGGCATCTGCAAGTTTTTGGAATGGTGGCGAGATTGATCAAGGGTAGTTGCCAAAATGGCGTCAGCGCCCTGGGGAGTATAGCCGTAAGCAGGGATCCTGAACAAGACGAGGATCCCGACGCTGAGCATCCTCAAATTTTCACTTGGGAATACAGTTGTAAATAAGCGCCTCAACCGCGCAGGAGAGACAGCTATTCGCCGGCCGTTCAATCCCCGGCGACGAAAAACGTCCACTGCCCGGTGGGCGTAATGCCGACGCGGTAGAAGATGTAGGCTCCGAACTGCTTCATGTCGTCATAGTCGCCGGCGGTGACGATCTTGAACAGTTCGACCCGCTGCCTGGCGTTGAGCTTGTCCAGCGGCAGGGCGAAGAAATACGGCCAGACATAGAGTTCCTGCGGTGTGCCGACGTCTACATGGACATAGCCGGCATTGAGCACCTCTTCCAGGATGGCGAGGATTTCCTGACCTTCCTTGTCGCCCGATAGCCCTTTCAGGAAGGCGATCGGGTCGCCCTCGATTTCGCCCAGCGACAATTGGGTCATGGTGTCGCCCTTGCCGATCAGCGGCCGCAGCTTCTCGATGTCGCCGCTGACGCAGGCCTCGACCATCAGATCGCGCATGCGCCTGACGGGCTCCGGCAATTTGGAAAGGTCGTAGACGACTTCGGGCACCGGCGCTTCTGGATCGGCACGCGGGTTGGCCACGCCGCCATCGTTGGCGGGGGCCTCCGGTTGGCTTTGTCCGGGCTCCGTGGGCGATTTCGGCTGGCTGGCCGCCGGTGGCGCCGTGCCGGGCAGATCGGGCATTGGCACTGAATTTTCAGACGGCGCCGTCTCACCATTGGCTGGTGGCCCGGCAGGAACTGGAAGCTCCTCGCGCTTGATCTCGCTCAACGCGTAGGCAGGGTTGCTGGTCAGGACAAACGCCAGCGGACCCGCGGCGCAGGAAGCGGCAAGCCAGATGCTGAGGGCCACGCCGCGAGGCCGGCCTGACATCGAAAAATTCACCGCTTGCCTCTCCTCGGGCCTAGGCTCTTCAGGCATGATGCCCAAACGGCGCGCCGTCGTCAAAGAACCGGTAAGCTGGCGATGCACCCTCTGAGACGCGCGCCGCCTAGTGCCGAAACCGCTCCGGCTCGAAGGCGCCGGCGATCACCTTTTCACGCATGCGGTCGAGCAGGGCAAGGGCCGAGGTCTCGCCATTGGCTCGCAGCATCTCGCCGAACGCGGTTTCAAGCGCTGCCTCGGCGATGATTTCAGGTTCTATGCCGGCCGACAGACCTTCCGCCCAGGCCTCGCTATGGCTTTCCACCGCGGTCAGGCGCTTTTCTTCCCTGACAAGCGCGTCGATGTCGTTGACGCCATGTTCCATTTGCGATGTCCACCTTTTCAAGCGGCGGTCCGACGGGTCGGATCCGGCTTGGGCTGCCCCTATCTCACGCGGGCTAAGTAAGTATCTGTAAATACGACATTTTTTTGATCGTCTTTACAAACTTCGTCGCCTGCGTTCGGTCCGATTCAAACTTAGCCGATTAGACCGGTGAGCGGGATGAAAACCTTCAGTTTGAGTTAATTCCGCATTCGCGCGCTAACGTTTCGTTAATACTGTTGCGCAAGTGCAACACCAAGATTGCATCAACGTGCCGTGGATACAAGGCGGGTGCTCGAAAAGGCGTTGGCTAAACGCCGTCTGGCGCTCGTCAGTTGCCGTAACGCGAGGCGATGTCGCGCGACAGCGTCTCGCCTTCCTTCATGTAGCGGCTGATGGCTTCGGTCGCTGACGGCGTGCATTGGGTATAGGTGCCGCCGAAGGAACGGTAACCGCGGTTGAAGCTGGCGATGAAGCGGGCACGCCGCTCCGGATCGGGATTTTCCGAATCGATCAGCTTTTCCATCTCGGTGCGCCACTGGTCGCCCTTTTCGCCGCACAGATTGCGCAGGAAATGCAGCGACCCCAGCACCTCGGCCAGTCGCATCAGCCCGGGCTCGAACGGCGACTCGGCGGCCAGCGCCGGCTGCACGGCAAAAGCCGTGGCGGCGGCGATGCATGCGGCAAGGAACAGCGAGGTGCGGGTCATAAGTCTATCTGACGAAACATTTTGTCGCTTGCAAGGCGATTCTCGGAGCGGCAGATATCGGCCTGCTTCAGGCCAAAAGCTCTTCAGCCACCTCCATGACGTCACCCGCGAGCGGCAGCGTCGCCATTTCATCAAGACTATAGAAGGCGGCGGTCTCGGCATCGTCGCTGGCCGTCGCTTCGCCGCCGGCATAAACGGCGCCGAACACGGTCAGCAGATAGTCGACCGGGTGGTTCTCGCCGCTGCCGTCGATGTGGATGTCGCGAAGCGGACGATAGTCCTGCGCCCGCAGCCCGGTTTCCTCCAGCAATTCGCGCGACGCTGCTTCTTGCAGCGTCTCGCCGGGCTCGACCTTGCCGCCGGGAAAGGCATAAAGCCCCTGCGACGGCGGCCGCGCCCGTTTGACCAGCAGCACCGTCCTGCCGCGCACGACGGCGACCGAGACTGCGGGAAGTGTCTTGCGCTGCTCGTTCATCGATCTCGTTTTCGCCTATTTGAGGCCAGACCCTTGTGGACCGGCCGGCGGCATTGAGCTTTAGCGGTTGCGCAACGCCGGTTCCATCGCCACTTTCGCGATCGGATCATTTCATCGAGCTTGCCAATGTGCGGACGCTTTGCCCTGACGGCCAAGCCGGACCAGACCGCCGCCTTGCTCGGCCTGGCGGAGCTGGAGGATTTTCCGGCCCGCTACAACATCGCGCCGACGCAGCCGGTGCTAATGGCGCTGTCGGGACCGCCGCGCATGCCGGGCTCGAATTTCCCGGATCGCCAGGCGATGCTGGTGCGCTGGGGGCTGATCCCCACCTGGGTCAAGGACACCAGGGAATTTCCGCTGCTCATCAACGCGCGTTCGGAAGGCGCTATTGAAAAAGCCTCGTTCAAAGCCGCCATGCGCCATCGCCGTGCCTTGGTGCCGGCCTCCGGCTTCTATGAGTGGCAGCAATCCGGCAGCGGCAAGAAGGGCCAGCCCTACTGGATACGGCCGAGGCGTGGCGGGTTGATCGCCTTTGCCGGGCTGATTGAAACCTATTCCGAGCCGGGCGGTTCGGAAATGGACACCGGCGCCATTCTTACCGTCAACGCCAATGCCAGCATCGCCCATATCCATGACCGGATGCCGGTGGTGATCGCGCCTGAAGATTTTGACCGCTGGCTGGACTGCCGCACGCTCGAACCGCGC
This sequence comes from Mesorhizobium sp. RSR565B, assembly GCF_054719465.1. Classification (NCBI taxonomy): domain Bacteria; kingdom Pseudomonadati; phylum Pseudomonadota; class Alphaproteobacteria; order Hyphomicrobiales; family Phyllobacteriaceae; genus Mesorhizobium; species Mesorhizobium sp. RSR565B. The sequence goes on along the minus strand of NZ_JBTTIE010000001.1, from coordinate 522,794 downwards.
GATGTGGCCGACCTGCTCAAACCCGCGCTGCCCGATTTCTTCGAGGCAATTCCGGTCTCCGACCTCGTCAACAAGGTCGCCAACACCGGGCCGGAGATACAGGACATGGGCATCGTCGAGCCCGGCAAGGTCAGGCGCCAGAAGCCCGGCGCGGACGGCAGTCAGATGACGCTGTTTTAGAGCGCGTTCCCAAGAAGCCAGTCCGGCCTTCGGGAAGAACCTGCTCAATAGGAAGAGCTGTTGTTTCAGGCGCGCTATGGGGCCTCAGCCTTCCGTTCCGGCGCACGCCTTGTCGGCGGCGGCACGATGCCTGTTCAGGCAGCGCGGGGCGAAGTGATTTTCGGCGCCGGCTTTTTATTCTTCGCGGTATGGAGAAGGGCGGCGACGATCGCGGCCGGGCCGATCGCACGGTAGTGGTTGGCGAGCGCCGGTTGCTTGGCGCGGCTCGATTCCTGCTTGGTTCGTGACATCGATCTCTTCCCTGGTAACATTTCCGTGTCTGCGTTTGCCGGCCGAATCTGACCGAATCGTGACCTATGGTGGACTAGCCGGCGAATGTTTCATGACTGTGCCGACATGTTTAATAAAATGTTTCAGCGGCTCCTGACCTATGATCCAGCGACGCTTTTGCTGGAAGTTGCGACTTGACGGCAACACCGCCCAAGGCGATAAAGCCGCCGATGAAAACGTTTTTCGCCATTTGTGGCATTTGCATTATTGGCTAGCTTCGCGCTGGTCCGGACGTTTTCGCCTCATTTTTCCCCAGAGTGGACAAACGCCCCGGCCAGCAGGCTGGAGCCCGATTTGTGCCTTGGCACAGGTAAGGCTCTCTCCAGAACTTAACGGACCGGAAGGGCACGCATGTCTGACGCATCGAAGGGTCTCAGCCTCTACAACACGCTAACGCGGACGAAGGACGTGTTCGTCCCGATCGACCTGTCGAATGTGCGCATGTATGTCTGCGGCCCAACCGTCTACGACTTTGCCCATATCGGCAATGCGCGTCCGGCTATCGTCTTCGACGTGCTGTTCCGTTTGCTGCGTCACCTCTACGGCGAGACTGGTGTCACGTATGTGCGCAACATCACAGATGTCGACGACAAGATTAACGCCCGCGCGCTGCGCGATTTCGGCGCCGAGATCGCGTCGGGAAACCTGACGCTCAACGAAGCGATCCGCCGCGTCACCGAAAAGACCGCCGATCAGTACCACAAGGATGTCGCCGCACTAGGCTGCTTGCCGCCGACGGTCGAGCCGCGCGCCACCGAGTTCGTGGCGCGCCGCGCCGACGGCAAGGTTGACATGATCACCCTCATCGAACGTTTGATCGAACGCGGCCACGCCTATGTCGCCGCCGGCGAAGTGCTGTTCGACACCGCCTCGATGCCGGAATATGGCGAGCTGTCGAAGCGTAATCTCGACGAACAGCAGGCCGGTGCGCGAATTGCCGTCGACGCTCACAAGAAGAACCCGGGCGATTTCGTGCTGTGGAAATTGTCGTCACCGGAAGAGCCCGGCTGGGACAGCCCATGGGGCAGGGGCCGGCCCGGTTGGCACATCGAATGCTCGGCCATGTCGGCCGCCTATCTCGGCGATGTCTTCGATATCCATGGCGGCGGCTTGGACCTGATCTTCCCCCACCATGAGAACGAGATCGCCCAGTCGCGTTGCGCCCACGGCACCGACGTCATGGCCAATGTCTGGATGCACAACGGCTTCCTGCAGGTCGAGGGCCAGAAAATGTCGAAGAGCCTCGGCAATTTCTACGCCATCGCCGAACTGCTGGAGACCGACACTTTCGGCGGCCGCAAATGGCCGGGCGAGGTGCTGCGGCTGGCGATGCTGATGACGCATTACCGCGAGCCGATCGACTTTTCCGTACGCAAGCTGGAAGAGGCCGAGAATACGCTGCGCAAATGGAAGCGCGCCGCCGATCTCGCCCCGTCGGCAGGGCAAGTTCCGGCGGAGGTTGTGGCGGCGCTGTCTGACGACCTCGCCACCTATGCCGCCTTCCAGCAGCTCACGCAGCTTGCCGGTGAGGCCGCGGAGGGCAACGAAGCGGCCGCATCGCTGAAGGCATCGCTGTTGTTCCTCGGCTTCGATATCGGCGCGGCCAAGGTCGACGAGGTTGCGGTCGCCAAGGCGATCGCCAAGCGCTTGGAACTGATCGCAGCGAAAAACTGGGCCGAAGCCGATCGCATCCGCGATGAGCTTCTGGCGCAGGGCGTGCAGCTGAAAGACGGCAAGGATCCTATCACTGGCGAACGCGTGACGACGTGGGAGGTAAAGCGGTGAGGGTGGCGCGAGACACCGTTGTAAGATTGGCGAAGGCCGGAGCGACAGCCAATCTCCCCCCTTGCGGGGGAGATGTCCGGCAGGACAGAGGGGGGTGTGAAGGAACGCCAGCGTTCCTTCTTGCCCACTTTCATTTCGGTCACTTTCTGAGAACGCAATGGCTGCCGGTTGAGACGCTGGCGGGACAGCACTCCCCTCTGTCCTGCCGGACATCTCCCCCGCAAGGGGGGAGATCAGCCCTCGCCTCGGTTTTCGCTAATCGCCAGCGCGGAGTGGCCTGAGCATGGGTCACGACCTCGTTCCATCGCGTCAGCGCAAGAATGCAAAGTCCATGCGTCGCGTCATGACCGATGCCGAGCTGAAACTGTGGAATGAGTTGCGGGCTCACCGGCTGATGGGGATGAGCTTTCGCCGACAGGTACCGATTAGGCCCTACATTGTCGACTTCGCCTGTTCGGCCCACCACCTCGTAGTCGAGGTTGATGGCAGTCAGCATGCCGACGTAGAAGATGCAGAACGCGACAAGGCACGCAGCGCTCAATTGAGTGCCAGTGGCTGGACCATCCTGCGCTTCTGGAACGACGACGTCATCCGCGATATCGACAATGTCTGCCAGCACATCGTGATCGAGGCCGGCTTGGCCGGCGCCGACGTGCCGGCGCCAGCAAGGGAGGAACTTGTTTCATGATCGACCATCTCGGCATCAATGTCGCCGATTTCGGCGCGTCGAAAGCCTTTTATGACCAGGCGATGGCGCCGCTTGGCGCCTCGCTGATCTACATGGTGCCACTGGAATATACCGGCGGCGCCAAGGTCGGCGGTTATGGCCGCGACCGGCCGGTGTTCTGGCTGCAGGCCAGCGATGACAAGCCGAGGACCCATCAGCACGTCGCCTTCACCGCGCGCAGCCGCGCCGAGGTCGACGCCTTCCATGCCGCGGCGCTCGCCGCCGGCGGCAAGGACAATGGCGGGCCGGGGCTGCGCCCGCATTATCACCCGGACTATTACGGCGCCTTCGTCTTGGATCCCGACGGCAACAATGTCGAGGCCGTCTGCCATGCGCCCGAATGACTATGAAACGGAGTGAAACGCCATGAGCCTCGACAACCGGCCGATCTACACCGGCGGCTGCCAGTGCGGCGCGGTGCGCTTTCGCGTCGAGGGTGCGCTGGGTGACGCCTCGATCTGCCATTGCCGCATGTGCCAGAAGGCGTTCGGCTCATTTTACGCGCCCCTGGTCTCGGTGCGTGGCGCCAAACTCGACTGGACGCGCGGCGAACCGAAATATTTCGCCTCGTCCAGCCATGTCGATCGTGGCTTTTGCGCCAATTGCGGCACGCCGCTGACCTTTACCGCGCCCGACGGCATCGGCCTCGCCATTGGCGCCTTCGACAATCCGGCTGATATCGTGCCGCTGATCCAGTGGGGCACGGAGGCAAAACTTCCCTATGTCGATACCATCCCGCAATTGCCGGCCGAGGACACTATGGCCGACATGTCGTCGGCGCCTTATCTCGCCGAGCTCGTCTCCTACCAGCATCCCGACCATGACACCGACCAATGGGACACCGAACACCGGCCGCCAGAGGGAAAATCATGACGGATGAAGTTCGAACCGGCGGCTGCCAGTGCGGCGCCGTGCGTTTCCGCATCAAGGGCAAGCTCGGCCGGGCGTCCATCTGCCATTGCCGCATGTGCCAGAAACAGTTCGGGTCGTTTTTCGGCGCCCTGGTGACAGTGCCCAAGGATGGCGTCGAATGGGTGCGCGAGGAGCCGACCTACTTCCAGTCGTCGGTCAACATCGATCGCGGCTTCTGTGCCCGCTGCGGTACACCGCTGACCTATCGCCAACCTGGCGCACTGGAGATCGCCATCGGCGCCTTCGACGACCGCTCCGATCTGGCGCCGCAAATCCAGGTCAACTACGCGGTCCGATTGCCTTGGGTGGAAACGATCTTTGACCAGCCCGTGCATCAGGATCCGGATTTCTACTCCCGCCAGGAGCAGATCATCTCGTTCCAGCATCCCGACCACGAAACCACGGACTGGCCCGCGCACGGCCTGAAGATATGAGCAATGAAATGAACAGTGAACTTCGTACTCTTTATCCCGAGATCGAGGCCTTCGAGTCCGGCATGCTCGATGTCGGCGACGGCCATCATATCTATTGGGAGCGCTCCGGCACCAGGGGCGCCAAGCCGGCCGTGTTCCTGCATGGCGGTCCTGGCGGCGGCTTCTCGCCAAAACATCGGCAATTGTTCGACCCGAAGCTTTACGACGTCATCCTGTTCGACCAGCGCGGCTGCGGGAAATCGACACCCAACGCCTCGCTCGAGGCCAACACCACCTGGCACCTGGTTGCCGACATCGAGCGGCTGCGTGAGATGTGCGGCTTCGAAAAATGGCTGGTGTTCGGCGGCTCGTGGGGCTCGACGCTGGCGCTGGCCTATGCCGAGACGCATCCTAATCGCGTCAGCGAGCTTGTCGTGCGCGGCATCTACACGCTGACCCGCGCCGAGCTCGAATGGTACTATCAGTTCGGCGTCTCCGAGATGTTCCCCGACAAATGGGAGCGTTTCCTGGCGCCAATTCCTGAAGCCGAGCGCGGCGACATGATGGCCGCTTACCGCAGGCGGTTGGTCGGCGCCGATGGCAAGGCGCAGCTGGAAGCCGCCCTTGCCTGGAGCCTGTGGGAAGGTGAGACGATCACGCTGCTACCGGAGCCGGAGACCAGCGACAAGTTCGGCGAGGACCACTTCGCCATCGCCTTTGCCCGCATCGAGAACCACTATTTCGTCCACGCCGGCTGGCTGGAGGAGGGGCAGCTTCTGCGCGATGCCCATAAGCTCGCGGATATTCCCGGCACAATCGTCCACGGCCGCTACGACATGCCGTGCCCGGCGCGCTATGCCTGGGCCCTGCACAAGGCCTGGCCGAAGGCGGATTTCCACCTCATTGAAGGCGCCGGCCATTCCTATTCGGAGCCGGGGATTCTGGATCGGCTGATACGCGCGACGGATGGGTTTGCGAGGAAATGACAGCGCGTGGCACCCCCCTCTGTCCTGCCGGACATCTCCCCCTCAAGGGGGGAGATTGGCTGTCATCGGCGCTTTCGCAAATCTTCATCGCTGCAGGAAACGATCCGACGCTAAAGCTGCCGATCTTCCCCCTTGAGGGGGAGATGGCCGGCAGGCCAGAGGGGGGTGCTCGCGCGCCAACAGAACAATGACCAAACAACGCCTCTATCTCTTCGACACAACCCTCCGCGATGGCCAGCAGACGCCGGGCATCGACTTTTCCGTCGAGGACAAGATCGCGATTGCCAAGCTGCTCGATGAGTTCGGCATGGACTATGTCGAAGGCGGCTATCCCGGCGCCAATCCGACCGACACCGCCTTCTTCCAGCAGAAGCGCACGGCGAAGGCAAAGTTCGTCGCCTTCGGCATGACCAAGCGGGCAGGCGTGTCGGCATCCAACGACCCGGGCCTGGCAGCGCTCGTGCAGTCCAAGTCCGACGCCATCTGCTTCGTCGCCAAGAGCTGGGACTATCATGTCCGCGTCGCGCTCGGCTGCACCAATGAGGAAAACCTCGACTCCATCAAGGCTTCGGTCGAAGCAGCAATCGCCGCGGGCAAGGAAGCGATGGTCGATTGCGAGCATTTCTTCGACGGCTTCAAGGCCAATCCGGACTACGCACTGGCCTGCGCCAGGACTGCCTATGAAGCCGGCGCGCGCTGGGTGGTGTTGTGCGACACCAATGGCGGCACGCAGCCCTCGGAAGTGCGCGCCATCGTCGACAAGGTCATTGTTTCAGGTATTCCGGGCGGCCATCTCGGCATCCATGCCCATGACGACACCGGCCAGGCGGTGGCCAATTCGCTCGCCGCCGTCGAGGCCGGCGTGCGCCAGATCCAAGGCACGCTGAACGGCATCGGCGAGCGCTGCGGCAACGCCAATCTGGTCTCGATCGTACCGACGCTGGCGCTGAAGCCGGCCTTCGCCGATCGGTTTGAAACCGGCATCTCGGCCGAGGCGCTGACCGGGATATCCCGGCTTTCCCGCGCCTTCGACGAATTGCTGAACCGCGCTCCGGAAGCGCAGGCGCCCTATGTCGGCGCCTCGGCCTTCGCCACCAAGGCCGGCATCCATGCCTCCGCACTGGCCAAGGAGCCGGCGACCTATGAACATGTGCCGCCCGAGGCGGTAGGCAACCGCCGCCGCGTTATGGTTTCGGACCAGGGCGGCAAGGCCAATTTCCTCGCCGAGCTGAAGCGGCGCGGCATCGATGTGCCCAGAGACGACCATCGTCTCGATGCGCTGATCTCGGTGGTCAAGGAGCGCGAGGCCGAGGGCTACGCCTATGAGGGCGCCGATGCCTCCTTCGAGCTGTTGGCGCGCAAAATGCTGCACGGCCTGCCGGAGTTCTTCAACGTCACTTCGTTCCGCTGCATGGTCGAGCGCCGCTTCGATGCCAACGGCCAGTTGAAGACGGTCTCCGAAGCCATCGTCAAGGTGATGGTCGAGGGCGAGGAGAAGATGTCGGTGGCCGAAGGCCACGGCCCGGTCAACGCGCTCGACATCGCGTTGCGCAAGGACCTCGGCAAATTCCAGAGCGAGATCGCCGACATGGAGCTCGCCGATTTCAAGGTGCGTATCCTCAATGGCGGCACCGAGGCGATCACCCGCGTCCTGATCGAATCGCATGACGGCACCGGCGCCCGCTGGTGGACGGTCGGCGTCTCGGAAAACATCATCGACGCCTCCTTCCAGGCGCTGATGGATTCGATCGTCTACAAGCTGATGAAGAACCGCGACATGGCGGGATTGGTGGCGGCGGAGTAAGCTTGCAGGACTTGGGTTCCTCGCCCCTCGAAGTGGGGCGAGGAACTGGCGGCGCCCCTTGAACCATCAGCGGAAGTCCATTGATCCATCATAATTTTGCGATGGTTTTGGATGGCCCACTGGGCCATAGCGTTTGCCATGGCCAGCAACACGATCCAGCCCGACGCCGACTCCAAAGCCCGTAGCGGCTTTCTCCTCGCGCTCGGCGCTTATCTGCTATGGGGGCTGTTGCCCTTCTACATGAAGGCGGTTGCGCATCTGCCGCTGATCGAGGTGATCGCCCACCGCATCGTCTGGTCGGTGCCGATTGCTGCTGCAGTGCTGGTCTGGGCCGGCCGCACAGCCGATTTCAAGGCGGCGATCCGCTCGCCGCGCAGCATCGCCATGGCGGCGCTGACGGCGACCCTGATCTCCGTCAACTGGGCCATCTATGTCTGGGCGATCTCGGTCGACCGCACCGTCGAGACCGCGCTCGGATACTACATCAACCCATTAGTTAGCATCGTCGTCGGCGCGTTGTTGCTCGGCGAGAAGCTCGACCGGCTGCAGATCGCGGCCGTGTTGCTGGCGGCGGTCGCAGTTGCCGTTCTGACCGTCGATGCCGGCAAATTGCCTTGGGTGTCGTTGGCGCTGGCGTTTTCCTTCGCTGCCTATGGGTTCTTCCGCAAGACGCTGCCGATCGGCCCGAGCCAGGGCTTTCTGCTCGAAGTGCTTTTGCTGTCGGTGCCGGCGCTTGCCTACATCGTCTTCCTGGTCGTCAACGGCCAGGACCATTTCATCTCCAGCAACGGCACCGATATGGCTTTGCTCATCGGCTGCGGCCCAGTCACCTCGGTGCCGCTGCTTCTGTTCGCCTTCGGCGCCAAGCTTCTGCGCCTCTCCACCATCGGCATCATGCAGTACATCGCACCGACCATGGTGTTCCTGATCGCCGTGCTGATTTTCGACGAGCCGTTCGGCACCACGCAAGCAATTGCCTTCGCGCTGATCTGGGCGGCATTGGCGATGTATTCCTGGTCGATGTTTCGTGGCCGTGAAATCAGCCCGGTGGCGTTGGCCCCGAAGTAGGGAGCCTTTCGATGTACGTGCTGCATATCGCCAACAAGAACTATTCGTCATGGTCGCTGCGGCCATGGGTGCTGATGCGCACCCTCGACATTCCGTTCGAGGAGCAATTGACGCCGTTTCCGACCGGGCCCAGTTTCGATCTTTACCGGGCGTTCTCGCCCAGCGGGCGCGTGCCTTGCCTGGTGGATGACGGCTGGGCTGTCTGGGATTCGCTGGCTATTGCCGAGTATCTCGCCGAGCGCCACCATGGTGTGTGGCCTGCCGAGGCCAAGGCGCGAGCCTGGGCGCGCTCGGCCGCCGCCGAAATGCATTCTGGTTTCACGGCCTTGCGCGGCGCATGCCCGATGAATTGCGGCTTGCGGGTGAAACCGTTGCCGATGTCGGACGCGCTGAAGCAGGATCTGTTCCGTTTGGGCGATCTCTGGAACGATGGCCTTGCCCTGTTCGGCGGGCCGTTCCTTGCCGGCGGCCATTTTACCGCCGTCGACGCCTTCTTTGCTCCGGTGGCGTTCCGTGTGCTATCCTATGGGCTGTCTTTCGAAGGGGCAGCTGCAGCCTATCCCCCGCAATTGCTTGGCCTGCCGGCCATGCAGGAATGGTATGCGGCGGGTCTCGCCGAGACCTGGCGGGAGCCGGACCATGAGGCGGAGGTCGCTGCCGCCGGAACCATCGTCGAGGATCTTCGCGCTACGGCGTGATGGGCATTCCAGGAAAAGCGCGCCGCGTTCCCTTGGGAATTGCGTGAAAACAAAGGGATCGGGGCGTTACGTCCGCCCGAGCCGCCTTACGAACATGTAGGTCGCCGCGGCGATCACGATCGAAACCGCCGAGACCACCCAGAAGCCCATCGGCGTATTGACCATGGGCAGGCCACCGACATTCATGCCGAACAGGCCTGATATGATGGTCATCGGCAACAGCACCGCCGTCATCACCGACAGCACATAGAGCAGCTGGTTGGACTGCATTGTCAGCTTGGCCATCAACTCGTCCTGCAGCAACCTTGCGCGTGCCTGCAACTGCTCGCCGTCGTGATAGAGCGTGTGTGCCCGGTGCGAGAGCCTTGTCGCCATGTCATTGATCCGATCGGGCAGCTCATTGCGATGCGAATGGTCGAGATGGCGAAAAAGGTTTGTGAGCGTCGCCATCTGCCGGTGGATGACCACCAGTTGACGGCGCGCCTCGACCAGCGACTGCCGCTCGCCGTGCCAGGCATCGCGCACGATACGGTCCTCGATGCCGTCCAGCGTATCGCCAAGACCGTGGAGCTCGGCCGCCATGCCGTCGAGCGACTGGCCCATGACCGCTTCGACCAGGTCGGCGGGGGAGCGGAATTTGCGCGAGCCGCTCTCCACCGCCTTGCGGATGAGATCGACCGATTCCAGTGGCTGCTTGCGCGCGCCGATCAGCGTGTTATCGTTGAGCGCAAAACGGAAATGGCCGAGCCCGCGCGCTTCCGCCGAATAGTCGTGGCGCAGATCCGGCAGGTCGCCATAAAGCCAGGCATCCTCGAGATCGATGTGGCAACCCTGGCTGGCGCCGAGGAAAGCTTCGCGAACCGGCCCGGGCAGAGCCTGCTCGGCGGCGATCTCATGACGGGCGCGCAGGTCGGACAGCTGGTAGCTGCGCCATGTCCATGCAACCTCGGCCGCGTCCTTGGTGCGCAGGCCCTCGGCGGTGAAATGGTAGATGAAGAACAGCCCGTGCTCGTCGGGCAGGCAAGGCGACAGGCCTTCCGTGTTGAGAGCAATGTTCACGGCTCGCCTCGCCAAGAAATTTCGACCAGGTTCAGATTTCGACTATGCCGACGCGCGGATGCCGACCGTCCTTCGTAACACGAGTGAGGCGGGTTCCGTGTGACGGTTTCTTGACAGGCGATCACAGTTTGTCGAGCAGCGTTTAGAGTGTTTGCTGCTATCGCCGACGAATGGAGCTCACCCATCGCAACGGTCCGGTCAATCGCCAGCCGCGTGACGCAAGCGCCGCATCGCGCTCCGCCACCAGGTCGTCTCGGATCCTGGCCAGCGCGCTACGCTCGGCTACGAGGCCGTCTTGGGCCAGGGCGAGCGCGTCACGCTCCGCCATGAAGCTGTCTCGGGCTTGGATGAGGTCCTGCTGGGCGTGAGCAAGCGCATCACGCTCCGCCATGAAGCTGTCTCGGGCTTGGATGAGGTCCTGCTGGGCGTGAGCAAGCGCGTCACGCTCCGCCATGAAGCTGTCTCGGTCTCGGATGAGGGCCTGTTGGGCGTCAGCGAGGGCGTCACGCTCGACGATGCCCTTTTCCAGTTCGCCGTGTAGCCGTTTAGCGGCCAGGTTCCCTGCGGCAACGGCCTTGCCAACCACATCGCAGCTCTCATCGAACGTCGCCCGCACCCTGTCGAGCTGGTCGCGCAAGTCCTGGCTGTCGCCTTCAGACGCCATACTGCGCAAAATGGCATAGGCGCTGCGGACTAATGGCGTGGCATCCGGATGGTTTTGCAGATCAGCGACCGAGGCCCGCTGATGATGCAGGTCCTTGTCCAGGAACTCGGCGATTGCGGCGTCGGCCTGATCGGACGTGACAGGCCAGACGATTCCGGTCTCCCTGGCCGCGCGGTCCATCTGATGTCGCCAGTCGCTCAACAGGTCTTCGTGGCGCAGGATACAGCGCGGCATGTGTCGCGAATGATGCTCCGCTTCGAGCACGTGCCTGAGCCACAGCATGAACGCTGTCGGCAGTGCCATTTGATCCCGTTCCTGCAGCGAACAGGCGACTTCGAGCGGGTTGCGGACAGGCAGAAATGCGATCGGGTCAATCCTGAGATCGGCCAGGATCGAGGCCATGAAGGGGAGGAACCGGCAGATCCGCGGATCCTTGACGAAAAACAGGGGGGCATCGCCGAACTCGCTGGCAATGATCGCCGTCATCATGGGCCGAAATCGCTCGGCTGCCGGCGACTGCAGCCACTGCCGATCTAGCGGCAGCCAATCTTGCCAGGAGGAGGCGGCCGCCGTGAGCAGGTGGTCGTCGGCGATGGTGAGTGGGGTACTTTCCCAATGTCCCTTGGGATTGTGGAGGCTCCCGGGCAGCAGATGTTTCGGCGGCGTGGCTCCATGCGCGGCGACGAGGGCGCCGAGCGCCGAGGTGCCGCTGCGGTGCATTCCGAGGACCAGGATCGCCGTCCTTGGTTCCGACGCGATCTCGCCCTTCGCGGCCGTCAATCGCTCGCGCGGATTCATCTCCCCTTTGTCTCGCTCTCCAAATTTCCGTTCCCGCCCAATGTTCTCCGATAACCAACTGCGAAGCGGGCTGCAAATGGAAATCGTCGCCAACGTGCTTACATTGCGCACAAGACGGAGCTCAAGAAAAGCTGGACAGATCGAAGTCAGCTGCCCCAACGCTACAGATCCTTGCCAAGCAGATGCAGTCGATCAGTGGCTTCGCATTGGACTTCTGCTTCTGGGCCAGGCTGGCCTTGTTGCTGTCGCCGATCCAGGTGTTGCCCAGTGTTTCGTAGCCGGCAGCCTTGAGCGCCAGCACGACGCGGCGCAGTTGGTGCGCCAGGCCGACGACACCAACCGGGCTCAATTCCTGGCCGCCTGCGCCAAGGCCGGCTTCGTCCTCACATCTTGTCAATTACAGACTGCACGCCTTCCGTCGGCGCATCGACCGACGACCCCGCCACCATGATGGCGGCGACGATGGCCTCGGGGTCTTCGACCACCAGCGGCTTGACCCGTTGCGCGGTGTGGATGAAGCCTTCGCTGGCCATATGGTCGAGCAGCGCCAGCATCGGATCCCAGAATCCTTGAACGTTGGCGAAGACGATCGGCTTGCGGTGATGGCCGAGCTGGCCCCAGGTCATGATCTCGACGATTTCCTCGACCGTGCCGATGCCGCCGGGCAGCGCCACAAAGGCGTCGGATTTCTCGAACATCTTGTGCTTGCGCTCGTGCATGTTGTCGGTGATCAGCAACTCGTCGAGCCGGTCAAGCGCGGTTTCGGTCGCCTCCTTGTTGATGAGGAAGCGCGGAATGATGCCCGTTACCTTGCCGCCGGCCTTGAGCGCGCCTTCGGCGACTGCGCCCATAATGCCTTTGGTGCCGCCGCCATAGACCAGCCGCAGGCCGGCTTTGGCGAGCGAGCGGCCAAGCAGGTGCCCGGCCTTGGCATAGATTTCATCGCGGCCCGGAGACGAGCCGCAATAGACGCAGACGGATCGAATCGTGTTCATTCGTGATTGGTGATTGGGTCTGAATGCGGGGTCAAGCCCCAAGGGCTGACAAGCCCGGGCTTTTTCTTGTCGGTGCCGGCAAAACACGCTAGACCGGCTTCAGGTGGCTAAGGGGTAGGGGAAATATGGCTGTTAATCCATTGAAGGCGTTTCTGTTCGCGGCCGGTGGGACCGTCGCGGTCGTCGGAACCGCCTATGTATCGGGCGCACTCGACCCGTATCTGAATCCCACGCCGCCTGCGGCGATTGCATCGCTGACGCCGCCGGCTGAAAAGCCGGCCGATCCGGGGACCGAGGGAAGGCTGCCGCCGGCGCCCGCCGCGCCCACCGATGCCAAGGCTCCCGCAGCACCCGCGCCTGCCGACGCAACGGCTCCCGCGACCGAAGCTGCGGCTCCGGCGGCACCTGCCGCGCCCGCTGCTGCCCCAACAACCCCAGCGCCGGCCGCGGCCGGCCCGGTTGCGCCGAGCTTCGACGTCGTGCGCGTCGAAAGCAACGGCTCGATCGTCGTTGCCGGCAATGCTGCGCCCAATTCGAAGATCGAGATCCTCAACGGCTCCTCGGTGCTTGGCTCGACTGTCGCCGGTCCGGACGGCGCCTTCGTCATCGTTCTCGACGATCCGCTGAAGCCCGGCGACTATACGATTGCGTTGCGCGCGACGGCCGGCGATGTGGTTACCCCTTCCGTGCAGACCGCCGTCGTTTCGGTTCCCAAGGACGCCGCCGGCCAGGTGCTGGCGATGGTCGAGGAACCCGGCAAGCCGGCCGAGCTGCTTAGCGTCCCGGCGCCTGAGACCAAGCCCGCGGCACCGGCCGCCGGCGATCAGGCCGCTGCCCCAGCCGCTGAGGCGCCTGCTACGGCTGCGCCTGCCGTGGCCGCTGAAACAGCACCTGCTGCTCCGGCTGTGGAAGCCGCAACTGCCCCTGCAGCGCCAGCAGTACCTGCAGCGCCGCCGGCGGCAGGCGTGGCTGCACCCAAGATCGTCGTCGAGGCGGTCGAGATCGACGGCAACAAGATCTTCGTCGCCGGTCTGGCTGACGCCGGCCGCAAGGTGCGCGCCTATGCCAACGATATCCTGCTTGGTGATGCGGTGACCTCGCCCGACGGTCATTTCCTGGTCGAGGCGACGCGCGACATCCCGGTCGGCAGCTACACCATCCATGTCGACGGTCTCGACGCCGACGGCGTGAAGGTCGTGGCCCGCGCCGCCGTGCCGTTCGAGCGCGAACCCGGCGAAGCGATCGCCGCCGTGGCGCCCGCGGAGGCCAAGCCCACCGAGACCAAGCCCGCCGAAGCAAAGCCTGCTGAGCCGGCCGCACCGGCTGCTGCCGAAGCACCGGCCGCTCCGAAGCCTGCGGCGCCAGCCACTATCGCGGCTGCCCCTGCGAAGCCCGCACCAGCTGCTGCCGCGTCCGCACCAGCCGCACCGGCGGCTGAAGCGCCGGCTCCGGCTGCCCCGGCGGTTGCCGGGGCACCTGCGGCACCGGCAGCGCCTGCCGCTGAGGTTCCAGCCGTCGTCGCGGCGGCAACGCCCGATGTGCCAGAGACGGTGGCGCCAAAGCTTGAACATGCCGACGGCGCGGTGATCATCCGCAGGCACGACACGCTGTGGCGGATCTCACGGCGCGTCTACGGTCACGGCGTGCGCTTCTCGACCATCTATCTCGCCAACCAGGACCAGATCAGCGATCCCGACCGCATCTGGCCGGGGCAGGTGTTCAAGGTTCCGGAAAAGTCCAAGGAAGGCGAAGCCGCCGACCTCAAGGCGATGGGCGAGCAGGTGACAACGGCGCCGGTGAAGACGCAGTAGCGGCCGAGCGCTTGATCTCCTCCCTTGAGGGGGAGATGGCCGGCAGGCCAGAGGGGGTCGCCGCGCATAGAACGCCGACCTTCTCTTTGCTGCAAACGACGTTGCGTCAGGACGTACCGACCCCCTCTGTCGCCTTCGGCGACATCTCCCCCTCGAGGGGGGAGATTAGGTCGCTCTACCCATCGGGTTAGCTTGCCACGCACCCGTTCATCGTCTATCGCCGATGAACGATGGCAGACTCGCTCACTGAACCAGACCACGCAAACTGCGCACCGCCCCAAAGCCGCGCCGTTGCCGCGAGCTTCGCCGCACTCTCGCACCCGGCGCGCATCGAGATCCTTAGACATCTGTCGGCCAGCCGCTCCTGCTGCTGCCGTGAGGTTGTCGACCATCTCGACCTCGCGCAGTCGACGGTCTCCCAGCATCTGAAAATCCTGGTCGAAGCAGGCTTGGTCCGCTTCGAGCCCGACCGCCAGCGCTCGCGCTATCAGCTCGACCGCGCCGCGCTCGCCGACGTTTCCGCATCGCTGACCGCACTCGTCAATTCCTGCTGCTCCGGCCGCTGATTTCTCACCCAAAAGGCAAGACAAGTGGCAGAAAAAACCGTTTCCGATAGCTCGACCTTCAGCACCTTGCGCAATCTGTGGCCCTATATGTGGCCGGCCGACCGCGCCGATCTCAGGGCACGCGTCACCTGGGCGACGCTGCTTCTAGTCGTTGCCAAGCTGACACTGGTTGCCGGGCCGTACTTCTTCAAATGGGCGACCGATTCTCTGGCCGGTGACGCCAAATCGCCGCCGCCGCTGCCATCCTTCCTGCTGGCGCCGGTGATGCTGGTCGTCGCCTACAATGTCGTGCGGCTGGTGCAACTCGGCTTCAACCAGCTGCGCGACGCGCTGTTTGCCCGCGTCGGCCAGTATGCGGTGCGTCAGCTTGCGTTCCGCACCTTCGTTCACATGCACCAGCTGTCGCTGCGCTTTCACCTCGAGCGCCGCACCGGCGGCCTGTCGCGCATCATAGAGCGCGGCACCAAGGGCATCGAGACGATCGTGCGCTTCATCATGCTGAACACGGCGCCGACCATCCTCGAATTCGCGCTGACCACCGGCATCTTCGCCTACACCTATGGCTGGAAATATGTGGTCGTGGTGGCGGCCACGGTGTGGCTCTACGTCTGGTTCACGGTGCGCGCCAGCGACTGGCGCATCTCGATCCGCCGCGACATGAACGACAGCGACACCGACGCCAATACCAAGGCGATCGACTCCCTGCTCAACTACGAGACCGTCAAATACTTCAACAACGAGGGTATGGAGGCCGAGCGCTTCGACCGTTCGATGGCGCGCTATGAAATGGCGGCGACCAGGATATGGACCTCGCTCGGTTGGCTGAATTTCGGCCAGGGCATCATCTTCGGTCTCGGCACCGTCATCGTCATGTGCATGTCGGCGCTGGAGGTGCAGGCCGGCACGCAGACGGTCGGCGACTTCGTCTTCATCAACGCCATGCTGATGCAGCTTTCGGTGCCGCTCAATTTCATCGGCTTCATCTACCGCGAAATCCGCCAGGGGCTGACCGACATCGAGCAAATGTTCGACCTGCTCGATGTGCCGCAGGAGATCACCGACAAGCCCGATGCCAAGCCACTCGCCGTTACAGCCGGCAAGGTCGAGTTCCGCGACGTGCATTTTGCCTACGATCCCAACCGCAAGATCCTGAAAGGTGTCTCCTTCGAGGTACCGGCCGGCAAGACGGTGGCCATTGTCGGACCGTCCGGCGCCGGCAAGTCGACGATTTCGCGGCTGCTATTCCGCTTCTACGACGTCCAGGGTGGTCAGGTGCTGATCGACGGCCAAGATGTCCGTGATGTGACGCAGGCGAGCCTGCGCGGCGCGATCGGCATGGTGCCGCAGGACACCGTGCTTTTCAACGACACCATCGCCTACAACATCCGTTACGGTCGCATCGGTGCCAGCGAAGAGGATATGCAGAAAGCCGCCGAGCTTGCCCAGATCGGCCCGTTTATCGAACGGCTGCCGGAAGGTTATCGCTCGATGGTCGGTGAGCGCGGGCTAAAGCTATCGGGCGGCGAAAAGCAGCGCGTGGCGATTGCCCGCACGATTTTGAAGGCGCCGCCGATCCTGATGCTCGACGAGGCGACCTCGGCGCTGGACAGCCACACCGAACAGGAGATCCAAGCCGCCCTCGACCTGGTCAGCAAGGGCCGCACCACCATCGTCATTGCCCACCGCCTGTCGACGGTGATCACCGCCGACGAGATCATCGTACTCAAGGACGGCGAGATCGCCGAACGCGGCGCCCATGCCGAGCTGATGCGCCAACATGGCCTCTACGCCTCGATGTGGGATCGCCAGCGCGAGGCGACGGAAGCCGAAGAGAGGCTTCGGATTGCCAGGGAGAGCGATGAGTTGGGTGTGGTTGTGCGCAGAAGGACTTCGGAGGTGAACTAGGCGGCGGAGCGCCAATCTCCCCCCTTGAGGGGGAGATGTCGCCGAAGGCGACAGAGGGGGTCACCGCGCGTGGAGCGCTAACCTTCATCGGTCGCAAGGGGGCGCATCCAGTCGAACCGACCCCCTCTGGCCTGCCGGCCATCTCCCCTCAAGGGGGGAGATATGCAGCGTCGTCGCCATCATCACCACCGAAAATTTCCCCTTGACCTCAACCTAAGTTGAGATCGCAAACCCGTTCCTGAGCCACCGAACCCAAGTCATTCAAGAACGGAGACAGATTCAAATGGATAAACTTGCCGAGGCAGCCGTGTTCAGGGTCGACAAATTCGTCGTTCCTGCCGAGGCCCGTGAAGAAATCCTTCGCAAGGTCAGGGCAACGCATGAACTGCTGCGCCTGCAGCAAGGCTTCGTCCAGGATTTCGTGCTCGAGCAATTTTCGGGTCCGGGTGAGTTCAACCTGGTCACCATTGTCGAATGGGAAAACCAGGCGGCCGTCGACAATGTCGTGCCGATCGTCAAGGCGGCCCACGAGCGGGCGGGCTTCAACCCGCAGGAGACCATTGCCCGGCTGGGTGTGAAGGCCGATATCGCCAACTATCAGCGTCTGCCTGAGATGTAGGAGGGCCAGCCCGTGCCAGGTGCTGGCGCCTCGACGCTCAGCACCTGGCCGGTGCGGGCATCGCTGATCATGTTCTCGAAACCACGCCATTCGGCGGCGACGATGAACAGTGTCGTGCCATCCGGCCCGCCCAGCATGCAGGCAAAGCAGCCGCGATCGGCATCGACTGTCTGCAACACCTCGCCACCTTCGCGCACCCGCACACAGCGTTTGTTGGGAACATCCGCATACCAGGCAGTTCCTTCGGCATCGAGGCAGACGCCGTCGGGAAAGCCATCGAGATCGGCCCAGACCCGGCGGTTGGAAAGCCCGCCATCCTCCGCGATATCGAAGGCGGTCAGCCGGCTGGCATGCGACTCCGCCACGATCAGTGTCCTGTTGTCCGGCGTCACCGCCATGCCGTTGGCGAAAGCGATGTTCTCGGCCACTTGTCGAACCGAGCCGTCCGGCGTGATCAGCACGATGGTGCCGGGCCCGAAATGCTCGACCGGTGCAGGCGCCGACCCGCCGCCATTGACATAGATGTTGCCGCGCCCGTCGACGACGATCTCGTTCCACGGGCTGTTTGACAGCGACCGAAGATCGGAATGGGTGGCCAGCGTTCCATCCGCCTCCTGCCGCAGCAACAAGCCATCCCGACCCGAGACGATCAGCAATCGGCCATCCGGCAACCAGTCGATCGAATAGGGCAGGATGGCCGGCACGGTGAGCATCACCTGGTTCCCGCCGTCCTCATCCACCGCGACGATCTCTCCGGTTCCCCAGTTGCAGAGCCACAGGCGTCCGTCGTGCCAGCGGGGAGACTCTCCGAAAGCGAGGCCTTCTGTAATGACCTTGGCGTTCAGGGCGACTGATTTCGAGGATGGCATCTCTGACCCTGGTTTGTCGACTCGCCGCAATTCGGCATTGTCGCGAAGCGCTTTCCTGCCAAGGACGTATGAATCTGTGGCGCCCCGACACCGTCGACAATTTCGGCAAACCATCGTGCGGATGCCTCTGGATCAGAGTGCCTTTAATCCTTGAGGGCAGCTGATATTGTCGCGTCGGAAATAACCCGTTCGCGCAAGTTTTGCGACCAAGAGAGTATTTTCGATGTTCGGTTTCTTTTCCCGCAAATCCAAGAAAACGTCCGAGAAGTCGGCATCAGATTCTGGAAAGCAGTTGGAATTCGGCCTGCCGTTGCCAGTCGTCGTACTGCGTTCGAACGTCGAGGATCCTGATGAAGAGCCGTTTTTTCTCGTCTTCGCTGTCATGCAATTCGTCACAGCGATGGTTTCCAAAGGACTCTATCGTTATCCCGAAATCGACACCAAGGCGATGCAGGTCCTTCATGCCGACTCGTACTCTTCGGAGGTAAAGAACGGCGGCCATAGTCAATTCATCCACAATGCCGGGCAGGAAATCGGCGCCATGATTGCCAACGCACGAGCTGGACTCACTGCTTGTGGCGCAAAGGGCCAGCTTGCGACTTTGGAAAAGATGTCCAGCTGGATTGCAGACCATCCCAACGAAGCCGCCCAGCAGACGGGCTTCGAGGGCGGGCGGGATGATTTTCTCGATACACTTGATCATGCGTTCTACGTTGCGGATGAGGCCGCGCCCATGGAAAACCTTTTGGCGCGCTGGATCGCGTCATGGCCTGATCTGCAAGTTGTCGATAGTGACGATTACGACGACGTCATACACCGGCTGGTGATGGCCAATCCGAAGCGCGAAGGCAGGCTTCTTCATAAGTCCGTTGGCAACTTGGCAGGCCAGATGATCTTGAGCTGGCGCGATGTCGGGGCCGGCCTTGCCTGCGCCAAGATCGCGCCGCCCGAGATCAAAATCGCGTTCGGCATGGCAAGGATGCTGAACATAGAAGGAGAGAAACAGCTGGTTTTTCAACTTCAGACCAGCGCGGAGAAGACCCGACTATGCAGTGCGACGGAGACACACGTCACGGTCTACGAGTACATCGCTCCAGAAGAGTTGCTTGTCATACCGCCAGGCGAGAGCCCGCTAGCGGCTAACGCCCCGAAAGTTGGCGCCAAGCTTGGCATTGCTGAAGAGCCCGAGATCACAGCGGTCATTGAGCTGGCGGAACAATACCATGCTCCCGCCGCCGTCGACCTCCTGCTCCGCAAGGCAGGCTTCGACCCGACGGATGCCATCGTTTCTGCGAATTCGGTGGTGCAGAAGGAGGAAGGAGCAATCGTGAATTGGGTGGTGCTGGCATCAGGCCAAGTCTTCCTTTTCCAATCGTTGCGGAACGGCGGTGTCCTCTTGCGCGGCAAGGATGATGAAAGCCTCGCTGAGGCCGCTATGGCCGAGCTCAATGCCCACTTTTATCGCTCCGCTGCGGCGGGTTAGCGACAGCAAGCCTACTTTTTCTCCGTCAGGAAGAACGTGCCATCGGCATGGCCGTTGGCACCGCATGACAGGGGCTCCGATCTGCCATCCTTGCCGGCGCCGCTCTGCTCGACGACAAGCGCATCGCCGTCGCGTCGGAAGGTAAAGACAAAACCGGTTGGGTTGTCGTTGTCGACGGCACGGTCGACCAGCCGCAGAGTGTTGCGCTCCTCGACCGTGCCGTCGATCTCGCATGACCCACTTCCCGAGACTGGATTGGAAACGACATCTTCCAAGATTTCGACCTTGCCTCCGCCAACAGCCTTGATGTCGACGCTACCGCGCACGTTGCTCCATGTGCCGATCAAATCTGCCTGGGACGGCTTGCGTATGCCGGACAGGAAGGTTGCGCGGTCGCGCAGGAATTCGCCGAGATCGAAAGTCTGTTGGTTCTTGGGCGAACTTTCGTTGAAACCGGCGATCTGATCGCGATAGGCGATGAAATCGCTTTGGTCGTCCCGCAGCGCCTTCCCGGCATGAGCATCGAGCCTCTTCAGCAGCGCGGTATAATTCTTCGCGACGTCGGCATCGGCTTGCGCCAGGACCGGATCGGCGCAAATGGCCTTTTCCGCCAAGCTGGCGGCCTTGGCGCAGTCGAAGGATGGCTTGCCTTGCGCAACTGCGTGGTCGCTCGCTGCCACAAGTACGGTCAAAACGGCACCCACGGCTGCCGATCGTATGGCAACAAGATACGTTTTGCCTGAATTTGGCGCCATGGCAGTCGGCCTTTTCGCCGCGCGTTCAGCCGGCGTTGGCCCGAATTCTGGCGGCAAAGCCGGCGGCAGGCAAGCACGTCACCGTTCCTGCCGGCTGCGGACGATGCGGCCTTGCCCAATGTTGCGTTGCGGCAGCGGAGCCTTTCCGGTATTGAGGCCGGACCTGAAACAGGGACCGCCCCCATCCCATGAGCCCCATCCGATGAGCCTCGTCGATTCGATCAAGAATGCCTTCGTTCCGATCCATCGCGAGGGCTATCCGTTCATTGCCGCCTTTGGTGCGGGCACGCTGTTCCTCGGCTATTTCTCCTCGGTGCTGTTCTGGATCGGCCTGATCCTGACCGCCTGGTGCGTCTATTTCTTCCGTGACCCCGAGCGTGTCACCCCGGTCGATGACAGGCTGGTGGTCAGTCCCGCCGACGGCGTCATCTCGGCGGTCGGCCCGGCCGTGCCACCGCGCGAGCTCGGCCTCGGCAACACCGAAATGACCCGCATCTCGGTGTTCATGAATGTCTTCTCCTGCCATGTGAACCGTGCTCCCGTGCGCGGCCGCATCACCAAAATCGAGCACCGGCCGGGCAAGTTCCTGAATGCCGAACTCGACAAGGCAAGCTCGGAGAACGAGCGCAACGGGCTGGTCATAGACAGTCCCAACGGCATCGTTGTCGCCGTGCAGATTGCCGGCCTGGTGGCGCGCCGCATCGTCTGCTGGGCCGAGACCGGCGGCTCCATTGCCGTCGGCGAACGCTTTGGCCTGATCCGCTTCGGCTCGCGCGTCGATGTCTTCCTGCCGTCGACCGCGGTGCCGCGCGTCGCCGTCGGCCAGACGGCGGTCGGCGGCGAAACCGTGCTCGCCGAATTCGGCGGCGTCGCCGCAACCCCGCTCGTCAGGATTTCGTAAGCGGTGGGCGCGCCGTTCAAAAAGTTCGAGGCCCATGGCAGCGGCGGCCCGCGCATCCGCGAAATTCCGATGCGCATGGTGCTGCCTAATCTGGTCACCGTGCTTGCCATCTGCGCCGGCCTGTCCGGCATCCGCTTCGGCTTCGAGGGCCGTTTCGAGCCGGCCGTGGTGATGGTGCTGCTCGCCGCCTTCCTGGACGGCATAGACGGGCGCCTGGCGCGCATGTTGAAGGCGACATCCAAATTCGGCGCGCAGATGGATTCGCTGGCCGACATCGTCAATTTCGGCGTCGCGCCGGCACTGGTGCTCTACGCCTTCCTGCTCGACCGCGCCGGCTCCTTCGGCTGGATCGCAGCTCTTCTGTTCACCATCGCCTGTGGCCTGCGGCTGGCGCGCTTCAACGTGCTCGACGAAGACCATGACCGGCCGATCTGGCAGAGCGAATACTTCGTCGGCGTGCCGGCGCCGGCCGGCGCCGTGCTGGTTATGCTGCCGCTCTATCTGTCCTTCCTGCGGCTCGGTCTCGAGCCGGACCGCCTGACGGCATTCGTCGCCACCGGCTTCACTGTGCTGGTCGCTTTCCTGCTGGTCAGCCGGCTGCCGGTCTATTCCGGCAAAAGTCTGAAAGTGCCGGGCGACAAGGTGCTGCCGATCATCCTGGCGGTCGTTCTATACGTCCTGCTGTTGATGACCTATCCCTGGTACACGCTGACCGCCTCTGTCGCAGGCTATCTCATCTTCCTGCCTTTCAGCGTGCGGGCGTATTCGAAGCGCGCCAAGCGCGAGGGCGAAAAAGTGCCGCCGTCGGATATTGGGTAGTTGTTATCTCCCCCCTTGAGGGGGAGATGTCGCCGAAAGCGACAGAGGGGGTCGGTACGCCCCGGACGCGACCTCGTTTGAGCGAAGAGGACGTCGGCGCTTCACGCGAGGCGACCCCCTCTGGCCTGCCGGCCATCTCCCCCTCAAGGAGGGAGATACGCTAAGCCGCCAGGCCCAGCCCCAGCTTCTCGATCGCCAGGTTCCGCGTCGAGACATAATCCGTCTTACCGGAACCCAGCACCGGGATCTCGTCGACCTTGACGATGTCGTTGGGCACCATCAGTTCGGCCGCACCTGCCTTCTTGCCGAAGGCGCGCAGTTCTTCCGGATCGGCGTCGTCGGCGGTGGTGACCAGCACGATGCGCTCGCCGCGCCTCTTGTCCGGCACCGCCACCGCGGCGTGGCGCTCTTCCGGCCACAGCGACTGCACCAGCATCTCGACGGCGCCCAACGACACCATCTCGCCAGCGATCTTGGCGAAGCGTTTTGCCCGGCCGCGAATGGTGATGAAGCCTTCGCGGTCGACCGAGACGATGTCGCCGGTGTCGTGCCAGCCGTCCAGCGGCTGCAATTCGCCGGGCCGGTCAGCGGTCATGTAGCCCATCATCAAATTCGGCCCGTCGAGCCACAGGCGGCCGGCACCCTCGATACCCTCGACCGGTTCGAGCTTCATGCGCATCGCCGGCAACAGCCGTCCGACCGTGCCGTCGCGACCATGGATGGCGGTGTTGACGGCGACGACGGGAGCGGCCTCCGTCAGCCCGAACCCCTCGATGATCGAGGCATCGAAGCGCTCGCGATAAACGCGCCGCGTCTCCGGCTTCACCGCTTCCGCGCCGGCGACGACGAAGCGCAGGCTGGAGAAATCGCCATCCTTGGCGGTGCGGGCATAGTTGGCAAGGAAAGTGTCGGTGCCGAACATGATGGTCGGCTTCACCTTGCGGGCGATCTCCGGGATGATCTTGTAGTGCAGCGGTGACGGGTAGAGGAACAGTTTCACCCCGGTCACCAGCGGCAGGATGGTACCGCCGGTCAGGCCGAAAGAGTGAAAAACCGGCAGCACGTTGAGCAGGATGTCGGACGGCGAAATGGTAATGCGCGCCTCGGCCTGCATGGCGTTGGCGTGGAGATTGCGGTGCGACAGCACCACGGCCTTGGGCGTGCCTTCCGAGCCTGAGGTGAACAGGATTGCGGCGGGCTTGGCCGCATCCTGCCGCTGCAGCGGGAACCGCCACAGCACCGCTGCTGCGAGCTTTTCCAGCGTCGTGACGCTTGCGCGCACATCCTCCAGCCACAGCATTTTGGCGCCGCCGGCCTCGATGGCGGCGATGATGTCGGCAAGCGCCGCCTTCTCGACGAACGCGCGCGAGGAAACCACCGTTCGGATGACTGCCGTGCGCACCGCGGCGGTTACGCTGGCCGGCCCTGCCGTGTAGTTGATCATCGCCGCTACCCGGCCGGCCGAGAGCAGGCCGACGAAGGACAGCACCACGCCATTGGCGTTGGGCAGCAAAACCCCGACCGCTTCGCCGGGCGCCGCCACCGCCTCGAAACGGCGGCCGAGCACGCGCGCGCCGATGAACATTTTTCGATAGCTGAGCGAGCCGCTGATCACATCCTCGATGATCGGGTGCGAGGCGCCGGTGCGATCCGCGGCATCGCGCATGGCCAGGAACAGGCCGCGATCGAGGTTGCTGCCATAAAGCCGCGCCTCGGCGATGCGGTCGAACAACGCATTGGTGTTGGAAGCCTGGTCGGGGTTGCGCGCCACCAGTTCGGCAATCGTCATTGGCTCCAGCACGCTGATCGAGAGTTTTGGGAACCAGTGGCGCGGCGCCCGGTTCTTTGGCGTCAAGGAAACCGGCAGGTCGCGCGAGCCGGTGACGAAGATCGGCACGATGCGGGCGTCGGCCTGCATGGCGATGCGGGTGACGGCGCGGAACAGGCGAAACGTCTTCACATCGGGCTCGACGTCATCGGGCAGATAGACGGCAAGCCGGCCTTTACCCTTCAGCACCCTGACCAGCCGCCGGCTGACGAAGAGATGCTCGGCGTTGAAGGCGATGGTGCGGCCAAGCTCGCGCCAAGGCTCCATCCAGGGCGAGCGCGCCGAGGCCTCGTCGAGAATGTGCAGCGTGTCGTCGGGCAGCAGCGACAGCATCAGCGCCGGCTCGAAGCGTGACTGGTGCGAGACCACATAGATCACCGGCGTCGGCGCGTTGCGGGCAATGCGGATGCGCCGGTCATCGATCCGGTAGGCGAGCTTGAACGGCACATAGAGTAGCGCCTGGGTAAAGCGCAGGTCGAGACGAAACGTCTCGATCGCGCCAATCAGCAGCCAGGCCAGCACGAGGCCTGCAAGCAGCGCCAGTGTCAGGATCATGCCGCGTCTCTCCCAACGTTCCGGTATCGCGGCTCTTCGTCCGCTTCGCAGGAGAGGGTAACGCAATGGGGGGCAAGGTCAATGTAGAGCCTCTTCCTTCTCCCCGTTCACGGGAAGAAGGTGCCCCGAAGGGCGGATGAGGGGCGGCGCTGCGCTTTCACGTTGGCTCAAGCCGCCTTGATCCGCCCGCTGATGAACCGGAACTCCTGGCTCTTGCCGCCATACCCATAAGCTGCGGCCGGAACCTCGTGCACGAAGGCATAGCTCTCCTCATGCACGCCACCGAGCAGCTTACCAAAGGTGTCGAAGATCGCCTTCAGATAAGCCTCCAGCTCCAGCTTGGTGTTGGTGCCGTCGACCACCTTGATGTCGAGCCAGAAAGTATTGGCGCCATGCTCTGCCAGCGACTTGCCGCCGGCGAACCAGTGCTGCGGGTCGATATAGGTGACAGCGACGGCGGTGATCGTCGGGTCCTTGCGCAGATGGGTTGCGGTCAGGCCGGTGATTTCCTTGGCGATTGTGGCGGACAGCTTGGCGTCGGGCTTACCGGTGACGCTGATGTTGATGATGGGCATTTTTCTCTCCTTCGTTTGAGCGGCGTTGGAGAGACAATGCCAACATCTTTGGGTCAAAAAAAATCGAATTGTCTCGAACATAAGGTTCTGTATTATCAAAGTATGCAAGCTCTCGATCCCGATCTGCTCAAAACCTTCCTTGCCTTTGTCGATGGCGGCTCGCTGGCTCAGGCTGCGTCTGTTGTCGGCCGCTCGCCCTCGGCGGTGACCGCGCAGATGCAGCGCCTGGAGGAGATCGTCGGCGAACCGCTGCTGGTGGCGCAGGGGCGCGGGCGCGGGCTGACGCCGGCCGGCGAGGATCTTGTCGGTCATGCCCGCCGCATTCTTGCCGTGCACAGCGAGGCCTGGCTGGCGCTCAAGGGCGCGCGTGCCGCTGGTCGCGTCGCCATCGGCACGACACAGGATTTCGCCGATAGCGGCCTGCCGGAGCTGCTGCGTGCCTTCGCGACCAGCCATCCGCGCGTCAGGGCCGAACTCCGCGTCGGCCGTTCGGCCGAGCTTGGCGAGGCGCTGCAGGCCGGGCAGCTCGATCTGGCCGTTGTCATGCGCAAGACGCCGGCCAATGACGAAGTCGGGCTGTTCAGCGAGCCGATGCTGTGGCTGTGCTCGCAAAAGGGGCTTGCCGTGCGGGAAGAGGAATTGCCGCTGGCGCTGCTCGACCCCTATTGCGGCTTTCGCGAAGCAGCACTCGCCGCCCTCGATGCCGCTGGCCGCCGCTATCGCATCGCCGCCGGCAGCGCCAGCCTTGCCGGCTTGCGCACGGCGGTCAATGCCGGCATCGCGCTGACCTTGCGAACGGCCCGCTTTGCCCATTCCGGCATCGTCGAAGCGCCGCGCGACTTCGCGCTGCCGCCGGTGCCGACAGCGCAATTCGCGATAAAACTCGGCCAGGGCGCCGAGCGGCCGGCGCGCGATCTTGCCATCCTGCTCAGCGACAACCTCGCCTTGCCCGGCTTTGCCGGCTGATGTCCAAAGAAAAAGCCGACCTTTACGGTCGGCTTTGAGGAGGACGGGTCGAGGGGTTTGGGGGGACTTGGGGGGTGACCCGTCGCACATAAAACTGCCTGATCCGCATGATGGTTCCATGATTTGGAAAATAATTATTGGGTTGCCGCACTTTTTCTCGCGGCCAGCCAGTCGCGGCCCGCATGGGCGAAAACCGCGCACAGTACTATGGCGCCGCCGATCAGGCTGGCGGCCGGCGCGATCTCGCCGAGGAACAGGAAGGCGAACAGGATCGCAAACGGCACTTCGGCGGCACCGAGAAGGCCGGACTCAGGCGCAGGGATCAGCCGCGAGCCTTCCGTCCACAGGATCGACGCCGCCGCAAACGATCCTCCGAAGGCGACGAGCAGCACGGCGTCGCGAGCAGAAATCGCCAGGGGGTCGGTGACGAACCAGCCGAGCACGAACAGCAGAAGCGCCGAGACTGCGCCCGCCCACACCACCGGCGTGTCGCGGAAGGCGCGCACCATGATCATGTAGAGCGCGCTGCCGGCGGTCATCAGCAGCGCGAGCCCATCGCCAAACAGATGACCGCTGCCGAAGCCGGAGCCGACCATGATCGCCACGCCGCACAGCGAAACGGCGGCGGCGGCAAGCGTCTGCGCCCGGAACGGCTCGCGCACCAGCACGAAGGCGAGCAGCGCGGTGATGAAGGGCGCGGTGGCGTAGATGACCGCGACATTGGCGACATAGGTGAATTTGAACGCCGAGATGAAGGCGATGCTGGCCGCGGCGCCCTCGAGGGCCAGCAACCAGCCGCGCCAGCCAAGCCGCAAGCTTTCCCGCCCGCCGGAGCGGCGCCGGCGCCACAGCACATAGAAGGTGATCAGGATCGCGCCGACAAAGCCGCGCCAGCAAGTGATGATCAGCGGGTCGGCGTGGATCGATTTGGTCAGCACGCCGGTGAGGGCGAAGAAAGCCGCCGAGGCCGCCACCAGCATGATGCCGAGCGTACGCTCGGCAGCGGTATCTGTGGTGCCTGGGCCGTCGAGCGCTTCCGTCATCTCAGCAGCCTATCCGTCTTCTCCTGCCACCATGCTGTCAGCACGGGGTACTCATAGCCGCTTGCGGAAATGCTCGTTGCCGATGATCAGCAGGCCGGCGCCGACGATCAACGCCGCCCCCAGAAACACCTCGCGACGCGGCACGTCGCCCCAGATCGCAAAGCCGAGCCCGAAGGCCCAGACCAATGAGGTGTATTCGAACGGCGCCACGATCGACACCGGCGCCCGCTTCATGCCTTCGAACAGCATAAATTGCGCCACGCCGCCGAGCGCGCCGACGCTGATCAAAAGCAGCAACTGGCGCCAGTCCGGCATCTGCCAGACCAACAGCGCCGGCACCGTGGAAAACACCAGGAAGTAGAAATTGTTGAGCACAAGCTGGATCAGCGTGCGCTCGGCCAGCGCCGTCTTGCGCAAAAGCACCACGGCAATGCCCCACAGCACTGCCGCAGCCAGTACCAAGAGCATCGGCACGGACAAGCCGAGACGAGTGGGATCACAGGCGATGAAGACGCCGACGAAGCCGATGAACACCGCCAGCCAGCGCAACAGCGGCACCTTTTCGCCAAGCATCACCACCGACAGCACGGTGACGATGATCGGGGCGGCGTAATAGATGGT
Organism: Mesorhizobium sp. RSR565B; assembly: GCF_054719465.1. NCBI lineage: Bacteria > Pseudomonadati > Pseudomonadota > Alphaproteobacteria > Hyphomicrobiales > Phyllobacteriaceae > Mesorhizobium > Mesorhizobium sp. RSR565B. The sequence continues at coordinate 495,059 of NZ_JBTTIE010000001.1, read as the reverse complement.
GGTGAGTTCGGCCAGCTGCAGGGAGCGGGCGGCGTTGTAGTAGCAGAGCCAGGCGCCGAGCGTGAAGGCGCTGCGCACCAGCATCGGCCGCACGATGGGCGAGCGCATTGTGTCGGCAAAGATGGGCGGTCCGCCGATTGCAGCACAGCCGATAAGCACAGCGATCGAGCGGAAGAACATGATCTGCCAGACGCTGATGCCGACGACCAGAAGCTTGATCGCGGCGTCCTGCGTCGAAAACAGGAAATAGGCGCAGCCGGTGAACAGGATGCCGGCAAGCACCCTTTCGCGGGTTTCCAGAATGGCAATATCGGCCATGCGGCGTGTCCGGCGCTGTCAAGAGGACGAAGAAGAAGCCTGCCCCAATCAGGCTCCCATTGCAGGCTATACGGGCGAAAGCCTGCGGGGCGCTACGCCAGTGGCAAGCTTGCGTTGGCGCAGCCTGGCCGACAGCGTGGGCACGCCGTTCACTGTGTTGCCTGGTAGAGCTCCGAAGCGGCCTCCTTCAGGGCGCGCCGGCCGCCCGGCCTGAGATACATCATGTGGCCGCCTTCGACGACGTCGAGACGGATGGGTTTTGCCCCGCCCAGCGTCGGGATTTGGCTCACCAGATAGCGTGAGGCCAGATAGGGCGTGACCAGATCGGTGTCACCGTTGACGATCACCACGCCGAGCCCTGGGTTGAGCGAGCGCGCCCGCTGCAGATCGTCCATCACCCCGGCATAGCCTTGCCGCGAGCCGCCATAGTCCCAGGCGTGGGTCACATCGCCATTGAGCAACCTGTAGCTGACATCGGTGCGAAAATTCAGCTCGTCGCGCGCATAACCGACAAAGGCCGAGGTCAGCGCCGGCACGCTGCGGTCGAGCACCGGATCCGGGCCGGCGCTGCGGGCGCTTTCCGGGGCGATGTCGCTGGTGGCGATGGTGCCGTCATACGGGCTGAGCACTTTGCCACTGGCGCGCTGGAATTCGCGCGCGAACAGGCCGGTCGGGATGCGGGCGAAATTGCGCTGCACGAGGTCGAGCGGCAGGCCGGTGATCTCGGCCACGCGCTGGCTGGCCAGCCGCCCGCCCTGTTCCAGCCCGCCGGTCAGAGCCGTGAGGTAGTCGCCCAGCGCATACTTTTCGACCTCGGCGAGCTTTTCGCGCAGTGCTTCGCCGCTGAGGCCTTCGCTGCGCAGGCGCACCGCCGCCAGCGAGGGCAGTTCCAGCGCCCAATGCAGTGGCTGGAATTCGTCGGGCAGCACCAGCGTGAACTCCAGTGCAGGCGAGATCAGCACGATGCCGTTGGGGCTCAGGCCGACATCTTCCTGCAGGGTCCTGGCGAGAAGTGCCGCGCGGAACCCGCCATAGCTTTCGCCGGCGAGGAAGAGCGGCGATCCGGTGCGGCCGTTCTGGGCGAGATAGAGCCGGATGAAAGCGCCGATCGAACTGGCGTCCTGGCTGACGCCCCAAAAATCTTTCGTGTCCTGGCCGGGGGCCTCGCGGCTGTAGCCGGTGCCGACCGGATCGACGAAGACGAGGTCGGTCATGTCGAGCCAACTGTCGGGATTGTCGATCAGCTTTTGCGGCGGCGGCAGGAATTGGCCATCGGCGCCGGTCGCGACGACACGCGGGCCGAGTGCGCCGAGATGCAGATAGGCGGATGCCGCGCCCGGGCCGCCATTGAAGACGAAGGTGATGGGGCGAGCCTTCTCCGCGCCCGCCAGTGGCGGCAGCGTGTAGGCGACATAGAAGATTTCCGCGGTGACCTCGCCCTTGCCGGATAGCAGCGACAGCGTGCCGGCCTTTGCCTGATAGTCCAGCTTGCGCCCGGCAATGGTGATTGAATGGCTGGTCGTCTGCGGTGCCGGCAGCAGCGACAGCACGCCGCCTGCCGGTGCGGGGCGCTCGGGCGTTTCGGCGAGGACTGGCTGCGCGAAGGCTGCAAGCACCAACAGGGTAAGCGAGATCAGTTTCAGCTTGAACGGCATGATGTCTCCGCGGGAATGACTCTGCTTAGGTATGGCCGGGGCGGTCGAAGTCAAAGTAACTCTTCGTGAGGTAGCATTCCTTCAGCCCCCTCTGTCCTGCCGGACATCTCCCCCCACAGGGGTGGAGATTGGATGTCGCGACCGCCTTCGCTAATCGCCGGCGTAGAAAGCGCCATCGGCGAAGCTGCAGATCTCCCCCCTGTGGGGAGGTGGCCGGGCCAGAGGGGGGCGCTGTCTCGCTGGCATATCAGTGCTATCAAAGCGCGACGGACTCGAAAAGGAATGCAACATGGACGCCACCGCACTCAAGGCCATGCAGGCACCGATCAAGGAGGCTTATCGCGACGATTCCTCGCAAGCGCTGATCACGCTTCGCGCCAAAGGCTCCATCGACGACCAGTCGATTGCCTGCAAGGTCGAGACGGGCAGGGCGCTGGCGGTCGCCGGCCTGCATCCGGCGACCGGCGGTTCCGGGCTCGAATTGTGTTCGGGCGACATGCTGCTCGAGGCGCTGGTGGCGTGCGCCGGGGTGACGCTGAAGGCGGTGGCCACCGCACTAGAGTTCAAACTCGGCGCAGCCACCGTCGAGGCCGAAGGCGATCTCGACTTTCGCGGCACGCTGGGCGTGGCCAAGGACGCCCCCGTGGGCTTTCGCGCCATCCGGTTGAATTTCAACCTCGACACGGATGAGCCGCAGGATCGCATCGACGCGCTGATCAAGCTGACGGAACGCTATTGCGTGGTCTTCCAGACCATCAACAGCAAGCCGGAGCTGACGGTGAAGGCGCGCGCCTGATCTCCCCCCCTCAAGGGGGGAGATCACGCTACTGCGCCGCAGGCTCTTCCGCGTCGCCCTCATCGGTAAACGGGGAGGCGCTCGGCACGCAGTTGACCGCCCAGCCGGCCGGCGTCGGCTGCTTCTGATATTCGGTAATCGCGTTTGTGCACTGTTCGCGGGTGTCGAAGGTGCTGGGCAGCACCACCATGCCGCCTTGCGGGCCGGCGATCACCAGGTACCAGACCAATGCTACGCTGGGAGCAGCCATGGGAATTCCTCGCTTTGCTGGGTGTCGGAGTCGGGCCGACCCTAGCAACTCCCGGCTGATGGCGAAAGCAGGGCGAGGGGGGAGGGGGCCTGCCGGATCATCACAGACCCGTGAACGAACCGCTCCCCCAGACTTCTCTCAGTTCGCGGCAAAGCAGTAGAACAGGCCATCGCCGCCGGTGCCTTTCAGCGCCTCCTGGCTGCAGCCGCCGCGCGAGGCATGCGAGGAGTTCCAGGATTTCGCCGCCGCCGACTCATCAAGGCCGGTGCGGTCGTGATGGCCCATCATCGCCGCGCCCTCCGCCCCGCTCAAGGTCCAGTCGCCGCAGGTCTGGTCGGCGATCTTGGTGCCGTCAGGCTTCGAGCCGGTCAATATGTCGTGCCGGTTCGGCTTGTCGCCGCGGCCATTGACCACTTGGCCCTTCTCGGTCAGCGCCGACTGCTTGGTGATGGCGTTGGCGTCGCTGTGCAGCGAGGCGACGTCATCGGCGATCTTCTCGCCCTTGGCGTTGACCCAGGGACCCTTGCCGATACGGTCGCGCGCATCGACATTGGCGCTCGAGAGATAGGCGTGCCATTCCTTGCCGGTAACCCCAGCCGCTTCCGCCAGCGAGGCGCAATGCGCGTCGGCACCCTTGAGACCGCCGAGATCGGCGCCCTTGCCGGAACCGACGCTGGTGACGAAGAAACTCATCTTGGCGTCTTGCGCCAGCGCCACGCCGGCTGTGGCGGCAATCGCGGCGGCGGCAACGAGAAGAAGTCTACGCATGTCGGTCCTCCGGTTTCGAATGTCCTACATTCGAAGAAACGTAACTGGAGGCCTGTTTAATCCCGCTACAACCCGGTTTATTCCGGCTGCCGGTAGGCGACGAAGCGGTTGTTCTTGACCTGGAAGATCAGCCCCGTCTCTTTCAGCTCGGGGCTCGCCAGCGGCACGATGCGTTTTGCCACCTCTGAGGGATGCGGCAGCGTTTCCGGATCCTCGCCGGGCGCGGCCTGTGCACGCATGGCGGTGCGGGTGGCGCCGGGGTCGACGGCATTGATGCGGAGCGCCAGGCTCTGCGTCTCATGCGCCCAGGAACGCGTCATGGCTTCCACCGCCGCCTTCGACGCCGCATAGGGCGCCCAGAAGGCGCGCGCCGAATGCGCGGAGCTGGAGGACATGAGAATGGCGCGGCCGGCGTCGGACAGCCTGAGCAGCGGGTCGACCGAGCGGATCAGCCGCCAGGTCGAGGTGACATTGATGGTCATTACCTTCTCGAAGGTTTTGGCCTCGACATGGCCGATCGGCGAGATGACGCCGAGCACGCCGGCATTGGCCACCAGAATGTCGAGCTTGCCCCAACGCTGGTGAATGGCCCCGCCCAGCCGGTCGATGCCGGCCATGTCTGAGAGGTCGAGTGGCACCAGCGTCGCTTCGCCCTTGCCGGTTTTCGCGCGCTCGGCCTTGATCTGGTCATCGAGTTCTTCCAGCCCGCCGACGGTCCGGGCAACCGCAATGACATGCGCGCCGGCGGCGGCAAGTTCCCTGGCGATGAAGTAGCCGATGCCGCGCGAGGCGCCGGTAACGACCGCGACGCGGCCGGAGAGGTCGAGGGTCATGCGAGCGCTTTCAAGGATAGCAGTTGGGCTTTACGCCCCGTTGTTCGCCAGCAGCGACAGCGTGCGCACATTGTCGTGGCCTTCGAAGTCGAGCAGGCGGGTCGGGTACTGGCCGGTGAAACAGGCGTCGCAGAATTGCGGCTGCTCATTGTCGCGGCTGGCTTCGCCGACGGCGCGGTAGAGCCCGTCAATGGTGAGGAAGCCGAGCGAATCGACACGGATGAACTCGGCCATTTCCTCGATCGACATGCGCGATGCCAAAAGCTTCGACTTCTCCGGCGTGTCGACGCCGTAGAAGCACGACGCGCTGGTCGGCGGCGAGGCGATGCGCATATGCACTTCCTTGGCGCCGGCGTCGCGCACCATCTGCACGATTTTCTGGCTGGTGGTGCCGCGCACGATCGAATCGTCGACCAACACCACGCGCTTGCCCTCGATCATCCGGCGGTTGGCGTTGTGCTTGAGCTTGACGCCCATATGGCGGATCGAATCGCCGGGCTGGATGAAGGTTCGGCCAACATAGTGGTTGCGGATGATACCGAGTTCGAAGGGGATGCCTGCCGCCTGGGAGAAGCCGATTGCCGCCGGCGTGCCGGAATCCGGCACCGGCACGACGATATCGGCCTCGACCGGGCTTTCCTGCGCCAATTCGGCGCCGATACGCTTGCGCACTTCGTAGACATTGCGGCCTTCGACCGAGGAGTCCGGGCGGGCGAAATAGACATATTCGAAGATGCAGAAGCGGGTCTTCTGCGGCTCGAAGGGGAACAGGCTCTCGATGCCCTTCGAGGTCACCACGACCATTTCGCCGGGCTTCAGGTCGCGCACGAAGCGGGCGCCGATAATGTCGAGCGCGCAGGTTTCGGAGGCCAGGATCCAGGCGCCGTCGAGGTCGCCGAGCACCAGCGGGCGGATGCCGAGCGGATCGCGGCAGCCGATCATCTTCTTGGAGGTCATCGCGACCAGCGAGAAAGCGCCTTCGACCTGACGCACGGCGTCGATGAAGCGCGAATTCAAATCGCGTTCCTTGCTGGTGGCAACGAGATGCAGCAGCGTCTCGGTGTCGGAGGTCGACGAGAAGATCGCGCCCTGCTTCTGCAGCGCGCGCTGCACGGTCATGGCGTTGGTGAGATTGCCGTTATGGGCGACGGCAAAGCCGCCATCGGCGAGTTCGGCGAAGAAGGGCTGGATGTTGCGCATGCCGGCGCCGCCGGTCGTGGCATAGCGCGTGTGGCCGATGGCACGGTTGCCTTGCAGGCTGTCGATGACGTGCTGCTTGGTGAAGGTGTCGCCGATCAGGCCGACATGGCGTTCGACATGGAACTGCGTGCCGTCATAGGAGACGATGCCGGCCGCTTCCTGGCCGCGATGCTGCAGCGCATGCAGGCCTAGCGTTACGATGGCCGCAGCGTCCTGCCGGCCGAAAATGCCGAACACGCCGCATTCGTCGTGGAAATGATCGTCTGCTTCGGCGGAAAGCACGTCGTCCGCGTCTGCCTTCGAAACTGCCATGGGGCTCAAGCTCCGCTAAAATGGCCATATAGTGCGATAGCGCCGCGAAAGCAACGTAGTCAGGCCGGAACTGCCGGGATGGCGCCTGTCAGGCACCATCCGTCCGTATCAGTTTGCCGGCGCGGCCGGAGCCGGAGCAGCGGGCGCGGGTGCGTTATCGGCCGGAGCGTCGGTCTCGTCGTCGGGCGCCGGCGTATCGTCACCGGTTGCCGGAGCATCCGCCGCCGGTGCATCGGCCGCCGGAGGCGTCTCGGCTGCCGGCTGATTCGGATTGAGCTTCTTCAGGATGGCGTTTTCCGGATCTTCGGGCAGCAGGCTTTCCAGCTTGGCGCCGATGGTCTCGAGCAGCGGCTTCGACTTGGCGTTGGCGATCCAGGCGGGCGCCTTGGCGCCGGCCAGCCAGTTGAAGAACAGCAGCGCCACGGCGACAACGAGGACGCCGCGCGCGGCGCCATAGAGGAAGCCCAGCGTACGGTCGAGCGCGCCGATCCTGGAATCGATGATCCAGTCGGCAAGCTTCATGGTGATGACGGAAACGACGATCAGCGCGATGAGGAAGACGATGCCGGCGGATGCCGCCATGGCGATCTTGTCGCTTTCGACATAGGGCTGAACGTAAGGCAGCACCGGCTTGTAGAAGAAGAATGCCGCCGCGGCGGCAGCCGCCCAGGACACGACGGACAGGATTTCGCGTGACAGGCCGCGAACCATGGCGAGCATCGCCGAGACCAGGGTGAAGCCGACGAGAATTCCGTCCAGCAGCGTAATCGGCATGTCTTTCGCCCCACTCAGATTGTCTTTTCACGGCTCGGGCGAGCCGCGTCAATCTTCCACGTCGACACGGCTGCGCCGTGAGCCGGCTATGCGTGCGACGAGATCGGCAAGTTCGGTCGGCTGGAAAGCGCCGGCCCCTATCCCCCCGACAACCTCCTCGCTGCCCAAGGGCAGAACCGCACTTCCAAAACCCAGCTTTTCGGCCTCTTTAAGGCGCTGCTGCGCATGCGCAACCGGCCTCACTGCGCCCGACAGGCTGATTTCGCCGAAATAGACGCAATCGGCGGGAAGGGCAAGACCGGTGAGCGACGAAACCAGTGCAGCGGCAACCGCCAGATCGGCCGCCGGCTCGGAAATCCGGTAGCCGCCGGCGACGTTGAGGTAGACATCGTGGGTGCCGAAGCGCACGCCGCAATGGGCTTCGAGCACGGCAAGGATCATCGACAGCCGTGCGCCGTCCCAGCCGACGACGGCACGGCGCGGCGTGCCCAATGTGGACGGCGCCACCAGTGCCTGGATCTCGACCAGCACCGGACGTGTCCCTTCCATGCCGGCAAATACCGCGGCACCCGGCGATTTTGCGTGGCGTTCGCCGAGGAACAGCTCCGACGGATTGGCGACCTCGCGCAAGCCCTTGTCCGACATCTCGAAGACGCCGATCTCGTCGGTCGGCCCAAAACGGTTCTTCACCGTGCGCAGGATGCGGTAGTGATGGCCGCCTTCGCCTTCGAAATAGAGAACGGCGTCGACCATGTGCTCGACGACGCGCGGACCGGCGATCTGGCCTTCCTTGGTGACATGGCCGACCAGCACGATGGCAGCACCGGTGGATTTGGCGTAGCGGATCATCGCTTGCGCCGAGGCGCGCACCTGGGTGACGGTGCCGGGCGCCGAGTCGGCCATGTCGGTCCACAGCGTCTGGATGGAATCGAGGATGACGAGGTCCGGCCTTCTGCCGTCGGCTATTGTTGCCAGGATATCCTCGACATTGGTCTCGGCGGCAAGTTCGACCGGCGTGTCGGCGACGCCAAGCCGCTGCGCCCGCAGCCGGATCTGTGCGACCGCCTCCTCGCCCGAGACATAGACGATGCGGTGGCCTTTTGACGCCAATGCTGCTGCGGCCTGGGTAAGCAGCGTCGACTTGCCGATGCCGGGATCGCCGCCGACCAGCAGCGCCGAGCCGCGCACGAAACCGCCGCCGGTGGCGCGGTCGAGTTCGCCAATGCCGGAGATGATCCGCGGCGCATCCTCGATGTCACCGGACAGGCTGGTCAGCACCACGGCGCGGCCCTTGCGCGCATTTCGCGTGTTGGCCGGTCCCGAGCCGATGCCGCCCGAGGTGCCTTCCTCGACCAGCGTGTTCCACTCGCCGCAAGCATCGCATTTACCGGCCCAGCGCTGATGCACCGAGCCGCAATTCTGGCAGATGAACTGGACGCGCGATTTAGCCATCAGGCGCGGCCTGCTTCGAGCGTTGCTAGAAAGGCTGGTGGGGCACCACCCCCCTCTGGCCTGCCGGCCATCTCCCCCTCAAGGGGGGAGATCAGCAGCTTTGGTCTCGGCGCCCACCGTGCCACGTTGATAATTGGCGAAAGCCGACATGACATCCAATCTCCCCCCTTGAGGGGGAGATGTCCGGCAGGACAGAGGGGGGTGCGGAGGAATGAGGCCTTTCTCAACAGACTACTCGAACCTCTCCGCAATATGATGCTCTTCGGCGAGGTCGGAAAACCGTGTGAACTCGCCCTGGAAGGCGAGGCTGACCGAACCTGTCGGGCCGTGGCGCTGCTTGGCGACGATGACTTCGGCCTTGCCGCGCATCTCGTTCATCTCGTGTTCCCACTTGATGTATTCGTCGGTGCCGGGCTTCGGTTCGCGGTTCTTCAGATAATATTCCTCGCGGTAGACGAACATCACCACGTCGGCGTCCTGCTCGATCGAGCCGGATTCGCGAAGATCGGACAGCTGCGGGCGTTTGTCTTCGCGGCTTTCGACCTGACGCGACAGCTGCGACAGCGCGATGATCGGAACGGAGAGTTCCTTGGCCAGCGCCTTGAGGCCGGTGGTGATCTCGGTGATTTCCTGCACCCGGTTCTGTGAGGACTTCGCGCTCGATCCCTGCATCAGCTGGATATAGTCGATGACGATGAGGTCGAGGCCGCGCTGACGCTTCAGCCGCCGCGCCCGCGCCGACAGCTGCGCGATCGAGATACCGCCGGTCTGGTCGATGAACAGCGGGATCTTCTGCATGGTCTGCGAGCAGGCGACCAGCTTTTCGAAATCCATCTCCGAAATCTCGCCGCGGCGGATTTTTGACGACGAAATTTCCGTCTGTTCGGAAATGATGCGGGTGGCGAGCTGCTCGGACGACATTTCCAGCGAGAAGAAGCCGACGACGCCTCCATTGGCTGCCTTGAACGAGCCGTCGGCCTGCTGCGCCGGCTCATACATCTCGGCGATGTTGAAGGCGATGTTGGTGGCGAGCGACGTCTTGCCCATGCCCGGACGGCCGGCAATGATGATCAGATCCGACGCCTGCAGGCCACCCATGCGGCGGTCGAGATCGCGCATGCCGGTGGCGAGGCCCGACAAATGGCCGTCGCGCATATAGGCGGCGTTGGCCATGTCGACGGCGGTCTTGACCGCGTCGGTGAAGCTCTCGAAGCCGCCGTCGTAACGGCCGGTTTCGGCCAGTTCGAACAGCCGCCGCTCGGCATCCTCGATCTGTTCGGACGGCGCCATGTCGACCGGCGCGTCATAGGCGATGTTGACCATGTCCTCGCCGACGGTAATCAGTGCCCGGCGCGTGGCCAGATCGTAGATGGCGCGGCCATAATCGGTGGCATTGACGACGGTGACGGCTTCGACCGCCAGACGAACCACATATTGCGCCACCGTCATGTCGCCGACCTTCTCGTCGGCCGGCAGGAAGGTTTTCAGCGTGATCGGCGTCGCCACCTTGCCCATGCGGATGAGCTCGGCTGCGACCTCGAAGATTTTCCGGTGCAGCGGCTCGTAGAAATGGCCGGCCTTGAGGAAGTCGGAGACGCGGTAGAAGGCATCGTTGTTGACGAGGATGGCGCCGAGCAGCGCCTGCTCGGCCTCGATGTTGTTCGGCGCTTCACGATAAAGCGGTTGCTGCTCCGCCACGCCGAATTTTCGCGCTGCCTCTGCCATGATGTCCCCGATTTTGATCCCGGCTTCTCGATATCAGAACGAGATAAATCGGTGCTGACCTTTCTGCATCACCGCACGACCAATCAACCTCGATGCCCCGTTGTTCACAGGGGCGGCAAACCGTCCACAGAAGAGTGTTTCCGCGCCCCGATTCCGGTTGACTCAGAAAGGCGCTGACTTCTATCCGAGTCGTTGGAACAGAGCAAGAACAATCTCGGTGATTACCCGCTTCTTCCGTCCAATGTATCGCCCCAGTCCAGCCGCCGCGCTGCCTTGAACAGCTCGCCCTCGCGCTTGGTGAAAAGTGTCTCGCCGGCGCCGCCATCCGGCTGGCACAGTTTGAGCAGCACCTTGCCGGAGCCCGATTTCGGCGGCGCAATCACGCGGGGCGGATGTACAGGCGCGGGTTGCCGCGACGCCGCGACGTAGATGAATTTCTCGTCCTCCCACGGCACGTCCGCGTCTTTGGCCAGGCGATGAAGGCGCGAGCGGGCGACGCGGCGCGAAAAATGGCACCAGTCGGGCGGCTCAAGCGGGCAGGGCGCCTCATGCGGACAAGGCGCCAGCACATGCGCCCCGGCCTCCAGCAATTGCCTGCGCACTGCCAGGATGCGCTGCCAGCCTGCCGGCGTGCCGGGCTCCACGATCAGCAGTGTGTCGCCGGTCAAATGCCAGAGCCGGACGACAAGCTTCGGCAGCGATGCCGGCGCGATCTCGTCCAGCACATAGGCGCAGGTGACGAGGTCGGCAGGCTTGAGATCGGCAAGGTCGATGGTCACGTCGCCGGCCCGCCAGTCCATCCTGGTGGCGATGGTATCAAGGGCGAGCGACTGGCCAACCTTGCGCACCGCGGCGCTTGCTTCAACCAGAACCGCCTCTTCGAGGTCGGGCCACAGATCTGTAGTGGCCCAAAGCACCGTGCCAGGACCGGCGCCGACATCGAGCAAGCTCGTTGGCTGGAAATCGGGCCGCGCATAGGCGAGTTCGTCGAGACCGGCCCGTACCGCCGCGTAGGTCGCCGGCAGCCGCGTCGCCAGATAGGCTTTTACCGCCATCTCTTCGGCCATGTGCGGGCGGCCGTCGCGCAATTCGGCGCGGTAGCGGTCAGACAGCGTCTTCGCCGCCTGGCGCAGCACCGCCAGCGGTGTCGTTTCGAGCAGGCGCTCGACGCCTTGTCGCAGCGAAGCGGGGAGTTCCACGCTCAGGCTCCGCGTGGCGAGAGCACCGAGGCGCCGGCGAACTCGACAAGGGTGGTGGCGATGGTGGGCAGGCAGATCATTAAAAAAGGTCTCGCGAGAACGAGACCTTTTTCAGTGTCAGAGCCGTCGATGGCAAGCGGCAATACGCAATCGAGGCGTTATTCGCGATCCGCCACCTTGCGACGGCGCGCTGGCTTGGCCGCAACGGACCTGACAGCAACGGACCTGGCAGGCACGGACCTGGCGACAGCAGGCTCGGCGGCCGCCGCCTCCTGACGATGCCCCATTTCGCGCATTTCGAGCGCCTTTTCACATTTGGCCATGTAGTCGCGCGTCATCGGCAGCGTGTCGTTCTTCTTGGCGATCTGGATCTGGAAGATCACCAGATCCTGCCAGCGGAAGGCGGCTTCCGAAGCCGCCAGATAGAACTCCCACATCCTGCAGAAGCGCTCGTCGTAGATGGCCTTGGCCTTGTCCCGGTTGGCGGCAAAGCGCTGGCCCCAATGCTTCAGCGTATCGGCATAGTGCAGCCGCAGAATCTCGATGTCGGTGACCACAAGCCCCGACTTCTCGATCGCCGGCATCACCTCCGACAGCGAGGGAATGTAGCCGCCCGGAAAAATGTACTTGCGGATAAAGGCGCTGGTCGCCCACGGCACGCCGGAGCGGCCGATCGTGTGCAAGAGCATGACGCCGTCGGGCTTCAACAGCGTCGCCGACTTGTCGAAGAAGGTGCGGAAGTGGTTGACGCCGACATGCTCGAACATGCCGACCGAGACGATGCGGTCGAAGCGTTCGTTGAGTTCGCGGTAGTCCTTGAGGTCGAAATGCACGCGGTCCTGCAAGCCTTGCGCATGCGCCCGGTCGGTGGCGACGCCGTGCTGCTCGGTCGACAGCGTCACGCCTTGGACGTCGACATCGAAAGCCTTGGCGAGATAGAGGCCGAGCCCACCCCAGCCGGAGCCAATATCGAGCACGGTCTGGCCGGCCTTCAGCCTGAGCTTGGCGGCGATATGGCGTTTCTTGGCCATCTGCGCCTCGTCGAGCGTCATGTCCGGCTGTTCGAAATAGGCGCAGGAATACTGCATGTCGTCGTCGAGGAAGAGCCGGTAGAGGTCACCCGACAAATCATAGTGGCGCTGCACGTTGCGGCGCGCCCGTGATGCGGTGTTGATCTGCTGCAGGCGGCGAAAGGCGTGGCGCAGACCCTCGATGGCCTTCGACCAGGTGGCGTCGATACCGCCGCTGCCCATGTTCTGGAAGGCGATGCGCATCATACCCAGTACGCCGCCCTCGATGATGTCGAGTTCGCCGTCCATATAGGCTTCCGGCACGGCCAGCATCGGATCGAAGGTAATGGCGCGCTCGGCATGCGCGGTCTTGATGTGCATATGCACCGGCTCGCCGCTGCCGTCGCCGAAAACCACTGTCGAGCCCTTCGGCCCGGTGACTTTCAGATTGCCCGTACGCACCAGGCGGTCGAGAACGCGCTTCAACAGAATATTCATCACCAAATGTCCCCTCACGGTCAGACTGGCGGACCAATTCTGCAACAATATATAGGGGTTCGAAAAGTTCCATTTGGCACAAAAATGCCCGGGCGAGAGGCCCGGCCATTGGTCCAGAAAGGCTGGATGACGAGGAAGTGATTGGAGCGCTGCTCCCCTCGCTTCCCGATCAGGCCCCGTGCGGGATCAGGCGTTGTCTTCTTCGCCGCCTTCGAACTCGGTGTTCGGGTCGAAGAAGTTCTCCGGCCGTGCGTTGTCGTTGATGTCATCGCCATAGATGGCTTCGGCGGTGGTCAGCGTCTCGCCCTTGGCCTGGCGCTCGGCTTCGTCGGCCGTGCGGGCGATGTTGAGGCTGATGGTGACCTCGACTTCCGGATGCAGCGCAATCGCCACATTGGTGACGCCGATGGTCTTGATCGGCTGGTTGAGCTGGATCTGGTTGCGGTTGACCGAGAACCCTTCGGCGGTCAGCAGGTCGGCGATGTCGCGGGTCGACACCGAACCGTAGAGCTGGCCGGTCTCGCCTGCGGAACGCACGGCGATGAAGCTCTTGCCGTCGAGCTTTTCGGCAACCTGGCTGGCTTCCGACTTGCGCTCGAGGTTGCGCGCTTCGAGCTGCGCGCGCTGCCCTTCGAACTTCTTCTTGTTGGCTTCGTTGGCGCGCAGCGCCTTGCCCTGCGGCAAGAGGAAGTTGCGGGCAAAGCCGTCCTTGACCTTGACGGTATCGCCCATCTGGCCGAGGCGGGAAACGCGTTCGAGAAGAATCACTTGCATGGTCTTGTTCCTTCGTCTGGGCACCGACCGCGGGATCGGCGCCGAATTGAATGGAACAGGTCAGGAAGCTCTGAGCGCCTTGGCGCCGGTGTCGCTGTCCTGCCTGTCGCGGCAGTTAGAGGCTTTTCACCTCAACTCGGGATTTCAATGCACGTCGCCAAGAGTGGGCCCGGTTTTGGGACAACGACATGCATCATCAAATTACCCCTGCGGCGCCCGTCGCCGTGGGAGAAGGAAGCAGGCGGCGAACCGCCTGCTTCGGAGATCTTAGCGAACCACGTAGGGCAGCAGGCCGAGGAAGCGGGCGCGCTTGATCGCCTTGGCGAGTTCGCGCTGCTTCTTCTGGCTGACGGCGGTGATGCGCGACGGCACGATCTTGCCGCGCTCGGAAATGTAGCGCTGCAGAAGACGCACGTCCTTGTAGTCGATCTTGGGCGCATTGGCGCCAGAGAACGGGCAGGTCTTGCGGCGGCGATGGAACGGGCGCCGGGTCGGGATCTGATTGATGTCGACCATTATTCTGCACCTCCTTCAACGCCTTCGCGCGGACGGCGCGGACCACGATCGCCACCGGCATCGCCAAATGAGCGCGGCGGACGATCGCCACGGTCGCCGCGATCACGGTCGCCGAACGAGCGCGGACCACGATCGCCACGGTCGCGGTCGCCGAAGCCGCCGCGTTCCGAGCGCTCTTCGCGCTTCTGCATCATGGCCGACGGGCCTTCCTCATGCGCCTCGACCTTGACGGTCAGGAAACGCAGCACGTCCTCGGACAGGCCCATCTGGCGCTCCATCTCGTTGAGCGCTGCCGGCGGGCAGTTGAGGTCCATAAGCGTGTAGTAAGCCTTCCGGTTCTTGTTGACCCGGTAGGTGAGGGACTTCAGTCCCCAGTTCTCGACCCGGCCGACGGACCCGCCATTTGCGGAGATGACGCCCTTGTACTGTTCGACAAGCGCATCGACCTGCTGCTGCGAGAGGTCCTGCCGGGCAAGGAACACATGTTCGTATAGAGCCATAGTGGTTCAGTGCCTTTCTTCGTTTCTCTCCCGGATCCTCGCGGCAAAAGCCTCTGCAACTTCTCTGACCCGCTGATCCCGAGGGGGCGGGGAAGAAAGGAGCATTTCGAGACGGTCGAGAGCGGAGACACGGGAGGCGGAAGCGCTTCTGGCTTCACACGAAGGTTTTGGGTAAAACCTCCGGCCCTCCGTTCAGCCCCCAGCAAGGACCGGCAGATTGCGGGCGTCTATAAAGCAAATTGGCTGGAAGGCAAGGGTAACGCATGCTCCGGACAGCGTCCTGGCGTCGCAGGGTTGGAAAAATACCAGGCATCAACTCGTATGCGGGGTACCACCGTTGATCGTTTCGGGGAAGAAGTCCGGAGCCGCCTTACGCTTGCCGAACATCATGTCGTATTGCAGCAGGCGGAAGTCGTTGATCGCCGGATCAACGTCCTTCTGCCGCGCCCAGTCCGGCGTGGCCTCACCTGACGGTGTCAAAAGCAGATTGCGGTCGACGACGCGATAGCGTTCGCGCAGCGCGCCCAGGAAGCCGGTGTAGTAGGGGTGCGTGATCCCGGCCGTTGTCAGGATGTGGTAGGGCAGGAAGGCCGGGCTCACCGCGCCCATATCCTGCGCCGGACCGGTGCGGTTAGACCAGATGACCAGCGGCGTCTGATGATGCTCCAGTGCCGCCTCCGGCGTCGGTTCCTTGCGCGGCGCGACATTGTCCTTCAGGTAACCGGTTTCGACATAGACGGGGCCGAGCGGCGGCAGATGGTCGCCGAAGAAGGCGATGACCGTCGGCCGCTCGCGCTTCTTCGCCCATTCGATCAATCGTTCGAGGCCACGGTCGGCATCGGCGGAGCCTTCGGCGTAGCTGAGCAGCGATTCCCGCGCCCATGTGCTGATCGGTGCCGCGACCTTGTGGGTCGGATTGTAATAGCGGTACGGCTCGTAGGGACCGTGGTTCTGCAGGCTGACGGCGAAGAAGAACACCGGCCGCTCGCTGGCGTCGGCCTCTGCGATGATCTCGTCGGTCATCGACGCATCGGAAGCCAGCGGCCCGCGCTTTTCCAGTGGCGGCAGCGTCTCTTCCGAGCGGAAATCGTTGAAGCCGAAATCGGCATAGACGGCGCCCCTGTTCCAGAACCAGTTGGTGCCCGGATGGATGGCGCGCGCCCGGTATCCCTCGCTTTTCAGGAAGGTCGCCAGCGACGGCGTCGGTGTGCGCACATATTGCTGGTAGGGGATCGAGCCCGCCGGCAGGAAGGCATTGGAAAAGCCGGTCAGCGCCTCGAATTCGATGTTGGCGGTCATGCCGCCGAATTCCGGCGAAAACATATAGCCGGAACGCAGCGCCCGCACATTGGGGATCGGGTCAGGCGTGATTGTGACGCCGGGCAGCTTGGTCGGATCCCAGAAAGATTCGCTCATCACCACGATGATGTCGGGTTTCTCATCCGGTACCGAGGCCGCCACAGCAGGCCTGTCGATCGCGTCGATCGCCTTGTCGGAATAGCCCGCCGGCGCCGAGACATGCGCCATCGGCACGTTGAGCGCGAAGGCCAGCGCAAACCCGTTGGAGGCGTAGTTCTCCTTCTGGTCCCACATGATCGGGATGATCTGCAGCCGGTCGCGGGTCCACGAGAAGGTGGCGTAGTCCATGATTGAGACGAAGAAGGCGAGCAGCGGCACTGCCAGCGTCAGCCGCGCCAGCCGCCCTTTGCGGCTGAGGATCGGAACCTTGCGGCGCCACAACCGCCAGCCATAGATCAGCAGCGACAGGCCGGCGACGATGCCGACCGCCATGGCGAGCGCCGTCCAAGGCCGTTCGCGCACCAGGAGCGGCATCAGTGCCATGATCTGGCGCGAATAAAGAAAATCGGTTGGGTAGAGCGGATCGCCGAGATAATGCGACTTCTGATGCCCGACAAAGGCCAGCGCCAGCGTCAGCGGCGCCACGATCATCAGGCTCTGGTGACTGCGGCCAAGCACGGCGTCCAGTCCCATCAGCACCAATGCAAAGACAATGATGGTGGTCCAGCCCGGCTTGAATGGCTGCAGGAAGAAGTCGACCGTGCCGAAGAAGTCGCCGCGCACGATCCATTCGATGGCGAACACAAGGATGGCGGAGGCAAGCAGCGTGACCAGACCGTAGCGGATGACCGGCCATCTGCGCCCCGGCAGGTAGCCGGTGGACGGATCGTCTTCCAAGAACTGTGGCGCGGGTACGGCCGCGCCCTTCCTGATCCTAGCCACGTCTCTTCCCCCGGCCCAAGCAACGCGTATTTCCACTCGCGCCACCGTTCTGTCATAGAACTGTCATGCAAAAGCTAGCGCCTGTGGCGAAAATAAGAAGAGCCAGCAAACGATTCGTGAGCGGTTTTCATCAGGTGTGATCGGCAAAAAGCCTTTGGGAACAGGGACTCGGGGTCAGCTCCGGTTCAAGCGAGAGCCGAAATACCCCCTCCGGGCTTGACTTGGCGGTCCGCCTTGCGTCACAGGCAGTAAAAATCAGCCGCTGGAGAGCGCCCAAATGGCCGTCGCATTCACCTTTCCGGGACAGGGCAGCCAGGCTGTCGGCATGGGCAAGGACCTCGCCGACGCCTTCCCCGAGGCACGCAGGGTGTTCGAGGAAGTCGATGATGCGCTGGGCGAAAAGCTGTCGAAACTGATCTGGGAAGGCCCGGAAGAGGCGCTGACCCTGACTGCCAATGCCCAGCCGGCGCTGATGGCGGTCTCGCTGGCGGGAATCCGCTCGCTGGAAGCGCGCGGCTTTTCGCTGAAGGACAAGGTTGCCTACGTTGCCGGTCATTCGCTCGGCGAATATTCCGCCCTTGCCGCGGCCGGTTTCGTTTCGGTCGCCGATGCTGCCCGGCTGCTGCGCATCCGCGGCAACGCCATGCAGGCGGCGGTGCCGGCCGGCGAGGGCGCCATGGCGGCGATCATCGGACTGGAACAGCCCGACGTCGAAGCCGCTTGCACCGAGGCCGCAACGGGATCCGGCAAGGTCTGCCAGATCGCCAACGACAATGGCGGCGGCCAGCTGGTGATCTCCGGCGCCAGGGCGGCGGTGGAACTCGCCGCGAAACTGTGCACCGAAAAGGGCGCCAAGCGGGCGCTGATGCTGCAGGTCTCCGCACCCTTCCATTCGGCGCTGATGGCGCCGGCGGCCGATGTCATGCGCGAGGCGCTGGCCGGCGTGACCAAGAATGCACCGGTCGTGCCCGTCGTCTCCAACGTCACTGTAGCCCCGACCAGCGACCCCGACGAGATCGCGCGCCGCCTGGTCGAGCAGATCACCGGGCGCGTGCGCTGGCGCGAAACGGTGGAGTGGTTCGGCGCCAATGGCGTCGCCACGCTCTATGAGATCGGCGCCGGCAAGGTGCTTTCCGGCCTGGCGCGGCGGATCAACCGCGACATCGCCACATCGGCCGTCGGCACGCCGGCCGAAGTCGAGGCGGCGCTGGCCGCGCTTGCATAATCCACTGGCGATTCAACCCCTCCCGTGGGAAGGGTGTTCTCTTAAGATCAGGAGACGAAAATGTTCGAACTGACCGGCCGCAAGGCGCTCGTCACCGGCGCATCGGGCGGCATTGGCGAGGCGATTGCCCGGGTGCTGCATGCGCAAGGCGCCATTGTCGGCCTGCACGGCACCCGCATCGAGAAACTGGAGACCCTGGCCGGCGAACTCGGCGACCGGGTAAAGCTGTTCCCGGCCAATCTTGCCGACCGTGACGAGGTCAAGGCGCTTGGCCAGAAGGCCGAAGCCGAACTCGAAGGCGTCGACATACTGGTCAACAATGCCGGCATCACCAAGGACGGCCTGTTCGTGCGCATGGCGGACGCGGATTGGGACAGCGTGCTGGAGGTGAACCTCACCGCCGTGTTCCGGCTGACCCGCGAGCTGACCCATCCGATGATGCGCCGCCGCCATGGCCGCATCATCAACATCACCTCGGTGGTCGGCGTCACCGGCAATCCTGGCCAGACCAATTATTGCGCCTCCAAGGCCGGCATGATCGGCTTTTCCAAGTCGCTGGCGCAGGAGATCGCCACCCGCAACATCACCGTCAACTGCGTCGCCCCGGGCTTTATCGAATCGGCCATGACCGACAAGCTCAACGACAAGCAGAAAGACGCGATAATGGCCGCGATCCCGACGCGCCGCATGGGCACGAGTGTTGAAGTGGCGTCGGCCGTCGCCTATCTCGCCTCCAACGAGGCAGCCTACGTCACCGGCCAGACCATCCATGTCAACGGTGGCATGGCCATGATCTGACAGGATATTGCCGGGTGATAAGAAGACATGGCCGGCTTGTGAAAAGAGACCATTTCGCCTTGGACCTCAGCCATTTTTCGTGTAATGCGGCCCGCAACCCGGCGGTTCGGGCAAAAACCGGTCCGGCATCGTTGCGTTTCCGGCAGGACCATCTTTCAGCTTGATTAGCGGCATTCTGCCCGCTAACGAAGACAGACAAACAAAAGACGAGGATGCCCCAAATGAGTGACACCGCAGAGCGCGTCAAGAAGATCGTCATCGAACATCTTGGCGTCGATGCCGACAAGGTGACGGAGCAGGCGAGCTTCATCGATGATCTGGGCGCGGACAGCCTCGACACGGTCGAACTCGTCATGGCCTTCGAAGAAGAGTTCGGCGTCGAGATTCCGGACGATGCGGCCGAGACCATCCTGACCGTCGGCGATGCCGTGAAGTACATCGACAAGGCTTCAGCCTGACACTATCCGCAGTCATCACCGGGGAGGACCTGCGATGAGGCGTGTCGTCGTCACGGGCCTTGGCCTGGTTTCGCCGTTCGGCATGGGCTTCGAGCACAGCTGGAAGGAACTTCTGACCGGCCGCAGCGCCGCCAAGCGCGTCACCGAGTTCGAAGTGGGAGATCTTGCCTGCAAGATCGCCCACGTCATTCCGCGCGGTGACGGCACCAACGGCACGCTCAATCCCGAAGCCGTGCTCGAGCCCAAGGAACTGCGCAAGATCGGCGACTTCATCCTTTACGGGATTGCGGCCGCCGACGAAGCGCTGAAGGATTCCGGCTGGGAGCCCAGCACCGAAGCCGAGCGCTGCGCCACCGGCGTCATGATCGGCTCCGGCATTGGCGGCCTCGAGGGCATCGCCGAGAACGCTATCATCCTGAAAGAGCGCGGACCGCGCCGTATCAGTCCATTCTTCATTCCCGGCAACATTATCAACCTGGTATCTGGCCAGGTATCGATCCGGCATGGGCTGAAAGGCCCCAACCACGCCGTCGTCACCGCCTGCTCGACCGGCGCGCACGCCATTGGCGATGCCGCCCGGCTGATCATCTTCGGCGATGCCGACGTGATGCTGGCCGGCGGCGCGGAATCGCCGGTGACCAGACTATCGCTTGCCGGCTTCGCTGCTTGCCGGGCACTGTCCACCGACCGCAATGACACGCCTGAGAAGGCCTCGCGTCCCTATGACCGCGACCGTGACGGCTTCGTCATGGGCGAGGGCGCCGGGGTCGTCGTGCTGGAAGAACTCGAACACGCCAAGGCGCGCGGCGCCAAGATCTATGCCGAGGTCACCGGCTACGGCCTGACCGGCGATGCCTATCACATCACTGCACCGGCCGAAGACGGCGACGGCGCCTTCCGATGCATGACGGCGGCGCTGAACCGGGCCAAGCTGACGCCCGCCGACGTCGACTACATCAACGCGCACGGCACCTCGACCATGGCCGACACGATCGAACTCGGCGCCGTCGAGCGGCTGGTCGGCAACGCCGCCTCGAAAATCTCGATGTCGTCGACCAAGTCGTCGATCGGCCATCTCCTGGGTGCGGCGGGTGCCGCCGAGGCGATCTTTTCGATCCTCGCTATCAGAGACAACATCGCGCCAGCCACCATCAATCTTGACAACCCGGAACGCGAAACCGCGATCGATCTTGTTCCGAACACGCCACGGCATCGCCAGGTCGACGTGGCGCTGTCCAACTCCTTCGGCTTCGGCGGCACCAACGCTTCGCTGGTATTCCAGCGTTATACAGGCTGATTGCGGTATCGACCGGCGCGCCAGCGGTCTGTCGTCAATTTTGCCATATTCAAGCCTACTCTGCCGCTGGGGATTCGTCGCATCGGCCTGAAACCGAAGGCGCTTTTTTTAAAAGCACGATGCGTAGGCTTGAAATGTTAGGGCACGCTGTGCGTCCAATCGGGCGCATGGTCGCTCTAAGAGATCAGATGGTAGGGCGCTAATGAACACCAATCCGGGCGGCAGCGGACAATTCGGACAAAACCAGCAGACCGGCCCGATCGTGCCGAAGACCGCGGCCGAAGCTTTGCGCCCGGAAGCCGGCACACCACCACCAAAGCGCTCGCGCGCCTCGCGCAGCCAAGTCGTGGTGTTCATGAACTTCGTCATCTCCGCGGTGATGTTGATGATCCTCGCCGCCGGCGTTTCGCTCTATTTCGGCAAGCAGGCATTCAACGAACCGGGCCCGTCGGTGGCCGGCGACACCTTCCTGGTCAAGCCGAGCACCGGCGTCCAGGATATTGCCGACCAGCTCGAACGGCGTGGGCTGATCAGCGATGCCCGCATCTTCCGCATCGCCGTGCGGGTCTATGGCAATGATTCAGCGCTGAAGGCAGGCGAATACGAGATAAAGCCGCGCGCCTCCATGCGCGACATCATGGAGCTTCTGAAGAGCGGCAAATCGGTGATGTATTCGCTGACCATTCCCGAGGGCCTGACGGTCGAGCAGGCGCTGCAGCGCATCGCCGAGCAGGATGCGCTGACCGGCGACATGCCGGCCGCCAAGCCGGCTGAGGGCAGCCTCGCCACCGACACGCTGCGCTTTACCCGCGGCGCCACGCGCCAACAGATGGTCGACAAGCTGCTCGCCGACCAGAAGAAGCTGGTCGACGAGGTCTGGCAGCGGCGCGCGCCCGACCTGCCTCTGGCCAATGTCGACGACTTCGTCACCTTGGCCTCGATCGTCGAAAAGGAAACCGGCCGGGGCGACGAGCGCTCGCGCGTTGCCGCCGTCTTCCTCAACCGTCTGGCCAAGGGCATGCGGCTGCAATCCGATCCGACCATCATTTACGGCCTGTTCGGCGGCAAGGGCAAACCCGCCGACCGGCCGATTTATCAATCTGACATCCAGAAACAGACGCCTTACAACACCTATCTGATCAATGGCCTGCCGCCGACGCCGATCGCCAATCCCGGCCGCGCCGCGCTCGAAGCCGTCGCCAACCCGTCGAAGACCGATGATCTCTATTTCGTCGCCGACGGCACCGGCGGCCACGTCTTTGCCACCACGCTTGCCGAGCACAATGAGAACGTTGCCCGCTACCGGGCACTGCAGAAGAAGCAGGCTGAAGACGCCGCCAAGGGCGCCAAGACTCCGGGCCAGACCGATGCGCCGGCGGATGGCGACGACAACGGTGACGCAAGTGGCGATGCCGCCGGTGACAGCGGTGATGCCGGCGATACGGGTGCCGCCCAGTAGCAGGCCGGCGCTTTCAGAGGGATCGACCTTAAGCGACGCGGACAGAGGCGGACGCGCTGCTGCTTTGAACGAACAGCGGGGTTCGAAGCGTTTTCGGTCTTGCTCGGGTGCCTCTGAATCTCGATTTCAGCCCTGCGAGATCGAAACGACAGCGGCAATCAACATCTTGCCGGTATTGCGATTCTGACATTCGCGCTGCCCGTGATATCGAACGCATGCGCAATTGTTAGAATCGGACCATCAGGGAGACACGAGCCGCATCATGAATTTGCAGAGCATGACCGGATTTGCACGCACTGTTGCCGAACATGACGGCGCCTCGATCGCCTGGGAGGTCAAGTCGGTCAACGGCAAGAGCGTCGAGGTCAGGTTGCGGTTGCCGCAAGGTTTCGAGCGGCTCGAACCGACTGTGCGGCAGACGCTGCAGAAGCGCTTTTCGCGTGGCAATTTCCAAGCGACGCTGACCGTCGGCCGCGCCGCCGGCCAGCAGGCGCAGCCGGTGGTCAACGAAGCCTTCCTCAGGGATCTGGCGGGCATGGCCAAGCGGCTGCAGGACCAGTTCGGTGTTGGTCCGGCAACTGCCGACGGTCTGCTTTCCCTGCGCGGCGTGCTCGATATCCCTGAAACCAGCGAAACCGAGGAGGTGCGGGCAGCACTCGACGCGTCAATCCTGTCCGCGCTGGAAAGGGCGCTTACAGGTCTCGAGCAGGCACGCCAGAACGAGGGCGAAGCGCTGCGTTCGCTGCTTTCCGGCCATATCGACGCCATTGAGGCGCTGACGCTTCAAGCCGAGGCCGACCCGTCGCGCGAACCGGCGGCGATCCGCGAGCGGATCGCCGAACAGGTGCGGCTGCTGATGGATGCGTCGGCCAATCTCGATGCCGGCCGGCTGCACATGGAAGCGGCGTTCCTGGCCACCAAGGCCGATATCCGTGAAGAGATCGATCGGCTGAAGACGCATGTGGCGTCGGGCAGAGCGCTGCTGGCAAATGGCGGCGCCATCGGCCGCAAGCTCGATTTTCTGGCGCAGGAATTCAACCGCGAATCGAATACGCTGTGTTCCAAGTCGAACGCCGCCACTGTCACCGCCATCGGGCTGGAACTGAAGGCGGTGGTCGACCAGTTTCGCGAACAGGTCCAGAATCTGGAGTAAACCCGAATGGGTGGCAAGGAGCCGATGGTTGCCAGGGATCTCGGATCCCGCATTCGCCGCCGCGGGCTGATGCTGGTCCTGTCGTCGCCGTCGGGCGCCGGCAAGTCGACGATCGCGCGCAACCTGCTGGAAAGCGACGGCAGCCTGGAATTATCGGTCTCGGTCACTACCAGGCCACGCCGCGGCTCGGAGATCGAGGGCGTCCACTATCACTTCCGCACCACGCGCGAGTTCGAGCGGCTGCGCGATTCCGACGCATTGCTCGAATGGGCCGAGGTGCACGGCAATTGCTACGCGACGCCGCGCGAGCCGGCCGAACTGGCGCTGGCGCAGGGCCGTGACATGCTCTTCGACATCGACTGGCAAGGCGCCCAGCAGCTCAAGGAGAAGATGCGCGCCGACATCGTCTCGATCTTCATCCTGCCGCCGTCGATGAAGGAATTGAAGTCGCGCCTCAAGCGCCGCGCCGAGGACCAGGAGCACGTGATCGAGACCAGGCTGAAGAACGCCCGCAACGAGATCGAGCACTGGAAGGAATATGACTTTGTCATCGTCAACGACGATCTCGACCGCGCCTTCGCCGAAGTGCGTGGCATCGTGACGGCGGAAAGGCTGCGGCGCGACCGCCGGCCCGGGCTGTTCGATTTCGTCTCGGGGTTGCTGGACGAGAAGACGGAATAGCTCGTCCACCGCTGGCAATCTAAATTAGCAGCATCAGCTGCCTGGCAGATCGTCCGGCCAACGCTGCGCTCCGTGAAGCACGCGCAGGATTCGAATCGTGCTGTTGGTCAGCTGATATGGCGTGCCGACGATGACGATCTCTCGTGTCCCTGCAAGCCTGCCGATCCGGCCGCTTTGGGGAAGGTCCCGAAGACGGTTGATTGCGGCGACGATCCGCTCATCGGTGGCGATCGCGGCCGCAGGATTGTCGGCCTCGATATGCGCGAAGATGCCGTCGCGATCTGAAAGCGCGAATGGCGACCAGACGATCTTCAAGATTTAGGTTCACCCGAACGCCGCGCCGCGGCGCGTCTCTCGGCAAAATGCGCCTCGACTTGATCATCAGGAATGTCTTGTCGGGTGTCGTCGAGCGCTTCGCGAACCTTGGCGCGAAACCATAAATCATACGCCTCGTTGTTTGTGACGAGATCGATGGGCAGCGCACCCTCGTTGGCGGTTCGGGTGAGCAATATCCGCACCGCATCCGAGACCGTCAGCCCCATGCTTTCGAGCACCGCCGAAGCTCGATCCCGGATGTCGGCGTCGATACGCGTCTGGACCAGTGCATTTGCTGGCATGGCAATCTCCTTCGACGTCAATGTAATGCGTTTGAATGACGATTGCTAGGCGGCGCTAGCGCCGCCGGTCAAACCGCGTTTGTCAGCCGCACGAATTCCTCGACGCTGAGCGTCTCCGCACGCCGGGTCGGATCGATGCCGGCGCGCGTCAGCAGTGCCTCGCCACCCAGGCTCTTCACGCTCTGCCGCAGCATTTTCCGGCGCTGGCCGAAAGCGGCTTCGGTGACGCGACCGAGTTTTTTCACGTCGGTTGACAAAGGGCTGGCGCGCGGCACCAGATGCACCACCGAGGACGTTACCTTGGGTGGCGGCGTGAACGCTTGCGGCGGCACGTCGAAGGCGATCCTCGCCTCGGTCCGCCAGCCCGCCAGCACGCCGAGCCGGCCATAAGCATCGCTGCCGGCACCGGCGACAATGCGCTCGGCCACCTCGCGCTGGAACATCAGCGTCATCGATTGATAGAAGGGTGGCCAGTCCGCCACGGTCAGCCAACGGATCAACAGCTCGGTGCCGATATTGTAGGGCAGGTTGGCGGCAATCCTCACCGGGCCGTCTTGTGACGCGGTCTTGGCAAGAGCGGCAAAATCCGTCTTCAGCGCATCGCCGCTGATCACCTCGAGCCGGCCCGGATAGTGGTTGGAGACCTCGGCCAAGGCCGCAAGGCAGCGTTCGTCGCGCTCGATGGCGACGACGCGGCCGGCACCGGCAGCGAGCAGCGCCCTGGTCAGCCCGCCGGGGCCGGGGCCGACCTCGATCACCGTGCTGTCGCTGAGGTCGCCGGCGACCCGCGCGATCTTGCCGGTCAAATTGAGGTCGAGCAGGAAATTCTGGCCAAGCGCCTTCTTTGCCTGCAGTCCATGGCGCTCGATCACCTCGCGCAGCGGCGGCAGCCCGTCAATGCTCATGATTTTGGGCTCATGATTTTGGGCTCATGCAGCTGCGGGCTTTGCGCCGGTATCGGCCAGCCGGCGGGCCAGCTTCAGCGCCGCGATCAGGCTGTCGGGACGTGCGATGCCCTTGCCGGCGATGTCGAAGGCTGTGCCGTGATCGGGCGAGGTGCGGATGAACGGCAGGCCAAGCGTGACGTTGACGGCCTCGTCGAAGGCCAGCGCCTTGGCCGGGATCAACGCCTGGTCATGATACATGCAGACCGCCACGTCGTAGCCGGCGCGAGCGCGCGCATGAAACATCGTATCGGCCGGCAGCGGTCCGAAGGCATCGATGCCTTGCGCCCGCAACATGTCGACCGCAGGACGAATGATGCGCTCGTCCTCTGTCCCCATGGCGCCGCTTTCGCCGGCATGCGGATTGAGGCCGGCAAGCGCGAGCCTCGGCCTGGCGATGCCGAAACGGCGTGCAAGATCGCCGGCGGTGATGCGCGCGATGGCAACGATCAGCTCCGTCGTCAGCGTCTTCGGCACCTCGGCCAGCCCGATGTGGATGGTGACCGGAACGGTGCGCAATTCGGGGCCGGCGAGCAGCATCACCGGCGTCACCGTGCCGCCGGTGTGGAGCGAGGCCAGATGCGCCAGATATTCGGTGTGACCGGGAAAGCCGAAGCCGGCATCGTAAAGCGGCTTCTTCGCGATCGGACAGGTGACGACCGCGGCCGCGTGACCGTCAAGGCAGTCGGCGACGGCGCGATCGATGGCCTCGATGATGCCGGCGGCATTGGCCGGGTCGGGCCGGCCGGGATCATCGGTGAAGTGGGCCGCCAGCGGCACCACGGGCAAGGCGTGTTGAAAGACACCAGCCGCTTGGGCCGGCACCGTCTCGGCGATTGCCACCGCCGCGCCGAGCCGGCGCGCCCGCGCGGCAATCAGCGCCGGATCGGCGAGAAGATAGAAGGGCGCGGCACCGGAACCGCGGGCGCTCTGCCACGCGGCAATGGCGATTTCCGGACCGACGCCGGATGGATCGCCGACGCTCAGCGCCAGCGGAAGCTCTGTCTCACGCACGGCTCGGCCGGTTCAGCGCGTAACGATCTTGGCTTTCGCCTTCAGCTCTTCGACATATTTGGCCGAGAGCTCGTCGGCGTTCTTGTCGCCGCTGCCTTCGCTCTGGAACACCATCTGGGCCGCCTTGTCGTCGGAAACCTCGCGCGACGAGCAGATGCCGATGAATTCAATGCCGCGATCGGTCTCGCGCACGGCCGTGGCGCCGCCCAGCTTGGTGGCCTTGATCTGCTCGGCCCAGTCCGGCGGCAGTTGCGGCGCCAGCAATCGGGGGAGGTCGCGAACGGTGACGTCGATCAGGCCCTTGGCGAATTCACGCGTGGTGTTGCAGCCATTGAAGCGGGCGCGCATGGCTTCAGCCTCGCGCTTGCGTTTGGCGAGTGTGGCACTGCGCTCGGCCTTCGGCACCACGAAGATCACCTGCTGCAGCATGTACTCGGTGGCGCTTGGCTTGGCGCCGCCTTTTTCGAGCATGCGCTTGACCAGATCCTGTTCGCTCACCTCCCCGCCGCCGCCGCTGTAGCGTGCGCTCAGCGCCTGGTTCCACGCCATCTGGGAGCGGATGAATTCCTTGAAATGCTCCTTGGTCACGCCGGACTGCGCCATGACACCGTCGAGCTGCTTGAGCTGCATCTTGTTGCTCGAGGCAAAGCGCTGATAGGCAGCCTCTACCTGGGCGTCGGAGATGCGGATGCCGAGACGCCTGGCCTCCGCCATACGCAGCGTCTGGTCGATCATTTCCTGACCCGCGTCACCCTTCTTGCGCTGCAGTTTCAGGAAGGCAGCCCGGTGCGCGATGTCGCCGGTGGTGATCGGCATGTTGTTGACGACATACTTGATTTCACTGGCGAAGGCCGGCGGTACCATCGTGGTGACAGAGACCGAGGTCGCCGCGAACAGGAGCGCGAATCCTGCCGAAAACAGGTATTTCCTCATCGAAAGCATCCCAATTCTAGCCCGGTTTTGGCCGATTCCAGCCCGATATTGGCGAAATCCGTGCCCGCTTTATGCGGCAAAACGATGTCGTCAGCCGGCTCTACTGGATGGAGTCGATCGAGCTTTGGGACGAGCCGAAATCGCCGAGCGTGCGGAACGACAGGTTGAAGCCGACATTCTGCGACACTTCCTTGGTGTTGATGTCGCGTGATTCCGAGTACGTCATCAGGTAGGTGAAGCAGGAATCATTGTAGGCAAAGCCGACGCCGTCCTTGACCAGCACGCTTTGTTGCAGGTCGTAGGTGCCGGTGCCGAAGACGCGCCAGTTTTCGGCCAGGTGCGTCGAGGCGCCGAGCGTGACTTCGTGGCGATCGGTGGTGAAACCATAGAGCGGCTGCGCCTGGATGAAGGCGTATTTGGCGCTCAGCGAAACCGGCAGCCCGGAATAGGCGGCCTTCACCTCGGCACGGCGAACTTCGAAGGTCTGCTCGTCGAAGCGGCCGCTGAGCGAACCGGAGAAGCCGCTCGGGCTGCTGAAGCCGACAAGGCCGACATAGTCGGAGGTCGAAGTCTCCAGGCCCGAATTAGCAGCGCCATCGACATTGGCGCCGACATTGACCAGATCCGGCGAATTGAAGGAGTTGCGGCCGCCCAGCTGGTAGGATTGGCCGAAGATGGCATTGGTGCCCCAGCCATTGTCATAGGCGCCGGAATAGCGGAATCCGACATTGGCGCGGCTGCCGCCTTCGACGCGGTCGTAGCCGGAGAACTTGTCGCGCTCGAACAGCGTCGTGGCATCGAAGACGAAGCTCTGTGCATCCTCGTTGGGAACGGCGAGCCCGCCGACATACTGCTCGTTCGGGCGCATGAAGACCTGCGCCATCGGCTCGACGATATGGCTGGAGCCGGCCATCGAAAACAGCACCGGCCAGCGCATCTCAAGGCCGGCGGTCGCCATGTAACGGGCGAAGGAAGACCGCATGTCGTCGGCGGCACCGACATTCGTTGCCATCTGGTTTACCGCAGTCAGCGAAGCCGAAGAAGCGTTGAGATAGTCGACGTCGCCCTGCAGAGCCAGAAGGGGCGTCAACTGCAATCCGCCGTCCGTGGTGAAGGTACGCTTCCATTCGGCTTCGGCGGTGAGGCGACCGGATTCGCCCTCGATGCCGCGCACGCGCTGGACGCCGGAGCCCGGCACGTAGGGGGTAAAATAGGCCTGATCGAGATCGTCGCGGCGAATGACTCGTGCATTGACGTTGAACGACAGCCGGCCGCCGGCCACCGACATGTCGGGGATGTAGGCATAGTCGAGCGACGGCAACACCCAGGGCTGCTTGTCGCTGCGCGATGCGACGT
This sequence comes from Mesorhizobium sp. RSR565B, assembly GCF_054719465.1. Taxonomy (NCBI): domain Bacteria; kingdom Pseudomonadati; phylum Pseudomonadota; class Alphaproteobacteria; order Hyphomicrobiales; family Phyllobacteriaceae; genus Mesorhizobium; species Mesorhizobium sp. RSR565B. The sequence goes on along the minus strand of NZ_JBTTIE010000001.1, from coordinate 466,303 downwards.
TGCCGTCCGGTGTGTTTTCCTGAACCTGGAAGCGCATGGCGCGCACATCGAAATAATTGCGGTCGTTTAGGCCGGTCAGGTAGACCGACGATTGATGCACGGCGTCGTTGTAGCCTTCGATCGTGTAGGTACGCGAAAAATTCTTGTCGGTCTGAAGCAGGATATCCCAGCCGAAGTCCCAGCGCGGATTGATGGCGAACTGGCCTTTGGTGCCCATCATCCCGCGGAATTTGTTCGGATCGCCTGCTGGCCCCGAATTGACATTGTAGCCGCCGGGGAAAGCCGCGAAATCACGGAAAGCGCCAGGGTCCTGCTGGTTGATTCCGGCAAGCTTCAGCGTGTATTGGCCATTGTTGAAGCGCTGGCGCCACTCGGCCTCGCCGAGGAAACCCTGCTTGGTGTAGCCGCTGCCGGTAACGGTGAGGTCATAGGTCGGCGACAGGGCAAAATAGTAGGGGACTTTGACGCCGACGCCGAGACGGTTGTTGTAGCCGATGCTGGGGATCAGGAAGCCGCTTTTGCGCTTGACCGTAGGGTCGGCGATCTCGAACGCCGGCAGATAAGCCAGCGGGAAGCCGAAGAATTCGAAATTCGCGTTCTCGAAGCGAACCGTCTTCTTTTCGCCGTTCCAAATGATCTTCCTGGCTTTGATCCGCCAGGTCGGCGCCTTGTCCGGCTTGTCTTCGCAAGGCTCGCAGGCCGTATAGACGCCGTTGTGGAACGTTGTCAGCACGCCGCCCATGCGCTCGGCGCTTTCGGCGGCGAAATAGGCTTTTTCGGGCGTTTCGACGCGCAGCGCATTGACGAAACCGTCAGCGAAATCGTCGGTAATATCGATATGCTGCGAGTTGATCTTGGTGCCGTCGCTGTTGACGATCTCGACATTGCCGCTGGCAACCAGCCGCTTGGTGTTTCGATCATAGACGACGCGTTGGGCGACGAGCTTGTTGCCGCCATAGTCGATCTGGACGCCGCCGATGGCGGTGACCGTCTGGTTGTCGTTGTTATAGACGAGCGTGTCTGCCGCCAGCAGCATCTGGGAGCCGGAAGGAACCTTCGTTGCCACGTCGGTGACGTCCTGCGCCAGCGCAGGAGCCGTCAGCACGCCGCAGGCGAGCAGGCATGCCAAGGCGCTCGCCGAATAGAGGCGCGCCAAACCGGCCTGCCTATGGCTGCGCAAAGCCGCCTCCCTCACTAGCCGTCTTCCTTGTATAGCAGGAATGTCACCCCAAAGAACATAGCCACGACAACCGGAACCCATGCAGCCACGGCTGTGGGCACGAATCCCGCCACGCCGAATGCCTTGACCAATACCGAAACGACATAAAGCAGAAAGCCGGCGAGGACGCCACCCAGAATCATCGTTGCCGACTGCCCCATCCTCGCAAATCGCATTGAAACTGTTGCCGCAATCAGCGTCATGGCCACAAGCAGGAACGGTAACGCCACCAGCGAATCGAACTGCATGGCGAAGGCATTTGCCTTGAGGCCGAAGGAGCGGGCAACCTCAATCTTGCCGGGAAGGTCGTAAAACGGGATGGTTTCGGGGCGCGCCAGCCGTTCCTGCACGAATTCCGGCTTGAGGTTGGTCGGCAACTGGTCGGTCGTTTCGGAACGGATGTTGCCGTCCTTGAACACCTTGACGTCCTGCAATTCCCAGTAGCCGTCGCGCAGAAAGGCCCGCGCGGCGTCCTTGCGCTCGACGATGTTGCCCTGCGGATCGAGGACGAAGAACACGGTGTCGGCCATTTCCAGGCCCTGGTTCAGGATGGCGCGGGCGCCGATGATGGTGTCGCCCGAGTTGGTTTTCTGGCGGATCCACGGCGTGGCATCGGCCGCCACCACGTTCGAATTGCCGGATCGCAGCTGGTTTTCCATCTGCTCCGACCATGAGAAGCCATGCGCGGCGATCGGATTGAGCACGCCGACCGATAGTATGCCGAATAACAGCGCACCTATGCAGCAGGGCAACAGAAACTGCCAGGCCGACACTCCGGCCGATCGCGCAATCACCAGCTCGTATTTGCGGTTGAGCGACACCAGCGTCGCCATCGCCGAGAACAGGCCGACGAACGGCACCGTCTGCAGCATGATCATTGGCATCCTCAGCGCCGAGATCGCGACCGCCGTGCCGTAGGTGAAGCCCGGCAGGCCGGTGATGCGGCCGGACAGCTCGGTGAAGTCGATCAGGAACACCAGCGCCAGAAGGCCGATGAAGAACCAGATCGTGATCGACACGTAGCGAAAGAAGAAGTAGCGGCCCAGGGTCCAGCCCATCGTCAGGCTCCCTGGCCGGATGTGTAGCGCCGATTGAGGCGCAGCTTGAGCGCCGTCCAGCCATCGCTGACGCGGCCGGCGAAATTAGTCATCCAGTCGGCCCAGCTGCCGGGCAGTTCCATGCTTCGCGAGGTGACGATGAACCAGATGGCGACCGCCGAGGCGATGACCGGCACGCCATAGACCATATAGGCGTATTGCGGGATCTTGTCGGCCTTGCCGGCGGCAAAGAAGCCCAGCCAGCGCACGAACAGCGCAATGGCGATGGCTGTGATCAGCGGGTGGATGCGCGCCTCGCGGTGTGAGCGCGCATCGCCTGCCACGGCCAGCGCGATCAGCGCGAACACCAGCGAATAGGACCATTCGGAAAAGCGCTGGTCGAGCTCGGCCTTGTAGGCGCCGGGCCTGCGCTGGAAGATCTTGTCGTTCGGATCCGGGTTGAGCAGGTATTGCGTCGTTCGGTCCTTGGGCAGGAGCATGATATCGTTTGCCGCCGACATGAAGGCGGAAAGGTCGAAGGCGTAGGACGTGAAGCGGATGACCGACAGGTCGCCGGTCAGCGTCTTGCGATGAATGACGCCGTCATTCATCATCAGCACCTTCTCGTCACCCTTTTCGACGACGCTGCCGCTCTTGGCATAATAGATCAGATTGGCGCCTTCCTCGCGCGAATCGGCCACGAAGATGCCGCCGAGCCGGTTGTCCGGCAGCCGCTCGCCTATCTGCAGGAACAGCCCGTCGTCGATCTTGCGGAACGTGCCTTCCTGGATGATCAGCGACAAGAGATCGGCGCGCGAGGACGCGATCAGCTGGCGGTTCTTCTGCCTGGCATAGGGTTCGACGCCATTGTCGACCGCGAAGGAAAAGACGCTGGCCGCCAGCGCGATCAGCAGGACCGGCCGCACAATCGTCCAGCGCGAGGCGCCGGCGGCGTTGATGACGGCCAATTCCGAATCGGAGTTCATGACGCTGAGCGTCTGGGCAACCGCCACCACCAGGGCGAACGGGACCACGATCGGGATGATGGTGGGGATGATGAGGCCCGCGACCTCGAAAAAAGTCAGCGCCGATTGGCCACTGTCGGTGACCAGGTCGATGCGGGCAAGCACCTGCGTCGTCCAGACAATGGCCAGCGTCCAGATCAGCGCAGCGAGAAACACCGCCAGTGCGCGACGCATGATGTAGCGTTCAACGACCTTCATGTAAGGCTTTTCTCGATTTGCCGAACGGCATCATGCCCGCGGACAAGGTAGTCGTCCGGCTGCGGCTGTACAACTGGGTGCGTTTGGCCATTTCTTTCAGGCGGTTCGATCCGATTCTCCGTCCCACATCGCCCGTCCCGCAGGCCGGAGTGTCGGCGGCAATGGATAAGAAAGGGAGAACATCAATGGTTAACAACAGGTTGCGGCAGGAAAGCGGGGCCGTGCCGCGACGAATCGTTATCGATTCCGCTGCGCATATGAGCCCTGATTCCGGCAAAGTCTTGCCAAATCAAGGAAAACGACCAAATGTCGCGCATCTTCCCTGAGAATGCATTTTTCCTGAAAATCTGAGCCGTTTCCCGAAAGCAGGACCTGATGACTTTGAGACCATTGATCGCCTTCGCCAAATTTGCCGCACCCAAAAAGGGCAGCATCTTCGTGCTGGCGGCCGACGATGGTGGTCTTGGCGAACCGGCAAAGGCCTGCGACCCGGCAGGAACGCTGGCGCGGGCGTTTCCGGTGGCGGAGTTTTCCGGCAAATTCGCCGGTGTCGTCGAAGTACTGGCGCCGCAGGGAACATCGCTCGACCGACTGGTGGCGGTCGGCGCCGGCAAGGTCGCCGGCCTCGATGACTTTGCCTGGCTGAAGCTTGGCGGCACCATCGCCGCGTCCCTGCGCAAGGCAGCGGAGGTGGCCGTCATCCTCGATGTGCCGGGCGCAAAGATTGGCGGCAGGCAAGCGGCGAACCTTGCCGCCGGCATCATTCTGCGCAGCTACTCCTTCGACAAATACAAGACCAGGAAAGACAAGGACGATGCCGAGCCGAAGAAACCGGTCAAGGTGACCATCCACACCGCCGATCCTGCCGCGGCGAAAAAGGCCTTCGCCGACGAGGTTGCGGTCATAAATGGCGTGCTTCTGGCACGCGATCTTGTCAACGAACCGGCCAATACGCTCGGGCCTATCGAATTCGCCGCCCGCGCCAAGGAACTGGAGGCGCTCGGCGTCGAGGTCGAGATCCTCACCGAGAAGGAAATGAAGAAGCTCGGCATGGGCTCGCTCCTCGGTGTCGCGCAAGGCTCGCCGCGCGGCGCCCGGATGGCTGTCATGCAATGGAAGGGCGGCAAGGCCAAGGACGCACCGGTCGCCTTCGTCGGCAAGGGCGTCACCTTCGACACCGGCGGCAATTCGATGAAACCGGCTTCCGGCATGGAGGACATGAAGGGCGACATGGGCGGCGCCGCGGCCGTCATCGGGCTCATTCAGGCGCTAGCCGCGCGCAAGGCCAAGGCCAATGTCGTCGGCATCGTCGGGCTGGTGGAAAATGCCGTCGACGGCCATGCCCAGCGCCCCGGCGACATCGTCACCTCGATGTCGGGGCAGACCATCGAGGTGCTCAACACCGACGCCGAAGGACGCCTCGTGCTGGCCGATGCGCTGTGGTACTGCAACGACCGCTTCCAGCCGAAATTCATGGTCAATCTGGCGACGCTGACCGGCGCCATCATGGTCGCGCTCGGCCAGCACTATGCCGGCCTGTTCTCCAACAATGACGAACTGTCGGACAGGTTGACGGCGGCCGGCCAGGCGACGCAGGAGCGGCTCTGGCGCATGCCGCTTGGGCCCGAATACGACAAGCTGATCGATTCCAAGAACGCCGACATGAAGAACATCGGCGGCCGCTATGGTGGCGCCATCATCGCCGCGCAGTTCCTGCAGCGGTTCGTCAAGGAAACCCCGTGGGCGCATCTCGACATCGCCGGCACCGCGATGGGCTCGCCGCCGAGCGAGATCAACCAGTCCTGGGGCTCGGGTTTCGGCGTCAGGCTGCTCGACCGGCTGGTCCGCGACAATTACGAGGGATAAGGCAGGGAATGGCCGATGTCCTGTTCTACCACCTGACCGAATCGACGCTGGAGGATGCGCTGCCCGGCCTGCTCGAGCGCAGCATCGATCGCGGCTGGCGCGCCGTGGTGCAGACCGGGACCGAGGAGCGGCGCGACGCCCTCGACCTGCATCTGTGGACATTCAGGGACGATTCGTTCCTCGCGCACGCGACCGACCGTGAAGCCCATCCGGCCGAACAGCCAATCCTGCTCACCACAAGCGACGGCAACCCCAACCAGGCGCAGATACGCTTCCTTGTCGATGGCGCCGCTCCCGCCGCTCTCGCCGGCTACGAACGCGCCGTGTTCCTGTTCGACGGCCACGATGCGGCCCAGGTCGAAGGCGCGCGGATGCATTGGAAGACGTTGAAAGAGGCCGGCCACGCGGTCACCTACTGGCAGCAGACGCCCGACCGGCGCTGGGAACGCAAGGCGTAAGCGCTTTGCCGGCGCGTCTTGAAAACGACGCTGTTATCGCCGAACGATCCGATCTAAGGATTGCGAAAAGCGCAACTCAAGCGGCGGGCTGAGAATGCGGATCAGGATCATCGGAACGGGGCGGGCCGTGCCGGCTCGATGCGTGACGTCGCGCGCCCTCGATGCGCGGCTGGGGTTTGGCGATGGACATTTCGAGGCCGCGACCGGCGTCATCGAACGCTATGTCTGCGAGGCCGAATCGCAGGTCGACCTTGCTTGTGCCGCAGCCCGTCTGGCGCTTGCCGATGCCGAACTTGAGGCAGGCAGTGTCGATCTGGTCATCGGCGGTTGCGGCGTGCCTTACCAGCCGTTGCCGTCGACGGCGCCGCTGGTCATGCAGCGCCTCGGCCTTGCCGATGGGTCGGCGGCCGCTTTCGACGTCAACAGCACCTGCCTCGGCTTCCTCACAGCCTTCGAGACCGCGTCGCGCCTGATCGAGGCCGGGCAATGCCGCACCGCGCTGGTGTTCTCGTCTGAAATCGCCTCGCGCGCCCTGCCGTGGCAGGACCAGCCGGAAATTGCGGCCCTCTTCGGCGATGGCGCGGCGGCCGCCGTGCTGCAACAGGCCCCAAGCGAGGGTCGGGTCGCGGCCAACCTGATGCGCACCTACCCTTCCGCCTATGAGGCCTGCAGCATCGGCTCCGGTGGCACCCGGTTCGACTTTCATCGTGAGCCTGAGGAATTCGCCCGCCACAGCCTGTTCCACATGGAGGGTAAGGAACTGTTTCGCGTCACGTCACGCCATTTCAACGGCTTTGTAGCGGAGTTGCTCGATCGCGCCGGCTGGCGGCACGACGATGTTGACCTCGTCGTGCCGCATCAGGCGAGCCCTTTGGCGCTCGCCCACATGGCGCGCCAGACCGGCTTCGCCAGGGAAAAGCTCGTCGACATCGCGGCGCGCTACGGCAATCAGATCGCCGCTTCCATCCCGTTTGCGCTCGATGTCGCACGCCGCGAACAACGCATTGGGCCGGGCGCCAAGGTGCTGTTCCTCGGCACCTCGGCCGGCGTGTCGTTCGGCGGCATGGCGCTGGAAGCATGACCGTGGGACGCGTCCTCGTCACCGGCGCCAGCGGCTTCCTCGGCGCGCATATCATGGCGCGGCTGGCGGCAGTGGGCACACCGGCGCTGGGTCTTGGCAGGGACGCCAAACGCTGCGCGGCGCTCGAAGCCGCTGGTCATCGGGTCGTTCGGCTCGATTTGTCTCAACCATTCGATGCAGCTGCCGCGCGCGCTCTCGACGGCGTCGATGCGATCATCCACTGCGCGGCACTTTCCGCGCCCTTCGGCAGGTTGGCGGATTTCCAGACGGCAAATGTCACAGCTACCCGCAACCTCAGCGATTTCGCGCGCGGGCAAGGCGTGCGCCGCTTCGTCCATATCTCCAGCCCGACGGTCTGTTTCGCCTATCGCGACCAGCTCGGAGTTTCCGAGAATGCGGCCTTGCCCCCTCCGGTCAACCACTATGCCCGCACCAAGCGGCAGGCCGAGGAGATCGTGCTGGCGGCGCCTGAGATCAGCCCGGTGGTGCTGCGGCCGCGCGGCCTCTACGGTCCCGGCGACCGCACGCTGCTGCCGCGCCTGCTGCAGGTGGCACGGCAGCGCCCGCTGCCGCTGTTTCGCGACGGCAAGGCGCGCATCGATCTCACTTATGTAGAGGATGTCGTCGATGCCGTGCTTGCCGCGCTCTCCGCTGGCAGCGCTGCCGAGGGACAGATATTCAACGTCTCCGGCGGCGAAGTGGTGCCGGTCCGCCGCATTGCCGAGGCGGCCTGCGCCCGCGCCGGCGTGCAGCCGCGCTGGCGCAGAATGCCGCTCTGGCCCGCCATGCTGGCGGCCGGGATAGCGGAGACGGTAGCGAATATATTGCCCGGCCGCCCGGAACCGCCGGTGACGCGCTACGGTCTTGGCCTGTTCGCCTATGCGCAGAGCCTCGATCTTTCCAAGGCAGGCCGCATCCTCGGCTGGGCGCCGAAAGTGTCGTTCGAGGAAGGGCTCGATCGCACATTCGGCAAGGCGACGGAAAGCAGGGAGGCTGCGTGAAGATCGTCTTCGCCAACAGCGCCTCTGTCAGCGCAGCCGAGCGCCTGATCCTGCGCGGCGGCAGCTGGGCGAAGGTCAGGCTACGTGTCCGCTACGGCCTGATCATGCATCCGCAGGCCGGCCCCGTACTGATCGATACCGGCTACACGCCGCATGTGACACAAGGCAGCGAGCGCAGCACGGCGCTGCGTCTTTACAGTGCGATCCTCCGGCCCCAGCTCAACGAAGCCGAGCAGCCGCTCGCGGTACTGGCGCGCTTCGGCCTGTCTTTGCAGGATGTGCGCACCGTCATTGTCACGCATTTCCATGCCGACCACATGTCGGGCCTGTCGCTGTTTCCCAACGCTCGGCTTATCGCCAATGACACCGCCTGGGCGCGGGCGAAGGCCAAGACTTCCCGGCAGAATCTGCGCCATGGCGTCTTCAAGGAACTGTTCCCGGCCGATTTCGAGAGCCGGCTCGACGGGCTGTCGTCGAAGCGGCGGATCGAACCTCGCGGCGGCGTGCCAGGCGGCGCCGATCTGTTCGGCGACGGCAGCGTCATCGCAGTCGGTCTGCCCGGCCATGCCGATGGCCAGTTCGGCCTTTCGTTCCCAAATCTCGAGCGGCCGCTGCTCTACGCCGTCGACGCGCAATGGTTGTTCGCGGCCCTTGTCGAAAACCGAACTCCCGGTCTGCCGGCAACCCTGCTGGCCGAGGATGCCGCCGCGATCGAGCCGACCAGCGTAATGTTGCGCCGGTTTCTGGCGACCGGCGGCGAGGTTGTTCTTTGTCATGATCCGGCGGTGACGGCCTACGATCTGGCCGGAGAGAGCGCATGAACGGGCCGACGGAAGCGGCCCGTTCGTTTGTGTTGACGCAATGGCTCTCGCGCAAGAGCCGTGAGAATTTCGAACGCTGGCAAGGTCATGCCTTGCGCCGCTTTCTCGACCGCGACCTGCCGCGCGCGCCGTTCTACGGCAAGACGCCGCGTCATCTCGGCGATCTGCCGGTGACCGACAAGGCGACGCTGATGGGCAATTTCGAGCGCTTCAACATCCGCGGCGTCTCGGCCGCCGAGGCCTGGAAGGCGCAGGCAGGCGATGGCCGCATTGGTGAACTGACAGTCGGCGCCAGCACCGGCACGTCGGGCAATCGTGGCCTGTTCATCATTTCCGAAGCGGAAAAATACCGCTGGCTGGGCACCATCCTGGCCAAAGCAGTGCCCGATCTGCTCTGGCGCCGGCAGCGCGTTGCGGTGATCCTGCCGCAAAACACCGGGCTCTACGATAGCGCGCGCAAATCGCGGCGTATCGACCTGCGCTTCTTCGATCTGACGCGCGGTCCGGAGAGCTGGCGCGGCGCTCTCGAAGGTTTCGCGCCGACGGTGATCATCGCGCCGCCGAAGATGCTGCGGCACTTCGCGGTCGAGGGCTTTAGGCTCAAGCCGCAGCGTGTCTTCAGCGCCGCCGAAACGCTCGACCCGGTTGACCGGCCGGTCATCCAGGCATTCTTTGGTCGTCAGCTCGACCAGATCTACATGGCGACCGAAGGGCTGTTCGCCGTCACCTGCCGCCAGGGCGGGCTGCATCTGGCCGAGGATTCGGTGTTCTTCGAGTTCGAACCGGCCGGCGACGGCCTGGCCATGCCGCTGATCACCGCCTTTCGCCGCCGGACCCAGATCATGGCGCGCTACCGGATGAACGATCTGCTGCGGCTGTCCGAAAAGCCATGCCGCTGCGGCTCGCCGCTGCGCACGCTGGACGAGATCGTCGGCCGCATGGACGACGCTTTCCGGCTCGCCTCGCCGCACGGGCAGCTCCTCGTCACGCCCGACATACTACGCAATGCGGTGCTCAAGGCCGACCGGCGCATCGACGATTTCCGCCTGGTCCAGACCGCTGCCGACGTCATCGAACTTAGCCTTGCGCCCGAGCTCGCCGACGAAGCCGCCACTGCCGCGCATGCAGCCGTGCGAACGCTACTGGCCGCGCGCCAGGCGACGGTGAGAGTCAGCCTCCTGCGCAAGAGCCTGCCGCTGGAGACCAGCCGTAAACTGCGCCGTGTAGAATGCCGACTGGGGATGAGGACGTGAATCGGCCTGCCGCATTGCCGGTCGCTCAAGTGGACCAGGTTGAAAACAACCCGCGTGAGGTCGAAGCCTTCGTTCAGCTATTCAACGAGGTGCCGGTGCGCGACCTCGTGCGCAATCTGACAGTGGCTGTCGAAACCTTCGAGATCGCCGGCCGCTCCTTTCCGCTGACGCTGAACGACAGAAGCGAAGCGCCGAACTGCTACATCTGCTGCCCGTCCAGCGCCTATATCGACTATGCCATCGACGAGACCCGCAATTTCGTCTCCTCGCCCTTGCTGCAAAAAACGATGCGGATGCTGATCGGCCTGTGCGCGCCGCTGGTCAGGATGAGCGGCCTCGACCATCAGGTTCAGGTCAACAACTGGCTCTATTCGACCAATCCGGTGCCGCTGCTCGATCGCAACGCGGTCGCGGCGATGCGCGACGATCTCACCGCGCGTTTTCCCGATCGCGCTGTTCTCATCCGCTCCCTGAACGAGATCGCCGATCCCTCGACAATCGCAGCGCTGAAGGCGGAGGGTTTTCGAATGCTGGCGGCGCGGCAGATCTACATCTTCGCAGGCGACGGTTCGGCCATGACCAACGACATGAAGCGCGACCGCAAGCGGCTGCCCACGACGCCTTTCGAGCAGGTCGGCAATGGCGACTTCACCGAGGCCGACTATGCGCGCGCCGAAGCGCTCTACCGGATGCTCTATCTCGACAAATACACGCCGCTCAACCCGCACTACACGGCCCGCTATATCGGCGAGACGCACCGTCGCGGCATCCTGCAACTGGCAGGCCTGCGTCGTCCCGGCGGTGAACTGGTCGCCGTCGCCGCTTTGTCTCAGAACGGCAGGACATTGACGCAGCCCATCGTCGGCTACGACACCGGCCTCCGGGTGAGCGAAGGCCTTTACCGCATGATGATGGCGCTGGCGCAGGATCATGCGATGGCGCACAGCCTGTTCTTCAACATGAGCGCCGGTGCCGCCGCCTTCAAACGCTTGCGCGGCGCCGTGGCGACGGTGGAATACAACGCCGTCTATGCTGCCCATCTGCCGCGCCGCCAACGCATGGCGGTGCGGATCATGGAATTTGTGCTCGCGAAGATCGGCATTCCCCTGCTCAGGAGATTTGAACTTTGAGCGACACCCGGCAGCAGAAAGACAAAGACTATTGGCAGGCGGTGATGCGGTCTGCCGATATCAAAGCCAAGCCGAAGCGCATCCTGTTCGACGGCGCGCCACTGGTGCTGTTCCGCTCGGCGCAGGGGATTGCAGCCCTCTTCGACCGCTGCGCTCACCGCCTGGTCGAACTCTCGACCGGCAAGGTCGTCGGTGGCGAGATCGAATGTCCCTATCATGGCTGGCGCTACAATGGGGAAGGGCGCTGCACCGCCATTCCCGGCCATGTCGGCGACGTCCCGCATTACCGTGTCCGCCGCTACAGCGCGATCGAGCGCGACGGCGTCGTCTTCGTCTCGGCAGGCACGCCTGAGGGCGAGCCCTATCTCCATTGCATGCAAGGCAAGGATGTCGTCGTGAAGCGGGTGCGAAGCTCGGCGCGATCGACGGTGCTCGACGCCGCCGAGAACATTCTCGACGCCACTCACACCCACTTCACCCACAAGGGTGTGCTGCGCGGCCTGACCGCAAAGCGCCATCTCGTGCGCGTCGAGGTGACCGGCGGCAAGGGCTGGGTCGAAAGCTGCTACACCGGCGAGGACCGCCAACAGGGGCTGGTCAGCCGGCTGCTGGAAGGCGAGCGCGCCAGGACCATCGGCCGCTACCGCCATCCCGGCATCGTCGAACTCGAATATTGGGGCAAGGGCGGCTTGGCGCTGGCGACCACTTTCCATTTGCGTCAGGCGGACGAACGGACCGTCGAAGGCGTCGGCTGGCTGATCGGCCCGCGACAGGGCCTGTTCGGCGAACTCAAGGCGCTTGCTTTCCGGCCGCTCTTTGCCTTTGCCCTGCAGCAGGATCGCCGTGTGCTGAAATCGGCCAGCGACAACGCCCGTATATCGCCGCAGGTTCAGCCGGCGATCGGCCCGCTGGATTTCCTGCGCCGCGACATAGCGGCGATCATCGACGGCAAGATGCCACCGGCGGCGGCAGAGCCGCGGGTGCACCAAATCGAGCTGTAATCTAAAGTTCACGGCACTTGATTCCAGTTCTGCTGTAAATTATAGTTCACGGATGATCGAAGTTCGATCCACTGACGAATTCCGAAAATGGCTCAGAGGGCTCACGGACATTCGCGCCGTAAAGAAGATCACCCAACGGATTGTCCGCGTTCAGGCTGGGCTGGCGGGAGACGCCAAGTTCTTCGATGGCATAGGAGAATTGCGCGTAGATTACGGTCCGGGATACCGCGTGTACTTCGTCCGGCGCGGCAACACGGTCATTATCCTGCTCTGCGGCGGTGACAAAGGCTCGCAGGACAGGGACATCGGAAAAGCCAGGAAAATGGCAAAGGAAGTTTGATATGACCCTCAGAACCACACCATTCGACGCCGCCGAATATCTTGATGATGCTGAGTCTCAAGCCGAACTGCTCGCTGATGCGTTCGAGACCGGGGACGCGACTTATATTGCGCACGCCCTCGGCATTGTCGCGCGCGCCCGCGGCATGACAAGCATAGCGAAGGACGCCGGCGTGACCCGAGAGGCACTCTACAAGGCGCTGAGCGAAAAGGGCGATCCGCGCCTCAGTACATTGCTGGGCGTAACCAAGGCGCTTGGCCTGCAATTGTCCGCAAAGCCAGTTAATCCCGTTTAGGCAACCTTAGCAGGACTTACGCACTCAGCTGAAAACGGGAAGTTCCGCTTCAACTCGACTAGTCCTGCTCCGGCCCATTCCACTCGATATCGCGCGTCGACGCAGCCTGAAGGCTGATGCGCTGGCGCAGTGCTGTGCCGGCGATCTCGGCCAGCGTGCGCCACTGCGCCCGCTTCGGCGCGGGGTCGCCCGGCCAGTCGAGCAGCTCATCGGCATCGTGCATCGCCTGGCGAAAGCTGCCGAGACCACCGGAGCGCAGTGCCGCCGGCATCCCGTAGATCCACATCGCAAGCCTCACCGTCTGCGGCGCCGTCACGTCGGGCTTCACCTCGGCGCCATCCTCCAGGACCGCGTCGGCGAAGCGCCGCGGATCGCGAAAGAAGTGCAGGCCGCTCACGGCGCGCGGATTGCACTCCAGTGGCAGCACCCTGCCGTTGTTCTCGCGCATCAGGTCGAAGGATATCTGGCCGGTCCAGCCGGCGCCGGCGACGAAGGTTTCGACGAAGCGCCGCGCCGCGATATCCTCGACCGGCTCGAAACAGATGCCGGCGCCCTTGCCGGCGCGATAGAGCGAACGGTAGAGCGCCAGCGCTTTGAGTTCACCCTCGATCGCCACCGCATAGGCGCTGATCTCTTCACCGGCGACGTAGCGCTGCGCCACCCAAGGAGCGGCGGGCGAGGGGCGGACGGCGTCGAGTTCGTCCGGCGATGGCCGCAGCAGTACGTCACGGGCAAAACGTGACCACACAGGTTTGAACACCAATTCGCGCGATTGGCCACGAACGCCGTCGAGATCGGCCTCGCTTTGCAGCAGTATCGTTTCCGGCACGTCGAGCCCAAGGCTCTGCGCCAGCCGGATGAAGGCATGCTTGTCGTGAACGCGGGCGAGCATCGCCATCTCGGGTGCGAAGAGGCGGGCCGGCATGGCGCGGTGCTGCCAGAGACGACCGAGATAAAAGACTTCCTCGCAGGTCGGGATAACGAGTTCGATGCCTTCCGCGCGGACAAGCGCTTCCACCGCCTTGGCATAGGCGTCGGCGGCAAAGCGCGGCGGCGGCAGGCGATGGTAGGCGGCGCAGGCCGTGCTCGCTGCGGCGATCGGCCGGGCCGGGCTGTCGGCCAGGATCACCCGGCGACCGGCGCCATGCAGCAGCCGCGCCAGGTGCAGCGCCACCGGCGCGCGGGCACCGGTGATCAGCACGGTGCTATTGGGCATGAGCCACCGGCATCGGTTGGAAAAGACGAGTCGATGCTTCTGCGGAAGGCTTCATTCGCCATAAGTGCCACATGGCTTGCGTGCCGCCAACGCACTCCACAAAGGTGGCTCCGCTGCGTCAGCCATCGCTTTTTGGCCTTCGGGGCGTTATTGGCAATCTGTCGAACACCCGGATCTCCTCAATGCGCTTTCTGTTTGTCCTGATACTGCTTGCCGGCGCCGCCATTGGCTTCGTGTATCCCTGGGCCATGAGCAATTTCTCCGGCCACGAGATCGGCGCCTGGCGCGTCTACGACCAGGGACGGTTTAGGCCTGTGACGGTGACGCTGAAAGCTGGCGACGCGCCGGTCAGAGTGCTGGTCGACCTGACGGCGAGGGCCGAGCGCATTGTCTCGCAGCAGCGCACTGTGCTGACGCTGACTGCCGCCACAGCCGGCCGCACGGTGCTTGCCTCGACGCTGCAATTCAACCACGCCGACAATCCGCGCCAGGTCAGCCCGCAACTGCCCGACAAGATCTTTCGCGACGAGGCCGGCGTGATCGAAACCGTCAGTCCCGGCGCCTATCTCTTCACCGCCGGCCCGGGCGACGCCGACGATATCCCGATACGCGCAGTGGATCTGATACTGCGCTCCGGCGCCGGTGAGATCGATCAACGCGCACGGCCGGTTGGCTATGGGCTGATGGCCGTCGGCCTGATCGGCTTCCTGCTTACTCTGGCTTTCGGCGGTCGCCGGCCGGAGAACCCGAACTCGAAGCCGCCACCGCCGCGTTGGGGCAGAGGCTCCTCGACATGAGCGCGGCATGAACTACCGTCACGCCTATCACGCCGGCAATTTCGCCGACGTCGTCAAGCATGTCGTGCTCAGCCTTCTGCTCGACTATCTGAAGCAGAAGGACAAGGCGTTCCGTGTCCTCGACACTCATGCCGGCCTTGGCCGCTACGATCTTTCGTCGGCGGAAGCGCAAAAGACCGGCGAATGGCAAGGCGGCATCGGCCGCCTCATCGACGCCCCGATCGAAAAATCGGCGGCTGCGCTGCTTGCCCCCTATCTTGAAGCGGTGCGTTCGCTCAATCCCGATGGCGGGGTGAAGAAATATCCGGGCTCGCCATTGATCGCCAGGCACCTCATGCGAAAGCAGGACCGGTTGTCGGCGATCGAACTGCACGGCGCAGATGTCGCCAGGCTGAAGACGCTGTTTGCCGGCGATTTCCAGACAAGGGTGATCGAACTCGACGGCTGGCTGGCGCTTGGCGCGCATCTGCCGCCAAAGGAAAAGCGCGGCCTGGTGCTGATCGATCCGCCGTTCGAGGAAGCCGGCGAATTCGACCGCCTGGTCGACGGCATGCAGAAAGCGCACAGGCGCTGGCCGGGTGGCATCTACGCGCTGTGGTATCCGATCAAGGATCGCAAAGCGATCATCGCCTTCCGCAAGGCGCTCAAGCAATCCGGCGTCCCAAAGTTGCTCGACATCGAGTTCGAGATCCGGCCGGCATCGCGTGAACCAAGCCTCGACGGCAGCGGCATGGTGGTGGTCAACCCGCCCTTCACGCTGGAGCGCGAACTGCGCATCGTGCTGCCGGTCCTGCACAGATTGCTGGCGGTCGAAAAGCCGGCGCACTGGTCGCTGGAATGGCTGGCCGGGGAGTAGCGACGCTTCGCAGCGGGCGACGCCCGCGGCAAAGACACAAAGTCGCTAGAGGTTTTGACGGTGGCGCCATCCGCGAATGCTCAGCTGTGTTCAACGAACCGAAACCATGGAGATGCACATCTAATCGGCTCGGCGTTGACGCTAATCCCAAAATCAGATAGATAGACATCTAATTATTAGATTTCGAATCGAATGCCAAGATCGACAGAAGAGGAACTGGTCAACGCGATAGGCTTCGCGATGTCGCGCTGGCAGGATGCCGTCGAAACGTTCGATGGGACCGTCGCCGAAATCTATGTGCTGAGCGCTGCCGGGCGCCGCTGTCTCGGCGCGATCAGTCACGGCCCGCGGCCGGCAAACGTCGTAGCGAGGGAGACAAATCTCACGCCGGCGGCGGTCACGACGTTGATTGACCGGCTGGAAAAGCGCGGCTTCGTCAGCCGCCAGCCGGATCCCGATGACAGGCGCAAGGTCATGGCAGCGGCGGGCAAGAAGACCGAGGAACTCGTCCGGCGCTGCTACCATCCGATCTTCGAGGCAGGCGCCGCATTGCTGGAGAAATACACGGTGGCCGAGATGCAGTTTTTGCTCGGCTTCATCGAAGAGGTCGAAGCGATGCAGAAGGCGTAGACCGAGAGGCTGCGCGGCAAAGCAAAACCGGTGCGTTGAGAGAAGGCATCGGAGGATGGTCCGGCGCAACGCCGGTCCGGTTTCAACTGTGTACTGTCAAGGAGACCCTATGCCCCGTATGATCTTCGTCAACTTGCCCGTCGCCGACCTCGCTGCGTCGATGGCCTTCTACAAAGCTCTCGGTTTCGACAACAACCCGCACTTCACCGACGACACCGCAGCCTGCATGGTGCTGAGCGAAACGATCAACGTCATGCTGCTCACCCATGCCAAATGGCGTCAGTTCACCGATCGCCCCATCCCACCGGCCACCTCGAGCGAGGTCATGCTGGCCGTGTCCTGCGACAGCCGCGCGGCGGTCGATGCGATGAATGAGGCGGCGGCTAAAAATGGCGGCGCCGCCGACATCAACGCCCAACAGGATTATGGCTTCATGTACAATCGCAGCCTGGCAAGGCTGAACCGGGTTTCGGCGGCCCGCCGGCCATGGGCAGGCCGCTTTTCCTAATGGGCAAGGCGAGCTTTTTCGAAGGTCAGGACGTGGTTTCGCAGCTTCGCACCGGCAAAACCGGTTGCGGAGCGGGAAACCATCGTCAGGGCGACCGCTTGACCGCGCGCCGCCGAATCCGCAAAGTGGGCGCAGTCGACCTTTGAGAGGCTGCCATGACTCGCTTTGCCAAATCCGCTGTTGCTGCCCTGATTTCGCTTTGCACGCCGCTGGCCGCACCCTTTGGCCAGCCAGCGCAGGCCGCCGATCTTTCCGTCTATTCCGACGAGGACAGCGGCGTTTGCGGCGAGGCCTGGGTGCTAAGCAAAATCTCCAGCCGCTTCTCCTACCAGGTGCATCACGTGCCGCATCTGCCGGATGTTTCGATCACCGATTTCCAACGCATCCACCAGCATCGCTATCTCCCGGCCAGCGAAGAATGGCCGATCGGCCGCCGCTATTGCGGCGCCACCGTCAGCCTTTCCGACGGCCGCGCCCGCACCATCTGGTACTTGATCGAGGAAGGCCAGGGTTTTGCCTCGATCGGCGACAATGTCGAATTCTGCGTCTCGGGCTTCGACCGCTGGATGGTCTACAACGGCCGCTGCCGCGTCCTGCGCTAAGGTCGGATAAGAACCGCCGTTGCACCTGCCATCTCCTGCAAGGGGGAGATCTGATGTCGCTCCGGTTTCGCCAATCTCCGAACTGCTGCCGCTGCCTCACATCGCCTTCCCACCAGATACGTAAGCGCAGATCAGCTCGACCAACTGCTTCTGCAGTTCCGGCGCGTCGAGCATGTCTCGCCGCGCGGCATTGTGGATGACGCCCTCGACCGCTGAGGACAGCACCCGGGCCACGGTCTCATTGTCCTTTCTGCGCCTGCGATATTGCGCCACCGCCGCCGTGTAGTGATCGAGATAGCGCGATTGGAACGAGGCATGGGCGGCGCGTGAGCCGCGATCGCCCGGCGCCTCGTCGAGCAGCACCTGATGCAGCGTCGGATGGATGCTGTGCGCATCGATCATGCCGCGCACCAGCTCCTGCGCGAATCGCTTGAGCGGCTTGTCGCCTTCTGCTGATTCGGCGATCACCGACAGCACCTGATCGAAATGTCGCCGGCGAATTGCTTCGACCAGCGACAGCTTGTCGGGAAAATATTGATAGAGCGAGCCGATGCTGACGCCGGCCGCATCGGCCACCTTGTTGGTGGTGAAGCCGGCCCAGCCGAGCGCGCTCAGAACATGAGCACCGGCTTCGATGAGCGCCTCGACCGTCGCTCTCGAACGCGCCTGGCGCGGCTGCTTGCGCATGCGTGAGCGCGGCTTTGCAATGCGAGTAGACATGTCTGCTCCAGCAGCCAAGAATATAGATAACATACTCACATTTTTTGGAAAGGATACAGACCATGGACGCGCTGGATTTGCTCCGCAGCCTCTACGTTTATCAAACCTGGGCGAATGGTGAATTGCTGGAGAAGCTTGCGGGCCTCGACCAGCAGGAGCATGTCGATCAGCGTCACACAGCGACCCGTCTCATCAACCACAACCTCGTCGTATCGAAGATATTCGCCGCGCATCTTTCCGGCACGCGTCATGGCTATGCGTCCGACAACACCGAGGACACACCGGCACTCGATTAATTGAGCGCTGATGTCGCTGCGATGGATCGTTGGTATCTCGACTATATCGAAGCCGTCTCGCCAAAGCTCATGTCAGAGCCTGTGCCTTTCACCTTCACCGACGGCGACAGGGCGATGATGTCACGCCAGGAAATGCTGACACATATCGTCACGCATGGCGGCTATCACCGCGGCGAGATCGGGCGGATCCTGATGCGGATCGGCATTGCGCCGCCGTGGGATACGTTTGCCGTCCACCTCCACCACGCCGAGCCTTGCGCCGGCTGCAGGTGCGCGAGCGGGTTGGCGCTTAGGGGCCTGCACCCCTTGGCTTCCAAGGGATCGCGGCTTCCCGGGAGGAGGATTTCCCGATCTTTCGTTTCCCATTTCCGTTTGGCATCTCTTGCGCCGAAGCTGGCGATCTCCCTTCTCGTCGGGGAGACGTCCGACACAACAGGCTGTCCCTTCAAGTGCTGTCTTTCCTGGATTCCGTCCACCCACTCGCAATATACGAGTAAAAAGCTCGCGTTCAATTTAGTGCTGTTCCTGCGACCGCTGGGATGAAGCAAGATCAGCCTCTGCGGTGCGATGATTGTTGCCATCCGATAGGTCGCCGATGACCGCGTGAGATCGACGGCGTTGCAAGAGAATGTGAGCTTGACGAGAAGATCGTGTGAGTCTCGATATCAGAGATTTCTCTCGCAACAGTTCGCTGCGAAGCGGGAAGATTCTTTGCCGATTTCTGTGCCGATCATTGCGATAATGCTCTCAGCGTAACCGAAAC
Organism: Mesorhizobium sp. RSR565B; assembly: GCF_054719465.1. Taxonomy (NCBI): domain Bacteria; kingdom Pseudomonadati; phylum Pseudomonadota; class Alphaproteobacteria; order Hyphomicrobiales; family Phyllobacteriaceae; genus Mesorhizobium; species Mesorhizobium sp. RSR565B. The sequence continues at coordinate 447,190 of NZ_JBTTIE010000001.1, read as the reverse complement.
TTAATTTGCGAAATTCTATGTAATGCTTCGCTGGCTAGATACGCACGAGTCAGATATGCATTAGCTCGCCGGGTCACTCACGGCCATCGGCACAAACGCAAGGGGCATCGCATGGCAAAGACCACGACGAAGGCGCCGGCGGCGAAAGCGCCGGCAAAGAAAGCGGCACCGAAAGCTGCCGCGAAACCTGCAGCAGTAAAGAAGGCAGCACCGAAGGCAGCGGCAAAGCCGGCTGCCAAGGCAGCGGCAAAGCCGGCAGCTAAGGCAGTAGCAAAACCCGCCGCCAAGGCAGCAGCGAAACCCGCCGCCAAGGCAGCAGCGAAACCCGCCGCCAAGAAGCCGGCCGCCAAGGCTGTGGCGAAGCCTGCTGCGAAGGCAGCAGCCAAGCCCGCCGCCAAGAAGCCGGCAGCCAAGGCAGCGGCAAAACCCGCCGCCAAGGCTCCGATGAAGGCCGCCGCCGCCAAGTCGACGGCCGCTGTGAAGAAGGCTGCACCGGCCAAAAAGCCAGCCGCCAAGAAGAAGTAACAGCGGTCCATCTCAAAGCTCCCGGGAACTTTGCCGACTGGCAGATTCCCGGGAGCTTTTTTGTTGTGATTTAGGTCTTGTTTTGATGCATGTCGTTCTCTCGAAATTGGCGCCACTTCTGTGAGACATGCATGGCGATTTCATTGTCGGCGGATTGGCCGCCTGGTTTTGCCCTTCTGGCAGTTGCTCCCTCAGGGAAGATCGGCCAACACTAAGGCGGTCGCATTCGATGGGGTTCAGGCGACACGCTCTAGACCTTTGTTTTACGCGCGTCGTTCTCAAGACCGGAATCGCATTTTTGAGCGACATGCACTGGCCGTCCGAAAACAGGGAACCGATCATGCCGAAGCTGCTCTACGCGTCCTCATCCCCCTACAGTTCCAAGGTGCGCATGGCAGCACTCCATGCCGGCATTGCCGTCGAGCTGGTGCCGGTCAAGACCGAGGACAAGCCTGCTGAACTGATGTCAGCCAATCCTCTCGGCAAGATTCCGGTGCTGGTGCTCGACGACGGCCGCTCGATCCACGACAGCCGCGCGATCACCCAGCATCTCAACCGCGCTTCGAAGAGCCTGTTGTTGCCGCGCAATGCCGACAAGCGCCTCGAGGCCGAAGTGCTGGAGGCGCTGGCCGACGGCATATGCGACTGCGCGCTGTCGATGGTCTATGAGCGGCGCACGCGTCCGGAGGAGATGGTCTATCAACCCTGGCTCGATCGCCAGTGGACCAAGATCACCGCCGCACTCGATTTCCTCAACGCCAATCCGCCGAAGCTGCCGAAGAAGATCACGCTTGGCCAACTGGCGTTGCGTGCCTGCCTCGGCTACCTCTCTCTGCGCTTCGCCGGCAAATGGGAAAAGGGCCGCGGCCGCCTGACCCGCTGGGCAGCGCGTTTCGATGAGAAGTTTCCGGGGCTGAAGGTGGCTGTGCCGGCCTGACGGGCGAAACAAAAAAAGCCGGGCGCGAGGCCCGGCTTTCTTGTGTCGTGGCTTGAACGACAGTTAGAACTTCATACCGACGCCGAAGGTGACGCGGTTGTCGCTCTCTTTGACCTTGGTGCCGACACTGTCGAAGCTCTTGGAACCGAAGTCGGTATAGCGGTACTCGACACGGCCGAACACATTGTCGGTGATCTTGATGTCGGTGCCGACGCCGGCCGTCCAGCCGAGCATGGTGTTGCTGTCGCTGTCGCCGGGGACCGAGACCTTCTGGTTCTTCAGGGCGCCGCCGCCGGTGCCGTAGAGCAGGATTTCCGGGGTCACGGCGTAACCCAGACGGGCGCGCAGCGAGCCTTCGAAGCCGCCCTTGGAATTGACGCCGCCGCTGTCACCCTTGACGCCATTGTAGCCGAGATCGGCTTCAGCACCGTACACGAAGTTTTCCTGCTGCCACTGGTAGCCGCCGAAAACGCCGCCGACAAAGCCCTTGGTCTTGATGTCGGGGCCGCCGTCCTGGACTTTGGCATGACCGCTGAAGCCGTAGCCGGCGCTGAGACCGGCATACGGGCCGGCCCAGGAAGCGACGGGGAGCTCGGCGATCGGGGCTGGCGCCGGGGGCTCTTCCGAGACGACATCGGCAGCAAAAGCGGTACCGCTGAGGGCGAAGAGCCCGAGCGCAACCGCGAGCGGCGCGAATTTGAGATTGGTTTGCATTGTTGTTTACTCCTTAAGCCACAAGACACGTAGGCTTGTTTGTCCTGAGCGCCATCAACCCGTCCGGGGGGTGAAACGGATCTGGCACTCAACGGTTCCGAATGTCGTGTCAAAATGCGGCGGCAGCGAACCTGAAAATGGGTCATTCCCCGGCACGAATGAGGCCGAAGCTTGACGTTGCATCTTCGCAACAGCGAAATGTCAGTACGCAGGCGATGCTGCACTGCACTCGGCTTGGTGCAACGGGTTCAGCGTCCTATATTGCGGTCCTGCCGACCCGAATCCGGGGCGGTGCCGGCGGCGAAAAAGCCGTTTCGCCACATTCCTGCCCCAGGTGGAAACGGCATTTAACCCCTGGACGCGTCACAATGTGCCGCTAGCCGAATTGAGGCGCAGATTGAGGATTGACAGATGATCGAAGCCGCCGGAACGGCGCTGGTGACGGGCGGGGCGAAGCGGATCGGCAAGGCGATCGTCGAGGATCTGGCCGCGCACGGTTTTGCCGTCGCCATCCATGCCAACCGCTCGACCGCCGAGGCCGACGCGCTGGCTGCGCGCATCAGGGACGGAGGCGGCCGCGCCGGCGTGGTAGCCGCCGATCTGACCAACATGGATGCGGTTGGCGATCTCGTCGGCCGCGCCGAGGCAGCGCTCGGCCCGGTCACGCTTCTGGTCAACAATGCGTCGCTGTTCGTCGACGATAGCGTCGAGGACTTCGACTGGGCGGCATGGGACCTTCACTTCGCCATCCATGTGAAGACGCCGGCGCTGTTGGCGCAAAACTTCGCCCGCGCCTTGCCGTTGGGGCAGGAGGGGCTGATCGTCAACATCATCGACCAGCGCGTCTGGCGACCGACGCCGCGCTATTTCTCCTATGCGCTGTCGAAGTCGGCCTTGTGGACGCAGACCGAAATGCTGGCACAGGCGCTCGGTCCGCGCATCCGCGTCAACGCCATCGGTCCCGGTCCGGCGCTGAAGAATGCCCGCCAGGACGATGATGATTTCCAAAAGCAGGTCGATGGCCTGATTCTGAAGCGCGGCCCGCAATTGGCCGAATTCGGCGCCACCATCCGCTATCTCTGGGAGGCGCGCTCGGTGACCGGCCAGATGATCGCGCTCGACGGCGGCCAGCATCTTGCATGGCAGACGCCGGATGTGACAGGCATGGTGGAATGAGTCCCGCAGACCAGAAACACAAGACGCGCGCCGGCGCCGCTGACGATATGCCGCCCGACATCGACCTTGAGGATGAGGCGGTCGAGGAGATCGTCGAGCCCGAGGCCACCGGGCCCGATGTCGCCTTCACCGCGATAGACTGGGCGCCGCATGCCGGCGACGCCGACGGCATGGTCGGCGCCGAGGTCATCCAGACACTGGTCAAGCGGCTGCCCAATGCGCCCGGCGTCTACCGCATGATGAACGCCGCCGGCGACGTGCTTTATGTCGGCAAGGCGCGCAGCCTGAAGAAGCGGGTGACCAACTACGCGCAAGGCCGGTTCCACACCGCCCGCATCGGCCGCATGGTGCGCGAGACATCGACGATGGAGTTCGTCGTCACCCGCACCGAAATCGAAGCGCTGCTGCTCGAGGCCAATCTCATCAAGCGTTTGCGGCCGCGTTTCAATGTGCTGATGCGGGACGACAAGTCGTTCCCTTACATCCTGTTGACCGGCGATCACGTCTCGCCCGGCATCTACAAGCATCGCGGTGCGCGCTCGCGCAAGGGCGACTATTTCGGACCTTTTGCGTCGGCCGGCGCGGTCGGGCGCACCATCAATTCGCTGCAGCGCGCCTTCCTGCTCAGGAGCTGCACCAACTCCTTTTACGAAAACCGCACCCGGCCGTGCCTGCTCTACCAGATCAAGCGCTGTGCCGGTCCATGTACCGGGGAGATCTCGCATAGCGACTATGCCGAGCTGGTCAGCGAGGCGAAGGATTTTCTGTCGGGCCGCAGCCAGAAGGTGAAGACCGAAATCTCTGCCGCCATGCAGCAGGCCTCGCAGGAGCTCGATTTCGAGCGCGCCGCCATTTATCGCGACCGGTTGGCTGCACTGTCCCATGTGCAGAGCCATCAGGGCATCAACCCGGCCACGGTCGACGAGGCCGATGTCTTTGCCATCCATCAGGAGGGCGGCCAGGTCTGTATCCAGGTGTTTTTCTTCCGCACCGGCCAGAACTGGGGCAACCGCGCCTATTTCCCCAAGGCCGATCCGGCACTGGAGGGGGCGGAAGTGCTGGGCTCGTTCCTGGCGCAGTTCTATGACGACAAGCCGACGCCACGGAACATCCTTCTGTCGCGAGGCGTCCAGGATCAGGAACTGTTGGCCGAAGCGCTGTCCACCCGCGCCGGCCGTAAAGTGTCGATCTCGGTGCCGCAGCGCGGCGAGAAGAAGGATTTGACCGACAACGCGCTGCAGAATGCCCGCGAGGCGCTCGGCCGCCGCCTGGCCGAAACCTCCACGCAAGGCCGGCTGCTCGCCGGCTTTGCCGAGACCTTCGGCCTGCCGAAGCCGCCGGTGCGCATCGAGGTCTATGACAATTCGCATATTATGGGCACCAACGCCGTTGGCGCCATGGTCGTCGCCGGGCCGGAAGGGTTTGTGAAGAACCAGTACCGCAAATTCAACATCCGCTCGACCGAGATCACGCCCGGTGACGATTTCGGCATGATGCGCGAGGTGATGGAACGGCGCTTTTCGCGGCTGCTGAAGGAACATGGCGATGTCGTTCCCGACGACGCGGCAGCCGGTGGAGCAGGCGACGACATCGAAGAAGACATCTCCGGCAGCTTCCCGGCCTGGCCCGACGTCATCCTGATCGATGGCGGCCAGGGCCAGATGAGCGCGGTGCGCAAGATCCTCGCCGACCTCGGCATCGAGGATCGCGTGGCGGCCATCGGCATCGCCAAGGGCCAGGACCGCGATGCCGGCCGCGAGCGTTTCTTCGTCAGAGGCAGGGACTCGTTTTCGCTGCCCGTCCGCGATCCCGTGCTCTATTTCGTCCAGCGGCTGCGCGACGAGGTGCATCGCTTCGCCATCGGTTCGCACCGCGCGCGGCGCAAGAAGGAATTGGTCAAGAGCCCGCTCGACGAGATCGCCGGCATCGGTCCCGGCCGCAAGCGCGCGCTGCTGCTGGCCTTCGGCACTGCGAAGGCGGTCAGCCGCGCGGCAGTCGAGGATCTGGTCAAGGTCGACGGTATTTCAGAGCAGGTCGCCAAGCTCGTCTACAATCATTTCCATGAGAGCTGAGCGCCGGTGACGCCGCTGTCCCGATCAAATGGCAGCAGCCGTTCTTTTCTCGCAGGCCACTCGAATCCCGGCAATCGCGCGCTATTTTCGTCTGGCCAATCGAATCTCGCCTGTTGACCCCCTACATCCGGTTCTGATTTGAGTACGCAGGCAGAAAGAGTCCCTGAGATATGGCCAAGCGCGCGTTCAACCTGCCTAACATGCTTACCTATGCCCGCATCGTCGCGGTGCCGCTGGTGGTGCTGTGCTTTTTTCTCGAGGGGCATCTGAAATCGAGCGACTTCGCCCGCTGGTCGGCGTTGATCATCTTCCTGCTGGCTTCGATCACCGACTATCTCGACGGCTATCTGGCGCGCGCCTGGCAGCAGACGTCCAACATCGGCAAGATGCTGGATCCGATCGCCGATAAACTGCTGGTCGCCACCTGCCTGCTGCTGCTCGCCGCCGACACCGACCGCCATGCCGGCATCGCAGGCTGGTCGTTGTGGGCGGCAATCATCATCCTGTGCCGCGAAATCCTGGTTTCGGGGCTGCGCGAATATTTGGCGGCATTGAAAGTCTCGGTGCCGGTGACGCAGCTCGCCAAATGGAAGACCGCCATCCAGATGGTCGCCATCGCCTTCCTGCTGGCCGGGCCTGCCGGCGACAAGATCTTCCCGCTGACCACGCAGACCGGACTGGTGCTGCTGTGGATCGCAGCCCTCGTCACGCTCTACACCGGCTACGACTATTTCCGCGCCGGCCTCAAGCACATCATGGACGAGTGAGATGACCCGGCTCATTTATTTCGCCTGGGTGCGCGAACGGATCGGCAAGCCGGAAGAGGATGTCGAACTGCCCGCCGGTATCGAGACGGTGGCCGACCTCCTGCGCTGGCTAAAATCGCGTGGCGAGGAATATGAGCACGCGCTGCAATATCCTGATGTGATCCGCGTCGCCATCAACCAGGAACATGTCGAGCATCGCGAGAAGATAGCCGACGCGCGCGAGATCGCGCTGTTTCCGCCGATGACCGGGGGCTGACACCATGTCCGGCGCGCCGACGGTGCGCATCCAGCGCGACGATTTCGACGTTGCCGCCGAGATCGCGAAACTGACCGGGGGTCGCGCCGACATCGGCGCCGTGGTGTCCTTCTCAGGACTTTGCCGCGACGAGCAGGGCCAGCTGTCGGCGCTGGAACTCGAGCACTATCCAGGCATGGCCGAGGCCGAAATCAGCCGGATCGCCCGCGAGGCACTTCAGCGCTGGCCGCTGCAAGGGCTGACCGTCATCCATCGCCACGGCAAGATCGCACCGGGCGAAAACATCGTGCTGGTGGTGGCGGCGTCCTCGCACCGGCAGGCGGCGTTCGAAGCGGCCAATTTCCTGATGGATTTCCTGAAATCGCGTGCACCCTTCTGGAAGAAGGAGCACCGCGTGGACGGCACCGATGGCGGCTGGGTCGAGGCCAAGGACGCCGACGACCAGGCTGCGGCGCGCTGGAAGGCGCGGCCCGAATAAATCTCGGCGCAGCCATGTATTGACCGCATTCCCTTGGCCAAATCGCATCGGCCAAAAAGGGAGCAAGGGCATGCTGGACAGGATCGCCGAATTCTTCGTCTTCGGTTTTGTGCCGCTGGTTATGGGCGTTCTGGCCGTTCCCGAGCCTTCCGTCGCCGCCGAGAAAACCCTGAAGGGCGAGGTGATGTATCGCGAGCGCATCGCGCTGCCGCCCAACGCCGTGCTGTCGGTTCAACTTGCCGATGTATCGCTGGCCGATGCGCCGGCCGCCATTGTCGGCGAGCGCAAGGTAGCGCCGGCCGGCCAGGTGCCGATCAAGTTCGAGATCAGCTTCGATTCAACGGTGATCCGGCCCAACATGACCTATGCGCTGCAGGCGCGCATCACCGCCGACGACAAGCTGCTGTTCGTCACGGACTCGCGCTATCAGGTCGATCCGCTCAGCGACGCGCCGCAGGCCATTGTGCTGAAAACGGTGGCGCCGAGCGACAAGCCGACCTCGGCCTCGCTGTTCGGCCAGAGCTGGCTAGTCGAATATATCGACGGTATCGGCGTGATTTCGGAGCCGCAGGCGACGTTCCGGGTCAGCGAAGCCGGCAAGGCGGGCGGCAGCGGCCCGTGCAACGCCTATTTCGCCACCGCCAAGGTCGATGGCGAGACCATCGTCATCAGCGACATCGGCTCGACCTACAAGGCCTGCGCGCCGGAGATCATGGCCGAGGAAAAGGCGCTGTTCGAGGCGCTCGCCAAGGCGGCGTCATACCGTGTCGATGGCGGCAAGCTGATCATCGCCGACAAGGACGGCCACGATATCTTGCGCTTCAACGCAGCGAGCTAAGAATCAAGACTGCGGCGGCGGGGGCGCCGGCGTCAGGCCGAACCGGCGCATCAGGTCCATCAGCCTGGTGCGGTCTGGCGGGCCGCCAGTGCTGAAGATGGCGAAGGCCTCGCGAAAATATTCCGGGCCGATCGCCGCCGGTGTCACCACGCACAGCACCTTGGCGGTCGCGGCGGTGTCGTTGTCGAAGCGATGGACCGCGCCGCGCGGAATGCACAGCGCCTGGCCCGGCCCGATATCGTGCCGGTGTCCGTCGACGGTCAGCATCAGCACGCCTTCGATCCCGTACATCGTCTCTTCATAGTGATCGTGGCTGTGCGCCGGGGCGGGCAGGCGCTGCGAGCCGGCGACCGTCAGTTCGAAGGCGGCGATGCTGCCGTTCGACTGGTCGCCGGTAAGCAGGAAGCGCACGGCAAGGCCGCCATGGCTGATTGTCTCGTCGGCCGGATTGACGCTGATCTGGCTAGCTCTGTCTAGCATTTCACCCTCCCATGTGGTAAATCCGATTTACCGAAATGAGTAAACTCGATTTACCCGAGTGTCAATGCCATTATCCAGGGAAGAACCGCCAAAGAAGCCACCGCTGATCGGTGCACTGCTGCGCGTTCCGGCCATGGCCATTCACCGCAAGCTGATCAGGGATCTCAGGGCGTCGGGTTTCGAGGACCTCAGCCCGCCGCATATGGCGGTGATCCAATATCCCGGCCCGGATGGCCTTCGGCCGAGCGCGCTCGCCGAGCGCGCCGCGATGAGCAAGCAGGCCATGAATCAACTGCTGAAGACGCTGGAAGCGATGGGTTATATCACTCGCTCGGCGGCACCCGATGAGAGCGGCGGGACCGTTGTCCACTTCACCGACCGCGGGCGCGCCGCATACCAGAAGATGGCCGACATCCTGCTCGACGTCGAACGGGAATGGGCCGAGGAACTGGGCGAGAAGCGTTTCACGGAGCTGAAAACGCTGCTCGGCGACCTCTGGGACACGCCGCTCATCCGTTGAAAGCGGATGAAGCCGAAGCCGGGACCTGACCAAAGAAAAAGGCCGGCGAAGTGCCGGCCTCTTGCATACATTGGTTCGCGTCGGCTCAGCCGACGATCTCGGTGTCGGAGAACCAGTACTTGATCTCCTGCGCGGCGGTTTCCGGCGCGTCGGAGCCGTGCACGGAATTCTCGCCGATCGACAGCGCATGCACCTTGCGGATGGTGCCTTCGGCGGCGTTGGCCGGATTGGTGGCGCCCATCACTTCGCGGTTGCGGGCAATGGCGTTTTCGCCTTCCAGCACCTGCACAATGGTCGGCGCCGACGACATGAATTCCACCAGTTCGCCGAAGAACGGACGATCCTTGTGGACGGCGTAAAAGCCTTCGGCCTCACGGCGGCTCATCCACACGCGACGCGAGGCAATGACGCGCAGGCCGGCCTCTTCCAGCATCCTGGTGATGGCGCCGGTAAGATTGCGCCGGGTCGCGTCCGGCTTGATCATGGAAAAGGTGCGTTCGAGCGCCATGGGGTCGTCCTTGTCTTGAATGAAAGTCTTGAGAATGGAATGTGGAGTGGCGGGCTCTATACAAGCCGCCCGGCCCATTGCCAAGAGGAAGGGCCCCGGCAGCGTTATTCGGCCGCGACCGCCCGCATGGCTGTTCGCAACGCCCTGGTCAAAGGCAAGACTTTGCGGAAAAATGGCGATTGCGCAGGTACGGATGAGTTCGAAGGGAAATCAGCTGAACGGAAAGACGTCGGACCATGTTTGACGGGACGCGCTGGCCCTACCTCCACCTCAGACCGGGCGACATAAAAGGGAGCCTTTGGATTATCGGCATCTTGGCTGCCGTGGGCCTTGTTCTGCTGCTCTTTTCGGGTCGCCGCACAGATACGAATTTCGGTTTCGGGCCCGAATGGCAATGCACGCCGATGCCGAAGGGCGACCCGATCTGCGTCAAGCTGGTCGGCAAAGACGGCGCGAAGTGACTGTCAGTATCACTACCGCCTGATAACAACGGGCGGCCGCCGGCGCTCCCAGCCCTCGCGCTCCAGCGTCGGCATCTCATGCTCCTCGCTGGGATAGCCGAGGCAGAAATAGCCGATCAGCGTCCACTCAGGCGGGGTGTCCAGGATTGCGGCCATCTCGGCGGCGTCGAGGATCGACACCCAGCCCATGCCGATGCCTTCCGCCCGCGCCGCCAGCCACAGCGTGTGCACCGCCATGACGGCCGAATAGTCGATTGTCGCCGGCATGGTCATGCGGCCGAGCCCGTGGCCCTGTTGCGTCGTGCGGTCGGCGAAAACCGCGAACTGGCAGGGCGCTTCATTGAGACCGGCGAGCTTCAGCCGGGCATAGAGCGCGGCGCGCTCGCCCGAAAAGCATGCCAGCGCCTCGGCATTGCAGCGCTCGAAACAGTCTCTCACCGCGCCCCGCCGCTCGGCGCTCTCGACCACCACGAAGCGCCACGGCTGGCTGAGACCGACGGACGGCGCGACGCTGGCAAGCTCCAGCAGCCGCTCCAGCGTACCCTCGGGCAAAGCCGTCCGCTCGAAGCGCCGCACATCCCGGCGCCAGCGCAGCAGCGTGACCAGCCCGGCGCGAAAATCATCGGTGAAATCGGGGGGTGGTGGCATGGCGATCAGGAGACTTGTGTAGGCAGTAGGCAGTAGGCAGTAGGCAGTAGGCAGTAGGCAGTAGGCAGTAGGCAGTACAGCGCTCAGACCCTATTGCCTACTGCCTATTCCCTAAGCTGCTGCCGCCGCCTCCTTCCAGCAATGCCGGTTGAGCGGACGGGTCGCGTCGTGTCCGACGAGTTCATAGAACAGAATGGTCATTGGCGGCTGCGTCCTCGCGGTCTAATTAGGCGCCTGCGGCTGAAGCGGAACTCGTCGGCGGGAAAAAGATGAAACAGCATTTCATGATGTTCGCGGCCTACAATCAATGGGCCAATGGCCGCACCTACGATGCCGTCGCCGCACTTGACGAAGAAGAGTTCAACCGCGATGTCGGCGCATTTTTCGGCTCGATGATGGGCACGCTCAACCATCTGCTGGCCACCGACCGCATCTGGATGAAACGCTTCACCGGCGAGGGCGACGCGCCGGCAAAGCTCGACGCCATCCTGCACCGCGCATTGCCTGGCCTAAAGCTGGCGCGTGAGGCTGAGGACAGGCGGATCGTCGACTGGGTCGGCGGTTTGACCGAAAAGGCTTTGTCCGGCCGCTTCTCCTACATGACCGTTTCCGACATGCGCACCGTCTCGCAGCGGCTGGCGCCGGCGCTGGGACACGTCTTCAACCACCAGACCCATCACCGCGGCCAGGCGCATACCATCCTGACCATTCTCGGCCGGCCTTCGGTGCAGCTCGACCTGGCGTTTTTCCAACGCACCGACGAAGGCCGCGCCTACGCCTGATCTCCTGACCGCGCTTCCGTTTGAACGCACGGGAGCGTTACCGGTACATTTGCGCCGACCATCCATGCCCGACGCCAGCTCTGATTCCAGCCGGGTTGTGAGGACCCTGTCGGCACAACTCTGCCCGGTGACGGGGCCAGGTGGCTGGGCTGTCGGTGGCCCGCCTTTTGTGGGCCTTCGGCTCCAGGCCGCCGCAGCCACAACCCGCTCCAACTCCGGTGGAACTTCTGTTTAGAGAATTAAACAAAGTTTAAATATTGAAGCAAAAACATATTTTTTTTTAGCAGACCAGTGCACACCTTGAGAACTACAATCCTTATTCTTGAAAAAAATAAAGAAACTATAAGGAAGACTCGTGCGTAGCTGTGAGTGCATAAGCATATGTCTGTTTGATTTGCTGGCATGTTGCAGTGCACAAAGCAGAACGGCAACAAGGAGAGTGTCATGGTTAATATCACTCGGAAAATCGCTAGAACACTGGCGGCGGGTGCAATTATCGTCATTTTTGCCGCTCCCGCGAATGCAGGCGGCGGAATTGGCGTCGGTGTCGGCGCATCTATCGGCGGTGCTGGCGGCATCAATGCAGGTGTTGGCGCTTCGATCGGCGGCAGCGGCGGGGTCAAGGCCGGTGCCGGCGCCTCGGTTGGCGGCAGCGGCGGTATCAAGGCGGGTGCTGGCGCAACGGTCGGCGGCAATAGCGGCGTTACTGCGGGCCTCGGCGCCTCAGTCGGCGGTAGCAGCGGCATCAAGGCCGGCGCTGGCGCGACGGTCGGCGGAGCCGGTGGCATCAAGGCCGGTGTTGGGGCCACGGTCGGCGGCAGCGGAGGTATCAAGGCCGGTGTCGGCGTCAACGTCGGCAGCGGCATCAACGTCGGCGTCGGCGTCGGCATTGGCGGAACGCCCGGTACGCCCGGTACCCCCGGCACTCCAGGAACTCCTGGAACACCAGGCACCCCTGGGACACCCGGTGTCGTCGCCAGCATGTCGAACAGCCAACTGACACGTATGAAGAAGCGCTGCGTCGATGTGCTCGCCAGCGAGGGCACCTACGACAGCGATCTGCGGCAGCTATGCCTTATGATCTCGCGTCGCTGAGACAGGTTTCGCCGGGAGTGTCGAACCAGCCGTGAGGCTTTACGGCACTCTCCTACCGCATGGCCCAGACTTCCCGAGGGACATGCGCTGACGAGAAGCCTCCGGCCAGTCGGAAAGCCCGCCGCGCAAGTGGCGGGCTTTTTGTCGCCATTCATATCAAGGCAATCGATTGCGCCTTTCGGTTGCCGGAGCGTTTTATCGTTTAACGGAAACGATGAAACGCGCTATCCCTTTGTCTTGGCAATTCCGAAAGGAAAGCGCTACGCACTTTTCCCGGGAAAGTCGCTCACGCTTTTCCTGGAATTGTTCTGGTTAACCACATTCGAATTGCGGGTAGGATTTTAGGGTTTCATTTGTGTTCCCGCTGCAAAATGGCGAACACAGTGGGAGAAATGGCATGCGGGTCGATCTGTCGCCCACGAGCTGGGGCAGGGTCATAGCAGTCACGGTTGTCGGCACGGCGATCTGTATCGCGGCGGCCTTCCTAGTCGATTCCTACAATTTTCCGTCGCTGTCGCCCGATGCGCTGCGCTGGGCAATGCTCACTGACCTGCTACTGCCGCTCGTGCTGGGTGGATCGTTCTTCTCTTTCCTGATGTACAAGATGCGCCAGCTGGCGATCGCCCAGAAGAATCTGAGCATTGTCGCGGCGACCGACAGCCTGACCGCGGTGTTCAACCGCGGCGCGTTTTCAATGCTGGTCGAGGCCTATCTCGAACAGGCGCGCAGCCAGACCGTCGTCGATGCCGGCGCTCTGTTGATCGTCGACGCCGACCATTTCAAGACCATCAACGATCGATTGGGCCACGATTGCGGCGATCAGGCGCTCAAGCTTATTGCGCAGACGATCAAGGCCCAGCTGCGCGGCGCCGACATTGTCGGGCGCATCGGCGGCGAGGAGTTCGCCATCTTCCTGCCTGGCGCCGACCCGTCGCAGTCCTGGCTAGTTGCCGAGGGGATCCGGCGGCGCATCCGCGAGGTCGAGTTTGCCCCGGATGGGCGGCCCTGTCCGCTCTCGGTGAGCATCGGCGGCGTCGCCTTCAGCGGACCCACCACCTATGCCGACATGTTCCTGACGGCCGACCGGCACCTCTACAAGGCCAAATCCAACGGCCGCGACCAGGTCAGTTTCGAGACCACAGGGCCGCGCGCCCTGCTGGCTGGTGATCCGACGTTGCATTGAACTGACGACTTCAGCCAATCAATTGGTGCCACCAGTCAACGCCGCTGGGCCAGGAAACAAGCCGACGGGCCGTTGACGTGATCAGCCGCGACAAACGATTCCTCAACGTCGAAGCCCGCGCGGGCAAAAGTGTGAAGAATGCCCTTACGTGACATCCACACGGAGGTGTCATGAATACCACCGTTGAAGAGATCGGTGGTCTGAGCACCCAGATATGAGCGCCAGTAGTACTCCGCCGTATATCCCATATATTGAGCTGCGGTCACCCGCCCAGAGAATGGAACACGTCGAAGATCTCCCGCCGGCATATACTCTTCGTCGAAAAAATGCGTCCATAAGAAGATGCTGTCGGACCTCCGCGTCATATTGACCAAAGCGCGCAGAGGATCAACGAGATGGTAAAGTATCCCACTGGCTACAATAAGTCCGAACTTCCTGCTTTCGGTATCCAGCCATTTTTCCACCTCGCCATATTCGACGTGAAGGTTCGTCAGATTCAGAACCTCCTTGGTGATAAGCGTCTTCAAATAACAAAATGAATTCCCCTCGATGGCAGTAAGTTCCCCAACCCCGGCACGGATCAATGAATAGCTATGACCTCCCTCAAGAGGACCCAGTTCCACGGCGTTGATCCCGACAATCGATGCACCGAGCTTGTTAACGAGATAGGCAATTCGGGGATCGTCGAACAGCGGAACAACACCGCCGCTCTTCAGGCCGGATTCACGCGGGAACCCCGATGTCCAGCGACCTGAAAAAACATCTATCGCAGCTTGTTTAGAGGGGAGTTCTGAGGAGTATCGTTCGTTTACCAGCATATTCATCTCCCTCTCTGCCCATTAATACCTGTCGGTTGCGACAAGACTTCCCATGGCTTGCTCACGCGGGGTGGAAAGGCGATTGAGAAATCCGTCCGGTCCACAGTAAGGTTCGGGCTATAGTAAGGGTCATTCGCAATTATCGATGACCAACGCTTTACCATGTAAGCCTTCTCCAGTCCAAAACGCTCTCTTTTTTCTGCGGTGTCTTCATAGCCACGCGTTGCCGACTCGTGATGGAATAGCTCCGCGCCGGGCAGCCAAATGTTGCGCAACCCGATCTCACGAAGACGAAGGCAAAAATCGACATCGTTGTAAGCGACGGCAAGATTGGTCTCATTGAGGCCGCCGACCGATTCGTAATTCGCCTTGGTGACCACCAGACACGCACCTGTCACCGCCGCAAAATTCTGATTGAGCGCCGCACGCCCGACATATCCTGGGGACCATCGATCGAATCCTTGATGAGCATGGGCGGCGAGCCCTCCAAGCCCCATGATTATACCGCCATGCTGAAGTGTCCCGTTGGGATAGAGTAGTCGCGCTCCAACAGCGCCGATGCCCGGGCGGAGGGCGTGTTCAACCATTTCGGTCAACCAATCTGGCGCGATCACTTCTATGTCGTTGTTCACAAGAGCAATAACTTCGCCCGAAGCAACATTAACGGCATTGTTGTTAAGCCGGGAGAAATTGAACGGACCATCGTCCCGGACTACGCGAACAATGCCGTCTCTTGAAAGCTGTGAGAAATATTCTAACGCCTGCGGATCGGTGGAACCGTTGTCCACCAGAATGATTTCGAAATTGCTGTAGCCGGTCAGGTTCTTGATCGACCCTATGCAATTTTGAACGAGTAGCGACGCGTTACGCGTCGGAATTATCACACTTACCAAAGGCAGCGGGCCGGCAATTGGGTAGCGTGTAAAGAAACCGAAACCCGCGAGTTTCGCGACACCGTTTGGCTCAACTCGTTTCAAATGTTCGTTGAGGGCCCTTTCACCGGCAAGCATCGCATATGGCTTGGAATCGGAGGTCTTTGCTGTGCTGCCCTGGTGAGTCCGCCAATGGTAGAGGACATGAGGAATGTGGACGATTTGCTCGGGGCTTATGGCTTCCGTGAATCTGAGAGCAAGATCATAATCTTGTGCTCCTTCAAACCCCGGTCGACAGCCTCCCAGATCCCGAACAGTTTGCGTATGGTATACAGCTAGATGGGTGACCAGATTATGCGATCTGAATAAATCTACGTTCCAATCCGATTTGAAATACGGATCGCAGCGGTTCCCTTGCTCATCTATTTTGTCTTCGTCTGAATACAAGAGTTTGGCATCTGGGTTGTCAGCGAGTGCTTTGGCAATACATACCAAAGCATGCGGTGCAAGTGTGTCATCATGGTCGAGGAATGCAATCCATTCGCCCGTACACAACGAAATGGCCGAGTTGGAAGCATGGGATATGTGCCCGTTCTGGGGCCGGAAGATGATTTTTATGCGAGGGTCTCGGGCTGCGTATTCGCCCAAGATCGCGGCAACGGATTCCTGGGTAGAGGCGTCGTCAGCTATGCATAGTTCCCAGCGCTCATAGTGTTGTGCCAAAACACTTTCAATTGCCTCCCGCAAGAAGTGCTCAGGCGTATCGTATACCGGCATAACGATCGAGATCAGCGGCTTCTCAGGCAGATGTGACACGAATGATTTTATAACAGTTATGTCGCGACTAGAGCAGGCATCGTATGCTGAGATCCACGACGCATAGCTCTGATCCCCAGTGCCTTGCGCTCCCAGTCGACGGAGATCCGACAACAGAGCGGTAGCACCGCCTGTCTTTAGCGATTTGAGCGCACGCCTGAGAACGACAAGTGCGTCATGTGGAGTTCGAACGCGGCTGATTGTCTCTGTTGAGATAACCCGCGAGTAGAAAAGAAATTTCGAAACTGCCGACGTTGGTACATCGGCCTTTGAGGGTGCCTTCAAATCATGGCTCTGATGGAACATTCTTCGAAACAGTCCCGAGAACGTTGCCTGACCTCGCAAAATGCGCGCGACAGCGCGCATAGGCCGAGTTACCCGCCAGGAGCGGCTGGCATGGATCTGTCCGATGACCTCGCAGAGTTCTGACGTCATTTTATTCGCGGTCTCGAGACTTGCCGCTTGTTCTCGGTGGTGCATTTTGAGAGCCACTAGATCCGAGATAAGGCTCTGAAGTCTCTCCTGACTGAACAGGAATTCCAATTTCGATCGTTGCGCTTGGTCTGCGACCGAAGCTTGAGTCACACCTTCGCGCTGTTCCCTGTGCAACGCCCCACTCTCACGCTGGACTTTCAGGCGAGCATCCAGTTCGGAAAAAAAGGTGTCGCCGGAAATCGCCGAAAGGGTGTCCAATTCGGCCTTGATCCTATCAAGGCTATGGCTCGCGGATTTGTCGCGCTTGTCGATGGCTAGAGAATTGAGGGCCGCATACGCCTCGTTGACCCAGAGGGAAATGCGGTTGTCGTCGACAAGCTCCGCAGCGCTGGCAGTATGATGGTCGGTAGAAGCATATCGATTGAGGTTGTCAGCGGCCTCTCGAAGGGTGAGTGGCCAAGCGAGATCCAACTCGTCGACTATTTTCGAAAGCGCTGGCCGCCACTCGGAGGTCAGGTCCTGATAAGACACAAATACACGTTGCTTGCCCCTAGTCGCGTGCTCAGCATCCAGGGTGTGACGTAGCCAGAGCAGACAGCAGAAGCCCAGGGTAAATTGATAGCGTTTTTCCAGGGAGGCGGCGACCTCAAACGGGTTGCGGTTGACGAGCACGTAACGCACGTCAACCCCCATGGCCTTCAATACCTCTGCATAAAGCGGTGCGAACCGAGATATTCGCGGCTCTTTGAGGACGAAGAGTTCGGGCTCACCAAACTCCTCAACGAGGAGGCGTGCGATTTCGACCTTGTAGTGTCGGATGCGCGATCTTGGGAGACTTGCGATTTCGAAATCGCGCCAATCGTCCCACCGGCTCCCAGCTTCCTTAAGCAGTCGCTCATGCAGTGTAACCAACGGCACAGATTCCCAAAAGCCTTTCCTGTTGTCTGCGGCGGGGGGCAATATGTTCCTTGGAAGTTCGGCACCGAGCAGGCTGATTGCCCTGGCCACAGCACTGGTACCCGAACTGTGCATGCCGAGCACCATAATGCAGGTACGCTTTGCAATCGGCTTCGCTTTGGCGCGCACATTCAGCGATCCAGTTGCCGGAATCTGGAAGTTGAAGGTTTCCGTCGTTCCGCTGTCGCTCATGGTGGCCTTCATGCAGCGCACGCATCGGGAGTTTGCAAGACCGACCCCGGCGCAATCGCCGGCAACGAATTGGACTTTCTCAGGATACAGGTGAACTCAATGCCATTGGTGAGCGTCTCATGGACCTCTTCAACTTCCAATCCAATCATGCCGAGCCTCCCCAATATCATGACGATCTCCGCGAAACTTGCAGGCGTGAATTGCCAAGCATGGACATCGATGTAGCCTCCATTGCTGTTTTTCCATTCGTCGATGGCGTGTTGGGTCCGAATGGCCAATTCATCCAGGCTCGGCGCCGGACCGTGATCGCCCAGCCAATGTCTTGACGCCTCATTGTGGGTGGTCAGCGCGCGTGTCGCGACGACGCTGGCCAACGTATGGACGCGCCGATCGTCAAAATGGGCGTCGATAACATCAGCAATGGTCGATGCCGGCAGCCGGCTGTCGAAGCAATACCGCTTGTCGGGAACAAGGATGAAATACCTGCCGTCATTTTCCAGAAGATTGCCGACATCGACTAGATGACGAACTAGGTCGGGCTGATGTTCGATGCAATGCGAACTGACGATGGCGTCGAACTTGCGATCGACTATGCGCAGGTCGCCAACAGGTGAAACAAAGTCAATCCTTGCTGGAATGGTGTCAGTGCCGTATCCGATTTTCCTGGCTCGCTCCGCCAGATCGTCGCTGGTCAGGACATCGAAATAGGTGACGTTGGCGCCGGTGAGGCAGGGTGCGAAGAAGGGCCCGATCTCAAGTGCAGATTTCGCTTTGCCGGCTGCATCAAGGATTGCGTCGCGCAATGCCTGCGGAGGAGTTGCTGCGGGCAATTCGACCGATACGCCTGGAGTTGCCATTGGCGCGGTCGATCCGTTTGCCGTACCGGCGACCCAGTGTATCAGACGCCCTATGCACAGGTGGCTCGCCCAGCTTGCGATCATGACAAAACACCCTGGGCCAGAGAAAGGCTGGAGCGGATTAATGGTAAGATTCTCGATTCATAACCTCTACTTAAGGCATTCAAAAAAATATGAACATCTTCAGCAAAGTGTCAATGTAAATATCAATAAAGCCATCGAGAGCGGTTTGAATCGCGGATGCATCGTACTCTCTGGAAAAATCGATATTCACAGCTTATTCCATATTTAGCGCGCTGTAAGATAACCTACCAGAAATCGGATAGTTGTCGATCGATGTCTTGTGTTTCCCCACAGCCTGCTGGTAGGGATGAGAAAGTGGATTCTGAAGACGGTTCTTGTCGCTTCAAGGGGGCCCAGCATGAGCATGCAGCAGTCAGCGATCGTTGACGCCAACATTTGCCGCCACGAACACCGCGTTCTTACCCCTATCATAACGAACGCCAGAAACGCATTTGTCGATCTCATTCGCGGCCGGTAGTGTCTTGGGGGATTCTTCGTGTGCTGCTAGCGCTGGGCGTGATGTTCGGTCACGCCGACTTTGGTCGTTTGCAAATGACCGGCGGCTTGGTTGGTGTCCAGGCCTTCTATATGGTTTCTGGTTTCTACATGGGCCTCATTCTGGGCGGCCGCTACAAATCTGCATGGTTGTTTTATTCGAATCGCGCCCTTAGAATCTACCCGACCTATTGGCTGGTTCTCGCCCTCACCTTTGTCTATGTTGGTATCGACACATATATCGGCGGCCTGAATAGTCTGCCATCCCCTGTCACCTCCTCCGCCCTGGCTGGCGGGCTGCCGGTGCTGTTTACGCTGACCAAGGACAGCAGAATCGACCGCCTGATTGGGGAGCTTTCCTATCCTCTCTACATTTCGCATCTGCTGGTCCTCGAGGTGATGCGCACAACTCTACCGATATCAGGAGCATCAAGAGCCGCAGCGGTCTTTGTTATCTGCATCGCTTTCGCTGCGCTGCTCGCCGTGTTCGTGGAAATGCCCTTCAGAACTATCCGTGATCGGCGGTTGGCAGCCAGCTTGAAAGCGGCGCATCCAGTTCAATTCTCCGGAGCGCTCCCGCATCAGCCCCCGCTAGCTTGAAGAGGAGGATATCCTTATGCGCCTACGAGAACTGTTGAAGGGATGTAAACCAATCAGCCCCGAAGTGCCGGCCGCAATTGCTGAACCAGCGCAGGCTGAACCAACCCCTGGGTTTTTGATCATGCCGACACGCGGCGACCATACCGTGGCGCCGCCAAAGATCGTCACGCATATGGGCGCAATGGGATATCTTTCCTCTAACTACAATCATTCCGGCGCACGTGTGCTCGAATTAGGGTCGCGCGTCGTCACCGGAGCAAACTATCGGGCGCATTTCGACAAGGCAGACTATGTCGGCTTTGACTTCTATGAAGGGCCGAATGTCGACGTGGCCGGCGACGCCCATAGACTGTCTACATATTTCAACGAAAGCCAGCGGTTCGACTTGGTCTATTCGCTCGCCGTTTTTGAGCACCTCTATATGCCTTGGGTGATCGCGCAGGAGATTGCCAAGGTCATGAAGGTCGGTGGCGTTGCCTACATCGAAACGACCTTCGCCTACGCCGCCCACGAGCGCCCGTGGAACTTCTTTCAGTTCTCGGAACTTGGCCTTCGCGTCTTGTTCAACAAGTCGCTTGGTTTCGAGATTCTCGATATGGGGATGAGCAACCCGATGATGGGCTTCTTCAGTGACGACTGCGATGAATATCTCCAGCGCCGGCCGATCCCTGAACTGTACTGCCATAGTTCGATCCTGTGTCGCAAAGATCGCGAGGCGGTGAATTTCGATTGGACGCAGGTGCAAGCGGACGATGTGGTAGACGGCGATCGCTATCCGGCCCCTCAAAAGTCCTAAAGCGGCTGACGCGTCATTTCTCCGCAGGTGATTGGTGGACTCTCTTTCAAAATCACTTTCTGTCCAGGCAATAAGAGGAACCGCTGCAACACTGGTTGTTTTACTGCATGTTTGCACAATGTCGTCATTCGGGAAGAATCAATGGGGCGCTTATGCCTACAATTTTTTCTTGCAGTTTGGGGCATTCGGGGTCGATATTTTTTTCGTCGTCAGCGGAGTGATCACCGCCGGTCTGCTGCGGCAGAAACAGGCTGACCATCCTCTTCATTCCCTGCAATTCTTTGTAAGGCGTTTTGTCAGGATTTATCCGATCTATTGGCTTTCGCTAGGTGCGACAATCGCCGTCTCACTCGGGAGCAGCGGTCTCTATCCGGTCGATTTTTCGCAGCTGACGTTGAGGAATATCGGCCTGCTGACGACGAGTCCTCTGCATCCGCTCAGTTGGACGCTTTGCAATGAGATCCAATTCTATCTGGTCGCGGGTTTGGCCATGCTGTTCGGCAGGAGGTCTGGACCGGCGATCGCAGTCTGGGGCGCGGCCCATATTGTGGCAGTGATTGCCGCCGGGCGCGGCTGGGACCGCGGATGGTATTTTGCCACCCCTATCACTTTGGAGTTCCTGCCGGGATTGCTGATCGGCTACATCGCGCCTCGGCTGTCTTTGCCGTTGCCGCGAGCCGGTATGGTCCTGGGTTGTATCATCGTCGCTGTGGCAGGGTTTTACGCTGCCCAGCCGCTCGGAACCACGACCGGGCTGCTTCGCGTTGCAGTTTATGGAACAGCCGCGTCGCTGATCGTATGGGGTGCTCTGTCCGTGGAAAGGGCAGGCTGGCGCCCGGCCGAGTGGCTCACATTTCTAGGCGACATCTCATATTCGAGCTATATGTGGCATTGGCCGATCATGATCGCAGTGTCGCTCCTGTTTGGTGCATGGTTGAGCCGTTCAGCGGGTGTCGTCCTTTACATTCTTTCCACAGGCATTTGTGTCTTGATCGCAAGCTGGGCAAGCCATCGATGGATAGAGCGCCCGTCGACACGATGGGCAGGCAGTCTGTTCCGCAGGTCGGGGCAATCCGGGTCGATGGCGCCGAGCTCTCCTGTCGCCGTCGCGCCGCTGCCTGCCCCTGCGCTGCCGAACGGACTGGCGGTTCAGCAAACCTGAGACCTGGTTTGGCGTGACATGCGGTCCATGCCGGCAAATGGCAGTAATCCGCCGCCAGCCGCCGTCAGTAATCCGTTCATCCCTTGGCGTCAAATATCTGGCGAGCCGATTTTCGACCACAATGAGGGCATGTGTGTCCAATCTCGCGGCTGGGCGGCCCGTTCTTCATGCCGCGAGGATTCTGCGGAAATACGGCACCGACGACCCGGGTTCCGTTGCTCTATCATCGGCGGCTTGCCTGTCCGTTCGCCGGCAGGCCCGAGCATCTTTGCATAGGGTAAGGCTGGTCGAAGCCGGACGACACCGGCAGGCAGACCGAAGCTATATTTTCGCGGTTTTGGGCTTGGGTCCCGGCCGTCTCAGACGGCGTAGCCGCCATAACCGTGTGCGACCGGCTTGACCGAGACGGCCGGCTGGACCGCGGGCCAGAGGATCCCTGCCGTGACTGCAAAGGTGATCAGGGCATCGCGTGCGGCCTCAGTCGAGATTTCGCCGGCGCGTGCCGCCTCGCAGGCCCTCACGGCCGCGCCATAGCTCAGGCGCCGGCGTGACGGCGGAAATTCGGTCAGGAAATCATGCATCTCGAACAGCGAGGCGAGCATGCGTTTGTGGCCGGCGCCAACGCTAACGGCAACCGGGGTGAAGAACATCGCGTCGTGCATTCTGGCCTCTCTGGATGGGCGGAAAGGCGGCGGTCGCCGCTCTCCGATCGCGGGTTGGACGCCAGAAAACGCGGCTGGCGGCCCGAGGTTCCCTGAGAGATGCCATGACAGGCCGATTTGCTTCTTGAGGTCGCTCCCCGGCCGGCATCCGCGGTTGCGGCTATTTCCACATGCCGCGCATGCGGGCGCCGAGGTCGACGCGGACTTCAGATCTGTGGCGCGGATCGTCCTTTGCGTGGACGCTCGCCCAAGAGGTCTGCTCGAAGGCGCCGAGGATCGAGGCCGGGATGAAACGGGTTCGCGAGGCATAGACGTGGCGGTCGCCGCGCGCTGCCTGGCCGTGAGTGAAGAAGCGCTGCGGCGTCACCAGATGCAGGCCGTCCTTGGCCCGCGTCATCGCGACGTAAAGCAGCCGGCGCTCCTCCTCGATGTCTTCCTTGGTGCCGACGCCGAGATCGGCCGGGATGCAGCCATCGACGGTGTTGAGCACGAAGACGTTCTTCCATTCCTGGCCCTTGGCCGAATGAATGGTCGACAGGATCAGATAGTCCTCGTCGCGGTGCGGCGGCCCGGCCTGGTCGCTGGTCGCATCCGGTGGATCCAGCGTCAGCTCGGTCAGGAAGCGCTCGCGCGAAGCATAGCCTGAACCGATCTGCTCGAGCTGCATGAGGTCGGCCCGCCGCGTCGTCGCATCCTCGTGGATGCGCTCAAGATGCGGCTCGTACCACAGCCTGACCTGTTCGAGATCGGCCGGCCATTTCCCCGACCGCGCGCGCAGGCCGGAATAGAGCGCAACGAAGGCCGGCCAGTCCTCAGCTGCGCGTTGCGGCGGCCGGTAGCGGGCCAGCCCCATCGCGTCATCGAGCGATGTCGCCATGGTCTCGACGATGGTGCTCGCCGCCGAAGGGCCGATGCCGGGCAGGAGCTGCAGCACGCGGAAGCCGGCGACGCGGTCGCGCGGGTTCTCGGCAAAACGCAGCACCGAAAGCACGTCCTTGACATGGGTGGCGTCGAGGAATTTGAGCCCGCCGAACTTGACGAAGGGGATGTTGCGGCGCGTCAGTTCGATCTCCAGCGGGCCGCTGTGGTGCGAGGCGCGAAACAGCACCGCCTGCGATTTCAGCACCGTGCCGGCCTCGCGCTCGGCCAGGATGGCCTGGCAGACATAGTTCGCCTGCTCGGCCTCGTCGCGCACGCTGACCAGTTTCGGCCTTTGCGAGGATTTGCGCTCCGACCAGAGGTTCTTGGTGAAGCGCTCCGACGCCTCCGAGATGACCGCGTTGGCTGCCGCCAAAATAGTCACGGTCGAGCGGTAGTTGCGCTCCAGCATGATGACATCGGCGGCTCGCGCGAATTGTTGCGGGAAATCGAGGATGTTGCGCACTTCCGCGGCGCGAAACGAATAGATCGACTGCGCGTCGTCGCCCACCACTGTCAGTCCGGCGCCGTCCGGCTTCAGCGCCGAAAGGATCGAGGCCTGCAGCCGGTTGGTGTCCTGGTATTCGTCGACCAGCACATGGTCGAAACGCGAGCCCAGATGCGCCGCGATCTCCTGCTCGGCGGCCATTTGCGCCCAGTAGAGCAGGAGGTCGTCGTAATCGAGCACGTTCTGCGCCTGCTTGGCCTCGACATATCGGGCGAACAGCGCCTTCAGCTGTTCGGCCCAGCCGGCACACCACGGAAAGGCCGAACCCAGCACCTCGCCGAGCGGCGCCTGAGCGTTGACGGCGCGCGAATAGATCGCCAGGCAGGTGCCCTTGGTCGGAAAACGGCTTTCGGTCTTCGAGAATCCAAGTTCATGCCGGGCAAGATTCATCAGGTCGGCGGAATCCTCGCGGTCGTGAATGGTAAAGGCCGGGTCGAGGCCGATCGTCAGCGCATAGTCGCGCAGCAGCCTGGCGCCGATGCCGTGAAACGTGCCGGCCCAGGCCAGCGCGTCGGCGATGACGGACGCGTCTCGGCCCAGCACCTCGCCGGCGATGCGTTCGACCCGCCTGGCCATTTCGGTGGCGGCGCGGCGCGAGAATGTCATAAGCAGAATGCGTCTGGGATCAGCGCCCTTGACGATCAGATGAGCAACCCGGTGGGCGAGCGTGTTGGTCTTGCCGGAGCCGGCGCCGGCGATCACCAGCAGCGGCCCGGCGATCTGGCCGTCGCCATGTTCGACAGCGAGCCGCTGCTCGGCGTTGAGCTTCGTCAGATAGGCGGGCTGCAAGGACGAATCATTGATGGCGATGGTCATCGCCTATCAAGCATCGTTTCCGCTTTGTTCGCAACGGGCGGAAGTCGCCCTTACCGCCGTGGCGCGACACCCGTTGCCGCCGACTGGCGCCGCAAGGCGGCGCGTTCGTCGCCAGGCACCGGCAACGGATCGAAATTGTCGGGCACGTCCTTGATGATCTCCTTGGCGATGCGATAGGTCGCGTAAGCGAAAAGTCCGGTAATGAGCAGACGGATCATGGCGCGATCTCCTTTGGGCAACCAACCTCAGAGCCGCCGTTTGGTTCCAGCCGACGCGGCGTCGTTTGCGAGCGTGCAACCAAAGCCGAACCACCTCGTTGCCTTACGAAGGAGAGGGCAGACCTAGGAGGTCGCCATGAAGAGGCTTCTGATTTTGTTGGCCGCCAGCTTGGCGCTCGCCGCCTGCGACGGCGACATCCAGCCAACCAAAGCCCCTGTGCTCGATCAAACCCCGCAGACGGATTCGGCGCCAAAGCCGGCGGCCGGCGGCGATCAGCCCGCGCAATGATCGTTTTAGCGGGACGACAAGGCTGAAGGTGGCCTTCGGGAGAAGAAGGCCGGCGCCGCTTGGGAGGTGAGCTGATAGCGCCGGCCAGGCGGATATCAGGTCCGCCGCAACAACCGAAGATAGCTGAGTCTCTCGCCTGCGTCATGAGGTGGCAGTTTTCGTGCCGGTCTGCTCGTGCCGTCTGCGCAAAACCAGCAGAAAAGACCACAAATCCCGCAAGGCCGCGGAAAGAATCCGACCTCAGGCAATGGCCTTGCGCAGCACCGGGCCGCCGGCAATCCCGGCGTCCAGCTGGCACTGCGTCAGCGCCGCCTCGGCCATGATCCACTGCTTGAACAATTCCACCTTGCGCGTGTAGGGCGCGGTGACCGGGCAGACGAAATACCAGCCGGCGGTGTTGGGGTGATGCACGGCAAACGGCGCCACCAGCCGCTCTGCGCGGATCTCGCTCGCCATATAGGCGCGGTTGGCGACTGCAAAGCCCATGCCGGCATTGGCCGCCTCATAGGACATCATGCAGGAATCGAAATAGATGCTCTTGGTCTCGCCGAGCACGGAACTCGCGCCGGCAAAACCCAGCCACGACTGCCAGTTCTGCGTGCAGGTGTCGGAATGCAGCAGCGTGAAATGCCTGAGGTCGTCGGGCGTCACCTTTGACGGCGGCCTATCGCCGAGAACCTCGTGGAACAGCTTCCTGCTGCACACCGGCGTCAAATCCTCCTTGAACAGCAGGTCCGCCTTGAGGTCGGGAAAGCTGCCGTCGCCATAGCGGATCTCGAGGTCGAACTCGGAGGTGGCGAACTCATTGGTGGCGTAGGAGGTCGAGACCCGCATTTCGATTTCGGGATATTGCCGCTGGAACAGCGGCAGGCGGGCAAACAGCCAGCGCGCCGCGAACGTCGGCAGCACCGAAATCTTCAGCACATGCGCCTGCGACTGTCCGGTCGCCTCCATGCTGGCCGCCACGATGCGCTCCAGCGCCTCGCGAACGCGCGACACATAGGTCTCGCCTTCGGGTGTCAGCGACACCGCATTGCCGCCGCGCTGGAAGATCTTGAAGCGCAGCTGTTCCTCAAGGCTTTTGACGCGCTGGCTGACGGCGGAAGCAGTAATAAACTGCTCTTCGCCCGCGCGCGTGAAGTTACGGTGCCGGGCGGCACTTTCGACAATCTTCAGCGAATTGAGGTTGACCTGACTGAGCAGACGCACGCGTTTCGACCTTAAGCTGGGCTTACACTAGCACCAGCATTCCTAATTTTACAGGGGTGGGGAAATTAATCGACAGTTTACCAAGTGATGCCCCCATCCTGGAGAAGTAGAATGAACGCCCATACCATACCTGAACTGCGCTACGCGATGAGCCGAGAAGCCATTATCGGCCATGAGACGGCCTGGAAAGTGTCGGGTTTCGGCGTTGCGCAGTATCTGCATGGCTACGACCCGGCGCTGCTGGCGGCGATCGAAGAGGCGGCGTTGAAGCTCAAGGCCAGCCACGCCGTGCACAAGCACCTCGACCTTACCTTCATCACCGGCGCCGACCGTTTTATCCCGGAGATCAAGGAGTTGCTGCATGACAAGCTGCGCCTGGAACGTCTGTCCGACATGATGGGCGCCAAGCTCGAGCCCTATCCGCTGTCGATCGTCGGCTCGACCGTCACTTTCATGAATCCCAAGGACGGCGCCGTCGATTGGCATTGCGACGGTGTCCCGGTCACCGAACTCATTCCGCTGTCGATCAGCAATCCGCTGGTCGGCGGCCATCTCGAAATCTACTGTGACGATTCCGAGACCGGCCGCGCCATCCTTGAATCCGGCCGCGAAATCCCGCGCAACCAGGTCATGCGCATCGACCACAAGATGAACTATGCCACACTCGGCCAGTTTCTCGGTGTGCTGCACCGCACCGCGCCGATCCAGCTCGGCTCGCGCGTCACGCTGGTCCTCAACCAGCGCTCTGTGGCCAAGCCCTACGTCGACGACAATCGCATGTTCTATCTCGCAGCCGACAATGATCACGATCGCGAATGGGTCAACGAACTGGCCGAAGACGTCTGGACGAACCAGCTGCCGGCCTATCGCCGCTTCGAGGAAGAGCGTCCGGTTGCGGCGGCGACCGATGCGCCGGTCCCGGGCGGATCAAGGGAATCATGGTAGCCAGGGCATAGAAGTGGACACCGGTTTGGCCGTCGGTAACATCATGGTCGGCGATAAGGACAAGGCACCGTCGCGCCGATTCCGGGATGGATCGGGTTCGCCATCGGCCCTGGTCTTCGCCGCCGGCGCGGTCGCCCTGTGGTCGACCAACGCGCTGGTCGGCAAATCCCTGCTGGCCAGCCATCCGGTGTCGCTCGTGCAGTTGCTGCAGTTTTGTGGAGCGGCTCTGGTGTTCGCCGTCATCCATCTGGCGAGCCGGAAGGGGGACACGCAAGACGCAGCCTTTGCCAAGGGTGCTGACGGCACCCTGGCGCCGGTCGCGGTCGGCTTTATTGGCCTGGTCGGCACCATGGTGCTGCAATACATCGCCTTTGCCTCCATGCCGGTGATCGAGGCCAATCTCGTCGCCTACACCTGGCCGCTGATGGTCGCGGCGGCGGTCATCGTGCTGGGCAAGCGGCAACGCCCCGTGCTTCTGGGTTTGACTGCCGTGCTTGGCTTTGTCGGCGTGGCGCTGGTGATCTCGGGTGGTCGCGGCCAGCCTTTTCTCCAGGGCAGCATCGTCGGCTATCTCGCTGCCTTCGGCTCGGCGCTGTGCATGGCCTTCTATTCGATTGCGGTCGCCCGCCTGGCCACACCGTCGGAGCGTTTGCTTTTGCCTTCGGCATTGGTCGGCGTCGGCCTGACCTTGCTGTGGTGTATTCACGACGGCGCAGCCTGGCCATCCAGTGAGCACCTCCTGCTTGGCCTCTATCTCGGTGCCGGTCCGATGGGGCTGGGATATTATTTCTGGTCGCGCGCCTTGAAGCTTGAAGGCGGCGGCAAGGTTGCGGTCATCGCCTATCTGACCCCGATCGCATCGACGCTGCTGCTGACACTTTCGGGCGAAAGGCTGACGCTGACCGCGATAGCCGGTGCGGTCCTCGTCATCGGCAGCTGTATTGCGGTGGGCATAGAACGCTCGGAGGCTGAACATGCTTGACGACGATGAACGCCTCGCCAGACAGGAAGCATTCTGGCTGCTCAAGGAGTTCGGCGCCGAGGCGCCGCTCTACGCCGCCATGAAGGCCGAAAAGGCGATAGAGCAAAAAGATTTCGGCCGGTGCGCCCGCTGGAAGCGCATTCTGGACATACTGGCCGACTCTAAACCTGCGGCGTCCGTGCAGTTGAAATCTGCTGGCGCGAAGTCGGCCGTTTCCAAGTATTAGATTTTCTAATTTGCAACGTTGCAACCTGTTGTGGAAACATCCTCCTGTTCCGATTCTTGATCGTTTATTGAGACTTTAGCGACCCGTTGGGGGGGGCAGCTAGGTCGATACATCAAGAGAAGTCTTAAAAAAAGCCGGCAACTTCATGACCGGCGGGAGAAACAGAATTGCACACCATCGACAGCAAGACCGCTATTGAACTGACTGCTGACATCGTCTCGGCCTATGTCGGCAACAATCCTCTCCCTGCGTCTGGCCTGCCGGATCTGATTGCCAGCGTCAGCGCATCGGTGCGCAAGCTGGGCAGCATTGCCGCCGTGGAAAGCCCCGCGCTGAACCCGGCTGTCAATCCGAAGCGGTCGGTGTTTCCCGACCACATCGTCTGTCTGGAAGATGGCAAGAAATTCAAGTCGCTGAAGCGCCACTTGATGACCGACCATGGTCTCAGCCCGGAGGAATATCGTGGCAAATGGGGCTTGCCGTCGGACTATCCGATGGTGGCGCCGAACTACTCCGCGACCCGTTCGGCACTGGCCAAGTCTTCGGGCCTCGGCCGCAAGCCGGCCGTTCCGGCCGCCGCGGCCAAGGTGACGAAGCGCAAACCCAAAGCCTGAACCAGGCAGCCTCTGAAAAGTCAGTCTGCTGTTTGCAATGGACGGCGCGCTTAAGGCGCGCCGTTTTCATGCCTTATGCCCCCGCCGGCGCCCAGGCCCTTGCGAAGCGCCGCCCTCCCGTGCAAAAGCCCCGGCATGCTTATCATCAACGATCTTTCGCTCCGCATGGCCGGACGCTTGCTTCTCGATCATGCCTCGCTGACCTTGCCGGCCGGCACAAAGGCCGGCCTCGTCGGCCGCAACGGCACCGGCAAGACGACGCTGTTCAAGGCCGTCACCGGCGACTTTCCCTCCGAGACCGGCTCGATAAGCCTGCCCAAGAACACCCGCATCGGCCAGGTGGCGCAGGAAGCGCCCGGCACCGAGGAGCCGCTGATCGAAATCGTGCTCAAGGCCGACCTCGAGCGCACCGCATTGCTCGAGGAGGAAAAGACCGCCACCGACGCGCACCGCATTGCCGACATCCATATGCGGCTGGCGGATATCGATGCGCATTCGGCGGAATCTCGCGCGGCCACCATCCTCGCTGGCCTTGGCTTCGACGACGCCGCGCAGCGCCGCCCGGCCTCGTCCTTCTCCGGCGGCTGGCGCATGCGTGTGGCGCTCGCCGCGGTGCTGTTTGCCGAGCCCGACCTTCTGCTGCTCGACGAGCCGACCAACTATCTCGATCTCGAAGGCACGCTTTGGTTGGAAAACTACGTGTCGAAATATCCGCACACGGTGCTTCTGATCTCGCACGATCGCGACCTGCTCAACCGCGCCGTCAATTCCATCGTTCATCTCGACCAGAAGAAGCTGACCTTCTGGCGCGGCGGCTACGACCAGTTCGAGCGCCAGTACACCGAGCAGAAGGAATTGCAGGAGAAGGGCCGCGTCAAGCAGGAAGCCGCGCGCAAACACATGGAGTCCTTCGTCGAACGCTTCCGCGCCAAGGCTTCGAAGGCGAGACAGGCGCAGTCGCGCATCAAGGCGCTGGAGAAGATGAAGCCGATTGCCGCGATCGTGAACGACACGGTGCGGCCGTTCTCTTTCCCCGAACCGGTGAAAACGGTGGCGTCGCCGATCATTGCCTTGAACAACGTCAATGTCGGCTACACCGAGGGCCAGCCGATCCTGAAGAAGATGACGTTGCGCATCGATGCCGACGATCGCATCGCGCTGCTCGGCGCCAACGGCAACGGCAAGTCGACCTTCGCCAAGCTTCTCTCGGGCCGGCTGAAGCAGGAAACCGGCACCATGACGGTGGCGCCGGGCCTGAAGGTGGCGATCTTCGCGCAGCATCAGCTCGACGATCTCAGGCCTGATGAAAACGCCTACGAGCATGTCCGCCGGCTGATGCCGGAGGCGCCGGAATCCAAGGTACGTGGCCGCGTCGCCCAGTTCGGTCTCACCACCGAGAAGATGAACACCGCCGCCAAGGACCTGTCCGGCGGCGAGAAGGCGCGCCTGCTGATGGGCCTGTCGGCCTTTGAGGGGCCAAACTTGTTCATCCTCGACGAACCGACCAACCATTTGGACATCGACAGCCGCGAGTCCCTGATCCATGCGCTGAACGAGTTTCCCGGCGCCGTCATCCTCATCTCGCATGACCGCCATCTGCTGGAAGCGACCGCCGACCGGCTGTGGCTGGTCAAGGACGGGGCGGTCAACCCGTATGACGGCGACCTTGAGGACTACAAGACGCTGGTCACCGGCGTGTCCGGCAACCGACGCGGCAAGCGCGAGGCCGAGAAGGCATCCAAGGCCGATCGCCGCCGCGATGCCGCGGCGCGCCGCGCCGCCTTCGAGCCGCTGGCAAAGGAAATCCGCGCCACCGAAGCGCTGATGGACCGCATCCGCAAGCGCATCGACCTGATCGAGGATGAACTCGCCAATCCGGCGGTATACGAGAAGGATCCATCGACGGCGACCCGGCTGGCCAAGGAGCGCTCGCAACTGGCACAGCAGCTTGCCGGTCACGAGGAAAAGTGGCTGACCATGTCGGCCGAGTACGAGGAAGGCACGGCGGAGTGATTTACCCTCCCCCTTGTGGGGAGGGTCGATCCGCAAAGCCGAGCGGGGCGGGGGTCTGCGCCGCACCCCACCCCGGCGCTGCGCGCCGACCCTCCCCATCAAGGGGAGGGTAAGATCTGGCCCTACACGCCGCCCGCGAAACCCGCTAAAAACGCCGCATGAACCAGCACGCCAAGCTCAGAATCGGCCACTCCGCCTGTCCGCATGATTGCCCTTCGACCTGCGCGCTCGAGGTCGAGCTGCTCGATGGCAACCGCATCGGCCGTGTCCATGGCGCCAAGTCCAATACGTATACGGCTGGCGTCGTCTGCGCCAAGGTCGCGCGCTATGCCGATCGTGTCCATCATCCGGACCGACTGCTGAAGCCGCTGATGCGCGCCGGCGCCAAGGGCGACGGCGTCTGGAAGGAATCCAGCTGGGAAGCGGCACTCGACGTCGTCGCCGAGAACTTCATCGCGGCCGAGGAAAAATACGGCTCCGAGACCGTCTGGCCTTATTTCTATGCCGGCACGATGGGGCTGGTGCAGCGCGACGGCATCGACCGGCTGCGCCATGCGAAAAAATACTCCGGCTTCTTCGGCTCGATCTGCACCAATCTGGCCTGGACCGGCTGGATGATGGGAGCGGGCGCCTTGCGCGGTCCCGATCCGCGCGAGATGGCGAAGTCCGACTGCGTGGTGATCTGGGGCACCAATGCCGTGGTCACGCAGGTCAATGTCATGACCCACGCCATCAAGGCGCGGAAGGAGCGTGGCGCCAGGATCGTCGTCATCGATGTCTACGAGAACGCGACGATGAAGCAGGCCGATATAGGCCTTGTGCTGAAGCCCGGCACCGATGGCGCGCTGGCCTGCGCGGTCATGCATGTGCTGTTCAGGGAAGGCATGGCCGACCGCGCCTATCTCGAAAGATACACCGACGATCCGAAGGGGCTGGAAGCGCATCTGGAGACGCGCACGCCGGAATGGGCTTCCGCCATCACCGGTCTTGCCGTCACCGAGATCGAGGCTTTCGCCCGCCTCGTCGGCACGACGAGGAAAACCTATTTCCGCCTCGGCTATGGCTTTGGGCGTCAGCGCAATGGTTCGGTCAACATGCACGCGGCGTCCGGCATCGCCGCCGTCACCGGCGCCTGGCAATATGAGGGTGGCGGTGCCTTCCATTCCAATTCCGGCATCTTCAAGCTCAACCAGGATGTGCTGGAAGGCACCGCGATGCGCGATCCCAATATTCGCCATCTCGACCAGTCGCGCATCGGTCCGGTGCTGACCGGCGCAGCGGACGCGCTTTACGGTGGCCCGCCGGTGACGGCGATGCTGATCCAGAACACCAACCC
This sequence comes from Mesorhizobium sp. RSR565B, assembly GCF_054719465.1. NCBI lineage: Bacteria > Pseudomonadati > Pseudomonadota > Alphaproteobacteria > Hyphomicrobiales > Phyllobacteriaceae > Mesorhizobium > Mesorhizobium sp. RSR565B. The sequence continues at coordinate 414,951 of NZ_JBTTIE010000001.1, read as the reverse complement.
GGTGAATGTCGCACCCGAGCAGCGGCTGGTGAAACATGGTTTTCTGCGTGATGACCTGTTCACCTGCGTGCACGAACAGTTCATGACCGACACGGCAAAGCTTGCCGATGTCGTTTTGCCGGCAACGATGTTTCTCGAGCATGACGACGTCTACAAGGGCGGTGGCAACCAGCACATCACGCTCGGTCCCAAGCTGATCGAACCGCCGGAAGGGCCGCGCACCAACCATTTCGTCATCGAGCAATTGGCGCAGCGTCTCGGCGTCGCCGACCGGCCGGGCTTTGGCCTGACCGAGCAGCAGCATATCGACATCATCCTCGGCAAGCGCGGGCTGGGCTCCTTCGCCAGCCTCAAGGAAGACAAATGGGTCGACCTGCAGCCGGATTTCGAGGCGGCGCATTTTATCGATGGTTTCGGCCATGCCGACAAGAAATTTCACTTCCGCGCCAACTGGAGCGGGCAGGCGGCGCCCAACCGGCCGCCGAAAAGCATGGGCCTGTTCGGGCCGGTGGCGGAACTCCCCGAATTCCCCGACCATGTCGACCTGATCGAGGTCGCGGATGCGGAGCATCCGTTCCGGCTGACGACATCACCGGCGCGCAACTTCCTCAATTCGACCTTCTCGGAAACGCCGGTGTCGAAGGCCAAGGAAGGCCGGCCGGAATTGTTGTTGCATCCGGACGACGCTGCCGCGCTTGGCTTGGGCGACGGCGACCGTATCGAGGTCGGCAACCGGCGCGGCGAGGTGGTGCTGCACGCAAAGCTGTTCGAAGGCCTCAAGCGCGGCGTGGTGATCGCCGAGGGCATCTGGCCAAACAGCGCCCATGAGCGTGGCGAAGGCATCAATGTGCTCACCGGCGCCGACGCACCAGCGCCCTATGGCGGTGCGGCCTTCCACGACAACAAGGTCTGGCTGCGGCCGGCGGGCTAAAGCAATTCCAGGAAAAGTGTGAGCGGTTTTCCGTCCGGAATTGCGTAAAAGTGACTGGCTATCCCGGCAGAGGTACCGTCAGCCCCACCTTGACACGGTCCATGGCAACGAAGGTGCGGAATTTTCGGACATTCTTGCTGTCGAAGAACAGTCTGCGCGTCAGGGCCTCATAGGCCCCCATGTCGGCCGCGGTGATGACTAGGATGAAGTCGGCCTCGCCGGTGACGTAGTAGCATTGCTGCACTTCGGGCTCTGCCGAGAATTGCCGCTTGGCCGCGTCGATCAGGTCCGAGCGTTCGCTCTCCAGTTCCACTTCGACGAAGATGGTGATGGGATGGCCGACCGCCGCCGGGTCGACCACGGCGACATTGCCGGCAATGACGCCGGACTGTTCCATGCGCTTGATGCGCCGCTGCACCGCCGGCGCCGACAGGTTGACGGCTTCGCCGATCAGCCGCTGCGGCGTCGTGTTGTCCCGCTGCAGGATGGCAAGGATGGCGAGGTCGAAACTGTCGAGCGAAGGCGATCGAGGCAAAGCGCTATCCCGGCGAAACAAACTTGCATTTCGAAGCGCCAATAACAGCGCTATTTGCGCCTCGGCTGCAATATGATTTCGTCACACCCAAAGGAGGCCGCCCGTGTTCCTGCTCAACAGCAATGCCTTGCACCGTCGGCCGCTCGATCCGGTCGATGCCGAAACGCTGGGGAATGCCGGCGCCGATACGGTCGAGCGCTTTCTGGCCCATCGCGACAATCACCTGGCAACTCCGTTGCATGCATTGCCGACGCTGGCCGGGGAACTCGGCCTCGGCGCCGTCCACATCAAGGATGAAGGCTTTCGCCTCGGTCTCGGCAGTTTCAAGGCCCTCGGCGGCGCCTATGCCGTTTTTCGACTGGTGCTGGAGGAGGCGAGCCGATCGCTTCATCGGCCCGTTGACGTGGCCGATCTCAACCGGTTCGACGTCCGGGCGGTCGCTGCCGGCATGACGGTTGCCTGCGCCACCGACGGCAATCACGGCCGCTCGGTCGCGCAAGGTGCACAGTTGGTTGGCGCGAAAGCGGCAATCTTAGTTCACGCCGGCGTCAGCGAGGCGCGCATTGCAGCAATAGCCCGCTATGGCGCCGAGATGATCCGCGTCGACGGCAATTATGACGACTCGGTCAGGCAGGCCGCCGAGGTTTCAGCGGAGCAAGGCTGGACCGTGGTGTCCGACACCTCCTGGCCGGGCTACGAGCGCATCCCCGGTCTGGTCATGCAGGGCTATACGGCGATCGTGCGCGAAGCGTTGGGCCAGTTGCCGCAGCCGCCGACCCATGTCTTCGTGCAGGCCGGTGTCGGCGGCATTGCCGCCGCCCTGGCCGGCCATCTCGCCATCGTGCTCGGTGACGCCAGGCCGACCTTCATCGTCGTCGAGCCGGCCCGCGCCGCCTGCGTTGTCGCAGCCGCCCGGGCGGGCCACGTGGTCAAGGTCGCACACGACCAGCCGACGGTGATGGCGATGCTCGAATGCTACGAGGCCTCGCAAGTTGCCTGGCGCGTTCTGGCGCGGGTTGCCGATGCCTTCATGACGGTGGATGAGGAGGAGGCGGTCGCGGTGATGCGGCGGCTGGCACGGCCGGCTGGCAATGATCCAGTGATCGTCGCCGGCGAAAGCGGCGGCGTCGGTCTGGCCGGGCTGATCCGGGCGGTGGCCGACCACAAGGCCGCTCTCGGGTTCGACGACAAATCCCGCGTGCTTGTAATCAACACCGAAGGCGCCACAGACCCGCACCGCTATACCGAGCTGGTCGGGCAGAGCCCCGCCGATGTGCTGGCCGGCAAGCTGAAGGCCGAGGCATAGCCATGATCGGGATCGATGCACAGCGTCTGCTTGGCCGCATCCGGGAACTCGCCGCCGTTGGCCGCGACAGTGAGGATAGGCTGATCCGGCTCGCCGCCTCCGACACAGACAAACAGGGCCGTGACCTCTTTGTCGGCTGGCTCAGGCAGGCCAGGCTGGAAGTCGCCATCGACCGGGTCGGTAATATCTTCGGCATCTGGCAAAGCCCCGACAATGCCGGGCAGGCGCCGCTGCTCATCGGTTCGCATATCGACACCGTCATCGATGCCGGCATCTATGATGGCTGCTACGGCGTGCTGGCCGGGCTGGAGGTGATCGAGACGCTGCAGGCTTCGGGCTTTTCGCCGTCGCGCCCGGTCGCGGTCGCCTCTTTCACCAATGAGGAAGGTGTGCGCTACACGCCTGACATGATGGGCTCGCTATGCCATGCCGGTGGCGTCAGTGCCGAGGCCGTGCTGGCCGCCATCGGCACGGATGGCAGCGTGCTCGGCCAGGAGCTCGCCCGCATCGGCTATGCCGGCGACCGCGAACCCGGCTTCCTCAAGCCGCATGCCTATCTCGAACTTCATATCGAGCAGGGGCCGGTGCTGGAGCGTGAAGGCGTGCCGATCGGCGCGGTCGAGAATTTGCAAGGCATTTCCTGGCAGCGCATCACCATCGACGGCGCCGCCAACCATGCCGGCACCACGCCGATGTCGATGCGCAGCGACGCCGGCCACGCCGCCGCCCGCATCATCACCTTCCTGCACGATCGGGCCAGGGCTTCAAATGGGCCAACCGTGGCCACGGTCGGCACGATGCGCTTCGAACCCAACGCCATCAACGTCATTCCCGCGCGCGCCGTCTTCACCATCGACCTGCGCGATCCCGACGAACAGCGCTTGCAGGCGCATGAGGCGGCCCTTGCTGCCTATCTCGAGGAGCTTGAGGTTTTGGAGAACGTATCGATCTCGGTCGAGCGGCTCGCCCGCTTCGAACCGGTGCTATTCGACATCGGCATCGTCGAACGGATCGAGGCGGCCGCGAAGAACCGCGGTCTCGGCGTCAGGCGCATGACATCGGGCGCCGGCCATGACGCGCAGATGATGGCCCGCCTCGCGCCGGCGGCAATGATCTTCGTCCCGAGCGCCGGTGGCATCAGCCACAATCCGCGCGAACACACTGAAGATGCCGAGCTTGTCGCCGGCACCAACATCCTGCTTGATGTCGCCAGTGAGCTTGCAAGATAGGTCGGGGAGAAAATGGCTGAGCTCGATCGTGATGTGCTGAAGCAGGAAATGACCGGCTGGCGGCGCGATTTGCACGCGCACCCCGAGTTCGGCTTTGAGGAAAAGCGCACCGCTGCCTTTGTCGCCGCGAAGCTGCGCGAATTCGGGCTGGACGATGTTGCAGAGGGGGTCGGCGGCACCGGCATCGTCGGCACATTGAAGCGCGGCAGCGGCAACCGGGCGATTGCGCTCAGGGCCGACATGGATGCGCTGCGCATCACCGAGCAGTCCGCGACCGCCCATCGCTCGCAGAACCCCGGCATCATGCATGCCTGCGGCCATGACGGCCACACCACCATGCTGCTCGGCGCGGCAAAGCTGCTGGCCGCCGAGGGCGGTTTCGACGGCACCGTGCGCTTCATCTTCCAGCCCGCCGAGGAATGGGGCAGGGGCGCGCTGGCGATGCTGGACGACGGGCTGCTGCAGCGCTTTCCCTTCGACGAGATTTTTGGCCTGCACAACATGCCTGGCCTGCCCGTCGGGCATTTCGAGACCCGTGCCGGCCCGTTCATGTCGGCGGAGGACAATTTCGAGATCGTGCTCAAGGGCATCGGCGGCCATGCGGCGCGGCCACATTCCGGGAACGAGACCTTGGTCGCCGCCTGCGCGCTGGTCACCAATCTGCAGACCATCGTCTCGCGCCGGCTGAGTCCCGCCGACATTTCGGTGGTTTCGGTGACCGAGCTGATCACCGACGGCACCCGCAACGCATTGCCCGGCCTCGCCCGCATCCTCGGTGACGCCCGCAGTTTTCGTCCCGAGGTCAGCGCCGAGATCGAGCGCCAGATGCGGGTCATCGCGGCAGGCACCGCCGCTGCCTACAATGTCGCCGCCGACGTGACCTATAGCAGGGAATTCGTGCCGCTGCAGAACGATGCCGACCTGGTGGACGCGGCCTTTGTCGCCGCAAGGCGCGTGCTGGCCTATGGCGCCGCCAGCATCGCGGCGGAGCCGATGACCGCCTCGGAGGATTTCGCCCGCTTCCTCGATCACGTACCGGGCTGCTTCGTCTTTCTCGGCAATGGCGAGACCTCGCCGCCGCTGCACAATTCCAGCTACGACTTCAACGATGACGGGCTGTTGCATGGCACGGATTTCCATATCGCGATCGTCAGGCAAAGACTGGGCGGCGCGATCGGGAAATGACGCCTGATCGCCTTCGCAACTGGCCCAAGCGGCACTGCTATCGCCAGCCAGCTGCCGGGTTTAGGGAGATTGCCTGTTGCCGGAGATCGCACGCCGATGACCAGGGTTTCGCTTCTGGGAATACCGCATGACGAGAACTCGTCCTATCTCAAAGGCGCGGCCGCAGCGCCGGCCCTGATCCGGCGGGAACTCAAAAGCGACGCGCACAGCTCGTGGAGCGAAACCGGCTTCGATGTGGCGGACAGTTTCGTCGACCACGGCGACATCGACTTTTCAGGCGCCGGCGGTCCATGGGAGCGGATCGAGGCCGAGGTCGGCCGCGCGCTGGATGCCGGCCACCCGTTGATCAGCCTCGGTGGCGATCATGCCATCGCCTGGCCGGTGCTGCGTGCCGTGCGCCGCCGCCATGCCAGGCTAACGATCGTCCAGATCGACGCCCATCCCGACATCTACGATGCCTATCAGGGCAACAGGCGGTCCCACACCTCGTCCTTCGCGCGCATCCTGGAGGAGGGGCTGGCCGACCGGCTGATCCAGATCGGCTCGCGCACCCTCAATGATGAGCTTCGTGACCAGCTCAAGCGCTTCGGCGTCGAAATGATCGAGGCGCGGCATTTCAGCGAGGATCTGCAGCTCGATCTCAAGACGCCGGTCTATCTCTCGGTCGATCTCGACGGCCTCGACCCGGCTTGTGCGCCCGGCGTGTCGCACCGCGAACCCGGTGGTCTTACAACCCGGCAAGTGATCAACCTGATCCAGCGGATCGACCAGCCCATCGTCGGCGCCGATGTCGTCGAATACAATGCAAGCCAGGACGTCTCCAATCTCACCGCGCTGGTTGCCGCCAAGCTGGTCAAGGAGATCGCCGGCATGATGCTCAAGACGCATGGCGCCGGCTGAATCAATCTGGCAGGGCGGCATGGTAGATCATTGTTGCGACTCGCATTTCCAGTGAAAGCCGCCATGCCGCATCCATTGAAAATAGCCATAGCCGGTGCGCTCGGCCGCATGGGCAGGGAGATGGCGCTGGCCGTCGAGACCGATCCCAGGCTGGCGCTCGTCGCCCGCTTTCACAGGCCGGGCAGCATCGGTGAGGGGCTGGTCGAGCGCGACGAAGCACTGGCGCTTGCGGATGTCGTCATCGATTTCACCACGCCTGCGGCCTCCGTCGATCTTGCACAAGCTTGCGCGGCCCGCGGCGGCCCGGCGCTGGTCATCGGCTCGACCGGCTTCGAGCCGGCCGATCTCGCCGCCATCGCTACTGCTTCGAAGTCCGTCGCCATCGTTCGCTCCGGCAGCTACTCGCTCGGGCTCAGCATGCTGACCGGGCTGGTCGAGCAGGCGGCGCGAGCACTTGGTCCCGACACCGACATCGAAATCCTGGAAGCGCATCACCGCATGAAGGTCGACGCACCGTCGGGCACGGCGCTGATGCTGGGCGAGGCGGCCGCTCGCGGACATGGCGTCAGGCTGGACGATGTGGCGAAACGCATCCGCGACGGCGTTACAGGTCCACGCCCTGCCGGCGAGATCGGCTTTGCCGTGCTGCGCGGCGGCAGCATCGTCGGCGAGCACAGCGTGAGCTTGCTGGCCGAGGGCGAGACGCTCACGCTTTCCCATTCGGCCGCCGACCGCTCGATGTTCGCGCGCGGCGCCATTGCGGCAGCACGCTGGGTCGCCGTCCGGCCGCCCCGCGAATACGACATGCGCGACGTACTGGGCTTCACGACCTTTTGAGATGCAAGCGTAACGCAACGAGGGGCGTTGCGAGGTCGGAGCCGTATAGAGAATAGAATATAGCAACAACTACGCCATTTCGCGCCTTCCTAGACCGAACCGAACGGTTCGGTTCGCACATTTTTGTGATTGGCAATGGCAGCAACGCACACCCATTTCGGGGTGGTCCGAGCGACGCGAATTCCTCCCAAGGCACGCCACTTGACGGACAGAACTGAAAAATCTGGATTACCTGAAATGACCAAGATCGCACTTACCGCTGCTGCCATCCTCCTTGCCACCGGCACCGCTTTCGCAGGCAGCGACCACTACGGCTCCGACAGCGTCAACCAGCCTGCTGTAACAGCGCCCGCCGGCAACATCGATCACAATTATACCGCCTCGATCCGCAAGCCGGCCAGCCTCGGCGATTTCACGATCAAGGGCGACTCGAACCAGCCGGAATCCGGCCAGGGCATCTGGGGTCGTTGATTTTCTGAGAAATCTACGACCACAAAGAGCGGTGGGCCCGGCCCACCGCTCTTGTTTTTATGCAATCGACTCGGGGCCGCAAAGATCTTGAATCAATCCGCCAGCAATTGGTCCTATCTCCTTGTTTGACCGTGGTCTTTTCAAAACACGGTTTGCGGCTGTCACCTGCGGCTAGCCCGTTAGGCAGCTTGGTCTAGCTTAGATCCTTCGGCTTGATGCAATGCGTCAACCGGGCCGCGCCGAAGCCGAGATCCGCCCAGTCGCCGTCGATGACAAAGCGGGCAAGGGCGCCGGTCGGGAATTTCTCTTCAAGTTTCCTGAGAGCAGCCACACCCGATCGCGGACCGGCGAGCCGGCGGGCAAAGTCCTCCAGGCCGGGATTATGGCCGAGCACCAGGAGACAGCTAGCCGATGCGACTGCCTGCTGCAGCTCGGCCAGAATGTCGCCAGCCGTGGCTTCGAAAAGCGCCTCGGCGAACTCCACCGTTACGCTCGCCGACAGTTCCGCCGAGACCAGCCGCCATGTCTCGCGCGTACGCAGCGCCGGCGACACCAGCGCCAGGTCAGGCAGCCAACTGCGCCGGGCCAGTTCGCGCCCCATCAGCGGCGCCGTCTTCAGCCCGCGCGGCCCGAGCGGCCGGTCGAAATCAGCAAGCGCCGGGTCGTCCCAGCTCGACTTGGCGTGGCGCAGCAGGAGCAATTGTCTCGGTGTCGCCATGTCGGCCTACGGCGTGATCCGCGCCAGATGTTCGAGATCGCGTTCTTCGCGCAGCGGGTCGGGCGCCATCACCACGGAAGTTCCGTTTTCGGCATCGTCGGCGAAATGCGCCAGCACGGTGCGGCCGCCTTCCATGTGCGCCTTGCCGTCGGCGACCAGCCCGAGTGCCAGCGCATAAAGCCGGTGCTCGGCCTTCAGCACTCTGGCGGCCAGCGTGTCTTCGTTGTCGCCGACCATCACCGGCACCGCTGCCTGCGCGATGATCGGGCCGTCATCCATCTCTGATGTGACGAAATGCACCGTGCAGCCATGAATGCGAATGCCGGCGCGCAGGGCGCGCGCATGCGTATCGAGCCCTTTGAAGGCCGGCAGCAGGGCAGGGTGGATGTTGAGCATGCGCCCTTGCCACTTCTCGACCAGGCCGCGGGAGAGAATGCGCAGATAGCCGGCCAGCGCCACGATCTCGGCATTGAACGCAATCAGCGCGGCGTCGATCGCCGCATCATGGGCTTCCTTGCTGGCATGGTCGGCGCGCACGATGACCTTGGTCGGGATACCGCGCGCGGCCGCGATGCCGAGGCCGGCGGCGTTGGCCCGGTCGGAAATGACGCCAACGATCTCGGCGGGATAGGCCGGGTCGCTCGCCGCCGCGATCAGCGCCGTCATGTTCGAGCCGCGTCCCGAGATCAAAACAACCGTGCGTTTCCTGCTCATAGGCCGATCGAGCCCCGATAGATAACGCCGGCGTCGCGGCGCGGCACGATGCGGCCGATCGGCGTCACAGTCTCGCCGGCCTCCTGCAGCACGGCTGCGACCTGTGCCGCCTGGCCGGAGGCGACGACGAGGATCATGCCGATGCCGCAGTTGAAGGTGCGCATCATCTCCTCCGGCGCCACGCCGCCAGTCTTCGCCAGCCAGGAAAACACCGGCGGCACATCGATGGCATTGAGATCGAGTTCTGCGGAAAAGTCCTTCGGCAGGACGCGCGGAATGTTTTCGGGAAAGCCGCCGCCGGTGATATGGGCCAGCGCCTTGATGCCATGCGTGTTGCGGATCGCCTTCAAGATCGACTTCACATAGATGCGGGTCGGCTCGAGCAGCGCTTCGGCCAGCGTCGCCTCATCGTTGAACGGCGCCGGATCGCTCCAGGCAAGCCCGCTGACGCCAACGATGCGGCGCACCAGCGAAAAGCCATTGGAATGCAGGCCCGAGGAAGCCAGGCCAAGCAGCACGTCGCCTTCGACGATATCGTCTGTCGGCAGCAACTGGCCGCGTTCGGCAGCACCGACGGCGAAGCCGGCAAGGTCGTAATCCTTGTCGTTATACATGCCGGGCATTTCGGCCGTCTCGCCGCCGATCAGCGCGCAGCCGGCCTGTCGGCAGCCGATTGCTATGCCGCCGACGATTGCCGCCCCCTGGTCGGGGTCGAGCTTGCCGGTGGCGAAATAGTCGAGGAAGAACAGTGGCTCGGCGCCCTGCACGACGATGTCGTTGACGCACATGGCGACGAGGTCGATGCCGATCGTGTCGTGCTTGCCGGCATCGATGGCGATCTTCAGCTTGGTGCCGACGCCGTCATTGGCGGCAACCAGCACCGGATCCGTGAAACCCGCCGCCTTGAGGTCGAACAGGCCGCCAAAACCGCCGATCTCGCCATCGGCGCCCGGCCGGCGCGTCGCGCGCACCAGCGGCTTGATCTTCTCGACCATGAGGTTGCCGGCATCGATGTCGACGCCCGCCTCGGCATAGGTGAGCCCGTTCTTGCGCTTGGCCCGGTCGCCCTTGCTCATCGTCGGCGCATCCCTGTTTCCCTCGGCGGCTCTTCGCATGAATGGTTTCGGGGGGCAAGGATGACGACAGGATACCGGGCTTTTGCCCAAGATAAATACGTGGACAGTCGTCCCTTCACCGCTGGTCCTTGCACCCACAATCCATCTCCATCATCTATCTGCAGAACAAGCATGGCGGGACATGCCTTTGACCATTCCCAACCTCATCACCATCCTGCGCTTCGTGCTGGTGCCGGCGGTGGTGCTGGCGATGCTGAACATGCGCTGGGACTGGGCCTTTGCCGGATTTCTCGTTGCTGGAATTTCCGATGGCGTCGACGGCTTCATCGCCCGCCGCTTCAACCAGCATTCGAGACTCGGCGCCTATCTAGATCCGATGGCCGATAAGGTGCTTCTGGTCTCGGTGTTCGTGGTCATGGGCTTCATCGGGCAATTGCCGCTGTGGCTGGTGGTGACCATGGTGTCACGCGATGCGCTGATCATCTGCGCCGTGCTTTTGTCCACGATCATGGCGCATCCGGTCGAGATGAAGCCGCTCTATGTGTCGAAGGCCAACACCGCCGCCCAGATCGTGCTGGCGGCCGTGGTGCTGGGCGAACTTGCCCTTGGCCTCCACCTCGACCCGCTCAGGCCTGCGCTCATATTGCTGTCCGGGGTCTTGACCGTGGCTTCGGCCGCGGCCTATCTCGTGGCTTGGCTGAGGCATATGAGCGGCTATGGCGAAGGCTCCACCCCGGGTAGTTGACAAGAATGCCGCGACCGCCGCGCTGGCAGAGGCGGCTGCGTCCCTGGCGTTTCGCCGCCAGATTTTCTTCTGGCTGGGCACGGCAATCTTCCTGGCGCTGTTCCTCTACATTTTTTCCAGCATCCTGTTGCCGTTCGTTGCCGGCATGGTGCTGGCCTATTTCCTCGACCCGGTCGCCGACCGGCTGCAACGCCTCGGCCTCTCCCGGCTGATGGCGACGGTGGTCATCCTGATCGCCTTCATCGTCCTTTTGGTGCTGGCCTTCGTCATCCTGGTTCCGGTTCTGGCCACGCAGATGGCCGATTTCGCCAGCAAGCTTCCGGAATATCTGACCCGGCTGCAGTCGCTGATCACCAGCCTCGATCCGAAATGGCTGGAGCAGAAATTCGGCGTCAATGCCAATGGCCTGCGCGACGGGCTGAATTCGCTGCTCACGTCCGGTTTCGGCCTGCTGAGCACCGTCTTCACCTCGATCTGGAGTTCCGGCGTTGCTCTGGTGTCGGTGGTCAGCCTGTTCGTGGTCACTCCGGTTGTCGCTTTCTACATGCTGCTCGACTGGGATCGCATGGTGGCGGTCGTCGACAGCTGGGTGCCGCGCGATTATGTCGGGACGGTCAGGGCGATCTCCAGGGACATCAACACCGCGACCGCCGGCTTCGTGCGCGGCCAGGGCACGCTGTGCCTGGTGCTCGGCGGCATGTATGCCACTGGCCTGACGCTGACCGGGCTGAATTTCGCCATCCTGATCGGCCTCTTCGCCGGGCTGATCTCGTTCATCCCTTATGTCGGCTCGCTGACCGGACTGGTGCTGGCCGTCGGCGTCGCCTTGGTCCAGTTCTGGCCGGACTGGACCATGATCGTTGCTGTCGCGGTGGTCTTCTTCATCGGCCAGTTCATCGAGGGCAACATCCTGCAGCCCCGGCTGGTCGGAAAAAGCGTCGGCCTGCACCCGGTCTGGCTGATGTTTGCGCTGTTTGCCTTCGGCGCCCTGTTCGGTTTCGTAGGCCTTTTGATCGCTGTTCCTGCTTCGGCGGCGGTTGCCGTGCTGGTGCGCTTTGCCATTGCCCGTTACCTGGAATCGCCTCTCTACAAGGGACACTCCACCGAGCCCGTCCCGCCGCTGCCCGCCGCTCGCGGCGGCGGCCACCGGTCGCCGCGCGGCTGAACGTGGCGGATCATAAGACCGAACCGCCGCGCCAACTGCCGCTCGACCTTGGCCACGGCACCGGCTACTCGCGCGACGAGCTGGTGGTGTCGGCCACCAACCGCGAGGCGGCAGCCCTTGTCGACCGCTGGCCGGACTGGCCGTCGCCGGTGATCGTGCTCGCTGGCCCGGCCGGTTCCGGCAAGACACATCTGGGCTCGATCTGGCAGGCGCGGGCCAACGCTGTGGCGGTCGATGCCCAGCGCATCGGCAATGCCATCACCGGGCTTGGCGGCAGGCCCGCGCTGATCGACGATGTCGACAAGACAGCCATCGACGAGGCGGGCCTGTTCCATCTCATCAATGAAGTGCGCGGCGCCGGGGCCACCTTGCTGTTAACGGCGCGGCGCTTCCCCGCCGCCTGGAGGGTGACGTTGCCCGATCTTGCCTCGCGGCTGAAGGCGGCGGCAACCGTCGAGATCCATGAGCCGGACGATTTGCTTCTGGCCGGTGTCATCACCAAACTCTTCGCCGACCGCCAGGTCGAGGTCGAGCCGCATGTCGTGCAATATCTGGTGCGCCGCATCGAGCGCTCGCTGGCCACCGCCATGCGCGTGGTCGAGCGCCTCGACCGCACCGCGCTCGAGCGCAAGACGCCGATCACAAGGGCGCTCGCCGCCGAAACCGTCAGCGCAATGGACGAAGGGCAGGGCGAGTTCGAGGTTTAGATCCTGCTGCAATTCCCTGGACGGCGATTGTTGATCCCGCCCGTGCGACGTTTTCAAAACATGGATGGTGACATCACCTGAAACAATATGATACTTTCAATCAATGACATCGGAGCGATATCAATGCCTGCAGTGACCGTCCGAAATCTTCCGGAAGCGACCCACCGAGCTCTGCGTGTACGGGCGGCCTTGCACGGTCGCAGCACCGAGGCCGAGATACGCGACATTCTGGAAAACGCGGTGCGGCCGGACGGCCGTGTGAAACTCGGCTCCGTTCTGGCAGACATTGCCCGACGCGCCGGGCTGACCAATGAAGACGTGGAGGTCCTGGAGCAGGCTCGCGACAAGGCGCCGGCCGAACCGCTGGGGTTCGAATGATCCTCCTCGATACCAATGTCGTTTCGGAGGCCATGAAGCCCGAACCGCATCAAGCTGTGTTGGCCTGGCTTGATGACCAGGCCGAGGAAACGCTTTACCTCTCCAGTGTGACGCTCGCCGAAGTGCTGTTCGGCATCGAGGCCATGCCGGCGGGTCGGCGCAAGGCTGCGCTCGCTGAAACCTTCGCCGGTGCGTGCGCCGTGTTTGAGCGCCGCATCCTGCCTTTCGATACCGAGGCGGCCCGGCACTATGCCCGACTTGCAGTGAAGGCGAGGGCAGCCGGCAAGGGGTTTCCTGTGCCCGACGGCTACATCGCGGCAATCGCCTCCGCAAACGGCTTTCATGTCGCCTCGCGTGACACGGCGCCATTCCATGCGGCCGGCGTGCCTGTCATCGATCCTTGGCAGCCGTAACCAGGTACGGCAGCCCGACCAGAGCGCGAGCTGCGAACATGCGTTTCCGCAGGATTTCCTCTACAGCGACGACAGCGTGTTCGAATGAATACACTCGATCTCTCCGTGCCCACCGCCGCATGAGGGCCGCTGTCCCATTTCGGGAAACATTATCTGGCATCCGTCTTGCACCTGGGAACTTGCCGGCTGACCCCGGTCCTGGTCGCGTTCCTGATCGGGTTGTAGGCTCGCCGGGAGTGATGATTGGGGTTCTCGCCCGGCGAGCTTACCTTCGTAGAGCAGTCACCGGAGTGTCCGGAAGGGTGCCCTATAGCCACAACGCCGCCAGATACCGGACCAGCAGATAGACCACCGTATGCGCTGCCACGTAGCACGCGGCGACGACGACAAAGAACAGCACGCTGGCGGGCCACGAGCGGGGACGGCCTTGCCTCTTGCTCGGCCGGTTGTTCCAGATCCACAGGGCTGCACAGATAATGGCCCAGACGACGACGAACGGAACCGTGATGCCGATGTAAGCGAAGTAGGCAGGGCCAATCAGCGAAAGCCATGCCTCGAGACCAAGCATCCAGAATCTCCCCTTTGCCCGGAGTCTAATGCATGTCGCTCAAAAGTGGTCCCGGTTTTGAGAGAACGACATGCATCAAAACAAAAATCAAAGCGCGTCGCCTGGATACGTTTCAGCGCGACGCGCTTTTAGACCGGCGATAGAGGTGGAAGCGAGGGGATTATCCCTGCGTCGATTTTCAGCAAAACCCGCCGAAGGGATGCTGTTCGATGACACGGGCGCCTGATGCATGTCGCTCAAGTGGACCCGGTTTTGAGAGAACCGCATGCATCAAACAAGACCTCAAGCGCGTCGCGTGAGTCCGTTCAAATGAGACGCGCTTTAGGTCAGATTGGTGCTCCGGCCGCCAACTCGGCCGTAGCAGGTCCGAAGCGATCGGATCAGCCGCAGACCCTGACCTCTTCGACGACCCTGTGGTGATGGCGCCAGTGCCTGACCAGTTCGATATGGCAGCGGTGATGGCGGTGGTGGCGCCGCCATTGGCCATCCTGGTTGTCGCTGTAGTCGTCGCCATAATCGTCGCTATAGTCTTTGTGGCGCTGGTGATGGCGACGAATCTGTATATCGCCATCGTCGGACGAATATTGATCGCCGTCGTCGGACTGGATAATCAGACTGGCGGCTTGCGCCGGTGCGATCAAAGCCGCCGTTCCGGCGAACGCGATCATCGAGGCGATGAGAAGGGTTTTCATTGTTGGCTCCTTGGGTTGAACATACACAACTCTCGGAGCGAACTGGTGTTCCAATGTAGGGTCCGATCGGCGAGCGGCTGCTGCTTGGGCAATGCGTGCCGCCATGCGCTACCGGCGAGGCAGTCATTGGCGACCTTGGGCAAGGACTGGCTTTGTGGGAAAAAATGGTCGGAGTGGAGAGATTCGAACTCCCGACCCTCTGGTCCCAAACCAGATGCGCTACCAGGCTGCGCTACACTCCGAGGCCCTGCGGCGTATACGGTTCCGGACCCTGTCGCGCAACCCCTAAAACATCAAACGGGGCTTGGCGGTCTGCGCTCCCGCGCAATCCTGGCTGCGATCGCCTTGGCCTGGATGCGAGCATTGGCGAAGCAGCCGCGGATGCTTGGCCGCATGCCGGTGAACCACAGGCCCGGCAGTTTCGGGTCGCTGTCGGCGCCGTTGAACAGCGGCACGCCCTTTTGGTCGAGCACGCCGAGCTTGCCCAGCATGGCCTCGAGCCCGGTGCGGTAGCCGGTCGCGGCGATGACGATATCCGGCTGGATCGTCGCGCCATCGTCGAAAACGACCGCGTCGCGGGTAAATTCCCGCACGGTTGGCAGCACGATGATCCTGCCGTCCTTGATGGCATCGACGGCGCCGTCATCGGTGGCGATGGCGGTATAATCCGACGCCAGCCGGCTTGCGCCGCCCGAAGGCGTCGGCGGCAGGCCGTAGGCCGTGAGGTCGCCGAAGGCCCATCGCTGCGTCGCCGCCATCACCGCATCGGCGAGCTTGAACGGCAGCCGCGCCAGGATCGGCGAAAACCGGTGGACGGCGATCTGGCCGAGGCGCTTGGGCAGCAGTGCCGGACCGTTGCGCGCCGACAGCCAGATCTGTCCCGTGCCGGCTGCCGCCAGGTGATTGAGCACGTCGAAGCCGGAATTGCCGGCGCCGACGACCAGCACTTTCTTGCCCGCATAGGCCTTGGCGTTACCGAATGCGGCCGAATGGATGATGCGTCCGGCAAAGGCCTTCATGCCTTTCCAGGCCGGGATGAAGGGCTGCCGGTCGCGCCCGGTGGCGATGACGACATGGCGCGCCAGCCGCGGCCCGGCACTGGTCCGCACAAGCCAGTGGTCGCCCTCGAAGCCAATCTCCTCGACCGCGATGCCGAACTCGACCGGCAGCCGGTGCATGGCGTGGAATTCGTTCAAATGGCCGATGATGGTGTTTCGGTGCGGAAAGGCAGGGGTGCCGGCAGGAAAGGAAACGCCCGGCAGCGCCGAAAGGTCGCGATGCGTGTTGAGATGCAGTCGCTCGTGCCGCCCGTGCCATGGCTCGGCCAGCTGGGCTTCCTTTTCCAACACCATCACAGGCACGCCGGTCTTGAGCAGCGCATGGGCTGCGGTCAAGCCGGCTGCCCCGGCGCCGATCACGATCGCGCCGTCGAAAATCGCTTGGCTGTCGGCCTCGGCGTGCAAAATCCCTGCGTCCATGCCTCTTTGTGTCGCCATCATGACCATGACTTTTGATGCTACGCCAGTGTATCCAGCCTATGCCGCTGCCGAAGCGGCCTGGTTGCAGGCCGCTTCGGCCTTGCCGTCGGCAGTGTTGCACAGTATTGACTGAAATAAGGCGGCGCTACCGCCAACGCAGCTACGAGGTGCCCATGTCCGCGCGAATTTTCAGCCCAGCCAAAACCGCGATGCAGTCCGGCAAGGCCAAGACCGGCCATTGGGTGCTGGAATTCGATCCCGCCCAACGCAAGAAGATCGACCCGCTGATGGGCTACACCACATCGGGCGACATGCTGAGCCAGATCAGGCTGACCTTCGACACCAGGGAAGAAGCGGTGGCCTATGCCGAAAAGCAGGGGCTGGCCTTCCGTGTCGAGGAGCCGAAAGAGACCAAGCGCCGGCAGATTTCCTATGCGGAAAATTTCCGCTATGACCGCAGGATACCCTGGACGCATTGACCGGCGGTCAGCGCCTGGCACATAGACACCAGCCGGCCAAGATATCAAATGCCGGCCAGCGGTCCCGTAGCTCAGCTGGATAGAGCACCGGCCTTCTAAGCCGATGGTCACAGGTTCGAATCCTGTCGGGATCGCCAACAACTTCAAAGAGATAGTGTGGAGGCCTGAGTGGGAATTGAACCCACTACGTCGGTTTTGCAGACCGATGCGTCACCGTCCCGCCCTCAGACCATGGCTCCTTGTGCATTGACCGCGACAGCTAGTCAACTTGGCCGGCCTCTGCTCGCAGGTTCGGACCGCGATCCGGCTGCCACCAGTCGAGATGTTCGGAACGCGGCTCGCGTTCAGGCGTTTGTTGCTGATGGCACCGACAACCCCGACCATTGCGCGCATCTGGCGCGGCAGGACCTTGCCCGACAAGGCCGACGCCTATGAGCGCTACAACTACGAGGTCGGTATCAAGCCGCTGATCGAGAAAGCGCTGGGCGTGCAGACTTTTCGCGAGGACACGCCGACGCATTCGGAATTCATCACCATCTCCTATTGGGAGAGCGTCGAGGCGATGGCCGCCTTTACCGGCGGCGATCCGCAAAGCATCCACCATCTCGACCGCGACAAGGAGTTCCTGATCGAATTGCCGAAGGGTGTCCAGGTGCTGCGAATCCGTTCCAGCCACGGAATGGTTGGCGGCAGCTGATGTTTGCGGGCTTTGACGCCAGGACCGTTCAAATGGAGGAGACATCGATCTTCGTCAGGGCCGGTGGCTCAGGGCCGCCGCTGCTGCTCCTGCATGGCTTTCCCGAAACGCATGTTATGTGGCGGGACATCGCCGTGGCATTGGCGCCGCACTTCAGCGTGGTTGCCGCCGATCTGAGAGGCTACGGACAAAGCGCCTGTCCGGCTTCCGGAGCCAATCATGCCGCCTATTCCAAACGAGCGATGGCGCGCGACATGGTGCAGGTTATGGACGTTCTCGGTTTCGACCGTTTCATGGTTGCCGGCCACGACCGTGGCGGTCGCGTCGCCTACCGGCTGGCGCTCGACCATCCCGAAACCGTGTCGAAAGTCGCCGTTCTCGACATCGTCCCCACGGCCTCCGCCTGGGATCGGGCCGATGCCAGGTTGGCGCTGGCCTTCTGGCCGTGGAGCCTGCTCGCCCAGCCGGAACCGCTGCCTGAGCGCCTGTTGTCCGCAGCACCCGACGCAGTTGTCGACAATGCGATCGCCGGCTGGGGCTCGGCTCCAGATGCTTTTCCCGCTGAGGTCAGGGCCGCCTATATCGAGGCGCTGCGTGATCCCGCCCATGCCCACGCCATCTGCGAGGAATATCGCGCCGCCGCAGGCATCGACCGCGAGCACGACGCGCAGGACCAGGCTAATGGCTGTCGCATCAGATGCCCGCTGCTTGCGCTCTGGAGCGGCGAGGGCGGGTTGGAGAACTGGTATGCGGAGGAGGGCGGCCCGTTGGCGATCTGGCGGCAATGGGCTGATAACGTCGGAGGCGGCTCGGTCAAGGGTGGGCATTTCTTCCCGGAAGAGCACCCCGAAGACACGGCTGCAAGGCTGTCGAGATTCTTCGCAAGCTGACTGCGGGCCGATTGCTAAAATCCGGGCCTGTGTGTTCCTGTGTCGACTATCTCAGATGGCCGAGGGATTGCAGGATCAAAGTGCTCGAAAGACCAAGCAGGGCGATACCGTAAAACCGGTCGATCCACACGGCGTTTGGCCCAGCCAGAAGCCTTGCAGCCCGCGCGCCAAGGGCTGCGTAAAACGTCAGCACAAACACATCGGCAAGCGCGGCGATAATGGCCAGGATGCCATACTGGATCGCGATCGGCTCATCCACGCGGACAAAATGCGGCAGGATCGCGGGGAAAAGCAGCCAGGCCGCCGGATTTGTGACCGCCACCAGGAAGCAGCGCCCAATGAGTGCCTTGGCTGAATGGCGTGTTTCGGGAAGGTTAGGGTTGAACGAAGGTCGGGATGCGGCGCGCAGGGTACCGATGGCGACGAAAAGCAGATAGCCCGCGCCGAACATCCTGAGAGCCGAGAGATAGAATTCCGAAGCCAGCAGAAGAGCGCCGAAGCCCAGCGCGACGATGCTGATAAGAACGAAATCAGACAGTACGACGCCGGCCATGCCGAGAAACGCGCGTCGAAAACCGTAGCGGGAGCCGTTGGTGATGGCGAGCACGACGTCCGGTCCCGGAACCGCCATTCCGAGCACCGACACGAAGGCAAATGTCACCAGCGGCAGGTTTCCCATGACGCCGCGTAATGTACCCGGCGCTCACCGTCCGTAACGCCCTTCACACAGCGGCTTGGCTATCGCCGATTGTTGTTGGCCACCTTGGCTCAGTGCCCGCCGCGCATCTTCACCACCACAGTCCTCACCGCCAGCACCAGCACAGTGATGATGATCAGGATCACCGAGAGCGCGGCGATCGCCGGGTCGATGTTGTCGCGCAGGCCCATCCACATCAGCCGCGGCAGCGTGATGGCGTTGACCGAGGTGATGAACAGGGTGACGCCGATCTCTTCCCAGGACAGCACGAAGGACAGCAGCGCGGCGGTGACGATGCCGAACTTGATGTTGGGCATGATGATGCGCGTGGCGCGTTCCCACACGCCGGCGCCAAGGCCGCGCGCGGCAAGGTCGATGCGGCGGTCGAGCTGGCTGAGCGAGACCAGGATCAGCACCGTGGCGAAAGGCACCGTCATCACCGAATGCGCCATGGCGACGCCGAGCCAGGTGTCGTAGCCGAAGAACGAGCTCATGCCCGAGATCGACGTCAGCAGGAAGTAGAGCGTGATCGCCGAGACCACCGGCGGCACCACCATCGGCAACAGCACGAAGCCGACAAGGGTGGCCGTGAAGCGCGGCTGGAACATCCAGGCGCCAAGGCTGAAGCACAGCGCCAGCACGGTGGAGATGACGCTGCTGACGATGCCGATGCGGATCGACAGCAGGATGGCGTCGAGCCAGCGCGGATCCTCGATCAGCGCGCGGTAGTGGCGCAGCGACAGTTCGCCCGTCGGCATAGCCAGCATGCGGCTTGGCGTCAGCGACACCGGGATGACCGCCAACAGCGGCAGCAGCAGGAACAGCGCCACTAGCACGGCGAGGATCAGGGAGACGGGACCGGGGCGATAGGTCGGCATCAGATCAGTTGCTTCGGTCTGACATAGCGGAACAGCAGCGCCATGAGCGCGCCGACGAACAGCACCAGCACGACGCTGATCGCCGCACCCAGTCCCCAGTCGGGACTCTGGAAGATGCGGAGATAGATCAGCTCGGCGATCATCACGCTGCGGCCGCCGCCGAGGATCGCCGGCGTGACGAAGAAGCCGAGCGAGAAGACGAACACGATCATCGCCGAACCGATGATGCCGGAGCGCGTCATCGGCACGAACACGGTCCAGAAGGTGCGCATACGGCTGGAGCCGAGCCCGCGCGCCGCGAGCAGCACGCGCTCGTCGAGGCTGCGCATGGCGGAGGCCAGCGGGAACACCGCGAAGGGAATGAGGAAATGCGTCATGCCGACGATGACGCCGAACTCGTTGCGCACCAGCGCCAGCGGCTCGGAGATGAAGCCGATCGATTGCAGCCAGGTGTTGATCAGGCCGCGGTTGGACAAAAGCGCCACCCAGCCGAAGGCGCGGGTAAGCACCGAGATCCAGAAGGGGACGAGAATGCAGAATTCAGCGATTATGCGCTGTGCCGGGCTGCCGCGCACCCACACCATGGTGATGGCGTATGCCGCCGCCACGGAAACCACGGTGACGATCAGCGCGATGCGCAGCGTGCGGATGAACACAGACTGCACCAGGGCATCGGTGGCGAGCGCGCCATACTGGCCGAGCCCCGGTGTCGGCAAGGTGACGCTCCACTTGACGACGCCGAGGAACGGCCAGGCGTAGGCCAGCACAAGGAACAGGAGCAGCGGCGCCATCAGCACCGCCGCGCCCATCCTGTCGGAGAGGGTGCCTCTCATCGAAGCTCGTGCCCGGCCTGGTCAGGCCGAGATGATCTTGGTGTATTCGTCGAGTGCTGCCCCGTAATTCTTGGCGTACCAGTCCATGTCGAGCGCGATCTGCTTCTTCATGTTTTCGGGATCGACCGGGTTGATGCGCTTCTTGTCGGCGGGGATCAGCGCATCGGCGGCCGGATTGGCCGGACCCTGTCCGAGCTTGTCGAACATCACCAGTTGCTTTTGCGGATCCTGGGCGCTGGCGATGAACTTCATCGCTGCGTCCTTGCCGCCGGGGTTGCCCTTGAGCACGGCCAGCGCGCCGGGCGAAATCAGGCCCTGATCCCAGATGAACTTGATCTTGCCGCCCGAGTCCTGCTCGATCAGCGAGGCGCGGGTCGACCACACGATCGCCATCGAGGCTTCGCCGTTGAGCAGCACGCTCTGGCTCTCGGCGCCGCCGCCCCAGTAAGCCACGACGTTTTCCTTGAAGGCGGCGATCTTGTCATGCGCGCGCTTCAGGTCGAGCGGGTAGAGCGAGGCCGGCGCGATGCCGTCTGCGAGAAGTGCGGCTTCCCAACTCGACACGCCCCATTTGTAGAGCGAGCGCTTGCCCGGAAACTTCTTCACGTCGAAGAAGTCGGCCATGCCGGTCGGCGCGTCCTTGCCGTATTTCTCGGAATCATAGGCGATGACATAGGAGAAGAAATAGGTCGACGCCGCGTATTCCCAGCCGAACCCCTCGCGCATCTTCTTCTTGTCGACGATGGCGTAGTCGATCGGCTCGAGCGCACCCTGCGCGCCGAGCGTGATGGCCGAGAACGGGTCGACGTCGACAAGGTCCCAGGTCGGCGCGCCGCTCTTGAACTGTGCGGCAATCGCGCCTTCGGTCGGGCCCGAACCGTCCATCTTGACGGTGATGCCGGTTTCCTTGGTGAAGGCCTGGCCGTAGGCGGCGTCATAAGCGGTAAGGGCATCGCCACCCCAGTTGACCAGCACCAGCTCCTTGGCCTGCGCAAAGGCACCGGTCGAGCGCAGCAGCATCGGTGTGCCGGCCAGCACGAGGGCTGCAAGCTGGGTGAATTGCCGGCGCGAAATCTCGCCGCGCACAGCCCGGGCGGTCAGCCCGTCCATGGCTTGTTTTTTGCTTTGGTTTGTCATTTTAGTTCCCCTTTTTCGTTTTGGTTCCGGTGGTTATGGCGCGCTCCAGATTCTTTGCTGGAAGACTTCGCCGTTCTCGTCGTCATCCTCCGTCCGGAAGGAGGAAACCCTTTTCCGCCGGCCATGTCAGCCAGACGGAATTGCCTTTGCTGAGTGCAGCCGCCGCGACCTCGTTCGGCACCGAGACGGTCACCTTGGCGCCCTGGCGTGTCGTCAGATCGAGTTTGGTCGCCGCACCCAGATAGGTCGAGCCGATGGCGGTGGCGGCAATGCCGTTCTCGCCGGCGGCGGCTTCGCGCGTGATCGACATATGTTCGGGCCGGATCGCCAATATGGCATCGCCACGGACTTTCTCGGCCTTGCAGAGCATGTTGACCGCGCGGTCCTCGCAGAGGCCCGTCGAGCCATTGTCGGCGGGCTTGACCCCCTTCAACGGCAGCATGTTGATCTCGCCAAGGAACTCGGCGACGAAGCGGTTGTCCGGCCGGTCGTAGACCTCGTCCGGCGCTCCGACCTGCAGCAATTTTCCGTGGTTGAAGATGGCGACGCGCGACGACAGCGCCAGCGCCTCGCTCTGGTCGTGGGTGACGAAGACGAAGGTGGTGCCGGTCTCCTGATGCAGCCGCTTCATCTCGGCCTGCATCTGGCCGCGCAGGCTCTTGTCGAGCGCTGAGAACGGCTCGTCGAGGAGCAGCACGCCGGGTTCGAACACCAAAGCGCGGGCCAACGCCACGCGCTGCTGCTGGCCGCCGGAAAGCTGCGCCGGCAGTTTCGTCTCATGGCCCTTGAGGCCGACGCGCTCGATCATCTCGGCAACGCGGCGCTTGATCTCGGAAGCCGATTTCTTGCGCACCTTGAGCGGGAAGGCGATGTTGGCCTCGACCGACATATGCGGAAACAGCGCATAGCCTTGGAACACCATGCCGGCGGCACGCTGCTCGGCCGGCCGTTCGGTGATATCGACGCCGTCACTGAAAAGCCTGCCGACGGTGGGCTGCACGAAGCCGGCCAGAATCATCAGGAAGGTGGTCTTGCCGGAACCCGAGGGGCCGAGCAGCGTCAAAAACTCGCCGCGGCCGATATTGAGCGTCAGATCGTCCAGCGCCTGGAACGAGCCGAAGCTCTTGCCGATCCCGATTGCCTTGATCTCTGCGGCCCGGCCGGGTTGCTGCATCCTGCCTCTTCCTTGATCGTGGCTTGAGCGTAGGGCAGTGCGCCGGCTCACCGCAACCGAATAGTTTTCGCCTGATCGGCAAATTTGATTCACGGATGGGAGGCTAGTACGGGCTGATCCGGTTCTCCGACAGCTTCGACCTCAACCACCCATTGAATGCTTCCAGCACCGGGTGGCTGGCCTTGGCATGTTCCGACACCAGGAAATACGAGCGCGGCGAGGGGATCGCGATGTCGAAGGGGCGCACCAGACGGCCTTCGCTGAGCGCGCGGCGGCTGGTCAGTTCGTCGCCCATTGCGATGCCTTGTCCGGCGATCGCCGCGGAGAAGACGAGGTTCATGTCCGAGAAGAAGATACCGCTTTCGGTGTCGGGGTTTTCCACCTTGGACAGCGCCAGCCAGCGCGCCCAGTCCTCGGTGTCGCCGAGATGCAGGAGATTGGCGCGCAGCACGTCGGCCGGTTTTGAAAAGCCGCCGACCTTGTTGAGCAGTGTCGGGCTGCAAAGTGGCGTGAACGAGATTTCGCACAGCAACTCCACCGAGCGGTTCGGCCAGTTGCCGACGCCGAAGGCAATGAAGGCATCGGCGTCCGGATTGCTGACATCGTCCAGCCGCCGCGGCGTCAGGATCGACAGCGCCACGTCTGGATACATCTGCCGGAACTCGCCGATGTGCGTGCACAGGAACAGAGAGGCGAAGCCCGGCGTGCAGGAAACGGCGAACGAACCGCCGACGCCCGTGCCGGCCTGGCGCGTCACCGCATCGCCGAGCACCGTCAGCGCCTTTCTCACATCGGCGGCATAGCGCTGGCCGCGCGGTGTCAGCGCCACGCCCTTGCCGATGCGCTCCAGCAGGTCGAAGCCGAGGTCGCGTTCGAGCAGCCGCAACTGATGGCTGACGGCGCTGCGGGTCAAATGCAGTTCATCGGCTGCGCGCCAGACACTGCCGTGACGGGCAAAACTGTCGAGGGCGCGCAGCGCCTGTGTGGAAGGTATTCGCAAGAGGCCTCAGGTGAACCGAATTTGCATGAACCGGAAAAACATATCACTTTTTGCAATGCCGCTTCACTGCTTTCTTGGGCCGCATGGAGAAACCGGTGACGACCTCGGCGCAAGCCACCGCGCTTGCCTGTCTCGATAGCATCCAGCCGTCGCTGTCGGCGTGGACGCGCACCATTTTCGATTTCGGCGAAACAGCCTGGCGCGAATACCAGTCGGCGGCCTGGTATGTCGCGCGGCTGAAGCATGAGGGCTTTTCGGTCGAGGAAGGGTCGGCCGGCATGCCGACCGCCTTTTGCGCCCACTGGACGAACGGCCCGGGGCCGACCATCGGCATGTACGGCGAATACGACGCCGTGCCCGGCAACTGCCAGGACGCGGCAACGGTGAAGCGATCGCGGCCGGGCCTCGGCAGCGAGGCCGGCGGCCACACCGATCCGCATTCCGGGCTTGGCATTGCCGGCCTCGGCGGACTTCTCGCCACCAAGGCGGCAATGCAACGCCACGGCATCGAGGGGACGTTGCGCTTCACCGGCGAGCCGGCCGAGAAGGTCAGGGGCTCGAAGCCGATCCATGCGGCCAAGGGCTACTATGACGGCCTTGCCGGCATGATCTCCTTCCACCCCTTCTATATGCTGCCGCTCTGCAACACGGCGCGCTGGGACACGCATTGCGGCGCGGCCTACGCGATGATCTACCGTTTTGTCTGCGACGAACCCGAAAACTGGGTTCGCGCAAGCGATGGCGCGCCGATCCCGCAGGCGCATTCGGCGGTGCGGGCGCCCGGTGCCAATGACGCGCTGATGACGATGTACATGACCTCCAAGGCGCTGCGCGATTCCATGCTGCCTCACCAGGGCGGCTGGTCGATCAGCGAGGCGATCCTCACCGCCGGGCAGGCGACCGCCGACAATCTGCCGGCGGGGCTGGCCGAGATCCAGTACATGATCCGCGTGCCGACCATTGCCATGGCAGAGCAGGTCACCGCGGTGCTCGACCGTAATGCGGCCGCGGCCGCGGCGATCAGCGGTTGTCGCTATGAGCGCCATTGGGTGTCGAAGTCGAGGCCGGGCCTCGCCAATCACGCCATGGCGGGGATTGCCTATGAGGCGCTGTCCACCGTTGGCGCTCCGAGCTGGGACGAGGCGGCGAAAGCGATCGGTCGCGAGGTCCAGGTCAATGCCGGCGGCACCGCGACCGACAACCCTTTCATCGACGAGATGGAGCGGCTGGTTGCGCCGCAAGAGGCCGAGGCAATCCTGCGCCGCGATTTGCCTCCGTCGCAGATCAACTCGACCTCCGACGACTACACCGACATGTCGTGGCACACGCCGACCGCACGCTTCTATGTCGCCCGCCCGGCGCTGCGCTCGGCGAATGGCCATGCCTATCCATCCTGGGCGATGAACGCGCTGGGCGGTATCTCGGCCACCATCGACCCGATGGTCATTTGCGCCGCCAAGACGGTTGCGCTTGCAGCCCTCCGCCTGCTCGAGGACAAGGCCGCGCGCGATGCGGCCATGGACGAATTCGTCACCCGCACCGGCGGCGGCATTGGTGGCTCCAACTGGATCGCGCCGCTTTGCGACTATGACCCGCCGATCAATTTCCGCTGGCCGGAATATGTCACCACCGCGCGGGGGCGCGATTGGTGGATTCCGAGCAGCCAACCCAATCAAGCTGCATAATCGAGGAGAACCTTATGACCGTCCATGACCGCATCGTCGCCGAGCCGTTCTCGCTGCAACGCCGCAACCCCGCCGGCGGCACCAAGCCGCTGACGTCATGGGGCTTTGCCAACGAGACCGACGTGCTGACAGACGTGTTGCTCGGCTCGCCAAACTTCCTGCGCCACCTCTCGACCAGCTCGCTGTCGCGCAAGCATTTGCGCGAAGCGCCCTGCAACGTCCAGATCGCGCAGGCGCAGCACAAGGACCTCGTCGCCGCCTACGAGCATTTCGGCGTCAACATCCACTGGCACGAGCCGACGCCGGAACTGCCGATGCAGGTCTATTCCAGAGACTCCAGCGTCATGACGCCCTACGGCGCCTTCATCACCGCCATGGCCAATTGGTGGCGGCGCGGCGAGAACTATGCCGCCATCCGCACCTATGAAAAGCTCGGCATCCCCATCTACGACATGGTCACGGCTGGCACCTTCGAAGGCGGCGACTTCAACGTCATCGAGGAGGGCGTGGTGCTGATCGGCTGCGGCGGCGCCCGCACGCAGGAAGAGGGCGCCCGGCAGGTGCAGGACTGGTTCGAAAAGGAAGGCTGGGAAACGCGCCTCGCCTTCATCGACGAATATTACGTCCATATCGACCTGATGGTGGTGCCGATCGCCGAAAAACTCACCGCGGTGTGTCTCGCCTGCACCGAGCCCGGCATCGTCGACTGGCTGAAGGGCAAGGGCCACGAGATCATCGACGTGCCCTTCCAGGACACGATGGCGCTCGGCTGCAACTTCATGTCGCTTGGCAAGGACAGGGTGATCGCGCCGACGTCGAGCCAGTCGCTGATCGGCCAACTCAAAGCGCGCGGCTTCGAGGTTGCTGCCGTCGACATGAGCGAGATTTCCAAGACCGGCGGCGGCATTCACTGCATGGCGCAGGCGCTCAAGCGCGAGCCGGCGTAAGGGCACGAATTGCCGCCGGGACCTGTGACGGACTGCTGTCAGATTTGACAAAACAGGCCTGGCAGAGGAAATTGATGCCGTTAGAGGAGGGATTCTGTGAAGAAAACTTACGAAAAGCCGAGTCTGGCCAAAGCCGGCAAACTCGGATCGCTGGTCGCTTCAAACCCGTCGAAGCCCGCCCCCTGAGCGCAACCAGCCGCTGAAGGCCGAAATTCGGTCGTCCTGGTTACCGACGACCGGATCGCGCTGTATGATTGAAGGGAGCCCGCCGGCTTTGAACGGCGGGCTTTTTGCTTTGCGCCAGAGCGCCGCCGCGTCAACTGGCTAGCCCAGTCTTCCCGACCCTGAATTGAACTTGCGCCGGGCGTTTTCCAGATGCGCGCGCATCGCCTGGCCGGCCGCTTCCGGGTCGTGGCGCTCGATCGCCTCGAACACCGCCTGGTGGCCGGCAAAACTCCTGCGGTTTTCGATCTCCGTATTGGCCACGTGGATGCGCTGATTGATCAGCCATTCGACCTAGCCGTTGATTTTGAAACCAAGCCAGCTTCCCCAAAAGATCATGCCCAAACAAAGCCATAGCGCGAAGACCACATGCGCGCCGTTCCCGCCCGCCCGGCGATCAGGGAGTGGCTGGCGTGAGATGGCCGCGCTGACGACGGAACGAGATCGCCTCCTCTGGCCGGCCGGACTCGCGACGGCGTGGTCCGGCCGGAATTCCATCTGCTATGCGGGTATCAATACGGCGATGCGATGCACGCCGACCTCCTTGCTTGTATTCGTCGCTTCATCGGTCTTGCCCTTGGAGCAGGTGTACATATCACCCGTCTTGAGCTTGAATTCCTTGTCCGCTTTCTTGATCGTGAATGCACCTGAGGTAATGGTGCACACCATGTCGTTGTCCATCACGGTTTGAGGAGCATGTGCTCCGGGCTGAAACACAACGTCGATAATTGCGATGCTCTTGTAGGCGGGAATGTCTGCATTGCCGGTGCCGACCTCCACCACCCGGACACCGGGCGCAATCTCCTTGCCCTCTTTCGGGCCGTATTTCTTGATTTTTGCCGATGCCGCCAAGGTGAACAAAGGCGCTACCGCGGCGGTCGTCAGACCGAGGGCAATTGCAGACCTGCGATTCATGGTTTTCATTGCATCCTCCCGATGCTCGTCATGCATGGATATGCACGACCGGCGATATATTAGCACAAACGAATTTACTTGTATGCAAAGTGACTGTGGCGCAGGCCAGCAAGAAAATGCTCAGCCGGATA
The DNA here is from genome assembly GCF_054719465.1 of Mesorhizobium sp. RSR565B. Classification (NCBI taxonomy): domain Bacteria; kingdom Pseudomonadati; phylum Pseudomonadota; class Alphaproteobacteria; order Hyphomicrobiales; family Phyllobacteriaceae; genus Mesorhizobium; species Mesorhizobium sp. RSR565B. The sequence goes on along the minus strand of NZ_JBTTIE010000001.1, from coordinate 387,218 downwards.
ATGTCGCTTCACTGTACCTTTTGCCGGAATTTCGAATGACAGGTCGAGCAATCCTGCAGGATGAGATGCAGGATATGCTCCGCCGGCAGTTTGGTCGGATCGGCTTCCTCTGGAATCGAGCGCTTGCCGAGCAGGCTGCCGCCGCCCATCGCCAGGCCGGTGCCCATGCGCATGTCATCGGTGATGACGGCCGGCGCGCTTTCGGCCTTGGCGGCCAGAGCGTCGGCCAGCGTTCCGATATGATTTGCCAGGGCCTCGAATTCCGCCCGTGACTGATCGATCTCCAGCCTGGCCTGCGAAGGCGGTCCAAGCGAGCCGCTCGGAAATTCGGCAATCAGGGCAGGGCCGGTGCGCGCGCGCAGCGTGTCCGCTGCCGCCTTGAAGGCTGCCGCGTCATAGGCTTGCCTGCGGTCGAACATCCCGGCAATGGTTTTCGCAGCCGCCGCCATCTCCTTCATCGACGCCTGGCGGGCCGCGACGATCGGTCCGCTGCCGACGGAGGCGCCCATCGTAAGGGCACAGACCAGCCACAGCAGCGCCGCTTTCACAGTCCATCTCACGGCGCCATGTCCTTGCCCCATCCATCCGTGCTCAGCCAGCCGCAGCAGGGGTTCTACCTGCAGTCGGATTCTTCGGTCGTGATGCCGGTTCTCATCGGTAAATTTCCGTCGCCGGAGGTCTCCGTCTCTGAGCGGATAGACCTTCCAGCCACCGGAAGGTCAACTGATTGAGAAGGCCGATCAGCGGGCAATCAGCACAGGCTTGCAGCAAGCTGACGCAGCGTTTCCTTGACTTGGATCGCAAAAACGGGCAGCAAGGCGGGGGTGAGGGAGAGCATTCTACCGTGGCGCAGACCATGGAGTGCTCTTTTTTTCGTATCAGGCGCCGCATAATCGGTGGCTGATGGAGGGATTGGTTAACCAACTTTGTCCATCTTTTGATTCAATCGGCAACAGACGCGAAAGGTGCAGGGGGCACCAGCGAACTGTGGATGTCACGGATGCGAGGGTCGCAAGCCTGCATGCCGATTGAGAGTGGTTGTATGGCGTTTTTGCGTTTGAAAGACCGGGGCGATACTCCTGAACGGGGTTTGACTTCGAAGAGATCCGGCCAGCGCTGGGTGGTGGTGCCGGTTGTCGGCGCGGCCTTGGCGCTGTGGTCGGTGGCAACCATGGCCGGCCTCTATTCGCTCGGTACCTCGCTCACCGCAGCCTCCAACAGCCTTCCGCACAGTCTGCTTCTGCCGAACGCAGCACTTGCCGATTCGCGCCGCAGCCTCGCCAATTCGTGGGCGCCTCGGCTTTCGGCGCAAAAATCACAGGCCTCGCTGCTCAGCCAATGCGACGCCGGCTGCGCGCATGCCGCCGCGAACTTCGCGCATGACGGCAAGATGGCGCGGCTGAAGCCGGCCGCGCACGCTGTGGCCCCGAGCAGTGTCGCCTCAAACATTGCGCCAAACACCAGCGTCGCTCTCGCCACTTCGCGCGGCATGCGCTTCGACGGCGTGGTGGCCAAGGCAGGGCTGTCGCCGCAAAAGCTGGCTGCCGCCTTCGCCAAGGCCTCGAATGCGCCCTTCATGCTTGCCAGCCTTCCGGTCGCTGCCCGTTTCGCCGAAGTCCGGCTGCCCGATCAGCACGGCCCGGCCTCGGAACGCTTTGGGCCGGAAGTGGCTGAGATCGAACGCTCGTCGCGCCTGGCGCTGGCGCTGGCCAACAGCTTGCCGGAAGACGCTGACATGCTGGCGCCGCCGCCCGCCGTTGCAGCAATCGCCGGTGCGCAAGATCCTGGGCAGGCCGAGGTCCAGGTCGCTTCGCTGCCGCCGCAGGACGATCTGCCCGACAACATTGCGTTGCCCGGTTGGCGTCCACGCGCCGAAACCGCTCAGCCTGCCGAGGCGCAGCAAGCCAGCAAGCCCAGGGCAGCCAAGCCACAGACCGACAGGACGGCCGAGAACCCCGCACCCCAGTTGCCGGGCAATTCGTCGCCGCGGTCGCCACGCAGTACTTCGGAGGTTGCCGCACTGCCTGGCGTGCCAGACAGCCAGAGCATCCGATCAAGCCGGATCAAGCCTGGCAAACGGTCGAAGACACAGGCCGGCGAGATGCTGGCCTATGCCAAGCCGGACGTCCCGGCGGGCGGTGTCGGTCGCGCCTTCAAGGATCTGTTCGCCACGCCCGGAATGGGCGGCGGCGTCGCCGTCTACGATATCTCGGCCAAGACCGTCTACATGCCGGACGGCTCGCGGCTGGAGGCCCATTCGGGGCTGGGCTCGATGGTCGACCAGCCGCGCTTCGTGCACAAGAAGAATGTCGGCCCGACGCCGCCCAACACCTATGATCTGCGGCTGCGCGAATCCCGCTTCCATGGCGTCGAGGCGCTCCGTCTCACTCCCGTCAGCGGCGGCAACAAATACGGCCGCGACGGCCTGCTCGCCCACACCTACATGCTGCGCGGCGGCCGTGCGGAATCCAATGGCTGCGTCGTCTTCAAGGACTATGCCCGCTTCCTTGCTGCCTACAAGAAGGGCAAGATCAAACGCCTCGTCGTCGTGCCGCGCCTGACCAAGCCGCTGACGCGGGTCGCTCAGGAAGGCCGGGGAGCGTAAGGCAGTAGGCAGTAGGCAGTAGGCAGTAGGCAGTAGGGCCCAGGAGCGTCCATCGCCTGTTGATTGTTTTTCTGCCCCTATTGCCTATTCCCCACTGCCTATTCCCTTTTCACCCCCAGGCAGACTATGAGTGACCGCTGCGGGTCGGCTTCACCACGAGGACATCATGACAATACGCGCTGTCGTTTGGGGCGAGAACATCCATGAGCGGACCAATGAGGTGGTCGCAGCCCTCTATCCCGAGGGCATGCACACGACCATCGCCAAGGCGCTGAATGCCGACGAGGCGATCTCCGCCTCGACCGCCACGCTCGAACAGCCCGAGCATGGCCTGCCCGAGGCGCGCTTGGCCGAGACCGACGTGCTGGTCTGGTGGGGCCACAAGGACCATGGCGCCGTTGCCGACGAGATCGTCGAGCGCGTCGCCCGCCGGGTCTTTGAAGGCATGGGGCTGATCGTTCTCCATTCCGGCCATTTCTCGAAAATCTTCAAGCGGCTGATGGGCACGCCCTGCACGCTGAAATGGCGCGAGGCGGGTGAGCGCGAGCGGCTCTGGGCGACCAGTCCCAGCCATCCGATCGCCGAAGGCGTCGGCGAATATTTCGAGCTCGAGAATGAAGAAATGTATGGCGAGCAGTTCGCCGTGCCCGAACCTCTGGAGACCGTCTTCATCTCCTGGTTCCAGGGCGGCGAGGTGTTCCGTTCTGGGCTGACCTATCGCCGCGGCGCCGGCAATGTCTTCTACTTCCGCCCGGGCCACGAGACCTATCCGACCTATCACGACGCCAATGTGCACAAGGTGCTGCGCAATGCGGTGAAGTGGGCGCACAATCCGCAGGGCACCAAGTCGGCGATCCTCGAGGCGCCGAACGTGCCGGTCGAGAAGGCGCTGGAGCCGATCGTCGAGCGCGGCGGCAAGCTGCACGCTTCGGGCGAGGCCGGCTTCCGCTAAAGCAAAATCCAGGAAAAAAGGCGTAGCGGTTTTCCGCATGGGTTTTCTAGACCGTATCTGCGCCATATGATTGAATCGAACCAATTCGCTCGGAGTGCAGAGAATGCGGCTTTTGATACTGGGTACCGGCTGGATGGCGCAGGAGCATGCCCGCCGCTTCGGCGGTATCGACGGCGTCGAGATCGTCGGTGCTGTCGACGTCGATGAAAAGCGCGTTGGCGAATTTGCCGACGGGTTCAAGATACCGAAGCGATTCACATCGCTGGAAGACGCGCTGGCGTGGGGCGAGTTCGATGCGGTCGCCAACGTCACGCCCGACCGCATTCACCACCCGACCACCATGGCGCTGATCGCGGCCGGCAAGCCGGTGCTGTGCGAAAAGCCGCTGGCCGAAGACTTCGGCAAGGCAAGCGAGATGGCCAAAGCGGCTGAGGCCGCCGGCATCGTCAACATGGTCAATCTCACCTATCGCAATGTCGCTGCCTTGCAGAAGGCGCGGCAGATGGTGCTGGCCGGCGAGATCGGCACCGTCCGCCACGTCGAGTCCTCCTATCTACAGAGCTGGCTGGTCTCGAAATTCTGGGGCGACTGGCGCACCGACCCGAAATGGCTGTGGCGGCTGTCGCGCGACCACGGCTCCAACGGCGTGCTCGGCGATGTCGGCATCCACATCCTCGATTTCGCCAGCTATGGCGCCGCACTCGACGTCGACCACGTGTTTTGCCGGCTGCGCACCTTCGACAAGGCGCCAGGCAACCGTATCGGCGAATACGACCTCGACGCCAATGACAGCTTCGCCATGACGCTGGATTTCTCCAACGGCGCCTTTGGCGTCGTTCACGCCAGCCGCTGGGCGACCGGCCACATCAACGAATTGCGCCTGCGCATCTATGGCGACAAGGGCGGCATCGAAGTCGTGCACAATCTCGAGGGTTCGGAACTGAAGGCGTGTGTCGGCGAGGATATCGAGAACGCCAAGTGGCAGGTGCTCGACGCCGGCACGGTGCCGACCAATTACCAGCGCTTCGTCGATGCGGTTCGCAGCAGCGTGCAGGCCGAGCCTTCATTCCACCATGCCGCCGAACTGCAGAAGGTGCTGGATCTGGCCATGGTTTCGGAACAGAAGCGGACGGAACTGAGGGCCAGCGCCGATACGCAGTGATGTGAAGAGGAGGAAGAAACAATGGTCACGCGCCGCGCGCAATGTCTCTGCGGCCAGCTTTCAGCCGTCTGTTCGGGCGAGCCGGTGCGCATCTCGGTCTGCCATTGCCTCGACTGCAAGCGCCGCACCGGCAGCGCCTTCAGCTACAATGTCCGGTTTGCGCAAGCTGATGTATCGATCGAGGGGCGGGCGAAGCAGTTCACGCGCGCCGGCGACGAGGGCGGCCGCGTCATCTACAATTTCTGTCCGGAGTGCGGCGCCGCCGTCCACTATCGCATCGACACGCAGCCCGGTGTGATCGCCATTCCCGTCGGCGCCTTCGCCGACCCGTCGTTCCCGCCGCCCTTCCAGTCTTTTTACCACGAAAGCCGTCGCTGTGAGTGGGTCGAGATCAATGCCGAGCCGCTGGCGACGTTCGACTGAAGGCCGCTTTTTGAATACCCGGAACCGTCCGCACGCTCCGCGCCTTTAAGAGGGCATCGCCCCTGATTGCCATTGCCGAGCCGCTAGCCACCGCGCTCGGCTGCCCCATGAATAGGCATAAGTCAAGACGAATCCGGCTTGCGGCCCGATTGCTGACATGCTTACCTGACGGCATGTGTTCAATGGGGGTATATGGATGGCTAAGGAATCTTCGAATTCCGCTTCTTCAGAAAAGAAGGCGGACGTAAATCTGATAGGTAACACAGAAGGAAACGGGCTGAACTTCATGGGAGTTCAGGCCCGCGAAAACGGAACCGCCGGCGACGCCGTCGGTGTCGACAAGATCCGTGACCTGCTCTTCGGCAACCAGATGCAGGACTATGACCGCCGTTTTTCCAAGCTTGAAGAACGGGTGTTGCAGCGCTTCAAGGATGTCGAGTCCGAGGCCAAGCGCAATCTCGAAATGTACGAGTCGAATGCAAAGAAGCAGATCGATTCGCTTGCAGGGCAATTGCGGAGCGAAAAAGATTCACGAGCCGATGCCGACAAGGAGATCGACCGGAATCTTCGCGAGCAAAACCAGGCTCTTGAAAAGCAGGTGCGCACGTTGTCGGATCAGTTGAGCGCGCTCGAGCGCGACGTTTCCGACCGGATAAATCGAAACGATCATTTGCTGCGTGAGGAAATCAAGCAGAAGAATGAAGGCGTTCAGATGCTGATCGAGAAGATGTTTGCCGACCTCAGCAACGTCAAGACCGACCGAAATCTTTTGGCTGGCCTGTTTGTCGAGGTTGCAAAGTGTCTCAATCAGGATCCCGTCGGGAGCAAGAGCAACTCGGACCGTAGCTGGAAAGTGAGTTGATGGGACCTTGACGTCCACCGTCGACCCATTCAACCTTCCGCAAAGAACAGCCTCGAACGATACAGAGATTGATCGCGAGGCTCTGGCTCGTCTTTTGATCGAAATTGCCCGGAACGTTGATCCGGACTACCGTGCGCAGTTCGAGGCGGTTCCCACCGCCGATCCGCGCATGGAAACGCTGCGGCAGTTGCTGGTCAGCCGCGAAATCTCGGAGCTTTCACGCGTTACGCATCTGCTCGACGAACCCGAGCAGCTTGCGGCGGCCGTGGGCGACGTTCTTCCCAGTGCTGCCGGACGAGCGCCTTACGCGCAACTCGGCGAGGCGCTTGCGCCGGCTGTCGAACGGGCTGTGCAACGGTCGATCCAGAAGAGCCCGCGCACGCTGACGGACATATTGTACCCGGTGTTTCTGCCGGCAATTCGCAAGTCGATCGGCGAAAAGATCGACCAGACCTTTCAGTCGCTGAATGAAACTCTAAGGCACATATTCACCTGGCACGGGCTCAAGTGGAGACTTGAAGCCTGGAGAACAGGGGCAAGCTTCTCGGCAGTTGTTCTGAAGCATTCCCTTGTCTACCGTGTGGAACATGCGTTTCTCATTCATCGGAATTCCGGCCTTTTGATAGCGCATGTAACGGCCCACAATGCAACGAGCGAAGATCCTCAGCTCATTTCTTCGATGCTCAGTGCGATTCAGGACTTTGTAAAGGACTCATTTAACGAGAAAGAGCAGAGCGGCCTGGACACAATCCGTTTCGGCGAGCTTCGTCTCTGGTCGGAAGTTGGACCGTTTGCGACCCTGGTTTCGGTGATCCGGGGAAATCCGCCGGAGGAATTGCATGAAATCGTTCGCGATGTGTTGCTTCGCATCCATGAGGAAAGCTCACAGGCCTTAGAGCAGTTTGACGGCGACGGTTCGCAGCTGGCCGGCGTAGAGGCGCAGTTGCAGACCTGCGTCGAGCTGAAGCAGGAGGAATCAAACGACGGATTTCCGTGGCTGGTGGCGGCCGTTGCCCTGCTGCTTTTGAGTCTGGCAGGCGGTTGGTACTTTCTTTCCTGGCAGTCAGCGCAGCGCTGGCAGGCTTACGTGTCGCGCTGGCAGGCTTACGTGTCGCGAGTGGAGGCCCAGCCGGGCATCATCGTTGCCGAACAGCAGGTACGCGATGGCCAGTTCTATATTGCCGGCCTGAGGGACCCGCTTGCCGTCGACCCGCAGTCGCTGTTGTCAGGCACGGGAGTCGATCCGGCCGGGGTTCATTCGCAATGGCAATTCTATCAGAGCCTTGAGCCGGAGTTCGTGCTGAAGCGGCTGACGGCGTCGCTGGCTCCGCCGGATTCAGTGCGACTTTCGATTGTCGATGGCCGCATCGTCGCCGAGGGTGAGGCTCCCGACACCTGGATCAGCCGGGCGCGCGCGGCGGCCCAGCAGCTTTCGGCAGGCGGGCCGGTCTTCGATATCTCGGGGGTTCGTGACGTAAGTCCCCAAGTGCGCGAGGCGGAGCGCTGGCACGCCTATGTGTCGCGACTGGAGACCCAGCCGGGCATCATCGTTGCAGACCAAAAGATAAGCGACGGCCAATTCTATATTGCCGGCCTGCGAGACCCGCTTGGCGCCGATCCGCAGTCGCTGTTGTCGGGAACAGAGGTCGATCCCGCCCGGGTTCATGCGCAGTGGCATTTCTATCAGAGCCTTGAGCCGGAGTTCGTGCTGAAGCGGCTGACGGCGTCACTGTATCCGCCGGATACAGTACGACTTTCGATCGTCGATGATCGCATCGTTGCCGAGGGTGAGGCTCCCGACACCTGGATCGATCGCGCGCGCGCAGCGGCCCGGCAGCTTTCGGCAGGCGGACCCGAATTCGACATCTCCAAGGTTCGTGACGTGAGCCCCGAAGCACGCGCGGCGGAGCACTGGCAGTATTATGTGTCGCGACTTGAGGCCCAATCGGGAATCATCGTCGCCCAACAAAGCGCGAGGGGCGGACATTTCTACATTTCCGGCTTGAGAGACCCGCTTGCCGCCGACCCGCAAGCCCTGCTCTCCGGAACGGACGTTGATCCTGCCCGCGTTCATGCACAGTGGCAATTCTATCAGAGCCTTGATCCGAAGTTTGTGGTGAAGCGGCTGACGGCGGCGCTGTCCCCGCCGAAAACCGTTCAGCTCTCGATCATCCAGGGTCGCATCGTGGCCGTGGGTGAGGCTCCTGCCGGCTGGATCAACCGCGCGCGGGCCGCCGCTGAACAACTTTCGGCGGACGGAGTGGTTCTGGATGTCTCGCAGCTGCGTGAACTGAACCTTGCAGAACTTAATCATTTGAGGCAGGCCATCCAGACGACCGATATTTTCTTCTCTTCCGGCAAGGTTGTGCCGGGACCGGAGCAGACGCCGGTTCTCGACAGGTTGGCGGATCAAATAAAGGAATTCGCCCAGAGTGCCCGCAATTCCGGCGTAACGGCGCGGTTCATGTTGACCGGGCATTCGGACACCACGGGCCGTGAGACGGCCAACGCGTCGATCAGCGCCGCCCGCGCCGAGACAGTTCGTGCGCTTCTCAACAAGCGGGGCGTCGCTCCCGAATTGCTGCTGGTTCGGGGCGCGGGCACTTTTGAGCCGGCTGTACCTGAAAACAGTCTAACCGGTAGCTCCACCAATCGCCGGGTTTCGATTACCGTAAACCTGGACTAGCGGAGCCCAACATGTTGCAAAAAAAGATCTGCATGCTGGGCGGTTTCGCTGTCGGAAAGACGAGTCTGGTCCGCAGGTTTGTGCAGAGCATCTTCTCAGAAACCTACTTGACCACCGTTGGAGTGAAAATCGACAAGAAGAGCGTCGCGCTCCCGGACAAAACCGTGGATCTGATTTTGTGGGATTTGGCCGGCGAGGACGATATCGGCTCATTCCGCGTCAGCTATGTTCGCGGTGCAACCGGGCTCGTGCTAGTCGTCGATGGAACCCGCGCTGCTACTCTTGCCGTGGCACTCACGCTGCGCGAACGGGTCGAGGCCGAATTCGGCGCCATGCCGTTCGTATTGCTGTTCAACAAGTCCGATCTGGCCGATCGGTGGGCGATATCGGATGGTGAGATCAACGAGTTGAGGCAACGTGGATGGCAAATCTATCTAACAAGTGCGCTTTCGGGCGAGCAGGTCGATGACGCCTTTCGTCAACTTGCCTTGATGGTCACCAAATAGACCATGCATGAATTGCCAAAAGAAGTCAGAAATTGGTTTTTCAATTTCTTCTTCGACGGGCACGCTGTCGCTTATCTGAAAATCGACGCTGAGCTTTGCATAGCTGCCAAGGGCGGTAATGTTGAACATTACGGGCTGTCATCGCTTCGCATCGGCAAGCCTGTTGCGGGGCAGCTTGAATTCATGGAAGGTTTGCTGCCTTGCCCGGAGCTTCCGTTTCGCATGGACATGATCGAACTGCCCGGCGGGCGTGTCGCCGACCTTCATTTTTTTGCTGACAATGCGTGCGTGTGGCTGCTTTTTCTGGACGCCACTGCCGAACGAGACAACAGGCAGCGGCTTCAACAGAAGGCCTATGAAATGACGCTCCTGCAAGAGAGGGAGCGTCAACTCAACGAAAAATTGCAATCGACGAACGAGGCACTGAGAAAGAGCCAGGAGGGATTGGCGCGTGAATACCAGCGCGCCGAAACCCTGCTCCTCAACATTCTTCCGGCATCCATCGCGGAGCGGTTGAAAGCGCAAAAGAAAATTGCCGACAACCATGCGGAGGTGAGTGTGCTTTTTGCCGACATCGTCGGCTTTACCGAAAGAGCGCGCAGCGTCGGAGCGGTGACGACGCTCGCTATTTTAAACTACTTCTTCAAGGCGGCGGATCGGCTCTCTGAGCGATACGGCTGCGAAAAAATCAAGACAATTGGCGATTGTGTGATGGTGGTCGCCGGCCTGCCCACGGCGCGATCCGATCATGCAAAGGCCCTCACGCGCTATGCGATTGAGCTGCGCAAGGCGGTCAAGCGGGAACGCTTCGCAGGAGAACCGATAAGGCTGAGAATTGGAATTCACTCAGGACCGATCGTCGCCGGCGTCATAGGCAAGAGGCGGTTCGCCTATGACCTGTGGGGTGAGACCGTTAATCTCGCCTCACGTATTCAAACGTCCGCGGAGCCCGATGAAATCCGTATTTCCGATGCAACTTGCCAACTGCTTGGACCGAAATTTGCTTGCGACCCACTCGAGGAAACGGAATTGCGCGGTGCGGGTCGCGTGCGAATGTGGCGGCTCCCGAGCTGATCCGTCGCCTGCGGTGCGACCGTGGAGCGCCGATAGCGGCGCCCGAAAGCCATTGGCGTGACCTGATCTTGCGATCGCAAAGCACCCTTTGCGCTTGCCCGGGAGGCCTCTATTCTGGAGCACAGTGGCCGCTGGTGGGATAGAATGTCGGTACTGCCTTTTCTGAGAATCTACGCACCGCTAAATGCGGTGCTCGCTGCGCCTGGGCTTCTGGCGGTGGCTGCGCTCACGATGCCGAACATGTCCGGACGAAGCAGACTGGCTCTGGCTGCCGTGCTCGCTGTCATTTGGGCCGCCTATCTTCTGCAGATGGCCGAGACCCTGCTCAAGCGCTGGGCGGGAGACCTCAGGGACAGGACGCCGGCAATCGCGATCGATGTGCTCGCGGTTTTGGTTCCAGTCGCCGCATTTCTGCTCGACGGCACGCCCGACCGGAGCCTCTACTGTGCTGTCTGGCTGCTGAAGCCGCTGCGCGACTCGACCTTCTTCCCGCTGCTTGGCAGGGTTCTGGCCAACGAAGCGCGCAACCTGGTCGGCGTCACCACGGTCTTCGGCCTGGTTTTGTTCGGTGTCGCACTCGCGGCCTATGTCATCGAGCGCGACGTCCAACCGGAAAAGTTCGGCAGCATCCCCGAGACAATGTGGTGGGCGGTGGTCACGCTGTCCACTACCGGCTACGGCGACGACATTCCGCAAAGCTTCGCCGGCCGCGTCCTTGCCGGGGCTGTCATGATGTGTGGCATCGGCATCTTCGGGCTCTGGGCCGGCATTCTTGCCTCCGGCTTTTATCAAGAAGTCCGTCGCGAGGATTTCGTCCGCAATTGGCAATTGATTGCCGGCGTTCCGTTGTTTCAGAAGCTTGGCCCGGCCACGCTGGTCGAGATCGTGCGCGCGTTAAGACCCCGCACGGTGCCGGCGGGCGCCGTGATCTGCCGCAGCGGCGAGACCGGCGATCGGATGTTCTTCGTCGTGGAGGGCCGCGTCAGCGTCGCGACGCCGAACCCGGTGGAGCTTGGCCCTGGCGCCTTCTTCGGCGAGATGGCGCTGATCAGCGGCGAACCGCGTATGGCGACCGTCACTGCCGCAACTTCGGTCTCACTCCTGTCGCTGCACGCGGCGGATTTCCAGATGCTGTGCAGCAGCAGCCCGGAGATCGCGGAAATCATCCGCAGGACCGCGCTCGAGCGGCGCGGCGCGGCGCCGGTGGCTTGACCGTACAGCCGATGGTGGCCCGGCTGGAACTGGATGGTACGGCTCTATCGACCACGCGCGAAGGTTCTGGACGGCACGTGGAAGGTCCCAGAGGCGTAGCCGGAGACCTAAACGTAGCCGATCCACTCTACCGGCGGCTCGTTTTTTTGGCGCTGTGCGTCGACAGTTCCTGCCCCGCGGCCTTTCGGACGACCGGCTTTGGCTAAACTCTAATGCCTTAGAATCTTGCTTAGAAAAGCCCGGCTGCGGTCGGTCTTCGGGTCGGAGAAAAACGCCTCCGGCGTGCCGCTTTCGACGATGGCGCCGGCGTCCATGAACACCACGCGCTGCGCCACCTTGCGGGCAAAGCCCATTTCGTGCGTCACCACCATCATGGTCATGCCTTCCTCGGCCACCGCGACCATGACGTCGAGCACTTCGGAGATCATCTCGGGATCGAGCGCGGAGGTCGGCTCGTCGAACAGCATGATCTTGGGCCGCATGCCGAGGCAGCGCGCGATGGCCACACGCTGCTGCTGGCCGCCGGACAGCTGTGACGGGTAGGCGTTGACCTTGTCGGCGAGGCCGACCTTGGCCAGCAAGTCGCGCCCGGCCTGCTCGGCCTCGGCACGGGGGATCTTGCGCACATGGATCGGCGCCAGCGTGACGTTTTCCAGCGCCGTCTTGTGCGGGTAGAGGTTGAACGACTGGAAGACGAAGCCGATCTCGGTGCGCAGCTGCGTCATGTTGGTGGCGGGGTCGCCGAGGCGCTGGCCGTCGACGACGAGGTCGCCATCCTTGATCGCTTCCAGGCCGTTGATGCAGCGGATCAGCGTCGACTTGCCCGAACCACTTGGGCCGCAGACGACGACCACTTCGCGCGGCTCGACGCTGAGCGTGATGTCCTTCAGCACATTGAGCGAGCCGAACCATTTGTTGACGCCGCGAAAGTCGATCATGCCCGTTTTGGTCAGGTTTGTCTTGGTCGGGCTTGGATTGGTCATGGCGGTCAGCCCTTTGGGTTCGATGTCACAGCTGCACCTCGCCATGCGCCGCGCCCATGCGGCGCTCCAGCCGGCGGGCGAGCATGATCAGCGGATAGCAGACGACGAAATAGCCGACGCCGACCAGGAAGAAGACCAGCAGGCCGTTGGGCACACGCTGCACCACAAGCCAGCCGACGCGGGTGAGGTCGGTCAGCCCGATCGCCGAGACGACGGAGGAATCCTTGATCAAGAGTACATATTGCCCGACCAGCGGCGGCAGCACGATGCGCATCGCCTGCGGCAGCACCACCTGGCGCATGCGTTGCCAGCGCGACAGGCCAGACGCCAGAGCTGCCTCAACCTGGCCGGTCGGCACCGAGCGGATGCCGGCGGCGACGATCTCGCAGATGAAGCACGCGGCGAGGTTGGTGAGCGCGATGATGCCGGCCGTGAAGGCATCGAGCTCGATGCCGAATTCCGGCAGGATGAAGAAGATCAGGAAGATCTGCACCAGGAACGGCGTGCCGCGGATCAGGTCGACCCAGGCGCCGATCACGCTCGAGATCAGCCGGTTGCCGCCGGTGCGCAATATGCCGAGGCCGAAACCAAGCAGCGTGCCCAGCACCAGGCTGATCGCCGACAGCATCACGGTCATCCCGAGGCCGCGCAAGGCGAGGGGGTAGCTGCCGGCCAGGCTTTGCAGCTGTTGCCAGATCATGTGCTGCTCCTTGCCGGCTGCAGACCGAGCCAGCGACTGGACAGCCCCGCCAGTCCTTTGAGGCCGTAATAAAGCAGCAGATAGAAAGCGGCGATGGTGATGAAACCTTCGGCCGGCATGAAGCGGTCGGACGCCAGCAACTGGCCGGCGCGCGTCAGTTCGGAAACCGAGATCAGCGACAACAGCGCGGAATCCTTGACCAGCACGATCGCCTGGCCGAGCAGCGGCGGGATCGTCACCTTGAACGCCTGCGGCAGGATGACCAGGCGCATGCGCTGGACATAGGTCATGCCCGAAGCGACGCCGGCCTCGACCTGGCCGCGCGGGATCGACAGGATGCCGGCGCGGATGATTTCCGCGACATAGGCGCCGCTGTTCAGCGACAGAGCGATGATGCCGACGACCAGCTCGGGCAGGACGAAGCCGAGACGCGGCAGGCCGAAATAGAGGAAGTAGAGCTGCGCCAGCAACGGCGTGGCGCGCACGGCATCGATATAGCCCTTGGCCAGCACGCGAAACAGCTGGCCGCGCTGCAGGTTCATGGCGGCGAGCACGATGCCGACGGCCAGCGCGCCCGCAAAGGACAGCGCCGACAGCCATACGGTCGTGATCAGACCCTGCCCGAACAAAGGCAGATATTCGATGATGGTGCGGAAGCTGAAATTTTCGAGCATGGCGGTGAATTGTGAATGGTAATGGGCAGTAGTGAGTAGTGAGTAGTGAGTGGTGAGCAGTGAAGGGCGTCCGGAATGGCCATTCACCATTCACCATTCACTACTTCCTACTCACTACTCCCTGCTTACCTCTGCTTAGTGATCCTTCTTCCAGGCGTCGGAATTGACCCAGTAGTCGAGGTTCTTCTGCAGGCGTCCGTCGATGCTGACCTGGTTGAGGAACAGGTTCATCCAGATCAACAGGTCCGGCTCGTCGTAGCGGGTGGCGAAGGCAAGCGGCTCCTTCGACAACAGGTCCGGCATGATGGTGAAGGTGCCGGCGGGATAGGCTGTCGACTGACCCTTGACCGCCGAGACGTCGTTGACGCCGCAATCGGCCTGGCCGTTGTTGACCGCGTCGAGCAGCAGCGGGCCGCCGCCCTTGTAGCTCTTGATGTCGGCATCCGGGAAGGCGTTCTTGGCTTCCTTTTCGCCGGTGGCGCCCAACAGCACGGCGATCTTGGTGCCCTTGGCCTTGCAGTCCTCGGTTGTCTTGAACTTGCTGTCGGCCTTGGTGAAGACGGTGCTGCCGGTATACATGTAAGGTGTGGTGAAGGCGACCTTCATGCCGCGCGCCAGCGTCGGCGTCATGTCGGCGACGAGCAGGTCGGCCTTGCCCGAAAGCAGCGCCGGGATCAGCCCGTCCCAGTCATAGTCGAGGAAGGTGATCTTGACGCCCATTTCCTTGGCCATCAGTTCGGCGAGTTCGACCGAACTGCCGGTGCGTTCGCCATTGGCGCCAACCAGCGAGAAGGGCGGTCCCTGCGTCTGCACCGCGACGCGCAGCTCGCCGCGCTTGGTGATCTCGTCGAGGGTTCCGGCACTGGCAGCAGCGGTCAGACCCGCAAGCGCAAGTCCGGCGATGAAAAGCTTGGCAATCTTCATTTGGCATTCCTCCTGTTATCGTTGTTGTTCCACTTTGTTATTCCACCCTTTTGGGTGTTTTTTGAGCGGCAGCGCCGTTTGCCGGCGGCAGCCACCGTTCGAAAATCGTCACTCCCAGGCCACCGTTTCGGTCACCTTGATGCCACGCCTCGCCAGCTCGCCGAAGAAGGGTTCGTCCGGCACATGCAGCAGCGGGTTGAGCAGGCCAGGTGTGGCGATCTCGCGCCGCGCCAGCATCTGCGCCACGATGCTGGCGGGATAGCCGACGCCGAGGCTCATGCCGAACAGGCCTGATGCCAGGTCGCGTTCGATGATCAGGTCCGATGTCACCGTCTTGGCGCGACCACCTTCGAGACCGGAAAAGACATTGCGCATCACGCAAAGGTCTTTCTCGTCGGCGCCATATTGCAGTTGCGGGCCGAGCAGCCGGCCGAGAAATTCGCGCGGGCTGGCGCTGGTGCCGGGCACCTTGTCTTCGGAGAGGAAGCCGAGTTCCTTCAGCGGCGCCCAGAACGCCGACCATCCCGGCCAGCGCAGCGTATAGCGGCCCGAGCGTTGCAATCCCTTGGCGGCTGCCAGCATCTCGACAT
Organism: Mesorhizobium sp. RSR565B; assembly: GCF_054719465.1. NCBI lineage: Bacteria > Pseudomonadati > Pseudomonadota > Alphaproteobacteria > Hyphomicrobiales > Phyllobacteriaceae > Mesorhizobium > Mesorhizobium sp. RSR565B. The sequence continues at coordinate 371,865 of NZ_JBTTIE010000001.1, read as the reverse complement.
AGTGCAGCGCGTCGCCATTGGGGAAAGCTTCCAGTCGGCCAAGGCCCGCGACCTCGATTTCGTGGATGAAGGGATTGTCGTGTTGCCGCCCGGCCGGCACTTCGACGCGCTTGCCATCCTCGATCATGACGCTGTCGCGGTTCTGGCTGACCAGAACCATGTCGAAATTCCAGCTCACCTTGTAGCAGAGCGGCTTGGCCATCGCCTTCGGTTCGGGGATGCCGCCGCAATAGGAATCGATCGAGGAGATCCTAGAGAACTGCTTTGCGGCGCGCGCGTAGAGCACGAGGTCGATGCCGGGGTCGAGCCCGCATTCGGTCATGATCGAAACGCCGGCCTGTTCAGCCTCCGGCGCCAGGTCGGCGATTGCCTTGCCGTAATTGGTAGTGACCAGCGGTGTGCGCGTTGCGATCGCGGCCTGCACCGCCTCACGCATCAATGGTTGCGGCAGCAGATCGATGGCGGCGTCGACATCCGCCAGCACGGTGGCAAGCGCCGGACCGATCGCGCCCTCGGGCATGACGAAACGCACGCGGGAAAGGTCGGTCAGGCCGGCAAGCCGGGCAGGGCCGTCGGCCGACGTATCGACGCAGACGACTTCCTCGACGCCGGCGCTGGCGACGAGATCGGCGATGGCCGCCCGTCCCTGCAGGCCGAGGCCGCCGAGAACAGCTATTCTCATGCCGGCTCCTTGCGCGACGGTGTTTCTTCCGACCAGCAGCCTTCGGGAAGGCTGACCCATTTGTTGCATGAAGCCATGACGACGAAGGTTTCGCTGCGCACGACTTCCCCGGGAATGCCGGCGCCCGGAATCAGCTCGCTGGTGATGCGGTAGAGGTCGGCGACATCGCCGGCGACGGTCACGTCGACGATGATGTCGAAGCGCCCGGTAACCACCGAGGCCGAGTTGACGAAAGGCAGTTCGGCAATGCGCTGCGCCAGTTCCCGGGCGCGGCCACGTCCCTGAGCGTTGATGCCGACAATGGCCGAGATCAGCTCGGGGCGTTCGGTCAGATTGAGCAGCCCGACGATCTTCAAGAGGTTGCGGTCGAGCAGATTGCGCAACCTTGAGCGCACCGTCGGCACTGAGATCGCCATCGTCTCGGCGAGCCGGTTGATGCCGGGCTGGGCATCTTGCGACAACAGCTTTACCAGCCGTCGATCGGTTTGATCGAGATGCTCACGCAAAAGGCAAGGCTTTCATAAAGGGAAAGAAACGATGGGATTTTCTTTCGGATATGAAAAATACCTTATGGGGAATTTTTTACAGCAGCAAGAGCTATGTCATCCCTCTGTGTCCCTTCCGTGTGCGTTCGGGCTAGACAGGATCAGGGGCCTCTGTCCTGCTGGACATCTCCTCACAAGAGGGAAATCGCTAGTTTCGTCGAGGTTGCCTCATTTGTTCTTGTTTTGTTCCAGCAGCTATGCTACTAATTTGGGGTAGGTGCTGATTCGCGCCGCCAGCCCGCCTTCCGAGGCGGGTTTTTTGTTTTCAGCATACCTTTGAAGGTTCATCGCCGCCTTTGAGGCTGGCGGGACAGCGCCGTTCGGGGCGCTGTGTTCGAAGGCGAAAAAGCAAACGGCGCAAGAGGTGTGCTTCGAATTTCATGGAAAGGAATGGTGAATCGATATGAAGAAGATTTTTCATCTGTTGGTGCTAACTGCAATCTGCACCATTGCTGCTACCATGGTGCCAATTGGCGCCGCATATGCCCAGAATGCGCCCTACTGGCGTGCGGACTGGGAGGAGGGGCCTTGCACCGGAGCCTCGTGCTATACCGACTGGTCTTTCGTTCAGGCGGAGGATCCCGCGGAAGCTGATCCCAACCTGAACGCAATTGTCAGCGGCTTGGTCTCGACCGGCGCGGGGAATGTATCCTCGCACGGCGGCAACAGCTTCGGAAAGTTCGAAACGACGGTGGCTGCCATCAATGCTGGAAAGCCCCATTCCAAAGTCTACAAAGAGTGGCTCTTTCCAGGCGGCCTGGCCAAGAACGACGCTTTCGGACGTCCGCTCCAGGCCGTGTCGCCATCAGGGATCGATGGGACCTATGTCTCGTGGTTTTTCATTCCGTCCAATTACCAGGCGGCCAATGGCTGGACGAATATCTTCCAGTTCAAGGTGACCGAGCAATCGCCTTTCTCGCAGGAACCAACGTGGTGGGTCAACTTGCGCGACAGTCAGACTGAGGATTTGCTGCTGCTGCATGTGGAAAATGCGGCAGCCGGGACCTACAATCCGGCTAATGATGTTCCCGCACCGAAGGGCCGTTGGTTTCAGCTGCGCGCGGATCTCTATGAAGGGGTGGGCATCGATTGGTATCTGGACGGGGTGTTTTGGCAATCATCGTCAAACGCAACGTGGCCGGTCGGGCGGGATTCAGACGGATCAGGTACACCTCAGTCATTTGTGTTTGGCGTGGGTCACTATGGTGGAGTTGGCAAGATCTATACGGACGATGCCTATTTGATCGCAAAATAGCTACTGCCAAATTGCCCTGACGCATAAAACACTAAGCTGCTTCGGGTCCAAACGGGGCAGCTTTTTTTGCACTTGAGCACGTCGCGTTTGAACGGGACCCCTGCGACGCGCTTAAGTCTCTGTTCATGCATGTCGTCGTCCCAAAACCGCTGTGCATTTTGGGGCGACAGGCAGTCGAGGATGTGCGCGACAGCACTAGGCGACGGAGTTCGAAGACGATCTTGCCGCCGCCGTGGTCGCTTGAACGCGACGCGAGGTCGTAGTGAGCAACGCACCCGCGTAGCAGGCCGACCGAGTTGCGGCGTAGCCGCAACTCACGCCTTCACCTGATAAGCGGAGAGGCTCATTCGCGACATGGCCAAAAGCGGCCTTTCAATAAAACTATAACTCGCCAGGGACACGGCGATGCAGGCGGTGACAATAGCTATGCCTGCAAGCCATGGTGACACATTGGCGGTTGCAACGACAGGAGCGATCGCGAGCAGCACGATAGGATGGGTCAGATAGAGAGAGTAGGAAGCATCTCCCAGCCTTGCCAGCACGCGAGGAGCAAAAAGTCGGAAGTAGCTCTCCAGGCTGATGCAACCCGCGACAAGGATCAGCGCCGGGATACCTTGAGCAAGGGTTCGCGGCAAGTTGAAGCCAAGTACCATCACCAGTGTGGACACAATAGCGAACCCGACAGCCGAGGCACCCAGGAAAGCGGGCAAACGCACCAGTCTGCCGACCAGATGGCCGACAGCCATGCCGGCAAGGAACTCAAACAGGATTGGCGTGGTATAGAAAAACAGCACAGTGTCGGCGGCGGGTTTGAAGATAATGCGTGCGGCTACGGCGATTGCAAAGACAACTCCAATGGTGGCCATTTGCGTCAGCGCACCAAAACCCATAGTCGCCGCGAACAGAATGTAAAACAGGATTTCCAGATTGAGCGTCCAACCCACGCCAAGCACTGGCTGGACATAGCCTGTGGCCGTATCGAGATAGGGCACGAAAAGCAGGCTGTTGGCAATCTGCTCAAAGGACACTCCACGACCGGCAAACAGACAAAGTGCGGCGACCATGAGGAAGGTCATGACCCAATAGAACGGAACGACGCGCGTGAACCGCTGCATCAAAAAAGCACGGTGGTCGCGATGTCTGTTCTCCGTCGAGAGAACCATGACGAAACCGCTGATGACGAAAAACAGGTCGACGCCGCTGTTTAGAATGGGAATAGGCAAATCGAGCACGCCTAGTGCGGCCGGAAGATGATAGATAACAACCATAAGGGCTGCTAGCCCCCGCAGGGTCTGTATCGATGTATATTGTTGAATCCGACGCGGCGCAGCGTGATCATTATCCGGAATGACGTTCATTAAAAAAGTCCCCGATGCGGGAGAATATTAACATAGATGAGACCGTTGATGCGACTATTAACTGCCGGTTTAATTAATACATAAAATTTGAATAGCTTCCACCGACTTTCGCGGCCCGGGCCTTGCGATCGCCATCGTCTCGGCGATGCCTTGGCGCGCTGCTTGTATGCGCTATCGCCCGGCCTGGAAGATCGCCACCGCTGCCGCCGTCAGCGCGGCATTGCCGGCCGCAACCGTGCCATCCGGCAGATGCTTCCCATCCTCCAGCCCGACGCGCGTCGACCAGTTGCGATCCGCCGCACGGCGCACGAACGGCCACACCGTCGCGTTCTCGCCATGCAGCAGGATGGCACGGCGAATGCCGGCGCGCTCCAGGACCTGTTCGATGCCGTCGGCGACCGCAAAAGCCTCGTCTAGCGTCTGCTCGGAAATCTCGATCAGGACGCGCAGCACGCGCCCGCCATGGTCGAGGCTGACGAGACGCTCGGCGTCGGCGACTGAAGCCAGACCGGCTTCGATGCCGATGCCGCGCTGACGCAGGCTTTCCATGACGATGGGTGCTGCCGCCTCGCTGAGATTGACCGAGGCATAGTCCGGCAGTTCGCGCCAGGCGGCGATGGCGACCAGCGTGCTGACGTCGTCGTTCTCGATCCAGGCGCCGGTGGAGACGCCGATCAGCGTACCGGGGCATGCGCGGCGAAGTGCTGCGATCGTCGGGTCCATCGCCGCCGGCGAAAGGCTTTCGCGGCGGTCCGCTCCGCGCGCATGGACATGCAACTCGGCCGCGCCCGCGGCAATAGAAGCCGCCCCATCGCGCGCCATCGCCTCGGCATCGAGCGGCAGCGTGGGGTGAAAATCGGCGGCGCGCGCGCCGTTGATGCAGGTCTGGACGATCATGGCTCTCGCGATCCGGTTGCCGATGGGCGAGCCTAGCAAAGAGCAGGGTGGAGAGGAAACGGGCGCGGTGAAGACTGCTGGCAGAGTGTTGCGCCAAACCTGGGCAATGCCGAGTTCCTTCGCACCCCCCTCTGGCCTGCCGGCCATCTCCCCCTCAAGAGGGGAGATCATCTGCGCCTACGGCGTCGCAACGTTGGAGATTTGGCGAAGGCAGAGGTGAGGTCCAATCTCCCCCCTTGAGGCATAGGCGCTAAGATAGGTATTGCCTTGCGGAATCGGGTGTGATTCTACGCTGCGATGACACACGAATCGCTTGTTGATGACGGCTGGGCCGAGACGATTGAGCTTCTGGGCGGCGAAGAGTTGATCGCAGGAAGTGCCCGCGAGACGAAGGCGTTCCTGCGCCCGCGCGGCGTCAGGTCGGCGAGCGACCTGTTGCGCCTGACACTGGCTTACTGCCTTGGCAAGGTTGGCATGCGGGGCGTCGTGGCCTGGGCGGCGGCGAGCGGGATTGCCGACATTTCGGACGTGGCGTTGCTCGGCCGGCTGCGCAATGCAGGACCATGGCTGCAGCAGTTGATTGGGCACCTTTTGAAGCGCGAGGATGCAGGTTTGGCCAAAGGCCGGCTGATCCGCATCCTCGATGCGACAGCGGTTGCCAAGGCCGGTGCGTATGAGAAGAAGAACAATGGTCTTTGGCGCATGCACTGCGCCTTCGAGCTTGAGCGCGAGCAGTTCGACTTCCTCGAGATCACCGACCAGAGCGAGGCCGAGTTGATCGACCGCGTGCCGGTGGTGGCGGGCGAGATCCGCATCGGTGACCGCGCCTATCTGCAGGCCGAGCGGATCGCCAAGGTGATGGCGCAAGGCGGCGATGTTGTTGTGCGCGCGTCGTGGAAAAACGCGCGATGGCTCGACGCCAACGGCAGGGCGTTCGATCTCATCGGCTACCTGGAGAGCTGCCGGGAGGAAGTCTGCGAAACGCCTGCCCGGCTGGCACTCAAGAAGGGCGAGCCTGTGAAGATGCGCCTGATCGCCTTGCGCAAATCCGAGGCCGCGGCACAAGAAGCGCGGCGCAAAATCAACAAGGAAGCCAGGGCCAAGGGCAACAAGGTTCAACCGCAGACGCTGATTGCGGCCGGCTTCGTCCTGCTTGTGACCTCGCTTGACCGGGAGGAGTTTCCCGCCGATACGGTCCTCAAGCTCTACCGCATGCGCTGGCGCATCGAACTCGCCTTCAAGCGCCTGAAGAGCCTGATCGGGCTGCGCTCTCCTCCCGCCAAAGACCCAAGGATCGCAAGGTCTTGGATCCTTGCACACTTCCTCATCGCGCTTGTGACCGAACCCCTCTCGCAGGAGTTGGGTGTCTCTCCCCCTTGAGCGACGGGCGCCCGCTACTGTGGCGCGCCACCCGCCAGATCGTCGCCTCTCTGATCGCGACCATCTTTACTCAACCTTCCTTGGCGGCCCTGCGCCAAAATCTCCATGCCTTGCGATATCGCTGGCGCGAACCACCACGAAAGCGCAAATTTCAGTCCATGCCAAAGCTATCTTAGCGCCTATGCCCCTTGAGGGGAGATGCCCGGTAGGGCAGAGGGGGGTGTCTCGCGTAAACCTCAGGTGGTGTTCGGCGTCGCCGCGCCCATCATCGCTACGATCAGCACCGAAGCACCCCGGCCTCCCTTTCAATCGCCGTCCTCGCTCCAGATCAGCCGTAACAGCCGCAGCAGTGTTGCCCGATCTTTTTTCGTCAGCCGTTGCAGGAACCGGTCCTCGTGGTTGCGCACTTTGAGCCGCCATGCCGGCATGGCGGCTTTGGCTGCCTTGGTCAGAGCGAGCACCTGCACGCGCCTGTCCTGCGCATGGTCATTGCGCTCGACCAGCCCGCGCTCCTCGAGTTCGGCCAGCAGCGGCGCCATGTTGGCGCTTTTCATGCCGAGCCGGCGGCAAAGCTCGCCGGCGCTGATGCCGGGCCGTTCGTCGATCAGCGCCAGCATCCCGTAGGTGACCGGGCGCAGTGAGGCATCGGCCATCTCGGCGGCGAAATCATTGAGCGCCAGGGTCGAAGCGCGCCGCAGATTGTAGCCGATCTGTGCGTCGAGCCTGTCTTCAGGCGCCACCCTAGCCACCTTGCCGCTGCGGTCCGATGTCTCGTCCATGCTGCAACCGATCGCTGCGACCAAGGTTCTTGTCAAGCAAAAAAGACTATGCAACATAGCAATTCTAAAAGCTATGTCACATAGCGATTGATGCAGGGGAAGAGCACAACTCTTCTCCCCGCCACAGGAACGCAAGCCGGAGGAGAGTTGCCATGACCGAAGAGACCGTTGCCTTCGACATCGAGGACGGCATCGCCTGGGTGCGCTTCAACCGGCCTGAAAAACGAAATTGCATGAACCCGGCGCTCAACCGGCGCATGATGGAGGTGCTCGACCAGCTGGAATACCGCGACGATGTCGGTGTTCTGGTGCTGTCGGGCGAGGGCAGTGCGTGGTCGGCGGGCATGGACCTCAAGGAGTATTTTCGCGAAACCGAGGCCAAGGGGCTGGGCGCCGTCCGCAAGGCGCAAGGCGAGGCCTATGGCTGGTGGCGGCGGCTGCGCTGGTATCGCAAGCCGACCATTGCCATGGTCAATGGCTGGTGCTTTGGCGGCGGCTACGGCCCGCTGTTTGCCTGCGACCTCGCTTTCGCCGCCGACGAGGCGCAATTCGCTCTGTCGGAGATCAACTGGGGCATCCTGCCCGGCGGCGGCGCCACCAAGGTGGTGGTCGATCTCCTGTCGATGCGCGACGCCATGTATCACGCGCTGACCGGCGAGCTGATCGACGGCAGGAAGGCGGCGGCCTGGAAGCTGGTCAATGAAAGCCTGCCGCTGGCGGAGCTGAAGCCACGAGTTACCGAGGTGGCGAACATCCTGCTGAAGAAAAACCCGGTGGCGCTGAAGGCGACCAAGGATGCTATCCGCCGCGTCGGCGAGATGACCTACGACAATGCCGAGGACTATCTGGTGCGCGCGCAGGAAGCGGCCAATTCCTACGACAATGACGGCCGCAAGGAAGGCATCCGCCAGTTCATCGACGAAAAGAGCTACAAGCCCGGGCTCGGCGCCTATGACAAGGCGAGGTGATCCCGGCGACCGACTGAGCCGAGAGTGAGGGCGCAATCCGGGAGAAGATGCGAATGCCGGCCTGGACGACTTCAGACCCCGTGGCGCTGCACGCGGGCGCGCAGCCGCAGCGCGTCGCCTGCGTCGATCTCGCATCCGGGCGGCGCTGGACTTACCGTACGCTCGACGAGGCCATCCAGCGCGCCATGGCTGTGCTGGAAGACTACGGCATCGAGCCGGGACAACGCATCGCGACGCTCGCCCGCAACAGCGCCGATCTACTCATCGCGCAGCAGGCCGCCATGCGGCTCGGCGCCATCTTCGTGCCGGTCAACTGGCGCCTTTCCGCCGTCGAGCAGCAGACGGTCCTGGCCGATTGCGAGCCGGTGCTGCTGCTGCACGACGCGGCGCTGATTACGGCGCTGCCAAAAGGCTGCGTACCTGTGGAGGTCAGGGCCTTTGCCGCGGCGGTCGAAGCGCAAGCGCCCGCGCTACGACGCGCTTTGCCGGCGGGCGATGTACCGTCGATCATCCTCTACACCTCCGGCACATCGGGCCGGCCCAAGGGTGTCATCCTGACCGAGGCCAATGCGTTCGCCACCGCGGTCAATTTCGGCGTGCTGGGGCGGGTCGGCAATTCCAGCATCTTCCTCTGCGACGCGCCGATGTTCCATGTCATCGGCCTCATCACCAGCCTGCGTCCGCCCTTGCTGCAGGGCGGCACGGTGCTGATCTCGTCCGGCTTCGAGGCCGGCCTCACCAACCGCCGTCTGGCAGACCCGGACCTCGGCGTCACCCACTATTTCTGCGTCCCGCAAATGGCACGGATGCTGCGCGACGGCACCGCGTTCGCGCCGGCGAACTGGACCACGCTGACGGCCATCTTTACCGGTGGCGCGCCCAATCCCGCCGCCGACATCCTTTGGTGGCTGGAGCAGGGCGTGCGCATGGTCGACGGCTTCGGCATGACCGAAGCCGGCACCGTGCTCGGCATGCCGGTCGAGGCACACCAGATCGCCCGCAAGGCCGGCTCCGCCGGCCTGCCGGCGCCGTCTTTGTCGCTGCGCATCGTCGACGAAGATGGCCACGGCGCCGCAGCCGGCGAGCCGGGTGAGATATGGCTGTCAGGCCCCAATGTCACGCCGGGCTACTGGAACCGGCCCGATGAGACGGCGCAGGCCTTTACATCGGATGGCTGGTTCCGCACCGGCGACATTGCGCGCCGCGACGAAGATGGTTTCGTCACCCTCGTCGACCGCCGCAAGGACATGTTCATTTCGGGCGGCGAGAACGTCTATCCAGCCGAGGTCGAGATGGCGCTGCTCGATCATCCCGACATTTCGGACGTCGCCGTCATCGGCATCGCCGACCAGCGCTGGGGCGAGGTCGGCCGCGCCTTCGTCGTGCTGAAGGCTGGCTGCGTCCTCGATCCGGCGGCGCTCGCGGCGCACTGTGCGGCTCGCATCGCCCGCTACAAGGTGCCGAAGGAATTCCTGCTCACCGACGCGTTGCCGCGCACCGCCTCCGGCAAGATTCAGAAACACATCTTGCGCGGGCGGTGAGATCGGGCTTCACCGCCGTCCTCACTGCGCCCGCGCTTTGGCCACGTCGGCCGGTGTGATGGCGGATTGCTTGCCGCCGAAATGCGCCAGCACATAGTTGCCGAGCGCCGCGATCTCGACATTCGAATAGGCATTGGCGAAAGCCGGCATCGCCTGCTTGCCGAGCGGCGTCGTCATATGCGCGCCCTTCAGGATGACCTGGATGAGGTTTGTGCCATCGGGGTCGTTGACCGTGCGGCTGCCGCGCAGCGCCGCATAAGGTGTCTGCAGCCCTTCGCCGTTCCATCCGTGACAGCTGGCACAGGCGCCCTGGAACAGCTTCAGGCCGAGCCCGCCTTGCGCCACTGAATCGGCAGACGGAGCGTAGGCGATGGACGTCGTCAGTGTTGCCGGCGGCTCGACTTCGACGATCGCCTTGTCGCTGCTGACTTGCGGCGGAACGGTTTTTACGTAAGTGACGATCGCCTTGATGTCTTCCGGCGTCAAATGGCGCAGGCTGTAGTCGACGGCTTCGCCCATGTTGCCGGTGGCCGCACCACGCCCTTCCGCATGACCCTTGGAGAGATAGTTGGACAGCTGCTCCTCGCTCCAGCTTCCGATGCCGGTCGTCTTGTCCGAACTGATGTTGTAGGCCTTCCAGCCCTGCAGTTCGGCGCCGGCGAATTTCTTGCTGTTGTCGAGCCCATAGAACAGGTTGCGGGGCGTGTGGCATTCGCCGCAATGCGCCATCGCTTCGGTGAGATAGGCGCCGCGGTTCCATTCCGCGCTCTGCTTTTCGTCTTGTGGCAACGGACCGTCGGGAACGAACAACAGGTTCCAGAACCGCAGGACATAACGCTGGTTGAACGGAAAACTCAGATCGTTCTTCGGCGCCTCGGCGTGCACCGGCGGCAGGCTGAACAGATAGGCCTTGATCGCCAGCGCATCTTCCGTGGCCATCCTGGCATAGGAGGCATAGGAAAAGGCCGGATAGAGATTGCGGCCTTGCTTGTCGATGCCCTGATGCAAGGCACGCACGAACTCCGCGTCGCTCCAGTCGCCGATGCCGGTTTCCTTGTCGGCGGTGATGTTTGGGGAATAGACGGTGCCGAACGGCAGCTTGAAGGCAAGGCCGCCGGCATAGGGCGTGCCGCCTCCGGTTGTGTGGCAGGCGACGCAATCGGCCGCGCGCGTCAGATATTCGCCGCGATCGATCAGCGCCTGACCGGTCGGCAGTTTCGCTGCCGCCACGGAGACGTCCGGCAGCGACGCCGGTTTGAACAGGAAGATCGCAACGCCGGCGGCGATGACGACCACGACAGCGAGGAGGATACGGACCAAACTTCTCATGGCCTGGCCCTCACAGCGCTTCGGCTTCGGTTTCGATGCCGGTCTCCGGGCGCTCCCTGCTGTTCGCCAGCACCGCCAGCAAGGGTGCTGCGGGCGGCGGCACCATCGACACGCTGGTCTTGTCGGCGCCGTCGCTCTTCAGCTGGTTGCGGTCGATGGGCAGGCTGCGCAGGCGTTTTCCCGTCGCGGCGAAGATCGCGTTGGCGAGGGCAGGGCCGGCCGAAACCGTTGCCGTCTCGCCGATGCCGCCAGGCAATTCCAGGCTCTTGACGTGATAGACCTCGATCTTCGGCGCCTCATTGTTGCGCAGGATGCGGTAGTCGTGAAAATTGCTCTGGTCGACGCGGCCATTGCTGAAAGTGATGCCGCTGTAGAGCGCCGCCGACAGGCCGAAGATCAACCCGCCTTCGATCTGGGCTTCGACCGTGTTTGGGTTGATGGCGATGCCGCAATCGACGGCCACCACCGCGCGCTGCAGCGTAATCTCGCCGGCCGCTGACACCGAGATTTCCAGCACCGCGGCCATGAAGCTGCCGAAGGCATCGTGCAGGGAAATGCCGCGGCCGCTGCCGGCCGGAAGCGGCGAGCCCCAGCCCGACTTTTCGGCCGCAAGCTCGAGCACGCCTGCGGCCCGCGGCTGGTTCTTCGTCAGCGCCCGGCGATACTCTACCGGATCCCTGCCCACCGCATTGGCGAGTTCGTCCATGAAACTTTCGACCACGAAGACATTGTGCGTCGGTCCGACGCCGCGCCACCAGGTGATCGGCACCGGCGGGTCCTCGCGCACCCAGTCGACCTGGATGACCGGCAGATCATAGGGCGGTTTGGCGGCGCCCTCAACCGCGTCGTCATCAAGCTTGTCCTGCGGCCAGCCGCCGGGGATGTAATTGCCCAACACCGAGCCGCCGGCGACATGGTCGATCCACACCGTTGGCAAGCCGTCGGCGCCGAGACCGGCTGATATCCGATCGTAGTAGGTCGGCCGGTAGAGGTCGTGCTGGATGTCTTCTTCACGCGTCCAGATAACTTTGACCGGGTAGCTCACCTGTTTGGCGATCGCCACCGCCTGGCCGACATATTCAGCGACAAGCCGGCGGCCGAAGCCGCCGCCGATCAGGTGATTGTGCACGATGATCTTGTCGAGCGGAAAGCCCGTGACCTGTGCCGCCCAGCCTTGCGCCTGGGTGGGCACCTGGGTGCCGAGCCAGATCTCGCATTCATCGGCGCGCACATGCACGACGCAGTTGACCGGCTCCATCGGCGCATGGGCCAGGAACGGCAGCTCATAGCTCGCCTCGACCGTCTTGACGGCGGCTTTCAGCGCGCCGGCGACGTCGCCTTCCTGGCGCGCCATGATCGGTGTCTTGTTTTTGGACGCAGCCTTCAGCGTGTTCATCATATCGGCGCTTGAAAGCCTGGCGTTGGCGCCTTCGTCCCAGGTGATGGTGAGGGCCTCGAGGCCTTTCTTGGCCGCCCAGAAATGATCGCCGATCACGGCGACCGCATTGTCCAGCCTGACGATATCGCGCACGCCTGGGACGGCGCGTGCCGCCGTCTCGTCCACATCGCCGAGCTTGCCGCCGATCACCGGACAGGCGGCGACCGTCGCCACCTTCATGCCGGGCACGCGCACATCGATGCCGTAGACCACTGCGCCATTGACCTTGCCCGCCGTGTCGACCCGGCGCAGCGACTTGCCGATTAGCTGGAAATCCTTGGGGTCCTTGAGCTTGACGTCGCTCGGCACCGGTTGCTTGCCGGCTGCGTCGGCGAGCGCGCCATAGGCCAGCTGCCGGCCTGTCGGCTGATGCGTGACCACGCCAAGCTTGGCGCTGCATTCCGAAATCGGAACCGCCCATTGCGCGGCTGCTGCCGCAACCAGCATCGTGCGGGCGACGGAGCCTGCCTTGCGCAGCGATTCCCAGGTAGCCCGCATCGAGGTCGAGCCGCCCGTTGCCTGGCCGCCAAGCGCAGCGGTGGCGTACAGCTTGTCGTTGGGCGGTGCGTCGACGACCTTCACCTGGTCGAGGCCGACTTCCAGTTCCTCGGCAATCAGCGTCGCTTCACCGGTGTGGGTGCCTTGTCCCATCTCGATGTTGGGCAGGATGAAAGTGATCTTGCCGTCGCTGTCGATGCGGATAAAGGCATCGGGTGAAAAGGCGGCGGTGACGTCGCCCTCGACGGGCTCGGCGGCGGCAAAACCGGGCCTGGTGCCGGCGCCCAGCATGGTGAAGCCGAGCAGAAGGCCGCTGCCCTGCAGGAAGGCACGGCGCGAGGTGAATTTTTGGGTGGGGGAGGAGGACGGCTTGCTCATGGCTGGCTATCTCCCTCAGGCCTTCGCGGCCCGTTTTATGGCCGCTCTTATTCGCGTGTAGGTGCCGCACCTGCAGATATTGCCGGACATGGCGGCATCGATATCGCTGTCGCTCGGGTCGGGGTTGCGCTCCAGCAGCGCCGAGGCCGACATGATCTGGCCGGACTGGCAATAGCCGCACTGGATCACTTCAAGGTCGAGCCATGCCTGTTGCACTTTCTTACCCGATGGCGTCGCTCCGATCGCCTCGACGGTGGTGACATGGCGCGACCCAACCGACGCGACCGGCAACACGCAGGATCGCACCGGTTGCCCGTCAAGCTGCACCGTGCAGGCGCCGCACTGGGCGATGCCGCAACCGAACTTCGTGCCGGTCAGGCCGATGACATCGCGCAGCACCCACAGCAATGGCATATCGTCCGGCACGTCGACACTGCGATCCTCGCCGTTTACATTGAGCGCAATCATGGGCCTCTCCTCGGTTATCCCCATCCCCGTGGACAATGCAGTAGGCACCTGTTTGCCGGTCGTGTCTAATCACATGCATGTTGGTCGGCACCGCAACGCGTGTGCAAATCGCACTCGTGTGCGCGCCACAGTGCCCCTGATCTTTGTCGGGCTGCCGGCTGAAAGGTTTTTGCGATGGCTGAGTTGAAGGTCAGAACCCGCGTCACCGGCGCGACGGCGACGCTGCAGCCCGGCGGCTTGCCTTCCATCACCACTCCGACCGGCGGTGCAGTCGATGTCGTCACCGGCATCAGCGCGCCGGGCTTCAATCCGCTCGACCTGCTCTACGCCTCGCTCGCCGCCTGCATGGTGCTGAGCGCGCGCATCGCCGCCTCCCGCCTCGGGGTTGCCGCCGCGCTTGGCGAGGTGCGCGCCGAGGTCAGCGGCGAGAAGGCCAAGGACGAGCCGTCGCGCGTCGAAAGGCTCAACATCAGGCTCGACATCTCAGGCGATCTCGACGCTGCGACCAAGCAGCGGATCGTCGAGGACGCCGAAGCGATCTGCACGGTGTCCAACACGCTGCGCGCCGCGCCGCAATTGCATACGACGCTTGGGTGAGGGCTTCGCAGAATGCCTCGCTGCCACCAACCAAGGACCGTCCCATGGCCATGATCCCGCCGATCGACTACGCCTCGGCATCGCATGACATCCGCGCCGAGCACGACAGGGAGCTTGGCCTGCGCGGACGCATGACCAACATGAAGCGCATCCTGCTGCATTCACCGGCGGCCCACCGCATCTATGCCGAATGGGTCACCCTGCGCGATCTGCTCAAGCCCGCACTCGACGACCGCGCTGTCTGGCTGTTGTCGCTGGCGATCTCCGAGAGATGCCGCGCCGAGATACCGCTTACCTTCTTCCGCCGCGCGCTGATCGACAGCGGTCTTGATCCCGAGGCGATCGAGCCCAGCGCCGACGAAGCTTTGCTGATCGAATTCGGCAAGGCAGTCGCTGCCGATACCAACGCCGTTCCCGACGATGTCTGGGCGGCACTCAAGGCTGGCTACGACGACACACTGCTGGTCAACCTCGTCGCCTTCGCCGGCATCATGGTGGCGACCTGCGTGTTCACGAATGCGGTGCGCGTTGATCTCGACCCGGAGCTGGAGGTGTATCGCAAGCGGTGAAGCGCGTTTTCCCTTCTCCCACAGGGGGCGAAGGGGAAGATCGCGCTTCACCTCCGCAGGAATCGGGTGGTTCACGCCCGCCGTTCGCCCCACTTTGATCACATCAAAGGAGGCATCGATGACCATCCATTCGATAAGCACCAAACGCGCAGCCCATTCGGCCGAAGCGCGCGTCGCAGCGCAGGACTGGAGTGCTCTGATCGGCGAACTGAACAGCCACGGCAGCACCGTCATGCCGGCGCTGCTTTCACCCGAGGAGTGCACCGAGATCGCCGGTCTCTATCCGCATGAGGACCATTTCCGCAGCCATGTGGTGATGGCCCGCCATGGCTTCGGCAAGGGCGAGTACCGCTATTTCCGCTATCCGCTGCCGGATCTGGTCGGTGGCCTGCGCACCGCGCTCTATCCCAGGCTGGCCGGCGTCGCCAACGACTGGAACGAACGCATGGGCGCGGCACGGCGCTATCCCGATGACCACGCCGCCTTCCTCCAGCTTTGCCACGAAAGCGGCCAAACGCGGCCGACGCCGCTTCTCCTGCAATATGGCCCCGGCGACTTTAACTGCCTCCATCAGGACCTCTATGGCGACCTCGCTTTTCCGCTGCAGGTCGCAATCCTGTTGTCGCAGCCGGGCGAGGATTTCACCGGCGGCGAATTCGTCCTGACCGAACAGCGCCCGCGCATGCAAAGCCGTGCCGAAGTGGTGCCGCTGACCCGGGGCGATGCGGTGATCTTTGCTGTCCACAACCGCCCGGTGCAAGGCACGAAAGGCCATTACCGCGTCAACCTCAGGCACGGCGTCAGCCGCCTGCGCTCCGGCAGGCGGCATACAGTGGGGATCATTTTCCACGACGCGAAGTGACAATTCGTCGGACACAGCCAAAGCACTTCACTACCGGCTGCTTATTGACATGGCGAGTTCGGCGGAACAGTCTCCGCTTGTGTAAGAGAGGGGAATTTATGAAACGATCCTATGAGAAGCCGACACTCGTCAGACGGGGCAAGCTCGCCTCGCTCGCCGCCCAGCAGGTGCCGTCAATAGAAGCGGAAGTGCCCGCACCGAACTGAGTACAGAAGCTGGTTCAAAAACAGCCCGTTGCGCAAAATCGCGCGGCGGGCTGTTTTGCATTCTGGAGGTGCGGACCGCAGCGGCTTTTGCGCGCGGCGTCAAATGGGCGCTTCCTCTGGCGCGGCCGATCGCGTAAGGGCCGGGGAAAATCCTCCAAGGTTCTTCCAGTCGCATGATCCGTCTTGAAAGCATCAGCAAGCAGAACGGCCGCCAGCTTGTCTTCATCGAGGCCTCGGCCTCGCTACAGAAGGGCGAGAAGGTCGGCCTTGTCGGCCCGAACGGCGCCGGCAAGACGACGCTGTTTCGCATGATCACCGGCCAGGAACAGCCCGACGAAGGCCAGGTGCAGGTCGATCGCGGCGTCACCATCGGCTATTTCAGCCAGGATGTCGGCGACATGGCGGGCCATAGTGCTGTGGCCGAAGTGATGAACGGCGCCGGGCCGGTCAGCGACGTGGCGGCCGAAATGGCCGAACTCGAGGCGGCCATGGCCGATCCCGAGCAGGCCGACCGGATGGACGAGATCATCGAGAAGTACGGCGAGGCGCAGCATCGTTTCGAGGAGCTCGACGGCTATGCGCTCGATGGCCGCGCCCGCGAAGTGCTCGACGGCCTCGGCTTTTCCCAGGAAATGATGGACGGCGATGTCGGCAAACTGTCCGGCGGCTGGAAGATGCGCGTGGCGCTGGCCCGCATCCTGTTGATGCGGCCCGACGTCATGCTGCTCGACGAGCCGTCCAACCATCTCGATCTCGAAAGCCTGATCTGGCTGGAGCAGTTCCTGAAGGGTTATGAGGGCGCGCTGCTGATGACCTCGCACGACCGCGAGTTCATGAACCGCATCGTCAACAAGGTGGTCGAGATCGACGCCGGTTCGCTCACCGCCTATTCCGGCAATTACGAATTCTACCAGCAGCAGCGGGCGATCGCCGACAAGCAGCAGCAGGCGCAGTTCGAGCGCCAGCAGGCCATGCTGGCCAAGGAGATCGCTTTTATCGAGCGCTTCAAGGCGCGGGCGTCACACGCCGCCCAGGTGCAGAGCCGGGTGAAGAAGCTCGACAAGATCGATCGTGTCGAGCCGCCCAAGCGCCGTCAGATCGTGAATTTCGATTTTCAGCCGGCGCCGCGCTGCGGCGAGGATGTCGTGACGCTGAAGAACGTCCACAAGGGCTATGGCAGCCGCTCGATCTATGAGGGGCTGGATTTCCAGGTCCGCCGCCGCGAGCGCTGGTGCATCATGGGCGTCAACGGCGCCGGCAAGTCAACGCTGCTGAAGCTGGTGGCAGGCGCTTCCGATCCCGACACCGGCACGGTCGCGCGGGGGCCGAGCGTGAAAATGGGCTATTTCGCCCAGCACGCCATGGAGGTGCTGGAGGGCGAACGCACCGTGTTCCAGACGCTGGAGGACGCGTTTCCGCAAGCCGGCCAGGCGCCGCTCAGGGCACTCGCCGGCTGCTTCGGCTTTTCCGGCGACGAGATCGAGAAGAAATGCCGGGTGCTGTCGGGCGGCGAAAAGGCGCGCCTGGTGATGGCGTTGATGCTGTTCGATCCGCCCAATCTGCTGGTGCTGGACGAGCCGACCAACCATTTGGACATCGCCACAAAGGAGATGCTGATCACGGCGCTGTCGCAATACGAAGGCACCATGCTGTTCGTCTCGCACGACCGCCATTTCCTGGCCGCACTCTCCAACCGCGTGCTGGAACTGACGCCAGAAGGCATCCACACCTATGGCGGCGGCTATACCGAATATGTGGAGAGGACCGGGCACGAGGCGCCGGGGCTGCGGATCTGACGCAGGTCCTGCGTCCGCATTTGCGTCCAGCAAAGCCAGGATTTGTCAGCTCGCCGCCAGCCATTTGCGCGACTGCGCGAAGGCCTTGAAGACTTTGGCATCCATCGGGTAGCCGAACAGGAAGCCTTGCAGGATGTCGCAGCCAAGCTCTTTCAGGATGCGCGCGTGCTCCATCGTCTCGACGCCCTCGGCGATCACTTCGATCCCGAGCGACTTGCCGATGTCGATGATGGACGACACAAGCTGCCGCTGTGCGGTTGAGCTGGTGATGGGGGTAACCAGCTGGCGGTCGATCTTGAGGCGACGGGGCCGCAACTTCAACAGCGAGACGATCGAGGCATGCCCGGTGCCGAAATCGTCGATCTCGACGTCGATGCCGAGCCCCTTGATGTGTTCGATGTTCCAGCTGACCAGCTCGTCGTTTTCGTCGAGGAAAATCGACTCCACCAGTTCGAACGACACGGTCCCTTCCTTGATGGGAAGCTTGCGCAAACCCTTGATCAGGTCCCTGTCTTCCAGGCGCCGTGCGGAAACGTTGACCGAGACGCGCGGGATGTTGAGGTGGCTGCGCGACCAACGCTCGAAATTATCGAGCGCCTGCTCCAGGACGGTGCGGTCGATAAGCGCCACGACATTAAGTTCTTCAGCCACCTTGATGTAGGCGTCGGGGGTCAGCATGCCGCGTTGCGGGTGATCCCAACGCGACAGCGCCTCGACGCCGACGATCTCCAGCGTCTTGGCGTCGAACTGCGGCTGATAGTAGACGATGAATTCGTTCCGCTCGAGCCCGCCCAGAATCTCGTCGGCGGTCTGCTTGGTCCGCACGATCTCGCTCTGCAGCTCTTCGTTGAAAAACTCGTAGCGGTTGCGGCCGCGGCCTTTCGCCCGGTACAGCGCCAGATCGGCATTGACAAGCAACTGCCTTGCATCGACGCCGCTATTGGCCGCAATGCCGATGCTGACGCCGAACCGGCACTGGTGACCCAGATAGTCGACCGGCTGGCGCATCGCATCGATAATGTGGTCGGCCAGCGCGGCGAGTTCCTTGTCGTCGCGTCCATGGCTCAGCACGACAAACTCGTCGCCGCCGATGCGCGCAACGAAATCGGCACTGCCGACGCTAGCCTTGATGACTTTCGAAGCATGCACCAGCAATGCATCGCCCGCTGCATGGCCGAGCGTGTCGTTGATCTGCTTGAACCGGTCAAGGTCGAGATGCAGCAACGCCGCACGGCCGTCGGCTTCGCGGTTTTCGGCAAGCATCTCGTCCAGATACCGACGGTTGGGCAGACCGGTCAGCGAATCATGCATCGCGACATGCTCGATGCGGGCTTTGGCCAGGTTCAGTTCGGCATTTTTCGATTCTGAAAGGCGACGTTCACGCACGAGATTCTCGTTGAGCAGCACGTCGCCTGTCACATCCCATTCGGCGCCGATCATTTTTGGCGTGCCGTCGATGTCCCGGAAGAAACTGGCGCGGGTGCGCACATGGCGAATGGTGCCGTCCGGCCGCAGGAGCCGATACTGCGAAGAGTAGGGGCCTTGTGTTGCAACAGCCGAATCGAAATCTGCTTTAGCCCGTTCGAAGTCTTGGGGATGGATCGCCAGCGCCCAGTCGTCATAGCTACGGGTCTTGCCGCCGCCGGGTTTGCCATAGATTTCGTTGATGCGGTTGTCCCATACGAGTTCGTTGCTGACGGTATCGTGCTCCCACACGCCTATAGCAGAGGCTTCCAACGCCAGCTCCAGCCGCCGGGACAGGCGCCTCAACTCGGCGTCACTTTTCTGCCGCTCACCGAAAAGACGTCCTGCCACGAGGATCGGCAGCACCACCAGCGCGCCGGCAAGCGCCATGAGCAGACGCAACAGCCACTCATTTTTCGGAGCGGTCGGCCAGCCGCCCTTCGGTATGGCTGAAATTTGCCAGGAGCCTGAAGGCAATTGCACCTCTGCCATCACCGGATTGCCGGACACGACATTATCGCCGCCGAAGAACAGTTCCCCGCCGCCGCCGAGCGCATCCTTGCCGATAAGCGCCACATCGATATCCAGATCAGGGTCGGTCAGTCCGCTGGCAGCGTAGAGCCGATCGACATCGATCACGGCCGAGACGATACCCCAGAAACGGTCGCCGCCACCCGCCGTCGGCACGAAGACCGGGATACGGCCGATGAAGCCACGTCCGCCTTGCGCCAGTTTGACCGGCCCGGCGAGCACCAGCGCGCGCTGGTCACGGGCGCGAAGCGCGGCCATGCGTTGCGTATCGCTCTTGCGGTAGTCCAGCCCGATGGCTTTTTCATTGCCTTCCAGCGGATATATCAGCGCGATGACGAGGTCGGGGGCGCCGGCAATATCGCGCAACTGCGATTTTTGCTCGAACAGATTACGGGCGAGTGCCGCAAATCTTTGCTGGCCCATATAGGGCTCGGTAACGATTGTCGAAACGAGACCCTGAACCAGCTGGAGATTGCCGCCTATGTTGCCTTCGAGCTTGGCGCGTATGATGTTGACCTTGGCCAGGACGTCGGCGCGCGCCAGCTGATCGGAGACCTCTCTGTTCCTCTGGTCGGCAACCAGGGCGCAGACGAGAAGCACGACAAAGGCAATCGCCGCCGGCAAGTTGGCGGAAGAAAAAACGGCCCGTTTCAACCGGCCGGAATTGAGCATTGCACCTGCCAACTCGATCCGAAGACCTTTCCAGGACAGTAGTCCTTCGGTCGACCATAGTAGCTAAAGCTTAAGTTTGAGCTTCGAGACGAATCCGAGAACAAACGGTAAGCTTTTGGCTGCCAGGGTCCAGCCGAAATCTGAATGAGTGTCCGAAAGTAGGACGCCAGGTTGCAGCGTTCTGCAACCCAGCGGCGAAGTCATATTCGCCTCAGATTGCAACAAGCCGCCTGATCTTGCCGCGCGGGCCCTTGCGGGAGGCTTACTTCCCAGCCATTTGATCGGCCAGCGCCTGCGCCTGGGCGAGCAGCGCCGGGAAAGCCGGGTCAGCCGGCAGGCGCTGCGCCATGCAGGCCCGGTAGTCGCTGTCGCCCTTGTCCCAGGCGGCGTTGGAGGACTCGAACGCTTTTTCGTCCTTCAGGTCCGATGCCTGGTAGGCCTCCTGGAATTTCTGCGCGGCGGCGTCCGCAGCAGCCCACACGGCGTCGCAGGCGGCGATCTTCGGAACGGCAGGGGCTGCCGGCGCTGCGATAATTCTCACGCTGTTGCCTTTGACGAGCGTAACGATGACTTCCTGCTCATAGATCGGCCCGACGTCCTGCGTCCAGCCGCCGAGCCGTGCGAAGGCGATGTCGGCGCCTTCGGGTTTCTTCAATGGAAAGTCGAGCGTTCCCTCGAAGGCGGCGTCGCTGTTGATCGCCTGGGTATAGAAGGCATCCAGCTTAAGCGCCTCATCGATGCCGGCGGGCAGTTTGAAACTTTCGTCGGTCTCGGCGGTTCTGGACTGGAGCCAGCGCTCCAGCAGCCCTCGCGTCGTTGCCACCAGGCTGGGGCCGTCGTCGCCCTTGGTGTATCGCAGCCCATCGAGCATGCCATAGCCGATATCGGAGTCGCTGAGGCTTTCGATATTGATTGTGCCGGTTGGCGGAAAGTCCCTGACCGCCAGCGGCCCGATAATGCCGGCAAGACGCTGCTGGAGGTCGGCCAGCGCCTTCTCGTTCTCAGCGTCGATGGTCTCGATTGCCGCGTTCGCACTGTTCAGCGCCGCGATATCAGCAATCGCCTTGTCACGCGCGGCCACATAGTCGTCCTCCGGCGAGGCCGTGAAAGCCACGCTGCTCACCAGCGCAAACAGAAACGTCCAGACCCACCGCATGATATAAACCCTGCTCTACGTTCGATTCCAAGGATACATGACAACATTGGGCTGAAAAAAGACGGCGTTGGAGCTGCCCCCTTGAGGAAGGAGATGGCCGGCAGGCCAGAGGCGTCGTTGCGCTTGAAGCGCTGACTCCTTTTGCAGCGCGAGACGACGTTAGCGCTTCACGCGCAACGACCCCCTCTGTCGCCTTCGGCGACATCTCCCCCTCGAGGGGGGAGATTGGCGCCTAATCACGCCTTGCGCTTCTCCACCTCCGCCTTCCTCAGCAGGAAGCGCTGGATCTTGCCGCTTGGGGTCTTCGGCAGTTCCGTGATGAACTCGACCTCGCGCGGGTAGGCGTGCGCCGACAGCCGTTTCTTGACGTGCTGGGCCAGCTCTTCGGCGAGCTCCGAATTGCCCTTGTAAGCCGGCGCCAGGACGACGAAGGCCTTGACGATCTCGGTGCGCTGCGGATCGGGCACGCCGACGACAGCCGCCTCGTTGACCGCCGGATGCTCGATCAGCGCGCTTTCGACGTCGAACGGGCCGATGCGATAGCCGGCCGAAGTGATGACATCGTCGGCGCGGCCCATGAAGGAGACCGAACCGTCCGGCTCGTACTCCACCGTGTCGCCGGTGCGGTAGTAGCCGCCCGTGATCGCTGGCGTCTCGGCTTGGTGATAGCCGTCGAACCAGCGCAGCGGCGACTTCGCGATGTCGACGGCGAGGATGCCGGGCTGGTTGGGGCCGAGCTCGTTGCCGGCCTCGTCCAATACCACCATGCGATATCCGGGCATTGCGAAGCCGGCCGAGCCCACGCGCACGACGTGCGAGAGCCCATGATGGTTGTTGACCATCATGCCGTTCTCGGTCTGGCCGTAATGGTCGTGAATGGGCGCGGCGAGATTTGCGTCGAACCAGCGGATGACTTCCGGGTTGAGCGGCTCGCCGGCGCTGCTCACCACGCGCAGTCTGCCTTTGACACGGGCCGCAGCTTCCGCGCCTTCCGCCATCAGCAGGCGATAGGCGGTCGGCGAGCCGGCAAGGCTGGTGACGCCGAGCCGCTCGATGATGTCGTAAGTGCTCTTGGCGTTGAAGGCGCCTTCATAGAAGGTCGTGGCGATGCCGAGCTGCAACGGGCCGGTGATGGCGTAATAGAGGCCGTAGGCCCAGCCGGGGTCCGCGATGTTCCAGAAGATGTCGTCGGGCAGCAAGCCGATCGCGTCGCGCATATAGGCGCCGAAGGCGAGCAGGGCGCGAAGCGGCACCGGCACGCCCTTGGGCAGGCCGGTCGTTCCCGACGTCGACATCATCATGAACAAGTCGTCGCCCTTGCGCATCACCGGCTGGCACTCGGGCGAGGCGGCGGCAAGCGCGGCGCGGAAATCGATGTCGCCTGCAGGTAGCTCACCGCCATTGCCAAGGATGGTGGCGATTTGCGCTGATGTCTCGACCTCGTCGAGCTTGCCGCGATTGGCCGGGTTGGTCACCACGATCCTGGCGCCGCTATAGCCGAGGCGGTGCTCGATGGCTTTCGGACCGAAGGCGGTGAACAGCGGCTGGTAGACCGCGCCGATGCGCCACGTCCCGAGGATCAGCGCCACCAGTTCGGGGACGCGCGGCAGCATGCCGGCGACGACATCGCCGGCACCGACGCCGGCGGCCTTGAGCACATTGGCGGCGCGCCCGGACATGTCGGCGAGATCGTCGAAGCTGAATTCGCGAAGCTCGCCGCCGGCCGAGATCGCGCGCAGCGCCAGCCGGTTTTGTCCGGTGTAGCGGCCGCAGCATTCGACATAGGCATTGATGCCGGTTCTAGGGTTGCCATACAGCCGGGCGATCTCATCTTCGATGCGAAAGCGCTGAACGGCATCCTCATAACGCGGCATTTTGCTCATGGCGATCCTCCCTAGGCGGCGCCCATCTCCCCTTGGAGCGCCTTATCGGTGAGATTGCCTGAAATTGCTGCGCTGGTCGATTACGGCGATAGTCGGGGATGCGAAGGATCGCAGCGCAGCGACAATCCGCGCCGAGCCACTGCTGTTGACCGAACCGTCCATCCGGCCGATAGCACCGCCAGAATTGCCCCGAGGCCCCAATGATCCCAGACTCAACTTTCCATGACTCGGCCACAGCCGACGAAGGACGCGATGCCGACACCGCCTGGCAAAACGACATCCGCGCGGGCGTGCGCCACGTCCGCGATCTCGCCTCGCTGCCGCTGTCACCCGCCGAGCACGCGGCGGCGCAGGAGGCGGCTACGCGCCACAAGGTGCGTGCCCCAAAAACCTATCTCGACCTGATCGACTGGAACGATCCCGCCGACCCGATCCGCGCCCAGGTCATTCCATCGCCGGATGAGCTGACGGAAACGGAAGGCGAGCTCGACGATCCGATCGCCGACCATGCCTTCAGTCCGGTGCCGCGACTGACGCACCGCCACGCCGACCGCGTGCTGTTGTTTGCGACCTACCAATGCGCGGTCTCTTGCCGCTTCTGCTTCCGCAAGGAGTCTCTGACCTCGATCGGCCGCGGCTACACGCGCGAGGCGCTCGAAGACGCCTTTGCCTATATCGAAGCCCATACCGAAATCCGCGAAGTGATCCTGACCGGCGGCGATCCGCTTTCGCTGCCGGACAAGGCGCTGGCCGAAATCCGCGCCCGTATCGAGGCGATCGCGCATGTGAGGCTGCTGCGTATCCACACGCGCGTGCCTGTCGTACTGCCCGCGCGCATCACGCCGGGGCTGGTTGGCGCGTTGCAGGGCCGGCTGATGGTCACAATCGTCACCCATTTCAACCATGGGCGGGAGATCACGCCGGCCACCGAATTGGCCTGCCGCGTCATGCGCCAGGCAGGCTTCGTGCTGCTCAACCAGAGTGTCCTGCTCAAGGGCGTCAACGACACGGTCGAGGTGCTGGAGGAACTCTGCCGCGAACTGATGTACCGGCTCGGCGTCAAACCCTATTACCTGCACCATGGCGACCTCGCGCGCGGCATGGCGCACAGGCGCACCACGATTGCGCAGGGACAGGCGCTGGCCGGCGCGCTGCGCGCCCGCCTGTCGGGCATCTGCAATCCGGTCTATGTGCTGGACCTGCCGGAAGGCGGTGGCAAGGTGCCGCTCGGGCCATGCCATGTCGAGGGCCGGGACGGGCAGGACTGGCGCATCCGCGGCCAGGACGGCGAGGTGAGGCTGTATCGGGACGTGGTGGTGTAGGCACGGCGCAGCGGCGCCAATGATCGCCGCCGTCACATTGTCGATCGGGATGACCGATCGCACCGAACTATCGCCACGACGCGTTCGCTTGCATTCCGTATGTTGACATAAAGATATCCTTATGTGATGGTTGTCGCCTCAAGGATAAAAAATGTCGCAGAATTCTGCATCGCTGGACGCATTGTTCGGCCCCGTCGCGGCCAGGCCCGATGGGTCCGAAGTGCTGGCGGCGCTGACGGCGGCGGCGCGCGAGCGCATTCTCATTCTCGACGGCGCCATGGGCACGCAGATCCAGGGTCTCGGTTTCGACGAGGAGCATTTCCGCGGCGAGGCTTTCGCTGGCTGCGCCTGCCACCAGCAGGGCAACAACGACCTCTTGATCCTGACGCAGCCGAAGGCGATCAAGGAGATCCATTATCAATACGCCATCGCTGGCGCCGATATCCTCGAGACCAACACCTTCTCCTCGACCTCGATCGCCCAAACGGACTACGGCATGGAGGATGCCGTCTACGCGCTGAACCGGGACGGCGCGCGACTGGTGCGTCGGGCAGCGGCGAGGGCACAGCAGGAAGACGGCAAGCGGCGCTTCGTCGCCGGCGCGCTCGGGCCGACCAACCGCACCGCCTCGATGTCGCCCGACGTCAACAATCCAGGCTACCGCGCCGTCACCTTCGACGATCTGCGCCTGGCCTATGGCGAGCAGCTGCGCGGCCTGATCGACGGCGGCGCCGACATCATTCTCATTGAAACCATCTTCGATACGCTGAACGCCAAGGCGGCGATCTTCGCCTGCAACGAGATATTCATCGAAAAGGGCGTGCGCCTGCCGGTGATGATTTCCGGCACCATCACCGATCTCTCCGGCCGCACGCTGTCGGGCCAGACGCCGACCGCCTTCTGGCATTCGGTGCGCCATGCCAACCCCTTCACCATCGGCCTCAACTGCGCGCTCGGCGCCAATGCGATGCGCGCGCATCTGGCCGAAATTTCAGGCGCCGCCGACACCTTCGTCTGCGCCTATCCGAATGCCGGCCTGCCCAATGAATTCGGCCGCTATGACGAGAGCCCGGACTTCATGGCCGCGCAGATCGAGGATTTTGCGCGGGAAGGGCTCGTCAACGTCGTCGGCGGCTGCTGTGGCTCGACGCCGGACCACATCCGCGCCATCGCCGAGGCTGTCAAGAAATATCCGCCACGCGCCATCCCCGAGATCGAGCGCAAGATGCGCCTGTCCGGGCTGGAGCCGTTCACGCTGACCGACGAGATTCCCTTCGTCAATGTCGGCGAGCGCACCAACGTCACCGGCTCGGCCAAGTTCCGAAAGCTGATCACGGCGGGCGACTATGTTCCGGCGCTCGACGTGGCGCGCGACCAGGTCGCCAATGGCGCACAGATCATCGACATCAACATGGATGAAGGCCTGATCGATTCGAAGAAGGCGATGGTCGAGTATCTAAACCTGATCGCCGCCGAGCCTGACATCGCGCGGGTCCCGGTGATGGTGGACTCCTCGAAATGGGAGATCATCGAGGCCGGGCTGAAATGCGTGCAGGGCAAGCCGCTGGTCAACTCCATCTCGATGAAGGAAGGCGAGGAAGCCTTTCTGCATCACGCGAAGCTGGTGCGCGCCTATGGCGCGGCCGTGGTCGTCATGGCCTTCGACGAGGCCGGTCAGGCCGACACCAGGGCGCGCAAGGTCGAGATCTGCACCCGCGCCTACAAACTCCTCACCGAACAGGCCGGTTTCCCGCCCGAGGACATCGTCTTCGACCCCAATGTCTTCGCGGTCGCCACCGGCATCGAGGAGCACGACAATTACGGCGTCGACTTCATCGAGGCCACCGGCGAGATCACCGCCACGCTGCCGCATGTGCATATCTCGGGCGGCGTCTCGAACCTGTCCTTCTCCTTCCGCGGCAACGAGCCGGTGCGCGAGGCGATGCACGCCGTGTTCCTCTACCATGCCATCCAGCGCGGCATGGATATGGGCATCGTCAATGCCGGCCAGCTCGCCGTCTACGACACGATCGAGCCGGGGCTGCGCGAAGCGTGCGAGGACGTCGTGCTCAACCGCGCGCCCAGGGCCGGCGGCACCGCCACCGAACGCATGCTGGAGATCGCCGAGCGTTTCAAGGGCACGGCCGGCAAGGAAGCCAGGGAGCGCGATCTCGCCTGGCGCGACTGGACAGTCGAGCAGCGGATTTCCCATGCGCTGGTCAACGGCATCACCGAATTCATCGACGCCGACACCGAAGAGGCGCGGCTTGCGGCCGAGCGGCCTCTGCATGTCATCGAAGGCCCGCTGATGGCCGGCATGAATGTCGTCGGCGATCTGTTCGGCGCTGGAAAGATGTTTCTGCCGCAAGTGGTGAAGTCGGCGCGCGTGATGAAGCAGGCGGTGGCCGGATTGCTGCCGCACATGAAGGCCGAAAAACTGGCCAACGCCGCCAATGGCATCGACAATGGCGAGCGCCAGACAGCCGGCAAAATCCTGATGGCGACTGTAAAGGGCGATGTCCACGACATCGGCAAGAACATCGTCGGCGTCGTTCTGGCCTGCAACAATTACGAGATCATCGATCTCGGCGTCATGGTGCCGGCGGCGAAGATCCTGCAGACGGCTCGCGAGCAAAATGTCGACATCATCGGCCTGTCCGGCCTGATCACCCCGTCGCTGGACGAGATGGTGCACATGGCCGCCGAGATGGAGCGTGAAGGGTTTGACATTCCGCTGCTGATCGGCGGCGCCACGACCAGCCGCGTGCACACGGCGGTGAAGATCCACCCGCGCTATTCCAAGGGACAGACGGTCTATGTCAATGACGCCAGCCGCGCCGTCGGCGTCGTGTCATCCTTGCTGTCGAACGAGACCAAGGGCGGCTACGTCGACACATTGCGGGCCGAGTACAAAAAGGTCGCCGACGCGCATGCCCGCTCCGAGGCCGACAAGCAGCGGCTGCCGCTCGCCAGAGCGAGGGCCAATGCGCACAAGGTCGATTGGTGCGCCTACCAACCGCCGAAGCCCTCGTTCACGGGCGTGAAAGTGTTCGAGAACTGGGACCTGACTGAACTCTCGCGTTACATCGACTGGACGCCGTTCTTCCAGACCTGGGAGCTGAAGGGGCGTTATCCCAAGATCCTCGAGGACGACAAGCAAGGACCGGCCGCGCGCCAGCTGTTCGAGGATGCGCAGGCGATGCTGAAGCAGATCATCGCCGAGAAATGGTTTGCGCCGCGCGGCGTCATCGGCTTCTGGCCGGCGAACACCGTCGGCGACGACATCAGGTTGTTCACCGATGAGGCACGCTCGCAGGAACTGGCGACCTTCTTCACGCTGCGCCAGCAGCTGACCAGGCGCGACGGCAAGGCCAATGTCGCGCTGTCGGATTTCGTCGCGCCGGCCGACAGCGGCAAGCCGGACTATATCGGCGGCTTCATCGTCACCGCGGGGATCGAGGAGGTGGCGATATCAGAGCGCTTCGAGCGCGCCAATGACGATTATTCCTCGATCATGGTCAAGGCGCTGGCCGATCGTTTCGCCGAAGCGTTCGCCGAGCGCATGCACGAGAAGGTGCGCAAGGAATTCTGGGGCTATGCATCAGACGAGAAGCTGGCCCCCGACGAACTGATCGGCGAGCCCTATCGCGGCATCCGCCCGGCGCCCGGCTATCCCGCGCAGCCCGATCATACCGAGAAGGCGACCTTGTTCCGGCTGCTCGACGGCGAGCGCAGTGCCGGCGTGAGCCTCACCGAAAGCTATGCGATGTGGCCGGGTTCATCGGTCTCCGGCATCTATCTCGCCCATCCCGAAAGCTATTATTTCGGTGTCGCCAAGGTCGAACGCGACCAGGTCGAGGACTATGCGCGGCGTAAAGCCATGCCGCTGGCCGATGCCGAGCGCTGGCTTGGGCCGATCCTCAACTATGTGCCCGTGGATTATGCCGAGGCGGCGGAATAGCCGGGACGTGATCTTGCCCAATGGCTGCTCGACCGCTCCCTTGATTTTTCACCGTCGAAAAAAATCGCGCCGCACCCGGTTCTCGGCGAGCTGCCGGTTGTCGGTCGGTCAGACTTAGGTCCCTCGCGCCTGCTTTTCTGGAACAAGCCGTGATGTCCCGCATTTTATTGGCAGGGACACAAGGAGTGTCGAGTGAAAGCGATTTTGGGACTGGTCGGCGGCTTCGTGCTGACCCTTGCGGTGTTCGGCAGCGGGCTGGTTTTCGCAGCCTGGCTGCTTGCCGCCAAGCCTGTGCGGGAGGCAAGGCCCACCGTCAGCGTGGCGGAACTGTGGACCCGGAAAGCGCGGCCGGTGGACAAGACGGCGCAGGACTTCGAACGTGTGCCGCCCGAGCAGTCCGCGCCTGCCGACATCGCCGCCAAGGAGCCAGCCCAGGACCCGGCCAGGCAGCAGCCCGATCCCACAGTCACCGGCGCCATCGCGCGGACCGAACTGCCGCCGCCGCATCTCGCCTGGTGCGCCAGCCGATACCGCTCCTACGATCCCGACGACAACAGCTACATGTCCTATAGCGGACAGCAGCGCACCTGCGTCTCGCCCTATCTCGCCGCTGACCGCGCCGCGCCGCGAGAGGCAAGCTATGTCGAGGGCGAAGGCGCCTACGCGGCCGCCGGCGGCGACGCGGACCATGTCGCCTCCTGCTTCAGCCGCTATCGCTCGTACCGTCCGGAAGACAACAGCTACCAGCCATATTCCGGCGGGCCGAGACGGCAATGCGAATAGCCAGCGCGAAGGGCGCCGCGAACGATTGCGACCGCGCGATTTCTGGGATCGTCCGGATCGTCCTCAAAAACCCAGGGAGGAACCACCATGGAAGACGACCGGCATCAGAAGATACAGCAGCGCGCTTACCAGATCTGGGAGCGCGAAGGCACTGGCGACCCCGAGCATCACTGGCACCGGGCCGAGGCTGAAATCGACCGCGAGGCGGCGCTGCCGCTGACCGCCGACGACGCCCTGCCGCGCGAGATCGCCAGCACCGACATCCTGGCGGTCGAGGAACTGGCCATGCGCACCGGCATATCGGGCGAGGAAGCGCAGGAGCTGATCGACAGACTGGGCACGGACCGCGCGGCGGTTGAGCAGGCGGCGAGGGGGAGCGAGGGGAGGCGGGGAAAGGCCTAATTGGGGCGCGCGACATAGGGCCGTCATTTTCTGACAGCTTTGCGTCTCCTACCGGTCATTTTGGGCAGTCGGAACCGTCCACTGAAAGCGGACATCCTCGCCGCCAACATACATACTGAATTGGATAGAAAGTTCCAGAGTCCTGCCGGGAGCGGCCTAAGCCGTCCCTCCAATCAGCACGAGTAGCGTGGTTCGTAGGCCCGGAGCTACACTCGACCGCTTCGGATGCCGTACAAGCAGCTCGTGATGGTTTCACGCCCTGGTCTCAGTCAGACAGATTTACAAGCGAAATACTGTGCTGTCACAGCAGAGCCGTCAAACCGTTTACTTGCACTGCTCAATCATGATTGCAGATTTCGCCAGACCTGCCTAAGTTCCATTGGGTTTTGTGGGAGGGGCGACACATGCCAAAACTTCGGGGACTTGACGCAGAAGAGAAGAGCGTCATCAAGGGTCTCCTCGCGAGAGGCGAACGAAACCAGGACATTCATGCCCTAATCAACTTCGGACGTGAGCCGACTGTGAATTTCGGCCGCATCACGACAGTCAAGAAAAATGCCGCCATTGCCGCCGCAACGGACGCTGAAATTGAATTCTTCAAAAAGAAGAAGGAGAGTTTCGCTCCGGTTACCGGCCTGAACCTTTACGAAGACGAGCGGCTCATTCGTGCCCGTGAGGCGATGATCCTTGCGGTGACCATCTTCAATAGCAGCACCTACAATTTTAAAACCGGCATATTCGCGATAATGGCGAACATAGCCTGGACGTACCTGCTGCATGAGCACTACGAGCGCAAAAGCATTCCCACGCTAAACGCCGATGGCACGTCGTTCGGCTTGAGCTTTATGCTCAGCCGCCCGGATTGCCCTTTGAGCAAGGGCATTAGGAACAACCTGAGAACGATAAAGTCGATCCGAGATGAGGTGGAACACCGCCTAATGGGTCGGAGCGACCCGAAATGGCTTTCGATCTTCCAGGCCTGTTCACTGAATTTCGACAAGACCATAGTGGAGTGGTTTGGACCGCGGTTGACCCTTCAGAATGAGATCTCGGTCGCATTGCAGTTTGGCAAGCTTCAGATCGACCACGCAGCACAGCTTCAGGGCTACGATGTGCCAGCGCATATATCTGCTCTGGACGCGCTGGTATCTGCCGATCTAACCGAAGAGGAGCTGGAGGATTTGGAATATCAGTTCAAGGTCGTTTACACGCTCGACAGCGCCTCAAAAGGCGGATCGCATATCCAATTTCTCTTGCCGGATTCAGAAGAAGGGCAGGTGGTCCATAACGTATTGCAGAAATACAAGATTTCCGACGATCTTTATCCGCATAAGCCGACGGAGGTTGCCCACGCCGTTCAAGGCAAATGCAAATACGCATATTCGGTGAGTGATCACACTGCGGCTTGGAAAAAGCACAAAGCCCGCCCGGCCAAGGGCGATAAGACCAATAAGAAATACTGCATCTATCACAAGGCCTATAAGAGCTACACCTACAACGATGCTTGGGTTGACCTCCTGATTGCGGAGCGGTTGGTGTGGGAAGCTGACTACGATGCAGCGCAGGCTGCGCCCGAGGCGTAAATCGCGAACTCAGTATCTGGCGGCGTCGACCTCCGCCGCCATTTCTCCCAGTCGCTTCCCTTGCTGCGATTGTGCACGAGGTGCGTCATCGCTCTCGGTGACTGCACGTCGCTACGTGATTTTATTTACGCTCGATATACTCCCGCTGCCTCAACAGGTCCGCATAACTTTCCTTCACCTTTTCGGCGAGAACCTCCATCCCAAATGGCTTAGTGACCAAGTACGAGGAATCCGGCCTGTTTCCGTTGAGCAGCCTTTCTGGAAAGGCCGTTACAAATACCACACCCGCGTTGATTGTTTCGAGAATGGTATTCACCGCATCGATGCCGGAGCTGCCGTCGGCCAATTGTATATCGGTGGTGATGATGTCGGGCCGCAGGCGCAGGCCAAGGTCAAGAGCCTCTCGCTCAGTTCTGGCTATGCCGACCACTTTAAAGCCCTGCTTCGTAAGCAGCTCTTCTATATCCATGGCAATGATAGGCTCGTCTTCAATAATGAGAGCAGAAGGTTGGAATGCCTTCAACGCCTCGAGCCTTGCGTCTAAGCGCGCATTTTCTTCGGCTTTCGCCGCAAGCTTTTTTTGAGCCGCGAGCTTGCCTGCTTCGGCGTTTTTTAATTCCGCACGAGCCACCTTAGGTGATGGCGCCAGCTTTTTTAACTGCTTGGCCAGGTCGTGCAGCCATTTTTCTTTCTTACGGTCAAAGGTATGATTGTCGTGACCCTGGATACCCAGAGCTTGGAGCACCGTATCGCGCACCTCCTGTAGCTTCTTAGAATCTGTAATGTTCCAGCCCTGCTTGAGCCCTATCGTGCTTGTCACTTGCGCGAAGGTGACAGGAGGCACGACGACAGGGAGTGGTTTAAAAGCTTTTACCCAGGCCGCCCCGACCTCCATTAGACAGAAGGGGCTGTCCATATAGGCTGGTGTCATCAGTAGAATAACCAGTTTTGGCTGCTGGATTCTATCTCGCATATCCTCGTTGAAATCGTGTGAGAGCGGGATGCCAAAGCCAGTCAGGCTGGAGCAAAAGATTTCACTTTTTGGAACGCCGATCGCATCCATCATGAAGTCCACCAACAGCTCCGCGAGGTGTCGGTCTGCTACCGCATGGCTAAGAAATATTCCGCTCATTCCGAATCCAATTGCCGACGCGCAGATAATGACTCAACATCTACCCGTTCCACTCACGCCTGTGTAGGGATGGAGCGTTGTGTTTGCGTGCCTCTCGCTACGATTAAGACTCGGAATAGTTTTGAGAAGCCTCAAAGTGCCCGTATCGCGGCCGTAGCGTTCCTGCAAAATCTCGATACCAAGAATTCAGCGACCCACTGCTTATTCCCCTCCTGACCGGCCAGCACGAGATAGTGAGCACCCCGGCCATCAAGTCGGTACGTCGAGATTTCCTTATTATGATGGGCAATCTTGTTAAGTGCATCCCGCAGGCTAAGAATTTTGATGCCCGGATGTTTACGGTCGATTCGGCAGGAGCCCAGCATGGCAAGAAGTTCCAGGTGACTAACACCCCTAAATGGCTGGCCGGTGTCCTCCGACATTTGGTAACGTATTGGCTTTCCGTGATCTTGTTCATTTCGGAGCACGTCAAACAGGCCCACCATGGCTTTCCACGCGTCGTCAGAAGCGTTGGCAGCGTCGACAGAGTTTGGATCGTTTTTGAATGTCTTAGAAGCGTCCCGAACCACTCGCACAAGGTCTCTCGCTCCCAGCGAGCGGTCCCGCACGATAAATGCTATCCTGTGCGAAACCATGATGGTTTTTCCTCACTCGGCCGGTTGGGCGGAAAATGTAATGATCCTGTTCTAGTGCCTGCACCACTCTGGGGGTAGGGGCAGCCCGTGCTGTCTACAGGAGATGTCATCGACATGCCGCGGCCATCGCGAACGCCAAAATGACTCTGCCATCCTCTCCCATCGAACTGTCGACTAGTTCGTCCAGATCGCGCATTCAACTGTTTGGCCGGTAGCGGGGTCGCGAACGCTCTTGTGGGACACACGGTGAAGTCCCAGTTTCAGCATAGCAGCTCTATTGGCCGCGACGAAATTCGGTTCGCCGACTTGCCACTCCCAGCGCTTGTTCTTCGGGTTGGGCTTCCAGGTAAACCTAGACCCATAAATCTGGCGGCCATCGATCCGGCAGTCCATACTCGCCGGCATGAAGCCCTGTCGCCTCATCGCCTCGTCGAGCGGCACAGCGGTGGTCTTGTTCTGCCATCCGTCCTTGTTGGCGGTCGAGACTGTAGTGCATCCCGCAAGGAATATGCTTGCCAGTACCAGCGCGCCGATTGCGGCGCTTGCTTTGGCTGCGCGCCTGCTTCGATCTTGTCTCACCACTCACCTCCTGTGAACTTACCCGGCTCAATGATCCGCACTTACGTCTTCGGCGGCCCACAGCGCCCCTTAAGAATCGCGATCTCGGCCTCGTGGTCGCCTCCCGACATGGACGCAAGCGGCACGCCGATCAGGAAGACGCCGAGCGCATCGCCGGATGCTGACTTGTTCTGCTGATTTGATATGACGGCAAGGCGCTGCCGGTCGGCTGCGGTGCAGGGGCCGGAATTCGGAACGCCCGCAATCTTGTCGGGCGGCGTGGCGCACCCGGCGAGGCCAGCCAGCAGCGATAGTGCCAAAACACTACGTTCATAATTTCCCCCATTAACCCATCCCGCGCCAACATTACGCGGCGTATGGCGGCGCGCAAGTATTAGGCACTGGGCAATACATGAAATTTTTAACAATCTGCGCCGACACTTGCTGCGTTGCGGCCGTTGCGATTGCAACTTGCCTCGCTGGTGGCCGGGAATGGGGCGCGTCGATTGGTGCCTTTGTAAGGGTGGCAGGATGCTTGGCGCCGGCTGTCCGGAAAGGCAGCTTTCGCAGCGCGCGAATACCCCTTCCCGTTAACCTTTCGTTAACCATACCACGGCTAGCGTTTACCTATCAGTAAGGAATCGCCCGCCGTGACCTTTGCCGCTCCCCTCGAGGCCAAATCCATTCGCTTTCGCGCCCGCTCCTTCGTCGCTTTCACGCTGACGCCGGAGGCGCCTTTGGACGTTTGGCTGGAGAGCCTCGATCGCTGGGTCGGCAATTCGCCGGGCTATTTTGTCGGGCGCCCGGTGGTGCTCGATCTCAACGTGCTGAAGCCCGATGTCGTGGCCATCGAAGCGCTGGTCGATCTGCTCGGCCAGCGCGGAATCCGCATCTATGCCATGGAACTCGATGGTGGCGCCGAGCTTGGCACGCATCTGCCGCCAGTGCTGGTCGGCGCCAAGGAGGCGACCACCGACGGGCTGCTGCAGCCCAGCCGCAAGGCGGGCAGGGCGGAGGACGCCACGCCGGCAGGCGATACGAAGGCGGCCGGTGACATCAAGGCAGAGGCCGGCGATTTGAAGGCGGGCGATTTGAAGACGGGCGATCTGAAACCGGCGAGCGATGCCAAGACGCAGCCTCGAGACACCAAGGCCCCGGACGCCGGCACGTTGATGATCCGCTCGCCGATCCGTTCGGGCCAGCTGATCTTCCATCCGCATGGCGACGTCATCGTGCTGGGCTCCGTCGCCTCCGGCTCCGAGATCGTCGCCACCGGCTCGATCCACGTCTATGGCACGCTGCGCGGCCGCGCTTCGGCAGGCGCTCAAGGCAACACGGCGGCGCGTGTCTTCTGCCGCAGGAACGAAGCCGAACTTCTCTCGGTGGATGGCTGGTATTGCACGGCCGAGGAGATGGACCCGTCAGTCCGGGGCAAGCCTGTGCAGGCATTTCTCGACAACGGCATGCTGCGCATCGCCCCTTTCAGCTAATGCGTCTCGCCCGACAACGACATAACGAACAACAACGGAGGCTTTATTGATGGGCAAGGTAGTGGTGGTCACCTCGGGCAAGGGGGGCGTCGGCAAGACGACCTCTACCGCGGCTCTGGGGGCGGCGGTCGCCAAGACCGGCAAGAAGGTGGCGCTGGTGGATTTCGATGTCGGCCTGCGCAACCTCGATTTGATCATGGGCGCCGAACGGCGCGTGGTGTTCGACCTCGTCAACGTCATCCAAGGCTCGGCAAAGCTGTCGCAGGCGCTGATCCGCGACAAGCGGGTCGAGACCTTGTTCCTGCTGCCGGCCTCGCAGACGCGCGACAAGGATGCGCTGACCGAGGAGGGCGTGGCCGAGGTCATCGGCAAGCTGCGCTCGGTGTTCGACTATGTCTTCTGCGACAGCCCGGCCGGCATCGAGCGCGGCGCGCAGCTCGCCATGCGCTTTGCCGACGAGGCGGTCATCGTCACCAATCCGGAAGTGTCGTCGGTGCGCGATTCCGACCGCATCATCGGCCTGCTCGATTCCCGCACCTTGCGGGCCGAGGAGGGCGAGCAGATCGCCAAGCATGTGCTGGTCACGCGCTATGATGCGGGACGCGCCGCGCGGGGCGAAATGCTGTCGATCGACGATGTGCTGGAGATCCTGTCGGTGCCGCTGCTCGGCATCATTCCCGAAAGCCAGGATGTGCTGCGCGCCTCCAACCTCGGTTCGCCGGTGACGCTGTCGGAGCCGCTCAATGCCGCCGCCAAGGCTTACATCGACGCCGCCAAGCGCCTCGAGGGCGAACAGCTGCCGGTCATCGTGCCCTTCGAGCGCAAGGGCTTCCTCGATCGTCTTTTGGGAAGGAGGGCGGCATGAACCTGCTCGACATCTTCAAGCGGCGCACCAGCGCGCCGGTGGCGCGCGAACGGCTGCAAGTGCTGCTTGCCTATGAGCGCCGCAACCGCAGCCAGCCCGATCTCGTCTCCATCCTGCGCGAGGAGATCATGGCGGTGATCGCCAAGCACGTGCAGATCGACCAGGATTATCTGCAAGTTTCGATGGACCGCGGCGAGACCATGTCGACGCTGGAGATCGACATCCAGATCCCCAACAAGAGCGCGGTGCCGCTGGCCATGGCGGGGTGAGATTGAAGCTGCTGATCTCCCCCCTTGTGGGGGAGATGGCCGGCAGGCCAGAGGGGGGCGCTGTCCCGCTGGCCTGTCAATTACATGTAGCAACGGCTTTGCCGAAGATCTGGATTCGCTGAGACGTAGCGATCCTTCGCGCCCCCCTCTGTCCTGCCGGACATCTCCCCCACGAGGGGGGAGATTGCGCTCCTCGCGCTCGCCTGCGCCAAGCACCCCCGCCCGGACCTGCGGTCCGACCTCCCCACAAGGGGGAGGTAGGGGGCCAGCTCCTCTCGCCAAAAAACATTCAACCAACTAGTTGACTATCTAAAATCTCGCCTCTATATTCAACTACATGGTTGAATTAGAGACGCCCCAGATGGACCAGGTTTTTCACGCCCTTGGCGACGCCACGCGCCGGAACATGCTTAACCACCTCGCCGGCGGCGAGCGTACGGTGAGCGAGTTGGCACAGCCCTTTGCCATGTCGCTGGCCGCCGCCTCCAAGCACATCAAGGCGCTGGAGCATGCCGGGCTGATCCGGCGTGAAGTGCGCGGCCGCACCCATGTCTGCCGCCTCGAGGCACGCCCGCTGGCCACCGCCTATCAGTGGCTCGGCCAATACGCGCGTTTCTGGAACAGCCGCCTCGATGTCCTCGAACAGCTTTTGCGCGAGGAGGCGGGGCGCAAAACGTCGACAACGCAGACAATGCCGGCACCGGCAAATCCAGAACCATCCAAGCCGGAATCACCCAGGCCAACACCTTCCAAGGGAGACGACCGATGAATCAGATGAACAGCTTCGACGGCTACGCCCAGCTGATCCAGCCGGCCACGTTGAGGATCGAACGGCTCTTGCCCGGAACCAGGGAGCGCGTCTGGGAATATCTGACGCAGAGCGATCTGCGCCGCAAATGGCTGGCGGCCGGCGACATGGAGATGGAGGAAGGCTCTTCCTTCGAACTGGTCTGGCGCAACGACGAACTGACCGACCCGCCCGGCGACAGGCCGGCCAGCTTCGGTGGCGGCGAGCAGCGGATGCACAACCAGATCGTCGAGTGCGATCCGCCGCGCAAGCTCACCATCACCTGGAACGGCAGCGGCAATGTCACCTTCGAATTGGCGCAGCGCGGCGACGACGTCTTGCTCACCCTGGTCCACCGCCGCCTGCCGGACCGCTCGAGCCTGATGATGCATGCCGCCGGCTGGCACGTGCATCTCGACCTCCTGGTTGCCCGCGTGGCGGCCGAGAAGCCCGAACCGTTCTGGGACAGCTTTAGCCGTATCGTGGCGGAATACGACCGGCGCCTGCCGGCCTGACCCTGACCTGACGCGTCGCCCGGTCCGACCGGGCCCCATCGATCCCTTGCATCGGATGCCGGCGCAAGGGCCGGCGAAACACGCGCCTTCGCCAGACACCGCGGCGCGTCATCGGAAGTGAAACCAGGCAACGTGCTTGCATCCCGCAAGCCCGAAGGAGGAAGTCATGCGTAAATTGATCACCGGAATGAAGATCTCCATCGACGGCAAGATGGAAGGCCCCGAAGGCTTCGCCGACTGGGTCGACAACTGGTCGGAGGAATACAGCCTGATGCCTGAGATCGACGCCTGCCTGCTCGGCGGCGTCATGTATGCCGGCTATGAGCGCTACTGGAGCGCGATCCTTGAGAACGAGCCGGACCAGCCATTGCCGATGACCGGCAGACTGGTCGACCCGGCCGAACTCGAATGGGCGCGCTTTGCCGCGAAAACCCCGCACTATGTGCTGTCGAACACCATGACTTCGGCCGCCTGGGCCTCGACGCGCTTCCTGCGCAGCCTCGACGACGTCGCGGCGCTGAAGCGCGAGCCCGGCAAGAACATCTATCTCATGGGCGGCGCCCGCATCACCGCCAGCCTGATCGAGGCGGGGCTAGTGGATGAAATGCGGCTCATCGTCTATCCGCTGCTCGCCGGCGACGGCAAGGCGCTGTTCGGCACGGTGCACGCCCGGCACGGACTGGAACTGCGCAAGGCCGAGGCGCTTTCGGATGGACGTGTGAGCCTGGTGTATGGGCTGGCGAGCTAGCCTCTTTTCCTCTCCCTCCGAGGGGGAGAGGTGGCGCCGCGAAGCGGCGACGGAGTGGGGGAAGGCGCTCATGAAACCCACGGTCGCCGCAAAACAGGAGCGACGGAGCGAGGGGCGAAACGCCTGCAAGCAGGCAATCAGGCGGATGAACGGTCGACCCCCACTCCGTCGAGCTACGCTCGACACCTCTCCCCTGATCGACGGGGAGAGGAAATGCGTCGGCGTTCGCCTCCCACCCTTGCCCTATCAACAGCCCGCTCGTGCCACACGACAGCCAGGCCCTTTATCCCTATCTCCGGCCTGCGCTACGGCCGGCTGGTCGCGCGGGGAGGGACTGGAATTGACGTCGACGCCGATTGCCGCAGCTGAAGCGAAGGGCTTGCCGATCGGCGCGTTGCTTGGCGCCATGGTGTCGATCCAGATCGGCGCCACCTTCGCCAAGGGCCTGTTTCCACT
The DNA here is from genome assembly GCF_054719465.1 of Mesorhizobium sp. RSR565B. Lineage (NCBI taxonomy): Bacteria > Pseudomonadati > Pseudomonadota > Alphaproteobacteria > Hyphomicrobiales > Phyllobacteriaceae > Mesorhizobium > Mesorhizobium sp. RSR565B. Next base: position 333,107 of record NZ_JBTTIE010000001.1, on the reverse strand, counting down.
GATTGGCGCCAACGGCACCACGGCGCTGCGGCTGGTCGTGGGGGCGCTGATGCTGGCGGCGGTGCTGAGGCCGTGGCGGGTGCGGCCGTCGCGCGCCGTGCTGCCCTGGCTCATCGCCTACGGCGTCAACCTCGCGGCGCTGAACCTGCTGTTTTATGCAGCGCTCGCCAGAATTCCGCTCGGCGTCGCGGTGGCGCTCGAATTCTCCGGCCCGCTGCTCGTGGCGACGCTGTCGTCGCGGCGCGCCACCGACTTCGTCTGGGTGGTGCTGGCCGTTGCCGGCATATTGCTGTTGTCGCCCTTCATCCACTCCGGCAGTGCACTCGACCCGATCGGCGTGATGCTGGCGCTGGCCGCCGGCGGCTGCTGGGCGCTCTACATCGTCTTTGCGCAAAAGGCGGGCGCCGAGCTTGGCAGCCAGACCACGGCTTACGGGCTGGTCATTGCCGCTGCTCTCGCCCTGCCGTTCGGCCTAGCCGAGGCGGGTACCGGCCTGATCGCACCCGCGATCCTGGTCAGCGCGCTGCTGGTCGGGCTGTTCTCCAGCGCCTTGCCGTTCTGGCTGGAGATGGTGGCGCTGACCCGGATGCCGGCCAGGCTCTACGGCACGCTGACTTGTCTGGAGCCGGCGCTGGGCGCGCTGGCCGGCTTCCTGTTCCTGCACGAGACCCTGAGCCCGCTGCAGTGCGCGGGCGTCGCCGCCGTGGTCGTCGCCGCCTTCGGCGCCGCGCTGACCACCAAGCCGCCGGTGCCGTCGCCGGAATAGTTGCCCGAGATGGGTATATGAGGCCGACGCCATGTCCGCCGGTCCCGTGTCCGGTTGCTCAAGCGCCTGCAGCATCGATATATGGATCGATGTATGTGCAGGAGATCCAGATGAGCAGGGCCGACAGCATTGCTTGAGCCGTCCGTGATCAAGGCAATACTCCTTGTCGGGTTCGCCGCTGTCGTTGCGGCTCTCGCCTGGCGGCTGGCGCGGTCTCGTCTCAGAGCCCGGCTTCGTGAAGATCCGGCCAACGACTACGCCGTGCGCCGGGACTGGTCGGGCAACCACGGCAAGCTCAATCATTCGTCCTTTGTCTATTTCGATGCCGATCGCGACGGCCGCTACGGGCTCGGCGACCGCCCGATGGCCGGCATCATGGTCAGACTGCATGATGGCGACGGCCGCTTCGTCGCCGCGGCGCGGAGCAACCGCGGCGGCTTTGCCAATTTCCTGGCGTCGGCGAAACGTCGGGCCGCGCCCATCCATGTGCCGGGCAGCTACCGCTTCACCGTGTCGGTTCCGCCCGGCTGGCGCTCCAGCAGCGCCAACGAGGTCCAGTCGCAGCACCTCCGGCCGCTGCCGGGCTCGCCCACCGGGCTGGCCTCGGAAGCAATGCTGCAGCCGGTCGGCCTGTTTGCGATACGCCGGCTCAGCGGCCGCGTAGCGGACGGTGCTTCGGCGAGCATCTCGGTGATGGCGAAAGGGCAAGAGGTGGCGGTGCATCCGCTAAGTGCTGGAGCTGGCTTCCGTCTCGATCTGCCCGATGACGCCGACGCGATCGAAGTCACCGGCGATGGCATGGAACGACGACTGGCCTTGTCCGCCTACCCGACCGAGCTCGGCCTGCTGTCGCCCGAGAATGCGGCAGTCGACAGCGCCGCGTCCTTGCAGGCCATCGGTTTCGACGATGTCACGACGCGCGGCCTGCGCAAGGTGCCGTCCGGTTATGCCGGGTTGACTTGGTTCAACCTGAACGCACTGGCGTGCGATCATACCGAAGGCAGCGAAGGCTACGTCAACGGCAATATCTCGGGAGACCATGTCTGCTATACGAGCAGCGGACACCCGGCCGAATTCTCGAGCGACAAACCGTTCGGGTTCCATTCCGTGATGCTGACAGCGGCATGGTTGAAGTCCGAAGGCGAAACCGCACTGGTCGAGAGCTGGCTTGGCGACCGGCTGATCGCCAGCGACACGATCGTCCTGTCGGCACTGGCGCCCGTCCACTATGCGCCGATGCTGGCGGCGGTGACGCGCGTGCGCCTTTCAACGAGCCACTATTGGCAGCTCGTGCTCGACGATCTGGTGGTTGTGCGCTGAACGGTCCCGCCGCCTGCGGGAGATCATGCTCTGGAAACGATCAAGCCGCCCGACTCTGTCAGGAGGATCTCGATCTACCGGGGGAACGAGTTTAGCCCGGAATAGGAGCAGAAGCGCCGTTCGCGGTGATCTGCGAGAGCTTGCCCTTCTTGACCAGCACCGGCTTCGAATAGGTCTTCCTCATTTTCCACTCTCCACGTCGGGCACCCAAAGCCCTGTTCCCGGCCAGACGGCACGAGGCGTCGGATAATCGGCTGCTAGACTGCGACCGGCCCGGAGCCGTTACCATTGTCGGCTGTAACCTGCGAGAGCTTGCCCTTCTTGACCAGCACCGGCTTCGAATAGGTCTTCTTCATGCCGCATCTCCAGTGTCAGGCGGGCCGCCAGATCAGGCGAAAGTCCGACTCAACGACCTCACTCGATCGGGCCGGAACCCGCTCCATTGGCGAGCGCCGTAACCTGCGAAAGCTTGCCTTTTTTGATCAGAACAGGCTTCGAATAGGTTTTCTTCATAGTGAATCCTCCAAGCTTACGCGATAATGCCAGACGGATCGGCACTGTCAACCTTCGCGGCCTCGCTGTCCCATCCCGGTTTTTCTTGGCGCCGATGCGCTAACTGCAAGTCCACCTTCATCGACAAAGCGTTGTTCTTGGGCGTGCATGGCTGGCCGGGTTGCGGTGCGAAAAATGTCCGAAACTGCGGCGGGTCTGGCCTGGTTGGTCGGCCTGCTCAAACAGAGCGGCAATGCAGCGCGGAGGGGTCCAGCCTAAACATTGGCCTTGCCGTCGCGCCGCACTCACAGTTCCTTCTCCGCCAGTTCGCGGAAGGCGTCGGGAACCGAGCGCCGGGCTTCCAGCGCCACGGCGCCATAGCCGACAGCCTCTCTGCCAAAGCGCTGGCGGATCTTGTCGATGGCGCGGTCGGCGCCAAAGCGCGCCAGGCCTTGCCTGCTGCCGGGCCGCTGCTTTTCATCGGCAAGCCCGAGCGGCAGCTCCAACTGCAGCTCGGCACTTTCTTCCAGCTGCGACACCGAGATCGCCAGCAGCGAGATGGTCTTCTCCCGAGGGTTGGCGGCCAGCACGCCGCGCACCAGCTCCCCGGCGATTTCGGCCAGCATCGCGGTTGCCGAAATCGGCTGATCGAGCGTCAGCGAGCGTGTGACAGCGTGCAGATCGGCGAAACGCACGCGCACCGTCACCGTGCGCCCGGGCCGTGATTTCGCCCTGAGCCGGCTTGCGACCCGGTCTGCCAGATGCAGCAGCACGGGTCCGAAGATACGCGCCTCGGCCGGCCGTCTGCCAAGCGCCGACTGCGCGCCGGCGGAATGCGACGGCCTGTGGGTTTCGAGCTTTCGCGGGTCGCGGTTCCATGCCAGCGACGCCAGCTTTTCGCCGGCGGCGGGCCCGAGTAACCTTCGCAGCGCCCCGCTATGCGTCTTTGCCAACTGGCCGATGGTCTCGATGCCGATCTCGGCCAGCCGCGCTCTGGTCGCCGGGCCGACGCCCCACATCAGCCCGACTGGCAGATCATGCAGGAAGGCAAGTTCGGTGTCCGGATCGACCACCACCAGGCCGTCGGGCTTGGCCACCTGCGAGGCGATCTTGGCCAGATGCTTGGTGCGCGCCACGCCGATCGAGATCGGCAGGCCGAGCTCTGCCCGGACGCGCCGACGCACCGTGGCGGCGATCTCGGCCGGCGGCCCGAACAGATGCGTGCAGCCGGCGACATCGGCAAAGGCTTCATCGATGGAAATCCGCTCGACCAGCGGCGTGAAATCGTCGAGCACCTTGATGGCGGCGTCGCCCAGCCGCTGATAGTCGGCGAAATGGCCGCCGACGAAGATCAGTCCGGGGCAAAGCTCGCGCGCGCGTCGTCCGGGCATGCCGCCGCGCACGCCGAAAACCCTGGCTTCGTAGGAAGCGGCAAGCACGACGCCGCCGCCGACGGCGATCGGCTTGCCCCTGAGCGCCGGGTCGAGCAGCTGCTCGACCGAGGCGTAGAAGGCGTCGAGATCCGCATGCAGGATGGTGGGCTCCATCCCGACCGTTCCCTTTGCGGCGTTGCAGCATTAGCCGCGTCTGTTGTGAGAGGCGTTTTTGCCGAACAAATAGAGAACAAACAGGGCCTGTTGTCAAGCGAAGTGGTTGTCGCCGGCCGGCCCGTTCCAGGTCGGGCTGTCGAGTGCTCCGCCTGGGCATCGGACCTGCGGAACATTGTCTCTCGCCTCGGCGTTCATATCCGCGACGGGACGCTGTTTTTGTGGAGGCCGGTATGGGCCAGTTCGCGATGATCGACCTCGTCAGCGTCATTGACGCCTGCACGAGCGATCGCGTTGCCGGGCACTGCGTGTCAATGGCCAGGGCGGTGGAGGAGTTGCGAGTGCTGACCGGTGATTTCGTATCGCCGGACGAGACGGTGGCCAACGCGCTGTCGGCAGTGGCGCTGGGGCGCGGCTGCGCGGTGGTGTTCGACGAGCGAGCGGGCGCCGACATCTTGCTGACGCCGTAGCGCGGCGGCGCCGGGTTGTGGCAGCCAGAAAAGTCGAACAGCGTGCAAAAAGCTGTGCAGGCATGGCCCCATAACCGGGGCGTGGAAAATTTCTGCGCGTGGGTGTATTCTCCAGGTCGCAAGCGGTCGCAGACCGCATAGGGGGAGAAATGACATGCCGAGGGTTTCAGAACTCTTTTTCAAAACTGCCATCTTGTTCCTGATGTTGGGGATTGCGGCCGGCCTGCAGATGGCGATCTCGGGCGACCACGCCGCTTTTCCGGCGCACGCGCATATCAATCTGCTCGGTTGGGTGACGAGCGCCATCTTCGGCGGCTACTACGCGCTCAATCCGCAAAAGGCGGCGCGTCGCGTCGCCATGATCCACTACGGGCTCTACACTCTCGGCTTGGTGATCATGCTGCCGGCGCTGTATGTGATGCTGCAGGGAAACCCGGCGCTTGAACCGATCGTCGCCGGCGGCTCGCTCATTATCGCCGCTGCCGTTCTGGTTTTTGCTTTCGTGGTGTTTTCGCCCGAAACGGCGCGCTCGGTGTCCGGCGTGGTTCCGGCCTCTCGCTGACTGTTCGCGCGCGGCGATCAAAGTCCGACCCGCATTCGCGACCCGCGACACGGGTTGGCCAGGCCGATGGCCGCAGCCGCTGGCTGCGGTGTCTATCGCCGCGTCGGCGTTTAACATACCCGAGTCCCACCACGTATTATTTCGTGACTATTTGGCGCCGGAACCTTCCCAGATATCGCGCGTTGCGGCGACTGTATTCGCGCTGCCTTATATATAGGCAGACTTGAGTACGTCCACAGCATGGGTTGGGGGAGGAGCAGGCCACCATGTCGAAAAGAGAAATCGGAACGTCGGCCTCACTGGGCCGACGCATCGCCGATCTGAAAGCCAGGATGCGAGACGCCAGCGTTACTGAACACGAGATGCAGACCTTCCAGAAGGTCGCAGCCATCATGGGAGGTGTCGAAGGCTCCCTACGCCTCGACGCCGACGACCTGATCGCGGCGTCCTTCGTCACCGAGGCGCTCGGCGATCCCGGGTCGAATTGAAGGTCAGAGCCCGTCGGCACTCAAGTGCCGGCGGTCGATGGCCCGGTTCGCAGCGCCGCGATGCCGGAGCGTGTCTGCACCGCCCGCGGCGGGGATTTCTTGCGCACTTTGAAGATTTCAGGCGAGCGGCCTCGACGGCGCTTGAAATATTGGGCTTCGCGTTCGTGCTTCTCGGCTGCTTCTCGGCTGTCGAAGGTGCCGAGATTGTCGCCGTCCAGCCCTTGACCACAAGGGCTAAGCCAAACCGCCAAGGCGCCTTAAACGAAGGATCCGGCCAGCCGGATCCTTCGAAATATCGCGATGCTCCGGCATCGCCTTCAGCTCATACTTGGTCCAACTGGTGACGGCGTGGACGTCCCGGGAAACCTCTCGAAAGTCCGCGGTCGCTGCCTTACACGTCGTCGAACGGGCCGCCGCGCCTCGCCAGGTCGTGACCAATGGCGGCTTCCTCGGCGTCGTCGGGCAAGGCATCGTCACTGTCCTGGTAGGGGTTGTCGTCATCCTCCTCGGGCAGTTCGCCTTCCTTCTCGACACCGGTGGTGTCCGGCAGGCTTTCCTCATCTGCTCCGTCGGGTAGGACCGTTGCGCCACGCAGCGCATCCCAATCCTGCCGGCGCGGCGTCGGCGCTTCCACTTCATCATTGGCGATCCTGTCGCGGGCATCGTTTTTGCTCGGTGGCGCCTCGACCTCGTCATTGGGTTTTCTGTTTCGTTCCATGATTGCCTCCTCTGGGCGGCTTAGCGTCGAGAAGGTGGAACTCACTTCCGGCTGCCAGGTTCCAGCAACCACTCCAGCTTCAGTGGAACCAATTGCCGCCAGTCTGCTTTGCCAAGGACTAGTCTGCTTTGCCAAGGAGATGAATCCAGAGGAGCTGGACCATGAAGACTTTCCCCCTCATCCCATGCGTGCTGCTCTTGGCGCTGGTCGACCCGGCGGCCGCGCAGGACAATAGCGACCAGCACGGCCCTGCCGCGCCTTGCCAGGCGCAGCCTCAGGACGATGGTCAGAAGCCGCCGGTCGCCAATGGCGGCGGCGAATCGACCAGCACGCTCGGTCCCTGCGGCGGCGTGCTGCAGCCGCCGCCCAGTGGTGACCAGGGTATGACGCAGCCGCCGCCGGATCAGGGCAAGACGCCGGTGATCAAGCCTGGCGAGGTGCCTGCGCAGCCGCCGAAGCAATGACCTTTGCTTGAAACTTCACGGCGTGGCACGAAGGCGGTCGGTTCCGGTCTTGGCCGGGCGGCGCGGTCACCGGATCAATGCCGGCGCCGGCCGCAATCGCCACCGAGGAATTCGAGCCGTGCATCATCCATGTCGAAGGTCTCCTGAGGGATTGTGCTTCAATGCGAATCTTGCGGGTGCGGGTTCTGCTGGCATGACCGGGAAGCCGATCAATTTAGTCTCCGCTTGCGGAACAAGACCGTACCGGCTGCGTTTGCCTCCAGGAGCCCGCCACCTCGATCTGCGCTGTTTTCGCCTCATGCGGGAACACGGCGGAGCTCGCCAACAACGACAGGAGACGAAGATGAAAACCATCCTTATTCCCGCCGTCGCCGGGCTCGCCATGATCGCTGGTATCGGCATTGCCGCCGCCGACGAGGTGATCGTCACGCAGCCGGCACAGCAGCAGGTGATCATCACCCCGGAACAGCGCACGGTCGTGCACCAGTACGTAAAGAAACATCCGCTTGCCTCGGTCAATCTGCTCGGCGTCGAATTGAATGTCGGCACTGCCTTGCCTGACACTGTCGAGCTGCAGGAGGTTCCCGACGTTCAGTACAGATACGCCGTCGTCGACAACCATACCGTGTTGGTCGACCCCAGCACGCGCAGGATTGTCGAGGTGGTCGAGTAACGCTCGACAACCTAACCATTCATCGGTGATACGGCCCTGTCGTTCTTCCCAAAAGGGCGGCAGGGCCGAATGACGAACATGATGAAAGGAGAATTGCCATGTTGCCGCATGTCGAGACCCCGAACTCCGCCAATGTTGCGGCGTGTTGCGACAAGTTGCTGGCCGAGCGCAACACGGCGCTGTTATCGATGAAGGAAGCGATCGCGCTCCTGCGGGAGCGCACCGGCACCGATCGTTCGGATGCCGACCTCGCGGGGCTGATCGTCAAGAAAGCGGCGCTGCTCGGCGTTGCGGTGATTTCCGACCCGCGCTGAGATGTCTCGTCACTCAAGACGCCGGCCGAATTTTCGGCTAATGTTTTCGTGGAATCTGGACCAACCGACCGGACCCAACCACGGAGGCTTAAGTGACGGACGACAAACAGGACCGCATTCGCCAGCGCGCGCACGAGATCTGGGAAAAGGCCGGCCGGCCTGAAGGCGCGCATCAGGAACACTGGGAGCAGGCCACGGCTGAAGTCGATGGCGCGGTCGCCAAGCCCAAAAAGGCGGCGAAGAAAGCTGACGCCAAGCCCGCCAAGGCAGCCGCCAAGCCAAAGGCAGCGAAGCCTGCCGCCGCAAAGTCCGGCAAAGCCAAATCGAAATAAGGCCAGAAATAAGGCCAGTCGAAATAAAGCAAGGCCGGAATTCGCTGGCCGGGCCATCCTTGGCGCCCGCCGTTCAGGCGCGTCCGAGCCTCTCAACCTGACGAATTGCGCCTGCGACGGGCAGCGCAATTCCTTGTGTTTGGCGACAGCCGCCCCTCATGCCTCCCAGGCATAACTCGACAGCGCAAAGCGAATCCCGGCAGCTGTCATGGCCAGTTCGCATTCGGTGATCTGGCGTAGGTGGCGCAGATAGCGCGTCACGGTCTGTGGCAGCCAGCCGGCGCAGGCCTCGACATAGGCGCGGCTGTGAACAAGGGTGCCGGTCGACAGCCTCTCGTCCTTCTCGACAACGACTTTCAGATATTGGCGGATGAAGCGGATGTCGTCGGCGATGTCCTGGCTGGCCATTCGCCAGGCCCCGGCGAGGCGTTCGCACTGATCGAATGACAAGGGCAACAAAGGGGGCGGCAATAAAGGCGGCGGCAACAAAGGCGGCGGCAACGACGGGGGTGACAGCAGAGGCCGAGAGAGATCGGCGAAGGCAACATGGTTCGCTGTGTTCAAGGACATTCCTCTCTGCGAAAAGAGATATCGTACTTTATGTACGAATGAGCGTCAAGCCAATTTCGTACGGTTGGGACGATAACGCAACGAACTGACGAGTCGTCTGTTAACGCCCGGGCGCCCGGCACGTCTGGCCCAAAACACTTTCCCGCAGTGCCTCAACAAACGGCTTCCCCAATGCCGCGAACGGTGCTTTAACCCGCCCATCCACAGGGGTGCTCCGTATCGTCGGGGCTGAGATGAGGGCGGCAAGCCTTCGGACCCTAAAGCTGATCTGGATAATACCAGCGGAGCGAGGCGGGCGATGTTTTCAGGCGCACAGATTTCCCTTTATCCCATGACCGACGATTTCGTCGGCGTCATCCTCGGCGCGCTCGGCGCGCTCGATCCCTGGCGCGACCGGCTGCGGATCGAAACCGATGACATCTCGACCCTTATGGTCGGGCCGCCCGAGGTGCTGTTTCCCGCCATGCGCGACCTGTTCGTCGCGGCGGCCAAAAGCGGCAAGCACTGCGTGCTTTCGGCGGCGGTCTCGCGCGGCTGTCCGGGCGAGCCCGACGATCCGATCTGCCGCTCCGACGAGACCGGCGGCCCCGCCATTCCGCTGGACGAGCGCAAGATCGCCGCGATCCGCGCTGTCCAGGCCACGCCGTCGACCGGCCAGCCGGTGGCGGCGCAGTTCTCGCTCTACGTTATGGGCACGGGCGACCATATGGACGAGATCTACGGCTGCATCGATTTCCTGAAACAGTCCGGCGTCTTTGAGCGCTCAAAGAACTTCTGCACCAAATTGCGTGGCGATGCCGGTGCGGTGTTTGCCACGCTCAACGAGGCCTTCTGCCGCTTCGGCCCCGGCGCCGGCCACGTCGCCCTCGACATCACGATCTCGGCGAACAGCCCGAGCGCCGTCTGAGCCGCGGCTCAAGCGTCGTTCCTTGAGGATATTGCCGTGGCTGGTTTATCTGACCCATTGCGTGGAGGAGATGCCTCTGACCCCTCAGCACAAAGAGGAGGGGAGCCATTGGCGATTGGCGAAGACCGCGATGCCCACGAATCTCCCCCCTCGAGCAGGAGATGGCCGGCAGGCCAGAGGGGGTCCCAGCGCGTGGAGCGCCGACGTCCTTTTCGCATCGGCAAGGCGTGGGCGCTCTATGCGAGGCGACCCCCTCTGTCGCCTTCGGCGACATCTCCCCCTCGAGGGGGGAGATTAGCCGCAGCCATCGCCAAGACCATCCCCGCCGCCTGCGCCTCCGCCCTGCTCCTCGCGGCGTGGGAGCTCTACGCCCGCTATGGTGGCGCTGCGCCCACCATGCTGCCGGCGCCGTCGCGCGTGCTGCAGCAGGCCTGGGAGCATCGCGCTGCCCTTGCCGACAACACGCTGCCCACCATCCGCGCCACATCAGCCGGCTTCGCCTGCTCGTTGGTCGCTGCCTTCGTGCTTTCGGCGCTGGTCGATTTCTTGGCCCCGCTGCGCCGCGCGCTGTTTCCGCTGCTGATTGTCAGCCAGACCTTGCCGCTGGTCGCGATTGCGCCGCTCATCGTACTGTGGTTCGGCTTCGGGCTGATGCCAAAAATCTTGCTTGTGGCGCTCGTTACCTTCTTCCCGATGATGGTGGCGCTGGTCGAGGGTTTTGCCGCGACCAGCAAGGCGATTTCGCAGATGCTCGCCACCATGGGGGCAGGGCGCTGGCGCATCTTCTGGCTGGCGCGCCTGCCTTCGGCGCTGCCCTATTTCTTCGCCGGGCTGCGCATCTCCATCACCTACGCCGTCGTCGGCGCGATCTTCGCCGAATATGCGGGGGCGGCGAAGGGGCTGGGCATCTACATGCTCAATGCCAAGAACAACTTTCGGCCCGATCTGGTGCTCGCCGCAGTCGCCGTCAGCGCCGCGCTCACGCTGATCCTGTTCGGCATTGCCGTGCTCGTCCAGCGCTTCGCCATGCCTTGGGAGAATGCAGGGAGCGAAAGCCGCGACGGCAAGGTTGAAGCTGCAGAAGAGAACCGTCAATGACGCGGCTCGAACTCCGGGACATCAGGAAGAACTTCGGCGCGCTTGAGGTGCTCGCCGGCATTTCGCTTCATGTCGCGGCCGGCGAGTTCGTCTCCATCCTCGGCCCTTCCGGCGCCGGCAAGTCGACGCTGTTCCAGTTGCTGACCGGCGCGCTGAAAGGCGAGGGCGACATGCGCTTCGACGGCGCACCATTGCAGGGCAGCCCCTTCGCCTTCATGCCGCAGCGCGACGCGCTGATGCCGTGGCGACGCGTCATCGACAATGTGACGCTGGGGCTGGAAGTTCAGGGTCTTGGCCGCAAGGCGGCACGCGAGCACGTCGCGCCGCTGTTTGCCGAGTTCGGCCTTGCCGGCTTTGAGCGCGCCTGGCCGGCGGAACTTTCCGGCGGCATGCGCCAGCGCGCGGCGCTTTTGCGCACCGTGGTGCAGCAGCGCGACATGCTGCTGCTCGACGAGCCCTTTGGCGCGCTGGATGCACTGACCCGCGCGGGTGTGCAGCGCTGGCTGGAAGGCATGTGGCAGCGCCACCGCTGGACCGCGCTGCTGATCACCCATGACGTGCGCGAAGCCGTCTACCTCTCCGATCGAATCTATCTGATGTCGGCGCGGCCGGCCCGCATCATCGGCGAGATTGCCGTGCCGCTGCCGCGCCCGCGCACCACCGGCAGCGATGCCGCGCGCCAGGCCGCCGCGCTCGAAGCCGACATCCTCGACACGCTGCTCAATCCCGGGACTGACCGGGGCTTGTTTCCGCAGACCGCTCAAAGGAGTTTTTCATGACCGAATTCACACGCCGGCAGGCTTTGCTGCTGACGCTGGCTGCCGGACTGCCGCTTGCCTCTCGCGCTCATGCGGCTACGCAAAAAATCACCGTCGCGCTCGACTGGACGGTCAACACCAACCATGTCGGCCTGTTCGTTGCCCGCGACAAAGGGTTCTACCACGAGGCCGGGCTCGATGTTGAGATCCTGCCCTATGGCGATACTGGCGCCGGCACGCTGGTCGCCAACCGCATCGCCGATTTCGGCATTGCCGGCGTCGGCCTGTTCACCCAGCGGGCTGCCGGCGCCGATCTCAAGGCGGTCTACGCCGTGGTCCAGCAGGAGACCGGCCGGTTGGTCTTCAACGCGGATCGCGGCGAGATCAAGAGTCCCAGGAATCTCGACGGTCTGACCTATGGCGGCTTCGGCAGCGCCTGGGAAAACACGCTGATCTCGACCATCATCCGCCACGATGGCGGCAAGGGCGTTTTCGAGACGGTGACATTAGGCACCTCGGCCTATGAGGCGCTGGCCAACGGCTCGGTCGACTTCACGCTGGAGGTCTCGACCTGGGAAGGCGTCGCTGCCGAGTTGAAAGGCGTCAGGCAGCGCGGCTTCCGCTACGCCGACTACGGCGTCCCCGACGAGCACACCACCTTGATCGCCTCCAGCAATGCATATCTCCAGGCAAACCCGAAGGCCGCATCGGCCTTCGTCGAGGCAACGCGGCGCGGCTACCAATTTGCCTGCGATCACCCGCAGGAAGCCGGCGATCTGCTGATCGCTTCCAACAGGGATGCGCTGACCGACCCGGCGCTGATCCACGCTTCGCTGAAAATGCTGGTCGACGGACACTTCTTGCGCAGCCAGGACGGCGTCATCGGCACCATCGCCAGGGCCAAGATCGAGGCGATCGGAACCTACCTCTTCAGGGCCGGCATATTGCTCGATGGCGATGGCAAGGTTCTGAAGGAGAAGCCGGATTTCGGGGGGTATTTTACGAACGAGTTTTTGGGCGCGTAATCTCCTCCCTCGAGGGGGAGATGTCGCCGAAGGCGACAGAGGGGGTCGGTACGTCCTGACGCGACTTCCTATCGCGGACAGAGGACGTCAGCGCCTTACGCGCGGCGACCCCCTCTGGCCTGCCGGCCATCTCCCCCTCGAGGGGGGAGATTGCGCCTCACCGCCTTCTCCCTCACATATCGATCATCGAGCGCTTCACCCGGCCGATGATGGTGATGGCGCCTTCCAGCGCCGGCGGCGGGATGTCCATGTAGGAGGCCGGCTGGAAGGGCGGGTTCTCGTTGGGGCGGTAACGCTTGTAGGTGGCCTGGCCGGATTCGTCCGAAATGACGTAGCAGCCATTGGTCACCAGCCGCTTGTCCCTGAGGTTGACGAAGATGATCGAATCCGGTGGCGAGATCTTGTTCATCGACGGGCCGTCGACGCGCAGCGCAATCCATTGGCCCTGCTCCAGATCGGTGGTGGGGATGGTCGGATAGTCGCTGAGATTGACCACCATGTCCTGGCTGCCGAGTTCGCCGGCGCTGATCCATGAGACGATGGGCACATCGACGGTGGCCAGCGACGGCATCGGGATCTGCCGGCCCGACTCGTCAAAGCCGAAATGGCCCCCCGCAAGGCTGCCGCCGTCACCGTTGAACAAGAGCCAGCCGGGATCGACGCCGAACAGGCGGCCGTATTTCTCCGCCGCCTTGCGCGACAGCGGCCGGTTACCGTTCTCATGACTGATCAGCGTGTTCTTGTTGATGTCGCGCAATGCCCGCGCAGCGTCGCTCGGCGAGGCATAGCCCGCCTCCGCCCGCGCCTGCTGCAATCTGTGCCTCGGTTCCTGCATCGTACAAATTGCCTGAAATTTATCGTCCAATATGTACGATTTCGCTTGCGTACGTTTCGTACATATCGTACGCTTAGCGCATGATCGAACAAATCGCAAGCGTTTCCGCAGACATCCTCAGCTTTCTCCCATCGTCCGGGCTGTCCTCCTCCCCGGTCCGGACGCAAACCGGGGCTTCTGCCCCGGAGGTCGAACCGTCGTCCCCCCGATCGACCGGAACGGCCGGAGCCGCTCCTCTCCCGGCTCCGGCCACCTCTTCAGCCCATGGCGCCGCCGGTGCGCCAAGGGCTGTCTCCGGCGGGCAGGGTATTTCCTGCATCCGCACGGAAGATGGCACCGTCATCCTGTTCGACCGGCTGACGGGCAGGGCGGTTTCCGCCCTCACCAAAGCGGCCGCCGAAGCCGCCTTGCGGCATCTCGCCGGCTCGCTGCCGGCCGCCAGTATCGGCTGACCGCACCGACCATCCGCTCTGATTTTTTCCCGTGGGCCCTCGGGGCCGGCGCTCGGCCTTTGCGCGCGCAATCAATGGATACCGACATGACTGCCTATACCGACACCGAATTGCAGGAGATCGCCGTCTGGCTGAGGGATGGCCTGTCGGCCACAGGGATCGCCGTCCGCTTCACGGCGCTGCGCGGCAGTCCGGTCTCGCGCAACGCCATCATCGGCATCGTCCACCGCAACAGCGCGTTGAAGACCATCGGCTTCGCCAACCCAAGAGGCGGCAGGTCCGGCGGCCGACCGAGGAAGAATGCGACGGGGAAGACTGCGGCAAACGAGAATACCGCCAAGAGGAATCCGCCGGCGCAGCCAAGCAAGCTCGTAAGGGAAGTAGGAGTTTCGAAGCAGGCCGCGCCGGTCAAACCGGCCGCCAAACCGAGCCGTCAGCCATCGGCCAGGCCTTTGTTGCCAGCCCGTCCGGCGCCCTCGATCCCGGGCGAAGGACGGCTGGTGGTGGACGGCGAAGTCTATCGCTTCAATGTGCCGGCGCCGCGCCCTGCTTCGCTCGGGCGTCAGCCGCATGTCGCCGCCATGCGCTTCATCGACTGCCTGTTCAACCGCTGCCGCGCGCCGCTCGACCTGACGCTGGAGGAAGACCCCGACAAAGACCCTCCCGGCAGCCGGCCGGGATTGGAGATGCTGTGCTGCGGCCTGCGCACAAGGGCGCTGAAAAGCTACTGCGAATACCACCAGGCGCGCTTCCACGGGCCTGTGGCGGAGGTGGTGTGAGCGGCTGGGCTCCGTTCCTCGCCTCCGGACGACCCCACCAATGATCGAAAGCCGGCGGGACAGCGCCCCCCTCTGTCCTGCCGGACGTTCGTCGCTCGGGAAGCCAAGCAATTGGCTTTCCGTCCGCTTCGCGGACCACTCCTCAACCCCCACGAGGGGGGCGATCGGATATCGCCGCCGATTTCGCCAATTGCCAACGTTGCAGAGGCGCAGCCGCCGAAACTGCCAATCTCCCCCCTCGTGGGGGAGATGCCCGGCAGGGCAGAGGGGGGCGCGAAGGAACGCCAACCTTCCGGCTCAACAACCCAATCTCCACAAGGACCACGCCATGAGCAAAAAAACCGCGCAGAAAGCCAAACCGCCGAAGCTGCCGGCGGGCGAAGTCGAGCAGGTGCGCATCCGCCGCGAGATCGGCCATGATTTCGCGCTGAAGGACGATCGCTTCGGCCGCAAGCGGCTGAGCGTCGGCACCGAAGAGGCGCGGCGCGTCTACGAGGTCTCCAATGACGGCTACACCGCGACCGGCGGCATCGTGCGGGTGCGCAATGTCGATCCGCTGGTCGGCATCACCTCGCTGACCCGCCAGCAGCGCGAGGCCGGCCAGCGGTTTCGCGACGATTTCGAGCGCGCCTCGCGTGACGGGCTGCGGCCGATGCCGTGGGAAGAGCGCATCGACGGCGGCCGCATCAATGGCGGCATCCCCGACCGCGTGCTCAACGACGGCCGCGCTCATGCTCACGCCGTCGCCGCCCTGGCCCACTGGGAAGTGGCGGAAGTGGTCCGCCAGATCTGCCTCGAAGGCCAGTCGGTGAAGGCGCTCGCCGAACGCACCGGCGAGGGACGAGATGTGGTGGTGAAGCTGTTGAAGGTCGGGCTCGACCTTTTGGCCGTGGGTTACGGGATGATGCTGATGCGGAAGCCGCGATAAGGCCGGCAGCCGCGCAGGAAGCGGCCGGCCGGCAGATGCCGGCCGACCGGTTTCACCCTATCGGATCACCGTTCGCAAACGCGAATTTCCTCGACGATCCTGTGATGATGGCGCCAATGCTTGACCAACTCTATACGGCAATGGCGATGGTGCCTGTGATACCTGTGGTACCTGAAGCCGTTATCGTAGGCATCATACTGGTAGTAGGGGCGAGGAGCGTAGCGATCGTAATAGTCGCCATAGCTGTCATTGTAGTCATCGTCATAGTAGCCGTTGCCGATGCCGATCACGACGCGCCCGCCGGCATTCGCCGGGGCGATCATCGCCGCCGCCGCAGTGATAGCGATAGCCGAAGCAAGCAGGAGCTTTCTCATAGCTGCCTCCTATTCAACCTTGCGCTAATATAACTCGCTGGGCACGACCTCGTTCCATAATTTTGCAAGATGCGAACGACCCCTGCGCCGTGCATTGCGAGGAAGTTCAGCGTCACCTCCTGTCAGCATCGTCCCCGATTTTTGAACCCTTCGCCGCCCCAGCCATTAATCCGGCATGAATCAGCAAGGGAAGGACGAGACCATGCATGTCATTCTTGGAGGTACCGGCCATGTCGGCTCGGCGGCGGCAATGGCGCTGTTGCGGCAGGGCGAGGATGTCACGGTGGTGACGCGCGACGAGTCGAAGGCCGCATGGTTGGTTGAACAGGGCGCGGAGGCCGCGGTTGCCGATGTGCTCGATGTCGAGGCGCTGCGTGAAGTCTTGCGGCGCGGCAAGCGGGCGTTTCTGCTCAACCCGCCGGCCGATCCATCGACCGACACCGACGCCGAGGAGCGCAAGACGGTTGGCGCCATTGCGGCGGCGCTGGAGGGCTCCGGCCTCGAAAAGCTGGTGGCGGAATCGACCTACGGCGCGCAGGCCGGCGAGGGTGTCGGCGATCTCACCGTCCTTTACGGCCTCGAGCAGAAGCTGAAGGCCCAGGCCATTCCGGCAAGCATCAACCGCGCCGCCTATTACATGAGCAACTGGGATCAGGCCCTGGAGACGGCGCGGCGCGACGGCGTCATCACCTCCTTCTTCCCGGCGGATTTCGAGCTGCCGATGGTGGCGCCGCAGGATCTCGGCGAGGCCGCGGCGAGACGTCTGCTGGAGCCGGCGGACAAGACCGGCACGCACTATATCGAGGGTCCTCGGCGCTACTCCGCCGCCGATGTCGCCGCAGCCTTCAGTGCGGCGTTGCGCAAAAACGTGCGCGTGGTCACGGTGCCGCGGGAGCGCTGGACAGAAACCTACGAAAAACTAGGCTTCTCCAAAGCGGCGGCCGAGTCCTATGCCCGCATGACCGGGGCCACGCTGGACAAGCCGATGCAGCCGGAAAACCCGGAGCGCGGCACGACCAGCCTGGAAAGCTATATTGCTGCGCTCGTCGAGGGCCGGCCGGAAGACCTGTTGAAGGGCGCAGCGTAAAGTGAAGGGTTGCTGTTGAGAAACAGGCGCTTCGACGACCTACGTGGCCCGCTATTCCTATTGCCTGACCGTTCGGCAGTTGCCCGCCGGCGGCGTGGTCTTGCAGATATCGATGGAGGTGCGGGTGTCGCCGTGACCGGTTTCGGTTATCAGATTCAGGTCCAAAAGTTCGTATGTCACGAGGTATCGTATGCTGTCGTCGGGTATTTTTTGCATGGCCGATACGATCCACGAACCTGCTTTCATCTCGGTGAAATAGCTGTCGACCTTGCGTTCATACCATTTGGGTATCGGAACGAGGACGATGGTCTTCTTGCCGTGGATTTTCTTGGCGGCCGGCAGCATGATCCGGTGAATGCCGACAAAGGCGCGGCTGTCTGCCAGGCGCCGTACGCCGCCCGCAAGAACCATCGTACAAGCTGACGAACAGACTGCGCCGACGGGGTTGGCGACGCCGAAGCGGAGGTCGCCCGGCCCGCAGGCTTTTGTGTCTGGCGCGCATTCGGAGAACTCCGTCTTGCCAACCATCGTGTCGAGCCCGCTGGCGCGGATCATATGGCCAAGCGCCATCGCCGCATCGGTCTCGCCGCCCGGGGAATTCAACGCCAAAGGCAATTTGCGGGGGCCGAGTTTTTTCAGCAAAGCCTTCAGCAAAGCTGGCGTGCCGGCCACGATGTGACCTTCCGCCGAAATCCATTCCGGGCATGTCGGCTCGCATCCTGGCGTGCTGTTGCGTACAACGACGAAGTGCATCGGCGGTGTATATGCCAGTATGGCAGGCTCAGGCGTCGTTTGGGCGATCGCGCCGCCAATCGCCAGCAGCACGAAAACCAACGTCCATGCGAATGTCTTCATGCCGAGCCTCGCCTGGCAGAGCATCACTTGAGAAATGGGTCTTTGCAAGCATTATCAAAACAAGCCGAGCACGTGTTTCTATGGGCCGCGCACTATCTCTGCATGATGGACAGGCAGCTACTGGCGGCCCCTGTCTGAACCGTCGTCGCTTTCCGCCGCCCCCTCCCACCCGAACACACTGCGCCCTCCAAGCAGATGCGACTGGTCGAACTCGCCGGCGACGATCTCCTTAAGGCTTGGCCCGGTGACGTAGCGCTCCAGCCGCCGCGCTTCGCCATCCAGCCGCTGCAGCGCGCCGAGCTCTTCCTCGCGGCCGAGCTTGGCCTTGCCGACGGCCGATTTCAGCACCGCGATCGTCTCGTCATAGACTTTCAGCGGCACCGGGAAGGGGTGGCGGTCCTTGCCGCCATGGGCGAGCGAGAAGCGCGCCGGATCGGAGAAGCGGCAGGGCGCGCCATGCACCACTTCCGCCACCATGGCCAGCGCCCGCACCGTGCGCGCGCCGACGCCGGGCACCAGCAGCAGCTCGGGAAAGTCGGCCGGCCCGCTTTCGATGGCGGCGGAAATGTTGCCGTGCAGCCGGTGCATGACGATGTCGCTCTCGCGCACGTCGTGATGCGCCGGCATCACCAGATTGGGCAGCATCGGCTGCGCCGCCGGTTTCGCAGGCGCTGCTTTCGGCGGCGGCTCCAGCACGGCAAGCTCGTCGAGGATCCGTTCCGGGCTCATGGTCTTCAACAGGTCGATCTGGCCGCTACGTGACGGCGCGGCGCGATGGTCGGTCAGGTTGACGATCTCGCCCTGCCGCTCGCCCTCGATCGCCGCATGCGGCTGGTCGACGAAGCTTGTCAGCCCTTCCGACAGCCAGTGATAGCGCCGCGCCTGGCGGCTGTCGCCGTTCATGCCTTGCTGCACCACCACCCAGCGGCTGTCGTCGGTGACGATGAAGCCGTGCAGATAGAGGTCGAAACCGTCCTGCACGGCCGCACTGTCCACCTTGGCGACCAAGCGGCTGGCGGTGGCAAGCGCCGCACCATCGATGCCGACGCGCTCGCCGATCGCCATCAGCTCCTGCGGCGTCTTGCGCGAATGCGCGCCGCGCCCGCCGCAGACATGGATGCCGAGCTCCCGCGACATCGGGTTCAGCCCGCGCTTCAGCGCGCCGACGACCGAGGTGGTGATGCCTGAGGAGTGCCAGTCCATGCCCATGACGGCGCCGAAGGACTGGAACCAGAACGGATGCGCCAGCCGCCGCAACAGCTCGTCGCGGCCATAGTGATGGATGATCGCCTCGCACAACACCGCACCCAGCCGCGTCATACGATCGCCCAGCCATTTCGGAACCCGCCCGCCATGCAGCGGCAAGTCCGCACTGCCGCTTCGCTGCGTCAAGTGAATGCTCCGTGGATGCCGCGCACCGGCGGTGCGCCTGTGATGTAGATGGCATTTGGGGGGCGATTTGCAAGCGGGGTGGGGGCGGCGACTATCGTCGCCCTACGCTCTTCTTGGTGTCTCGCCGAAAGATGCAGTTACGCCGCCTGTCGCACCTGGCAATAAGGTCGGCTCCCTGCTTGAAGGCGAGACAGGTCTCGAATAGAGCTTATCCAACCGACGGCAACTATTAAAACCAAAACGATGTCGCAATTCTGGTGGGTAAATCACAGTCAGACCGCCCGCCAAGAGATCGACGGGCAATATCTCTGGTCGCCCAAAACTCGGAAGAATGGGGCACGCAGCGAGTCCTACAAAAATATGCGTCGGGCGACACCTGGTGACCTCGTGTTGTCTTTTTTCGGTCAAGCCGTGCGCTATATTGGTCGGGTAGCGGAGTTTGCATTCACAGCACCGAAACCACCGGAGTTCAAGAACACTGGAGCCAATTGGAACGAGGAAGGTTGGCTTCTCCCGGTGTATTGGGCGCCGCTCCTGCCGACGGTGCGCCCGTCGGACATAATTGGCGAATTGGGTCCGCTTCTGCCTCCCCGATACTCGCCCATCGACCCAAACTCCGGATCAGGCCGTCAAAACGCCTATCTCGCGAGCGTATCGGAAGAGGTGTTTCACACCATTGTCGCGGGTACAGCTTTCGACCGCGAAGCTCTGAGGCGTGGTGGCGCAAACAGTCTCACTTTCGAAGTCGTCAATGAAATTTTAGAGGACGTCGTTGAGCGCCGTATCCGAGACGACCTCCAACTCGAGGACACTGTAAAAACGAGCGTCATTCAAGCTCGTCGCGGCCAAGGTAAATTTCGTTCCAATGTCGAAGCCATGGAGCGCTCGTGCCGACTCACAGGGGTCACCAATCCCTCGTTGCTGATTGCAAGCCACATCAAGCCTTGGCGCCTATGCGCTTCCGCGCAGGAGCGCTTGGACGGCATGAACGGGCTGCTCCTCACGCCTGATGCCGACCACCTCTTTGACCGTGGCTTCATCAGTTTTGAAGATAGCGGGCAGGTCCTCATATCCCAGCGACAAGACTGATTTGCGGCGGCTCGGTTTCGAGCAATTGGTGATGCAGAGTTTCGGCTTTGCCGAAGCCCCCGCCGTCTGGCGCACTAGCACCTTCACCCCGCCGCAGCAGGCTTACCTCGCTCACCATCGAGAGGATGTGTTTGTGGCATAGCTCGCATCAACTGAGCGGTCAGCCGTCAGGTCCCCCTACCTCGCCGCCCCCTAAAACACCGCCTTCTCCAAGACCGGCTCCAGTGATTCAGCAAATGGCGTCGCCAGGTGGTGCCGGTCGCGGAAGGCGAGTTGGCCGTTGATGAACACGTGGCAGGTTTGGGCGTCGCAGAACTGGCTGGTCAGGTCGACATAGGTGGCGCCGGGCACGCTGCGCACGACGTCGCGCTCGGCCGCGGCGATGTCGTCGTTCGCCGCCGCGTCCCTCGGCGTGTCGCAGACTTCAGGCACCTGCCCGCGCCACAGCGCCCGCGCCACGCATTTGTCGGCATAGCTTCCATTGTAGGGAACGTCCCGGATTACCGCGACCTTGATCCCGGCCCGGCTGAATGCCGCCAGCGTCCAGCGCAGGCCGGCCTTCCACTCCTCGTTCCAATCGGCGTGCTTCAGTTCCTCGGGCGATTCCTTCATCACATTGCCGATCGAGAATTCCGAGATCACCACCATGTGCGGGTGCAACGCGATAATGTCCTTGACCGATTGCTCCCGCCACTGGTCGCATTCGGTGTAGTCGCGCTTCAGCCGCCAGTTCCAGGTCGTCACCCGCGAGGCACGGCAGGACGATTTGAGATAGGTGACGAGGCGATAATTGTTCTTGGCCGCCGCCTCGATCAGCGGCGTCGACCAGTGGTCGGCATGCGAATCGCCGAACAGCGCAATCGAGCGCCCGGCGTCCTTGTTGCCGAACACGCAGGCCTTCGGCGTCACCGTCTCAAAGGAGAGAATACAGCCGGCCGCGCGCGCCGTGGACGGCTGCGCGGCGCTGGCGGCAATGCTGCGCTGCTCAGGGTCCAGATCGTGGACGGCAAGCCTGGCATTGGCGTAGGCGGCTGCGACGCCGGTGCCGGTCAGGAGGACGGCCGGCACCAGCGCCCGCGCCGCACTGGCCATCAGCCAGCCATTGCGGCGGATCGGGTTTTCGATGACATGATAGGTGAACCCCGACAGCGCCAGCGTCAGCGCCAAGCAGCCGAGCCGCTGCAGCGGCGAAAGTTCCGGCGTCAGCATCGTGGCATACACGATCACCGGCCAGTGCCAGAGATAGAGCGAGTAGGAGAGTTTGCCGACCCATTGCAGCGGCGCCAGCGCCAGTGCCTCGATCGGGCTTTTCTTAGCGCTCTCCTGCTGCGCGTGCGCCGCTCCTGCCAGCAGCAACAGCACGGTGCCGGCCACCGGCACCAGGGCGAGGAAACCCGGGAAGGGCGTTTCGTCGCTGAAGGAAAGATAGGCGCCGGCAATCAGCGCTAGGCCGAGCCACGCCAGCGGCGTGGCGAGCCGCGGGCGGTTTGCCAGACTTGCTGCGGCACCATGCTGGCCAGCCCGCCGGCGGCGAACTCCCAGGCGCGTAGCGGCGAGAAATAGAAGGCCCAGGGCTGCGAGACCGTGGTGAGCCACGCGCAGACGGCGAACGAGACGAGGCCGGCAATGCCGATCACCAGGATCGCGCCGCGCTTGCCCGGGCGCAGCCATGCCGCCAGCACAAGCAGCGCCGGCCAGGCGACATAGAACTGCTCCTCCACCGACAGCGACCAGAAATGGACAAACGGGTTGCTGGCCGTATCGGCGGCGAAATAATCGAACGACCAGCGGATCAGCCACAGATTGATCATGTAGGCCGAGGCGAACATGGCGCCTTTGGAATAGAGCGATTGTTCCTCCGGCGACAGGATGAAGGCGCCGGCCACCAGTGTGGCGAGGATGACGAACAGCGACGCCGGCAACAGCCGCCGAGCGCGCCTGGCATAGAAGCGCCACAGGTTGAGCCGCCCGGTCTCGGTGATTTCGGCAAGCAGGTGTTTTGTGATCAGATAGCCCGAGATGACGAAGAAGATGTCGACGCCGGTCAAGCCGCCGGGCAGGCCGGTGAAGCCGAAATGAAAGGCGATCACGCCTGCCACCGCCAAGGCACGCAGTCCTTCGATATCGGGCCGGAACGATGCTGACACGATTTGCCACCTCGTGCTGGTGCATGACCCCGCCTCGGCGAGTAACGATCGCGCCGGGATCATACGTGCGGCAGCTTTGCGCCCAACGGGACACGGCGCTGCAACCGTTGACAGTCGGACCAAGACTCCGCCCTATGGGTCGATATCGCAATGCAACAAATCTAACGCAGTGCAACATTGGAGGAGGCGACGCCGCTGATCTCCCCCTTTGAGGGGGAGATGGCCGGCAGGCCAGAGGGGGTCGGTTCGACCGGACTGGCCCAATCCTGCAAGTGAAGGCAGGCGCTCCACGCGCGGCGACCCCTCTGTCGCCTTCGGCGACATCTCCCCCTCGATGGGGGAGATTAGCTCCCCGCCTCCTTCGCCAAATCTCCGACATCCGGGGTCGGCCCTTGCGTTGCTCCCGTCACACGCATCGGCTATCCAACCGGCAGCCATGCAATTCAAACGGAGCCTCCCATGACCAACACCACCATTTTCAAATTCGGCGCTGTCGAGCATGCCGAGGGCGGCGACTTACCGGGCTGGATCGTTGTGGCGGGCCGGCCGACCATGCAGACCGCCGTGCAGCACACCACCGCCGACGGCAAGGTGCTGTCGGGCACCTGGCGGGCCTCGCCCGGCACTTATCACGCCACCTACACCGACTATGAGTTCGTGCACATGATCGCCGGCCGCATCATCATCACGCCCGATGGCGGCACGCCGGTCGAGGTCGGTCCGGGCGATGCGTTCGTGGTCGAAGCCGATTTCAAGGGCACCTGGCAGATCATCGAGCCGGTAACCAAGCACTTCGTCGTCAAGCTTACTTGATCGACGTCGTCAGGCTTGCCTGATCGGTGCCGATACACGTCGGCCGGCGCGGTTCATCGCCAGCGTCCCCCTCGCCCAGCAGGGGGAGGGGGCGTAGCGAAGCGAATATCGGTTAAGAGGGCGTCACCTCGTTCGCTTCGAACCGATGCGGATCGAAAAGCTGAGACGATGGCGTTCTGCGGAGCCTGGTCGAGAGAACGCAGGCCAGGACTGCTGCCGGGTCGCCGGCGCGTCAGCCAAGAGCGAGCGGCGCACTTCGAGAGTGCATGCCGCCCGTCCGGCGCCGGGCCGTCAATGCTGTTGTTACGAAACCCCCCAGCCCCGTCTCAACCGCCACGGCCATGGCGTGACCCATGGCTTGCTATACGCATGCAGCACCGCGGTCTGTCAACGCCGCCCGCAATGGCCGCGGGAGGTCCCTTTTGCGCCTCCCGGCCAGCTTTCCAGCCGGCCTCGCGCAAGCCATTCGCCGCTGCAAAATGCGCTTGAAATGGCGGTTTTCCGGGTGTTCCGGCCGCTCCGGAGGGGACCTTTGGCGCGACAGAGGTCGCGATCTAGGCGATTGGATGAATTTGTCTTTCGCGGCTGAAACGTTTCAGGAGCCGGATTGTAGACCTGACTTTTTTTGGGTGTATTTCCCTCACGTCAGTTTTGCACCCCAGCCGGCCCGATCGACCTGCCGGAGGGCAAGCCTCAGGGGCCGGCGTCGGCGCTCTGAGTCTCTCGGACCGACGGGCGCCGGACCATGCCGCTGACGACATAGGCCGCCGCGCCCAGCGCCGTGATCCAGAAGCTCGTCGGCCAGTCGGTCAGGAAGGCGAGCGTCAGGCTGATCCAGGCGATGATCACGGCAAGCGCGATGGACGTCAGCACGCCGGCTCCGACGCCGCTGGTAAGCCTGAGCGCGGTGGCTGCAGGCGCCACCATCAGCGCGAAGACGAGCAGCACGCCGACGATCTGCACCGCCTCGGACGTAGCGACGGCGACCAGCACCATGAACAGGGTCGAGACAAGAGTGAGCGGCACGCCGCGCGCTTCGGCGAGTTCCGGCTGCAGGCTGGCGAACAGCAGCGGGCGCGCGATCAGCAAAAGCGCGACAAGGATCGCCACCGCCAGCACCGCAAGCACGATAACGGTGCGCAGGCTGATGCCCAGCACATTGCCGAACAGCACGTTGGTCGCCTGCGAGGCGAAGGCGGTGTAGAAATGCAGGAACAGCAAGCCGAGGCCGAGCGACAGCGTCAAGACGATGCCGATGGCGACGTCGCGATGCGCGCGCTCGCCAAGCAGGCCGATGCCGATGCCGGCGGCGACGGTAAACACGGTGAGACCCAGAAACGGCGACAGCCCGATCAGGCCGGCGCCCGTGGCGCCGGGAAAGCCGACATGGGAGAGCGCATGACCGGCGAAGGTCTGGCCCCGGAGCACGAGGAAATAGCCGACCGCGCCCGAAACGATGCCGACGATGGTGCAGGCATAGAAGGCGTTGCGCATGAATTCATAGTCAAAGATCGTGGACATGCGCCCCGCTCTCCAGTTCGACATCGTCGGCCATGACGAAGATGCGGCCGGCAACCCGCACCACATTGATATGCGTGCCGTAGAGTTTCGACAGCACCGGACCGCTGATGACCTCGTCGACGGAGCCGATCGCCGCCTTGCGGTTGCCGAGATAGAGCACGCGGTCGACGGCGCGCAGCAGCGGGTTGATCTCGTGCGAGCAGAACAGCACGGCAATGCCGAGCCGTTCGCCGATCTGATGCACCAGGTCGATGATCGCGCGCTGATGGCCCGCATCGAGACTGATCAGCGGCTCGTCTAGCAGCAGCAGTTGCGGATTGCCGATCAAGGATTGCGCGATCAGGATGCGCTGGCGCTCGCCACCGGAAAGCTCGCCCAGCGGCCGCCGCGCAAGGTCGCCGGCGCCCACCTCTTCAAGAGCCTTCCACGCCGCCTCCTTCTCGGCAGCCGATGCGACGGGCCAGCCCCAGCGATGCCCGCCGGCGGCGCTCAGCACGAAGTCGAGGCCGCTGACGCCGACATCGCCAAGCGCGCGCCGCGCCTGCGGCATATAGCCGATGTCGGCGTTGCCGCGCGTCGGCGATTTGCCAAGCACCGAAATGGCGCCGCCGGCCGGTTTGATCAGGCCGAGAATGGCGCGCAGCATCGTCGTCTTGCCGGCGCCATTGGCGCCGAGCAGGCCGACAAAGGCGCCTTGCGGTAGAGAAAAGGAGACGTCGGATAAAACCCGGCGTCCCCCATAGGTCAGCGTGACCTTGTCGAATTCGATTGCGTTCATTTAGTCACATTCATTCGCAGTCACATTCATTGTGTGCGGGCGGCGAGCGCCTTCTGGACCGCGTCGATCTGGCCGCCGAACCAGGTCTGGATCGTCTGGCCCGCCGGTTCCGTCTCGGTGACGCCGATGACCGTGACCTTGTTCTGCTTGGCGATGTCGAGCAGCCTTGTCGTTGCCTCGTCGGTCACCTGCGAATTGTAGAACAGGATCTTGGCCGAGCCGTCCTTCAGGCTGTTTTCGAACGCCGCCACCTGCGTGGCGCTCGGCTCCGCATCGTTCATCAAGGCCACCTGGAAATCGTAGTTCAGCATCTTGAGACCGAGCGCTTCCGCCATGTAGCCGAAGACCGGCTCGGTAGCCGTCACCTCGGTGCCGGCATAGGTGTTCTTGACGTCGGCGATTTCCTTGTCAATGACCTCGAGCGAGGTCTGGAATGCCTTCAGGTTCGCCTCATAATGCACGGCATTGGCCGGATCGCGCTTGGCAAGGTCGGCGCTCAGCGCCTTGGCGATGGCCGGCAGCGTCGCCGGGTCGTACCACAGATGCGGGTTGTCGCCCGACTTCTTGCCGATCAGGTCGGCGGCGACGATGGTCGTGCGATCCTTGGCTGTCGAGGCCGACAGCAGCTTGTCCATCCACGGATCGTAGTCGGCGCCGTTGTAGATGACGATCTTGGCGTCGGCGATGGTGCGCGCCGTCGACGGGCTGGTCTCGAACAGATGCGGATCGTCATCGGGATTGGCCAGGATGCTGGTGACGGTGACGTTGCTGCCGCCGATCTGGCGGGCAAGGTCGCCATAGAAATTCTCGGCCGCCACGATGGTCAGCTTGTCTTCGGCGCCGACAGCCGTGCCGGTCAAAAGCGGCACCGCGACGAGCAGCGCGGCGAGAAAGGGAATGCGACGCATCCGTGGTCTCCTTGCAGTCTGAAATGTATGTCGCCGGAGAGGCGGGCTGTGTAACTGTATAACAGTAACAATATAACGTTTGCGTCGAAAATACGGCTGATGTCAATGGGCTTTTCGAGCCGCCCAGTTTTTCACGCGCACAAAACCGTGAGCGGCCTGCGCCGATCAGGCGGAGCCACTCATGCCTGTCGGCTATATGCGAAAGGGCAGGCGATCGCCGGCACCGCGAGGCCGCCGCGAGCACACCGGTCGTGGCGGTATCCTGATGAATTCGCGGCGGGTAAGTTCCTGCTTGTTGCCGTCAGTTTTGCGGGCGCCTTCCCTCCCACGCGTCCTGCAACAGGGCGCGGATTGCGGCGCGGTCGAAAGGCCGCGGATTCCAGTATGGGTTCCTGGTCGCAATCTCAGCGGCGCGGTCGAGATCGGCCTGCTTGAGGCCGAGTTCTTTCAATGTAAGGGGCGCGCCGACCGCCTTGGCGAAATCCTGGAGACCGCTACCGGCGCTGCCGCCAAACAAGTCGGCGACCGGCTTCAACAAGTCGGGCACCGCGGCGGCGTTGAAGCCGATCGTGTGCGGCAACATCACCGCATGCGTCTCGGCATGCGGCATGTCGAAAGAGCCGCCCAGCGTGTGACAGATCTTGTGATGCAGCGCCATGCCGACGGCGCCGAGCACCGTACCGCACAGCCAGGCGCCGTAAAGCGCATCGCCGCGTGCATCGATATTTCCAGGCTCCTTGGTCAACACCGGCAGCGCCGCCGTCATGGCGCGCAATCCTTCTTTCGCCATCAGGGTGGAAATCGGATGGCGATCCTGCGCGTAAAGCGCTTCGGCCGCGTGCGCCATGGCGTTGAGTCCTGACGCGACGCTCATCGCTATCGGCAGGCCGACGGTCAGCTCTGGATCGTAGATCACCACTTCCGGCAGGATACTTGCGTCACGCATTGTGGTTTTTTCGCCGTTCTCGGTCTGACCGAGGATCGGCGTCACCTCCGAGCCGGCATAGGTGGTCGGGATGACGATCTGCGGCAGGTCGGTGCGCCAGGCGATCGCCTTGCCGAGACCGGTGGTCGAGCCGCCGCCAAGCGCGACAACGCAGTCAGCGTTGACCTCGGTCGCCTTGGCCATTGCCGTTTGGGTTACCTCGACCGGCGTGTGCATGGCGGCGCCCGAAAAGGTGCCGGCCGCCAGCGCGCCGAGGGATTTGGCAAGCGCCTCGCCGTCGGCAGCCCGATGCGGCGTCGACAGCACCAGCGCGCGATTGCAGCCGAGTTTTTCGATCCAGGTGCCCACCTCGGACGACGCGCCATTGCCGAAGACAATATGCGCAGGGCTGCCGGAATAGGTGAACGTCCTTGTCATGCCGATCCGCTCCCTTTGCATATTATCACTGTGACGGAGCCGAAATCGAGCGACCAGCTCTCGCCGCCGGCGACATCGTTTGCGTCGTCACCGTCTCGCAAGCGGGGCCTGATCTCTCCCGCGTACTCGCAAACGTATCGCCTTGACCACAAAAACGTCAAAAAAGTATCAGTGAGGTGGACACACCGTGGTGGCGGCTGCATGAATTGCCGCCTAAGCTTCGATCACTGCAGAGAGCGGCAAACGCGGCCTGCGGGAGATGGCACTGCAACTGGTCGCATGACCGGACCGGCGCCGGGAGGAACTGACATGAATCCGGACTTGGAAGTCGTCCAGATCAGACGCGGCGAGTCGTTCAAGGCCTGGGCCCACGGCTACCCCTTCCATACCGTGCGCTGGCACTTCCACCCCGAATACGAAATCCATCACGTCGTCGCCACCACGGGCCATTATTTCGTCGGTGACTTCATCGGCGAGTTCGAGCCCGGCAATCTCGTGCTCACCGGCCCGAACCTGCCGCACAACTGGGTCAGCGACGTGCCGGCAGGCGCCAGCGTGCCGCTGCGCGGCCGCGTCGTGCAGTTCTCGCAAGAGTTCATTGCCGACGCCACCGCCGCGTTGCCGGAACTTGCCGGTTGTGAAAACATTCTCGAGCTCAGCCGCCGCGGCGCGCTGTTCTCCATCGCTACCGCCAAGCTCACCGCACCTGTGCTGGCCGAACTGGTCGAAGCGCAAGGCGTGCGTCGCATCGCTTTGTTCATGGAGCTCATCGACATTCTGAGCCGCGCCGCCGATGTGCGGACGCTCACCAGCGCCAGCTATCTGCCAGATCCCTCAGGCTTCATGTCGGCCGGCGTCAACAAGGCGCTTGCCTATATCAACGCCAACCTGACCGAGCCGTTCAGCGAAAGCGATCTGGCGGCGATTGCCGGGCGCAGCCCGAGCGCGTTTTCGCGCAGCTTCCGCCGTCATACCGGCATGGCGCTGGTTCAGTACGTCAACCGGCTGCGCATCAACCTTGCCTGCCAGCTGCTGATGAGTGAGGCCGACATGCCGATCACCGAGATCTGCTATGCCGCCGGCTACAACAACATCTCGAATTTCAACCGCCAGTTCCTGACCCAGAAAGGCATGTCGCCTTCGCGCTTCAGGGCCCTGCTGGCGGAAAACATCAGCGCGGAGATTGCCGCCTAACAGGGAGGACCGGGAGGAGCCTAGACATTTACTGAGGTAAGAACGCGGGGTGCGTTGGAGGCGTCCCGTGCTGGAGATCGCTTGTCCCGAAATCCAGAGATATCAAGAGGATGCGCAGCACGGATCAAGTGCTCCGTTGTTCCTCGCAACAGCCCGACTGCAGTCAAGGCCCGGCGCCATGTGGTGTCCAGGGCTTCATGAAACCATTCCTTGAAACGGAGCTATCGAAATGACCAGATTTGCCTGGAAATCGACGGGAGCCATCGCGCTCACTCTTTCTCTTCTTGGCGGCACCGCTGCCTTTGCCGCCCCGGTTACCGACGCCACGGTCGCCTTCTTGATGCCCGACCAGGCCTCGACGCGCTACGAGCAGCACGACTATCCCGGCTTCGTCGCCGAGATGAAAAAACTCTGCCCCGGCTGCAAGGTGATCTACCAGAACGCCGATGCCGACGCCTCGCGCCAGCAGCAGCAGTTCAACTCGGTGATCTCGCAAGGCGCCAAGGCGATCGTGCTTGACCCTGTCGACTCGACTGCCGCCGCCTCGCTGGTCAAGCTGGCGCAGAGCCAGGGCGTCAAGGTCATCGCGTATGATCGCCCGATCCCGACCGCACCTGCCGACTTCTACGTCTCGTTCAACAATGAAGGCATCGGCAAGGCCATTGCCGACTCGCTCGTCGAACACCTCAAGGCGCTGAAGGTCGACCCCGCCAGCGGCGGCCTGCTGCAGATCAACGGATCGCCGACCGACGCGGCCGCCGGGCTGATCAAGAAGGGCATCCATTCCAGCCTCGACAACAGCGGCTACAAGATCCTTGCCGAATACGACACGCCGGAATGGGCGCCGCCGAAGGCGCAGCAATGGGCAAGCGGCCAGATCACCCGCTTCTCCACGCAGATCGTCGGCGTTGTTGCGGCCAATGACGGCACCGGTGGTGGCGCCATCGCCGCCTTCAAGGCCGCCGGAGTCGATCCGGTGCCGCCGGTGACCGGCAATGACGCGACCATCGCCGCCCTGCAGCTGATCATCGCCGGCGACCAGTACAACACCATCTCCAAGCCGAGCGAGATCGTTGCGGCGGCTGCCGCCAACGTCGCCGTCCAGCTTCTGTCGGGCGAGACGCCGAAGGCCGAAATGACCCTCTACGACACCCCGTCGCAGCTGTTCACGCCGGCGGTGGTGACGCAGGAAAACCTCAAGGCCGAGATCATCGACAAGAAGATCAACACCGCCGAAGAGCTTTGCGTCGACCGCTATGCCGAAGGCTGCAAGAAGCTCGGCATCACAAAGTGACAATGCAGGTCGCCCAAAATCGCGCAGCGGTTTTGGGATAACGACATGCATAAAAGATGACCTAGAATCCTGATCCTGCTTTCCGGCCGCCCTTGCGGCGGCCGGAAGTCCGCAGTCACTCTTGACCGCCCATCCGGAAAGGTTTGCCACCATGTCTGACATCTCTGACGGACCGGTTTCGGCAGGCGAGCTGGTGCTCAGCCTGCGCGGCATCTCGAAGAATTTCGGCGCCGTTTCGGCGCTCACCGATATCGATCTCGATGTCCATGCCGGCGAGGTGGTGGCGCTGGTCGGCGACAATGGAGCCGGCAAGTCGACGCTGGTCAAGATTCTGGCCGGCGTTCACCAGCCGAGCTCGGGGACCATCAATTTCCGTGGCAAGCAAGTGACCATGCCTGACCCGAGTGCGGCGCTGACGCTCGGCATCGCCACCGTCTTCCAGGATCTCGCACTGTGCGAAAACCTCGACGTCGTCGCCAACATCTTTCTCGGCAAGGAGATCAACCCGCTGCGGCTGGACGAGGTGGCGATGGAAATTCGCGCCTGGACGCTGCTCAACGAATTGTCGGCGCGTATTCCAAGCGTCCGCGAGGCGGTCGCCTCGCTGTCCGGCGGCCAGCGCCAGACCGTGGCGATCGCCCGCTCGCTGCTGCTCGACCCCAAGGTCATCCTGCTCGACGAGCCGACCGCCGCTCTTGGCGTCGCCCAGACGGCGGAAGTGCTGAACCTCATCGACCGGGTGCGCGAGCGTGGGCTCGGCGTGCTGATGATCAGTCACAATATGGAGGACGTGCGCGCCGTCGCCGACCGCATCGTGGTGCTCAGGCTCGGCCGCAACAACGGCGTCTTCGAACCCGACGCCTCGAACCAGGAACTGGTCAGCGCCATCACCGGCGCCGCCAACAATGCAGTGTCGCGCCGCGCCGAACGGCGCAAGGCCGCCGAACAAGCGCACAACCAGGAGCAGCGGCCATGAGCGCGGAGCCCAAGCAGGACACCTCTTCGTCGACGGCGCTCGACCGCAGCGACGTCCGCGTCAAGCACCAGGCCGGCGTCGGTGGCGCCATCAGCGCCTTCTTCGACCGAGTCCGCTCCGGCGACCTCGGCTCGTTGCCGGTCATCGTCGGCCTGGTCATCATCTGGAGCGTGTTCACCGCGCTCAACCCGGTGTTCGTTTCGTCAAGCAATCTGGTCAATCTCCTGTTCGACTGCTCGACCGTCGGCGTCATCGCGCTCGGCATCGTCTGCGTGCTGATGGTCGGCGAGATCGACCTGTCGGTCGGCTCGATCAGCGGCTTTGCCTCGGCCATGGTGGGCACGCTGTGGGTCAACCAGGGCTGGCCGGTGGCGCTCGCCATCCTCGCCGCGGTTGCCGTCGGCGGTTTCATCGGCGCGCTCTATGCCTTGCTGTTCAACCGGCTCGGCATGCCAAGCTTCGTCTCGACGCTCGCCGGCCTGCTCGCCGTGCTCGGCCTGCAGCTGTATATTCTGGGCTCCACCGGCTCGATCAATCTGCCCTATGGCTCGAACCTGGTGAATTTCGGCCAGTTGCTGGTCATGCCGGACTGGCTGTCCTATGCACTGGCGGCATTGCCCGGCATCATCATGCTGATCAGCGGCCTGCGCACCGTCAGCCGCCGCCGGGCCGTCAATTTGTCGGCGCCGTCTGTCGGCGGCCTCATCGTGCGCGTCGCCGCCCTGACCATCCTGCTCGAACTGATCGTCGGTTATCTCAACCAGGCGCGCGGCATACCGTGGATGTTCGGCCTGTTCGTCGGCCTGGTGGTGGCGATGAACTATGCGCTGACCCGCACCCAATGGGGCCGCTCGATGACCGCCGTCGGCGGCAACCGCGAAGCGGCGCGCCGGGCCGGCATCAAGGTGCGCTCGATCTACCTCAGCGCCTTCGTCATGTGCTCGATGTTTGCCGCCCTCGGCGGCGTCCTGTCGGCGGCGCGGCTGGCCTCCGCCAGCCAGCAGGCCGGCACCGGCGACGTCAACCTCAACGCCATTGCGGCGGCGGTCATAGGCGGCACCAGCCTGTTTGGCGGCCGTGGCAGCGCCTATTCCGCGCTGCTCGGCATCATCGTCATCCAGTCGATCGCCAGCGGGCTGACCTTGCTCGATCTGTCATCGTCGCTTCGCTACATGATCACCGGCGCCGTTCTGGCAATTGCGGTCATCGTCGACTCCCTGGCACGCCGCTCGCGGGTTTCCCACGGCCGCGCCTGAACGCAACCGCAATCGATACGAGGATAGAATGGCTCAGGATTTGAGTGGAAAGGTCGCGGCGATCACCGGCGCCGCGTCGGGCATAGGCCTGGAATGCGCGAGAGCGCTGATTGCCGCCGGCGTTCGCGTTGTGCTCGTCGACCGCGCCGCCGACGCGCTGAAAAGCGTCTGCACCGAACTCGGTCCCAACGCGATCCCGCTGGTGATCGATCTGATGGAGCCGGCCAGCGTCGCGACGATGATGCCGCAAATCCTGGACAAGGCCGGCCAGCTCGATATCTTCCACGCCAATGCCGGCGCCTATGTCGGAGGCCCGGTGCTCGAAGGCGACCCCGATGTGTGGGACCGCATGCTGAATCTCAACATCAATGCGGTGTTCCGTTCCATACACGCCGTGCTGCCGCACATGGTCGAGCGCAAGACCGGCGACATCATCGTCACGTCTTCGATCGCCGGACTGGTGCCCGTGGTCTGGGAGCCGATCTACACAGCTTCGAAACACGCCGTGCAGGCCTTCGTGCATACGGTGCGCCGCCAGGTCGCCCCGCATGGCCTGCGCGTCGGCGCGGTGCAGCCGGGGCCGGTGGTGACAGCGCTGATCAGCGATTGGCCAAAGGACAAGCTTGAGGATGAACTGGCCAAGGGCGGCCTGATACAACCGGTCGAGGTCGCCGAAGCCGTGCTGTTCATGCTGACTAGGCCACGCAACGTCACCATCCGGGACCTGGTGATCCTGCCGCAGAGCAATGATTTGTGAGGCAATAGGCATTAGGCAGCAGGGAATGGGGAGAGGCTCTTGCAACTGACGGTTCACTGCTGACCATCTCGCCTACTGCCTACTGCCTACTGCCTACTGCCTACTGCCTAACTTCTGAGGTTCCCCATGTCCCACTTCCTCGGCATCGACGTCGGCACTGGCAGTGCCAGGGCGGGGGTGTTCGACAGCAAGGGCACCATGCTTGCCTCGGCGAAGCGCGACATTGCTTTGTTCATCGAGCCGGGTGAAATCGCCGAACAGTCGAGCGAGGACATCTGGCGTGCGGTTTGCGCCAGCGTGCGCGAGGCGGTGACGAAGTCGGGGCTCGCTGGGCGCGACATTGCCGGCATCGGCTTCGACGCCACCTGTTCGCTGGTCGTGGTCGGCAAGGACGGCGCGCCGTTGCCGGTCGGCAGTTCCGGCGACAGCCAGCGCAACATCATCGTCTGGATGGATCACCGCGCGCTCGACCAGGCGCAGCGCATCAATGCCGGCAAGCACGCCGTGCTCGACTATGTCGGCGGCACCATCTCGCCGGAGATGGAGACGCCGAAGCTGCTGTGGCTGCGGGAAAACCTGCCCGAAAGTTTTGCCGCGGCCGAGCATTTCTTCGACCTGACCGACTATCTGACCTGGCGCTCGACCGGCAGCCTGGCCCGCTCGATCTGCACGCTGACCTGCAAATGGACCTATCTCGGCCATGAGCGGCGCTGGGACGACGCCTATTTCCGTGCCGTCGGCCTCGGCGCGCTCGCCGATGAAGGCTTTGCCCGCATCGGCACCGAAATCGTCGAAGGCGGCACGGCACTTGCCCAAGGCCTGACTGAGGCCGCCGCGGCCGATCTCGGCCTGCTGCCGGGAACGCCGGTTGCGGCCGGCCTGATCGATGCCCATGCCGGCGGCGTCGGCACGGTTGGCGGGCAGGGCTCGGTCGGCACCTTGCAGTCGCGCATGGCCTATGTGTTCGGCACTTCGGCCTGCACCATGGCCAGCACCAGCGAGCCAGCCTTCGTGCCCGGCGTCTGGGGTCCGTATTTTTCCTCGATGGTGCCGGGGCTTTGGCTCAATGAAGGCGGGCAATCGGCGGCGGGTGCTGCAATCGACCACCTCGTCGCTTTCCATCCGGCCACGGCTGAGGCATCCGCAAAAGCCAAGGCGGAAGGTCTCGGCCTGACCGCTTGGCTTGGTCAGCAGGCGGCGAAACAGTCCACCGACCTGTCCGCAGTAGCGCACCTAGCCGATGGACTGCATGTCGTGCCGGAATTCCTCGGCAACCGCTCGCCCTTCGCCGATCCCGAGTCCAAGGCCCTGATCGCCGGGCTTGGCATGGACACGTCCCTCGACAGTCTGGTCGCGCTCTATGTCGCCGGCCTGCTGGGCATCGGCTACGGCGTTCGCCAGATCCTGGCGGCGATGGCCAAAAAAGGCATTGCCATCGACACTATCGTCGTCAGCGGCGGTGCGGCGCAAAGCGAGCTGGTACGTCAGCTTTTGGCCGACACCACAGGCCTGACCGTCGCCGGTTCGACCTCGCCCGAACCGGTGCTGCTCGGCTCAGCCATATTGGCTGCGGTGGCGGCGCAAAAATTTCCCGATGCGATCGCGGCGATGACCGGCATGTCGCGCATCGGCGACATCTATCGCCCGGCCGGTGGCGACCTCGTGCCCTGGCACGACAAGCGCTTCGCCGCCTTCGAATTGCTGCAGCAGGCAGGCCGCGCCATCCGCGGTTGAACGGCTTAGCTCACGTCCAGAAATAGCGGACGATGTGGAAGAACACCGGGGCGGCGAAGACCAGGCTGTCGGCCCGGTCCATCATGCCGCCGTGACCCTCGATCAGGTGACCCCAGTCCTTGACGCCCTGGTCGCGCTTGATCGCCGACGCCACCAGCCCGCCGAGGAACCCCATCAGGCAGGCGATGAGGGCGACGCCTGCCGCCGCAAGCGGCAAGAACGGCGTCAGGAACGACAGCAGGGCGCCGAGCAGGCTCGATGACACCAGCCCGCCGATCAGCCCTTCCCAAGTCTTTGATGGCGAAACGGACGGCGACAAAGGATGCCGGCCGAACAGCTTGCCGAAAATGTATTGCAGCACGTCGCTGCCTTGCACGGTGATGATCAGGAAGGCGATGAGCAGGAGGTTGCGGCCCTCGAAACCGGGCACGTTGAGGGTCAGCAGCGCCGGCACATGGCTGACGCAGTAGACCGAGATCATGACCGCCCATTGCTGCGCGGACACGCGCTCGAGGAAGCGCTCGGTGTCGCCGTTGAGCGCGGTGACCGCCGGCATCAAGAGGAAGCAGTAGACGGGGATGAAAATGGTGAAGAGCCCGTACCAGGCGGTCCACACCAGCCAGTACTGGAAGGGAATGATGATGCCGAACATGCCGAGCAGCACCCAGTGGTCGCTGCGCCGGCTGTGCGTCAGCGTCACGAACTCGCGCAGCGCGGCAAACGAGATCAGCGCAAACAGGATGGTCATGCCGGTGCGGCCGAAGAAGAAGGCGACGGTGATCGCCAGCACCATCACCCACCAGGCGTTGATGCGCTGGTTCAAGTTGACGAGCGTCGAGGGCAGCGGCTTCGGCGCCCGCCATGAGAGGATACCGGCAACGATGCTCGCCATGGTCAGCACGCAGATCAGGCCGGCCAGCAGGATGACGGTTTCATGCATTGGCGGCAGTGTCATACGAAGTCTCTTTGCCTGGTCATGCTAGTGGTCCCGATCGGGACGCGGGTTGAGCGACAGCAGCGTCTGGCGCGCGCGCTCGAGGAAGGTGCGGCGTTCTTCGCCGGGCGCGATCGCCACCGGCGGACCAAAGACGACGCGGCACAGAAGCGGCACCGGCAGGAACTGGCCCTTGGGCAGCACGCGCGACATGTTCTCGATCCAGCACGGGATGAGTTCGACATCGGGCCGCGCCATCGACAGATTGTAGAGGCCGGAGCGGAACGGCAGCAGATCCGCCTCCGTCGTATTGCGAGTGCCTTCGGGAAACAGGATCAGCGAGTGGCCGTCGTCGAGCACCGACAGCATGATCGAGATCGGGTGTTGCGTTTCGTCGGTCCACTGCCGGTGGATGAGCACGGACGACAGCATGTCCTGCGCGATGAAGCGGCGCAGCCGCGACTTGCCCCAATATTCGGCCGCCGCGATCGCATGGGTCCGGGCGCGCACCTTCTCGCTCAGACAGGCCGACAGCAGGATGAAATCACCATGGCTGGCATGGTTGGCGAAGTAGATGCGCTGCCGCTCCGACGGCTGGCTGCCGTTCCAGATTGGCCTGACGCCGGTCACCACCCAGGCCGCCGCCGACAGGCCGACCGAGGTCACCGTCTGCAGCAAGGTGAAGGTGTTGGCGCGAAGGTGGAGCTTTGTCATGGCTCAAACAAACGCTGCGAAAAGGGATGCCGCAGCAAACATGGCGAGTGCTATGCGCTGCCTTGTCAGCAGGCGGCGCGTGCCTGCAATGCGACGGTCAAGCGAGCGGCCGCCGGCAGCGGTGGGCTTCAGGCGCATGCGCGTCAGCACATCGTCGACCGCAGCACCCCCGGCGGCCTCGCTGGCGTGGCTTGCCATCAGCCGGAACAGCAGCGCATCGAACAAAAGCAAGGCCGAAAGAGCCAGCGTGGCCACGGCGCTCGCCGCCGCGACCAGCCAGGCCGCCGCCGACAGCGCTGTCGTCTGCGGTCCGGCCACCAGGCCGATGACCGGCGCTGCCATCACAGCCGCGACCACCAGCAGGATCGGCCACACCGCCTGCACCATCAGCCCGGCGGCGAATATTTCGGCCTTCTCGGGAAAATTGTCGCCACTCATGCCGGCCAACTCATGTCGGTTCTTCCAGCCCCGGTTCTTCCAGCCCCGGTTCATCCAGCCCGATCTGAAGGTGCACGGGCCTGCCCGACGCGGCGAGTTTCTTGCGCGCCTGTGCAGCTGTGTACGAGCGCCCCGTCACCACCAGCCAGTCGGCGACGACGGCTGCACTGCGCTGGAAGCCGAGCGCGCAGCAGACCAGGACGGTGCCGCGCCGGCGCGCCAGCTCGATCGCCGCCACCGCTCGCTCCAGCCTGTCGTGAGGCGGCGCCACGAGGTCGAGCATCGCGTAGCTGATCCAGCGGCAGGTCACGCCGCGCGGCCGTTCCATCTCGCCGGCAAGGTCGATCACTGTGCCGAAGCGGTTGGCCTCGTCGGCACTCGGAAACCGGCCGAGGAAAACACCGTCGGTGATCTCCGCTTGCGGCGCCAGTTGGCGGGTCCATACCCACACATTGATCCGGGCGCCAAGCCGGTAGGGCAGGAGCAGGATACGGTTGACCAGTGAGACGCTACCATCGGCTGCCTTCTGGAACACTTTGGCGCCGGCCCCAGCATAGCCGAAGGCGACGATGGCCAGCGCCAATGCCGGCCACAACAGGATGAGAAAATCGGCGGAGACCAACGCGCCCTCGGCAGCGCCGGTCAGGGCAAGGGCCGCCCCCAGCCCGTAATAACCCGCCAGCCGCCGCGCCCTTGGGTCGGCGGTCAACCGAAAACCCCAGAATGGCAGCTCGCCCTTGGACGGAAACAGCCACAGCGCAAACAGGCCGAGCAGGGCGCCGGTCGGAATGTCGATGAAATGATGCTGCCAGGTCGTCAGCACCGAGGCGCCGATGAGAAAACACCAGACGTGCCAGACCGGGCGGAGAATGCCGCCGAGACGGTGACGTGCCAGAACGTGACGCCAATGGTCCCAGATGATCACCAGGAGTGCGATGTGCAGGGATGGCGCCTGGTTGAACGGCTTGTCGAAACCACCGAGCACTGCAAACAGGAAACCCGGCAGGCCGGTGGTTTCCGGCCGCACGAATGTCGCCGTCAGCGGGAACGCGATGAAGCAGGCGACGGCAATGATCTGCGCCGAGAGATAACGGCCGGCGAGCCGGTCGACACCGCGCCTGGTCGTGTTGAGCAGCAACGATAGGCCGTAGAACAGATTGATCGACCAATAGGGCACGATCGTCCAGGCGACGAAAGGGATGGCGTGTTCCCAGGCAAACACGATGCTGCCGACATGGTCGCGCCGCGACGCCAGCCAGTTGGCAAAGCCATAGGTCGAATAGAAGAACGGCGCCAGCAGCGCCAGCCAAAGGGCGGCCCTCAGCACGATGCCCAAATAGGGTTCCCGCGCCGGGGCAGGGTCAGTGACAGGCAGGGCCATGGTCTCAGACGCGCCGTGCAACCGAAACGGTGAAGATGCCCCATTGGTCGATGCGCTGGTCGATCTTCTCAAAACCGGCAGCCGTCACCAACTGGTCCATTTCGCCCTGCGTGCGCCGCCGCATCACCCAGGCCTGGCCGCCGCGATGCGAGGTCAGGCTGCGCGCGATCATCTCCAGTTGCGGATGCCACGGCTGGTTGGTGTAGACGAGCAGGCTGCCGGGTTGCATGGCGCTGGCCAGTCCACCGAGCGAACGGGAAATCAGCGCATTGTCGGCGAACAATTCGTAGAGCCCGGAGACGATGGCGAGGTCCGGCGCCGGGGTCAACCCAGCCAGCATGTCGGCATCGAAGGCGTCGGCCTGATGGAAGGTGACGCTGGTCGGCAGCTGCCGCTCGGCGATCAGCTTCGAACCCAACCCGACATTGAGCTCGGAATAATCCTGCAGCCGCACGCTTGCTGGCGGTTCAGTGCATTTGGTGACGGCATCGAGCACATAGCGGCCGTGACCGGCGGCGATGTCGAGCATGTGGACGGGACGGCCGGCTGCCATCAGGCTGGCGGCGGCGTTGCCGATCAGCTCTTCCAGATGCAGCTTGCGCTGGCGGATGCCGCGCCAGCCGATCGCGTCGAGGAAGGTGCGGTCGATCATGCGGCCGATGAAGCCGGTGCCGCGCGCGTCGTTCTCGTAGACATAGTCGAGCGTCGAGCCGGAATCGAAGCCGGTGGCGATGCCAATCTTCATGCCCGAAGACAGCCAGGCGCCCATGCGGATCGAGGCGCGACTCATCGCCCAGAAAATTCCCTTGGGCGACAACAGCGTCAGCGGCGAGGCGAGCCTCTCGGCCTCGTCGCGGGTGTAGCCGGCGCGGTCGGCCTGAAGCAAGTCGATGGTTTTCTCCGGCGTGGCAAATTGCTTTTCGAGGAACGGCCGGATCAAGTCCAGCGCCTGCTTGCGATCGCGCTCGCCCAGCGTGTCGTGGAAGAAGCCGGGCAGCACATGCCGCTCCTTGGCGCTGCTGCCGAGATTGACGAAGAATTCGTGCTGCGGTCCATGCCGCACCACCCAATCGCTGCCGGAGATCAAGAGCTGCGTCGGCACGGTGATGGCGCGCGCGTCCGAGACGATGCGGGCAGCGTGGTCGTAAAGCTCGACCAGGATGTTGGAGGCGATCGGTCGCGTGATCAGCGGATCGGCGTCGAAGGAAGCGATGCGCTCGGCATCATGCGTCAGGAACTTCGCCTTGACGTAGGAATTGACGAAGAAGCGGCCCTTGAGCTTCTGCCACAGCGCAATGCCCTCTTTGGCGAAGGGCACGTAGAGCTTGACCGAAAAGGCCGGTGAAGCCACCACCAGCGCGCGGATGTCGGGCGCATAGTCATGCACCCAGGCAGCGGCCAGCACGGCGCCGAAGGACTGCGCGATCAGCGCGATGTCGCGCTGGCCAAAACAATCCCGGCCGATCTCACGCACCAGGCAGTCGATGTCACGAACCAGGGCGGCAAAGGACGGCGCATAGCCGCGCTCGCCGGCCGAGCGGCCATTGCCGCGCGCGTCCCAGGCGTAGAAGGCATGATCGGGCATGGCGAGTTCGTCGACCAGATGCGCCATGCGGCCGCCATGCTCGTGGCCGCGATGGAACAGAAGGATCGCACCCTTTGGCGTCTGCCCAACGGCCGGCCAGTAGCGGTAGAAGATCTCGGTGCCGTCATGGCTCTTGAAGGTGCGCTCCTGCGCGACGCGCTCGAGGCTTGCCGGTGCTACGGCGGCGATGGTCTGGTGGATCATGGTTTCCCTCTGGCGGTCGGGTGCCTGACGCTTTGGCATCAGGTGCCGCCCGCTCTAAGGCCGCTGCGTATCCGGTTGATGGCGGTTATCCCCGACAGTGTAGCCATGATCGGAAACACAAACGGCGCGATCCCCGCCACCCACAGGCCGCAAGCGAGGAGAAAGCCGATGACGCCGAGCACCAGGGCTCGGTCGCTCTTGCCGAACGGCCCGGCATAGTTGCGCCCGCTGCCTGCGGCAACGCCAAGCACGCCGGCGAACTCGACCAGCATGGCGGTAATAGCGAAGGCGACGACACCCCAGGCCGGGAACAAGGTGGCAAAGGCCAGGATCAGCGCCAGGTCCGAGACGACGTCGCAGAGTTCGTTGAGATACATGCCGAGTTTTGATGCTTGTCCATGTTCCCTGGCCAGCATCCCATCAACGGCGTTGAGCACCATGCGCACGAACAGCACCACCGGCATCAACAGGAACACCAGGAGATGGAAGGCAAAGGCCGCGACCACCAGGCCTGTGGCGGTGGAGAGCGCGGCGGCGAGAAGCGTGATCTGGTTGGCGGTGACGCCGGCATCGGCCAGCCGGTCGGCCAGCGGCCGCAGCCTGGCCTGAAAGGCCGGTTTCAGTTGATAAAGCGTTGGCATGTGCGATCCCCCAACCGCGGCTCATGACAGTGTCGGCGAGATTGGTCAATCGGCAGGCAGGGCGCAAGGGCTTGCACCAGCATCCGCACCGTTGCGGGACTCGAAACTCCCGGCATGGACGCAGAGGCGCAGCCGAAGATCTCGGCCAAGCAGGATGTTGCGCGCTACAAACCGCCTCGCAAATGAGAACTTTACAAATATTCGTATTTATATGAAGTAAATCACTGAAAGGTCCATCATGACAAACAGTCGCTTCGCCACCCGCCTGAATTCCTTCGCCTCGCGGCCGCAAGCCGAATGGCCTGATCTTACCGGCAAGCCGTCCATGCTGCAGATGGCAGCCCGCGCGGCCAAGGTCGACGGGCTGACCGACCTTGATCTTAATTTCCCCGACCATGTCAGTGAAAAGCCGGCTGAAATCGCCCGAAAGCTCGGCGATTTCGGGCTTTCCATCAATGGCTTTGCCATGCGTTACTACTCCAATCCGGCCTTCAAGCTCGGCGCCTTCACCAATCCGGACCCGGCGGTGCGCCGCGAAGCCATCGACTTGACCAAGGCCGGTATCGATGCGGTGCGCGCGGCCGGCGCCAGTCTGATGACGCTGTGGCTGGGCCAGGATGGCTTCGACTATGCATTTCAAACTGACTATGCGACGCTCTGGCAACACGAAATCGATGGGGTTCGTGAAGTTGCCGCGCATGATCCCGGCTGCCAGATCAGCCTGGAGTACAAGCCGAACGAACCGCGCTCCTACTCGCTGATGCCGGATGCCGCGACCACCTTGCTGGCGATCCGCGAGGTCGGCCTACCCAATCTCGGCGTCACGCTTGATTTCGCCCATGTGCTCTATGCCGACGAACAGCCGGCCTTCGCAGCGGCGCTGATCGCTCGCCACAGCAAGCTGCTCGGCGTCCATCTCAACGATGGCTATGCCAAGCGCGACGACGGCCTGATGGTCGGCGCGGTGCACACGCTGCAGACCATCGAACTGCTGCGCCAGATCCGCCGCGACGGCTACGCCGGCGCCATCTACTTCGACACCTTCCCCGACATGACCGGGCTCGATCCGGTGCGCGAATGCGAAGTCAACATCGCCACCGTCAAGCGCCTGCTGCGCGTTGTCGACCGGCTGGAGAAGGATAACCGCCTGTCCGCCGCCATGGACAGTCAGGACGCCGTGACGTCGCAGGCTATCGTCCAGGAAGCCATGCTCGGGCCGGAGACGAGGGGACGTGGATGACGTTGAGCAATCTCGATCTGAAAGCCGTGGGGCCGCGCATCCGCATGATGATGCCGCATCTCACCCCGCTTGAGGCCAAGGTGGTGGAAACCGTCTTCGGCCGGCGCGGTTTCGACCAGACCATTCCGCTGAAGCAGATCGCCGAGGAGGCCAGCGTGTCGGAGGCGATGGTGGTCAAGATCGCCAAGAAACTCGGCTTCTCCGGCTACCGCGACTTCCGCACCGCCGTCTATGAATACAGCCGCCTCCCGACCGCCGAGATGCACCAGGAACTGTCGGTCGACGACAGCTCGGCCGAGATCGTGCAGAAAGTGTTCCGCACCTCGATCCAGGCGCTGGAGGAGACGCTCGCGATCCTCGACATGGACGATTTCGACCGTGCCGCCGATCTGCTCTACCGCGCCAGGAACCGCGATTTTTATGGCGTCGGCGGCTCCGCCCAGATCGCCCGCGACGTCTCGCACAAATTCCTGCGCATCGGCATCCGCGCGTCTGTCTATGATGACTCGCACATGATGCTGATGTCGGCCTCGCTGCTCGGCGCCGACGACATCGCCGTCGGCTTCTCGCATTCCGGCAACACGTCGGCCGTCATCGACGCTATCCATCTTGCCCGCAAGAGCGGCGCCCGCACACTGGCCATCACCAACTACGACAACTCGCCGCTGGCCCGGATTGCCGACATCGTGCTGTGCTCGACGGCGCAGGGATCGCCGCTGATGGGCGAAAACGCAGCGGCGCGCATCGCGCAGCTCAACATCCTCGACGCGCTGTTCGTGGCGGTGGCGCAGCGCGACTACCAGGCGGCGGAGCGCAATCTCGGCCGCACCATGTCGGCGGTCACCTCGAAACGAAAAGACCGGGGCACATGACGGTTCCGCTGGTCACCGTCTTCGGCAGCCTGCACTACGACATCATGGTCGACGCGCCCGACCGTCCGCGCAAGGGCGAGACTGTGACCGGCCATGCCTGGCAGCCGAAATGCGGCGGCAAGGGCGGCAACCAGGCGGTCTCGGCGGCACGCGCCGGCGTGCGCGCGGCGATGATCGGCGCCGTCGGCGACGACGATTTCGGCACGGCGCTGCTGGCCAATCTCGATCGCGCTGGCCTCGATCGCCGCTTCGTGCGCGTGGCGGCAGGCGCAGGCTCCGGCATGAGCGTGGCGATCTTCGACAGCGATGGCGACTATGGTGCGGTGATCGTCTCCGGCAGCAATCTCACGCTGGACGATGATGACGTCGTGGCAGCAAGGGAGGTGGTGGTACAGACGGCAGTGCTGTTGCTGCAAAACGAAGTGCCCGACGCCGCAAACATCGCTGCCGCGCGCGCGGTGAAGGCATCCGGCGGCCGCGTCGTGCTCAACGCCGCACCGGCGCGAACACTGTCGGCCGAATTGACCGCGCTGATAGACATCGTCATCGTCAACGCCATCGAAGCGGAATTTTTGGCCGGCGTTCCGGTTGTCGATACGCTCGCCGGCGCAACCGAAGCCGCGCGGCGGCTGATCGATGCCTACCCCTCGGCGATCGTCACCGCCGGCGGCGAAGGTGTCGCCTATTGCGACCGGACCGGCGCGGCCTTCGCACTGGCGGCCGTCCCGGTCAAGGTCGTCAGCACCCATGGCGCCGGCGACGAATTCGTCGGCGCCTTCGCGGCAGGCCTCGCCCGTGGCCATCCGATGGAAGCGGCGATCGCCACGGCCAATGCCGCCGCCGCCTCGCTGGTGGCGACACCGGAGGGAAAGCGCAGCTCGCGTTGAAAACTCAGGCCGCATATTGCCGCCTCCAAACCCGTGCCCCCGTCGATGAGCGAAACGGCAAACCGGGCGCGGCGAGAACCTGCTTGGCTTTGCCCTGATGGAGGCGCGGGACCAAGCTGCGTGGTCGAAAGTAGGGAGCTTCAGTCCGCTTCGCCGGCCGAACTTTTGCCGCACTGCGCCAGCACCTTACCGATCGCAGCGCTCGAGCCCGTCAGCGGAAAGCTGTTCTCGCCATATTTGTCGGCCGTAACCGTGACGTCGCCCTTGCTGCGCAACAGGCCGAGCAGTGGATCGTCTTTGCTCAGCTCAGCCGTGAAGTAATTATACATGGCCTCGAGGTCGAGCTTTTTGGTCACGCTCTTGTCACCGCCCTTGAAGGTGAAGGAAGCGCTGATGCCGGGTTCCAGCTGCTGGCCGGCCGCACCCAGATCGTAGCTCAGCACCGGCTTGTCGAAACAGACGAGCATCAGATGCGCATCGGCCTTCGGTCCGCCGCACACCGAAGCCGTCAGCACGCTGCCGCCTTCGTCTTCTTCCATCTTGGCGCTCCAGTTGCAGGACGCGGCAAAAGCCGGCTGCGCGGCTTGCAGCGCGGCCAGAACGGAACCTGCCATCATGAACTTCGCCAATGCACTTTGCATGATCCCCTCCCAAGCTACATTCAACGAGATCATACAGGACAAAAGGCCTGGTGACAGCGGCATATGCCGTCTTAGCCCCCGGCGCGCCCCATTGATCAAGCCTTTGAGACCGGCCTCGACGTCCAGGGCGGCTCCGGCGCGAAGCGCTTGCCGATCCACTCGGCGAAGGCGCGTGTCTTGGCGGCTT
The DNA here is from genome assembly GCF_054719465.1 of Mesorhizobium sp. RSR565B. Classification (NCBI taxonomy): domain Bacteria; kingdom Pseudomonadati; phylum Pseudomonadota; class Alphaproteobacteria; order Hyphomicrobiales; family Phyllobacteriaceae; genus Mesorhizobium; species Mesorhizobium sp. RSR565B. The sequence continues at coordinate 288,347 of NZ_JBTTIE010000001.1, read as the reverse complement.
GTCCCTTGGCCGAGGGCATGACGACATAGACCGCGCCTTCGTCGGCCAGCGTCCAGTCCGCCAGCACCGGCACCAGCCGTCCGTCGGCGAGTTCGCGTCCGACAAGCCAGTCGGTGCTCATCATCAGGCCGAGGCCTTGCACCGCGGCTTCGACCAGCACCTCGGCATCGTCGCACACCATCGGCCCCGAGACGTCGACGTTGACGCGGCGTCCCGAACTGTCGGTCATCTCCCAGGTTGGAAAGGTCTGGAAGCCGGAGAAGCCGAGGCAGGCGTGTTCTGTGAGCGCTTCCGGCGCTTCCGGCGTGCCCCGGCGGGCGAGGTAGGAGGGAGCAGCGCACAGCAACCGCCGCCGTGTCGCGATCTTGCGCGCCACCAGGCGCGAGTCCTCCAGCGCGCCGAGACGGACGGCGACATCGAAGTTCTCTGCAACGAGATCGACTAACCGGTTGGAGAACTCGGCCTCGATGCTGACATCCGGGAACGTCGCTAGAAATTGCGGCAGCAGCGGCCCGATCCACATACGGCCAAAGGTTCCCGGCAGCGCCAGCCGCAGCAAGCCGCGCGGCGTCCCGCTGGCATGCGCGGAAGCAGCAGCCTCGGCTTCGTCTACCGAGGCCAGGATGGCGCGGACGCGTATCAGGAACTCCGCTCCCGCCTCCGTCAACGATACGCTTCGGGTGGTCCGGTGCAGCAGCCGCACGCCGAGCCGCTGCTCCAGCGATTGCAGGCGGCGTGACAGAACCGTCGAGTCGCGCCCGACGCGCAACGCTGCCTTGGTGAAGGAGCGCGCTTCGGTGATGGCCGCAAAGGCGGCCATTTCGGCAAGGCTGGCGGGGTTGTGTGATTGCTGCATAAAGCACAGGACTCAAATGTAAAAATTCCGGATTATCTGCTTGTAGCGCAGCAGATAGCTTCACTCAATCCTGACGATTGACCCCTTAAACAGGAATGCGTGAGCCATGAAAGCCATCGAACTGACCGCCGCCAAGCTGGACGCCTTTCGCGCCACCACCATTGCCACGCCTGAACCGCAGCGCGGCGAAGTGCTGATCCGCCAGCGCGCCGCGAGCCTGAATTTCGTCGATGTGGCGGTGGCCAGCGGCAATTATCGTGTGCCCGGCTTTCCGCTCATTCCCGTCGCCGACGGCGCCGGCGAGATCGTCGCGCTGGGGGAGGGCGTTACGGATTTCGCCGTCGGCGATCGCGTCGTTGCCCATGCCAAGCCGCGCTGGATCGGCGGTCCGCCCCGGCCTAACGAGATGACGCAGATGCGCGGAATTTCGCTGCCGGGGTCGCTCGCCGAATATGTCGCGCTGCCGGCCAACTCGCTCGTGCCGGTACCGGCTCGTCTCTCTTTCGAGGCGGCGTCGACCCTGCCGATCGCCGCGACCACCGCCTGGAACGCCGTCCGCGCCGCCGATGTCGGGCCGGGCTCGGTCGTCGTGCTGCTCGGCACCGGCGGCGTCTCCATCTTCACCCTTCAGCTGGCGAAAGCCGCCGGCGCAACCGTCATCATCACTTCTTCGTCGGACGAGAAGCTGGAGCGGGCGAAGGCACTCGGCGCCGATCATCTCATCAACTACCGCGCGACGCCCGACTGGGACGGCAAGGTGCTGGAACTGACCGGCGGCCTCGGCGCCGACCTCGTCGTCGAGACCGCCGGCACCGCCACCTTCGCCCGCGCCGTCAACGCCACCGCGCCTGGCGGCACGCTGTTCACCATCGGTTTCGTCACCGGCGCCGAGGCCACGGTCGACCTGCTGCCGATCATCATCAAGGCGCTGAAGGTGGTCGGCAACAACACCGGGTCGGTATCTGACCTTCGCGCCGCCGTCCGCGCCATCGCCGCCGCCCGCATCGACCCGGTCGTCGACAAGGTGTTCAGCCAGGAGCAGGCGGCCGAAGCCTACGCGCACATGTCGGCAGGCGGGCAGCATTTCGGCAAACTTGCGTTCAAGCTCGACTGGTAGCCGAGGCGCGCGAGCTGCCAATCTCCCCCCTTGAGGGGGAGATGCCCGGCAGGGCAGAGGGGGTGGTCCGACCGGGCTCGACCTACTGCGGCGGAAGGAGGTTGGCGCTCTACGAGAGGCGACCCCCTCTGTCGCCTTCGGCGACATCTCCCCCTCGAGGGGGGAGATTACGCACGCCGCTTCCTAGATCAACTTCTCCAGCGTGATCGGGAGGTCGCGTATCCTTTTTCCAGTTGCGTGGAACACCGCGTTGGCGATCGCCGGCGCTACGCCGACGATGGCCAGTTCGCCGACACCCTTGCCGCCGAGCACCGAGGAGTGCAGGTCGGGAATGCCGACCGAGATGACCTCGATATCGGGGATGTCGGCATTGGTCGGCACCAGATAGTCGCCGAGATTGTTGTTGACGATGCGGCCATGCCTGCGGTCGACAATGCCTTCTTCAAGCAGCGCCTGGCCGATGCCCATGATGATGCCGCCCTTCCACTGGCTTTCGGCCAGCTTGGGGTTGTAGAGCCGGCCGGAATCCAGCGCCGATACCACGCGCGACACGCGCACCGTGCCGAAATCCTCGTCGACGCGCACCTCGATGAAATGCGCGCACCAGGAGTGGCGCGAATAGTCGCCCTCGGTGTGCGGCAGCGCCGCCGCGATGGTGGTGTAGTTCTTGTAGCGATCCTCGGCGGTCGAGTTCGCCGGCATGGTGTCGCCTGTGGCCTCGATGCGGTCGCGGCCGACGCTGGCCAGCAGGTCGGCGATCGAGACATCGGGACCATCGCCGCGCGGCGACCTGATGCGGCCATTGGCGACGACCAGCGTGTTGGCCTGCAGCGCGTGGAAGGGCGAGCGCGGATCGCTGATCGCCAGCCCGACAAGCTGGTCGAGCGCCGATGTCGCCGCCTTGTAGACCGCGCCCGTCATCACGCCGGCCAGCCGCGACCCGCCGGCTACGCCGGCGCGGGGATACCGGGAATCACCGAGCTTCACCACGACATGGTCGGCCGCCACGCCGACCGTTTCGGCCGCCGTCTGCGCCAGGATCGTGTAGGTGCCCTGGCCCATGTCGATCGAGGAGCTTTCGACCTCGACCGAGCCGTTGGCAAGGATACGAACGATGGCCTCGCCGTAAGCGCGCCGCACGGGATAGGTGCCGGCGGCGACGCCCCAGCCGATCAGCTGGTTGCCGTCGCGCATCGAACGCGGTTTGGGCGTGCGCTGGGCCCAGCCGAAGCGTTCGGCGCCAGCCGCGAAAGCCTCGCGCAACTGCCGCGTCGACCAAGCCTTTTTTGCGTGCGGATCCTGCTCGGCGTAATTCCTCAGCCGGATCTCCAGCGGATCGATGCCGACCTCATAGGCGAGCTCGTCAATGGCGCTTTCGATGCCGAAGGCGCTAGGGTTTTCGCCCGGCGCGCGCATGGCGCCGGGCACCACCGAATTCACCCGCACGACATTCTGCTTCGAGGAGAAGTTGGGCGTCGCATACATGATCGAGGTGACGACGCCCAACGGCTCGACCCACATTCCGTCTATGGATGTTTCGTTGACGCCGCGATGCACGATCGACTGGATCTTTCCGTCACGGTCGGCGCCGATCGTCACCGTCTGGCGGGTCGCGGCGCGGCCGCCATAGCCGGTAAAAGTCTGCGGCCGCGTCATCACCACCCTCGCGGGCCGTCCCAGCATTTTTGCTGCGGCAGCCGCCACCGCGCCATGGCCGAGCGCCAATGCCTTGGAGCCGAAGCCGCCACCGATATAGGGCGAGACCAGCCGTACATTTTCGAACGGCACGTCGAACCATTCGGCATAGGTGCGGGCCATGCCGTCGAGCCACTGGCTCGGTTCCCACACGGTCAGCCGATCGCCCTCCCAGCGCGCGATGAGGCCATGCGGCTCCATCGGCGCCTGGTATTCGCGCGGCGTGTTATAGGCGCCGCAGACGCGCACCGGGGCAGCGGCGAAAGCGGCCTGCGCATCGCCCCATTCCTTGGTCATGGCGGCGATCGGAATGCCGTCGCCGGCCTTGGCGTCGCTGAGGTCGACGATGGCCGGCGTCTGGTCATAGCTGACCTTGACCATCGCCGCTGCCGCGACGGCCTGCTCGAAAGTCTCCGCGATGACCGCGGCGACATGCTGGCCCGAAAAGGTGATGTCGCGCGCCAGCGGGCAGTAGGGTTTGTCCGGCGGCGGCGTGCCGAACCAGTCCGATGCAGTCTTCAGCGGCATGATGGTGTCCGGCGTCAGCACCTTGAACACACCAGGTGCCGCCTCGGCGGCTGACGTGTCGATCGAGCGCACCTTGCCTGACGCGATCGTGCTTTCGACCAGGACGCCGTAGGTTAGCCCGTCGAGCTGCTGCTCGACGGCGTATTTTGCCGCACCGGTAATCTTGGCCGGGCCGTCGACGCGCGACAGCCGCCCGCCAACCTGATCGGCAGTGCCGTCCGAAGCATCGCCGTGCCGTGTCCTGGGGTCGTGAATGGTCATGCCATGGCTCCCGTCTTGAGGATGGCGCGGGCGACGACGCGCGGCGCCAGTTCGATCTTGTAGTGGTTGGCGCCGTGGTCGATGGCCCCTTCCACGGCGAGCAAGCTGGCCGCCCGCACCCTGTCTTCGCTGAGCACCTTGCCCTTCAGCGCCGCTTCGACGGCGTGCGCCCGCCACGGCTTCGTCGCGACGCCGCCCAGCGCGACGCGCAGGTCGCGAATGGTGCGGCCATCGGCTTCGAAGTCGATGCCGACTGCGGCGCTTGCAGCGGCGAACTCATAGGACTGCCGGTCGCGAACCTTGAGATAGGTCGACCGCCGGGCGGCGGCTGAAGCCGGGATGCTGATGGCCGTGATCATCTCGCCCGGTTGGATGGCATGTTCCCTGTCGGGCGTGGCGCCGGGCAGGGGAAAGAAGTCGTCGACGGCAACCTGGCGTTCGCCAAGATGAACCACGGCGTCGAAGGCGACCAGCGCGGTGGCGAGATCGCCGGGATACATGGCGATGCAGGCGTCGCTGGTGCCGAGCACGGCATGGCCGCGGGTGACGCCACCGATCGCCGAGCAGCCGCTGCCGGGCGAGCGCTTGTTGCAGGCGGAAAAATTCGCGGGATCGCGGAAATAGGGGCAGCGCGTGCGCTGCATCAGATTGCCGCCGATGGTCGCCATGTTGCGCAGCTGCGCGGAAGCCGCCTGCCACAGCGCTTCGGAGACCGCGGGAAAGCGGCTCTTGATCTCGGCATTGTCGGCGACGAGGCTCATCTTGGCCAGCGCGCCGATCATGGCACTGTCAGCGTCGACCTTGATGGCGTCGAGCCCTTTGAGATGGGTGATGTCGACCAGGCTCTCGGGTTCGGCCACGCCGCATTTGGCGAGATCGACCAGCGTCGTGCCGCCGGCAAGCAGCATGGCGCCGGGCACGGCGGCTGCCTGGCGTGCGGCGTCGAGTGTATCGGCGCGAATGTACGAAAAATCCCTCATGACGCGACCTCCAGTGCCGCCTGGCGCACGGCGGCGACGATGTGCGGATAAGCGCCGCAGCGGCAGAGATTGCCTGCCATGTATTCGCGGATTTCGTCATCCGAGCCGGCATGGCCCTCGCGGATGCAGGCCACCGCCGACATGATCTGTCCGGGCGTGCAGTAACCGCACTGGAAAGCATCCTGGTCGAGGAAAGCAGCCTGAACCGCGTTGAGCGTGCCGTCGTCGCCGGCCAATCCTTCGATGGTGGTGATCTCGCGGCCTTCGGCTTGTGCTGCAAGCGTCAGGCAGGCCAGCACGCGCTGTCCCTCGACATGCACCGTGCAGGCGCCGCACTGGCCCTGGTCGCAACCCTTCTTGGTGCCGGTCAGGTCGAGGCGATCACGCAAGGCGTCAAGCAGCGTGACGCGCGGCTCGACCTGCAGTTCATGGTCGTGCCCGTTGATGGTGAGGTGGATGGTCTGGCTGGTCATGGGCGTCTGGCTCCAGTTGCTTGACGCTAGGGGATTGAAATGGCGTCCGAGTGGGAGAGGAAAAGGGAAGAGGCGACGGTGCGCCTAATCTCGCCCCTTGTGGGGGAGATGCCCAGCAGGGCAGAGGGGGGCGCGAAGGAATGCGACGTTCCCGATTTACATCCATCGAAATAGACCTTTTCCAAGCGGGTGTTGGTCAGGCCTCGATAGGCTGGCGGGACAGGGCCCCCCTCTGTCCTGCCGGACATCTCCCCCACGAGGGGGGAGATTGACAGCTCGGCCGCCCTGACTTTCCAGCGGGCAGGGGATGCTTCAGTCTTCACAATCTCAACACGTGACATACCGGCTCCCCTGATTATATGATGAGGCTGCTCCACTAAAACGGAGGCGCCTCCGTTTATTCAGTTGGGGGCTTACCCATTTGGGTTCAAGCCCCATATTTCGACAGTGGAGAAAAAATTGACCGAGCAGTCGCAAGCAATTGCCGACGAGAGGCGCGAAGCCGCAGCGCCAAGGCCGCTGCGCGCCGATGCGCAGCGCAACCGCGACCGGCTGGTCGAGGTTGCGGCAGCGGCCTTTGCCGAGCACGGCGTCGATGCCTCGCTGGAGGAGATCGCGCGCCAGGCGGGCGTCGGCATCGGCACGCTCTACCGGCATTTTCCAACCCGCGAGCATCTGGTCGAGGTGGTCTATCGGCGTGAAGTCGAGGCGCTCTGCGCGGCGGCCGATGATCTCGCCAGCCACCATTCGGCCGATGTGGCGCTGGAACAGTGGATGCAGCGCTTCGTCGACTACATCGCCACCAAGCGCGGCCTTGCGGCCAGCCTGCGCATCCTGTTCAACACCAATTCCGCCGTGTTCTCCGACATGTCGGGCCGGGTGTCGCTGGCCTTGCGGCAACTGGTCGAGGCGGCGGTGGCCGAAGGCTCGATCCGCAGCGACGTCGACGCCTCCGATGTGCTGCACGCACTCGGCGGCATCTACTCGGCCCCCGACACCAAGGACTGGCGCGACCGCTCGCGCCGGCTGGTCAAGCTGCTGATGGACGGGCTGCGGTTCGGGGCAGGGAAGAGGTGACCTAGCGGCTCAAGCCGAACCATCGACCGCATAGAACCGAAACGCGCCGGGCAGCCCGCTTGCCGCCATTTCGCCACGCTCCTCGAACCGCAGGCCGGAGCCGACCACGAGATCGCGCACCGTCCTTGATGCGATGATTTCGCCCGGCCGCGCATGGTCAAGCAGACGCGATGACAGTTCGATCGCCGCGCCTGAAAATTGATGGCCCCGCTGCTCGCACTCGCCGATATGCACCGCCGAGCGGACCTCGACACCGGATTGCCGCAAGCGATCGCGGATGGCGATCGCGCACTGGATCGACCGCGTTGGCCGCTGGAACACCGCGAGCACCTTGCCGTCCGATCGGCTGATCTCTCTGCCTTCGGCCGCGAGGAGTTCGCCACGGAGCGCTTCGGCGTGCCGCTCGGCCGGGTCGATGCCGAAAGGCGAACCCGTCATGTCGAGGGACAGCACCGACACAAGCAGCCGTTCGCCTGGGGCCGCCGGCAAGGCGCCGGTGACGAAAGCCTGGATCTCGTCGACGATCCGATCGGAATTCTCGCCCCAGATGACGTGGTCGCGGCCGGCGAACTCAATGTATCGGGCGCCCTCGATGTGCGTCGCCAGGTAACGTCCTTCTTCCCGCTTCACCCAGCCGTCGCCAGTCGTCTGCATGATCAGTGTCGGAACATGGACAGCAGGCAGAATGTCGCGAACATCGATTTCGGCTCCCCAGCGCCACAGGGCGATCGCGTCGGCGGGCGAGGCAGAATTCCTGAGATAGGCGGCGAACCATTCTGTCTCGAACGTGTCGCTCATCAGACTGGGCGCCGCGTTGCTCATATCCGCCGCCGCTCCCCATTCTTTCTCGACGATCGCCAGATCCTCTTCCACCTGCTCGCTTGTCTTCGCCCACGGATAGTCTTGTGACCACCTGCCGCGGGCGTAGGCCCCATTGAGCACGAGTGCCGCTGTGCGCTCGGGATAGGTCGCCGCGAACAGCATGCACATCGGGCCGCCCTCGGAGCTGCCGAAAAGCACCGTGCGCTTCGAGCCAACCGCATCCAGCACTGCCCGCACATCTTCCATCCGCTCTTCCAGGGTCGGCAGACCGACATTGCGGTCCGAGAGCCCGGTGCCGCGCTTGTCCATGCGGATTAGGCGCGAGAAAGTGCCGAGCCGCCGGTGCACATGCGAAAGCCGCGGCGAGCCCCAGGCGTGGTCGAGGTTGGAGACCCATCCCGGCACATGGATCAGGTCGACCGGACCGTCGCCGGTCACCTGATACGCGATGTTGATCCCGGCCGATTTGACATAGTGGGTCGGGGGGGGCGCGAGTTCGTGGCTGAAGCCGGTAGCGTCATCCGCATCAGTCGTGGGTGGCCGTGCCGGCGCCATTGTGCGGCGTGTGCGCAGCGTCTCGAACAATTGCCGCGTCTCCGGCTCCGGCTGCAGCTTGAGATCGCGTAGAAGCGCGGTGCGGCAGTGCTCATATTGCTTCAGCGCGAGATTGGTCCTGCCTTGCGCCGCATAGGCGCGCATCAGGGCACGGTGGACATCCTCCCTCAACGGGTCCATGGCCAGCAGGCGCGCCGCCGCGCGCACGCATGCGGCAGGATCGTTCGTCGCTGCATAATGCGCGACGAGCCTGTCGAGCGCCACGACGGCCAGTGCCCGCAGCCGCTCGCGTTCGATCCTCAGCCAGTCCTCGAATGGCTCCTCCTTCAGGCCGAAGCCGTCGAGCAGGTCGCCGCGGTAGACATTGAGCGCCAGTTCGAGGTCTTCGGGTGCCGGGCTGGCGACCAGCGCCTCGAACCGCGCGACGTCGAAATCAAGGCCGTCGAGATGCAGAGCGACGCTGTTGCCATCGGTGAGGAAGCGGCCGCCGCCGCACGTCTGCATGGCCTTCCTGACAGACGATACCGCTTGCCGCAGGCTCATTCGCGCCTGCGCCTCGCTGTTGATGCCCCAGAGCAGGGTCGCCAGCTTCTCGCGCGACTGCGAATGCCCCGACTGCAGCGCGAGATAGGCGACCATCGCACGCGCCTTGCGGCTGATGGCTGGAACCGTGGCCCCGACGCCGGCAAAGTCGAAACCACCCAGCAGGTGAAGATAAGGTCCGGTCATCGGATCCGCCACGGTCACAGCGCGACGACGATCCGCTCAAGCTCACTCCATTTCAACACTTATTCCGCCGCCGAGGCGCTTTTCACGATTCCATCACGCAGGTTCCCACGCGTTGCTCACGGCGCTTGAGGAGATTGTTCGCACTGGATCTCTTTTCGCAGGAGGATACCGTGCATCACCCTGGCCCGACCGAGTGGCCCATCTGGCATGACGACCCCGGGCGCGACCGGCAGGAGCTTGGCGCACCATCGCGTCACGATATTGCGCTGGCCCGCTATCTCGAAACACAACAGGCCCATCGGGCATTGGCGGCTCGCAGACTCGATCCGGCGGCGGTCGTGGCCTCTGCACTGGCAGCGTTCGTCCGCTGCCTTTTCCGTGCAGCGCTGCGCCGAATTGTCCGCTGGCCAACCGATGCCGCGACAGGGATGGACGATTTCGGCTTGACGTTGTCCAAGGCTCATGCGGATCTTAGCAAGAACCTTTGGGGCCGCTGAGTGCAGCGCCCTTGGTCGACGATCTCATCCCCAACCGCCGCCGCCGCCGCCAGCCCCACCGCCGCCTCCGCTGCCGCCGAGAGAAGGAATCACGGGCGGCTTTTGCGGGGTCTCTTCCGCCGGCTTGATCACTTTGCCGGTGGTCGCCTTGTTGTATCTGACCACCTTTGGCTGAGGTGCTACGCGAACCACCTTGCGGTGTTTCGCCGGCGGTGCCGGCTCAAACATCGGCGATACCGAGGTGCAGCCCATGAGCCCGGCCAGAACGCCGGATAGAATTATCCCGATGAATGCCTGCCCGAATGTCTGCTTGAATGCCTTGCCCACCATGGCCTCCTTATTGTTCAGAACAAATCCCGACGCGGATTGGCTTCTTCCCAGACCCCCCGGGCCGCATTGACCAGTTGCGTGTCCAGCGAACCGGACGGGGGGATCTTCGACTTGAGCTCTCGACGCAGGGCGTCCAAAGCTGCCGTTTTCGGCTTGGTGCCGAACTGCGCCAGGCCCTTTTTGGCGTCCGGCAGCTCCTTGCGCAGATCGAGCGCGACGGCGAATGCCAGGAAGCGCACCGCGACAGCCTGATCGGCCTTGTCGCCTTTCGCCATTTCGAGCGCCGCGCGATCATAGGCGCTCGACGGATCGCCGCGCGTGGTCGCCAGTTCGAACAGCCTTTGCGCTTCCGCCGGGTCCTGGCGCACACCGGCGCCATCCCTGTACATGCGGGCGAGGCTGCCGGGCGCGTAGGGCTGGCCAAGATCGGTGGCCTGCTGGAACAGCGCCTGCGCCGTCTTCGGATCCTTGTCGATGCCTTGGCCGGCGAGGTAATTGCGGCCGAGCAGGTTCATCGAATACATGTCCTGGCGCTGCACCCCCGCTTGCAGGAAGGCGACGGCGCGGGCCGGATCGGCAGGCACGCCGTTGCGGCCCTCGGTGAAGATGGCGGCAAGATCGTTCATGGCATAGGTGTGCCCCATGGCCGCCGCCTTGAGCAGCAGGTCGAGGCCCTTGGCCGTATCGCGGTTGACGCCATAGCCATTGAACAGCGCGCGTCCCCACGAGGTCATGCCGTAAGGATCGCCCTTGTCTGCGGCAGCCTTGTAGAGAGCGTTGGCCTGGGTGCGGTCGATGGCCGTTCCGGTTCCGGTTGCGTTGAGATAGCCGAGTTCGAAGACGGCGCGGACATGGCCTTTCTTGGCGGCCTCCTCGATGGCTGTCCTGGCCTCTCTAACCTGGCCTGCCGCAAGCAGCGCGCGGCCGAGCTCGTAGTGGAAGCGGGCGACGTCTGGATAGGTTTTCACCGCCGCCTCGCAGGCTGCCACCGCACCGGCGCCGATCTCGTTCGGCAGCAGGCCGGGCACCACGCCTTGCAGGTCGAGAGGCTCGCCGGCGGCGGTGTCGCAAGCCTCGACCGTCGGCGACAGTTTCATCGTCGCCGGCTTGGCGGAGCTGCTGTCGGCGCGGATTTCGAAGCCGACCTCGACCGGCGCGCCGGCGCCGATCTGCGGCTCGTAACGGAGATGGTCGACTTCACCGGCCAGAAGGCTGGATTGCGGCGACAAGGTTCGATCAGGCAATGACAGCGTTCCCGTTGCCGGATACCCCGAGACCTTCAGGCTGACCGCCGGATCGTCGGTGGGGAAATCCAGATTGAGCGCGACCGGGCCGACGCCGACGGGAATATCAAGCTTGCGGTTCTCGATTGCTTCGGCAGCGCCGGTGATGTGGATGCCGCGCTCCAGCACCTGCTGCTTCTGCTCGGCCTCGAGCGAAGCCATGATCTGCTGACCCGCCGCACCTTCGCCGCTCTTGACGCGGAACACCAATATGCCCTGGCTTCCGCCGCCCCAGTTGTCATGCGTGGCATAGGCAAGCATATCCACCTCGTCCTGCGTGGCGGCCCCTTTGGGGACATCCATTTGCAGGCGCGGCAGGTCCTTGCCGGCGATCGGTTCGCCCACCGCGACGTCTTTGCCGTCCAGCACCAGACGGCCCATTGCTGGCGGACGTTCGATGCTGACGCTGATAGCGCCGCCATCGACATCGACCGGCTCCGGCAGGCCGAGAGCGACAGGACCGACCCCCGACAGCACCACCTTCTCCAGCACTGGCGGCAGCGAAGGCCGGTTGTTGCGGCGCACCAGCACCACGTCATCGATCAGCGACGAATTTTCCCAGGGCACCTGCATCCCGTTGGTGGCCTGCACGACATCGCGGCGCACCGCTGACATGACCGTGCGGATCTCCTGGTTCGGCGCCAGCGCGCGCCGCGAAAACGCCGATGAAAACGGGCTCAGGTCGCCGCTGCCGTCATAGGCGACCGCACCTGGTTCGGTGGCGAAGGCAATCAGCGTGTTGAGCGAGCTTCGCACCTGCGCCAGCCCGGTATTGCCGGCGGTGACAAGCTGGTCGCGCAGCCAGTAATTGTTGCGCGGGAAGGGATTGTTGCGGCAGGCATCGAGGATGATCACCTGGATCTTCGACTTCGAGCGCAGCTGCTCCAGCACGTCGTTGAGCTTGATGGCCTGGACCTCGATATCGGCCGCCTTCTTCAACGAGGCGTCGACCGGTATCAGGAAATTCTCGCCGCCGATCTGAAAGCCGTGCCCGGAATAGTAGACGACGGCGAGATCGGCGCCGTCGGCGGCGGCCAGATAGTCCCGGAACTGGCCTTCGAACTGCTGCTTGGTGAGATTCTCGGCGACGAAAACCTCGAAGCCCGCCAGCCGGAACGTGGCTGATACGTCCTGGGCATCCTTGGCCGGGTTCTTCAGCGCCGGGATGTCGCGATAATCGGAATTGCCGATGACGAGCGCGACCCTTCGATCGGCGCAGGCCTCAAAGCTTGTGAGGCCGGCAAGGATGAAGGCCGCGATGAATCCGCAAAGTCGGAGCATGACAAAACTCCTGGTCGCGGCCTGACGCCGACGAGAACACCGCTTGCGGCATCAAGGTCCGTTGAGAGTATGCAACCTGCCACAGCATAAAGTGAAAGGCCCGTCACCGCCAGACCATGGCAGGCGATTTCTTTCGGCGTCGACCGACCGCAGAGTGCAAGTAGCACGCGCTTCACGAGCAGGTATGTGACAAGTCTCACAGTTCGCTGCTTTGGGGAAATGCCTGGTGCCGGCGGCTGCGCGCCTATTCCTTGAAGAGCAGTTCCTTGTCGTTCGAATATTTCACCAGCAACGGAATGCTGGCGCCGCCGATAACGGGGCCGAGATGGCCAAACGTCCCCTCGATGACGGAGAACGGCTCGGGGCGATCGACAAGGATCCGTGCCAGCTTTCTGCGCATGGCCTTGGCGATCTCCTTGCGCACGCCATTCGGTATGGCGCCGTCGATCACCACATTGTCGATGTCGAGCAAGGCAACGGCACTGCGGGCGGCATAGGCAAGCCCGTCCGAAACCTCATCGATCCACGCGGTGAGCGGCTCTCCAAGGTCGCCCCAGTCGTCGGGCGACGACCAGATGCGGCCGGCGTCCTCGCCCCCATTGTCCTGGACGTTGAGCTTGCCGGCCAGCGAATGCAGCGAAGCGACGCGCAGCAACGGCGTCATCTGGTCGCCCTTGCGCCCCGGCGCGGGCACCGGCATGTCGCCCAGCGCCCCGGCCAGCTTGTTGCGGCCGGGGAACAAGTGATGATCGAGCACCAGGCCGCCGCCGATGAAGTGCCCGACATAGGCGTAGAGAAAGTCGGCGCGGGATCCGCCGGCGCCAAACATCAGTTCGGCCGCGGCCGACACCGTGGCGTCGTTGTAGAGGAACACCGGCCAGTCGAACGCCCGGTCCAGTTCGGCGCGAATGTCGATTTCCTTCCAGGCATCCAGCCTGCTCGCCGGCACCGCGCCCTCTTCGCTCAGGTTCCACTGATGGAATGGCGAGGCGATGCCAAGACCCGCGATGCGGTCTTTCTCTATCGATTTGTGCTTGCGGCACATGCGCGCGATGGCGCCCCTGGCGAATTTCATCACCTCGACGGGCGTCGGATAGTCGAACAGCGTGCGTTCGAACGCGATCACGTCGCCGACGAAATTGACCAGCGCGACATCGGCGCTGCGATGGTCGACCTTGAGGCCGAAGGCGTACGCGGCTTTCGGGTTCAACGCATAGGGAACCGAGGGTTGCCCCAGCCGTCCGCGCAAAGGCTCCAGGCGCAGCAGCAGCTTGTTGTCGGCGGCGCGGTTGACGATGGTGGTGATGGTTTGCGCGGCCAGCCCGGTCAGCCGCGTCAAATCGGTCTTGGCCAGCTGGCCGTGCCGGCGGATCAGCGAGACGATCAGGCGTTCGTTGTAGACGCGGCTCTCGGCCTGCGTGGTTCCGCCGCTGCGGCCCTCGGCGATCTTTTCGAGACTGAAGAAGCTGGTGCCGGTCACGCTTTCCCCTGCGCAAGGAGGTTGGCCGCAAGGCGAGCCGATCAAAGCGCTGACGTAGCAATGCGGGAACGGCAAGGCAACACTTAAATCCACCCGATGGAAAAATGTAGTTGACGCCGGCCGGCCTGCTGTCGTTCAAAGTATGCAAGCCTGGAGGAGCAATGCCGTGACGCAGACCCGGACAATCATGTGCTTTGGCGATTCCAATACCTATGGCGCCATTCCCACCCTGGCCCGCGTCGGACGGCGCCGCTTCACGCCCGACCGGCGCTGGCCGGGCATCATGCGCCGCCAGCTCGGCAGCGGATGGGATGTGATCGAAGAAGGGCAGGGCGGGCGCACCACCGTGCACGACGATCCGATCGAAGGTCTCCACAAGAACGGGCTCAAATCGCTCCCGGTGTGCCTGGAAACGCATATGCCGCTCGACCTCGTCATCCTTATGCTCGGCACCAACGATCTCAAGCATAGGTTCTCGGTAACGCCGAACGATGTCGCTGATTCTATTGAGATCTTGGCCAGAATTGTGCTGCGCAGCGAAGCTGGCCCCGCAGGCGTGGCGCCCGCGGTCCTGATTGTTGCGCCGCCGCCGATGCTGGAGGTCGACTGGTTCGGCCAGATGTTCCTGGGCGGCGCTTCAAAGTCGATGCACTTTGCCGGCTTGTTCCGTGATGCCGCCCGGCGCGCCGGCGCCGCGTTCTTCAACGCCGGCGATGTCGTCGAGTCGAGCGCGGTAGACGGCATTCACCTCGACAGCGACGCGCATCGCGTGCTCGGCACGGAATTGGCCAAAGTCGTCCAGTCGCTGATCGGCAAGGCGTGATCGCGTGGGCGAGTCACCCGACTATCTCTGATTAATTAATTCCACTGGAAAAAGTTTTGACTTGCGAGCGGGAAGGTGGGTATCTGGGGAGACTGGGAAGAGTAGCGACCGCGAGGCTTGCGATGCGCGGCAACAATCAACGACAGGGAGGAAGTGAAATGCGATCTGACAGGAACATGATGCTGGCGACGCTGCTCGGCGTTGCCGGTGTGCTCGCGGGCGGTACCATTCTGGCAGGCGCGCAGGACGGCCCGGCCGGGCTCACCAAGCCGGCGGTATTTGCGCCGTTCGATCCGAAGGCGCCGGCCTGCAGCCCACCGCCCGGCCTGAACAAGGTGCTGGCCTTCGCGCAGGATAACGAGCGTGAATTCATGCAGGGCGTCGACCGCGGCCTGGCCGCCGCCGCCAAGGATCGCGGGCTGGGATATCGCCGCGCGCTTGCCAACAATGACGCCGCCAAGGGGGTCGAGCAGGTGCAATTGTTTCTCGCCTCCAAGATCGGCGGTCTGGTGGCGGCGCCTGTGGACCCGGCCTCCATGAGCCGCAGCCTGCAGGAGCTTATCTGGTCGGGCGCCTATGTCGGCACCATCGTGCCGCCGCCAGCCACGTCGCTGCTCAATGCGCCGCAATACGAGACCGGCAAGGTGCTGGCCGAAGCGGCCGCAGCCTACATAAAGGACAAGCTCGGCGGCAAGGCCAATGTCGTCATCCTGTCCCATGACAGCATGGAATTCCTGGCGCCGCGCTTTGCCGCCATGCGCGACATCTTCAAGGCCATGCCTGATGTCACCATCGTCGCCGACATCTCACCCAATCCCGTCAACAAGGAAGGCGGCTTTGCCACGATGAGCACCATTCTCCAGGCCCATCCCGACGTCGATGTCGTGCTCGGCGCCGACACGGTCGTGCTCGGCGCGCTGGCTGCCCTGGAAGCGGCGGGCAAGGCGCGGCCGGACCAGTTCCTTGGCGGCATCGACGGCGAACCGGAGGCAGTCGCCGCGATCAAGAAAGGCGGCGGTCCCTACAAGGCAAGCATCAGCCTGGCGTCGCCGGTCTTCGCTTATGCCATGGGCCAGCACGCGGCCGACTGGCTGGAGGGCAAGAGCATCCCGCAGGCGATGGATATCCTGCCCGTGGCGCTGACCAGCGACTACATGGCCCAGTACGAGGCCGATGTCGCCGACCCGGCCGCGGTCTACAAGGACCCGAAGCGCCGCGATATCTATCTCAGGATGTACGGCAACATCTGCTACGATACGCGCGACCAGTATGTGAATTTCCCCTGGTCATCCGAGGCAAAGTAGCGCCTGTTTTTCCCGCGCGATACGGGCGGTTCAGCCTGACCTGAAACCGCCCGCTTCAGTGAGAGGCAAGCATGAGCACAGACAGCCTTCGAACGGGGACGACACCGCTGCAAACGGGCCGGTTTTCATCCTTGCTGCCGGGCGTCAAGGCGCCGGGCGAAGCGTCTGGCCGCATCGGGCTGGCGCTGGTCGCGCTGGGCTTGATCATCGCCTTCTCGCTGTTGAACAAATCGTTCTTCAGCCTCGACAATTTCGTCGTCATCGGCGTCAACTCGACCTCGATCCTGATCGCCGTGCTCGGCACCTCCGCGCTGCTGATCGCCGGCTATGTCGACCTCTCCATCGGCAGCATGGTCGCCTTGATCGGCATCATCACTGCCAAGGTTGCGGTGGCGACGCAGAGCGCGCCGCTGGCAATCTGCGTCGGCCTGGGTCTCGGCCTTTTGCTCGGTCTGCTCAACGGTCTGCTGGTGCGCAGGCTGAGCATCTCGCCGTTGATCGTCACGCTGGCGATGCTGGCGCTCTATGGCGGCCTTGCCTTCGTCGTCTCCAGCACCGCGGTCTATGGTTTTCCCGAGGCTCTGCTCGAATTGGGGCGGGGCAAGATCTTCGGCATCCAGTACACCGTGATCATCGCCGCATCTGTCTTTGTCATCGGAGCCTTTATCTTGACCAGCACGGTCACCGGCTTGAGGCTCTACGCCATAGGCGGCGACCCGCGCGCAGCCGAACTCTGCGGCATTCCGGTGGGGCGCACGGTGGTTGGCCTCTACGCCGCCAATGGCTTGCTGATCGGCCTGGTCTCGGTTCTGATCGCCGGTCGTCTCGGCAGCATCACGCCGACCATCGGCGTTCGCTTCGAGCTCGACGTGCTCACCGCCGCGATCCTTGGCGGCGTCGCTTTTTCCGGCGGCTCCGGCCGGCCGCTCGGCATCGCCATCGGCGTTGCCACCATCGGCATCCTCAATGCAGGACTGATCTTCGTCGGCCTGCAATCATGGTGGCAATCCATTTCGGTGGGAAGCATGCTGTTGCTGGCGTTGGTGGCCGACCAGGCTGCGATCGGTTTTCGCGGCCGGCGCGCTCGGGCCGCCGCGACCAACTTCACGGTGGCGGACAATGGTGCCGTCGCCTCGGCCGGCCCTGCCGTGACGGAGGGCAATGGAGAGGCCCCGCAAGGTCCGGCATTCTCGATTGCCGGCGCCCGCAAATCCTACGGCGCGCTGACGGCATTGGAAGAGGCGAGTTTCACGGTCGGCAAAGGCGAGATCGTCTGTCTGCTCGGCGACAATGGCGCCGGCAAGTCGACGCTGGTGAAGATTATTTCGGGCGCCATCCAGCCCGATGCCGGCGCGATGACCCTCGAGGGCCAGCCGATTTCCTTCAGGAGCCCGCAGGATGCACGCGGCGCCGGCCTGGAGACCGTCTATCAGGATTTGGCGCTCTGCCCGAACCTCAGCGTCGCCCACAATATGATCCTCGGGCGTGAGGAAACGCGGCGTTGGCTCGGTGTCTTCCCGGTTCGCGACGACCGAAAGGCCGCCGAGCAGTGTCGTGCCCGGCTTGCCGCGCTGGGCGTCACGCTTCGCGACGAAAACGTTCTGGTGCGCTCGCTGTCGGGCGGCCAGCGGCAGTCCATCGCCATTGCCCGCGCGCTTGCCGATCACGTCAAGCTGATCTGCCTCGACGAGCCTACCGCCGCGCTCGGCGTCAAGCAGACCGCGCAGGTCGTCAAGCTGATCCGTTCGATCGCCGCCAGCGGCACCGGCGTCATCCTGGTCACGCACGACCTGTCGACGGTCAGGGCGCTGGCCGACAGGATCGTCGTGCTCAGCCTCGGCAGGGTGGCTTACGACGGCTCGGCCAAACAGCTGACCGCCGATCAGCTCTGGGGCCTGATGGCAAGCGGGACGCTGGCGCCGGCCGCTGGGTAGGAATGCCGATCGCAGGATCTAAAGCTCGAGGCAGACCTTGCCGAAATGCCTTTGCGCTTCGTAGTGCCTGAAGGCGGCGGCGATATCCTGCAGTGGAAAGCTGCTGTCGATGACAGGCTTCAGGCGGTTGACCTCTATCGCACGGATCATGTCCTGCTGGTCGGCTTTGCTGCCGATGGAAATTCCGCTGATGCGGATCTGGTTTGAAAACAGCGCCGGGATTGAAACTTCTGCTGCAAAGCCGGTCAGGACGCCGATGAGTGCGATATGCCCGCCTGTCCGGCAGGCCGCTATCGACTGCGCCAGCGTCGCCGGTCCGCCGACCTCGATCACATGATCGACGCCGCGTCCGTCCGTCAGTTCCCTGGCCCTGCCGCCCCACTGCGGCACCGCCTTGTAGTTGATGACGCTGTCGGCCCCGAGTCGTCTGAGCTTCTCCAGCTTCCCTTCATCGGACGAGGTGGCGATGACCCTTGCGCCGGCGGCCTTGGCAAATTGCAGCGCAAACAATGACACGCTGCCGGTGCCAAGGATCAGCACCGTGTCGCCGGGCTTTACCTTGCCGCATGTCACCAGCCCGCGCCAGGCGGTGACGCCCGTGCAGGTCAGCGTTGCCGCCTCGAGATGCGTATAGCCCGCCGGCGCCCTGGTGAATGCGTGCGCCGGCATGCACACATACTCGCTGGCGAAGCCGTCGAAACTGTCTCCGGGAATGTCGCGGCTTGTATCGGATCTCATGTCGCCGGCCAGCCACCAGGGGTAGAAAACACTGACGACGCTGTCGCCCGGCTTGAACGTGTCGACGCCGTCACCGATCGCGATCACCTCGCCGGCGCCATCCGACAGCGGCACGCGGCCTTCGGCGAGCGGCACCTTGCCTTGTACGGCGAAATCGTCGCGCATGTTCAGCGCGCAGGCGCGAATCCTGACCAGCATTTCTCCCGGCCCAGGCCGGGGCTGATCCACCTCGACCAGGTCGAGCTTGTCCAACCCGCCCGGCGCTCTCAGCCTGACCAGCTTCATAGTCTCTCTCCGACGTAAAGAGCGTTAGCATGGCGGCGGCGGTCCAGCCTATCGCCGGACCGGCCGGCCGGAAATCACGCGCAGCCAAGGCGCCAGATGGACGGCGCTCATCAAGAGATACATCAGCGGCATGCCGGTGAGCGGGGAGGCATCGGCCCCCAGGCACGACATGACGCCGTCGCCAGCGTGAATGCAGGTAAGCAGCGCCATCACGGCGAAAACAGGGGCCGCGGCGAGGCACAGCCAGTCGGCGGTGCGGAGAGAAACTGCATCGGAGCGTTTAGGGACCTCACTGTCGGTCCCTGTGCCGATATCGCTCATGGTCGTAATCCCTTGATGATCAATGCCCGGGTTTCCTGTCCCGTGAGGGACAGGAAACCAAGCTGGATGGGCGCCGCTCCAGGTCCTTAC
Source organism: Mesorhizobium sp. RSR565B (assembly GCF_054719465.1). NCBI lineage: Bacteria > Pseudomonadati > Pseudomonadota > Alphaproteobacteria > Hyphomicrobiales > Phyllobacteriaceae > Mesorhizobium > Mesorhizobium sp. RSR565B. Next base: position 268,888 of record NZ_JBTTIE010000001.1, on the reverse strand, counting down.
TTGCCGTCCTTGTTGCGGAACGCGGCTTCGCCGGCCGCCGACACTTCCTCCCACGTCTTGTCGGGTGCGGCGTCGTAATTGTCGTGCCAGTTCCACCAGCTGTAGAGCTCGGTCTGCGGATAGCCTTCGGGCGAATCCTCCCAGATTTCCTGGCGGCCGAGCGGCGTTGCGTCGAGGTAGCTCCAGACCGTGCCCATCTGCTCGTCGCCGCGGTTGTTGATGAAGTAGGTGCGATACACTTTCTTGCCGTCCTGGATGAACACGTTGTGGCCGTGCCATTCGTCGACGCCGAAATCCTTGTCGAAACTGTCGGTGATTGTGTACCAGGGCATCTCCCAACCCATCCGCTGCTTCAAGCTGGCAATGTCGGCCTGCGGCGCGCGGGAGGCATAGGCAAGCGTGGTGTTGCGGGCGTTGAGATGGGCGAGATGGCCGACCTGGTCGGCGCCGAGCGAACAGCCGCGGCAGGCATGTTCGGGCCAGCCGTGGACGCCGGGTTCGTAGAAGGCGCGGTAGACGATCAACTGGCGCCGGCCCTCGAACAAATCGAGCAGGCTCGCTTTGCCGTTGGGACCTTCAAACACATAGGCCTTGTCTACTTCCATCCATGGCATGCGCCGGCGCTCGGCCGACAGCGCGTCCCTGGCGCGCATCGTTGCCTTTTCCTTCACCAGCATCTTTTCGCGCTCGGCTTCCCATTCTTGCCTTGAAACGACCGGTGGGGTCTTCATTGCCACGTGCTTGGTCATTGCTTGTTTCCTTTGCCAGTTGTTGAGCCGTTGTGGCTTGTCGTTGCCTGTTGATCGTGAGGCAGGCTAGGGCCGCGAGGCGGCGAGGGCGGAGTTACAAATGTGACGGCATTTGCAGGCGGGCCACCGCAGCAGGGGTGGCGAGGCCGCACGGTGGGCTCGAAGTCCTCGGAAGCAGGCATGGTCGGTTTTTCCTTATTGAGAAGCTTAACGCGACTGTCTGAGATGCTCAGGCTAGCGAATGCGAATATTGCCGTCAACGCAGGCCTGGGCGTCTTCAACCAGTCCAGATGGCTAGGTCGCCGTCCGCGGCTTGCTGCTTGGCGGTGGTGACTTAAGTTAGGGCCGATAAGGGGAGCGGTGGGAGTTACAAATGTGACGGGATTTGCATGGACTCGCTGATCACCGCGGCAGGGCTGGCGCTGGCGGCGGGCAATCCGCTGGCGGCACTCGACCGCGTCGCCTTGCGCGAGGATGCCCCGGCGCTGGCGTTGCGCGGCATTGCCATGGCGCAGCTCGGCGATTTCGATCGCGCCAAAGTACTGTTGCGTAGGGCCGGCCGTGCCTTCGGTCCAAAGGAGGCGGTGGCGCGCGCCAGGTGCGTTGTCGCCGAAGCCGAGATCGCACTTGTTTCGCGTGATCTCGGCTGGCCGTCCAAGGCGCTCGACGCGGCGCGGTCGACATTGGAAAAGCATGGCGACCGGCTGAACGCGGCGCATGCCGGGCATCTCAAAGTGCGCCGCCTGCTGCTGATCGGCCGCCTCGACGAGGCTGAAGACGTGCTGGCTGGGCTCGATCCGTCGCCGCTTCCGCCGGCCTCACGCGCCGCGCATGAACTCGCGGTTGCCGGCATCGCCATGCGGCGCCTGAAGACGAAGGCCGCGCGCGCAGCCCTTGAGTGGGCGCGCCATGCCGCCCGCCGGGCCGGCATTCCGGGTCTCATGGCGGAGGTCGACAGCGCCTTCCTGGCGCTGGAGACGCCGGCGGCGCGGCTGATCGCAGGCGGCGAGGAGCATCCGCTGTTGCTCGAAGAAGTCGAGGCGCTGCAGGCGTCGCGCGCGCTGGTCGTCGATACGTTCCGCTATATCGTGCACAAGCAGGAAACAACGATCTCGCTGGCAACGCGGCCGGTGCTGTTTGCGCTGGCGCGCGCGCTTGCCGAAGCCTGGCCGGCGGATGTGCCGAGGGCGACGCTGATTGCCCGCGCCTTTGGCGGCCGGCATGCCGATGAATCGCATCGCGCCAGGCTGCGGGTCGAGATCGGCCGGCTGCGCGCCGAATTGCGGCCGCTGGCGGGCATCGGCGCGACCAGCCAGGGCTTTGCGCTAAAGCCGCGCGAAGCAGGCTCCGTGGCGGTGCTGGCGCGGCCGATCGAGGAGCGGCACGCCGCGGTGCTGGCCTTCCTGGCCGATGGTGAATCCTGGGCCAGCTCGGCGTTGGCGCTGGCGCTGGGCGCCGGACAGCGCAGCGTACAGCGGGCGCTCGAGCAGTTGGCCGAGACCGGCAAAGTGCAGTCCTTCGGCCACGGCCGGGCGCGGCGCTGGATGACGCCACCGGTCGCTGGTTTCACGACCACCTTGTTACTCCCGTCGCCGCTGCCGAACGGCTAGGAAAGGTGACCATGATCGAGGACCAGGACATGAAACATTCAGCAGCGGAAATCCTGCGCGAATACGGGCCCTTTCCTGATGTCGACACCGTGCACGGCGTGAGCTTCGACGGACAGAATGTCTGGTTTGCGACGGGCGAGCGGCTGACCGCCTTCGATCCGGCAAGCGGCGAGACGCTGCGCTCGATCGATGTCGCGGCACATGCCGGCACCGCCTATGACGGCCGGCATCTGTTCCAGCTCGCCGGGGACCGCATCCAGAAGATCGACCCCGATACCGGCAAGGTGCTCTCCACCATCCCGGCGCCCGGCGGCGGCCGCGATTCCGGCATGACCTGGGCCGAGGGCACGCTCTGGGTGGGGCAGAACCGGGAGCGCAAGATCCACCAGATCGATCCCGAGACCGGGAAAATCCTGCGCACCATCGACTCAAACCGCTTCGTCACCGGAGTGACCTGGGTCGATGGCGAGCTCTGGCACGGCACCTGGGAAGGCGACCAGAGCGATGTCCGGCGCGTCGATCCGCAAACTGGCAAGGTGCTGGAACGGCTCGACATGCCGGCGGGGGTGGGCGTTTCCGGGCTCGAATCCGACGGCGGCGACCGCTTCTTTTGCGGCAGCGGCCCTGGCGGCATGGTGCGATCGGTGCGTCGGCCGAAGTAAGGCCGTCAAGTATTGGGCCGGCAGCGTATTTCCTACGGTCATCCCGCCGAGATCATATCCCGGAGCCGTCGAGCAGCGGGACGTCTTCGCCTTGCCACGGACTTGGCATTGAAGCCCGGCTCAGATTGGCCGTCGGCAGCGGCATCCAGCATTTCAACTCCGGTTCGGGGTATTCGATCACCCGTCCTGGCGACGAATCGGAAGAGCGCCAGCCCTCCGTGCCGAACTGGTCGGCGCGCGACCAGTAAGCGAGGTCGACCTCGGCCGGCCCCTGTTCCGATGGCCTGACCGTGACCAGGATGCGGCTGCCGTCCTTGGGGGCGCTCGCCATGTGCCGCCAGCGATCGGGTTCGTCCATTCTCATGTCCTCCTGCACGTTGCAGGGATAGTCGCCGCGCGCTTGGCAGCGGTCAACCCGAACTTTGCCCAAGCACGAGATCTGTTTAGCACTCCCGCGCCGTCGGCCGAAACAAGATCTGGTTCATGTCGACCTCGTCGGGCTGGCTCACGGCGAACGCCCCCATGGCGAAAGAATCCGGATGCGGGCCGCAACAGGAAAATCGAAACCGGCATGTGAACGGGCTCACATGCCGCCACTGCAAGGAACGCTATGGGACGTCCGGCCATGACAGGGGTTTCGGATGACACTTGCTGATCTGTCTTTTTATCTTTTCACTATTTTCAATGGCTTGCGGGTGGTGTCCTACCTGCCGCAGATCGTGCGGGTGGCCCGGGACAGGCACGGGGCGTCGGCGATTTCCTACGCGACCTGGCTGTTGTGGACAGGCGCCAACGCCACGACGGGACTCTACGCCCACATCAATCTGAACGATCCCGCTCTGGCGGCGATCAACTGGCTGAACGCCGTATGCTGCGTGCTGGTCATCGCGCTCACCGCCTACAAGCGCCATCGCGCACGGCTTCCGGTTGAGGAAGCCGCAAGCCGGTCGGAAGCGACCGCTCTGATGGTCGACAATGTCTGCTGAAGATCACCGCGGCAGATTGCGCTTTTCGAGGCCGCTCTCAGACATGCACGGTGCCATGCGAAAGCTCGCCCTCGTCGCTTGAGATGAGGAAAGCGGCTGCGAGTAGGCCGACATAGAACAGCCCGACCATGCACACGACATAGATGCCTGGAACCGGGCCGAGCTGCGCCACGCGCGCGGCGTCGAGAAATGACGCGCCCAAGCCTATCGGCGACCCTTCGCGCTGCAGACTGGGCGTCGTGATCTTCAGCACCCACGCCAGCATCAGGATCGTGTACATGAAAATGTAGTTGCGGCGCAGCCGGCGCACCAACGCCGCGCGTTGCGAGATCAGGAAGCGCGGCGAACGCAGGCCTTCGCCGACGATGGCCAGCCAGTTGGAGGCGTAGTCGGGCTGCGGCGAGAAAATCTGCGCGAAATAATAGCGCTCGAACTGGCGCACCCTGGCCCGGTAGACGTCGAAGAAACGATAGCGCCGCGCCTCGATCCATAGCAGCAGCGTGGTCAGCAGCATGGCAAAGAGCAGCACCCCATGATGGGCGCTGGGCGTCGAGAGTGAGACTGAGAGCATGGCGGCGACGACAGTAATCGCCCAGTTGCTGGTACGGTCCAGCCGGTCGCGCCAGCCGGCCATGCGGGCGATTTCGGCGCGGTGGAAATGCGACATGGTGGCCACGAATTCCGATGAGGTGAGCTTCAGCGCGAACGCATCAGAGGCCCGCGGCGCTGCAGCCGCTTCGTCGGTTTTCACGGTCTTGACCTGGGACATCCCTTGCCACGCGCCTCCCAACGCCATGGCCGGCCGAAACGACGCCGGTCATCCCCATCCGCGCAACGCGCAATCGGTTGAAAATGTTCCGTCGCCGGCCCGGGTCTCGGCGGTTTATCCGCAGTCAGATAGGCCCGTTATGCGATTCAGGTAAGGAGGAACCTGCGGCGCGCCAAGGGAGCGTGGCGTGCAACCGATCTCGCCCGCAAACGTTATACCGGGCACGATGAGGGGGTGCATGTCCTTCGTGGTCAACCGGCGCCGGTCGGTCGCGCTTGCCGCGGCAGCCTTCGCATTCATGCCGGCCGCATCGTTGGCAGCCGAAAAGACCGGCATGTCCAGCGAGGGCATTTTCGTTCTCGAAATCCTCCTTCTGCTTCTCGTCGGCCGCGGCATCGGCGAATTGCTGGAGCGTCTCGGCCAGCCGGCGGTGATGGGTCAGCTCATCGGCGGCATCCTGCTCGGGCCATCGCTGCTCGGCTGGCTATTGCCGGAAGCAGAACGCGTGATCTTTTCAGGCGACGCCACCCAAAAGAGCATGATCAGCGCCATCGCACAGCTCGGCGTGTTGATGCTTCTGTTGCTCACCGGGATGGAGACGGATCTGCGGCTGGTGCGCAGGGTCGGCCGTGCGTGCTTTTCCATCTCCGCCGCGGGCGTCGCCGTGCCTTTCGCGCTCGGCTTCACCGCCGCACAGCTCATGCCGGCCTCGCTGCTGGCCGACGGAACCGAGCGCATTGTCGCCGGTCTCTTCCTCGGCACGGCGCTGTCGATCTCCTCGGTCAAGATCGTCGCCATGGTGGTGCGCGAGATGAACTTCATGCGCCGCGATCTCGGTCAGACCATCGTCTCGTCGGCCATCATCGAGGACACGATCGGCTGGGTGATCATCGCCATCACCATCGGCATCGCCACCAAGGGGCGCTTCGAGCTCGGCAGCCTTGCCTTCACCATTGTCGGCGTTGCCGCCTTCATGGGGTTTTCCTTCACGATTGGCCGCCGCATCGTCTTCGACGCCATCCGCTGGACCAACGATACGTTCCGCAGCGAATACGCCGTCGTCACCGTCATTCTCGCCATCATGGGCGCAATGGCGCTGATCACCGATCTGATCGGCGTCCACACCGTGCTCGGCGCCTTCGTCGCCGGCATACTGGTTGGGGAATCGCCGATCCTGTCGCGTCATATCGAAGGGCAATTGCGCGGCGTCATCATGGCGCTGTTCATGCCGGTTTTCTTCGGCGTCGCCGGCCTTTCGGCGGATCTCACCGTGCTTGTCGACCACGAGCTTGCGCTACTCACGGCCGCTTTGGTGCTGATCGCCAGCTTCGGCAAATTCGCCGGCGCCTTCATCGGCGCCGAGCTTGCCGGCATGAGCCGCAAGGAAGGCATCGCCGTCGGTTGCGGCATGAACGCGCGCGGCTCGACCGAAGTCATCGTCGCCTCGATTGGCCTGTCGATCGGCGTTCTGTCGCACGATCTTTTCACCATGATCGTGACCATGGCCGTCATCACCACGCTCGCCATGCCGCCGACCTTGCGTTGGGCACTCGGCCGCTTGCCGATGGGCGAGAACGAGAAGAAGCGTCTGGAGCGCGAGGAGATCGACCAACGCGGCTTCATCGCCAACCTGGAACGACTGCTGGTGGTGACCGATGAGGGCGTTGTCGGCCGCTTTGCTGCTTACCTCGCCGGAGTCGTGGGCGCCGGCAGGCCGACGACGGTGCTGCATGCCCGAGGCGAGGGGGAGGAGGCCGAGCCCGGCACGGATGCGAAGCTCGAGCCGATCGAAAAGGGTGCCGAGGACAGCCGCGAGGCCGCCAGGAGTTCGGACGAGGAGCTGGCCCGCGCGGCGCCTGTCACGCGGCGCCACGAGGCCGAGCTTTCGGCCGAAACGGTTGCCAAGGAGGCGCGCAAAGGCTATGGGCTGCTGCTGATCGGGCTCGGCCGCGCGGTCACGTCGAAAGGTGGGTTTGCCCGCCGCATCAATGAGATCGCCGGCGCCTTCGAGGGCCCGCTATGCCTGGTGCTGAAGGCGACCGGCGCCGGCCGCCAGATGCCAAGGCTAGGACCTGAAGGCGGGAAGATTCTGGTTCCGGTCAACGGCACCGCGATCGCCCGCCGGGGTGCCGAAATGGCGCTGGCGATTGCAGCGGTCACGGGTGCGCGGGTCAAGATACTTTATGTCGCGCGCGTCGGCCGCGACGAACCGCGCGACACTGTCTCGCATCGCCGCAGGGAGGCGGTGCTGAAGGATACCGTCGCACTAGCCGACCGCTATGGCGTCGAGATCGAGACGGCCATCCGCAGCCGGGCCGCCGCCGCCGATGCCATTGCCCGCCAGGCCGGCAGGGGGGCGGCGCTGATCGTCATGGGCGTGGCGCGGCGCCCTGGCGAGGAACTCTTCTTCGGCGAGACGACTACCGGCGTGCTGCAGCGCTGCCAATGCCCGGTGGTGCTGATCTCGGACGCCAGGCTCAGCCGCGACGACGAGGGCAGGGAAGAGCTGCGCTCGGGAACGGGGACAGGGTGATGAGTATTTCCCCTCGAGGGGAAATTTCGCTCATGCCGCCTGCAGCCTCTCTCGGCCGGGCTGCGGCGGGAAGGCGATGGCGATGCCGGCAGCACCGAGGCCGATCAGCGCCGAGCCGATGAACAGCCAGGAATAGCTGGCATAGGCGTCGAAGATCATGCCGCCGGCGAGCGGGCCGAACGACATGCCGAGGCTGGACAACAGGGTCGCGGCGCCAAGTATCGTGCCGATGATGCGCGGCCCGAAATAGTCGCGCGCCAGAACCGCATAGAGCGGCATGACGCCGCCATAGGTGGCGCCGAAGATGATCGCCAGGAGATAGAACTGCTCGAGATTGCCGACGGCGAGATAGGCGGCGATCACCACCGCCTGGATGGCGAGGCCCACGATCAGCACCGGCTTGGCGCCCAACCTGTCGCCGAGCACGCCGTAGAGCACGCGCCCGCCAAGGCCGGCAAGGCCCTCGACGCTGTAGATCGACACGGCTGCCATCGGCGCCACGCCGCACGACATGGCATAGCTCACCATGTGGAAGATCGGCCCCGAATGCGCCGCGCAACAGGCGAAGAAGGTCATGCCCAGCACCAGGAATTGCGGCGAGCGCAGCGCCTGGCCGACTGACATGCCGGGGGCCGCGGCAGGCGCGGGCGCGCTGCCATCCGCTGCCGCGACCGCCGTCGACGGCTGGCGCACCAGGAAGACGGCCGGCAGCAACAGCACCCAGGCCATGATGCCGATGTCGAACATGGCGGTGCGCCAGTCGTAGGCGGTGATCAGCCAGCGCGCGAAGGGCGAGATGGTCATCGGCGCCACGCCCATGCCGGCCGAGACCAGCGACACGGCCAGGCTGCGATGGGTCTCGAACCAGGCGGTGGTCAGCGCGATCATCGGCGCGAAGAAGGCGCTGGCCGCCAGCCCGACGATGACGCCATAGCTCAGCTGGAAGACTAGCAGCGATTGGGCTCGGCTCGCCACCACCAGCGACAGGCCGAGCAGCACCGCGCCGGCAAAAACCACCGGGCGGGCGCCGACACGGTCATAGATGGCGCCCCAGGCGAAACCGCCTGCACCCATCACCAAGAAATTCAGCGTCATGGCGCTGGAAATGCCGGTTCGCGACCAGTTGGTGTCGAGCGCCATCGGCTCGAGGAAGATCGCCAGCGAAAACATCGCGCCGAGCGCCACACAGGTCATCAGCGCGCCGCACGCGACGATCACCCAACGGTAGGAATTGTTCATGCTCTTCTCCCGAGATCGGTTTCGATGCGGCGCCACTCGCTCCAGCTCCGTTGCGCCGCTTGCGTCCGAAGGACGTTGGCGGGATTTCGAATCCGACAATCCGGTTGCATTTTTTATCCGGTCTGCGTGGAAGTCCATGCGGATATGACAAAAGCAGGGGCGTAAGGCTGCCAAGCGCGCCGACAAGATAGACTGCCGAATTGACGAGCCGCTCCGCGGCACTAGCTTTGTGGTCTCGCGACGGGAGATATCGCTCATGGAACTGCATCGCGGCCGCCTCATCGACCACGTCCAGCTGGTGGTCAGGGACCTCGCGGCGAGCCGGCGCTTCTATGAAGCCGTCTTCAAGATGCTCGGCATTCCGATCGGCGGCGAGGCCGAGGACTATTTCTGGGCCGACGAGCTTTTCATCTCAAGCCTCGACAGCCGGGCGGCGAGGGGACAACTGACCGGGCGCCATCATCTGGCCTTCCAGGCCAGGGATAACGCCATGGTCGATGCCTTCTATAGGGCCGGCCTCGATGCCGGCGGGGCCGACAATGGCGCGCCGGGTGAGCGGCCCTACCACCCCGGCTATTACGCCGCCTTCCTGCTCGACCCCGACGGCAACAACATCGAGGCGGTGTTTCACGGGCCGGCAAAGCGAAGTGCCGCTTCGGTCGAGATCAATTTCTAGCGCAGGTTCACGAGGAGTGGGTTGCGGTGATCCGTCCGGAGTTCTCGTAAAAACAAAGAGTTGAAGCGGTCCACGGATTCAATCGCTGAACTGCTTCACATTGGCGGCGCGTAGCGGTTCACCACCATTCCGCAGGCATAGGCTTTAGAGCCGAGCAGGCGCAATTTCCGGAAGCCGCCACGGTCGAAAATCCGCTCGCCGTCGCCCAGCGCGGCCGGATTGATGAACAGCTGGAACTCATCGACCAGTCCCGCTGCAATCAGCGCCGAGGCAAAGCCGGCGCCGCCGAACACCGCCATGTCGCCTTCACCTTCAGCTTTCAGCGCCTTGACCTCGCGCGGCAGGTCGCCGCTGGCAAGCGTCGTGCGCTCCCACCGCGATGCCGCGAGCTTGTCGCTCAGCACCACCTTGCGCGCCTCGACGATGCGCTGCGCAAAGGCGTAGAAGGGATCGCGCGGATAGTTTTTTGCCGCATTGCCCCAATGGGTTAGATAGCCTTCTTCGGCCATCTTGCGGCTGAGCAGAATGGTGTCGATGCCGGCGAACACCGCGTTGAAATCCTGCTTCAAGTCGTCGTCCCACGGGCAGTTGGCGCCCCATTCCCAGAGCTGCCAGTGCTCATCGCCGGCCGCGCCGACAAAACCGTCGACCGATATCTGCATCTGCAGGATCAGTTTTCTCATCGTCGTTCTCCTGATTGAGCTCTGGTGTCACCAGCGCCAGGTCAGGCGGCGTTGGTTATTGCTTTACTTTCGGAACCATTGACATGAGTGAAAAATGATGTCAATAGTAAAGTGATTTAAAAATGGAAGCATTTAAATGTCGACCAGGGAAAGATCCGGCTGTCCCATCAGCCTGTCGCTCGAATTGCTCGGTGACCGCTGGACGCTGCTGATCATCCGCGACATGATTTTCGCGGAAAAAAGGCACTTCCGGGAGTTCCTGCTATCAGGCGAAGGCATCTCGTCGCGCACCCTGGCCGAGCGGCTGCAGACCTTGCAGGATGAGGGCATCGTCACAAGAAGCGACGACCCCACGCACAAGCTCAAGGCGATCTATAAGCTGACCGAGGCGGGCATCGACCTGTTGCCGGTGCTGGCGACGCTCGGCGCCTGGGGCAGCAAGTACCGCAACGCCGATGACGAGCTGGCAAGGATCGCCGACGAACTGGCCGCGGGCGGCGAGGCGGGCATGGAGCAGATAAAGAAGAAGCTGCGCGCCGAGCATATCGGCTAGCGAGCAAGGCCAGCCCTCCCTTCGGGCCGATGGCGGGCTAGATCGACACGACGTCGCGCAGCCTCACCCTTCCCATCCCGCAAATCGCTGTGGCCGGAGCCATGTCTGCTTCGGATTGCCATCGCCCGAACCACGGCCTCTTCCAGCCAGCGCGCGGTGGCGGGGGCGGCATGCATGCCGATTGGGCCCCATGCCGCCATGCACGTAGAGCTCTTCGACCGCGGTGCGGCCGGCGACAGGCAGCCCGTCCGACAGCATGGGCGATTGCCGGGATAGACATTCGTCACCGGGGGTGAGCCGAGACCGGACAGGATGCGCAGCGTGCGCGCCGCGATGCGAAGGCGTCTCGGCGCTAGCGCGCCGATCCACCTTCTCCAACAAGGGGAGAAGGTGAGGCGCGCCTTGTCCCGCCTGCGCTTCTACACGTAGCCTAAGGAGCTAGCGGGAGGAGAATCGCTTGGACACCACTGTCGTTATTGTCGGCGCCGGGCCCGCCGGCCTTGCGGTCGGTGCCTGCCTGAAGCGGGCAGGAGTGGATTTCATCCTGCTCGAAAAATCGCAGGAGATCGCGCCCGCCTGGCGGCGGCACTATCGGCGGCTGCATCTGCATACGGTCAAGTCGTTCTCGTCGCTGCCGTTCCTGCCCTTTCCCAAAAATTATCCGCGCTACGTGCCGCGCGAAATGGTGGTCCGCTATCTCGACGACTACGCGGAAAAATTCGATCTGCGCCCGCGCTTCGGTGTGACGGTGAAAGCCATTCGCCTCGGGGACGGCGGTTTTCTGGTCGAGACAGGATCGGACAACCTCAAGGCGCGCCATGTCGTTATCGCCAGCGGTAACAATGCCGAGCCGATCATCCCCCGGCTCCCTGCCATCGAGGCTTTCAAGGGCGAGGTGCTGCACAGCGCCGACTATACGCAAGCGGCGCCTTTTGCCGGCCGCTCGGTGCTGATCGTCGGCATGGGCAACACCGGCGCCGAGATCGCGCTCGACTTGGCGGAAAGTGGCGCGCGTCCGACCATTTCGGTGCGCAAGGGCGTCCACATCGTGCCGCGCCAGCTGTTTGGCGTGCCGATCCAGATGGTCGGCATCGCCAGCCGGCCAATGCCGCAGGCGCTGAACGACTGGATGTTTCCGATCATCCTCGATTTCGCGCTGGGCAAGCTCGAGAAATACGGCATCGTCAGGCCGAAGCAGGGCATCCTGCAACAGATCGACGAAGTCGGCCGCATCCCGGTCATCGACGTCGGCACGGTCGACGCCATCACCAAAGGCGCCATCAAGATCGCGCCCGACATAGCGGGCTTCACCGAGCGCAGCGCTGCGTTCACCGACGGCAGTCAGGAAAATTTCGACGCCGTCATCCTCGCCACCGGCTATCGCCCGGGCTACGAAAAGTTTCTGCCCGTGGAATTGCAGCCGGAGCGCAGTGGCGTCAACGCCCGCGCCTCGCAACTCGGCCTCTACCTCGTCGGCTTCTACAATCCGGTCACCGGTCTGCTCAGGGAAATTGGACGCGAGGCGAAGGCAGTGGCGGCCGACATTGCTCGGCGAGGCTGAAGGGGCGGCGTCGGCCAAGCTGCGGATCTCCCGCCTTGCGGCGAGATCGGCTATCCATCACAGCCGCGCCGCATCGCCCTCATCCAGCAGCCATTGCCGCACGGCTTGCGTCGGTTCTGGGTGCCGTTTCTTGCGCGGCATCACGACATAGAAATCGTGCGTCCCCCGCATCTCCGCGTTGATCGGCTGCACCAGCCGGCCGGCGGCAATGTCGGCGGATACGAGAAACCGGCTGGCCAGCGCGATGCCCTGGCCGGCAATGGCGGCGTCGATCGCGAGGCCTGTCTGGTTGAAGCGCATGCGTTTGGCCTCGGTGGCCATCCTCAGGCCGAGTACTCTCTCCATGAATTCCGGCCACAGATTGTGCGCGTCGTGCAGCAGGACGTGATGCTGGATATCGGCCGCCGCGATCTCGTTCGCGCCGGTCGGCAGCAGGGCAGGGCTGCAGATGGCGATGATCTGCTGTGGAAACAAAAGATCCACCATCAGGCCGGCGCCGGAGGGCAGGCGGCCTTGCCTGACCGCAATGTCGACGCCATCGGCCTGAAAACTCGACAGGCTTTCGCTGGCCAGGATTCGCAAATCGACCAGCGGGTTGTGCGCGACGAACTCCGGCAGTTTGGGGATCAGCCATTTGGTGGCAAAGCTCGGCGTGACGCTGATCGTCAGCCGCGCCGGTTCGGGCCGCAGCAGCAAGGTGGCCTCCGAGATCAGCTCGAAGGCGCGGCGGATGTTGGGCATATAGGCACGGCCCTCATCGGTCAGCGCCAGGCCGCGCGGCAGCCGGTCGAAGAGTTTTGTGCCGAGATCGGCCTCCAGCCCGCGTATATGCTGCGCCACCGCCCCTTGCGTCACGTTCAGCTCTTCGGCGGCGATGCGGAAGTTGAGATGACGCGCGGCGGCTTCGAAGGCACGCAGCGCATTCAATGGTGGCAGGCTCAGGAAGGCTTCAGGCATGCAGGAGTTTTTCTACAGCTTGATTTCAGGCTTTCTGGTTCGAACCAGATGGCAACACCGTTTATAGCATTGCTCGAAGGTCGGAAACATGGGCTTCAGAGTCCCGCCAACCCGTGCGAAGGAAAATCGAGATGAGTGTAGAAAAAGTAGCAGTCGTCGTCGCCGGTGGCAGCGGTATGGGCGCGGCGGCGGCCAAGCGGCTGGCAGCGGACGGGTTCAAGGTCGCGATCCTGTCGTCCTCCGGTAAGGGCGAGGCTCTGGCCAAGGAGCTTGGCGGCCTCGGCGTCACCGGCTCCAACCAGTCGAATGACGATCTGCAGCGGCTCGCCGATCTGACGCTCGAGCGCTTCGGCCGCATCGACGTGCTGGTCAACAGCGGCGGCCACGGGCCACGCGCGCCGATCCTCGAAATCACCGACGAGCAGTGGCACACCGGTCTCGACGTCTATCTGATGAACGTCATCCGGCCGGTGCGCATCGTGGCGCCGCAGATGGTCAAGCAGAGGGCTGGCGCCATCATCAACATCTCGACCGCCTGGGTGGTCGAGCCGAGCCCGATGTTCCCGACATCCGCCGTGTTCCGCGCCGGGCTTGCCGCCTACACCAAGATCTTCGCCAACACCTACGCCGCCGACAATGTGCGCATGAACAATGTGCTGCCCGGCTGGATCGACAGCCTGCCGGCCACCGAGGAGCGCCGCGACAGCGTGCCGATGCAGCGCTACGGCACGTCGGAGGAGATCGCCGCGACCATCGCCTTCCTCGCTTCCGAAGGTGCGGGCTACATCACCGGCCAGAACATCCGCGTCGACGGCGGCATCATCGGCGCGATCTGACCGCGCCGGTCGCCTTGCGTGAGCCGGCGCGTCACTCCTTCACCGCGCCGGTCATCGACGAGACATAGTGCTCGACGAAGAACGAATAGAGCACCACCACCGGCAGCGAGCCGATCAGCGCTCCCGCCATCAGCGCCCCCCATTCGTAGACGTCGGAGCGCACCAACTCGGTCAGCACACCCACCGGCACGGTCTTGTTTTCCGAGGACTGGATGAATGTCAGCGCGTAGATGAACTCGTTCCATGACAGGGTGAAGGCGAATATGCCGGCGGAGATCAGGCCCGGCACCGAGAGCGGCAGCACGATTTTGGTGAGGATCTGCCACCGGCTCGCTCCGTCTATCAGCGCGCATTCTTCCAGTTCGAACGGGATGGAGCGGAAGTAACCCATCAACAGCCACGTGCAGAACGGCACCAGGAAGGTTGGATAGGTAAGGATGAGCGCGAAGGGCGTGTCGTAGAGCCCGAGGTTGAACACCATTACCGACAGCGGAATGAACAGGATCGAGGGCGGCACCAGATAGGCGAGGAAGATGCCGAGGCCGACCTGCCGCGCCCCGGAAAACCGCAGCCGCTCGATCGCATAGGCGGCGAACACCGACGCCAGCAGCGACAGGAAAGTAGCGGCGGTCGAGATGATGATCGTGTTGAGCAGCCAGCCCGGATAGGAGGTCTCGAACAGGAGATAGCGGATATTCTCCAATGTCGGATGCACCACCCAGAACGGATTGAACTGCGCATAGTCGGTCATCTCGAGATTGGGCTTAACCGCCGTGATCGTCATCCAGTAAAACGGAAACAACAGCACGAAGACGAACACCAGCAGCGGCAGATAGACCGTCACCACGCGGCGCGGCAGGCTCTGCAGGTAGCCCATGCCGCCTTCGTCGATATCCCCACGTTTCGCCTTCCTTGTCGCGGCCGTCTTGACCATGTCAGTCTCCGCCGCCTTGTTGCCATTTGCGGCGTTGCAGGCCGAAATAGCTGAACAGGATCGCCGCCAGCAGGAACGGGATCATGGCCACCGCGATGGCCGCGCCCTCGCCAAGCTGGCCGCCGGAAATGCCGCGCTGGAAAGACAATGTCGCCATCAGATGCGTGGCATTCACCGGTCCGCCCCGGGTCAGCACGTAGATCAGCTGGAAATCGGTGAAAGTGAACAGCACCGAGAAGGTCATGGTGATGGCGATGATCGGCGTCAGCAGCGGCAGAGTCACATAACGAAACAACTGCCAGCGACTGGCGCCGTCGAGCGTGGCCGCCTCGTAGAGCGACTGCGGAATGGTCTGCAGGCCGGCGAGCAGCGTGATGGCGACGAAAGGAATGCCGCGCCAGACGTTGGCGGCGATAACCGAAGCGCGCGCATTCTCCGGATCGCCGAGGAAGTTGATGCGGTGGTCGATCAGGCCCATTTGCTGCAGCGCCCAGGACAGGATCGAGAACTGCGAATCGTAGATCCACCAGAAGGCGATGGCTGACAGTACGGTGGGCACCACCCACGGCAGCAGGACTATCGCGCGGAAGAACGATTTGAACGGCAGGTTTTCATTGAGGATGAGCGCCAGCCAGAGGCCGAGCACGAACTTCAGGATCGAGGCGCTGACCGTGTAGAGCAGCGTGTTGAAGACGGAGAGCCAGAAGACGGTGTCATTCCAAAGGTACTGATAATTCTCGACGCCGATGAAGATGCCGGGGCGGCCGATCCGGGCATCGGTGAAACCGAGCCAGACGCCCAGCCCGAGCGGATAGGTCAGGAAGACCAGCAGCAGCGCCGCCGCCGGCAGCATGAAGCCGAAGCCCAGCGCGTTGCGGCTTTCGGAGATCCGCGAAAGCATCGACGGACGCGGCTGGGCGGCAACGGACGGCACGGCCATGGAGGGCTCCTCATCGGGGAATCAGGTCACGGCGTCAACGGCCGCCATGGGATTGTGCGACGGGCCGGGCAGCGCACTAGACGCTGCCCGGCGGTGCCGTGATCAAACGCGGTAGTAGCGGTTGGCGCGCTTCTCCGCCTCCTCCATCGCCTCCTGCGGCGTCGCCTGGCCGGTCACCGCCTTGGCAAACATGTCGACCAGGACATAGTCGGCCATGGTCGCCGCCGAGGCATAGCCGAGCGGCCCGGCATAGCCGTTGGGGCGCAGCGTCGCCGAGGCCTTGGCATAGGCGGCATTGTTCGGGTCGGCCGTCCACACTGGATTGTTGTCGAAGGCCTTCAGCGTCTGGCAGCAATAGCCCGCCGAGGAGGTGATCCAGTCGGTCATCTGCGGATCCTCGAACATGAACTGCAGATAGGCCTTGGCCGCATTGGGGTAGGGCGTGTAGTTGAAGATGACGGCGGTGGTCACCTGGAACAGTTCGACCGATTTCCCGACGGGACCGATCGGCAGGTTGGTGGTGCGGATGTCCTTGGCGATCTCAGCCAGCTTCGGATCGTTGTCCTTGTTGATCTTGGCCGTATTGTAGGCGGAAATGCCGTTGGCGATGACGCCGAGTTCGCCGGCCAGGAAGGCGCGGTTGTTATTGACGTCGAGCCAGCTTTCGGTCCCGGGAATGAAGGTCTTGTAGAGTTCCTGCGCGTATCCGATCGCCTTTAGCGTCTCGGGGCTGTTGATCGCCACCTTGCCGCTCTCGTCGACCATCTGGCCGCCATGGCTCCACAGCAGCCAGTGCGCGTAATTGTTGCCGTCGCCGACGCCGTGGCCGTGCGTGAAGCCAGCCGGATGTCCCTTCGCCTGCAACGCCTTGCAAAGCTCGAGGAAGCCTGCCGTGTCCTTCGGAAATTCGGAGAAGCCGGCCTCCTTCACCCAGCTTTCGCGATAGACGATGGCATTGCCGATCGTGGCCAGCGGCAGGCCGACGAACTTGCCGTCCCGCGTCGCATATTGCTTTGGTCCGTCGTGCCAGCCGCCATATTTCGAGCCCAGATACTCGCCGAGCTCGGTCACGTCGTGCAGCTTGTCGGGATATTGATGCGGGTCGTCGAACCAGACGAACATGAGGTCCGGGCCGGAACCGACATTGGCGGCGACCGCTGCCTTGGGGCGAATGTCCTCCCAGCTTTCCTTGTCGACACGAACCTCGACACCTGTCGCCTCGGTGAAGCGCTTGGTGTTGGCCAGCCATTGATCCTCATCGCCCTTGACGAAGGGCGACCAGCGCAGCAGCCGCAGCTTTGCGCCTTCCTCGGGCTTGTATTTCAAGCCCTCCTGGGCAAAAGCCGGCGAGCCGACGAACCGGCTTCCCAGAGCTCCCGCCGCGGCACCTGCGGTCGTGCGGATTACATCGCGTCTCGTGAATTTCATGGTCGTCTCCTCCGGTTTATCTTCCTTGCTATGCGGTCCTTACCATCCGTTACGCGTTTCAAATCGTGTTCCGGTCTTGCCGTCAAAGAGATGAATCAGGCCAGGCGCGGCAGAGAGGCGTATGGATTCGCCCGGTGTTAAGGCATGGCGTTCGCGGAAATTGGCGACGATCTCGTCGCCGCCGGCGGTGCGGCCGATGATCTGCACTTCCGACCCGGTCGGCTCGACCACCGCGACGGTGACTGGAATGCCTTGGTCTGACGATAGCCGCAAATGCTCGGGCCGTATTCCCAGCACCACCGGATGACCGTTGCCAACGGCCGGCGCGCCGGCCAGCGGCACGGAAATTCCCCCGGCGCCGCGAAAGGACGGAGACCCGTCGGTGACGATCTCGCCCTTGATCAGGTTCATGGCGGGCGAGCCGATGAAACTGGCGACGAAGAGATTGTTTGGCCTGTCGTAGAGCTCCAGCGGCGGTCCGATCTGTTCGACGATGCCGTCATGCATGACGACGATCTTGTCGGCCATGGTCATGGCCTCGATCTGGTCGTGGGTGACATAGACTGTGGTCGTCTTGAGCCGCTGGTGCAGTTCCTTGATCTCGGCGCGCATCTGCACCCTGAGCTTGGCGTCGAGATTGGAGAGCGGTTCGTCGAACAGGAAAACCTGTGGATCGCGCACGATCGCCCGGCCCATGGCGACGCGCTGGCGCTGGCCGCCGGAAAGCTGGCGCGGATATCGCGTCAGCAATGGCACCAGCCCGAGGATTTCGGCGGCGCGCTGAATGCTGGTAGCGCAATCGGCCTTCGAAACACCTTTGAGCATGAGCGAGAACGCCATGTTCTCGGCGACCGTCATGTGCGGGTAGAGCGCGTAGTTCTGGAACACCATGGCAACGTCGCGCTCTTTCGGCGCAACGTTGTTGACGACCCGATCCCCGATCGCGATCTCGCCCCGAGAAATCTTTTCCAGGCCGGCGATCATCCTGAGAAGGGTCGATTTTCCGCAACCCGACGGGCCGACCAGCGTGACGAATTCGCCGTCGTCGATATCCACACTGACGCCATGCAGGACCTCGACGGTCCCGAACGATTTGTAAACATCGCCGATCGCGACAGACGCCATCGATCTCCTCCCGAATGCTTCTTGCGACGCCCCGAAGGAAACCGCTCCTCTCCCGCCTCGCGACCGTCTCCCATTCCCCCAACAGGTCGCGTGACGATCAGACGGTAGCGCTACCAAGCCTGCCTGTAAAGCGGCCATGCGGCCGGTGCTCTTGTCATTCGGAACACCGGCGCAATGACCGGTTCGCCGGCAAACTACCCCCCATTCACAAAAGCCAGCACCAGCTTCTGCAGGTTTCCGCCGGGGCCGAATTCGACCCGGTCGAAGTCGCGGCTCGCCTGCCGCTGAGCCAGCGAGATCTGGGCGAGTTGCCTCGTCAGCTCGGTTCTGATCTTGCTGCAGGCGGGGTCATCAGTAACGGTCAGGCCGACGCTCACCGCCTCGATCTTGCGCACCATCTCGGCGATGGCTGCGCCATGCACTCTCTCGTGGGCGGCGAGCCCGGCGATGAACACCGTCCAGTTCTTCTGGACGGAAGCCGGCAACGGTTCGGCCGGCTTCGGCAAGGTGTAGGTGATGATCAGTTTCGGGCGCGCCGATTTGAGCACGCAGGCGTCGCCTTGCGGCCTGTAGTCCCTGGTCCAGGTCAGCTTGAAATTGGTGTGCGCAATGACCCGACCCTTGCCGAGCAAGGGGCCGGCTTCGCCGATCGCGGCATAGAGTTCCGGGCCGGTCCGCCCTGCGATGGCGTAGGTCTCGACCTTTTCGACCGGCTTCCAGTCGGCCCGTGCCGGCGACGCCAGCAGGGAGGCCGCGAACAGGAGAAAGAACATGGCTGGTTTCATGGAAACGTCAGAGACACTGGGCTGAGGCAAAGATCAACCCGGCGCAATGCACTCAGGTCCCACGGCAGGCCGCGTCATAGTCGGCCAGCACCTGATCGACAGCTTCGAGAAGGATAGCCTCGGGATTGCCCGCCGGCCCGAGTTCGGCCGGCAGCGCCGGCAGGAATTGCCGCATCAGCGTTTCGGGAATGGCAACGTCGTCCAGCGCCTTGCGCAGGCGCTCGACGGCCGCGACAGCGGTGGGGTTGCTCCAATAATAGCGGATGCGGTCGCTGTAGCTGTAATGCCGCTGCACATAGAGCTCTGCTTCATTGCCGTGATAGTGGCTGTGCCAATGGCCGGGGGCTGCCAGCATCGCGCTTTCCATGGTCCGGGCGAGCGACCGGTCGCCATAGTCCCTGGCCATTTCGGAGGCGATCAGGTCGAGCCCGTAAAGCGCCTCGCGCAAGACGAAGGTCAGGCCGGGGCCGACCTTGAGGATAGGAAAGCCGTTTGCGACCAGCGCGGTCAAAGCCGCACGGGTCTGGTAGTCGGTCGAATGCGCCTCGTAGACGAGCGACGGCTGCTCATCGAGCAAGCCGGTCAGGCCCTTGGATTTTTCGGGCGCGTAGGCGACGACATTTTGGCTGCCGAATTCCATGCCCGGCTGCACCACCACGGCCATGACGCGGCCGAACGCCTCGGTCAGGCCTTCGCGGGCAAAGATCTCCCGGTGAACCTCGATCGTGCGCCGCGCCGCCGCCGCCTCGGTCGGCTTCAACTCGCTGATCGCATGGTCGACGCCGCCGGGGGCGGGAACTTCGGTGCCGATGATGTAGACCGGCAAGGTGCTGCCTGCGGCGTGCGCGCCCGTTTCGGCCGCCTTTGCCAGCCGCGCCGCCCGGGTGGCGATGGTCTCGTCGTCAAGCGCCGCCGGCTCGCCGGCGCAGCCCATCGATGCGTCGAGATGGATCTTGGTGAAGCCGGCCGCGATATAGGCGCCGACCATGGCCTCGGCCTTGTCCATCGCCTGCGCCGCCGGCTCTGCGCGCCACGGGTTCGGTCCCAGATGGTCGCCGCCGAAGATGATACGCGAGGCTTCCAGCCCCTCGCGGCAGGCGATCTCCAGCACGAAGGCGACGAACAGCGCCGGGGTCATTCCGGTATAGCCGCCGAACTGGTTGACCTGATTGCAGGTTGCCTCAATCAGCAGGTTTTTCTCCCTGTCGGCAACGGCGCGCCTGATCGCCGTCTGGATCACCAGCGGATGCGCGGAGCAGATCGAGGTGATGCCGTAGGGCGAGCCGTTTTTGCGCGCGCTGGCGAGGCCTGCAAGCGGGTTGGCGCTCATGTCCGTCTCGCTGTTCCCTTGATGAATTGATCGAGTCCGTCGAAGCTGGTGACGCCCTCCATCGGGCCGCGCCGGGTGACGTTGCGGGCGCCGGCGGCATTGGCATAAAGCAGCGCCTTGCCGGGCTCCATCCCCTGGCGGCGGCAGGTCAGGTAGGTGGCGCCGAAACAATCGCCGGCGCCCGTCGGGTCGACTTCCTCGACCTGAAAACCGGCGCAGTCGATCCTGGCGCCGTCGGCGCCGAACCAGGAAGAGCCGTCAGCACCGCGCTTCAGCACGATCTCGCCGACGCCCCTGGCAAACAGCGCCGCCACCGCCCGGTGCTCGTCATCGACGCCCGCCGTAGCGAGCAATTCGTCGCCGGACGGCAGCAGCAGGTCGGCATCGTCGATGAGTGCGGAAAACAGTGCGCCGTCGGAGCCGTCGATCAGCTCCTTGCGCACATTCGGGTCGAATGAGGTCGAGCCGCCGCGGGCACGAACCGCCTTCACTGCGTAGCTGACGATCTCCTTCAGCCCTGCCACCGACAGCGTCGATCCCATGATATGCAGATGGCCGGCCCTGTCCGCCAGCAGGCGCGCAGCAGTGGTCAGGTGGATCTGCCCGGCGGCGGATTCGGCGATGTTGTAGACGAAGTCCCTGATACCATCGGGCCGGTAGCGCACGAAGGCGCATCCCGTCGGGAAGCGGTCGCTGATATCGACGGCTGAGACGTCGACGCCGTCGCGCTCCAGCCTGTCCAGGTTGAGCGTGCCGAAATCGTCGCGGCCGACGCAGCCGATAATGCCGGCGCCGCCTCCCAGCCGGGCGACCTGATCGATGAAGATCGCCGGCGCACCGCTGGGGAATGGCCCGACAAGCGATTGCGGCTCGAGGAAGCCGAAACCCCGTTCCGTCGCCATGATCTCGACCAGGATTTCGCCGGCGACAATCGTTGGCCCCACGGCCTCGGCGGCGATCTCGCTTCGGCGCGAAAGGCTCATGCTTGCGATTCCTCTCACACGCAAACTGATTGCTTGCCCGCGCAGTTATCCGACGCAAGTGTTTATCGGGTAAATCGCACATACAGCGAAGTCAATAAAACTCTACATGCGTATAGTTTATCTGTTTCCGCGCGTACACATTGCAGGATTCGGGTGGCTGGTATCGTGGCACCGTGCAAATCAGGCGTCGACCGCAGCGAAAGGACAGCCATGCTCACGCTTCATGATTATTTGCCGTCGCAAAACGGTTGGAAGGCGAGGGTCGTGCTCGGCCTGCTCAACATTCCCTATGAAAGCCGCCTGGTGTCGATTTTCGAGGGCGAGAGCCACACCGACGCCTTCCTGAAGCTCAACCCGGCCGGCGCCGTTCCTGTGCTCGAACTCGAGGATGGCCGTGCTATCGCCGAATCGAATGCGATCCTCATTTATCTCGCCGAAGGCACGCCCTTGCTGCCGGCGGATCGCTATGTCAGCGCGAAAGTTATGCAATGGCTGTTCTTCGAACAGTACCATGTCGAGCCGGTCATCGGCTCCCTGCGCTTCTGGACGCTGGCCGGAAGGCTGGAGCGCAACCAGGCGACGCTTCCGGCCAAGCGCGAAGCCGGCGCCCGCACGCTGGCAGCGCTGGAGCGCAGCCTGAACGACACGCCGTTCCTTGTCGGCGACATGCTCACCATCGCCGACATTGCTGTCTATGCCTACGGCCACCGTGCCGAAGATTGCGGCTTTGCGCTGGCGGCTTATCCGGCGGTTCGTGCCTGGACGGGCCGGGTACGCGACGCCATCGGTCCCGGCTATCCCGTGCATCTCTACAGCATCGATCGGCATTCGGCTGCTTGAAGGCAAAAGGCGCGTTCACCTTGCTTAGTCGAAAAGAAGACCCAGATTCTGCTTTGTCGGCGGCTTTCGCTCGCAATCCGTTGACTGGATGGCCGGATCCCGGCGTCAACTCGACGACCTGCCGGCACTTAGCATGGAGGTGACCATGACACGCGACGACATCATTTCGGTGTTGGGGCCGGTAGACGAGGCGGTCATAGCCGACATCGCGCTGACCGGCGCCACCCTTCAAGAACTGCGCGAGGCGTTCGCCTGGCTCGGTGCCGACGAGGCGCTGGTCAACGAGGGCCGCCCCTTGCCGGGAACGAAGGTGGCGCGGCTGATCGAAATTCTCGATATGCCGGACGACGAGGACGGCCGGCAAGCGGCGGCGCAGTAGGCTGTAGGCGTAGGGTATCGGTCTGCGCCACCTTATTCCCTATTCCCTACGGCCTATTCCCTCCCCTTACGCCCTCGACAGCAGCCGGCGCATGATCAGCGAGGCGTGGCCGCCAACGCCGTGCGCGGCCGTGCGGCGCTCGACCACTTCGAAACCGTGCTTGCGATAGAAGGCGATCGCCCGGTCGTTGCCCTCGATCACTTCCAGCGCAATGCTGGGGATGCCGGCATGCGCGACAAGCACCGCGTGCAGCAGGTCGGTGGCGAGCCCGCTGCCGAACTCTGTCTTGTCGATGTGCAGCCGGTCGAGCAGGACATCGCCACGATCGTCCATCGCCGCCATCGCGTAGCCGGCGATCGAACCGTCCGGCCGTTCGGCCACGAACGACATCTTGTTGTCGTCCGCAAGTTCCTCGGCCAGCCGCTCGGGCGCATGCTTGTCGTCCGAGAGCCGCGCAGTGGTCTCTGGCCCCATAATCGCCGAATAGGTGCGCCGCCAGGATTCCCCCAACAGCCGCGACACCGCCGCTATATTTTTCTCGGTCATCGCCCTGATCTGAACCATGGCCTAAATCCTCACCGCCTCACCCGCGACTTCAGCCAACGATCGAAGGCCACGGCGAGGATCAGGATCAGGCCGATGACGATGCTTTGTGTGTAGGACGAGACATTGTTGAACTGCAGCCCGTTCTGCAGCACGCCGATCAGTGCTGCGCCCACCACCGTGCCGCCGACTGAGCCGATGCCGCCGAATAGCGAGGTGCCGCCGATGACCACGGCCGAAATCACCGTAAGCTCGTAGCCGATGCCGGCCACGGCTTCGGAGGAGTTGAGCCGTGCTGACAAAACGAAGGCGGCCAGCCCGGCGAAGAAGCCGACGACGACATAGACCGAGATCAGAATGCGGTCGACGCGCAGGCCCGACAGGCGTGCGGCCTCGGCATTGCCGCCGACGGCATAGACGGCGCGGCCATAGCGCGTATAGCGCAGCACGATGTGGCACAGGATGGCCGCCGCCGCGAAGATGATCGCCGGCACCGGCACCGGTCCGATGAGCCCGGTGCCGAACCAGCGCATCGAGGCGTCGAAACCGGAGATCGGTCCACCATTGGAGATGGTCAGCGTCAGGCCGCGAAACACTGTGAGACCACCCAGCGTGACGACGAAGGGCGGTACTTTCAGCCGGGTGATGGCAAAGCCCTGGACGCCGCCGGCCAGCGCCCCGACGATGACGGCGGCAAGCAAGGCGGCGAACCAGCCATAGCCTTGCGTGCCCGTGGTCGACAGCGACAGCGTGTTGGCGGTGCCGCCCTTGGCCACCACCGCGGCCACCATGCCGCAGAAGGCGAGCAGTGAGCCGACCGACAGGTCGATGCCGGCAGTGAGGATGACGAAGGTCATGCCGAGCGCGATCAGCCCGGTGATCGAGATCTGCCTCAAAATGTTGAACAGGTTGATTGGATCGATGAAGCTAGGCTTCAGCACGGTGAAGATGACGATCAACACCGCCAGGAACATCAGCGGCCCAAAACTCATCAGAAGCCGCGCGATGTTGATGCCGCTGCGCTGGGTCTGTTCGGTGGTGCTGGTCATTGCGTTGCGTCCTGCTTGCGGTCGAGCGCCATCAGTTCCATCAGTTTTTCCTCGGTCGCTTCGATGCCCGGCATTTCGCCAGTGATACGGCCGCGCCGCATGGTGACGATGCGATCCGATACCGCCAGCACCTCCGGCAGCTCCGACGAGATCATCATGATGGCGATGCCGCGTGCGGCAAGCTGCACCAGGATCTGGTGCACTTCGGCCTTGGCGCCGACATCGACGCCGCGCGTCGGCTCGTCGACGATAAGTACTTTCGGGTCGCGCGCCAGCCAGCGGGCCAGGATCACCTTTTGCTGATTGCCGCCGGACAGGCCCTCGATCGCCTGCTCGGGCGAGGCCATGCGGATCGACAGTGCCTTGCGATAGCCGGCCAGCGCCTCGCGCTCGCGCCGTTCGGCCATGAAGCCGGCCCCATTGCTGTAGCGGCCGAGCGAGGCGATGGAGAAATTGTTGAGAATGCCAAGTGCTGCAAAAATCGCCTGGTGCTTGCGGTCTTCCGGCACCAGGCCGATGCCGAGTTTGATGGCGTCGGCGGGCGAAGCCAGGGCGATCGGCTTGCCGTCGAGCGCAATCGTGCCAGCCGCGATGCGGTCGGCGCCGAAAATGGCGCGGGCAAGCTCGGTGCGGCCGGAACCGACGAGACCGGCAACGCCGAGGATTTCGCCGGCCTTCAGATCGAGGTTGACACCTTCGAGCACGATGGCGTGCGGCGCCAGCGGATCGCGCACCGTCCGCAGCCCGCGCACCGAGAGCCGGACCTCGCCGGCGACGTCGCGCTGCGTCGGCCGCGCGTAGAGTTCGGAGGCGGCGCGGCCGACCATCTTCTCGATGATCTTCGGAATCTGGATCGGCCGGCCGTCGCGGTCGAGATGACCGGCCAGCCTGCCGTCCCGCAGCACGGTCATGCGGTCGCAAATGGCGGACGCTTCTTCCAGCCGGTGGGTGACGAACATGATGGCGACACCGTCCTTGCGCAGCCTGTCCATGATCGACATCAGTTTCTGCACCTCGGTCTCGGTCAGCGCCGAGGTCGGCTCGTCCATGATGATCAGGCGGCTTTCCAGCGACAGAGCGCGGGCGATTTCGACCAGCTGCTGTTCGGCTACCGACAGCGAGGACACCGGCGTCGCCGGATCGATGTCGAGACCGACGCGGGCGATGATCGCGCGCGAGGCGTCCTCCATCCTGCGCCAGCTGACCAGCCCGAGCGGCCCGAGCGGCGCGCGGCCGATGAAAATGTTTTCCGCAACCGTCAGCGTCGGGATCAGGCTCAGTTCCTGATAGATGGTGACGATGCCATGCCGCTTCGCATCCTGCGGACTGGACGGCGCGTAGTCGGCGCCGTCGAAGACGATGCGGCCGCTTGACTGCGGCATCACGCCGGACAGGATTTTCAACAGCGTCGACTTGCCGGCGCCGTTCTCGCCGAGCAGGCCAAGGATCTCACTGGGCCGCACCTCGAGCGAAACGTCGATGAGCGCGGTGACGCCGGAAAAATGCTTGGTCACGCCTTCGACGGAAAGGAGCGGGGGCGATGATGCGGTGGGTTCAACGGCGGACAAGCATTGCTCCCGGATTGCGATAGGCAGCGGGACAGCGCCCCCCTCTGTCCTGCCGGACATCTCCCCCACACGGGGGGAGATCAGCAGTTTTGCCGGCAGCACTATTTCTATAACGTTGGCGATTGGCGAAAGCAGACGTGACGGCCAATCTCCCCCCAAGTGGGGGCGATGTCCGGCAGGACAGAGGGGGGCGCGACAGAGCGCGACCTCCACCCGTCATGGGCCCTACTCTCACTTCGTCTCGTTCAACCTCTCCGCCTTGTCGAGATTGTCCTTGCCGATGACGATCGGCGTCAACAGCACCAGCTTCTCCTTCGGCTCGGTCTTGTCCCTGGCGAAGGCGACCGCGATCTGCACCGCCTTGCGCGACTGTTCGCCGGGGAACTGCTCGACCGTGCCGGCGAGCTTGCCGTCGCGCACGGCGACCAGCGCTTCCGGCAGCGCGTCGAAGCCGTAGATCTTGACGTCGGTGAAGTTGCGCGCGGCACAGGCTTCGAGCGCGCCGAGCGCCATGTCGTCATTGGCGCAGATGATGGCGTCCGGCTTGCCGTTGGCGGCAAGCCCGGCCTCGGTCACCGACAGCGCTTCGGCGCGGGCGAAATTAGCGGTCTGCTCGAAGATGATCTGGTACTTGTCCTTGAGCGGATCGAGCACATTGTGGACGCCTTTGTTGCGGTCGATCGCGGGCCCGGCACCCGGCTGGCCCTGCAAATGGAACAGCTTGGCGCCGTTCGGGAACGCCGCCACCATGGCCTGCGCCTCGGCCTCGCCGCCCTTGACATTGTCGGCGCCGACATGGGCCAGAATGCCCTCGACACCGTCAACGCGGCGGTCGATAGTGACCACGGGAACCCCGGCCTTGACCGCTTCCTCGATCGCCGGCGCCAGCGCGTTGACGTCAAGCGGCGAAATCACGATGGCGTTGACCTTCTGCACAAGTGCGGCCTCGATGTCGGCGGTCTGCTTCGGCGCCGAGTTCTGGCCGTCGCTCTCGGTCAGATTGACGCCTTGCGCCTGCGCCTCCGCCTTGATCTCGTTCAGCATGTGCACAAAGAACGGAAAGCCGAGATTGGGCACCGAGCCCAATATGGTCAATTTGTCGGCGGCAAAGGCCATGGGCGCGGCCAGCGCCATGGCGCCGGTCGCCACGGTCGACAACAGGAATTCGCGTCTGTTCATCAGATATCCTCCACATGAACGCAGGAGCCCGAAACCGGGAGCGGCTCGGGACGGTCCTTGCGTCAATTCAAAAATGGAGTGTCCTGTGAACGCCCCGAGGGGACGCGAGGCGCTCCAGCCGGTCCGCCGCAACGTTCTCCTCCGCACGGCGCCGACCGGAGGATGCTAGCCAAGGAAAATCGATTACGCAAGGTGAGGCGAGGGGCTGAAACTGCTAATCTCCCCCCTTGTGGGGGAGATGTCCGGCAGGACAGAGGGGGGCGCTGTCCCGCCGACATTGGCCAATTTCACTTACATCTTTGAGCTAACCTCTACGCAGAATACTTGATGCGGGCGATCCTTCGCGCCCCCCCTCTGCCTTGCCAGGCATCTCCCCACGAGGGGGGAGATTGGCAGCTTAGACGCCTCTACCTGTCGATGGTCGTCATCACCCGCTCATTGTAGCGCGGCCCTGAGACCTTGCCCGGCGCAAGTGCCGCGTCGAGCGCAGCCATCTCGGCGGCTTCGAGCGTGATCGCTGCGGTAGCGACATTTTCCTCCAGATACTTGCGCCGCTTTGTCCCCGGGATCGGCACGATGTCAATGCCGAAACCGTCGCCCTTGCCGAGCACCCAGGCCAGCGCGATCTGTGCGGGCTTTGCCCCTTTGGCCGCGGCCACCTCCTGCACCGCAGCCGCAGCCGCGACATTAGCGTCGTAGTTGGCGCCCTGGTAGCGGGGGTCGCCGCGGCGGAAATCGCCTTCCGGATAATCCTCGGCGCGCTTGACGTCGCCGGCGAGGAAACCGCGGCCGAGCGGCGCGAACGGCACCAGGCCGATGCCGAGCTTTTTGAGCAGCGGGATGATCTCCGGCTCCAGATTGCGCTCCCAAAGCGAATACTCGCTCTGCAGCGCCGAGACAGGGTGCACGGCATGCGCACGGCCGATATTCGCCGCGCCCGCTTCCGACAGGCCGAAGAAGCGCACCTTGCCATCGGCAACCAGCCGGCCGACCGTGCCGGCGACGTCTTCCATCGGCACCGCCGGATCGACGCGATGCTGGTAGTAAAGGTCGATATGGTCGGTGCCGAGCCGCTTCAGCGAGCCCTCCAGCGCCTCGCGGATATGGTCGGGCCGGCTGTCACGCTCCGTGCCGACCTGTCTGCCGTTTTCGATGCGGAAGCCGAATTTGGTGGCAAGGGTCACCTCATCGCGCCGGCCCTTCAGCGCCCGCCCGAGCAGTTCTTCATTGGCATAGGCGCCGTAGACTTCCGCCGTGTCGAGGAAGGTACAGCCGAGTTCGATGGCTCGGTGCAGGGTGGCGATCGATTCCGCCTCGTCGGCAGGGCCGTAGGACTGGCTCATGCCCATGCAGCCGAGGCCGATCACCGAGACCTGCAGCCCCTGGCTGCCGAGTTTGCGGGTGCTGAGGGTCATTGCCGTTCTCCTTGGGGCTGAGGAAAACTGTAGCGGCCGCTCCTCCAGTTTCCATAGCTGTTCGGCGGAAGAACAGCGCTTCCCTTGACAAAACCCAGCCGCAAGCGCCTTTGCCGGCGGCCATTGGGGGCCATGGGATACCAATGAAGAAGATCTACGAGAAGCCGACGCTGAACCGGCGTCAGCAGCTCTCGCGCGTCACCGCGCTCATAATTCCTTCGGACCACTAACCGAATATTGTCGTCGCCATTGCAAAGTCCGCTGCCGAGGCGCAGCGGTTTTTTGCTGCCGTCGGATCGTAGCGCTGCCAGAAGCAGGCGGTCAAAATTGACAGAGCGGCCGATCTCCAGCATCCTTATGCCGCCGCCATGTCTTGCGGTCTTGTGTATGAGTGAGCCATGGCCAGTTCCGTCACCAGCCAGAATTCCAAGCGCGCCGCGGTGCGCAAGGCGCTCGACCGCCACAAGGTCTACGTCACCGCGCAAAGCTTTTCCGGCGGCGTCTACTCGGCCCGCGTGCTGGTCGACGGCGAGGCCTACTGGGTCGACGAGTTCCGGCTGAGCCAGCTCCAACAAGGGCTGTCCCCGGCCGAGCTAGACCTGACGCCCGCCTCAGACGATTGAGCGTGATCTCCACATTCTTCGCACCACGCTGGGAAATCTGAAATGTTGGCGGGACAGCACTGTGCAGGAACGCGGCGCAGGGAAGGTTCGTCCGCCGCCGCCGCTCCCGCCTGACCCATGCCAACCCCGCCAAAACTCAAGGCCTATCGCGCCAAGCGCGAATTTACGAAGACGCCGGAACCGGCTGGCGGGCTCATTTCAGGCGACGGCAACCGCTTCGTCGTCCACAAGCATCACGCCACCGCCGACCATTACGATTTGCGCCTGCAGGTCGGCGGCGTGCTGAAAAGCTGGGCGGTGCCGCGCGGGCCTTCGCTCAACCCGGCCGACAAGCGGCTTGCAGTCGAGACCGAGGACCATCCGCTCGAATATATCGACTTCGAGGGCGTCATTCCCGAAGGCGAATATGGCGGTGGGCCGATGATCGTCTGGGACACCGGCACCTGGGCACCGATGGACGATGTCGACAAGAGCCTGCGCACCGGCGCCTTCAAGTTCCGGCTGGCCGGCGACAAGTTGAATGGCGGCTGGATGCTGACCCGTCTGAAGCCCAAGCCCAGCGAAGACAGCGAGAAGAAAAACTGGCTGCTGTTCAAGGAGCGCGATCTCGCCGCCGATACCGGCCTCGACATCCTGGAAGCGCGGCCGGAAAGCGTGAAGTCCGGCAAGCGGATCGAGGAGCTGGTGGCGCCGCCGAAGAAGCCGGCCCGCCTGCCGCCCAAGCCCGGCGCGCTGAAACCCGGCGCGCTGCCCGGTGCGGCCAGGGGCGATCCGCCGTCGCGCATCGAGCCGCAGCTCGCCACGCAGGTGCCGAAGCCACCGGGTGGGCCAGTGGAAGACACAGGTGAACTCTGGCTGCACGAAATAAAATTCGACGGCTACCGCACCATGGCGCATATCGCCGATGGCGAGGTCAGGCTGATCACCCGCGGCGGCATCGACTGGACGAAGCGTTACGGCGACCTGCCGCAGGCATTCGCCCGGCTGCCCCTCAGCCAGGCGATCATCGACGGCGAGATCATGGTGCTGGACGAGAAGGGCATCTCGCGTTTCGCGCTGCTCCAGGATGCGCTGTCGGCGGGTGCGGGCAGCAAGCTCCATTTCTATGCCTTCGACCTGCTGCATCTCGACGGCTGGGACCTCCGCAAGGCGCCGCTCGCAAAGCGCAAGGCCCTGCTCGCCGAACTGCTAGCCGGACAGGGCGCCAACTCCGCCATCCAGCTGAGCGACCATGTCGAAGGCGACGGACAGGGGCTGTACGATCAGGCCTCGATCCTTGGGCTGGAAGGCGTCGTCTCCAAGCGCGCCAACGCCATCTACCAGAGCGGCCGCACGAAGAGCTGGACCAAGGTCAAGGCGCTGGAGACCGGCGATTTCATCATCGCCGGCTACACCGTTTCCGACGCGGCCGAAGGACTGGCGGCACTCGGCATGGCTGAATTCGCGGATGGCGAACTGCACTATCGCGGCAAGGTTGGCACCGGCTTCGATGCCGCTACGGCGGGCGACTTGCTGGCCCGGCTGCAGCCGCTGCGCGACGGCGCGACAGCACCCGAGGGTGTGCCGCGCGAGATCATGCGCGAGATGAAATGGGTGCGGCCGATGCTGTCGGCCCGCATCCACTACGCCAACCGAACGGCGGACAATTCGCTGCGCCACGGTGTGTTTCGGGGCTTGCGCGATGTCGGCCTGTCGACGCCGGTGTCGCCGAAGCGCAAGCGGCTGATCGCCGAAGCTGATCTCGCAACCATCTGGGTGACCAATCCGGAGCGGCGGCTGTTCGGCAAGACCGGACCGACCAAACTCGACATCGCCGTCTATTACGCGCTGGTCGGCGATTTCATGCTGCCGCACATTATGGGCCGCCCGGTGTCGCTGGTGCGCTGCCCGACGGGCCTGCCGAAGGACTGTTTCTTCCAGCGCCACGCCTTCACCGGCATGCCGCCGTCGGTGGTCACTTTTGACGCCACCAACTCCGAAGGTGAAACCAAATCCTATCTGTCGGTCGAGGGAGCAAAAGGCTATCTGGCACTCGCGCAGTTCGGCGTCGTTGAGTTCCACACCTGGGGCACGCATCGCTTGAGCCTCGACAAGCCCGACCAGATCGTTTTCGATCTGGATCCGGGTGAGGGCATCGCCTGGCGCGAGGTGGTCGAGGCCGCCGTCCACATCAAGGGCGAATTGGAGCGGTTCGGCCTGGTGCCGTTCGCCAAGACATCCGGCGGCAGCGGCATCCACATAACCGTGCCGGTGACGCAAAAGCAGAACTGGAAGAAGCTGCACCAGGCGACCAGCGCCATCTCCACGCACCTGGCGGCCACCGCGCCCGACACTTTCACCACCACAATGGGCAAGGAAAACCGCAAGCGCCGCATCTTCATCGACTATCACCGCAACGCGCGCGGCCACACCTCCGCGGCGCCTTATTCGCTGCGCGCCCGCACCAACCTGCCGGCGTCGACGCCGGTGAGTTGGGCAGACCTTGAGACGATCGATGCGCCGCAGGATCTGAACTATTCGTCCTTGCCGGGGCTGTTGGCGACGTCGGGCGATCCGTGGGCGGACATGGAGGATTTCGCAAGAGATTTGCCGTTGTTTTCGGGGAAGTAGATCGGGAGGTGTTGGCGATCCGGCACACCCCCCTCTGTCCTGCCGGACATCTCCCCCGCAAGGGGGGAGATCGGATGTCGCCTCTGCTTTCGCCAATCGCAAACCTTGCAAGAGGAGCGATAAGGTTGAAGCTGCCAATCTCCCCACTTGCGGGGGAGATGTCCGGCAGGACAGAGGGGGGTGCTGTCCCTCCGGCATGACTTACTTCCCCAAGTCCATCGACCATGCGGACAATTTGAATTATCCTCCGTCGGTGCCCTCCAGCTCACCTGGAAGGTTTCGTCAGGAATTTGCCGGTATGTTTGGGGCCGGTGTAGGATTTCCGCAGCACCATTCGTCCTTTGGACGAAGCGCTGCAGTAAGCATGATCCCGAAACGTGGGAACCGATTTTCGGTTAAGATCATGCTCAGTCTGAAATGTCAGTGCGTGGCCGCGTAGGAGAGTATCATGGCGCCCAGGGCAAGTTGGAAAGGTTACCTCAAGCTCAGCCTCGTCAGCTGTCCGGTCCGGCTCTATCCGGCAACGACGACCAGCGAGCGCATATCGTTCAACCAATTGCACAAGAAGACCCACAACCGCATCAACATGAAGCCGGTCGACCCTGAACTCGGCCTCGTCGAGCGCGCGGACTTGGTCAAGGGTTACGAATACGAGGACAAGCAGTACATCATCATCGATGAGGCGGACCTCGAAGCAGTGCGCATCGAATCCAATCACACGATGAACATCGAGGCCTTCGTCGACGAAGACGAGGTCGACGTCATTTATCAGGATGCGCCGTACTACATGGCGCCGGATGGCGCCATGGCAGAGGAAACCTTCGCTGTGCTGCGCGAGGCCATGCGCAAATCCGGCAAGCTGGCCATCGCCCGCCTTGTCCTGTCCAGCCGCGAGCGCGTGGTGACGATCGGCGCGCGCGAGAACGGCATGTTCGTCTGCACCTTGAGGAACCCGAACGAAGTGCGCGGCACGGCTGAATATTTCGGCAACATCCCGGCTGGCAAGCCGGATCCCGAAATGCTGCAATTGGCCGAAGCGCTGATCAAGCAGAAGGAAACCACCTTCGATCCGAAGAATTATGAGGACCGCTACGAGATCGCGCTGATGACGATGATCCGCGAGAAACTGAAGGGCCATAAGCCGATCATTGCGGCGGCGCCCGAGCGTGGCAATGTCATCAACCTCATGGACGCGTTGAAGGCGAGCCTGTCGCAATCAGCCAAGCCGCCGGCCAAGTCGAAGAGCAAGGCCGACGACGCTGAAAAACCTGCCGCCAAGGGTAAGGCGGGTGCGGCCAAGGAAAACCCGTTGAAGGCCAATCTGCTCAAGGCCGTCGGCAAGAGCAAGGGGTGACGGCGCCGACCGGTATAATCCCGGGCGCCGTTTTCGGCGCCATCGGCGCGCTGGCGGCATTTCCGCTGCGGCTCGCGGCCCGTGAGGTGGAGCGTCAGCACGGCCAGTTGCGGCGCGGCGTCACCAGGCGCACCAGCCATGTTGTGTTCGGCCGAACGCTGATCGCCAAGGCCGGCACGGCGAAGGGCGGCGATGCCGAGATCGAGCGCCGGGTTGCAGCCGAGGGCTCCGCTGGCCGAACACTCCTTAGCGAAAATGGCTTCCTGCGCCTGCTTGGTCTGATGAAGGCGCCGGAGGCGTCTTCGCTGTCCAGGCAGTCTCTCGTCGACCAGTCCAGACTGTCCGGTGCCGACCTCGACCTGCTCAGCCTGTTCGACGCCTTCGAGCACGATTGTGAACCCTACTCGTTCCGCGATCTGATCCTTGCCCGCAAATATGCCGGGCTGGTCGCCGGCGGTGCATCCTGGGGCGCGATCGCGCGCTCCGTGCATCGCTCCGGTCCGGTCGCTTCGCTCACCGCCAAATCGCTCAATGTCGGCTCGCAGCATGGCCGGCCCGATCAGATCTATCTCGAGGATGGCCAGAGCGAACTCGACGGCCAGCTGCTGTTCGATCTCGGCAGCGCAAGCGCCGCCGGCGACGACACGCTGGAAGAATTGTTCGCCGAGGCTGAAAGCGCGGAACAGGAGGGCCGGCACGACGATGCCGCGGCGCTCTACCAACGCTGCCTCAGCATCGATCCGAGCGACGCCATCGCCGCGTTCAACCGCGCCAATTGCTTGCGTGGCGCCGGTCGCGTGGCCGACGCGGCGCATGACTATGCAAGAGCGATCAAGCTCGATCCGGCGTTCGTCGAGGCCTGGTTCAACCTCGCCGGGCTGATGAGCGACGAAGGCAAGATCGCCTCGGCGCGCCGGCATCTGGTCAAGGCCATCGCGCTCGACAAGAGCTACGCCGATCCGGTGTTCAACCTTGCCCGGCTGGAGTTCGACGCCGGCAATCTGACCGAAGCCCGCCGCCACTGGGTGCGCTATCTCGAACTCGATGCTGACAGCGAATGGGCGCGCACTGCGCAAAAGGGGATACAGTTCGTCGATCTGCAGCTGGCGCGGACGGCGGGGTGAGGCGCAATGGCAGCGCACCCCATGACCGCCTTCCTCTTCGACGGTAACGAAACCGCCGCGGTCACCATCTTGCTAGCCCACGGCGCCGGCGCGTCGATGGATTCGCCTTCGATGACCGCCACCGCCAAGGCGCTGGCCACCGCCGGCTTCCAGGTCGCGCGCTTCGAATTTCACTATATGGCGGCCCGCCGCTATGGCCAGCGCAAGCCGCCACCGCGCGCCGAAACGGTCAACCCGGAATACATCAAGGCCATCGCCGATCTGAGGGCGAGGGGCGTCGCTGGTCCGCTCATCATCGGCGGCAAGTCGATGGGCGGGCGCGTCGCCTCGATGGTCGCCGACGAGATGTTCGCCAAGGGCGAGATTTCGGGCCTCGTCTGCCTCGGCTATCCCTTTCATCCGCCGGCCAAGCCCGAGCAACTCAGGACAAAACATCTCGCCGACCTCAAGACGCCGACGCTGATCTTCCAGGGCACCCGCGACGAGTTCGGCACGAAAGAAGAGGTCGCGACCTACGGCCTTTCCAAAGCCATCGAGGTGATCTGGCTGGAGGATGGCGACCACGACCTGAAGCCGCGCAAGAGCGTGTCGGGGTTTTCGACCGCCGATCATCTGAAGACGCTGGCCGGGACGGTGAAGGCGTGGACAGGGCGGATCGTTTCCTGATCGCCAAATGAAAATCGCCACCTTCAATATCAACAACGTCAACAGCCGGCTGCAAAACCTGCTGGCGTGGCTGGCGGCAGCCAAGCCCGATGTCGTCTGCCTGCAGGAGCTGAAGGCGCGCGACACGCAGTTTCCGCGCACGGCGCTTGCGGCGGCCGGCTATGGCGCGGTGTGGAAGGCCGAACCGACCTGGAACGGCGTTGCCATACTGGCGCGAGGAGCCGAGCCGGTGCTGACCCGTGACGAACTGCCCGGCGATACCGCCGACAAGCAGAGCCGCTACATCGAGGCGGCGGTGTCGGGCGTCGTCATCGCCTGTCTCTACGCGCCCAACGGCAACCCGCAGCCGGGGCCGAAATTCCAGTACAAGCTGGCCTGGCATGAAAGGCTGGAGGCGCATGCCGCAGAACTCTTCGACACCGGCCTGCCGGTGGCGCTGGTCGGCGACTACAACATCGTGCCCGAGCCGCGCGACATCTACGCCACCCGCTCCTATGACGACAACGCGTTGGTGCAGCCGGAAAGCCGGGCGTCGTTCCAGCGTCTGCTCGAGCAGGGCTGGACCGATGCGCTGCGCAAGAAGCATCCGAAGGAAACGCTCTACACATTCTGGGACTACCGCCGCAACCGCTGGCCGCGCGATGCCGGGCTGCGGCTCGACCACATCTTGCTGTCGAAGAAACTGGCGCGCCGCCTCACCGCTGCCGGCATCGACCGCGATGTCAGAGGTGAGGACGGCGCCAGCGACCACGCGCCGGTATGGGTCGAATTGAAGTGAATTTGGCTGCGTGATCGCGCCCACTTTCGTGGGCGCAGTTTTGCGCTATTTGTTTCGCTGCGGCGGCCGCATGATGAGCAAGGTGCGGCACCGGAGGGGGAGTCCGATGGACAGGTTGGCCGAAAGGCTGTTTGCGCTTCCGCTGCTGGCGGCCGCTTTGGCTTGTCTGGTGCGGGCGTATCTGCTGCTCGGCGACAGAGATTTCAGCTGGAGCGGGATCGACCACATGCTGCACGGCCCAGCCACGCTGCGACCGGTGGTGTTCCTGACCGTCGGCGGGCTTTGCCTGCTTGGCGCCCTGTTGTTCTGGGCCGGACTGCTGCCGGGTCGGCGAAGCCAGCCTGCTGGAACGCCGCTTTTTGGCCGCGACGCCGAGATGGAATCCAAGGGTCGCCCGGGCTGGCGGCGCGCCTTCCTCATGTTGCCGGTGCTCGCCGTGTTGGCGCTGCTGGCCGACCACTTCCCTTGGGCGCGTGACGCCGGCCCGGGCGCTGAGGTCGTCGCCCCGAGGGAGCCCAAAGCCGAGCCGAAGGGCCAGGATATCGCCGGCGTCCCACCGGACCTGGCGACGCCGGCGGTTCCACCGAGTTCGCCGCCGCTCGCCACGCCTCCCGAGCCAACCCCGCCTGAGCAGGCTGCCAAACCGCCGGAACCGGCGCAGCCTACGCCTCCGGCTGCTCCCCCTCGGCCGCCACAAGTCGCACTCGCTCCGGCGACACCGCCACCGCAAACCGTCGCGCCGTTGCCGCCGCCTCCGCCGGCGCTGCCGACCCAGCCCGACGGCCACCGCGACGCCGTCGTCTGGCTCGCCGTCTCGGCCGATGGCCGCGACGTCATGAGCGCCAGCACCGACCACATGATCAAGCTCTGGGACATCGCCGGCAAGCGGCTGATCCGCAACCTTGGCGAACACAAGGACATGGCGCGCACGGCGCTGTTCATGCCCGACGGCGCAACCGCGCTGACCGCCGGCGACGATGGCGAGATCGTGCTGCGAAAGCTTGCCGACGGCGCGGTGCTGCATGTCTTCTCGTCGGGCGCGAATGGCGGCGTGCGTAAGCTGGCGATCAGCCCGGACGGCAAGCGCGCCGTCAGTGGCCACGACACCGGCAACGTCATCGTCTGGGATCTCGTCAACAAATCGGTGCTGCATGTGATGACCGGACATGACTGGCCGATCAGCACGGTCGCAATCTCGCCCGACGGCACGCGCGCGCTGAGCGGCTCCATCGACGGCACGCTGAAATTCTGGGACGTCGAAAGCGGCAAGCAATTGCGAAGCTGGCACGGCCACGAGCAGGGCACTTACGGCGCCGTCTTCACCGCCGACGGCCATCATGTCGTCACCGGCAGCGGCGACTACACGATCAAGCTCTGGGACCTCGACACGTTTAGGGAATTGCGCCGCTTCGAGGGTCACGAAGGCACCGTCTATACGCTGGCGCTGTCGGCCGACGGCAAGCGCTTGGCCTCCGGCTCGCTCGACGGCACTGCGCGGCTGTGGGATCTCGGCACTGGAAACCAGATCGCCATGTTCGACAGCCGCACCGGCCCGATCTACGCCGTTGCCTTCGCCACCGACGGCACGCTGCTCACCGGCGGCGACGATCGCACCATCAGGGATTGGCCGGCGGCTGGCGGCGATGGCGAAATCCTGTTCGCCGGCGCACCGCAGTAGCGACATCAAATGCTTTGGATATTCCAGAACAGCCTGGCTTGCGCTATGGATTACTGGTGGCTGCAAATGGATTGGGGACGGTGAGCAACAACGACTGGGCGCCCAAAGTGGATACACCTGTCTACAGCCCGCCCACGTCGCGTCGCCGAGGGGTCCTTACCGTCGTTCTGGTGTTGCTGGCGGCTTTTGTGCTGCTCGGTCCTGGCCGAAATTACTATGTGCAGTGGTCAGCCATTAAGAAGATTCAAGCGGCTGTCCTGGCAAAGGATTATCGCGAGCAATTCCATCAGATCTCCGTGCTGGCCGACATGGGAAATGCTGACGCACAGTACAATCTGGGATTAATGTACTGGCGTGGCCAGGGTATTGCCCAAAATGACAGGCAGGCGACCTACTGGTGGGGCAAAGCAGCCGAGCAAGGAAATGCAGATGCGGCATCCTTGCTCGCCCAGGCCTATTCCCATGGCCGAGGTGTCGAAAGAAACGACCAACTGGCGTTAAAATTTGCCACACAGTCGGCCGACAAGAGCAACGCGAATGGTTACTATGCCATCGGCACCCTGTACGCGCAGGGCCAAGGTGTTCCGCAAAGCTATGAGCAAGCTCTCTCCTGGTGGCGCAAGGCAGCCGATGGCGGCAGTACCGAAGCTGCCTACTGCATCGGTCGGTCCTATTATCTCGGTGAAGGCGTTGAGAAGGACGATCAGCTCGCCGTGACGTGGGTGCGAAAGGCGGTCGACAAGGGTGAGCCGAATGCCCAGTCTCTGTTGGGCACGCTGTATTCGCTTGGCCACGGCGTCGGTCAGGATGACCGCCTGGCCTTCGAATGGTGGATGAAGGCCGCGGTCGCCGGTGTGCCGGAAGCGCAATACTCCTTAGCAAACGCGTATGAATTGGGAAAAGGCATCGGCAAGGACGACGCCCAGTCGTTCGCCTGGTTGGTCAAGGCGGCGGAACAGGACAATGTCCCGGCGCAGTCTGCGCTGGCCTATGCCTATGCTACGGGCAAGGGCACTGCCAAAAGTGATGCCGAAGCATCGTCCTGGTGGCTGAAGGCGGCGAGCCAGGGAGACGCTTATGCGCAGGCGAACCTCGGCCTTGCATATTGGACGGGCGCCGGACTGATCCAGAGCGACGCCGATGCCGTTTCGTGGTGGCTCAAGGCCGCAAAGCAGGGGGACGTTTCGTCTGAACTGTACCTGGCTGTTGCCTATGCCCGCGGCAGAGGGATAGCCAAGGATGACAAATCCGCCGAATTCTGGTTGCTGGAGGCAGCCAAGGTGGGAAATGTCGAAGCAGAACTCAACCTTGGCAAGCTTTATTACACCGGCATCGACGGCAAGCCGAACTATCCGGAAGCTGCCAAGTGGTTTTCCACATCGGCAAGCCACGGAAACGCCGAGGCCAGGATCTTCCTCGAAATGATGAAGGAAAAAGGCCAGTTCGACAGCAAGACGCTGTGAGCTGAGGTCAGGCAACTCCGCTGAAATCGCCGAGATCGTGTCATATAACGGACATGCAGCAGCGGACACCAAAACTGTCTTTCATCAGTCAATTTCGGAGGCCACTTATGCCTACCGGCCCATCTCCTAAATTGGGGGGAGACCAGCAGCGTCGCCGTCACGCCTTCCGTTTGAGGCGTGACACTCGTATCGCACGATGCGAAGACTCATTTGCCGCTGCATCTCGAGAATCCCATGCCCCTCCACATCGTCGAAGCCTCGATTGCCGATCTGCGGCGCGCGTTGGAAGACGGTACCGTCACCAGCGTCGAGCTGGCCGGCGCGTATTTCAGGCGCATCGCGCATTACGACCGCCATGGCATCGCGCTCAATGCCGTGCCGGTGCTTAACCCGGCAATGTTCGAGGAGGCGGCGGCGTCCGACCTGCGGCGGCGCAATGGCGCCACCCTCGGGCCGCTCGACGGCATCCCCTACACCGCCAAGGACAGCTATAAGGTGAAGGGCCTGACGGTGGCTGCTGGCTCGCCCGCCTTCGAGCATCTCGTCGCCAATGAGGACGCTTTCACCATTGCCAGGCTGAGGGCCGGTGGTGCTGTGCTGATCGGGCTGACCAACATGCCGCCAATGGCGAATGGCGGCATGCAGCGCGGCGTCTATGGCCGGGCCGAAAGCCCCTACAATGCAGATTACCTGACCGCCGCCTTCGCTTCCGGCTCGTCCAACGGTTCCGGCACCGCGACCGCCGCCAGCTTTGCCGCTTTCGGGCTGGGCGAGGAGACATGGTCTTCCGGCCGCGCGCCGGCGTCCAACAATGCACTTGTCGCCTACACGCCGTCGCGCGGCGTCATTTCGGTCAGGGGCAACTGGCCGCTGGTGCCGACCATGGATGTGGTGGTGCCGCACACGCGCGGCATTGCCGACATGCTGGAGTTGCTGGATGTGATCGTCGCCGACGATACCGAGACGCGCGGCGATTTCTGGCGTGTGCAGCCTTGGGTGTCGATCGCGAAAAGCGCTGATCTCAGGCCGCCAAGCTACACTACACTCGCGTTGGAGGGCTCATTACAAGGCAAACGCCTCGGCGTGCCGAAAATGTATATCGGCAGGGATAGCGGCGCTGAACGCCCGATCGAGACCCGCGCCCCGGTGCTCGACCTCTGGCGGCAGGCAGCGCGTGACCTGGAAAAGCTCGGCGCGGAGGTGGTCGAGGTCGATTTCCCCGTCGTCTCGAACTATGAGCGCGACCGTCCGGGCACAAAAACCATGGTCGAACGCGGGCTGGTGCCGGAAGCCTTCGCCGAGCGCGAAATCTGGGATCTCTGCCTCTGGGGCTGGGACGATTTCCTGCGCGCCAATGCCGATCCGGCGATCCCCGATCTGGCTGCGGTCGACGGCCCAAAGATTTTCCCGCAGCCGCCGGGCGCGCTGCCGGACCGCTATGGCGACGACGGTTTCGATCTGGCCGACTACGTCACGAGCGCCAAGCAGGGCGTGATGCCATTGCTGGATATCCCAACGCTGGCGGAAGGTCTGAAGGGATTGGAGGCGACGCGGCGCATCGACTTCGAGGACTGGCTGGACGCGAACCGGCTCGACGCCGTCGTGCTGCCGGCGGTCGCCGATGTCGGGCCGGCCGATGCCGACGTCAACGAGACCTCTGCAGCAATCGCCTGGCGCAACGGCACCTGGGTTGCCAACGGCAATCTGGTCTGGCGTCATCTCGGCATCCCGACCGTCACCGTGCCGATGGGAACGATGGCCGATATCGGCATGCCGGTCGGGCTGACCTTTGCGGGCAAGGTCTATGATGATGCGGAGTTGCTGCGGCTCGCCGGCGACTACGAGCGCGCCACCCAACGCCGCACCAGCCCGCCGCGCACGCCGGAATTGCCGGACGATGTCTTTGCGGGGCGGCCTGGTGGATTGCGGGCCAGCGATGCGCCGGCGCCGAGGCTTACGCTTGTTGCCGAGACGATGCGGCGAGGAGACCAGGCCGAGATCGCCGTGACGGTTGAACTCGATGCGGAGACCGCTGGCGTCAAGGTTCACGTCAATGGCGAACCGGTCGCTCTGCGGCGCAGCGGCACAAGCTTTCACGGTCGCATCCTGGTGCCGGCCGGCGAGCACGAAAGAATGCACAGTGTGTGGCGAGGCGCTTACGGGTCGATCGTTACGGCCGTCATGCGGCTGGAGGATGGACGCACGGCTGGTGCTTACGTGGTCGCGGGTGGAATCGGGTGAGGGTACAGGTAATCTCCCCAAGGGGGAGATCAGCAGCTTCGCCGTCTTGACCCTCCCATCGCCCGCGTTATCTTCGCGCCATGTCAAACCTCGCTCCCCTCATCGTCATCGATCTCCAGACCAACATGTTCGACGGGCGCGTCGAGCCGCCGATCCATGATGCGCCGGGCATAGCCGAGCGTACCCGCTCGCTGGTCGGCTGGGCGCGGCGCGAGGGGCGCCGGATAGCGTTCGTGCGGCATGACGGGCCGGCCGGCGATCCGCTGGCGCCGGGCGAGCCGGGTTGGCCGGTATGGCCGGAACTCGGCCAGGCCAAGGACGAGCCGACATTCTCCAAGACCGTCCGTAACGCCTTCTCGAATGCCGAGCTTGGCGCCTGGGTGGCCGGGCAAGGGGCCGGCGAAGTCGTGCTTGCCGGAGCGCAAACCGATTTCTGCATCGCCGGCACCGTCAAGGGCGCCCTGGCCGAAGGCTTCGGCGTCACTGTCGTTTCCGATGCGCACTCGACGCTGGACACTGAAGGCGAAACCGCGACCGAGATCATCGCCCGGTACAATGCGGACTTCACCGATGCCGGCGTCACGCTGGTGACGACGAAGGCGCTGACCGGCGACTGAAGCGCCGGCGCTTCGAATACTGGGAGACTACCGTGCCAACCCTGAAATTGCCGGCCGAAGGCGGGTGCCGCTGCGGACGTGTGCGGCTCAAGATTTCCGCAAAACCGCTTTTGACCATGGCTTGCCATTGCACCGGCTGCCAGCGCATGTCGGCCAGCGCCTATTCACTGAGCGCCGCCATTCCCTCGGACGGCTTCGAAATCATGCAAGGCGAGCCGGTGATCGGCGGGCTGCACGGCGCCTCGCGTCATTACTTCTGCCCGCATTGCATGAGCTGGATGTTCACCCAGCCCGAAGAGCTCGACTGGTTCGTCAATCTGCGCCCCACCATGCTCGACGAGCCCGGCTGGTTCACGCCGTTAATCGAGACATGGACCAGCGAGAAACTCCCCTGGGCAACGACGCCTGCGGTGCACAGTTACGAGGCGCTGCCGGCCTTTGAGGAATATGAGGGGCTGGTGGCGGAGTTCGGTGAAACTGCGAATCTCCCCCCTTGAGGGGGAGATGGCCGGCAGGCCAGAGGGGGTCGCATCGCGTGAAGCGCCAACCTCCATCTGCCGCATGAGGCCGAGCCTAGTCGAACCGACCCCCTCTGTCGCCTTCGGCGACATCTCCCCCTCGAGGGGGGAGATAAGCCCCGCTAACAATTTCATCGAATCGATTGCGCAAACGTTTCGATCGCACTAAGCTCCCTTGAAATCCGCCATCAGAGCGGACGGGAACGCAGAAGGGAGGAGCGCTTGCAGGCGCTGATATGTCTTGCCGACAATGGCTGAAGTGGCGCGGCGCGCCGGCGTGTCGGTGTCGACCGTCTCGCATGTCGTCAACAACACGCGCTTCGTTTCGCTGGAAAAGGCGAGGCTGATCAACGACGCCATTGCCGCCATGGGCTACCAGCCCAACGAGCTGGCGCGCTCGCTGAAGGCCTCGACCACCAACAGCGTCGGCCTGGCGATCTCGGCGATCTCCAACCCTTATTTCACCGACATCATCTGCGCGGTCGAGGCCGAATGCGCACGGCTTGGGCTGATGGTGTTTCTGTCGGATACCCAGGAGGATCCCGACCGCGAACTGCAGGTGGTGCGCGCTTTCCATCAGCGCCGCGTCGACGGCGTCATCCTGGCCCCGTCGGGCTCGCCGCAGCGCGCCATCGATTACCTCGCCGACAAGAAGATGCCATGCGTTCTGATCGACCGTTTCGCCGACCAGCGCTTCGATCAGATCGGCGTCGAGAACGAAACGTCGATGCGCGCGCTGATCGACCATGTCGCCTCCTTCGGCCACAAGCGCATCGGCTATATCGCCGGACAGCCGGGCCTGACGACGACGCGCGAGCGCATCGAGGCGTTCCAGGCTTCGCTCGCCGCCAATGGACTTGAAAGCGTGCCGCACTATCTCTCGGCCGAGAATGTCGACACGGCGGCGGCGACCGCATCCACCCACGCCATCCTGTCGCTGCCGTCGCCACCAACCGCACTGGTCACCGGCAACAACATGACGACGATCGGAGCCGTCCGCGCCATCCGCGAAAAAGGCCTCACCATTCCGGGCGATCTGTCGCTGGCCGGCTTCGACGATTTCGAATGGGCCGATTGTTTCGAACCGCGCCTGACGCTGGTCGCGCAGCCCTGCACCGAGATAGGCAGGCAGGCCGCGGCCCTGCTCAGCGCCCGCATCGCGGCGACCGGTTCCGCGCCGCGTTCGGTGCGGCTGCAGGCGACGCTGCGGGCGCGCGCCTCCTGCGGGAGGCCGACCCACACGAGGCTAACATGACCGCGCCGCTGCTGGTGATGACCGGCGCCGTCAAACGCTTCGGCGGCGTGCAGGCGCTGCGCGGTGTCGACTTCGACCTCAAGGCGGGCGAGATCCACGCGCTGCTCGGCGAGAACGGCGCCGGCAAGTCGACCCTGATGAACCTGTTGTCGGGCGTCTACACGCCGGACGAAGGCACGATCGAGATCAACGGCAAACCCGTGCGTTTCAACAACCCGCGTGAGGCGCAAGCGGCCGGCATCGCCACCATCTTCCAGGAGCTCGACCTGGTGCCGTCGCTGGATGTCGCCGCCAATCTGTTCCTCGGCCGCGAACTGATGCGTCCGGGCGGCTTCCTCGACGTGCCGGCAATGCGCCGCGAGGCCAAGAAGCGGCTGGAAGCCATCGAGATCGCCATCGATCCGGCCGCCATGGTGGCGGATCTGTCGATCGGCCAGCGCCAGGTGGTGGCGATCGTCAAGGCGCTGTCTTACGCCTCGCGCGTGCTGATCATGGACGAGCCGACGGCCGCACTCACCGTCGGCGAAGTCGAGCGGCTGTTCGATATCATGCGCAAGCTCGCCGCCACCGGCGTCGGCATCGTCTACATCTCGCACCGGCTGGAGGAAGTGCCCGGCATTGCCGACCGGGTGACGGTAATGCGCGACGGCCGTGTCGCCGGCATCACCGAGCCGCACGCGCCGCAGGCCGAGCTGGTCAGGCTGCTGGTCGGACGTCCGCTGGACGAACTCTATCCGCAACGCGCCAAGGCCGCGGGCAAGCCGCTGCTCAGCCTGAGGAACGCCAGCTTCAAGCTCGCCCGCGACAGCGCCGGCTGGCAGGCGCCGCAAGGTGTTTCGCTCGATGTCCATGAAGGCGAGATCGTCGGCCTGGCCGGCATTATGGGGGCAGGGCGCACCGAACTGTTGTCCGCGCTCTACGGCACCGGCCTGTCCGGCCGCTGGGAGGGCGAGGTCGCTGTCGGCGGCAAGCCGGTGAAACTGGATTCGATCAGTGCTGCCCGCCACGCCGGCATCGCCTTCGTCACCGACGACCGCCGGGGCTCGGGCCTGATGCTGCGCATGGCCGTCGGCCTCAATCTGGTGATGTCGGTCATATCCCGAATCTCGCCGAACTGGCTGGTCTCGCCGCGCCGCCAGGCCGAGGCGGTGAAGGAATCCTTCGGTCAGTTCGATATCCGGCCGAAGAACCCCGATATCGCCGTCGGCGCGCTCTCGGGCGGCAACCAGCAGAAGGTGGTGCTGGCCAAGGAAATCCTCGGCAACCCGCGCCTGTTGCTTCTCGACGAGCCGACACGCGGCGTCGATGTCGGCGCCAAGGGCGAGATCTACCAGCGGCTCAGGGCACTCGCCGCGCAAGGGCTGGGCATTCTGGTGGCGTCCAGCGAGATGCCGGAGCTGATCGGTCTGTGCGACCGCATCGTGGTGCTGCGCCAGGGGCGCAATGTGGCGGAATTTTTGGGCGGCGTCGACGAGCACACGGTGCTTGCCGCGGCTAACGGCAGGGAGGCCTGATGTCTGACGAGAAGATTTCCGTGGCAGCAAGCCCAGTCACAGCAGCAGCGCAAAAGCATCGCGACCCGCTGGCGCTGATCGTGCGCTTCCAGAGCCTGATCGGCCTGGTGCTGGTGGCGATCGGCGGCATCATCTTCTCGCCGCGCCGCCACGGCGAGATCCTGTTCCTCAACCCCGACAA
Organism: Mesorhizobium sp. RSR565B; assembly: GCF_054719465.1. Classification (NCBI taxonomy): domain Bacteria; kingdom Pseudomonadati; phylum Pseudomonadota; class Alphaproteobacteria; order Hyphomicrobiales; family Phyllobacteriaceae; genus Mesorhizobium; species Mesorhizobium sp. RSR565B. The sequence goes on along the minus strand of NZ_JBTTIE010000001.1, from coordinate 223,954 downwards.
CATCGCCAACATCGTGCGCGCGGTGTCGGAGACCGGCATCATCGCCATCGGCATGACCTTCGTCATCATCACCGCCGGCATCGACCTCTCCGTCGGCGCGGTGCTTGGCCTGTCCAGCGTCGTCACCGCATCGATGATGATCTCCGGCGGCTTCGGCCTGATCCCCACCATCCTCGCCGTGCTCGCTTTGGGCATCGTCTTCGGCGCCATCCAGGGCACCATCTCGACGCGCTTCCGGCTGGAGCCGTTCATCGTCACGCTGGCTGGCCTGCAGGCCGCGCGCGGGCTGGCGCTGGTCGTCTCCGGCAACCAGTACATCAACATTTCCTACGGCGAAGGGCCGGGCTTGGCGCCGCCGGTGTTCGCCGTGCTGGGCGAGCGGCTGTTCAACAACACCGTGCCGGTGGCAACGCTTGTGTTCGTCGTCTTTGCCGCGATCGCCACCATCGTGCTCAACACCACGCGCTTCGGCCGCTATGTTTTTGCCGTCGGCGGCAATGAGCGCGCCGCGCGCATATCCGGCGTGCCGGTCTCGATGGTGAAGATATCGGTCTATGCCATCACCGGCTTTGCCGCTGCACTCGCAGGCATCGTCCATGCCGGCCAGTTCAATTTCGGCAGCGCCAATGACGGCATGGGCTATGAGCTGACGGCCATCGCCGCCGTGGTCATCGGCGGTACCAGCCTGTTCGGCGGCGCCGGCTCGATGGTCGGCACCGTCGCCGGAACCATCATGCTTGGCGCGCTCGCCAACATCCTGCAGCTCAACAACATCACGCCCGCCATGCAGCTGCTCGCGACCGCCGCGATCATCGTGCTGGCGGCAGTGCTTCAATCCCTCGTTCGCCGCCGCGAGGGGTTGGGTCGTTAGTGCATGTCGCGCAAAAGGTTTTGCGATGACGACATGCACCAACAAACAAGGAGGAGACGGCAACACGTGAACGTCAAACCAAGGTCTGGCCCCCCGGCCAGACGAGGAGGAGAGTGAGTTATGAAAACGACACTAAGAGGATCGACCCTCAAGGCCGTCCTGCTGGCAGGCGCTGGCCTGTGCATTGCAGGCTCCGCTTACGCCGCCGAGCCGCTGGTGAAAGCCTGCGCCAAGGACGGCCAGTTCGTCATCGGCTTTTCGCAGGCCAACAATGCCGAGCCCTACCGCCAGCACGTCAATGACGAGCTTGAGGCGGCGGCCAAGGAAGTGCCCGGCTTCACGCTGCAGATCGCCGACGGCGCCGGCAACGTCAACACGCAGACCTCGCAGGTCGACAATTTCATCACCCAGAAGGTCGATATCCTTTTGATCTCGCCCTTCGAGGCCGCACCGCTGACGCCGGCGGTGAAGCGCGCCATGGATGCCGGCATCCCGGTCATCGAGCTTGACCGCAAGACGGTCGGCGACCCCGGCAAGGACTACACCGCCTTCATCGGCGGCGACAATTTCAAGATCGCCGAGGAAGCCGGAAAGTACACCGCCAAGACGCTGCTGCCCGATGGCGGCGAGGCGGCGGTGCTGCAAGGCCTGCCGAGCTCGACGCCGGCGGTGGAGCGCCTCAACGGCTTCAAGGAAGGCGTGAAAGGCAACCCGAAGGTCCAGATCGTCGCCGAGCAGGCCGCCGACTGGGTGCCGGACAAGGCGCAAGTCGCCTTCGCCGCCATGCTGCAGGCGCACCCCGACATCAAGGTGCTCTACGCCTCCAACGACATGATGGCCGCCGGCGCGCTGCTCGCCGCCAAGGGGGCGGGCAAGGACGTCAAGATCATCGGCACAGACGGCCTGCCGGGCCCGGCTGGCGGCATCGAGGCGGTGGCCAAGGGCGACTGGGTCGCAACCTTCACCTACCCGACGGGCGCCAAGGAAGCGATCGAGATGTCGAAAAAGATCCTGCTCGATTGCGCGACCGAGGTGGACAAGACGGTGACGGTGGAGACCACCGCGATCACGGCCGAGAATGCCAAGCAGCTGATGGGGAAGTGAGGGGCGGGCAGAGCGCGTCTATTGAGGTGATGCGCAAGGCCCCGAGGGGCCTTGTTGCATTGCGGCAACGTATGGGAACGGCCGCTTCGCGCCTCATCTCGGTCATCGAAGTCATCCCGGCCGCCCGCCAAAAGCGGTCACAGTTGGTGTCAACGCCATGGGGAGTTTGCGCCGTGAGCATTTCTCTCCATAATGATCCCAGCATCGGCTTTTTCCTGCCCTCCCTACTGATCAAGTGTTTTGTGAACAGCATCGCACTTTGCTAATATTGCCGTCACTGTGCTCGGCGAGGAAATCCCAGCATGTCGGAGAAGAGTCCGGTCGCGTTGCCGGCGGCGTCGGTGGCAACAGGTTTTCTGGGCGGCAACGGTAACAATGCGTCGGAAGCCCGGCATGAGCGCCGGATCCTGACCGCGCTCTGCTACGACCTGGTCGGATCGACTGACCTTCTTGGCATCCTGGACATTGAAGAGTTCGAGGAACTGATATCAGCCTTCCAGCGGGCGGCGAGACAGGCGGTCGCGTCGTGCTCGGGTGCCGTAGAGGTCGAGGTCGGCGATGGCGGCGTTGCTTTGTTTCCTGCCGAAATAGACGCCAAGGATGCGGCATCGCTGGCGATCCGGGCCGGGCTCGAAATCATCGACGCCTGCAGGCGCGTCGGTTCGAACCAAGGCCGCGCCGATTTGCATGTCCGGGTCGGAATCGCGACATCGATGACCCTGATCCAGAAGGGTGACGCCGAGACGGGTCGTGACAATGTCACCGGCCCTGCCTTCGCGATGGCCACGCGGCTCCAGGCCATCGCGCAGCCGGATACGGTGTTAGTCTCGGAGGCGACACGCAACCTGGCGCGACGGTCGCATGTGTTCAGCTTTAGGGGCAGCCATACGATCAAGGGTTTTGCCGAGCCGGAGCTGGTCTGGCGCGCGCTGAGTCACAAGCGCGAGGTCGACCGCTTCTTCGCCTTCGGGCGGCTGAGCAGTCCGCTCGTCGATCGCGAGGCCGAACTTGCCACGATCGCCGAAGCATGGGACAGCGCCGTTGCAGGAAACGGCGGCGTGGTGGTGATCGAGGGCGAGGCCGGGATCGGCAAGTCGCGCATTCTTCACGAAGTGCGCCGGCGCACGCGTCACCAGCGCGCGAAACTGCTGCTCTTCCAGTGCACGCCCGGCGGCTTCCGCTCGGCGCTGCATCCGCTGCTACAGAACGTACGCGGCGATTTCGCCGGCAACGAAGGACAGCTGAGCGCTGCCGCTGTGGCAGAAGTATTCCGCGATCATGACGTCCGCGATCCTGAAATTATAGACGTCTTCTCGTTCCTGCTCGGCGCTGCGGGAGCCGATCCGATGCTTAAGGAAATCGACGCCGAGGCGATGCGCGCGAAAGCCAATTGGGCGGTTCGCCACTCGCTCGAAGCCCTGTGCGCCAGCGGACCGATCGTCCTGGTGGTCGAGGACATCCATTGGATCGACCTGACGTCTAGACAATTGTTGGCTGAGCTTGCACAGTCGGCCCGTCACTTCCGGGCGCTTGTCATCGTGACCACGCGCCCTGAATCCGGGAGCTGGCTGGCAGCATCGAATCCAAGGCATATCTCGCTAAAGCCGCTCAACCGCGAGCAAACGCGGCTGGCGATCGCGGCCATGTGGCCGCAAGGCAAGCCTTCAACTTCCCCGGAATTGCTCGACGTGGTGGAACGCGTGACCGGAGGCGTCCCGCTGTTCATCGAAGAAATCTGCCAGTGGATGGCCGAGAACGCGGCCTCGGCAACGGATCGGCTGGCGCAGACCGCGACGCGTAGTCATGCCTCGGTGTTTGAAAGCGTGATCGAGGCCAGGCTCGAAACGCTAGGGCCGGCACGCGAAGTCGCGCGCGCCGCGGCCGTCGCGGGCAATCGTTTCAATCAGGAATTGTTGCGCGCGTTGTTGCCGGAGCTCGACGACGAAATCATCGCAAACGCGCTGGATTCACTGAGCGAGGCCGGGTTCCTGATCCGCGTGCGGCCTTTTGGCGTTCCGGTCTATGGCGTGCGCCATGCGCTTATCCAGGAGACGATCTACAACGCAACGCTGCGCAAGAAACGGCAGGCCTTGCATCGCCACCTGTTTGCCGCGGTGAGCCGCAACCGAAACCTGGCCGGGTGGCTGAGCACCGCCGAGGTCGCCGAGCACGCCGAGCGCGCAGGCCTTATGGAGGACGCGATCGCTCAGTTCGTGATCGCAGGCACGGAAAGCTCGTCGCGCTCGGCAATGGCGGAAGCGAGGCAGATACTCGAGCATGCATTGGCGCTCTGCGAGCACGTTGCGGCAGCCGACAGGCGAGACGCGCTGCGGCTATCGGCCATGATCGTGCTCGGTCCCATCCTGACCGCTGTCGAAGGTCCGAACTCGGGGCCCGCCCGCAAATTGTACGAGGACGGCGTGGTGATAGCCCGGCGGCGGCCGGTGGCCGAGCGGGCCAAGTGGTTCCCGATCTACTGGGGCTGGTGGTTCACGGATACCGTCATGGACGGCGAGCGCGCGGAAGTGGTGCTCAGCGATCTCAGGGATGTCGAGGATGCCGAAGTGCAACTCCAGGCCAGGCATTGCGTGTGGGCAATCGACTTCAATCTTGGCCGCCACGACCGCTGCATCGCGGCAGTCGACGCAGGACTTTCGCTCTATGAGCACGGCCAGGGCAAAGCCAATGCTGCGTTGTTCGGCGGGCATGACGCGAGGGTCTGCGGGCTCGCCCACCGCGCCTTGTCGCTTTGGTTTGTCGGAAAGCCGGCAAGCGCGATCCATTCGATGTCCGAAGCTAGGAGCTGGGCGCAGCAAACCGGACATGCCGGCAGCATCGCACATGCCTATCTCAACGAGGCGATGCTGCATTGCTATCGCCGAGATTTTTCGAGGTTACGAAGCGTGATAGCGGATCTGCGCCACTTGACGGAGCGCCATTATATGCCCGCTCTCGCCGCCGCAGCGCAAATCTTCGAAGGCTGGTGCGACGGCAACGCCGGCCAGGTCGAGAGCGGCAGGGAGAAAATGCGGCAAGGCCTTGGCCTCCATGGCGAGTTCCAGACGCCTGAGGACGAACCGGTCTATTGCGGCATGCTGGCAGAGCTTTTGACACGAACTGCCGAGGTCGATGAGGCGCTCGCGTTGCTGGGCTCGGCTGTGGCGCAGGCCGAGGCCGGCGGCAGCCGCTTCTGGCTGGCAGAGCTCTACAGGCGAAGGGCGGAGCTACTTCTTCTCCAGGGCGATGCGGAGGCGGACGTAATCGCTGCCCTCGAAAAGAGCATCGCCATAGCCGCGGAGCAAAGTGCCGTGCCTTTCCTCGTCAGTACATACGAGACCCTTCAATCATCAGGCCTGTCGCCTGAACTGTCGTCGCGCTATCGCGATCGGGTCGAACGTGCGAAATCCGCTCTCGAGCCGGGCGCCGCGCTGATCGTCAATCCCGAATCGGCCGTTCGGCACTAGCGGGCCCTGCAAGAGCATCCGCGATGCTGGAGCGATATCAACGCCTTGGTCCGCCGCCCGACGAGGCGCTGGCGAGGCTGATGAAGATGCGCGAAGGCCTGGGCATCACGCGGATCGCCGACATCACCGGGCTCGACCAGCTTGGTATCCCGGTCGTGCAGGTGACAAGACCTTTCTCGCTCTCCAACGCGGTCGCGCAAGGCAAGGGCGCCACCCTGGTGCAAGCCGGGATATCGGCCATGCTGGAATCGGCCGAGAGCTTCTTTGCAGAGCAGGTGGCGAATTTCGAACCAGTCGTCGGCTGCGCCGATCAATTGGGCATCCCGCCAGATCGTTTCGAAAGGTATCTCCAAGGGGGCACCGCGCCGGGATGGCGCGGCAGGGAGACCGCGTGGGTAGCCGCAGACAATCTTCTTACCGGCAGCCGCGACCTGGTCCCGTTCGAGCTCGTGCACACCGCCTATGTGTTGCCGTCGCTGCCCCATGACGGCATTTTCGCGGCATCGACGAGCGGTTTGGCAGCAGGCTTCGAGGAGCCGGATGCCATCGTTCATGGCATGCTTGAATGCATCGAACGCGACGCGATCGCCACGGCATACCGGACCCACGGGTTTTTCCACCGTCAACGCATCGATCCCGAGACGATCGATGATCCGTCGCTCCGCGATCTCCTGGAAACTTTGGCGGCCAAGAACGTGCTGGTCGGCCTTTGGCAGGCTTTGTCGCCGTTGGGCATACCGGTGGTGTGGTGCCATCTGCTGGAAGACGAACCGACGGAAACGGTCCTTTTGGATCACCCGGCTGATGGCTCGGCCGCCGGTTTCAGTCCTGCCGGCGCGGCGGCGCACGCCATCTACGAAGCGGCCCAGGCCCGTCTGGCGGCGATCTCGGGCGCGCGCGATGACCTGACGCGCGCGTCCTATCCGAAATACCCCGATCGGCAGGTGATTGCAGCGCATCGCCGGCTCCTCCGCGACGGCCCGCGCAGCGTGGATTTCGGCGCGTTCGCCGAGCAGAAGTTCAACACGGCGTCGGACGGGCTGTCGGTCCTCTTGGCAATTCTCGAAGAGAGAGGGTTCGATGCGGTTCACCTAATCCGGGTGGGAACGAAACCGTTCGACGCCCTGTCGGTTGTCAGGATTGTCATCCCTGCCTTGCAGCCGCTCTTGCAGGGGTAGGGATTATGCGCCCGAAACTCGTCTTCACTGGCCCTACCGTGTCCCATTCCGACGCGTTGAAGGTCGTCGATGCGGTATGCCTTCCCCCGGCCGTGCAAGGCTCGATCGTTTCGGCCGTGCAGCATTTCGACCCGAGTGCGATCCTTCTCATAGATGGCGGTTTTCAGACCGAGCCGGCGGTTCGGCACAAGGAAATCCTGTGGGCCCTCAGCCGCGGCATTCATGTCGTCGGCGCGGCCAGCATGGGTGCCCTTCGAGCAGCCGAGCTGTTCCCCCATATGCAAGGCGTCGGGCTTATCTACCGATGGTATCGCCGCTGCGCCTTTGCACCCGACGACGCAGTAGCGGTATTGCATGGACCGGCCGAGGTGAATTTCGCTCAATTGACGCATGCGCTGATTGACCTGCGCCGGACCCTTCGTGCTGCTTGCCGGCGCGGCGTGATTTCACCCGAACAGCAGGCGAGGCTCGAGGGTGCGGCACAGGCCGTCAATTTTCGCGATCGCACCCTGGCACGGATGGTCCGGGATGCGCACGACGGCAAGGACGACGTCGAGATCTTGTGCAGGGAGCTCGGCGCCGCTTTCGTCCAGCAAAAAAAGCAAGATGCCCTGCGGGCACTCGAACTTTTGCGAGAGCAAGCATTTGAAAAAGCATACCCCGTGCCGGAATTACAGCTAACCACGGCCTTCTCCAAGGATATGGATGATGCGGGGCTGGCGCTATAGGCCCTGACCTCTTGGCGGCCGACGATTTACGTAACGTAAGCACCGTGATAGCGTGGCATCGTCAGAGGGGGCCAAGCAATTGGACGCGGTCGATCGTGCCGTTGCGCAAGGTGTGCTGGGTACGCGGTTCCTGGTCTACCCGCAGGTCCCTCACCTTTCGGGTTACGGAACACCCGAAACAGTATGGATTTCTACTCCACCCGATCTGATCCGCTCCGGCCCGGAAGATCACCGCATCTACGTTCGCGATCCGCTCCTCGACAAGGAGCCTTATGACTACCCTTATCTGCCACCGTTTGTCGGCGAAACCTTTCCACCTGCACAGGCTGGCTTTGACGGCCATTTCGATCAGCTTTCCTTGACCTCGCGGCAGTTCCTTTCTGCGCACGCTTTCGCCTCGGTCAGCCGCGTGCTGGACATCTGGGAAAGCTACCTCGGCAAACCGATTGTCTGGTATTTCGCCGAGACGTTCGAGCGGCTCGAAATCATCCCCTTCGTCGACTGGGAGAATGCGCAATCGGGCTATGGCTATCTGGAACTCGGCCGAGAGCGCGGCATCGACGGAGGCAACTATCCCTATGCGCTCAACTTCGATGTGATCGCACATGAGGTCGGCCACGCAATCTTGTTTTCGCTGTTCGGGACACCAACTGGCGGCCTGACTCAAGGCGATTTCGGACCGTTCCACGAAGCCAGCTCGGATCTGGTCTCGCTCTTGTCCTTCCTGAATTTCGACAGCGGCATGGACCGGCTGCTGCGGCACTGCAATGGCAACCTGCTTGTTCTCAATGAGTTGAACCGGATTGCCGAGCTGACTGGCGATCGGCAGATCCGCCTCGCCAGCAACGCACGCCGCATGTCGGAGGTGACGGCGGAAATCCATGACAGGTCACGGCCATTCACGGGGGCTGTGTTCGACACGATCGTCCACGTCTACCACGCGGCACTGGTGCACGAGGGGTTGGCCGACGAGCGGCTGCTGGGGATCGATATTAAGGATGTCGACCAATCCGACATGCAGCGCATTTCGGATTTCACGTCCCGCGCCTTCCGCGCTCGGCCCTTCATGTTCAAGAGCATGCTGATCAGAGCAAGGGACGAGGTGGCTCTCGCACTTGCTCAGGCATGGCCACGCCTCGATGCGGACGACCTGTCGTTCGAAAAGGCCGCGGCGTTGGTGGTGGACTCCAGCGATCGCGTCGCGCCGATGCTCGCGGAAAAATTCGATGAGAACTTCAGCTGGCGGGAGATCTTGTGAACTGAAGGATGCAGCAAAAAGGAGCGAGGAAAATGAGCGACGACTATCACCGACCGACACTAACCTTTCCGTCAGGCGCTTACAACGCAACACAGGTTAGGCTCTATGGCTTGGGGGCGGAAATTGGACTCAGCGTGCCCGGTGCGCCAGCACCCTTTGGTGACACCGGCATGTATGTCGAAACCGCGCCTGGGGAACCTATCACCGACGAGCAACATGTCAACGCACTTGAAGTATTGAAGAAGTATGACAGCAACAAAGGCCGCCAAGATATAATAAATGGAAATATCCCATTTCCAAAAATACCAATCAGAGTCTCCTACCATTTCAAGATCGACCTGAAGAATTTTGGCGCTGCGGTCCTTTCAACGGTAGGCAGTACCTTCATGCTCGGATCATCTCCAGAACAGAAAACATCGTGCGGGATAATTGTCGGTTATGCCTATGAGGGACATACCTACGATTTGCCAAAGCCCAAGATAATGATCATCCCGGCGTTTCCGGAACCCAAGATTCCGGCGGACGATTCGGAATTTGACGCCAAGGAACCTGAAGGCTACGCGGTTTGGCTCGTCGATAAGCTCAACGAATGCGTGGAGTTGGAGATGAACCAGGGCTTTGTCGAACAGATCGTCCTCGAGGCGAACCTTCCAGGCAAGCGTTCACCGACGATGTACGCATCCAAGATGACGATGGGACACCGTGGCGGAAAGCTGAGCGACTAGTCTCTCATGTTCCCGTCAAGGTTGAAGGCAAGAAGGCTCGCCTGCTTGGCAGGTTTGCCATGCAGTCGGATCGGCTGAAGCTGCACAGGGCTGGGGGGTGGAGCTCAGAGACGACGGTTGATCAGACTCTCATTCCGCGGGTTGGGTACGGCCTTCCGTGTCTTGGTCTCGGGGCTGTCCTCGGTCTAGAGGGCGGGCGTGGGGCGCATCGGCTCGGCGACATAACTGGCGACGGGAGTTCCGCACGATGGCCATGTTGTGCGCCCTGGTTGTCACCGCCGGCCGAGATCCATTGAATCCTGTCGACACGAACGCGAAAGGCTTCATCACATCGATATCCGAGAGGCCCTCGGCATCCTCGCCGTGTCCGGCAAACGGGATTTAGCTGTCGCGCCAGTCAACGAGTGTGTCCGCTTTCCGAATGCTACCACCCGAAACCGGACAGGCAGGAAGCGGCCCAAATGCGACATTCAATTTTCGTCGTGCCCCTGCCAGGGATTTGGCGTGCCCCAGCCGCTTACGTTGCGTCTAGTCCCGCCATGTAAGCCTTCGCGCCACGAGGGACCGCACGCCACTGACGGACAACTATGATGTGGACCACCAGTTTGGCGCACCCAATCGGCCACGCCAGCCCGCAGCCTCATTCACGGCGTGGTCGTGAACCCGCACTGCTTCTGTTCCATCTCGATCTGCTTGGTGATGCGGATGGCGTTCTGGGCGTAGGCTTCCGTCACGGTGCCGCTGTTGACGGTCTTGTCCTTCAGCGGGCTGACGGCCGCGCAGAGGTGGAAGACATGCTCGGTGTCGGACTTCGCGGCGCCGTTTTCCGGCGCGATCCAGTAGACGATATCCTGGCCATTGGGGTGTGCCGCGTCCTTCGTCGCCGCGGCCACCGTGGTGGAGTCGGTGGCGATCGCCTGCGCCTGGGCGGCGACCTCGGGCGAACAGGCCGTGGTCGGCTGCCCCGCCTTGATCTGTTCCGCGCAGGTGTTCATGTCCTGCGTGTACTGCTCGACCGATGGCGGCTGGTAGCTGACCCCGATCAGCGTCGCCACCACGGCCAGCACGGCGCCGATACCGCCGGCCACCTTCTTGCTCTTCGGGTCCATGTTCTTGTCGTTGAGGATCAAGAGAACCAGCGGAAGGAAGGCAATCAGCGTGATGATCGCGCCGAGCTGGTTCTGGACAAAGAACCTGAACGTGTCGGATTCGCGGGCCGGGTCCTTCCGGTTGGCCGCCTTCCAGAGCAGGCTGCCGACGATGGCGAATATCGCGATCCCGACCAGGATGCCGATCAGCAGCGGCAGGTTGCCCTGGTCGAACTTGTGCTTGTAGAGCAAGACGATCCCGGCGATCTCGCCGCCAATGGCGATGACCCACGACAGCACGGCGAACAGGCGCAGCCGCGTGGCGCCGGACTTCTGGCCCTGCGTTGCCTGCCAGTCCTTGGTAACGTCTACGGTCGGCTTGTTGTCGGTCATGACCAGATCCCCCGGTATCGACACTTTTGCGGGGCGTCAAAGGCGCCCGGCGCAGCGTCATTGAACGAACGTCGCCTGCCCCGGCGCGAAAGCGCCACGGCAGACCCCATCCTTATTGCGCATGATGGGATTCGTCCATAGGCGAGGCTGGCGGACGCCGATGCCGGCGATGGCGCGGAGGAGGGCAGGGCAATCGCATAAGGCGGCGCCAGCGAATACCCCCACCCTTAATCCCTCCCCACAAGGGGGAGGGAGACTTGCTAGGCGCTGATCGCCGCAAATCGCCTAGGTTCCACGCCAGAATGGGTGGCTTGCGGCAGCGTTCCCTCCCCCTTGTGGGGAGGGTTAGGGTGGGGGTCCTCTTCGTAAGAACTCATATGTGATCGCCTTGCGCCGACGAAGGGTAGGTGGGTCGCCGAACCCGAGGGAGCGCCATATGCGATCGCCCTGCCATAGGTCGGATCACGCCACCGCGGGAGCGCAACTAATTTGTATACAAATGTTTCTGGCCGGCATCGGTTTGTGAAGCGCTTCACCGTTGCCGCGCAATCGATCGGTTACAGAGGCCGTGCAAGAGCGGGCCTAAGGCAGCGCTCTGCTGCTGCATGGAGGTAACCGATGTTTGAAAGTCTCAGCAGAATTCGCGCTGCCCTGGCGCGCGCCAGCAAGCACAGGAAGACCGTGCGCGCACTGAATGCGCTGCCGACGGAGATCCAGAAGGACATTGGCTGGACGGAGTCGAGGTCGATCGATGAGATAAGGCTGCCGTTCTAGGGCCGCATCCAGCGTCGCTAATATATCGCTCGCCATCGATTGTTCGGAAGCGTACAGTGCAGCATCGTCGGCCACATCAATGGGCGCTGACGCTTGGGAGCGACCATCGCACTCCTGCCCCGACAGGAGGCATTGGAGCCATGGCGGAGCAACCGAGACAGTCCGGTCTGAGCGCCGAGGCGCTCGCGGCCTTGGCGCGGGAAACCGGGGCCTCCGAGCAGCAGATACAAGAGATCGCATCGCTGATCGGCAACGATCGCTCGTCCATCGTGCGCGAAGCGCGCATGGTTGCGGCTGACCGCCCGAAGCGCTGATCCAGGAAAGCTGCTGGATTGATCCATGGGGCGTCGCCCCTGATTTGTCGGTTTTGTACGAAGTACAATGGCTGAATCCGAGTCAGCTATCGTCCAATGACCGTTTGCATTTGGGCAGGGCGCCGACGGCTGGGAGATGACATGTGCTCTTGCCCTTGGGGAGAGAGCGATGGACCAGTCGGTCAGCAAGGAGAAAAGCGGCCTTTTGCGCCGCATGAACCCGGCCGACTTCGCACTGCTTGCGCCGCATTTGCACCATCGTGTGCTCGATCTCAAAGCCCCGCTCGAAATGGCGGGCGAGCCGGTCGCCTCGGTATGCTTCCTGGAAAGCGGCCTGGCCTCGGTGGTGGCGAGGAACCGGCCGGGCCTGGACACCGAGGTCGGCATCATCGGCCACGAAGGCATGTCGGGCTCCGCTCTGGTGATGGGCGCCGACTGGGCGCCCCATGATTGCTACATGCAGATGCCGGGCGAGGCGGTGTGCATCGATTCCGAGCCGTTCAAGGCAGCGTTGCAGAAAAGCCCGACGCTTCGCGCCTTCCTGCTGCGCTATGCCCATTATCTGCACGGCCAGACCAAATCCACTGCGCTGAGCAATGCCCGCGCCAAGCTCGAGGATCGGCTGGCCAGATGGCTCCTGATGTGTGACGACAGGGTGGTCGGCCATCAGATCCAGATCACGCATGAGTTCCTGTCCGTCATGCTCGGCGTCAGGCGTCCGGGCGTCACCATCGGCCTGCAGATCCTGGAAGGGCGCGGCCTGATCCGGTCGCGGCGCGGCGAGATCGTCATCCGCGACCGGGATGGCCTGATCGCCGTCGCCGACGGCTTCTACGGCCAGGCCGAGGCCGAATACGAACGCCTGCTGGGCTGAGCCTGGCAGGGCTGGAAATGGCCGACGCGAATGCCGGTGAAAGCATGTTGCCAGAGCCGCGCCGGCCATTTGCGGCCATCTGGGGAGAGGCCGCCCGGCAAATCTAGCATCGGCGCAAAAGCGGGCAACGAACCGCAATCGCTTGGTAAAAACCGTACAATCGAATTGTGTTGAACCTTGGTTCGGCAAGAGTATGAATCTGCTGTCGTCGACCATGTATATGGGGCGCTGGCGCCTGAGGCTTCGACAGGCCCGCCCGCCCGATGTGAACGGGGAAAACCGAAATGGCAGAACTGCTTTTCGATGTATCCGCCTTCGATTGCGCCATCCTGCGCGCCGCCTTCATCAAATCGGTGATGGAAGACAATGTCCCGGAAAAGCGGTGGCGCGCGCTCGCCGCTTCCCTGGTTCGCGACCTGACCGACCACGAAGACGTCGAGCCGGATCTCCTCGGCTGGATCACGCGCAAGTAGCGGTACCCTGATGGTCCGGCGGCTACCCCAGCCACCACCACAGCGCCGCGATCACCGCAAGCACCGCCGCCACCGACAGCCCCAGCATGATGTAGCTGCCGTTGATGATGTCGCGGATGATCTTCTTGACGCTTTCGCGGTCGTTGAGGTTGGGGAAAGGCTCGTTGGGCAGCGCCACGCCGAGGAAGCCGCAGAGCGGCGCCCAGCCATCGCTGACCTTGAACACCAGAAGCTTCTCCCGCGGCACGGCCGCTATCACCTCCTCGGTATAGGCGTTGTAGCGCGCCACCGCCTTGGCGCGGTCGTCCATCACGCCGGCAAGCGTGCGGCCCCAGATCAGCCTGTGCGACATGTCGCCGAATTTTCGGCCGAACGGCGTCAGCCATTCCAGCACCTTGAACTGCCACAATGTCTCGGTGAAGTGGATGGTGTCGATGGTGCTGTCGTACCAGGCCTCGGCGCCGCGCGGATGCAGCGTCAAAAGCACCTTGGCGTCGGGATAGGCGGCCATCAATTCGCGCCACACGCAGCATCCCGGATTGTCGACCGTCGCCTTGTAGTTGGCAAACACTCTGGTCCAGTCGTGCTGGCTGCCGGGCGGGCTGTTGGCCACCTTGCGCCAGAAGTCGAGATGGTCCTTGTTGGCCTTGTTGAGGATGACTTCCTGCATGTGATAGCTGGGAAGGCCCAGCCTGTTCAGCGCGGCAAAGGTCGACCATGTGCCAGTGCGGCCGAATCCGGCCCCGATGAGCTCAAGCGTCATTTTAACCCCCCTTGTTGAGACCGCTTTTCTTTTTATGCCGGTCCGCTCGGAATGATGTTGCATCCGCGCCCCTCGGCGCGCAACAATTTTCCCTATGCAGGGGAAAAAATGTGTTTCCTTTTTCGTCTGGGCCACGCGGAATCACGGTCTCGCTATTCCCGCGGGTGGGGGAGCCTGATAATAGGTCAGCCAGATTGACCTAATTCGCATGGCCGGAACGGTCATGCTGGACCAGATGCCGTATCCCGGGAGGTGGGCTCGTGAGTTTGATGGACCTGTTGGCGTCGCGCGCCTCGCGCATGAAGGCGTCGGAAATCCGCGAGCTGCTCAAACTGCTCGACCAGCCCGACATCATCTCCTTTGCCGGCGGCATCCCCGATCCGGCTTTGTTTCCGGCGCAGGCGATCGCCGATGCTTACGCCTCGGTGCTGGGCGGCGCGGAGGCGAGCGCAGCACTTCAGTATCAGGTCTCCGAAGGCTATCTGCCGCTCAGAAAATGGCTGGCCGGCCAGATGGGCAAGCTTGGCATCGCCTGCGACGAGCACAACATCTTCATCACCTCCGGCTCGCAGCAGGCGCTGGATTATCTGGGCAAGCTGTTCCTGTCGCCCGGCGACACAGCGCTCGTGACGTGGCCGACCTATCTCGGCGCGCTCCAGGCCTTCAACGCCTATGAGCCGCGCTACGACCGGCTGACGCCGGATGGCGGCAACATGACGCCCGCCGCCTACCAGGCGGCGGCTGCCGCTGCAGGCGGCAAAGTGAAATTCGCCTATCTCGTGCCCGATTTCGCCAACCCGACCGGCGAGACGCTGAATCGCCAGCAGCGCGAGGCGGTGCTTGACCTCGCCGGCGAGCTCGACATTGCCGTCATCGAGGACGCCGCCTATCGCGCGCTGCGCTATGACGGCGAGGGCCAGCCGCCGATCCTGGCGCTCGACTGCGAACGCTCAGGCGGCATCGAAAACGCCCGCACGCTCTATTGCGGCTCGTTCTCCAAAATCCTGTCGCCGGGCATGCGCGTCGGCTGGGTCTGCGCGCCGCGCCGTGTCGTCGAGCGGCTGGTGCTGATGAAGCAGGCGTCGGACCTGCACAGCCCGTCGATCAACCAGCTGGTCATGCACCGCGTCTCCGAGGCCGTGTATGACGGCCAGGTGGAAAAGCTGATCGGCGCCTACCGCCAGCGCCGCGACGGCTTGCTTGCAGCACTCGAAGCGGAAATGCCGGATGGCGTCAGCTGGAGCCGGCCGGAAGGCGGCATGTTCGTTTGGCTGACGCTGCCTGAAAGTGCGGACGCCACGGCACTGCTCGCCCGCTCGGTCAAGGAAGCCCGCGTGGCCTTCGTGCCGGGCAACGCATTCTACGCCGACGGTTCGGGACGCAACACGATGCGGATGAGCTTTACGCTCGCAGATGAACGCGCCGTGGGTGAAGGCGTGCCGAGGCTGGCGAAATTGATGGGCTAATCTCCCCCCTCGAGGGGGAGATGTCGCCGAAGGCGACAGGAGGGGGTCGCCGCGCGTGGAGCGCTAACCTTCATCAGTCGCAGGAGGTCGCGCCCAGTCGAGCCGACCCCCTCTGGCCTGCCGGCCATCTCCCCCTCAAGGGGGGAGATTAGCTCACTCCG
Organism: Mesorhizobium sp. RSR565B; assembly: GCF_054719465.1. Classification (NCBI taxonomy): domain Bacteria; kingdom Pseudomonadati; phylum Pseudomonadota; class Alphaproteobacteria; order Hyphomicrobiales; family Phyllobacteriaceae; genus Mesorhizobium; species Mesorhizobium sp. RSR565B. Next base: position 208,320 of record NZ_JBTTIE010000001.1, on the reverse strand, counting down.
CCACCACGAATTTATCCTGCGTCTTCGTCTCGAAATCGCTGGCGTCGTGGCGCTCGTGCAGTTGCATGGCCGGGTCGCCGAAGGCGCGGTTGACCATGCGGCCGCGTTGCACGGTCGGGCGGGCGTCGATCGCCTTGGCCCAGCGTTGTACGTGCTCGTAGTCCTGCACCGACAGGAATTCGGCGGAATCATTGTACATGCGGCCGAGCGCAAGGCCGCCATACCAGGGCCATACCGCCATGTCGGCGATCGAATAGCCGGCGCCGCCGAGATATTCAGTCTCCGCCAGCCGCCGGTCGAGCACGTCGAGCTGGCGCTTGGTCTCCATGGCGAAGCGGTCGATGGCGTATTCGATTTTTTCGGGCGCATAGGCGTAGAAATGGCCGAAGCCGCCGCCGAGATAGGGCGCCGAACCCATCTGCCAGAACAGCCAGGACAAGGTTTCCGCGCGCGCCGGCTGTTCGGTCGGCAGGAACTCGCCGAACTTTTCCGCGAGATAAAGCAGGATCGAACCGGACTCGAAGACGCGGACAGGCGTCTTGCCGCTGCGGTCGAGCAGCGCCGGGATCTTGGAGTTGGGGTTGACCTCGACAAACCCCGAGCCGAACTGGTCGCCATCGTTGATGCGGATCAGCCAAGCGTCGTATTCGGCGCCCTTGTGGCCGAGCGCCAGAAGCTCCTCCAGCATGACAGTCACTTTGACCCCATTCGGCGTCGCCAGCGAATAGAGCTGCAGCGGATGCTTGCCGACCGGCAGCACCTTGTCATGCGTCGGACCGGCAATAGGCCGGTTGATGCTGGCGAACGTGCCGCCATTGGCTTTCTTCCAGCTCCAGACTTTCGGCGGGATGTATTCGGTCATGCGGGAAATTCCTTGGGTTTGGCGGGGCGAAAACGACTTGCGCGAGGGCGCGAGACTGATGGCGGAAAAGTCGGCGGAACCTAGATACGGGAACACATAGGTGCAATTCAGAAAGGTTCAACTTGTGTTGAACTATTATCGATGTCGGCGCCGCCCCTCATCGCCCTGCCGGGCACTTCTCCCCGTATAGTGACGGCGAGAAGGACGCTGTCGCCTACTGATTTCCCCAATTGCCAGCGTTGCCAAGAGCGCCGATGTTGCGGCCATCTCCCTTCTCCCCGTCGCTATACGGGGAGAAGGTGCCGGCAGGCGGATGAGGAGCAGCGCCAGCCTCTGAAATGATTGCCTTGTTGCCTAAGCCCTTGCGCCCTGTGCAGCGCGGCATACCTATAGAGGATACTGCCCACGCATATCTGCCAGGATGAAAGCATGCCCGTCGATCCCGTTTCCCCGCTCTTGCGCTCCGTCGTTGGCGTGCGCGCCATGGTTCCCGACGATGCCTTCACGGCCAATGCCCTGGGCACGCGCCGGGAAGGCAGCGGCGTCGTCATCCGCGGCGACGGGCTGGTGCTCACCATAGGCTATCTCATCACCGAGGCCGAGGAAGTCTGGCTGACCGACCAGGACGGCCGCGTCGTGCCGGCGCATGCGCTGGCCTATGACCAGGAGACAGGCTTCGGCCTGGTGCAGGCGCTGGCGCCGCTCGGCCTGCCGGCGGTGGCGCTGGGTGACGCCTCGAAGGCCAAGATCGGCGACCCCGTGGTGTTTGCCGACGGCACCGGCCGCTCGGTCAAGGCACACATCGTCACCAAGCAGGAATTCGCCGGCTATTGGGAATATCTGCTCGACGAGGCGATCTTCATTGCCCCGGCGCATCCGTCCTGGGGCGGCGCGGCGCTCATCGGCCAGGATGGCAGCCTGCTCGGCATCGGTTCGCTGCTTTTGCAGATGAGCCGCAACGGCGAGGTCGCCGACATCAACATGGTCGTGCCGATCAACCTTCTGACCCCGATCCTCGACGATCTGCTGACGCGCGGCCAGGTGGCGAAGCCGCCGCGCCCATGGCTCGGCGCCTTCTCGGCCGAGTCGAACGGTGCGGTCGTGGTGATGAGCGTCGCCGAAGGCGGCCCCGCCGCCAAGGCCGGCCTGCGCCAGGGCGACATCATCTCCGACGTGCGCGATGGCGAGGTCGACGGGCTCGCCGATTTCTACCGCAAGCTATGGCAGAATCCGGCGGGTTCGGAGATTCCTCTCAGGGTCGTGCGTGACGGTCGTGAGACTTGGCTGCGAGTGAAATCCGCCGACCGAAACAGCTTTTTGAAGAAACCGCATCTGCAGTGAAGCCAATCTCCCCCCAAGTGGGGGAGATGCCCGGCAGGGCAGAGGGGGGCGCGAAGGATCGCGACCTCTCGATCTATTTTCTGACAAGAATCGCGGGATAAACGTGGCTGACACTGGCCGGTGCGTTGGCGGGACAGCGGCCCCCCTGCCGGCCATCTCCCCCACGAGGGGGGAGATTGGCTGCCCCCTCAATCCCCGCACACCCTAAAAGGCGTCCCCGTGTCCCACTCCGCGAAGGGCACGACCTGGCCTTCGACAGACACGATACTGTTCACCTTGCTATCATCATCCTGCGTCTGCATACTTTTGCCCTTGCCGGTCAGCACGTCGTAGTCGCAGCTGCTGTAGACGACAACGGACTGGTATTTGTAATGGTCATAGGCAACGCCGGCGACGACGAAGGCCTCGTTGCGCCAGGCGATGGTCAGCGTCATGTCGGTCCGCTCGCCGGGGCCGATCAGCCCCGGCAGATAGATCTTGATCGAGCCGTTGGGCAGCAAGGTCAACTCCGGTTCGATGCCGGAGCCCTCATAATGCGGCTGGTCGTAGTCGTTCCATTCGCCGTAGACCTGCTCATGCACGACGCCGGCGGGTTTCAGAAAATTGTACTTTTTGTCCCTCAGGAAGAAATGCATGTCCATGGTATCGTCTTCGGGCTCGGTCTCGACGATCATCGCCAGATCGGCGGCGCCGTCCCCATTGAAGTCGCCGGTCAGCGCGGTGATGATCTTCTGGGTTTCGATGGGTTCGGCGAGCGCCGAGGCCGGCAGCAGAAGGATGAGGCCGAGTAACATCGATCGCATGGCATTTCCCCCGAATTGCAGTCTGCCTTGCCCGGCTCGACCAGCCGGGAAACTGCCATGAGCGCCGGCTTGGGCGCAAGCCGGCTCGCAATAGGCTAGGGGGTATCGACGCCGCTGACGGAAACTGGCATCGACAGCCGATACAGCCGGCCCGGCAACAACGAGGTGATGATGGCGCCGTTCAAGGTCGATCCCGACAAGGTTCATGAATTCCCCGATCCCGACAGTTTTTACGCCTGGCTGCGCGAAAATCATGCCGGCGAGAGCGAGGTCTGGATCAAGGTCCACAAGGTCGGCTCGGGCCTCGCCTCGATCACGCCGAAGCAGGCCATCGACGTGGCGCTGTGCTTCGGCTGGATCGACGCCATACGCAAGCCGCTCGACGACAAGAGCTTTCTGCAGCGCTACACGCCGCGCGGCAAGAAGAGCATCTGGAGCAAGATCAACATCGACAATGTCGCCCGCCTGGTCGAGGAGGGCCGCATGACCGAACACGGGCTGAAACAGGTCGAGGCGGCCAAGGCCGACGGCCGCTGGGACCGCGCCTATGCCTCAGGCAAGGACATGAAGATCCCTGACGATCTGCAGGCCGCCATCGACGCCGAGCCGAAGGCGAAGGAGATGCTGGCAAAGCTTTCCGCCCAGAACCGGTTCGCGCTGGCGTTTCGAACGCACAACATGAAGACGGAGGCGGGGCGCAGGAAGAAGATCGAGGCTTTTGTCGAGATGCTGAAGCGCGGCGAGCCGATCTATCCGCAGAAGCGGTGAGGCGACGGCAAGCGGCTGCCATGGCGCGCGCAGCTAAAAACCCGCGTGTGAGGTTCTGGCCTCCCTTTCTCGGACATAACCTATTGTTTTTACGGTATTTTCCACTCGGCGTGTGGGTGATAGATGCGATAGTGGAAAAAACATAGCAACTTATTGTTAATTAAGAGTTTTCCACTATGTTAACTTGATCCTGGCTTAAGAGTGGAAAACGATGCTGAGAGAGTTGACCGGCGAGCAGCGGCGCCAACTCATAGATACGCAACAGGTCTACGAGGCCTGGCAGCGTGCTGATGACCAGCGCCAAAGGCGCTTTGCAGGCAGCATGCGCTGGGTTGAGCGCAGCGGTGCTGAATACCTGCTGCGGAAGGTCCGGCAGGTCGAGAATTCACTCGGGCCGAAAAGCAGCCAGACGGAGAAGGCGTTCGCTGCGTTTTCCGAGGGCAGGGTGCAGAACAAGGATCTGCTGGCAGGTCTGGCCGATCGCCTGAACGGCCTGGCGAAAGTCAATGTGGCAATGGGGTTGGGCAGGGTACCGGCCATCGCCGCACGGATATTGCGGCGGTGCGCCGAAACAGACCCGCTGGGCAAGCAGTTGCTGGTCGTCGGCACGAATGCGCTGTTCGCTTACGAGGCTCTGGCGGGCGTCCAGATCACCAGCGGTCTCACGGCAACCGGCGACATCGACCTGCTCTTCGATTCCCGACGCCGCATCAGCTTCGTGACCGGCGAGAGGGTAAGCCAGTCCGGCCTGATAGGCGTGTTGCGTAAAGTGGACAGGTCCTTCAAGCCGCTCCAGCCCCGGGCCTTCAGGGCAGCGAACCGTGATGGCTATGTGGTCGACCTGATCCGTCCGCGGGCAAGACATGTCCTCAAGGACAACGCCACTACCTCGATTACACAGCTTGCCGACGACCTCGACAGCGCACCCATGAAGGGGCTGCAATGGCTCATCAACGCCCCGAAGGTGGAGGCTGTGGCGATCGATGAGCGTGGCTATCCCGTAAGCATGCCGACGGTCGACCCTCGAATGTTCGCTCTGCACAAGGCTTGGCTGGCCACGCGGCCTGATCGGTCTGCGGTCAAGGCAATGAGAGATCGTGAACAGGCGGAAGCGGCTGCACGCATTGCCACGGGCTATCTTGCGCTTCCGCTGGACAGCGAGCATCTCAAAGGGCTTCCGGGGGCACTGCTGGACGCTGCGGCCGCAACGCTCTCTCTGCCTGGCCCGAGCGGCTTTTCCGAAGACTCTCCAATTGAGCCCGACTGGTAGCGGCCGCGCTAGCACGCCATGCTACGAAAATAGCATTCTCGCCTCGCGAAATGTGATGCTACGGTTCCCGGCGCACCCAGGGCGGAGGGGTTGCCAAGAGGAGAAGTGGCGGGCGCTGGCCCGGATTTCAGCGAGAACCGGACGGAGTTGTTGAACCATTGCAAGGCCGCCGCGTTTTCCAGCGTCGGCCACAAGGGAGGAACCACCTGTGAAAGCATCCTATCTCGTCTCAGCCGTGCTGCTTGCGGCGACTGCGATGCCGGCGGCGGCCGGCGAAATTTCCGACGGCAAGGTCAAGATCGGCATCCTCAACGACCAGTCGGGCGTCTATGCCGATTTCGGCGGCAAATGGTCGGTCGAGGCCGCCAAGATGGCGGTCGAGGATTTTGGCGGCAAGGTGCAGGGCGCGCCGATCGAGATCGTCAACGCCGATCACCAGAACAAGCCCGACATTGCCTCCAACATTGCGCGCCAGTGGTACGACACCGAGCAGGTCGACGCGATCATGGAACTGACGACATCCTCGGTGGCGCTCGCCGTCCAGGGGTTGTCCAAGGAAAAGAAGAAGATCGACATCGTTACCGGAGCGGCATCGGCCGACCTGACCGGCAAGCAATGCTCGCCCTACGGTTTCCACTGGGCTTACGATACCCACTCGCAGGCGGTCGGCACCGGCGGCGCGCTTGTGCAGCAGGGCGGCGACAGCTGGTATTTCATCACCGTCGACTATGCCTTCGGCTATTCGCTGAAGGAGCAGACCTCAAAGGTTGTTGAGGCAAGCGGCGGCAAAGTGCTGGGCGAGGTGCGTTACCCCTTGGGATCGACGGATTATTCCTCCTTCCTGCTGCAGGCGCAGTCCTCCGGCGCCAAAGTTATCGGCCTTGCCAATGCCGGCCTCGACACCTCCAATACCATCAAGCAGGCGGCCGAGTTCGGCATCGTCGCCGGCGGCCAGCGGCTGGCAGCACTTCTGTTCACGCTTGCCGAGGTGCACGGCCTCGGACTGCAGGCGGCGCAGGGCGTGGTGCTCACCGAAGGGTTTTACTGGGACCGCGACGACAAGAGCCGCGACTTCGCCGGGCGCTTCTTCAAGCGCACCAACCGCATGCCCAACATGATCCAGGCCGGCACCTATTCGGCGGTGCTGCAATATCTCAAGGCCATCGACAAGGCCGGCACCGACGAGACCGAGGCGGTCGCCAAGCAACTCCATGAAATGCCCGTCGACGACATCATCAACGCCAACGGCAAGGTACAGGCCGACGGCTCGATGGTGCACGACATGTATCTCTATCAGGTCAAAAAGCCCGAGGAGTCGAAGAAGGACTGGGACTACTACACCTACCTTGCGACCATTCCGGGCGACAAGGCCTTCATCAAGGCTGAAGACAGCGGCTGCCCGCTCGTCACCAAGTGACGCTGGCGCAAGCCGTGGCCGTCCAGCCGGACGGTGCCGAAATCAAGCCGCGGGTGGTGCTCTCCGCCCGCGGCCTGCGGCGCGATTTTGCCGGTTTCGTCGCCGTCAACAATGTCGACCTCGACGTCCATCACGGCCAGATCCATGCGCTGATCGGGCCGAACGGCGCCGGCAAGACGACGATCTTTAACCTCTTGACCAAGTTCCTGCAGCCGAGCAGCGGCAGGATCGAACTGTTGGGCAACGACATCACCCGCACCGCGCCGGCCAGGGTGGCGCGCATGGGTCTCGTCCGCTCGTTCCAGATATCGGCGATCTTTCCGCATCTGAGCGTGCTCGACAATGTCCGCGTCGCCTTGCAGCGGCCGAGCGGGCTCGGCTTCCAGTTCTGGCGCTCGCTGGCCGCGCTTGACCAACTGACTCCACGGGCGCGCGAACTGCTTGCCGTCGTCGGTCTCGACGATGTCGCGCATCGTCCGGCCGGCGATCTCTCCTATGGCCGAAAGCGCGTGCTCGAGATCGCCACCACGCTGGCGCTCGACCCGAAAGTGCTGCTGCTCGACGAGCCGATGGCCGGCATGGGGCACGAGGATGTCGGCGTCATTTCCGGCATCATCCGCTCGCTGGCAACGGACCGCGCCGTGCTGATGGTCGAGCACAATCTCACCGTCGTCGCCGACCTCTGCGACTGGATCACCGTCATGCAGCGCGGCCAGGTGCTCGCCGCCGGCGACTACGCGACGGTGAGCAGCGATGAGCGCGTCAGGGTCGCCTACATGGGGACCGAGCAGGGGGACCGAGCATGAGTGAGCCGCTGCTTGCCGTGCGCGATCTCCATGCCTGGTATGGCGAGGGCCATGCGCTGCATGGCGTCAACCTCGACGTTTTTCGCGGTGAGACCGTGACGCTGCTCGGCCGCAACGGCGTCGGCAAGACCACAACGCTGCGCGCCATCATGGGGCTGGTCCGCAAGCGCAGCGGCAGCGTCGCCTTCGATGGCAGCGACCTGATGCGCCTGCCGCTGCATCGTGTTGCCCATCGCGGCATCGGCTTCGTGCCGGAGGAACGCGGCATCTTCGCCACGCTCACCGTCGACGAGAACCTGATCCTGCCGCCGGTGGTGGCCAAGGGCGGCATGAGCGTCGACGAGATCTTCGATCTCTTTCCCAACCTCAAGGAGCGCCGCAACAGCCCCGGCACCAAACTCTCCGGCGGCGAACAGCAGATGCTGGCCATCGCCCGCATCCTGCGGACGGGCGTGCAGATGCTGCTGCTCGACGAGCCGACCGAGGGCCTGGCGCCGGTCATCGTCCAGCGCATCGGCGAACTGCTGGCGACCTTGAAAAAGCGCGGCATGACCATCCTGCTCGTCGAGCAGAATTTCCGCTTCGCCGCCCGCATCGCCGACCGCTTCTACCTGATGGAGCACGGCAAGGTGGTGGAGGGTTTTGCCGTAAGCGAGCTTGCCGCTCACACGCAACAGCTGCACGAGGTGTTGGGGGTATGATGACGACAGCCCACGGCAGTACCCCCAACCCGCTGCTGCGCAGCGACCCTCCCCATAAGGGGGAGGGTGGAGGGCCACCGCCCTACCTCCCCCTTGTGGGGAGGTCGGACCGAAGGTCCGGGTGGGGGTACGTGCCGCACAGACGCATCCCCCTTGCAACACCATCGGTGACGCCATGACCGTGATCTTCGGCATCCCCGTCCAGGCCTTGCTCGGCCAGATGCTGGTCGGGCTGATCAACGGCTCCTTCTACGCCATGCTGAGCCTCGGCCTGGCCGTCATCTTCGGCCTGCTGCGGATCATCAATTTCGCCCATGGCGCACTCTATATGCTCGGCGCCTTCATCGGCTACCTGCTGCTCGTCCATCTCGGCATCGGCTACTGGCCGGCGCTGCTCCTGGTGCCGCTCATCGTCGGCGTCTTCGGCATGGCGGTCGAGCGCGTGGCGCTGTCGCGGCTCTACCGCCTGGATCCGCTCTACGGGCTGCTGTTCACCTTCGGACTGGCGCTGGTCATCGAAGGCGTGTTCCGTTTCTACTACGGTGTGTCAGGCAACCCATATGCCGTTCCGGCGCAGCTTGCCGGCGGCACCAATCTCGGCTTCATGTTCCTGCCCAACTATCGCGGCTGGGTGGTGGTGGCCTCGCTCATTATCTGCATCGGCACCTGGCTCCTGATCGAAAAGACCAGGCTCGGCTCCTATCTGCGCGCCGCGACCGAGAATCCGGAGCTGGTGCAGGCCTTCGGCGTCAACGTGCCGCTGCTGCTGACGCTCACCTATGGGCTCGGCGCGGCGCTCGCCGGCCTTGCCGGTATTCTCGCCGCGCCCGTCTACCAGGTCAGTCCGCTGATGGGCTCCGATATCATCATCGTCGTCTTTGCCGTCGTCGTGGTCGGCGGCATGGGTTCGATCCTCGGGGCCATCGTCACCGGCTATATGCTCGGCCTCGCCGAGGGCCTGACCAAGGTGTTCTATCCCGAGGCGTCGAACCTCGTCGTCTTCGTCATCATGGCGGTCGTGCTGCTCCTGCGCCCCGCCGGCCTGTTCGGAAGGGACGCCTGAGATGAGCGAGGCAACCCTTCACCAACAGCGCACCGCCGCCTCCGTGCGGCTGGAGCGGGTATTGCTGGCATTGGCCATACTGGCGCTGATAGCCGCGCCCTTCTTCGTCTATCCGATCTTCCTGATGAAGATGCTGTGCTTCGCGCTGTTTGCCTGCGCCTTCAACCTGCTGCTCGGCTACACCGGGCTGTTGTCGTTCGGCCACGCCACCTTCTACGGCGCCGCCGCCTATTTCTGCGCCTACGCCGTCAAGGCATGGGGCTGGCCGCCCGAGGCCGGCATCCTGCTCGGCACCGCCGGAGCGGCCGTGCTCGGCCTGGTCATGGGCTTCCTCGCCATCCGCCGGCAAGGCATCTATTTCTCGATGATCACGCTGGCGCTGGCGCAGATGTTTTATTTCTTCTGCGTCCAGGCGCCGTTCACCGAAGGCGAGGACGGCATACAGGGCGTGCCGCGCGGGCATCTGTTCGGCATCGTCGATCTCAACGTCACGCTCAACATGTATTTCGTCGTGCTTGCCGTCTTCCTCATCGGCGTCTTCGCCGTCTGGCGCATCGTCAACTCGCCCTTCGGCATGATCCTGCGTTCGATCCGCGAGAACGAGAACCGTGCCATCTCGCTGGGCTATTCGGTCGGCCGCTACAAGCTCGCCGCCTTCGTCATGTCGGCAGCCCTTGCCGGGCTTGCTGGCGCCACCAAGGCGATCGTCTTCCAGTTCGCGACGCTGACCGACGTCACCTGGCAGATGTCGGGCGAGGTGATCCTGATGACGCTGCTCGGCGGCATCGGCACCATGGTCGGTCCTGTCGTCGGCGCCGGCCTCGTCGTCGGCCTGGAAAACACCCTCGCCACCTCAGGCTTCCCTGTGACCATCGCCACCGGCCTGATCTTCATGATCTGCGTGCTGGTCTTTCGCCGCGGCATCGTCGGCGAGATTTACGCGCGCTGGCTTTCACCAGGCAATGGCCGCTCTCAGTAGGTGATGGTCACCACCACCGTGTCGGTGTAGACGCCGGCCGAGGGCGTCGTCTGCGGCGGCACGCGGCCGTAGACGATGAGCGGTTGCGCCAAGCCGGTTCCGGTGCCGGCCACCGTGCTTCCCGGCGTTCCGGCGTCACCCCAGGGCTGCGAGCGCGCGGCGTCCTTGTAGAGGCCGTAGGTGACCCGCTCGCCGCCCTTCGACATCTTGCGATTGGTCGGCGTGCCCCCTGTCGTGCCGCCATTAAGGGAAACCGTGTACGCGGTCGACGGCGTGCAGGTGACCGAGACCTGGCCGGTGGCATCGGCATTGGCGTCGAGCACGCCCTTGGAGCCGAAATCGATGTTCTGGGTGGCGACCAGGCAGTTTGCCGCGACCGTGGCGTTGATGGTGAAGGTCGGACTGGTGCCCAAGTTGCCCGCGCCGGTGTTGCAGCTGCTGCTCAACAGGGTTGTCCGGGAGCGGAACTCGAGTTGCCCGCCCGAAAATGTCGACAGATAAGTGCCCGGCGGAACGGTCGCCTGGCCGCCGGGAACCCGGCCATAGAGCGTCAGGGTGTCGATTGAGTTGCCGAAGAGATTGGGGCTCAGCAGCAGCGGTGGCGGGCGCGAGGCATAGGCCCAGTTATAGGTGCCCCAGACAACGCTCATTGCGGGGTCCGAATAGAGTTGATAGTTGAGGCTGTTGACGCCGCTCGCCATCTGCCGGGCCGCCGCCGAGGTTGCACCGCCGGTGCCGGCGGCAATATGCGGACAGACCAGGACGGGCAGCAGCAATGGCAAACTGCCGCTGCAAGTCGCGGTGAAGGTGGCTGTCGATGTCGCCGCGGTGCCCGACAGCGTGTCGATGAGGCCGAAATTCAAACTGGTGACGGTGTAACTGCAGCTCTGCGCCCGGGCGAGCGACGGGAGCAGCACCAGCAGCAGGGCGATGATTACGGCGCGCAGCATTTTTCCTCCAGCTATCATTGGCACACCACGTTCCCGATCACCACTTGTCGGCCGCGCGCCGCCTCGAAGGGAAACTCTGCCCGGCATGAACCGCCGTCAGCGCGCTCGACCTGCACTGAATTCTGCTTGCCGAGGCCCTTGATGTAGGCCTGCCCGTCATAGCCGACGACAAAGTCTTCAGTGCCGCCATCGACGCGTCCCGACAGTCCGGCTTCGAGCGGCGTTCCGCTCGAGTCGACCAGCGTCACCAGCGCGGCCTGCGCCGCCTCGGACACGCCGAACTTCAGCACGACGCCGTTGCGGTCGGCTGGGACGACGGTCTCCTTGGTAGCAGGGACATCCGCGTCGACTGGTAGATTCTTCGGGTCGATGGAGACCGTGTTCAGCTCATAGGAGTTGAGCCCGGTGACCAGGATGCGGCCTTTGCTGTCGGTCCTGCCTACAGGCCGGTTCTGATGCAAGACCTCGACATCAGGCGTGCCGACATCGACGACGGCAAAGGCATCGTCGATGCGGTTGGTGGCGAACACCCCGCCGCCTGCGACCGCAATGGCGCCGTCCATCTGGCCGGTCACGCGAAAGTCCTTGTCGAATTGCTGGGCGCCGGCCTCGAAACGCGCAAACGGCGCGCGGTAGCTGACAGCTGCCGAACGATTGGGGACCTCGCCCTCCGAGGTGCGCAGCCGCCAGCCGATGCTGCCGTCCTCGGCCCGCTCCGATTTGGCGAGGTCGGCAGTGACATTGAGGCCGTCAGGGCCTTGCTCGACGCCTGTCGACGCCGAGATGTCGTCGTTGAACGGGATCGAAATCCCGGCGAACACGCCATAGCTGCTGTCGTCGTCGAGATCGGCGAAGGCGGTGGCATAGAGCGTGCTGCGCTTGAAGATCGCCTGGCTGTAGGACAGGCCGACGATCTGGCTGTTTTCGCCCTCGGCGCTCTTCAAATGCGTATAGGACAGGTTGAAGCTGGAGAAATCGATCGGCATCGGCACGCTGAGCGTCACCTGGTCGACCGCGCGCGGCACGCCGGCGCTGAAACGGGTGAAGTCGTCGGGGTCGAGAACCGGCTCCGCCGTCATCGAGGCGATGTCTTCATAGCCGCCAAAGGCCCGCTGCATGTGGGCGTTGATCGCCCAGCCGTCATAGCCGAATTCGACACTGGCATCGACCAGCGAGCCGGTGCGCCGGTCATGATGGCTGCCGGCGACCGCCAGCGAAGCCGCGCCATATGCCCCGAGCGGGAAGGCAGCACCTATGCCGCCATTGATCAGATCGGCGCCGCCCTCGGCATGGGCTTCCAATGTCAGCCGGTCGGTCACGCCGTAACGCGCGCTGGCGACCCCTATGACGCGGCCGTCATAATCGTCGGAGGAGATGCCGAAATTGCGCCGCGCCATCCCTGCCTCGACGGAAAAGTCGAGCAGTCCCTGGCGCAGCAGCATGCTGGAGGCATAGAACGGCAAGGTGGCCGTGGTCTCGCGGCCGAGGCTGTCGCGCAGCACCACCTGCGCCTGTCCGGCGCCCGTGAACACCGGCAGATTGGTGACCTGGAACGGCCCGGGCTGGATGTCGCCGGAATAGGTGCGCACGTTCTGCGTATAGACCTCGAGCGTCGACGGCACCGCCGCCGTGCCGCCGAAGGAGGGCAGCGGCAGCGTCACCAGGTCCGATCGCAGGTGGAAGTTGCGTTGCGCCTGGATGCCGCCGAGATAGACCGGACGCGTCCACGACAATCCACCGGAGATGAAGTCGCCGGCGCGGTAGGTCATCAGCCGGTCGGGGTCGGAATAGCTCCATGTCGTGTTGAGCCGCGTGAAGCCGCCCAGCCTGCCGTCGGAATAGCCGGCGATGAAGGATTGGCTGAGCGTTCCATAGGGGCTGAACACGCGCGCATCGAAGCCGCCGGAAACGCCTTGGAACAGCTCGACGTCCTTGTCGAACAATGTGTTGGAGCTGGCAAACAGCGAATAGTTGAGAACCGCGCCCAAGCCCGATTGCGGCGCCGGCCGGTCCTGCAAGCGCAAGCCGAGATCCACCATGCGCGCCTCGCGGCTGTCATTGGCGGCGGTGACGTAGAGGCGCTGGGCTACCTCATCGATCCGAAACGAAACGTCGGCCAACTGGTCGAGCCTGACCAGGCCGCCGGCGTCGGCTATGTCCTCCGGCGGTTTCAGGCCGACCTCCTTCAGCTCTTGGGGCGCCGCCGCCAGCCCACCATCCGGCATCTCGATAAAATTGCCGACCAGCTTGGTCGAAACGTCGTTGATGAACACCTCGAGATAGAGGCTGCGGCCCGCTGGCAAAACGGAAGCCGGCTGTTCGAGGTTCGTCACGGCCGGAAATTCCTGCGAACGCACCGCCAAGCAAGGTGTGAAAGTCGCAACCGCGACGATGACAGCGACGCTACTTGCCCTTGACGGCAACGTTGGCATCGAAGGGTCCAAGATCGCTCTGTGCCTTCAAAAGCACGGAGCCCGCTGACAGTGATTTGCCGCTGCCGATCGGCCACTGCATGGTCGCGCCGCCCAGGACATAACCGACGAGCCCGTTTCGGTTGCCGAGCTTTTTGCCGTTCTGGGTCAGGGATAGGTTGGACAAGCGGAGACGACTTTCACCGGTATTGCTGGCTGTCAGCACAAGACTGCCGCCCTTGCGCGAAACACTCCAGGCGACTGCCGGCGCGGCCGCATCGGCGTCGCGGAAAAACACCGGCACGGAGTAGCGCAGCGCGAGCGCGACCGTACCGGCCTTCTTGCGCGACGGGTCGGGTAACTCGTCGACGATGACGCGGTAGCTTTCCTCGGCCCGCACCGGCGCCTTGCTGACGCGCACGACGCGAACCACGTATTGGGCATTGGGTCCGAGTTTGGTCGATGGCGGGCTGGCGACGACGTCGGTAGTCGGCGTCAGCGTCTCGATCCCGCCAGCCTGGCTCCAGGCGAAGACGCGTATCTGCACATTGATCGGCCGCTTGGGGTCATCGTTGCTGAGGTTGAGAACCGCCGAGGCGTCGGGCGAGATCAGCTCGAGACCTGTCGGCGCCACCCTGAGCGAAGCGGCTTGTGAGAGACCGGCGCACAGCAACAGAACAGCCGTGGCTCCGATGCGTGAAAGCATGGATCGCATGATCGTCCTCGTGTTGGTATCGATTGTCAGTACGTTATGGTGATCGCAACGGTGTCGGTGTAGAGGCCCGCCGCCGGTGTCGTCTGCGGTGGAACACGCCCGTAGACCGTCAGCGGCTGAATGGCGCCGTTGCCGGTTCCGCCGACCGTGTCGGTGGGGATCGTGGTGCCCCAAAGCTGCGTCCGGGTGCTTTCCCTGTAGATGGTGTAGTCGATCGTCGCCGACGCCGGCCCGGTCATCTTGCGAACAGCAACCGTTGCGCCCGCGCCCGCTCCGGCGCTCAGACCAACATTGTAGGACTTGCCGGTCGTGCATTGCACGTTGATGGTGCTGGTCTGGTCGACATTCGCATCAATGACACCGTGCGAGCCGAAATCGAGATCGCTCGCCGTCTGCACCTTGCATTCGTCGGTAATCGTGATGCGGACATTCATGCTGCCCGTCGCGGTCGCGGCGATCGCGGGCAGGATGGGAAGCAGCGACGCTCCCGCCAGCAGCGCATATTTCAGCAATCTCATGCGTGTTTCCTCCGTCGGGCAGACCGTTCCTCGCAACACAGTCTTGACCCGGATTTCACTCCTACAGCTCCTCCGTTGCATGCTTCGCAAGACATCAACGATACAGTAATGTCATAAGCGAACTGTGCAATGATTATTACAACTTAGATTCGGATTGCGACAGCGAATAACTTCGGTATGTATCGGATAATTTTGGTTAATATTTGGTTAACAGAGATGAAATGGACATTTTTCCGAAGTGAAAGTTTGTCTGTCGAAAATTTATTTTGCTTCTCGTGCCGAAAAGGCGAAATATCTGGCAAATCATCTTGATTTTGTAGAGTCTCACCTGTCGTCCTTTATTATCGATATTTCGCGGCGTGCACCGGCGCCAAGCAGCCATCGCCATAGCCGCGCCGGTAGCTGTTCGCGCCTGTCCAAGCCTTGCGGTCGTGCTGACAGGGCCGCATTCGCCAAAACCGTGTTCCGCCCGGCCCAAGCATGGCCGTCCCGGCTGAGATAAATCCACCGCCGTCGGATCGCGGCGAAACACATGCGAATCGTTCTTGCCACGCTGGCCCGGATTTCCTTCGGCGGCGCATCGGCCGGACGGGAGATGCGCCTGTTGTCCCTTGGAGCCATGATCCACGACCGGCAGCCGCGCGGACCGGCTGCCAGACGTCAGAAAAGGAAGAACGATGAAGAAGACCTATGAAAAGCCACAGCTCGAAAAGCGCCAGAAGCTGTCGCGTGTGACCGCTGTCGCCGGCCCATCAGTGACCAGTGAGAGCTGACGCCGTCGACCGGCATCGAACCACCAGCGGACAAGGAGAGCAGTCATGGATCAGCATGCGAACCCGTCACCCGGCTTCAGGCGCAATCCGGGCAAGGTGATCACCGTCGAGCCCTTCACCGGGCGTGTCGTCGTGTTTGCAAACGGCACCATCATCGCTTCCTCGGCAAAAGCCAAAATGGTGACCGAGCCGCCCCATCCCTTCTCCTTCTACATCCCGTTCGAGGACATCGACTTCCGCAAGCTCAAGAAGACGGAGCGGTCGACGCTGTGCCCCTACAAGGGTGACGCCAGCTACTGGAACGTGCTGCCGGCGGGTGAAACCGGCAACGACGCGATGTGGGCCTATGAGCAGCCCTTCGACGAGATGGCCGAGATTCGCGCCCACGGCGCCTTCTATCCCGACCGGGTCGCCATCGACGCCACGCCGCGCTAGCGCGTCATGCCTGTCGCCCAAAAGTGCCCAGCGTTCTTGGAGCCGACGACAGGCATGAACAGAGGAATTTTTTCAGATCAGCCAAAGCTGTCCTCACCCGGGGGCGCAGCGGTTTTGCGGCAACGGCATGCCGAAACGAAGACAAAAGGGTCATGGACGAAAAGCAGAGAGCAATTCTCGACGAAATCCCGCGCCTGCGCCGCTATGCGCGCTCGCTGCTGCGCGACCGCGATTCCGCCGACGATCTCGTCCAGGACTGCCTGGAGCGGGCGCTGCTGCGGCTGGACAACTGGCAGACGGGAGAGAGCCCGCGAAAATGGCTGTTCACGATCATGCATCATCTGTTCATTGACCAGATGCGCAAGGTGAACCGGCGTGGCGAGGCCTCGATGCTGCCGCTGGAGGCCGGCGAGGTGCAGGCCTCTCCCGCCGACCAGCTGGAGAACGTCGCCGCGCGCGAGATCATCGACGCGCTGCAGGCGATCAGCCCGGACCGCCGTGCCCCGCTGACCATGGTCGCCATCGAAGGCTTCTCCTATGCCGAGGCCGCCGAGATGCTCGGCGTGCCGGCCGGCACGCTGATGTCGCGCATCGCGCGCGGCCGCGAGGAACTGCGCGGCCTGCTCGAGGACAATGCGCGCCGCCGCGCGATAAGGATCGTCGAGCCAGGCCCGGCCAGGGCGGTTCCAATCAGGGCGCCAATGGCATGACGAGCCCCAATCGCATGATGACGCCTTACGGCATGGTCCGGCACGATTGCAGGCCTTGTCCGCACTGTGGGCGCGGCGCACCCGGTAACGCTTTCTTCTCTGCTTGCGTGCATAGTGGCGGCGACGGAGTGAGCGAAACCAGGGCATGGCTGAAGAGAAAATACGCAACGGCGAATTCTGGGCGCTTGCGCTCGAACGCGCTCATCTCGGCGTATGGGACTGGGATATTTTGAGCGGCGACTGTTTCTATTCGCCGACCTGGTCGCACATGCTGGGTTATGAGGATGGCGAGCTTGCCAACAGCGACGACCTCTGGCTGAAGCTGACGCATCCCGACGACCGCCAGCGGGCGCTGGCCAGCGGAGAGCGGCACATTTCCGGCCTGACCGCCTCGATCGAGACCGAGCTACGCCTCAAGCACAAGGACGGCCACTGGATCTGGGTGCTGGACCGCGGCGGCATTGTCGAGCGTGACGAGACGGGCAGGCCGGTCAGGCTGATGGGCGTGCAGACCGACATCAGCCGGCAGAAAGAGGCGGAAGCCGAACTGGAGCGGGTCAATGTGCGCTTTCGCCTGGCGCTGGCGGCCAGCGGCACCGGCATCTGGCATCACGATATCGACGCCAACAAGAGCTATTGGGACGCCCGCACCAGGGAGATATTCGGACTGGTCGCCGACACCGACGAGGTGGCTGCCGACCTTTGGCATTCCTATCTGCACCCCGACGACAAGGATGCCGCAGAGCGCGCCCATCTGGCGCCGCTTTCGACCGACGGCGTCGTCGCCGCGCAATACCGCATCGTCAGGCGCGACGGCGAAATCCGCCATGTCGAATCGCTGGTGCGCTTCATCGCGGCGCCCGAGACGGCGGGCCAGATTCTCGGCACCGTGCGCGACATCACCGAGGACAAGAAGCGCGAGCGGGAACTCGCCTACGCCGCTCACCACGATGCGCTGACCGGCCTGTTGAACCGTGCCGCCTTCGACCGGCTGCTGGCCGTGCATATCGCCACCGAGCGGGCTTTGCCGCTGGCGGTGTTCTATGTCGATCTCGACTACTTCAAGGCGCTCAACGACTTTGCCGGCCACGCCGCCGGCGACCTGGCGCTGAGGGGTGTCGCCGCCGGTATTCTGGGCTGCCTGCCGGCATCGGCGCGTGCCGCGCGCCTCGGCGGCGACGAGTTCGCGCTGCTGGTGCCCAATTGCCAATCGGCCAAGGCCGAGGCGCTGGCCGGCGCGATTCTTGCGGCGGTCCGTGACGCCGACCTCGGACTGCCGGCGACCTCGCGAAAACTCGCGGCCAGCATCGGCATCGCCTTCGTCGAGGACACCACCACCACAGTTGCCGATGCGTTGGCCTGCGCAGACGACGCCTGCTATGCCGCCAAGGCGGCCGGGCGCAATCGCTTCGCGGTGTTTTCGGCCGATGCGGCGTCGGGCTCCGGCGGCCTCAACGCGGCGCGTGTCGCCGCCGACACGGTCGACGCCATGGATGACGGGCGGCTGAAACTGTTCGGCCAGGAGATCCATCTTCTGGGCCAGCCTTGGAAGGAGAGCCGCCATGTCGAGGTGCTAGCGCGGCTTGCCGGGCGCAATGGCAAGCTGATCCCGCCCAGCGAATTCATTCCGGTCGCCGAGCGCTTCGGCATTGCCTCGCGGTTGGACCGCTGGATCATCAGGACAGCGCTTTCGCAGCATGGCGAGGCGATGCGGTCAGGCGCCATCATGCTCGGCTTCAACCTGTCGGCGCAGACGCTGAGCGACCCGCTGCTATGGGATTTCGTCGACGCCGTCATCGCCGAGACCGGGGCGCCGCATTCCGGCATCGGTTTCGAGATCACCGAGACCGCGGCCGTCACCAATTTCGACGCCGCCGAGCAGTTCGTGCGCAAGGCGCGCGAGCGGCAATGCCGCGTCAGCCTCGACGATTTCGGCGCCGGCATGAGCTCGTTCGAATATTTGCGGCGCTTTCCGGTCGATCAGATCAAGATCGACGGCTCGTTCATCGAGAATATCGCGGAAAGCCGTTTCGATCGCGAGATCGTCTCGGCCATAGCGGGCATCGCCAAAAGTCTCGGCTGCGCGGTGGTGGCCGAAAAGATCGAACAGCAGGAAGCGCTCGACATTTTGCGCGGCATGGGCGTGGCCTATGGCCAGGGTTTTCTGCTTCACCGGCCGGAGCCGCTCGAGGCGATCGTCGCGCGGGCCGGCGAACAGTCACCATCCAGCGGACAGTCACCGGAAAAGCGCTTCGGCTGACGGCTTCTCACCGCCCGAGCTGGCGCGACTTGTCCGGCTAACCGGCGTCGGCCTTTTCCTGCTTTCGTTGCGCCGCCTCCTTCTTGCGGCGCAACACCTCGTCGGTGCCGACAAGGTCCTTCGAGGCGCCGGAAATGGCGGTCGAGACGACGGCGGGCGGATCGCTGGCCGGAAAACTGTCTTCGAGGCCTGATTGCAACTGCTCCTCGAGCGTCTGCGGGTTCTCGGAGCGGCCTTCGGCGCGGCGCTCGCCAACGGCTTCGACATCGCTCTTGGTGTCGGGGTGAGCGCGGGCTTCCGATATCGTCGACACCACCAGTTCGATTGCGAACTCTTTCATCGCCTCGGCTTGCGGCCCATCGACATCGGAGTCTTCGATCAGCCGGATGAGCGACTTTTCCAGGGCGCCCAGTTCCTTGACGCCCTGACACCGCGCCAGACGCTTGGTGAGCGAACCGATCAGCGCCGGGGCAAAGGTCGAATAGGCAAGCCTGCGTGTGTCGTCGACCTGCTCGGGATGAAGCTTTTGCAAGGACATAGATGCCTCCAGTCAATCAGCCGTGCAGCTTCTGCCGCTGGCCCTCCTTAGGAAACAGAGGGGAGGGCAAGAGGTTCCATACAGTCCTCGACAGGGTCGACGAGTTCAACTCCACAGCGACGCCATGGTCAGCGACGCTTCGAATATCTGCTCCCTGTTCTCGTTCAGCATCTTGACAGTGATCCGCCGGTGGTCGCCCTCCGGAATCTCGTCGCGCGCCACATCGTGCAATATGCGCAGCGCTTCGGCTCCCGCACGCTCCCGGCTGGGAAAAAGCTGCCCCTCTTCGTCAATCTGGGTCTCGGCGTTGTACAAGTCGAAGTAGAACCGTTCCATATGTGCAAGTCCCTGCTGGAGAACGCTAAAGCGCGTCGCGGTTGAAAGGGCGCAGGCGACGCGCTTCAGGTCTGTGTTTTTATGCATGTCGTTGTCTCAAAATCGGGGCCATTTTTGAGCGACATGGATTAAATCCCAACCCGCACCCATGGTTCCATGCGACTGTGTCCTGAGCAGATTTCCTGCCAGGAGCCGTCGCCGTGCCGGCCGATTGCAACCGCACCCGATCTCCGGCGTTTGGCTAGGCCACGAATGTCCACGAAATCTCGAACTGGATCCTCGATGCTAGAACCGCTTTATCTCAACCTTGGCCAGCATGACGCTTTGTCCGAGCAGGAAAAGGGGCTGCTGGCCGCCGCCATGACCATCGAGATGGATTTTGCCACCGGTCAGGACATCGTTTCCGAGGGATCGAGGCCAGGCTACAGCACGCTCATCATCGAGGGTCTGGCGGCGCGCTACAAAGTGCTGGAGGATGGCGGGCGCCAGTTCACCTCGTTGCAGGTGCCAGGCGATTTTGTCGATTTGCACGCCTTCCTGCTCAAGACAATGGACCATGGCATTATAGCTTTGTCGCCATGCCGGGTGATCGCCGCCGACCACAGTCGGCTAAGGACGATCACCGAACAGGCACCTCATCTCAGCCGCTTGCTTTGGCTGGACACGCTCGTCGATGGCGCCATCCATCGGGAATGGATCGTGGCCATGGGCCGGCGGTCCAAGACTTCGCATCTGGCGCATCTTGTGTGCGAGCTGTTCGTGCGGCTCCAGGTCGTCAAGCAGACCAACGGCATGAGTTTCCGGCTTCCCCTGTCGCAGGCGGAACTGGCCGATGTGCTTGGGCTTTCGGTCGTCCACATGAACCGGGTCATCGGCGCGCTGCGCAAGATCGGTGTGATCGGCTGGGCGAATTACATGGTGACCATTCTGGACTGGCAGCAGCTGGTGGAAATCGCCGAGTTCGACCCGACATATCTCAGCATGAATCGCGAGCCGAGATAGGCCATCCGGCGTTCGCCATGACATCGCCGGCAATCCGTCAGCCGGTCTTTCAACGATGCCCATCCAGCGACGCCAATTCGTCGAGCATGGCAAGGGCGGCACTTGGCTTGGCCGGCTTCAGCAAGCCCTGTTGGGCGGCGGCATTCTGGAAAGCGGCAAAGGCGATGTCCGGGCGGCAAATGCCGTTCAACGCGTCGTCCACCAGCCTGTCGGCCGCCTTGTAGGCCGCCGTCTGCTTGTTCTTCCATGTTCCGCCTAGCGCCCTCCTGGCGTCGGCGATCGACGACACCGTCATCGCGCTGCCGTCCACGAATCTGATCGTCAGGGGCAGAAAACGGCTCATGCGCTCACCATCCAAACCATTCGCGCCTCGCCCGGATCGATCTCATCACTTGCCTCCTTGAAAACGGGATCGCCATAAACGAGGAAATCACAAACTGGTTGCAGCCCGCCGAGCTACATGTTGCTTGCCGGCCAGATCGGCCGATGCGGACGATAAGGCGGCCGCGGCGCCGGCTTCAACGGGATGTCGGCGAGCGAGTTGCGGATCGGCCTGAACAGTATCGGCGAAGACGCGGCGCGGCGGTGCAATACCGCGGCTGACAATTTGGCAATCAGATTTCGAACGTCCATGGGACACCTCGAGCGCGTTGAGAGTCCCCCCATCGCGATCACCTACCACCTCACCCCCAGCATCCGCATTTAACTTTGATATAGGCCGGACGAATACGCGCCGCGCGCAATGTCTGCCGCCAACCCTTCTGCTGGTCTCGCGTCCGACAAGCAGGCGGCGGATGTCTCGCAGTTCGGCGCCAAGACCCCGGTGAAGCGCCCGGCCCAGCCGGAGGAGATCGCGCCGGCCTATGTGTTCCTGGCCGCAATGTTCAAGCTAATCACCGGCGAGAGTTTGCCGATCGTCGGCGGCTATTGAGCGGCGTCGCCAGGCTGGCGGTCACGCATCCGAGCAGCGACGTCGCGGACGCTGCTGCAACCGGATGAATTTTCGTGCATTCTTGTGCATGGCCACAATGCTTCGAACCGACACGCCGGCAAAATGCTGCTCCTATTGCGGTTCGCGAGAGCACGACTACGAGGATTGTCCGAAGCGCAAAGCAGAGGCGGAGCGGCAGTGGGAAGGCCAGGCAAAGCCCGGCGCCGAATCCGAGGCGACGGCCGAAGCCTAGCTGGGCTCGAACAGCTCGATCACGTTGCCGGACGGGTCTTCACAAAGAATCTGTCGCCCGCCCGGACCTTCGACGATCTGGTTGCGGAACCCCACGCCGGCCTCGCCCATCTTAGTCACTATTGACGGCAATTGCTCGACCTCGAGCACGAAGCGGTTCCATCCGCCCGGCTCGGGTGTCCGGCCGTCCGGCATCGGCCTGGCTGCCGACGCCAAGGGACCGGCGAGCCAGAGCGAGAGGTCGCCGCGCGTCAGGATGGCCATCGCCGGACCGAATTGCTGCTTCAGCGCGAAGCCCAGATGGCTCGTATAAAACGCGATGGACAGATCGACATCGCGGACCAGATATCGGACGGACACCATTCGCAGGCTCCCTCACAAACGCCCTCCCGAGAGATAGCTGGCGGGACAAGCTGGGGCAAGCCCGCGGCGCACGCTTCGGGCGCCTACGGTGCGATTGCGTGGTCGGCCTGTCTGTCTCTCACGAAGGCCGTCAGCAGCTCCATTCCCGCCGGCCAGTCGCCCAGCCCGCTATTGCTGTTGATGTGACCAAGCGGCCCGGCGATGTGCAGTTCGCTGCCCCATTGTGTGGCTTTCTCACCGGCATAGCCGTTCGGATCATAGGGATCGTCGGTGCTGGCCACGATCAGCGAGGGGAAGCGAAGCGGCCCGCGCGGCGTATCGGCGAAGGGAATTCCGTAAGCGGGATAGACCGGCGAGGCCGGGTCGGGAACCGCAACCAGAAACGCCCCGCCGATCCGACGGCTCGACACCGCCTGCCAATGCGCGACCAGCAGGCAGCTGAGACTGTGGGCGACGAGCACCGGCGGGGTCTGTGCCTGTGACACCGCGACGTCCAGCGCCGCCACCCAGTCGTCGAAATCCGGCAGCTCCCAGCTTGCCGGGCTGAAGCGGCGCATCGCCGGGTCGGCCTGTTGCCAGCGTGTCTGCCAGTGGGCCTCGCCCGATCCGCCGCTGCCCGGCAGAATGATGAAGTCGGTCATGGAAAATCCTGTTTCTTCGCCGCAGATGATGTCCCAATCCTAGGGCTTCTCCTTGTTCGCGGAATGAGAGATCATCGGAAAGCGATGAAGAATTCCGATGGATTGAAGGTGTTCATGGCAAACGGCGATTACCGGCCACGGCTCGACCCCACCGACATGGCAATCATCGAGATCATGCAGGAGGATGGCCGCATCGGCATTTCCGAACTCGGCCGCCGCGTCGGCCTGTCCCAGCCCGCGACGTCGGAGCGGGTGAAGCGGCTGGAGGAGCGCGGCATCATCGCCGGCTACCGGGCCGCGATCGATCCCACCGCCCTCGGTCTCGGCACCATGGCCATGATCCGCCTGCGCACCACGCATGAGCACATCCAGACCTGCCTGAAGAAATTCGCGGCCATGCCGGAAGTGGTCGAGGTGCTGCGGGTGACCGGCGAGGATTGTTTTCTGGTCAAGGTGGTCGTGCCGTCGCCGCCCGACCTCGAAAGCATCGTCGATGCCATCGGCCGCTACGGCGCGGTGACGACCAATGTGGTGCTGCGCGCCGAGCCGCCGAAACGGTTGGGGCGGGAGCTGATGGCGAAGCTCTGAGCGGCCACGCGCGGCAAGAGGATTGCAAGCGCCTCCTTTTGCGAGGTCCGGCTTTGCCGCGAAAGAATTTCGCGGGCTGGTGTAGGATCGGCGGCGTGGCGCCCGTCCTTGGGGCGAAACCCGTTGCAAACCTTTGGAGCACATCATGGAAGCCGTTCAATCGCCGTGGCAGACCGCGGCCATTCTCATCGCCCGCCTGACCTTGGCCGCCATGTTCGCGATGGGAGCAGCCTTCAAGTTCATGGATATGAACATGACCGCCGGCTACATCGCCGCCGCCGGCTTCCCGTTCCCGCTGTTTCTGGCCTGGTGCGCCGCGATCCTCGAAACGCTGCTGGTGATCGCCTTGCTGACCGGAGCGTTCTTCACGCCGGCCGCCCTGGTCGCCGCCGTCTACGTGGTCTTCCTCGGCTTTGCCTTCCACGGTCCGTCGCACTGGACCGGCAACCAGGCCGAGTTCGGCGCCTTCATGTCCCATTTCCCGTTCGCCGCCGGCCTGCTGTTCGCCGCCGTGCATGGACCGGGCAGCGTGCTGGCCTCGAAGATTGGCCGAGGGTGAGGCCCCGCGTCGGCAGACCGCCTCACATCTGGTCGTTGTAGGGTTCCTTCATCTGACCGACCATGCGGGCCAGTTTCGAGAAGGACGGCATGTCCGCCTCCGGCTGGCATTGATTGGCCAGTTCCAGCAGTCGGATCGGAAAGTTGACGGCGTCGCGGTTGGACTCCGACATGCCGTCGGACCGCTCCTCGCCGGTTTCGATGGCCTCGGCCTTGCGCAGCGCAATGTCGATATCCTCCACCGTGAGCAGGCCCTT
The DNA here is from genome assembly GCF_054719465.1 of Mesorhizobium sp. RSR565B. Taxonomy (NCBI): domain Bacteria; kingdom Pseudomonadati; phylum Pseudomonadota; class Alphaproteobacteria; order Hyphomicrobiales; family Phyllobacteriaceae; genus Mesorhizobium; species Mesorhizobium sp. RSR565B. The sequence goes on along the minus strand of NZ_JBTTIE010000001.1, from coordinate 184,072 downwards.
GCGCACCAGCACCTGATTGATCGAGGCGACGGCCATCAGCAGGCCTTCGAGTTGCAGATTGGCGACGTTCATGGCTGTTGCTCCCATTTGGCTCACGCTCAACGCATGAGCCGCTGTTACGATCCGGACGGGGATGCAAGCGATAGGCGTCGGCCGATGGCCTGCGCTACTCTTCCATCCAGCGGCGGCCATATTCGGCCCACAGCGCCTTGACCTCCCGGCTGCCGAGGCGCGGGGCCGAGCCGTCGCCATAGGCGATCGAAACGCAGCTGATGTCGTAATGGGGATGGGCGTCGATGACGAAGCGGATCGCCTCGCCGAGCGGCCTTCTGCCGATGACCGGATCGGCCTGGCCTTGGCCGACGCTGCGAACGCCCGAAACAGTGGCTGGCGCTTGCCGCATCCTGAACACGGATGCCATGGCTGGTTTGTCCATCCCGCTCTCCCCCGAGTTGGAGTGGAATGATTCCATAAGAGCCAGCTAATGACCAGTCGCTAGACGGCCTGTCGAAGGCTGCGTCTTGTATCCTGCAGCCCGTTGAAGGACTGTTCAGGCCAGCGGATCCGCCGCCGGCGGCCTGGCGGGAAGGCCGAGCCTTGTCCGCTCGCCGTCGGCAAACTCCTCGGCCGCTTCCTGGGCCATGAACAGATGCTGGGTCACCGTGCCATTCTCGGCAACCAGCACCGCCCATTGGCGGCGGTCCACACGTTCCACGCGAACGTCATTGGGCTCTCCGGCCACCACGATCGTCCTCCAGCAGGCGTACGGCACGGAGGGGGCGTGCCTTTACGCCTTGGTCTTGCTCTTGGCCGGCGCCTTGGCGGCCGGGGCCTCGGGTGTCCTGATGCCGAGCCCGAACTCCTTTGCCAGCTCCGAGCGCTTGGCGGCGTAGCTGGGCGCCGTCATCGGATAGTCGCCGGGCAGGTCCCATTTGGCGCGATAGGCTTCCGGCGTCATGCCATGGGCGGAGCCGAGATGACGCCGCAGCGACCTGAACTTCTTGCCATCCTCGAGGCAGTAAATGAAATTCGGCGTTACCGAGCGCTTGCGGTTGACCGCGGGCTCAGGCGCAGGTTGCGGCGGAGCAACGGGATTGTCCACGGCCGCGAGCGCTGCATTGACGCTCTCGATCAACGCCGGCAGGCTATCCGGAGGCACTGAATTGTTGCGCACGAATGCCGCGACGATGTCGGCGGTCAGATTTATATTTCGGATTTTGTCCTCAGACATGGCTTCTTTTGCCCCCTTGATGCCAAAGGACAAATTATCAGACAACATCCGCCGACGGCATGGCACTTTAGAACATATGCATATGACTTGACGCCGGATGTGGTAGCGCTAGCATCGCCGAGTCTCCGATCGATGTCGATGTAGGAATTCTTTCCTGACATATCTTGACCGGTGAGGGCAGCTATGCTATGATTTGTCGACGTTGCTGATTTGGGCCACCAACCCGCCGCCGAGGCGGGTTTTTTGTTTCAGGCCGGCTTGGAAGCGATGATGGCCAGTGACGCGAGTTTTCCCTCGCTCAGGCTGCTTATGTAGTTTTTTCGCCGATGCACGAACTCGGCGCCGAGCACGATCTCATTGGCCTGCTGCTGGGCGGGCGACGGAACCATGCTGGAATTTGCCCGTTTCAACGCCAGCTCGACGTGATCGCCGGTTTCGTCGATGACGTCGTCGACCTGGAATCCGGCTGAAGCAAACAGAGCCTTCAGGGTTTCGCGGTCGACGAGATGGCTGGCCACAGCCGACACCGCCCAAGGCAAGGGATAGTGAGGCTCGCCGTCCGCCAGCACCGCCTCGGTCCAGACAAGCCTGGCCTTCGGCTTCAGTACGCGCCACGCTTGCCCGATGACCGCCGCCTTGTCGGCGATATTCATGCCGACATAGAAGCAGATCGCCGCGTCGAATGTGTCGTCCGCAAAAGGCAGCCTTGTCGCATCGGCCTCATGGAAACGCACTTTGTCGCCGAGGCCGCAGAGCTCGGTCAATCGGCGGGATGCCTCGACGAACGCCTGCGTCAGGTCGACGCCGTCGACGCTGCACCCATAGGTCTCGGCAAGGAACCGGGCCGGGCCGCCAATGCCGCTGCCGATGTCCAGAACCCGATCGCCGGCGGAGGGCGCAAGACGCGCAGCATGGTCCTGCGTGGCGATCAGCTCGCGGCCATGAAGCTGATCGAACGGATAGAGTTGTTTGGCTGCGAGGCTGCCGGCCTTTGCGTCCGGCACAGCCGACAGGATGCGCTCGACAATGCCGCCGCTGCCATAGTGACTGGTCACATCGCTCATTTCGCTCTCCGACGAGACCCAGCATCCCATCGATGCGGCCCTCGCGCAATGCGCGCCGCCGCCAAGGACGAGGCTTTGACCGGAGTAGGAATTATTTCTTATCTGCATTGACGGGTGAGGGCAGCTTTGCTATGATTTGTCCATGGTGCTGATTTGCGCCACCGACCCGCCCACGAGGCGGGTTTTGTTTTCCTGATGCCCACAACGTGCGGATATCGGATGTCGGCGGGACAGCCCCCCTCTGGCCTGCCGGACGTTCGTCGTTCGGAAAGCCAAGCAATTGGCTTTCCGTCCGCTGCGCGGACCACTCCTCAACCCCCACACGGGGGGGAGATCGGACTGCCGCCTTGCTTTCGCCAATCGTCAGCGCTGCAAATTGGTCGCGACCCTGGAGCTGCCAATCTCCCCCCTTGAGGGGGAGATGTCCGGCAGGACAGAGGGGGGCGTGAAGGAACGCTATCCTCGGTTCATTCTGCCTTATCCGCGAGGCCTCCCTTGTCCAACCGCTATGCCACCATCATCACCGACGATGACGGCCGCGAGGTCGTCAGCGCCATTGGCGTGTTCGAGGGCGCTGCCCCGCAGGCGCGCATCGGCCGTATCGAGCCGGTCGTGCCGGGCGTGCTGATCGGCATGGTTCGCGGTGGTCCTGTCGATGCCATCGGCGGCTTCGGCTTTCCGCGCGGCGCGCACGACGCAAGGGCGATCGCCAGGGCAAGCCTGAAAGCCGCGTCTGCCGGAAAGCGCCACGCGCCGGCCGCTGATGCAGCCCGCAAGGCCGCCCCAACACGGTCAGGGCCAAAATCGGCACGGCGCAAGTCCGGCAAGATCAAGTCCGGCAAGATCAAGCGGCCAGCGAAACAGGCACCTACCGCCGAGCCCGCCGGGATCTCGGATCATGGCTGACCGGACGGCGCCGCGTGCGCGCCCTGGCCGCAAGGCGACTGCCGCCGCTGCCAAGCCGAAGCGGACGAAGAAGACGCTTGGCGATGATTTCCTCGACGCGGTTCGCGCCGATTTCAGCGCCCATGGCGCCGGCGTGATTGCCGCGGTCCGGGCCGACAAGCCCGACCAGTATCTGAAGATCGTGCAATCGGTGCTACCCAAGGATCTGGCCAAGGATTTGCATGTTTCATCTGACAATCTGGAAGCCCTGAGCGATGACGAGATCCGCCGCCGCATCCGTGGCCTCGAAGCCGTCCTCGGGCCGTTTGGCGACCAGCCTGAAGACGCGCCGCCACTATCTGGCGCTGCTGCAGGAGCTGGACCGCAGGCGCAGGACTAACCAGCTTGCCGCCTACCGGCCTTATCCCAGGCAGGCGCAGTTTCACGCCGCCGGCGCGCAGAACCGGGAACGTCTGTTCATGGCCGGCAACCAGTTGGGCAAGACCAGGGCCGGCGGCGCCGAATGGGCCATGCATCTCACCGGCCGCTATCCCGCGTGGTGGCAGGGCAAGACCTTCGACGCCGCCGTCAGGCTATGGGCTGCCGGCGTGACCGGCGAGGGCACGCGAGACAACCCGCAGCGCGTGCTGGTCGGCCCGCCGCAGCAGCAGGCGGCATGGGGCACCGGCATGATCCCCGCCGATGCCATCCGCCAGACCACGATGGGCCGCGGCGCGCCGGGCGCGCTCGACAGCATCGTGGTGCGCTGGGGCGGCGGCGGCGACGTGCAGGCCGATGAATCGGTGCTGTCGTTCAAGAGCTATGAGAAGGGCCGCGAAAAGTGGCAGGGCGAAACCCTGCACGGCGTCTGGTTCGACGAGGAGCCGCCGCTCGATATCTATTCCGAAGGCCTGACCCGCACCAACGCGACGGGCGGCATCACCATGGTGACGTTTACGCCGCTGCTTGGCATGAGCGACGTGGTGCTGCGGTTCTTGACGGCGCAGGAGGTTCTCCCTTCCCCCCTTGTGGGGTGAGCAGCTGGTTCGCGAAGCGAATTCGTCGTGCCAGTGGCACGACGAAAGGCCGGCGAACGCCGGGACGCTGCGGAGCAGCGGGGACCCGGCAGGTTGGATCGGCCACCACCCGGCCCTTCGCAGGCTCAGGGCGTTCGAAGCTCGAAAAGCCAAGCAATTGGCTTTTCGTCCGCCACGCGGACCGCTTCTCACCCCACAAAGGGAGAAGGTAAGAACCGCCACGCCCGGCGCAAATATCGTGCGCGGACAACATCATACGACATTACTTTGAATCAGTTCGGCAGGCTCTACGTCCTGTCACGTCGCTATCTTGACCCCGAGATCAGCGGTGCCTCAGGCGATTGCCGGCAACGATGATTGCCATACGGCGTGGTGCGATATCTGGTTGTGCTCGATGCAATCGGTTGCCAGTTTGCTGATTTCAGGATCGGCGGACGCCTGCGCCCATTCGACGAACGCGTCAACAACGACCAACCTCGCCCGGCTGGCCAGCCCCAAGCCGTAACGGCGCACTACCGGCTCTGAATGGTCGAGCATAGCACGGATCATGCCTGATGCATCACCTCGCCATTGCCCGGAGATATCGGCGATCGCCGAAAACGGCGTTTGCGGCCTGAGCAACGCGGCGTGCTGACGCGCAAGCTTTAACTGCCAGTCTTTTGCAAAGCGCACAAATTTGACGGCTCCCATGCGTACACCATCGTGATAATCATCAAGGGCAAACAACGCCTGCGCGAGATGCTGACCATCGTTCCGCGTACTGCATCGCAAGATAGACTCCACGGCATCGAAGCGCGTGCGCGGGTTGCTGTCCCCAAGCAGCGCGGCCAGCTCACCCACCATCGAACTTATGTTCTGGTTTTGAAAGGTGGCAATAAACGCACCCGCCGCTCGCGTCTCAGCATTGGCAGATGTCAGCAGGAGACGAAGGCTTTCCAACGGCACCGTCTTGCCGAGCTCGCCGAGAAGGTCGTTGGCAAGCGCGCCATCGTCATCATGCGGGGACGACAGCAGCCGCTCCAGCATCTCCTGACCTGTCATGGCATTTGTCGATTTGCCGAGTGGCAGCAGGATCTTACCGCCTTCGCTGAAAAAAAGATGAGCAACCTCGCTGTCCTCGGCGGACAGGCGCATCGCCTCGAATAGATCTGTCATGGCAAAGAGTGGCTGTCCCACCCGCGTAGAGTACAGGCCGCGCAGAATGCACCAGCCCAGACGCATCGATGTCGCCGATGCACGGCAAGACCTACCGCATAAAGCGATAAAGGAAAAGATGAGAGCGAAGCTTTCCCGTTTCGGCGCGTTGCGGAATTGCGAACCGCGACTAGACTGGTGGCCAGGTTGTCGAGGAACCAAGTCCATGAACAGGCGGCAGGTATTGACAGGCGGTTTGTCTTCGCTTGTCGTGTCGCCGGCGGGTGGTGCTGAGGTATCAAAGCCCCAGGTGCCCAAATGGCGACCCTCGTTTTCACAACCCATCGATCGCATCGAGGAACGGTTCGGCTATTACTTCGACAGAGGCCGTGACTTTGCCATCCTTGAAACGGCACCTGCGTGCTGACGGAAGCCGGCCTGTCCGATGAGGCGGCAGCCATGGCCGCCATCCAGACGCTTGCCATGATTTACAACTATCACCCGGACATGAAGCCGTCTGACATGGATGATGGCAACGTGCTGGTCAGCTACAATCATCCAGCCTTCAATGTCGTGCTTTCCGACGTTGCGAATGCGCATTGGCAAGAGATCGAGGCCCGCCACCAGGATGGGCTGGCTACGGGCGAGGTGCTGATCACGCCGCTGGGGCAGAATGTGTTCGATGAGCTCGGCAAAAAGGCGCTGCTTGGCAGGTGCTACATGTTCATGGATGCGCAGGCGCCAAAGGTGATCCGCATCAAACCCAGTTGATAAGTCGAATCAGGGGTATTTGGTGCCGGCAAGTTGCCTGGCACGACCTTCGGCGGTTGACGATTTGCGCGTTAATGGGCCGCACAATATTTTCTCTCGACCGGTATACTGATATATATAGAGCATACAGGATTGATTGGGAGTGTCGGGGACGCAGACCTCGCGTTTGAACCCTGTTCCTGGATCGGTACGGGTTCTGCAGATTTTTTTACTAGTATCGTAAGGAACATTCGCCTGGCTGGTGCATGCCGATGCACTGGCGGCAATGCCGACAACGATTGCAATCCGAATCATGTGTTCCCCCAAGTCTTGGGTCAGCTTCGCATTGATGAGCGCTGGTATCAATGGCCACACTCTATTGGAGCATGCTTGCATGACCCGTCACGTCACCTTCATGACCATAGACGACGTCGAACACTATTCGCCGGACGAGCGTGCCGCGATCATCGCCGCCTATCCCGAACATGAGCGCGAAGCGAGGGCCAAGGGCATTCCGGTGCTGGGCTCCGGCCGCATCTTTCCGATTGCCGAGGAGCTGATTGCCTGCGAGCCGTTCCGGCTGCCGCGCTACTGGCCGCGGATCGGCGCCCTCGATTTCGGCTGGGACCATCCGTCGGCCGCGGTCGAGCTGGCCTGGGATACGGAGGCCGATGTCGTCTATATCTCCAAGGCGGCGCGGGCCTCGCAGCAGACGCCGGCCATGCAGGTACTGGCCCTGAAGCCGTGGGGCGAGTGGCTGCCCTGGGCCTGGCCGCGCGACGGCCGCCGCGAGACGCTGGAAGGCGCGGGCACCGCGCTTGCCAGACAATACGCCGCGCACGGGCTGAACATGCTGTCGGGCCACGCCCGCTTCGCCGACGGCTCGGTCTCGGTCGAGGCGGGGCTGATGGAAATGCTCGACCGCATGCAATCCGGCCGCTTCAAGGTGTTTTCGACGCTGCTGCCCTGGTTCGAGGAATTCAGGCTTTTTCACCGAAAGGACGGCAAGGTGGTGAAACTGCGCGACGATTTGATGGCCGCGACGCGCTACCGCAAACTGACGCTCGCCTATGTCAGCGGCGCCGGCACTTTGCCGACGGTGGCCAACGGCATCTGGCTGATGTTCGACCGTACCGGCGACAGAGGCGCCGACGGGACGGGAGTAGGAGATTTTTTGGGGCCTGCGTCTTCGGCAACCGACAATATTGTCACTTTCGCGGGCACCACGGGCAAGGTGGGGAAGGATAGTGGGATCGCGGTGTCCAGCCTGGCGCCGAAGGCCAGCCCGACATTTACCGGGACGCCAACGGGGCCGACCGCAGCGCCTGGAACGAATACCACGCAATTGGCTACAACGGGGTTCGTCAAGGCTGGGTTTGATCTGAAACTTGATAGCCGACCTAACCTCGGTGTCGTCGCGCAGACGATCACCGATTGGAACAACGCCCTGGACAACGGCTGGTATATGGCCTCGGCGGCGGCTAATGCGCCAGACGGCGTAAATTGGTTCCTGGGGTTTGTGGAAGCGCACGGAAGCACTGGCTACCGGACGCAGACGGTGCATGATTTCGTCAACGACACTACGGCGGCAGACCAAAAGCTATGGCGGCGCAGGCAGGCTGGCGGTGCCTGGGGAGGATGGATCAAGCTGCAATGGTCGCAGGCCGAACAGGATGCACGCTATGTCCAGTCGTCCACGGCGTTGCTTCAGAAGTTTTATGAAAGCCCGCAACAGACGATCACATCCGGCGGGTCGCTGACGTTGGCTCATGGGCTGGGGGTGAAGCCGAAAAATTACCTTGCATTCTTACAGTGCACCACTGCTGAGGGTGGCTATTCTATTGGAGACGAAGAACCTGTCTCGATTGGATCGCACGAAGCAAGCACCAATCGAGGCCTAAGTGTCGTTCCCGATGCTACAAATATGGTCGTTAGATTTGGGTCGCAGGCTTCTAGTGCCGTTCAGATTACACGCAAAGACACTGGTGGATTTCTAAATATTACCAATGCAAGCTGGCGGCTTGTCATTAGGGCATGGGCCTAGCATAAATTCGAGTGAATTCTTCAAAAGAAAGATCAAAAGGCCGCTCTCTCTTTCCGAGATATGGCGTCTGCCCAATCCACCACCGAATCTCAATAAGCCTCGGCTATTTTCGTCGTCGAAGCGCTTCTTGATCACCTTTGCCGGAATTCTTCCTAACACTGCATACGGAGGTGCATCTTCGATCACCATCGCAGCGGCGACGACGGCAATGGTGCCGTCGCTCGATTCGCCGTTCCGATCTCCTTTCCGGCCGACGCCACCAAATACCGCCCCGCCAAGGTCTCCAGCGACGTTGTCTCGATGATCGACGCCTAACCGCAAGCAGCTTCGCAAATCGACAACCTGCCTTTCGCGGGCAGAAAGGAAAACCCCAATGGACCGCAACTTCGCGCGGGCGCTTGCGCTCGTCCTCAAATCGGAAGGCGGCTGGTCCGACAATCCGGCCGATCCCGGCGGCGCAACCATGAAGGGCGTGACGCTGGCCAATTTCCGCCGCTACGTGAAGGCGGATGCGACGAAGGTCGACCTTCGCCATATCACGGATGCTCAGGTGGCGACGGTCTATCGCCGCTTCTATTGGAATGCCGCTGCGGGCGCCGAGCTTCCCGGCGGTGTCGACTATGCCGTCTTCGACTTCGCCGTGAACAGTGGGCCGGGCAGGGCGGCTAAATATCTGCAGGCGGCAGTTGGCACCGCACAGGACGGCAGGATCGGCCCGGCCACGCTCAAAGCTGTCGGCGCCAGGCCACCGGGCGCAGTCATCGACGATCTTTGCGATGCCCGCCTGGCATTCCTGCGGCGGCTGCCGACCTGGCCGGTTTTCGGCAAGGGTTGGAGCGATCGCATCCGGTCGGTCCGTTCCCAGGCGCTGTTGATGTCGGCACTACAGCCCGCTCCGGCACCTTTGCCGGGCACCCCGCCCCAGCCATCAGCGCTCTCGCCGAAGCCCGGCAGTGCGATGCCGCCGGTGTCTACCGGCGGGCCCGTCAGCCCCGTCGAACGCCTGCCGTTCTGGCGTGCGCTGCTTCAAATCCTGAAATCGATTTTCGCAAGGAGTTCGACATGATCGCCGTCTTCATCCGCATCGGCTTGCGTTACGGCGCCGGTGTTCTGGTCGCGCGTGGCCTGCTCGGCGCCGACGACGCGGCGGCATTTTCTTCCGACCCCGACATTCAAGCTGGTCTGGAGATCGCCGCCGGTCTCGCCATCGCCTCGGTCACCGAGACCTGGCACTGGCTGGCCCGCAAATCCGGCTGGGAGCACTGACATGGAAGGGTTTCAACAACTGCTCATCGCCTATCTCGAAGCCGCGAAACCCTATGCTATCGGCTTTGCCGCCGGGCTTGTCGCCGGGTGGCTGCTGTGAGCGCGCTCCTCGCCGTCCTGCTTGGCAACAAAGCGCTGCTGGGCTTCCTGGCATCGGTCATCGCCGCCCTTTGCTGGGGCGCTCACCAGCGGCTGGCCGGCGCCAGGGCCGAGCGCGGCAAACTGGCGGCCGCTGAGGCCGCGGCGCGCGCGGTCGCTGAGCAGGTGCAGAACGACGTCGGCGCATTGCCGGCGGACGCTGTTCGAAAGGAGCTGAAATCATGGGCAAGGGACTGATGCTTGCGCTGCTTGTGGCGCTTGCCGGGTGCACGACTGCTTCGGGCGGCTTCTGCGCGATTTCGAGCCCGCTGCGCCTGTCGGCCGAAGCCGTCGACGTCCTGTCGGACGCCGAGGCGAGAGCGCTCCTGGCGCACAACCGCAAGGGACAAAAGCTCTGCGGATGGAGGCCTTAGCCGATGCACGACCTCTTCGACATGCTCGGCATCAAGGGGCCGGTCGTCGCCGCCGGGCTAGCCGGCGGCGTGCTGCGAGCACTGTCGCGCCATCGCTACAAGCTGCGCGAGATGATTGCCTCGCCGATCTGCGGGGCGCTGGCGGCTGCGTATCTGACGCTGCCTGCCGTCGCCTGGTTCAGGGCAACCGGCATGCCTATCCCCGATCCGGCCGACGACACCACGACGCTCGCCGCCGCCTTTTTGATCGGCGTCTCGGCCATGTGGATTTCCGACATCGTCTTCGAGGTCATCGTGCGGCGGTTCGGCTCGGCCGGCAACGAGTGATGCACTTGAGATGCTGGAAGAAGCCAGCGACAATGCCTACCTAAGGAGCAATCCAATGGAGGTATGATATGGCGACGTCCACCGAACGTGCAGTCCTTGCCGGCGGCTGTTTCTGGGGCATGCAGGATTTGATCCGGCGCTATCCCGGCGTGATCTCTACCCGCGTCGGCTATAGCGGTGGCGATGTGCCCAACGCCACGTATCGCAACCACGGCAGCCATGCCGAAGCCATCGAGATCGTTTTCGATCCGGCCAGGATCAGCTTTCGCACATTGCTCGAATCCTTTTTCCAGATCCACGATCCGACCACCAGGAACCGCCAGGGCAACGATGTCGGAATGAGCTATCGCTCGGCGATCTTCTACACCAGCGACGAGCAGAAGCGCGTCGCCGAAGACACCATCGCCGATGTCGATGCCTCTGGACTGTGGCCGGGCAAGGTCGTCACCGAGCTTGCGCCGGTGGGCGATTTCTGGGAGGCGGAGCCAGAGCATCAGGACTATCTCGAGAAATACCCCAACGGCTATACCTGCCACTTTGTCAGGCCGGGCTGGAAGCTTCCGGTCCGCGAAAAGGCTGTTTCGTAACGCAGCCGCTATCGTCTGCTTATCTGGCGGTCGAACTATTCTTCCGCGCGATCGGTATGCCGGCCGCCTTGTTGAGGTGGCCGTGCTCGGGCTGCCCATAGATGAACGCGCCGTGGACGGGTTTGCCGTCGACCTCAGAGCCTGAGAACGCGACGGCCTCGATCTTCTTTGTTCCGGTCAGGCTCTGGTTTCGAAGATAGGCGAAGGTTCGCACCGCTTCTCCGACAATTCGATCGAGAAACGGTTTTGGCCGCCTCCCGGGCCGTCGCACGAGGCTTGGAAAGCGCTCTCGTCCCGAAACAAAATGGTGCTGTGCGCAAAGCGCCGGCATGACTTCCTTGCGTCCGACCCTCACTTTGGCAAAATGCGTTTCCAGCTTGATCACATCGGCATCGCGCGGCACCCATCGATCGGAAGCAAGCAGCGAGCCGGCGCCCGCGCCGAAAACGACGTCGTCCTCGAAAACCGCGCCATATTGATCCGCGCCGTTCGCAACGATCTCCCAACACGAGCGGTGGCTCAGGAAACAGCAAACCTCAGCAGCGCTTAGCGGGCTTTTGGCGACAGAGCAGCAATCGGGGCAATCAATGGCGGAGACACGCTCAAATGGTACTCCGATCCGGCCGAACTCGGACGCGACATGCGCCAGCCGATCGCGAGAACGATCAAGATTGATCACCAGACACCTCATCAGCGCCCCCTTTGTCCGGTGATCAGTGAATATCACGTTCCCGTGATTGCACAAAATTTGCTTACGTGCGGGGCAGTGGGTAGCGGCGTACGGTGCCGCCGGTTGATTTTGGAGGTTGGGTGGACATTGACGGCGTCCCCCGCGTGGCGCGAGCCTTTACCGTGCGCGCCTAGACGAGTCGCCCTAGAAGCCGAAGAATTGCCGACCGATCATGTATCCGAGCGCGACGACCACAAGGGGAAACAGGGCGGGCGTCAGCCCACCAAGAGCGGAGGTCTTTGGCTGTTGCCTGGAGATGGTCCTGGGTGCATTGCCGAGATTCTTGGTCATCCGGTATAGTAGCAAGCGCTGATTAACGATTCCGTAACCCGATCGAGGCCGCCGCGGCTTTTTGCGTTTCTGGCGCGACCTTGACAATGCCCAGCCCGTGACGCAACTGGGCCGTCTTTGAGAGCATTGTGAGGCAAGGTCAATGCGGGTGACGCTCGTTTTGAAGGGCGTAATACCCTGCCGAGGTTACGGTGGGATTCAGCGTCAGGTCGAATGGCTGGCCACGGAGATGGTTCGTCTCGGACACGAAGTCGTGGTGATCGCTGGCCCTGGCTCCAGCCACCCGCTCTTCGAAGTCCGGCACGCTTCGACCGATGCCGAATGCCGGGCAGCCATTCCGCGCGACACGCAAATCGTCCACACCCATAGTTGGCCCGTCGAGGTGCCATTTCCAACGCTGAATACGCAGCGCGGCTTTATGCCGGACCAGCCCATGCCAGTTGCGAACTGGAGCTTTATCAGCGCCAATCATGCCCGCCAGCATGGGCGCGAGACATTCGTCTACAATGGCTTTCCGGTGGACGCCTATCGTTTGTCGGCTGCAAAGGGCGACCGCCTGCTATTTCTCGCCGGCATTGCACGATCAAGCAAAGGCCTCAACCGCGCCGTCGATCTCGCCAAAAAATTCGATTTCGGTCTCGATATCGCCGGTGGCTCGCGTTGGAAACTGCTGGGCCGAAGTCAGACCCGCCGCGAAGGGTTGTTTTTCAAGAGCCTTGGCAGGCGATACCGTTTCCACGGAATCGTTGACGGCGAGCCGAAGCTTCGCCTTCTCGGCGAAGCGCGAGCCTTCCTCAACCCCATCGCCTGGGAGGAGCCGTTCGGCAACGCACCGGTCGAAGCCATGTTGTGCGGCACTCCGGTGCTGACGACGACGCGAGGCGCATTGCCCGAGACGGTCGATGCCGACAGCGGGCGCTTCTTTGAGACCGATGAAGAATTTGCGGCCGCTTTCGAGGCCGTCGCCGACCTTACGCCTCAGCAATGCCGCGAATCGGCCGCGACGAGATTTCCCATCCAAAAAGCGGCGCGCGGCTATCTGGATCTCTATGCCCGCATCCTTGACGGCGAAGCGCTTCCTTGACGACCGGCGATCCAATCCTCTTCGTCGGCTTCCCCGCGGTCGGCGACTTCGTCCGTTGCCATTCCGCCATCCAGATCATTGCCGCGCGATTTCCTGATCGCCCCATAGATGTCGTCACCTCGCCCGTTGCAGCGCCGCTGGCGCGCCTGATGCCGCATGTCAGGAAGGGCTGGGCGCTTGCCAAGCGTCATCAGCGCCCCGGTTTTGGCGAGCGCAGCCGCCTGGTTGGCGAGTTGCGCAAGGAAAATTACCGTACGGCCTATCTGATGACCAGCAGCACCAAGGCGGCGCTGATGGCGTTCATGGCCGGAATAGAGGAGCGCATCGGCTATCCGCAGGAGTTGCAATTCGGCCTCCTCAATCGCTTCCCCGCCGGCTGGTTGGCGCATCTATGGGCCTTCGGACCCCGCAAGACGCGGCTCTTCGAGGAGGTCTGCTCGATTGCCTCGCTTGGCGAAAAGCCGGCTGCGGGCGCAGAGTGGCCGGCGCCCCGGCTTGTGGTCGATCCGGCCGAGTTGGACGATTGGCGCCAGCACAAGAAGATCGATGCCGGCCGACCGGCCCTGGCGCTCTATACTGCCGACATTGAGAATTTCCGCTCATGGCCCGTCGAGCGCTTCATTTCGATCGCCAGAGACCATCATGATCGCGGCTGGGCAATCTGGATTGTGGGCGGACCGCGCGAGCACGCCGGTGCCGCAAAAATCCGCGCCGCCATTCCTGAGGCAATCGACTTCACCTCGACCCCGTCGATTGCTGACGCGATGTGCCAGATCGCCGCGTCGACCATGTTCCTCGGGGTTGATGGCGGGATTTCCCACGCCGCCGCTGCCCTGAACGTCCCATGCGCGCTCATCTACGGGCTGAATCGCCCCTATGTGCATGGGCCCGTAAACAACCATGTTCGCTTTATCGAACCGCCGCTTTCGACGCCTAGCTGGGTCAAGGACACGCGCGGCGTCAGCGAAACTCGGGTGAGGGAGGTTCTGGCTGACCTCTCAGCCGGTATTGCCAACTGACCGGTGGCCTCGCCGGCCCCAAGCGTCTGATCAAACGCTCCGTGGGGGCAACCATAGCCCCGTTTCGGGTTTACCCCTTGACACTACCCCTTGGCCCTGCGGTTTTCGGGCTCGTGATTGCCGACCCAGTGGGCACGGATGCGGTCGCTGGCTTCAAGGTAGGCCATGTCAATGAGGTAGGTCAGAAGCTTCTCGCCGTCGGCTTCGGCTTTCTGCCGAAGCTCCCGCAGTATCGCTTGCGCGAACTGCAGGTTCTCCATTTTGCTCGGCTGGTCCATCGGTGCCCCCCAATGTCTGCGCATGAACTTTGCGCCGACTATGCTTGCATGAAGATAGCCGTGAAGTGGATATTGCACGTGCGGACCGCGATCCTGCGAAGGCGCTGGCTGCATGAAACCCGCCCCATCCGGCTTCAAGATTCGCTACACTATTTGACGGAAAGAAAATAAACAAAGCGTTCTTTTGTACAAGACAGGAAGATTCCTTCAGTTCACACCACGAGATACTTGGACAGCATAGTTGACGTAACGATATTGCGTGGCCTTAGGCTCTCGTTTCCAAACAAAACGTAGCATCGTTGCAACCACAAGACGAATTCCAGCTGACCGGGGCCGCTCCGTAGTCAATCGCCGGTTACAAACGGCACCGGGTCTCAGCCCAGGGCTTTGGCCAACCCATCGTTCCACGGCAGCGCAGGCCGGATGATCTACCGCCCGCCTTGGCTTGACGCCAAGGCGGGCTTTTTGCGTTTGGCTTCTACCGGGTGAAATGTTGTCGGACCCGGCCCTGTCGACATCGGGCGGTTTCGAGAATGAATTTCCTGCCTGCCGGCTGTCTGCGCCGCTCGCGCTAGGCCGACTTGCGTTGCGGCAAGCTAGACGGCGTCTCGACACCGTCAGAAATCGGTTCGGCTGTCCGGTTTGTCGGCTCGTCATCGACCCGGTCGTGCTCGATTTGCCGGGCGGCAGGCAAGGGTTGCAACCAGTGCTCACGGCGATTGACCCAGAGTTCATAGCTGGGCTCCAGCCCTTCGGTGGGCACCTCATCGAGGCTGCCAATCGTCACTTCCACCTCATTCTCACGAACCAAAGGGACCCGGCCGCCGCAGGTGGGACAAAAACTTCTGTCGCCGTAGCTGTTGACGATACCCGTCGTTTCGAACGCCTCGAGCGGCCACACTGCAAACGCCGAAAAAGCCGACCCGCTAGCCTTGCGGCAGTCCTTGCAATGGCAAAGGCCAATCCGAAAGGGATCTCCCGTCACCGAAAACTGGATGCCGCCGCACAGGCAGCTGCCGCTCCGCCTTGTATCATTGGGCATGACCGCTCCTCCATCTGGTTGGGCATCACACCGCTACATCTTGCAGCGCCATGCGCACAATCAATTCACGCGCGGCGCAAGGGTTCCATGTCGCCTCGCGCAATGCATCGTCTGAACCCGGGAGCGCCATGGCAACGACCGCCGCAAGGCTGCTGGATATGTCAGTTCGGGAAATCGGACACCGGTTCCCGGCACCAATAGACACGGCACTGGCCATCACGTGTCGGAACGGAGGCAGCGACCGGCACCTCCGGCCAGTCGCACTCGTTGCCGTATTGGCGGACATAGCGATCGTAAGTATTCCGGCCGGTCGTCAACACCGCCGAGTGATGGCTCCGGATCAGGTGCTGCGTCTCCTCGCAGCTCATCGAACGCGTGTCGGGTCGGGCGTAGGCCGTGCTTGTTGCTGCAAACAACGCCGTTCCAATGATCCATGCGATTGTTTGGGATGTCATGGCGATCCTTATCCTAAAATACGGCCAGGTATTTCAACAGCGAAATGATGCCGATAATGATGACAACGATCTGCGCGATCTGCCTCGTGCGGCCATCGAGCGGCAGACGCTGGATGAGATAGAGCACCAGGATGATCACCAGGAAAGTGATCAGAATGCCGATAAGTACCGATGAAGCCATGTCCCTCACTCCGTCTGGCTACGTCTGAGAAGAGTACGCAGCGGCAAACGCTCTGGCCCTTGATTGGTTCCTGTCGATGCGAAGCCATCGGCGCAGCGTAAAGGCTGCGAAACAACGTTCCGCGGCCTTTGAAGCTGGATGCCGATCAGGGCCTGTTTGCCGCAATGTTGTCGTTTGCCATCGGCGACACAGTTCCAGGCAACTTGTTGCTGGCGTCAGGCGGGGCTAACGGGAGAACCGCCTCGGGTTGACGAGCTTCCGACAAAGACGGCCTGAGTTGCGCTTCGTTGTCGACATTTGCGCGAGCCCTGAGATCCGGCGCCGCCCGGCGGGTGATCGCCTTTTCTGAGGAGAACAATTGCCGTCCCAAGGGGACGACGGGAACCGAAACCTCGCACGTGCATCTCAGCTACCGCGGAACGGGCAAATCGAGCAGGTGGGGAATTTGGGGTAGGGGAATACGTCATCCAACATGCGGGGATTGGAATCCCAGGTGTCGGGCCCGCCAGTTTGTTGGAAGCGTTGCCCGTTGCAGCCTACACCATCGACACACAGGGCCGCATCACCTTCTACAACGAGGCCGCCGAACCTGAGTGGGACGACGCGCCGCGGTTTTGGCTCCGTCGTGCTCAAGCGGGTTGCACCACAAGCGCTTAGCGGCACCGGACAACTGGAATTTGGGGAACAAGGCGTCGTCTGGACGCTCCAGGCGCGGCTGCGCTCGGTCCAAATCTCTCTCGCGGATTTTGTCGATTGAAAGAGCGGGTCGCGCCTTAGGACAATCCCAGCAGGGGAGCGGTTTGGCCGCCTGTGGTGTCGGAATTGCCGATGCCAGACAGTTCGTGCTTATCGTCGGCAAGCGAAGTCAATCTCCCCGCCTCGACGGAGGTCAGTCCGTCCAATTCCATCACCGCGCCGTAGAGTTGGGCCGTCTGCATCACAAGCCGCTCGACGTCTTCAAGGGCGACGTTCTCGTCCAGGTTACGCAATCGTATGTCCTCGGCAACCACCGCAATATTGACCATTCCGCGCGAGCGCAGCGCGCCCAGGACCCGTGAATTGAGATCCTCCCGTAGCCGAGCCGAATATCCGTAGCGCATGGAAACCTTCCTTTCAGGAGCCGGTTGTCCCGTCGTGGTCAAGATGCGCCAACGACCTTCCGATGGCAAGAAGAATATAAAATATTCTCAGGTAAATCAAATAGTTAGCAGACTGCGCGGGTTGCGCTATCGGCGTGTCTTCCTCATCGTTGGTCTTGTATGTGAGTCACCCATCAGCCTCTCTTGACGCGCTGCACGGGGACCCCTAGCTATACTGCAATTGAGACAATACTAACTCACCATATTTTTGGTCTTGACGGTTGGAGGCGCGAATGGCCGAGCTGGAACGACCCGAGCGACTGCAGATCATGCTGACAGCCGAGGAATTGGCTGCCTTGGAAAACTGGCGCTTCGAAAAGCGCATGCCAAGCCGGTCCGCGGCGGTGCGGGAACTGCTGCGGCGCGGCCTGGATGCGGATGGATTCCTGACTGCGGGACAAGGAACTAAGTCTCAGGACTTTGGAATTCTGGGCAGCAGTGTGACTGGCGACGGCCAGTCGGGCGAGTAATCCGACGGCGGTTAGCCAACAATCGCTTTTTCTGGAAATGCCGCTACCAATTTATTGCAGTGGCGGAAACGCAAAGCGGGTCGGCTCTCGGCAGGGTACTGGTCTCAGCAGGGTACTCTTGGCGTATGGTTGCAAAGCCCGCTCCGGTTCGCCGGAGCGGGCTTTTTGCGTTTTCCGAACAGGAAATGGTCGCGATCGCTTTCAGATACGCTCAAGGTTCTCTTCGCACTCCATGCACGTGACGCTGTGACCGGGGCACCTGAGCCGGTGTGTTCCTCCAGGGCAGCAATGGCCGTTCGAGCTCGCCCACCGGGCACAGACAAACACCTTGCGGGTTCCGTGGCATTGTGGACATTCTATCGGACGCGCCAGCAGAGCCTCGTTCTCCGAGACACGGCATTCCCTCTCAAGAACCTGGACCATCTGAAACCCCAAGGCCGAAATACGGCTAAGCTATCCATACCCGGAAAGCCTAAATTAGAATTTAATCACATAGATCACGAGCCTTCCGAGGGGGAAGTTTCGCGGATGGCGATCTCAGGCCACCGGCAGTCCGCCGCGCGTGTCTCGTTCCCAATTTCGGCCGTCTCAAAGTCAAGCTCCGGTTGCTCCCGGCATCGGTCGACCCGCGATTTTGCCCACCGATTTTCGCATTCGGATCGTTATAGGCTTTCGCTTTGCTGGAGCGGCGTTAAAGCTGCCCGGCAAATGCCTGAGCGGGAACAGTCCGTTTCTGCGTCGGTTCGTTTGGACAAGGATGTCTGCCAATGACATTGATGGGCGCAGCGGCACTTTTGATCCTTGTCCTGACTTATGCCGGCGTCGCAATCGGGCGTATTCCAGGCCTCCGTCTCGACCGGGCAGGGATCGCCTTGCTGGGGGGTGCGGCGATGATCGCCATCGGCGCACTCAGTATGGAAGATGCCTATCGCGCCATCAATTTCGACACCATTACGCTGCTGCTCGGGATGATGATCGTGGTGGCGCATCTGCAGGTGTCCGGCGCCTTCCGGGCGCTTGGCGCCTACGCTATCGAGCATGCGCACGCGCCTTTCGTGCTGCTGGTGATGGTGACGCTGTTGACCGGCGTGCTGTCGGCGTTCCTGGTCAACGACGCCATCTGCCTGGTCATGGCGCCGATCGTCGTCCACGTCACCCGTGTCATCAATCGCAATCCCATTCCCTATCTGATCGCCACCGCCACCGCGTCCAACTGCGGCAGCGTCGCCACCATCACCGGCAACCCGCAGAACATGGTCATCGGCGCGCTGTCGGGAATTTCCTACCCGGCCTTTTCGGCCGCCCTGGCGCCGGTTGCCCTCTTCGGCCTCGTCGCGGTCATCGTCATCGTGCGCATCGTCTACCGCGCCGAATTCGCCCGCACCGCCGATCTCAACCCGGAAGTCTATCGCGGCCGCATGCTGCCGGGACAGGTGCTGAAGGCGGTGGTTGTCTGCATCGGCCTGGCCATCGCCTTCTTCGCCGGCGTTCCGGTTGCCAAGGCAGCGCTCATCGGCGGCGCCATCCTGTTGCTCACCCGCGCCATCAAGCCGGCCCGCATCTACCGCGAGATCGACGGTCCGCTGCTGTTCATGTTCGCCGGCCTGTTCATCGTTGTCGCCGGCGCCGAAAAGACGCTGCTGACGCCCGACATCATCGCCTCGGCCAAGAACCTCGGGCTGGACGACGTCTGGCGTCTATCGGGCTTCACCGCGGTGCTCTCCAACATCATGAGCAATGTTCCGGCCGTGCTGGCGCTGCGGCCATTCATACCCGGCCTTGAGAACCCCGGGCGTGCCTGGCTGGTGGTGGCGATGAGCTCGACGCTGGCCGGCAACTTCACCTTGCTTGGCTCGGTCGCCAACCTGATCGTCGCCGAACAGGCGCGGGCGGCCGGCACGCAGCTGTCCTTCTCAGCCTTCTTCAAGGTCGGCCTGCCACTGACGCTGCTCACCCTTGCCGTCGGCACGGCATGGCTGGCGGCTGGATTCTAGAGCAACTCCACGAAAAGTGTGAAGTGGTTCTCCGTCCGGAATTGCGTCAAAGAAATAGCGTGTTTCGCCGTCTCCATTAAACGGTGAACGCTCTAGCGGATAGTCGCCGATCCTGACCTTGCTCGAACCAGCGTTGCAGCGGCATGTCCGGCGGCCTCGACATAGTCGGGGTTGCGGTGGATCAGCATGATCGAGAACGCGCCGTCCATCAAAAGCACGATTTCGCGCGCCAGGGTCTGCGGCTCGTCGACGCCGTGGCCTGTGAGTTCGCCGGCCAGCCAGGTCTCGAAATTCTGCTTATGCCGCGCCCCCGCTTTAACGGCCGGGTGTCCGGGCATGGAAGCGAGTTCGGCTGCCGTGCGCAGAAAGCCGCAGCCTCTCCATTTCGGGTGCTTCGCCACGCGCGCCAGATTGGTGAAAATCGCCTCGACCTTGCGCTCGACATCGCCTTCGGCCATCTCGAACCAGCCGGCTATCTGCTTGAGGTTCGGCTGGTCGCGACCGTCGAGATAGGCCGCGATCAAATCGTCCTTGCTCTTGAAATGATAGTAGAGCGTGCGCTTGGTCAGCCCGGCTTTTTCCGCCACTGCATCGACGCTGACGCGGCCGATCCCCTCGGCATAGAACAGCTTCGTTGCGGCATCGACAATGCGTTTGCGGGTAGGGCTTGGTGCTTCGCTCATACGCAAGTATACCGACTAGTGAATATACATACAACCGAAAGCCTGATCCTCTCCGTCGACAAACACAGGGAAGGAAAAGACATGACCGAGCTTGTGCTCACCGGGGCCCGCAACGGGATCGCCATCCTCACACTTAATCGGCCGGAGAAGCTCAACGCCTTGAACTATGCGCTGATTGATCGCCTGCTTGCGCTCCTCGATGCCGCCGAGACCGACGATGCCATCCGCGCCGTCATCCTCACTGGAGCAGGAGAGCGCGCCTTCTCCGCCGGCGGCGACATCCATGAATTCTCAGGCAGCGTGGCCATCGGCGTCGACGTTGCCCTGCGCGACTTCGTCATGCGCGGACAGCGGCTGACGGCAAGGCTGGAGGCGTTCCGCAAGCCCGTCATCGCCGCCGTCAACGGCATCGCCTTCGGCGGCGGCTGCGAGATCACCGAAGCCGTGCCGCTCGCTATCGCCAGCGACCGCGCCTTGTTCGCCAAGCCTGAGATCAACCTTGCAATGCCGCCTGCTTTCGGCGGCACGCAGCGGCTTCCGAGGCTGGCAGGGCGCAAGAGGGCGCTCGAGCTGCTGTTGACCGGCGATTGGTTCCCGCCGCCGCGCGCCCTCGAACTCGGCCTCGTCAATCAGGTGGTGCCGCATGAGGAGCTGATGCCCGCCGCAATTGATCTCGCCCGGCGCATGACCAGGCATTCTCCTGCAGCAATTGCCTCGATCCTCACAGCAGTGGCGCGCGGCCTGAACCAGAGCATCGCGGATGGCTTGGCTGTCGAGGCCGAGCAGTTCGCCCGCATGGCTCCGACCGCTGATCTGCGCGAAGGGCTGGATGCCTGGATCGCACGCCGCCAGCCGGGCTGTCACGGCTCGTGGACGCACATCACCCGGCCGGATGAAGCCAAGCGAGCCTCAACGCAGCAGGACGGGCTTGCGGACCGCGATCAAGGCGCCGTCACGGCCACATGACCTTTCATGTTGGGGTGGAAGCGGCAGAAATAGTCGACCGCTTCCGCCTTCTGCAGGGTCAGGCTCGCTGTTGACTTCGGCGGGATCATCACTTCCCAGCCGCCCTTGACGGTAGCCGTGTGGGCGAACACGTCATTGTTCACCCACTTGATCGTGTCGCCGACCTTCGCCTCGACGGTGGCCGGCGAAAAGACAAGCTTGTCGACGGTGACCTGGATGGTTTCGGCCTGCACGGGTGAGGTCCCGAAGACCAGCGCCAGTGCAATCCATAGCAGCCGTTTCGACATGGCCTGGTCCTTACTTCAGCATACCTGCAACATGCTCGGCGTGCTGTTCATGGCCCTGAAAAATCTTCAGGCCGGTCTGCAGCAGGCTCTTCAACTCGGCATTGCTGGCCGATGGGATCAAAAGGGTTTCAAGCGCGCCGTCGACCTGTTTGTGGTAGGCGATCTCGTTGTCGACATAGGCTTTGTCAAAGGCTGCGCCGTCGAGTTTGGCGAGCTTCGCCCGCTCCTCGGCCGCAGCCTTGGTCAGCGCCTGGCTGGTTGCGTTGTCTTCCGGCGTCACCTTCAGCTTCTTTACCAGTTCCAGTGCCTGCGCGTTGACCGCTTCGTGGTCGCGCACCATGTCGTTGGCGAAATCCACGACCTCCTTGGTCTTCGATTTCTTGATCGCCTGCTTGGCGGCTTCCACATCGATGACGCCTGCGGTGTAGGCGATGTGGGCGATCTGCGGGTCCGTCGGCTTGTCGGCGGCTTGTGCAAGCGGGGCGGCGCCAAGCAGCAGCAAGGCTGCGAGGGTGGCGGTGTGTCGGGTAAGCATGGCATCTCCTTCGCCCGGACGCGGGATCGCGCCGGGCCATGTTTTTCAATTGACGGTCATTGGATGCGCAGCGGCGGCAAACGTTCCCGGGGAAATCGGCCAAATCAGCCGATGATCAGCTCTCCAGGCCGAGCCGCTGCATGACGGCGCTGGTCAGCCTGTCGCAGCGCCGGCCGGCAAACGGGAAGGCGTCGAGCAGCACCGGCCCGATCTGGTCGTCGAGTGCCTTGCGTACCAGGGCGCGGGCGCGGTGTAGCCTTGTCTTGACGGTTTCCGGCCGCACGCCAAGCAGCTCGGCGGTCTCCTCGATACTGAGCCCCTCGATAACCCGCGCCACGAACACCGTCCGATAAACATCGGGCAGGCTGTCGGTCGCCCGTTCCACCAACTCGAGGATCTGCCGCTGCGCCATCGTCCGCTCCGGATCGTCGCTGGGATTGAGGGGGAACTGGATGATTTCGGCTTGCGGGTTTTTCGCCACCGTCCGCCGCCTTTTGCGCAGACGGCCGAGCGCCTCGTTGATGACGATGCGCGACAGCCAGGTGGCCAATGAGGACTCCCCGCGAAAGGCATCGAGATGGGCAAAGGCTCTGACATAGGCCTCCTGGACGATGTCCTCGGCTTCGGCATCGTTGCGCACCACCCCGCGAGCGATGCGATAGAGCCGCTGATTATGGGTCTTCATGATGATGCAGAAGGCGTTGCCTTCGCGTGCCAGCGCGCGGCGCACGAGAAGCATCTCGCTTGAAGCAGCCGTGGGCATTGGTACAGACATAGCAGGCATGGCCAGTTCCTCGATCCAATCCCCGTCCGAAACCTCGATCAAGACATTGGATGACATCGCCGGCAAAAGGTTCCCGGCCATTTTCGCCCGGCTCCGACGGCGCCTAGAATACTGCTTCCGCCAGCGGCTTGTCAGCAGCCTGCACTCGCGCCGTGGCCGCAAGCAGGTCGGTCTGCGTGATCAGGCCAAGGATGCGGCTGTCCCCGTCCACGATGATGACTGCATGGGTGCGGCCGTCGGTGAGCACCGGTAGCAGGGCCATGGCGGGCGTACCGGCGGCGGCGGTCGACGCTGTCGACGTAACGCTTCCGACGGCTTCGTCGGCTCGCGCCAATTCCCTCAATCCAACGGTGCCGACCAGCCTGGCGTCCTTGTCGACAACCGGCAGCGTGCGGATATTGTGGTCGAGCAGCAGATGACGCGCCCGATCGGCGGACGCGTGTTCATCGACCGAAATCACGTCGCGGGACATGATGTCCTCGCACAACATGGTTCGGTGTGCGCGCATCGTCGCTTGCAGTTCGACCTGTCGCAGCAGCTGTTCGAGATCGTTGCGGTCGATGTCGAAGGTCTCGTCGAGCGCAGCCAGCGCGGCATCGATGTCCTCGGCCCGGAAGCCGATGCGCTCCTGAGCCGGCGGATCGATGGTTCCGTGCGTGCTTTTCGGGGCAGGGGCCGGCACATGCGGGTAGCTGCGTCGCGACAGCCTGTGGAAAGCATAGCCGAGCGCGACCAGCATCATGGAGTTCAGCGCCACCGGCACGAACGGAAACAGGAAGCCCGCACCGATCACGGCCGGCCCGCCGAGCACGGCGGTCAGTGCGGCGGCTCCGCCCGGCGGATGCAGGCAGCGCGAGAACGACATGGCGGCGATCGCCATCGCCACGGCAATGCCCGTGGCGAGAACGGGCTGATGGACGAAATGGGCCACGATCACGCCGACCAGCGCCGATATTGTATTGCCGCCGATGATCGACCATGGCTGCGCCAGCGGGCTTGCAGGCACCGCAAACAGCAGCACCGCCGACGCCCCCATCGGCGCCACCAGCAGCGGCACATGCGGGCCATTGCCAAGCACCAGCGCGCCGATCGCGCCGGTCAGCGCAATGCCGATCATCGCCCCGATGCAGGCGATGAGGCGCTCGCGCAGCGTCGCGCCGGCGAGAATGGGGACAAAGAGACGAAAGGCCATGGCAAGCTCAGTCCGGCTGGAATTGTGCGCGCAGCGCCTGCAATGGCGTTGGACCGACGATTTTGAAAGTCAAACCGATCCGAAAAAGCGCGCATTGGGGAAATAAGATTGCGCTTGGTCGACCCATGAGCGGCTTTGCGACGTCGATCGCCTGCGAAAGTCGCTCGCCAATCCTTTCAACGGGTTGGGCGGACCAGCGGAATCAGCTTCGCAAGTTTGCTGGTGTCATGCCGCAGCGGCCGCTTCCAGCCCGCGCAGGATATCGGCCTTGAGGTCCTCGACATCCTCGAGTCCGATCTGCAGCCGGATCAGCGGGCCGTCATAGGGGCCCTTGGCGACGGTACGGTCGCCGAGGAAGACCGGCACGGCGAGGCTCTCATAGCCGCCCCAGGAATAGCCGAGACCGAAGATTTTCAACGCATCGAGGAAGGCATGCTGCTGTCTCTGGCCGCCGCCTTTGAGCACGATGGAAAAGATGCCGCTAGAGCCGGAAAAATCGCGCTTCCACACCGCGTGGTCGGGGTGGCTGGGAAGCGCCGGGTGCAGCACGCGGGCCACGCCGGGCTGGCCTTCAAGCCAGACGGCAATGGCAAGCGCGCTCTTTTGATGGTGATCCAGCCGAACGCCCATCGTGCGCAGGCCGCGCAGGACTTGGTAGACGTCGTCGGGGCCGGCGCAGCAGCCCATCGTGTAGAACGTCTCGCAAAGCTGCTTCCAGCAGTTGGCATTGGCAGACACTGTGCCCAGCAGCACGTCCGAATGCCCGGCCGGATATTTCGTCGCCGCATGGATCGAGATATCGACGCCGTGGTCGAGCGGACGGAAATAGAGCGGCGTTGCCCAGGTGTTGTCCATCATGACGATGGCGCCCGTTTCATGCGCGGCCTTGGCGATCGCCGGAACGTCCTGCACCTCGAAGGTGTTGGAGGCCGGTGATTCCGTAAACACGACTTTGGTGTTCGGCTTGATTAAGCTGGCGATGCCGGCGCCGGCATGCGGAGCGTAATACTCGACCTCGACACCCAGCCGCTTCAGCATCGTGTCGGCGAAATTGCGGGTCGGATGGTAGACGGAATCGACAATCAGGATGTGATCGCCTGCCGAGAGAAACGCCAGCAACGGGACGGTCACCGCCGCCAGGCCCGACGGCACGATTATGGTGCCGGCGGAGCCTTCCAGCGCGTCGATCGCATGCGCCAACGCATCGGTGGTCGGCGTGCCGCGTGTGCCATAGGTGTATTTCTGGCTGCGCGCCGCCATCGCCGACGCATTGGGATAGAGCACGGTCGAGGCATGCACGATTGGCGGATTGACGAAGCCGAAATAGTCGTGCGGATTGTTGCCCGAATGGGCAAGCCGCGTGTTGATACCCATTTCGTTGCCGTCAGTCGCCATTGCTCTTCGCCTTGTGGTGAAAGCGCTAGCCATAGAGCGGCGGCATTGGCCGTGCAACAGCGGGCGCCCGCCACGCGGTGCCCTTTGCATAGGCCAATTCCCCTATGAATAGTCTGGAACGCGTGGCAATCCAGAGCCGCGGATTTCATGAGTGGATGTGGATTAGCGTCGACGGACTTTGCCGTTTTTGTTTGCGGGGCTTGCTGCTTTCCTGAGGGTGTTGTCCGCAATTCAGGCATTTGCGGCAATTGGTTTTCAAAGCTGTCGTGAAACGGTCATTTCCCTTGACCTCACAGAGATAATCGCCTTCGATGCAGTTCGTGAATGGGAGGGGCCGGGCGTCGGTTACGACGCGAGGTTCCGGAATGAGCCGGATGGGAGCCGGGTTCACGCGGGAAAAGATCAGGATTTGCCTGAGGATCAGGGTTTACCTGAAAACAGAAAAGGGTCTGTGGGTTATGAAACATATTGCAATTGGCATTCTCGGTGCCGCTGCGCTTGGATGGATGGCTTCGGCCGCGTCGGCGACAACGCTCGATACCGTCAAGGCGAAGGGCTTCATCCAGTGCGGTGTCTCGACGGGCCTGGCCGGCTTCTCGGCGCCTGACGACAAAGGCGATTGGAAAGGCATCGACGCGGATTTCTGCCGCGCTGTCGCTGGTGCAGTCTTCGGCGATGCCTCCAAGGTCAAGTTCACGCCGCTCAGCGCCAAGGAGCGCTTCACCGCGTTGCAGTCGGGCGAGATCGATCTCCTGTCGCGCAACACCACATGGACCATCAATCGCGATACCGCGCTTGGCCTGAACTTCATCGGCGTCACCTATTATGACGGCCAGGGTTTCATGATCAACGCCAAGAAACTGCCTGGCGTCAATTCGGCGCTGCAGCTTTCAGGTGCGGCAGTCTGCGTGCAGAGCGGCACCACCACCGAGCTCAACCTCGCCGATTACTTCAAGGCGAACAAGATGGAGTACAACCCGGTCGTCTTCGAAAAGCTGGAAGAGGTCAACGCTGCCTATGACGCCGGCCGCTGCGACGTCTACACCACCGACCAATCCGGCCTCTATGGCATCCGCCTGACGCTGAGTGCGCCGGCCGACCATGTCGTGCTGCCCGAGATCATCTCCAAAGAGCCGCTCGGCCCCGCCGTACGCCAGGGGGACGACCAGTGGTACCACATCGTCAAGTGGACCTACTTCGCCCTGTTGCAGGCAGAGGAACTGGGCATCACCCAGGCCAATGTCGAAGAGATGAAGACCTCGGATAATCCGGAGATCAAGCGCGTGCTCGGTCAGGAAGCCGAAACCAAGATCGGAACCGACCTTGGCGTGAGCAATGACTGGGTCGTCAACATCGTCAAGGCAGTCGGCAATTACGGTGAGATGTTCGAGCGCAATGTCGGCACCGGCAGCCCGCTGAAGATCGCGCGAGGCATCAATGCGCTGTGGACCAAGGGCGGCCTGCAATACGCACCGCCGATCCGCTGATCGAAATGTGATCCGGAAGGCAGATCATCTGCCTTCCGGTTTCTCTTTCCAGGGGATGAGCAATGGCGTCGCAGGAAGTTCTTCGCGAGGAGCCGAGCCGCGGTTCCTTCATCAACGATCCGAAAGTCCGCGGGTTTTTCTTCCAGGCGGTGGTTGTCATCTTGCTGGTGGCGGGCGTCTGGTGGATCGTCCACAACGTCATCGTCAACCTGCAGCGCCTGCATATTACTTCCGGTTTTGGCTTCCTGAACAACCGAGCAGGCTTTGACATTCCAGTCAGGCCCATCGCTTATGATTCCGATTCGACCTATGGCCAGGCCATTGTCGTCGGGCTTATCAACACCATTATCGTCGCCGTTGCCGGCATTATCACCGCGACCATCATTGGCTTCATTGTCGGCGTCGGCCGGTTATCGCGCAACTGGCTGGTTCGCAAGATTTGCACGGTCTATGTCGAGGTGTTCCGCAACATCCCGCCGCTGCTGGTGATCTTCTTCTGGTATTCAGGCGTGCTCGCGGTACTGCCGGCGCCTCGCGACAGTTTCAATTTGCCGTTCGGCTCTTTCCTCAACCAACGCGGTTTCTATTTTCCGCGCGCTATCTGGGGCGACGGCTCCTGGCTGATGTTTGTCGCCTTGCTTGTCGGCATCGCCATGGCTTTTTTTGTCGCGCGCACGGCACGCCAGCGGCAAATGGCAACCGGCCAGCAGTTTCCCGTATTCTGGACTTCGGCGGCGCTGATCGTCGGCCTTCCGCTCCTGGCCTATGCACTGAGCGGCTTTCCCTTGAGCTTCGACTTTCCAAAACAATCGACCTTCAACCTGACCGGAGGCTTTCAGATCGGGCCGGAGTTCCTGTCTCTCTATTTGGCGCTGTCCTGTTACACGGCCTCCTTCATCGCCGAGATCGTGCGCGCCGGCATTCTCGGCGTCAGCAAGGGTCAGACCGAAGCGGCTGGCGCCTTGGGGCTGCGGCCGGGATCTATCCTGCGGCTTGTCGTCGTTCCCCAAGCCATGCGGATCGTCATCCCGCCGCTGACCAGCCAGTATCTCAACCTGACAAAGAACTCGTCGCTGGCCATTGCCATCGGTTACCCCGACCTGACGGCGATCGCCGGCACAGTGCTGAATCAGACCGGTCAAGCGGTCGAGGGTGTGCTGATCATGATGGTCGTCTATCTCATCATCAGCCTGGTGACGTCGGCGGTGATGAATGTGGTCAACGCCAGGATGGCGCTGGTGGAGAGGTAAGACCATGCAGGAACATGATACCTCCTGGGTGCGGACCGAAATGGCACTCGCTCAACAAGCCCCGGCCGGCGTGCGGGGGCCTTTGGCCTGGGTTCGCAAGAACCTGATCGGTTCGGTGGGCGACGTCATCCTGACTGTAGTGGCTATTGCGCTGGTGGTGATGATCGTGCCGCCCGTCGTCAACTGGGCCTTCATCAACGCCCAGTGGACGGGGCCGGACCGGACTGTATGCGCCACGGTGGCGCAAGGCGGCATCCAGCCGGACGGCTGGTCAGGCGCCTGCTGGGCCTTCGTCAACGCGAAGTTCGGCCAGTTGATGCTTGGCCGCTATCCCCTGGAAGAGCGCTGGCGGCCGATCCTGGTCGCCGTCCTGTTCGTGGCGCTGCTGGTGCCGTTGCTGATGCCACGCGTGCCGCGGAAGGGGTTGAACGCCATTCTTCTATTCCTGGCACTGCCGATCATCGCGTTCGTGCTCCTGGTCGGCGGCATCTTCGGCCTGCCGCATGTGGAGACCCAGCTATGGGGCGGGCTGCTGGTGACGCTGAGTCTGTCCTTTGTCGGCATTGCCGTGTCGCTGCCGATGGGCATCGTGCTGGCGCTCGGCCGGCGCTCCAAGATGCCGATCGTCAAGACACTGTGCGTGGTCTTCATCGAGTTCGTTCGCGGCATCCCGCTGATCACCGTTCTGTTCTTTGCCAGCGTCATGCTGCCGCTGTTTCTGCCCGCCGGGGTTTCGTTCGACAAATATCTCAGGGCGCTGATCGGCGTCTCGCTGTTTGCCGCCGCCTATATGGCCGAAGTGGTGCGCGGCGGCCTGCAGGCGATCCCCAAGGGCCAGTATGAGGGTGCGGATTCGCTTGGCCTGGGCTACTGGCAGAAGATGGTGCTGATCGTGCTGCCGCAGGCACTGAAGCTGGTCATCCCCGGCATCGTCAATACCTTCATCGGTATGTTCAAGGACACAAGCCTCGTCATCATCATCTCGATGTTTGACCTGCTTGGCGTCGTCAAGCAGAACTTCTCGGACGCCAATTGGGCGACGCCACAGACCGCGAGATCCGGTCTCATCTTTGCAGCCTTCGTCTTCTGGCTGTTCTGCTTCGGCATGTCGCGCTATTCGATGTACACGGAACGCCGGCTCGACACCGGCCACAAACGTTGATGCATGTCGCCCAAAAGTGTTTAGCGGTTTTGGGACAACGACATGCATCATAGCTAAAAGACAGAACAAAAAGGGGAACCTGCCATGGTCATAGAAAACGCGGTCAGCGCCGAAGAGATCAAGGTCGATGCCAAGAAGATGCACATCTCGACCACCGATGTCGCAATCGACATCATCGGCATGCACAAATGGTATGGCGAGTTCCATGTCCTGAAGGACATCAACCTCAAGGTGATGCGCGGCGAGCGCATTGTCATCTGCGGTCCTTCGGGCTCGGGCAAATCGACCATGATCCGCTGCATCAACCGGCTGGAAGAGCACCAGAAGGGCAAGATCATCGTCGACGGCAAGGAACTCACCAACGATCTCAAGAAGATCGACGAGGTGCGCCGCGAGGTCGGCATGGTGTTCCAGCACTTCAACCTGTTCCCGCATCTGACCATCCTGGAGAACTGCACATTGGCACCGATCTGGGTGCGCAAGACGCCGAAGAAGCAGGCCGAGGAAATCGCGATGCACTTCCTCAAGCGCGTCAAGATCCCCGAACAGGCCAACAAATATCCGGGCCAGCTGTCGGGCGGCCAGCAGCAGCGCGTGGCGATCGCGCGTTCGCTGTGCATGAATCCGCGCATCATGCTGTTCGATGAGCCGACCTCGGCGCTCGATCCAGAAATGATCAAGGAAGTGCTGGAGACGATGGTGGGCCTGGCCGAGGAAGGCATGACCATGCTGTGCGTCACCCACGAAATGGGCTTTGCCCGCAAAGTCGCCAACCGGGTGATCTTCATGGATCAGGGCCAGATCGTCGAACAGAACACGCCGGCCGAGTTCTTCGACCATCCGCGCCACGAGCGCACGAAGCTGTTTCTGTCGCAGATCCTGCACTGAGCATTTTCATGCGAACCAAAAGAGCCCGGCCGCAATGCGGCCGGGCTCTTTTGCTATCTGGGGTCGATCTTCTCCATTGAAACACAAAGCCGCCGCCGCATGAGAAAAGCCCTGCGTTTCGTGGCCATGCTGATTATCGTGGTCGCGCTCGCTGCCACGCTCGGCACGCTGGTGCCGCGTCCGCTGTGGCCGGCGTCAGCAGCGGGTGAGGGCACGCGCCATATTCTGGTGCTGGAGAATCCGATCCACACCGACATCGCCATTCCCGTCGATGACGAGGTGCGCCGGCGCTTCCATTTCCTGGTCGCTGCCGGCATCCCTGTCGACGCCCCGGAAGTGCGCTACATCGTCTTTGGCTGGGGCGGCCGGGCCTTCTATCTGGAGACGCCGAGCTGGTCGCAGCTGAAAGCAGTGCCCGTCCTCAAGGCGCTGACACTGGACGCCTCGGTCATGCATGTCGATATCGCCGGGGCCATCGCCGAGCCGCACCCTGCTGTCACCGGTTTTGACATCGATGAGGAACGTTTTGCAGCGCTGCTCGACTATATCGACGCGAGTTTCCAGCAAGGGCCGCATGGTCCGGTCGTCATCGAGAACGCCGCCTATTCCAGCTTCGACCGCTTCTTCGAGGCGAACGGCCATTTCAACGCGCTTGTCGGCTGTAACACCTGGACAGCCGCCGGCCTGCGCACCGCCGGCCTGCGCACCGGCTGGTGGAACCCGCTGCCGGCCTCGCTGGGATTTTCAATGCGGTTTTATAACTAGCAGTCCTTCATCGCACCGCGACAGTGTTGGATCTTTTGAAGTCAGCGGGACAGCACTCCCCTCTGGCCTGCCGGCCATCTCCCCCGCAAGAGGGAGATCAGCCGTTTTGCCCGCGCTCCTGCTGCAACGCCGGCGATTTTGGCGAAGGCGACGGCGACATCCAATCTCCCCCCTTGAGTGGGAGATGTCCGGCAGGACAGAGGGGAGTGGGAAGGATCGCTACGTCGACGATCTAGACTGCCGAGTGTCCGCTCGCCATCCATAGAGCCAGTCGAGGTCGGCGGCGAGCTTGTCGGGCGAGCGCATGGCCAGGAACAGATTGCGGGCGATCGCCACCGGGCCGGCAGCATGCCAGGCGAGGCGGTTTACGGCCCCACGACGCGCGGCCTTGGCGACACGCGGCCGCCGAAGATTTTCCCAGATTTGAAAACTTCTGGGCAGATCGCCAGGGAAATCGGCGATAGCGTCGGCAAGCGTGATGGCATCTTCGATCGCCATTGCCGCGCCCTGTGCGGCAAACGGCGTCATCGCATGCGCAGCGTCGCCGATCAGCGCGATGCCCCGCGGGCTCGTCCACCGCTGTTGTTCGACGGTGTGGATCGGAAAGGCCGTCCATGGGCCGGCCAGTGCCACAAGCTTCGTCAGGCCCGGCGCGGTGCCGCGCAGGGCAGCCGTGAGGATCGCGGGATCGGCATGGCCCGACCAACCTTCGGCCATGCGCTCACCCTTGGTGAAGGCGGCGAGATTGAAGGCCCGGCCTTTGCTGACGGGGTAGGCGACC
Source organism: Mesorhizobium sp. RSR565B (assembly GCF_054719465.1). Taxonomy (NCBI): domain Bacteria; kingdom Pseudomonadati; phylum Pseudomonadota; class Alphaproteobacteria; order Hyphomicrobiales; family Phyllobacteriaceae; genus Mesorhizobium; species Mesorhizobium sp. RSR565B. The sequence continues at coordinate 152,377 of NZ_JBTTIE010000001.1, read as the reverse complement.
ATGTGGAAGCCAGGATGCAGGAACGTGGTGACGCAGTCGGCGGCGCCGATCGCGACAAAGCCTTCTCCGGCCGCACCGTCGGCCGCGATCGTGACTCGCCAGGCGAGTTCGCCCGAAAAACGGCTTTTGACGAAGTCCTCGCCTGCGAGTTGCGCCCGGACCGCCGACCAGACGCCGTCGGCGCCGACCAGCAGTTTGCCGCGTGCCTCGATCTCGCGGCCGTCCACTTCGGCGGTCACGGCGACATATTGCGCGTCTTTGACGATGCCGGTCACGCGGGCGCCGGTGATGAGCTCAATCTGCGACCGTTCAGCCATTTGCCCCAGCAGCGCTGCCTGCAGATCTGCGCGATGGGCGACAAGATAGGGCGACTGCCAGCGCGCTTCGGCGGCGTGCCCGAGCGGTACCCGCGCCAGTTCGCGCAGCGTCCCGGCGTCCTTGAGCACGACCGCTTCCGGCCGCAACGCTGCGGGCAGCAGTCGGTCGAGCACGCCGAGTTTTCCAAGAATGCGTGTTGCGTTGGGCGAAAGCTGGATGCCGGCGCCGGCCGCTTCTAGGTGCTGTGCCTGTTCGATCAGCTTTACCGGATAACCCCGTCCGGCGAAGGCAAGGGCAGCGGTCAGCCCGGCGATGCCGGCCCCGGCGATTATGACCTGCCGGGACCTGATGTCTTCCATCGGGCTTGTCGCGGAAGGATCAGGCGGCCTGGTCGATATAAAGGCAACCAGCCGGCAGCGTTTCCGTCGCCCTCAGCTTCGCCGAATAGCGGTAGAGCGTCGAGCAGTAGGGACAGACCTTTTCATTGTCGTCGCCCATGTCGAGGAACACGTGTGGATGGTCGAAGGGCGGGTTGGCGCCGGTGCACATGAATTCCTTGACGCCGATGTCGATTGCCGGATGGCCCGCATCGTTCTGGAAGTGGGGAATGGAACCGCCTGCCATCGTCGTCTCCTTGATCTCGTCGAAAAGCATCTGGAACATAACAGGCCTGTTTGCAAGATCGATGAAATGAAACTGTCGCAAAAGCCTGTCAGAGGATACGGTGAGCCGGTTAAGTGCATGTCCCTGAAATCGGAACGGTTTTCGCCGAAGGGCCATGCGTCACAAAAGCGTGTTAGAGGCATGGCACGTCCAGCGGCGCTCCAAGGGACGGTTGGCGGGGAAGAGCAGGAACCATGAACGAACTGAAGCCGGTGCAGAGCGAATTCATCAATGTCGAGGTGGCGAGCCCCGAGGGCGGCAACCCCGATCGGTTCGTCAACCGTGAGTTCTCCTGGCTGCAGTTCAACCGGCGTGTGCTCGAGGAATCACAGAACGAGCACCATCCGCTGCTCGAACGCGTCCGTTTCCTGTCGATTTCGGCCGCCAATCTCGATGAATTCTTCATGGTCCGCGTCGCCGGCCTTGCGGGCCAGGTGCGCGAAGGCATTGCGCTCAAGAGCCCCGACGGCCGCACGCCGGAGCAGCAGCTGGAACAATTACTGCGCGAGGTCGAGCGGCTGCAGGAGGACCAGCAGAATAGCCTTTCGGCGCTGATGTTGCTGCTCAACAAGGAAGGCATTGAGAGCATCACCCGCGATGCACTGACCAAGGATGAAAAAGTCTGGCTGGAAGACCATTTCCAGGACCAGGTTTTCCCGGTGCTGACTCCACTGTCGATCGACCCGGCGCATCCGTTTCCGTTCATTCCCAATCTCGGCTTCTCGATGGCGCTGCAATTGCGCCATCGCAAGAATGGCGAGGAGATGAGCGCGCTTCTGCGCCTGCCGGTGGCGCTGAAGCGCTTCATCCGTCTGCCCGACCGCAAGCAGCACGTTCGCTTCATTCCACTGGAGGAGGCTGTCGGCCTCTATATCGGCAAGCTGTTCCCCGGCTATGAGGTCAAGGGTTCAGGCACCTTCCGCATCATCCGGGACAGCGATATAGAGGTCGAGGAAGAGTCGGAAGATCTCGTGCGCCTGTTCGAGACGGCGCTGAAGCGCCGCCGCCGCGGTTCGGTCATCCGCATCGAATTCGACAAGTCGATGCCCGGCGAATTGCGCGAGTTCGTCGCCGGCGAGCTTGGCGTCTCTTCGAGTCGCATCAGCGTTCTGACCGGCCCGCTGGCGCTCAGCCAGATTTCCGAGATCGTCGCCGTGCCGCGCGACGACCTGAAGTTCACCCCCTACAATCCACGCTTTCCCGAGCGCATCCGCGAGCATGGCGGCGACTGTTTCGCGGCCATCCGCGAGAAGGACATCGTCGTCCACCACCCCTATGAATCCTTCGACGTGGTGGTCCAATTCCTGCGCCAGGCGATGGCCGACCCTGAGGTGGTGGCGATCAAGCAGACGCTCTACCGCACCTCCAACGACAGCCCGATCGTGCGCGCCTTGGTCGACGCGGCCGAGGCAGGCAAGTCGGTGACCGCCCTGGTCGAGCTCAAGGCGCGCTTCGACGAGGAAGCCAACATCCGCTGGGCGCGCGACCTCGAACGCGCCGGCGTCCAGGTCGTGTTCGGCTTCCTCGAACTCAAAACCCATGCGAAAATGTCGCTGGTGGTGCGGCGCGAGGACGGCAAGCTGCGTAACTATGTGCATCTCGGCACCGGCAACTACCATCCGGTGACAGCGCGCATTTACACCGACCTGTCCTTCTTCACCACCGATCCGACGATCGCGCGCGATGTCGCCCAGCTGTTCAACTTCATCACCGGCTATGCCGAGCCGACCGATGAGATGCGGATCGCCATCTCGCCGTTTACGCTGCGCAGCCGTATCCTCAAGCACATTGCCGACGAGGTCGCCTACGCGCTGGCTGGCCGTCCGGCGCGCATCTGGATGAAGATGAACGCGCTCGTCGATCCCAACATCATCGACGCGCTCTATGACGCCAGCCGTGCCGGCGTCGAGATCGATCTCGTCGTGCGCGGCATCTGCTGCCTGCGGCCGCAGGTGCCCGGCCTGTCGGAAAACATCAGGGTCAAGTCGATCGTCGGCCGCTTCCTCGAACACAGCCGCATCTACTGCTTCGGCAACGGCCATGGCCTGCCGTCGGACGAGGCGATCGTCTACATCGCCTCGGCCGACTTGATGCCACGTAATCTCGACCGCCGCGTCGAGACCATGGTGCCGATCACCAATCCAACGGTGCATGAACAGATCCTTGGCCAGATCATGCTGGGCAACATCATGGACAACCAGCAAAGTTTCGACGTATTGGCTGACGGAACCTCCCGGCGCGTCGTGCTGGAGGAGGGTGAGGAACCGTTCAACGCGCAGGAATATTTCATGACCAATCCGAGCCTGTCGGGACGGGGTGACGCGCTGAAGTCGCATGCGCCCAAGCGCATCGCGCAGTTCAAGCGTCGCAAGAAGAACACCGGCTGATGATTTCAACGTCCCAAGGCCGGCTGCAGGATCGCCGGCCGCTGTCCATCATCGACATCGGCTCGAACTCGATCCGCCTTGTCGTCTATGAAGGGCTGGCGCGCTCGCCGACCTTGCTGTTTAACGAAAAGATGCTGGCCGGTCTCGGCCGCGGCATCGTTTCGACCGGCAAGCTCGATCCCGAGGCGGTGACGCGCTCGATGGAGGAGTTCCGCCGTTTCCGCGCGCTCTCCGACCAGGCGGGTGCGGAGCACATGTTTGTGCTGGCAACGGCCGCGGCCCGCGAAGCGATCAACGGCCCCGATTTCATCCACCGGGCCCAGGATGTGCTCAAGACCGAGATCCGCGTGCTCACTGGCCGGCAGGAGGCGCATTATTCGGCGCTTGGCGTCATTTCGGGCTTCCACCCCGCCAATGGCATTGCCGGCGATCTTGGCGGCGGCAGCCTGGAGCTTATCGACATCAATGGCGAGGCGATCGGCGACGGCATCACGCTGCCGCTGGGTGGCCTGCGGCTGCAGGACATGGCCAGGAATTCGCTCGCCCAGGCGGCAAAGATCACCCGCGACGAACTGGCGCGCGCCAAATTGTTGAAGGGCGGGCCGGGACGGCCCTTTTACGCCGTTGGCGGCACCTGGCGAAACCTTGCCCGGCTGCACATGGAAATGACCAACTACCCGCTTGGCGTCATGCACCACTATGAGATCGGTGTCGAAAGCGCCGCCAATTTCCTGAAGCAGGTGGCGAAAGGCGAGATCGAGAAGGTCAAGGGCATCGAAGGTGTGTCGAAGAACCGCCGTTCGCTGCTGCCCTATGGCGCGGTCGTGCTGCAGGAGATCATGGCGGCGATGCAGCCGTCGAAGATTATCGTCTCGGCATTGGGCGTGCGCGAAGGGTTTCTCTATTCGCTGCTCGACCCTGCCGAGCAGAAGGCCGATCCGCTGGTCTCCGCTTCGGAGGAACTGGCGCGGCTGCGGTCGCGCTCGGTCACCCATGCGCATGAGCTTGTCGAATGGACGGACAAGACCTTTGCCGCCTTCGGCATCGACGAGACGGAGGATGAGGCGCGCTATCGCCACGCTGCCTGTCTGCTGGCCGATATAGGCTGGCGCGCACACCCGGAATATCGCGGCAAGCAGTCGCTCAACATCATTGCCCACGCCTCCTTCATTGGCGTCGATCACCCCGGCCGTGCCTTCCTGGCGCTGGTCGGCCTGTTCCGCCACGAAGGCGTGTTCAACGATGCGGCGCCGGAAATCCGCGGCCTGGCGACGCCGCGCTATCTCGAGCGCGCCCGCATCCTGGCGGCGGTGCTGCGCGTCGTCTATCTGCTGACGGCGGCCATGCCCGGCGTCATGCCGCGGCTGAAATGGGAAAACCGCGGCAATGGCACGTTGGCGCTGGTGCTGCCGGCCTCACTTTCCGATCTTTACGGCGAACGCCCGGCCGGACGGCTGGCGCAACTGGCGCGGATCACCAACCGCCGGCTGGTGCTGGCGGTCGAGGGTGGGCAGAGCGTGTCGGTGAAGTAGGCGCGGCCTGACAGCAAAACCATGTCGTCGTCGGCCTCGCGTTCGAGCACCGGCTTCCTCAATCCGTCGCTGCTTCGCAGCGCCACCTCCCCCTCCGGAGGGAAAGGGAAGGGAGCCTCGTTGGAAAGCGTTGGCGGCAATAGGCTCGCGCCCTTCCTCTACCCCGTCGATCGGGGGAGAGGTGGCTCGACGAAGCCGAGACGGAGTGGGGGTCGACCTGGCACGGGCGTCGATGGTTCAACCGGGACGATATTTGACGATATCAGACCGCGGCGCGGCGCCCGTCGATCGACCAAGCCCCGGCGCCGGCCATGGCTAGCGCCAGGAATCCACCGGCGATGGCAATATCCTTCATCAGCATCTGCTGGTGCAGGAAGGTGAGCATCGGGTCATCGCCGCCCTGGCCGTAGTGGCCGATGGAGCCTGCAACGATGCAGAAAGCGGCAAGAAGTATCGCAACGACCGGCGTCTGAAAGCCGACCAGTATCAAGAGACCGGCAATCAACTCGAACAGCCCGGTGCCCCAGGCGGCAAGCGTCGGCAATGGCATGCCGAGGCCGGCGAAATAGCCGCTCGTCCCGGCAATGTCGGCGAGCGCGTGGTAGCCGGAGGGAACGAGCAGGGCGGCGAGCAGCAGCCGGGAAATCAGAAGCAATGCATCGCGGGGCATGGTCATCTCCGTTGTCTGTCCGCAGGCTGTTTCGAGACCGATCCTAGCAGGGATGGGGCGGGCGCGCGCTTGGGCAGACAACGAAAAAGCGGCGTGGAAATTCCACGCCGCTTTTTTCAGGCTTGGGAGGGAAAGCTCAGCCGCGCTTGGCGTCGATCGAGTAGGCGCCAGGGCCCGAGGAAGCCAGCAGCAGGAAACCGCCGGTGATGGCGACGTTCTTCAGGAAATGGATCATCTGGTTCTGGTCGGCCCAGCCGGTATGGGCGACAAAGGCCGAGGCGATGGTGAAGACCGCGAGCACCCAGGCGGCGATGCGGGTCTGAAAGCCAACGAGCACGGCAAGGCCGCCGAGCAATTCGATCAGGCCGACGACAATGGCCGTTATGGTCGGCACCGGCAGGCCCATGGCGCCGAAATAGCCGGCGGTGCCGGAAATGGCGGTGAGCTTGCCGAAGCCGGAAAGCAGGAAGATGGCGGCGAGCAGGATGCGGCCGAGCAGGATGGTGGTGGAGCTGTTGGACGCGATGCCGGCGCCGGCAGCGGAAGTGTTGATGGACATGGTGGCTCTCCGAAAAGGGTTGATGTCCCGTCAGATAGACCAAGCCGACTGTTCACCAAAGCCGCCAGTCCGGCGACACATTGTTCACAGGACGTACATTTCGGGATCGTTCGACCGACGCAAAATTCTTGTCGCGGCCAGCAGCGGCGGGAGCAAATTGTCCCGCCACACAATTCGGATTTCTAGTTGACGCAATTCCAAAGAGGAAGGGCTGCGCGCTTCGAGGAAGGCACTTCCCCTGGAATCGCTTAACCCGGATGCGTCATGTCCTCCGGCCGCACCAGCCGGTCGTAGTCTGCCTCGCTGACCAGCCCGGTGGCCAGTGCTTCCTCGCGCAAGGTGGTGCCCTTCTTGTGCGCGGTCTTGGCGATCTTGGCGGCATTGTCGTACCCGATCGTCGGCGCCAGCGCCGTCACCAGCATCAGCGAGCGGTCGAGCGCGGCCTTGATGTTGTCTTCGCGCGCCTCGATGCCGACGACGCAATTGTCGGTGAAGGAGATCGAAGCGTCGGCCAACAGCTGCACCGACTGCAGGAAGTTGTAGGCCATCAGCGGGTTGTAGACGTTGAGCTCGAAATGGCCCTGGCTGCCGGCGAAGGTCAGCGAGGCGTTGTTGCCGAACACCTGCACGCAGACCTGCGTCAGAGCCTCGCATTGGGTCGGGTTGACCTTGCCCGGCATGATCGAGGAACCCGGCTCGTTTTCCGGCAGCGACAGTTCGCCGAGGCCCGAGCGCGGGCCGGAGCCGAGGAAGCGGATGTCGTTGGCGATCTTGAAGAGGGCGGCGGCCGCCGCGTTGATGGCGCCATGCGAGAACACCATGGAATCGTGCGCGGCGAGCGCCTCGAACTTGTTCGGCGCGGTGACGAAGGCGATGCCGGTGATTTCGGCGATGCGCGCCGCCACCTTTTCCGCAAAGCCGACCGGCGCGTTGAGGCCGGTGCCGACGGCGGTGCCGCCCTGCGCCAGTTCCTGCAGGCCGGGCAGCGTCATCTCGACGCGCTTGATCGAAGAGGCCACCTGCGCGGCGTAGCCGGAAAATTCCTGGCCCAGCGTGAGGGGTGTCGCGTCCTGCGTATGGGTGCGGCCGATCTTGATGATGTGGGCGAAGGCATTCGTCTTGACCTCGAGCGCAGCGTGGAGATGCTTCAGCGCCGGCAGCAGATCGTGCACGATGCGCTCGGCGCACGCGATGTGCATGGCTGTCGGGTAGGTGTCGTTCGACGACTGGCTCATATTGACGTGGTCGTTGGGGTGCACCGGCTTCTTCGAGCCCATGACGCCGCCCAGAAGTTCGATCGCCCGGTTGGAGATCACCTCGTTGGCGTTCATGTTGGACTGCGTGCCCGAGCCGGTCTGCCAGACGACCAGCGGGAAATGATCGTTCAGCTTGCCGTCGATCACCTCTTGCGCCGCCTCGATGATCGCCTTGCCGACTGCCGGATCGAGCCGCTTCAACTCCATATTGGCTTCCGCCGCCGCTCGCTTGACGATGCCGAGCGCACGCACGATCGAGGCCGGCTGCTTTTCCCAGCCTATCCTGAAATTGCCGAGGGAACGCTGCGCCTGCGCGCCCCAGTAACGGTCGGCGGCAACCTCGATGGGGCCGAACGTGTCGGTTTCGGTTCTGGTCCTGGCAGCGGTCACTTGTCTCTCCGACGATCGAATTCGGCAACGGCGTATCGCGTTGCACAATGGCCTTCAAGCAGAGATTGCGGCCGGCAGGCAGTAAATCGGTTGAAGCAGTAGCGCCGCCCTTCGGGATCCTGCACCCTCCACTTTCGTGTGAAGGAAATTGCTCCTCAGTGCGGCTTGATCCCATAAAGTGGACGGAAACTTGCGGATTTAGCTCGATAAGATCATGTCGAGCTGGCGGATTGCTCTACGCAAACTTCCCCCAGGATCAGCAATGCGCAATTCATGTCTACCTACTCTACCTACGAGCGACGCTGCCACACAAACTACCATCCGTGCCGGCGTCTCACTGGCAACAGCAGCGATGAGGTAGCTTATGCACTTGTCCTTCTGTTCAGTTTCCCGACCAAAATCCGGCATCGCATCCGGATCGAGCTTCGGATCGCGAAGCCGAGAATTTCAAGTCCACCCTGGGAGCGCCTCCACATGGCCTCGGAGTTTTCCAAGATGCATTGCGGCAAGGTCGAAGCCGTCTCGACGTCGCAAGAGACGCTCTTTGTCCTCGGTATTTTGCTGAAAGCGCGCCTGATCGCGGACCGTCAGCTCGGAACCTTTTTCCTCCAACGGCGCAGCTTTGTCCTGAGATAGGCTCTATAGCCGAACGGAAGTGTTCGCCGTCCGGAAGGCGTGCTTGTCCGCGCCTCCAGACGCTGGCGCACGACGCTCATCAGTCTGCAGAACGCGGGTGTTTCCAATGATTGCACCCGTTTGACGAGATTGTCGGGCAATGGCTTTGAGCGCCAGTCGAAATAAGCCTCGTAGTCTTGCGGCGTTGCGATCAGGTGCTGGAGATAGGCTGCAAGATCGCTGGCGCTGGCGAAGGCACTGGCGTCAATAAAGGAGTGCTCCGGAACGAACTCGTCCACATTAGGAGCGCCAAGGTAGATCGGCACCGTGCCCGCCATGAACGCGTCATAGATTTTCTCGGTGACATAGTCGGCCTCGATCGAGTTCTCCATGGCCAGGCAGAATTTGTGCCGCGCAATGGTTTCGATCTTGGTCTTCGAGCCCAGATCGGGGCCAGAGACCGATCGGTTGTTGCTATATCGGCCATAAGAATCGATCTTGATGTGGCGCGCCAGTTCGTTCGCCAAATCGACACGGCCGCTATAATTCAGGCCGGCCGACTGGAAGAGTGCGACCGGCGCTTCTTCCGTTTTCGGCACGATTGGTCTGGCCAGCGCATCTTTCCACCACACCGCACGCGGAAGGTAGGGTACCCAGACATCGGACCGGGATTCATGCGTCATGATGATATCGAAGTGCCGCATGATTTTGGGGTCGGCAAGTCGCTTGTAGTTTTGGCCGCATTCCATCGACCAGGCGACCCAATATTGACCAGGGTATTTGTAGGCATCGCCAACTTCGCGAAAGTTCGGAATATGGAAGACGACTGCCGCGGCCTCGGAAATCCGTCGTTTGTCCAGTGTCCACCGCCCGGGCATTTCGCACTGTATCGACGCGATATCGACGGGTTTGCTGAAGAACGTTGTGTAGAAGAGGATCAGTGGATCGATAGACGGCATGGCACCACGAATGTCTGAAGCATTGCTCAATCTGCAGACAGACGCGGTATCGGAAGTTTGGTCAAGTGCTCCGCTTGTTCGAGGCCGAGGGCCGTCCAAACGGTCACCCCGCCGTATACCCGCCATCGATCGCGAAAATGCCGCCGCTGGTCCACGCCGCCTCGTCGCTGGCCAGATAGACGGCGATGCCGGCAAGATCGCTGGTCTGGCCGATGCGGCCGAGCGGGTAGCTGCGCTCGACATAGGTTTTCAGCTCGGCTTGCGCTGCCGCCGGCAGGTTGTCGATCGACTTGCGCCGCATGGCGGTGTCGACCGTGCCGGGCGCAATCGCATTGACCCTGATGCCGCGCGGACCAAGCTCGAAGGCCAGCGACTTGGTCAGCGAATTCAGCGCGCCCTTGGACAAGGAATACAGGCTCGACGGCCGCTTCGGGATCATCTTGTCGGCGAAGTAGGACGAGATATTGATGACGGAGGCGTTGGCGCCGAGATGCGGCAGCAGCCGCTGGGTAAGGAAGAACGCCGCCGTCACATTGAGCGCGAAGGATTGCTGGAATTGGTGCTCGGTGACGGTCTCGAAAGGCACCAGATAAGCGACGCCGGCATTGTTGACGAGGATGTCGAGCGGGCCGGTTGCTTTCGCGCGATCGACCACGGCATCGATGCCGGACGAGGTCGAGAGATCGGCCGACTGGGTGCCGACGTTGCCCGCCGCCGCAAGTGTCTCGCGGGCGGTCTCGAGCTTGCTGGTGTCGCGACCGACGATCAGCACGTCGGCGCCCTCGCGCAAGAAAGCTTCCGATATCGCCAGGCCGATGCCGTCCGAGCCGCCGGTCACCAGTGCTCGCTTGCCAGAAAGTCTCATTGAAGGCCAAGTCGCATCGAATGCTCTCGCTGTTGCCCGCGTCACGAAGGCAATGCCGATCGGCGAGGGCGGTCAAGCCGCCGGCCTATCGCTCAGTATGAACTTCGGTTGGCCGCGTGCCGATCCGGTTACCGCAGCAGCGACTGCGACGTCGGCGTCAGGCGCAAGGTTTCGGTCCGCCAGGTCACATCGGCCGCTTGCCATTGGGGCGAAGCGGCAACTGCGGCTTCGTAACTGGCATGCGCCTCGGGACTGTCGAAACCCGTCACCGCGATAAAGACGTTTTCGCTCAAGCGCACCGGCAGGCGGGGAAAGCTGTTTTCAGCGTGCTCGGTGATGAAGGCGCCAAGCAACCGTCCGCCGGCGCCGATAAGGACCGGAACGGCGTCCGTTTCGAAATTGCCGGCGAAATCGGCTTCGGCGCCAGACCGCAGATGATGAATCTGGATGACAACAACACCGGTCAAGCCATTGTCTGCGCTCAACTTTCCATCCGCCGGCATGGCGCCTCGCTGCGAGCCTGACAGATCGAAGCCGGCGCCTGGCCATGCCGGCTTCAAGAGCAGTACATCGTCGGAATCGATCATCGTCGCATTGGCGGCGTCGCGGTGCGCCGTCCACACCGGCCCGTCATAGAAGGCGGTGAGCGCCTGCTTCCGCGCTTCCATGCCACCGAAGCCGCGCAGCCAGACGAACATGTCGGGGCGGTCGAGGTCGCGGAACTGTCCGATGATGGTCATGCCGGCGTGTTCCTGGCCTTCGATGAACCGACTGTCGAAGATGTCGATCAGCGTCTCGCGCCGGCCCGGCTTCAGCGTGTACTGCCGCAACTCGACGACAGGCGAAGCGAGCAGTTTTGCCGTTGCAGGCGCATTCAGGGGTACGGTCATTGTGTCGTCTCCAAAAAACAGGATGATCATCCGGTTTATAAAACAGATCGGTTGTCCTGTTTTGTCAATCTGCTATCGTTGGCAAATGTCAGCAGAGATTGCTCGGGCTCCGAAAGGGCCGCCGCGAAAACGCACCAACGATCCCGAAGGGCTGCGCAACAAGGTGCTCGATGTCGCCGAAGCGTCGTTCCAGGCGCGTGGCTATCATGCATCCGCTCTTGGCGAGTTGATGACGACCGCAGGCGTCAGCGGCGGCGCGCTGCATCATCATTTCCCGACGAAGAAGGCGCTCGCTCTGGCGGTGATCGAGGAGCGCGTGGCAGCGGCCCTCGATGAAACCTGGATCAACCCTGTACGGGCGGCAGGCTCGGCGCGCGAAGGCGTGCGCGCGGTATTCGAGGCGGTGGCGACCGAGCTTGAGCAGCAAGGCTTCGTGCGCGGCTGTCCGCTCAACAATCTGGCGCATGAACTGTCGCTCGCTGACCCGGATTTCCGCGCCGCTTTGGCCGGCATCTTTGCCGGATGGCGTCAGGCGGTTGCCGACAAGGTGCGAGCCGACCAGCAGTCGGGGAGGGAGCAGGGCACCGACCCCGAGCGCTTTGCGGCACTCGCCATCGCCGCCTATTCCGGCGCCATGTCGATGGCCAAGACGGCACAGGATGCCAGCGTGCTGCGCGATTGCCTGGCCGAACTTCAGGGCAGCTCAACGTCGCCATTCCCGAGCAGAGCGAAGCGGCGTAGCAGGATCCTGCTGCGGCCGGGAACACCTTGAGGCCGGAACTGCGCTGTTCTAGTTGGAAAGCGGCTTGATCGTCTCGTAACCGTTCACCGATTCCGCGCTGGTCCCTTCGTCGTAGCGCCGGGCGAGGGACGCTTGCAGATCGGGCGCATAAAGCGCGGTAAATGTGTCCAGCGTTTCGCCGGCGCCGTTCTTGAAGGTCTCCGTGACGGCCAGCACGTTGTATTTGCAGCCGCCGACACTGAACGTCTCCTTGCCCTTGACGACCAGGCTCAGCGTCTTGGTGCTCTTCGGCTGCTTGTTCGGCGACAGCTCGACGAATTCGATCGTGCTCTTGGCTCCAGTCTTCAGCGGAAACAGTTTTCGCAGATCGGAAAACGGGATCGTCGCCACCCGTCCGGTATCGCTGTCGCGAAACACTTCGACCAGGCCGGCAAACAGGAACTGTGTCTGCGGCGATTGCGATTCGTAGGTGTTGGCGACGGACACCATGCCGCCGGCCACCGGCCGAAACTCGCTGCGGACGCCAGGCATTTCCAGAACGAAGCCGGCCTTTGCCGATTTTGCGTCGACACAATCGGCGGCATGCACCGCAGCCGCCGGCAGCAACCCAGCCAGCACCACGCCTATCGAAACGGCTCTCATGAAATCCCCCTGTGCTTGTATTTGCCGCGCGCCAGCATGACCCAAGAAATGCCAGAGCCAGTGTACCGTGTCGACCTGCCATTCCTGGCAACTGGACGGTGGGGCGCCGGCTGTGCTGAATTTCAGGTCATGAATCGCAAGCTCGTCCTCTCCCGTCGCAATTTCCTCGCACAGGCAGCCGGCCTTGCCATGGCTGGCATGCTGCCGCGCGCCGCGCTTGGCCAGACCGGCAAGCGCATCCAGCCCATCGACGCCACCTTTCTGTTCATCGCCGATGTCCATGCCTGCCGCATGTCGAGCGGCCTCAGCCCCAACTGCCTGGAGGAAGGCAAGACCGATGCCGCGCTGTTGCGCAATGTCGCTGTCCTCAATGGCTTGGCCGGCCGGCAATGGCCAGTCGAGATCGATGGCGTTGCAACCCGCCTGCGTTCGGCCGGCGGCCGCATCGATGCGCCGCTCGGCCTCGTTGTCGGCGGCGACATCACCGACGATGGCGGCGGCCAGATCACCGAGCCCAGCGAAGGCACGCAACTGTTGCAGTTCAGCCAGCGCTATCAACAGGGCGTCGGTCCCGATCGCGTGCACATGCCGGTCTATGTCGGCCTCGGCAATCACGATCTCGACCAGAACGGCTCGCCGCCCCATGTCGACTGGTACCGGCGTGAATTGCGCGACTATGTCGAGATCAACCACCGCCCCGGCGTGTTCTTCAAGCCGCCGGTGCCGGCCACCGAATACGATGTCGACACCGACTGCTATTCCTGGGACTGGGGCGGCCTGCATCTCGTCCAGACCCACCGCTTTGCCGGCGACACCGGCCATGGCGCGGTGAGCAGCCTGCCGTGGCTGAAGCAGGATCTGGCGACCTACGCGGCGGATGGCCGTCCCGTCATCCTGTTCCAGCACTATGGCTGGGACACTTTCTCGGTCGAGCGCTGGGACCCGGCCAAGCGCACCTATGACGATGACGGCGCAGGCGCGCCGCATTGGTGGAGCGAGGCCGACCGCCAGGCGCTGCTGGCGGCGCTGAAGGGCTACAATGTCATCGCCATCTTCCATGGCCATCAGCACGAAGTGCCGATGATCTACAAGAGCGATGGCCTCGACCTGTTCAAGCCGAAGGCCGCCTATATGGGCGGCTTCGCGCTGGTGAGGGTAACCGGGGACAGCATGGACGTAGTGCTGGGCGAGGCGGCCGGCGACCACGGCGAGGTCAAGTTCACCAGCGCCTTCAGCAAGAGTCTCAGCCTCTGACAAGAAAAAGGCGGCCTTGAGCCGCCTTCCTCATTGCCTGCGAGATCGGGTCAGAGCGCCTTTTTGATCTTGTCCTTCACGTCGCCATAGACCTTCTGCACCTTGCCGGCGGTCTTGTCTGCAGTGCCTTCGGCCTGGGTCTGCCTGTTGCCGGTCGCCTTGCCGCCGGCCTCCTTGACCGAGCCCTTGACCTGCTTGGCCACGCCGGCAACCTGATCCTTGTTCACCATCTTTGCATCTCCTGGGATTCCGGGGATTCATTCGCAGGAGGCAAACGGGCCGGCTTGGCTTAGGTTCCCTGGGCGGCGATCATCGTCGCATCTGGTCGCTTATATGGTCGCCGAAACGCTTTGCCGCGTCGTATCGTGTGACTAGTGTGACGAAATTTTGGGGAGACCGCCTTGGCTGAATTTACGCTCATCATCGCCAACAAGTGCTTTTCGTCCTGGTCGCTGAGGCCATGGGTGGCGATGAAGCATCTGGAGATCCCGTTCGAGGAAGGTTTCGTGCGCCTGCGCACGCCCGAGACTTTTGCCGCTCTGGCGAAAGTCTCGCCCACCGGCCTTGTGCCAGTGTTGAATCACAATGGCAGGATTGTCTGGGAAACCCTTGCCATCCTTGAATATCTGGCCGACCTGTTTCCGGAGAAAAAACTTTGGCCGCAGGATATCGGCGCCCGCGCCTTGGCTCGCTCGGTGGCGACCGAGATGCATTCCGGCTTTCGCGAGGTGCGCTATGGCTGGCCGATGAATTTGCGCCGGCCGAAGGGCCACAAGCCGCTCGACGCCGAAGGCGAAATGCAGCGCGCGCGCATCGAAACGATCTGGCGCCAGTGCCGGGAACAATACGGCAAAGGCGGCCCCTTCCTGTTCGGTCATTTCACCGCGGCCGATGCCATGTATGCACCTGTCGTCACCCGCTTCGACACCTATGGCGGCAAGCTCGCGCCCGACACGCGCGCCTACGTCGACGCCGTGTTGGCAACGCCGGCGATGCGGCACTGGTATGCGGAAGCAGCGAAGGAGACTTGGCCGGAACCCGGCCCGGACGAATAGGACCACTAATGACATCACGGTGAGTGACCGATGGCCAGCAATGATGGACCGCGTGAGACTACCGCGCCAACAATCTTCCACTGCCGGCTGATCCCGCCTCGGCCGGACTTCGCCTTCACCCTGACGGAGGAGGAGAGGGAGTTGATGGGCCGGCATGCCGACTATCTGCGCGGCAAGCTTGCCGAGGGCACCATGATCCTGGCCGGGCCGGTCGCCGACCCGGCCGGTCCTTGGGGTCTGCTGATCCTGCGTGTCGGCAGCGAAGCCGAGGCAAGAGCGGTCACCGACGGCGATCCGGTGTCGAGCTCCGGCCGCGGTTTCCACTACGAGATCCTGCCGCTGATCAGCGCGATCCTGTAGGCCGCCAGCGTGAGTTTAAGGAAAGTGTGAAACGGTTTTCCCCTGGGAATTGCGTCAGACAAGGGCACTTACAAGAACGCCTCTCGCACCGTTTAATGTGCGGGAGGCGTTCTTTTGCCAGCATTACCGAGATGCTCTCTGAATTGCTGACACCACGGAAATGCGCCGGCTTGCGATTGGTTCCGGGGCGTGGAATATTTTTTGGAACGCCTTGAGCTCCGCCACCTCGTCAGTTGAGGCTTATGCCTCAGGCACCCTCAGGTTGAATTTGGGCTCCGGCCAAACCAGAAATTGACTCGGCGCTAAAAGAAGTCTATAAGAAACATGTCGATATTTGTTTGACCGACTTTTGTTATCCGCGCATGATGCGCGCCTTTGACGAACTTCCCCATCAAAAATCGAGACAAAACGCTGTTGTGCAGTCGCACGATGGTGAACGAATATTTGCCAGGGAAAGGGTTCTTCATGGCCACCGGCACAGTGAAATGGTTCAACGCCACCAAAGGTTTTGGTTTTATTCAGCCTGACGACGGCTCCGCCGACGTTTTTGTCCACATCTCGGCCGTAGAGCGCGCCGGCATGCGTGACATCGTCGAGGGCCAGAAGCTCGGCTACGAGATGACCCGCGACAACAAGTCGGGCAAGATGTCCGCCGACCAGTTGAAGGCGGCCTGATAAGGAATTCGGCCTTCCGGTGACCACGGATGTACTGGCACCGATGAAAGGCTGAAAGGAGCGCCTTGCGCATCCAACTGGATGCGCGGCGCTTTCATGGAAGGTCAGGCGGTGCCTGGCCTTTTTCATTTTGTGCGTCATGCCGCTAAAAGTGCGCCGCACGCCGGCCGGAACGTGCTAAGGGACGATCCAGCAATCTGAACCGCCCATACTGCCCCGCTGCCGTATTGCTTTGGTCGTAATCGAAGACCGCTCTCGCTCTATCGGCACCAGGCTCCCGACAGGAGAAAGTTTTGACCACTCAATCCAAGACTGCCGACCAGGCCGGCTCGCTGTTCAGCAAGACGCAAACCCAGTCGATGTCACTCAACCGCATCCTGTCCGAGCGTGATGCCGTCAGCGAGGCGCGCGAAGCCAAGACCGCGCGCTTGCGCGAACTGCGCAAGGAAAAGGAAGCCGACGACATGGCAGCGGCCGCAGTCCTTGCGGCGCTGCCAAAGCGGGCAGGCAAACGCTGATGGCCACCAAGCGCGTACCGCCCACGCCGATCGATGCCGATGCGACCATAGCGTCCATGGTCCCGGGCCTGGACAAGCCGGTCGAATATGTCCGCCGTGTGCTGGAAAAGCTCGAGCGCTGCAAGCGCGCGCATGGCGATGCCCAGGTGCGCGTCGGCGTGCGCGGCCGTGCCGAAGCTCCGAACTATCTGGTCGAATATGTCCGCGAGGACAAAAAGACCCACGAGCGCGTGACCTACCAGGATGCCGCCTATAGCGGCAGCACGCATCGCGAACTGGCGGCGCACCACATTGCCGAGGCGAGGAACTGGTCGCCCGAGGAAATGAACATCACGGCGGTCTCGGCGCTGATCGGCCGCTTGCGCAATCCGCGCGCACCATCATCCCGCTTTTCCGACGAGGACTGACATGGCCATAAAGTTTTCCACCAAGGATCAGCCGGCAGCGCCGGCTGCTGCCACTGCAAAGCAGGCCAAGCCCGCTGCCGCGCCGAAGGCCGCCGAACCGTCGGCGACCGATCTGTTCGAGGCGCCAGCCGCCACGCCCAAGGGCAAGGCAGGCAAGAAGAAATAGCGCCTTGCCGCACCAAGCCGATCGCAATCTCGCAGCGCCTGGGCTGGTCGCGTTGGCCGCCAGGGATATCCGGTCGTCAAAACAGGACGACCAGCCGGTTTTCGATTGCCAGAGCTGCGGCGCCTGCTGCTCCTACTCGGCCGAATGGCCGCGCTTCTCGACCGAGGACGATGCGCAACTTGACCGGATTCCGGAAAAGTTCGTGTCCGCCGACCTGTCCGGGATGCGCTGCGAGGGCGTGCGCTGTTCGGCGCTTACGGGCGAGATCGGCAAGCACACAGCCTGCGGCATCTACGAGATCCGCCCGGACGTCTGCCACGCCTGCATGCCTGGCGGCGACGATTGCCTGATGGCGCGCAAGGCGCACGGGATGCCAACGATCTAGCCGACGCCCACCTTGCCTCATCCCACATCCCCCGATAGCTTCCACCATGGGCAGGGCGTTGGAGGAACCATGAGCATCGAATTCCTGTTGACGTCGCTGATCGTCGTGGCTTCGCCCGGCACCGGCGTTCTCTACACGCTGAGCGCCGGGCTTTCGCGAGGCGCGCGCGCCTCGATCACTGCTGCATTCGGCTGCACGCTTGGCATCATCCCGCATATGGCCGCCGCCATCACCGGCCTGGCGGCGCTGCTGCACACAAGTGCTGTCGCCTTCGAGACGCTGAAATATCTCGGCGTCGCCTATCTCCTCTACATGGCCTGGAACACGCTGAAGGAGAAGGGCGGCCTGAGCGTCGATGAAAACGCGGCACCCCGCTCGGCAGCCAAGGTCATCACCTCCGGCATCCTGATCAACATCCTGAACCCGAAGCTGTCGATCTTCTTCTTTGCCTTCCTGCCGCAATTCGTCAGCACGACCGAACCGAACGCATTTGCCAAGATGCTGGAGCTCTCGAGCGTCTTCATGCTGCTGACCTTCGTCGTCTTCGTCGCTTACGGCATCTTTGCCGCCTCGATCCGGAGCCATGTCGTGTCGCGGCCGATGGTGCTGACCTGGATGCGCCGCACCTTCGCCGGCGCCTTTGTCATGCTTGGGGCCAAGCTGGCGCTTGCTGATCGATAGAACAGGATCTGGCAGGCATCGGCCTACTCTTCGTCGGTTCCGGATCCGGTCCGGATGCCTAGACGCCAGGCGGAGGGCGGAAGGCCGATCATCTTCTTGAAGGCGCGGCTGAACGCTGCCTCGGATTCGTATCCGATTTCAGCGGCGATGCTGGCCATGTTGCTGGAGCCGGCGCTGAGCAGCTCCGAGGCGATCTGCATGCGCCATTTGGCGAGATAATGCATTGGCGGCATGCCGACCAGCCTGGTGAAGCGTTCGGCGAGCACGCTGCGCGACAGCGCGGAGTCCTTCGCCAGCGCCTCCACCGTCCAGTTATGCGCCGGCCGGTCGTGGATCAGCGCCAGTGCCCTCGCCAGGTGCGGATCGCGCAGGCCAGCCAGCCATCCCGTGGTTTGTGGCGGCAGCGATTCCAAGTAACGGCGCAACACGTCGACAAACATCAGTTCGCTCAGTTTGGTGAGCACCGTTTCACTGCCTGCGCGCTTTTGCGCCACCTCCGTGACAGCCAGGTTGATGAACTGGCTGAGCCAGCCGCCATCGCCTTTGGCAGCTCCGGCCTTGATCACCGGCGGCAAAGCCTCGAGCAGTGGATTGAAAGGCTGTGCATCACAGGCGAGATAGCCGCAAACCAGCCTGGCCGAGGTCGCGCCGTCGCCGGCGCAGTTGATGTAAAACGGCATCCGGCCGGCTGTTGCGATGTCGAGAACGTCGGCTGTCGGCGGATCGGCGCGCAGCGCCGGATTGCTGGACATAATATGCGGGTCGCTCCTGGTGAAGACGACGACTTCGCCGGCCTCCAGCGCGATCGCTTCCTGGCCGACGATGCGCGCGAAGCAGCGACCGGCCGTTACCACATGGTAGGAGATCAGATGGTCCGCACCGGGCAGGATCTTCGGCAGGATGGACGATGGCGCCGGCGAGCAGACGGCCCACGGCTCGTGGCCCTCAATGTCAAAAAACGTCGCGCCGGTAAGGCGTACCGTCCTCAACAGGTCAGACAGAGCATCCCCGGCCATTCCGTTTCGTCCCGCACCCGGCTAGCCGGTCAGCCATCCCTTTCGAGTTCCGGACGCGCTGTCAAGCGAGGCGGACGCCGTATCATTCAGTTCGCGGCCAGAACTCCTAAACCTGCACCGGTGCTCAAGCGCTGCCGAGAGAGGGCGCTGAGTGCTGTCGAAACCAACCAGGGACAAATGTCATGACGGTACATAAGGGCGGGTGTTTTTGCGGCGCCGTGGAAATCGAAGTGCACGGAGCCGCCGAGGCAATGGGCTATTGCCATTGCGGTTCGTGTCGATCGTGGTCGGCGTCTCCCGTGAACGCCTTCACGCTGTGGAAGCCTCAGAACGTCAAGGTCACCAGGGGCGCGGAGTTCCTGTCCGGGTTCGAGAAGACCGAAATGAGCGATCGCCAGTTCTGCACGAAATGCGGTGGTCATCTGATGACCGTTCATCCGCCGCTCGGCCTGGTCGATGTCTATGCGGCAACCATACCAGGCGTGAAATTCACGCCTGGGGTTCACGTCAACTACGCTGAGACCGTGCTGCCGATGAAGGATGGGCTGCCCAAGCTCAGGGACTTTCCGGCTGAGCTCGGCGGCTCCGGCATCGCGGTGCCGGAATAAGGCCCGGCCACTGCTCGCCATTTTTGACAACGACAATTCAAGACAGGAGATTGTTCATGGAAATCGCAACATTTCGCGCCACGCAGGAGCCGATCAAGGATCTCTATCGCAGGGATGCGAAGGCCGCGTTCCTCACCTTGAAGGCCAAAGGCGTCGCCGACGCGTCCACCGTGACCTGCAAGGTCGAGACCGGACGCGGGCTGGCGCTTGCCGGCATTCATCCGATGGCCGGGGGCAGCGGCCAGGAACTGTGCTCCGGCGACATGCTGCTGGAGGCGCTGATCGCATGCGCCGGTGTCTCGATGCGCGCGGCGGCGGCCGTGCTCGAAATTCCGATCAGGTCCGCCGAAGTTTCCGCGGAAGGTGACGTCGATCTTCGCGGCACGCTCGGCGTGACTGCGGGTGTTCCAGTCGGCTTCAAGGAAATCCGCTTGCGCTTCGACATCGACACCGACGCTCCCCAAAGTCAGCTCGACCAACTGCTCGAACTCACGGATCGCTATTGCGTGATCTTCCAGACCATCCAGAACAGTCCCAGCACCACGGTGAAGCTGCACCGCGTCATCCAGTGACCAGAAAACCGGCCCGGAAACTCGACTTGAGCGAGATTCCGGGCTGGGAACGGGAGTGCCGGGCAACGCTTCTATCCTTTGACGTAACCCATCGCCTCGACGATCAGCTCGTCCGCGACACGCATCAGGTTGACGCCGCGGATGGAGTTGCCGTCGGCCATGAAGTAGCGCCAGCGGATCGTCGCCCGTTCACCGGCGACGAAGGTTTCCTCGAGGTCGAAGCGCGTGCCGGGCTGGCTGGCGATCGCCGACCATAGGTCAATGCATGCCTCTTTGCCGGCATGGCGGGCGCCGTCCGGCGCCGGCACGGTGTTTTCGATAACGCAATCCTGCGCCACCAACTCGGCAAGCGCGGACGGATCGTGCAACTGGAACACATCGTTGAAGCGACGCATGATCTCGGCCGTCTGGCTAGAGTGGTCGCCCGGATGAATGCTCGTGATGCTGTCCTGGCTCATCTCATACCTCCTGGTTTTCATTGTTCCGTGGCAGTGGTGGCGGCCAGCTCGGCCTTGAGGGTGATGGTTGTAACGCCGGCCAAAGCGCGAGAGACAAGGCAGGTCGTCTTCGCCGTCTCCGCCATACGCTGGAATTCGGCAGGCTGAAGGCCGGGAATCTCTGCTTCCGTTTCGAGCTCGATGCGGGTGATCGTCGGCCCGGCGGCGGTCGCGCCGAGATGCACCTTGGCGACGGTGCGGATGGTGCGGGCGACGTGGCCTTCCTGGCCGAGGATGAAGGTCAGCGCCATCGAGAAGCAGCCGGCATGTGCTGCCCCGATCAGCTCTTCGGGATTGGTGCCCGGACCGTCCTCGAACCGCGACGGAAAGGAATAGGCGCCTTCGAAGACGCCGCTGCCAAGCCGCAGACGGCCGCCGCCTTCCTTCAGCGTGCCTTGCCATTCTGCGGAAGCTTCACGGATGGTCATGGTCGTTCTCCTGATTCGGGGTTGAAAAGCGGGCAATTGGGTCAGGCGCAGTCGATGACAACCTTCCCGAACACGTCGCCCTGCTGGAAGTGGCGGTACGCTTCGGGGGCTTCGGCAAAGGGGAAGACCCTGTCGACAACGGGCTTGAGGCGATGCTGCGACACGGCGCGCAGCATGGCCTCAAGATTGCTGCGGCTGCCGACGAACAGGCGGCTGATGGTGGCGAGGCTGCGCTGATAAAGCGCTGCCGGCATCTCGATCGATCTGCCACTGGCGTCCTGCAGCGTCAGCAGCACGATGTGTCCATAAAGCGTGCTGGCAATCAGCGACTGCGCGAAGGTGGCCGGGCCGCCGGTTTCGACGACGAGGTCGACTCCGCCTGTCTGCTCGCGCGCCCAGCCGCCCCATTCCGGTATGTCGGTGCTGGAGACAACGAGGTCGGCGCCCAGCGCCCGCAGCCTGTCGGCCTTCTCCGCGCGCGATGTGATGGCGACAACCCGGCAGCCGAGCAACTTGGCGAACTGCAGAGCAAACAGCGAAACGCCACCCGAACCGATGGTGAGAACCCATTGACCAGGCTTCGGAATCCGGGTCCCGGTCACCGCGTTCCAGGCCGTCACGCCGGCGCAGGTCAGCGTCGCCGCTTCGTGCCAGCTCAGATGATCGGGCAGTCGCGCCGCCCATTGTTCGTCGAGCACGGCAAACTCAGTCAGCATGCCGTCAAGCGTACAGCCGAGCTGGTCGATCAGACCGGCATTGATGCGGCCATCGATCCAGCGGGCGAAGTAGCTGCCGGTGACGCGGTCGCCGACGGCAAAACGGGTGACGGCATCGCCGATTGCGACGACGTCACCGGCTCCGTCGCTCAGCGGCACGATGCCTTGCCGCGCCGGCAAGGGATAGGTGCCGCCAAGGATCATCGTGTCGCGCCGATTGAGCGAGGCGGCGCGGACTCGCACCACGATCTCATGCGGTTTCGGTTCCGTCCGCGCCTCGTCGCGCATCGCCAGGGATTCGGTTCCACCAAACCCTTCGAGACGGTAGCTGCGCATGTCACTCTCCTTAATAGTATATAGACTGATCCACATATTATATAGACCGATTGTCATATTCTTGGCAAGGCCTATAATGCGTCACTGCTGACAGAGGTTGACATGGCCAACGACACCCGCACCCGCATACTCGAGACCACAGGCCTGTTGCTCAGGCAGCGCGGCTATCACGGCACCTCGCTCAACGACATTCTGGGCGCCAGCGGGGCGCCGCGCGGCTCGCTCTATTTTCATTTCCCAGGCGGCAAGGACCAACTGGTCATCGAGGTGACGCGCAACAGCGTTGCCGACGTCACGAAAAGGCTGGGCGAAGCACTGGCAGCCGAGAGCGATCCTGCAGTGGCCGTCCATCACATCTACCAGTCGGTCGGGCGCATGCTGGAGGACAATGATTTTTCGCTGGGTTGCCCCATCGCGCCGGTGGTGCTGGATTCACCCACCGATGTGCCGGAACTGGCGGAACTCTGCCGATCGGCTTTCGAGCAATGGATCGGCTTGCTGCGACAGGCCTTTGTCAGGGCAGGAGTGCCCGAACGCCGGGCGCATGCCCTGGCACTGCTGGTCGAATCCTCGCTGGAAGGGCTGATGGTGATTGCGCGGGCCACCCGCGACCGTGCACCGGTGCTGGTGGTGGCCGATGAGGTGGCTGCATTGGTCGAGCAGGCGGTGCTTGCGGGCAAGGTTGCGCGGCACGCCGACGCCGCTATCTGAGGTCGGTCCCGCAAATCGGCGCTCCAGCTTCGCCGCCTCGATCCGCAGCCATGTCGTGTCGCGGCCGATGGTGCTGAGCTGGATGCGCCGCACCTTCGCCGGCGCCTTCGTCATGCTCGGCGCCAAACTGGCAATGGCCGACGGGCAGGGACGGCCGATCCGATCTATGCGTGTGCTGAAAATCTACGCGGCATCTGCACGGCGCCTGGTCCGGCTCGCCATCGTTCCGCGCTCATAGGCAAGCAAATGGCAATCGGCCAACGCCGAGGAGTGCTTGTCTTGCTGACGCCTTTGATCCTGATTCCGCTTCCGTTTCTGTTTGTGCCCTTCTTCATCGCGGTGGCAATGCCGAACCGCGTGTGTCTCGCCGTCTGCGCTGTCGTCCTGGCTGCCGGCATCGCTTACCTGCGTGGCGATGGCTCTTTCGACGGACCGGGAGGCTTGTTGGCTGCCGTGCTGTGGGCAGCAATGGCAATAGGTGCGGCGGTGGGCGTCATCGCGCGAGGCATAGGGTTGGGATTGAGTTCGTTCGGCGCGAAGAGGGCCATCGTACAGTCGCCTGTGCTCGTCGCGTTTCTGGTCTTGGCGCTCGGATTTTCATGGCTGTTTGTCGTCAAACCGAAACTTGACGCACGGCCGGCATCGCAAGCCTGTCTGACATCGATCATCCACATCAAGATCGGCGGCCGTTTGCTCTCGACCCCGCCTGCGCCCGTGGTGCAGATCAGCAACGGCTATATAGCCGACTACGGTTTGAGCAGTGCCAAAGGCACGCGCCTGGTGTGCAGCGCAACTGACAATGGTTTGATTCCCCTGACCGCCAGTTCACTCTCCCTGCGCTTTGGCGATCTGAAGAACCACCGCAAGCCGAATCTCGTCGAGCGAACATTTTGTACCATGGCTAAACCCGGTGGTTGGGTCGCTCTGTGGTGCGACAGATTCAATGCACCCGAAGCATTGGCAGACTGGCCCGAAACGCTTGTCGTGGGTCTATCGTCGGATTTTTCGCTGAGGCATCCCTTTCTCCTCAACGGGCCGCCGCGAGAAGAACTTGCTGCAGGACTTGCCAAATCGGCAGGCAGCGGCAACCCGATCGTTGGGCTGCCGGCAGTCGGTTTTGTCCGCTATAAAATGCCTTCGAATGCTGAATACTGGGTCAGCACCGACCCAAGCTGGCGGCTGCCGGACAACGCGATCTATTTGATGGATTGTTCGTTGGACCGATGTCGCGTCGCGTTTTCGATCGATGGCACCGTTTTCGCTGGCTACAGTTTCCAGGCACCGATCGAGGGCCGCGAGGCAAGGTCGCGCGCCGTCTATTCGAAGGCTATGACGCTTCTGGATGAACTGCATTCCAATCGCTAAATTTAGGTCCCGCTGTCGAGAAGGTTCTGGCTAGCCAACTGCTCGACGATCGCCTTTCTTGCCTCGTCGCGCTTCTTGACATCGGCGACCGCGTCGGCGCGTACGAGCATCGCTTTCCAGAATGCGGTCCAGCTTTCGTTGCGCGGGAACAATGCCGACAGGGAGCCGCCACCCCTTTCTGTGCTTAACTTGTCCAGTTTGGCCCACAACGCCGGCGATTGATGCCTAATCCTTGTAAAGCGCAGAAAAGCCGTTTCCGAAAACTTGCCCACCAGCGGCGTGAGCGCGCGCATCCGTTGCCAGCCGGTGAAGTAGCGTTGGCAGATAGTCGTCCCTTCACGAGCAACAGGCGCGATAATCGCGCCGCCTCACCAGCAGCGCTGTTGTTCGAGTATGCAGATGCGGCTGACGGGCTCAGTCCAAAATAAAAAGGGCGCCTCTCGGCGCCCTTTCCGTATGCATAAGCCAGATAGCTTGGATTAGAAATCCATGCCGCCCATGCCGCCCATGCCGCCGCCGCCCATGCCGCCAGGCATGCCGCCGCCGGCCGACTCCTTCTTGGGAGCCTCCGCGATCATGGCTTCGGTGGTGACGAGCAGGCCGGCGACCGAGGCCGCGTCCTGGAGAGCGGTGCGAACGACCTTGACCGGGTCGACGATGCCCATGGCGATCATGTCGCCATACTCGCCGGTCTGGGCGTTGTAGCCGTAGGTCGCGCCCTTGTTGTCGAGGATCTTGCCGGCAACGATCGAAGCTTCGGCACCTGCGTTCGAAGCGATCTGACGGGCCGGAGCCTGCAGTGCACGGCGAACGATGTTGATTCCTGCAGCCTGGTCGGCATTGACGCCGGTGACCTTGATGTTGGCCGAAGCGCGCAGGAGAGCGACGCCGCCGCCTGCAACGATGCCTTCTTCCACGGCCGCGCGGGTCGCGTTGAGAGCGTCATCGACGCGGTCCTTCTTTTCCTTGACTTCGACTTCCGTCGCGCCGCCGACACGGATCACCGCAACGCCGCCGGCGAGCTTCGCCAGACGTTCCTGCAGCTTCTCCTTGTCGTAGTCCGACGTGGTCTCTTCGATCTGCTGCTTGATCTGGGCAACGCGGCCCTGGATCTCGGCCTTCTTGCCGGCGCCGTCGACGATGGTGGTGTTCTCCTTGGAGATCGACACCTTCTTGGCGCGGCCGAGCATGTTGAGGCCGACATTCTCGAGCTTGATGCCGAGGTCTTCCGAGATGACCTGGCCACCGGTGAGGATGGCGATGTCTTCCAGCATGGCCTTGCGGCGATCACCGAAGCCCGGCGCCTTGACGGCGGCGATCTTCAGGCCGCCACGCAGCTTGTTGACGACCAGCGTGGCCAGAGCCTCGCCTTCGACGTCTTCCGAGATGATAAGAAGCGGCTTGGAGGTCTGCACGACGGCTTCGAGAACCGGCAGCATGGCCTGGAGGTTGGAAAGCTTCTTCTCGTGCAGGAGGATGTAGACGTCCTCGAGCTCGGCAACCATCTTGTCGGCGTTGGTGACGAAGTAGGGCGAGAGATAGCCGCGGTCGAACTGCATGCCTTCGACGACTTCCAGCTCGGTCTCGGCGGTCTTGGCCTCTTCAACCGTGATGACGCCTTCATTGCCGACCTTCTGCATCGCTTCGGCGATCATGGCGCCGACCGACTCGTCGCCATTGGCCGAGATCGTGCCGACCTGGGCAACTTCCTCGGAGGTCTTGATCTTCTTGGCAGCCTTGCCGAGAGCCGCGACGACTTCGGTCACGGCCAGGTCGATGCCGCGCTTCAGGTCCATCGGGTTCATGCCGGCGGCAACCGCCTTGTGGCCTTCCTGGACGATCGACTGCGCCAGGACGGTCGCGGTCGTGGTGCCGTCGCCGGCAATGTCGTTGGTCTTCGAAGCAACTTCGCGGACCATCTGCGCGCCCATGTTTTCGAACTTGTCTTCAAGCTCGATTTCCTTCGCGACGGTGACGCCGTCCTTGGTGATGCGCGGTGCGCCGAACGATTTGTCGATGACGACGTTGCGGCCCTTGGGGCCGAGCGTGACCTTCACCGCGTCGGCGAGGATGTTGACGCCGCGCAGCATGCGCTCGCGGGCGTCGCGGGAGAATTTTACGTCTTTAGCAGCCATTTTTTAGCTCCTGGCAGGGGGCTTGCGATCAAGCCCGAAATTCAGTTGACGGTGAGGCCGATAATCAGCCGATGATGCCCATAATGTCGGATTCCTTCATGATCAGAAGGTCTTCGCCATTGAGCTTGACTTCGGTGCCCGACCACTTGCCGAACAGGATGCGGTCGCCGGCCTTGACGTCCAGCGGGACCAGCTTGCCGGCTTCGTCGCGAGCGCCGGAGCCGACGGCGATGATCTCGCCTTCCTGCGGCTTTTCCTTTGCCGTATCCGGGATGATGATCCCGCCGGCGGTCTTGGATTCGGATTCGACCCGGCGTACGACCACGCGGTCATGAAGCGGGCGGAACTTCGACTTTGCCATTTTTTCTTCCTCGAATGAGAACGGTGAGAGCTGTTCCTCGATCCGGCGGTGCCGGATGTGCGTTAGCACTCACCTGGGGAGAGTGCTAACGTCGCGCTGAAATAAGCGCGTGGCTTTCGAGAGTCAAGGCGCGCGGGAAGGGGCAATAGCGCGAAATTTATCCAAAGTTGCCTCACGATTCCGGAAAACTTGGCTCGCTGCCTGAACGCAGGCCCGAATGCCGTCCTGTCGATGGGAACTCAATGTCCGAGGCGCAGGCCGATCTCGCGCGTTTCAAAATCCAGCAACATGCTATTCTTCTCGAAGTAGCGGATGCCGACGATGTTATGCTCAAGCCCGGGAACGATCTCCACCTCGGGATTGTAGGTGGTCTTGAAATTCCAATCGTCCTGTCCGTCGGCTTTTACCAGGACTTTCGTGCCTCGGTTCAGCGACGAATACGGCGCCGAGGCGTCGGTGGGGACCATGATCGTTGAGTTGCCCGTATCGTAAAGCGTTGGCCGGCACGTCGGTTCAAATCCCCATGAGATACAGGCGTCGATCGTGGGAAAATTGTATCGCAAGCTGGCCACTTTCCAGCTTTGCACCCTGAAGTCCTTTTTTACGTCTTTCGGCACGCCAATATGGAGCCCTTCCACTTGCGGGCAGTTGCCGTCCTCGTTTGTGCAGACCTTCCATTTGGCGCCGATCGGCGAGAGGTAATAGCCTTTGTGGAGGCCGGGCCCAAAGTTCACATAGGCAAGCGGAGATTTGATGACCCGGTCTGGTCCGCCTCCGCCAACGGGAGAGATACCGAAAGTGCCTTTGGCCCAAAGCGGGCCACCAACGATTTCGCCGGTACTTCGCCTGACTACTTTGTAGCGGATGAGGAACGGGATTGCAGTGATGGTGGCGACCGGGGATTTCGGCGACCCGAAAGCCACGCGAGCATAGGCAACGTTGCCGTACTCATCGTAAGTTCCATACGTCATCACCGCTTGTTGCGTGGTCACCATGATGCCGTCGATCTGCTGATCCTTCGTGATCTTTATTCCTGTGTCCGAACAGAGTTCGGCCGACAGCACCGATT
The DNA here is from genome assembly GCF_054719465.1 of Mesorhizobium sp. RSR565B. Lineage (NCBI taxonomy): Bacteria > Pseudomonadati > Pseudomonadota > Alphaproteobacteria > Hyphomicrobiales > Phyllobacteriaceae > Mesorhizobium > Mesorhizobium sp. RSR565B. The sequence goes on along the minus strand of NZ_JBTTIE010000001.1, from coordinate 124,574 downwards.
GGCACTCGATCGTCATTCCGCTCGATCCGGTATCGAGCAGCAAAGGCTGGTTTACTGTGTGATCGCCGAGCGAAAGGATTTTCACATAAAGCATGCGAATGTTCCTTGGCTCTCCGGGATACTCCAATTTGATCAAAGGCACGATCAACGAGTGTGCATCTTCGCATTGGGCCGGTGGCAATGTGGCCCCGAGTGCCGCGGCAATTGCCATCAGGCGTGCAAACCATTGAAAGCGAATCCCCAATGCATCCCTCCCGCAGAGCTGAACTACTGGAGGAAAGTCTAGTTTCCGCATGCCAAAGTAAAGCTCTGAAGCTGGCCGACTCCGCAAATTGCGGCGAACCAAGGCCAGATGGTCATGCCGCCCTAGACTTCGACAGGCTTCGCCCACCGAGTGTCATGCGGCAACAGCGTGCCGAAGAAATCTACCGGCGCCGCGGCGATTCAAGCACCAGAAGCGGGCATCGTTCCGCCAGCCCATAACCCCCTGTCGGCGCGAGGCGGACACTGTCAAAAAACCGGCTCGCCTCTTCGACCAGCGTCGCCGCCGGGGCGAAACTGTAGACAGTCTGCGAATTCGCATAGACATCGATGGTGCCGATGACCGGCATCTCCCATCCGGTCGTCGCGGCAAGGGCCTCCCGGTCGGCAAACAGCGCATCGAAGGCGTCGAGGATCGCCCGCACCGGAATGGCGCGGTCGGGATCGCCGCCGGCACAAGCCATGGCAATGCGCCATTTGAGTTCGTGGAAGGTCGCGACACCACCGGACAGCGTCAGCGCCCGGACCTCCTGCAGATCGTCCGGCACCTGAGGGCTTGCATAGGCGCGCAATGCAGCCCGCCCATCGGACTTCAGCACACGCGAGATCTCGGCAAGCAGCGCCTGCCGTGCAACCGAGGAGTCCAGCGCCGACAGACAGCCGTCGCCGATCACCGCCCCGGCGCTTTCGTCGCCCAGCGGCAACTCCAGCCAGTTGCCGATCACCGCCTTGCGTGAGGCGGTATCGCCCGGCCAGATGCCCGATATCATGGCAGTGGACTCCTCGATCGCGAGCATGGTCCTTCCGAGGCCGGCAAGCTCCGGCGTGACCCCGAGCAGCACCACATCGACTGATTGCAGGCTAAGTTCGCGCTCATAGGCGGCGACAGCTTCCGGGGGCGGACACAGCGGCGACCCGAGAAGCCGCCAATGACGGCGAATTGCGTCCCAATGCTCAGTCATGCGGAACGGTTTGGGGAAAGGCTGGACATATTTCCTTCCAGGCTGTTGGTTGCCTTGCGAGTTACCTCATGCAGGAAAGGCCATGGCCCGCATTGCCGTCATAACGCATGAATTTGACCGCTTCCAGAGCCGGCGGGGCCTCCTGCTGCGCCAGGACAGCCCCTACATGCTGTTCGACGTCCTGGCGGAGCTGAAACGGCGCGGTCACTCCGTGCAGATCATGCGTGGACCCTCGGCAAGTCATAACGCCGATATTGCCGTCCTGCATGTCGACGCGACGGTGACGCCATCGGACTATGTCGACTACGCGCGCGGATTTCCGATTTGTCTCAATCTTGGTGCAACCGACATTTCCAAGCGCCGCATCAGTGGTGCGATCCTCGAGGAGGGTGCCAACTGGAGCGGCCAGGTCATCGTCAAGAGCAACCTCAATCATTGGGGGACGCCCGAGGAGCAGCTCAACCGAAAATCCGTTCGCGCCGGCAAGGCAGTGCCTTTCCCGGGCGCGCAGACCTTCGACCGTTATCAGGTGCATGCCTCGCTGGCCGATGTGGCGCCGGAGATTTTCAGGCGTGCCGACCTGATCGTGGAAAAATTCATTCCCGAAATCGAGCCCGACGGGTTTGCGGCGCGGTTCTGGATATTCTGCGGCGATCGGGAGCGCTGCACCCGCTATGTCTCGCCGCAGCGCCTGGTCAAGGGCGACGACACCGTCCGCCGGGAGCCGGTTGCGGTTCCCGACGAACTGCGCGCCTTGCGTCGGAAGCTGGGCTTCGACTATGGCAAATTCGACTTTGTCGTGCATGAGGGCAGGGCCGTGCTGCTCGATGCCAACAAGACCCCAGGTCGCGCCAGGAACCTGTCGAAGATTGTTGCCGCCGGCACAGCCAACCTGGCCGACGGCTTCGAAAACCTCATCCACCAGACCGGACGGGGTCGAATCGGGCGCTAGAGAAACAGTCCCAACTGCGTATGGATGATTGACCGGTAGTCCTCGATGGTGTGGCGGCTTTCCTCCTGGTTCTGGGTCAGCGCCATGCGCACGACGCCGCCGGCCAGCTGGAAGATCAGGAAAACCATACGGCCGAACTCATTGCGTCGCTCTGGCGCGAGAAAGGGGCCGACATGGTCGCAGAACATCGTCGCCTGGTGCCGGGTTTCGGCGATGTCGAGATTCTTCAGCGCCTTGTCAGCCTGGATGGCGTTTTGCAGGTCCTGAATGGCGGGGTCGCCGGCGACGCGCTCATAGTAGTCGTCGAGCAGCCGGTCGGCCGCAGCGATAACGTCGCTCAGCCCGCCGACGTCGGCAACGATCGCGGCAAGCCGGGCGCGGCTCACTTCGGAGAATCGCTCGTAGAGCATCGCCAGGATCGCCGACTTGTTGGGGAAGTAATGATAGACGGTGGCGATCGGCCCGCCGGCCTGTGCGCCGACTTCCTTCATGGTGACGGCGTCGATGCCTTTCTCGCCGATCAGCCGCATGGTCGTCGACAGGATGGCGTCGATGCGCTCGCGGCTGCGCTCCTGTTTGGGCCTGCGCCTCGGTTCGGTCGTCATCTGCACTGCTTCGTTCATGCCGCCATCCTCTCGATCGCCCAGACCATTCGATCGCCAAGACCATCCCCAGCCTTGTTGGTGCCAAGTCCCGCTACTGATTGACAAACGAATATGATCGAGTATCAGTTTCTAAATGCTGACAGACTGTCAGTTTTTTTGCCGTCAGGCAAGGACGTTGGGAGGCGACCGTGACTTCTGCTGGTAACGCGGATGCCGGGAACGGCGACTGGCTGGTCGGCAACCCCACTGGGGCGCAACTCGCCTCGGCATTGTGGATCGGCTCGGTCGGCCTGCTCATTCTCGGGCTGCAGCCGGTGCTTCTCGGCGCGCTCTACACCGAAGGGCATGTCAGCGGTGACGAACTCGCGCTGGTCGCCACGGCGGAGATGATCGCCATCGGCATCGGATCGGCGGCCATCGCCATGATGCTGTCCGCCCACAATATGCGCTTGAAAAGTGCCGTCCTTCTGCTCTTGCTGGCGCTGGCGAACGGGGCGACCGCCTATGCGCTGACCTCGACCTCGCTGATTGCCGCCCGCGCGGTGGCAGGCCTCGCCGAGGGTGGGCTGGTGGCGGTCGCCACGGAACTGATCGCCCGTTCACGCCGGGCCGAGCGCATCGGCGGCTTCTTCGTCACCCTTCAGACCCTGGCGCAATGCGCCCTTGCCCTGCTGCTGGCGCTTTACGTCATCCCGGCCGCCGGATCGGCGGGCGGCTTCATCGTCCTTGCCGTCGTCTGCATCGCCTCGGTGGCCGTCGCCTTCATCGTCCCGGATAGCTATGCCGACCTGCCCAAGGAGGAACAGTTCAGCAATGTGCTGACCGTTCCTTCGCTTGCCGCTTTGCTGAGCGTCTTCTGCTACTTCATGTTCTTCGGCTCGGTCTGGGCGTTTCTCGAGCCGCTTGGCGCACAATACGGCATCGATGGCCGCACCGTCGGCCTGATCGTCTCGGCCAACCTCGCATTGCAGGTGCTGGGCGCAATGACGGCTACCGTCTTCGAGGCGCGCATCGACTACCGCTTCGCCATCGTGGCGATCGGCGTGGTCGCCGTCGCCAGTTCCGTGATGCTCGCCGGCAGCCCCGGCCTGACGGTTTTCTGGGTCGCGGCCTTGATCATGGGCTTCATCCTTCTGTTCATCGTGCCCTATCAGATCCGGCTGGCGATCACCGCCGACGAGACGCGCACGGCCGTGCTTCTGGTGCCGGCGGCCCAGCTTTTCGGTCTGGCGATCGGCCCGGTCGCGGCATCGCTGCTGATCGACGGCAAGGATTTTCGGCCGGTGCCGGAATTTGCCGCCGCCAGTGCTGCGGCCAGCGTTGTGCTGCTCGGCCTGTTCGTCCTGATCGCACGGCGCCGCCGCGCCATCGCCTGAGACACGACCGGAGGAGCATCTCCTCGATACTTGACTAAGTCAAATAAATGACCGATCGTTGATGGGCAGGAGGCTTCCCATGACGATCCATCATCAACCCGGCAAGGAACGCATCGACGCGGTGCGGGCTTTCAACCGCTTCTACACCCGCCAGATAGGTCTGCTCGACGAAGGCCTGCTGAAAAGCGCCTTCTCGCTGACCGAGGCGCGGGTGCTCTACGAACTGGCGCATCGCGATGGCCTGACCGCCAGCGATCTCATCCGCGATCTCGGCCTCGACGCCGGTTATGTCAGCCGGCTCCTGAAGAAGTTCGAGCACCTGCAGCTGATTGCGCGCGCGCCGCTGGCGTCGGATGCGCGGCAGTCGTCGATCACGCTGACGCCGGTGGGGCGGCAGGCCTTCGCGCCGCTGAACCGGGCTTCGCACGACCAGGTCGCGGCCTTGCTGGAGCGGCTTCCTGCTGCCGAACAGGACCGGCTGGTCAAGGCCATGCAGACGGTGCAGCAACTCCTGGGCGACAGCCCGGAGTCCAAAGTGCCGTATATGCTGCGCCCCTTGCAGGTCGGCGACATCGGCTGGGTGGTGCGCCGCCAAGGACAGATCTACGCACAGGACTATGGCTGGGACGAAACCTACGAGGCGCTGGTCGCCGAAATCCTCGGCGCCTTCGTAAAATCCTTCGATCCAGAATGGGAACGCAGCTGGATTGCCGAACGGCAAGGGGAGGTGGTCGGCTCGGTCTTCGTCGTGCGCAAGTCCGACGAGGTGGCAAAATTGCGCCTGCTCTATGTCGAGCCTTCGGCGCGCGGCCTCGGCATCGGCAAACGGCTGGTCGAGGAGTGCATCGGCTTCGCCCGCGCCAGGGGCTACAAGACGCTGACCCTGTGGACCAACGACATTTTGACCGCCGCCCGGCACATCTATGAGAGTGCGGGCTTCAGGCTGGTGGACGAAGAGCGCCATCACGCCTTCGGCAAGGATCTGGTCGGCCAGAACTGGAACCTGAGCTGTAGCGCCTTTTCACCGGAAGAAGGCAAGATCGCGCGCAAACGCTCTCACACTCTAACCGGAATCCATATCTCCAGCCCGCCATTGCCGCTGCGCGGATCGAACTCTGGGCCGTAGCGCTCGAATTCGGGGCCGTCGGCTATATCGTGCCCCGAGGCCGGCAGCCATTTGTTCCAGATCGTGTTGACGGTGCGGCGGATGGTGGAGATATGCTCGGCATGGGTGAACACGGCGTATTTCTGCGCCGGCACCCGCACCCGCGAAAGCTCCTTCGGCAGGTCCGAGAAATCCGAAACTTCGACCCCGGCGATATAGTCGAAATTGCCGGCATCGTCGCCATTGACGCAGACGCCATAGGCGACGTCACCGGTCTCGCCCGGAATGTTGCCGATATAGGGACCGAAGCGCTGCCACTGCATCGGAATGGCCGCGCTGGTCTCGCAGCTGTAGCGCTCGCCGAGCCCGGCAATGAGGAAGGGGCGGCCGGTCTCGAAGCGCGGCGGCGGCAGTGAGGCGAGGAAGGACTGGTCCATCAGGATCGGCTCCACGAGATCGAGATTGCTGAGGCTGCCCTGCGCGCGCACCAGTTCCGGCGTCGTGCCGAACTGGTCGCGGAAGGCGCGGGTGAAGGCTTCGTGCGAGGCGTAGCCGGCATCGAGCGCGACCGAGAGGATGTCGGGCGCGCCGGAAGCCAGCTTGCGCGCCGCTTCGGTCAGCCGGCGCGCGCGCATATAGCCCATCACCGAACGGCCGGTGGCGGCGCCAAAGGCGCGCGTCACATGAAAGCGCGAGACGCCGCTGCTTTGCGCGACATCTTCAAGCGAGATCGCTTCCGGCAGATGGCTCTCGACAAACCACAGCGCTTTCTCGGTCGGGTTCATAGGTCTCCTCGCATTTGGCGGCACATTTTGTCGGCTTTTTGCGAGGCCAGTTTGATCGAAATTGCGCCTGTCGTAAAATCGACCGGCGTTGGTCGACTGTGACAGGTCACCATGGTGGGAAGCCGCTGCTGGGCGGCCTCGGCCTGGCGCGCTGGGACAATATCTGGCTGGGCGCGCTGGGTGCGGGCACCATCCTTGGCTACGCGCTGTGGAACCACCGCCGGCTCGATGCCTTCCTCGCCGGCGAAAATGCCGCCGAAAGCCTAGGTGTGCCAGTGGCGGGGACGCGCATGACGACCTTTCTCCTCGCGGCGTTCTCGACGGCAATTCACGTCACGGTCGGGAGGTCATCCGCAACCGTTATTGACTGTGCCATGACCGCATCTGCATGGCTGCCATCCCTCTTTTTTGGCTCTGGCGCAATGCGGCGCCTTGAATGGTAAGCACGCTTATAATATATACCGCTCATGGTTTCCGACGGCATAGATAGATTGGGCTTTTTGATCCACGACGTGCAGCGCCTCATGCGCAAGCGCTTCGAGGCGCGCGCCAGCGGTCTTGGCCTTTCCTCGGCACAATGGCGGCTTCTGGTTCGCGTTGCCAAGGAGGCCGGTGTCGCCCAGGCTCGCCTCGCCGAACTTCTCGAAATCGAGCCGATCAGCGTTTCGCGCCTCGTCGACCGGATGGAGGAGGGCGGCTGGATCGAACGGCGCTCCGACGCAACTGACCGGCGCGTGCGCATGATCTTCCCGACCGCCAAGGCGAACGCGGCCTATGCCGAGGTCAAAAGCCTGGCCGGCGAAGTCTATGAGGAATCGCTGGTCGGGGTTTCGCCGGACGATCGCCGCGTCCTGATCCGGGCGCTGGACACCATCGTGCAAAACCTGGCGGACGGCGAGACGTCGTCCTTGAAGAGTACGGAAGGGGCAGCAGCATGAACGCGGCAGTCAAGATAGACGAGAATGTAAGCAAGCTCGACACGCCGGCGCAGCCGGTTGCCGCAGCACCTGTCGCGGTGGCTCCCCCGGTGCAGCCCACTCCGGCTCCGGTCAAGAAGCGCCGCCTCGGCCGCTTGCTGCTGATGGTCGCCCTGCCGGCCGCGCTGGCCATTGGTGGCGGTTATGTCTGGGTGACCGGCGGCCGCTATCAGGAAACCGAGAACGCCAATTTGCAGCAGGCCAAGGTGTCGATCGCCTCGGACACCGCCGGCCGCATCGTTCAGGTCGGCATCTCGGACAATCAGCAGGTCAAGCAGGGCGATGTGCTGTTTGCCATCGACCCCGAGCCCTACCGGATCGCGTTAGCCCAGGCCGACGCGGCGGTCGCAGTCGCACGCGTCGGAATCGAACAGCTGCGCGCCGCCTACAGCCAGGCGCTGGCGCAGGAAAAGTCCGATGCCAGCCAGGTCGACTACGCGCAGTCGCAGTATGACCGCGCCGCCGACCTTGCCCAGAAGGGCATCAACGCCAAATCGTCGCTGGACGAGGCCAAGAACGATCTCGACAAGGCCAGGCAGCAACTGGCCGTTGCCGAGCAAGGCATCATCAGCGCCAAGGCGGCTCTCGCCGGCAATCCCGATATCGAGACCGACAAGCATCCGACGGTGATGGCCGCACTCGCCGCGCGCGACAAGGCCGCCTACGATCTGGCGCAGACCACGGTCAAGGCGCCGGCCGACGGCGTCATCAGCCAGGCCTCCTCGTTCAAGGTCGGCCAGTATGTCGGTTCCGGCACGCCGCTGTTTGCGTTGGTCGAGACCGGCGACACCTGGATCGATGCCAATTTCAAGGAAACCCAGCTTACCCACATGAAGCCTGGCCAGAAGGCCGAGATCGTCGTCGACACCTATCCGGGCAGAACTTTCGAGGCCACCGTCAACGCGATCGGCGCCGGCACCGGCGCGGAGTTTTCGCTGCTGCCAGCTCAAAACGCCACCGGCAACTGGGTCAAGGTCACGCAGCGCATTCCGGTGCGCCTGGAGCTGACCGATGCCGACGCCAAAATGGCGCTGCGCACCGGCATGAGCGCCTCGGTTACGGTGGATACCGGCGTTGCTCGCGGGTTCCCCGCTATCTTCGGCCACGCCACCGCAGGCGAAGCACAATAGACTGTGAATGGACCGTGATCTCGAAAAGCAGGATCACGGCCCGGCAGAACGCCCGCCGCAGGCGAGGTGAAGTTGAGATGACAGGATCGGTCCGACGGCAGGTTGAACGAGGGGTGGATTGGACCGGACCGCATCGCGGCCTGCCCACAACCTGGACCATCTCGGCGCCCATCCTTCGGACCTTGGATTTCCGGGCGGCAAGCGCCTGATGTGTCGAGACCTTCGATCGATGTAACCCCCACATCGATAGATCGCGTCCCACCGCGATGAGGGTCTCTTCACCAGAGAAGGCCTCGCCGCCCGGAAACCTAATGTACACGTTTTTGTTACCTGTCGGAAGTTCCGCATCATGACCACACCAGAACCTTTCAAGGAAGTGCCGCATCGCGGCCTGATCACCGTGGCGCTGATGCTGGCGACGGTCATGCAGGCGCTCGACACCACGATTGCCAATGTCGCGCTGCCGACCATGACCGGCGACCTCGGCGCGTCGCCCGACAACATCAACTGGGTGTTGACCTCCTACATCGTTGCCGCCGCGATCATGACGCCGGTGACCGGCTGGCTGGCCGACCGCTTCGGCCGCAAGGAACTGTTCCTGGCGGCGGTTGTCGGCTTCACCGTGTTCTCGATGCTGTGCGGCATTGCCTGGAGCCTGGAGAGCATAGTGTTCTTCCGGCTGATGCAGGGCGTGTTCGGCGCAGCCATCGTACCGCTGTCGCAGACCTTCCTGCTCGACATCAACCCCAGGGAACGCCACGGCCAGGCGATGGCCATCTGGGGCGCCGGCATCATGCTGGGGCCGATCCTGGGTCCGACGCTGGGCGGTTGGCTGACCGAGAATTTCAACTGGCGCTGGGTGTTCTTCATCAATTTGCCGGTCGGCATCATCGCCTTCCTCGGCATGGCAGCCTATTTGCCGGTCGTTGCCCGGCGGATCCGCAGCTTCGATTTCTTCGGTTTCGCCATGATTTCGCTCGGCGTCGGCGCGCTGCAGCTGCTGCTCGACCGCGGCGGCGAGGTCGACTGGTTTTCCTCGGTCGAAATCTGGATCGAGCTTGCTCTTTCGATCACCGGCTTCTGGGTTTTCATCATCCATACACTGACGGCGGAACGTCCTTTCATCGACCCCAAGATCTTCCTCGACCGCAATTTCGTCACCGGTCTGGCTTTCATCTTCGTCATGGGCGTGCTGATCCTGGCCTCGATGTCGCTGCTGCCGCCGATGCTGTCGACCATCTTCGGCTATCCGACCGTCACCATCGGCGTCGTCCTGGGGCCGCGCGGTGTCGGCACGATGATTTCGATGCTTGTCGTTGGACGGCTCATGAGCAGGATCGACGCCCGCATCCTCGTCGTCATCGGCTTTCTGCTCACCGCGCAGTCGCTCTACACCATGTCCTCCTTCACGCCGCAGATGGACAATTGGCTGATCCTCAGCTCCGGCGTCATCCAGGGCCTGGGCATGGGCATGGTGTTCGTGCCGCTGTCCACGGTGGCCTTCGCTACGCTCGACGTGCGCTTCCGCACCGACGCCACGGCCCTGTTCAGCCTGGTTCGAAATCTCGGTTCGTCGATCGGTGTGTCGGTGGTGACGGTTCTCATGGTGCGCAACACGCAGGTCAATCACACCGAACTGTCGGCTTTCATCAACCCGTTCAACCCCAATTTGTGGGCGGCCTCGCCGGCGGCAGCAGGCGGCGATCCGACGGCACTTTCGCAGGTGGACCGCATGGTCAACATCCAGGCGATGATGATCTCCTACGTCAACGACTTCAAACTGCTGATGGTGATGACGCTGGTTGCCATTCCGTTTGTCTTCCTGCTGCGCAAGCCGAAGACCGCTCCGGCCGGCGCGGCAGCTCCTGCCGCGCATATGGATTGAGGCGGGCGCCGGTAGCGCTGGCAGCAAGCTGGTTGCCCCTGATGATTTGTTGCTCGGATGATCGTCAAAACCCGCGTGTGCAAAAGAATATCGATAATGAGCCGTTGGAAGTTGATTTGAAATGACATTTGCACCTTTGGTATCTGGTTGCTGACGCCTCCAATTCCGTTACAGTTCATCTTGAATTAGCACATCTGTAACATTGTCAGTCGACTTTCGTCTGGCACGACAGAGGCCCTTTCTTGTTTCAGGTGCCAAACCGGAGGAGGTCTGTTGGTCACGAAGTCATCCAGAAGATCCGTCGGGGCGCGCGGGCCGGTGGGCGTAGCCGCATTGGCAAGACTGGCTGACGTTTCCTACGATACGCTCGAGGGAGAACTTCGCACGACCATTGCGGGTCTCGAAGGGCAGACCCTGCGCTTCGAGACTGCGATCGAGAATATTTCGCAAGGCATCTGCTTTTTCGATGCCGATGAACGGCTGATCCTGAGCAACCGGCGCTATGCGGAAATCTACCGCATTGCGCCCGAGGAATTGCGGCCTGGCGTGACACTGAGCGAAATCGTCGAACGCCGCGTCGCCGCCGGCACGGCGGCGACGGCCGCCGACACCTATCTCGCAACGGCTCGCTCGATCAATTCGGGCAAGGCTTCGCGGCTCTGGACCGCCAAACTTGTCGATGGTCGCACAATCCAGATCCGTAACCAGCCCATGCCCGATGGCAGTTGGATCGCCACGCATGAGGACATCACTGAACTCCTCGCCAATCGGCAGATCGTCGACGAGCGCATTTCGCTGCAGGCGCTGATCGACTGGGTGCCCGATTACCTCTGGGTCAAGGATACGCAAAGCCGTTTCGTCGTGGTCAACAGCGCCCTTGCGACCGATAGCGGCCGCAACAAGACCAGCGACATGATCGGTTTGACCGATTTTGATCTCCACCCCCCGGAAGTTGCGCGGAAATTTCGCCTGGTCGAGCAGCGCCTGCTCAAGAGCGGACAACCAGTGATCGACGCGGAAGAGTTTGTCGTCGATGCGTCGGGGAACGGCAAATGGCTTTCGTCGACGAAGGTGCCGTTGCGCAATCGCCAAAATGAAATCTTCGGCCTGGTTGGCATTGCCCACGACATCACCGCCCGCAAGCAGGCGGATGTCCTTCGCAGCGGGCAGGCGCAGATCCTCGAAATGATTGCCACGAGCGCGCCGCTGGAGGACGTGCTCGACCGCCTCATGCGCTTCGTCGAGGCTCAGTTGAAGGGGATATTCGGTTCCGTCCTGCTGCTCGACAAGGACGGCATTCATTTGCGTCACGGTGCGGCGCCGGGCCTGGCGAAAGCCTATACGAGCGCCATCGATGGGGCGGCCATCGGTCCCAAGGTGGGATCCTGCGGAACCGCCATCTACCGGCGGGAACCGGTCATTGTTACCGATATTCTGCAGGATCCGCTTTGGGACGATTACCGCGAACTGGCGGCACCCCATGGCTATCGTTCGTGCTGGTCAACCCCGATCCTGTCGCATCGGGGCGTCGTGTTGGGCGCCTTTGCCATGTATTCGATGACCGTGCGCGAACCCACCCATGCCGAGACCCGCCTGATCGAGTTCACCACACACATTGCCGGCATCGCGATCGAGCGCAAACTGGCGGAAGACCAGATCCACTTCATGGCCAACCATGATGCGCTGACCGGCCTGCCCAATCGCGCTTTGCTGGAGGATCGGCTTTCCCAGGCGGTCCTCTACGCGCAGCGATACAATCGCTGGATGACGGTAGTGTTCATCGATCTCGACAATTTCAAACTGGTGAACGATACGTTTGGCCACAATGCCGGCGACGAACTCCTCAAGACCGTCGCCAGCCGTTTGGTTGGATGCGTGAAGGCCACCGACACCGTCGTGCGGCTTGGCGGCGACGAATTTGTCATCGTCCTGTTCGACCAAACCACCAATGTCGATGTGGTCTCGGAAACCCTGCAGACGATCAGGGATGCGATCGCGGAACCGGTTCTTGTCGGAGAGCATCGGCTGAGAACGACGGCCAGCATCGGCATCGCAAATTACCCGAAGGACGGGACCAGCCCGGATACGCTGTTGGCCAATGCCGACGCCGCCATGTATCGCGCCAAGGAATTCGGCCGCGACAATTTCCAGTTCTATGCCCCGGAGTTCAACTCAACGGCACATGAAAAATTCCTGCTTCAGGAGGAATTGCGAAACGCGCTCGCCCGGTCGGAATTCGCTCTGCATTATCAGCCACAGGTGGATCTGCGATCGGGGCAGGTTTTCGCCGTCGAAGCGCTGGTGCGCTGGAACCACCCGACGCGAGGCCTGGTTTCGCCGGCGATGTTCATCCCGACCGCCGAGGAGACCGGGCTGATCGTGCCGCTCGGCGACTGGATCCTGCACGAAGCCTGCCGGCAGAACAAAGCCTGGCAGCGCGCCGGTCTGCCGCCCGTAACCGTCTGCGTCAACGTGTCGGCGCGGCAGTTCCGGGAGAAGAACCTGATCGACCGCGTCGTCAACGCATTGAAGGAAAGCGGCCTGGAGGCGAGGTATCTCGAGCTCGAAGTGACGGAAAGCCTGATCATGCAGGATTTCGAGCTGGCGGTCGCAACGATGAACGGACTGCAAAAGCTCGGCGTGCAGATATCGATCGACGATTTCGGAACAGGCTATTCCAGTCTCAGCGCTCTCAAGACGTTTCCGGTGGCGCGGCTGAAGATCGACAAGTCCTTCATCAACGATCTCGCGACCGACGAGAACGATCAGGCGGTCACTGGCGCCGTGATTTCCCTGGGGCAGAAGTTGAACCTTCGGGTGCTGGCCGAAGGTGTCGAAACGGAAGACCAGGTCGCCTTCCTGCGCAAGAACAATTGTGACGAGGTGCAGGGCAATTATTTCAGCAAACCCCTGTCGGCTGGGGATATCGGCGAGCTGATCGCGAAAGGCTGACGGCTGGCTCGCGCCGTAACCGCTGGCTGCTATTTTCCGAGCACCAGGCTCCAATAGCGGATGGCGCTGTCGCGTCCGTCGCGTACATAGGCGAGGCCGAAGCGGCTGAAATCCGGATCGAGCATGTTGCGGCGGTGGCCAGCCGAATGCATCCAGATGTCGAACAGTTTCTGCTGGTCGAAGCGGCCCTCGGCGATGTTCTCGGCGGCGGCGCCCCGCACCCCATTGTCCTTCATCCGCGACGCGAAATCCTTTCCCCAGCCCGTCGTGTGGCTCATGCGTTCGCGTGAGGCCATATAGCCGGCCTGCTGCCGAGCGGCCTGCTCGAGCTGGGCGTCCGGCACCAGCGCCGGCAGTCCGGCCGAAGCTCGGATGCCGGCCAGCGTCGCGGTGGCCGAGGACGACACACCGGCGCCTTCGCCGGTCGGCACCGAGACCGTACTGCAAGCAGCGAGGCCGGCCATGGCTGCAAGGCCGATCAGCAGCAGGCGCCTGTTTGGTTTTGGACTTGCTGCGCCAGAGCGGGTTTGCGCGAGCGGGTGATTGGTGGTGCAGATCATTGTCATGCCTGCCTGACTTAGCGGCGATCATGGCTTTTGCCGGGCAGGGCTGCGAAAATCTCAATCGCTGGCCTCCGTGCAGGTTCGGCCGGCCGATTCGAATGGGAAGGTCGGCGGCCGATGTAGTCTCGGCGCGCTGCGTCGATCAGCGTTGCGCGTCGGTCGCCATTTTAAGCGCCAGCCCAGCAAGCACCGTGCCCATCATCCAGCGCTGGATGACCATCCATAGCGGCCGTCCGGCAAGAAAGGTGGCGATCGAACCGGCCGTTACCGCGATGATGGCATTGACGGTCAGGCTGATCGAGATCTGCGTGGCGCCGAGCACCAGAAGCTGCGACAGCACATGGCCCTTGCCCAGCGAGATGAACTGCGGCAGCAGCGACAGATAAAGCACCGCCACCTTGGGGTTGAGGAGATTGGTCATCAGGCCCATCGCGAACAGCTTGCGCGGCCTGTCCTTCGGCAGTTCGCGCACCTGGAATGGTGAGCGCCCGCCGGGCCGCACTGCTTGCCAGGCGAGCCATAGCAGATAGAGCGCGCCGGCAATGCGCAGTGCGTAATAGGCAAACGGCACGGCAAGCAGCAGCGCGGTGATGCCCAGCGCAGCCGATACGACATAGAACAGAAAGCCGGCCGCCACGCCGCCGAGCGAGATCAGCCCGGCCTTGGGGCCTTGCGACAGCGAGCGCGAGATCAGGTAGATCATGTTCGGCCCGGGCGTCAGCACCATGCCCAGGCAGACCAGCGCGAAGGCTAGATGGTTGGCGGTTTCGGGCACGGGCAATCTCCGGGAAGCGGTGACGATACCGAGCACGCGTTTTGACTCACCGCAAGAGCATGATGGCCGGAGACTTTGCGCCAGCGTCGAAAATTGGCGAAAGCGGCGAAGCCGCCAATTTCCCCCGCAAGGGGGAAGATCAGCAGCTTCAACCCTCAGCTCACCACGCGCAGGTTCGAGAGCTCGTTGGCGATTTCCTTGAAATTGTCGGACAGCGTGGCGCCGGTCGCGTTCCAGAACAGTTTTGCAGGCTTGCTCGGGTCGGTCGGATCCTTGCGGAAGCGCGAGTCCGACGAGCACGTCTTCAGTGCCTCCATCGCGCTCTTGTCGCCGGCGTCGGTCGTCGACATATCGAGCGCCACCGTCATCACCATGATGTTGGCCGCCTTGGCGTTGTTGCACAGCGTCGCCATCTGCTCGTTGAGCGCGGCGGTGTAGTTGCTCGACGAATAGTTGAGCTGGCCGATGGCGCTCGACGTGCCGCCGAACAGGCGGGTGACCGCAGTGCCGTTGTAGCCAACGCCGGTATAGCCATAGCCGGCATAGGTCGACTTGTTGCCGGCGGGGTCGGAACTCACCGTCGAATAGGTGTTCTCGCCGTCGGTGAGCACGATGACCACCTTGTCATTGCCTCGTTCCGTCTCAGGACGTCCTCCTGTGAAAGGCTCCGTGCTGGAGACGGTGCGCCAGCCCCAGGCCATGCCTTCCGGCACATTGGTGTTGCCGTTGGGCGCCATCAGGTCGATTGCTGCCTTGATCTTGGTCAGCCCGGCGGCGTTGGCGACGTCGGTCAGCGGTGTGATCGGCGTGGTGGTGCAGCTGTAATTCGGACCTGCACCCGTCCCCAGCACCGGAGCATTGATCGGCCGTGGCTGGAAATACTTGGCCATGTTGGACTGCCTGGTCTTGCCGGTGGTGCTCGCCGGATCGTCGTTCCACCAGCTGTTGGCTGCGCCATAGGTCTTGGGGGCCACCTCGTCGGGGTCCTGCGTTATGTACCAATGATTGCCCGGCTCGTCCGGCGCGAACATCGGCACGAACATGGTCGCGGGATCGCCGACGCCGGTGCCGGTGTTGTTCGGTCCGCCGGAGGCCGGCGCGTCGGTGACATTATAGGGGTAGGGACGGACCTCGACGCAGCCCTGCCAGCTGGCGAACGGTCCGTATGTGTCGTTGTAGTCGTATTCGTTGTGGCTGTCCGAGCATGTATGATTGGCACGATATTTGTCGCAGACCACGCGTTTGCTGCCGACGATGCGCTCGTGGCTGGTGACCACTTTCATGTCGCGGTAGAGCGAGAAGCGGGTCAGCATCTGCCCCTCCTGCTCACCCCAGCCAGTGCCTTTCTTGTACCAGATGCCGCCGATCTTCTGGGCATATTTGTCGGCTGCGTTAAGGGTGGACCAGGCGAAATTCTCATTGTGGATGGGCGACAGCCCGTAGGCGTCGATCCACGACGCGTTGTCGTTGCTGGCGCCGACATTGACCGAGGCGGCGAACGGCACAAGGCTGAACTGGACCGGCTTGTCGATCTGCTTGATCATCGCGGCCTGCAAGGCAAGCGTGTCGACGAGCTGCTTGGCGGCTTGCTTGAGAAGGTCGATGCGCTTTTGTCCGGCACCCGTGCCCGTGTTCGACATCGACCCCGAATTGTCGAGCACCATGGCCACTTCCAGCGTGTTCTTCAGCCGGACTTGCGAACACACGGAGTAGGTGACGTTTTCCGACGTCCTGCCGATCAGCATCGCCGCTGCCGGCAGGAAATAGGGCTTGTAGACCAGGCTGGCGCACAGCTTGACGATGCCGCCGCCGGTCGTGCTGCTGGGCAGCGTAACGCTGAGCGTCGTGTCGGCGGGATCGACGTCGTTGAGGTTTGCCTTGAAGAAGTCGAGCGCATAGGCCCGCAACTGGTCGTCGGTGGCGCCTTCCACCAGCCGGCGCGCGGTGGCGAAGTTGGCGGCGTCGAGCGCGTTGACCACCCTCTGCTTCTCGCTGACCACGCCGGTGTAGTCGACGGCCATGGCCACGCCGCCCATCAGTGGCACCATCGCCACAACGGTCATCAGAGCGTAATTGCCGCGGCGGTCACGCCAGAAGTCACGCCGGAATGTGCGCCAGAGTTCACGCATGTGATGTAAGCGGCCCCGCCTGCGGATTCTTCAATGCCGCCACAGTTTCACAAAACGTTGAAGGACGGGTTTGGGAAACTGCTCGATTGCGCGGATAGCGCTTCACCAGGCGCTAACCAAATGCGCCAGCTGCCGAACGCAAAACGCCCCGCCGAGGCGGAGCGCCTTGTTCGAAAGATCGCGCCGATCAGCTGACGATGCGCAGGTTCGACAGTTCGTCGGCGATTTCCTTGAAACTTTGCGACAAGGTGGCGCCGGTCGCGTTCCAGTACAGCTTCGCCGGTTTGCTCGGGTCGGTCGGATCCTTGCGGAAGCGCGAATCCGAGGAGCATTTCTTGAGCGCATCTATGGCAGTCTTTTCCGCCGGCTTGGAACTAACAAGGTCGAGCGAGACGGTCATCAAGAGAATGTTCGAATTCTTCGCATTGGCGCAAAGGGTTTGCATCTGCTCGTCAAGCGCGGCCGTGTAGTTGGTCGCCGTATAGGTTGTCTTGGCGACGGTCGTGTTGACGAACAGGCGGGTCGCAGGCTCCACTGGCTTCGGAAAATTAGGGCCGGTGTAGCCATAGGCGGCGTATGTCGATCCATTCTTGGCGTAGTTGCTGGTCATGTCGTTGCTGGGGCCGATGCTATAGGTGTTTGCGCCGTCGGTCAGGACGATGACCA
The DNA here is from genome assembly GCF_054719465.1 of Mesorhizobium sp. RSR565B. Classification (NCBI taxonomy): domain Bacteria; kingdom Pseudomonadati; phylum Pseudomonadota; class Alphaproteobacteria; order Hyphomicrobiales; family Phyllobacteriaceae; genus Mesorhizobium; species Mesorhizobium sp. RSR565B. The sequence continues at coordinate 107,451 of NZ_JBTTIE010000001.1, read as the reverse complement.
CTTTGTCGTTGCCTCTTTCGGTGTTCGGCCGGCCTTGCGTAAAAGGCTCGTTGCTCGACACCGTCCGCCAGCCCCAGGCCAGCCCTTCCGGCACGTTGGTGTTGCCCGTCGGGGCCATGGCATTGATGGCATCCGTCAGGATTTTCTTGCCATCGGTGGTGGTTATGTCCTGCAACGGCGTGATCGCGGCGGTCGTGCATGCCGAATTGGGTCCATCATCGGCCGCAGCGGCTGCTGCGTCCCAGGGCTTTGTCAGAAAATACTTGCGCATATCCGCCTGGCGTTTGGGGACAGTCAGCGTGTCGGAATAATCGATCCACCAATTGTTGGCGTAACCCCACGTCGATGTGCTGGTGCGAGTTGTGTCGGTCCAGAAATTGCCAGCTTCGTCCGGCGCGAACATCGGCACGAACATGGTGGCGGGCGTCCCAGTGGTCGGCGACGTGTCGTCGTCATTATAGGGATACGGCCTCGCCTCCACGCAGCCCTTCCAGGCTTCGTATTTGGCGACGACGGAGGTCTTGCAAGTGCCGTTCGAGTTTTTCTTCGTACAGGTCGTTGCCATCATGTCCTGATAGAGGGTGAAACGCGTCATCTCCTTGTCTTTGTCTGTGCCCCAGCCCGTGCCGCGCTGGTAGTAAACGCTGCCTACTTTTTCGATCCATTTGGTGGCATTTGCCGCCGCTGTCATCGTCGACCAATCGAAGTTCTGATGATGGATCGGGGAAATGCCGGTCGTGTCCAGCCACGTCGGCAATGGAGCCGGGGGGATCGGAGCGCCGACATTGACCGACGCAGAAAACGGGACCAGCGAGAACTGCACCGGCTTGGTCACCTGCTTCATTTGTGCGGCCTGGAGCGCCATTGTATTGACAAGCTCGGTCGCGGCCTTCTTGAGCAAATCTATTCGCGGCTGGCCGGTGCCGGAGCCGTTGATGCTCATAGAGCCGGAATTGTCGAGCACGAGAGACACTTCCAGCGTGTTTTTGAGGCGGATCTCCGAGCATGCCGATGTTGTGACGTCGGCGGCGGTTCTTCCGATCATCATGGCCGCTGCCGGCAGGAAATAGGGGTGGTACGTCAATTCGGCGCACAGCTTCAGCGTGCCACCACCTGCGTTGTTGTTGGGAAGCGTCACCGTCAGGGCCGTATTGGCTGCTTTGACGCGGCCGAGATTGGCTTCGAAGAAATCCTTCGCATAGGCCTTGACTGCCGTGTCGGTCGCCCCGGTGACGATCTGCTGTGCCGTGGCAATCCCGGCGGCATCCAGCGCGTTCAGCATGTTCTGCTTTTGGCGCAAGAGATCGGTGTAGTCGATGGCAAGCGCCAGCGCGCCCATCAAGGGCACCATGGTGATCACTGTCATCAAGGCATAGTTGCCGCGTCTGTCGTTCAGAAATCTGCGGATCATGCCTTCAGCACCCCTGCCAGGACCCCAATATCGGTCCGAAGATGCCCACAAAATCGTTAAATTTCAGGTTGCTGAAATGCGTTCAACATAGGCCCATCTTTTCAAGGCTCGTTAACCACTCGGCCCTGGTGATCAGCGGTGCGACATTGTTTCGATAGACCGAAGCTCGGAGAAGGGTGGTTGCTGCCTGTGCAACCTTCGATCAGCCCGTTGCGCAACAGCCTGGCAAGTGCCGAAAAGCTGGTGACAGGATGAAACGCTTCGGTTAATGCGGGGCCGGTTGCGGCGGACCGTCGGCTGCAGCTCTCGCAATGATCGTCACAGCAGGTAAACGGCATGGCGGATTCGCCTGATATCATCGGCTCGCTCGCGGATTTGTCGGGCGCCTACTCGGCCATCCTGTGCGATGTCTGGGGCGTGATCCACAATGGCGAATGGCATTTTCCGGCGGCTGCCGAAGCGCTTGCCGCCGCGCGTGCGGCGAAGGTCCCGGTCGTCCTGATCACCAACTCGCCGCGCCGCAATGCCGATGTGGTGGCGCAGATGAATGCGATCGGCGTTCCCGCCGCCGCCTACGACCGCGTCGTGACCTCAGGCGATGTGACCCGCGACCTTATCGCCGAAGGCCCACGAAAAATCTTCCATATCGGCGCCGACCGCGATTTCACCCTCTATGACGGTCTGGACGTCGAGCTCGTCGAGGAGTTTGAGGCCTCCGGCGCGGTCTGCACCGGGCTGTTCGACGACGAGGTGGAAACGCCTGAGGATTACGCCGATCTGCTGCGCCGGCTGCGCGCCAGGAACCTGCCTTTCATCTGCGCCAATCCCGACATCGTGGTCGAACGCGGCGAGCGCATGATCTGGTGCGCCGGCGCCTTGGCGCGCGACTATGCCCAGCTTGGCGGCCGCACGCTGATCGCCGGAAAACCTTATGCGCCGGTCTATGACGTAGCGCTGCGGGAGGTCGCCGTGCTTCTCGGCCGAGACGTCGCGCGCACCGAGGTGCTGGCCATCGGCGACGGCATGATGACCGACGTCAAGGGCGCCGCCGACAACGGCATCGACGTGCTTTACGTCTCGGGCGGCATTCACGCGCGCGACTATGGCGATCCCATGCAGCCGGACCCCGCCAGGCTTGCAGCCTTTCTGCAAAAGCACGGCTACCGGCCGGTCGCCGTCATTCCGAGACTGCGGTAGGGTTGCTGCATGAGCGCAGCTTTCGAACACATTTCAGCAACCGCGCCGCTGCCGCCGCATTTGCGCGGCGGCGTGGTGGCGATCGGCAATTTCGACGGCGTCCATCGCGGCCACCAGGCGGTGCTCGATCGCGCGCTTGCCGAAGCCGGGCGGCGCGGCGTGCCGGCGCTAGTGCTGACCTTCGACCCGCATCCGCGCAAGGTGTTCAGGCCCGATATGCCGCTGTTCGTATTGACGCCGCCGCCGATGAAGGCGCGGCTGCTGTCGCATCTGGGCTTTGCCGCACTCGTCGAACAGCCGTTCACGCGCGCCTTTGCCGGCCTGTCGGCCGAGGCTTTCGTGACCGATGTGCTGGAGACGAACCTCGGCATCACCCATGCCGTCACCGGCTTCGATTTTCACTTCGGCAAGGACCGGCAGGGCGGTCCTGCGTTTCTGATGGCGGCAGGCGAGCGCCATGGTTTCGGCGTCACCCTGGTCGACGCCTTTCGCGACGAGGGCGCCGAGGTGGTGTCGTCGAGCCGTATCCGCGAGCTGCTCTGCGAGGGAGAGGTCGCCGAGGCCGCAGGCCTGCTCGGCTACCGCTTCACCGTCGAAAGCGAAGTGATCGGCGGCCAGCAGCTCGGCCGCACGCTCGGCTTCCCGACAGCCAACATGAGGCTTTCGCCGGAAACGACTCTGAAGGAAGGGATTTATGCCGTCCGCTTTCGCCGCGCCGACGGCACGCTCTATGATGGTGTCGCCAGCTTCGGGCGTCGCCCGACTGTCGACGACAATGGCGCGCCGCTGCTCGAAACCTTCGTCTTCGACTTTGCCGGCGATCTCTATGGCGAGATCTGCGACGTATCGCTCTTCGGCTTTTTGCGTCCCGAGGTGAAGTTCGATGGGCTCGATGGGCTGGTGGCACAAATGAAGCGCGACGAGGCGGAGGCGCGCGCGCTGCTGGCCGGCGTCAGGCCGCTTTCGGATCTGGACGGCGCCATCGCTTTTTGAGCCTTCCGGCCGCTTACCTCTTCAAGCCCCTACTTCTTCAACGCCAGTCCGAGAGCGATGAAGCTCCAGCCCTGGAAGATCAGGTCGATGGCCAGGAACAGGCCGAGCACCCACAGGCTGTTGACCGGCCAGCCCATGGCGATGGTCAGCCCCGCCAGCACGCTGATCAGGCCCGCCGCGACGACCCAGCCCCAGCCCTTTTCCGGTCGGTGGCTATAGCCGACCCAGGCCCTGAGCGCGCCTGAAGCGACCAGCGCCACCGCCAGCAGCAAGGTCAGCACCGTCGAGGCCAGCAGCGGATTGTCGAAGGCAAAGAAACCGGCAACGGCATAAAGTAGGCCGCTGAGCAGCCAATAGAAGAAGCGACTCCAGGTCTTCACGCCGAAGGCATGCACGATCTCGATGATGCCGGCCATCAGCATCAGCCAGCCCACGACATAGACCGAGGCGACGGTGGCGATGAACAGATTGCCGAAGGCAATGCCGCCGAAGATGAGCAGCAGCACGCCGAGCGCGACGAACCACCCCCATTTGTCCCGTGTCCGGCCGATCGCATCTTTCAGGGTATCACCGTGCAGGGTCATGGCTGCATCTCCTCGAAATCGCCTGGCACCTTGCCGGGAGGTTAGCCCCGGCTGTAGCGGACGTCCAGCCGATGGCGACGGCTAGCAAACAAACAAAGCGTCGGTGGCTTGAGGTTCGCGCGTACGTGTCAATTTATGGCAGCCCACCCAGTCACAAGGACGAGGACAAGCGTGACGATCGCTCCAGAGACGTAGACGATCGTTCTGACACTGCCACCCTTGGCGGCATTGCCGCCGCGTAGGTAAACCCCCAGGTGAAGCAGGCGTATCGCCACATGAACCCAGACAATGGTCGCCAACGTGGCCGACCCAACGCCAACCATCATGGCCAGCACCGCCGGGACGACAAAAGGCGCCAGCGCCTCGACCGAGTTCATATGCATGCGGTCGATCCTGTAGAGGAGATTGGCGTCGTCGGCCGGGATCACCGGACCGGAAAGCGCTCCGGCAAATCCCTTGGACGAACCCGAGTAAACCGCCAGCGCGACTGACAAAAGACAGAGGATCAGTACACCGAGGATGCTTAGCCAATAGGGTTCCATAATTGTGCTCCTTCAGGTCACCTTGCTGGCAAAAAGATCTTGGAATCGCCTGAGATACAGCGGCCAGCCTCGATCACCGTCAATCCCAAAGCGCACGCCTTCCCAGCCTTCGCCATGACGTTCGAGATTGCGATGCTCGATCTCGACGCGGGTCCGGCTATTCGTCTCCGCCGTAAACCGGACTTCCCACTCGCTGGTCCTGTCCGGATTGGTCTCGATCTGCCATTGAGGGCTGATATCCCAACTCAGAAGCAGTCGGTTCGGCGGCTCGTAGGCCAGCACCCGTGCCCAGCGGCACTCGCTGCCATCCACACCGCGGTCGTAGACGTGACCGCCAACGCGGGGTTCGAAGATCGTCTCCGCGATCGGCACCGCAAGCAGGTTATGCTCTTTGGGTTTGAAACTGCCGAAGTCCTCGGTGAAGACCTTGAAGGCATTTGCGATCGGAGCCTCGACAAGGATGGAGTGCCTCACGGGCGGTTGATGTGTGCTCATTCCTGCTCCTTCAAGGGCTGTTCGACGACCACTTTGTAGGCCGCCAAGGTCTTGCTCCAGAACCAGTCGAGTTCGGCGCGCAGGCTGGCCAAGCCTTCCGGTTCGACCCGGTAGATGCGTTGCTTGCCTAGCCGTGTGTTGGCCACGAGGCCGGCGTCCTTGAGCACCTTCAGGTGCTGCGAGACCGCCGGCCGGGTGACAGGAAGCGCACGAGCCAATTCCCCGACCGAACAGGGTTGTTCGACCAGCAGTTCGAAGATCGTCCGCCTGGTCGGGTCGCCAAGCGCTGTCCATCTGTTCATGTTAGTCTGCACTAACGCGAATTTAGGCAACCTCGCTATTTCTGTCAACTCGCCACAGGCCCGGCGGCGCCCTGTTCAAATGGGCCACAGCGCAAAAAACAGGGTCGCAGTTGCCGCCACTGCTGTAGATTTTAAGTCAAATTTTACCGAACCGGCGCCATGGCTTTGGCTGCCGGGTGTTCTCTCCGTTTTGTTTCGCGTATGGGGTGGTGATGCGTATTGTCTGGACGATTCCGCTGTTTCTCGCCTCGGCGCTGCTCACTGTGTCCACCGCCAATGCGGGCGAGGGTGCCTTCGGCTGGATGTCCGGCGACTGGTACCTGACGCTTGGCGCCACCGGCATGGTCGCGCCGAAATTCGAGGGCTCCAACAGCTATCTGCTCAGCGCATCGCCGATCATCTCGCTGGGCAAGGCCGGCCCGGCCGCGCGCTTTACCTCGCGCAACGACAACATCTCGCTGGCGCTGGTCGACGATGGCGGCGTCCGCGCCGGCCTGACCGGAAAATTCCTGTTTTCCCGCGACAGCAAGGATGAGCTCAAGGGCCTCGACCCGGTGCGCTGGGGCGGTGAGGTCGGCGGCTTCTTCGAAATCTATCCGACGGACTGGCTGCGCGCCCGCGCCGAACTGCGCCATGGCATTCGTGCCCATGATGGCTTTGTCGCCGACATCGCCGCCGATGCTTTCTACGACGTGACGCCGACTGTCAGAATTTCGGGCGGACCACGCGTGTCCTTTGCCTCGTCGGGCTATTTCGACTCTTATTATGGTGTCAACGCCAAGGAGGCTGCGGCCTCGGGCCTGAGCGAATACCATCCTGGCGGCGGCCTGAAATCGACCGGCCTTGGTGGCGCCATCACCTGGAAGGTGACCGATCCGATGACCGCCAGCCTGTTCGGCGAATATGCGCGCCTGATGGGCCCGGCTGCCGATTCCAGCCTGGTCAAGGAGCGCGGCGACCGTAACCAGTTCACGGTCGGCGTCTCGACCACCTATCGCTTCGACTTCGCGATGTAAGTGAATCGAACAAGAGACGCTTTATTCCTGCGGCTTTCTCGGCTAAAAGCCCGGCAATGACGAGCTTTTCACGCCTTCGCGCGCTGACGATACGAATTACAGGCCCGGTGTTCCGGGCGGCCTGAGCGCCGCCGGAGCCGCCGGGAGTTTTGCGCGCCCCCTCGCGCTTTTCCAATCATGATAGTTCACGCCCGAGCTTTTACGCCCGCCGGGCAATGCACATGGCAGACCAATGACCGACACTGTTGAAACGATCGACTATTCCAAGACGCTTTACCTGCCGCAGACGGATTTCCCGATGCGCGCCGGCTTGCCTGAAAAAGAACCGCAGCTGGTCAAGCGCTGGCAGGACATGGATCTCTACCGCAAGCTGCGCGAGGACGCGGCCGGCCGCGAAAAATACGTGCTGCATGACGGCCCGCCCTACGCCAATGGCAACATCCATATCGGCCATGCGCTGAACAAGATCCTCAAGGACGTCATCACCCGTTCGTTCCAGATGCGCGGCTATGACGCCAATTATGTGCCGGGTTGGGACTGCCATGGCCTGCCGATCGAATGGAAGATCGAGGAACAGTACCGCGCCAAGGGCAAGAACAAGGACGAGGTGCCGGTCAACGAGTTTCGCAAGGAATGCCGCGACTTCGCCGCGAACTGGATCACGGTGCAGGGCGGCGAGTTCCAGCGGCTCGGCGTCGTCGGCGATTTCAAGAACCCCTATACGACAATGGCTTTCCACTCGGAGTCGCGCATCGCCGGGGAGTTGTTGAAGTTCGCCATGTCGGGCCAGCTCTATCGCGGCTCCAAGCCGGTAATGTGGAGCGTCGTCGAGCGCACCGCACTGGCCGAGGCCGAGATCGAATACCAGGACTATGAGTCCGACACGATCTGGGTGAAGTTTCCAGTTGTGTCAGGATTTTGGAGCGTTGAGCACTTTGTATCAGACGCTGCACCGTCCATGCGCGTTCCGGAAAGCGTTGCACTTTTGGACAACGCCCACGTCGTCATCTGGACGACAACCCCGTGGACGATCCCCGGCAACCGTGCCGTCAATTATTCGTCACGGATCGGCTACGGCCTTTATGAAGTTACCGCAGCCGAAAATTCGTTCGGTCCACAGCCCGGTGAGAAGCTGATCTTTGCAGATGCGCTTGCCGAAGACTCCTCGGCCAAGGCCAAGGTCACCTTGAATCGGCTTCGCAGCGTTTCGGTCGAAGAGCTTGGAAGCCTTACACTTTCACATCCCTTCAAAGGTCTCGGCGGTGGTTACGAATTCGCCGTACCCATGCTTGCCGGGGACCATGTCACCGACGATGCCGGTACCGGTTTCGTCCACACCGCGCCCGGCCATGGCCGCGAGGACTTTGATGCCTGGATGGATGCGGCATCGGATTTGCGCGCACGTGGCATCGACCCTGCCATCCCCTTCACTGTAGATGATGCCGGCTTCTTCACCAGGGACGCGCCGGGTTTTGGCCCGGATCGCGAAGGTGGCGCCGCGCGTGTCATCGACGATAACGGCAAGAAGGGCAATGCCAATCAGGCGGTCATCGACGAACTGATCAAGCGCAACGCGCTGTTCGCGCGCGGCCGGCTGAAGCATTCCTACCCGCATTCCTGGCGGTCGAAGAAGCCGATCATCTTCCGCAACACGCCGCAATGGTTCGTCTATATGGACAAGGACCTCGGCGACGGCACGACGTTGCGCAGCCGTGCGCTGAAGGCGATCGACGACACACGCTTCGTGCCGGCGGCCGGCCAGAACCGTATCCGCGCCATGATCGAGGAACGCCCGGATTGGGTCTTGTCGCGCCAGCGCGCCTGGGGCGTGCCGATCGCCGTCTTTGCCGACGAGGACGGCAACGTGCTGAAGGACGAAGCCGTCAACCAGCGCATCATGGACGCTTTCGAGAAGGAAGGCGCCGACGCCTGGTTCGCTGCCGGCGCCAAGGAGCGTTTCCTCGGCAATCACGATGCCTCCAAATGGAAGCAGGTGATGGACATCCTTGACGTCTGGTTCGATTCGGGCTCGACGCATGTCTTCACGCTGGAAGACCGTCCGGACCTGAAATGGCCGGCCGACGTCTATCTCGAAGGTTCCGACCAGCACCGCGGCTGGTTCCACTCCTCGCTGCTCGAAAGCTGCGGCACCAGGGGCAGGGCACCTTACGACACCGTCGTCACCCATGGCTTCACCATGGATGAGGAGGGGCGAAAGATGTCGAAATCGCTCGGCAACACCGTCGTGCCGCAAGACGTCATCAAGCAGTCCGGCGCCGACATTCTGCGGCTATGGGTGGTGACGACGGATTATTGGGAAGACCAGCGTCTCGGCAAGAACGTGCTGCAGACCAACATCGACGCCTACCGCAAGCTTCGCAACACCATCCGCTGGATGCTGGGCACGCTCGCCCATGATGATGGCGAGGAGGTGCCGCTGGACAAGATGCCGGAACTGGAGCGGCTGATGCTGCATCGGCTGGCCGAACTCGATGAGGTCGTGCGCTCGGGCTACGACGCGTTCGAGTTCAAACGCATCACCCGCACTTTGCTCGACTTCATGGTGGTCGAGCTGTCGGCCTTCTATTTCGACATCAGGAAGGACGCGCTCTATTGCGAGGGACCCGCCAGCGTGAAGCGCAAGGCCTCGGTACAAGTGGTGCGCCACCTCTTCGACTGCCTGGTGAAATGGCTGGCGCCGATGCTGCCCTTCACCACGGAAGAAGCCTGGCTCGACCGTCATCCGGATGCTGTCTCGCTGCATCTCGACCAGTTCCCCGAGATTCCGGCCGACTGGAAGAACGAGGCACTGGCTGAGAAATGGCGCAAGGTGCGGCAGGTTCGCCGTGTCGTCACCGGCGCGCTCGAGATCGCACGCGCTCAGAAGGTCATCGGTGCCTCTCTGGAAGCCGTGCCGGTCGTGACCCTCGACGATGCCGCGCTTGAAGCCGCGATCGCCGATGTCGACATGGCCGAGATGGCGATCACCAGCGATCTCGTCATCGCCCATGGCAAGGCGCCGGAAGGCGCCTTTGCGCTCGACGATGTCAAAGGTGTCTCGGTGGTGGTCGAAAAGGCCGAGGACCGCGGCTTGGTCAAATGCGCGCGTTCGTGGCGCTATACCGCCGATGTCGGGCAGGACGTGGAATTCCCCGACGTGTCTGCCCGCGATGCCGCCGTGCTGCATGAACTCAAGGCTCTGGGACGTTTGTGAGTGCTCAAAGCCGGTGCACAAATGCCACGGCGGGCGGGTGAAAAGCGCCCGCGCGTTGCCCTTAACGAGTGGTTGAGATAAACACGCGAAACTCCGGAAGACAAATTGTCGCCGGAATTCCGTCGCAAGAGCGTGGACGATGGGGACCGGGCCTTCGGCCGGTGACGATCGAGAGGCTGTCTAGAGTGGGACTTTTTGGCATGACCAAGAGAACTTATGCGCGCGTTGCGCTGCTGGCGCCGTTTGTCGCGTCCGGCCTCGCTCTGTCCGGCTGCATGGGTTCGCCGACCTACGGCACCGACAAGACGGCTGGCGAGCAGCTTGCCGGAGACCTTTCCGGCGCCTTCGCGATCACGCCCAAGCACAAGGAACAGATCGACTACAGGCCGCGTCCGGAGCTGGTAAAGCCGGCGCCGGGGCAGAAGGAAGTGCTGCCGCCGCCTCAGGAAAGCATCGAGACGGCGAGCACCGATTGGCCCGAATCGCCCGAGCAGCGCCGCGCCCGTCTGCGTGCCGACGCCACTGCCCACCAGGACGACCCGTCCTATCAATCGGGGATCGTCGATGACGTGCAGACCGATCCGGCTTCCGTGAAGAAGGCGCTGGCGGATTCGGGCTCCAGCCACCCGCCGGCCTGGTCGCCGAAGGATTCAGACAAGGGCCGCGCCGCGGAGATCCAGCGCCGCACCGCAGAGCAAAAGCAGGGCGATCCCAACACTCGCAGATATCTGAGCGAGCCGCCTCTGGCCTACCGAGCTGCCTCCGACACGGCGCCGCAGGGCGAACTCGGCGAGGATGAATACAAGAAGGAACGCCGCCTCAAGAAGGAAGCGGCCGCCAAAGGCAAGAGCGGCGGGCTCTTCGACTGGCTGCCCTCCTGGTAGGAACGCCGCCTTCGGTAGCTGAAGGCTCTACGTTTCGCGTCTTTCCCGAAAGAATTCCCTGAGCAGCAGCGCCGCATCGGCCTCGGCCATGCCCGGATAGATGTCGGGCGTATGGTGGCAGGTCGGCGAAGCGAAGAAGCGCACGCCGTTGACCACCGCGCCGCCCTTCTCGTCGGCCGCGCCGAAATAGAGCCGGCGCAGCCTGGCGAAGGAAATGGCGCCGGCGCACATGGCGCAGGGTTCCAGCGTCACATAGAGGTCGTGGCCGGTCAGCCGCTCGCTGGAGAGCGTTTGGCAGGCCGCGCGGATGGCCAGCATTTCGGCATGCGCCGTCGGATCGGCAAGTTCGCGGGTGCGGTTACCGGCGGATGCCACCACCGTGTCGCCGCTGGCGATGACGGCGCCAACCGGAACTTCTCCGCGCAAGGCGGCGGCTTGCGCCTCTTTCAGCGCCAGCGCCATGAAATCCGGCCGCTTCACGCGGTTTCCATTCCGATTATCTCCTCGCCACTTGGCGGTGATCCTGTTATGGAGCGCGTCAACCCGAATATCGGAACAGATTTTCGGAAATGATCATGCGCCAAATCAAAGTGCTATAGCGTCCTTTGCGCGTCCGAAAGGATGCGCCACGCTGTAGCAGCGCAACAAGGCAAAGGCCACATGGACGACAACGACAAGAAATCTCCGCGCCACAAAGGCCCGGGCAAAAGCGGCCCTGGAGCCGCGGGGCCGCGCCGCGATGGCGCCGCCGGCAAAAGCGGCAAACCCTCCTTCGGGGCCAAGAAACCCTATTCACCGCGAGGCGCCCGGCCCGCAGCGGCTGAGGGCGAGCGGCCCAAGCGCGATTTCAAAAGTGGCGACCGGCCATTCAGCAAAGGTCCGCGTTCCGAAGGCAAGCCCTTCGAAAAGCGCGAGGGACCGCGCAAGCCATATGCACCACGCGGTGACCGGCCGATGGCAGCCGAAGGCGAGCGCAAGCCGTATGAAAAGCGCGAAGGGCCGCGCAAACCCTATGCGCCGCGTGGGGATCGCCCTATGCCGGCCGAGGGTGAACGCAAGCCGTATGAAAAGCGCGAGGGGCCGCGCAAGCCTTATGCACCGCGCGGCGATCGGCCGGTTGCGGCCGATGGCGAGCGGCCAAAGCGCGATTTCAAGGGCGGCGATCGGCCATTCAGCAAGGGGCCGCGTCCCGAAGGCAAGCCTTTCGAAAAGCGTGAAGGGCCGCGCAAGCCCTACGCACCGCGTGGCGATCGGCCTGCTTCCGCCGAGGGCGAAAAGCGTTTTGACCGGCCAAAGCGCGATTTTGGCGATCGCCCGCAGCGCGACGCCGGAGATCGTCCCAAGCGTGACTTCAGCGATCGCCCCAAGCGCGATTTCGGTGGTGACCGGCCGCAAGCATCTGGCGGCGCCTTCAAGCCGCGCCCGCGTCCGGCAGATGCGGAAGAAGCCGGCGAGCGTATCGCCAAGCGGCTGGCCCGCGCCGGCCTGGCGTCGCGCCGCGACGCCGAAGACCTGATCGCGGCGGGCCGTGTCAAGGTCAACAACCGGGCTTTGACCTCGCCGGCCTTCAACGTCATGCCGGGCGACATCATCCATCTCGACGGCATGGAGATCCCGCCGATCGAGCGCACCCGCCTGTTCCTGTTTCACAAGCCGGCCGGCGTCGTTACCACCAACCGCGACCCCGAGGGCCGCAAGACCGTGTTCGACGTGCTGCCGGCCGAATTGCCGCGGCTGATGACCATCGGCCGCCTCGACATCAACACCGAAGGCCTGCTGCTGCTCACCAATGATGGCGGTCTGTCGCGCGTGCTCGAACTGCCTGCCACTGGCTGGCTGCGCCGTTACCGCGTGCGCGTCCATGGCAAGGTCGAGGAAAGCATGCTCGCAGGCCTGCGTGAAGGCATTGCCGTCGACGGCGTCTTCTACGGCGCCATCGAAGCGACGCTCGACCGTGAGCAAGGCACCAACGCCTGGCTGACGATCGGCCTGCGCGAAGGCAAGAACCGCGAAGTGAAGAACATCCTTGGATCGCTCGGCCTCGACGTGACGCGGCTGATCCGTATCTCCTACGGACCGTTCCAGCTCGACGATCTCGCCGAAGGCCATGTGCTGGAGATCAAGGGCCGCGTCTTGCGCGACCAGCTCGGCGAGCGACTGGTCGAGGAATCCGGCGCCAATTTCGACGCCGAGATCATCAAGCCGTTTTCCAACCAGCCGGTGCGGCGAGAGCGTGACGCGGAGCCGGAACGGCCGAAAGTCACCCGCGAGGGTGACCATCGGCCGATCGGCGAGGGCGGTCTGATCAAGAACCGCAAGCGCCGCGAAGGCAGCCGCGACGAAGCGCTCGGCAAGCTGTCGACCAGTCCCGAAAGGGGCGCGAGGCCGGAAAAGAGCTTTGGCGAACGCGGCCCGAGACCCGAGCGCAGCGAGTTTTCGGACAAGCCGCGCAGCGAGTTTCGCGAAAAGCCGCGCGGCGATTTTGGCGACAAGCCCCGTGGAGGCTTCGGCGACAAGCCGCGCGGCGCCTTTGGTGACAAACCGCGCGGCGGCAAGAAGCCCGAGCGCGAGCAGCGGCCGATCGATCCGCCGGGCCAGCGCAAGGCTAATGTCTGGATGGCGCCGGGCGCGCGTCCGATCGGCAAGGGCAGGGCGGAAGCCGATGCCGCCAAGGCGGCCGAGGCCAAGGCGCGCAAGGCGTCATTCAAGCCGTCCTATGGCAAGCCGGGCGGAGCCAAGCCGTTCGGCAAGCCGGGTGGCGAGCGTCCGGATGGCGGTCGGGGCGGCGAGCGGCCACGCAACGGTCCCAAGGGCCCGAGGACCAGATGATGCCGGGACTTAAATGAGATCCGGCCTTAAATGAGACCCGGGCATAAATGAGAATCGTCGGCGGCCAATTTCGCGGGCGTCCGCTGGCGACGCCGCGCGACCATGCCATCCGCCCGACGACCGACCGCGCCCGCGAGGCCGTCTTCGACGTGCTGGCGCACCGCTTTGCCGACAAGCTCGACGGCGCGCGTGTGCTCGACCTTTTCGCCGGCACCGGCGCTCTCGGCCTCGAAGCGCTGTCGCGCGGCGCTTCCTATGGCGTCTTTATCGAAGAATCGGCCGAAGGACGCGGCCTGATCCGCACCAATGTCGAAGCTTTTGGCCTTACCGGCCGCACCAAGATCTTCCGCCGCGACGCGACCGCCCTGGGTGAGGCCGGTACGCTTGCGGCATTCGGCCTGGTCTTCGCCGATCCGCCCTATGGCAAGGGCCTTGGCGAGCGCGCCCTGCGCTCGGCCAGGGATGGCGGCTGGTTGCTGCCCGGCGCGCTCTGCGTGGTCGAGGAAGCCGCCTCGGCGCCCTTCGAGATTGGGCCGGAATTCTCGGTGGTTGATGAACGAAACTACGGCGAGACGGTGGTCCGGTTCATCGAGCTTGCGTAAGGGTGGAGCGACCGGCGCCTTCAAAATGACGCACAATTCACTTTGCCTCCGCGGCTAACCTTGCCTATCGTCGCGCGATAACAACCGGAGCCATCAATGACATTTCATACTGAATGGCTGCGGAGAGCCTTGCTCGCCACCGCGCTGACCATGGCCGGCCCGGCCCTGGCCGCGGACGATGGCAAGGTGGCCAACTTCCTGCTCGACAATGGCATGGAGGTGGTGGTCATTCCCGATCACCGCGCCCCCATCGTCACCCATATGGTGTGGTACAAGATCGGCAGCGCCGACGAGCCGCCAGGCAAGTCCGGCATAGCGCACTTCTTCGAACACCTGATGTTCAAGGCGACGACCAACCACGCCGCGGGCGAGTTCGACCGCGCCATATCGGCCATCGGCGGCTCCAACAACGCCTTCACCTCCTATGACTACACTGCCTTCCACGAGACGGTGGCGCCCTCGGCACTCGGTGAGATGATGAGCTTCGAGGCCGATCGCATGCGCAACCTCATCTTGACCGACGAGGTCATCAAGACCGAGCGCGACGTGATCCTGGAAGAGCGCCGCGCGCGCATCGACAGCAATCCGCAGGCGGTGCTCGACGAAGAGGTCGACGCGACGCTCTGGCAGAACCAGCCCTACCGCATTCCGGTGATCGGCTGGATGCAGGAGATGGAGCAGTTGAACCGCACCGATGCGGTTGCCTTCTATGACAAATACTACCGCCCCAACAATGCGGTGCTGATCGTGGCCGGCGATGTCGAGCCGGAGGTCGTGAAGGCGCTGGCCGAAAAAACCTATGGCAAGGTCGCGCGCGGTCCCGACCTGCCCCCGCGCATCCGCCCGGTCGAGCCGGAGCAGAACACCAAGCGCACGGTGACGCTCACCGATGGGCGCGTTTCGGTGCCGAGCTTTTCGACGCAATGGGTGGTTCCGTCCTACCACACGGCAAAACCCGGCGAGGCCGAGGCGCTCGACCTGCTGGGAGAGATCCTTGGCGGCGGCAGCCGCAGCAGGCTCTACCAGCAACTCGTGGTCAAGCAAGGCATCGCATCGGCGACCGGCGCCTTCTTCCAGGGTACGATGCTCGACGCCACCAATTTCACCGTCTATGGCGCGCCGCGCGGCGACGCCAAGCTGAGCGACGTCGAGGCGGCCGTCGACGCCGAGATCGCCCGCATCGTCAAGGACGGCGTCACCGCCGATGAGCTGGAGAAGGCCAAGGCCCGCTATATCAGGGCCATGATCTTCGCCCGCGACAAGCAGGACGAGATGGCCAATCTCTACGGCGCCGAGCTCGCCACCGGCGGCAACGTCAGGGATATCGAGGAATGGCCGGAACGCATTCGCAAGGTCACCGCCGATGAGATCAAGGCGGTCGCCGCACGCTATCTGCTGCTCGATCGTACGACGACCGGCTATCTCTTGCCGCAGCAACAGGCGGGGAATTGATGATGACGAGATTGAGCGTTAGCGCTGCCCCTCACCTGCCTGCCGGCATCCTCTCCCCCTATAGTGACGGGGAGAGGGGCGCTGTCATCG
The DNA here is from genome assembly GCF_054719465.1 of Mesorhizobium sp. RSR565B. Taxonomy (NCBI): domain Bacteria; kingdom Pseudomonadati; phylum Pseudomonadota; class Alphaproteobacteria; order Hyphomicrobiales; family Phyllobacteriaceae; genus Mesorhizobium; species Mesorhizobium sp. RSR565B. Next base: position 91,840 of record NZ_JBTTIE010000001.1, on the reverse strand, counting down.
TCGATTTCGCCAACCATCAGCGTCGTAAGAAGAGCGCCAGCGTCGCGGCGAGACCCCTTCTCCCCGTCACTATACGGGGAGAAGTGCCCGGCAGCGCGATGAGGGGCGGAGCTGACCTTGGCGATCAATGGCCTGATGGGATTACTCATAGGCGCATCGCGGTTCTCCACGTCTTCGCCACACTGTTCCTCGGCATCTTCTTCCTCATCCTGCCGGCGCTTGCCGCGCACGCGATGGACATTCAGCCGGTGACCTCATCGAAAGGCGTCAACGCCTGGCTGGTCGAGGACCACTCCATTCCGATCGTCGCCATCCGCTTCGTCTTCGATGGCGGCTCGACGCAGGATCCGGCGGGGCGGGAAGGGCTGGTCAATCTGATGACCGGCCTATTCGACGAGGGCGCCGGCGACCTCGACAGCGAGGCCTTCCAGATCAAGCTTGACGATGCCGGCGCCGAAATGGGCTTCGAAGCGGCGCGCGACGGCACCTATGGCGCGATGCGGATGCTGGCCGAGCAGAAGGATGCGGCCTTCGACCTGCTCAGGCTGGCGGTCACCAGCCCGCGCTTCGACCAGGCGCCGATCGACCGTATCCGCGCCCAGATCCTGTCCGGCATCATCGCCAATGAGCGTGACCCCAACACCGTCGCGCAAACCAAATGGCTGCGCGCCATCTATGGCGAACATCCGTATTCCAGGCCCGACCAGGGCACCAAGGACAGCATCGCCACCATCACGGCGGCGGATCTGGCTGCCTTCCACAAGGCCAATTTCGCCCGCAGCGGCCTGCATGTTGCGGTGGTCGGCGACATAGATGCCGCGACGCTGAAACGGAAGCTCGACGAGGTCTTCGGCGATCTGCCGGAAAAGCAGGTGCTGCAACCGGTTGCCGATACCGAGCTGAAGCTCGGCCAGCAGCTCGAGGTCGACTACGACCTGCCGCAGACCTCGCTGCAGTTTGCCTATCCCGGTGTGAAGCGCGATGCGCCGGATTTCTTCCCTGCGGTGCTGATGAACCAGATTCTCGGCGGCGGCACCTTCACCTCGCGCCTCTATGACGAGGTGCGGGAAAAGCGCGGCTTGGCCTACTCCGTCGATTCCAACCTGGTCGACCACCAGCATTCCAATGCGCTGATCATCACCACGGCGACGCGTTCCGACCGCGCCGCCGAGACGCTCGGCATCGTCAAGGAGGTGGTCAAGAAGATGGCGCAGGAGGGGCCGACCGAGGCCGAGCTGGACGCGACCAAGAAATACATGGTCGGCTCCTATGCTATCAGCAATCTGGATTCTTCCAGCGCCATTGCCGCGACCCTGGTGGAATTGCAGCTCGACAATCTCGGCATCGACTACGTGCAGCGCCGCGCGGCGCTCATCAACGGCGTGACGCTCGATCAGGTCAAGGCAGCGGCGAAGAAGCTGCTGACGCCGGCGCCCGCGATCATGAGCATCGGGCCGAAGCTGGAGGCCAAATGACAGGTCCGACTTTCGGTATCGCCTTTGGCGGCGGCGGCGCGCGCGGCCTCGCCCATATCCACATCGTCGAGGCGCTGGACGAGCTCGGCATCAAGCCCGTGGCCATCGCCGGCTCCTCGATCGGCGCCATCATGGGCGCCGGCATGGCCTCGGGCATGAGCGGCAAGGACATCGAGGACTACGCCCGCTCGATCCTCGGCCGCCGCGCCGAGGTGGCGGCGCGCATGTGGCGCTCGCGTCCCGGCACCATCGCCGAGGCGATGCAGGGCGGCATCCGAGTCAGCCAGTTCAACATAGAGCGCATCTTGAAGGCGTTCCTGCCGGAAGCCATCCCGGAAACCTTCGCCGAGCTGAAAATCCCGCTGAAGGTGACGGCGACGGACTATTTCGGTCACAAGCTGGCCGTCTTCGACGAGGGCGACCTGCATTCGGCGCTCGCCGCCTCGGCTGCCATTCCCGCCGTGTTCCGCCCGGTGACGCGCGACGACCGCGTGCTGATCGACGGCGGCATCTACAATCCGGTGCCGTTCGACCTCATCGAAAACGACGCCGACATCATCATCGCCATCGACGTCGTCGGCGCGCCGAGCGAGGCCGAGCGCAAGCACCCGACCACGGTCGACCTGATGTACGGCGCGACGCAATTGATGATGCAGTCGATCATCGCCCACAAGCTGAACCAGCGCCCACCAGACATATTGATCCGCCCGCCAGTGTCGAAATACCGCGTGCTCGATTTCATGAAGATCGACACGCTGATGGCCGAGACGCAGGAGGTCAAGGACGAACTGAAGCGCGAGGTGGAAAGAGTGGTCGAGGCGCGTGCCAAGGGCAAGCGGGGGAAGAAAGTAGGGTGAGCTGCCGATCTCCCCCCTCGAGGGGGAGATGGCCGGCAGGCCAGAGGGGGTCGTCTCGCGTGAAGCTAGACCTCCTACTGTCGATAGGAGGTTGCGTCAGGACGGACCGACCGCCTCTGTCGCCTTCGGCGACATCTCCCCTAAAGGGGAGATTACCCCACCAGCGTCTCACACCCTCCCAGCCGCATATTCCAGCGCCACCACGCCATTGCTGAACTGTACGGTCGAGATCGGCTCCAACGCCACCGGCATATCGGGCGGGAACAGCTTCTTGCCCTCCCCGACGGAGCCAGGGTAGCTCAGCAGCCTGACGCGATCGACCAGACCATGGCGCAGCAATTCCCGCGCGACGCTCAGGCTGCCATGCACATAGATGTTGCCGCCGCTGCCTTGCTTCAGCGCCCGAACCGCTTCCGGCAACACACCCTTCAGCAACTCGGCCGGTTTCCAGTCGAGTGCCTTCGGGCTTGTCGACGCGACATATTTCGGCAGCGCATTGAACCGGTCGGCGAAGTCTCCGGTTTCCTTGGGCCAAGAGCCGGCAAAAATCTCGTAGGTCGTGCGCCCCAGAAGCATGGCCCCGCTGTCGGCAAGCTCGTCCTCCTTGAACCTTTGCATCTCATCGTTCCAGGTCACGCTGGGCAGCTTCTCGACCTCGGCGATGCCATCGATGCTGATGAATTCGGTGACAATAAGGTTTCTCATGGCGCTCTCCTTCTTCTGTCAAAGGACGAACCGTGTGAGCCTTTTGCGACCGCTCTGCGAAAAAAAAGCGCTTTGTTGAGCAGGCGTTGCTGTCGGGCGCTGGCCCATCGCGCTTAAAGGGGGGCGCTTCGGACACCATCGACAAACGCCAGAACGACCACACACGGAGCAACGCAGTAAACCAGTCTCGCTCTGCGGCCCGTCTTCGTCACAGCGTCGCTTGCGTCGAGATCGACGGTGATGTCCTCATAGCCCAGCACTTCGCCATCAAGCGGGTAGGCGGCCTTGTAGACAGCTTCCTTGGCGGCAAAAAGGATGCGACCGGCAAGATACAAGTCGGTTGCGTCGATCCGGTCAGCGGGGGCTGCAACCAGCGCGAAGATGTCGTCGGGCAGGGGCAAAGCGGGCTCGATATCGATGCCGAGCGAGGCGACGTGGGAGAGCGGCGCGACGGCCGCCACGGCCATCTCGTCGTCGTGAGCCAGCGACCCCGTTACTCCATGAGGCCATACCGGTGCGCCGGAGGAGCCGCGGAGGATAGCGACGTCGTTCAAGCCCATATCCGCCAGCAACTCGTGCGCGATCCACCGCGCCGCGCCACTCGCCCGCCGCATCAGCGGCAGGCGTGACGGGATGGAGCGTGCTTCCTGCGGCAGCAAATGGTTCTCATCGCCTTCGCGGATCGTGCGGCATCCGATCCGAACGCCGGCGGGTGCCATGGCGGCCATCGCCGCCAGCAACTGCGCCGACAGGCTGGCGCCGGCATCGAGCGGGCGCGTCATGGCTGTTCGCCCCGCAGAGCGAGGTCGGCGATCATTTCCCCGTCCTCGTCGGGCCCTTCTTCGACGAAACCGGCAGCGCGATAGAGGCGGCGTGCCGCTTCATTCCCAGGTTCGTAGCAGATCGAAACGTGGCTGATGTGGCCGAGCCGCATGATTTCATCCAGCACTTCGCGCAAAGCGGCCTTGCCGTAGCCTTGGCCCTGATGGACGCGATCGATCATGAAGCGGTAGATCCGCGCCTCGTCGTCGTCCTCTGGCGCCTCATACATCAGGAAACCGACGACGCGATCCCCTGCCATGACGACGCGCGGCCGTGCGTCCCCGTCGGTTTCGGCTTCGTCCAGCGACTCCGCATTGCTGGCGACAAAATCGATCTGATCCGCGGCCAGTTCCAGAGCCGCGACCAGGGCCCGGTTGGCCGCAGTCACCGAAACGAGACGGACGTCTGCGCCCATCAAGCCGTTGCCTTGACGCTATCCTCCGGCAGCGGCTCGACGAAGCGATGCAGCTTGGCCGGGTTGCCCCGCCAGATCGAGTTGGGCTCCAGCTCTTCGCCCTTCATCACGAAGGAGTCCGCGTCGACCATCGAGCCTTTGCCCATCACCACGCCGTAGTGGACAAAGGCGGAAGGCCCGAGCGTGCAGCCATCGCAGATGCGGATGAAATCGGACTTGAACGCGCCTTCTTCCAGCGAATGGGCCTGGATCACGCAGCCCTCGTTGAGCGTGACGTCGTCGCCGATCTCGACCAGCGAACGCTCGGTCAAATTGCTGCCGCCGTCATAGACCCGGCTGCCGACCTTGACGCCGAGCAGGCGCAGGATCATCGGCCGGAACGGCGTGCCGGCGAACAGGCGCACGATGGGCGAATCCGCCAGCTTCCAGTGGCGCTCGTGGCGCCAGAAGGCGACGTCGTAGATGGTCGTCATCTGCGGCTTCAAGCCGCGGAAACCAAGACTTGCCCGCTCGACCAGAATGTAGAACGGAATGGTGATCGCCGAGGTCAAGATGACGGCGGCGAACAGCGCCACCTCCGCCCATTCCGTATAGTAGTTCAGCGCCCGGTCCCAGATCGCCAGCGTGACGAACAGCATGACCCATTGCGTTGCCAGGAACAGAAGAATGGTCACCAGGTTGTGGCGGTTCTTGAACGGGATGCGCCGGCGCCGGTCTGCCTCGTCGACGCCCGCGATAAGCTCCTTGTCGCGGTTCACCATGCGCGGGATTTCAAAGGCGGGCGAACCGAGAAGGCCGACATTCTCGCGCAACGGCCCGTCGATGGGGATCATCACCTTGGTGCCGAGCAGGACGTTGTCGCCCGTGCGCCCGTCCGGCGGATAATAGATGTTGTTGCCGAGATAGTTGCGCTCGCCGATGCGCGTCGGCTCGAGCCTGAAGGCCGAGGCGGACTTGTGCATGTTGATCATGAACAGCCCGTCCGACACCATGGTCTCGGTGCCGATCTCGCACAGAAGCGGGTTTTCGTGCTGCTGGTTGGAGCCGAAATTGGAACCGGTCTGCACCACTCTGTTGAGGTTCCAGCCGATGGCGCGCATGTAGTGCACGATCGCCGAGCTGTCGCCGGCCAGGAGCCCGAGCACGCGGGAATTGCTGGCGAATTCGGCGACGGTCTGCAGCCAGTAGCGGAAACCGTAAAGCGTGTAGGTGCGGCCCGGCTTCAAGATCAGGCTCGTCAGGCGCGGCACCAGCGTCGCTGCCAGGAAAGCCGCCGCGATATAGCCGAAAAGCGTGACCGTGGTGCCGATTGCGACAAGGCCGATCGTCTCCTGATAGTCGTCGCCGACATATTCCCAGTAGCTGTGGAACAGGAGCGGCAGCGGGGTGACGAGGCCAAACAGGCCGACCAGCTGCAGCGCTTCATAGAGGAAGCGCCGGACCTGGTAAGGATTGACATTGCGCACCTTGCAATAGTCCGCCGTGGTCGGCACCGCCGGCGATCCATGCCAGTGCTCGCCGTCGGGAATGCTTTGCCCGCGATGCAGCGAGGACGAATGGCCGAGCTGGGCGCCGTTGCCGATCCTGGTGTCGATGTCGAGCGTGGAGCCGACGCCGACGAAGGCATCGCGGCCGATGGTCAGCGGCCCGGTGTGGATATAACCGGACTGGGCCCTGAAGCCGAGGATCATCGATTCCTTGCGCAGGATGGTGTTGGCGCCGATGGAAATAAGATCCGTGCAGACGGGCACGGACTTCGATTCGATGACGGCGTTTTTCCCGAGTTTGGTGCCGAGCAGCTGCAGATAGAGGCTGTAGAGCGGGCTGCCGCGGAACAGCACGACGGGTGCGGTGCGGATCAACGTCTTGACCACCCAGAAGCGGAAGTAGCGCACGCCCCAGATCGGAAACGCCTCGGCCTTCCAGCGGCCGATGAGCACCCATTTCGCCAGGACTGCAAAGCCCGACATGCCGAAGAACACGGCGGCCGAGAGCGCCACGCACCGGATATAGAGCTGCAGCGGATCGTCGAGCGCGTCATACATCCAGTTGAGGCCGTCATTGATCGCCCAGAGCGCCACGTAGCTGTAGAGGCCGTAGAACGAAAGCTGCGCCGCGCCGCAGGTCCAGTAGGCGAAATTCGAGGCCCGGCGGGTGAGGACCGGCTCGTTGGTTGCCGTCGTCATCTCCTCCGCTACCCCCAGATGCAGCGCCAGGCGCGCCACTGTGGGATAGAGATAGATGTCGCGCATCGACGTCGTCGCCCATTCCTTCCTGGTGCGCACGCGCGCGCAGAAATGCGCCATCAGCAAGGAGTTGGCGCCGAGATCGTCGAAGAAGTGATCCTCGACCGACACCGCGTCGAATTTCAGCACCGTGGCCAGCGCTTCCGCCAGGAATCGCTCGTCCTCATTGCCGGGCGGCACCATCGTGCGATCGGCCGAAAGCCGGACGCTCGTCGGCTTCGGCAGTTGGCGCAGGTCTACCTTGTTGGAGACGGTCATCGGGATGGCAGGCAGTTCCTCCAGATAGCCGGGCACCATGTAGTCGGGCAGCCGCCGCTTCATCGTCTGGGCGAGATCCCCTCGGGAAATCGCCGCTACGCCGGTTTTAAGCGCGTAATAGGCAACCAGTTCGACGCGACCGGGTTCGATCTCCCAGGTGGTGACGGCGGCCTGGGCGATCTCGGGCTGGTCGAGCAGCACCGCCTCGATCTCGCCGAGCTCGATGCGATAGCCGCGAATCTTCACCTGCGTGTCGATGCGCCCGGCATACTCGATCTCGCCGCTATCGTTGATCCGGCCAAGATCGCCGGTGCGGTAGATGCGCTGCGACGGGTTGTTCGGCAGGCCGACGAAATCGGCGATGAATTTCTGGTCGGTCAGGTCCGGCCGGTTCAGATAACCGACGGCGAGCCCGATGCCGGCAATGCCGATCTCGCCCAGTTCACCGGGCTCGGCAAGTTGCGGCAGCGAAGCGTCGAGAATGACGATCGAGTAAGTCGGCAACGGCGCGCCGATCGTGACGGGACGGTCCGGCGTCAGCGCCCCCATCGTTGCGGTGACGGTCGCCTCGGTCGGCCCGTAGGTGTTGAGGATCTGCCGGCCCGGCTTCGACCAGCGCACCACCAGATTGTGCGGGCAGGCCTCGCCGCCCACCAGAAGCGTGCGCAGGCTGGGAACGTCCGATGTCATCGACGACAGCAAGGTCGGGCTGCAGGCCATGCAGGTGATGTCATGGAGGCGCAGGAAATCCGCCAGTTCCTCGCCCACCAGCGGCATCTGGCCAGGAGCCGGCACCACCGTCGCGCCGGCGACGAACGGCACCCAGATCTCTTCGGAGGAAAAGTCGAAGGCAATGGTCATGCCCTGATACACCCGGTCGCCCGGCCGGTAGCCGTAGGAGGCGGCCGCGACGTGTATGAAATTGACGAAGCTCTGGTGCGTGATGACCACGCCCTTGGGCTTGCCAGTGGTGCCCGAGGTATAGAGGATGTAGCAAATGTCGTCGGCCGCCTGCGGCTTCAGCGGCGCGGGCGACTGCGCGGAAATCTCGGCGGCGGCGCTGTCGATCAGCACATGGGGAACGGGCAGTTGACCGGCGCGCGACGCATAGGCGGCGATGGTGACGATCATGCTGACGGCGGCGTCTTCGATGATCAGCGCCATCCGCTCCTGCGGAAACGCGGTGGCCAGCGGCACGAAGGCAGCCCCCGCCTTCATCGCCGCCAGCAACGCGACATAGGTCTCCGCCGACCGATCGAGAATGAGCCCGACCCGGTGGCCCGGCCGCACGCCGTGCTTGATCAGCATGCGGGCGAACTGGTTGGCACGGCTGTTCAGCTCCTGATAGGTCCACACGCGCTCTTCGGAGATCACCGCCGGCAGTGCGGCAAACGTTACGGCGAGCTGCTCGAAGACCGTATCGAGCCGCTCACCCGGCTGCAGGGCAAAGTCGGCGCCCGTCAGGACCTGGCCGTCCCTTGCCGGGCCGCGAGCGATCCTTGCCAGCGCATCGATGCTTGCCAGGCTGCCGATCGCCGTTGCCGCGTCGCTGTCCAGTTCGGCGATATCGTAGTCCATGTCCATACTTTCTCGTCCTCGCCGGGCATTGCCCGGCTGTTCATGCCGCCGCTGGAGGAGGCACTGCGCCGCCGCTGCGATTTTGTTGGTGGAGGGCTTCCAAAAAGGAAGAGCCCGGAATCTCGACCGGGGAGCTTATGCCACCCGATCTTTTCGCCGGTTTTTCCGAACTGTTGAATTTTGTTTCTGGAGTGTGTCTGGGCGGGAATTTGCCGGGCCTCGTCGACCCTTGCGGGGCAGGGGTTCAGCCTCAGTGGCGACCCGGAAAGAGACTATGAGCGAACCTCATGCGGACGGCGCCGGCGAGCTGTCTATAATGGAGCGCTACGGCGACCCAGCAGCAGAGCTATGCCCAACGCCGGAAGCGTCGCCGCCGCGACGGCGAAGAAGACGAATTGCAGCCCGGTCGACGCAGCGACCAGGCCGAGCGCCGGACTGCCGAAGCCGAGCGCCACGTCGAGGAAGACGGTGTAGAGTCCCATGGCCAGGCCGCGGCTGCGCGACGGAAGACGGCCTACGGCCTCGGCGCCGAGGCCGGGATAGACCAGCGAGTAGCCGAGGCCAGTCAGACCCGCTCCGATTGCGGCGACAACAGGCCCGGTCGCAAGCCAGATCAGCATCAGCCCTGCCGCCTCGACCACAACGAAGATCACGGCGACGCGTGCGCCTCCAAGCCTGTCGGGCAGGTGGCCGAAGCACAGCCTTGCCACAATCAGAGACGCAGCATAGGCCGTGAAAGGAAGCCATACCGGCTGCCAGCCCCGCTCGGCGAAGAGCAGGGCGCCGAAGCCCAGAATAGCACCATAGCCGAGGCTGCTGAAAGCAGCTCCGACGCCAGGAAGCCAGACCGCTTTCGCCACGCTCCTCCATGACTGCGGCACGCTGCCCGAGGCGGCGCTGGTGCCGCGCATCGGCAGGATGGCAAGCAGCGTCGCCAGCGGCAGGATGATCGTCGCGAGCGCGATCGCGGTGAAACCGCTCGCCGCATAAAGCGCAGATCCGACCGGCGCCCCCAGCGCGAGCGCCGCAAACATCGCCGTGCCCACCCAGGCTATGACTTTTCCGGAGTTCTGTCCGCCCGCAACGGAGAGGCCCCAGGCGACGCCGCCGGTGATGATGAAGCTCTCGGACGCGCCCAGCACCGCCCGTCCGGCGAACAGCGCCGATGCGGACGCTACCGGCCGGTCGAGCAATGCCAGCGAGCCGAGGTAAAATAGCCCGGCAAGGGTAGCGGCAATGAGGCCGACGACGACGGCGCGCTTGCCGCCGCGCCCATCGGCATAGTTGCCAGCCCCGATGCGCGACAGCATCGAGGCGACGAACTGGCTGCCCGTCACCAGTCCCACTGCGAAGGGGCCGAAGCCAAGCTGCTGGTGAAGATGCAGCGGCAGGACGGGTAGCGCCAGGCCGATCAGCAGGAAGCCGGCGAAGACAGCCGCCATGATCGGCGTCAGTTCCGCCATGACGCCATTTCGGTCTGATATCCGCGCCATTTTGGTCAATCGGTAATCCAACTGTTCGGATCAGTAGCGTTCGTAGGTCACGCGCCAGCCTTCGGCCGGGTTGTCAGGCGTGAGGACCAGTTTGTTGTCCGAGACCTCGAATTTGCGTTTCATGCTCTTGCCGACAAGGTTGCGGACCAGGGAGGACTCGATCGTGATGACGAAGGTCTTGTCCTTGTCGTTGATGGCGACCGGCCCGTAATAGGCTTCGTAGCCATTCGCCGTGTAAGGCGTGTCCGGCGCCTTGGGGTCGGGGTTCTGCGCCTGCACCGAGAGGGTGCCGGCCTCGGTGAAGATGACCTGGCCGGAATATGGCACGGGCTTGAGGTTTCCCTCGGCGCCGGCCTCGAGCGAAATCATGCGCCATGCGCCGATGATCGCGGACTCTTGCGAGAAAGCCGGCGTGGCGACCGAAAGCGCAAGCGCAAGGGCGGCAATCTTCAATCTCATCGTCATATGTTGTTCCTTTTCTGAGTTTTGGTGCGCACAGGCCGTCCGCCCGATTGCTGCTCACACCGAAAGCATGACCTTGATGGCGCGACGCTCGTCCATGGCGCGGTAGCCTTCAGCGACCTCGGCCAGCGGCAGCTTGAGGTCGAAGACCTTGCCGGGCTTGATCCGACCTTGCAGCACACGGTCCATCAGGTCGGGCAGGAAGCGGCGCACCGGCGCCGGGCCGCCCAGCATGCGTTTCTGGCCGAAGAATAGTTTTTGGCCGTCGAAGTTCACGCCATGCGGCACGCCGACATAGCCGATGGTGCCGCCGGGGCGGGAGCAGGCCAGCGCTTGGTCGAAGGATTCTCCCGTGCCGACGCATTCCAGCACGGAGTCCGCGCCGACGCCCTTGGTGAGTTCCTTGATGCGGGCCACGCCTTCCTCGCCGCGCTCAGCGACGATTTCGGTGGCGCCGAACTCACGGGCGAGCTTTTGGCGGCTGGCGTGCCGGCTCATGGCGATGATGCGCTCGGCGCCCATCTCCTTGGCCGCAAGCACGCCCATCAGGCCGACCGCACCGTCGCCGACCACCACCACCGTCGATCCTTCGCGGACCTCGGCTGCGTCGGCCGCATACCAGCCGGTGCCGAGCACATCGGACACCGCCAGCAGGTCAGGGATGAGTTCGGCCGGCGGCACCTCGGCGGTGGCGACCAGTGTGCCATCGGCCAAGGGTACGCGAGCGTAAGGCGCCTGCGCGCCCGACATGAACTCGCGCTGCACGCAAGACGACTGGAAGCCGAAGCGGCAATGCGGGCAGGTATTGTCCGAGAGGCAGAATGACCCGACGACGAACTGGCCGGGGCGGACCGTGCGCACCTCTGCGCCGACCTCGACGACGATGCCGCAATATTCGTGGCCCATATGCATCCGCCCGGCGACCGGCTGCAGCCCGCGATAGGGCCACAGGTCCGAGCCGCAGATGCAGCTTGCCGACAGCTTGATGATGGCGTCCGTCGGCCGCATGATTTTCGGATCGGCGATTTCCTCGCAGCGGATGTCGCCCGGTTTGTGAAGAACGGTTGCAAGCATGTTGGTTCCTTTCGAGGGGAGAGATCAGCCGCCGTAGTCGGCGTCGCTGACATGTTCCAGCCAGTCCACGACCTTGCCATCCTTGACCTCCTGGAGGGCGATGTGGGTCATGGCGGTCTGAGGCGACGCGCCGTGCCAGTGCTTTTCGCCGGGCGCGAACCAGACGACGTCGCCTGGACGGATTTCCTCGACCGGACCACCCTGGCGCTGCACGCGGCCGAGGCCGGAGACGACGATCAGCGTCTGGCCGAGCGGATGCGTGTGCCAGGCGGTGCGGGCGCCGGGCTCGAAGGTCACCTGTGCGCCTTGAACCCGCTCGGCGTCGAAGGGATTGAAGAGCGGATCGATCCGCACCGTTCCGGTGAACCAGTCAGGTGGTCCCTTGCCGGAAGGCCTGGTGCCGGCGCGAAGAATGTCCATGGTGATCTCCTTTGCGTCCTCAAATGCGTTCGATGCGAAGCGGGAATTTGCCGCGAATGTGCAGGGCCTGCTCGCCCTCGTCGAAGCGGCCAAGCCTGATCAGCCCGGGATGGCGGTAGTCGGCGTAGAACATGGCCAGGTTGCCCCAGGGCATGAAATAGCACAGGTCGTAGGGCTGCTCGTCGGCGAACGGACCGCTTCCCTCCTCGGTCAGCTTGCGTGGCAGATAGGCGATCTTCTCGTTATGGGCGTAGTCCTCGATCTCGAGGTCGAGCGGCAGCATGGAGAAGAAGTCGCGCGCCGAGGGATTGTCGTAGAGCGTGGCGGTCATGGTGCGGCCGTTGAAAACCATCCTGATCTTCATGTCGGTGGGCTCCTGGCTGACGGGAGATTGGCCTTCCTGGCTGGCGGCTGTGCGAGGCAGGGCCGCCACCGCGAGCGCGGCGCCGAGCAATGTCCGGCGGCTGAGCGGCGCACGTTCGATCGTCATGGCAAAGACCTCCGGGCCATATACGCTGCGGCAAGGGCGGCGAGCGCCGATCCGCAGAGCAGCACCGCGCCCAGAGTGAACGGTCCCCACCAGCCCACCGTATCGAACAGCGTGCCGCCGATCGCGGCGCCGCCGGTGATGGCGAGCTGGATGACGGCTACCTGCAACCCGCCGCCGGCCTCCGCGTCGTTCGGCAACGTTCGGCTGAGCCACGTGCCCCAACCAACCGGCGCGGCCATGCCGAAGAAGCCCCAGGCAACGAGCAGCAGCGCTGTGGGACCCGGGAGTGCACCGAAGGCGATGAGCGCGGCGGCCAACGCAGCCATGACCAGCGGGATGACGGTGAGGATGCTGAACAGACGCGTGCGCAAAAGCCGGCCGACGCACCATGTGCCGAGCACCCCGGCCAGCCCCATCGCCAGCAGGACCGCCGAGAGGGCGGCGATGTCGAGCCGGGTGACGTTCTCGAGGAAGGGCCGCAGATAGGTGAAGAGCGCGAACTGGCCCATGAACAGCATCATGATCGACGCCATGCCGGTGGCGACGGGAAGACGGCCGAGCAGCGCCAGCGGATTGCCGGCACGCTTCCTGCGGCGCGGCGGCAGCGGCGGCAGGCTTGTCCACTGCCAGGCCAGCGCCAGGAGACCAAACGGCACGACGAGGAAGAAAGCGCCGCGCCAGCCGACATAGGCGCCAAGAAAACTGCCCAGCGGCGCGGCGATGGTGGCCGCAATGGCATTGCCGGCGTTCAGCATGGCGAGACCCTTCGGAACCATGTCTTGCGGCACGAGGCGCATGACGATCGCGGTCGACATCGACCAGAACCCGCCGATCGCGATACCGAGCAGCGCCCGGCCGACCATGAGCAACGCGTAGTTCGGCGCGAAGGTGACAGCCAGACCGGACACGATGAGGAGGAGGGTAAAGCCGGTCACGACCAGTCGGCGGTCGATGTGGCGCGTGAGGCCGGCGACCAGCAGGCTGGTCACGACGGCGAAAGCGCCCGAAATCGAGATCGCCTGTCCCGCCCGGCCCTCGGTGATGCCGAGATCGGCCGCTAGCGGCGACAGCAGGCTGACCGGCATGAATTCCGACGCGATGAGCACGAAAACACACAGCGCCATCGACAACACCGCGCCCCATGCGGCGCGGTTTTCAACAAGCCTTGTGTCGTACGTGGTTTCCATGATTGGCATCCTGGCAAAGCGACCGGACGGATCAGCCGCCAATCCCCATCGCTGCTGGAAGATATTGCAGGGGAACCCATTTAAGTAGACTAAGCAATCCGCATGGACTTATCTGCTCATGATATGAATGTCCGATGGGAGGTGCCCTGTGCAACGCGATGGCATGAAGGACCTGCTCTGGTTCGTGGCGGTCGCCCGGGAGCGCAGCTTCACCAGGGCGGCGGCCAAGCTCGGAACCTCGCAGTCGACCCTGAGTTCGACAATCAAGGAGCTTGAAGCTCGTCTTGGCGTCCGCCTGCTGACGCGTACGACACGGAGCGTCTCTCCGACCGACGCCGGCGAGCGACTTTTCCAATCGCTCGTTCCGCGCTTCGAGGAAATCGAATCCGACCTCGCAAGCCTGGTGGCGTTTCGCGACAAGCCCTCCGGAACGGTCCGTATCACCCTGTCCGACCATGCGCTCCAGACGACCGTCTGGCCGAAGCTGCAGCCCTTGCTCAGCGACAATCCCGACGTGCGCGTCGAGCTCTACAGCGACAACGGCATGAAGAACATTGTGGAGGAGCGCTTCGACGCAGGCGTGCGGCTTGGTGAGAGCATCGACAGGGATATGATCGCAGTGCGCATCGGACCCGATTGGAGGCTCGTGGCCGTGGCTTCGCCGGACTACTTTTCCCGCCATCCGGTTCCGACCGCGCCCCAGGACCTGGTCGACCATGACTGCATCAATATGCGGCAGGCGACGTTCGGCGGATTATATGCCTGGGAATTCGCCAGGGATGGCCGCGACCTTCGTGTGCGGGTGGAAGGCCAACTCACCTTCAATTCGTCCATTCCCATGATCGAGGCTGCGACAAGCGGTTTCGGGATCGCCTATGTCCCGGAAAACCTCGTCAGCCACCACATCGCCGAGGGACGCCTCAGGCTCGTGCTTGACGACTGGAGCCCGCCATTTGCCGGCTATCACCTCTACTATCCGAGCAGGCGACAGCTCTCCCCTGCGATGGCGGTGATCATCGACGCGCTCCGCCATCGCATCTGACAACTGTTTGGATCATGAAGCTGAGCTTAAATGGCAGGTTCTACCGCCAGGCTCTTTGATTTCTACGCTACGGAAGCTGCTTTGCGCCTGGTTCCTGTCATCCAGGTGGCCTTTGGCATGCTCCTGAAACTGCCGGTCTGTTTAGGTCGCAGCAATGTCCATGACGGGTGGATTCGAACAGGCCCGCCGCGCCCATCAGCCCATCGCCCATCGCGGGAGGCTGCGGGTGAACTCGACTTTGGGTCGCGATGCCGGAACAGATAACTTTCGATCCGAGACAGACGATACTTCTAAATCTGATATCCGGTTGCTGAAATTGTGCGACAGTGCCTCATCCGATTCGGAAGGGTGACTGGACGCATACAATGTACGTGGTGCGGGAAACTCTCGATGATCTACTCGGCGTAGTCTACCGAAGATTACTGAGAAGTCGTAATCGCTTGAGCCCTACCAAGGGACCAAACCGAGAGGAAACTGGAGTTCTACTAAAACTGGCGAATCCTAGAAATAGGTTCAGCCGGACTGAAGAAAGGGCAACACTTTTAAGCTGTCTAGGTGAGACGCTTTGGTACCTATCAGGGTCAGACACTCTCGATTTTGTCGAATACTACATACCAAAATACCGCGAATTCTCGAAAATTCCGCAGGAAGCGACTTCCACCACCGGCGCGTACGGACCGCGGCTCTTCGCAGGAAAACCTAACCAAATCAAACGGATCATTGACATGCTCAATGATCCGGACAAGCGCAGCACGCGCCAAGCAGTCGTCCAGATTTTTGACCAAGCGGACTTGGGGGAGAAGGATGTTCCCTGCACGTGCACGGTCCAGTTTTTCGCTCGGGGAGACTACCTTCATTGTCAAGTTTCCATGCGCTCCAACGACGCCTATCGCGGCTTGCCGCACGACGTGTTTGCATTCACCGTGCTCCAAGAACTGGTCGCCCGCAGTACCGATCTTGAAATCGGTACCTATAGCCATTCAGTAGGAAGCCTTCACCTCTACGACAGGGAAGAGGCGAGGGCCAAAAAATATATCGCCGCTGGCTGGCAGGATACGATTGGGATGCCGCCGATGCCGAAAGGGGATCCGTGGAGTTCGGTCAGATGGCTGCTGAATATGGAACGCCAAATTCGAGAAGGGGCGACCGTTTTGGGCCGAACAGACGGAATAGACCCATATTGGATCGATTTGGCTCGGCTCCTTCTTGTAAAGAGACTGTTCGATCAGAAGGACCATCGCGGTGTCGTCAAACAGAAGAATCTGATGTCCTCGACTGTCTACGACGCCTTCATCCGAGGGAGGGAGGCAGAGCTTCCACAAGCATTCATACCCCAGCCTGATATTCCTGGGCTTGTTGTAGGGAAGGAAAAGCAGAGTTGAGCGCCGCGGAGCATCTAAGGATCGCTACCTTTCAGCAGGTACTACACGAGATCAACAACAACACCGTTCCTTTGCCTGGTCTCGCAACGGAGGATCAGTATAACTGTCTTGCTAAGCAGCTTGTTGACAGCCGGCGACGAATTGAGTTCGTTTTTCACATCCGTGACGGGCAGCACCATCCTTCGCGTGCCGACCCTGCTTCCGGCATGTTCGATCCGCTCAAAGCTGCAGTTCTCCACCTGCGCGCCGGCCGACGCGACGAAGCGTATTGGCTCGTATTCCTTGCTACTCATTTCGGGAAACATCAGGCCGACGGATGGGAGCTTACCCGGCAGATATACGGAAAAGTAGGAGGACCAAGCCGTTGGGACTGGGCCGCAATATCTCAGAATCCTGGAGCTTTCCGACCTTGGCTCGCCGTCAATGAGCAACTGCTTCGTATATGGCGCTTTAGCAACCATCGGAAGTACGAGAGCCTAAGAGCAGACTCGACAAAGGGTACAGCAAGAGTGTTCGAGACCTATGTTGCGTGGGTCGGTCCACCTCGCACCCATGCGGGGATGATCCATGACCTGCACGTCGAGGTTGGGCAGAACCCACAGGCGGTATTCGACAAGATGTATCGCTCAATGGATGACGTTATGCGCTTCGGTCGTCTCGGCCGCTTCGATTTTCTCACAATGCTTGGTAAGCTCGGTATTGCACCGATTGAGCCTGGCTCGGCCTATCTCTGGCACAGCGCTACTGGACCACTTCGCGGCGCTCGTCTGTTGTTCGGCGGAGCAGCAAATGCGAATTTGCGCGCCTCAGAACTGGACGACTTGCTGCTCCAGATCGACGCGAAGTTGAAGGTAGGGATGCAGGCATTGGAGGATAGCTTGTGCAATTGGCAGAAAAGTCCTGCGCAACACCTGCTATTTCGAGGATAGCTTCGTATCACACTGAGACCACTCATAACGACGCTTTAGCGTGTTGAACTGGCCTCGGCCAAGCTGACCTGAGTGCTGTAATTGCCCTACAAGAACTCCGGGTGAGATGCCGATCTGCACTGCCAAACGAATGATGTCGTTGGCTCGAAATCGGATCTTTTCAAGCGAGCCTTTGAACTCCAAAGGTATCAGGGTGCGCTCGGCAAATTCGTTGGCCTCTTTCTCTTCCTTCTCAGCGACCTCGCTTCCATCTTCGAGAAACAGTGCATCCTTACCGTGCAGCAGAAGGTGGCCAACCTCGTGAAAGAACGTGAACCAGAAATGGTCATCTGACTTGTAGCGAAGCGTCAAGGCGATAAGCGCCTTCGTCGCTGAAAGGAAGCGTGTGGCGCCGCTTGCCCTGCATCCCGTGGGAGCCGGAGCGATTACGAGCGCAACACCGCATTCGGCACACAGTGCCTGCAAAAGTGGGATGAACTGCCATGGATGTTTCCGACGTGTCAAAGCACGCATCTCGGTCACCTTTAGCTTTAGGAGGGCAGGGTTCCAAAGCGCACATGGGATGAACTCACTCTGAAGCTCCGACCAGCGAAGCCATACTGCTACGGCTCCCGGTCTTGATTCGTAGGTGGGCGATGTTCGGAATGAGACTGCCGCTATGTCCTGTCCGTATCGGGCCTGCCATGAGACCTTGTCATCAACTCCGAAAAAATGCAGGAGAGTCGCGGCCAAATCCTCCTTGGCTGGTGCTGGAACCCAGCCAAATTTCACCATGTCCTTGACCGGAAATTGCGCCAGCCAAGTCTGCTGTTCTACCGTCTTCCTTCCCACAGTCCGTTCAAAATCAGCTCGGTAAATATGCTCTAGCTTCAACCAAAAAGAAGCTGATGAACCCACGGCCTTACTCAGGCGTTGCGCCAACGATTCGTCGATCTCTGTCTCCCCGATCAGAAGCCTATCTGCCTCCGGTTCAGGAAGATCGATGTGGGTGGCAAACGTCGCTAACGACATGCCGTGTTGATCCATAATGCGTGCGATTGTAGACCCAGGCGGATGCGTCCAATCGGGAGTGAAGGAGTCAGTTCTATCGTTCATCCGAGATGTCCATGATCTTTATCCGACTGACCTTGCCCCATAGGATCGCCTGGGAAGCATCCATCGGCGGGGTCGTGTGGTTCACTTGTATTTTCAGAAACACCCCAGCGGTCACTTGAATGGATGTTGACTGGCCGAGCCCTTTGGTGGGTGTCATATCGACATCCGGAAGGTCGTCAATGCAATCCGCAGCACGCAACTCAGCCAGAAGCGCCATAAGCGCTTTTGCCACATCCAGCCCAAATTCATCTTCCATTGCTATCGACGACTCGCATAGCCTTCGAAGCGCGATGCGATTGAAAGCTAGCTCCATTCGCTGCCTATTATTCCGATACCAAGCGACTCAAAATTAGCTTTGAGTGCAGTTTGCTTTAATGCGGCTACTTTGCAATCAAAACGATCAATTGCTGGACGCCAGTAGAGTCGCAACCAATTTCACAGAATATGGGATTATCGAGAATGAAAGATCTTAGCCTTCAGGCGATCTGTGAAGGAATGATAGCGATTCGTCACAACGCGTCTGAACTCCTAAAAGACGCGGAGTTACTTTACCAAAACAGCAGGATAAGCAGATCCTACGCTCTTTCGTATGTGGCTTGCGAAGAGGCCGGCAAGCTATCCATCCTTTTGGGCGCCGCCACTCAGATCGTTCTCGGCATTCCTGTCGACTGGAAGGTCACGGGAAAGCGCTTCAGATCACATGACTCGAAAGCAAGTCAGTTCATGGGATTGGCCAGCGCCGTGCCGTTGATCGAAGAGGCCGTAGCAGCCGAGAAAAAGGCCATCGACGTTGAAGACCTATTTATGAAGGCCGCCGCCGGAGTTGCTGTAGGGCCAGCTCTGTTCAGATATCGCAACGCTTCGATGTATTGCGATTTTGAGGACGGTTCATTTGTTACACCAGATGAGCGAATAAATGCTTCGATGGCTGAGCAGATGATTAAGTTTGCCAAGCAGCAAATTACTGCGGCCAATGTGCTGCTCGCCAGCTCAGCTGAAGAGACCGCAGCGAATATCGCCAAGCGAACGCGGCGAGATCGGTATGAATTGGTAATGTCGCTGGTAAGCAAGTTTGCGCAATCGCCTATGCCGCCCCGTCGTTGAGCAGGCCGGTTGCCATGACAACCTGCGGGTTCGTTTGACGCCTCATTTCCCCTTGCCATCCCCAAATTCTCATCCTAGTCTCCCTCTGAGAAAACCTTTTCCCAAACCCCACAGCATCCGCCACCCACCCACATCGACACGCCACAGCCCAGTAAGAGAAAACCTTTTCCCAAACCGAGAACCGACACCCTAACCATGGCCTCCGACACCCCACCACCCGCCAAGACCCCCGTCACCCTGCGTGAAGTCGCGGCGATGGCTGGCGTCAGTGTGGCCACGGCCTCGAAGGCGCTGAACGGGCAGGGGCGGATGACTGCCGAGACGCGGCAGCGCATTCGCGAGACGGCGCAGCGGCTCGGCTTTCGCCCCAACAGCCTGGCGCAGAGCCTGCTTCGGCGGCGTTCCTTTACCGTCGGCTTGCTGACCAACGACACCTATGGCCGCTTTTCGCTGCCGGTCATGTCGGGCATTTCGGATGCGTTGGTCGATGCCGGTGTCTCGGTGTTCATGTGCAATGTCGAGGACGACCCGCGGCTGGCGCAGCTGCATGTCGAGGCGATGCTGGACAAGCGCATCGACGGCATCATCGCCAGCGGCAAGCGCATCGACCGCCATCTGCCGGTCGACCTCGCCAATCTCGGCGTGCCCGTGATCTACGCCTTCAGCCAGCCCGATCCCGATGCCGTCGCCTTCGTCTCCGACGATGCCGGCGGAGCGCGGCTGGCGGTCGACCATCTTTGCCGGCTCGGGCGGCGGCGCATCGCCCATGTCAGCGGTCCTGCCAGCTTTGCCGTGGTGAATGAGCGGGCACAGGCTTTTCGCGATGTGCTGGCCGCGCACGGCCTGCCGGTCACCGAGCCCTTGCTCGGCTCGTGGTCGGAAGCCTGGGGGAATGAAGCCGTCGGAAAGCTGTTCGACGGCCCAACGCTCTTCAACAAGAAGGGAGAGAAACCCGACGCCGTGTTCTGCGGCAACGACCAGATCGCGCGCGGCGTCATCGATGCGCTGCGCGAGCGTGGCCTTGGCGTGCCTGGCGATGTCGGCGTCATCGGCTTCGACAATTGGGAGATCGTGGCCGAGGCGACCCGCCCGCCGCTGACCTCGGTCGACATGAACCTGGCGGCGCTCGGCCGCGAGGCCGGCCTCACTCTGCTTTCGCTCGTCGGCGGCCAACCCGCCGCGCCGGGCATTCGAAAACTGCCGTGCCGGCTGGTGGTGCGTCAGTCATGCGGCCGCCCATTGGACGGCTAGGAGAACGTGCGGCGCCATCTAAGGGAGCGCCGCAACAGGGAGGAGAACAGAACCATGAGGAGGAAAACCATGAAGACCGTGATTACCGGGTTCGCGCTCGCCGCGAGCATCATTGCCTTGCCTGCAATGGCCGCCGACACCGCCAACATCTGGGTTCGCGCCGACGGCTCGAACTTCATGCCGCGCATCGTCGATGCCTTCAACAAGGGCCATGAGAACCAGGTCAAGCTGGACATCATTCCCAATGCCGAGATCATCCCGAAATATGGCGCCGCCGCCGCCGGCGGCACGGCGCCCGACGCGCTGTCGCTCGACCTGATCTACACGCCATCCTTTGCCGCCGCCGGCCAGCTCGAAGACATCACCGACTGGGCGAAATCGCTGCCCTATTTCGCCAGCCTGTCGCCGGCGCACGTCAAGACCGGCACCTACAAGGACCACATTTACGGGCTGCCGTTCTCGGCCGACGCCTCGGTGCTGATCTGGAACAAGAAACTGTTCAAGCAGGCGGGGCTCGATCCCGACAAGGGGCCGGCCAACTGGGCCGAGATCGAGGCCGATGCCGAAAAGGTCAACGCGCTCGGCGGCGACATCAAGGGCTTTTATTTCTCCGGCAATTGCGGCGGCTGCAACATCTTCACCTTCACGCCGCTGGTGTGGGCCTCGGGCGGCGATATCCTCTCCGAGGACGGGTCGAAGGCGACGCTGGACAGCCCGCAGCTGCGCGGCGCCATCGACCTCTACCGCTCGATGGTCAAGAAGGACCTGGTGCCGGCCGGCGCGCAGACCGACACCGGCGCCAACTTCTTTGCCGCCTTCGCCACCGGCAATATCGGCATTTCGCCGTCCGGCGCCTTCGCCATCGGCGCGCTCAACACGCAGTATCCGGATATCGACTATGGCGTCACCTTCCTGCCGGGCAAGGACAGCGGCTGGTCTTCGTTTGCCGGCGGCGACAATTTCGTCGTCACCAAGGGCACCAAGAAGCTCGCCGTGGTGAAGGAGTTTCTCGACTTCGCCTATTCGCTCGAAGGCCAGACCATCCTGGCCAAATACGGCAGCCTGCCGGTGCGCGGCGACATCGCCAAGGAGGCGCTGAAGGATCTCGATCCGCGCTACCAGATCGCCGCCGAAGCCATGGCCAAGGGCCGCACGCCCTATTCCGTGGTGTTCAACGACCTGATCAACTCGGCCAACGGTCCGTGGACGCAGATGATCAACGAGGTCGTCTTCGGCGACGACGTCGATGGCGCCATCGCCAATGCACAAGAGACCATGCAGTCGATCATCGACCAGGCGCAGAAATAAGGACTGGCCGGCGGCGAGGGCGCACAACGCCCTTGCCGTCGCGGGTCCTGATCCGGCCGCCCGGTCCGTCTCCCTGGACGGGCGGCCGGCGCTCCTTACCCTCCCCCTTGTGGGGAGGGTCGCTGCGAAGCAGCGGGGTGGGGGTAGTGTCCCGCCGCCCTACGGATCCAACGGAAGAGCAGCATGACCTCTGGCATTCTCAATCATCGCACCGACGCCCTACCTCTCCCTTGCGGGGAGGTCGGACCGCAGGTCCGGGTGGGAGGCCGGCGCCGTACCCCCACCCCGCTGCTGCGCAGCGACCCTCCCCACAAGGGGGAGGGTAAATGACCATCACCACCACCACCTCGCCACGCGCCAGAAAACTGGTCGGTGCCGGCCGCCGGCAGTGGATCGGCCTGCTCTATGTCGCGCCGGCCGTGGCGCTGGTCGTCGTATTCTTCATCATCCCGCTCGGCATGACGGCCTGGATGTCGCTGCACAACTGGCCGCTGATGGGCGAGCATTTTTACATCGGTTTCGACAATTACCGGGCGATCCTGCGCGACAACCGTTTCTGGAACGCGCTGAGCTTCACCGCCTACTACACCGTGATCGTCACCATCGTGATCTTCGCCGTCGCCTTTCCGCTGGCGCTGTTCATCGAAAAGCCCAGGCGGCTGACCGGCTTTTACCGGACATCCTTCTTCATGCCGGCGGTCGTCGGCTTCGCCTCGGCCAGCCTGCTGTGGTCGTGGCTGCTCAATGTCGATTCCGGCCTGTTCAGCCCTGCCGCCTACGATTTCGGCCTGACGGCGAAAAAGTTCAACCTGCTGGCGACCTTCCAGCCGGCCTTCTGGTCGATCATCGCCATGGTCGTCTGGAAGGTGGCGGGCTTCACCATGATCATCCTGATGACCGGCCTGCAGTCGATCCCGACCGATCTGCAGGAAGCCGCGATGATCGACGGGGCAGGGCCGTTCGCGCGCTTTCGCGCCATCACCCTGCCGCTGATGCGCCGCACGCTGGCGCTGGCGCTGATCCTGTCGATCGCCGGCTCGATCCTCGCCTTCGACCAGTTCTACATCATCCTGCGCGGCGGCCCGCGCAACCAGACGCTGACCGCCGTCTACTGGATCTTCAACCAGTCCTTCGTCTCGTTCAAGCTCGGCTATGGCGCCGCTTTGTCCATGATACTGCTCGCGATCCTGGTGGCGCTCAGCCTGGTTCAGCTGTGGCTGCTGCGCAAGCCGGAGGGCATCGACTGATGGCGCAGGCAAGAAGCCGCAGCAGCCGCCTCTGGCTCAGGATCGCCGAGCATTCGACCGGCATGATCGCCTCAGTGCTGTTCATCGCGCCGATCGTCTGGGCCGTGCTGTCGACCTTCAAGCCGGCGCAGGAGGCGCGCCAGCCGCCGCTGCCGCCATGGCCGACGACCGGCTTCTCGGTCGAGAACTATCGCACGCTCGACACCTTTGGCGACGGCCTCTGGCTGCCGGCGCAAAACAGCCTCTATGTCGCCTCGATGACGGTGATCCTGTCGGTCGTCGTCAGCGTGCTGGCCGGCTACGGCTTTTCGCGCTTCCGCTTTCCGATGAAGGATGTGCTCTTCATCGTCATCCTGTCGACGATCATGATCCCCTTCCAGTCCATCCTGACGCCGATCTTCCTGGTGCTGACCAAGGTCGGCCTGCACAACACGCTGACCGGGCTGGTCCTGGTCTACACCACGCTGCAATTGCCGTTCTCGATCTTCATGATGCGCAACGCCTTCGACGCGGTGCCGCGCGAGATCGAGGAGGCCGCGCGCATGGACGGCGCCAACAACGTCACCATGCTGCTGAAGGTGATGCTGCCGCTGGTCTGGCCGGGCATCGTCACCATCGCGCTGTTTGCCTTCCTCGGCGCCTGGAACGAATTCCTGGCCGCCCTGGTGCTGATGACCGACCAGTCCAAATTCACGCTGCCTATCATGATGACCGCACTTCAGTCGGGCCGCTTCGGCGCCATCGACTGGGGCGCCGTGCAGGCGGGCGTCACCGTGATGATGGTGCCGTGCCTGGTGCTCTTCCTGTTGCTGCAGCGCTTCTACATCCGCGGCCTGATGGCCGGCGCGGTGAAATGACCCCCCGTGAAATGACCAATATCCAACGGAGTGACACGATGACCGTTCAACCATCCGCCAACAAACTCGCCTTCCGCCCACTGCCGGTGCCGCAGGTCGATGTCCGCGGCTTCTGGGGCGACCGTGTCGATGCCGTGGCGTCGCGCACCGCCGACATCCTCTACGAGCGCTGCGTCGAGGCGCGCATGCTGGAGCAGATCGATCCGGACCGGCCCTCGCCGGGCGTCGTCATTCCGTTCCATTCGCCGTCGCCCGACGAGGCTGCCAGCCCCGGCTTCACCGGCTCGACGGTGACGACGCAGATGTTTTGGGACTCCGATTGGGGCAAGACCATCGAGACCGCGGCCTATTCGCTCTACCGGCGCAAGAACGCGGCACTCGAGAAGAAGATCGATGCCGTCATCGACCTGTACGGCAAACTGCAGCAGGAAGACGGTTATCTCTCCAGCTGGTACCAGCGCATCCAGCCCGGCAAGCGCTGGACCAATCTGCGCGATTGCCACGAGCTCTACTGCGCCGGCCATCTGATCGAAGGCGCGGTCGCCTACTACCAGGCCACCGGCAAGCGCAAGCTGCTGGATATCCTATGCCGCTATGTCGACCATATCGCCGACACCTTCGGTCCGGAGCCGGGCAAGAAGAAGGGCTATTGCGGCCATGAGGAGATCGAGCTGGCGCTGGTCAAGCTGGCGCGGGCGACCGGCGAGCAGAGATACATGGACCTGGCCAGGTATTTCATCGACCAGCGCGGGCAGCAGCCGCATTATTTCGACGAGGAGGCGCGTGCGCGCGGCGCCGACCCGAAGGCCTATCATTTCAAGACCTATGAGTACAACCAGTCGCACAAGCCGGTGCGCGAGCAGGACAAGGTCGTCGGCCATGCGGTCAGGGCGATGTACCTCTATTCCGGCATGGCCGACATCGCCACCGAATATGGCGACGATACGCTCAGGGTAGCGCTCGACCGTCTGTGGAACGATCTCACCACCAAGAACCTCTATGTCACCGGCGGCCTCGGGCCATCGGCGCACAATGAGGGCTTTACCAGCGACTACGACCTGCCCAACGAAACCGCCTATGCCGAGACCTGTGCCTCGGTCGGCCTCGTGTTCTGGGCCAGCCGCATGCTCGGCCTGGGCCCCAACGCCCGCTACGCCGACATGATGGAGCGAGCGCTCTACAACGGCTCGATCTCCGGCCTGTCGCTCGACGGCTCGCTGTTCTTCTACGAGAACCCGTTGGAGAGCCGGGGCAGGCACAATCGCTGGAAATGGCATCGCTGCCCCTGTTGCCCGCC
This sequence comes from Mesorhizobium sp. RSR565B, assembly GCF_054719465.1. Lineage (NCBI taxonomy): Bacteria > Pseudomonadati > Pseudomonadota > Alphaproteobacteria > Hyphomicrobiales > Phyllobacteriaceae > Mesorhizobium > Mesorhizobium sp. RSR565B. Next base: position 66,846 of record NZ_JBTTIE010000001.1, on the reverse strand, counting down.
GAATATCGGCCGCATGGTCGCCTCCATCGGCAGCTATTTCTACTCCCTCTCGGATGATGCGCTGGCCGTTCATCTCTACGGCGACAGCACCGCGCGATTCGACATATCGAACCGGGCGGTCAGTCTGATTCAGACCAGCAATTATCCCTGGGATGGCGCGGTCTCCATTCGGATCGAAGCCGACGCGCCGGTCGAGTTCACCTTGCACCTGCGCGTCCCCTCCTGGTGCGGCAAGGCGGCGCTCAAGGTCAACGGCGCCGCGGTCGATCTGGATGACATCACCAGCGACGGCTATGCCGCGATCCGGCGCGAGTGGCGCCAGGGCGACCGGGTCGAACTCGATCTCGAAATGTCGATCGCCCGTCTGTTCGCCAATCCGGAGGTGCGTCAGGACATCGGCCGCGTCGCACTTGCGCGCGGTCCGCTGATCTATTGCGTCGAGGAGACCGACAATGCCGGCCAGTTGCATCGGATCGCTCTGCCGCGAACGGCAACAATCGAGGCGCATGCCGAGCCGAACCTGCTCGGCGGCATCGTCACGCTTTCGGCACTTGCCAGCAAGGAAGCCCAGGAAAACTGGGAAACCGGGCTCTATCGCACCGATCCGCCGGCGGTGAGCGAAACGAAAATCACCGCCGTCCCGTACTTTGCCTGGGACAACCGTGAACCCGGTGAGATGCTGGTCTGGCTGCGGGACGGATGAGTTACAGGCTGACGAACGCCGTCAGCGGCAAATGATCCGACGCAACCCGCGACAGCGGCGTGTCATGGGCTTCCACCGACGAGACCATGCCGTGCCGGTTGGCCATGATCCGGTCGAGCGCCAGCACCGGCAGGCCTGAGGGGAAAGTCGGCACCGCCGCCGGCGTGAAACCAAAGGTGGCGTGCAGCGTCTTGAGCGCCGAGCGGTTGCCCAGCCGCCATTCGTTGAGGTCGCCGAGCAGCAAGGTCGGCCTTTCATCCTGGTTGCTCATGATGTCGAGCACGACGCGGGCCTGCTCCGAACGCGAGCGGCGCAACAGGCCGAGATGCGCGGCGATGACGCGCAGAGTGCGCGTTTCGTCGAGGTCGATCTCGGCAACCAGCGCGCCGCGGGGCTCCAGTCCCGGAAGCTTGATCTGATGGACGTCGCGCACGGTGCCGCGCTTGAACAAAAGCACGTTGCCGCGCCAGCCATGGCCCTTGCCGCTTCCGGAAACCGGCACCGGCACAAGCCCTGTTTCGTGTTCGATCCGGGCAAGGTCGAGCAGCCCGGCGCGGTCGCCGAAGCGGTTGTCGGCCTCCTGCAGCGCGATGACGTCGGGGCCGATCTCGCGGATGACGCGGGCGGTCCGTTCGGGGTCGAACCTGCGGTCGGTGCCGATGCATTTGTGGACGTTGTAGGAGGCGACCACCATCTGGGCGCCTTCAATGTGCTTGCGCGGCGTCGCGTTCGCCTTGCGCGCTTTCCTGCCGCGGATCGACAGGAGCACTGTTTCAGGAAGGCTGCGTCCGTTTATGTCCATAGGCCTGCGTTCAATCTGTCCTGATTCTAAAGATAGGGCGATCCCAGCCATAACAACCGGTCAAAGACCCGGATGACAAATGGCCGCGCTCTTAGGGTTGCGAGTGTGACGGGTTTGGCGGAAGCGATTGCCGCTCCGATGCGCCCCTCGATCTCGGCGGCAAAGCCGGTATCCAGCACCTCCAGGTCGATTTCGAAATTCAGCCGCAGCGACCGGGCGTCGAGGTTGGAGGAGCCGACATAGGCCCAGACGCCATCGACCGACAACAGCTTCGAATGGTCGAACGACCCCTCATGCCGCCAGACGCGGCAATAGTGCTTCAGCACCTGGTCGTACTGCGCCGTCATGGCGCGGCCGACCAGGAAGAGATTGTTGACCGCGGGCACGACGATGTCGATCTCGACGCCGCGCCGGGCCGCCGTGACCAGCGCGCTGACAAATTCCCGGTCCGGCAGGAAATAGGGCGACATGATGCGGATCGATTTGCGGGCGACGGAAAATGCCCCCGTCAGCAATTTATGGTTGGTTTCGATGCTGGCGTCCGGCCCCGACGCCACCGCCCGCACCAGGATCGGCTGACCGGGAGGCGGCGAGGGCTTTGCCACGTGCCAGACCTCGTCCTTGAGGGCCTCGTTGCCGGCAAAACGCCAGTCCTCGGCGGCAACCGCGAACAGGTCGGCCACGACCGGCCCCGTGACCTGGAAATGCGTATCCGCCGAGCTGGCAGTGCCAGCGAATTCAGCCGAGAACCCCTTGCGGATGTTCATGCCTCCGGTGAATGCCACCGCGCCGTCGACGATCAGGATTTTCCTGTGCGTCCTCAAATTCGCATAGGGAAGTCTCAGGCCCATGACGATGTTGCCGTTGAACAGATCGACGGTGACGCCGGCTTCCCGGAGTGTCCCAAGGATGCTGGGCACGGAATAGCGCACGCCGACCGCATCGATCAGCACGCGAACCGTCACGCCGCGCCGGACCGCTCCGGCCAGCGATTCGACAAAACGTCGTCCGATCTCGTCATTGTCGAAGATGTAGGTCTCGAGCAGAATGCTGCGCTGTGCGCTGTCTATCGCCCGGCACATTGCTGCGTAAGCTTCGTCGCCGGTCCTGAGGATCGTGATCGCGTTTGCCGACGTCAGTGCGCGCCGCGCCACCCTGTCGCCTAGCGTCTTCAGGCCGGCAAAGCGCTGGCCGAATTCGGCTGAAATGATTGCTTCGAGCGCAATGTCGTGGTCGTGTTTGGCTGTCTCGGCTTCACCGGCGACGGGCCGCATGGCGCTGATGGTGGCGCGGCGGATGCGGTTGATGCCGGCAATGGCATAGATGATCGCGCCAAGGAACGGCGACAAGATCATCACGCCGACCCAGCCGGTGGCGGCGCGCACGTCTTCCTTGGTCATGATTGCGTGGACGATGCCGATGGCGGCCATCAGCATCGGAATGATCACAAGGATCAGAGGCCAGTAGGTCACAAAGGTCTGCCACATCGGCAGGACTATCGAGCCAGCGGCCGCAGAAGGCAATGCAACGGATCAACCAGGACGGAGGCGCTCGCGCGTCAGTCCTTCGCCCGCTCCACATAAGCGCCATCGGCCGTCATCACCACCACGCGGGTACCCGGCGCGATGTGCGGCGGCACCAGCGTGCGCACGCCGTTGGAAAGCACGGCCGGCTTGTATGACGAGGACGCCGTCTGGCCTTTGGTCGTCGGCTCCGTCTCGACCACTTCGAAAGTAGCGCGCTGCGGCAGCACCAGGGCTATGGCGATGCCGTTGAACTGCGAGATCTGCACCGCCATGCCTTCGAGCAGGTAGGGCGCCATGTCGCCGACCACGCTTTCCGGCACCGCGACCTGGTCGTAGCTTTCCGGGTTCATGAAGTGATACCCCTCGGCGTCGGCGTAGAGGAAGGTGTGCTCGCGCTCCTCGACATAGGCGCGCTCGACCTGCTCGGTGGTGCGGTAGCGCTCCGAAACCTTCACCCCGTCGGAGATGCGGCGCATGTCGAGCTGGGTGACCGGCGTACCCTTGCCAGGGTGGATGTTTTCGGCAAAGAGGATCACGTAAAGCTTGCCGTCCTTGTCGACGACATTGCCTTTACGGAGCGAACTGGCGATGACCTTCACCACGGTTTTCAATCCTAGACTTCGTTGGCCTGAAACGATCGTTCGGCGCAAATCGGCTGCGAGAGCCGTCGCCGTAGCGCATCTTGGCCCGAACCGCCAGCCCTGTCAGCAATTCCGTTGCCCGGCAAACCCATGACTGGCGCTTCGCCCTGGTGGACGCCGGATGTTCACGCCGACCGCCGGCCGCGGCTGATGGCGCGTAACGCCATAGCTGCCGCAATGCGCAGCTGGTTTGGCGAGCGCGACTTCATCGAGGTCGAGACGGCGGCGCTGCAGATATCACCGGGCAATGAGGCGCATCTCTCCGCCTTTGCCACCGAGGCTATCGGCGCCGACGGTGCGCGCCGGCCGCTTTACCTCCACACCTCACCGGAATTCGCCTGCAAGAAGCTGCTTGCCGCCGGCGAACGGCGCATCTTCAGCCTGGGCGCCGTCTGGCGCAACCGCGAGCGCGGTCCTTTGCATCACCCGGAGTTCACCATGCTCGAATGGTACCGAGTCGGCGAAACCTATGAGAGCCTGATGGCTGATTGCGCCGAACTGCTGAAGCTCGCGGCTGAGCGGGCCGGCGCCAAAACCTTCCGCTTTCGCGGCCGCGAGGCCGATCCGTTTGCCGAGCCGGAACGCGTGAGCGTGGCGGAAGCTTTTGCGCGTTACGCCGGCATCGATCTTCTTGCCACCGTTTCTGCCGATGGCGGCACAGACCGCGCCGCACTTCATGATGCTCTGGTCAAGGCCGGCCTGCGCACGGCCGACGATGACAACTGGGCCGATTTGTTCAGCCGCGTGATGGTGGAAAAGGTCGAACCGATGCTGGGGCAGGGGCGGGCCACAATCCTCTATGGCTATCCGATCTCCGAGGCCGCCTTGGCCCGGCCGAGCGCGGAGGACCAGCGCGTGGCCGAGCGCTTCGAGCTCTATTGCTGCGGCGTCGAGCTCGCCAATGCTTTTGGCGAACTGACCGATCCGGCCGAGCAGCGCCGGCGCTTTGCCGCCGAGATGGACGAGAAGGAGCGCGTCTATGGCGAGCGCTATCCGCTGGATGAGGATTTTCTCGCCGCCCTCGCCATCATGCCGCAAGCCAGCGGCTCGGCGCTTGGCTTCGACCGGCTGGTGATGCTGGCAACGGGCGCGACGAGGATCGATGACGTGATCTGGACGCCGGTCGCCACTCCTTGACGGAAATCGGCCTCGGTTAAACTCACAAACCGGTCAAGCCGCGCGTCTGTGGCGCCGCCGCGGATGGCTTTGCGGGCCGCTTGGGCGCTATGCCGCAGCGGGACAATTGCCCGTGCGCCATTGCACAAGCCGCATTGGGACAATAGATGGTGCAGCAGCCGCTACCGCCCGGCGCGGCTTCAGCCAGGACCACGCGCATGACCGATACATCAGAGGCAGCGAAATTGACCGACCGCGTCGCGGCACTGGTCGAGGCTGCCAAGCGGGCCGGCGCCGACGCCGCCGACGCGGTTGCCGTGCGCGGCCGTTCGATCGGCGTGTCGGTGCGGCTGGGAAAGGTCGAGCACACCGAAGCGTCCGAGGGCGACGATGTCTCGCTGCGCGTCTTCGTCGGCAACCGGGTGGCGAGCGTCTCGGCGACGGCGGCATCGGACCCCAAGGCGCTGGCTGAACGCGCCGTGGCCATGGCCAAAGTCTCGCCCGAGGACCCCTATCAGGGTCTCGCCGATCCGGCTTTGCTGGTCGGCAAGGTGCGCGACCTCGATCTGTTCGACGCCACCGAGGTTTCGGCCGATCAGTTGAAGGAAGCGGCCCTTGCCGCCGAGGAAGCGGCCCTTGCAGTCAAGGGCGTCACCAATTCGGCCGGCAGCGGCGCCAGCGCCGGTCTTGGCGGGCTGGTGCTGGCCACGTCGAACGGCTTCGTCGGCCACTATGTCGCATCGCGCTTTTCGCGTTCGGCCAGCGTTATTGCGGGCGAAGGCACCGGCATGGAGCGCGACTACGAATACTCCTCGAACCAGCATTTTTCCGATCTCGACGCGCCGGAGCTGATCGGCCGCAAGGCCGGCGAGCGCGCCGTGCGCCGCCTCGGCGCCCGCAAGGCGGCGACCGGTCCGGTCAACGTTGTGTTCGATCCGCGCGTCGCGCGCGGCATTGCCGGCCATCTCGCCGGCGCCATCAACGGCGCTTCGGCGGCGCGCAAGACCAGTTTCTTGCGCGAGATGATGGGCAAGCAGGTTGCGTCGGCTGCCATCACCGTCACCGACGAGCCGCTACGGCGTCGCGGCCAGGCCTCGCGCCCGTTCGACGGCGAAGGCGTCGAGGGCGAAAAGCTGTTGATGGTCGAGAACGGCGTGCTGAAGCACTGGTTCCTGTCGACGTCCGCCGCGCGGGAATTGGGGCTGACCACCAACGGACGCGGCGCGCGCAGCGGCTCGTCGGTATCGCCGTCTTCGACCAATCTCGCCATCGAGCCGGGCGACAGGACGCCGGAAGACCTGATCAGGTCGCTGAAATCCGGCTTTTATGTCACCGAAGTGTTCGGCCAGGGCGTCGACATGGTGACCGGCGAATACAGCCGTGGCGCATCCGGCTTCTGGATCGACAATGGTGAGCTTGCCTATCCGGTGGCCGAGGTGACCATCGCCTCGAATTTGAAGACGATGTTCCTCAACATGGTGCCGGCGAGCGATCTTGACCGCGATTTCGGCACCGCCGCACCGACGCTGCTGATCGAAGGAATGACCCTTGCCGGAGCGTGACCCGGTCATATCGGCCGGGGCCTCGGACGACCTCGATCTGCTGCGCGACGCCGCCCGCGAGGCGGGCGCGATCGCCATGCGCTATTTCGGCAAGAACCCGCAAGTGTGGATGAAGGGCGGCACCTCGCCGGTCAGCGAAGCCGACCACGCGGCGGACGCCTATTTGCGCGAGACCCTGCTTGCGGCCCGGCCGGACTATGGCTGGCTGTCGGAGGAAACGACTGACGATCCGGCGCGGCTTCTGGCGCGGCGCACCTTTGTCGTCGACCCCATAGACGGCACCCGCGGCTTCCTCGAAGGTCTGCGCTCGTGGTGCGTCAGCGTCGCGGTGGTCGAGAATGGCCGCACGCTCACCGGTGTGCTCGAATGTCCGGCCAAGGGCGAAACCTATTGGGCGCTGCCTGGCCATGGAGCTTTCCGCAACGGCAAGCCGATTGCCGTGCGCGGCCTGGGTAAGACGGTCGAGATCGGCGGGCTGAAGCAGTTGATCGACCTGATGCCGGCGCAATGGCAGGGCCGGGTGCGGCGGGCGGCGCACATTCCCTCTCTCGCCTACCGGCTGGCGATGGTCGCCAACGGCACGCTCGACGCAACCTTCGTCAAGCCCAACGCGCATGACTGGGATATCGCCGCCGCCGATCTCATCTTGCGCGAGGCTGGCGGCGCCGTGCTCGACGGCCATGGCCGCGCGCCGCTTTATGCCGGGGAGATCATCCGTCACGGCGCGCTGGTCGCCGGCAGCGGGCAGTTGCTGACCGTGCTTGCCGGCGTCATTGCCGATACGGAAGCGTGATCGAAGGTTCCAAAGTCGGCAGCTTTGGGCTAGACCTGTCGCAAACTCACAATATGTGAAGGACCGAAATGGCCGCGGAAGACGGAAAGAAACAGCTTTTGCACCTGGTGTTCGGCGGCGAGCTGAAGAAGCTGGGAGGCACCGAGTTCCGCGATCTCGACGCGCTCGACATCGTTGGGGTTTATCCGGACTATCAAACCGCGCACACCGCGTGGAAGGCAAAGGCGCAAGCCAGCGTGGACAATGCCCATATGCGCTATTTCGTCGTCCATCTGCACCGGCTGCTCGACCCTGAAAGCAAGGCCGCCGGTTGACAGCGATGGAGCATGAAGCGGTGAAAGGGCAGCCCACCGGCGCCGCGGTCCGAAGAAGACGCGGCGGCAGTTCGAAGACATTCTGGCGCAAGATCCGCGAGCCGTTGGCGCAGTCGCGAATCGTCAAGAGCATGATCGTCAGCCTGCTCGCCCAGTTCGTCCGCCTGGTGCGCCTGACCAACCGCGTGGTCGAAGGCTCGGCTAAATTTTCAGGCGGCGACTACGCCGAATTCGAACCCGGCATCATCGCGCTCTGGCATGGCCAGCATCTGCTGACCCCAGCCTATTATCCCAAGGGACGGCCGCTGGTCGCCATGGTCTCGCGCAGCGCCGACGCCGAACTCAACGCGCTGATGATCGAAAAATTCGGCATCGAGGCGGTGCGCGGCTCCGGCGGGCGTGAAAGCACGAAGCATCTCGACAAGGGCGGCGCCAAGGCGCTCATCGCCCTGAAAAAGTCACTCGTGGCCGGCAAGAACGTCGCCATGATCGCCGACATTCCCCACGGCACGCCGCGCGACGCGGGGCTTGGTATCGTTCTGCTGGCACGCCTTTCCGGCCGGCCGATCATGCCTGCCGCCATCGCCACCAGCCGCCGCAAGGTGCTGGAAAGGAGCTGGGACAAGACCACCATCAACCTGCCGTTCGGCCGCTCCTCGATCGTCATCGGAACGCCGGTTTTCGTGCCGGCCAATGCCGACGAGGCCGAAATGGAGCGCAAGCGCCAGGAAGTCACGGCCGCGCTCAATGCCGCAACCGCCGAGGCCTATCGGCTCGTGGACGGCAGGCCATGAGCGTCGGCTGGGCGCGCGCCTTCCTGGCGGCCTACCGCCTTGCCGGTGCAGCCGCCTATCCGCTGATGGGTCCCTATGTCGCCTGGCGCACATCGCAGGGCAAGGAAGACCGCAGCCGCAGCCGTGAGCGCTACGGCGTTGCCGGGCGGCCGCGCCCCGAAGGGCCGGTGATCTGGATCCATGCGGCAAGCGTCGGCGAGACCCTTGCGGTCGTGCCGCTGGTGCAAAGCATCCTCGACTACGGTGTCAACATCGTGCTGACGACGGGAACAGTGACCTCGGCGCAGGTTGCCGACGAACGGCTGGGCGACCGCATCATCCACCAATATGTTCCGCTCGACCTCAAGCCGGCCGTCAGCCGCTTTCTCGATCACTGGCGGCCGGACCTGGCTATCATCGCCGAATCCGAGATATGGCCGATGACCATCCTCGAACTCGGCGCCCGACACGTGCCGCAGGTGCTGGTCAACGGCCGGCTCTCCGACCGTTCGTTCAGATCCTGGAAGAAGCGCGCCAACATCGCCGAGGCGCTGTTCGAGAACCTAGCACACGTCGTTGCCCAGTCGGATGTCGACGGCGAACGGTTTCGCGCGCTTGGCGCCCGGCCGGTCACCGTGTCCGGCAACCTCAAGGTCGACACCTTGCCGCCGCCGGTCGACGAACGGGCGCTGGCGACGCTGAAGCGCCAGATCGCCGGCCGCCCGACCTGGGCGGCAATTTCGACCCATGACGGCGAGGAGGTGGTCGCGGCGGAAGTCCACGCCACGCTCTACAAGCGCCACCATGGCCTGCTGACGATCATCGTCCCGCGTCATCCCGACCGCGCCGAAGCGCTGGCCGCACAGATTTCCGGCATGGGCCTGAAGCTGGCGCGGCGCAGCAAGGGCGACCGGATCACCGCCGACACCGATATCCTGCTCGGCGATACGATCGGCGAGATGGGGCTTTATCTCCGGCTGACGGAAATCGCCTTTGTCGGCCGCTCGCTGACCTCGGAAGGCGGCCAGAATCCGCTGGAGCCGGCCATGCTCGACACCGCTGTGCTGGCCGGCCGCAACGTCCAGAATTTTCGCGAGGCCTATCAGCGCCTGCTCGACAGCGGCGGCGCCAAGCTGGTGCGCGACCGCGACATGCTGGCCGGCGCCGTCAATTTCCTGCTGAGCAATGAAGTTGCGCGCCATGAGATGATGGCGGCCGGTGCCGCCACAGTCGACCAGATGCGCGGTGCGCTGGCGCACACGCTGAAGTCGCTCGAGCCTTATATCCAGCCATTGATCGTCAAGTCGCGCCTGAAGGGCGCCGACGGGCGATAGGTGGCGTCGGAAGCACCACCTTTCTGGTGGGAAGCGCCGGACTGGCGGGTCTTTGCGCTGTCGCCGCTATCAGCGGTCTATGGCATGGTCGCCGGCCGCCATATGCATCGGGCGATACGTAAAAAGATCGACGCGCCAGTGCTTTGCGTCGGCAACTTCACCGTCGGCGGCAGCGGCAAGACGCCGGTCGCCATCGCGCTGGCCAAGCAGGCCCGGCGCATGCAGCTCAATCCCGGATTCCTGTCGCGCGGCCATGGCGGCTCGTTCGCGCAGCCGCATGTCGTCGATGCCAGTCACGACGCTGCAAAGCATGTCGGCGACGAGCCGCTGCTTTTGGCCGAGCACGCGCCGGTTGCGGTGAGCCCCAACCGCGCTGCCGGCGCCAAGCTGCTCCTGGAAGCCCATGGTTGCGATTTCCTGATCATGGATGACGGTTTTCAGAGCGCGCGCATCCATATTGACTATGCGCTGGTCGTCGTCGACGCCCGCTACGGCATCGGCAACGGCCGCGTCATTCCGGGTGGACCGCTGAGAGCCAACATCGTCGACCAACTGGTGTTCACCGATGGGCTGTTGAAGATGGGCGAGGGCGCTGCCGCCGACAAGGTCGTGCGCCAGGCGGCGCGCGCCGGCCGGCCGATCTTCGAGGCGCATGCCGAGCCCGCCGCCAAGGAGCGGTTCGCCGGCCGGCGGTTCCTCGCCTTTGCCGGCATCGGTCACCCCGAAAAATTCTTCGAGACGCTGCGCGGCACGGGCGCGGAAGTGGCGCTGAGCCGGTCGTTTCCGGACCATCATTTTTATGCCCCCGACGAACTCGCCGAACTGGCGGCAACCGCGCGCCGTGAGGGACTGGGCCTCGTGACCACCGCCAAGGACGCAGCCCGGCTGCGCCACGGCGCTGCCCCGGCCGATTTCCTCGCTGAACTCGCCGTGCTGGAGATCGACGCCACGTTCGAACTCGACACTGTGCCGGAGCGCATCATCGACGAGACGCTGGATGCCTGGAGACAGCGGAAGCTGCGAGGGTAGGGCGTGCAGCGTCACGCGGAGATGCTGGCGGGACAGCACCCCCCTCTGGCCTGCCGGCCATCTCCCCCGCAAGGAGGGAGATCAGCAGCTTTGCCAATGGCGCTCATTCTGCAACGCTGTTGATTTGGCGAAAGCAAAGATGATCATCCAATCTCCCCCGTTGCGGGGGAGATGTCCGGCAGGACAGAGGGGGGTGTGAAGGAACGCGACCAACGGCTCTGTGCGCGCCTTTAACCCCGGCTGCGCAGGTCCGGATGCATCTCGATCTCGCGGCGCAGCGAGGCGGCGGCGCTGACATAGGGCTCCTGCCTGGCGACGCTCCAATATTTGAGCTCGTCCAGCGGAATGCTCTCGCCGGTCACCGCGCAGCGCACGAAGGCGCCGGGGCTGGTGACCTGGAAGTCGCCGTCGAGATAGCGGATACGGGCTTCCTTGCCGCCGGGGCCTTCGAAGCGGTTCATCATGGAGTGGTGCCAAGGTTCATGCTGATTTCATCGCCATAAATTGCCGGCAAGGTCAAGCTTGACGCAATGCTGAGGCGCTATTGTCGCTCCAAACCATTCTTATGGGACCGGTATGGACATTTCATCCGCCCGCCTGACCGCGCTGCTGCGTGAGGCCATGATGTTGGCAGCGTTGCCGTCGGCGAAGGCCGATCCGGCGAAAGCAGCACTTATAAAGGCGCTGGTGCAGCCGCCGACGCCGTCCGGCGCGCCTTTGCAGCAGGCAGCGGCGCCGGCGCTGCAGGCGCTGTTGTCCGCAGCCACCGCAAAGGGGCAGCAGACGGGTTCTGCCGAGGTCCTGCAAGCCTATCTGGCCCTTGCCGAGCCTGGTGACGCCACGCCCGACGATATCGGGCCGACAACCGCTGCGATAGGCAAGGCGACGCCAGCCAACGACGATGCACAGCGCGGTCTGCCGCTGCCGCCGGCAAGGGCCGAAGATGGCGCTGCCGCAAAGCCCGCAGGACTGCCCTGGTTTGCGCTTCTCGCACCCGTGGTTTCGCCGCAGCGCCGCGCTGCCACCACCGATATGCCAATGAAGCGGGAGCAGGCGACGTCTGGGCCGAATGATGCGGCCCAGCCGGAAGGCCGACAGCAGACGCGTGTCGGTCTGATGGCGCTGGCAACCGGGTTTCTGGCCGTCGCCATTGTCGGGCTAGCCCTGCTGGTGCTTCGCTGAGCACCGAACGATCGCCGCTATCGCTCGGCTTCGAGGAATGCTTCCATCTTGTCCATCGCCAGCCCCGCCTCGACAGCGATACGGCGTGAAAGTTCGGCGGCAGCCATGCGCGGCCGCCCCAGCGGCCGGTCGAGCCAGTACGACACCGGGTTCAGCGCCGTGCGCTCGTCGATGGCGACGATGCGGCCTGCCTCCAACTGGTGTCCGGTCAGCGGTGGCCGCGCCAGCGCGATGCCGAGCCCATAGGCGGCAGCGTCGAGCACCAGATTGTAGTCCTCGAAGCGGCGATCCTGCGGGCGCGGGCGGTAGTCCATCCCTTGCGCGGCAAACCAGGCACGCCACCCCGAAGCGTCGGAATCGTTGATCAGCGGAAATTTGAGCAGCCGGGCCGGGTCGCCGCGACCGATCTCGTGGGCAAGGCCGGGCGCGGCGACGGGAAAGACATGTTCCTCGAACAGCTTCACCGAGATGCGGCCCGGAATGCCGCCGCGGCCGCAGCGGACCGACAGGTCGATGCCTTCATCGGCAAGGTCGGCCTGGCGGATGTCGACGTCGAGCACGATGCGCAGCTTGGTGGGATTGTTCTCCAGCGCCGCCATGCGTGGCATCAGCCACAGCCCGCTGACGGAGGGTATCGAGGTCAGCCGCACCACGGCGGTGCCGCGCGGCTCGACCCAGCGGTCGGAATGGCTGGAGATCAGCGCAAAGGCTTCCGCCGTGCGCAGATGCAGGCGGTTGCCCTCGATGGTCAGCGAGACGCCGCGCGCGCCGCGGTCGAACACTTTCAAGCCCAGCCAGTCCTCCAGCTTGGCGATCTGCCGGCTGACGGCGCCGTGGGTGATGTTGAGCTTCTCGGCCGCGGCCGAAAAGCTCCCCGTTCGCGCCGCCGCATCGAAGGCGCGCAGGGTCTCGAGCGGCACCATTGTGTCTGAGCTGTGATCCATAGTCACAGGTGATCCTCGATATGATCGTTTGTCAACGGCGCCGAAAAGGCGCTTTCTGCCTTTCAACACTCTGGGAACCCGAGGACAGGCAGATGAGCGCAACGACCAGCACGTCGAATCCGACACAGCGGATGGACACCACGGCGGCCATCGCCGTGGCGTTGACGGTGGTTGGCTGGGCCTCGGCCTTTCCGGCGATCCGTGCCGGCCTCGCCGCATTCGGGCCGCTGGAACTCGGTGCGCTGCGCTTTGCCATTGCCGCGGTGCCGGCGGCGATCTTTCTTGCCGTCAAGCGCCCGGCGCTGCCGAGGCTCGACGAAGTGTGGCGCCTGGTCTTTGGCGGCGCCATCTTCGTCGCGCTCTACACTGTCATGCTCAATTTCGGCGAATTGACGGTTTCGGCGGGTGCCGCCGGTTTCATCATCAATGTCAGCCCGATCTTCACCGCCATCATGGCAATGGCATTGCTCGGCGAGCGCTTCTCAAGCTGGGCCTGGTTCGGCACGGCGATTTCTTTCGCCGGCATCGGCATCATCGCTGTGGCTGACGGCAATGGCTTGAGTTTCGACACCGGCGCGCTGCTGGTTCTTGGCTCCGCGCTGTGCTCGGCCGTCAACACGATCGTCCAGAAGCCGCTCTTTGCCCGCCATCACCCGCTGACCATTTCGGCCTCGAACATGATCCTTGGCGCTCTTTGCCTGGCACCCTTTCTGCCGAGCGGCTTTGCGCAGGCCGCGGTCGCCAACACGGCCGGTATCGGCGCCGTGATCTTTCTTGGCATCGTGCCCAGCCTGATCGCCTATGCCGCCTGGGCAACCGCACTGTCGCGTCTTCCGGCAGCGCGCGCCTCGAACTTCCTCTATCTGGTCTCGCCCATGTCGGCCCTGATCGGCTTCTTCTGGCTGGGCGAAGTGCCGACTCTGCTCGGCATAATCGGCGGTGCGTTGGCCCTCGGCGGCGTGATCGTCGTGAATTTAAAGCGTTAAAACAAAAGATTGGAGCTGTTTTCGGACTCAAACCGAGAACCGCTTCCATCAGAATGCAGACACCCAGAGGAAGGACAGCTATGGTACGCTGCCTTCACTGGGGGACGGAATGGGAAGACTGTTCATATCGGCAATGTTTTGCGTTTTGCTGCTGACCGGGAAAGCCGCCGCGGGCTGGTATCAGGTCGAAAACTACGAAGGCTCCATCGGACCTAACCCCGTCCACCTATCGCTGCAGAGATATGACAGTTTCGGCAGCGGGATTACGGTCGAGGGGAGCTATTTCCACGACGCGAAGCAAAGCCCGATAGCGGTGTACGGCAAGATCAGTGGCACCAGCGTCTTCCTTTGCGAGATCGCGGACGACAGGGAGTTCGACCGGGTGTTGGTCATGGGATCGAAAACGCCCGTTGGCACCATCGGATGTCCGTTTTCTCTCGACCTTGGCGAAAGCGGCGCAACAGGGACTTGGAGCAAGGGCTCGGACAAGTTCCCGATCACGCTGAAGAAGGTCGCAAGCCTCGACGATACCGGTGAGGCGAAGGTTGACGGCACCGTCGAGATTCCCTTCTGGGCGCAGACAGCCACCCACAGATTTGCCGGGGTCTACGAGAAAGCGGGCTTTCTCGTCTGCATGAATAAGCTGCGGGTCATCGATAAGAAGAAAAAGAAGGTCGTTCAGGAGATCGCTTTCGATGACGACGATTGCGATGCCGGCATGCTGATGACTCCCATCTACATGAATGTTCAAAAACAGGTTGGGAGAAGCTTCGAGATAATCTCCGTGAATTTTCGCGGCGGTAGCGCCGGTTACTCAAGGGATTACGTTTTCTCTCATAGGTTCAAGGATTATCGCCTGTTGGTGAATTGAGCGTGTGCCCTGACCTGGCTTGTGCTCACCGCCGCCCAAACAGCCGCTCTATATCGGCGAGCTTGAGTTCGATATAGGTCGGGCGGCCGTGGTTGCAGGTGCCGGAGCCCGGCGTTGCTTCCATCTGGCGCAGCAGCGCGTTCATCTCCTCAGGCTTGAGCAGGCGGCCGGAGCGGACCGAGCCGTGGCAGGCCATAGTCGCGGCGATCTTGTCCAGTCGTTCCTTCAGCGTCTCGATAGTGTCGTTGTCGGCGATCTCGTCGGCAAGATCACGCACCAATTGCTGGACATTGGTTTCGCCGAGCATCGACGGCGTCTCGCGCACCGCCACCGCGCCGGGACCGAAACGCTCAATGCCGAGGCCGAACCGGGCCAGCGTTTCGGAATGCATGGCCAGCCGCTCGGCATCCTCTTCCGGCAGGTCGACGATCTCCGGCAAGAGCAGCATCTGCGAGGGCACGGCCCGGGAATGCAGCGCATCCTTCAGGGCTTCGTAGACCAGCCGCTCATGCGCCGCATGCTGGTCGACGATGACAAGCGAATCCCTGGTTTGCGCGACAATATAGTTTTCGTGCACCTGCGCGCGCGCAGCACCGAGCGTTGTGCCAAGCAGCGTCTCGGCCGGCTCGGCCGTGCCTGCACGCGCGTCGGCGCTGACAAGCGGCCCGGCATCGAATGCAGCCTGGTCGTTTTCGCGGAAGCCGGCGCCGTCAAATCCCATATCCAGCGGCCGCTGCGGCGAGCGATCGAACCCGGCAAAGCCCGATGCGCGGTGGGCCGCGTCGTAGCTGCGATGGCCGTTGGCCGGGCCGGCATGGGCGTAGGACGCCGCCCCCGGCCGGAACGCCGCCATCATGCCGGCGGCACCGCTGGTGGCGGCGCGGATGCCGGCATTGGCCAGAGCCTCGCGGATGGCGCCGACGATCAGCCCGCGCACCAGGCCGGGGTCGCGAAAGCGCACATCGGCCTTGGCCGGGTGGACGTTGACGTCGACGGTCGCCGGATCGAGCGTCAGGAACAGCACGGTCACCGCGTGCCGGTCGCGCGGCAGCACATCGGCGAAAGCGCCGCGAA
Organism: Mesorhizobium sp. RSR565B; assembly: GCF_054719465.1. Lineage (NCBI taxonomy): Bacteria > Pseudomonadati > Pseudomonadota > Alphaproteobacteria > Hyphomicrobiales > Phyllobacteriaceae > Mesorhizobium > Mesorhizobium sp. RSR565B. Next base: position 51,196 of record NZ_JBTTIE010000001.1, on the reverse strand, counting down.
TGGCGCCGGCAATCAGCTTGTCGCGCACCGGACGGCCGTTGACATAGGCATATTGCTGCAGCGCGTTGGCGCGGGTGAAGGACGGGATCGAGACGTGGCCGGTCAGGTGCACGCCGTCCCGGCTGGCGTCGATAGCGATGGAATTGTCGGGAAACTCGGCGCCCATCACCTGGGCGACGCGGCGCAGGCTGCCCTCGGTACTGTCATCGGTCGCCGGCAATTCCAGCGTCGAGCGGTCCGAGCCGGCCAGCGTGAAGCGCACGGCGGGGAAGGCGATGGCGATGCGCTTGACCACGTCGCTGGTGGCCGAGCTTTCGGCCCGCTCGCCCTTCATGAATTTGAGCCGCGCCGGCGTGGCAAAGAACAGGTCGCGCACCTCGACCGTTGTGCCGCGATTGGCCGCCGCCGGTTTGACCGCCGAAACGCGGCCGCCTTCGATGGCGATCTCGGCGGCAGCGTCGCCTGCGGTCGTGCGCGAACGGATCGACAGCCGCGCCACCGAACCGATCGACGGCAATGCCTCGCCACGGAACCCGAGCGAGCGGATATCGTGAATGTTGTCGGCAAGTTTCGAGGTGCAGTGGCGCGCAATGGCCAGCGCCAGTTCCTGTTCGGGGATACCGGAGCCGTCATCGGTGACGCGGATCAGGTTCAGCCCGCCGCCGGCAGTGACGACCTCGACGCGGGAGGCGCCGGCGTCGAGCGCGTTTTCGACCAGTTCCTTCACCACGCTCGCCGGACGCTCGATGACTTCGCCGGCGGCGATCTGGTTGATCATCGTTTCCGAAAGCTGGCGAATGGGCATGGGGGTATTATAGGCGGATTCGAAGGGTGTGCGGAAGGCTTCAATGAATGCCGGACATTGGAGACGCCAGCGGGACAGCACCCCCCTCTGGCCTGCCGGCCATCTCCCCGCAAGGAGGGAGATCAGATGTCACGACGGCTTTCGCCAATCTCCAATGCTTGAAGGGTGACGCGACATATGAACTGCCAATCTCCCCCCTTGCGGGGGAGATGTCCGGCAGGACAGAGGGGGGTGTGAAGGAACTCCGCGATAGTGACTACGCTACAACCGATTTCAAGCTTGCGCCGCCAGCCAATCCCTTACCTTGCGCGCATTCTCGCTTAACTCGCGGTTCTTCGGCCAGACGATATAGAACGCCTTGCCGGTCCTAAGCACGTGATCGGTCACCGGCACCAGCAACCCCGTGGCCAGCAGCCGTTCGGCAAGATGCCGCCAGCCAAGCGCAATGCCCTGGCCCTCCATGACGCCTTGGATCACCAGGCCATAGTCGTTGATGCGCAGGCCGCGCGCGGTGTCGTCGAGGCTGCCTCCGGCCGACCGGAACCATTCGTCCCAGCTGGCCGCCTCGCGGTAGGGCTCCTCGAGATGGATCAGACGGTGCGTCGCCAGCTCCGCGACGCTCCTCGGCATGCCGAATTTCGCCAGATAGCTGGCGCCTACCACCGGGAAGATTTCCTCGTCGGCCAGCGGCAGCGAATGATAATCCGCCCAGTCGCGCGGTTCGCCGCCGCGCACGGCTAGCGGGATGCGCTCGGCGATAATGTCGAGGTCGCGGTCGGCGGTCTGGATGCGCAGGTCGATGCCAGGCAACTCGTCGCGGAACTGCTGCAGGCGCGGCATCATCCAGAACGAGCCGAAGGCGGTCGACGCGGCCAGCGTGACATGGCCGCCGGTCGCCTGCAGGCGCAGATCCTCCGCCGATTTGCGGATGTGTGAGAGTCCCAGCGAGACGTCGGCATGAAAACGCTCGCCCGCCTCTGTCAGGACGACCTGGCGGTGACGGCGCTGGAAGAGTTGAGCACCGAGCTGTTCCTCCAGCCCACGCACCGCATACGAGACGGCGGCCTGCGTCATGCCGAGTTCGCGCCCGGCGGCGGTGAAGCTCGACAGCCGGCCCGCCGCCTCGAAGACGATCAGGCTGCCGGCCGAGGGCAGGAGGTGGCGCAGGCTTCGCATAAGCTCAGCTTATACAAGAGATCAGGATTTTCCAGCGTCACAGCCATATTTCGTCTCGCTAACTTGGCTGCAACGGAATGAGGAGGCTCCATGAACGCACCGGCCACTGAACTGACCGAGCAAATCCACCGCCGCGGCGGCGGTCGCCTCGGACGCAAGGCGCTGAGGAGCGCCCCCGTCACCTCGTTCCCGACGCTGGTCCGCGAGATCCCCACCTACCAGATGGTCCCGGACGAGGCGGTGGAACTGATCCACCAGGAGTCACTCGCCATCCTCGAAGAGGTCGGTTGCGAGTTCCGCGACGACGAGGCGATCGCCATGTGGAAGGCGGCGGGCGCCGACGTGTCCGAGACACGCGTCCGCATCGACCGCGGCCTGCTGATGGAACTGGTCGCGAAGGTTCCGTCCGAGTTCACCCTCAATGCGCGCAATCCCGAGCGCACCGTGAGCGTCGGCGGCAAGAACTCCATCTTCGCGCCGATGTATGGCGCGCCTTACGTGCGCGACCTCGACAACAACCGGCGTTATGGCACGCTTGAAGACCTCAACAATTTTCACAAGCTCGCCTACATGGCCCCGGCGCTGCATTCGTCGAGTTCAATCATCTGCGAGCCGATGGAGATCGCGGTGCCGAAACGGCATCTCCACATCATCCATTCGGCGCTGAAGCACTCCGACAAGCCGTTCATGGGCATCGTTACTTCCAAAGATCGCGCCGAAGACACGATGGCGATGGCCGGCATCGTCTTCGGCGAGGAGTTCGTCCGCGACAACCCGGTCCTGGTGTCGATTACCAACTGCAACTCGCCGCTGGTGTGGGACGCCACCATGCTGGACGCGATGAAGGTCTATGCGCGCAGCAATCAGCCGCTGATCCTGGCGCCCTTTGCGCTGTGCGGCGCATCGACTTCGGCCTCGGCCGTCGGCGCGGTGGCGCAGGTCAATGCCGAAGCATTGGCCGGTGTCGCTTTCACCCAGCTGCTGCGTCCTGGTTCGCCGCAAATCTACGGCCAGTTCATGGTGACGGTCGACATGAAGACCGGCGCGCCGATGGGCGGCACACCGGAAGCCGCCCAGATGATGTATCTGATGGGCGCGCTGGCGCGGAAATACAAACTGCCCTGGCGAACCTCCGGCTTCCATGTCGGCTCCAAGCTCAACGACGCCCAGGCCGGCTATGAATCCAACATGCTGATGCATGCCGCCATCCTCGCCGGCGCCAATTATATTTGGCACTCCGCCGGCTGGTTGGAGGCCGGGCTGACCTGCGGCTATTCGAAATTCGCCACCGACTGCGAGCAGCTTGTCGGCTGGTACAAATATGCCGGCGGCCTGCCGTTCGACGACTTCAAGGAGGCCATGGCGGCGATCCGCGAGGTCGGGCCGCAGGGCCATTTCCTCGGCACCCAGCACACGCTCGATCATTACGAGTCGGCATTCTTCATGCCCACCATCATGGATTTCAACTCCTACGAACAATGGAAGGCTGGAGGGGCGAAGGACCACGACACGCGCGGCCGCGAGAAAGCCCGCAACATGCTGGCCGACTATGAAGAGCCGAAACTCGATGAGGGCATTGCCGAGGGCCTCAGGGACTTTATCGCGCAGCGCGAAGAGAGGCTGCCCGACAGCGTTAGCTAAGAGAACGACGAATGAGTTGATAACGGGCGAAGACCCGATGGGAACCGCAAGGGAGAAAGATATGACACTTTTCAAAAGCAATGGCGATCGCGTGCCAACGGCCATCGAGGCGATGGCGCAAGAGACGCGTGCTGGCCGTATGGACCGGCGCGAGTTTCTTGCATTGGCAAGTGCGTTCGGCGCATCGACGGCGCTGGCCTACGGCATGATCGGCCTTGCCGCGCCGGGACAGGCTTTTGCCGAGGAGCCGAAGAAGGGCGGCACGCTGCACATATCGATGTCGGTCAAGGCCCAAAAAGATCCGCGCACCTATGACTGGGTGGAACTCGCCAACATCTCGCGCTGCTGGCTGGAGCCGCTGGTCCGCTACACCAGGGAATTCACCTTCGAGCCAGTGCTGCTCGAAAGCTGGGACATCAATGACGACGCCACGGAATACACGTTGCATGTGCGCAAGGGCATCACCTGGAACAATGGCAATGCTTTCAACGCCGATGACGTGGTCTTCAATGTTACCCGCTGGTGCGAGAAGAAGGTCGCCGGCAACTCCATGGCCGCTCGCGTCGGCGGGCTGATCGACGAAAAGTCGGGCAAGGCCAGGGAAGGCGCGATCGCCAAGGTCGACGACAATACGGTCAAGCTGACGCTCAGCGCGCCCGACATTTCGCTGATCCCGAACCTCACCGATTATCCCGCGCTCGTCGTCCACCGCAATTTCGACGCCGAAGGCGCCGACCCGGTCAAGAAGCCGATCGGCACGGGCCCGTTCGAACTGGTCTCCTACGATGTCGGCCAGAAGGCGGTGGTCAAGCGTCGTGAAAACGGCAAGTGGTGGGGTGGTGAAGCGCCGCTCGACAGCGTCGAGTTCATCGACTACGGCACCGACTTCAACGCTTCGATCAACGCCTTCGAATCCGGCGAGATAGACCTCAATTTCGAGACGCCGGCCGACTTCATCGACATCCTGGATAAGATGGGGCTGGAGAAGTCCGAGGTTGCGACGGCAACCACGCTGGTTGCCCGCACGAACGTTACCCACAAGCCCTATGACGACCAGCGGGTGCGCAACGCGCTGCAGATGGCGGTCGACAACAATGCGGTGCTGGAACTCGGCTATGCCGGGCGAGGGACGGTCGGTGAAAACCACCATGTCAGCCCTATCCATCCTGAATATTTCGCGCTGCCCAAGAAGACGCGCGACGCGGCCGGCGCCAAGAAACTGATGGCCGACGCTGGGCAGGCCGATTTCGAGCACGAGCTGATCACCGTCGAGGACGATTGGCAGAAGAACACCGGCGACGCGATTGCCGGCCAACTGCGCGACGCCGGCATCAAGGTCAAGCGCACGGTGCTGCCGGGCTCGACCTTCTGGAACGACTGGACGAAATATCCCTATTCGATGACCATCTGGTACATGCGCCCGCTTGGCGTCCAGGTCCTGGCGCTTGGTTATCGCACCGGCGAGGCCTGGAATGAATCGGCCTATTCCAACCCGGACTTCGACGCCAAGCTGAAGCAGGCGCTGTCGCTGATCGATGTGGAGAAGCGGCGTGAGGTGATGAAGGATGTCGAGCAGATCCTGCAGGATTCCGGCGTCATCATTCAACCCTTCTGGCAGAAGCTCTACAGCCACATGAACAAGAAGGTGAAGAACTACGGCGTCCACCAGACCTTCGAGATGGACCTGCAGAACGTCTGGCTTGATGGCTGAGACGGTGCAGCCGGGGCTTCATGAGCCGCAAAAAAACCGATATGCAGGATGTCTGGTATTGCACCTTGCCGCCAAACGTCCGGAGTGCCTGCATGAAACCGATAGTGCTTGCCGCTGTCTTTTCGATTGCCTTGCCAGCGACAGTGCTGGCCGGGCCGGCTTCCAACGCCGTCAAGTTCTTTTATGTGCCTGAAGTGAAATTCGAGGGAGACGCAAAGTACCGCGACCGCTTCACCGAGCCGGTGACCAAGCTGTTCGATCTCAACGACCAGGCAACGAAGAACAAGCCCGACGAAGTGGCCTGCCTCGACTTCGATCCCGGCCTCGACGCCCAGGATTTCGACCAGAAGTCGATTGCCAAGACATTGAAGCTGGCCGAGACCGTCAATGGCGATACGGCCGAAGTCACCGCCACCTTCAGCCTTTTTGCGGAAGGCGATGATTCCAAACGCGAAATGCTGTGGTCGCTGAAGAAAATCGACGGCAAATGGAAGGTCGCCGACATTACCTCCAAGACCAGCAGCTGGACGCTGAGCGCGCTGGAATGCATGCCCGACAAAGCGCCGGAGTGATCCTGTGCTCCGCCGTCTTGCCCTGGCGCTGTCGCCCATGTGCGTGCTGGCGGTGGCTATGAGCGCAGCCGCGGCACAAGGCCTGTTGGGCCCGCCGCCAGCCAATGCCCCGGCCGTGACGGCACCGGCCGGCGCAGCACCGCCCGCAAATCCACCCGGGACAGCGGTGGAAGCGGCGACACCGCCGGTTGGGTGGTCGCCGGCCGACGCCGCACCGGCCGCACCCATTCTGCCGGGATCCCCGACGGCGGTGGTGCGGCCATTTTACGATCAGGTGGGGCTGGAGATCGATCCGGCGCAGCGCAGCCACTTCATCGACCCGGCAAAAACCGTTCTCGACAAGAGCGACGCGTTGCGCAAATCCGGGCAGGGCGAATGCCTCGACCCCAACATGGCGCTCGACAATGCCGACTATGACAAGGCCGAGATCGATAAGAGCCTGAAGACACTCGAAGCGATCAATGGCGACCAGGCCAAGGTCATTGTCGCCTTCGTCGTCGCCGGCAACCCGCATCGCCTTGAATGGAAATTCAGGAAAGTCGACGGCGACTGGAAGATATCCGATCTGCTTTCGGTGACCGGTGAATGGGCGCTCAGCCAGTATCAGTGCGAATAATGTTGATTGAGGGTCAGCGCCTGCGATCCTTCGCGCCCCCCTCTATCCTGCCGGACATCTCCCCCACGGGTGGGGAGATCAGCAGTTCCAGCGTCTCGCCCGCTCCGCATCATTTGAGATTAGCGAAAGCCTATGTGGCGGCCAATCTCCCCCCGTGTGCGGGAGATGTCCGGCAGGACAGAGGGGGGCGCTGTCCCGCTAAAGGTCCGCAAAATAGCTTCAGCCCCTTCCGCGATAGGGGGCAACGCCGGTGTCGGGCAACCAGGCGCCTTCGGGCGGAGCGCCGGTCTGCCAGAAGACATCGATCGGAATGCCGCCGCGCGGATACCAATAGCCGCCTATGCGCAACCACAGCGGCTTCGTTGCCGCCACAATGCGGCGGCCGATCATCACCGTGCAGTCTTCATGGAAAGCGCCATGGTTGCGAAACGAAGTCAAAAACAGTTTGAGCGACTTCGATTCCACAAGGGTGGCATCGGGTGCGTAGTCGATGACGATATGAGCGAAATCCGGCTGTCCGGTTACCGGGCAGAGCGAGGTGAATTCCGGGCAGGTGAAGCGCACGATCGCCGGCGGTCCGTCGCCGCGCTGGAACGGCACGGTCTCCAGGACCGCGGTCTCCGGGCTCTGTGGCGTCTCGACGTGGGCGCCGAGCTGGGTGAGGGTTTTGGTATCGATCATCGTGGTTTTCCTGGGGATTTTCCGCGCTCATTAGCATCGGATCAAAAAGTGTGCAGCGATTTTCGGATAAATTCGATGCTTAAGACAAGAACTGGAGCAGCGCGCGCTGCTCCGACACAAACTGGAATGGTAGGAAGATGATGACCAGCAACGACCCGCTTCTCCAGCCTTACCAGCTCAAACACCTGACGCTGAAGAACAGGGTGATGTCGACCAGCCACGAGCCGGCCTATTCAGAGGACGGCATGCCGAAACAGCGCTACCGGCTCTACCATGCCGAAAAGGCCAAGGGCGGCATGGCGCTGACAATGACGGCGGGCTCGGCCATCGTCTCGCGCGACAGCCCGGCCGCCTTTGGGAATCTGCATGTCTATGACGACCGCATCGTGCCGTGGCTGGCCGAACTGGCGGACGCCTGCCACGAGCATGACTGCAAGGTGATGATCCAGATCACCCATCTTGGTCGCCGCACCGGCTGGAACAAGGCCGACTGGCTGCCGGTGCTGTCGGCCTCGCCGGTGCGTGAGCCGGCGCACCGCGCGTTCCCGAAAACTATCGAGGACTGGGACATCGAGCGCATCGTCGCCGACTATGCGTCCGCTGCGCAGCGCTGCCAGGCGGCCGGCCTCGACGGCATCGAGTTCGAATCGTACGGCCATCTGATGGACGGGTTCTGGTCGCCGGCCACAAACCATCGCGACGACGAGTTCGGCGGTTCGCTCGACAACCGGCTGCGCTTCACCGACATGGTGCTGGATGCCGTGCGGGCTGCCGTCGGTGAGAAGTTCATCGTCGGCATCCGCATGGTCGCCGATGAGGATTTTGACAAAGGCCTGTCAAAGGCGGAGGGCGTCGAGATCGCCAGACGGCTCGCCAATTCCGGCAAGGTCGATTTCCTGAACATCATCCGCGGCTCGATCGAAAGCGACGCGGCGCTCACCAAGGTTATCCCGGTGACCGGCATGCGCTCTTCCCCTCATCTCGATTTCGCCGCCGAGGTGAGGGCGGCAACGAAATTTCCGACCTTCCATGCGGCGCGGATTTCCGATGTCGCCACGGCGCGCCACGCCATCGCGACCGGCAAGCTCGATATGGTCGGCATGACCCGCGCCCATATCGCCGACCCGCACATCATCAAGAAGGTCATGGAAGGTCGCGAGCACGAGATCCGGCCTTGCGTCGGCGCCACCTATTGCCTCGATCGTATCTATGAAGGCGGCGAGGCGCTGTGCGTCCACAATGCCGCGACCGGCCGCGAGGCCGAGATTCCGCATATCATCGTCATGACCGAAGGGCCCAGGCGGAAAGTCGTCGTCGTTGGCGCCGGCGCCGGCGGGCTGGAGGCAGCTCGCGTCATGGCCGAACGCGGCCACCATGTCACCGTGCTCGAAGCATCCGGTCAGGCCGGCGGCCAGGTTCGGCTGGCGACGCAGAACCCGCGCCGCAAGGAGTTGATCGGCATCATCGACTGGCGGCTGGCCGAACTCGACCGGCTCGGCGTCGGGATCCGCTACGACACCTGGGCCGAGCAGGACGATGTGCTGGCGCTGTCGCCCGACGTGGTGGTGATCGCCACCGGCGGCCTGCCGCAGAACCCGCCGCTGACATCGGGCGACAATCTCGTCACGTCGAGCTGGGACATCATGGCCGGCAGTGTCAAGCCGGCGGAGAACGTGCTGCTCTTCGACGACAATGGTGGCCACCAGGGCATGGGCGCGGCGGAGCTGATCGCCAATGCAGGGTCAAAACTGGAGCTGGTTTCGCCGGAGCGCTTCTTCGCCCCCGAAATGGGCGGCATGAATCACGTGCCCTATATGCGCGCCTTCCACGAGAAGGGCGTCACCATCACCATCAACACCAGGCTGCGCTCGGTGCGGCGCGAAGGCAATCAGCTGGTTGCCGAACTCGCCTCCGACTTTGCCAATGGCTGGCGCGGCGAGAGGCGGGTCGACCAGGTGGTGGTCGAGCACGGCACGGCGCCGCTCGACGATCTCTATCTCCGGCTGAAACCGCTGTCGAAGAATGGTGGAGCGGTCGACTATGAGCGGCTGGTCGGCGGCGGCGATATTTTTCCTTCACGCAATCCCGAAGGCGGCTTCGTGCTGTTGCGCATCGGCGATGCGGTCGCATCGCGCAACATCCACGCGGCCATCTATGATGGCATCAGGTTCGGCTTGCGGGTGTGAGCTTTACAAGCGGCCTACGGCTTGTTCCAAAACTCGATCTCACCCTTCCGGCGGGCGCAACTCGATCGATCAAAGTGATGGGTGGCGCGCAGCCAAACCTCTGTGCGGAGAGCCACCTTGCACATCCGTCCGAACTGCGCGCCGCGTACGCCACCGCCCGGGAGCCAGGCGACGCACGATGCGGAATGGTCTTCAACCGGGAGGCGACATGCGGCAGGGCTCAAATCATCCTGGCCGTCGCCATGCAAAGCACGGTGAGTACCAGAAGCCAGGCGGCGATGCGCTCGCCGCGGGCCATTTTGGTGCGCAGCGCCGCTTCCGTTGCGGCGTCCGCGCCGGCAAGCTGCCGGCTGGTCTTGCGGACGACGACGCTGAGAACGCCGGCAGCGGCGAAGGCGGCCAGGATGCCCAGCGCCAGCACCATTTCCATCGAGCCGAAATAGGCGCCGTGGAAGAAATACCAGAGCAGGGCGCCGGTCACGAACACCATGCCGGCCGAGCCCATTTGCGGTCCGATAAAGCGCTCCGCCCTGATCTCGGGGTCGCGGGCAAGCGTGATGGTGGTGCCGGCCCAGAACACGCCGGACATGACGTGAAGGCCGATAACGACGATGTAGACATATTGCATGACCGCTTCCTCCTTGCCGCCGCCCGTCCTCGGATCCCTGTCGAACGCGGATAATACGAACTCGGCAGATCGACACGCATGATAGTTAGGTATCAAATGGTTCGATGTCAATGTATAATGCCGCGTTCCATCGCTCGGCGCCTTGTTCTACTGTCGGCGCATGACTCCCTTTGACCGTCCGCCAATCGGCATGAATCTCGCGCGCACCTCCAAGCTGGTGGCGCAGGCATTTGACGCCGCTTTGGTCGAGGCCGGGGGCACGCTGCCGGTGTGGCTGACCTTGCTTTCGGTCAAGTCGAGCGAGCTTGCCAACCAACGCGAACTTGCCGGCATGATCGGCATCCAGGGCGCCACGCTCACCCACCATCTCAACGCCATGGAGGCGCAAGGCTTGCTGACGCGCCGCCGCGATCCGGACAACCGCCGGGTTCATCTGGTCGAGCTGACGCAGGCGGGCGAAACGATGTTCCTGAAGCTGCGGGCGGCGGCTCTCATCTTCGACAAGCGGCTGCGCGCGGGATTGCCGGACGACAGGCTGGCGGAGTTCGCCGAGGTGCTGGCGGCATTGCGGGCGAATGTCGCGCCGGCCAAATGACCGGCACCGGTGGGCAATAGTCTAGGCTAAATTGCCCTGAAGCACCTTCAGCTTGGCTTTCTTCGGGCTGCGCGCCAGCAGCCATTCGCGCGCTTTGTCCTGCGGCATCGGGAAGGCGATGGAATAGCCCTGCACCTGATCGCAGCCGATTGCCATCAGCGAATCGAGCTCGGCTTCGGTTTCCGCGCCCTCGGCGACGATCGAAATGCCGAGACCGCGCGCCAGCTCGGTGATGGCGCGCACGATCTTGGTGTTGTCGCCATTCTCGTTGATGTTCTGGACGAAGCGGCGGTCGATCTTCAGCCGGTCGATCTCGTTGGGATTGACGTGGCTGAGCGAGGCATAGCCGGTGCCGAAATCGTCGAGCTCAAGATGGACGCCGGCAGCGCGGATGTGGCGCAGCTTCGCCGCGATGCCCGTCTTCTCGTCGTCGAGAATGACGGATTCGACGATTTCCAGCGACAGTTTCTGCGGAGCAAGGCCGGCCTTTTCCAGCGTTGCGAACAGGAAGCGGTCGAAGTCGGGTTCGCGCAGCTCGGTGCCGGACACGTTGACGGCAAGCCGGCCGAAAGCGATGCCGGCGCGATCCCATTCGGCTGCTTGCTCGATCGCCTTGGTAAAGACGATGCGGCCGATCTCGGGCATGAAGCCGCATTTTTCGGCGACCGGAATGAACTCGCCCGGCGCAATCATGCCGCGCTCGGCATGCTTCCAGCGCACCAGCGCCTCGATGCCGCTGATGGCGCCGTTGCTCAGCGACACCTGCGGCTGGAAATAGACCTGGAAGGCGTTCTCCGAAATCGCGACCTTGATGTCGTGCTCGAGCTGCTTGCGGTAGTCTAGCTCGCGCCTGAGTTCCTCGGAGAAGAACGAGAAGCTGCCGCCGCCGAGCTTTTTGGCGGAATAGAGCGCGAGGTCGGCGTGGACGAGCAGATCCTCGGCATTGTCGGCGTCGATGGGATAGACGGCAATGCCGGCGCTGGCCCCTGGAAGGATGGTCGTGCCCTGGAAGGTAATCGGCTCGTTGATCTCCTCCAGGATGCGACGGGCCAGCATGTTGATGTCCTCGGGGCCGCCGGCGCCATTGAGGATCATCACGAATTCGTCGCCGCCAAGGCGCGCGCACAGATCCGACGCACGGCAGGAATCGCGCATGCGCTGCGCGGTGACGACCAGCACATAGTCGCCGGCGGCGTGGCCGAGTGTGTCGTTGATCTGCTTGAACCGGTCGAGGTCGAGCTGGATGACCGCCAGCCTCTCACGCCGGCGATGCGCGCCCTTGATCAGCGTTTCGAAGTGGTCGGTCAGGAAGGTGCGGTTGTGCAGGCCGGTCAGCCCGTCATGTACGGCGATGAAGGCCATCGAGTTGCGGGCATCGACAAGCTCATGGGTCTTGCGCAGGATCGCCTTCGACATCGGCCGGAAGATGAAAAGCGCCACCAGCACGATGACGCCGATGGTGGCGTAGAACAAGGTGCGGTGGAGATCGAGGAGCTTTTCCGACCGCTCGTCGGCGAATGCGGCGATGCGTTGGCCGAGCGCGGCATAACCCGACAGCGTCGCATTGGCGACGGAAGCATCGAGATTGACGCGCTCGCCGCCGCCCTTGTAGGCGGCATTGCCGGAGAGCTGGGATTCGAAGGACGAGATCAGCCTTTCGCCATTGGCGACCAGCCCGACCGAGAAATAGTCGAGGTGGAACGGCTTGCCGTAGAGCACGCTCTCGATCGACTTTGGATCGGACAATGCTGGCGACAGTGGGTCGGCTCCCGTCTGTTTGAGCAGCAGGTCGTAGTTCGTCTCGAACTCGGCGGTCGCCTGTTTCAGCGCGGCAACCAGGGCCGGCTGCTTGTCACGCGCGGCGGAGCCGGTTGCGCTGGTCAAAAAGACAATGCGCTGCGACAGCGCCTTCTGGGTGCTGACGATGTCGAGCAGAGTATGGTTGTGCTGTTGCGCCGCCATCATCTGCTGCAGCAGGATGAAGGAGGCCATCACCATGGCGGCGATGATCAGCAGCGCCAGCCAGTAGCCGCTCTTGATCAGCAGGATGAGTTTGCCCGAGACGGTTTGCGCCGGCTGCTGCGACATATTCTAGGTGACCCCTCGGTCGACGGATTTCTGCCACCGATTCGTGGCAAGAACACCATTGCCTTGAAAGGGTTAACAGGTCTGGAAGCCGGCGGAACTGCTGCTTCCGCAGTAAACGAAAGCTGCCGAGATGGTTATCATGTTATTTCGCGGCATGGCCGTATTCGCGTGCCTGCTACTCCAGCATGCTGGCCATGCGATCGGATCGCGCCAGGGTTGAGGCAGCCGCGCCACCGAAGCGGTCGCTTTTGCGGTGGATTTTTAGTGCGCGTAGCGCGACAGTCGCGCCAATCTCAACAGGACCTGATCATGAGCGCGGCATTCCTCTCCCATATCGACAACGAACTGCAAGGGCTGAAATCCGCCGGGCTCTACAAATCCGAGCGGGTGATCACCTCGACCCAGTCGGCTGAGATCGAAGTCGGCGGCGACAAGGTGCTGAACTTCTGCGCCAACAACTATCTCGGCCTCGCCGACAGCGCCGAGTTGCGCACCGCGGCCAAAGGCGCGCTCGACCGCTACGGTTACGGCATGGCCTCGGTGCGCTTCATCTGCGGCACGCAGGAAGAGCACAAGCAGCTTGAATCAATGATTTCATCCTTCCTCGGCCTGGACGACACCATCCTTTACGGCTCCTGCTTCGACGCCAATGGCGGCCTGTTCGAAACGCTGCTCGGCGAGGAGGATGCGATCATCTCCGATGCGCTGAACCATGCCTCGATCATCGACGGCGTGCGGCTGTCGAAGGCCAAGCGCTTCCGCTATGCCAACAACGACATGGCCGACCTCGAAGCGCGGCTGAAGGAGGCGAAAGACTGCCGCTTCCGCCTGATCGCCACCGACGGCGTGTTCTCCATGGACGGCATCATCGCCAATCTGAAAGGCGTCTGCGACCTCGCGGAAAAGTACGGCGCCATGGTGATGGTCGACGACAGCCATGCCGTCGGCTTCGTCGGCAAGAACGGCCGCGGCTCGGCCGAGCATTGCGGCGTCGAGGGCAGGGTGGATATCATCACCGGCACGCTCGGCAAGGCGCTCGGCGGCGCCTCCGGCGGCTACACCTCCGGCAAAAGCCAGGTCGTCGACTGGCTGCGCCAGCGTTCGCGGCCTTATCTCTTCTCCAACACGCTGATGCCGGCGATTGCCGGCGCTTCCATCAAGGTGTTCGAGCTGATCCGCAATGGCGACGCCCTGCGCGAACGCCTCTATGCCAATGCGGCGCGCTTTCGCTCCGAAATGGGCAAGCTCGGCTTCACGCTGGCCGGCGCCGATCATCCGATCATTCCGGTGATGCTGGGCGATGCCAGCCTGGCGCAGGAAATGGCGGCGCGCATGCTGAAGCGCGGCATTTATGTCATCGGCTTTTCCTTCCCGGTGGTGCCGAAAGGCCAGGCGCGCATCCGCACGCAGATGTCGGCGGCGCATTCCAGCGCCGACATCGACCGCGCCGTGGCAGCGTTCGCGGCGGTCGGCAAGGAACTGGGCGTGATTGGCTGAGAGTTTTACCCTCCCCCTTTGTGGGGAGGGTCGACTTCCGACCGCTTGCGAAGCAAGCGGGCGGGAGGCGGGGTGGGGGTCTGCAGGGTCACGACCTCCGCCAGTTTTTGACCCCCACCCGGCCCTTCGGGCCACCCTCCCCACAAGGGGGAGGGTAAGGAGTTGTAGCATGTCGAACATGATGAAGGCGCTGGTGAAGGCCAAGGCCGAACCGGGCATCTGGATGGAAGAGGCACCGGTGCCGGAGATCGGCCCCAACGACGTGCTGATCAAGGTCAAGAAGACGGCGATCTGCGGCACCGACGTCCACATCTACAATTGGGACCAGTGGGCGCAGAAGACCGTGCCGGTGCCGATGGTGACCGGCCATGAATTCGTCGGCACGGTGGCCGATTTCGGCGCTGCGGTCACCGAATACAAGGTCGGCCAGCGTGTCTCCGGCGAAGGTCACATCGTCTGCGGCCATTGCCGCAATTGCCGCGCCGGCAGGGGGCATCTCTGCCGTAACACGCTCGGCGTCGGCGTCAACCGCCCCGGCGCCTTCGGCGAATATCTGGCGATCCCGCAGCACAATGTCGTGCCGATCCCCGACGATGTGCCCGACGAGATCGCCGCGATCTTCGATCCCCTGGGCAATGCCGTCCACACCGCTCTGTCCTTCGACCTGGTCGGTGAAGACGTTCTGGTCACCGGCGCCGGGCCGATCGGCATCATGGGCGCGCTCGTTGCCCAATGTGTGGGGGCGCGAAAAGTCGTCATCACCGACATCAACCCGGTGCGGCTGGCGCTGGCCAAAAAGCTCGGCGTCCAGCATGTCGTCGATGCCTCGAAGGAAAAACTGCGCGACGTTATGCCGGCGCTGGGCATGACCGAGGGTTTTGACGTCGGCCTCGAAATGTCGGGCGCCGCGCCCGCCTTTCGCGACATGATCGACACCATGAACAATGGCGGCAAGATCGCCATTCTGGGCATCGCGCCGACCGGCTTCGAAATCGACTGGAACAAGGTCATCTTCAAGATGCTGCACTTGAAGGGCATCTACGGCCGCGAAATGTTCGAGACTTGGTACAAGATGATCGCCCTGGTGCAGGGGCCGCTGGATGTGTCGGGTCTGATTACGCACCGCATTGGGATCGACGATTTCCAGACGGGGTTTGACGCGATGCGGAGCGGCAGTTCGGGCAAGGTGGTGATGGATTGGTGAGGCACGTGTGGGTGCAAGATGGCGGACAATGAGCACGGTCGTATCATTGCCTCGCAGGCAAAGCTCGTACTGAAGCCGGCCGGATTTCGACGCAAAGGGCAGTCCCGAATCTGGATCGCCGATCGCGGCTTCTGGCTAAGTGTAGTCGAGTTCCAGCCCAGTTCCTGGTCCAAGGGCACTTACCTTAACGTAGCAGTCCACTGGCTCTGGGGTTCGCTTCCGGAAGCGATTACCTTCGATCGCGTTGAGCGCATTGGACAGTTCGTTCCGTTCGAGAGCCCGCCACAGTTTCTTCTCGCGGTTGATCAAATGGCCAAGAAGGTCGTCGAAATCGATCAGGTTCACCGATCGATGTTCCCTTCCGTCCAGGCGACAGCGAAAATCCTCGTGAGTGAATTGCAGCCGGGCGCCTACGGCGAGTGGGCGGCCTTCCACGCCGGGGTGGCGGCTGGTTTGGCCGGTGGTTTTGAAACGGCAAGGCGACTGTTTGAAAGCGCTCAAAGACACGCGGCTTCGCAAGCGCAGGCGCTTCTAGCCTACATTGATGATCCGGTGGCATTTCGAAGCCGTGTCAGAGGCTTCATTGAAGCCGAACGCGCCTATTACGGTCTAGGGGCGTTGCCTGCCGCATTCGCGATCTGATTTCAGCGACGGTCGAACTTATGGGAAGATCTCAACCCAAGGTGAGTTTTGCCTCCAGCGCCGCCACCCCATTCACAATCGCCGCCCGCTCTTCCGTACCAAGCCTCGCCAGCAACTGCCGTTCAAAGGCTTTCGCCAGCGGCACCATCTCGCGATAGGCGGCCAGTCCCGCCTTGGTCAGCGCCAAATGCTCCACACGCCGATCATTCTCGTCCGGCGTGCGCGTCAGCCAGCGCCGCCGCTCAAGCTCCGCCACCGCCCGCGAAACCTTGGTCTTGTGCATGGCCGACTGCTCGCCGAGCGCCGTCGCGGTCATCGTGCCGCGCTGTCCGAGCCCAGAGAGTGTGCGCCATTCCGGCCGCGTCAGACCGTGACGGTCGCGGTAGATTTTTGAAAATTCTCGGCTGACAGCGTCGGCCAGCCGGTAAAGCCGGTAGGGCAGGAAATTTTCGAGTTCGAGGGTTTCCATATGCGCACCGTGGATGCGGCATCAGCCGTTGATAGTTACATTTTCGATGGTTACAAATGAAACCAGTTTGGTCAACATCGCCGGCAGGCCGCGCTTCGCGGCGGTCGGGATCAGGGAGGATCGGATGGAATTTTCCTACATGCCGGGCTTCGGCAATGATTTTGAGACCGAAACGCTGCCCGGCTCGCTGCCGCAAGGGCGCAATTCCCCGCAGCGGCCGGCTTACGGACTTTATGCCGAGCAGCTCTCGGGCTCGCCCTTCACCGCCCCGCGCGGCACCAATGAGCGCTCCTGGCTCTACCGCATCCGGCCGAGCGTAAAACACACCGGCCGCTTCAAGGCGGCGAGCTATCCCCTGTGGAAGACCGCTCCCAATGTCGGCGACCACGAGCTGGCGCTCGGCCAGTACCGCTGGAACCCGGTGCCGATGCCGAAGGAGCCGACCGATTTCATTCAAGGGATGCGCACCATCACCACCGCCGGCGACGTGCTGGGCCAAAGCGGCATGGCGGCGCATGTCTATGTCGCCAACCGCTCGATGGTCGACGACCATTTCTTCAACGCCGACGGCGAGTTGCTGATTGTCCCCCAGGTCGGTGCCTTGCGCTTTTTCACCGAGATGGGCGTCATCGAGCTTCGGCCCGGCGAGATCGCCGTGCTGCCGCGCGGTCTGGTGTTCAAGGTCGAGCTCGCCGACAAGGAAGTGCGCGGCTATGTCTGCGAGAATTACGGCGCCAAGCTGACGCTGCCCGACCGCGGCCCGATTGGCGCCAACTGCCTGGCCAACCCACGCGACTTCAAGACGCCCAGCGCCTGGTTCGAGGAGAAGGAAACGCCGTGCCGGCTGACGGTGAAATGGTGCGGCAATTTCCATGTCACCGAGATCGGCCATTCGCCGCTCGATGTCGTCGCCTGGCACGGCAACTACGCCCCCTACAAATATGATCTGGCGACGTTTTCTCCGGTTGGCGCCATCCTGTTCGACCATCCCGATCCGTCGATCTTCACCGTGCTGACGGCGCCGAGCGGCGAGGAGGGCACCGCCAACATCGACTTCGTCATCTTCCCGCCGCGCTGGCTGGTGGCGGAGGATACGTTCCGCCCGCCCTGGTACCACCGAAACATCATGAGCGAGTTCATGGGCCTGATCCACGGCCAGTATGACGCCAAGGAGGAAGGTTTTCTCCCGGGCGGCATCAGCCTGCACAATCTGATGCTGGCCCACGGCCCAGACGCGCCTGGCTTCGAAAAGGCCTCGCGCTCGGAGCTGAAACCGGTCAAGCTCGACAACACCATGGCCTTCATGTTCGAGACCCGATTCCCGCAAATGCTCACCCGCTACGGCGCCGAGCTTGAAACGAGGCAGGACAATTACATCGATTGCTGGACCGATCTGAAGAAGCGTTTCAACGGCACGCCGGAGGGCGACTGGTCTTGAGATCAGCCCAATGAACGACCGGCTGGTGCTTCTCGGCTCCAAGGGCGGCCCGGCGCTGCGGCCGGGCGGGCCGTGGCCGAGTTCGTCGCTGCTGGAGCTTGGCGGGCGAACCATCGTCGTCGATTGCGGGCTCGGCGTCACGCGCGGTCTGGTCGATTCCGCCGTCAGCCTGAAGGCGCTCGACCTGGTCTTCGTCACCCACCTGCATTCCGACCATGTGCTGGAACTGGGTCCGTTGCTCCACACCGCCTGGACCGCCGGCCTCGCCAGCCCGGTGACGCTGTTCGGACCACCCGGCACCGGCCAATACTGGCGCCGCTTCTGCCAGGCGATGGAGTTCGACATTGAAATTCGCATCGTCGATGAGGGCAGGCCGGACATTCGCGAAATGGCTTCGATCGTGGAATTCGGCGAGGGCGAGATTTTTGCGCAGCGCGGCCTGAAGGTCTCGGCACTGCGCGTCGACCATCCGCCGGTCACGGACTGTTTCGCACTGCGTTTCGACCACGCTGGCAAAAGCATCGTCTTCTCGGCCGACACAGCCTTCTTTCCGCCGCTCGCAGGCTTTGCCCGAAATGCCGACATTCTCGTCCATGAGGCCATGCTGGAAGAAGGCATCGAGCGGCTGGTCGCCAGGACCGGCAATGGCGCGCGGCTGAAAGAGCATCTGCTTGCCAGCCACTCATTTGCCGAGCAGGCAGGTCGCATCGCCAGCGATGCCGGGGTGAAGAGGCTGGTGCTCAACCACCTCATTCCGGCCGATGATGCCGCGATCGGCGAGGCCGACTGGGAGGCGGCCGTCAGGAAATCGTGGGCGGGTGACTTGACGATTGCCCGCGACGGCCTTGTTGTGAACTTAGACGGCGCCAAAGCCGCATCAGGAGAGGAAACCGCATGAAGCTTGCCACATTGAGGGACGGGACGCGCGACGGAAAGCTTGTCGTCGTCTCGCGCGACCTGACGCGCTTCACCGACGCCTCGTTCCTGGCGCGCACGCTGCAGGCGGCACTCGACGACTGGCAGCGGATTTCGCCGCACCTGGCGACGATCGCCGAATCGCTGGAGAACAATGCGGTGCCGTCGGCACGCTTCCATGAGCATGACGCCCATTCGCCGCTGCCGCGCGCCTATCAATGGGCCGATGGTTCTGCCTATGTGAACCACGTCGAGCTGGTGCGCAAAGCCCGCGGCGCCGAGATGCCGGCAAGCTTCTGGACCGATCCGCTGATCTACCAGGGTGGCTCGGATTCCTTCATCGCGCCGCGCGAGCCGATCCGCACGGCGGACGAAGCCTTCGGCATCGACATGGAGGCGGAAGTCTCCGTCATCGTCGACGATGTGCCGATGGGCGCCAGCCTCGACCAGGCGCGCGCCGCCATCCGGCTGGTCATGCTGGTCAATGATGTGACGCTGCGCGCGCTCACCGGACCCGAGCTCGCCAAGGGGTTTGGCTTCTTCCAGTCGAAGCCGTCCTCGGCTTTTTCGCCGGTGGCGGTGACGCCGGACGAACTCGGCGACGCCTGGGATGGCGGCAAGGTCAACCTGCCTCTGCTCGCCGACGTCAACGGCAAGCCGTTCGGCCGTGCCAATGCCGGCGTCGACATGACCTTCGACTTCCCGGCGCTGATTGCCCATGCCGCAAAGACACGGCCGCTGGTTGCCGGCACCATCATCGGTTCCGGCACCGTCTCCAACAAGCTGGATGGCGGGCCGGGCAAACCGGTGGCGGCCGGCGGCGCCGGCTATTCCTGCATCGCTGAACTGCGCATGATCGAGACCATTGAGTCTGGCGAGCCCAAGACGCCGTTCCTGCGCTTTGGCGATACGGTGCGTATCGAGATGAAGAATAAAAGCGGAAACTCGATCTTCGGCGCCATCGAGCAGAAGGTCGAGAAGTCCCAGGCATAAGAGGGGGCAATAGTGACGGGAGAGGCGTTCTACCTGCTGGCCGGCGTCTGGGCGCTGGCCATTCTGGTGGTCTTCATCCAGGCGATCCGGCTGAGCTACCGCATCGAGGCGCGCTCGCCCGATCTGACCAACCGCAGTGGCTACCCGCGCAAGGCGATGATGTTCCACACCATCACCAACACCAATGTGGCGCGGGACGAGGAGACGCAGGCGATGCGGCGGCGCATGAACCGCCTTTTGCTGATCGTTGTCGCCGGCTTCGCGGTGATGGCGGCAGGCTTGTATCTGATGCGATCGACGGGAGCGTGAATGGCAGATGGCCTATACCGCTTCTTATCTTTGGTTTCTTGGGCTTTGCAGCGTCGCAACCGGCTGGCTTTTGATTTCCGCAATTCGGCTCTGCCGGCAGGTCGAGGATCGGTCTGAAAGGCTGCGTAATTTCAGCAGCGAGGCGCGCCTGCCGAGGCTTGTGTACGTCGCTTTGAACCGGGAAGTCGCAAGCGATGCAGGAACGCAAGAACTGCGCCGCGGTATGAACGCTCGTCTTCTGGGGATAGCTGCCATACTCGTCATTCTGAAGTTGGTGGACTTGGTCGGTTGGCCAAGCGCATAACATGGATATTCTCACCCACTTCAGCCGCATGGCCGGCAACAATCTCTGGTCGAATGACCGGCTCTACCGCGCTGTGCTTGCGCTGAAGCCCGGCGAATTCGAAGCCGAACGCACCAGCTTCTTCCCGTCGATCAAGGCAACGCTCAACCACATCCTTGCGGTCGATCATCTCTATCTCGATTTTCTCGAAGAAGGCGGCGTCGGTGCGGCCGCCTATGACGACTACGTGCCGTTCGATGTGCCGCAGGCGCTGTTTGCCGCCCAGGTCGCAGCAGATCGACGCCTGATCGCCTTTTGCGAGAAGCTGTCGGAGGCGGATCTCGACCGTCAGGTCATCACCGACCGGCGCGAGGATGGCATGATCCCCGAAAAAATCGGCGACATTCTCGCCCATGTCTTCCTGCACGACATCCACCATCGCGGCCAGGTGCACGCGATGCTCTCCGGCACGTCAGTCGCGCCGCCGCAACTGGACGAGTTCTTGCTCGATTATGATTTGAAGGTGAGGAGGGAAGAGGTCGTGCGGCTGGGCCTCTGACCTTTATCTGGTGTACTCGTTCCATTCAGGGCCGAGTTTGTCGAAATCGTCAGAAATCCAAATCTTGCCCTTCAGGGCACCTATGCGCGACAACAAGTCTTCTCGAACTGGTGGCACGAGCCGCGCCGCGATCTTGCCGTGATGAGTGATGACTATCTCCTCGCCGGCCTCCGCGCGGCCGACGAGTTCCGTTAGTTTGGCCTTTGCTTCGGTTATGGAGACGTTCACGGTTCACGCCGCCTTGCCATCGACCTTGATCACGCCGCGCTTGATCTGGTCCTGCTCGATCGACTCGAACAGCGCGCGGAAATTGCCTTCGCCAAAACCTTCGTCGCCCTTCCTCTGGATGAATTCGAAGAAGATCGGGCCGATCACGGTTTTGGAGAATATCTGCAGCAGGATCTTGGTCATGCCGCCGTCGACCACGCCTTCGCCGTCGATCAGGATGCCGTGCTTCTTCATCCGCTCGATCGGCTCGTCATGCCCGTTCACCCTGTTGTACGACATGTCGTAGTAGGTCTCCGGCGGACCGGGCATGAACTTCAGCCCGTTGTCGGCAAGCTTGTCGGTGGCGGCGTAGATGTCGTCGGTGCCGACAGCGATATGCTGGATGCCTTCGCCATTGTACTTCTTCAGATACTCGGCGATCTGGCTGGTGTCGTCCTTGGACTCGTTCAGCGGGATACGGATCTTGCCGCAGGGCGAGGTGATGGCGCGGCTGACGAGGCCGGTGATCTTGCCGTCGATGTCGAAGAAATGGATCTGCTTGAAGCCGAACAGCTCGCGATAAAAGTCCCACCATTTGTCCATCTGGCCGCGATAGACATTGTGGGTGAGGTGGTCGAGGAAATAGAAGCCGACGCCTTGCGGCCGCGGGTCGCGTTCGCCCAGCCACTCGAACTCGGCATCATAGGCCGAGCCCTTCTTGCCATAGGCTTCGATGAAATAGAGCAGCGAGCCGCCAATGCCGACAATGGCCGGCACGTCGAGCGCCTTGTCGTTGCCGTCGTAGGGCGTGGCGCCTTTCGATACCGCATGCTCGAATGCGTGCTTGGCATCGACAACACGCCAGGCCATCGAGGCGGCGCAAGGGCCGTGTTTGTCGACGAACTTCATCGCATGCGAGCCCGGTTCGGCATTGACGACATAGTTGATATCGCCCTGGCGCCAGACGGTGATGTCCTTCGTGCGGTGCTTGGCCACCGCCACATAGCCCATGCGGGTGAACAGTTCTGCTAGCTTCTGCGGCTCCGCATGCGCGAACTCGACGAACTCGAAACCGTCGGTGCCGGCGGGGTTTTCCTTGCTGATCTTTGCGGGCGGGGCGTCGTGCGGGAAGGGACCCATGGCATTCCTCCAAACGGATGGTGGCCGCATCGGACCACGAGATGACGCATGATAGTGCGAAGTGACCGCACGGTGCTTGCATTCAAACGCTTGAAATGATCATCTTGTGCGTAATTCATGCATGATTGGAGATGAATCGATGAATGAAGCGCGCATCGATCAATTTGACCGCAAGATAATGGCTCTCTTGCAGGGCGACGCGCGGCTCACCAACAACGATCTCTCGGAGCGCGTGAACCTGTCGGCATCGCAATGCTCACGCCGCCGCCAGCGGCTGGAGGAAGACGGCTACATCAAGGGCTATCGCGCCGTGCTCGACCGCGACAAGCTCGGCTTCTCGCTGGTCAACGTCATCTCGGTGACGCTCGCCACCCATAACCGCGACAATGCCAGGCGCTTCGGCGAGCTGCTGGCGCGGCTGCCGGAGGTGCAGGAGGCGCACGCGCTGACCGGCGAGATGGATTATATCTTGAAGGTGGTGACGCCCGATCTGAAATCATTGTCGGAATTCGTCAACGGTGTGCTCCTGCCGCACGAATCCGTGCAGCATGTGAAGACGGCGATCGTGTTGGAGACGCTGAAGGAGACCGGCGCGCTGCCGATCTAGTTTGAGAGAGTTTCAGTTGATACGTCGGCGGGACAGCACCCCTCTCTGGCCTGCCGGCCATCTCCCCCGCAAAGAGGAGATCAGCAGCTTTGTCCAGCGCTCATCCTGCAACGTCGGCGATTGGCGAAGAGCGAAGGCGACATCCGATCTCCCCCCGGGGGAGATGTCCGGCAGGACAGAGGGGGGTGTGAGGGATCGCCAGCGCCTCAGGATGCTCACCCCTTGGACTGCTGAATCAGCCCGTAGAGATTGGTGCAGCGCGCGCCGGAGCGGCAATAAGCAAATACCGGGCCTTCGAGCGCGTCGAGCGCTTCGGCCTGATCTTCGACATTCTCGGCTGTGATCTGGCCGCTGATTACCGGGATGTAGCGGAAGGCCAGCCCCGCGGCTTCGACCGCCGCCTTGACGCTGTCGGCCGAAGGCTGGTCGGGCTGCTCGTCATCCGGCCGGTTGCAGATCACGCTCTTGAAACCTGCTTCCTTGATGGCGGCGGCATCTTCGGGCTGGATCTGGCCCGAGACCGAATAGTCCTCGCTGATTTCTCGATATTCCATGGCTCTCATCCTCTCAACCTGGTTTGGCGCGAAGTCTTGCCACTCTCACACGAGGTCGGCAATCCGCGCCGGAAAGAAATACCTCGGCGCAGATAGACATTTGCGGTCTAAGATCCAACCCAGGCTCAAGAGGTTTCGCGCTGTTGGCCTTGCCCGAAGCCGGCAGCGACTCTAAACAGGCGCACCGACAAACGAAGGAACCATCCCATGAGCATTCGTCGCATCGATGTTGGCCCGCGCATGAGCCAGATCGTCATCCACGGCAACACCGTCTATCTCGCCGGCCAGGTCGGAACGCCCGGCGCCAGCGTTGGCGAACAGACGAGGTCGATCCTCGCATCTATCGACGAACTGCTGGCCAAGGCCGGCACCGACAAGACCAAGATCCTGCAGGCGATCATCTGGCTGGCCGATATGGGCACCTTCGCCGAGATGAACAAGGAATGGGACAAGTGGGTCCCGCAAGGCAACACGCCCGCCCGCGCCACGGGTGAGGCCAAGCTTGCAGGGCCGGAATACACCGTCGAGATTATCGTTACGGCGGCGATTTAGAGCGCGGCGCCTTACCCTCCCCCTCGAGGGGAGGGTCGGCGAGTAGTCGAAGCGAAGCGGAGACTGCGAGACGGGGTGGGGTCGGCGAGGCTGCACCGACCCCACCCCGCGTCACCAGTGCCGCCTTGCGGCACTTGCTCCGCGACCCTCCCCTCGAGGGGGAGGGTAATCACCCCTGCGAAGGCCTGAACCGCGCCACCAGCGTGTGGCTCTCCGCGGCGTAGGTGAACCTCGCCTGCGTCACCGGGTGCTCGGCGCTCCAGGTTCGGCGCTCGACCACCAGGCAGGGCGCGCCGGTTGCGATGTCGAGCGCTTCGGCAATATGTCTGTCGGCCGCGACCGCGCGGATACGGTGCTCTGCCTCGCTCCATGGCACGCGGCCGATCAGCCAAGGGCCGGGGGCGATGTCGAGAAACTCCTCCTCGGCGGCTTCCGCGACGGCGGCGAGATTGATCAGCCGCTGTTCGTGCGCGAACGGCCGCTTGCCGGCAAAATGCCGGCATTCAAGCGCCAGCACCTGTCCGGCTGCGTCCAGTTCCAGCAAGGCGCGATCCTCGGCGCTGCTGCGCCTTTTCTGCCGCGCCAAGCGCTCGTAACGATAAGCCAGGCCAAGCGACTCAACCTCGATCCTGATGTCGTGGATTTCCAGCACCGCGGCCTGCGACTGCGGCTGGCGGACAAAGCTGCCCGAACGGCGGCGGCGCTCTATCAGCCCGGCCTTGGCCAGCTGCGACAGCGCCTTGTTCACCGTCATGCGCGAGCAATTGTATTCGGCCGTCAACTCGTGCTCGAACGGGATGCGGTGACCCGGCGCCCAGGCGCCGGACATTATTTTCTCGCTGATGTCGGACAGGATGCGCTGGTGCAGCGAACCGCCGCCTTCCACCGCCGCTGTCTCTGATATGCTCATGCCGAAAGCGCCGTCATCACATGGCGAAAGCGCTCGGCGATCGTCTCACGCGCTGCATGCCGGCCGCCGCTGACTTGTTTTTTTCCGTGCACCCAGACGCAATCGACCTTGCCGCCATTGGCAAAGATCCAGGCGTCGAGGATCGCATCGCCACTTTTTCCGGCCAGCGATGGATGGTTTTCGTCGAGGGAGACGAAATCAGCCGCGGCGCCGGCGGCGATCCGCGACGGGCCGGCGCCGAGTGCGGTGCTGCCGCCATCGAGGGCGGCGTCGAACAGAGCCCGCCCGGTCGAGCCGCCGGCCACCGCCAGCACATTGCGGGCGCGGTGTGCGAGGCGCTGCGAATATTCGAGCTGGCGCAATTCATCCGGCAGGCCGATCAGCACGTTGGAATCCGAGCCGACGCCGAAGCGGCCGCCATGTTCGATGAACAGAGGTGCTGAAAAGGTGCCGTCGCCGAGATTGGCCTCGGTGATCGGGCAAAGCCCGGCAATGGCGCCGCTTCTGGCCATGCCGGTTGTCTCAGCCTCGGTCATGTGGGTGGCGTGGATCAGGCACCAACGCTTGTCGATCCCGGCATTGGCGAGCAGCCATTCGACCGGTCGCGCACCCGACCACGCCAGGCAATCCTCGACCTCCTTCGCCTGCTCGGCGACGTGGATGTGGATCGGTCCGTCCGGCGCAATGGCGGCAACAGCGCTGAGTTCCTCCGGCGTCGCGGCGCGCAGGCTGTGCGGGGCGACGCCGACGACAGCCTGATTCAACGCACGAACCGATTCGCGGCTTTTCTCAAGCAAGCGTTCGAACCGATTCACATCGTTGATGAATCGCCGCTGGCCTTCGTTGGGCGCAGCGCCGCCGAAGGAGGAATGGGCATAAAACACCGGCAGCAGCGTCAGGTCGATCCCGGTTTCGCCGGCGGCCGCGGCAATACGTTCGGCCATCTCGGCAAGGTTGGCATAGGGTTTTCCGTCGCGATCGTGGTGGAGATAATGAAATTCGCCGACGCGCGAGAATCCGGCCTCCAGCATTTCGACATAAAGCTGGGCGGCGACCGCCTCGACCTGGTCCGGCGTCATCGACAGCGCGAAGCGGTACATCACCTCGCGCCAGCTCCAGAAGCTGTCGGCGGAGGGACCGCGCAGTTCGGCAAGCCCGGCCATGCCGCGCTGGAAGGCGTGGCTGTGCAGGTTCGGCATGCCGGGCACCAGAATGGCGTGGCGTTCGTCACCGCTCCGCGGCGACGTGTCGACTTCGACGGTTGCGATGCGACCGTCCGTGACGACGATCCGCACCTTGTCATGCCAGCCATCGGTCAGCAGCGCCTGTTCCGCAAAGATCGCCGTCACGTTTTTCTCCGAATTCCATAAACAATGCACTTGCAGCGCGTTTCAATATGTATATACATAATCGCCATCCAAGCAACGGAAAAAGATGATGGCGGCACAAGACAAAAGCCGGGCAGGGGGCCTTCAGCTTTGGCGTGATGCGCGCCTGGCAACCATGGCCGAAGGCGTTGCCGGACTTGGCATCGTCGAAAAGGGCGCGATCGTCTCCCGTGACGGCATCATCGTCTATGCCGGCCCGGAAGCCGACATGCCGTCAGCGTTGGCTCAGGGCGGCGAGACTACCGATTGCGAAGGCCGCTGGATCACGCCCGGCCTGATCGACTGCCACACCCATCTCGTCCATGCCGGCAACCGTGCCAACGAGTTCGAGATGCGGCTGGCCGGCGCCACCTATGAAGAAGTCGCCCGTGCCGGCGGCGGCATCGTCTCCTCGGTCAAATCCCTGCGTGCCGCGAGCGAAGACGCACTGGTTGCGCAGACGCTGCCACGCCTCGATGCGCTGATGGCCGAGGGCGTCACCACGGTAGAGGTAAAGTCGGGTTACGGGCTCGATCTCGAACATGAACAGAAGTCGCTTCGCGCCGCGCGGCAGCTGGACAAGCAACGCCCGGTCACGGTCCGCACCACCTTCCTCGGCGCGCATGCGCTGCCGCCGGAAGCAAAAGGCGACAAGGACGCTTTTGTCGATCTCGTCGCCAACACCATCCTCCCCGGAATCGCCGCCGAGGGCCTGGCTGACGCCGTCGACGGCTTTTGCGAGGGCATTGCCTTTTCGCCGGAACAGATTGCCCGCGTCTTCGACAAGGCCAAGGCGCTTGGCCTGCCGGTCAAACTCCATGCCGACCAGTTGTCCAACCTGCATGGCGCCGAACTCGCCGCCCGCTATGGCGCGCTGTCGGCCGACCATCTCGAATACACCGACGAGGCCGGCGCCGCAGCGATGGCCAAGGCCGGCACCGTGGCGACCATCCTGCCCGGCGCCTACTATTTCATCCGCGAAACCAAGAAGCCGCCGGTCGGCCTGTTCCGCCAGCACGGCGTCAAGATGGCGGTCGCCACCGACAACAATCCCGGGACGTCGCCGCTGACCTCGCTGTTGCTGACCATGAACATGGCAGCGACGCTTTTCGGCCTAACCGTCGAGGAATGCCTGGCCGGCACCACTCGCGAGGCTGCCCGCGCGCTTGGGCTGCTTGGCAAGACCGGCACGCTTGAGGCAGGAAAATCCGCCGACCTGGCGATCTGGGACATCGAGCGTCCGGCCGAACTCGTCTACCGCATGGGCTTCAACCCGCTCCATGCCCGCATCTGGAGAGGACAATGACCGAACTTAACCTGAAGCCCGGCAATGCGACGCTGGCCGACTGGCGCGCTATCTATCGTGGCGCCATGCCGAAGCTCGACGCCTCCTGCCGGCCAAAAATCAAGGCCAGCGCCGAGGCAGTCGCCCGCATCGTCGCCAAGGGTGAGCCGGTCTACGGCATCAACACCGGCTTCGGCAAACTGGCCAGCGTCCGCATTCCGGCCGAGGATCTAGAGACCCTGCAACGCAACATCGTTTTGTCGCATGCCGCCGGTGTCGGCGAGCCGATGCCGGTTTCGGTGGTTCGGCTGATGATGGCGCTGAAGCTCGCCAGCCTTGCGCAGGGCGCGTCGGGCGTACGGCCGCAAACCATCGAGTTGCTGGAAGCGATGCTGGCCAACGACGTCATCCCCATGGTGCCGGCGCAGGGCTCGGTCGGCGCCTCCGGCGATCTCGCGCCGCTGTCGCACATGACGGCGGTGATGATCGGCGTCGGCGAATGCTTTACACCGCATGGCCGCTTCCCGGCCAAGGTCGCTTTCGTCTCGCACGGCCTGGAGCCCGTGACGCTCGGCGCCAAGGAAGGTCTGGCGCTGCTCAACGGCACGCAGTTTTCCACCGCCTACGCGCTGGCCGCTCTGTTCGAGGCCGAAGTGCTGTATCAGTCGGCGCTGGTCGCCGGGGCGCTGTCGACCGACGCCGCCAAGGGTTCGGACGCTCCCTTCGATCCGCGCATCCATCTCCTGCGCAAACATCCCGGCCAGATCGAGACGGCGGCAGCGCTGCGCAACTTGATGGCCGGCAGCGCCATTCGTGAATCGCACCGCGTCGGCGACGAGCGCGTGCAGGATCCGTACTGCCTGCGCTGCCAGCCGCAGGTGATGGGCGCCGCGCTCAGTGTGCTGCGTCAGGCCGCCGACACGCTTGGCACCGAGGCCAATGGCGTCACCGACAATCCGCTGATCTTCGCCGAGGACGATACTGCGCTTTCAGGCGGCAATTTCCACGCCGAGCCGGTGGCTTTCGCCGCCGACATGATCGCGCTCGCCGTCTGCGAGATCGGCTCGCTGTCGGAACGCCGCATCGCCATGCTGGTGGACCCGGCGCTGTCCGGCATGCCGGCATTCCTGACGCCGAAGCCCGGCCTGAACTCCGGCTTCATGATCCCGCAGGTGACGGCGGCGGCACTCGTTTCCGAAAACAAGCAGAAGGCCTATCCCGCGAGCGTCGATTCCATCCCGACCTCGGCCAACCAGGAAGACCACGTCTCGATGGCCGCACATGGCGCGCGCCGGCTGATCGGCATGGTCGAGAATGCGACAGCCGTCATCGGCATCGAACTCTTGGCCGCCGCGCAGGGCTGTGATTTCCATGCACCGCTGGCGTCGAGCGCGGCCCTTGAAGCCGTGCGCAAACTGGTCCGCGCAGAAGTGCCGCATCTCGACAACGACCGACATTTCCATCCCGATATGGAAAAGGCCATCGCCATGGTGCGCAGCGGCGCTGCCATCAAGGCTGCCGGCGCGGTGACACTGCCTTCGATTTCGGGAGTCTGACATGACCGACTGGCTGACAGTGACGGAAGGCACGGCACCCCTGTTGGTGTCCATCCCGCACACGGGTATCGATCTCGCCGGCATCGACAATCGGCTGGTCTCGCCCTGGCTCGGCCGCCGCGATTGCGACTGGTGGATCGACAATCTCTACGATTTCGCCGCCGGCCTTGGCGCGACGATTGTGCACACGTCGATCTCGCGCACCGTCATCGACGTCAACCGCGATCCTTCCGGCGCCTCGCTCTATCCCGGGCAGACGACAACGACGCTATGCCCGACCGAGACCTTCGACGGCGATCCGCTGTATCTGCCCGGCGCGGAACCGACGCCGTCGGAGATAGACCAGCGCCGCATAGCGTATTTCGTGCCTTACCATGAAATGCTGGCGGCCCAGGCCGTCAGGCTGCGCGGCCTGCATGAGAAGGTCGTCATTTACGATTGCCACTCGATCCGGTCGGTGCTGCCGCGCCTGTTCTACGGCACGCTGCCGGTATTCAATCTCGGCACCAATGACGGCCAGACCGCGGATCCTACGCTGCAGGCGCTGGTTGGTCAGATCATGGCCGAGAGCGGTGAAAGCAATGTCATCAACGGTCGTTTCAAGGGCGGCTGGATCACCCGCTATTTCGGCAATCCGCAAGGCGGCTACCATGCGCTGCAGATGGAACTTGCCGATCGCGGCTATTTGCGCGAGCCCGAGGGCAAGGGCGAACCGGACAATTGGCCGGTGCCTTATGATGCCGAGTTCGCCGCGCCGATGCGCGCCACACTGACGAAAATCCTCCAATCCGCCATTGACTGGGCCGGGCGCTGAGACGCCGCCTTACTCCAAAGGGACAATGATGAACAATCCTCGCCACAACATCCGCGAAGTGCGCGCGCCCCGCGGCGACAAGCTCAACGCCAAATACTGGACGACCGAAGCGCCGCTGCGCATGCTGATGAACAACCTCGATCCCGATGTCGCCGAAAACCCCAATGAGCTCGTCGTCTATGGCGGCATCGGCCGGGCCGCGCGCACCTGGAACGATTTCGACAGCATCGTCGCCTCGTTGAAGACCCTCAATGAAGACGAGACGCTGCTGGTCCAGTCCGGCAAGCCGGTCGGCGTCTTCCGGACGCACACCGATGCGCCGCGCGTGCTGATCGCCAACTCCAACATCGTGCCGCATTGGGCGACCTGGGACAAATTCAACGAGCTCGATAAAAAAGGCCTGATGATGTACGGCCAGATGACGGCCGGCTCGTGGATCTATATCGGCACGCAAGGCATCGTGCAGGGCACCTACGAGACCTTCGTCGAGGCCGGCCGCCAGCACTACAATGGCAACCTTACGGGCAAATGGATCCTGACCGGCGGCCTCGGCGGCATGGGCGGCGCCCAGCCGCTTGCCGCCGTCATGGCCGGCGCCTGCTGCCTCGCCATCGAATGCAATCCGGACTCGATCGATTTCCGGCTGCGCACCCGCTATGTCGACGAGAAGGCCGAGACGCTCGACGAAGCGATGGAAATGATCGAGCGCTGGACCAAGGCCGGCGAGGCGAAGTCGGTCGGCCTGCTCGGCAATGCGGCCGACATCGTGCCGGAAATGTTCAAGCGGGGCATCCGCCCCGACATGGTCACCGACCAGACCTCGGCGCATGACCCGATCAACGGCTATCTGCCCAAGGGCTGGACGATGGCTGAGTGGCGCGAGAAGCGCGTCTCCGATCCCAAGGCTGTCGAGAAGGCCGCCCGCGCCTCAATGCGCGAGCATGTCGAGGCGATGGTCGCGTTCTGGAATGCCGGCGTGCCGACGCTCGACTATGGCAACAACATCCGCCAGGTCGCCAAGGACGAAGGCTTCGAGAACGCCTTTGCTTTCCCGGGTTTCGTGCCGGCCTATATAAGGCCGCTGTTCTGCCGCGGTATCGGCCCGTTCCGCTGGGCTGCTCTTTCGGGCGATCCCGAGGATATCTACAAGACGGACGCCAAGGTGCGCGAACTCACCCCCGGCAACACCCATCTGCACAACTGGCTGGACATGGCACGTGAGCGCATCGCCTTTCAGGGCCTGCCGGCGCGCATCTGCTGGGTCGGCCTCGGCGACCGCCACAGGCTGGGGCTCGCCTTCAACGAGATGGTGGCCAGGGGCGAACTCAAGGCGCCCGTCGTCATCGGCCGCGACCACCTCGATTCCGGCTCGGTGGCTTCGCCCAACCGCGAGACGGAAGCGATGAAGGACGGGTCCGACGCCGTCTCCGACTGGCCGCTGCTCAATGCGTTGCTCAACACCGCGTCGGGCGCAACCTGGGTGTCGCTGCATCATGGCGGTGGCGTCGGCATGGGCTTCTCGCAGCATGCCGGCATGGTCATCGTCGCCGACGGCACGCCGGACGCCGCAAGGCGCCTGCAGCGCGTGTTGTGGAACGATCCGGCGACAGGCGTCATGCGCCACGCCGATGCCGGCTACGACATCGCCATCGAGTGCGCGAAGGAGCACCAGCTCAATCTGCCCGGTATTTTAGGCTGATTGGCTTAAATGATGCGCATCCTACGGGCCGCCGACTACCGGGTCATGCCGTGGAAGAATGGCGGCGGCACGACCACCGAGATCGCCGTCTCGCCGGACGGCGCCGGCCTGGACGATTTCGACTGGCGCGTTTCGATGGCGCGAGTCGAGGATAGCGGGCCGTTCTCGGGCTTTGCCGGCGTCGACCGCACGCTGGCCGTGCTGGAAGGCGAGGGCATCGTCCTCGACATTGCTGGCCGGCGGCCGGCCGAAGTGACGGCGGCTTCCGCCCCGCTGTCCTTCCCGGCCGATGTGCCGACCTCGGCGGCGCTGATCTCCGGTCCGATCACCGACCTCAACGTCATGACCCGCCGCGGGCGGGCCATGCACACGGTCCAGCGCCTGGTGATCTCGGTTCCGACCGATATCCGGCCGACCAGCGCTATGACCCTGATCCTGCCGTTCGACGGCGAGGTCGGCCTCAGCGGCCCGACATCGTCTCGTCTTGGACCCCTCGACACGCTGTTGCTCGGTCCGCAGGCGAAACTACGGGTTGAACCGGTACGGCCGACGACCGTGTTCGTCATCCGGATAGCCAGGCTGGGCCAGCCGCACCGCCAGCACAACGATTAACGCCTGTTGCCAAACATGATCGCACGCCGGAGAAATCTGGCGTAAGCTGTTGTCTGGATCACGAAAAAGCCCGAATCCTTCCGTCGTTCCAAGGCGGACGGGAGGGCAGGGGTGCTCGTCCTTGAGTTGTCTGAAGCCCCACTTAAAATGTCGAAGGGATAACGCCTCTGGCGTGGTGCGAAGCAAAACTTTCGGCCAGTGTAATCATGCAACCAATTGCATTTGAATTGGTTTTAGGGACATTGCCGTGGCGGTGGCGCCGCATCGCGTCCCCCATGCGGAATTTTCAATGAATATCCAGACAAATCCTGCCCATATCGAAAAGTCCAGCGCCGGCTTCCCGGTCATCACCGAAGAGCCGATACGCTCCAATTTCCTGCCCGAAGAGCGGCTGCGCGCGCTGGGCGAAAGCCTCGCCAAGGGCGACGTCAAGGACCTGTTCGGCCTGACGCCGTTCGATTTCCAGGCCCGCATCCGCGACAGCGCCAAGAAAATCCTCGAAGTCTACCGCTCGACCAATGCCGCCCAGGCCAAGGGCGAAACCATCACGCCTGCCGCGCAATGGCTGCTCGACAACAATTATCTCGTCGAGGAGACCATTTTTCAGGTGAAGCGCGACCTGCCGCGCCGTTTCTACCGGCAGTTGCCGACCCTGGAAGTGGCCGATCGCGCCGCGGTGCCGCGCGCGCTTGCCCTGGCCTGGAGCTATGTCGCCCATTCCGACAGTTCGGTTTCGGCGACCATGTTCAAATCCATCGTCGAGGGTTTTCAGTCGGTCGAGCCGCTCAAGATCGGCGAGCTCTGGGCGCTGCCGTCGCTGCTGCGCTTCGTTTTGATCGAGAATCTGCGCCGCATCGCCGTGCGCGTCGACCGCACCAGGCAGATGCGCCATATCGCCAACGAGGTCGCCGACCGCGTGCTGGCGACCGACGACAATGCAGACCGCCGGAAGATCCTGTCGGGCTACGGCGCGCATGCGCAGGACACCACCTTCGCCACCCAGTTGCTCTACCGCCTGCGGGACGGCTCGCAGAATGCCGGCAGGGCGCTGGAATGGCTGGAGGTCGAGCTCGAGAAAACCGGCTCCGACGCCGAGGAAATCATCATTTCCGAGCATCGCACGCTGTCCAGCGGCAATGTCACCACCGGCAACATCATCCGCGGCCTGCGCCTCATCAACGACGTCGACTGGACGGTGTGGTTCGAGGGCGTCAGCCGCATCGACACGCTGTTGCGCGAGCGCACCGATTTCGCCGCGCTCGATTTCTTTTCGCGCGACCAGTACCGCACGTCGATCGAGCAACTGGCGCGCCGCTCCGACCTGTCCGAGTTCCGTGTCGCCGAAAAGGCCATCGAGCTGGCCAGCCATGTTCCCGGGGTCACCGATGCCTCCGGCGTGCCGGATGCATCAGCCGATCCGGCCATGCATACCGATGTCGGCTTCTTCCTGGTCGGCCCGCGCCGGCCGGATCTGGAAAAGGCGATCGGCTATCGGCCGCCCTTCCATGTGACCTTCAAGCGCGCCTTCACCGCCACGGGCTGGCTCGGCATCGTTGTGCCGGTCTTCCTGCTGACGGTGCTACTGCTGGTTGTCTCCGGCAATGCGCTTGCCCATCTCGGCCTGTCGGTGGAATCCATCACGCTGATGCTGGCGCTGTTTGCGGTGCCTGCCAGCGAAGGCGCGCTCGCCTTCTTCAACACCGTTGTTTCACTGTTCCTGAAGCCGACGCGGCTCGTCGGCTATGACTACAAGCACGGCATTCCGGCGGCATCACGCACCTTGGTCGTGGTGCCGTCGCTGATCGGCTCGCGCGATGATGTCGAGGAAAACATCCGCAACATCGAGGTGCATCACCTCGCCAACACGGCCGAAGAAATCCATTTCGCGCTGCTGTCCGACTGGCCGGATTCCAAGACCGAGATCGACGCCGCCGACATCGAGATCCTGCAATATGCGCGCGACGAGATCGCCAGGCTCAATGCCCGTTATCCCTCGGAAGGCGCGCCGCGTTTCTATATCCTGCATCGCCGCCGGCTCTACAACCAGGCGCAGGGCGCCTGGATGGGCTGGGAGCGCAAGCGCGGCAAGCTGCATGAGCTGAACCTTCTCTTGCGCGGCGACAGCGACACCACCTTCCTGCCGCTCGACGTGCCGCTGCCGGAAAAGGTCGTCTATGTCATGACGCTCGACGCCGACACGCGCACCACGCGCGACGCCGTGTCGTCACTG
This sequence comes from Mesorhizobium sp. RSR565B, assembly GCF_054719465.1. Taxonomy (NCBI): domain Bacteria; kingdom Pseudomonadati; phylum Pseudomonadota; class Alphaproteobacteria; order Hyphomicrobiales; family Phyllobacteriaceae; genus Mesorhizobium; species Mesorhizobium sp. RSR565B. The sequence continues at coordinate 16,655 of NZ_JBTTIE010000001.1, read as the reverse complement.
GTCGGCAAGCTCGCCCATCCGCTCAACCGCCCGCATTTCGACGCGACAAAGCGCGTCGTTACCGCCGGCTACACCATTCTGCAGCCGCGCATCACAGCCTCGCTCACCAGCGGCGACGACGCTTCTTTCTTCCAGCGCGTCTTCTCGTCCAACAGCGGTCTCGATCCTTACGTCTTTGCCGTCTCTGATCTCTACCAGGACGTCTTCAGCGACGGCTCCTTCACCGGCAAGGGCCTTTATCACGTCGACGCTTTCGAGGCGGCGCTGCAGGGCCGCATCGAGGAAAACACCGTCCTCAGCCACGATCTGCTCGAAGGTGCGCTGGCGCGCGCAGCACTTGTCACCGACGTCGAACTGGTCGAGGACTATCCTACCCGCTACTCGGTCGACGCCTCGCGCCACCACCGCTGGGCGCGCGGCGACTGGCAGCTGCTGCGCTTCATCTTCTCGCCGCGTTCCGGCGTGCCGGCGCTGTCGCGCTGGAAGATGGTCGACAATCTGCGCCGCTCGCTGACCCCGATCTTCTGGGTGATGGCGGCGATCGCCGGCTGGACGCTGCTGCCCTTCACGCAGGCCGCGCAGTGGCAGGCGCTGCTGATCCTGTCGCTGTTCATGGCGCCGACCTTCGATGTCGTCAACGCCATCCTGCCCAAGAGCGGCGACCAGACGCCGCGCGGCCATTTCTCCGCGCTGGCGCACGACACCGTCTTCGGCACGGCCCTTGTGGCGCTGAAAGTGCTGTTGATGGCGCACAATGCCTGGATGATGGGCGACGCCATCGTGCGCACGCTCTACCGCCTGTTCGTCAGCCGCCAGAACCTGCTGGAATGGCGCACCGCGTCGCAGGCGCACAAGGGCGGCGACAACGATATCGGCTCCTATTACAGCATGATGTATGGCGCCGTGATCATCGGCGTCGTCGGTCTCGCTATCCCCGTGCTGGCCGATTCCACCGGTGCCTTCGTCGCCTTCTTCTTCGCTCTGTTCTGGATCGGTTCGCCGGCGGTTGCCTGCTGGATCAGCCGCTCGGCCGAGACCGAGGACCGCCTGCGCATATCGCAGGCCGACATCCACGCGCTGCGCACCGTGGCGCGCCGCACCTGGCATTATTTCGAAACCTTCGTCACGGCCGAGCACCACAATCTGCCGCCCGACAATTTCCAGGAAAGCCCGGCGCCGGTTGTAGCGCCGCGGACGTCGCCGACCAATATCGGCGTCTACCTGCTGTCGGTGGTGTCGGCACGCGATTTCGGCTGGATTGCGCTCTCCGACGCCATCACTCGCATCGACGCCACGATGACGACCATCGAGAGCATGCCGCGCAACCGCGGCCACCTCTTCAACTGGTACGACACGACGACGCTCAAGCCGCTCTATCCGCTTTACATCTCGGCCGTCGACAGCGGCAATCTCGCCGGACATCTGGTCGCGGTGGCGGCTGCCTGCGCCGAATGGGCGGAAGCCCCGTCCGTTCACCTGCAGGGCGATTTCGAAGGCGTCCTCGACACGGTGAGTATCCTCGACGAGAGCCTCGAGGAATTGCCTGACGACCGCCGGCAACTGCGGCCGTTGCGCCAGCGTCTGGCCGATCGCCTCGATGGCATGCGGCGCGCCGTCATGACCATCAAGGCGCAGCCGGAGATGGCCTCGATCCGCACCATTAACCTGGCCGTGCTTGCCGGCGAGATCCGCAAGCTCGCCACCGCCATCCACACCGAGGCCGGATCGCAGCGCAGCGACATTATCGCCGACTGGGCGGCACGGCTGGAAGCGACCTGCGAGGCGCATGTGCATGACTCGCACAGCGACGAAAACGCCGTCGAAGCCTTGCGCGCCAAGCTGCTGGCGCTGCGCGAACGCTGCCGCCGCTATGCCTTCGAGATGGATTTCTCTTTCCTGATGCGTCAGGAGCGCAAACTGCTCTCGATCGGCTACCGGGTCGAGGAGCACCAGCTCGATGAGAGCTGCTACGATCTGCTCGCCTCCGAGGCGCGGCTGACCAGCCTGTTCGCCATCGCCAAGGGTGACCTGCCGACGGAGCATTGGTTCCGGCTTGGAAGGCCGATCGTCGAGATCGGCTTCCAGGGTGCGCTGATGTCCTGGTCGGGCTCGATGTTCGAGTATCTGATGCCGCCTTTGGTAATGAAGGAGCCGCAGGGGTCGATCCTCAACCAGACCAGCAAGCTGATCATCAAGCGCCAGATCCAGTACGCGCGTTCGAAGAACGTGCCCTGGGGCATTTCGGAAGCGGCCTACAATGCCCGCGACCGCGAACTGACCTACCAGTATACCAATTTCGGCGTGCCCGGACTTGGCCTCAAGCGCGGCCTTGGCCAGAACACGGTGATCGCCCCTTACGCCACGATCCTCGCGGCGCAGTTCACACCGCGCGAATCCGTCCAGAATCTGGCCAGGCTGCGCTCCATCGGCGCTCTCGGCCGGCATGGCTTTTACGACGCCGTCGACTTCACGCCGCAGCGCGTGCCGGAAGGCACCGACCACGCTGTTGTCCTGAACTACATGGCGCATCACTCCGGCATGTCGATCGCCGCCGTTGCCGACGCCATCTTCGAGGGCCGGCTGCGCGACCGCTTCCACAGCGATCCGGTGATCGAGTCTGCCGAACTCCTGCTGCAGGAGAGGGCGCCGCGCGACATCCCGACCGCCACGGTCAGGACCGAAGCCGACGAGCGCTCGAAGGACGAGACCGAGGTCGAGAGCCCGGATTCGCGCATCGTCCTCGACCCGCTGAGGGCGTTGCGCGCCACCAGCGTCATGTCCAATGGCCGCTACTCCGTCATGGTCTCGGCCACCGGTTCCGGTTACAGCCGCTGGGGCGAACTCGCCGTCACCCGTTGGCAGCCCGACCCGACCGAAGACCGGCTCGGCTCCTACATCTTCCTGCGCGACGCCGGCAGCGGCGACTGGTGGTCGGCCACCGCGGAGCCGAAGCAGGCGACCGGCGAGAGAGTGCAGACGCTGTTTTCCGACGACAAGGCGAGCTTCGTCAAAACAGTGGGCTCGCTGCGTTCGGAGGTCGAATGCATCGTCATCTCGGAAGGCAATGGCGAGGGACGGCGCGTCACGCTCTACAATGACGGCGCCACTGACCGGCATATCGAGGTGACCTCCTTTGCCGAGCTGGTGCTGGGCAACGAAGCCTCCGACAATGCCCATCCTGCGTTCTCGAAAATGTTTATCGAGACCGAGATCGCTGCCAACAACGGTGCCATCTTTGCCACCAGGCGCAAGCGCGACAAGAACGAGCCTGACGTCACCATGGTGCATTTCGTCACCGATCCCTCCGGATTGGCGCGCGATGCCGAGGCCGAAACCGATCGCCGTGCCTTCATCGGCCGTGGCCGTACCATCGCGGAAGCGGCGGCCTTCGATCCCGGCGCCAAGCTTGGCGGTCACCACGGCTTCACCCTCGATCCGGTAGCGGCCCTGCGCCGCCAGGTGCGGGTGCCGGCCAACAAGAAGATATCGCTGACCTTCTGGACCGCCGTCGGCGCCAACCGCGCCGAACTTGACGAGGCCATCGCCAGGCTCGACCATCCCGAAAGTTTTGCCCGCCAGGCGATGCTTGCCTGGACGCGTTCGCAGGTGCAGACACGCCATCTTGGTCTCAGCCTGACCGACGCCGCCAATGTGCAGAAGCTGGCGCGTTTCCTGATCTATCCCGATCCGTTCCTGCGCCTGCCCGGCGAATCCATCGCTTCGGGGCTGGGCAAGCAGTCCAGCCTGTGGCCGACCAGCATTTCGGGCGATTTCCCGATCTTCCTGGTCCGCATCGGCGACGTGGCCGACCTCGAAATTGTCGCCCAGGCGCTGCGCTTCCAGGAGTATATGCGCGCCCGCGGCATGATGATCGACTTTGTGGTCGTCAACGAGCAGGCATCGTCCTATGTCCAGGACCTGCAGCGCGCGGTCGAAACGCTGTGCGAAAACAGCCGCCTGCGCGGCAAGGAACTCGGGCCGCGCCAGCACATCTTCGCCGTGCGCCGCGACCTGATGGACGAGGCGACGTACAAGACGCTGCTGGCGGTTGCCCGCGTGGTTCTGCACACGCGCAACGGCACCATCTTCGACCAGATCGAACGCGCCGAGGCGGCAACCTTGCAAGCACGCGATGGCCTGCAGCCGGCGGCCCCCGCGTCACTGCGCGAGCCGTCTCTGCCGGTGCCGGCGGCGCCTGCATACCATGCCGCGTCCGACAGCAGCGCCGACGGCAGCGGCCTCAGCCAGTGGAACGGCTTCGGCGGTTTCGAAGGCGATGGCCGTCACTATGTCACGCGTCTCACCGGCCGGCGCACGACTCCGCAGCCCTGGATCAACGTCGTCTCGAACGCCTCGTTCGGATTCCATGTCTCGGCCGAAGGCGCTGCCTTCACCTGGAGCCGCAACAGCCGCGATTACCAACTGACGCCATGGTCGAACGATCCGGTCACCAACCGGCCGGGCGAGGGCATCTACATCTACGATCAGGCCAGCGGCAAGGCATTCTCGCCGCTGGCTGCCGTGGTCCGCGATCCCTCGATGACCTATGAGACATGGCACGGCCAGGGCTTCTCGACCTTCCGATCCAAACGCGGCCCGCTGTCAATGGATCTGACGCACGTCGTCGATCCCGTCGATCCAGTGAAGATCACGCGGCTGCGCATCCAGAACTCGGGCTCGGCGCCGGCGCGGCTGCGCATCTATGCCTATGCCGAATGGGTTCTCGGCAGCCATCGCTCGAGCACGGCTGCGACCATCATCCCGTCCAGGGATCCAGCGACCGGCGCGCTTCTGGCGCAAAACCCCTACGGTCTCGATTTCGGCGACCGGGTGGCCTTCCTGGCCGCCACCGGTCCGGTGCATTCGGTGACAGCCGATCGTGGCGAGTTCATCGGCAGGCAGGGCACCAGCGCCTTCCCGCACACTGTCGTCAGCGGCGCCGGCCTGTCGGGCCGCGTCGAGGCCGGCGACGATCCGTGCGCAGCTGTCGCCAGCGACATCGACATCCCTGCCGGCGGCGACGTCACGCTGGTCTGGCTGCTTGGCGACGCCGCTACATCAGCCGAAGCGAGCGCGTTGGTGCAGACCCATTCGGGCAAGGATTTCGACCAGCGGCTGGCCGATAATGAACGCGTCTGGCGCGGCTTCCTCGACACCATCCAGGTCGAGACGCCCGACAAGGCGCTCGACGCCATGGTCAATCACTGGCTGCCCTATCAGAGCCTGGCCTGCCGCATCCGCGCCCGCTCGGCCTTTTATCAGGCAAGCGGCGCCTTCGGCTTCCGCGACCAGCTACAGGACACGCTGGCCCTGCTTGCGCATGATCCGAAACTGGCGCGCGACCAGATCCTCAATGCGGCGCGCCGGCAGTTCCCCGAAGGCGACGTCCAGCATTGGTGGTTGCCGCGCACCGACGCCGGCGTGCGCACTATGATCTCCGACGATGTGGTCTGGCTGGCGCATGCCACCAATCGCTACATCGAGGTGACCGGCGATACAGGGATCCTGAAGGAGCAGCTGCCTTTCATCGACGGGCAGGTGTTGGGCGAGGGCGAGCACGACGCCTTCTTCACGCCGGAAATCTCCAAGACGAGCGCTTCGCTTTACGACCATTGCGCGCGCGCGCTCGACCTTGCGGTCAAGCGCAGCAGCCCGGCCGGGCTGCCGCTGATCCTCGGCGGCGACTGGAACGACGGCATGAACCGCGTCGGCGAAGCCGGCAAGGGGGAGAGTGTCTGGCTCGGCTGGTTCCTTTTGAAGACGCTGGGCGACTTTACCACCGTGGCCAAGGGGCAGGGCGACACCAAGCGGGCGCAGGCCTGGACAAAACACGCCGATGTGCTGAAGCGGGCGCTGGAAAGCACCGCCTGGGACGGCCAGTGGTATCGCCGCGGCAGCTACGATGACGGCACGCCGCTTGGCTCGCACAATTCGGACGAGTGCAAGATCGACTCCATCGCGCAGTCGTGGAGCGTGCTCTCCGGCGAGGGCGACCCCGCGCGCTCGACCACGGCGATGCAGCAGGCGACGAACCTGCTGGTCGACGACAAGCTCAAGATCGTCAAACTGTTTACCCCGGCCTTCCAGAACACGAGAAAGGACCCTGGTTACATCAAGAGTTATCCGCCGGGCGTGCGCGAGAACGGCGGCCAGTACACCCATGCGGCGACCTGGTTCGTGATCGCGCTCGCCGAAATGGGCCGCACCGACGATGCCTATCGCTGCTTCTCGATGCTGAACCCGGTCAACCATGCGCTCGACGATGCATCGGCCGAGCATTATCGCGTCGAGCCGTACGTCGTCGCCGCCGACATCTATTCCGGTGAGGACAAGGGCGGTCGCGGCGGCTGGACCTGGTATACGGGCTCAGCGGGATGGCTCTACCGTGCTGCGGTCGAAGGCATTCTGGGCATTGAGCGGCGGGGCAAGCAGATCACGTTCCGGCCGAAACTGCCCAGCCATTGGGACGGCTATTCTGCCACGCTGAAGATGCTGGGGTCGGAGATCAAGGTTCGCGTCATCCGCGACAAAAAGGCCAAATCCATCTCGCTCGAAGTCAATGGAACCAAGACAAAATCTTCCGGTTTTCAGCCGAAAGCCGGCGACAAGACCGAGGTGGTCGTCAAGATACCCTCGTAAAATCAAAGGCTTCAGGTTATTGACGCGCGCCTTTCGAGGCGCGCGTTTTCTACTTCGGCATGCTCCTGGCGCAGAACGGCGTGCCTTCCCGATAACGGCGGTCCAAGCGTGCAGTGACTAAAAATGTGGCAGGGCCAGCTGCTGCCATGATTTTGCCGCAAGACTGACATTTCACCTTTTATCTCAAACCGTTAGGTGATCACGGCAGATTTCGCAACGTCGTCATCTTTTGTTCGCAGAATGGGAACGGAAGAGGTAGACGGGCATTGTTTTGCGACCCGTTAACCGGTACGTGTCAAGAAATGGTGCGGTGCACAATAATGTTTTGGGCGGAGTAGCTGAAGTGTCACTTCTGCAAATCTACTGGAGAGCGCTGGGTTATCTCGCAGCCGACAGGAAGCGCGTTGCGTTTATCTGCGGTGCGAATGTCGCGCTCGCCATTATCGCCATCCTCGAGCCGATCATGTTCGGCCGGGTAATCGACGCCATCTCCGATAAGGGTTCGGTGTTTTCGACGCTGGCGCTGTGGGCCGGTCTCGGCGCCTTTAACATCGTCGCCTTCGTGCTGGTGGCGCGCGGCGCCGACCGTTTTGCCCACAAGCGGCGCAGCGAGGTGCTGTGCCAGTCGTTCGAGCGCGTGATCACCATGCCGCTCGCCTGGCACCACCAGCGCGGCACCTCCAACGCGCTGCACACGCTGCTGCGCGCCGTCGAGACGCTGTTCAGCCTGTGGCTTGAATTCATGCGCCAGCATCTGTCGACGGCGGTTGCGCTGGCTCTGCTGATTCCGACCGCGATAAGCATGGATCTTCGCATGTCGCTGGTACTGATGGCGCTGGGCGTTCTCTATGTCGGCATCGGCCGGCTTGTGATGAAGCGCACCAAGGCGGGCCAGGCCGCGGTCGAGCGCCACTACCATCAGGTCTTCGCGCATGTGACCGACTCGGTCAGCAATGTCGCCGTGCTGCAGAGCTACAACCGTCTCGGCCACGAGGCCGATACGCTGCGCCGCTATGTCAAGAACCTGCTCGACGCGCAGAACCCGGTGCTCGACTGGTGGGCGATGGCCAATGCGTTGCACCGCCTGTCGTCGACCATTTCGATGATGGTTGTGCTTTTGATCGGCGCCTATCTGGTCACCCATGGCCAGCTCAAGATCGGCGACGTCATCGCCTTCACCGGCTTTGCCACGCTGCTGATTGCCCGCCTCGACCAGATGTCGGCTTTCGCCAACCAGATTTCGGAAGCCCGCGCCAAGCTCGAGGACTTCTATCACCTCGAGGATTCGGCCGCCGACTCCGCCGAGCCGGACGGCTTGCGCGACCTCACCAACGTCACCGGCCACGTCCGCTTCGAGAATGTCGGCTTCGAGTTTGCCAATTCGAGGCAGGGCGTCGACGACGTCTCCTTCGAGGTCCAGGCCGGGCAGACGGTTGCCATCGTCGGCCCGACCGGCGCCGGCAAGACGACGCTGATCAACCTCTTGCAGCGCGTCTTCTCGCCGTCTCATGGCCGTATCCTGATCGACGGCATCGACACCCGCACGGTGACCCGCAAGTCGCTGCGTCATTCGATCGCCACCGTCTTCCAGGATGCCGGCCTGCTCAACCGCTCGATCGAGGACAACATCCGCGTCGGTCGTGCCGAGGCGACTTATGACGAGGTTCACGCCGCCGCCAATGCGGCTGCCGCGCAGGATTTCATCCTTGCCAAGAGCGCCGGCTATGACACCGTCGTTGGCGAGCGCGGCGGCCAGCTTTCGGGCGGCGAGCGTCAGCGCATCGCCATTGCTCGCGCCGTGCTCAAGGACGCACCGATCCTGGTGCTCGACGAGGCAACGAGCGCGCTCGATGTCGAGACCGAGGACCGCGTCAAGGAAGCCATCGACGAACTGAGGCGCAACCGCACCACCTTCATCATCGCCCACCGCCTGACCACCGTCCGCGACGCCGACCTGGTCGTGTTCATGGACAAGGGCAAGGTGGTCGAGATGGGCGGCTTCGCCGAACTGTCGCTGCGCAATGGCCGTTTCGCCAGCCTGCTGCGCGCCGGCGGCCTGCTCAACGACGAGGAAGTCCGCCGTCTCAGCCGCACGGTGAATATCGAAGCTGCGTAAGCTTTTTTACCTCCCCCTTGTGGGGAGGTCGGACCCGTAGGGTCCCGGTGGGGGTGGTGCCCCACCACCCCCACCCCGCTGCTTTGCAGCGACCTCCCCACAAGGGGGGAGGGTAAGCACTGCGACAACCGCTCGATTGCCCCGAACGCGCCGCCGGTCTATCTAGACCTTATGAGCGACACCTCCTCACGCCTCGCCGGCTGGACCGACCTCGCCAACCCGACGCGCTTTGTCGGGCTGGCCGACAGGCTGGTGCCGTGGCTGGCGTCGATCGCCGCGATCCTGCTCGCCATCGGTCTCTATATGAGCTTTGCCGCGCCTGAGGATTTCCAGCAGGGCATCACGGTGCGCATCATGTATATCCACGTGCCTTTCGCCTGGCTCGCCATGATGTGCTACACGGTGATGGCGGTCGCCGCGCTCGGTACGCTGGTCTGGCGCCATCCCTTGGCCGATGTCGCCCTGAAATCGGCAGCCCCGATCGGCGCCACCTTCACCGCGCTTGCGCTGGTCACCGGCTCCATCTGGGGCAAGCCGATGTGGGGCACCTGGTGGGTGTGGGACGCGCGCCTGACGTCGGTCTTCGTCCTGTTCCTGATGTATCTCGGCATCATCGCGCTGACGCGTGCGCTGGATGACGCCAGCCGCGCCGCCTGGGCCGCCGCCATCATCACGCTCGTCGGCTTCATCAACATCCCGATCATCAAATTCTCGGTCGACTGGTGGAACACGCTGCACCAGCCGGCCTCGGTGTTCCGGCTCGGCGGACCGACGATCGATCCCAGCCTGCTATGGCCGCTGCTGGTCATGGCGCTCGGCTTCACCGTGCTGTTCTTCGCGCTGCATTTGACGGCGATGCGCACTGAGATTCGCCGCCGGCGGGTCATTGGCATGAGGCGCATCGCGGCGCGGCAGGCAGAGCAACGCGACTAGGCGGTTCTCTTCCGGCCACTCGAATGACAACCGAAACAGCAGCCTTTGCCTATCTCCGTCTAAATTAGAGTATGCTGCTATGTTGCTGCATAGCAACGAGGATTCCTGAAAGGGTGCCCTGACTGCGTCTGCTTATTGACAGCTCCAACCGCAGGCGAGCAAGTAGCTGGAAGGCTACGAGGAATCGACGATGAAACTGCTTCTACTGGCTGGTGTGGCGACAACGGCATTGGTGCTTGGCTGGAGTTCGGCGTACGCCGCCGACGCGATCGTCGACGTTCCGAGGGCGGAGGATCTCTGGTACGTCACGCTCTTTGGCGGCGCCAGTTTCCCGAACCATGTGAAGACGGACTACAATGGTACTGGCTATTCAGTCGATCTTGATACCGGGTTCGTAATCGGCGGCGCTGTCGGTCGGCGCATCAACGATGTGTTTCGTGTCGAAGGCGAACTGTCCTACGCGCGCTACAAGGCAAGCGAATACAGCTACACGGGCGTCGGCAACTATCCGGCTTCCGGCAATCTGTCGGCCACCTATCTTCTCGCCAACGTCTGGGCCGATGTTGCGCATTTTGGTGATGCCAAACTCTATGTCGGCGGCGGTCTCGGCGCGGCCTATGTTACCGCCGATACTCACTTTGATGGCCACGCCTTTGGATACGGGCCTGGCGGCTGGGGTTTCGCCGGCCAAGTGGGCGCCGGTGTTACCTACGCGGTAACGCAGAATGTCGACCTCGATTTCGGTTACCGCTTTAAGGCCGTGACAAGCGTGGATCTAGACGACAATGATGGCGGCGGCACATACGAGAACGCCAAATTGTACTCCCACAATCTCCAGCTTGGCGTAACCCTGAAGTTCTGATTGGTTCGTCGCAGGCCGCGACCGGGATTTGACGGATGCCGCTCTTGCCACGCCGGCAACCCCTGGGCCTGCCGGCAATGATCCCAGCCTCGCTGCCGACCGCCGGTGAGCCGGCGGAAAAGACATTGCAGCGCGGCATCGACCTGCAACGGCGCAAGCGTTTTCGCGAGGCCGAGTTCTGCTACCAGACGGTGCTTCGCACGCAGCCCAAAAATGCCATGGCGCTGAACCTGATGGGCACGCTCGCCATCGAGGCCGAGCATCATGACGCCGCCATTGCCTATATGGAAAAGGCGGTCAAGCTCGAACCGGACAACGCCATCTTCCGCAACAATCTCGGCAATGCCTACAATGTCACCGGCAACGTCGACAAGGCGCGCAGACATCTGAGAAAGGCGATCGAGCTCGACGGAGGGCTCATCGAAGCGCTGTGCAATCTCGGCCGCTCCTACCGCAGCCAGCTCGAGGGCGACATTGCCGAAGGGTTCTATCGCCAGGCGCTGGCTATCGACGGCCAGTCGGTGATGGCACTTGCCGGTATGGGCGATTTGCTCACCGACATTGGCCGGCCGGCCGAGGCGGTCGAATGCTTCAGCAAGGCCCTTGCCATCGACCCGGGCCATGTCGAGGCGCTGGCTGGAATGGCGCTTGCGCGCCGGGCGGTCAAGGACGATCCGACGTTGCCTTTGGTGCTGAAACGCCTGGAATTGCCGACAACCACCGATCGCGAGCGGGTAGTGCTGCACCACGCCGCCGGCAAGATGCTCAACGATCAGCGCGAGTATAGCCCGGCCATCCGCCATTTCGCGAGGGCCAAGGCGATTTCCGGCAATGATTTCGACATCGACCGGCACACCCAGCTTTACGACAGCTTCATCGACACCTTCGACGCTGGCTTCTTCAAGACGCGAGCCAGTTTGGGAAATCCATCCAGGCGCCCGGTCTTCATCGTCGGCATGCCCCGGTCGGGAACGACGCTGACCGAGCAGATATGCGCCAGCCATCGCGATATCCATGGCGCCGGCGAGTTGTCGACCATTCGGTCACTTGCCGGCGAACTTGGGTTCGACAAGCTCGACCCAGCCATTTTCACCAAGGGCATGGCGGCGCTCACTGCGGCCAAGGCCAAGGAGCTTGGATCGAAGTATCTCGACGATCTCAACAGACGCAACAGCAAGGCGCGGCTTGTCGTCGACAAGATGCCGCATAATTTCGAGCTGCTGGCCTTCATCAGCCTGATCTTGCCGAATGCCCGCATCATCCATTGCCGGCGTGACCCGATGGACAATTGCGCGTCCTGTTTCATGCATAACTTTTCCGAGGCGCACGGCTATAATGCCGATCTGACCAAGCTTGGGCAGTATTACCGGCAGTATGACCGCCTAATGCGCCATTGGGCCAAGGTCATCCCGCTGGATATCCACGACATACCCTACGAAGAAACGGTCGCCGATTTCGAAAATCGCGCCCGCGGATTGATCGGATTCCTCGGCGTCGAGTGGGACGATGCCTGCCTGCGTTTCAACGAAACCGAGCGCACGGTGCGGACGCCGAGCCGCTGGCAGGTGCGCCAGCCGATCTATTCATCCTCGGTCGAGCGCTGGAAGCTGTATGGCGACGCGCTGGATCCGCTGAAGGCGGCGCTGGGTCCGGTTTATCAGTCCTGATTTCAGTTGGCCCGAACAACCTCGCGCTCGACGCGCGCTGGCGTAGATTAGACATGAGTTGCATCGTGCTTTGGGGCCAAATGAAAGCCGAATGCTTTCATGACCGCCAGTGTGGTTTCCAGCGTAGGATTGCCGTTTTCGCTGAGCGAGGTATAAAGATGCTCGCGAGCCAAGCCGGTCTTTCTGGCAATGTTGCTCATCCCCTTGGCGCGGGCAACGACACCGAGGGCGGACGCGACGAATTTGGCGTCTCCGGTTTCCATTGCCTCTGCCAGAAACGCCTCGATTGCCGTATCGGAATCGAGCATTTCGGCGGGATCGAAATCATAGATTTTTTCAACCATTGTCGTCACTCCATTCTACGGCCAGGCGCTTTGCTGTCCGTATGTCGGTTTCTTGTGAACTTTTATCCCCGCCGCACAGGAGCAGGATGACCGTTTCACCGCGCTTGTGAAATAAACGCGATAGCCGGGCCCATAGTGAATGCGCAATTCACTGATGCCTTCACCCACTGGGGCCACGTCGCCGGGATTTCCTACAATCAAACGTTGCAGCCGAACGGCAATTGCCGCCTTGGCTCTTCCGTCTTTCAGCTTTTGGTGCCACCTCCGAAAGGTGGCTGTCTGCTTCAGGATTGCCATGGGGACTAGTAAGTTATAAATTACAATTCGTCAATGTCGAAATAGGGCGAGCCTCCAAAACGAAAAGCCTCACTCCATCCGCCCACGCGCTTCCACCTTCAGCGTTTCCAGCACCTTGTCACCGTCGATCAGACGCACCTGGTCGAACAGGTTGGTCACCACGCAGCAATGATCAGGCACCACGCGCACGCGCTCGCCAATGCGAAGCTTCGCACCATTTCCAAGCGTGACCGTGCCATGTTCCTCGCTCAAGCTGGTGACGCGGGCGCCGGGCATGCCGAGCAGCTCGCCAAAATCGGCGAGCCCCAGCGTGTCGCTGGACAGCGCCTTGCTGCCGCTGTCCAGGATGGCGCGGGCCGGCGTCGGATGGCTGACCACGGTGGCGAGCACCGTCAGCGCACAATCGTCGAGCGTGCCGACGCCTTTGGCGACCTGGTAGCGGTCGAGGTAGATGTAGGTGCCGGGGCGGTATTCGGTCACCACGCTGTCCTCGCCCGAGCGCCACATGTCAGGCGTGCCGCCGCTGGAGATGCGTTCACAGGCGAGGCCCGAGGCCGCGAGCGTTTGTTTGGCGCCGGCCAGCCACGATTCAGCCTCGGCGGCGCGGCCGGCCGCGGGGTAGGTCATCAGCCCGCCGAAGGTGAGCCCCTTGGCTTGGTCGATCAACTTCGCCAGTGCCAGCGCCTCGGCGGCGCTTTGCACACCACAACGGCCCATGCCGGTGTCGCATTCGACCAGGACGGGCAGGGGGTGCCCTGCATCGGTGAAGGTGGCGGCGAGCCCCTCCAGCGTTTCGAGGCTGTCGGCCGTCACTGACAGTGTCACACGGCCATGCAGGGCCTTGAGCCGCTCCAGCTTGGCGCGGCCAAGGATGTTGTAGGGCAGGAAAATATCGGTCAGCCCGGCATCGGCCATCACCTCGGCTTCGCCGATCTTCTGGCAGGTGATGCCGACCGCGCCGGCCGCCACCTGCTTCTTCGCCCAATAAGGCAGCTTGTGCGTCTTGATGTGCGGCCTGAGTTTCAGCCCGTGGCGGTCGGCATGCGCCTGCGCTCGTGTGATGTTGGCTTCGGCGCGGGCTGCGTCGATGAGGATCGCCGGCGTGTCGAGGTCGTCTATGCCTTGCATGAAATATCACCCTGGGAAATCTGGCTGACTTATGGCCCCGATCCGCACGGATGTCATGGGGCCAGCACGCAGTTTGCGTCGACACCGCAGCGCTGTTCGGCTATGCGCTTCAGATAACTCCAGGGAATGCGACGCGAAGGGATCACGATCATGAAACGCTCCACCGTCAACGACATCATCCGCGATGCAGACGCCTTCATCCGCTCGTTCGGCTACATCATGCCGCCCTTCGCCTACTGGAGCCCGGAAGAGATGAAGGCGCGCAAGGCCGACTCCGCCGCCATTTTCACCTCGCGGCTCGGTTGGGACATCACCGATTACGGCCAGGAAAAATTCGACGAACTCGGCCTGTTCCTGTTCACCGTTCGCAACGGCGTCTATGCCGACATGAAGAAGGGCATGGGCATGCTTTATGCCGAGAAGATCATGATCTCGCGCAAGGATCAGCTGTCGCCGATGCACCGCCACAACATCAAGGCCGAGGACATCATCAACCGCGGCGGCGGTAAGCTCGTGCTTGAACTGTTCATGCACGATCGCGACGGCGGCATCGATCCGAAGGCCGAAGTGACGGTGCCGGTCGACGGCACCATCCACAGGCTGCCGGCAGGCGGGCTCCTGAAGCTCGACCCGGGCCAGAGCGTGACGCTGCTGCCCGGCGTCTGGCACGCCTTCTGGGCCGAGGGCAAGGATGTGCTGATCGGCGAGGTCTCGACCGTCAATGACGATCTCACCGACAACGTCTTCCGCGAGCCGATCGGCCGCTTCTCCAACATCGACGAGGATGTCGCGCCGGTGCACCTTTTGGTGTCCGACTATGAGAAGTGGGTGGGGTAGGCGATGCCTAATCGCCCCAATTCACCTGCTGAAAGAACGTCCAGATGCTGATCGTGCTGTCATCCCGATCGCTCGTGCTGTGCAGCGTCAGGACAATATCCACGGTGGGCGGCGCCTTGATCAAGACTGTGATCAGGCGCGCGCTGCCGTCAGGCACGATACCTATGCCTGAGGTCATTTCCCAATTTCCGTCGGCTTGCTGAAGTCGGGAAGAAGTATCTCCGAATTGCTCCCTCATCGATGCATCGTTTGGAAACGGTTCGTCGGTGAGTTCTGCAAATTCCTTCCAGGATCCGGAGACTGCCGCCTGAATGGCGCGTTCTATTCTGGCTTTTTCCGCTTCGCTAACTTGAGCCGGCATCCCGAACTCCGATCTACCGCTGGTACTTATCCGCCTTGCGTGTTCCCAGCAAAAGCTTGCGTTCGAGCTGTGCCCGCAGCTCGCCATAATAGGCGGTGAGGAAGGCCCTGGAATCGACCGGCTCGATCGTCATGCCGATCTTGCGTCCGATCGTTTCGGCCACGGCTTTCAGCGCGAAATAGTCGTCGCGGCGCAGCACTTCCTCCAGCTTGTGCAGTTCGGCGATGCCATAGGCATCGAGCTGCGCCTGGGTGAAGCGGAATGCGCGGGTGGTGGTGTCCTGGCGTTGCGACAGGTCTTCGACCAGCGCCAGTTTCGGCGCCTCGACAACCCACGTTCCGGCCAAAAGGTCGCCGATGCGCATGCGGTCGCGGTTGAACAGCGGGAAGAGCGCAAACAGCAGCGTCCAGACCAGCCCGAAGATCGTCGACAACGTGTCGGCGAGCCCCATCTCGCTGCGGCCGAGGATGATCGACAGCGGCAGGAAGATCTCGATCTCGCGCATCAGGTTGCGGGCAATGACCTGATCGATCGACAGGCCGGCGCCGCTGCGCGACGCCACCCGGATGCCGAGCATCCGTTTGCCGGGTGTGGCGGCGCGGCGGCCGGCTTCGAAGACGATGAAATAGGCGTTGCGCAGGAAGAAGATCAGGATGATCCAGACGATGAACAGCGGCTGCGCGCCTTCGCCTTTGAGGCCGGCCAGCCCGAACAGTGCAACGATCGAGATCACGATCGCCGTGACGATGATGATGACAAAGTCGAGCAGGAAGGCGGCGGCGCGGGTGCCGGCATCGGCGAGCTTGATCCGGAGATCGACGCCTTCCGGCGTGATCAGCGGCCGTATTGTCGAGACGGCAGCACGCCTAGCGGTTGCCATGCCGCACCACCCTGAACACATAGAAATAGCAAAGCCACAGCGTCAGCATGACGCCGCCAATGGCATAGCGTGTCACGTCGCTGGTGATCACCTGCCTGCCGATGCCTTCGAGCAGGCCGGCAAACAAAAGCATGATCGTCACCCCGACCATGGTGGTGGCGGCCACGCGCCCGGCATAGGCAGCAGCCGTCATCCGCGTCAGTTCGCCGGGGAAGGCGATGCGCGTGCCGATGCGCATGCCGGCGGCGCCCGCCAAGGCGATCGCGAACATCTCGGTGGTGCCGTGGATGGACAGCCAGCCGCCCAGCTCCAGCCCGAGCCCCTTGGCGATGTAGATCTGGAACATCGCGCCAAGCAGGCAGCCATTCATCAGGATCAAGAGCACGCTCGGCACCGCGAAGGCAAAGCCGAGCGCGAAGGCCAGGATCGCCACCTGGACATTGTGCGTGAACAGATAGGCGGCGAAGCCCGACAGGAAATTGCCGCCGGCGCCGTCATAAAGCACCTGCCGCAGCACGTCGGCCGAGGCATCCGGGTTGCGCCCGCCGGCCAGGCTCGGCGGAATGATGGCGTCGAACCAGCCCTTGTCTT